>CAWDZZ010000039.1:0-66748 GCA_963806595.1 uncultured Isosphaeraceae bacterium | reverse complement strand
CCAAGGCGTACGTCTCTTTACTCGGCAACCAGGCCAACGACATTGGTCGATATCGGCTCTGGCTTCGGCGTGCCGTCGGGCGTGGCGGTGGACACGGCCGGCGACGTCTTCGTCGCCGACGCGGCCATAACGCCGTCAAGGAGATCTTGCCCAACGGCACCATCAAGACCATCGGCTCTCGCTTCAAAACGCCGCCGGCGTGGCGGTGGACGCGGCGGGCGACGTATTCGTTGCCGACACTGGCCACAATGCCGTCAAAGAGGTTTTGCCCAACGGCACCATCCTGACCATCGGCTCTGGGTTCGGCAGCCGACGGCGTGGCGGTGGACGCCGCCGGCGACGTTTTCGTCGCCGACACCGGCCACAACGCCATCAAAGAGGTCTTGCCCAACGGCGCCATCATCACGATCGGCTCTCAGCTTCAAAAGCCGATGGGCGTGGCGGTGGACGCGGCCGGCGATGTCTTCGTCGCCGATTCCGGCAAGAGCGCCGTCACCGAAGTCTTGCCCGACGGCACCATCAAAACCATCGGCTCTGGGTTTAGCGAGCCGCGCGGCGTGGCGGTCGACGCGGCCGGCAACGTCTTCGTCGCCGCCTTCGGCAAGAACGCCGTCAGGGAGGTGCTGCCTGACGGCACCATCAAGAGCATGGGCACCGGGTTCAGCGGGCCGACCGGCGTGGCGGTCGACGCCGCCGGCGACATCCTCGTCGCCGCAAGGCACAACAACCGTGTCGTCAAGCTGTGGCCCCAGACGGTCGCCGCAACACCTTCGCCGTTCACCACCACCATCGGCTCTGGGTACAACGAGCCGACTGGCGTGGCGGTGGACGCGGCCGGCGACGTCTTTGTCGCCGACTTGGCCCACAACGCCCTCAAGGAGGTGCTGCCCAACGGTACCATCAAGAGCATTGGCTCCGGGTTCAGCCATCCGTACGGCGTGGCGGGTAATGCAGCCGGCGACGTGTTCGTAACCGACTTCGGCAACGGCGCCGTCAAGGAGATCCTCCCCAATGGCACCATAAAGACCATTCGCTCCGGATTCAGCGGTCCGCAAGGCGTGGCGGTGGACGCGGCTGGCGACGTTTTCGTCGCCGACTTCGGCAATAGCGCCGTCAAGGAGATCCTGACGGATGGCACGATCAAGACCATCGGCTCTGGCCAGCGGCCCGTCCGGCGTCGCGGTGGACGCGGCCGGCGACGTCTTCGTCGCTGATTTCATCAAAAACGCCGTAGAGGAGATCCTGCCCGACGGCATCGTCAAGACCATCGGCTCCGGGTTCAGCAACCCGCACGGCGTGGCAGTGGACGCGGCCGGCGACGTCTTCGTCGCCAACGTCGGCAACAGCGTCGTCGACGAGGTGCTGCCCGACGGCACCATCAAGACTATCGGCTCCGGGTTCCACCAACCGTACGGCGTGTCGGTGGACGCGGCCGGCGACGTCTTCGTCGCCGACACACACAATAACCGGATCGTCGAGCTCCCGCCCGCGTCATACGCCGTCACGGCCGCGAAGACACTCCCTCGGCGTTGACCGGATCAAGGGTGACTTCGCCCACCGTAGAGGGTCGTCCCGAGCACTTTCACGCCCACAAGCGACACCGGATCTCACGGAGCCTGCGATGAGAACTCTGCACGACGGCTTTCCTTTCTGTGTTCGCTTCGCGCTGCCGAGAACCGGACCCGTGGCCAAATTGGAGCCTGCCGCCGCGCGGTTGCGCTGCCGGTCGCAGCGGGATCGCCGTAGGACGTTGACCCTCGAATGTCTGGAGGGAAGAACCCTCCTCAGCACGCTTCCGTCGCCGACCACCGATGTCGCCAATCCAGTCTCAGCGACTGGGGCAACGCTCAATGGTTCGGTCAACCCGGAAGGCTCAAGCACCACCGCCTGGTTCGAGTACTCCACGGACCCCTCGTTCCCGCTAACGGCCACCACCAGCATCGGATCGGGGTTCAGCCAGCCGGACGGCGTGGCGGTGGACGCGGCGGGTGACGTCTTCGTCGCTGACACCAACGGCAACTCCGTCGATGAGGTCCTGCCCGACGGCTCCATCCTGGCCATCGGTTCTGGGTTCAGCAACCCGACAGGCGTCGCGGTCAACGCGGCCGGTGACGTCTTTCTCGCCGACGCCAGCGCCAACGCAGTCAACGAGGTCCTGCCCGACGGCTCCATCCTGCCCATCGGCTCTGGGTTCAGCAACCCGACAGGTGTCGCGGTGGATGCGGCCGGCGACGTCTTCGTCGCCGACTACAACCACAACGCCGTCAAAGAGATCTTGCCCAACGGTGAGATCAAGCCCATCGGTTCCGGGTTCAACCTCCCGTTTGGCGTGACGGTCGACGCGGCCGGCAACATCTTCGTCGCCGACACTGGCCACAACGCCGTCAAGGAGGTCCTGCCCAGCGGTGATATCAAGACCATCGGTTCAGGCTTCAGCAGCCCTTCCAGTGTGGCGGTCGACGCGGCCAGCGACGTCTTTGTCGCCGACACCGGCAACGACGCCGTCAAGGAGGTCCTGCCCAACGGTGATATCAAGACCATCCGTACCGGGCTTGTCAGCCCGAACGGTGTGGCGGTGGATTCGGCCGGCGACGTCTTCGTCGCCGACTCGTACAACAACCGTGTTGTCGAGCTCTCGCCCCCGACGGTCGCCGCCACACCTTCGCCGCTCTCCGGATCGACAGCGACGGCGGTCACGGCCTCGCTCACCGGTCTGACCCCCGGCACCACCTATTACTCCGCCTCGTCGCCTCGAAGCCGAGGGTGTCGCCGCCGACATCCAGAGCCCGCCTCAATCCTCACCATTGCGCCTACCGGTCGTAACGCGCGGCTATCTCGGTCTAGCGACGGGGCGACGCTGCAATGTCCGGTCAACCCGCGAGGCTCGACCCACGACGTCAGTCGATACGCCACCGACCGCCACCGGTGCCTGCCCGACGGCTCCATCCTGCCCATCGGTTCTGGGTTCAACCAGCCCGACGGCGTCGCGGTCGACGCGGCCGGTGACGTCTTCGTCGCTGACACCAACGCAACGCCGTCGATACGAGGTCCTGCCCGACGGCTCCCCATCCTGCCCATCGGCTCCGGGTTCAGCCACCCGATCGGCGTCGCGGTCGATGCGGCCGGCGACGTCTTCGTCGCCGACACGCCGCACAACGCCGTCAAGGAGGTCCTGCCCAGCGGTGTATCATCAAGACCATCGGCTCTGGTTTCAGCGAGCCAACAGGCGTGGCGGTAGACGCGGCCGGCGACGTCTTCGTCGCCGACACTGGCCATAACGGCGTCAAGGAGATCTTGCCGAGCGGCACCATCAAGACCATCGGCTCTCGACTTCAAAGCGCCGTCCGGCGTGGCGGTGGACGCGGCGGGCGACGTCTTCGTCGCCGACACTGGCCACAACGCAGTCAAGGAGGTCTTGCCTAACGGCACCATCCTGACGATCGGCTCCCGGTTCAGACAGCCGCGCGGCGTGGCGGTCGATGCCGACGGCGACGTCTTCGTCGCCGACACTGGCCACAACGCCATCAAGGAAGTTCTGCCCAACGGTGTCGTCATCACGATCGGCTCTCACTTCAAAAAGCCAATGGGCCTGGCGGTCGACGCGGCCGGCGATGTGTTCGTCGCCGATTCCGGCAAGACGCCGTCAAGGAAGTCTTACGCAACGGAACCATCAGAATTATCGGCTCTGGGTTTGGCGAGCCGCGGTGTAGCGGTCGACGCAGCCGGCAATGTCTTCGTCGCCGCCTACGGCAAGAACGCCGTCAGGGAGGTCCTGCCTGACGGCACAATTAAGAGCATCGGATCCGGCTTCAGCGGGCCGACCGGCGTGGCGGTCGACGCCGCCGGCAACATCTTCGTCGCCGCAAGCCGAAGCAACCGGGTCGTCAAGGTCGCGCCCCGGAATGTCGCCGCGAGCTTCACGCCGCCACGAGCTCGTCGCTGATCGCATCGAGGGCAGTGATTTCGAGGCAAGAGCAGGAGTACAGCAATGTTGAGTAGAGCCTTTCTTCAGATTGGAGTGCCAACTATGTCTCGTCGGAACAGCCGGTTTCTAACGGTGGCGCTATTGCTTTGGATTGGGTTCGGAGCGCTTGGCCAGGCAGAAGCCGGGGGCGTGCTCGCGACCCCGCCGGGCCTCAAACCCGGCGATCAGTTCCGCATCGTCTTCGCCACCGATGGAACGACCATGGCGACTTCGACGACTATCACAGACTATGACAAATTCGTGACAAACCAGGCCCAAGGCGCACGTACAACGGCCAAACCGTCCAATGGCTGGCAATCGTCTCGGTCGAGTTTACCAATGCGATCGATCATATCGGCGAAAGCACCTCTCCAATATATTTAGCAAACGGAACTCAAGTCACGGCCAGTACGACAGCTTCGGGGTTGTGGTCAGGTGCGCTCGAGAGCCCGATCTTTACCGATCTCAATGGCCAACTTGTCCACGGCCAGGTCTGGACCGGCACGAATGCAGATGGAGTAGCGGTTCCAGGGCAAGCCCTTGGAGACAGCGACGCGATCGTAGGATCTAACAGGGAAATAAGGCGGGATGGATCGAGGCTGACACAGACTCATTTATATCATCGCATAGCTTATACGGCATTTCTCAAGTTTTGACAGTAGCGCTGACCCACCAGCCGGTTCCCGAGCCATCAAGCATAGTGATGCTAGGCACGGCCCTCCTGGCCGCGGCATCTATTCGCCGATACCGAAACGCCAAATTTGCGAGGACATCATGAAATCCGCCGAGGAGGGCATAGCCAGACGCGCCGGAGCCTGCTTCGTGATCGCTGAGCAGCCGCCGGCGGCCCCGGGCAGCATCTGGGCTCGGATGGGCCGTGACGTCCGAATCCGCTACTCGACGATCCGCGTCATCCCATCGGGTAGCTCGGCCGATCCGTCGTCGGGGAGGCTCTGGAGATAGGTCCCGACCAGGGCTTTTTCGGAAGGTGGTAAGCCTCCGCGCTCGCGACGATAGATCTCCGTGGCCAGCATAACGACGAGGTCGCGGTGCGCACTGCGGTCCGCAACTGTCCTCCAGTCTCTGGCTCGAACCGGTGGCAGCCATTCAACATACCCCCTTAAGAGTCGCTCTTTGGCGTCAAGGGTTGCGACCAGCCAGCCGGCTACCTCCTGCGGTGCTAGCGCGGGCCCCGGCCGGTCCCTCCGGACTGACGGGGTACAGCGGCACGCCGATCTTGCGCTTCCTGATCGGGTTCGTTGAGACCAGGTAGGAGAACATTGCCCACACGGCCGGTCTCCGCGGCAGCCGCTCCCGGCTTTGCACATGCGCCAGGTAGTTCGCACAGAGCAGCCGCAGGACGCGCCGACTGCGTTCGGGCTCGCGCAGCAGGAACCGTCGCGCGGCCTCGAGTTGACCCACCAGCTCGGGCGTGAGCGACAGATCGCCGAGTCGAAATGTCCATTCCCCTTCGGAGGAAAGTGGTATCGGCTGCTCCAGCGCCCCTGTGAGTTCGAGATACCCATACTTGATCGCAAAGAGATCCCACTCCGGCCTGGGCTCGTTCTCGAGCACGACTTCCAGCGCGGTGCGAAGCTGGGAGATCGTGGTCCGCGGCCCCGTCGCCCAGTCGGTGAGCCGTCGCTGCACCCCGCGGCTCACGCCCCTGGCGAGCTGACGCTGACGCGTGCTTCCCCGCCGCCTGAGGTGGGTGATCGTGCGGAGGACCGCGCGATGACAGTCCCAGGCGCCCGCCGTGTCGCCGCTCTCTTCGCGCCGGCTTGCCTCGAAGAAGGCCAGCGAGATCAACATGTTCCCGCGATACACGTTGTCAATGGGATTCCCGGCCGGGTTTGCGGCGTCGGATCGGTCGGCCCCCTGCAGAAATAGTTCGAGCGCCTCGCGGTTCTCCCCGGCCCACTCACGCAACTTCGGATTTGCGATCGACCACGAGAACTTCGGATCGTCCGGCTCTGCCCCCTCGCCCGGGGTCCAGCCCCGAAGCGGAGTGAGCTTTTCGTTCGCTCGCCGAAGAAATGTGAAGGCGTTCTGATCGTCGGGAACGCTGAAGGCGCGGAACGCCGCGACATCGAAGGGCTCGCCGATGTCGGGGAGCCCGTTCAGACTCGTCAGCCACCAGATCGCGAAAGCCGAAGCGGCGACCGCAAAGCCGATCGCCAGGACGAGCGTGACCCGCGCGAGCTGGCGGAGCCTCTTGCGCAGCAGTCGAAGCAGCTTCTGCGACGCACCACTCACCGCCGCGGGTGCGGGAGCGGCACTCTCCTGTTGGATCAGCATGCGAGGGTCGGCTCCAGGCGAACCAAGATCCACAGCCGGACTCTCAAGCCATCCTAACCACAACGTGAGGGTCTGGCAATGACAATTGTCAGTGGAAGGAACGGGGACGCAGCTAGTATTCAGGTCTGGCCGCCGTTGTTTCGACACGTTGACCGAGTCGAAAGCGTCCGCGACCAACACCAAAAGAGCCACGGCGCCGGTTGATTCCGACGTCTGAAGCTCTGTGTCGCTGCGTCGTCGCGGGGAAGAATTCCGTCGCCGCGGTGGGACCGGCGCTAGCACCCGACTTCGGCGAACAGAAAGGTTGTCGTTTTTCCGATCCATCATCTTCTGCGTTATTATCCGCGTGAATCCGCGTTCATCAGCGGCCAAAATGTCCCTGCAGTCTTTATCTTCTCCATGCAATCGAAAACATGATTAGCCGCGGATGGAGATGATGAACGCGGATCAAGACAGTGGGAACGTCGGCCGAGTCATCAGTGGCTTAACGCCTTTCCTTTCGAACCCGCAGGAGATCATCTCGGCGACTGCAAAGATCGAGCCGTCCATCCAACCGCATGAGATCGGTATCGCGTCCCCGGAAGGAACGGCGGCGCGGTCGAATCGCCGACACTATGGTATTTACCTAAGTGTTGTCTCCTGCTAAAAAGGTGACTGCAGGTCCCGTGCGCGTGCGGAGGTCTCGAATGCGTCTTGCCGAGCAACCCATTGATCGGGTCTTCCGCGCTCTGTCCGATCCCACGCGACGCAAGGTGCTGGAACGGTTGAGCAGAGGCTCTGCCTCGGTCAGCGAGCTCGCCGAGCCGTTCGATATGGCCCTTTCCTCGTTCGTCCAGCATATGAGGATTCTTGAAGCATGTGAGCTCGTGCGATCGACGAAGGCCGGCCGCGTCAGGACCTACCAGCTTTCCTCCCGGCGAATGAAGCTCGCCGAGGATTGGCTGGCCCGCCAGCGCACTCTCTGGGAACGTCGCTTGGATCAGCTCGACCAGTACCTCACCGAGCTCAAGGACCAGCGAACATGAGTCAAGCCCGGCAATGGCAACGTGATCCCGATCTTGATCTCGTTCTCGAGCGGGAAATCGACGTACCGCGGGAACTGGTCTGGGAAGCCTGGACAAAGCCGGAACACGTCCGCAAATGGTTCACGCCGGCGCCTTGGACTGTGGCCGATTGCGAGATCGACCTGCGCCCCGGTGGCATCTTCCGGACCGTCATGCTCTCGCCCGAGGGCAAGGAATTTCCCAACGTTGGCTGCTATCTGGAAATCGTTCCGAACGAGCGGCTGGTCTGGACCGACGCGCTCCTTCCTGGCTACCGCCCGTCGGAGAACCCTTTCTTCACCGCGATCGTGACCCTCGAGCCGCGCGGCAGCGGAACAAGGTATACCGCCATCGCCATTCACCGTGATCAGGCCGGCCGGAAACGGCACGAGGAAATGGGCTTTCACGGTGGCTGGGGAAAGGCTCTCGATCAGCTCGTTGCGCACGTGAAGGCGACGCGAACCGACAGGATCAATTCGAATTGAAGCACCGCCAGACGGCCGGCGCGAGCATGGCGCTGGTCGCGATCTCATCAACCTCGCGAGACTCAAGCATTCGATGGTAAAGGTGGATCCGATGCGTGAAGTCACTTCAAACGAATCGACCGCAATCAGCCCAGAACGTACGCGTACGACGAGCCTATCCCGGGCGCTGCTCGCCTGCGGCGTCGTGGCTGGTCCTCTGTACGTCGTCGTAGGCGCGATCCAGATGCTCATGCGTGAGGGATTCGACCCTACGCGTCATGCGCTCAGTTTGATGAGCAACGGCGATCTCGGTTGGATTCAAATCGCCAATTTCGTGGTGACGGGCCTGCTGGTGATCGCGTGCGCGGTGGGCATACGCCGGGTACTCTATCCCGGTCCCGCAGGAACCTGGGGGCCGATACTGCTCGGCGTTTACGGTTTGGGGCTCGTCGGCGCCGGGATCTTCATCGCAGACCCCGCGCTGGGCTTCCCGCCCGGAACGCCGGAAGGCCCGCCGGCCAGCATGAGCCGGCACGGCTTGCTGCACTTTGTCGCGGGCGGGATCGGGTTTTTCGGCTTGATCGCGGCCTGTTTCGTATTCGCCCGCCGATTCGCGGTGCTCCGGCAGCCCGGCTGGGCTACCTTCTCCGCAGCCACCGGTCTCATCTTTTTCGCGGCATTCTTCGGAATCGCCTCGGGATCCCGCAATGCCTGGATCATCATCGCTTTCACGCTCGCCGTGGTGCTGGCGTGGTCATGGATCTCGGCGCTCGCGGCGCGGTTCTTGACCGAGCGATCACCCGCCGTGCCAGCGCACTAGCGTGGAAATCGATCCACCGCGACCGTCGTGCTTGCGGCCAGCTCCTCGGCTTCCAATCATCGTGTTGTGCGGCTTAGCAGCCAACGCAATAGGCTGTTCGATGTACGCATGATCAATTTTGCTCCGAAAGATTGCCCATTCAGCAATGTGGGGTATATTCAATGCGGTCATAATTAGACTGCGTAGACCACCCAGTCTTGAAATGCACCTCCAATGCTCCCGATCTGGGAGCATTGATGCGTGCTATCACAGTGCACCGGAGTGTGCGAGTCCGCGAAATCAAGTAGCTGGCGAATTCGGGAGTCGGAGGGTTTAAAAAACACCCCTCAGCGAGCTGCTCTTCCGAACGACACCTTGAGAATTGTTGGGGGTCAGAACGGACTGAACCTCGCCGACGCGGGCGCAACTTGACAGCCGCTCGGCTAAACAATTTACGGAGTCGCGAAGTATGCGCTCGTTCATAAGAAGTGCGCTCATGATCGGTATGCTCGGCTCACTTGGGCCGGAGCAACCGGACGCGGGTGGCAACGCCGTTCAGGGTGAACCTGGACCACAGGCCAACGCGGGTGCGCCGATGGCGGCGCAGTCCTCTTGACACTGCCGTCGTCAGAGAGAGCGTTGCGCTCGACGGACCGTCAGCGGCCGCGGCCGGCACTGCGGTTCAGCAAGCGTCCGACGTCATCGTTGTCATGGATGGATCGGCATCGGAGGCGTCGCAATCTCTTCGGACATTTCCGGCGTGGCTTGCCAGCGATCTTCTGGATGTGATCCCCGATTCGACCCCCACGTCCTTCATCTGCTTCGGGCAGCGGCAAGGGATGGCGGCCGGTACGGTCGACGTTGTAAGGCCGCTGGAGCCAATTCGCTGGGAGCATAAATGCCAGCTGCGACGTTACATCCACCGGCTCCGAGGGACCATGAACGGCGTCTCGGATGTTTCGGCCCTCCAATCGGCGCGAGCGGCAGCATGGCCGGGAAGTCTCGGCGCGCCCCCTGATCGTGCTGATCACTGACGGCGAAGGCGTCGGTGCGATTGACACGAATGACGTGACGAACGGGTCGGCAGGGGACACCCGAGTGGACTTCCACATCATCGGGGTATCGAGTGACGCGGCTGTCCTCGCTCGTCTGGAGGCCTTGGCCGCTTCCACCGGCGGCACACTCCACGCTGTTCAATCCGCGCAAGACGTTCCGGCCGCGGTCGAGGCCGTCGGTTCACGGCTTCGAGGGAATCGCACTGGCATCGTCGGTGACTCGGGACTTGTTGCCGCCCAGCATGAGCAATCCCAGCAGCAGATTACCCAACAGGACCCCCAGCTCGAGCACCTCACCAAGGCGCTCAGGGAAGCCCGTGATCAAAACGCGAGACTCACGCAGCAAAATCGGATCCTTGAGCGCGACTTGCACGAACGGATCGACGAGATTCAGGGTCTCAACCGCCAAACGGATGCACTCAAGAACAAGGTACTCGAGCAGGACGCCGGGCTCGTGAGATTCAAGCACGCGTCGGACGAATGTGAAAAGACCGTCGAACAGCTCAAGTCTGTGAATGATCACCTCGTCCAGGCTCAAAAGGAACTGGTTGCGGAGTACCAGAAGGCTGTCGAGAAGCTGAACGCGACGCAGGCCAACCTGGATCAGAGCAGCTGCGCACGTCAAGCAACTGAAAGACAAGCTCGCCGGATGTGAACACCGCGTCGAGGAACTCACGTGCACGAACTCCGAGCTCAACTCAAAGTTGACGGCCCAGATCCAGGCGAACGAACGGATTTGCCTGGAGCTCAAGGCTTCCCAGCAGGCTGTCTCTGCACAGATTGCCAAGATCCAGGAGCTCAGCCACCAGCTTACCGAGTGCTGCCACGAGGTCGAGAAGCTCAAGCATGCCGAGACCATGGCTGTGCACGAGGCCCGGCGACTCGACGATGAAAACGGCCGCCTGAAGGCCGAGCTTCATGCTTGCTCCTCCACCGTGCAAACCTTGAAGCTGGAGAATACCAAGCTCGAGGAAGAAGTGCGCTGCTGCAAGGAAGAGCTGGCCCAGACCGTGAGCCACCTCAAAGAGAAGGAGCTTGCTCTCGCTCAGGAACGTCTCCTCCACAGTCAGGAGACCAAGTTCCTGGAAGTCCTTCGCGAGAAGGCCTACGGCGAGGCAATCGGCGCGACCCGCGAAATGGCCGCAAACAAGCATTTCCCGCATGCTCCCTACATGGTAGGTAGTTTCCCAAGCATCAATGGCGACAAGAGCAATGACAAAGCCAACACCCCCATGAACGACCCGACAACGCCGTCGCTCTCCAATCCGATCAGCGGGCCTAGCCCCAACGGCGTCAGTCCGACCGGACCCGGCGGCGTTGCTGGTGGCACGGGCCCGGGCGGAGTGGCGGGCGGCACGGGAACTGGCCCCGGAACGACGGGTCCAGGCGGAGTGGCGGGCGGCACGGGAACTGGCCCCGGCACCACCGGTCCCGGTGGCGTGGCAGGTGGCACGGGAACTGGCCCCGGAACGACGGGCCCAGGCGGAGTGGCGGGCGGCACGGGAACTGGCCCTGGCACCACCGGTCCTGGTGGAGTCGCGGGTGGCACGGGCACCGGCCCTGGCACCTCCGGTCCAGGCGGTGTGGCAGGTGGCACGGGCACCGGCCCTGGCACCACCGGACCTGGTGGAGTCGCGGGCGGCACAGCAACAGGTCCAAGCACCACCGGCCCGGGGGGTGTTGCTGGTGGCAGCAGCTCATCAGGCGGCGGCGCCGCAGGTGGGGCGCCTGGCGGAGGCGGGAGCGGCGGTGGCCTTGGCGGCCTCCTCGGTGGAGTCTTGGGCGCGGCCCTCTGATCGGAATCGCACCACGATCGGGCTCCATCTGTCGGTTTTAGCTAATCGTAGTGCGGGAGGGGGGGGCGGCCCCCCCTCCATTCCCATTAACGGACTCACGACTCTGGGAGAAGGATCTTATCCATGACGGCACACGTGATACGGTTTGGTCTGGCGCTCGGTATTCTGGCCGCATCAGCGAACTGGGTCCCCTGTTTCGCGCAGGAGGATCCGGCTCGAAAACTGGCTCAACGCAACCTGCTGAAAAACATAACGAAAGCGATGATCAAAGTTGAGCTGGGTACCAACGCCAAGACCGACGGTCGAATCTCCACTGACCTGCTGACCGCCCTCATCGCCGTGAAGCTTTCGCAGAGCACGAAACTTCCACCTCCGGTGACCGTGCCCGACAACTCAACCGGCGTCATTCTCGCGTTTCTCGAAACCGCACCATCGCGTTTCAACCTCAACGTTCGTCTGATCTGCATCAAGTTTCAGGTTTTGCAGCCCGAGTCGCTCGCACGTTCGCCGGCGGCGACCTGTGCGGAAGATGTGACCTGGCAAACCGTGCGGTTCTGTGACGAGATTAATGAGCTGGTCCCGACGACGGTTTCTACATTGCTAGCCCTGTGCCTGAACGACTTCGTAACGGCCCTCGGCAACGAGAACCCCGGTTTGTTGACGAGCCAACAGTCCCCTGCGCCGACAGCACTCGCGGTCACCGCGCCACCGAACAAGACTCGTGACGGGGCCAGCAGCCTGGTGAAATCCGGCTGGCTGGTGATTGCCGGACGAAGGAGCGGCTCGGGGCTCCACGCGCGCTCGCCGTCGTCGCGGCCGACTCGGCAGGTACTGGCGCCGAATGACTCCCAAGGACTCTTGAAAGGCGCCCCAAGTTCGCAAGAGCTGATTGCATCGCGGACGACTCCCGGGTTTTGCAACAATAGAGGTACACCCATGAAGTACGTTTTGCGCTCCGCCGTTGTGATCTCCTGGGCGGCCGCGGCTCTGGCTGGCCCGGCCGCTGCCGGAGATCGTTGTCATCACGAAGCTTGTGGCAGCGCGTGCCGAATCTACGTGATTGATTCACATCGCCATATTCCCGAGATTCAATATCGGGAATACAAGATCAAGGTGCCCAAGAAGAAGTGCGAGACCCGACTGGTAGAGGAAAAGTCAGTGGTCCTGAAGCCGTCGTACAAGACAATCATCGAACCGGGCAAGGCCACGATCGAAGTTCCCCATTGCAAGCTTGAAACCTGCTTCGTTCCGCACCGGGAATTCCGGCCCGAAACGACCTACAAAACCGTGACGGTCGACGCGGGCCGTACCGAGTGCGTCGGCGAGCGAAGCGGCTTCTGCGGCAAGCTGGTTGGCGCGAGGCGTGGGTTCCGAACTACATCGAGCAGTGCGTACCCTGCACAGAGCTCGTGTGCCGCGAGGTGATCGTTCCCGAAACCAAGGTCGAGTGCCGCAACACCCCTCTCCTGATCGAATTCCCTCTCGAGAAGTCAGTTGTTCACTTCAACACCGAGGAACTGGTCCGCCATGTACCGGTGACGACCGAGACCTACGTCGAGGAAGAAGTTGTCATCCGCGTGCCGTTCGCGACCACTCGATGCGTTGCCTGCCGCCAGGTTTTCAAGACCGAGGACCAAGCGCCGGAGTTGATCAAGACTTGTGACACCGTATGTAAGCTGCCGTGAAGGCTTCCGTCCGCGGCTCTGAATCGGCTCTCCGAAGCTCAAGAATCGCCCCGTCCCACACAACCTGACGGTGTGAAAGGACGATTCCACTCACACGTTCATTCGTGTCGGATCGCGCGGTTCAGGTCAGTCGGCCCACGTGAGATTGACCGACGCACGAGCGTACCCCGACCCCGGCGCGAGCCAGCCCGCGTTCGCTCGAGGTTGCCAGCGGAACTCCCGGAAGCTACAAACGGTGAACCAACACGCACCCGCAAAGCCCAACGCAGGAATCAACGAGCGCCATGCCAGCCGTCATCACCCGCGAGCGCCCCGACAGCGCCGACGCCGTCGCCCTGATCACCGAGCTGGAAGCGATCCTCGAGCCGCTGTATCCGGCCGAGAGCCGGCATGGCTTCAGCGTCCAGAAGTTGATCGCGAAGAATGTGGCGTTCTTCGTGCTGCGCACGGACAACACTCCCGCCGGTTGCGGCGGCATCCAGTTGATTGGCACCGAGTACGGGGAAATCAAGCGAATGTACGTGCGCCCGCAATTCCGCGGCTCCGGTTTTGGGAAGCAACTGCTCGACCATTTCGAAGAACACGCCCGGCGCACGGCGTCGGCCTCCTTCGGCTGGAGACCGGCATCCATCAAACAGCAGCCATCCGGCTTTATGAGCAATCGGGGTTCGGGCGGATCCCGCCGTTCGGCCCCTACTTCGACGACCCGCTCAGTCGCTGCTACGAAAAGCGGATCACCAATGCGATTGCCGTCGGTCGCGGTCCAGCAGTCGGTGAATGAACGGTGGTCCTCGCGCACTCAAACGATCCAGGTCGATCCCATTCACGTCGGAGTTCGTCGATGATCATTGCCCTCGCGTCGCCTTCGGTCGCTTCCACGCTGGATGAGGGCCTGGACAAGATCAAGCGGCTGCAAGCCGAAGCTTCGGCCCAGGGGGCCGAGATCGTCTGTTTTCCGGAAGCCTATCTCCCGGGTCTCCGGGGCCAGGATTTTGAGGTGATGCCGTTTGATCGAGCGCAAGAGGAACGGGTCCTTCAGGCCGTGTCGCAATGGGCACGCACCTACGCTTTGGCGACGATCCTCGGAATGGAACGGCTCACACCGGCGGGCCGCCAGATCGTTGCCGTGGTCATTGACGCGCACGGCCGGATCCAGGGATCCCAGACCAAGAACCAGCTCGACCCGTCTGAAGAACGATTCTATGTACCCGGAAATACCCGTCGACTGTTCGAGATCAACCGGATCAAATTTGGAGTCGCGATCTGTCACGAGGGCTGGCGCTATCCCGAGACCGTGCGCTGGGCCGCGGTGCGCGGCGCCCGGATCGTGTTTCATCCTCAGCACACCGGGAGCGACCGGGAAGGTGCCCGCCTCACGCAGTGGGGCTCAGCCGGCGGGCCTTACTACGAAAAGGCGATGATCCTGCGCAGCATGGAAAACACCATCTATTTCGCCAGCGTCAACTACGCGCTGCGGTTTCAAGAGTCCGCGACGAGTCTCATCACCCCGGCCGGCCAGTGCCAGGCGTACTTGCCCTACGGACAGGAAGGCGTGCTGGTGCAAGCCGTCAAGGCCGAGGAAGCGACCGGTCTGCTCGCCGCGCCGTACGCACCCGATCGTTATCAGGAATTCGGGTCCGAATCACCGCACCATTCCGCATCCGGCCGGCGCGGTGACCGCCAATGAGCCCAAAAACGTTCGGTCCTGCTGGCGGCGGGTTCGGGAGACTCGCCGAACGCAGCGGCGAGCGGCCCAGCTTCGCGCAATTTGAGCCGCGGCGCGTTGGTCGTACCATCGTGGCCGTATCGAACCTGGAGCCGGCGACCGTTGTTCTGGTCGCGGGTAGAGGTTAAGGTCGATTCAGATGCATGCATAGCCTCGAAACGGCGATCCGGTTTACCGCTCATCTACCGCCGACGATCCCAGAAATGTGACGGCGATCGTCGATGATGGCCGCCGGCCGTCGCCTTGCGGATTCCAGGCAACATCCGCCGGTCGGCTGCCCGCCGGCATGCAGGCCTTCAGCGTAACACACCGCTATGAAAACAATCATCGAGCCATTCAAGATCAAGATGGTCGAGCCGATCCGGCTCACGACGCCCGAACAGCGCGAGGAGATCCTCCGGACCGCCCACTTCAATCCGTTTCAGATTCCGGCCGAGGACGTCCTCATCGACCTCTTGACCGATAGCGGCACGTCGGCGATGAGCGACGAGCAATGGGCGGGCATGCTTCGTGCCGACGAGTCGTACGCCGGCGGGCGAAGCTGGTATCGGTTCGAGTCGGTCCTGCTCGAATCTGACCGGCATGCCTCATATCCTGCCGACGCATCAGGGGCGGGCCAGCGAGCGCATCCTGTTCGAACTGGTCGGCGGGCCCGGCAAGGTCATTCCGAGCAACAACCACTTCGATACGACCCGCGCCAACATCGAGAAGTCACGGCGCCCTAGCCGTCGACCTGGTCATCGACGAAGGCTTGAACCACGAGCGCGCCATCCGTTCAAGGGGAACCTCGACCCGGCCAAGCTCGAGCGCCTGATCGCGAGCGTCGGCCGCGAGCGAATCCCGATCTGCATGGTGACCGTCACCAACAACAGCGGCGGCGGCCAGCCGGTCAGCCTGGAGAACATCAAGGCCGATTCGCGGCCGTCTGCGATCGCCACGCCATCCCGCTGTTCCTGGACGCCTGCCGATTCGCCGAGAACGCCTACTTCATCAAGCTGCGAGAGCCCGGGCAGTCACACCGCACCGCCCGGGAGATCGCCCGGGAAATGTTCTCGCTGGCCGACGGCGCCACGATCAGCGCCAAGAAAGACGGGCTGGTGAACACCGGCGGCGTCCTCCTGATTCGCGACGATTCGCTGGCCCGCCGGGCCAACGATCTGCTGATCCTCACCGAGGGTTTCGTCACGTATGGCGGCCTGTCCGGCCGCGACCTCGAGGCGATGGCCCAAGGATTCAACGAGGTTCTCGACGAGGACTATCTTCAGTACCGGATTCGCAGCATCGCCTACCTGGGTGAGCACCTGCTCGGCAGCCGGCGTTCCGATCATCGAGCCGCCGGGTGGGCACGCCATCTACATCGACGCCGCCGCCGTCAGCCCGCACATCCCGCCGCGAGCAATTCCCAGGCCAGGCGCTTCTGGTGGCCCTCTACCGGCATGCCGGCATTCGCGCCGTCGAGATCGGCAGCGTCATGTTCGGCGGCAGTCGCTGCCGAATCCCGCGAGCTCGCACCCGCCCTCGAGCTGGTCCGCCTGGCGATTCCACGCCGCGTCTACACTCAAAGCCACATCGATTATGTCGTGGAAGCCGTCGTCGAAGTCTACCAGAACCGCGAAAAGCTCCGCGGGCTCCGGATCGTCGACGCCCCCGCCGTTCTCAGGCATTTCACAGCGAAATTTGAAGAACTCTGACAAGCCTGCATGGCCTGTGCTCTCGTCCGCCGACCGCCATCGAGCGCGCAGGCACCACGCACCTCCAGTCGCGATCGCAGATGAAGCCTCCGCCCGTCGCGGCGCGACGCTCTCTCGGAAACCGCGACTCTTGACATGCAACCAAATGGTTGCATAATGGGGCATGGGGACGGAAATGGACAAGGTGTTCAAGGCGCTGCGCCGATGCCAGCCGCAGGCAATTGCTCGACCGGCTGCACGCCAGCAACGGGCAAACCCTGGGCGAACTTTGCGAGCATCTCGACATGACGCGCCAGGCCGTCGCCAAGCACCTCGCCGTACTGGAATCAGCCAACCTCGTCGCCATCGTCTGGCGCGGGCGCGAGAAGCTGCATTACCTCAATCCTGTGCCGATCAACGAGATTCACGACCGCTGGATCGGCAAGTACGAGCGTCACCGGGTGCAAGCGCTCTCGGACCTCAAGAAAGCACTCGAGGAGAATACTGATGAATAAGCCCACATTCGTTTACGTCGTGTACATCCGAACGACGCCCGAGAAGCTCTGGGACGCCCTGGTCAAGCCCGAGTTCACGCGGGCCTACTGGAGCGGCACTCATCACGAAACAACGTGGGAAAAAGGCTCGCCGTGGAAGCTGATGATTCCCGATGGCCGTGTCGCCGACGCGGGCGAAGTGGTCGAGGCCGAGCAGCCGCGCCGCATCGTGTTGCGCTGGCGGAATGAGTTCAGGCCGGAGCTGCATGCGGAGGGCTTCTCGACCTGCACGATCACGCTGGAGCCAGCCGGCGATTCGGTCAAGCTCACGGTCACCCACGAAATCGACCGGCCGGAATCCAAGTTCATCGATGCCGTATCGACCGGATGGCCCATGATCCTCTCGAGCCTGAAGAGCCTGCTGGAAACCGGCGAGTCGCTGGAAGCCTCCCGGCGATGGCCCAAGGGTTGGTAGGCAGCGCAGGTTGACAGCTCGTGGGTCGGCGACGACCGCGAAGGCCGGGGCACAGCCCGGCCTGCCGGCGGCGCTCGATCAGTCCATGCCGGGGCCTCTCTGGAATCCGCCGGTCACCGGGCGTATCGTGAGGGCAAGGGCCAGGCCCCGTTCCTGGTCTCGTCGACACGGCTCGGCATTGGCAGAGAGGCTCGTCATGTCGCGTTCGTCGTCGGTCCGTCGCGCGAGGCGAAGCGTTCCGGCCGCGTTGCTCCTCTTGATGGTCATGTGGATGCAGGGGTGCGCGGTCAAGACCAGGGACGCCGAAAGCTTCGGCGCCCGGGGCAATGCCTCGATGGCCAGGCGCGAATACGACCAGGCGATCGCCGACTACGACGAGGCCATCCGCCTCGAACCGACATCTTCGATCGCCTATAACAATCGCGGCGGCGCCTGGTCGGCGAAGAACCAGTACAAGAAGGCGATCGCCGACTACAACGAGGCCATCCGCCTCGACCCCATGAACACGATCGCCTACTACGGCCGCGGCGTCGCCCGGCTCGTGACTTCGGATCACGACCAGGCGATCGCCGACTTCGACGCGGCGATCCGCCTCGATCCCAGCTACGCTTTGGCCCGAGTTAACCGCGGCAACGCGTGGTGCGCCAAGCACGAGTTCGACAAGGCGATCGCCGACTACAGCGCTGTCATTCGCCTCGAGCCCGCGAACGCCAGAGCCTACGGCAACCGCGGCCTCGCCTGGTTCCTCAAGCGGGATTTCGACACGGCGATCGCCGACTTCGGCGAATCCATACGCCTTGCCCCGCGCGACGCCGACACCTACTACAACCGCGGACTCGGCTGGACCGCGAAGAAGGAGTACGACAAGGCGATCGCCGACTTCGGCCAATCGATACGGATTGACCCCAAGCACGCGCCGGCGATCTTCAGCCAGGCGGCGGTGCAGATGATCCTGCGGCGCACGGGCACCGTCGCCGGGTTCAAAACCGTCGTCGATCTCCAGGGACGCACCGGCGAACTCTCAACCTACGCCGTCGTCCTCGCCCACCTGGCCGCGCAACAGGAGGGCAAGCCGGCCGAAGCCAAGGCAATTCTCGACGCTGCAACCGCCAAGCTCGACGTCAACTCCTGGAAGTATCGGGTCGTCCGGATGCTCCGAGGCGAGATCGACGAGCGCTCGCTTCTGGCCGCTGCGGCCGATGACGACCAGCGCAGCCAGGCGCGCTCGATCGTCGGTCTCGACCTCGAATCGAAGGGCCGGACCGACCGCGCCCTCGACCATTTCCGCTGGGTGCGCGACCACGGCAATCCGGCATCGATCGCGAGCATGATCGCCGTCGCCGGGCTCGACCGCCTCGAGAAGCCGGAGGCGAAGCCCCCGACCGACGAAAGATAATCGCATCGACTGACGTGCTCGCCACGCCTCGCCGCTTGTGACTCTCGATGCCTAGGCTTTCGCCGATCCGCGCACGATCAACCGGGCACCGTCGTCCGGCCCCAGGAGGATCCCGTAACGCCGCGCCCGCGACCGAGCGTTCGCAGGACGGGCCGCGCGGACCTGGCTGAAAAAGGTTGCCAGCAGGACCTTCATCTCGTAGAGCGCAAACGGCATCCCCAGGCAGACGCGGTTGCCGCCACCGAAGGGGAACCACTCGTGCGGGCCGAATTTCCGCTCCAGGAACCGCTCCGGGCGAAACTGGTCGGGCTCGGGGTAGAGCTCCGCGCCGGTGGACCAGGTACGAGCACGGGCAGAGGACCACCCCGGCCGGGTACTCCCTGCCGCCCGTCGCGAACGGTGCATCGTCTTCCGGACCACGAACGGCACGACCGGGCTTCGCCGCAGGCTCTCGCGGATCGCCGCGTCGAGGTATTCCAGCGCGGGGAGGTGCTCGGGCTCGGGAGGCTCGCCGCCGGTGACCCGCCTCAACTCGTCGGCCACGCGATCGACGACCGCCGGCCGCGGAACGAAATCTGCGAGCGCCCAGGCCAGCGCGAGCGCGGTCGAGTCGTGGCCCGCGATCAGGATCGTGAACAGCGCGTCGCGGACCTCCTGCGCGTCCAAGGGCGAGCCGTCCTCGTGCGTAGCCGCGAGCAAATCGTCGAGCACGTTTTCGCCGCTCGGTGGCCGATCGCCCCGCCGTCTCGCCGCGATCAGCGCGAACAGATCGTCGTCAAGGGCGCTGAGCTGCCGGAACAGTGGGACCCACCGCGACCCGCTCAGCCGCTGGATCGGGATGATCGTCATCAGCACGAGCGCGAGCGCTGGCGGCCGTTTGAAAGGAGGGCCTCCACCTTGCGCTCGAAACGGTCAAACTCCGGGCCCGGGTGCCAGGCCCAGCGCCGTGCGGAGGATGACACGCAGCGTGATCCGCCGCATGGTCGGAAGGGCAGGGGAGACTGTGTCGCGCGGCCACGCCCGCACGGCCTCCAGCGTCTCCAGCCGCATCGCGTCGAAAAACGCGCGCATCCGCTCGCCCTTCAACGGCGGTACGAGAACGCGGCGCTGCGCGCATGCGGGGCGTCGTCAAGCACGAGGACCGAGTACCGCCCGACGGTCGCGGTGAAAATCGCATTGGCCTCTCCCGAGTGCAGCACGTCCGATCCCGCGGAAGACCTCGCGGACGGCCTCGGGGTCCGACAGCATCACGAACCGGCCGTTGCCGGCGACGTGGAGCGTGAACGCGTCGCCGTAGCGGCGATGGCATTCGTCGAACAGTCGAAGCGGGTCACCCGCGAAGCGGACGAGCTGCCACCAGGCCGGCAACCTCGGCCCGGGCGGGAGGCCGTGCGCGGTGGACGAGGCGGCGGTCGTCGACGACATCTCACGGACTCCAAACCGATCTCGGTTCCGCTAGCGCGAGTCAGCGCCATCGGCGGGGCTCCCACCGCCCCACCTGGATCGTTGCGGACCGAGAAGATGGATCCCCAGATTAGCTCGACGACTCGCCGAAACCAGACCACCGCGAGGTGTCCCGCGGGCCAGCAACACGCATCGCCCTTCTTGAATGCACGAAGTCACTTCACCTCAGCCCGATACGGTGCGACTTTGCCCGATGACAATGGTAGCTCTGCGCAAGATCAGCAGGCGAGAGCGCGATCGCCCCCTGACCCTATCACCCCACGCAAAACTCCGGCTGTTCGAGCGAATTCATCCAGAGTCAACGGCCTGGGCTTGACGAATTCATAACCCGCGGGCTATGATTCCGCCATGCAGGCCGCACCGGACGAGCTCTTCAAGGCCCTCGGTGACCCGACCCGTCGCGCGATCTTCGAGCGTCTGGTCAGCGAGGGGGAGCAGACCGTGCGCGCACTGACCGATTTCGCGGAGATCTCGCAGCCGGCGGTGTCCAAGCACTTGGGGGTGCTCAAGCTCGCCGGCCTGGTTCGCGATCGTCCTGAAGGACGCCAGACCCACTACAGTGCCGATCCTCGAGGTCTGGCCCCCCTGGTCGACTGGATGAAAGTTTACGGTGCCTTCTGGCGTGACAAGTTCGATCAACTCGAAAAACTACTGGAGAAAATGGACCCATGACAACTCGTTCCATCGTCGTTGAACGGGTGATGCCCCATCCGCCCGAGAAGATCTGGCGCGCCCTCACAGAAGGCGCGCTGATCGAGCAGTGGCTGATGAAGAACAACTTCCAGCCGGTCGCGGGCCAGCGGTTCCAGTTCCGTGCCGAGCCCATCCCGCAGTGGAACGGCGTCACCGACTGCGAAGTCCTGGCCGTGGAACCCCATGAACGGCTCTCGTATCGCTGGTGCTCCTCGGGCGACGAGGCGGCGGACGGGCTCAATACCGTCGTCACATGGACGCTTGCGCCCGCCAAAGGTGGTACCCTTGTGCGCATGGAACACTCCGGCTTCCGGCCGGAAGACGACGGCTTTTACCAGGGCGCAGGCTACGGCTGGCAGAAGTTTGTCGCCGCTTTGGAAGGCGTCGTCGCGAAACTCGATTGACGCCGCGAAAGCGCATTGTCATCACCTGGGAGGGCCCGGGCCGACTGGCGCCGGGCCTTCTTTCTGAAAGAGGACCGCGATGAATCCACGACTGGTCGCGGACTGGCTCACCACCGCGCTCACGGCATTCGTCTTCCGATCGGGCGTGGGCCGCGGTCAGTGCTCCGCCGAAATCGAAAGGGTGACCGATGGGCGACGCCGTCAAATCTCAAATCGCCGACATCCATTCCGCCGATCGAACGATCCAGGGTCAGGCGTTTCAGTCGATCATCGAGTCAGCCAGCGAGCCGGTCGATTGGCCTACGAAGTCTGGGACGACATGCGGAAAGCCCTGACTGACCGGGACAACCGCGTCCGAGCGATCGCCTCCGGGATGTGAATCCTGATCTCGGCGATCAGAAGAATCGTCTTCGCGACTGATTGGGCGCGCCGGACGAAACGGCAAGAACATCGGGCCCGGCTACGGGCGCGGTTCGGAGGAGTCCGGTCTACCGGCGAGGCGCGAGCGGCGGGGCGATCGAGCAGGGCGGTCGGTCCAGGCGGATTGGTCTGGGCCGGTGAGGTGCGATGCGGGACTGTGGGGGCGCCGGTCTTGCCGCGCGGGCCGTCGCTCGGGTATGAGTGGCGTCGGCTCGTCGTGGTATGCTGTGGTGCGGACGAGCCGGGACGAGATCGGCTGCCACGGCCCCAGCAGTGCCAACCCGCGTCACACTTCCCCTCGATCCTGGCCCTGGACCCTGGCAGTGCCCCGCACGATCGCACCTCGCTTGATGCTCGCCGTCGTCCTCCTGGCCTTCGTGCTGGGTCCCGTTGTGGCGGGGTTCGCGCCGCTCGGCGGCGACCCGGTGCTGATGTATCAGCCGATCAAGACCGAGCTGGCACGCGCACTCTCGGCCGGCCGGTTGCCGTTCTGGAGCGACCGGATCGGGCTCGGCGCACCTCTGATCGCCGAAAGCCACATCGCTGCGTTTTATCCGCCCAACTGGCTACTTTACCGGCTGTGGGACGTCGCGACCGCGTACCAGCTCACGATGTGGATTCACATGCTGGCGATCCTCGCGGCGACCTATGCCTACGCACGCGAGTTGGGGATCGGACGCGCCGGCAGCACGCTCGCGAGTGTGAGCTTCACGTTGTGCGGATTCCAGGCGGTTCACGTGGTCCACGAGCCGTTTTACCACGTGATGCCTTATCTGCCGCTTTGTCTGCTTCTGGCCGACCGCTACGCTTCGACCGGCCGGCTGGTCTGGCTGGCGTGGTTGGCGCTGGCGTGGGGCATGCAGATCACGCTGGGGCACTTTCAGATCCAGATGTGGACGGCCGGGCTGGTGCTGGCGACCGGCGGCTGGCGGGCGCTGACCGCAACCGGAGTCGCGCGGCGGCCGACGGCCAGGATTCTCGGCCTCGCGGCGGGACTTTGCTGGGGGGCGGCGGTTGCGTGGGTTCAACTGCGCCTCACCTGGGAGCTGACCGGGGCCGCCGGGTTCAGCCGGCCGTCACACTTGCTCGCGAATTTTTTGTTCCCGCCCGCCCACTGGCGCAGTTCGCGCTGCCGGAGGTGTTCCTCGCCCGCCCCGGGGAAGGGGGCGCCTACTGGTACCAGCACGGGACGATCGCCGGCGAGGCGTGCGCGTATGCGGGCATCATCCCTCTGGTCCTCGCATTCGTGGGCTCGATCAGCGCACCGCGGTCCGGCGGCCTGGCGGTCTGGCGCGTGATCGTGCCCGTATCGCTGGCGCTGGCGACGATGCCGGGGTGGTGGTCCGATGGCTTCTACCTGTTGCTTCAGCTGCCGGGCCTGGGGTGGTTTCGCGCCCGCGCGGTACACGCTTCTGACGAGCCTGGGGCTCGCGCTCCTGGCCGGGCGGGGGCTCGATCGCTCGGTCGCCCCGCGGCGCTTCTGGGCGGGGATGGCGCTGGCGATCCTGGGCGGCATCGCGGCGTGGACCTGGTCACTTCAGTGCGCGCGCGCCCCCGAATTCAAGGCGTGCGTGGGGGCGGAAACGCTGCCCACGCGGTTTGCAGCCGCCGGGCTAATCTGGGGGCTGGGCCTGGTCGCGATTGTCGCCTGGCGGCTGAATCGTCTCGGCGTGGGCGCCGATCCTTGTCGCGGTCGTCGAGCTCGGCGCGCTTTTTTTCGTCGGGCCGATCCAGTGGGGTCGGCCAGTCCGCTTGCCCGCGGAAAGTCCAGTGCTGCGCCGGCTGGCGGCACTGCCGGACGCGGGTCTCGTCGCCGGCCGGCTCATGAATCTGCCGCTGGACGCCGGTCAGGCGACCGCTTATCCGTATCTCGGGATCGTGCCTCCGCCGCCGAATTACCTGCTGGAACGAGCCACAATTCCCCCCGCTGACAACGACGGCGCCGAGCAGCGGTGGCAGCGCCGGTTCGGAGTCACGCATGGCGTGTGGGGATCGAAAGACCCCGTGGGCGGGACTGATCTCCTGGACGAGATCGCAGACCCGGCTCTCGATCAGATAATGGCTAACGTCACCGCCTCGCGCCAGAGCGGCCTGGGTCCCTGGAAGCTCGTGCGCAACCGGGATCCGTTCCCGCCGGCACGGATCGCCTACCGGGTGAACGAGGCGCCGGTGTGGGGCATGCTGTTCACCGAGCTATCGTTTTTCGAGGCCCGCGACGACGCCTGGTTCCTTCCCGAAGACCATCCGCCCGCGCTTCCGGGCAAGAGCGCAACCGCGGCCAGCGTGCTCGAGTGGGATGGCCGCCTGGCGGTCGTCGAGCACGACGGGTCGTGCATCCTCATCTTGCGACGGACTTTCTACCCCGGCTGGACTTATCGCGTCGACGGCGGACCCGCACAACCTGTTCTCAAGGTAGACGGGGGCCTGCAGGGGGTCTTGCTCGCCGGCGCCGGGACCAGCAGGGTCACGCTTCACTATCGGCCGACCGGGCTGCTGCCCGCGACAGTGGTCTCGCTGGCGGCGGTCGCCGCCGTCGCCCTCGTGATCGGCGCGGCAGGTTGGAACGGCCGCAATCGCCAGCCGGGGCCTGGTTCTAGCGACACGCTCCGGTCGCACGACTCGGTCGCGTCATGAGCATTCTGCGATAGAATTTGAGTCGCAGCGCCCTTGCGATGCCGAGGATAGCGCCAGGCTCACTGGTCCACGTCCGTCGGCCAGCGTTGCCGTCCTTTGAATCATTCGCTCGTTGCGAGAGAGGCACTGTCGATGTCGGGGGAGATGACGGTGACCGATGAGACGCCCGCCACCAGCACGGATGCCGCACCGCGCCGGTGGGCTCCCGCAGAGTTCCCAGCTCTTGCTGGCATTCTGCTCGTCGCCTCGATTCTGCGGTTGTTTCAACTGGGCCACAGCAGCCTGTGGTACGACGAGGTCGTCACGATGCGGTTGGCCCGCGCGGACGGCCCAGCCGCGATGCTCCGGCTGCTTCGACAAATCGACGCAACCCGTGCTCCGCTCCATCCTCTTATCCTTCAGTGGTGGGTGTCAGCCTTCGGCGCTTCCGATTTCTCGGGTCGCTCGCTCAGTGCGCTGTGCGGGATCCTGACCGTCGCGGCCGTGTACTGGGTCGGGCGTGAGGCGTTTGATGCGAAGACCGGCCTGTGGGCCGCCTGGCTCTGCGGCTTGAGCCCGCTCCTGGTGTACTATTCCCGGGAAGTGCGGATGTATGCGTGGCTGGCTCTGGTGACCTGCCTGGGTTGGGGACTCTTGTTTTCGCACGTGCGCCCCCAGGTCCTGGAAGGCCGCGCTGTATGGACTCTCGCTGATCGCGATCGCATACTCGCATCCGCTGGGTTTGTTGATGGCGGGCTCGCTCGGTTTCGCGTCGCTCGTGAACCGCCGGGCGTTCGCGATCTCGTGGAGGCAATGGCTGCTCATTCACGCGGCGGTCGCGCTTGCGGTCTTGCCGTGGGCGGGCAACTACTTCGACCACGCTCCGGAATCGACGGCCGGAACCCTTCCGCTTCGGTTCTTGTTCGGAATGCCGATCGGTTTCATCGGCGGCAATTTCGCGACGTTGCTCGTTTGCCTTCTGTTGATCGCGTACGGCTTGTGCCGAACTAGCCGGCCCGAAGCGGGTGGCGTCCGGGTCGTCGTCGAGCATTTCCCAGTCGCGGTTCCCCTGTTGATCTGGCTGGTCGTTGCTCCGGTGGTCCTGTACGCGTACTCCCGTCTCGCGCACCCCATCTTCGGCCCGGCGCCTACACGCTGTTTGTCGGGCCGGCTTACCTGATCCTGGTGTCGCGAGGGCTCGCCAGGCTGCCGTGGATCGCGAGCCTCGCGATCGCCGGCGCCGGTGTCGCGCTCTCGGCGCCATGCTGCAAAGCCATGTGTATCGCGATGACCTGAAGGCCGACTGGAGGGGGGCAGCCAGGTATCTCAACAGCCACGACCCGAGCGCGAGCGTCGCCGTCGTCTCGCCCCCCGCGCCGCTCGATGTCGAGGTCGAGACCGCCCGCTATTACCTCGGGCCGAATCGGACCGTTTTCACCTGGCCCGAACACTCGGAAGATTTGACCCTCGGGCCGGATCCCGTCTGGGTTGCGGTCGGGCGCCGCGAGGGTCAACCCATGCGCGGGCTGCCTGAGGGACTCGGCGATCCCGGGCGCATCCGGGAAGTCGTCGACTTCCCTGGGCTTCGGCTGATGAGGATCGACCCTGAACAGGCACAGCCTGACCCGTAACTGGCGGGTAGCGCTCCGTTCTACGATGCCCGCCGGGACCGAGGTCGCAGCGGCCGGATCAGGCTGGCCAGGTCGGAGCCCGACCGGCGTGGCACAGTAGCCGGCGATGTAAGCGACGGTGCCGACGAACAGGTTGAGCAACAGGGGAACGCAACGCGACATGGCACTGGCACCGATCGGTTCCGGTGGCAAGAGAGTCGCGGCAGACGCACGCGGCCAGCACGAGCACGGCCGCCCCGGCCAGGGGCGTGCCGAGTGTGTCGCGAGGAAGGTTTGGGGCCGGATCCCCAGCGTGCGAAACAGGTAGACCGCCGGTACCGCAAGATTCGACACCAAGGTGGTGAGCACCGTGCCCCAGATCACGCCGGCCACCCCCAGCCGGGTCGTCAGGTAATAGCTGATCGGCAGGTTGACCAGCGAGCCGACAGAGGGCCGACAAGGCCACCACTTCGACCTTGCCCAGGCCGATGGCCATCTGCGCCGGGACCGCGAGCACCATCGGCAGCGCCGCCACCAGGAACAACTGGAGCAATGGAGCATTCGGGGCATAGCGCGGTCCGACCCACAGGCTCAAGAATGGCGCGGCGTAGATCCCGGCCAGGAGCGTCGACCGGCAGGACCAGCCCGACCAGGTATCGCGTGCCATCGTACTTGAGCCGGTCGAGGCCCGTCGAGTCGCGGGATGCCGCCAGGCTCGCCACCGCCGGCACCACCAGATAAGCCAGCGTCCAGCTCGTCTGCCGGATCTGAAAGAACGGCTTGCTCACGTTCTGATACACGGTGATCGATGGCCCCGGCTCCGGCGTCGGGCAGGGCATAGCCGAGGATCGTCGTGTCGACCTTGTCGGCCAGAACGACGCTCAACTGCATCAGAAAAATGAAGAACCCGACGTGAAGCAGCAGCGCCAAAATCGCGCGAGCGCGGCACGGCCATCAGTACGGCACGCAGCGCAGTTCCCGGACGCATCACCCAGAGCGCCGGCAACAGCGTGCCTCCGAGCAGGACGACTGTCTGGACCACGACGATGGCGAGGAAATCGACGCCCGCGCGGAGGCCCAGCGACCAGGATCGCGAACCGGAGGATCGCGATCACCAGATCCAATCGCGGGAGCAACTCGTACCGCCGCGCCGCCAGCAAGACGCTCGACGCAACGGTCAACAACCCGAAGAACGGAGCCGACAGCGCCTGGATCCAGAGCAGCCCGACGATCAACCGGCGCGAGTCACCCTGGAATTTGGCTGGCAACCCCAGGTAGGCGATCGCCAGCAGGACGATGATCTGGATGGCGGCCATGGCCAGGTAAAACATCGTGCCGCAGGCGATCAGCCGTTTGACCCATCGCGATCGTTTCGTGCCCAGGCATAGACTCACCTGTCGCTGCAGTGCCGCCCCCATCCCGAATTCGAGCAGGAACTGGATGAACCCGAATCCCCAGGCGAAGACGTAGGCCCCGTTAGCCTCCGGCGCCGATCGCATGCTGGACCAGCGGCACGCTCCAGAACGCGATGATCACCTGGAGCGGAGTCTTGAGCGCGAGCCAGACCGTTCCGCGCCACATGGGACGCCAGCACCGGCGACGGCGTCCGTTCGGCCGAGGAACGGAGGGGCCAGTTCGGCATCATGATCGTTCACTCGACGCGGGAGAAGGTCGGCCGAGGCCCCGGAACGGGAGTGGTTCAAGCATTCTTGACGCCCTCGGCCACCGCGACGAGGATGTAAGGCTGCTCGCGGCTGCGCCTTCGAGAGCGGCCGGACGATGTAGGGATTGAAGAGCGAAGAGGGGAACGTGTCGCGAGCCAGGATGATCTCATCGGCGGATGCGCGGATCGCCGGACTGACGTGGGTTCGGATCGCGGGACAGATCCAGGACGATAACCGCCAGAAGCCCCTGATGCGAAGCCACGGCGATCGTTCGGCAGCGAGCGACCGGTGACTCCACCAGGCCGCCGATCGGGGGAACTGGGTGTAGAGCCGAACGGATTGAACTCGCGAGTGGAGCAGATCGACGAACTCCTCGTTCGTCGAACTCGAGCCGATGGAACGGGTTCTGTGTCCCTTCGCCGCTGTAGACGGGCCGGTTCGGGGTCGAGACGATGAGCATCCCGTCGGGGACGAGGACGCGGGCACATTCGCGAAGGAAGGCGGCCGGGTCGTCGACGTGTTCGATCGTCTCGAACGACACGACCAGATCGATCGATCGATCCGGCAGCGGGATCGCCTGTGGCATCGCCGGCCCGGGCGTCGAGGCCATACTTTCGCCTGGCGTGATCGCAGACGTCGGCCGAGACGTCGATCCCGACCACCGTCGCCGCCCCGGCCTTGGCAAGAGCGGCAGCCCCGTAGCCCTCGCCGCAAGCAATATCGAGCACCCGCTTGCCGCGCACGAATTCCTTCGCGAACCGATAACGGCCGACGTGCTCCCAGAAAATTCGGGCATGGGCCTCCTCGGGCACCATGCGCTCCGTGAAATGGCCGGTGTCTTGATCGTCACCCATACTTTCCCGCTCGGCGGATGGAAGCGTGTGGCACCGATCATCGCCAAGGAAACGTCGCGACGCAAGCACGGCTCCGGCGGCATGCGAGGTCTCGCTGGAACGATCGGCTCCGAGGCTCGGCGATGGTCGTGCGACATGGACCGCGCGGCGATCGCGCCCAGCGGCGCTGGTTTTGCTAAACTATGTCCGTGTTTGCGCTGCGGGGCGATCGGGTGTGTCCAGAGCTGGCCCGCGCGGTGCCGGCTCGATCCACGGCGCACGGCCCGCGGACGATGAGATAGGCTGCGGCCCATGACGCGATTGCGGCGGAGGAGGGCGAGACCGGATTGGATTTCGGCGATCTTGATCGCGCTGTGCTCCGCCATTTCGCTCGCGGCAAGCACGTCGCTGGGGGCGCCGCCAAGATTTGACGGCGCGGGCTATGCCATGCTTGCCGAGGCGCTCGCCGGCGGTCGCGGCTACTCGAATATCGCGCTTCCGGAACCGACGCCGACACACCCATTTCCCGCCCGGGTACCCGGCCGCGCTCGCGGTCGTCTGGAGCATCACCGGCCGGTCACTGGCGGCAGCCCATCTCTTCTCGTGCGCCTGCACGCTCGCCGCCACGGTCGCGGCCTGGTGGTGGTTCCGCGGCATGTATCCGCCACGCGCCGCGTTGTTCCTGGGTCTGGCTCTCGCGGTGAACTGGGCCTGGGCTCGAAACGGCGGCGCAATCCTGTCCGAGCCACTGTTCCTCTTGCTGGGTCAACTCGCCTTGCTGGCAATCGTCCACGTCGAAGGGCGCGGCGGCATCGTTCCCGGGATCATGCTCGGTGCACTGCTGGCGGCCTGCGTGTTGACACGGCATGTGGGGATCGCGATCGCGGGTGGGGCGGCGATCGAGCTGCTGTTGCGTCGGCACAGGCCGACAGCCTTCGCCGCGGCCCTGACGTTCGGTTTGTTGCTCTTGCCGTGGGTGGCCTGGCTTGCGCTCGCCGGCGCACCGAACTCAGGCAAGCCTGCTTGCCTACGACGATCGTGGGAATCGTGCCGCCGTATCACCACACTGGCGATATTTTACCTGCAGCGGATGCCCGACCAGTTGACGGGGCCGATCGTCGAGATCGGCACGGTATTCCAGCATCGGCCATGGATCCAGGGCGGCCGTCAATACCTGGGCGACGCTCGCGACCGGCGTTCTGGTTGTTGGGTTGTTGCTGACGCTGCGGATTCGCCGTCGCCGGACCGCCGGGCTCACCGCGTTCGCGACCCTGACGATCCTGATGGTGTGGCCCTTCACCGAGGCAGGCCGGTTCCTCATCCCGACTGGTGCCCGTGCCTCCTGGCCGGCGCGGTCGAGGGCCTGACGGCGATCATCGCCCGGTGCAACCTCCGTCGGCCCCGCGAACTGGGCG
Source organism: uncultured Isosphaeraceae bacterium (assembly GCA_963806595.1). Lineage (GTDB taxonomy): Bacteria > Planctomycetota > Planctomycetia > Isosphaerales > Isosphaeraceae > CAWDZZ01. Next base: position 36,767 of record CAWDZZ010000039.1, on the reverse strand, counting down.
GCCGTCGTCGTCCTTGCGATCTCGCTCCCGTACGCGACTTACGCCATCGTGTCCGCCCGCGCCTGCCGCCCAGCGGCGGACGTATCGTGACTTTGATGCCGCCTGCGCCCTGGATCGCCCGCGAGGCACGGATAGCCCGGGCCGATCCTGGCTCGCCACCCCGGCGAAGTGTTTTGGCTCACCGGCCGCCGGTCATTTTCGCCGTCGTCCAATGATCCGGAGCTGATCGACGGTCTCATCGATCGCTACGAGGTCGCCTATGTATTGATTGATGAGGATCGCTACGCCAATGCCCAGGCCAGTCCGCTGGGACGCTACGTCGCCCGTCACCCGCAACGGCTGCGAGAGGTTTGGCGGGCTGGAACGGGCGGAACTGCCGTCGTCATTTATGCGTGTGACGACGGCCGGGCGACGGCGCGAGCGGGGAGTCGTGAGCCGCCGATCGAGCGATAGCCGCATCTGGGTCGCCCGCGGCCGGCGAGGCGCCTGGCTGCCGATCCTGCACGATCACCGGCGCCACCAATTCCGTCACCGGCGATCTCATCGGGACCAACGCCAGTGGAACCGGAGGGCTCGGAAACGCGCTCGACGGGATCATCCTGGATAATTCCTCGAACAACAGCATCGCCGGCAATGTGATCTCGGGCAACGGCACTCTCGCAGCCTCGGCTGGGATCAATCTTGATGCAAACTCGAGTAACAACACGATCGCTCGCAACAGGATCGGCACGAATGCCACCGGCACCGCCGGTCTCGGAAACTCGCTGGCCGGAATCCTTGTGGGCAATGGTTCTAACGGCAACGGCATCGGCCCGAACAACGTGATCGCGGGCAACGGCACAGGTGGCAACAACGGTGTCGATGTTTATATCTTCGGTGCCAACACTTCGGGCAACCTGCTGCAAGGAAATCTGATCGGCACAAGCGCAAGCGGCAACGCCGCCATCAAGGGCGAAGTGATCGGTGTTCTGATCAACGGCACTTCAACAATGCCGTTCTGACTAACACCGTCTCGGGAAGTCAGTTCATCGGTGTCGAGATCGCCGGATCAACGGCCACCGGTAACACGGTCCAGGCCAACAAGGTCGGCACCAGCGAGGACGGCATGGCCGCGATTCCCAACGGCGCGGACGGGATCTTCATCAATGACGCCCCCGGCAACACGATCGGCGGAGCGAACAGAGCGGCTGGCAACGTGGTCTCGGGGAACCGCGAGATCGCAATCCAGATCTTCGGTCTGGGCGCCCACGGAAACCTGATCGAGAACAATATTCTCGGTCGAAACGCATCCGGAGGTTCGAGCCCCGGCCTGCTCAACGGCGATGCCAATGATCTGGGGATCTACGTGAATACGACGCCGACGGCCAATACCATCGTCGCCAACGTGGGACAGGGCCTCCGGGATAGCCCGACCGGTGCGCCCTTCAACCCGAGTGACCCGGGATCGGCCGGCGGTGCAACCGCGCGAGCTCTCCACCGGGTCAAACACGCCCGGCCATTTGCCCACCGGCCGTTACTGAAGGCCAGGCGTCGGCCCGCGCCTGATGCCGTGCACGCCGCGAAAGCCGGCGCTCACCACCAGTCCACCTTGCTCTGCGCGTCACGCGTCACGCCCAGCCGGTCATACGGCACGGATCGCCGGCTCATCCCGCGTCGTGAATCGCGTTAGCCGCCGGCCAGAGGGGGGAGGAACGTGGTCAGATGCGCCGCGTGCCGCCGAACAGCCAGTTGAATTGCAGTATGAACTCGCCGCTGAACGGAGGCGGTCCGGTGACCGGGAGGGCGTAGCCGAGCGTCAATATGCCCCGCTGGAAGAACACGGTATTGAGGCCGAACGTCAGGTCGACCACGGTGGGCGTTCCATATGTGTCGTTGAAGTTCCATGAGCTGTGATTCAAGGGAATATTGACGTGCGTCTCGAACGTCGGCACGAGCGCGGTCAAGAAGCTCTCGGGCGTGTTGTTTCGATACAGGAAATAGCCCAGGGCCGCGTCCAGGAACATCATTGTAGGTAAAGCCGAATCCGTCGGCACTGCGATCGAGCCGAAGCCCTGGACAAACCAGTCCCCGCCGTCGGTGAAGATGTAGCCCAAGAACGGCTGAATGTCCGTGACGTTCTTGCCCAGGATCGTCGGGAATCCCGCGAACGAGTTTGGTCCCGTGGGAACATCCACGGAAAGACCGGCGGAAACCAGGCTTCCAGCTTGGTTTTCCCACAAGATCAGCTTGCTGAAGACATTGACGTTGCCAAACGCCGTGGACGTACCCCCCAGCGAGCCGAAGCGGATTGCTCTGGATGTTCAACGTATTGATTGGCACTCTGATGCCGATCGACGCCGACTGGTCGAAGAACGTCTTCTCAAAGCCATAAACCTGGCGATAGACGATCATGTTCTGGATGGGCGTCCCAGCCGTTCGTTCAACGGCCTGTTGACGTTGTCAAAGTAATTGAAGCTGCCGAAAACGCGGTCAGTGGGTCTCGGGCTCTGGTTATCCGCAATCTTGAAACCGCGAACCGCGGGAACGACGCCGGCAATCGATTTTGCAACCCTGGTCACCGGACTGACCCCGGGCCGTGGCGGCGGAAACGGCGGAGGGATCGGCGGGGCCGCGAGCGAACGGATCATTGAGTATGGGCTCTGGTCGCCGATCATCGCGGGCGTCAGGTCGGCGAGTGCGCCGGCACCACCTCGCCCGCCAACCCGGCCAGAGCCGCCTCGGTGGCAGGCGTGATCGTCATCGCGCCAGGGGCGGTGGCCGGCGTGCCTCCAGCGGGGGCCGGAGTTCCTGCCCCGCTGCCAGCCGGCACCGTCGGAATTCCGCCCGCCGGCGCCGTCGGAATTCCGCCCGCCGGAGGTCCCAGCGTGCTGATGCCCTCGGGCATCGCCTCGCCAGGAACGAATCCAGGCGCACCCGCAGCGGACCGGAAGGACCAATCGATGGCTCCAGCGGCAACGGCTCACCGGAAGGTACTCCAGGCGCAAACGCCTGACCCGAAGGAGATTGGGCACGTCCCACTCCGCCAGGAACGATCTGCGTCTGCGGACTTGCCGTCGTGACTGGATACTGTGAAGGTTTGACCGCACTGTCTTTGCGCGGTCGATCAGGCGCACGGTGGCAGTATCTTCCGTCCGGGGTAGCCTGCTTGCGGAGCGGGTGAGCCAGAACCGGTAGAATTCTGCTCAGAGTTCTGCCCGAACACGCTCAATGGCGACAAAGCGACGACGATCGTCATCGCAGCGAAGATCGGACGTTGATATCTTCGCATCATTGCGACACCTCTCGCCCGAAGGCAGCCAGAAATTCCCGGAGGCCCGTGACCGGGCATCTCTCTCGCCTCAATACATCACCGTACGTAAAACGTCCGGCTCACGATCGTACCTGACTCAAGGGGCGGGAACGCTTCCCGACGACGACTTCTCGACAAACGCACTCGCCTGCCAGACCGGAATCCGCCGGTAGCCGGTGACTCGGCGACAGCCGCTGGTCATTCGAAAGCCATCCGAGATCAGGTGCAAAGATTGCTTGTGGTATCGGTCATATTGGTTGTTTCGGTTGCTTTTTTATTGCGGATACAATCAGACATAGGAGGCAAAGGTGAAAAAAGTTCGTTACATTGAATGCATGCAAGCACGACCAATGGTCATGGTCCGAGCCCCCGCCAGGAACAAGTCAGCAAGCTTGTGCCGCGATGACACGGTTTGCAGAGGCTTGGCTCCGCGATCGAGGGTCGTTCCCGTCTCCGAATTCCGTCGGTCATCGAGGGCCGGTCTCGGGGCGCTCCAATGACGCGAGCTGTAAGCCAACAATCGCCTCACACCACGACCCCGGGAGCGTGCCGGATCTCGACCCGCGAATCACACGAGGCGCGGCCCATTCGATTAAACGCTGCCTTACATGTTCTCCTATATATTCTGATCGGTGGTCAGGCGGTTGCCCAAACTCCCCCCCAGGAATTCCTCAAGCCTCGACTCGTGCTCAACGGCCAGGGCCACACGGCTTCCTTGCGAGCAATGGTTTTCAGTGGTGACGAAAAGTATCTGTATAGCGCCGGCCTCGACAAGGTTGTTCATGTCTGGGAGTTTCGCGCAGGACGGCCGCGACTGGAACGGACGATCCGGCCGCCAATCAACCGGAGAGGGGGATGGATCTACGCGATTGCGATCGGGCCCTCCAGCGAAACCCCTGGAGAGCGATTGCTCGCCGTCGCCGGCTATGGAGTATCCGCGCCGGCCGGGGAAATCTTGATCTACCGATTGCCGGGTTTGAAGAATCCGGAAACCGGCGACCTGGCGATCCACCTCGCGGGCGACAGCAGAGCCAAGCCAATCGGCGAGCCGCCGAGGCCATGCCGACGTCGTTCTCGGTCTGGCATTTTCCCCCGATGGCCGCTATCTCGCCTCGTGCGGCAAGGATAAGACCATTCGGATCTGGGATCTTGGGGCGGCAAATTACCCGACGGTGGCCACGCTCACCGGCCATGCGGGCGATGTCGTACGTGTCGCCTTTCGCTCGAACGACCAGGTTTTAGAGCACGGTGGCGACGGCGACGGTACGCTGCGGATCTGGAACTGGCGCTCGCCGCAGCCGTTGGTCACGACAGTCAATCCCGATGAGAATGATCTGAAGGCCCCGCTCGGGGTGCGCGTGAATGCGCTCGCTTTGAGCCCCGACGGTCGTCACGTTGCGATCGGTCGCGAGAATGGCAAGCTCGAGCGTTATGACGCCCTAGGCCTCGTTCATCGAACGTATTTGAATCCCGAAGAGATGAACGAGAGGCGAGCGATCGAGGCCGTCGAGTACAGTCCTGACGGCAATTCCCTCGCGGCCAGCATCTTGAAGTTCAGTCCCGCCGCCAAGCAAGATGTTCTTCCTCGCACAGAATGCGACATCTGGATCCGACACATGCCGGATGGTCGAGAGGCGCGCCTGATCATGACCGCGGGGGACCTCGTGCATGCCCTCGCGTTCAGCCCCGACGGCCGGTTTCTCGCAATCGGCGGCGGGGACGCCCAGGCGATCGTGCTGCGCGATCTGCAGTCGACCCCGAATGCGTCGGCACTCGAGCTCAAGGGCAAGGGAACCGTGCTCTGGAACGTCGCGTTCGCGGACGACAAGCCGACGCTGGCTTTTGCACGGACTCGACCGATCCCGCCCACGCAATGGACCTGGGAAGGTTTTGACCTGGCCGCGCAGTCGGTTCGTGCCGGTTCCCGCTCCGGAACGGCTCCAGCGGGCGATCACGGCCTATTCAGGATGGACAATCGAACAGGATCCGACCGATCCTCTCTTCCGCGTCATTGCCATTTCAGCGCAGGGCCAGCGGGTCCCGATTGCGCTGGACCGCAACGAAGACCTGAGGTGGACAAGCTTCACATTCCTTCCGCCTGATGAGCGGGCGCGGCACCCGGGTCTCGCGGTAGCGGTCGGTTCCATGGGCGGGACCATCGTGATCCACCGCCTGCCTGACGGACAGCGGACGCGTGTGTTCTTGGGGCACGCCGGTGCGGTCTACGGGCTAGCTCCCTCCGCCGACGGGCGCTGGCTGGCGAGCGCTTCGGCCGACCAGACTGTGCGCCTGTGGACGCTGGCCAGTTGCGATGCACGGCCCCCCTTGGGCGCAACCTTCCAGCGCAAAGCGCAGGGCGTTTTCAGCGTCAAGGAGGTCACACCTCGCGGCTTCGCCCAGCAAATGGGACTGCGATCAGGAGACCGCATCGAACGCTGCACCCTGAACCTCGACCGAGTCGCCATACCCACCGAAGTGGTCACCGAGCAGACCGACACGATCGTTCCCGGAACGCCCATTGTGATCGCGGTCCGTCGCGGCGGGCAGCCCGATCAGTTCCAAACAACACGGCGCGACTCACCTGTCCTGTCCCTGTTTCCAGGCAGCGACCGGGAATGGATCGCCTGGATGCCTGAAGGGTACTACGACACGTCGATCGCGGGCGACCGCCGACACCTCGGGTGGCACGTCAACAAGGGCCCGGCGCTACCGACGGACTATTATCCAATGTCACGGTACGAGGCCCAGCTCCGACAGCCGCCCGTCATCGACACCCTGCTTCGAACCGCGAACGCCGTCGAGGCCTTGGGCGCGCTTCCGACGCCCGTGGTCGTCGCTCCCCCAACGATCAGGCTTGTCGCGCCGGCGGTCGTCCCTCAGGGCGGCGAGATCGCCGTGCAACAGCCCGATCTTGATCTGAGAGTCGAGGTCTCGGCGCGCCCAGGACCGCCTCATCCGCTCGCTCGTATTCCGCAATGGTGCCAGTCGCTACCCCCCCCGGACGTTCGATCCGCCGGTGCCAAGCGCGCTCGTGACACAGGAGCTGAAGCTGAAGCCCGAGGAAAACTCGATCAGCATCCTCGCCACCGACAACCAAGGTGTCGTGGGGCTCCAGACGTTGCGGATCAGGCTCAACCTTCCGAAACCGGCGGCGCCCTTGGGACCGCGACTGGTGGTCCGATCGATCGGCATCGAAAACTTCAAGGGAAGCGGAATTCCCCCGATCCCGTTTGCCGCACTCGACGCGCGCAAGCTCGCGGACTTCCTCGTGGCGCCCGCCGAACGAAAGCTCTTTCGCGAGGACCGGATCGATGCCAGGGTGTTTGACGGCTCGGGAGTCAGCTCCGGTGAGATCGTCAAAATCTTCGATCGCCTCGCCGCGGAGATCAAGGAACACAAGCTGGGCGCCGGCGACACGGTCTTTCTGGTCATCGAGTCGCACGTGCTGAATTTCGGGCCGCGGGGCTCGCTCGTCTTGGGTGCCGACGCCGAAATCAACAACAATGACCTGTCAGCCTCCGTTCCTGCTCTAGCCATCTCGGAACGACTCGACGAGGTCGCCTCGGCCGGTTGCCTGGTCTTGCTGTTGCTGGATGGTATCCATGAGCACATGCCTGCTCAGCTACGCATGCCGCTGATCGGCGAGTGGGTGCGGGATTTGAACAAGCGCGGCGTCCTGGTCCTCATGGCCTCCAAGCAGGACCCCAGCCAGCGGCTGGCAGAGCAGGGCGCGTTCGCACAGGCGATCCTCGATTCGGCGACGCTCGCCGGGCACGCCGCGGCGCCGGGCAATTCGGCCAGAGGCAATTCGCCAACGCTGGAGGACTTCCAGGCCGCCGTCGTGAACCGCGTGAAAGAGCTGACCGGTCGCAAGCAGTTTGCCGACTTCTTTCCGCCCGAGTATCTCAACTGGACCGACATCCGGATCTTCGAGCCCCAGCGCATGCCGTGGAAGACCTGGCCAAGCGTGAAGCGAGCCGCTGGGTGGACACCGCAGCGATTTCATCGATCAGTGGCGAGCCCGCTCAGCGCGACCCGGCCGGCACCGAAGCCGGCGCAATTTCGACGAGCGGGAACGAGACCCCTTCGAATTCCTGAGCGAGCGTCGAGTCGGTCTTGGACGCGTCGGTCGCCGCGGTTCCGCGGAGGACCAGATTCGGGAACCGGCGCGACAGCACCGGGATCGTGAGGTCGGCGTACTCGCGCAACTCGCGGGTTTGCACCCAGCCGTCGTGGTCGAGATCCGCGTTGGGAAATTGCGCGAATACCGAGACGTCGTCGAGGGGCCGCAGGCCAGGCTCGCCCATCCCGCGCAAGAGGACATACGTCAGTAGCCCGTGTTCGAGCTCTTGGGCTTCGGCCGCTCGCTCGCCGCGGCGGGTCGCGAGAATGTACGACGTACGAGCCGGGTGGGCGTCGCGCTCGGCCGTGCACGGATCCTCCGCTGGAGCGAAGCCCTGACCCCGGGATCCTCGAACAGCGCCTCGGCCTGGCACGCGTCGACGATCACCAGACGATTCAGCGCTTCCACGAACCTGAGATTGCTGTGAATGAGGGCGTAGGGCAGCACGGTCGGATCCTCGAGCAATATCCCAGTCCGGCGCACTGGTTTCCCGGGCTCTGGTCCCCGCAGCGCCACGACCTCAGGACCGGCCGGCAGATCGGCCGTGGGCAGCAACAAGCAGAAGAAGCCATCGCGGATGTCGGTGTGACCCGCAAGGAAGACGACGACCGTGTCCTCCGGTCGTCCGCGTACTCGACTTCGCAGCTCCTGAAACTTCCTGTCCACCTCGTCCTTTCGAACCTCGTCGTTGACCAGGACAATGGGAGCCATCGCCTCGATCTGACCGTTGCCGGCATCGCGCTGGCGCAGGAACGCCGCCATCGCCTGTGCGTCCTTTTCCGCGTACCGCAGCGCCTGGGTCCGATACTTGCTAACCCCCACGGCAAGCACGTGCACGCGTCCGGGTGTCGGGCCGTCATAATTCAGCAATACTTCTTTCGACCGGCCGTCGATGCTTCCTTCTCGCCCCGCAAGCGCGTAGATCGTGTTCTGGCCACTGACCAGCGTGACGGTCGCGGCCGCGTCGCGGCCCTCGCGTTTCAAGTCGCCGGACACGGCGACCCCGTTGTGATAAAGCCGCAAGTCCGTGATCCCCGCCTCGCTCAGCCGGATCTGCAGGTCGACTTGCCGCCGCTTGGGCGTCGGAGCGGAAACCGGCTCGAGAACGACCTGGGGCGGCCGGGACTCCGGCACAACGGCCGGCGGCTTGGGGTCCTCGCCACGGCTCAGTGTTTCGGCGAGATCGAAGACAAATCGCTGGTCACGGAATTGTTCGAGCCGTGCGATCGCTGCCCCCTGGGCAGCGCCACTGCGATCCAGGAGCCGCCAGCTCACGCTCCGCTCTCCGTCGGGAGAGGCGTCGAACAGCCCATCCGGCGTGAAGACCACCCAATCGCTCCCCGCTCTCCAGGCGGCCAGCGTCCCGATGAGCGACGGTCGCTCATCCGCCAGAACCGCACCGTCGTATCGTCGCTGGCGCTGGCCAGCAATCGGCCCTTCGGCCAGAACGCCAGCGCGTTGATCATCTCGAAATGATTCGGCGGCGTGCCCAGCACCAGAGGCCGATTCGGGTCCGTCACAGCGCGAAGGACAATCTGCCGGTCGTCGCCGGCGGCCGCCAGCAGCTTGCCGTCGGGCGAGAACGCCACCGCGCGAACTTCCCCCTCGAGCTGCGTGGTCCAGCCGGGCGCGATCGCGCTTTGTTCCCAGAGCTCGACCCGCCCATCCTCGCGCCGAGAAGCACCCGCTCCGAATCTCCTGGCGACAGCGTGGCCGCCGTCACCGGCTTTGGCTGCGGTGCTCGCGGCGATCCGGGCTGAAGGGCTCGTTCGACCTTGGGAAGGGCCGCGGCGATATTCCAGACCTTTGCCAGGCCGTCGTCGCCCGCCGTGAGCAGGCGCCGGCCGTCTCGCGCCCAAGCTCACAGCGCGGATCTTGCCCTCATGGTCGCGAACGGGCGAGGCGGCGAGCTGGCCGGTGGCGGTCGTCCATACACATGCCAGCGGGCCGTCGCGGCTGCCCGCCGCGACGCGTGTTCCGTCGGACGAAATGGCCAGGCTCTGAAATCGCCACATTACTCGCGCATCGCACGCCGGCGGCCATTGGCCGCTCAAATTCGATTGGCAGGCGCATTAGCGTCGCCCGGTCATGGACCACGACGTCGCCGCGGGAATTGATCAACACGAGATCGCCGCCGGGCAAGAAGCCGCCGGCCGGCATGAAGGCCCCGAGAATCCGCCGGGTGCCGCGTCCTTCCCGAATTCCCAGAGCAGGGCCGTCCCGTCGTCGCTCACTTGCAGCAACGCCCGCTCATCCGGCGCAACCGCCAGGTGCCGCACGCGGCCGCGCCCGGCTGCGATCGGCGGGCGGGCCGCACCCGAGGGAATGTCCCACAGCCGGATCCCGCCGTCCTGGTCACCCACGGCGAGGGTCTCTCCGCCCGGTGAAAAGCCGAGCGAGACCACGTCTCCGGCCGTCTTCACCTCGAGTAATAGCGGGCGCCGTCCGCCGTCGGCGGCCACCTCCCAGGCGCAACGAACCTTGGTTTCGCCCGCAGGCGGCGATCCGGCGCCCGTCAGCGGAAAGGCCGACCCGCGCGACCGCCTCGCCGAGTGCCAGCTCGATCCCCTTGCCTCCGCCGGGGAGAGAAATGATCTGGATAGTTTGCCCAGCCGCCGCGACCAGCCAGAGCGGCGTGAAGCTCAGGCTGGATACCGCGGTGGGCAGCCTCCGCTCGCGGCTGCTTCACCCCGCCGGGCAGTGCGAATTCAAACAACCCGCCGTTCTCGGCCCCGACGGCCAGGCGCTCGCCGTCAGCGCCCAGGTCGATCGCGGTGATGCGCTCGAATGGACCCGAGACGTCCGCGACACGATTGCCGCGGTCATCGAAAACGCGAACCGTCTCCGTCCCGCGCCTCGTCACGCAAGACCAGAGCAAACGCCACGGCGCCGGGCCGCCGCGCCGCGACCAGCAGCCGGCCGGAGGCGTCGCTCGGTGAGCCCAGCCCGCGCACCGTGGCTTCACCGGCATCCCACAGCAGCGATCGGCCCTTGTTGTCGAGCGTGACGACCCGGCGTCCATCTGCAAGGATCGCGACGCGGTCAACCGGGCCATTGTGCGACGAGGGCCCCGGTACCGTCTTGAACGCGTCGCGCTCGACGTCGTAGAAGAGGACGTCGCCCTTGCCGCCACCGGCGACGAGCAGCTTGCCGTCACCGCTCTTCGCGAGGCTCCAGACCCCGTTGGTGACCATTGGCAGTACGCGCAAGAGCGTGCGGTCGGCCGCTCGCCAGAGGCGGACCGTTGAGTCCATGCTGGCCGTCGCAAGGTCGACGCCGGTCGCAACGGCCTGGGCGCCCGCGGCCGTGAATGCGACCGCCGTGATCCGATCGGCGTGCCCGCGCTGCAACAACGGCTCAACTTTCGGCCGCGCCGGCGCGAGGTCAACCGGCCAGAGCGTGAGCTCCGGCCCGAACCCGCCGGCCGTGCGGAACGACTGGGCCGCGAGCTCGGGCCTGGTCCGGAGCCGGTCGAGGCAGGCCATGAGGTTGCGCGGCTCCCGCGGCGTGCCGAGTAGTTCGAGCACGGCCGACGTAACACCCCGGCACCGCTGGCGGTCTCCTGGGCCGGACCGTCCGCCGACGCCAGCCAGGCGGTCACACCCGGCCAGCGCACAATGCCACGGAGCAACCGATCGCCCGACGACGCCGGGACCGCGCTGGATGCCCAGAACGGCCGGCACCCCACACGGCCCGCGGGCGATGTGTCGAGGCAGCACACGATTGAGTACTCGCCCCGCCTGGCCAGTTCGTCGATCGCGTCGCCAAGCTTCCAGCCTGTCGGTCTATCCCCCCCGCGCGGGCATCGACTGGCAGCAGATAGTCGCGCGGCGCGCGTGCCCGGTCGATCGTCCGGTCCCTCGGGCAATCCTACCGCCTGCCCGGCGAAATACACGAGCAGCACGTCCCCGGACCGGGCCCCTGCGCGAGCCACTCGCGGGCACCCCACTCGAGGTTGGCCTTCGTCGGACGGCGATGATCCGGCCGCGCGGCCGGCCCCTCAAACCCGAGCGCCGAGGGATCCTGATCGGTCAGCAACAGCACAGAACTCGGCGCCCATCCTGCCGACGTGATCAACCACCGGCCGAGGTCGGCGGCGTCGCGGGCCGCACCACGACAGCGGGGAAAAGCAAGCTGGTCCTCGTACCGCTCGATCCCCGACCAGCATCGCGCGCCCTCGCGGCCGGGCCGGCTGCGCCTGGTACCTGGGCAACCGCCGGCGAGCATAGCGCGAACACGGCGAACAGCACTGACGAAACCCGCCGTCGTTCCGATTTCATCATCGCTCGGGCGGAAATCATGGGCGCTGCTCCCGGATGGCACGGTCGACGGTCCCGGCGGCCCGATCAGTTTTTCGGGAACGTCGACGATCTCGAGCACGACCCGGAAGCCCAGATCCTTCTCGTAGTAGTCGTTTCTGGCTTTGTATTCCAGCGACTCGGTGCCACCCAGGTCGGACCGCCAGGTCACACGGGCCGTCTCCGAAGGCGTGTTGTAGGACCCGCCGCGGATCACAAACAGGGGGTTGGCGTCGTCGCTGGTTGGGACCTGCACCGGGTCCCGACCAGGCTCGACCTGCGGATAGATCTTCCACACGTCCCGGCACCACTCTCGAACATTGCCCGCCAGGTCGAGCACGCCTTGAGCGGTGCGGTCGTCGGTAGAGAGACCCACCGGCAGAGTCTCGATCCCGACGACGATGGCCTGGTGAACGTTCGCGTTCCGGGGACCCGGGCCATCGCCCCAGACATAGAGTTGATTCTTGCCGCGGGAGCGCGCCGCGAACTCCCATTGCGCCTCCGACGGCAGCTCACCCCCCACATGGTGGGCATAGGCCTTGGCCAGCTTTCGCGTGACGCCGACAGCCGGATGCTTCCGTAGCTCGTCGTTACTCATCTTCTTGAGCAGCGCGTCCCAGGCGTAGTAAAAGCCATCCTTCAAGTCGGGATCGTTGCGACCGGCGCTGTCTCGTCGCAAAAATGCTCGAACTCGTTGAAGGTGACCTCGGTCTGCTGCAGATAGAAGCTCGAAAGCCCGACGCGATGGCCCGGTTTGTCATCCGACGTGAATTCCTTGATGGCCTCGTCGAATGCGCCCATCACGAACTCCCCTCCCTCGACCAGGACGAACCTCGAGCCATCGTTGGCACAAGGGCCAGCGGATTCCGCCCAGCTCGGCCCTGGGCCGGATCAGGTTCGTAGTGTTCCGGGAGGTAGACGCCGTCGTGCCACACCAGTTTGCGATGATCGGCGTCGCGTTCGACGGCCCTGGGAAAGCCCCCCGCGGCGAACCCTGACCCGCGGATCGGTTGCAGCTCGCGGCTCGCGAGCCACTCGCTCACCTCGGCCCTCGGCCGAAAGGGCATCGGGTCCGGCGGAACCGGGGCAGGCGGCAGGCTCGCTCGCGATTCGGGTCGGCCGGGGAGCTAGAAGCGTCGAGGCGAGACAGACCACGGCTCCAAGCCCAATGCTCGCGGCCCGGCTGCTCAACCAGGCGGGGAGGACGGGGCGAAGCTCGCCAGCGACCCCCGACCGCCCTTGGCCCGTGCGCGTCCTGACCCAGCCCGTGCGGCCAGATCCGGTCCGTTCCACGGCCGCTTTGAACTGCTCGAACAGCTCCGAGGCCGACTGCGGACGATCGCTGGCGTCTTTGGCAAGGCAGCGCCGCACAACCTGCTCCACCGCGGGAAGCTTGACGTTGTGCGTCGCGAATCGCGGAGGGTCTGCGCCGCAGTGATCCAGAAGCAGCTTCTCAGGATTGCCACGGAACGGCCGATGACCGGTCAGGAATTCGTACAGGATCACGCCGATCGAATACAGGTCGCTGCGAGCATCTACGCGCTCGCCCTTGAGCTGCTCGGGGCTCGCGTAGGAGCCGCTTGCCGAAGAACCGCCCGTCCTCCGTCAGTGGCGCGAATCAAAGATCCCTGAGGCGCGATCCAGCACCTTGGCAATGCCAAAATCCAGCACCCGCAGGTGCAGTCGTTTGTCCGGCCGTTCCTCGAGCATCAGGTTGGACGGCGACAGGTCGCGGTGCACGATTCCGAGCGTGTGCGCCTCATGGAGCACGTCGCAGAGCTGGCCAAGCACCTCGGTCGTCCATTCCAGGGGCATCGGCTTACCCGGCGTGAGCAGCTTGTCGACGCTGCACCCGTGGACGACGTCCATGACCAGGTAGATGTGATGACGATCCACGTCGATGTCGGCGTCGTGAACGACCACCGCGTGGGGATGCCGTGACAGCGCCCGCATCACCTGCGCCTCGCGGACGAAGCGTTGCAGCACCTCCTCGTCGACCGAGGCGCCCGCGACGATCAACTTGAGGGCGAGCTGGTCATGGAGGATCTCGTGCTGAACCAGCCAGACCTCACCCATCCCTCCCCGGCCGAGCAGCCGCTCGACCCGGTACCGGCCAAAGAGCACATCCCCCGGCTGCGGGCTGGTAGTCAGGGTGATGCCCTGACCCGGGTAGGGCTGACCCGCGGTTCCCGATCGGACCTTGATCGTCGAGCCCGCCGCCGACTCCGGGACCGCGCTAAAATCGGTAGAAGCCGGCGCGGCAGCCGCGCCCGGATTCGACTCCTCGCCGATACCGGCGGTCGACGTGGGCTCGCGCTCCTCGGCATCGTTCGCCGCCTTCCGCGTCGTCGCCTGCCCGAACAGGTACGACGTGCCATCCTCGTAAGTTTCCGGCTCCGCGGGATCTTCCGGCATATGCATACCCGACCCAGGAGTGATGACACCGACCCAATCCGGCCCCGCCCGCTGCGCCTGTCCTCGTTCAAGCCAGCGCGCGTCGCCTGACAAACATCATCATACCGATTCTCCGACACTGCAGCACCAACGAAAAGGGGACGCAGCTAGTTTTCCCAAACCCGCCCCTCGTCGGATATACCGCCCTATGCCAAGGACGTCAGGATCCGCCGGGCGTGGCATCCAAAATTCCGGCGCGTGCTGCCCGTACTATTCTCTTGCCTCGTTCCTTTGCGCGTGAAACAATCGCATCGGCCTGGACTGCGAGGTTTGCGCTGGCCAGTCGAGCCGGTTCGGTTGTCGAAGTCGCAACGGAGAACTCGATGCCCGCCAATTACCTTCAGGCCGACCGCTCGATGACGGTGAAGACGCCGCTCGGCCCAGACGTACTGCTCCTGGCCGGGTTCTCCGGGCACGAGGGCATCTCGCAACTCTTCAGCTTCGAGCTCGACCTGGCGGCTGAGGATCAGTCCAAGGTCGTGTTTGAAAAACTGCTGGGCCAGAAGGTGACGGTCAGCCTGACGGTGCCGGGTGGTCAGAAACGCTATTTCAGCGGGATCTGCACCAGCCTGACCCAGGGGATGCGCGGTACCGAGAATACGTCGTTCCAAATGGAGATCTCGCCTCATCTGTGGCTGCTTTCGCGACGATCGCGCAGCCGGATCTTTCAGAACCTGTCCGTGCCCGAGATCCTCAAGAAAGTCCTCGACATCCCCGATGTGACCTACGGGCTGGAGGGGACGTTTCACCCCCGCACCTATTGCGTGCAGTACCGTGAGACCGACTTCCACTTCGCGTCGCGCCTGATGGAGGACGAGGGGATCTACTATTTCTTCATCCACAAGGCCGACGGGCATCAGATGGTGGTCTCGAACAAGGCGGCCTTCCCCGAGCTGCAGCCGGCCGAATTGATCTTCCAGCAGGCCGAGGGCACCCACGTCCAGGAAGAGCGGATCACCCGCTGGCAAAAGCAGCAGCAACTGTGCTCGCTGAAAATCACGCTCCGCGACCACCATTTCCAGATGCCGCAGCAGACGCTCGAGGCCGTCGGGGAAATCCAGGACTACGTCACGGTCGGCAAGGTCACCCACAAGCTGCGGATCGGCGAACCGGATGGCCTCGAGGTCTACGACTGGCCGGGGGAGTACTCCCACAGGTTCGATGCGATCGACCGCGGCGGCGCCGAGCGGCCGGAAGAGCTACAAAAGCTGCTGCAGGACAACGAGCGCACGGTCAAGATCCGCATGGAGCAGGAGGCCGTCGAATCGATTGCCATCAAGGGGGCCAGCCGGTACCGTCATCTGGCCAGCGGCCACACGTTCACGCTCAAGGAGCAGGTGGTCGTGCCCTACGAGGGAAGCGCAAGCTTTGACGGCAAATACGTAGTGACCAGCGTGAGTCACACCGGGCGCATCTCGGGCAGCTACCGCTCCGGCGACTTGCAGGAGCAGCATTACGACAACAGCTTCACGTGCATCCCGGCGGCGCTCCATTATCGCCCGCGACGCACGACGCCGCGGCCGGTGATCACTGGCACCCAGACGGCGGTCGTCGTGGGTCCGAAAGGCAAAGATGTCTTCACAGATAAATACGGGCGGATCAAGGTGCAGTTCCGCTGGGACCGGGAAGGCAAGCACGACGCGGACAGCTCGTGCTGGATCCGGGTCAGCCAGATCTGGGCGGGCAAGGGCTGGGGCGCTTTCTTCTGGCCGCGGCTCGGCCACGAGGTGGTTGTCGCGTTTGAGGAGGGGGATCCCGACCGACCGATCGTCGCGGGCAGCGTCTACAATGCCCAGAACATGCCCCCCTTTGCCATGCCTGGCGACACGCTCGTCAACGGCATCAAGTCCTGCACCGAGCACGGCGACCCGCACAAGAACTTCAACGCCTTGATCTTCGTTGACAAGCCCGGCGACGAGCACACTCAGATCCACTCGGAGAAGCACCAGGTCTTCACCAACGAGACCAGCAAGCACAGCTTCGTTGGTGAAGCGCATACCAAGATCGTCGGTAATATCCCGTTCATGGGCAGCGGCAGCGGCGGACAGGGCGAAGATCACGGCGAAGATCCGCCCCCGGGCAGCTTCAACTTGGCCGACAATTTCCGCCATCCCGACTCATTCGGCCGGGACCTCGACCTGACTTACGGGGAAGCGTTCGAGGGAATGCTCGGCCTCAAGTTCGAGGAATACGTGCTGGGAAAGTCAGAGTTTTATTGGGACTTGATTTCGACGGCCCTCGGTGAGGCGGGCAAACTGGAATCCGGGTTTCTGACCGGCGTCGCGGCCGGCGTCGAGGCCTTGCTGGGAACGTCGGAGTTCAAAGTCTGCTGCGAGGCGAGCTTTCTCTACGGCCCCAAGTTCGACATCCAGCGCGGTCCCGCGTATGTTTGGCAGGACGACCTCGACCAGAACGTGCTGGTCACCGTCCTGGCGACGGCCTTCACCCTCTGCCCGCTCGGTATGGCACTACTTTACGAGGTTCTGCAAAGCGATAGCTGGTCGTTGCAGCAGAGAAACGGGTGGTGGTTTACTCTCAATGCCGCGTGGAATGTCATGGAGATTGCCCTGGCGGGGTTCGAACGGAATAACGCCGTCGCGTCGATCACCGAAACCATCACCAAAGAGCAGGGGGCCCTCGTGAGCCAGCTCAGTGCACTGATGGTTCCGACGCGGTTTCTGACGCTGCCCTTGACAATCGTACTCCAGAGAATCAACACGATGATCCCGCCCGTCCCCGCGATGATTGCTAACGGCGTAAAGCCGACCGACGCCACCCAGGCGTGGACCGCCTGGGGCTTTCCGGATATTCAGATGGTCAATGGCATGTTCGTGCGGAAAGCCCACGACATCGAGCTGATTTCCGCGTGGGACGAAATGGGGAAAGATGCCTCGCCGCCAGGCTTTGGTATCTGCATCGACGCTCAGGGCGGCGGTGACACTAAGAACAATGGAAATCTCATCCTTAACGCCACCGGGTCGATGACGATGACCGCCGGCACAGCGGGCATCGCGTTGGACAGCACAAACGGGAATATCGTCATTGAATCGAGCCCGAGCGGCACCGTCTACATTCGCAACCCGGCAGCGCCGAGCTCACCGACGATCTGGGTCGACCAGACCGACATTTTGCTCACGATCGGCGATCCGCTACCGCCGGTTCAGGTGCGGGTGTCCAAGGACGGCATCGACTTGTATTGCGGGCCGACGAGCTTCATCAAGCTGGCGCAGGACAAGATCCAGTTGAGTGCCCCCAGCATCGAGTTCAGTTATGACATTCAGGGCAAGCATCAGACGGTCGTGATGGAAAAGGTCGCCCTTGGGCAAATGACGTGGGGCGGGTCGCTGATCAACATTGGCCCTCCTCAGCCCAAGCCGAAGTCACCGCCCCCGGCTCCGAAGCTCGTCAAGCCGCCCCCGAAAGGTAAGTAATGCCACAACCCGCAGCGCGCGCGTCACCGACATGCACGTGTGCCCGATGATCACGGTCCTGGTCCCGCACGTCGGCGGGCCGATTCTGCCTCCCGGATGCCCGACGGTGCTGATCGGCGAGCTGCCGGCGGCCCGCGCCACCGATCTGGCCGTCTGCGTTGGGCCGCCCGACATCATCGCGATGGGTTGCCCGACGGTGTTGATCGGCGGGCTGCCCGCTGCCCGCATGGGCGACATCACGGCTCATGGTGGAGTGATCGTCATGGGCTTGCCCACGGTCTTGATCGGCTAGGTACTTTGGGCCGTGCGCCGGCAATTCCGGAAACAAAGGAAGGTGTCACTATGCACGGTGTTCTTTCGCAGCACGCCGGGCCGCGGGATGCCCAGGCGATTGGAGAGCGATGCCACCTCAGCAAGGCCGCTTGCCGGCTGCTCAGGGAAGCTCGATCTCCCGACAAATACTTCAACACTCTGATCGCAAGGCAGCTCTATGCGGATGCGGTTCGCTTCCTGGCGCAGACCTTGCCCAAGCGTCGTTCCATCTGGTGGGGATGTCTGTGCGCCTTGTGGCACGAGAAAAATGCAGCGGAGCCAGAGGCGGCCGAAGACTCGCTTCAGGCCGCTGTGCGCTGGGTGCTGGAGCCGTCGGAGATGAATCGCCGCTTCGCGGGCGAGGTGGGCCGAGCCGATGGATTTGGCACGATCGCAGGCTGCCTGGCGATGTCGGCATTCTGGAGCGGCGGCAGCATGAGCCGGCCGGAATTGCCGCATGTGTCGCCGCCGGAGGAGCTCACCGGCCGGTTGGTTGGCGGCGCGATTCTGCTCGCGGCTCTGCGGGGCGATGTGTTCGCCATTCAGGAACGCTTCCGGGAATGCCTGGCGCTCGGGCTCGAGGTCGCGCGAGGCGAAAACCTGTACGCGGACTATGACGTCCACGAGCCAGACGACTCGCTAGAGCCAGAGCGAGCGCACGCGGTCCTCGCCGAGGCAGATTCGATGTTTGGTCTGGGAGCGCTCCACGATTTCGCCCCTGGGTGCGGCGTGCTCAGCACGGTCGACGTTCGAGGGTACGCCGAGTCGATCGACACCCATGAATCAGCGACGACGGTGATGTAATGGCGGATGCCGTTTCCACGCAACGCGAGGCCGAAAAGGCCGTTGAGATCTGTCGGCGCTTTGACGTTGGCGACGATGCCCGCGCCTCTTGCGCGACAACATGAGCGCCGACGCATTTCTCCAGGCCTTGATCGCAGAGCACCTTCATGACGACGCCGTCAAGTTCATGGCGCACGCTCTCCCCAAGCGCGAAGCCGTGTGGTGGGGATGCCTGTGCGTCTGGAAGACGTGCCGTCCTCAGCCCTCCGCGAAAGAAGCGGCCGCGCTCGAGGCCGCCGTTCATTGGGTGATTGAGCCGGCCGAGGAGCACCGACGGCACGCCGAGGCCGCCGGTCTCAAAGCCGGTGCCGACACTCCGGCGGGCGGGCTCGCGCTGGCGGCATACTGGACCGAGGGCAGCATGGCGCCCGCCGGGCAACCGGAAGCCGCCCCGCCGCCGTTCCTGACCGCTCAAACGCTCGCCGCGGTACTCACCCTGGCGGCTGCCCAGGCCAAAGACGTTCCCCTCGCCGAACACCAACGGCTTTTTCTCCAGCTCGGCCGTGAAGTTGCGGGCGGCAAGCATCGCTGGACGGATTGAAGTAGGAGGTATGCGTGGCGATCCCGAATATGCCCGATCCGAAGAAACTGGCGGATGCCATCGGCGTCTTTCAGCGCGAGCTCGCCAAGGGGCAGTCGAAGGCAATGAACGAAGCGGCCCGGAAACAGCTCCAGGAGCTTGCAGGAAAGTTCCAGAACGCTAGCGCCAAGTGCTGGCAATGTATCCCCAGGAACTGGCCAAATTGGAGCAGCGGCAAGAAGCCGTCAAGACCAGGGCCGCCGCACTCCTGGACCAAGCTTCCAAGATGGAAGCACAGCTGGCCGCGGTGGAAAAGGCCAGGGACACACCCCCGCCGCCTCCCGGGCCGATCGAAGGAGCCATTGAGCCCGGTCTGGGTGAGCGCCCTGCGCGCCGAGCTCCTGGACCGCTTCGGCACCGTGCCCAAGAAAAACCCCGGCGGCGGGCGGGGGGGCCGATCCGATTCGGATCTATCACGATTCGCGCCCAAAGGTCCGGAAGCCCCCGATGCATCGAAGAATAAAGGGTCCTGGCAATAGGCTAATTTCCGTGGCCCGTGTCGATCGCCTGCGCGCCGATGAACACGTCCGCTAGTTGCGATGTTCCGTTTGAGCCGCAACAGGCCGAGCGCACCTGCGGGGCGGCGGCCTTGTGCATGGTCTATCGCTCATTCGGCTTGCCCTGTACGCAGTCCGAGATCTGGGACCGAATTGCCCGGCCCGGGCCGTGGCAGTCTCTGCGGACGAATACGCGGCAATTGGCCGCCGACGCCTTGGGTCAGGGCCTGGCGGCCTTGATTCAGCAGGCCCGCGATCCCTGGGGGCTTTTGCAGCGGAGCATGTCGCGCTCGGCGCGAGCGATTGTCAATCATCGCCCATCAGCCGGTTCCAGGGCAGGGCATTATTCGGTGGTCGTGGGCCTCGACGACGAGAGCGTGATCGTGCATGATCCTCATAGGGGACCATCACGGCGCCTGGGGCGAGCCGAATTCCTCGACCTGTGGCAGCCGGCTCACGGAGGCTCGGAGATCACAGGGCACGTGCTGGTCGCGTTCGCGCGTGTCGACGCCTGTTCCCAGGTGTGCGATTTGTGCGGCAAGGCCACGCCCGAGCTCCTCACGTGCGGAAACTGCCGGGCTCCGATCCGATTGCAGCCGGCCGAGGGCCTGGGCTGTCCGGCGGCCGAGTGCCGCGGCCGTACCTGGGAGCGGATCTTTTGCCCAGGCTGCGATCTGGCGATATCCGATTTGACCGGCCACCAGGCAGGTGTGGCAGCGCAAGGGTGGAGACATTTCGCAAACCTGACTTTCTCGGAGTGACACCGATCATGAATTCGACTACCGCCAGCATTAACGAGGAAGCGCGGTCGATGGAGCACTTGAGCCCGGAGCGCGCCGAGCGAGTGTTGCCCTCGGGACGGTCGGTCGTTGTGCGCGTGACCGAAGCCGGCGAGGAGCTGCAGGTGCGGTCGCCGAGCGGTGAGATCGAGGTGTGCGTCACGCTCGGCGACGGCGGGCCGGTCGTGCGTCTGCGCGGCGCCCGCCTCGAGCTCGACGCGGTGGACACAGTCGCCGTTCGTTGCCGGCGCCTCGAGGTCGACACCGAGGAGAGCACGCACTTGAAGACTGCCGGCGAGCTGAAGCTCACGGGCGAAGTTCTGCGCGCGGTGACCACGGGCGACATCCACTTGAACGGCGAAATCATCCGGTTGAACTGCTAGACCCTGGCCCGTTCTCCGCCAGTGCCGCATTGCCAGGGTGAGCGGATTCTGGGCACGCAGCGGCCCTGCGGCTGGCGGTGCAACACCGCAGCGCATGGAAGGGCGGCCGATCCCAGGGTCAACGGCAGACACTTGCCAAGGGGCACAGATGGCGGGCGCCAAGCGTCGTCACGTTAGTCTCTTGCCCCGCCCCGCCGCGAATGGAACAATCGCTGTCGCTCGTAAAGCGAGGCTTCTGCGGGACACATCGAATCGACGGTCGCAAACGCGACGGAGTAAGACATGGCGCTCTCTATTCTCAGGCCGAGCGGCCCATGATCGTGACCACGCCGCTGGGTCCGGACGTGCTGCTCCTGGCCGGGTTCTCAGGGCACGAGGGCATCTCGCAACTCTTCAGCTTCGAGCTCGACCTCGCGGCCGAGGACCAGTCGAAGGTCGTGTTTGAAAAACTGCTCGGCCAGAAAGTGACGGTCAGCCTGTCGGTGCCGGGGGGCCAGAAACGGTATTTCAGCGGGATCTGCACCAGCATTGCCAAAGGGATGCGCGGCACCGAGCACACCTCGTTCCAGATGGAGGTCTCGCCCCATCTGTGGCTGCTCACCCGCCGGTCGCGCAGCCGGATCTTTCAGAACCTATCGGTGCCGGAGATCCTCAAGAAAGTCCTCGACATCCCCGATGTGACCTACGAGCTGGAAGGCACGTTTCACCCCCGCGCCTACTGCGTGCAGTACCGGGAAACCGACTTCCACTTCGCGTCGCGGCTCATGGAGGACGAGGGGATCTATTATTACTTCAATCACAAGGCCGACGGACACCAGATGGTGGTCTCGAACAAGGCGGCCTTCCCGGAGCTGCAGCCGGCCGAATTGATCTTCCAGCAGGCCGAGGGCACTCACGTCCAGGAAGAGCGAATCAGCCGCTGGCTGAAGCAGCAGCAGCTGCGGTCGGTGAAAATCACGCTCCGAGACCACCACTTCCAGATGCCGCAAAAGTCGCTCGAGGCTGTCGGGCAGATCCAGGACGACGTCAAGGTCGGCAAAGTCACCCACAAGCTGCGGATCGGCGAACCCGACGCGCTGGAGATCTACGACTGGCCGGGCGAGTACTCCCACCGGTTTGACGCGATCGACCGCGGCGGCGCCGAGCGGCCGGAAGAGCTGCAGAAGCTGCTCCAGGACAATGAGCGCACGGTCAAGATCCGCATGGAGCAGGAGGCGGTCGAGTCGATTGCTATCACCGGGGCCAGCCGATACCGGCAACTGGCCAGCGGCCGCACGTTCACCTTCAAGGAACAGGTCGTCGTGCCCTACCAGGGGAGCGCCAGCGACGACGGCAAGTATGTGCTCACCAGCGTGAGCCACACCGGGCTGATCTCCGGCAGCTACCGCTCCGGCGACGTGCAGGAGCTGCACTATGACAACAGCTTCACGGGCATCCCGGCCGGCTTGCATTACCGGCCGCGCCGCCTTACCGCCAAGCCGGTTGTCACCGGCACCCAGACGGCGGTGGTCGTGGGCCCCAAGGGCGAGCAGATCCACACCGACAAGCACGGCCGCGTGAAGGTTCAGTTCCACTGGGACCGCGAGGGTAAGCACGACGCCGCCAGTTCATGCTGGATCCGCGTCGCGCAGCAATGGGCCGACAAGGGGTTCGGAGCAATCTGCCTGCCGCGCGCCGGGCAGGAAGTTGTCGTCGTGTTCGAGGAGGGTGACCCGGACCGGCCCTTGATCCTGGGCTGCGTCTACAACGCCGATAACCAGCCTCCGTTCAAGCTGCCCGAGAACCGGATGTTCAGCGCCATCAAGACAAACTCGGTGCTGGGCAACCCGTCGAAGAACTTCAGCGGCCTGGCGTTCAACGACACGCCCCAGTCCGAGCACGTCGCCCTGTACGCCGAGAAGGACATGATGATCAACGCCGAGAACGATCACGTGCACCACGTGGGGGGCTATCAATACTCCAAAATCGGGCGCACCAGCCTGACCAAGATCGGCGGACTTCCCGGGCTCGGAGGAGGCGGTGGCGGCGACGGCAGTGGCGGCGGCGGCAATGGCTCCGACGCGTCCGGCTCCTCGTCCGGGGGTGAGACCCCTCAGTGGCAGACCAGCCCGATCTCCAAGCCGACTTTCGGCTTTGCGGGAACCACCATCTATGGGTTCAACTCCCAGGACACGGTCGGCTTGATGCACCAGATCACCTTCGGCCAGGCGACTCAGATCACATTTGATCTGGTCAATTCTTGGGGCTACCTCAAGAAACTGTGGAAGGGGGACGCGCTCAGCGACCCGGCCACACCCTGGTTCGCCGCCGGGGGCAACCAACAGCTCTTCTGGGGTAACAGCTACCAGTCCGTTTACGGGGCCAACATGAGCTACACGTTTGCCCCCCAGTTCAATATGTCGGCAAAGCCCACGCTGCTCACCCAGGTCTTCGCGTCGCTGATTCCCACCCTTTCCGCGGCTTACGAAATCATTTATGCCACCATGGGTGACGACCAGAAGGCCTTGGCCGAGGTGATCGCCGGCACGTTCACCGGTGTGATCACCATCGCCAATGCGGTGTTGCTCAGGTCGCAGCAATCCGATCAGGATGTGTTTACAACCGCGCACAAGGCGGCGATCACCACGGCCAGCACCGCGCTCGAGGCGGTCTTTGCGGTGGCGGCTTCCCCGATGGTCACGCTGGCCGCGGCAGAGGTCGCCAAGCTTCAGAAAAACCTGCTCACTTTTGGAGCGGCGAGCAAGATCGCCATGCCCCCGACCGATCCCACCCCCGCGTTCAATTACGTCGACGGCGACTGGATCCTATCGGCCCATAACTGCCAGGTCTTCGCCTGGCAGCCGCCGGACCCGACCAACACCGAGACCACGAGCTCGATCTACATCAATGCGTTCGGCAAGATGGGCTCGGGCGGCACGGTGCAAATCCACGCCAGCGACAAGATGACGCTCACGGCCGGGATGGCCTACGCCTGTTTGGAAAACACGTCCGAAGCGGGCGGCGAGATCGACCTGCAATGCGGTCAAACCGGGGCGATCTCGCTGCGCCGACTGCCGGTCAAGGCACCCAACACCGTGCAAAACATCCAGCTCAAGCCACAACAAATTCTGATTGATGCGAGCCGGCGGCTCGATCACGCTGACGTCAGGTCTGGTCGCCGGCCCTCACCAATGCCACGGTCACACTCGCGCCGGATGGCTCGATCTCGCTGAAGTCCGGCACCTTTGCCAGCGTGACCCTCGATCCTCTCAAAGGCGTCGCCTTGAAGTTCGGGCCCAACACACTCACCATGGATCAGAAGGGATTGACCGTCGATGCCACGATCACGCTCGAAGGCAAGGTGAAAGTACCAGCGCAACGGAGTGATGGTGCAGTTACTCGCCAGTTGTGCGATGAAGTGGTCACGCTGTTGCAAACCAAGTGACGGAGGGCCGGGCCGTGGGCCCGGGTAAGGCACCAGTGCCCGTGGTGCACAGTGCATGGTGGGCATTGGCGGCGTTCGATTCGTGAGACGGCGTGAATTTGGGAGAGCGTTCATGAGCGATGGGGTGCTCGCAAAGGTGTCCGCCAGGTCGGCCGCGGCTGTGTGCGCGTTGTATCCGCTGTCGGCGGAGGCGGGTGCTCCGCCCGGATTTCACGCCGCGTCAGTTTGCCGACGTGCTGTTGAATCCAAGCAGTACGGAGATGCCGTCGATTTCCTGGCTCACGCCTTGCCCAAGCGCGAAGCGATCTGGTGGGCGTGCTTGAGCGTCGCCATGCCATGGGTACCGCGATGCCGCCCAAGCAGCAGGCCGCGCTCAAGGCCGCCGTCGAATGGGTGCTCGACCCCGATGAGCCGAAGCGCCGCGAGGCTCAGGAGGCGGGTCAGGATGCGGATTTCGGCACGCCGGCCGGTTGCGCGGCGCTGGCGGTTTACGGCAGCGGGGGCAGCCTCACGCCCGCAAACCTGCCGGAAGTGCCGCCGGGTCCGTATCTGACCGCCAAAGCCGCCTCCGGCGGAATCGCACTCGCCGCGGCCGAGGTCAGCCCCGAGGTTTTCGTCGACGTCCACCGCGAGCTGGTGGAGCTCGGGATCTTGATCGCGGAGGGAAAGGTCGCCTGGCCCCGTGTCCAGGAGCGCCGACCCATTCCCCGGCGCCAGTGGTACTCCGGGACGATCGTTCTCCTGAAGGAATTAAACAATGCCACAGCCAGCAGCACGAGTCGGTGACATGCACGTTTGCCCGATGATTACGGTCCTCGTGCCGCACGTGGGCGGGCCGATCATCCCGCCCGGTTACCCCAAGGTGCTGATCGCCGGCATGCCGGCGGCGCCATGGGCGACCTGTGCACCTGCGTGGGACCGCCGGATGTCATCATCATGGGCGATCCCACCGTGCTGGTCGGCGGACAACCCTTGCGCACATGGGGGATCCAACGGCGCACGGCGGCGTCATCGTCATGGGCGATCCCACGGTCATCGCCGGATGAGCGTTTCCCAGAGCAGGAGGTCTTCGTTGCCCGAGACGAATCGCCCGGATATCCCGTTCGAGCGACAAAGCGACCCGACGTCCAGCCGGATGTGCGGCGCGGCCGCTCTGTGCATGGTCTATCGTTCCTTCGGGATCAACGGCTCACAGGCCGAGCTGGCGGGGAAGCTCACATCGCCCCCCCCTGATAGCGGCCGCGGCGCAGTCATCTCCTGGCGAAAGACGCCCTGGCCCACGGGCTCAGCGCGATCGTGATGCGCGCCCGGGATCCGCTGCGCGTCCTCGCGGTGTGCCGCGATCGGCGGCTGCGTGCCGTCTTGAACCATCGCCCACGGCTCGCATCCTCCAACGGCCACTTCACCGTGCTGATTGATCTTGCCGGAGACGACGTCGTGGTTCACGACCCCCTGGTCGGACCGAATACGCGGATCCACCAGGACGACCTGCTCGAGCTGTGGCAGCCCTCTGGCGGCAAGTCGGAAATCACCGGCAATGTGCTGGTCGTCGTCGCCCAGGACCGGCAACCGAGCAAGCCGTGTCCTCGCTGCGGCACCACGATCCCACAGTCGATTCCGTGCCCCGGCTGCGGTCAGCCGATCCCGCTGCTCCCCTCTGAGGTGATCGGCTGTATGAACGCCGCGTGTCCCGAACGCGCCTGGGACGTCCTGTTCTGTCCCCAGTGCGACGCCGCGACCAGCGCCTCCGCGGGCAAAGACTCGCGCGGTCCGCGTGCGGCGACCACGACCAGGCCGGGGGAATCGCCAGGCGCGATTGACGACGATCTGCTCCAGGTCCAGATGCTCAGTCAGAAAATCGATGAGTTCGTCGCGCTACTCCTGTCCGTCAACCACGGCCGGCCTGTCCCGAGCGCCGCGGATTTGTTTCCGGTGATCCGGCAGCTCCAGACCGAGATGCTTGAATTGCAGAAACAGCGCGTGATCGAACAGCGGGCCGCGGCCGCAGCAACCTCGCCCGCCGCGCCCGCCAGGCCGGCCGCGCCGCCGGAGCCCGTCGCCGAGGCGCCAACGCCGGCACCGCCGCGTCCGCCGGTGGATTGGAACGAGCTGGCGCGGAAGCTCGTCGACGAGATCGGACGTCGCCCGGCTTGACGCTCCCCTCCCGACGATAGGATCGGGCGCGCAGGATGGCGCGGGGTCCGCGGAGAGGACTACGCAAACATCGGGGTCTGCCGGCAATGGCTCTGGGACGCGTCGACGGGGAACCGCGGGTCGAGGATGCGGCCGCGGCACCGGCGCGATTCCGCAATGTGTTCGCGTGCCTGGTGCACGAAAATATCGAATGCGTCGTCGACCTGGTGCGCAACTTGCGTCACCTCGACCCGGCCTCGACCGTGCTCTTGTATAACGGAAGCGAGCACCCGCAGTTCCTCACCGGCAGGTTTCCCTTCGAGCGGCTCGGCGTGGCGATTCATCCGCGCGCCGCGGCCGATGCATCTCGACCGGCTGCACGACTTCGCGCTCGACTCCATGCGCTACGCGCTCGAACACCTGCCGTTCGACACGCTCACGATCGTCGACTCCGATCAGCTCGCGGTGCGGCCGGGATACTCGGACAGACTGGCGGCGTTTCTGGCCGCGGACCCCAGGATCGGGATGCTGGGAATACTGCGCTTCACCAGGGGCCGGAAGTCGCCCACCGGCCGGTGCAAACCGCTCACGCCGAAATCGAGCTCTGGCGGCCGTTCCTCCAGCGCTTCCCCGGCTGGGAATCCAGATTCGTGCACTGGACCTTCTGGCCGTCGACCGTGTTCACCGCGGCGGCGGCGCGCTGCCTCGTCACGTTATGCGATGGTGACACGCAGCTTCAGGAAATCTTGCGCAAGACCAGGATCTGGGCCACGGAAGAGCTGATCCTGCCGACGCTCGTGGCACTACTGGGCTTTCGCATTGCCGTCAACCCATGCAGTTTCGATTTCATGAAATGCCGCACCCGCTTTTCGATCCCCCAGCTCGAGGCCGCCATGAGCCGCCCGGACGTGTATTGGGCCCACCCGATCCCCCGCTGGCACGAAGATCCGCTGCGCCAGTACATCCGCGACCGATTTGACGACTACACCACGCCGTCGGTGACGACGGCTTTGCCGCCGCCAGTGAGCCCGCCTCCGCTCTGCCAGCCCATCCTCGCGCGGATGCGCGGGATCGAAGGTTGGCTCGAAGACGCTGAGGCCGAGCTCTTGATCGGTGCGACGGCCCACGCCTTGGCCGAGCTTCCCGGCGGCCTCTGCCATCGTCGAGGTGGGCAGCTACTGCGGCCGGGCGACGGTCGTCATGGGCAGTGTGGTCAAGCTCGTTCGCCCCACAGCTTGCGTGTGGTCGATCGACCCGCACGACGGCAAGCTCGGCGCCGCCGACCGGTACATCACCATGGCCCCGTCCCTCGACAAACTACAGGCGAATGTCGCCGCGGCCGGGCTCGGCGATTTCGTCCGGATCGTCCGGGCCGCCGCCCCTCAGGTCCCCTGGCACGAGCCGATCGCCGTGCTCTTGATCGACGGACTACACGATTATGCGAGCGTCGCGAGCGACTTTCACCATCTCTCGCCCCACCTGGTCGACGGCGGATATGCCGCGTTCCACGACTACGCGAGCTACTTCCCGGACGTCGCCGTTTTCGTCGACGAGCTGCTCACGGTAGGCGCCTATCGAAAGATCGCGGGCGCGGGCAGCATGATCGTCTTGCAAAAGATTTAGTGCGCACGGCACGGGAAGAGAGGGCGCCGGCGTACAGCCGGGCGGCGACCGCGAAACGGCTGCACAGCGACAGGATGGCTCCGAATTCCATCGCCCAGGCGCGCAGGCGCGCGCGCCCAGGCACGATCGAATGCGAGCGAACGCCGGGTGTCGTCGCACGAAAGCCGCTGGGTGTCGAAACCATCCGGTCGCTCCCTCTCCTTCACCAGAGGCCATCCCCGCGTCATTGAGGTGTTACATCATGCTTGACCATCGAAAAACGAGCCGACCAGTACTTGCGCCCACCGTGCGGGGTTCGCGCTTCTTGGGCTTTGCACGCAAAACCAGAGTGTGCACACGCGACTGCTGGTCCTCTGTATCCATCTCGATGGCGAAGAGGTCACCGGCTCGACCGTCCTTCGGTAAGGGCGGCGCGCTCTTGGATGCCGTTGGAGTGACCGTGATCTGAGGGGGTATGCGCTCGTGCACCTCCTGCGGCACGAGCTGCACCTGCGCCGCGCGCTGGATTCGAACTTACCGCCGCGATCGCGGTCCAGCGCGACGCCGTGCACGCCGGGACCGGAATTCCCCTCCCCGCGGACCCCCGCGCCGCCGATGCCCTCTCCGCGAACCCCGATCTCACCATGCCCGAAGACACCCGTCCGCCCGGCGCCGTAGACCCCGGTATTGCCGGACTCGACGATGGATGGGATCGGTGTATCGCCTGCGAGTCCGATAACGCCCGCCGCGACGGGATCTTCAAGTCGTGGAATCGGCACCCCTCCTCGGCCCAGTACACCCGGTCCCGGCGTGAGCGGCCCGACCAGGGTGTCAACGCCGTCGATGTTGGACGTGCGCACCTCGGCCTCTGCCCCTTGCGCGTACACGCCGACGCTGCCAGTGTCTGCCAGCGGCGGTACAGGTTTCCGACTCCCGCCCGCGAGCGCGATCACGCCTGCTCCATGCGAAAGTCGCGTGGTATTGAAAGAGTCGGCCATCCTCCCGCCTAGCCCCAGTATTCCGGCGCCGGGGACCTCGTTCGGATCAAAAGTGGGGGTGGCACGCGACGAGCCACCGGTGCCATGGACGCCGATCCCTCCTGCGCCATCCACCCCGCCACCTAAGCCCACGATCCCGGTGCCTTCGTTCGGCCCGCCAAATCCCACGACGCCAGTGCCTCCAGACGATGCGACCGGACCGTTCGATCCGTTGTTTCCCACCCCATGGATGCCGTCCAGGCTGATATTCGGCTTCAACCGCCCTGGCTGCGGTGCTACCCGCAGGATCACGAATCCATTGAAATCCACGTCCTGTTCGCTCGGCACAGCACCAAGCATGTCCGTCGTACTCTCTGCCGTTGTCACCCGTCCCGCTTGAATGTCTTCGCCACTTGACATGTGATTGTCTCCCGTAAAAAGTCAGGTCGTCACGACCGCCCAGTTCGCCGCCCTTGGCTGGCCGCTTGGCCGCCTTCCTCCCGGTTTCGGTTTCCCAGAGCTCACAGAGCACTCTCGATTCGCCACATGGTTTCGCTTGGCTCAACAGCCAAGGCCGAGCGACCGTTCGCTTCTTCTCGATAGTCCGCGGCAACAACAAAAAAAGCCTCGACCGTGCAATGATGCACCGTCGAGGCTTCGCGGCCCGATCGACCCGCCGGGCGTGAGCGGGTCGCATACGATGTGATTACTATGGGAGCCTTGTGGTTTCGTCAAGGCCCCATCAGAAAGATTTCTTGATCCGACTGACTTGCCCATCCGGTCGTTGATAGAAGAGTGCACCCGCCCCGGCCGAGCCCGGGCACCGAGAGCAAAATCGGGAACCGGCGGCTTGAGACGTTCGGCCAACCGCCAACCTCCGCCCAGCGACAGCCAAACCGCGCAACGGGCCCGGTCCGCTACTACTTCCCGAACACAATGAATCGGTACAAGAATCGTCGTGGGTGCACCCGTAAATATGCTGGCAATCTTGCGTAAAAAGGCCGCTCGACAACCTCGCACACAAAGGACGCCGGACTTAACTTTCAAGAGGACCACGGCTTAGCCTTGGTGCACCTCGCGGTGCGGTCGAGCGAGAAGTCGCGTTAAGTTTTCCTCCCGGCAGCCGTATTAGAAGTAGTAACGGATCGCCTGCGAAGCGCGCGTCGGCGAGCGAACTGATGTCCGATCCGGCGATCGCCTGACGCAGGTCGACTAGCCCGAACCGGGATGCATATCGCTTCGGGAGCCGGCAACCCGCGAGACGTGGGCCCTGGACGTTCGGCAAGCGTCGTCCTGATCCCGTTGAACCGACGAACAAGGGCCCGCATGACTGACGTCGTCGCGAAAAAAGCTGCGTCCGCTTCCGCGATGAGCGTGATCGCGACGGCCGTTCTCACGTGGATCGCGGCGAACAAGTATTCCTCGGATCCGAAGCAGGCAGCAGTGCCGTCCGGCGGTGCAAGCGCCGCACCATCAAATGCAGCCCCGTCTCGACGTCCGCCGTCGATCGAAGCTGGACCGTTTGAAGACTTGCGTGCACTGCGCCCGCTGCGCGAGGCCGTCTTCGGCGAGGGCTCCGACCGAGGAAACGAGAGCCTGCCCGCGCTTCGAGCAGAGCTGGCGCACGCGGGGCCCGTGGCTCTGCGCTATCTGCTGGCCGCCGTCCCGGACCCGTCGGCGTCGCTCGGCTTTCGGTTCGACGCCACCATTGACTCGATCCAGGGGGCTGCGCGCACCTATGGCTACGTGCTCGAGCGCTGGCGCCTGCCAGGGTCGGCAGCGCCGGATCACGCCAAGGCGGAGGTCCGATCGGCGACAACTGACCAGCGGCACGATGCAGGGGTCCCGCCGTCGCAGCCCGGATCGTCGCCGCCGCAGCCCGTCGGGGGCGACCCCGGCCTCCTCGTTTTCCGCAGAGCAGGGTCTGCACCCGGTCAGTCCGGGAAGCGAGTGTACCGCTCAGCGACGAGCACTAGCGCAACGCCCGCACCCGATCAGGCCGAGTCCGTGACCGACCTGCTCTTGGTCTTTCTCATCACCGAGTCGCCGACGCAAGGCATCGACCGCCTCGCGCTCGGGCGTGCTCTCAGGCTTGCGGAGGCGCTCCGGCAACCGGGTGAAAGCGGCTCTCAGGCGACGCGTCGGGTCAACATCCTTGCCCCCTGTTTCTCGGGGTCCATGCCGTCGCTCCGAGATGCGCCTGCGCGATTGGCTGGCGAGCATCGATGACGCCAAGACCGGGAAATACGATATCGAGATCCTCTCGGGCACGGCCTCGGCGTTCGACAAAGCCGAGTTCCAGAGTGCGATCCGCGAAGGCATTTCAAGAAGCTGCACGACGTGAGTTTCTCGTCGATGACGCACCGTTTCGAGAAGACTCTCGATGTCATCCTGGGATTTCTCGGCCGGACGAGGAACGACGAGGATGTCGCGATCATGAGCGAGATCGACACGGGCTTCGGTGAGTCGGTCAGTAATTTCCCGGCGCCTTCTCCGTCGAAATCGGGCGAAAAACACGCGTCGATCAGCCTCCAGTATCCTTCGCAGATCGCAGAGATTCGCCGCAGGTACGAGTCGCAGGGGCTGATGAAGGACGGCGCGTCCGACGTCTTCCGATCGGCGGCCGAGCTCCGCGCCGGGAGCGACGGGGAAGGCAACGCGCGCGACATTTTTCCGAACCAGGCGCCGGACTGGACGGCCCTCTCCGAGAACCGGGTCCTCACTCAGGCGCTTCAATATCTTGAGGACAACCGGTTCAAGGTCATCGGGATCATCGGCACCGATCCTCGCGACACCATCTTTCTCGCGCGGCTGATCAAGCGCTACTGCCCGGACGCGCGGCTCTTCACGGTCGGATCGGACTTGCTCTACCTCGACTCGCAGTCCATCGCCGATCTGCGCGGGATGATCATCGGTTCGACCTACCCCCTCTATGCGGCCAACCACTCCTGGACCGGTTCTGATCACAGCAGCCGCGGGCAAGTCTTTCCCAGCGACGATGCGCAAGGCGTTTACAACGCGGCGGTCGTCCAGATCGCACGACTGACGGATCCGCCGTGCGTGAAGCATGAGACCGATGATTCCAGGAAGAAGCGGTGGGAGCTCGAGGGCACACGATCTGCTCGAGTATTCCACGCCGGTCCCATTGCGAAACGGGGTGGCGCTCGACGCGGGCCTGCCTCCGGTCTGGGTGAGCGTCGTCGGAGAGCGATCGCTCTACCCGGTCGACTGCCGAGTTGTTCAAGCCCGATGGGTCCTCCTCCCGACCTTGACTATCTCTACCGGGCCCCACCGTCCCGTTCGAATCCTCGCAGGCTGGTGATCAATCGGGCGTTGGCGTGGGTCGTGTTCCTGGCGGCGGCGTCCCTGATCCTTCTCATCTCGTATTCTCGCCGGCTGTGACCGCGCCTTGGCACGCCCGGCCCCGTCCCAGAATCTTGATCGCCGCCACGCGCCGGCAAGCGAGTTGGCCCACAGCCTCGCCAGGGTGTTGATCCTCGCCGGCTACCTCTATGTCGACTGTCCCGCGTTCGCCCAGCTCGTCCCGGGCACGGTCGAGTTGAACTTGGCCAGTCATTCGTGGTCCGGGATCTTCCCGTGGACGTTCGTCCTCATGCCGATCGTCGTGACTCTGGCCGCGCTCTTCGCAGCCGTCGCCGAATTCCGAGCCGGGTCATTCGTCGTGGCGCGTGGCCGAAGCACTGGGCATCGTGTTCGTCGTCGTCATGGTTGGCTACGTTCAGAGGCGAAATACGCGGCCTCCCCTTGGTGGCTCTTGAGCCTCGACCGGTCAGCGGCGATCACCGGGGGCGTCAGCGCGCATGTCCCGGCCGCGTTCTTGATGGCTGCACTCGGCGCCTGGCTTTACGCGCGGCGACGAATCGCGACCATCAACGAGGCATTCGCCTTCGCGACCGCGCATGACCTTTCGGCGGCATCCACTCCGGAACGGAATCGGTCGATCCTCATGCGGATCGACGTCCATCGAGCGCGGTTCGACCGCTGGTTTGTCGCGCCGGAAGATTTCTTTCGCCTTTTTCGGGGCACGAAGATGTCCTGGCCAGACGTCTGGCCCGTTCTCATCGCGATCGCGTTTCTCTTCGGTACGTTCTTCGACACCGTCGTGTTCCGGCCGATCTCTGCGTCTGACGAAGGGCTGCTGTTCGACCTCTGCTTTCGCGTGGCTTTCGGACTGCTGCTGACCCTGCTCGCGGCGAACTTCGCGCGCCTCCACTTGGCCTGGCGCGACTTCCGCGCCGTGCTGGACGGCTTTGCGAAGATCCTCGGCAGTGCATTCGAACGTATCCCCAAGAATGTCTCGAATTGGCTCATGAGCACCGAGAGCTGCGATGCCGAGTACCGCAGCCTGATCTCGCGGCAGTTCGAGCGCCACCCGAAAACTGGTCACCGGGTGGGACTTGAAGACCGAGTCGCCCCGAACGCCGGTGGCCTGGGACACCGAGGCATTGCTGCGTCATCTTTCGATCCTCGAGCAGCACTCAGGTGATGAAAGGCGGTCGACCGGCCGCGGGAATGCCGATGAAGTCGCGTCGTTCCGTTACATTGCCCGCACGCTCTGCACCGACTGGACCGACGCTGCTCTTGTAGACACCAGAATAGACGAGCCAGCGACAGGCCAGGAAAAGACCGAGCCGACGCGGGAGGAGAAGCTGATCGGCGGCCTGGAAGACCTGCTCGCGCTCGAAGCCGCTCGCTGGGTTGGCGGGGCACTTGTCCGCATCTGGATCTCGATTGGTTTTCTCGCGCTCTCGGCGGTGGCCATGCTGTTTGCGATCACGTCGTATCCGTTCCCGGAACAGTCGCGCGTGATGACGGTCATCGGTTTGGCGATCGCCGCCCTGGTGGTCATGATCCTCAGGGTATCGCTCGGCTCGAGCAAGAACGAGGTCATCAGCAAGATCGACGGCACTACGCCCGGGCGGATCACTTGGGATTCGACGCTATTCAGCCGCATGGCGACCTACGTGGTCCCGCTTCTAGGATTACTCACCGCGGTTTCCTTCGACTTGCTCGACCTGTTCCGTTCGGTTCTGGGTCCGATCCTCCGGATCTTTCCGTGAGAGGCAACGCCCGGAAGGCAGCGGGCTGACGGCTTCCGGGCCCACGGCGGGGCCCTCGCAATAGAATTTCGGGATTGCGGATCAGTTGTTGATCTACTTGATGTCGGTTTCTTAGAAGACATTCAGAGCGGAACGATTAGTCACGTCCACGGCGTCGGCCATCGCTGCGGACCAACTCTTCGACCTGACGAACCGAGCGTCGCGATCAATCGCATCGGAATACCCGCGCAGAGAGGCTGCTCGCATGGCGGACACCACGCATCTCGTGATCACCGTTCACGGAATTCGCACCTACGGCGACTGGCAGGACGAGCTCAAGACGCTGCTCGAGGCGGCGGAGCCCGGTGTGACCGTGCGGATGTACCGTTACGGTTTCTTCTCGTCGCTGGCGTTCCTGCTCCCACCGGTCCGCTGGCTGATGGGCAGGCAGTTCCGCAGTTTCTTTGAAAACGAGGTTCGGTCTGCGCCCGAGGGGCGCGGATCGACCTGGTGGCGCACAGTTTCGGCACGTACCTGGCCGCCTCAGCCCTCCGGCATCTGCCCCAGAGGAGAATGATCCACACCGTCATCTTCGCCGGCAGCGTGCTGCCGCAATCGTTTCCCTGGTACAAATACCTCCAGTCGGGGGCCATCGGACGCGTCGTCAACGAGTGCGGTTGGGACGACTCGGTGCTGGTCCTCTGCCAGAGCACCGCGCTCTTGATGGGCATGGCCGGGCGGATCGGCTTTCACGGGATGGTCGGCGACCGATTCATTAACCGATATTACCGGTGGGGCCACGGGGGATACTTCGATCGCCAGCAGCGGTTCATGCGCGAGGCATGGGTTCCGCTCCTGACCGGCGATGGCCCCGTGCCGCAGCACGACGAGAGGCCGCCGCTCACGACCGTTGGGGGGGTCAAGCTGTTCCTCCTCAACAACATGCATATCATCAAAGTGGCCGGCGCGTGCCTCCTCCTGATGCTGGCGACCTTCATTCCACTCGATTGGTATCGCCGAGCCACGTATGACAAGCAGGTGCAGAGCTTTAACCACATCGCACTCTTGACCAACGCTCAGGAGATGCCGCGGCGCGACCCGGACCACGTCAACGACTTGCTCACGATCGACGCCAAGGCCACCGGGCACAAGCGTGCCTTCGAGCAGCTGAGCACCGCGCAAAACATCGGCCGCGGGAGAAGCGTCGATGCAGAAGACGAAGAAGCCGATTTGCGGTGGTGGCAATGGTGGAAGTGGCCCACCGGGATGAGTTACAGCGAGAGCGAGGCGTACAAGGCTCGCGTCGCTCATCACCGGGCTAACCGTCAACTGGTCTCCGGCAATGAAGGCATCGATAACAATCGGTTGAAGGCTCAAGGCTATTTCGAGACAGCCCTAAGAAGCTACGAACATGTCAAGGCCAACGATACCGTGACCGGCTCGTTCGCGCTCTGTTTACTCGACTTTGGCCAGCTGCTTGCGGATCGGGGCGCTTACGAGGAAGCCGCCGGGCAATTCCGGAAGGCCCGCGAGGAGGTTTTCCGAAGCGATGGCAGCGGAAACTTCCCCACGCGGCCCGATTCGCTCGCGGTCGACTCTTTGGTCCTCGAGGCCGAATCACTCAAGTTCCAGAAACCCCCGGATTGGGAGCTGGCATTGAAACGTCTCGATGAAGCCGTTCAGATCGCTGAGGACAAGAACGCCGACAGGTTCCGCTGCGACGCTTACCGCGCCAGGGCGTGGCTTCACATGGAGCGGCTCGAGGTGGACCTCGCCGTCGCGGATTTCACGAAAGCCAAGCGCGCGGCCACCGCACTGGTCGACGACACACATTTGGTGTACCTGATCAAGCTGTTCTGGATCCGCCACGGCCTGGCGCTCGCAGACCGGCTCAAGGGCCGGCACTACCAGGCGTATGACCAGTTCGACCAGATCGTCCGGGACCTGCAAGAGCTCTTGGGCCGCGACCTGACATACTCCCCCAAGCAGCGTCGCGACCTGCACGATCGACTCGTCAACAGCATGGAGCGCCGGGCAGACGTCTTGCTGTTCGCGCGGCGAGAGCCAGAGATTTCCGACGCGGACGACGACGATAACGACGCCGACGCCGACGAACGCGACCTCGACGGCCAGGCCCCGGCCACCACGCAACTCGACGAACTTTGGAAGATGGAGGACGACTTTCAGAAGGCCATCCAAGTGGCGGGCAATGACGATCTGAATATCAAGGTTCGGCTGCTCTACAAGAAGGTGATCGCCCGGTTTCTCGCCGAGCTGGCCATCGGGCGCGCGCCGGTAGCCGATCGCGACGATCGTCGTGCGATCCTCGAACCGATCGATATCGAGTTCGACGAGGCCAACCGAACCTTGGTAACGCTGACTCCCGACCTCCGGAAGGATCTCAAGACCTACCAGGAAATCGCGGGCGCCTGCCTGGGCATTCGTCGATCGGCGAAACGACCGAGCGGATCGCTCGCAAGCGGGGCGAGACTGGAAGTCGCGGCGTACGGAAAGCGCGCAGCTAAATCCCGGCCGCGCGGCGATTACAGCCCAAAGGCAGTTGACGAGCTGCGCAAGCTGAC
>CAWDZZ010000038.1:0-176912 GCA_963806595.1 uncultured Isosphaeraceae bacterium | reverse complement strand
GGTTACCCCGCGGGCGGGCCGCTCACTGGCTGTCGTACTCGTCGTGGCGGCGCCACCAGAAGCCATTCTCGTTGCGGCCGAGCGGCGCGCGGTCGAGCCACTGGTACATGCCCCACAGGCCGTCAAGCCCGCGCGCGTACGCCGAGTACGCGTGGTAGACGGTGCCGTCCTGCAGCGCGAAGGCGCTCATGCCGGGTCCTTCGCGGCGGTAGGTCTGCCAGTCCGTGCCGACGATCGACTGGCTGAAGGCGTCGAGGGCGTCCTCCTGGCCGGCCGCAGGCCGCAGGTCCGCCTCGCCGAAGTTGTACGCGACGGTGCCCGCTTCCCACTCCTCCTTGGTGTGCGCCGCCCCGAAGTCGAAGTTGAAGTCGCTGCCGTAGGCGGACGCCCACGGGAAGCTCCACCCCATCCGCCGCCGGTAGGCCTGTATCTTCTCCAGCGGCGCCCGCGACACCGCGCAGAGCGTGACGTCGTGGTTGGCGAGGTGGACGGCGGAGCCGTTGAAGCCGTCGGCGATCGCCGAGCAGGACGGGCATCCGGCGGTGTAGTCGGGCCCGAACATGAAGTGGTAGACGAGCAGCTGCGAGCGGCCGCGGAACAGGCCGGCGAGCGACGCCGTCCCCTCGTCGGTCTCGAATCGGTAGTCCTTGTCGACCCGGACCCAGGGCAGCTCCCGCCGCTGCCTGGCCACCTCGTCGCTGCGCCGGGTCAGCTCCTTCTCCGCCTCGAGCAGCTCCAG
The DNA here is from genome assembly GCA_963806595.1 of uncultured Isosphaeraceae bacterium. Taxonomy (GTDB): domain Bacteria; phylum Planctomycetota; class Planctomycetia; order Isosphaerales; family Isosphaeraceae; genus CAWDZZ01. The sequence continues at coordinate 176,173 of CAWDZZ010000038.1, read as the reverse complement.
CCGCGCGGCTAGCCACTCCTCGCGTGTCCCCGTCTTATGACTGGTCATTGCCTGTCTCCTTCTTCTTGTTCTCTTGTCGTTACATCGCTGGCGGGGTCAGCCCCGGAACCAGCGAGGGCGCGTAGACGATCAGCAGTCCGAGTCCGACGATCGCCAGCGCCAGCGGAATGTCGATCGCGGCCTTCGCGGGCAGCAGCTTCTGGGCGCAGCAGACGACGGCGACCACCGCCATCCAGACCAGGCTCATCACGTCCAGCGCCACCATCATCGCCATCAGCCCGATGCCCGAGCCGACACAGCACAGCCCGTATCCCAGCCCGGAATCGGCGTTCTCATGGCCGCGCTGGCGGAACTGCCGCTTGACCGGCGTCAGCTCGTAGACCCCCGCCGCGATCACCACCGCGCCGGCGGCCAGCGACCCGTGCGGCCGGTCCAGCGCATACGCCACGACGCCCGCGAGCGCCCAGATGGCCAGGTAGTACCCGGCGAACGGCAGCGCGGCACTCGCCTTACCGCTGCGGCGGACGTGCCTGGCGATCGCCGGCGCCGCGCCCGGCAGCATCATCGCCGCCATCATCGTCACCCACGCCGCGGCGAAGAACCCGAACGGCCCTGGCCGGGTCGCGACCCCCATGTCCATGCCGTCCATCAGCCAGGCCGCGACCGCCCAGCACGCGGCGGCGAGCCCGAGCGTCGCCGCCAGTACTGCCGGCGGCGCGACCAGGCGCCGGGATGCCACGTTGACCATCAGTCCTCCTGGGATTTGCCCGCATGCTGGTCGAGGTGATCCTTCAGCGCGCCGAGCTGGCCGTCCCAGTCACGTGCCAGCGCGGCAAGGAACTGCTGCGCCACTCGCATCGGCGCCGAGCTCAGCCGGTACCGCACCCGGCGCCGCTCCCCTGGTTCGGCCGTCACCAGGCCCGCCTCGGCCAGCAGCGCCAGGTGCTTAGCGATCGCCTGGCGAGTGATCGGCAGCTGGCCGGCCAGGTCCGTGGCGGTGGCCGGGCCCCCCGAGGCCAGCGCGGCCAGGATGGCGCGCCGGCTCGGGTCGGCCAGGGCAGCGAAGACCTGTTCGGCGATTGCCTCGATGTCAGGCTGCGGCATCGAGGTAGTCGACAAGCTCGCCGAGCTCACTCGCCCACCCCTGGGTGTTGCCGTCGTACGCCGTGCGGTAGGCGTTCTCGGGAAGCTGCGCGAAGCCGGACTCGACCACGGTCAGCCGGGTGCCGGCGCCGGTCGGCTCCAGCGTGAACTCGACATAGGTGCGGCGCGGGTCGTCCTCGGACAGCCCGAAGATGTGCCAGGTGAAGCCGAACACCGTCGGCTCCTCCACCCGTTCCACTCGCATGTCGGCGGTGTGGCCGCCGTCCCACCTCATGCTGGCCGAGCCGCCAGGGCGCAGGTCGATCTTCGCGTCCTTGCCGAACCAGGCGCTAAGCCCTTCGGCGGTGGTGAGCGCCGCCCATACCTTGGCCGGCGGGTGAGCGATCTCGACGGTTCGCTCGATGCGATCAGGAAACGCCACGATTTCCTCCACGATGTAGCAACTGTTTGGTTGCGATATTATAGCAACCCATCGGTTGCGTCAACTGTCCGGGACCCGGTATTCTCCGGCGACCGCCGCCAGGGGACAATGAGCGGGCGCACGCCCGTCGTGTTTATCCACGGGCTATGGCTGCTGGCCAGCAGCTGGGATCGCTGGGCCGAGCACTTCGCCCAGGCCGGCTATGCGCCGGTGAGCCCGGGCTGGCCTGATGACCCTAACACGGTCGAAGAGGCCATCGCGGACCCCGAGGCCTTCGCCGACAAGACCATCGGCCAGGTGCCGATCACTACTCGAGCGTCATCGGACAGCTCAGCCGCAAGCCGGCCGTCATCGGCCACTCGTCTCTGGCAGGCTGCCACGGCGAACTTCAACCCGCGCACCGAGGACAAGTCGACACGCGCAATCCCGACCGGGGGCCGATGCTGATCGTGTCCGGCGAGAAGGACCACACCGTCCCGCCCACCCTGTCCCGCGCCGCCTACACCCGCCAGCAGAAGAACCCGGGCGTCACCGAGTTCACCGAGATCCCGGGCCGTGGCCACGCGCTGACCATCGACGACGGGTGGCAAGAGGTCGCCGACACTGCCCTGACCTTCATCCGCCGGTTCGCTTAGCCCGGGCGACCGCCAGCCCGTGCCGCGTTAGTCCTCCTGGTGACCCCGGCCTGGCCTGTCAGCATCGGCGGGGTGCTGGTCTCCGGCCGGCGGTTCGGCTGGCAGGAACCCGTCATCCGGCGGCACGTTCGCGTCAAGCAGCGTGGTACTGCCCGCCGCCCGTAGCGTCGCATCGTCGGTGCGCTCCCTGAGGCGCTCGACCGACTCGGCATCGCCGAACGGGACGCTGGCCTCTACCCGGTCGCTTGCCTTGACCTCGGGCAGGTCCATGACCTCATCCACCAAGGCGGCTCGGTCCCCGGGCCGTACGTGTCTCGTTCTTCGCGTACATCGAGGTCCGGACGGTGCCGTCCGGACCTCGGGCGGTCGTTACGTCCGCCACGGCCGCGGTGCGGTCGTCGTCGTCCTTGATCTCGACATGACGCGAGGTCTCCGGGTCAGTCATGGCTTCTCCTGTGGTTCGCTCAGAGCGGCGGCCGCGAGTCACGTACGTCGTTTCAGCTCGCCACATGTCCGAAGCAGCCCGTCGCGGCCGCAGGTACCCAGCACCCTGCCCAGGGCAGCGCGCATGAAACGGTCCGGCCGGGCGTGGCCGAGGGTGTCTGGATTCCAGTCCTGGTCTGCCGTTTGGGCGTCTGTGGCCGGGTAGCGGAAGCAGATCCAATGACAGGAGGATCTGATGGCTGCCTGGGTATGGGTCGTGATTGTCATCGCCGTAGTGGTCGTCGTCGCGCTGGTCGCGGTGGGGGCCAGGAAACGAAGAACCGCCATGCTTCGCGGCCACTTCGGCCCGGAATACGACCGGGCGGTAGAGAACAGCGAGGACCAGCGTGCGGCCGAGGCCAACCTTCGCGCACGTGAGAAGGCAGCGTGCTCAGTTCGACCTCCAGCCGCTGCCGGAAGCCACCCGGCTGGGCTTCGCCAGCGAATGGCGCGATCTGCAGGAGCGGTTCGTCGACCAGCCGGCGCAAGCCACCGGTGCTGCTGACACCCTCATCATCCGCGTGATGGAAGCACGGGGTTACCCGATGAAGGACTTCGATGCGCAGGCCGAACTGATCTCGGTCGACCATCCGGACACCGTGGAGAACTACCGGTTCGCGCACGCGGTACAGCAGCGCGCCGAGACGCAGCAGGCCAGCACCGAAGACCTGCGCGAGGCACTGCTGCGGTACCGGTCCCTGTTCGACGAACTGCTCCGCCCGGAAGGCAACGGCGCGGCAGGCGTCGACGGCCAAGCGCAGCCAGCCGGCTACGACAGCAGGCAGCGTGTGGAGGCCGGGGAAAGCGACAGCGCCGGTCCCGCGGTTTCGGACACGGAATACGACAACCAGCAGATAGGACGGCGAGACGGACGATGAACGACGCTGACAACACCCAGGACCAGGGGCTGACCACCGAGCAGATCGCCACTGCCGGCCGCGCACCAGCCCAGGAGGACATCCCCGCGCCGGCCGGCCGCCCCGGCTACGGTGACGACGCCGCCCCCCTCGCCACGGATAATGCGGTATCCGGGCACGACGACCGCGGCGCGCCGGACGCCGGCAACGGTGGCAGTATCGCAGCTGACCCCGGATCGCATGCCAGCCTGCTGGATGACGGCGAGCTGCAGAACATGACCATGCGCTGGAAGGACATCCAGGCAGAGTTCGTCGACGAGCCGACGACAGCGGTCCGGGAAGCCGACGCGCTCGTAGCGGAGCTCATGCAGCGACTGGCCACGATGTTCGCCTCCGAGCGCGCCGAACTCGAGAACCGCTGGGCCGGCGGCAACCAGGTGTCCACGGAAGAACTCAGGCAAGGGCTGCGCCTCTACCGCTCGTTCTTCGAACGGCTGCTCGCCGCATAGCCGGGCGAGGCGCCGTCACGGTTCAGCGGCAGGTCCACCCGCCGTCCACGTACAGGGTCTGCCCGGTCACGTAACTCGAGGCGTCGGAGGCCAGGAACAGCAGCGGCCCGTCGAGTTCACCGGGCTGCGGCGGGCGGCCCAGCGGCGTGTTGGCGGATATCCAGGCGACCTGATCGGGATCTTCCAGCCAGCCGGTGGTCGCGCTGGGGAAGAACGACGGCGCGAGGGCGTTGACCCGGACTCCGCGCCCGCCCCACTGGTAGGCAAGCTCCCTGGTCAGCGCCACGACGCCGGCCTTGGTCGCGCCGTATCCGGCCAGTCCGTACCGGTCGAGGCTCACGGCGGCCGACGGGGACGCGATGTTCACGATCACCCCGCCGCGCCGGGCCAGCATGTGCCGCCCGACGAGCTGGGTAAGCCCGAACACAGCGGTCAGGTTCGTGTCGATCAGGTCCCGCAGGTGCTCCGGGCTCTCCTCCTCGGCCGGGCCGGAGTACGCGACGCCGGCGTTGTTGACCAGGATGTCGATCTGGCCGAAACGGTCGGTCGCGGTCCGCACAAGGGCCTCACGATCGGCAGGGCTGCGCACGTCGCAGCCCACCGGCAGCGCGTCCCGGAGCCTCGCGGCCAGTTCGAGATCCGCCTGATGCCGGCGGGAGGCGAGGACGACGCGGGCGCCCGCGCCGTCCAGCACCTCCGCGAACCGCCGGCCAAGCCCGGAGGACGTGCCGGTCACGATCGCGACCTTGCCATCGAGCGCGGTCACGGGACCAGCCGGTAGAACCGCCACGCCGGGTGCTCGATCGGCAGCATCATGGCATCGGCGTAACCTGCCCGGCGGGCGAGGTCGCGCATGGCCGCGGGCCGGATGAGGGTGCCCACCGGCTCCGGGTCCTGGCCGACCCGGCCCTGCGGGAGGCACCAGATCGAGCTGGCCGCGGCGAAGAACCGCTCGATCTCGTCACCAGGCGCGGTGAAGGTCTCGGCTGCCCGTTCGTCCACGACCAGGACGGTGCCGCCCGGCCGCAACGCGGCACGAGCGTGCCGCAGCGCCTCGACCGGCCGCGGGAAGTCATGCACGCACTCGACGAAAAGCACCAGGTCGTAACGCGGCGACCAGTCGGCCGATTCGTCCGCCAGGTCGGCCACCTCCAGGTCCACCCGGTCGGCCACGCCGTGGTCGGCCGCGTGCTGCCGGCCGATCGCGACCGACGCCTCGTCGTTATCCAGGCCGTCCACCCGCACGTGCGGGAACGCCTTGGCCAGCTCGATCGCCGCCCAGCCAGTACCGCAGCCCAAGTCAGCCACCCGCGCGGGATGGGCCTCGTCTCGCAGCCGGGCCAGCACGTCAGGAAGCTGCGGCAACCAGTCGGCCACCAGTGAGTTCACGAAGGCTGGCCGGTTGAGCGCCGCCTGCGCACTGACCCCGTCCGGCCCGTAGGCGGCATACGGCACGCCCGCGCCGGTCCGGTAGGCGTCGGCCAGCAGCGGCAGCACCCGGCCGGCCGCCGCGACCACGTTGGCCAGGCCGCCGAGGTAGGCCGGCGAGGTCTCGTCCACCAGCACCTCGTAGGTGCCCTCGGCCAGCGCGAACTCGGCCGACGCTGGGTCCGGTCCGGCCGCGGTGAGCAGGCCGGCGACCGCCTGCGCCGTCAGCCACTCGCGCACGTACCGTTCATCGCAGCCGGTTCGTTCGGCCAGCACCGCGGAAGTCGCCGGCGAAGCAGCGAGGGACCGATAGAGCCCCAGGTGAATTCCCAGGTAGGCGGTGCACAGCTCGGCTGCTCCCACCCCCGTGCTGAAGATCCGGCCCGCCACCGCCTCGATCGCGCTGGGCGCGACGTTTGTCGTTGTCATCCCGATCACCCCTTTCCTGTCGCGGGATACGGCATGGAGGCGTCAGTTCCCGGCTGGCATTGTCAGGTCCGCCATCTGACGATTTCCTCGGGCTGGTAGCTGCACAGCCGTCCGGTGCGGATCGCGTTGCGCAGGTGCCTGGCGAGGGCGTCGTCCTGTTCGGCGACGGCGCTGATCGCGGCCCGGATGCGCATCGTGACCGCCTTGCGGGCGCGCTCAGCCGGATCGCCGGCGAACCTGGCCCGGCCCCCCAGGCCGAGCGCGCCCGCGAGCTCGGCGGCAAGCATTGACCGCTCGGCTCGCAGCCGCTCCAGCTGGCCGAGGTCGGCGTTCCTCTCCGCCTCGGCCAGCTCGTCTTCCAGGTCGGCAAGGCGCTGCTGGTAGGCACGGCGGGCGGTGGCGTCGAGAACCGGGCCGAGACTCCCGCCGACTGTCGCGGCTGGCGGGCCGCCTGCGGCCTCAATCAGCTCAAGCGCGGGAACCGGCTGCCCCGGATGCGCGAGCAGGACGGCCAGATCGCGGATGCCCTTGGAGTCCGGCAAGGTGCTGCGGCGGCCGCGCCACTCCATCAGCCAGACCTGCCCGCTGCGCTGCAGCAGGCCAGCCGCTTCGGCAGCACCGCCTGACTGAGCCTCCGGCCGCGGGGCCCTCAGGGCGTCCAGACGGGCGACCAGTGCAGGGGTGCCCGCCTGCTCGTACCGGCCGCGCGCCACGGCCAGGTACCGGTGCGCCTCGTCGGGCCGTCCCAGGTAGGCGGCCAGCTTGCCGACTTGCTCGGCAACCGTTCCGAACACGGCGCCGCCAATCCCGTCCACCGCCCACAGCTTTTCGTAGGGGACAAGCTCGGCCGCCAGCAAGGCCGCGGCCGCCTGGTCATCCAGGCTGATCGCGATGTCGGCCATCGCCCAGTGGCACTCCAGCCACTCGGCGTCCTTGGGCCTGCCCCACGCCGGGCCGGCGAGCAGGTGACGAAGCACCGCCCGCGCCTGGCCGGCGTCCCCGGCCGCGAGCAGGAACCGGGCCGGCGCCGCGTAGTACATGGCCGGCAGGTCAGGGCCGGCCCCGGCCATCAGCGTTTTCACGTCCCCGGCGTACTCGGCGGCGGTGCCGCGGTCGAGGTGAGCCTGCATGCGCGCGGTGAACGCCATGAGCTGTGCGTTGAGGCTGTGCGCCCGGAGGCCGATGGCCTCCGCGGCGGCCGCGTGCTCCAGCGCGCCGTCCGGGTCACCGTCAAGCAGCGCGCGCATAGCGCGCCAGATCTCCGGCAGCCAGCCGTACCGTGGGATCCCCAGGCGGCGGGCCAGCCGCTCGTACGCGACCGCCTGCTGCTCCGCCGCGGACAGGTCGCCCTGCTCGAGGAGCGCCACCAGCAGCAGCCGGCGGGCAAGCAGCACAGTGGCCTGCCGCTGCAGGCTCGCATCCGGCGGGTCGCTGGCGAGGTTGAGCATCCTGGTTGCGGCCTCGGTCCGCTCGTGCACGTAGTCCGGGCCCGCGATCGCGTCGCAGTAGGCGGCCAGCACGGCCGACTCGATCTGCCGGTCTCCGGCGGCGCGGGCCAGCCGGACCGCGTCCTGCGCCAGCGCCACCCGCTCCGCCTGTGATGCGGAGCCCGCCAGCGCCAGCGACAGCCGGCCGCGCACCGCGGCCCGCAGCGCGGTCTCCTCCGGAGCGAGCGCCGCATCAGCCCTCCGCAGCAAGTCCGCCTGCTCTTCGTCTTGCAGCGGGACCTCGAAGCCAGCCAGCCCGCCGCCCAGGGCGAGCGCGGCCCTGGCCAGGTCGCCGGCCCGTCCGCCGGACGCCGCCTCGCGGGCCGCGCCAAGCAGCACTTCCCTGGCCGCGGCGACGTCGCCGCATAGCTGCAGTGCTTCGCCGTACTCGACCGACACCGCGGTCGCCTCGGCCGGGCGGCTGGCAAGCGCGCGGGCATACTGCGCCGCAGCGGCCTCAAAGCCGAAGCCGGCGACCGCGTCCCGTGCCGCCCGCAGCGACCAGTCGGCAGCCTTCTCGCGGGCCGAAGGCCCAGCCGCGCGGGACCAGTGGTAGGCGAGCCTGGCGGCCGCGGTAGACGGGCTGACTCGCTGCTCCAGCGTCTCGCCGGCCGCCGCGTGCAACTCCCCGCGCTGCGAACTGGACAGGCCGTGATCGAGCACCTCGCGGATGAGCGCGTGCCGGAACCGGTACCGCCAGGGGCCGGCCGGGTCGACGTCAAGCACCCGTCCCGCCGCAGCCTCATCGAGCAGCCGGGCAGCAGCTTCCTCGCTGACGCCGCTCATCCCGCACAGCAGGTCGTCCTCGATCGTCTCCGCTGCCGTCTCGGCGACGATCGCGGCCGCGGTCAGCAGCGACACGCACGGCTGGCTGAGCCTGGCCAGCCGTCGCTGCAGCACCTCCTGGACGCCCGGTGGCACCATCAGCGTCGCCGCGGGTCCCCGCGCTGCGGCCAGCCGGGCCACCTCCTGAACAAAGAACGGGTTGCCGCCGGTCCGGGCCCGCAGGATCGCCGCATCCTGCCCGGCCAGGCCGGGTCCGGCAACGCTGCTCATGAGGGCGGCGACCGTGGCCTCGTCGAGCGGCGGCAGCAGCACCCGCCGCACGCTGGCCGGCAGCCCCGCGAGCCGGTCACGGACCTGCTGCGTGGCTTCGTCGTGCTCCTCCCGGCAGGTGAGCAGCAGCATCAGCGGCAGCGCGGCGGCCGCCTCGGCCGCCCCCCTGGCGACCAGCACCGACACAAGATCGGACCAGTGCAGGTCCTCGAGCACGATGAGCAGCGGCTGGCGCGCGGCGGCGACGGCGATTGCCTCGACGATCGCGGCAGCCATGACCTCTCGGCCTGCGGGACCCGCGGTCGCGCGGTCCTCCCGCCACGGCAACTCCAGGCCGATAGCGGTCAGCGAGCGGCGCCATGGCCACAGTGGCGGCATTCCCGCCGCCGAGCACGCGCTCCTGGCGACCCGCACCCCGGCCTGTTCAGCCTGACTGACCAGCCAGTCGGCAAGCATGGACTTGCCCATGCCGGCCTCACCCAGCACCAGCACCGCCCCGCCGTGCCCAGTCGCCGCGCGCGCCAGCGCCGCGGCCAGTTCGGCCTGCTCACGGTCGCGGCCGACGATCGCCGGACGGACATCACCTGGCAGGTGCATGTGCACATGCAACCACACGCCCGGCAAGCGGGAAACGGACCAACGGGTCAGCCCGTTGAGTCATGCGTGGAGGTGATCGGCGATCTCGCCGCGGCTGGTGATGCCGAGCTTGACGTAGACGCGCGCGAGGTGGGTCTGCACGGTGCGATGTGAGATGCCCAGGCGCCCGGCGATGGCCGCGTCGGAGTGGCCGAGCGTGGCCAGCACGGCGGTCTGCCGTTCGCGAGCGGTCAGCGGGACGGCGCCGGCCAGCACGACGACGGCTCCGACGGCGGCCCCGGCCACGGCCGGCGAACTCACCGGCACCTGGAACGGCACCTACAACGGGAGCTACAGCGGGACCTTCACCGTCACGTGGACGCAAAGCGGGTCCAACGTGGACGGCACCATCGCGCTGCCCTCCGTCGGGACAACCGAGCAGCTGAACGGAACGGTCAGCGGCGACAAGATCACCTTCGGCACGGTCGGCTCCTTCGCCGTCACGTACTCGGGTACCTTCTCGGGCAGCTCGATGTCCGGCACCTACAACGTCACCGGGTCACCCGCGGGGAACTGGAGCGCCACCAAGGCCTAACGCGGAGTCCGTGAGCAGGGGGTCAGTAGCTGGCCCAGTCACGGCCGAACCAGCGCCGTACGCGGCTGGTGCCGAACTCGGCCTTGTCGGCCAGCAGCAGGGCGGACGGCTCATCGAACTGCCCGTTCGGGCGCTCTCCGCTGCGGAAGGTCACCTCGACACGAGCGACCCGGTCGTGACCGAACTCGATGTAGCAGATTCCCTTGCCGTCGTAGGGCGGTGCCGCGCCGGACCGGCCGTGCCTGGCGATCAGCTGGTCGGCGACGACCGATGCCTGCCGCTCGGAGAAGACTCCCGCCTTGGGCGTGCCGACGCTGGTGACGTCTCCGACCGCGTAGACGTCCGGGTAAGCGGTTTCCAGAGTCAGCGGGTCGACCGGGATCCAGCCGTCGACGCACATCCCGGACTCGGCGACAACCGCGGGTACCAGGTGAACGGGCACGCCAAGGAACAGGTCGAACGGCATCTCCTCGCCGTCGGCGAGGATCGCTACCCGGCGCTGCGGGTCCAGGCTTCGCACCAGCCGGTCCGGGTGCCAGCTGATTCCCCGCTCCGCGAATTCGGCCAGCAGCGCCTGCGATGCCGCCGGCGAGGGCGGGATCGGTGCGCCGAGCGGCATCGCCAGCGAGATCTCGCTGGCAGCGCGCAGCCCTCGCGCCACGAGGTAGTCGTGCAGCATCAGCGCTGTCTCGCTCGGGGCAGGCGGGCACTTGAACGGCGTCGAGGTGACGCCGACGACAACCCGCCCTCCGCCAAAGGAGTCCAGCACGTCGCGGGCGGCGAAGGCGCCGTCGACGGTGTAGAACTCGTGGCCGGCTTCGGCCAGCCCGGGCGTCGCCGACGGGTCGAGGTCGGCTCCCAGGGCCACCACCATCACGTCGGCGTCGAACGCGCCGGCGTCCGTCTCGACCCGGCGCCGCACCGGGTCGATGGACCGGATCGCGGTCTGGACGAACCGGACGCCCGGCTTCACCAGGTCGCGGTAGGGATGCCGGACCGCCTGCGGCGTGGTGCGGCCGAACATCACGTCGAGCTTCGAGAAGCCGAACACGAATCCGTCGGCCCTGTCGATCAGCACGATGTCGGCGTCATCGCCGAGCTCGTCGGAGAGCCGGGTGGTCAACTCCAGGCCGCCGAAGCCCGCGCCGAGCACGAGAACGCGCACCCGTCAGTCCTTGAGCAGCTGGCGGGCCATCACCATGCGCTGGATCTGGTTGGTGCCCTCGTAGATCTGGGTGATCTTCGCGTCCCGCATCATCCGCTCGACCGGGTAGTCGCTGACGTAGCCGTAGCCGCCGAGCAGCTGCACGGCGTCCGTCGTGACCGACATCGCCACGTCCGAGGCCAGGCATTTGGCGGCCGAGGAGAAGAACGTCAGGTCCCCGACCTTCTCCCCCGCCATCGCCAGCTCCGACTTGGCGGCCGCCGCGTAGGTGAGCTGCCGCGCCGCCTCCAGGTTCATGGCCATGTCGGCGAGCATGAACTGCACGCCCTGGAAGTCGGCGACCGCGTGGCCGAACTGCCGGCGTTCCATCACGTAGCCGACCGCGTAATCGAGCGCGCCCTGCGCGATCCCCAGCGCCTGCGCCGCGATCGTGATCCGCGTGTGGTCCAGGGTGCGCATGCCCTCGGCGTGCGGATCGGTAGTTGATTTCTCGCATTCGCTCTTTCCCTCACGTGGATCTTATGAAAGCTCGTCAGATCAAGGCGCGTTGTACAATCGCCCGGTGCCGGCACGTCCGTCCGGCCCGGGCTATTGTAGACGCAGAGACGCACCTGTCACACTCCCGGTCGCCACGGGATGCGATCGGGTGAGCCCTGATCCACTTTCGGGAAACGGCTCGTTCTGCGGTCAATCGACCCTGGGAATGGCGTCGCGGTCGACGACCTCGCCGCCGCTGCGCGTGACGAGCGCACGCAACAAGTGTTCGTCGATCGTCCTGGCGATGAAGAAGGCAGACCCGTCCGCGAAGACCGCGTGGAACCCGTCCGCAAACTGGCCGCCGAGCTTCGGCAGCGGCTTGTCGTCGACGAAGGTGATGTCGTCGGGCTTGGTCCACGGCACGGGCGTGCCGGCCTCGACGACCGCCACGGTGTTGGTGGTTCCGTCGGTGACGGCGGGGAACCTCGTTCCCTCGTCGCCGTCGAACAGGGTGCCTGGACCGTGGAACACTTGATAGTACGTGGAACCTTTCGGCTCGTTCTTCTGGACGACTGGCCTGTAGACCGCCGGGATCTGCTCGAGGAGGGCCTTGTTATGCGGGCTGTCCCAGGGCTCGTCCAGGTGGAATTTCTCGTAGAGCGCCTGCTGATCGAGATGCGGCAACAGGGCAACGCGCCAGCTCAAGAGCGGCTTGCCGTCCTTGCTGTTGATCACTGCGGGCGGCAAGCTCAGTGTGCCGGTGGTGGACGCGAAATTGTGCATGCCAAGGCCGATCATCTTCAAGTTATTGATACTCTGGTGCGGGCCTTTTGCAGATCCGCGTCCTGGGCGGCCGCCGCGGGCTTGTCCTGCGCAGGCTCGCCCCCGGCCGAGAGTGCGGCGACCGACGACGCGAACACCGCAGCCAGATCCGCCGTTTGCGATGAATTTTCGTCTGTTCGATCTCATGGTCGTCTCCACGCGTTGCGTCCGTTGCCAAACCGCGGCCTGGACCGACCCGGCCGTCATCGCCTTCGGCGGATGCGACGGACAGGTCCGCCGAAGGGGTCCGTTCTCATCAATAGACGGGCAGGGGCCTAGCCGTCGCTTTGCACTTTCGGGAAATCACGGGGTGCTTGGTCGTTGCGCGGCCGCTCGCGCGGCGAGACGCGGTGTCGCGTTTGGTCGGCAATCATCGCTGATGCGAGGCGGTTTCCGCGCCTTGCGCGGTGATGACGCCGTCCTGGATCTCGAGCACGACGTCTTGGGGTCGGATGAAGCGGCGGTCGTGGGTGACGACGACCAGGGTGCAGCCCCGCTTCTCCTGTTGTTCGCGCAGCAGCGTCGAAGATCTCGTCGCCCCCCTTGCGGTCGAGGTTGCCGGTGGGCTCGTCGGCCAGCAAGACGACCGGGTCCTTGATCAGGGCCCGGCGCGATCGCGACTCGCTGCTGCTGGCCGCCGGAGAGCTTCGACGGCTTGTGGCTCAGACGGTTTCCGAGCCCGACCTGCTTGAGCAAGTCTTCCGCCTTGGCTTCGCAGCTGCGACGAGGCACCGACGGGAATGAACGGCAGGAGCACGTTGCCGACGGCCGTCAGGTTCTGAATCAGGTTGAATTGCTGGAAGATGAAGCCGAGCTTCTTACGGCGGACGCGATCTTGCTCGAGCTCGTTCATGTCGGTGATGGTATCGCCTCGATGGCGATCGTGCCGGAGGTCGGGTTATCGAGGGCGCCCAGCAAGTAGAGGAGCGTGCTCTTGCCCGAGCCCGACGGACCGACGATGAACGTGAAGGCCCCCTTCGGCACTTCGAACGAGACGCCGCGCAGGGCGTGGATCTGTTCTTCGCCGCTCTGGTAGGACTTTCGGAAGTCCGACGACGCGGATCATGCGTAGCTCCACCGGTTCGCGAGAGTTCGATTGCCACGAATTCATGAGGCCTCGTTGCGGATCGCGTCCATCGGCGTCATGCGCGACGCGCGCCACGCGGGGTATAGGCCCGCGGCGGTCGCGATCAAGAGCGCCGTCACGATGCTGGCGGCGATCAAGAGCGGGCGTGAGCTCGAGCCGCAGCTCGAACCTGGTCAGGAATGCGTTTGACGATCGCCACGCCCGCGAACGCCAGGATGCTCGCCGACGATTCCCGACAAGCAGGCCCAGGAGCGCGCTCTCGACCGTGACCAGGCCCAGGATATTCCGCCGGGTCCAGCCGTTGGCGCGCATGACGCCGAATTCGACGAATGCGTTCCATGGCGCTCATCAGCATGGTGTTGGCGATCCCCACGCCGCCGACCAGGAGCGCCAGCCCGACGGTCAACAAGCAGGAACAACTCGAGCTTGCCCATGATATCGCCGACCTGGATGTTGAATTGCGACATGGTGCGAATCTGCACGTCAGTCGAGCGCGGGTGATCCGATCGCTCAAGGCATCGAGAGGTCGATGAGCGGCTGCGGCTCGACGTAGAAGGCCGAGACGCTGTTCTTGTCGACATTGAGCAGCTCCCGGGCGGTCTCGATTTCCATGACGACGGTGGTATCGATCAAGAGCGAGCCGGTCTCGTAGAGGCCGATCACCTCGAATTTTCTTGCCGCCGATCAAGATCGAGTCGCCCACTTTCTTGGGTGAGCCGTCGGTGTTGGGGTAGTCGCGGGCGATCTTGGTGCTGATCAAGACGTTGGGCTTGCCCACGTCGTCCATGCTCGAGAAATCGCCCGCCGCCTTTTTCCGGGGAAGAAGGCCTTGCTCGAAGACGCCGCTCTTCAAATGAAGATGCTCGGGAAGCTGCTGCCCTTCGATCAGGATTGTCTCGGCGAACGAGCTGAACCGGTCGGCGCCCTTGTTGGTCAGCATCCGCGTGGCGGCCCTGGCGCCAGCAGGTTGCGCCCGTCGATCGGCGGGGCAGATCTTCCAGACCTCCGGCGCCACGATCCTCGATCCGGGGATCTTGCGGAGTCGTCGACCATGGTGGCGGGCAGATCGCTGAAAACCGGGGCCGGCGAGTTGGCACGCATCACCATCAGGCCGTTCATCCGCGCCAGCGTGTTGCCCATCAACGTGCGAATTCCGTGGGTCAAGCTGAAGAGCCCCAGGATCGCCACGATGGGAATCGTCAGGCCGATGACCGCAAGCAGCGTGCGCGTCGGCCGTGTGATCAGGTTTTGCCAGGCAAAATGCAACATGGGTCGTTCTCGGTCCGAGATCAATGCATCCGCCGGAGGTGCCGCGAGATGCAACCCTCTGCTGGAAAGTCGACCGGCGAGCGATGATGCGGCTTCACCCGGGCGGTCGCGCACGCCTTCGAAACCACGGTCTTGCCGCCTTGCGCGTGAACTTGCCCTCGAAGCCTTCAAAAACTGTGCCAATGCCCGAACGCAGTTTGACCATCTTCTTATATCCGACCTGATAAACGGGCTCAAAGGGCAAACTGCGCCGGGATGCTGTCGTGGGTGGTGCGTGCACCGATGCCGAGACCTTGCCCGGAACGAGCGCACACGATAAAAGAAAAGGAGGCGATGTTCGCGGCCTGACCGGTGCGCTCGAAAATGAGACGAATCACGGTCTTCGGAATCGCACTTCTGACGTTCTCGGGGTTGTGCGCGCACGGCCAATCGACGCGCGACCCCAACATCCCCCTGGGGGTGCTGCGCGACTGGATGTGGTACAGCGAGCGCGGCCGGGCCGACCTCGATCGCGGCGAGTTTGCCCGGGCAGAGCTGAAGCTGAACATGGCCATTCGGACGATCAAGCCATATCCCGGCACCAACCACCGGCTGATGGCCCAAACCTACTGCGACCTGGCCAGGGTGCTCTATCACCAGGAGGCGCTATGCCGAGGCCGAGCCGCTGGCCAAATGGGCCCTGTCGGTTCGCGAGGCCGATAAGAGCTCCGGTTCGGAGGCGATGTTTCAGTGCCTGTTCACGCTGGCCTCGATCGACGCGGAACAGAAGCATTACGCCGACGCCGAGCCGTTGTTTCGGCGCGCGCTTGCGACTGCAGGAGAAAGAGCTTCCGCCAGGGCACATCAACACGCTCGTCACGCTCGACCGCTTGGCGTTGGTTTACCGCGAGGAAGGAAAATTTAAGGATGCCGAGCCGCTGTACCAGCGGGCGATCGGCATCCTCGAGCGCAAGACGCCGGAGGAGAACCTCGACCTGGCCTACATGGCCGAGCAGCGAGCCATCATGTTGAGGCGCATGAACCGCGAGAAAGAGGCCGCGGCGTGGGAAGGCCGCGCAGCGAATCCGCGACAATGTCGCCGCGAAGACCGCCAGGTCCAAGGCCGACGCCGCTCGCAGGGAGTTCCGGGGATTCAAGTAGGATCACACCGGATTGCGCTGGGGGCGTTGCTCGGTTCCGCGGGCTTCCGGACGACCGGGGATGCCGCGGCGTCGTTGACCACGAGCTGGAACACGTCGGGCCGGGCATAGTGGCCCACGACGTCGAAGTCGAACTTGCCGCGCGCGATCTCGCCGAGGTCGAGGTCCACGGTGAGGATGCCTGAGCTGTCGAAGAGCGGACCGGCCAGCACGTGGCCCAGCGGATCGACGATGCAGCTCCCACCCCGCGACATGATCGTGTCCGGGTCGTCGCCCTGGAGCGCCGGATAATCGGCGGGGTAGTCGCACCGCCGGGCAAACTGGTTGCATCCCAGCACAAAGCAGCGACCCTCGAGCGCGATGTGCCGCAGCGTCGGCAGCCAGGTCTCGCGGTCGTCGGCCGTCGGGGCGCAATAAAGCTGCACGCCCTGGGCGTACATGTGCATTCGCAAGAGCGGCATGTAGTTTTCCCAGCAGATGACGGCGCCGAGCCGGCCGATCGGCGTGTCAAAGACAGGCATCGTCGAGCCGTCGCCGAAACCCCACACCAGCCGCTCGGCGGCGGTCGGCATCAACTTGCGGTGCTTTCCCAGCAGTGCTCCATCCGGCGCGAAGAACAAAACCGAGCAATAGAGCGTGCCCCCCTCGCGCTCGATCACGCCGATCACGAGGTGCGAGCGCCGCCTTGCCGCGCGGCAGCCCAAGCGGTCAGTCGCGGGCCCGGGGACGTCGACCGAGCTATCCCAGTAGCGGCGGAACATCTCGCGCCCTTCGGACGTACGCGATCCGACACGCGCGCCAAAATCGAGGCCGCGCGGATAGCCGGAAACAAAGGCCTCCGGGAATACGATCAACTGCGCGCCGCGGTTGGCCGCGCGGGCGACGAGCTCGCCGGCCTTTTCCACGGTCGCTTCCCGGTCAAAGGCGACCGGAGCGTCCTGCACCACGGCTACGCGCACGAGCGTCATGTTGGGTCCTCACCGGCCGCGGAGTGCGCGGCCCGCGCCTTCAGTCTTCGTTCTGATACCACCATCGTCCTGTCATCCGGTCGTTGAAGTTGAGATTGAAGAACGGCCCAAGACTGTGTTCCTCGAGCACTCCGGGGGCTTGACGCATGAATCCCGAGCGGCCGTTGGGATCGGAGTCGATGATCAGGCCGACGTTGCCTGTCCTGGAATCAAGTTCCGACCCAACGACACGGAAAAGCCCTGCCCAGCGGGGACGGCGGATCACCTCCCCACCAGCCACACGATCCGCCAGGCGCTCGAGCGGCACCCTTGAAATCAGAAATGCGGCGCACAGAGGCCAGTCCGTGCGCAGCCAGGTCAACGGCGCGACGGCCAAGGCGAGAACAAACGGCGCCAGCAAAAGCGGCGAACGCCAGGGCGTCGCGGTTCGCGGTCTCGACGCGGTGGCCCAGGGCATGCCGGTGCCGACGATGAGCGGGGACAGCAGCAACCAGATCAGAACTATGAGCACGATGCCGGCCAGTTTCCTCTGATAAATCGAAATCATTGCGCCACGCGAGGTTAGTTGCACACGCCACGACCCAGAAACTACGTTTCGACAGGCGCGTGAATTGACGGAACTCGTGCCAGAGCATTCCCGCCGCGGCGAGATAGAGGAGGGCGACCACGCCGAGGAGAATGTGCGGGCGCACCACGGCGAGTAAGCCGGCCACGACGGCAACGGCGATCATCATGCTCCGGATCGTCATCTGGGGTCGCGCTGGCAGCGGCGTGTTCTCGGGCATCGGCAGTCTGGTTAGACTAGGAAGTCGGTATCCGTTCTTTTGATAATATGACACGGGAGATTTCAATGGAAGCCGCGGCCGATCGGGCGCCTGCGCGGGCGTCGCAAGATCTGGCTCTTGTCTGGCCTGGCCGCCCTGATCGCAGGGTCGGCAGCCTGGTCGTGCTTCGGGCCGGGCAATCTCACGCTCGAGGTTGCGCCGGTGGCGCTGGGGCCGGTGGTGATTCCTGACCCGAACGGCTATGACGACGTGCTCGCCGCGGTGCGCAGCATCGAGAAAGCTGCGCACCGGCTCCGAGATCCGCGACCTGAGCAATGCCGATGAGGCCGTCTTGAGCTCGCTGGTCGCTGCCAGCCGCGAAGCGATCGAGAAGGGCCGCGCGGGGCTCGACCGGCCGTTTCAGGTTCCCGTCGTGTACGACCTGAACGACATCAGCACTCGCCTGATGAACGAATCAGGGGCGATCCGGGGCGGTTTCGCCCGCATGCTTTTTGCCCAGGGCCGCCTGGCGGAGCTTCAAGGTCAGCTCGACCAGGCCGTGCAGTCCTTCCTCGATCTAGCGCGGCTGGGCGACGCGATGAGCCACAAGGTGCCCTCGCTTCCGCACCTGGTGAGCACAGCCATCGCGACCCAAGGCCTGCACGGCCTTCGCAGTATTCGCTCCAGGCTGACCGGCGACCAGTGCCGGCGCGTGATCGCCGTGCTCGAGGATCTTGATGAACGCCGCGAACCGATCGCCGACGTTGTCCTCCGCGAGCAACAATTCATAACCGCCAACGTCAATAAGATGGGCATGATGGCGAAGTTTTCGTTCACGATCTCTGGCGTGCTCGCGAAAGAGAAAGCGCGAGCCGCGTCGACCCTCGAGGAAGCGCGCGCCGGCTCGACGCCAGCCGCCGGCTATTGCTGGCCGAACTGGCCGTTCGCGCCTACCGCCTGGAACACGGAGAAAACCCGGCGACGCTCGAGGCCCTTGTCCCGTCAATCTTGAAAACAATGCCGATCGACCCTTATAGCGGCCAACCGCTCGTTTATCGCAAGGCCGGCAGTGAATTTCAGCTCTACAGCATCGGACCCGATCGCAACGACGACCATCTCACGCCAACCTTGCCCCGGCGCCACCTCGAGACCGACAACGGCGATTTCGGCATCGACTCTTTTTAGAGCCACTCGGCCAGTGAGTTCCGGTGCAGCGCGGAAGGTCCGCCGGGCCGGAACGATCTCGGCGATCGTCTGAACCTTGCTATTGGCGGGACGGCGACGCCCGCTGGTTTCCGACGTCTCACAACGCGGGGCCGCCGCGATCGGTCGGCGCGACGGAATCAAGCAGCAAGTCGGCGATCACCGCAAAGTGGTCGGAGGGAAACGTGTTCTCGGGCTTCACGTCGAGCACGCGATGGTCGAGGACTGCGCCAGCCGCGATTGACGAGGATCTCGTCCAGGCTCTTGAGCCGGATTCCGTAGAACTGGTATGTCGAAGTCTCGGCTGGCTTGCCCGCGCGGATCGCGCTGGGGGCCAGGCCGGATTCCGCGAACAGTCGGCGACTGGCGGCGCTGGCGGTGGCATTGAAGTCTCCGGCGAGCAAGACCGCGTCGGTAGGGTCGCCGGTCTCCACTTGCGCGAGGATCAACCGGGCCGCGTCGACCTGTGCTTGATCCGTCAAGTAGTTATGTGTGTTGTAGACGCGGAAGAACCGGCCGGAACGCCGGTCGCGCAGCCGGACCCATGTGCAGATGCGCTTGGGCCCGAGGAAGAGCCGTTCGGGGGGACGATCGACCGGTTGTTCCAGCCAGAACGTGCCGCTGGACGTTTCCTCGAATCGTTCGCCTTCGAAGAAGATCGCGCAGTACTCGCCGCCTGAGCGTCCGTCATCCCGCCCAACCCCGACGCGCCGGTGTCCCGGCAAGGCTTCCGCGAGGAATGCGACCTGCCCGTCGAGTGCCTCTTGCACACACAGCACATCCGGCCTGGTCGCGTCGAGGGCAGCCTTGAGGGCGGCCTTCCGCACCGGCCAGCCGTGCCGATTCCACGGCCAGCCGCGTTCCTGGCCAAGCAGGATGTTCCACGTGACCACCCGAATCGCTGCCGGATTGGCCAGCGCCGTGGGCATGCGCGCCCCCTGGCTGAACGCCGACCAGAGGATGAACCCGAGCCAGCACGCGAGCGCGCACGCCAGAACGATTCTCTCGGGTAACAGTGCGCGCGACCCTATGCGGAGGAACGCGCAGGGCGTGTCGGCCGCGCGTCCCGGTTTGCGACGCAGTCCGGCGAGCAACCACGCGAGTAATGTCGATACCACCGCGAGTGCCCAGGCGCGCTGCCCGAACGGCTGGAATACAAAGACAGTACCGAACCACCCGACCAGCACGAAGATCATCGCGCCCAGGTGAACGACGATCGACTTGAACTTCGGCCTGGAAACGGTGGGGCCTCCTCGATCAACGCGTCACGAACCCGAAGCGCCGCCGAATCGTTCTCAGCGAGAGAGACAGCCAGGGTATAAAACGATCGTGATTCTGACAAACCATACTGACGACCCGTGCGCTGCGCAAATGTAGTGTATTCGCGATCGCGATCCCCGCTGCCTGGCGACGTTTCAGAACGCGAAGTGTTCGAGTGATTGCCAAATGCGTGATTGCACGCAATCTTCCGATCCCTCGGACCGGAATCCGCTCGGCTACCCCAAGGAGGCGATCCGCTTGTCGAATACACAATCGCGTGAGATCAGGACATTCTTGGGGACAAAGCTGATGAGGGCGTGGATCGGTGGGCCTGACGAGAAGGCGCAGGCGGCACCTCTCCCCAGGATGAAGCAGAGCCCGCGTTGCAGCGGGTGCGTCGCGCCCTATTTTCGAGGAAAGGACAACGGCTGTGAGCGACCTTTGGAATACTCTCTTGCGGGTCGAGGGTCTCTGGAACTCTCCCTTGCGGGTCGAGATTCTGCGGATCCTCGCGACGAGTCTATTCTTTCTGCTGGGCGTGGTGGCGGGTCGGCTGTGGGGAATGTGGCGACGTCACCGGCAGCTCAAGAAGGCAGAGCGCGGTGAATCCGAGGAAGTGGTCACGATCGAGAAGATCCTGCTGGACCACCGGCCCGATGGGACGGAGGTCTTGCGCATCCGGTCGTCCGGTCGAGACCCCGTCGAGACCGTGTTTCCCAACATGGCCGCACGCGACGAATTTCAGGCGCGGGCCGCGGCGACGACGAAGGTTCGTCCCCTGGTGTCGATGGACGGAAAGATGGGTTCCTACTTGCTGCAGGAGCTGGCGATCTGGGTCTGTGGTCAATTGAGAGAGCGCGACTTTCGTCATGACGTGTGGGTCATGGCGCCGGTGTACGAGCGCGGGGCTCTGTATCTGGGAGGCCACTTCCTGTCGACAGTCCTGTTGATCCGTCGCGACGATCTACTGCGCTTTCGCGACTGGGAGCATTGCTCGGAGATCGCGGTCGAGCACGCCAGCCACGGCGAGCGCGTCTTGACACTCATGAGCATGGCCGCGGAGTTTGAACGACAAGCCGCCGCCATTGCGGGCCGCCGGGCCGCCGGCCGTCGCTCGAATTACGAAGAGACGATGTACATCCTCGACCTCGGGCTCGACACCGAGAGCGCGGATCTCCCTGCCAAGCCGGTCCCGTGGGAGCGGTTCGAGACGACACTCGAGCAACTGGGTGTCGAGTCGAAAGAGCTGGTCAAGGTGGGTGATTGAGTAGGGTTATCACACCGGCTCCCCTTGGAGTCGTCCCGTGGACGGCTCCTCGGGGAGCAGACGTTCGATCTGCGATACCAGCGTCGGGAGATCGTTCGTGGATACGTTCTTTCGCGCCGATCCAGCATGTGCCCGAGGTAAACGGCCTCATCTTTTGCCATCGTCGTCCTCGTACTGGACGACTGCCGTCGCGAGTATACGCTCCTTGAGGCGGGCACTCAGGAATTTGCGGTTTACCAGATCGATCTTCCGTCCGCCGAAGAGCTGGCCCAGCTCTTCTTCCATGTCGACGATTTCCCATCCCGGTCCGTGCTCGGGCTCGTATTCAACGAGTACGTCCACGTCGCTTTCGGGACCAAAGTCGTGGCGCAGCGCTGAGCCGAAAACGGACAGACGGCGGATATGGTGGCGCTGGCAGAATTCAGCGAGCGACTTGCGTTCGATGGTCAGTCCGCTCACGAGTGTTGGCATCGGCGGAACTCCGCTGTCAGAAGGAGCAAGCCGCGCAGATCGCCCATGTACACTCATTCTACTACCGTATTCGCACGGTCGAGAAGGTCAAGCGCATCCTTCCCGCCAAAGCACCGCTAAATGTGCACAGATTCTCCGAGTCCCTGACCCGCGGCCTCCATGATGGCTTCTGAGTAGGTGGGGTGCGGGTGCATGGCGTGGAGGATTTCTTCTTCGGTGGCCTCGAGCTTCTTGGCCATCACCAGCTCGGCGATCAGCTCGGTCGCCTGCGATCCGATCAGGTGGGCGCCCAAGAGCTCGCCGTACTTCGCGTCGAAGACGAGCTTGACGAAGCCTTCGGTCTCGTCAGACGCGATGGCGCGGCCGTTGAAGATGAACGGGAACTTCCCGATGCGGACCTCGTGGCCGGCTTCGCGGGCGGCCTTCTCGGTCATCCCCACGCTGGCGACGCCGGGGTCGGTGTAGGTGCAGCCGGGGATGTTTCCGTAATCGACGGTGCGATCCGCGAATCCGCAGAGGCGCTCGATGCAGCAGACCGCCTCGTGATGGGCCACGTGTGCCAGCCACGGCGGGCCGATCACGTCGCCAGCCGCGTAAATGCCCGGCACGCTGGTGACGTACCCTTGCTTTGGGTCGACCTTGATGTGGTTCTTGACGATCTCGAGCTTCAAGTTGTCGGCCACCAGCCCCTCGACGTTGCCGAGCACGCCGATGGCCACCAGCATCACCTCGGCCTCGACGACGGTCTTGCCCGAGGGCGCTTCGATCTCGGCCTTGATGCCCTGGGGGGTCTTTTCGATCTTGCTGGTCTTGGATCCGGTGAGGAAGGTGAGCCCGCGCTTGGCGAGGCTCTGCTGCAACGACGCCGAGATCGCCTCGTCTTCCCCGGGCAGAATCCGGTCCAGGAGCTCGACGACGGTGACCTTGGTGCCGAGCGCGTTGTAGAAATAGCCGAATTCCAGGCCGATCGGGCCGCCGCCTATGATCAGAATCGAAGCCGGCCGGCTGGGAAGCGACATCGCCTCCTTGTAGGAGATGATTGTCTTGCCGTCGTACTCGGCGCCGGGGAGGGGCGCGGCCGGACTCCGGTCGCGATCAGGATCGACTCGGCTGTGACCTTCTCGTCATTGATTTGAACGACGTGCGGCTCGACGACCTTTGCGGTGCCAAACTTGGAGCCGACCTTGTATTTCCGGAACAGACCTTCGATGCCCTTGTTCAACTGGCCGGCGACGCCACGGCTGCGCTTGATCATCTGGGCAAAGTCCCAGGTCGATTCGCCGCTGTGTCCAAACTGCTTGCCGTGGTTCTTCAGGAGCTCGACGAAGTGGGCGTTGGAGAGGAGGGCCTTGGTGGGGATACAGCCCCAGTTCAGGCAAATGCCCCCCAGCTTGTCGCGCTCGATGCAGAGCACTCGCTTCTTGAGCTGGGCCGCGGATTGCTCCAGCGTAGCCGGCGGGACCACCGCCGATCACCACGATGTCATAGTCGTAAGCCATTCTTCTCCCTTGATCAAACGAGCATGGCGGCTGGCTCTTCCAGCAACCCCTTCAAGGTCTGGAGGAAAGCGGCCCATGGCGCCATCGACGGCGCGGTGGTCGGCCGTGAGCGTGACGGTCATGACGGTGCCGATCTCCAGGCGGTCTCCTTGCACCACGGGCCGCTTTTCCGCGGCGCCCACGGCCAGGATGCCGACCTGCGGCAAGTTCAAGATCGCGTCGAACTGCCGGGTGCCGTACATGCCGAGGTTAGAGATAGTGAAGGTGCCGCCCGTGAGCTGCGCGGTCGTTAGGGTATTGGACCTTGCTGCGGCGGCGAGCGCCTCGGACTGGACGCGGACCTCGCGAAGACCGAGAGTGTCGGCGTCGTGCAGCACGGGAACGATCAGGCCTTCGTCGAGAGCCACCGCGATCCCGACGTTGATCTCGCCGTGTCGGACGATCGCATCGGGCTCGAAGCTGGCGTTCAAGCCGGGGTGGAATCGCAGCGCGAGTGCGACGGCCTTGGTAACAAAATCGCCCAGGGAGACCTTGATCCCTTCGGGTTCCAGGTGCTTGTTGATCAGTGCGCGGGCGGCGGCGATGCGGTCGGCGCGAATATCGACGGTCAGATGGATCTCGGGGGCGGCCTGCTTGGCCGCGACCATCCGCGCGGCGATGGTTTTGCGCATCCGCGAGTGGGGGATGCGCTGCGCGGCCAGAGCGGGCGGGGATGCGCCGGTGGGCGCCGCGCCTTTGGCACCGACGAGGGCGGCGGCCGCGGTCCTGGCCGGTGCCGCGGGCGGCCCGGTACGCCGCGCCTGCGCATCACCCTTGAGGAAGGCTTCGATATCCCGGCGAATGATGCGGCCTCCGGGCCCGGACCCGCGCACCTGCTTCAAATCGACATGCGAAGATGCCGCGACCTTGCGCGCCAGCGGGGTCGACTTCTGGCGGCCCCCAGCCGCCGGCTCTTGCTCGAAAACGCCGCTCTGCTGGCCATTGTCGCGCGCGACGTCCGACGGCGAGGCGGAGGCGGGCTGTGGCTCCTTCGATTGAGCAACGGCGGCTTGCGGCGACGCGGCTTGCCCGGCCTTCTCCGACGGCCGTGCCTCGCCCGCGGCGGCGGCTGATTGGCCGATTCCCAGTTGCAGCGAAACCTGTTTCGGGTCTTCACCTTTCTTGGCCAGGACCATGACGCGCTGCCCGAGCGCGACCTCGGCGCCGGCGGGGTGGTCGATGTGGACGATCGTGCCGTCGTCGTCGGCGTTCATGGGCATCGTCGCCTTGTCGGTCTCGATGTCCGCGAGTACATCGCCTTCCTTGACCTGGTCGCCCACCTTGACGAGCCACTGCGCGATCACACCGGTCTCCATCGTGGGGCTGAGCTTCGGCATTGTGACTTCGATCGGCACGTCTGGCTCCCGGCTCGGCGATCCGGCCTCAATAGAGAGGACTGAAGACGGGGGAAATAGGTCCCGGGCTCATTCGCCGCGCGGTACCCACTTCACGCCCGCTGCTCTGGTTCTAGCGGTACAAAACGTCGTGGACTGCGGCCTTGATCCGCTCGACCGAAGGCAACATCGATGCCTCGAGCGCCTTGTTGTAAGGGACCGGCGCGTCTGAGCGACGCGACGCGGCGAATCGGCGCGTCGAGCTCGTCGAAGACGCGCTGCGTGATCCGGTCGGAGATCCCGGCGCCCAACCCGCAATAGGGCCAATCCTCCTCGACGATCACGGCGCGATGGGTCTTGACGACCGAAGTCAGGAGCGTGTCGAGATCGAGCGGACGGATCGTGCGCAGGTCGATCACCTCGGCATCGATATTTTCCGCGTCGAGCTGCTCGGCGGCGACCAGGGTCGGCTTGAGCGAGCGCGAATAGGTAATGAGCGTCACGTCGGACCCGGGACGCTTGATATCGGCCTTGCCGATGGGGACCAAGTGCTCGCCGTCAGGAACCTCGCCCTTGTCGTGGTAGAGCACCTCGTGCTCCATGAAGACGACCGGATCGTCCGAGCGGATCGCGCTTTTCAGGAGACCCTTGGCGTCGGCGGGCGTGGCGGGAAGGATCACGGTCAGCCCGGGGATCTGGGCGTACCACGCCTCGAGGCGATGCGAGTGAGTGCGCCCAGGCAGCCCGCCATTCCGGAAGGGCCGCGAAACACGATGGGCACGGCAAATTGACCGCCGCTCATGTACCTCATGTTGGCGGCGTTGTTCACGACCTGGTCGATCGCGACGAGGCTGAAGCTGAAGGTCATGAATTCCACGATCGGCCGCAGGCCGACCATCGCGGCGCCGATGCCGATCCCGGCGAAGCCCTCCTCGGAGATCGGGGTGTCGACGATGCGGCGGGTTCCGAACCGCTCCAGCATCCCCTGGCTGACCTTGTAGGCCCCGTCGTACTGCGCGACTTCCTCGCCGATCAGGAACACGCGGTCATCGCGCTCCATCTCTTCGGACATCGCCTGGTTCAAGGCTTCGCGGAAGGCAACAACCGCCATGTTCACTCCTGGGGGATAAATGGGGCCACCGTGATGTCTTCGTAGAGGGCGTCCGGGGCGGAGGCTCGCTGGCCTCGGCGAATGCGATGCTCTCATCAACTTCCTGCTTGACGCCTTCGAGCATGCGATCGATGGCTTCCTGGTCGATCCACCCGCGGTCCTTGAGGACGTTTTGATAGATGGGAATCGGGTCATCCTTGACCGCCGAGTCGAACTCTTCCTTGGTGCGGTACTTGGCCGGGTCGCTGATCGAGTGGCCCTTGAAGCGATAAGTCTTGGCCTCGATCACGCTGGGCCCGTCGCCGTCCCGCGCGCGGGCGGCAGCTTCGCGGGTCGTGCGCCACGAGCTCGATGTCGTTGCCGTCGATCGAGTGGCCGGGGATGCCGTAGGGCACGGCGCGCGCCCGTCAGGTCGAGGACGGCCGAGGAGCGAGCGACCGAGGTTCCCATCGCGTAGTGGTTGTTTTCGATGACGTAGACCACGGGCAACTTCCAGAGCGCGGCCATGTTGAGCGCTTCGTGGACCGCGCCCTGGTTGATCGCGCCGTCTCCGAGATAGCAGATGCAAATTCGGTCCTCTCCGCGGTACTTGATGGCAAACGCGACTCCGGCCGCGAGCGGGACATGACTGCCCACGATCGCATGCCCGCCGAGGAATCCCTTCTCGACGTCGAAAAAGTGCATCGAGCCGCCCTTGCCCCGGGAGCAGCCGGTCGCCTTGCCCAGGAGCTCGGCCATGGCCGCGTTTGCACTCATGCCGCGCACCAGCGCATGGCCATGGTCGCGATAGGCCGTCATCACGTAATCGCTCTCGCGCAGGACCCCGATCGAGCCGACGGCGACCGGCTCCTGTCCGCTATACTGGTGGAAGAAGCCGCCGATCTTGTTTCCCTTCTTGTAGAGCATCTCGGCCCGTTCCTCGAACCGGCGGATCAGCATCATCTGGCGGAGCCACACCAGGGCCTGGGTGCGATTGACGGCGGTCTTGGGCTCGGTCTGCACTTGCACCATGATCATCCAACTCCTGAGTGGATGGGCAGCGCGGCCGAGGGCGCCGGCACCACGCGATCGACGATCCTGTTTCGGCGAGGAGGCCCGGCTGCACGCGGGCCACGGGACGTCGCGGTCGCGCCGGACGGGGGATGGAGCGCCGGCGGCAACGAACATACCCACTCTCGCGAGCCCTGACAACCGCCGGAATCATCGACGATCCTGGCGGGATGGGAGGGCCCGGCGAGTGAGTCAAATTGTTTCAAAACGCTAACTTACTCAAGAAAGGGGTCATCGTTCCAGGCGCATCCCGCCGAATTCGCGAGCAACGGACGTCGCGCGGCTGTTCCGGCAGCCGATACATCGGCGGCTCCGCGGCGATCACGCCGGGAATTCCGTGGGTCAATCAGGCACGGTCGGACAGCAACTGGCGGAGTACGTACGGGAGGATGCCTCCGTGTTCATAGTACCGGATCTCTTGTGGGGTGTCGATGCGGACAGACACCTGGAACGAGCGCGCGCGGCGGACCCGGGCGGCACGGCCGTCACGGTGAGCTCGCGCCCGGCCCGACGCGGCCCGCGATCCAATCGGGGAGGCCCTCAATCGAATACAGCTCCTCGCCGGTCAAGCCCAGTGCCGCTGCGTTTCACCGTGCAGGAACTGCAGCGGAAGCACCCCCATCCCCACCAGGTTTGACCGGTGAATGCGCTCGTAGCTCTCGGCGATCACCGCCCGGATGCCGAGGAGGCGCGTCCCCTTGGCGGCCCAGTCGCGCGATGAGCCCGAGCCATACTCCTTGCCCGCCAGCACCAGGAGGGGGATGCCCTCGGCCCGGTAGCGCAGCGAGGCGTCGAAGATCGTCATCTGCTCGCCGTCGGGCAGATGGCGGGTCCAGCCCCCTTCCGTCCCCGGCGCCAGGCGGTTGCGCAGGCGGATGTTGGCGAAGGTGCCGCGGACCATGACCTCGTCGTTGCCGCGCCGCGCGCCGTAGGAATTGAAATCGGCAGGGCTGACCCCGTGCTCGATCAGGTATCTCCCGGCGGGACTATCCTTCTTGATGGAACCGGCCGGCGAGATGTGGTCGGTCGTGATGCTGTCGCCCAGGACCGCCAGGACCCGTGCCTTCACGATCGGCGTGACCGGCGCCGGGTTGACCGGCATGTCGAGAAAATAAGGGGGGTTCTTGACGTAGGTCGATGCGGCGTCCCACTCGTAGAGATCGCCGTGAGGTACCGGCAGGCTGCTCCAGCGCTCGTCGCCCTGGAAGACCTGGGCGTACTTGGTGTGGAACATCTCCGGAGCGCACCGACTTGATCACCGTTTCCTCGATCTCGCGCTGGCTGGGCCAGATGTCCTTCAAGTAGACGGGGCGGCGCTGGGCGTCAAAGCCCAGCGGCTCTGTCTCGAAATCGATGTCCATGGTGCCGGCCAGGGCATAGGCGACGACCAGGGGGGGCGACGCGAGATAGTTGGCGCGGACCTCGGGGTTGATACGCCCTTCGAAGTTGCGATTTCCGGAGAGGACGGCGACGGCGACCAGGTCGTCGCGCTGGATCGCCTCGGTGATTTCGGGGGAAAGCGGTCCGGAATTGCCGATGCAGGTCGTGCAGCCATAGCCGACCAGGTTGAAGCGGAGCTGATCGAGAAACGCGTCGAGCCCCGCGTGGTGGAGATAGTCGGTGACGACCTTCGAGCCCGGCGCGAGGCTGGCCTTGACCCAGGGCTTGGTGCGCAGCCCGCGCTCGACGGCCTTCTTGGCCAGGAGGCCGGCGGCGACCATGACCGAGGGATTGGAGGTATTGGTGCAGCTCGTGATCGCGGCGATCACGACCGAGCCGTTGGTGATCGGCGAGGGACAATCGGAGGCCTCTTCCAGCGCCGGCTCGTGCGACACCGACGGCCGTTGCCACCCCCCTCGGAGGCAAAGCGGCCCAGAATCGGCAGGGCCACCGGCGGCCGCCTTCTTGGCGGGCGCGCGGCTAGTAGCTCGGTGAGTGCGGCACGGAACGACGATCTTCGGATCGGCAGAGCGAGACGCGGTCCTGGGGCGCCGCGGGACCGGCAAGGCTGGGTTCGACCGTCGCGAGGTCGAGCTCGAGCGTGTCGGAGTACTCGACGTCGGGCGCGCCCGGCAGCCGGAACATCCCCTGCGCCTTGGCGTAGGCCTCGATCAGCCGGATCAGTCGCGGCGAGGGCGGCCCGTCAGCTTCGAGGTAGCGCAGCGTCTCGGCGTCGATCGGGAACAGCCCGCAGGTCGCGCCGTATTCGGGAGCCATGTTGGCGAGCGTGGCGCGGTCGGCCACCGGCAGGCCGGCGAGGCCGTCGCCGTAGTATTCGACGAACTTGCCGACCACGCCCTTCTTGCGGAGCATCTGGGTCACGGTCAGCACCAGGTCGGTGGCGGTCGCTCCTTCGCGAAGAGCGCCGATGAGCCTGAACCCGACGACCTGGGGCACCAGCATCGAGACGGGCTGACCCAGCATGGCGGCCTCGGCCTCGATGCCGCCGACGCCCCAGCCCAGCACGCCCAGGCCGTTGATCATCGTGGTGTGCGAGTCGGTGCCGACCAGGGTGTCGGGATACGCCAGCCGTTTGGTCCCGTCGTCGGATTCGGCGTTGAAGACGACGCGGGCGAGGTATTCCAGGTTGACCTGGTGGACGATGCCGGTGTCGGGCGGCACCACGCGGAAGTTGTGAAAGGCATTCTGGCCCCAGCGGAGAAACGCGTAGCGCTCGCGGTTTCGCTCGAACTCGAGCTCGGCGTTGGCGGCGAACGCATTCGGCAGGCCGGCCACGTCGACCTGCACCGAGTGGTCGATCACCAGCTCGACCGGCTGGAGCGGGTTGATCTTCCGCGGGTCGCCGCCCAGGCGCTTCATCGCGTCGCGCATCGCCGCCAGGTCGACGATCGCGGGCACGCCCGTGAAGTCCTGGAGCAGCACGCGGCTGGGCCGGAAGGCGATTTCGCGGTCGGGCGTCGCCTTCGGATCCCAGCTGGCGAGCGCCTTGATGTCGTCGGCGGTGACGGTGACCCCGTCTTCGTGACGAACGAGGTTTTCCAACAAGATCTTCAAAGAGAACGGCAGGCGCGATACGTCGAGCCCTTTGTCGCGCAGGGCGTCGAGCCGGTAATAGTCGAACGATTGATCGTCCACCTGCAAGGTGGAAAGGGCGTCAAAGGAATTCGGCATTGGTCATCCTTTTCGAGTCGTCGGCGCGCAGTCATCATTCCGTGAATTGTACTTCAAGCGGCCCCGGGACTAAACCCGCTTGCTCGGCCCGCGCGAGCAGCGCTGCGCACCGCCTCGCGGCCGCGCGGGCCGTAATCGACGGTCCAGTCGTTGACGTACATTCCCACGAAGCGATCGGCGAGCTTCGGATCGAGGTCGCGGGCATACTGGAGTGCGTAATTCAGCGCCTCCGGGCGATGATCGAGCCCGTAGCGGATGCTCTCTTTCAGCAGCCGGGCGACCTGGCTGACCAGTGCGGGACCCAGATCCTTGCGGACGACGTTTCCCCCCAGCGGCAGCGGGAGCCCCGTCTGCTCGTGCCACCAGGCCCCCAGGTCGACGACCTTGTGCAGCCCCCGGTCGCGGTAATAAAGCTGTCCCTCGTGGATCAAGAGGCCGGCGTCGACGCGGCCCTCGGCGACCGCGGGGAGGATCTGGTCAAACGGCATGACGACGATCGGAACGTCGCGGCCCAGGCAAAGCTGCAACGTGAGGTAGGCCGTCGTGAGCAGACCCGGCACGGCGATCGTCCGGCCCTTGAGCGCTTCCAGCGTCGTCGGGGTACGGGTGACGAGAGTCGGTCCATACCGGTCTCCCATGCTCGAGCCGGAGGCCAGCAGGGCGTAATGATCGGCGAGGTACGCGAATGCGTGGATGCTGACCGCGGAGACCTCGAGCTCGCCTTTGAGTGCACGTTTGTTGAGCGTTTCGATGTCTTCGAGCTGGTGCACAAATTTGAGCCCGCCGGTATCGAGCTTGCCGTGCGTGAGGGCATAGAACATGAAGGCGTCGTCGCAGTCGGGACTATGCCCGACCCGGATGGTCGTCACGGCGGGTTGACTCATCGCAGCGGCTCCTGGAAAGGGCGGTCCGGTTTGTCCGCCATGGTGCAAATCGGGCGTGAGCGCATCTTAGGGATATTGTATCCGCTGTGGGCTTGGAAAAGATGGGCGCGGGGTTTGATCGATGGTCTTGGTAATGCGGATCGCCGCGCAGGCCGAGTCGAGGCGAGTGCGGAGTGCGACGGAGCGGTTTCGCAGTTGCGGCTCGGGGTAGTATGGATCCGGATACAACCTGCAAGAGACTGATTGAGCGTCACGCCAATGGCCCCAGGACAGTTCCGCTTGAGCTCGGTTCTCGCCGCAACTCTGGCGGTCTACTTGCTCACTCTTGGCGCGATGCTCAGGTGGCACTGGGCGTTAGGGCCGCCGCATACTCAGGCAAGCCTGAGTCTGATGATTTCGTTCGGGCTGTGTGCGGCGCTCCTGGGACTTTCCTCGATCCTGGCCGCCTTGGCGGCCCTGCACTGGACTCGGCGGGTTTCGGGGCTTGTGGCAGGGGTCGCCGTGATGGGCTTGTTCTTCACTCCGTTTTTCGACTGGGATGGATTCCTGATCTGGCAATTGCTCGTGATGTTCGGCACGCAGACGGGATGCCTCGTCGTCGTTCTGTTCGCCGCCCGGTCACTCGGGTGCGGTTTGGCGTCTGCTGACGCTGGGGGGAGATGGGAAGGGAACCTTGGTCAGAACAAGGCTCTGCGGTTCTCGATCTTCGACATCCTGGTCCTGACTGCCGCAGTGGCTTTGCTGTTCGCAGTGATGCGCGGCACGCGACCGGTCACCCTGGGGACGGTCGTTCTCGCAATCAACATCGCTGGCGGATGTGGCGCAGCGTTCGTCGGATTGACGGTCCTCTGGGCATGCCTTGGCTCGTCGCCGATCTTCCTTCGGGTCGCGGCGCTCATCCTCGTCGCTCCGACCGGCGGAGTCGTCTACGCCCTGGCCAATCGGTACTCTGCGCTCTTGTTCAACTGGCAGTGGTACGCCGGTGTCACGTCGGCACAGGTCCTGTTCATGACAATCCCGTGCCTGATACTGCGGGCTCGAGGGTTTCGGTTCTTGTGGCGAAGCCGGCCCGTTGATTGAAAGGGTTTCAAAGAACGTCGCATGGATGGGAAGGCATCGGTCGGTCGTCCACGAGCTCTGCGTTCCGATCATTGCGAAGTTCGCGCCGCTGGCCGGCGCCGCGATGTTCGGGTAGCATCACGAGGAACATGATATTCCGCCGGCGGGAGTCGGTGTCCGGAATCACCAGACCGGGGCGAATCCTCTGGTCATGGTCGTCGCCGCGAGAGCGGCGCCCTCGGAACGGTCCGTTCACCGATCCAGCCCGGTCGGCGGAAAGGAGGCCTGGCATGTCGATCGAGCCGGCCGCGTCGCCGGACCACGCAACTCCTCTCATGGCGCCGGCGCGATCGCCGGCGCCGCCGGCCGGACGCGTCGACGCCGTCGATATCCTCCGCGGGGCCGTGATGGTATTGATGGTGCTCGATCACACCCGCGACTACTTCGGCAACGCGGCCATCAACCCCACGGACCTGTCCCGAGCGAGTCCGGCGCTGTTCCTGACACGGTGGGTGACCCACTTCTGCGCACCGGTTTTCGCCTTCCTCGCGGGGACGGGCGCTTTTCTGGCGGGCTCCCGAGGCCGGTCGCGGGGCGACCTCGCGGCGTTCCTCGCTTCGCGGGGGCTCTGGTTGATCTTCCTCGAACTGACGGTCGTCCGACTCGGCCTCTTTTTCGACCCTCGTGAACGCCCCGGTGATCTTGACGGTCCTGTGGTCGATCGGGGCCTCGTTCGTCGTGCTGGCGGGGCTGGTCTTCCTGCCGAGCCGGGTGGTCGGGGCGCTCGGGGTGCTGCTGATCGCGACGCACGGCCTGGCCGGCGGCTTGTCGCCGGGCTCCGAGACCCCCGCCGCGTTGCGGGCGGCCGGCGCGCTTCTGCTCCGACCCGGGTTCGTTGCCGCTGCCCGGTGGCGTCAACGTGCTCGTCGGCTACCCGCTCCTCCCCTGGCTGGGGGTGGTCGCCGCGGGCTACGGCTTCGGCGAGGTCATCCGGCTCGAGCCAGGGCGAAGGCGGCGGGTGATGTGGATCACGGGCGTCGCCATGACCGCCGCCTTCGTGATCCTGCGGGCGTGGGGCGTTTATGGCGAACCGCGCCCGTGGACAACGCAGGCGACTCCGCTCTTGACCGGGCTCTCGTTCGTCAACTGTACGAAGCAACCACCTTCGTTGCTCTTCGTGCTGATGACGCTCGGCCCGGCGATCGCGGCCCTGGCGGTGATCGACCGCGTGGACATCCGCGGCCCGGTCGGCCGCGCCCTCGTGACGCTCGGCCGCGTCCCGCTCTTCTATTTCCTCTTGCAATGGTACGTCATCCACGGGCTCGCCGTGCTGGCGGGCCTGGTGCGGGGATTGCCGGTCGCCTGGCTGTTCTCGCCGGCGGCTCTTGGCCCCCCTCCCGAGGGCTGGGCGCTGGGCCTGCCGGGCATCTACGCCGCCTGGGCCGTGGTGCTGGCCGTCCTCTACATACCGTGCCGCTGGTTCGCCGGAGTCAAGGCGCGCCATCCCGGAGGCTGGCTGTCTTACCTTTGATCTGGCTGTCGTGCGCGGGAAGCCGCGCTGGTCGGTGAATCGCGGACCGGGGAACGGCGGGCTGGTGACCAAGCCCGCTGTCGCCGGCGTCGATCGCCGGGCTGCCCGGGAGCAGGGCCATGGTCAGCGTCGGCCCGCCGTTGTCGGCCAGGGGGCCGAGCTTGGGGTCGCCGGTGAGGGTATCGGCCAGCCTGCCGCTGCCGTCCTCCATCAGGTTGTGGCTGCCGAGGAGGGAAGCGCCGGCGACATCACCCCCCGAGGGGCTGTCGGCCACGATGGTGTTGTTCAGCGTCACCGAGCTGCCGTTGTAGAGGCCGCCACCCTGGCTACACAAAACTATCCCGCAGCACTGCCATGGATGCTCGGACCATTACTCGAGCGCACTACTACATTCTGGATTGCATTCATGTCGAACTAGCGACGATCGCTCGCGGCCCGCGCCCGTGGAGCGGTGACGCCCGTCCCCGAGGCTGTCTCCATCCGCCTCCACGTGTTGGCGGATCGCCCGTGACGCGATTTCGCTTCGACGATGCCGAAAGGTTCTTGACCTCGTACGTCGACTCGTCTTATCTTTTCGTGATAGGAATTCGTCCTCCCGTCCCCTTCTAAGTCCCTCCATTTCACTCTTATCCCGGGGCGGGTTGATCGTCGTCGGATTTTCTGCAACTCGCGTCCCTCGTCTCCTCCGATCCGTTCGCGTTACTATCGATCACTACCTGGCCCCCATCCTCATTCATTGTGTTGGGTCAGGATCGATTCATTCGCGGATGAGACCGGCGACTCGATCGCACTCTCGATCGAGTCGGCCTCGACTTCGGAAAGATCGTCGCGGCGGGTCCCTTTCCGCAGTCTGAGCGCTCATCCTTCGATCGGACAGCTTTGGGACAATTCCATGTTGCTCTCAGGCCCTGTCGATTGCGTCCGGACGTGTGAAGCTCGATAGCAACATCATACGGTGCCACGTCGGTCCGCTCCCTCGCAGGAGGGGAGTGATGATCGCCCGCGGCCTCTCGCAGTCTCCAGGCCCCTTCTGTCCGGAGGGCATGATCTTGCACTCCTGAGCGTGCAGCGCAGGATGTTTTCCTTCCGATCTCGACCGATTTTCGTCTCCTCTGAGGAGTCGCCCATGATTCCTCCTTGGCGATCGCGATTGCATCACGGCTTCACGCCAAGAAGTCGTCGCCCGAGGTGAGGTGACAGCGATGGTGGTCACGGAGCCCTCCCCATGACTTGCTACTTAATCCGCGAGGGATCGGCGAGCCCGTTGCGCTGGTCGCGAGCATCGACTTGGCATGCGAGATCGTGTTCTCTCAGCCGCCGGGACTACTACATCGTTGATGAGATTCAAGTCGACCCGCCCGACTCCGGACCCAGAGCGCGGCCGGGGAGGCGTTCGACGCGCCATCCCGACGAGCGCCATGGGGATGGTCCGCGGGTGAGGTCGGGACGGACGATTGCCTTCCGCCACAAAGTCGCCATACGAACCGATCCACGACGCCGCTGATTCCGTCCGATCCTGAATCGGCTTAATGGTCCGTTTCGAAATACCGATCAGGTCACCGCGACGATCACCCATTTTGCCGATACCCAATTCGCTCAGGAATCGTGATCAGTATTGCCAGGGAGACCACACATGGCGTTCCTCAGCTTCAAGAAGAAGTACGATGGCCGCCTCGTCGTCCTCACTTACGAGGGACCCGGGCGGCTTCTGCTCAACGGCAA
Source organism: uncultured Isosphaeraceae bacterium (assembly GCA_963806595.1). GTDB lineage: Bacteria > Planctomycetota > Planctomycetia > Isosphaerales > Isosphaeraceae > CAWDZZ01. Next base: position 141,340 of record CAWDZZ010000038.1, on the reverse strand, counting down.
CCGCACTCATGACGAGCACGCGAGGCGGAATGCGGCCGGCCACGCCGGGGACTGTTTGTTGGATCGAGATGGCATCAGGAGGCGGCCGGCTGGACCAAGGGGTTGGCCCGGCGGCGATTCGACCTGGATACCGCCGAAGTGGAGCGGCTGCTGCACGACCTGCCCCAGACATCGTGCTGCCGGACGGTACTGGAGCACCTGGAGCAGGGCCGTGACCATTCGTGCCGATGGCTCGAGCTGACGTGGGGACAACCTGCTGCCAGTGGCCACTCGCTCAGGGTTTGAGATCCCTCATGTGCTGCGGGAGGATCTCCTTTCACCGCCAGCGGAGATTCCGCACGACATCGTTGGGCGATTTGTCCGGGCGGAGTTCGCACAGCCAGGCACACGCCTGATGCAAGACGGACTCGGAGGCGATCTCGTTCATCCAGTCCACGGGTCGTCCGCGCTCTCCGCGCTCACCAAGAAGTTGGCTCTGAAAAGGTGCTCCGGCTCGCCGGTGATCCCATTTGCCGCGATCAAGATCCCGAAGCGCACCTCGCGATGCCGGATTATCGTCAGCAACCAGGAGACTTGATCGCCATTGACGGCGGCCCTCCATCCCTTGCATTCCACGAGAAAGAAACTGCAAGGATTGGCACGCGATCGCTGCTGCAGGTGGCGACTACGGGCTACCGGCCGAATTCGCCGGGGGCTCGACCGAGATCGTCGCGTTCATCTCGAGCGGCTGTGCGTTGCCGATCGAGATCGTGAGCTTCCAGGTACGGGTCTCGGTCTGAACTCCTTCTTGTCCCCAGCTCCGAGCCCGGCCGGACGTCTTCGAAATCTGGCGCAGCGGCAAGATCGGGCGTCGAGCGCGGAGGGATCGCAGACGGCGCGGCCGGCGGCTGCGTTGCGGTTTTGTCCTGGCCGCCGGAGGCGGCGGTTGCCAGCGAGGCCGGCTTGGTCTTATCGTCGGTTTTCGCGCGAGAGGCCTGCCATGACTTCCGGGGACGCGGGCCTTCGGCCACGGCGATGCCGCGCTCGGCAAGCAGCGTTCCCTTGGCCTCGCTCACGGCCGCGCGCGAGATCTTGTCCGTCACGAGGTGCTGGTGTTCGGTCGACTCGGCCGCGGCGAGCTGGCTGATGGCGGCGAGATAAGAGCCGACCGTAACCCGGCCGGATTCGTACCCCTTTCGCTGCACCTCGAGACGCTCGGCCGCGACCGCCCGGAGCCGCCGGGCCGCCGTCGATTGCTTCTCGTTGGCGCCGACCTCGACGATCAATCGAGCCAGCGACTTGGTCGACCGGTCGACGGCTTGCTGGTGATCGGCGCAGCTCGCAACAAGATGTACTGCGCGGTTCGGTTCGCAGCCAGCACTTGACGCCCTGGAGCCGCCGTCTGGAACCAGGAGCCTGTCCCAGCAGAAGAGCTTGAGCCCGTGGCCGGGCTGGCAACATTTTCGCTGGGTGGCGCAGTCGGGTACAGGACCGGCCTGATGGACTCGATGAAGCCGCGAGTCACGTCCAGATCGAAGCTGGTCAACTCTTGACCAGGGCCTCCAAGCTGGGTCAGCTCGTGCAGGGTCGATTGCGGCACACCTCGGCAACGCGCGGCCAACAGTTGCAGCTCGGCGAATTTCGTGAAGATCTCGCGCTGGGCGATCTCGGGCTGCTCGCACATCATCTGGCTCAAGCAGGTTTCCCACTTGAGCTCGGCGTGCTCGCCGGTGAGCTCGGTCATGGGGATGATGCGACGATTGTCTGAGAGCGGCAGGCCGAGGATTTTCCGGAGTTGACGCTCGGCGGTACCGACATCGGACGTCCTGGCGGCCAGGTCGAGGTTGAAATTCTCCAGCCGCTGCGCTGCTTCGGCGACGTCGGCCATCGTCGCTGTGCCGGCGGCGAGCTTGGCCTGTTCCTTGTCGAGGATCTCACGGGCCACAACGGCCGCACGATCCACACTCGACCGCTGGAATAGTGCCTGCGCCAGATTCCAGTACTGTTGCTCGATCGAGCGGACAAGGGCCATGACCTCAGTCTTGAACCGCCACAGGGGGGCATCGGCGTTGAGCCGGGCGATCAAGATCGCATTCCCCTCGAGCTTCCGGCTCTCGGGCTCGCCGGATTCCGGGCTCGCCGGCGGGCCAGCTGCGCTCCCGTGGGCGTGCCGGCGGCGCGGTCGCCAGCATTCTTCCCGCGTGCACTGGAATCGTCCGGCGGCGGATCGAAGCCCCCGATCGGGATCCCCTGGGCGCCAAAGGCGATCACGCGGACAATCTCCGAGTTGTCGAGGCCGATGCGGATCGCATGCGGCAACAACATCGGCCACAGCTCGACGGCCGTGGGATCGTCAACGGCCGCAGGCTTTGCGGCCGCAGGCATGCCGGCCGGCGGATCGGCGGGGAAGGCCGCGGCGGGTCGCAGCGCGGGATCGCGTGTGGTTGCCTGCTTTGCAACAGTCGACGATATTTGAGGTTGCAGCGCGGGACCGCTGATCTTGATTTCGATCTTGAACGAGGCGGTCGCGGGAGGAGATGTTGCGGATTTCGGGTCATCGCCGGAAGCCAGCGCAAGCCCAATCATGCACCATGCCAGGTTCATGGGTCACTCTCCTCCGTGCCGCAGAAACCAGTTCCGTCCATGTCGTCCGCTCCAACGGGACTGGATCCGATGGTGATGTTCCCGACGAGCCCGGAACGGGCGCGGCATCAACCTGATCCCACCGACGCGACGGAGAGCGCATGACAGACTGGAGCAACGTTCCTATCTTCGGCCGGCGCGCGGACCTGGCTGTCTCGGTGGTTCGTCCCAGCGTGTACGGACTCGTGGAGGACCAAGGTCGACTGGCACTGGCGCGCACGAGCCAGGGCACATTCCTGCCGGGCGGAGGGATCGATGAAGGCGAAGCGGTCGAAGAAGCCCTTCAGCGCGAAATCGCCGAGGAGTGCGGGCTCATCGTTCGGCTCGGGGAATGGTCAGTGTGCGCCATCCAGCTCGCTTACTCGCCCAAGCAGCGGACTCATTTCGAGAAACGGAGCGCGTTCATCGAATGCGCGATCGTCCAGGAGCATGGACTGGGCATCACCGAGGTTGATCACGAGCTCGTCTGGGTCAACCCTCAGACCGCCTGCGAGCTCCTGTCTCACGAAAGCCATCGCTGGGCGGTGCAGGAGTGGAACAGACGCGAGTCCCGCCACTGATGCCTGGCTGCCTGGGGTGGGAGCGCCGGAGCCGATTGAGAAGAGCCCCGTCCGTTCCATGTGCGGGCGCACCCTGCTGGCTTGACGCCGCTGCCTCCGGTCAGGTCCACTGATCTGCACGCGAACGTCCCCGCGGGTGGTTCATTGTCCTGACGGCCAAGACGCCTATCTTGCCAGTGGAGGAACGATCATGCCTGATCCCATTTCCCGCCGAGCTTTCAGCACCGCGACCGCGGGGTTCGCGCTCGGCGCGGCGGCATCGGCTTCGGCCGCCGACGAGAAGCCGAAGACCGCTGCACCGGCGGCGCCCGGTCATCCCACGGAGGCCTCGTTTGCCAGGGACTACCCTGCGCCCGAGTTCAAGCCGTCATGGAAGAAGCCGCAGCTCAACCGGCTCTTTGTCCAGGACTTTGTGATTTTCGCCCATTCCGATCTCAGCATGGTGAAAAAGCTGCTGGAGAAAGAGCCGGCGGTGCTGAGCGCGACCATGGACTGGGGAAATGGAGACTGGGAGTCCGGACTGGGCGGTGCATCCCACATGGGCCGGCGCGACATCGTGGAATTCTTGCTGGAACGCGGGGCGCGCATCGACATCTTCTGCGCCGCCATGATGGGGCAGCTCGAGGCGGTCAAGTCGTTTCTCAAGCTCGAGCCCAGGCTGATCGACGCGAAGGGCCCGCATGGATTCACGCTGCACTTCCATGCCCAGGTCGGCGGCGTCGAATCGGAACCTGTGCTCGAGTTACCTCCAGTCGATCAAGAAGCTGGAATTGAAGCCGAACCCGTTCCTGAAGAAGCCCCCGGGGCCTTCGGCGAAACCGGCGAAGTGACGAGCACCGCGGGATGTTGGGTCACGGTGCGCCCCGTGCCTGTTGCCTGCGATCGCGGAGGTAGGAAGCGAGCTGGTTATCGCCGTCGTGGGCGGCCCAGTCCTCGGGCAGCTTGCCGATCTTGGTGTCCGTGACGGCGGGATCAGCGCCGTGCGCGAGCAGATGGTCGACCATATCGCGCCGGCCGTGGAGCGCCGCGTAGTGGAGGGGCGTGCCTGAGAAGTCGAAGCCGGCTGGGATCTCGTTGACGCGGGCGCCGCGAGCGATGAGAAAGTTGACAACGGCGGCGTGTCCCCAGGCCGCCGCGAACACGAGGGCATTCTCGAGGATTTGCTGAGGGTCGCGACGGACGGCCTCGGGTATCGCCATGCCGCGAAACGGCGAGGCAACTTCGCCGGCGGCCGCGGTGAGCGCCCCGCGATCGTCGAAGCAGCGTGCAATCGCCGCCATATCGCCCAGACCGGCGGCAGTGCGGAGATTCGTGGCGGCCGCGCCCGCGCAGCAAGAGCGACACCGCATCCTGCTTGCCCCAGTACAGCGCTTCCTCGAGCGGCGACCACACGCCGTCGCCCTCGATCCGGGCGCCCAGATCGAGCAATTTGGCGACCGCGCGACACGTTGTTGATCCCGGCGGCCGCGGTGAGCGGAGCCGTCAGCTCGGCCCCGTGATCCGCGAGCAGCGAGATGAGCTCCTCGAGCGCCGGAACGGGCGGCATCGTGAGCACCAGGCACTGGAGGATCGTGGGATGGCTGCACTGCGAGCGCGCCCGGGCCAGATCGGAGTCCGCGGACAGGAGCGCAGTCATCCCCGCCACGTCGCCTGCGGCCAGCGCAGCCTGTGCCTTGTGAAAGCGAGGATCCATGTCCATGCACCGGTCCAGCAAAACACTGTCGTATTCGTTGCCAGGAGCGCCGCCGCTCTCGTTATCCCAGATTGGCCGAGCGCCGACCACCCTTGATGCGGCCGGCACGCGACCGTGGTTTGCTGCCAACGGCTCACGTCACGGCGTGCTGGGACCGCCCAACCCGGCGCGGCCGAGGATGAACCCGCGCAGCAGGTCAACCATCTCGTCGCTGACTCCGCGGCGCAGCTCGGCGCTCACCGTGGATGCATTGGCGGCGACCAGTGGGTTGTGCTCGATTCGCTCGACCGCCCTCCGCCGGGCCGGCTCCTGGCCAAGCTGGCGGTAGCACGCTTCGAGCACGAGGTCGACGGCGAGACGCTCGCTGTCGTCCTTGGCTTGTTCTCTCACGCGTTCAAAGGCGTGCACGGTCGCGTTCAGCCGGTCCGATGAGAGGCCTGACAGGAATGTGCGCGACGCCAGCGGCAGCAGGGCGAGTGCTCCGATCAGGTCCGGTAGAAGGCGATTGAAATCCTGTGCGTTCCATGACGGCTGATTCGCCGGCAAGGGCACACGCAGCTTCATCAGCAACGGCGCGAGCGTCTCGCCCGCGAGCTGGGCGTACTCGTCGTGCTTGCCTTCGAGCAACAGGATCTGCGACAAGACGACCGCCGCGCTCAGCCGGTCGACTTCGGGTGGGGCCGTGCCGGCGTCCATGGTGGCGCGAAAATCGTGCTTGGCATCCTCGGCCGCGTCGAGACTCAGCATGACCTCGGCGATATAGAGGTCCTGAAGCACCCGATGAGAGAGACCGCCCGGACTCAGCAGATCGCGGAACCAGGTTTCATCCGACGGCAACCCACCGGCCGCGCCGGCCGAGCTTGGTTGCGGGCCAGCGGGAGGAAGGGGTGGCGGATAGGCCTGGCGGAACTCGGCGAGGCGGGCGCGCGCCTCGTCGTGGCGGCCGAGCTTTCGCAGGCACTGATACTGAAAAACCGCGATCCCGCGGGGAGAGAGGAGCCGGGCCAACCAGTCGGCGGCGGTTGTCGGGGCGGTGGCGGCCGCTTCGGCGAGCCCCGCCGCCGCGCGCTCGTATCTCTGCCAGGCCTGCGAATACTCGCGCTTGATCTGGTGGTAGTGGCCGATCTGCGCTTCCTCGAGCGGACTGACGGCCATCCAGGAGAGCGCGCCCGTGCGGGCGTCGAGGATCGCAGCCGGGTCGCCGGAGCGCAACCCGCCGCCCAGGAGGCGTGCGATCACCGAGCGGTGCGTCGGGCTGAAGGTGCACCAGAGCGACAGCACGTCGTCGCTGGATGACGGCGACCAGTGCGGAAATGTGACCCTCAGTCCAGAGAAAACGGTCTTGCCGTCACGCTCTGCGCCGCCGCCGTCGGCGATCACGACGGCGTCGCGTGCGATCGGATCCGGCGCCAGCAAGAACGACCACAGCGGACGGTTGGCGCCGGCGATCGAATCGGGGACGACGTACGCCAGATGGTCGCCGGCGGCGCACCAGCCGGCAAATCGCCGGACGGGGCGTGTCTCGATCGCAGTCGAGAGGCCAAGCGCGCGCGTCCAGACGTGCAAGGTGCGCGCGGGGGCAGGCGAGGCGAGCGAGGCCGCGCCAACGCCAGGCTCGCGGCCGGCGACGCACCAAGCCGAGCGCCTCGCCGCGCGGGGACCAGTGCAAGTCGACCAGCCGGCCGGCATCCGCGCGACCGATTCGACACGGCGGCCGGCCAGTGCTGCGACCCACAGTCGCGATCCGCCGGCGTTGTTGCCGGATCCGGCGGGCTCCTGCGTGACGAACGCAAACGTCGCGCCGTCGCTCGTCCACGCCGGGCGCAAGGCGCGAAGCTGCTCGATCAGCGAGTTCAGCTCGCCGCGCGCGAGCTGTTGCGAAGCTGGCACGTGCCACCAGGCGTCGGGCCCGGCATCGGGCTCGCCGATCCAGAGGCCGTCGCCGGAAGAGCCCGGTGCCGGGCTGCCCAGCACACAAGCGAGGTTCTTGCCGTCGGGAGACCAGTCGAAGATCGAGCGCAGCCGCGTCGTGAGGAAACACCCGCCGCGCAGCCTTGGCCTTCAAGTCGTAGGCGAAGACGGCGTGCCGCCCGCTCGCGATCGAGTCGACATAGAGGACTTGATCCCCACTGGGATGCCAGCGCACGGCCAGGTTTGCGGCCACGTAGCCCGCGTGATCGCACCGGGCGTCGAACAGCTTTTGCGGCGGCTCGCCGGTCGCCTCGTCTCGAAGCCAGCAGGTGTAGACAATCGGTGTCTCGACGAACACCGCGCCGGCCGGATCGGGCTCAGTCCCGCCTAAGAAACCCAGGACCTGGGTATTTGCGGCGATTGCGCCTGCCTGATCGCCGTCGGCCGCTCGCGCTGTGGTGAAGACGAGCTGGCGCCCCACTGGCGACCACAAGGGCGTGCTCGAGGCCAGGACGCCCGCGTCGGGCTGGAAGATCTTCTTGAGACCGCCGCCGGCCTTGTCGGCGACGAAGACCCCTTCGCTCCCATGCTGAAAGCCGACAGTGTCGGCCTGCGCTGAAAACTCGATCGTCCGGTCCTCTTGCACCGGCTCGCAGCCGGGCAGCACCATCCAAGCCGCCAGGCAGCAGAGGCCCAGGGCCGGGCGGAGGTAAGCGCACCTTTCGCCTCGCGAGCTTTTCATGTGACGACTCCCAGGTTGTGGCACGACGCGACGGTATGAATGAATTCGCAGGGGGGCATTCCCGTAGAATCTCCCCCATCACTCATACGAAATTCACCCGGCGATCCGTTGGATCTTTATCCGGACCGCCATCCACTTCCCGGCGAGCCGGCCGAACGGCGGGCGCTCGGGTGCCGGGATTGCCGGCTGGTGCCCGCTCGCGACGCAGTGTTACAGCGCGGACGCGCCAAAAACGGCGTGCAAGGCCGTGCGGGCGCGCAGCAGGACCAGCGAGTCGCCGGACCCGACGCTCTGGCGGCGGACTTCAAAGCGGTCGAGCGACGCGGGGCGGTTGATCCCGGGGCGCGACGCCAGCGCCAGCCGATATCCGGCCTCGGCGGCCAGCGACTTGGTCACGCTCGTGAACGTGCCCTCCCACCCGAAGGGGTATGCGAGCGCGTTCACTTCCCGCCCGATCCTGGATTCGAGGAGCTGCTTGGATCCGGCCAGCTCGGATCGCTCAGCGCCTTCGTCGAGCTTCGCCAGCTTGCGATGGCTGTGTGCGTGCGAGCCGATCGTCAGGTCGGGGCTGCAGCCGGCCACTTGCCGCACCTGTTCCCAGGTCATGAACAGCGCGCGGCCGAGGTCCTCACAGTCGACGATAACCTCGGCTTCAATCGCGAGCCGATCGAGAAACCAGTGGTGGTCGGCGATCGTGTCATCGAGAAACGCGCCGATGATGGTCATGATCGCCGTTGTCCGCGGCATCACGTCGAGATCGATGACCAGCGGCGAGGCGATATCGTTTTGGTTTCGCGGCAAAGTGAGCCGGCGCGCCTGCGTTTTCTTGATCACATACGCGACGAGGTCCCACCACGGCGGCCTGGGTGTTTCCAGAAACTCGGTCGGGATGAAAAACGTGGCGGGAACCTGATACTCGCGCAGGATCGGCACGGCCACCTCGAAGTTGTCGCGGTAGCCGTCGTCGAAGGTCAGGACGGCGGAGAGCCCGCGCCAGGGTGCGCCGGTTTCGATCCGGGCGATCAGCTCGCCGAGCGTGAGTAACGGGACGTGGTCGCGCAGCCACGCAACCTGGGCGCGGAACGATGCGGGCGTCGCCGAAATCACCGGCTCGTAGAACGGATCAGATCCCGGCTCGGCGATGCGGTGGTAGGTCAGTACCACAATACCAGCGCCCCGAAGTGCGGCCGCGCGCTCGAGAAGCCCGAGCGCACCCAGACGCCGGAGCACTCGGGCGATGTACTCGCGCTTGTTTCTCATGCGTCCGTCGTCCGTCGTGCTTCATCCGCCGTTCGGGCTTGCGAGTTCATCGAGATCATCGCCTGCTACGTGTATGCAAAATCGCCTTCCAGCGACGTGAAATGAAACATCGTGTCGTGGGGAATCAAGCCTGAAGGGTCGCGCAGCAGGAACCTGATCGTGAAGCGAAAGACAAATCCGCTGCGGCGCACGGCCTCGGCGGCCCAGGGCGTGCTGGCGTATACCTGGGCCAGGTCAGCGCCCTGGCGCGATAGCTCGCCAGTCAGGGCCCGCATGGCGCCATGCCAGAGCGGGACCGTGAAATCGTCGAGCACGCAATCGACGATTTTGCCGGTGCGCACGCCGCCCCTGGTGGCCGGGGATCACGTTGAGCAAGGCGAGCCCGCGCAGCCGGCCGGACTCGTCGCGCAGGTGCCACCCCGAGATGGCCTGGCGGGGAAACCGGAGGAATGAATTCAGGCGCGCGGGATCGCGGCTGGTCAGGATGGCACGGGTCCGGGCGCGCTCCACGATCGGTAGAATCTCCGGGCCGAATCCGCTCACTCGCTCAAGAACGACCGGGGCAGGGGCGACGGCCGAGCGCCCTTTCGTCAGCGTGAGCGCGTCGCGCGCCAGGCGCAGACCGATTTCCGCGAGTGCCCCTCGTCCGGTGCGCAGCCAGCGGCCGGCCCGGAGCACTCGGCTGTAAACCGGCACGAGGCTGCGCGGCTCATAGCCGGCGCGCTCGCCGACAGCGAGTGCGACGGCCGTGGCCCCCAGGCCGAACTGGGTTGGCGAGCCGTTATGAGCCATGCGCAACAAGCTCAGGCCGACCGATCGATGTCCGGGCGATCCCAGCCAGTCGACGTAGTCGATCGTGCCCACGGGTCCGGCCTCCGGCGCGATCGCCCCCCCCTCGAACGCGGTGCGGCACATCCCCAGATGGCCGACAATCCGGCCGGCCTCGTCGCGGGCAACGTAGCTGCGCAGGGCGCCGTTGACAGGCGATGCCGCAGGCGCGGAGCCGGCGGCTCCGTCAATCGGATCCGGCTCCAGCGGCTCGAAATACTTCCATTGCAATACTTCCGGCGCAATGAAATCCGCCGAGGCCGGCGCGTGGAACCCCGCCGACAGAAACTGGCTGAGCTCGGGAAGGTCAACTGGACTGAGCGGTCGGATGTCAAAGGCCATGATCACCAGGATGGCAGGGACGTGGCGGCTTCCGGACGACGCGCTCCTGACCGGCGGCGAGAGCGACTGCGGGACGAACGGCGGCGACGCCCAGCCTGCGCGCGAGATCCGCTCGATCTTTTGCTCGCGGTCGCGCAGCGTTAGACTGATGCCGCCACGTTCCCAGTCTAAGTTGAGGAGCCGCGTGATGGCGACCGCAATCGATACCGGTAAAGTCACCGGACGCCGGAAACTTCATTTCAACACCATCGAGGACATCCGCGCCGACGTCGAGGGGCTGGCGAACAGCCGCGATGTCCGCGCGCTTGGCAACTTGAGTCCAGGTCAGAACCTCGAGCATCTGGCGACAACCTTCAACAAGTCGATCGACGGTTACCAAACTCAGCTGCCATCCCCGGTCCGGTTGGTCTTTCGCGTCCTCCTCAAGAACAAATTCCTGAACCAACCGATGACGGCCGGATTCAAGCTGCCAGCGAAGGCACAGGCCGAGCTGGTGCCCGGCGCGACGCCGCTGGAGCAAGGGCTGAACGACATCAGGCGAGCGCTCGGACGCCTGGATTTAGAATCACAACGGGCACCCTCGCCGGTGCTGGGCCCGCTGACGCGCGACGAATGGAACCAGCTTCATTGCCGCCACGCCGAGCTGCATCTGAGCTTCCTGGTGCCTGTCGACTGAATCGTCGCCGGCATTTTTTTTTCCGGGTCCGGGGCGACGCCGAAGCCGAGTCGCACCGGCAATCTCTCGCCGCCACCACGCTGCCACCGCGCTCTGCCACACAGCGGCGCGGCAATGCTTACAATTCGCGCGTGCAGCGGACGACAACACGCACTCGCATGCACTCGCAGCGACGCGCGAGGGTCCGCAGAAAATCGTTGATTCAATATCCACAAATACAACGACTTCAGGCAAAGTCAGCGAATGGCTGGCGGCCAACGGATGAAAAATCGCAACGACCGACAGGTGAGAATCGTGCTTTTCGGCGACAGGAATACCCTGGTACCGGAGTTGCAGTGTAAAATGACCAGGGACCAATGACATCTTTGCCTTCTTTCTCATGGAGGCGACCGATGAGTGCCAAGAAGCGTCGTAAGCTCTATGGGGTCCGTCGGGAGAGCCGTCGACCCAGAGGCTGGACGCGATGGTTCAACGAAGGCTTGCTTGAAACCGACTTGGCTGGTGGCGTGCGGCTCCGGACGGTCCTCTGGGGCCAGAAATAAGACGCGACGATCGCAGAAGCTCGATCGCTGTGTGCGCTTGAAGCGTCGGCTCGCATGCGCTCGCCGTGTGCGCAGCGTGCGCGATCCTCGCGGGCCCAAGCCTGCCGTCCGAAGCTCGCTAGCGTGTGCGCGGCGAGTATATACTAGCTCGCAGGAACGACCGTTATCGGGACGGTCGATGGTCGAGCCCTGCGGGGGCACCGGCCGTGCTGCGGATGGCGACGGCGATCATGATCGTGGTGTGGGCGCTGCCGGCGCGCGGCGATCCGCCGCCGGCACGTCTTGGACCCGCGGCCAGCGCAAACGCCCCTGCGGTTGAATTCAACCGCGACGTCCGGCCGATTCTGTCCGACAATTGCTACCAGTGTCACGGTCCCGACGCGGCCAAGCGTAAGGCCGACCTGCGGCTGGACCAGGAGTCGTCGGCGAAGGCAGAGCGCGACGGCGTGCGCAGTCGTGCCCGGCGATCTCGGGAAGAGCGAGCTGTTTCGCCGCATCAGCGCCCAGGACGCGCCCGAGCGGATGCCGCCGGTCAAGTCGGGCAAGACGCTCAGCCCCGAGCAGATTCGCGCATCGGCCGCTGGATCGCCGAGGGCGCGGCGCTGGCAGCCGCACTGGTCGTTTGTCCCGCCGCGGCGCCCGGTGGTTCCGCCGGCGGCGCGAGACGCCTGGGTACGCAATCCAGTCGACGCGTTCGTGCTGGCGCGGCTGGGGCGAGAAGCAATGGCCCCCGCGCCCGCAGCGGATCGCGGCGTCTGGATCCGGCGCGTGAGCCTTGATCTCACCGGCTTGCCGCCGACCCGCGCCGAGATCGAGGCGTTTGAACGCGACGGCGGCCCGGACGCCTACGAAAAGGTGGTCGACCGTCTGCTGGCCTCGCCGCGCCTGGGCGAGCGGCTGGCAGCCCGCTGGCTAAACGCCGCCCGGTATGCCGACACCAGCGGTTATCAAACCGACGGTCCGCGCGTGATGTGGCGGTGGCGCGACTGGGTGATCGAGGCGTTCAACCGCAACTTGCCGTTTGACCAGTTCACGGTCGAGCAGCTCGCCGGCGACCTGATCCCCGGCGCGACCCTCGACCAGAAGATCGCGACCGGCTTCAACCGCAATCATCGCGGCAATTCGGAAGGGGGCATCATCCCCGAGGAATACGCGGTCGAATACGTCGTCGACCGCGTGGACACCACCGCAACGGTCTGGCTTGGACTGACGCTCGCCTGCGCGCGCTGCCACAGCCACAAATTCGACCCGATCCCCCAGGAAGATTTCTACAAGTTCTATGCGTACTTCAACAACATCCCCGAGAACGGCCGGGCGATCAAGCTCGGCAATTCGCCTCCCTTGATCAAGTCGCCGACGCGGCTACAGGCGGAGCGCCTCGAAACGCTCCGGTCTCGACTCGCCGTGCTGGAACACGACGCGATCAAGCGTGAGCCAGAGATGGCTTCGGCCCAGGCAGCGTGGGAGAGGTCGCGGTGCGACCGGCCGGCGGTCGACGCGATGAATCTCGATCGCCTGATCGCACGCCCGGCCCAGACCATTTCGCTCGCGGCAGGCACACCGGCTGCAACGTCGTCGCTCCGGCTCCGCGAGGGATCGCCCCGCTTCGTGACGAGCCCGGACGGACCGGCGCTCGCGCTGGACGGCAGCGGCTACCTCGACTGTGGCGACGCGGCCGGGTTTGGATTCCTCGATCGGTTCACATTGATGGCCTGGATCAAGCCCCGTGGCGCACGCGGTGGGACCATCTGGTCGCGGATGCTCGACGAGCCGCAAGCTGAAGGCTACAGCGTCGTGCTGGATCGCGGGAAGGTACAGGTCAACCTCGTGAAACGCTGGCTCGACGACGCGATCCGGATCGAGACAACCGCGCCAATTCCGGAAGAGCAGTGGACGCATCTGGCGATCACGTACGACGGGTCACGAACGGCGGCAGGCGCCAGGGTCTTCGTGAACGGCACGCACGTGCCGGCGGACGTGCTGATCGACGAGCTGAACCAGACCTTCCAGAGCAAGGAGCCGTTTCGGATTGGCGCAGGCGGCGGCCCGAGTCGCCGGTTCGCGGGCGCGATCGGCGCGACGAGTGTGTATTCCGCTGCGCTCGAGGCCGACGACGTCGCGATCGCCGCCAACCTCGACTCGATCGCGTCGATCGCGCGGCTTCCCGCGTCGAGCCGCAGCAAGACCCAGGCCGAGAAGCTGCGGCGCGGTTTTCTGGCGGAAGGCGCTTCGGAATCGGTGCGATCCGCGGCGGCGAAGATCGCCGCGCTGCGCGACGAGATTGCCGTCCTGGTCGAGCGGATTCCCACCACGATGGTGATGGAAGAGATGCCGGCGGCGCGAGACGCATCTCTTGATCCGCGGGCAGTACGACCAGCCGGGTGCGCGGGTTGAGACTGGTGTTCCCGGCTGTCTACCGGCGGACGCGGCTTCGTTGCGAGCCCAACCAAATCGGCTGGGGCTGGCGCGGTGGCTGGTGAGCCCGGGGAATCCGCTATCGGCGCGCGTGGCGGTCAATCGCGAATGGCAGATGGTCTTTGGTACGGGCCTGGTGAAGACGGTCGACGATTTTGGCGCCCAGGGCGATGCCCCCAGCCACCCCGAGCTGCTCGACTGGCTGGCGACAGAATTCGTCGACTCCGGCTGGGACTTGAAGCACGTGCTGCGGCTCATGGTGACGAGCGCGACCTATCGGCAGGGGTCGCCAGCGACGCCGGAGGGGCTGCGGCGCGATCCCGAAAACCGACTACTGGCGCGCGGGCCCCGGCAGCGGCTGCCGGCGGAGATGATCCGCGACCAGGCCCTGCGGCTGGGCGGGCTTCTGGTCGAAGAGCTGGGGGGTCCGTCGGTGAAGCCCTATCAGCCCCCTGGCCTCTGGAACGAGCTTGCCGACGCCGAATATGTTCAGGACCACGGCGCGAGTCTGTACCGGCGGAGCCTGTACACCTACTGGAAACGGACCGTGCCGCCGCCGGCGTTGATTGCCTTCGACGCGCCGGGACGCGAGGCCTGCATGGTGCGGGAATCGCGCACCAATACGCCGCTGCAGGCGCTCGACGTGCTCAACGACGTGACCTTTGTCGAGGCGGCCCGGGCGTTTGCCGAGACGATCCTGCGCGAGCCTGGTCTCGCGCCGCAGGCCCGGCTCGAAATGGCATTTCGCGCAGCGACAGCGCGCCGGCCGCGGCCGGAGGAGCTGGCGATACTGAAGGATGGATGGACCGACCAGCTCGAGCGATTCCGGCGCGATCCGCGCGCCGCGGCAAGCCTGGTCCAGTTCGGCGAGTCGGCTCCCGACCCGCATCTGGATGCCTGCGAGCTGGCCGCCTACACGGCGATCGCGCAGCTCATCCTCAACCTCGACGAGACGATCACCAAGGAGTGACTGGCCGTGCACCCACTGGTCGAATATCGACTGGCTCTGTCGCGCCGGCAATTCTTTGGCAGGGCCGGTGCCGGGCTGGGGTCGATCGCGCTGGCCGCGCTCATCAATCCCGATTCGCACGCGGAGGGAGGGGATCGTGGCAACCCCCGCGGCGCGGGCATCGGGGGATTCCCCAACTTCGCGCCGCGGGCCAGGCGGGTGATCTACCTGTTTCAATCGGGTGCGCCCTCCCAGATGGACCTCTTCGACCACAAGCCGATGCTCGATCGGTTCCAGGGAACAGACCTGCCGGACTCGATTCGCAAAGGCCAGCGCCTGACGGGCATGACCTCACGCCAAGACCGGTTCCCGGTCGCCGCAAGCCGGTTTCGCTTTGCGCAGCATGGCCAGAGTGGCGCGTGACCTTGAGCGAGCTGTTGCCACACACCGCCCGCGTCGCCGACCGGCTGTGCTTCGTGAAGTCGATGCACACCGAGGCGATCAACCACGACCCGGCCGTCACCTTTTTCCAGACCGGCGCCCAGCTTGCCGGCCGACCGAGCATCGGCGCCTGGGTCTCGTACGGCCTGGGGAGTGAAAACCAGGACCTGCCCGGCGTTCGTCGCGTTGATCTCGCAGGGCTCGGGCAACAAGAGCGACCAGCCGCTCTACGACCGGCTCTGGGGCAGCGGTTTCCTGCCGACCACGTATCAAGGGGTCAAGTTTCGCTCGGTGGGCGACCCGGTGCTCTACCTCTCGAACCCGCCGGGGATTTCGCAGTCGTCGCGCCGCCGCACGCTCGACGACCTGTCACGGCTGAATGCGCTCAACCATCGCGAGTTTGGCGACCCGGAAATCCTCACCCGGATCGCCCAGTACGAGATGGCGTACCGCATGCAAACGTCGGTTCCCGAGCTGACCGATCTCTCGGGCGAACCGGAGCACGTGTTCGAGCGATACGGTCCGGAGTCGCGACGGCCGGGCAGCTACGCCGCCAACTGCCTGCTGGCACGGCGGCTGGCCGAGCGCGGGGTGCGGTTCATCCAGCTGTTTCATCGCGGCTGGGACCAGCACACGCATCTTCCCACCCAGATCGCCGGCCAGTGCCGCGACACCGACCAGCCGTCGGCGGCCCTCGTCGAGGACCTCGCGCAGCGCGGGCTGCTGGACGACACGCTCGTGGTCTGGGGGGGCGAGTTCGGCCGGACGGTCTATTGCCAGGGCACGCTCACTGCCCGGGATTACGGCCGCGACCACCACCCGCGATGTTTCACGATCTGGATGGCCGGCGGCGGCATCAAGCCCGGCATCACTCACGGCGCGACCGACGACTACGGCTACAACATCACCGCCAACCCGGTCCACGTGCACGACCTGCACGCCACCATCCTGCACTGCTTGGGCATCGACCACACGAAACTGACCTACCAGTACCAGGGCCGCCACCACCGGCTGACCGACGTGCACGGGAGCGTGGTGACGGACCTGTTGAGCTGAGCGGATCGCCGTGGCAGTATCCGAGGGCTCTTCCGATGCGCCGTCCCCGATTCCGGACCACGGTAAGGGGCTTGATGATCGCTGTCTTCTGCTGCGGGCTCCTCGTCTGGTATCTCGACGGCATCTTGTTTCCGAAGCGACTGAAGAACGAGCGTTTCGCTGTGCTCGGGGCGATCGATCTGGACCGTGACGGCCAAGACGACCAAGACGCGGTCAAACAGTTGATCCGGAGCGAGGGAGGCGTGATTGACTTCGAGCTGTCCGCAGACGGCAAGTCTTCGGGCAAGCTGAGTCCAGCGATTTCCTGGTACGTGCTGGACGACGGTTACGCAAGCGGTCGCGCGCTGTGGGATGCCGTGCGTGCGGCCCGGCTTGAGGGTGTGCGGCCGATGCCGCTGGTTCGGCTACTCGATCGACTGGGCAAGAAAGCTCCGTCGACCCCACGAGAATCCTCGCCGCGCCCGCGCCCGCCGACCGGGGCGGCGGCGGCGCCAGCATCGCCGGCAGAACGTTCGGGTGTGCTCACGCGAGGCGTGGGCTCCGATTGCGAGGGCAGTGGCGCCGGAGTTTTCCCGCCAACGACCTTTGTTCGGCCGCTTCATTTGCGTTTGAGAGCGATACCGGGAATCTCGACCGAGTCAAACGGCCGGGACTGGACGCGGAATCCCTTGATCTGGTCGAGTGTCAGGTCGAATTCGACCACGAGCTGCTGGAAGTCCTTCACGCTGCTTCCTGACCGGTTCTTCCCCGGGTGTTCGTTGTCGTCCCCGTCGAACGCGACCAGGCGCACAGACCGGTCCTGGATATTATGAGTGACCGAGATCGCGGTTCCGTTCTTGGTGGCAAGAGGCTGACCGAAGATGTAGCTCGCACCGTCGCGCGAGCCGACAGCGCCTGGGCTCTTGCCCCAGGTCCGGACGGTGTCCCACGGGCCGGCGGCGACCTTGAAACGTACGGTGCAGGTAGCGACTCCCGGCGGGAACAATGTGACCGTCTCGCTGAGATCCCCGATGGGATTGCCGTCTCGCGTGGCCCTCCCCTGAGATCCGCCGTTGGCCTCATTGATCCACCAGGTTTTGTCGGCGCCCTCCGGGATGTTGGTGAAGCGCACCACGATTGCCCGAGCCTCGGAGCGATCGTCCGAGGAGACCTTCGTGCCGGACCGGTCGCACGGCGGTTGCTGGAGAGGAGACCCGTCCGGCGCCACCATGTGTCTGGGCCGGAAGGGTGCGTGGAGATCCCGACGACTTCGATGATCGCGCCGCTGGGCAGAGTTCTGATCCAGCGCGGGTCGGCCGCGGCGCTGCCGTCTTGCTTGTCGGCTGACGCGGTGGCGGCCCTGGGTTGCTGCAAGGCGAGTCCACGATCCTTGGGTGCCTGCCCCGAATTGACCTCGGCGGTGACGCCCACGGCGATGAGTGCGAACAACGCGCCGGCCGCAGCCAGCCGTAGCTTCTCCCACATCATCATCTTGAGTGCTCCTTTGGTAAGATCTGCGACCACTGCCGGAATCTCCGCGGCGGCGGACGACGCGGCCGCTCGGGCCGTCGCGACCACGAGCTCCCGAGGAATGGCGGCCTGGGCTTCACCAGGCAGTTCCGCGGCGAGCCCGACCGCGCCCGGCGCGAGGCCTCGCCGCGCCAGTCTCGCTCGCAATCTGAGCCGTCCCTTCGTGAGCCGGCTTTTGACGGTTGCGACCGGCCAGTTGAGCTGCCGGGCCGCCTGGTCGTACGTGAGACCCTGAAGCTGGCACAGCTCGAACGGGCAGCGGTAAGAAGCCGGCAGCCGGTCGAGCTCTTCGCCGACGGCGGCGCGGAGGTCGCTGAGCTCCATTTCGGCCAGCGGATCATCGGACGACGACTCGCGTGCCGCGCACACTGGCGAACCGCGTCGCTTAGCCTGCGACCGGGCTCGCTGCGCGACGCGGTGGGCGACCGCGTAGAGCCAGCGGCCGAGGGATCCATTCACTCGCACGGACCCGGCCTTGCGGACGAGCACGAGGAATGTGGCCTGGAACGCGTCCTCGGCTTCGTGGACGTCGCCGAGCACACGACGGCAGATCCCCCAGACCATCGCTCCGTGGCGGTCGACGAGAGCCGCGAAGGCCAATTCGGCCGCCAAAGCGGCATCGGCCGATGAGGCCCGCTGGGTCGTGTAGCGCGCGAGCAGCTCGCCGTCGGTCTGGCCCGTGGCCGTGCCCGCGGCGAACAGGGTTCGCAGTTGCCGCAATGCGGAGGCAGATTGACCCTTACCCATGTTCGTCAGTCTCGCCGAGCTGTGCGATCGAATCGTCACAACTACTATGCAGGGAGCGCGGGCTTTGGACCTGACTTTTTCAAAAAACGCAGAGCGACGCGGCGCCGTGATCTCGGGACTCGCTGTTCAGCGCGGGAGGAGAACGCCGGCTGCCAGGCCGCGCAACGCCCACGCGCTTGCACTCGGGGGCTTCAGCGCCAGAGCCCACGCGAGTGCTCCCTCGGCGTCGCCGGCGCGGGCCAGGGCGGCGGCGATAGCCAGCGCAGCGGTCCCTTTATGATCCGCGAGTGTGATGGTGTCGAAGGTCGCGCGGGCGGCTCTGAAATCGCCGGTTTTCGCCTGGAACGCCGCGATCTGCGCGAGGTGCTCGTCGAGTCGCTGCTGGCGGGCTGCTCTGGCTTCCTGGGAGACCTGGTTGCCGTTGGCCTTGGCCGCGGGCCCGTTCGTGGACGGCTCGCGGCTTGGTTCCGGCGGAAGATTGCGAAGGTTGCGCTGGGCTTGTGCGAGCGCGAGTCGGAAGCTCGCGAGCGTTCCCTCGCGGTCGCCGGCCTCGGTCCTGGTCTCGGCGATCTCGCCGAGGTAGGCGACGCGTTCCTCGGGATCGACCGATTCCAGCGTCTTGATTGCATCGGCAAGGTCGCCGGCCTCGGCCTGGCTCAAGGCAATCTGGCCGAGCCGTGTGGCGAGCTTCGGGTTTTGCCGGACCAGTTCGAGCGCTTCGCGGAATAACAGGCGGGCCGGTTCGCGCCCGCCGGCTTTGCCCTGGTAGGCGCCGATCGTGGCGAGGACCCAGGGTTTCGCGGACGGATCGAACGCATGAGGATGCGCCACGGGATCCTTGCCGATCCGATGGGCGACCTTTGATGCGCCCTCGAAATCGCCCAGCGCGGCCAGGGAGATCGCGAGGTAGTCGTAGGGCTTCTCCTCGGCAAACTCGAACGGCTCGGCCGCCTTTTCAATTCGCGAGAGCATCTGGCGCCGGCGGATGCGATCGTCGTCGCCGATTGTCTTGCCGGTGCGAGATGAACTGCGCGGTCGGTCGCCGCCGCCGAAGCCATGCTGCTCAAGAGCTGGCCCTGGAGGTAATGGTCGCCGAGAGCGGCGGCCTGGAGGGTGCGGAACTGCGCCGTCGTAGTCGCCCACATAGGTCTTGCGCCGAAACCAGCTTGCTCAGCGGGCCGACGCGACTGTTGCCGCGCCCTGCGCACCGCCAAGGCGATGTCGCGCATGCTCCGGATGGTCGCCAGCGCGGCATCCTGCGCCGAGATCGCACTGCGAGCCTGCGACGAAACCCAGGATCAGGACGTGCTCGAATTCGGTCCCGGTCGCCTCGGCATTTCGTTTCACGAGCCGCAGGACGTCGAGCGCGCGGGAACGGTCGCCGGCCTTGTCGCGGGCCCAGGCGACGGCCAGCAGCGCCCAGCACCGGGCGTTTGGATCGAGGGCTAGCGCCGCGGCCGCCGCCTGCCGGGCCGATGCGATCGCGCCCTCCTTGTCGCCGGCACGCGCCTGGGCTTTGCCGATTTCGACCAGTGCATAAACGCGTGAGGACGGGTCTGGCGACGACTGAATGGCGTGCGCCGCTTCGTGAAGGATCTCGCGGATCGGCTTGGCGGCCGGCCGCGCCCTTGCGGCAGCGCCTGCGGGGGCCTGGACGATCTCTCCCGACAGCCCGGTGCGACTCGTCGCGAGTGCCCCCAGTGCGACGGTCCCGACCGAGGCCACGGCGAGGCAGGCGATTTGTAGCCGTCTCGAGAACATGGTCCGCAGCACTCCTCCTGAAACACACCCAGTGCCCGAGCGCGACGTTCGCCCTGTGCCGGATCAATCACGCTCGCGTGAGCCTTGGACCGCGTTGCTGGCACGTATCGCGCACCGGCCGTGCCGCGAGGACGTCTAGTGCTTGACCCGGTAGGTGGCGTAAACGCAGCCATTCTTGAATGACTTGCACTCGAGTAGCTCCAGGTTGATCTGCCGGCTCATCGGATGGAACAGCGGGATGCCTGCTCCCAGGAGCACCGGGTGAATGTTGAACCCGATCTCGTCGATGAGCCCGGCCTCGAACAGCGACCGGGCAAGCTCGCCGCCCCCCATCACGCAGATGTCTTTGCCGTCCTGTCCTTTCAGATCGCGGACGAACTCGGCGGCGTCGGTCTTGATGATCGTGGCGCCGTCGCAGGAGCTTTCAATCGGGGTCCGCGAGAACACGAACGTCTTGATACTCGGGGAGCTCCCGGTTCCGCGGCCGCTTTTGAGCGCGACCTCGAACGTCTTTCGCCCCCAGAGGACGGTGTCGATGGTCTTCCAGTAGTCGGTCATGACAGCCGCCGCTTCCTTGCTCCACATGATCCAGTCGACGGCATGGTCGGGGCGGGCAAGGTAGTGATCCAGGCTGATCGCTCCGCCGAAGGTGACTTTGCGCATCGGTTGTCCTCGCTGTGCTGGCAAACCGGCGACTCGCAGGACTTCCGGACCGACTCTTCGGACCGGCCCATGCATCACGCTGAAAATGTAACATCGCCTTCGAATCTCATCCAGCGCCGACAACCGCGGGCATCTTCCCGCAGCCTGCGCCACCCGAGGCGGCATGTCTCCCGCGATCTCCCGCAGTTGGGTACGATGGCCGTGTTCGGGGTGCACCGTGCGCTCGAGTGCAGTGTGGAGGACGGCACCATGACCCGGCTTCGTCGACTGCCGATTGTGTGCGTGCTGTCAGTGCTCACCGCGCCGTGCTCGGGCCTTGAGCCGCCGGCGAAGTCATCCGATCACGACGCAGACCGCGCGGCGATTGTCGCCGGGATCAAACGCCTCGGGGGTTGGGTCAAGCCGGACGACCCGAAGGCAGCCCAACCCGTGGTCGAAGTTCATCTTTCAAACAGCAGGGTCACCGATGCCGACATGGCGCCTCTCGCGGGATTGACCGAGCTCCGCTCGCTGGAATTGATGGCGACGAACGTCAGCGACGCGGGGCTTGCGCAGTTGAAGCCCCTCGTCAATCTCGAAGAGCTGAATATCACCAGCCACCGGATCACCGACGGAGGGATCTCGGGCCTCGCGGAGCTGCGCAACCTGCGGCGGTTGATGCTCCGCGGCTGCGCGCTCACCGGTGAAGGCCTGGCCCACCTTCAGACGCTCGGCCGGCTGCAGCAGCTCGACCTCGGCCAGAGCCGTGCGTCGGACGCGGGCCTCGCCTCTCTGGAAAAAGCAACGGGTCTTCGGGGCCTTATTCTGGACGACACCGATGTGAGCGATGCCGGGCTGGCACACTTGCAGGGCCTGACCGGGCTCCAGTCTCTTGTGCTCTCGGGCACCCGGGTGAGCGACGACGGTCTCAAACATCTCAAGGGCATGGTCGACCTCAGGATTCTGGGCCTGAACAAGACCGCGGTGACTGGTTCGGGATTAAGGCAGCTCGCGGTGCTCTCCCGGCTCGAGGAGCTGTACTTTTTTGAAGCCGGCATCACCGATGCCGGCCTTGCGGAACTCAAGCCTTTCAAGAATCTGAAGCGTCTGAGTCTCTGGGGGTCGTCGATCGGCGATGCCGGCCTCGCCCACCTGGCGCGGCTGGTCCGGCTAGAACGGCTGGAACTGAACCGGACCCAGATCACCGATGCCGGGCTGGTGCACCTGGAGGGCCTCGCCGATTTGTACTATCTGGACATGAATGAGACCGGCGTCACTCCCGAAGCGGCCGCGCGGCTGCAGCGTTCGCTCGCGGATACGCAGATCGTCGACGGGAGCGGCCAGACAGTGGGGAACAAAGTCCCCTACAACGGGCTCGGCGTGTCGGACATCACCCGGCAGAAGCAGGCTCCGTGGATCGAGCGGGCGCTGCCGAAATTGGCAGCGCTACTGGCCGGATCCGAAGACGCCCGGCGGAAGGTGGCCGGCCCGCTGGCGGCGGAGGGGAAACCGACGCTGCTCGTCGACCGCAACCCGTCCGACCCGGCATACCACGAGCGACTGAAGCGCGACCTCGCCGGTTGGAGCGAGGCGGCCGTGCGGCGGAGCCTGCGCTACGACAAGCCCGTGCATCCTACGGGCTCATCCGTGACGTTCATGCCGGCCAGCGGGATTGTCGTGGCGGAGTTTATTTTCCCGCCGGTCACCGTGTCTCCGACACGCGAAAAAGGCGACCTCACCATCGGCTACTGGATCTGCCCCGACCGGAATAGTGCCCTGGGATTGTTCTGGCTGCGCAGCGGCCAGATTTCCGCGGTCGGCTACGGCCGGCACTCGGAGGTCGAGCGCGCCGTCGCGGCGTCGACGCCGCTGGGCGCAGGTGGGCACGACGGCCGGTTCGGCTTGCCGAAGGGGGCAGACTCCATTGGCGAGTCAGCGTACTGGCTCGACCCGAACATCGCGACGCAGTTGCCGTCGCGATCGGCGGATGAAGCCGCGGAGGCGAATCGGTATTCGTTCCTGCGCGGCAATGTCGTTGTCGAGGTTGCCACGCCCGACGTACGTGCGCATGCAAAACGGCGGCAAGCTGATCTGGATGTGCAACTCGATCGACCAGAACGCCGCGGAATTCCTGGCGATCGCGCAGGCGATCGATCAAAACCTCGTGGGACAGCCAGCGACGTCGAACGGGCCGGCGGTCAAGTAGACAGAGGTAAGGAACGTCCAGGCCCCGGCCAAGATCGAGGACGTTTCAGTACGCACTCGGTCAATTCTTGAGACTTTGCAGATAGGCGATCAGGTCGGTGAACTCGGTCGGGGTCAGCCGGTCGGCGAGACCGGCCGGCATGAGCGAGACGGCACCGGCGCGACGGACGTCAATATCCGATTTTGGGACCCGCAGCGGCTTGAGGTCGGACGTGATCAGCTCGAGCTCGGCATCGGTCTCGGCGCGGAGGATCCCGGACAGGACGGTGCCGCCGGTCGTGGCCAGGACGACCGGCTGATAACCGGTCGCGATCCGGCTAGATGGCTCCAGGATCGAGCGAATGATCTCCGCCCGATCGAATTTGAGCGCCAGCCCGGTGAGGTCGGGGCCGATGCGAGCGGTTCCGCGGCCGCCCGCCGCGTGGCAGCGGGCGCAGCCGATCCCGTTGGGATCAAAGAACAAGTCTTCGCCGCGCCTGGCATCACCCTGGTGGGCCAGCGCGTACGCCTGCAAATCTGCCGGCGCAGCGCGGGCGCCCCGGCCGATGCCGTCAGGGCGTAGCCGACGGCTCGGAGAGCTCGAGTGAGAACGACCACGGGCCGATTCCCTCGCGACTCTGGACCACGAATCGGTTGGTGCCTTTCCTGAGCGTGATCGGTACGGTGTCGGAGTCCGGGGCGTACGGGCGGCCCGCCGCGTGCTCGGCGTGGAACGCGGTCGACCCCTCGAGCCAGACTGTCACAGTCCCGCTGGAACCGACTCGCAAGAGGGCAGGCCGATGTTCGCCGGCGACGACTTCGGCGTAGGCAATCGCGGCGAGGTCCGGCGATTGGCCGGCCTCGTAGCCCGATCCGGCGCTTTCTTCGGAGCCGGCCTTGAGGTCCTCGAGCGACACGCGGCCGGTGGACGGATCGCCGCGCGCGGTCTCCACGAGACCGCGCGGCCGCCTGAGCCCGGGCAGCTCCGCCGAAAGTCGATCGCGGCAGGGTCGGCGAACATCCGAGACACGTTTTTCGGGAACGGCCCGATCACGCGCCAGGCGACGATCGGGGCAAACGACGCCAGTGCCCGCTCGAGCGCCTGGATTGCGGGACCGGAGAGCCGGGTCGCCCGGATTTGTGGACTCAGGTCGAGGCTGACGTGGTCGCGGATCGCCCGCAATCCGGCTTCGCCGAGCTGACGCAGCTCGGGGTCGCGGTCCGAAAGCGCGCCGAGATAGGCGGCCGCCGCGCGCGGGTCGGGCAGGGCGGCGAGTGCCCGGATCGCGTCGGGTCGCACGAGCGCGTCGCCGACAAGCTCGACGAGCCTGGGAACGGCGTCCCGCAATCCGAGCGCGGCCGCGGCGCTGGTCGCGCTACCGCGGACCTGCGGCGCTGCGTCGTCGAGCCGCGCGATGACCGCGCGGCCGATCTCGCCCGGCGCGATCCGCGCCGGCGATCCCGCGCAGGGCGGCCAACCGCACCGATGGGTCGTGGTGCGCGAGGAAACCGCCCAGCTCCGCGGCATCGAGCCCGATTTCGCCGTGTGACTCCAGCGCCCGCGCCAGCAGAGCGCGCGGGCGCGTCGGCGTCGCGCAAGAGCGCGAGCTCCGCCGCGCGGGCTTCCGGTCCTCCCAGGGCTTCGAGTGCCTCGAGCGCGGCGGTGCGCACCGGCTCAGGCCTGCGCGCGTCGCCGAGCAGGGTCACGAGCGCAGGGACCGCGGCCCGGTCGCGACCTTCTCCGAGCGCACGGGCGAGCATCGCCAGATTGGCGGGGTCGGGCTCGCAGCCGAGGCGGCCTCGCAGCCGGGGCAGGGCCGGCCCGCCCACCTGAATCAATCCGCCCACTGCCTGCCGGCGCACGGCGGGATCTGCATCCGCGCAGCGCCCCGGCCAGACCATCGAACACCGCCGCCATGCCCGCCGCGTCCCACGGCCCGGTCTTGCGCGGAGGCTCGCCGGCCAGCGGGTTCGGGCCAAACCAGCCACCGGTCCATTCCGGGTAGCGGAAGTACAGGCCGGCCAGAGCTTCGGCCACGCGGGCCCGCCACTGGGGCTCGAGCCGGCTCTTGAGCGCGACCGCCAGCGCCTGTGCGGGAGCGACCGACCACCACTCGTCGCAGAGCGCCAGCGCGCCGGAACGGCGGCCGGGGTCCAGAGCGCTCGCGCGATCGCCGCGGGCTCGTCGACGCCGATCGCGCGGATCGACCGGCGGATGGACCAGGCGACTGTCGGTTCGGGCTCGCACAGGTCCGCGAGGAGCCGCGGCAATGCCGCGGGGTCCGCCAAGCGCCCGAGCGCGATCGCGGCCTCGCGCCGAACCACGGCGGATGCATGGCCCAGCAGGGTTTCCAGGGCAGTAGTGCAGCGCGGTCGCGGCGGATTCCGGCCGAGCGGGCGGCCTGTGCCTGGATCTCGGGATCGGCGTCGCGGAGCGCGCCGCGGATCGCCCCCCGCGCCGCCGCGGTACGGATGGCGTCGAGCGCCCAGAGCGAGTGGATCCGCCCGCGTGCCGGCCCAGGGCCAGCGAGCATCGCCCGCAAGGGTTCCGCGGATTCGGCGGGGGCGCCGCCAGGGCACGCTGGGCATCGCGGCGGACCGCGAGCGCCGGGTGGTCGAGCGCCCTAGCCGCGCGGCCAGGCTGTTCGCCGCCGGGCGCGTAGAGGGCTGTGCGCGGTCAGGGCCGGAATACGTGAGGCGAAACAGGCGGCCGGTCTTCGGTCCCGCCGCCAGGAATCCGTCAAAGGCCCAATCGACCAGGTAAAGCGAGCGTCCGCCGTCGCCGACGGCCAGCGAGAACGGCCGAAACGAAGCCAGCTCGCCCTTTTCGAACGACATACTCTTGCGACTCGACCCGGAAGCTCGCTCCCGACCGGGCGAGCTGGTAGCGGACGACTGCCCGCAGGCCCCAGTCGCAGAAAAACAAGTTGCCGCGGAACCGCGCGGCCAGTCCGTCCTCGGTGTAGCACAGCCCTTGGGCGCCTGCCCCTCCGATCCGGCCCTCCACGATCGGCAGCGCGCGGTCGGGCGCGCTCAAGAACTCGAACGGATAGCCGTAGTGCCCGCCGACGATATGGTGTGTGAGGCTGTTGGGCCACTTCTTGCTGTCGTCGTCGTTGCCATAGGTGAAGATCTCGTCGCGGTCGTCGAGCGCGACCGAGAGCGGATTTCGCTCGCCCGTCGACACCACCTCGAGATCGCTGCCGTCGGGGCGCACGCGCACCACTCCGCCCCCGTGAAGCTGAATGATGGCGCCATCTTTACCCACGCCGCGGGGGATGCCCTTGTCTCCCACCGAGATGTAGAGGAAGCCATCGATCCCCAGCCGGATGCCGGAGGCGACGTGGTCATTCAAGCCGTTAAAGGCCGGGACCTGCGGCCCCAGGCCGGTGACGAGGTCGACGCGCTCGTCGGCCCGGCCGTCTTGATCGGTGTCGCGAAACGCCGAGAGGTAGGGCGCATGCACGACGTAGAGCGTGTCGTCGACCCACTCGAGACCCATGACCGCCCAGAGACCGCCGGCGAATACTGTCACCCGCCCGTTCTTGATCGCCACGACACTGTCGGCCGGCACAGTGGGCGGGCCGGGCATGTCCATGGGGTCCTGCCCGAGGTAGATCGTCCCATCGGGCGCCGCCACGATCGCGGTCGGGTACAGGATCTCGGGCGCCTGGGCGACCAGCTCGATATTCCAGCCGGGCGCCAGCTTGAAAGGGGCCGGGCGCGCCCGAACCACGAGGGCCGTCGCGATGCCGGCTGCGACCAGGAGCGTGATGCCGAGGCAGAAACGCATGGTGCCATCCTGGCAACGGCGATCGGCGGCCACAGGGATCCATCCCTCTCTGTCGCGACAACCCCACCTGCGCTCCGCTGCGATCATCGGGCCGGCATCGTAGCCAAACAGACTTCTGGCCACAATACGACTGCTACGGCCGGGATCGCCGCGTCGGTCGCAAACGATGGGCGCCCGGCGGTGTGCCACGCTCGCGCGGCAACGAGTCTCCGAGGTGCTCGGCCCGTCAGTCAGGCCAATCTCCGGAAAAGACCTCGGTGGCTGGACCGGTCATGAACACCGGCGCGTGGTCGTCCGGCCAGCTCAACTCGAGGTCGCCGCCCGGCAGGTGCGCGATCAGCCTGCGGTCGGTTCGCTGCGTCAGAACGCCGGCGACACACACGGCACAGGCGCCCGTGCCGCAGGCCAGCGTGATCCCCGAGCCGCGCTCCCAGGTACGCATCCGCACCTCGGACGGGCCCCGCCGCTCGACGACGTGCACGTTCACTCGCCGCGGAAACGCGGCGTGGCGCTCGATCAGCGGCCCCAGCGACTCGAGGGGAAACGCAGCCACGTCGTCGACGTAAAAAACCGCGTGCGGGTTGCCCATCGAGAGGGCCGTCACCGCGAGCTCACGGTCGCCCAAGCGGATCGGAACCTCGATCGGAGGCGCGCCTGGCAACTGCGTGGGGATCTGCGCGGATCGAAGATCGGCGCTCCCATGTCGACTTTGACGCGATCGACGCGTCCGTCCCGGACCTCGAGATCGAGTGTCAGCACTCCGCGGCCGGTCTCGATTGTGAGCCGCGTCTCGCGAGCAAGCCCGCGATCATAGAGAAACTTGGCGACGCAGCGGACGCCGTTGCCGCACATCTCCCCTTCGGAGCCGTCGGCGTTATACATCCGCATGCGGGCGTCGGCCCGTTCGGATGGCATGATCAAGATCAGCCCGTCGCCGCCGATGCCGTAATGCCGGTCGCTCACCGCGATGGCCAGCCGAGCCGGGTCGGCCGGCGGCTTCTGATCAAACGTGCCCACGTACACGTAGTCGTTGCCGATCCCGTGCATCTTGGTGAATCGCATCGATCGGCCGCCCGGTGTGGGGTTTCGGAGCCGAAAAGTCAGACAGACGCACTGGCGCGCCGGTTCGGCCTCACGAGCGCCGCTTGAGAAAACAAGCTAACACGGGCGGCGCCGCGCCCGCAATAAAACCGGGGCGACGGCGTTGCAAGCAGCCGCTCGAGCCTCAGAAAGGGTGAATCCTCCTGCGGAAATGGCAACCGGACGCATCGTCTTCTAGAGTAGAGGACGGCCAATCGTAAAAAGGACCAGAAAATACGATCTCGGCGAACGAAAATACCTTCGGAAGGGGCGAAGGCCGTTCGCAGTCGCACGCGCCGCCGTGTCAACTGAGTGGGTGTTATCATCTAAGTAAATCTGGGATCGCGTGTTACGTCCGTTCTTCGCCGAATCGACCTGGATGCGCGACGAGTTGTGTTCCAGCGCCGGAGCGTGCCGGTTTGCGGTCGTGTTTGCGGACGGTCGGCAATCTCCCTAGAATAAGAATGCTTCGCGGCCCGACGTCTCTTGTGATCGACGTCCAGAAAGGTACTCGATGCTTGGCACGTCCGAGACACCGTACGACCTCAAGTTCCGCCTGCTGGGGGTGCCGGTCAGGATTCATCCGCTGTTCTGGCTGGTCGCGGTGATGCTGGGCTGGCGGCAATACGACATACCGGGCGTCACCGTCTGGGTGGTCTGCGTCTTCGTTTCCATCATCGTGCACGAGTTTGGTCACGCCCTCGTGGCCAAGGCGTTCGACGCCTCGCCGTCGGTGGTGCTGTGGGGTCTGGGAGGGCTGTGTTACAGCCAGGGCGATCGACAAACGCCAGCGCAGCGGCTGGCGGTCATCCTGTCCGGGCCCGGCGCCGGCTTCCTGCTGCTGGCGCTGGTCATCCTGGCGACTTTCCTGCGAACCGGCCTGACTCCGCTCGAGCAAATGAACGCCGTCGGTGCCCTGTTCGGGATCGTCGGGCTTCCGCAGGACCTGTTTCTCAAGTTCCGGTCGGCGTTCAACATCGATCCCGAGAGCCTTGCGCTCAAAGCCTACCTGGCCCTGGTGCAGATCAACCTGTTCTGGGGACTGGTGAACCTGCTGCCGATGTGGCCCCTGGACGGAGGCCAGGCGACTCAGATCGTGCTTTCGCATTTCGACCGAGCCCGAGGCCAGCGCGGGACGCACATCGTGTCGCTCCTGGTCGCCGGCATCCTCGCCGTGGTGGCGTATTCCTTGACCAGCCCACCCGAGAATCTGCTGCGCTCGCTGTTCTTCGCTTATTTCGCGTTCATCAATTTCCAGATCCTTCAGACAATCCACCAGGCGCAGACGATGGGTCTGTACCAGGAGGACGAATGGTGGAAGCGTTGACGGATCCCCTGGCCGGGCCGCTCCAAGGCGCCAGTAGCGGCCTCGGGAAGGGCAGCGGCGGAAAACTGCGGGGCACGGCGATCCACCAGGGTGCAAAACGGTAATGAGAGAACGCCCGGGTCACCTCTTTCTTTCCCGGCCACATACCATAATCATGTACGGTCCTGTCCGGGCGATGCACACACGGAGCTAGAGTTCCCCAGGCGACCACGGCCTTTTGATTAATCGAGACATCTCAGAAACGAGTTCCATGGCTGCACGACGAAAACGGGCGAAGAGTCCACGGAAGGAGTCCGGAGCACAAGCCGTCCGGCGCGGCCGCACGCAGGCCGTGGGACGTCGGCGGACTCCAGACAGCTCATCGTGCTCTCGCGAGCGGGAGGACACTCAGGCGCTGCGAGCCGTGCAACATTCCGCTATTACCGCTGCGATCGGACGTGGTTTTTCCACAGACCGTCGTTCCGCTCGTGATCAACCGCCCCAGCGGGATCCGGTTGATCGACGATTGCATGGTCGGCGAGCGGATGGTCGGGCTGGTCAGCCAGCTTCGCCCCGAGACCGATGCGCCCGGGATCGACGACCTGTACCCGATCGTTTGCGTGGGGCTGATCCTCAAGATGCTCAAGTTCCCCGACGGCTCGACGCGGATCGTCTGCCAGGGGCAGTACCGGGCGCGGCTGGTCGCGGTCGTGCAGACCGAGCCTTACCTGGTCGGCCGCATCGAGCCCTGCGAGGAAGTCGTCGAGGCAGGGGTCGAGCTCGACGCCCTGGTCCATCACGTGAACCGATTTTTCCAGCGGATGGTCGACCAGAGCCAGCAGATCCCCGAGGAGCTTCAGGTCGCGGCGATCAACACCCGCGAGCCGGGCCGGCTTGCGGACCTGCTGGCCTCGAGCCTGCCGTTCACGATCGAGGAGAAACAAATGCTGCTGGGCGAGATCAACGTCCGTGCCCGGCTCGAGCGGCTGGGCCAGTACCTGTCGCGGCAGCTCGCGATCCTGGAGCTCTCGACCAAGATCCAGGAGCAAGTCGGCAGCGAGCTTACCAAGGCCCAGCGCGACCATTTCCTGCGGCAGCAGTTCAAGGCGATCCAGGACGAGCTGGGGGAGAACGAGAACGAGAACCCCGAGATCGCCGAGCTGTGGGAGCGGATCAAGAAGGCGGAGCCCCCCGTCGAAGTGCTGAGCGAGGCCGAGCGCGAGCTCGAGCGGCTGGCCGGAATGCACCCGAGCTCGGCGGAATACTCGATCGTGCGCACCTACCTCGACTGGCTGGCGATCCTGCCCTGGAGCAAGGCCAGCCGCGACCGGCTCGACCTGCGGCGAGCCCGCAAGGTCCTCGACGCCGACCACTTCGACCTGGAGAAGATCAAGGAACGGATCCTCGAATACCTGGCCGTCCGCAAGCTCAAGAAGGACATGAAGGGTCCGATCCTCTGCCTCGCCGGCCCGCCCGGCACCGGCAAGACCTCGCTGGGCAAAAGCATCGCCAAGGCGCTGGGACGCGAGTTCGTGCGTGTCAGCCTGGGGGGCGTGCACGACGAAGCCGAGATCCGCGGCCACCGCCGCACCTACGTCGCCGCTTTGCCGGGCCGCATCATCCAGGGGATTCGCAAGGCCGGAACCAACAACCCGGTCTTCATGCTCGACGAGGTCGACAAGCTCGGCGCCGACTTCCGCGGCGATCCCTCGGCCGCCCTCCTGGAAGTACTCGATCCCGAGCAGAACTCGACGTTCCGCGACCATTACCTCGACGTCGACTTCGACCTCTCCAAGGTGATGTTCATCGCCACGGCCAACATGCTCGAGACCATTCCCTCGCCACTACTGGACCGGCTGGAAGTCCTGCAGCTTCCCGGCTACAGCGAGGAAGAGAAGACCCTGATCGCGCAGAAGTACATCATCCCCAAGCAGCTCGATCTGCACGGCCTGGAGCATCCCAGACCTCGCGATCACCGACGCGGCGATCCGCAAGATCATCGCCGATTACACCCGCGAGGCCGGGCTGCGCAACCTCGAGCGCGAAATCGCCGCGATCTGCCGCAAGGTCGCCCGCCGCCGCGCCGAGGGGCACGCGAGGCTGTCGACCATCGAGCCCGTAGATATCGCCGGACCTGCTCGGCCCGTCGCGGTTTTTCCGCGAGCTGGCCGATCGAACGGGCGTGCCCGGCGTGGCCACCGGGCTGGCCTGGACCCCGACCGGCGGCGAAATCCTGTTCATCGAGGCGAGCGGGATGCCGGGCAAGGGGATGTTGACCCTCACCGGCCTCCTGGGCGAATCGATGCGGGAAAGCTGCCAGGCGGCCTTGAGCTATCTGCGAAGTCATGCCAAGGCGCTCGCGCTCGACGCCTCGCGGTTTCAGCAAGACCGACCTGCACATCCACGTCCCGTCCGGAGCCGTTCCCAAGGACGGCCCTTCCGCCGGCGTGGCGATCGCCGCCGCCTTGATCAGTCTGTTCCGCGACAACCCGATCCGAGCAGAATCTGGCCATGACCGGCGAGGTCACGCTGACAGGCCGAGTCCTGCCGGTGGGCGGTGTTCGGGAAAAGATCCTGGCCGCACGCCGCGCGGGCATCCAGCGTGGTGCTCTTGCCCCGGCATAACGAGAAAGACCTGGTCGACATCCCCGCCGAGGTCAAGGCCGACCTGACCGTCCGGCTGGTCGATACCTTGAGCGACGTCGTCTCCCGACTCTTCGAAGCCCGCCCGCGCGCCACCAACACCCACCTCGAAACGCTGGAAAAGCGCACGCCTCAAATCGCCCCGGGCAAGCTCCGTGCCGGCGGCGGACGGCGTGGCTCGGTGCTCGACCCGAAATCGACGAGGCGGCCCGCACGCCGTGATCGGCGACGCCCGTCACGGGCGTGCCCCGGGCGGCGGGCCCTCGAGTGCCGGCCGCGCGGCGGCGTCGCCACCATCTGATCTGGTCTAGAATCGCAGTTTTGCTAAGGTTCGTGCCGCGTCGCTGTGCCGCACCGTGCGCCGGGACAGTGACGGGGCAAGCGTGGCCGCTTGCTGCGCGGAGCCCTTTCGCCGTCGCCTGCCGCGTGTCCGGCGATTAACTGCCTGTCTCCAAAACGACCTCCACAATCTGCACATGAAGATCCAACACCCGCTTCTGGTCCGGGCCGTCGGGTCGACCGGGGCGCTCTTCGTCCGCCACCTGGGGCGCACGCTCAACTACCACTTTCGCTACAAGGACCCCACCGTCGCCCCCGAGGTCGCCCGCCAGACCGGCCAGCGTTTCATTTACGCGTTCTTCCACGAGGTCATGCTCTTTCCGGCCTATTACTGGAACTGGCCCGAGATGCACATCCTGATCAGCGAGCATCGCGACGGCGAGCTGATCACCCAGGTGATCAGGCGGCTGGGATTCACGCGTGATCCGCGGCTCGACCACGCGGGGCGGCGCGCGTGCGCTGCGCGAGATGAGCTGCGAATCGATCAAGGCCATCTGTGCGTGACGCCCGACGGCCCGCGGGGACCGCGGCGCTCGGTCCACCAGGGGATCGCCTACCTCGGCAGCCGGACCGGCCTGCCGATCGTGGGCGCGGGCATGGCATTCAAGAGACCGTGGCGAGCCAGGAGCTGGGACCGCTTCGCGGTGCCCCGGCCCTATAGCGCCGCCGCCTGCGTCGTGCCGGAGCCGGTCACGGTGCCCATCGATGCCGACCGCGACACGATCGAGATCGTGCCGCCTCGAAGTCGAGCGGCGCATGCAGGCCGCCACGCTCGAGGCCGAAGCCTGGGTCGACGAACTCTGACCGGGCCGGCCGCGATGCGCAGGCGGGGCATTTGTTCACCGATCCGCTCGTCAGAGCGCAACTGCTCTTGTGGCGTTTCGGCCTTCGAGTAGATTGCGAATTCCTTTCCAGGGCCCGTTGCATTCGGGTGCGATCACGCGCTCATCAGTCTCTGCCGAGCGGTGGGCCGCCCATGATCCGGCAACCTTGCGCAGCGCAACCACTGGGTTGGCCGACTCGCGTGCATGCTTCTGGTCGCGGCGGCCGGTTTGGCGGGGCTCCTGGGGTTGGCGAAGCGGCTGGAGCCGGACCCGCGCGGCTTCGGCACGCACACGCAGCTCGGGCTGCGGCCCTGCGCGTTCGCCACGGTGACGGGGCGGCTGTGCCCGACCTGCGGCATGACCACGTCGTTTGCCTGGCTGGTGCGCGGGCGGATCGATCGCTCATGGCAAGCAAATCCCGCGGGGTGTCTGTTCGCCCTGCTGACCGTTCCCGTCGTCGCCTGGTTGGTCGCGAGTGCGGTCGCGAGCCAGCCGGTCGGCTTCCGATCCCTGTCGAGGCCCCTGCTCGGCCTTGCTGGTTGCGGCCGTGGTTCTCAGCCTCGCGTCCTGGTTGATTCGATTGATCGTTTCGCCCGCCGTTTGGTCCAGCCGGGGCCTAGCCTCGAGGCCGTCGGCCGGGGCGACCGGCCTGTGAATTACCCAAGGAAGGAGGGGGTAAAGGATGACCCCTCGATCACTCGCTGAAACTGCAGCTCGCCGCCTCAGCCTCGTGGTCGGCGGCGGGCCTGATCGCGATCAGCGGCTGCGACCCCCGGTCGCTGGCCTATTTCCTCCAGCCCTTCGAGTCGACGATCCCGCCCAAGGGGCCCCGCACTCGACGAGAAAAAGGTCGTCATTCTCTGCAACGTGACCTCCGTCGGCGCTCGCGGAATACCCGTCGCTCGAGCGCGACCTGCCCCGCGAGCTGTGCCAGCGATTCTTCGCAACGAAGAAGATCAAGAAGATCACGGTCGTCGATCCCGACAAGGTCGCGACCTGGGTCGAGGCCCATCCGCACTGGACCGACCCGGCCGACGCGGCGCGCGACTTCGATGCGGATATCGTCATCTTTCTCGAGGTCGAGCAGTTCCAGACGCCAGACTCCCGGCGACCTGAACATGGTCCACGGCGACGCCAAGGTGCATATCCAGGTCTTCGAGATGGAATATCCCAAGAACAGCAAGGACAAGCCGATCAAGGACCAGCCCAAGGAAGCGCACAACGTCTACGACGAGTACGCCGAGAGCACGCTTCCCGAATCGCGGGCCGTTGCCGATCGATTCGGGCACGAGCCGCGGCGGCGTTCCAGCACACGTTCCTGAAAATCGTCGTCAAGGAAGTCTCCTGGCACTTCGTCGAACACAGCGAGGAAGACTCGATCCAGGACTCGCGGATCGAGAAGTGATCCCGACCCACCGCGGGCCGACCCTACGTCCGCTTGACAGCGGGCGCGGACGTTCTGACCTCGATTTTTCGGGAGTGCCGAGCCTCCGGTGCCACGGAGGCCGGCACTCCCGTTCGTCGTTTATTCGAAAGGAAACGTCCGATCCGTGATCTCACAGGGACGGTTGACTCACGTTTGACGCTTTTTATAATCGAACCGTAGTCGAGTCGCCGCTGGTACCATCGCCGGCGGGGGTCCGTGCTTGGCTCGTTGCGTGGATTGGCCAAGCGCGCGATAGCGCGACAGCAACGAGACATCGCTTTTTTCACCATCAGTTCACTAGACAGCGCTTTCGGCCACCAGCCAAGACGGCTTCATGGACGAGTCTGTTCCATGAGGCAATGATTGGTTGATTGTATGGGAGGGTTTGTCGCCCTTTCCAAGCTCGATTCGAGATTTCAACAGGAGATTGCATCGATGCGGAAAATCGCTCTGAGCCTTGTGGTCCTTTCGCTCGTGGCCGTGCCCGTATTCGCCGGCAAGTACAACAAGAAGGTTTCCGTCGGCGAGAAGGCCCCGGTCTTCACCGGAATTCCCGCCGTGCAGAACGGCGAAGACACCAGCATCAGCCTGCCGGACATCAAGGAAGACGTCGTCGTTCTCGTCTTTCTCGGCAATCACTGCCCGGTCGTCCAGGCCTATGAAGATCGCTTGATCGACTTCACCAATGATTACAAGGGCAAGGGCGTCAAGGTCGTTGGCGTCAGCGTCAACAACAACGACTCCGACCGCATTCCCGCGATCAAGACGTACATGAAAGAGCACAAGTCGAACTACGTCTACGGCTATGACGAGACCCAGGCGATCGGCCATGACTACGGCGCCACCAACACCCCGCAGTTCTTCGTTCTCGACAAGGAGCGGAAGATCCGCTACATGGGCGCAATGGACGACAGCCAGAACGAGGCCAAGGTCTCGAAGACCTACCTCCGCGACGCGGTTGAAGCTCTCTTGAAGGGCGAAACGCCTGCCGTCGACGAAACCCGTCCCGCCGGCTGCGGTGTGCAGTACAAGCGAAGCTGATTGACCTGATCGACCTTCCGCTTGCCCCAAGGGCGAGCGATGGTTTGCAGCGACCACGATCGCCGCCGAGCCCACTTGCGGCTCGGCGGCGATTTTTTACCGCCGGGAATCCGGTCGGCGATCGTGGCTCGCCGGGGCAATCTCGGCGATATAGCGACTGTCGCCTTGCAACGGTCGCTTGACCGCTCGTGTATCCTTCTCTGGAACGCATTCCTCGGCCGCCGTCTCGAACAGGGACAACCTCATGAAAGTTTTGTCGTATTCGCTCGTGCCTCTCGCCTTGGTCGCGGGCTCGGTGTTTCTGGGCGCCGGTCATTCCGCAAGATCGGATGATCGGGAGGCAACCGAGGGGGTCAAGCTCGAGCGGCTCAACTGGAAACAATTCCAGGCGCGTCTGGCCGCCAACAAAGAGATCAAGTACACCGTCGTCGACGCATGGTCCACCACTTGCGGACCCTGCAAGGAAAACTTCCCGCACGTCCTCGAGATGCACCGAAAGTATGCCGGCAAAGGCCTGGCGGTCATCTCGCTTTCGCTCGACGACCCGACCGACAAGGCCGCCGTGGCCGAAGCCGAGCAGTTCCTCAAGGACAAGAAGGCCGTCTTCACGAACGTGCTGCTCGACGAAAATCCCGGCGAAGGCTTCGAAAAGCTCAACATCAATGCCATCCCCGCGGTGTTCCTGTACGGGCCCGACGGCAAGGAATTGAAGCGATTCACAATGGATGACCCTGACAACCAGTTCACATACGCCGAGGTCGAAAAGGCGCTCGGTGCGCTCCTGGACGGAAAACCGTGATCGACCTGGCCGCGGCCCTGTAAACCCCTTGCCCGAGACCTTTCCCATGAAAGACGGTATTCATCCCAAGTATCAGGATTGCGTGGTCACTTGTGGATGTGGTAACTCGTTCAACACACGCAGCACCCGTGCCAAGATCATGGTCGAGGTGTGCTCGAAGTGCCATCCGTACTTCACGGGGGCGGTGAAGTTTGTCGACGCCGCGGGACGGGTCGACAAGTTCAACAAGAAGTTTCAAGGGAAATACGGGAAGGCGAAGCAACCGGCCGCCGCCGCGGCAGCAGCCGGCGACAAGGCTTAGCTGGTTTGCGACCGACAATTGGAAACGGCCCGCGAGCGGAAGAACGGCTTCTGCCCTCGGGCCGTTCGCTTTGACACGAGCGATCCGCATCGATAACGTTCCGAAACAGGCTCTCGATTGACGCCGAGGGGCCCGGAACCGCTTCATTCTTCTTCCGTGGGTGCGTGGGACGACGGTCGTGTTTGAAAAGCTTCAGGCCGATTATCAGCGGTTTCTGGAAATCGACCAGTCGCTCCTGGACCCCGATGTTGCCGCCGACGCGGCGCGGGTGGCCGCATTGTCCCGCGAGCGCGGTCAGCTCGCGAAGCTCGCGGTCCCGTACGGCCGCTACCTCGAGCTTTCACGTCAGGTCGCCGAAGCCCAGCTGCTTTACGACGGGGAAACCGACGTCGAAATGCGTTCCTACGCGGCCGCCGAGCTCGAGTCGCTGCGGCAGCGCGAGCAGGCCGAAGGGGAGGCGCTGCGAGACCTGCTGTACGACCGGAAGGCGGGGGCGGACCACGCGTCGGTGATCGTGGAGATCCGAGCGGGTACCGGCGGCGACGAGGCGGCCTTGTTCGCGCGTGACCTCTACGAGTTGTACCGGCGGTTCGCCGAAATCATGAAGTGGAAATTCGAGGTCCTCGACCTCGAGGCGACCGAGCTCGGGGGCTTGCGCGAAGTCTCCTTCAGCGTCAAGGGCGAGGGATCATATCGCCACCTCCAGTTCGAGAGTGGCGGCCACCGCGTGCAGCGCATGCCAGAAACCGAGGCGCAGGGACGCATCCATACCTCGGCGGCCACGGTCGCGGTGTTGCCTGAGCCCGAGGAAGTCGACGTGGTGATCCGCACGGAAGACCTGCAAGTCGACGTGATGCGCTCCGGCGGACCGGGCGGCCAGCATCAGAACAAGACCGAGAGCGGCGTGCGGATCACCCACCTGCCGACGGGAGTGGTCGTCAACTGCCGCGACGAGCGCAGCCAGCACAAGAACAAGGCCAAGGCGATGCGTATCTTGCGCAGCCGCCTGTTCGAGCAGATCCGCGAGAGCGCCCGTACCGAGCGCGACGAAACCCGCCGGGCATTGATCGGGTCGGGCGACCGCTCGCAGCGCATTCGCACCTACAACTTTCCCCAGAACCGTGTGACGGACCATCGAATCGGCTTGACACTCTACAACCTCGATCAGATCATCCAAGGTGACCTGCAACCTTTGACCAAGGCCTTGATCGACCACGACCGCCGAGAACAGCTCGGCGACACATGAGCACGAGGCTGGCGGCAAAGGCGAGAACGGAATGAGGTCTTGACCGCCGTGATCAATGGACGAAAAGGACCGGCAGCGCACTCGGAGGCGGACAGCCCTCCCGCGGAACCCTGGTCCGTGGGACGCCTGCTTGGCTGGACGACCGATTATTTGCGACAGCGGGGATTCCCGAGCCCCAGGCTCGATGCGGAAGTGATGCTGGCCCATGTGCTACAGCGGCAGCGGGTCCAGCTCTACACACACTTTGACGAGGAAACCGGCGAAGACGCGCGCCACCCGCTTTCGCGACCTGGTGCGCCGCCGGGCCCAGGGTACGCCGGTCGCCCATCTGGTGGGCGCAAAGAGTTCTTCTCGCTGCCGTTCTGGGTTTCGCCGGCGGTCTTGATCCCGCGCCCGGAATCCGAATTCGTGATCGCGGAATACCTGGCGCTCACGAGCCAGATCGAATCGCCCCGGTGCGTCGACGTCGGCACCGGATCGGGCTGCCTGGCGATCGCATCGGCCCATCAGCAAATCAACGCGCATTTCGTGGCGATCGACATCAGCGAGCCAGCACTCGAAGTCGCCCGGCGCAACGCCGCGCACCTCGGCGTGGCAGACCGCATCGACTTTCGACTGGGCGATCAGCTCGCGCCGGTGGCCGGCGAAGGGCCTTTCGACGCCATCATCTCCAATCCCCCCTACATCCCCACCGGCGAGATCGATCGCCTGGAGCCGGGTGTCCGCGACTTCGAGCCGCGGCTCGCCCTGGACGGCGGCCCCGACGGACTGACCCTGGTCCAGCGATTGATCGAGGAGTCGGTCGCGCTCCTGAAACCGGGCGGGCACCTGGTGCTCGAGATCGGCAGCGATCAGGAGCGGCCGGTTCGAGCCTTGATCGAGGCGCAGCAGTACCTGCGCCTGGCGCCGACGGTCTTTGATCATGCGAACCACCCGCGCGTGATCCGGGCAACCCGGCTCGAATCCGCGTGATCCAGACGAGAGTCGCGGGCATCGGCCGACGGTCAGGGTCGATTTCGGCACGGCTTCGAGCCATCGCCTTGAATTCAGGCAGAATACCTGTCGCGACGTAAGGGCACGCGGCGACGGAATGTCGCTGAACTCAGCAAACGGTGCTTGTGGCGCCTTTCAGGCTCGCTGCCGCTTGACGGGGACCGCCCGCAGGGCGTCGGGTAGCGTGCTCATCTTGGGCCAGCGATCCGCCACGCGCTTGGACATCAGCTTGCGGAGTAGTCCGCACAGCTCTTCGGAAAGCTGCGGCTTGACGACGGCTGGGTCGAGCGGCTCGGTGTTGATGCGCTGAAGCATCATGTGCGTCGCGTTGGTCGCGTCGTAGGGCAAGCGCTCGGTGAGAAACTCGAAAGCCATGACGCCGAATGCGAAGACGTCGATCCGCTCGTCGATCGGCTCGCGCTTCATGAGCTCGGGCGCATGTAGTCGAGTGTGCCGGTGCGATTGCCGGGGCGGCAAAACGCCGGGGTGTTGGGGACGGTCAGACCGAAGTCGATGAGCTTGATGTTCTGATCGCGATCCGCCAGGAAGTTCCTCGGGTTGATGTCGTGGTGGATGTATCCGGCGGAATGCAAGGCCGCGAGTCCTTCCGCCGCCTGCGCGAGCATCTCTATCTTCTCGTCCGGCTTGGCGGCCCGCGTCTCCCGGACGAACTGGAGACTGACGCCGTTGATGAATTCCATCACGATGAAGTGCTCACCCCGATTCGACATCCCGTGCTCAAAGGTGCGCACGATGTGGGGATGAGCGAGGTGGATCGCCATCTCGCCTTCCAGCGGGCGCTGGTCTTTACCCGAAGCCCGCGACGCGGCGGCCTTATTCTTCTCGGGCGATTGAACCTTGAGGCAGACAGTCCGGCCCGTCTCGTTATCGAGCGCACGGTAGACCTTGGACATGCTGCCGCGCGCGGTCTCTGACACGATCGAAAATCGGCGCTGAAGGTTCACGCGTCGCCGGGAACCCTGCGACGGGCTCGAGCGGCCAGGTCCGAATATTTCCTTCAGCTTGCCAAGCATCGAAAAGCTCTCTCTATCCGGCGATCTCGGCGACGGCGAACAGACGGGGCGCCCGCCGAGTTTCCGCCCGCTCCGGCAGCCGTTCGCGAATGCCGGTGGGCAGCACGCATTCTCGCATTCGTCGTTGCAGGTGTGGCCGCGCTTCAACGACCATTCAAGCTAGTCATCAGGATTTCTAGCGTCGGGCCGACATGGCTCGTCTCTACTTTAGTGCAAATCCGTTCGCAATAAGAGGCCCTAGAGGCCGGCGCGGCGGAATTTAACGAGCCTCAATCAAACTGTACGACGAATGTGCGACGCGGTGACCTGCGCGGAGGCACGGATTTCGACAATTGCCCACAATTGCACGCACGCAGAAATGTGTGTTACGACAGTTGGCCGGTAGACGCCGACCGCTCCGCTAACGGCGGGCGTCGCCCGCAGCGGCCGGGTTGCGGTCTGTCCGGGCGAGGTTGGTTCGGGTGGGCTGAGGACCGAAGGGAGGGGGCAGGAAGCCGTGGGTGCGGGCCAGGACGCGCTCACCGGCGTGCTGGTCCTGAAACCGCGCGACCAGTGAGATCGGCGGGGCCGAGCTCGGCCAGTTGTCAAATTCGGAGGGAAGCAGCAACAAATACTTGCTGGCAATTCCCTGCTCGTACGCGAGGTAGTGCGGGCTCTGGAGCTGCCGCACGCGCCGCTTGGTGAAGAACGCGAGGTCGGGCGGCCATTCGTGCAGGGTGTACAACGTCCAGCGGCGGGGCAGCCACTGCGCGATCGCGCACGCCCACGGGCCCTGACTGTATCGATAGTTCCACTCGGGCACGTAGTATCCCCAATGGGCGAGCTTGAGAGCGGCGGCGATGACGATCAAGGTCACCAGGCCGCGCCGGCTGTTTCGGGTCTCGAGCGACGACCAGCCGAGGAACGAGACCGCCAGAAGCACGAGCGCCATGATGACCCCGAGCGTCCGATAGTACGGCAAGTTCAAGCACCAGATGTAAGTCGCGTAGATCATCACGGCCAGCCAGAGCCCGATGACGGTGCCAAAGACGATGAAGAACAAGCCGCGAGCCTTGCCGGCGAGGGATTGGGTCCACGCTGTTTCCAGGCAGGCCGCCGCGCCGACGCAGAATCCGGCAAGCACGACCATGCGGCATGCCGGGGCGAGGCCAGGCACGATCGTCCCGGAGACCAGGCAGGCCAGGGCCACCTGCAGCCAGCTCTTCAGGTAGGCGCGATGTTCGGGCGCCCAGCCCTCGCGAAGCGAGCGGGAAAGCGCGATCGCGGCAAACGGGCTCCAGGGGAGCCCAAGTGCCAGTGCGCTGACGCCGAGGAGCCAGGCTGGCTGCTGCGTGAGCGGCAATGCGATTGCGGCAGCCCAGACTTCCGCGGACGAGGTCGAGATCGTCCACAGCGACCAGAGGACGCGGTCGCGAGCGGCGGAAGCAGCAACCGGACCGAAAAATGGGCTGACGACTTGCCGAGCACGATGATCGAGAGCGCGATGGCCACGAGCGGCGGCCAGCCGCCGGCAAGGAATGAGAGCGAGAGCCACAACCCGGCGATCCAGTCGGACCCGCGGTCAGCAGCCGGTCGATCGCGGCCAGAGTCGCGAGCCCGACGATCAAATCCAGGCCGGCGGCGCCCGAGCGGTCGATGATGGCCAGACTGCCAAACCAAGAGACCGCCAGCAGCATGCCGGCCCGTGTGCCCATAGCCCGCGACATCCCGCGGGCGAGCATCCAGCCCGCGATGATTGCCGCGATTGCCGCCGGCCAGCGAACCGCCGCCGAGCCTGGCCGGCCGAGTGGGTCGAGCTGGGCGAAAAGCTGGCTCGGCAAGATCACCGCCGGCCAGAGATCCGGCGCCCAGAACCCCATGACCTGTCCAAGCGGCCCAATCCGCTCTCCCGCGGCCAGGCCCAACCGCCCTTCGGTCGGGCCGACGTCGAGATCGGTCGCGCCCGCGACCACAAAGGCCAGGGCTAGCGCGACGAGCGCAATCCGGGCCCATGCCGCAGAGGCGGACGGCGGTGCCTCGGGTCCAACGCGATCGGCGCGGAAAATCGTGAATTTCGGCGGTCGAGTCATCAGGACCACGGCGGGATCCGTGTTCATTCACCGCCTCCTCGGTCGACGCCGTGCATCGGGACACTCGTGAACGAAATCGCTTTCGTCTCGAGGCCGTTGCGATCGTCCAGCATCTCGGGCCGGGGCGCGATCGTCGACGGCTTGTGTT
Organism: uncultured Isosphaeraceae bacterium; assembly: GCA_963806595.1. Lineage (GTDB taxonomy): Bacteria > Planctomycetota > Planctomycetia > Isosphaerales > Isosphaeraceae > CAWDZZ01. The sequence continues at coordinate 99,418 of CAWDZZ010000038.1, read as the reverse complement.
TTGGACATCGAGTAGATGTATCCAGGGAGCCAGCCATACCGGTAGGTTTGCCGGCGCATCTCCACGGCCACGTCGTCGATCGTCCATCCGTCGCGCTCGAACCGATACATCGCGACCGCCGCCCCGGTGCGGCAGGTCCCCCGGGCGCAGTGGACCAGCACCGGCCGCCGGCCGGGGTCGTCAACGATCTTCAAGATCTCACGGAACTGCCATTCCTCACCGAATCCGTCGCCCGGCATGGGCAGGTTCACGAAGTCGACCTTGATCCGCGCGGCCAGCGCTCGTTCCGTCTCCATGCTCGTCGCCGGGCATCTGCAAATTGACTACTGTTCTGATGCCATGCGCTTGACTGCCTCGGTTAACTGTTCGCTCGTGAGCTGGCCGCTGCGGTAAAGGACGCCGCGCTTGGCCTCGTCCCAGTGGTCCCAGACCAGCCGTCCCTGGCGATCGAGGACCACCAGCCACGCCGCGACCGAGGCAGCGGCTATTGGGATGAGCCCGAACAGCACTTTGCGCATCGAGCAAGGTCCTTGGTGGGTACGGGGCGCTTGCCCGTACTCGAAGTTTCCGCAGTGAAAGCCGCGGGGCCACGCGTTTCGGAGCGAGTCAGCGATTCGTGGCCGGCCAGGATGTGATGCCAGGGTGAGGATCGCCCGATCGCAGCGGGGAATCGTAGGATAGATCGGTCCAGGGGTCAATCCGAACCGCGCTGGAACCGCCGCGACGCTCGGCCCCGCGTTGTCGGCAAGGCTGGTTCGGGGTAAAATCAGGTGGAACCTCTTTATTGCAGGAGCCTTGGGATGAGCCTCGACATGGCCTCGCCACCGGCGTCTCGACCAGCGACCCTGGACGACCTGGGTAAGGTCGAGGGGAAAGCCGAGCTGATCGAAGGAAGGATCGTTCGCTTCATGCCCACGGGGTTCCTGCCGAACCGGATCGCACTGCGGATTGCCCGCAGCCTCGATGAATACGCCGAGTCGACCGGTCTGGGCATGGCGCTCACCGACAATATCGGCTTCGCCGTACCCAAGCTTCCTTCGGGGCGCGAGTCGTTCGCTCCCGACGCATCTTTCTACGATGGTCCTGCACCGGAAAACCCGATGCGGTTCATTCAAGGAGCGCCGAGATTTGCGGTCGAAGTCCGCAGCGAGACCGACTACGGAGCCGCCGCCGAGCGGGCGATGGCCGCCAAGCGGGCCGACTATTTCGCAGCCGGCACGCTGGTCGTCTGGGACGTGGACCCGATCGCTCAGTCGGTCCGGAAGTACCGCGCGGATGCCCCGCTCGCACCGGTGCATTTTATGCAGGCGCGGAGGCCGATGCCGAGCCGGCGGTGCCCGGGTGGCGGTTGGCCCTCGAGTCGACATGCTCCGCGTTTTGACCCGCGCCGGTTTTCGTGCGACGAGCTGCGCAGAGGGCGGCGTCGATCTTTCGAGCCGTCTTTGAGCGCCCTTGATCACGATCGAAGAATGAAACGAGTTCCGTGATTCCATCTTCATCCAATCGGGACATTCCATCATGGGTCGCCCACACGCCCGCAAGCCCTTGAGTTCGCGATTCGTGGCCGCCGCCAGCAGCGCTCTTGCGCTCGCGTTCGTCGTTTTTGGTCTGGTCTCACGGCCGAGCGCAGCCACGGCGGCCGATCCGCCCAAGCCGGCGGTCAAGGACAGCAGCGCGGATCCGACCCAAGAGCGCGACGCTCACGACGTCGGTCGAGCCGGAACAGGCCAAGCCAGGGGACGAAGTGACGTTCAAGGTCACGGCCAAGCTCGACTCGGGATTTCACGTCTACAAGTACTCGAAGACCAAGGAGGGCCCTGGGCCCGAGAACACCCGATTCGATTTTTTTGATACCGCGGGATTGAAGATCGACGGCGACTGGGTACCTTCGCAGCCGCCTGAGAAGCACAAGGATCCGAATTTCGCCGAACTGGACGTCGTCGAGTACCATGAAGACGAGGTGACCTGGAGCATCAAGCTGAAGATCCCGGCCGGCACGGAGCCGGGAAAGAAAACGCTGCTCTGCCAGGCCCATTACCAGGTTTGCAACGCAAAAACTTGCAGCCTGCCTGGCCAGTGGACGCTTCCTGAGGCGGTACTGACGGTCCTTGCCGCCGATGCTCCCGCGCCCAATGCACCGGCCGCCAAGCAATCGGCCGGGCCGGAGCTGACGCCCGCGGCCAAGCCGGCGGCGGGCGCCGGCCGCGGCGAGCGCGTCGCCCAGCGGGCCGAGTGCGCAGCCGACCGCGCCGGCGCCGGCGCCGGTGGACGCCACCGCGCCGCGTGACGACGCCGGATCGCCGGCATCAGCCGCTTTCGCTTCGCGTTCCGCGAGCCTCTCCGCTGGGGGCAGTGTCGAGAGCGAGATCGCCCAGAAGGCCCAGGCCGGGCTGTTGCCGTTTCTGTTTGCCTCGGCGCTCGGCGGGTTGTTTGCGCTCGTGATGCCCTGCGTGTGGCCGATGGTCCCGATCACGGTCAACTTTTTCGTCAAGCAAGGGCAGGGGGCCGGGGGACGCCGGCGGGCGACGGCGCTTGCCATCATCTATTGCCTCTCGATCATCGCGGTGTTCACGGCCGTCGGCGTGCTCGCCTCGTTCTTTTTCTCGGCGAGCTCGCTTCAGACCCTGGCCAACAATTCGTGGCTCAATCTCTTCGTGGCCGCGCTCTTCATCACGTTCGGGCTCAGCTTGCTGGGTCTCTTTGAGCTGCGGCTGCCTAACTTCCTCTTGAACGCCTCGGCCCAGCGTGAGAGCAAGGGGGGCTTGATCGGTGTGGTGTTCATGGCGCTCACCCTCACGATCACCTCGTTTACCTGCACGTTTCCAGTGGTGGGCGGACTGCTGGTGATGGCTGCGGGGGGCGATTTCTTCTACCCGATCATTGGGCTGGCGACCTTTGCCGCGGTGCTCGCGCTGCCGTTTTTCCTGCTGGCACTCTCGCCGAGCTTGATTTCGCGAATGCCCCGCAGCGGCGACTGGATGAACGCCGTCAAGGTCGTCGGAGGCTTGGTCGAGATCGGAGCCGCGCTCAAGTTCATCAATGCGGCCGAGCTGGCGCATGTCACGCCCGAGAATGCCTGGTTCAACGCCCAGGTCGTGCTCACGAGCTGGGTGGTCCTTTCCGTGGTTTGCGGCATCTACTTGCTGGGTCTGTTCCGCACCGACCACGACCACGATGACGTCAAGGTTGGGCCGGGCAGGCTCATCTGCGGCGCACTCTTCCTGGCCTTGGCCCTCTTCATGGCCCCGGCCTTGTTCGGCCGCGTTCCCCAGAGCGTGGTTTGGAACCGGCTCATCGTCGGGATCCTGCCGCCGGACGCAAACAAATTGAACGCGAACACGCGGCTCGCCGGCGGCGACCCTGGTCCCTTCGACGTCAAGGCGACCTCGACCGATCCGGCGCAGGCCCAGCGAGAAGAGAAAAAAGTCCACGGGGTGCTCTGGGGCATGAGCTTCGAGCAGGCCCGCGAGCTCGCGGCTGCCCAGCACAAGCCGATCCTGATCGACTTCACCGGCGTCAATTGCTCGAACTGCCGTGCGATGGAAGCCGGCGTCTTCCCGCTCCCGGAAGTCGTCGCGGTCCTGAAGAAATTTGTGACCGTCCAGCTTTACACCGACTTCGTCCCGATCGACTCGATCAGCAAGGACGATCGCGAGAAACTCAAAGAGGTCAACCAGGAGCGGCTCCTCGACCTCGCGCATGAAGCTACCAATCCGATTTACGTGGTGCTCTCGCCAACCGGAGACGTCGTGATCGACCGACTGGGCGGCTACAACGAACCGCCGGTGTTCGTCAATTTTCTGACCAATGCCCTCCGCAAGATTCCGGCGACCGTGCAGGTCGCACAGGCGGGATCGTCGGCGCGCCCGGCGGGAACAGCCGCGAGATCGTCCGGGAAATGACATCGCCGCGGTGAGCGGGGCGGGAGAACCGCGCCCACCGACGCCCAACAACCTCGTGCGATCTGCGGGCGACTCTGGAATAGCCGGGCTCTAGCGGCATACGTGGTACAAGGCGGGCAGCCCCAGGCGGCGGCGCATCTTCTCGACGAGCGATGGGTCGTTGACCGGATTGGCCGGCGGGTCGCCGTCAGAACGCCGACGACCTCCTGCGCGATCGTCGTCGCCATGTTCCGCAGGCCTTCCTCGGTCTGGGCAGCGCTGTGGGGCGTGAGGATCACGTCGTCGCGGCCGATCAGCGGGTGGCCGGGCGGGGGAGGCTCGACCGTGTAGACGTCGGCGCCATAGCCCCAGAGCCGTCGTTCATCGAGGGCCTTGGCGACCGCCGGCTCGTCCACCACCGGGCCGCGGCACGTGTTGATCAGGATCGCATCCTGGCGCATCATCGCCAGCGTCTCGCGTTGATCATTCCGCGGGTGCTGGCGTCGAGCGGGACGTGGAGCGTCACGTACTCGGTTGGCCTCCAGCACCTCGTGAAGCCGGCACGGCGGGCGCTCGCGCTCGCTCGACCTCCGGCGGGGCTGGCACGATGTCGTGGTACAGCACCTTCATGCCGAAACCCAGGTGGGCGATTTCGCCCACCCGCCGGCCGATCCGGCCGAAGCCGATGATTCCCAAGGTCTTGCCGGCGATCTCCCGGCCCGTCATGCTGGTTCGAACGTGGTAGTTGCCCGCGGCCAGCCCGGAAATCATCCGCGGGAAATGCCGCGACAGACCGATCATGAGCGCAAAGACATGCTCGCTGACGCTTTGCGTGTTGGCGCCGGGGGTGTAGACGACCTGGATGCCGCGAGCCGTCGCGGCGTCGACGTCGATCTGGTCGTAGCCGACGCCGTGCCGGCCGACGACCTTGAGGTCCTTGCCGTCGGTCCAGGAGTGCGGCATCGACGACGCCTCCCGGTGCGGATGATGAGCCCGTCGGCGCCGACGACCTCGCGCTAGCAGCGTGGCGGGATCGAGCGCGCTGGCCATGCGAAGCTCCGCCGCCTCGTGCAGGATGTGCAGACCGGCTTCGTGCATGGTCGTCAACGACAGGACAACGGGACGGTGGCTCATGGAGGGGCTCGCGAAGAATGCTGCGTGGTTCCGATCCGAAGGAGTGATTATACAATCCTGTGCGACGATAGCGACGAGTCAATTCAAGCGAATCCAGCGATCGCCGTCGACTTTACGATCGTGCGGAAGCGACTCCCGGTAAGATTTCCTGGCACTTTCTCGCGCTCGTGCCTTGCGATCACACCACCGGACTTTGTCGTCGCGCGGCACGCTTGCCAACGTGAGGCCGCGCCGTGATTGCTCGGCATGGTAGCCGTCGTGCTCTCTGGGCGATCGTTCTGCTCGCGGTGATGGTGCGGGCGGCGGTGATGGCCCGGGGTACCTTGGCGTTTGACGATCCTGACAATTATCTCCCGCTGGCGCGAGTCGCTGGCCGAGGGCGACGGCTTCACGCTCAACGGGCGTCCGACCGCGTATCGGCCCCCACTTTATCCTCTGTGCTGGCCCCATTGTTTGCGGGCGGGGGCACGCCGGCTGTCTGGGGGGTGGCCCTTCTGCACCTGGCGCTCGGGGCGGGCACCGTATGGCTGACAGCGGCCGCGGCCAAAGGTTCGGGTTTATCACCCGCACGCACGGCCGTTGCCGCATTCATCACGGCTTGCGATCCGGTTCTCGTCTGGCAGAGCCGCTCGGTGATGACGGAGACTCCCGCCGCGTTCTTGATCGCGGCGGCGCTTGCGGCTGTCTGCCTGCGAGGATGGCGTGGTCCTGTGCTTGGGGGCATCGGATTTGGGCTGGCCGCGCTGTGCCGGCCCAGCGTGCTGGCGGGGGCGATGCTCGCGATCGTCGCGGCGATCGTGGTGAAACCAGGCGAGCCAAGGGCGCGGCTCGTTCGCGGCGGCCTGCTGGCCCTCGCCATCGCCCTTGTGCTGTCACCCTGGATGATTCGTAACGCCCTTGTCTTCGGCGAGCCGGTCTGGACGACGACGCATGGCGGCTACACCCTTGCGCTGGCGAACAATCCTGTCTATTACCGCGAGGTCTTGAACGGGCCGCCGGGCCGTGTCTGGACGGGGCACGATCAGTGGCTCTGGTGGGACTCGGTGAACACGGCCACCGCGGGAATGACCGAGCCGCAGGCCGATCGGTACCTGACGGCCCAGGTCTGGGCACTGGCGCGGCAGCAGCCCGTTGATTTCGGACGCGCGATGCTCGCCCGCCTGGCGCATTTCTGGAGCGTCGCTCCGGCCGCGGCGGTCTATCCGGCGGGCGTCCGCTATCTGAGCATGGCCTGGACGATCCCGCTCTGGGTCGCGCTGGCCTTTGGGCTGCTGCAGCCCGGCCTCTGGAGCTGGCCGCGCATCGTGGCACCGGCGATCGCCGTCGGGCTAGCCGCTGTGCATCTATTCTTCTGGACCGATCTTCGCATGCGGGCACCGATCGTGCCGGCGATCGCGCTCATCGCCGCCGGCGCGGCCATGAAACGGCCCGGGCCCGCGGACGCAAGCGCGGCGAAGACGACGGTGCCGATGGCTCAGGAAACGCTCGAGGGCTGAGTGATCGGCGGAATCGCCGAGGAAATGCGGGCCGTGCTTCGGATCGGGCCGCCGCGCAAAGACCAGCCAGCGCGACATCGAAAAGCTGATGCCGGTCGCCGCCACGATCCCCACCACGGCCGCCGCCAGCCGGTGGCGCCGAAGAACCCGACGTGGCTCGGCAAGTATAGCCGGACGGAAAACGAGAGTGCGACGGCCAGCGCGTTGCTGAGCGCATAGGTGAAAAACTGGCGGAGAATCGAGCCCTTGCGCACGTCGTTGAACGTCAAGCGCCGATTCAGCGTGAAGTTCCAGACGAGCGCAATCGAAATCGCGAGCGCCGCGGCGATGGCCAGATGCCAGGAACACCCGAAGAGGGCCGACTGGCCGGCGGCGAGGTCGGTGAATGAGAGCAGCCATTGAAGTATCGCGTACGACGACAGATCGACGGCCATCCCGGAGGCGCCGACCATGCAGAATTGAACCAGGCGAGAATAGTTGCCGAAGCGGGCGTCGAGCAGATGCTTGAGGGGGCGAATGTCGCCCAGTCCAATCCGCCGCGATCGGAACTGATCATCCACGGCGACCGGACATCCATGCAGCGGGCGGGCCGTCGCAGCAGCGAGTCGAGGACCAGGCTCGATCCGGCCGATTGGCCATCTCTGCCGGCCCGGTCCCAAACCGAGCGCTCGAGGGCAAACAGCCCTGAAAAGACGTCGGAGGTGCCCAGAAACAACCGGCTGATCAGGCTGAAGACCACGCTGCTTGGCGACCAGCGGGCACGAAGCGAATGATCGTGCCGGGGAATGGCCACAGCCAGGTCGCATTTGCCGGCTCGAAGCGGCGCGACCACGCGCCTGAGCGAATCCGGCGAATACCGGCGCTCCACGTCGAAGACCACGAGATGGTCTCCGGTCGACGCGCGCAGCCCGGCCCGCACGAGGGCGGACCACTCGTCTTCCTGCGCGAGACGAACGTCGTCCGCGCGGTCGGCGGGTGCGTCGTCGAGTGCAGGGCTCTTCGCCGAACCATTGGCGGGAGCTTGTTCGGCTCCCCCCGCGACGATCACTTCGACCGACTCGAAATGACCTTCGTCCTCGAGAATGCCCCGGCACTGCGCGAGCTTCCAGCCGGGCAGCGATCCGCCCGGCGCAACCGGCAGGATCAAGCTGACGCGACCCGTGCGCGTCCCGACTCGTTGTTTCTCAGACACCATCATCCGAAACGAGACTCCTTCGGTATTGCAACCGGCCTCGCACCGATCGTAGGGCGATCGCCGACGTGAACAAGGAGTGGCGGATCGGGATGGTACGGTACGATGAATGCGACGCCATTGTGGCGTTTACAAAGGATCAGCCGTAACTCCGTTGCTATCTTAGTACAGAGTGGCCCGGTGGGCAAGGCGGGCTGGAAGCCGCTGTGGCGAACGTCACTGATGCGACCGGTCGAACATCCCCCGCTGACCGGGGAGACTCAATCTGATTCGCCCCGAGCATCGAGCGCCTGTTCGATCCAGCCACCGCCCAAGACCAGGTCGCCCTGGTAGACAGTGACGACCTGTCCGGGGGTGATGGCGGATTGGGGAGCGTCGAAGATCACGCGGGCACGTCCGTCGGCGAGAGCCTCGACCGTGCGCCGGCACGGCGCGATGCTGGGCGCGGATCTGGGCCAGGCAGGGGGCCGGGCCGGACGGCTCGGGGCCCTGCCAGTTGAAGCGACCGGCCAGGAGCCCGGTCTTCTCCAGGACTCGCCTTGCGGCCGACGGTCACCGTCCGGGTGAGCGGCTCGATCTGAACGACGTAGCGCGGAGAGCCCAGCGCGATGCCCAGACCCCGCCGCTGGCCGATCGTGAACCCTTCGATGCCCGAGTGCTCGCCCAGGACGGTTCCATCCTCGTCGACGATCGGGCCCGCTCGTTCTGCTGGCCCGGCCGGCGGTCGCGCACGAACGCGAGGTAATCGTCGTCCGGCACGAAGCAGATCTCCTGGCTGTCGGGCTTGTCGTGGACCGGCAAGCCCATGCTCGCGGGCGATCGCCCGGATCTCGGATTTCGTGATAGCCGCCCACCGGAAACAGCACGTGCGGCAGCAGCTCCGGCCGTAAGCCAAACAGGACGTACGACTGGTCCTTGCCACGGTCGAGCGCACGGGCCACGCGCGAGCGTGCCGTCGGCGAGCCAGCAGCACCCGCGCATAATGGCCGGTCGCCACGAAATCGGCCCCGACCTGCTTGCCGTAGGCCCAGAGCTTGCCGAACTTGAGCCAGATATTGCACATCACGCACGGATTGGGCGTGCGGCCCGCGAGATATTCGTCGGCGAAGTAATCCTGGATCCGCGCGAAGTCGCGCTCGAAATCGAGCGCGTAGAACGGGATATCCAGCCGATCGGCGACGCTCTGCGCATCGAGTGCATCGGCCGCGCTGCAACACGTCTTGGCCCGGCGCTCGGCGTCCTCGGCATAGGCTCCGGTCCGCATGAAGATGCCGATGACCTCGTAGCCTTGGCCTTCAAGAGCACGGCGGCGACCGAGCTGTCGACTCCGCCGCTCATCGCCAGTACGACCCGTTTCCCATCGCAGTTCCTCGTTGAGGATCTCTTTACGCCGTCATTGGCTTCTCGGCCGCCTGCGACTCGACCCGCGGAGCCGAGTCGAACAGGGCCAGCAGGTCGGCGATTTCCTGGTAGCTCAGGCTGTTGAGCAAGCCCGCGGGCATCACGGAGACGCTCGATTCCTTCTGCCTTCGATCTCGGTCTTGGGATCGTCACCTTGGTGCCGTCGGAGAGCAGAGGACGAGGTTCGGCCCGTCGGTGACGATCGGCATGCCGTTGTAGATCTTGCCGTCGGCGGTGGCGACTGTGACCGACTTGTACTGGTCCGAGATCACCTTGGACGGCTCGACGATCGACTCCAGGATCTCCGCCGGCCGGAACCGGCTGTTGACCGTGGTCAGGTCGGGCCCGAGCGCCTTCGCCTTTCGTGCCGAACTTGTGGCAGTCGAGGCACTTGGCCTTGTTCGATGACCTTGCTGCCGCGCTCGGCTCGAGGCGGTCTTCATCACGCTCGCGCTGAGCACGTTGTCGAGCAGGAGGGGCAGTGAATACGACTTTTCCGCGGCCGGCCGGCGCTCGGCGAGCGGCGGACCGCCGGGGAACCGCTTGTGGTAGACAGCTTCCCAGGCGGCGAGCAGGTCCGCTCGAAGTCTTGCGCGTCCTGGGGGCTCGGCACGCCGGTCCACCGGCTCGCCAGGCGATTGAGCGACGACGGTCATGCTGGGCCCGACGCCGGGCCAGGCGGATCAGGCCGGCGAGCGCCTCGGGACCTGTGGGGATGGCCTTGAGCCGACGAGGCCGCGCAGGACCAGGCTCTGTCGTGTTCGGATCGCGGGACTCGAGCGCCGCCACCAGGATCGGCAGGTCGTCTTCGACCGGATGGGCCGCCAGTGCCCGGGCGATCGGGTCGCGCTGCCGCGGGTTGTGGTCGGTACAGCTCGCGAAGAGCCGCGTGGGCCTCGGGACGCTGTGCTGTTGCCCAGCTTCTCGATGATCAACGCGCGCAGGTCGGCAACATGAACCGGTGCGCTGCTTCGGACTGCAGCCGTCCGATAGAGCGACGCCAGCGCCTGGAGCCAGCCCGGATCGGAATTCAGGTCGATCGCGCGAACCAGGACGCGGGTCGGGAACGGGAAGCGCTCGCCTTGCGCCAGATAGTGCTCGCGCTCTTGCCGGTCGAGCAGCGCGACCAGCTCCTGGATCATCATGTCAAGATAGCCCTGGAAGCTGTATCCGCCTTCCCACTGGCTGGCGGTCTCGATACCAGGCCCAGAGCCGCTGCTTCGTTTCGGGTGTCCAGCCCTGTTTCATGGCGCGCAGGCAATAGGCGTCGTGAATCTGCGGCCTTCAGGTCGGAAACGGTGGCCTGATGCTGCACGATCGCGGCCACGGCCCGGGGCTCATCGAGGAACGCCAGCAGCCGGGCCGTCTCGCGGTTGGCCGGCGAATCGGTCGAGGTCGAGAACAAGCGCCGAGCAAGACCGGCCGCAGCTCGCGCCGACGCCGTCGCCTCGGCCTTCCGCGGGCCGAGCAGGTAGGTCAGCTCGATCAGCCGCAGCAGGTCGCAGCTCGACGTCGGGTCGAGCGGCTCGGTCAAGCAGATCGCTCTCTTCGCTGCAAGCAGCTCGTCCTGCTGTCGCTCGTCCAGCTTCGGTCGCCCGGACCAGCGCCAGCATGCCTTCGACCAGAGGCGGGGCGACGGGTCCGAGATCGCCAGTGATGCAGCCGCGGTAGCTGTTCGATGTCGCCTGCTCGATCGCCACCCGCGCGGCGAACCGGATGAAGCGGTCGGGATCGGCCAAGAGCGGATCAGCTTGGCGATCGGAATCGTGTCGCGCGGCTGCTGCATCAAGCCCTCGCACGCGTGGCGCCGGACGAACGGGTCGGGATCGGCAAGCGCCTTCTCGAGGGCGTCTGCGCACCGGTTGCGACGATCGCAGGCCGAGCAATCCGACGCGCCGGCACGGACCGTGCGTCGTGGTCGGCGGCCAGCGCGATCAAGCAGCTCGTCGCTCGGCGGCGGGCCGAACTGGCAGAGGCAGATCGAGGGCCCGCACCCGGATGGACGAGCGTGCTTGCCGTCGACGGTCGCGCAGCCGCCTCGAGCAGAGCGCTGCCACGCCTGCAGGATCGCGTTCCGTCGATCTTCTCGATCCGGCGCTGGCGTGAAGCTCGCCAGCGGCGAGTCGAAGTCGAAGCGCCATCGACCGGGCGACGGATCTCGGTCCGCGATCGATCAGGGCGTGGCCCGGCTGTCCAGCTCACGCGGAACAGCCCGCCCTGGGTACCGCGGCCGCCGGTCGTGAAGTAGACCGCGCCGTCGGGGCCGACCTCGATGTCGGTGCAGTTGAGCGGCTGGCCGGTGACCAGCTCGGTCGGCGGTCGCCGCGTAGGAGGCACCCTCGCGCTTCAGGTTGACGGCCAGGATCCGGCCCTGCGACCAGTCGCAGATCAGGAAGCTGTCGTGGTATTCGCGCGGGAACTGGCTGTGCCTGGTAGAACGTCACGCCGGTCGGGCTGCCCCGCCCGACGTCGAGGATCGCCGGGCAGGCTGTCGAAGTAATAGGCCGGCCACTTGCCCGAGCCGTTCCGCCAGCCGAACTCGGCACCGAGCGGGCAATGATTGACGCGGACCGGGCGATACCAGGGCAGGCCGACGTCCCACTCCATGTCGCTGTCGAAGGTGAAGAGCTCGCCGTCGGCGTTGAAGGCGAAGTCGTACTCGTTGCGGAAGCCGGCGACGACGCGCTTCCAGGTCTTGCCGTCGTCGTCGCTGCGGAGGATCTCGCCGCCGGGTGCCATGATCCCGGCCGCATGGCCGCGCGAGTCGTTGTAGTGCGGCAGCAGCTCGCCCTCGTAGGCCACGTTGCACCGGGCTGGCCGGGTCGATCGGCGGCTTGAGGTGAGCATGATTGCCGTTGTTGTAATAGAGCCGCCCGTCGGGCCCGAGCGCGACGGCGTGCGGCCCGTGCTCGCCCATGCCGCCGTTCGTGGCGCGGATCAGCTCGCACTTCTCGAACACGCCGTCCTTGTTCGGAGTCGCCCAGGCGGTAGATGCCCGTCGCCCTTGGGTCCGTTGCCCGACCGCGAAGAGCTAGCCGCGAATGAACGAGAGCCCCTGGCAGTTCCGCACCTGGGTCTTCGATGACCTGCGCGGCGGTCGTACCGGCCGTCCTGGTCGTCGTCGATCAGCCGGGCGATCGGCCCCTGCTCGATCGAGACGCACGGGACTCCGCTCGGGATCAAACGTGAAGGCGACCACCGAGCCCGTGACGGCGGGCGCGGCGGCCTCTCGATCTTGAAGCCTCGGGAACGCGGAACCGCTGCGGCGGGATCCTCGGCCGCTGGCGACCGTCCCCCAGGGCCCGTGCCGAGCGCCCCCAGGTCGAGGGCCCGGACCCAGCTCGAGTCGTCGAAGCCGACCTTCGTCCAGCCGTCGCCGGCGGGAACGGTCGCCGGTCGTCTTCCAGCTCGAGTTGGTATGGATCGGCACCCCCTGCCCCAGCGGCAGCACGCCGCCGCTGCACCAGGAAGCCCGCCGGCCCGGCGCCTCGTTCGTCGCCCGGGCCGCCAGGACGTGCGGGCCGATCGCCAGCTTGGTCTCGAACGCTCTGCGTCGAGTGCCAGTCGTTTCCCGGCCGCGACCGCCTTGCCGTCGAGATAAAGCGTGAACGCAGTTGTCGGCCGTGGCGTCGAGCACCAGCCGCGACGGCTCCTTGACCTCGAATGACTTGCGGAAATAACGCGTCTCGGCCGGGAACGCTGCGTCGCGGTCGCCCGGCGTCGGATGCCAGATCCAGTGCGGCGGCGTGGCGCCCTCTTGCGCGCCTGCCGACGCGGCCAGCGCGGATCCCAGCACCCAGCACAGCAAGGCGATCGCGCGACTACCGCGCCGAGCGTGCCTGCGAGCCGGACCGCCCTTTCGCCTCGCCCAGTATCAACGTCGTACCCGGTGCCGCGATGATTCACGCGTCGCTCTCCTGGCCTATGATTCACCATGATCGAAAATCTGGGATCGCATTTCTGGCTTCGCAAAGCGACATTGTCTTCGTACCCACTCGACATCAAGACGGGCGACGTCGCGATTCCTTCTCGGTGATTCCGCTGATTCCGAACCGCCGAGCCAGCTCAGCTTCCACTTCGCTCCACGCGACGTCGCGGTATCCAAGCAGCACGGCCGTGTGGAACACGAGGTCGGCGGCCTCCTTGACAAGATGGTCGCGGCCGGCGTCGCCGGGCTCGTCACCCGCCTCGACGACCTCTGCGGCCTCCTCGACGATCTTGGCACCGATTTTCGCGACGCCGCCTCGCAACAGGTCGGCCACGTAGGAGCGCCCGGCGGGTGGATTCGCTTTGCGATCGGCGATCACGGCCAGGATGGCCTCCAGTATCGGCGGGTCTGGCATGTCGCGACCGTCTCCCGGGCTGGCTCTCCAGTGAGTACGAAACGCCAGTGGTTTCGTACTCTCTCGGCTTGCCCGCGCCAGGGGAGGTCCGGGAGTGGGCAATGGTGGGTACGAGCGTCGACCCGCGAGGGAACCGATCGAGCCGGTCGGTTTACGATAGAATAACGGCTGGACAGCCATTTCGGGAAGGAGTTGGATGAACGAAGGGTCGATCGAATTTGAGCATGGCGTTCCGATCCCCGGCCGGATCCTGCCGGAATCGGCATGGGCCAGGACGGCGGTCAAGCGGCTGCCCGAGACCGGCCCGCTCGACTGGGAAGCCATTTTCGGCCGTCGCGCACCCTTGGTGCTCGAGCTTGGCTGCGGAAACGGGCGGTTCACGCTCGCCAGCGCACTCGCCCGGCCGGAATTCGACCATTTCGCGATCGACGTCCTCCCCGTGGTGATCCGCTACGCAACTCGCCGCGCCAATCACCGCGGGCTCCATCACGTCCGGTTCGCCGTCAAGGACGCGCAGACATTCCTGGGACGTTATGTCGCACCGGCGAGCGTAGCGGAAATTCACCTCTATCATCCGCAACCGTATCACGACCCGCGGATGTCGCACCGCCGGCTGTTGACCCCGCAATTCGCCGCAGGCATCCACCGTGCGCTCGGCGTCGGCGGATTATTCGTCGTCCAGACGGATAACCCGGACTACTGGACCGCGATCGAAAGCGTGCTCCCGGCCTTCTTCGATTTCCGCCCTCATCCCGAGCCCTGGCCGGATGCACCCGAAGGGCGCAACCCGGCGCGAAATCGTGGCCATCCAGCGGGGGCTACCTATCTTCAGAGCGGAATGCATCCGGCGCGATGAGGTGATTTAGAGCCTGTTATTGACTTATGTTTGAGCGCTTTGCTCATGTTGTGGCATGAACACGACACGGAAGTAGTATCCACGCGACGTCTCGGATTCCGAGTGGGAGTCTCTTCTCCCGTACCTGACCTTGATGCGCGAGGATGTTCCACAACGCGAACATTCGCTGCGCGATCTGTTGAGCGCAGTTCGTTGCGTGGTCAGGACGGGCTGTCAGTGGCGATTCCTGCCACACGATCTTCCGCCTTGGAGCGCAGTCTACCAACAAGCGGGCGCTGGATGCAGGCCGGCGTCTTCGAGCAGACCGCGCATGATTTCGCGCGATCGTTCGATTTCTCGCCGAGCGGGATCCCGAGCCGACGGCGACAATCTTTGATGGACGCACGCTGCAATATGCCACTTGACCTGCCCTTTAGTCGCGGTAGCATCGAAGGAGCGGACAGACAGGTAGTTTCGGAATGCTATGGATCGCCGTCGCCATGGACAAACGCTACCGAGTCTTCGTCAGTTCTACCTTCACCGACTTGCAGTTGGAACGCCATCACGCCATGCAGGCCATGTTAGCTATGGACTGCTTCCCGGCGGGCATGGAGTTATTCCCCGCATCCGATGACGACCAGTGGACCCTTATCAAGCGAGTTATAGATGAGTGTGACTATTATATTCTCATTTTGGCGGGCCGATATGGTTCGATGAGTCCTGACGGTTTCGGGTACACAGAGAAGGAATACGACTACGCGGTCTCGGTCAAGAAACCCGTGATGGGCTTCCTTCACGTCAAGCCGGGATCGCTGCCTTTGGATAAATCGGAACAAGACCCCAAGCTCAGGAAGAAACTGGAAGCATTCCGCGCGAAGGTGAAAAAGAGAATGTGCCAGTTCTGGGCTTCATCCGAAGATTTGGAGACCAAGATTTCGACCAGCCTGCCCAAACTCATCAAGTCTCATCCCGCAGCAGGATGGGTCAAGGCTGGGATCGCCAATCGGTACGACGAATTTCAAGTTCTTGGTATCGGCGACCGAGCCATGAACAGCTTTCTCAACGGGGGAAATGCAAGTAATCTAGAAGGCACATGGAAAGCCAAGTGGATGGTATTTGACGAATCAGGAGCGCAGAAGCCTTATACCGTGAAGATACCATCTAACCATTCTACTGAAATCGAATATCCTAGTGAGGTGATCAACGTACAGTCCAGCAGCTCAATGGTATTCTGCACCGCCAAAAAGCCCTCAGAATTGGGGCATGAGACAACATATTGGCTCGCCGGTCGGCTATCTAACAACAACGAAGTCACGCTGACATATTGGAACGAGAAGAATTACATGACGGGAAGCGTTTTTCTACGACTTGTCCAAGAATTCGGCCAACCGGAAGTATTGACAGGGTGGTGGTGTGGTCACTCGATGAATCATAAACTGACATATGGGCCGACTGAATGGGTCAAGAGACGCCGAGTTGCCAAGCGGCAACGGCTTGCTCATCATTCTTCCTAGAGCGTGTCATTGACTTATTGTGAGAGCTTTGCTCATGTTGTGGCATGAACACGACACGGAAGTAGTATCCAAGCGATGTTTCGGACGCCGAGTGGGAGTTTCTTCTCCGATACCTGACCTTGATGCGCGAGGATGCTCCACAACGCGAACATTCTCTGCGCGATCTGTTCAACGCGATACGTTATGTGGTCAGGACGGGCTGTCAGTGGCGCTTCCTGCCACACGATCTTCCTCCTTGGACCGCAGTCTACCAACAAGCCCGACGCTGGATGCAGGCCGGCGTCTTCGAGCAAATCGCGCATGATTCGCGCGCGATCGTTCGATTTCTCGCCGAGAGGGATCCCGAGCCGACCGCGACGATATTTGATGGACGCACACTGCAATCGACGCCCGAGAGCGGTGAGCGGGCAGGCTACGATGAGGCCAAGAAGAAGAAGGGATCGAAGGTGCGGCTGTGGATACCCTGGGAACTGCGCCGTCGCGCTCACAGGCTTCGCTTTCGCTTAGGTCCGCTACGCAGACGGACCCGTGTCGACTCGCTTTTCGTCCCACTTCCCTGGTCGGTCCAATAGCGCAGCCAGGGACGAGGTCCACAGGCATTGCCAGCGCGGCTTGACCCCGGACGTGAACATCGAGGACAGTCCAGGTCTCTCATCTTGCGACCGCGTGCTCCTTGTGTCCTTGCTCTTGTGTCCTTGCTCTTCCATGAGCGCACGGCGCAGAGTTCGGAGCTGGCCCCGGACGCAGCGCAGGAAACGTCTGCGGGCTGCCGATCGCCAAACAAACAAAACGGGCTCACCGTTCGCGATCGGTCTTACCGGCCAGATTGTTCACGAGGTCGGAGCCGGTATCGAGTGAATCCGAGAATCCTAACGGTCGTGCTCGGCGCGGTCGAGGACCAGTCCGACTATGCCTGCATGCTGACGGGCCGACCTTCCGGCTTGGTTCCGGTCATGCGACGGAGGATGATTGTTGTTCCGCCGGTCTGGTTCGGCTGGAATGCCGTCGTGGCTTTGCCTCTCGCGAAAGTTCCATCGATACGGACCCGGCCGGTTTGAGTACTTCTCTGATTCTCGGCGCGGAATCGTCCAGAAATCATGATGAGCTTCGAGGCACGACGGAAGCGTCTTCCCTGTGTTACTCGTACACCTGAAATGGCAGAACCAGGCCGCGACCTTTGTTGTCATACTTGGCCCTGGCGCCGACGCCCTCGGGCGAGTTGCGAAAGGTCTCGCAGCAATCGCAAGGAGCTGCATAGTCGCCGTAGGGATCTCCAACTCGGCGATCTGCCTGTCAGCGACGGAGCCCACCGTACGCGCCAGAATTCGCTCACGGCGATCCCGCTTACCGCTCTTCGGGCAAGATGCCTACTTGGGATCGCAACGAAAAGGTATAACGATCGGTGCCGTGCGTGCATCCGTCCCCATGCTCGCGTCCTCAGTGGGTGTGCCGATCGACCATACACAATCGCCGGGGCGCGAGCCCGAACTTTCAAGCCAAAGCACCTTCGGGACCCACGGTTCATGGTAGAAACAGGCGAGCAGCTTCGAAACAAGTTCCAGGGCCGTCGAGCAGGGTTCCGTATTTCTCCCAGCGAGTAACACACCAATGAAACGGTTTGCGGTCGTACTGCTGTTCGTCTCCTTCGTCCCAGGCATCGCATCGGCGCAGCGCATCTCTGTACGAGGCAACCGATTTCAGGTGGGTGGAAAGGAGATCTGGATTTCCGGCGCAAACACGCCCTGGAATAGCTGGAATGAGTTTGGCAACCAGTTTGATGCTGGTTGGTGGCGAGCGCACTTCCGCGAATTGCGGGAAGCCCACGTTATTGCCACTCGCGTGTGGATTAGCTGCAACGGTGACAATGCCTCGCCGGGGATCGACGCCAACGGTAACGTCTCGGCTCCGACACCTGCTTTCTGGCGAGATCTTGATAGCCTCTTCGCGATCGCCCAAG
Source organism: uncultured Isosphaeraceae bacterium (assembly GCA_963806595.1). Classification (GTDB taxonomy): domain Bacteria; phylum Planctomycetota; class Planctomycetia; order Isosphaerales; family Isosphaeraceae; genus CAWDZZ01. Next base: position 81,665 of record CAWDZZ010000038.1, on the reverse strand, counting down.
AGAACCATATCTATCTCATGCTGGCTCTGATCTCGTTCGACCATTCGAAGCCGGGAAACCGCAACGCCGAGGCATGGAGGCGGATGTACTCCAGGCCCGAAGGTCGCCAGTCGTTCGTAGACTGTTACACGGTCCCGCTAGTCGAGCGATACAAGGAGACTCCCTGGTTATTTGCCATCGACGTGGGGAACGAACTGGTCTGGACCTGGGAGAACCACAAGGTGGCCAGAAAGGACACGCTCGATCTGGTCGCTCGCGTGGCGAACGCCGTTCATGCCCGCAGCAAAGTGTTGGTGTGCGAGGGGGAAGGCGCAGGGCCGAAGTACAACAGCGACAAGTACGAGGGGAACTTCTACTCGAATAAATCGCTCGGTGCACTCCAACCGGGCGCCTTCGTCGACTTCTACAATATTCACTATTACGACTGGGTGAGGCCGTATTTCGGCAGCCCGTTCGAGCGCTCCCCGGCCGACTACGGCATGGACGACAAGCCCTGCATCATTGGCGAATGCCCGGCCCTGGGGAGCGCGGGCGGGTCGATTGCCGACGACTATCGCAACGCTTTCGCGAAAGGTTGGCAGGGCATCATGCCGTGGACATCGAACGGCGTAGATCGCAACGGCAGCCTGGCTCATATGCGCCCGGGTCTCGCATGGTTTGCGGAGGCCCATCCGGAGCGGCTGCCTCCGGCTCGATGAGAGGTCAGGAGATAGCGTTCTCGCCCGAGCTGGAGCCGCATTTTGACTTGGCCGGAAGTGGGAAACGGCCGCGTTGTGATCAGCGTCGCTTGATCAATGGGCTTCTGCACTTGTTTCACCAGAAGGAGATAGCAGGACATACATAGCGATGGCGGCCGATGTGGATAGCAGGACATGCACAGCGATGAGGGCGCGGTGGAGTGAGTCCCGATAGCGGGCCTGACGCAACGGCAAGGGCATGCGGCACGCGGAATGACAATCGGCCGATCGGCGTGCGCAGGGAACGCACGACGGGGACGGACCGCCGCGTCGAGACGTGAACGGGCGGGGGAATTGCGCGCTTAAGTGCGCGTTGAGACTCGAGAACGGGTCGCGCTCTGCCCTTGCGCTATTGCGCGGGGCATCCGCCGAGGCTTGCCAGGTGGTGTACCCCCAGGCGCACGGCGGCCTCGCGCAGGCGCTCTCTGCTCGCGGCGAAGAATCGGCCGAGCAGCCGGCAGCCTCTCAGCTTTTCGAGCCGGGCCCGCCGGCTCTCGGCACTGCTCTGGAGCCGATCGAGGATTCCCGTTACTTCCGCCGCGATCGCGGCCTTGCCGTCGCGGAAGAGACGCCCCGTGCGGTCGACCAGCATCAAGTGGGACTGATCATGGATTCGGCAACGTCGTTGTTGTAACCGTGTTTCGCACCCGTGCAGTTGGACCGTCGGCTGATCGACGAGGGAGGCGCAGAGGTCGTTCGCCCCGCAGACGCAAGCGTAGGCGGCGTACGGCCCTTGAGGCGGTTCCTCTGTTCCGTGAGAATGGCTCAGTCCGGTCCGAGGAGGCAGGCGGTCGGTGCGGTACTCGGCCGGACGATGTGCAGGCAGGCGCCACCGGACGCAGAGGCGGACTTCTGCAACCAAACGGATGCCGTGAGACTACCTCAAGTCCGAATCGTCTGGGTCATGGTCGCCGTCGTCATGGCCGCACTCGACTTCGGGGCGATTCGGGCATTCCTTGATCCCAGAATGAATGGCCCCGGCCGGCCGCCTGGTATCCTCTTGTTACTGGGTGCCCTGCCCATGGCGAACGTTCTCGCGGTCGGCGTGCTGATTGGTCAACGGCGTCCCGGAAGTCGCCCGTTCCTCCTCGGGTTCGAGACGTTCGGTGCGATGGCGTTGGCCGTCTTCGTCGCCTTGGCGATTTGCTTTCCTCGCGAGGTAGTGATTCCCTACATGGCACCTTTTCTCTACCCCGTGGAGACGATCATCGGGCCGGGCCGTCCTGTCCTTTACATCCCAATCGGCGGCTTCGTCGTTCTGGTCGTGCTCGGGTTGCCGCAATTAGTCTTCGCCCTGATTGGTGGCTCTCTCTCCCGTAGGTTCAAGATCACCATCACTCCACGCTGATACGCTCGATCAGGCATGTCATCCATCCTTTCCACCCTCTCTTTGGGCGTGAGTTCACGCTGGTGATGTACCGCCGCGATTGGCGGGGGCACCGCGTGCACTTCCACGACAATACGGGTCGGCTGGCCTCGCTGCCTGCTCAATGGACCAGTCTTTTTCCCGTGGATCCCATTGTCGCGGCTTCCGCGGGCCGCTCCCCCTTCCGCGTCCAGGACTTGTTCGAACTGTCTGATTTGATCGCTCGGATTCGGCAGGCCGGAGCATCATGACCGATCGGCCGACGGAGGGAACGTGTCAAGCAGATTTCGCCTCAATTGTCAAGGAGATTTTGCCGATAGATAAGTACGAAAGCGTCGCGGTATCGCGCTCTGACCGGCATAACTCGCGCTAATTGCCGAGAACCACCGGCACTTGCATCTTGACAGACCGGGCAATCTAGGCGTAATTAGATTTACACAAACCGGGTGCCCCGGAGATCCTCATGCCCCAACCCATCGACTCCAAAGCCGAATCGTTGCGTCAGCACGGCGCCTTGAACCCCCACCCCCAGAAGGTGGCCGATCCCATGTTCCTGCGCGGGGAGTTCTTCGACCCGCGCGACCTGGTGCAGGTCAAGTACGAGATGCTCCGGCGCGTTCGTGTGGATGGGGCCGCCGTGACCGACGCCACTCAGGCGTTCGGGTTCTCCCGTCCCGTTTTCTATCAGGCCCAGGCGCTCTACCAGAGCGCCGGCCTGCCCGGCTTGATCCCCCAACGACCGGGCCCGCGACAAGCCCACAAACTCTCCGACCCCATCGTCGATTTCCTACTCCAACACCAGCTCCGCGACCCGTTGCTCCGAGCCGCCGCGCTCTCGGAGCTGGTTCGACGGCAGTTCGACCTGGTCGTCCATCCCCGGAGCATCGAACGCGCCTTGGAGACGCAGACGAAAAAAAGTCCCATGATCCCAGAGGCTCCTCGACAAGATGTCCTCGTCCTGCCCGATGAGCCCTGGGCCGCTCGGTACGAAAAGATGCGACGGCAGGTGGTGGCGCGGTCAGGCGCGGTATGGACCTTCAGGCCGCGCGAGGAAGCCGTAGGCTGACTCCGGCAACTTTTCGGCCAACGCGACCAAGTTGGGCTTTGCGTCGATGCCGAAGAGGAAGCGAATAGCCCTGGCCGCGTCCCAGCGGTCGAGGTGTCGTGTCTGAGTGACATCAGTGTCGCCACGCAAGAGGAACGAGTGGAAGCCGGCTTTTCGGCAGATGGCAACCGATCGATCGACGAAGCCGGCGGGAGCCGAGGAATTCCTGGCCACCCTGGAGAAGGATCCGGGCAGAATCTCAGGCGGCAGAAGCCCGGCCCAAAACCGAGCCGCTGAATTGAGTATTGTGCCCCCCCGGGAACTACAACGCCTGCAGAAGCGGATCACGCGCATGCCTGTACACGCGCGGGCATCCACGTGGTAGAGTGCCGAATGGCTTTGCTGATGGTCGCGATGACTCGAGCGTTCGATTGCCGGGCCGATTGCGGCGCCGGATTAAGAGGGGTAATGACCGACGCGAGACCATTGAGGGCGTGCACGTGGTCGGGCCCGAGCGGCAGCGAAAGATCGTTCACATCGACATGGACGCGTTCTACGCGTCCGTCGAGCAGCGAGACAATCCTGAGCTCCGCGGCAAGCCCGTCGCGGTCGGCGGCTCGCGCGAGCGCGGCGTCGTGGCGGCCGCAAGCTACGAGGCCCGCCAATTCGGTGTCCGTTCCGCCATGCCCTCGGTCACCGCGAAGCGGAAGTGCCCGGAGCTGATCTTCGTGAAGCCGCAGTTCGACATCTATCGGGCGGTGTCGCGCAGATCCGCGGATTCTTGCAGAATACACGCCCCGAATCGAGCCGCTCTCGCTCGACGAGGCCTATCTCGACGTCACCGAGAATCTGAAGGGCATTTCCTCGGCGACCGAGATCGCCGAGGATATCCGGGCAAGGATTCGCGCCGAAACGAGCCTTACCGCGTCCGCAGGCGTCTCCTACAACAAGTTCCTCGCGAAGATCGCATCGGATGAGCGCAAGCCCGACGGCCTATTCGTCATCACGCCGAAGATGGGGCCGGCGTTCGTCGAGAGTCTGCCGGTCGGGAAGTTCCACGGAATCGGCCCCGTCACGCGATCGAAGATGGAGGAGCTCGGGATTCGCAACGGTGGCGATCTGAAGGGCCAGACGTTGTTGTTCCTCCAGCAGCATTTCGGCAAGGCGGGTTCCTATTACTTCTCGCTGGCGCGAGGAATCGACGAACGGCCGGTCTGCGCCGATCGCGTCCGCAAGTCGATCGGTGCCGAGACGACGTTCAACGCCGACCTCTTCACGGCCGAGGAGGCGCGCGTCGCCCTCGAGCCCCTGATCGGTAAGGTGTGGTCCTACTGCGAGGGCTCGAAGATCAGAGGGCGGACGGCGACGCTAAAGGCCAAATACGCCGACTTCCGGCAGATCACACGCAGCCGGACCGCCCTTGTCCCGGTCGAGTCGCGAGCCATACTCGAGGAGCTCGTGTCCGCGCTCCTCGAGCCGCTCTTCCCCGTCAGCAAGGGAATCAGGTTGCTCGGCGTGACGCTGTCTTCGCTTGAAGTCGAGTCGGAACCACACATCGGTCGGCAGCTTCATCTGCCGCTCTGAGCTCGGCCGGTCGGCTCGGCTTGATCTCAACTTCCGCTCCGTGACCTCCCGGAGCCTGCTTGTCTGCTACGAGGTCCGCCTGGCTCCACGTCGCTGTGGGTCCGGGAAAGCGTGCTCAAGGATCGATTGCAGAGGTAGCCTGGCCGCGGATGTGTACGCTCGAAAGACGTGGCTCAAATGAGATCAGCGACTCGGACAGAGAGTCGCTGATCATGGGGATTGTTATTAAGGTCAAGAAGCGGGAGGAGTGAGGTCGTAGCAAGCGATGATTCTTCTTGCTCACTCCGCGTAGATGCTCTTCACGAAGTTCGTCACGTCCTTGATCGGCCAGTCTGGATACTTCTTCTTGAACTCGTCGGTAAGCAACCGTCCGGCCTGGTCGGCGGCGACGCCCTGTTGCTTGAGGCCAAGAGCGCGGTTCCGCAGATCGACGATGAAGGCCTTCTCCTTGGCGACCAGCGAACCGTCGCCCGCAGGGCTGTGGGTCGGCAGCACGTGCTCGGCCCCGAGCTTTTCCACCTGGTCGAGCACCGCGATCCAGCTCGAAGGCGTGCCGCCGTCGCCGTAGATGCTCGGCACGACCTTGTTCTGCACGACGTCGCCCGAGATCAGGGTCTTGTCGGGCAAGACGAAGGTCAGTTCATCGCCTTTGGTGTGGGCGCCGCCGAACCACAGAAGCCGCGCCTTCACGCCGCCACCGAGATCCAGTTCCAGTTCCTTGTCGAAGGTCTTGTCCGGGGCGCGAAGCTTGGCGTCGGCGAGCCACTCCTTCCACTTGGGGTTCATGCCCTCGAAGCGATGGATCATCTCCACGCCGTGCTTGTCCATCTCGTCCTGCTGCACCTTGGGGCGGATCAAGATGGTTCCGTCCGGGAAACCGGCCACGCCCCCGGCGTGCTCGGGATGGAAGTGCGTCGTCGTCAGATAGAGCTTGTTGTCGGGCGCAAGTCGTTTCGCCACTTTCGCGACCGTGGCGCCATTGCGGGGCCCCAGGCCGGTGTCGACGACCAGCGTCGCCTTCTCCCCCACGACGATCCCGATGTTCGGCCAGCCAACGATCTGCCAGACGTGATCCGACACCTTCACGGTGTCTTCGCCCAGGGGTTTGTCTCGGTCCGAATCGGTTTGCGCGTGCGCCGTGGCTGCCACGAAGCACAGCAAGCCCACGGAGAGGATGGTCTTCATGTTGCCGATCTCCAAGATGTTTTGCCGCCGCGATGATTGCAAGCAGGACGGACCAGAATCTAGCAGTTGAAGGCGAATCGTGATACATGATCGAGTACTCCGCCGTTGTGGTAAACGACGGAGTACATCCCTCGGAAAGCTCGATCAAGCAATCAGGCTCTTCGCGGGGAGTTTTGTAGTTTGCCTCAGCAATCTTGCTCAAAATCGGCCGATTTCAAATCGATTATCTTGCTCACGCACACTTACAACGAAGTGGGATGGCATCTTGATCGCCCTTTGCTTTAACCGCTGCTCGCATACCCGCGATGTCGCTCTTGTTCGCTCGACGGCGCGTTAACGACGTCGGAGATTCGGTACATATAGACAGTCTAACGGATCGCCTTCGACAGGAAATACCGACTGTTCTTGTTTTCCGTAGTTACTCAACAGTTTTGGAAGCGTTCGAGATTACCAGGGCGCCGTGCGCGGCGGCCTTGGGTGCAAAGCGAGGCGGCGTCGCCTCACTCGGTTTCTCATCGGCCAAGACCGTTGCGCCCGGCGTAATCCCGACGCTGTGCCTTCTGTCGGGATTCCTCAAGCCGATACGTCAGGATGTGCTCGGCAAGGACGAGGTCCATGGGCATTGCAAGCGCGGCTTGATCCCGGACGTGAATGGCGAGGACAGTCCAGGTCTCTCATCTTGCGACCGCGTGCTCGTTGCAATCCGCAAATCCAGCGTCCCGTGGCGAGACGAGAGCACCGCGGCGTTCGCGAGAGTCCAGCGTTGCCCACGTGGTATCCTCAGCATAACTGTCAAGCGCAAAAATCCGTCCACGCAAATGTCAGGAACTTGCTTGACTCACGGGAATCTGGGGGCAGAATTCCATCGTAAGGGGTTGGGGGCGCTGCGCGACAAATCTGCTTTTCCCGGGTCAGGCTTTCTGAAGAAGCTCCATTGATCACGATCTCAGACCCAACGGCGCCCCCGAGGGCAAAGGCCCTGGCGCATTAACCCCGCATCGCGCCGCTACGCTGGCGTAGCGTTCCGTTCCGAACCGCCTCATTGATGGCAGATGACGACGATTCCGCCGGCCCACGCATGAGCTGCGCCTGCCGGGCGTTTCACGCGGGGCTTTGATGAATTTGACTACTTCTGCTGGTACGGTGTGTCCCGGTTTCCACGCGGCGGTGCGGCCGCTGACGGAGCCGGGCCCGGCTGCCGCGCCAAATCCCGGTTGCTCTTCATGAACGCAGCAGCGATGCGAATCGCCAAGCTCGAGACCTCCCTCGACCTGGACTGGCCGGAGACAAATGACCGCGCTCATTGGGACTGGTACACCCAGCGCTGCCCGTGCGGAGTCGCGCCCGGCAGTTGCCGGCTGCACCCGCGGCGCGGGGCGGCCCAGCGGCCGCCTGAGGGGGACTGGCGAACCTGGCTGGCCGCGGCTGGCCGCGGCTGGGCGATGCTGCTCTTGGGCCTCCGCCTCGGCTCAAATCCCCGGGTGTGCGTCACCACCACGCCACGCGCCAACAACCTCGTCAGGCGCCTGGTCGAGGCACCGACGACGAGAAAGACCGGGGAGGAGCTCATAGACGCGCTGCCGGGCGGTATCCGCGACGTGTTCCCGGCGGGGCGCAGGGCGCTGCCGGCCCTGAGCACCGTTCGTGCCGGACGGCAATCGTGACTGGCTGTTTTTTTGGGCGCTAACCGCTGGCACGCTCGTGAACGCGACGCTCGACCTCGTCGAGTCGAGATTCGACTTCCTCGTGCGCACGAGCTTTGATGGTGACGGAGACATGATCCAGGTTGATCTTGCTGGCGGCCAGGATTGCCCGGGCCGCCGCCGTCACGTCGCGGGGCGTCGCCGCCGAGTCCTGCACGATCTTGCCGAGCCGAGCGATCAAGGAGGCACGCACCTCCCGCGGGATGGCCCAGCGCTCCCGTAACGCGCGAGCGGCGAGCCGCCGGCGACGTTTATACCGGGCGTTCCTTCCCCCTAAGCCCCCCAGGGTTTCACTCATGGTTGGACTCCGCATCGATGATCGGTACTCTCGCGACCGCAAGCTCCATCGACTACCTGCCAGGCTGCGACCGGGTCACAGCGAAGGCCATCGACGCTTGCTGCTGAGTCGGAGAGCTGTCGCGCTTAAGAAAGCTGTCAGATCGCAAGTAGTTTCATTATCGCTCACAAATTTGGGCCGATCGCGGAATCTTGGAGTTAATTTAGGCAGGATCTTCCGACGCAGACCAGCGAGCCGATTGTGACGATAATCGCGGCCTCGCCGCGATAGAGCAGGTGATCAGGAGAGCAATCGCGGCTGCGCCGCGATGAGCAGGAGAGCAGAGAAAGCGTGAGGAGAACGGATAGATGCTTCGCTGGCTCTCCTGATTTCGTAGACGATCAGTTCCAGACATTGACTCTTTACTTAACCGACCGGGTCCCAATGGGCTGTGCACATTGAAAATGACGTCGACTACCAGTTCGGCAGTTTGCGTTCTCTTTGTGCGTCCCTCTTGCCGTCGGGCTCGTTGCGTCGTCGCGGTGAGAAATGATTCGGCCTGTCGGGCCGGCGCTTGCAGCAGAGATCGGCGAACAGAGAGGTTGGCGTTTTTCGCATCCATCATCTTGTGCGGTATTATCCGCGTCCATCAGCGTTCATCCGCGGCAAAAATTTTCCGCGGTATTCGTCTTATCCCGGCGCGGGAGAACTTGATTAGCCACAGATAAAGATGATGAACACGGATAAAGACAGTCGGACGGTTGGCAACGCCCCCGAGCGGGGTTTGGCGTGCACCGTGACGTGGACAGTCCGCCGCTGCCCGTCGAGCGGCGCTCGCCGCCGAGATTGGCGGACTGAAGATCTCTCGTTCTTCGCACCCATCATCTTCTGCGGTTTTATTCGTGTGAATCTGTGTGGATCTGTGGCCAAAAACTCTTCAGCGGTATTCGTCTTATCCCGGCAATCGAAAACATGATAAGCCGCGGATCAAGATGATGAACGCGGATCAAGACAGGGGAAACACGGGCAGAGTCGCCGAGCCGCGTTCGCGTGCTGCGTGACGCGATCACGATGGTGATTATGAAAAACGGGGTGCTTCGCACAAGCCAACGGTCCGCGGCAGCGATCCTGACTTCACGCTTGTCGCGGTCGTGCCGAGGCACCGTCGGCGGCCGGCCCGGGGGATGCGGTCGCGGGCGAGCAGCATGTCTATCAGGAACAAGCCTTCTAACCACGGAAAGCTCGGAATCTCACGGAAAAAAACGCGCTTCGGATGATTCGCTCGACAAGGGTGCTGGGTCGGCTGGCCCTGAATCGCCCAACATCACACGAACCCCTGATTCGTTTTCACGGTTATCTCCGATAGTGGCCCCACGCAAGGAACGTCGCTCTCTTCGGTATGCAGAATCCGGTCCGTTTCCGTGTCGTTCCGAGCCTTCCGTGGTTAAATTCTTCGTATTGAATCCCCTGGAGATCATCTCGGCGACTGCGATGATCGAGCCGGCCCCGAGTCCGGTGCTGACCCGCTCAGGAAGCCGGACCCGCGACATCGGAATATGACGAGCGAACCCAGACTCGATGAGGACATGATCACCGCAAAAAACCAAGAGCCTGTTCGAGTTGTGGCGAATTCCGTAGGCTCGCCGGGACTTGACAAGCGGGGCCCGACGCCTGACGAAGCCGGCGGAGGTAGAGTTGCTTCCGCCGAAATTTCGCGGTCGCGATGGGCGGACCGCCGGCGCTCGGAGACGTCATCGTCGATTTTGCAAGGTCGACCTGCGGCGCCGCGTGATGCCGTCGCAGGCGAGCCGCATGTCGATCAGCACCAAGCGTTCTAACCACCGAAAACACGGAACCGCACGGAAAAGATGAATCAACGTCAACAATGACCCAGCGAGGACGTTTTTCTCTTCGGAATGCAGCGCGATAACCCCGACTTTAGGTGTCCCGGTAGGCCGATATTGGCGGTGGCACATCGAGGGCCGAAATGGCACACTTCGCCGCTGCGGCGTTTGCTGGCTCCAGCCCTACGAAAACAGGCTATTCGACACTTTCGGTCAGTGCCAAAATGGCACCAAAACCATGACCCAAAAGTTGCCACTTTGTGCCAAATCGTTGCATTCTTTCATGATGATGTTACAATACATTCGAGGGCTGCCGGCCAGCCTCTGTTTGCTTCCGCATTGGCTCGCAATCGTTCTACGCCTGCTCGCGAGCGCGGAGTTGACAAGTGCATAGCAGGCTCTAGCGACATTTGACGAGATCAAAAACTCCTCGACGTTCGGTACCAGGCCCTATTCCGGATGCAATTCATCACAATACGATGAATTCACTCTCATGGTACGAGGCGCTGGAGAAGTCAATCCAACCGTGGCGACAGAAGATCCTTTTGACCGGACTCGTTTCGAGTCGCACCTGAGCCGCATCGAGACCCGCTGGAGCCTGGTGTTCCAGGCGCGACGGCGCGGATGGCCGGGCGTCAGAATCGCTCGAGCGGCTGATGCGCCGCTACGGCGGGGCCGTCCAGCGTTACCTGCTGGCCTCGCTGCGGGACGCCGATGCCGCCGAGGACCTGGCCCAGGAATTCGCCCTGCGGTTTCTCCGTGGCGACTTCAAGAACGCGGACCCGGGCAAGGGCCGCTTTCGCGACTTTGTGAAGCGCGCGGTCTACAACCTGATGATCGACCACCATCGGTCTCGCCGCCGCAATCACGTCCGCGACATCGTCGACGAGCTGCCCGATGCCGGGGAGCCAGAGGTCTGGGAGCGCCGACCTCGACGAGCAGTTCGTCGCAAGCTGGCGGGAGGAGCTGCTGTCACGAGCGTGGGCGGCACTCGCGCGGGACCAGGCGGAGACCGGACGGCCGTTTCACACTCTGTTGCGGCTGCGCACCGATCACGCGGAGTCGAGCACGGCCGAGCTGGCTTCCCTGTTTTCCCGGTCGCATTCCAAGGTCGTGGATTCCAACTGGCTGCGTGTCAACCTGCATCGGGCGCGCGATCTCTTCGTGGAGTTGCTCATGAAAGAGGTGACCGCCTCGCTCAAGGACCCTGATCCGGAACGCGTGGAACAGGAGCTCATGGAACTGGGGCTTTACGAGCACTGCCGCTCGTCATTGAAACGCCGTGGTTACTTTTCCTGACCGGCACTGCCGGAACTCGTCTCAACGAAAGAGTTGAGCCCGATGGCCGCCGCTGACGCAGACCGCAACTTGCTGTTCGGCATCCTGGCCCTCCAGATGGATTTCATCACGCGCGACGCGCTGGTCGCCGCGATGAACGCCTGGCTGTTGCAGAAACACAAGCCGCTCGCCGAAATGCTGGCAGAGCGCGGCGCACTCTCACCGGGCGACCGCGCTCCTGCTCGAGCCGCTCGTTCGCCGGCATATCGAGCAGCACGGCAATGACCCGGCCCAGAGCCTGGCCTCGCTCAGCTCGGTCCACTGGATCCGCGCGGCGCTCGAGCCGATGGCCAAGATCGACCCCGACGTGCAGCGATCCCTCGGCCGCCTCAACGAGCCGGGCGAGGCTGGCCGGCCCGGCACCGACCCCGAGGCGACGGCTTCGTATCACGAACCGCGAGCCGCCTCCGGCGCACGGTTCCGGATCCTGCGGTTCCATGACCGCGGCGGGCTGGGCGAGGTCTTCGTCGCCAAGGACGTCGAGCTCGACCGCGAGGTGGCCTACAAGCAGATCCGCAGCGCGCACGCCGATCACCCGAGCAGCCGCGCATCGGTTCCTGCTCGAGGCCGAGATCACCGGCGGACTCGAGCATCCCGGCATCGTGCCGGTCTATGGCCTGGGGCACCACGCCGACGGCCGGCCGTTACTACGCGATGCGGTTCATCAAGGGCGACAGCCTCAAGAGACGCATCGAGCGGTTCCACAAGGACCCGGCCGTGCCGGGGGATGCCGGCGAGCGGATGCTGGAGCTGCAGAAGCTGCTGCGGCGGTTCCTGGACGTCTGCAACGCGGTGGCCTATGCGCACAGCCGGGGCGTACTGCACCGCGACATCAAGCCGGGCAACATCATGGTCGGCCAGTACGGCGAGACGCTGGTCGTCGACTGGGGGCTGGCCAAGGTGGTCGGGCCGGTCGGACGGGTCGCTCGCGCGAGGCGACGCTCCGGCCGCCGTCGGCCAGCGGCTCGAGCGAGACGCTGCCCGGCTCGGCGATCGGCACGCCGGCGTTCATGAGCCCCGAGCAGGCGGCGGGCCGGCTCGACCAGCTCGGGCCGGCCAGCGACGTGTACAGCCTGGGCGCAACGCTCTATTGCCTGCTGACCGGCACGGGCCCCGGTCGAGGAGCGCGACGTCGACGAGGCGTGCTCGAGCAGGTGCGACGCGGGCGACATCACACCGCCGCGCCAGGTTCAGCCCGACGTGCCCCGCGCCCTGGAGGCGATCTGCCTGAAGGCGATGGCGGTGCGGCCCGCGGATCGCTATCCCGTGCCGCGTGCGCTGGCCGATGACCTCGAGCGCTGGCTCGCCGATGAGCCGGTCACGGCCTGGCGTGAGCCGATGTCGCTGCGGGCGCGGCGGTGGATCAAGCAGCATCAGCGGTTGGTCGCTGGGGCCGGCGCGGCGGCCGTCATGGGGGCAGCCGCCCTCGTGGCCATCACGACGGTGATCTCGTTCGCGAATCGCCGGCTGTCGACGGCGAATACGACGATTCGCGACAACAGCGCGCAGATTGCCCGGCAGAACCGGCAGCTCGAGCAATCCAACAGCGACCTGGCGCTCTCGCGTGCCGAGGCCGAGCGGGAGCGCGACCAGGCGAAAGAGGTGACCGACTTCCTGGTTTCGAGCTTCCGCAAACCCGACCCGGCGCAGGATGGAGAAAAGGTCACCATCGCGGAAGTGCTGGGTCGCGCGGTCACAGACCTGGAAGGACGGGAGAAGCTGGCCCCGCTCACGCGTGCCGCGATCCTGAGCGCAGTGGGACAAGCGTACAATGGCCTGGGGTTAGTGAAGGAAACACCTCGGGTCTTCGACAACGTCTTCACGATTCGACAGCAACTGCTCGGCGACGCGCATGTCGAGACCATCGGCGCGCTCAACAGCCTGGGCGTGGCTCACAGCGAAGCTGGTCATTACGAGCAAGCGATTCCGCTGCTGAAGCGCGTGCTCGAGCTGCGTCGCGAAAAACTCGGTGCCCGCGATCCCGCAACGCTGGTCTCGATGAATTGCCTGGCGTCATGCTACAAGGAGGCCGGCCAGCTCGACCGCGGATCCCATTGCTGGAAGAGGCGCTGAATGCGCAGCGAACGACGCTCGGCGCAGACGCCCCCGACACCTTGACCTCGATGAACAACCTCGCGCTCATGTATCTCGATGCGGGGCAGTTCGCCCGCGCGATCGCGCTCGCCGAGGAGGGACTCGCTCGCGCGCGGACGAAGCTGGGCGCCGAACATCCGGCCACGCTCCTGAAAGCCAACAATCTCGCGGCGATCTATCAGAAAGCGGGGCAGCTTGACCGGTCGATCCGCTTGCTCGAGGAAACGCTTGCCACGGAACGGGCCAAGCTGGGCCCCAATCATCCCAGCACATGGCTCTCGACGATGAACCTCGCCGATGCGTTTTACCTGGCGGGCCGGCCCGATCGCTCGATCTCGCTGCTCGAGCCGATCGCGGATGGCCAGCGGTTGAAGCTGGGCGCGGATCATCCCACGGCTCTCAAGACGATGAGCAACCTGGGTGCCGCCTATCTGGGTGTCAATCAGGTCGGTCGCGCCATTCCGCTTCTTGAGCGGGCACTGGAAGGGCGGCGGGCCAAGCTGGGCAAGACCCACCAGGATACGCTTGTTTCCGCGAACAACCTCGCGTCGGCTTACTTTCGAGCCGGCCAGCTCGACCGCGCCATCCCCCTGCTCCAGGACGCTTTCGATATTCAAAAAAACAGCTCCGGCACCGATCACCCGGATACGCTTCAATCAATGCACAATCTTGCATCTTGTTATGGCCAGGCGGGTCGGCTCGAGCAATCGATCGCGCTATTCGAACAGACGCTCGCGGGCCGGCGGGCCAAGCTCGGGCCGGGCCATCCCTACACCCTGATCACCCAGTTCAACCTAGCCCGGTCTCTTGAGTGCGAGGCGCTACCGCGACGCTGAGTTGCTGTTTCGCGGCGCCGTCGCAGAGAGCGGCCGGAGCAAGCCGCGGAACGACCGGTTCTATACCGATGCCTTGCTTGCTCTCGCTGCGTGCCTGGTCCGCGACCGGAGCTACGGTGAGGCATTGCCGCTCGTCCGTGAATGCGTGGAAATCAAGGAAAAAACCCAGGGGGATGACTGGACCACGGATTACACGCGCAGCCTGCTGGGTGAGGTGCTGACGGGCCAGAAGGCGTACGCCGAGGCAGAGCCGTTGCTGTTGACGGCAAGACAGGCCCTGAGCGACCGCCGGGGAACGATCCCGCCTTTTCAGCGCGACGCGGCCTTGCGCGTGGCCACCGGGCGGCTGGTCGGGCTCTACGAGGACTGGGGCAAGCCCGAGAAGGCCGCGGAATGGCGCAAGAAGGCCGCCGAATTGCTCGATCCGGTGTTTCCGCGCGACGCGTTTGCGCACTGATCCCGGTTCGATCTGTTTCGCCTGGGGGCTGTTCCCGGCGGCGGAAGCGGCGTCACTCGGTCTTCCCGGATTCTTTTGAACCGGCCTTGTCCGCCGGCGAGGGTGCCGGCGTGCGGTGCGCTCTTGGTTCCGTCGCCCCGAGCACGGTCAGGTCGAGCGAATCGCCGGGCGGCAGGATGAGCTTGCGCTTCACGCGGTCGAGCAGCGACTGCATCGATTCGATGTAGAGCCGGCGCATCGTCAAGGAGCGCGATCGCTCGGCTTCCGCCAGCAAGACGAGGAAGCGCTGGGCCTCGGCGCGGGCGGTGAGGACCGTCCGCTCGGCGGCGGCATGGGCCGCTCGAGCTTGGCCTGGGCTCTCGACGCGGGCCGCCGTCGCGGTCGTCTCCTCGTAGGACCTCGCGTCGTTGATCCGGCGATCCCGCTGGCTCTCGGCCGACTGGGCGGCCGCGAAGTCGGCCTCGACCTCGGTGGGCGGCCGCGCGTCGGTCAGGCTCACGCCCAGGATCGTCACGCCCAACTGATAGCGGTCGGCGGAGGTCTGGAGATCGTGCTCGACCTCGCGGGCGATGGCCTGGCGATCGGAGCGCAAGACGGCATCGACGCCGCGAACGCGCCAGCGCGCGGCGACGCTCGCCTCGGCCGACATCGCGAGCAGCGGCTCGACCTGCTCGGCGCGGAGGACGTAAGTCCGCGGGGCGGACGACGCGGTACTGGACCGTCGCCTGGATCCGAAGCAGGTTGAGGTCGCCGGTCATCACCTCGCCCGCGGAGGGCTCGAGGTCGGAGCCGGCGGTGCCGGCCAGCCCGATCGTCAACTGCCGGACGGCGTCGGAGCGGACCCGGTCGGCCTGGTCGATCCCCAGCGGATAGCGCCAGTGCAAGCCGGGTCCCCAGGGCGGCTCGACCAGCCGGCCCAGCCGGCGGACCACCACGACCTCGCCGGGGGCGACCATGCACCAGCCGGTCGCCGCGACCAGTGCGGCGGCCGATCCGAGCACGATCAGGAGTGATCGCCAGATCTTCTTCATGGCTGACGGGCCGCGTTCTGGACGCGAGGCGACTCGGACGGAGACTCCGGCGGATCGCTCGATCGAAGGCCCCTGGGACAGGAGCTTGAGCAACGGGCTCGACGACGACAACACGACGGTCGTCTGACCGTCGAGGATCGAGCGGTACGATTCGAGCGTGCGGAGGAACTCGAAGAACTTGGGGTCGCGGGCATGGGCCTCGTTGAGCACGCGGGTCGCCTCGGCCTCGGCGTTGCCGCGGATCCGCTGGGCCTCGGCCTCGGCCTGGGCCAGGATCGTGTCGCGCATCCGGTCGGCCTGGCTGGTGATCGTCACGTACTGGGCCTCGCCCTCGGCCCGCAGCTTGGCGGCGACCTGCCGGCGCTCGCTGCGGATCAGGTCGAAGACGGCCGGTCGGACCTCCACCGGGTGATTGAACCGGCGCAGCCGGACGTCCAGCACCTCGACTCCCAGCTCGCTCGCGCGCCGCGGGAGCGACCGCGCTCGTGACCTCTCGCGTCAGCTCGTCGAGCGCCCAGCGGCCCGCGTCGGTCGAGGCCAGCGCGGACAGCTCGCGGCGGCCGATCGCATCGCTCAAGCCCGCCGACACCCGCTCGTACAGCCGCGCCTCCGCCAGCTCGTGGCTTCCCGACGCACGCAGGAACAAGACCGGGTCCGCGACCCGCCAGACGACGTACGACGCGACTTCGAGGTTGCGCTTGTCGCCGGTGATCACCTCGCGCGGCGGCGGATCGAAGACCTTCACGCGCCGGTCGATCTTGAGCGCGAGCTGCCAGGGCGCCTTGGCGTGCAGCCCGGTCTCCGAGGCTCGTCGCCGTAAACGGCCACGATCCGGCCGAAGCTGGTCACGACGGCAAACTCGGTCTCGTCCACGACCACGAGCGACGCGAGCGCCAGGGCCGCGAGGCCCAGCGATCAGACCGAGCGCGATCAGCCAGCGGAAAGTGTGTTTCATGAGCGTGGCTCTCCGTGAGTGAGCGGGCGGAGCGGTTCCCGGCCGATGTTCGTCGGACGAGCGAGAGTCGACTCGTTCGCGGCCGGATCGGCCTGCAAGACCGGCAGCAACTGTTCCAGGGGAAGCCGGGCATGATCAGGTGCCGGCGCCGGCCCGGCTCCTCGTCGAGGATCGACTTTCGCTTGCCGGCCAAGGCCGCGGCGAGCTTCTCCAGAAGAGCCGGAAATCGGTCAGCGAGGGAGCATACCGGCGCGCTTCGCGCAGCGAGCTGAAGGTGTCGGCCGCCGCTGGCGGCCAGTGCCAGCGCGTGCGACGCGGGCGGCCTCGGCAGCGTGGAGCACCGCCTGGGACTTTCCCGTTCGCCTCCGCCAGCGACCTGGTCGCGGTAGGCGTTGGCCTCGTTGACCCGGCGCTGGCGATCGCTGGCTGCGCGCGAGACGTCGCGATAGGCGTCGACGACCGCCAGCGGCGGATGGATGTCCTGAAACGAGATGCCGCGGACCGCGATGCCGAATCGATAGGCGGCCAGCCGCTCCTGGAGCAATCGAGCGGCGGCGCCTCGGCCTCGCGCCGCCCGCCGGTCAGCAGGTCGAGCAGCGGCCGCCGGCCGACGACCTCGCGCACGACCGACTCCGCCAGCGGCCGCAGGGCGCTCTCCCCATCGGCGACCTCGAAGACGAAGCGGCGGAGCGACTCGCGGATCGGCCGGGTCGATCGAAAACTGAAGCGTCGCCGCCAGCTCGACGTACCGGCCGTCGCCGGTCAGCAAGAGCGCCTCGTCGTCGCCGCGGTCCTGGAGCGGACGGCCGTGAGTCGACTCCCAGCGCAGCGGCTCGCTCCGCGGCGCGCCGGTCGCGCGGAAGCCGATCTCCAGGCTGCGGACCCGGTCGGGTGCGATCGTCGTGACCCGCTCGATCGGATACGGCCAGCGCAGGTGCAAGCCCGGCCCGAGCACGCCGCGATACCGGCCGAACCGCTGGAGCAGGCCGACTTCGTCCGGGCCGATCGCCGTCCAGCCGCTCGTGGCATAGCCAGCAGCAGAGAGCCGCGCACGCCGCAGGCGACGATGCCTCGCCGGCGGCTCCAGATCCACTCCCAGGCCGCGCTCGAGGTCGATGCGATCGTCGAGCCGGCTGATCCAGGCGCCGAGCTGCCGCAATTGCCGCAACGGCGGCAGCTCGGCCCAGTCGCCGAAGACGAGCAGCCGCATCGAATTGAGCAAGACCAGCAGCGAGCCGACCTGGTGGAGGATCGCGGCGGCCACCGGGCCGAGGATGCCGAACGTGGCCGAGAGCATCGCCACGGCATTGAAGCCGAAGGCGAAGCCGATGATGTTCTGCCGGATGATGGCGACCGTGCTCGCGGAGAAGCCGAGCAGGTCCGGCAGCACGCGCAGCGGGTCGCCCAGCACGATCAGGTCGCCGGCCTCGGCGGCCAGGTCGGCGCCGATGCCCCCGAGCGCGATGCCGGCGTCGGCCTGGGCCAGGGCCGGCGCATCGTTGATCCCGTCGCCGACCATGGCCACGCGCCGCCCGGCCTGCTGTCGCTCCTCGATCCAGCGCGCCTTGTCCGCGGGGAGCAGCTCCGCTTCGCACGGTGTCGGCGTGAATCCGCCTGGCCACCGCCCGGGCCGCCGGCTCGCGGTCGCCGGTCAAGATCGCGATCTCCTTGATCTTCAGGTGGCGGAGGTCGTGGATCACGTCGTGGGCTTCCGGCCGGATCGCGTCGTGGACGCCGATCACGCCGGCGATCGCGCCGTCGACCGCGACGATCAGCGCGGTCTCGCCGCGCGCATCGAGCTCGGCCAGGATCGCCTCGGTCGCGGCGATCCAGCGTCAATCCCGGCCTCGGCGAGCAGCCGCCGGTTGCCGACCATGACCGCGTGCGGATCGACTCGTCCGGCCGCCGCGCACTCGGCCCGCACGCCCGCGCCGGGGAGGACGCGTGGCGTCGCGCGGCTCGAGGAGCGTCAAGCGACCGGCGCCGGGCTTCCTCGACCACGGCCGCGGCCAGCGGATGGCGGCTGGCGGCCTCGGCGGAGGCCGCCAGGCGCAGCACCTCGTCCTCGGCGAGGCCGCCGATCGGCGACCAGGCTGGTGAACTGGGGCATGCCCTGGTCAGCGTCCCGGTCTTGTCGAAGGCGAACGTGTCGCACGTTGCCAGGCTCTCGAGCGCCGACCCCCCCTTGATCAAGACGCCGTGCCGCGCCAGCCAGGCCATGCTGGCGAGCATCGCCGCCGGGGTCGCCAGGACCAGGCCGCACGGGCACGCGACCACCAGCACGGCGACCGTCCGCGACCAGACGTCGGGCCAGCCGGCGAGATAGCCGATCAGGAGCGTCGCGCCGGCGACCACCTCGACCACGGGCAGGAAGTACCGCGCCAGGCGGTCGGCCGTCTTCTCCAGCCGCGCCTTGCGCCGCCGCGCCTGGGACACCAGGCTGAGCACCTGGCCGAACGTCGTCTCGTCGCCGACCTTCTCGGTGTCGACCTCGATCACGCCGAACTGGTTCATCGTGCCGGTGAAGACCGCATCGCCCGGCCCCTTGTCGATCGGCAGCGACTCGCCGGTCAATGCCGATTGATCGACGGTCGAACGCCCGGTCACCACGGTGCCGTCGACGGCGATCCGCTCGCCGGGCCGCACGATCACCCGATCGCCGACCTCGACCTGCTGCGCCGGGATCTCGACCTCCTGGCCGTCGCGGCGGACCCGCGCCGTCCGCGGCGTCTGCTCGACCAGTCGCCCCAGGGCGCGCCGCGTCCGCGCGAAAGTCCACGCTTCGAGGACCTCGCCCAGGAGCGCGATGAAGACGACCTCGGCCGCGACGAACGGCTGACCCAGGACCAGCGCCGCCAGGCACGCCTGCGCCAGCGCCAGGTCGGCGCCGATCCGGCCGCTGCAACAGCGCCGCAGCGCGCCGTAGACGATGTAAACGGCCCCCAGGAGCGCCGCGACCAGCGACAGCGACAGCCCGAGCGGCAGCCGCCGGTATCCCAGCCCAGCAGGCCGAGCAGGACGTCGCCAGCCGATCAAGCACGCCCAGGAAGCGCGGTGAAGGCGAAGAGCGCGCGCTCATGGTCGTCGGCGTCTCCGCCGGCCGCCGCGACGACGGCGTGCCGCCGTCAAGATGATGCAAGTCTTCCGGTCGATACTCACGATGCATCTGTCTGATACCCGGGTGGGCGTCGGAGACGGTTGTGGCTCGGCGCGTGCCACTTCACTGTGCAGGCTCGGCGGAGCGGACAAGAGCCAAATCATTCGTGAAAACCGGAAGCCCGCGTGGATCGAATCCGGCATCGCGTTCGAGCGCTCGCCCGGCTCCGGGTCGTCTTCGCCTGTGGAGCGGCCGCATCGGGCCATGGACTGGCCCAGGCATTCGAGCGTGGCGGGATCGATCTCTTCGGTGGGGTGTGAAGCTCAGCGAGGCGCGAGCGCTGGGCGCGGTGAAGAGCCGGCGGAGCTGGTAGATCCAGCGAGCCAGGGAGATGAAGAACATGACCGCCGATGGACGACGAGCGACCAGCGCAAGGTTCGAGTTCGATTCGTCCGCGGAGGACGGCTTCGCGAGGTGTCCCAGCCGATCCGGCCGACCAGGACGGGGCGCCGCGGGCAACGTCGGCCGCCTGGTACTTCATGATCTTGAGGAAGTAGCCGTTGAAGACCACTCGCTCGGAGACGTTGGGGCCGATCGGGAAGCCCTCGGGCGCGTCTTCGAACACGCACACGTAAGGGAGCTCGCGTGGTTTCCGGCGTGATGATCCACGCTTCGTAGAGCCAGCCGTCTGGGCTGAGCTTGGATGGATAGCGCAGCACGCGCAGGGCGGTGCCCAGCAGGTGGATCGGCACGCCCCGGTAGAGCTTCGGGGTTCTGCCAGAGATGGGCCAGCACGACGTCGCGGCGGGCCACGGCGGCGAGCTCGTCGGGCGTCTGGCCGCGGGCCCGTCGAGCAGCAGCGAATAGGCCGCGTTGTCGCGGAATTCGATCGGCGTTCGATCGGTGACCGTCTCGAATTCGACGCGATCTGATCCGGCGACGACCGGCTCGGGCTTGCCCGTCGACCGTGAGCTCGGGCTCGGCGGCTCTGGTCAGCTTCTGGACGTAATTCCAGACCAAGCACCCAGCCCACGATCATGACGGCGGCCAGGAACAAGAGCCGGGGCAGCTCGGAACCCTGAAAGAAGCCGGACGGCCGTGCCACGATCGATCATTCTCCTTCCCCGGGAACCAGCTCGTCGAAGGTGATGTTCGGCGGCTTCTTGGCTTGGACGAACGCGTTCATGAACGCGTTCATCACCTTCATGAGCTCGGAATACTTGAGGCGGGGATCGACCTTGAGCATGGTTTGCTCGAACGGCAGGTCCGGGTCCTGGAAATACTTGTCGAGCTCGGCTTCGAGCGCCTTGGGATCGGTCGCGATCGCCGTCTCGCCGACCATGATCTGTGCCAGCCGCCCTCCGTCGCCGGCCCGAGGATCGTGGGCAAGGTGCGGAGCGAGGCCGGCAGGTTGTCGGAGGGCTTGTCGCTCGGGGCCTCGGCCGTGATCGCCGTCGCCGGCTGAGCGGGAAGCAGGTTCATGATGAACTGCCCTTCGGACGGCGCGGGCTGGTACGTCAGGACGAAGAACGTCAGGAGCTGGAACGCCATGTCCAGCATCGGCGTGATCGGGACGTCGGGCTCCTGCGCTTTCCGATCTTCTTGCGTTCTGCAAGGCTTCGCTCCTGTCGTTGTCCGATAACTCTCGCCGAGATCGCCGTCGCGCACTTGCAGGCACCGCGGCGACTAGGAATTCATCGCCTTCAAGGCGAACTTCCGGAACCCGTTCGACTGGCAAGCCTTGATCAGGCTGATCAGCGAGCCGAACGTCGCGTCTCGGTCGGCGCGGAAGATGATGGTCGTGGGCAGGCTCGCCGTCGGCGTCGAGCTTTGCGCCCCGGCGGCCTTGAGGTTCAGCCTGACCAGGTCGGCCTGGTGCTTGATCGTCTGGATCGCCTTGTGCAGGGGCTGAACCTCGCCGCCGATCAGCAGGTGGCCTTCGCTGTCGACGTTCAAGACCAGTCGATCTTCGGAGACTCGCTGCTCGTCGTCGATCGGCCGGGCCGATTCGGCGACCGGCAGCCGAACCCGCTGGTCGTAGTTTTCGCTGCTGAAGTTGATCACCAGCATGAAGAAGGTGATCAACTGGAAGACGACGTCGAGCAGCGGCGTCAGATTGGGCTCGGCCTTGAGCTCGCTGGTCATCGAGGCGGCCATGAGATCACCTCCTCCGACACCGGCCTGGCTCAGGCCGGCTTGACGGCCTTGGCCGCGGCGACCAGGGAGTTGATCGTGCGATCGGCGACGCGGGTCGCTTCCATGGTCATCTGAGCGATCCGATTGCGGAAGAAGGCGAAGAAGAAGATCGCCGGGACCGACAGCGATGACGCCTTCGAGCGTGATGAAGAGCGCCGTCGAGATCCCCTCGGCCACCTTTTCGGGCCGGGGCTGGGCGCCGGCGGCGGTGGCGATTTCCTGGAAGCTCATGATCATGCCCCAGATCGTGCCGACCAGTCCGATCATCGGGCCCAAGGTCCCGATGATCGCCAGGTAGCTGATCTTCATCTCCATGGTGGTCACGATCTCTTCGGCGGCCGTCTGCATCGCCTCCTTGGCCTCGGGCCGGCCGTTGGGCAGGTTGGCGATGCCGGTGCGCACCAGCCGGGCGAGGAAGCTGTCGTTGTCCTTGCAGGCGTCGTAGGCGTCCTGGAATTTCTTGTCGCGGATCGCGGCCTCGAGCCGCTCGACCAGGGCGGTCGGGCACCGCCTCGCTGACGCGAAATTCCATGAACAGCCGGATGACCAGCGCGCGTGAAGTAGATCGAGAGCAAGCAGCAAGCAGCCCGCCGATCGGCCCGGACGCGTGGATGGCCCACTGCAGCATGTTTTGGCGGGCAGTGGTGTCGCTCGCATCCGCCGCGGGAGCCGCCGCGGTCTTGGCGGCCGCTGGCGCTGCCGGCGCCGGGGCTTCCTCCTTGGCGGCCGGAGGATTCTTGGCCGCATCGGTCTTGGCGCCGTCCTGGGCGATGACGGCGTCCAGCCCGCCGGAGGCCAGCCACACCAGCACGCCGCTGATGATCGCGAAAATCATCCAGGCCCGACCCGGGTTGTGGCCTGGGCCGGAAGGCAAGAGTTGCCGCATCGAAGAAGTCTCCACCGACCTGTGGCCTCGTGCAAATCCGTGAGAGAACGATAGGCGACGCACTGGAGAGTGTACGACCGGGGCCGCCTCGGGTGACATCCCACGGCGACACGGTCAATTGCGGGCTTTGGGCGCGGCCGCCGGGCCGCGACACCAAGAACGATCAGGCGCGTCTCTGGTGCGTCCGGAAGCCGCGCGAGCGGGCACTGTTGTTGAGGAACGCCGTCTTCTTCACTATCGGACGGGAATTCCGGGCTGTCAACTCCTCGCACGGGCCGGAGGCGCCGCTGCGCGGCCAAGCGCACCGCGCGAAAATGCGGAGGCTGATCGGGACGGACGACGCCCGCGCGCACCTGGACGTCGAGGCTCGGGCGTGGCCGCGCCGCCCTACCGCCGTCGGCCGAAAACGCGGAGCACGATGCGGCGATTCACCGCGCGCGCATCACCTTCTCGATCCGCTCGGCGGCCTCCTTCAAGGTTTCGCGAAGCCGCTCGTGCTGGGCGCCTTCGATCCGTCGGCCGTGGGCTTTCACGAGCGACATGAACGCGTCGATCTCCTCGGGCTTGAATGGGTAGCCGATGTTGCCCTGGGGGCCGTTGGAAGTGCCCAGGGGATTACCCTTCGAATCCAGGATCGGCAAACCACGGAATTCCCCCGTCGGGCTTCGGGTTGACCTGGGCCAAGAGCTCCTTGCCATGAGGCATGCGGTCGATATCGATCCGGGTGATGACGAAATCGCGGTCGAGGATCGCCGCAATCTCCGGCTGCGCCATCCAGTCGCCAAGCTTGTGGCACCAGCCGCACCACGGTGCGCCGAAGGTCAGGAACACGAGCTTGTCCTCGGAGGCCGCGCGTGAAAGACCGGCCTTCAATACGTGTTGCGCGTCCTGCGAGGCGGGGCTCCACCGGTTCAGGAATTCCTTGACGCGCTTCGGGTCGTGATGATCGCCCTCCTCGAGGAGGTCCGTCCGAAGCGCCGTCACGACCTTGCCGTCGGCATCGAGCACGCCCAGAAACGGATAACCGATGCCTTTCTGAAGCTCTTCCTTGCTCAGGGCGTCGGCACATTTTTTCTGTAAAGCTTCGGCGCTCGGCGCCTGGCTTTCGACCATGACGAGGAGATAATCGTCGCTCAAGATCTTGCGGATCTCGCCGTCGCTGGCGAACAGCTCGTGCAGCTTGTGGCACCACCCGCACCAGTCGCCTCCGAACATGACCAGGATACGCTTGTGTTCGCGCCTGGCCGTCGCGGTCGCCTTGTCGACCTGAGCCAGTGCGTCAGCCGATCTATCGTAAATCGACGCTTTCTTGGGGGTGGCGGCGACGTTGGCCGGCTTGGTCGCTTCCGTCTGGGCGATTGCGGTGCCCGCGCCGAAAGCCAGGACCAACACTAGCGCGAACTGGTGATCGAAGAGGGACCGAGTCGCTTTGCACATGGTCGGCTCCTTGGTTTGCGCTGCATTTCGATGCTTGGTTCGTACCCGACGCCCGTTCCGGTCAAGGCGTGCTCTGGTGCCCTCACAAAGAACCTTGAGAGGGAGCGTCGGCCCGCGGCGACGGCCTCCATCATAACCGGAGGGATGGCCTGCGTCAGCTTGCCGCGCCCCGCAGCGCGATGAACTTGAACGCTCTGCCGCGCGGAAATTCGTTGGGAACGCGGGCGAGCCGCGATCTTGAGCCGACTCCGACCCCGGCAAGATCGCCTCGAGCGCGCCTGGTCGTACGCGCCTCGCGAATCTTGTGCTCTCACTCGAGAACGCGTCCGGTGGAGAACCCACCGCGGGCAAAGAGGCGATCTCGGGTTGCTCGTGGTGCGTCAACTCGAAATGATGGAGGAGGTGTCGCGCGGATGATTCCGAGCTCAGGCACACCGGTTTCCGCCGCCCGGATCGAAAACGAAGGACCCGCTCATGACCTCGTTCGTGTTGTTGTCGTGTCTTCTCCTGGCCTGGCCCGATCCGCCGCAGCCGGCATCAGACCCACCGGAGCCGTCGCCGGCGGACCTGGTCGCGGCAATCGAGACCGTGATGGCCGACGCGATCGCCAAGGCCGAGCCGTCGGTCGTCGCGATCCATCGGATCAAAGGCGGAGAACTCGCAGGAAACGCTGGCCATCCGCGGCCGGAGGCGTCCGCCGGACCTGCACGAGCCGGCGCGGTCGGCGTCTTCCGACGCGTCGGGCCCGCGAGTTCCCGATCAGTCCGAACCTGATCTCGTTTGATTTCGGGTCGGGCGTGGTGATCGGCGACCGCGGCGAGATCCTCACGCTCTTTCACGTCGTGCGCGGGGCCCGGCAGCTGATCGTTCGCGCGGCCGGCCGACAGGAATTCGATGCCGAGATCATCGCGGCCGACCCGCGCAGCGACCTGGCCGTGATCGTCCCGGTCGAGAGCGACGGCGACGATCCGCCCCGGCTCAAGCCGATCGCGATCGGCGACGCCGGCCGGCTGCGCAAGGGCGCGTTCCTGATCGCGCTGGGCAACTCGTTCAATGCCGCCCGCGACGGCACGCCCTCGGCAAGCTGGGGCATCCTGTCGAACATCGCCCGCAAGCTCGAGCTGCGACGCCGACGACTCGAATCGGCCCGACTCAAGCGGCCGCTCGGCCTGATGAACTATCCCGACTCTGCTTGCAGCTCGACGCCAAGCTGAACCTGGGCATGAGCGGCGGCGCGGTGATCAACCTGAAAGGCGAGCTGGTCGGGCTGACGACCATGGCGGCGAGCCCGGCGGGCTTCGACGCCATGGCCGGCTACGCGATCCCGATGGACAAGCTCGGCCGGCGCGCCGTCGAGACCCTCAAGGAAGGCAAGGAGGTCGAATACGGCCTCCTCGGCATCCAGGCGGACCGACAACTTCACCAATCGCGTCTTCGAGGTTCAGCCCAACTCGCCGGCCGCGCTCGGGCAGCTTCAGGTCAACGACGAGATCGTCGCCGTCAACGGCATTCCGGTCGTCGACTTCGATTCGCTTGATCCTGGCGGTCAATGCGTATCCCGCCGGCGATGCGCGTTCGCTCAAGATCCGCCGCGGCGACGAGATCGATCGAGCGGACGATCGTGCTGGCCAAGCTGCCCGTCGACGGCGAGGTCATCGCCACCAACCGGCCCAAGGCCTGGCGGGGCCTGCGCGTCGATTACACGATCGTCCGCTCGGCTTCATCCGAACGCTTCGGCCGCCGAATCGTCGTCTCGGACGCCGAGGTCGCGCTCGGCCGGGCGTCGAGTGCGTTGATCCGAGGTCGAGGAAGGATCGCCGCCGCGGTCGCCGAGGCCGGCCTCAAGAAGGGCCAGTCAGCTCGATCCGACCAGGCCGGCGACAATGAACGGTTCCGACTCGCCGCAGCGAGTTTCGCCGAGGCCGTCGGCCGAGATCGTCGAACGGCCCCGGTCACGCTCGAGACCGACCTGGGCCCACGTGACGTCACAATGAGTCCAACATGAAAACAGACGAACTTCGCGAAGCGTTCCTCGATTTCTTCGAATCCAAGGGCTGCATCCGCCGCCCGAGCGACGTGCTGGTGCCCAACGACCCGACGGTGCTGTTCACGCCCGCCGGGATGAACCAGTTCAAGCGCGAGTTCCTGGGCCTGGGCGATCCCGCGTTTCACCCGGGCGACCACCTGCCAGAAGTGCATCCGCACCGGCGATATCGAGAACGTCGGCCGGACCGCGTTCCACGAAACGTTCTTCGAGATGCTGGGGAACTTCAGCTTCGGCGACTACTTCAAGCGCGAGGCGATCCACTGGGCGCTGGGAGTTCCTGACGAGGCGTGCTCAAGATCCCCGCCGACCGGCTCACGATCACGGTCTACCTCGACGACGACGAGGCCTACGACATCTGGCACGACGAGATCAAGGTCCCCGCCGCAGCGGATCACGCGCATGGGCGAGGACGACAACTTCTGGCCGGCCGGCGCACCGACCCACGGGCCCAACGGCGTCTGCGGGCCGTGCTCCGAGATCTTCTACCACGGCGCCGGTCCCAAGGAAGTCGAGATCTGGAACCTGGTCTTCACCCAGTTCAACCGCGTCGGCCCCGGCCAGCTCGAGCCGCTGCCCAAGAAGAACATCGACACCGGCATGGGCCTGGAACGCGCGGCCGCCTGCCTCCAGGGCGTCTCCACGGTCTTCGAGACCGACATCTTCAAGCCGATCGTCGCGGCCGTCGCCGAGGCGCTCGGCGTCCAATACGACCGCGACCATCCCGACGGCGTCCGCATCCGCCGCATGGCCGACCACGTCCGGGCCTTGACCTTCTGCATCCACGAAAACGTCCGGCCCGGGCCGGAGAAGCAGGGCTACGTGATCCGCCGCCTGCTCCGGCGCGCCGTGCTCGACGCCTACCAGATGGGCCGCCGCGAGCCGTTCCTGCACCAGATCGTCCCGGTCGTGGCCGAGGTGATGAGCCGGCCCTATCCCGAGCTGCGCGAAAGCATCAGCCGGATCCAGACCACGATCAAGCAAGAGGAAGAGCAGTTCCTCCGCAACCTGGAGAACGGCCTGCGGCTCTTGAACGACACCTTCCAGAAGACCAGGGCGGCCGGCTCCGACACGATCTCGGGCAAGGACGCGTTCACCCTGCACGCGACCTACGGCATCCCGGTCGAAGTCGTCGAGAGCCTGGCGGCCGACCACAACCTGCAGGATCGACCGCGCCGGCTTCGAGGCCGAGCGCGACCAGCACTCGGCGATCTCGCGCGGCACGACCGAGGCCGCCGCCGTGTTCTCGACCGGCCCGCTCGACGCGCTCAAGAAGGAATACCACCACGGCAGCGAGTTCCTCGGCTACGCCGACCACCGAGCGACGAGGCGCGGGTGATCGGCATCCTCGAGCAGAACCGGCTGGCCGAGTCGGCCCAGGCCGACGGCGGGATCGTCGCTGGTCCTCGTCCTCGATCGGACGCCGTTCTACGGCGAGTCCGGCGGCCAGGTCGGCGACACCGGCACGATCCGCGGCGAGCGGTTCTCGTTCGAGGTGCACGATACCAAGAAGGAAAACGACTTCATCCTGCACGTCGGCCGCGTGGCCGACGGGCACGGTGACGGTCAACGAGCAAGGTTCATGCCGAGGTCGACGCCGATCGCCGCCAGGCGATCCGCCGCGCCCACACGGCGACCCATCTGCTGCACCACGCCCTGCGCGACGATCCTGGGCAAGCACGCCCAGCAGGCCGGCAGCAAGGTCGAGCCCGACCGGCTGCGGTTCGACTTCGCCAATCCCGAGGCCGTCGGCCGCGACCGGCTCCGCGCGATCGAAGACGCGGTCAACCTGCAAGGTGCTCGAGGCCGCGCCGGTGAGCTGGTCGCTACATGCCGATCGAGCAGGCCAAGGCCCAGGGCGCGATGGCCCTCTTCGGCGAGAAGTATCCGGACATCGTCCGCGTGGTCCAGATGGGCGATTTCTCGCGCGAGCTCTGCGGAGGCACCCACCTCGACAGCGTCGGGCAGGTCGGCCTGTTCAAGATCGTCGGCGAGGAGTCGGTCGCCGCCGGCACGCGCCGGATCACCGCGCTGGTCGGCAAGGCCGCGCTCGACTACGTGCGCCAGGAAGAAGAGATCCTGGCCGAGCTGGCCGCGCTGCTCCGCGTCCCGCCCGGCCAGGTCGGCGAGCGAGTGAGCAGCCTGCTCGAGGAAGTCAAGACGCTCAAGAAGCAGGCGTCGCAGCGGCGCGCCGAGAGCGGCCGCGCGCGTCTCGGCCGACGACTTGCTGGCGGCGGCGCAAGCACGATCGGCGGCGCGACCGTCGTGATCCAGGCGGTCGAAAACGTGTCGCCCGACGAGATGCGCCAGTTGATCGACGTCCTGCGGCGCAAGCGCGAGACGGGTCTGGCCGTCCTGCTGGCCGCGGCGGCCGACGGCAAGGTTCAGCTCGTCGCCGGGCTGTCGAAGGACCTGATCGATCGCGGCCTGCACGCCGGCAACTGGCTCAAGGAGGTCGCCCCGATCGTCGGCGGCGGCGGCGGCGGCCGGCCCGACCTGGCCCAGGCCGGCGGCAAGTGCCGGAGCAGATCCCGCCGCGCTGGAGCGAGCACTCGAGACAGTGACAGCCGCTTTGGAGGCGCATCGCTGAGGATCGCCGGCCGCCTCAAGCGGTTCCGACCGCCCGGTCATGGCGAGTGCACGACCGGACTACCGGCGTGCTTTCCGATCGCGGATGAGTTATCCTGATTGCGTACACTTCGGACTGGTGGCGAGCGTTCTGTGGCGACATCAATGCAGGTCGAGCCATGAGCACCGCGGCTCCGCAGACGCCATCCGGGGGCGAGTCCGGTCACGACGAGTGGCTCGCCGAGCTACGACCGTCCTGGTCGTCGACGACTCGTCGTTCGACCGCCACGTTGTCGGCCAGCTTCTGGAATCCTTGCCAGACTTGAAGGTCGTCTACGCCGTGCAACGGCCGAGAAGGGCTGGACGCCGATCGCGCGCGAGGCGCCGGCCGTGATTCTCGACCGACCTGGTCATGCCCGACATGGAGGGCCTGGAGCTGATCCGCAAGGTACGTGCCGAGCATCCGCAGATTTCGGTGATCCTGGTGACGGCCTACGGGAGTGAGGAAGTCGCCATGCAGGCACTCCGGGCCGGGGCAGCCAACTATATCCCCAAGAAACACCTGGCGCGCGACCTGGTCCCGACGCTCCGGACAGGTCCTGGCGATCGCCGCCGATGACGCCTCGAACGCCGGCGGATTCTCCGGGTTGATGGTCCGGCGCGAGTCGGCGTTCATGCTCGAGAACGACCCCGATCTGATCATGCCGCTCGTCTGAAACTTGATCCAGGAGGAAATCGACGGGATGGGAACTCTGCGACCCGACCGGTCAGTTGCAAGTCGGCGTCGCGCTCCAGGAGGCACTTGTGCAATGCGCTCTTTCACGGCAACCTCGAAGTCAGCTCCGAGCTTCGTCAGGAGGACGAGAGCCAGTTCGAGGAGCTGGCCAACGAGCGCCGCGGTCTGGAACCGTATCGCTCGCGGCGAATCCGCGTGCACGTGCAGCTCGACCGCGACGCGGCCCGGTTCGTCGTCGGCGACGATGGGCCAGGCTACGATACCTCGATCTTTGACCGGCCGGTGTCGCCGGAGGACCTCAGCCGGATCGGCGGCCGCGGCCTGCTCTTGATCCGCACCTTCATGGACGAGGTCAGCTTCAACAAGATCCGGCAACCAGATCACCATGGTCAAGTACCGGCCGACCTTGTAGCGGTCGTTGGCCGGCGGGAACATCGATCCGCAGGTGATCGTCGCGTCGGACACGGCATTGAGTCCGATCGTCGCGGCCGCACGCGCAAGTCAAAGCCCAGTAAGCCAATCAGTCCCGCTGCCCGGCTTCTTGACCAGGCCATGCGTCCGCGTGTGCTGGAGATTTCTCTTGACCGGATTTTTCACGATGGTACCATCAACGTTTCGGCCCAACGGCGAGTTGGCAACGGTGTTTGGTTCAGGATGCAGGCAGACCTCTCCATGAATTGCTATCAGGCCAAAGCGGGCGAATTGGTCAAGCACTGGTATGTGATCGACGCCGACTCCAAGGTTGTCGGTCGGCTCGCGGCGCAGATCGCGCCGATTCTGATGGGCAAACACCGGCCCACGTACACGCCCCACATCGACACCGGCGACTACGTGATCGTCACCAACGTCGAAAAGGTTGTGTTCACCGGTGACAAGTGGCACCAGAAGTTCTATCAGCGATACTCCGGGTATCCAGGCGGGCAGAAGAGACGAAGCCGCCTGGAAGCTGTTCGAGCGGCATCCCGAGCGTATCCTCGAGCTGGCGATCCAGCGGATGATGCCCAAAAACAAGATCGGCCGCCACATGATGGCCAAGCTCAAGCTGTACGTCGGACCCAATCATCCGCACCAGGCGCAGTGCCCGATCCCGCTCGAGCCATTCTCCGGGCGCCCCACACCGGCCGGAGCCGCGTTGGTGCCGCCGCCGGAGAAGGCGCACGCCAAGGAACGATCCGCGAGGCGCGGCAAGGCAAAGGCCGAGCCGGGCGCGGAGCCCGAGTCGCACACGAGCCCGGCCGAGCAAGGGCGAAGAATGACCGGGTCGCCGGACCCCCGGCTGCCGGAAGCGAGGTCGTTTCCTTGCTCGGATTTGAGACCGCTGCTACAACAATCCCCGGGGTGACCTCGGGAGCCAATCAGGGACAACAAGGGAAATCGTCGCAAATGACGGCAACGGCAAAGAAGACTTACACCTGGGGTACCGGACGGCGAAAAACTGCGGTCGCCCGCGTGCGGATCCGCGAGGGAACCGGCCAGTTTCAAGTCAACGACCTGGACTTCAAGGAATATTTCCCCCTGGAAGTTCAGCAGATGGATGTGCGCGCACCACTGAAGCTCACCGAGATGCTGGACCGAATCGACGTTTTCGTGAACGTCAACGGCAGCGGGAAGCTCAGCCAGTCCGGCGCGGTCATGCTCGGCCTGGCTCGAGCCTTGAAAGAGTATCGACCCGACCTCGAGCCTGCGCTCCGCGACGCCGGCCTGTTGACGCGAGATTCCCGCATGGTCGAGCGCAAGAAGTTCGGCCACAAGAAAGCCGCGCAAGAGCTTCCAGTTCTCCAAGCGGTAGCCCAAGGGCGTCACTTGCCCAGGTGGTGCTGGCGGAACTGGTCGAGATTTGATCGCGGGCCCAGGAGGACGATCGTGTCGCCGGCCGCGATGATCTCATCGCCGGACGGCGGAAAATCGAGCCGGCCGTCGGCACGCTTGATGGCGATCACGATCACGCCGGTGCGGCGCTTGACGTCGGCGTCGCGCAGGCTCAATCCGACCAGAGCGCCGTTCGAGTGGATCGGCATTTCGTCCATCTCGATGGCGATGCTCGAGCGGCTCGTGACCAGCTCAGCAAACTCGACCGCGGCCGGGTTTGTCAGGAGCGAGACGATGCGGTGCGCACCGATGGCGGCCGGCGTCACGATATGATCGGCGCCGGCCTGCCGCAGTTTTTTCGGCGTGCTGGGCCCTTCGGCCCGAGCGATGATCTCGAGGCGGGGACTCATCTGGCGGGCCGTGAGCGTGATGAACACATTGGCTGCATCATTTGGCATGACGCTGACCAGGATCTTGGCTCGCTCGATCCCGGCCTCCATCAACACGTGCTCCTCGGTGGCATCGCCCACGACAAACGAAAACCCGTACGATTCGGCCATCGCACACCGCTCGGGGGAAAGCTCGATGACGACGAAGGGAAGCCCGCGGTCTTTCAGTTCGTGGCACACGAGCCCACCCGCACGTCCGTATCCGGCAACAATCGTATGGCCGGAGAGCATCTCGATGGATTTCATCATGCGTCGGCGACCGAGAAAATCGAGGATTTCACTTCCGGTGAGAAACTGCACAAACGATCCCAGCGTGAAGGCGACCGACAGCATTCCGAGCCCGATCACACCCATCGTGTGGACCCGTGCCATCGCGGGGGTCATTGGTCGGACCTCGTCAAAGCCGACGCCCGAAATCGTGATCACCACCTGGTAGATCGAGTCGAAAAGACTCCATCCCAGCGCCATGTAGCCGGCAACGCCGTAGATCGCGACCACGAGAATCGCGGTCAATCCATAGAATATCCTTCGAACCGCCTTTCGCCGGAACGGACGAGTAATCACGGGAGTCGTGGAATCAGGCGTCACGTGCTCTCGGGGACCAGCGCCGTAAGGAGGACATCAAGAATCGTCGCAGACCGGCTCATATGCCATCTCACGCCTTCAAACCTCGGAACCGCTCGTTGAATGCCACAGCCACCAGGACGACGGTGCCGAGCACCAGGCCTTCGATCTGCGTGCTATCGACGCCCAGCCTCAGGAAACCAGTCCCCTTGAGCACGATCTGGGTCAAGAGCAGGCCGAGGACCGTGCCGCGGATCGACCCCACACCCCCGGACAGGCTGCAACCTCCGACGACTGCCGCGGTGATGGCGGTGAGCTCATAGGTGGTGCCGAGTCGGCTGTCGGCCTGCCCGCTCAACCCCGTGAACATGATCCCGCCCAGGGCTGAGAGCGTCCCCGAGAATGCGTAGGCCACGGCCTTGAGCCGCCTCGTCCGTAGCCCGCTCAAGCGAGCGGCCGTCTCGTTGCCTCCGAGCGCGAACAGGTGCCGGCCGAGCACGGTGCATTCCATGAGAACGCTCATGAACACCGCGACGCACGCGAAGATCGACAGAGAGATCCACGGTTCCTTCCCTAGCATCCGGAACGAGTCGAACGACACGTTGATCGTTTTGTTCTGGCAAAGCAAGGTGGCGAGACTGCGCAGCCCGGCCATTGTCGCGAGGGTCGCGATGAAGGGGGGCAGCCTTAGCCCGTTGATCATCGCGGCATGGATCAGCCCGATCAACGTCCCCATCAGCAAGGTCAGTGCGATCGCGAGCACCACGGTCCCCAGGGACGGCGGCCCGCTGGTTGCGCCTCCGCGCAGCCAGTCGGTGAGGAGCCTGGCACTGACCACCGACGAGAGAGCGACCACGGCGCCCGTGGACAGGTCGATTCCGCCGGCGATGATCACCACCGCAGCCCCCACCGCGAGCACGCCGAAGAGCGCGACGCGGTGCAGCAGGGTCTGCAAGCTATACCGCTGGAAGAACGCGTGTTCCCGGTCCGCGAGGTAAATGACCAACAGCACCGCCGCGATCCCTGCGACCAGCCCCCATTCCGGCGCCTTGAAAAAAGAGCGTGCACGGTCGGCCAGATGTCGGCCTTCTGATGCTGGGTCGGCCATACGCGACTCGGGACAGCGGGACCGCTCGTCGAAAAACCGCGAGAGCGGACAACAGGAGATCAGTGGGGAAGCAACGCGAGCCGAACGGGGTCAAGGCACCGATGTTACCGCGATCGATGTGAGGTCGAAAGGCCCAGGTAGAGCGATCGTTGTGACGGTGCGCGCACGAAGAACGGGAAAGGCGAAGACCCGGCTTACCCGAGGCGTAGATGCTGTGCGATCAGATTGCGCTGAATGTCGTTCGTTCCGGAAAAGATCACGCCGGCGACGCTATCGCGCAGGTCGCGCTCCTGTCCGGACCCAGAGGCAAAACCGGCTGCTCCGAAGATGCGGACGGCGTCGAGGCTGTTCTGCACAAAGGATTCGGAAACGTGCAATTTCGCCATCGATGCCCAGACCGCCGCCTCGTGGCCCCGGGTCTTGGTCCAGGCATAGCGATGAACCATCATGCGGCTAGTTTCCAGCCGGACCGACATCTCGACGATCCGATTGGCCACCGACTGGAACTTTCCGATCGATTGGCCGAACTGTTTCCGCGCCTGCGCGTGATCGATACAGCGCTCGAGCTGGTGACGCATCGTGCCCAGGACACCCGCGAGGATGGCGCCTCGCTCCCATTCAAGAGCGGCGTTGAAGATGGTCGAACCGCGACCCTCGCGTCCCAGGATGCTTTCATCCGGAAGACGGCAGTTTTCAAATTTCAGCTCGCCCATGGGCGCCGTACGCAGGCCCAGGGTTGGAATCTCACGCGTGACGTGAAAGCCGGGGGTGTCGCGCTCGACGAGGAACGCCGTGATCCCGAGGACCCCCTTCGATGGGTCCGTACTGGCGAAGCAGACGTAGAGATCGGCGACCGGCGCGCTCGTGATCCAGGTTTTTCGCCCGTTCAGAACCCAGCCATCCGTGGATCGCTCCGCTCGCGTCTGCATACCGAAGATATCGGAGCCGGCCTGCGGCTCGCTGGCGGCGTTAGCCCCGAGGAGACGGCCGTCACATAAGCCCGGCAAGAACCGCCGCTTCTGGGCCTCGGTGCCGAAGGCCGAGACCGGCATCGTGACCGTGCAGATCGACGCGCCGAGGGCGAAGACGAGCCCTGTGTCCGGACAACCATACCCGAGTGCTTCCATGGCGGCGGTCAGCGTTTCCAGATCCTGGCCGCGCCCCCCGTACGCGTTGGGAACCGGAAGAGCCTGAATGCCGAATGAGGCACAGCGACGGAATCCTTCGCGCCAGAATTCGCCCCGCCGCTCCCGCTCGACGGCGTCGTCGTCCTGCAGTTCGGCCGCCGCAAACCGTGCGGCCGCGTCATGCCACTCTTGCTGAGACTCGGAGAAAGCAAAATCCATCACCGCATCCGTTTCGAATGTGGAAGCTGCCGCCGGACCCCTCCGCGGGCTCGCTCGCGGGAAGACGCCACGAATGCCGTCTCGCGACGCGAGGCAATGCCGCCTTCGCGCCGCGCTTCACCCGGGACGATCTTGGCCAAAGCCGCGCTGGCGAGCAAGCCCTTTTGCACGCGTCGGATCGCCGAGAACCAGGTCTCCCCCAAGAACACCGCTCGAACACAGATGAGACGCACACGCTTGCGCCTGATCTTGGCGAGCACCCCAGCATGCCGTACCATGTTCATGGAATGGTTGTGAGACGTCTGTGGAGACCATGGCATGAAGTGTCTGATCGTGTATTACGTGAGCGGTCATTGGATCGGCGAGGAAGTGTCCTGGAAACGTGCAGGAAGCGGCACTTACCGCGAAGTTTCGCGCATCGAGATCCCGCAATCACGGGCAGAGATCGAGGCGTTCGCGGCCGCGAACCGCTTTGTCATCGAGTGGCGCGGCACGATCCCCACCGAAGCGCCGGTTTCCGCAGCGCAGGCGTGATCGAACACGCGGTCGAACCAACGACCAACCTCGATCAACCACCCAATCGCCGCTTTCGCCATACGATCTGGCAGCGGTTTCCGCCGGGGTCGTTGAAGAACGCGGTTTTCAGCTCGTCGGTGTCGACTTGGGTCTCGGTCTCGAACAAGAGCCCTTGACATTCGAGCCGGGCCCGGGTCGCGGCCACGTCATCGACCCAGAATGCCAGGTGGCACACCCAGCGCTGCCTGGCGCCTGACTCGCCCGACGGCCGGCCCAGCACCTCGATCGCCATCCCGTGGTCGTCGGCGAGGAAGAATCCGGGCGGATCCCCATTGCTCTCGAAGATCACGCGCAGTCCGAGCGCTCCCACGTAGAAATCCTTGAGCGCGACGGCATCGTCGGCGTAGACGGCGAAATGTTCGATGCGTGACATGCGTCAGGTTCCCGATCCGTGAGAGTCGATTCGAGGCGACAATCAACGCTTCTTCTTGCGCTGGGCCAGCGACAGGATCTTTTTCCACTCGCCCGGCGAAACTGGCATCACCGAAAGCCGGCTTCCTTTGCGCAGCAACTCCATCTTGGCCAGTTCGGGAATCGCGTGAAGCGCAGGCAGTTCAACCGGCGGATCGATCGGCCGTACCGCCTGGATTGAAACTTGATACCACGTCGGCTCGGAGCGATCGCTCTTGGGGTCGTAGTGGTCGTCGTTGGGATCGAAAGCCGTCGGGTCGGGGTGCCCGGCCTTGACGACCTTGGCGATCCCCGCGATGCACGGTGGATCGGCGCTCGAGTGGTAGAACAGCACGCCGTCGCCGACCTTGATCTGATCGCGCAGGTAGTTTCGCGCCTGGTAGTTCCTCACGCCGTCCCACCCGGTCGTCCGGTCGGGCGCGGCCAGCAGGTCCGCAAATGAATACGCCAGCGGCTCCGACTTGAACAACCAGTAGGCCATCGGCGTGCTAACAACCCTCGACAACGAAATCGTCGACCGCCGGATCGCGATCTCAGGGCTTCTCAGACCGAGCCCGTTTTCGAACGCGGAATACGCACGCGATTGTACCCGAATCGAGCGCATGAGGGCGAGATCGGACGGACCGTTCATCATCACGAATTGCCGTCTTTGGCCGTTGGATCTATAATCGGCGAGCCACCCGGAGACGCGTGTTCACGACGAAGTGCGAAATGGCGTGTGCAAGGAGGCATCGCATCATGGGACCGCGCCGCGAAGTGGTGGCTTTCTGCGTGGTCCTGGCCATCGGCGTGGCCTCGTTCTTTCACGAATCGCTCTTCGGCGGCAAGGTGCTCAGCCCGGCCGACGTGTTGTTCGTCTCGGCGAGCTATCGCGATGTCGGGACCGGCGACTACGAGCCGGCCAACCGGCTTCTGATGGACCCGGTGCTGCAATTCCAGCCATGGCTGGAATTCAACCGGCGAATGATCCGGAGCGGGCGCTGGCCGCTCTGGAACGGCCACGTCGGCTGTGGCGCTCCTCATCTGGCCAACGGCCAGAGCGGCGTGTTTGATCCCTTTCATCTTCTGGCGTACCTCGGGCCCACGCCGGGTGCTTACGCATGGATCGCGGCGGGCCGACTGTGGGTGGCCGGCCTGGGCATGTATCTGCTGGCGCGCTCGTGGGGCCTCGGTCACTGGGGACGTTGGTTCTCGGGACTGGTGTACCCGTTCTGCGGTTTCGTGGTGGTGTGGCTGCTGTTCCCCGTGACGGCGGTGGCGATCTGGATGCCCTGGCTGCTCTGGCGCAGCCAGTGCGTTCTTGAAGCCCCGCGACCGCGGTCAGTCGGTTGGCTCGCGCTGGTCGTCGCGCTCGTCATCCTGGGCGGGCATATCCAAACCAGCGCCCACGTCCTGCTGGCAGCGGGTCTGTACGCGCTCGGAAACGCGTGGACGAATCGCCGGGGGGCCGGAGCGGGGCGAGCATTCTGCGCATGGACGCTCGGAGCGGGCCTGGGGCTGGCCCTGGCGAGCGTTCAGATCTTGCCGCTGGGCGTTTACCTGGCGAA
Organism: uncultured Isosphaeraceae bacterium; assembly: GCA_963806595.1. Taxonomy (GTDB): domain Bacteria; phylum Planctomycetota; class Planctomycetia; order Isosphaerales; family Isosphaeraceae; genus CAWDZZ01. The sequence goes on along the minus strand of CAWDZZ010000038.1, from coordinate 44,439 downwards.
GAGCCCTGTCTGGGGCCAGCGCCAGCGCGAGCGCGCACCTTGGTGGGTGACGGCTCGGCCCCGAGTGCTCGACGCGGTATGTACGGCGGCACCCTACGCCTACGGTAGCCAGCGCAGGGGACATCCCAACCTGGCGCGCGCAATCGGCGTGCACAATTTCAACGAATCGGCGGCCGGGTTTGCGGGCCTGCCCACCTTGATCTGGCTCGCGCCGCTCGCGGTGGCAGTGCGGCGTTCGCAGCGCAAAGTGACGTTTCTGCTGGCATGTGTGACTTTCGGGGCGATGGGGGCCTTCCGGTTTCCGCCGATCGATAACCTGTTGCGCGCCGTGCCCGTACTCGATGTTACCGATCATCGCAGGCTCACTCTGTGGGTCGCGTTCGGCTTGACGTTGCTGGGAGGGATCGGCCTCGATCAGATCGCGCAATCGCATCGGCTGGCGCGCGCGTGGATTCTGGCCTGGCTGGGCGTGGCTCTCGCGCTTGTGCTCCTGGCTTGTGCGATCTGCTCACTCGAGCCGTGGCTGCGTGAGAAGGCCGTTGCGCACTATCGCCATGCGGCGGCGTCGACCGAGGGCGCCGATCCGGCGGTGTACCAGCAGCGGGCCGAGCGGCAGCTCGGCCAGGTCGTGCGATTCCTACCCCGCTACTACGCGCTGGTCGCGACCGAGCTAGCAGTCTTGGGCGCTCTGGCCTTGCGAATGCGCAGGTCGGGCCGATGCCCGGTGTGGATCCGTCCCGCGCTAATGGGGTTGACGCTGCTGGACCTGTTCCTTGTGGGATACGGCCTCAATCCTGCGATCGACGGCGAGGTCCACCGGTTCGAGCCTCCGGTGATCGCAAGGTTGCGCCGGGTCTACCGCCGGCGGGCGGGCGCTCGGACTGGGCGAGGAATTGCCTCCGAACGTCCTCTCGCGATTCGGACTCTCCGACATCCGTAACTACGATTCGATCGAGCTGGCGCGCAGCCTCGACTGGCTGGCACCGCTCTACGACGAAGGCGAACAGGCTGCGCGCTCGAGCCGGAGCGAGATTACCTGGGAACGAGTGGTGCGGGCCCGTGATCGGCTGCGCGAGTCAGGCGTGGGCGCGATCGTCGCGGCATCGCCGCCCCCGGCGGCGGCGTTCGCGCGCGTCGAGCGCGCGGGTCGCGTCTGGATCGCCTGGACCGATGGCGTGCCGTGGGCCGATGCCGGCCGGTCGCAGACACGCGTCGAGGCCCGCAGCGACCACGGCTGGGCTCGTATTGCGATTGATGCTCCGGCCGACGACGAGCTCGAGATCAAGGAGACCTGGGATCCAGGATGGACGGCTCAGTTGGACGGATCACCCATCGGATTGCACAGGAAACACAGCGTTTTTCTCGGCGTTCACGTTCCCGCGGGTAGGCATGAACTGATACTCAAATACGAGCCCGTCGAGTTCCAGATCGGCCTGGCGATCTCATTCTGCGCGCTGGTACTTTTGATTCTGGTGTTGACAGAAGTTCGTTTGTTTTGGATTCCTGGAATAACCAAGGGAGGGGGCTTGGACGGATTCGAGCCCCCGGGTTAGAATCGTTTATGACATCTTCCGGATTCGTTCACCGGCTCATCAAACTGAGGGATGTATCGCTGATGGTCCACTTCACGTGCGATCTCTGCGGAAAGGAATTGACCGGTTCCGGCGACGGCCGGTACGTGGTCAAGATTGAGGCCTACCCCGGCTTTGACCCGACGGAAATCAAGGAGGATGATCTGGACGATGATCCGATGGAGGCGGTCGCTCAAATCCTTCAGCGCGACGAGGCCCTCGTCAGCGAAGACCTCGTCACCCCACTGCAAAGAGGGTTTCGGTTCGATCTCTGCGCATCCTGCCATGAGAAGTTCGTGAAAGACCCACTCGGTAAGGATGCGATTCGTTCATTCGACTTCAGCAAAAACTGATTCGTTCTTCGCACCGAGGACGGCCGCGAATTTCCGAGAAGAAACGGTGATTCGCAGGAGGGGTCACACCGGCCCCCAGCCGAAAGTGCATCTCCGGCGACTCGGCTCCCGAGCGCTGCCCATTCGCGTGTTGCAGCAAACATATGACAATTGTCCGGTGGCCTGGCGGGCCACGCCGCTGGGGTGCGTGTTCGTTCCTGGAACGTGAGCACCCCGGCCCAATGGGTGGTCCCGCAGCCCCGGCAGCCCGCGGGCTGCTTGCTAACGGACGACGAACAGGATCACGTTGGTGATCACCGAAACGGCCAGTAGCATGGCGATGGTGGCGATGAGGTTGTTTCGGTTGTTCACGTACGACGCAAGCTCGACGAGCTGGTCGTCGCTAGGACCGCGGACCTCGACTTCCGAGTCCCCCTCGGTAAGGGCCAGGAGCGTCTCGGGCTTCTGCCCGGCGATCATCGGGCTCTCGTCGCGCTGCAGACACTTGAGATCGAGGATGAGGTCGTCGGGGGTCTGATAGCGCTGCTCGCGGTTCTTGGCCATCATGGTCTCGACGATCATTCCCAGGCCGCCGGAGAGCTTGGGATTCAAATGGTCAGGCGGTATGATCGAGACCTTGAGATCGACGTGCTTGCGCATGACTTCGTTGGGGGTGTCGCCGCCGAAGGGGACCCGGCCGGTGACCATGTGGTACAGGGTTGCACCCAGGCTGTAGATGTCGGCCCGGATGTCGATATTGATCTCACCGCGGACCTGCTCGGGGCTGATGTAGTACGGCGTCCCGATCGCCATGCCCGCCTCGGAAAGCCCCCACTTCTCGTCGTCGGTCAGGCGGGCGAGGCCCAGATCGGCGAGCTTGACGTCGCCTTGCTTGGTCAAGATCACGTTCTCGGGCTTGATGTCGCGGTGAATCAGCCCTCGTCCGGCCGCGTGCTTGAGCGCCTCGGCGATGGCCAGGACGATGCGCAGCGCCTCTTTCTCCTCGAACGTCTTGTTCTGATCGAGGTAGTCCTTGATGGTTGGGCCTTCCACGTACTCCATCACAAAGTAATAGTGGCCGTCGATCTGGCCGGCGTCGATCGCGTTGACCACGTTGTTATGTGACAGCTTGGCCGCGATCATGGCCTCACGTTCGAATCGCTTGATGAATTCCTTGTTCTGGGCCAGGGGATCGAGCAGGATCTTGATGGCGACGACCCGATCGACGCTCACCTGCTTGGCTTTGAACACGAGCCCCATGGAGCCCTTGCCGAGTTTCTGGAGCATCTGATAGCCAGGGATCTGGAACTTCCGATTCGCCTCGCCGGCTTCCTGCACGAGGCGCGTCACCTGGCTGCGGGTCAGGACCTTGGCCGCGACCATGATCTCCAGGAGGCTCTTGGCCGGTTCCTTGTCGTTGCCCTTCTGCTGCTTGAACTGGGTCCTGCACGCCTCGATCTCGGATTCGGTTGCCAGCCCGCGGCGCACGATCGACTTCTCGAGCTGTGCCTCTTCGATACCGGAGGAGCTTCGGGGGTCCTTACCGGGGTTAGTGCTTTCGACCGGACTGGCCATCAGGCGGTCTCCGCGAGTGCTGGTCTTTATTGAGATGAATTAAAAGGCAAAAGAATTTGGTCGCCGAACGGATGCCTCGAAGCGATCCGAGAGCTCGAGTCGCGAAGATGACCTGGTCAACGAATGGCTTCGGTGGATGAAAGTATGTTTCCCGCCACGAGCTTGTCAACGAAAAATCCGAAGCGGCGAAAATACCGCCGCAACTCCGGCGTCCCAGGAACTCTCGAGCGCCTGATCGATGCGTGGTGCGAACACTTGAGAGTGGGGGAGCGCGTCCGTTATGATTCACCGACCGAATGCAAGCCTAGGACACCGCCGCGGGAGCCGAAGATCCCCCCTTCAAGAATGGTACGAGTCCCGCAACATATCTCGCTTTCGGACCGTCCGCGCCGCGTTTGGGGCGTCGCGTACTCTTTCTACGCTCCGCGATCGACCTGGTGACGATTGAAAGGTCGCGCGGTGTTTTTCACTCTGAAGATGCGGTCGCGGAGGGAGTTTTGATCAAACTAGGGGTCGTGGCTGGCGATGGAGTTGGCCCGGAGGTGACGGCGGAGGGCCTCGAGGTGCTGGGCGTCGTCGCCGGGCTCGAGGGCTTCGACTTCAAACTCTTTACAATCGATCTCGGCGGCGATCGCTACCTGCGCACCGGTGAGGTCCTGCCCGACGCCGAGATCGAGCGCCTGCGCGACTGCGATGCGATCTTGCTGGGTGCGGTCGGGCATCCGCTTGTGCCGCCGGGAATCCTCGAGAAGGGAATTCTGCTGCGGCTGCGCTTCGAGTTTCACCAGTATGTGAACCTCCGCCCGATTCGCCTGTATCCGGGCGTCCTCGGCCCGATCCGGGGTAAAGGGCCCGACGATATCGATATGGTCGTCGTCCGTGAGAACAACGAGGACCTCTACGTGGGTGCAGGGGGGTTCACCCGGAAGGGGACGCCCGAGGAAGTCGCGATCCAGACCTCGATCAACACCCGGGCGGGCGTTGAGCGCGCGCGCCGCGATTCGCCTTCGAAACGGCAAGGCTCCGCGCGGGGCAAGGCCCGTTTCGGGGCCTGGCCGCCTCGCAGCTGCGCCAGGGTTTCAAACGGCAGGTGACCCTGGTTGCCAAGACAAACGTCCTCACGTTCGCCCACGACCTGTGGATGCGTGCTTTCACCGAGGTTTCGCGCGAATACCCGGACGTCCACTGCGACTATCAGCACGTGGACGCCTGCTGCATGCGGATGGTCATCAGCCCCGAGCGATTTGACGTCATCGTGACGACCAACATGTTCGGCGACATCATCACCGACCTCGGCGCCGTGCTCCAGGGGGGGATGGGGCTGGCAGCCTCGGCCAACCTCAACCCCGACCGGACGGCTCCCAGCATGTTCGAGCCGGTCCACGGGTCCGCGCCCGACATCGCAGGCAAGGGGACTGCCAATCCCCTGGCGGCCATCCTCTCGGTGGCCATGATGCTCGACCACCTGGGCCGCCCGGCGGCCGCCGAACGCATCCGCGGCGCCGTGCAGGACGTGCTGCTCCTGCCCGCACCCAGAACCCCCGACCTCGGCGGCAACGCCAGCACGTCGGCCGTCGGCCGCGCGGTGCGCGAGGCCATCACTTCCCAAGCCGAGCGGACCTAGCTTGGCAGCACCCGTCACCGCTTGGCGGCCGCCGCGCCCCGCTCGCGAAGATCCGCGCGAATCCGAAACGGCAAGTCCGGAGCCGACTGGCCCGAACCGGGGACTGCCCTTACAATCGTAGTGTGTCGTGGCGCGGTGCGCCCTGGCCGATCTGTGCTCTACGTTCGAAGACGAACGACGGGCAAGAAAGCGCGGCAGTGCAATGGCAACCAAGGATGGGATCGTGTAGTCTAGATGCAAGAGTGTATGAAAGCGCCGCGAGGTTTTTCGATCGCGTCAGTATCGAGGGAACTCTGATGTGCAAGAAATACGTCAGTCGACCGTCCCGTGCCGCGTTCACGCTCATTGAATTGCTGGTCGTCATTGCCATCATTGCGGTCCTCGTCGCACTGATCATGCCCGCCGTGCAATCGGCGCGCGAATCGGCCAATCGCGCCCAGTGTCAGAACAATCTGCACCAGCTGTCGATCGCCGTCGCAGGAATACCACGACGCGTTCAACTCGTTCCCGGGCGGCTGGTATTGCCAGGTTCCCATCTACGACGCCAACGGCAACTTGCTCGCCGGCGACATCAACTGCGCGACCGTCGGAACGCCCTATGTGAATTACATGTGGAACGGAATCACCGGACTGTTCCTCAAGATGGAACAGAACAACCTGTGGAACGAGATCAATTTCAATCTCGCTACCATGGCGCCTGATAACGCGACCGCGATTCGGCGCACCGTCCCGGGGCTGGTCTGCCCGTCCTATCGCCGCGCCCAGGCGACGGCGGTGCCGACCGGAACGACAACCGTCACCGGCGTCGTCCCTCCCGCCTCGCTGCTGGGTCCGTCCGACTACCGTGGAAACATGGCCGCCGGCATGAACCTCCCGTCAAGCGCCAACGGTTGCCCCGTTTTGGATCCGACCAACCCGTTCTGCCTCGTCTACGACAACGGGATCATGTACCAGAACTCCACGATCAACATGGCCGATATCACCGACGGATCGTCGATGACCGTCATCTTCGGCGAGAGCCTGACACCGACCGGCGTCTGGTCGCAGGCAATCACGTGCTGTGTGCGCACGAATATCGACCGTAACATCAATGTTCCGATTCTGTTCAACGGTCAGAATTACTACACGTACTGGATGAGCAAACACCCGAACCTCGTCAACTTCTCGTTCTGCGACGGCAGTGTGCGCCGGTCACGCAGGGAATCAACAAGCTTGTACTCAACAAGATCATGACCCGCGCCGGCGGCGAGACGGTCTCCGCCGACGAAATCAAGTAATCACGCCGACAGGTCGTCGGGTATGACGGAATACGCCGACGCACTTTCGCCGTTCTCGATCCCACGAGTACACGTCGTCGACGGACGTGCAGCGACCGTCCGCCGAGCTGGCCGTCCGCGGACGAACGCGCTTCGTGAACGGATCCCCGCCGTGCCCGCGGCCAACGACATCAAGCCCTTGATAGCGCAAGAGTTAGACCATCCTTACTTCTAGCTGCGCCCTGCCCCGAGCCCCCTTGACGAAGCGGGTCGAAACGCATTAAGTTAAGGTTAAACAATCTTTTGACCTTCCCGCCTCTCTTCGACCGAATCCTACCAGAATGGCGTTCTTCAAGAGGAAACTCACGAAGAGACGGATTGAAACGCATGCGCCGCCTGCCGGCCTGCGGATCGATCGAGCCCCGGGCTCGCTCACGTCGCCCGATCGCTCTGGCGGGCGGATGGCCCGCAGGCTGGCTTTCTGGGTGATCGCGTTCTTGCGCCGGGGAGCGACGTGCGGGCAAGTGCGATCGACAGTGGGGCTGCAAATCGAGCCGGCGCAGGTCGTACTGTCGGGAAACAATGCGCGCCAGCAGCTCGCGGTGACAATGTGTTTGCAGGACGGCTCGCTCTGCGACGTCACATCCCGGTGTAGATTCGTCGTCGAGCCGAGCGGGGTCGCGGCGGTGACGGCCGGCGGAGTCGTGGTGCCGGAGGCGCCTGGCCATGCCAGGATCCGAGCCGACTTCGGTGAAGAGTCCGCCCAGATCGAGGTCCAGGTCGATCGCGACGCGCCGAAACGCACGGCCAGCTTTCGGACCGACGTCGTGCCGCTCCTCTCCAAGGCCGGCTGCAACATGGGGACGTGTCACGGAAACCTGAGCGGCAAGGGGGGCTTTCGACTCAGCTTGCGCGGCGATGACCCGGCGTTCGATCACCAGGCGTTGACGCGTGATCTTGGCGGGCGGCGGCTGAGCCGGATCGCTCCCGGATGCAGTCTGATCGTTCAGAAGCCGACCGGCACGCTGGCGCACGAAGGCGGCAGGAGGTTTCCTCTCCATTCCACCGAGGCCAAAACCCTGCTCGACTGGATCGCCGCGGGCGCCGGCGACGACGGGGCGGGCGCACCTCGCGTGAAGACGCTGCGGGTTTTTCCCGGCGAGCGCGTGCTGGCTCCGGGCGCCCTCGACCAGCAGCTTCTGGTCAACGCCGACGTTCGATGACGGGACGACCCGCGACGTCACTCGGCAGGCCTGTTTCGACGTTGGCGATCCCACGCGCGCGGAGGTCTCGTTCGACGGCCTGGTCCACGCCCAGCGCGGCGTGCGAGACAGTCGTCGCCGTTCGCTACATGAACGGTCGCGGCGTCAGCCGCCTGACCTTTCTCGTCGACCGGCCGGGTTTCGTCTGGCGCGGCTGGCCCGCGATTGGACCGATCGACAAGATCGTGTTCGCCAAGCTGAAGGGCCTGCGCATCAATCCTTCGCCGCTTTGCAGTGATTCCGAATTTCTGCGGCGGGCATTCCTCGACGCTGATCGGGCGGCTGCCCGATGCCGGCCTGAGCTCGGTCGTTCCTTCGGAACCGCGATCCCGACAAGCGAAGCAAGCTCGTCGATCGCCTGATCGATCTCCCTGAGTTCGCCGATTTCTGGGCACTGAAATGGGCCGACGTGCTGCGGAACGAAGAGAAGACCATGGGAGAGAAAGGGGCCTGGGTGCTTGCAGCGCTGGCTGCGCGACCAGATCAGCAGCGATGTCCCCGCTCGACGAGCTGGTGCGCCAGATCGTCGCCGGTCTGGGATCCACCTGGCAGAATCCCGCGTCCAGCTTCTACCGGACCAACCGCGACCCGAACACCGCAGCGGAAAGCGTGAGCCAGGTCTTCCTGGGCATCCGCCTGCAATGCGCGCGCTGCCACAATCACCCGTTTGACGTGTGGACGCAGGACGACTATTTCGGTCTGGCCGCCTTTTTCGCCAACATCGAGCGCAAGCAGCCGAACAACGTGCGCAAAGACAGGCTCGACTCCCACGAGATCAACGGCGACGAGGTGATCTACGTCTCGGGTGCTGCCCAGCTTGCCAATCCGCACTCGGGCGCAGTCCTGCAACCAAAGTATCCCGGTGGACCGGCGGCCCAGAAGCCTGGCGGCGAGGATGGAAATGCCTTGATCGGGCTGGCGGACTGGCTGACCCGGAACAACCCGCAGTTCAGCCGCAACGTGGCCAATCGCGTGTGGTTCCACCTCACGGGCCGCGGCATCGTCGAGCCGGTGGACGACTTCCGAGAATCGAATCCTGCCTCGAACCCGGCGCTGCTGGACGCGGTGACGGCACAATTCGAGGCCAGCGGGCTCCGGCTCAAGCCCCTCGTCGCCTGGATCATGAAATCGCAGACGTACCAGCTAAGCGCGGCGCCGGAATCCACCAATGCGGGAGACGAGTCGAATTTCTCACACGCGGCCGTCCGACTGCTCTCCGCCGAGGTGCTCCTTGATGCCGTCAGCCAGGTATTGGACGTGCACGAGCCATTCCCTCACGCACCGGCGTCGCTGCGGGCGGCCCAGTTGCCGGGGCCGGCGATCGACAGCTCGTTCCTGAAGTCGTTCGGCAAGCCCGACCGGTTGCTGTCTTGCGAGTGCGAGCGGTCCGAATCGACGACGCTCGACCAGGCGTTTCAGATGATCAACGGCGAGACGGTGCGCCGCAAGCTGGAGACGACCGACGAATCGAATCGGCACGCGATTGCAGGGGGGCGCAAGCGATTCTGACTTGCTCTCGGAGATTTATCTGTCGGCGCTCTGCCGCGAACCGTCCGATGCGGAGCGAACAGCCGCTGCCAGCCACTGCGCACGAGCCGTCGATCGGCGCAGGGCGTGGGAAGACCTGGTCTGGGCCGTGCTCAACAGTAAAGAGTTCTTGCTGCGGCACTGAGATGGGAGGGCGAGGACCTGATGCCGCGGGTGCCATGAATTTCGCTCAGCCTGCGGGATCACGCGGCGCAGCCTGCTTCAGGCGGGGTCCGCCGGGATCGCTGGTCTTTGCCTTCCTGCGCTGCTTGCGAGCCGAGGGAGGCCGGGTCTCGAGCCCAAGTGCGAAGCACATCATCCTGCTGCACCAGTTCGGCGGGCCATCGCACCTGGACACCTTTGATATGAAGCCGGACGCGCCCCAAGGGATTCGGGGCGAATTCAAGCCGATCGGCACGGTCTTGCCCTCCGTCTCGGTCACGGAGCACCTGCCGCGATTTGCGACGGTGATCGACCGCTTTGCGCAGATTCGCTCGGTCAACCACCGGATGAAGAACCACAACTCGGCGACCTACTACAGCCTGACCGGGCACGCGCCGCCGCTGGACGACATCCGGCTGCGCGACACGCAGCGAGCTGTACCCGGCCTACGGCAGCACAGTCGCCAAACTGAGGCCAGCCGAGGATCCGGCGGTCCCGACCTTCGTCTCCTACCCGCACGTGCTGCGCGACGGCAGCGTCACGCCCGGCCAGCATGCCAGCTTTCTGGGCAAGGCCTTCGACCCGTTCTTCGTCTGCGCGGATCCAAACCGGCCCGATTTCCGGCTCCCGGAGCTAAGCTTGCCGTCGTCGCTGACAGCCCAGCGTCTGGAAGACCGCCGTAGCCTGCAGCAGCTTATCGACCGCCAGACCGACCTGTCGTCGTGGTCGGAGACCGCCCGCGGAATCGACGCGTTTTACAGCCCGCGCCTCGACGATGTTGAGCACGCCCGAGGTCAAACGCGCATTCGACCTCTCGGAGGAGCCCGAACGGCTTCGCGATGCCTACGGTCGAACGACGTACGGCCAGGGCTGCCTGCTGGCGCGCCGGCTGATCGAGGCCGGAGTGCGGTTCGTGTCGGTCTACTTTGCCCCGTTCATCGGGGGTGGCAACGGCGGCTGGGACACCCACGGCGACAATTTCAACCAGCTCAAGAACAGGTTGCTGCCTATCACCGATCAAGCCGTTCCCACACTCGTCCAGGACCTGCAGGCGCGAGGCCTGCTGGACGAGACGCTCATTGTCTGGATGGGTGAATTTGGCCGGAGTCCGAAGGTCCAGAACACGAAGCAATTTGGCCCGGACGGCCGCGACCACTGGCCAGGCTGCTACACCGTTCTCATGGCGGGCGGCGGTGTGACTCCCGGCGCGATCTACGGCTCCAGCGATCGCGTCGGCGCCTATCCCGCAACCGATCCGGTCAGTCCCGACGACGTCGCCGCAACCATGTTCTGGGCGCTGGGGATCGATCCGGGAACCGAGGTAATCGACCCCCTCGGCCGTCCCTTGCCGATCGCTGCCGGCAAACCGATCACGCGGCTGTTCTGAACCAGTCCGCGACATTTCGAGTACGCTGGAACAGTTCGCGAGCGGGCGGTCTGGTGCCGAGACTGCGCCCAGCTCGTAAGTATACGTATGAACCGTATCCGAGCGGGCGATTTGAACGGGACTGTAAGGAAGACGCTCGCGGCGGCAACTCTCTGAACGAACCATGAGCGAGTCGAGGCCAACGCCTACGCCTGAGCCCGAAGTCGCCGGTGCACTGGACTGGGGTGAAACCCTGTCAGCGCATCAAGGTTGGCTGCGCCGCGTGGTCGCGTCGCGGCTTGGCGAGCGGCAGGCGGTCGACGAGGTGATGCAGGAGGTGGCGCTCGCGGCCGTGGCCCAGCGTTCCCCGCTGCAGAACCCGGCGCGGGTGGCTGTCTGGCTGTATCGCCTGGCGGTGCGCCATGTGCTGCTCTATCGTCGCAAAACCGGTCGTCAGCGCTCACTGGTCGACCGGTACGCGGCGCGAAACCGGGGAGGGGCGATCGACTCCTGTGCCTCGCCGCTTCAATGGCTGCTGCACGATGAGCGCCAGCAGATCGTGCAGGACGCACTACGGCGGCTACCGCCGCGAGATGCCGAGCTGTTGATCTTGAAATACGCCGATGGCAATGCGGCGCGCGAGCTCGCGGAGCGGCTCGGCGTCTCCGTCGCAACCATTGAAACGCGCCTTCACCGCGCCCGCCACCGGCTGCGCGCGGAACTAACGCAAATGGCCACCGAATTCGAGGCGTCCGACCATGAGCGATCTTGATGCAATGACTCCGCTCGATGACGATTTCATCGACCGGATCGTCGACGGCACAATGACTCCCGCCGAGCTCCGCGCTGCTGTTCTGCGACTCGACCGCCACGCCGATGGCTGGAAACAGTGCGCGATCGCGTTTCTCGAGGCACAGTGCTGGCGAGCATCGTTTCGCGCTCTCGATCCGCCTGCGAAGAACGACGTCGAAGCTCGGACCTTGACCTTGCCCGCAGCAGCGCCCTCACGTATCTGGCCCCGATGGCAGCGCAGCGCCGCGGCGGCCGGGCTGATTGCAGGCGCGTTTGTTTTAGGCTGGCTGGGACACCTGCGCGCAGACCGGGCCAGCGTCATCCAGAGTCGTCATTGCGCAGCGCGGCTCGGCGCACGCGCCGATCCCACAAGAGGTCAAACGCGCACCCGAGCGGCCGCCCGCGATTGGTCCGCTGGCATCCACGTCGCCGGCAGCTCCCGCGGCGAGCGGCGACCGTAGTCGTCGCGGGCCGGCCCCGGAAGCCGCCACCGTGGGACGGCTGCGGCTCGGACGAGAAACCGCTCCCGCCCTGATACCGATCCTGGCCGGGCCGGGAATCAACGAAGAGTGGCTAAGACGACAGCCGCCGCCGGTCTCGGAGCACGGTCAGGTCGTCTTCCAGCGACACGGCTACCAGGTCGACCAGCGCCGGCGCTTGATCAACACGATCACGACCGACGGCCGGCGCGTCGCCGTGCCGATCGACGAGGTCATGATCCGCTATACGGGAAATCAATCCCTTTGATCGCCGTTCCTTTACCCCTCTATGGAGATCGAATATGAGACTTGGCAGGTCGCTTTGCCAGGCAGTCAGCCTGGTTCTCGGGATGAGCGTCACATCGGCGGTGCAAGCGCAAGATCAGCAGAACACCAATTCGCAACCAAGCAACTCTGAGCAGCAGAACTCAGGTTTGCAAACCGGGGCCGGTTCGCAAAGCGGGCAATCGCAGCTAGAGCGCCAGGACCTCTTGCAGCAAGTACAAAACCTGAATTTGTATACCCAGCAACCGGACCAACGGTACTTGCTCGCCGGAAACGGCGCTGCCTGGTTCAGTGTTGCAAACCGAAACGACCCCATGACGCTGGCTTTGGTCGACGACTCGCTCCGAGATCATCTCAAGCTTCCGAAGGATCAAGGGCTGGCGGTGATCGCGCTCGATCCAAACTGCTCCGCGGCCCAGGCAGGCATTCAGCTCAACGACATCCTGCTCAAGCTCGACGACACACCGCTCGGGAAAGCGGAAGACTTCACCGGCCGCTTGAAGCAGCTCGGCGAGGTCCCGGTCGCGCTCACCTTGCTCCGTGGCGGCAAGTCGTGCACGATCCACGTACAGCCCGTAGTCCGTGTCACGCTCCAGCCCGTTCAGCCCGCGACCCCCGCGGAACAGTTCTGGATTGGGGTCTCGGTCACTCAGATCGATCCGACGCTGCGATCTCAGCTCGAGCTCGAACCGGGACAGGGCCTGATCGTCAACGACGTCGTCAAGGACGGCCCGGCCGAAAAAGCGAAACTAAAGCGTCATGACATCTTGCTGGAAATCGACGACAAGCCTCTGGCAGATCCGGCCGCATTCGCCAAGGAGGTGCAGGCGCACGGCGACGAGATCATCGTCTTGAACGTGGTCCGCGAAGGTCATCAGTCTCTACGGGTCAAGATCAAGCCGGAACGTCGTAAATCGACAACCGCATCCGTCAAAGTGAACGATCCCAAGACCTTCTCGTTTGTAGCCGTTCAACCCGGTGCGTTGCTGCTCGATGCCGGTGCCAACCCAGTACGGCCGGCCTCTAATCCGTACCACGACTTTCAGCCTCAGTGGGTAACGTCCGACGCGCAACTCATCCAACAGTTACCCACATCCGTGTCGAGCCGCCTCGACTCACTCGATGCCCAGCTCAAGGAGCTGCGCAGGGTCATCGACGAGCTGCATAAGAACGCGAAGATCATCCCCCTCCACGAGTAGGCCGACGCGGCCGACTGCGGCGTTCTAAAACGATGACTGGTCGCCGGGCTCCGGTCGTGGCACGATCGCGAGCCCGGCTTTTCCCAGACGGCTCTCGATTACCGGCCAGTGTCTCGAGAGGCTGTGCTGATCCATCGTGTGAGAACAGAGAATCGTCGTGCGGTCCTCGCGCCCGATCACCCGTGCGCCCCCGGCGCGCGGTGTAGAGCGCGACGGACCGCACTGATGCTTGGCGCGCGGACGTAAAAGCGCCGGTCGGCGTCGTCGGGATCCATCGTCCGTTCCTCGGCGTCCGTGACAGTGGTATCATTGGTTCTGGTCGGCACCGGCTCGAACGGGCGACCTCGCTGACTTTCTCTATCAACCCTGATTCAGGTTAGACACGCCGAACCGCTCGAGCGATCTTCATGTCCGATCCTCCCACCAACATTCGGGCTCTGCAAGCCGACCAGATCCTCGAAGTTGTCTGGCCGGAAGGGCCCGTCGATCGTTTCCCCTACCGATTGCTCCGCGCGGAGTGCCCGTGCGCCGCTTGCCGTAACGAATGGACCGGCGAGCGGATGCTCGACCCGAATTCGATCCGGCCCGACTTGAAACTGGTGGGCATGGAGAATATCGGCACCTACGCCGTCCAGCTCAGCTGGAATGACGGCCACTCCTCAGGGCTTTTTACCTGGGAATCCCTGCGGGCTCTCGGCAAACCGGCGTGAAAGCAACTTGAGGTCGATATGTCCGTCGCGGCCTCACGACCAGCGCCGCTATTGACCGTGGCCATCCCGACCTGCAATGGAGCGCCGCACATCGGCGAGGCGCTGCATGGGATTCTGACGCAACAGGGTGTGGCCTTTGAGCTGGTCGTCTCCGACGACCGGTCGGACGACGAAACCCTTGCGGTCGTTCGCAAGCTTGCCGGCGATCGAGCGCGGATCGAGGTCAATTCGGAGCGACTTGGCCTGGCGGGAAACTGGAACCGATGTGCGGCTTTGGCGAGGACACCGTCCGTCGCCATTTTTCATCAGGACGACGTGATGTTGCCCGGGCATGTGGAGGCACACGCGGCTGCGCTCGCGGGAGACGATTCCACGGGATTGGTGGCGAGCACCGCGGAGATGATCGATGAGCGAGGCGAGCGGGTCTCCGAACGTGTCGTCGAGCGGGGCGGCCTCGGGGAAGCAGAGCGGATCGTTGCGCCGGGCGGGCTCGCCGAATCGATGGCCGCGGGAAACCCGTTTCGCTGCTCGGCGATCTCGCTGCGAGTGGCAGCACTTGCGGACGTCGGAGGATTCAATCCGACCTATCGATATGTTGTCGACTGGGATTGCTGGCTACGGATCTCGCGGCGATGGAAGGTCGCGTGGCTGCCGCGGGCGACGGTCCAGGTTCGCTGGCACCGGTCGAGTGAGACCCATCGATTCAGGGCTGGCACGGCCGACCTCGAGGAGAGCGCCCGCCTGCTTGAGGAACTGTTCGTGGTCGACCTGAAAGACCGGCCCGAAGCGAGTCGGCTGCGGCGCCTTGCCGATCGTCGTCTCGGCCGGGCTTTCTTGAGCCGTGCTCATGACGCGCTGCCGCACCGGCCGGCCCCAGCTCGCCCGCGAAGCGTTGCGCCGATCGATCAAGCATTCACCAACCGTGATCGCGGCGATACTCCGCGACCCGCGCCTCTGCTTGCAAATGGCGGCGGTGGCGGCTGCTCCCGGGCTAGCCGGGCGACTGTTCGCGCGCGAACAGTGAGGGTCTGGTGTACCCGCTCGCGGATTGATATCAAGGCTGCGATGAGAACGCCGCCGGCCAACCCGTCGGGAACGGGACTGTGCTGTTTTCAAGTCCTCCGCCAATTGTTTTTCCTTGGTTTCAAACACCTGTTTGAATCGTGAACGTACCCACGAACAGGAAACGGAGATACAATGGTGAAGGTCAGGGTCAAGCAAGCCCAGCGATAACGACTGATCGCACCGCCACTCCGGCCAGTCGCCGAGCGACCGCACGTCGTTACGAACGAGTTTTTTTTTGAACCACGAGATGCTCCCGCGGCGAGACTGTTCTGCGGCGTGCAATCAAGCAGAGGCGACCTGGATCTCCCCAGGCGAAAGCACCGTCAATGAACGCTTCTTGTTCCGCGCCATCCGCTGTTTCTAATCTGGCGCCGACGCTGATGCCGATCCTGCCGGTGGTCACGCCGGACCGTCCGCATCTGCCGGCCAGCCGCGCCGAGATGGAGGCGCGCGGGTGGGACTACGTGGACGTGGTGTTTGTGACAGGCGATGCGTACGTTGATCATCCGGCGTTTGCGATGGGGATCTTGAGCCGCGTGCTGGAAGCAGCCGGTTTCCGGGTCGCGATCCTGAGCCAGCCCGACTGGCGGAGCGCCGGCCCCTGGCGGCAGTTCGGGCCGCCGCGGCTGTTCTTCGGCGTGAGCGCCGGCAATATGGACAGCATGATCAACCATTACACCGCCAACAAGAAGGTCCGCAACGACGACGCCTATTCGCCGGGCGGCCGGATCGGCTTGCGGCCCGACCGCGCGACGATCCCGTATTGCCAGCGCGCCTCGCGAGGCGTTTCCAGGCGTGCCGGTGATCGCCGGCGGCGTCGAGGCTTCGCTCCGCCGTCTGGCTCACTACGACTACTGGAGCGATACCGTCCGCCGCGCCATCATGCTCGACGCCAAGGCCGACCTGGTGGTTTTCGGAATGGGCGAGCATCAGATCGTCACGATTGCGCGGCGGCTCGCCGGCGGCGAGACCGTCAAGGATTTGCGAGACATGCGCGGCGTCGCTTTCGCGCTCGGCGCCAGCGAGGCGCATCCGGCCGCCGGCGAAGCGATCGTCCTCCCCTCGTTCGAAGAGGTCAAGGCCGACAAGCGCAGGTTTGCCGTGGCGACCAAGATCATCCATCAAGAGACCAACCCCTTGAACGCCAAGCGGCTCGTGCAGTTCCACGACCGCCAGGCGATCGTCTGCAACCCGCCGCCCTTGCCGATCAACGAAGAAGACATGGACCGGATCTACGGTCTGCCCTACACGCGCAAGCCCCACCCGAGCTACAAAGGCCAGAAGATCCCAGCCTACGAAGTCGTGAAGGACTCGGTGACCCTGATGCGCGGCTGCTTCGGGGGCTGCACGTTTTGCTCGATCACCGCGCACCAGGGGCGGATCATCCAGTCGCGGTCGCAGCGCTCGGTTCTGGAGGAGCTCGGGCGAGATGGGCCGGGATCCCGGCTTCGCCGGCGTCGTCTCCGATATCGGCGGTCCGACGGCCAACATGTATCAGATGAAGTGCAGCCGGCCGGAAGTCGAGAAGATTTGCAAGCGGCTCTCCTGCGTGCATCCCAAGATTTGCAAGCTTCTGGACACCGACCATGGCCCGCTCATCGACCTGATGCGGCGGAGCCGTGAAGTGCCCGGCGTCGACACGGTTCTGGTCGCGTCGGGAATTCGCATGGACCTTGCCCAAAAGTCTCCTGAATACCTGGCCGAGCTGGCCAAGCATCACGTCGGCGGGCACTTGAAGGTCGCGCCGGAGCACACCGATTCCAACGTGCTGCGACTCATGAAGAAGCCGGACGCCGACGATTTCCAAGGATTTGCCGCAGCGTTTCAGAAAGCAAGCGCGAAGGCGGGCAAGAAGCAGTACGTCGTTCCCTACTTCATCGCGTCGCATCCCGGCAGCGACTTGAACGCGATGATCGACCTCGCGGTTTTCCTGAAGCGAAACGGGTATCGGCCCGACCAGGTCCAGGACTTCATCCCGGCGCCCTTTGACATCGCCACATGCATGTATCATACAGGTCTGGATCCGTTCACCGGTGAAGAAGTCTACGTCGCCAAGCACCTGCGGGACCGCAAGCTTCAGCGGGCTTTGCTCCAGTTTTTCAAGCCCGACAACTACTTCGAGGTGCGTCAGGCGCTCTTGGCGGCCGGGCGGTCGGAGCTTGATCGGTGCGGGCTGCGATTGCCTGATTCCAGCCCAGCCCCCGAAGGCCGCGCGCGAGGCGCGGATCGCCAAGGCCGCGCGCGAGCTTACCGAGGGGAAATATGTGCATTCAATCGACCGATCGAAGGCACCAGACGCGACGCCGCCGCAGCGACCCTGCGCCGGGTGTGGCGGGATATCGCCCGTACCGGAGATCGAACAAGCGCCGGCCCCGGTAAGCCGAGCCGCGTGCCGCGACCACAGGTCGGCGCGCGGTTGTTTTCCCGCTGCTCGTGGCGGCCGGATCAAGATGGGATCAAGGAACGCCGGCTCGTCCGGCCGCACAAGTGGGAGAGCGGGGCTCCGACCGGGCCGCCGTGACCGGATGACTCGAAACTCACGCCACCCTGCGAATCGGCGCGGCCATGCCGCGCTGCGCACGCCCGCGCACGCGCAGCCGGCGATCACGCGCCTGGCCGAGCTGACGGCCTCGATCGCTCCGGCTGTCCTGCACGCGATCGTGAAGGAACGCACGTGGCTGGCGCCGGCCCTGGCCGGCGCACTGGCGGGGCAGGGGAGAACGAGTGCGTCTGACCGCGCCTGGATCGTGCGCAGCTTGAGCGCGCTGTTGCGCTGGCGGGGCTGGATCGACCCGCTCCACATGCCGCGGATCGAGGAGCAGCTACTCCTGGCCTGGCTACTGGATTCCAAAGAATTAAGCGCCTTTCCCGGGTGTGGGCGACCAAAGTCGGCCGCCATCCCGACCGGCTGGTGCCGGTCGGCGACGCCCCCGGCTGGACCGCCCGCGCCGCTTGGCTTGAAGCGCTGGATGGCGGGCCGCCCGGTCAATGCCGACCCGTGGCGGCTGTTCCCGGACTGGCTGCGGGATCACCTTCCCGTGCCGCCTGGCGTGGCGAGCCCCAAGGATGCGCCGGCTCGATTTCCTGGCGGCCCTGCAAACGCCTCCTCCGCTCTGGGTCGGCGTGCGCGGCCAGGAGGAAAAGCTGGTCTGGACCGCCCTACGGGAGGCGGGTTTCAAGCCGTGGGTCCATCGCCGCATGCCGACGGCCGCCAAGCTTCCGCCAGAAACGGACCTGAGCTTGATCGAAGCGTTTCAAACGGGCCGATCTGGTCGTCCATGATGTCGCTTCGCAGGCCGTCGCCGTCGTCGGTGACCCTGATCGCGGTGAGCGCTGGTGGAACGTCAGTGGCGAAAGCGGCCAGCATCTCAGTGCACCTCGCGGCGATCATGGCGGGCAAGGGCGTCGTCGTCTCCACCTTCGACCAGCCGCGCCGCCGTCAGGAAGCCGCGCTGCGGCTCCGCCGCAGTCCGTTTCACAACATCACGACCAGGCTCTGGGACGGCCGGCACACCGCCGGCAAGGCCGGCAGCTATGACGGCGTCGTGGTCGATGCCATGTGCTCCGCCATCGGAAGCTGGCGCCGCCACCCCGACGCGCGCTGGACCGTCACGGCCGCCCAGATCCCCGAGCTGGCCGCCAGCCAGTTGCAAACGCTCGCGACAGCCAGCGCCGGAGTCCGCCCCGGCGGAACCCTCGTCTACACGGTCGCGACCGTCACCCGGCTGGAGACTTTCGACGTGATCGACGCATTCCTCAGGGGACATCCCGAATTCGGGCTCGAAGCATTTCCTCATCCGCTGGAAGAGGCGACCACCACCGGGATGCTCCAGCTCTGGCCCCAGCACCACGACGGCGAGGCGCGCTTCATCGCGCGGCTGCATCGTAAAACGATCGCGGCACCCCCACGCCCGGGAAAATCAAAGCCAAGTGTCACGACGAGCGATGGCGCGGACAGCACGGCGAAGCCCGACCCTCTCAATACTGATCAAGGCTAACAGGATCGGCGTCATGTCACATTCAGGCATTCGAAAGGCGGCTTGGGTGCTCGTCGTCCTGATCGCCCCAGCGCCGCGGGGCCATGCTGTCGCGGCGGATGTCGACCTGGCCGGCTTTCACGCCGACTGTGGGGTGACCGTCCACCAGGATGGGCCTCAGCTCACGGTGGGATGGCCCATGGACGACGAGACCGGCCAGATTGTTCTGGATCTGCGGCCAGGGAAACCGCTTGTCCGCTCTCTGGGAATTGCCGCGAAAAATGGCGAGCCCGTGCGGCCGCTGCTGGAAAACGCCGAGCCGGCGAGCGTCCTGCTCGTGGGCTCGCGCCAGGCACCCGACGGCCGGCCGCCGCAAATGAGCGTCTTCAACGTCTTCTTCGACTCGCCCGCGAATCGGCCATTCGAGACGCACGCCTCACGGCTTGACGTGAAGCACGTTCGGGTCACCAGCCAGGGCCATCGCGCCACGGTGGCTGTGCGTGAGCTCTCGATCGGTCCGTTCGCCGGCGAGCTGCGGTTTACCGTCTATCGCGGCGCCCGCCTGGTGCATGTCGAGGCCGTCGTTCAGACCAGACTGGATCGCCGGGCGATTCTCTATGACGCCGGCCTCACGCTCTCCGACGCGAGCCAGATCCGATTCGCCTGGGTCGACACCGAGGGAAAACCGCGGCGCGACGACCAGCCCGCGGACGCACGCGACCGGCACCTGGCCGTCAGGCACCGCACGCTGATCGCCGAGACCCCGGGCGGCTCGGTCGCGTGTTTTCCACCCCCCCATCAGTATTTTTCACCGCGCGATCTGACTGACAACTTGAAACGGTCTGGTATGGCCGCGACCATCGCGGGCTCGACGAGCACTTCGGACTTCGGAATCCGCCAGGCGGAGCGCGGAGGTGGATCGTGCGTCCCCTGGTTCAATGCCCCGCCTGGCACGCGAGCAGCGCCTCGGCGTTTTCTACCTGCTCTCCAGCGGTAATGCGGCGCAGGCTCTCGAGCAAACGCTGCGCTACACGCACGGTGACCGCTTCCCGAGTCTGCCGGGCTATCACACGATGACAAGCCACTGGCACATGGCGATCGCCGCCGCGGCGCTTGAAGCCAAGGCAAAGGGCACAGGCGTCTCTACCCCCGACTTCGTCACCATGTTCAAGGACATGGGCGTCGAGATTGTCCATCTGGCCGAGTTCCACGGCGACGGGCATCCGCAAGACCCCGGGCCGCTGCGGTTGGCGGAGATGCGCAGCGATGTTTGACGAGTGCCGGCGCCTCTCCGACGATGACGTTCTTGCTGTTGCCCGGGGAAGAGGCGAACACAAGTCTCGGGAGTGCCCGCGCGGGCAACGAGGCCGGACACTGGATGTACCTGTTTCCGCGAGCCGGTGTACTGGACCATGAACGCGGTCTGCCGGCGAGCCATTCGTCGAGCGACCATCCGCCGTACGGGCGGGTGTATCACGTCGGCAGCGGCGACCGACATGGTCCGCTTGCTCGAGCGTGAAGGGGGCCTGGCGTGGACGAGCCACGCCCGGATCAAAGGCTCGAGCTGGACGCCCGACATCTTTCGGCGCCAGGACTTCTACCACTCGGATCGACTGGCTGGGCGCTGCCTGGAAGGCGATGCCCGCGGATCTCTCGCACGACAAGCTGGGCCGCGCGGGCGCTCGACCTGATCGACGACATGGCCAACTGGGGACGAGCAGAAATACCTGCCGGGCGAGGTTGACGTCTTCAAGCTCGACCATACGCACGAGCTTTATGGACACATGAACGTCAATTACATCCGTCTCGAGCCCGATCGCCTGCCGCGGTTCGAGGAGGGCTGGCAGCCCGTGCTCGAACAGCCTGCGCTCCGGCCAGTTTTTCGTGACGACGGGCGAGGTGATGATCCCGGAGTTCACCGTCAATGGGACAGCCGAGCGGGTCGAGCGGCGGTGACGCCGCCGGTGTGCCGGCCGACGTGCGCGTCGAGCTGAGCTGGACGTTCCCTCTTCGATACGTCGAGCTGATCTCCGGCGACGGCTCGAGGGTTTTTCGCGAACGAATCGACTGCTCGGAGACCGGGGCATTCGAGCGGCGGGCCATGCACCTTTCGCCCGACCTGACAGGCCGGCACTGGGTGCGGCTCGAGGCCTGGGACATCGCCGGCAACGGCGCATTCACCCAGCCGGTGTGGCTGGCTTCATCCCCCAGGTGAAGAATCGAGCGCGGTCGGCCGCAGAAGGATGATTGCGATCGAACGCTCCGACCGGGGGGGTCAAGTCATCGCCTCCTCCGGCTCGACGCCGGCAGGAAGTGCGGGCCCGCCGGCGGGTTCTTTTCCGTCGAGCGCTTCCTCGGCCATGCGGCGGATCGCCCGCAGGTCGAGCTTGCCGGTGCCCAGGATCGGAATCGCGTCGACCTTGATGAAGTGATCGCGCCGGGGGATGAACAGGTTGGGCAGCCCCTGCGTGCCGAGCCGCTCGAAGGCCTGCTCCACCTGCCGGCTCGTCGAGCGTGTGCAGGACGACCAGCTTCTCTCCCTTGCGCTCGTCGCCGACGGCCGTGACGGCGAAGACCTGCTCGTCGGCGCCGACGGCCTGCTGGAGCGATTCTTCGATCAGGCCGTGCGGCACCATCTCGCCGCCGATCTTCGAGAACCGCGAGAGCCGGCCGGTGATCTTCAGGAATCCGTCCTCGCTCAGGAAACCCTGGTCGCCCGTCACGTACCAGCCGTCGCGGAAGGCGGCCGCGTCAGGTCGTCGCGGCCCAGATAGCCCTGCATCACGTTCGGCCCCTTGACCAGGACCAGCCCTGGAGTGTCGGGATCCGAGCGGCTCGTAGGTTTCGCTCGAGACGATCCGCACCGACACGCCGGGCAGCGGCTGGCCCACGTAGCCGCGGCGCGAGCCGGGCTGAAAGAAGCCCGGCTCCCGCCAGTCGAACGTGTTGACGGCCACCACCGGCGAACACTCGGTCAGGCCGTAGCCTTCCATCGGCCGGATGCCGAAGGCGTCTTCGAAAGCCAGCGCCAGCGACTCGGGCAGCTTCTCGGCGCCGGCCAGCACCAGGCGCAGCGAGCCAAACTGCGCCGGCGTGCAGCGGCGCATGTAGAGCTGAAGGAACGTGGGCGTGGCCAGCAGGATCGTCACCCGGTACTCGCTCGACCAGCGACGCCGATCATGGCGGCGTCGAGCGGGCTGGGATGGCAGACCGTCCCCATCCCCGAATTGGCCGCGAACCAGAACATCGTGTAGCCGAACGAGTGAAAGAGCGGCAGGATTCCGATCAATCGATCGTTGTGCAGCACGCGATAGACCTGGCCGATGGCCTCGATGTTGGAATCGATGTTGAAGTGCGAGAGGACGACCCCCTTGGGCTCGCCCGTGCTGCCGCTGCTGAAGATGATGGTCGCGGTGTCGTCGACCGTCGGCTGCTTCGCCGGCCCCGGCCAGTCGCTCCAGCAGCCGAACCGGCGCGAAGAACGCCAGCGCCAGGCACTCAGCCGGTCCTTGCGTCGTGATCCCGGTCATCACGTCTTCGAGGATAGATCAGCTCGACCCGCACGGCGGCTCGAGCTTGGCTTTTTCGAGAAACGCCCGGCTGGTGACGACCGTCTTCAGGCCCGCCTGCGCGGCCGCCGATTCCATGCCGGCCCGGCCGGTGGTGAAGTTGAGGTTGACCACGGCCTTGCCGGCCAGCGCCGCGGCCAGGTTGACGAGCGCTCCCCCCACGCTGGCGGGCAAGAGGACCCCGACGTTGTCCTGACCTTCCCAGCACGCTCTCGCAGGCCCGGGCGATCGCGATCGAGCCGGCCAGGGCCTTGATGTACGAGACGTTGGGCGTCTGAAGATCGGCGAACGCCAGCCGCAACGGGTGCCTCCGCGCCTGGTGGATGAACCCATGGTGCAAGCGGCCGGCGGTCCTCCTTGCGGTAGGCCCACGCCTCCTGGTCGAGCTCGCGAATCGCCTGCCGCATCTCGAAGCAGCGAAGCGTCGGCCGGCAGCGGCTTGCCGAACGAGATCGTCACCGGGTAAGGAATCTGCTTGGGCAGCCGCCGGTGACTGGCCGGGCTGAAGATGCTGTTGCTCAGGCGGTCGAGATGGACCGGGATGATCGGCGTGGTGCGGCCCTTGACGATCCGCTCCAGCCCGCGCTGAAACGGAGCCATCACGCCGGTCCGCGTGAGCTGGCCCTCGGGAAACAGGCAGACCAGTTCGCCCGCGTCGAGCGCCTGGCCCGCCTCGCGAAACGCTTGCAAGATCATCTTCGGGCCGCCGCTGGGGGAGATCGGGATCGCCTTCATCGACCGCAGCATCCAGCCGATGAACGGCCTGTCGAAGTAGTCGGCGTAGACCACGAATCGCACCGGCCGGTCGGTGCTGGCGATCATGAACAGGCCGTCGGCGAACGTGACATGGTTGGGCACCAGCAGGGCACCCCCTTCGCTCGGGCACGTTCGACCGGCCGACGACCCGCACGCGATAGAGCGTGTGCGCCAGGCCGACCAGGATGAACCGCAAAAAGGCATCGGGCACCAGCGACAGCGCCCAGAGGAAGCCGCCGCCAGGACGATCGAGGCCCCCAGGAACGTCCCTCGCGCCGAGATGCCGGCGCGGGCCAGCACCAGCGCCAGCAACGAGCCGAGGAACATGCCGCCGTAGACCAGCACTTCGCCATCGGCGATGACCGCTCCGCGGCGGTCGGCCGGCGACCGCCACTGCAAGAGCGCGTTGAGCGGAACGAAGAGCAACCCGCTGAAGATCCCCAGAAAGGTCATCACGACGATCGTGCCGGCCAGGCCCGGGCCGATCGCGGCGAAGGCCAGCGTGCTCACGGTCAGACCGAGCGCACCCAAGGGCAGCAGGCCATATTCCACCTTCGACGCCGACAGCTTGCCCGCCAGCAGGCAGCCCACGCCGACGCCGATCCCGAGCGCGGCCAGCGGCAGGCCGCTCTGCCAGTCTGTCAAGCCCGAGTTGCTCGCGTCGTAAGCCAAGATCGGCGGCGGAACCAGGGTGGCGATCGTCCAGACGAAATCTGGCCGATCAGGGCCAGCCGCAGCACGCGATCGGCCTTGATCGACTCCCAGGCCATCCGCACCGGTCGCACCAGCCCCCCTTCCGCCCGCGCAGCCGTGACCCGCGGAATCGTCAAGCGCCGCCAGCAGGCCGCAGCCCGACAGCACCGACGAGATCATGCCCGCCGAGCCACGTGTGTACCGCCGACCACCTGAAGGATGAGCCGGCCCTGCGACGATCCCGGCCAGGAGTGCCAGGTTCGAGGTCATCTCCAGAACGCCGTTGCCGGCCGAGAGCTGCTCGTGAGGCAAGATCTTCGGGCAAGATCCCGTACTTCGCCGGCACGAAGAACGCGGTCTGGACTCCGAGCAGCCCAGCACAGCCATCGCCAGCACGCCCCCATGGGGCTGGAAGAAGAGCGCGGCCGTGCCCGCCAGCATCAGCACCAGCTCGAGCACCTTCATCGCGATGATGACCGACCGCTTGCTCACGCGGTCGGCCAGCACGCCCGCCGGCAGCGAAAAGAACACAAGCGGGACCAGCAAGACGATCTGGGCGAACGCCGCCTTCTGCTGCTTGGCCGCCTCGCTGGCCACGGTCGCCATCGCCAGCAAGATCACGATCTGCTTCCAGGCCTGGTCGTTGAACTGCCCGAACGCCTGAGCCGTGAGCAGCCCGCGCAGGACGCGCCACACGCTGCGTCTCGGTGCCGGCTGTGTCGCGTTCTGAGCGCTTTCGGCCATAATGTCGATCCTCTCACGGTGCCCGTGCCGACGTGTGTCGTGGCGGCGGGCGGCGTCCACACACGGGTTGTGCCCTGGAATTCTCATGACCAACTTGGTGGGAACTGGGCCACCCGGTCGGGCATTTTGACTGCGCCGACTCCAGCGACTGCACACATTCTGCACGCCCGGACGCCGCTAGAGCGCCGGCCGTCGGACACCGTCGTCCTCATCCGCCCGCGACGACTCGTGTGTTCTAACACACCGAGGGCCAAGGATGAACGACCTTCCCTCCCCACGGGCTCAGTTCTGCTGCGAAACGGGCTGACATTCCGTGTTGGACGCTGATCGCCGCGACACCGACGCCAAGCCAAGAAGCGATGACGGGGCCGGCCTCACATTGAAGTAACAATCTGCCGTCCAGACGGCGACTTACAGGTCGAACGCGAAGCGGCCGGTCTGTTTCAGTGCAGATGGAATCGTTCGTTTGCCGGCGAGGACTAGGCATGGCCGACGCCGCGAATGCTAGCTGCGACACGGTTGTTCGCGCAGTGAAGACTAGAGCCTGTTATTGGCTTATTGTGAGAGCTTTGCTCATGTTGTGGCATGAACACGACACGGAAGTCGTATCCAAGCGATGTCTCGGATGCCGAGTGGGAGTTTCTTCTCCCATACCTGACCTTGATGCGCGAGGATGCTCCGCAGCGCGAACATTCTCTGCGCGATCTGTTGAGCGCAGTACGTGACGTGGTCGGGGCGGGCTGTCAGTGGCGATTCCTGCGACACGATCTTCCGCCTTTGACCTCACTCTACCAACAAGCGGGCGCGGGATGCAGGCCCGCGTCTTGCAAATCGCGCATGATTTGCGATCGATCGGTCGATTTCCCGCCGAGCGGGATCCCGAGCCGACGGCGACGATCTTTGATGGACGCACTCCGCAATCGACGCCCGAGAGCGGTGAGCGGGCAGGCGACGACGGGGGACACTCGATCCATTTCTTGCGGTCTTCCGGTCCTTCGCCGAGTAGAAATGCCCGTCGCACGCAGCGCGTGACGCAGTGATACCAGCGAATTACGTCGGGATCGTTGAGATGCGCGCGAGCCACCGTCACGGGTGGAATGCTCCTCCGGTGATCGGCAGATGTTACCGACATCGCGGCGGCGCCGCGCTGTATGTCCTAATGCTCCGTTGCCATTCTTTTGTGTTTTTTTTTGCCGACCCGGGCAGGCGCCAGGCCCCTGAGCTTCTGAATATAGCTCGGAATCATGCGTCTGCTCATTGATATTGCAGCGACCTATTCGCGGTAGGGCTTTCCGTTCTTGAAAGCGTCAAGGCAACGCTCGTACGACACTCTCTTGGCAATCTTGCCGGCAGGCAGCAACTCTAGCGCCTTCTTCTGCCACATGACTGCGGATTGAAAGTCGCCGGTTTCAGCGAGCGACGATGCGAGGCTTCGAGCGGCGCGTGCGCTTTTCCAGTCCGTCATTATGCATGCCAGCCGCGATAGCGCGACTGCCCGCGCACCGTCCCTGTACTTATCTACCGGGCAGCTCGCCAGAAGCAATGCAAATTCGCTCAGTACTCCGTCGTTGTTTTTATCTAGGTCGAGCGCGCGCTCGAAGTCTTTGATCGCCTTGTCATATTCGTTCATTTTGCTCCGCGTCTCTCGCCCTTGACCAGAAGAGTCGAGGGTTATCGGGGTTCAGCTCCAGCGCCGCATTGTAATCCTGAATCGCCCGCGCATAATCCCCTTTGTCGTGCCACGCGTGCCCTCGGCCGTGGTAGGCTCGCTCACGTTTCGGATCGAGACGAATCGCCTCGTTGAATTCAGCAATAGCCTTGTCAATTTCATTGACGGCCGCCCAGCTTTCGGCCCTGCCAACTCGCGCCAGCGGGAATCCCGGATCGCGCTCGATTGCCTCACCAAAATCGGTCAGCGCCCGATTAAACTCTTCCCATTCGTTCCACAAGAATCCTCTGTGTACCCACGCCGCCACGAGCTGCGGCCGAAGCTGCACGGCCGTCGTGTAATCAGCCATTGCATCATCTGTGTCGCCCTTGCGAAACCATGAATGGCCCCGCCACACATAGGCTAGCGCGTAGCTCGGATCGAGCCGGATGGCTTCGTTGAACGCCGCAATTGCGTTGTCGAAGTCGAGCCTGAGATAGTGCACCGCGCCGAGATTGTAGTGCGAGCGAGGATCGTGCGGGTTGAGGCGAATGGCAACATTTATCTCGGCGATTGCATCGTCCAAGCGATCCTCGCATTCAAAGATTTCAGACTTGTGAATGTGAAGGCAAGGTTCTGACGGTAGCAGCCGGATCGCTGTATCGAGATCGCGCTTGGCTTCATCAAATCGCCGGTTGACTCGGTAGCCGAGTGCGCGCATTACGTAGAAGAACGCGTTTTCCGGGTTGTCGTTGAGAGCTTGAGTAAAAAACTGGATCGATCCGTTCAATTCAACGACTTCCTTTGCGGGAACCCATCCCCCGACCTTCTTCCATTCATCTGTCAAGTAAAGCCAGTCGCCGTCCACAAGCCGCACGTCGTAGATGTACACGAGCGTAAGTATCTCCGCGGTCGCCGCGCCTTTTCCCGTTCGCAGCGCAAGCTTTTTTACGGTTTGGACGACCTTCTTTCCCTGGAATGATCCGGGTGTGGCCGTGGGCGTGTCGGAAAAGCCTGGAGTGCAGAGGGCGAGAAACGCGAATGGGACAAGGAGGCATGATTGCGGTGGCCTTTTCCGATCGTCATCCAACGCGCCTGCCGCGGGCGTCATGTCTACGGTACGCCGTTGCGTGGCGCGTCGCTTGCGACTTTGGCCAGAGCCATTCCCATCTACCGGTGAATTAGTCATGGCTCGTTGCACTCCTAGAAACAGGTGTTCCGATCAAATTTCTCTTGGTATCACACGTGCCTACAGACTGGCATTCCGCGTCCGTTCGTCAATCTCAATTCTTAGGTGCGAGGAATGTCTCGCTCGTCGGCTAACCGGATGATTGCATCTACTAACAGGCAATCGGAAGACGATGCTGATGAATAGAAAAGACAGGTACGGATGGTAGAGTACGTGGTCCCCCAAGAAACCGCGCTATGAAACGGGTCTTCAGCTAATTCGAGGCATCTCCGATCGCCCGACTACTCATCTATCGACGACGATAATACGTAACTACAGGCACGAGTGGCTTGAATTGAAGGCGGCGTGCGCCGCCTAGGCGGCCAGAGCGGGGCGGCGACTTCCCTGCGCATCAGCGCCGCATTTGTGAATTTTTGCTCGCGTCTAATTTATTCTGGTGGAATGTGCCGAATGTGCATGATGCGCGGTATCCGTCGCGTTGAAGTTTTCTGGGGCTGGTTTCTTTCCGTTTGAGATTGCAAACACACTTGTTTGGTGGATCGAACGCGTATTAATTCTTTAGTTCAGAGCGATGTCAGGGTGCAGGCGGTCTGAACATGCGTGATACACTTCGTCGCCGCGGCAGCCGCCCGGCCGCCCAGTTTCTTCCGAGACCGCGTAACCGAGAGAGCGGGCCCTGCCTGGGCCGTTGCGGCGGCGCAGGACTGAGTGTGCTCTGGCTGAGCTTTTGCTGCTCGCGCTGAGGAAACGTTGGCTCCTCGGACGGTTCGTTCGCTTGAGGAACCGGGGGCTCGGGACTGATGCGCGAGCGGTCGGGTCCGAAGGTCAAGTCGGGTGGTGCAACGCCGCCCGGGCGTGATTCACCTTCACGGTGCATTTGACCACCGTGTTCGCCGCCGTGTTGAGCGCGGCTCACCGATGGATCGCTCTTGGGACCCTCGGCTGCGGGCGTGCTTTTTGACGGCAGTGGCGGAAAAGGGCTGAGCGGGAACGTGCCAGGTGACTGTGACGCTTCAGAGTGCGAGCCCTCTGGTTGTGCACGTCCGGGCTGTGGAGGTCCCTGCAGCGAACCGCCCGATTGCGAACCCCCTGGCTCTGACGCTCCTGGTTCCATCAGCCCGCTTGGATCCGTGGCATCGCTCGGGTCGTTGTGAACATAGCGATAGAGATTGGTGTCTCCCGCGGCGAATGCAGTCGGGTCAATGCGAGTAAAGCGACCAAGCGTCGAACTGTAATCCCGTGCGTGGTCGTGATACTGCCCCGTCGCCGCGTCGTACTCCATCCCCGCAAACTTGAACCGATCGCCATTCGATACGCTGGTCTCCGTGACGATATTCCCGAAGCTGTCGTAGACGACGTGGTCGAGCACTGTCCCGGTCGAGCTTACGACGTCGTGCACCGAGCCCAGCTTGTCGGGCAGGTACCAGGCCGTCGTTCCGGTTGAATTGGTGCGTGCCAGAAGCTGGTCCACGGCCGCTCCATCGACCACGCCCGGTCCGAAGACGTAGCGCTCTTGCAACGTGCCCGAGCCGTTGAAATCCGCGTAGGGGTTGATGCCGTCGTAGACGGTCCAGATCTGCGTGCCGCTGTCGTCGATGCCGATCCGACGGCCCAAAGCATCATACGCATACGTGGCGATGACTGCACCACCTTGCTTTACTCCCGTCAATCGATTGTGAAAATCATAGGTATATGTCGTAGTCGTCGAGCCTGTTTTCGACGTGATCATGTTGCCCGCGGCATCATAGGTGTACGTTGTGTTGGGCGACGTGGCCGTCTCGTTCATCACCGTGGTGCTGTAGCCCGTGCCGGTGCGGTTGCCGTTGGCGTCGTAGGCATACGACTCGACCTGGGTGCCGTTCTTGGAGGCGGCCGTCAGTTCATTCGCGTTGTCATACGTGTATGTGTATGTGCCGTCGGCGTCGACCATGGTCGTCACGCGGTCGGCGCTGTCGTAACCGTAGGCGTAGGTCGCCAGCGGGGTCGTGGTTCCGCCGCCGCTGCCGACCGGCGGCGTGTAAACCTGGTCGGTAATTGTGGTTTGCCGGTTGGCCGCGTCGTAGCCGTAGCTCGTGTTGACCGAACTGCCGCTGCCGCCGACGGTGCGCAGCTCGGACGTGACCCTACTGGCTTTGTCGTAGTTGATCGCGACCTGCGGGCCGGCCGTGCCGCCGTAACTCGCGGCCACCTGCGTGTTGTGCTCGTCAAGGTCATATGAGTAGGTTACGATCCCAGCGCTCGACAGATTGTCGGTGAGGCTGATCTCACTTCCGCCCGGATCGTAGGTGTACGAGACCAGCACGTTGGGCTGCCCGCTGCCCGGGCCGGAGGTCGCCGCGGTCTGCACGTTGCCGTCGGCGTCGTACGTCAAGGTTAGCGTGGCGAAGCTGTCAGCGGCGCCGGTCATCTCGTTGTCGGCATCGTAGGTATACGTGATCTTCTCCGATGGAGAGGCGCCGACCCAGGTCTCGCCGGTCTGGTCGCCATCGGCGTTGTACGAGAAGGTGGTGCGGCGCCCGTCCTCGTCCGTGGTGTCCGTCAGCTCGCTGTCCTTGTCATAAACGTATGTAACTGTCTTACCATTGGGCTCGGTGACCGTGGTCACTCGGTCGTCAGAGTCGTACGCCCATTGGGTTTTGTTCCCCTTGGGATCGGTCAGACTGGTCTCTCTGCCGGCAACGTCGTAGACGATGGTCGTGACGCCGGAAGTGGCGGTCGCGATTGTGGTTGGGCGATTGAGGGCGTCATAGAGCGTGGAGGTGGTGTGCCCAAGGGCATCGGTGACCGTCTGGAGATTGCCTGCGGCGTCGTAGCCGTAAACCGTGCTGTGCGAAAGCCCGTCGGTGACGGTCGTCAATTCATTGGTGGAATCATACGCATACGTGACCGCATTCCCGTTGGGGTCGATGACGCTGATCTGGTTTCCCACACCGTCATAAGCGTATGATGTTGTGTTCAGAAGCGGGTCAACCACCGTGGATCAGTTCGTCATCGGCATTGTAGTTGTACTCGTAGGGCTCGGTGCCGCCGCTGGATCCCTTCTGAGTGTTGCTGGCTGTGAAGCCCGTTGGCGTGTACGAGTAAGTTGCCGTATTGTTCAAGGGGTCGGTGACCGAGGGCACCCAGCCGCGGTTGTCATAGGTTGTAGTGACGATTCGGCCCATGGCATCGACCACCTGGATGGCCTCGCTATCACCGTTGTAGCTGGTGGTCGTGTGGTTGCCCATGGCATCGATCACGACCGTGGGGCGATTGAGCGCGTCAAAGACCACGGTGACGAACCGGTTCATGGGGTCCTGGGTCGAGGTCTGGTTGCCGGCGGCGTCGTAGCCGAACGATGTGGCGAAGCCCATCGGATCAGTCACCACCGTGACCCGGTTCATCGAGTTGTAGGTGTAAACCGTGGTCCGGGCCGTCTGGCCGGTTGGCGTCGGCTCCTGGTCCTGGGTGAGGTCGCCATCGGCGTCGTAGACCAGCGTCGCCACGCCCCCCAGGGCATTGGTCGACCCGGTTTCGCGATTCAGGGCGTCGAAGCTGAAAGTGGTGGAATTATCGCGCTCGTCGGTGACCTTGGTCAGGTCTCCCTGGCCGTCGTAGCCGAATTTCTCGGTGGTGCTGTCGGCGTTCACGAGCGTGCCCACGCGATCCTGGCTGTCATATTGATATGTAACGGTATGGTTGTTAGCGTCGGTCAGTGTCTGGAGCCGGCCCGTCGAGGTATAGGTCATGGTCGTGCGGTTAAGAAGCGGGTCCTGGATGACCGTATTATTGCCATGACTTTCATAGGTATATGTAGTGATGCCTCCTTCTTCGTTGATGAATGTCAGCGGCTCTGAAAAACTGTTGTAGGTGTACAACTGGGTGGTGCCGTCGGGGTTCGTGACACCGGTCACGTTTCCCAGGGCGTCGTAGCCGTATAATGTCATGCGGTTCACCTGATCCATGACCACCGCGGGCAGGCCGTTGGAATTGAGATCGACGGTGACCACGTTGCCGAAGGCGTCGACCGCGACGCCGGTCATGCCCAGGCCAAACCAGTCGGGCCGCAGCGCGGTCGCGTTGGCATTGGCATCGGTGTAGGTGGCGGTCGCCTGGGCGAGCAGGATCGCGGGCGTCGGGCTCAGCGCGGTGCCGCTGTTGGTCCAGCCCTGCTCCTGGTAGGCGCTGAATTCTTCGGTGGTCAGGTCCGGGCGCGTGATCGTTCCCACTCTCTCAGCCGAGTCATACGCGATGGTGACCCGGTTGCCCATCGGGTCCTGAAGCTGCCGTCATCCGCCCTGCCGAATCGTAGGTGTACGATACGTGCGAGCCGTCGGCCTGCTGGACGGCGGCCAGGCTGGCGCCCGAGAACGTGAAGGTGGTGAGCCGGCCGGCCGGGTCCTTGATGGTGGAAATATCGGTCCCGCTATAGCTGATCGTCGTGAGCTTGGAATAATTATCTTTAATCGATGTAAGTTCGTTCGAGCCGTTGTAGCTGAAGGTGACGTGCTGGTTGTTGAGGTCGATGGTGGCCGTCTCGTAACCACCCGAGCTGAACGTGACCTGGGTGCCGTCGGCCAGCGTGTCGGTGTACGAGCTGTTGGAGTTCTTCACGAGCGTGTCGAACTGACCGGGCGGGTTGGTGTAGGTGCCGCCGCCGCTGCCGAAGCTGCCGGTGTACCAGAGGCTGCTGCCCCCGCCAAGGCTCAGGATCACGCCGCCGGTTTCGGGAATGACTTGCTCGAGCCCGTCCAGGCTCCAGCCGTCGCCGAAGGGGCTGGACGATTCATTCAGGATCGTCGTCGTGCCGGTCAAGGTGATCGTCGTGAGCGCGGTGCCGTGGTCGACGATCTGGACCGAGTAGCTGTAGCGGCCGGTGGCAAGCGACGACGTGCCGGTGGCCTGGAGCGCGATCTGCTGGACGTCGCCCGGATTGAAGCTGCTGGTATCGTAGTAATAGGTCGTTCCGACGATTGAGTTGAAGGTCAGCGTGGCGCTGACCTGCGACGGGACGGGCTGCGAGCCGCTGAGCGCGTTATTGGCGACGATGATCGGGAGCGGATTCGCGCTGTAGGAGTCGTAGTCCAGAGCGAGCGCGGGGACGCGGGGATTGTAGCTCGGCAGCGGGATCGAGGTATCGAGCGAGCCCGAGTTGGAATCGACGCTGACATTATCGCTGTCCCACTGCGGGTCGTCGGCGCTGATGGTGTCGGGCGAGTAGCTCTGCGGCCAGGTCATGTTGCCGCCGCCCGAGACCGGGCTCTGGGTCCCGACCGGGAGCTGGAAGTCGTACGTGTAGGTTTCGAAGTGGCTGTTGCTGTCTTCCACCGACAGGGTGATCGGATCGACCTGCGCCGACGAGTGCGCATAGCTCCAGCTAAAGGTGAGCTGATAGGTGGTTGCGCCCGCGATGCTGCTGGCGTCGGCGGTGATTCCCGAGGTATTCCAGTTGTAGGCGGAGACGGAGGCGCCGGAGACCTGGGCCTGGAGGATGACGGAGTCATGCTGGGTGGCAAGCTGGATGACGCCCGGGAACAGGACGACGCCATCGTTGACGTCAAGGACATACAAGGGAAAGTACGCAAACGAATTTTGGGTCGGGCCCGAGCCGTTGCCCAGGACCGGGTCGGGCGTCGAGCCGAAGCCCGAGTTGTCGCCGCCGGAGCTCGAGCCGGGCACGTCGGCCGCTCCCACTGTAACGCCGCCCCCGTCGCCGGGAGAGGAGCCGCTGTGGCTCGACGAGCCGGCCGGCGCGATGCGCGATGGCGACGACGACGCGCCGCCCGTTCCGGCGCCCCCGCCGATGCCGCCGGGCTTCCCGGGTTAATCGCGGAGGGCGCCGATGCCGGGAGGATCGGAACATTAGCCGTGGCCCGAGGCGCTCGTGCCCGCCGCCCTGGACCCGCCCGAGCCGCCGCGTGGCGGCAAGGCCGCCCCGCCGCCAGGCCCGCTCGCCGGTTTCCAGGGGAGCGAGATGCCGGGCGCGGCGGAATCTTGTGGCGAAGATGACGTGACGCTCAGCGAATCGCCGGCGGGCGCTGGATTCTTGGTAAGTCGCTCGACCGCCTCCGAGGTTGCCGCCGCGCCGCCGCCGGCCGCCGGCGAGCCGATCGCGACCGGCAGGACGTTGGTGGCCGTGCCCCGGACCGGGGCCGGCGGATGCGTCTGGTTGATCGCCTGGTTCAGCCCCATGGGGCCGTTCCGCTCGTTGCTCAGCCCATTCACGCCGACAATGCCGAGCCGCACCAGTTCCCTGAGAGCGCTCAGGCTCAAACCGAGCACCGAAATCGGCTCGGTGATCGTGTTGCGCGTCTCCAGCCGCTCGAGCTGGACCACTTTCTTGGCCAGGCTTGCCCGACGGCGCTCGGTGAAGCTCAGCATGTGACGGCGGCGGCTCATGGTGCGGTCCTTCCCTGTGGTTGCGAACATGCCGCCCCGGACGGCGACCTCCAGGTCGGCGCAGAATCCGGGCCCACAGCGCCGGTGACGCTGCGGCGCGGCAACGTGTGCGCCCTTCATTGCACGAGGAATCGGTTGGGACAGCGCCTTGGCCTACCGCAACGCCCTGCACGTCAAACGTGCACACTGGACGCACGATAGAATCTGCGCGATCCGATCAAACGAGTGGCGGCTGTTTTTTGGTTACGAAACGAAGGAGATCAAGAGAAAGACCGAGGGAATCCTCGGTCCGTTGGTTGCTGCTCGCCCCGGCGCTCGTAAACGCCGTTGTTGAACTCAGGGCTGCTGGGGCGGGTCGCGTTGATTGGTCTCTCTATAGAGTAAATAGACATGGCGAGGGCAAACTGCTGCGCTAAATCCGATTTATTTTCCAAGATTCTTTGGAATTCGCGTTGCTTCGGTCGCCGTCGGCCCGGATCTCCGCCAGTAGACCCCGCCCCAGTCGATTGCGTGGATCGGGTCGGAGATACCGCGGGCTGCACGGAAATCGCGCACCGCCTCGCGGCAGGCTGCCACGTTGCCGTAGTCGTCGACGATCACGAAGCCGCCGGGGGAGACCTTGTCATACAGACAATCGAGCGCCTGGATCGTCGATTCGTAGAGGTCGCCATCGAGCCGCAGAAGCGACAGCCGCTCGATCGGCGCTTGCGGAAGGGAGTCGCGGAACCAGCCGCGGAGGAACCGGACCTGATCGTCAAGCAGCCCGTAGCGCCGAAAGTTTTCTTGAACACGCTCGAGCGGCACGGCCAACTGGGGGAACTTGTGCAAAGTGATACCTTGGTCGCGCGGATAGTGCGCGACGTCCGGCGGCGGCAGACCGGCGAACGAGTCGGCGACCCATACGACGCGGTCGGTGACCCCGTACGCCTTGAGCATGGCACGCATAAAGATTGTCGCCCCGCCGCGCCACACGCCCGTCTCGATCAAGTCGCCCGGGATGCCATCGCTCAGGATGGTCGCGATGCAAATCCGCAGGTTCGCGAGCCGCTTCAACCCGATCATCGTGTGCGCCCGCGGCGGCCAATCGCGGCCCTCCGCACGAGCCTGCTCGTCAAAATCGTCGTAGAGCCAGTCGGTCAGGCACCGCATCATCAGGTCGATGTACAGGTCGGTTGTGGCGTTAATGGCAGGGACCACCAAGGGAGTACGACGAAGTGACGGGGATGAACCGATGTAAGAGTGGGGTGTGGGGCAACGGACCGCGGGAAGCAGTTGAAGACGTTTTGATACACAAAGGGCTCGAAGGGCACGAAGAAAGGACAACGAGAGGGATGGATCGGACCGGGGTACGATTGGACGGGTCGCGGGTGTTCGTGCCGGGCGACCTATTTATGGTTCAGGATCGCCATCGCCTCGTGGTCGCCGGGGCATTCGGCGAGGACTTCGGACCAGAGTTTCGCGAACCTCGGCTTGGTCGCCGCGCTCCTTGGCCAGCGCGGCCAAGTTGCGGCGCGTCAGGTGCCCGTAGATGCCCTGGTCCATGCTCGCGAACTTCTCAGGGCGGCGCAAGGTCAAGATCCGGCGCCAGCATCGCTCGGCCTCGGCTGGCTCGCCGCGGTGGCGGTGGACCACCGCTTTGCGGAACCACAGCTCGGCATCGTCGGGCTCGAAGGAGATCCCCTCCGCACAGGTGCGCAAGGCTGCCTGCGAGTCCCCGCGCATCTGGTGCACCCGCGCAATCAGGGCAAACAGCTTGCGTGTGATCGAGTCGGTCGGCGCCGAGCCGGCCAGGCTCTTCTGGAGAAATCCCAAGGCGTCGGTCCAATCCTGGCGCTCCACCGCGATCGAGCCCAGGTTGAACAAGACAAAAGGGTCGTCGGGCCGCTCGGCCAGCTCTTGCTGTAGAATCCTCGTGTCGCGGTCAAGCTTTCGAGCGCAGCCCCTGGTCGACGTAGCCCGTGTGCCGCACCGTGATATCCGTCCATTCGACCGGCACCTTGGCGCGCCGCAAGGCCGGCAGGATCTGCTCGTGCACGCGATAGGTCCAGCGGACGTCGTCGCGCATCGGGAATAGCCGGATGTGATCCACGACCGTGTCGCCCCCCGTGCCGTCCGGTGACGGGTCGCAGGCGCAGCGGACAACGTACGCGCGCGCATCCCGCCCTGCTCGCAATTGCGCCTTCAGCGCTTGCAGCTTGTCGCGCTCGCGCGGCTCCAGGACGTCATCCGCATCGAGCCAGAACGCGTAATCGCCCGTGGCGCGGGCGAGCGATTCATTGCGGGCCGCCGCGAAGTCGTCGATCCACGGAAAGTCAAACACGCGCGCCCCGAACGAGCGGGCGATCTCGGCCGTGCGATCCTTGCTGCCGGTGTCGATCACGACAATCTCGTCAAAGACCCCCTGCGCCGACTCGAGGCAGTGCGGCAGGTTAGCTTCCTCGTCGCGGACAATCATGGTCAGGCTGATTCGCGCCGAGGCAGGCGGGGATGCCGGGCGGCTTTTGCGCGGA
The DNA here is from genome assembly GCA_963806595.1 of uncultured Isosphaeraceae bacterium. Classification (GTDB taxonomy): domain Bacteria; phylum Planctomycetota; class Planctomycetia; order Isosphaerales; family Isosphaeraceae; genus CAWDZZ01. The sequence continues at coordinate 7,770 of CAWDZZ010000038.1, read as the reverse complement.
CGGGACGCTTCGCCGTTCTGCGAAGCTCCCCTGAACGGCGTCAGGGCAACGCGCCGGCCGTTGGTTCCGGGTAATCCCCACTTATCCGCGAACCGTCGCGCGTTTTCGTCGAGCAGTTTCTGCGCATCGACCCGGTTTCCGGCGAATGTCCGGCTGCCGAAATGGTGGACGAAGAGATCGTGCGCCACGGCCAGCTCGAACCCGGCCCGGCGCGCCCGTTCGGCGAGGTCGTCGTCGTCGAAGAAGCCCAGGCCAAACCGCTCGTCGAGCCCGCCGACCGTTTCGTACACGACCCGCTTCATGAGCAAGCAGAACCCCGAGAGCTTGGGCACGGTGAACCATTGCCCGCGATGCTCGTCGCGCCGAGCGCTGCGCGAACGCCGGCATCTCTTCCAGCTCGCGATAGGGCACGCCCTCGACCAACTGCGGAGGTGCCGCATAGTTGCTCATCGGCCCGGCCAGGCCGATCGTGCGGCCGCTTCGTTGCTGTTCCCTGGCCGCGGCAACCGCCGCGAAATCGATGACGGTGACGTTTTGGCCCGGATGCCCGGGCTTAACCGACGCATCCCCATCCGCCGGCGCCGGGCGGTCGGCGGCGGGCAGCGACGGCTCAGGACCTTCCGGCCCTGCGGTCTTTTGCTCGGAGTTCTCTGGATTCTCGCTGTGCTCCGGGGCGCCGTTTCTTCCTTGATCCGGCGCCTGCGCTCACGCCGGCATCGGTTAGCCCGATGAGCTGGTCGAGCCAGGCGTCGGTGACAACCACGTCGTTGTTGAGCAGCACCAGGTATTCTCCGCGTGCGAGCTGCAACCCCTGGTTGATCGCCGCGGGGAACCCTCGATTGATCTCATTCGCGATCACCGTCACGGATACGGGCGACGCATCTTGAACGCCGGCCAGATAGTCGGCGGTCCCGTCGGCCGATCCATTGTTGACGACGATCAACTCCCACGGCGGGCGCGTGTGCCGGATCAGCGCGCCGATGCAGTGCCGGGTAAACTCGAGCTGGTTCCAGCACGGGATGATGATCGATGCCAGGCCACCGACGGTGTTTGGGCTCATGTTCTAAACTCATCAGAGATGAATCGCGGAAAATCTGATCAAAGCGTCCTGCGCAAATCGCAGAACTGCGCCCGGAAACATTCGAAGCGTCACGGCCAACCGAGCTGCCTCACCTGTCCCTTAGCCACAGTCTTCCCCAAGCGGTGACGCACAAGACGACGGCGGCCCTCCTGAATTAATCCGCGTCAATCGGTCTTCTGATCCGCGGCTAAAAAGAATTCTGCGTTCGTCCTTCCGCGGCATCCTCTCGGCGCATTTCTCCGATCCGCGCTCAGCCGCGCACACCCGCGGCGGAAAGGCTCCGCGGCTCGGCCGGTCCCGCATAGGCGATCGAACCCTCCCCGGCATTGCCCAGCAGGCGGACCTGGCCGCCGCGGTCGATGATCACGCAGGGTGTGGCCACAGGCAGTCGTCGACTCCACTTGCGGGCGAAGACCTCGGCGCTGGCGAAGAACGACTTCGGCAGCCCGACGCTCCGCGAATTGTGATGGCACGACGCTCCCAGCGCAACGACGGCCAAGCCGCGTTCGGCGGCCTGAAGGCAGAGGTCGGCGCCATACAGGTGAAACTCCAGGTCCCTGTCGAAACGCAGCGGCGTATCACGCCGCACCACCAGCAGCAACTCGTCGAGGGCGGCGACCCGGGCGGGCAGCTCGGGTCCATCGCGAAGCGTGCGGCCGCGGTCAACGACCCAGCCGATGCGCTCGGCCGACAGCGGCGAGGCGGCTGCCTCGACGGCCGGCCCGACACCGTAGACCCCGGCGACGCCGATCGGGCCGAAGCGATCCTCGGCCAAGAGAAGCTGCCGCGCGAGCGCCTGGTCCCACGGTAGACGCCCGGCTGAGGGATCGGTCGGAGGCGGTGGCGTATCGTCGGCGGGAAGAGTCGACGGCGTCCATGGTGCATACTGAAGATAGACGTCCTGGTGCATGCAGACGACCCAATCATTTCGCGCGCGCTCGAGGCCGAGGTTCAGCCCATCGGCGGCGCTGGGGCAGTTTTTGACCAGGATGACTTCGTGGGCTGAGCCGGCCTGCAGGCAGGGCGATTTCAGCGCGTTGGCCGTGGCGATCGCCGCATCAGACATACAGATCACGAACGAGAATGCGACCTTCGCGGCTCGATTGCGAGCGGCGTGATCAACGGCTGGCCACGCCGTGCCCGCAACCGCGGCGGAACGGCAGATATCCGCGCTGTCGGCTGAAATGGGGCGGGCGTCGTGCCAGGTGGTCTCGAGGCAGGATGGGTTTCGGCCGTGGTCGCGTCGAAGCTGGCCCGGCTTTTGCGGCAACAGCGGCGGGCCAGGCTGGGCGTGCGCCCGTTGAAGAACTGCACGTACAGAGGCCGCACACGGTCCGGATGCCAGCGCTCGGCTTCGCTTCTGGCCTTATCGCTCTCGCTGCGATACAGGTCCTGATCGTCCCACAGCCGGATGATGGTCTCGACCCAGGGCCCAACCTCCTCGGCGCCGGGCAGGATCCTGGACGTTCGGCGTGAGTCGCTCGGGCAGTGGCAGCACGAATCCGCATTCGCTCAGGCTCTCGGGGATGCCGCCGCGATTGGAGCCGATCACGGGGATGCCGTTGATCATGGCCTCGATCGCGACCAGGGGCTGGTTCTCCCACCATAGTGACGGCAACAAGGCCATCCTGGTCACTTCCCAGAACCGCCGGCAGTCGGTGGTATGGGCCATGAACTGAATATTGCCATAGGCGGCCGGATCGAGCCCGCAGGCCGCCAGCGTGTGCGCGGGTTCCGCGGCTTTCGACCACTAGCAATGGGATATCGGGCCGGCGGCGGCCCAGCTCGTCGGCGATGCGGGCGAATGGGTAGACTCCCTTTTCCAGGCATGGGTTGACGAAGGTGACGAATCGCGGGTCGCGGGTTTCGACGCGCGCTCGTTCCCAGTCGACCGCGTACGGAATCACCTGGCAATCCAGTCCCACGGCCTCCCGGTAATACTGGCGGGCGAATTCGGAGGCGACGAGACAGTAATCGACGTTGCGGAACGCCTGCGTTGTGGAGTATCCGAAGTTGTGGATCATGAACACGACGGCAATCCCGCGCTCTTTCGCCAGGCGGATCATTCCCTGGGTGGTGGGATCGCCGCCATAGGTGATCATCACGTCGGGCGCAAACGCGTCCAGGAACGTCCGGAAGAACTCCAGGACAGACCGGACCTCAGCGGGACGCTGCTGGGTATGGCGGGTAGATTCGAGCCGGATGACCGTGATCGGCATCCGGCGTCTGCGCGTGTAGAGGATCTGGGCGTGCTCGCTGCCGCAGACCGATGGGCGGGCCTGCAACGGCTCGCCCAGGTCGCCGATGATTCGCTCAAGGCTCACGTCTTGCTGGAGATCGAGCCGGGAGGTGCAGAACGCCTGGCACTCGAACCCGACCGCCGCCAACTGCTGAAGCACGTCGAGCGTGGCCACGGAAGCGCCGTTGGAGAAGTCGACGATCGAGTGAGCGGAGGCGAAGAGGATTCGTTGCCTGCGAAGCGAGTCATTGGTAGCCTGGCTACGCTGGGCTGGCATTACACTCATATCTGTTGGTTTGAACGCATGAGACGGTCTGGCCGATCAACCTAAGGTGCGTCGCGATGGGTGAATTCAGCCCCCGTTATATGGAAAGCCGGACGGTGGGACCATTTGGCCGCTCCGTGCTTGTTTGAGGGTCGAAATTCGTCCTTGGCCTTGTGTTTTTCGCGGCGGCGATGTGATCGATCGACACGCATGCTTTAGCTCAACCTTCCGACCTCACCGTGACGATTCAAACGGCGACTCAAAGTGCGAGGGGAGGGGGGGCAACGGACGATGAACCTTTGCCGGCAGCTTTGCTCCTTTCCTGATCGCTCTTGCATACCATCTGTCGACGTCGGCACGTATCGGCCAATCCGTTTGGTCCCAATACTCGGCCCGGTTCTGGTACCAGCGCGGCTGATCCGGGTCCAATCGGATGGACTCGTTGTAGTCACTCTCCGCCTCAGCCATTTCGCCCAGGAAGAGATGGCACTGCGCGCAAGATTGTAAGTGAAATCGCGATCGGCAGTACTTTGCGGACGACCGGACTCGTCAAACTTCAAGAAATCATCCGCAACGTCGCGAGCAAACAGAAATTCTTCGCGGATCGACGTTATCGAGGCGCGAAAGATTATATTCTGCAAATGGATCAGCCACCCCTGATGCCACGGTGGATCCAGGCGTACGCAACGCTCGGAATCCTGACATGCTAAACGAGCGTATCTTAGCCTTTGCTCGTGAGTGAGCTCGCCCCAGGCAGCCCCCAAGTAGTAGAGGTAGGTCTTGCTGCGTTGCAGTAGGGCGCCCCCGTAATCGGGGGCAATGCGCATTGCCTCTTCGCATTTCATCTGAGCATCACGATATCTTCCAGACTTTCGCAGACTGTCGGCGTCGCGCACGAGCCGGACGGCCACACGGTACGCGGCGAGCCGTGGGTCTGGTCCCCAGTCGCTCCGCGCAATGACCGGTTCGATACTCAGCCCATTGATCGCAATGGCCAGCTTGTGATAGACGAGCAACTCGCGGAGACAATCGATGCGAAGGCCGTACTTGTTGTAGCTCCCTTCGCTCGTATCCAGATTAGCTCCGCGGTGAATGCCCACGATGTGACCATTTTGGAGAAAAATGGGAGAGCCGCTCAGTCCAGGTCCGCGCTCAGCGTCGTACGCGAGTTCCTGCCGTTGCTCTTCCGAGTTTACTTCGCTACCGATGAAACAGTTCATCTTCCCAATGACCGATCCGGCGAATCTCAGTCCTGGCGTCCCACCCAATGTGAGCGGTCGATCGTCCATCGATTCGGGACAGCCGAGTAAGCCTGCCGCTTGTCCTTCAAGCTTCTCCAATTCTTCCAGGCCGGCGACCGAGAGCTCAACCGGCAGTTCTGGACCTTCTCTTCCAAGCTGCAGCACGGCGATGTCCGGACCGGCCGTCTCAACCTCGCCATCTCGCGGGTCCATCGAGCGTACGTAGAATCTGTCGTCGAGTCGCCGTACCGTGCGGGGATGATACCAGGCTCGCTCGACGGGGTAGGATCGCCTGGTGCCAGCGACGACAGCAAGCATTGGCGCAATTTCCTGGCTCAGGTCGGCTACATGGGCCGCTGTGACGACAAGCCGCTGCTTCGTTGAGACGACGAACCCCATACCGCGTTGATTGACGAGCTGGCCAGTGTCGTCGCCGGTGTCCAAAGTGCCAAGCAACACCACGCCGGGCTCCAACAGCCTTGAGATCGATTGAAGTCGCTCGCTTTCCCGAGCGCTTGGCTTCCTACTTTGTGGCCGCGCCGGCTCTGTCCGCGGCAGGCCGGTCGTCGCAGCCTGCTGGGCGATCGGCGCCGGTCTGGCTTCTCGTGCAGGAAACAGGCATACGGACGCGCACACCACGCCGATCAGGACGTTTAATTGGCCTAACTTAGCACTCATGAACATGTCCCAAAATCTGATGGTCAGACTTCGCAATAATGAAAGCTGCCGAACAGGCGTGAGGAATTCGTTAGAACTCGAATCAATGAGGGTGTCGCTAGGAAATCACCGTTCGGTTCTGTGCCTCAACCCAAGATCAATACTGATGGCGGCCCCGCGATCGAGTGACTACTTGCTCTTCGATTGCTCTTGGATCACCACCGCCGCTGCTGCCGCTGCGGATGCTCCTGCTGCTGTTCCTATTGCTGCTCCGACTGCTTCGGCAGCCGCCTGCTCAATAGCGCGGGCCGTCTGGTAGGCGGCGTACTCCTGTTGCCATTTAAAAAGAGCGAAGAGATAGCCGTCCGAACTGGAATACCTTCTACGGTTGGGCTTTGGTGGCGGCCCGAGCCTACTCTGAGACGGGTCGGCCTTCTTTGGTTTTGGCGCCGCCGTTGCTCGGAGAGACGGCCAGGGTTGGTAGGGTGACGAAGCTTGGGGTCGGTTCGATCAACATTAACCGCTGGATGATGGGGTACCGAGCGGTCCTGACCCATTACTGAACGGAGCTGGTCCCGCTGCTTTTCTGTAGCGGCGGCTTGGGCCGCGGAGTTGCTCGCGGGACGGCGGCTGGGTGGTTGATTAACTTTACCGTCCATCGTGGGCGACCCGTCCGAGCCCTGTCCGACCTCGACTTCCACGGGGGGTCGCTGTCCTTCCGATTGGCTCTCGCCGCTCGGATCCGTTGCACCGAGAGGCCCGTTTCCGACATAGCGGTAGAGATTTACGTCGTCGCTCGCGAATGCCGTGGGATCAAGACTCGTGAAGCGTCCCAAGACCGCGCCGTAATCTCGTGCTCGGTCGTAGTACTGAACGGCAACGGCATCGTACTGCATCCCCGCGAACTTGAACCGATCACCGTTGGTCGCGTTGGTCTCGGTCACGATGTTGCCGAAGCTGTCGTAGACGATGTGGTCGAGCACCGTCCCGGACGTGCCGACGATGTCGCGCACCGAGCCGAGCTTGTCGGGCAGGTACCACGCCGTCGTTCCGCTGGAGCTGGTCCGCGCCAGAAGCTGGTCCACGACCGCTCCATTGACCACGCCCGGTCCGAATACGATAGCGCTCTTGCAACGTGCCCGAGCCGTTGAAATCGGCGTAGGGATTCGGTGCCGTCGTAGACCGTCCAGGTCTGCGTGCCGCTGTCGTCGACGCCGATCCGCCGGTCCAAGGCATCGTACGCGTATGTGGCCATGACCGTACCGCCTTGTCGTCACCTCGGTCAATCGGTTGTCGATAATCATAAGTGTATGTTGTGATCGTCGATGCCGTTCTTCGACGTGATCATGTTGCCGGCGTTGTCATAGGTGTATGTGATCCCCGGCGACGTGGCCGTTTCGTTCATGACGGTCGTGCTGTAGCCGGTGCCGGTGCGGTTGCCGTTCAGAGTCGTAGGTGTACGACTCGACCTGCGTGCCGTTCTTGTCGACGCCCGTCAATTCATTCGCATTGTCATACGTGTATGTATATGTCCCGTCGGCGTTGACCTGGGTCGTGACGCGGTTGGCGTTGTCGTAGCCGTAGATGTAGGTGGCCAGCGGGTCGTCGTGCCGCCGCCGCTGCCCACCGGCGGCATGTAGACCTGATCCGTAATCGTCGTTTGCCTGTTGGCCGCGTCGTAGCCGTAGCTCGTGTTCACCGAATTGCCGCTGCCCGCCCGATCGGTGCGCAGCTCGACGTCAGCCGGCCGCCCGTTATCGTAGTTGAACGCGACCTGCGGGCCGGCCGTGCCGCCGTACGACGTCGTGCCACCTGCGGTCATGTGCTCGTCGAGGTCATACGATAGGTCGTGATCCCGGCGCTCGAGAGATTGTCGGTCACGCTGGTCTCGTCGCCGGCCGGATCGTACGTGTACGAGAGCAGCACGTTGGGCTGGCCGGTGCCCGGGCCGGAGGTCGCCGCGGTCTGCACGTTGCCGTCGGCGTCGTAGGTGAAGGTCAACGTCGCGAAGCTGTCGGCGGCGCCGGTCATCTCGTTGTCGGCATCATACGTGTATGTGATCTTCTCCGAAGGAGAGGCGCCGACCCAGGTCTCGCCGGTCTGGTCGCCGTCGGCGTTGTACGAGAAGGTGGTGCGGCGCCCGTCGGCGTCGGTCGTGTCGATGAGCTCGCCGTCCTTGTCATAAACGTATGTAACGGTCTTACCATTGGGCTCGGTCACCGTGGTCACTCGGTCGTCAGAGTCATACGCCCATTGGGTTTTGTTCCCCACGGGATCGGTCAGACTG
>CAWDZZ010000037.1:0-331327 GCA_963806595.1 uncultured Isosphaeraceae bacterium | reverse complement strand
CTCTGGAAGACACGAAATCATTCCAGGATACCCTCAACCGCCTGTTCCAGATCACGAATGCCGCGCCCAGAAACGCGAGTTTCAGGGCACCACGATCTACGACTTCGCGATTAATCTCCCCAGCCGATCCGGGACGAATGCGCCAGGCTCTCAAAGGTCCGATCAGCATGGCGGTCGCCAAGGATACGCTCTTCGTGACCACCGACACGACCTTGCTCGAGCAGGTGCTCCGGCCGGGCAACGCCCCCTGGCCGATAGCACGACGTACCAGACATCGCCAAGGAGTTCCCCGAGAAAGCCAGCGGCATGAGCTATGTCCGCCCCGACGAGTCGGCCCGTCTCTCCTACGATATGGTCAAGAACGGCCAGTTCGAGAAAGCCATCCAGCAAGCGGCATGGCCGGCGGCGGCGGCCGATGATGCCCGACCTGGGCAAACTGATCCCGGTCGACAAGCTGCCGGATTTCTCGGTCTTCGCCAAGTATCTGTCGCTGGGCGGCAGCTCAGCGTCATGGACGACGACGGATTCACGATGACCGGATTCACGCTGCGCCGACCAACCCGTGATCGCGGCGCTCGTTCCGACGACCTCTGCATGCCGTGGACGGCGAAGCTGCCGGGCGGCGAGCACGGAATTCCCATGCTCGCCGCCCGATCGCCGTCTCGCGAGCGTGCGAACGCGTGAGTTGCTCGGCAGATTCAGGCCCCTTCGGGCGTCCTCACATGATCTCCGGCCGGGGACGACAGCCGTGTCGACCCCGATCCCGCACACGCCCCGCGCGTCGATCGGCCTGCCGCGGCGTCCGGACCCATAACCTCAAGGGCTCGACCTCGACCTGCCGCTCCACCGGTTGATCGTCGTGACCGGGCGTGAGCGGCGCGGGCAAGAGCTCGCTGGCCTTCGACACGCTCTACGCCGAGGGCCAGCGGCGCTACGTCGAGACCTTCTCGCCCTACACGCGCCAGTTCCTGGCAAAGCTCGACAAACCCGACGCCGACCTGATCGCGGGAATCCCCCCGCGATCGCGGTCGGGCCAGCCGCCACGGCCGCCACTCCAGTCGCAGCACCGTCGGCACGATCACCGAAATCCACGATTCCCTCGGCCTGCTCTTCGCCCGGGCCGGCCAGGTGATCTGCCGCAACTGCGGCCAGCTCGTCGCGCCGCACGCCGGCACTCAGTCTCGCAGGCGATCGACGCCTTGCCCGACGGCACGCGCTACGAGATCGCCTTTCCGCTCGACTTCGCGCCGCGACCGACCGGGCCGCCCTCCTGCGTCGCTGCTAGCCGAAGGATTCACGCGCATCCGCGTCGAGCGGGCAACCGGTCGACGCTCGATGAGCCCGAGCATCGACCTGCCGGACGACGGCGAGGTCGAGGTCATCGTCGACCGGCTGGTCCGCGGCAAGGACCCGCCAGAGCGGCGCCTCGATTCGATCGAAACAGCGTTCGCGAAGGGGCTGGGCCGATGCCGGGTCATGGCCGGCGACGAGTCGCAGACCTACGTCGCGGCTGGCGGTGCAGCCGATGCGGGACGGATCACATCGAGCCCCAGCCGAACCTGTTTCGCTACAACAGCCCCCTCGGGGCCTGCCCGGTCTGCGAGGGTCTCGGGCGGACGATCGGAGCTCGACCTGGGCCGGATCGTCCCGGACCCCTCGAAGACGATCCGCAGCGGTGCGCGTCGCGCCGTGGCGACGCCCGCATATCGGCAGGCTTCCTCGAGGAGCTGCTCGCCGTTGCTCGCCGACCGCTGGATATCCCGGTCGACGTCCCGTTCGAACGCTTGACCGCCGCGCAGGTCGAGCGGCTCGTGACGGCGTGCCGGGAACTGGGTTCACGGGACTCAAGGGCTTCTTCCGAGCGGCTGGAGCGTCAGGTCATACCAAGCTCGCACATCCGGCGTCTTCCTCAGCCGCTGGCGTCAGTATCCAGACCTGCCCGGCGTGCCACGGCGCCCGGCTGCGGCCCGAGGCGCTGGCCGTCAAGATCGAGGGCTCGCGACATCGCCGCGTCTCTCGGCGATGACCATCCGCGACGCCCGCGTTCCTTCGTCGGACTCTCGGATGCCCTGCGCCGACCAGCCGGCCGCGGCCGCGAATCCTCGCGCAGGTCGAAAGCCGCCTCGGCTACCTGGGCGAGATCGGGCTGGATTACCTGACCCTCGACCGCGCTCGCGCGGAGCCTCTCGGCCGGCGAGCTCCAGCGGGTCACCCTGACCAAGACCCTCGGCTCGGGCCTGGTCAACACGCTCTACGTGCTCGACGAGCCCACGGTCGGTCTTCATCCTCAGCGAGGTCGGCCGGCTGATCGCCGTCCTGCACCGGCTTCGCGACCAGGGGAATACGCTCGTCGTCGTCGAGCACGACCACGACGCTGATCCGGGCGCTCGGATCACGTCGTCGACCTCGGCCCCGGGGCGGGCGCGGCCGGCGGCCAGGTCCTCTATCAGCGGTCCGCTCGCCGGTTTCTCGGAGGCCGAGGGCTCGGCGACCAGCGACTACCTGAGCGGGCGGAAGCGGCTGCCCGATCCCGCGACGCGCCGCGCCGGTGACCGGCGGCCGCTCCGGTTGACCGGGGCCCGCGGAAACAACCTGAAATCGATCGACGTCTCGTTCCCGCTCGGGTGTCCTCTGCGTGGTGACCGGCGTCAGCGGCGCGGGCAAGAGCACGCTGGTCGAGGAAACGCTTTATCCCGCCTTGCGGCATCGAATCGCCGGCGAGCCCGCGATCGCCGCCGCCCTACGACGAACTGACCGTGACCGGCGACGTCGCGGATGTTGTGTTCCTGGATCAGTCTCCCCTGGCGCGGTCGGCCCGGTCGAACCCGGTCGACGCTATCTCAAGGCTTCGACGAGATCCGCAAGACGTTCGCCGCCACCCACGAGGCCAAGCTGCGGAACTACGACGCCGGCAAGTTCAGCTTCAACGTCGAGGGGGGGCGCTGCAACGCCTGCCAGGGGGACGGCTTCCTCACGATCGACATGCAGTTCCTGCCCGACGTGATGATCCGCTGCCCGGAATGTCGTGGCACCCGCTATCGGCCGGAAATCCTCGAGATCACCTACCGCGGCCGGAACATCGCCGAGGTGCTCGACCTGACGGCGCGGGAAGCGTTCGTCTTCTTCCGCCACCGCCCCAAGGTCCAGTCGCGGCTCCGGCCGATGCTCGACATCGGACTGGACTACCTGAGGCTCGGCCAGCCCGTCTCGACACTTTCCGGAGGCGAGGCGCAGCGGCTGAAGCTGGCGGGCTTCCTCGGCCGGTCGCATGGCGGCGCTCTATCGCGCCGGCCGCATGCCCGCACACCGTCTTCCTGCTCGACGAGCCGACCGCCGGGCCTCCATCCCGTCGACGTCGTCAAGCTGCTCGAGGCTCTGAACGCCCTGGTCGATCGCGGCCATTCGCTGATCGTGATCGAGCACAGCCCGGAGCTGATGGTCTCGCGCCGACTGGATCATCGACCTCGGCCCCGGCGCCGGCGACGAAGGAGGCCGGCGTCGTGGCGCAGGGAACGCCCGAAGACGTGGCGAAATCCGCAGTCGCCGACCGGCCAGGTCCTCGCCAAGCATTGCACCTGGACCGCGGATCAAGGCCGACGGCTTCCGAGCCGTGGCTCTGCCGCGTCTCGATCTCACGACGCGAGCGATCCCGTGCCGTGCTCGCGTGTCGGATGATGGAACCGGTGCGACAATACAGGGCATCGGTCGGCTTTGTACGGGGAGCACGAGATGAGCCAGACGGGAGGATATCGCGGGCCGCTCGAGCCGGCCGGGCCGTGCCAGTGGCGGATCCCCAAGAGCTACCGCGCCGACATGCGGGTCGACGGCATCATCTTCGCCGACGACGCCCTGATCGAGCAGATCAGGCAAGACCAGGGTCCGGAGCAGGTTGCCAACGTGGCGACGCTGCCCGGCATCCAGATGGCGAGCCTGGCCATGCCCGACATCCACTGGGGCTACGGCTTCTGCATCGGCGGAGTCGCCGCGACCGACCCGGAGGAAGGGGGCGTGATCTCGCCCGGCGGTGTCGGCTACGACATCAACTGCGGCGTTCGGCTGCTTGCGCACCAATCTGAGCCTGGAGCGACGTGAAGGACCGGATCAGGCCGCTGGTGGATCAACTCTTTCGCGAGATCCCGACCGGCGTCGGCCAGAGCGGGCACTATCCGTTCGACAAGCCGAAGCTCATGCGGCTGATGGCGGAAGGGGCGTCGTACGTCGTGGGCTTGGGGTATGGATCGGAGCGAGACCTGCTCGTCACGGAAGCCGGCGGCTGCCTGGAAGGCGCCGACCCGGGGCGGGTCAGCGATCGGGCGATCATCGCGCGGTTATGGACCAGTGCGGCACGCTCGGGTCGGGCAACCACTTCCTCGAGGTCCAGGTCGTCGATCGTGTCCTCGACCCGGCCTCGGCCGAGGTCATGGGTCTTCACGAAGGCCAGATCACCGTCTTGATCCACTCAGGCTCGCGCGGGCTGGGCTACCAGGTCTGCGACGATTTCCTCGCGACGTTCAAGAACGCGCCGAAACGGTACGGGTTCGAGCTGCCGGACTGGCAGCTCGCCTGCGCCCCGGTGCGCAGCCCGGAGGGTCAGTCGTACCTGGCGCGATGCGCGCGGCGGCCAACTACGCCTGGTGCAACCGGCAGCTCCTGACGCACCAGGCGCGCGAGGTCTTCGCGCGGTTCTTCGGCAAGCCGTGGGAGCAGCTCGGCATGGAGCTGGTCTACGACGTCGCGCACAACATCGCGAAGTTCGAGGAGCACATGTCATGGACGATGGCCGGTCGAAGCAGGTCTGCGTCCACCGCAAGGGGGCGACGCGCGCCTTCCCGCCGGGTCATCCCGACATCCCGGCGGTGTACGCCGCGATCGGGCAGCCGGTGATCATCCCCGGGAGCATGGGGACGGCGAGCTGGGTCCTGGCCGGCCAGCCGGGCAGCATGGACGCACTCGTTCGGCACCACCTGCCACGGCGCAGGCCGGCTGATGAGCCGCACCGCCGCGGTCAAGCTCGCCGCGCGGCCGCCGGATCGACCAGGAGCTCGATGCGCATCGGCATCATCGCCCGGGCCCGCGGCCACAAGGGCCTCGCCGAGGAACAGCCGGCCGCGTACAAGGACGTCGATCACGTTGTCGATGTCGTCGACAAGGTCGGGATTTCCAGGAAGGTCGCACGGCTTCGTCCCGTCGGCGTGATCAAAGGATAATCGGCACTCGTACAGCCGGCTCCTCGAGCGCGAGGGCACGCACCTGGGCCAAGAGGGGCTTTACCGTGAAGTCACCAGAGCGAAATCCGCTGGTGCAGATCGGCCTCATTGCCTTGGTTTGCGCCGTAGGGATCGGCTCCCGCCGTTATGGCCGGGTCCTGCCGGGTTTCATCGCCGCGTATGCCGGTGACACACTCTGGGCACTCGCGGAGTTCCTTGGCTTTGGACTCGTGCTGCGGCGAGCATCAACTGCAACCATCGCCGTGCTGGCCCTGGCCTTGTCGGTTGCGGTGGAATTCAGCCAGCTTTACCAGGCCCCGTGGATCAATGCCGTCCGCGAAACCACGCTTGGTGGTCTCGTGCTCGGATTTGGCTTTCTGTGGAGTGACTTGGCGTGCTATGTCGCGGGGGTCGGGCTCGGAGCGTGCGCCGAGGCTCTCTCACGGTCTGGCCGGAGAGCACGAGAACCGGCCTGATGCGATGTTCGATCGATGGGCACTCTCTCGCCGGGGTTTCGCACTCGGGTGCCGACCACCGTCGCCGGGCCCGTCATGACGATTTTAGCCCTTTGCTCGATAGCCAGCTCTTCATCTCGTTGATATCGATCACGTCTTCTCCCTTCACGGGAGAATCCTTCGCCGGGACGATCACGCGCACGCCGGTGTCGATCGTGTCGGTGCCGCCGGGGAGCATCTCGTCGATCGTCTTCTGGTCTTTCTCGACGTACGCTTTCAAGAGCCGCACGCCGAGGTAACCCATCTGGTACGGATTCTGACAAACGGTCACGTCGATCGCACCCTTGGCCAGGTCGTCAACGGCAAGCTCATCGAGGTCGAAGGTGACGACCGTGGCTTTCGTTTCCGCAGCTCGGGGAACTTGGCAACCTCTTCAGCGATGAAATGAGCGTTGTAGGACCAGAGACCCAGGAACACGCCGACATCGGGATACTTGCTGATCGCTGTCTGGATATTTCCCTGGGCCCGGCTCGGCTCCGTTCCGTCCTCGAAGACCTCGCCCTTGTCTTTCTGAAACTCCGGGCCGGCCCCCACGAAGAAGCCGTCGCGGCGTTCCCGGGCATTGGCGGCCGACGCTGTTCCGACAAAAACCGACCGTTCTGCCTCCTTGCGGTCGCAACATCCTCGCGGCCTTGCCGGCGACCTCGCCGGCCTTCGTGTTGAAGGTGCCGATGTACGCCCGCCGCGCGTCCTTCTGGCCATCCGAGTCGATCGCGATCACAATCTTGCCCGCCTTCTGAAGGTCCCGCATTTTATCCGCGATTCCCGGCGAATCGGCTTCGAGGACCGAGACCGCCACGCCTTGAACGTCCGGCAGGCTCAGGACGTCCTCGAGGAGGCGGATCTGTCCGGCGGGCTCGGCACCGGTATTTCGGCGCATCTCCACCTGGGCCCCAAACTTCTTTTGCGGCGTCGTTCATTCCCTTTTCCACGGCCGACCACCAGTCGGAATTGCCGTTTGTAACGATCATCAACCGGGGCCCCCTGCCTTGGGCGGACGCCCCGGCGGTGCCGGAAACTGGTGAAGCGGCACCCGAAACGGCATCCGAAGTGCTGTCGCCACAACCGATCGAGGCAACGATCAGCAGGCACAACAGGCCTGAGTTGCGTCGGCCGGAACGGATCGCGGTCACGGGTGGTTCTCCCCTCTGGTTTTACGCGGTTGCTATCGACAGACCGTTATCATAACCGATAGTGATATCAGGAGAAACGGCTTGATCGTTCCCATAGCCCTTGAAATTCCCGCAGAGTCTCTTAACCATTCCGTTGGGGGGAGACGACGAGAAAAGGGGAGCGAGCATTTTCCGGTTCCTATCGATCTGTCGCACGAGCGGGCAGAGGTTCTTCCCCTGAGCCTCGCAGAGCGAGGCTGGTTTGATCGGTGAGGAGTTACGCCTCGATGCAGTGGCAGGATCGTGTCTACGGAGACGTGTCGATCGAGGATCCTGCGATCCTCGATTTGATCGGATGTGCAACATTTCAGCGGCTGAAGGGAATCCGCCAGGCCGGCCCATCGGCGCTGCGGTTTCCGTTCAAGGACGTGACGCGGTTCGAGCACAGCGTCGGGGTCTTCCTGTTGCTCGAAAGGCTGGGGGCGCACGCCGCGAGCAGCTTGCGGGGATGCTGCATGACATTTCGCACACGGCGTTCTCGCATGCCGTCGACTTCGTCTTCACCTCGCAGGAGCAGGATTATCACGAGCAGTTGAAGCCCTTGATGCTGGATCGGCCGGACGTCGCTTCCGCGCTGGCACGATTCGGCCACTCTCCCTGCGAGTTTTACGACGATTCGATCTATCCGCTGCTCGAGCAGCCGATACCCTGGCTCTGCGCCGACCGCCTGGACTATTTCCTGCGGGATGGCCTGACCTGCGGCGTGGTGCCGCGGAGCTTCGTGCAACGGATCTTGAGTCATGTCACGGTCGTCGATTCCCGATCGCGCTCACCGCAGGTCGAGATCGCGCGTGAGGCGGTGGTCTTGTTCGAGGCAATGAACCACGACTGGTGGGCCGGTCCCGTCGAGGCATTCATCTACAACGAGTTTGCCGACGCGCTGCGGGAAGGCATGCGAATCGGAGTCTTGAAGCTCGACGACCTGATGACCGATGATGCCGTTGTCCTGGCCAAGCTCGAGGGATCGCAAAGCCCGCTGATCGCCGACAAGCTCAAAAAGATCCGCCAGCTTCGTCCCGGGGGCACAAACGGCTACTTGCCGCGGATCTTCCCGAAGGAGCGCTGGCTCGACCCGTCGGTACAGACCAACGGCAGCGTCCACCCGCTCTCGTCGCTCACCGAAGCGTCCAGCCGGCACTAGTGTGCTGAGTCAGAAATACGTTAAACAAGTATTGCGCCCTGGGTCTCGGGACGGTACAGTCTCCTCCAAAGGAGACCACCGATGTCCAAAGGCCGACGCAAAGCCGAATTAATCCTGACCGACGACGAGAGGCAGACCTTGAAGACCTGGGCTTCCCGACCCAAGAGTACGCAACAATTGGCCCAGCGCGCTAGGATCGTCCTGGCCTGCGCCGACGGCATGGATAACAAGCAGGTCGCAGCCAAACTCAGTGTCACGGTCCAGACCGTCGGCAAATGGCGCAGACGATTCCTTGAGCGACGTGTCGATGGGCTGACAGATCAGGAGCGGCCCGGGGCTCCGCGCAAGATCACCGACAAGGACGTCGAGGAGGTCATCTCCAAGACGCTCGAGACCAAGCCCAAAAGCGCCACCCACTGGAGCACCCGGGGAATGGCCGAAGCCACCGGCATGTCCCAGTCCAGCATCAGTCGGATCTGGCGGCGCGTTTGGATTGAAGCCCCACCGTACCGAGACGTTCAAGCTCTCCAACGACCCGTTCTTCATCGAGAAGGTTCGCGATGTTGTCGGCCTGTACATGAACCCGCCGGACCGAGCGATCGTGCTCTGCATCGACGAGAAGAGCCAGATCCAAGCCTTGGACCGTACGCAACCCCTGTTGCCCATGCAGCCCGGACAGACCGAACGTCGAACGCATGACTACGCTCGGCACGGCACGACCTCGCTGTTCGCGGCCCTGAATGTGGCGACCGGTGAAGTGATCGGTCGCTGCCTTCGCCGGCACCGACATCAAGAGTTGCTCAAGTTCCTGAACGAGATCGACGCAAGTGTGTCCAAGGAACCGGGCGTTGAGATCCACTTAGTGATGGACAACTACGGCACACACAAAGCGCCCGCTGTGAAGCGATGGTTCCTGCGGCACCCTGAGTATCATCTCCACTTCACTCCGACGAGCGGTTCCTGGCTGAACCAGGTCGAGCGGTTCTTCGCGGAGATCACCGAGAAGCGAATCCGCCGAGGGGCTTTTCGGAGTGTCGCGGCGCTGGAGCAAGCGATCAAAGAGTACTTGGAAGACCATAACCGCAAACCTCGGCCTTTCGTTTGGACAGCGGACGCCGACCTGATTCTGGGCCGGGTTAAGGCAATTTGTGAACGAACTTCTGACTCAGGACACTAGTGATCCGTCAATCTGCGATTGACGGGTGCTTTTGTTCAATGAGGCCGGGAAATCGATCGTAGCAGATGACTGCGTGAGCAAGCAGGGCTGGTCCTATGTTGGCGAGGGCCGGGGTGAGGGGCAACGCCGTCAAGCAGGTTACGCTGCTCGCGGGAGCCGCGCGTAAGGTCGGCTTTTTTTTCGCTTGCTCGCGTCTGGCCGCGATGATAACCGGTGGGTCAGAAGCATCGACCGAGGTCGCCGTGAGATCACCGTTTCGCCGCGGGATCCGCCGGCGGCTGGGGCCCCTCTTGCTTGGGAACGAGCCCCTTGGCCCGCTCGGCAAGCGCGATCGCCTCGTCGCGGCGGTGTGTCGCCTGCTTGATTCGAAGCACGACCTCGTTCAGCTCGGCCTGCCGCTTGGCCAATTCGGCCGAACGGATGTCGACATCCTTCTGGGAGATGCGAAGCTCGGCCTGGCTGACAACTCCTTTATTGTTGGCCAGATTCTCAGTGCTCTTGTGACTCTCGATGGCCTTGGCCAGTTGGGCTTCCGCCGCCTGGACGTCGGCGTTCCTGATCTCGCGCTGGATCTGCGAGCAGGTCGACCTCATCGCGGAGGTCGTCGGCGCAGGTGTTCAGCTCGGCCATGAGGGCCTCGACCTCGCCGCGGGCCGCGACCACCTGGTCGAACATCAACGCGGCCCATCGTCCTGCTGCTTCGTGAGGATCTGGAAGTTCAAGTCCGCGGAGTTCAGCTTGGCCCAGAGGACGCGCGCGGAATTCGTGGCCGGTCGGATATTCGACCCCGATTCGATGCGCCGATCGCGGCCCAGCTCGATGGCGGTTGGGTTGGAGCCCTCCGCGTTGGCCTTGGCGGCCGGGTCGTTCTGCGTCGGCACGACGGCCTTCCCCAAATCGGCCTTTGCGGCGGGGCCATTCTGCGTCGGCGTGACAGCCTTCCCCGCGTTCTGTGGCCGCGCGGTGACGAACAGCACGCTGGCCGTGCCGGCGAGCGCCGCGGCGACCAGACCGGTCGCGATCATCGAGAGTTTCATGATGGTCATCTCCCTGAGCGCCGTCCCAACCAAGGCGGCGACGGCGGCCGGGACCGTCCCGGCTGCGCCCGCCCTGACCGCCATTCCAACCGTCGCCGAGACCAGGGCCGCTGGCACCGTCGCCGCGGCCTCCGCGCGGCCCGTGGCCGCCAGGATCGCGACCGACGGGGCCACGCCCCTCCGCAGGAGCCGCGGCCGGAGCCGGTCTCGGGCCTCGGCCAGACGGCTCCGCACGGTACCGACCGGCCAGCCGAGCTGGCTCGCGGCCTGGTCGTGCGTCAGTCCCTCGAAGTAGCAGAGCACCAGCGGCGCGCGGTACTTCTCCGGCAGCCGGCCGACCTCCTCATGGAGGATCGGCGCCGCGTCGAGGCGATCGACGTCCGCCATGGATTCCTCCCGCTCCGGCTCGGCCGCAGCCCGTTCCCGATTCCTCCGCCGAGCCGCGCGACTCCGGGCGGAGCGGGCGACCCGCAGCGCGACGCCGTAGAGCCAGGGCCCGAGCGACGATCGCTTGCGGATCGCCCCGCGCGACGGGCGAGGACG
This sequence comes from uncultured Isosphaeraceae bacterium, assembly GCA_963806595.1. Lineage (GTDB taxonomy): Bacteria > Planctomycetota > Planctomycetia > Isosphaerales > Isosphaeraceae > CAWDZZ01. The sequence continues at coordinate 320,535 of CAWDZZ010000037.1, read as the reverse complement.
AGGAACGTCGCCTGGAACGCGTCGTCGGCGTCGTTCGACTCGCGGAGCATGTCGCGGCAGACGCGCCAGACCATCGGCCCGTGCCTCTCGACCAGCGCCGCGAAGGCCAGCTCGGCGGCCGGCCCGCCCGCCGCGAGGAAGCGATCGAGTAGCTCGACATCCGATCGCCCGACGACGGTCCCCGACTCGAACAGCGTCCGAAGCTCTGGCCCCACCGATCCTTTGGTCCCGCTTGCCAAGGCTTGTCGCTCCCAATTCCGGCCGCCATTTCTACGAGTAGTGGCGCCGGGGCGGCCGGCCAATCTAACTTTTCGGGAAAACGAGTTTGCCGGCGCGCTGCGAGAAGGCACGCGAATCGGCGTCTTGCAGCTCGACGACCTGATGACCGATGATGCCGTCAACGGCGGGGAGGCCGTTCGCGTCGATTTCACGGTCCGCCCACGAGCGCAGGCTGACCGCTGGCCTGCGCAGCGCGAGAACGTGATGGTTCATCGCGGGGTCGGCGTCGGGGTAATCGCGGCGGTAATGCACGCCGCGCGACTCTTTTCGCTCGACTGCGGCTGCGATCATCAGCCGGGCGACGATCAGCATGTTCTGCATCGACCAGCCCGGCGTGTCATCGAATTCCAGGGGGAGGATGTAGCGCCCCCACTGTTCGACGCGCTCGGCGGCCTCATTGAGCCCGGCTTCGTCGCGTGTGATCCCCACCCGCCGCCAGAACAGCGCACGGAGCGACTCCCTCACGTCGGCGACGTCGATCCGGGCGTGGCCGTCGGTGACGGGCGGTCCGCTGATGGGCGGCACTTCCAGCGGCCGCGGTCCCAGGGCGTCGAGCTTGGCGACGATGTCTTCGGCCACGCGCGAGCCGTAGACGAGGCCCTCGAGCAGGCTGTTGGACGCGAGCCGATTGGCGCCGTGGAGGCCGGAGCTCGTCACCTCGCCGGCGGCCCACAGTCCGGGCACGGTCGTGCGCCCTGCATGTCGACGGTCACCCCTCCGATCATGTAGTGCGCGCCGGGACAGGCCGGGATCGGGTCGCGGGTGATGTCGAGGTCGAAGTTTCTGCACAGCCGGTCGATGCCCGGAAACCGTCTGCGGATGTGATCGGGATCGAGGTGCGAGAGGTCGAGGTAAACGTTCGGGTGCTGGGTCTTGGCCATCTGAGCGGCGATGGCGAGTGACACGACGTCTCGGGGCGCGAGCTCCCCGAGCGGGTGAACGGCGGGCATGAATCGCTCGCCGAACCGGTCGCGCAGATAGGCCCCTTCGCCGCGCAGTGCCTCGGTGAGAAGGTGGCGGGTCGAGCCGGCCATGTACAGCACGGTCGGGTGGAACTGCATGAATTCCATATCGCGAAGGACTGCGCCGGCGCGGAAAGCCATCGCGTGCCCGTCGCCGGTGGCGATCGGGGGGTTGGTGGTTTCCCGATAGAGCTGGCCGGCTCCGCCGGTGGCCAGCACCACCGACCTGGCCCAGACCAGGGAAAATCCACGTCGCCGGTCCCAGACCAGCACGCCGCGGCATTCTCCCTCGTGCGTGAGCAAGTCGATGGTGACGCTGTTCTGCCAGATCCGGATGTTGCGGTGCTGCCGGGCCTTCAAGATGATGGCCCGCATCATCTCGCGCCCGTCTCGTCTCCCAGGGCGTGGACGATTCGCGCGTGCGAGTGGCCCCCTTCGCGGCCGAGGGCCACCTGCCCGTCGACCTCGTCAAAATGGGTGCCCCAGTCGATCAGCTCTGCGATCCGCCGGGGTGCCTCGCGCACCACCATCTCCACGACGGCGGGGTCGCACAACCCCTTCCCGGCCGCCAGCGTGTCTGCAATGTGGTTGTCAAATCGGTCTTCCGGGTCGAGGACGCTCGCGATTCCCCCCTGGGCGTACTGGCTGTTACTCTCGCGCACCTCGTCCTTGGTCACGATCAGCACGCGAAGTGGCTCCGGTATGCCCAGGGCGCAGCGAAATCCCGCGATCCCGCCTCCGACGATCAACACGTCGGTGAAGTGGTGTGGCAGCTCCTTGGGGTCGAAACCGACGAGATACCGGCGCGGTAAGGGAGACGCGATGGCCATGTTCGCGATTCGGTTTGGTTTGTGAATTCCGGCCGGGCTCGCAGCGCGGGGCCGCGCCGTGAGCCAGAAGCTGGTGCTCGTACGCGGGCCCGTTACTTGTCGGCCTTGGGGGTCGCACTCGGTGTGCCCTTGGTCACGACGATCTTCGCCAGCCGGTTCCGGAATCCTTCGTACTTCGCACGCCATTCGGGAGGTGGTTCGAACCGGATGCCTTCCGCGTGGTCGTGGATCTCGTCTTGAGGCTGGGTCCCTCGATTGCGAATGTTCTTGCTGTTGAACCGCGTCGAGGGCTTGAGCCCGGGCAGGTCGGCTGACGGCTGGGCCGGGGTCTGTTCGCCGGGCTTCACGTTGATATCACGGCCGGGGCCGGCGGGCGCGGAGGCCACTTTCTCGTACTTCTTGGCGAACTGCTCGACCTGCTCGCGCGTGACCCCCGTGGCGTCTTCCAGCTCCTTGGCCTTTGAAGGGTCGTTCATGACGTCGTGGAGCTGCCGCAGGAACAGGTCGCTCTGGGGCTGATTCCCGGGCGCGACCGTTTCACCACCCTGGTTTTCCGGCTCCTGGGCTCGCGGCGACGGGGTTGTTTCATCCTTGGGCGGCTCGGATCTCGCCGAAGCGGGCCCAGTCGCCGCCGCCGCCGATATTGCTCTGGCCTCCTCCGGACTGGCGGCCGGCCGAGGAGCCGCCGCTGCTCTGATCGCCGCCCCGTCCGGGCGGTCCGCCGCCGGACGGCGGGCCCGAATTCTGCCCGCCTGCGCTACCCTGACCTGGAGAGCCGCCGCCGGACGACCCGGACTGGCCGCCCGACTCAGACCCGCCCGGGGGTTGCGAAGCGTTGTCGCCTTCGGTGGGAGAGCCCCCTTTTTGCTCGCCGGTCGCAGCGCCGGTCGGGGGCTTGGTGGCGGCGCCGCCCGATTCTCCACTCGCCGCGGAATCCGACCCCGAATTGGACTTCTGGCCGCCCGAGGATGACGAACGGCTGGCCTGCGATCCGCTCTCGCCGCCGGCTCCTCCCTGCGGCGACTGTGGCCCGTCGCTGCCGGAATTCTTTGAGCCGCCGCCCCCCTTCTGACTTCCCGATCCTGCGCTTTGCTGGCGACCGGGATCGCTTTCTTTCGGCTCTTCCTCTTCGTCTGCTTTCTGCGTTTTGCTTTGCCCCGGGCCGTGCGCCTGATTGGATTGCGACGGCGACGACGACTTCTCGGTTTCCGACGGCTTCTGCGAAGCACTCTTGGCCATGTTACCCGGGTTCGAGGATTTCTCGTGCGGCGTGTTGCTCCGGCTCTGATCCTGCGCCTGGGATTGCTCCTGCTGGTTGTCCGGGGGCTGCTCACCCGTCTGGGGCGACTGCTTGGCTTGCGCCTGCGACGAGCTCGGCGTCTCGGAGGGGGGCTTGTCCTGCTTCTCCTGCGGCGTATTCGGCCGCGGTTGATCTTGCTTGCCGCGATCGGTCTGAGGCGGACGATTCTTCGGTTGCGGCTGGTCCTTCGGCTGGTCGGTCTGATCCTGCTGCTGCCGGGTCATGCGCTCGGGAGTCTGGGCCGCGTTGGCCGGGTCGGGCTGGCTCCCCTGGTCGCGGTTCGGCTGAATGGGATTATTCTGGCTTTGCCGTGCTTGAGGCTGGCTCGTTTGCGGCGCCCTCGGATCCTGGCTGTCGCGGAATCGCGGGTCTGGCGGCAGCTCGTTGCGCGGGTCGCTTGGAGTCGGGGCCGGACGCTCCTCTTCTCGGGCGGGCGGCTTCTGCTTCCCGTCGTCGCCGGCGGTTGGTTCCTCGCCGTGGCGCCCGTCCTCCTTGCGCTTGTCGTCCGGCGTCTTGCGGGCGGGCTGCTTCGCGGCGGCCTGTTTCGCGGCGGGCTGGGCGCCCGGAGCTTCGCGTCCCGGCTGATTCTGCGCGGATTGGTCGTCGGGCGTCTCGCGTGCGCCCTGATTGCCGGCGGCCTGATCCTGGTTGTTCGCTTGCGAATTCGAGCCCGCCGATGGCGGTTGCGACGTGTGCGGCGCCCGGGGATCGAAGCTTTCCTTGAGACGTGGGTCTGGCGGCAGCTCATTGCGCGGATCTCGGGGCGGCGCGGCGGCTCCGTCCTTGTTTTCGTTCTTGTCGGGATCGGCTCCGTCGGGTTGGCCTTCTTTCTTCGGCTTGCCGTCGCCGCGAGCGCTCTTGCGGGCGGCTTTGTCCTTGGCGGATGCGTCTTTGCTGGCTTCACGTCCGGGCCGCTCTGCGCCGTCATCCTTGGCGTTCTCGCCCGCGCCTTTCCGGTTTTGCGCGCCGGCCGGACCATCCTTGGCCTGATCGGGGCTTCCCGCTTCGTCTTCGCCGCCGGCGCCGTCTGTTCGCGAAGGCTGATCTTTCGTGGGCGTTCCCTTCTTGCCCTTCGGATCGCCGCCCTTGCCGAATTGCCGGTCCCGCTCGGTCTTCTCGTCGCCGGGCTTTTCGGCGGGTTCGCCCCCGTCACGCGCTTCTCGCTTTTCGCGAGGTGTGCCGGTTTCGCCGCCATCACCCGCTTCTCGCTTTTCGCGAGGTTCGCCGGCTTCGCCGTTTTCGCGAGCATTCCCCGCGCCGGTTTTCGGCCGGCCGGGGGCAGCCTTGGAGGCATCCGAGCCCGACGGCTGCGACCCGTTGCCCCCGCTCGGGTTGCCGGGCTGCGGGCGAGCGCCTGATTGTTGCGATGGATTCCCATCGGACGCGGAGTCCGAGCCCGACGTCGACTTGTTTCCAGAGCTGGACCGATCCGATTGCTTGCCTTTCGGCTTGTCCCCGGGAGTGGCCCCGTTCTTACCGGCCTGGGACTGCTTCTCACCGCCGGGCGTTTCGGTCTGGTCCGACTCCTTCGATTTCGCTTCCGCTGTGCGCGGGTCGGATGGGGTCTCCGTCGCCGCGTCGCTGCCGGCCCTTGATTCCGGTCTCGACGGATCGGACGGTGTGTCGTTTTGGCGGGCCGATTTGCCGGCGGAGTTCTTCTTCGATTGCGGGTCCGCCGACGGTCGGGTCGATCGCTCGTCGCCGGCCGGCTTCTGGTCAGCGGCCGACTTCGTCTCCCCGGAGGAGTCGCCCTCCTTGCGGGCGTTTTCTGCGGGCGACTTGGTCCCCTGGGACTCCGCGGGCTGCTCGCGGGCGGAATCCTGGCTTCCCTCGCGATTGGAGCCCTCTTTCGGCTTTGCGTCGTTCGGTCGCGCAATCATCTTGTCGCCGGACTTGCCTTGCGGCGTGTCCTTGGAGCCGGAATCACGGGGTGCCGCCTTGGTCTGGTCGTTTCCTGCTCCTCGCGAGCGATCCTTCGCCGATCCGTTGTCGCCGCCACGCTCGCCGTTACGACCGCCGCTTCCGCCCGATTTCGCTGCGCCCGGGTCCCCGGCCGGTTGATTCTCGCCCGCTTTCGCCTTGTTCTGATCGTTCGAGCCCGGTGCGCCCGAATTGCCCTTGGCTGTGGCGTCGCCGGCTTGCTTGTTGGCCGCCTGTTCCTCGTTGGTTGGCGGAGGGGAGCCGGCGCGGTCCTTCGGGCTTCCCGTGTTCGGCTTCCGTTGCGAGCCGGACGAGGCCCCGGCATCCTTCTCGGTGCCCGCCTCTTCTCCCGGCGAGGTCGCCGAGGGGTTGGGCGGGTCGCTTTGCGGGCGCGATGGCGCGGCCTTGGTCTGGGACTTCCCCGCGGCATTTGCGTTATCCGGGCGATCCGACGGCGAGGACTCGCCGGGTCGGCTTCCGTTCTTGGGCGGAGGATTCCGATCGCGCTGTCCGCTTGCGACCTGATCGCTGCCGTCGGGCTGCTTGGGAGCGCGGCTGGAGTCGTCCTTTCCCCGCTCGCCGGGCGCGGAGGGCGGCTGCGCGCCGTCGCGGCTGGCGCCTGCACCTGATTGGACGCGTCGCCGCCGCCGCTGTTTCCCGGCGGAGGCGGGTTGCTCGCGCCCGTGTTCGGCTGCCCCGGGTTCTCCATCGCCGGTCGATTCTGCGGGGTCCTGGACGGGTCGTTCGATCGGTCGTTTGGCCGATTGGTATTGTTGCCGGGCTGTGGTGGGTTCGTCGCTGACGGGTTGCCTTGCGGCGGCGGACTTCCGTTTGCCTGGGGATCGGACGGCTTGCCCGGGGTTCCGGGCGGATTCTGCTGGGCCTTGTTTTTCAGGAAGTCCCGCACCTTCTTCTCGGTCTGCGTCAGGTCGGGCGCCACGGGTGATGCACCTTGCTTGCTGCCGCCGGCCTGCGGATCGCGGGTAGAGTCGTCCGCGGAACCGCCATCGGCGCCTCCTGACCGCCCCACCTCTTTCGCGGCTTTCTGGCCGGATTCCTTTTGCAGGCCCGAGGCGCCGGGGCCCTGATTCTGGTCGTCGGTTTTGCCGGGATCCGACGGCGGCAACTGATCCGGCGGCGGCGCGTCATCGCCCGGCGGCGGAGCCGATTGCTCCCGTTGCTTCTGAACGTCTTCAATCTTCTTCTTTTCCGCGGGAGTCACGGGGTCGGTGATCTCGATGAGCTGGCGCGCGGTCTCATACGGATTCGAGAACGGCTCTTTGTTGTCGCGCACCGTGAGCCAGTAAGTCACCTTCGCGCCGGCCTTCAGTCCGTGCTGGGCGAGGTCAAGGGTCTGGACCGCCGTGAATTCCGGCTGAGGCGGCTTGCGCTTCGAGCATGTTCTTGGAGAGGAGCTGCTCGTTCCCGAGCATGACCTTCAGCGTGGCGTCCTTGATGCCGTGATCGTCGTTGCCGGTCATGACCAGGTCGACGGAAACGTTGGCAGGGACGGTGACGGCAGGCCGCTCGGGCTGAATGAACCGCGCCGTCGGGCGCCGGTCGGGAATGGCAAAGATGTCGTACAGGACCGGCGTCGGGTTTACCTGGCCGCCGGTCGTCCGGAAGTTGACGGTATACGTGCCCGATTTGTTCACGATAAATCGGCCCGTCAGAACGGTTGGATCCTTCGGGTCGATTTCCATGTCGGCGGTCAGCTCGCCCAGGTTGAGGGCCGCGCGCTGCGCCGGCATGCTGGTCTTGGCGTGGATTGTGACCTTGGTCCCTTCGATCGCCTCGATCGACCCACCCTCCGCGCCGGTTCGCGGCGGGACCTGGGTGTACGGCGGGAAATCGAGGTCGTGGGTGATCGATAGCAGCGTGGGCGCCGGCAGCACCTTGAGGGAATAATGCAACGACTCGGCGTCGCCGCCGGTGAGGAAGTAATCCATGCTTTGCTGAACGTTCGTGAGCGTCAGTTGCCAGGGGTCGTAGCGGTGGTTCCCGATCGACAGCTCTTTCGCCGCAAAGAATTTGCCGTCATCCACGCTGTAGTGGAGCACGACCTTCTGGGGCCGGACACCCTGCACGTCGGCTGAGAACGTGACGTGCGTGCCGGCGACGACTTCCGCGAGCTCGGCGTTATTTCCCGGTTTGATGTTGGTAATCTGCGTATTCGTGGGGCGGACGAGGTCCGCGAGAAACGCACGCCGCGCCGAGTCGAGGATGCTCTTGGGCGCAAAGGCCGCGTACAGGCAATAGAGCACGATGACGCCCGAGAGGGCGTAGGCCGCTTTCATCAGCCGATGTTGATTCACCACCGTATCGATTTCGACCTGGGTGAGGTCGCTGACGGCGCGGGCTTCGAGTGTCGCCATCACCACCTTGGAGAGCTGGCCGCGATGACGTCTCAGCTCCAGATAGTTGATCAGGCTGTTCTTGAATCCCGGATCGGCGTCTTCGATCGTCTTGGCGGCATAAATGCTGTTGATCCGCCGCAAGAGCGGCATCGCCACGCGCAGGGCGGTGAAGACAGAGGCCCCCGTCAGGCCGACGGCCAGCACAATGCGGCGAAACAAGAGCGGCAGGCCCACCAGATGGTCGAGCACCACTTCCAGAAACAGCACCGCCAGAAAAGCCACGACGAGCGTGAGGCCGGCGGTGACGATATCCGTGAGCTTGATCCGCCGCCGCGTTCGCTGGAGCTGATGGTCGATGAACTGCTCGTAATCGAGCAGCTTGCCATACGGCTGCGTCTGGGTCCCTAGTGACATGTCGCCCGCTCCTCGCGAGAGTCCGGCGGTGCAATTTGACGGTCCGTGTATTATACGCGCTCCCACGCTGAAAAGAACGAAGGATCTCGGAGAGCGGGCCGGTTTTCTCGATCCGTGCGCCGGATCCGCGAACTCGTGGCGCGCGGTGATCACGATCGTCAAGCTCCAGCCCGCCCCGGCCTGCATGCCGCGAGCTCGGATTCCCAAGCGATCGAGGCCGATTCTGCGCGCCGTGGGCCGCCGTTCCGCAGGAGTTTGTGCGGGTGTATGAGCCGAATTTACCACGCTCCGAACTTATTCGTTGCAAACCCGGTGCCGGTGGCGTAACATGCGTGCCCATCACAACTGCGAGAGCCCGCTCGACACCACTCTGGGTCGGGGCATTCCGCCACGACCTTCGGTCTCACAATCATCGGGAGGCGTGGCCATGTTCTGCACCATTCTGATGTGCTGTGCGCTGGTCGGTTCTGAGCGTGGCGCGGGCGGATCTCCGGTCGCCGCCGCGCCCGATCATTTGGTCTACGAGTCCGCCAAGAAGAAGGCGGGCCGGGATGCCGAAGCCCATGTTCGGCTCGCACTGTGGTGCGAGACACACGGATTCGCGGCCGAGCGGATGAAGCATCTGGCGCTGGCGGTCCTGTACGATCCGTCGAACACGCTTGCGCGCGGGCTCATGGGTCTGGTCGCCTACCGAGACAGATGGGGGACGCCCGAGAACGTCGGCCAGGAAATCCAGGCCGATCCCGCCGATCGCGAGCTGATCCGCGAGTACCTCACGCGGCGGGCCAAGGCTCCCAACAAGCCCGACGCCCAGCTCCGGCTCGCGGACTGGTGCCAGCAGAAAGGATTGAAGGCGCAGGCCCTGATTCACTACAACGGCGTTCTTTTGCTCGATCCGACTCGTGAGGCGGCCTGGCGGCGCCTGGGCTACAAGAAGCAAGGCAGCCGGTGGATCAAGCCCGACGTGGTGGCGGCGGCAAAGCTCGAGGCCGAGCGCCAGAGGCGCGCCGACAAGGAGTGGAAATCCAGGCTCGAGCGGTTGCGCGACGACCTCGAGGGCAAGGACGCCGCTCGCCGCGCGGATGCCATGCAGGCGCTCGCGGCGGTGACCGACCCGCGCGCGGTCCCGATGATCTGGGCAGTGTTCCTCCGCGGCAGCGAGAGCCGTCAGATCAATGCCGTCCAGATGCTCGGGCAGATTGACGGCCGGGTCGCCTCCGGCTCGCTGGCGTTGCTCGCACTCTTCTCGCCTCCCGATGCCGTGCGCGGGCAGGCAACGGCGACCCTCGTAGGGCGCGATCCCCGCGATTTCGTGGGCCAGATGGTTGGTCTCGTCCGCAAGCCTTTCAAGTATCAAGTCATCCCGGTCAGCGGACCAGGGTCGACGGGTGTCCTGTTCGTCGAGGGGGAACGCTTCAACGTTCAGCGCATTTATGAGTCTCTGTCCGTCAGCCCGTCGTTGCTCCCCGCGCGCTTGTTCGATCCGTCGGTCCAGTTCGCGCTTGCGAGCCAGGCGCAGATGGCGATGGTGAGCGCCGACCCGTTTGTTCCGAGGGCGGCGCGCACGGCGGCCGGAACGCGGTTCCCGAGCATCCGGAAGATGGCCTCATGGTGTCGGGCTATCCGGGCATGAGCACGATGCTCGCCGGCTTCGACGCGACGACCTATCTCGCCGATTGGGCCAAGGCCACCGCCGGCTCCGCCCGCGAGCGAGCCACTGCCGACCGCCTCCGTGAAATCGGCCAGGCAAACCAGGCGCTGGCGCAGAGCCTCGTCAGCGATGTTCTCGCCATCGAATCCACAAACGACCAGATCAAGCAGCAGAACAATCGTCTCCTCCCGGTCTTGAAGCGCGTCACCGGCAAGGACCTGGGTGCCGAGCCCGACCAGTGGAAGGCCTGGTGGACCGATCAGCTCGGATACGCGTTTCAGGCAGCACGCTCCCAGCCCAATCCGACGTTCACGCAGTTCGTGAGCGCGTTGGACTATATCTCATCGTCTTGTTTCGGGGCCGGAACCATGGTTTCCACCACCGAGGGCCCGCGCAAGATCGAGTCGATCGCCGTCGGCGACCGCGTGCTTTCGCAGGATGCCAGCACCGGCCGGCTCACGTTTGAATCGGTCGTGGGCGTGCACCGCAGCCAGCCCACGGCGACCCTCCGGCTCGACATCGATGGCGAGGTGGTCGAAGCCACCGGAATCCATCGTTTCTGGAAGGCCGGCAAGGGCTGGACGATGGCACGCGACCTCAAGGCCGGCGACCGGCTCCGGGCCGTCGGCGACACGGCCGTCGTCCGCGCAATCGAGCCCGGCGCCACCCAGCCGGTGTATAACCTCGACGTCGCCCTCAATCGCGACTTTTTCGTCGGGAACAAGGGTCTCCTCGTCCATGACTTCAGTCTCGTCCAGCCGGTCTTGACGCCATTCGACGGCGTCAATCCGTGAGGCCCGGCACCCGACCGCTCGCCGTCTGCGCGATTGCCGGCGCAAGCGGCGATTCAGAACAACTGGAAAAGCGGTCCTAACCACGCATGGAGCAGGTCCGAGAGGTCGAACGAGATCGCCAGGAGCGCTCCCAAAAGCGGCACGATCATCGTCAGGATCGAGCTGACGAACGTGCTGTCGAAGCTGAGCTTGCCGGGCGTCGTGTCCGAGACGCGACTGATGAGCTCATCGCGGTTGACCGCAACCAGGACGCTGGCGATCACCACCGCCACAAAAACGATGAGACTCACCATCATCGTCATCAACAAGCCTTGATGATCAAACGGATAGGAAGACACGACCAGAAGCAGCGACAGGCGCCGAAAACCAGGAACTGCATGATCGGAATGAACTGAGAAAGCGCCGGCGAAACCAGCCGCACAATCTGCAGGGCGATCAGGTCTTCGGCCATCCTCGTCCAGTCGCGCACCAGCACGAGTTCCTGGTCCTCGATTTTCGAGCGGTCCTCTGGCACGAGCGGCCACGAAGCCAGCCAGTCGGCCGTTTGGCCTTTGTTGTCGGCCGCCACGTTTGACTTTCCGGGTGCGTCCTCGACGGGAAGCGCGCTCCAGATCAGTCGCAGAAACGGATACACCTTCCGGGTCGAGTCGAGCGTGCCTTCCGGGCCTTCCAGTGCAATTTGCAGCTCACGAAACCTCTGGTCCCAGCCGGAAGAGTCGTTCATTTCGGGAAACAGCTTGGCGAAAATGCCCTTCAGCTTGCCGGTAGAGCGCCGCTTGAGGGCAGCGCTTTGCTGAAGGATGAGCTGCTTGCGCACGCGGAAATCCTCCTCTCCGCGGAACCATCCCTTGAATCGCGTGGGGATGCGATCGTAGGCCGCCGACAGTGGCAGCTCGACCGCCAGATGCAGCATGCGCTCGACCGTTCGCCACAGCACGCGCAATTGCAGCGTAAAACCGATGATGAGCAAGGCGATCGCGAAGAACACCGGCCAGAATAGAGTGTCAAACCAGCTACCTTCCAGCGAGCGCGGCGGTCCGCCCGTGCAGATCCGGATGGCGGCCAGAAGCGAAACGATGAATAGCGCGGCCAGCAGAAACGAGTTGGCCTCAGTCACGGCAGCGTAAGGGCTGGTGATCAAGCGGTCGACTTTCGAGCGCGTCTTGCGCATCGCGACCAGAATCTCCTCAAAGTGAGTGTGGGCGGCCTTCTCGGCCTCGGGCGACGACGGCAGATAAGACATACGATAAAATCGGCGCCCCGCGAGCGCGGCGTGGATCCAGGCCCCGAGCGCCGCGGCCAGGAAGATCAAGGGAAGCACTGGCGACACACCGCTGGCGAGGTTCGTCACCCGATCGAATTCGAGACGCCAGAGCGGCGTGCCGTCAAACGCGATCAGAAAGGAAAGCCAGAAGCATAAGGCCGCGCACGTGAAGCCGTAGAAAATCAGAGTATTACTTTCTTCACATTTCGATACGTGAGTGTACTCAAGCAGGGCCAGCATCGTGGAACCGGTCACGACCGACACCGCCGCCAAGGCGACCGAGAGGCCGGCGAATCGCCAGACGCTATCCGCCGTGGCCAGTGGAATCATCGCCACCAAGAGTCGCGAGAACACGTAATACGCCAGCGCGAGCACAACGAGATTGATCAGCAGCAGGTAGATGCCCGCGCCCAACGCCGGGGGGCAACGGGTCTCGTCCTGGCGGCCAGATTGCACCTTCTGGTCGCCAAAGGCGCCAGGGGCCGCGGGAACCTCTGGCGGCAGACCGGGGTCGTCGCCCGGCGCGTTTTGATCGGCATCTTCGAGGTCATCTCCGCGGCCATCGGCTTTCCGGCCGGCAACTTCGTAGTTGAGAAACCGGAGCCAGTGACCGAATCCGAGGAAGTATGCAATCCTGGTGTCGAGCTCGACTTTCTCGAGGTCGGTGGCCCAGCGCACATAGACGCGAGTCACCCCCGCGACCCAGAAGCATGCGAACAGCAGGAACAGGCAGAGCAGCCAGAACAGCGGGTGCGGATTCGACTTCATGGATTTCTTCGCTGCCTCTTGTTCCGACAGGCCCGAGGCGGCCGGCGATCCGGCCGCGCCCACGTTGGTGACCTTGGCACGCTCGGCCTCCGGCGTCTTGGCCTCGTCCTCGGGTGTCGGAGGCCACGGCGAGACCACGCGTCCCTCGGCCGATGTGTTGGGATCGTAGAGATACGGGATCGCCTGCCGCGATGCCGCGACATAATGAATCGGGTACAGCCCGCGCTGGCCGACCGCGCTGATCCAGACAGGGGGCCGCCGCGTTGTGCTCTGCTCGGCGTCGTAGGGCTCGCCAAACTCGAGGAGTTGCGGGCCGGGAGCCGGTTTGCGGGGCTCGGGATTGGGGTCGCCGGCTTGCATTTCCCAGAGGTGCGCCACAATCGCGTTGTACAGGCCCTGGGCGCCCTGGTTGCTGAAGAAGACGCGCGGGCCGTCGCGGTACGGCGTGGTGATCCACTGGTTGGCCGGGTACAGCGGATACGTCGAGGCGACCAGCATCCCCCGCAGGTCGGCGACCGCTTCGGGCCTCGCAGCGAGCAGGTCCGCGTGAATCGTGAATAGCCGCGCGTTGGGGCAAAACCGGCTGACCTCCCGCGCCAGGAACACCACGTCGAAGGGGTTGGTCGCGACGATCCCGACGGCGCGATAACGGCGGTGGCCGATCGTCGTCAGAACCTGGGTGAGCGCAATCTCGTCGAGGGCCGCCGAGGTGGCCGGCGTGTACGACTTGGGAAGGTCGCGCGGCGCGCCGGCCTCGTCCGGCGGGATCACGAGCCGCTCGGCGGCCCCCGCCTGGTCCAGCTTGCCGCGCTGCAGTAGGCCCCGTTTTTCGTAGACCTTTTGCACTTCCGCGACCTGCAGCGGATAGATGAATTCCACCGGCGAATTGTCGGTCCCGCGCTCACGCTGAACCATCGCCTGCATCAAACCGGTGTTGGATTCGATCAGGATCGCCACATCCGCGAGCGAGTAGCCCAGCGTGCCTGTGAGATAGTCGCGCAGACCATCCTTGACCGTGTGAATGCGATGGACCATCGAGTGAAATGTGAGTCGGTGACGATCCGCCTCCGTCGGGAAGATCTTCTGTAGCCGGTCCTGGTCGATCTGATCGGCGCTGTTCGAGATCACACGAAAGTGATATTTATGTTCGGTGTTTTCTGGATCCCATTGCCCGAGCGCCAGCTCGAGCGACCGCTGCGACCCGCTGAAGCAAGGCGCGATCAGGTGCATGACCCGCCGGTCCCCCCCTTGCGAATCGCGCGTCAGTTTGCCGTGAAAAAACCGATCCACCAGGTCGAGGCAGCGCGAGAGCACGCTTTTCCTGATGCCGGCGATCGGGCTTTCCGGCACCAGGAAGGCAAGCAGGATCGCGGGCTCATCCGGTTTCTTTCCGCGAGTCGTTGGGAAGGCGTGTCTGAAGACGATGAGCCCGGGCTGCGCATGCGCTTCCGGAACCGGCGTGGACGTGGAAACCTTGATCCCAAGCTCGAGGCCAAAGGCCCGTACGGTCGTGGTGCGATCGGGTGGTGGTTCCGAGCGGCCAGCGGCCGGCTTCCAGGGCAATAGCGACCGGTCCAGGATGTATCCTTGCAGCTCGACAGCCCGCTGAACCACGTCGAGGTATTCATCGAACCGAGCGCTGGCCACGCTTTCAACCGGGTCCGGCAGCGTGATGACCAGGCAGTCGACCCGCGTTTGGCCCAATTTTTCGCGCAGGTACCTCTTGAGATCCGGTCGTTCGCTTGCCGTGTTCTCGCGAGCTCGCAGGTAATCCAGGAGCGGCTTCAAATCCTGGCGGTCTCGGTCGATTTCCCCCGCGGTTTCGGCCGCCGCGGACCCGCCCGCCTCGGCACTCCGCTCTTGCGCGGTCGCTTCCACGCCACCGTCCTGAAGCTTGACGACCTGCGGAAGTGAAAACAGGCCCAAAAGCGCCAAGAGCGCGACAAGGAAGCCGGGTTGTTTGTGCTTTTCGTCCATTGTCGTGCCGGCGGTTCACCGTGTAGACGGGATAACTCGATTCGCTTCGATCAATTGCGTGTAGACATGGTCCAGCGAGCTGCGAACCTGCGTAATGTTCGACATAGGAAGGCGCGTGGCACGCAAGGCAGCAGCATCGACGGCAGCCGCACCAGCGCTTCCCCGCGCGCGAAAATCGATCGGCCGCTCTCCTGCTTATCAGGAACGGACACGTTTTCCCGCAAAACGGCGATTGTTCCGCATGCGTGCGTGCAGCCGATCGCGGAAGGGATGGGCCCTCGAATCGGCTGGCGCCGGTGGCGCTGCGTCCCACCTCGATTCCGTCTCCGTCGCGGGGGCACAAGTACAGTCATCGGATCGGGGTCCGTCCTGGGTTTGAGGTCAGCTTCGCAGGAAAAAGAGCTGCCTTTCGATCTCTGACGGCCCTTCGAGGACAACTAGCTGCGTCCCCGTTTCGAGTCTAGCTGCGTGGGGTTAGGGCGGTTAATGTGAATGGCTCTCGAGGGGGAGTGCCTGCTGGACGCTCCGGCTTTGGAGACACTCAAAATGACAGTTCGCGGAGCGCGGCAAAGGACAAGCCGAGGCGGTTTCCGCTGCTGTGCCTCCCCCTGCGCAGGCTGGTTCGGTGGGCGCTCAATATCTGGATCGTATTTCACTTTTCCGCGATCCTCGCCGCCGCTGGATCGGTGGGGCCGACGTCGGATCTCGTGCTCGCGGCCTGGGGTCTGTTTCGTCCTTATCTCCAGATTTTGTACCTCAATCACGGATACAACTTCTTTGCTCCCGAGCCGGCCCCCACCACGCTCATGACCTTCGTGGCCGAGCGCAGCGACGGCACTTCGATTCGCGGGCGGATCCCCGACCCGTCGCTGGAGCCGCGCCTGCTGTATCACCGGTACCTTCTGCTGACAGAGCACATCGGCGTCGCACCCCAGGCGCTCCTGGGCCACTGGTATCGATCCTACGCGCGGCATCTCTGCCATCGCTATGGCGCCTCGCGCATCCGCCTGACGAGAATCACTCATTTTCCACCGCCGATGGAGCTCATCCGCGACGGCGGCCAGCTCGATAGCCCCGCCAGCTACGAGGAAATGGACCTGGGAGTCTTTCGATGCGACGAGCCGTGAATCCCGTCGCTGCCTACGTGCTTGATTTGCGCGGACCGTTTCCCAGGGCTGGACGAGGTTCTGGTACACCCCGGTCGACCCCGCGCTCCTGGGATTGATCCGCATCTGGGTCGGCTTGATGCTGCTCTACACCCACGCGATCTGGGGCGTGGCGGCTCGACGACTTTTTCGGGCCCGAGGGCTGGATCAGCAAGGATCTCGTCGATCTCGTTCAGAAAGATCAACTCGTCTATTCGTTCTGGTGGTTGGTCCCGCCGCGATGGATCTGGCCCGCCTACCTGGTGTCGATGGCCGCGCTCTTCTTGTTCACGATCGGCTTGTGGACTCGCGTCACAAGCGTGCTGGCCTTGGCCGTCGTCATCTCGTTTGCCCACCGCGTGCCCGAAGCCGTCTTCGGGCTCGATAAAATCAATGTGATCCTGGCCTTCTACATGGCCGCCGGTCCCAGCGGCGCTGCCCTGTCCGTCGATCGCTGGCTGGCCCGGCGCAAGACGCGGACAAAGCTCCTGGAGCAGGCGCAGCCAAGCGTGGGAGCGAATTTCACATTGCGTTTAATTCAGGTTCACATGTGTATTATTTATTTGTTTGCGGGGATGTTCAAGCTTCAGGGTGCGGCATGGTGGAACGGGCAGGCGATGTGGCTGGCGCTCGGCAATCTGGAGTATCAGTCCGTCGATATGACGTGGGTGGCGTGGCATCCCTGGTTCGTCGACTTCCTCACGCATTTCACGGCGCTCTGGGAGCTCTCGTTTGCGGTCTTGATCTGGATCCCGCTGTTGCGGCCGGTCGTGCTGGCCGGGGCTGTCGTACTGCATTTCGGGATCGGTGCCTGCCTTGGGCTGTGGCCCTTCTCGCTCATGATGCTCACGGGCTGCGCTGCGTTCCTGCCTCCCGATGGCGTGGCGCTACTCGTGGCCGCCTGGTCCCCCCGTCGCCAGCGCTGATTCGTGTAAGAAGGGTATCCGTCCGTCGCCCGTCGGCGGCCCTCCGGTTGATCGCGCTGGCTTCCGACTGGCGCTGTCGTTTGAGCGCCATTCTGTGACCCCTGCGCACCGCCTGCCGGCCAGCGGACTCCGATTCAACGATTGACCATCCCCATCTGTTCGGCGGGGTAGCGGTCGCCGGCGATGGCGCCCTTGGGCGCGGCCTGGTCGATGCGTGCGAGATCTTCCGGAGTGAGGTGCACCTCGAGCGCCGCCAAGGGCCTCGCGCAGCCGTTCGCGTCGTCGGGCGCCCGAATAGCGGGATGATGTCGGCGCCGCGGGCGAGCACCCACGCGAAGGCAAGCTGTGCGACCGTGATGCCTTTGTCGGCGGCGATGGCCGAGAGCGACGAAACGACCTTGAGGTTGTTCTCGAGGTTCTGGCCCTGAAACCTCGGCAGGAACGACGCCCGCGAGTCGCCGGGGGAATGGAAGTGCCCCGCCGAGCGCCGCCGATCAACCCCCGTGAAAGCACGCCGTAGGCGACGATCGAGACGCCCAGCTCGCGCACGGTGGGCAACGTCTCCTGCTCGATGTCGCGCGTGACCACCGCATACTCGGTCTCGAGCGCGGCGATGGGATGGACTGCGCCGGCTCGGCGGACGGTCGCGCCGGAGGCCTCGGACAGCCCGACATGGCGCACGTAGCCGGCCTTCACCAGTTGGGCGATGGCGCCTACGGTCTCTTCGATGGGAACCGCCGGGTCGATGCGGGCCGGCTGATACAGGTCGATGTAATCGGTGCCCAGCCGGTTGAGGCTGTAAGCCAGAAAATTCTTGACCGCCTGGGGACGCGCGTTGAACCCGACAAAACCGCGTGCGGGATCGCGCATCGCTCCGAACTTGACCGAAATGAACACACGATCGCGCCGTCCGCTCATGGCCCGGCGAATCAGGAGCTCGTTGTGCCCCATCCCGTAGAAGTCACCCGTATTGAACAGAGTGACGCCGCGATCGATGGCTTCCTGGATGGTGGCGATGCTTTCGTTTTCGTCGGCCGGCCCGTAGAAGTCCGACATCCCCATGCAGCCGAGCCCGACCGCCGAGACCAGCGGCCCGTTCTTGCCAAGTTGACGCTGTTCCACGGAAGTCCTCCTCACCGGGTGAACCGAGAATCCCATTGATCGTAGCCGGCACGCGAGCCGCTTGGTGAATTTACGTCGAATCCGCCACTCGCGACACCCGATGCCGTTCGATCACGGTAGGCTTGAGGTGATGAGCGCCAGGAGCTCTGCTCCAAACATGCGGCATTTTTGCTCGCCGATGCCCCAGATCGAAAGGAGCTCTTCCGAGGTAGTGGGGCACTGCTCGCATAGCTCTTCGAGGGTGCGATCCCAGAAGACGGTATAGGGCGGAACCCCCATCTCGCGGGACTTTCGAGCACGCCACGCGCGGAGCGCCTCGCGAAGCCCGGTTTCGGTCTCCGCCGGAAAATCGTCCGTCTCGGCCCGGTGCGCCGATCGCTCCTTGCGGGCTTTCCTGGCAGAGGCCGGCTTCCAGGATGAAAGCTGGGCGATCGCGCGATTGTGCATGATTTCGCGGCCGATCTCGGTGATGCCCAGCACCGGATAGCGCAGACCCTCCTGTCGCAAATAGCCCTGACGGACGAGCGCCTGGATCAGTGCCAGGACCTCGCGCTTGGACATCGAGCTCAAACGGCCATACGTAGGCAGTTGTTCATGGCTGTAGCGGCGAATCTGGGCAGTGTCGCTGCCCGTGACCAGGTCGGTGAGCTGGTTGGCGCCGAAACGGCCTTCGAGGCGCGCGGCCCCCGAGAGCAGAATGCGAACAGTTTCCTGGGTCTTGGCATCGACCGGCGCGGCATCCGGAGTCTGGCAATTATCGCAACGCCCGCAACCTTGCGGGAGAGTCTCGGAATCTCCGAAGTAATCCATGATCGCCTGCTGGCGGCAGCCCGCTCCGTAGGCGTAGCGGCGCATCAGGTCAAGCTGATACCGGCGATGCTTTTCCCACTCCTCGCGCAATTCGGCCGGCACCGACTCGACCGACTGGCGGATGAAGTACTCGTGGATCGCGACATCGCCGGGGCTATGCATGAGGACGCACCTGGCCGGCAGGCCGTCGCGGCCTGCGCGGCCTGCCTCCTGGTAGTACGCTTCCACGGTACCCGGTAGCTGGGCGTGGATGACGCACCGTACATCGGGCCGGTCGACGCCCATGCCGAACGCGTTGGTCGCGACGATGATCACGCGTGCGTCATCCCGAAAATGACGGTGGGCGACGGCGCGGACGTCGGCCTCCAATCCGGCGTGATAAGCGTACGCGGGCCGCCCCGCGTCCCGGAGCTCGTCAGTAAGCTCGTCCACCCGCTTCCGCGACGAGCAATAGACGATCGATGCAGCCGCAACCTCGGTTTCTTCCAGGATGCGCTCACCGCGGCGCCATTCGTTGGCTTCCATGATCGCCGCGAACGAAAGGTTCGGACGATAAAACCCGTGAACGCGGACCAGCGGCCGCCGGAGCTTCAGCGAGGAGATGATTTCTTCCTGCACTCGCGGCGTTGCCGTGGCCGTGAACGCTGCGACGGGGATGTCGAAAAGCTCTTTCAGCCGGCCGAGCGATTGATACTCGGGCCGGAAATCGTGCCCCCAGTGCGAGATGCAGTGGGCCTCATCGACGACGACGTAGTCTGGCCTGCACGCAGGCAGCGTGGCCATGAATACCTCGTCGGAAAATCGCTCCGGCGCGATGTAGAGAAACCGCAAGCGCTTCGCCGCCCAGTCTGCCAGCGCTTGCTGGCGCTCGGCGTGGGAAACATGGCTATGCAGACTCGCTGCCGGCACGCCGACCAGCTCGAGTTTTTTCACCTGGTCGTTCATCAGGCTGATCAGAGGAGAGATGACCAGGCAGCGTTGCCCGCGCTCGACCGCGGGGAACTGGTAGCACAGCGATTTTCCGCTCCCCGTGGCCATGACACCCAGCAAGTCACGGCCGCTGTCCAGCGCGTTGATCAGTTCTTCCTGTCCCGGCCGAAAGGTGTCGTGGCCGAACGCGGATTTGAGCAGAGCATTGCGCATCGACCAAGTCACTTTCTGGCCCGGCCTGCCGCGAGCGACCGGCCAACCGGGGCGCGGTCGCCGGATCCGATGGGCTTTTCCACGAGCTCCGCCGGTTGGGTTGCCCGGCGGTTTCACCGCCCTGGCAGCCAATGGGCGCGACCCATGCGGAGCGGCCGCCGATCGGGCCATTGTACTTTTTTGGCGCTGTGTTCGACAGTCGACGGGCGACCGTATCCCGACGGAGCGACGGGCGGATCGCCGCGGTAGCACGCAGACGATCGAGACCCTGGAAGCGCGGAAATCATGCCCTCTGGCCTGGCGCGGGCACCAGAGGCCTGGGCGCTTTCGCTGCCGAATCCGGGCTTACGAAGCCGGAGCTGTCGGCCCCGCCTTGACCGGTCGCCAGCGAGTCTTCGACGGCCCGACTGAGGGCGATGTGGGTGTCGCGTCTTCGGCGTTGACCTCGGGTCTTTCGCTTCGAGGCTTCTCCGGCTCTCTGGTGAAGTGGTCGTGATCGGCGGCAGGGTCGAGGTTCAGGTCGGTCGGCATTGCGCTGGGAATTCCGATCCTTGGCGGCGCTCACGGGATCGGGTGTGAGGTGCCAGGCTGTCCGCCTCGTGGTGCCGGAAGCGGCCTGCGGCGAGCGCTCGGTTTGCGAGGCCACCGGATCGGGGATACCCATCAAGCCGGGAGACGGGATCATGACGCCTCCGTTCTTGGCAAGGTTGCGGCTTGCGGGAGGCTCCTCGCCATCCGGCGACTGGGATCGAGCGACCGACACCGGCGCGTCTTCGCTGCGCCGGGTTGCTTTCCCCGGCCGGCGGCCGGCGAGCAGGAGATCAGAGCCACGCCTGGCGGGTGCATAAAGCGCGGTCAGGCTGTTGCGATCGAGTAACTGGTAGATCGAACGCGGAGTCGCGTAAAGCCCGTGATTTCCCTGCGGCTCCGCGAAGTTGCAAACGCCCGCGACGTAGCCGTCAATCGTGTACAACCCGCCGCCGGAGCGCCCTTCCTTGGGGGCGACATCGCACTCGATCGCCTCGTACGTTCGGGTTTCCCGACAGGAAGTTCTGGAATCCGCGGCCGTTTGACGACGGTGTGCCAGGCGGTCGCGTCTCTTCCCTCCGAGCAGCCGACCGCGAGGACCTTCATGCGTGCTTGGGGCTCCCAGTGACGCAGGCACGACCCGCGAGGCCGGCAATCGGCGCCCGGGCTGGATCCGGATCAGCCCGACGTCCAGCGTGAAGTCGTAGTCGACGGCCTTGCCCTCGACCGATTCCAGGAAATGCACCCGGGCCGGGTCGGTGCCCTTGAGCTTGCCGTCGAACAGGTCGATCATGATTCGCCGCGGGAACTGTGCGGGAGCCGCCGGCTTGCGGCCGTCGATCTTGAAGATATGCGCGCAGGTGAGGATCAACGACTCCTCGGGCGTGCTGTAGATGATCGTGCCGGAGCCGAAGCCGGTCGAAGCGGTTGCCGATCACCCGGATGCGGACGACCGTTTCCCACGGCTTGGGATTGGCGAAGGCCGGCCGGAGCGCTCGGCTCGTCTTCTCGGCGAGCGGTGCCTGCGTCGGGCGGTTCTTTGCGTCCGTCGTCTGCGGGCGGCTCGTCGTCGTCTTCCTCCCCGGCGGCGATCGCCGTGCTGAGCCGACGTGGGCGTTCGAGCTCGCGGCGGTCGTGCCTTGGCCGCGGCAGTCTTGTAGAACCGCGCCAGCTCGCTGGCGGATCGAGGCCCGGAGATGCGGTCGAGCTCGCGCCCTGCGCGATCGACCACGATGAAGGTCGGGCACGCCTTCGACGTGGTAGCGCCGCGGGAGCTCGGGTTCCTCGTCGATATCGATCCGTCTTGATCGGATATCCGTCGCGGATCAACTGCTCGACGGCCGGGCGGGCCTTGTGGCACGGGCCACACCACTCGGCGTGGAAGTTGAGCAGGACGGCTCCGGAGCTCGAATCGCTCGCCGGGGCACCAGCGACGGACAAGAAAGCGAGCAACAAGGGGGCGATGCTCATGCCGCCAGGACTCCTTTCCCTCGGGACTGTTCGCAGGCCGACGTCGATAGTGACGTCGTAGCGGGTGTGGACCAGCTCGGTGTCACCCGCCTCGAGACGAGGCGAGTGACCGACTTCCTGGTTGGGCCGCTCTGCGCGAGGCGTGCTCCAGGCCCGCGACCAGCTTCCCCGAGCGAGGACTGCCCCGACCGGAAGGACATGGACGGACCGCGTCCGCCGGTGCGGACGTGTTCGCCGAAAGAAGCCGATGTGGCACGAGATGACGGGCGATGTGCCGGGGAGGATCTAGGTCCCCGACCCTTCCTTGGGCGGCGCGCCTCGCATCGAGGGCCCCGCGACGCACCATCATGGCGCGGCGCGTCCCGCCGTTGAGCCAACCGCTTCTCGCCCGGCTCGCCCCGGGAATTCCCCGCGCGGCCGGCGGCTCGCGCATGGCCCGGCGACGGTACCGCGACGGCTGCGACTTCCCTCCTGGCCTCTGACCCGCCCCGACTTCCAGTCGAGGGTGTGCGAGATCCCGAGGGGTTCGCGTTCACCGCGGTGAGCCCCTTTTACTAGGAGTGGACGAGGAGTACCAGATCAGTTATCGGCCTCCGTCCGTTTTTCCTTGAATCTTTTCCGTGGCACCCACATTCACGCGGTTTGCCGGCCGACGGAACCTCGCGTGAGCGTTGAGGATCGTGGCGTGTTTACCCTGAGTAGCGGGCCCGGATGGGTTCGGTCAAAGTCGGCCAGAGCCAACGATCACCGCGGCCGCCGCGCGCGTGCGCCTCTTCTTGAACTCTCCTCACGAGCCCTGCCTCCCTCGCGCAGGCTGGGCGAGAGCTCGCAATCTTTGCGCGGCTGCGGCTTCACCGCCGGACTTGACCGCCCCGCCCTTTTTTGCCACAACGCACGCCGGTCCGCTGTCGGATTGCGGCCGCGGACCAGGCTGATGTCGTGCGGATTCGGTGATCGGTAGAGCCGAGTGGCCGCCGCCACTGGAGGGCGCGCCCAAGGATGGGAGGCCGACATGGATCACGAGGCGCCGCAGGCGCAACGCTATCGCGCGGGCTTGGGATTGCCGCCCCACCGCTGGACGAAGGTGGACGACCCTCAAGTCCGAGGCGGTCATCGCCGCCCACCGCGACGGTGATCGCCGGCGGCGGCCCGGCCGGGCTGACGGCCGCCTATGAGCTGACCAAGCACGGCCACTCCTGCGTCGTCCTCGAAGCCGACCCCAAGCTGGTCGGCGGCATCAGCCGGACCGACCAGTACAAGGGCTATCGGTTCGACATCGGCGGCCACCGCTTCTTCTCCAAGAGCGACGAGGTCAACAAGATCTGGCGCGAGATCCTGGGCGACCAGTTCATCACCCGCCCGCGGATGAGCCGGATCTACTACAACCGCAAGTTCTTCCATTATCCGCTCAAGCCCGCCGACGCCCTGCTCAAGCTCGGGCCTGCTGCGTTCAGCCTGCTGCGTCGCTCAGCTACATCAAGGCACAGATCCGGCCGATCCGGCCCGAGCGGAGCTTCGAGGACTGGGTCGTCAACCGCTTCGGCCGCATGCTCTTCGAGATCTTCTTCAAGACCTACACCGAGAAAGCTCTGGGGGATGCCGACGACACGCGATCTCGGCCGACTGGGCGGCGCAGCGGATCAAGGGTCTGAGCCTGTTCGGCGCGGTCTGGAACGCCTTCTTCGGCGGCCTCGCGAAAGTCACCGACGGGGAGGTGATCAAGACCCTGATCGACAGCTTCCAGTATCCCCGGCTCGGCCCCGGTCAGATGTGGGAGGCCGCGCGCGACAAGGTCCGCCAGCAGGGGGGCGCGGTCCACCTCGACCGCCGCGTCGTGCGGATCGAGCACGACGGCTCGGCCGTCACCGCCTTCATCGCCGCGCGACGCGAGCGGGCGGACCTACCGCTACCAGGGCGAGCACTTCCTCTCGACCCTGCCGATCCGCGACCTGATCCGGAGCTTGAGTCCCGCCGCCCCCCCCGAAGTCGATCGAGGCCGCCGAGTCGCTGCGAGTACCGCGACTTCCTGACCGTCGTCCTGATCGTCGACCGAGCCGAGTACCTTCCCGGATAACTGGATCTACATCCACGAGCCCGACGTCCGCGTCGGCCGGGTGCAGAACTTCAAGAACTGGTCGCCCGACCTCGTGCCCGACCCGCCAAGAGCAGCCTCGGCCTCGAATACTTCTGCTTCGAGGGGGACGACCTCTGGACCATGCCCGACGCCGAGCTGATCGAGCTGGGCCGCCGCGAGATCGACGCCATCGGCCTGGTCAACGCCGGCGACGTGATCGACGGCTGCGTCGTCCGGATGCCCAAGGCCTATCCCGTCTACGACGACGTCTACCAGGCGCACCTGGCCGTGATCCGGAACTGGCTCAAGAACCTGCCCAACCTGGCACTGGCCGGGCGCAACGGCATGCACAAATACAACAACCAGGACCACTCGATGATGACCGCCGTCCTGGTCGCGCGGAACATCCTCGGCCAGGGCAGCTACGACCCCTGGCGGGTCAACACCGACGCCGAGTACCACGAGGAAGGCACAACCCCGGAGGCCGACGCCGAGATCGACGCGTCCGCCTTCGCCGGCCGCGCTGTGCCGCGGAAGATCTCCGCCGTCTGAGCCGCGCAATTCGGCGTGTTCACTTGATCGCGAGCGCCGTACGGGTCGCTCGTCTTCCTGTACCGCCCGAGCGAATTCGAGCGAGGTCTATAGCGCGGTCGGTCAAGGTGCGAGGTCCTTGATCTCGATGTCCTTGTACCGGACTTCCATCGGCTGGGCCAGACGTGGACCTGGAGCGCGATGATCCCCTCTTTGTCGAACTTGGGGTCCTCGCGGTCGATGATCCGCGTGCCGTTGAGGTCGATCGTGACGTGCGGCCCCTTGGCGGTGATCACGAACTCGTTCCAGTCGTCCTTCTTGACCAGGGCGTTGGCTTTGTCCTCGGGATAGCGCTCGAGGATGCCGCGACCGCGCTCCTCGTAAAGCAAGCCCCAGTAGCCATCGGCCACGTCGGCCTGCGGGCCGGAGACCACGCCCTCTTCGGTGCGCTTGCTGCGGAACTGAATGCCCGAGTTGCCGTTGCGGATCTTGACCTTGGCCTTGAGCACGAAATCGCCGTAGGTCTTCTCGGTGGCCAGAAACTCGTTCTTCTTGAGGTTCCCCGTCGGTGCGGCCGACGATCTCGCCGTTCTCGACCGTGAACAGCGACTTGTCCTCGGGAGTGACCCAGCCCGCGAGGTCCTTGCCGTTGAACAGCGGGTGGAATTGTCCCGACTCCTGACCCAAGGCGATCGGCGTGAAACGCGGCCAGCGAGACCGCGCAGCCGACGATGGTCGCACACCGCATCGATCGAGTCATGGGAATAGTCCTCGCTCAGGAATTCCAGCGGAACGGCCGGACACACGCCCGATCAGTCCGGTCCGCCCGGTTCCGACCGTGAACAGATCTGCCGGCGTGCCCCGATTTGATGGCGGCCCCGGGTGTGCGTCAATGCCGTCGCAGCGGAAAACTGCGGAGCAAGGCAACGCGGGAAAACGTCGGAATCCGATCTTGTCGATGCAAGGTCACGCTATCGAGTGATAGGACTTTTAGTTGTCAATCACTTGAGTTCACGGTTCATCGATTCGTTGCTCCGTTCACTCGGCTCGCGAGTCGGTCGTCGTATTGGAAATCGCGCTCTATGGCCCGCAATGCCAGACGCCGCTAGAATCGGTGGCGCACGGGCGGAACGCCTGGAACGATTCTTCAAAGGCTTTGCCACATGGCCTTCTCCGACGATCTTCGCCGGTTCGGGCCCGGCACCTCCGAGACGCTCTCGCGCGATCGGGCGCTGGCGTACTGCGCCCGACTGACGGCGACGCATTACGAGAATTTCAGCGTCGTGACCTGGCTGACGCCGCGCGAGCACCGGCCGGCGTTTCAGAGCATTTACGCCTTTTGCCGATGGTCCGACGACCTGGGCGACGAGATCGGCGACCCGCGGCAGTCACTCGAGCTGCTCGCTGGTGGCGCGGGCGAGCTGCGGGCGATGTATCCAGGGGCGAGCCACGCCACCCGGTGATGATCGCGCTGGCCGAGACCGTCGAGCGTTACCGCGATCCCGATCGAGCCGTTCGAGGCGTTGATCTCGGCCTTCGAGCAGGACCAGACCGTCACCGAATACCTGACCTACGAGCAGTTGCTCGACTACTGCACGCGGTCGGCCAACCCGGTGGGCCACCTGGTCTTGTATGTCGCCGGCGCGTTCACGCCCGGAAAACGCGCGGCTGGCCGACGCCACCTGCACGGCGCTCCAACTGGCCAATTTCTGGCAGGACGTCGCCCGCGACCTGGCGATCGGCAGGATCTACCTGCCCCGGGAAGATCGGGTGCGGTTCGGCTATTCCGAGTCAGATCTGCGCGCCTTGCGATTCACGCCGGAGTTTGCCGGCCTGATGAAGTTCGAGGTCGAGCGGACGCGAGCTCTGTTCGCACGAGGGGCGGGCCCTGCTGTCGCGAGTCCCGCGCGAGCTGGCCGTCGATATCGACCTGTTCTCGCGCGGGGGCCTGGCGATCCTCGATCGGATCGAGGCCAGCGGCTTCGACGTCCTGTCGCGCCGGCCGGCACTCTCGCCGCTGGACCAAGCTCCGGCTCCTCGCGCGCGCCGTCGCCGCCATGGGCGCTGCCCGGGTCATGCGACGACTTCCGGAACACGCGACGCAACCAGCGTCGAGCGCACGCCCCACCGGAATGCAGGCTCGTTCGAGGAATCACCGGAACTGGCGACGGGGCTCACTCACAGGGAGGATCCGCGTTGAGATCGGCACGCGTCGCTCGACTCCAGCTATCGATTTTGCGGCGGCGATCGGCGCGGCGCGAGGCACGGAATTTCTACTATGCGTTCTTGCTCCTGCCCCGGCGCGCGACGACTGTCGATGTGCGCGCTCTACGCGTTCCTGCGGCGGACCGACGATCTGGCCGACGAGCCGGGCTCGGCCCGAGAAATTCCAGGCCTCGACGGCTGGCGGCGCGAGCTCGACGCGGGCGCTCGCCGGCGGGGAGCACGACCTGGCCGGGTCTTCCCGCCCTGGCCGACACCGTGGCGCGGCACGGGATCCCGCGCCGATCTGCTTCACGAAGTGATCGAGGGCGTCTCGATGGACGTCGAGCCGCTCAGGCTTCGCGACCTTCGACGAGCTGGCGGACTATTGCCATCACGTCGCCTCGGTCGTCGGCCTGTGCTGCCTCCATATCTGGGGCTATCGATCGGAGGGGGGCAAGGCCGAGCAGCTGGCCGAACATTGCGGCATCGCGCTGCAACTGACGAACATCATCCGCGACGTCCGCGACGACGCACGCAACGGCCGGATCTATCTGCCCGAGGACGACCTGGCGCGTTTCGGCGTGGAGCCGGAGAGCTCTCGGCCGCCGGACCGGCCGAGCGACCGCGTCCGCGCGCTCCTGGCTTTCGAGGGTCAGCGAGCCTATCCAGTTTTACGACGGCCGCAGCGCCGCTGGCGCCGCTGGTGGCTCCGGTCGGCCGGCCCGTGCTCCTGACCATCGTCGGCATTTACCGAGCCTTGCTCGACGAAATGGCCCGCAGGGATTACAACGTCTTCGAGGGTCGGATCGCGATTTCTCGCTGGTCCAAGCTCTTGATCACCGCGCGAGCGCTCGCGACTCGAAGGGTCGGCCGCAAGCCGGCCTCCCCAAGGGCGCCCGACCTGAAAACCGCACACGACTGGATCGCTCCACCCCGATGACACCGGTTTCCAAGCCTCCACCTCCGCATGTCGTGATCGTCGGCGGCGGCCTGGCGGGGCTGGCGGTCGCCTCGAGCTTGGTCAATCGTGGGCTGCGAATCACGATCCTCGAAAGCCGTCCCAGGCTGGGAGGGCGAGCGAGCTCGTTCCCCGATCCAGCGACCGGCGAGCTGGTCGATAACTGCCAGCACGTGAGCATGGGCTGCTGCACAAACCTCGCCGACTTTTGCCGCCGGGTGGGGCTCGAGGGCATGATGCGCCGCGACGAGGAGCTGTTTTTCTTGAGCGCCGAGGGGCAGGTCTCCCGGTTTCGGGCCGGCGTGGGGCCAGCCCCTTTGCACCTGGCCGGCAGCCTGCTGCGAGCGCAGTTTCTTGAGCAGTGCCGACAAGGCTGCGACGTGGCCTACGGGATGGCTGTGTCTGGCGCGGCGTCCGCGACGGGCCGCCGGGCGAATCGTTTGCGCGACTGGCTGTTGCGCCACCGCCAGAGCGTTCGCAGCCATCAATCTGTTCTGGGCGACGGTGCTGGTCTCGGCCTTGAACGAGCGCCTCGAGCAAATGGACGTGGGCCACGCTCGCAAGGTTTTCCTCGACGGGTTCTTGCGGAATCGACTCGGGTTTCAGCTCGAGCTTCCGCTCGTTCCTCTGGGCGAGCTCTACGGAACGCGGCTCGAGAGCTGGCTCCAGGAGCACAACGTCGCGGTTCGACTGAAGACGGGCGTCCGCGCGGTCGAGCAAGATCAAGACGGCGCCATCAGCGGCGTCGAGTTGCGTTCCGGCGGCTCGCTCGCCGCCGACTTCGTGGTTCTCGCCGTGCCGTTTGACCGCGTGCGCAGTCTCGTTCCAGAGTCAATGCGGGCCCGATTACGCGCACTGGCCCAGTTGGACGCCCTCCGTGCCGCGCCCATCACTGGCGTGCACCTCTGGTTCGACCGGACGGTATGCCCATTTCGACCACGTGGTGACACCGGGCCGATTGATCCAGTGGGTCTTCAATCACACGGCGATCCAGGGTCGGACCGGCCGCGCCGCCGGCATGGCCGGCGACGGCGCGTCTGCCGGAGGGTCGGAGGCACCTCCCGGCGACGGACAGTACGTTCAGGTCGTCATCAGCGCGTCGTACGATTTGCTGGCGCTCGACAATGTCGCGATCCGAGACGCCGTGCTCGCCGAGATGGCCGATCTCTGGCCCGCGGCCGCCGCGGCGAAACTCTTGAGATGGCGGGTCGTGACCGAGCACGGGGCGACCTTCGCGGTGCGGCCGGGCGTCGAGGCGCACCGCCCTCCCCAGCGCACGCCGATCGACGGGCTGTTCCTGGCCGGCGACTGGACCGATACCGGGTGGCCGGCGACCATGGAAGGTGCAGTTCGCAGCGGTTACCTGGCCGCCGAAGGAATCCTTGCCGAGCTGGATCGACCGACGAGGCTGATCCGACCCGGATTGAAAACGGGCTGGCTCGCACGCTGGCTGTTCGGGCCGGAGGAATCCCGCCCTTTCAGGCCGATCGTCGAGCCGCTCGCGAATCTACCGGCAGGCGGCGCGGCGCCCTCCCCGGCATCGGCGCGCTCTCACACCGCGCCGGCGACCGGGCGCTGACACACGCGCTTCCTGAGCGGAAGTTTCCGGAAGGATGGACGCGCAGGACCGGCGGCTCCCACTATCTGTACAGACCAGGTGCGAGGCGGGGAGACGGCCCGATGCGCGGAGGACCATCGCGAAAGTGTGCTCAGGCAGCTACACTCGCTGTATCGTTGCGGGGTCACCGGCAACCACAGCGACGAAGCAGCTGCTCGATCGCTTCATCGCGCGGCGGGACGACACGGCCGACGAGGCGTTCTCCGAGCTGATGCGGCGGCATGGTCCCATGGTCCTGGGCGTATGCCGTCGCGTACTGGGCGATGTCGCATGAAGCCGAAGACGCGTTGCAGGCCACGTTCCTGATCCTGGCGCGGAAGGCGACCTCGGTCATCCGGCGAGAGAAAGTGGCGAGCTGGCTCTATGGCGTCGCCTGCCGGACGGCCGAGGAAGCGCGCGGTCGCGCCTCGGCGCAGGGCCCGAGGAGGAGCGCGTGAGTAAGTCGGCGCGCCTGTCGCCGCCGGAGGCCGGCTCGCAGGCCGAGCTGCGCGAATCCTCGACGAAGAGCTCGCCAGGCTTCCGGCGAGGTT
Source organism: uncultured Isosphaeraceae bacterium (assembly GCA_963806595.1). Classification (GTDB taxonomy): domain Bacteria; phylum Planctomycetota; class Planctomycetia; order Isosphaerales; family Isosphaeraceae; genus CAWDZZ01. The sequence continues at coordinate 290,959 of CAWDZZ010000037.1, read as the reverse complement.
TCGCGGAGCTCGTGGTCCTTTGCGAGCTCGAAGGCCTCACTCGTCAGGAGGCGGCGCGGCGACTCGGAATTCCGGCGGGCACGCTCTCCAGCCGGCTGGCGCGGGCAAAAGCCGCCCTCAAGGACCGCCTGACCCGGCGCGGTCTGGCCGTGCCGATCGCTGTTCTCTCGGCGTTCCTGCCTGGCGAGGCGGGTGCCGCCCCGTTGCCTGGCGGTTTCGCCAGACGTACCGTCGCGGCCGCGACTTCGCGTCGCGGCCGGTGCCCCGGGACGCAGGGACATCCCCGCGTCCGTGCTTTCACTCACTGAAGGAGTATTACGAGCCATGCTGCTTGGAAAACTGAAAGCGATCGTCGTCTGCGCGGGAGCCCTGTCCGTCGTCGTCTCCAGCGCGGTCGTGCTGGCACAGAGCGGAGAACCGCAGAAGGGATCCGTCGCCGCGGCCGAGACGGACCGGATCTCGGCGATGGAGAGGAAGCTCGACCGGATCCTCGACGCGCTGGACCGCATGACAGCCGGTGCGTCGCCGATGCGAAATAGGGTCCAGGGGCTCCAGGTGCCTCCGACGACGGCACGTTTTGAACCCCTGCCAGCGGGCGACGAGTACGTCGCAGCGCGGGACCTGCATTCGGCCCTCGCGCCGCTGAAAGCCGGCTCCGGCCTGACCTCGACTCTGACGCCGCAAGGGGGCACCATCGCCGGTGCCGATCAAGGCGGGCCTCCCGCGGCCGCTCTGGCCAGCACGATCGCGCACGCAAGCCAGAACAAGGCGGTGACGGATCGCCTGGACTCCATGGAGAAAATGATGGAACAATTCCAAGAGCGCCTCACGCGGCTGGAACGCCGGCTTGCAGGCTCGCTCGGCCTCGAGCCGGCGAAAGGCGCCGACTACGGCGAACCGAAACGCTGAGGGGTGTTGCTTCAACCGATAGGGCGCTCTATCCTCGCCCTTTCCGGTCGGCGCATCGGAGTGTGCTGACCGGCGAAGGGCGGCGCCGCCCGCATGAGCCGGCGCCCCACGGTGCCATCAAAGGGGCCGATTCACCATGATTGCGGCGCGACGCATCGTCCCGGTGCTGCTTGTCGTCTCGGCGGCGTTGTCCGTCGCGTTCAATGCCGATTCGACTGGGGCCGGTCTGGAGCCAGCGGTGCCAACGCGGCGCCAGCCTCCCGGCGCGGCCGCGCCGGACGCCGAGATCGTGACCCGTGAGGCGACATGCCGCTGGGCCGACGAGCCGCCCGTGCTCGATGGCAAGCTCGACGACCGCTGCTGGCAGCGCGCCGCCGCGATCGACCGATTCGGCAGCTTCTGGATGGCGGTCAAAACCCCTCGGCCGGGGACGGTCGCCTACCTGGTCTGGGACGACGACGCCCTTTACTACGCAGGCTCGATGACCGACGCCGAGCTCCGATCGTTTGGCACCAAGCGCAACGACCACCTCTGGAATGGCGACGTGTTCGAGCTCTTCTTCAAACCGAGTGTCGACCGGCCGGAATACTACGAGTTCCAGGCCAACCCCGCGCGGTCGTGTTCGAGGTTCCATTCCCCAAGCGCGGGCACGATTTCGGCAGCTTCGCCACCGTGCCTCCCCTGGGCAGCAAGGCCAAGGTCGTCCTGGATGGGACGCTCGACCAGCCCGGCGATCGCGACCGCGGCTGGACCGTCGAAGGCCGCATTCCCTGGTCGGCCTTCGCACCCACCGGCGGCAGGCCCAAGGACGGTGACCAGTGGCGGTTCGCTCTCTGCCGCTATGACTACGGTCCAGCCGGGACCGAGCCGGTCACGATGAGCTCGGCGCCGCTTTCGCTTCCGAGCTTTCATCGCTACGAGGACTACGGCAAGCTCCGCTTCGAAGGCCGGCGCGAGCCGGCTCGCGTGCCCGCCGCGCCCGGCTCGTACGCGCGGTGCCGTCGCTCGGCGGGAGCAATCCCGTCTGCGCTCGGCCGCTTCGGCCGCCGCACCCATGGCCGCCGGGGTCTTTCAAAACGCGCCGGCGATCGCCACGGGAGCTTGTGATGCCAGTCGGCGGGCGCGAGTGATGCCGCGGGTGCGCGGCACGGCCGTCGACTCCTTGCCGCCCGAACGCCCGGTTGACCGATTCGCCCGCGTGCCTGAGGAAGGATTGGCTCCGGAGTGCACGGCCGACCATCGCGCGCCGTGTTCCTGCCAGTCTTCGCCCGGGTTTTCCACGGACGCGTCGGTGAGTTTTCTCACGGCGCGAATCTCGATCTTGCGCACCCACTCCCGGGTCACCTTCAGGCGCTGGCTGATCTCTTTGAGCGTGAGCGCCGAGCGCCCCCCAGGCCATACCGCAGTGTCAGGATGGTGCGCTCGCGAGCATCCAGGCGTTGCATGCGGCTGAACAACATCCCGCGCTCTTCGCTCAAATCCAGCGACGCGCCCGGCGGATCGTAGTATTCGCCGCAATCCACCGCCCGCCGGCGACCAGTTTCGTAGGACACGGTACTCTCCAGCTTGAGCTGGAGGGCTTGTTGCGCCTGGAGACCATGGCCCTTTGCATGTCCGTGAGACCGAGAAACGTAGCCACGTCGTTGAAACTGGGATCGCAGCCTCGCTCGCGAAAGGGCTCGCTCGGCGCGCCGCCACTTGGTCAAGAGCCCGACGACATGCGAGGGGAGACGAATCACCGACGTCGTGTTGATGAGCGCCAGCCGGATCGACTGCTTGATCCAGTAGCTGGCGTATGTGCTGAAGCGCGTCCCAAAGCTCGGCTCGAAGGCCTCGGCCGCCCGGATCAGACCGACATTTCCCTCGCCGATCAAATCCTCGAGAACGACGCCCCGCCCCAGGAAATCCCGCGCGATCTTCACGACCAGGCGCAAGTTGGCCTGAATCATTCGAGTCCGCGCATCGCGATCGCCCCGGGCGATGGCTTCAGCGAGGGCGCCTCCTCCGTCCGCGCTCAAGAGCGCTTCGTCCTTGATGTCTCGGAGATAGACTTGAAGCCAAGTCCCGGCACCGCCAGCCTTCGCTCGCTTAACGTTCATCGAAAGGGTACCTCCTACGCACGTCCGCCTAAAAAAGGGGGAGATGGACAACGACGTCCATGTCTAAGCGTGCGACTTCCAATCCATTGTGAGGGATCGAAGGGACACCTCAGTCACGATGTTCCTGAGGAGTTCGTCCGGAGGAGCGCATCCCGAAAAGTTTAGGCATCAGAGAGTTCGGTGTTGTTCCTGCGTGGCGCTACGATCTTGCCCCCTGCCATCACTCCCTGCCGACTGAAGCGTCGGCGTCCCTTACAAAGTTGCAAAGGCGGCGCAAAAGCGGCAACGATTTCGGAATTATCTTTCCGCTTCGCAGAGATAGGCGTGTTATGCGCATCGTGAGGATTAGCGTGAACGAACGGCGGGCGAGCTGCGTTCAGAACTAGCGATAAAATCAAGATTTAGGTAGAGCGACCGCCAGCGACGATTCTTTCTAGTCGTCAAGCTTTAAACCCCATTGTCGCCGCAGACACCGCCTTGATAGCCTTACAAGACGGATTCGTCGACTTTATTCTTGCTCAGTTTTTCGCTTGCCGGGTAGAATTGCACGGGATTGAACGGTCTAATTAATAGATGCCTGGCGAATGCGGCCATGCCGGCATCATCGCGTCGCGATGCGACCACCTTTTACTTTGGCGTACGGATCGGGAGGCAGCTCACAGCGGCGAGAAACGCCGGCCCTTCCAGGGGCGGGCACGGCCGACGCCATACGGCGATGGCGTTGCGGGCAGGAATGGATGAATGAATTCTCGGACTCGGGGAGGATCGCGACAGTTTCCTCGAGGCCCCAGGAGCGGCCATGGCGAGCGAAGATGATTTACCCAACATGTTGGCGCGGGCCAGGGCGGGCGACGAGGAGGCGATCCGCGATTTTTTGACCAAATTCGAATGGGAAGTTCGCATGATGGTGCGAGCACGGCTTCCCAAGAAACTGCGAACCCAGTTCGACTCCGTCGATTTCGTCCAGGCTGTCTGGCAGAGTTTTTTCTCCGACCTGGGGCGCGACACGCCCGACTTTGAGAAAGCCGAGCACGTCCGCCGGTTTCTCGCCGGTGTGGTGCGGAACAAGGTATTCGAGCAGCATCGCAAGCTGACGAGAACCGAGAAGTACGACGTCTCGCGCGAGGAACGCCTCTACATCCGGCGTGGTGACCAGGACGTGCCGCGCGACGTGGTGTCGCCGGATCCATCGCCGAGCGAGGCAGCGCAGGCCGATGACCGTCTCGCGCAATTGACCGAGGGTCGCAGCCCGCAGGAAGTAGAAGTGATTTCTCTCCGCCGCTTGGGGCTCACCTTCGACGAGGTCGCGGCGCGGACCGGGGTCCACGAGCGGACGGTCCGTCGCATCATCGAATCGGCACGCGCGGATGGAGGCCCGGCGATGACGCTGCCCTGTCCCGCGAGCAGTGGCGCTGATGCACTGAACTGTCAAAGCGACGTCCCGTCGTCGCGGGAATGGCGTATTGCCTGCGAGCTCGGCGAGCCGTCGGATCCGGAGTCGGGCAGCACCGGCCTGGCCAGCGTACCGGCCTGCTCACTCGAGCGGGGCGATTCCAAAAAGCTGATTGCAGTTCTCGACGAGTTCACAGCGGCGTGGGAACAAGGCGCTGCTCCTGGGGTCGAGGACTATCTCTCACGCCTCGATCCCGGCGATATCCGGGGGAAGGTCGAGCTGATCTACCGGGAGTTTTGCCTGGCCGAGGCCGCCGGGACCGCGCCGAAGCCGGCTGCGTATTTCTCGCGGTTCCCCGAGCATGCCCAGGCGCTGGAAGGGCTGCTGGCGCTGCACGCCGCGTGCACTCCGTCGCTCCTGGGTCGCTGCGTCGAGTCGGCCGGCCCAGCATCGGCCTTACCAAAAGCCGGCGACGTGATCGGTCCCTACGTCCTGCGGCGCGAGCTGGGCCGCGGCAGCTTCGCACGCGTCTTTCTCGCCCAGCAGGCCGACCTCGAGGATCGCCTCGTGGTGCTGAAGGTGTCGTCGCGCCTCACCCGCGAGCCGTGGCTCATGGCACGGGTGCGCCACGCCCACATCGTCGAAATCATGTCGCACGCCGTGGTCGACGACGGGGCATTCCAGCTGATTTGCATGCCGTTCTGGGGGGGCGCGACCCTGACGGCCCTGTTCGCGGTAGGGCGGCAGCGAGAAGATCGGCCTGCGCACGGGGTCGATTTGCTCACGGACCTCGACAGCGTCGCGGCTCCCGAGTATCCGGCAGTCCATCCCGCACGCCCCGCCCGCGAGGTCCTCGCGGGTTTGTCATACGAACAAGCCTGGGCCTGGATCGGTGCCCGCCTGGCCGAAGCGCTCGACCATGCTTTCAACCGCGACGTCGTCCATGGCGACGTCAAGCCCTCCAACGTCTTGCTGTCGGCCGACGGTAACCCGATGCTGCTCGACTTCAACCTGGCGCGGACGATCGCGCGGGCCCTGGCGGGAGAGACCGCACTGACCTGGGAGGGACCCTCGCCTACATGGCGCCTGAGCGGCTGCAGGCGCTGGCTTCAACCAGTTCGAGCGGCGAGCCAGCCGACCCCTGCGAGCAGCACGATCGCTCCCACAACAGTCCTGAACCGCTGGCGGGGGCGAGCGAAGACGCTCGGGTGACCGATGCCGCGCCCCATCTTGCCGACGTCTACGCGCTCGGGATGGTGTTGCTGGAAGCGCTCACCGGGCGGCCGCCGTTCGGGGCAGCGACGCCGCAGCTCGCGCTGGCCGGGCGCGCCCCGGTCTCGCCGATCTCGCCGCCAGTGCCTTCGCCGCCAGGCGTGTCACCAGCGGCCGCGCTCTGGTTCGCGAGGCAGAGGCGTTTGCAGGCCGCACGGTCGCGCCGGGCTTGCGGGCGATCCTGGAGCGTTGCCTCGATCCCGAGCCCGACGGGCGGTACCACCGCGCCTGGGAGCTTGCGGAAGACCTCGACCGGTGGCGAACCAACCGCCCGCTTGCGTTCACCGCCGAGCCGTTCTGGCGCGAGTCCATTCCCCGCTGGCTCAGGCGGAACCGCAGACCCTTGGTGCTGGCGGCGGCGGCCGTCGCCTTGGTCGCAGGACTCTCGGCGGCCGCCATTGTATCCCTCAAGTCGCGGTCGAATCTCGAGAGCGTGGCCAGCTTCAAGCTCGCCCGCCACTGGGACGATGCCGAGGCGCAGGCCCATCGGTTTCAAAGCTATCAAGCTCCGCGTCTGCTCGAGCCCGACGAATCCCGCGTGGAGACGGCCGTTCGCGCCCTCAAGGACTACGGCGTGCTCGGGCCGGACGACTGGCGACAGCGCGACGACGTGCGGTTTCTTCCACCAGCCCAGCGTGCCGACCTCGAGCTCTGGTTGATGGAGCAGGCCTACTTGTATTGCCGTGACCTGGAAGACCGGCCCGACTCGCCGGCCGACTGGCGGCGCGCCAGGGTGATCTTGCATGACGTCAGCCGCGGAAGTCAAATCACGACCTTCGCAACGATGCTCGATCGCTTGGGCGCCAGGCTGAGAACCAGAAACGCGTCGCTGCCCGCCGCAGCAGGCCGCCCGGCGGTCGCACAGCCGATTCACTGGGGCAACGAATACATGCTCGGCGTCGTCGCCGAGTGCGAGGCCGATCTTGAAGCGGGGGACGCTCCTGACCAGCGCGCGTACGCACCCGGACCGCGTTTTGAATCGCAAAGCGACGGCGTGCGACGTCCAGGGCCAAGGCCGCGCGGCCGAGCGCGCGCTACAGCACTACAACAAGTTTCTCCTCGATCGTCCCGACTCGTACTGGGGAAATTACCGCGCCGCCGCGATTTCGTACGGCCTGCGCGGTGCCGCCAACCTCGCCCGCGCCGCCGGTCACCTGGAAAAATGCCTGAAGCTGCGACCAAATAACGCGATGCTCCGCGCAGCTCGCGGGCTGTCTTCTCGAGCTCAACGAGCCTCATCAAGCCCTGCAAGAGAGCGAGAAGGCCGCTCTCGGCGCCCCGGATCTCGCCGAGCTCTACCGGACCAGAGCGTTCATCCGTGTCAGGCTCGGGCAAACCGGCGGGCTTGCTGAGGAAATCGGACATTTCGAGACCTTGAGCCACGTCCTGCCGCGCTCCCTCTTGATCGGGACCTCAGGCGGCGCCGGAGCGCTCGCATGGTCGACAACGCCGCGCGAGCCGCTTGTCCCGGCCTCGCTCGATCTTGGAAATGTCGTCAACAAGCGCTTCGCCGAGACCCGTGGCCAGAACCCCGAGGTCAATCCGCAGGAAATCCTCACGCGGATCGAGCTCGCCACCAGAATGCGCAAGGCCGGCGAGTACGATCTCGCGCTCGACGAGCTCGGAAAGATCCTGATCCTCGAGCCCGGCGACATCGCCGTGCGGATGTCGCGTGCGCTGCCTCTCGATCGAGACCCGGCAATTCGCGCGAGCCAAAAGCGACCTCGACGCGATCCTCAGCAACCCCGGTCTCATGGAACACCTACGAACGGATCCCTCGTTGATTCACCACTTCCATCAAGCAACGGGGAAGTACCTCGCCAGCGGCCAGGCCGCGGAGGGGCGAGCGATCGCCCGGGCCGCGCTCAACCTCGCGAAAGTCCTCAAGCAGCGGCAGGGCGAGTCGCATTACCATCTGGCGGCGTATGCCTTATCGTCTCGAACCGATCGTGAATTCGTCGCCAAGACGGTCCAGGAGCTCGCCTGGGCCTTCGAGGCGCACCAGGATTACCGCCGCGACTACGCGCGGGATGAGATTTTCAACCCGATCCGGAGCCAGATCGATGCCGCGGTGAGCGCCCAGATCTTCGAGTACCGCCGCCTGGCCGGCCGGCGGCCTGCCAGAACCGACTGACGTCGAGTTCCGCCCCTCCGGTTAAGGCCGGTCGATGGGGCGGTGCGTCACACCGTCTCGCGGTTTCGAGCCGCCACCCATTTGCTGATGCCGCACGAGTCGCATCCGGAATGCGCCGCGCTCGTGGCACCCTGCGGCGCCTCGGCTGAGCCCGACGCCGCCTTGGCCCCGCAGCCGCCCCCCTTTTCGCCGCAATCGCAATTCCCGCACCCGCCACCGTGCGTGTCCAGGCCGGCGGCCGCCTCCAGGAGCGCGGCGTCGGGATCGACTCCCACCGGCTCGAGCACGACGTCCAGGTCGCACGCCACGCGGAACCGCGCTCGTATCGGCGCGACATCTAGCTGAGCTGGGCCGAGATAGTGGAGGACCGCCGAGCGGCCGTCGAGAAGTGGTTCGACGTCGATCAGCTCCCACGGCCATTCCTCGTCTCGCAGTACGCGCTCGCACAGGGCAAAACGATCCGAACGCGATTGCTCCGCCTGCCGGGATCGGTCCACGTCGTCGGGCGCCGCCTCGCGCAGCACGCGCGGCCGGCCGTTCGAGCCGGTTGTCGCGTCGCTCGTGCCGTTCTCCGTCGGCGTGGACTTGCCGTCAACCGCAACCAGGACCTCTCCCAGCTCCACGCCCCGATCAGACTGGATCACGACAAGCTGACCGCGCACGAAGTGGGAGCCGTATTCCGCGCTCGCGGACAGCCGCGCCACGTGACCCATGACGCCGTAGCGGATCAGATACGTGTACTCGCTCACGGCCCGGCTTCCTCCTTGGTTCAACACCGGTGTTCGAGGGCGGGGACGGTCCCCCGCTCGGCCATGCCTGCGCCCATCAGAATCGAACCCGCGGCCGGATACAAGATCCCTCCTGCTCTCCCTTTGGGCGCGCCGGGCTGGGCGGGGGTGGTTCATCCGGTCGGTCCTGGCCGGCGGCTACGCGGGAATTGAACGGCGCGCGCCAGGATCGCGCCGCAGCGCACTGCGTTCATGGTCGTGTTCACGCAACCCGCGATCTGCCTTATAATTCGCACAGAGACGCAAGTATCGAACGGTTCTCGCCGTCGCGGATCACGCGATTGGATTCGGGTCGCAACGTCAGGGCCGGGGCTTTACGTCCCCGTGCGACGATCGAGTTCAAAAAGCGAGTGTGGACGGGGTGTTCGCATGAGCCAGGCCCGATGCACGTTTTCGGTGAGAGGCCTCGACTGTCCCAGCGAGGTCGAAGCGCTTCGGGGCGCGCTCGGCGGCCACGAGGGTGTCACCAGTCTGGGATTTGACCTGATCCACGCAACGATGACCGTGGATTATGACGCCGGCAAGGTCCGCCCCGACGAACTCGCTCGGGTGGTCTCCGAGCGCACGGGAATGCAGGCGATCCTTCAGGGCCAGCAGGAGCGAACCGAGTCCGCGTGGTGGGCCGGGCTCGAGGGGTGGTTGCCAACCGCGTGCGCCGGAGTCGCGCTGGCCATCGGGCTGGCGTTTTCCTGGGGGGGCCACGCGCTTGGCTTCTCGACGACAGGCGCGGGCCAGTTCGCTTTCGCGGCCTACGCGGTGGCCGTGCTGGCGGGAGGAATCGGGCTTTTTCCTCGGGCGGTGCGCAACCTCAGGCAGCTTCGATTCGACATCGACGTCCTGATGGGCCTGGCGATCCTGGGTGCACTGGCACTGGGACAGTGGGAGGAAGCAGCGACCGTCGCCTTTCTGTACGGGGTCTCGGAATCGCTCGAGGCCGCCAGCCTGGAACGCGCGCGGCGCTCGATCCGCGCGCTTCTGGATCTCGCGCCACCGACGGCCGAGCGAATCGCGCCCGGCGGCAAAGTCGAATCGGTCCCCGCCAGTGCCATCGCTCGCGGCGATCGCGTGCTGGTCCGAGCCGGCGATACGATTCCGGTCGACGGCACGATTGTCGAAGGACGCTCCAGCGTCGACGAGAAGACGATCACCGGCGAATCAGTCCCTGTGCTTCGCGACGAAGGCGACGCGGTTTACGCGGGAACGGTCAACGGCGACGGAACCCTCGAGCTCGTCGCGTCAGGACCGGTCGGCGACGCCGTAATTTCACGCGTGGTGGCGCACGTTCGCGAAGCGCAGTCGGGGCGCGCCCCGATCGAGCGGCGGATCACGCGATTCGCCACTGTCTACACGCCCTTGGTCATGTGCCTGTCGGTGCTGGTGATGGTGGTTCCCCCGCTTCTGGCGATGGCCAGCGGAGGCCAAAGTGCCGCGGGCTGGGCAGTATGGCGTGACTGGATTGGGCGGGGCCTGGTGATCCTTGTGATCGCATGCCCTTGTCCGCTGGTGATTGCGACGCCGGTGGCGGTCGTGTGCGGGCTGGCGGCGGCGGCCCGGAGAGGGGTGCTGATCCGCGGAGGCGAGTTTCTCGAAGAGATCGGTCGGCTGCGCGCACTCGCCTTTGACAAGACCGGAACGTTGACCACGGGCCTGCCTGACGTGGTCGAGGTCGTGTGCTGCGCCAGGCCAGGGGGATGAGGCGCAAGTGTTGCGGATCGCGGCAGCGCTGGGCGACCGCGGAGGGCATGTTCTGGGCAAGGCCATCGCACGGCACGCGCGCGATCTGAGCCTGGAAGTCCCCGTGGCCGACAGTTATACGGCAATTCCCGGGCTGGGCGCGCTCGGCCGGGTCGACGCGGTCGAGTATCACATGGGAAGCCATCGCTACATCGACGAGGCAGGATTGTGTCCGCCCGAGTTCCACGCCCAGTTCGGCCAGGCCGAGGAATCGGTGGGATCGGCGGTCGCGCTGACGGCGGGCTCCGGCCCGCTCGGCTGGATTCGTCTGGCCGATCGCCCGCGCCCAGAGGCCGCGCAGGTGCTGGCCGAGCTGCACCGGCTCGGCATCCAGACAATCATGCTGACCGGCGACAACGCCCGCGCGGCCGCCGCGATGGCGCGCGAGCTCGGCGTCGGCGAGCAGCGTGCCGGGTTATTGCCGGCCGAAAAGGTCTCGGCAATCGCCGAGCTCGACGCCCGCCACGGAGCGACAGGAATGGTCGGCGACGGTGTCAACGACGCCCCTGCCCTCGCCGCGGCCAAGGTCAGCATCGCCCTTGGGGGTGTCTCGAGCGGCGCCGCGCTCGAATCCGCCGATATCGTGCTTTTGTCCGACGACCTCAGTCGTCTCCCTTGGCTGATCAAGCACAGCCGCGCGACCCTCGCCCGGATCCGGCAGAATATCGCGCTGGCGCTTGCGACCAAGGCGCTCGTCGTCCTGCTCGCCGTCTCGGGAGTCGTGGGACTCGATAACCTCTGGATGGCCATCGCGGCCGACGTCGGCACGACACTGCTGGTCGTCGCCAATGCACTGCGGTTGCTTCGCGCCGGGCGGTAAGCGGCTGCTTTGCCCGAGACTGGCGCAGCGAGGGCCATTCACAATCGCTGCCGGCCGGCAGAGCAAATGCTTTCACAATCCCGCACCCGCTCGGCGAGCCCGCACGCTCGCCAGAGCGAAACTTGGTTGCAGAAAATTCGAACTGCCGAGACCCCGCGTCGCATTATTCCTGTAGAGAGACATAGCTTCGCAAACAGGATCGGGGGTAGGGCGCGTGGCGATTCGAGCGAACAGGGCGGTCGTCCGGCATCTCGGCGCTGTCTTCAACTTGGGCGCGATCGGCGATTTGTCGGACGCGCAATTGCTGGAATGGTTCACCAGCCGAGACCGCGACACCGCCGAGCACGCCTTTGCCGCCCTGGTCGAGCGGCATGGCCCGATGGTCCTGCGCGTCTGCCGGAATCTCGTTCGGGATCCGCACGACGCCGAGGACGCGTTTCAGGCGACGTTCCTCGTGCTCGTTCAAAAGGCGCACGGGATCACTGTGCGCGATTCACTCGCTCCATGGTTGCATCGCGTGGCGCACCGCGTCGCCGCTCGACTCCGAGCATCGGCTCGCCGGCGCCGCGACCTCGAAACGCGGGCGGCCGCCAGGATGCGGGTCTTCTGCGACGATGACAGCGACGGCGCGGACCTCAGCGCCTTGATTCACGAAGAAATCGACCGGCTGCCGGAAAGGTTTCGCATCCCCGTCGTGGTCTGCGACCTCGAGGGGATGACCCACGAGAGGGCGGCCGGAAGCCTCGGCTGGCCGATCGGGACCGTCAAGAGCCGGCTGATGCGAGCGCGCGAGCTGTTGCGGCGCAGCTTGTCCCGGCGCGGCGCGGCGCTGCCCGCGGGCGCGCTCATCACCAAGGTTTTGCAGGATGCCGCTGAGGCCGCTTCTTCGCTCCCACAGTTCCATGCGATGGTCCAGACCGCGGTATCGCTCGCGCATCCAGAGCCGGGGTCGCTCGCAGCGATCTCCGCGCGTGCCGCGCGACTGTCCCACGAGGTGCAAAGGACGATGCTCATGAGCCGATTGAAGACAGCTTCCGTAATCGTATTCGTTGCCGGGGCCGTGGCTGCCGGCGCCGCCGGCGTGCTCGCCAAGCAGGGAAACGGGCCCCCCACCAACCTGCGCGGAGCACCCGCCTCCAGCACAACCTCATCCAGCGTGTCCGGCTTCAAGGTGAGCGCCGCGCCATCTCCGCCTTATATCCAGCAGTCCCGAACCATGATCGTGACCCGGCTGGAACACGAGCTTCGACTGGCCAACGAGCGGCTGGAACGAACGCTGCAGAAAGTGAGTGCGCCCGATGACCCTCTGGTGGCGCAGCGCGAAAAACGGTCGAAGGCCTCCAGGACCTGCTGTCCCGGATCGACTCCGTGCTCGTCGAGGCCGTCGAGACGTATCCCACCATCTTCGATTTCTCGGGTGGAACACCCCGTTCTCCGGCCCGACCGGTTACCGAGCCGCCAGCCCCGAAGGAATCGAGAAAAGCCGCCGCCAGTGCCGGAGCTGCCACGCCTGACTACGACGACCTTGAGCGTGTCCGCGACCGGCTCGAGTGGTCGGCTCGAATGCACGAGAAGGGATACGTCAGCAAGGGGCAGCTCGATCAGGAATCCCAGCGGTATGAGGCGATGAAGGCACGCGTCCGGGACGTCGAATCCGATGTCACCCGCGCAAGATCGAGTCGACTGGGCGAAGCGCATGCTCGACAAGGGATATCTCTCGAAGCAGGCGTATGAATCGGAGCTGCTCAGGCATTACGAAGCCTTGACCGGCCTACTCAAGGCTCGCGGGGTCAGTCCGGAGCTTCTCGATGACTACGCAAATCTGAAAGCTCGCCTCCAGGCAAAGTCCCCCAGCGAGAGTAGCGCAAAGCCCGATGCCGGCGGCCGACCGCAGCCGGAACTGCCCGCTGGCCGCTTTCATCCCGGCCCGGAGCCGGAGCAACCGAAAGCGAATCAGCGTCAATGATTGATCGATCTTTCAATCCCTTTCCTCCGGTGCGAATGGCTCGAGCGGCCTGGGATTGACCTTCGCGGCTCCCTGGGCTTGTAGCTCCCGGATCTCGGCCTCGGCCGCGGCGACGGCTGCCGGCGTCGTGAGCACCTCCAGAGTAGTCTCCGTCGCGTGTCGGCCGTCCACCGGCAGGGTCAGCACGCGGCCGCGGGCCTGTTCGAACGGACGCGGGTTGGGATAGTTCGTGCCGGGTTCCAGACCGGTCACGTACCCGTCGCGCAGGCCGGCCGTGTTTTTCCAGAGCGTGAACGCCGGCAGTTGGTCCGGGCGGAATCGCAGGACGACACCTTTATCCCCCCGATGGTTTCGCAAAAGCGCCAGGGTTCTTCCCCCTGCGCCTGGCTTGCCGTGCATCTCGAGGAAGTACGCCTGCTCGGCAAAGCCCGGCTGGGGGCCGTCGTAAACGTCGTATCGCCCGAGACCCTCCTGCGCCCTTCTGTCTCGGGGGGTGACCGACTTGACGGGGGCGACGAAGCGTGCGCCGGCATCGAGGAATGGCGGCCCGAAATTCCAGTGGTAGAGGATCTGCATCTCGACCGGCTGTTCCTTGAGGTTCACAAACTCGTCGCGGATCGTCACGCAGTTTGAGCCGGGGATGGTCGTGACACGCGTCTCCATCCCGATCTGCGGGCCAAAGATCCTCGATTCTTGCACATGGCCTTCGACGACAATCTCGTGCGGCGGCTCGGCCGCGACATGAACCGCCACGAATGACGCCGGGATATTGGCAATTCGCCCATGCAGCCCGAAGCTCGACCGGCGCTCGGAGCCATCGGCAGTCGCACTCTTGACCTCGCATGGCGGCCCGTTGCTTTCGAGCCCGCACCGCGCCAGCAGCTCGTCAAAGCCGTCGAGCCAGCCCAGTCCGTCGGCGGCCGCCAGGTTCACAAACGCCGGATGGACCGGCCCGTCCACAATCGGCGAGTCCCACCCGAGCCGATTGCCGTCAAACCAGCCTTTCCACAGACCCATTCCCCTCGTGGGCACGATCGAGAACCGTAGCGCTCCGTTGTCGACGACGATCAGGTCGACCCCGTCGCGCCGGCCACCCCGCAGACGGTGTTTCTTCACCGACCAGGGATAGTCCGCGCCCAACCCCAATGACTGCGCATCGATCTCCAGGTGATCGAGCCACTCTTCTCGTGAAACATCATTCAGTATAAATGTCGGCATAAAACGCTCCGCGACCGTCTGCGATTCGGCCGTCGATAGGAGACCGTCTCCAAAGGTGGGTGCAGACCTTGCTGGGATAAGGCACCGCGCTCGCAAACACAAGCCTTTACCAGGCGGACGAGCGCGAAATCCTGACGCGGACAAGGCGAGCCGCCGCGAACACGCCGGGCTTACCGTGGGCGGCTCCCCCGGCCTCCGGAGCAATCGCGGCGTAAGTGGATGTTGAATAACACGTTAAGAATTTCGCCATTTTGTTGGCGGGTCTCTGCCTCCGCTTGGCATTAACGTGATGTCAGTGCCGCCGAGAATGAGCGAGGCATGCTGACCTGGGTGACTTCGGATGGTTTAACGGGAGCCAAGACGTCCAGATCCGCCTCGGCAGTGCTCTCGGAGGAACGGGTGGTTTTGTCCGTGGTGATCACACTCAAAAGGACACCAGCCATGAACCCGCGTCCAAGCAATCAGAGAGCTCGTCGAAGCCGCAAGCCCGCGATCGAGAACCTCGATGAACGGAATCAGCTCGGAAACTAGGCCCGGGCAACAGAGCCCCGCGATGCGGCGGCGCTCTGCCCCGGGCCGGTTTGTTGCGCGGGCGGTGGACTTCGGCTGCCGGAGTCCCCGCTTCGTGCGGTCCACCCCGTGTCGCGCGCCGCGGATGGGTCAATCGGGCCGGCTCGAGGATCCAGACCAGGCGGCCCGGATCGTCTGAAGCCGCCGCTCGATCGAGCGCCGCGGGCAATCGAGCCGCGCGGCGATCTCGTCGACGGTGTAACCCTCCATTTTGAGCGTGGCGACGGTCCGGAGCTGATCGTCGCCCAGCCGCTCCAGCAAGCGTTCGCATTGCTCGGCAACCTCGGCTGCCATCTCTGGAGTCGGCCCTGCGCCGAGCATTTCCGCGAGGCTGCCTGGTGAAGAGGAGGGTGAGCCTGGTGACATGAACACCGACTCGCCCTTCACGAGGTTTCCCCCGCGCTTTCGGGAGTTGCGCTGGCGCATTGCGGCGTTGCGCCTTGCGGAATGTGATCACCACCAGGAGCCGCCACAGATCGTCGCGATCGCCCAGATTCGGGAACTGGCCGGCGGCGGCGCCCTTGCACAGGCTGTGAAACGCGGCTCAAGGCCACGTCCTCTTCGTCGGCAACTCGCCGGGCGTAGCCCGGCATCATGGTGTGCGCACAGGCCGACCAGCCGCTGGAAATACGAGGACCACAGCCGTTCAATCGCCTCGGGGTCGCCCTGATTCAGCCCCCGGAGATCGGTTTTCGTCGTGCGTTCGTGTGGCATGAGGAGTTCCTGGCTCAACAGGGCACGCTCGCCTCTCGCGGGCGACTCGATCGGCCGACCCCCTTCCGCCCGCGCTCCACGCAAATTGCGGCGACGGTGCGAGCCGCGCCGGGCGGCCTCGCATCTCGTCGACCATCGTACGCCAGCGGCCAGGCAAACGCCACATTAGGCCCGGATCATGCGAGCGTTCGCTTGCGAGACAAGCCCGAATGATTCCCGCGGCGCGAACCAAGAGCGCCGACCACCGCGACGTTCACGCACCTCATCAATGATCCCTGGAACGATCTTTACGGGATTCTTTGAAACGGTGGCGGGTGTTCCATCGGATTTGACATTAACGAGATGTAAGGACCGCCGGACGCTCGGCTAGCTGCTTACCCGAGCAAAGTGAAAAGGGCTGCCAGACGCAGCGGGCGGTCGCTTCTTCCCGACCCGTCGTCGCGGAAGAGGAACGCCGATACGCACTGTGTTCCGCTCATTCCCAAGGATACCAGCCATGAACCGCAGCCAAACCCGCCAGAGAACGCTACGAAGCCGCAAGCCTGGCCTGGAGCAACTGGACGAGAGGATCACGCCGTCGACAATGCACGGAGATACCGCTCTGGTGCTGTTCGGCCACTCGCACCGGTATTCAATGACGACGATCAATGAGCATCTGGGAACCAACTTGCAGGGAGACGGAAACGGCGGGATGCACTGGCAGCGCTACGGTTCATTCAGGATGCGCCATTCGCACCACCCGTTGCTGCTGAATATGACGGTCGCTGTCGGCGGAACCGTCACCGCGGTCAGCACTCCGGCACTCCAGCTCAACTCGGTCCCGGTCGTCAGCCTTGCGAATCAAGGGCAGACCCTGGCGACTCCCCGGCAGCTTTCGGGCAGCAGATTTCGGATGTAAAAACAACGACCCCAGTGACGCCCGTCTTTAACCCGGTGCTCACCCCCAGCCAGAACCCCGTTGGCACGACGACGATCACGCTGCCGGCGAGCTCCGATCCCGCGACGGGTTCATCATCGACGACGGACCCCGGCACAGTTGCCACCGGCTCGACATCCTCTCCGTCAAACACGAATTCGTCGCCATCCAGCACCGATTCCGGACCTTCAGGGCTGCGGGGTGCAGGCGGCAACGGCCTGGGTGTGGGTCTTCCCCGCACCGGCAATCAAGGCGGTTTCTCGGGAACTTTCGCCTCGGCCCCGAGCCCCACGCCGATCTCGGTGACACCCTATTATCAGTGAGCCGATCCGCATCGTCTTGGGTCCGGTGCTCAGAGTCGCGCGATGCAGCGTGGCTCTGACCCGGACCCGCCCAGACCGGGTCCGGTGCTCAGAGTCGCGCGATGCAGCGTAACTCTGACCCGGACCCGCCGAGACCGGGTCCGGTACTCAGAGCCGCGCGATGCAGCGTAGCTCTGACCCGGACCCGCCCAGACCGGGTCCGGTGCTCAGAGCCGCGCGATGCAGCGTAGCTCTGACCCGGACCCGTTTAGTGCGCGCCCTCGACCGGTCCGCCAAGTCATGAACGAGTCCTGAAGTTGCCGCTCCCTGTTGACTTGACTCATCATCTCGGTTTAGCCTGAGCCTAGGGCTGCGGGCACGCTGCTGATTTCGCGTGCGATGTGGCCCGAAAGATCCCCCCATTGGTCGGTCGCGCACGGGGCCCTCCCCTCAATCACACCCAGGACAAGGAGATTGGCTCACATGGCAGAAAAGAACGACCGGAAAGACGCAGCGCTTGAGTGCTCATGGTGTGCGCCGGTCTCGCGGCGCGACTTTGTCCGGGCCGTGGGCGCGAGCGCCTTGTCGGCTGCGGTCCCGCTCATCGGAAGGACGGCTGCCGCAGCCGGACCAGCAGCCCAGGTAGGCCCGACCCCGCAGGCGGCCGCGGAGACTTCAGTGGCGCGGTTTTACGCCACGTTGAGTCCAGAACAACGCAAAATCCTCTGCTTTCCGTTTGACAACCCGCTGCGGAAAAAGGTTGGCAACAACTGGGCGATCGTCAAGCCAGCGATCAAGGACTTGACCTCCGAGCAGCAGTCCCTCTGCCGCGAGATCATGAAGAACCTTTGCAGCGAGGACGGCTACGAACGGTTCATGAAGCAGATGGACGACGATGCGGGCGGGTTCCTCAAATATCACGTGGCGGTTTTCGGCGAGCCAGGCACCGACAAACCGTTTGAATGGGTACTGACCGGCCGCCATTCGACACTCCGGGCCGACGGCAACAGCGTCGAAGGCGCAGCCTTCGGCGGGCCGATCTTTTATGGCCACGCGGCCGACGGGCACGACACCGAGGATCCCAAGCACACCAACAACGTCTGGTGGTACCAGGGCGACCAGGCCAACAAGATTTTCCGGACCCTCGACGAAAAGCAACAGGCCCAGGCGCTCGTCGAAAAGGCCGAGGATGACGCTCCGAAGACGACCTCGCTCAAGGGCGATAAGCTTGCGGCCACCGGACTGGCGGTCGGCGAGCTCGACAGTCAACAGAAAGCGATGGTCGGCCAGCTCCTGGAGCTGATGCTGCGTCCCTTCCGCGCCTTTGACGCCGAGGAAGTACGTACTTGCCTCGACAGCAACGGCGGTGTCGAGAAGATGCGGCTGACTTACTTCAAGGAAAACGACCTCGGCAATGACGGCGTCTGGGACATCTGGAAGCTCGAGGGCCCGGCCTTCTCGTGGTTCTTCCGCGGATCACCCCACGTCCACACCTGGTTGAACGTGGCCCGCAAAGCCTGACGCGCCGTCTCTGCATCACCACCGGCTTCTTCCGCACACGTGCTCACGGGGGGTCCAACGAGTGACCGCACCCCGTGAGCACCGTGCACAAGTCGCGTTGCGCCAGCAAGGCCATCGCGCGGCCGTCGGAAGTCCGTCGCCCACACATCTCGAGTCGTCACCTGGTCCTTCCAGATCCACCAACATTCGCGGTGGGTTTCCGGCTAACCATTGCGCTTGAAGTATTGCACCTCGCGCTCATGCTTTCTGCCGCCGCGCGGGTTGCGAACGTGCCAAGGTTCTTGCGTTTGCCCGTCGTTGTATCCACTTTTCGGGAGTACAGCCTGTACTCACCTGTCTTGAGCTTGCGAATCATGGTCGTGACCCACAGGTTTGATTCTTGCCTCCGTCCTGGAAATAGCAGCAGGTCGCATGCCGCTCGATCCTGCTATCGAGATCACTCCAGGGATCATCCGCCGATTCTGAAACGATCGAACAGGAAGCTGCACATGAAAGCGGTCAAATCAATCGTTGCAATCATACTGGCGTCACTTGGCATACCGCTTACTTACGGTCAGGAGTGGCCCAAGGAACCGATCCCCGCGCCGAGGATCCGCGACGAGATCGAGGCGCATAAGTCGGGTCTGGCGGTGTGGTGGACCGGCCACAACGGGTGGCTCATCAAGGCGGATAACCTTTTGATTGGAACCGATCTGACCACCGAAGATGCGGGGCGGCTGTACCAATCGCCGATCACCGCCGCCGAGCTCGCGCCGTTGCTCGACATCGCGTTCATCACGCACGAGCACGGCGACCATTTCAACCGCAAGACTGCGCGCCTGCTGGCGCAGGGTGGCAAATGCATCTTCGTCATGCCGGCAAACTGCGTCGAGGACGCCCGAGGCCTGGGAATTCCGGAGAGCAGGATCCAGGTGGCGACCCCGCGGAAGCCGATGGAGGTCAAAGGCGTACAGGTCTCACCGTTGCGCGCGATTCATGGCAACCGCAAGTCCGCCGTCTATCTCGACGCCAACCTGCAGGATTGCGGCTACTTGATCCGACTGGGCGACAAGACATTCCTCCAGCCCGGCGACTCGGTGCTCCTGGAGGACCATCTGTTCCTCAAACATGTGGATGTGCTGTTCTTCTCGCCGACCGAGCACAACATGCGCGTCGATCCCTCGGTCATCCTGATCAACGAGCTAGAGCCTGACTACATCCTGCCGCAGCACCGCGACACGTATCGCATCACGCCCGAGAATCGGTTCTGGGCCAACGGCTACCCCGAAGAAGTCAAACTTCGACTGTCCAAGCCGCTGCAGGAGCGGTATCACGTCCTCAAGCAGGGCGAAAAGCTCGCGATCAAGGCCCGCTAGCCGAAGTTACGCTGTTCGAGAAATCTTTGCACGATTTTCGGCCCGAATTTGACGTAAGTCCAAATTTGATGGGCTGACCTCGCCGTTTTCACGATGTAGTCAAGACTTTACCTCTTGATTGTTTGGTTTTTGGTGCGATCATGAGCCCCATCAGGAGGCACGATCGCATCATTTTTCTAAGGCGTTGCGACCGTCGCAAGGGCGGCAAGAGGCATACCTATTGGGCACTGGTCGAGTCGTAGCGGACGGCTCGCGGCTCGGGCTGGCCGGCACGCCCTCGAGGGGTACGGACAAAATGGAACGCTTGTAGCGGTCGTAGCCGATGTTCCGAGGCGAAACGTCGGCAGATGTCAGTGGATGTCAGTTTTCAGAAGGGTTCTCGGGTCGCGCGGGCCGCGATCGTCAATGAAATCCTCTCATGGCGGACGGAGCAAACTGCGTTCCCCGAGCTGCTCAAGAGGAAATGGCTAGCGCTGCGCTGTGTGTCCTTGCCGCCATCGGCTCCACTGCCCTTCTTCGTGCCCTTCGTGTGCTTAGTGGTACTGATCTTGACCTTGCGGCTCCCTCGCCAGAGCGGAGGCGGTAAGCCCGGCTGACAAAGCGCGCAGTCGCAGCGCTGAGCGCAAGGCCCCTATTACACTATAGGACGTTTTCGGAATTCTGTGCGCCGCCGCGTTCACCGGATCCGCGCATGCTCAACGAGTTTGCGGGTTTAATCCCCGCAAAATAATTCTTGCGTCGACACCATCGTTCCGGACCTGCCGGACCAGGCATGCCGGGAGGATTCTCACCGGGACGTTGGATTTGCAAATTGCAACGAGCACGCCCTCGCAAGATGAGCGACCTGGTCGATCCGCGCTCGCAGTGCCTGTCGACCTCTTCCCGGGCGACGTCGTCTGGTTCCGTGCGTCCGGGCTCCCTGACTCCTGCGTGGGAATGCCATCATCGACGCTCCCGCGTCGTCCCCGGTCCGCCGCTCACCACGATGCGACCGCGGCGCAGCGCCACACAGTCATCGTCCGACTCCAAAGCATGCACGCAGCATCCGGCTCGTCCTACAGCAGCCCAGCGGAGGCAGTCACTCAATCCGCGCGCGACAAGGAGTGAGGCCATCGCGCAAGAGATCTTTCATTAACTCCGGATAAAATACCCGCGCCAGCCCCCCACGAGCGGCGCCCGATCGCGGGTGCCATCAACATACATAGGTGTAACGATACGGTCGCCCCTATCTTCGCCAGCTTCTCGGGCGAGGGGCTCAACTCGTCGGCGAACGAAAAAAAACGCACAAAATTCCAGATCGCGCGCGTTATTCGATGCCCGCCGAGCGCATATGTATATAGAAGCCAATCGCACGTGCCCGACCGCTCGATGCCGCCGTCACGGTGGCGGCATCCATCGCAATCCTGAATGAGTGCCGCTCGACCACAAAGCGGCCTTCCGTCTCGGCCGCTCCGGCCCGTTGCGGCCGTCCCAAGACAACGCTGAAGCATAACCACCGGCGCATTGCGCCGGCCGGGCGTTCGTTCCTTCATCGCACCGTGTCAGCTCGCCGTTCAATTCGAAATGCTTCACGAGGAATGCGCAGCATCCCCGGGTGCCGCGGCGCACCCGGATCCTCCCAATTCGACCAGAGAGGTGGATCATGGCCAATCCGATCATGCCGGCGATACGATGTGCGTGCATCCCCCACGTTGGCCCGGCCGCCAGCCCGGGTGGTGCTTCTGGCGCCGTTCAACCGCTCGTTATCCCGGCCTCCGGCTCCCCATGCCCGCCGTGCACTCCTTCCGGTCCGCCACCTCCTCCGACACAGCCCCCGACCCCGATGCCGCCGCCGATCCCACCGCCGTCTCATTGTCCTGGCACCGGCGGCGGCTGCACAACCTGCGGCGGTACCGGCACTGGGGGTATCGGAGCAACGGGTGGGCCCATCTTCCAGGGACGCGGACTCGGCGCTCGCGGCACGGGCGGCGGCGGAATCCTGCTTCCTGGCGGCGTCACGCCCATTCCGGGCGGATTCAGTCCCCCGATCGTCGTAAACCGCTTCGGCGGCGGCGACGATGCCATCCGCCGCGTCCCGCAGGCCGTCAGCGTCGCCGCCGGTCACGTCTTTCCCCCGCTGCGGTTCCCCACCGGCGGCTGCGGCTCCATGGGCGGCGGCTGCCTGATCAACCCCGCCAACGGCAACCTTCAGCTTCAGGCGGCGCCTCCGGGGGGCGATGCCTTCTACCTTCAGCCGGTCCTCTCGTTCAATAGCACCAGTGTGGCGACCTCTTCCGAGCTGGGCAACGGCTGGAGCCACACGTTCAAGCGCTCCGTTATCTTGGGCACGCATATTCCCGGCCCCCCTCCGCCCAATCCGCAGGTTCCCACGGTCGACACCGGCGCCGGCCAGCTATTCACCTACGCAAACGGCACCGGCTTCCTGACGCCCACATCGCCCACCGTCAACTCGCTGTTCGCGGCGGGCGGCGGGTCCTTCACCGAGACCCAGCCCGACGGGACATCGTTCCAGTACGCGCTTCCCCCCAGCGGCGGGCTTCGAGCACAGCTCGTCGCGATCAAAAACCTCGCCGGCGCTTCCTGGACCGTCACCTACGACGCGAGCCAGCGCGTCAGCTCGATCACCGATCCGATGCTCCGCCTCACCTCGTTCAGCTACGACGCGGTCTCGGGCTTCCTCACCCGTATCCAGGATAGCGCAGGGCGGATCACAAGCATCTCGGTCAACAGCGCGGGCAACCTCAATCAGATCACGAGTCCCGAGCTGTGCATCCTCAGCTTGGCGTACGACGGCTCGAGCCGGCCAATCGCCGTCATCAATCCCCTGGGCGACCGAACGTCCTACAGCTTCGACAGCAGCAACCGGGTCACGCGCGTCCAGGCGCCCTTGGGACAGGTGTCGACCCTGAGCTATCAGACCAACCAGACTCTCGTCACCAACCCGCGCGGCTTTGTCTCCACGCTCAATTTCAATTCCGGCGGGGCGCTCACCTCCGCGACCGACGGGGCCGGCGTACTCACCTCTTATTCTTGGGATTCGAACAACAACCTGCTCTCGATCGCCGACGGTCTCGGGCGCCTCACGTCGTTTTCGTACACAACCCTCGCCAACCAGGTCGGAAGCCTGGCAACGGTGGCGCAGCCCCTGGGTGGGAGGTTCTCGTTCACGTACAATGCGTCGAGCCAGGTTGCGACCGTGGTCGATCAACTGGGGAATGCCACGAGCCTGATGTGGAACGGCGCGGGCTACCTCGGCGCCGCCGTCGACGCCCAGGGCAATCGTACATCGTATGCATATAACAGTAGTGGTCAGATCACGTCGATTCAAAACCCGTTGCGGCAGACCGTGTCGCTGCTTTACAATTCCCTGGGCCAGCAGACGGCGACTGTGAACCCGCTCGGCCAGCGGCTGAGCTTTACCTATAATGCCAACGGACTGGTCCAGACCGCTCAGGATCCCGCGGGGGCCGTCACCACGTACCTGCGAGACCAGGTGAATCGGTTGACGACCCTGGTCGACCCATTGGGCAATCGTTATAGCTACACGTATGACGCAAACAGCCGCCTCACGCAGACGACCAATCCCATCGGTGCCGTGGTCACCCGGGCCTACGACCTCAACGGCCGTCTCGTTTCGTCGACCGATCCACTTGGGAACGTCACCTCGTTCGGGTTCGACGCCGCGAGCAACCCGGCCAGTACCACGAACCCGCTCGGGCTGACCAACACGCGCGTGTACGACGGCGGCAATCGATTGGTCGCCGTGATCGACCCGCTCGGGAACACCCGATCTTATCAATATGACGCCGCCGGCAACGCGCAGGCGCTGATTGATCCCTTGGCCAACTGCACGACCCAGGTCTTTGATGCGCAGAATCGGCGCATTGCGACGGTGGACCCGCTCGGCAACGTCAATTCATGGTCGTACAACGCAGCCAACCTGGTCACGGCCGTGACCGATGCACTTGGGAACACTTCATCGCGCGTCTATGACAGCCTTCAGCGTTTGATCGCGACGGTCGATCCCCTTGGTAACCGCAATTCGACGAGTTACGACGCCGCGGGGAATCCCGTGTCCGCGACGAACCCCTTGGGCGCAGTCTCGTCGACGGTCTACGACACCGGCGGCAGGCGCGTTGCGACCGTGGACCCGCTCGGCAACACTAGCAGTTTCGGGTTCGACAGCGTCAACCGTCTGGTGAGCACGACGAGTCCACTAGCGGTTACACAAACATATATATATGATATCGCCAGCCGTCAGATCGCGACCGTGGATCCCCTCGGGAATCGCACGAGCTCGGGTTTCGACGCGGCGAGCCGGCCGGTAACAACGACGAATGCGCTCGGGTTTGTCTCGACAATGGTGTTTGACCTTGCAAACCGGACGGTCGCTAGCGTGGATTCCCTTGGGAACACCGCGACCACGGTCTATGACCAGGGCAGCAGGCCCGTGGCCAGCGTAAATCCTCTCGGATTCATCACGACCAGCGTTTTTGACGCGGCCAACAGGCTGATCGCGCGTGTGGACGCCCTAGGAAACCGAACTTCCTTCGGCTTTGACGCCGACGGCCGTCAGACCACCGTCACTGATGCGATTGGCAATATAAATACAACCGTATTTGACGCCGTTGGCAGGGTCCAGGTCACGATCAATGCCAACGGCTTCCGCACGACCCAGGTGTATGACGCCGTCGGGCAACGCGTCGCCGTCATCGATGCGCGGGGGAACCGAACCAGTTTTGCGTGGGACGCCGACGGACGGCAGACCGGGGCGACCGATGCCCTGGGCAACGTAATCACATACCAGTTTGACGCCGGTAGCCGGCAGACCCTGCGGATCGATGGCCGGGGCTTGCGAACGAGCTACGTCTACGACGCAGCCGATCGTCTCACCGGTCAGCAGTACCAAGACGGCACGCGGCTCACGTTGACGTACGACGCCAACAGCCGGCGTACCGTGCTCAACGATTGGACGGGCGCGTACACCTCGACCTACGACGCCGACAGCCGCTTGATTTCCGCCGCCAACCCGACCGGGCTGGTCATTACCTATAATCACGATGCGGTTGGCCAGCGCGCCACGATGAATCAGTCGACCGGAGTCTTCAGCTACGTTTACGATCCCGTCGGACGGATCAGCAACCTCACGAACCCCGAAGGGCAACTCACCACCTGGTCCTACGATGCGAATAGCCGCGCCAAGGCGAGCCTGCTGGCCAACGGGACGCACGTTTCGTACAGCTACGACAACGCCGATCGTGTGCTACTTCTGGCCAATCTAACAACGGCAGGCACGACGCTTTCGAGCTTTAATTACACCTACAACTCCGTTGGCAACCGCACGCAAGTTGTGGAAAGCACAGGAGACACGGTGACCTGGAGCTATGACCCGACCTACCAATTAACCAACGAGCGTCGAAGTGGAACTCATGCTTATAACATGTCATATTCGTACGACGCGGTCGGCAACAGGACGCTGCTGGCCAGCAGTGGTGCCTTGACAACGAGCACTTTCAACGCGGCCAACGAACTGGTGACCAGCCAGACTCCCTCGGGCGTGACAACGAGTACCTATGACGGCTCGGGAAACCTGATGTTATCTCTGGCGCCAGGCAGCCAGCGCACGACGTATACGTGGGACGGCGAAGATCGAGTGACGCAGGTAGCCTTGCCGAGCGCGATCGTAAACACATTCGCCTACAACGGCGACGGCCAGCGGGTGCAGAAGCAAGACTCGACCGGCACGACCAAGCAGGTATGGGACGGGCAGAACATATTGCTGGAAGCGAACGCAAGCAATGTCGTTCAGGTTGTCTACACGCTAGAACCGGCCTTTTACGGCAACCTGATCTCACAGTCGCGCAGCGGGACCGATTCGTTCTACCTGTTCGACGCGTCGGGCTCGACCAGGCAATTGGCGAACAGCACGGATTCGGTGACCGATAATTACATCTACGATTCGTTCGGCAATATCTTGGTTACTGGAACGTCTCCAAACCCGTTCGCCTACATGGGAATGGTCGGATATTACCGAGGTGTGGATGACAATAAGCTCTATGTTCGTGCGAGGTACTACGATCCCCAATTTGGACGATTTCTCTCGCGGGACTCTGCGTTGAGCTCGCTTACAGCTCGAGATTACGTCTATGCGGAAAACAGCCCGACGGTCCTGAGCGACCCAAGTGGACTCGTACCAACGCTGCGTTGTAGCGCGGGGATTCCCTTTTTCATGAAAGAGTTCTTGTTCGAGCTGCCTTTCCCTGTGCCGCTTCTCTTTCCGTGTGGATCGCTCGACTTGTTGATTGCGGGCTTTAGGATCGTGAGCGTGAAGACGCAACCGAAGTTCCCTGTGGGATGTAACCCGCATGATGTGGACTCGGTGCTCGCGTCGTTACGACGAATTCTCACGTTGCTTGCCATTACGTGCGAACTCGACGTACCTTGTGACCAGGGCGAATGCTGCGAGCTCGCCACAATCGCGCTGCCCCCCAGGAATCCATCACTGACGTTAAGACGGGCACTCTCGGCAACCTGCACGATTGTTGTCGTCGTAAGTGCGCAAATCACAGGATCGCTCACTGTTGGACACTGCTGCCTCTCGCCGAAATGTTAGCAGAGTCCCCGATTTCGGCGTTGACTCAGGCCGCGCACCAAGTACCCTTTCGGCAGTGAATCGTGGGCGAAGTAGTTGAGGCGACCGCGTAAGGTCGATTCCCAAGGAGATCAGTATGAGGTTAAACGAGACCTTCGCGATATCGAGCGTCTCTTGTGCTGCGCTTCTATTTGCACAAATCGCTATAGCTCAAACGTCTAGGACGGATCCCCCTAGCCGCTGGCGCACCTATGCCTCGAAAGCTGGCAGGTTTAGCGTCGACCTACCCGGAACACCAGAGGAGAAAGACGGCTGCATGATTCTCGGCACGCACTTGAACGGCGGTCAGCTTAAGGCAAATAGAGATATGATCGGTTATATAATTATGTATATTGATCCGCCGACCGCAGTCCACCCCGGCCTGCATGGCGCCGATGAGGAGCAGAGACTTACGCGAGTAGCCCGCGGGCTTAAGCATGACTTTTTCGGACTGTGTCCACTCCAGGTACTCAGCGAGAAGAAGCTTAGTGTCGGTAAACACCCGGGAATGGAAATCCGGACCAAGGCCACTCTTAAGATCACCTTTGGAAAGCTTGAGTTGACTTCTTTCGCTTTCCTAGCGGACTTTCGCGTTTACGTTGCTGGTGATCGCGAGTTCATACTTATCGGAATGAGACCGACTTTGATGGACAACTTTCCCCAGGAGACTGAGCGGTTTTTCAATTCATTCAAGCCGGCCGATTAGCGCAGCAGCGGAGCGCATTAGCCGATGTGAGGCAAGTGCAAGAAGCGATTAGACGCAAAACAAGCGTCATAAATACTCGTTTCTTCCGCGAATGGCAGACTGTCCAAGGATAGCCCTTCCCCGACGCGGGGACACGTGGTCGATTGTTTTAGCGAGTTACTGTTTCTTGCAGTTGACGCACCAACAATCGTCCCCGGAACGCCCCTACGAATCCGGACATTTCCGGTGACGGGCGCCGTATTCGAGCCTAGCTGTGGCGTGCACTTCGGCGCTTTGGAGTCGATCATGCGCGTTCCATCGCTGATTCCAGCCTCCTCGATACTCTGGACGGCAACTATGAGCCGCAGGCGCTCTTTCGCCACGCGCTTTCGCGTCAGTCCCCGCATCACGGCGGAAGATATCGCGAAGCCATCTTGAAGTTTAATGTCGGCGCCGCTCACCGCTGGTCGCCCTCAGCGCGGGATCGTCGCCTACATCGCGGTGATCGATAAAAGGGCAACAAAAGGCAAGGACGTACACGCACACGGATCCGAGCCAGCGTTTCTTTCGCGGCGGCAAGGCCGCGATCTCGGCGGAAGTAACGCGAACCCTCGATCAGCTCCGGAGCAGTGAAGAGTGCTGGCGGGACCGGCGCGAAAAGCTCAGACGCGGCCCTTTTCTCGACCCATACTTCGCAGCCAGCCGAGAGCGCCTGCGCGAGGTCGCCGCGCACCTGGCGGTACACCACGCGCCTACCTCGACGGATGCCTCGCGCGATAGCGCCGCGGACCAGGGCGACCCGTTCTCAAGTCTCGACGAGCATTTGAGCAGCCAATTCCCCCGCCCGTCCATCTCTCCACGCGACAGTTCGCAACCCGTCTTGCGTCTCCCGCCGCGACGATCGGCCGATTGTCATTCCACTTGCCGCATGCGCTCGGCGCTGCGTCAGGCCCACGATCCGGAGCCACTACATCGCAGCACCGTCGCCATGCACCTAGCCCCCGCCAAGTCGGCCGGGCTGGGCTCCGCCATTCGCGAGCGCAGGGTCTTCGTGACTCGCCGGCGTGATTTAGTTCTCAGAGTCTTCGCTCGCCGTACGCGACAGCACGATGCACCCCGCGAATTGCGGCCATCGGAAGACCTGAACCGCGGCGCACGAATAAAATCCAGCACGTAGGACGCTATCCGACATCCGAAAGAAGGTTGCGCAGCTTCGCAATCATCCGCCGGTGGCGGTCGCGAACCTGTTTCCCGGAAAGACCCAGGTCTACCGCAATCTCCGAGAACTTCCTGCCCTTGAACCAATGCTCGAACAGGATCGTGTAGTTAACCTCCGAAACGTCTGGACGGAGCTTTGCCAGGGCGGGAATCACCACCTCCCTGCGCCTGACTCACTTCCGAATACCTCACCGGGTCGGGGTCCGCGATGAGAAGCTCGTCGTCGATCCCGGTTTCCATCCGCCGGACTCGCTGGGAGCACCGGTCCTGGTCAACTAGCGCATGCCGGACCACGGTCGTCAGCCAACTGCGGAGCGAGCCACGCCAGGGGTCGAACTGATCGAGATGCAAGATGACGACTCGCCAGATCTCCTGAACCCTGTCCTGGGGATCGACGAGCGTGCCGGACCGCTGGCGGGCGACTTTTCGAATGTAAGGGTCGCACGCCTTGAAGAACTCGTCCCACGCCTTGAGCAGAGGGGGCTCGGCACCGCGATGGTGCGCCCGGGCGTCGAGAAAGGCTAGGACCAGCCGCATCGTTTCACTGCCGACGTCGGCGATACGCGAGAGCGCAGACTTCGCCCCGTTCGGCATCAGGGAAGATCCTTCTTATCACGGGCATGAAGCGACCTCCACGGCATTGTGGTGAGAGCCGCTCCGAGTCGCCAAACTTAGCCGACGAATGGCTCAATCTTATTCGGACAAAACGGGAAGTCAAGATACTCGCAAATGAGGAAGTCCTCTTTTGTGGAAATCACGCAGCCCCGCTAATACCAGGGGCATAGTCTCGCCGAGTCTGCCGGCGGGTTCGCCCCGGACACCAGCGCCGGGGCGATCCTTCGCTCCCACAGACCTAGTACCGCCGGAGCCGAGGACAGTTGCGGGTTTCATTAACAATCGTGAGTGTGACGATACGGTCGTGCTTATCTTCGCCAGCTTCTCCGACGGTCCGTTCGTACCCGGCGCGCCGGATAAAAAAAACGCGAAAATTCAAGAACGCGCGTGTCGTTTGGTGCTCGGCGAGCGCATATGTAAGTAGAGGACAATTGTTGGTGCCCGACCGCTCGATGCCGCCATCGCGGTGGCGACGTCTTTCGAAATCCTGAATGAGTGTCGCTCGATAACTGCCGGCCTTCCGTCTCGGGCTTTCTGGGCAGTTGCGGGGGAGCCCACGGCCCTGCTGCACGGCAACCGGCGCACTCCGCCGGCCGTGAGTCTGTTGGTTCAGAGCGTCGTGCGAGCGCGCGGCTGGTGTTGAGTTGCCGTATCGCGCGGTCGCTGTCCGGGATTCCAAGGAACCGCTCTTGTGGCCACGTACTCCGAAACTCTAACCGAGCACGTCATGGCCCCGCGCAACGCCGGAGTCTTGGACCACCCCGACCTCACCGGCCACGCCGGCGCACCGGGCCGTGGGGCGTTCATGATCCTTTTTCTGAGGGTCAAGGAAGGGCGGATCGCCGCCGCAATGTACCAGACCATCGGATGCGGACCGACGATCGCATCGGGCTCGATGCTGACGGAGCTGATTCTGGGCCGGACGATCGGCGAGTGCCGGGCGCTCACCGCCAAAAACCTGATCGACGCCCTCGATGGTATGCCGCCCGACAAGCTGCATTGCCCGGCGCTGGCGATCGCGGCGCTGCGCGATGCTTTGTCGCACTGGCCCGGGGGCGCCGCAGATGACGAGCCGATCAGTCAAAAGGCTCATGGGTCCGCAGATGACGCCGATGAACGCAGATGAGTAGGGACGGCGAATGAGAATCGGATTCGACCAAGAGAACGGCACGCCAGGAATGAACGTTTACCAACACGGATAGAACCGAGAGGGCGTTTCAAGCAAAGGCGTGACGGCGATGTCGAGGCGCGGCAAGAAGGCTCGAAAAAAAGCAGTGCCGTCAATAACGCCCAACCCGGCGCTTCGCCTCGTTGCCGCCGCACCCAATGAGCACGGGCTTCCAGCCAGCTACTGGGAAGCCTGCGCACTCGCCGAGCAAAATCAAATAGGCAAGGCGTTCACTCTCTACACTACGCTCGCGCGCTCCGCCCAATCCCACTCGCGTCTTCGGGCGCTGATCCAGAGCGACCTGGCAACGCTGGCGGCGATCGACGGCCGATTCGACGAGGCTCGAGATGGATGGCGAACCGCGCTCGATATCGACAAGGAATGCTTGCCGGCCCGGCTCAACCGTGACCTCGTCGAGGCCGAGATCAGCCTGTCCGCGCTGCCGCTGGAAGCCACCGAGCTCGAGCTGGTGCCGGCCCCTGGCCAGGCCAGGACCGGCCCGGCCGTTCAACACCATCCGGGCCCGATCGCTTACCCTCGCGTACTGCGATCGCCCAATGCGGTCGGTGACCGGCCGGACCGGCCCAGCGCCGCGATCAGGGTCGCGCTCGTAAGCTTCTTGTTTAACTGGCCCTCCACAGGCGGCGGCAACATGCACACCGCCGGGCTGGCGCAGTTCTTGGCCAGGGCTGGATTCGAGGTGCGGCACTATTATGCGCGTTATCCAGCCTGGGGAATCGGCCGCGTCACCGACGATGGGCTGGTCAACAGCGAAGGCATAACGTTCACGGAGAAAGAGTGGAACATCGCCGCAATCCAGGCGCGATACCGCCAGGCCGTCGATCGCTTCCAGCCCGATTACGTGGTCATCAGCGACGCCTGGAACATGAAGCCGTGGATCGCCGAGGCGATGGGCGGTTACACGTGCTTCCTGCAATTCCAGGCGCAGGAATGCCTCTGCCCGCTCAATAACCTCCGCCTGCTTGGATTCGGGCCAGCTCAGGTCGAGCAGTGCCCCCGCAACCAGCTTGCCACGCCCCAGGTCTGCCACGGTTGCCTGTCCGAGCGCGGGCATCGCTCGGGTGCGCTGCACCAGCACGAGCGCACCCTCGCCGGAGTCGGCACCGCGGAGTATGACCGGATCTTGCGCCTGTCGCTGCAAGACGCCGAGGCCGTGCTCGTGCTTAACCCCGTGACCGCCGCCGTGCTCGAGCCCCACGCAAAGCGCGTGTGCGTCGTCCCCTGGGGAATAGACCCCGCGCGATTCTCCTGGCCGCGGCCTGATCGGGCGGACGCGGTTGAGACCAAAAGCTCGAACCCGAGCCGCCGGCGCCGACGGGATCGATAGCGAGCCTGAGGAAGACGGGTACCCGCGGCACGCGGTCGCATCGCAGGCTGAACGCGAAAGGCCTGCGCCCAGTGCGACGCGGGCGACCCTCTTCATGGCGGCGGTGTCTGGTGAATTCATCAAGGGCTTTCACGTCGCCCACGAGGCCTGCCGGCTGCTCAGCCAGACCCGCAGCGACTTCGAGCTGGTCGTGACGTTCGACCCGCCCGGCCGGATCGATGAGTTCACGCGGTCCGTCGGCTGGTGTTCACAGGCCGAGCTGCCGCGCCATTACCAGTCGGCCGACATTTGCTTGGTACCCACGATCGCCCAGGATGCCCTCAGCATCACCTCGGTCGAAGCGATGGCCGCCGGAATCCCGGTCGTCGCCAGCCGCATCGGCGGGCTGCCCTACACAGTCAGCGACGGCGTGACCGGCTTGCTTTGCGACCCCGGAGACCCGGCCGACCTTGCGCGGAGAATTGCCACGCTGCTCGATGACGCCAGCTTGCGGCGCCGGATGGGCCTGGCCGGGCGGAAGAGATTTGAAGATGACTTCACCTGGGAAACCGTGATCGAACGCTACTGGCGACCCCTGCTCCATGAGCCGGTCCGCAGATGAGACAGTAAGCGAAGTGCGAGTTCGGAGTCGTCCGCAGATGACGCAGATGGGCGCAGATGGCGGACAAGGAACCGAGGGAAGAACGACCAACGCGATGCGGGGTTGCTCCGCGGGCGACGCGAGGAACGCAGCGCATGACGTCATGGGTTTTCGCCGCAGATCTCGGACGAGGATCCGGAGAAGACCAGGCGTCTCCATTCCAATCGGGGAGATCCAAAGTTGAGTAACACGCCGACTGGGTTTCCGGTTGCCTTCAGGTAATTGATCACCTGTGCCATGTGGGCTGAATCCAACGCTGAGACGGCTTTCAGCTCGACGACGACCGACCCGTAACAGACGAAATCGGCGGTGTAATACGTTCGCAGGGTTTGGTTGCGATAACGGATCGGAAGATCCACTTCTCTCAGGAAGGATATCCCCCGGTGCAAGAATTCGAGGCCCAGGGCTTCCTGATAGACGGCCTCGAGGAACCCGTGACCGGGGCGACGATGCACCTCGATCGCCGCGCCGATGATCCCATAGGTCCGCGGGTCCCGATCGGTTTCACTCATGGAGAAGACAATCCTCACCATTGCTTGCTGGGGCATCCAGACTACGCTCCCCGATACCGAGATAAAAGCCCAGCGCCCACACGACGGTATGTCTCCATTCCACCATTTGGTCCCCATCTGCGGCCATCTGCGTCATCTGCGGACAAAGCTCTTCCCGATCTCGAACCGCCGAAAAGGGCAATCCCATGAACATCCGCCGGATCGCCGTCATCTTCGACAGCGTGCAAAGGCCGGAAACAACCGGGGGTTATTGCCTTCGCGCGCTGAAGCGCCTGGTTCAAGTCGAGCACTTCCAGCCGGGCGAGCTCGATCGAGTCCCGCGCAGCGGCATCGACCTATACCTCAATATCGACGACGGCCTGCGCTATCACCTGCCGGCCGACCTGCATCCGTCAGCCTGGTGGGCGATCGACACGCACATGGACTTTGGCTGGTCGCTCGAGAAATCCCGCGGCTTCGATCTCGTCTTCGCCGCCCAGCGCGACGGCGCCGACCAGCTCCGCCGCGCCGGCATTGCGACCGCCGCCTGGCTTCCGCTCGCCTGCGATCCCGAGATCCACGCCAGCCACGAGATCCCAAAGGTCCACGATGTCGCCTTCGTCGGTACCCTGTTCCCCGGCCCGCGTGCCGACCTGATCGAGCTGATCCGGCGCCGGCACCTGCACACGTTCATCGGCCAGTGCTATTTCGAGGAGATGGCGCGGACCTATTCGGCAGCGCGCACGGTCTTCAACCGCAGCATCCGAAACGATGTCAACATGCGCGTGTTCGAGGCGGTGGCGTGCGGGTCGCTGCTCGTGACCAACGACCTGCGCGACAACGGACAGCACGAGCTGTTTCAAGACGGCGTGCATCTGGCGGCCTACCGCGGGCCCGAGGATCTGCTCGACAAGCTGTCGTTTTACCTCGATCGCGAAGAGATCCGCGAGCGGATCGCCGCTGCCGGCCGCGCGGAGGCGGTCGCCAAGCATACGTATCGCCACCGGATGGAACTGCTACTGCGCGGCGGAGGCCGCGCCGGAGAAGGTCGCCGTCGCACCTGCGGCGGTCCGCGCGAGCGACTCGGTTGACGGGATCGCAGGCCTCGCCGCCGCCTTCGCCTGGCCGGAATCGCCGCCCGACGTTCCCGCGCCCGCGGGCCCGCTCGGCTGGCTGGGCGACGGCGCCCATCGCATGCTTTCCCGCGAGCTGAGGCCGGCGGCGCGGCTGGTGATCGAGCTGGGCTCGTGGCTCGGACTCTCGACGCGCTTCATCGCGGATCGCGCGCCCGGCGCCGTCGTCGTCGCGGTCGACCACTGGCAGGGAAGCCGCGAGCACCAGGAGCATCCCGAATGGCGCACGATGCTGCCGGCGCTCTGGCAGTCGTTCCTGGCCATGAACTGGTCCTATCGCGACCGCATCGTTCCGCTCAAGATGAGCACGCTCGAGGGACTGAAGGTCGTGTCGGAGCACGGGCTCGAGCCCGACCTGATCTATTTCGACGCCGATCACGGCTACGACGATCTCACCGAAAACCTTGCAGTGCGCATCGCGGTTGTTCCCGCGTGCCGTGCTGGTCGGCGACGATTACGACCAGCCAAGCGTGGCCCAGGCGGTGGCCGACTTTGCAGCGCGGCACGACCTGGGCGTCGATGTCGCCGGCGAGGGCTGGCGGGCGTGGAAGCTGCGTGCCCGCGCGCCCTCGGCCATCCGTTCGGACGGGCCCGCCGGCATGGGCGATCCGTCGCCGGTCGGCACGGACTACCACGACCCTGTCTATTTCGGTCATCCCCGGCCGGAGGTCGTGGCGCTTGGTTCCCGAGACGGCGCGGCGGTGCTCGACATCGGCTGCGGCGCCGGCCGTCTGGGCGAGGCGCTCAAGGCCCGGCAACAAGCGACGGTCGTCGGCATCGAGCTCGATCGACGCCGCGGCCGCGGTGGCCCGCCAGCGGCTGGACCAGGTCTGGGCGGGCGACATCGAGCAGCTCGATCCCGAGATTCCGCCCGGCTCGTTCGACGCGATCGTCTGCGCCGACGTGCTCGAGCACCTGCGCGAGCCGGGCCGGCTGCTCCGCCAGGCGCGCGAGTTGGCTCGCGCCGGGCGGCAGCCTGATCGCCAGCATTCCCAACGTGCGGCATCACAGCGTGCGTCCGCTCGCTGCTGCAAGGGAACTGGACGTACGAGTCGGCCGGGCTGCTCGACCGCACGCATCTGCGGTTCTTCACCCGCCGCGAGATCGAGAAGCTGTTCTTCCGCGCGGGTTTCTGCGATCGAGGAGATGTGGTCGGTGAACGGGCCGGGTGACGATCTGGCGGGCCGAAACGGGTCCGAGCCGGTCCAGCTGGGCCGGCTGCGCATCGACGGTCTTTCCGAGCGCCGACGCCGCCGAGTTTTACACGTACCAGTTCCTGGTCCGTGCCCGGCCGGCCGCGCGGCCCGATTTCGGCCTGACCTCGATCGTGATCGTCACCCACAACCAGCTCGAATACACCCGCCAGTGCCTGGACAGCATCCGGCAGCTGACCGACGAGCCGTATGAGCTGATCGTCGTCGACAACGGCTCGACCGACGGGACGGTCGAATACCTGCGTGCGCTGCCGGACGTGCGGGTGATCGCCAATCGACGACGAACCGCGGGTTTCCCGGCCGCGGTCAACCAGGGGATCGCGGTGGCGGCGGGCAGGCAGGTCCTGCTCCTGAATAACGACGTGGTGGTGACGACCGGCTGGCTGGGGCGGATGCTGCGGGCGCTTCACAGCGACCCGAAGATCGGGCTGGTCGGGCCGCGCTCCAACTTACGTGAGCGGTCCGCAGCAGGTCGAGGTCGGCTACGACAACCTGGCCGAGCTGGACGGATTTGCCTGGGATTGGGGCAAGACCAACGACG
Organism: uncultured Isosphaeraceae bacterium; assembly: GCA_963806595.1. Classification (GTDB taxonomy): domain Bacteria; phylum Planctomycetota; class Planctomycetia; order Isosphaerales; family Isosphaeraceae; genus CAWDZZ01. Next base: position 255,564 of record CAWDZZ010000037.1, on the reverse strand, counting down.
GCCAGCAACTCGACGTCAACCGGCTGGTCGGCTTCTGCCTGTTGATCCGCCGGGAAGTGATCGACGCGATCGGGCTGCTGGACGAGCAGATTCGGGATCGGCTGCTTCGAGGACGACGATTACTGCCTGCGGGCGATCCAGCGCGGGCTATCGGGCGGTGATCGCCGGCGACGCCTTCGTGCACCACTACGGCGGGCGGACGTTCGTGGGGAGCGGGGTCGACGTCGCGGCGGCTGATGCGCGAGAACCAGCGGCGGTTCCAGGCGAAATGGTCCGGCGTGTCCCGGACAACCCCGCGATCTCAGCACGGCGAACGAAGCAACGGCGCGCGGGACGGAGCCTGACGCGCCCGCATTGACCAATGGGCATCCAGAGCAAAGCCGGGGTCGGCACGGCGATCATCGGCGCACGGCGCGTCAGACTGGGCCGTTCGCCATGGAAGTCGAGCCTGGGGGCGGACTGCGGTTGCGGCGCGACGTCGAGCGGCCGCGGCTCTCGCTGTGCATGATCGTGCGCGACTCTGCCCGGACCTTGCCGGCCTGCCTGGAGAGCATCCGGCCCTGGGTCGACGAGATGGTCATCGTCGACACCGGCTCGGTCGACGAGACGCCGCGGATCGTGGAATCGTTCGGCGGGCGGTTGTTCCATTTCCCCTGGTGCGACGATTTCTCGGCGGCCCGCAACGAATCCCTGCGGCACGCGCGCGGCGACTGGCTGTTCTGGATGGATTCCGACGACACGATCCCGCCCGGAATGCGGCCGGGGGCTGCGCGCAGCTGGCCGAGCGCGACCGTCGATCCCGGCGTGCTCGGCTTTGTCATGCAGGTCCACTGTCCCGAGGCGCGGGCGGACGGCGAGCCGGAATGCGACGTCACGGTCGTCGATCACGTCAAGCTGTTCCGCAACCGGCCGGACCTGCGGTTCGACGGGCGGATCCACGAGCAGATCCTGGGGGCGATCCGACGCGCCGGCGGCGAGGTCGCCTGGACCGATCTGTACGTCGTCCATTCCGGGTCCGATCAGAGCCGCGGCCGCTCAGGAGAAAAAACGGCAGCGCGACCTGCGGCTGCTGGAGCTCGAGCTGGCCGAGCGGCCCGAGCACCCGTTCACGCTGTTCAACCTCGGAATGACGCATATCCACGGATCCCGATTCGCGGAGGCGGCCGACTATCTTCGGCGCAGCATCGCGCAGTCCGGGCCCGACGAATCGCACCTGCGCAAGGCGTACGCGCTACCTTGTCTACGCCGAGATGCGGCTCGGGCGTCACGAGCAGGCGCTCGCGACCTGCCGGCGCGGCCGCGAGCTGTTCCCCCGCGATGTCGAGCTGCGGTTTCGCGAGGGCATCGTGCTGCACGAGCTGGGCCGGCTGGACGAGGCCAGGCGATCTTATCTCGACGTGCTCGCGAGCGGCGAGGAGCGCCATCTCGCCAGCGTCGACCGCGCCCTGGCCGGATTCAAGGCGCGGCAGAACCTGGCGGTGGTCGCCGCCGAGATGGGCGACCTGGCCGAGGCCGAGCGGCAGTGGCGTGAGGTGGTGCGCGAGGCGCCTCGCTACCGGTTGGGCTGGCGCGGACTGGCCGACGTTCTGCTCCGCGCCGACCGACTCGCCGAAGTGGAGACTCTTGCCCAAGAGCTGATCGGCGATGAGGCGCTGCGGATCGAAGGGCTGTTGTTGAAGAGCCGCGCGGCCTTGGCGAGCAAGGATGTCGCTCAGGCGCGGGCCGATTTGGATCAAGCCGTGGCGGAAAACCCGGATGACATGGAGGCCCTGCGGTCCCGGTCGCAGTTTCTGTTCGAGCACGGCACCCCCGCGGAATCCGAGCGGGCGCTTGGGTGCCTGATCGATCGCGATCCCGAGGACGCCATGGCGCATCACAACCTGGGGACGCTGTTCTTGATGACCGGTCGCCACGACGAGGCCGCGATGGCCTATCGGCAGGCCCTGCGCTTTCGTCCGAATCACGTCGTCACCTACTTTAACCTCGGCAGTGCCCTCAAGGACGGCGGCCGGCTGAGCGAGGCGGCGACGGCATGGGAACATGTGCTCCGGCTGGCACCCGGCCACCCGGCCGCACGGGAGGAGCTGATGAACGTGAGGCGAGGAAAAAGCTCTGTCGGCAGCCTATATTAATCATGCTGCCGGACCGGAAGAACACGCAACGAAAACGGGGAGCGTCAAGCTGCTACTTGACGATGATAACGCGCAGAGCAACGGCCTACGATTCTTGAGAGTCGGCTTTCGATACGGGCGCTGAGGAGCGACTGGCATGCGTGAACTGGCTGAGTTCATTCGTTGCCCGCTCGAGGCAATCGAAGGATATGACGTTGCCGCGCTGAATCTGCGCTGCGCTCAGGGGCTTCCCGGCGCGGAAGAGCTGGATGAAGGCCGGATGCTCGGCTGGCTTGACCAAGCAGCCCAGAGGGTTCAGTTCGAGACCCGCCGCCATTGGTATCGGTTTAATGACGCCCCGAGCACCTACAACAACTCGGCCGCCTATTTTTGCTGCTATTTCCTCCTGCAAACGCTTCAGGAGGACCTCGGGGTTCGGTACAACCCCGCCCGAATCCGCGACGCCAAGTTTCAGGATCCCAAGTGCTTTGATCCCGACTTCCGCGACTCGCGTGACCTCTTCATCCACGGCATGATCGATGGCCCAGGCGGAACGTGCGCCTCGATGCCGGTCATGTATGTGGCGGTCGGCCGGCGACTCGGCTATCCCCTCAAACTGGTGCAGACGCGTGGCCATCTGTTCGCGCGGTGGGATGATCCAGACGGAAAGTGCTTTGGCTTCCCGGAAACGTTCAACGTGGAGGGGGCCGGCGAGGGCATCGCGTCCTATGACGACGAACACTACAAGACCTGGCCTGAACCTTGGACCGAAATCGACGAGGCCGAGGGATGGTATCTCAAGTCGATGACGCCGCTCGAGGAACTGGCGTCGTTTCTGGCGACCCGCGGCGATTGCTTGACAGACAACGGCCGACTCGGCGAAGCTGTGCAAGCTTACGCATGGGCCATGTGCAATCGCGCCAGAAGACAAACGTTACCAGCAAATCCTCGCGCTCACGCATCACAAGTACCTGGCGCAGCACGAACAAGAGACGGCGCTCCTGATGGAAATGAACCAGCGAAATCGCGAACGCCAACAGCGAATGTCTAGCGGGACCGACGCCCGGCCGACCACCGTCTGGCAATCCCCTCTGCGACGCCCGTACGGCAGCGGTTGGCTGCCCACCGAAGTTGACATTTCATGAAGCCATGACGCGATACAACCGCGAATTGATGGAATGGAATCGATTGAACCAGATGGGTCAGGCGCGGGGCATGCCGCCAAGCGCGCGACGGCCGGGTATCGACTTTGACCACCTAACGCGAAGGACAAGGCGATGTATCAGCCAACGTTGGGACGCTTCCTATCCCGTGATCCACTTTCCGAGAACGGTGTCGATGTCCTGACTGACACTGGGTTCTACTCCGATCGCTTGGCGGCGATGAGCGCCAATCCCTGGCATTACGGCGGGAATTGGGAAAACCCATACGTCTACGCAAGGAACAGTCCGCTCGGTTGGGTTGACCCTTCAGGCTTGTTTTGCCAGGCTGTGCCGTGCGCCGCGGGGCGAGAATCGGGAATGCCTAAGTCGAGCTGGATTTAAGGCTTGCAGGCAGAGCGCTGGACTGTGGCAGCATTGCCACTACATTGAGTAAGAGGACGCACCTGCCCGGAGCCCACAACGGTCCGCAAGATGCTGTCCGCCACTGCATTCTAAGTTGCTGTATGGCTGCGATTTCCGGAGCGAAGTTCGCGAAAATCATTGGTGATTTGCACGAGGAATGCGGAGGCAATCCGCATAACGAGATCTGCATGGACCTTCAGAATAATTCCGTCGGGAGGTCGATTGGCGTTGGCATCCGGCGCAGAACCGACGTGCCGACCACATGCCTCTCTAAATGTATGCTGGCCCTTGCCGATCACGTGCTTGCTCCCGCTCCCTTCGGAAATTGTGCCCCGCCCGGTCCGCCAACCGGCCCGCCGCTACCGAAGTACTCCTGACCACGGGTTCTAATGGAACGCGCAGCCATGAGGTCCTTCTTGCATGGATATGGCCCGACGTGGTAATCGGGCTCGTGACAACGTGAGCTGCCTGGATCGCGGGAGCCCCCGGCCTTTGTCCGCATGACCTGGCGTTCATGGAAGTAATATCCAGGAGCAATTCGTCGTTACGACGCGGGACGCGGCAATCGCCCGGGACGCGTGCGACGTGCTGGCCAACGACTGGCCCCGAATTGGCACCTGTTTCAGGGGCGTCGACATGGCTGAGGTACTTGGCGGGCTCGATGAGAGTCTGAAGTCGACACTCGCCAAAGTGATGGGAGCATTCCCTTGGAACCAGCGTCACGGATCGAGGATTGAGTCATGAAAATGCCCCAAATACAGTTCACGGTACGGGCGCTGATATTCACGGTGGTGGCCGTGGGTGTCGCTCTTGGATTGAGTGTAGTGTGGCTAAGGTGGCACCGCAACCCATACATCACTGTAAGAGTTTATAATAATACATCTGATCCGCTGACCGATGTCCGCATTCGCTTTCGTTACGGCGAGCGCATGGCTTATCTGATCAAGGCCGGCGGTGAGGCTTCATGGCAGATCCGTACTAGCGACGGGTCCGATGTCGTGCTGGAGTACAGGAATTCACTTGGAGTTCTAATTATCAACGCTGACAATACGTACATCGAGCATAATTATCGAGGCTCATTGGATCTCCACGTCGGCGAGAATAGTGTCCGTGTAGTGGATCGCACCTATTTTTCCGTACTTTGACCTCTTTGTCGCCGCGCTGCTGCCAATGCGAGAATCCGCCGCCGCGTTGCGGCGCATGGGGTGTCGCAGCGTAGGACACTCACTTTCCGACTCGAGAATCAGCGCGACACCATCCGGCTCTCTCTAGAGCCCGTTACGCACTTCTCAGCCCCGCGTTTGCGACCAGGAGTGCGACGAAGGCGAGCCAATGCCAGCCCTCGAGCGTTCGGGACAGTCGTTCGTAGTCGCGTGCCGATCGTCGAAACCGTCCGAGCCATCCAAGAGGTTCGCTCCACGACCCAGCGTCGCGGCAGCAGCACCACCTCAACCAACTCAGCAACATGCCGCACGATCCCGAGCCGGCGCATGAGCGTCAATCCGAGGGCGTACTTGACCAAGGCTGGTGTGATTGGACCGGTTGCAAACAAGAACCTGGAGGATACGATCGAAGACGACCTGGGCGGAAGATAGGGCAACGGTGGGAACCAACCTGATCGCCGACCCAGGGGCCAGACCGAACGGCGGGCAGCCGCTCACAGTGTGTGCTGCCCGACTTCCCTCCCGAGCCATTCGGGATGGCAATGAAGCGATAAATCCCTCGCGGCGAAAGCCGCGAGACATCCGAGAGAAAAGTGGCCATAATTTCCGGAAAAATGCGGCCAAATTTTCCGGAACCCACAGTCTGGAATGAACTGAAGTTCTCGTCGTTGAAACCGACGCCGTTGTCCTCGACTACGAACGACTGGATAGGGTTCAAGGCGACTGGCGAGCCATCTGTTTGCATGACCTTCTGTTGACGTGCACGGTGAATGTGGACGTGAATCTGCCCGTCCTCGACCTTGGCATCTTCGATGGCGTGAATCGAGTTGACGATCGGTTATTGATTCGCCGTTAGATCAGTTATATTAGTCCGAATAATCGTATCATATACGATACAAATTTCGTTGCTCAGGCTGTCGCGCGATGGTATCATGAATTTCGAGTCTTGCCTGCACTTATCGCAGGGGGAGGTAGAAATGCAAGAAAACACCCAGATGTTGAAGAACCTGGATAAACGTCGCCGAGAACTTGGCCTAAGCTACGAACTGCTTTCGAAGCGATGCGGGGTCTCTCGTCCAACCGTTCAGCGAATCTTGTCTGGCCAAAACGCCGCCGCGAGTTTTGCCAACATAGTAGCCATCGCCGAATCCCTGGGCCTCGCACTTCGATTCGATTCAACCGTTGATCCTGCTGCGTTCAAACGAGAGCAGGCGGAGCGTAAGGCCAAGAAGCTAGTCTCTCTAGTTCAGGGGACATCTGGGCTTGAAGGCCAAGCGGTTGATTCGAAGGCTGTGAATTCGATGATCAAGCAAACGACTCATGAGTTGCTTGCCGGATCGAAGCGAAGGCTCTGGAGCGAGGGATGAGTGACTGGAGCGTTCTCCCAGGCGAAACCCCGATTGATGTGTCCGGGCTCAAACGCAAAGGAATCAAAAGCCGAGCTGAGTTGAACCTAGCCGAAGCGGAGAACATCCGAAAAGTCGTGGTGAAGTACCTTGCCGCTAAACCCTCGCCCCGAACGGCGCCGTTCACACTCTCCTGGGGAAAACGACTTCACAAGCAGATGTTCGGGGACGTCTGGAAATGGGCAGGCGACTTCCGCCAAGAGAATCTGAACCTCGGCTGTGATTGGCATCAAGTCCAGATGCAGCTTCAATCCCTTCTTGATGACCTCGTCTTTTGGCAAAAACAAGATGATGCTCTTTTGGAGCAGGCCGTAAGACTACATCACCGGGCGGTTTCAATTCACCCTTTCCTCAACGGAAATGGCCGCTGGGCTAGGATGCTTGCAAACATTTGGCTTAAGCGTCACGGGCAATCGATCACCGAATGGGCCGAAGAAACCATCGGCTCAAAGAGCGTGATTCGAGATGAATACCTTGCGGCGATCCGATCGGCTGATGAAGGTAATGAAAGTCCCTTGATAGAGCTTCATCAACGGTTCACGACCCCACAGCAAAAAGGAAGGGGGTAATGAAGTGGATTACCAAGGTCCAAGCAATCCAGACGAGGATCTGAACTCACAAGTCGATGAATCACTCGCCAGATTGAAGCGTGTTGTGGACTCCCACATCACGTTGCCTCACCGCACCCTTTCGCACTGCGTCGTGCTCAAAGCACTTCCTCACGACGGCCATACCTCACGCACGATCCGCTTGCGCTCTGTGACCGAACCCGACCCAGCTCAGAAGGTGATCCTGACACGTCTGGGACTGAAAATGCCCCGACGCCTACGTCGCCTCGACGCAGAGTTCAAGCAAAAGGAGCTCGCCCAGCAACTGCCTTTGCCAGGATAGATCGGACCCTGTTGAAATGTAGTCAAGACTCGGGCCGATTTTCGACGTAAGTCCTTATTTCACGGCGCCAACAGCGTAACTTGGGCTTGCCGCCGTCGTGAGCACCGCGATTTGTCCGTCGCGATCCCGCCCCGCCGCGCCGCTCCGACCCCGTGGTGCTCGCCCGCCCCGTTGCTTGGCGCCGTGAGATTCACAATGCTTGTTCCCGTGTCGCGATCACGCGGACGCGGGCATCTCTTGGATTGTGATCGAGCCCGATCACTCTACTCTCATCAGCGAGCCAGATGCTGTGACGTCGATTGATCGCGCAGCGTCCAGGTGTTTGAGCCGAGCGGCCTGATCGTAATCCGCCGAGCCCGATCAAAGTCTTGCTTCGCGGACCACGCGTCGCCGCGCCGTTTGTAGGCACGAGCGCTCGTAGGATCGAGTCGGATGGCCTCCGTGAAGTCTGCGATCGCCTTGTCGAGCTCGTTCTTCTCGCTCCAAACGGTGCCGCGGCCGATGTACGCCTTTGCGTATTTTGAATCGAGCCGAATTGCCTCGCTGTAATCGGCGATGGCCTTCGCGAACTCGTTCGTCATGAACCACGCATCGCCGCGCCCGTCGTAGTCGAAGGCGGACTGAGGGTCGAGTCGAATGGCCTCGCTGTGATCGGCGATCGCCTTGTCGTATTCCTCCTTGACGTACCAAGTAATGCCCCGGTTGGCGTACGCGTTGGCGTCCTTCGGATCGAGCCGGATCGCCTCGGTGTAATCGGCGATGGCTTTGTCGTATTCATCCTTGACGTACCAAGAAATACCGCGGTCGATGTACGCGCTGACGTACTTTGAATCGAGCCGAATTGCCTCGGTGTAATCGGCGATCGCCTTCTGAAGTTCCTTCTTCTCGTGCCATGCTTTGCCGCGGAAGTTGTAAGAGACGGCATCCTTCGGGTCGAGCCGGATCGCCTCAGTGTAATCGGCGATGGCCTTGTTGAATTCGTTCTTTTCGTACCATGCGTAGCCGCGATTGGTGTACGCGAGGACATACTTTGGATCGAGCCGAATTGCGTCGGTGTAATCGGCGATGGCCTTGTTGAATTCGTTCTTTTGCGCCACGCGTAGCCGCGGTTGTAATAACTGACGGCATCGTTCGGGTTGAGCCGGATCGCCTCTGTGTAATCGGCAATTGCCTTGTCGTAATCTTTCTTCTCGCTCCACGCGTAGCCGCGGCGGCCGTAAGCGTAAATGAATTTAAGATCATGACGGATGGCCTCGGTGTAGTCGGCGATGGCCTTGTCGTATTCCTTCTTCTCACTCCACGCGTAGCCGCGGCCGTAGTACGCGTAAATGAATTTAAGATCATGACGGATGGCCTCGGTGTAGTCGGCGATGGCCTTGTCGAACTCCTTCCTCATGATCCACGCGTCGCCGCGGCCGACGTAGTGACAGGCGGACTGCGGTTCGAGTCGAATGGCCTCGGTGTGATCGGCGATGGCCTTGACGTATTCCGTCTTTCCGCGCCACGCGTTGCCGCGGTTGGTGTGCGCGATCGCATCCTTCGGGTCGAGCCTGATCACCTCAGTGTAGTCGGCGATGGCCTTGTCGTATTCCTTCTTAATGTACCATGCGTTGCCGCGATTGGTGTACGCGAGAACATTCTTTGGATCGAGCCGAATTGCCTCGGTGTAATCGGCGATGGCCTTGTCGTATTCGTTCTTCTCGCCCCACGCGTAGCCGCGGTTGTGGTACGCAAAGGCATCCGTCGGGTCGACCCGGATCGACTCGGTATAATCGGCGATCGCTTTGTCGAATTTATTCTCTCCGTGCCACGCGTAGCCGCGGTTGTCGTACGCGACGGCATACTTTGGATCGAGCCGGATCGCCTCAGTGTAATCGGCGATGGCCTTGTCGAATTCCTTCTTGAAGTACCAATCCATGCCGCGGCTGGTGTACGCGACGGCATTGTTCGGATCGAGCCTGATCGACTCGGTATGATCGGCGATCGCCTTGTCGTATTCCTTCTTGTGACCCCATGTGTTGCCGCGATTAAGATATGCGACGGCGTCCTTCGGATCGAGCTGGATCACCTCAGTGAAATCGGCGATGGCCTTGTCGAACTCCTTCTGCTCGCTCCAATCATTGCCGCGGTTGTTGTAGGAGACGGCATCCTTCGGGTCGAGCCGAATTGCCTCGGTGTACTCTGCGATCGCCTTATCAGTTTTCTTTTTCCGGCTCCACGCGCAGCCGCGGAAGCAATGAGCCCGGGCGGATCTGGGGTCGAGGCGGATTGCCTCGGTGAGGTCGACGATGGCCTTGTCGAACGCCGCCGTCTCCAACCAGACCACGGCCCGCATTATTCTGGGAAAAGCGTCCTCGGGACGGGCAGCGACCTGGGTGTCGAAAAACGCGCCGGCTTGCTCGACGGGGATCACCGAGTCGGCGCTGGCCCAACCGCCCAGACTCGACCTTACGACTTTGAGTAAGAGCGAGTCGCCCTTGAACTGTTCGACGCGATAGACGTGGATCGAGTTGTTCGTGTCCACAACCCGACCGTTGAGGCGGAGTGTGAAGTCGTCGAACTTCTGTACGACCCGCTTGCCAACCCAGCCGCCATCGTCTTGGCCGTGCGCGGCAGGCCAGGCGGCCCACACGAGCGCCACCCCGCAGATCACCGGAATGATCGTGATGATCGCAGTCCCGCCGCGCTTCGCCCTCGCGAGTCTGCCCGCGATCGCGCACCCGTTCCACGCTGCCTCGCGCACGAACATGGCTTGGAGCTCCAAGCGGATGGCGTGAGTTGTGACATCCAAGTCCAATCAAGACGACCCTCTAGGATACGCCGGTCCAACCTCCGATCATATGCCCGAGTGCCAGGTAAGAACTCGAGGCCGCCGATGCCGTTTCTCGATAGGTACGTACGCCCGCCGTCCGGCTCGCATATAATTCGCCGCTCTGACTCCAACAGGCCCACGGCGACGGCGTGTCAGGCGATCTGTGTGCCGAACCGCCAGTCAAGCTCTTTGACACTCTCCTCGCCTTCGAGGAGGCGCCGCAATGCACCAATCAAGTCGCTCGCACACTCGAAGCTCGGCTTGTCACGACCAAACAACTTCCTTCCGAACCGCCGAATTGAGATAAGCCAACGGTCCGTTGAGCTTTCGATGTTGCCGCAGTGCAAGGCGAATTCGTCTCCGTCCTTCGTGGAGTAACTGAGTAGCCAGCCCCAATCTTCGTGATCCGGATAACTCGTCGCGATGCGATGCTCCTCGTAGAGGCGAGTGCAGATCCAGAACGCAAGCTCGGCGCCGTAGCGGCCGGGGTTCACCTGGCATTCTTCGGGTAACACGGGGGCGAAGCGAGAGGACCGAAACTCAGCAAGGTCTTGGATTATTCCCATGATGTCTAACCGTAAGTCTGGAAGCTCGGATTACTGAATCACCGTTGCTTGCGGGCGAACAACCTCGCCCGCGCATTGATCACCAGACGCTTTGCGCCAGCACTGCCGGGACAAAACGACGACAGCCTCCTGGTTGTGCTCCAGGAGGCTGTCGGATTCGGTCAGTCAGTCATGGTCACGAGCATCCCATGCTGTTGCCGCAGTTGAAGCAGCGGTAGCAGGTGCCGCAGCGGACCGTCAACGCACCGCAGTTGTCGCAGGCCGGGGCGTCGCTCTGGAAGTGGGCAAACTGGCGATCCTGATCGCCCAGGCTGTCGCCCAGCTCGATCGGCTGATGGGCCGCAGCGGGGCCGGGCTCTGGCGACCGGTACGTACCCATCACCGCCTCGGCATGTTCGAGGTCGGCGATCGTGGCCGTGCGGTGGCCATTGACCTTGAGCAACGGGGTCGAGGTCGACGTCGTCTCCGCGTCGACCTCGGCACTCGGCGCTGGGCGCATTGGCTTCGCGATAGCCGGGGATAAACTCCATGCCCAGCCAGCGGAAGATGTAGTCTGCGATGCTCTTGGCGATCGGGATGTCAGGGTTCTTCGTGAACCCCGCCGGTTCGAAGCGGCTGTGGGCAAACTTGTTGACAAAGACCTCCAGCGGCACGCCGTATTGCAGCCCGATCGAGATCGCCGTGCCGAGGACATCCATCAGGCCGCCGATCGTCGAGCCCTCTTTCGCCATGGTGATGAAGAGCTCGCCGGGACGGCCGTCGGGATAGAAACCGACGTTGATGTAACCTTCGTGCCCCTGGATGTCGAACTTGTGGGTCAAGCTTTGCCGTGTGTGCGGCAGTCGCTCGCGGCGGGGTTGACTGCGGGGCGCACCAGCCGGCTCGACCAGCGGCCCGCGAGCCGCTTCACCCGCGGGTTCGAGGGATGCGGCTGGTCCGGAAGACGCCGCCGATTCGGAAGACGCCGCGGCCGGAGCGTCGGTGGCGCCGGCCGACTCCTTCGATTCGGATTTTGTGCTGACGGGCTGGCTCCCCTTCGAACCGTCGCGATAAATCGCCAGCGCCTTCAAGCCCAGCTTCCAGCCCTCGAGGTAGGCGCCCAGGATCTCTTCCACCGTGGCCTCGGTGGGCACGTTGCACGTCTTGGAGATCGCTCCCGATAGGAACGGCTGGACGGCGGCCATCATGCGGAGATGTCCGCGGAAGTGGATGCTACGCCCTCCTTGAGGAGGCGCAAACGCGCAGTCGAAGACCGGCAGGTCCCGGTCGTTGATCGCCGGTGCACCCTCGATCGTGTCGTGATCGTCGATGTAGTCGAGGATCCCGCGGATGACCGGCTCGTCGTACCCCAGCTTGCGCAGGCGCCATCGGGACGGTTCGATTCACGATCTTGAGCATGCCGCCGCCGGCGAGCTGCTTGTACTTCACCAGTGCGATATCCGGCTCGATTCCTGTCGTGTCGCAGTCCATCATGAAGGCGATCGTGCCCGTCGGCGCCAGCACTGTCACCTGGCTGTTGCGATAGCCGTGCTTGCGGCCCTGTTCCAGACACTCGGCCCAGACGGCGCGGGCCGCCGCGAGCAGCTCCTCCGGCGCAGAGCGACTGATCGACTCGGCCGCGTCGCGATGCATTTCCATCACGCGCAGCATCGGCTCGCGGTTGACGGCAAATCCGTCGAACGCGCCCACCTGCGCTGCGTGGTGGGCACTCGTCAAGTACGCTTGCCCGTGCATGACCGCCGTGATGGCGGCGGCCAGCGCCCGCCCCTCGTCCGAGTCGTACGGAAGCCCGCAGGACATCAGCAGGCTCCCCAGGTTGGCAAAGCCCAGGCCCAGCGGCCGGAACTTGTGGCTGTTGGCTGCGATCCGGTCGGTGGGATAGCTCGCATGATCGACCAGGATTTCCTGCGCCGTGATGAAGATCCGCACCGCCGCGCAAATCGCTCGACGTCGAAACTGCCGTCCTCGCGCCGGAACTTCATGAGGTTGATCGACGACAAGTTGCATGCCGAATCGTCGATGAACATGTATTCCGAGCAGGGATTCGACGAATTGATCGGCGCCGTGTTCGGGCAGGTGTGCCAGCGCTGGATCGTGTCTTCATACTGAACGCCGGGATCGCCGCACAGCCAGGTGCCGAGCGCGATCTTGTCCATCATCGTCCGCGCTTTGAAGGTTTGCATCGGCCGGCCGGTCGTGACCGATCGGGTCGTCCAGTCGTCGTCGGTCTCGACGCCGCGCAGGAACGAATCGGTGAGCCGCACCGACAGGTTGGCGTTCTGAAACATCACCGAGCTGTACGCCTCGCCGTTGAAATTGGCCTCGTAGCCCGAGCGGATCAAGGCCTGCGCTTTGCCTTCCTCGTTGGTCTTGCACTCGATGAAGTCGAGGATATCGGGGTGCCAGCACTTGAGGGTCTGCATCTTGGCGGCGCGGCGTGTCTTGCCCCCGGACTTGACGACGCTGGCGATCGCGTCGTAGACGCGCATGAAGCTGACCGGCCCCGACGGCTTGCCGCCGCCGGAAAGCTTTTCTCGGCTGGAGCGCAAGGTCGAGAGATCCGTGCCGGTCCCCGAGCCGAACTTGAAGAGCATCGCCTCGCTCGTGGCCAGGCGCATGATCCCTTCCATGTCGTCGCTGACGCTCTGGATAAAGCACGCCGAGGACTGCGGATACTGGTAGGCGCTGGTGGCTTTCTGCACCGCCCGCGTCTCTTCGTCCCAGCGCCAGTTGTTGGCAGGGCCGGAGATCCCGTAGTGATGAAACAGCCCGACGTTGAACCACACCGGCGAGTTGAACGAGCCGTACTGGTTCACGCACAACGACGTCAGCTCGTCGTAGAAGCGATCGGCATCGGCGGTTGTGGCAAAATAGCCATCGCCTTTGCCCCAATCGGCGATCGTGCGCGTCACGCGGTCAATCAACTGGCGAACGGAAGACTCGCGCTTGCCCTGCGCGGGGCTGCCGTTGCCGCTGGCCACGTCGCCGTAAAAGTACTTGCTGACGACCACGTTGGTGGCGAGCTGGCTCCAGTTCCGCGGCACCTCGCAATCGACCTGCTGGAAAATGGCGCGCCCTCGCTCGTCCTTGATCTCCGCAGTGCGGAGCTCCCAGTCCACAGCATCAAGCGGGCTCGATCCCTCGGCGCTGAAGACACGCGGAACTTCCATTCCGCGCTGCCCTCGCCCGCGATCCTTGACCGCGTCCCATACCGTCTCACGCGTCTCCGACGTTGTCACAATCCCTGCTCGATCGCTTACCGTTGCCATTGACCGCTCTCCGCGTCTCGACCCACACCCCCGGGTCATTCCAAGGACCCGTCTTCCATTAGGGTTTAGCCGATTTGTGTTCAAAAATCCATAGGTGTACTGCAGTCGACTAACAATCGACGCCCAACGGATAATATCGGCAGAAAAAAAGATTCGGTTGAATCTGCCGGTATCCCGCGGGCTGATTCCATTCAAGATCCCCTCAGAGGGTGCACTCCCGACCCATCGCTATCGATCTCGGCTCTCTCGGTCGTCTTGACTCGCGGTTGCTGTGGGGATTCGCTCGGACAAAACGGAGCAATCTCCGGACCGGGCCGGAAATCGTTCTTCACGACCCTCGTGGATGTGCCGAGGGTGCGCACGACAGACAAAAGACAGAAATGCGGAGGGCTCCGACCTCGCTGGAGGCACCGATACGTTGTGCCGCCTCGACCGTGGATCGCGAGCGAAGATCCTCATTCTTTCGCTCGCGCTGAGCATCTTCACTCCAGCGTAGATCCATCCTCGCCTCCCACTCGCAGCCTTCGTCAGCCGCTGGCCGAGTCCGCATATGGTAGTCATCCGCACTCGCGATGAGAACGGGCTACGGTCTAAAAATGAAAAAACCGTTCCTTTGCCCCGGAAAGCGGCGAGACAGAACGGTTTGCACAAACTGACGAAGCCGTGGTGTCCGGTGAAGACAGGCTATTGGGGCTGCATCACGCTCGTGATTTGCACCATCGTGTAGGGCTGCCGATGACCATTGCGTCGGCGCACGTTCTTACGACGGCGAAACTTCTGGATGATGATCTTCTTTGCACGGAATTGATTGACAATTTTGGCCACGACCTGCGCCCGTCCACGGCGGGTGCACCGATCGTCGCGTGGCCGTCCTCACCCGTGATGAGCAGCACTTTGGAAAAGACGAGCTGGTCGCCGGGTTTACCGCTGCGACGGTCGACACGGATCCGGTCGCCCTCGCGCACGCGGAACTGATGGCTGCCGTCTTCGATGATCGCGTACATCCTTCGAAACTCCTTACCCAGCCTGGCCGCGTTATTTCCATCCGTCTCGGGATTGCCGCCGACGGCCGGCGTGGGGATCTGAGCGTACCGCTCGCTTGACCTGGGGTGATGGCGGCCCGTTCTCTTCGTCAATTCGTCACGTGCAGTCCATCTTAATAGGCGCTCATTCGAAAGAGAAGAGCCGCCTTGACGGCCGCGCCGATCCGGGATATCAAGCGGGACCCATCGCTCGGTCTCAACGCACGACGCAGGCTCGCCTTCGGGGCAAAGGCCCGATCACCATCGCCGCCGCGACCTGCCCTTTTTGTTCCGTTCCCGCACCAGTCGCGGCTGCCGTTTCCTGCAGTAAGGAGTTGCCCCGCGTGGCGATTGTTACGTCCTTACGATCAACGGCATTTCCCTGGCTGTTGCTGGCGGTTCTGGGCCAGGTGGAGCGACCACGTGCGCAAGAAGAGCGTGCGACGGCGCCGGTCGCGGGTTCAGCGGTCGGCGAAGAATCCGCAGAGATCATCGCCGATGACCTGGAGATTTACGACCAGGCGGAAGAGCAATCGTTTGTTGTTGGCTCCCTCCGCAGGGGCGACCATGTGCGCATCGCCGGCGCGATGGCCGACGGGTGGCTTGCGATCGAACCGCCCCCGACCTTGATCTGCTGGATTCCTCGGTCGGCCATTGATCCGGGGGCCGACGGCACAGCCGCGGCCAGTCGCGCCAAGGGCGCGTCAGAGCCCGACCTGAGTCCGGGTAAAGCCGTCGAGGTCCTGCCCCCAGGTGCCACGATCCGGGCCGGAAATCCTCAGGCCCGGATGCCGGGGCCGCCGCGCGGGCGTATCAGCGCGGGGACGCGCGTTCGACTCGCCCGCCGTCCGCCGTTGCAAATCGGGCAAGGCCAAAGCGCAGCAGCGTGGTACGCCATCGAGCCGCCGCCGGCCGAGCGCTTCTATATCCGCGCCGAGGGAACAAAAGCGGAGCGACGCGTCGACACCGAGAAGCGTGACTCCAAGCCGGAATACCTGGCCGCTCGCTACGCGCCGCCGCCGGCCGTCGCCGCCGAGCCGGAGAACCTGCCCGCCGGGATCGCGGCGGAGATCGCGAAGATCGAGGCGATCGAGCAAACCATCGTCGCGAACCATCCGATCGAAGACTGGCGGTTCGACTCCGTGAGGTCTCGATTCCAGGCCGTGCTCAAGTCAGCCGGCCAGGCTCCTGATGTCGAGGACGCCATTCGCCGCCGACTGGCCAGGGTCACGCAGTACGAACAGGCGGCACAGGCCGCTCGCCAGATCCAGACGATCCTCGCCCGCAGCCATGGCCGCGACCGCGAAGTCGCCGAGGCCCGCAGGCGCATCGCGGCGGCCGGCCGGACCCACGCCCGCGCCTTCGCGGCCGTGGGCTACATGCAGCCCTGCTCGCAGAAGGTCGAAGGCCGGAAGCTCTACGTCCTGATCAGCAACAACGGCTCGACCCTGGCGTACCTCGATATTCCCCCTGGCCTCGACCCCGACCCGTTGCTGGCCAGTCGCGTCGGTGTCCGCGGTGTCCCGCACTACAGCGAAGACCTGGGCGCACGTCTCATCACGGTCCGCGACCTCGAGACCAGACGGTGAGCCTGGCTCGCCGATGAATGCGTGCGATCGCCACGGCCAGGCGTCGTTCAGCCCGGTGCCGAGCGCGATCCCGGCGCCGGCGACTACGGCTTCGCTTTCTTTGCCGCGGCGGCCTTCTCCTTGGGAGCCACCAGGGATTTTCCCGCGAGCAGCGTGTCGATCTCGTTCGCCAGCGATTTGTGCAGCGGCTCGCCGGCCTCGGCGTTGAAACCCACATGGATCGACTGGACGACCCCGTTCGCGTCGAGAATCACGATCGTGGGATATCCCTCGATCTCGAACGCTCCGCCAACCGACTTGCTGGGGTCCAGCGCGATCAGTCCCGTCGAGCCGGCTTCCAGCACGATTTGCTTGTTGCCCAGTGTCTTCTCGACGAGCTTTCGAATTTCCGAGATCTCCGCGGGATCGTCATCCTGGCTGACGGCGACGATGACCACCTTCTTCTTGCCGTGTGTGGATGACTCGACGAGCTTTGCGATCTCGGGCAGCTCCGCGAGGCATGGCCCGCACCACGTCGCCCAGAAATCCAGCACGACCACCTTTCCGGCCAGGTCTTTCTTGGAGATGGTCTTGGTCTTCCCCGGCCCATCGAGCACCGTCAGAGTGAAATCGGGCGCGGGTTTCCCGAGCTTCGCGTCGGCCGCCGGCTGTTCCTGTTGCTCGGCAAACGACTCGACCTTGGCAAAATCCTTCGGAGCCGCATAGGCAAAGGTCGCGTCCTTGGGAAGTTCAGTCGAAACTGCGCCGGAGTGCCATCCAAATTCCAGCGGTTGACCCCGCTGGACCGTCGCGGCCGCTTGCTCTTCGTCGATCTTGATCTCGATGCTCGAGAGCAGCTTGGTCGCGGGGTCGACGGTCAAGACCAGGTCGGGCCGTCCCCGTCCCAGGTCGATCACCAGCTCCGAGTCTTGGGGCTTGCCGGGTGTCCCCGTCTTCGCCGGCGCGGCGGCAGCCGGGTGCGCTTGAACGTGCCGCCGAGCTGTTCCACGGCGGCGCCTGGATTCGCGGCGGTCAGCAGATTCAGCAGCACAAACATCGGCGGCCCGGCGGGCCCGCCAAACAGTGCCGCGCCGATCGGTCCTTCGCCCAGGGTTTCCAGCCCGATCTTCTGCGGTGCCGGCGCGGTCATGTAGCGCTTGAGGGGAACCACGGTCGTCGTCAGCGTCGCACCGTCGCTCGTGATCCGAACCTGGCCGGCGTCGAGATCGAGCTTGTTGGGCCGGACGAACGTCAGCTTCAGCGGCATCACCTGCTTCTGGGTTTTCTCGCCGATCTTCATGGCCACCACGAACTGGCCGTCATCCCTGTACGATCGCAGGGCCTTGTACGCTTTCGAAACCTCGTCGAAAGCGCGAGCGCCTTGGGATCGCTGCTGCGTGCTGCCGGCTTCGGGGACTTGAGCTCGAGGACCTTTGGCTCCGGCGCCTGGCGCGGGCCGCGCATCCGAAGCCGAGTCCGAGTGAAACCGCCGCGGCCAGCGCCGCGGACGCCAGCCGATCGCGCCGCCGTCGGGAATGCAACATCAAGGACATGAACGAGCCCCAGAGCAGTGAGTGAAGCCGGACCCGCGACCGCGCCCCTGGCCCGTTCGCCCGTCCGACGGGGACGAATGGGCTCATTGTATCCCTCGGGTCCGCCTGGCGTCGAGCGCGGCGCGCACACGCCGCCGTGACGAGCATGCGCGCGATGATCGCCGATGATCATGGCGCCGGCGCAGCTCGAGCCGGCAGAACGGGCGAAACAGCCACGCTCCGACTCAGTGCTCCCGGGCAACGGCACCGTCGCGGCCAGGCCGGGCCGGAAGCAGGTGACCCAGCTTGTCGCGCTTGGTTTCCAGGTAGCGCCGGCGCTCCGAAAGATCAGGCGCGACGATGGGAACCTGGTCGACGACCTTCAGCTCGTAGCCGTAATAGACGAATGCGTCGGTCTTCTTGGGATTGTTCGTCAACAGCCGTACCCGCGAGAGCCCCAGGTCCTTGAGGATCTGCAGGCCGATGCCGTAGTCGCGCGTATCGGCGCGGTATCCCAGCGCGTGATTGGCCTGCACGGTATCCAGCCCGTTGTCCTGAAGGTTGTACGCCCGGATCTTCTCGATCAAGCCGATCCCCCTGCCCTCCTGTGGCAGATAGATCAGCGCCCCGGTGCCTTCCTCACCGATCATGCCGAGGGCCATGTGGAGCTGGTCGCCGCAATCGCAGCGCAGCGAGTCCAGCAGATCGCCGGTGAAACACGACGAATGCAGCCGGATCAGCGGTGCCTCGACCGAGCGAAGATCACCCATCACGATCGCCACCGGCTCGTTCCCCGGCTCGTGCTGCACGCGGTAGCCGATGATCCGGCCGCGGCCATAGCGGGTGGGCAGGTCGGCCTCGGCGACGCGGTGCACCAGTTGTTCGCGATGGCGGCGATACTTGATCAGTGCCTCGATGGAGACGATCGGCAGGTCGTGCTCCCTGGCGATCAGGTGCAGCTTCTCCCGGCTGGCGACTCCGGTGCCGTCGAGCACCTCGCACAGGATGCCCGCCGGCGCCAGTCCGGCCAGCCGCGCCAGGTCGACCGTCGCCTCGGTATGGCCAGCCCGGCGCAGGACGCCCCCCTCCTTGGCCACGAGCGGGAACAGATGGCCGGGCCGCACCAGATCCTCCGGCCTCGTGGCCGGGTCGATGATCGCGCGGACCGTCCGCGCCGTTCCTCCGCGCTGATGCCCGTGCGACACGACGCGTGATCGACCGGGACGGTATAAGGCGTCTGATGGGGGGCCGTGTTGCGGTCGACCATCGGTCCAAGCTGCAGCCGCGCGGCCGCCTCGGGCAAGATCGGCATGCACAACAGCCCGCGCCCTGCGTGATCATGAACTCGATCGTTTCCGGCGTGACCTTCTCGGCCGCGGCGACGAAATCTCCCTCGTTCTCGCGGTTCTCATCATCGACGACGATGATGATCCTCCCGTCCCTCAAGGCCTGGAGCGCTTCGTCGATCTTCGAGAGGTCGTCGTGCATGGCCGAGTCCTGAACTGGAGTACGCGCGGGTTTCAAGTGCGCTCGCGCCCAAGCTCCGCGCGGAGCACCCTCCGCAACGGGCTGACAACATTGTACCTGATGCGGCGCGCGAATATCCTCTTCTCGCCGAGCCTCTGCGGATCAACCACCATGCAATCGCCAGGCACGGCCTTGTAATGCTTTATGCCGACAAGAGATGCGTGGCGCGCATTTCCGCGCCTTCCAGGATCACCAGCAGCCAGGTCCGCGCTGGACACACGGGAGGATCGTGAGTCGACCGACCGCAGGTGGGCGCGAGATACTGCGCGACGCTCGCAGCCGTCCCGCTTGCCGCCACGGCCTCGCGTTTTCTACCGATCTCGAACCCGCTGGTTCTCGACGGTGCGCATCGGCAACCCGGCCCGGTTCTTGTGCAGATAGCAGATCTCGACCAGCGTGGGCCAGATTTCGAGTGACCCTTTGAACTGGCTGATCACGTCGTCGACGATGCGGATCAGGTTTTGCTGGAAGAAGTCCGGCTCGAATCCGTAGAACGCTCGCTCAAGGTTGGAGGCAAATGCGCGCAGGACGTCGTGCCGCTCGGCCGACCTGGAGGCGAGCTGGGCGGCCGCGACTGCGCCCGTGCAGGTCGGTGATGCGGGTGAGGATTTCCTCGCTGTCTGCCAGGGTCACGTCCCCTTCGTATCCAAACGCGATGCTCAATTCGTCGAGGCGAGTGACCGACTGCTTGATCTTGCGCTTCAACAGATTGGCAACTTCCTCATTGAAGACCTCCGAGGCCAGCGGGTTGCGCATGTAGTTGTTCTTGATGTGGTTCTGGGCGGCATCGACGTGCGCGGATGCCAGGTCGTCCTGCTGAATCCAGAGGCGGTAGATGTAGTCTTCAAACCGGAGCCGCGTGGGAAAAAACGGGGGGAGGCCGTAGGTGTTGTCGTACCCGGCGACGCCGCAGTCCATCCGCCAGTTCTTGTTGGTGATGACGGGCCGGAAATTGACGAGGACGTACAGCTCGTTCAAGTCGTCGAGGCTGATATGGGAATCGTCGCCGAGGAACATTTCGACGAAATCGAGCGCGTCGATGTCATTCGTGCCGGACCGGAAGGTCTGGGCCATCTTGATGCGCGCACTGTCGGCGACCGAACCGTGCTGGAGCATAAGCACGTTCTCGCGCGACAGCCCGCGCGAGGCGTTGGTCTCGAGCTCCATCGACGAGTCGACGATCAGCTCGCCGCGATCATGGTTGGCGGGCGCTTCGCCAACCGGCTTGCCCAGGACGTCCAGGAAAGCCGCCAGGATGTCAAACGATTTACGCGTGTACCCCTTGGCGACCGCCTTCATGAGCTTGCCGCGGCAAATCTCGTCGCGGCCGAGCGACTCGGGGCTGTCTTCCACAAACGCATACGGGCGCATATCGTCGTCGGCGCTGATCATCAAATGACCAAGCGTATACATGAGCGTGTAATTGCGGTTTCCGCCGTAGCTCGGGCGAAACAGGTTGCGCACCAGCAAGTCGAGCTTGCGATCGCGCAGTCGGCCGAAGAGATAGGCGAGAAACTGGTCCTTCTGCTGCGGTCCCACGTAGTAGAGCGGGTTGAAGGTGCGGCGTCTTCTCGAGCGCCGAGTAGTATTTCTGCTGATTGACCAGGCTCGAATCGTCAAAGACGATCATGTTGAGCGCGTGGCCATTGCGCCGAAAATGCTCGTCGTAGGCTTCGACAGTCTCGCCGACGTCGCGCAGGCGGTTGGTCGGGATCACGAAAATCGGGTCTTCGTCGGGCATCGGCGTGGGCTTTGCTTATGATTCAATGTGCGGGACGAGTCGCGTGCGCGGCCGATCCGGGCATGGCTCGCGGAATCGCGCCGGCTGTTCGCGGACAAGGGCCGCTTTGCCGGCCGGCACACAGGATACCCGGTCGATCCATCGACTTGGAAGGCGAATGGCGTGCCGCCCGGCCCGCCAGTAGAATGGCGAGCGCTTGCATTCCACCTTTCGATCGCGGTCTCCCCGAGTCGTCTTCATGAGGATCGCGCAGGTCGCCCCGCTCAACGAAAGCGTGCCGCCGCACTTGTATGGTGGCACCGAGCGGGTGGTGTCGTATCTCACGGAGGAGCTGGTTCGCCAGGGCCACGAGGTGACCCTGTTCGCCAGCGGCGACTCAGAGACGAGCGCGCGCCTGGTGGCCGGCTGCCCGCGGGCGCTGTGGCGCGACCCAGGATGTCGCGAAACCTTGCCCCACCACGTCCGCCTGACGGAGCTGGTCTTCCGCGATCGCGATCGCTTCGACGTCTTGCACTTTCACTGCGATTTTCTTCATTTTCCGATCCTGCGCCGCTGCCCATGCCCGAGCGTCACGACGCTGCACGGATTGGTCCATCCGCCCGACCTCGAGCCGCTCTTGCGCGAATTTGCCGAGATGCCGCTGGTCTCCATCTCCGACGCCCAGCGCCGGCCGCTGCCGTGGGCCAACTGGCACGCGACCGTGCTTCACGGCCTCCCCCCTGAGCTTTTCTCGTTCCACGAACGGGCCGACGACTACCTCGCATTCCTCGGCCGGATCTCGCCGGATAAGGGGGTCGACAAGGCGATCGCGATCGCCGTTCAATCCGCCAGGCGGCTCAAGGTCGCGGCCAAGGTCTATCCCGAGGATCAGGGATATTACCAGGAGGTCGTGACACCTCTCCTGGAAGCCGCGGGCCCGCTCGTCGAATTCATCGGCGAAGTCGGCGGCGCCGCCAAGGAGTCCTTTCTGGGTCGCGCGGAGGCGGTGTTGTTTCCCATCGAGTGGCCGGAGCCGTTTGGACTCGTGATGATCGAAGCGATGGCCTGCGGCACGCCCGTCGTCGCGTTCCGTCGCGGATCGGTCCCGGAGGTGATGACCGAGGGCGTGACAGGCTTCGTGGTCGAGGACATCGCGCAGGCCGTCTCGGCCGTCGCACGGGTCAAAAGCCTCGATCGCCGGGCATGCCGGGCCGCGTTCGACAGCCGCTTTGCCGCCGACCGGATGGCCCGAGACTACCTCGCGGTCTATGATCACGTGATCGCCGCCGGTGGTGTCAGGAACGCTTGATCGACCCCACGGATCAATGCCGCCGGCACCGCGGCCTGCGGTATCGCCGGCGGAAGTAGTCGTCGCGTGCGGCGCAATGCCAGCTCGGCGTGGTGGAACGAAGCCGCGGCAAGCACGGAACCGAGAATGAATCCATCCGGCCCGAACCCGCATGGGCTCCTGGCGGCATCCAGCCTGGCCGATGCGCAAACCCGCGTACTCAAGCACGGCGACACCTTTGCCGTTTTCGACCGCTACGGCGACGTGCTGCCCGGTGGGCTCGGCGAGCAGGGACTCTATCACGAGAGCACGCGGTACCTCTCGTGCTCGGTCCTCGAGCTGGACGGCCAGCGGCCGTTCTTCTTGAGCTCGACGGTCCACGAGGACAACGACCGCTTCGAGGCTCATCTCACCAATCAAGATCTGCTCGAGGGTGGCGAGGTGCGCGCTTTCCTGGGGACCCTCCATCTGGCCATCGAGCGTTTTCTCTGGCAGGCCGCCTGTTATGAACAAGTGAGGGTGAGCAACTTCGGGCGCGAGCGTGCGGGCTCGCCTGCGCATCCGATTCGCCGCCGACTTCGCCGATATCTTTGAGGTCCGCGGCCAGCGGCGTAGGGCGCGCGGTCGCGAGCTGCCGCCGGAGGTCTCCGAGGATCGGGTGATCCTCGGTTACCGCGGGCTCGACGACGTGGTACGGAAAACGATCCTTCAGTTCAGCCCCGCGCCGGCGGTCTTGCTCGCCGGCTCGGCCGACTGGGAGCTCACGATCGAGCCGGGGTCCGCCGCGGCACTCTCGGTCGCGATCGGCTGCGATATTGGGCCGAATCCCGTCCGCCTGGTGCCGCTCGCGCTCGGCGCGCGAGGAAGCAGCCGCCGAGCACGGCCGCTCGCAGTCCTGGTCGTGCCGGCTGACCTCGGTGAACGGACAGTTCAACGTCTGGTTCAACCGCGCGTTATCCGACCTGCACATGATGGTCACGGAACTGCCGACCGGTCCTTATCCCTACGCGGGACTGCCGTGGTTCAATACGCCGTTCGGCCGCGACGGCCTGATCACGGCGCTCGAGTGTCTGTGGATGCGCCGGACCTGGCGCGGGGCGTCCTGAAATACCTCGCAAGATCGCAAGCGACGAAATTCGACGCCGAGCAGGACGCGGAGCCCGGCAAGATTCTCCACGAAACCCGCAGCGGCGAGATGGCCGCGCTCAAGGAGATGCCCTACGGGCAGTACTACGGCAGCGCCGACGCCACTCCGCTCTTTGTGGTACTGGCGGGCGCATACTTCGATCGAACCGGCGACCGGGCAGCGATCGAATCGCTCTGGCCCAACATTCTGGCCGCACTCGAATGGATCGACCTCTACGGCGACGCCGACGGCGACGGGCTCGGAGAATACCAGCGCCAGTCCCCTCTGGGCCTGCGGCACCAGGGCTGGAAGGATTCCGACGACGCCATCTGCCACGCCGACGGAACGCCGGCGGAAGGTCCGATCGCCGTCTGCGAGATCCAGGGGTACGTCTTCGCTGCCCGCCAGGCAGGCGCGCGGCTGGCAAGGGCCCTTGGCGACGCGACCCACGCGCAGGCGCTCGAGCATAAGGCCGAGCAATCGCGCCGTCCGTTTCGAGGAGTTATTCTGGTGTGAAGACCTGGGCACCTATGCGCTGGCCCTGGACGGGGCCAAGCGGCCGTGCCGCGTCCGATCCTCCAACGCCGGTCATTGCCTGTTCACCGGAATCGCCAGCCCCCTCCGCCGCCAGCGGATCGCCCAGACCATCCTGCACCCCGAGCTGTTCTCCGGCTGGGGAGTTCGCACCCTCGCCGAAGGGGAAGCGTCGTACAATCCGCTTTCGTACCATAACGGGTCGGTCTGGCCCCACGACAACGCACTGATCGCCTGGGGTCTCGCGCGCTACGGCGAAACCCGGGCCGCCGCGCGGTTGCTCGCTGGCCTCTTTGAAGCCGGACTGTATTTCGACTTGAACCGGATGCCCGAGCTGTTCTGCGGGTTCAAGCGCCAGGCCGGTGTCGGCCCGATCCCCTACCCCGTCGCCTGCTCTCCCCAATCCTGGTCGGCCGCCTCGGTCTTCTTGCTGCTGCAAGCAAGCCTGGGACTCACCGTCGACGGGCTCGGAGGCCGCCTGGTTTTCAACCGGCCTGCGCTTCCAGCCAGCCTGCCCGAGCTGCGAATCTTCGACCTCGGCATTCGCGACGCGCGCGTTGATCTCCACCTGACCCGGCATGACGACGAAGTCTCGATTCGCGTCTTGCGCCGCCAGGGCGATCTCCACGTCACGGTCGAGGAATAAAACCCACGGCGCTGCTGCTCGCAACGAACGACAACGCAGTCCGATAGCTCGACCACGTCGCGAGCGCGCCTGGCCGATCGCGTCCGCTGCCGCGGCGGCAGCCAGCATCAACGAGGCCTTTCGCCTTGTTCGTGCGCCGGCGCGGCGACGAGCAAGCCGCGCCGCAGTGTCTCCTGGCCTGCGGCATCGACGAGCAGGGCGTTTGAAAAATAGTCTTCGACCGTGCCGTACCGGAGGCGTATTTCATCGAACGATGCCTTCAGGTACTCGGGATTCACACCGAGGATGGCCCGCGTGATCGCTGGGTCGCCCCCCGCGCCGGTGAAGGCGTCAATCGTTTTCCGGTAAGCCGGCAGAATGTACTCGTTGCTCCGCAAGAAGTCGTCGAAGATCACTTCCTCGGCCACGCCCAGCAACGAGAGCAACGCCGCGGCCGCCCAGCCGGTCCGGTCCTTTCCGGTGGTGCAATGCACGAGCGCCGGCAGGTTCTCATGCTTCGCGATCTCGCGGAACAATCGGCGGTACGCCGTCTGTGCGCTCGGCAGCGAGACAAAGGAACGATACGCCTGGGTGAATGCGGCCTCCGCCTTGCCTCCGCCGAGCCGTGCGTTGGCCTCGTCCGGATTTCGCAACAGCTTGCCCAGCCGCGCCGGTGCGATCTGGTCGGAGTCGGCCAGCACGTTCAGCCAGACGATTGTCACGCCCGGCGGCAGCTCGTCGGGGAGCGCCTCGCGTTCCGCGGCCGTGCGCAGGTCGTAGTCATGTTTCAAACCGAGCGCCGCCATCTTCTCGAGGTCGCCGGCGCTGATCCTGGCGAGCTGGTCGGACCGATACATCAGCCCGGTGCGCACCACCATGCCATCGCCCGTCGGATAGCCGCCCAGATCGCGCAGGTTGGGCACCGACGCGATGCCGAGGCTCCGGCCCGGAGCTCCGTCGTTCGCCCACGGCGCCGCCAGCGGCGTCAGCCAGCCGAGCAGGGCCAGCGCGAAGACCGCAGCCGCGGCGATGGTCGCTGCCATTTGCATCCTCTGGTCTCCGTGCGCGCAGTCAGCGCGGGCCGGGCGTTCTCTGTCTCGGGATCGCAGCGCAATTCGTTGGGCTCGATCGTGATCTTGCGATCCACCACGGTCAAGCCTCTCGACGCGGGAAGCGAGGGCGTCTGCGTTCTCGGAAGGCCGGCGGTCGAGGGTAACCGAGGGCGGCCCGCGCGCGCCGTCGACGGTGCGCGCAAGCGCCTTGACGGCCCCGTTTCGGCTAGCTATTATGAGCTATATCATCTGAGCTATTATGGAGCGAGCCATCTGGAATGAGCCGAAATCCCGCCGATTACCGGAATCTCTGGGCGCTCACGGTGCTGTGCTTGCTCCGGCAGGGTCCGATGCATCCGTACGAAATGCAGCGCCTGATTCGCGAGCGCAAGAAAGACGTATTCCTCGATCTCAAGCGCGGCTCGTTGTATCACGCCATCGCTCGCCTCGAGCGAGCGGGTCTGATCGAGGCCGTCGCGACCACGCGCGAGGGCCGGCGGCCCGAGCGCACGGTCTATCGACTGACCGGCGACGGCAACCGGGACCTGCTCACATGGCTGCGCGAGCTGCTCGCACAGCCCGTCCACGAGCCGTCTCAGTTCTTTGCCGCGGTCAGCTTCCTGCCGCACCTGGAGCCGAAAGACGTGGCCGAGCAATTAACCGCGCGCGCTGCGCGGCTCGAGGCCGAGATCGCCGGCCTGGACGCCGCACTTCGCGAGCTGGTTCCACGAATCGGAAGACTCGTGATGGTGGAGACCGAGTATCTGCGTGCGATGCGCCAGGCCGAGCTGACATGGGTCAAGGCTCTTCTCAAAGACATTCGCGCGGGCAAGCTCGCCTGGAGTCCGGAAGCCATCTTCGCCGCGTTCGCGGCCGCCGGCGGCGCCAAAGCGGCGATCAAGAGCACCGCCGCGCCACGCCGGCAGAACGTCGAAAATAATTTGATCGAGCCAGCGAAACTAACTGATGTGTACGTGTTAACAATGTTCGATCACAACGGTGATCGATCACGAGGCAGCCCCATTTTTTCGGAGGCTGCGCGATGAAACTGACGGCGATTGTATTGCTCATGGCGGGACTGGTTGCCTGCGGTGACGAGCCGAAGGCCGACGACGTGAAAAAGGAAGTCGAGAAGCTTCAGGGTACATGGACCATCTCGAAGATCGAGCGCGACGGCGAGGACCTGACCGAGCAGATCGGCGGGGCCGAGGTGGAAATCGAGGGTGAGAAGTACACCGCCCCGAACATCGCGGCCAGCTTCAAGCTGGATCCATCGAAGAGTCCGAAGTCGATCGACCTCTCGTACACGGAGGGACCCGCCGCGGGCAAGACGATCAAGGCGATTTACAAGCTGGAGGGTGAGACGCTCACGATCTGTCGGGCCATGTCGGCCGAGAGCGAGTGCCCCGACCGAGTTCGCCGCCGCCGCGGGCTCGAGCAAGATGCTGTTCGTGATGAAGCGAAAGTAGGCGCGCGCGAGCGCTTCAAGTGCAGTGCGAGGGTTTCCGCTCCCCCCAGCCGTGCACCGGCTGGAGGGCTTCCCGGATGCGCTTGCCGGATCCCAGCGCGCAGGTCGTTGGCCGCCAGGCGAAACGCAGGAGATCACCGATGACCGAAAGCCCGCTCACTTCCGACGACCAGGCCGCGATCGCTCGTCTGCTCGAAAAGCTTCGCGACGGCTGGGAGCGCGGCGATGGAATTTCATTCGCCGCGCCTTTCGCGCGTGACGCCGAATACATCACGGCCACCGGCGATCACCTCGCCGGCCGCGAGCAGATCGCCGACTTACACCAGCGCGTCTTCGACGGCATCTTCAAAGGGACGCGGCTCGGCGGCACGCGCCAGAGCGTGAAGGTTGTCAGTCCTGACGTCGTCCTCGTCCAGTCCGAGGGGGGAATCCTGTTCGCCGGCGAATCCGCTGCGGCCATGCAGCCAAACGGGATCGCGACCACGGTGATTGCCAAGCAACAAGGCGCCTGGCAGATCGTCTCCTTCCAAAACACCCCCACCGGCCGACACAGAAAGCTGCGATTTCTGCTGCGATCCTGCGCTCGCAGTTCCGACGCGGGCGCTAGCCCACTTCCCGCGAGCGCCGCAACCTGACTCGTTCCCACGCTCCCCAGGCTGTGAGCAATGGCCCTCGATGTCAACCGCTCTCACCGCGCTACCGCCCGCGGGCCAACGGGTCCGATGGGAAGGCGAGGTCGAGCAGGAACTGCCGGAACGCGTCGCGATCGTGCAGGACGTCCCACTCGCGGTCGGTGCCGAGCGATGCCCGGCGTCCGGGGCGGTCGAAGAAGCCACCGGCCGCGGCGCGGGCGAGGAGGGCGACTGCCCGGTCTGCAGAGCGGCCGGCGAGATCCCGATCACCGAGGCCGCGGCGGGCCGCCGCCGCGGCGATCACAGCCGCGGCTCGGGCTGCGCGGCCAGCCGCTCGGGCGTCGGCTCCCGGCGGCTCTCGGCGCCCTCGAGTTCTGCCAGCGCCCGCGACGGGTCGCCCGACCACGCGGCCAAAGCGCAGGGCCGAGCCCAGCCTCGGCCCCGTCCGGGTCCA
The DNA here is from genome assembly GCA_963806595.1 of uncultured Isosphaeraceae bacterium. GTDB lineage: Bacteria > Planctomycetota > Planctomycetia > Isosphaerales > Isosphaeraceae > CAWDZZ01. Next base: position 227,233 of record CAWDZZ010000037.1, on the reverse strand, counting down.
GGCCAAGGGCGCGGCGCCCAGGCGTCGGATGCCTCGCTCGCTCGGCCCAACCGCGCCAGCGCCTCGGCGCGGGCGCGGAAGACTCGCGGCAGGATCGGCTTGAGCTTGAGGGCCCCGGGGTCGCGGGCCAGTGCCGCCGAGACTCCCTCGGCGGCGCGGGCAAGCGGCTCGAGGGCTCCCGCAGGCCGGCCCACACGATTGAGAAGTTCGGCCAGTTCGATTGTTGCCAGCGCGTGCATATTGAGGGAAAACGGATCATTGGGCCGGCGCTCGAGCGCCTGTACGTAGGCTTCGAGCGCCCGCCGGTACCAGTCAACGGCCTCGTCAATCCGGCCTCGCCGGTTGGCGAGAATCCCTCGGTTCCAGCGCACGCCGGCCACGTCGATCCAGTTCTGGACCACCGCCGGCTGGTCGGCCGTCAGGCGCTCTGTCACGGCGGCGGCCTCACCCAGCGGCCGGCCGGCACCATCGAGGTCGCCCAGGTTGATCAAGCTGAGGGCGAGATCGGTCTGGAACCGCGCCAGGTAGCTTTGGTAGGTGGTGTTCTCAGGATGCGCAGCCGCGAGCCGCGTCGCCAGCCCCACGGCGCGGGCGTAGGCATCGCGCGCGAGTTCGGCCGCGCCGCTGTCCACGTGGATCGTGCCGATGTTGCCCAGCGTCGTGGCGGCGTCAAACGCGAAGCGCGGGTCGTCGGGATGCTCGCGATCAAGCGCCAGCCGCATGGCGAGCGACTCGTCGTAGGCAGCGAGCGCCGCCCCCTCGTTGCCGAGCTCGCGGCGGAGATAGGCGATGTTGTACTTCGCGCCTGCGAGGTCGCGGCGGATCGCGATGTTGCGCGGGATCGAGCTCAACGATCCGCACCAGCGGGGCGGCCATGGCCTCCATCGATGCCAGGGCGTCGGAGACGTGGCCCAGGTTGAACTGCTGGCTGCCGAGGTCATTATGCACTCGGGAAAGCGAACTCAGGGCCGGGATGCTCGCAGGATTGTCGGCGACGAGAGCCTCGGCTGTCGCGACGGCCCCCTTGAGGACCTCGAGCGCCTCGGCATTCCTTCCCAACGCGTTGAGTTCATACGCAACCGACACCGCCGCGTTGAGGCGTGTGCGCCGGACGACGCCCGAGGTCGGCCGGACGCGGGCCAAGCCTTCGGCCACGGTCAGCCGCTTGCGCGCGACGCGCCAGCGCTTCGGCGTGTTCACCCAGCGCGTCACGGACATTGGCCAGGGAAGAGTACGCGTCCGCGAGAGCAAGCTGGAGGTCGAGGCCCTCGGGCCGGGCGGTCGCCGCCGGCTCCAGTTCGGCCACGGCCGCCTCGAGCGCGATTCGCGCCTCGGGAAGCCGCCCCTTCTGCTCCTGCAGAATCGCCCCGCGGCGCTGGATGGCGCGGGTGCCGGCCATCCGCGCCTCGGGATTGCCCGGCTCGCGGCGCAGCGCCTCGTCGGCCGCCTGCCGCGATCGCTCGAGTAGGAAGAGCGCCGCCGCGACGTCACCAGAACCGGATCGCAGTTCGGCCAGAGACTGGAGTATCCGCGCGCGGGCGATCGGGTGTGCGGCCGCGCCTGGCTCGTCGCGCTCAAGGGCCTCACGGATCTCCAGCGCCGTCGCGAATCGGCCTCGGCCTCGTCCCGCCGCCCGTTCTGCGGCGCGCAGGACGCCGCGCTCGGCGAGGATGCGCGCCAGCTCGACGTGCGGCTTGATCGACCCGCTTCGGGCAAGGCCGGCGAGGATGACCGCGGCTTGGTCATAGGCGGCAAGCGCGTCGGCCTGTGAGCCGAGGTCCGCCGTCAGCCGGGCCAACCGGGCATACGCGTCGGCTAGCCCGGCGCGCGACTCGGGGCGAGCTTCGCCGGCCGCTGCAAGGTCGTCGCGCAGCCGGCGGTAGAACTCCAGCGGGCCCTTGAGCAAGGCCTGGCGCAGCGGAGCGTTCTCGGGCAGATTCTTCACGTCCAGGTTGGCGTCGACGGCGTCGCTGAAGCGGCCCAGAGCCTCAAGTGCCAACCCGACCCGACCCTCCGCCAGATCGCGGGCGCGGGCCGCGTCGGTGTTGGCCGTGCGCAGCGCGAGATTAAAGCGGCTGAGCCGGTTGCGAGCGTCGGTCTGCACAGCGGCGACCGCGCCCAGGCCAACCGCCGCCACCAGGAGCGCGGCGGCCGCGACGGCCAGCGGCGTCCGGTGCCGGCGCGCCCATCGCCGGGCGCGGCGGCCAATCGGCTCGCGCCACGCGGTCACCGGCTCGTCGGCCGCCCAGCGCTCGAGGTCCTCAGCCAGCGCCCGCGCCGAGCCGTAACGGTCTTCGGGCCGTTGCGCCATCGCCTTCAGGCAAACCGCCTCGAGCGCCGCGTCGATCGCCGGGACCACCTGCCTCGGCGGCGGGAAATCGCCGCGCTGCACCGCCTGGAGCACGGCGCCGACGTCGTCCCTCTCGAACGGCGCGCGGCCGGTCAACAGGCAGTAGAGCGTGGCGCCCAGGCTGCAGACGTCAGAGGCCGGGCCTAGCCGCTCCAGCTCGCCGCGAGCCTGCTCCGGGCTCATGTACGCTGGTGTGCCCATCACGCTGCCGGGCAGCGTCTCGGCACTGCCGCTGGCCGAGCTGGGCACGAACATCCGTTCCCGGCCGTCCAGGTCGAACCGTCCGCTGGCCTTGGCGAGCCCCCAGTCGACGACCAGGGTCTCGCCGTGATTGCCCACGATCACGTTGCTCGGCTTGATGTCGCGGTGGAGAATGCCGCGGCTGTGCGCGTATTCGATCGCGTTGCAGACGTCGGTAAAGCTGCGCAGCAGCTTGCGAAGCTCCAGCGAGCCGCTGCCCTCACCTTGCTTGAACGCCCGATCGGCGTGGAACCGCGCGATCGCTTCCTTGAGGCTGTCGCCGCGGATGAACCGCATGGCGTAGTAGGGCCGGCCGCCTGGATCGGTGCAGAGACCGTAAACCGGGACGATGCCCGGGTGTTCGAGCCCGCCGGTAATCTCCGCCTCGAGCACAAAACGGGCACGGCTGGTGGGATCGTCGGCGTGCTGGTCGAGGATCCGCTTGAGTGCGACCTCGCGGTGCAGTTCCTCGTCGAGCGCGACGAAGACGGCGCCCAGGCCCCCCTGGGCGTGCGGGCGCAATACGCCGGAACCGCTGGCCGCTCGAAGTGACCGTGCCAACGTCGTGGCGGCCGGCCCCCCCGGCCTCGGTGAACGCGTCTGTCCGATCGGGATCCGTCGCGGCGTGGGCGAGAGCGAAGTGATCGAGCGTGGCGCCAAGCTCCGGGTCGCCGAGGCTAATCAGGCGCTCGCGGCGGAAGGATCCGACGGGATGGCGGCGAGGCTTCGCTTGACGTCGCCGCCATGAGCCGCGACGTGCACGTCGGCAAGGGTCTCGACCGCGCATCGCCGGGTGGAATCGATGTATCCCAGCGCAGCGAGGTGATCGGTGAGGGTTCGCGACTTGTCGCCGATCCAGGCTTGGAACCCGGTGACGAGCTGCGAGTGCTCGATCAATCCGGTCTGCAAGGCCAGCAAACCGGCGTGCAAATGGCGGTCGGCAGCCATGGGAGGACTCCCTTGGAGCCAGTGACGCGGCGGCCGCCGTCTACCGGAAGCCTCCGGTGTTCAGGTGGTACCCAGAGCCATCATTCTACGGGATGTCTGGGCGCTCGGGTCCCAGGTGCTGATCATTGATCCTCGGTCAGCGCCGCGGACTGAAATCGGCAACCTTGAGACCGGCCTGGCGAGCAGGCGGCGGAACCTGGCGACCGCCTTCTTTTCGTTTTCCTCTAGCGTATGCAAATCAAGCGAACGATCAGACGCGAACGACTCGTCCTCGAGTACTTCCGGTCTCAAGGTGACAATACTGGCGATCAGCGACTCCGATGATGCCCGCACCCTCTCGGCTGGCCTGCCGCTTGATAAGTCTCGGACGGCCTCGAATTCGCGGTGGATCGCTTGCTCGGAAGGAAACGGAAAAACTCGTCAGCCAACGTTACCCTTGGAGAGTGGGGAGACTGTTTCTTCTGACTGACCGCGATTTGTGCCAGTTCCGTTGAAACGCTTCACTCAGTACGAGTCGCTCGAGATCACCTCGCCAAGATTTCGGGTCGCCAGCGCCCGCCATGGTATCGGATTGATCGACGACTTCAGGAAATGCACCGAGCCGTCGGCAAACGTGAAATTGGCGCCGCCGGAGTGCCGGCTCCAGTAGTCCTCGACGTGGGCCTCGGGGTTGTTGATGGTGCGCAGGCCGTCTTCGAGCCCGCACGGGCCGAGGACCTGCGTCCAGCACTCCTCGGGCGACGGATTGAACTGGTCGGTCCCGCCCTCGACGAGCGACGTCTTGCCGAGCCACCCGTTGATCGAGCGGGCCACCCAGGTGACGTAGCTGAGGTTGTGGCTGCGCTCGCCGATCATGGTCGTGTTGCTCGTGCCGTCGGTGATGCCCGCGATGCGCGTTGCACTATTGCGGTAAAAGATCCCGGCGTGCGTGCCCAGCGGGCCGTTGCCGTTGTTGTTCGGAGAATCGATGGCGCCCGATTGCGAGCAGATCTCACCCAGCCCGTACATGCCGACATAGTTGCCCCGCGACAGCGTGTCGACAATGTGGGTTGCGCTGAAGCTACCCGGGTTGGCCGGGTCCGGCGGATCCTCAAACACCGGGATCACCGAGGGTCCGTCGTCCGATGGGCAAAGGTAGACAGCCAGCGAGGTCAGGCTGCACGTGTCGTTATCGTGGAAGGCGACCGACAGATTGAAGTTGATGGAGTTGTAGACCGGCTGCTGCTCCAGATACGGAAGGATGAAGCTGCCCCAGGCCCACCCCGTGCCGAGGTCGACGCCGTTCTGAAGCTCCTGGTCATGGTTGCAGGCGTCGATAACGGCCGGATTGACCGCGCTCACGTAGCCTGGTGGAAACACGCCCAGGGCCTGTTCGTAGTTATGCAGCGCCAGTCCGATCTGCTTGAGATTGTTAACGCAACCGGCACGCCTGGCCGCCTCGCGCGCTGCCTGGACGGCCGGTAGCAGCAGTGCGATCAACACCGAAATGATGGCGATCACAACGAGCAGCTCGATGAGCGTGAAGCCCGAGCGCTCGAATGGGGAACGTTTCCGACGCATGGATCTCTCCCGTATTAATCAAAGGATGAATGACGGATCGATCAGGATGGATCAGCCCAAAGTGGGCGATCCTCGTGACGGGATGTTGTTCGGACCAGCGATCTTGGTCGCAGACCCCGCAAGCCATCCGGAACCGCCGGGTCGCCGCGCGGCGCAGCGATCGCGCAGTGGCAATGGGCGAGGTCTCGGGCCCCTTGGTTGGATCTCCGCGCGAATCGCCGCGAATCGGCTCGGTCGAGGACGATTCACCGCGCCTTCGCGGTCGCGTGCCTTCGAGCGCCAAGGACGACGCGCACGGCACGCTTCGCTTCTGGCGCCGGGGCGGCCGTGGGAAATTCCGACGAGCAAGAGCGGCGAAAGAGTGGCCGGTTTGGCCCGGTATCACCGCACGCGTCTGCGCCTTGCAACCGCGCCTGGCTCACGGCCTGGCTCGGCTGCCGGGGTTCGCGAACGCTTTGATGGCTGCTCGTCGATCACGACAAGCCCGGCGCGAGCGCTGGCGGGGCGCGCGGGCTCGACGGCAGGTGGGCTGGCACTGGATCTGAGATGGGGACAGCGGGCGCCACCACCGCGGCGATCACCTGGATGGTGAGCCCGCCCGAAAACGCGACCGGCAACTGCCCCTGCGCCACAAAATGGCAGATCAGACAGTTATCGGCCGAGTCGCGTCGCGACTGGGTGGGGTCATCAGGGCGATCGGACCGGGACGACGACCCGATGCCGTGCGTCGACCCCGAAAGCGCGTGCAGGCAAGGCCCGCACAACGTCACGGCCGCGTGGCACGCGATCACTGAAGCAAATAAGATATGTCGAGCGATTCGTGACATCGGAATATCGTCGACGAGTGGGAAAACGGCTCTTGATCAGTCTGATCACGAACGTCCGCGTTCGTCAATACCTCATTTTCTCTTGATGAACGACCACGGATTCTCCAACGACCCGCTCGACGGTGCGGATATAATCTCGCAGGCTCGTCCCCGGGCGCATGTTCGCTCTCGGCGTTCTCAGGATCGCTCGTGAAGCGCGGTGAGGAGGCAGCGTTGATGACCGGCAACACAGTCGCGGTGGTCGGTGCCAGTGTCGATCGATCCAAGTTTGGAAACAAGGCCGTCCGGGCGTTTCGAGACGCGGGATGGACCGTGTTCCCGATTCATCCGAGCTTGAAGGAGGTGGAAGGGATCACCGCATACCCCGACCTGGATTCGATACCGGCCAATGAGCTTGATCAGGTCAGCTTCTACGTGCCGCCGCACGTGGGCATCCGCGTGCTCGATCAAGCGGCGCGAAAACGGCCCCGCGAAGTTTGGCTGAACCCCGGGTCAGAATCGGCCGAGATCCTCGAGCGAGCAGACGCGCCTCGGCCTGCAAGTGATCCAGGCGTGCAGCATCGTGGGCGCCGGCCAGCATCCCGCGGCCTACTGATCGGGGTCCCCTGCGGACCGGACGTGGCAACCGCGTGCGACCAGCCAACGTCGTCCGCCCGTTGCTCACATCGGCCGGGAAACCGTGGCTGTGCCTTTTCTTTCCTGCTTGCAACAACGCCCTTCTTTTGTAAAAACCGCCACAACTCGTAGGACCGGCATTTTCGGAAACCGAAGCCTCCTTGGGTGCCCGATCGTCACCGCATAACTTGGAACATCATGCCAGGCAAGAGGTTGCGGACATGATCGCGCGGGGCGACCGCGGCGAGGGCAGTCTTGTGTGCCGACAATGCAGTCGGCGGCACGACAATTGCTGAGAACCGGCCGGCTCTCAGAAGTGCCACTTCCCTGCCCGGGTCGAATCAAGTCTCACCTCAATCGTGGCGTCCATCGGTCCGGATGTCCTGCCGAAGCCGGCCTCGAGGACGAGCGGGCGGATTGAACATCTGTAGGGTCGCGGTGGTGATCGTCATGGAGGGGATCACCTTCGGCTCGAACAGGAGGTTCGCGATGTCCGCAGCGAAACGCGCCGCTCTGGGTCTCCTCCTGTGTGCATTGATAGGCAACGACGCACAGGCCGATCCGATCACGTGGCCGGTGGGCATCGATAACTGGATGATCTATCAGGCCGCACCCAGTGGGGGTAGTGGAAGTGCCCAGGCGGCCCCGATCAGTTACTCGGTGCCGCCTCCCAGCCCTCCGCCCCCGCAGCCGGCGCCTCCGCCGCCGCAACCGGCACCTCAGCCGCCACCATCGCCGCCGCCGCCTCCGCCCGTTCAGCCGTCGCCGCCCCCCCCGACGCCGCCGGTGACTTTCAGCGCACCGGTGATCGTCGCTCCGGTCGTGGCGGCCGCGCCTGCCCATGGTCGCGCCCGCCCCCGTATCGTCGGGCCCCGTTGATGCGTTCGTCAACCTCGGAGCCGGGTCTTTTCCGCTACAGAGTACGATCACGACCGGCAACGCCCTGCCCTGGTACGCCAGCTCGCACATCGCCAGCTTCTTCGGCGGCAACCCGACTTCCCAGCAGATCCAGAGCTTCGACAGCACAATCTTGCAGCGGGTGCAGCAGACCTTCAATCAAGCCGGCGTCAATGTGACTCTCACCAGCAACCCGAACGTCGCCGCCCTTCATACCCTCAGCCTGGTCTCCAATACCGCCAGCGCGTCGATCGCCAGCGCGATCGGAATGACGCAGGTCGGCCACAGCGGATTCAGCTTCATCGATCAGATCGCGCCCTCGGCCCAGTCGCTCGATCAGCTCGAATGGATCGTGGCGCATAACATCTCCCACGAGCTGATGCTCGCCTTCGGCGTGCCCGAGAACTACGACCAGTCCGGCAAGTTCATCGATTCCAAACTGGCAAACTGGGCGATGATGGTGAATCCGAACTCGACGTTCAGTCCGGCGGCCTCCCAGGCGATCGCCCAGGCACTCGCGATGCAGAACGGCGGAGGGTCTGGGCTGGGCGCGCAGGAGGTCAACGGGTCACCGGCCGCGGTTCCCGAGCCGGCGACTTGGGCGCTCTGGGGTCTGGCCGCGGCGGCCATCGTGCTCTCCCGGCGGACCTGGCGGCGTCCGATTCAGGCGGCAACTCCGGCCTGACCACCGGCTGAGCTTTCGAGCGCCGCGGACTTCGTTTCGACCGGGCCGGCGCAGTCCCCGCCCTTCCGCAGCACGGTTCGATCAGAACACGGGAGTGATCCGTTCCCGGTCTCGTCGCCCTCCGGCCTGAATGCCCTCTCCCGCGCCACGGCCCTCTTAGAATGAATGAATGCTGTCATGGGATCGCCATCCCGTCTGATCCCGGACGAACCGAAATCTGCGTCACCGTCGGCACCGGTGGGTCGTAAGAGTATTGGTTGGTTTGCGCAGTGAGATGGCCCCGAACGTCCAGTCAGGATGTTCGCCCGATCAACTGCACGGCAGGCGAGGCAAGCAGATCGATGCCGGGAGCGATTCACGGGAATTCCTGGGGCGACATCCTGTCCTACGCCCGGGATTCCTCATGAATAACCACCCGTGCGCCCGCGGAGCGATCCTCCATGCGTGTGTTCAAATCGTCGTCTAGGGGCTTTCCGAATCTGGCCACGACCATAGGATTGGTGGCGGGTGTGCTGATCTCCGGTTGTGGCTCTGAGCGACGGGAGCCCCTGCCCGCCGAAGCCAAAACACCTGGCGAGCTGCGCGTCCCGAAATTTCCGCAAGATAAGCAGGCGATCGCAAAGACGATCAATCCCAACGCACCGCGCAGCGTCAAAGAGCTACAGTAGAAGCCGTGACTTCCAGTGCACGGCTCCTGAGCATCGGCCTGCTGGAATGAGTCTTGGCTCGAGAACCCAGCGCGCCGCCATCGATCTCGCTCACATTCCGGAGGTCGTCATGATCCAGACATCGCCGCGACAGAGAAGCGCTCGGGGGTTCACGTTGATCGAATTGCTGGTGGTGATCGCGATCATCGGCGTGTTGATCGCGTTGCTGCTGCCGGCTGTGCAGGCAGCTCGGGAGGCCGCCCGGCGGTCGCAGTGCACAAACAACCTGAAGCAGATCGCGCTGGCAGCGCTCAATTACGAGACCACGATTCACTCGTTTCCGATGGGGTTCAATCTCCAGTACTATCCGGGGTATTCCACAGGCCTGATCGCCTACGGCACCGGGTCGTACGCCGATGGCCCCGGCCCGCTCGTGGGAATGATGCAGTTCCTGGAACAGGTGCAGCTCTACAACGCGTACAATTTCGCCACGGGCCCGTTCACGGCGCAGAACAGCACCGTGTTCGGCACGAGCATCTCGACGCTCTGGTGCCCGAGCGACCCGTTGATCAGCTCTCAGCTTACGGAGACCGGCACGGGATTCGACGGCTCGACGCTCACGCTGCGATACACGAGCTACGCCGGCAACCTCGGCACGCTTGTCTACTTCCCGACTCCGGGCGACCCCAATTTCGCGCTCAAGCTGGCGGCCAACAAGGGCATATTCTTCTATATCGGCACGCCGCGATGGCTGCCCGGCACGTTGGGAAGCACCGGTACGGTACGGATTGCCCAGGTCACCGACGGCGCCAGCAACACCTTCCTCTTCGGCGAGCATCCCCACGGACGAAATGCTCCGGCCAGCGGCAACAACGACCTCCATCGCTGGAACTGGTGGGTATCGGGGGATTATGGAGACGCGACGTTCTCGACGTTCTTTCCGCCAAACTATTTCCCGCAGGACCTGGGGCAGCAATTTCTGGGGGGAGCTGTCAGCGGCTTTCGGAGCAACGATTTCGTGATCACGGCGGGAAGCTTCCACCCCGGCGGCGCCAACTTCGCGTTCGTCGACGGATCGGTGCATTTCATCTTGAACAGCATCAACTCGTGGAACGGTTACCTGCTCACCCAGAATGCGACGGGCAACTGGGTCCTACCGCCCGCGCCGTTCTCGCCGGGAATCTATCAGGCGCTCGGCACGCGCAACGGCGGCGAGGTCGTCGGCTCTGACGCATACTGACGGAAGCCGGGGCTCGCCCGTTCCCTCCCGGCGCGATCGAGCGCGAGCGGCGGTAGGAATCGAACCTGCTGCCGGCCTCGTCCGCGCACAGCGCCGCTAGGCCGCGTGTGTCGGCGGTCGCTGCGGGCCGTTCGCGATTGGCACGGCGGGCGCAGCACAAGATAATGGATGAGTGGCTAGCCGATCCATGGCGAAGAGGGTGGAACGTTTTATGGCCGATTATCAGCTCGTGAGTCCGTTTCAGCCGGCGGGCGACCAGCCGCAGGCGATCGATCGTCTCGTTGAGGGCCTGCGCGGGCCGGTCGCACCAGACGCTCATGGGCGTCACCGGCTCCGGCAAGACTTTCACCATGGCCAACGTGATCGCCCAGTACGGGCGCCCGGCCCTCGTCATGTCGCACAACAAGACTCTGGCAGCGCAGCTCTACGCCGAATTCAAGGAGTTCTTTCCCAGGAACGCAGTTCGCTACTTTGTGAGCTACTACGACTACTATCAACCCGAGGCCTACATCCCGCAGCGGGATATCTACATCGAGAAGGATGCCGCGATCAACGAGGAGATCGAGCGGCTGCGGCTGGCTTGCACCAGTGCGCTCGTGAGTCGCGACGATGTGCTGGTGGTCGCCAGTGTCTCCTGTATCTACGGCTTGGGCTCGCCGGAAGACTACCGCAAGATGATGGTCCGGCTGCGCCTGGGCGAGATGATCGACCGCGATCAGATGCTACTGAAGTTTGTCGACATCCAGTACGAGCGCAACGACGTTTCCTTCGAGCGCGGGAAGTTCCGGGTGCGCGGGGATGTCGTCGAGTTGTGGCCTGCCAACGAGGAGATCGGCTATCGCATCGAGCTCTTCGGCGACGAGGTCGAGCGGCTGGCGACGATCGACCCGTTAACCGGGGGCGTGCTCGAGTCGCACCAGGAGATGTATGTCTACCCGGCCAAGCACTTCGTCCTGCCGGAAGAACGGATCAAAGGGGCCGTCGAGAGCATCGGCGCCGAGCTGGAGGGTCGGCTCAGAGAGCTGAAGGAACAGGGCAAGCTGCTGGAGGCGCAGCGTCTGGCGGCGCGAACGCGGTATGACATGGAAATGCTCATGGAGGTGGGATACTGCTCGGGGATCGAGAATTACTCGCGCCATCTCGCGGGGCGCAGCCGGGTGAAACACCCACGACTCTCCTGGACTTCTTCCCGCAAGACAGCCTGCTGATCCTCGACGAGTCGCATGTGACGGTGCCGCAGATCCGGGGAATGTTTGCCGGCGATTTCAGCCGCAAGAGCACGCTCGTCGAGCACGGGTTCCGCCTTCCCAGCGCCATCGACAACCGGCCGCTGCGGTTCGACGAATGGGAGAAGAAATTCGATCGGCGATTGTTTGTCTCGGCGACGCCTAGCGAGTACGAGATCGCGATGACCGGCGGCGAGGTGGTCGAGCAGGTCATCCGGCCGACGGGGCTGATCGATCCGGTGGTTCGGATCGAGCCGGCGCGGGGGCAAGTGCCGGCGCTCTTGAAGGAAGTGAGGGCCCGCGCTCTGCGTGGCGAGCGCGTGCTGATCACGACGCTCACCAAGCGGCTCGCCGAAGACCTCGCGCTACCTCAAGGAACAGGGGCTGCGCTGCAAGTGGCTCCATTCCGAGCTCGACGCCTTCGAGCGAGTCAGCATCCTGCGGGAGCTGCGCGAAGGGGCGTTCGACGCCCTGGTCGGAGTGAACCTGCTGCGCGAGGGGCTGGATCTGCCCGAGGTTTCGATGGTTTGCATTCTCGACGCCGACAAGGAGGGTTTCCTGCGCAGCGAGACCTCGTTGATCCAGACGATCGGGCGATCGGCACGGCACGTCAACGCCGAGGTCGTGCTCTACGCCGACAAGGTGACGGGCTCGATGCAGCGGGCGATGGACGAGACCGCGCGGCGGCGCACCCTGCAGCTCGAGTACAACACCGAGCACGGCATCACTCCCGAAACGATCGTCAAGGCGATCCGCCGCGGAATCGAGGAGGAGATTCAAGCGCGGACGATCGCGCGGCGCGCTGTCGGGCGCGACGAGGTCACCGACGCGACCGAGGAATACGTCAGCGCGCTGGAAGCCGAGATGCTGGACGCGGCCGAGAAGCTCGAATTCGAGCGGGCCGCGGCCCTGCGCGACAGGATCCTCGAGCTGCGCTCACGCGAGGGCGATGGCCCGGCCCGCCCCGCCGCCAGCCCACAGGCACAGGGCCCCCGCGCCGGGGTAAGGCGAAGGCCCGAGGCGGGTGGAAAAAGCAGTAGTTTCCAGTGGCCTGGAGCCGCCGGACCGACGTAGAATCATTTTCAAGACTTTGTGGCGCTCGCTCGGGGCTTCACTTCATTCCGTTGACTTAATGGTCACGAGCCACTCGCCATCTTTTCGTCGTAAGGAGAGGTTCATGCAGCGGAGTTTCCGGCTCCCCTCGCAGCGGCAAGCTGCGCCGGGGTGCAAGGTTGGCTTGTCGTGGATTCGTCTGACGGGATTTGTGCTCGCCGCGGCCGCGGTCTGCGCCAGCGCGGGCTGCGAAACCAGCTCGTTTATCCCGCCGCCTCCGGAGGAACTGCGGGCCGCCGGCGAAGATAGAGCGCCGGCCGCGAACAACATCCCGAGACTGGATGGATCCGACACCGTGGCCAACGCGAGCAAGCGGATCGAGCTCATCCTGGAACGCCACGACCCCGAGGAATCCGAAAGCCTCAAGGCGAGTGCCCGGATGCAGGCGGGCTTTGACAGGGCCAGGATCAACATCGAGAGCTTGAACGAGCAAGATCTACCGGCTCGCCAGGCCGAGCTGGTCCGCGACGCGGTTGCCCGCGGTCCACTCGCCTTGATCGTCGAGCCAGCCGACCCGTCCGACGTCCGGCTCGCCGAAGGCCTCAAGGACGCTCATGCCAAAGGCGTACCCGTCGTGCTACTTAACCGGCCACTGGCGGGCGGTCGAGCAATCTTCAGCAGCATTTCCGATCATAAGACCGAGACAAGTTCCGGTTCCGCGACACCTCCGGCCTCGAAAGCCGAGTCGACGCCGGATGGGCGCCCGGCGGCGCCCATTGTGCTGGTCGCCCCGGTCTCGTTTGTCCCTGCGGCCAACCAGCTCGTCGGGTCGGCGGTTCGCAACGCCAAGAATGCCGGCCTCGATCCCAAGGGGGGAGCAGTAGTGCTCATCAACTCGAACTGCGACTCGTTCGTCGAGGACCGCGCCGCGGCGTTCCGATCCGCACTCAGATCGAATTACATCGACCCCGCCGAAGAAGTCCGGTTCTCGAAGGATGTCGAGCTCGGTTCAAAGCTGCTGGTCGAGCGTCTCAAGGCCAATCCCAAGCTCACGATGGTCTTGTCGGTCGATTCGGTGAGCGCCGGCGCCAGCCGCAACGCAATGACTGCGATCGTCGCGGATCGGCCGTTCGTGCTGGCAGCCTTTGCTGCCGAGGAAACCTACGCGGAGATGACACAGGTCGGCGATTTTGCGGCCGTCGCGGAATTCGCGCCGTTGCGAGTCGTCCGCAAGGCTGTGACGACGGCGATCTCGCTGGCGCAGGGCGCGAGCTGCCAAGCCGGATCGAGATTCCGGTCACCGTGAGCGACTCGCCGGAAAACACGGGCGTGCCCAAGGCGCGAATGTTTACCAATCCCAAGGCGGACTCCAAGAAGACCGGCCGTTAAGCGAGTGAGCTCGGCGCGGCGAGAGGGGTGGCAAGCCGGGTGGGGTCTGCACGGAGTCGGCCTCATGAGCGACACGCGGCACGCGTTCGGAGAGACAGAGCGCCAGGCCATTGAGCGGCTGATCGAGCTCGCGCTCGTCGAAGACCTGGGCGACGCCGGTGACATCACGACCCTGGCCACGATCCCGGCGGCCGCCAGAGGGGCTGCCCGCGTGGTGGCAAAGTCAACGGGGGTGCTCGCGGGTCTGCCGGTCGCCGAACAGGTCGCCGCCGCGTTTGACCCGGGGGTAGGCTGGCAGCCGTGCGTCTGCGACGGCGATCCGCTCGACCGCGGCACCGTAATTGCGCGGCTTGCAGGGCCGATGCGATCACTGCTCGCGCTCGGAGCGCACGGCGCTCAATTTCCTGCAGCGCCTGAGCGGAATCGCGACCTTGACCGCCCAGTTCGTCGCGGCCGCCCTGGGCACGCGCGCGGCGATCTACGACACTCGCAAGACAACCCCGGGCTGGCGCGCCCTGGAAAAATACGCGGTCCGCTGCGGCGGAGGGCACAACCACCGCTTCGGGCTTTTCGACGCGGTGCTCATCAAGGACAATCACCTTGCCTATCTTCAGGCTGCCGCGGGGACGCACGGAGCCGACCCGATTTCCACCGCGATCGCGGCCGCGAAGGCCGGTGCTGCCGCCGGGACAACGATCGAGATCGAGGTTGATTCACTCGACCAACTGGTCCGCGCGTTCCTTTGCGCACCGGATATCATCCTGCTCGACAACCTCGGGCCCGAGCGCGTGGCGGAGGCCGTGCGGCTGCGTGACGCACGGGCGCCCCGCGTGTTACTCGAGGCGTCAGGCGGCGTGAGCCTCGCCAGTGTGCGAGCCCTGGCGCAGACGGGTGTTGACCGCATCAGCGTCGGGCGCTCACCCACTCGGCGCCGGCTTTGGATCTCTCCATCGATTTTGAACTTGAATCGGTGCCGAATGCCCTCGTCGTGCCGGCAGGTCGGCAGGGCAGACACGGCGCCTGAAACGGATCGGAACGCGATTGTGTCCTCGACCGCATCCGGATTGACTCACCTCAACATGGCGCTCCTGGACCGCCTGCGGTTAGCCGGCGGCCAGCACGTGCCGCTCTCCGAGCTTGGGCCGGCCATCGAGCGGGTGCACGACGAGCTCGATGCCCTGGCCTCGTTCGGATTCGGGATCGAGCAGCACCCCTACCGGGGTGCCGCATTCACCGGTCCGGCCGAGCGGCTTTGCCCCGACCAGATCGAATACGGGCTCTCGCCGCGCTGGATCGGGCGCAGGATCGCGGTTTGGAACCGGGTCACAAGCACCAATGACCTCGCGGCCCGGGCGGGCGCATCAGCCTCGAATGACGGACTGGTCGTCCTGGCTGAGGAGCAGACGGCCGGTCGCGGTCGCCGTGGGCGGTCGTGGACCGCACCGCCACGATCTTCGATCTTGATGTCGGTGCTGGTTTTTCCGCCGGAACCGCCGGCGCCGCAGCCGCCCGAGGCGGCCTTCGGCTGCGTCTGGCTCACCGTGCTGGCCGCGATCGCGACCGCCGACGTCGTCGTCGCGTGGACCGGTTGCGATGCCAGGATCAAGTGGCCCAACGACGTTCGTGTGAGCGGCCGCAAGATCGCCGGCATCCTGGTCGAGCGCGCTCTCACGCCCGTTTGGCCGGCCTCGGCGCGAGAGAGCGCCCACGACCGCGGCCGGCTGGGGCGCGGTCATCGGCATCGGGCTCAACGCCAATCTGAGCCGCGACGGCATCCCGCCAGAGCTGGCCGCGCGCAGCACGTCACTCCAGATCGAACGCCGCGGCGCGACGGTCGACCGCTCGGAGCTCGCACGCGACCTCATCTGCCGCCTGGACCACTGGTATGGCACGACCCGATCGGAGGGTATCCACGCGCTCAACACCCCGTGGCGCGCTCGCAGCGAACACCTGGGGCAGATCGTACGCGTGGCCACGCCGTCGGCGACCAAGGTCGGCCGCTTGATCGACCTCGACGTAGGCGCCGGCATCACCCTGGTCCCCGAGCTCGACCACGATCGGCGAGCCCCCGACGACGCTATCTTGTCCCGCACACGCCTGCCGCTGGCCGACATCCTGGCGCTCGAGCCGGTTTCAGACGCCGAGGACGACAGGGCAAGCCGTCATTTGTTGTAGCAGCTCTCGGCGCGTGGAATCGACGCGCGTTCGCGTGTGAATTCCGGCCGGTGCCGTCTGCCGAGCCAGTTCCGAGGCAGGGAATCCGCCTTCTGTTCCGCGCACGCGAGAGGGAGAGGGCAGCCGCGCGCTCAACTGGAATTCTCGTGGAACTCGCTTTGGCGCGGTGTTAGACTGAATCCGCGAGATCTGCCAGGGTTGCGTCTCGCAGAAGCATTCCGCCGCACCGGCTGGCCTTGCGCCCGACTCGTACTGTACGACATTCCCGGTCGAGCCGCCGTGACGAGAGCGGCGATCACGCCAACTGACGTTCAATCAAGCCCGCGGGCCACGACAAGCACGATTCGATTCGGCTCTGGCCGGCCCACGGTCGTCACGGGAGTACTGGCAATGGTCGGATCCCGCTCTTACTTCGGCCGGTTTGCCGCGAAGCCGCGGGCGGCCAGGACGGAATCAGACGGCGCGGCGGCGAGCGAGCGCCCCCGAGGATTTCTCCGCAGGGATTTGGTCGAACCTCCGCGTCGCCAGGTATTTGAACGCGGCATGACGCGAAGCACGATCTCGTCATGCCGCCATTGGCTGATCCCTGCGAGCGGAATTGGTTTCGCCCTGTGGGTGCTGGCCGCCTCACTGCCGGTCCAAGCTCGAGCGGGCGTCTCGGTGTGGATCGAGTTGCCGCGTCTCGGAACGGGAGTCTCCAGTATGTCGGAAGCGCACGCCGGCTCGCTCTTGGTTGAATACTTCAAGGCGTTCCTGCAAGACCGCGACCTCGACTCATTTCGCGACCGCGTGGCCGTGCGCTACAACGAAGGGACACTGTGTCGCCTCCTGGCCATCTCGCCCGACGTCGCCGCGCGGCGCGGCTGTCCTGTCGCTGGGCTTGCTGGGGAGCTTCGAGCAATGCAATGGCGCACTGGCCCGGGCACTGCGCGACGGCGACGTCGCCGTACGTAGCATGGCCGAAGATGCGCTCTGGGCAGTTTGGTTTCGCGCCGATACGCCCGAGCACAACCAGGTCTTGCGCGAGGTGCGGCTTGCGATCAGCCGCGAGCAGCTTGCCCAGGCCGAGGCTCTGGTCACCGGCTTGATCGCTCAGGCGCCCAATTTCGCGGAAGCTTACAATCAAAGAGCCATCATCTTTTTCCAGCAGGGGCGATTCGCCGAGAGCGTTCGCGACTGCCAGAGCGTCCTTTCCCGCAATCCTTATCACTTCGGCGCGATCTCGGGAATGGCTCAATGCCTGATGGGTCTGAAGCGTCCTCAAGATGCGCTCAAGACGCTGCGCCGCGCCCTCAAGCTACAGCCGCACCATGCTTCCCTTCGAGAGACGATCAGGATCCTCGAAATGGAGATCGAATCTGACGGGCCGCGGTAGCCACGGTTGCAGACAGATTGAGAACTCGCTAGGGCGGGATACAGTACGGAAAGCTCGGATTGAGGAACGGCACGAATGCTCTTCATGGTCATCGAGCGATTCAGGGACCGCGACCCGGCTCCGATCTATTCCCGCCTTCGAGAGCACGGTCGCGCCCTGCCGGAGGGGCTGCGTACGTCGGAAGCTGGGTGGAGGCAAATTTCGATCGTTGTTTCCAGTTGATGGAATGCGACGACGCGGCGCTATTCCAGCAGTGGGTGCTCGAGTGGCGCGACCTGGCTCAGTTCGAGATCGTCCCGGTGACTCCATCCAAAGTTGCTCGCGAGTTGTTCGACCGCGGCGGCGAGCCCGAGCGCGATTAGTTCTCGCAGCGTCCGCGATCGACCGATCCTTCGCGCGGTACTCGACGTGCAGTCACGGAGCAGCAGGATCGAGCCCTTGGACTGGCACCTGCGCGTCGGCCGGTCCGCTGAGGGAAACCGTTTTGGCCCGAGTCTTCCGGGCCGTCGGATAGCCGGTGCGAGTGTGCGGAACCGTGGCCGCCGCGCTCGCGCGGGATGTTCTGGGCCGAAACGCCGGCAAGGGAACCAGCATGTTCATCGACGACGTCCCGCACTACGTGATCGATCTGGAGAACGCCGAGGCCCGACGCTGGGCGGAGGTCACCGCTAGCGAGCAACAGGTCGCCTTGACGATCGTCGAGGAGGCCGCCGCGGAATTCCGGCGCGTCCCCGAGTTGTTCCGCTGGGTCTTCGCTCGCTTCTACGAGGTGTCGGGGGGATTGTATCGGGACGAGATCGCCTCATGGGCAGACGCGCTCGGTGTGTCGCGGGGAACCGCGACGATCTTGAATTGCGCCTATGAGCTGAGCCACCTGCGATGGCCGAAAGTCCTGGGCTGCACCGCGGGCGTGCGCTGGATCGAGGGCCTGGGCATGGTCCACGTCAGAAACCTCGACTGGCCTCTTGCCGCGATGGGGCCGGCCACGCGAGTCTTTCGCTTTCAGCGCGGGGCACGCGAGTTCGTGTCGGTCGGGGTGCCCGGGCACGTCGGAGTGCTTTCGGGAATGCTCCCCTTGGCGTACTCCGTCACGATCAACTGGGCGCCGCCCGCGTCGTTTCCGACGTTCGATTTCGGGCCGGCATTCTTGTTGCGCGACGCACTCGAGACCTGCGACAGCTACGACGCCGTTGTCCACACGCTCGCAACCACACGGCTGTCCACGAGTGTCTTCTTCACGGTGTGCGGCACCGAGAAAGGCCAGGCCTGCGTCATCGAGCGGACCCAGCGCGATGCCGAGGTGCGCTCGATGCAGGGGCCGGCGCTCGTTCAATCAAATCACCACGTGGCTGCGCGATTTGCCGGCAACAACGCAGAGCTTCGCAACGTCGACGAAAACGAGCAAGAGTTCTCGCTCGAAGGGAGCAGCACTCGTGCCGAGGCTTTGTCGAGCGCGCTTGCGGAGATCCGTTCGCCGTTGACCGTTGAGTCTGCGGCAAGACAGTCTCTCGATGTTTCGCCCGTCCTCAACAAGTTCACCGTCCAGCAGATGGTTTTTTGCCCTCGCACGGGGCGAGTGCACGTATGGCGGCGAGCCGCCGATTGACGGCAACGTGTGCGTGGGTGACAGCACAACATTTGACTCCGAAGCGCAGACGCGACGGCGATCTCGCCGTCATAAAGAGGCATGGGAAAATCGCGGAGGTCGATGAGCGTGACCTTGCCCCCGGCCGCCTCCGCCTTCGACGCCGCCAGCCGCGAGAGCTTCTTGTTTGCCGAGTCGGTACGCGTGCTTCCCGCGAACGCCAGGATGCGCGGCTCATCCATTCGAGAATCCGTTCATTCCAGGTGCCCCATCTTGCCGGTACGGTAATCGGTCATCGCCGTTTCGATCTCTGCTCGCGAGTTCATGACAAATGGGCCGTAACCCACGACGGGCTCGTCGATCGGTTTTCCGCAGAGCAAGAGGGCCGTCGCATCCTCGCGACACTCGAGTGCGACGCGGTCTCCGGCACGGTCGAAGAGGACAAGCTCGACACCAGCGAGCTGTTCCGAGCTGTTGACGGTGACAGCGCCTTTCTGGACAACGAGTGCAGTTGTGAAACCATCGGGGACAGACAAAATCACGGACCGCCCGGCCCGCAGGCGCAGGTCCCAGAGATGGATCGGCGTGAATGTATGAGCCGGACCGATCGCACCTCGAAATTCACCCGCGATGACTCGCGCAGTGCCCGCGCCCTCGTCCAGCGGCACCACGGGAATCTGGCTGTTCTCGATCCCCTGGTAGCGCGGCGGCGACATCTTGAGTGAGGCGGGGAGGTTTACCCAGAGCTGCACCATCTCCAGCGTCCCGCCGCTGCGGGTGAATTCGGGGCTATGAAACTCCTCGTGTACCACGCCCGAGGCCGCGGTCATCCACTGCACATCACCGGGGCCGATCGTACCGCGATTGCCCGCCGAGTCACGATGTGCCAGTTCGCCGGAATAGATAATGGTGACAGTCTCGAATCCCCGGTGCGGGTGTTCGCCGACGCCGCGAGGCTGAGCCGACGGCTGAAACTCGGCCGGACCTGCGTAGTCGAGCAGGAGGAATGGACTGAACGCGGGTGCGTCGCGGTCGTAGGAAAAGAGGCTTCGCACCGGAAACCCGTCACCGACCCAATGGGGCTGAATGTCGCGCCGAACACTGACAATCGTCCTATTCGACATGATGCACTCTCGCGCGGTCGGGACCGCGGACAGAGGTAAATTCCAGCACGATCGACGCGATGAGCTCAACGCGGCGAGCTGACGTGACAATTGAGCCGACCGCACGCGTCGCGCGCGTGGGTCATTCCGCTCATGATTCGGGCCTGGCCCGCTCATCTTTGGCCTGCCGTTTCAGCTCGCGGTCAAATGTGACATCGAGCTCGCGCTCGGCTGCTGCGCGTGGCGACGGTCGCCTGAGTGAGGGCGAGTGAGGTCCGGCAAAGGCGTCGACAACCTCGGGAAGCGCACCCAGGTGGAGGTGAAGCAGGCTGCCGACCGCGTGGTGCCGGTAAAACCAATCACCCTCTTCGGAAAGAGCCCCGAAGCAGGACGAGCACTCGAATGGCTCGACGCTCGGAAGCAGGCGCCAGCGGCCGCTCTTGTAACCACGGACAACGGTCCCCTTGGGCCCTAGCCAGCAGTCCTGCAGGAGCGTGCGAGTGACGGGGGCCGGCGGCGCGGGATCGGGCAAGAGCTCGGCATCGAACGGCAAGATCCCCGCGCCGTTGACCCGGCGGCCCTCGATGATCATCCGATGCCCGAGGTAGGCCGTCCCGCCACCCTCAGCATAAATACGGCGCCCCCGGCAAACGTGCTCGCGCAAGGCCGCGGTCATGCTCACATTGGCCGCGAGCAGGTCGGCCGCCAGGTCAGGCCGACCGCAGCCGAGCATCGCCAGGTCGACTCCGTCCGGCAGGCGCTCGTCGCGCAACGGCGAAAACTCCACCAGGTCGGCACCCAGAGCCTCCAAGGCTTCGATCGCGTCAGGAAAGTACCGGCCGAAAACCTCGTCCTGGGCATAGGCGACGCGAAAGCCACGGCGGCGCTTCTGACCCTGCAGCCACGGAACGTTGGCGTCCTCCAGGAACGGCCGGCGGCGGGCCAGCTCACCGATCGCCGACTCGTCGGCATGCTTCCAGAACGCATGGGCGAGCACCGCGATCAGCTCTTCGGGCAGCCGTCGCTCGCGCGTCATCTGCTCGATGGCGGCCCTGACCTCGGGCATCGTCTCGATCGCCCCGATCACCGGCACGTTGGCGGCCAGCCGGATCAGTCGCTTCAACCGCGGAATCGCCGTCGGATCGGCGATGTCGTCGAGCAAGACAGCGTCGATTCCGTCTGGTAGATGGGGCAGGTGATACGACTCGGCCTCGCTGCCCCGGCAGGAGATGACCGCCACAATCGGCAAGTCGAGCGCTACTGCGATCGGTTTCAGGTCGCCGGGACAGTCGCACAGCGTGAACGGCCCCGCTTGCATCGGATCGTCGAGCGTACCCTCCACCACGGCAAGCTCCGCGGAGCGCGCGGCCCGTGCGAATAACCCGCGGCAGACGGCAGCCGGCATCAGCCAGGCATCCAGGTGGCGCCCAGGCAAGCCGGTCACCTGACCAACCGCCTCGGTCGCCGTCGGACAAGCGCGAGTGCGGAAATGCTGCACTCGCCACAATCGCTGCGAGAGCCCGGCCAGCATCGCCAGCGAAGCGATCGATGGTTCGGGGCCCGCCGCGGATGTCGCCAGAGCCAAACGCGGAAATCCGATCATGTCCGTACCGAGTCTAGAGCAGTGGGTGTGAGGCGGCGCCGCGGCTCATGAGCAAGGTGGTCCAAAAACCTCATCCTGCCAGTTCCCCGCGTCGGAACCCGCCGGAGCGAGCGATTCCGCTGTCGTTTTGACCCGCGAAGGCGCATTGATTGCGCCACAGCTTCCGATCAGATCGATCAGGAGCATGCAATTACAAGCCAGACGACGGCGTTAGCTTTAAGATAGAGAAGAAGCAGCCCGGTCGTGATCGAGCTGTAGTCGGTTCAGCCGCTGCAATGTGCACGTCCAAATGATAGCGCAGGAATACGGCACGTCAAGAGTGTTCCGGGCCGCCAGCGGCGCACCGTCCCTCGTACGGTCACCACACGAGACCGCGATAGGACGCTGGAATCCCAGACACGAGACAGCGGCGATCGATCGCTCTCTCTAATCTGAAGAGATCATTAGGTTTAACGCGTCGGCCGGTCATGCGCCGTGGGCGGCCGCGCCTCGCAGTCGCCCGCACGAAAGCTGTGTTCGAGCAAACCCGTCCGCGCGGAATGGATTTAGCCTTGCCGCGGGATGCGCATCGGGCTACTTTACGCCGCTCGCGAGGGACGCGAGGTGGTCGACGGCCTTGCCGGGAGGGAGCCCGCTGGATGCCAAGCCTGGGAAACGATCCGATCGGCAGTAACGCGGACAGGACGGCAGGAGCGACCCGCGGACGGGGCACCCGGCGTCTAGCGCACCGCAGTGGGGCGCTGTTATTGTGGGCGACGATTGCCTCGGCAGTGCCGAGCTCGCTCCGGGCGGACGATGGCCGATCCACGCCGGTGCGCGCCACAGTCGCCGCCCCCGGCGGCGACGGCCCCGGCCAGGGCCGCAACGGATTCTCTCGTAGCATCCGACGCCGCCGTCCTCCGCGCGGAGACGGTCGAGCGGCTCAAAGTCTTCGAATCGTCGGGCGGGCTGGACGCCGGAACGTCGAGCGGAGCGGCGAGTCGCCGGCCCGGCCAGTGGCTCAGCAGCGCCGAAATCCGACGGAAACTCCACGGACGGCACTCTGTCAGCGTCGCCGAGTCGTCCGACTGTCAACAAATCGTTACGCGAGCTGTTTCAGGAACGACTCCGGTGGCTCGATGAGTACGACAAGCTGTCGCTGGCCCTTGGCCGCGCAACCAACCCGGAGCCGAGCCCGCAACGCCAGGCCGCGCTCGCCAAGGAGGAGCTACAACGGCTCGAGCAGACTCTAGCCCAGGCTACCAAGGTTCCTGAGTCGCTTCTGCCAGCCTGCTTTCGCGAGTCGTCCGGCAAAGACGCGAGCGCCGTGAGCGCGGAGATGAAGGACGCGCTTGAGGCGGCGATCACGGAAATGGCGGAATGGAAATCGAAGGTTGAAACCCTGAGGAGCCAGACCGCGAAATGGGAGGGGCTGCAGAAGTCGCGGCAGGCGGAACGCGACAAGGTGTTTCAGCGAGTGACGAACTTGAAGGCCAAGAGTGTCGAATTCGAAGGCGCGGTGACCGACGCCCAGACCGCCCATGCGCGCCAGATCGCCCAGGAGGAGCTGGTCAATTTTCAATGGGAAGCCCGGGTCGAATCGCTGCGTCTTCAGGTGATCGAGGCTCAAAGCGCGCTCGAGGCGAAGCTGTCTGCCGTGCGCGAACTGACGATGCACATCTACTTCGCGCACGTCCATATCGCGGAACGGACGCTGGAGCAGATGCGGTCGCGGTATCGCGTCGCTGCGCTCGCTCACGAGCGCGACCTGGCCAGCGCCAAGGACAAGGAAGAGAGCAAGGCTCAACAATCGGGCGATCCGCTCGAGCGTTTTCGTGCGCGGCGCACCGCCGAGCTCCTGGTGCTCGAGCTTCAGGTCCTCAAGAATGAACAGGCCCTCGCCACCGACCCTGCCCCGTCGTGCGAAGAACAGACGGAGCTCGCGGATCGCGCGGAGCGCGATTTTGCACGCATCAGAGAGCTCCTGGATGACGGACGAGTGAGCCGGCTGGACGCGATCCGACTCAACAACGAGTTTCGCCGGATCGGCCCGGAGCGGGATCGCCTGCTTCGCAATGAGATGGCCACGGTGGAGGCGCAGCTACAGTTCTACGAAAACGCGCTCACCAACGTCGAGATCGAGCTTGTTCAGAATTCGCTGCACGACCGGTTCGAGCATGATCTGCTCCGCGAGCGCGTGGCTCCGTCGCGCTGGGCATCGGAGAGGCGCTCTTGACCGAGATCGAGAGGAATCATCGGACGCTCCTCATCCGGCGAAGGGTCGCGCTCGAGAAACTGTGCGAGCGATCATCGCACACGCTCAAGCAAGTGGTGCGACGGCTGAACAAGATCGACGAGGAGTACGGCTTCATCCGCACCCACATATTCTGGGTGCGCGATCAGGATGCGATCGGGCTTTCCACGCTGGCCCAGGGTGCCCGCGAGATCAACCAGGTGGCCAAGGGTTTGCTCTGGCTGGCGGAAGAGACGCTCAAGCCAAATTTATGGGGTCGGCCCACGGTCGAGTTTCTGGTGACGGCCGCGGCGGTGCTCGTGCTCCCTTTCGCCGCCATGCGGCTGCGGCGAGTCCTGTCGTCGCGAATCGCGCGCGGGTTTCCGCCACCGGTCTCCTAAGGCCGGGGTTGGCAGCAGGGCGGGCGGCACCGGCGCGGCCTCTGCCCGTGACCGTAGAACCATCTCACGGGCAATGGTGCACGCGAGAAAACACATAGACGAATATAAGTAAGCGAAGGCAGGTCACTGATGCGAGGCTTGCGATCCCGGGCGCTTCTGCTGGCCAGGGCGGCGATCTGGCCCCTGTATCTGATCTTGCTAGCCTACGCGGCCCGGGTTGGCCCGTGGCCGCGAAGCGTCGGTATCCTGGCCTCGGCACTCGTGACCGCTTTCGCGATGACGCTCCTGGTTTTTGATCTGCTGCGCTCGATGGTCGGCGCCTCCGCAGTGCCAGGAGCGCCCCTGCCGATCTCTCAGACGGCCGCGCGGCAGCTCGAGGGAGCCGGCCGCTTTCTGGTCGTCGCCGCGCTGGTCTTCGTATTGCCGGTCTATCTGTTCGACAACGACCTGATCGCTCCGGAAGGGCGGCCAGTGGCGGCGCCCGCGCTCGGCCGTCTGCTCGCGATCGGCTACGAGCTCGTGGTGTGGGCGACGTGTGTGCGGCTGCTGCGAAAGAGCTCGGTGCTCTGGGCGTGGCTCGCGCCTCCGTCTTGTTCCAGCGGGGAAGCCGAGCCTGTGGGCGTTGCGCGCATCGATCTTGCCGGAAAGGGCCGCGATTGCGGGATCGAACCCGTCGCATCGCACGTCGTCGCGGTTACAAGCCGGCCTTCTCTGGCTCGGTAGTCGCCGCCGACTCGTCGCCGCGCTGGCACTCGCGACGGTCGCGTCGATCATCGTGCTGGACGTTCGAGGCTACAGCTTCACGGCCCGTCGATTGGCGGTCTGCGGCTCGCAGACCGCAATCGTGATTGCAGTGGCATTGGCGGCGTATCGCGGGATCGCCCAGGCTGTCAGCCAGAACACATGGCGGTGGACAGGCGCGAATCGTTCCTGGGCGCTGGCCCTGACCTCGGCGATGGCGCTGCGAGCCTCGGCCAGATCGCGATGGAGTCTGGCGCTTTCGAGCCCCGATGCGCAAAGCTCCGATTCGGACACCGCAATCGAAGACGACAGTGCGGCTGCGCTCGACGATCTTGCCGCCGGCCTGCGCCGGCTTTGTGCCTGCGCCGTCACCGTCATGACCGTGCTCGCGACCGCCTGGATCTGGGACCTCGACATGGCGCTGCTTCGAGCTTTCTGCTGGGCCAGCCTTTGTTGTCGCCGGACGGTCAGCCGCCGGTCACGCTGGGCGACGTGGCCGCAGCGGGGTTCATCATCCTCCTGGGTACGCTGGCTTTGCGGCACATGAGCACCTTGTTCGCGGTGACCATCTTCCGGAAGGTGCCCGATGATGCCGGAGTCAGGTTTGCCATCGTCACCCTTTGCCGCTATGCCGTCCTAGGCGTCACGAGCCTGACCGCACTGGCAGCCGTCCATCTCGACCTCGCCAAGATCGGTTTCGTGCTGGCGGCCCTGGGCGTCGGGCTGGGATTCGGCTTGCAGGAGATCGTCTCCAACTTCGTCTGCGGCATCATCCTGCTCTTGGAGCGGCCGATCCGCATCGGCGATGTTGTCACCGTGGCGGGCACGACGGGCAAGGTCGACCGTATCAACATCCGCGCCACGACGATCATCAACTCCGATAACCAGAGCATGATCGTCCCCAATCGCGAGTTCATCACCGGCAATCTGGTGAACTGGACGCTCAAGGACAAGATCCTCCGCGTGCCGATCAAGCTGAGCGTTGCCTACGGGACCGACCCCGAGCACGTCGTCACCCTGCTTTTGACCTTGGCCGGCGAGGACGCCGACGTCATGAAGAGCCCGGAGCCGTCGGCGGGACTGGAAGGCTTCGGCGAGTCGGCACTGCTCTTCGGGCTTTACGCGTTCGTTCCAGAACCCGGCCTCGCCGGCGGCGTCAAGCATCGACTCTGTGCGGCAATTCAGCGACGATTTGCCGAGGAAGGTATTGTCATCCCGTTCCCAACGCACGAGCTGCACTTGAACCGCGTCCCCCCCGATCTCACGCGCGCCCTGGAGTCGACGCGTCCCGACGAGGGGGTGTCCGCACTTCCGGTGCGGTTCGATCAGCCCGCTCGCACACCCCCTGCCCCTCACAACTCCCCCTCGGGCGCTCACCCGGCGACCGCCGACGAACAACGCAGCAGCGTGCTTCCCGGCACCGACCGATGACGACGCAATCTGAGCGATCATCGCCCGGACCATCGATTCGACCGGCTTCACAGCTTCGTTTGAACCCCGATGGACGCACAAAAAGCGGGCTTATTCGGTAAAGAATCATGAACTGGCAGCCGCCCGCCGGTCCGGTCCAAATCGATTTACAACACATCGTGCGAGCATCCAGAGCGCGTCTCTCGGGCCTTCTCGACGCAAAGCCGGCGCTTTCCGTGCAAAGCTGGACGGTCTCGGCAAAGAGCGTGGCGTCAGGCAACCGCAGAGCGGATAGGTTTACATTAATTAACGACTTATTCGCATAATCTGACTGGAGCAACCGTCAGAGCTTACCGATAATCCCGATTAGCCCGAGTCATTTCGGGGTGACGGTCCTCCAGTACGATGCGAATGGGTCGTGTGCATGAGCCAGGGACGGCGTCTGCAATGGTGGTGTCGTCAAATCCTGCTGATCGCGCTCGCGATCCAGGGGATCACACCCGACCCGAATGATGTCGCATCGGTGAACGCCATACGGCTCGTTTGTCCCGTTTGGACCGGTCTACAGTCACTCGCCGAGGAAGACGACTTTCCGGACGACGTCTGCGAACCGGCGCAGTTCGAGAGCGCTGGTGATCTCAGGTCTCTAGCCGCGCGGGACCCAGTCTCGTCCGCCAGGTCGGCCATCTGCGGACCGGACCTGGGAGCGATGCAATCCCACGCCCTCCGGCGAGCGGCCGCCTCCAGCACAACCGCACTACTCTCCCGCTCCAACAGCGTGCTGTGCCGGTTCCAGTGCTGAATTCCCCTCGCGGGGTTCATTCTATTTAGCCGATTTCCCGGCAATCGCACGGGTGTCGGCTCCCCGTGCGCGGCTGGTATCGCATCGGATCCGCCTCCAGAGGGCGCCGGATCAGAATTCGGCATCACAGATCAAAAATTTATTAATATGTAAATTAATAATTCCATACTGCCTTAATCGAGAGGACATTCCATGTTTTCTTCATTCGTCCTCGTCGCGTATTTCTCGCCGGAGACCCTGCTGCCGGCGACTTCGATCATCGCGACCATCGCCGGCGTGGCCTTGATGTGTGGGCGAGGCGTGCTTCGATTCCTGGTGCGCGTCTGTCGCCGCCGCGTGCTGGCGCCTGGGCGGTTGACGAACGTAAGCCAGCCGCATTTCCGGATTGCAAAGAAGGCAGGGTCAGAATCGCCGACTCGCTAGAGGGACCGTCCTGCCGGTGATTTTCACGCGCCTCGAGCAGGGGGATGCCTTGGTGACTCAACTCGCAGTCAATCGGAATCGTCAAGTCCGGCGCGTGCTCGCAGACGAACCTCGTCTCGCCGCACGAGAGGCAAGGCCGGGCGAGCGGATTCGCCCGGGTCTTTTCCTGGGCCTCGCAGTCACGCTCGGCTTGGTGACGGGACTGCTCGAGCTCGTGGCGCACGGCGTTCGCGGCGAGTTCTTTAACTCGACTTCACTGGGCGCATTGCAGCTCAACCAGCACGCGATCTGGATGGTGCCGGTTTCCGATGCCTTGGTCTTCGGATCCTGCGGGCTCATCCTGGCGGCCCTGGCGCGGCTCACGCGAGCTCGGTGGGTGACGTTCCTCGGCGTCTACGGTCTCTCGTTCCTCGCGGCTTTTGCATTCCTCTTGACCTCGCGCGCCTGACCGCGCTCGCCGGAACGGCGCTGGCCGGCGGGATCGCGATGCAGGTTGCGCCGCGGATCCTGGCCAGAATCGATCGTTTGGGGCGGTTCATCCGCCTCGCGCTGCCGGGCTTGGTCGTGTCAATCGCCGCTCTCTCCGGTCTGAACTTTGGGCGGGAAACGCTGGAGGTCCGCCGATCGCCACCCCCAGAGCCCGGTGCGCCGAACGTGTTATTGATCGTGCTCGATACCGTGGCGCAGCGAGCCTGAGTTCATACGGATATCATCGTGAAACATCGCCCAACCTGAATCGGCTGGCCGAGCGCGGGAGTGCGCTTTGAGCACGCCCGCACGCCTGCGGCCTGGACGCTGCCGTCCCATGCCAGTATGTTTACTGGACGATGGCCGTACGAGCTATCGACTCGCCCCGACCGGCCGCTCGATGCGTCGTATCCGACGCTGGCCGAGTTTTTGCGGGACCGTGGCTATGCCACCGCGGGCTTTGTTGCCAACACACTTTTCTGCAATGTCTGGTTTGGCCTGAACCGGGGATTTTCGCATTACGAGGATGTGGCCGTCTGCCCGCTCGAGATCATTCGATCGTCCGACATGGGGAGAGCGCTGGCCAGGAAGCTGGCTCCGTCGCTTTGTTCTCGCGACCGTCTGCAGGCCTACTTCAATCGCAAGGATGCAACCGAGATCAATCGGGATTTGATGTCGTGGCTGTCGAGGCGCCCGACGGACAGGCCGTTTTTCGCCTTCCTGAACTATTACGACGTGCACGACCCGTACATCGTCGCTGACGACGCTCCGCGGCATTTTGGCCTCACTCCCACGACGGCCAGCGAGGTGGCGGCGCTACGGAACTGGCTCAAGGTTGACGCCAAGAAGCTACCGCCGCGGACGCTCGAGGTGGTGCGCGACGGATACGACGACAGCATTGCCTACCTCGACATGCAACTCGGCCGTCTTTTTGACGAGCTAGACTCCAAAGGGCTGCTGGAAAACACGCTGGTGATCGTGACGGCCGACCATGGTGAGCTATTCGGCGAGCACGGCGGCTTCGGCCACGGTCAGCAACTCTACCGCCAGGCAGTCGAGGTGCCGCTCCTGCTCTTCGCGCCGCGAATGGTTCCCGCGGGTCGGAAGGTCGGCGAGCCGGTGGGCTTGCGCGATCTGCCGGCGACGGTTGTCGACCTGTTGGGATTTGGGGCGCACGAATCGCCCTTCCCCGGTCGATCGCTTGCCAGACATTGGGCGCCGGCGCAAGGCCGCGGCGTACGATCGGACGACTTGCTGTTGACCGAGACCGCCGACGAGCCCGGCGCGGTTCCCGCGGGATCGAAATGGGGACGGTCGATCGTGCGGGACGGGAAGATCTATATCCGGAACAAGGATGGCGGCGAGGAACTCTTTGATATGGCTTCGGACCCGACGGAGTCGCACGATCTTAGCAAAAGCGAGGATTGCCAGAAGCAGCTTGCGTCATTTCGTGAAACGATGCGACAGATCGACGCGCAGGCAGACGCCGCTCCGACGAGAGACGGGGTGGTTGCCAAGCTCGTGGCGGCTGGGGCGCCAGGCGGGTAGCGCCAGCAGCTGGCTATCGAATGGGTGCGCTATCCCTGCCAATTTTTTCAGTCGGGGCGGCACGGGTAGCACGGTCCGGCGGCGGCGGTGGCCCAGCGGCCGTGCCATCGCCTGAATCCAGGTAGAGCATCTCGCAGAGCTTTCCCAGGAGGCGGCCAGCACGGGCGGTGGCATCGGAAACCGATCGGTGGGTTGTTGGAGCATCGAGCGGGACGTTGTTGACGAAAGCAGCGAACACCAGCGATCGGCCGGAGGCGGTTTCGAGGTAGCCGGCGAGCGCTTTGCTGGTGAGAATCACGGTGCCGTCGAGCTCGTTTTCGACGAAGTAAGTGCCAGTCTTGGCATGAGCATGTCCGCGGGCGGGATTGTCGCTGGCGACTGCCCGCGCCAGTGTGCCGTCGCGGCCCAGCACCGGCAAGGCGGCATCGTATGCGGCGAATTCGGGTCTGCTGGCCATGGCCCGCAACAGGGAAACTGTCGTGCGCGGAGTGGCAAGGTCTGCGCGGTCGCCGCCGGCGCCGCCACCGAACGATACGGTTGAAACGTCGACGCCAAGGGTCTTGAGGATCTCTGCTTCTCTCCTCAGTCCCGATCCGAGCGTCCGCTGGCCGTCACGAGCCGCCAGGAGCAGAGGCAACGTACTGGCGTGGAGGTTATGGCTGACCTTCAAGATCACGCGCACGTATTCGCTGAAAGTTGGCGATGTGTATTCGGCGACCTTGGGAAGTTTTGCCACGTCGGCACGTGGCGGCAAGCCGCTCGTCAGGTTGGTGCCCAAGGGCGATGCCGCGACCCGCACGCCGCGCCGGCGTAGCGCCTCGATCAAGAGCGTCCGAGCAAACGAAGCCGGATCCTCGATTTCCGCGATCTTGACCAATCTCGCGTGGCCCAGCGGCAGCTCGCCGCGCACAGCGTATTGCCGCGGCGCGACTCGCTGGACCACAAGCGTTGGCGTGCTGCCCGACGCGACGGTGGCGACCTGGGCGTCGAAAGCGGCAAACTGCGTCGCCGGCTGAAAGGTGACCGTCGCCGGCTCACCCACCTTCGCGGCCGGCTGCGCCAGGACGTCGATCACGTTGTCGTTGATGACGATGGCACTCACCCGCCTCGGACCGCTTCCGGTGGCCTCGGCCGGCGCGAAGAGCCGGTCGTCGACCAAGATGTCGCCAGTCACGTTGCGAATGCCGGCGGCCTGCACCTCGCGGGCCAGATGGTCGAGACCGGCCAGCGGGTCGGTCGCGACCACGTCGCTGCGCAGGTTTCCTCCGGCGTAAGTATGGTCCTCGTCCTTGTAGAGAAGCGTACCATCGGGCCCTGTACGGCCTCCCATGCAAAGATCGCCTTGGGCGATCAAGACCAGGTCGCCGTGAAGAGTTCCGCCGGCATCCACTTCGCCTCGCCGGACCAAGGGAGTCTGGAACCGATAGCTCGAGCCGAGCTCGACGAGCGCAGCCGCTGTGCTGAATAGCTTGGTGACGGACGCCGGAGCGAAAAGCTGGTCAGCATTTCTCTCGTACAGCGATTGGCCCGTTTTTCGGTCGACGACGAGCACTCCCCAATGCCCGTTCTGAAATCCTGGCGCCGCCAGGACCGACTCGATTCGGTGCGCGAGGGTGTCGTGACCGGTGGCGCGGGGCGGCTCGTGCGCTGCGCCACTGCGCAAACCCAAGCCACCCATCCCAGGGCGAGCGTGCAACCTGGCCAGACTCCGCCCCGTGCCGACCGGACGTAGTCTGCGCTTGTGTTTCCGTGATTCATCCTGCTCCATCCTCGACCAAAGGGCTACCGGTTCACGGCGCCAAAACCAGGAGTCCGTGTTCCCCGCCGCAGGCGGCGATTCTCCGACGCCGCGGCTTCGCGGACAGCGACACGGAACAAGCAGAAGGAGGGACGTCGATCGTAGACGCGGTCAGGACCAACTTGAAACCACGACTCGCCCGAGTATGGCCGGCCTCGACCCGCCTGGCCTCCCTCAATCGGACAGAGGCGAGAAACGGCCGCGTCTTCGACGGCGACCGTGAACGCACCGCGGGCGCACGCAGTCATGGCCCGTCGTGCGCGTGGCCACTCTCGCACACCAGAGATTTTTTAGATGCCAGTCGCGGCCGAATCAAGGGGAGAGCGGTGAGAAACCCGCGTGAGCGCCCCAGATCGGCGGAATTTTTTTCGATATGAACGGGAAATGAAGAGGCGGGCCTACCGGGCCAGTTGCAAACGAGTGGCGGCGACAAACCCATTAAAAGAAGCGCGTCCGACCGCGAGCACCGGGCTTCCATGACAGAGGTTTTCGCTGAGGTCTTCCAGCCAGAATCGGTCTGGGACCAACGATGGCTCTGCTTCGACAATGACCAGATCCTTGGGCCGCCCGCGGGGGGCAACTTGCAAGACTAAGCGTGTGCCGTCAGTGGCCGTCTGGGTCGGCTCGATCCAGGAATCGATGATTGCACCCGTGACGACTAGTTCGGATTCCATCCTTTTACTCTCCTCTCTCCGATCACCTGTCTTGCCAGTTTCCGATTGCATCTTAGCCTCGTCGACCGACTGATCGAACACATGCATCATAGCAGTCAGCGACCTGACCGTCAAGCCGCACTTCTAGAAAATCGTCGACTTCGCATGACCGTTCTCGAACGTTACTTCCGCTGAGGATCCAGACAGCAGGTCTTAAGCACTTAAGCAACCGGCGCGCCACCAAGGAGGCTGACACGCTACTTTATACATAGAACATCAATTCTCACGACATGAGTCATGGCACAATGCCATGCTACATGATTGGTATCGTCAAATGGGAAGACAAGTATTAAATCTTGGAGAGATTTGGAGTTCGGTCATGGGGGCGCCGAGATGAGCTGCCACATCAGGCAACGCCCACAAGTCCGAACCGATTCATTAGGCTTACGCTGGCGACGTGCGGTGTGACACACTCAGGACGGAATTTCAAAGATTTGGGAAGTCGGTGGCGCAACTCCAAGTCTTTCCGCGAGTTCCGCGAGCTTCGACCAGTGATTCTGGTCGAGGGGGATGCCATGAACCGAGCGATGTTCGAGCGAGACTCGTTCGGGGTCGCCCGGGAGCAGAATCCGATCAACGCCGGGAGCCCGGGGCGTCGCTCGGACGTATTCCGCCAGCTGACTGGCCTGGCCACGTAGCAGTGCATCACTGGTGAAATGCGACGGGTCGAGTGCCAGAAAGAAGATGTTGTTGCCGCCGATGGGCCGGCCTGTGGGCTGACTGCACCGGCCACCGGAAAGTGCGCCGGCCCACAGCTCGAGGATCAACGCCAGGCCAAAGCCCTTGTAGGACTGGGCGCCGCCTAGCGGCAGAATGCTGCCCAGCGGTGGTTCGTAGAGCACAGCGGGGTCGGTCGTAGGCTGCCCGTGGTGGTCGAGAAGCCATCCTTCGGGGACCGGTTGTTGGCTGATGTAGTAGCCGCGCACTTTTCCTTCGGCGACCACGCTGGTGCCGAAATCGGCGACGATCGGCGCGTCGGGATCGCCGGTCGGTATCGCGGCGCAGAACGGGTTGGTGCTCAGCCGGGGTTCCAGGCCGCCGGGGGGCGCGACGCGTTGCCATCCGCCGCAATTATTAACGGTCGCCACCAGGATGATTCCCTGACCGGCTGCGCGTTCGGCGTATTCGCCCAGGCGTCCGATATGCCCGCAATCTCGCGCCGTCGCGACCGCGACCCCGAGCGCTCGGGCCTTTGGCAGCACCAGGTCGAGCAGCCGGTGCGCCTGGATTTGACCCAATCCCCAGTGACCGTCGCAGACCACCATGGCCGGCGTCTCGCGCTCGACCTCGAGCGGCGCGCCGATCTGAATCTCGCCGCGTTCTATGAAACCGATGTACTGGACGAGCCGCATCACGCCGTGCGAATCGTGGCCCCGCAGGTTTGCACCGACCAGGCTCGACGCCACCACCGCCGCGTCGTCGCGCGGCACGCGGCCCGCCACCAGCAAGTTGATAACGAATTCGTTCAAGGCTGGCGCGGCGATGGCTCGCATCGATTGTCCGTTTTTGAGTGTCGGTTGTTCTTCGCGTCCGGCCGGTGTTCCGCGGCTGATCGGATGAGGAATGCCAGCGTGCACCCAGGGCCGTCAAAGGGAGCAGTCGCTGGCGATGAAGAGATTCCGCTTGCAACGCGAAATATCGTTCCGATCTTAGCCCGCGGGTGGGTATTTGCAATCGTGCGTCGACCGTGGTCGAATCGTGGAACGCAGGGCGGGGCCGGAAGAAGAGACCCGCGATCCCAGCAACGACAGATCGATTTCGTGGAGGTACCGATGCCGTTTCGAGTCGCGACGCAGGCTCATGGCCAAAGAACGGTGTACTCGCTCCATGACGACGGAACGGGTGCGATGGCGGCCGTATTGCCGTCGTACGGCTTCAATATGTTCGACCTTCGGCTCCCGGTGGCCGGCGAAGTGCGCTCGGTGCTGGCGTCCGCCGCCGACTTTGCCGATAACCCAGGACATCCGGCGGGCAACGGCACGCCGATCCTCTTTCCGTTTCCCAACCGTATCAAGGATGGCCGATTTGCCTTTCAGGGCAGGACCTACAAGCTGCCGGCCACGAACGGCCCGAATGCGATTCACGGTTTCGCCGTGGCGGCAGCCTGGGACGTCGTCGAACACAAGGCAACCGCCGATTCCGCTGATATCGTGGGCCGCTATCAAATCTCGAAGCAATCGCCGGAAGCACACAACATGTGGCCGGCCGACGCCGTGCTGCAGGTCCGCTACAGCCTCAGCGGCCGCCGACTCTCGATGACAGTGACGGTCTCCAACCCAACAGCGGACGACTTGCCGTACGGCTTCGGCATCCATCCTTATTTTCGACTGCCATTCCCGCCCGGAGGCGATCTCGCTCGGACGCAGGTCGTGCTGGCTGCGTCCAGGTACTGGGTCCTGAAGGAATTCCTTCCCACTGGCGAGATCAAACCCGTCGATGCCCGGCTTGACTTCCGGACCGGTCAGGCGATCAAGGGCCTCAGGCTCGACGATGTTCTGACAGGACTCGAGTTTCATGACAGGCGCGGTGTCGCCCGTCTGGTTGACCTGGACAAGAAGGGTGAGTTCCGCCTCACGTTCGACGACGGAATCCGTGAACTTGTCGTTTACACGCCCCCCGGCAAACCGGACGTGCTGGCCGTCGAGCCGTACACCCAGACGACCGACG
The DNA here is from genome assembly GCA_963806595.1 of uncultured Isosphaeraceae bacterium. Lineage (GTDB taxonomy): Bacteria > Planctomycetota > Planctomycetia > Isosphaerales > Isosphaeraceae > CAWDZZ01. Next base: position 192,532 of record CAWDZZ010000037.1, on the reverse strand, counting down.
CGATCAACCTGCAGACACAAGGCATCGACGCCGGGCTCCGCATTTTGGGCCACGGACATCAGGAGACCTTCACCCTGACGATGGAAACGGTAGGATGAGGTGGACGTGTATGTGAGATCACTGCGCGAAGCGAAAAATCGAACAAAGAACTTTGCTCGAGCGTCGAAGTTCTCAAAGGGTTAGCGGGCAACTTTCATGGGCTGCGGAACACGTCAGTCACAATGGTTTTGGTTGGTCGTCATCATCCTGGCATCGATTTCGAATGGTAAAAAGCCCCGAGGAATCGCCGTCTGGGCGGTCTGGGTCGTCGGAAGTGGCGCGATTCCTGTGCGGTCAAGGGTTCGCGCGGAGTCGTTTCGGCACTTGGGTCGTCTAAATCGTCGGGACTATCGTTGGGAAACTCACTCGCCCAAACCAGGGACCTGCGCATGGAGCCGACCTTCGCGACCGGGCAAGGCGACTTGAGTGGTTTGCGCCTGGACTGGTTGCGGCGCGCAACCGAGCGGTACCTGCAGCTGGCGTATCCTTCGGGCATAGTTCCCGAGACGATCCAGCGCCGCCTGGTATGGCGGGAAGATTGCACGGCAGATCTGGTTTTGACCGCGCCCCCGTTCGAGCGCCCGGGCAAGGCCCCCGACCGATCATCGCCGATCTACGCCTTGCGGCTGGGTAACCATCGTTATCCGCACATGAAGCTGCAGATTCAACCATGGATCAACGAGGCGGGCTTCATGCTCTCGGTGAACACCCACGACCAGGTCACCGGGATTGACCTTGGTGCCGCCGGCGCAAGCATTCCGGGAGCTTCAGGCGGAAAACCAGCGGCTCAAGGAGGCGATCGAAGAGAGCTGGGACGATGCCGGCCTGCCCACCTTTCTGCGCTATCTGCGGGATTACATCAAAAGCCGGGGCGTCGATTCCCCGCCCGATGGGTTCGCCGAAAAGTCGGAGAGCCACCCAGGAACGACCGACCTGACGCCGCGCATGTGACCGGAAGTTTCGCGCCGTCACCTGGAAATCGTCATTGCAATGCACCTCATTCCATAGGTCGGGGGATGAACAAAAGGCACTAATCGCTCTTATCCGGCCAGGGCGTCAGCGACTTTTCCGGTTGTCAACATAGCTCGAATCAACCAACATCGCCAGAGCGTGCGGCATTTGAAGGGCGCTTACATGAGGCCTCCTTGTGAGTCGTGTTTCCGTGTGCTTGAGCTTGCCGTGCCCCATCTGCGTGTCATGCTTTCCTTAGAAGGACAAGGGGAACATGACATGAGCAAGCACCACGCTATTTACATGCGCGTTAGCACCAAGCGCCAAGACACCGCCAGCCAAGAGCCGGAGCGCGCTGGGCGCAATCGCACGAAGGCGATTCTTGCTGGTATCAAGACACTTATAGGTGTCGCTGATCGCCAGTGTGAGTTGACCGATCCTCAGTCGAGCCCGGATCCGGTTCGCCGCCGTGAGGGCGTCTTCAAAGGCGACGAGGGCGTCGGCGTGTCCATGGTCAGTACCCTCGCGGCTCCGCTCAGAAATTGAGCTGCGTGGCCACGAGGAGGACGAGCCAGCCGAAACCGAGGACAATCCCGCTGACCTCCACCCAATCCCGCTCCCGACGCCACCACCCGAGCAGGCCCAGCGTGAGCCATGCCCCCGCGACCGACGATGCGGCGAACGTCACCGACCGCATCATCAGGAAGTGGAGATGGAGCGAGCTTCGACTGTAGTGCAGGTAATTCGTCCCGAACTGCATCACGACGGTCAGTGCGGTGATGGCCAGTCCTAAGGCCGCCGCATAGCAGGCGGCGAACCCGGGCGAGCCGACGAGCCGCTCGTACCGCGGCCGCGGGCCGATGAGCCTCAAGACGAACAGGGTGAGCGTCAGGGATACTAGCAGGGGGGCGGGCCGGCCGAACCATCGGATTGAGAGGGGGTAGGTCATCGCAACGCCGGCTGCGGCGGAGTCCATGCTGGACTGGTACGCTCGGGCCAACGCCAGAGCGATGCCCACCGCCGCGACCAGGGCCAAGGCGTCCAGGATGGTGAATCTGCGGGAAGGCTCATCTTGCATCACGGTTCTCCGGAGTCCATGCCTCATCACATCCTAGGCTCTAACCGCCGCCGCCCCGGCATTCAACCGACAAACGTCGTAGAGCGAAGGGCCGATACTACTTCACTCTTTGCGATTTTCTGTCGGGTCAAGGCCCGAGTGTAAAGTTTCAACTATGGTTGAGGCTTTACATAATTTTGAGACTCCGTTGCGGGGGTCCATTTCTCAGCACCCTGCCTCTCTGGAGCTTGAGGGCTGACGTGCGAAGTGCGCGCCTGCAGCTTGCCGAGACGAATGCGAAACCAGGCGGTTAGCAATAGCAACAATCCTACGGGGATCAGCAGAGATTGTTCCAGTGACCAGATGAGCCCACGCGACGGAGCATTCCAGGAGTACCTTAGATCGAGTCCCGGAATCGTGAATTGCCCGCACCGATCCCCCCTCAAGAGGTCCCTCTTGATGAGCATCTTCATTTCCACGATTAACGGTCGGATTCTGCCAGAGGAATCGCTGTCGAATTGGTTGCTCAATGCGAACTGACCCTCGTACATGAAGAGATGGAGATCGTGCCGCAGATTCCCTGTGGGGGAGAGCTTGAGGTGGTAGGAAGATCGGTCGAAGAATCTGGACACGACCCACGAGGTCAACAGGGCGAGCGCGCTACCGAGGCAGAAGAACAACCCCCATTCCAGCATCCTGTGTTTCACGATGGCCGCTCCTCGATGACCTAACGATCGTAATAGCCAGCCAGCGGCCTCGGTCACGGCCAACCCGTCGAGTAGCCTGGAAAATCTGAACTCTAGTCCACGCTTTACACTGCGGATTTGACGTAAGTTGTTATTCGACGCGAAAAATTGCATTGATCCGTAAAGGATATTCACCCTTTACACATTTAACACCTGTAAGACACGGCTCCTCGGGTGTCGTCGGATGTTTCCTGGTCGGCTAGGAGCGACCCGAAGAGGGCAGACAATTCCAAGAGGTGATGCCAATCCTTTGATGATCGAGCCAGCCGACTCATTTCCAATCCGAGGACAAGGCCGACGTGATCCATCATGACTTCGGCCAGGAGGCGATGGAATCCGACGCGAGTCTCGGCGGACTTACCGCTTTGCCCTTGGTCCTCATCGATGACTAGGACACGCTCCTTGGGCCAACCCAGGGCCACAGCATGATCGGCCAGTGCGTACTGCCGTTCCCGCGACTCCTGGTGATCAAGCACCTGTCTCTGAGAGGATTGCCGTACATAGACGATGGCTAACTTGGCCTGATGGGCATCGGTGACCTTAGCGGTCTGGCCCGCTTGAATTCGCGGCGTGGAGTCAGTTACGGTCATTGCGCACCTCCTTGGCTTCGGGAGCGGCGGGAAGCCGCCTGGCGAGCAGCCGGCTGAGGACGTGCAGAAGGAAATGCCGCTGATCGGCGGTGAGGTTCCGCCAGATCGGGTTGTTCGGGTGCCGGGCCGGCGGCCGGTTCAGCGGCGCGGGGGGGGACTGATCCTTCAAGTTTACGGGACATGACAGTTCTCCTTGAGACGATCGCATTCGCCTGAGCCAGTCGGCAAGTGATAACAAGGCCGACACGGCGACGACCGCATCCTCGGTCGCTTCCAGAGAGTATACGGGTGGAGCTGCATTCTGTCGCAGGTCTTTGGTTCTCATCAACGATTCGCCAGCTCGGCGATCGCGATCCATCCAGGCAACTGGCCTTCGTTTCGTGGGGCGAGTACAATCGTCGTACGTGGCGCGCACGAGGCAAACCCCGCAACGCGCGGCGTGGCGATCTTGCCGATCGAGCTACCCAGTTCTGCGCTCGACTTGAGAGCGGACGCCGAAGGCGACGACCCATGATTGGAGGACCGCGAGGTTGAAGGATTTGCTGTCGTCGCCGCTGTTGTGGGCGCAGGCTCAGCCGGCCGCCGCGAGTCCCGATACGATGTTCTTGCTCGCGCTTTCGGCGCTGGTTTTCGAGCCTGACGCTCTCTTCGCCACAGGCGGTGCCCAACTTTCACGCCGTCGCGGTTTTTCTGGCCGGGCTGTTGTGCCTGTTGGGCCTGGCGGTGTTTTTCGAAGGCCCAGTCCGGGCGCTCAAGCAATTCTTCGACTTGCCTGGGCATCTGCGCCTGGTCCGGGACGCGACGCAGCGGGTCTGGTGCGCTGGCCGGCTGATCTCGGTGGCGATCGGTTTCAGCGTGTTATCGTGGACAGCCAGCCAGTCCTTGGTTTTTCTGAAGCAGGATAGCCGGCGGTTGGATCTCGCGATGCTCACCAAGTCTGCGGGATCGGGGAACTCGCGCTGGAGCACGGAGTGTTTGCGGGGCTCACTCCGTTGCGGGATGTCGCGGTGCTCGGCGACAACCTGTGCTCGTGCTGGTCGCGGCGATCGTCGTTTTCCGGGCATCGCTCGGTTCACCGGGCTGGGGGCTTCCACGCGATTCGGACGTGCACAGCTTCAGGCCGCCCACTTTCGGCGTGTGGTGGATCGTGATCTGGAGCAGCGCTGCCTTGTATGGCCTCTATCGCGCGGTGGGATGGGGCGCGGGCACGAGCGACCTGCCTCTGGGGGGCTGCCTGGTCGTCGAGGCGGTCATCATACCGGCCTTGATGCTCATTTCCGATGGTTTTTTGTTGGCGTGGGTGTTGACCGAGCTCCGCAACGCCGGATTCGAGACCACCGGAGAAGACCAGCTGGATATCCGTCAGGCCGTCGCACTCATGCCGGCGGCCGCGCTGGCGTGTGCACTGGCCTTGCCGGCTCGTTACGTGGCGACCTTGGTCTGGCTGAGCTTGAGCTATCTGCCGACGTGGGCCAATGAGACGGCGTGGGGACAGTACATTCGCTGGCAGCTCGGATGGGGGTTGAGCGATTTGCAGGGCGCCGCGCTCATCGGGCTAGGCATCGCCGGTGCCGTGGCGTGGAGTCGGGGTACGATCAGGAGTGCCGTGGCCGGCTTCGGGCGCATGCTGTCGTCCGGAGGCGGATACCTGGTCGCCGTGGTCGCCATGGCCGGGATCGCGGCCTGTCTGCTGTCGGCGGCAGTCTACGCCGTCGTCTTCCTGCTGCCCTCGCAAAGCTGGGTCCTCTTCGCGGCCGACAGCTACGCTCACTATGCCACGCTACCAGTCGGTCTCTGGACTCTCGCCGCGCTCATCGAGCTCGGCCATCGCTCACTACCCACCGCCCGATTGCTGCAAAGATCGGCACGACAGGGCGCAGACGACAACGATCCGGAAGCTGCGGAAGATAGCCGTCACCAGGTTCACGCCGAGGTCGCCCGCACACCCTGACGCGATCTCGGTCGAGCCCGGCGGGGATTGCATGATCGGGCGCGACGACTTCGGGCACCTGCGAGGGTGTGGTCCAGGGCGCCGGCGGTGCGCTCGGTTCCGCTCCAAGGATCGGAGTTGGCCCGCGGATTGTGATGGCGACCCGCGGCTCGAGTAGGCCCTGTCCGACTGCGCCGGCCCTTTCGCTCGACCTTCCGCGATCAGTCGATGCCAGTGGGGATCGGGTCGTCGGGCTTGATCCCCGCGGGTAATGCCTCGAGACAATTGCCCAGGAGGGCGCCGGCGTTCTCTGGCTCGCCTGCGCGCTCGCGCCGGTACAGCTCGGCGGCCAGCTTGAGGATGAGCGTGGCGCGGCGGCGAGTCTCTGCGCGAGCAGTCCGGTTCCCTCCCAAGGCGCGCCTGATTCCGGCGCACGCCACGGAAACCGTAATCGGTAGGGCGAAAGAACTGCTTGGCATACAGCGTCTGGCCGACCGCCTTGTCGAGAATTTCCGGGGAGACTGCGCGTGCGGCTGGGGGCGCCGCCGGGTCGGCCGCGTAGATCAAGGTCGGGTATTGGATCGCGATCGGTGCCCGATCTTCCGGGAGTTTATCCATCTGCGGCAGCCAGTTGGCGAAGAGCAGGCGAACGACCCGGCGGCTGCGCTCAACGTCGTTGGTCGCGTACACGCGGAAGCGCTGGAATTCGTTTTTCGTCTTGGTGGCCAGGGATCGATCCAGCCAGCCAGATTTTCCGCCGGGCACCGGGATATCACCCAGCATCACCCGCAGCTCTCGCAGGTCGCGCATGCACATCAGGTATTCGAGCTTCAGATTCTCGGAAAGCGGCCAAGTCATGGCGTCGGCGGCCATGGTTTCCTCGAGTGCCCGGCGCAAGAGCAGTTGATCGACCCTCGGCTCGGCAGCCCAGGCGCTAATGCGATGGGCGGCAATCTTATGGAGAGCCGCCCCGGTCAGCCGCTCGACGAGCACCCCGTGCCTGCCGACGTGCCGGCTGGATCGCAGGATTGCCTTGTACCAGGACCAAGCCCCTTTCATGTCCCCTGCTTCCTGGAGGCGCGAGCCTTCCAGGGCCGCGAGGTAGGCGAGCGTTCGCAAGTCCTGAACCACAGGCAAAAGCGTGTCGGCGGCCAGTGTGCCCGGCTGATGGTAGACCGCGTCCGGCAGCTCGGTCCCGGCGTGCCAGACTTCGACTGCGGCCTGATTGCGTTCCGCAAACTCTCTCACGCCTTCTCCGGCCTTGGACCAGTTCAGAGTCTGGAAGTCGACTCTTCGCAGCGCGTCTGGAAACCGCGATAGCTTGCGCCTGGGCATCGATGTAGAGGACGAAGGCATTCTCGGCATCGGGCACCTCGACGGGCCGAAGCGCCTGTTCGACGTCAAAGGGATCGCCCACATCAGGCAGGCCCTCCAGGCTTCGCACCTGCCACAAGGAGCTACCGGCCAGCAGGGCCAGCGTCGTCGCACCGAGCATGGCGAGAACGCGCCGCCGCGTGAGACGGCTTTTCCAGGATCGAGCGGTCCCCTCCTGCCCTTGTGGACGTGTCGCCTGTCTCATTGGTTTGCTCAGGTCCGGCCTTCGCACCGTGAGGGGTTGTCCTCGGCGAAATGCAACTCACCACCAGCTTCAGTGCGAAGTTTGTTCGAGGCTGGCGGGAATCGAGTCGTGATCGCTGAATCCGTGGGGAAGGTCCTTGAGATAGCCTCCGCGAAGCTCGCCTGCGGTCGCGGGCAGGCGTCCATGCTCGCGACGGTACAGCTCGGCCGCCAATCTCACGATCATGGCGGCGCGGCGCCTTGGCTCACGGGCGAGGGGCCCGTCGTCCTCCCACGGGGCTTTCGTCATCGGAGTTCCGCCGCCAAAAGAGAGATCGACCGGGCGTAGGATCACCTGGCCGAGAGAAGTCTGGCCAATGATCCTGTCGAGATTTTGCGGATCGAGGGCGTTCGCCGCGGACGGCGCCCCTGGGTCGGAAGCGTAGATCAACGTCGGTTTCCGGATCGCGATCGGAGCCCGTTCCTTTACTGGCTTGTCGACCTGCGCCAGCCAGTTGGCGAAGACCAGGCGGAGCGCGCGTCGACTTCGCTCCACGTCGTTGGTTGCGGCCAGATGCAACCGCTGAACCTGTGGTTTCGCGCCGGTGGCCGCGACGACTTGCTCGAACCAGCCGAACCGTCCCCCCGGCAAGGGTACCTCCGCGATCATCACGCGCAGCTCTTGCAGGTCGCGCACGTACATCAAGTACTCGAGTTTCAGGGTCTCGGAGAGTGGTGGGGTCAAGGCGTCGGCGGCGAGGGTGTCGTCGAGCGCTCGGCGCATGAGCCCGGCATCGACACGGGGGTCCGCCGCCCAGTGGCCGATGCGAGCGGTCGCATTTTCGTGGATGATGGCGCCGACCAGCCGCTCGATGATCACGCCGTGCCTGCCCACGTGCCGGCTCGAGCGCAGCATGGCCCGGTACCACAGCCAGGCGTCTTCCATTGCGCCCGTTTCCTCGTCGTGCGAGCCTTCCAGGCCCGCCATCTGGGCGAGCAATCTGAGCTCCGAGACAACCGGTAGCAGCGTGTCGACGGCGAGCTTGGCCGGCTGGTTATAAAGCGCATCGGGCCGGTCGCTCGCCTCGCGCCAGGTCAGGAGCGCCGGCCGGTTCGCGATCACAAAGTCACGGACACCGTCACCGGCGGTCGCCCACGTCAGGGTCTTGAAATCGACCCGGTGAAGCGCCGCTGGGAGCCGTGCCAGCTTCTGCTTGGCGTCGGCGTACAGCACGTAGGCGTTCTCAGAGTCCGGCATCTCGATGGCCCGCCGCGCCGCGGCCACATCGAAGGGATCGCCGACGTCTGGCAAACCGTCCAGATTGCGTACCCAGCGGAAGAAGACACACGAGAGCACAAGCGACCCCACTACGACGCCGAGCGAAAGCGCGCGCCCTCGCCCCAATCTCGGGCGATTGGCTCGACTGGGCTTCTCCAGGTCCGGTTCCGTGCTGGGTTCCATGACGATCGTCCGACTCCTTGCCGGTGCGCGCCGAGGGCGCGGATCCAGTCGCGAGATTGATTCCCGAGCCCGATTCGGGCGAACACACAAAGACAATTGTAAGATGATTCACTGAGAAAACCAAGCCTTGCACCGCGGGCGCGGGCACAGATCTGGTACGTGAGTCAATCTGGCAACGGCGGGCGAGTCGAATCAGGGCGGCGGAGCCAGGCCGTGGACAACGGGGTGTGTTGCCGTTAACTTTCGGCTACGGGCTCTCCTGGCTTCGATCGATGACCCCAACTCGGGAAACACGTCCATGAATCGTCGCGAATTCCTCCAGGCCGGCTCGGCTGCCGCGGGAGTGGCTTTGTCGCTTGGGAGCAAGCGGGCCTCGGGCTTCACCAGCCGGGAAGCCAAGCGCGTCGGGTTGATCGGCTGCGGCTGGTACGGCAAGGCCGACCTGTTCCGGCTGATCCAGGTCGCGCCGGTCGAGGTCGTTTCGCTGTGCGACGTCGACAAGAAGATGCTGGCCGAGGCCGCCGAGATCGTCGCGCACCGCCAGGCCTCGAAGAAGACCCCGCGCACCTACGCCGACTACCGCGAGATGCTCAAGGAGAAGGACCTGGACATCGTCCTGATCGCCACGCCCGACCACTGGCATGCCCTGCCGATGATCGCGGCCGTCGAGGCGGGGGCCGACATCTATGTCCAGAAGCCGATCAGCGTCGACGTGACCGAGGGCCAGGCGATGCTGGCCGCGGCCCGCAAGCACCAGCGGGTCGTGCAGGTCGGCACCCAGCGCCGCAGCACCCCGCATCTGATCGAGGCCCGCGACCGGATCATCCGCGAGGGCAAGCTCGGCAAGATCGGCCTGGTCGAGGTCTACTGCTACTATCACATGCGGCAATCCGTCGAATCCCGCCGACACCAACCCGCCCGACTACCTCGACTGGGAGATGTGGACCGGCCCGGCCCCGATGCGGCCCTACAACTCGATCGTCCATCCGCGCGGCTGGCGTGCGTTCACCGAATACGGCAACGGCATCATGGGCGACATGTGCATCCACATGCTCGACATGGTGCGCTGGATGCTCGAGCTGGGCTGGCCCAAGCGGATCAGCTCGTCGGGCGGCATCCTGGTGAGCAAGGGCAGCAAGGCGAACATCCCCGACACGCAGACGGCCACGTTCGACTTCGGCGACCTGGACGTCGTCTGGCAGCATCGCACCTGGGGCGAGCCCGCCGACCCCAAATATCCCTGGGGAGCGACGTTCTACGGCGACAAGGGGACGCTCAAGGCGAGCGTGATGGGCTACGACTTCACCCCGCTGGGAGGAGGCACGCCGATCCACCGGGATGTCACCTACGAGCTCGACGAGTTTCCCGAGGACAAGACCGAGAAAGACCTGGAGAAGCACGTGCGCGCCGGCGATCCGCGGGCACATGAAGGACTTGCTGGCGGCGATCGCCTCGCGGGGCCGGCCGGTGGCCGACATCGAGGAAGGGTATATCTCGACGGCGAGCTGCATCCTGGCCAACCTTGCGCTGCAACTCGGCCGAACGCTGACCTGGGACGCGCAAGGCCGGCCGAGTCGTCGGCGACGACGAGGCCAACCGGCTCCTGACCCGGCCCTACCGGAGTCCGTGGGTGCATCCGGGAGCCTGAGTCGAATTTGCGGGCTCGTGAAGGGCGCCGACCGTTTCTGATGCAAAGCCGACCACGTCGCCCCTACCATGTGCGAACCGCGTGAGTAAACGACCGGAAACGTCAACCGCCCGAGGAGTCTCATGTTTCGAGCCGCCGCTTGCCTCACCGCACTATCGCTCGTTTTGAGCGTCACGACGCATGCGCAGGAAAAGGATGACATCAAGCAGTTGAAGCTCCGCGACTGGCAGCCGCGGTCCATGCTGATCACCAAGGCGACCGAGGTCCCCAAGCCGGCGTTCCCGGTCATCGACGTTCACAACCACCTGGGCGGCGGCAAGGCGACGCTCACGCCGGAGCGCGTCAAGCGCTACCTCGCGGAGATGGATGCCGCCGGCGTCCGAACGGTGGTCAACCTGGACGGCGGCTGGGGCGACAGACTCAAGGAAACTCTGGCCGCTCTCGACCAGGCGCACCCCGGCCGGTTCCTCACCTACGCCCTCATCGACTTTTCCGGTATCGACGACCCGAGCTGGTCCGACCGAGAGGCGGCCAGGCTGGCCGAGAGCTTCGAAGCCGGCGCCAAGGGCCTCAAGTTTCACAAGACGCTCGGCCTGGGCGTCCGCTACCGCGACGGCCGCTTCCTCCCGGTCGACGACCCCAAGCTCGACCCGATCTGGGAGGTCTGCGCCCGCTTCAAGCGGCCGGTCGAGATCCACACCGGCGACCCCGGCGCCTTCTTCACCCCGCTCGACGGCAACAGCGAGCGCTGGCACGAATTGAACGAGCACCCCGAATGGCTCTTCCACGGCAAGGATTTCCCCAAGCGTTCCGACCTGCACGCCCAGCGGATCAGCGTGATCGCCCGGCATCCCGAACACCACGTTCATCTGCGCCCACATGGCCAACGACGGCGAAGACCTCGCCGAGGTCGGCCGCTGGCTCGACGCCTATCCCAACATGTACGTCGACATCGACGCCCGCATCTCCGAGCTCGGCCGCCAGCCCTACACGGCCCGCCGGTTCTTCCTGAAATACCAGGATCGCATCATGTTCGGCACCGACACGACCCCCAGCCGCGCGGCCTATCGAATCTATTACCGATTCCTGGAGACCGACGACGAGTACTTCGACCCCGCCGGCGGCCACCACCGCCAAGGCTTCTGGATGATCTACGGCGTCTTCCTGCCCAAGGACGTCCTGGAGAAGCTCTACTTCAAGAACGCCGAACGACTGCTGGTCGGTCTCAAGCCGCGCCCGTGCGCTGAATCGACCAGCTCGCATTGCTGGACTGATCCATTGCTCGTCGAGCAGGATCCGCCACTGCGGGCCAGTTCGAGCGGGTCCCCTGCACGAATAGGTCAGGCATAGCCTGCGTTTGCAACCCTCGCCCACGAGATCATCTTTTGAAGACCTACAGCGAGTGGCCCAGCGTCGAGCTGCCCGTTCCCTGGCGCCTCGGCCCGAGATCAGCCACGTCCTCTTCGACTTCGACGGCACGCTCTCGCTGATCCGCCAGGGATGGCCCGACGTCATGGTGCCGATGTTCGTCGAGGCCCTGCCGCGCCTGCCCGGCGAGACCGAGGCCGACGTCCGGCGGATGGTGCTCGACGACATCATGCGGCTCAACGGCAAGCAGACGATCTACCAGATGATCCAGCTCGCCGAGCGGATCCGCGAGCGCGGCGGCGAGCCGCGACGAGCCGCTCTGCGTACAAGCACGAATACCTGCGCCGGCTGGAACGCACATCGGCGGCCGCACCGCCGCGCTCGCCAGCCGCACGATCGCGGCCGATACCTGCTCGTCCACGCGCGCCCGGCCCTTGCTCGAGCATCTTGCGGCAGCTCGGCCTGCCGCTCTATCTCGCCAGCGGCACCGACCTCTCCGCCGTCAAGCGCGAGGCCGAGCTGCTCGACGTCACCCGGTATTTCGACGGCCACATCTACGGAGCCCTCGACGACTACAAGCAGTTCTCGAAGAAGATCGTGATCGATCGCATCCTGCACGAGCACGCGATCACCGGACGGCACTTGCTCTCCTTCGGCGACGGCTACGTCGAGATCGAGAACACCAAGCAGGCCGGCGGCCTGGCGGTGGCCGTCGCCAGCGACGAGGCCAACAACGGCTCGGGACGAGTCGACGAGTGGAAACGCGAGCGCCTGCTCGGCGTCGGCGCCGACGCCGTCATCCCCGACTTCCGCGACGCCATCCCGTTCGTCGATTACCTGCTCGGCCGATGAGCGGTCCCGCGCGCCACGCTCGCAGTTGACCCTGATATCGAGGATGCCTCCGTGATCCCCGAGCCGCTCGACCTCGGCAAGCTGAAGGTCCTCCCCCTCGCCGAGCGCGCGCAGCCTGACGCAAGCCGACGAGATCCTCGTCGACCCCGACGCGGCTCCGCCGCCCTGCTCGGAGCCGGATCGCACAGCTCGTCGCGGGACTGCTCGCTGAAGATCCGAGCCGCCCGCCGGCGCGGCGCCGCGGTCGTGCTGATCTACGGCGCCCACCTGCTTCGCAACGGCGCCGCCCGCATCCTCGAGCGGATGATGGCCGGCGGCTGGCTGACGCACCTGGCCACCAACGGCGCCGGCACGATTCACGACTGGGAATACGCCTGGCTGGGCGCCTCGACCGAATCCGTCGAGAAGAACGTCGCCACCGGCACGTTCGGCACCTGGCACGAGACGGCCTCGAACATCCATCTGGCCCTGATGGCCGGCGCGCTCGACGGCCTGGGCTACGGCCGGGCACTGGGCCGGTTCATCCTCGAGGACGGCGCCACGCTTCCCGACGCCGGACGAGCTCGCCGCCGCGATCGCCGCCGACCCGCGGCATCCGCTCACGGCCGCCCGCGCCGACCTGCTCCGGGCGATGCGAACAGCAAGGCTGGCCGGCCGGGCGGATCGCCGTCAACCACCGCTGGAAGCACGCCTCGATCCTCGCCCAGGCCGCTCGCCACGACGTCCCGCTCACCGTCCATCCCGGCATCGGCTACGACATCATCTCCAATCATCCGGTCTTCAGCGGCGCGGCGATCGGCCGGGCCGCCGAATGGGACTTCAAGCTCTTCGGCGGCTCGCTCCGCAGCCTCGAGGGCGGCGTCGTGCTCTCGATCGGCTCGGCCATCATGGGCCCGCAGGTCTTCGAGAAAGCCCTGAGCTGCGTCAACAACCTCCGGCTGCAGAACGGGCTCGACGTCGTCCGCGGCCACACGCTTCTACGTCGTCGACCTCCAGGACGGCGGCGACTGGGACTGGACCGCGGCGAGCCCCCCAAGACCAATCCGGCCTATTACCTGCGGTTCTGCAAGAGCTTCTCCCGGATGGGCGGCGAGCTGAACTACGTGCAATGCGATAATCTGATGTTCGTCCATCATCTCTATCGCCAGTTGAGCGGCTCATGAAGGCGGAACGGTTTCACGAGATCACCGGGCGCTACGCGCGGCTGCGCATCGCGGATCGTCGGCGATTTCTTCCTCGACCGGTATCTGCACATCGACCCGGCCGAAGGACGAGACCTCGATCGAGACCGGCTTGCACGGTCTACAACGTCGTCGAGGTCCGCAGCCAGCCGGGGCGCGCCGGGCACGATCCTCAATAACCTGGTCGCGCTGGGGATCGGCGAGATCTTCGCGGTCGGCTTCTGCGGCGACGACGGCGAGGGCTACGAGCTGCGGCAGGCCCTCGCGGCCTTGGCCGGGGTGAACCTCGAGCATTTCCTCACCACGACCGCGCGGCGAACGCCGGTGTACTGCAAGCCGCTGGTCATCGAGCCCGGCCGGCCGCCGCGCGAGCTGAACCGGCTCGACTCGAAGAACTGGTCGCCGACACCGCCGGAACTCCAGCGACGAGCTCGCCAGGCCGTGTCCGCGAGATATCGAGCCGCGTCGACGCCCTGCTGCTGATGGATCAAGTCGACCGGCCCGAAACGGGCGTCGTCACAGGCCTGGTGAAGGACGCGGTGCGCCGACGGCCTCGGCCGCGAACCGCGAATTGCTGCATCGTTGGCCGACAGCCGGCGCGGCCTGGAGGATTTCCCGCCGTGCTGTTTCAAGATGAACGCGGCCGAGCTCGCGCGAATGAACGGTTCGGCCCGATCACGGAGCTCGATGAGGTGGGCCGCGCTGGCCGCACGGCTGGCCGCGCGCACCGGCCAGCCTGTGTTCGTCACGCTTGGCCGAGCAAGGCATCGTCGGCGTCTTGCCCGACGGCCCGCAAGGACGCGTGCCCGCACACCCGGTTCGCGGCCCGATCGACATCGTCGGGGCAGGAGATGCCGTGACCGCCAACCTGGCGGCGGCACTCGCCGCCGGGGCCAGCGTTCGCGAGGCGATGGAGCTGGCCATGGCGGCCGCTTCGGTCGTGATCCATCAGCTCGGGACCACCGGCACTGCGAAAGTCGCCGAGCTGATCGGCCTGGCCACCAACCTCTGATCACACGGGGTCAACGGGCCACGGCGGCGATGCCGGGCGGGCCGTGGTCCGAGAGGCCTGCCACGCCTTCGGACCCAGATGCTTGCCTCAACGGCCGCCAAGCGGCAGCGTCAAGAGCGGGCCGACGCTCTTGCCATCGGATTCTTGCAGCCCGAACAGGATCTCTAGGATCGCCAGCACGGCCCGCGAATTCACGTCGTTGTCCGCGATGTAGAACCAGTATCCCCGGTATTGGACGGCCACCTCTGCGTTGCGCGGCCGGTGTTTTTGTGCGTGGACGTAAAAGGATCCGGCGGTGACCGGCGTCCAGTCGTAGGGTGAGCCGTCCGGGCCGGGCGTAACGGGCGCGACCCCCGAGCGCACATGTTCCTCGGGTATGCAAACGCCTTTCGAGAGAAAGGTCATGATCTGCAACACCGAGCGCAGGTTCATGTAGATCGTATCGTCTCCCAGGGGACTGGCGGGGGGTTTGCGGTGCGCCTCCTCGGTGAGCTCCGACTTGATCCGATACGAGCTCTGGCCGGGAATCAAACGGAAGATTCGCTCGACCTCCTTCATCTCGGGCGAGTGGATGTACGCGGGACGAACTCGGAGGAATAGCCCTTTTTCCCGCTTGAGAAGCGTCATCTGCCCCTGGCCTTGGGCCCGGTAGACGTAGCCGTCCTTCCAGGCATTCTGAATGTCGCGCCCCTGCACCGCGACGGTCGGGATCGGGTCGGACGACCCGTCACTCTCTTCGACCGTCCCGAATGCCAGTTCGGTGGCGTCGCGCTCGCGGAGAGAGGCGAGCACGCGGATCGCGCGGAGAAACTCTGAGTTATTGTCGGGTGCCCTCGGGATCAAGGTCGTGGCGAGGGGGGCGTTGGGCACGTCATTGATATCGTTGATCGTCAGGAGCAAGAGCTGCTCGAGGTTGGCGCTGGCGTTGACGACGATGAAAAGCTCACTCGAGAGAGGGGTGAGCAATGCCTTGGCGATCTCGCGCCCCTCGCGCGGATGATAGCTCAAGGTCGGAGTGTCGCGCACCGAGAACTCGCCATTTCCGAGGCTTGCCGGGCCCCGTGTCTGATTGCCGTAGCCGCCGAGGTAGCCACCCTGGCTGCTGACCTCGAACTGGCTCGTGATGTTGGGCAGGTCGATGAACACCGGCGAATCGGCGTAGCGCAACCGCACGATGTTGATCAGGAGTTGCTCGTCGTTGGTGTCACGGAAAACTTCGTTATATCGCATGCGCGTATAGCGGACGGCCTTGGGACCCAGGCAGCCACTTGCGCAGCCGCAAGCGACGAGCAGGCAGACGGCCCCTTCCAGAGTGCGGCGCCAGAGCGTGTTCCGCTGACCCCGCTCGTCCATCGAACCATCCCCTATTCATCCAGCGGTGCGGCTGGTGACCGGAAGTGTCGTGCGCGCTCAATCCGGACTATTGGCGTTCCAGAAACGGCTGCCTCGAGGATCGACGTGCTCCGGCGGGGCCCACGTGTAGTGCCCTGGATAGTGGGGCCAGCACAGCCTGGGAAGGGGCTTTCGGCAGTAATCGTCGGGGGCAGCCTGACATGGAGAACAATGAGGGTTCCACCAGTGCAGCAATCCGCCTCCGTAGGGATTCCATCCTCCGACAGGGTGAAACCGCTGAAGGAAATGCCGCGCGTGCGGATCAGAGTCGCCCTCTTCACCGCCGAATCCCTGACCACAGGTAAGCAGCGGGAGCACGATCGCCCATATTGTGACCTGGCTTTTCATCCCGCGACTGCTCCTCTCCACAATGCCAGTCACCGCGGGCCCGGTCGGGCGCTCGCGACTGAAGAATCACGCCGCGTTCCCGCTCAAGGAGCGATTCCAGGCGGCGGTAGTGGTCGTGAACCTTGATCGGGACCGATTGACGCCAAGCTCGGCGGCGCGGGCCGCGCGTCGGCGTGCGGATGGCCGGGATTCTGCTTCGCCTCGTCCTTCCGGTAACGGAGCTCCCATCCTCCTCCGAGGGCTCGATATACATTGACGAGGTTGAGCGCAATGTTGCCGGCGGCGACCGCCAGCCCGTCTTGTTGCTGCACCTGGGTGGTCTCCAGATTGAAGACCCTGTTGAAGTCGATGATGCCGGTGCGGTATTGCTGCACACCGAGCTGCGTGGCGGCTGCGGCTGCCTTGACGCTACGGTCGAGGTCCTCGGTCTGCTCCCGCGATTTCAGGAATCCACGGAGGGGGACTTGGACCTCCCGAGCGGCCGAGAGGACCTTGTTTTGATAGGCAGCGATCAATTCCTGAGTGCGCGCCTCCTGAAGGTGGACGTTGTTCTTGATTCGCCCGTAGTTCAAGATGTTCCACCGGAATCCGGGCGTGAGCAGTCCCAGCAGGCTTTTCGCCGAGAACGCCTGCGAAAAGTCCTGGGCATCCCAGCCGATCGTGCCGTTGATGAAGATGGTGGGATAGAGGTCGGCCTCGGCGACGCCGATCTGCGCGCTCTGGGCGGCCACCTGGCGCTCGGCGCTGCGGATGTCGGGGCGGCGCCGCAGCAGATCGGCCGGGATCCCCGCCGCGACCCAGGCCGGCGTGTTCGGCATCGGGAAGTTCCCCAGAGCCGCCCCAGGCCCGAGTTCAGGCTCCAGGTTTCGTGGTGGGATCCCCGCCAGGATACAGAGCGTGTCGTTGGCCTGCCCGAGCTGGATCTCGAGCGCGGGGATCGTCGAGCGTGTTTGCTCGAGGGCCGTCCGCGCCTGTTCCACGTCGAGTCGCGTGGCGGTGCCGACCCGGAATTTCTCGGCGGCCAGGGCAAGGACTCCCTCCTGGATCTTCACGTTATCGTGGGCGATCTTGATTCGTAGCTGCGCCACCCGGTACTGCACGTAATTCGTGGCCACGTCGGCAAACAGGGTCACGAGCGCGGCGTCATAATCCTCGACCGACGCGTCGAGGCTCGCGTTGGAAGACTCGATATTACGGCGGATTCGGCCCCACAAATCGAGCTCCCAGCTCAGATTGAATCCGTAGAACCAGTTGGAGAAAGCGGTCGGTACCGACCCCGGCGGCAACGACCTTGCGAGCTGGTTGATCAGAGGCATGTTGGGATTAAGATTGATCCGGCTGTATGACCCGGTTGCCTGCTGCGACTGCGGGAGAAGGTTGCCGACGGAGATCGCCTGGCCTGCGCGGGCCTCAAGCACTCGCATGCCCGCGATCCGTAACGTCGGGTTCTGCTCGTAGGCCGTGTCGATCAACGCGCTGAGCGCGGGGTCCTGAAAGACTTCCCACCATTCCGGAAGGTGCTGGCCCTGGACGTTGGGATCCCTGGCCTGGATCCATTCCGAAGCCAGGGGCGCGGGGGGCCGTCCGTACTCTGGCCCGACCTTGAAACCGTTGTGAATCCACTGCCGTGGGCCGGTGACGATGCATCCGCAACTGAGGATGATCGCTCCCAGCAGGCCGGCCAGCCCCGTCCCGCGCAGCAGGCGAGGTCGTCGCGTTCGATCGAGTTCGCGCCGGTAATGGGAACGCGAAACCATGCGTCATTTCCGCCGTGTGACTTTGTTCACTGGTCATGGCACGGGAACATCGCCCTCGGAAAAATGAGGACGATCTGCACAGTCGGAAAGATCGGCCGAATCCGTCTCGTTGACTGAGGAAAACTCGAAAAGAGCAATGCGACGAATTGGCCGAAGTGCCCAGTTTGCCCGTTCTGTCTGGGCTGCTCATGCGGCGGTTTCGATGGAAGCGAAACAAGACACCGGCGAACGCCCGCTGTTCTCAAGACTTGGTGCCGGAGAGTGCGCTGGTCGGTGCCGGAGGTGCCGCCGCCGAGGGCGAGGCGTCCTGGGTTTGCGGCGCTCGCGGGCCTTGCGGGAGTACGCGGTTGGGTTGCAAGAATTCGCCGGCGTGTGGACCGGTCGGCGGTTCCTTGTAGTAGACGTGCGGCACTACCGAAAGGCCGACAAACAAGGGCGCCTTCTCGGGCTGGTAGTCGGTCAGCTCGATGCGCACCGGCAGCCGCTGCACGATCTTCACATAGTTGCCCGTGGCGTTTTGCGGCGGGAGCAGGGCAAGGGTCTGTCCGGTGCCCATCGTGAAACCGGTGATACGGCCCTCGTAATCGCGACGGCTGCCATACATGTCGACCTCGCATCGGACGCGCTGGCCAATTCGCAGGTCCGCGAGCTGTGTCTCCTTGAAGTTGGCATCGATCCAGATCTCGGTGAGCGAGCGGATCGCCATCAAGCTCTGCCCCGCCTGGACGTTATTGCCGGGATTCACACTCCGCCGCGTGACCACCCCGTCGATCTCGCTGACGACATCGCAGTAGCGGAGGTCGAGCTCTGCCTGCGCCAGGTCGCGGCGAGCCTTCAGGAGCTTGGCCTCCGCTTGTTTGATGGGCGGAGCCTCCGGAATCAATTTCGAGAAGATGTGATCGACATTGCGCTCAGGGTCCAGCCTGTAGAACGACTCGACGGCCTGTTTCGGCGTCGCCTCCCACGAAACCGGCGAGTAGCCGAGCTCGGCAGCACTCTGGATCAGTTGCGCCAGCGCCTGACGGACCGAGGAAAAGGTTTCCGCAAGCTCAGGCGGCGTGTCAGCCAGATCCTTGCCCTTGGGAGGTTGGGCCGTCAGTCCGAGTCCCACGCGATCCGCGTAGACCGCCTGCAGGGCCTGGTCGACATTCGCCTCGTTGACCTTGACCGCCTGGCGCCGGATGTCGAGATCCTCCTTGCTGATCCCGCCGCTCGGCAGAAGCTCCTCTCCCCGCCGCAGGTTGGCGCGTGCGAGCTCCAGCGACGCCTTGCGACTGTTGAGGGTCGCGACGTCGGCGTGCAGATTCGCGATCCTGGTGTTGACGTCTTCGATGGCGTGCTCGAGCTGAAACCTGCCCGCGCGTACCAGGCCCACGATACCGCGCACCTGCGCCTGCGCGGCGGTCAGGTCGGTCTCGGCAGTGACCACCGCGGCTTGCTTGATCGCCAGCTGGACCTGGTAGGGCTCCCGGTCGAGCTGGACCAGCACGGCGCCCTTCGCGACCCGCATATTGTCGTCGACGAGCACATTGACCACCTGGCCCGAAACCCGCGGAGCCAGGAACGTCACGTGGCCATTGACATACGCATCGTCGGTGGAAACGGTGCTGAGCGCCATCTTGATGGTTGGCACCAGGGCGTAGCCGCCGGCGCCAAGCCCGGCCACGACCAGCGCCAGGAGCAAGCGCTTTCGCCAGGGATGGGCGGTCTGCGGGGCAACTTGTCGTGGGGTCGAAGCTTCACCCGGTTCGCCGGTCGCCGAGAGGTGAGACGCGGTGCGCGGGTGCGGCTCCGCCACCGGCGCAGCCGCTGTTATGTCAGGCGCCGGCCGGCCCGCCTTCGAGGCCTCGGGGCTCCGATCATCGGTCGCTGCCATGCCGGTACGTCCCCTTTCTGGTGCGGAATCGTTGTGGTCGAGGTCAAGCTTCGAAAGTTCAGAGGCTCTTAGCGATCGTATCTCGGGCGGGCGGATGTTCCAACCCAAAGCAGGCGTTAGCTCGGTCCCCGCGAACGCGGAGGCGCACGAACGCTCCGGCGGCCAGCTCGCGTGACATGTCGGGCCACCACCGCCGCGTCAGCGGTCCTAGCCAGCCTGCCGCCGGCACGACGAGAGGCTCGAGGCGGTCAGAGAGCGTGATCAGCCACCGGGGCCGACCGGTGATCGACGACACCAGTACGGCCAGCTCGCGATAACTCAGGTACGGTCCGACCACGGCATACCGCTCTCCGGCGCCTCCGGCGCAGAGGGCGCGGCGGTGAGCCAAAGCCAGCACGGTCGCATCGACGATCGGAATCCCTCCGAGCGGGGCTACGGCCACCATCGCTCGCGAGTACGCCCGGACAATCCTGGTCGACGTCGGTTTGGGATCCCTGGCGCCCAGAACCATTCCCGGACAGAGTGCGATCGTCGTGAAGCCGCCGCTGCTCGCGGCGAGCACGAGTCGCTCTGCTTCTCGCTTCGTCTTGGTGTATGCGGAATCAACACGTTCCAGATTCCACGGCGTGAATTCGTCCGCGAAGCGGTCGGATGTTCCGGCGGCCAGCGTATAGAGTGTCGACGTGTAGACAAAGCGTTCCACGCCTGCGCGGGGGGCTTCGTCCAGCAGCCGGCTGGTTAGCTCCACGTTGCTGGCGTGGCTGATCCCGAGTCGGTCCGGACCAAGGGAGACCCAGCCCGCGGAGTGAATGACGGCCCGGACGCCCTGCATCGCCCGGCGCCGGACCTCGGGATCTGCAAGGTCGCCGATCAACCATTCGATCGAGGGATCACCACGTTCGGACCCGGGAGAACGGCGCGCCAGTCCCCGGACGCGATGACCGGCGCGCGCAAGGTCGCGCGCCACATGCCCGCCCACGAACCCACCGGCGCCCGTCACGAGTACCGGCCACTGGGAAGGGTCCGGATCGAGCCCGTTGGACCCGATCTCCGGATCCGCCTCGGGTAAGCACGGATCAGCGCCGGCCCGCGCGGACGACGTTAGCGCGAACCCAGTCGTGGCAAGGTCGGGTCGGGCTGCCATAAATAGAGGAACGTGGGTAATTTAGATCGGTCCAGACCAGGATAGCTGAAGGGGAGGGAGTCGTTCAATGGTGCCGGCGCCGGGGTGATTGCGTACAGGGAATGCGCGGGGTAGCCGGTGCGGTGGAAGAGAACGACTTCCGCCCCGGAGACGCCGGCCTGCCGCTCCGCCAGGGCGATCGCGTCGTGCAAGTAGCCCAGCCGATCGACCAGGTGATGGCCCAGGGCCTGCGAAGCGAGTTCCACGCGACCATCCTGCAGCACCTGCAGGTCGAGGGCCGTCATCGCGGTTCGGCGCTCCTTCACCCGCTTGTGGAGGTGATCTCGGTAAGCATCGGCCATCTTCTGCAGCATGGCTCGCGACTCGTCGTCCATCGGCGTGGTGACCGTTCCCATGTCGATCTTGCCGCCAGACTTCACGGGGTCGGCGACAATGTTGAGCTGGGCCATCGCGTCCTGGAGGTTGAAGTGATTGAAGACAACCCCCAGGCCGCCCGTCAGCGCCGTCGGATGCGCGATGATGCTGTCGGTTTCGACGGCGATGAAGTAGGCTCCCGATGCCGCCACGTCCATCAAGCAGGCAACGACTGGCTTGTGCGTCTCGGCGCGGAACTGGCGCAGCTCCTCGGCCATGATATCGCAAGTGGTCACGCTTCCGCCGGGGCTGTTGATCCGCAGGACAACCGCGACAACCTGCGGGTCGTGCGCGGCCGCTTCGAGCTTATCGCGAAACGCGGCCAGCGGATTGTCGCCGACCGCATAGAGGCTGCCGAAGTTCTGGTTAAGAAGCACTCCGTCAATGTCGATCAAGGCAATGCGTGCGCATGGAGCGGGAGATTTGCCGGCGCGGACGACCGTCGCGGTCATCTCGCCCGGGTCGACCGCCGAGGGCATCCTGACCTCGAACGCACCCTTGACCGTGGCGTCGGCCACCACGTTTGCGCTAGCGTCACCCCGGAAGGTGGCCGCAACGGGTAATACATGACCGCAGCCGGCTAGCCCGAGCAGAGCCGACGTCAGCCATGCTACCGACTGCGAGCGGCCGGTAAACCAACTTCCCTTGGCGCAAGCCGACATCGTGGCACCTCGTTTGCCCGTCGATCCTCCTGTCCCGCCCGTATCCGTTCCGGCCGGCGGGCGCGAGGCCGAGTGTTCTTTACTATCGACCTGCGCGCGGGCAAACTTGTCCTCATTACCATCACAACCGGAACAACGCGAGCCAACGCTCATGCTAACTTTTGCGATCTTGCTCACGGTTGGGCTCGTGAATCAGGCTCAGATCGAGCCGTCACACGCCCGGAACGAGGCGTTCAGCAAGGTGCTCAACCAGGGCCTGCAGACTGGCGGGCAGACCATTCGCCTGCCCGAGCCCCGCCTGCGCGATGGCCAGGATGCCGAGGCCCAGCGCGCTGCCCTGCGCGAAATAGCCGGCTCTGATCGCGCCCTCGACGAAATGATGCGGAACTCAATCACCGCGCCCTACATCCTCAAGCCGCATGACTTGAATGTACCCGACGCCACGATCCGCTTTGCCGACCTCTGGTTTGTCGTCTATGCCGATCTCGAGCAGGTCGACGCGGCGCAGGAAGCCGCCCGCACCGACGCCAAGGAAGTCGAGGTCGCCAACATGTGGTTTCAGACCCGGCTACTGAAGGACGACGAGCTGAAGGCTGCCCGGATCGCGCCAGCGCCGGCCCGGGCCGGTGAGAGCACGTGGTATGCCCACGTCCATGCCCGGCTGCTCGACCGCATCGACTTCGAAGTGACCGATCACGTGGTGGCTTCGCAATCGAGCGAGTCGATGGTGATCGCCTCGCGAACGGAGCCCGCATTTGATCACGCGGTGTCGATCGCCAATAGCTGGAAGTCGCTGGCCGCGGGGGGCTCGAAGGCGGAAAGCTCTGCGAAGCCGTACGCCGGCGGCATCGGCTACGCGAAGATCAGCCGCCTTGCGATCAAGCCCGGCGCGTTGCTCGTGGAGATTCACATGGCGTTCGTCGAGCCGCATGGGTGGTTTCAGGGGGCTCCCATCCTGCGCCTCCAAGTTTGGCGTCGTCGCTCAGGATCAGATTCGCGCCTTGCGGCGCGAGCTGGCAAACAAGCGCACGAAATGAGGCGGCGGTTCGAGGTCCGATCCGGGCCAATCCCGGCAACGCTTGGCTCCACGACTCCGATCGCTCGCGCTCTTCATCGTCGGACCACGGCGCACGGCCCCGTCGCTGCCCATGAGTTTGAATCCCCGCAGACTGCCCACGGCGCAAGAATCGGGCGTCGACGGCGCAAACACTTCCGGCGCCGCGCAGCCCTCGGCACCGGAGCGTATCACACCGAGAGCCGCTGCGCTCCCATCAGCGCGGCTTGCGATACGGCGGCGGGGCGGCGGTTTGGCGCACGGCCGGGTCCGGCTCGGACACCGCGGCCAGAGTCTTCAAGAGCATACGCTCGAGCTCTTCGGTGTCGCCATCGGCAGGGTGACGAGCCGTGGTTGCGATCAGTTCGCCGAGAGCCGGTGGTACGCGCAGGGCCTTCCCCGGCGGCAGTGTTCGTAGCGCGAACGACCACGAGAAGGGAACGGTCCCCAGAATCCTGCGCACTTTGACATCGAGCTGGCAGTCGAAGACGGGCTTCGATCCCAGTCGGACCAGCGTGGCCGGGGCCTTCTGAGGTTTGGTCTCCGGCAACATCGTCCACACGGCTACGTGAAGTTTTCCGGTGGTGCGCTCTACGCAGAATGCGTAGTATAAATTGACTTTGAGGTGGTCGTTGCCCGGTACGACGATCGTGGCAGGGCCGCGAAACAGGGCAAAGGTGGGGGTCCGGGCGATGATCCTGCCTTCTCCCAGCTCGGTCTCCGCAGCGTCGAGCACCATGCGCTGGACAGTTGTCAGATGCAGCCCAAGCGCATCCAATCGGTCTGCGGCGACGACCATGTCGTGATCGTCGTCCTTGGGAACGCAGATACCGAGGCCGATCTGAGTGAGCTCAAAATCTTTCTCTTCGACATCCATCGGCCGGACGTCGGCGAGGATGACGGTGCGAAACAATGTCGCGGTCTTCGACGAACCGGCCGGCAGCGTTCCCCGGTCGCCGGTCGCCAGCCGAGGGATCGACTTGACGACGAGATGGCTCCATCCTTCGGGCGGCTTATCGCCAACCAGCATACCGGGTTGGAGAAAAACGAGCCGGGTGTGCATTGTTCCCGTCGTCAGGGACGCCAGCATCGCCGGGCCCGCCTCCGCGCCGGTACAATCACTGCCGGGCACAGCCGTGACCAGGAACAGCGATAAGGTTGCGAAGCAGCACAGAAAAATGCGTCCCGATCCATCGGTCCGTCTTTTGCCCGCCGGCATTCGTTCCTCCCCCCCATGAGCGGTTCACAGAAGTCTCGAGTCATCTTCTTCGACAGCTCCAACTGCGCGGCGACTCTACCACGATCTGGCAGATTGCTCATCCGCAAATTCTCTGCAATCCGCCGGACTGACTTTTGTGGGTTTTTCGTCACGCTGTGCTAAGTTGGATTAAATCTCTCTTAGCCAGGTTATCTAGGCTCGCACGATGTCCTTTCTCGCATCCGTCAGTTATAGTTCCAACTGATTCTGGCAATCTGGGAGCACGCAACGGTGAATCACAAAACCCTTCCACGGCTTTTCGCCCTTGCACCAAAAGGTATTGAAGGGATTGGCGTTGTAGCAGCCGCCTGCCGTGCCTCCGCGCTCGGAATCCTCGACGTTCGTCCGGATTTCAACGAAAATATCGGCGATGTCTTGGCCCGGTTGTCTCGACTAACGACGCAGCCGTTTGGTATCCGACTGCCGGTGCCGGAGGTCCTGGCCGCGCTCGATAGTGCGGCGGGTTTCGCGCAGTGGCAACTGGCGTGCGTGCCGGTTTGCGCCGACGACGGCGCACTTTTGGATCGGGCGGTGCGGGGGATTCGGGGGTCAGGCCGGATCGCCGTGGCGGAAGTGACGACGCGCAGCGAGGCGCGGCGGGCAGAGATATTGGGCGTTGACGGGTTGATCGTCGCCGGCAACGAAGCGGGCGGGTGCTGCGGGACCGAGTCATCCTTTGTGCTATTGCAGGGGGTACTGGCCGATCTTGACCTGCCCGTCTGGGTTCGAGGAGGGATCGGGCCAAACGTCGCGGCGGGGTGTGTCGCCGCGGGAGCGGCCGGCGTCGTGCTCGAAGGAGCACTCTTGCTGGCGAATGAAGCACCGCTCGGCCTGGAATGGCGCGAGCGCATCGCCCGCTGGGACGGCAGCGAAACGACCTACATCAATGCGGCCTCGGGCGGCGGCGTTCGCGTGCACGCGCCGCCAGGCTCGAGCGCCCTGGCACGGTTGAAGCAAGCCGCCGGCCTGGACGAGACAGCCTGGGATGCTGCCGTGCGCGAGCTGGTGGGCTGGCACGAAGGCCAGTGCATTCCGGTCGGCCAGGATGCGTCGCTGGCGGACCGGCAGGCCCGCAAATTCGTGACGGTCGGCGGAATCGTCCAGGGGTTCGAGCGATCGATCTCCGAGGGCATCGCCGCCGCGCGAGCGGCCGCACCGCTCGCCGAGGGCTCTCCGCTGGCTCGTGCGATTGGCATTCGTTATCCGGTTTTACAAGGTCCGATGACGCGCGTGAGCGACGTGCCCGGATTTGCTGAGGCTGTGGCCCGCGAGGGGGGGTTGCCGTTTCTCGCGCTCGCGCTCTTGCGCGAGCAGGAGGCCCGTACGCTGCTTCGCGCGGTTTCGGCCCAGCTGGCGGGCATGCCGTGGGGCGTGGGGATTCTGGGTTTCGTGCCGCCGGAACTGCGTGCCGAGCAACTTTCCGCCGTCCACGATGCCCGGCCGCCGTTTGCCTTGATTGCCGGAGGACGTCCCGACCAGGCCGCCGAACTGGAGCGCGCGGGGATCGCAACCTTTCTGCACGCGCCCTCGCCCGGTCTTCTCGAGCAGTACCTTCGCGACGGATCCCGGCGCTTCGTCCTCGAGGGCCGCGAGTGCGGGGGGCACGTCGGGCCCAGGTCCAGCTTCGTTCTCTGGGAGCAGGCCATGGGCGTCGTGAGCGACGCACTCGACCGCGGGACCGTGGCCGAGCAGGTGAGCTTGGTTTTTGCCGGCGGGATTCACGACGCGCGCTCCGGAGGCGCTGGTGTCGGCCCTCGCGGGTCCGCTGGCCGCGCGCGGCGTGAATGTAGGGATTCTCGCCGGGACCGCCTATCTATTCACTCAAGAAGCGGTCGCGACCGGTGCGATCGTGCCGCGCTTCCAGGAGGAAGCCCTCCACTGTGAGGAGACCGTGCTCCTGGAGTCTGGGCCGGGGCATCAGGTGCGCGTCAGCCGGACGCCGTTCGTCGACCGCTTCGACAAGGAACGGGCGCTCCTCCTCGCGGACGGGCGTTCGGCCGAAGAGATCCGCGAAGCCCTCGAAGGCCTGAACGTCGGCCGGCTGCGCGTCGCGACCAAGGGGATCGATCGCAGCAAGGGCGATGGCTCGCCGCTTGTCGCCGTCGATGACCAGTACCAGGCCTCCCACGGGCTGTACATGCTGGGGCAAGTGGCCGGCCTGCGCGACCGCACGACGACCATCGCGGCGCTCCATCAAGAGGTTTGCACCGCCGGCACCGCCTTGGTCGAGCGAGCCCTCCGACCCGATTCCGAACAGAACGCAGCCGGCGGCCCGCGGCCGCAACCGTCCGACGTCGCCATCATCGGCATGTCGGCGGCTTTTCCCGGCGCGGCCAACGTATCACGTTTCTGGTCCAACACCTTGCAGGGTTTCGATGCCATCACGGAAGTTCCGCCGGACCGATGGGATTGGCGGCTTTACTACGACCCGGACCCGAAGGCCGTCGACAAGATCGTCTCCAAGTGGGGCGGATTTCTTCCCGACGTCGTGTTCGACCCGCTGCGCTATGGAATGCCCCCCTCGAGCCTGCCCTCCATCGAGCCGGCCCAGCTGATTGCGCTCGAGGTCGTGCGCAGCGCGCTCGCGGATGCGGGATACGCGGAGCGCGCCTTTCCGCGCGAAAGAACGGCGGTCGTGCTCGGCATGGGAGGCGGGGCGGCGCAGCTCGCGATGGGATATGCGTTCCGCTCGTACCTGCCCATGCTCGACACCGTGATCCCGGCAGGAGGCAAGCACGCGATCGAGGCCTGCGACGGATTGCTGCCGGAATGGACGGAGGATGCGTTTCCCGGTTTCTTGCTGAACGTCACGGCGGGCCGGATCGCCAATCGTCTGAATCTCGGGGGTGCGAACTACACCGTCGACGCCGCCTGCGGCTCGTCGCTGGCCGCTGCGTCGCTCGCGGTGCGCGAGCTGGAAACAGGTGCCGCCGATGTGGTTGTCCTGGGAGGCGTCGATACGGTTCAAAACCCATTCACGTATTTGGCCTTCAGCAAGACACAGGCATTTTCACCGCGAGGCCGGTGCCGCCCGTTCGACTCGAGCGCCGATGGGATCGTGATCAGCGAGGGCGTGGCCGCGCTCGTGCTCAAGCGGTTGGCCGACGCCGAGCGCGACGGCGACCGTATCTATGCGGTGATCAAAGGGGTGGGCGCCTCCAGCGACGGCCGCGCGCGAGGTCTGACCGCCCCGGTCGTCGACGGGCAGATGAGCGCCCTGGAGCGCGCCTACGCCAAGGCCGGCGTCTCGCCGGCGACGGTTGGGTATGTGGAGGCGCACGGCACGGGCACGGCCCTGGGCGACGTCGTCGAGATCGAGGCGCTCGGACGCCTGTTCCAGGAAGCCGGGGCACACAAAGGCGAGTGCGTCGTGGGCTCGGTCAAGTCGATGATCGGGCACACCAAGTGCGCCGCCGGGCTCGCCGGTCTCATCAATGCCTCGCTCACGCTTTATCATAAGGTTCTGCCGCCCACGATCGGCATCGACACCCCGAACCCGAAGCTCGACCTGCGCGACGGCCCGTTCCGGCTGTGCACGCAGACGCAGCCATGGCTGCATTCCAATCCCGATCGGCCGCGCCGTGCCGGTGTGAGCGCCTTCGGTTTCGGCGGCACAAACTTTCATGCCGTCCTCGAGGCATACGATCGGAGCGTCGTTCCGGCCCCCGCGTCGACCTTGCGCGATTGGCCCGTCGACTTGTTCGTCTGGCGATCGGAAACACCCGGCGGGCTCCTCGAGCAGCTCGACCGGCTGAGCGGTTCGCTCGACGGCGGGGCCCAGCCGCACCTTTGCGACCTTTCGCACGCGCTTGCGTCGGCGCGCACCGCGGCCAGGCAGCCAGGACCGGCGAGAAAGCCGCTGCCACTCTTGTCATTCTGTCTGACTCCCATGATGATCTGCGCGGCAAGCTGCGCCTCGCCCGCGCCGCGATTGCCGAAGGCCGAGCCTGCGGTGACGACCCTCGCGGCGTGTTTTATGAGCCCAAGCCGCCGTGGGCGGGGGCGCCCGTCGCGGTCCTGTTCCCCGGCCAAGGCGCACAGTCGCCCCAGATGCTCAGGGAACTGGCCGTGATCTTTCCAGAGGTCCGCCACGCGTTCGAAGAGTTCGATCGCGCGTTCCGTGCGACGAGCGGCCGGGCGCTTGGCCCGCTCGTCTATCCGTCACCGGCCTTCAGCGATGGGGCCCGTGAGGAAGACTGCCGGGCCCTGATGGAAACCGACGTGGCCCAGCCGGCCGTGGGAGCCGCGTGCACCGGCATGCTGCGCCTGTTGCGCAGACTCGGGTGCGATGCCGATTTTCTGGGGGGGCATAGCTTCGGCGAGCTGGTGGCGCTTCCATGCCGCGGGCGTCCTTGACGAGCCGGCCCTCGCCGAGCTGTCGTGCGCCCGTGGACGATTGATGAGCGAGGCCGGCCGCGGTACTGGCGGCGCGATGGCCGCCGTTCTGGCAGGCTCCGACGAAGTCGAGCGGCTGATTCGCGATGTCGCCGGAGTGCAGGCGGCCAACCGGAATGGGCCCAGGCAGACGGTGATTGCAGGGCCAAGCGCAGCCGTGAGGGAAGCGATCAGCCTGGCGGCGACACGGGGAATCTCCTGTCGAATTTTGCCGGTTTCCTGCGCCTTTCATACGCCGCTCGTCGGCGACGCGCGCGCGCCCTTCGTTCAGCTGGCTGTTCCGCTCTTGCGGCGCTCGCCCGCGCGTCCTGTGTACTCCAACCTCGACGCGCAGCCGCATCCGGCGGACCCGGAAACGATCGCGCGGCGTCTCGGCGAGCATCTCACGAGCCCGGTGCGGTTCCTCGAGATGATCGACGCGATGTACCGGGACGGGGCGCGTGTCTTCGTGGAGGTCGGGCCAGCCGCGACGCTTGCCCCACTCGTGGAGTCGATCCTCGGAGACCGCGCTCATCTGGCTGTTTCCTGCGATGCGTCCGGCACGTCCGGGCTGCTTGCCTGGATGCGCGCCCTTGCCCGGCTCGTCGTCGCCGGATTGCCGCTGCGGCTGGACGAGCTCACGAGCGGTCGATCCCCACGTATGCTGGACCTGGAGCGCTTGCCCGCTCGGCCCGATGCGGAGCCCACGACTTCGTCGTCGTGGCTGGTCAACGGCAGTCGGGCCCGACCCATCAACGAGCCCGAGCCAGGCCGGCTCGGCCAGCGCAGGGAGCGGTCCCTCCCCGAGGCCCAGCGGGAGCCGCGAGCGGCTTTCCTCGCTGACGAGCCCGCTCGCGCGGCTGCGCCCCGCGAGCGAACCCCCTCCAACCGCAAGTCGGGAATCGATCGGTCCCTCGCCGCGGGGGCGAGATTGACGGACGCCGACGGCATGATCCCTCATTCCCTGCCGGGACGAAACGGTGATCACGACTCAAATGCGGCAAATCAACCTGCCTTCACGCAGCCCGCGGCGTCCGACCGTGTCATCGAGTCGTTCCAGCAAACCATGAGGACGTTCCTCGAGGTGCAGAAGTCGACAATGCTCGCGTACCTCGCCGGACGGGGCGGTGCGCGCTTGTCCGAGTCGCCGGCGCCGCGGCCGCAATCGGACCGCCGCCTGCACCGCGACTCGTTCGGGAAGGCTGCACCAGCCCCCGCTTCCGCAGCCGGCACGCCGCCTGCTGCGCCCGGATTCGTCGTGCGCGGAACGAGCTCTGGGCTCGAACCTGACGACGCGAAGGCCCATCTGGTCACAGGCGACTTGATTGCCGCGCGCGACACGAACGATAGGACGGTGAAGAATAATGGGGCAGCCGTCGGCCCGACGGGCGCCGCCGTTTCCTCGGGTGGTGTGGCGCCGCCGGATCGCGCGGTGATCACCGCGCGGCTTCTGGAGACGGTCCGCGATCGCACGGGATATCCGATCGAAACGCTGGGAATGGACCTAGATATGGAGGCCGATCTGGGGATCGACTCGATCAAGCGCGTGGAGATCCTCGGAAAGCTGCGTGATGAATTTCCCAGCCTCAAGGGACTCTCGGAATCCGCCGAGATGATGGATGCGCTGGCCCGCGCCCGTACGCTCGGGGTCATCGTCGAGAAGATGGCGGCGGTGGCTTCAGAGTCCAGGGTGCCGGACACTGCGCCTGAGCCAGCCGTCGCGGCCCAGAACGGCGCCGTGGCCAGCGGAAACGGCAAGCCGTACCACGCCGCCACGGCCAGGCGACTGCTGGAAGTCGTGGATGCTCCACTTCCCGACGAGCGACTCGCCCTGGCGCCCGGAGGGCCGCATCTTGATCACGGACGACGGACGCGGCGTGGCCGACCGACTGGCGGCTGCGGTTTGCCGAGGCCGGGATCCCGGTGGATCGAATTGGCGGCCGCGAGGCACCGGTCGATTGGAGCTCGCCGTCGTCCATCGATTCGGTCATCGATCGATTGCGGTCAAATGGACCACTCGCCGGAATCATTCACGCCTTGCCCCTTGGGCGGCCGCGATCCGGCGATCGGAACGAGCTCGACTGGTCGGCACGCGCCGCCCTGGATCTCAAGGGACTGTTCCTGCTGGCGAAAGCCACAGCCGGCGATCTCGAGAAAGCCGCGCGCTCAGGCGGCGCATGCCTGGTCGCCGCAACGTCTCTCGGGGGTCGATTCGCGAGCGCGGGCTGCACGAGTCTCGACTTCTTTCCTGGTCACGGCGGAATCGCCGGCCTCGTCAAAACCCTCGCGCGGGAGTGGCCCGAGGTTCGTTGCCGCGTCGTCGATTTCGCCCCAGGACGCGCGCGAAGACGCGCTCGCGGCCCGGCTCGCCGACGAGGTGTTCGTGTGCGACGGCTTCGCGGAGGTGGGCTACGACCACGACCGGCGGATCCGGCTGCGCACCGCGCTCTGCCCGCTCGTGCGTGAGGCACCGCGCTCGAGCTCAAGCCCGGTGAGCCAGTGGTCATTTCCGGTGGAGCGCGCGGCATCACCGCCCTGGTTGCCGCGGAGCTGCGCGCGGACCTGGCGGCCCACGCTGCTCATCGTGGGCACGACCCCCCTGCCCGGCGAGAGCGAGCACCCCGAGACGGCCGGCATGAGTGGAGAAACCGAGATCAAGGCAGCGCTCCACGCCCGGCTGCGACGCGAGGGCCGGCCGGCGAGTCCGTCTCAGATTGAAACGATTTATCAAGGTGTGCGCAGGGCCCGCGAGGTTCGTGAAAACCTCGAGATCCTGCGAAACGCCGGCAGCACGGTTGCCTATGCGGAGGCCGACGTGCGTGACGCACGCGCTCTGGCGCACGTCCTGGACGACTGGCGCGGCCGTTACGGCGCGCCGGTCGGGCTGATCCACGGCGCAGGATTGATCAAGGACAAGCTCATCCGCCACAAGACGGTCGAATCGTTCGATCGCGTGCTGGAGACAAAGCTGGACGGGGCGCTCAACTTGATCCGGCTCGTCAATCCCGGCTCGGTCAAGTTCACTGCCTTGTTTTCTTCGATCGCGGGTCGGTTTGGTAACGTCGGCCAATCAGACTACGCGGCGGCCAACGAGATTCTCAACAAGCTGGCGCACTGGCTGGATCGTCGCTGGCCGGGCCGCGTGCTCTCCTTGATCTGGGGCCCGTGGTCGGGCGTGGGCATGGTCTCGCAGCTCGAGAGCCACCTCGGCCGGCGCGGCCTGGGCATGATCTCGCCGGATGTCGGTCCGTCGCTCTTGATCGACGAGCTGCGATTTGGACGTAAAGGCGAGGTCGAGGTCATCTACGCCGGCAAGCTGGGTACGCTCGAGCAGCCTCTTTCCCACGTACCCGCCGCGGAGCCCGCGGAGGCCGCGCGATGAGCGGGGAACGCCGCGCGGAGATCGCCTTGGTCGGCATGGGATGCCGATTTGCCGGCGCACCCGATCTCAGTACGTTTTTCGAAAACATCCTGGCTGGCAAGGACTGCACGCGTGAGGTTCCCAGGGACCGCTGGGACCCGGCGATCTTCTGCGACCCGGCTTCGACCGCCGGCGACCGCGTGCCCACTTGCCGGGGCGGCTACCTCGACTCGCCGATCCAGTTCGACGCGGCCGAGCACGGGATCATGCCCCGCACGGTGCTCGGGGGCGAGCCCGAACAATTCCTGCTTCTCGATGCGACCATCGCCGCGCTCGCGGATGCGGGCCTTTGCATCGAGGATTTGAAGGGGGATCGCGTCGAGATCGTGGTCGGGCGTGGCAACTATTTCAATCGAGGTAACCTCACGCGGCTTCAGCACGGCCGGATCATCGCCCAGACCATCGCGCTGTTCTCGGCGCTGCATCCCGAGTGGTCCGAGTCGGACCGGCAGGCTGTTCAAGCTGAGCTCAAGGCGAGCCTGCCTCCGTTTGAGGCAGCGACGATCCCGGGCCAGTTGACCAACGCGACGGCCGGGCGCATCGCGCACCGGCTCGATTCCACCGGCGCCGGCTTCGTCGTGGACGCCGCCAGCGCCTCGTCGCTCGTGGCACTCGACCTGGCGATGACCGCTCTTCACAAACGGCGAGCCGATCTCGCGATTGCCGGCGGCGTGTACGTCGAGGCCGACGTGGATTTTCCGCTGGTCTTCCGCCAGCTCAATGCGCTTTCACGCTCAGGCACCGCGCGGCCGTTCGCCGCGGATGCCGACGGGATGATCCCCGGGGAAGGCGTCGGCGTTGTGTTGCTCAAGCGCCGGGCGGACGCCGAGCGTGACGGCGATCGAATTTATGCCCTGGTGCAGGGGGTCGGCGTCGCCAGCGACGGCCGCGGCCAGGGATTGGCTGCGCCCAGCGCCCGGGGGCACGCCCGCGCTTGCGCCAGGCTTATCGCCGGGCGGGTATCGACCCCGCCACCGTGATGCTGGTCGAGGGCCACGGTCTGGGGGTTCCCGCGGCCGATCGTGCCGAGCTGCGTGCGCTGAGCGCGGTCTTTCCTCCGCCACTGTATGGCCGGCGGCTCTTGGGCGCGGTCTCCTCGATGATCGGCCACGCGATGCCGGCCGCGGGGATGGCCGGCCTCATCAAGACGGCCCTGGCGCTGTACCACCGCGTGCTGCCCCCGACCCTGCACGCCGAGCGACCCAGCGCCCTCCTGGATCGGCCCGACAGCCCATTTGCCTCAACCCGGTGGCACGCCCCTGGATCCACGCCGATTCGGATTCGCCGAGACGTGCAGGGGTAAACTCATTCGGATTTGCCGGCATCAATGCCCACGCCGTGCTCGAGGAGCATACCGCCTCGGCCGACGGCGACCGGCCAGGCGCGCTTAAGCGCTGGGACTCCGAGGCGATTTTGCTGAGTGCGCCCGACCGCCGTGGGTTGGTGGAGCGCGTGCGGCAGTTGATCGACCGACTGAAGCAGAGGCCGCGCGCTGCGCTCCTGGACGTCGCCTATTCGCTCAACTGCGTCCATCATCATCCGCCGGGCGGGGCGCGTCTGGCGCTCGTCGCGTCTTCGCTCGCAGAGCTGACGGAACGCCTGAGCGTGGTACTCGGCCGTCTGGGCGACCCCGCTTGCCATTCCATCCGCGACGGCCGCGGCGTCTATTACTGGGATCAACCGCTCTGTGGCGCCGGCACCAGTGGCCTGGCGTTTCTGTTCCCCGGTGAGGGGTCGCAATATCCCGGTATGCTTGCGGACCTTTGCACCCATTTCCCCGAAGTGCGCCGGCTCTTCGATACCGCCGACCGCATTGCGTACGAGCTGGGCGAAACCGTGCCGCCGAGCGAGCACTTGTTCGGTCCGGCGTCGCGGGGTGACGAGAAGCTCTGGTCGGCCGCCACGGCGGTCAACGTCGTGCTGAACGCGCAGTGGGCCTTGTATCAGGTCTTGTGCCGGCTCAGGCTCGTCCCGGACGCCGTGGCTGGTCATAGCTGCGGCGAGCTGCTGGCGATGGCTGCCGCGGGCATCTTCACGACCGATCGCGCGCTCGAGCGAAAGCTCGGACGGCTCGGGGCGATCTTCCGGAGCTTCGAGTCCTCAGGCGAGCTGCCGGAGGCTCGGCTCGTCGCCGTGGCAGCACATCCGGACCGCGCCTTGGCGAGTTCTGCGCCAGCGCCGGTGCCCAGGGTGTCGCCGTCGCCATTGACAATTGCCCGCACCAGGTCGTCCTGGCGGTGCCTCCTTCCGAGATCGATCGAGTGATCAGCCGGCTGCGCGGTGAAGGCATCCTCTGGGAGGATCTCCCGTTCTCGCGCGCCTATCACACACCCAGCTTCAAAGCGGTCCTCGGGCCCATCGCCGAGTTCTTCGCTGGTCTGACTTTTCAACCGCCGCACACCGCGATCTACTCGTGCGCGTCGCGCAGGCGCATGCCCCAAGACCTCGAATCGATTCGAGAGCTCGCACTGGCGCAGTGGACGCAAACGGTCGCCTTCCGCGAGACTATCGAAACGATGCACGCCGACGGATTGCGCCTGTTTGTGGACGTGGGTGCGCGGGGCAATCTCGCCGGATTCGTCGAGGACATCCTGCGCGGCAAGCCGGCATTCGCGATCGCGGCAAACCTGCCCCGCCGCAGCGGTCTCACGCAGTTGAATCAGCTTGTGGCCGCCGTCTTCGCGCAGGGCGTCGCGATCGATGTCGCCCATCTGTATGCGCGCCGGCGGCCGCGCGCACGATCGACTGGGATAACCCGGAAGCGGCGCCCCGGACTATGGTCGAGCTACCGCTCGGCTTTCCGGAAATGCACCTCTCGGAAAATCTCGTTGCGACCTTGCGCTCGAAATCGTGGCCTGCCGCCGCGCCGGAAGGCCACGATCACGAGAGAGGCCACCGAAATGACCATCACCGCGCCGGACGATCGGTCGCCGGCAGGACCGCCGCCGCCGCGCGGAATGCCCCATGACGAACAGCCCGCTCGGCCTGCAAACCCGATCCCGGCTTTTTCCGAGCCGGTGATCGCGACCGAGGAGGACCGGTATTCGCGATTGATCCCGCACTCGCCGGCCTCAAATGGCCACACCGGGCCTCTGGAATGGGATCGCGGGCCGAGCGAGGCCCACGAGCACGACGCGGCGATGTTGTCTTTTCAGGCGACGATGCAAGCGTTTCTGCAAACGCAGCACGACGTGATGGCGGCTTTTCTGGGAGGC
This sequence comes from uncultured Isosphaeraceae bacterium, assembly GCA_963806595.1. GTDB lineage: Bacteria > Planctomycetota > Planctomycetia > Isosphaerales > Isosphaeraceae > CAWDZZ01. The sequence goes on along the minus strand of CAWDZZ010000037.1, from coordinate 157,224 downwards.
TCGACGAGCGGGCAGCCGGGTCTTGAGGACCCGGCCGCGTCGTTCTCGGATACCGAGCTCGAGGTTGATACTGCCGCTGGCGACCGCCCGCTTCGTCACTTCGGCGGCCCGCGCGTGGAAGCCTTGTCGCGCCTTGACGGCGACGTGTCGAGCGCCCCTCGGCCGTACGAGAACGGCACGCCACTGGAGAACAGTGCACAGGCCGTGTGTCTTTCGGTTTCGCCGGCGAGAGACCGCAACGCGACGATCCGATCGGGCGCGTTGCCCGGACCCTGGGCGGGCCAGATTCGCCGGCTGGTCCCGGGAGCCGAGATCGAGACGCTGCTCGTCATCGACGGCAAGGATGATCCGATCGCCCTGAACCACACATTGGGCGGTCGCAAAGTCTCGGCGCTCGATCCGACAATGCTAGGTCTTCCCGTACTGCCGTTCGCAGTGATGGCTGAGATGACCGCCCAGGCGGCCGCGCTGGTTGTCTCGCCCGGTCTGGTCTTGGCCGAGCTCACCCAGGTGCGGGCGCACAAGTGGGTTCAGTACGAAAACGAGCCGGTGTTTCTCGAATTGCGCGGGCAGCGGCAAGGCTCAGCCGACGACGGGCGCGTGTGGGTCGGGATCTTCAATCGCGGGCCCGCCGGTAAGACCGAGGCCGTTCGCCCGGTTTTCGAGGCGGTCGCGGTATTCGCGGACTCGCTGCCTGCTCCGCCTCCCGCGGCAGAATGGTCGCTCGCGAATTCCCGTCCCAGCAGGTTCTCGGCCAGCTCGGTCTATTCCGAACAGTGGTTGTTCCACGGTCCGGTGTTCCAGGCGATCTCCCACGTGGGGAGTCTCTCGGAGCAAGGGATCGAGGGAACGGTGCGCGTGCTGCCCATGGGAGCCCTTGCTGAAGCCAGGCGAGCCGGCGCGATTACACACCGACGTCATTGTCGTTGATACGTTTACTCAGCTTCTCGGCTGCTGGGGCCTGGATTTTCTGACCGAGGGAGACGTTGTCTTTCCGCTTTCGATGGAATCGCTGGAAATCTTTGGCGATCGCCCTGAGGTCGCGACCGAGGTCGCTTGCCGCATCAGCGTTCTCGAGCTCCAGCGGCACCGTGTGCCGCGTCAGCGCCGAGATCATCCGCGCCGACGGCACGGTGTGGATGCGGATCCGCGATTGGGAGGACTGGCGGTTTCACTGGCCCGGCCGGTATCGCGACGTGTTCCGCGAGCTTCAAAACTTCTTTGTCGGAGAAGAGATTCCCTTACAGGATCCGAAAGCGGGCGCGGTTCCAGACGCCACGGCTGTGTGGCTGGAGCCTCCGGCCGACATGGGCCGGCCAGTCTGGCGCGACGTGCTGGAGCAGACCGAGCTTGCGCCTGGGGAGCGCGTGGATGTACTGGCCGCGGCCGGATCGCAAGGGCGGCGCACCCATCGGCTCTGGGGGCGGATGGCCGCCAAGGAGGCCGCGCGGCGGCTTTGGCAGGCGGCGGGTCAGCGCGCCGATTTTTCCGGCCGACCTGGCGATCGTCGCCGACGCGCACGGCCGGCCCCGCCTGTTGCGCATCGCGCAGCCGGACGACGCAAGCTCGCCGGCGATTTCGATCGCGCACTGCGATGGCGTTGCACTCGCACTTGCCGCAACCAATCCTTCCGCTCGTCCGGGAATCGACGTGGAAGCGATCGTCGATCGCGACGCGAGCTTTGAAACCTCGGCGTTCACGCCGCAAGAAAAATCGAAACTCGATCGCTGGACGGGCTCCAGCCGAAACGAATGGATCGCACGATTCTGGTGTGCCAAGGAAGCCGCGGCCAAGGCGTCGGGCGTCGGGCTCGCCGGCGGACCGGCCGGCGCCGAGGTCGTCCAGGTCGACCCGGACGACGGGACGATGGTCGTGAAGCTCTCTCCCCTTTTGCTCGCGGATTCTCCCGACCCCGCCGTCGATTCTTTCCGCGTTATCACGGCCCGTCGCGCCGATTACGCCTGGGCCTGGACCCTTGGAGAAGGAGCCCAATCGTGATTTCCGTGCCCTCCAGATCAGAAATGCTCGACGATATCATCGCGATCCTGTCCGACCAGGTCGGGGTCCAGCTCTCAAGCTCGATCACCGAGGAAACGTGCCTGTTCGCCGATCTCGGGCTGGCGTCGATCGACGCCGTCGTGCTCAGCGAATCGCTTCAAACGCACTATAAGCGACCGCTGCCCTTCAATGAGCTTTTGGCCGCGATCGGACGCAAGAGCGAGCGCGACCTCTCCGTAGGCGAGCTGATCGAATTCTTGAGCGCTCACATGTAAAGGAAACCGCAATTAGTTGAGATCCAAGCAGCCGCGCTTGCGAATTCGGTTTCCTCGAATGGTCGACATTTTTCGGATGCGTTGCCATGCCCAAACTCGTCGCTAACGGGATCAACTTTCATTACCAGCAGGCCGGCGAGGGGCCCGACGTCGTCTTGATCCACGGCGTCACCGGGGACCTTTCCGTTTGGTTCCTGTGCGAAGCCATGGGGGTGCTCGGTCGGTCGTTCCGGGTGACAGCGTACGACCTTCGGGGCCACGGCTACAGCGACGTCACCACCGACGGCTACACATCGGCCGCCCAGGCGGGCGACGTCATGGCGATCATGGACGCCCTCGATATCGATCGAGCCATGCTGGTCGGTCACAGTTTCGGCGCGGTCATCGCGACTTCATGCCGCGATCGTCTATCCCGCGCCGGGTCGATGCGCTCGTGCTCTCGGACCCTTGCTTCCCGGCGCTACGCCACCTCGAGGATGTGAGCCGCTGGGGCCACTGGCAGAATTTTCGCGAGGAGGCCGCACAGGCCGGCGTGACGCTGTCGGATGAACATTGGTATGACCTCGGCCGATTCTTCGACCAGGTCCTGCACCTGGACGGCGAGCGGCTGCTGCGATTCCGCCAGGCGGTCGGCTTGCCGGGCTTGAATCGTCTGCTCCGCCTTGCCGAGACCACCTGTGGCGACGACGCCAAGGCACCCGCCGGCCTGACCGAGCAACTGATCGCGAGCGTGCGGCATCCGGTGCTCGGCCTCTTTGGCGAGCATTCACCGTTCCTCGCCACTTCGGACTGGCTGTCCCAGCATCTGGCACATTGCGATAGCCGGCTTGTGCCGGGTGCCAAGCATCGTGCGCCCGAGGAAAACGGCGCGGAATTCGTCAAGATCGTGCACGAGTTTCTCACGAAGCAACAGTGGGGCGCTGAAATGGCAAGGTCGACGCGATGAGTGCCAAACCGACCGCGCTGATCACGGGTGCTTCCCACGGCATTGGCCGGGCGACAGCGGTCGCGCTCGCGCATGGCAATACGCCGCTGGGATTGATCGATCGCGACGGGCCAGCCCTGACGACGCTGGCGCAGACGCTTCGAGACCAGGGAGCCAAAATTGCCTTCGCCGTGGTGGACGTGACCGATCGCGGCGCGTTGCTCGAAGCGGTCGCCGGCATTGCGGCCGCGCTGGGCCCGATCGAGGTACTGGTCGCGTGCGCCGGGATCGGCTCTCTCACGCTGGTTCCGGAATTGGACACGATGTGTCTGCGAAAAACGCTCGATGTCAACCTCGTGGGCGTGGCCCAGTCGATCGAAGCGGTGCTTCCGGGGATGATCGCCCAGGGGAAAGGGCATGTCGTCGGCGTGGCCAGCATGGCCGGATATCGTGGTTTCCCCTGGATGATTTCGTACTCGGCGTCGAAGGCCGCTCTGATTGCCTATCTCGAGGCTCTCCGGCCCGGGTTGCGCCGCCGCGGCGTGACGGTGACCACGGTCTGCCCCGGATTTGTGCGGACTCAACTGTCCACGGGCATTCCTTATCAGCGGCCGGTCAAGATGATCGAGCCGGAAGTGGCGGCCCGGCACCTCGTCCGCGCCGTCGAGCGCCGACCACGCAATTGCGTATTTCCTTGGGATATGCGGATCGGCCTGGCCGTACTGAAATACATGCCGGACTGGTTCTTCGACCGGCTCATGCGCTGGTTTGGCCCGCAGGCGCTGAACGTCGATTTCTGAATTGACCGGAGCGATCGCGATGAAACCGTCCGCCGTCGCCCGCCTGGCAGACGCCCCATCGATTCAAGAACTGGCGCGATGTCTGTCGTGCGGCGCGCGCCTGGGGTGCGAATCTCAATGCCGAAATTGCGAGCGTGATCATGGGTTTCATGACGGTATTCTGGATGCGATCGGGCCGCTCACCGGTCGCAACCGCATCGCCGCGTCGTTCTACGACGGACCGGGATGGGTGCGGTTCCGACCGTGGGAACAGGGCTTCTTGATGCTTCAAGGGGGCATTCGCCAAGCCAGGATGCAAATCCTCCATCATCTGCAGCCTCATCTGCCCGGGTCTACCTGCGGGCTCGAGGTGGGGATCGGCTCCGGGGAAAACGTCGCGTTCCTGCGGGAGGATTGGACCCTTTACGGAGTCGATATTGCGCGACGCAGCTCGGGATCTGCGCCAGCCGCCATCCCTCCGTCCGCGGGCATCTGGCGTGCGCCGAGGCCGAAAACCTTCCTTTCGACGACGCGACCTTTGATGCTTGCTGGTCCGTCGGCGGCTTCAACTACTACAACGATCACGAGCAAGCCCTGCGCGAGCATGCGCCGCGTGACCAGGCCCGGCGGACCCGTGGTCGTCGCCGATGAACGTCCCAGCCTGCACCGCGCGGGCCTGGGACACTTGATCGGCATTCCGTCGTTCGACGCATGGTGGCTCCGCCGGTTGGGGCTCGACCGCGAGTTCGTGGACATGGTGCTTCAGTTCGACGTCGATCTCGCTCAAGTCTTCCGCCGGGTTTGGCCGGAGGCTTCGCACCATCGAATCTGGCACGGGTTGGGATACTGCGTTGTCGATCGATCGAGATCGTAGAGTCTTTGCCTGTTTTCTCGGAGGATGATCATGTCAGCCGGCAGTCATGTACCGGTCGCGGGATCGCAGGGCGACGCAGGCGTTGACAGCGACCACTGGAAGTGCGAGGGCCCCTTGCGTTGCCCGAAGTGCCGCAGTTCGCTGTCGCACGAACCCTCGCAGCCCGCCCTCCTGTGCCCGAACTGTGGCCTGCGCCTGCCGATCGAGGACGACATCTTGATCGTCAAGGATCAAACGTCCGACAACAACGAGGTCGCCCAGAGCTTTTACGACAGCCAGCTCTGGCCGAAGTTCCGTTTCTGGGAATGGTTCACCTGGCTCTGCAATGGCGGCGAGCGCCGCGCGCGCGACAAGGTCCTGAGGCACCTTCCCACCACGCCGGGATTGGAATTGCTCGACGTGGCCATCGGCGACGGCGTGTATCTCGACTGGCTACCCGTGGACTGGCGGATCGTGGGCGTCGACATTTCGCGTTCTCAACTGGACGCATGCCGCCGCCGCGCGGCGGGCCGCGCGGTCTGGCTGGCGCAGTGTGAAGCCGAGGAATTGCCATTGGAAAGCGGTTCTTTCGATGCGATTCTCAGCATCGGAGCGTTCAATTATTTCAACGATCCCGAGGGTGCGCTGCGCGAGATGGTCCGCGTGGCGCGGCCGGGCGCGCCGATCGTCATCTCCGATGAACTACCGAACTTGACGGAACGCATGATCGGCCACAAGCTGGGATTTCCGGGTCTCGATCGCTGGATTGTCTCGCGCCTGATGCACCTGGGCGATTCCTTCACCGATATGGTCGAACGCCATCGCGGCCTGGATGTACCGGCGATCGCCGGGCGGGTTTTGAAAGACTTCAAGTTCGAGCACGTATGGTGGGGCGTCGGCTACGTCCTGGTGAGCAAGGCACCGGGCTAACGGGTCAAGGCGGGCGGGCGCCGCCACACCCGCGGTCCAGCGGAGAATTGACCGGTGCGATTCTCGACATTGATTGCCAAGAACGTCTTGCACCGGCCTGTCCGCACGGTCTTGACGACGGTGGGGCTGGCGATCGCCATCTCGGCCGTGATTATTCTGGTGGGCATCTCCTGGAACTTTGAAAACTCATTTCTATCGATCTATCAAACCAAGGGAATCGACATCGTCGTCGTGCGGGCGGGAAGCTCGAACCAGCTTTCTAGCAGTCTCGATCTCACGATGGGCGATCGAGTTGCGCAGATCGAGGGCATTTCTGAAGTCGCTCCGTCGCTCGTCGATACCTTGGGATTTGAAGACAAGAACCTGGTGAGCGTGCTCGTCAACGGCTGGGTCCCCGGCGAGCCTGCTATTCCGCGGCTTGCGCGTGATCGACGGCCGCACTCTGCGGGAAGGAGACGACAAAACGGTCATGCTCGGCCGGGTCCTGGCGATGACGCTCGAGAAGAAGGCCGGCGAGCCGCTGCAGGTCGCGGGTGATCCATTTCAGGTGGTGGGGATTTACGAGAGCGATAGCTGGTTTGAAAATGGCGGCATGATCGTGCCGCTGAAGACCCTCCAAACCATGATGGGACGCGAAGGCCAGGTCACGGGATTCTTGATCCAGCGCGCTCCATTCGGATACGGATTCGATCGCTGCGCTGCGGCGGCGAATCGAATCCACGATCGCCGGTGTCGCCGCGATGCCGGCGCGCGATCACGTGCAGAGCGACACCCAGATACGGCTCGCCAAGGCGATGGCCTGGGCGACTGCGGCCGTCGCCTTGATCCTGGGCTCGGTGGGCATGCTCAATACGATGCTGATGTCGATCTTCGAGCGTACGCGAGAGATCGGCATCCTGCGGGCCGTCGGCTGGCGGCGACGCAGAGTGCTGGCTCTGGTGCTCGGCGAGGCGCTGGTGATCGCGCTATTGGGCACGCTGTTAGGTACCATCCTGGCTGTGATCGGTCTCTGGGCCATCACGCTCGCCCCGACCGCGCGAGGATTCATCAACCCCAACCTGCCGCCTGCGGTGCTCTTGATCGCGCTGGCGATGGGCGTTGGCCTCAGTCTACTGGGCGGCCTCTACCCGGCGGCCCGGGCGGCCGCACTGGAACCGACCGAGGCACTCCGTTATGAGTGACCGAATCGAATCGGCCTCGGAAGTTCCTCTGCTCCGAGCCCGTGAACTCGTCAAGTACTATCCCGATGGCAATGTGCGGGCGCTGCGCGGCGTGTCGCTTGCGATCGGGGCCGCCGAGTCGGTGGCGATTACCGGACCCAGCGGCTGCGGCAAGAGCACGCTGCTGCACCTGCTCGGTGGACTGGATCGGCCCACAGAGGGCGAGGTCTTTTTTCGCGGCACACCGCTCGCAAAGCTCGACATCGACAACTTTCGCGCCCACGAAGTCGGCTTCGTGTTTCAGTCCTTCTATCTCATGCCCACTCTGACCGCACTCGAGAACATTCAGATTCCCATGTTCGAGGGACGATCGCCCCCGCGCGACCGGCAAGAGCGCGCCGAGCGGCTCATCGCTGAGGTCGGTCTCTCGCATCGGGGATCTCACCGTCCCAGCCAGCTCTCAATCGGGGAACGACAGCGCGTTGCGATCGCACGCGCGCTCGCGAACGACCCTTGCCTGCTGCTGGCCGACGAGCCGACCGGCAATCTCGATAGCAAGAGCCAGGATGAAATCATCCACCTGCTCCACCATCTTCGCGACCAGCGCCGGCTCACACTCGTGATCGTCACCCACAGCCACGACGTTGCGGCCGCCGCCGACCGGCGGATCCCGATCAAGGACGGACAGCTCCAGGATTCCTGAAACGCTTACCCAGGGCTTTCGAGCGACCCGAATGACCTACCTCTATCTGGCCGTCGCGATCTTGGGCGAAGTGATTGCGACCTCGGCGCTCAAAGCCTCCGACCAGTTCCGCCGGCCGGGACCGTCGGTGATCGTCATCGCCGGCTATCTCTGCGCGTTCTATTTTCTGTCGTTGACGCTCAAGTCGATACCTGTCGGAATTGTCTATGCGATCTGGTCAGGCCTCGGAATCGTGCTCGTGACAGTTGTCGCGGCTGTTGTCTATCGCGAAGTCCCGGACCGCCCCGCCGTGTTCGGAATGGCCCTGATCATTCTTGGCGTTGTCGTGATCAACGTCTGGTCGAAAACGACGAGCCATTAGCTCGCATCGAACGCGACGAGCCGGCCGTGTCGCCGATCGTGGGAGAAATGGCAGCGGGGCTTCAGCGAGGGCGTGCGTTTCGTTCACGCTGTTCACCACGCCAAACTCTCGACCAGTGGCGAGAAGCAGCCGCGGTGAGATGGACGCGGGCACCGCGGGTGCCGGGTCGACGGGCGCGCAGAAAATCGGTGCGCACCGCGCAAATGCCCCGCGATGACCAGGGCTCGTCAGCGTTCGCCAGGCGATGCCTTTGGCCTTGGTCGGAAAGTTTGGCGCACGGCTGCGGCGATCAACCGGCTCTGGCCGCCGGAGGATTCCCTCGACGAAGCAGAGCGCAATCAGCGCGGACGCGTAGCCCGCGATCATCCCCCCGCCCACACCAAACTCGGGGCACAAGCAACGGAAGGCGGCCAGGAAGGCCAGCGTGCTCAGGTTGCTCGCTGGCAGCACCTGGGCGATTCGGCTCGCCTCGCACGGGCCGGCTTCCAGATGAGTGACCACGAGCACCACCAGCGACATGCTTGGAAATGTACTGGCCAGACCCGCCGACGCTGGCCCTGCCAGGAGCTCCGCGATTCCGATCACGACCATGTACAGGACGGGGAACACCGTCCGCAGCGCCATGATTTGCATTGCCGAGAGCCGCTCGCCGCGACGCCTGCCATCGGCCACTGCGACCGGAATCCAGTGCGCGAAGCACGCGGCGGCGCTCACGGCCAGTAGCGCGACACCCATGCGTGGCACCGCCCCGATTGCCGGTAGATATGTAAGCCCCGATGCGATACCGGCGTATGCGAACACCGACGTTGCAAGCGCAGGGCAAGCCCCCATCCGGCGCCCACGGCCCACGCGTAGGCCAGCGGCAAGGCCACTGCCGCGACCAGACCGAGCAGGCTCGATTCGGCCATCACGATCGCCGTACCACTGCCGCACTCGCAACCGCAGCAAAGCAGGACGATGGCCGTCGTGCTCGGCAGACCGAGCGCCAGCCCGCTAAACCGCGGGCCGGCCACGCGGCCGAGCACGCGAATCGCGTGGATCATCACGATGAGAGCAGCGCACTTGGCCAAGAGTCCGCACATGGTTGTCCGTTCCTGGTTGGAGCATCTAATGATCTCTTCGGACGTTCGACGGACGACCATGAGACTCTTTCGATTTTTTGGAATCCCGCGCCTTGCAGGGTCATTCCGATTGGCAAATTGATAGCGGCAGGCGAATCCTTGAGCCCGCCACGCGCGGGCCGATTTTCAGTGAGGGTGGTACCATCAAGAGCGGAGAGCGCGGTTGTAGGGATGATTCCGAGATGGCGGATCAGGCGCGAGCGCTTGCACGGCGCTCTCTGACAACCGGGCCCGCGCACTGACCAAGCGCGCCGGTCGCCGACGGACTGCGGATCATTCAGGACGCGAGACTCATCCAGTCCAGGCAGCGGGGCTCGCACTTTTCGAGCGTATGCTTGCCCCCGTCGGTGATCACCAGCCACTTGGCATCGCGACTCGCGGCTGGCAAACTACCAGTTCGCGCACTGGCAGCTTTCGACTCCCGGAGACCCCACCGATGAACCGAGCTCTGAGGATGGTCACCATCACGGCCCTCGCTCTCGTTGTCACGACCGGCGCGGCGGTTGCCGACCCGCCGGATTTGAAAACGCTTGCCGATCGGTTCGGCGGCCCCCGATTTCCGGTTGCCCGGAGTCGACGGCAAGACCTACAGCCTCGCCGACTTTGCGGCAGCCAAGGTCCTGTTCGTGATCTTCACCTGCAACCACTGCCCGACCGCGCAGGCGTACGAAGGGCGGATCGCCCGGCTGCAGGCGGAGTATCGCGACAAGGGGGTCGCGGTCGTGGCCATCTCTCCCAACGACCCGAGGGCGGTGCGGCTCGACGAGCTAGGCTACACCGACCTCGGTGATTCGTTCGACGAGATGAAGATGCGGGCCAAGGACCACAATTATACTTATCCTTATCTCTACGACGGCGAAACGCAGGCGGCGGCCCGGGCCTACGGCGTGCTGGCCACGCCTCATGTCTTCATCTTCGACGCGGAGCGCAAGCTTCGCTACGCCGGCCGATTCGACGACGCCGAGGTCAAGACCGTCAAGTCGCACGACGCGAAGAATGCCGTCGATGCATTGCTCGCCGGCAAGCCGGTGCCAGTCGCGACGACGCGCGTACCCGGCTGCTCGACCAAGTGGGCTGACAAGCAGGCCGACGCCCGGAAATCGCTCGAGCGCTGGAACGCCGAGCCGGTTTCCCTCGAGCCCATCGACCTGGCCGCGCGTGGCCGCGCTCGCCAAGAACGACACCAAGAAGCTCCTGCTCGTCAATCTCTGGGCAACCTGGTGCGGTCCGTGCGTCGCCGAGCTGCCCGAGCTCGTGACGATGAACCGGATGTATCGCGGACGGAACTTCCAGCTCGTGACCATCAGCCTCGACGACATCGCCAAACAGGAAGACGCGCATGCGGGTGCTGAAGGAGAACCACGTCGCGGCGACGAACTTCATCCTGAATGTCGACGACCGCGACAAGTTCGCCGAGGCCCTCGATCAGGAATGGCCCGGCCCGGTCCCCTACACGCTCCTGTCGCGCCCGGGGGCAAGATCATTTACCGCAAGACCGGCGCGATCGATCCGCTCGAGGTCAAGCGGGCCATCGTCGGCTACCTCGGGCGGACGTACTGAGTTGTAGGACCAAACGCAGCTCTAACCCCGCTCAGACGTGCGACCACGGCTGGCGATATTCGTAGTCGAGCAGCTCGTTGGCGGCGTCGTTGTTGGTGAAGCGCTCGGCATGGGCGTCCCAATCGAGCCGAGCCTTGGTGGCCAGGGCGATATTGGCCAGCAGGGCATAGCTCGTCGAGCGGTGGCCCTCCTCGACGTCGCAGTTGGGGCGCTGGCGCGACTTGACGCAATCGAGGAAATTGCGGGCGTGGGCCGTTGTCCAGCTCGCCGTAGCCGTCCTTGTTGCTCAAGACCACGGGCTTGATGCGCGGCTTCGGGTCCTGGAAGGCGCCGCCGCGCTCGGGGATGATCTCGATCCGGTTCATGCTGGCGTAGACGGTGCCCAAGGTTCCCCGCAGCTCGATCTCGCCGGTCCGCAACAGCGGCTGGCCGCTGGCCTCGAACGTGCTGAAGATCGTCAGCATTCCCGAGGCGTGCTCGAAGATCACCTCGGCCGTGTCGGGGATCGTGCGGCAATCGTTCACGGCGTAGACTCCGCCGTGCGCCGAGATCGACGCCGGGGCCGTTTCGCGCGTGCACCAGCGCATCGCGTCCAGGAAATGCGCACCCCAGTTGGCCATCTGCGAGGAATAGAGGTTCCACCAGCGGAACTTGTACGGCAGCAGGTTCAGGTTGAACGGCCGCTCGGGGCGGGGCCCAAGCCACATGTCCCAGTCGAGCCCTTCCGGGCGGGGCCGAGTCGGGCACCTTGCCGATGCCGCCGGGACGACATGTTGTTGGTCAGCCCGGCGCGGGCCACGGTCACCTTGCCGATCGCACCCGATTGCACCAGCTCGGCGAGCTGCGCGTAGAGCTTGGACGACCGCCGTTGGGTGCCCACCTGCACCACGCGGTTGTTCCGCCGCGCCGCCTCGACCATGCGCCGGCCCTCGCGCACCGTGAGCGAGAGCGGCTTCTCGATGTAGACGTCCTTGCCCGCGTCGCACGCCATGATCGTTTGAATGGCATGCCAGTGGTCGGGCGTGGCGATGATCACCGCGTCGACGTCTTTCTTATCCAGGATGCGGCGGAAATCCTTGTGCCGCTCGACCGGCCCGCCGAAATCCGGCAGCCTCGACGGCACGCGGTAGGTCAGCTCCTTGAAATGCGGGTGGATCTTGTCGAACTGCCCGTTCAGGTACGGCTCGTAAACGTCGCAGAGCGCGACGATCTCGGCGTCCTTGTGAGCGAGGAACGCGTGCAGGTCCTGCACGCCGCGATAACCGACTCCGATGCAGCCATGCGCACCCGGTCGTTGGCGCCGATGACGCGGCCCGCACGCGCGGCCGTGGGCGCCGCCACGGCCGCCGCGCCCGCGAGGGCCGCCTTCGTGAATTCCCGCCGGTTGAAAGGTGTAGACATGGCGAGCGCCTTCAAAGAGGATACATGCGGAGGTTGGTAGCGAGGCCTTGATCGTAGGCCATGCAATAGGACGAGACAAGAGGCAGCAGACCGGGGCGTGACCACTCTGGCCTCGCTGGCTCGTGCTGTCACAGCGGAGGCTGATACGATGCTCGGGCCGGTCGCCACGGTCGCGGTGATGGTCGTGGGAGCCGTCGTGACCTCAGGCGGCGGCCAGGACCAGAATTCGAGCTTGCCGCGCACTCGTGACGAAGCGGTCTCGCGTCTGGCGGCGGAGGTCGAGAACCGCGGATGGATCGTCTTCTGCGCCGATCACAACAGGGCGATTGGGACCTGTTCGCGTGCCGTCCGGACGGCACGGCCGTACGGAATATCTCGTCGAGTCCCGAATATAGCGAGGCGGCGCCGCAGTTTTCACGCGACGGCCGACGGCTGCTCTACCGGCGCCTGCCGCGCGGTGAGACGCCCAGTGGCAACCAGTACGGAACGCAGGGCACGCTCGTGCTCGCCGATGCGGATGGCTCGCACCCGCAACCCATCGGCGAGAACGGCGAGTATCCCTGGGCGAGCTTCGGCCCCGACGGCCAGCAGGTGGCATGCCTCTCGATCCAGGGGATCACGTTCATCGACGTCGCGAGCCGGCGCGTTCTCCGCACCCTCCCCCGCAAGGGCTTCTTCCAGCAAATGACCTGGTCGCCCGACGGGAAGTGGCTCGCCGGGGTCGCCAACGCATTCGGCACGAGCTGGAGTATCGGACGGATTGACGTCGCCACGGGCGAGGCGCATGCCGTCAGTCGCGTCGATTGCTGCACGCCCGACTGGTTTCCCGACAGCCGCCGTCTCATCTTCTCGAACCGGCCGCCAGGCCAGCGGGAAAATCAGGGCAACGGCTGGACGCAGCTCTGGATGGCCGACCTGGACGGGAAATCACGCGAGCTCGTCTATGGTGAAGACGGCCGACACGTCTACGGCGGCTGTATTTCCCCCGACGGCAAGTTCGTGCTCTTCACCGGCAACATGCAGGAGGACGGCGATCCGGCCCACGGCGGCGCCCCCATGGGACTCATACGACTGGCCGATGCGCCCGTGATCGGTGGCGAAAGCAAGGAGCTCCGCAAGCGATTCCCTCACGCGAATCGCGGCCCCATTCTCGAACTTCCGGCAGGCTGGGAACCTTGCTGGACGTTCGCGGAGATTCCCGCGTTCCACGCGCCCAGCGCAGTGAATCGCCGCGGCGACAGTTCGGATGCCACAGCCTTGATCGAGACGAATGCAAACAACCTGGCCGACGATAAGGCGGCGCTTGCCAGTGAGCTGCACACCAAGGGCTGGATCGCCTTCAGTGCGCCGGCGAGTAACGGTGTCTGGGACGTCTTCCTGATGCGTCCGGACGGGTCTGGGCGGCGAGCGATCTCGCCCAATCCGACCAGGACCACAGGGCGGGAGTGCGATTCTCGCCGGACGGAAAGCGAATGTTGTACTATCGGATCCCTCGCAGCGAGGCGGTCGACAACAACACGTACGGCACTTACGAGCTTGTGGTAGCGATGCCGAGGCGGCAGCCGCGCTGTCTCTTTTGGACGCGGCTTCGCATGGGCCTCGTGGGGACCCGACGGCACGCGACTCGCGTGTCTCGACAAGACGCGGCATCCAGCTCATCGACGTCGAGAGCCGGCGACTGCAGAAGAGCGTCCCGCGCAAGGGCATCGTCCAGCAGCTCGTCTGGTCGCCGGACGGCCGATCGTTTGTGGGCACGGCCAACGGCCTGGGACCGTACTGGAATATCGGTCGGCTGGACGACGGGCGGCATCCGTGATCAATGCCGTCAGCGAGACCGATCGATATAACTGCACGCCGGACTGGATGCCCGACTCACGGCAGATCGTTTACTCGCGGGGAATCGTTCCCGAGGCCGGCGGCTAGGCCGAGCTCTGGATGGCCGGAGTCGACGGCCAGGACGCGGCCATGCTCTACGCCGAGGAAGGTCGCCACATCTACGGCGGCTGCCCTTCGCCGGACGGCAAGTATCTCGCTCTTTACGCGCAGCGAGGTCGACCTTGGCCGGGTGGATAACTCGCGCACCAGCATGGCCATCATCCGGATGGCCGATGCCCCGATGGTCGGAGGCGACAGTGCCAAATTGCGCGCGCAATATCCCGCGGCGCGGCTCGGGCCAATTCTCGACCTTTCCTGGGGCTGGGAGCCGCACTGGACCTACGCCGAAATCCCGGTCCCCGAGCCATGAAACCGCAGGTAGTCATTTTGTTCACAATTCAGGCAGATCGATTCATGAAATTAGCCCCCTACGCATCGTCAACGCTCATCTTCGTCGTGCTGGCGGCGACCTGCGTTTCGTGCGCCAGGGTCGGCGATGGCAGTGGGCAACAGAGCGCGGCCAGGCTGCCAGGACGACGACGAGCAACGACCTGACCAAGGTTGGGGAGCTGGGCAGCATCGAAGTCGTCGCCAAGCTTCTCGAAGTTCCCGAGGGGGCGATTTTCAAGCGCGACCTCTATGACTACGCCACCGTGCTCAAGTACCAGGTGATCGAGGTCCACCGCGGCAAGGTCGACAGCAAGACGATCTTCGTCGGCCACTACAATCCATTCAAACCTCGGTCCGAGTCGGCCGACGGGCGCGTCAAGCGTCGGGGGAGATCTCAGGGCATTCCGCGCCGGGCAGGTCCATCGGATGGCGCTGGAAGTACCGATCGACGACCATTTCATGGGCGGGATCGTGAACAAGTACTTCGAACAGTACTCCGATCCGATCTACTGGGCGGTGTGGACCAACATGGTCGGCGACTGACCCGCACCGTGTGCTGGGAAGCCCGGGCTCCACTCGCGGCCGAATTCCATGGTCTTCACCACCTATCTCTTCGTCTTCTACTTCCTGCCGCTGGTGCTCCTTGTCTACTACGCGCTCCTCGCGCTCGGGATCGAGCCACCGGTGCGCTGATGGGGGCAGTGTCGCTCGCGCTCAACGCGTTCCTGCTCGCGGCCAGCTATGTCTTCTACGGTTGGTGGAATCCCTGGTTCATGCTGCTGATGCTGGGCGTCACGGTGGTGAACTTCGTGTGCGGCCGGTTGATCGGCCTGCGCGGGGGCCAGTCCGCGAATGCGGTATCTTGGGCGTCACGACCGCGATCGTGATCAGCCTCGCGACGCTTGGGTTTTTCAAGTACTTCATGTTCCTCGAGACCAACCTGAATCATGTGCTTGGCTGGCTCGGGGCCGAACACGATGCGCGTGCTCGAGATCGCCCTGCCGATGGGCATCTCGTTCTACACGTTTCATGCGCTCAGCTACAGTGTCGATGTCTATCGCGGCAAGGCCCCGCCCGGTGCGTTCCTTCGTGGACTTGCCTGCTATATCGCGCTCTTTCCGCAATTGGTCGCCGGGCCGATCATCCGCTATAACACGGTCGCCGACTCAGCTCGTCAGCCGCAGCCACACCTGGGAGAAATTCTCCTCGGGCGTCGCGCTCTTTGTCCTCGGGTTTTGCCAAGAAGATCCTGCTGGCCAACCCGTTGGGCCAGGTCGCCGACGCCGCCTTCAACGCCCAGGGGCTGCTAGCGCCGGATGCCTGGTTCGGCGCGACTGCCTATGCATTTCAGATCTACTTCGATTTCGCGGGCTATTCCGACATGGCGGTCGGCCTGGGACGAATGATCGGCTTCGAGTTCATGAAAAACTTCGACGCCCCGTACCACGCCGAAAGCATCACCGACTTCTGGCGGCGATGGCACATTTCGCTGAGCACATTCCTGCGCGATTATCTTTATATTCCCCTGGGCGGGAACCGGAAGGGGCCGTATCGAACTTATGTGAATCTGATCGTCGTCATGCTGCTGGGCGGGCTGTGGCATGGAGCGAGCTGGACGTTCGTCGCCTGGGGGGCCTATCACGGCATGCTGCTGGCCTACGAGCGTTATCGCGGCAAGCAGAGCGCTGTACCAGCGCTGGCCGCGAGCGATCCGCGTCGGCGCTCACGTTTTGCCTCGTGCTCTTCTCGTGGGTGCTGTTCCGCTCGGCGAGCTTCCACGACGCGGCGAGCTACCTGGGCGCCATGTTCGGCTCAGGCGGTGGCACGGCCGACCCCGCGGCCGTGCTGTTGCCGGCCCAGCTCTACACGCGAGAGGCGCTGCTCGTGATGGCGATGTGCTTGGTCGTGATCGCCTGGCCGATCCAGGCGCACGAGTGGTCGGCCACGATCACCTGGCCCAAGGCCCTGATCGTCCATCCGCTTTTTTGTGTCTGTCGCTCCTGGCGATGCTTTCGCAGACGTTCAATCCGTTCTTATACTTCCAGTTTTAGTCGAGGACCACGTCGTGACCGGAGCTCGCGCCGCACAGATCGTTGTCACGATCAGCTTCGCCGCGTTGATCGGCAGCGCGGGTCTCGTCCAGACGGCGGCGGAGCTTCGCGACGGGCAGCGGCCGGCGGCCCTCGAGGTATTCGACCAGGTTCCGTCCGCCCAGAATCTGCATGCGTTTGAGCACAACCTCGAGGATGCGAGCCTGGTGACGAGCCGCCTCCGGCCGTGGGTCCAGGAGGCCGAGTTCTCGCTGCTCTCGAGCGCCGGCGAGAAGGCCATTGTGGGCCGCGAGGGCTGGCTGTTCTACCGGCCGAGTGTTCGCTACATGACGGAACGACCGGGCACCCGATCGGCCGGCGGCAAGCCGGTCGATCCATTTCCTGCCATCAAATCATTTCATGATCAACTCGCGGCCCGAGGGATTCAACTCCTGGTCGTCCCGGTGCCGAACAAGGAAAGCGTTTATCCGGAAATGCTCTCCTGGCGCGCCGCCGGGAAAGACGTCGTCGTATCCAGCCCAACTCGCCGCATGTTGGATCGACTGCGGGCAGCGGGCGTCGAGCTGGTCGACCTGTTCGAGGCGTTCCGGCTGGCAAAGGCAGCCGGCGGCGGTTCGTACCCAGGGCGGTTCTACCTCGAGCACGATAGCCACTGGACACCCGCCGGGATGCAAATTGCGGTGGATGCCGTGGCGCGTCGTATCTCCGAGGTCGGGTCGCTTGATCCGGGTGACGTCATTTACGACTCGCGGCCAATCCAGGTTGATCGAGTGGGAGACCTCCTGCAAATGCTGCAGGTGCCGCGGCTCGAGCGCGCGTTCGAGCCCGCGCATCTGGTCTGCGAGCAGGTCATGAGGCGTGACACGGGCCGGCTGTACCAGGATGATCTCGACGCACGAATCCTCGTCCTTGGCGACAGCTTTCTGCGGATCTACGAGCAGGACGACGCCTCGCGCCGCCGGATTCGTCTCCCACCTCGCGCGGGCGCTCAAGCAGCCGCTGACAACGATCGTCAACGACGGCGGTGCTTCCACGCTGGTGCGCCAGGACCTCGCTCGGCGCCCTCGATTTCTCGTGAACAAGCAGATCGTAATCTGGGAGTTCGTGGAGCGCGACATTGGTGACGGGACCGAAGGTTGGCAGTTGATTCCATTGCCGAAGACCAATTCCGATCGGAGATGATGAATGAAACACGCAGCCGCGTTTCTGATCTTGACGTGTGCCGGCGCCAGTCTTGCGCATGCGCCAGCCGCGCGAGGTCTCGGTGTCGGTATCCTTCGGCGAGCGCCTTGGCCCACTGGAGATCGACCGGATGGCGCTCGGCCAGGGTGGCTTGTCGGCAGAGCCGATGTGGGACGACCGAATTGCGGAAGTCCGGGCTCTGCACCCCAGGTTGATCCGGCTGTTCATCCAGGAGTATTTCCAGTTGCTGCCGGAGCGCGGCCGCGACCATTTCGCGACCCTGGACCGCGCCGTCGACGCTATCCTCAAGACTGGCGCAAAGCCCCTCATGTGCATATGCTTCAAGCCACCCGTGCTCTTCCCGGCCATCGATCATGACAAGGTCACACCGATTGACGACGCCGAGTGGGAGCGGCTGGTCTGGAGCCTGGTTCGGCATTGTCGCGAGCGGAATGCCGGCATTTCCTACTGGGAAGTGGCCAACGAGCCCGACATCGGCGAATCCGGCGGATGTCCCTACCGCTTCCAGCCCGAAAGCTACGTCCGCTATTACCGCCGAACGGCCGCCGCCATCCTCCGTGCCGATCCCGAGGCCAAGGTCGGCGGGCCGGCCTTGGCGAATGCCCACTCGACGATCCTGCCGGCCCTGCTGGATGCCTGCGATCGCGAGAACCTCCCTCTGCACTTCATCTCCTGGCACATCTACAGCAGCAGCCCCAGTCGCATTCGCGGCACGATCGAGTACGCCAAGGATTTGCTCAAAAAGCACCCCGCGACTGAAGCCCGAAACGATCCTCGATGAATGGAACATGGACTTGCAGGATCCGCCCCTCGATCCGCGCTTTCAACCGTGCCATATCCTGGAGACGGTCTGGCAAATGAAAGACGCGGGGCTGGACTGGTCGTGTTATTATCACATTCGCGACTATCATGTGCGGTACGACGATGTTCGCGCCGTTCATGTCGCCCGAAGGCACGGCGTTCATGACGAGATGGTGGAACCGCATGCCGCAGTTCGACGGCCTGTTCGACTATCAAAACACAGTGCGGCCGGCATACTTTGCCTTCAAGCTGCTCTCCCGGCTGACCGGCAATCGGATGGCCGTAGTATCCTCCGACAAAGCGGTCCACGCCTTCGCGACCCACGACGAGCGGTATCAGATCGACAATCTCCTGCTATGGAACTTTTCCGACAGGCCGGCGAATGTCGCCCTTTCCTGGCGCGGTTTGCCAAAAGACATGCTGCTGCGGCCGACGACCCTGGATTCGCTCGCCGCCGGCAGCGATGAAAATGCGCGGCTGCGTCCCGAGCCGAGCCGGCGGATAAGCAAAGGCGACCACGAGCTAAAAGCCGTCCTCGATCCGTACGCGATCAAGTTCTGGTCGTTCGAATGAGCCCGGTCGCCGGGCCGGTTTCGCTCGGCTAGATTCAAGCGCAGGAATTCCCCGTTCTTGTTCGTCTCTCGGAGGCACGCCATGAATCGTCGCGAGTTGCTCCGTGCCGGCTCCGCCGGGCTGGCCCTGGCCCATGCCGGCGCCGCGGCCGGCGAATTCGCCGGCGCGGACGCGAAGCGAGTCGGATTGATCGGTTGCGGCTGGTACGGCAAGTGCAACCTGTTCCGGCTCATACAGGTCTCGCCGGTGGAGGTCGTATTCCTCTGCGACGTCGACCGGAAGATGCTCGCCGAGGCCGCCGGGATGGTCGCAGCCCGCCAGGCCTCGCAGCAAGGCTCCGCGTACCCACGGCGACTTTCGCGAGCTGCTGAAAGAGAAGGACGTCGACATCGTCCTCGTCGCGACCCCAGACCACTGGCACGCCCTGCCCACGATCGCCGCCATCGAGGCGGGCGCCGATGTCTATGTGGAGAAGCCCATCAGCGTCGACGTGGCGGAGGGTCAGGCGATGGTGGCCGCCGGCCCGCAAGCACGGGCGCGTCGTCCAGGTCAACACCCAGCGCCGCAGTACGCCCCACCTGATCGAGGCCCGCGACCAGATCATACGAGAGGGCAAGCTAGGCAAGGTCGGTCTCGTCGAGGTGTATTGCTATTACCCCATTCGTGCCCGGACTGCTCCTCCTGACACCGAGCCTCCGGAATTCCTTGACTGGGAGATGTGGACCGGCCCGGCTCCACTGCGGCCTTACAATTCGCTGGTGCACCCCCGGGGCTGGCGCGCGTTCACAGAATACGGCAACGGCATCCTGGGCGATACATGCATTCACATGCTTGACATGGTGCGCTGGATGCTGGGCCTGGGATGGCCCCGGCGCATCGCCTCGACCGGCGGCATCCTGGTCGAGAAGGACAGCAAGGCAAACATCCCTGACACCCAGACGGCCACGTTTGACTTCGGCGACGTCGTGGTCGTCTGGCAGCACCGCTCCTGGGGCGGCCCGGTCGATCCGAACTATCGCTGGGGCGCGACGCTCTTTGGCGATAAGGGTACGTTGAAGGCGGGAGTCTTCAGCTACGACTTCACTCCGCATGGTGATGGCAAGCCAATTCACCGCGACGTCGCGTATGAACTCGAGGAATACCCGGAGGACAAGACCGAGAAGGAACTCGAGCGGCACGTGGCTCCGGCAATCCGACGGCACATGAAAGACTTCCTGGCCGCGGTTGCCACCCGCGGCCGTCCCGTAGCCGACATCGAGGAAGGACATATCTCGACCGCGAGCTGCATTCTCGCGAACCTGTCGCTCCAATTGGGACGAACGCTGACCTGGGACGCGGCCGCGGGCCGGGTCGAGAGCGACGACGACGCGAACCGTTTGTTGCGTCGTTCCTATCGGCATCCATGGGTCCACCCGGAGGCATAGGATCCTCGGGATGGTGACCGATCCTACTCGGCGGGCCCGCGCCAGATCCCGGCGCCAAAGGTTGAGACATAAATCACGGAATCGTCCGACGGGTCGAAGCTGACGCGCAGCGCATTGTGGAACGGCATCTCGTCCAGCGACTTCCAGGTCTCGCCCGCGTCTTTGCTCAGCCACAGCCCTGCCGCCGGAGCGCCCTCCCCGATGCACATATAGACCCAATCCGGTTTGCGCGGATTTACGGTGGCGCCGAAGCAATCTCGACCCTGTCGCGCGATTCGCGCCCATGTGTCGCCCCCGTCGGTCGTCTTGTACAGGCCGCCGTCGCTGTTGCCGGCATCGGCCGCTCCCAGATAGATCACCCGGCTGTCTCGAGGATCGATGTCGTAGTCCTTGGGCCAGAGCAGCGGGCGTGACCGGTTGACCCAGGTCCAGCTCTTGGCACGATCGCTCGACCGATAGAGGCCTGGCCCTGCGTCTGGAACCGGCCGTCTCGCCGCAGCGCAGTGACCAGGCAAAAGAGTGTTCCGTCGCTGTGCAGAATCAGCCGGCATGCCCGCAGATTTGTCCCCGGCGCGCCGAGCCCGTCCGACCGGTTGGTCCAGCTCTTGCCGCCATCCTCGGACACGTAAACTCCCGCCTCGAAGGCCGACGCGTACAGCGTTCGGCGCGTTTTCGGACTCTTCGGATCGACGATCACCGACGTCATCGGCTTGCCGGGAAGGCCGGCCGAGCTGTCCGTCCAGGTCGCTCCAAAGTCGGTGCTCACGCCAATGCCGCCGGAGGCGTTTGCGAAATAGTGTCGTCCGGAGATGACATTGTTCTGGGGAATGTCGTGGAGATCGGCGAAGGCCGCCCAGATCGTGCCCGGCGTGTCCGGGTCGAGCGCAAGCTCGTAAGTCGTGTTGCGGAGTGGCTTGCCAGTTTGCCAGAACCAGGTGTTGCCGGCATCCGTCGAGCGAGCGTAACCAATGTCGGTATACGCGATGTAGTGCCGATTCGGCTGGAACGGGTCCAGATAGTAATTCCACACCGTCGTGACGACCAGTCCGGGGTTGATCCAGCGCATGCCCTTGCCGCGCCGTCCCGCCTCCTCGGCGCTTCTGGTGTGGGCGGAGGCCCACGTCTTCCCGCCGTTCTTCGTGATCAAACACTCCATCCAATCCACGACGATCACGTGCTCGGGGTTGGCGGGATTGATGCCCAGCCCGGAAATGGTGTCGCCTCCGGTCCCCGGCTCATCAACGAGGTAGTTGGGGCCGAGGTTGAATTTTGCGGACGACATCGCTGGGAAGAGTGTTTCGTGCCAGGCCGCGCCACCATCGTCGCTTCGGAACACCTTGCCATCCTGCCCGCGCGTGGCATAGACGCGCGACGGATCCACATCGGTCGTCGCGACAAACTCGTACTGCAATAGGCGCGGCGTTCGCTCCTGTCCTTGCTCGATCGCCGCGTCGACGGCTGCTCGTGTCCACGACGCACCCCGATCGACCGAGCGGTAGATCCCGCCCGTGACCTGACCACCAACGGCGCGTCTCTCGACCGAACAGTAGAGGACGCACGCATTCGTTTTCGCGTTCGAGCCCCCCGCGAGCGCGAGGATTGGTCCCGGTCCGAATGTGCCAGCCAGCTCGCGCCAGCTCGTTCCGCCATCGTCCGAGCGGAGGATGCACAGATCGGTGGCCGCGAAGCAGGTGCGGTGGTCAACCGGGCTCGTCTGGTCGACGTGAAAGGCCAGCGCACGCCCGCGGACCGCACCGACTTGTTGCCAGTGGGTGCCGGCGTCGGTCGAGCGATAGATACTGCCGCGGGAACCGACCAGGATCAATCGCGGATGACCGGGATCGATCGCGATCGCGCTCACCGCTCGGGGGCTCGCCGGAACCGCGCTCCAGTTCTGCCCCTTGTCATGTGTCCATTTCATGGGCCCGTTGCGCCCGCCAGCGGCGAAGGCGATGTTGGGATCGGTGGGATGCCATACCGGTCGCGCAAAGGTCGAGCTCGTGAGCTGCCGGTAGTGGATCAATTCCCAGTTCGTGCCGCCGTCCGTCGAGCGATAGGCTCCTCCCATATCGCAGCTCAGCAGAATCAGGCGCGGGTCGGCCGGCGAGATCGCCGGCGTGTACATCGCGCCGCCGCCCCCCAGACCAAGGCTCGACCATGCCGGCGGCTTTCCTGTCGCGACTGCGCCTTGGTCCGGCCGCTCCGAATGCAATGGCTCTTCTGCGTTCCCCGCCACCGGGAAGGCCAGGAGAAGCGAGAGAAATTCGCAGAGCCAGAACCGTCCTTGTCGTCGCCTGGCGCTCCTGACCGGCGCCCATCGAGATTTCCACGTCAGCTTTCAGCATGACCGCGCTCCCACGCGAAACGGCGAATGAGGCGCGCCGGCGGACGCGCCACGAGGTCAAACAGCCTGCGCTGGTGCCACGGCTACTGGCCGGTTGGGCTCGGTGCGTCGCGATAATCCAGCGGTGGCTTCTGGCCGGGTCCGAGCAAGGATTGATACTCGCGGCCGGCGAGGCGGCGACGATGCTCGGCCCTGGCGTCGCGCAGCAGCGCCGGAGTGTCGAAGAGGTCGCAGCCCGTGGCCGCCAGGACGCGGGTCGCAAGGATCATCCCCTTGCGGCCAATGGTCGTTCCGCCGGCCGCCACGGCTTGCCACGAGTGCGCCCTCGTGCCCGGAACCCAGCAGGCCGTGGTGAACCCCACCGTCGGCACAACCCACGAGACATCTCCCACGTCCGTCGAGCCGGTCCCTCGCTCGCCGGTGCGGCTCGTGAGCTGCGCAATGCTCGCCACGGGAGCCGACTCGGGCAGGGTCTTTCGGATGCGCGAGGCAAACTCCGTTTCCTTCTCATCGTATTTCAAGTCATTGAGCCGCGCGAGGTTCGCCTGGGCGATTCGTCCGAGCGCCTGGTTGGGCACGATCTCGAGGATTCCACCCAGGTACTGGGTCTCCAGCCTGGTTTCGGTGGCCAGGGCCCCGGCTTCGGCGCATTTGCGCAGCCGCGGATACAGCAGTTGCACCACGGCGGAACGCGGATGGCGCACGTAATAGAAGACCTCGGCAAAGTCGGGCACGACATTCGGGCGCTCCCCCCCGCGGTGATCACGTGATGGATCCGCGTGAAATCGGGCGTGTGCTCGCGCAGCAGCTCGGCGGCGTGGGCGGTGAGCTCGATGGCGTCGACCGCCGACCGGCCGTCCTCAGGCGCGGCGGCCGCGTGAGAGCTCGTTCCGTGGAACCGGAACTTGACGGCGATTCGCGCCTGGCTCGCTTCATCGCCGGCGGTGTTTTGACTGGAAGGGTGCCAGTGGATAACGGCGTCGCAGTCGTCAAACCGATGGTCCCGGACCAGGAACGCCTTCGCACTTCCCCCCTCTTCGGCGGGGCAGCCGTAGAACCGCAGCGTTCCCTTGAGTAACCCGCCGCGGATCTGCTCGGCGAGCGCCAGGCAGGCCGACGCCGACGCGACGCCGAAAAGGTGGTGACCGCAACCGTGCCCCGCCGTCGTGCCTGGCCGTGCCTCGCGGTCGGGCACCGCTTGTTGAGAGAGACCCGGCAGCGCGTCGTACTCGCCAAGGATGCCGATCACGGGCTTTCCCGAGCCGATCGTGGCGATGAACGAGGTCGGGATGCCCGCGATACCGCGCTCGACCCGAAAGCCACCCGCTTCCAGGGCGCCGGCCAGCAGGGCGGCCGACCGTTCTTCGTGATAGCCGACCTCGGCCCACTCCCAGATTTTCCTGGCCATCTCCCAGGACGAGTCGGCGTGAGACTTGATGAACGCGTCGACGGCGGGCTTGGCAGACTCGGCAGGACCGGTTGGCTTTGCAATCGATGGTTCCCGGGCTGTATCGATCTTCACGGGCCCGGCCACGCGCTTCCGCGTCCGCAAGTCGAAGTGCTGGCCGGGGGCGAGGAAGTAATAGCGCTTGCCGTCGTGGTCCTTGCCGTCGTAGATGCCGACGACGCCGCGGCCGATGACCTCCAATCGATCGCCGGTGACGACCACGGCAGCCGGCTCGTCGATCCCCAATCCGAGCAACCCGGGTTTCTGGTCGATGACCTCCACCAGGTCGTCAGCACGATTGCGGGTCAGGAGGTGCTGGTCGATGGCCACGCCCCGAAGATAGGCAAAGCCTGCCTCGTATCCTTTGGCCATCATGATGTGGTTTCCCTCGCGAGCCCCTCGGACCAGGTATGAGCCCTGGATCGTCGCTCCGGCCGAAGAGCCTCCCACCACGCCACCGCGCGCGAGGACTCCCTCGATCGCCCGTTGGGTGCGCGTGCCCATGTACGAATCGACCAGCCGCCACTGCCGGCCGCCGCCAAACCAGACGCCGCGCGCCGTTTCGAGGGGGACGACGAATGCCTCGGTGTCGGCTTCGGCCCGATCACGCGTGTGCAAAACCGTCAGATTGTTCATGCTGAATCGCGACTTGAACTCTCGTTCTTGTGCTTTGGCGTCAACCGGATCGTTCTCGGTGGCCGTCGGAATCAGCACGATCGGAGCATCACGGCCGCCCGCGAGTGCGACGAATCGTTTGATTGTCTCCGACGTTTCAGCGCCGCCGTCGATGACGAGCGCTCCGGTCTGCGGGCCGACCGATGGCGATTCGGCTTGACCAAGCAGGCACAGCGACACGAACAGAGCGGTCATCATCCCAGTCTCCCGATGGAAAACGATCGCGATTCCAGCCCATGATCTGCGTTGCTTCGATCCCGCGCACCGCAAGCGTGCTCGCGCATCTCGGTCAGCGCACGGGTTCCCCGCCCGTAATTGGGAAGAAGGTTGTGCTCGCCCACAGGAGCAATCCCAGGAGGAGAACCCCCAGCACGAGACAGCACACAATCAGCTTTTTCTCGATCGGCAACAGCGGCTCATAGGCAATCGCGCTCAGCTCCCGCGCGAGCGCAGTTTCGGCGCCGTCGGCGGCTCCTGCATCCGCGTGCTTGGAATCATGTGACAAGTCAAGGACCTCCGGTCAGAATCGGCGGGTGCACGCCGTGGAAGAACAGCCACGAGATCGCCAGGCCGATCCAGATGATGAATCCGAACAGGCTGATCACATACACGAGCGCCAGCCGGCCGATGCCCTCGGCCCAGAGGCGGTTGAAATTCGACGACATGCCGATCGAGAAAAACGTGATCGCGAAAAACAGGCTCCGGATCAGGTCTGCTTCCGCGGTGGCGTCCTTCAGGCGTTTCAGCAATTCCGGCCACTGTAGGGCCACCATGAGAAACAAGAGAAACAGCGCGAAGTAACCCAGCACGAACCGGGGGAACCGCCGTAGGATCTCACGAGCGGGCACTTTCTGCCCGCGCTCTCGTTCGATTCCATAAGCCCAGACGACCGCGAGCACGAAGGCCCAGATGCCGATGAAGACGTCGATGAAGACTTTGACCGTCGTCGTGGTCGTTAGCAGCCATCCAGGTTCGTAGTGCACCCCTGCGCCGGCCGCGCGCGACCGGATCAGGGCGTCGGTGATTGCCCCGCTGGCGACCGCCGCGCCGTCGGTCTTGACGGCCAGGCCCATCCACGCCGCGGCGACCAGCGGCTCGGTCCAGAGGAATGCCTGTGCGAGGAAGGGTAAGAGGATCAGCTCGAACACCGAGAAGATCACCACGAGCGACGACACCATGATCGGCACCACCGGCCGTGCACGGATGGCGGCGCCGGTGGTGATGGCGGCCGATACCCCACAGATCGAGATCCCCGACGCCAGGGGTGCCGCCCATTCGCGGCTGAACCGAAAATACTTGCGGGCGATGAAATACACGAGGGCCCAGTAAATCAGGTACGCCTCGATAATCGCCGCCAGCCCGCGGAACATGATCGCCGAAACCAGCCCGGTGGCTCCCGCCGCCTTCACCCCGAGCGAGGCGCCCAGGAGCACGATCGCCGTCTTGATGAACCATTCGGTGCGCGCTGCCTCCGCCAGCCGAGCAGCCGCCCCCGGCAAAAAATTGCCCACAACGAGCCCCGCCACCAGGGCCACGATATAGCCGGCTTCGCCCGTCAGCCCGAGCGACCACGTGATCCCCGTCGCCGCACGTTTGTCCGGCGTCGCAGCGATGTAAGCGTAGTGGCCTGCCAGCAGGCAAAGCACGCTGATCCAGTAAATGACTGTGAAGCTGATGAGAAACCTCCGCAGGCTCGGCCTCCAGGAAGAACGCCCCCACGCTCGCGATCGCCAGCATGAACAGGTAGGTCACAAGCAAGCTGACGACGGCGGGGAGCCCTTCGTAGGCTTTGGAAACTGGCTGCACAGCCTTGCTGGCCTCGATCCACACCTGGGCGCCGGCCAGCCAGCCAAGCAAGTCAACACCCGCGGTGACCGAGCAATGCCGGCGCCACGATGACGAGCCCCAGCCAGACCGCCAACCCATCTTCTGTCGCGTACCACGCTCTCACGATCAACAGCTCCTCGTTGGAAATGCGGCACACGGATCGTCAAGTGCCGCGTCGCCGGCTGTCGCCCGCTCAATCAGAACCCATTCATTTCCGACGCGGACCGCTGAGTCAAGCTTCCCGTCGCCCAGACCGGCTCGCGGCCCTGAACGGATTCATTCGCTCGCAGGGGTGCGGCACGGTGGCATGTACCGATCCCATCCGGATCGAACCCACGTGCCGCTGACGCTTGCAACGAACGCGCCTGGATCCGTGCGACTGGCGCCGGCCTGGATTTCCGTGACGGCACGAAAGCCAACGGCCTCGACTCGGATCCGGTGAAACGGACCCGCGGCGAAATCCTGGTCAAGCTATACGAGGGGAAGCAGCCTTACCGCGACGCCGTACCGCAGTGAGGCCTCCCTCCTTGACACGGTCTGATCGGACCCGATAAGATCCCACCACGTCACAAGATGCTGGTGGCCGGGCTCGGCAGCCTGCCGAGGCCGGCGAACAGGGAATCCGGTGCGAATCCGGAACGGCCCCGCCGCGGTGACCGAGCGTTAACGGGTGTTACCCCTCTTATTGCCATTGTTGGTCCGGTCCGTGCCCGGCCCGACCGATGAGAAGGCCCGACACCCCAGCTCGGAAGTCCGAAGACCTACCCGCATCGATGCGGTTAACGCTCTGCGCGGGACGGGCGTTTCCTGAGTAAACCCCTTTTTTCAGGCACTCCGAGTCGTGAACGACCGCGAGTGCGGTCTTGTTGAACCGTTCTGTTCAGCGTCGCAGCGTAGCGTACGTCGAGTGCCAGTCGTCGTGCCGGCGGTCCGGCCGATGACCAGCGCGCCTCCGCAGACCCTGGGGTCTGAGCGCCGTGCCGCACTCGGAAGGATTCGAGCCCGACGCGCCGTGATCGCCTGACCGCGCACCAAGGGTCGGTCCGCCGGCGGCCTTGAACGCCGACACGGTCGCTGGCTGCCGGGCGAGCCGCGAGCACGGCCCAGGCCACTGCCGGAATTCCAGTGCCAGAGAGAAATTCCCATGCGCACCAGACGACCAGGCGCGGAAGCTAGGTGTGAATCACAAATTGTCGTATCTCTCTCTGATCGCCGCATTCGTCGCCGGATGCAGCGGAGGGTCAGACGTGAACGAGCTTCCCGAGGCATCGAAGCAGGTGTTGATCAAGAGAAAGTCGACGTCGAGCAACGAAACGGTCAGCATCGCCCGCGCCGGGCCAGGGCTCGCGTCGAGCGTCCTGTTCCTCGAGAAAATCCTTGAACATCAGAATCCTGGAGAGCATTTCATGGACCAGCGGTCACTCGCGATCGGAAGAGTGGACGTACCGCCTCGACGTGTGAAGTCATCATTTCGCACCAGCGGCCTCCGCGGCGGTTTCACGCTGATCGAGCTGCTGGTCGTCATCGCGATCATCGCGGTCTTGATCGCCTTGCTGTTGCCGGCCGTCCAGTCGGCGCGGGAGGCCGCTCGCACGGGCCCAGTGCGTCAACAATTTGAAGCAGCTCGGGCTCGCACTGGCCAATTATGAAATGCAAATGGCATCTATCCCTACGGGATGGCCCGGGAGAACTGCGGGCCGAACTGCTCGTTCTCTCCCAATGGCTATTTCGTCGGCAGCAGCCTTTCGTCCGGATGCTTCCGTACCTCGAGCAGCAAGTGCCTGGCGAACGCCTATAACTACAGCCTGATCAACTGGACGGCCGACAACGCCACGGTGGGCGCCACGGGCCTGAGCGTTCTCTGGTGCCCGAGCGACGGGTCGATCGCCGGCCTGCACGTCCCGTTCGCAGGTTGGGGCTGGGACGGCTCGACCCAGGTTCTGACCTACACGAGCTACGCGGGCAACATGGGGACCTTCTGCAAGGTCCCGATCTCGATCACGTCTCCGGCCCAGCATCAGGCCGTCCTGAACCAGGCCAACGGATGTTCTTCTACCTCGGCTGGCCGAGCTGGAACCCGCCGGTCGAGCCCAACCCGATCGCCCCGCTCAATCCCGGCAGCATCCGGCCGGCCACCCTGGCCTCGATCACCGACGGGCTCTCGCAACACGTTCGCCTTCGGCGAAAAGGCCCACGGCAAATTCAGCCAGGTGCCCGACATCTATTTCTCGATCGACTATTACTACAACGGAGCCTGGGTCTCGGGAACTTCGGCGACACGCTGTTCACCACGCTCTATCCCATGAATCCGTTCGGCCGGATCGGCGACGACCCCAACGGCGACTTTTTCTACAGCTTCGACGCCCAGGAGGACAACTTCTCGATCGCCGCGTCGAGCTTCCATCCCGGCGGCTGCAACTTCGGGTTCCTCGACGGCTCGGTGCCGCTTCTCAAGGATTCGATCAACACCTGGCCGTACAATCCGGGCAATGGAGCCCCGACCAATGTCGTCTACAATCCGTCGACCGGCTTGTTCTCGGCGGGGCCTCCCGGGGGTGTACCAGTCGCTGTCCACCCGCGCCGGCGGAGAGGTCGTCAGCGCGGACCAGTACTGACGCGAGCTCTGTGCCCGCTCCAGCGGCCGTCGTCCTTGCAGGCTCTCGGCAAGGGCGGTGCAGCCTGTCCCATGGCCTTGGAGCCTCGGCTAAGATCAGTTCCTGCGCTGGTCCGGATCAAGCCCTCCCACGCCCCGAGGCCAGGAATCATGCCGATGCGGCGAGCGGTCACCCGATGGGTTCGCCATCCGTTTCCAGCTTCTTCTCTCTCGTCCACGCGACAGTGCTCGCGCGGCGATGACGGCGAAACCGGCGGTATGCGTGCCCAAGGGCGAGGTGAGCAAGTACACCTTCGAGCAAAGCAAGATCTTTCCCGGCACGGTGCGCGACTACTGGGTCTATGTGCCAAAGCAGTACGACCCGGCCAAGCCCGCCTGCCTGTACGTCAATCAAGACGGCATTCAGTACAAGGCTCCCGAGGTCTTCGACGAGCTGATCCACAAGAAGGAGATGCCGGTCACGATCGGCGTGTTCGTCACGCCCGGCCGGGTCAAGGCGCCCTCCGGCCAGGCGCTCGACCGCTTCAATCGCAGCTTGGAATACGACGGCCTGGGCGGTGACTACGCCCGGTTCCTGCTGGAAGAGCTGCTCCCCGAGGTCGAGAAGACGACGACCTCGGACGGCCGGCCGATCAGGCTGTCGCGCGACGGCAATGACCGCGCCATCGCGCGGCGCCAGCAGCGGCGCGATCTGCGCCTTCACGGCGGCCTGGGAACGCCCCGACGCGTTTCGCCGCGTCTTCAGCTCGATCGGAACCTACGTCGGGCTGCGCGGCGGCAATGTCTATCCGACGCTGATCCGCAAGTTTGAGCCGAAGCCGATCCGCGTATCTTCTTGCAGGACGGCAGCGCCGATCTGAACATCTACGGCGGCGACTGGTGGATGGCCAACCAGGAGATGGAGCGAGCTCTGATCTTCGCCGGCTACGAAGTGAACCACGACTGGGGCACCGGCGGCCACAGCGGCGAGCACGCCACCAAGGTCTTCCCCGACGCGATGCGCTGGCTCTGGAAAGACTGGCCCCAACCGGTCAAGGCCGGGCGCGGCTCGCAGCAACTGCAAGAGATCCTCGATCCCCGGCGAAGACTGGACGCTGGTCGCCGAGGGCTATCGGTTCACCGAGGG
Source organism: uncultured Isosphaeraceae bacterium (assembly GCA_963806595.1). GTDB lineage: Bacteria > Planctomycetota > Planctomycetia > Isosphaerales > Isosphaeraceae > CAWDZZ01. Next base: position 126,808 of record CAWDZZ010000037.1, on the reverse strand, counting down.
CCCGGCGCCCAACGCTCAAGGCGAGAGTCTTCTTCAACGACATCCCCAACGGCAAGGCCTACAAGATCGGCCTGGACGGCAAAGTCAGCCTGTTTCTCGCCGACACGAAACGGGCCAACGGCCAGGCGTTCGGGCCGGACGGCCGGCTCTACGCCGTTGCCACGGGCGCCAGCCAGGTCCTGGCGTACGACGCGGCCGGGAAACCGCGACGGTGATCGCCGAGGGCATCCGCGGCAACGACCTGGTCGTTCGTCACGACGGCGGGATCTACGTGACCAACCCTGGAGGCAACGGCAACGGCCGAGCACGGTCTGGTACATCAGCCCGCAGGGCGAAAAGCGGGTGGTCGACAAGGGTCTGAAGTTCGCCAACGGCATCACTCTCTCGCCCGACCAATCGCTGCTGTACGTCGCCGACTTCGCCAGCCATTGGGTGTATAGCTACCAGGTCCAGCCCGATGGCTCGCTCGTGCACAAGCAGCGGTATTTCCACCTCCACGCGCCCGACACCGCCGACGATGCCGGCGCCGACGGCATGCGCGTCGATCGCGACGGCCGCCTCTACGTCGCCACGCGAATGGGCATCCAGGTCTGCGACCAGGCTGGACGTGTGAACTGCATCATCCCCACGCCCAACGGCCGGGTCGCCAACCTCTGCTTCGGCGGCCCCGATTTTCAAACGCTCTATGCCACCTGCGGCGACCGCGTCTACAAACGGAAGGTCAAGGTCAAAGGGGCAAACGCCTACGAGGCGCCCGATCAAGCCCGCGACGCCCCGGCTGTGATTTCACTCCAGGAGAGATCCACCATGATGCACGCTCAACCACACTGCAGACACCGCTCCTCGCGTATCTTGTGAAGGCTCGCGTGCTCGCATCTCGGCCGTCTTGGCCGTCGTCGCGCTCGCCGCGCTCGACGTCCGCGGACAAGACTCGCCCAGCAAGGAGGGCTGGATCCCGCTCTTCAACGGCAAGGACCTCGACGGCTGGAAGCCCAAGATCAAGGGCTACGACCCCGGCGAGAATTTTGGCAACACCTTCCGGGTGGAGGACGGCGTCCTGAAAGTCTCCTACGACCAGTATTCCAAGTTCGACGGCAAGTTCGGGCACCTCTTCTACAAGACACCGTTTTCCAGCTACAGGCTGCGGATCGAATATCGCTTCGTCGGCGACCAGTGCCCCGGCGGGCCGAGCTGGGCCTTCCGCAACAGCGGCGTCATGATCCACGGCCAGTCGCCCGAAAGCATGAGGAAAGACCAGGAATTCCCGGTCTCGATCGAGGTCCAGTTCCTGGGCGGCAACGGCAAGGACAAGCGCCCGACCGGCAACGTCTGCACGCCCGGCACGAATATCGTGATGAGGGAAAAGCTCATCACCCAGCACTGCACCGACTCGCATTCGAAGACCTATCACGGCGACGAGTGGGTGACGGTGGAAGTCGAGGTCCACGGCAACGGCCTGATCAAGCACATGGTCGACGGCGAGACGGTCATCGAATACGAGAAGGCCCAGCTCGACGACAAAGACGCCGACGCGCGGAAGTTGATCAAGAACGGGGACAAGATGCTCCGCGAGGGCACGATCTCACTCCAGGCCGAAAGCCACCCGATCGAGTTCCGCAAGGTCGAGATCCAGGTGTTGAAGGATTGACGGAAGATCCCTCACGTTCGCGCGGGAAGTGACGGGGCGCCTATCACCGATGGAGTCTTCCCGGAAGCCAAGGAATTCCTCGCCGGATTCTGGATCGTTGACGTCGAAAGCCCCGAACAGGCGTATCAGCTCGCCGCGCGGGCTGTCGGCGGGGCCCGGGAATAAAGTCCCGAGGCAACCAACCCATCGAAGTGCGGCAAGTGATGAGCGGCCCAGCGGAAGCACTGCAGTGACAGGCCAAAACCTTCAATGTTCCGATCGAGCACCTGTTGCGCGAGTTGACGCCGCAGGTGCTCGGCACCGTTGTCCGAAGGTTTCGCGACTTCGCCGCGGCCGAGGACGCCGTCCAGGAGGCGTCGCTCGCCGCGGCGATGCAGTGGCCGACGCGAGGGCCTACCGGACAATCCCCGCGCATGGCTGACGCAGGCCGCGTTCCGGCGGATGGCCGATCATATTCGCAGCGAATCGGCGTCGCCGCCATCGCGAGAGCGAGGTGGCCCTGGAGGTAGCCCACACAGAAGAATCGACGGACAGTCGAGACTTCGCCGCAGGAAGACGACACATTGGTCCTTCTATTGATGTGCTGCCATCCTGCGTTGAGTCCGGCTTCGGCGATCGCGCTGACATTGCGAGCGGTGGGCGGCTTGACCACGGCGGAGATCGCCCGCGCGTTTCTGGTGCCCGAAGCAACCATGGCCCAGCGGATCAGCCGGGCCAAGCAAAGCATCAAGAACTCCGGCATCCCGTTCCACTTGCCGACCCCCGAGGAGCGAGCGCGATCGCCTCCGCGCTGTTCTCCACGTCCTGTACCTCATCTTCAACGAGGGCTACACCAGCAGCGTCGGACCGGACCTGCTTCGCGGCGATCTGTCGAATGAGGCGATACGCCTGACGCGGATCGTCCACAACCTGCAACCGGACGACACCGAGGTCGCTGGATTGCTCGCGCTCATGTTGTTGACCGATGCTCGCCGCGGTGCGCGAACCAGCGCCAAAGGCGAGCTGGTCCCGCTCCCGCAGCAAGACCGGGCGCTCTGGGATCGGCAGCAGATCGCGGAAGGCATTGCACTCATCTCGGCCACGTTACCGAAGGGCTCAGTCGGCCCCTACCAGGTGCAAGCGGCCATCGCCGCCGTTCACGACGAAGCCGCTCGAGCCGACGACACGGATTGGCCGCAGATCCTCGCCCTCTACCAACTGCTCATGCGCATGTCCGATAACCCGATGGTCGCGCTCAATCACGCGATCGCGGCGGCGATGGTGCACGGTACAACGAAGGGCTTGGAACTACTGGACGCTCTCAAGGCCGACACGCGCCTCGCGGATCATCATCGGCTGGACGCTGTTCGAGCCCATTTGCTCGAACTCGCTGGAGACGTCACGGGCGCCGTCGAGGCACTACCGGGCGGCGGCAAGCAAGACAGGGAGCCTCGCCGAGAGCGCAACTACCTTCTCATGCAGGCCCGCGCGACTCGCCGGCGAACGGCAGACTCTCATCTAAGGTAGCGACATCATGACCATCAAGCGAATGCCACCCAAAGACATCGATGAGTACATCGGGGGCTTCCCGACCGATGTTCGGGAGATTCTCGAGCAGATCAGGACGACGATCAAAAGAGCGGCGCCCGATGCCGCGGAAACCATCAAGTACGGTATGCCAACGTTCACGCTGGAGGGCAACCTGGTTCATTTCGCCGCTTTCAAGAAGCATATCGGGTTTTTCCCTCCGACCAAAGGTGATGCTGAATTCAACAAAGAGGCATCAGTCTATGCAGGAGAAAAGGGCAACCTGAGGTTTCCGCTCGACGCACCCATGCCTTACGGGTTGATCGCCAAAGTCGTGAAGCTCAGGGTCAAGGAAAACCTGGAACGAGCCCAGGCAAAAGGGAACAAGCGATAGGCGGCCATCGGAGCAGTCGGCGTCGGCGCGGGTTTTCGCTGGTCAGGCCGGGCGTTCGTGTCCGGGAAATGCGACCAGGCCCTGCAAGATCGGTTCGCTCAAACTTACGCGCAGGACGTTCCGGCGATCCCTTATCGGTTCGTGCCCATCTCGTAACGAACCGAGATCATCTCGACGTTCGGCCCGGCCTCGATCACATATTCAGCCGGCACCCGTTCGATCGTCTCGGAATGAGACTTGTTCTCCGAGCCTTCCTTCCACCGATGGACGACACGGAACGGGCGCACCGTCGGGGCGGCCATCGGGTCGCGATAGTCGGCGTCGACCCGGAAACTCTGCACGCCGGCGGTGTTGTTGCCCGTCATCTCGAATCGAAGCAGCACCTTGCGCGTCTTGCGGCGGCCACTTCGGCACGCGGTGATGCTCGGTTCGGCCCTGCGTCGGCCCGGCCAGCACGGCAACTTCGCGCCAGGACCGGCCGTCATCGGTGCTGGCCGTGACGCGAATGCGATCCTTCTCGCTCCGCGCCGGAACTGGGCACTGAAGCCCAGGGCAACCAGGTCGCCGGGCACCTCGACCGGCACGGTCATCATCCCCGTGCCGCCCTTCCACCAGCAGGCGTCGTACTTGCAGGTCGACGTTGTCGAATCGGACGCCCATCGTTGCGGTCGTCTCGTTCTTGTTGAACGCGGGGTCGGGCGTGATCCGGCAGGAAATCGTCCGCGTCGCGATCGCCGGGTCGCCGTCGGCCGCGACCGTGATCGTGTTCTTCCCCTTGTCCAGCCACGGCAGCGTGCGCGGGGCGTGCTGAAAATCGTTTTCGACTTGCAAGCGATTCGAGGGCCGCGCCTGCCTGTCGAGCTCGATCCGCAGCCAGTAGGCATAACGCCTGAAGATCTTGTCCTTGAGGTCGATCGTCGCTCGGTGCGCCGTCTCGAAGGCGGCCGGAATAAATCGGCACGAACGATCGCCCGTTGTTCGTCGAGATCGAGACCGTCAGCCGGTCGCCGCCCGATGCGTCCGCTGGCCACGACCTTGAGTCTTCCGCCCAGATAAACGTAAGGAGAGATCATCGGGATGACCACGACGCCCGGCCGCCCGGCCGTCTTGACGCGCAGTCGCCGGCGACCTGACCGCGACGTCAAGTTGTCGAACACCTCGGCGCCTCGCTCCAGGTCGCCCTTCGCCAGGTTCGGGGCATAACGGTGGATGCCGTTGGCGGCCAGGCCGCCGCGGTATCCCGGCAGATACTCCTTGACATAAACCAGGTCGTTTTCGGGCGCCCTGGCCTTCAGTCCGTCCCAGTTCGGGTCGACGTCCATGTTCACGTGCAGCCCCCGGTTGCCCGCCTCGCGCACGAACGACTCGCCCGGCCGTAGCGAAAACAACGCGCGATGGCCGACCTGGTAGCCGTACTCGTAAACCTCGCTCTTGCGGTCATATTCGGCCATCGTCGCATCCCAGCCGTGCGTCCGGGCCGGCAGATAGCCCACTCGATAAAACGGGCAGTTTGCAAGCAGCGGCGGGCCCGCCGCCTTCCAGCCCTCCCAGCCGTCTTTGCGCATCAATTGAAAGATCTTGTCGCCGTTCTTCTGGAAGCCGGGGTTCTTGGCATACCACTCGGCCACCGCCGCGGCGATCTCGTCGACCGAGGCGATGACGCCGTCCTTGGGTCGAGGAAAGAAGTTGATCAGCGAGCCGTCGAACATGTGCCAGCCGTTCTTGTAGCGAACCTCGGGAACGCTGTGGCCGTTCAAGATTCGCCCTTGAGCCTCCCGCCCGTCCTCGCGATTCAGGCCTCGACCAGGGCCGAACAGCAGCAGCACATGCAGTAGCCGTAGACATTGAAGATCTTCACCGGGTCGTGCGCCTCCCAGTCGCCGGCGAGATGCTCGTTCGGTGGCGCTGTCTGATGGCGATACCGGATGATCGCCTCCACAACCCCTTGGCCCGCTCCTGATCGCTCATGCCCGGCTTGGCAAACGACTTGACGATATTCTCAACCGTCGTCACGTCATCGATCTTGTCGGAAAGCACTTTCAACTGGTTGACCCGGCCGCCCAGTCTGGCGCTGCTCCTGTGCCTGTGCCGATACCGGGAGCCAGACCACGACGATCGCGGCCACGGTGAAGCATGATCACGTGTCGCATGGTGACTCCCATCGTCTACTTCCGCAGGGCCTCGATCAGGTCATCCGACCTGCCGTCGAAAGCTCGACCCCAGTCTTCGGGTGGAAAAAGTGCATCGTGGTCGCGCTGGCCCAGCTTGAACGCAGCCATCCGCTTCGCGATCAACTCTTGCGCGGCTCGGGCCGCAGGGGCCTCGGGATTTCGCGTCCGCCAGCCTGGCCAGCGTGATCAGCCGCCGGTAATCGTCCAGCCCTTCGCGCAGCCGCTCGAACTCGACCGAAGGAATGAGCTCTCCGCCGGGCGACGTGTTGCACCAGGCGTAGTCGTCTTCCCGGCAGTCGAGCGCGTAATACGGGTCGCCCGCAACCACGTTCCAGTGCCACGAGAGCCGGAACTTCATCCCGAACTGCTTCGCCGCTTTGTACATGTAGGTGCCGTAAGTCCAGCGGTTCCCGCCGTTGTAAAAGGCCCAGTCCGCCGCCAGCGCTGTGCAGCAAGTTCACGGACGGCTTCATCGTGGTCGTTCCAGGAAACCACAGTTCAGTGCCTTCGCCAGCCGGAAATGGGGATCTTCGCGATCGCTGCCGGTGAAGCTGCTGGCCCCGGTGAAGTACGGCGGCCCCTTCGGAAACGCCCGCCGGTAGGCTCTCGGCATTCTCGGCCGGCCGCACCAGGTCGTCGCCGATCGGCTCGTCGGCCAGGTTGTAGTAGACCGGAATCCAGTCGCTGCTCGACCGCGTGCGCTCTGCGACCTGCGAGTAAATCGCCTTGACGAACGCCGAGTAGTCCGTGAAACCCGCCGAGCCCATCGCGGCCGTGTCCTGATGGTAGGCGTCGAAGCCCGAGACGCCGCCGCCGTAGCTGCTCACCGCCCAGGAAGCCCAAGCTCCTTGAGCAGCTTCATCGAGGCGTCGGCCGAAGCGAAATCGAGCACCGGCTTGCCCTGGTTGAACCCCCGGTACGCGATCGACGGCAGCCCGCTGCAAGCCGTGAAGCCATAATCGCGCATCTTCTGCAAGCTCTTTTTCACCATCTGCTGATTGAACGCCGCGGCCTTGGGATCGTCGCCGAACCAGGGAATTCCCGATCGTGTAGCCGAACGGCCCGGCAGGGATATCCACCGGATCGAGCGTGCCCGAGCGCACGCGGAACTCGAGCGGGATCCGCGTCGTCCCTCCGTTGTCGGTACGGATCGAGATCGTCCCCTTGTAGAGCCCCGGGCCGGCGTCCGCCGGCGTCCGGACCGTCATCCAGAACCGCCGGGTGAGCCCCTGCGGCATCGCGACGTCTCCGCCCGGCATGATCAGCCGCGGGGCGATCGTGTAGACGGTTCCTTCCGCCGTGACGCGGCTGATGCCGATACGAGACGTATCCCACGTCGATCGCCGAAGCGGGGATCGTCGACGCCTGGTCCGAGTCAAGATCGCTGACGCTCACGTGAACCTTGCCCAGGTCGCGCAGCGGCACGCAGCGCCACCGTCACCGGCTCGTATTCGCCGGCGAATGCCTCGCCCGTGAACACGATCGACGATCTCCTGCTTCTTCGGCGTGTCGTTGTACGAGACGTCCTGCATGAATCGCGCTGGAACGCGACGAAGCCGCGGCTTCGGTCGGCCTCGGTCGGCTCGGAGTCGGCTCGCCCGCTCGGTTCCGGAAGAACGCGCTTGAAGTAATTGTCGAAATAAAATCGCCGCCGGGCTTCCGTGTATTTGAGAAACGCTTCCCCCTGCCGCGGCCTTCGCGACGGGAAAGATCACCACGGCCGAAACCGAGCAGGCCCAGTTCTCCCCCTGGAATTCCAGGTTCAACTGTCCGTCTTTCACGTCGACGTCGAATCGCTTCTCGCGGAAGTAGGCTTTCTGGTACTTGTCGAACGTGTTGTCGGTGGGCAGGTCTTCGACGTTCCAGAACCGGAAGTACTTGGCCTTGAAGGCGTCGAAATCCATCGTTTCGCGCACGACCGGCCGGCCCTTCGGCCACGATCGAGCGCTGGCGAATATGTCTGGTACTCGCCCCAGAAGCCCGAGGGACTGTCGATGTTGACGAACACGCGATAGCGGCCGTTCGGCACGTCGACCGCCAAGCCCGCCCGCCTCGATGCAGATGAAGTCCTGATACAGCGGCTCGGGCTGAAGCGCGTCGAATGCCCGCCAGATCCTGCGCATCCTTGAGGCCATATCCCCGGCCGCGACTGTATTGCGTCGCCGGCGTGATCGGCGTGAATCCCTCCATGACCGGGCTGGTGCCCGTGCCGAAGTCGAAGGCAAACAGGCCCTCGAAGCGTCACCCGATCGGGCGTGTCGTCACGCTCCAGGCGCAGATTGTCCAGGAACAGCGGCGCGGGCGGTTGCTCGCCGATCCCGAAGACCAGCCGGGTGATCCCGTTCAGGATCAGCATCCGCCCCGGCCGCGACTTCTCACCGACATAGAGCTGTTTCACCGGGATGATCAAGCGTGCTCTTCCCCGGCGGCACGACCGTGGTGTAATTGACCCGGGTCCAGTAGTCGTCGCGTCGCCGTGTCGCGGATCTCCACGTACAGATTCAGCGGCTTCCGCGCGTCGGTGAACAGGTCGGCCTTGAGGAAGTCGTAGCCCAGCCAGTCCTGCGCCTGTTCCATGCTCGCGTAAGCCTTGTCGATCCGCAGCGCACTTTCGCCCTTCGGTCGCATGCATCGCGACGACCTCACCGCCGGAGAACGGGTTGCCGCTCTCGAACGAGGCGATCAGTCTTGACGCTCGGGCCGGACGGCTGTTGCCTGCGACGCATCCAGTGGCCATCCCGCAGGCATAGCAGGTCTTCCAGGCCGAGCTGTTCCGGTAGCCGCACTGCGGAGCAACGAACGGCTCCCGGCGACAATCTCACCCGGCGGCGCGATCGGCGTTCTCTTCTCGACCGAGCACTGGCGCTTGGCGTGAGGGCAACCTCTCGCATCCACCTGCTCGAGCGATCACGTCGTCGATCCAGAAATACCCCGGCGCAAAGAGCCCGAACGACGGCCCGGCCTCCTTCTTCTCCTTGATCTCGCCGACGTACGTGAGCTTGGTCCAGCCGAACGTGCCGTCGCTTGTTCGAGCTTGAATGTACTTTCCGTCGAACATGAACTCGGTCGACTGCGTTGTACGTCCCGGTCGCGATGTCGAGCCCGCGCAGGTAGGCCGTAACGCGATACCGGCCCGGTTCGAGCGTGACATTCTGAGCGACGCGAATCTTGGCCCCGACGCCGCCCTGAGAGCAGACACGAGTAGCTTTCCGCTGTGGCCGACCTGGCCAACGCGGAACTCGCAGTCTCCCTCGTATTTCCAACCGCCCCACTTGGCGAAGACCAGTCCGAACTGGTCTTTTTCTTTTGGTGATTTCGAACGACGGATCCGCCAGCAGGTTTTCAGCACTCAGTTCCGGCGGCCTGGCACACAGGAACGACGAGGGCGATGAAAAAGCACGCCACTCGCATGAAGACACGCATTAACCTGGCTCTCGAATGGTCCTGCAGTCGTCCTGATGCCGGACGCGAAACTCGCCGGCATGAGTAACGAGCAGTGATCGCGATTACAGGTCGGGCTGGCCGCGACGAGCCGTACGGCATCGCGAAGGCGGCCTGTGTCGCTGGATGAACCAATCCGCGCCTGGGTGTTCACTTCCCCGGTATATCGAGCCATCCCCGCGAATGGTAATCACTCAAGGTCAGCGCGATCATGATCGCCAGCCACAGCAGCGAGGCGAGGCAGATCACCGCGTCAAGCCGATGGCTGTGGAGGCGATGCATGAAAAACAGCACGATCAACACGGCCTTGATCGCGGCAATCGTCATCGCGACGGGAAAATGCAGCGGCCCCATCGGCACGATAGGCCGCCCCCACCGTCGCCAGCAACAGGACCAGCAAGAGCACGAAGATCACGACGTTGGTGCGAATGCTCGCCACGTGCTGTTTCATCGGTGAACGTCGATCAAGTATAAGAGCGGATAAAGAAACACCCAGACCACGTCGACGAAGTGCCAGTACAGGCCGGTCACCTCGATCTGCACCGCCCCCCCACCGGAGAACCACTTGCTCCACGAGAGATAGGCCATCACGCCGACCAGGGCGATCCCGATGATCAGGTGCACGGCGTGCAGGCCCGTCATGAAGAAATACAGGACAAAAAACATCTCCATCTCTCGCGGATCGACTTGCCTTCGTGCTCAACCAGCGGCCCGATCGTGCTCGGGAACCTCGAAGTTCCAGCCGGGAATCAGTCTTCTCGTGATAATCGTGCGGTGTATTCGACGGCCTTGATTCCCAGGAAACGCGGCGCCCAGCACCATCGTCAAGATCAGCCAGACCACGAGCGGCCGATGTTGCCGCAACTGGGCCGCTCGCACGGCCAGCGCCATCGTCAGGCTGCTCGCGAGCAGCACCACCGTGTTCAGCGCAGCCCAGCAACACGTTCAAGTGCCGGCTGGCCAGTGCCACCGCTTCCGGAGAAGTCGTCCGGTACACGGCGAAGGCCGTCAACAGCCCGCCGAAGAACATCACCTCGGTCGCCAGGAACAGCCACATCCCCAGCGTCGACGCCTCGCTCTGCTGCTCCACGTCGTCGAACTGGTGCGAGAGGATCGGCTCGTCTGGTCAAGCCGGCCGCCTCGTCGCTCGTGTGATGCCACGGTCGTCATCTCAAGCCATGCCTTCGGCTGCTTCGGGAGAATAGGCGTACGGGCCTCGCGTCACGACCGGAACCTCGTCGAAGTTGTGAACCGGCGGCGGTGATTCGGTCTGCCACTCGAGCCCCGTCGCATTCCACGGATTCGGGCCCGCGTTCGGCGGGCTTGCGCAGCGAGAGCAACAGATAAACCAGCGGCAGAACATATCCAACAGCCAGAATCGATGCCCCGGCCGTCGACATCACGTTCAGCACCTGAAACTCGGGCGGATATTCGTAATACCGCCGCGGCATCCCCAGATAACCCAGCACGAACTGGGGAAAGAAAGTCAGATTGAAGCCGACGAAGACCGACGAGCGCCGAGAGCTTCCCCAGAAGCTCCGGGTACATCCGCCCGCTGAGCTTGGGCCACCAGAAATGAATCGCCCCCAGGTACGCCATCACCGCGCCCCCCACCATGATGTAGTGGAAATGCGCCACCACGAAATAGGTGTCATGCACGTGCACGTCGATCGCCAGCGTGGCCAGCATCAGGCCCGTCAGCCCCCCATCGTGAAGAGGCCGATGAACCCCAGGGCATAGAGCATCGGCGTATCCAGCCGGATCGACCCCTTGTACATGGTCGCCGTCCAGTTGAACACCTTGATCGCCGACGGAACCGCCACCAGGAAGCTGAGGATCGAGAACACCATCCCCGCGTACATCGACTGCCCCGAGACGAACATGTGGTGGCCCCACACCAGAAATCCCAGCACCGCGATCGCCATGCTCGAATAAGCGATGAAGCGATAGCCGAAGATCGGCCGCCGGCAGAAGCAGGGAACGATCTCGCTGATCACCCCCATCCCGGGCAAGACCATGATGTAAACCGCCGGGTGCGAGTAAAACCAGAAGAGGTGCTGAAACAAGATCGGGTCGCCGCCGAGCGCCGGGTCGAAGATGCCGACGCTGCAGCATCCGCTCGACCGCGACCAGGGCCACCGCGATCGCCAGCACCGGCGTTCCCAGCACCATGATCAGGCTGGTCGCATAGAGCGACCAGATCATAAGCGGCAGCCGAAACCACGTCATCCCCGGCGTCCGCATCGTGTGGATCGTCACGATGAAATTGAGCCCGGTCAGGATCGAGGAAAACCCCGTGATGAACACGGCCGTCGCCGCCGGCACCACCATCGTGTTCGAGAACATCGTGGAAAACGGCGTGTAAAACGTCCAGCCGGTGTCGATCCCGCCGAAGATCAAGATCCAGATCGCGATCGAGCCGCCGATCATGTAGATGTACCACGACAGCAGATTGAGCCAGGGAAAGGCCAGGTCGCGGGCGCCGATCATGAGCGGCACCAGAAAATTGCCCATCACCGCCGGGATCGACGGAATCAGGAAGAAGAAGATCATCACCACGCCGTGCATCGTGAAGAGCCGGTTGTACGCGTCGGGCGAATGCAGCACGTCGCCCTGCGGCGTCATCAGCTCGAGCCGCATCACCGTCGCCGCCGCACCCCCCACGAAGAAAGAAAAACGTGATCGAGGCCATGTACAACAGGCCGATCCGCTTGTGGTCGGTCGTCAAGCAGCCACGACTTGAGCGTGTACGCCTGAAGATAGTCTTCCTTGTACTCGACGGCAGGAGCACTCATGGCGAGGAGCCCTCCGCTCCGATCGATTTGATGTATGCGATGATTTTCAAGAGATCCTGCTCGCTGATCTGGTCCTTGAACGACGGCATGACCGGCTCATATCCCGCCACCACCTGGGCCTTGGGCAAGAGGATCGAGTCGCGAATGTAGGCGGCATCGGCCGTGACGAACCGAACCTCGCGCCCCTCCTGGATCGGCACCGGCCGCCCGAAAACTCCCTCCAGCCGCGGTGCGTGCACCGTCTGGCTCCCCCGGTGGCAGCCCGCGCAGTGGTGCTGCACGAAGAGACGCTCCCCCTCCTCCGCCATCGACGGCCCCACCCCGCCCTGCGACAGCCAGCGCTGAAAGTCGGCCGGCTCCATGACCGTGACCGATCCCCTCATCGTCGAATGGTTCGTGCCGCAATACTCGGCGCAGAAAAGGTGATAGCGCCCGACCTGCGTCGGCTCGAACCACATCGTCGTGTAACGCCCGGGCAGCACGTCCTGCTTCACCCGGAACGCGGGGACGAAAAAACTGTGGATCACGTCGTGCGAGATCATCGTCAGCTTGACCGGCCTTCCCACCGGAATGTGCAGCTCGTTGATCTCCGACCGCCCCTCGGGGTGCTGAAGGTGCCACATCCACTGCTTGCCGACCACGGCGATATCGAGCGCATCGCCCGGGGGCTGGTACAGCTTGAAGAACAGCCTCGCTCCCCAGGCGAACATCACCAGGCCGAGCACCAGCGGCACGACGATCCAGATCACCTCCATCAACCTGCTCGCGACCGGCGGATTCGACCGGTCTGCCTGCGAACGCCGGCGATAGCGAACCGCGAAGCTCACGATCAACGAGACAGATCAGCACCGTGAAGAAGCCGGCGATGCCGAGCTCGAACAAGTAAAGCTCGTCGACCTGCCTCGCCAGGCTCGACGCTTGATCGGGAAATAACGGGAAGTCCCACATGCATTGCGTCCTCGGAAAAGCTCAGAACGGCACTGGCGCGTGCCGGTGAAGTCCGTCGCCTCGAGACTCGCAGGAGTCCGCTCGCAGCGTGACAGCTCGTGCGGCCTCTTCCCTTCGCGGCGAATCATCACGAACAGAAAGCCCGCCAGCGAAACGGCCGTCGCCGTTCCCAGCACCCGGATCAGCCGCAGGATCGACAGCGTGTACTTGCCGGTCGCCGCGTCGTAGTCGTAACAGAGCAACAGCAGCCTGCCGATCGGCGAGCCCACGCGGCCGGCCCTGGCCCGCTCCAGCTCGAGCTGGAGCTCCTTGGGCGGATAATCGATGCCGAAGAAATAGCGCGAGACGACGCCTTCGGGCGTCACCACGACCACCCCCGCGGCATGGGTATACAGCTTGGTCTGCGGATTGTAGGTGTAGCGAAACCCGATCGCTTCGGCACAGCGCCGCGATCGAAGCCTGTTCGCCCGTCAGGAAATGCCAGCCCGACTCGCTCCCCGGGCGGTCGTACCGCTCGAGATATGCCGCCTTCTTCGACACCGCCAGCGCAGGCGTTTCATCGCGGGTCGATGCTGAACGCGATGACGTCGAAATCCTTGCCGGCCTCGAGCGACAGCGGCTTGAGCCCCCGTGCAGCCCGCCAGAACCTGGCCGCAGAGCAGCGGGCAGCCGTAATACACCGGCGCCAGGATCACCGGCCTCCGCCGAAGAGTCACCCAGGGAAGCTCTCGGCCCGATTCGTCTCGAAAGTGCAGCTCCAGCGGAAGCTTGGCCCGAGCTCCTGGTCGAACCCCACCTGGCTCACGGCACCCCCGGAGACCGGCTGTGCGCCGGACGGGCGATTCCAATCCGGCAATGCGAGCCCAGGATCGCCACCGTCGACCACGAAGTGCGTCCGCGGTCTGGATTGTCATGGCTTCTGCTCCTGTTCCTGGAGTCGGGTCGTGGCTTCTCATCGCGTGCCGCGGGAGTCCTCCGCGGCTGTCCAGGCGTTCTTCCATCGCCGGCCTCAGCGGCTGGGAGTCGCCGGTAAGCCCGACTCGGCCAGGATGTCGATCGCCCGGTCGACCGGAATGTGGGCGATCCCTGCCTTGCGATCGATCCAGCCGTACTCGTTCAGCCGTCCCAGATCCTCCGCCTTCATCTTGGTGAGCTCGGTGGCCGGGTCCGCCTGGATCCTTGGCGCGGGGAACTCGCCGGTGTCTCCCGCAAATCGCGGAAGCGCGAGCGACTCGAGCTCTTTCTCTTCGCTGCGAGAACCCGTGCATCACCACCGCCAGCACCACCTGAACCAGAACGGTCACGCCGACCAGCGCGGCGCGCGAACCGACCAGAGCCGCGCACTCGCAGCCTGTTGGCTTCGTGGCCGGTGGTCGATTCGGTCAGCAGTCGGCCTTGCGGTCGATGCGTCATCCACGTTCGTCAAGCTCCCGACATGTTCGAGCGCCTCGATCAGGCTCGGATCGTTCAGCGGCACCAGCGGCAGGCGCTTCAGCCGCGCCGACGAAAACGGCCGTCCAGATCCCGCCCACCCCGGCGAGCGCCAGCCGCGCTCAAGGGGATCTCGATCCAGGGAATCCGCGGGCTCGCCGGCTCGGACGAGGCCGGAATCACCAGCCAGACCAGGTCGACCCAGTGCATGACCAGGATCAAGAGCGACACGCCCAGCAAGCGACCGGGGATGCCGCTTGTTCTCGCGAATCAAGAGCAGGAAGAACGGCAGGAAGAACTGGCAGACGATCAAGGCGAGCGCCACCCACTCCCAGCCGCCGCGCGTCCTCTTGCAGATACCAGGGAATCTCCTCGGTCAGGTTGCCGCTCCACACGATCAAGTACTGGCAGAACGACATGTAAGCCCACAACATCACGAACGCCAGCAGCAGGTTCCCCAGGTCATTGAGCCGCTCCGGCGTCGCGATTTCCGACATCGGCCGGGACGATGGCCAGAATGCCCGCCACGACGATCATCACGGCGAACGTCGCCATCGCCTCGCCCGTGATCACCATCGCGCCGAAGATCGACGAGGCCCAGGGGGCCTCGAGCGACATCACCCAGTCGACCGCCGAAAAGGTGCTCGCCGCAAACAGGATCACCGTGCCCGGGCCGCTCAACCGCTGCAGCCGCCGGCTCGGCCGATGGTCGCTCGTGTGATCCTGCCGGCTCGACCAGCCCGCGAGCAGAAACGCCAGCGCGGTCCACACGCCGAAATATCCGGCCGCGCGCAGCAAGAACAACGTGATTCGTTCAAGTAGGCGGCCCTGAGCGCGCGCTGATCACGTCGGCCGCTCCATCGGGCGTGCCCAGGGATAAAGAGTCGGGATCCCGAATGCGATCGGCAGGAACAGCAACGCCAGCAGCGGCACCGTCGCCGCCCCTGCCTCGAGCGGCCGCCGGATCACGAGTCCCCACGAACCCCCGACCAGGTGATGCAGCATCGTCAGCCCGATCGAGCCCAGCGCGATCCCCAGCCAGAAGAGATACCCGACCAGGTACGGCGCGAAAAAATGCGCCGGCCAGAGCACCCACGCCGCCAGCCAAAGCGCAAGACCGGCGCCGCCCACGACCAGAGCGCCGGATCTGCAGCCGGTCGAGCCGCAGCCGCAGCTCTTGGTCGCACATCATGCTCTCGTCGGTCGAGGCTCATCGAGCGACCCCCTCGAGCCGGCCTCGATCCTCCGGCGGAAGCTCGGCGGCCACGGCGTGCTGGCTCAATTGCAGCGCCCGGATGTAAGCCGCGATCGCCCAGCGGTCCGCGGCGGAATGCGCGACGCATACGAATACATCGTGCCGTAGCCGCGAGTCATCACGTCGAAATAGTGGCCGACCGGCTTCTTCCGCAGCTCGTCGCTGTGAAAGCTCGGAGGCGGGTTGAACCCGCGCCGGACGATCATGCCCCGGCCGTTTCCCAGCTCGCCGTGGCACGGCGTGCAGAAGATCCGATAGCGGCTCCTGCCCTCGCTCGAGCACCGAGCGGTCGACCGGGAACGGCAATGTCTCCGCCAGCTTGCCCGCCGTCTTGCCGGTCTCGAAGTGCTCCGGCGGACGCCTTGCCCCGCTCTTTCGGATCGCGCCGCGGAACCGTGCCGGCGACCAGCGGCCGCGCCGACGTGCCGTCTTCAAAAAAGCCGCTCGCGTGATACGGCTTGTAGCGCGGCTGGTCGTACATCTCGCTGCGGCAGCCGCGAGGCAGCAGTGCCACGAGCTGACGGCCAGAGAGCAACTGATGGGCAGCGTGCATCGCACGCTGCCTCGATCGCGACGTCATTCACCGCATCTCGAGATCAGTTCAGCATAACAAGCCTCAAGCCGGCACCACGGAAATCGCCCGCGGCGCACGCTCTTCCAGAAACCGCCGCGATCGCTCGACGTCAAACAGCGGGTCGCGGGCCTGCAGGCACAGGAAGAACCGGTTGCGCGACGCCAGGGCAAAGCCCGGCACGTTGAACACCGGGTGATGCGGCCGCGGCAGGCCGTTGAGCCCGAGCATCCCCAGCACGGCCGACGAGCGACGCGACCAGGATCGTCAGCTCGAACGTGATCGGCATGAACGCCGGCCAGCTGTTGAACGGGCGCCCGCCGACATCCAGCGGAAAATGCACGACGGCCGAATACCACTGCATGAAAAAGCCGCCGAGACCGCCGATCACCCCGCCGATCAAGACAACCCGCGCGATCCCGTTGCGATGAAACCCCAGCGCTTCGGCCAGCCCCTCCACCGGAAACGGCGTGTAGGCTTCCATGAACCGATAACCGCGGCGTAGGCTTGCGCGGGTCGCCGCGACCACGTCTTCCGGCTTGTCGAACTCGGCCAGAAGTCCATAAACCGCCGGAGCCGACTGGTGCCGTTTTCATGGCGCTGCCTCCATCGGGCCCGCCGGCCGGCTCGCATGCCCGTGCTCGTGTTGCGACTCGTAAACCAGCTCGCGCATCTCGGTGATCGAGATCACCGGCAGGAAGCGGATGAACAGAAAAATCAGCGAGAGGAACAGGCCGAGCGTTCCGTAAAACGTCGCGTAGTCCCACACCGTCCCGTGGTACATGCCCCAGGAAGACGGCAGATAATCGCGATGCAGGCTCGTCACCACGATGACATAGCGCTCGAGCCACATGCCGATATTCACCACGATCGAGATCACCCACAAGCAGCCGCACGTTCCGCCGCACCCGCGCCGACCAGAGAAGCTGCGGGATGAAAACGTTGCACGTCATCATCATCCAGTAAGTGTGGGCATAAGGGCCCGTCGGCCGGTTCTTGAGCAGGACGAATTTCTCGAAGGGATTGTTGCCGTACCACGCCATGAACGCTTCCATCATGTACCCATAAGCGACGATCATGCCCGTCGCCAGCATGACCTTGGCCATGTTGTCGAGGTGCCGGGTCGGTGATGAAATCCTGCAGGCCGAATGCCGCCCGCAAGGGAATCGCCAGCGTGATCACCATGGCAAAGCCCGAGAAGATCGCCCCGGCGACGAAGAACGGCGGGAAAATCGTCGAATGCCAGCCGGGCAGAATCGCGATCGTGAAGTCGAACGACACGATCGTGTGCACCGAGACGACCAGCGGCGTCGCCAGCCCCGCCAGCAGCAGGTAGGCCGTCCGGTAGCGATGCCAGTGCCGGGCCGAGCCTCGCCAGCCCATCGCCAGGAACCCGTAGATATACTGGGCCCAGCGATTCCTGGCCCGGTCCCTGAGCGTCGCCAGGTCGGGGATCAGCCCGACATACCAGAACAAGAGCGACACGCGTGGCGTAGGTCGAAACGGCGAACACGTCCCAGACCAGCGGGCTGCGCCACTGCGGCCAGAGCCCCATCGTATTCGGATACGGCATCAGCCAGTAGAAAAGCCACGGCCGCCCCATGTGGAACAGCGGAAACAGCCCCGCGCAGGCGACGGCGAACAACGTCATCGCCTCGGCGAATCGATTGATCGACGTCCGCCAGTCTTGCTTGAGCAAGAGCAGGATCGCCGAGATCAACGTCCCGGCATGGCCGATCCCGATCCACCAGACGAAATTGACGATCGCAAATCCCCACATCACCGGGACGTCGATCCCCCAGATCCCGACCCCGCGCAGCAAGAGCACGGTGAGCGACGTGAACAGCACCGTCGTCAGGAAGAAGCCGATCGCCATGCCCAGAAACCACCGCCAGTTGTAGGGCCGCACCAGCACGATCGCGCTGATCTTGTCCGTCACCGAGGCATACGTGTGCCCCGGCGCCAGGATCGGCACCGCCAGCCGCGCTGCCGGCCGATTCAGGATCGGTGGGATTCATCGCGCGCGCTCGCTTCGATCTCGGGGTTGGGGTTGCGGAGCTTCGCCAGATACGTCGTCCGCGGCCGCGTATTCAGCTCCTCCAGCAGCGCATAATTGCGCGGGCCGGCCTTGG
This sequence comes from uncultured Isosphaeraceae bacterium, assembly GCA_963806595.1. Taxonomy (GTDB): domain Bacteria; phylum Planctomycetota; class Planctomycetia; order Isosphaerales; family Isosphaeraceae; genus CAWDZZ01. Next base: position 108,516 of record CAWDZZ010000037.1, on the reverse strand, counting down.
CCTTCGCGACCGCACTTTGCGGGTCGTTGAGATTGCCGAACGTGATCGCCTTGGCCGGGCAGGCCGCCTGGCACGCCGTCACGACCTCGTCGCCTCCGACCGGCCCGATTCTCGATCAAGGCCGCAATCCGCGCCGCGTTGATCCGCTGCACGCAGTACGTGCATTTCTCCATCACGCCGCGCGACCTCACGGTCACGTCGGGGTTCCTCATCAGCTTCAAGGTCGGGCTCGTCTCGTCGACATAGTTGAAGAAGTTGAACCGCCGCACCTTGTACGGGCAGTTGTTCGAGCAATACCGCGTGCCGACGCACCGGTTGTACGTCATCTCGTTGAGCCCTTCGGCGCTGTGCGTCGTCGCCCCCGTCGGGCACACCACCTCGCACGGGGCCTTCTCGCAGTGCATGCAGGGAACAGGCTGAAAGTCGACCTTCGGGTTGGCCGCGTCTTCGCCTTCAAAATAACGATCGATGCGCAGCCAGTGCATCTCGCGCGAGGCCAGCACCTGCTCTCGGCCCACGACCGGAATGTTGTTCTCGGCCTGGCAGGCCACCACGCAGGCCGAGCAGCCGATGCAGGTGTTCAAATCGATCACCATGCCCCACGCATTTCCCTCGCCGTGCTCGTGGTGTGCCTGGGGCGACGGCTCGATCGATCAAGCTCCCGCCTGCCGTGGGCTCTCGTGTCCCGGCCTTCTGGGCGAAGCCGGGCTGCTCGCGGTACTCTTCCAGCGTGCCGGCCGGATCAGATCTCTTCCTTCCATGCTGAAATGATGATGCATGGCGGCCAGCCGCCGGCGTTCCCCGGTCTTCTTGACTTCGAGGCCGCCGCCAAACCAGGGCTTCGGAAGCGGCGCAGTTCCATAGACGTCGACGCCGACCCCCGTCCCGGCCCGGCCTGCGCGGCGGCGGCCGTGCCCCAGGAAGACCGTGATCGATTGATCGGCCTGCCCCGGCATGATCCAGGCTGGTATCTGCACCGAGCGGCCGCGATAGCGCAGCTCGAGCACGTCTTCGTTTTCGATCCCGAGCCGCCGCGCCGTCGCCGGGCTCAAGAGGGCCGCGCTATCCCACGACAGCTTCGTGAGCGGCTTGGGCAATTCCTGAAGCCAGCCGTTGTTCGCGTACCGGCCGTCCCAGATCGTCGGGTCAGGCCGGAACACGATCTCCAGGCCTTCCGCGTGCCGTCGTCCGCGCGATGGCGATTCGGCGCATCTGCCTTGACCTCGGCGCGACCGGCTTCGGCTTCGAGGCCGTTCCCTTGACCAAGCCCGCCTCGAGCGCCTCTCGCCACGCCATGCTCGAAGTCGCCGGGCAATCGCTTGTCGTTTCCAGTAGTCGCGGACGATCTCCAGCGCCGACAGGTCGGGCTGGCCCAGCAAGAGCGCCAGCAGCTCATGCGCCGATCTCCCCTTGTACAAGGGAGCGATCAGCGGCTGCTGAATCGTGGCCGTGCCGTCAAACGCCCGCAAGTCGCTCCACGATTCCAGGCAATGCGCCTGAGGAATGTGCCAGTGACAGAGCCGGGCGGTCTCATCGTCGTACAGCCCCAGGTGAATTCGCAGCTTGGTCTTGTCCGATGCCAGCACCCGGGCAAAATCCAGGTCCGCCGGCGCATCATAGGCCGGGTTGCCTCCCAGGATGATCAGCGTCTCGACCGCGCCGGCCTCGATATCCCGGGCCAGCTCGCGCAAGCGAGCCGATCTGGTCGGCCGGGCCCGCGTCGGCTCGCGGGAAATAACTCGACGGTCTTGCCGATGTTGCCCAGCGCGTGATTGATCAGGTGGGCCAGGGCGTGAACCTCCGCCGGCTGCGTGTCACCCGCGATGACCAGGCTCTTGCCCCGGTTCGCCGTCAGATCGCGCACCACCGCCTTGATCCAGCCGGCATGTGCGCCGAGTTCGCTCGGGATCGCGCGATCGCCGGCAGCCGAATCGCCGACGCTCGATCGCCGCGGCAAGCGCCCGCGCAACAAGCGCCACGTCCCGCGCACGGCATCGCCAGCCGGTGATCGGCCGCGGCCCCCGTGAGACTCGGCGTGCACTCGACGACGTACAACCGGTTCATCGAAGCCGGCCGGCCGCGCCCTCGCCAGGCATCGCGCCGCGCGGCGAACGCCCGTGCATCCTTCAGCCGGCCCGGCCCCCACGCCAGGAAGTCGGCCTCGAGCGACACGATGACGTCGGCCTTCTCGAGATGATGAACCGGCTCGAGGTCCTCGCCGAACGCCAGCCGGCTGCCCGCGCGAATCGCGTCGCGCGAGACCGGCTCGTACGCGTGCCACCTGGCTTCGGGAAATTGCTCGAACAGCCTGTCGCAGCTGATCGGCCAGAGTCGGCGAGGCGACCGTCTGCGTCAGGATTCGCAGGCCGGCGCCTTTCTTCGAGCGAAGCGATTCTCGGATGTCCAGGGCCAGGCGTCTGGAAGTGCTCCCAGGTTTCGATCCGCCCGCCGCGCGTGACCAGTTGCGAGCGATCGGGGTCGTAAAGCCCGAGCAAGGCGCGCCTGGCCGAAGATGTCCGTCGCTCCCAGGCTCGCCGGATGAGCAGGGTTTCCCTCGATCTTGATCGGCCGGCCCATCTCGCTCTTGACCAGCACGCCGCAGGCAAAACCATCGATGGGCACCGCGGACGCGAAGAAGAGCGGCCTGCCCGGGATGATCTCCTCGGGCGCCTGCACGTAAGGAACGATCGATTCGGCCGGCTGATAAGCACAGCCCGAGACGCCCGCCAGAGCCAGCGAGGCTGCCGAGACCCTCAGGAAATCGCGGCGGCTGGGCCCGTCAAGCCACTCCTCCACCGCTCGCCAGAAACTCGTGACCCGAGATCTCCGCCGCCGGCGCGACACCCGCCAGCTCTTCGAGGCTCCTCCAGACGACCGGAGACGTCTCGACAGGATCGGCAGGCTCGCGCTCCGATCCGGGAGCGCCTGTCGAGCACGGTAAGCTCGGGTAGCTGTTTCATCGGTGGCACACCGAACAGTTTGTCAATCGATCGACTTCGATGTGGTTTCGCTTGACGAGCTCTCGCCCCTTCTCCATCTGCTGGCCGCCGAGAGAGCCAGGTCCATCACGAACACCTCGCTCTTCTCGCGCAGATGCCGCTCGGGATGACGGTGACAGTCCAGGCACCAGCTCATGGTCATCGGCTCTTCCTTCCATGTCATGCGGCATCTTGTCGACTCGCCCGTGGCACGACACGCATCCCACCCCCTTCTGGATGTGGATCGCATGGTGGAAGTACACGAAGTCCGGAAGGTCGTGAACCCTGGTCCAGACCGAGCGGCTTGTTCTCGGCCAGGCTGGTCCTCACCGGCTCGAGCATCGGGCTCGCCGCCCAGATCTGCGAGTGGCACGACATGCAGGTATGGGTCGGCGGAAGCCCGGCGAACGACGAGGTCTCCACCGACGTGTGGCAGTAGCGGCAGTCAATCCCCAGGCCGCTGACGTGGTGCTCGTGCGAGAAAGGCACCGGCTGAGGGCGAACCACGCGCACCTGGGTCTGGTACGGCGACTGAAGAATCAGGTAGCTCAAGAACAACAGCCCGAGCACGATCCCGACCGCGCCGAAGATCGTCAGCCGCGACAGGGTGTTGGCACTCGGATGAAAGATCTGCGGCATTCCGAATGCGAGCTCGCGATGCGCCGACGACTCGCGCCCTGGCGGCACACCCCGGGGCCGATCCAGGCCCTCTAGAATGTGCATGAATCAGGCCGCTTTCAACACCCGATCGGGAATTCGTGGGATTGTTTTCGGTGCGAGAAATGCCGAACGAGCTTCGGCACGATTTCTCGCGGATCGCGAAGCGTGCTGAATCTCGGACGACGCGGTGGCGCGCAGTGCGCCGATCGCGCATCGTGACGGCCATTGCACGTCGACCGGCGAGCAGTGGACGCTGCTCGAAGCTCGACGACTCGGCATGATCAAACCCCCTCGATGCGCCCGGTGGAATCGCCGAGGCGGGCGACGCCGTCGACGCCGAAGCGATCCAGCATGCTCAGGTAAAGGTTGTTGAGCGGCTTGGCCTTGAACTTCACATAGCGCCCGGTCGTCAGGCTTCCGCCTCCGCTGCCGGCGAGGATGATCGGCAGGTTCGAATGCGTGTGCCGGTTGCCGTCGGAGTTTCCGCTGCCATAGACGATCATCGAATTGTGCAGGAGCGAATGCCCGTCGACGTCTTTGATCGACTCGAGCTTCTCGAGGAACTTGGCGAATTGCTGCGATGTACCAGCGGTCGATCGAGCCGATTTTCTCCATCATGTCTTTCTTGCCGAAGTGATGCGACAGGTTGTGATGGCCCTCGGAAATCCCGATTTCCGGGAAGGTTCGGTTGCTCCCTTCGTTGGCGAGCAAGAAAGTGGCGATGCGGGTCGAATCGGTCTGGAATGCCAGGACCATCATGTCGAACATGAGCTGGATATGGTCGGGGAAGCTGCCGGGAATGCCCGACGGCGTCTCGACGGCGGGGTTCGGGATGTCTTTGAACCGCTCGGCCTGCTGGATTCGCCGCTCGACTTCGCGGATGCCGGCCAGGTATTCGTCGAGCTTCTGCTGGTCGCGCTTCCGCCGAGCTCCCGCTCCAGGCTGCGGGTGTCGTCGAGCACGAAATCCAGGATCGACCGCTGCTGCTCGCGCCGTAGCGCCAGGTTCTTGCGGCGCTCTGCCGGCGAGCCGGCGCCGAAGAGCCGCTCGAAGACGAGCCGCGGGTTCGGCTCGGGGGCGACCGGCAGGGTCGGCCCGCTCCACGACAGGTTGTATTGATAGGCGCACGAGTAACCCGAATCGCAGGAGCCCGACTTGCGCACGCGCGTCGCAGGTGAGCTCGAGCGACGGAAACCGCGTCAAGTGACCGATCCGCTGGGCGGCCACCTGGTCGACCGAGATGCCGGCATGAATGTCGGCGCCGGCCGTCTTCTTCACCCGGACGCCGGTCAGAAACGAGCCGCTGGCCCGGGCATGATCGCCGGGCCCGTCAGGGCCGGCAGTCGGCATTGATCTGGTCCAGCCCGCCCAGGATCTGGAGCATGTTGCTTGACCTTTTCCAGCGGCTGCAACGTCTTGTTGAGCTCGAAGTCTTTCCCTTCCTTCTTGGGCCACCAGTAGCCCTGGTGCACGCCGTTGGGAACGTAGACGAACGCCATCCGCAACGGGGCGCCCGTCGGCGTCGCCGCGAGCTTGGCGGCATCCTTGGCTGGCGGCGGCGCAAGCCGGCAGGCAGCAACGATTCGAAAGCGGGAAGGGCCAGCGCAACGCCCGCGCCGCGCAGGAATGCGCGGCGGCTCAGGTCGCTGCCGCAGCGGCGATCGGCACCGAGTCGCTGTTCGCGAATGGTCTTGTCTCATGGCTTTGATCGTGCCTGATGACTGAGTTCTCGAGACCCGCTCGATTCCGTGCTCGCGGCGGAAACGCTCCGCCGCTTCTGAAAGGGTGCCGATTCGATCACTCCCAGGAGCAGGGCGGAAAACCGCCCGCCCTCCCGATCCAGCCGCTCCACAATCCGATCCACCGTCTCGACGTCATTATAATCCAGCCCGCGGCCCAGGGCATAAGTGAGTAGTTTTTCGGTGATGCAGCGATAGAAATCCTGCCTTGTGCTTCTCCTTGAGGATGCGCTTGAGCTCGCGCACGTCGCGGAACGACTCGCCGCTGATCAGCTTTCCCGGTTGAATCGATCGGCTGCCCGCGTTCCTTGTCGCGCCACAGGCCCATCGCGTTGAAGTTTTCGAGCGCCAGGCCCAGCGGGTCCATCCGGGCGTGGCACGAGCTGCACAGCGGCTGCGCGCGATGCATGGCCAGCAGCTCGCGGCCGGTCGGCTCCCGGTCCTTGAATTCTTTCTTCGAGTCTTCGAGCGGCGGCACGACCGCCGGCGGCGGCGGCGCGGGCGTCCCCAGCATGTTCTCCAGGATGAACTGGCCGCGCTTCACCGGCGACGTCCGGGTCGGGTTCGAGGTCACCAGCAGGACCGAGGCATGAGCGAGCACGCCGCCGCGCGGGCTGTCCTTGGGGAGCGAGACCTTGCGCATCTGGGTGCCGCGTCACGTCCTTGATCCCGTAGAGCTCCGCGAGCTTCGCGTTCAAGAACGTGTAATCGCTGTCGATCAGCTCGAGCACGCTGCGATCTTCGCGGGCGATGTGGGCGAAGACCATCTCGGTCTCGCCGCGCATCGCCCGGCGCGTCTGGCCGTCGAGCTCGATCGCGTGCCCGGCTCCCCTCCTGCCTGAGCACCGCCCGGGTGTTGATGGTGAACCCGTCGACATCGCGCACCTGCAGCCATTGCCCGACGAAATTGCGCGTGAGCGCCTCGCTGCGCGGGTCGTCCCGCATCCGTTTGACCTGCGCGCGCCAGGTTTTCCTGCAGCTCGCCGCGCTCGGCCGCCTGCAACAGCTCCTGCGTCGGGCATCGTCGACCACAGGAAGTAGGAAAGCCGCGACGCCAGCGTGTACTCGTCGACCAGCAGAGTACGCTTCTGCCCGATGCGCTCGCGTCCGGCTTCGGTTGCCTTCGACGCGGAAGACAAACCGGGGCGAAGCGAGCACCGCCACCATGGCCCGCGCCACCCCCTGCTTCGAACCGCTGGCCGGGCAGCCGGTAAATCCCCTCGGCGATCGCCACCAGCCGGTCGAGCGTGCGATCGTCGACCGGCCGGCGAAATGCCCTGCGTCGCGAACCGGCCCAGGACTTCGCGGGCATACTCGCGCCGCTCGGCGTCCGCTCGCCGGTGGTTCGTCCTTCGGGAAGAAACCGGTCGTAATTCTTCGGGTGCGACCAGTGCTTCGGATCGAGCGGGCCCTGGAACTTCACCGAGACGATCCGGACGTCGACCGAGGTCGTGCGCTTCTGGCTTGCGGCTCGGTGGCGAGCGGCTCGATCTCGAAGCTCAGCTGATGGTCGCCGGCCGTCAGCTGCTCTGTGAACGAATAGCGATAGATCTTGCCGTCCTGCCAGGCGTATTCCTCCTGCAGCAGTTCCTTCTCGATCGAGCTTCACGCGATCACCGTGCAGCGGCCGGGATCGTAGTCGAATGACCCGTGCACGGCCAGCTCGAGCGCCAGGCGGTAGTCTCCGTCCGGGTCGGCGCTGATCAGGCGCGAGACTTTCGCCTTCTTGTAAATGCTCATCCGGTCGCCGTTGCCACCGCCCTCCGCCGCACGGAATTCCACGCCGCGGTACGTCCGCTCGGGCATGAGCCTCGCAACCGTCGGGACGGCGGCCGCGACGATCGACTCGGCCGCCTGGATGTACTTTTCCAGCAACAGCGGTGACACCGAGAGCACGTCGGCGATGTTGTCGAAGCCGTAACCCGATGTCATCCGGCGGAAACTCCTCTTCCGCCTTGAAGTCGTACCCCATCAGGTCGCGGATCGTGTTGCGATACTCGGCCCGATTGAGCCGCCGAATCGTGCCGCGGCCGGGATCAGGATCCTTGGGATCGATCTCGAAAACGTCGCGCTTGATCCAGTCCGCGAGGACGGCCAGTTCCGTGGCCGGCGGCCGCGGCTTTCCTGCCGGCGGCATCAGCCCGCACGTACGTTCTTGAGCACCGCCCACCATAAATCCCGCTTGGCCGCCAGGCCGCCGTCCAAGGGCAGCTCGTCGAAAGCGACTCCGCCCTTCTTCATACCGTCGGCATGGCAGCCATAACAATAGTCAACGAGGATCGGCTGGATCTCTTCCTCGAACCGCCCGACAGCCGGCACGTCCGCTCCGGCGGCACCAACCGTGAGCACGGCCAGGGCAAGCCCGCTGGCGAGCGCGCGCGAACTCCGCTTCCGGCGCATCGCGAAACCGCCCGCGCCTGTTTGAGTATCAACTTGGCGTGCCATCGAAGCGGAGGGAGCATCCATGGATGGAATCGTCACCATTGGGCGATTCGGCGGGGAGCAACCACGCTTTATCGTAGCCGAAACGATCGGTTGGTTAAACAATAATTGCAGAATCGCCACACGTTTCCACGCAGACGTCCTGACAAGGTAAAGAGCGTCGGCGCGAGTCGGATGGGACGCACCGTGTTTCGGAAGGGCGATCGAAGTGTGGCCGGCCGGCGGCGAGCCGCGGCTCATGGCTGGTCGTAGGCTTTGAGCTCACGGACCCAGATATTTCGGAATCGAACTGGATTTCCGTGGTCCTGCAAAACGAGCGGACCCTTGGGGCCGTGCCGTCGGTACGTGCCGACGGCACGATACGCCATCGCACCGATCACCGCCGTGTGATTATGCACCAGCACGCCGTTGTGAAGCACCGTGACATAAGCGGGTGCTTCCAGCGAGCCGTCCTCCTTGAAACGAGGAGCGTTAAAAACAATATCATAGCTTTGCCATTGGCCAGCCGGGCGCGACGCGTTCACGAGTGGTGGGTACTGCCCATAGATGGCGGCGGCCTGGCCGTCGGCGTACGTGAGGTTCTGATAGCTGTCGAGCACCTGGATCTCGTAGCGGCCGAAGAACATCACGCCGCTGTTTCCACGGCCCTGGTCCCGGCCCCGCGGCGGCACGGGCGAGGCAAACTCAAGGTGGAGCTGGCAGTCGCCGAATTCCTCCGCCGAAACCAGCTCACCGGCCCCGGGCTGGATCACGAGTGCTCCTTCCACGAGCTTCCACCCGGCCGGCTGGCCGCGACGCCCGCGCCAGTGAGACAGGTCCTTTCCATCGAAGAGCACGACGGCGTCGGAAGGTGCGGCTCCGGGCTCGTGTTGCGTGCTGCACTCGCCGGGCGTGATCACCCGCGGGATTGGCCGGGCGCCGTCGTGCACGTGCCACTTTCCTCCCGGCAAGATCGGAGTGTCGCTGAAGCCGACTTTGGGCCCGTCCTGTCCGATGCATAATGTCGTGATTGCGACCGTCGTGACCGACATTGCCAGCATAATCGTTCGTTGTTGGCCCATGGTCAGTTCCTCTGTGTTAGTACCATACTCAAGCGCTGCGCGGACCAGCGCGACGAGGCGGGGCTGCAAACTCGAGGTACCCCGTTCAATCCGTCTCGCGCCCGGTTTGAGTCCGACCGCGCAAAAAAATCGGCGTCTCGCGTCTGGCATTAGCGACTGACGATCAATAAGAATGAAGATGGTACCGGCGCGTCCCGCTTCCTTCCACACCCAGAAGCGACCGTCGGCGCCATCTCGTCGGGTGGGCGACGTCATGCTCATCGATCGCACAGCGAAGATCGCCTCGAAACAACGCGGCCGCGGCGCGCCTCCGCGCGCGCTTCGGTCGAGTTCGTCCGTTTCATTCTAAAAGTGCGCGCGTTCGGTCGTACAAATAGAAATTGATGGAGGGTCCCATGGATCACTTCGTCAAGCTCGATCGGCTACCGGATGGCTTGGTGTTTCCGCCCCACATGAACGGCCGGGTCTACTACGACGCCGACGCCCGGAAGCTCGTGTTCCGCGGCTATATGAGCAAGACTGACTTTGACCAGCTCAGTCAGCTCACGTCCGACTGGAACTTTCGGCGCACGCTCGAAGACCTGTTCCGCCAGTCCATCCCCGAGCCCCTGCCCGCTCGCGGTGGATTGCGCCGCATCCTGGCCTCACTGAGCCACGTCTTTTCACGACAATGACAGTCGCGGGCCGCGCCCAGTCGCCTGGGCTCGCCAGGCCAGTGCGCTGCTGGGAATCCCCGCGCAACAGATCGAACGCATACAAATTTTAAAAATCAAACGATTTCTGATCCAAGTCGCACCGAGTGATGGTAGACTTGGGAACGCTCCAGTCATGAACAAAGCCCGGTCCTCGTCATTTCAAGCGGCGGAGCCGCGGAAAAAGCTGTCCCCACGATGCAAAGATTCTTGGAGAAGTGGACACTCCCCGTTCTGTTCGTTCTGATCGGCGGCGTCATTGGATGGGCGCTGTGGCGAAGGTAAACGGCGGCATCGCGGACAGCACGCAATTCTTTCCACCGTTTTGATTCATCGCGACCTTCCCATTGTCGTGGGTTTACAATCCCACAACAGTACCCGGTCCGGCCCAGGGGAATCCCTATCCCTGATCCGTCGCGCACTTCATACTGATTGGTCGGGTAATTTAGGACTTCGAAAACCACGGATCTTCCGGAACCGGCCGAGCCCGCGGATCCAGAGCCCGCCGAAGGGCGGTGGCGCGCACGCTTCCGCGGCGTGCAAGGTCTGGGATGCTTGAGGCGGGAGGCTCACGATGGCGAGAGTTGTGCTCGGCGGGCTCCTTGGCGGGCTTGTGGTGTTTTTCTGGGGGTTTGTCGCGCATGAATTGCTTCCCATCGGTGAGATGGGTTTCCGCCAGATTCCCAACGAGGACGCGATCATCGACGCCACGCGTGGTCCGATTCGCGAGCCCGGGCTCTACGCATTCCCCGGGCGGGACATGAGCAAACCGATCACTGACGACCAGTACAAGGCAATGGTGGCGAAGATGGCCGCTGGCCCGACCGGCTTGCTTGTGATCCATCCCGAGGGCCGCACCATGGACTTGCCTCCCTTGATGGCGAAGGAGGTGGCAACGAACGTCTTCTGCGCATTGCTCGCCGCAATTGTGCTCACGCAGGTTCGCTCGGGCTACCTGGGGCGAGTGCTGTGCGTGACCTTGATGGGCGTCTTTGCGTTCGCGGTCGTGTGCGTGCCCTACTGGAACTGGTATGGGTTTCCACTCGACTTCACGATCGGCCAGGCGGCCGTGCACATTGTCGGCTGGCTACTCGCCGGTCTCGTCCTTGCCGCCATCGTCCGGCCTGTCAAAGAGAAGAGTACCCCCCTGGCCCTGTGATCGGTTCCGGCACCTATCGATCGACGTCTGTCGCCCTCAGTCGCGACGACCCGGCCGTGACGAAGCCGGGGCTGACGGCTGGCCGCCTGGTTTCGCGTCGGGCGCACGCGCCGGTTCGTCGGCCGAGGTATGGTCGTGCACGATCTTCCATCCTTCGGGGAGCTTGCGAAAGATCACGGTGAACAGCCCTCCGGGCTTGGTGCCGTCTGGCATTGTGAGCTCCCAGCGACCGCGCGCCATCGCCGCCTCGGGGCCGAGCGGTTCGATATCGAGCGATGAAAACGTGAGCTGGCCCATCGCCCGCCCTTCGGCTTGATATCGGCGCCGGTAGCGATCACGCATGGCTTCCCAGCCGTCGAGCCGTTGCCCTCCCGATTGAAACACCACTTTTGGCGATTTCCAGTAGCCGGCGAGAAACCCGTCGAGGTCCCCCTTGTTCCAGTCGGCCGCCTGGCGGTCGAGCACTGCTCTGACAGCCCGCACCGCGTCGACAAGGGCTTTCGGTTCCTGCGCCGCCGCACTGAACACCAGCGCCAGGCGCAGAGCACCCAGCAACCGTTGCGCACTTGCCTGCTCGTCATGTCAAAACCCTCCCATGGGTTGTGGTACTACTTGAGCGAATCCGCCGCGACCGTCAGTGTCTCGGCCTCGAGCTCGCGCAGGTCCCTGGCCCCGGCCGGCGGCAGCGCCCAGGTTTGAGCGGCTGCGAGTGCCAGGACCGCCAGCAGCAAGAGGAGGACCGTTTCCAGGCCGTGGCGGTCCGCCAGTCGGCCCAGGAAGGGCGCGCACATGCCGCCGACGCTGACGGCCAGGCCAAGCGTCACGCCCGATGCCATGCCGACCCGCCGCGGCAGGTATTCCTGGCCGAGCACCACGAGCACGCTTGTCGGCATGAAAATGAAAACCGCCAGCGGCATCAGGAGCAGAAGCGCGAGATCGCGCCGCGCGACCGACACGAAGAGCGCCAGGAACAAGAAAGCGCCGCCAAATCCAATGCGCAGCACATTCTGTCGTCCGAAGCGGTCGGCCAGCCAGCCTCCCAGGATCGTCCCGAAGATGCTGGTCCCCAGAAACACGACGAGCGCGAGATTCGCCTGCGCCGCATCATCTCCCCAGCGGTTCATGAAATAAAGCGCCAGAAATGTGTTGAGGCCGTAAAACACGATGGAGCGGCAAATGGTGGCGCCGCTCAGAATGCCGAACGCCCTCCAGTCGTCACGGCCGTGCGCAGTCGGCCCGGCCCCGTGACCGGCATGGCCAGGCACCGGCGTGGGACCGATCAAACCGCCGATCAAGGCGGCGATGATCGTGGTGGGGGCCAGGAGCGCGAGCAATCCCGCCGTACCCCACGAAACGGCCACGGCCGTCGTGAGCGCAGGCGCCAGCGCAAAGCCCAGGCCGCCCCCCACCGAGAACAGGCTCATGCCCGTGGTCCGTAGCTCGCCGCTTGCCAGATGTGCACGCCGCGCCGCTTCCGGATGGAAGGCCGCCACTCCCAGGCCGCTCAAGCCAAACGCCGCCAGGACTACCGCGTAGCTGGCTGCCTGCGCACCTAATGACAGGCTCGCTCCCGCCAGCAATACGCTCCCCGGCAGCAGCCAGGCCATGGCCACCCGATCGGCGAGCTGGCCAAAGAGCGGCTGAACGACCGACGAGGTCGCGCTGATTGCAAACACGAGACTGGCCGCCGCCGCATACGAAAAATGGCGCTCTGTCACCAGGAAGGGCACGAGCGCCGGCACGACGCCCTGGCAAAAGTCGATCAGGAAGTGCCCGAGCGCCAAGAGCGCGATGGCTCGCGTGTTCATCAGCGTCTCCTCGTCCACTCTCGTTGCGCGACCGCTATCGCAACCTCAGCCGTTCCGCCATCATGTACCATGAACGGTTCGACTTCAAACTCAACCCCGCGCGGTCTTCTCATGTGCCTTGTCTTCATCAGCGTCGAGGCCCACGGCTCCGATCATCTGTTGATCGGAGCCAACCGGGAGGAATCGCGACAGCCGCCCGACCACGTCGCCCGTCTGCCGGGGGCGGCCTCCGACGCGCTCGCTCCTGGCCGGGGCGGATTTCGGACCGGATGGTACATTTCCAAGAATCGGCGCCTGGCTGGGAGTCAATGAGAAGAACCTGGCCGTGGCGGTCACCAACCGTAAGGACGGCGAGCTGCCGCCGGAGCGGCAGGTTCGTTCCAGAGGGTTGCTGGCCGTTTCACTGCTCGGCCGCAGTCAGCCCGGTGCGGCTGCGCGATTCGCAGCAGCGCAGCTTGCGCGCGGCGGCTACGGCGGTTGCAATCTCCTCGTCGCTAACCCCAATGCCGCATTCGTGGTCCATGCGCCGGGCGTCAGGAACATCTGGGTGGTGCGGCTCGGACCGGGCACGCACGCCATGACCAACCTCGACCTCGACGACGTTGCCGATCCCAGAATCAAGCGGGTGCGGGCAGAGCTCGAGCCCAAGGATTTTGTCGTGTCGGCCGAGCGCCTCTGTCGCGACGACGAGATCGTCGTCTCCGGGGTCGAGCGCGGCACGGTTTCATCGAGCCTGGTCCTCGCCGGTAGAGCGGTCGTGCTTTACCATATCCTGGGCGATCCCCGCCAGCATCACTACCAGGAATATTGCCTGCTCTAGGTATGTGAAAATTGCGGCCGGGACAAGCATCATCAAGGTGAGGACCTCGTGAACACGAAATCCGAGATCGTGAAGGATTGGCTGCCCCGCTATACAGGGCGCCCGCTCGAGGAATTCGGCAAGTTCATCTTGTTGAGCAATTTTGTCAAATATGTCGAATTGTTTGCAGATCAATTCGGGGTCGAAGTGGTGGGCCGCGGGCACCCGATGCAGTCGGCCACCGCGGAAAATCTGACTATCCTCAATTTCGGAATGGGCAGCGCGATGGCGGCGACGGTCATGGACCTGCTGGCGGCCGTCGAACCGAAGGCCGTGTTGTTTCTGGGGAAATGCGGGGGCTTGAAGAAGACCAAGGTCGGCGATTTCATCCTTCCCATCGCCGCGATTCGAGGCGAGGGGACCAGCAATGATTACATGCCGCCGGAGATCCCCGCGCTGCCGTCGTTCCGGTTGCAAAAAGCGGTCTCGGCCATGATCGTCAAGCATGGGCTGGATTACTGGACCGGAACGGTCTACACCACCAATCGCAGGGTGTGGGAGCACGACGATAGGTTCCGCCAGTACCTGAGGTCGATTCGCGCTTCGGCGATCGACATGGAGACGGCGTCGATCTTTATCGTTGGGTTTGTCAACCACATTCCCAAGGGAGCGCTCTTGCTGGTCTCGGATAGTCCCATGACACCCGAGGGTGTCAAAACCAGCAAGAGCGACAAGTCCGTCACCGATCGATACCTGCGCAAGCATCTGGAAATCGGCATCGATTCTTTGATCGAACTGCGCGATTCCGGCGCTTCGGTGAAGCACTTGCGATTCGAAGCGCCCGGCGACGACAAGGGATCAATCGCCGAGGGCCGTCACCACCGAGGCTATCCATGAGCGACCGCTCCCGCAGCCGCGACGTCGGATTCAGGGTCATTGGCACCATGAAGCTGGCTAGCGGCTTGGCCGCGCTGGCGTTCGGGCTGGGAATCCTGCATGTTTTCGGTCACGACCCCGGCCCGCGGTTGGAACGGGCCGTCTCGCATCTCGGCCTCGATCCCCACAACGATATCATCCATTCCGTGATCTCCCGGCTCACCGGGATCGACCGGACGCGTCTTCGTACCGTCGAAGCGGGCACCTTTCTCTATGCCTTGTTGCACTTGATCGAGGGGATCGGTTTGATCCTCGAGCGCGATTGGGCCGGCTATCTCGTCGTCATCGTCTCCAGCTCGCTCATTCCATTTGAGATCTACGAAATACTCAAGAATACGAACGCTCTCAGGATCACGCTCTTGATCGTGAACGTGGCGATTGTGATCTACTTGATCGCCAACTTGCGTAAGAAACCCTTCACCACCGCCAATCGCACCGCGTGATTCCCGCGCCGCGGCTCGATCAATCGTGGCCATTTATGGTGCATGAGTACCACGCCGAATGGAGAGTGCCACGCTGAATGCGCGCACGTCGTCCCGCAACGAACGATTTCTGGTGCAGTAATCGTTTCCTGAGTTCGCGATACTACAGGAAACGTGATCGTGCTCACCGACCACGACCGATACGCCGTCGTGAACGTGCGGAATCGCACGGTTGATTCGACCTGGAATGCACTGTCGTTGCCGTCATCGTCCGTGACCCGACTAACGCAGTTCGCACGGGAAGGGTGACGTCGAGCGGAGTGTGGTACATCCAGATCCGCGATGCCACATCAGACGAGCAAGTTTCTGTAAGTTGTGCAGCCTGCCAGTTTCGTGTACACTTTCAGATTGATATACCCCACCACCGGAGATTCATAAATGGCGACTACTTCAGCTTGGCGACAAGGGAAGACGGAGTTTGTGAAGCAGTATTTGGGGAAGAATCCCCGCGCAAACGCGAAAGCTGTGATCGACGCATGGAAGGCAGATGGTCGAGAGGGAACGGTCAGTGCGACTCTCGTCAATAAGATGAGAGGTGCGTTGGGACTGGCCGGCAACTTGCGTGCTACCCGAAAGAAACCGAAGCGCCGCCCGACGGGGCAACTGGTCCTGGTCGCGCATAAGTCGGGCCGCAAGGCAAACAGTTCCCTGGCTGCCCGCGACGCGACCGGCAGCTCGGAGGTCAACGGGGACAGGATCGAAGCAGGAGCGGGCAAGCTCGAGCTCCACGAGCCGGCAGGTTCCCTTGTTGGGACGCTGGAAGAGCTGGAATCCGATATCGATCGCCTGCTGTTCAAGGTCATGAACATCGGTGGTCTGGCGTTGATTGAAGACCGATTGCGACAGGCGCAGCCGACTTCTGTATGGCGGGTTCTCAGCGAAACGACGGTAGAGTGCTGATTCGCCGCAGATCTGTCCGTTCACGAAACGCCGGAGCAACGCTCCGGCGTTTTTGTTTTGGCGAGAGATTCACGGGGTGAGCAGTCGCCAGCCGCCGGCGAATGCTCTCCTCGTTGTATTGCAGTCGAAGACAGTGTTTTCGCGATTGATCGTCCCACCAGAGACAGCGAGCGTGGCGAACACGTGTCGACCCGGATGCGGGAACACTCCTGTTGCGCTCTATCACTCACTGGCGCGGCTTGAGTTGATTCGCTGCAGTGCCACTCCGGTCGCTCGGTCGAAGAGTCGGTGCGAAGCGCATAGTGCGATTGGGCCGATGCATGGCAGAGTGCAATTGCGCGATGGTAGACGGCATATCCCGTCTTCCCCTCTCCAATGGACTGAATACCCTGACCGCGCTTACAGCACAGTAGAAATTGTGCGACCGGTACTGTACGGCGCCCATGCCTATCCTTCAGGAAGCAGTCCATCAAGGCGTACTACCAGAACAGCACGCACGACCGACTTGCTGGGCGTGCGCGCCGCCTTGGCCACCGGTGAGCTTGGTTCTTTGGACCGCGCCAGCCGCGGCAGTCGTCGAAGATCGGTTGGCCGCCGCGCCCATGCGACCAGTCAGCGTCGGGTATGATCATAAGCGATGCACGGCGGTTCGGTCCGTTCAGCCTGCTCATTGGACCAAGTATGGAACAACTGTGTCTTGCTTCCCGCATGGTCGAGTGGCTAGGGCGCAACAGTCGGGCGACGATGGCCCACAGCGATCGTCGGGGCAGTTAGAATGGAACGAGAGGGCCCGAATCATGCGACCTACAATGTGGAACCGCGGGAGAGCGACGCCGCTGGTCGTCTGCGTCGTCGGCATCGTAGTAGCCGCGATCATCCACCCAGCCTTGGCTCAAAGATCGACAGGGGACGCAACACCAGCCGTCGCAACGCAGGACGCTCGACCGCAGGTGCAGTCCCAGTCCCCCGACGATGAGGCGAATCAGGCACGACAAGCCCTTCAAGCTGCGGCGGCCGAATTGCAAGCAGCCCAGGAAAAGTATGTAAAGACCAAGGCACTCAACGATAGGGCCGAGGCAGCTCGAGAACGAGCCAAAAAAGCTAAGATAGCGATGCGCGGTGCCGACCTGCGCCGACAGGTTCAGTCACTACGGTGGCGCGTTTCTCCTGGCCACGATGAGAAGACGATCATCGTCACCCCAGTGGGCTCGGTCCGTCCGAATGCGGACCTTGGTTTCGATGTTGCTGTCTTGTCTCTGGAACTACCGTTGGCGAAAGATTTCAAGGTCTGGATGGGCGGCAAAGAGGTGAAGTGGCCGCTGGAAAACCCCGGTGACGTCGTTTTCCGGTTGTTTGGGACGCCAGCTTCCCTGCGGCTGGCTGACGATCTCCCCGAGGTCACGAGGATCGACATCGACGCGCCGAATCAGGTTCCGGTGTTGAAGGCCGTTGATGCCGCGAAAGGGACAATCTCCCTGGCCGTTGGAGAGACAGCAACACTGGAGAACATACCCGCTGCTGATGCACAAATTGTGATTGGAGACAGGAAAATCGGGCTCGAGAGCTTGAAGCCAGGGACGCGCGTTGCCGTGGAACTGGTAGTACGGGACGGTCTGATTTTGGCTGCTCGAATCGCGGAGCCACCGAAACACTGACGATGAGCGTTGGTGGGTGCCGTTCTCCGCTGCGCTCGAGCGAGCCAGGTCGGGACCACGTTGACGAGATCATCGCCGATCCGTTTCCGCGTGGCCCCACGTTGCGCCACTGGCAAGCCGCGATCTGCGCCCGGATGGTAGGGTGGAGCTTCAAGCCGATCCGTGGCCAGGTCCTACCGACGATCCCGGTGACGCGCAGCGAGCGCGAAGAGAATCGACAAAAAGCAACGAGTCATTCGGTGGCGGCTGTGCTCAACAGCAAGCCAGCCGCCGACGATCCTTCGGCCGCCTTTCTCCACCATATGGATTGGCGATTGGAGAGGTGGATTTCAAAGCGGGCGAGCGATTCGAACCCCTGCCGTCCAGCTTGGGATCCAGTGGCGGTTCGATACGGGCTGTGACCTCACGATGCGCCCGGCGAATTATCGAGACCCGTCCGGATGGTTGATACGTGATGCCAGGGGCGATGCGGTGGTGCTTGTCATCGCCCGGCCGCGTCGGCTGGAGATCCAGTGCGCGTCGAGGGCGTCTAACCCAATCTGCCTAAATGATCTCAATGACAGTTCGCCAAGATTCTCCGTTGTCTAAATCGATGGCGTGAAGGACAATAGCCTCGGTTCGACCTACGCTGACCCGCGCCGACAGCATGACCAAGGCGGAAGCTGTCCGCGATTGCTGACGCGACTGTCGGGTCGCCCATAGCTGCCGCGCCGATCGACGACGCTCCGTTCGGCGTCCTCAGCGCACAGGTAGTTCTCGAATAGTAGATCTACGATGGCCCTCCCGCCAAGAGATCCGATATCCGACCCGCCGGGAGATCCGGCGCTCGCTGAAGAAGAGCCGCCGCGGCATTTGCTCGGCTCCGTCCCAGAGCTAGACGACTTGACCATCGGCGACTTTCCCGCGCCGCAAGATGGACACGCGGCACCGTCGGCGGCGGACGATCATGGCGAGCCGGTTTCTTATCATCTCGGGCCAGTGACCGAGAAAGAGATCTCATCGATTCCCGATCCGAGCTCCGCAACGGCCGTCGGTGAACCCGGTCTCGGAGGGGACTCGTTTGAAGAAGCGACGATCCCCGACGATAAGCCGGCCAGCTCGACGGTCGCGAAAAGACCTACACCGACCATTGCCGGCTACCAGATCTTGGGGGAACTGGGTCGTGGCGCGATGGGCGTTGTGTACCGTGCTCGCCAGGTTCAGCTCCATCGGGACTGTGCGCTCAAGATGATCCTGGGCGGGGCGCATGCCAATCCCATCGCGGCCACGCGGTTCCTCACCGAGGCCGCGGCGATTGCGCGGTTGCAGACCCCCAATATTGTTCAGATCTATCACATCGGTGAAGCGGACGGACTTCCTTTTATCGAGCTCGAGTTCCTTCCTGGTGGCAGTCTGGAAAAGAGCCTCAACGGTACGCCGTGGGCTCCCAAGCCGGCCGTTCGCCTGACTGCGCAGATCACGCGGGGTCTCGCCGAAGCTCACCGCCTGGGCATCATCCACCGCGACCTCAAGCCCGCCAACATTCTTCTGGCCGCTGATGGCACACCGAAGATCACCGACTTCGGGCTGGCCAAGGCAATGGACAGCGAGGTGGGGTTAACGCAGAGCGAAACCATTCTTGGCTCGCCCAGCTACATGCCGCCTGAGCAGGCCGAGGGGCGTACGAAGGATGCGGCACCAAACGCCGACGTATATGCCATCGGCGCGATTCTCTACGAGCTGGTGACCGGCCGTCCGCCATTTCGCGGCTCGACGTTGATCGACACGCTCAATCAAGTGAAGAATGCCGAGCCGGTGCCTCCTTCGAGGTTGGTGCCCGGGCTGCCGCGGGACGTGGAGACGATCTGCCTGAAATGCCTGCAGAAGGAACCACACAAGCGGTACTCCACCGCCGCTGAGCTGGGTGAAGACCTGAGGCGGTTCCTGGACAACGAGCCGATCCAAGCCCGCCCCATCGCCTGGTGGGGGCGGCTGATCCGCTGGTGTCGGCGCAACCCGCGGATCGCAGGACTGGTCGGGACCGTCGGAGTCCTCTTGATGATCATGGCCGTCGGTTCCACGGTCGCCGCCGTGCGAATCGCGCAGGCCAAGGCCGAGGCCGACCGCAACCGTATCGTGGCCGAGGCCCATGCTCGAGCCGAAAAGCGAGCCCGCGAGGACGCCGATCGTAACGCATCGATCGCCACACATCATGCGGACGAAGCCCGCAAAGCCCAAGTCGAGGCCGGGCAACAGGCGCAACTGGCCCTTGGTACCATCTACGACGTGGTCACCACTGCCGATGAAAAACTCCGCACCCGGGCCGAGATGGGTCCCCTTCGGAGAGACCTGCTGGAGCTGTCCATGAAACGGCTCGACCAGATCTCGCGCAACGCGGCAACCTCCAGCACGGCCGACCGGACCATGGGGGTCGCCCTCCAGCGAATGGCATCGTTCTACGAGCAGATGGGTAGGACCGACGAGCAGGTCCGAGTCATTGAACGCAGCCTCGAGATCTTCAACCGCCTTATCAAGGATCAGCCGGATGAGGATTGGAACAAGTTCAACGCGGCGATTTCGTACGACAACCTTGGGGAAATTGGCCGGGAGACCGAGTCTGATCCCGCCCGGCTCGTCGACCTTTATAGCCGTTCGCTCGCGCTTCGAGAGGATGTCGTTGCCAACGTCCATTCTCCCGAGCCCACTCCTTATCGGCGGAAACTTGCACTTGCGGTCTCATCCATCAAGCTGGCCGCGCTCTATTTGGATGTCGGAGACCCGGCGAAGGCACTGATTCATGGGCGGAAGGCGCTCCTCGCCTGCGAGCAGGCTGTCGAGGCAGATCCAAGCAAGACCGACGATCGGAAGGTCTATTTTTCCCAGGTCCACTTCTTGCTCGGGAAAGCAAGTTTCCGAACCGGAGACGAAAAGGCCGCGCGTGAACACCTCGGCCAGTGTTTGAGGCTTCGCCAGGAGATCATGTGCGCCGACGCTCTTAACGCTTATGCCCAGCAGGAAACGGCGCGCACCTATAACGCCCTCGGTGAGCTGGAGATCGAGCTGCGGCACGGTCAGACGAGCCTCGAACAACACGAAAAGGCGCAGGCGATTTTCGAGGCTCTGCACAAGCGGGATCCTGCGAACCCGGAAGTCGCGTGGTATCTCTCCAACACCGAATATTACCTTGCCAACGCGCGGCGGTCCCTTGGCGATGAGAAATCGGCAGAAAAGGATTTTCGGGCGTGTCTGGATGCGCGCGTTGCCCTCCAGAAGAGCGACCCCAAAAACATCCAGCGCAAGATTGAGCTGATGCTGGTGCAGGCACAGCTCGGCATGCATCAGTTAGCCAGCCAGGCCGCCGCCCAGGTGCAGAAGGATGCGCCAAACATTCCGGAAAGCTGTTCTCGGCCGCCTGTGCGGAATCGCTCAACACACGCGCCGTCTCCGGCGATCCTGCGCAGCGGAAAGCCTATGCTGATCGCGCCGTCAACATTCTCACTCAAGCCATCGACCACGGCTACCGAGACCTTCGCTCGCTACAAACTGTTCCCGACTTGCAACCGTTGCGCGATCACGACGGATTCAAGCGGCTCGTCGGCGAGCTCACGAAAAAATTGGACTCAGCCGCTGAGTCTTCGGGCGCCCCGATCAGCCCAGCAACAGGAAAGGCTCTCTCCGCGACCAAGGCGGAGCGCAGCGGGCAGTCCCCCCTTGATCCAGACTGACTTCGAACAGCTCAGTGGCTCCCGGATTCGTTTCGCGAGCCCATGCCGGATCGGTCGAGAAGCGGTAGGCGGCGGATACGTTTGCTTCGCAGCAATTCGGTTAGCGGCGTGATCCCGGCAAGGAGTGCGATCGCAGCCAGACTCCATGCCGCGGCTTGACGCCGGTCAGCAGCATTTTCCGATGCGGCCCGAACCGGCGCCGCAGCCGATACAGAGCCAGTGGTTGGAGCAGCGCCTGATTCAATCGGCTGGATGACGGAAAGCTCTGACGTCGCCTGCGGCTCTGGTCCGGAACCATCACCTTGAGTTGCTCTGGTTCGGATCAAGGGCCGGGACGATCGCGACGTGGTGTCACCTTCAATGTCAGGGTCGACGATCGTCGTCGTGCTTCGCAGCGCCGTCCTCCACCACGTCCCGGTCGCCGAGCTGCTTTTGTATTGGCGCGCCACGCCGGTCCGGTACGCGACGGGGCGGCTCGAGATTGGCGAGGCTGAGCCCCCAAGGCCGGACGGCAAGCCGCGAACCGTGGCTACTGCGTTTTGCTGCGTGAAGAGCGGTGCCAGCAGACCTGGGATCGTGGCATCGGGGGTCTCTGACATTGGCGGGGAGCCCAAGGGCAAAACGGAATGTAGACCCTCCGGGCCGCTCTCAAGGCTCGGGATCCCGAGGTCGGCAACCGTCATCGTCCGGCGCGACTGTCCGGGAGCCAATGCCGCATACATCACCGACATGGGATTGGTGCTGTGACCAAGTCCAAGAGCGTGCCCGAGTTCGTGAGTCACCACGGTCTGGAAATCGTACTGACTGCGCTCACCTGGCCAGGGTTGGCGCCGACGTACCAGTTCCAGCCGCGCACGAGGGTGATCTCGCTCGAAGTGCCGGTCGACTCATAAAAGGCGAGTACACCGTTGGCCAGACCGCCGATTGGAGTTTCCGCCTTCACGTCAATGACCACGTTCGCCAACGTCGGGTCGCTCACCTCGCTGATCGAGACATGGTACGGGACCAAGAGTGCGTCTAATCCAGAAATCGCATTCGCGATTCGCGCCTGTTCTCCCGAATTGAGCCCGGAGTTCGCCTCATCCAGGTAGACGTAGAGGTTATTGCCCAGAAGCTGGCCGACGGTCCCGCTGGTGCTGGCGTCCGAACCGACCGAAACCAGCGAGCTGCCGCCATTGCCACACAGCGTCAGCGTATTGACGATCATCGGAGCCTTGAGCAAGCTGCTGCCTCCCAGGCTCACTGCCGCTGCCGGAGCGTAGACAGTGCCGCTGAACCCTGTCACCGAGCTCGCGTTCAGTGAAATCGCCCGAGTATTGTCCCTCGACTGGAAGAGCAAGATGCCGCTGTAGGCTCCGCTCGTGGGCGCCGAAATGCTGATCGTCCCACTGCTGTCCAGGCTGACGGCGCCGAATGTACCGCCGGCACTCGGGAAGCTGCTCCCGGCGTTGTAGATCATCACACCGCTGCCGGTCACCGTCGCGGTGTTGGAAACGCAGAATCCGCCGCCCTTGATGATGTAGATACCGGGCTTGAGGACCAGGCTGGTGCCTTTGCCCGATACAGAAATCGAGCTGTAGATTCCGGGGCTGATGGTCTGCGACCCTTTGGAGAGATTGACTGATCCTTGATTCGTGCCGCCGGTCGGCGCAGCCAGGCTCGCGAGCGGGTCAGCGATCACAGCCACGCCCGTTGTCGGGCTTGGGCTCACAACGGCACCCTTTGAGATACTGGCTTTGCCCACCACCTGGATCTGGGCAGCCGTCAGACTCGCGTTGCCGGAGACCGAAAGTGCGGTCGGCGAGTTGGAATCGACCACGACGGCGCCGGCAATATTGATCGCAACGGTGCCCGTGAGCGTCAGTGCTCCGCTCGCCGAGGAATTCAGAACCATGATCGACGGTGCTACGGTCACCTGGAAAGTTGTCGTGGCCGAGGAACCGCCCACGTCCAAAATGGAAACCGTCGCTGTGAGCGTGCCCGAGACGGCGTAGGTGTGGCCGGCACTGACGACGAAGACAGTACCGGTGCCTCCCGGTTGGGCGACCGTGGCGGTCGAGCTGGAACCATCTCCCCACGTGACCGTCGCGGTGAAGTCGCTTAACGGCGCAGCGGCATAACCGTCAACAAAGGTGGCGACTTGCTGGGTGCTCCGCAGCGCGATCCCCTGCTGTGCGCTGAGATTCGAGCTGCTCGCGTAAAGCGGTGCGTCGGCAACCGTGATCGTGCCGCTGGCCGAGACGGCGGGAAGTTGATCGTGCACGACCGTGACAGTGACGGGATAGCTGCCCTCCTCGAGGATGCGGCTGCCCGTCACACTGAAATTGCCTCCTCCCAGCGGCACGACGGTTCCGCTTGTCGACTGGCCACCCGCACCGCCCCAGGTAATCGTCGCGGTGTAATCGCTGATCGGCTCTGAACCGCCCGGGTCGGTGAACGTCGCCACGGTGAACGGTGCGCTACTCCCTTCCACCGGGCCAGCAGATGCAATCTGCAGATTCGTGAGCTGAACGTCGGCGACGGTCGCGACGCTGCTGGCGATCACGGTGAACGCAGTGCCCTGGCTGAGCGTGGTCGTGACCGTGTAACTCCCCTCTTCCTGGAAAGTATGATTCGCTCCTATCGAAACCGTGCTGCCACTGGCCGCGGCCGTGCCATTTGAACTCGGGCCCGAATCGCCCCAGTTGATGGTCGAGATGTAATTCGTTGCGACGGACAAGCCCAGGTCGGTGAAGCGCAGCGTGGTCGCGCCGCTCAAGGCGGCGCCCTCGTTCGCCGCAATCGCAACGCCTTGCGGCGTCTGGACGGGATTGGCTCCTCCCAGGCTGTTCAGGATGTCGGTGCCCGTCCAGCCCCGCACATCAAATGTGCTGCCACTGACCCCGCCGGTCAGTACGACATTTCCAACGTTATTGAGCGTGAAAATGCCGCCTGTGGAAATGCTGAGGCTCCCGGACGATGCTCCGGTGCTCGTCAAGACAAAGCTGGCCGGCCTGGTCGCGATCACTGAATTGCCAGTGCCCAGGCCGTTGATCGTCGCCGTCCCGGTCCAGCCGCTCACATCAAACGTGCTGCCGGTTGGCGCTCCTGTGAGGACGACGTTCTGGATATTGACCAGGTTGAAGACTGCCCCGGTCGAGACGATCAGCTGGTTATTCGTCAGGGTAAAGTTGCCGGCCTGGTTGACGATCACCGTATTGGTGCCGCCCGCTCCGCCGATCAGCGTGGCGGTGCCCGTCCAGCCGCTGACGTCGAAGGTGCTTCCGCCCAGAGCACCCGTGAGGACCGCGTTCGTCACGTTCACCAGCGATGCCGTTCCCGTCCCCTGAAGACTGGTATTTGTGAGCACATAAGACGCCGCCCCCGAGTCCTGGACCGAGTCCTGGCCGCCCCGGCCCATGATCGTGTCGTTCCCGGGTCCCACGATAAATGTGCTGTTACTTCCGCCAGCCGGGATCGCATTGCCAGCCTGAAAGCGGTACATGAACAGCTCGTAGTTGCCGTTAACGGCGGGTTGTTGCGGCGAAACAAATTCATCAACCTTCACATAATAGGTGCCGTCGGCCGGCAGCTTGAGATCATAGATCGCCGCATCGGGCGACTCGAATTCGTTGTCGTTGAAGGCCTGGCCCGAATAGTAGGGGACCAGGTTCCCCGAGGAATCGTAGACGCTCAGCTCGGTATCGACCTTGTTGGTGATCCGGGTGAGCGCATACGAGAGCGCCTGGATCGTGATCACGTCACCAGCGCGCCCCTGGATTGCGTAGTAATCGGGCTGGATCTGGCCGGTAGACGGGTCGATCTGGAGCGAGGCGTTGGCGACGTCGGCGGCGGCCACGCCGAAAACTTTGCCTGCGTCAAATCCCTGCGTCAGCGTGTTGGGGACCTGGATTGGCACCAGGCTCAGCGGTTGGGCAGTCTGCATCGTGGTGTGCAGCGCCGTCTGCTCGTTGACCACGGCCGCGGTCGGCGCGTCGTCGAACGCCAGCTTGATGTCGTCACGCTCCCCGAAAAACGGACTGTCTAGCGTGTCGAACAGGGTGGAACCGACCGACGCCGGAGACGCCATGACATCGTCGGTCGTCTCCCAGGCGGCCTGGGGACCGGGATACGACGGCAAGAACTGGGCGACCGAGGGGGGCAGAGCGGGGTTTCCGACACCGGGCGGCGCGTGGACCCCGAAGCCGATGGGCCCGAAGGAGTCCATGTGCTGGAGGCCGAGCGTGTGTCCCAGTTCATGGGCCGCGATCGTGGCGGTCATCGCGATGTAGTCCGCGCTGGTGGCGGCCGGCTCGCCAGTGCCGCCCAGGAGACCGTTCACGTCGATGGCCGCCGTCGTCGTGAGGTTCAAGTTGCCGAGGTCGATCTCGTCGGCCAGCCCGCCAGCCTCACCGTTGGAAGGCGTCTTGTTGATGTACAGCGTCTCGAATGGGCCGCTGGTTGGCGCCTGGATCGTGAACGTGATGAACGGGAACGCCGCGTAGTCCGCCTGAATTTGAGCGAGGATGGCCGCCCGCTCGGCACTCGTGTAAACGTGCTTGGACCCGGTGGTGTAGGTGTCGAAATCGAGGAAAACAACCTGGGTCGCCGCTTGACCAACCGCGGGGTTGGCGGTGCGGTCGTCGAGCGGGGCGGCCCCTTCCAGTGTCACATTCTGGCTGCCCGCCTTGAGAATCGGCGCCGAACCGTTGGAAACCACCGTCTGGAAGCCCCCCGGTGCCTCCAATGTCAACCAGAGCTGGCTGGTGACTTGCTGCTCGGCCGATGTGCTCAGGTCGAGCACCGGGCCGCTCACCTGGATATTCGAAAGATCGAGCGAATTGTGATTCGTGGCCGGCTCGCTGATGGCCACGTGGCCGAACGCTTTACCCACCAGGTAGAACGTATTCGTGCCTGCCCCTCCCGTGAAGCTGCCGCCGTAGTTCAAAAGCAAGCCGCTCTCGCTGGTCGCACCGAGCAGGCTTGGGTCCTCGACGATGAACCGGTCGGCCCCAACGCCCGCCGTGAACGTACCGAGCAGTCCGCCGACGATGACGTCATCTCCGTTGCCCAGCGAGACATTCAAGCCGATGGCCGCCGCCGCGGCGTTCACCGCCGCAGATCCCGCCCCCTGCGCAGCGCTCAGCACGCTGCCTGCCCAGTCGACTTCGTTCTGGCTGAGACTCTCGACGAAATTGTCATATCCCCCGCTGAGCTGGACGCTCGTCAGCACTCCGGCCTGGGCATTGTTATAGCCGCCTCCCATCGACACCGTATTACCGAAGCCGCCGAGGCTCCCGATCGAATTGCCGTAGCTCTCGATCGCTGCCTGTGCAGCGGCCAGCACCGTCAACGAGCCGGCATCGAGGGCCTGCGTGTAGAGGTTGTTTCCTCCGGAAGCCGTCACCTGAGTCAGGATGCTCGTCGAAATCGTGTTGAAACCGCCGCCGATCCCTACCGAATTGCCGAAGCCGCCAGGGACTCCCACCGAGTTGCCGAAGCCGCCCGAGGCCCCCAGAGTATTCCCGAAGGCGCCAATCGCCGTGTCGAGAACCTGCACCGCGTTGGGGTCGAGCACCTGGGAATATGTGAGATTCCCCTGGCTCGAGGTCACACTGGTCAGCAAGCTAACCTGGACCTGGCAGAAGCCGCCCGTGATGTTGACCGTATTGCCGAAGCCGCCCAGCGTGTTCAGCGTTGCACCAAACCCGCCCTGAACACCGGTTGTACTGCCGAACTGGCTCTGGATGGTGGCGATGGCTTGGTCCAGTACCTGCGCGGCGTTGGGGTCGATCGCCTGGGAATAGCCGGTCGTGCCGCCGCTCACATTGACGTGCGTCAAGACGCTGGTCGCAACCTCGTTGAAACCGCCATTGACCGTCAGCGTGCCGCCGAAGCCACCAAGACTGCCGACCGAGTTGCCAAAGCCGCCCAGCGCGCCGACCGTGTGGCCGAAGCCCCCGATCACCGTGTTCAGCACGGCTGCGGCGTTGGGGTCGAGTGCCTGGGCGTAGCTGTTCGTGCCACCCGTGAGGGTCACGCTGGCTGAGCGCGCTCGTCGCGATCTGATTGAAGCCGCCGCTAACCGACACCGTGCCGCCGTACCCCCCCAGCGTGGTCACTGTACTACCGAAGCCGAGCGCCGATTGCAGCACCTGCGCCGCGTTGGGATCGAGGGCCTGGGTGAAGGATGAGGTCCCGCCGGTGATGGTGACGTTCGTCAGTGCGCTCGTCTGAATCTGGTTGAAGCCGCCGCCAATCGACACCGTGCCGCCGTATCCCCCCAACGTGGTCACCGTATTACCGAAGCCGAGCGAGGACTGCAGAACCTGCGCCGCGTTGGGATCGAGGGCCTGGGTGAAGGATGAGGTCCCGCCGGTGATGGTAACGTTCGTCAGGGCGCTGTCTGAATCTGGTTGAAGCCGCCGCTGACCGACACCGTGCCGCCGTACCCCCCCAGCGTGGTCACCGTATTACCGAAGCCGAGCGAGGACTGCAGAACCTGCGCCGCGTTGGGATCGAGCACCTGGGTGAAGGATGAGGTCCCGCCGGTGATGGTGACGTTCGTCAGGGCGCTCGTCTGGATCTGGTTGAAACCGCCGCCGACCGTCACCGTGCCACCGAACCCGCCGAGCGTAGTCACCGTACTCCCGAAGCCGAGCGCCGTTTGCA
Source organism: uncultured Isosphaeraceae bacterium (assembly GCA_963806595.1). Classification (GTDB taxonomy): domain Bacteria; phylum Planctomycetota; class Planctomycetia; order Isosphaerales; family Isosphaeraceae; genus CAWDZZ01. The sequence goes on along the minus strand of CAWDZZ010000037.1, from coordinate 80,850 downwards.
GCACCTGCGCGTAACGGGGTCAAACGACTGCGTGAACGAGTTCTGGTTGCCGCTGAGCTGGACGTTGGTGAGGATGCTCGTGACAATCGACGCGAAGCCCCCGGCGGCCGCCACCGTCGAGCCGAAACCGGCCAGCGCAGTCGGGCTTGTTCCGAGCACGCCGATGGCAGCTTCCAGCTCGCTGGCGGCAGCCGGCGAAAGTGTTTCAACGTAGCGGCCGTTTGCGCCAGGATCTGCGCGTTCGTGCCCAGGGTGCCATAGACCGTCTGCTGGCTGGTGCCAGTCACGACTGTCGTGCCAGCTCCGATCTGGCCGGTGGTTGTGTTGAAGCTCGGCGCCGCCGTGTTGATGACCACCGGTGTCGCGCTCACCTGGCTGGTGTTGATGCTGTATCCGCTGTCGCCGGCAATCTGAATCGAACCCAGCCCGGTCGCATCAAATGCACCGACGTTCTGTCCGTTCAGAGTGATGCTGGTCGAGGTCAGAGCCGGCTGAGCCACCGTCAACGAACCGCCGCTGACCTGCGCCGTGGCAATCATCAGCGTTCCGTTCGTTGGCACGAACGAGGCTGCCTCGAAGTCGGCGAAGTTATTGCCTGTCGAGACGGTGCCGCTCGTGACCGTGACGCCAATCGGAGCGGGCATCGCTGGGCTCGAGCCCGGAACCGACGGAGCCGTCTGGATCCACCCGGTCGATGCTGATTTGGGTGGCACGTTCACGATCGTGAAAGTGCCTGGTCCCAGATTTCCGAAACTGTAGTTGCCGTTCGTGTCGGTCGTCGTGGTCGCCAGGGGCGTGCCACTCGAGCCCAGGTAGAGTTGGACCGTCACCGGGATGTAATTGGGATCATTCTGGTTCAGGACTTCAAGGTTGGTCGTGCCGTCGCCGTTCAAGTCCTGGTACAGAGTGCCGGCGATCTTGCCGAGCTTGAAGTCGTCGAAGTTGTTGCCGGTGGATGAGAAACCGCTCGTGGCGGTGATCGTGGCACCCGTCGCCGCGGTTTGGATCCAGCCGCCCGGCACAACCTCCTGGACCTTGTACGTGCCGGGACCGACGCCTGTGAAGCGGTAATTCCCGTTGCTGTCGGTCGACGTCGAGGCAACCACGGTCGACCCCTTGACGAGCTGCACAGTCACGGGAACCGAGTCGGGATTGGCGCTGTTCAGGGCGGGATCATCGCTCGAGAATCCGTTCCCCGTCTTGTCCTCGAAAATCGTCCCGCTGACGCTGCCGCCCAGGAAGTCGCCGAACGCCACGCCCGAGGCGCTCTGTCCGCTCGACAACGTGACGTCGGCATTGGTCCGGCCGGTCTGGAATTCGTTTGCCGGCAGCACCTGCTGGACGTGATACGTCCCAGCAACAACGTTGGAGAAAGAGAACGTTCCGTTGCTTGACGACACCGCCGAGACCTCGCCGGGGTCAAGCGAGCCGTTGTTGTTCGCATCAAGGAAGACCGTGATGCCGGCGAGACCTTTGTCGCCCGTATCTTGCTTCCCGTTTCCGTTCACGTCGTTGAACACCTGGCCGTTGATCGAGCCCACGGGCAGCGCAGCACCGTAATCCCACTCTTCGAAGCCGGACGTATTGGCGTTGTGGACGCCGAACTCCGAATAGAGATAGACGTACTGCGTGAGGTTCGTTCCCAGGGCTGAGACCGGGATCAGGGCGACCATATCTCCGGCGCCGCTGCCACTCGACAGATTGGCGTCAAGCTTGATGTAGTTGCCGCCGGAGCCCGCGTTGAGGTCATAAACCGGAGAATAGAGATTGTTCGCGTCATCCTGGAGGGTATTTGTGGATGAGTTGTAGTTGTGCAGGAGGTTGGGATCACGGGTCGAGGGATTGGTGACGTAGACGCGAAGCTGGTCGAGTGAGAGCAAGTTATTGGGTGATGACGACGATTGATTGATGTCGAGTACAAACTCGTAATACTGCAGACCACCGGGCGCGGTGACCGTTGGAATACAGCTCAGTTGGATTGCGCGAGTAAATGAGCTGCTGGTGTTCTCATCGAATTGCACAGGGCGGTGATCCGTGTTGTAACCCTGTTCGATTGCGTGGTTAGACTGGATCCTCACGAACGGGTTGACCCCGGTTCCGCCGCACGAGCTTGTGAACTGATAGAAGATCGCCCCGTTGAGACTGCCGGATGCCCCACGGCTCGTGAGGTCGAGGACTGTGAGCATCACACGATCCTCGAGTGCTTCGGTCCAGGATCGCCTCCGCAGACGAGTCCTGGCGCGATCACGCAGCTTGCGTCGAGTTGGAAATTGTCCGCGAAAATCGGGCGCCGCCCGCATCAAGTTGCCCATGAGTGCCTCGAATTCTGCCTCGCTCATCCGTGCGGTGGTTCAGATATTGGGTTCTCTGACGTCGAAAACCGTGATCATCGAAAGCATTCGGCGCACATTGTGCCCGGGAGCCGTTTGGCTCGGGCACTCGCGTCTGCTCCCAGCGCTAGAAACACGATACCCGCGGGACAAGCAAGATTCACTACTCTCGTGCTCCTTCTGGCCGAAATGTTCATTCTTTCTCGATCAATTTCAGATCGAGCGAAAGATTTAGGAACGTTTAAACCCAACGGACTGGCGACCGTTGCAGCGGGTCAACTTCGGCTCGACGCCCGAGTCGCCTTCGCCGAGCTAGACCCGGCCGACGAGAAGAACCGACCAGGCAAAGCGGTCACGATCCGTGACGACCTCGCCGCCGAGGTGTGCGACTGACTACTCGAGAGGGACCGACTCCTACGGTCGATGCGCCGTTGCACTCAAAGGCGATAAACCAGCAAGATCCCTGACAATCGGGGACAACATGGGCACTGTGGGCGGGGAAAGCGGACAAGATTCTGACAACGGGTGCTGGCAGGAGTTTCGCACGGCCGTTGAGGTTGGGGCGCTCCAGAAGTCTCTACGCCGTTTCGATCGGGCGGGCGTCGTCGGATGATCTATCCTCTGACTTTCGCGGCAAATCAGCTTGTTTTATAGGGCGGACGCCTTGGCGGGTGACTAATCGGGTAGCACTGGGCATCGTTTCTGAAGGCGCCGACAGAGCATGACGCGAGCAGCAGTTAAATGCCAACAGTGCCGCACGCCGATCGGGCGTGACGGACTCGAACTTCGAGGCCGGAGCTTTAGGCCGGCGATGTCTCCGTTCGCCGGGATGAATAACTGTGTCGTAATCGGATGTCGGAATGCGACAAGCTAAAAAACAAGAACCGCCCGCGCCCGTGTGCGATCGGGCGGCGGCCAGGATGGAATGCCGCGGCCCGGACGATGGCCGAAAGTCCCGGGGCCATGCAGTTGCGCACCCTTCAAACGATCGACGGCCTGGGAGCGTCGGCCTCCAACACCGTGGTGATTGCCGTCCCCGTCGAGCTGCTGGACGTCTGCGCCTAGCTCGATCGCAGCGCCCGCATCGGCCGCGCAAGCGTTGAGGAGCCTGGACCACGCGCCTGACGGCATCCGGCGCGACGACAACGGACGACCTCCGTGGCTGATGACGCCGAACGGATCAGCGCCGCCTTCGATCCTCCTCCCGCGGTCCAAGCGAGATCAGGCGCTCGTCGCGGACCAGTTTGTGACACTTGATGCAGTTCATCGTCAACTTGACATACGCCAGGGTCGCCCCGTCGAGGTTCTTGTCCTTCGCTTTGGTCGCCATTTCGCCGGCCAGGTCCTGGAACTCCGCACTGAGCCGTAGGTAATTGATATTCGGCGAGACTTGCCACCGGACGTCCTCGCTCAATTCACGCATCGCCGTGGCGTTCTTCGCGATCAACGCGAAGTCTTCCATCGCGAGCCCCTCAAGCACGTTCTTCGAGTGTTCGAGCTTCTGCCTCATGTACTTCTGGAGGGGGCTCCGCTCCTGGCCTTGGCCGGATGCGATCAGCCCGCCAGCCAGCGTGGCGACCAGGACCGGAAAAACAAGGCAATGTCCCTTCAGCGTCCGCTTCATGATCTCACTCCTCCCGAAAGCCATGCGGTCGAGCGCGGTGTCTCCGCCGATCCGCGGGGCCGCGAGGGTAGTCTGTCGAGCGATCCTCGCCCGATCCTAGCTCGGTGTGAACGTCTTGAATAGGCGGCGGGGGGTCGGGATCGCAACGGAGCACTCGGCCGATCGGGCCGGCCCTGCATCGGGCAACGGTCGACACGGCCGGGATTCGACGTCGGGCTATGGGATGCGGGTCTCCTTCCGCCAGGAGAACATTACCAGGTAATGTTCTCGCAGAGTCTGGGAGCCGCACCCTCCGACGAGGAGGGGTCACCTGAACCTAGGAGTCGGCAACTTGTAAGGTCGATAGCGGGCGAGGGGATTCGAACCCCTGACGTCCAGCTTGGGAATACGGTCCACAGTGCCGATATCCTTGCGGCTTCCCGCCTTACGCGACGCAAGGATAGCAAGAAACTCAAGCTTTTCGAGCATTCTGTACCGCATTACGTATTGGCCGCGTAGCCTCGGCGACCCGATGTCCGCCGGGCTCCCTGGCCCCGGCGAGGATCTAGACCCATGCACAACGCATCATCTCGGCACGTGAGTGACCCCGACGAGCAGGTCAGGATCTTCCTGTATGGGCCGCGGCCAGCCGGCCTGCATCCTCCCCGCCCGGCTCGAGGCCATCGCCATAAGGGGGGCGAGTCTGCTGGTCGACGGCCCGACCGTGACCTCTGAGGGCGCAGGTCGACCTCTGCCTGGGGTACCCCACGTTCTTCCTCTACACCTCCGGCAAGGTGACGTTCGCGCAACCCACCGCCGAGGGGTCGCACTTCGTCTGGATCCTGTTCCACGAGTATTGCCGCGGGGCCCCTCTCCACATGGCGCGGGATCTCATCAAGGCCCTGCGGTGATGGGGCGCGAGGATCTCGCCGGGATGCTCGATCACAGCCGCGAGGCGGGGACCTCCCGGTAGATGATCCCAAGCGCGACATCGCCGCCGGAAGAAGAACCTCGAAATGCGTCAGTCGACGTTACCCTTGGAGGGCGGGGAGGCTGTTTCCTCTGACTGACCCCGATTTGTGCCATTTCCATTGAAACGCTTCAAGTCGCTAGTCTGTATCCAGACCGGCAATGGGATCACGAGGAAATGCGAGAGCGCTGCGAGATGCACATCATAGCGCAGAACAAGGCGGATTAGTTGAATCGCGGCAGCCGGCCGCAGGCTCAGTGAGAGATCCGAACCCTTCAGGGTCGTCAGAACAGTGGGCAAATCGTCTGTTGTTAGCCGCAGATGGCACCGGCGATCGACGGTGAGACTCAGGGCCTCTGTCAAGTCCTTGAGCAAGCGGATGCCCATACGGTAGGTGATCCTCGCCTGTTCCGCGGGCGGGCCGCCATCACCGCTGGCGATCAGGAGCGCGCAGGTATCGAGCACGGTCGTGAGTGAAACCAGCCACGATTGACCCCAGTGCTGTGCCCTGTAGAACGCAAGAACGGGATGGGAAAGATGGCTCTGCAGCGTCGCGGCCATCCAGCGCTCGGCCTCGCGCAGATTACCCCGCAGAATCTCGGAGTGTTCGCTGCCCGAGTAGCGATGCAAGAACTTGATCGCGCTTGGCGGATGGCCGGTGCGAGAGTGGATCAGCATGTTCCCCACTTCTCGCGATCCGTAGGCTTGATGAAGCAGCGGCACATAACTGATCATGAGACCGAGGAAGATGAATCCCGTCCCGCTCTCGAGGATCATGAAGAATCGGGCAACCGGGTCAGTGGACGTGAAGTCGCCGAGACCGAGCGTGAAGAACGTTGAGCCACTCAGATACACGAGCGATCCGAAGCCGACCGAACTGTGATCGCCGTCGAACCGCGGGCCCACGCCGTGGTAAATCACTGCGAACGCAAAGAGCATCAACCCGGCCCAGATGAGCAGCAAGAGCATCATCGACAAAGGGCCATATACGGCAAGGAACGTCAATTGCAGCTCCCGCCTCCGGATGCTGCGCCCGACCGAGGCCCAGAACAACCAGCTCAACCTGTAGAACTTCCCGGACAGGCGACGCATCGAGGCAACGGTCCGCGGCAGGACGACGCTTGCGAACCCGTCCCACAAAACGCCGCACCAGATGAAAAGTCCCAGCGCAACTTCCAACGAGCCGAACATCGTGATAGTCATCTCTCGGCACGCGAGTAGGGCGCGGTGATCCGGTGCCCGGCCACACTCGACGAATGTCGCCTGTCCGCCGCCGGAGTTTACTAACATGATCGTAGATCTTGCGATGCGTTGACCCGGTGGCAGCGTGCTTCTTCGGCTTGGTGACGTGTGACTGCGACAGCCCGCTTCCACTCTGGCCAGTCGCGCTCGTCAGGAACGGCTTCGTCGTGATCGTGCTCGTCACCAGGTCTGCGATCAGCGACGGCCCGTTGGGCGACCCAAGGCCCGTCGCGATGTTTGCGGTCGCACGATTCGAGCCAGAGCCGAACAGATCGCCGAGCAGTGACGAGAGCCCGCCGGTGCCGAGGAACCCATCGGTCGGAGTCACGCTCTTGAAGTCGCTCTTTGGGCAGCGCATAGAGCGATGGGATTGTCTGTGTGGCGCCGTCGAGGCTTCCCTTGCCCTCGAGAGCGCGGCCCTGGTCGACGATGGCGATGATGCCCGCCCAGACTGGAGCGCCCAGGCTCGTCCCTCCGTAGACCCGCCACGATCCCTGGCCAGATCGCGGAGATGTTTCGTAGATGTTAACACCCGTGCTCGGGTTGGCGTCGAATGACACGTCGGGCGTGCTCCGCTGACCCGTCGATTGTACGGTAGACTGGTAGCTGGGCTCTGGCTCGTACGGGCTGTACCCGCCGCCGCTCCAGTACCAGGCGGTCTCGGATTGGTAGCTTCCCGAGCTTGTGAGAGAGAGCGAAGTCCCGCCAACCGAGAGCACGTTGGGAGAGGCCGACGGATACCAGGAAAAGCCGTAGTCTCCACTGGAAGCAATGAACGTGATGCCCGTATGCCCGGCTGGTGTCGTGAAATACCGGTCATAGGACAACTCGCTGGACCTCTCGATGAACCCCCAGCTCATCGAGATCGCCACCACGCCCGGCGTGTTCCGCGCGATGTTGACGGCGTCCAACTGGTTCTGCAGCTCCTTCGTCTGGAAGTTCGAGGGAGTAGCCTCCACGACCAGGATCTTCGCGCCGGGGGCGATCGCGTGCGCCCACTCGACGTCCATCGACTCCTCGAGTGCCCAGGTGTTGTTGGTCTGATTGCCAGCCAGGTTCACGACGGTAAGCGAGGGGTCGGGAAGATGATACGCCCTGTCAAAGGTGTTCAGGTCCGATCGGATATTCGGGTCGTGATACTCCTCGATCAGGGCGATCGTCTCGCCCGCGCCGTTTCCGTTGACGGTCGTGCCGGCAGACGACTTGAACGTGATCGCATTGAGACCGTATGCGGCGGTGATTTCCGCCGGCGTGTAGCCGCCGATCTGAGGCTGCCCATAGGCCGACAACAGGCAGCGATCGTCAAGGTAATCCATGAGCGGCAATTTGCGTCGAATCCGCCGGCGGTATCTCATAGCTGAATGCCTCCGTAAGTTGTGCGATCGGTTGCGAGTTCAAAGCGAGCCGCGGCGCCGAATTCGCAGCGGCTTCGTCGACCGACAGAGCCAAGAGCGCCCACCAAATCGCTCAAGGCCCGTCGGCCGACCATTAACCACGGCGGAGGCTGCGAGCTAGCCGTTGAGCGTTCCGGAAAACTGCGCGGGTGCGTTGGGCTTGTTCGAGACGTGCCACGTCGTGATCAATCCCGTGGCGTTGACGAACGGCGCGTATTTTCCGGTGGCAGCCACGACCATCGTCGCGACTTCCCGCCTCATGGTTTTCCTGACTTTCACTTGAATCGCGCTGAGCGAGAGTTGAATGGTGCCTTGGCTGTTGCTCAGGTACACGTTCCCACTCTGGAAGAGGTTGCCCACCATCGTGCCGGTGCCGGTGCCGGTGAAACGGTCAGTACCGATTTTCCCTGTCAGGTTTGTGGTCGTCAGCGTCGACCCGCTGATTGACGTCCGGCCATGGAATGAGGCCGGAATTGAACGTTGCGCCGCACGCACGATCGCCTGATGCACATGAGGCGAGGCCACGGCCATACCCGTGCTCAGTGCCAGCCTCCCCTCTAGCGCCTCAAAACCAACCGTACGCTGTCGCTTGGGACGGATTCGCGTCATGATCGTTTGCTCCAGTGCAAGTGAGGTATGCTCATACGAGAAAAGTCACCTTCCACACAGACCGGTGAGACAACACGTCTGCTACGGTGTTGCGTGTTCCTTCAGAATCCGGGCCACCTCTCCGATGACTTCCGGGTTGTCGAGGCAGACATGACCGGCGTTCACAATCAGCTCGGACGTCGCCCCGACGTGGTGTGCGCTGGCATAAGACACCAGGCCGTCGCCCTTGCCTGGGCCGGGATACCTGCCCTGGTCGGCGATGATTGAATGTCGCTTGACATCGGGGTCGATCGGCAGCCCGTCGATGGCCAGGAGCAACGGATTGTCCCACGCGAGCTGATCAAGGCTCGTCGCCAGTCCGGCCAGAAAGATCGGCGTGAACGCGTCCGGCCCGTTCGAGGCCAGGAGCGCCGCGCGGGCCTGCCGCAACCGCTCAGGCGGTGCGACGAGACGGCTTCCGATGTCCTTCACGGGGCCGCAAACGAGACGGCTGCCTCGATGCGGAGTCGCCACGAAGATCAGACGGCGGACTAGCGTTACCGGCTCGTAGACCAGCTCCCGCCGCAAGAGATCACGGGCGTCCGTCGGCCCGGCCAGCTTCTCGAACGGGCGCCGGGCCATCAGATCCCAGAGCTTCGAGCCGCTGTCCTGAACCATCATCTTGCAAAGCAGCCCGCCCATGCTGTGGCCAACGAGGATCGTGCGATCCCACGCTGGGACCTCGTGCTCGGCATCGAGTCGATCTCGCAGTGATTGAAGTTCTCGGCGGAGTTCATACGCCGAATAGGTGATCGAGCTTCCCCCGGAGTATCCAAACGTCAGGAACTGGTATCGCTCGCTCAGGAACGGGTCGGCTTCGAGAGCGCCAATGATCCCGGCCCAATTTCGCGGGCTGCCCCAGAGCCCGTGCACGAATACGACCGGGACCTTGCCTGCGACATAAGGGCGCACCATCGAGAGCCCAAGCGGCTGAAAACGAATCGCGCCAGGTCCGGCGGGAAGCCCCTTACTCGCGCTTGACCACGCGGCCGGGATCGTCCCCTTGAGTCCAGCTTCCGACCTCGTCGATTCCTGTCCGGCGATGCAGACGGCCGCGAGCCCGCCGCAGCTTGCGAGTGCGAGCACAAAGATCCCCAGCATCTCGATTCCGCGAACCACTGTCGGCCCCTCCGCTAAAATCTAACTTCGGACTTCGCGATCGCCTCACTCCGCCGCGCCGAGAACACACGCGCTTGCCAAGGACTGACTAGCTGAGAGTTCTTCCAGGCCAAGAGCACTTTGGCGAGCACGAGCGGCTTGGCGTCGGAACGGTCGAAAGCAACGACTGTGCCAAGATCGAGGATGGCCACCCATCGCGAGCAAAATCGGGCGTAATACAGGCTGAAAAACAAATCGACTTGTCTGGAAACCAAGAAATCGCACCGGAATCGCACGAGCAAACTCCCGCATATCGTCCTGAAGTCGTGCACGGAGGAACCGCAAGGTCGTCGATGTGGTAGCCGGCTTACCCGACTGGATGGAAATCTTCCCAGCACGCCATCGGCACCGCACATGCCTGAACATGGCGCACGGTGGCCCCACGGAAGCCATCGCGACGGATCGTGCCCGATGTGCCCTTGCGCGGAAGACGTGGAGCACGATCTCACTCGAACCTGAGGGCTTCGATCGGATCGAGTCGTGATGCCTTCCACGCCGGGTAATAGCCGAAGATCACGCCGACCGTGATCGAGACCGAGACGGACGCCAGGATGGCGACGAGCGAGGGTTCGCGTCGGCCAGCGAGCCAGCAGACGGACGAGGACCAGAGGCTCCCCGGCCGGCCAGCGATGCCGACCGCTCCCCCGAGCAAGCAGAGCACGACGGCCTCGACGAGGAACTGGCGGAGGATGTCGCGGGACCGCGCCCCGACGGCCATGCGCAGGCCGATTTCCCGGTAGCGCTCCGTCACGGTCACGAGCATGATGTTCATGATCCCGATTCCGCCGACGACCAGCGAGATCAGGGCAACGCAGATGAGCAGGCCGGCGACGAGGCCCACGGTCCCCTTGACGGCGTGGACGACTTCGGTGAAGTCGTGCACCGCGAAGTCGGCAGGCTCGCCAGGCGCGATTCGGTGACGCTGGCGAAGCACACCGGTGATCTGGTCCATCGCGGCCGGAATCTCCTCGGTCGACACCGCCCGGACCAGGATCGAATCGACGTTCGAGAGGCGTTCCAGCCGGGGAGTGTCGATCGCCTGCATCGGTGAGAGGGACGGAAACGAGAGCGGCCGTCCGCGAGGGTAGCGCCGCCCTCTCGAGCTGAGAGAATCGCCGAGATCCAACCGCGGAGCGTCCCTGGCCTCCGTCCGACGAGCCGCGCCGTGGAGCTGATGCGGAACTTGACCGTCGTCCAGGGCGCGACGAGCAGGTCATCTTGATCTTCGCCGATGATGTCGGCCCCCTTGCGGCTGAGCACGCCGATGACCCGCAGCGGCACGTCGTTCACGTAGACTTCCTGGCCGACCGGCGATTGCTCGTCGAACAGCTCGCGCGCGAGCGTCTGGCCGAGCAGGCACACCATGGCGACGTCGTTGACGTCGCGTTCGGTGAACGACTCTCCCTCGTCCAGGTCCTCCCACTCCCTGACGCGAAGGTATCCCGGAGTGGTGCCGACGAAGGCGTTCGGCACCCAGTTCTTGTTCCCATGGACGACTTGCCGGCGAGTGAAGACCAGGGGTGCCAGGCTGTCGACGCTCGGGCATTCGCGGAGGATCGTCTCCGCGTCCTCGGGAGTCAGGGTCTTGATGCTGCCGCTGCCGAGGCTGACACCATTTCGCGACACCGCGCCGGCCTGGACCACGATGTTATCAACACCCGTCTTGGACAAGAGCGTGCGAATCGCCGTCCATGCCCCCTTGCCGATCTCGGCGATGGCGACCAGCGACCCGACCCCGATGATGATGCCGAGCGTTGTCAGTGCCGAACGCATGACGTTGCGGCGGAGTGAGCGCAGGGCCGTCGAGGTCGTGCGGGCGAAGAACCGCATGTCGTCGCGCGCGGTCGCTCGATGAGCAGTCTGTGCGATCGGCGAGCGGCCGCGGCTGGTTGGTCGACTCGATCGCAGCGTCCGTTGCCTGGTTCTCACCGCTTCCAGCTCGCTTCCAGTCGGCAGCTGGCTCGTCGAGCTCGACGATCAGCATCATCATCGAAGACCAGCCCATCGCGCATCCGGATGATTCGATCAGCATGGGCGGCGACGGTCGGGTCATGCGTGACGAGCACGATCGTGAGCCCATCCTCGATGTTGAGCTGGCGGAACAGGCCGAGAATCTCCTCGCCCGTCTTCGAGTCGAGGTTGCCGGTCGGCTCATCGGCGATCAGCAGGGAGCAGCGGTTGATGAGCGCTCGGGCGATCGCAACTCGTTGCTGCTCGCCGCCTGAGAGCCGTGATGGCTCGTGATCGAGCCGGTCGCCCAGACCGACCCGCTCGAGGAGCGCGCGCGCGCGGTCACGGCACTCGCGATCGGAGAAGTCATGCGACCCGTAGATGAACGGCATCATCACGTTTTCGAGGGCCGTCATTCGCGGCAAGAGATTGAAGTTCTGGAAGACAAAGCCGATCTGGCTGCCTCGCAGCCAGGCTCGCTCAGCCTCGCCGAGCCGCGTGACGTCCTGACCGGTCGAGCCAGTGCCGACCGCTCGTCGGGCGGTCGAGGTAGCCCAGAAGGTTGATGAGCGTCGTCTTCCCGGAGCCCGAAGCGCCCATGAGGGCGACCATCTCGCCGCGCGCGATCGAGAGCGAGACGCCGTTCAAGCACGGGTACTTCGATCGAGCCCCGCCGATAGACCTTGTGGATTCCCTCCAGCCGGATGAATTCCGCGATCGAGTTTTGCGACCCAGGCTGCGGTTTTCGAGCCCGGCCAAGGGCATCGCGCGACTTACCGTGCAAGAATTCATTTACCAAGCTCCAAATGTTGATCTTGTGGGAATTCGACTTGTGCTCTGAACGCCTCAGTTCCGGAGGTGTCGTTCGTTGCAGCCGGCGTGCCCTATTTCTTCGGCTCGCTCCAAGTATGCGGCAGGATCGACAGCGCGTCGGGATCGGAGTCGACCCGGTTCGCACCGACGACGATCTCTGCGCCCTCAGTCAGGCCGTCGCCGGAGACCTCGGTGGAAATGCCATCAGAAAGGCCGACCACGACGTGCAGCGGCTTGACAAAGTCGCCCTGTCGGATCCAGAGAACTCCCGTACCGTCGTCGTCGGAGGGCGAGCTCGGCCGGCCAGCTTCGCCGTTTTCAGGTAGTTGCCGTAGCGCGAGCGCAAAAGCCTCGCGCTCTTCGGGGACCACGTCTTGTGCGCGTGGCTGCCAGCGAAGGGCGGCGCTGGGCACCAGCAAGACATGCTCTCGTTTCTCGACCTCGAACTGGAGTCGTGCCGTCAAGTACGGAAGCAGGCGGCCGCTGGAATTGTCGACCGAGATGACCACCGTGTATGTGACGACGTTCTGCGTCATGCTCGCGTTGAGCCGGATCTTCGAGACCTTGCCCTCGAACTCTCGCGCGGCAGGGTACCGACCGTGAAGTCGCACCTTCTGGCCCTCGTGGATCGAGCCGATGTCTGTCTCATTGACCGACGACCAGATCTCGAGGCGGCTCAGGTCCTTGGCGATCAGGAAAAGGCTCGGGGCATTCAGGCTGGCGACCACGGTCTGGCCGATGTTGATGCGGCGGTCGAGAATGATTCCCTTGACCGGCGATCGGATCGTTGTGTATCCGAGATTGACCGTCGCCTCCTCGAGATCGGCTTCAGCGACGAGAAGCTCGCTTTCGTTGAGGCTGCAGCGTCGCCTTGGCCGACTCGTAGTTCGCCAGGTCGGTGTCGTATTCCTGCTGGCGGGATGCTTCGTCTGGCAAGCAGCTTCTTCGCCCGCTCCAGTTCGCGCTCGGCCTGCCGGAACTTGGCTTGGGCCTGCTCGATATCGGCCTTGGCCTTGGCAACACGGCCGCGCGCCTGGTCCACGCGGGCCTTGAAAAGTGCACTGTCGAGCCGTGCCAGCACCGTGCCTTCTTCGACCTGCGTGCCGTAGTGACCGACCTTCGCTCGAGTTCGCCTGGGTCAGTGCCGAAGCTCTCGATCAGGCCGGCCACCTGGGCGCCGACGTCGACGACTTCCTCCGGCTCGAGCGTTCCGGTTGCGTTGATCGTGGAGCGGAGGTCGCCTCGCTTGATCGTGACGGTCCGGTACGAGACGCTCTGGCCGCGCTGATCGGTCCAGTACCAGAATCCGCAAGCGCCGCCGCCCCAGAGCACACCCATCAACATCAGAAGTTTCTTCATGTGCGGAATCCTTGTTAAAGCGTTCGAGGCCCACTTGCCATCGATGGCCAGAAGCGACTCGTCGACGAGACGGCCGTCCTGGAGGCGGATGACGCGGTCGGCGACGTCGAAATAGCTCTCGTCGTGGCTGATGACCAGAAGCGCCTTGCCGGCGGCCCTCAGCTCGGGGAGCAGCTTGTGATAGAAGAGCCGTTTGAAGGAGAGATCCTGATTGGCGGCCCATTCATCGAAGATGCAGATCGGCCGATCCTCCAGCAAGGCGCCGAGCAGGGCCAGCCGCCGCCGTTGGCCCTGCGAGAGGTCGACGGTGGAGAACGAGCTCCCCTGGACCGAGACGTGCGGCCGCCAGGCCCAGTCGTTCCAGTCCAGCTCGGGCCCTTCCGTCGATGGTTTCCGTGCCGAGCCCGTTAAAGTCCGGAAACAGATAACCGTCGGCGAAGACGACTGAAAAGAGCTGACGATAGGCCTCGCGATTCTCGTCGTCGACGACGCGGCCGTCGAGCCGGACGACGCCGCTCGCCGGAGTGTAGAGACCCGAGATCAGCTTGACCAGGGTCGTCTTGCCACTGCCGTTTCCCCCGGCCAGGATGACGATCTCGCCGCGCCGGAGAGTCAGGTCGACGGGCTCCAGCGTGAAGCCCTTGCGATCGCGCTCGTCGCGATACGTGAATGTCACGCCTTCCAGGCTTACCGAGTCGCGAAAGGTGAGCTGCCTTGGCCGGTCCGGCCGACCATCGGCTGCTTCAGCAAGTGGCTCCAGCGTCGGGATCAACTCCTGGACCTTTTGGAGCGATGCCCGCGCCCGGCCCAGAATCGGCAGCCAGGTGAGAATGATGTCGAGCGGGCTCATCAGATAGAGAACGACCAGGACGGCCGAGACGAGCGTCGGCCGCCCGATCGGCTCGATTCGAGCGATCGGCAAAGAGCAAGACACCGATGAAGCCGAAAAACGCGAGCTGGCTCCAGCCTTCTGCGACGGCGAAGCCCGTGAGGCCGCTGGACCATATCCCTGCGGACCGACGCCATGGTGGGCTCGAGCGATTCGGCGAGATAAGCTTCACGGCGCCCGCGATGGAGCTTGAGCTCGCGAAAGCCGCCGATCAGCGTTCGGAAATGGCCGACGAGGACGTCCTGACGAGCTCGCGCTTGCCGCAGCTTCCTCACGCTCGATCGACGACAAGATCACGGAGATGGCGATCGCCGGGGCGGCGAAGAACACACCGCACACAAAGATCAGCGGCGAGAGCCAGCCGATGTAGATCAGGCAGGCGATGAGGATCGGGACGTTGATGCAAAGGTGCGGTATCCCGACCAGCGCGTTGGCGATCAGGATGATGTCCTCGGTGAGCACCGCAAGCAGAGCCTGAGGTGTCGATCGCCTCGAACGCCCGCAGGGGCAATTTCAGCGCGCGACGGACGATTTGCAGGCTGAGGTCGGACACAGCCCGTTGCCCCAGTCTTGACCATGCCGATCTGGCCGATGACCCGTGCTATTGCCGAGATGACGCAGAGCGCGGCGAACGCCCAGACCATACTCGCCGGCGCGGACGGTTCGCGCGCCAGCTCGATCTGGATGAGCGCGATGAGCCCAATTCCGGTCGCGCCGGCGGCCGCCCCGGCGATCGTCGCAACGATCACCGTACGACGCGAAGATTGGAGCAAGAACCGCATGAGATTCATCGAGTTTGGACCTCTCCCGTTGTCCGTTCGAGACGTTCGATCTCGCCCGAGAGGATTTCGGCAAGCCTTTCGACAGTCGGCCGCTGCATGATCGTGTAATGGTCGCCGGGGAGATGGTGGGTTGTGACGCCACCGAGCGCGAGGGCGTTCCACCCGCGCGCCGAGTCATCGTCGAATAGTGCCAAGGCTCGATCCCGCGCGGACCAGGACGGCGCGGCCCGGGTACGGGCGAGGCTCATAGCCTTCGAGCGCCAGCTCGGTTCGCTCGGTAGACGTCGTGAAGCCTTTGCAGGCGTTCGGCGCCGATCTCGCGGGCGATTTCGCTACCTTCGATCGCTCGCGCCAAACTGCCATTTCGGATTGCCTCGAAGTCGAGGCCGCGGAGTTGCTCGAGCGATGCCCAATTGTTCGCGGCCCGCGGTGCGTGCCAGGTCGGCAGCGAAGTCGACCAAGCTCTCATGGTCGTCGAACGAACGCGGGAAGCGTCGCTCGGCCGGGAACGGGAGAATCGATCAGGAATACGAGCGGCACCTCGTGCTCCGGCAGCAGCGAGCTGCCTGGCCATCTCGAACGCCACGATGCCCCCCATCGACCAACCGCCCAGGAGGTAAGGTCCCCGCGGACGCTCGAGGCGAAGGGCCTCGACGTATCGTGACGCCATGCGCACGAGGTCCGTCTCGTGTTCCGCCTCACCCTCAAGGCCATCCGCCTCGAGCCCCAGGACGTTTCGCGTCCCATCCAGAGCAGCGGGCCAAGGCGTTGTAGCAGAGAATGCCGCCGCCGATCGGATGCACCAGAATAAGCGGCAGGCCGGGCCCCGTGGCGCCGAGATCAACCAGTGGCGAGCCGCCCCGCGAGACAACCGGCTCTTCGAAGCCGCGCGGCCAGGAGCTCGATCGTTGAGCCCTTGAGCAGGTCCGACAGGGCCAGCGATCGCCCGAATTGCTCTTCGATCCGCGCCGCCAGGCGCACCGCCAGCAGCGAATGGCCGCCGAGGTCGAAGAAATCATCGGTCACGCCGATCGGCCGGAACTGGAGCAGCTCTTCCCAGATCGCAACGAGCTGTTCCTCGACCTGGTTTCGCGGCCGCACGATTCCATCGGCCGTCGTGAAGACTTCGGGCAAAGACTCCAGCAAGCGTTTGACGATCGACCTTGCCGGAAGGAGTTCGTGGCAGCGCAGCGACGATCTCAATTCGCGACGGGATCATCGGGCGGGGCAGCGTGTCGCGAAGCAATCGTCGCAGCGCGTCGACACGGAGGCTCTGGTGGTCATGGCCGACGACGCACGCGATGAGCCGCTGCCCGCCGGCTCCGTCCTCCTGCGCGATGACGGCGGCCTCGCGCACGCCTGGACACGAGGCAATCGCGGCCTCGACTTCGGCGATTTCGACACGGAAGCCCCGCACCTTCACCTGGCCGTCTCTTCGCCCCAGCAGCTCGAGAGCGCCTCCGTCGCGCCAGCGCGCTCGGTCGCCCGTGGCGTACATTCGCGATCCGGCCTCGCCGTGCGGGTCCGGCACGAAACGCTCGGCCGTCTGTGCCGGGTTGTCGACGTAGCCCCGCGCCACGCCGGGCCCGCCGACGTAAAGCTCGCCCACGACACCCGAGGGGACCAGCTCGCCTCGCCCATCCAGGATGTACGTGCGCGTACCAGGGAACGGTTGGCCGATCGGCACGGGCCCGTCCTCGCGGAAACCCTTCAGCGGCCCTTCGAAGTACGTGCTGTCGATCGTCGCCTCGGTCAAACCGTAGCTGTTGACGACTCGCCCGCGGTGTCCCACCAACTTTCGCAGCCTCGCGTAAAGGCCGCCGCGGAGCGAGTCGGAGCCGACCGCCAGCAGCCGCAATCCACCCAGGTCGCGGCCGGTCTGTTCGCAGTGCGCGGCCAGGGGCTCGGCCAATGCGGGGACCAGCTCCAGGCATTCGATGCGTTCGCGCTCGATCAACTCGGAGAGGGCACGCGGGTCGAGCGCCACATGAGTCGGACAGGTGATCAGAGTTCCGCCGGTGGTCGAGCGCGCGAACCCAGTCGCCCGTGAAGACGTCGAAGGCGAACCCGGCGACCTGGAGGTGGCGCAGCGGAGCCTGCCGAAGTTGGTAGGACTCTTCCCAGGCAGCAGCGATCGAGAGCAGGCTGCGATGGGAGACCATCACGCCCTTCGGCCGCCCGGTGGTGCCGGACGTGAAGATGACGTAGGCGAGGTTGTCGGCGTGTATTCGCACCGACAGATTTTCGGAACTCTGGCCGTCGATGGAATCGCGGTCTGCGTCCAGGTCGACGATCGTCGCCCGGGTTCGCGACGCACTGCTAAGCCCACCGCCGTCCACGATCACGATGGATACGCTCGCAGCGTCCAGCATTCCCTCCGACCGCGCCATGGCAGTGACGGGTCAATGGGGACATATGCCGCCCCCGCCTTGAGCACGCCGAGAACGGCCACGATTCGATTGATCGGCGAGTCGAGGACGAGGCCGACCCGTGCGTCGGGGCGCGCGCCCTGCGAGCGGAGGTGACGCGCGAGCCGATTGGCGCGTGCGTTCAATTCCGCATAGGTCAGTCGCTCGAGCGTCGGAGACCAGGGCCAACCGGTCGGGTGTCGCCTCGACCTGGGTCTCGAAGCGACCGTGAATGCCTGACGAAGCTAGCCGGTCGCGGTGATCCAGGAATTCCGACTCGTGCGATCGAGGGCGACTCCATGCCACGACCTGCTGACGTTCTCGCTCGCAAAGAAGCGAAAGTTCGGACAGCCGCCGCTCGGGATCAAGAATCAAGCCTTCAAGCACTTTCACGTATTGCTGCGCGAAGCGATCGATCGTGGTGGCCTCGAACAGATCGGTGTTGAATTCGAGCGAGCCAGCGAATCCGTCGCGGTTATCCTCAAACCCCAGCGCGAGGTCGAACTTGGACGTACCGTTCCCCTGGTCGAGATCCAGCGGAGAAATCGCCAGGTCGAGCGAGCCGACCTCGGGCAACGCGTTGTTCTGAAGGATGAACATCACCTGGAATAGTGGAGAACGGCTGGCGTCGCGATCGGGCTTGAGCGCGGGGATGAGGACCTCAAGCGGGATCTCCTGGTTCTCAAATGCCTCGAGGGACACCTCGCGCACCCGCGCCAGGAATTCGCGCACGGTCGGATTTCCCGAAAGGTCGGCGCGGAATGCGAGCATGTTGACGAAGTAGCCGAGCACCCGTTCGGTTTCGGCCCTGGTCCGGTTGGCAACCGGCGACCCGACGGCGAAGTCGTCCTGGCCGCTCCACCGGCCCAGTAAGAGCTGAAAGGCCGCCAGCAGCGTCATGAAGGGGGTAACGCCTTCGCTGCGGCTGAGCGCCCGGACCGCGTCGGAGAGTTCCGGCGAAAGCACCAGGGGATGCTGGGCCCCGAGTGCGCGGCGGACCGGCGGACGAGGGCGATCCGTTGGCAGCTCAAGAGGCGGCACGCCCGCGAGTCGGCGCTTCCAGCGCTCGATCCGGGTAGTCCAAGCTCCGCTTTGGAACTGCTCGCGCTGCCAGCGCGCGAAGTCGGCGTACTGGATGGGCGGGATCGGCAGCGGCGATGGGCGGCCCTGGCGAAAAGCCTGGTAGAGTGTGATCAGCTCTTCGCCGGCGAGGTTAAATGACCAGCCGTCGGTGATGAGGTGGTGCATCGTCAGGAGCACCGTGTGTTCGGCATCGCCTAGTCGAAGCAGGCTGATCCGAGCGAGTGGCCCGCGGGTCAGGTCGAACGGTCGTCGCAGCTCGGCGATCGCCAGGCGCCTGGCCTCGGCCTGACGATCCTCCGAGCGGCAGAGCGGAAAGGTCGACGGTTTCGATCGTCAATCGGAGGTCCGGCGCGACGAGCTGGTGAGGTGATCCGCCGGTGGCGCCGAAGGTCGTGCGAAGCGACTCGTGGCGACGTGCCAGCTCGTTGACGCTCCGCTCGAGAGCGGGTCTGTCAAGCTGTCCCACGATTCGCAAGGCCGCAGTGACGTTGAAGGTCGGCTGTCCGGGCGCGAGCTGATCGAGAAACCACAGGGCCTCCTGTGAGAACGAGAGCGGCAGCGGACCGTCACGCGCAGTGGGCTCGATCGGGGCCAAGTCGCTCGAAGCGCCGCCGCGTTTCATTGACTCGATCTGCGCCGCCAGTCCTGCGACGGTGGGAGACTCGAAGAGCGCGCGAAGCGGAATCTCCACGCCAAACGCCTCGCGAAGTCGCGAGACGACCTGCGTCGCCAGCAACGAATGGCCGCCGAGATCGAAGAAATTGTCGTGCGCGCCGACCCGTTCCACGCCCAGGAGCGATCCCCAGCCGGACGCGACCATCTCCTCGACCGGTCCGCGTGGCGGGACGAAGTCGGCGCTCTGCCGTAAGCCGGGCCTGACCCGGGTCAGGAAGGGCCTGCCGGTCGACCTTGCCGTTGGGTGTCAGCGGCAACGCCTCCAAGCTCACGAACGCCGAGGGAACCATGTAGTCGGGAAGCTGGCCCTGGAGCCAGCGTCGCAAGTCGGCCGCGCTACTCCCCTCCGCCCCGTCTCGCACCACGATGTACGCGGCCAAGCTCATCTCGCCGCTCGCATCCGGACGGGCCGCAACCGCCGCCTCGCGCACCGCCGGATGCCGGGCCAACGCCGCCTCGATCTCGCCAAGCTCCACGCGATAACCCCGGATCTTCACCTGGTGATCAACCCGCCCCAGGCATTCCAGCGTCCCGTCGGCTCGCCATCGGGCCAGATCGCCCGTCCAGTACAGTCGACCGCCCGGCGTCGTGCCGAACGGATCGGGGATGAACCGCTCGGCCGTCAACGCGGCCCGATGCCGATAGCCGCGCGCCAGCCCCGAGCCGCCAATGTACAGCTCGCCGATGACGCCGACGGGCACCGCACGCAGCCGTTTGTCGAGTACGTAGAATTGCGTGTTGGCGATCGGCCGCCCGATCGATATCGGGGTCTCGCCGGCTTCAACCCGACACGCCGACGACCAGATGGTCGTCTCGGTCGGACCGTAGACGTTCCACAACGCGGCTCCCTTGTCCAGCAGCCGATCCGCCAAAGCGCGGGGAAGTGCCTCGCCGCCACAGAGCATCGTGAGCGCCGGTTGACCCTGCCAGCCCGCTTCCAGCAGCAACCGCCACGTGGCGGGCGTCGCCTGCAGAAACGTGATCCCAGGGTCGTTCAAGCGACCGGCCAGTCGCGCCCCGTCGGCAGCCACCTCGCGGTCGATCAGCTCCACGCGGGCACCGACGATCAAGGGGAGAAAGATCTCCAGCGCCGCAATGTCGAACGAGAGGGTCGTCACCGCCAGCAGTGCATCCCGCTCGTTGATCGACAGCAGCCTGCGCATCGACTGCAGCAAGTTGGCAAGCGCCCCATGCGTGATCTGCACCCCTTTGGGCCTGCCCGTCGAGCCCGAGGTGTAGATCACGTAGGCCAGGTTCCCCGCGCTGGCTCCTCCATCGAGATTCGCCGCGCTCTCCTGGTCGCTGCGTCTGCGATTCCGAGTCGAGGCAGACGATGCGTGCTTCGCCACCTGGCAGTTGGTCGCGCAACCGCTCTTCGGTGAGCAGAACCGAGACCTGCGCGTCTTGGAGCATGAAAGCGATCCGCTCGGCGGGATACGCTGGGTCGAGCGGTACGTAGGCTCCCCCCGCCTTGAGAATGGCCAGGAGCCCCACCACGGTTCGCGCCGACCGCCCGGCGCAGAGCCCCACCAGAACCTCGGGGCCGACCCCCATGGCGCGGAGGCGCCGGGCCAGGCGATTGGCACGGGCATTGAGCTCGGCGTACGTGAGCGATACGCCCGAAGCGACGAGCGCGACGGCCTCCGGCCTGCGCCCGGCCTGCTCCTCGATCCAGCGGTGGACGCACCGCAGCTTCGCCGGGGATCGACGAGTCATTTCCTGTGGCGGCTTCCGCAGCATCCCTTCGGCGGCGCGGGCAACGCGGGACCTGGTTGCGCTAGTCATTGGTCGCGAGCTCCGTGCTGGAGAATTCGTACATGTCCGAGTCCAGATCGTCGTCCTCCAGATCGTCGAAGTCGTCTTCGTCATCGCCTGGCGCGAGAAGATTCCAGCCCTGCAGGACTTGCGTTCGCTCATGCGGCGTGAGCATGGGAATGGCACCGATCGATTGATCAGGATCCGCGATGATCTCTTCGAGCAGAATCTGGAAATGGGCAAGCATGCGGTCAGCCGTCGCGGCATCGAAGAGGTCGGCGCTGTACTCGAGATTGAGCCGCAGTCCCTCGGGAACTTCGGTCGCAAAGAGGGTCAAGTCGAACTTTGAAGTTGAGCTCGAGAGTTCCAGGGGAGTGAGGACCAGCTCAGGCGCGTGCAGCTCAGGAGGCGGCACATTCTGGAGAGCGAACATCACCTGGAAGAGTGGCGCGCGACTGGAATCGCGATCAGGATGCGTGACGCTCACGAGTTTCTCAAACGGGACGTCCTGGTGCGTGTACGCCTCGATCGCCGTGCGGCGGATTCGGCGCAACAATTCGCGGAACGCCGGATCGCCCGACAGGTCTCCGCGCAAGACGAGTGTGTTGACGAAGAACCCGATCAAGCCCTCCAGCTCGGGCCGCGTACGCCCCGCGATCGGCGAACCGACGGCGATATCCTCTTGCGACGAGTAGCGGTGCAAGAGTACCTGGAAAGCCGCCAGCAACGTGATGTACAGCGTCGCGCCCTCGCCTCGACCGAGTGCTCGCAGCGCTTCCAGAGTCGCTTTCGGCAACATCGCCGTGCGTTCCCCACCGCGCTGGCTCGCGACGAGTGGCCTTGGCCTGTCGGTCGGCAGCTCGAGCTGAGGCACGCCCGCGAGCTGGCGCGTCCAGTACTCGAGCTGGGCCTCAAGGCCATCGTCCTCGAGCCACTTCCGCTGCCAGGCAGCATAGTCGGCATACTGGACGACAGGTTCGGCAAGCGGCGAGGGCTCGCCCAGCCGAAACGACCCGTACAACGCAGAGAGTTCACGGATCAAGATTCCTATGGACCAGCCGTCCGAGATCGGCGTGATGCATCGTCACGATGGCAAAATGCTCTCGTTCGCTCAGTCGCAAGAGCGCCGCGCGGATGAGCGGTCCGCGTGCCAGGTCGAACGGACGCTCGGCTTCTTCGCGGAGTCGTCTCAGGGCTTGCGACTCGCGTTCGTCTTCGGGAAGTCGGCTGAAATCCTCCGTGGTCCAGAGCAGCTCGAGCCGATCGGCGATGATCTGCCGCGGAATCCCACTCTCGGAGACCAGCGTGGTCCGCAGTACTTCGTGTCGGCGGATGACCTCGTTGAGCGCGCGCTCGAGCGCGCTGATATCGAGCTGCCCTTGCAGCCGGACGGCGGCCGGGATGTGATACGATGCGCGTCCCGGTTCCAGTTGATCGAGGAACCAAAGCCGCTGTTGCGGAAACGAAGCGGGCAGCGGGCCATCGCGTGGGACACGGACAAGCGGCGAGACGCTGGGCAGCCCCCCCTTCGGCAAGCGCGCGTTCAACGGCGCGGGCCAGCCGCGAGATGGTCGGCTCACCCAGAAAGTCGTCGAGCGGCACCTCGACGTCGAACGTGCGTCGCACGCGAGCCAGGAGCTGAATGGCCATGAGCGAGTGGCCGCCATGCTCGAAGAAGTTGTCGTGCGCGCCGATCTGGCGGTCACCCAGAAGCTCGGCCCAGATCTCGGCGAGGGCCGCCTCGACCGGTCCGCGTGGCGGGACGAAGTCGGCGCTCGCCAGTAAGCCTGGCCTGACCCGGGTCCGGAAGGGCCTGCCGATCGACCTTGCCGTTGGGTGTCAGCGGCAACGCCTCCAAGCTCACGAACGCCGAGGGAACCATGTAGTCGGGAAGCTGGCCCTGGAGCCAGCGTCGCAAGTCGGCCGCGCTACTCCCCTCCGGCCCGTCTCGCACCACGATGTACGCGGCCAAGCTCATCTCGCCGCTCGCATCCGGACGAGCCGCAACCGCCGCCTCGCGCACCCCCGGATGCCGGGCCAGCGCCGCCTCGATCTCGCCAAGCTCCACGCGATAACCCCGGATCTTCACCTGGTGATCAACCCGCCCCAGGCATTCCAGCGTCCCGTCGGCACGCCATCGGGCGAGATCGCCCGACCAGTACAGTCGACCGCCCGGCGTCGTGCCGAACGGATCGGGGATGAACCGCTCGGCCGTCAACGCTGCGCGATGCCGATAGCCGCGCGCCAGCCCCGAGCCGCCAATGTACAGCTCGCCGATGACGCCGACGGGCACCGCACGCAGCCGTTTGTCGAGTACGTAGAATTGCGTGTTGGCGATCGGCCGCCCGATCGATATCGGGGTCTCGCCGGCTTCAACCCGACACGCCGACGACCAGATGGTCGTCTCGGTCGGACCGTAGACGTTCCACAGCCCGGCCCCCTTGTCCAGCAGCCGATCCGCTAAAGCGCGGGGAAGTGCCTCGCCGCCACAGAGCATCTTGAGCGCCGGTTGACCCTGCCAGCCCGCTTCCAGCAGCAACCGCCACGTGGCGGGCGTCGCCTGCAGAAACGTGATCCCAGGGTCGTTCAAGCGATCGGCAAGTCGCGCCCCGTCGGCAGCCACCTCGCGGTCGATCAGCTCCACGCGGGCACCGACGATCAAGGGGAGAAAGATCTCCAGCGCCGCAATGTCGAACGAGAGGGTCGTCACCGCCAGCAGTGCATCCCGCTCGTTGATCGACAGCAGCCTGCGCATCGACTGCAGCAAGTTGGCAAGCGCCCCATGCGTGATCTGCACCCCTTTGGGCTTGCCCGTCGAGCCCGAGGTGTAGATCACGTAGGCCAGGTTTCCCGCGCTCGGCTCCTCCATCGAGATTCGCCGCGCTCTCCTGGTCGCCGGTCTGCGATTCCGAGTCGAGGCAGACGATGCGTGCTTCGCCACCTGGCAGTTGGTCGCGCAATCGCTCTTCGGTGAGCAGAACCGAGACCTGCGCGTCTTGGAGCATGAAAGCGATCCGCTCGGCGGGATACGCTGGGTCGAGCGGTACGTAGGCTCCCCCCGCCTTGAGAATGGCCAAGAGCCCCACCACGGTTCGTCGCCGACCGCCCGGCGCAGAGCCCCACCAGAACCTCGGGGCCGACCCCCATGGCGCGGAGGCGCCGGGCCAGGCGATTGGCACGGGCATTGAGCTCGGCGTACGTGAGCGATACGCCGGAAGCGACGAGCGCGACGGCCTCCGGCCTGCGCCCGGCCTGCTCCTCGATCCAGCGGTGGACGAGGCTCGGCGTGCACGGGTATGCCCCGAGCTTTCTCGAGCAGCAGGCGGGCGACCAGCTCGCGCTTCTGCTCGAGCGACAGTTCGATGCCATTCGCGACAAGACTCATCGTTGTTTCCTCATGCAGAGCCGAGCTGAGCCATCAGTGAGTCGAGTTCCATTTCAGTGAGCTGATTGAGATCAACGTCATCGAAGCCGGATTCGCTCTCGCGTCTGCTCCCACTGGCCGAGCAATTGCTCTTGCTCACTCTGGGTCATCCAAGGCAGGTCGACGAGTCGCCGCTCGGGGTTGGAAGCCATCGCCTCGAGGACTGTACGTAGATGACCGAGCGTCCGCTCGATGGCGTCCAGCATCAAATCGCCGCGAGTCGAAGCTGATCTTGATCGCCAGCTCGTTACCGGGAACGGCGGTGACGGTGAGCGGATAATGGGTGCGCTCGAGGTATCGAGCCGACTCGATACCCAGCCGGTTACCGCGTTCTTGCAGCGAGGCCAGGAACGGCAGGTTCTGGACGATCAAGATGCTCTCGAACAGTGGCATCCCCGCTGGCACATCGCTCCACGCTTGAATCTGCGAGACCGGGATCGCTTCATATCGTCGCAGCTCAACCATGGTCGCCTGCAGCTCGCGAAGCCAGTTGAGAAGGTCCGACTCTTCCGTCACTGCGACGCGCATTGGTAGGACGTTGATGAACATTCCGACCATCGACTCCACGCCCGAGAGCTCAGGGGGTCGTCCGGAAACCGTGACTCCGAAGAGGACATCAGTCCGCCCGCTATACCGCGAAAGCAGCAGAGCCCATGCACCCTGGAGCAGCGTGCTCAGCGTCAGTCGACGTGATCGCCCCAGGTCCTCAAGCGCAGCGGTCAGATCCGCCGGCAACGCGGTCACACGCTCAGCGTAAGCCTCAGGCACCGATCCACTCCGAGCGGGCTGAGCGCCGCCTAACCCTAACGGCGTCGGCGCGGTGAAGCCCCTTAGCAACTGAGTCCAATGCTCTTGAGCACGCTCATCGGCCTGACGGCTGAGCCAGGCGACATAATCGCGAAACGGCCGGCTTGGTTTCAGCTCGGGCTCACGGCCCTGGCCCACGGATTCGTAGATGCTGAGCATTTCGTGGAGCAGGACGGACAGGCACCAGCCGTCGATGACGACGTGATGGATGCTCCAGACGAGTTGGTGGAGATCGTCTCGGAGCCTGAAAACAGCCAGCCGAGACAACGGAGGCCGGGATAGCTCGAACCCAAGCTGGCGGTCTAACTTCAGATAATCGGTGAGTCGGTCGTCCTGATCGGACTCGGTCAGCCCTCGCCAGTCCTGGTAATCGAGGGGATGGTCGGTTTCGCGATGGACAACCTGGTAACACTGGTCGAAATCGCTCCAGTGGATCGAAGACCGCAGCGCGGGATGCCGCGCGATCAGGCGATGCCACGAATTCTTCGAGAGCGGCGGGGTCGAGCTCGCCTCGCAGACGACAGACGAACTGCTCGACGTAGTGCCCCGCCTCGGGATCAGCGAGCGTGTGGAAGAGCATCCCTTCTTGCACCGGGGTGAGGGGGTACAGATCCTCGATGCCCCCTTCATTCGCGAACGCTCGCGTGATCAGATCTCGAGGTCGACGCCAGCCGGAGCCAATTGAAAGGGAGCGAGCGATGTTCTGTGATGTGTCGCTCGAATTCGCATCGCTTCGACGTCGATTCGGCCGCCGCCGCGAGCTCGGCGATGTTCGGGTGGCGGAACAGGTGCGCGGGTTCGAGGGCCAGCCCGGCTTGTCGTGCTCGCGACACGATCTGAATGCCGATGATCGAGTCGACACCGATCTCGAAGAAGTTGTCATGGATGCCGACGCGACTTCGTCCCAGCAGTCCGGCCGTGATTCCGGCGAGGATCTCTTCGGCGGTGGTTCGTGGCGGAACGTAAACGGTCTCCGAGTCATCACCGTCAAGGGCGACAGGAGGCGGAAGAGCGGAACGGTCGAGCTTGCCGTTGCGCGACAGCGGAAGCGTGCTCAGCACAACGTACCACGACGGGACCATCGGCTCGGGCAGTCGATCCTTGAGCCAGCGTCTCAATTCCGCCGCAGTTGGGCGGGAAGCGGCGGTGGGCACGACGTACGCCGCGAGCCGCTTCTCCCCGAGTGAATCTTCAATGATCGCGACGACTGTTTCGCCAACTTCGGGGTGGCGAGCCAGCACGGCTTCGACCTCGGCGAGCTCGACGCGGAACCCGCGCACCTTCACCTGGAAGTCTTGCCGGCCCAGCAGCGCGAGCACGCCCGCACTGCGCCAGCTCGCGCGGTCTCCGGTCGCGTACATCCGTGATCCTGGCCGACCGTGAGGGTCGGGCACGAATCGTTCGGCTGTCTGGCGCGGACCGCCCACGTAGCCGCGGGCAAGACCGCAGCCGCCTATGTAGAGCTCGCCGGCCACTTCACGGGGGAACCGGCTCAGAGCGCCCATCCAGGACATACGCCCGCGTTCCAGCGAACGGGCGACCGATCGGGACCGGGCCGTCGCCATCGATTTCGTCCCGCGAGGCGTCAAAGTAGGTGCTGTCGATTGTCGCCTCGGAGAGACCATAGGAATTGACCACCCGGCCGCCAGGTCCCACGAGCCGGCGGAGTCGACGGTACAGCCGCCCTCGCACCGTGTCTGACCCGACGGCCAGGAGCCGGATGCCTTCGAGACTCTCGATCAGCCAACTGCTCGACGTGGGTCGCGAGTGCATCAGCGACAGCCGGAACGAGCTCGAGGCATTCGATGCGCTCGCGCCGGATCAGACCGAAGAGTGCTGCCGGGTCGAGCAGGACCGAACGAGGGCAACCGACGAGCGTGCCGCCGGTGGTCAGGGCGCGGACCCAGTCGCCAGTGAAGACGTCGAAGGAAAATCCCGCCGCCTGCAAGTGGCGCAGTGGCGGGAACCGCAGCGAATAGGCGGCCTCCCATGCACAGGCTGCCGCGACCAGGCTACGGTGAGAGATCATGACGCCCTTGGGCCGCCCGGTACTTCCGGAAGTGAAGACGAGGTAGGCGAGATTGTCAGGATGCACATCGATCGAGGGATTGCCCGGATCATCCGGGACCGGCGATTCGTCAAGGGTATGGACCGCAATCGCGCTCGAGGAAACCGCCGAAATTCTGGCGCGCAAGTGTTCCTCGGTCACCAGGACCGTCGCCCCGGATTCCTGGAGTATCGCAGCAACTCGATCCATGGGATGGTCGGGGTCGAGCGGTAGGTAGGCCCCTCCTGCTTTCAGAACACCCAGAACCCCGATCACTCTCGAAGGCCAATTCGCGAGGTACAAGCCCAACCACGGTTTCGGGCTTCACGCCCAGTTCGACCAAGCGATGGGCAAGCGAATTGGCTAACCGATTGACGTCACGATATGTGAGCGACTCCTCACCCCACATCACCGCGATCGAATCGGGGCAGGCCTCGACCTGCCTCTCGAACCGGTGATGGATGGCGACGTCCTCGTAAGGAACGGCTGGTGTCTCGGCCCACTTGACGAGCAGTTGGTGCCGCTCTGGCTGCGCGAGCAAAGGAAAGTCCGCAAGCCGCTGCCCGGGTTCCTTGACAATGGCCTTCAGTAGGTTTCGGAAGTAGTCCGCCATGCGGTCAATCGACGCCGACTGTGAACAGATCCGTGCTGTACTCGAGAGCGACGCAGAGCCGGTCTCCCTCGCGAGCGGTCATCATCGTCAAGTCGAAGAGTGCAGTGTTGTCGTTCGAGCTCGATCGATTCCGCGGTGAGTCCGTGCAAGCTCAGCTTCGCGCCGGCAGTGCCGAGCGCAAACGGGGCCAGGCCATGCTCGTCGAGGCGCTGGGCTTTCTGGTGCGCGAACATCACCTGGAACAACGGAGGGCGGCTGGGATCGGGATTTCCCTGAAGCCGATTGACGAGCAGACTGAAGGGAAAGTCTTGATGTTCCAGACCGTCGGCGACGGTCCGGCGAACTTGCCCGACGAATTCGTCGAAACGCGGGTTGTCCGACAGGTTGCTTCGCATGGGAACGAGGTTGACGAAGTAGCCGATCAGCCCCTCGAACCCGGGACGGGTCCGACCCGCCACTGGCGAGCCGACGACGATGTCGTCCTGGCCACTCAAACGACCGAGAAAGACCTGGAAGGCCGCCAGCAAGGTCGTGTACAGACTGACCCCCAGCGAGTCACACAGATTGACGATCCCTCGAGTCAGTGCCGAATCCAGATAAAAGTGCTTGGTCGCACCGGCGTAGCTCCGCACGGCGGGCCTGGCGAAATCGGCCGGCAGTTCAAGGACGGGCAGCGGCCCGCTGAGCTGTTGCCGCCAGTAATCCCAGTGCCGCTCGCCTTCTTCTCCTGCCACCATCGTGTGTTGCCAGCGCGTGAAGTCGGCGTATCGGGATCGCGGAAGTGAGAGGTCGCACGCTCGACCTGCGAGCTCATCTGCGTATGCCTTTCCCAGGTCGTCAACGAGCACAGCGGTCGACCAGAAGTCGGCGATGATGTGGTGGACGACCAGAAGAACAACGTGCTCCGAAGCGGATCGGCTCAGGAGATGGAGCCGGAAGAGCGGACCTCGTTCCAGGTCGAACGGTCGGTCGGCCAGCTCGGCCAGCTTCTGCTTGATCTCGCCATCGCTCAAACCTGCGACGTCTTCGATCAAGAGCCATTCATCCTCGCGCAGGACGAGCTCGCTCGCAGGGAGAAGACGGATCACAGGTTTTTCATCGATGACTGCGAAAGTCGTGCGCAACGCTTCTTGCTGGGCCACGACGCGCCGAAACGCCCGACGGAAAGCATCGATCTCCAGCTCCGCGCGGATCGTCGCAGCGCCGGTGATATGATAGGCGGCGCGGTTCGGCGTGAACTGATGCGCGTACCAGAGCAATTGCTGCTCATGCGAGAGCCGCTCTTCGCTTTCTGCGGGAACAGGCGCGACGGCCGTCTCGGGCAGTCTGGCCGGAGTGGCGGCAAGGAGCGCATTCGCGCTCTCGGCCAGCTCGCGGATTCCGCCGCTCTCGAGGAGCATCGAAAGCGGCAGCGCATGCACCCAGAAAGGCGTCGATCTCGACTTTGAGCTCCATGGCCGTCAGCGAATCAAGTCCCAGATTCAGCAGTGGCCGGTCCAGGTCGACCTTGTCCGGAGCTAATTCGAGAACGGCTGCCACGCGATCGCGGAAGTACTCGATGAGTCGCTCGCGGCGCTCGTCGGCCGCCAGCTCCGAAATCCCAACGGGTTTGGCGTCGACTGAGTTCGCCCGGACGTTGGTTTTCGGAAACGCGACCTGCTGCCGCAAGCGGCTCGAGAGCACTGGTGCGGGAAGCCCCCGTGCCATTCACCGGCGCCGAGTGGTAGCCGTTTGACACGCCGTTTTGATGAACCACCTGCAGTCGGGCACGAGGCATCGAAATCGACGATCGTGGTTGCACCGTTCTGGTGTGGTTCCCGTCCATCGTCGATCCAGAATCGTTCGCGCTGCCAGGGATAAGTCGGGAGTCGAACGAACCGGCCAGGAGGCGACACCCTCGACCACTCGAGATCAAAACCATTGGCGTAAAGGAGCGCAGCGGAAGACAGAAGCGTCTCCGCGCCGGAATCCGCTCGTTGAAGAGAAGCAAGAATGAGCGGCGCTTTTGCACGTGCGCCGAGGCACGCTTTGATGGTCGAAGCAAGGACGGGATGTGGTCCTAGTTCGAGAAAGACGTCGATTTCCTCATTCGCCAGCTCGGCGACTTTTTCCGCAAAAGGAGCGGTCTCCCGATCAGGCCCAGCGGCGATCCGGGCCGCATCCTCCAGGCTCAGGTTTCCTGCGAGATACGCCGCCGCGACTTCGCCAATGCCGTCACCGAGTAGCCGGTCGGGGACGATTCCCCACGATTTCCACAGGGCCGCCAGACCGAGCTGGAGAGCGAACTGGACTGGTCGAGCCGCGGCGGGATCACCAAGCCGGGAGGAGGGCCGCTCGCTCGTCAGCTCGGCCGCCGGCGACCAGCCGAGATGGCGACTCAGGATGGCGTCGCATTGCTCGATCGCGATGCGGAAGGCCGGCTCGTACCGGAACAGAGCTCGCAGAGCGCCGCTCGCAAGTTTGCCTTGACCTGAGAATACGAAGGCCAGTCTTGGACGACGTCCCGGAAGCCTTCGTCCTTGTACGCTGCTCAAATGCGGCTCGCCGCGGCGGAATGAGTCCAGGGCCTCGATGATCTCGTCGCGGCTGGCTGCAACGATCGCCAGGCGGTGGTCGTGATGGCCGCGGCGCGCGCCGGCCGTGTAGGCCAGGTCGCGGAGATCCGCATCGCAGGAGCCGCCGGAGAGCGGCGTCGCGGATCGAACACGCCAGCGCCCACAAGGCCGCTGGCGATTTCGCGGAGATTGGGAAAACGATCTCCTCGGTTCGTCGAGGATCGGTGCGATCCGCGGAGAGGTCCCGTATCAGGGGAGCTTCCTCCAGGACCACGTGCGCGTTCGTTCCTCCGAAGCCAAAGGAGCTGACGCCGGCAATCGCGCGCCTGCCATTTTCCGGCAAAGGTTCGAGGGCAACCTGAACTCGAAGCGGCAGGGCATCGAATGCGACGTGGGGATTCGGCTTCGAGAAATGCAGTGTCGGGGGGATCGCCCGGTGGTGAAGTGCGAGCGCCGTCTTGATCAGCCCAGCGATCCCGGCCGCCGCTTCGAGGTGACCGATATTGGTCTTGACCGAGCCCACGGCACATTTCGTTCCGGCGTCGCGCCCCTCGGCAAGGACGGCCCCGAGCGCGGCCAGCTCGATCGGATCGCCAAGCTGCGTCCCGGTACCGTGACCTTCAATGAAGTCCACCTGACCCGGCGAGACGCCCGCTCGTGCGTACGCGTCGCGGAGGACTGCCTCCTGCGCTCTTCGGTTGGGAGCCGTCAAGCCGTTGCTGCGTCCATCCTGGTTGATTGCTCCACCCCGGATCACCGCGTAGATCCGGTCGCCGTCGGCCAGGGCGCGGGAGAGCGGTTTGAGTACCACCATCCCTGCGCCCTCGCCGCGGACATAGCCATCGGCCTGGGAGTCGAAAGTCTTGCACCGGCCTTCGGCCGATAGAAACCCCGCTTTCTTGAAGCTTGCGAGTACCTCGGGCAAGAGAATCAAATTCACGCCGCCCGCCATCGCCAGATCCGATTCGCCGTCCCAGAGGCTTCGGCAGGCGAGATGGACCGCAACCAGTGACGAGGAACAGGCTGTGTCGATCGCGAGACTCGGGCCGCGAAAATCGAAGTAGTGCGAGATGCGGTTAGCCGCGATGCTGGCCGCACATCCGGTGATGCGATAGCCGTCGCTCGCCCCGCCTCGCATCGCCTGCAATTGCGCGTAGTCGTTCGTGGCAATTCCGACGAAAACCCCAACGGGCAGCTCCGGCCCATCGCTCGGGAGCCTGACCGCCGTCTTCGAGTGCCTCCCATGCCAGCTCGAGGAGTAGTCGATGCTGGGGGTCGACGAAGACAGCCTCACGGGGAGAGATGCCGAAGAAATCGGCATCGAACTGGTCGACACTCTCGAGGAATCCGCCGCGGCGCGGGATATCCAGGTTTCTGAGAGCGTCGGCGTCCCATCGCGATGCCGGAATCGGGCCAACGCCGTCGGCGCCATCTCGCAACATTTTCCAGAACGCGCCGGGGCTATTCGCGCCGGGGAACCGGCATCCGATCCCGATGATGGCGATCGGCTCGGGACGATCGGCCGAGACGATTTCTGTTGCCTGGCTGGCGTCTCGCGGCAAGGGCTCGTCCGCGAGAAATCGCGCGAGCGCGTCGATCGTGGGATGATCGTAGGCAAGTGTCGGGGTTAGCTTACGTCCGAGCCACTCCTCCAGGTCGGCCGCAAGCCGCACGGCTTGCAGCGAGCCGATGCCAAAACTCGCGAGCGGCCGCCTCAGGTCGACCTCCGCGGGCCGCATGCCGAGTGGCGCAGCGACCTTGGCGGCCAGCCAGGCGGCAATGGTGTCTCGCGAGGGCGTACCGGGCAGCATTTCGGATCGTTTATTGCGGCCATCGGCCTGTCGTGCCTCGACAGACGGCGCTGGCCGGCACGTCAGTCGGCGCTCCGAGCGAGGGCGCCTGAGCATCCTGCCGGTTCCACGTCGCGACGACGTCGAGCGCTCCTGCAAGGAACGCCTCCCGACAGGCGCGGCGCTGGACTTTCCCGCTCGATGTTTTCGGGAGGCTCAACATCTTGATCAATCGGATCGCGTGGACCTCGATGTCGTGCTGCTCAGCGAGTGCACGTCGGATCGCCGCGATTGCCTCGGCGATCACATGCTGATCGGAATTGCGCTCGATCTCCTGGACGACCGCGAGCCGCTCCTGGCCGTCGACCTCGAACGCGAAGGCCGCGGCGCCGAAGGCTCGAAGCGCGGGATGGCACCGTTCTGCCGTCCATTCGATGTCCTGCGGATAAACATTTCGGCCGCGCAGGATGATCATGTCCTTGAGCCGGCCAGTGACGAAGAGCACGCCATCCTTCAGAAGCCCAGGTCGCCGGTCCTGAGGAACTTTCGATCGCCAACGAGACTGGCTCGTAGCGCTTCCTCCGTCTCCTCGGTTCGTCCCCAGTAGCCCTGTGCGACACTCGGGCCCGAAACCCAGATCTCGCCGACGCGATCTTCGGCACACGGAACGCCGGTTTCGGGATCGACGATCATCACGCGATGTCCGTCGGCGACCTTGCCGCTGCCGGCGAGCGGCTTGCTTGCGCTCGCCCGTGTCGCTTCGACGATTTCGCCGCGACCGAGGCTTTCGGCGTCAACCGACAGCACCGCGGGCGGCTGGCCCGCCGGTCCGCCCGAAACGAGCAGAGTCGCCTCGGCGAGACCGTAACAGGGCAGAAATGCCTCCCGGCGAAATCCGGCCGGCGCGAATGCGTCCGCGAAGCGATCGAGTGTTTCCGGACGGATCGGCTCGGCGCCGTTGAATGCCACGCGCCAGGAGCTCAGGTCCAGAAGAGCACGTTGCTCGGGCGTTGTCTTCTCCACACAGAGCTCGTAGGCGAAATTGGGCGCCCCGCTGATCATCGCCCTTGTGTCGGAAATGGTCTGAAGCCATCGGATCGGCCGCTGGACGAACGAGACGGGAGAGAACAGCGTGCTGGCCCCCCCGCAGTAGAGCGTCTGGATCACACCGCCGATCAAGCCCATATCGTGGAAAAGCGGCAGCCAGAAGACCCCGCGGCTTTCCGGGCCCGAATCGAAGCATTGGCGAATCAGTGCCGAGTTATGGAGCAAGTTGCCGTGGGTGATCATGACACCCTTGGGCAATGATGTGGACCCTGAGGTGTACTGGAGGAACGCAAGCGTTGCGTGCTCTGGCTGCGGATCGTACCACCGCCCGGCAAGCTCATCCACGTCACCGTCGGCAACGTCCGTGACGAGCCGTCGAACTCCTTTTAGCTCCGGAACACCCGCCTCCCAGCGCAGCGAGTCCAGGCTCTGAGAGGCGCAGGTCAGCACCGCGCAGGGCTGAGCATCCACGACCAGCGACCGCAGCCGGGTCATGGGCCGGTTCACACGTGGGAGATAAGCAGGAACGGCCACGACTCCGGCATAAAGGCAGCCGAAGAACGCCGTGATGAACTCGAGCCCGGGCGGGTAAAGAAGCAACGCACGCGCACCGGAGGAATCAGGTCCGAGCGCCTGCAATCGGGCCGCGATCGCACATGCCTGGCGGTCAAGCTCGCCGCGTGTGAGAGTCGCGCCGGCCTTGTCCTCGCCATCGGGAAGAAAGGTAAAAAGGTTTGCCTCGGGTTCTTCCTGCGCACGACGGCGAAGGAGATCGACGAGACTGATCCATTCACCGCATTTCATATCGTGGCAAGTCATGATGTCACCGGACTTCTTCCATCTGCTTCCTGAGACTCTTGGGACGCATGTCAGTCCAGACTTCCTCGATGAAGGCCAAGCACTCCTCCTTGGGGCCCTCCTTGCCCACGAGAGTCCAACCGGCGGGCGGCTCGCGGTCCGCAAACCAGATCGAATACTGCTCTTCGTCGTTGACGACGACTCTGTATGTGCTGCTGATATCACCTGCCATTGTGATCCCCCTTTGGGTCATCAACCCGCTTGAGAAGTCGGTCCTGCCGCGGTGGCAAAAGCAACCGCCATGCCAAGGACGTGCGCACCGGTCGTGGCGGCGCAGGGATCGCCAGCGACCCGCTACGGCAACGGACGATTCTCTCCAGCATTTCGAGCAGTACCGAGCGGTTGACAGACCATTCGGGCCACACGTGATCTTCCAGCGACCCTGTGCGAATCGCCCAGTCTTCGAAGTGACACTTCTCTTACCCAGTTGGCTCCAAACGGACCCGTCTTGAGTTCGTGCCACAGCATGCAGCATTGCCGAACCGCGCCTCGCAGACTGGCCATTCGAGCGTTTGACACCGGCTGCTGGTCGATTTCGACGCAACGGACGATCAAGCTCGCGTCTGCGGCAGTTGGCGGCGCGGCTTTTGCTTCACGGCTCCCGCGGCGCGCGTGCTGATCCTCGTGTCGAAGCTTCTCGCTAGCACTCGATTCACAGAAAGTGAGACCACCATGATCCTCGATCAGATGAACTACGAGGCCCTGCTTGTTCCGCTGAACAAGTTCTATGACCTGCACATTGGCGGTCCCCGACGACCGGTTTTCTTCGATATCGCCGGCACCCGCCCGGAGCTGCTCGAGCTGGATCGGAACTTCGCTGTCATTCGGGAGGAGCTCTTGGGGATCCTGCCCGAGAAGCGATTGATCCCGCGGTATCACGAGCTGGACCAGATGCAGTACAACATCTCGGCGCGGGTTGACCCGGACCGGGACTGGAAGGTTTTTCCCTTGAATATCATGGGAGTGAAGCCGGACGCATTCTGCAGGCGCTGTCCCAGGACTTCGAAGCTCCTGGACGGGATTCCCGGCCTATTCGAGGCGTTCTTCTCGATACTCGAAGGGGGCAAATCCATCCCGGCGCATGAGGGTCCGTACCGAGGCTACCTGCGTTATCACCTCGGCCTGGTGGTGCCTGAGACGAATCCGCCATCGATTCGACTGAAGGACCAGGTGTACACCTGGAAGGAGGGCGAGAGCGTGCTCTTCGACGACAGTTGGAACCACGAGGTTTACAACCAGTGCGAGAGGGACCGCGTGGTGCTTATCGTCGACATTCGCCGCCCGATGCCGCAGCCGTTCGATGGTGTGAACCGGCTCGCACAGAGCATCATGAAACCGCTCTACGGGCGGCACATCATCAAGCGGCTGGCCAGCATGACGCCGCCACCGCGTAGCGCGTCCGCTGACCAGTCGCGCTCGCGGAATGTGCCGGCGCAGCCGGCGGCCAGTGGCGCATGATCGACAAGATCACCGGCGTCATGCCGGTCCCCTGCGCACGCCAATGGCCAGCGCCGACCACGTCACGCCATTCACGATAACCTCGATGCCGACCAACGTGCCGACCACCCAAAGTCCCGACGCGGGCCAATGCAGCCAGATGGCCAGGCCAAGGAGCACAGTGACGACCCCGTTAAGGAAAGGCCAACCCCACAATGGAACCTGGCCCACCAAGGCGACGGTGATGCGGAACAGTCCCACGACCAGGAACAGCGCCGCGAGCATCAGTGTCAGGCCCTCCGCGGCCAGCAGCGGATGTTCTAGCGTCAAGAGCCCGGCGACCGCGTAAAGGAACGCGAGAAGCAAGAACAGGAAGAACCCGTCCCATTCGCGAGCCAGGAGCGCCGCGGCCATCTGTGCGGCACCGGCAATGAGGAGCAAGACGCCGAGAGTCACGACGGAGGCCAGGGTCGCGCTGAAGGCGAAGCCGACGGCCAGCGTACCGACGACGATCTGGACGATTCCTAAAGCCAGGAACCAGCCCCAGTTCTTCCGGACGCCCGTCTCTTCTACCGCCCGCACGACGGCGTCCGCGTTCTGCGCCTTGGGAAGCATGGATGTTTCGCCTGTCAGAAGGTGAAGGCTCGTGAGTTGCGTTATCGTCGAAGTATTTCGCCGGCGCGGCGCATCAGGTGTAACCCGTCCCTGGCGGCGCGGAATCCCTTCGCCGCCCTGGCCAGCGAAATCGCGACCAGCAAGCCCATGCCGAGCATCATCAGGCTCAGGAACCGCAAGCCGCTGCGGAATCCGTGGGCGACGCTCTCGAGCGCGGCGAAGCCGCCCAAGACCCTGCTCGTCTCCTGCTGGAGGTTGGACCCGGACAGCCCCCGCTGGTGGAAATAGTCGGCGACCCGGGCTGCCGCCTGCTCGACCGCCGGCCGGCTCTCGCGAAGATTCAAGCGATAAACATCCAGCGCACGGTCAGACCAGGCCTTGATCACCGTCCCGGTCGCAATCGGCACCGTGATGATCGGCACGACCAATCCGACGATGCCTAAGGCGCCGGCGTAGAGCATGTCCTTCGGGTCCACCCCCTCGACCTCGTCGGTCAGGAATACCGGTGGGATCAGGCCGACGAATGCCCCCAGCACGCCAGCATGACCGGGATCTGCTCTTTAGGCGTGAAATTGTCGATCGACGATAACCACCATACGCAAGCCGCCGCCCCCACGAAGCCGACGATCCCCCAGAGGTGCCGCAGCGACCGGCGGTGGAACCAGGTTGTGAGGAAGGTGGTCACCGCCATCGCCACAGAGGTTGGCACCATCAGCCAGCCCGCCGTGATTCGTGGGTAGCCGCGCAACTCGGTGCAATACATGCCGACGATCGTCAGTACGGCCACCATATTCAGGAGCATCAGCCCGCGCATCGTCAGGCAGAGGACGTAAACTCGCGACCGGAGGATCCGCTTCAGGTGCTCGTCGCGGCTGAAGTCCGATCCGAGCCAGCCGACCAGGAACACAAAAAGACCAATGCCGAGGAGCACGGTGACGACGAACTCGTTCGATGACCAGCCGCCCCACTTGCGGTACCAGGAGAAGGCAAAGGTGACCGCCACGACCCAGCCCACGAAAGCTGTGACGGCCAGCCAGTCGATCGGCACGTGCAGGGGCTTGGGCGGTCGATCTGGACGGATGAACCGCCAGACCAAGGCCGCAGCGATCAAACCCAATCGGCACATAAGCCCAGTACATCCACCTCCACGACAGGTACACGTCGAGATACGCGTTGACCAACGGTGTGACGTGGCGGGTCGAATAGGCGAAAACGCCGTAAAAGCCGATTGCTACCAGCAGGGCGCGGTCGAACTGCTTGTAGAGTGTGGCGCGGCCGACGGCCATCGCCAGCATCTTGCCGAACCCCTCGACAAAACGGCCGAATGCCAGTGCGACGAGCCCGTTCGCGGCACCACAAAGGATGTTGCCGACACAGAACACGAGCATGGCCAGTACCAGCGTGAACCGCTTGCCGATCCGAAGGGACACCGACATTCCCGCGAACACGCCGTAGATCACGCCGACGCCATACGCGACGGTGACCCACGTCATGTCGTAGCTGTCCGCCTCGATGCCCTTGCGGACGGCGTCGTCCGTGATGACCGTCTGAACCAACGTCTGGTAGGGCGTAAACAAGACGAAGAGTATCGCCAGGGCAGCCAGCCAGTACCGGGGCTCGAGCACAAGGGCGGCTCGGGCACGGCGGGCGGAACCACGGATGACGAGGCAGTCGTGGTCATCGATTCGGCGTCCCGGTGCTAAGGGCGGCACCGCCGTCGCGCGCCGGTTCCTCTGGCGCAGCGGGCGCGTTGTATCGCGTTTCGAGCTCACCCATCACTCGGGCCGCCTCCGCTGCCCAGGCGGCATCGCCAGGGCCGCGCGCGATGGCCGCCGTCGCCGACAGCCCGGCCCGGAACCGCGGGCAGCGTTCGTCACGCTCAATTTGGATGCGCACTGGCACGCGCTGTGCCACGTGGGTGAACTCACCGGAGACGACGTTCCGGGGCCTCGAGGGCACGCCGGGCCTGGTCGACCGCCCGCTCCTTGACCCTGACCAGCAGTTCGATCTCGCGGATCTGGTCGTAGCCGGTCTCCGCAAGGTCTATGCCCTTGGCCGCTTTTTGTTCCGACTTTTGTGCGGCCTCGACCGCCCGTCGAGCGACGTCGATCTGCGTCCGTGAAGCCAAAGCCTTGGCCAGCTTGGCCGCGGCGAGGTCAACCTGAGCGGAGGCCGAGTCGCGGGACTGTGCGATCCCGACCAGCCGTCGTCATCGCTTCATGGGCCGGCTTCGCGCGATCTCATCGCAGACCCAGACTGATCTGGTTCTCCGTCTCGTGGGAAGTGAGCTTCGCCCACTACCGAAATGAACTCGACGACGTAACTTAACTCTCGAGGCAGGCTACCTTGGAAAGGCGTCGCCGGTGGCGTGGGGCGCCGCTGAACTCCGCCGAAATAAAGGTCTGCGTGTGGTCCCAGCCGACCTCGATTCCCATGACCCGGCCGCCCAGGCACAAAATGTTCATGTCGTCATCTTCGACGCCTTGCCGGACGGAATAATGATCGTGGCACAATCCGGCCCGGATTCCCTTGACCTTGTTGGCCGCCACGGAAGCGCCGACGCCACTGCCGCAGATCACGATCCCGCGGTCGACCTCGCCGGCTGCGACGGCTTTCGCCAGCGGAATCACATAATCCGGGTAGTCGTCTGCGGGGTCGAGCCGCGGCGCACCGAAGTCGGTCACCGAGTGACCGGCGTTCCCCAGTCGCGCGATCAAGACAGCCTTCATCTCATATCCGCCGTGGTCAGCGGCCAATGCGATTTTCATCGAGACGTCTCCTTTTCAGGCGCGGCCTCTCAAGTCTTCACGCGTCGCAATTGATCCCTGGCAGCCTCGACAACTCGCTCTACGGTGAAGCCGAATTCCCGCTGGAGATCCTTGAGCGGGGCCGAGGCGCCGAAGGATCGCATGCCGATGCTCTGGCCCGTTGCGCCGACGTATTTCGCCCAGCCGAAGACCGACGCCAGCTCCACCGAGACGCGCGCCGTGACGTCCGGCGGCAACACGGATTCGCGATAGGCCTCGTCCTGATCGTCGAAGAGTTCCCACGACGGCATGCTGACCACGCGGGACCTTGATTCCCTCCGTAGTGAGTTGTTCGTGCGCTCCACGCAGAGTCCGACCTCGCTGCCGGTGGCCAGGAGCAGGACCTCGGGCTTCCCGCGGGAGGCGTCGGCGAGGACGTAGCGCCCCCTTGGCCACGCCGGAGGCAGGCGCGTATTTGCGTGCGGTCGAGCGTCGGGACATGCCTGTCGCGTGAGGATGAGGCAGCCGGCTGGTGATGAAGCTGCATGATGACCTTCCATGCTTCGGCCACTTCGTTGGCGTCGGCCGGGCCGCACACGATGAGGCCGGGGATCGCCCGCAGGGATGCCAGTTGCTCGATCGGCTGATGCGTCGGACCGTCTTCGCCGACGCCGATCGAGTCGTGCGTGAAGATGTAGATGACCGGGATTTCCATGATCGCGGCCAGCCGGATCGGCATCGGCCGTAGTCGCTGAAGATCAGGAAGCCGGAGCCGAACGGCCGGACCTTGGACGAGCGCCATGCCGTTGAAGATCGCGCCCATCGCGTGTTCGCGGATGCCGAAGTGGAAATTGCGGCCCGGCGTAGTCGCCGGCCTGCGAAGTCGCCGGCGCCGTCGAACGGTGAGTCGCGTCTTGGTCGACGGCGCCAGATCGGCGGCGCCGCCGATCAGCCAGGGAACGTCTTCGGGCCAGCGCGTTGAGCACCTTCGCCCGAGGAGTCGCGGCCGGCCATGCCCTTGGCGATCGGCCGGGAAGGCCGGCATGTCCTTGTCCCAGCCTTCGGGCAGCTCGCGGTGCTGCATCCGGTAGAGCTGCTCGGCCAGTTCCGGATACTTGGCCGCGATACTGCTCGAACTCGGTCGATCCAGGCATCGCGCAGCTCCTTCGCCGCGCTGGCCGATGCCCTCGCTGAAAG
Organism: uncultured Isosphaeraceae bacterium; assembly: GCA_963806595.1. Classification (GTDB taxonomy): domain Bacteria; phylum Planctomycetota; class Planctomycetia; order Isosphaerales; family Isosphaeraceae; genus CAWDZZ01. The sequence continues at coordinate 40,654 of CAWDZZ010000037.1, read as the reverse complement.
TGCTCGTAGACGCCGTCGGGCACGAGAAACTTCGCGTCCTCGGGCCAGCCGTAGTTGCGCTTGGCGAGCCTGATCTCCTCTTCGCCGAGCGGTTCGCCGTGGGCGGCGCTGGTGTCCTGCTTGTGCGGCGCGCCCTAGCCGATGTGGCTGTCGACGATGATCAGCGTCGGGCGATCGCGTGTCCGCAAGGAACGTCTGAAGGCGCGTTCGAGCATGCTCGAGATCGTTGGCGTCGCCGACGCGCGTGACGTTCCAGCCGTAGCCGATGAAGCGCGTCGCCACGTCTTCGCTGAAGGCCAGTGCGGTGTTGCCCTTCGATGGTGATGTGGTTGTTGTCGTAGATCCAGCAGAGGTTGGCGAGCTTGAGATGCCCGGCGAGCGACGCCGCCTCGCTGGAGATGCCTTCCATCATGCAGCCGTCGCCGCACAGGGCGTAGACGTTGTAGTCGAACATCGTCGAAGTCCGGGCGATTGAAATGCGCCGCCATCCACTTGCCGGCGATCGCCATGCCGACGCTGTTGGCGAAGCCCTGGCCGAGCGGGCCGGTCGTCGTCTCGACGCCGCTGACGTCCAGCGATATTCCGGATGGCCCGGGCACGTGCTGTCGAGCTGGCGGAACGCCTTGATGTCGTCGAGCGGCACCGACGGCTCGCCGAGCGCTTCGTATCTTTGCGTTGACCGCCTTCACGCCGGTCAGGTGCAGCATCGAATAGAGCAGCATCGAGGCGTGGCCCGCCGACAGCACGAAGCGATCGCGGTTGGGCCAGATCGGGTCCTCGGGATCGAAGCGCAGCACATATTGCCAGAGGTAGTAGGCGACCGGCGCCATCGCCATGGGCGTCCCGGGATGCCCCGAGTTGGCCGCCTGCACCGCGTCCATGGCGAGCGTGCGGATGGTGTTGATGCAGAGCTCGTCCAGCGGATGTCGTTGAAACTTGATGGCCGGGCTCTGCTCGATTGGGAGAGTCATGCGCCACCCCCTCGAGACACGGCGCCTTGGCCTGTGCGGGCGGCCTCAAAAATGCCGACCCACGCCTGATAGCGGCGTGCGATCTCGCTCACCGCGGCGTCGCGCGCGATCCGGCCGTCTTTCCACTCCGAGAGCGGCTCCCAGAAGCTCGTCCGGCCGACGGCGAAGCCGATGAAGCCGTCAACGCCCGCGGCGGTCTTGAGCCATTCGCGGACCTTCGAGTCGTCCTCACCGCGACCCAGGATGATGCAGCCGACGCGTCCCGGCCGCCTCGCCGCGCGGCGGCGACGACGAGTGCACAGTCGGCGGACCGATCCAGGCCCTCGATCTTCCAGACATCGGGCTCGATGCCCGCGTCTTGCAGCTCGTGGATGGCCCGTATCATGAGCTCGGGCCGCAACGCGCGATCGTACTCCTTCTTTCTCCCGCCCGACCGCTCGAGCTGCGGCGCGTAGCGGGCACAAGCAACTCGAACATGAACCGGCTCGAGCCACCGGATGCAGATAATCGGAAAGCCGCTTGAGACGGTCCGACTGCCGCCGGTTCATCGCCGGATCCCCCTCGGGATTGTACCGGACGAGGACCTTGCAGAACGTCGGTCGGAATGTCTCGATGTGACGGCCGAACTCTTCGCCGTACTCGAAATCGAATTCGTCTTGACCGCTTTTCTCGGTCGGGCAGGCCGTGATATAGCCATGCTTCGTCGCGTCGCGCAGGATGTTGGCGCCGAATTGCTCGTCCACCAAGATGCCGGCCTGCTGCTTGGGCACGCCGCCGGCGAGGCCGCCTCGAAGCCGTCGTAGATGACGTCCTTCATCGCCCTGATCTTCTCCGTCTGCTCGCTGTCGAGCGTGCCCGACCAGCCGAACATGTTCTTCTGAAACGTCCCCCGGTGATCGAAGGGCAGAATGTAGAGCGGTTTGTCGTATCCGATGGTCATGACGATGAGCCTCCCGAGTTTGAGATCGAATCTAATTGGCAGAGCCAGCAAGCTGAACGAGCGGTCGGCCGTCCATGGCAATCACCTGTGGTCCGTTCGTCCGATGAGGACCACGATCGAGCGGGGCAACACGCGATATCGCAACCTGGCCACCGGAGGCTCTTCTCCCGGCTCGGCGATGTCGAGGGGGCTTTCGAGCCCCGTATCGATCGCCCGCCGCCACCCGTCGGACGGGCTTTCCTGGATCTCGAAATCGAGCGGCTGGTGGTAGGCGTTGATCATGACGTAGAGGTCGGAATCGTCATGCGATTCGCCGTGCAAGCAGTAGGACACGCTGTGCGACTCGAACGACAGATCGACCGACGGTCCGACCCCGTACCACCGCACGTCATCGCGCCAGAACCGCGCGCGGCCGATGCTCGGGTGGGACCTGCGGAATGCGATCATTCGTTTCACGAATCGAAAATGGTCGGCGTGCAGGTCCTTGCGCGACCAGTCCAGCCAGGTCGTTTCGTTATCCTGATTGTACGGATTGCTATTGCCGCGCTGTGTTTGCAAAATCTCGTCGCCGGCGGCGAACATCGGCACGCCGTTGGCCAGTAGCAGCAGACAGAAGAAGTTCTTCGCCTGCCGTTTGCGGAGGGCCATGACCTCCGGCGGTACCGCGTCATCACCTTCCCAGCCGCAGTTCCAGCTCAGGTTGTCCGACGTCCCGTCCGTGTTTTCGTGGCCATTTGCCCAGTTTCGCTTCTCGTTGTAGGCGACGGTGTCATACAACGAGAAGCCATCGTGGCACGTGACGTAATTGACAGCCTCGAAAGGCCGGTGTGACTCGCGTGGATTATCCGGGAACAGGTCGTCGCTGCCGTAGAGCCTGAGCATGAGCGCCCCGACCATGCCGGCGTCGCCGCGGACGAATCGGCGGATGTCGTCTCGAAATCGGCCGTTCCACTGGCACCACCCCGGCGCGGGGAACCTGGTTCCGAGCTGGTAGGCCCAGCCTGCATCCCACGGCTCGGCGATCAGGCGGCACGCTTCGCAAGATCGGGTCCGTGCGGATCGCGGCAAGAAGAGACGCATCCGCCGTCGCGAACGAGCCGTCAAGGCCGCGGGCAAGCACGGAGGCGAGATCGAACCGGAAGCCGTCGACGTGCATTTCCGCGACCCAGTAGCGGAGACTGTCGAGGATCATCGTCCACGTGCAAATGCTGGTGCAAGCCAGGGTGTTGCCGCATCCTGTATAGTCGACATAGGCGTTGTGCGGGTCGTCCGACATCACATAGTATGCCGCGTTGTCGATGCCGCGGTAGCTGTAAGTCGGCCCGCCGGTTCCCCCCTCGGCCGTGTGGTTGTACACGACGTCGAGGATGACTTCAATCCCCGCCGCGTGCAGGGCGCGGACCATCGTGCGAAATTCCTCGCGGGCGTTACTGGGATCCGCCGCATAGCCGGCGTGAGGTGCGAAGAAGTTGAGGGTCATGTAACCCCAGTAGTTTCCGTCGTGCGGATCGAACTGGTGCACGGGCAATAGCTCGACCATGGTAACGCCTAGCTCCTTCAGATACGGAATTCGATCCACAACCCCGAGGTAGGTTCCTCTGCGCTGCGGTGCGACGCCACTCGTCGGGCTCTGGGTGAAGCCGCGGACATGCATCTCGTAGATCACCGCATTGTCCGGCGGATGGCGCGGTGAACGCTCTGGATCTGGAGTCGCTTCGGGCCCGGGGCCAGGCAGCACACCGAGCGGCGCTCGGCCCAGGTTTGGCCCCGGCTGCCGCGCTGCCGCACGGTCGAAATCCGGGGGGAAGAACACTTCCTTGGCGTAAGGATCGACCAGCGCTTTCTGAGGGTCGTAGGCGTGCCAGTTGCGCGGGCCGGTCGCGGGCGGTCCGCCCACGCGGTAGGCGTAGTAACGGGCGCGCTCGACCTCGGGCCCAGATAAGCGGCAATGCCAGACCATCCACGTCTTGTTGAGGTGAGGATCCAGCCGATATTCGAGCAGAGGCTGAAAGAGGTCATCCTCGCCGAAGAGCAACACGACAACGCTGTCGGCGTGCTGGGCATAGAGCGAGAAGTTGTAGGCGCGCTCTTCGTCGATCCACGCGGCACCGCGCGGAAAGATGGTACCCTCCCCGGCGCGGAGCTCGCCGATGGAAGCGGTTCGCCACTCCTGGCGCGTCCACCGGCCGGCCTTGCGGCACCACGATCGGACTGCCCCGAGGCCGCGGTGCTTGCGCCAGTCGAAGCCAAGGTATCGCGGCGTCTCGAGGTCATCGCACCGACTCCTCCGGCTCGAGCGCCCCGATCGACCCCAGCGGTCCCCGCGATGACGGGTCGACGGGTGCGTGCCCGCTTCAGGATATTTGCCCAGACCCAGTTGTATCAGTTTCTCGTAGTCCGCGATGGCCGCGGTGATGAAGGAGTCGGCGTGTCTCTCCGCGGCGACGGCTTCGAAGGCCGCCGTGAAAGCGGCTCGCGCGGCCAGGTCGGCGGCGACGTCCGCCAGGTGCGCGATCGGATCGGGGTTCCCGGATCCGGCCGAATGCGATCGTGCGATCTCGCCGAAGAGCTCGACGGCGCGAAGAGCGTTCGCGGCTGCGCGCGCAGCCATCACGAAGGTGGCCAGCGCGTTATCATGCAGGAAATCGCACTTTGCGACAAACCGAGAGTCTTCGATCTCTCGGACCACCGGTTCGGCGGCCGAGCAGGCAGAGCCCTTCGCAAAGTCTTCGGCCAGCTGGATCGCGCTGGTCACGGCCGCCCGGCATCGCTCTTTCTCCCGGTGGTCGTCAGGCAGGAAAGCGAGATACTGCACACGCCGTGCGCAGCGGGCGGCGAGCGCGACGATTGCTCGCAACGGCAGTTTTTTCAAGTCGTCGGGTGTGTAGTTCGTGACAATCATGTGCACCTCAATCGCTTGCGGATGGATCGCTCGTCAACTCGGCTGAGTCGTGTCGACGGGAGCGGCCAGCGTGGACGCAATCAGTCTGGCGCGTGCGGCGTCCACATTTGTCTTCAGGATTTCGCCGCCCAGGCCGGTGATCGCGCGCAGGACGCCGTTCATATTCGCCGCTTCGTCCAGGAGAAAGAGGACTGACGTTCCAGGCTTGATCAGCCGCGCGACATCACGAACAAAATCATTGGAAATGCCGACTTCGGCTGTGGCATCCGCGCCGCCGCACAGAATCCCGGCGGCGGCACCGGTCAAGGGCGGCGCACCCAGCGCCAGACAGGCGAGGAATCGAGCAAGCTGCGCCTGATGTGTCTCGCTCGCCTCCCGAGACGGCTCGCCGTCCAGGGTCAGGAGTCCGTCCGGGTAGCGGACCGCCACCGCGATGTCGAGCACGATGAGCTCGTGCTTCTCCCGGCCCAAGCTCGAGATCACGTCCCGGACTCGATCCGCCCGCTCGGTGTCTTCGAACCCGACGGCCCACAGATGCGGCGTGGTCGGTCATTTGTGATGCTCCGCTTCGCCCGAACCTGGATTAGACGGTTACAACCGGATTGAGCCAACCGCCCCCACGTCCACGTAATCGATTCGCAAGGGTGCCAGTTCTTTGGCACGCCGGATGTCGTCCACGTAATAGGAATTGCCACCGTCGATGAGGATGTCCCCCGCGTCGAGATCGGGTAGCATCGCCGGATCACAGCCGGAGGTCATCGAGAGCTCTCCTTGAGCTTTCGGTAGCGTCTCATCAAATTGTTCGTCGAACTGTCATGGGCCAGCTTGGGCTCTGCCTTGCTCTCGAGTTCCGGGATAATCCGCGCGGCCAGCACTTTGCCGAGCTCGACGCCCCACTGATCGAAGGAGTCGATATTCCAGATGACACCCTGGGTGAAGACGCTGTGCTCATACAGGGCGACGAGCTTGCCAAGGACCGCTGGCGTGAGTCGTTCTGCAAGGATGGTGTTCGACGGCCGGTTGCCTTCGAAGACCCGGTGCGACACGAGCTTTTCGGGCGTGCCCTCAGCCTTGACCTGCTCGGGTGTCTTGCCGAACGCCAGTGCCTCGGCCTGGGCGAAGACGTTTGCCAGGAGCATGTCGTGCTGCCGGCCGAGGGGATTGAGCGAGCGGGCAAACGCGATGAAGTCACAAGGGATGAGCTTGGTCCCCTGGTGAATCAACTGGTAGAACGAGTGCTGGCCGTTGGTCCCCGGCTCGCCCCAGTAGATGGGGCCGGTCTGGTAGGCGACCTCGGCGCCATCGAGCGTGACGTGTTTGCCGTTGCTCTCCATCGTCAGTTGTTGCAGGTATGCCGGGAATCGCTTGAGGTACTGCTCGTACGGCAGGACGGCGACGGTCTCGGCGCCAAAGAAGTCGCTGTACCAGACGCCCAGCAGTCCCAAGAGCACCGGCAGGTTTACCTCCGGCGGTGCGGTGCGGAAATGTTCATCCATCTGGTGGAAGCCGTCGAGCATTGCCCGGAAGTTCTCCGGTCCGATGGCCAGCATCGTCGAAAGGCCGATCGCCGAGTCCATGGAATAACGCCCACCAACCCAGTCCCAGAACTCGAACATATTGGCGGTATCGATGCCGAACTCCGCGACCTTTGCGGCATTCGTCGAAACGGCCACGAAGTGCTTTGCCACGGCCTTGGTATCGCCGCCCAAGCCCTCAAGCGACCAGTCACGCGCGCTTCGAGCGTTGGCCATCGTCTCCAGCGTCGTGAAGGTCTTGGAACAGATGATGAACAGCGTCTCCGCCGGGTCGAGGTCCCGCGTCGCTTCCACGAAATCGGTGCCGTCGACGTTGGAAACGAACCGAAATGTCAGGGCGCGGTCGCTGTAATACTTGAGCGCCTCGTAAGCCATCACTGGCCCCAAGTCAGAGCCGCCGATGCCGATGTTGATGATGTTCCGGATGCGCTTGCCCGTGTGGCCCTTCCAGGTGCCACTGCGGACGCGGTTGGAGAAGTCGGCCATCTTCTCGAGCACGGCGTGAACCTGCGGCACCACGTCCTCGCCGTCGACGACAATCGACGATCCTTTCGGCCGCAGGGCCACGTGCAGGACCGCACGATTCTCGGTGATGTTGATCTTCTCACCCCGAAACATGGCGTCGATCCGAGCTCGCAGGCCGGATTCCTCCGCCAGTTGCCTCAGGAGCTTGAGGGTCTCGTCCGTGATGCGATTCTTCGAGTAATCGAGGAAGATTCCCGCACCCTCGGCGGTCATCCGCTCGCCGCGCCGGGGATCGTCTGCAAAGAGCTTCCGAAGGTGCAGCCCCCGGACCTGCTCGTGATGAGCCTCGAGAGCCTTCCAGGCCGGCCGCGAGGTCAGTGACTGGTTGCCTGACGTCATCTTGGTATTCCTCTCATTGCCAGCGAGTTATCGCGCATCAATCTTCAGCTACCGCGACCGTCTGTCATCGCTCTCTTGCTCCCAAAGGCGAAAGCCTCCCAGGAAGGCATTGGCGTTGTCGCCGGCTCGGCAACCGGGCGGCAGCTCTTTCAATTTCTTGACGTTTCCGCCACCCAAGACGACGTCGTCGGGTTGAAGGGCGGCGACCAGGCCGGCGACGACGTCCGCGACGTAGCGCCGCCATTTCTTCTTGCCGAACCGCTTCAATCCGCGCAAGCCGACGTAGTCCTCATATGTGGCTTTCCTGTACGGAAGGTGGCCCAGCTCCATCGGCTCGACGACGCCGTCGACAATCATCGTGGAGCCCAGACCGGTCCCGAGGCCCAGGAACAGCATCTTGCACCCGCTGTAGCTTCCCAGGGCTTGCATGGCCGCGTCGTTAATCACCTTGACCGGACAGGCGAAGGCAGCTTGATAGTCGAACCCGACCCACCCCGGGACAAGGTTATGCGGCTCTGCAACCGGCCGATCATGCAGCACCGGTCCGGGGTAGCCGACCGTAACCACGTCATAGTCCCAGTCCCTGGCAAGCTCCTTGACTTCGGCAACCATGCGCTCGGGGCTCATGCTTGGTCCAGAGACAAATTTCCGGGGTTCGCTCTGCCCGCTGGCGAGGATTTTTACGTGGGTCCCGCCGACATCAACAACCAGCACGTTCATGGCGCACCCCCTAGCTGGCCTTCGCAAGCGCGGCGCGCTTCGAGGCGATCACCGTCATGAGCTCGTTCCAGGACTTCACGAACGACTTTGCTCCCTCGTCCTGGAGCTTGGCGGCCAGGGCGTCGACGTCGACTCCGGCGGCGGCAAATTGAGCCAGCACCTTCTCAGAGTCGCCACCGTCGGCTGGCAGCATCGGACCGATCTCGCCGTGGTCGGCGAGAGCCTTCAGCGTGCCTTCGGGCATCGTGTTGACCGTGAAGGGGGCGGCGAGCGCCTTGATGTAGAGGACGTCGGAGGCTTTCGGATCTTTGGTTCCTGTGCTGGCCCAGAGCAGGCGCTGGGGACGGGCGCCGGAGTTGAAGGCGCGCTGCCAGCGCGGTGAGTCGAGGAGTTCGCGGTAAGCCTTGTAGATTCTTCCAGCCATCGCGATGCCGAGTCGGTTTCGCAGTGGTTCCGGTACCTTGTCCATGACCGCGGCATCCCAGCGGCTGATGAACACCGAGGCCACGGAGCCGACATCGGGGTTGAGCCCGGCGGCGATACGGCGCTCAATCCCGCGCAGGTACGCCTCGGCCGCTGCGACGTACTGCTCGCGCGAGAACAAGAGGGTCACGTTAACCGGCACGCCGGCAACGATCGACGCCTCGATGGCCGCCACTCCCTCCGGCGTGCCTGGAATCTTGATAAAGAGATTGGGCCTCTTCGCCCGCCCGTGGAGGTAGCCGGCGGCGGCGAGTGTGTTCGCCGTGTCGTGCGCCAAGAGCGGCGACACTTCCAAGGACACCCACCCGTCCACGCGATCCGTCCTGTCCCAGATCGGTCGAAACAGATCGGCGGCCTGGGTGAGATCCTCGATCGCCAGCTCGAAGAACAGCTCTTCGCTCGACTGGCCGTCCCGGAGCCGTTTGCGGATCGCAGGATCGTACGCGGTGCTGTTCTTGATCGCGTGATCGAAGATCGTCGGATTCGAGGTGAGTCCCGTGACTGAGAGCTCGTTGATGTAGCGATTGAGCGTGCCCGTGGTGAGCAGATCGCGTGTGATGTTATCGAGCCAAAGGCTCTGACCCCGGTTGTGAAGCTCGTCGGTCGCTTTCATGGTGTTGCCTCCTGATGAAAGGAAGTAGAAGAGAATCGCTATTTTAGCACGACCGGCTCGGCCGTGGTCCGATAGGCTAAACTCGTCGGCTTGATGACTCGGTGAGGTCGCGCAGCCACTGGAAGTCTAGCGGCGACAGCATGTCGTCGGTGCAGCGCCACCGCCAGTTGCCCGCTGCACGGCCGGGCACGTTCATCCGCGCATCAGTCCCCAAGTTCAGCAGATCCTGCAAGGGAGCGATCGCCAGCGCAGCCTTGGATGAGTACGCCAGGCTCACGAGCGCCGAGCCGGCCATGAATCCGTTTGCGGTGGGCTGCTTCAGATAGCGCCAAAGATTCTGTCGCTCCCATTCGGGCAAGTTTTCAAACCAGCCGCGGGTGGTGTCGTTGTCGTGCGTGCCGGTGTACACGACCGTGTTGCTGTCATAGTTCTCCGGTAGGTGCGGATTATCGGAGTGGCCGTCGAACGCGAATTGCAGCACCCTCGTCCCGGGCAGTTTGAACTGATCGCGCAGGGCGGATACGTCGGCGGTGATCAGCCCCAGATCCTCGGCAATAAACGGCAGACCGCCGAGCTCCCGCTCTACCGTGATGAAGAACTCAGCACCGGGCCCCGGCACCCACTGGCCGGACTGGGCGGTCGGTGCAAGGGCGGGCACGTGCCACGCGGCCGCGAACCCGCGGAAATGATCGAGGCGAATGGCATCCACGTGGGCCAGGAGGGCGCGAAATCGCTCGACGCACCATCGATAGCCGGTCTGGCGCAGTACCTCCCAGTCATAGACCGGATTGCCCCAGAGCTGCCCCTGCGCGCTGAAATAATCCGGCGGCACCCCCGCCATGAAGCGCGGCCTGCGCTGCTCGTCGAGCAGGAAGAACTCGGGGTTAGCCCAGACGTCGCTCGAGTCCGGCGAGACGAAAAACGGTAGGTCGCCGATGAGTCGGATGCCTCGGGCTGCGGCGCGATCCTTGAGGCGCGCCCCCTGACGGAACAAGAGGAATTCCGCGAAGCGGACCTGATCGACCAGGTCCGACAGGTCCCGCCGCGCGAGGTCCAGGGCAGCCGGTTCACGCCGCACGAGGTCGGACGGCCATTCGAGGTAATACGCGCCGTTGAACCTGGCCTTCAGCGCCGGAAGAGCGCAAAGTCATCGAGCCAGCGAGATTGTTCGCTGCAGAAATGTTCATAAGCCGGCGTTAAATCCGCGCACGCACCGCTTCGGAAGCGGCTCCACGCTAATTCCAGCAATCGTAGTTTGAACGGAATGACGGCGTCGTAGTCAATTGCCGTATCCGGGAAGGAACAACCCTCGCAGTCGCCCGGTCGCAACAGCTCGTCCTCGATGAGGGAGTCGGGGCTGATCAACAGGCCGTTGCCGGCGAAGGACGACAGGGATTGATACGGCGAGTTGCCGTAACCCGTCGGCCCCAAGGGCAGTGCCTGCCACCAGGTTTGACCGGCGGCGCGGAGCCGATCGATCCACGCGAGCGCGGCAGGTCCCACGTCGCCGATGCCGTATGGTGAGGGAAGCGACGCGACGTGCAGCAACACGCCGGAGGCGCGGTAGTCCGGCGGAAACGGGGGCATACTCGCAGGTGAGCCGTTGTCGCTCATGTTCGTCGTTCCGTCTGCCGGGAACCTGGTGCGGAAGCGGTCAGCGCATTATTGATAATCTCCTGCGCCTCGCTCACGATGGCGTCCAGGTGAGTCTTGTCCTTGAAGCTCTCCGCGTAAATCTTGTAAATGTTCTCGGTGCCGGAGGCTCGGGCCGCGAACCAGCCGCTGGAGGCCGCGACCTTCAGTCCGCCGATGGGGGAGCTGTTACCCGGGGCGCGGGTCAGTTTCGCCGTGATCGGCTCGCCCGCGAGCTCCGATTCCCTCACGTGTTCGGGCGAGAGGGATTGGAGCTGCGCCTTTTGCTCGGGCGCTGCCGGCGCATCGATGCGCGTGTAAAACGACGCGCCGAACTCGGCCGTCAGCTCGCGGTAGTGCTCGCCCGGGTCCTTGCCCGTTCCAGCGGTGATCTCGGCGGCCAGCAGGTTCATGATCAAGCCATCCTTGTCGGTTGTCCACGTGGAGCCGTCCTGCCGCAGGAAGCTCGCCCCGGCACTCTCTTCGCCTCCGAAGCAGCACGAGCCGTCGAACAGTCCCGGTACGAACCACTTGAAGCCCACGGGCACCTCGCTCAGCCGGCGGCCCAGCTTCCGCACAACCCGGTCGATCATACTGCTGCTGACCAGCGTCTTGCCAACGGCGGCATTCGCCGGCCAACGCGGGCGGTGGGTGAGCAAGTAGCGGATGGCCGCGGCGAGATAGTGGTTGGGGTTCATGAGCCCCGCGCCGGGCGTGACGATGCCGTGGCGGTCGGAGTCGGGATCGTTCGCGAACGCGACGTCGAAGCGATCCTTGAGCTGTACGAGGCCGGCCATGGCGTAGGGGCTGGAGCAGTCCATACGGATCCGGCCGTCGTGATCGACGGTCATGAACGAGAAGGTCGGATCGACTTTCGGGCTAACGACGTCAATGTTGAGGCCGTATATGTCGTTGATCGGCCCCCAGTAGTGCACCGCCGCGCCGCCGAGCGGGTCCACGCCCAGCTTCAGGCCGGCCGCGCGGATCGAGTCCATGTCGATGACATTCCGCAGATCGTCGACGTACGGGCGGACGAAGTCCTCCTGGAACGTGGTCGCAGCCTTCATAGCTGTCGCGAGCGGCACCCGCTTCACGCCGGCGTTGCCGCCCAAAAGCAGCTCGTTGGCCCGGTCCTGGATCCATTTCGTGACGCCCGTATCGGCTGGGCCGCCGTGGGTCGGGTTGTACTTGAAGCCGCCGTCTTCCGGAGGATTGTGCGACGGCGTGATCACGATCCCGTCGGCGCGGTGCTCCTTGCGCCCCCGGTTGTAAATGAGGATGGCTCGCGAGATGACCGGGGTCGGGGTGACGCCGTCGTCGCGCTGGATGATCGTCTCCACCCCGTTGGCTGCCAGGACCTCGAGGGCAGTCCGCTGGGCTGGGCTGGACAGCGCGTGCGTGTCCTTGCCCATGAAGAGGGGACCGTCCGTGGCCTGGCTCCAACGGTAGTCACAGATCGCCTGAGTGATCGCCAGGACGTGCGCTTCGGTGAAGGTGCCGCGTAGCGGCGAGCCGCGGTGCCCGCTGGTGCCGAAGCTGACCAGCTCGTTGGGGTCACCCACATCGGGCCGGCGCTCGTGATACTCGCGCTCGAGCCGCGCGGGGTCGACCAGCATCTCTTTCGGAGCAATTTTTCCCGCGAGGGGAGAAACGGACACGAGTCTTTTCCTTTCGTTCTGTGGCATCAAAGATCCGAGGTATCGAGCCCCTCTCGGCGGGCAAACTTACGGAGTTTGCCCCGCGCATGAGTCTCGATCTGACGGACGCGTTCCTTGCTGATACCCAACAGCCGGCCGAGCTGCGCCAGCGTCAACTCCGGCACGCCTCCAATCCCGTGTCGGCTTGCGAGGATCCACCGCTCACGCTTCTCAAGCCGACCAAGCCAGCGCCCGACGAGGGCTCTGCGCCGGTTGTGCTCTTCTTCGATCTCTTGCTCGCCGGCATCGTGGTTGGATGACGCGAGAAGCTCTTCGTAGAGACCTAACGGTTGTGCGCATCCGCGGCGGAACCTCCGCTCGTGCTCCGCGAGCACATTCCGGATGGCCCAGGTGGCGTAGGTGCTGAACCGATTCCCTCGGGCGAAATCGAACCCATCGACGGCCTGGACGAGCGCCAGGTTGGCGTCACTGATCCGTTCGGACAGGTCGTAACCGGGTCTGATCCACGCCTTGGCGATCGAAACGACCAGCCCCAGGTTCATCTCGATGATCCGGCTCCTGATCGCTGTTGCCTCAGATTGGAGCCGCTCGAGCTCGTCAAGGTCGCGCGAGCTGGGCCGCTCGGCATCGAGCTGCTCCACGAGCTGGTTCGCGCGGCACTTCAGGAAGTTCATTTTTCGGAACAAATGAGTCTCTTGCTCGCGAGAAAGTAGCCGGGTGGCTCGAGAGCGGACAGGCGGCGACGGGGTGAGCCACCCCGTCGGCTGAAATCGGCGCGAGCCCGAGTCCTCGACCGCTCCGGATAACGGGGCGAGGATTGAATCGCGGGCGGTCGGATCGTCGAAGCTGGGGTGATCGACGTACTTGATCCACGCGCCGCGGATAGGGCGGGCTCGGGCGACTGGTCCCACGCCAGCGGCCTGGCGCTTCCATGATGAGCTGCGGCGGATTGTCGGTTGGGCAAGCATGATCAGATCCCGGTCGAAATGACCGAAAGCATCAGGTCCTTGGGGGAGTGATGGAGGGCCTGCGCGGAAGCATCGCCGCGCGATGCGCCGCTGACGCCGAGCTTCCACGCGATGTAGCTCGAGAGCAGGCCGACGGTGTAAAGGTCGTTGACTTGGTTCAGTTGACGGTCTCCCTCGAGATCGCTCCAGTCCGCGAAGGGCAGTTGCGCGCGCAGCGTCTCGAGGCCCAGGTCGGTCACTTGGCCGTCCTGCACGATCTCTGTGGCGCCCAGCAAGACCAGCTCCGAGAACAGCTCGCCTCGTGGGATCTTGATCATGAACTCACGCTCCAGACGGAACGCGATGTCCAGGAAATCAATCGACTCCGCGCCGAGATCACCTTGCAATGTCGCGGAAGGCTTGATGTCCTCTTCGTCAACGCCCAGTGCTTGCACGAGCACTTTCGTTATCCGTGCATCGATTTCGATTGAGGCTGTCATCATCTGGAAACTCCTGCACAACTTGAGGCCGGGGAATCAGAAAGGTTCGACGGGACATGCGTCAGCCGTCCAGATGCTCCGGGCGTACTCCATGATCGTGCGATCGCTGGAGAACTTACCGGAGTGTCCCACGTTCTTGATCGCTCGCTCAGCCCAGGCATCGGGCCTGCGATAGAGCGCGCCTGCCTGTTCCTGGATCTTCACGTAGGACGTCAGGTCGGCCAGATGCATGTAGTGATCGCCGTGGGTCAACAGTGTGTCGACGATTGGCCCGAAGACGCCGGGCTCGTCTCCGTCGAAGGCACCGGATCGGATCAGATCAAGGGCGCGATGCGTTTCTGGCTCGTTCTCGTCGTGCCAGCGGGGATCGTACCAGCCACGGCTGGCCTGAACTTGCAGGGCGGTCAGGCCAAACAGGAAAAAGTTCTCCTCGCCGGCCGCGCTCGCCATTTCGATCGTCGCGCCGTCACGCGTTCCGACAGTAAGTGCGCCGTTCATCATGAACTTCATGTTGCTTGTGCCACTGGCCTCGTAGCCGGCGGTGGAAATCTGCTCGGAGATGTCGCTGGCCGGGATCAGCCGCTGCGCCATGCTGACGTTGTACTCGGGCAGGAAGAGTACTTTCAGCCGTCCGCGGATGGCCGGATCGGCTTCAATCACGGCCGCAACGTTGTTAATGAGGTGGATGATCCGTTTCGCCAGCGTGTACGCCGGCGCGGCCTTGCCGGCGAATAAGACGGTGCGCGGTGCCACCTCCAGGCCGGGATTCTCGCGCAGGCGGTTGTAGAGCACAAGAACATGAAGCACGTTGAGCAATTGGCGTTTATACTCGTGGATTCGTTTGATCTGACAGTCGAAGATCGAATCGGGGTCGACGGAGTGCCCGGTCGCTGACTTGAGCCAGGCGGCAAAGCGTGCCTTGGCCGCGCGATGCGCCCGGCGGAAACCATCGCGGAAAGACGCGTCATTGGCCAGCGAGACGAGCCTTCCGAGCTGATCAAGCTCGGTAATCCAGCGATCGCCGATGGCCTCGGTGATGAGATCGGATAGCTCAGGGTTTGCCTGCAGAAGCCAGCGTCTCGGCGTCACGCCGTTGGTCTTGTTGTTGAATCGATCTGGGAATTGCTCGGCCAGGTCCTTGAGCACGGTTCCTCGCAGCAGTTGCGAATGGATCTCTGCCACGCCGTTGGTGCTGTGCGAGCCCACGACGGCCAGATGCGCCATCCTGACGCGCTTCTCGGGGCTCTCCTGAATCAGGCTGATGCGCCGGACGCGATCCTCGTCGCCAGGGTAACGAGTACGAACATCGTCCAGGAATCGACGGTTCACCTCGTAGATGATCTCGAGATGCCTGGGCAGGACGCGTTTCGAAGAGACCGATCGGCCAGGTCTCAAGCGCCTCCGGCAACAACGTGTGATTCGTGTAGGCCAGCGTCCGGACAGTCAGGTCCCAGGCTTCGTCCCATCCGAGTCGGGCCTGATCGAGCAGGATGCGCATCAGCTCGGCAACCGCGAGCGCAGGGTGCGTGTCGTTGAGCTGGATCGCGACCTTCTCAGGGAGTGCCCGCCAGTCGTTGCCGCGGCGGCGGAACCGCGCGATGATATCAGCAAGCGAGCACGCGACCAGGAAATACTCCTGGACGAACCGCAAACCTTTGCCGCGGGCCGTTGAGTCATCGGGGTAGAGGACCCGCGTGAGCGACTCGGCAGCAACTTTCTCGTGGACGGCGTCGAAGAAGTCACCTCGGCTGAATTCCAGGAAGTTGAAGTCGTGATGCGTCGCCGCGCCCCAGAGCCGCAGTGTGTTGATCGTCCGGCCGCCGTAGCCGACGATCGGCCGGTCGTAAGGCGTGCCGATCAAGGTCGTCGGAACGTTCGCGACCACCTCGAGCTTGCCGTCCGTTAGTTTGAAGGCGCAATTCAACCCAACATCCACCGCCTCCCTCGGACGGCTGACCTCCCAGGGGTCCGGACGTCGGAGCCAATGGTCGGGGTGCTCGACCTGCCTGCCGTCGGCGATTTCCTGACGGAAAATGCCGTACTCGTAACGCAGGCCGTAGCCAATCGCCGGGATCTGGAGCGTCGCCATCGAATCGAGGAAGCAAGCGGCGAGCCGGCCGAGCCCGCCGTTGCCTAATCCAGCGTCTGGCTCCATCTCCACGACCTGGTCCCAGTCGAGCTTCTCGCGCTCCATCGCCTCTCGCATGACCGGCTGACTGCGGAGGTTCAAGACGTTGCTCGCAAGCGACCGGCCGATCAGGAACTCCATCGACAGGTAGTAGACCTGCTTGGGATTCGCGCGGTCGTAGGTCGCGTCCGTCTTCAGCCAGCGCTGCGAGAGCACGTCGCGGAGCGCCAAAGCCACGGCCTCGAATCGCTGGCGCGGGTCGGATTGATCCAGGCGGACAACGTGATCAAACACGACGTGCCGCTCGTACAGGGCACCGGGCACTCCTGAGAACGCGATCGGCCCGCATTCGTATTGCTCGAGGAGCGCTTTGGCTGTGGGGTGCTCTGGTTGCGGCGGCCGTGGGCTTCCTGGTTTCCAAGGCGGCTGTGCGTCGCGTTGCCATACGATCAAGTCCTTAGAGTGAAGGTTGTCGATCCCGACCTGTTGCGGTGGAAAGCCTCGCCCACTTGTCAAGGGGCGGCGTGCCGATCGTCATTCCAGAGGCGGATGGCAGGTTCATCAAGCGTATGCTCATACCCGAGTATGCAGAGTGCTGCTGTACCGAGCCAGAAGTGGCGCGCCTCCCCCGGCGGGAGGCCCAGCCAGCGCGCGGCCAGAACGCGGAAAAAGTGGCCATGGCCGAAGAGGATGACGCGTCCGCGGGCCCGCTTCGAGGCGAGCCACGACGCGGTCGGCCCGGGCACCGACCGCCTCGACCGACTCTCCCCCCGGAGAGCCGTCGCGGAACAGATACCAGCCAGGTCGCTCGGCGCGGATCTCTGCCGTCGTCCGGCCCTCGTAGGCGCCGTAGTCCCACTCCAGCAGGTCGGCGTCCTCTCGGCTTTGCGCACCGAAGCCAGCGAGCTCGCACGTCCTGCGAGCCCTCCCGAGCGGGCTGACAACGACGAGTTCGAATGTTTCACCTTTGAGCCGCTCGCCCAGGCTGCGGGCGTTGGCTTCCCCGCGGGGCGTCAGCGGGATATCCGTCCGGCCGGTGTGCTGCCGCGAGATCGTCCACGCCGTCTCGCCGTGCCGCGCCAGGTAGACTTGGGGCAGCGAGTCGCTCATGATTTGATCCTCAACCGGGAGTCGTATTGCATTTGTTCTTTCGTTTGCACTTCGCGCGGACTCCGTCCCCATCGGTTGCGCTACCGATTGCGTCGCGGGGTCGACTTGTGGCGGTTGCAGTCTCGCTTCCAAGCGGCCCTGCCGGTGTTCAGCTCGAGGATCGGTGGCGATCCTCAGGCTCCTGTCGTTACTCTCCACTTCCAGTCGCGAATCTCGGGCATGTCCTCGCCGTACTGGCTGATGTACTGACGGTGTTCGATCAGCTTGTCGCGCACGGCTTGCTTGGCGTAAGCCGCCTTGTAACCGAGCTGGGGCAGGCGATCGACCACGTCTCCGACCAGGTGAAACCGATCAAGATCGTTCATGACGGTCATGTCAAACGCCGTGCTGATCGTTCCCTCTTCCTTGTAGCCGCGCACGTGCACGTTCTTGTGGTTCGTGCGGCGGTAAGTCAGGCGGTGGATCAGCCAGGGGTAGCCGTGGTAGGCGAAGATGATCGGCTTGTCCTTGGTGAAGAGCGTGTCGAAGTCGTGGTCGTCAAGCCCGTGCGGGTGCTCGGTCGCGGGCTGGAGTCGCATCAGGTCAACGACATTGATCACGCGAATCCTCAGGTCCGGAATGTGTTCGCGAAGGAGCTGTACCGCGGCCAGCGTTTCCAAGGTCGGCACATCGCCCGCGCAAGCCATGACGACATCCGGCTCGCCGCCACGGTCGTTACTGGCCCACTCCCAGATTCCGATTCCCGCTGTGCAGTGCTTGACGGCTTGGTCCATCGTCAGCCACTGCGGCGATGGGTGCTTGCTCGCCACGACGACGTTGACGTAATGGCGGCTTCGCAGGCAGTGATCCATCACCGAGAGCAAGCAATTCGTATCGGGCGGAAGATAGACCCGGATCACCTCGGCCTTCTTGTTGACCACATGGTCGATGAACCCGGGATCCTGGTGGGTGAAGCCGTTGTGGTCCTGCCGCCAGACGTGCGACGCGAGCAGGATGTTCAGCGAGGCGATTGGTCTGCGCCAGGGGAGGCGTCTGGTGACCTTGAGCCACTTCGCGTGCTGGTTGAACATCGAGTCGATGACGTGGACGAAGGCCTCGTAGGTATTGAAGATCCCGTGACGGCCGGTCAGGAGGTACCCCTCGAGCCAGCCCTCGCACTGGTGCTCGCTGAGCATCTCGATGACACGGCCCTCGGGGCTCAGGTGGTCATCGGTTGGTGTCACCTCGCCCATCCATTGCTTGTTCGTCACCTCAAACACGGAGCCAAGGCGGTTGGACGCGGTCTCGTCGGGGCCGAAGATCCGGAAGTTGCGCTCTTCGGCATTCTGCGTGATGACATCGCGGAGGAACTTGCCCAGCGTGCGGGCATCTTCGTTCATGATGTTGCCAGGGCGCGGTACATCGATCGCGTAGACGCGGAAGTCAGGCAGCCGCAAGTCTCGAAGCCGGATGCCGCCATTGGCAATGGGATTGGCGCCCATACGGCGCTCGCCCTTCGGGGCGAGCTCTCTCAGCTCCGGGATCAATCGGCCGGACTTGTCAAAGAGTTCTTCGGGTCGATAGCTTCGCATCCATGACTCGAGGATCTTCAAGTGTTCGGGGTGCTCGGTGGGCTCCGAAAGCGGCACCTGGTGGGCCCGGTACGTGCCTTCGACGGGCACGCCATCGACTTCCTTGGGGCCGGTCCAACCTTTTGGTGTCTTGAGGACGATCATGGGCCAGCGCGGCCGCTCGGTGATGCCCCGCTCGCGGGCGTCTGACTGGATCCGCTTTATCTCGCCAACGACCTTGTCGAGCGTCTCGGCCATGAGCTGGTGCATCGCCTCTGGCTCGTGCCCTTCGACGAAGTAGGGCGTATACCCGTAGCCGCGCAACAGGTGCTCGAGCTCTTCACGGCCGATACGGGCGAGGATCGTCGGATTGGCGATCTTGTAGCCGTTCAAATGGAGGATCGGCAGCACGGCTCCGTCGTGCGCGGGGTTCAAGAACTTGTTGGAGTGCCAGCTCGTGGCCAGTGGGCCGGTTTCTGCTTCGCCGTCGCCGACGACACACGCGACAATCAGATCCGGGTTGTCAAACGAGGCGCCGAACGCATGGCTCAAGCTGTAGCCCAGCTCACCACCCTCGTGAATCGAGCCGGGTGTCTCGGGAGCGACGTGGCTGGGGATGCCACCCGGAAACGAGAACTGCTTGAAGAGCTTCTGCATCCCCGACGACGTCTTCGGAGATGTTCGGGTAGATCTCGCTGTAGGTTCCCTCGAGGTACACGTTGCCCACGATCGCAGGCCCACCGTGGCCGGGCCCGGAGATGTAGATCATTTTCAGATCAAATTCCTTGATGACGCGATTCAGATGCACGTAAACGAAATTCTGGCCAGGCGTCGTTCCCCAGTGGCCCAGTAAGCGAGGCTTGACGTGCTCAAGCCGTAGGGGCTCGCGCAGGAGCGGGTTGTCATACAGGTAAATCTGGCCGACCGACAGGTAGTTGGCGGCGCGCCAGTAGGCGTCCATTTTGCGGAGCATCTCCGCAGAGAGCGGGGTACGTGCCGTGCCATCCGCTGCCTTTGTCTTGTTGCCTCGCCGGGCCGGGGTTGTCAGTGTCGTCTCCATCGATTCGGTCCTCCAGAGGTGTCACTTGATCGAGAAAGTTGATTAACATGTGATCTATACGTGCGCTTCCGCGGTCGCGATTGCGGTCGCCCTGGACTTCGGGATGAACTCGGCCGAGGCGCCGGCAATCAGGAGCTCTTCATCCGTCGGGATGACACGGACGGCGACAGGGCCTGCCTCTGTGGAGATGAGCGGGCCGTTTGATGAATTGCGCGGTTCGTCGACGGCGACTCCAAGGAATTCCAGGCCGTCACAGATGCGCCGTCTGACTTCGGGCGAGTTCTCGCCGATTCCGCCGGAGAAGACCAAGGTATCCAGGCCGCCGAGCGCCGCGGCCAGGGCGCCGATGCCGGCCTTGGCCCTGTAGCAGAACAGCTCGACGGCCTCGGCGGCCCGGACATCGGTACCCTGCCGGGCCAGGAGATCGCGAAGGTCGGAGCCCGTCTCCGAAACTCCGAGCAAGCCGGACTCGTGATTGACGAGTTCGTGGAACTGCTCGACCGAAAGCCCGCCTGGCCGGACCAGGAACCGGACCAGGCCGGGGTCGATATCACCGCACCGCGTGCCCATGACCAGTCCCGAGGTGGGTGTCAGGCCCATCGTCGTGTCGATGCAACGACCGTCACGCACCGCGGCCAGGCTTGAACCCGAGCCCAGGTGGGCCAGTATGACGCGGCCTCGGACCGCGCCTGGCCCGGCGAGGCGGCTCAGCTCGCCGATCAGGTAAGAGTAAGACAGACCGTGAAAACCATAGCGACGCACGCCGGCTCGCTCGTATCGCCGCGGAATCGGGATGATCTGTGCAACGCGCGGTAGGTCGTGATGAAAAGCGGTGTCGAAGCACGCAACTTGAGGCAAGGCGGCTCTCAAGGCGCAGGAACGCCTCGATCGCTCCAATCTCGCCGGGCAAGTGGTCGGGGTCGTAGGGGACGATGTTGCGCAACTCCTCCAGCATCTCAGGCGTGACGAGCGCTGGACGGTAGAAGCGATTGCCGCCGTGAACGATGCGATGACCGACGACGGCGATGTTCGCCAGACCGACCAGGTAGCCGAGTATCTTGACGAGCAGCTCGATGGCCGCGGTCTGGTCCGGCGCGTCGACTGTGCGGTCCTCCGCCTCAGCACCATCGGCGGCGACCATGACTAACCGCGATGGGGGGATTCCGATCCGCTCGACCCTACCCGAGAGTAGCCGCGACGGGCGGGCGGATGCTGTGAACAGCGCGAACTTGAGACTCGAAGACCCGCAGTTGATCGTCAAAATGCACGACTTGTCCAACCGCGGTGTGGCGGCCCGACTTGAATCCGGTTGCATTTCGATGCTCTGAAGTGACATGGCCGACGTCCGTTCTCAGGAATCTCTGCTTCTGCTGAGCGTGATCGCGGGACACGTTAGACCTGGCAGACTCTGGACGATCGCGCGGCCTCAGTAAACAGGCCGAAACCGTGCCACCGTCGCGATAGCGCGCTCGATGGACGAAGAGGGATCGCAGACTCACGCCGCCGCCAGCGGCTGACGTAGTCAACTCGGTCACAGCGCGTGGTACGCGGATGCGTCCGGAGGCCGAAGGCCTCGTCATTGCCTGGTGCGAGCTTCCGCCGAGAAGGGCGCGGAGGCGACGGGAAGACCGCCTCATCGGCTTTCACGCGGGCAAGGGCGGCTTGCAAAACTGCATCCAGGGCCGCGCCCTAGCACACCGACGCGTCGTAGAGCGCGGCGGCCGCTAGAGCCTCGGCTCGGAGGGCACGCGTCCTCAGTCTGGCGAGCTTCCATCGGGCCCACCAGCCGGCGGCAGACTTATGGCTCTCGAGTGCTGCAGCTTGATCGACAATTCTTTCGGAGTTTTTGCCTTGTTGGTCGGACTCATCGCCACGGCGATCGCACTTCTCTGGCGAAGAGTCTCTTCGATGTTTGCCGGCAGGAATTCAAGCGTGGCATTGACGATCCATAATCGTCGTCGGATGGCCAGGAGCTGGTCGCGCAGAGAATCGCATGCGATGAAGAAATTCTCACTCTTGTTCTCCTGCTTGGGTCCCTCGAGCCCGGTTCCGTTTCGGCCACGCGGCCCTGGGAAATTAACTGCGTCGAGCCCTGCATCGACAGCGTTGTTCCTCCCGCAAAGGGCGGTATCAAGAATTGACGGAAGCTCTGCCGAGAAAGCTGAACAAATCAATGGTTCTCGATTGACGTCGTTTCATGGTTCAATCCGAATCGGATGAAGAGTCATGGCCCCCACGATCCATCTCGCGATCACAGGAATCGATCGGCTGGCCAACGCATCTGGCGTGCCGAAGAATTTGAAACCCGCAACGCGTTGGTTTCACGCAGTTTCTAGAGAGAGGTCAATCGCCAGCCCGATGAATCGGAGCGGGAAGTGACTTGGGCGGATTGTCAACGTGCCCAGCTGGAACGGAACTGACCCGATGTGCGGCCGAGAGTGGAAGGCCCGAGTTGCTTGGTCGAGTGGTCAGCCGTCGTCGCCGTCGGCTCCGTCGCCGAGTTCTAAAGAGCGCTGGATTGTGATTCCCAGCTCACGGAGTTTGTCCCGGAGCGTCTTCCGCGCGATGCCCAGAATTCGAGCGGCCTGTCGTTGATTACCCTGCGTGTGCTCCAGGACCATTGGCAGGAGTATCCTATCAACCCAGCGGTGCGTTTCCTCGTGCAGGCCCTCGGTACCCGCGGCCAGGCCCTTGCGGATAAATGCTTCCAGGCTTGGGCCGTCGCCGGACGGCGTCTGCCCGTCCCTGGATCCGACCTGGCCGGTCGACTGCGAGAGTTCGGGCAAGAACTCCGGCAGCAGCACCCGTCCGTGCGCACAGAGCGCCTGTCGCAGCACGTTCTGCAACTCACGAATGTTGCCGGGCCAGTCGTGGTCCTGCAGCCGAACTGTCGCCGCGGGTGCAACCTCGACAGCCTCGCGCCCCATCTCGTGCCCGAATCGGCGCAAGTAATGACGAACGAGCATCGGCAGGTCATCGCCCCGCTCTCGCAAAGACGGCAGGTGAATTGTGAAGACACTCAAGCGGTAATATAGGTCGAGCCGGAACTTTCCTTCCTCCGACGCGCTCTTCAGGTTGCGATGCGTCGCGGCGATGATCCGCACATCCGTCTCGATCGTTTCGTTGCCGCCGACGCGCTCGAACGTCTGCTCCTGCAAGACCCGCAGGATCTTGGCCTGAAGGGCAGCCGGCATGTCGCCGACTTCGTCGAGGAAAATGGTACCGCAGTTGCATTGCTCAAACTTTCCGATGCGTCGGCGGTCGGCCCCGGTAAAGGCGCCCTTTTCGTGTCCGAACAGTTCACTCTCCAGCAAGTGTTCCGGTATGGCGGCGCAGTTAAGGGCCAGGAATGGTTCCTTGGCGCGGCTGCTATGCTGGTATACAGCCCGTGCAACCAGTTCCTTCCCGGTGCCGCTTTCCCCGGTGATCAAGACGGGTACGTCCTGGGACGCGACCCGGCCGATGGCCTTGTAAACCTCCTGCATCGCCGGACACGACCCGAGTATCGAGTCACCCGAAAGGTCGCCGTCGTCCGGGGTCTCGACGAGCCTCGCCGGCTCGCGCATCCGCCGGGCGACTTCGATCGCCTCGTTGACCACTCGCCTCAATTGGTGCAAACCAACTGGTTTAAACAGATATTCATACGCGCCCAGCTTCATCGCTTCGATCGCAGTGTCTGCCCCCTTTGCGATGGTGACGAAAATCACAGGGATCCGCGCGTCGATGCGGCGGATCTGCTGGAATACGTCCATCCCGGACTGGTCGGGCAGCCGCAGGTCCAGCATAATGACGTCAGGTGGTTCGGCGCGCAGATACTCGAGCCCATCAGCACCGGTGCGGGCCACGCCAACGCGGTGGGCGGGCGCGGCGAAGACCTGGAGTACCTGCTCCAGGACCAGGTCCGGATTGTCATCGATGAGCAACAAGTGGGCCATGATGCGCTCCCGTTCGACGCGCCGGGCAACGCCCGCCGCCTGCTTGCCGGACATTGTATCCGCTATCTTGAGGGCCGGCACCACCCGGCTCGTATGGGGGCAGGTCCGTTTCCGCAGGACCCCGGTGCCGGCGGCGTCCGGAGCGGAGGGGGCCGTCCAGCCTCCTTGAGGTCACCATGAGCGAACGGCGAATCGCCCGAGTGGCAGCCTACGGGGTGGCCGTGCTGGCGGTCCTCGGATCGCTGCTCGTGCGGCTGCCCTTGGTGCCGTGGCTCGGCTACCACGCCGAGCTGATGACCTTTTTCCCGGCCATCATCGTGAGCGCCTATCTCGGTGGGCTGGGACCGGGGATGCTGGCCACGGTCCTTGGTTTGGCCGCCAGCGACTACTTCTTCATCGAACCCCGCTACTCGTTCGGGACCGATGACCCGGGCAGGGCCTTCGCGATGGTTGTGTTCGCGCTGGCCGGCGCGGCCATCAGCGCCCTGATGGAATCCCTGGACCGTTCCCGCCGTCGCTTGGCGATCAGCGAGCGCCGCTACGCGGTCACGCTCGCGAGCATCGGCGACGCGATCATCGCCACCGATACGCGGGCGCGGGTGACTTTCCTGAATCCGGTCGCCGAGGCGCTCACGGGTTGGCCGCTTGCGGACGCCGTCGGCCGACCGGTCGCCGAGGTCTTTCGGATTGTCAATGCACAGACGCGGCAACCCGTCGAGGACCCTGCGGCCAAGGTGCTCCGCCTGGGCACCGTCGTCGGCTTGGCCAACCACACGGCGCTCATCGCCCGGGACGGTCGCGAGGTGCCCATCGACGACTGCGGCGCCCCCATCATCGACGACCGCCGCGCCATCACGGGCGTGGTCGTCGTCTTCCGCGACGTGACCCAGCGCCGGCGGGCGGAGGAGGCGGAGGTGTTCCGCCGCGTCAACGAACGGATGGAACTGGCGCTCCGCGGGTCGCACGTCGGCGTTTGGGACCACGAGACGCCCGCCGCCGACTACCGCCACCGCCGCCGCCACTACGTGAACGTGTGGGAGCAGCTCGGCCATGAGGGCCCGCCGGCCGGCGGGGAAGCCCCACTGGACGCAATCCACCCGGACGACCGCGACCGTGTCGAGGAATCGGTGCGCCGATACCTGGCCGGCGAGTCCGCCGAGTACGAAACGGAAGCGCGCTTCCACCACAGGGACGGCTCCTACCGCACCATACTCACGCGGGGCGTCGCGGTGCGCGACGCCGCCGGCAAGCCGAGCCGTTTTGCGGGCGTCACCGTCGACATCACCCAGCTCAGACTCGCCGAGGAGGAGTTGCGGCGGACGACCCACTTGTTCCAAGCGATCGCCGACGGGACGCAAGACGCGGTATACGTCAAGGATCGCGAGGGAAGGCATCTCATGTTCAACGCGGCGGCCAGCCGCATGGTCGGCAAGCCAATCGGAGAGGTGCTCGGTAAGGACGTCACGGCGATCTTCGACCCGGACAGCGCCCGCGCGGTGATGGCCCACGACCGACGGGTGCTGGAGTCAGGGGTGGCAGATACCGACGAGAAGGAGTTGACCGCCGGCGGCGTGACCCGGACCTACCTCACGTCCAAGGCTCCCTACCGCGACGGGCAAGGGAACGTCATCGGCCTCATCGGCATCAGCCACGACATCACCGACCGAAAGTGCGCGGAGGAGGCGCTGCGTCAGGCGAGCGCCCGTCTGGACCTGGCGGTTCGAGGCTCGAGCCTGGCCATCTGGGAATGCGACATGCCGGATAGCCGCATCGAGAACAGCCATCTCACCCTTACGAACGTGTGGGAATCGCTGGGCTACGATGCGCGGACGTCGCCCACCGACTTCCCCTCGACGTTCACGCTCTTGTTTCATCCGGACGACCAGGAGCGCGCCAGACGCGAGCTCGAGGAGTTATTTGCGAGCGATGGGAAGGAATATGAGAGCGAGTACCGGGTGCGGACCAAGGACGGCGCGACCCGCTGGCATCTTCGCGCGGCACGGTGTTGCGCGACCTCAAGGGAAAACCCGTTCGCTTCATCGGCACGTCCACGGACATCACCGACCTCAAACAAGCAGAACAGGCGCTGCGCGAGAGCGAGGAGCGGTTCCGACAACTCGCGGAAAACGTCCGTGGGGTGTTCTGGTTGCAGGAAGGCGGGTGGGAGCGCCTGCTCTACATATCCCCGCTCTATGAGGAATTCTGGGGCGCACCTGTCAGAGCCTCTACGAACAGCCGCGCTCATGGATCGAGAGCGTCCATCCCGACGATCGGGATTCGGTTTTCAACCATTTTGAGCAACAGAACCGCGGCATATCCACCGAGACGCATTTCCGCATCACCCGGCCCGATGGCTCCACGCGCTGGATGTGCTGTCTCGCCTTCCCTCTGAAAAACCAGGCTGGGGAGGTATATCGTGTCGGCGGGCTCGTGGAAGACATCGACGAGCGCAGGCACTTCGAAGAGGAATTGCGTCGGGCGAAGGAGGCGGCGGAGTCGGCCAATCGGGCCAAGGACGAGTTCCTCGCAAACGTCAGCCACGAGATCCGCACCCCCATGAACGCGATCCTCGGCATGACCGAACTGGTGCTCGACACCCCGCTGGCCAGCGACCAGCGTCAGTGCCTCCGGACCGTCAAGTCCGCGGCCGATAACCTGCTCGGAATCCTCAACGACTTGCTCGATTTCTCCAAAATCGAGGCCGGCAAGCTCGAGCTGGACCAGGCCGACTTCGGGCTGCGATCGATTCTGGGTGATACGCTGCGGACGTTGGCCGATCGCGCTCACACGAAAGGACTCGAGCTAGTCAGCCACGTGCAACCAGACGTACCGGACGCCCTGATTGGCGACGCCAGCCGGCTGCGCCAGGTCTTGCTCAATCTCGTCGGCAACGCGATCAAGTTCACCGAAGCGGGCGAGGTGGTGCTCAGCGTCGAGGGAAACAGCGAGGCAGTGCACGACGAGGAGGCCAGTATTCGCTTTGGCGTCACAGACACCGGAATTGGCATTCCGCACGAAAAACAAGCAACGATCTTCGGTGCCTTCGAGCAGGAGGACAGTTCGACAACCCGGCGATATGGCGGCACCGGCTTGGGCCTTACAATCGCTGCCCGCCTGGTAAACTTGATGGGCGGCACGATCACCTTGGAAAGTGAGCCGGGCCGAGGCAGCACGTTCGCGTTCACGGCGCGGTTCGGGCGGCAGCCACACCCCCCGGAACCCGCTGCGGACAGGCTGCCGGGCATGCTCTCCAATATGTCGGTGCTCATCGTCGATGACAACGCCACCAACCGCCAGATCCTGGAAGAATGGCTGCGCGGCTGGCAGATGAAGCCTGTGGTGCGGGGCGACGGGCTCGCGGCGCTCGATGCGATCTGGCACAGCGCAGCCAGCGGCCGGCCCTTTCCGCTCGTACTTCTAGACGCTCGCATGCCGGACACGGACGGTCTGACCTTGGCGGCAACCATCCGGGAACGGGTTGAGCTGGCCGCCACGCGGATCATCTTGTTGACATCCGGCGACTTCTCGGGCGACCTGGCCCGCTTCCGCGAGCTGGGGATTGACGCCCACTTGCTCAAGCCGGTCCAGCAGGATGAGTTGCTCGAGACGATCTACCGGGTCATGAGCCGCGCCAAGGGCAACGCTCCAACATCAATCGAGCTCACGCCAGGCCCGGAAGCGGCCAGGGCGGCGCCGGCCGCCACTTCATCGTTGCACATCCTGGTGGCAGAGGACAACGACTTCAACGCCCAGCTCCTGGAGCAGCTCCTGGTCCGGCGCCGCCATTCTGTACGGCTCGCCAGCAACGGCCGCCAGACGCTGACTCTGACTCAAGTCGAGAGCTTCGACCTGTTGCTGCTGGATCTCCACATGCCGGAGCTGGATGGCTTCCAGGTCATTAGAGGGATCCGAGAGCGCGAGCGCGCCTCCGGAAGACACCTGCCCGTCATCGCCCTCACCGCCCGATCAAGGAAGGAGGACCGCGAGCGGTGCCTCGCGGCCGGCATGGACGATTTCCTGTCGAAGCCCGTTCGGGGCACCGAGCTCTGGGCCGCGATCGACCGGGTCTTGGCGATGCAACTGACCGCTCCAACGCTCGAATCATCCCTGCTCAACCCGCGCGTCTTGTGGGACGTCTGTGGGGGTGATGCCGGCGTTCTGAACAGGATCTGCGGCGCGTTTCAAGCTCGCGTTCCGGATCACCTGGCGGACGTTCGAGATGCCCTGCGCCAGCAAGACTCGTCCCGATTGCGGGAGGCTGCTCACAAGCTGAATGGAATGCTGGCCGCGTTTTCTGCGGTCGCCGGCGGCGTCGCTTCCGAGCTCGAAGATCATGCGGCTCGAGGCCAGCTCGAAATCGCCGGCCCGCTCGTGGATCAACTCGAAGCGATGGCCCGGGAACTCATGACGCTGGCTGGTGGCGTGTCGCTCGAAGCCCTGCGAGCGCAAGCAGAGGCCGCCGGAGAGCGGACACAGATGGCGAGCCATTGAAGCTGGCGATTCGATACCTACAGCGCACCGGAAGCTCGTATAGACCCGGTTCTTCCCGCGCCAGGAACGAGTTGGCCGGCCAGCAGGGCCAGGCGCTCGTCACTCTCCCGGCGGTCGTGCGCTCTGCGCCGAAAGGCCGTCGGACTCGGGCGGACCAGGCCCTCGGCTTCCCGGCGAAGCACATGGCAGATCCAGGCAACGGCGTCGCGAGCCTGAGTCGCCGTCCAATCGTGAGACAGGATAGCCGCCGCGAGCGTTTTCCGAGCTTCCGCGAGCTGTCCATCTCGGTACAGCGCCATGGCCAGGACAAGGCGGGCGATGGGAACGTGGAGGCGAGATGCGTCGCCACGCATCGTGGAGATGGCTTCGACAAACTTCCCCTGGCGGTATTCAGCCAAACCCCGGGCGAGCAGGAACCAGTCGTAATCTCCTCCGAACGCCGATGGGTCGGACGCCGCGGCGCGCCGGGTGAGGGCGACGGCCTGGCGCAGTTCGTCCCCCGTCGCGGGCAGGAGCAGACAAGCCCGGCCGATGCGTTCCGCGAAGTACGGATTGTCGGTAACGAAAAACCTCGCGAGCAAGTCCCTGCCGTGCGCGGCGGTACTCGTCCTCACGGCCGAGGAACAGGCACAACTCGGCATACCCGAACCAGGAATTGTGATCCAGGGGATCGCCCTCAAGAGCGGTCCGCCAGGCGACCCGCGCCTCTTCGAGCCGTCCCTGCCGCAGCAGCTCGGTTGGCAATATCCGTCGGGGGTCCGCGAGCTTGGGGTCAAATACGCTGGCCCGTTCCTGTACCGCGATCCGTCGGAGCACAGCATCGACTTCATCCCACAGCGTGAAGCAGTCGGTGCGCTCCTGCGCGGACGCCTCACCCAGCGCCTTCAAGTCACGTATCCCGGCCAGGTCGGGTTCGACCTGCCAGTGCGTCAACATCCGCTTGGCGAGAGCCAGGTCCTGCTCGGAACCACTGTCCAGCGTCTTCCCCCACAGGGCCAGGTCGGCCCGCAACCACGCGCGCGCCTGCTCGCGCCAGTGCGCCCGGTCGTCCCGGCTGAGCCCGCCCCCGTCCCTCCCCCGCCCGCATCCGGCCAGGGCGGCGCAGCGGGCGGCGAGGTAACGGGCTTCCGTGTTAATGGACTCGACTCGCTCGGACCAGGGTTCCTCTCGCATTGACCGGTAACGGCACTCGGTGGCCAGGTTGTCGGCCAGGTCAGGATCGGCCGTGAAAGCCTCGGCGAATAACCGCGCCGCGGCCAGGTAGCGGCCGCCGGAACTGACAGGTCCCCACCAGGGCGAGACGCTCGTCGTTGTCGTGCGGCTCATATTGCTCCCCGAAGGAACGCCGGCAGGTCCGGCAGGATCAGGGCCTCGGCCTCGCGGCGAAGCACGTGGCTGACCCACGCCGTCGGGTGGTCCGCCTGGGACTCCATCCAGTTGTAGGCCAGGACCGCGGCCGCCAGGGTCTTCTTTGCTTCCGCCTTCGAGCCGGATTGGAACTGGGCCATCGCCAGCGCCAACCGCGGACCGGCGCGGTTGGGGAGGAGTGCCGCCGACTCCTCCAGTGAAGGCACGGCTTGCCGCGGTCGGCCCTGACGATACTCCGCCAGTCCCTTTATGAACTGGAGGAAAGGATTGGAAGGATCGGGGAACTTCGGTCCAGTGGCCACGGCCCGGTCGACGAGCGCTGCCGTTCGCCGGAGTTCCTCACCGGAAGCCGGCAGGAGCAGGCAGGCCACGCTGTTGCGCTCGGCGATGAACCATTGATCGGTGTTGTTCTCGAATCGCTCGAGCAGGGCCTGACGGGCCCGGCGGTAGGCATCCTCCTTGCCCAGGAACAGACACAGCGGGGCGTAGCCGTGCCACGAGCGGGAGTCACGCGAGTCGCGATCAAGGGCGTCCTCCCAGGCGGCGCGAGCCTCCTCCAGCCCGCCGCGAGGGGCCAGGGCCTTGGCCAGGTCCGCGGCGACGAAACGGTTCGGATTCAGCGCCCGGGCATCGCGGAAGATGGCGATCGCCCCGTCCGCATCCCCCGCGCCGAGCAGGGCCTGCCCCAGGAGGGCGTAGGCCTGGTCACTGCTCGGGCGGACGGCCACCGCCGCCCGGAAGTAGGCGACGGCCTCCTGCGGGCTGCTTTTCCAGGAAGCGGCCGAGCAGGCAATTGATCCAGAAGTCGGCCGGGTTGCGCCGCTGGGCCTCGCGCAACAGCGCCAGGGCTTCCTCCGGCTGGCCGCCCCCGAGCAAGAGGCCGCCCAGCCCGGATAGGACCACCGGCGGTTGGGCCGGGGCCTCCGGCGCGGCGGCCAGTTCCTTCAGCTTCCGGGGGTCCCTTCCCGGCAGCACGTCCCGGTACGCCCGCCGCCAATCGTCGTCGTCCGCCCGGTCGAGGAGTGCCCGCAGCAAGTCGCGATCCGCAACCGACGCCCAGTAGAGCCAGTCGTACAGGAACGCCAGCAGCGTTTCGCGGATAGCCGAGTGACGCACCCGCGCCGCCGCCTCCGCCGGTTCCAGCGCCTTCACGTCGATCCCGTACTTCCGGAACGCATCGGCATACAGGTGCTCCGCGGGCCGACGGGCCGTCCGATCTGGCGACGAGGTGGCCGACAGGCTCAGCCGGATCTCCTCGAGTTCGGCCGCCGTTTCGGTGTCGGCACGCGCCCGGCGCAACCGTTCGCGGAGGTCGGCGGGGCCCGACGCGTCGAGCAGGGTCCGAGCCCCCTCCAGCACTGCCCGCGCCTCCGGCCACCGGCCCTGCTTCTCCAGGTCCGCGGCCTTCTGCAGTGCAGCCTCCGCGGCCTCCGACTGCTGCCCCTCTCGTCGTGCCGTCTCCTCGCGCCTCTCGGCCTGCCGTCGTTCCAGCCAGAAGCCGCCGCTCACGGCGAGCCCGACCAGGGCCAGGGCAGTCGCCACCAGCGCCGCCGCCGCCGGGTTGCGCCGGGCCCAGCGGTACAACCGCCCTCCCAGGCTCGGGAGTCGAGCACGGATCGGCCGGCCCTCGCCGAATCGTCTCAGATCATCAGCCAGCTCTGCGGCGCTGGCGTAGCGACGCTCCGGCTCTTTACGCAGGCACTTCAGGCAAATCGTCGCGAGGTCGCGCGGCACTTTCGTGTTCAATCGCGAGGGGGAGACCGGCTCGTCATGGACCACCTGCCGCTCCGTATCAGCCGCCGTCTCTCCTCGAAACGGCGGCCGGCCGGCGAGCATTTCATACAGAATGGCACCAAGGGCGTAGATGTCCGTGGCCGGCCCGATCGCTCCCGCCTTGCCGGTCACCTGCTCGGGCGCCATGTAGCTCGGAGTCCCGACCCGAGCGCCGCTCAATGTGAGCGCCGGCCCTCCGTCAAAGTGCCGCGCCAGCCCGAAATCGGCGACCTTGGGCGTTCCCTCGGCCGTGAGCAGGATGTTGGCCGGCTTCAGATCGCGGTGCACGATCCCGGCCTGATGCGCCGACCTGCACGGCCTCGGCCAGCGTGATCAAAAGCGCGGCCGCCTGGTGGGCCGACTGCGGCGTGCCCGAGAGTCCTGCGCCAGGCTGCCCCCGTCGAGGAGCTCCATCGTGAAATACGGGCACCCGTCGTGTTCCGCCCACATCGTAGACCAGAACGATGTTCGGGTGCCGCAGGTTCGCCACCGCCTCGGCTTCGCGCTGCAGCCGTGTCCGCTCGTGCGACGAGGCGTACGCGCCGGCGACGAGCATCTTGAGGGCGACGGGGCGGTTAAGCCGGAGATGCCGG
Source organism: uncultured Isosphaeraceae bacterium (assembly GCA_963806595.1). Classification (GTDB taxonomy): domain Bacteria; phylum Planctomycetota; class Planctomycetia; order Isosphaerales; family Isosphaeraceae; genus CAWDZZ01. The sequence goes on along the minus strand of CAWDZZ010000037.1, from coordinate 8,881 downwards.
GCCTTGTAGACGACGCCCATGCCCCCGCGGCCGAGCAAGGCCTCCACGTCATACCCCGGGATCCGAGGGAACTGATCGCTTTCGAGCGCTGGCGGCGTTTCGGCTTCAGGCGAGGTCGACTTGGGAAAGAGCGCCGAGCTCGTCGTCCAGGGCCAGCAGTCTCTGCCAGCCGTGCGCGAACTTTCCCTAGCAACTCGGGCGTACTGCGGCAAACCTCTTCCGGTGTGCAGCCAGAATCAAGCAGTTGCTCCAGCAGTTCTCGCACGCGAGGGTCGTCGGGCATGTCGACGTTACGACTCCTCTACGCCGGACGCAGATCATCCAGCTCCTGCGAAAGCAGCAAAAGCGAGCGATTCAACCGCCTTTGCACCGTCTTGGCGGAAACGCCAATCAATTCGGCGGTCTCGGCTTGAGTCAATCCCTGAATGCGAATGAAATCAAAAACCTCTCGCTCTTCATCCGGCAGATTTTCAATCGCCTGCAGCATGCGATGCCCTTCAGGCGACAGTCTTGAGGCGCTGCTCACGGGCGCCACGGCCGTCCCGTCAACCAACTCCACTGCCGACGCCTGCTCATCTAAGCGGCGGGCCAGGTCATTCAGCTCCCAGCGCATATGCTGATTGACGAGTCCGAAAAACTGGCGCACCGTCTGTGGGTGCGTCGTGCGCATGGCCTTGAGTAGCCGCTCGACAACGGCTCCGACCATCTCGTCGGTTTGCAGGTTCAGCGGAGGCATTGTCAAGCGGTGGTATTTACGGTGGAGGAGACTCCCGCAAAGTAATTGCAAACGCCGAACCGATCGTTCGAGCAGCTCGCGCACAATGGGTTCGGCGGGCTGGTCCCCCGCCAAGTTGTTCAAGTAGTTCTGGACCACCGCAGTGGTGTGTTCTTCTTGCATTGCGCGCGAACCAACGCGGCTCGGTGCATGCGGCCGCGGCCTGACCCGTAACGTTTTCCATCGCTTGCGCGAGAGAACCAGAATCGTGCCGGAGTATCTTACCACATCGCCGTGTCCACCCTCGACGCTCAGGACTTATGGAGCAAGTAGACCGGCGGAACTCTCTACCCGCAATCTAAATGAGGAGAACAGTCGTGTTATGCTGCCATGCCGCCGAGCTGCCCGAGAATCACGCCAATGGGAGCACGGATGGCTGCTCCCTGAGCAACCTCGCTGAGCCGATCGCTGCTCCGGCGAGTTCCTGTCTGTCCAGCCCTGAACTGCCCCAGAACGGAGCGAGCGCTTCGGCCCGATCCTGCGCGAGCGGTCCGGTAGTCCGTCCCACGATGCACCATTTCGGACTCAAGACGACAAACCTCGACGCCATGGTCGATTGGTACGCCAACGTGCTAGGCATGGAAGAAAACCACCGGAGCCCGAGTCGCGCTCAAGCGTCCACCGAATCCGGATGGCGGACCGCCTGGGTCAGTAACGATCAGGCTAACCACCGCATCGCAATCATGGCGCTGCCGGGGCTCGCCGACGATGTGCAGCGCAGCCGGCACAGAGGCCTGCACCACATCGCTTTCGAGTTCCCGACGCTCGACGACCTGTTAGCCACGTTCCAGCGACTCAAGCTCTCAGGGATCGAGCCCGTCCGCGCCGCCGACCACGGGGCGACGATTTCCTTCTACTATGAGGATCCCGACGGCAACAGCATCGAGCTCTTGGTCGATAACTTCGGCGACGGACGCCGCTCGAGCGAGTTCATGCGGATGTCGGCAGAATTTGCGAGCAACCCGATGGGTGCCGACGTCGATCCCGAGCAGATTCTCGCAGCTCGCGCTGCGGGGGCGTCCGTCGCGTTGATCCACGAGCGAGCCTACGCTGGCGAGTATTGCAGCGCGAGCGGCTTCTTCCGTCACTACCTGGCCTCTGCGGCCAAGCGAAACGGTGGCCGGTAGAGGCCGTCCCGTCTTCGGGACAAGTTCCGATCGCCGCGCTGGCAGCTCCCGTGCCATCCGGGCACGGAATCGACCAGCCGTCGCTCGTGGTTCGACCTCCCGTTTTCTCCATCCCTGAGAAGAAGGGATCGTCAATCCCGATCCGTTTCACCGTCGCGCTGCGTCTTGCTTCGCGGGAACTCTGTGCCATGGGATTCCATTCGCTAGACCCACCTTCACCAAACTTTCGACTGTCTTGCCATGCAAGGTGTTTCCGATGGGTGCTCTGTCCAGCCTGCTTGACACTTCGAGCTTTCCCCGGCGCTGGGACTGCGGCAACTGGACGGTGCTGCACGGCTGGTTACATATCCTTTCAGACCTGGGGACTTGGTCCGCCTACCTGGCCATCCCGTGCGTGCTCAGTTACTTCGTGGTGTCGCCGGCGACGTGCCGTTCCCGGCGATTGTCTGGCTGTTCGTGGCCTCCATCCTCGTCTGCGGAACCACCCACCTCATGGAGGCCGTGATCTTCTGGTGGCCCGCATATCGCCTGGCGGGTGTCATCAAGCTACTTACCGCTGTTGTCTCCTGGGTCACCGTCGCGGCGCTGTTCCCATCGCTCCCCGCGCCCTGGCCATGCGCAGCCCGAAGGCACTGGAGCAAGAGATCAGCGAGCGCATCCGGGTCGAGCAGATGTTGCGCCGCAGCGAGCAACGTTTCCGCGGTACCTTCGAGAACGCCGCTGTCGGCATCGCGCATGAAGACCTGAACGGTCGTTTCCTCCGGCTCAACGAGAGGTTCTGCACCATTCTCGGCTACCCGCCCTCGGAGCTGGTCGGCAAGACGCTCTCCGAGGTGACCCACCCTGACGACCTGGCTGCCGACCTGGCATGTCTCCGGGCGTTGACGCGAGGTGAATTACCCAGCTACACGATGGAGAAGCGTTTCATCCGCAAGGACGGCAGTCCGGTCTGGGCTCACCTGACCGTCTCGCTCCAGTTCGAAGCAATGGGAAAGCCCGCCTATTGCATCAAGATCATTCAGGAAATTTCGGACCGCAAGCGGCTGGAAGGCGAGCTCCGAGAAGCCAAGGAACTGGCGGAGGCCGGCAATCGTGCCAAGGACGAGTTCCTCGCCAACGTCAGCCACGAGATCCGCACCCCCATGAACGCCATCCTCGGCATGACCGAGCTGGCCCTCGATACACCCTTGGCCGATGAGCAAAGGCAATACCTCAAGACCGTCCAGTCCGCCGCCGACAACTTGCTGGACATCTTGAACGACCTGCTCGATTTCTCCAAGATTGAGGCCGGCAAGCTCGAGCTCGACCCCGCCGACTTCTCCTTGCGCGCGGCACTCGGCGACACCGTTCGGACGCTGGCCTCGCGCGCCGACAAGAAAGGACTGGAGCTGGTCAGTCGCGTGGAGGCTGACGTGCCCGACGCTCTGGTCGGCGACGCCTCCCGACTGCGCCAGGTGCTTTTGAACCTGGTCGGCAACGCCATCAAGTTTACCGAAGAGGGCGAGGTGGTCTTGCGAGTGGAGGCCGCCGCTCTCCCCGCGCCGGACGGGCAGGTCTGGCTCCGCTTCACGGTCAGCGACACCGGCATTGGCATATCGCACGAAAAACAAGAGAAGATCTTCCGGGCCTTCGAGCAGGAAGACACCTCGACGACCCGGAAGTACGGCGGAACCGGTCTGGGCCTGACGATCGCCGCGCGGCTGGTGGCGCTCATGGGCGGGACGATCACAGTGGAGAGCGAGCCGGGCCGGGGCAGCACCTTTGCCTTCACGGTGCGGTTCGAGCGTCAGGTGCGCCCCGCGGAACCGGTCGCCGCCCCGCCGCCGGTTGTGCTCGACAACTTGCCGGTTCTCATCGTCGACGATAACGCGACCAACCGCCGCATCCTGGAGGAGTGGCTCCGCGGCTGGCAGATGGAACCTGCGGCGCGGGGCGACGGGCTCGCGGCCCTCGACGCGATCTGGCACCGCGCCGCAAGCGGCCAGCCCTACGCGCTCTTGCTTCTGGACTCCCGCATGCCCGACACCGACGGCCTGACGCTGGCAGCCACGATCCGCGAACGGGTCGAGCTGGCAGATACGCGGATCATCCTCATGACCTCCAGCGAGGGCTCGGGCGACTTGTCTCGCTTGCGCGAGCTACGGATCGACGCCCGTCTGGTGAAGCCGGTCCAGCAGAAAGTGTTGCTCGACACGATCCGCCGGGTGATGAGCAAGACCTAGGGGCACGCACTGGTCGAGCCTCCAGGGCTCTGAAAAGGAGGAATATCCGCTTGGCCGCCCTGTCCCGGCGTCGGGAAGAGCGCATCGAGCTCTCCCTCGATGGCGCAAATGCGCCCCCAGCGGCGGCGGACCTCCGTCAGTAGCTCGGGGTGGTTAGCACACACCTCTTCGGGCATGCGCCCGAACTCGGAAATCTCTTCAAGCAATTGGTCGACCAGCGATTCGGCAGGCATCTCTGGCCCTTTCGCGACGGCTTCGTGCCGGACATCCGACACCCAAAACTTTCTCCCGCCGGCATGCATCTAGATTGAGTCGGGGATGTCTTCCTCCGGGCGGAGGTCGGCCAGCCGCTCCTCCAGAAGCCGCAGGCCGCGGGTCAACCGCCGCTTCACCGTCATTACGGAGACACTGAGCAGCAGGGCAGCCTCGAGCTGGGTCATGCCCTGAATTCGCACCAGGTCAAAGGCCTCCCGGCACGTCCTCAGGCAGTGCGCCGATCGCTTGGAGCATCCGAAGCCCGTCCGGCGTGAGGCCGGATGCACTGCTTGCCGGCGCCACTACGAGATTCTCGTTCAGCGCCACGGCAGCGGTCTGATTATCTAAGCGTCGGGCCAGGTCATTGAGCTCCGACCGCATGTGGCGGTTGACCAGCGCGAATAGCTGGCGCACGGTCCGAAGACGGGCTTCGCACAACGCTTTTTCGGCAAGGTGTACGCCCCCCACGCTTAGTACTACGACGGGGGAAGAAACGAGCGGGTTACCAGCAATGGGAGGGCACAAAATGCCGGTCGGTGTCCGGAGCCAGCACTGCGCACAGCTCACCGTGCGCGGCCCCTGCCCGTCTTGCCGTTGGCGGCGCGAAGCAATCAAAGTCGAGTCCGCACACCCCGGCCGAACCTCTCGCCGCCGACCGGCGGGGAGAGTTCCTGGCCATGGTCTTGCATGAACTGAAGAACCCCTTGAGCAGCATCCTCGCTGGTGTCGCGCTCGCAAGGAACAACGAGCGATTGCTGCCAGATTCCGAGTGGCTGTGGACGGGGCTCGAAAACGCGACTCGGCAGGTCGAAGGCCTGATCGCGGACCTCGTGGAGCTCTGCCAGGTTTCCCACCCCACGTTCCGACTCCAGAAGAGGCCGATGGAAATCACGTCGGCCGTGTGCGTCGCCGCCGCAGCGCGTCGCCGGTCCGATTTCGACCGCCTGGGGCTCAGCCTCGCGCTCGAACGCGGGACCGAAGCGGTGTGGGTCAATGCTGACCCGGATCGCCTGGAGCTGGTTCTGGGCAACCTTCTCGACAATGCCGCCAAATACACCGAACCCGGTGGCCTGGTCACGGTGTCCATTGAGACCACGAGCGCCGAGGTCGAACTGCGGGTCCGGGACACGGGCATCGGGATAGCACCCGAGGTATTGCCGTTCGTGTTCGAGCCCTTCGTGCGGGACACTACTCCCGCGGTGCGCCCCAGGCGGGGTTCAGGCATCGGCCTGCTGCTGGTGCGAACCTTGGTTGAATCGCACGGCGGGCGCGTTGAGGCGTCGAGCCCCGGCCGAGGGCGGGGCAGCGAATTTGTGGTCCGGCTCCCCGTATTGGACTCGCAGTCAATCACATCAGCGTGATCACCTATCATGAATCGTCGTCGCCATCACAGCCTCGCCGCTAGGGCGACAGGGCTCGATCCTGCGCCTTGCCCTTGGCCAGCGGGATGCGCTTGCCGTTCAGGGAGATGAACCAGCCATCGCGTTCCTTCCAGAACCACGGCTTGGCGGGACGAGCCATCGGGAACCCTCGCAGTTGGGCCAGAGGAAGCACCCGGCGGGCCCGCATGGGTTCGTCATCCGCCATCCCGGTTACCGCCGGGGCGCGGAGGGTTCTGTACCGTATTCTGTACCAGTGTCGTTGTAAGTCAAAGCGGGCGAGGAGATTCGAACTCCTGACGTCCAGCTTGGGAAAATGGAACTCTCGAGCCGGGTCATGCTGTCAGAAAAGCCTATAAAACTAGCGGTTTTCCACTCGTTGGAGCCGCCTTCAACTTGACGAACGTTCGACAGGTTTTGACAGGTTTAACCAGTCAGAGTGGGTTCAAACCAGTCAGGAATTTGATAGGCTCAGGGAGCGTTGAAAATTCCGTCGAAATATTCCTGTCGAGGGTCTAAGAATGGTCAAGCTCGTCGAGCTCAAGCTAAGCCAGTCGGGAGCCTCTTGCCACATTAACGCCGACCATGTTTGCTCACTGGAGCCGTCGACCTTTGGGCCGGACGAGACAGTCATAACCCTACTTTCGGGAAAGGCTATCTCGGCCAAAATTCCGATGAAGGACCTCGTTGCGCTGCTGAACCAAGCAACCGCGACCCCCCGTCACCGGCCGACTCCCTCAGCATGAATAGCGGATACTTTCCGCCGGCCTTCGGTCGCTTCGGCGTCCCACAGCCCCTACTCACTTGCCTGGCGCGTTGAGGCTGGATCTACCGCCCCCCACTGCCGAGAATCGCTCAGCGGGGCGTATAGGCGTTCCCTGAGCGCATAGAAACGCCCCCGCCGGCTGCGTTGCCACGACGAGGGCCTTGGATCACCAGACGGGTCACTTCACGGCGAAGCTCACAGCCTTACCACACAGCGGGGAGTGCTCCCGGACGACGTTGCGGTTGGCATCGAGCTCGCGAATGCTCTCGACCAGGGACAGGTAGACCTGGTATCGCCCGGATGGTACCTCGAGCCGCTCGGCGACTTCGACCGGCAGGGCCTGGTTGGCCGCTACGGCTACGTAAGCGTCCGAGATTTCCAGGGCGTCGTGGCGCGGCAGCCTTGGGTGCGCAGCGAGATGAGAGAGCAGTGAGGCGAGGCGTCGTCGCCTCACCCGGTTTCACTTCGGCCAGGACCTTTGCGCCCGGCGCTGATCCCGACGTTGTGCCTTCTGTCGGGATTCCTCAAGCCGATACGTCAGGATGTGCTCGGGATGCGCAGCGCCCAACGATCCGGCAGCAAGCCGGCCAAGAACTCCGGACTCGCGTCGACCGCGAGCTGCAGGATCACGTCATGCAAGTAGGCCCAAGGTTCAAGCCGATGGCGCTTCGCTCCTGCAAGGATCGTGCACAGCACGGCCGCTCGCGGCCCGGCCTCGACACTCCCGAGGAACATCCAATTCTTGCGCCCGATTGCCTGATCCCGAACCCGACGCTCCGACATGTTATTGTCGATCGTCAGCCGGCCGTCTTCCGTGTACCGGCACAACGCTTGCCATTGGTTGGACGCGTAAGTCACCGCTTGCGCAGCGCCGACTTGGGCAACAACTTCGATGACAAGCGATCCAATTCCTCGCGGAGCCGCTCCAAGATCGGCACTGCTTCCGTCTGGCGCATTGCACGTCGCGCATCGTCATCGAGTGGCCGAACCCGATCCTCGACTTTGTAGAGCCGCCAGATCATCTGCAAAACCAGCGAAGCTTCCGCGGGAGCCGACAATCGTGCATCGAAGAACTTCCGACGCGCATGTGCCCAGCACGCGACTTCGCGAATCTTGCCGTCGGACCCCGCATAAATGGCGTCGTACCCGCTGAAGGCGTCGGCCTGTAAGTATCCCGTGAAGTTCGCCAGGAACCGGGCGGGTCCGTCGCGCTTGCGATCCTCCGTGAAGTCGTACACGTCATAGGGGATCGTCGTGGGACCGATGTAAACCCAGAACCGCCCCTTGCGGCTGCCTGGCTGATCGCCGCCCAAGACTGTCACGTGCGTGTCGTCAGTCCAGATCACCGGTGCCGACTGCACCAAGTCCTTCTGAAACTCGTAGAGCGGCTTCAGCAAGTCAGCGACATTGCGGACCCAGTCGCAAAGGGTGCTGCGGGGCAAATGCAGACCATAACGGCTCGAGATGTCTTCGAACCGATACAGCGGCATGTGTTCCGCGAATTTGGAGACGACCACCTCGGCAAGTACGCCCGCACCGGCAATACAGCCACTCACAGGACGCGGGGGAACCTCAGGAGCCACGACTCCATCACGGCAGCGGGAGCAAGCATACTTGGGGAGCACATGGACCTGGAGCTCAAAGCGGGCGGGGATGAACTCCAGCACGCGTGCCTCATCCTCGCCGATGCGTGCCTTGGCTTCTCCGCAATGCGTGCAGACCTTCTCGGCCTCGGGTATGTCGTGCTCGATGCGGACTTGAGGTAGTCGATCATAATCCGGCTTGCGTGAACGGCGCTGTCGAGCGCAGCGCCTGGGTCGCCGGCCGGCGGCTCGGGCAAGGGCGTGGTGATGGTCTCGATCAGGTCGAGCTCAAAGAGATGTCCTTGTCCCGGGGCTTCCACCAACCGTTCCCGTCGCGGGCCAAAGACGTAGCGGCGGTAGAGCTCCAGCTGATGACGCAGCCCTTGGACGGTTAGCTCGTGCTCTTGGAGAACCTGATCGTGCAGCTTCGCGGCTTGATCAAGCGCCGCTTGGAGGTCGTCAACCTGCTGGGTGAATCGTTGCAGCAGGTCATGACATTCGCGAGGATCAGTCGGCCACGACTCTGGATGAATCATGGCCTGGATTATAGCGCGAACATGCGATCTTACAAGGGGGCACCGATCGATTTTTCGGCTTCCGACGTCGGACGCTCATACCGTTTGCATTGCCGAACAGATCTCAAGTCGATGCCGGAGAGGATCAGTGCCAGTTGGGTCGGGGTCATTTCGATCGATACTGCATCGCGCGGGGCTACGGGAATCTGGAACGAGCCTGGTGTTTCGAGTCGTTTGTACCAGATGGCCAGTCCGTCGC
>CAWDZZ010000036.1:0-355465 GCA_963806595.1 uncultured Isosphaeraceae bacterium | reverse complement strand
AAAACGCTCAGAAGTTATGTTCGTCCCAGTCTTCTTCTCCTCGATGAGCTGGGCTATCTGCCCATCGACAAGCGCGGGGCCGATTTGTTGTTCCAGGTTGTCGCTGCCCGTTATGAAATCGGATCGATCGTGATCACCACGAATCGAACCTTCAAGGAGTGGGGCACCCTATTTGATGAGGACAACACCCTGGCAACGGCCTTGATCGACCGGCTGATGCATCACGGGGAGGGGATCGTTATTGAAGGAGCTAGTTTTCGCATGAAAGACAAAGGTCCCGACTCGACCGATGAGTGACCATAGCGCAATACGTCAACGTCCGGATCGGGTGTTCGATGCGAAGTAAGTTGCATTTGGCGTGAGTGGCAGAGAGCGTCCAGCCCACCCTCGAGTGAGCCCGGCCATCGTGCCGGGTCATTCGAGCGGCCGATTTCTTGAAGAGCGGGCTCGCGTTGACCCCAGGCTCTGATCCAGAATCCGCGAGCAGCTTCCTGCGGGGGGCTTCGCCTCGACGGTCTGGTCACCCTGTTTGTGGCCCGTGGCGGTCCGCGGCGAGGAATTGGCGGTGGCCCTGTCCAGCACGCCGAACTCAACAAGCTCGAACGCCTCGCTGGCCCGTCCGTGCCAAGCTTGGCCACGCCATACTCCTGGCTCGATCTGACTCCGCGTTTTTCAAACCGTGCCGAGCGGCGATAGAGTATGCGCGTGCACCGAAGCAACCACAGTCGCCTCTTTATTTGGCAGTGCCTATCTGCTCAAAACTGGCCTGGATTCAATGGTCGGTCCCAGCCGATGATAAGAGTTTGACCGTCTGCTCGGCGCGCCAGGCCCAATGCATGGTGCACATTGGAAATGGCGTGAACCAATAACTCAGCAGTTTACTCGTTCTCTTTCTTCGTCCCTCTTCCCTTCGCGCTCTTGGCGATCTTCGCGGTGAACCATTCAGTCTTCTTGATTTCTTGCGTCGTGCTATTCATCGTCCCTCCCGGTCGCGCTCGTTGCGTCGTCGCGGTGAGAACTGATTCTGCCGGTTGGGCCGGCGCTTGCAGCCGAGTTCGGCGAACAGAAAGGTTGGGGCCGAAAATGCCCGAGGGCGCGAGCGGTCGTCGATGAGCTCGGTCAAGCGCGGCATGCGGTCGGACGTTTATTCCGCCGCGACGTTCCTCCACCCCCAAAGCCCCCCAAGTTTTTACTCGTGGTTGGGCTTCGGATCGATGATCATCTGTACTCTCGCGACCGCAAGCTCCATCGGCTACCTGCCAGGCTGCGACCGGGTCACAGCGAAGGCCATCGACGCTTGCTGCTGAGTCGGAGAGCTGTCACGCTTACGAAAGCTGTCACTTCGCAAGTAATTTCATTATCGCTCACAGATTTGAGCCGACCGCGGAATCTTGGAGTTAATTTAGGCGGGAGTTTCCAGCGGCGCCGGGCAAGCCGGTTGTAACGAGAATTGCGGCAATCGCGGCTGCGCCGCGATAGAGCAGGTGAGCAGAAGAGCAGGTGAGCAGGAGAGGAATCGCGGCTTCGCCGCGATGGTGCAGGTGATCAGGTAAGCGGAGAAAGTCGTAGGGAAAATGGATATATGCTTCGCTGGCTCTCCTGATCTCTCACCAGTTCAGCGGTTTGCACCTTCGCCTTGTTCATCCCTCTTCTGGTCGCGCTCGTTGCGTCGTCGCGGTGAGAAATGATTCGGCCTGTCGGGCCGGCGCTTGCAGCAGAGATCGGCGAACAGAGAGGTTGGAGTTTTTCGCATCCATCATCTTGTGCGGTATTATCCGCGTCCATCAGCGTTCATCCGCGGCCAAAAACTTTCCGCGGTATTCGCCTTCTCCCGGCGATCGAAAACATGATAAGCCGCGGATCAAGATGATGAACGCGGATCAAGTCACTGAGAACCCGGCGCTCATCCGGGGCGTCAGGTCGCCCAGACCTGACCGCGACAGCGGAATTTGACGAGCGAACTCAAACTCGATGCGGACATGATCACCGCAAAACACCAAGAGCCTGTTCGAGTTGTGGCGAATTCCGTGGGCTCGCCGGGACTTGACAAGCGGGGCCCGACGCCTGACGAAGCCGGTGGAGGCGGAGTTGCTTCCGCCGAAATTTCGCGGTCGCGATGGGCGGACCGCCGGCGCTCGGAGACGTCATCGTCGATCTTGCAAGGTCGACCTGCGGCGCCGCGATCGTGGACGCGCTCATTGCAAGCAGGCGGCCTCTGGTGATCAGGCCGGCGAGTGCGGCGCCGCGTGATGCCGTCGCAGGCGAGCCGCATCTCGATCAGGACCAAGCGATCTAACCACTGAAAAAGCGGAACCGCACGGAAAAGATGAAACAACTTCAACAATGACCCAGCGAGGCCGTTCTTCTCTCTGGCATTCAGCGCGACAACCCCGACTTTGAGTGTCCCGATACGCCGAAATTGCCGGTGGCACAGCGAGGGCCGAAATGGCACACCGCGCCGCAGCGCCGTCGGCGGTGTCTGGCCCTACGAAACCAGGCGATGCGACACTTTCGGTCAGTGCCAAAATGGCACCAAAACCATGACCTAAAAGTTGCCACTTTGTGCCAAATCGCTGCATTCTTTCATGACGATGTGACAAGCCATTCGAGGGCCGCCGGCCAGCCTGGGCCCCGGGCTGAGAACCGCGAGCTGGGGCGCACGGAGCCGCGGTGGAATACCGCCATCGCGTACGTAAGCTCGCCATGTCGGAAGGACAACGCCAGAACCGCAAAAACAAGCTCGTCGCCGCCATCGCGGCGGGGAAGCCTCTCGCCGTGTGGGCGAGAGAAAACAAGGTGTCCAGGTGGACGGCCTACCGCTGGGCCGAGGATCCCAAGGTCAAGGCGGCTTTCGATGCGCGTCGCCGCAAGGCGTTCGATCGTTCGGTCGGATTGCTGAGCGGGATACTGGCGCGGGCGGCCACTGTCATCGCCGACCTCGGCGAAACTGCCGATTCCGAGTCGGTCCGGCTGTCGGCGAACAAGGCCGTGTTCTCCACCATGATCAGCGTCTCCAAATTCGCACTGCTGGAAAAGCGCATGAACGAAATCGAGGAGAGTCTCCATCCTCGGACTGGAATCCCGGGCTGCGCGGGCTAGAGGACTGACGATCTGTGGTTTTTCGCATCCATCAGCCTCTGCGGATTTATCCTCGTGAGTCCGCGTGCATCAGCGGCCAAAAACTCTTCGCGGTCTTCGTCTTCTCCCAGCAAACGAAGACTTGATTAGCCGCGGATGAAGATGATGAACGCAGATCAAGACAGGGGAAACGTCGTCGGAGTCGCCAAGCCGGATTCGTCGGGCTGCGTGACGCAGCAACCATGATCACGATGAAAGACGGCACTCGGCGCTCAGGCCGACGGTCCGCGGCAGCGATCGCGGTGCGCGGGAGGTCCGGAACCGAAGACAGTCGCGCCGGGCGACCTCCGTATCGCTCGGTTCGATCCCATGGTTCATGTCAGCCCCGTGCAAAGGTGTTGCACAGAGTTTAGCCGAAACGCACGCGAGAATTGAAAGGATCGTCGAGCGTTTATACCTGGGAGCCGGAGCTTCCGGACCGGAAGCTATCGATGGAACTCCGGTCAAGAGTCCACGTAGACATTGACAAACATCAGCGACTGGCTGGTGAACCCCACTGGCGCGAAGGTCGGGTTGTACGCCAGGCCCACCATTTCACCGTATGTTGGTTTGACCGGCGAAGCGAGTGGGCTTGTGCCTTTGCCCCCGGCCAGGGTCTCGCGCCACTCTTTCGGAGTAGCGCCGCCGTCCTTGCCGGTGGCATCCTTCGCGATCGACATGACGAGGCCGTTGAATTTCTCCCGTCCCTGGTTGATCGATTTGATCGTATTGACGTCCGCCTCGAGCTGGCTTTTGGCCACCTGTGCAGCTCGCTGCGCTTCCATCAAGATCTGGGATGGCGAGATCTCGGCATATTCAATGATATCAACTTCCTTTTGCTCGACCAGGGTCTTCGAGCCCGGAACGCCTGTGGGCGTGCCCTTGACGGTCACCCTCCGCACGGGGCGATTGATGATCGGCATGCCATTTTGATCATACGTAATCGTGTCGCCGGGCTGCGGTGTGATGTCCGGTGCGGCAGGTGGCGCGTAAAACCGGTTGACGTTGAACTTCTCGCCCTCGACAAACAAGACACCGGGCGAGCCGGGGCCGCCGACGGGTTTCACTTCGTACTTGTATGGATCGACCATCAGGCCGACCAGTACGTCGAGGAAATCTGTGCTCGGGCGGTCGCGCAGGATCTTCGTCGCTTCCCCGCGAACCTCCGTTGTCTTGCCGTAGACAGCGACCAGGGCCAGTACCTTCGACGAGATCGACTTGGCGATTCGACGGAGAACGTTGATCAGGATCAACTGATCCGATTTGCCACCCCCGCCGAACTCTCGGTAGATCGACACGACGGCCCTCGGCTCAGAGATCTTGTCGAGCTCGGCCTGGGCAAGACCTTGTCTCGCTTTTCCGCTCGTTCCGTGGATGTCCTTGTGGACCTTCTTCAGATGCGGCACCCAGTGCTTGTCCGCCTTCTTTTGCTCTTGATCGTCGGCGATCTGCGCGTCGGTCACCCAGTGGTTTCCGTGCTTTTTGAACCCGAGCTTCCGCCAGGCTCCGTCGCGCTTGGGATCCAGCCGAATCACTTCGCCGAAATGCACGTAGGCAATGTCCTTCAGCCCGTGCTCTTCGCACCAGATTGCCAGCTTCCACTGCGACGCGGCTGTCATCGGCGTCTTCTCTTTGAGTGCGTTGTATTCCGCATGCGCCTTCGCCGAATTGTCTTCAGCCGTGGCCGTTGGCGTAGTCGTCGGCTTGCCCGCGGATTGCGCGGGAGCGGGAGTCTGACCAACCAGAAGTGCCGCCGCGACGAGTGTCGGCCCGATCATCTCGATGTCTCCCGCGAAGCCAATCGCACGATAGACGAAACCACCACGCGGTCATCCTTACCAGGGTCGCAGCCTTTCACACATGCAACCAATACAGTACCTGAGTTCACCGGACGTGCACAGTCGGAACCCTGCCGTGTCCTGCGATCGGGATGGTGCTGGCGCCGTTCTGCTGGAGTGCGTTTGCTTGCGGAACAACCAATCCGACCAGGGTCGCAGCGCCATCCACTGCGGCGGGCGCAACGGCGCTGTTCTTGCGGTTCCCGCTTGGGTCCGCCTTCCGTCCGGTCTCGTCATGATCTAACCCGGCGTTGCCTGCGGGGTATCGGAATCGCGTCGAGATTGATCCCCCATTCGTTCGCCACGAATGCGGGGATGACGCCGCGCATCGCGCGGTCATCCGCCCAGGCCAGGATCTCGGGTCGTTTCGCCGGCGCGGTCGAAAGGTAGTGCGGGTCCGGCGTGATGCCCACACGGCCAAGGTCGAGCCGATCGGCGTCCCAGCAGGTTTGGACGGTCACGTCCGGATGAGTGCGCTCGTGAGTGTGCCCGGCGCACGCCGCCAGCAGGCGAGCCAGGTCATCCTCGAGCAAGTGGAAGCGATGACCCTGGAGTATCCGGCCATACTCGGCGGCCCGCGGTCCATGCTCGGGGTCAAAGTCCTCATTCAAGCGTCGCGAATCGTGCAGGACGGCAAACAGTGACACGATTTCAATCTTTGCACCCGTTTCCGCGGCGAGTCGCAGGCCGTTTTCCAGCACTCGCGCCCAATGCCCGATGCCGTGATAGCCGCGCCAGGGGAGCGAATAGGTTTCCAGGATGTCGCTCAGGATCGCGGCGATGTCCGGTTGCATTCTGGTCATCCTCGAAACGGCACGGAATCCCTGTCAATCGTCTCATTCCGGTCAATGGGATCGATCGGGCACCATTCTACGCGGCCTCGGCCGGGCAGGCAGCGCAGGCACTATCGAGGCCGAGTACATGCGGCTCCGTGGGCGCCACGATCTCCGACGCCAGCCCCGCAGCTCGCGGCTCGGCCGGCGAACCTCCGCCGGCAGGCGCACGTCGCCTACGATCGACCGTCCATCGTATTGCTGGACATTTTACCATCAATTGTTAAACTTCAGATGAACGCAGCGCGATCCGCCGTCGGTGTCGCTCGCGCCAATTGTCCACCGGAGGGTGACCAATCATGAACCGGATTGATCCGACTCGTGCCGGCAGAATGCTCACGACGCGGCGATCCTTCCTTCAGGTTGGCTATTCGGGGTTCGTGGGGCTTGGCCTTCCGGGATTGCTGGCGGCGCGGGCCGCGTCGGCGCGGCGCGTGGCCTGGGTCCCGGTCGGGCCCGCTCGGTGATCGTGATCTTGTTGAGCGGTGGGCTGGGTCAGCACGATTCGTTCGACATGAAGCCCGATGCGCCCGAAGCGATGCGAGGCGAGTTTCGGCCGATCGCGACGGCGGTTTCCGGAATCCGGATCTGCGAGCACATGCCGCGCCTGGCGGCACAAGCCGGGCGACTGGCGATCGTGCGCTCGATGTCACATACCGAGGGCAACCACCTGTGCGCGGTCCATCGCGTGTTGACGGGGCAGCCGTCGAGTCCGCGCGGGGCCAGCGACCTCGATCGGGTCGCGTCGCGTGATGATTTTCCGTGCTACAGCGCGGTGCTGGATCGCGTGCGCCGCCGTGGCGACGGCATTCCCAGCGGCGTCGCGCTGACCGACACGCCTGATCGAAGGGCCGCTCACATGGCCGGGTCAGGACGCGGGCTTTCTTGGTCCGCGCCACGACCCCTGGCAGCTTCGACTGGATCCGGGGCGCCCCGACGCACCCGATGAAAGCCTGGCCTTGCCCGCCGGCCTCGACCCGGCGCGGCTGCACCGGCGACGTCATTTGCTCGATCAGACGGCCGTCGCGCTGGGGGCCGACGCGTTCGTCGAGCATCAGGACACAGCGATCGCGCTTTTGTGCAGCGGCAAGGTGGGTCGGGCGCTGGACGCCGATCGCGAGGACCCGCGACAGATCGAGCGGTACGGACGCCATCTTTTCGGCCGCTCGCTCCTGCTCTCGCGCCGGCTGGTCGAGGCCGGGGTGCCGATCGTGCAAGCGACGATGGGTATCGTCCAGACCTGGGACACCCACGTCGCCAACTTCCCGCGTCTTCGCGACAACCTCCTGCCGCCTCTGGATCAGGCCGTCTCGGCCCTGCTCGACGACCTGGCCGCCCGCGGCCTTCTGGAAGAAACACTGGTCGTGATGCTGAGTGAGTTTGGCCGCACGCCGCGGATCTCCCGATTGACGCCGGGCGACGTCCCGGGTCGCGACCACTGGCCGGCCGTCTTTCCGGCGGTGTTTGCCGGCGCGGGCGTGGTTGGCGGCCAGGTGATCGGCAAATCCGACCGCCTGGGCGCGTATCCCGTGTCGCGCACGTTCGGTCCACCCGACCTGGCCGCGACGATCTACGGCGCGCTCGGCGTTGATCCGGCGACCGAGTTGCGCGACCGCCTCGGCCGCCCGTTGAGGCTGTGCACCGGCGGAACCATGCGCTCCCTGTATACGACGGCGCCCGTCTGACGGCGAGCCCCGCGCGATTTCCCGGCAAGTCCGGCAGGCTTCGCGATCCCTTGCTCGCGGCCGATCAAGTGACGGCCGGTCCGTTCCACGGGCACACGGCCATCACCCTCCACGGGCGGGACCGAATCTTGTAAACGTCGCTGAATCCTCGAGTTCCAGCGTCGGTTTCAGCACACTGTTTGCATGTCGGAGCGGCTTTTGCCATGATTGATAGCGAAAACTCAACAGGAACGGCCCTGGGATCGACGCTCATGTCCAACACGCGCGATGCCATCGAAGTCCTCGACCATGATTTCCTGGAGACGCGGTGCAAGATCCTGGAGATCGCGGCGATCCTCGACCGGATCGACCGTGCGCCGGCGCGGCACGGGGAACATCCGGACTCGCGCTGGGCCAGCTTCGCGCAGGGCCGTCGAGGCGCTGCTCGAGCCCGGGCCCGGGCGGGCCGAGACCATCCAGCGCATCTTTTCGCTCGAGTACGATCCGGGCTGGCGCAAGACGGATGAATGTGACCCGCGCGAATTCCCGCGTTTCCTAGCCGCCTCGCCGTGGTGGTCGAGCCGCAAGCGGCTCCAAGAGAGGGTGCAGTCGCCATGCAATACGTCGATCCGCATATTCACATGGTTTCTCGCGTGACCGACGACTACAAGCGGATGGCGCTGGCCGGCTGCGTGCTGGTGAGCGAGCCGGCGTTCTGGGCGGGCTTCGATCGGTCGGGCGTCGGAGGGTTTCGCGACTATTTCCGCCAGTTGACCGAGTACGAGCCGCAAGCGGGCGGCCGCTGTACGGGATCGAGCATCACTCCTGGCTCTGCATCAACGCCAAGGAGGCCGAGAACGTCGCGCTCTCGCGAGAAGTGATCGCGATGATCCCGGAGTTCCTGGACCGGCCGGGGGTGCTGGGGATCGGCGAGATCGGGCTGAACAAGAACACGCGCAACGAGGCGACCGTCTTTCTCGAGCACCTCGACCTGGCCGCGCGGACCCAGGAGCTGGTGCTGGTGCACACGCCGCACCTGGCCGACAAGTACCAGGGGACGCGGATGATCCTGGACATGCTGCGGGACGACGCGCCGGATCCAGCCCGGAGCGGGTCTGCATCGACCACGTCGAGGAGCACACGATCCGCGACGCGCTCGAGGCCGGCCACTGGGTCGGGATGACGCTGTACCCGATCACCAAGTGCACGCCGGCCCGCGCCGCCGACATGATCGAGGTCTTCGGCACCGAGCGGATCATGGTCAACTCGGCGGGCGACTGGGGGCACAGCGATCCGCTGGCCGTCCCCGAGTTCATCTTCGAGATGCGGCGCCGGGGCCACGACGAGGCGCTGATCCGCAAGGTCGTCCACGACAATCCGCTGGCGTTCTTCTCGCAGTGCGCCCGGTTCGAATATTCTCCCCGCGAGAGCGATCGAGGCGGCCGCGAGCCGGTGTGAATCGCATTCTCGGAAACGCGGCCGCGGTCTGGCACAGGTGCCGCCATGCCGTCGGGATCGCGCGGACGAGGACGAGTCTGCTTTCCGGTCTCGGCCCGCGAACCGGTATAACCGTCAAGTCTTCGAACACCGACTTCTCTTTCCTCGACGAGGCCCCTTGCTGCATGACGTCCACCGGCTTCCGATTCGGCGGAGACGACGCCATTGCGAGCAGCCACGAGCTTCCCACGATCGGCGGCAAGTACTTTGCGCTGGCGGTCCTGTTCGCGATGAACTTGCTGAACTACGTGGATCGCTATTCGTTCTTCGCGGCCGGGCACGCACATCCAGAATGACTTGCACATCGACGATTACTGGTTCGGCGGCTGGGCGCCTCGTTCATGATCGTGTACACGATCGTCTCGCCGTTGATGGGCTGGCTGGGGGATCGCTATAACCGCAAGGTCCTGCTCGCCGGCGGCGTGGGGCTCTGGAGCCTGGCGACGGTCGGCACGGCGTTCTCGACCGACTTCTATCACATGTTCTTCTGGCGGGCCCTCCTGGGGGTGGGCGAGGCCAGCTACGGCGTGATCGCGCCGGCCTTGCTCTCCGACCTGTTCCCGGTCAAGGAGCGGGGCCGGGCGATGGGGGTCTACTACCTGGCCTTGCCGGTCGGGACGGCGCTGGGATTCATCCTGGGCGGCACGATCGCCGATGCGCTGGGGCTGGCGGGCGGTCTTCCTGGTGGTCGGTCTGCCGGGGCTCCTGGCCGCGGCTGGCGGGCTGTTCATGAGCGACCCCGGCCGGGGTGCCTCGGAGGGCGGTGCTGCCGCCGGCAAGGCAGGTCGGCCCGGGCCTGAGCGAATACCTCGACCTGTTCCGGACGCCGACCTTCGTGTACAACACGGCGGGCATGGCGGCCGTGACCTTCGCGACCGGGGCCTATGGCGCCTGGGGGCTCGACCTTCTACCAGCGGGTCCACGGCCTGACGGCGACGCGAGGCCGGCAAGTACGATCGGCGCCTTGCTGGTGGTCGCGAGCCTGATCGGGATCGCGCTGGGAATGTTCCTGGCCGACCTCCTCTTCAAGCTCACCAAGCGGGCCTATCTGCTGCTCGCGGCGTTCGCCGTGCTGGGCGCGATCCCGCTGGGAGCGACCGGCATCCTCGACCCGGTCTACAGGACTTCGCTCGATCTTCCTGTTCGGTGCGTCGGTCTTGATGTCGATGGTGCTCGGGCCGTGCAACACGGTCACGGCCAACGTCGTGCCGGCCAACCGCCGGGCGGCCGCGTACGCGGCCTTCATCTTCCTGATTCACCTGTTCGGC
This sequence comes from uncultured Isosphaeraceae bacterium, assembly GCA_963806595.1. Taxonomy (GTDB): domain Bacteria; phylum Planctomycetota; class Planctomycetia; order Isosphaerales; family Isosphaeraceae; genus CAWDZZ01. The sequence continues at coordinate 345,248 of CAWDZZ010000036.1, read as the reverse complement.
GACATCAGCTCGCCGATCCTCCTGGGCTGGATCTCCGACCTCTTCGGCAAGCCGAGCGTGGCCGACTCGCCGATCGGGCAGGTTCTTCGCCTCGATCGGCGCCACGGCCGGTCGACGGCACCAACCTGACCGTCGCCATGCTCTCGGTCGTGCCGGTGCTGGCGCTCGGTTGCGTGTTCTTCCTGATCGGCTCGCGTTACCTGCCCGCGGACCAGGAGAAGGTCCGCGCGGCGGGCTGGATCGACGGCGGACGACCTGGCGCAGTTCCATCATTGAGCGCCGCGCGAACGCCGCTCAATGCCGCAAGATCGCCAGCGACGATCTCCAGCGCGATCAGGACGACGACGGTGATCTCGAGCGCCTCCATGCGCTGGCCGCCGGCCTGCTGGACCAGGAGGTCGTAGACGTCGCCGACGGTCTCGAGCTTGCGGCGGATGCTCTGCTGCCAGCCGCGGAGGTGGAACCGCGCCGACGGCGACCTCGAAGACCCGGGCGAGGTAATGGTCGCCGATCAGCTTCAGCGCGTTGTCGACCCGCTCGAAGAGGCTGGTCGCCTCGATCTCCAGCTCGCGGATCTGCCGCACGGCGTCGCCGTGCAGCCGCCAGCGGCGGCGGAACCAGCGGCGGCTGCCGTTCGGGGCGGATGAGCCGGTAGGCGGCTTCGAGCCGGTCGTCGAGCCGGTCGTCGATGTGGCGGAACTCCAGAAGCTGGACGTTGGCGAACTCGATGACCTGCAAGGTGTCGGCGCAGTCGGTGTCGGCGACGACGCCGGCCGCCCAGTCGAGCACGACGAGGTCGCTGGGCGTGTAGGAGAGGCTCAGCCGGGTGGCCTCGCGGACCTCGCCGCGGGCTGAGCGGCTCGGACTCGAGCCGCACCAGCCCGGCGATCCAGTCGGCGCGGTGCTCGAGCCAGTCGCTGCGGCGCTCCCAGAGCTGAAAGACGATGTATTCCTCGCTCATCTCGCTGACGGCGAAGTCGTAGACCGCCGGCTTGATCTGCTCGAGCCAGGGGGCCAGCAGCCGCCGGGCGGCCTCGGTCAGCGGGGCCGGCTCGGCCAGCCGGCCGGCCAGCTCGAGCAGCGCCGGCGGGCGTCGCCGTCAAGGGGAACTGCACGGCCAGCGAGATCGCGCCGAAGTCGAAGAGCGTCAGCTCGCCGCGCGGCGGCCGGACGAACGACCAGTCGCCCGGCAAGCGCGATGCCCGCCGGGCTCGAGCTCGACCCGGATCGGAGCCGGCCGGTAGCCGATCGATTCCGGCGTGCGCCGCCGCCTCGGCAACTGGCCCGGCTCGCCCTGGAGGATCAGCCGGGCGCGATCCAGGTCGATCTCGTCGCCGATGTCGAAGGCGAACGCCAGGTGGACCGTGGCGGCGAGCGGCTCCGTCATCCAGGACCGGCTCGTCGTCCTCGTGCGTCGGCTCGGCTGACGTCGGTTTCATCGGTTCGCGTGCGAGCTCGTCGACGGGAGTGAGCCGATCGGCAAGGGCGGTCCGTGGCCGCGATTCACATCAGGCGATGAGCCTCGAGCGACTGGTATTCGCTCGCTGGCTCGAGCGTATCGCCGACGGGCGAGCGTTCGCGCTGCTCGGCGCGGGCGGCTGGATCTTCGGTCGGTGCCGCGCTCTGGTGGGTCTGCCACCAGGCGGCGGCGTGCGTCGGCGACCAGTTCGCGGCGTCGGCGCAGGCGGTCGAGGTCCTCGGCGAGGCTCGGCGTGTCGGGGTAGCGGTCGTCGGGCTTCTTGGCGAGGCAGCGCAGCACGACGCGCTCCAGGTCGGCGGGGATCTCGGGGCGAACCTGCGACGGCGGAGTGACCGGGTCGCGGGCGTGCGCGATCATCACCTCCATCGCGTTCTCGCCCAGGAACGGCGGGCGGCCGGTCAAGCATGAAATAGGCGACCGCCCCCAGTCCAGTAGATGTCGGTGCGGCGGTCGGGCGGCTGGCTGTGCATGACCTGCTCGGGGGCCATGTACAGCGGCGAGCCGGCGACGGTGCCCTCCTGCGAGAGGTGGACCGATTCGTCCTCGCTCAAGGTCTTGACCAGGCCGAAATCCAGCAGCTTGGTCACGTCGTGACGGCCGCCGCGATAGGCCGCCATCAGGTTGGCCGGCTTGATGTCGCGGTGGACCAGCCCCGCCTCGTGCGCCTCGTGCAGCGCGTCGCACGCCTGGCGCAGCAGGTAGATCACCCGCGCCGGCGGCATCGGCCCGTAGCCGCGCGACCAGGTCGGCCAGGCTGAGGCCGGGCAGATATTCCATCACGTAATAGAACGCGCCGTCGTCGTTGCGGCCGTAGTCGAAGATCTCGATCGTGTTCCAGTGCGAGAGCTGCGCCGTCGCGCGCACCTCGCGCTCGAAGCGGGCGAAGACGCGTGGGTTGCCCGACGAGGTCATGGCGGATCAGCTTGATCGCGCAGGGACGCTTGAGCAACTGGTGCTCGGCCAGGTAGACCTCGCCCATCCCGCCGCCGCCGAGCTTGCGCCCCAGGCGATACTGGTTCAGCAGCCGGGCCTTGTAGGCCTCGATCCGCAGCGTGTTGATCGTGTGCGTGCCGAAGATCGCCGTGAAGGCGCCCAGCAGCAGGAACAGCCCGTGCTCGCTGACCTGCTCGAGATTGGCCGCGCGGATCGCGACCTCGTAGAGCTCGGGATGGAGCCAGCCCCAGGATCCAGGGCACCGACCACCGGCGCCAGCGCCATCGGCACGATCAGCTTGGCCGCCCGCCGCCAGGTGTTGGGGATGAAGATCGCATAGGTGAAGATCATCGCCAGCATCCACAGCACGCTGCTCTTGACCGCCGCCAGCCAGCCGCATCGGGTCGTCGTCGCGCACGCCGCGGAGCATCACGACGTACTGCGCGGCCATGAAGAAGACGATGATCAGCGCGAAGAGCGTCACCTCGAAGGTCCGGAGCTGGCGGAGCGTCGGCCTCCACGGCTCGAGAGCAGTCGCCAGGCTGAGGACCAGCAGGCCCAGCATCATGCCCGTGGAACAGGACGGTCAGCGATTCGAACTTGTGCAGGATCAGCGACCGGACGAAGAACAGGCCGAAGCCGACGACCAGGACGAGCGACGCGGCCCGCAGCCTCTGCTGGAGCAGCCAGCGCGTCTCGGTGGCCAGTTGCGCCGCCGCTGCCCTCGATCACCCGCTTGTCGGGTGCGAACGAGTCGGGCTCCGGCGGAATCGTGCCGCCGGAACCTGTCGGCGGATGGACTTCAGTGGTGGCGTCGCTCCGGCCATGAGAGGTCTACCGCGAAGGGATCAAGGAAGGGACGACGGCCCGAATAGATCGGTCTTGAGAGCGCGGAATTCGCGAAGCTGGATCGGGCGCTGGCGGCTGATCCGAGTCGGCGTCTTGACAGTCAACAGCGATCCGGTCTCATCCATCGAGCTCATGAACGGGTCTCCGTCGTTCGGGCCTTGGGTGCATCCAATATACCAGCTACCCGGTTATCCCGTCAGATCCTGGGAATCGCGGCGCAGACGCAGGCCGGGCGCTCGCTTCGCGGAGCGCCCCGGCCTGTCGCGTCATCGTGCTTGATGGTTCAGTCGCGCCGAGACAACTTGCGGTCTGGCAGTCCCGACGTGCCGTCAGTAAGAATCGCTGCTGATCACTTCGCCGCCGGCCCGCGTGAAGAGCGCCTTCAAGATCATCGGATGGATCGTGTTCTTGAGGAAATGAGACCGACCCGTCCGCGAACAGGGCATTGAAACCTTCGGGCGTGAACCCGCCCAGTTCGGGCATGGGGCGTTCGGGTCGAAGGGGATGTCCTCGGGCTTTGTCCAGGGGATGTCGCGCTGGCCTCGACGGCCAGGATCGTGTTCGAGGTGCCGTCGGTGATCTGCTCGATCTCGGCCGTTTGGAGCCGGCTTCTGGCCGCCGGTCTCAGCGACGGCGGTGGTGTCGCCGGTCAAGACGAAGTACGAGGTGTTGCTCCGGCTCGACGGCGTCCCGTCGATGCCGGGATAAGCTGTAGATCGCCGGCATCTTGTCGATCAGCTTGCGATTGTTGGGGCCGTCCCAGGGCTCGTCGAAGTTGTACGCTTTGTACAGCTCCTTCTGCTCGATATACGGCAGGATCGCCACCCGCCAGCTATACGGGATCGAACTGGTTCTTGCCGCCGTATGACCGGCGCCGGGAAGTGGCCGTTGACTGGTGGTAGTTGTGGAATGCCAGGCCGATCTGCTTGAGGTTGTTCGAGCTCATCGCCCGGCGGGCGTTCGATTCGCGCCGCGGTGACCGCCGGCGTGAGTAGCTTGATCCCCTCGGCGAGGTCGACGGAGGACTTCGCTGTGCAGATGGACGAACCCTCCGAGGTCTCTGACCTCGCCTTGGCCAAGAAGGAATCGGCGGCCTGAGGATCCACTCCGACGGCCTCACTCATGCGGCTTGGCCGGGAGGATCCCGTCGCAGCCCTGCGACCGTGTTCTTGCCGAGGGTCAGCAGGGCCTGCAATGTCTCGGCGACCGGCTTCGCGTTCTCCGGCGGAACCGCGTGGCGGCCACGAGATCGACGCTCAGTCCTCGCGAGGCATCGATCGAGACCGCGTAGGATTGGGCCTTCTCGAGCAGCGGCGAGATCGTGTCAATGCGTGAGTCCCAGCGGGGTTCCGGGAGCACGTCCTTGGACGCCGGCCTGCAGACCTTGAGCGAGCCGTCGGCGCAGCCAGCGCGTGTCGAGGGCCAGCATCAACTGGCCCTTGGCGACCTTTTTCCAGGCTTCGTCCCAGGGATGGCGCGGGGCAGGGGCGTTGCGGTCCTCGATCAGCTCTCGGAGCAGGTCTTCCCGGCCGCGACCAGCGTCCGGTCGTCGGGGGCGAAAGCGGCCCAGCTCGAGGGTACAGGTCGGTTGGGCCGATATATGCCTGGCCGTCGTGGCGGACCTCCTGCGAGAGGACCGGCAAACGACCCGATCGACGAGTCTTCCAGTCCTGTGGCTTCGACATGCGCAGGACGATGCCCGAGGGAACGGTACGATCAGCGGACTCTCGGTTCTGGCCTGGAGGCTCGGGGTTTCCTTCCCAGAACACGAGCGAACTGCTCGACGTCCTCGGGATGGAAGATCCTGCGAGCCTTTCCGCGCCGGGTCTGCGATGACGATTGCTGAGGAGTCGCACGGATCTCTCGGCGCTGAAGCAGAATCCCGGGCCGCACGGCGACGACCATCTTGGCGTCGGCCGGCAGGAAGGCCAGGTTGTAAGTCGCCTGCTGCCGGCACGCATCGGGGCCGGGCTGCGAGGTGCCGGGAGGGGGTGTCGTCTGAACCTGCGCTCGGCCGCTGCCATCCCGCCGGGCCGCGCAGCCCGGACAGGCCAGGCCCGAGCGCGGCGAGGACGCCGACGGTACAGCACGCGCACGCGCCGGTCAGCGAGCCCTGGCGGATCGGTCGGTGTTCCGCAGCATTTCGATTCTCCGAACAAAGGTGCCACGAGATGGGAAGAAACGCACGGGCCGGCCAGGTCAAGGTCGCGGCCGTCGCGGCGCAGTGCCATCTGGGCGAGCGTCGCGAGATACGACGTCTTGCCGCCCGAGAGCCGGGCGCCCCAGGCGTCGGCCGCCAGCTCCTGCTCCAGCCGCAGCCGGGCCGCCAGCCAGTGCGCCAGGGGATGATAGAAGTGCAGTGCCAGGCCGAGCTGTGCGGCCAGGCCCGCCGAGGAAATCGCCGCGGCACACGTGCGCCAGCTCGTGCGCCAGGACCGCCCGACGTTCGGCCGGGCTCCAGTCGCGCCAGTCGCACGGCAAGAGCAAGAGCGGCCGCCGCCAGCCGATCGTGGCCGGCGTCGCCAGCTCGGCCGTTTCGCGCATCTCGACCGGTCGCGTGCAAGCGAGCCTCGCGCGGACGATCTCGACGTCGTCGGTGAGCTCGAGGTCGTCGACCGGCCGGCTCCGCGCCCGCAGCCGCGCGACGCCAGCAGGCCCGAGGCCCAGGCGGGCCAGTCCGAAGCAAAGGCTGGCAAGGAAGCCCACGGCGAGCCACTCCGGCCAGCCCCAGCGCCACCGCCTTGGCGTTCGCCGACCGCGCGAGCTCGCGGCCCATGTCCTCGAGAAGCGCGCGATCGCGGGGCCATCGCCGCTTGCTCGTCGGCGCCGCTCGAGCAACGGCCGGGCTCTCCGACGTGAGGCCTGGTCTCCGCTGAGTTTCCTGTGTCCGCTTGGGAACGCGCGACGGCGCTTCGAGCCGCGGCGCTGACCGGCGCGGCGGTGCCGCTTGACGGCCTCCGTCAAAGATCCACCAGCGCGGCCACGGGCCCAGCACGATGAGCGAGACCAGGCGCCATGACCACGATGCTCGAGCTCGCCGCCGAGCGCCCCCGCCGCCGGCACCCGATCGCCGCAGGGCCAGGTAGACCAGCGTCCCGAGCACGGCGAAGCCCGTCGCGTGGGCGATGCTCCCCAGCAGCATCAGTCCGAAGGTGTTCACCGTCGTTTCTCCTGTCTGCCTCAGCACGTCTTCCAGCATGGACCGCTCCTTGGCCGTCAGCGCCTTCTGCTCCATCAAGCGCACCAGCAATTGCTCGCGCGAGCCGCGGAACACCCGGTCGATCAGCTCGCCCAGCAGCTTCCGCGAGACATCCTCGTACGACCGAGCCGGCCGGTACGAGAACGGCCGCTCCTCGTTCGTCTGGATCAGAAAACCTCTTGTCCGTGAGGATCCGCACCAGCGTCGCCACCGTCGTATACGCCCGGTCGAGCCCGGCCTCGGCCAGGGCATCGCGAATCTCGCCGACCGTCGAATTGCCACGGTTCCAGAAGACGTGCATCACCTCGAGCTCACGCTCCGTCAGCTCCCTGGCCGGCGGTCGCGCCATGATGATGGCTCCTTTCGTTCGAGAGACGTCGGGTTCCACGCGAGTTTTGGTTTTTTAGATTTGGTTTTATCGTAGTAACGTGTTTCCGGCTTGTCAAGCGATGATGTGTGCGCTCTCAACTAGCCGTGCGGGGCGGGGGTGGCGCGTGCAATGATCCGGCAGCTTCGCGCCTTGACGACATGTGGATCGAGGACGCCGGGCACAAGCTCGAGCTGCAAGATCGGCCGGCGCCACCAGGCTGACGATCCAGGTAAGCCCGCCCGTGCGGACGATCACTTCGGCCTCGGAACCGTGGCGAACGACTCGCTCGATCACGCCGGGGATCTGGTTGCGCGGCTGAGAGCCCGCCGGAGGCATGGCGGGAAAGCAGGATGTCGTCGGCGGGCACGGCAACCTGCAGCCGCCGTTCTGGTGCCTGGTCGAGGAAGCGGAACGACAGCTCCGGTCCGTCGTCGAGGCGAATGCGGGTCGCGCTCTGACTCGGGTTCATGGGCGTCACCATCGCGGGGAAAACGTTGCGCGACCCCTTCCCAGGTCGGTTCCACGCTCCGGCAGGTGGCCGGTGGCGGAAAGCACGTCCAGCGGCGGCCCTTCGGCGACGATTCGTCCGTGTTCCAGGAGGAAGAGCCGGCGTGCCCAGGGCGATGGCCTCGGCGGGGCTGTGGGTGACGTACAGCACCGGGATGGCGAGGGCACGCTGGATCGCGCGCAGGCGTTCCAGGAGCGCGTGCCGGTTGGCGAGGTCGAGTGCCGAAACCGGCTCGTCGCAGAGCAAGAGGCCCGGGGCGCGGCGCCAGCGCCCGCGCCAGTCCCACGCGCTGCCGCTCGCCGCCGGAGAGCGTGCTCCGGCATCCGGTCGAGCAGTCGCTCCACGCCGCAGAGCGCCGCCACCTCGGCCAGCCGGGCGTCGGCCGGTCGCGCGCCGCCACGCCTTCAGTCCGAAGCGGATGTTGGCGGCGACGCTCAGGTGCGGAAACAGCAAGTCGTCCTGAAAGATCATCCCGATCCGCCGTCGCCGCATCGGCTCGTCGATCCGTTCGCTGCGAATCGAACAGCTGTCTCCCTCGAGGCGGACTCGACCGGAATCGGGGCGTCGACAGTCCCGCGATCAGCCGCAGCAACGTCGTCTTGCCGGCGCCCGAGGCCCCGAACACGACGCCGATCTCGCAGCCGAGCTCGAGCGAGATTCAAGCCGCGAGCGCGGCGATGGACCCGGCGAACCACGCGGACGCTCAGGATCTGTCCGGCCAGGGCGCTCACCGCGTGAGCCCTCGCGACGGCAAGGTGCGTTGAACGAGCACGAGCGCCACGATCGATACCACGGAGATCAGGAGCGTCAGCACGAAGGCGCGTTCCGAGTCATTCACCTGAACCGCGTCATAGATCGCGAGCGCTGCCGTTTGCGTCAGGCCGGGGATGTTCCCGGCAACCATCAAGGTCGCACCGAAATCTCCGAGCGCCGGCGCGAAACAGAGGATGGTGCCCGCGGCCAGCCCGCGCCACCGCCAGGGGGAGCGTCACCGCGACGAAGACCGAGAGCTCGCTCCGGCCCAGCAGCCGGGCGGCGTCTTCGAGCGCCGGGTCGATCGCCTCGAAGGCGCCCCGTGCCGGCAGCAAGAACAGGGGAAAGGCCGCCACGGCCGAGGCGATCACCGCACCCGACCAGTGAAACACCAGCGTCACGCCCAGCGATTGCTCGAGCCAGTGCCCCAAAATCAGAGCGCCGTCCCAGCACCTGCAGCAAGTAAAAGCCGAGAACGGTGGGTGGCAAGACCAGGGGCAGCACCAGGATGCCGGCGACGAGTGCTTTGCCCGGAAACTGCACCCGCGCCAGAGCCAGCGCCGCCGGCAAACCCACCGCGACGATCAGCACGGTCGCAAGTGATGCCACTCGCAACGAGAGCCAGAATGGACCGAGATCGGGCATGATCTTCCGTCGCGGGTCTGGTCGGATCCGGTTCCGAGCAAGCTCATCGAAGCGCCGTGTGCGACCGACGCGATCCCGCCATCGGGCATCGCCGGGAACGCGAGTCGAGCCAGGCGCTTCAAATGCCGACTACTTCCTGGCTGGCGGTGTTGCCAGCGGCGCCGCCGTCGTCGTCGGCGACTGCGCGGCCGCGGCCGTGAATCCGAACTTTTTCAAGATTCCCTGCCCATCTTCACTCAGGACGAACTGCGCGAATCGCTCGGCTTCCGCCGATTGGGACGTGGCCGAAACGACGCCGAGCGCCTGGATGATGGGCTCGTAGAGCTGCGGGTCGACCTCGATCGCGCAGGACTTCGGGAACGCTCGCGATCGCGCGTCCCACCAATGCGGCCTCGGCCTCTCCCTTCTGAGCGTAGTAAAGTGCCTGGCGCACCGACTCTGCCACGACGATCTTGGGCTCGAGCTTGGCCCACAAGCCTGCCCGCTCGAGCGCTTCCTTTCCCGCCCGCCCGTAGGGCGCAGTCGCCGGATTTGCCAGCGCGATCTTTTTGACCCCGGGCTTGGCGAGGTCGCTCAGAGATCGGATCTCGCCTTCGAGCTCACGGTAGACCGCAAGGACGAGCGATCCGCGACATAGGGATGCACCGATTCGGGCTTGATCAAACCGCTCTGCGCCAGGTCGCGCACGAACGACTGGTTTGCCGCGAGAAAGACGTCGAAGGGCGCTCCACCCTTGATCTGTTCCGCGAGCTGGCCCGAGGCACCAAACGTGGGTGGATTCACCGCGATGCCGGTCTTGGTCCGGAATCGGTCGATGAGCTCCGGCAGCGCGGATTGCAGGTCGCTCGCCGCCGCGACGAACAGCGGTTTTGTGGATTCCTGGGCGCGGACGGACGACGGCGTTGCCGATCCGTGATCCGTGACTGACGGCGGCCTTGCCGAACCCTCGTCGCCGTCTGGGGGCGAATCCGCTGTCTTTTGATCCCCGCAGCCCGCGATTGACGCCACGACGATGAGGCAGCAGCCGATCGCAGCACTGGCCGTCAATCGTATCATTCCAGATTTATATTTCATGAGAGAGCGCTCCTGATATTCCCGCAGTTTCGCAGCGCATCGTACGGGCCAGCCGGCGCGGCGGTCAACCTCCTCAGACTGCGGTTCGGGAGCGTGTCGATTCCGCCGACGGTTTCGGCCGTTGACAATTGAGGGACGGCGGCTCAGCGTCGAGGAGTCCCGTCGATGAATCGCAAAGAGTCGCAGCGATTGGAACCTGCCTCCAAACGGCGCTGGCGGTTGATCACCGAATTGGGTAAGACCGAAGGGACGCGGTCGCCTGACGGATTGCAAGCGCCGGGCGTCAGAGCGGCCGAGGCCGATTCTGCTAAGATCAGACGAGCTCCAGGACCAACAGGCACGGACGTCGGGGAAGGGCCTTTTTTTCGCCTGACCCCGAGCTGGGCAGCATTCCGAGGAAAGGCGTCGCCGAGGATGAAGCTGGAACAGTTCTTTCGCCATCACGGGATTTCGGGGAATCCGTTCAGCGAGGAGGACGCGCAGACGGATACCGTGTTCAAGCGGCGCTGTCTGGCGACCGTTCACCATCCCGCGTGGAACAAGTTTTTCGGCAGCCCGGCGGACCCCTCGACGGCGCTGGTATTTGGTGAGAAGGGGAGCGGCAAGACGGCTCTGCGGCTTCAAGCCGACGCCGAGCTGGAAACGCACAATCAGGCCAACCCCGGCGAGCGCGTGCTCGTGATTTCGTACGACGACTTCAATCCCTACCTGGACAACTGCAAGGCGGCCACCGCGAGCGGCGACATGGACCAAGTCCTCGAGAAGTGGCGGCTTCAAGATCACATGGACGCGATCCTCTCGCTGGGTGTGACCAAGCTGGTCGACTTGCTCACGGCGGAGAAGATCGATCTGAGCGTGCTGAGCCTCGACCAGCGCCGCGACCTGCTGCTCCTGGCTGCGCTCTACGACGCCTCGACGGGCGAGCCGATCGCGCGCCGCTGGAGCCGGCTGCGCCGGCGATCCGGTTTCCGCCCGCTCTGGGCCCGCCGCGACCTGCAGATCGGTTGCGGCACGACGCTGCTGGTGATCGCGCTGGTTGCCTTGTTTCCCTCGCTGGCCAGCTTGAGGGTTCTTCCCTGGCTCGTGTTCCCGATCGTGGCCGCGTGGTGCTACTGGGCCTGGCGGCTGGCGCGCGCCGAGTGGTTCGCGCGCGACATCCGCAAGGGGCTGAGGGTTTTGAGCCGCGACCCGTCGGCGCTGCGGTGGGAGCTCCTCTGGTTCAAACCGTTGGAGCTGGGCGGCCAACCACTTCCGACGGCGTCGCGCCGCAGCGCCGAAGAGCGATTCGAGCTGCTCCGCAAGCTCCAAGCGGTCCTGCACACGCTCGGGTACGAGGGCATCATCGTGTTGATCGACCGCGTGGATGAGCCGCAGCAGGTCGCGGGCGACCCACGCAAAATGAGATCGCTCATCTGGCCGCTTCTCGACCACAAATTCCTCCGCCACCCCGGAATCGGCGTGAAGCTGCTGCTGCCGATCGAGCTGGCCTATTACCTGGAGAAAGAAGACAAGGAGTTCTACGACCGGGCCCGCCCCGACAAGCTGAACATGATCAAGCCGCTGCGCTGGACCGGCCCTTCGCTATACGACCTTGCCAGCGACCGTCTCCGCGCCTGCCGGCCGAATGTGACGGCCAACGGCGAGGCGCCTCGGCTTCGCCAGTTCATCGATGAAGCGATCAGCGACGACTACCTCAAGGACGCCCTGGGAAACCTCCGGACGCCCCGGCACCTCTTCAAGTTTCTGCACCGGCTGATCGAGGAGCACTGTCATCGGCATACCGAAGATGCGCCGCGCTGGACGATCGACTACGACACCTTTCGCACCACCTTCGCGGCTTACATGCGCGATCTCGAGGCGTTCGACAGAGGCTACGGCCACGGTTAAAATCGCCGACGCGACGCGGCGCGAGGCGCGGCGCCGGCGCGACGGCGGCCTGCCCGCGGATACCGCAACGCCGCGCGGTCTCACGCCGCGGGCACCTGTTCCAGGCGCGCCAGCAGCGAGTTTTGGGCCTGGTCAAATTCGACGACGACGATCGAGCCTTCGGAGGTCGGCGCCGACGTTGATCACCTTGCGACCGTCCTTGAGCGTGCGCTCCTGCGCGACGTGCAAGTGCCCGCAGAGGTGCAGGCGCGGCGCGATCGTCTTTGATGCATCGAGGAAGCAACGCTGGCCGCCATGGCGGCCGGACGGCGTCATGTCGGCCAGCCCGATCGGGCAGCCGTGAGTGAGCAAGATGTCGACGGGACCGGATCGGGCGATTCGCGCCGCGGCCTCGGCCACGTCGGCGTCCGTCACGTAGTGACGCTTGGAATGCGACTTTGCCCAGATGCCCCCGATCGCCGCCAGGCGGAGGCCGTCGAGCGCAATGAACCGCGCCCTGGGCGAGCAAGACCGCCGAGCCGTCGCGGTTGTGGAGTCGTGAAAGCAACTCGAGCGAGTCGTGATTGCCGAAGGTCGTGTACACGGGGGCAATCTCGAGGAACGACTTCAGGTCGGGCTCGGCGACCTCGCCGGCGTCTCCCCAGTCGCCGCAGGACAGGATCAGATCGGGGCGGACCTGAATACAAGCGCGACGCGCCGGGTCCAGATCACCGTGCAGGTCACTCACGACCAGAAGGCGCATCGAGAAAGCTCTCCGAATCGCTCTTGAACGCGGTCGGATTGGAGCTTACCGCGGATCTGTGCCGTTGAGAACCATCCTGCGCGGCCGGCGGGCGGCCATTGCGAGCGATGTTCGGGTGCGACCGCCGGAAGAAACGGGTTCACGACTCTGCCATCCATCCAAAATGTCAGAGCGGAGAATCCGTTCCATTCCGGCGATCCAGGGGACGTGACACGTCGGAGTCGGACGTGCTGCTTTTGGCGGGATCTGGGTGCGTCAATCGAATCTCCGGTGCGTGCTGCGGCAGCGCCTACGCCTTGGCCGGCGCCTCGGCGACGAGCTGCGATTGTTCCTTGGTCACGTTCCAGACTCGCACGGCGAAATCCCTGCCGGCGAAGGCCAGCCACGCGCTGTCGGCCGAGAATGCGAGGGTCTTGACCCAGCCGACGCCCTCGCTGATCGTCGTCCGCTCTTTGCCTTCCTTCAGGTCCCAGAGCTTGATGCTGCGATCGACGCCGGCGGTGGCCAGCGTGCGGCCGTCGGGGGAAAACACAAGGGCGTTGATTCCCAGGCCCCGGCCGGCGAGCTGCCCGCGAACTTTGCCGGTTTCGGCGTCGATGAAGACGACGTCGTTAGGGCTTCCCGTCACCTCGCCCACCGCGATGCTCTGGCCGTCCGGCGAGAACGCGACAAGGTGGACGGGATTGTATCCGGGATGGCTCAGCGTCCGGATGACGGTGCCCTTGTCGGCATCCCACAGGATCATCTGGCCGTCCTGGCCCGAGGAGACCAAACGGTGGCCATCGGGTGAGAATGTGAGGCTGCGGACCACGTCGGCATGGGCTCTCAAGGAAGAGCGCTCCGCCCTGTTGATCCGTCCCAGAGCCGAACCGAGCCGTCGTCGCTGCCCAGGGCGAGCGTGCTGCCATCGTGCGAGAATGCCAGGCACCGATAGGTCTCGCCCTCCTTCTCGATCTTGGGCTCAAATTGCCCCGAGGTGCATGACCAGATGGTGAGCGAACGGTGACCGGCCGCGACCAGAAGCGTTCCGTCGGGCGAGAAGCCAAGTGCAAACCTTACGGAATCATGGGGAAGTATGATCGGCTCTGCACCGGTTTCGCCACTCTTCAAGAGCTTCATGTCCCAGAGCCGCACCGAGCTGTCCCAGCCGCACGAGGCCAGAGTCTTGCCGTCGGGGGAGAACACCACCGACTCGACCAGTTGCGTATGACCCTTCAATGCCACGTGCCCGCTCGGCTCGATGTTCTCGGAGAATACCGACGAGAATACCGTGACCAAGCTCGCGATCACGACGGCCACCAGAAAGAGCTCGCCGGCCCAGAACGGAAGTCGTCTGACGCCGGTGGAGACTCGCTTCGCGCGGCCGCCAGATCGCTCATCTTCGGACCAATCCAGCGGTTCGAGCCTTCGAGAAGACATGCGGCGACACTCCCATTGGCCATGATGGAGAGACTCGGTCCCAATGAGGCTGCTGATCGATCTTCCAGCGACTTTTGCCGACTAGTTCGCTGGAATTTCGCCAATGCGAGCCTGGCAAGAACGAGTTCGTCGCGTCATCGCCATTGTTGAACTAAAGCATTCGGATTTGCGGACGAATGATCGTGAAGCTGGCTAGTTGCAGGCGCAAAAGGAACGGGCACTGCGCAGCGGCTGCGACACTCCGATCGCTGCCGCTATGGGCGCTCGTGGAATACGGGTGGTGCGAGGTGCGGAGAGCCTGACGGCAAGCCCCCAGGAGCCGACCCGAGCCCGCAGAACCGAGACCTCCTGTGAAGTCTCGAAAGCCCTGGCTCCTCTACGGGAAATAGTCAGCGAACCAAGGCGAATCGCGCCGCCACTATTATATTTTTCGTTTTCGCGCCAGGGGTGCGGTCAAGACGCATCATAGCTCTGTTACAAAGTTTCCATCATTCACCCTCGAGGGGTTGTTGCTCGTAGAGCTTGCGGTAGCTCTCGTACCTTCCGGGGTGAATCTGGTCGAAATGAAGGGCTTCCTTGACGGCACAGCCGCGTTCATGGGTATGCGAGCAGTCGGGGAAATGGCAGTGTGGGATAAAGGGGCGAAACTCGATGAAGTATCCTTCGAGCTCGCCGGGAGCGGTTCCCCAGAGCTCGAACTGTCGCAAGCCGGGCGTGTCGACGACGAAGCCGCCCTGGTCCATCTCGATAAGCTCGGCGGACGTGGTCGTGTGCTTGCCCTTGAAGGTCCAGTCCGAGACCTCGCGGACCTTGAGATTGAGCCGGGGGTCGATGGCGTTCAAGAGCGAGCTTTTGCCGACGCCGCTCTGGCCCGTGACGGCGGTGACGCCGCTCTTGAGCAGGGTTCGCAGCCGGTCGAGGCCGCGGCCATCGATCACGGATGTGACGAGGACCTCGTAGCCGAGCTGCGCGTACAGGCCGACGACCCATTGATGTGTGGCCGGGTCGACCAGATCGGCCTTGTTGAGCACGACAACCGGGCGCACGGAGCCGATCTCGGCCGACACCAGATACCGATCGACAAATCCCAGCTTCAGGCCGGGCTCGGCCAGGCCCGAGACGATCAAGACCTGGTCGACGTTCGCCGCGATCACGTGCTGGCGGTGGCGGTAGCCGCGGGTGATGAGCCCGCGCCGCGCCTCGACCTTTTCGATGACGCCCTCGCTGCCGGACGAGGAGCCTGGCCGGAACCAGACGTGGTCTCCCACGGCGACGACGCTGCGTCCCTCGATCGCAAGGCTCTTGAGCAGGCGGCGCACGTGGCACGAATGAACTCGCCCGTCATCGGACCGCACGTTCGTGCTCAGTCCATTCACCCGGACGACGCGCCCGCGCACGCACGTCGCCGGGTCGACTGCGCGGCGCGACGCGGCGTCGGCCGCGGTGGTTGCCGTGTCCGAACCTCCTTTGTCGTCGACCGCCTCGATGATTGTGCGGTGCCGCGACAGCGTTCCCTTGGGTCGGATGCGGTCGACGGGCGGCGTTGCGGCGGCCGTCAGCTCGTCGTCTCGAAATTGACGTGTGAGATCGTTGGACCGGGTTCGGTTCTGGCGGTTCTTGCGAAACGCGACGCGGACCTTTTTGTTCTTCACGAGAGAAATCGCCTCCGAGGCGAGCGGCCGCGAGCGAATCAGGCGCACGAACGCCGGCGGGCCGTCGCTGCTCACCTCGAGTGTAATGGGCGGCGGCCTCCGGAACGGCCCGGCGGCGCGACGGAGTTGACGGCCTCATTCAAGATCTGCGAGGCGCGCTTGGGATTGGACGTATGGAAAATGCCGAGTGCCTTTCCCGGTGCCGGAGTTGTCGAGGCATATGCATATTCGACATTGATGTGCTCTTCGGCGAGCTTTTCGAGCACCCTGGCGAGTGAACCGGTGCGGTTTTCGAGCTGTACGGCCAGGACCTCGGCGATCTTGAATTCGGTGCCGAGGGAGGTGAGCACGCTCTTGGTCGATTCCATTTCGGTGGTGATCAATCTCAGGACACTGGGGCCGTCTGTCTCCATGACCGAGAGGGCGCGAATGTCGATTTTCGCCTGGGCCAGTGCCGAGCAGATCTTGGCGAGACGCCCGGGCTTGTTCTCGAGATAGGCGGTCAACTCATGCACGAATTCCATGGAAGGGTCCCCCATCGGAACGGACCTGGGCCCACCGGAATTCCGAACGACTCCAGAGGAGCCAAGGTCAGGAGCAGATCCAAGCCTGACGAATCTTGAGTCAATGGGCGAAATGGCAGGGCGGCCGGGCGCCCTTGGGTCACTGACCCCGAGGCCGGCCTCCTCGGCGGTTGCCGGACCCGCCCGGCTGCGATTGTCCCGGGGCTGCGCCGGGTGCGGCGCCGGCTCCGCCGGGCTGCGCCGCCGCGGCGGGCGGCGTACTGCCCGGTGCGGCCTCATTGGCCGCTCCTGCCTGCGACATTCGCTCGAAGACCGACTGCAAGGCCGGCATCACGGCGGCCACGGGCACCAGGTCGATCGGCAGCGATAGATTGGGAAAAGCGCCGCGCGAGACGAGCTGGATATCCTGGTCGGTGACCGTTACGGCCAGGGTGCTCGCAAAGAGAAATCCCTTGAGATCCGCCGTCTTGGGAAGCTTGTCCGATTCGACTTTGAGCACAACCATCGAGTCGCTGGCAGCGCCCGGGGACGCGGGAGAGCCCGCCATGGGAGTCGCGCCACCGGCGCCGGCGCCGCCGCCGAACCCGCCTCCGGGGAGCGAACCGGGAAGTCGTCCACCGCCGCCTGCGCCCGGCCCGAACCCGCCCGAGCGGCCCATGCGCCCGCCGCGGCCGCCGCCAGGCCCCGACACCGGACCACTGGGGGGCGTGGTGTTGTCCGCCGTCTTTTTCTCGGTCGCCCTGCCTTTGGCGAGGGCGATCGAGGTGTTGATCATCGTTTGCAGCGTACCCGGTAAGCTGGCCAGCAAGGATGACAGGCTGTCATTGACCTGGGTGACGCTGAGCAACGACACCTTGGCCGGCAGATTCTCGCAGGCTTGCTGGGCAAGGGCCGAGAGTTTCCAGTCCTTCCGCCGCACGGCCGCGAGGGCCGCGCGAGCGGCTTCCTGAGAAACCGAAAAGGCGAAGAAATGCCCGTCGAGCTGGACGGTGGGCCGAAAGGCCGTCGGACCGAATCGCAGTGGGGAATCGAGCGGGGTCTGGAGCACGAAGATCCGGACGTCGCCGGAGCCGGGCGCGAGCTGGAACTTGGGCGCAGGCGTGTCCTGGACCGAGCGGCGGCGCTTGGTTCCGTCGCGGCCGGCCGCCGGCCGCCCGCCGGGGGCGCGGACGGTGCCTCCTGCTGCTCCTCCTCCGTCTTTCTTTTCCTCTTCCTTGCGTTGCTCGGCGGCGATCTCGATCGCCTGCGCTTTCAGCTCGCCGTTGATCGCGATCATCGCCGCGTCGAGCGCCTTGCCGAACACCGTGGGGTCTTTGACCTGGGCGACCACGGTGAGCCTGGGAAATACCGACTGCAGGGCCGCCACCGCCGCGGAGGGGTTCCAGCCCTTGCTCAGCGCCGCCTCCAGGGAATCGTCGTTCGTCGCCGCCGAACGGCCGGGGGCCAGGTAGAGCAGCATCTTCGGCCCCAGATGCGCCAGCAGGTCTTTCTGAAGATCGATCGAGCCCGCGGTGTGAATCGATTCGGCCAGCTCGTCGATCTGCTCTCGCACGGGCCCGGTGGGTGCCATCTGCTTGATCGTTTCCAGCAGGCCGGCGAAGCTCATCGACAGCTCGACGAACGACTCGACCCCATCGGGCATGGGCAAGAGCGAGGTCTTGTCAAATGCTGGTTCGTCGAGGAGCGCCAGCGCAGGCTTGCGCGGCTTGGGGGCGACTAGCCGCGTCACCGACATCAGTGCATCGCCATCGAAGCCCCAGCGCAGCTCGACGCGCTGCATTCCCCAATCCGAGCCCAGGCTCCGGAGCGTCTCGGTGAATTTCGCGGGATTCTCGGGGCAGCCGGCCGTCTCGGCGAACGCCACGCACACCGGCTCAAATTTTCCCTCGGATCTGGCAAGCTGCTGGACCAGCGGGTGGTCGACCGCACTGGGCGTCTTGCCGTCGATGGCGGCGATGATGGCGTCGGCGCTTGCCGGGAGAGAAGAATCCGACCACGAGGTCGTCTTTCTCGGCCCACCAGACCCATCCCGTATCGACCCCGCCAGCCGCGCCCTTGGCGGCGGCGCCGGGCACAACGATCACCGTTCGCGCACTTTTTTGCTCGATCTTTGGCTTCACGTCGCCCATCAGCCATCCCATCAGGCGGCCCGAAATCGGCCGCAGCTCCTTGCTCGCCGCGCCGCGGAGGACGATCGTGCCCCGACAGGCGTCTTGTCCCTTGGGCGCGACGTTGATCGCGAGCACCCAGCCGGCGCGGGTGGCATGCTTGATCAACTTCACGATCTCGGCACCGCTGACCTTGTGGTTGGGAAAGAACTCGAGGGCCTTGTCCAGCAACTGGGCCGAGACCTCGGTCAGCATCTCGCCCAGGGGCGTGTCGTCGAGCATCTTGCAGGCAGCCGTGTTTTTCCACGAGCTGGCGTGGGCGTCCAGACCGGCAAATTCCATGTAGACGACGAGGTTTTCGCTGGGGACATAGCGGCGCAGCGAGACCGCGTCGGTCGCGGCGGATTGGCTCTTCCCCGCGTCCTTGGTCGCGGCGGGCTGGGCACGCAGACCGGCGGGCGGATCAATCCCGCCAGTAGCAAGAGCAGCCACGGGCCGCTGCCGGAGAGGTGTGCCGAAATCGCCCGATATCGCGGAGACACTCGCGCCCTTGTGGCCGTCTGGGATCGTCGCACGGGGCCAGTCCTCACCCTGGGGGGCTATAGAAGAGACGAATCACACGGAACAACCTGCACCGGCCGGTCGGGTGTGGCGCGGATCCTGGCCCGAAACGGGGTGTTTCGGCGCGAACGGTATGCGAGCCACGACCGACTGCCAACCTTGTTCCGGCGACTCCAATTCGTCATGGTAAGAGCCAGACGCCACCGCGCCAACAACCTGCTTCACGGCGCCTCAATCCTCGTCGTCCGACGAGTCACGCTCGGCGTCGGGATGAAGGGGATCATCCGGACTGAAGAAAAGGTCGCCCAGGCCCGAGCGGGGCGTGCTGGCCGCCCATGGCGCGGCGCTTTCGGCGAGCCAGGTCGTCGAGGTCGGCCGCCTCTTCTCCCAGGACCCGAAACAGCGCCTCGCGCCAGGCGTGATCGCGGCCCAGCGGGTGCGTCGGGTCTTGTGCCATCCGCTTGATCGCGAATCGCAGCAGGTTGATCCCGTCGCGCGGCGAGAAATCAAGCTTGAGCTTGTGTGCCCGCTGGAGGAACTCGACCGTCATCGCCAGGAGCGCATCCTCGGCGAACGGCAGGTGGTACTTGAGGATCGCCATCTCGTCTTCGCGGCCGGGGAAGCCCAGCGTGAGCGTGGGCTGAAGCCGCGAGAGGATATAGTCGGGGACCTCGTATGTCGACTCGTCCTCGTTCATGGTCACGCAGACGCGGAAATCCGGGTGCGCGGGGATCGTGATGCCCGCGACCAGGCTCTCGACGTAGCGGCGATGGTCCAGCAAGCGGCGCCAGGCTGGCCCACGACTTCTCGTTCATGCGATTCCCCTCGTCGAGCACGCACACGCCCCCTGCGAGCATTGCCGAAACCAGGGGCGAGGCGTGGTAGGCGATCTTGCCGCTTTCGGCCAGGACGGGCGTGACGATCAGATCTTCGGGCCGCGTGTCGGCCGTGCACTGATTGATGAACAGGGGCTGCTTCCGCAGCCGGGCGGCGGCCATCGCCAAGGTCGTCTTGCCGATCCCCGGTGCGCCCGTGAGCCGCGGCGCCAGCGGCAGGTCCCGCGGGTCGACGACCAGCCAGCACGCCAGCAATTGACGCAGAATCGAGTCCTGTCCGATCCAGTGCTGGTCGCTCAGATCCGGCGAGCCGAGACGGAGCGTCACTCCACCCACCTCGACCAGCTTGACTTCGCTCTGAACAGGTGCGGGCTGGCGTCCCATGATGAAGATGTCAATCCGGGTGTTGATTGAGGCGAATGAGACCGGAGAACACGGCATAGCCGTACAAGGGTCTCGGACGGTGGACAACTGACCCAGTGTAACCGATCACCGCCGGACCGGCGAGCCTTGCTCCCGGCCGGACGTTCGTGCGAACCGCGACATTCGGATCAATCGGCATCATCATTGCATCGCAACCTCAGCTCGCATCACACCGTCGGACCTCGCCTGCGTGCCAGTGCGGGGCTGGTCCGGCTCGTTTGACAACGGCCGTCCCATCGGTGGGTTCGTTTTGTGAGTTCCGGTCGCGTGCGGCGATGGGTTCGTTTTGTGAGTCTTGGTCGCGGGCGGTGACCGGGTCGCATTGTGAGTTTTGGCCGCGGACGCGATGGGTTTGTTTTGCGAATTTTGATCGCACCGGCGGTGGGTTTGTTTTGCCAGTCTTGGCCGCGGGCGGCGATGGTTTCGATTTGCATATTGTGGTCGCTCCCGGCGGTGGGTTCGTTTTGTGAATCTGGTTCGCCGTCGGCGGGTTCGATTTGTAGATCGTCGTTCCCGTCGGTGGGTTCGTTTTGCGAATCTGGTTCGCACCCGTCGGCGGGTTCGATTTGTAAATTGTGGTCGCGCCGGGCGGTGGGTTCGTTTCGTGGAGGAGCTGATCGAGGATGGCGGCCACCATGTTGTCGTCGAGCTCATCCGACTCTTCCTCAGTGCGGGTGCTGGGATCGCGCCTGGCGCCGGGCTTCGAAGCGGGGACCACCTGGATAGGTTCCCCGGAGTCTTCGCCGATGCACCTGCTTGCAGGTCTTCGATTTCGCGCCGCGCGCCAGCCGCGGCCGCGAAAGCGGTCGCGAGCGTCTCAGCCCGCGCAGCCGGGGATTCCAGTGCGGGCATGGAGAACCTCCTCGATTTCGTTCATGCGCTTTTCCAGCAGTGCGAATTTCGAGACGCTGATCATGGTGGAGAACACGGCCTTGTTCGCCGACAGCCGGACCGACTCGGATTCGGCAGTCTCGCCGAGGTCGGCGATGGCAGTGGCCGCCCGCGCCAATCTCTCGCTCAGCACGCCGACCGAACGATCGAACGCCTTGCGGCGACGCGCATCGACAGCCGCCTTGGCCTTGGGATCCTTGGCCCAGCGGTAGGCCGTCCGCCTGGACACCTTGTTTTCTCTCGCCCACACGGCGACGGGCTTCCCCGCCGCGATGGCGGCGACGAGCTTGTTCTTGCGGTTCTGGCGTTGTCCTTCCGACATGGCGAGCTTACGTACGCGATGGCGGTATTCCACCGCGGCTCCGTGCGCCCCAGCTCGCGGTTCTCAGCCCGGGGCCCAGGCTGGCCGGCAGCCCTCGAAGGGCTTGTCACATCGTCATGAAAGAATGCCGCGATTTGGCACAAAGTGGCAACTTTTGGGTCATGGTTTTGGTGCCATTCTGGCACTGACCGAAAGTGTCAAATCGCCTGGTTTCGTAGGGCTGGAAGCGAGCCAACGCCGCTATGGCGCGGTGTGCCATTTTGGCACTCGCTGTGCCACCGGCAATTTCGGCGTTTCTGGACACTCAAAGTCGGGGTTGTCGCGCGCGCTTCCTTCCGCTGCGTTGCGCGATTTTCCCCCCCGAGCGAAGAGGAGGTCGGGGACGGCTCGATCATCGCAGTCGCCGAGATGATCTCCAGGGGATTCAATACGAAGAATTTAACCACGGAAGGCTCGGAACGACACGGAAACGGACCGGATTCTGCATGCCGAAGAGAGAGACTTTCCTTGCGTGGGGCCATTATTGGAGTTAACCGTGAAAACGAATCAGGGGTTCGTGTGACGTTGGGCGATTCAGGACCAGTCGAGCCGGCACCCATGTCGAACGAATAATCCGAAGCGAGTTTTTTCCGTGAGATTCCGAGCTTTCAGTGGTTAGAACGCTTGTTCCTGATAGGCATGCGGCTCGCCTGCGACGGCATCACGTGGCGCCGCACTCGCCGGCCCGATCAGCAGTGGTCGCGCACGCAATGAGCGCCTCAACGATCGCGACCGCGAAATTTCGGCGGAAGCAACTCTACCTCCACCGGCTTCGTCAGGTGTCAGGCCCCGCTTGTCAAGTCCCGGATCGAGCCGCGGAATTCGCCACAACTCGAACAGGCTCTTGGTTTTTTGCGGTGATCATGTTCTCATCGAGTTTGGGTTCGCTCGTCTGATTTTGATCTCGCGAGTCCAGCTTCCGGAGCGGGCCAGCACCGGACTCGGGGCCGGCTCGATCATCGCAGTCTCCGCGATACCAGGCTTGTTCCTGCTACTAACAAGACTTGAGCAAACGGGATTTTGAACAGAAGTTAACAAAGGAAACGAAGAAGAGGAACCCGGCCGGATTCTCCGGATGATTGGACCAATACCGCTGAAGAGTTTTTGGCCACAGATCCACACAGATTCACACGGATAAAATCGCAGAAGATGATGTGTGCGAAAAACGAGAGATCTTCAGTCTGCCAATCTCGGCGGCGAGCGCCGCGCGACGGGTAGCGGCGGACTGTCCACGTCATGGTGCACGCCAAACCCCGCTCGGGGGCGTTGCCAACCGTCCGACTGTCTTTATCCGTGTTCATCATCTTTATCTGTGGCTAATGAAGTTCTCCCGTGCCGGGAGAAGGCGAATACCGCGGAGAGTTTTTGGCCGCGGATGCAGCCCTGAGGAATACGATTTTCGCCGCACCTTAGCGGTGGGCCAAGCTCTCTGCGCAGATTGATTTACGGCAGATCCAGATTTTTGCTATCCTGCGATTTCTTCGCACTTGGCTTTTTCGGGGCATTTTCTGGTAAGATGGGCTACTTACCAGTTAGCCCATCTTCGAGGCCGCCATGCGCATCCCACGGCATCCGACCAACATTCGCCGGATGCTCGAAAGCCGGGTTAGACAGGTCGCCGCTGGCAAACCGTTGCTTGCCGCCAGCCTGGTTGCTGTCGAGCGACGGTGTGGGAAACCCAGTTGCCACTGCGTTTCCGGTGCGAAGCATCATGGCCATCAGCTCACGTACAAAAACCGCGGCAAGACGCACACGGTTTATGTTCCGGCCGATTTCACGGAAGAGGTTCGTTCATGGATCGACGAACATCGCCGGCTCAAGCACCTGCTCCAGGAGATTTCTCAACTGAGTCTGGCTCTGGTTCGCAGTCATGCCCAGGAGCGGAAACGGCGAAAGGGCCGGTTGTAAGTCTGGGCGAGTCACTCCCGACAACCATTCGTCACTTCTGGCCTGAGTTCAATCAGTGGCTCGATGGCGTGCCGGACACCCGGTTTTTGCCCCTGGTCGTCTACCACAAGCGGTTTCTCATCTGGTGGGGGATCGGTTTGTACCTGTTCCAGCTCGGCAGTCGCAGACAACTCGATTTCGATCTCGATGCCCGCGGCACCGAAGTGCTGAACAATCTCAACCGCCTGGCTCGAACCCAGCAGGACACGCGCCGGTAAACGACACCCTGGATCATTTCTTGGAACATACAGGCGCTGCTCCCTTCGCCGAGCTGCGAACACGCATGCTGCGGCGCCTCATTCGCATGAGGTGCCTGGACGCTGCCCGCTTGCAAGGGGGATTAGTCGTAGCGCTGGATGCCACTGGTCATCTCGCATTTCGGCAGCCACATTGCCAGCATTGTTTGATCTACCGTCATGCCACCCACACCTCGTATCTGCATCAGGTCCTAGAAGCGAAGCTGCTCGGGCCGTCCGGTTTGACCTTGTCCATGGCTAGCGAGTTCATCGAGAACTCGGACAGTAACGCTGGCTTGTCAGGCGAGGCTCATAAACAAGACTGCGAACTCAAGGCGATGAGCCGCTTGCTTCCCCAACTCCGGCGGGATTTTCCCCAACTACGCCTGTGCCTTTCCGGCGATAGTCTCTACGCCTGCGGCCGAATGCTGCAACTGGCCAAAGACTACCGTTGCAACTACGTACTGACCTTTAAACCCGGCCACATGCCCGCCGTCTGGGAAGACTTTCAGAGCCTTCTAAAGCTCTGTCCGGAAAATACACTGGAATGCGCCACCCGCGAAGGCGTTTGCCGCGTTTATCGCTGGGTCCACGGCTTGGCCTATCGGGACGACCAAGGGCGACCCTGGTGCTTTAACGCCATCGAATGCACGGAAACGGTCGATGGTGAAACCGCTACGTTCGGCTGGATCACCGATCTCGAGGTTAACTCCCGCAAGGTGGAAGACGTCGCCATGAAAGGAGGCCGACAGCGCTGGCACATTGAGAATCAAGGATTCAATCGCCAGAAGAACAGCGGCTTGAACCTGGAACATGCTTTCAGCACCGACCCAGAAAGGCTCAAAGCGTACTATTACTTGCTGCAAATTGCGCACATGATGCTGCAGATCCTGGAGGTCGGCAGCTTGCTGCGCGATGTGGCGGCCGAGTTTGGACGGACACCTGGGCAGTTATTCGGCAGCTTGAAAAATCTCGCCCGCCGCTTGCTGGAAGCGTTTCGCTACATGCCCTTGAGCGACCGAGCCTTCGACTCTCTCCACGCCGGCCGCATTCAAATTCGATTTGATACTTCCTAGTCCGAGCCGTCGCGCGTTTCTCGGGTCACCAGGTGCCAGCCGCCCTCTCGCGAACTTGATTGGACCATCGCTCGCCGCTGCTTGCGGGCACGAACCCCGTGCGCGCATGCTTGCTGCCCGGGGTCAACCCTCACCCGCCCACAAAACGCCCGCTCTGTGTATTCCTCACGGCTGCCGCGGATGAACGCTGATGGACGCGGATGATACCGCACAAGATGATGGATGGGAAAAACGCCAACCTTTCTGTTCGCCGAACTCGGGTGCGAGCGCCGGGGCGACAGGGAGAATCATTTCGCACTGCGACGAGGCAACGAGCGCGAAGCGAAGAGGGACGAAGTAAGAGAACGAGCCGACGGATTTCTTCACCGCGACGACGCGCGGGTTTCTCGGTCACGGCGACTGCGGCGGGCGCGGCGGCCGGGACTCGGCGCCGGGCGCCAGGTTCCCCCGCGGGCCTGGCCTCGGGTTCGCCGGGCTGTGAGGCCTGCTTGTCAAGTGCCGGAGCGACCGCGGATTTCGCCGCAATTCGCTCGCGCTCTTGGTTTTGCGTTGTGATCATGTTCTCACTGAGTTTGGCTTCGCTCGTCTGATCTTGACGTTGCGGCTCCCTCGCCGGAGCGGAGTACGCGTCCCAACGACGGAACCGCCATGATCGAGGATGCCCCAGGTTTTCCGATTTTTTGGATTCTGCCGGAGAAGGCATGCCGGGAGGATTCTCACCGGGACGCTGGATTTGCGGATTGCAACGAACGAGCACGCGGTCGCACGATGAGAGACCTGGACTGTCCTCGCTGTTCACGTCCGGGATCAAGCCGCGCTCGCAATGCCTGTCGACCTCGTCCCGGGCGACGTCGCCTGGTCCCGTGCGACCGGACGTCCTGACTCGTTCCCACGCTCCCTGCGTGGGAATGCCGTCTCCGACGCTCCCGCGTCGTCCCCGGTCCGCGGCTCACAACTGCGCGATGCTTCGCCGTCGCGGTCTCCCGAATCGGGCTCATCCTTGAACGTGCCTTGGTCGGTTGGCAAACTTCGCGCACCAGCCGCCGGCAACCGCCGCGGTGAGCCCGGATGACAAAGCGCGCAGTCGTAGCTCTGAGCGCATGGCGCCTATAAGACACTATAGGACGGTTTCGGTTTTTTGTGATCGGCCGCGTCCTCCGGATCGGCGCATGCTCAACGAGCTTGCGGGTTTATCCCCCGACAAATATTCCTTGCGTCGACACCATCGTTCCGGAAATCAGCATCTCTTTAACAGACGTTAACGACTCGCACTGCGCAGAGTACTGCTGACATGAAGACGGGTGGCCGCACGATCCTCGCTCGTTCGCCCGGATCGAAGGTCGCGCCGAATCGCTATGAAGGCGAACACCTGATCCGTCGAGACATTGGATCAATCGGTGCTGCCGCTTGAAACTCGATGGGAATCGGGACTGAGCGTCTGGCCGGTGATCTCCCACCAGGACAAACACGAACCTGACCCGTTGTTGTCGCATGCGCCGCAGCTCCGCGCGATGTTCTTCGCTGTAACGATGCCGAGTCCCAGCCGTCGCAGCACACGATCACGGCCTGGATCGTTCGCCCGAATTCGGTCAGGCGGGCTTTGACCTGCCGCATGACCTTGGTGAACGACTGCGGTTCCTTGCCGCTCAGCCCTTCGTTACCGCTAGGCAGGATCGGGCGCAACGCGCTGCCAGGTGACCCGGAGACCATCGACTCGCTCGGGACTGCCAGCAGCGAAGCCATCGCCGCCGATCAGATCGGGTGACGACAGGTCATGATGACGCGTCAGACCAGCTCGGCGATCGCGGCCTTGAGCCGCTCGAGCAGGTGCCTCGACCGCGATAGAAGTTCGGATCGCTCCGCGCAGTCCGGATCGTGACCGTGGCACGTGTCACTTCTGCAATCTGTTCATTATTGACCATACCTCATGCAGCGAATGTTCGTAGGCCGCTCCTGCCTTCCCTTGATGGCGCCAACTTCCGACTTGAAGTTGTCGTAGTCGGTCTCCTCGGCCAATCCCGCGAGCACTCGCATCCATGCAGACTTCTGCACGAATAGCCGGTAGGCGTAGTCAGTCCCGGCGAACTCTCGAATTTCGCCTTCGCCGAGCAGGTCGGGGAATCGCTGCTTCAGGGCTTCGAGATGGCTTCGGACCCTGGCCCGTACCATGATGCGATCGGGATCGACGGGTTGGCCATGCTTGCCGTCACCTTGTCGGGCGCAGACCGCGCTGAAGAAACCGTGCTTCGTGAAAATCCACATGGTTCACTCCTGCTACTGCTGCCTCTTCGTCTCAGCGACGTTCGCCACATAATGTCGGTCCAGTCGCCGTCGATCGCGGCGACCGACGGCTCGAATGTCGGCGAATCGCAGTTCGCTTTAGCTTTACGCAAAGAATCGCGGAATATCGCGTTGCGGTTAGCACGCTACTGCCGCTCAGACTAAATCGATGGCTAACTCGCAGGCTTTGACGAGGGTTTAGTCAGATGCGACGCCTTGTTGACCAACAGGCACTGGGATTGGTTCCTGGCGATCATCTATTTCGTGCCCGAGTTGCTCGCCGCAGCCCTCGGCGGCCGGCTCGCCGCCAGCCTCTTCGGGCTGAGCATGCGGAAGGTGTCCGACTCCGCCGCGTCGAACTAAGCGCGACCCCCAGACGCCCAGTCCCGTCGGCGAGTAACCACGACATCCAATTGCGCACCGACCGCTTTGACGTTCGCCCCGCTTGGTTCCGGGTGCAAGAAACTCCCGAGCGAATTGATTCTCTTTGACCCGCGTATTTTACGTCAGCACCTTGCCAGAGTCGAATCCCTTTGCGACCGACAGAAAAGAACTCACGGTGCGCGTGGATGCAGATGTCAGAAGACGGGTTTCTGACGCTCCTTAATGTGGCTCCTACCATTGGGCTCCCTCTTCCGCGCTCACGGCGGACTCTCCACCTTGACCCTGCGCCGCAGCGTCCGCATTGATCTGAATGTTGTGACGCCTGGCCAATTCGACGACTGAAAGCCGACCGCGGGGGGTCCAATGGTAAGCGTATTGTGGTAGCTGAACGTCAGTTTGAATCAGTCCGAGGTCGAGGAGCCGCAGTACCGATGCCCGGAACTCGGCCACGCGCAGGGTGTCCTTCAGGGCCTCGCGTCTGAGGTCATCCTCTTCAAGGTCCGGGAAGCTTGGGACCAATCCATAGGCTCCGTAGACTTTGAGACAGTCAATGTCGAGACGAGAAATCGCAACATTGACTCCTTCGTGTTCGGTTTCGGCGGCGGTCTTGATCGCTTTTCTGATCCACTTCGTGAGATCCTTCGAAGCCTTCTGGCCGGCGGAGGTCTTCGTAGGATTGGTTACATCGGGAGCTAATATGTAGTCAATCGGGAAGCGTCGGTTCCGGATGTCGAACGGCAGCTCATATCGGCTTCCGAATTTGTTGTGCTCGTTCATCACGCAGATGACTCGCTCCCAGCCGAGCCGCCCCGCCGCATACCCCATTTCTAGAAGAACGTTCGGATTCGGAACCTTTTTGTCTTCTTTGCCGGCTTCGATGGGGGCAATTCTTCCGACAAGCGTCACATCACCAATGAATATGTCGCAGTCGTCGATTTTCCTGAACATGATACTCGCAACCTCGGGAGTGCCGGATATTCCTTCCATCCCGGAATCGACCCGTGGCGAATCCACGATGGTTTCACCCTCTCCCATGCCTGCGAATGCGGCTTCGATCGTACCCCTTATGAATTTGCGATTGCAGTCGTCGGGGGCATCCATCTGCCATGAATAAAAGATGCGGTATTTCACGAGCCGGCTCCGCGGCGGTAGGGTTAAATGGGCGGCAACCGTAGGGGCGGACCGCCGAGTCCAACGGTATGGGACGCTCAAACCAGTTTCCCAACCGCTGGCGCGTGCACCGTGAAAAGGCGCGCTTCGTACCTAGAGCCTGTTATTGACTTATTGTGAGAGCTTTGCTCATGTTGTGGCATGAACACGACACGGAAGTCGTATCCAAGCGACGTTTCGGACGCCGAGTGGGAGTTTCTTCTCCCGTACCTGACCTTGATGCGCGAGGATGCTCCACAACGCGAACATTCTCTGCGCGATCTGTTCAACGCGATACGTTACGTGGTCAGGACGGGCTGTCAGTGGCGATTCCTGCCACACGATTTTCCTCCTTGGACCGCAGTCTACCAACAAGCCCGACGCTGGATGCAGGCCGGTGTCTTCGAGCAAATCGCGCACGATTTGCGAGCGATCGTTCGATTTCTCGCCGAGCGGGATCCCGAGCCGACGGCGACGATCTTTGATGGACGCACGCTTCAATCGACGCCCGAGAGCGGTGAGCGGGCAGGCTACGACGGGGCCAAGAAGAAGAAGGGATCGAAGGTACATGCGGCTGTGGATACCCTGGGAAATCTGTTGGCTTTGAAGATAACCGCGGCGAACGTACAAGAACGTGCGCAGGTTGCCGAGTTGGCCGACAAAGTGCAAGAAGTCACTGGAAGCACCGTTGAGATTGCGTACGTCGATCAGGGCTATACCGGCGAAGACGCGCCTCACCAAGCAGAGCAAGCAGGAATCAAACTGACAGTGGTCAAGCATAAGGAAGCAAACGGGGGTTTGTGCTGCTGCCGCGACGCTGGGTCGTGGAGCGAACCTTTGGATGGCTCGGACGCTTTCGACGATTGGCACGCGACTACGAACGACTGACCACAAACGCTCGAGGGATGGCATTGGCTCGCGTTCGTCGCACTCCTACTCGCAAACGCGGGGTTGAAAAGTGCATAACAGGCTCTAGAGCAAAAAGTCTACTTCCGAAGCTTCCAACGCGATCAAATCCCTAATCGATCTGCCCAAACCGTCCAAACCGGGAAACAGCGAGCCGGCAGTGATGTTCATTCTTGCGAGCTTCCTCTGAGCATCGACCTTTACTTCCGGCTCGATGGTTATCCTATGGCAACAACGAGAATTTGATTTCGAGCAAGATTCGTCGATCAGCCGACCATGGTCCTCGGGAACTCTTCCGCATACGGTAAAGGCTCCTTGCTGGGGTGTGATGCGCATGATGCCTCTTAACAACGAAGGGATAAATGAACTCCGGGCACTTCTTTTCCCAAAATATCGACCGAGTGTCCTTTGTCAAAGCCAGCGCGCTCTGAACCGCCATGACTTCCGGTCGGGACGTATCTGCAAGCACAGCCCCTGCGTCGAAAGCCCATACAACGCCCGCTCGATCTTGGTTGTCGACGACTGCAAAGTACGTTGCAACGAAAGGTGAAGCGCTCCAGTCGAGGAGTCGCGTTGGACAGCCGAAATGCTGCATGAGCCCCCACCAAGCGAGAAGCGATTCTTCCGTGGGCAGACTACACGGATCTAGGAACAAGTGGGCTTGGCCAAGAAATCTCCTGAAGGCAATTTCCTCTACATATGCGCGTGTCGACACGTACGTCGGAGTGCCGATGAGGCGTGAAAGCGAATCCGTAAGCGGCCACGCTGCATCGGACTGGCCGCGGAAAAGGTAGGGCATCTCGGAAGGCGGGCCGTAGTCCAATGAGTCGAACTCTTTGACCAGGTCGCCCCATTTCTCGATTCTAATCTCATTCCAGGCCATTGCTAACGCCTCTCCGTCGACGTTGCGACTTGCGCGGCCGCCAGGCACCCATTCTCGTTGTCGAAGAGCCGTGACAACCAGTCGCGCACCGACCCCATTCCCGATCGATCCACTTGGTTCTCGGTGCAAGAAACTCCCGATCGCGTTGTTTCCCGCCGACCCGTGAATCTTGCGTCAGCGCTTTGCCTGCGTCGGAACACTTCGCGACAGCCAAAATAGGATGCACGGTGCGCTTGGATGCAGAGGACAGAACATGCGTTTCACGCCACCGTTTCGGTGACTCGTCTCCAACGGTTTGCGCCACAGCCTGCCGTCGGCGACCGTGAGTGGACCATTGGGCGTAACATCCTATGTCTCAGAGCCACATGCGTTAATTGGGCACATCCGGTTCCCCGAGCGGGATGTGGCAACGGAGCGGGCTTTGACAATGCAATACTCGTAATCGAAGGAGCCAGAAAACGCGATGCAAGCCTAAACCACCGCGCCACATATCGCTAGCCCGGCAGGAGCTGGGGATACTTGCTCTTGAGCAGCTCGACGCCGTCGGCCGACGTAACCTGAAGCTCCAACTTCTCTCGAAAGAAGTTGTACCGCCACTTGGCATGATCGATGACGGAGGACCACTTCTTAATGTAGATGTTAGTCATCCCATCTTCAGAGGCATGAATATGTCCGTGTTCCCTGTTCTGAACCCGAGCTCTCTGTTCGGCGAAGGGAAGAAAGTCGTTGCCGATCAGCAGGAACGTCCACCTGGTATTTTGCTTGTCGAACCGCTCGTCTCCGGAAACGGTGAAGGCATAGTTCTCGATCTGCGAAATCTCCTTCGGGCCTAGCTTGCGACTCGGCCGCTTAAGTTCAACGACCAGATGTTCGAAATTGCCCGCCTGCCCCTGCGGGTACCGTCTGTGCAACATGAGGTCGACAAATCGCTCCTTGCCCTCGAAATCCGTGACGTCTTCGCAAATCGGACCGAGGTCAATTCGCTCCAGAATCTGGATGTGGCTGATGAGAAGCGCCCTCAGGGACTCATCGTCCACTCCAAGCGCATATTGCTCCCCGAAGATCCAAAGCTCGTTTGCCAGGATACGGTGGAGTTGCTTCCGTTCAAGCAGAGTCCTTTTAAGATCACCGAACAAAAGGTGGTCCAAGCTGCCAAGAAAGGTCAAGCGGTCGATAACGGTTTTCGCCGCGTTAATGATCGAGGACAACCTGGTCCTTTCAAGGAGGGCCGCCAACTCGTTTTGCTGCTCCTCGGGTAGCTCCAGCACCTGACGGAGAATTGTCTGAAGGCTGTTCGGGTTCGACTCCAACGCCTCGCGGATGAGTCGGAACGTGAGTCGCTTATTCTTCGCGTCGCTCTTTTCGAAACTTGGCAGGTATTCGTTCACTTTCACCGCGCAAACATCGAAGACCTGCTGTTCGGCAACGGAGATCGGGTTGGAAGGTGGCGTCTCGTAGGGATAAACCCGCTCCTCCTTCCATTTCTTTACGAGATCTTGGGCCCGAGTTGCCTCTCGCTCCCTAAAGTATCTCCGAAGGACTTGTTTCGTCGAGTCAACCAAGCCGTCAACGACCGGGTGGAGTTGCTCGAAAGCGAATGCATTGTCGTCGGCCAGTTCCTTCACCAAGCGCGATTTGAGATAGGCGGTAAAGTTGAAACCCGGCGCCTGAATGCCGGGAGGCCGTTCTTCGTAGGCGAACCCCGTCTCATCGCACAAGTAGAGCGCCCGGTCGGCCGAGGTCTTCCATTCGATTACCGTGACCTCCGCGGGGACTTCCTCGCCGTTCTCGTCTCTTAGCGTCAGAGGAATCGTCCGCGAATAGGACTCCAGATTCTGCGGATCGACCTCGTAACCGTCGTAAGTAATCTTGATGCCAGGATACTTCTTGAGGTACAGGGCAAGGCGTCTGGCAAGCTCCTGTGCCGCATCGCTGCCGTTGCAAAGTGAAGGATAGTTCTGCTCGAATCCCCTGATCGTCACAGTGACGCCGGTGGCCTTCTTAGCAGACTCTTTGTCGTCGCCGATTTCGAAATGACGAAGTGAGTTCCGATGGCCCCTGATGCTGAACTCGTGATACCTGCCGCTCTGGCGGTAGCGGCTGAGCCAGAAGACGTCGCGACCGATACCAAATGCACGGAACCGGCCCTTGCCGCCTTGCCCATGTGGCACGCGACCCGCTGGCGTGCACTGTAGCCGAAGTTTTGGTGAGTTCCCGAGGTTGCCGAAGGCCGTCTCGGTCGTCTCTAGCGGGATTCCGGTTCCATTATCCGTAACTGTGATGCTGTCGAGCCCACCGAAACTGTTGGCTGTTGACTCGACGGAAATCTCAGTGGCGTCGGCGTCTAGGCCATTCCAGATAAGCTCCTCAATAGCGATAAGTGGATTGCGCAACTTGGCCAAGGACTCGATATGATCCTGACCGACCTTTAGCTCGATCCGCTTCATTTCTGTACCAGCTAGCGGAGGCCACAACGTTGTCCAGAACCCTGATTAGTGTACAAAGTAACCCCGAAAGTTCAAGGGGCGCTTCGATCGCTCTTGTGCAACCTGAACTTCGGCATCGGGGCCGAGCACAAAACACTCAGCGACGCGCGTCGGTAGGTGGTTCGGCGGCTAGTTGTCAATATGCCGCCAAGACGACGCTGGCCGACAGCCATTCGTTAACGCCGGAGATCTCGGTGTCGAGTTCTTAGAGCTGCGGTCCGCTCAGTGACCACCTCCAATCGTGATCAGTCCGTGCGTTTTGTCGTGTTCGAACGACCCTGAGCAGGACAGCCTCACCCTGGACACACGAGAAGCTCTGGTCCAGCGATTCCCGGGCGTTATCGGCTGACCACCAAAAGGCGAGTTCGCCGTGAAGCCTGCATGCCGAGTCGATCCGCCTGCGGCAGACTGTGGCTGAATTACGATCGTAACCCTCCATTGAGAGCCCCGGTCAGGAACGCGAAAAATGGACGGCGCGTATACAAAGACGTCGCAGGCTGGCTATCTGACGCTGTGCATCGCATCCTCCTTCGACCCACCCACGACCCGGTCACATCACCCGTCAAGGTGACCTTTAGGGCCTTTCCGGTTCGCCGCTTCCGCGTGCGTTATGATAGCTCCACGAAGGACCGGCTCAAACGGAAATGCTGTGTAAGTGCTGGTGCATTCCCGCTTTGAGCAAGCACGCGGCCGTGTTAGAATTCGATGGGTTTCGTAAACAGGCGGCCCGTCACTACTTCGCAGTATCGACATCAATGAACGATCCGAACCTCTCCTCCTTCATCTGGTCCGTGGCCGATCTCTTGCGAGGCGACTACAAGCAATCCGAATACGGCAAGGTGATCCTGCCATTCACCGTGCTGCGGCGGCTCGATTGCGTGCTGGAGAAGACCAAGGCCGCCGTGCTGACCGAGCTGGCCACCCGAGAGAAGGCCGGGCTGAACCCGGAGCCGTTCCTGCTGCGCAAGTCGGGGCAGCTCTTCTTCAACACGTCGCCCCTGGACATGAAGAAGCTGATGGGCGACCAGGACCATATCAAGGAAAACCTCTTCGCCTACATGCAGGCGTTTTCGCCCTCCGTGCGAGACATTTTCGAGAGCTTCGATTTTCACACCCAGATCGACCGGCTGGCCAAGTCCAAGCTGCTTTATCTGGTGACCGAGAAGTTCGCCAACATCGACCTTCACCCCGAGGTCGTCAGCAACGCCCAGATGGGGGCCGTGTTCGAGGAACTGATCCGCAAGTTCGCCGAACTTTCCAACGAGACCGCCGGAGAGCACTTCACGCCGCGCGATGCCATCCGGCTGATGGTCAACCTGATCTTCATCGAAGACGACGAGGCGCTGACCAAACCGGGCGTGGTGCGGTCGCTCTACGATCCCGACGGCGGGGACCGGCGGCATGCTGTCGGTCGGTGGCGAGCATCTGGCCAGCATGAACGCCGACGCCCGGCTGGTGATGTACGGGCAGGAGTTGAACCCCGAGTCCTACGCGATCTGCAAGGCCGACATGCTGATCAAAGGGCAGGACATCGCCAACATCATCTTCGGCAACACGCTGTCGAACGACGGATTACCGGGCAAGCACTTCGACTACATGCTTTCCAATCCCCCGTTTGGCGTGGAGTGGAAGAAGATCGAGAAGGAAATCCGCAAGGAGGCCGAGCAACAGGGCTTCAACGGGCGCTTCGGTCCCGGCCTGCCCCGCGTCAGTGACGGCTCGCTGCTGTTCCTGATGCACCTGATTTCCAAGATGCGTCCGGCCGTCGATGGCGGCAGCCGGTTCGGCATCGTCCTGAACGGCTCGCCGCTGTTTACCGGCGGAGCGGGGTCGGGCGAGAGCGAGATCCGTCGCTACGTGCTGGAGAACGACCTGGTCGAAGCCATCATCGGCCTGCCCACCGACATGTTCTACAACACGGGCATCAGCACCTATATCTGGATCGTCAGCAACCGCAAGCCCGCGCATCGCAAAGGGAAGCTGCAACTGATCGACGCCAGCGGCTTCTGGCAGAAGATGCGGAAGAGCCTCGGCAGCAAGCGCAAGGAGCTGAGCCCCGAACACATCGACGAGATCACCCGGCTGTTTGGTGACTGCAAGGAAGTCCGCAAGGACGGCGTGCCGATCAGTCGCATCTTCAAGAACGAGGACTTCGGCTACCGCACGATCACGGTCGAACGCCCGCTGCGCGACGCGAAGGGCAAGATCGTGCTCGGCACCAAGGGCAAGCTGAAAGGCAAACCCCAGCCGGATGCCAACCTACGCGACACCGAGAACGTGCCGCTGAGCGAGAAGATCGAAACCTACTTCAAGCGTGAAGTGCTGCCGCATGCGCCGGATGCATGGATCGATCACGAGAAGACGAAAGTCGGCTACGAGATCCCGTTCAATCGGCATTTCTACGTCTTCAAGCCGCCCCGCGACCTGGCCGAGATCGACGCCGAATTGAAGGGCGTCACCGACCGGATTCTGACGATGATCGGGGGGCTGTCGAAATGAGCTTTCCGAGATACGCGAAAGTATAAGGAAAGCGGTATTGAATGGGTTGGCCAGGCTCCAGCGCATTGGAGCCGAACTCGCATCAAACACATCGCGCGACCTGGGAGCAAGACCTTCATCGATGGCGACTGGATTGAAACTCCTTACATTACCAACGAAGGCGTGCGACTTCTTCAATGCGGAAATGTCGGAACAGGCGTTTTTGAAGAACAGGGTTTTAGATTCTACGTCTGCGACTTCTCCGCGCAGTGCGCCATCTTCTGACTGAACTACGCGGCTGTACCAAGAGCGGCTGGAATGCCACGGTGATAGAGTTGTATTAGAGCTTGGAGCACTCGATGTCCTTTCGGACCGACGTGCCAACGGCGGCTACGCGGCACTTTTCGAATCAGTCCGCGCACATGAAGCCGTTTCAACAAACGGCCGACTGCAGCGCTTTGACGACGACGTTCCACTTGATCGGCTGTTGTTCCATACAGTGCCTCCCGGATGTCGGCGTTTCGGAAGCCCCGCACCACATGGTCGCCATCCAAGACCGCCCCGAACAATTTGACGTCTGGGCCGCTGGCCAAGTTGAAGCCCGCATAACTCCGACCCGCTTTCACCACGGGCTCGGTGATTCTTTCGACCTGGCGATAAGCCGGCGCCGGATTCTCGACCACAGACAATGCCTCCAGGTACCGTTCGTTGGCGGCCAAGGAAATCTCGCGGTAGCGGTACAGATTGATCACACCTTTGTTCATCGGGCACCAAGCTATCTCGCGGCGGCCCTCACGAGTCCGCCACCGCCGAACTCGAAACTCTCTGGGATTGTTGATGACGGTCTCAATCCGCAAGACCAGACCGAACTTGTCGTACATCTTCAGCCAGTTGTTCTTCATCCGATGTTTGATCCTGGCGCCAGGCCAGCGATCTTTCTGGCAACTGGTGAGCACCTCCCCGTCAAACCGGGGATGGAAGCGTCGGCCCAAGAAAGTCAGGATGTCCTTGGCCGAGAAGTTGATCGCGGCGTGGTCCAAGAGCCGCGGATAGAGACCAGCCAGTGCCTCGCGGCTGGAGAAGATCAGATCGGTGGCGTACTCGGCTTGGTCAATGACCCAATAATAGCTGTAGCCGTGAAGCCATCGCTCTTTCATCAAAGGGTTAACCTGGCGAACCAGACGGTTGAGGATCTTGCGCCAGTTGAGATGGGTGAACGAATTGGCCAACTTCTGAGCGGCTTCTTGATTGTTCAAGGTCGTAAAGGCGTTGTCTCGGAGGTCAAATCCGATGCGCCGCTTGAGCATTTGCTTTTCCAGCCAGGAGTGACCGTTGACATAAATCTGGACGGTGAACGGGAACCAAGTGGTCAGGCGGATGTAGATCAGGCCGAGTTCGGGATCCAGGAAATAGAAGTAGAGCACGCGCTGGGCTCGGCGTGCGTTGACCAGTCGGGGGCGTCCCTTGCCGTAGGCCAGCCTGAAGCTGGGGCACGTCTCCATGCAGCAGAGGACGCAAATCAACCCATCGGCGATGGGCCGCTGCCGCAGAATCTCTTCGACCAACTTGTCTTTGCGGTGATGGCCCTGAAGGAATTGGTATTCGGCGCCGGCCTTTTGGGCAAGTCGCTTGGCATAGTCGACAACGGCGTTGGACTGTTCCTCGGCAAAGGCCATGAAGTCACATCGCCGGATCTTGAGGACGTGATCGACAAAGCCTTCCAGCGCCGGCCCGTTGGTAATGGGCAGGTAGCCCTTGAATATGACGCGGTCAAAGCAAGAGAGCACGGTGACGATCAGGCTGGTAAACTTGGAAACGAAGCGCGAGAGCGTCTTCATGGCGTTCTGCTCCAGGGCGGGTGTCTCGACAACACCATTTTGGCTGCAGAACGCCACTTTTGTTCATTCTTTTTAGTTGCGGCTCCGCCGCGTTAGGTACGTATCGGAGGAGACGTTTAGAAATCTCGACTGCACTGAAGTCGAACCAGACGACGTATTGATCTGCCGATTGCAATCGTCTCGCACGATCTTGGCCGGGCGTGCGTGTTTAGCACCCGCACTTGGCATGAAGATGATAACATCAATAGATAACTGTATATTGAAGCCTTCGTCGGACTACGACCCCCAATACCTGGTTTATCAACTCAGCACTTCGGCATATTTGTCATTTATTGAGGTCGTCGCGAGGGGTGGCACGCGAGATCGAATCAGCCGCTCGATGCTTGGCAACGTTCAACTGGTCGTTCCCCCCATTACCGAACAATCCCTCATCGCGGCGTTTCTCGACCGTGAGACGGCGAGGATTGACGGGCTGGTCGTGGAGCAGCGGAAGTTAATTGAGCTGCTCAAAGAGAAACGCCAGGCCGTCATTTCCCACGCCGTCACCAAGGGACTGAATCCCCATGCGGCCATGAAGTGCACCGGCATCGAATGGCTTGGCGAGGTGCCCGAACATTGGGAGGTGACCCGGCTTGCCAATCTCTTCCGAGAAATGGCCGAGCCAGGAATAGATGAATTGCCGGTTCTCAGCGTGTCCATTCATCATGGGGTGTCGGATACAGAACTTGACGACGAAGAGCTGGACCGAACGGTCACGCGGAGCGACGATCGCTCCAAGTACAAGCGTGTAATGCCAGACGATCTCGTATACAACATGATGCGCGCGTGGCAAGGTGGCTTCGGCACGGTCGGTGTCGAGGGTATGGTGAGCCCTGCGTATATTGTGGCTCGTCCGCGAAAGCAACTTTCCACGACGTACGTCGAGAATTTGCTGCGAACTCCACAGGCCATCGAACAGATGCGCCGGCATTCCCGAGGTGTAACCGACTTCCGACTTCGACTGTACTGGGACGAATTCAAGAACCTTAAGATCGCGCTGCCTCCACAGCACGAGGCGATTGAAATTTGTAATCACATCACGTCGATGGATCAAACATTCAACGCGATTTCAGCAGTCAGCGAAGAGGCGATTGCCCTTCTCCGAGAACGCCGGTCAGCACTGATCTCCGCCGCCGTCACCGGCAAAATCGACGTGCGCCAATTGGCGGAATCGGAGGCGGCATGAGCGCGCACAAAGAGATCAGCTTCGAGACGGAAATCTGCGAATACCTCGCCTCCAACGGCTGGCTGTACGACGCAGGCGACGCCGCGAAATATGACCGGGCTCGGGCCTTGTTTCCCGAAGACGTGCTGGCCTGGGTACAGGCCACGCAGCCCAAGGCCTGGGAGGCGATCGCCAAGAACCACGGGGCGCACGCCACCGAAACCCTGCTGACCCGCCTGCGCGATCAGATCGACCAACGAGGCACCCTCGATGTACTTCGGCATGGCATCGAGATGCTGGGCCTGCGAGCAATGTTGTCGCTGGCTCAGTTCAAACCCGCCTTGGCCATCAACCCCGACATTCTGACCCGATACGCGGCCAATCGCCTGCGCGTCGTCCGGCAGGTACGGTATTCGGTTCACAACGAGAATTGCATCGACCTGGTGCTCTTCGTGAACGGTCTGCCGGCAGCGACGGCCGAGCTCAAAACCGACTTCACGCAAAGCGTCGGCGACGCCATCGACCAGTATCGTTTCGATCGTCACCCCAAGCCCAAAGGCCAGGCCCCGGAGCCGCTGCTCTCCTTTCCTAACGCGGCGGAGCCGCAACTAAAAAGAATGAACAAAAGTGGCGTTCTGCAGCCAAAATGGTGTTGTCGAGACACCCGCCCTGGAGCAGAACGCCATGAAGACGCTCTCGCGCTTCGTTTCCAAGTTTACCAGCCTGATCGTCACCGTGCTCTCTTGCTTTGACCGCGTCATATTCAAGGGCTACCTGCCCATTACCAACGGGCCGGCCCTGGAAGGCTTTGTCGATCACGTCCTCAAGATCCGGCGATGTGACTTCATGGCCTTTGCCGAGGAACAGTCCAACGCCGTTGTCGACTATGCCAAGCGACTTGGCCCAAAAGGCCGGCGCCGAATACCAATTCCTTCAGGGCCATCACCGCAAAGACAAGTTGGTCGAAGAGATTCTGCGGCAGCGGCCCATCGCCGATGGGTTGATTTGCGTCCTCTGCTGCATGGAGACGTGCCCCAGCTTCAGGCTGGCCTACGGCAAGGGACGCCCCCGACTGGTCAACGCACGCCGAGCCCAGCGCGTGCTCTACTTCTATTTCCTGGATCCCGAACTCGGCCTGATCTACATCCGCCTGACCACTTGGTTCCCGTTCACCGTCCAGATTTATGTCAACGGTCACTCCTGGCTGGAAAAGCAAATGCTCAAGCGGCGCATCGGATTTGACCTCCGAGACAACGCCTTTACGACCTTGAACAATCAAGAAGCCGCTCAGAAGTTGGCCAATTCGTTCACCCATCTCAACTGGCCAAGATCCTCAACCGTCTGGTTCGCCAGGTTAACCCTTTGATGAAAGAGCGATGGCTTCACGGCTACAGCTATTATTGGGTCATTGACCAAGCCGAGTACGCCACCGATCTGATCTTCTCCAGCCGCGAGGCACTGGCTGGTCTCTATCCGCGGCTCTTGGACCACGCCGCGATCAACTTCTCGGCCAAGGACATCCTGACTTTCTTGGGCCGACGCTTCCATCCCCGGTTTGACGGGGAGGTGCTCACCAGTTGCCAGAAAGATCGCTGGCCTGGCGCCAGGATCAAACATCGGATGAAGAACAACTGGCTGAAGATGTACGACAAGTTCGGTCTGGTCTTGCGGATTGAGACCGTCATCAACAATCCCAGAGAGTTTCGAGTTCGGCGGTGGCGGACTCGTGAGGGCCGCCGCGAGATAGCTTGGTGCCCGATGAACAAAGGTGTGATCAATCTGTACCGCTACCGCGAGATTTCCTTGGCCGCCAACGAACGGTACCTGGAGGCATTGTCTGTGGTCGAGAATCCGGCGCCGGCTTATCGCCAGGTCGAAAGAATCACCGAGCCCGTGGTGAAAGCGGGTCGGAGTTATGCGGGCTTCAACTTGGCCAGCGGCCCAGACGTCAAATTGTTCGGGGCGGTCTTGGATGGCGACCATGTGGTGCGGGCTTCCGAAACGCCGACATCCGGGAGGCACTGTATGGAACAACAGCCGATCAAGTGGAACGTCGTCGTCAAAGCGCTGCAGTCGGCCGTTTGTTGAAACGGCTTCATGTGCGCAGACTGATTCAAAAGTGCCGCGTAGCCGCCGTTGGCACGTCGGTCCGAAAGGACATCGAGTGCTCCAAGCTCTAATACAACTCTATCACCGTGGCATTCCAGCCGCTCTTGGTACAGCCGCGTAGTTCAGTCAGAAGATGCGCGCACCGCGCGGAGAAGTCGCAGACGTAGAATCTAACGGGGCGTTGGTCCATTTCGCCGTCAGCAACCGCGAAGTTCACATGACGACCCGGCTGGACGGCACGAACTCCGTGTTCCTGCCATTCAACCAGGGCGACAACGGCGGGGCCGGCAACCCCGTGAACCCGAACGGCGGCCATCGCACCGCCTACCTGTGGGAACAGGTCTGGGAGCGGCAGAGCTGGCTCGAAATCCTGGGCCGGTACCTGGTCGCTCAGAAGGACAAGAAGAAGCAGATCGAGAAGATCATCTTCCCCCGGTTTCATCAGCTCGACGCGACCCGAAAGCTCCAGGCCGCCGTGCTGGACGAAGGACCGGGCGGCAAATACCTGATCCAGCATTCGGCGGGCTCGGGCAAAACCAACTCGATCGCGTGGTCCGCCCACTTTCTGGCCGACCTGCACGACGCGCAGCACAAGAAGCTGTTCGATTCCGTCCTGGTGGTGTCCGACCGCAACGTGATCGACACGCAGTTGCAGGAAGCGATCTTCGACTTTGAACGAACGACCGGCGTGGTCGCGACGATCAAAGGCGAAGGGCAGCAGCAAGAGC
Source organism: uncultured Isosphaeraceae bacterium (assembly GCA_963806595.1). Classification (GTDB taxonomy): domain Bacteria; phylum Planctomycetota; class Planctomycetia; order Isosphaerales; family Isosphaeraceae; genus CAWDZZ01. Next base: position 304,329 of record CAWDZZ010000036.1, on the reverse strand, counting down.
GGCGAACTGACGACGGCACTCTCCGGCGACCAAGAAAATCGTGGTCTGCACGATCCAGACGTTTCCGTTTGCTCTCGATGCCGTGCGCAAGCTCGCTGCAACCAAGGGCAAGCGCTTCGCGGTGATCGCCGACGAGGCGCATAGCTCGCAGACCGGCGAAGCGGCCGCCAAGTTGAAGGCCGTGCTGACCGCCGAGGAACTGAAGGAACTCGGCGACGGGGGCGAAGTCAGCACCGAGGACATTCTGGCGGCTCAGATGGCCGCGCGCGCCGACGATGGCGGCATCACCTACGTCGCGTTCACCGCAACGCCCAAGACCAAGACGATGGAACTGTTCGGCACCCGGCCCGATCCGACCCAACCGGCCGGTGAGGGCAATCTTCCCGCGCCGTTCCACGTCTATTCGATGCGGCAAGCCATCGAGGAGAAATTCATCCTTGACGTGCTTCAGAACTACACCACGTACAAGCTGGCCTTCAGGCTGGCCCACAACGGCAAGGACTACGACGACAAGGAAGTCGAACGCAGCGCGGCCTTGAAGGGGATCATGGGCTGGGTGCGGCTGCATCCCTACAACATTTCGCAAAAGGTCCAGGTGGTTGTCGAGCACTTCCGCCAGTACATCGCGCCGCTGCTGAATGGACAAGCCAAGGCGATGGTGGTCGTGGGCAGCCGACAGGAAGTGGTCCGGTGGAAGATCGCGATCGACAAGTACATCAAGGATCGCGGCTACGGCATCGGGACGCTGGTGGCGTTCTCGGGCGAGGTCAAGGACAAGGAATCCGGCCCCGACCCGTTCACCGAAACCAGCCACACGCTGAACCCCAACCTGCGAGGCCGCGACATTCGCGAAGCGTTCAACACCGACGAGTTTCAGATTCTCCTGGTGGCGAACAAGTTCCAGACCGGCTTCGATCAGCCGCTGCTGTGCGGGATGTACGTCGATAAGCGGCTGGCGGGCATTCAGGCCGTGCAAACCCTCTCTCGGCTGAATCGTGCCCATCCCGGCAAGGACACGACCTATGTGCTGGACTTCGTGAACGACACCGAGGACGTGCTCAAGGCGTTCAAGACCTACTATACGACGGCCGAACTGGCGAACGTGAGCGACCCGGATCTGGTTTACAACCTCCGCGCCAAGCTGGACGCCGCCGGTCACTACGACGATTTCGAGGTGGATCGCGTCGTTGCCGTCGAATTGAAGCCGAATGCCAAGCAAAGTGAACTGGCGGCCGCTGTCGAGCCCGTCGTTGACCGGCTCCAGAAGCGCTACAAGGCGGCACAGGAGGCCCTGAAGACTCGCCACAGGAGCAGAAGAACAAACCCGCGATGGAAGCGGCTCGAGAACGAGCTGGACGCCTTGCTGCTGTTCCAGTCGCGACATGGGGGCGTTTCTGCGTCTCTACACGTTCTTGTCGCAGATCTTCGACTACGGCAACACGGCGCTCGAGAAGCGTTCGATCTTCTACAAGCAAGTGCTGCGGCTGCTCGTGTTTGGCCGCGAGCGCGAGGGAATCGACCTTTCCAAAGTGGTGCTGACCCACCACAACCTGAGAGATCAGGGCAAGCGCCCCATGCCCTTGGTCGCCGGTGAGAACCCCAAGCTGGAACCGATCACCGAAGCGGGCGGTGGGAGCGTTCAAGAGAAGCAGAAAGCCCGTCTGAACGAGATCATCCAGCGCGTGAACGACCTGTTTGAAGGCGAGCTGACGGACCAGGACAAACTGGTTTACGTCAACAACGTGATCATGGGGAAACTCCTGGAGTCCGAGACGCTCAAGCAGCAAGCGACCAACAACACGAAAGAGCAGTTCGCGAACTCACCCGATCTCAAGTCCGAACTCATGAACGCGATCATCGGGGCGCTGGAGGCGCACACCGCGATGAGCACGCAGGCATTGGGCTCTGAAACCGTTCGGAGCGGCATCAAAGACGTGCTGCTCGGCCCGGCTCGGCTCTATGAATCCTTGCGCGAGCAGGCTGAAGTCCGTACCGCGGACGATCCTTTTGCGACCCTCGCCGAGCGCACAAGAGCTACGTGTCGCAGAACCTTGGCGCGGACGCGAAATGGGGCACAATCAATTCGGCAGTATGGAGCTCCGTCACCAGACAGAGCGACCATGCGCTGACACTTACGGAAGTGGACGCTGTCGCAAAGAGTGCCTCTGCCAAACCCAACGAGGTCCTGGCTGTTCTCGCTTTGCTTTCCCGTCCCGCCGCGCGGCTTCTCAAAATGGAGTATTTCGCAAACGGTGGCGAGGGCTCTCCCAAAGTTCCCCGAAACGAAGTGGGAAAGCGGCTAACTGCCTGGTGGAAAGACAAGACCATGTCCCAGGATGAATGGCGTTCGTGGGCTCGAAACGTTGTTGTGAAGTGGAGCCCGGTTGATGTAGAGGGGCCCACGCAATGACCACGGACAAAGACAGCTTGGCAGAGCTGTTCGACCGGATAAAAAGAAAGTCACCAGCGTACATCGACCTGATCACCGCAGGGACCGACGAGGAATTTGAGGTTGCTTTCACGACTATCCTCGAAAAGGCCATTTCTCACTTGGAAAAGAACAAAAGGAAGTTCGCGCCGCTCGATGAAGAAGGACTCTCAGCCGTGCTAGCTGCCGTCCTGATGATGCCCGGGTTGACGGTAAGCCAGGAGACTAACTCAAACGGTCACGTTGATCTGACGATTGAAGCCGATGAATGCACGCCGATGCGGACGAAGCTTGCCGAAGCAAAAATCTACTCCAGCCCGAGTTACCACATCAAAGGCATTGGACAGTTGCTAAGCCGCTACACCACTGGGCGGGAGACCGCCGGCCTGCTCATCAGCTACGTCCGCATAGAAAATATCAAAGGCATCACGGCAAGGCTGAAGGCACACATGGACAAGAACCGACCTGAAAATCAGGTCGCCCCACCGGAGGACCACACTCTGAAATGGTCGTTGCTGACTAAGCACAAACACAGCTCGGGAGAGGTGGTTTCGCTATCACACATTGGTTGCAATCTCCATGTCTGAAGTCGGTGGAGCGGGCGGTTGCCACGGTGGCAGCTGGGAAGTGAAACAGGCGGTTCCTTAAGCCGATTGCAGTTCATCCGTGCACGGGCAGTGTCGGCCCGCGCGGTATGCTGCCATTGTGGCCAGGCCACGTTACGTTGATGAGAATCGCATTGCAGTACCGTATTGCGGGGGCATCATGCTCGCAAAGTGGTATCACGAGTTTATGTCACGGCATCCAAAGGAATTTATCCATGTTGATTGGTCCGGTTCTCTCGTGCCGAATGGGCTCATAACGAGGGGCGGAGTGACGGTAGGAAATGTCGCAATTGAGAATTTCCTTGCCGATTTGGAGCTACGCGATCTGTCCACGTTTGGGACGAAGCATTTGTGTGGAGACCGCTCCGAATGGGCGACTGCTTGTCGTGAGCTTTTGTGCGAGTGGATGCGGCGGGAAAGACACAAAAACGAGATTTCCAGATTTCATTGCGTCTTCGGCTTTGACACGATGCCAGAGGCTCAAGCTTTCTGTGCCGTGGAACAGATTACGAACGCATCATTTTGGAAAGTCTTGGCCGCGGATTATAGCGGCAAGAAGGATATGTGTTGGTTCGCCAAGGGCAAGACCCTGATGGAGCAGATGTATTTCTGCGACCGGTATTGGTCAGGTGACCCTGCCAACGATCAACCGCGATGGGAAGTGCTTCTCCATCCGTCTGTGCTTGTGCGAGAGAAAATAAGTTGATCTCGAAGGCGGGATAGTGCCCAAGACCCGTTCTATGCCGTGAACCGCGTCCGCGGAGGGATCAACAAAACATACGTGATTGATCGGAAGCACCACAGTTACGCGATCGAAACTGCTCTATCTAGTTACTGTTGATCCGATGCGGGCAACGGAAAATGCGACGGCGCTTCCCTCCCTACGTCCGTTCTTCGTCCAGCATGTGAACCTTCTTGCCATCGGCAAGCGGAAACCATGCGTACTGGCTACCGCGTCCGTCGCGGTTCGAGAGCGAATCAACAACGTTTCCGACGAAATGCGAAGAAGCTAGGTGTCGCAGGCGATAGACCCGCCGCCGCGCATGAACGCAATCGAGTCGATCGTCACCTGGCTCCCGCTCGTCTTCCGGCGAATAGCGAACGAAGTGATCTTTGCCGTAGGCAACGCAGTTGATCGGTACCCCGGTCGCGTTTCTGCATTCTTGACTGCATCGTGAAACAGGGCACCGGTCTTGATCGGACCTTCGTACGAAAAGATTCGCAGCCACGCGGCAACACCCGTGCGCGTCTTGCACAGACCGCCAACTTTTGCGAGCTTGGTCGCACATTCATTGGATCAGTGGACGTAGGAAGCGAGGTTTTGACCTCGATAACGGGCGCACGCAATCGGGCGTGACGAATACTAGGTCGCCATCTCGGAAGAGTGTGGGCTTACTTCCGTCAACGATTAGCAGGTCAAGCTGAGACGAGCTATCGTGCGGCGTGACGACGAAACCGCGTCCGACAATTAGCGACAGGGGCAGGTGTCGACGCAAGACCGTCCTCAGCGCCGCCTCTTTATATTCGCCGTCAGTCTGGAAATGAGCCGCGTAGAATTGACCCACCTGGGTTTTCAAATTAAACATTCTGGGCAAGTCGAAGCGGGTCGCGGAGCGCGAGTGTTACCTCCGCATGGCGACCTCCGAGAAGTGGTCCGAACTCGGACGGGACTTTTGCTACGACGGCAGCCAGTATCCGATCCCGGTCGGCGGACCGGACTTCGCCCTCGACCTGCTCTTTTTCAACCGCGCGCTCAATTGCCTGGTCGCGATTGAACTCAAAGTCGTCGAGTTCGAGCCCGAACACCTTGGCAAACTCCAGTTCTACCTGGAGGCACTCGACCGCGACGTGAAGAAGCCACTTGTACAGCCATCGATAGGCGTGTACCAGACCCAACGCGGGACAGTCTCATGGCTCGGACCTCAAGAGATCGGTCTGTCCGACTCGCTCAAAAGCTTGGCATTGTGCCCGGCGCCGGCTCTGCTTTCATTGCCGGATCACCGACGCAGGTTCTTCTTGATCGCACGAGATGCCGACTCGGCGAGATCGGCGTACGGACCCTGGAATCGCGGTAGCTTCCCGATCAGCTTCAGAGATTCATTGTCTCCTATAGCAATCCGATGCACAGGCCGGCGAGGTCGTCACCTCCGGTGCCCATACCCGCCAATTCTACGAGGCCGGCATACCCACGCTCCAAGTAGCAACAGATCACGTTGACCCATTGACCCAGTGGTACGACTCGGGCTCCGTGCTCCAAGCCAGAATCCGACCAGGCGTGCTCGTCTTTCAGTCGGCGCAAGAATATTGCGTCGGAGGCGTCTCCCCGTGCAGCGACCTTGAGAAGGTCTTCAACCTCCAGAGAGTTGTCCACGGCTTTCTTCTTCAACAAGCGCGCGACTGACGCGGGAAGGGCCACCGCGAACCTCCTTATCAATCACAAATTTCGTCTCTGATCGAATGGCACTGACGGAGCTGTAAGCTTTTTTTGCCAAAACGAAACGTACAAGATAGGCCCTTGTCGGCGTGGATCGAGGGTATCTGACCACTCTCGACCGCCAAGGAGGGCCTATCATGTCCGATCGTACTCGCGTGAAAGCGTCCACTCAATTCCGGTCGCCGTTCTGCTCATTGGTCTTCGACGCCAACCTGATCCTCGGAAGCGTCCTGTGAGCCGGCGAGACCTGGAACGGGTGAAGTCTCGTTGGCACGGTCAGGCAGGCGCGGGATGATGGCGGGACGTGTGGCGGGTGGTCCAGAGATCAAAAATGAGAGGGAGGGTCCAATGCGGTTGCACCGCTCGATCGCGGGCCTCATGGTCGTCGTCCTCTTCCTCGGGCTCTGGTTCGCCGCGATGCGAACCGGCTCTGATCTGAAGTCATCTGTCATTCGATGCTGACGCTGCTATTCGCTCCCGCCGGCGGCATGATTGCTCGGCTGATGGCTGCTCAGAATCGTGAAGATTGAACTGCTGATCACACGTTACACCGTCAAGCGAGGAGATGCGATGCGGTGGTTCCGCCCCTCGATCGCTTGGCTCATGTTCGCAGTGGCAGTTATCGCCGTAGACTGCGTCGTCCTCCGTGCACCAAGGGGTGAGGAAGACGCGTCCCAGATCAGGAAAACGGGCCTCGTATTGATGTCTGACATCCTGGCGATCGGACTCGTTCGTATCCTGATGCGCGGGGCGAATCACACCGGTTCCTCGTGAGGTTCGTGCTTTCAGGCCTGGCCGTCGTCATCGTGTTCGTCCTCGCCCCATACCTGACGTTTTGCGAGCCGCTGGTTGGTGCAGTTGATCGAGTCATCGGGATCGTAAGCACTCGTCTGGGTTACATCTTCCGGCATCCCCTTTCTGACTTCGCGTACGGAGACCCGTTCGGCCGCTTCCTGGCTTTCGCGATCCTCATCCTGGTCCCTGCCATGCTACTCGCGACGCTTTTCTGCGGTCTTGCACTGGCCGGAGCCCTTGTTTGGCACCGCAAAGGCTGAATTATAGTTGTCGCCGACAGCGGGGTCGCGGACGGATGGGCCAAGATGGAACGGGTGATCAAGTAACGAGACTTTACATGGCTGCTCCGTAGGGTCCGCGTGCAAATCAGCCAGGCGGGCTTTGTTGAGGCATGTGTCATGACCAATTCAGGATGCCCCTACGAGATCCGACCCTACGCACGTAGCCTGCTTGCCTTGTGTTCAGGACCATGGACGCCGGCCGAGATCCGCCGGGCGTGCGAGGCGAATGGATGGGCGTTCGAGGAGGACCACCCTGCGACCAAGGGGTTCTCCTACCGCTTGAATCATGAGTTGCGGCTCTCGGCGGTCTTCGAGCCATCCCCGCGGGTTCCCGCGCCGCTATTGCCATGTCCTCCTTTACCCTCACTTCCCGGTCGCTGGACCTGATTTCCTGGACGAAGCGCGCCACCACTTCGATCGCGCGCTTGAGACTTCTTTCGACGCCTTGAAGGCGGAGCTGGGCGACGCCCAATCATGGGGGGTCCACGAGATCGGGTTTGGTCCAGATCCGTGCTATGCCTACGGCATCTGGCGAGGGAGGAGTGGCCTCCTGGTCCTCCAGCAGGATGAATACGACCTCCATTGCGGCATGTTCGCCGTCAGCGTGTACCTCCATCCTTGGGAAGAGGGCCGCCCTTTGCCGCCGTTGCCGCTGGCGGTCTGGAGGCGCACCTGACCGGCGGCCGCCAGGCGGGTTCTACCGAGGCGACCCCCGCTCTCCCAGGAAATTCGTTGACACGTTCGCCGATCCGATGATATTTGTAGTCAGGTGACTCACTTTGTAGCACCTGCGAGGAGGCGACCATGCTCGGCGGAATTGGTGAGATTGCCAGCCTCCGGGCCGCGACGGCGGCGGTCTTGATCGCCGCTCAGGCCGGCGGTTCTGGCAAGGTCGAGATGATCCGCGAGAAACTCCACGGCATCTACTTGAACGAGGCGGAGGGCTACAAGATCTATCGGGATTCGGGCCGCACGGAGAAGGTCATCCTCAAACCTGAGCCGGTCTACGTCTGGACCAATCCCATTCGCGGCGGCGAGCAGGACGGCGAGGTTTTCGTGTGGAGCTGTCGGGGCCGGGCCGAGGTGATTGCCACGTTCTTCTCATTCCCCAGGACCGGTCCGCGGTCGCTCCACCACGAGATGCACGCGCTCGGGTCCACCGTCCTCGACGTCTCCCGCGCCGGTCTGCGCACCTGGCACCCGACCGCACCGGGCATGGATTTCCGCCCGATCCCAGACGCTCCCTCGCCCGGTAAGACCCCGGCGCTACGGATGCTCCAGATGAGGAACATGTGCCGCGATTTCTTCGCCACCACCGTGAGCGACAAGTCCCGAAGCTGGGACCTCCGGCTCCTGCCTCAGCCCCTCTTCCGCAATGAGAGCACCGACCCGGACGTTCTGGACGGTGCGGTCTTCGCGTTCGTCACATCCGCGGGTACCGACCCCGAGGCGATCCTCTACATCGAGGCCCGCAAAGCCCCGGGCGCCGGCGGGCCGTCATGGCATTTCGGACTCGGCCGATTCACCGACATGCAATTGATCATCAGGCTCAAGGATCAGGAAGTCCTCAACGTTCCACTGATCCCGTGGGACGCACCCGACACCGACACGACCCAGCGCTACCGCACGTTCGAAGACCGCCAGATCGCGCCCGTCGAAGGCGACGACGAGCCGGGCAAGAAAGCGGGGGTCAAGCCATGACCGGACCCGGAAGACCGGGACCGGCGGACACTGATCGTGACGCGCTCCGGGATCAAGAGCTGGATGCGTGACCGCACCTGGGTGCTCAGGCTAGCGGGTCGCCGACATCGCGGGGAAAGCCTCCGCGCGGATGGTCAAGTCCTCCAGGCGGATCTCGATGCCGTGGTCTGACCACCCCGTCTCGGCTGCCAGACGGGCCAGTGTGAGATCCTCCGGCCCCAGCTCGACTTTGCGCAGCACGCGAAACGGCTGTGTGCCGTCGGCAAAGGACGTGATGACCAACGACCCTACCCGCGCCATCCGGATCTTGCCGGATCGTGACTGGGCGCGCGATCGCCTCACGTCGTATTTCCGGGTCTCGGGCGGAGGAGGCCCGGAGATCCGGGTCGACGTGAATCGCTCGCCCTCCCTGGGAATGATGCCCCGTTCGATGGTCACCGCCTCGGCCGTCTCGGTAGCGGTCTCGACCCAGAGGGCCGCCGCGAGCCCGTAGCCCCGGATGGGATTGTCTGCCTTGACAATCACAAAAGAAGCGGTGATCTCGAAGTCGCCGTGGATTCGGAAGCGGGGGGCGACACCCACGGGCATGGGTTTAGAGAGGCCAGCGGGAATGCGGATATTGAGGCCGTCTGCCTCGGGCTTGACCAATTCCCTGGCATCGGCACCCACGAGCCTCAACATCTTGGAGTCGAACTTCCCGCCCCGAAAGTCCTGGTGAAACTCGGCCACGAGACGCTTGGGGTCGGGCCCTGGCATCGATTCAGGTTGCGTGCCTTGCCCCGCCTGGGCGGGCCGGAAAGCCCAGGGTGGCCCAAGAGCGACTATCGACAGCATCGCGAAGGCGATCCATCTCCCAAGCACGCCAGCCGGTCTGAATCGGCCCGAGGGCCCGCGCACGAACGACCATCGGCGCCGGCTCGATGAGATCAGCCAGTTCATCTTCGACACCATCATGGGCTTACCTCACGGTAAGTGCGGTCAAAACTCAGCGAACGCGAGTACCGCCGCTTGCATATCGGGCGAAGCCGCCTGCTGCAAGCGTTCCGCCATGGGAGGCGTTCCCCCAGGCTGGTAGCATAGCCCTGCCATTTGTAAAAGACAATCGACGACCGTGAACGGTCACGGCAGTCGTATGGAAATGAGCGCATGAGCGCACCACCACTTCGATCGCGCGCTTGAGACTTCTTTCGACGCCTTGAAGGCGGGGCTGGGCGACCCCCGGTCATGGGGGGTCCACGAGATGGGATGGGGTCCGAGGAACGCGCCCGCCGAGCTCATCGGTTCGGTTCGCCGGCGAAGGGCCATCTCGGGAAGGCGAGATCGAGCATCATGTCCTGGAAATCATGCCGGGACTGGAGCGCGGAGAAGTCTCTTGGGGTCCACGGCGCGGTAGCCCCCCGCGATGGCCCGGCGCAATGCGTCGATGGCTTGCGCCACGTGGTCCTCGCGCCGGACGCGATCGCGGTCCGATGGCGGCCCGGAGGCCTTGTCGAGCAGGTCGACGCAAAGATTGTGGGCAGATGCCCGCACGAATTCGTCGAAGGGGGATCGGTCGGCCACCGCCGCCAGGAGCGTGCATGCTTGCTCCGCCGGTGCGTGCGCCTCGGCGATCCGTCCGGTCGCACGCAGCGCGTCGCCGATGTTGAAGAGGGTGGCCGCCAGGTTCCGACGGTACTCCACGTCGGAGGGGTCGGCGTCGATCAGGAGCTGCAAGACCCCGCGCGCTGTTCAAACTCGGCGAGCGCTTCGGTCGGATGATTGGTCGCGGCGTGAACGTTTCCGCTGTTGATGTAATTGATCGCCAGGTCGCGACGGTATCCGGTGACCGAGGGGTGCGCCTTGACCAGTCGCTGCAAGATCTCGCGACCTCGCGCCATCGCGGCCAGCGCCTCGGTGTTCCGGCCGGCGGCGCTGAGCAACAAGCCGAAGTTGGTTTCGCTGGATGCCAGATCGTCCTGGAAGTTGCTCCCTGTCGGATTGGCGTCGGCCAAAGTCTGGTAGATCGATCGGCTCTTCTCCAGTGCGGCCACGGCATGGTCGGTGCGGCCGAGCTCGCCGAGAAACAGGCCGATGTTGCTGTGAGAGGTTGCCAGTCGACTCTGGTCGTCCGAGTCGGCGGTGCGGGCGTCGGCCAATCGCTTGAGGACCGCCCGGCCCCGTTCGAACGCGGCCAGAGCGTCCTCCGACCGGCCGAGTGAGCGGAGGACAATCCCCTTGCCGTCGTGGACCCGAGCGAGCTCCGACTGCGAGCTCGGCGTCGGACGGGTCAGCGTCAACCAGCCGCTCCAGGACCTCCTGACTCCGAGCGTACTCAGTCAGGGCCTCGGCCGCACGGCCGATCTCGGCGAGCATTCCGGCGACGGCGATTCCGCTCGTGGCCCGCTCGCGAGCGAGCACATTGTCGTCGGGATGCAGGGTGGCCAGGTCCGTCCGGATCGCCAGGGCCCGCTCGGTATGCCGCGAGAGCCGCTTCCTTCGAGCCGATCTCCTCGTTGATCCGGCCCACTCGCGTGAAAGCGGCTGCCTGCTCCGAGCGCAACGACGGATCGGAAGAACGGCGAGTGATCAGGCGATTGTAGTAATCGAGCGCGACTTCCAGGAGCTCCTTGCGCAGGGTTCGCAGGTCGCGGACCTCGACCGCATCTTGCCGCTTCAACAAGGAGTTCTCACTGATCTTGGTGAAGTAGTCCTCCACCGCCCGGCGGGCCAGAGTCAGGTTGGCCTCGGCCTCCGCCTTGGCCGCGCGTTCGGCCGAAAGGGACGCCGTGACCCGGACGAGCGCGGCCTGCTCGCCGCGGCGAGCCTGATCGACGAGCACGGCCGCGGTCGTGGCCAGCACGGCAATGACCACCAGGGCCGCCGTCGCGGCCTGGACTCCCGCCCGGTGCCGCCGCGCCCACCGTCCCAGCCGGGCTGAGTATCCCTGGCGAATAGGCCGAGACCGGCTCGTCGGCCAGCCACTTCGCCAGGTCCTCGGCCAGGGCCCGGGCAGTCATGTAGCGTTCCTCGGGCCGCGCCGCCATCGCCTTCAGGCAGATCGCCTGGAGGGCCCGGGGCACGCTGGGATCGCGCTGGCGCGGCGGCACCAGCGCCGCCTCGCGCACCAGTTGCAATCGATCGGAACCCGGCGGCACCTCGTACGGGGATTTCCCGGTGAGGATCGCGTAGAGGATCACGCCCAGGCTGTACAGGTCGCTCGCCGGGCTGGTCGGCCGGCCCACGGCCTGCTCCGGGCTCATGAACTGCGGCGTTCCGAGCACGGCGCCGACGGCCGTCAGGTCATCGGGCGACGGGCTGGGACTGGGATCCTCGGCGTCGGGGTCGGCGTCGGACCCGTCCCCCTGGTATCGCTTGGCCAGTCCCCAATCCATCACCAAGGTCTCGCCGTACGGACCCAGCATGATGTTCGACGGCTTCAGATCGCGGTGGACGACCCCCTGGTCGTGGGCATACGCGATCGTCTCGCAGATCGTGATGAAACGCTGGAGCAGGCCCCGCAACTCGAGGCCTCGCCTGCCCGAGTCGCGACGGAGCGCTTGATCCCGGTGGAACCGCTCGATCGCCACCTGGAGCGTCTCGCCTCGGATGAAGGGCATTGTGTAGAACGGCCCATCCTCGTCCTCGCCCAGGCCATGGATCGGTACGATGCCGGGGTGCTGAAGCTGGGCGGTGATCACGGCCTCGCGGAGGAACCGCCGGCGTGAGACCTCGTGGATCTTTCCCGAGAGAATGCGCTTCAGAGCGACGGGCCGGTCAAGCTCTTGCTGCCGTGCGACGAGAACCTCTCCCAAGCCGCCTGGGCGTGGAACCGGGGCTCAACCAGGTGGGAGACCGCCGTGAAGCCATCGGCCGGGTAAGAGCGACCGCGGATCGCCTCACTCGTGCTCGGCGGACGGATGGCCGTCGGATCGTCGCTTTGCACGAGCCTGGCCGCGATCGGGGCCTCCTCGGCCGTCATCGCCGCGATCCTTTGGGCCAGCTCGCCGGCCAGACTCGGGCGAATCGCCCGCCAACTCGGCGGGCGAGAGCGTCTCTCCCTGCGCCCGGAGCTGCTTCCAGCGGAGCAGGAGCTCGTCGATACGGGTGTCGGTCGGGTTGTGTTCCAATGGTTCCCCCGGCATCGATTCCACACGCGGGCGCGAATTCGATCAAGCCCAAGGGCGGAAGAGCTGACGCTTCCTTCAGAGCGTGAGGAGAATTGCTGGCAGTGAGTCCTATGACCATCCGGTCATGGGAGCAGCGATCACGTCAGCCCTCACCGATCGCGCGGCGAGTCCTCGACGAAATCGAAATGGCACCGGGCCACTTCCGGGGTCGCATTGTCAGTGCAGTGGCCGATGGGGGTCGTCAAGCGCGACGCGACCATCCGGCAAGCACGCGAAAAGCCGCGTGCGCAGAGGTTGATGAACTCGGTTGGGCCACCAAGAGCGGTGATGGAAATGTCGTCGGGACTTTTGCCGAAGAGTGGCGAAAGTCCTGTATTCTTCGAATCAGCAGCGTAACGTGGGTCAAATCTCTGACAGCGGCTTCTCCGCGTCGCCGAATCGCGGGAGATGGACGCCCATGCGGTCCATGAGGGAAAGATAGAGGCTGCACGCGCGGCGGTTGTCGTTTCCTCGGCCGATGTAGTCAAGCACGCGGCCCGTGCGCAGGCTGCCGCCTCCACGACCGGCGAGCAAGATCGGCATTTCGTCGGCCTGGTGCCTGTCTCCGTCGAAGAGGTTGGAGCAGCACATCAGCAGGGAATTGTCCAGCAGCGTGCCCTCACCCTCGTTGATTCTCTTCATCCGACCGAGCAGATAGGAAAACTGCTCGACGTGATACTGGTTTGTCCGCAGATACATCGCTTCTCGCTCCGGCACGTGTCCATTGTGCGTGAGGTCGAGATGCAAGCTTCCCTGCACGCCTTTCAAGAACCCAAAATTCATTTGCGAGAGGTCGTTGTTGAGCATGCAGGTTGCCACTCGCGTCTTGTCCATCTGAAACGCGAGCACGATCAAATCCATCATCAACCGCATATGGACCGGTATATCGGGCGGCAACTGGTCGCCGGGACGTGGTAGTTCGGGTGCGCTGGTGTCGGCGGCCGCGGGCCTCTCGCGCCTTCTGGTCCTGCGACGTGCGCTCGATTCGCTTCTCGATATCACGGACCGATTCAAGGTATTCTTCCAGCTTCCTGCGGTCGTCGACACTGACCTGGCGCTCCAGGTCATGTGCGTCGGCAAGCACCTGGTCGAGAATCGCCCGATCGACTCGCCGCCCGCCGGGAGCGCCTATGAGCAGGTCGAAGACGCGCGATGGGTAGATCTCCTTGGTCGCCGGTTTTGTGTCGCTCGCCCAGGAAATGCACGAGCCGTAGAGCATCGACAGGCCGTCTTCCAGCCGGAGCTCGGTCGGTTCGATGCCGAGGACGAGGCTGGGGATGGCTGTCTTGTGACCGAGGTGTTCGGCGAGGACCTGATCCATCGTCTTGCCGACGCGGATCTCTTGCTGGTCGGTGCTGACCCAGGCTCCTGAAAGCAGGTTGGGGATTCGCCCCAGGTGGGGACTACGATGCCGCGCGGCTTGCTCGTTAAAGAGCCCCTTCACAAACACCATGTCTTCGCGAAACGGCATCATCGGCTTCAGGCCGGGGCCGATTTCCATCGCCGCGCCGGTCCCTTTGGCCCACCAGTACGCCGGCTCCACGCCGTTGGAGAAATAGATGCAGGCGAATCGCACCGGCGGCGTCGAATCCACGACTGCGGTGCGGCGCTTGCCGGACTGTGCGGCACGAACCGGCCACGATTCCAACCAAGGCAGGGTAAGCACAAGGCCGCCGCTGCCGCGCAGGAACCCTCGGCGGTTGATCGGTCCAGCGCTGCACTTTCGAACGGTCCGTCATGATCGCTCTCCCCTTGCACTCGCCAGGCGATGCGCGTGTTCTAATCCGCGCGCTGGAACCGGAACTGCTTGCTGAGGATGATCCGCACGACCATATCCGAGAAACGACGCCCGTCATCAGCATCCTTGACCATGGCGTCGATCAACGCCCGATCGGACGCCAGCTCCGTGCGGCCGAGCCCGTATCCCAGCAGCTTGACGCTGATCGTGCGATGGAACTTCGCGTTCTCGCGGCGAAGATAGTCCCGCAGCCCGTCCGGCCCGGAAACCGTGGTCCCGTCGCTCAGCACGCCCGACGCCTCGATCTTCTGTCCGTCGCGATAAGTATCGCGCCAGCGGCCGATCGGGTCGTAATGCTCGAGCGCGAAGCCGAGTGGGTCGATCCGCGCATGGCAACTGTTGCAGGCCGCACTCGAGCGATGTGCTTCCAGCCGCCGGCGTAACGTCAGCTTATCGGCGGATACGTCGTCGGCCGGGATCGACCCGACGTCCGCGGGGGGTGGCGGAACCGGCGTCCCCACGAGGCGGCGTAACACCCAGTCGCCACGCTTGACCGCGCTGGTGCGCAGCGGCGCTGAGGTCACCGCGAGCACGGCGCCCAGTCCCAGAACGCCGCCGCGGTGATGCTTGCCGACGCCGTCGACCCGAGCAAAGGTCCCGTTCGCGAGAGGCTCGGCCGTGATCCCGTAGTGCTCGGCGAGGCGCCGATTCCAGAACGAATAATCGGCGAACACGATCTCGTCGACAGGCCGGTCGTCGCGGACGATATGCTCAAAGAATGATACGGATTCCTCGTAGAGCGCGGACTTGAGCTGATCGGTAAACTCGGGAAAGCGCTTCGTATCGATTCCTTGATAGCGGTCGAAGCGGTAGAACCCGAGCCACTGGCCGAAGAATTCCGTCGCGAGCCGGCGGGCTTTCGGGTCGCGCAGCATCCGGCGCGTTTGTTGTTCAAGCTCCCGCGGCTCGTGCAGGCGCCCGCCCGCGGCGGCCTGTCGCAGCTCGTCATCCGGCACCGACGACCACACGAAATAGCCGAGGCGATTGGCAAGCCCACGGTCGGAAAGGGGTATGATGCCTTGTCGCTGGCCGGGCGGCTCGGCGCGATAAAGGAATGACGGCGCGAGCAGAATTCGGGCCAGGAGCGCGCGGAGGGCCCGCGTATGATCCAGCGCGCTTGATCGACGCAGCTCGGCGTAGAACGCACGCAGCCGCGCCTGCTCATCCGCGGCCAGCGGCCTGCGCCAGGCTCGCTCGGCAAACGCCAGGGCCTGTTCAACATGACCCGGCTCGGCGGCCTGAAGAGCTTGCTGCATCGACCTATATTCGTCACTCCAGCGCTCGACGAAAACTCTGGGCGCGGCCGGCAGCCGTTCGATCGCCGCGCGGTCGAGATTCGCAATCGAACGGCCGCCGAGATCGAGCGCGAACTTCCTGGCAAGGAATCGCAGATTCGCGTCATGATACTCGAACGACATGAGCAGGTCGGTCCACGCCTCTTCCAGCCGCAGTCGCGTCGCTTGGTCGGCAATGTGCGCCACGAAAAAGGCATCGTCACGGTGGTACTTGATTGTGCTATGAAACTGATTTCGTTCTGGTTTGTTATACGTGTTGTCGTAGGGATCCGGGATCGGGTCGCGATCCGAGGGCGCCGGCTCGCGGTGCGAGACCTCCGGGAGCAAGCGTGCGAACTCCGCGACATCGCGCCGCCACTCGTCAACCAGCTTGTTTGCCGGGTCCGCCAGCAGGGTCGATGCCGCGATGGACCCGGTGATCGGCTCATTCTTCACGTCGCCGCTGGATATCCGGCAACGAACGATGCTCGTCGCCTCGTGCTGCGTATCGAGTCGAACATCGACCAGGAGCCGAGCCGAAACCATGTCGTTCGGGATCTGGAGCGAGACGGGCACGATCACTTCGCCGGCGGTCACAAAGTCGGTCTCGCCGATTGCCGTACCGTGCGGATGTTTCCCGAAGGCGAGTTGTCGTACCGACTCGGGTTTCAGGAACGCCTTGAGCGGTTGGTACGGTTCGCGGCGTCCGTCCTCGCGGCGAAATTGCAAGCGCGCGTTCTGCCACAGGACCACGGCGGCGGCTGCGGGGTGCTTGCTGGCGCGAGAGACCGCGAAATCGAGCCTGGTGACCTTCGAACCCTTTGGCCACGCATGATCAGCCGCCAGCGTGTGCGTCGTGGCGACCTGGACTTCGCCGGCGGTGAGTACGGCGGCCTCCTCCTCGTCGCCGGCGGCCGCGGCGAGTGTTTTCTGCCACTCTCGGAGGCTCTCGCAAAGCTCCAGGCATTGCTTGCGGGTTGTCTCCGCACTTTGCTGCGCCGGGGGCGGAAGCGCTTGCCATGCCGAGATGATTGTCGATAACGGAAACGGCGTGTCCTTCTTGTTCACGACGCTCCAAACGTGCTCACATAACCGGACGCTCAGGCCCTCGCGCGCGGCGAGCTGCGGCAAGGTCTGTTCCGCCAGACCGAGCTTGTCGCGGAACTGATACTGCCACGCCACGAACATGGCCCGGGGATAGAGATCCAGGCCGAACGGCTCGGCGCCTTCGCCGGCCGCGGTGCGGAAGCCATGCTTGCGGTAGATCGCCTGAATGCGTGTGATCGCCGATAGCTCGCGCCCCGTCTGACCCGGGTCAGTGAAGAACTCAAGCGGCCCCGCGCCGATCACGGCGTGGTCGGCGACGAGCTTGGCCAATTCGAGGTAGCGCTCGAGCGTCGAATCCTGCATGAACTGCCCGGTGCCGGCGTTGGTGAATCCCTCGCCGGACGCGCCCTCGCTCGCCGAGCCGTCGAGCGACTTGAGCTCGAGCCCGGTCAGGTCCTTGATCGTATATGAATACTCTGCGCTCGTGAGCCGCCGAATCACGACTCGCCCTGGGTCGCCCGCATGTTGCTCGATGAATCGATTGAGCTCACTGGAGACTGTCTGGATCACTGCGTTGCGTTCAGAGTCGCTTGGCTGTGGCATCTTACGCGGCGGCATTTTCCGCCCGCGTAGCATGCGATCGACCTTTTCCCAATCCTTGAAACGTCGGCCGAAATCCGGCGTGAGCGTCATCTCCTCGAGGTTGATCCGGCCCTCGGCCAGGTCGTTGCCGTGACATTCAAAGCAATACTGGCTGAGGATTGGTCGAATGTCCGACCCCGACTCAGTCGCCAGCGCCGGAACGGCAAGCGGCACCGCGGCCAGCAGGGCGGCGAAGACAATCACCCAGCAGGCGCCTTTCAACGCAGTCCCGAGTTGAAGCGCCGTTCACGCGAATGCCTCCGTCGCGACACGAAGATGGTTCGCATTGGTCTGCCGCGGCGCGGACGCGACCTGTTTCCTGCGCGATACCACGGGGGGCGAAGGCATGAAGGAGGCTCGCATGAGGATGAGGGAGGGACTGCTCGCCGGGTGTCACGGTTTCGGTGTGACTTTCCAAAGGCGGGCCACAAACGCGGAGCTGTCGGTTGCTGCCAGGGGATTGTCCTGGAACGGCGAGTGTGTTGCGTCAACGGGGTGGGACACTGTCAGGTCGCTCGATCGCAGTTGTCGAGAGTAGCGAATTTGCCCGACGCCGGCTTTCGTTCCCGGGCAATTTTCGCACATCTGGTCTCCGATTGCGCGATCCTTGGCGGATTTCGGACACTTTCCCGGCCGCCCGGGGGTTTGCTCGCCGGTCGCTTCCGAACTGTCATTGAGCTGGTCAATGAGGGAATCGCCGCCCAGAACGGCGACATCAGCCTCGCGGACGCGGCCGCGCTCGCCATGGCCTACCACGAGTCGGGGGACCACGCGAAAGCCGTCGCGATGCTTGCCAAGCTCGCGGACGACCTGCTCACCGGGCCGGCGTCAAGCTTCTGGGACGCCGAGGCAAACCGCCTGCTCCGCCTGGAGGTCGTACGGCTCATTCTCGATCGCCCGTTCCCAGTCGATGCGTTTGCACGCTGAAGGATTGCCACGGAAACGCTCAGGGACGGCGTGCCGCGGTAGATGGCCGGCTGGGCCTGCCGCAGCGCCTCGAGCGGCGACATGTTTTTCACCCACAGGTTGCAGTAGAAGTCGGCCATGAGGGCGGCGGTGGCGTGGTCCGAAACCTTCCACAGGCTGGCGACCACGTCGCGGGTGCCGGCCAGGTGGAAGGCACGCTGCAGGCCGAAGGTCCCCTCGCCGCCGGCCAGGTCGCCCAGGCCGGTGTCGCATGCCTCGTTGACGACGCGCCGAGCGGCTTGGGCTTGCTCCGGCCGTCGGTTTCCGGAAAGCTGATCTGGTGGCCGGCGCGTCGGCGGCCGGGTTCGCGGCCGGACGCGCCGTGCCGCGGGCACGACTGGCCGTGCACCACGTTGTCTCGAACACGGAAATCCACGGCCCGCGCGGGTTCGGGCCGCGGTATACCGCCGTCCGAATTGCTGCGTCGAGGTATTATCGGGTACTGATCCGCGTTCATCACGCTCTTCCGCGGCGCCGGGATCTTGCGATGGCGAGGGATCGCATGCGAGCAAAACACGAGGTCGTCCGTCGCAGCGGAGTGTCCGATCGCGGGCTGGGGCTCGCCATCGATTCGTCCTGCCCGGGGCGGCGGCGGGCGACCCGCCCGCGTGGACCCGCGGGCGAATGCACGCCAACGATATCCTATTAACGCCCCGAGAACGGCATCTTCGTTTTTTCCTGGTCGGGAGCACCGCTCATGGATCAAAGTCCGTCGGGCCGGCCGCGCGTGGCGTCATCGCATTCGTCCCCTGCTGCCCGCAAAGCCGGAGTCTGGGGCCTGCGATCGGGCCTCAACTCGGTGCGCGGGCGGCTGATCAGCGGGCTGATCTTCAGCTTGCCGATCGTGATCACGTTCTGGATCGTGTACTGGATCTTCATGACGCTCGAGCAGTTTCTGCTGAATCCTCTGGCCAGCCTGATCAACCGGATTCACGCCTGGATGCGGGATTATCCCGCGATTCAGGAACTGGATCTGCCGGAATGGTGGTACAACATCGCCTCGCCGGTCCTGGCGATTCTGCTGGCGCTTGCGATCCTGTATGTGCTGGGCCTGATCTTCCGGTCATGGGTCTACCGCACGCTCGAGTGGTTTCTGCTGCACGTGCCGGTCGTGGCCACGATCTACCGCGCGGTCCGCAACGTGGTCGAGACGCTGGGAACCCAGCTTCGCGGCGGCGGGGAATTCAAGCGAGTGGTGCTGGTCGAGTTTCCGCATCCCGGCACGCGGTCGCTGGGGCTCGTCACCAACTCGCTACGGGACGTGACGACCGGCCGAACGATCCTCACGGTCTGCGTGCTGACCGGCCTGATGCCACCGGCCGGCTTCACGCTGTTTGTTCCGGAGGAAGCGGTGACGAACATCGACTGGACCGTCAATGAAACGCTGCAATCGATCGTGTCCGGCGGCATCACGGCGCCCGCCACGATCCACTTCTACGAGGGGCCAAGCGAGCCCGTGGCGCAGGAGGGGTGGCGAGCGGCGAGGCCAGGGGCAGTGTGATGGGAACGGCCGGCGGCAAGGATGAGAACGTGGGATGAGAAGCGCGCGTTTCGAAATGCAAGCGGGAGGCGACGAATCGCCTCCCGCTTGAGGGTCCGATTATCGGTTCCGGCAGGGAAGCCGGGCGATCGAACCGCTCAATACATGTCGTCATATCCGCCATGCCCGCCGCCGCCGGACTTCTTCTCGTCATCCTTGGGCGCATCGGCGATGAGCGCATCGGACGTCAGAAGCAAGGTGCTGACGCTGGCGGCGTTCTGGAGTGCGTAACGGGTGACCTTGGTGGGGTCGATGATGCCCGCCTTGACGAGGTCGCAGTACTCGTCCTTCAAGGCATCGTAGCCGAAATTACCCTTGCCCTCGCTCACCTTGGAGACGACGACTCCGCCGTCCTGCCCGGCGTTCTGGGCGATCTGGTGCAGCGGGGAGGTACACGAGCGGACGATGATGTTGAAGCCGATTTCCTCGTCGTGAGTGAGCCCCTTGGCCTTGAGTGACGACGACGCCCGCAGCAGTGCCACGCCGCCGCCGGGGAGGATGCCCTCTTCGAGCGCAGCCCGGGTGGCGTGCAGCGCGTCTTCGACGCGGGCCTTCTTTTCCTTCATCTCGCTTTCGGTCGCGGCACCGACGTTGATCTTGGCGACGCCGCCGGCGAGCTTGGCGAGGCGCTCTTCCAGCTTCTCGCGATCGTAGTCGCTCTTGGTGTCGGCGATCTCGCGGCGGATGGCGTCGATCCGGCCCTTGATCGCTTCGTGCCCGCCGGAGCCTTCGATGATGGTCGTGTTGTCCTTGTCGATGAGCACTTTCTTGGCCCGGCCCAGGTCGTTGAGCCCGACGTTCTCGAGCTCGATGCCGAGTGCCTCGAAGATCGGCTTGCCGCCGGTCAGCACGGCGATGTCTTCCAGCATGGCCTTGCGGCGGTCGCCGTAGCCCGGGGCCTTGACGGCCGCGCAGCGGAACGTGCCGCGAAGCTTGTTGATCACGAGGGTGGCGAGGGCCTCGCCCTCGATTTCCTCGGCGATGATCAAGAGGGGCCGGCCGGTCTGGGCGACGCGCTCCAGCACCGGGACCAGGTCCTTGACGACCGAGATCTTCTTCTCGTGGATGAGGATATAGCAATCCTCGAGCACGGCCTCCATCGTCGTGGGGTTGGTCACAAAGTAGGGGCTCAGGTAGCCGCGGTCGAACTGCATGCCCTCGACCCACTCGACCTCGGTCTTCAGGGTCTTGCCTTCCTCGACGGTGATGACGCCGTCCTTGCCGACTTTCTCGGTCGCCTCGGCGATCATCTTGCCGATCTCGGAATCGAAGTTCGAGGCCGACGGTCGCGACCTGCTCGGTCTCGGTCTTGTTCGTGACCTTGGTGCTCAGCTTGTGGAGCTGCTCGACGATGTCGGCGACGGCCTTGTCCATCCCGCGCTTCATCAGCATGGGATTGACGCCGGCCACGACGGCCCGCAAGCCCTCGTTGTAGATTGCCTCGGCCAGTACGGTCGCCGTCGTCGTGCCGTCGCCGGCGACGTCGGACGTCTTGCTGGCCACTTCCTTGACCATCTTGTGCCGATGTCCTCGTACTTGTCTTCGAGCTCGATTTCCTTGGCGACGGTGACGCCGTCCTTGGTCACCGTGGGCGAGCCGAAGGATTTTTGAATGATGACGTTGCGGCCGCGCGGGCCCAGCGTCACTTTAACCGCGCGAGCCAGCTTTGCGATGCCGCGCTGCACCGCCTGGCGCGCCTCTTGATCAAACGCGATCATCTTGGCAGCCATACGTGATTCACTCCCATGCAGAGAAACAGAATTCCAACTCTTGGTATTTGCGTCCCGGTGTCCGCCGACCGGGTTTGCTAACCGATCACGGCGAGGATGTCTTCCTCACGCATCAACAGCACCTTCTTCTCGCCGTCGAGCTTGAACTCTTCGCCGGCATAAGAGGTGAATAGAACGTGCTCACCGACCTTGACTTGCAGTTCGCGGCGCTTGCCGTCCTTGGTGATTCGCCCGTCGCCCACGGCCACGACCTTGCCCTTCTGAGGCTTGTCCTTGGCTGTGTCCGGCAGCACGATCCCGCCCGCCGTCGTCTCCTTTGCCTCCTCGCGCTCCACCACCACCCGATCACCCAATGGCTTGAAATGCATGGACGCCGTCTCCTTCGATCTCGCTCGACCCAGTGAAGCTACCCGGCCAGAACCGAGCCCGGATGATGATCCAAGCACCTGACCCCGGCACCCGCGCATCGTAAAACACGCGATGTCTCGCTGGCCGCATTATGCAAGGCACGTGCCTTGCAGATACTGAATCGCAAGTGTCACTCGATTAAAGAGTTGTGGTTGGTGTTTTGCGCGGAGCAGTGCGATGACCGCTGCCGATTCCGCCGGTTCCCTCGTTGGATCTGCCATTTCGGCAGGCCAGTCGGCGCCAGCATCCTATTCGGGCGAGCGCGTCGAGGCGGGCTCGTCGGTCGCGCCGGCTGCGCGCAGCAGGAGGCGCCGGGCGTTGCCGGCGATGACCTGCGCGGCGTGGGGTTCCTCGAAGGTGCGGACGAGCCATTTCTTGAGCCGGCCGATGTTGCCGAAGCCCGGTGCGGTTCCGGCGCGCGCGGGAAGTCGGTGCCGATGGCAATTCCCTCGAAGCCGGCGCGTCCCATGAAAGGGACGGATGCGGCGGTCTCGATGCCTGCCTGCAGTTCAAGGGGCGTGTGATGATAGGGCGGGCCGGGAGTGAAGCCGATGACACCGCCGGCGGCCCTGAGCCGGACGAGGTTATCGTGGTCGAGCGTCCCTGGCGCGTCGCCACCCGGCCGCGACAGGCCGCCGTGGCTAAAGATCAGCAAGAGACGGCCCGCGTGGGCGGCGTCGCCTACGACCGCGATGACCTCGGCGATGGACTGCTTGTTGAGATTGGCGAGGTCGACGATCGGAGAAGGGCTCCCCGCACGGTCGCTGGCCAGGTCCAGGAGCCGTGCCAGAAAATCTCGGCCCAGATCGCTGAGTCCGCGATCGTCGCCGGGTTCGGCCGATCCCGCCAGGACGTTCTCCGGACCCTCGGCGATGCCAAAGACGCGTGCTCCGCGTGCGAACAGCACCGGGAGACGATCGAGATCGGCCGGGCCGCGGATGAGGGCGTCGAAGCCAGAGATTCCGAGCATGCCCCAGCACAGGCCGTCGGCGGGCTCGCGGAGAAATCGGACGACATCCTCGGGGCCGATCAAGAGCCGGCCGGCGAATTCGGATTCATACCGGGTGACGATCTCAACGATCGACCGCCAGGGGTCGGGTTGACGGGCCCAATCGTCGCGAGTGCGGGCGCACGCCAGAACGGCCGCGGACGTTCCCAGCATGTAGCCGTCGAGCTGGTACAACCGGGGGGATAGCTCGGTGTAGCTCGACGGCTCGAACAGCGTCGTTTCCGACGCATACTGCCAGAGCCAGTTGCAATGCAGGTCGATCAAGCGGGCGCTCAAGTTCAAGTTCCAAGAAGAGCGGTTACCGGCTCGGGGGCGGATCGAGCGGAATCTGGTCGATGAACCGGTGGGCGAGCTCCCGAAGCCCGGCGCAGCGGATCGAATCCGTGGCCGTGACGGTATCGGTCCAGCCCCACCAGACGGCGGGCGGGCCTTCGGTGAGGCTGCGCCAAGCGGGCGCGAGATCCGAGGGAAGGCGCGGCGGCGACCAGCATCGCGCCGGCCAGATCGCACCGACGCGTTGTGGCGCCGGCTTTCCGGACCGAGGCCAGCCGGCACACAGGGGTGCGACCGAGCGATCGGGGTCTGCCGCCGCGGCGCGCGCGGAGGGCAGTACATCATCGCCCCAGGCGACGAGCACGTCGCGGCCTCGCCGCCAGAGCGTGAGCCCGCGTCCGCTCACCGTCGCGAGGCGCCGCGGCACTTCGGGCGAGGAATGTGGGTCGGCCGCTGGCGCGCCTGACTTCGTTCCGGTGAGGACGGCGGCCAGCCGAGGCACGAATTCGGTGGAGAGCCGCGCGGCGGCGGAGTCGGTGTCGAGGTGCATGACCAGCAGTGCGCCGGCGGGATGGCCCGGGTGCTCAGGATCCCCGAGGATGCACGCGGTCACACCCTTCAAATGGGGCCAGAGGTCGACTTCGGGCCGAACGCCGGCCGTCGCGGCCAGCAGGTTGGCTCGGACGCGCAACGGGGCTAGCTCGGCTCGCGCAGGGTCGGCACGATCCACGCGGTCGGCCACGGTGAACGCCGAGTCCCAGAAAGTGGTCGAGGGGTCGAATGCCAGCGAGAGCACCGCCATCGCCCTGGCCCGGGGCACCCACGACAGCCAGGCCGGCTCGACGCCGGTGCTGGACCTCTCGGCGGCAGGCCGGTCGCGAGTGTCTTGCTCGAGCGACGTCGTCACCTCGAGGGCCAGGCATTCATCCTGGAGCGCCAGGCTCCCCTGCAACCGTCGGCACGAGAGTCCGCGCAGGAGCTCGCCGGCGCGTCGCAGCGCCATGGAATGCGGGCCCGATCCGGTCAGTCGTGCCGGGTCAAGCTCGAACATCAAGCCGGAATCCCGTCGATCGGCGGCGCCCAAATGTTCGACTTCGCGCAAACCTCGTGGCACGGCCGGGCCCGGGGCACTTGCGATATTTCCGACGGTGCCGCTTGGTGTGTTAGCCAGGCCTCGGCGCAACTGTTCCCGGGAGCTGGCGAGAAGTAATCCGTTGCCGACCCGCGCGGCGAGCATCGAGCCCGGCGGCCCGAGCCGCTGGACGGGTACAGCGGTTTCCGCGTGGTGCGCCGGGGCTTCGTCGGCGCCGTCGGTCAATCGCTTGGCGGTGATCGCGGCGGCGAGTGTGCCATCGTCGTGAGGCACCGCCGCGTACCAGCGCGGCGCGCCGTCGGCCGCACCGAGGTCCAGATGCAGCTCGGCCCGGTGCAGGACGCGCCACTCCGGGACCATTTCCGGATTGAAGAAGGCGATCGCGGCCTCGAGGGGCTTGCCGAGCTGGGCTGGATCGCGCGTGGTGCGCTTCCAGGCCGCCAGTGCGGCCGCGGGGTGCGGCGCCCGTGCGCCGTCGAATCGCGCGAGCACCTGCGCGGCCTGCCGCTCGGGATGGATCAGCCGGACGACGAGCGCATCAGTGCCGGGCGGGGGCTCCGCGCCGGTGCCGCGGCCCGCTGCTGCGGCGATCGCGGCGGCCAGGATCGCCCGTCGAAGCTGGATCCCGACATTCGCCATCGTCTCCTCCCAGACCGGGCCAGGGGCGCTCCATCGTATCGGTCCGGCGAGGGCCGGGACGCTGATTGTGGACGGGGACGCCCGGGCCGGCAAGCCCGAAACGGCCGGACACGGCGGCGCCGGCGTTTGCCGGCACGACTGGCGCGGTCACGAACGGGCCTGTCGTTCCAAGTTGAGCTTTTCTTGTTGCTCTTCGATCCAGAGCTCGACGCGGCGGCGGGTCGGAAACCGCAGGATCAGCAGGAATATGATCGCGAGCGCCAGTGCAACAGCGATCGGGTTTTTCTCGAGCAGATAAGCGATACCCGCGAAGTTTGCCGCACCCGAGATCGTGGACACGCCGACGATGAATTGCGTGAGGTAGACGGTCGCGAGCTTTCCGATGTCGGTATCGAGTGATTCCGCGGGCGTCCCCGCATTGGGGCGATTGCCGCCCTGCGGAGCAACCCAGGTTCCGTCGGCGATCGAGCGCCGCTGCCGCGCTGCGATCAGACGTGGGATCAAGACGGAGGCGATCACGAGCGGGATTGCAACGGCGACGGCGATATAGGTGAGCGGAACAACAAGATTCGTGATGCCCAGGTCGAGGAGGGAGGCGACGGCCACGAGAATCAGGGCCGGCGCGATGATCGCGCCGTCGATCAACTGGCTGATCACGGTGATCCGGCCGATTGCGGTCTCTTCGGAGCTGTTTGTCATGATCATGGGACGTCATCCGAGATGAAATCGACACGTGATCGTGGCGGCAGATCGACGTCACGTTACAAATGAGATCGTAACATGGGCGCCGGCAGAGGGCTAATGGTGGAATTGCGGAGCAGGACGCCTCGCGCACGGCCGTCACCACGGTGCTTCGGAGACCCACGAGCCGCGGGGACTAGGGACTCGCCTGTCTTTGCCAGCTTGACCCCAGCCACGCAGTTTCTGTCACTTACGACGTTGGAAGAGTCGACCGATGTCATTTTTGCTTCGGTTCTCGCGTTGTTGCTCGCCATGGGCCTGAGTCGGTTTGGACTTGAGCGAAAACTCGTCCTTTGCTAAGACTCTCGGTCGACAGGGTCCCGGCCGTGCCCATTGACGGCCGCTTCGGACCGGATCGGCGCCCGCGTGACGATCGGGGTAAAGAGCGGCAACGGGATTCTCCGGGTGCCGCGGGCATCCCCCTTCTGAACGAATCGTGGCGGCCGGCGACGCGATCTTCTTCGCGATTCGTATCGATTGCACGCCAGCTCGGCAAGGAGGCCTCCTGGCATGAACCGCCGCACGGCTTTGACGCTGTCGATGTTGCTGGGAGGGCTCGTCCCACAGAGTCTGTGGGCCCAGAGCAGCGGCCGAAAGGCCCCGAAAACGCGCGACAAGACCTTTGCGCCGGTGTCGTCACGCACCGATGATCCGGATGACGCGGGGGCGCGCCGGAGGAGCAGGCCGGCCCGTTCGCGCCGGAGCCGGGCTTTCAGTGGCGGCGGTACCCGATTGCCCGGTATACCAAGGCCGCCGCCAGCCAGACCAATCCGCAAAAGGCGCTGATCGACTGGGTGCTCAAGCGGACGGGCGTGGCCGAGTGGCACGGAGACAAGATCGCCGTGCTCGCCGCCAACCGGTCCGAGCTGCGCGCCTACAACTCGCCGGAAGTCCTCAAACAGGTTGACGAGGTCGTCGAGCGCTTCACCAACGCGGTCGAAGACGTCCTCGCGATTCATGTCCAGTTCATCGCCGCCGTCGACACGCGCTGGCGGTACTCGGTGTTCTCGCACCTGAAGTTTGTCGCCAGCGGTCCGCAGGGCCAGCAGATCTGGACGACCACGCTGGCCGATTCCACGCTGGTGCTGGCGCAGATGCAGCTTCAGCAAGGATTCCGGAAGCTTGCCGATCAGCGCATCGAGATGATCAACGGCCAGACGCTGTCGATCAAGACCTCCGAGCCCCGCACCTTCGCCAGCGGCCTGCAGCGCGACGGGACGGTGGGATCGACGCTCCAGGCCAAGGCCGACAAGCTCGAGGAGAGCATCAGCCTCAAGCTCAGCCCGCTGCTCAATTTCGACGGCGACGCCCTCGACGCCATGATCGACCTGACGGTCAACACCGTGCGGTCGTTCCATCGCACCCGGGTGATCACTCCCCGCGAAGTTGGTCCGAGCGAGATGGCGATCGACGTTCCGGAAGCCACGCAGACTCACCTCGAGCAGACCCTCAAGAACTGGACGCTCGGGCAGACGCTGGTGATCTCAGCCGGCATCCATCCCGGGGTCCTCGACAAGAAGGGGGGCTGGTTCAACCTGCCGATCCCGGGCACATTTCCCACCGGCACCGAGGTGCTCGTGGTCCTCGACGCCGAGACGGTGAGCCGCTCGAAGGGGCCGACCACGTCACGCGAGGACGAGCCCCCCGCTCGGGGCAAGACCGAGGGACGGTCCCGATCGCGCAGCGGCGCTGCCGGCTCGGACGACAACAATTCGGACGGTTCCCAGTGATGATCGCCACACTCGCGCTCGCGTGAATACCGCGGCGGATGACCGGGCCCACGCGGAGCGGCGACTGGAGCGACCGATCGCTCTCGAGCAGCGCTCGCGTCTTCAGAGCCCGAAGGGCGACTTCTGCTGGTAGGCTTCGTAGCCGCTTGGGTCTTCCGGCAGGAATTCCAGGTGGCACTGGCACATCTCGTCCAGGGTCGAGACGCCCATGTCGCACGCGGCGCGGGGGACTCGACGGGTTGCGCGGGTTGTCCTCAGAGTTGTCGAAGTAGGCGGCCAGGGTGACGATCGTGCCCTTCGGCAGGCGGACGGGCAAGAGAAAGCGATACTGGTCTTGCCAGTCCGGATCCCAGTCGGTGATCCACAACAGGGGCAAGGTCGTGCCATCCGGCAGTGAGGCGGCCAGGCGGAACTCGCGGCAGAGGTAGTGCGCGTGCGGCACGACCGTGAAGAGGCGGACATCGGCTCTCATGCGGGTGCTCAGGATGATCATGCGGCGCTTCTCGCCTGGGGAGATGTCGATCCGGTCGGTGCTGAGCGCGTAGCCCGACATGGTCCGAGTCACCGGCTTTTTGGCGAAGAAGAGCCCGATGCGGGAGCGATCGGTTTCGGGCTTGCCGCTCGGGTGATAGTGAATCCGCAGCACGATGTCCGACCCGCGCGGGATCACCCGGCCGACGCCCTCGGGGGCAAATCGAGGCGTCATACCGGGCGTCCAGGCACCGAGGCCGGGGTAGGGCAATTCCGGTACTCCCCGGGAGCCGATCTGATCGAGGAAGCCCGGCTCGGGATCGGACCGATCGCGCTGCCGCGCCTCGCCGGTCATGTCCAGATGGATCCGGCTGTGATGGACGACCCGCCGGTTTCCGGGGCGAAATTCGATGCCGGTGATCGTCACGTCGTGGTCGAGCGGCGAGGGCAGCACGAAGGAACGGTAGAGGTCGGGCCCGCCCGCCGGGACGGTGTAGGGCTCGTCCACGGTGAGCACAAGGTCGGGCTCGCCGAGCTCCCAGCCGTCGTTGAAGCGGGGCAACGGGGGGAGCTCAGCCGGGTCGCCGGGCGAACAGCCGGTTTCCGCCCAGCGCTTCAAGATGTCCTTCTCGAGCATGGAAAGCCGGGGGGCGTCGCGGAAGACCCCGGCGCCCTCGTGCGCCTTCCAGGGGGGCATCCGATCCTGGGCGGTCACCTCATGAATGAAATCGGCGCGCTTGGCGGCGTCTTGATAGCTCAAAAGCGAGAAAGGCGCGACGGCGTCGGGCCGATGGCACCGCGCAGTTCCGCCACAGGATAGGCGCGACGTCCCTGGTGAATGTGACCGTCTCGACTTCTGGTTTGCCACCGCCGGCCGCTACGGCCGGGCTCGCAGTCAGCCGGCCGCCGCGCCGACGCGGAGCAGGGGCCGGCATTTCATCGCGGGCAATCGCGGCCAGCGCGGTTTCGAGGCCGTTCGCCCGAGCCGTCTCGGCCCCGCGCAGGTGGGCGCTCATCGAGCACGCCGAGGAAGCTACGATAAACGACCTGGCCGTCGGGCGCGAGGACAACGGCCTCCGCGGCGTTGCCAGCACCTGCCTGACGCGCCAATTTTTCCCGCGGGTCGAGCAGGATCGGGAACGGCAACCCGAGGCCGGTTGCATGCGACGCCGCGGATGGGGCCGTGAGCTCCGGGCCGGTCAGAACGCCGTAGAACTGGAACCCGCGCGGTCCAAATTCGCCTGCGAGCCGCTTGATCGCGGCGGCTTGTGGATCGAGCTGGCGGCCATCGCCGCCGAGAAAAAAGAGGACGATCGCCGCCTTGTCGTGCCACTCGGATCGGTCGTGCCGCGACCCGGAAACATCCGCGAGCGCAAACTCCTTGACCAGCCCCGTGCCGAGCTCGACGATGGTCTCGAACGGAGGCTCGATCTTGGGTGCCTCGGTGAGCCAATTCACGAGCGGAACGGACAGCGCGATTGTTGCGGCGAAGACGACGTACAAGCGTATTCGTGCGCGCCGGGTGCTTAGCCAGCGGGAGGACCGGACTTTCTCCCAGCGTGTTCGTCGCGAAATTGAGCCGGCGCGGACCACCCCGCTGTGCATTTTTCATCATCCTTGAATGCGATCGACGCGGCCTGGAACGAGAGTTCGACGTCAGCGATCGAGCGAAGTCAAAGCCGGTGGGCGGAGTGCGGTCGAGCGAGTCCCCTCGCGCCTGGCTTCCGCGGTCACGTCGGCCGGGACGACGCCGTCCTGCTCCCACGCCGGGTGCCCTGCTGGCGGAGGCCCAATTGTGGGACAAAAGACCAGGACGTCAAGGCCGGTTCGCGGCCAGGCGAAATTCGGGGGCCCGCGATCGGGGCGAGGGGGCGAGCGCCCAACCGGCGAGTGGTTGGAGTGCTGAAATTCCGCGAGGACGATCGGGTCTTTTTCAGCCACCGCGTGTCGCGGCCGGTTTCCCCGAGGGCAGATCCGTGGTCACCGGGTGCTCACCGGCAGCGTGAGCACCGGGGCGGTGAGCACGCGGCTCCGGATGCGCGAGGCGACGATTGATTTCGTCGGCGAGGCCCACCATCAGAGATTCCGTCGGAGTGTCTTCGGTCCCGAAGCTGGTGGGGCGGTCGATCTGGATTTTGAACATCCCGGGATAGCTACGGAACATCTTCCACCGGCTCGCAACATCCGGCGTCCATTCGTGGTTGTGCAGGAAGGTGTGGGAAGCCTCCATGAATCGCGAAAGTCCACTGATCTTCTTCGTATAGACGGCCTGCTCATAATGCCCCGGCGCCGAGTCGCGGAGCGGCAGCGGCTTGACCACGGGCGTCTGGACCATCTTGAAGGACTTCGCCGGATAACAAACCTTGGGCGTATGCGAAAAGACCGAAGTGGCCTTGCCGTAAAGTACGATGACGGTCGCGTCTTCACCGGTCTTTTCGTCCCGGTAAACCCGGACCCAGTGCTCGCTCGCTCCGGCGAGCTTCACGATTTCGGGATCGAGCTCGCCCTTGACGCCGGGGACCGCAGCCCAGGATCCGACCACCGTCGGAAGTTCTGCGAGCGGGAACGGACATGTCGCGGATTCTTTCTCGAGCCAGCCGAATTTCAGGTCGCGCAAGTGCCGCCACGTGCCTGAAATCCCCACGAGAACGCACGCGATGATCATCCAACCCCGCGGCGTTGCCGTGACGCGCGTGATTCGCTGCTCGAGGACGCGAACCTTATGGGTCAGCCTGCCCCAAGCGATCTTGACCTTCCCGTGAGCCCCCTTGGTTTTGGGCTCGCCCACTTGCCGGGCCGGCACTTTGTCCGTGACAGTTGCAGACATTGGGAATACGCCTTCCGTCGGCATTACTGGGAATGCTCGATATGTATTAGGCGAAAGTGCCTCGCACCCCTATTATCCAGCGATCATCGGCCGGACTCAATAGGTCGTTGGTGTCTTGCGTGCCATCACGGTTGAGCGAACCGCTATACCGCGCAACTGGTCATCGCGTTCCCGCCGCGGACCCACAGAAATATAGAGAGGAATCTCGTGATCGTGGCGACAAGCGCGTGGTTTTCTTGCGATTTTTTTGAGGATAAACCTTGACGATCCGCAGCGTTCGCCAGCGATAACTCTATGGGAAAGTGGGACTTGTGCTGTTTCTTGAGCGGACCCGCGATCCGGGCGGCTCACGGGGTCGGTGGAAGACGACGAGAAGTGACCGGCTTGAAGCGGTCAAACGTGGTGTTGCGTCTTCGCGACACCGGCGGAAGCAGGTCATGCGGCAGACTTCCCCCGGGCGCATAGGCAAGATAAGTCGACTTCGAAGACCCGCGGTGGGTGGCCTGACGACTCGCCGGGTTAAGCGACACGTGGCGTTCGGCGGGCCCACCGGAGGGTTACTCGGCGATGACTTACGCGGAGTCGATCCGCCAGAGGTCGATGGCGAGCTCGGTGGTGCCGGCGACGGCGAGGTCCGAGAGCACGCGGCCGATCAAGCATGAGAACTTGAAGCCGTGTCCGCTGCAAGGGCTGGCGACGATCACGTCGGATCGGCCGGGCAGAAAGTCGACGAGGAACCGTTCACCGGGCGCGACGGTGTAAAGGCAGATTTCGGTCTGGACGACGATGCCGGCCTCGAGCGACGGGATGTGGCCGCGGAGAAAGCGCCGGACCGTCTCGACGTATTCGGCGCTGATGGTCCGATCGACGATGTCGGGATCAAACTCGGGGCCCGCGTGGCGCGCGACCTTCACTCCCAGGCCCTGAAATGCGGGCATTCCGTAGTAAGCGTCGTCCTCACCGGCTCCCTTGAAGATGAAGACGGGGAATCGGCCAATCCGAAACGGGGAAGGATCGGTCGGTTTCACGTACAGCACTTGCTGGCGTGTGACGTGAAGAGGGACGGACAACTGCGGCAGCAGCCGCGAGACCCAGGCGCCGGCGGTGACGATCAGGCGCTCGCAGGCGATTCGCGCTCGATCAGTGACGACCACGGGGTGCCCGTGTTCGAGGTCGATGCGGCGTACCGGGGTCTCGTCGAGGATCAGGGTGTTGTCGCCCCCGTGCTGCCGTGCCAGCTCGACCTCGAGTGCGAGGGCCCGCGCTGCCGCGAGCATCCCCGCGTCGGGCTCGAAAACGACGTCGTAGTCCTCGGGCAGGGCAAAGGCGGAGCAGCGCTGTTCCAGGCGCGGCCCGGTCGACCGCCAGCAGGGCACCTCGAGCTCCTGGAGATTCCGGGCGACCTGGGCCGCGTAGGAAACGCCCGGGGGAGAGAAGGAAACGCCGCCGGTGCGGATGTAGAGGTTCTCGCCGGCATCGGCCTCGAGCTGTTTCCAGGCTCGAAACGCGGCAGGCATCAAGCGGGCGTAGCCCGCGTCGGCATAGGAGTGTCGCGTGATCCGTGCAGCCCCGTGCGAGCTGCCGCGATCGTGCCCCAGTGGGAATTGTTCGATGAGCACTACCGGCTCGCCGCGGCGAGCCAGATGGTAGGCCGCGGCCGAGCCCATCGCCCCGGCACCCACGATCACGTGCTTTGTCTTCTTGTGTTCCATCGAGTTCCTCTGCAAACCGGCCGGCGTGCGACGCGGAGAATTCTGATTCAAAGGGCCGTGAGGTAACGCTCCAGCTCCCAGGACTCGACCTGCGCGTGGTACTCGCGCCATTCATCGCGCTTGAGCCGGATGAATTCATCGGCGATAGGCCCCAAGCTTTCGCGAACGATGTGATCGTGCTCGAGGTGATTGAGGGCCTCGGCGAGGCTTTGCGGAAGCGTAAGAACGCCGCGGCGCGCCATGGTTTGGAGATCGGCGGCGTAGAGATTTCCGAGGTTGGGCTCTCCGGGCTCGAGCTCGCGGTCGATGCCGTCGAGGCCGGCCGCGATGTAGGCTGCAATGCCGAGGTAGGGGTTGAACGGCGCTGGAGATCGAGCGATCCTCGACGTGCCCTCCCTCGGGAACCCGCAGCATCTGTGTCCGGTTGTTGTCGCCGTAAGAAATAAAGGCAGGCGTCCAGGTGTAGCCCGAACGCGAGCCGGTGAGCGCGGGCCCCATCTGGAGACGCTTGAAGCAATTGACCGAGGGCGACGTGATCGCGGACAGGGCCGGGGCATGGTCGAGGATGCCGCCGATGAAGGCATAGGCGAGCGCCGAGAGGCCGAGTCCGCGAGGGTCCGATTCCTCGTGAAACAGGTTGCGGCCGTCGGAGGCGGCGGCGAGATGATAGTGCATGTGCGCGCCCGATCCGGTCCGGGTCGAAAATGGTTTGGCCATGAAGGTCGCGATCGCGCCGTGCCGCTGGGCAAGCTGCCCGGCCATCATGCGGAAGAACGTGAAACGATCGGCGGTCTCGAGCGCGGCTGCATACTGGAAGTTGACCTCGTACTGAAAGTTGGCGTCCTCGTGATCGGTCTGGTAGACGCCCCATCCGAGTCGTTTGAGGGCGTCATTGAGCTCGCGGAGGAAGCCGAGCGCCCCGGAGATCCCTTTGTAGTCGTAGCATGCCTTGGAGAGGCGGTCGACCTGGTGAGGGTCCCAGCCGCGGATCGAGCCGTCCGCGTCCCTGACGACGAGGAAGAACTCGGGCTCGATGCCGACGTTGAAGCAATAGCCCTTGGTCCTGGCCTGGTCGAGTACGCGCTTGAGGTTGGCGCGCGGGCAGAACGGGTGGGGCCGACCGTCGACGTAGAGGTCGGCCGCGAACCGAGCCACGCCGCGCTCGAACGGCAAGGGGGTGTAAGTATCGAGGTCCGGTCGGGCGAACATGTCGTGCGAATGCGGGCCTTGCCCCATGCCCCAGACCGCACCCCCGGCGAAGCCGGCGCCGGACTGGGCGACGGCCCGCAAAGTGGACGCGGGCACGAGCTTGACCTTGGCCGCGCCGTGGATGTCGACAAACTGGATCAGAAGATACTCAATCCCGTCGTCTTCGAAACGATGCTGGAGCGCGACGAGAGCGCGTCCTGGCTGGACATTCGCGGGTGTGTCCTTTCTTCAAGCACCGCCGGCTTGCCGCGTGGTGCGGCGAGCTTGCGCCGAACGTTCGGTCGTAAGTCCACGATTGTTGGCGACACTGGCATTCCAAGCCAGTAAAATTGGGCCGTGGCGTCTTGATTTTCACCAACGAGAAATGCGTGATGTGCGGGATCGTGGGCTTTCTGGATAATACGGGCCGTCTGGCATCGCGGTCGGGGCGCGTGGTCCTGGACGCACTCAATGCCCTGGCCTGTCGGGGGCCCGACGGAACCGGCGTGGCGTTTGTCGGTCCGGAGCCCGAGGCGGGCCACGACAGAAATCTGGGCTGTGCGCATCGCCCCGGCTGACCCTGGTCCGCTCGAGCGGCTAACGCAATTGGGGCAGCTCGTCCCGATGCCGGATGGAGCCGTGGGCGTTCGACAGGGAAGCACGCTGCGATTCCGGTTCCGGCCGGCTCTGGGAGTGACGGCCGCGCTGGTCGAGAAGGCGCTCGAGGCAAGACGAGGCGGGCTGGAAGTCCTCAGTCTGGGGCAGCGGCTCGACCTGGTCAAGCAAGTGGGGTCGCCCGAAGAGCTCGAGTCGGCCTATGGCATCTCGAGCTGGAGCGGTCCGATCGCGATCGGGCACACGCGGCTCTCGACGGAGAGCCGGATCGATCTCTCGCACTCGCAGCCGTTCTGGGTGCATGGAACGCCCGACCTCGCGACGGTGCATAATGGGCACGTCACCAATTACCATCAACTGCGCCGTCGATATGAGCAGGCGGGCGTGACCTTCTACACCGACAACGACTCGGAGATCATCGGCGTGTACCTCCGGGACCGAATGACCGCGGGACGGAGCCTCGAGGAAGCCATGGAAGATTCCATCACGGACCTCGACGGCGCGTTCAATTACCTGGTTGCATCGCCCGAGGGGCTGGGAATCGTGCGTGATCGCTTCGGGTTCAAGCCGCTGGTGGTGGTCGAGACCGAAGAGCTGGTCGCGGCCGCGACCGAAGAGATCGCGCTGCGCAGGCGCTCCCGGGGGACTACGATGTCGTGGAGCCGGCGCCCGGCGTCGCCAGTTTCTATCCGTCGGCCGCGCCGCAACCGTGCGCGAATTGAGGCCGGCAGCGTTTGATCGCGCCCTGCGAGGGACCAATCCGTGAACCCGGCGAGCTCCCACGATTCTTCGATCGTGACGTTGGATTGCGGGGACCTGACCGTCCGCGCGATCAACGAGCGGATCCGCGCGGCCATCGCCGCGGGGGCGACCGAGGTTCACTTGCTCCGTCCAGACGCCCGGCACAACCTGGGAGTCGCGCTGCCGGAGGGGGTGAGGCTGACGATCGACGGGAGCGTGGGCTATTACGTCGGCGGTCTCAACGACGGGGCCCACCTGGAAGTCCACGGAGGGGCGGGATGGGGCGCCGGCGAAAGCATGCGTGATGGCACAATTGTGATTGCCGGCAATGCGGGCAATGCCGTGGCGGCGTCGATTCGCGCCGGCACGGTGGTGGTGCGGGGTGACGCGTCGACCCGCGCCGGCATTGCGATGAAAGGGGGCATGCTGATCGTTGCCGGCAGCGTTGGTCCCATGGCCGGATTCATGATGCAGAAGGGAATCCTGGTCATTTGCGGCGATGCGGCCGACGGCCTGGCGGACAGCATGTACGCGGGGACGGTCTTCCTCGGTGGGCAGCACGGCGAACTGGGAGCCGACGCGGTCGCGGAAGACGCAAGCGCCCTTGATTTCGAGCTGCTGAGTGCGGCGCTGGAACGCTTTGGCGTGCCCGCCCCGGCGACTGGATTTCGCAAATTCGTGGCGGGGAGAAAGCTCTGGAACTTCCAGCAGAGCGAGCGAGACCTGTGGAAACGAGCACTGTGACTGGCGGATCGGCGCGTGCCAGAAAAAGTCACGTTCCGCTGCGGTCAGTTGATTGACAGCGACCTGGCGCGCCCGTAGAGTGAACGGCGCGTCGTCGCCCTCCTCCGTCCCGGCGGCTCGACCCTCTCATCACGAAATCCTCTCACAATCCGACGGCCGCATCCCGGGTCCGAAGCAGGGTCTGGGAACAGGTTGTTGGCACGCCAGCAGGCAGCGCGTGCCGGCGTGAGCGAGGAGGAGTCGTGACCGGAGCGGCATACCGAGAGATCTCGTGACATGGATCTGGCTGAATTCATCTATCAAAGCGTCGTCAATTTGCCGAGCCGAACCGGGTTGCTCGCGACGCTAGCCGCGGCCGCGGTCCTGGTGGTTCTGGCCGGTGTGATGCTGGCTGGCGGCAAGGTCAGGTGGCTCGCCCGAGGTCTGGGGATTGTGGGCGTGATCCTGGTCTTGCTTGTGCTGTGGTTGATCCACGAGCAGACGATCACCGAGAAGCAGGGGCCGCGGATCACGGTGACACGGTGGCGGTACACACCGAGCAGCCGGCTTGCGGTGCGCGCGGGGCTCTTCGGTCTGCCGTTGCTCGCCGGCGCGGTGATGCTGACAGTGCTGCGGACGACCCAGCGCGGGCAGCGTGCGGAGGTTCCCCAACGCTTGAAAGAGGGCCGGAAGCATCTTGTCCAGAAGGAGTACGACGCCGCTCTTCGCGAATACAATCACGCGATCCGGACGGCGCCGCAACTGGCGGAACCCTACTTGCGGCGCGGCTCGGTTTATCTTGCGATGGGGGAAACTGCACTCGCACTGGCGGATTTCGATCGCGCCCTCGAGCGCGATCCCCGGCTGGCGCCGGCGTATCTCGCACGGGGCAAGACGCGCACCGCAAGCGGCGACCTCGACGGTGCGCTCGTCGATTTCGCCGAGCTGATGCGCATCCAGGGCAACGATCCGGAATCTTACCTTTGCCGGGGGATTTGCCTGGCGAAGAAGGGGTGCTATAGCGACGCGGTCGCCGATTTTCAGCGCGTACTCAAGCTGACGAACCATACGGATTTTGCCGAGCCGGCCAAGAATTATCTCCGCGAGTGCGAAGACCGGGCGGACCTGCCCGCCGGTTTATCGAGCCCCAACGGATCGCCGGCACTGCCGGGGTCGCCGCAGCCGCGGGCCCAGGAATTCCGGATTTGATCCCATCATGACGCGAGGCGACGCTACGGACCGTGACGACGCTCCCGTACCGCCCCGTCGATCGGCGCTAGAGACCGCGAGCGAGATCGGTGGCGATCCCTCGCCGGCCGAGTCTTCGGCGACCTTTTCCCCGGCGGTCATCGAAGACATCCAGATCAAGGCCGAGCTGGGAAGGTATCGCATTCGCGGATTCGGTGCGCTGCGCCGGCGGACGTGGGCGACGTTTGACGACCTGACATTCGTTCCCGGCACGCTCACGCGAATCCCTCTGGAAGGCTATCGTGAGGCGTGCGACGCGCGCACCGTGCTGGGGACTCGGTTCGCGGCAAAACCGATCGAGCTCGACATTCCCTTGATGGTCACGGGGATGAGCTACGGAGCGCTGTCGCGCACCGCCAAGACGGCGCTGGCGGCGGCGCGGATGGCCGGCACGTCCACCACCACGGGCGACGGAGGAATGCTCGACGTGGAGCGCTCGCAGTCGCGAGTGATGATCTACGAGGTTTTGCCCAGCCGTTACGGCATCAATATCCAGCACCTGCGCCAGGCGGACGCCATCGAGATCACGATCGGCCAGGGAGCCAAGCCGGGCACGGGGGGATTGCTCCTGGGAGCCAAGGTCTCTGGCGAGATCGCACAGCTACGCGACCTCCCGCCCGGGGTCGATCAGCGCTCGCCGTGCCGGCACCCCGACTTCCTCGGCCCCGATGATTTGATCATCAAGATCGAGGAGCTGCGCGAGGCCACCGATCACCAGGTTCCGATCTTCGTCAAGATGGGCGCCACGCGCGTGTTCGACGACGTGCGGCTCGCGGCCAAGGCCGGGGCCGACGTGATCGTCGTGGACGGCATGGAGGGCGGCACAGGCGCGTCTCCCGAGTTACTGCAGGAGCACACCGGCATCCCGACCCTGGCGGCGGTGTGCGAGGCCCGTGCGGCTCTCGAGGACATCGGCCTGTACGGCAAGGTGCAGCTCGTGATTGCCGGAGGGCTTCGCCACGGCTCGGACTGCGCGAAGGCGATGGCGCTCGGGCGCCGACGCGTGCTACCTTGGCACCGCTCTCCTTATTGCCCTCGATTGCAACAAGCCGATCTACATCGAGGACTACCACAAGATCGGCGCGGCGCCGTATTCCTGCCACCACTGCCACACGGGCCGCTGCCCGGTCGGGATCACGACGCAGGATCCCGAGCTCTCCGCGCGCCTGGACGTCGAGGCCGGCGCAGAGCGGGTGGCGAATTTTTTTCACGCGCTCACGTCCGAAATACAGATCCTGGCCCGGGCGTGCGGCAAGAGCAGCGTGCACCATCTGGAGCCGGAGGATTTGCGTGCGCTCAGCCTGGAAGCGTCGCTGGTCACCGGACTACCGCTGGCAGGAACGAACCGGGTCTTCGGCGGCGGACCGGGCTGGAAGGACGGCGGCACGGGGCACTGAAGGCGCGGCCGGCGCCGCGTATTCGCTTGGGCTCTCCCCTCAATTGCGCGGTACGCCGTGTCGCTCAGCTTTGCTTCGGACCCACCATGTCCTCGGGCCGGACCCAGGCATCGAACTGGTCGGCAGTCAGCAGTCCGAGATCAATGGCCGCCTCGCGCAGGGTGATGCCCTTTGCGTGGGCGTGCTTCGCGATCTTGGCGGCCTTGTCGTAACCGATGTGCGGATTGAGCGCGGTCACCAGCATGAGAGAGCGTTTCAAGAGCTCGTCGATCCGCGCGGTCGGGCTCGATGCCGGTCGCGCAGTGGTCGAGAAAGCTCACGCAGGCGTCGGCGATGAGCCGCGTGCTTCCGAGAAAATTGTGGATGATGAGGGGCTTCATCACGTTCAGCTCGAAATTGCCGAGCGCGCCCCCCATGTTGATGGCCACGTCGTTGCCCATCACCTGCGAGGCGACCATCGTCATTGCCTCGCACTGGGTTGGATTGACCTTCCCCGGCATGATCGAGCTGCCCGGCTCATTTTCGGGGATGCGGATCTCGCCCAGCCCGCTGCGCGGGCCTGACGCCATCCAGCGCACGTCGTTGGCGATCTTCATGAGCGAAGCTGCCAGTGTCTTGAGCGCGCCGTGCGCGAAGAGCAGGGCGTCGTGTCCGGAGAGAGCCTCAAACTTGTTCGGGGCGGTGACGAAGGGCTGGCCGGTCAGCCGTGCGAGCTCGGCGGCCACCCGGACGGCGAATTCGGGATGCGAGTTCAGGCCGGTGCCGACGGCCGTACCACCCAAGGCCAGCTCGCAAAGGTGTGGAATCGACTCGGCTACATGTTTTAGCCCGTTGTCGAGAAGCTGCACCCAGCCCGAGATTTCCTGGCCGAGGGTGAGCGGTGTCGCGTCCATCAAGTGCGTCCGACCGATCTTCACCACGCCTGCGAACTGTCTGGCCTTGCCGGCCAGGGTGTCGCGGAGCTTGCGCACCGCCGGGACCAGGAGCGTCTGGATCGCTGTCACGGCGGCGACGTGCATTGCCGTGGGGAACACGTCGTTGGAAGACTGGCCCATGTTGACATGATCATTCGGATGGACCATGCGGCTTTCGCCTCGCTGGCCCCCCAGGATCTCACTGGCCCGGTTGGCGATCACTTCGTTCAGGTTCATGTTCGTCTGTGTGCCGCTGCCTGTCTGCCAGACGACGAGAGGGAACTCGGCGTCGTGACGGCCGGCGATCACCTCGTCGGCGGCCGTGATGATCGCGCGCGCCGAGCGCAGGATCCTTGAAGCGGCCGAGGTCGAGGTTGACCTGGGCCGACGCTCGCTTGACCTGCGCCAGCGCGTGGACGAGCGGGAGCGGCATCCGATCCTCGCCGATCTTGAAATTCTCCAGGGAGCGCTGGGTTTGCGCACCCCAGAGCCGCTCGGCGGGGACGTGGACTTCGCCCATCGTGTCGGTTTCGACGCGCATCTTCTGTGTCATGGTGCCTCGGCCCTGGCCGGCCGTGTTGAGATCGGCGAAAACGCCGCGATTGTTGCGATCGGTCCCTCTCTTTCAAGATATCGTCTCCCTGGGCGGGATGCATCGGCAAACCCAGGCGGCTGGACGGGGGCGCGGTGCGACACTGACCGTCGAGAATTCGATTCGCGTACAATGATTGACCGAGTCCGGTAATGGCCTTTCCGGGAGGGGAATTTGACGGCAGAGGCAGAAGACGACGCGCAGTGCGCCCTGGCTTTTCACGAGCGTACCAAGCACCACCTGAGCCGGTATGCGCGTGGCCCGGGCTACCTGGACTGGGATTCGCAGCCCGACCCGTTTCGGACGTTCGCCGGTGCGCCGAACGATCGAGCTTCCGCTGCTTGCCGACGGGCTGGGCACGCGGTATGGCGATCTGTATGTTCCGGGTGCCGTCGCGGCCCGCCCGCTGGGACGCAGCGGGGTCGCCATCTTGTTCGAGCTGGCTCTGGGTCTCTCGGCGTGGAAGCAGTATGAGGGCTCGCGGTGGGCGCTTCGCTGCAATCCCTCGAGCGGCAATCTTCATCCCACGGAGGGGTACGCGGTG
Source organism: uncultured Isosphaeraceae bacterium (assembly GCA_963806595.1). Lineage (GTDB taxonomy): Bacteria > Planctomycetota > Planctomycetia > Isosphaerales > Isosphaeraceae > CAWDZZ01. The sequence continues at coordinate 264,078 of CAWDZZ010000036.1, read as the reverse complement.
CTGCCCCGAATGCCCGGCATCGAGGCGGGCGTGTACCACTACGCGAGCCGCGAGCACGCGCTAGAGCGTCGCTGCACGCTTGCGGGCGCTGCCGGCGACCGTCTTGCGGCGACCCTGCCCGCGGGCTCGTTCCTGGTTGGGCTGTCGTCGATCCACTGGCGCGAGGCCTGGAAATATGGCGAGCGGGCATTCCGATACTGCCAGCACGACCTCGGGCATGCGGTGGCCGCGCTCCGCTATGCGGCGGCTGGCGCTCGGGTGGTCGGCAACGTTGCTCGACGCCTGGTCCGACCTTGACCTGGCCACGCTCTTGGGCCTGGATCGCGACGGCGACTTCGCGTCGGTGGCGCCGGCGGACCGCGAACATCCCGAAGCGGCCCTTCTCGTCGAGACCGGCGGCGGGCACGCCGAGCGATTGCCGGAGCCTTCGGCCGATCTGGTTCGGGACGGCACATGGGCAGGCCACGCGAATCCGCTCGGCCCGGCGCATGTTGCTTGGCCCGCGATCGACGACGTCGCCATGGCGACCTGGAAGCCCCGGACGAAAGCGCCGCCCGGCCGTGGAGCTGGATGCGTTGCCCGCGCTATCCGCGAGCGATGGGGTGCCCGCGGCGACCTTGATCCGGCAGCGGCGGAGCTGTCTGGACCTGGACGGCGAAACGTCGATTGGCGCCGATGCGTTTTACGGAATGCTCGATCGCTTGCTGCCGCGTGCGGGCGTACCGCCGTGGGACGCAATTCCCTGGCGTCCCCACATCCACCTTGGCGTGTTTGTCCACCGCGTGCGCGGCCTGTCGCCGGGTCTTTACTGCTTCGAGAGGGATAGCGCGGTGCACGAGCGGCTGCGGGCGGCGATGCGAGGTTCGTTTCTGTGGACGCGGCCCGAAGGTTGTCCGGACCACGTTCGCCTGTATTGCCTGTCGCTGAACGACTACCGCGATATTTCGCGGCAGGTGAGCTGCCACCAGGAAATCGCCTCCGACGGCGCGTTCAGCCTGGGCATGATCGCCGATTTCGGAGACACGGTGCGGGCGAGCGGCGCGTGGTGGTACCGGCGACTGTTCTGGGAGGCCGGGGTGCTCGGGCACGTCCTGTACCTGGAAGCCGAGGCCGCGGGCGTGCGCGGCACTGGCATCGGCTGTTTTTTCGACGACGCATTCCATGACCAGCTCGGGCTCAAAACCGACCGCTTCCAGGACCTGTATCACTTCACCTGCGGCGGGCCGGTCGAGGACACGCGACTCCAGTCGCACCCGCCGTATGCGCACCGGCAGAGCGGAGCTGGCGATCCGAACGGTCCGGCAGACTCGGCTGGCGTTCCAAGTGCCGAGTGATCCGGGGCACCGTCGCGCGTGGTGCCGCTACGCGCTTGAGCGAGACGATGATCACTTTCCGATGCAGAAGCGGCGAAAGATCCGGTCCAGGATGTCGTCGGTGACCACCGCCCCGACGATTTTTCCCAGCTCGTCGACGGCCTGCCGCAGGTCGAAGGAGACGAGCTCGTCGCCTGCTTCCTGAACGAGCGCATTGGCGGCCGATTCGAGCGCATCGCGGGCACGCGTGATGCTTTCCCTGCAGCGGGCGGCCGTACCGGCCGGCAGGTTGCCCTCGCCGTCGTGTTGACCGAGAGCCTGTGCAATTGCCATCCGCAGCGCGGGCAGGCCGGCGCCCGTGAGTGCGCTGGTGACGATTGGCCCGTCGGGGTCAGAGGGCTGGCGATCGGGGAGCTCGCGGTCGCCTTTGGTCCAGACTTGCAGTCGCCCAGCACCGGCAGCGCGGGCAGGACGCCCGGTGCCGTCGGTTTCGGCCGAACGGCAATCGAGCAGAAGCTGGCGCGGCCGGCCTGGATCGTGCCGAGGGCCTGGGCCTGGGCTGCGATGCTGCCGTTGGGGACCTCGATCCCCGCGGTGTCGACGAGCTCGACCGTCAAGCCCGCGCAATCGAGCGTTGCCGAGAGGTAGTCGCGCGTTGTCCCGGCCTGGGGCGAAACTATTGCTCGGTCTCGGCCGATCAGGGCGTTGAAGAGCCGGCTTTTCCCCACATTGGGCGGTCCAACCAGCACGACGCGGGGATGGTCGTCGGGGCGGTCGCGGTCGGTGAGGCGACGGCCGATCGAGCTGAGCTCGTCGGCCGCTTGACGTAACTCGTCGGCCTGAGCCGCGCGGGTGAGCGGCTCGACGTCGGGCTCGTCCGTGAAATCCAGATTTGCCTCGAGATGAGCGAGGAAATCGAGCAGCCGTTCACGTGCCTGGAGGATGGGCCCGGACAACCCGCCGGCCAGTTGTTCGAGGGCGGCTTCAAGCTTCGCCGGGCTTTGCGCGTCGATGACGCCCAGTACGGCTTCGGCTTTCGTGAGATCGATGCGCCCGGAAAGAAACGCTCGCAGCGTAAACTCGCCGCGCTCCGCAAGCCGTGCCCCGCGGGTGAGGCAATGAGCCAGGACGACGCCGAGCAGCGAAGGCGAACCCGCCAGATGAATCTCAGCCATGTTCTGGCGAGTGTAGGTTCGAGGGCACGGCCACAAGGCCAGGATTGCGGGCAGGGGGGGGCGAAGGCCGTCGACCTGCAGCGAGCCGGTACGGGCCAGGGCAAAACGCGGCGGCGCCTGCTCGTGCTCGCCGACGAAGCCATCGAGCGCGATCCGGATTGCCTCGGGCCCCGACAAGCGGACGATGCCGCGAGATGCCGCGCCGGACGGGCTGGCGATGGCCGCGATCGTGTCGTCGGGGTCGAGGGCAACGGTCATGGTGGCTGCGCCTTGTTCGATTCGCGAAAGCGACGACCTGCCTGGCGGTCGCCGGCTGTCCGTCGAGGGCCTGAGAGTAGAGGCCGAGCGTCAGCGGCGCCGTGGCTTGGGACGAGGTCGGTCACGGTCGCGGTCACGGTCCTTCTCGCGGCTCTTGTCGTCGCCACGATCTTCGACAACCTTGCGGTAAGTGCCGTCCTTGCGTGCTTCCTCGAGCAGGCGATCCCAGAGCTGCGAGAACCAGCCGGGAGCCTTGTCCTTGGCGCCGTTGCCGGGGGAGTCGCCATTGGCGCTTCCCCGGCCGCCACCGGCGCCGGTGCCCTTGGCGGTGGAGCTCTCGGTCGCGGATCGGCTTTCCTCGTCGGTCGCCTTTGCGTGGGTCACCTTGGGCAAGAGCAGGCGCTCGACCGATGGCCCAGAGACTGCTTGTGATGAAGTAGATCCCCAGACCGGATGGGACCTTGTAAAACATGAAAGCCATGAGGACCATCACGATCCTCATCGACTTTTGCTGCATCTCCATGTCTGGGGTTGTGGCCGGGGGCGAGAACAACTTGGTCTGAATCAACATGAGTCCCACGACCAGAAAAGGCAGAACGTTGATCCAGCTACCCAGGTTGACACTTGTGAACGGCCAGGGCAGCCATGCGAGCGACAATTCGAACGGCAGATGAAACAGCATGTCGGGCGCGGCCAGGTCGCGAATCCAGAGGAATTTTTCGTGGCGGAGGGGGAAGCTGGTGTTGAGGGCCTGCCAGAGGCCGACGAAGATCGGGAGCTGGATCAAGGCCGGCAGGCAGCCGCCGACGGGGTTGACCCCGTGTCGCTTGTAGAGCGCGAACGTCTCGCGGGTCTGTTTCTCCTTGTCGTCCTTAAATTTTTCTTGCAGCTCTTTCAGCAGGGGTTGCAGGCTCTGCATCTTCTGGGCTGAGAGCGCGGCCTTGCGGCCAAGGGGAAACATGAGTGCGCGAACAAGGACAGTGAGCAGGATGATCGCGATGCCGTAATTGCCTCGTGTTCCGCCGAAGAAGCGGGAGACACGCTCTGTCACCTGGTAGGTGAAGCCGAGGATGGGCGTGATGATGACGCGCGCGATGTAGGAAGCACCCGGGATGGAATAGGGCTTGCGGTAGGAGGCCAGCTTCTGTGCGCCGTAGGGTGAGAGCGCCTGGGTGGTCTTTGGTCCGGTGAAGACGCGGTAGGTATGCACGACCGGCTGATTCGGGCCGACGCTGAGCGGCTTGGAGCTGATCCGCACGCCCACGTCGGCACGCTGGAGGGCCTCGCTGTCGCCTTTGCGCGGGGCACCGAACGCCTCGGCGATCGCCTTGCTCTCCCAGCGCTCTTCCTGGCTTGTCGGCGGAGGGTACGGCTCGATCAGGTCGGCGAAGTACTGATTCTCGACGCCGGCGAACCGGAGTGGCAGCGCGGTGTTGTCGATGGGGCTGGCCGTGGCGGAGGCGACGTCGTAGGCCGAATGCGTCTTGATATCGATCTCGCCGCCGGACGTGAGCTGTCCAAAGAACAGGTCGCGGAAGGTATTGGTGTACCAGATCCCCTCGATGGGCATTCCGTGCGGGCCGAGCAGGTTGTAAACGAGCGAGCGCTCGGCGTCAGGGCTTTCAAGCTTGAGCTCGACCTCGAATCCGTCGTCGTTTGGAAACAGCCGGTAGGTCTTGGTCACGATCACGCCCACGGGCGCCTTGATCCGGAACACGACCTCTTGACCGGCTTGAACCTGCGACGTGACCGGATCGGTACGCTCGACGGCACGGACGACTCGGCCGTCCTTGGGATCGCGCACCACATCCCAGAGCTCGGAATCCAGCATATCCTCGGCTTCCGCCGCGGCCCTGGCGATGGCCAGCTTCGCGTCGTCGGCCTCATCGTCGCCGGTCAGGACAACGGCTGCCTGGCCGGCCTTGTCTCCGCGAGTCAGCGTGAGCGACAGCGACGAGGGGGAGTCGGGATCGCTGCGGATGAACTCGAGCGGCGCTTGTGCAATTCCCCGTACTTGAACTCAGCGTCGAACCGGGACGACAATACCGAATCGACGCCGGCGCCCTTTTGCTGGAGCTGAAGCTCGATGTGGTAGCCGCCGGGCGACTTGTCCGTCGCCGAGCCGAGGATCAGCTCCTTGCTGGCGACCAGTTCGGGTGGGCGCGCTCGGCCGGCGGCCTGGGCTTGTCGCCGGCCGCGGCGTCGGCCGCGGGGCGATCGGTGCCCTTCTGAGCCGCCGTCTTCGGGTTGGCTTCTTCCTTGGCGGCCAGCGCATCCTTGGCGGGCGGTCCATTCTTGACGACCGCGCCGTCCTTCTGCACCGCGGCTTCGCTGGGCTTGGCATCGCCGGGCTTGGCGTCTTTGTCCTGTTCGGCCGCCGCGACGGGGGGCGGCTTCTTGGGAGCCGGGGCCCAGCCTAGCTGCCGTGAGATGTAGGAACTCACGAACATCCAGAGAAAGACCAGGATAAAGCAGAGGACAAGCCGTTTCTCGTGGCTCATAGTGGGGCAAGCCTGGCGTCAAGGCGCAAGATGCTGGGGCTGGCCATTCGCCGCAGGTCCGAGCAAGGGGCTGGCCGCGTGGACCCAAACATTGCGTCAACAGTGAATGTGTGACCGCTCGGCCGCGGGACCGCGGGGTCGCACTCGAACAACAGGACGACGAGGGCGGGTGAAAACGTCGGTGGGCCCGCCCATTCGAGGAGTGGACAATCGGCTTGGTCGGCCGCCGCGCTCTCCATGATGAAAACACAGGCCTACCGTCCTTGCCGGAGCCGATCCCCCAGGAACGGTTCCAGCTCGGGAACCGAGTAGATTTTTTGGATTGTCGTCTCAAAATCGTAAGGCAACCGCCGATACGTAATTTTTGGCGAACGAGGCGGCGACTGGCGCTCCGCCTCGCCGTTGGCCGAATCGGCGGCCATGCCATCTTCGAGAATGACGTAACACGCGCGAGAATCGCCGTCGCGCGGCTGGCCAACGGACCCGACGTTCACCATCAGTTTCCCCTCGCCCAAGGTGTATTCCAGGTCGATTTCCTCGGGAGCGAAGAACTGGAAATTCTCGGTGAAAATGCCGGGAACGTGCGTATGCCCTTGAAAACAATAGCGGCCGACAAGCTGAAACAGCCGTTCCATCTTGCGGTGATTGTAGATGTCTTCCGGGAAGATGTATTCGCTCAGTGGATTGCGTGGAGACCCATGCACAAAGAGAAACGAGCCATATCGGTGGGATCTTGGCAGCTCGCCCAGGAACTCCCAGCGGCTTCTGATTATTGTCGCGATCGCTGGGGCTTTCGAGCTGTTCACGGGTCCAGAAAATCGCGCGCTCGGCGCCGATATTGAACCCGTCGGGGTCGAACATGGCCCCCTGGTCGTGGTTACCGAGCAAAGTGATCTTGCAGGTCTCCATCACGCGATCAATGCATTCGCGCGGGTTGGGACCATAGCCGATGATGTCGCCGAGACAAAAAATCTCGGTGATCCCTTGCGCCCGGATGTCGTCGAGCACCGCCTCCAAGGCTTCGAGGTTTCCATGGATATCGCTGATTAATGCGCGGCGCACCGGGGAGGAACCTCCGAGCGAAAGGGCCTGGCACCACGCAAGCGAAGCCAGACATTGAAAGGCAAATGAACCTCGATGGACCTGGAGACGGCCTCTAGTCTAATCTAATTTAGGCTCCCCATATAGGATAGGGCGAAGTTGTCGAGACGGTCAAGTCCACGACGTCATGGTGTTGCTTCGAATTCAGTCGTTGTGAAGCCGGGAATGAACGTGCTGGCAGTGGACTCTTCGAGCGTACGCGCGGCGATCGGCCTCGAGGGTCGATCGGGGATGCGATTCAAGGCCGAGGCGGGTGCCCCGCGAGGGCATGGCCGCGACCTGATCCCGCGGCTGGCGCGACGTGCTCGCGGACGCCGGTCTGGCGCTGCGCGATATCGAGCTGATCGGGGTCGGTCTGGGACCGGGTTCGTATACGGGACTTCGCGTGGGAGTCACGGCGGCGAAGACGCTGGCGTACGTGACCGGCGCCCTACTGGTGGGGTTTGACAGTCTGGAAGCTGTCGCGCGCAACGCGCCAGATCAGGCGTCGCGGGTGTCGGTGGTGGCTGATGCGCCAGCGCGGCCTCGTTTACTCGGCGGAATTCCGACGTGACGCACCGGGCGGGCCGCTGGTCGTGGCCCGTGCGAGCCAGATCGAGCCCCATTCCGCGTGGCTCGCCCGGCTAGAGCCTGGCGTGCTCGTGCTGGGGCCGGGCCTCGATTCACCGCGCATCCGCGACGAGGTTCCGCCCGAGCTGATCACGAGTGACGCCGCGCTCAATCATCCCGACGGTTTCCGCTTAATCGAGCTGACTCTTGACGCCTGGAAAAGCGGATCGCGTGAGAATGCGTGGACTCTCGAGCCCCGCTACCTGCGCAGTAGCGCGGCCGAGGAAAAGCGAAATCTTCCCGCGCCTGGCGGCCGCGGCGCGTGACGCGCGGGCCGATTCACGTTCCCGGACGCCTCCATGTCGACGACTGACCAGACTCGCACGAAGTCGGCCTACGGGCTGCAATGGAATCGCTTTCGGATCATTCGCGCCGAGGAAGATCGCGTCACGTTTGTCAATCGGACAGGGCTCGCCGCGGCGGATCTAGCCGGCAAGGATGTCCTGGACGCAGGCTGCGGCATGGGACGCTACCTGCGGATCGCGGCGGAATCGCCGGCCAACCTCGTTGTTGGCCTGGATCTGAGCCAAGCAGTCGTGGCCGCGCGCGAGCTGACGGCCGGCCTCCCCGGCGTCCACCTGCTGCGCGGCGACTTGTTGAGACCGCCGTTTGCGACGCGGAGCTTCGACGTGATCTACTCACTCGGCGTACTGGATCACACGCCGAGCCCGCGTGCGGCGTTTCTGGCGCTGGCGCGGCTCTTGAAGCCGGGCGGCAGGATCGTCGTCTGGGTTTACCCGCGCGAGCGGCCCGCTCGTGGAATGCATCATGAACCTGGAGCGGGCATTCTCGACCCGCGTTCCAGTAACCTGGCTCGAGTTCCTCTGCCGGATCTCGGCACCGATCGGCGGCCTGAAACGGCGGATGATGACCAGCCCGCGGTGGTTGATTCAGCGCGCCGGGCGTGGCGCTCCACCTGCTGACCATAGGCGTGTCGATGCATCCGGATCCCGAGGTCCGCGTGTGCGACACCCTCGACTGGTACGCCCCCAAGTACATGTCGCGACACACGGCTGACGAGGTCGCCGGCATGGTTCGCCGAGGCCGGGTTGACCCTGGTGCCGACCTCAGCCGCGACCAGGTCTTTTACCATCCAGGTCAGGGCAACGGCATCAACCTCTCGGGGCAGCGGGCGCTCGAGTCGCCGGCGGGCTGACGCGACAGGGCTGGATCACGGCCAGGAGGGCGACGGCGAGTGGCGAGCCTCAATACAGTGCGCGAATTGCGCGGTCCGCCAGCGCCTGGCGGCTCCATTTTGAATCGAGATGACTTGCCGCGGCGTCGAGGCTCTCCTTATGATCAAGGGAGGTCGAGGTGGTGTCCCGTGACTTTATCGGCAAGGCGTTCCGGCCTGACTTGATCGCGGATCAAGTCCACGCGGGAAGGCCGGCTGAACGCACGGGGGCCAGGCACGGACGGATTGCTCGCACCAGGCCGGGCGCAGATCGACGAGTGAAGCGCTATCGCCCTTCCTGCTTCATGGTCTCGCATTCATCCGATCATCTTCCGGTCGTGTTTAAGGGAGAATCCGCAGCCATGCTTCGCTGGATCATCCTCGTTGTTGTCGTGATCGCGCCACCGCGGCCGCGGCATTCGTGACACAATACGGGCCGATCTCGGAAACGGGGCCATCGGTCGATCTTGCGGCCAATGAGGCCACCGGTCCGCGGCCGATGGTCGAGATTTCCGACAAACTGGTCCACGACTTCGGCACGATGCCCCAGCAGGACAAAGGGACGCACGAGTGGGACGTCAAGAACGCGGGGGACGCCGACCTGGAACTGTGGATGGAGTCGTCAACCTGCTCGTGCACGATCGCCACGCTGCGGTCATCGAAAGGTGAGCCCCAGAAAAAGCTGCACCTGAAGCCGCACGAATCAACAAAGATCAATCTTGAGTGGGAAACCAGAAACAACCAGAACGAGTACGCCAAATCAGCAACGATCGGGACGAATGATCCGGCTCGCCGCTCATTCACGCTGCACGTCAAGGGCAAGGTCTTTCCGCCGGTGCTGGTCTATCCTCCGGAGATGCTCACCTTGAACGGGATCTCCAACGAAGAGCCGACCAAGACATCGATCGCGGTTTATTCCATGGATCGGCCTGGCACGGTCGTGAGCAAGGCCACCACGTCGCGTCCGGAATTCATGGTCGCCACGCCCCGTCCCATGGTTGAGGCCGAACGAAAGCAGTTTCATCTCACATCCGGAGGCTACCTGGTCGACATCGAGATCAAGCCGGGCATGTCGCTGGGGCGGTTCCGGGAAGAACTGGTGATCGAGACCGATCATCCGCGTCAGACCGAAATCAAAGTTTCGATGGTCGGAAGCACCACGGGACCGATCAGCGTTGTGCCCGAGCGACTGCGGATGACCGATGTCTCGAGCAGAAGAAGGCGCGACCCAGAACCTGAACGTGCTCGTCCGCGGCGAAATGCCCAAGGAATTCAAGGTCGAGCACCAGCCGGACAAGGTCAAGATCAACTATAAGGAACGGAAGGGGGGATACCTGCTGACGGTGACCGTTCCCCCCGGGACCGCGGCCGGATTGGTCGAGGACGAGATCATCCTGAAGACCGACAAGCCGAAGGCCAGCGAAGTGAAGATCCCGGTCACGATCCTGATCTCGAATGCGGGCGCCGGCTGAGCGGAGCGGACTGACGGCGACGGACCGACGGCGACGGACGTGCGCGGCGCCTTGATCGCATCGGCGCTGGCAGTGGCACACGGGAGGGCGTCAGGAAGACCCGTGGCCACATCCCGGCCGGAAAGTGCACACACCGGGCGCCTTGCGGCCGATCGGGCGGACACATCGGATTGGTCTTATCGACGGTCTCGTATCAGGTTATAACTCTGCAATGCGCATCGCTCCCGCGCCGCGAGGCCATTCGAGGGCGGACGGATTCCGGGCGGTCGGAGCTATCGCGCGGGCGAAGCACCACGGTTCCTGGCGGCAAGCCGATTTCTCGCGCCGACGATCGGAAAGGGAAGCAATCCGATGACTCGAATCGACTTCCGCCCCTGGGCCAGCGTCGTCCTCTTGCTGGCAGCGCTCTTTTATGTGGGCTGCAACACAAGCCAGCCGCCGCCGGCCGCGAAAATCACTGGTGCACCGAAACCAGAGGCCGCGCCTGGCCCGGCGTCGGGCAACACCGCGCACGCCGATCACGGCGCCCTTGGCAAATCCCAGAAGTTGCTCGCCAACCTCGGCAATCCGGCCGCGGTCTTGATCGTCTCGGGCGAGCAAGACGGATACATGGAGCCGTGCGGCTGCTCGGCCGAGCAGATCGGCGGCCTGATCCGCCGCTACGACTTTGTCGAGCGTCTGCACGATCAAAACTGGCCGACGGCGCTGATCGAGCTGGGAACCTTGATCAAGAATCCGGCGGCGGCCGAGGGAGGCTTCGAGCAGGCGAAGTACAAGTTCGACTACGCGGTCAAGGCGCTCAAGCTCTTGAAATACAACGCCGTGGCCCTCTCGAGCCGAAGATCTCAAGTCGGCGTGGGAGAAGCGCTGGGGCTGTTCGACAACAACCTGGGGGAAGCGACCAAGATCGTCGTCGCCAACGTCCAGCCGGACGCCGGTTTCGAGAAGATCTTCACGACCAGTGTCATCGTGACAGCGGGCCCGGTGAAGCTGGGTGTCACCGCGGTGATCGACCCCGAGATGCTACAGAAGCTGGTCGATCCCGAGAAGGATGTATTCCTGCCGGTGGTCAAGCGACCCGATGAAGTCTTGCCGGCGGTGCTCGCCGAGCTCGATGCCAAGAGCGATTACCAGGTCTTGATGGTTCAAGGGCCACCCGCGCTGGCCAAGCGGCTGGCGGAGCCAATCCAGGGCTTCGACATCGTGGTGTCCACCTCGGAGTCCGACGATCCGCTAAGCCACGAGCCCGAACTGCTCAACGGCGGCAAGACCATGCTCGATCTCCGTCGGCAAGAAGGGGAAATACGTCGGTGCCTTTCGGCTTTTATCCGAACGAAAAAGACGCGAGTGCGGTACCAGCTAGTCACGCTGAACAAGCGCTTCGACGGTCCCGCCGCGCCGATGAAGAACCTGATCGAGGACGACTATCGCAACACGCTGAAGACGGCCGGGGTCGTCGAGAACTTCGTGCGCCGCGACTATGTCAACGGGGCGCCGGGGCGACCTTCGTCGGGAGCCGCGACGTGCAAGTAATGCCACCCCAAAACGTTCGAGTTCTGGTCCAAGACCAAGCATGCGCGACGCCTTCACATCGCTGCTGCACGATCCCAAGCCCAATTCCGCATTCGACGCCGAATGCGTCACTTGCCACACGACCGGTTTCGAATACAACTCGGGCTGGCAGTCGCCAGCCGAGACGCCGCACCTGGCCGGCAACCAGTGCGAGAATTGCCACGGGCCTGGCTCCAAGCATGCGGCCGAGCCCGACAACGCGGACTTTCGCGAGCTGATGAGCGTGACGATCGACCAGGCCGACAAGAATCGGCTCTGCTATCAGCTGTCACGACGAGGATAATTCACGGGACTTCGAGTTCAAGAAGTACTGGCGCAAGATCAAACACAACGAGCTCGGACGTGTACACCGACCCCAAGGTCCACAAGGGGATCGCAGTCAAGAATCCGCCCACCCGCAGCCGCCGCCCCAGCACGCTGAGTGTCTAGCGGAAAGGAATCCCGCAATGAGCGAGTCGACGTCTGACTGATCGTCCTCCGACGTCCGATCCCTGCGCAGTCGGCGCACCTCCGGAATCGGTTTCGTCTGCCCGGTATCGCCACGATCACCGCAATCCGGTCAACCATTTTCTGCACGTCGGCGTCGGCTGGCCGATTGGCTGCCGTTTCGGTCATCCTGCTCCCGTTCCGCCCGCTCTGGTCGCTCGGGCTATTTCTGGCTGGCCTACGCGATCATGTTTCTCGGCCACTTTGTGTTCGAACGGAATGTCCCGACGGTGCTCAAGCAGCCGGGCACTCCGTTCGTGATCGCGTACGCAGTCGATCCGCGGCCTCGCCGCGGGGCTGGCCCGCCTGGCAACGAAACAGCGCGTGCGTTAGTCTAGGAGCCTTCCGCCGCCTGAATCATGGATGCTCCTGGATTTGTCCGCAATTTTGACTCGTCTCGCAGGCCCCGCACCGAGGAAGCTTGATCCGATGGCCGACCCGATTTCTTACGACGACTTTGCCAAGCTCGAGCTCCGGGTCGCCAAGGTGCTGGAAGCACGCCCGCATCCCAACGCCGACCGGCTGCTGCTGTTGCAGGTCGACGTCGGCGACCAGCAGAAGCAGATCGTCGCAGGCATTCGCCAGCATTACACGCCCGAGCAGCTCGTGGGCAAGCTGATCGTGGTGGTCAACAACCTCGAGCCCGCGATGCTGCGCGGCGAAGCATCGAACGGCATGCTGCTGGCCGCCACATCCGGCGAGAAGGTGGTTGTGCTGACGGTGGACGACCCGAGCTGCGTGGTGGGGGCGAAGATCAAGTAGCTCGCCCCGACACGACACATGCAGCGGTAAGGATATTGCGTGCGACGAGACCTTGGCGATTTCCAGACCCCGCCGGAGCTGGTGGCCGCGGTCCTGGAGGCGCTGGGACCGATCGGCGAGCGCTGGCCCCGCGTGCTCGAGCCCACCTGCGGCGCGGGCCGGTTCATCGACGGGATGCTCGCGCAGCCATTTCCACCGCGCGAGATCCAGGCCATCGAGATCCAGGAAGAGCACTGCCGGCGGCCCGCTGCTCTTCAGCGAGACAGCGGCCGGGCCGGAGTTCGCGTGCAGGTCACTCACGGCGACCTGTTCGGGCTGGACCTCGGGCGCGACCTGGCCTGGCGCGAGCAGGGCCCGTTGCTTGTGATCGGCAATCCGCCCTGGGTGACGAACGCCGAGCTGGGGAGTCTCGCGAGCGCGCACCGGCCCCCCAGGCGAAATGTCAAAGGCCTGCGCGGGCTCGACGCCCGCACCGGCGCATCCAATTTCGACGTCGCCGAGGCTGTCTGGCTCAAGCTGATTTCCGAGCTCCGGGGCGAGCAGCCGACGATCGTGCTGCTATGCAAGACCGCCGTCGCGCGGAACGTCATCCAGTGCGCCACAGCGCCTGGGGCTTGCGATCGCGGCGGCTTCGATTCGCCGTATTGACGCGGGCCGCTGGTTTGGCGCGGCGGTCGATGCGTGTCTGTTTTCCGTCACGCTGGGTGCGGCGAGCTCCGGTCTGCGGTTGCCGGTTTATTCCGGGCTGAGCGCGAGCCAGCCGGAATCGGTCATGGGTTTTGCGGCGGGGTGGCTGGTCGCCGATTGTGACGCCCACGTGCGCTGGGCGTTTGCCGACGGGGTCTGTCCTCTGACCTGGCGCCAGGGTATCAAACACGACGCGGCCGCGGTGATGGAGCTCGAGCGAGATCCGGACACCGGCTTCCTGTGCAACGGCGCGGGCGAGATCGTCGATGTCGAGCCGAGCGCCATCTATCCGCTCACGAAGGGGAGCGATTTGAAGGTCAGCTGCGCGGCGCGTCGGCCGAGCGTGCCCTGCTGGTCACACAGGAGCGGCTCGCGCGAAGACACGGCGCTACTGGAGGGAAGCGCCCCTCGCCTCTGGAGCTACCTTCAGGCGCACGCCGCGGCGTTTACCCGACGCAAGTCGTCGATCTATCGGGGCCAGCCCATGTTTTCGCTGTTCGGGGTCGGTCCGTACAGCTTCGCCCCGTTCAAGGTTGCGATCTCGGGACTTCACAAGGAGCCGGCGTTCAAGGCACTCGCGCCTGTCAACGGGCGGCCAATGATGCTCGACGATACATGCTACTTCCTCCCCTGCGCATCGGCCGGCCAGGCGGCTGTCCTGGCCGCGCTCTGCAATGATCCGATCACGATTGCGTTTGTTCGATCCGCAAGCTTTCGCGATTCCAAGCGCCCGATCACCAAGAAGCTGCTCCAGCGCATCGATCTCCCGGCGATTCTGAAGCAGACTGACCGCGGATCGCTGCTAGAGCGCGCGACGTCGGTGCTGTGCGGCGAGCTGGGCGGTCAGTCGGGGGAGCCCTTGTCCGAGCTCGTCGCGGGCATGGAGCGGCGGATTCGCACAGGATTCGACCTGGGCTCCCTGAGCAGTCCGTGGCCCTTCCGCTGCAAAAGCGCATCTCTCTTTGGCCCGCGTCGCGGCGATCCCGGTTGACGGGCGCGGCTGGTAAACTATCGCGATCGACTACCGCGCTTGACGACGCTGTCTCCGCTACCAAATGCGGATCGAGGCATTCGTGCTACGGGAACTCTCGGTCCAGAATCTGTGCTCATCGAGGATCTGCACCTCGAGCTCGACGAACAATTCAGTGCCTGGACGGGTGAAACAGGGGCGGGGAAGAGCTTGCTCCTGACCGCGCTTGATCTGGTTCTGGGTGGAAAGGCGTCGGCCGACCTGATTCGCTCGGGTAAGAGCGAGGCCCGCGCGGCCGCCGTTTTCGACGTGGATGATCCAGGCGTGCGGGCCGAGATCGAGGCGATACTCGGGGGGCCGCTCGAGGAGAATCGACTGATCATCACGCGGCGGGTTGCCTTGCAAGGACGAGGCGGCGCACAGGCGAACGGGCTGCCGGTGACGGTCTTGACTCTGCAGAAACTGGGTGAGCACCTGGTCGATATTCACGGTCAGGTCGAGGGGCGGGCCTTGCTCGACCCGGAAAGGCAGCGAGCACTTCTGGACGAGTACGGAGGGCTCGACGAAAAGCTGCGCGCCTATCGCGAGGCAGGCGCAGCCCACGAATTGATCGAGCGCAAGCGACAGACGTTGCTCGACTCGGCGCTCGAGCGGCAGCGCGAACGGGCCTTGCTCGAGTTTGAGCGCGATGAGCTGGCCGCGGCCGCGCCCGAGGCCGGCGAGTACGACGAGCTGGCTCGCGAGGCCAACCGTCTGCGCAGTGCCGAGCAGATTCGCAAGGCGGCCGCGGCCGGCTACGCCGCGCTCTACGAAGCAGACCATTCGGTGCAGGACCTCTTGACGAGGGTTGCGCGGCGCTCTTGAGACGGTCGCCGCGGCCGCGCCGGAGCTTGCCGAGTCGGTCTCCACGCTGGAACGACTCGCCGACGAGACCCGCGAGGTGGCGTTCAACCTGCGCAACCTGGAGCGTGGCTGGGATGACAACCCCGCGCGGCTGGAAGAACTCGAAGCGAGGATGGCGGTGTACCGCCGCCTGGCGACCCGATTCCATTGCACGCACGATGAACTGGTGGCTCGACGCACGGCGACGGAGACCAAACTCGAGTCGTTTGAGCAAGACGAAGCAGAGCTGCATCGAATCGACGCGCCCCGGCGGACGGCGTGGCGAAATCTCAAAGCTGCTGCCGGTGAGCTGACCAGCGCGCGCGAAAAACTCGCCAGGGACTTTGGCCGGCTGATCCAGGCGCGCTTGAAGGCGCTGGGGCTCGGGGCGCGCGGCTGCACGTCGCTGTGGAGACGCGCGAGCTGGGCGACACTCCGACGTCGCTCCGTTCTTCGGGGTCGGGCGTCGACTCGGTCGAGATGCTGTTTTCGGCCAATCCCGGCGAGGAACCTCGTCCCCTGCGCAAGATCGCCTCCCTTGGGGAGCTTTCACGGCTCACCCTTGCGGTCAAGACGGTCCTCGCGGCTGTCGATCGCGTGCCGACCCTGATCTTCGATGAGGTCGACACCGGCGTTGGAGGCCGGCTCGGACCAGCGCTCGGCAAGGCGCTTGCCGAGCTGGCCCGCCACCATCAGGTCATTTGCGTGACGCACCTTCCGCAGATCGCGAGCTACGCGGATCGGCAGTGGGTCGTCCGGAAGCGGATCGAACGAGGACGCTCGCGCACCACGATCGCTCGGTTGAGCGACGCCGAGCGAGTGGATGAGCTTGCAGCGATGCTGCGAGGCGATTCGGCCGCTGAAGGGACACGGCAGGAGGCGATTGCCATGCTGCGGGAAGCCCAGGCTGCACGCTCTTAGATCGACTCGAGCGTCAGAACGGCCTTCCCTCGTCGAACGGCTCGGCAACGGCGGCGAGATTGTCGAAGCGAGTCAGCTTCTTGAGGAACGTGAGATTGACGGTGCCGATTGGCCCATTGCGATTCTTGGCGACGATGAGCTCGGCGATACCCGGCTGGTCGTTGGGATCGTAGTATTCGGGACGATGAAGCAGCAGTACCATGTCGGCGTCCTGCTCGATCGCCCCGGATTCCCGCAAGTCGGCCATTCTGGGTCTGCGGTCTTCCCGGTGTTCGACGGCGCGGTTCAACTGCGAGAGCGCGATCACCGGGACTTTCAATTCCCTTGCCAGGGTCTTGAGCCGCCGGCTGATCTTGGCAATCTGTTCCTGCCGGCTGTCGCGCGTGTCTTCGGAGCTGACCATCTGGATGTAGTCGACCAGCACGATGTGGATGTCCTTGTGCAGCTTGAGCCGCCGCGCCGTCGCCGTGATTTGAAGCATGTTTCTTGCCGGCGTGTCATCGATATAAACCTGGCCGCCGCCGGTGAGCTGCTGGAATGCTTGACCCAAGAGCTTGAGATCCTCGGTGTTGACCCCGACGCCGGTTCTGAGTTTGTGTCCATCGACGCCTGACCGTGCGCAAAGGAGGGCTCGGCGATCTCGATGCTGCCCATTTCCAGGCTGACAAAGAGGACGCTCTGACCGAGCGCGACCGCCACGTGATCGCAGATGTTCAGCGCCATGGCGGTCTTGCCCATGCTGGGCCGTGCCGCGAGGACGATGAGCTGCCCGGGTTGGAAGCCCGCCGTGATATCGTCGAGGTCCACCAGGCCCGAGGCGACGCCGGTGATCGGGTGGCGATTGGTGGCGCGGCCGCCGATCCGGTCCATCGCCTGTTCCAGCACGAGCTTGATCCCGAGACCTTCCTCCCGCACCTGGTCCTGGGCGATGTTGAAGATCTTGCGCTCGGCCGTTTCTAGCAGCTCATCGGCGGTGAACTGATTGGAGTAGCCGTCGCGGATGATCTCGGTCTGCGCTTTCGATCAGGATGCGGTTGGTCGCTTTCTCCTTGACGATTTCCGCGTAGTACTTGCCATTGGCCGCGTGGGGAACGCTCTCGATGATTTCGGTGAGCATGTCATCCCCGCCGACCTGGTCGAACTGGTCGCGGCGCTTCAGCTCGTCGGCCAGGGTAACGGCGTCGATCCCCTTGCCCAAATCGTACAGGTCGCGGATCGCGGCATAGATCACCTGGTGCGCATCGCGGTAGAAGTCGGGCACGCGGAGAAAGGTGACGACTTCATGCAGCACGTCGTTGTCGAGGAGGACGCTGCCGAGCACGCTACGTTCCGCTTCGAGATTCTGCGGCGGAAGCCGGTCGGCCGCGGAGCCGCCGCCGGATCCCTGCCCACGGCCGGGCCCCCTCGACTTGCCCGCTCCTCCAGAGGAAAGATCCCCCGACATGGATTACCCAGCTCCGTAGCGAGTGATGACGTTGTGCGCTCGACCGATCACGGAGCGCCGCTCGCAGCGGCCGCCCGCTCCAGTGCAGTCGGATCGGTACCAGCATCGGGGCCGTACCGCCCTACTCACGACCGCCATTGTACCGGAACCCCGCGACAGCCGTGAAAGGCGTCGTGCTCTTGTTCAACCGGGGGGTTCATCGGTATGCGTGGGGACAACCCAGAGCTTCACCTCGCCGTCGATATCCGCGGCCAGGTGCACCTTGATCGAGTACAGGCCGAGCTCCTTGAGCGGTCCCTCGATCCGGACGTTTTCGCCCTGGATGGGAAAACCTTCGCGCCGGAGCACTTCGGCGATCTGATCGGCGGTGACCGAGCCGTAGAGATGACCTTCCGCGTTGGCATTGGCCTCGATCGTCATCGAGCGCTGGGCGATCTGGGCGGCCAGGTTCAGCAGGTCGGCGCGACGAGCTTCCTCGAGCGCTTTTAATCGCTCGCGATGCTTTTCGACCATCCGCAGGTTGTTCTGGGTGGCAAAGGTGGCGAATCCCTGCGGAACCAGAAAGTTGCGTGCGAATCCCGGGCGGACCTTCACGAGATCGCCGGGCTCGCCGAGCTTGGAGACCGGCTGCGTCAGGATGAGGTGGACGTAACCATGCTTGGCGCGACTTGGATGATTTTTTCGCCTCTCGACACCGGGCTGCCGCGGGCGTTCCGCAGTGGCGCCGTGCAGCTTGCTGGCGTCGCCCGGTTTCGGTTGGCCGCCGCTCTTGCGCGACGCGGATTTCGATTTGGCTTTGGGGGCCTTGGTCTCGGTCGTCTTGGCCATGAGAATCCCAGTTTTCGTTGATTGATTGGAAAAGCGGTTGATCCGGTCGTCAGAACGGAATGTCATCTTCCTCGGCTTCCGGGCCGTGATGATCGGGAACGCTCGCGGCCGGGTGCGCCGATGGGCCAGGTCCGTTTGCCGGTCCGCGCACTCGACGTTCCCGGCGCTCGCGCGGGCGCGGCCGCGGCGCGGCCGCCGGCAGATTCGCGAGCGGGGGGCGAAGGCGCCGCAAAATCATCATCGGGGCCGGCGGCCGCGGCACCGGAATCGCCGCGGCGACTCTCGAGAAACTGCACGCGGTCCGCGTGAATCCGAATTTTCGAGCGTTTTTCGCCCGTATTCTTGTCTTCCCAGGTGTCGACTCTGAGCGAGCCTTCCACGTGAATCGAGCTGCCTTTTCGCAAATACTGGCAGCAAGTTTCGGCCTGCCGATCCCACACGGTCACGTCGACGAAAAGGGTCTCTTCACGACGCTCTCCATCACGGCCGGACCACGATCGCGTGGTGGCCATGCGAAGCTCGGTCACCGCCGTTCCGGTGGGCGTGCGCCGCAATTCAGGGTCGAACGTGAGACGACCCATCAAGAATACCCTGTTCAAGTCAGCCATCGCCTGAGCCCTCCTCGCAACGACCGCCCAGCGCCTTGCCGCGAGCCGCGCCAAAGCGCCCTGGCCCGCGAGGCTCGGGCACGATCAAGTCCCCGCGCCCGCTGAATGCAAATCCACTGGATAGTAGACGGTTGTTCCCCAGGACGCAAGTTATCAAATTTCTGGTATAGCGACAAGAGCGGAGAACTCGCGATCGAATCAGTCGTCGCGTCGCCGCCGTCTGGGACGCTCGTCCAGCTCGTCTTCGCCGATGCCGTCCTCCGCGTCGACGTTGGGATTCGAGGTCATGGCCTGGTTGACAAGGTGCTCCGCCAGCTTCGGGTGGACCTTGAGCACGAGCTCGCGCAGGACGACGTCGCTCAGATGGCAGTCGGCGACGATTTCCGTGAGGTTCTCACCCTCGGTCTTGAAATAGGTGAGCAGATAGGTCCCCTTCTTGTGTCCGCCGACTGGATAGGCGAGGCGGCGTTCATCCCACTGGCGGCTGGCGACGATCTCGGAATGGTGTTTCGTCAAGATGTCGTGGACATGCTTGACCGTGTCCTCCCATGCGGTGGCCGCCTTCGCGCTGTCGAGGAGAAACATCCCTTCGTACGTGTTCACCGGCAAGAGCAGGTACCTCCATCAGAAAAAAGTGCGCAGTGCTCGCCAAGAGCGTGGCTTGTGGTGAATCTGGAGCGACGGTGCCCGTCAGTCGTGGCGCGCCCTGGGGGCAGACGGATTGATCCTGGCTGATGCGTGATCGTGTGTTCGTGAGACCGCGTGCCCTCCAGGAATTCTCCAAGGCTATCCAGGCTAAGGATTCTCGAGCCAGACGACAACGTGTTTGTTTGGTCTTTGCACGCGCCCGGCCGTGGGCCCGGTCGGGACTAGACGCCTGCGGCTGGGCCGTTGAATCGATTCATGGCGGCGTCGATCCCTTGTGTCACCCACACGGCGACGGCCTGAGTCGCCAGGATGAGCGAGTCGTCGATGGTGGCTCGCTCGCTGTTGCGAAACCGGCTCAAGACATAGTCGGCGGCGTCGAGGTTCTGGTCGTCGCCGATTCCGATCCTCAGGCGTGGGAACTGGTCGGTTCCGACGTGGGCGGCGATATCTCGCAGTCCCTTTTGACCACCGTCGGAGCCACCCGTCCGGAGCCGCAGCTTACCGAGGGGCAGGCTCAGATCGTCGCACACGACCAGGAGGTCGGCCAGCGGCAGCTTGAAGAACCGCACTGCCTGGCCGACGGATCGGCCGCTCAAGTTCATGAACGTCTCGGGCTTCAAGATCAGGACCCGGCGGAAATCGATCTCGGTTTCGGCGAGCTGCCCGTCGAACTTACGAGAGAATTCCGCCTTGGCTGGGCCCTGGGACAGCCGGTCGACGAGCTCGAAGCCGATATTGTGCCGTGTGCCGTGATACTTGCTGCCTGGGTTTCCCAGGCCGACCACCAGTTTCAACGTCGCCAACGCGGCGGCTCCCCGCACGCCGCCCCGCGCCCGGTCTCGCCGCCGGGTTCACCGGGCCGGCGAAGGGTGCGGAGCGATCAGAAACATGATTCCGATCAAACTTCCTTTTCCTTCTCCTTGCGCTCCGGCTTGATGACCTCGGGCTGCGTTGCCGCTTCCGCCGCCTCGGGCTCGGCCTTCTCTTCTTCCACAACGGCACGCAAGACCACGTGAACCAGGAGCAGGTCCGGGTCAGCCTTGACGGCGACGTTCGGCGGCAGCGTCAGGTCGCGCACGTGCAGCCCCTCATCGACCTGCAGATGGCTGATATCCATCTTGATCGAATCGGGAATCGAGCCCGCGGGGCAGTTGATTCGAAGCGTGTGCACCAGGTGCTCGACGATGCCACCGGCCGCGATGCCCGCGGCCACGCCGCGCAGCTCGAGCGCAACCTCGGTTTCGATCACTTCCTCGGCGCTGACGCGAGCAAAGTCGAGGTGAATGACCTCTTTGCCGAGATGGTCCCACTGAACGTCGCGAATCAAAACCGTCTCGGCGGTCCCGCCCACATCCAGGTCGGCGAGGCGCCCTGGTGCTTTCACCAGCCGCAACACGTCGTCCCGGGTGACGGTGATCGGCACCACGGCTTCCTTGTGCCCGTAAATCACCGCAGGGATCAGCCCGCGGCCGCGGAGCCGGGCGCCACGCGGCTGCCCGTTCCCTTGTTTTTCGCCGGGTCGCGCCGCTCAACCCGAATCTTGACTGCGTCAGACATCGATCGCGTGTCCCCCTCAAACCAAAAATGCGGCCCCCATGGACCGCAAGGAACGACTATTATGGACTTTCCGCTCGAGTACTTCAAGACCCAGGATGTGCAGCGAATCGAAAGCGGATCGAAGCCGGGCTGCGTCGCTCTGGCGACGATCTGATCGCTCAGGGTTGGCGCCGCGGCGGCGCCGTTGACGTCTGAACGATCCGGTGACAACATCGGGGATATTGCCCGGCCCGGGCATTTTCGCCGAAAGTCGCTACTTCGGTTGGTCTTCCGCCATGAATAACGGTGCTCGTCGAAGCGTCGGACTCATTTCTGTCCCGGAGTTCAACGCACTGGATCGATCGTCGCTGGTCGCGCTCGAATAGCTGTTAGCGTGGTCGTCGCTGTGAGCGAGCTCTCGCCCGCCGGCTCGCGACGTGGTTCTTCGTTCAAGCTGAGGCGGGCCCGCGAGGGACGCGGTGTTCGGAGTGGGTGACCGCCTTCAGTTCGATCTGCCGAATCGCTTCGAATGCGGCGACGGCCACTGCATTCGCCAGATTCAGGCTGCGGGCCTCGGGGCGGATCGGGATCCGGAGGGCTCGCTCGGGGCGGTCGCATAGCCAGTGCGCGGGGAGGCCGCGGCTTTCGGGGCCAAAGATCAATGCGTCTCCGAGTTGAAAGCTTGCGGTCGTGTAATCCTGCGCGGCTTTGGTGCTGAACGACCAGATCCGGTCGCGGCCCAGGGCGCTGGCGACCTCGTGCAAGCTGTCGACGACACTCAAGCTCAGGTGTTCCCAGTAGTCCATGCCCGCGCGGCGGAGGTGGCGGTCGTCGAGACGAAATCCCAGCGGCCGCACCAGCCAGAGCGTGGCGCCGATCGCGACACAGGTGCGGCCGATCGAGCCGGTGTTGGACGCGATCTCGGGCTCGACCAGGACCACATGCAACGGCGTGGGCGGGCTTTCTCCGCCATGAGCTGTTCCGCGGTCAGAGAAAATGCCGCTCTCAGTGCGCGACATGTGCGGGAGACGGTACGTGGCCGTTTCCGGAGGTCTTGATCGCTTCGCCGTTCGGCTGGCTGTCGGCTTCCGATAACGAGTCGAGGCCGCCGTGCTCGCCATCGGAGTCGTCGGTGGCCGGGCTGCCGGGCGGCTCGTCTGTCGCTCACCCACTGGATCACGAAGTAGAAAACGGGCGTCAAGAAGATACCGAACATTGTGACGCCGAGCATGCCGCTGAAGACGGCAGTACCCAGGGTTCGCCGCATTTCGGCGCCGGCACCGACGGAGACGACGAGCGGGACCACGCCCAGGATGAACGCCAGCGAGGTCATCATGATGGGACGCAGCCGGAGCTGACAGGCTTCGAGGGTTGCCTGCTCGCGCGTCGAGCCGGATTCGCGCTGCTTCTTGGCGAATTCGACGATCAGGATCGCGTTCTTGCAGGCCAGACCGACGAGCACGATGAAACCGACCTGCGTGAATATGTTGATATCCATCCGGGCGATATTGACGCCGACGGTCGAGCACAACAGGCACATGGGAACGACCAGGATGACGGCCAGGGGGAGCGACCAGCTCTCGTATTGCGCCGCCAGCACCAGGAAGACGAGCACGACGGCGAGAACGAAGGCAAACATCGCGGTCGATCCGGTCTCGAGCTGCAAGAGCGCCAGCTCGGTCCACTGGTAGCGCATTGCCTGGGGCAGCTCCGGCTCGACCAGCCGTTCCATCGCGTCGATCGCCTGCCCCGAGCTGATGCCGGGTGCGCCGTTCAGATTGATGGTGGCCGAGGGATAGAGGTTATACCGGATGATCATCACCGGCCCGCTCACATCGCGGATCTGAGCGAGGCTTCCCAGAGGGACCATCCCGCCGCGCTGGTTTCGCACCCGCAGCCCGGTCAGGTCGTCGATCTGTTCGCGGAAATCGGGGGCTCCCTGCACGTTGACCTGCCAGGTGCGCCCGAAACGATTGAAATCGTTGACGTAGAGCGAACCCAGGTAAACTTGCAGCGTGTTGAAGAGCTCTGAGATCGACACTCCCGCCATCTTGGCTCGGTCACGGTCGATGTCGAGGAACAGCCACGGCGTATTGGCCCGAAAGCTCGTGAAAAGCCCTTGCAGGAGCCCGGAGTGTGGTGGCGCCTGGGAGGTGGCGACGATGCGGTTGGCGACCTGGTCGATCTCACTGGAGCCCAGGTCTCCGCGGTCCTGAATCACGAGCTTGAACCCGCCCGCGGTGCCGAGGCCATCCACCGGTGGTGCATCGAAGACGTTGACCAGCCCGGCCTGGATCTCATTCTCGAGCGCGGTTTGCAGCCGGGCGGCGATCACCGGGCCCGTGAGCCCGTGCTCGGCGCGGTGGTGGAATTCGTCGAGCATGACATACATGGCGCCGAAGTTGGGGGCATTGGCGTTCATCAGGATCGACTGCCCGGCGATCGCCATCGTGTGCGCGACGCCCGGCAGCTTGCTGGCGATCGATTCGACCTGCTTCATCACTTGCTCGGTCCGATCGAGCGAGGACGAATCGGGCAATTGCACGTTGACCAGAAGATACCCCTTGTCCTGGGATGGAATGAACCCCGTGGGCGTGCGCGTGAAGCCCCAGTACGTGAGCCCGAGCAGGCCGCCGTAGAGCAAGAGCACGAGGATACTGACCCGCAACAGCGCCGACGACCATGCGGGTGTACACCACAGTGGCGGCGTCAAAGCCTTTATTGAAGAGGAAGAACGTCCATCCGAAGATCCGGTTCAAGACACCGCTGATGATGTAGCCCGCCAGGGCGCCCAGGGCGAGTCCAGCGATCGGGGCGTACCATTCCCGGCCAAGGACGGGCAGGCGTTCTTCCAGCCCGGCGGAACGGGCGAGCTCGAGCAGCTTCGGGCCCAGAAATGCGTATCCTCCCCAGGCACCGGCGGCGACGAACGCCGGCCAGGGAAGAGCCTGAAACACCCCTTTTTGCCGGGGCCGCAGCAGGAGCGCCGAGAGCGCCGGGCTGAGCGTGAGCGAATTGAACGCGGAAATGACCGTCGAGGTTGCGATCGTGAGTGCGAATTGACGGTAGAACTGGCCGGAGATTCCCGTGATGAATGCGCAAGGGACAAACACGGCGGTGAGCACGAGGCCGACCGCAATCACGGGCGCCGAAACCTGGTTCATCGCCATGATGGTCGCGTCGCGCGGCGCCAGTCCGAGCTCGATATGGTGCTCGACGGCTTCGACGACGACGATGGCGTCGTCGACCACGATTCCGATGGCGAGCACCAGCCCGAAGAGCGTCAGGTTATTCAAGGAGAAGCCCAGGGCGGCCATCACGGCGAAGGTGCCGACGATCGCGACCGGCACGGCGACCAGCGGGATGAGGGCTGATCGCCAGTTCTGCAGGAACAAGAGCACGACGAACGCGACCAGAATCACCGCGTCGCGCAGCGTTTTGAACACCTCGTTCACCGACTCGACGATGAACGGAGTCGTGTCGTAGACGATGGAGTACTCGACCCCTTCGGGAAACCGCTCCTTGAGCTCCTTCATCTTGTCGCGACGCGGCTCGGCGGTCTCCAGGGCATTGGAGCCCGGCCGCTGGTAGACCGAGAGGGCGACGGTGGGGCGGCCGTCGAGCGTGCAGGCCTGGTCGTAGCCCTGGGCACCGAGCTCCACCGTGGCGACGTCGCGCATCCGGACGACCCCGCCCTGGTCGTCCGTCTTCAAGATCATGTCCTCGAATTCCTTGACCTTCGGTCAGCCGGCCCAGTGCCGTGATGGTGAACTGGAACGCCTGGCCCGTGGGGACCGGCGGCTGGCCGAGCTGACCGGCGGCCACCTGGACGTTTTGCTCGGCGATCGCGGTGACGATGTCGGAGGAAGTCAGGTTGCGGAACGACATCTTCTGCGGATCGAGCCAGACCCGCATGCTGTAATTGCGCTGGCCGATATAGGTGATGTCGCCCACGCCGTCCAGCCGTGCCGAGCACGTCGCGAAGCTGAATCGTCGCGTAATTGCTCAGGTAAAGATCATCGCGGCTGTTATTAGGCGAGAAGACGTTGATGATCATCAGGATGCTGGGCGACTTCTTCTTCACCGCCACGCCGCGCCGCTTGACCAGCTCGGGCAGGATGGGCTCGGCCAGCGACTCGCGGTTCTGCACCAGCACCTGGGCCATGTTCAGATCGACGCCGGGCTTGAAGGTCACCGTGAGGGTGTACGTGCCGTCGTTGGTGCACTGCGACGACATGTACATCATGTTCTCGACGCCGTTGACCTGCTGCTCGATCGGGGCGGCGACCGTATCGGCGACGACCTGGGCGTTGGCCCCGGGATAGTAGGCTGAGACCTCGACCGTCGGCGGCGTGATTTCCGGATACTGGGCCACGGGAAGGTTGATGAGCGTGATCCCGCCGGCCAGCGTGATGATGATCGAGAGCACGGAGGCGAAGATCGGCCGGTCGATGAAGAAACGGGAAAACACGAAGTTCCTCACTTCCGTTTCTGATGACCGGCGAGTATTTCACGTCGCCTGTCCGCCGCGAGCAGGCGTGCCCTTTGCGGCGACGGCTGCAGTTGCCAGCGTGAAGGCCGCCAGAGGTAACGAGAGCGTCACAATACCCAGCGACGATCCTCGCCGATCCGCCGCACGCGCGGCGAAGCGGAACCACGACGACTCGCTCAGAGCTGTCGATCAGGTAGAAGAAGACCGGCGTGACCAGCAGCCGAAGATGCGTCACGCCCACCATGCCGCGAGAAGACGGCCAGCCCCAGCGACTTTCGCATCTCGGCGCCGCGCCGTGGGCGTTCAAGAGCGGCAGCACGCCGAGGATGAACGCCATCGAGGTCATGATGATCGGCCGCAACCGCAAGCGGCATGATTCGAGCGTCGCTTCCCGGATCGGCTTGCCCGAGCGGTGGATCACCTTGGCGAATTCGACGATCAGGATCGCGTTCTTGCTGGCCAGGCCAACCAGCACGACCAGCCCGATCTGAGTGAAGATGTTGATCTCCATCGCTGGGACCTGTCGCTGAAGCAGGGTGCACCGGGGGCAGCCCGATGATCTTCCCATATTGAGGCCGATCAAGGCACGAGACGCACAGCGGCACCGACAGGATCACGGCCAGCGGCATCGACCAGCTTTCGAACTGGGCGGCCAGGACCAGGAACACCATCATGATCGAGAAGGCGAAGACGAGCATCGCGGTGTTGCCCGCCTCGAGCTCGAGGTACGCCAGCTCGGTCCATTCGAACGACATCGACTTGGGCAGCTCGTCCGTGGCGATTTGCTCCATGACCTCGATCGCCCTGCCCGAGCTCACCCCCGGCGCCGCGTTGCCGTTGATCGACGCCGACGGGGACATGTTGTAGCGGGTGAGGACCAGCGGTCCGTCGATCTCCGTCACCTGGGCCACCGCGCCCAAGGGCACCATCGTTCCGCTGGTTGTTCCGCACCCGCAGCCGGTTGATGTCGTCTTTCCGGTCGCGGTACCTCGCTTCGGACTGGGCGATCACCTGCCAGGTTCGGCCGAAGAGATTGAAGTCGTTGACGTACAGCGAGCCGAGATAGACCTGCAGCGTCGACGAATGCATCTTGAAGGTCGACTCCCTTGAGCATGCAGGCGGTGCGGTCGACGTCGAGATAAGACCTGGGGGACGTTGGCCCGGAACACCGTCGTGTTGCCCGCATTCCGGAGCTCGGAGTCAGCTCGGGCTGCTGATTCGCCGGCTCGACGATCGACTTCGGTGTATTCCTGGAGCGCCTTGCGGCCCCAGGTCGCCGCGGTCTTCGATCATGATCATGTATCCGCCGGCCCGCCCCACGCCGCGCACCGGCGGCGGGCCGAAGACGGCGATCTCGGCATCGGTGACCTCGCGGGGGATCTGCTGCGCAACTTGTTGGCGATCGCTTCGTAATAGAGGTCCGGCGTCGTCCGCTGGTCGAAATGGCCTGAGCGTGATGAACATCGTGCCGAAATTGGAGCCGTATGCGTTCATGCAAGATCGACTGGCCGGCCATTCCCACGGCCGCGTCGATCCCCTGGGTCGCTGTGGGCGATCTCTTCCATCTGGTCGATCACGTTCTGGGTTCGTTCCAGCGACGGCCGAGTCGGGAAGCTGGAGATTGACCAGCAGGTATCCCATGTCCTGCGAGGGGATGAAGCCCGCGCGGCGGGTGCAGGAAGCCCCAGTACGTCAGCCCCAGCACCCCGCCATAGACCAGCAATACCCGAACGAAGGCTCGCAGCATGACCCCCACGAACCGTGCATAGCCGCTGGCCGTGGCCTGGAATGCGCGATTGAACAAGTTGAAGAATACGCCGAGGCCCGGTTGAGCGGCCGGCACAGAACGAGCGCGGCCACTCCGCCCAAGAGACCGCCGGCCAGGCCGGCCGCCCGGTCGGGCGGGATGCCGAGGGCTTGGCTCAAGTCCACGACGAGCGAGGCGACGGACAGACCGGCGACGACATGCGTGCTGTGTGAGCTTGCCATGAGGTGAGGCCGAGCTGCGTGTAACCGAACCAGCATCCCAGGAAGAGGAACACCGGCCAGGGCAGACCTTCATAGTGCCCGGGGCGGCGCGGCTTCAAGAGCATCGCCGCCAGCGCTGGGCTCAAGGTCAGCGAATTGAACGTCGAGATGATGGTGGAAGACGCGATCGTGAGGGCGAACTGGCGGAAGAACTGGCCGGTGATCCCCGAAATGAAGCGCACGGGATGAACACCGAGCTCAGTACGAGGCCGACGGCGATCACCGGAGCCGATACTTCGCTCATGGCCTTGATCGTCGCCGCGCGCGGCTTGAGCCCGCGCTCGATGTGATGCTCGACGGCCTCGACGACCACGATGGCATCGTCGACGACGATCCCGATGGCGAGCACAAGGCCAAAGAGGGTCAGGTTATTGAGCGAGAAACCCATGGCGAGCATCACGGCGAAGGTGCCGACGATTCCCACGGGCACGGCCACAAGCGGGATCAGCGCCGACCGCCAGTTTTGCAGGAACACGAGGACGACGAGCGCGACCAGCATGACCGAATCGAGCAGGGTCTTGAACACCTCCATGATCGATTCGCGGATGAAGGGCGTGGTGTCGTATCGGATCATGTAACCGACGCCGGGCGGAAAATCCTTCTTGAGCTCTTCGATCTTTGCCTTGACGAGGTCGGCGGTCGCCAGCGCGTTGGCATCGGGCAACTGGAAAATGGCCATGTTGGCGACGGGCTTGCCGTCGACCTTGCTGCTCATGTCCTGGTTCTTGGCGCCGAGCTCGACGCGACCGACGTCCCCAACCCGGATGATCCGACCGTCATCGGAGGTCCTCACGATGACGTTCGCGAACTGCTCGGGCTGGGCGAGCCGGCCCAGCGTACTGAGCGTGATCTGGGTTTGCTGACCCTGCTGGATGGGCGACTGGCCGACCTGGCCGGCGGCGACCTGGATGTTTTGCTCGCGCAGCGCGGCGACCACGTCACCGGCCGTCATGTTCCGGATGGCCAGCTTGTCGGGATCGAGCCAGATCCGCATGCTGTAGTCGCGCTGTCCGAACATGAGCACGTCGCTGATGCCCGGCAGCCGCGCAGCTCGGGCTGAAGGTGGATGAGTGCGTAGTTGGAGAGGTAGAGCTGGTCGAACCGGCCGTCGGGCGAATAGATGCCGATCGCCATCAGGATGTCCGGCGCTCGTTTCTTGGTCATGACCCCGGTTGCCTTGATGACGTCCGGCAAGATCGGGACCGCCAGCGCGACCCGATTCTGCACCAGCACCTGGGCGAGGTTCATGTCCACGCCGTGCTTGAAGGTCACGGTGAGGTTGTAGCTGCCGTCGTTGGCCGAGACTGCGACGACATGTACATCATGTTCTCGACGCCGTTGACCTGCTGCTCGATCGGTGTGGCGATCGTCTCCGCGACCACCTGGCGCTGGCGCCGGGGTACTGGCAGGTCACGTTGACGGTCGGGGGTGCGATGGGCGGGTACATCGCGATCGGCAGCGAACAGAGCGCGATTGCGCCCGCGAGCGTGATCGCGATCGACAGGACGGTCGCGAAGATCGGGCGGTCGATGAAAAAGCGAGAGAACACGGAGGGTGCTCGCGGCCTGAGATCTGGAAAACGAGAGCGACGCGGTGTTATCGGTCGCGATGCGCTCGAGCGTGCGTCCGCCGCTTCGGAGTTTGGTGGCGGGGTCTGGGCCGGTCGGGCCGCAGGGCGCGATGCGGGAGCGGGCGACGCGGCTGCGCCCGGACGCTGGGAATCATCTGGGTGCCCGTCGGCGGCGGCCGTTCTCAGGGCGCCGGACTCGGCCACTGGAATTCCGGCAGCGGCCACTGACGGGCGGGGCGGGGTAGGGGCTGCCGGCTTCGATTCTCCCTGCGGCGCTCGGGGGTGGGGAGGGTCTGGTCCTTGGTGATGGCGGGTCCCTTGGCAGGCGCGGCTTTCGTCCTTTGCAGCGGCGCCCGTTGCGGGCGCGGCTTGAGCGTACTTCTCGGCCTTGACTTCACGGCCATTGCGCAGCCGCTGCATGCCGCTCATCACGACCCGATCGCCGGGCTTGATCCCTTCCTGAACCTCGCGAAGGCCATCGCGCAACACGCCGAGCCCACCCACTCTCGTCCAGAGAGCCACCTCGATGGGCTGTTGCTCCTTGTTCGACGCGCGGATTGCCGTTGTCATCCTTGTCGCTGATCACGAACACGCCCTTCTGGCCCTGATCGGTCACGAGCGACTGTTCCCGGATCATGATCGCGGGGTGGGGGTCGCCGATCCGCAGCCGAACCCGGACAAACAGGCCGGGCACGATGTACCGGTTGTTGTCCTTGTCAGCGGGGTTCTGGATCTGGGCTCGAAACCGCAAGGTGCCGGTGTTGATGTCGACGCGGTTATCTGTGAAGTCGACCACGCCCGAGTGCGGGAAATTAACCTCATCGGAGAGGGCGATTTCCACGGGCACATTCTTGCTGCCCTGCGTCTTCACCTTGATCTTTCCCTCTCGCATGAGCCGACTGATCCGGAGCATTGCCTGCTCGTGAACGTCGAAATAAACGTAGAGCGGATCGAGGCTGACGATCGAGGTGAGCACCGTGTCATCCGCCTTGATCAGGTTGCCGGGGTCGACCATGCGGCGGCTGAATTGACCCGTCGAGGGAGCCCGCACCTCGCACCAGTCGAGATTGAGCCGGGCCAGATCGCGATTGGCGGTGGCGAGCTTCAAGCTCGCCTCGGTTTCCCGGTAGTCGGATTCGTAGTGGTCGTGTTCCTCCTGGCTCATCGACCTGCGCGTCGAGCAGGTTCTTGGCGCGTTGATATTCACTGTCAAGCCGCCGTTTGTGGGCCTCGATCTGTTGCACGTTTCCTTCAGCCCGCTCGAATTCAGCCCGGTACTGACGTGGATCGATCTGAAAGAGCTTATCGCCTTCATTGACCATTTCGCCGTCCTTGAAGTAGACCCGCGTCATATAGCCGGTGACGCGCGCGGACCTGGACGGAATAGATGGCCTCGGTCGAACCGGGGAACTCTTCGCGATCGGTCACATCGCTCAAGACCGGCATGTCATAAACCGCCACGGGGGTCGAGGCGGCGGGCATGGAGCGAGCCTGCCCGCATCCGGTCGCCGCCGCGCAGGCCCACAAGGGAACGCCCAGTACCATCCACAAGCGTCGATTCATGGGTCTTCTCTGCCTCGGTGAAACGATCGCGTTCATGTCGCTGGCTCTCATGAACTGTATGACGCGCGACTGGAGCTCTCCGGTTCGCGCCGTTTGCGTTCCGCATCGGTCAGGATGCCGTTGAAGATGACGTCGAGGATTTCCTTGGCCTGGACATCCGACGGCTTGGGCTGCCCGTTGAAGAAGTTGGTCACCATGATCCCGTACAGCACGTTGCTGACCACGTTCGTGATCTGCTCGACCGGCATGTTGCGGATGCGCCCCTCGCCGATCAAGTCGCGGTAGAACTGGCGCCACCGTTCGATGTTGATTTCGCGGTGCTCGAAGTACGTGGGCCGCTTGCGGTCCTTGAAGTAGGCGCGCTCTTGAATGAGCAGCTCGACGAACGAAGGATGCTCGGCGAAGAACGAAAGAAACGCCACGATCCCCCGCTCGATTCTCTCCAGGCCGTCGGTGATCCCTTCGATGTTGAGGTTGACTTGCTCCTGAAGCTTTCGCATCACCCGGTCGGCGGCGGCCAGAAAGAGCTCGCGCTTGCTGGGGAAGTGCCGGTAGATCGTGCCCTTGCCGACGCCAAGCCGATTCGCCAGGGTCTGTGTGACACAGTCGGAGAAGCCATTCTCGGCGAATAACTCCGTCGCCGTGTCCAGGATTTCCTCGCAGCGCGCCAGGTTGGCCTCGTCGGTACACCTCCTCGATTTCTTCGCCGTCAATTCGCTCATGACCCCTCTCTGAAAGTCTGACTGACCAGTCAGTCCACATTGTAAGCTGGACGATTTTGGGGTCAATGCCCGGTTGTACGGATTTTTTCATGCTGGTCCTCGCGGGCGATCGGGATGCCGCCACGACGCGTGGCGAACGTGGCACGACTTGACCAACCCTGCTCGATGACGAGGTTTGGATGCCGTGTGCGCGAATCGAGTCACGGTCGACCCGGCGGGGGCGTTGAACGACCAGGGGGGCTTGTCGCTGCGGTCGATTCCAGAAATAATGCAACATTCCTCAAACACAGGGTTGCCGCGGCGGGATGCCCGCGGAGTCGTTGACTTCGTCCATAACGCCGCACAATGGTTCGGACCCGCCTTTTTCCGCCGAGCCGTCGATCGACCTTCCGTGGGGCCGTCCGCGGTCTCAATCATTAGTGATGCGCACGTTCGGTCGTCCTCAAACTCCGCCTGAGCCCAGGCAACACGCGCCCCGGTCGCGTCGGTCGCTGGGGTGCGCCATCGCGGGGGTGGCGCTCGTTGACCATGGCGTCGGCGGTGCAACTCTTCGCCGATGCCGCGATTGATCCTCCGGTTGGTGGATCTCCTCCACCTGAGGCCGTCGAGTTTTTCGAGTCGCGGGTCCGGCCGGTCCTGGTCGAGCGATGTCAGAAGTGCCACGGGCCGAAGAAGCAGTCGTCGGGGTTGAGGCTCGACAGCCGTGACGGGGTGCTCAAAGGTGGCGACAATGGCCCCGCGGTCGTACCGGGCAAGCCCGACGAAAGCGTGCTGTTCCAGGCGGTCTCGGGCGCTCACCGTGAGTTGAAGATGCCGCCGGACGGCAAGCTGCCCGAGCAGGCCGTGGCCTCGTTGCGGCAATGGGTTTCCCTGGGTGTCCCGTGGCCGGACGCCGCGCGAAGCCGGCGACCGCCCGCCGCGAAGCGAGCGGGCAATCCGGCGATGGCCCGGGTCACTGGGCGTTTCAGCCGGTGCGCCGGGTGACCCCGCCGACGGTAAAGGACACCGACTGGGTGCGGTCGCCGGTTGATGCGTACGTGCAGGCCCGCCTGGCGGCGGCGGGGATGAGTCCGTCGCCGCGCGCCGATCGGCGGACCTTGATCCGCCGCGCGACGATCGACCTCCTGGGACTGCCGCCCACGGCTCAGGAGGTGGCAGCGTTTGAGAACGATCCCTCGCCGGAGGCCGACGCCAAACTGGTCGACCGGCTGCTGGCGTCGCCGCGTTACGGCGAGCGCTGGGGACGGCACTGGCTGGACGTTGCGCGGTATGCGGACACCAAGGGATATGTTTTCACCCAGGATCGGCGCTACCCATATGCGTTCACCTACCGCGACTTTGTGGTCGCGGGATTCAATTCCGACCTGGCTTACGATCAATTTGTCCGCCAGCAAATTGCGGCCGACCAGATGCCTGGCGGTGACGACCGCCGGCCGCTGGCAGCGCTTGGGTTTCTCACCGTCGGGCGCCGGTTCCTGCTTGATCAGAACGAGATCATTGACGACCGCATCGACGTCGTATGCCGCGGTCTCTTGGGCTTGACGGTGACCTGCGCACGCTGCCACGACCACAAGTTCGATCCGATCCCGACCGAGGACTATTACTCGCTTTACGGCGTTTTCGCCAGTTCGGTCGAACCCGCCGAGCTGCCGCTCTTGCAACGGCCCGGGGCCGGGCCTCAGTTCGTGGACTACCAGCAGAAGCTGAAGACGGCGACGAGAGCTCGCGACGATTATCTGGCGAAGGTTCGGGACGAATTTCTGGGCGACATGAAGTCGAGGCTCTCGCAGTATGTGACGGCGGCGGGCAGCCTCAATTTCGAGCAGCGAAACCCGAAGCTCGAGGAGCGGGCCCTTGCCGGCGGCTTGAACTCGCGGCGGCTCCGAGCCGTGATGACGCTGTGGAGGCGCCGGATCACGGCCGCGGGGACGCACGACACGGTTTTCGGTCCTTGGGCCGCCTTCGCGGCCTTGCCGGCAGCCAAGTTTGCCGAGGACGCGCCGGCCGTGCTCCGCTCTCTCTCTGAGCCCAAGGACCCGAAGGCTCAAGCCGTGCATTCGCTGGTTGCCAAGACGGTGCTGGCCAGTCCTCCTGCGAGCATGTCGGAGGTTCTCGCGCGATATTCGGGCTTGTTTGCCGGGCTCGAAGCGCGCTGGAAAGAGTACACCAGCAAGTCCCCGGGCGCGGGCGAGCCGCGCATGCCCGAGCCCGAGTGGGAGTCGCTGCGCCAGGCGATCTTCGGGCCGAGTGGCGCACTCGCGATCTCGACCGATGGGATGCGATTCCTGCTGGATCAAGGGCAGCGCGATCGGCTGGAGCAGTTTAACGGTGCGATCCAGCAAATCAACGCAACGCATCCCGGGGCGCCGGCGCGGGCGATGGTCTTGACCGACGCGCCGCAGCCGGTCGAGCCACATGTGTTCCTGCGTGGCAACCCTGGCCGGCAGGGCCCCGCGGTTCCCCGCCGGTTCCTGCGCCTGCTGGCGGGCTCTCATCGCGAGCCGTTCCGTAAAGGGAGTGGGCGGCTCGAGCTGGCGGCCGCGATCGCCGACTCGCGGAATCCCCTGACGGCGCGGGTGATGGTCAACCGAGTCTGGCAGTGGCATTTCGGCAAAGGGCTGGTCGGCACTTCCAGTGATTTTGGACTGCGCAGCGATCCGCCCACCCATCCGGAGCTGCTCGATTATCTGGCCAGTGAATTCATGGCCTCGGGCTGGTCGCTGAAATCGCTGCACCGGCGGATCATGCTCTCGAGCACGTACCAGCAGTGCAGCGATCCCCGGCCGGCGGAGCTCGAGCGGGACCCCGAGAACCGGCTGTTGTGGCGATTCAATCGGCAGCGGCTGGACTTCGAAGCGATGCGCGACTCGGTCCTGGCCGTCGCTGGATCGCTCGGCCCGTCGTTCGGGGGCCCGTCGACGCCGATCACCGAGCCTTTGTTCTCGACGCGCCGGACGCTTTACGGGCTGATCGACCGGCAGAACCTGGACGGCGACTACCGGACCTTCGACTTTGCCGTGCCGGACGCGACCAGTCCTCGACGGTTTGTCACGACTGTGCCGCAACAGGCCTTGTTCCTCATGAACAGTCCGTTTCTGCATGAGCAGGCCCGCCGGCTGGCCGCCGCAAGCAACGCCGGGCACCGGGCGGCGGATGAACCAGCGGAGGGCGTGCGACGGCTGTACCGACGTGTTCTGGGCCGCGCCCGATCCGGACGAGCTGGCGCTAGCCACCGAGTTTCTGCGCCGCCAAATTCAGCCGACCTCCGGCGGCACGCTGGCGGCCACCCGTGCGCCCTGCGCAGGGCGACGCCGCCCTGTCGCCGTGGGAACAGTTGAGCCAGGTGCTGCTCCTGACGAATGAGTTTATGTTTGTGGATTGATCTGCAGGGTGATGTTCGATGTCGCACGGACCCGCTGGAATTGACGACTAATTCTGACCCGGCGCGAGCTCTTGTGCCGGTCGGGAATGGGCATGGGGGCGCTGGCGCTCGGCGGACTGCTGGCCGAGGGCGGCCTGGTCGGCGGAGCGGTAGGCGCCGATCGTGGCGGCACGGGCGCGAGCTTGTCGCCGGCTTCAGCCGCCGGCATCAATCCGCTTTTGCCCAAGGCGCCGCCCTTGCGCCGCAGGGCCAAGCGGGTCGTTCACCTGTTCATGAACGGCGGCCCGTCGCACGTCGACACCTTTGACCCCAAGCCGATGCTCGACCGGCATGATGGCAAGCCCGTGCCGTCCAACCTTCCGACCGAGCGCAAGACCGGCGCGGCCATGCAGTCGCCCTTTCGCTTCCAGAAGTATGGCCAGAGCGGGATCGAGGTCAGCGAGCTGTTTTCCCACACCGCAGAAATGATCGACGAGATCTGCGTGATCCGCTCGATGCACGCCGACGTGCCGAACCATGAGCCGTCGCTGATGCTCATGAATTGCGGCGAATCGCGCCAGGCCCGGCCTTGCCTCGGTTCCTGGGTGCTGTACGGGCTGGGCACCGAAAACCAGAATCTGCCGGGATTCATCGTGATGTGCCCGGGCGGCTTCCCGATCGCCGAGTCGCAGAACTGGCAGGCTGCGTTTCTGCCCGGGATCTACCAGGGGACGTACATCGACAGCCGGCACACCGAGATCGAAAAGCTGATCGCCCACATCCGAATCACGGTCGTCGGCCCAGAGACCCAGCGCGCTCAGCTCGACCTCCTGGCCGAGCTGAACCGGCGGCACCTGGACCGCCGCCCGGCACGAGGCCGAGCTGGAAGCGCGGATCCAGTCGTTCGAGCTGGCTTACCGGATGCAGTCGGAGGCGGCCGAGGCTTTTGACATCACCCAGGAGCCCGCATCGGTCCGGGCGATGTACGGACCCGGCGTGCACGGCCGCCAGCTTGCTCGCAACCCGGCGGCTGCTCGAGCGCGGGGTCCGATTCGTGCAGCTCTGGCACGGCGACGGCCAGCCGTGGGACCACCACGATGACCTCGCCACCGGCCACCGCGAGCTGGCCAACCAGTGCGACCGCCCGATCGGTGCTTTTCTCGAGGACCTCAAACAGCGTGGGATGCTCGACGACACGCTGGTGATCTGGGGCGGCGAATTCGGCCGCACGCCCACGGTCGAGCTGCCGACTCCGGGCTCGAACCAGGGCAAGATGAACGGCCGCGACCACAACCACTACGGGTTCACGATGTGGATGGCCGGCGGCGGCGTGAAGGGGGGCCACGTCCACGGCGCCACCGACGAGATCGGATTTCAAGCCGTCGAGAACAAGGTTCACGTCCACGACCTGCATGCCACCATCCTGCACCTGCTCGGCTTCGACCACGAGCAGTTCACGTACCGCTACGCCGGCCGAGACTTTCGCCTGACCGACGTGCACGGGACGGTCGTCAAGGACCTGATCGCTTGATCCACTGCCGGCGTGCGAACGTGGTGCGATCCGCGCTGGCACCGTGGGAGATTCTGAGCCTCCCGGGGCCGCTACATCTCGAGCGGCTCGCGTCCGGCCGCCCGCGGAGTGGATCTCCAGCCAGCCATCGCGACTGACTCAGCTCGCGAAGCAGTCGCATGAGCAACTGTGGCAGCGAACGTGGCCACATTCCGGCTTTTGTCAGGCTGATTGCGATTGCGATCAGAAGAAACAGCGTCCCCCAGGAGATCTGGTCCAGCCCGATCACAATTCGCCGGAGTCTGCTGATAGCACAGCGATCCGGAGTAAGCTGCCCAGGCCGTCAGGATCACGATCGCGACCCCCACGTAGCGGCGATCGAGCAAGAGATAGCCGTACACGTAGCTCGAGGCGGCGATGAGCAAGGGATACCATACGGAAAACGAGGCCGGCAGGGAGGAACCGACACCCAGATACTGAAGCGCGGAGGCGACGCCGAGCGTGACGAGCGCGAGCGCGCCGCACCAGCGCGCCATTCGCCGAGCCAGTCGTCGAAACACAGCTCCGACCGCCAGCGTGCCAAGGATCGCGAGATGAACACCGATCTCCGCGGCAGTCGGAAGTGGCGGACGAGGAGTGCGCAGGTGCGCGTAACGGCGGCCGCGAGCAGCCCGGCTGCGATTGCCGCGCGGAACGAGTGGCGGTCGCGAACGGCGACCCAGCCGAGCATGAGCCCGGCAACTGCGATCGGTAGCGGTTGGATGGGCACCGTGTCGTGGAAGCCGAGCGATTGAGGACTGACATTCGCGAGGGCGGCCAGGGCCGCCGACATCAGCTCCCAGGCCAGCGGGACTCGTCGGGCCGCCGCGTAAGCGAAGAACAATACCGATGCGACCAGCGTCAGAAACAGCGGCGACGCGCCCAGCGGTCGCACGAAATGTATCCAGGAAGTTCATGTAGACCGCGTCGTACCGATGCCCGGTGCCGGCCAGATAAACGAGAGCAAAGGGGACGGTCGAGGCCGCGATCATCACACCGCGCCGCCGCGCAGCGATCGCGATCTCCAGCCAGACCACGCTCACGGCCAGCCCGATCGGCACCAGGAAGTACGTTCCGAAAATCGTCTGGCTTCCTCCCACGAAATGAAACGAGACACAGAGCGAGTAAGCGCCGGACGCCCAGGCCGCAAGCCATGACGAAGAAGAGCGACCACGGATACAGCGGCCACGGCCACGGACTGCCGTTGCCGGCAACATAACCCGCGCCGCCTCGAGCGGCCGGGACAAGCAACAGCAGCGCCAGCGCCGCCAGCGGCGAAAAGCCGAAAAGCGCCCATTGCAGCCGCGGGCTTTCCGGCTGGCTGAGGAGGGGCGCCAGAGCGATGGGATAGAGAAACACCAGGGCGAGGATCACGTGGTACGCTGCGCGATACCAGCCGGGAAGGCGCAGACGGATCGCGGCCAAGACGGCCTCGGTCACGAGGACCGCAAACAAGAACCCGGCCGACATAGCCCACGGTGCCGCGGTGCGCGGTCGGCTGCCATCGTGTCGTCAATGCTCGTCGCCATCGCCAGAAACATCATCACGATGAGCAGCAACAAGCTGCGCAAGTCGTCCCAGAGCCTGCCGGCGCGGATCAAGAAACATGCGGTCGTGGCCAGGACGAGCGTGTAGCCGCCAAGCCCCAAGAGAAGTGCCCAGGTCTCGGACGCGGGTCCGCCCGGCCCGAACGAGATCCTGAGGCCGAGAAAAACCAGATCCGCGCTCAAGATGTAGAACGGATTGCTCGAGTAGAGGAAACGCACAAAACCCCGCGCTGGCTTTGCCAAGAGGGCGCGAGTCCGCTCGCGCGGGACATCCGAACGACCCGGCAACGGCGCGTCGCCAGGCTGTCCGGACCGAAGCGACGTATCAGCGGAAACTTCCAAGTTTCACCTCCCGGGCGCAGTGAAAACGCAGCGGAAATGTGGCCGTTCCGTTGACCTGTTGTGACCCGGCGCCCTCGCGACGACGATCGTCGTCCTGCGTGAGAAGGGACCAGAACTTGCTCGGGCGCTCTCAATAAATTATGTCGCTCTCTGACAGTTGTAGCAAGTGGGCTGGACGGATTCTTGCGGCTTCAGCATTTTGCCCGCCGGCGAGGCCGGGGCTGATTCGCGCACGCTGCGTGCGAGCAACGTTGCCGCCGCGCGCGAGCAGGGAGTTTGATCGCTGTTGTCGCCGGCGATCTTCAATCGGCCGACGCTGCGCGGTAGGGCGCGGTGGGCCAGGCTGCGAGCACGGCCTCGTCGAGGCTGGGATAGCATTCCACGAGCATGGTCAGCCGGACCTGATGCAGCACGGCCATGACGCGGGCGTGCGCCTGGCAGATGCGCAGGGCGCCACCGGTCCGATCGAGCCGGAGGTGATGGGCCAGGAGCACGCCGATCAACTGGGCGGAGAGATGACGGACGCATTCAAAATTGACGACGACGTGGCGTGGCATCGGCTGTTCGTAGAACAGGTGGAGGTGGGAGCGAAGGTCCTCGACCGCCTCGAAATCGTCGAGCTCGCTCACCTGAGGGGTGATCACCAGGACATCCTGAAGGACTTCGTGTTTGAGCCGCGCTCGGCGCGTTGTCGGGTGATTCTGTGGAAGGGAAGGCCAAGGTTGGCTGTTCCGCGCCGTGGTACGGCCGAGAGACGGTGCCTTCGGTTTGCAGCCAGCCTGCGACCAGCTCTTCGACCTGCCGCAACTTCGCCATGGCTTCGCCCGACGGCGAGCGTTGCGACCACGGGCCCGATCTGGATGCGGTCGCCGGACTTGACCTCGAGGTCGCCGCTGCGGATCGCCTGGCCGTTAATGATCGTGCCGTTGGTGCTTCCGAGGTCGCGAACAAAGACTCCATCATCGCGCGAGAGGATAGCCGCGTGCAGCTTGCTCACCATGGCCGAGCCCAGCCGGAGCTGGCAGGTCGCGTCGCGACCGATCACGAAATTCGGGCCATGGATCCGGACGGCCCGGCCTTTGACGCCTCCAATCTGGACGAGCAGCCAGACCTCGGTTTCCGGCGCGGCCACGCGGTCGGCCATGAGATCGTCGAAATTCGGCGCTGGCTTCGGCCTGACCGGTTTGTGGGCTTCGCGGGCGGCTTCCGCGGGCGCACCGCCTCGGATGGGCGGGAGATCCGCGGCCCTGGTCAGCGCGGTCAGGATCTCGACCGGCAGCGCTCGGGGGCCCGCGCCTTCGGGCCATGGACTGTCGAGGGCCGCGGCCTCGTCGTCGTAGAGCTCGATCCCCTGGGTCATGCCCGCAATCGGGAAGATGGAGGCCAGATCCGGCGTAAGACCGCAGATTTTCAGGGCTCCGCCGTCGCCGGCCGCGCAGCGGCGGCGGGCTTCGCTGGCGACCACGACCACCCAGCTCGCGAGGCGCTGGGTGGCGCGGAAATTCAGGACGATCCGGTGGTTGCCCGCCGCGATCAGGTCGAAGAGGTCGCAGGCCAGCTCGCGGATCTGCGGCTCCTTGACGAGCGACTTGTCGGCGATTCGCACAACGGTGATCCCGCGCCTGTACGCAACATGGAACCTGGCCCAAACGTCGTGCGCGGTCGGGGGGGCGGGTTCCCCGCGCTGCGAGATCCGCTTACGCTTGAGCCCCGGAAGCCCCTCGATGAGCCGATTCCATGCACTGCGAGTTTCCGGCGCGGGTGGGCTCGCGAGATCGAGATTGCTCGCGATCCATTCCGCCATCCGCCGGTCGGGCTCAAGTCGACTGCTTCGCGGCTGGTCTGCCTCGAGTCGACCAACTGGCGCGACTAGCAATCCGCATCGCTCCGCTTCCAGCGAGGTCGGGGAAGCCAGGTCTTGATCGCCCACGACGCCAGGTCGCCCGGGAACGGTCAGCGACCGGTCGCCGGGGCGGCCGGGCGAATTCGCGATCGTTGGCTTCGACATCGACCGAGCTCCCCATGTGTCGCGGCGCGAGGGTGGCGCAGAGCCAAGTCTGCGCCTGCTTCCGAGCGGCGAGGCGTTGGCTGCGTGAGGCGCACTTTCCCTGTGGACAACGATCGGCCAGGAACGGAACCTGACCGCGCTGGCTTCAGAGCCGATAGCTCCGGCACGCGATGCCGGCGGAGTGAAATTTTGACTGTTCGGGCAAAGCGACGTCAGCCGCGATTCCGAAGAGGTACACCCCGTTTTCCAGATCAGCGGCTTCCCCGCGGTCAAAACGAAAGCCACCAGGGGGCAGGGGAGCACGGGCATCCAGCCGGATCCCAAGCTGCCAGCCGCGATCGGACGAACACGTGGGCATCAGTCACCGATCAAAACGAACCTGGAGTCGACGAATTATCGCTCCTCTTTTTTTCTAGGCGACATTGCCGGCGAGCGTGGCCCGTTTTCCCCGAAAAGCCGCCGTACAAGATGGCCGGCGGCCGGAAACGCGCGAAAGAAGGGAAAAGGGACGGCCGGAAGTGGGCCCGATGTCGCTAATGTCGTGGCGAGGGTGTCGTCGGGACGATGAACGGACGTGCTGGATCCGGGCGATCAAGCTTGGCGTGTACCGATCGGGCGGACGCCGGGCCGCTAGCCCACGATCTCGCGCACCGACGCTTCGATAGTCGCGCAGTACCGTTCCAGCGGCAGATTGTCGCCGCCCTTGCCGAACGGTTCCTCGATTTCCTCGGCCACCAGCTCGATGCCCAGCAGAAAATAGGCCGCCAGGATGAACATCGGGCATCCGGCCGGGCCGGTGTCTTCGATCAGGTAAAACGGGCGAGATCGCGAGGTAGAGCGGCGATCCCGTGGCGGAGCAGGGCGCGGTACGACGACGAGAGAGGTGTGTTGCGGATCCGCTCGCAGGCGCCGCAGATGTCCATCAGGCTCTTGATGTGGCCATCCAGCCAGAGCAAGGTCCAGCCGTCGCAGCGTCCCTCGCGCTGCCACTGGATGACGGTCTCGTAGATCGCGCCGGCCAGTCGGATCGGGTCGTGCACCGGATCCTTTTCGGGCTCGAGGTCGCGCGGCGGCTCGTCGGATCCGTGACGCCGGCGCAGGTGGTCCTTGAGCGCCTCCGCAAAGGCTATCACGAGACGGCCGATTCGCTTCGCGCTCGGCCGGCGTCGATTCCAGGCAGAACCCGGACCTTCAAGCAGAGGTTTCGATTTTCGTTGATGAGCTGACCCCAGAGCTTGCGCGCTTCCCACCACCGGTCGTAGGCGTGGTTGTTGCGAAAGGCGATCAGGAAGCCCAAGACCAGCCCGTTCAAGACGGTCGACTCGGCTCCCCACTCGATGTGCGGCAGGTGCTCGAGATTCACGGCGACGTAGACGAGGTAGCTATAGATGCTCAGCACAATCATGCTGATCCAGAGCTTTCGGCCCACCTTGATCGGCGGGAACAAGCGCCGGAGCGATGACAGCAGGGGGGCCATGACCGGGTTTACCTCGCGGTTGCTTCTCTCGAATTCCGTCGCCCTTGCGGAGAAACGACGCTACACTAAACCGGAGACGGGAGGGAACCGAAAACAGGGTGCCCGCCTCCACTCCCGGAGCCAGTCGAGACGACCGATGAGCAGCCCGAGCGCGACCGCCCTCGACTTCCTGACCATCAGCCCGCGGATCAGGGTCATGCCGATCATCCACGGCTCGGGAGATTTCGCGATCCAGGTCCGCGAGGAATTGCTGAAGCCGGCCTTATGACTGCGTGGCGGTGCCGCTGCCCCCCTCGTTCCAGGAGGAGGTCGAGGCCGCCGTCGAACGGCTTCCCGGATCTCGGTCGTGGTGCAGGTCGACGCCGAGACCGGCGATGAGCCGGCGACGGAATCGGAATCCGAAACCGGGTTCAGCTATGTGCCGATCGATCCGTGCCAGGGCGTGATCGCCGCGCTCCGGACGTGCGCGGCGAGCGGATCGCGCGCGAGTTCATCGACCTGGAGACGCCGCGGTTCGTCCCGGTCACGGGCTCGTTCCCCGACCCTTACGCGCTGAAGCGCGTCAGCCCCGAGCGGTTCGCCGCGGCGGTCCTGGCGGCGGTCCCGCCCCCGCCGCCCGGCCAGATCACCGATCGCATCAGCTGGATGGCCGCTCGGCTCCGCGAGCTGGAGTCGCGTATCGAGTTGATCCTCTTTGTCTGCTCGATCCTCGACTGGCCCTGGATTCGCGACGCCTATTGTCACTCGGCTCGCTCCGCCGGAGCCCGAGACGTTCTTTTCGCCGATCCAGACGTTCGCCGTCGATCCGCGACGCTGATCTTCGTGCTCGGCGAGCTGCCCTACATCACCGGGCTGTACGAGCGGGGGCGCCGCGAGCTGACGCCCGACGACAACCTCTCGGTCGACGGCGTCAAGGAGATGGTGCTCGACGCCCGGGAGCGGCTGCGGACGAAGCATCCCAAGATTGCCGAGCGGATCACGCCGCAGTTGCTCTCGATCTACTTCCGATACATCCGCAACCTCGTCGCTGCTGGATCGGCGGCTGACGCCCGACCTGTACACCCTGATCGTCGCGGCCCAGCAGACCGCGGGCGACGACTTCGCCCTGGCGCTGGCCGAGACCGCCCGCGAGTACGATACCAGCCGGTTTCAGGATAGCGACGCCGCTGGCGAGCCTGATTATTCCGACAAGCCGAGCGACACGGGCTTTGATGAACCGGACTCGGCGCGGATGGGGATCGACGCAGGCGGAGCTGCCGGTCTGGGGCACCGGTCCCATGGTCAGCCGGCTGCCGGGCCAGTCGCTCACCTGGCGGACCTGCGAGCTGCGGCCCCGGCCCCTGCAAGGAGGAGCAAACGCGGTGGCGCCAGCGGTGGGATCCCTTCGGCATGTGCTCGTGGCCGCCCGAGGACGACCGCATCGAGAGCTTTCATCGGCACGTGCGCGACCAGGCCAAGGCGATCATCGGGGCCGACCTGGCCCGCACCGAGAAGTTCACGACCAGCGTCCGCGACGGCATCGACATCCGGGAGACGCTGCGGAACTGGCATACCGGCGACCTGTACGTCAAGGTCGTGCCGCCGAGCCGTGGCTCGATCGAGGTCGTGGTCTTCCTGTTCGACGTTCCGGCCGACCCCGAGGTCTACACGCAATCGCACGACCTGGTACGCCGAGCACGGCGAGGAGTCGACGCTGGCCTTCTACGCCACCGATCCCATGAAGAACCTGGTCGGGCCCGGGATCGCTCAGGCCGCAGTACGGCGGCGCGCTGTTTCGTCTTCCCGCCGCGCCCGATCCCCGACGTCTGGACCGACCCGCGGCTCGACTTCACCGACACGCTCGAGGAACGCCTGCTCGCGGCGGCATTCCTGCACAGCAAGGACCGTCACGTCGCGGTCGTCAGCCCCGAAGATCCCGCCGGCTTCGTGGCGGCGGCTGGCCCGCAAGTTCGGCCGCAAGATCGTCCACCTGCCGCTCAAGCGGTTCGGCGGCCAGCTCCTCGAGCGGCTGCGAACCTTCCACGTGCTCAACGGCAAGCAAGTCCGGTCGTATGCGGCTGATTTCATTCGGGACCTGTGATCGCGAGGACTCGCGATGACGACGCGATCGTCTGGTCTGCTCTTGACGTGCGCCGATCGCGGACGACCCGGTGCCCGATCTCGCGGTCACCGAGCCGTTCGAGGCCCCAAAATACGGGTTGGCCACGCGGATTCCCAAGGCCTGGCCGATCGCCGCGCACGAACAAGAAGACCGCATCTTCGTGGCGTCATCCCGCAGCCGGATCTGGACCGGCCGGGCGTGGCGGCGTGCGAGCTGGCCCTCGCGCCGGAGAGCCTGGACGAATATCGCACCCGCATCGACGCCAACGCCAAGAGCAATGGCCGCAGAAGCGGCAAGCTGGCCACGAATCGGATCATCAAGGACGCCGCGCGGCGAGCGCCTCGAGACGATCTGGGAGTTTCACCCTGACGCAGGCGGCTTCTGGCGCGAGGTGAGCGTTCGCATCATCGCCAACCGCCAGCTCTACACGTTCATCCTGAACGTCGAGGATTCGGTGTACGCCGCGGCCCGCCCGGCCTTCGACGCGCTGATCGCGGCCGCGATGTTTTCCGCCCCCAACACCGGATTGCCGATTTGCTGGCCAAGGCGTCGAACCGATGGATCCAGCGCGAGTACAAGTTTGCCATCGATCTGCCGGAGGGCTGGGGGCCGGCGCTTGCTCCCAGCGAAGTGGCGCTCCTGTTTGCCAACGGCCCCGCCCATGGTGTCTGGTCGGATAATCTGCTGGTGCTGGCCCATCCGCACCAGAAAGTCGACCTGGAAGAGCTGGCCAAGCAGATCCCCGAACAGCTCCGCCGGGAGGATCCGCGGTGCGAGCTCGTCTCGTGCAAGGTCGTTCCGCAGGGCAAGACCCCCGCGCTGGAAACGATCGTCCGGACCAACCGCG
Source organism: uncultured Isosphaeraceae bacterium (assembly GCA_963806595.1). Taxonomy (GTDB): domain Bacteria; phylum Planctomycetota; class Planctomycetia; order Isosphaerales; family Isosphaeraceae; genus CAWDZZ01. The sequence continues at coordinate 219,524 of CAWDZZ010000036.1, read as the reverse complement.
GACCATTTTCGATGACCGTCATCGAACGGCGGTTCCGCGGCGGCCGGTTCGACTACGAAGTCAAGTACACCGTCGAGTCCAAACGATTCGACGAGCTCGTCCCCAAGTTTCGCCGAAGCTTCGAAAGCTTCAGTGAGTTTCCGGGCGACGTGCCGGGCGCCGCGACCGGCAAATCGACGTGAGGCTCACGTCACCGCAACCGAAGCGATTCCGATCACTACTTCATCGCCGCGAGCGATGCCAGGGGCCACAAGCATCGATTGCGCTCGACGCGGTCGCAAGGTCTGGCGAGCGCCCGGTGGAGAAACCTATGATAGGCGTCCCGCGATCGAGTAAAATCGATCCCTCTCGACCAGGAAGCGAGTCCGGCGACACGTCCATCTCGGTCCGAGAAACCGGACGATCCGCAGCAAAGCCGGCGCTCTTACGTGTTTGGAAGCGACATTGAGCAAGGGGCAATCTCATGCGTAGGCTCGCAGTCGTCCGAATCGCTCTGCTGGTCCTGCCGTTCTCGAGCGCAGGCGCGTGGCGCGTGCGGAGACGGCGCAAGCCGCGCCAGCCAAGACGAGAGCCGGCATCACCGTATGCGACACGGGGCAGTCGTCCGCAAAGGCGCTGGAGCCGGAGGCGCTCGCACGCCGGGACGGCTGGACGGTGATTTCCACCGGGAAGACCGCCGAGTCGTTCAAAGGGGATGCTGTTCTCGACAATGGCCGGATCACCGCGGTGCTGCGCCGGGCGGATTCGGGCGTGCAGGTGTATGCCGTGAAGCCCGGCGGCGCGGTCGCCCGGCTGCGGCTGTGCTTGATGACGGCCGGCGGAGAGCCAGCCGCGAGGCTGGAGCACATGGCGCTCGTCGAAAACAGCAGGTCAGGTGCGTGCCTGGACGCGACCTTCAAGACCGCGACCGGCGTTTCTGTCTCCGGCAGGTTTCGCATCAAGCGGGGGGATGACTCGGTCCAGGCTGAGCCGGCGACCGGCGCGGGCAAGCTGCGCGTCGAATGCCCGGGTCGCTTTGGAATCCTGCCAGACTTCTTCGCCGACGACATCACCATCGACGCCACCCGGCTGCCGCTCGATGCGGTCGAGCTTCCCAGCGAGAACTTCGTGCTGCAATTGAGCGGCGGGGGCGACGCGATCGCGATGTCCGTGTTCGAGAACCGCCGCCAGGACGTGAGGGTGACGCTCGACGGAGCGGGTGCCAGCCGCGTCGTCACCGGGTCTGAGATCGCTTTCGAGGACAAGAAGATCTGGGTGACCCTGATGGAAGCCCCGCAGATCTGGCACGTCCACGAACTATCTCCGGGAGACGCGGGCAAGGTCATCCCGCTTGACTGGAAGATGCCGTTCCCGGCGCAGTGGCGCGTAGATTTTACCCGGTCGAACGACCTGACCGACAGCTGGGTGATGCTGCTGCAAGAACAAACGGACGGCAAGTACAAGAAGCCGTCCTGGCTGGCGCAGGCGACGAGGAGATCGGTCAGAATCGGTACCGCTGGAACACCGTGCTGGGCGAGTTTCCCTACCCGTGCTGGTCAGACGCGGACCGGAATGGCTACTTGCAGCCGCTCAAGAAGAGCGTGCTCAAGCTTCAAGGGCCGGTGGTCGTGTATCCGATCAACCGAGTGGCACAGACGCCGCTCGACCGCTACACCGTCATCGACGTGATGCGCAATACGCTGGGCGTCGGTCCGTGCGAGCATATCCTCGACCTGGAAGGCCAGAAGGCGGAGTACAAGGGGATGGCGACCTGCGGGGTGCGCGACACGCTCACGCCCATCTACAAGAATCATTCGCAAAAAGCGAATCGTGCCCAGATTGACGAGACTCTGAATGCCGGGTTGACGTTTGTGAAGCACATCCGGGGCCGGATCACGCGATACATCGAGTTTGAAAAGAAGACAAGAGAATACCTCGCGGAGCAGAAGCAAGCGCATCCAGAGCTGGCCACATTGATCGCGGAACTGGACGGGCTCACCCGCCAGATTGATGAGCGGGTGGCAGCCCGGGTGGACAAGATCAAGACGCCCGAGCACGTCGCACGGATGAACGAAGACTTTCGCAAGCAGGTGCTGGACGATCATAGCGAGGGCGCCCTCAAGAAATGCCAGGCGTACACACGCGCGTTGGTGGAGATCGGCGACAACCAGGATGAGCTTTCCGGCGAGTGCCGCTGGGTCGTCAAGGCGCTAAGGCAGCGGGCGGGAATCCTGATCGCACTGGATCCCCGCGTGGCGCCGATCGCGTCGGAACTTCGGCGCGAACGCAGGAGGCGCTCCGCAATCCGGCCGAGCACGAGGGAGCGCGGCATTGACGCGGGAAATCCGAATCCTGAGTCCGATAGGCTCAATCGGAAACCAGCTTCTCGAATTCTGGTCCGCCATCTTCGGCTTCACGGGTCGCGGTTCGTTCGAGTGCGTGGGGAGCGAGATTCGCTGATGTACCGATGCGTGATCTGCGTGTTCGTGGCCGTCGCTCTTTCCAGTACGGGCTGTGGCAAGAGCGAGCCGGGCCGTCCGGCGGCCGAGGTGATTGCCGGCGAGATGGTGTTGGTGCCGGCGGGCACGTTCACGATGGGTGACGGCGGCGGACGCCCTGACGAAACTCCGCACATCGTGTCGGTGAGCGCGTTCTACCTCGACACGTATCCGGTGACACAGGAACTTTATGAAAAGGTGATGGGGGTCAATCCGTCCAAGCAGAAGGGGCGTAAGAACCCGGTCGAGAAAACGCAGTGGACCGACGCCGTCCGGTTTTGCAACAAGTCTTCGGAGCTGGAGGGTCTGACACCCTGCTACGATCTGAACACGTGGGAGTGCAATTTTGACGCGAGCGGCTACCGGCTGCCCACCGAGGCGGAATGGGAATATGCCTGTCGCGCCGGCGGTACGGGCAAGTACGGCTTTGGCGACGACGAGACCGAGCTTCCGAAGTACGCCTGGTTCAAGCCGCATTCGCAAGGCAAGACCAGGCCGATTGGCCAGAAACGGCCGAACGCGTGGGGGCTGCAGGAGATGCATGGCAACGTCTGGCAATGGTGCCACGACTGGTACGACGAAGCTTTTTATCAGGCGAGCCCGCCGGAGAACCCGCACGGGCCAGCCACGGGCAAGATGCGCGTGCTGCGCGGCGGCGCGTGGGACTGCACCGCGGAAAAACTCCGGTCGGCCTATCGGCACAAGGAGTTTCCCGTTTACTCCGACGCTTGCTTTGGTGCCGACAGCTACGGCTTCCGGCGCGCGCGAAAGGCCGATGGCGGCGAGCGGCCCGTGGCGGTCGCCGCCGCTGGGCACGCCGCTGCCGCGCATGCGGAAAGCTCCGCCAAGCCGGCCGCCGTTGCACCCGATCCCCGTGTTGTTCCAGAGCAGGCCTCTGGCACGATCGACCTTTCCCGCTTGCAGGGCACGATCGTGTTCGCCAGCGATCGGGGCGGCACGATGAAGATCTGGCGGATGCACGCCAGCGGCAGGGACGCCAGCCAGCTCACCCGCGGCGCAGACCCCGACGCCGATCCGCGATTCTCGCCCGACGGGACGCGCGTCTTGTACACCACGCTGCACGACGGCTTTCCGCAGATCTGGCTGATGAATCGCGATGGCTCCGACCCGAAATTCGTCACCAACGGGTCGCAGGGGAGCTGGTCGCCGGACGGAAAAACGATCATCTTCATCCAGGATAACCAGGCCAAGGTTCGCGACCTCGCCGCCGGCCTCGAGCGGCGCGTCACGCCCGAGGGATGGGACCGCTGTGGCGTGCCGTCGTTCGCGCCGGACGGCAAGCACTTCGCTGTCGCCAGCCGCCACTTGGGCAACATCGACATCTTCATCCTCAGCCTGGACGGCAAGGAAAACGAACGGCTCAAGTCCGGCGAGGCGTGCTGTACGCCGCAGTGGTCAAAGGACGGCAAGCGGATCCTGTGCCAGACCGTCCAGGGCCACATCCACCATGTCGATCTCGACGGTAAGAACTGGGAGCAACTGACGTTCGGGGCCGACCTTCAACACGACGCACGCTACTCGCCGGATGGGACCATGATCCTCTTTTGCCGGGCGCCCTCCCCCGAAGGCCCGTGGCAGATCTGCCTGAAAAAACTGGACGACGACCTTGAAGATTTCGTCCCGCTGACCAAGGATGGGTCGAATTTACTTCCGGACTGGCACCCTTCCCAATAACAATGGGATGATCATGCGGATGTACGATCAGATTCACGAACACGCTAACAAGCAAGGTGACACCATGAATCGATTTGGCACCGCAGTGCGCTGGGCTGTCCTCGCGACCGCCGGCGCCGCGCTCCTGGGTCTCGCGGCGCCGTCGCGCCGGCGAGGACCCCGTCGAGGGCTCGAGCGATCTGCTGTCGGAGCTCGCTCATTACCGTCACAAGCTCGTCTACGAGACAAATCGCGACGGCAACTGGGAGCTGTACATCAGCAACGCCGACGGGTCCGACCCGATCAACCTCACTCGCACGCCGGACGTGGACGAGCTTTATCCCAAGCCCTCGCCCGACGGCACCAAGATCGCGTTTGTCGCCGACTCAGGCCGCGGGGATTCAAAAGTGCGGAAGGTGTACTGATGAACAGCGACGGCACGGGGCGGACCGAGGTCGCCGTCAACGGCCGCGAGCCGTGCTGGCTCCCGGACGGGACGCGGATTGCCTACGTGAAGGGAGAGTTCGAGAAATTCACCTACTCAGACGCGGCGACCAAGGGATTGTTCATCCACGACCTCAAGAGCGGAAAAACGAGCGAGCACAAGAACAGCAAGCTGCTGCATCTATACACCTTGAACTGCTCGCCCGATGGCAACTGGTTCGTGGCGACGGTGCACGGCGGCATGGGATATTCGCACGGAATTCTGGCGATCGAGGCCGACGGCGATAAGGTTTATGATCTCAAGCTGGACGGCTGCCGGCCCAATATCAGCCCCGACGGGAAAAAGGTGTGCTGGGGACACGGCGACTATTGCGCCGGCGTCGCCGACCTGGACCTGTCGGGCTCGATCCCCAAGGCGACCGCCATCCACGACGTGGTCGAGAGCAAGGATCCGATCGAGACGTATCACGTGACGTGGTCACCGGACATGAAATACCTCACGTTCACTCGCGGTCCCAAGTTCAAGGGCCGGAACCTGAAGGGCCTGTTGCCGGAGTTTCCGGGAGTCGAGGCGCCGGGCTGGAACGTGTGCGTCGCGGACGCCACGCAGAAGAACCGATGGGTCACGATCACCCGCGATGGCAAGTCGTGCAAACAGCCGAGCTGGGTCGTCGTCAAGGATGGGGCGGCGAAATGATCCCGAGGAAAAACAGGCTGACTTTTTGCATCGCGACGGCGGCGCTCGGCGTCGTTTGGCTGTCAGCCGGCGGGCGTGAGCCAGGTCTCGAGCGCGACTTCCGCCGCCGGTCACAACCAAGAGCGGCGCCGAGTTGGTGCTGATACCGGCCGGTTCGTTCGAGATGGGCAGCCGAACCGGCCGGATCGAGGAAAAGCCCGTGCACAGAGTGTCGATCGACGCGTTCCTGATGGATCGGCACGAGGTCACGCAGGCGGAGTATGAAAAACTCGGCAAGATTGAAGCCTTCTCGAACCCGTCTCATTTCCAGGGAGCGGACTTGCCGGTCGAGCAGGTGACCTGGCCGCAGGCGGCCAGATTCTGCAACGCCCGGTCGCGTCTGGAAGGTCTCCGGCCGTGCTACAACGAAGACACCGGCGCCTGTGATTTCGAGGCCGACGGCTACCGGCTCCCGACCGAGGCGGAATGGGAATACGCGTGCCGGGCCGTGACCGACTCGGACTATTCCTTCGGCAGCGAGGCCCGCAAGCTCGGCGACTTCGCCTGGTATGCGGATAACTCTGCCAAGAAAACCCATCCCGTCGGACAGAAGAAGCCCAATCCGTGGGGACTCGTCGATATGCACGGCAACGTCGCCGAGTGGTGCCATGACGTCTATGAGCCGTCCTATTATCAGGCCAGCCCGGAAAAGAACCCGAAGGGTCCCGACGAGGGCAGCGAATACGTGCTGCGCGGCGGATCATGGAAAGCCGCCGTCGACGCCCTGCGCTCGGCCTCGCGCCTCGGCGAGAACCCCGGGTTTTCCGATGCCTGCCTGGCTCGCGATGCCATCGGCTTCCGATGCGTGCGCAAGGCCCCGCCTTCGAAAGACGGAGGATGAATCCGCAGTCTCGTGATTCATCCTTCATCTTTCCGAGCGCATCATGCTGTTCCACACCTGGGTCTTCTTCGTCTTCTTCCTGATCGTGTACCCGGTCTACCTCCTGGTCCGCAGAAACAACCAGTTGATGAACCTCTGGTTGATGCTCGCCTCGTACACGTTCTACGGCTGGTGGAATCCGTGGTATCTGCTGCTGCTCTTCGGCACCTCGGCCATCGACTACCTGATGGTGCTCTTGATGGAGCGGAGCAGGCGCACCCGCACGTTCTGGCTGGTCATCAGCCTGGTGAGCAATTTCGGGTTTCTCGGCTACTTCAAGTACTCCGGCTTCATCACCGAGAATCTGAACACGCTGCTCGCGCACCTCGGTGTCTCGCTGCAACTGCCCGACCCGGCCGCGTATCCTAACGCGATGCTCGGTCGCTCGGCGTTTCGCCGGACCATTTCTTCACTAACGTGATCCTGCCCATCGGCATCTCGTTTCATACCTTCCAGTCGATGAGCTACACGATCGACGCCTATCAAGGGAAGATCAAGACGGAACGGAGCTTCGTGCGCTTCCTGACGTTCGTCTCGTTCTTCCCGCAGCTGGTCGCCGGGCCGATCGAGCGCGCCAGCAACCTCCTGCCGCAGCTCCAGCAGACGCCCACGATCACGCGGCAAGACGTGACGCGATGGACTGTCGCTGTTCCTGGTGGGCTTCTTCAAGAAGGTGGCGCTGGCCGACTATCTGGCCAAGTACGTCGACCCCGTGTACGGCAATCCCGGCCAGTTTCAGGCGCCGGCCTTGATCCTGGCGACCGTGGCGTTTGGCTGGCAGATCTACTTCGACTTCAGCGGCTACACCGACATGGCCCGCGGCATCGCCCTGCTGATGGGCTTCCGCCTGATGCTGAACTTCAATAATCCATACGCCGCCACGGGGCTGGGCGATTTCTGGAACCGCTGGCACATCAGCCTCTCAACGTGGTTCAAGGACTACCTCTACTTTCCCCTGGGCGGCAGCCGGCACGGCAAAGTTGCGAACGTATCATAAACATGTTTATCACGATGATCGTCTCCGGCATCTGGCACGGCGCGGCCTGGACGTTTGTTGATCTGGGGCGGCCTGCACGCGCTGGGCCGCTGCCTGACCCGCGAGCTGGAGCAGACCGAGCTTTACCAGGAGCGCATTCCCCGGCTGGCCAAGCAGCTGTTGGTCTTCGCGTTTGTGACCTTTACCTGGATCTTCTTCCGGCGCAGAGCTTGAGCGACGCGTCGCTGATCATCAGCCGGATCTTCACGACGGGCTGGACCGACCCGCGGTTCCCGCTGGTCATGGCGATCCTTTGCTGGCCGTGTGGATGTACCAGTTGATCTATACCAGCCGAAGCCGGCTCAGGTGGCTGGTCGATGCGGCACCCGGTGCGGGTGGGCCTGGCCGCGCTCATGATCGCGTATCTGGCGATCGTCGCCCAGCCGAGCACGAAGCAGTTCATCTATTTCCAGTTTTGATCGGGGCATGGCCCAGAGGCAGGCATGCAAGAGCAAAAGCGACCGGCGAGTCGAGCCAGCCCCCGTCGAGCCGGAGCCGATGGCCTTCTCCAATGGCATCCGCCTGACCGGCCGGCAGTGGCTCGGCCTCGGGGTCTTCGGCCTCGCTGCTTGTTGTTTTCGCGCCTCGGCTCTGGTACCGGGCGGAGAGTTTCGCTCTCGAGCCGGATTACCGGATCCCGCACGACCTGAGCAACGATTACTGGCTCTACGGCGCTTGCCGGGCTGGCCGCCGACCATGACGACACGCTCTTGATCGGCGATTCGGTCATCTGGGGTGAATACGTGACCCGGCACGAGACCCTGTCGCATTACCTCAATGAGCTCGCGGGACGCGAGCGCTACGCCAACCTCGGCCTGGACGGTGCCCACCCGCTGGCGCTCGGCGGGCTGGTCGAATTTTACGCCGACGAGGTGTCGGGCAAGAACATCTTGCTGCAGTGCAACCCGCTGTGGATGAGCTCGCGCCCGGGCGGACTTGCAGGACGACCAGGCGAGCGAGTTCAACCATCCCCGGCTGGTCCCGCAGTTCGCCCCGAGCGTTCCCGCCTACAAGGCGGAGATCTCGCCACGGCTGGGCGTGCTGGTGGAGCGGCTCCTCCCTTTGAGCAGCTGGACGACCCACCTGCAGCAAGCGTACTACGAGCGGATGGACATCCCGGGCTGGACCCTTGAGCATCCTTACGAGAACCCGTTTGCGCCGCTCTCGCGGGGACTGCCTCCCTCGGACGATTCCCGCCGGCATGGGCCGGAGCCGTGGTACAAGAACGGTATCACCGAGCAAGATTATCCCTGGGTCGATTTGAAAACCTCGCTGCAATGGCAGCGCTTTCCAGGGCGTGGTCGAGCTGCTCCAAAACCGAGGGAACCGTGTTTTCGTGATGGTCGGCCCGTTCAACGAGCATCTGCTCACACCGGGCAGCCTGCAGCGGTATCAGCAGGTCAAGGCGGCGATCGGGGCCTGGCTCGAGGAAAGGAAAATCCCCCACGTCATCCCGGCGCCACTGCCGAGCGAGCAGTATGGCGACGCCAGCCATCCGCTCGCCGAGGGATACAGGGCGCTCGCCCGCACAGCTCGCGAAGGATCCATTCTTCCAGTCTGCCGTGCCAAAAACGGCCGACCTGAACTGAGCCAGCGGCGAGACGCGATCGACTCGCAACCGGACAGCAAGAGGCCCAGCGTGCGATTCACAGCGATCGCCAAGCGGATGGAGGCCTGGTCTTGACGGTAGAAGAGCAGACCAATGCGCCCGACGGTTCCCCGGCCCGGCTGTTCGCGTCCAAAGCGGATTGGGCCCGCTGGCTCTCAAGGAACCATCAAACGAGCGCCGGTCTTTGGCTTCGGCTGGCGAAGAAGGATTCAGGGCTGCGATCGGTGTCATACAAGGAAGCGCTCGATGTCGCGCTGTGCTACGGATGGATCGACGGCCAGAAGCGGGCTGAAAGCGAACAGGCGTGGCTGCAGAGATTTCTCCCGCGTTCGAGCAGAAGTATCTGGTCGAAGATCAACCGGGAACGGCGCTGGCGCTTTGACGGCAAGCGGAGAGATGAAGGCCGCGGGGCTGGCGGCGATCGAGCGGGCCAAGGCGAATGGACGCTGGGATGCGGCCTATGATTCCCCGAGCCGAGCGACGGTACCGAGCGACTTTCAGGCGGCGCTCAGACGCATCTCCGCGCGCCGCAGCATTTTTCACGACGCTGGACCGGGCGAACCGCTATGCGATCTTGTGGCGCATTCAAACTGTGAAAAAAGCGGAAACCCGGGCTCGGAAGATCGAGCAGTTCATCGCGATGCTGGAGAGGAAAGAGACGATTCATCCGGCTTCTTGAGGAACACCGGCGCCGCGCCCGCGATGAGTGACCCCACCGAACTTGGGTCCCCGGTCATTTTCACCAGGGTCTCGCTGATCGCGGGCATCCTTTCAAGGAGGATCGGATGCTGATTGAGGATCGCCGTCGCGAGGGCCTTCTTCCTGGGTGCTGGGGCGTCGTACGACGACGCGCAGGCTCTGCAAGATGATGAAAAACACGAGCGACCGGGGGAATGATGTAGGCGATGAAGATCGTCCAGTTAATCCGAGCGGCGGACCAGCCAGGGCTAGCGGTAGCAGCAGGAGTGCGGCAAGGAAGATCATGCAGCCGGTCGACGTCATCACCGACTTGAAGGTCGCGTCCTCACTCATCGGCTCGTAGTACAGGTCAACGGTTTTCCCGCGGCGCAGGCTGCGAACGGTGGCCTCGGCAGAGTCTCCATGGCGCGGGTCGCGTCGTGAAGACTGGGGCTGGGCGGGCTGGACTCTGCCTGGTGCGTGCGCGATGCCGCGAGCACCGCGAGGATTGCTTCGTGCGGGTCCCACGGCTCGAGGGGCTTACCGATTCGGGCGATGATGGCGACCGGCGGATCAAGCGTGCGGGTTGCTCGAGCCGCGGGTCGAATTCGAGGATGAGCGACGCGCTCGAACCTTGCAAGGTGATCCGGGCGGGCTCGGGAATGCCCGATCCGATTCGCAGCTCGGCACGGCGCCCTTGGGCAGCGCGGAGCTGAACGATGAGCTCGAGGTCGGGGTGATCTCCGGGCGGGTCGCCGGTGGCGGTCAGGGCTTCGATCTCGCCCGCGATGGCCCGGATGACGTCGACGAATCGAGGCACGGCCACGCGAGCCAGGTCGGTTCCATCGGCTCCCGAGGGTACTTCGACTCGCAGTCCGCGGAACGCACCGAGGTCGCCGGCGGCTTCGGCGTCTCGCATCGCGGTCACGCCGGGATGCAAGTCGCAGCGGCAGGTCGGGGACGATGACGGCGCCCGTTTCCATCCGGCTGAGGGCGACCTGGTAGTAGGCTTCGGAGTCAGGCCCGGGCGGATGCAGGCAGATGATGGCGAGGCCCTCGGCGGCCGCCCGGCGCAGGATACTCTCCCCGCAGCTCGAGCGGGCCGCCGACAATGACCGCGTCGATCCCGGGCCGGGCAGGCGCATCGTCGAGGTCGCGCGGGGCCGGCAGTCCGCGGGCGCGGGCCTCGGCAAATCCGGGGAACGCCGCATCGAGACGATGCTCGCCGCTGGCGAGCAGCCACCGCGCCCAGCCGAGCTCTTCGAGCCCGTTGCCCAGAATCAAGACATTCATGGTCGCGCACTCGGTCGCTCCGTCCGTCATGCTGGCGAGCACGTGGATGATACCGCCGCGCCAGAGGCAGGATTGACCGTCCCCTTTGGCGGAGGTGATAATGATTTCCCTGACGGTGCCATTCGGGCAAGGGCTTTGCGGTTGGTCGAGCGAAACGGTGGCTTCGAGCGGCGGGGATCGATGTCGGTGATCTCGATCGACGGCGCGGGCGGATTTCCCGCGAGTGCCCGCGGGGCCATCGTGACGGTCGGCAACTTTGACGGAGTCCACCTCGGTCATCAGCAGTTGCTCGGCCGGCGTGCGCACCGGGCCGACGCTGCCGGCGTGCCGGCGCTGGCGATCACCTTCGATCCGCATCCCGTGGCACTGTTGCGGCCCGAAGCCGCCCCGGTACCCTTGTCTGGCCGGAGCGCGAAATCGCCCTGCTCCGGGAGGCCGGCGCCACCGAAGTCGCGTGTTTTCCGCACCGGCCCGTGGCTGCTCGAGCTGTCGGCTCGCGAGTTCTTCGACCGGTCTCTGACCAGCAAGCTCGCGGCGCGAGGCATCGTGGAAGGACCGAACTTCGCGTTCGGACATGACCGCAAAGGCGACGTGCGCGAGCTTGGGCGAATGGTGCGCGAGGCGCGGGATCGACTTCGAGGTCGTCGAGGCGACGCGTGATCGACGGGCGGCTCATCTCCTCGTCGCTCGATCCGCCAGTGCCTGAGCGAGGGACGCGTTGAGGAAGCCGCACGGTTCCTCGGCCGGCCCCACCGGATCCGCGGGTTGGTCGGCCAAGGGGGCGGGACGCGGAGCCGGCCTGGGCTTCCCCACCGTCAACCTCACGGAGATTCGATACCCTGCTCCCTGCCGACGGCGTCTACGCCGGCCGGCCTGGATCGACGGCCAGGGACCGGCCTGGCCGGCCGCCTGCAATATCGGTCCCAATCCGACCTTCGGCGAACGACGCCAACAAGGTCGAAGCCCATCTGATCGGATTCACCGGCGACCTGTACGGCCGGTCGGTCGACGTCGATTTTCTCGAGCGCCTGCGGGCGACACGCAAGTTCGCCGGCCGGGACGAGTTGCTCAGGCAGATCGAGGCCGACGTCGAAGAGACGCGCAGGATCTGTGCGGCGAGTCGCTGAGAACGGGTTGCGAGCAGCGAGTCGCGCCTCTCAAGCGTTCGGCCGGTGTTCGTAATACTGGCTCAAGAGCAGGATCCGCCTCACCTGCCGCGCGACGACGTAGCCGGTCAAGAGCAGCCCGGCCAGGAAGATGTTGGGGTGCTGCAGGTCCGGGCTCGGCTTCCAGACGAGATGGCCGTCCCGCCACAGGAGGCCGCATCGATGTAGAGCCAGCTGTAGGCGAGCATCGCCATGAAGGTCGTGATCCAGACGAGCCCGACTCGCCACCAAAGCCCCGAGGCCGCGATCAGGAGGGGATAGCCCACGAGCAGGGTGGTCTCGAACCGCACGAGCGAATCTCCGCCCAGCACTGCGCTTCGACTTGCTCGAACAGCTTGAGCTCGATCGTCAGGAACAGGATGTCGGCCGCCGACCAGAGCACCCGGACCCGATCGGACCGCCAGCCCGAGCGCATCATCACTTGAAACAACGAGCGGCCGAGACGGCCCAGAGCGCAAGCACCGCCTGGATCGTGTAGTGGAGCCGGAAACTCGGAGTCGCGGAGACGAACAGGTAGTTGTACTGGGTGATCAAGGCGACCAGGCCCAGGCCGCCCAGCCGCGCGACCAGCTCGGGCTCGCGGCGGTTCCAGCGGCGCAGCCGGGGGATGAGCGAGGTCGCGTCGATCACCTCACCCTGCAGATAGCGATCGAGCTCCTGGGCCAGAGCCGCCGGCCGACGGGTAGCGATCCTGCGGAGACTTCTCCAGGCACTTCAGGCAGATCGTTTCCAGTTCTCTGGGAACTTCCGGCCGCAGCTCGCGGGGAGGGTCGCGGGTCGCGCTCGAGCACCTGGACCACGGTCTCCATGACGGTGTCGGCGCGGAACGGAGGCCGCCGGTCAAGAGCTCGTAGAGGATGGCGCCCAGGCCGTAGACGTCGGTCGCCGGGCTCAGCGCCCTTGCGCGAGCCGGAGGCCTGCTCGGGGGCCATGTAGCTGGGCGTGCCCAGGATCGCGCCGCTGACCGACAGCGAGCTGTCCTCGCTGGTCCGCTTGGCCAGGCCGAAGTCGGTGACGTGGGGGCGTCCTTCGCGATCCATCAGGATGTTCGAGGGCTTCAAGTCGCAGTGGAGGAAGCCGTGCTCGTGGGCGTAATGCACGGCGCGGGCCAGAGTCGCCATCAGCCGGGCGGCGTCCTCGGGATCATGCGGCGATTGCTCCTGATACTTCGCCTTGATCTCTTGCGAGCAGGCTCTCTCCTTCGACGAGCTTCATGCTGAAAAAGGGGCAGCCTTGAAATTCCGATGACCTCGTAGATCGGCACGATATTGGGTGGTCGAGGTTGGCGGCCAGCTCGGCCTCGCGGAGGAACCGCTCGCGTTCTTCCGGCGGTGGCCATCTGGCCCGACAAGATCATCTTGAGGGCGACCAGCCGCTTCAGGCCCTGTGCCGGGCCCTGAAGACCACGCCCATCCCGCCCCGGGCGATCTCCTCGAGCAACTCGTAGTCCCCGATCGCGTTCGAGTGCGGAGCCCGTCCGCCGGAATCGACCCGTGCTGGCGCAACACGGGGCGTGCGGGCGCGCCAGAGCCCCAGTCGGTCGTGGTTTCCGCCGCGAGCTTGCTCAGGGTGGTCGACGCGTTGCCCGATGCCGGAGCGCTGGCCTGGGCAAAGGCGGCGTCGATTCGGTCGACGGCATCCGGGAATCGCGCATCGATACTCGCCCGGCGACGGCCGGCTCGCCCGCTTCGCGGCGCAGCTCGATCTCGAGGATCAACAACTCTTCGAAGCAGCGCGATCGCGGTCGCCGGGCCCGGCGTCGTCCAGGTAGCGTTCGATCGCGGGGCTGGCGCCGGCGCGCCACAGCGATTCAAACTCCTCGCACACGCGATGGATGCGGCGGGCCTGCGCCAGCTCGGTGGACTGGGTCTCGTCGAGGCGGTCGCCGGGCATCAAGCCATCCCCCCGGTGGCGAGCCAGGTCTTGCGGATCAAGTCGAGCCGCCGGGCGATGGTCCGGCGCGCGCAGCCGAGCTGGTCCGCGATCTCGTCGTTGTTGTAGCCCTCCATCCGGCTCATGGCGACCTGCCGGAGTGAGTCGTCATCGAGCGAGTCGAGCAGCCGCCGGCACTCCTCGGCCATCATCGCGGCGAACTCGGGGGATGGGCCCGTCGGCGGCGATCCGCTCCAGGCCGGCCAGCGATCCGTCGCTCCGTCGGTCTCGTTGCCGAAGAGAACCGCCTCGTCGACGACCCGGCCGCCGCCTCGTTTCTGGCGTCCCTGGCGATTGGCCTGGGCCATCGCCTTCCGCGCCGTGATCACGACCAGCAGGCGCCACAGGTCGTCGCGGTCCGCGAGCTGGGGAAACCTGCCCCGCGCCGCTCCGGCGCAGAAGCTGTTGAACGCGCTGAGCGCGGCGTCTTCCTCGTCCTCATCGGCGGCCGTCGCGCCTCAGTCGCCTGAGCTTGGCTCGCGCCACGACGACCAGCTTGGAAAAATAGCGCTCCCAGAGCGGCTGTGCGGCCGCCTGGTCGCCCTCCTTAGTCGCCCAGCCAGCCCGTGACCGAATGCCCCTCGCCTTCAGTCATCGGCGTTTTCGCCCCGTACGACGATCCAGGTGGTCAACGGTCAGCGGATGGTGGTGATCGCGCAGAAAGCTAACGACAATGACGCTCGCGAGCACATCGGCGAAGCGTGGCTGCGCGGGAATTGTCATGCAAACCGTGCGCACGCGCTCTTTGGTCCAAGCGACGCCTGCCGGATCGGCGGTCCGCACGACCTGTAACCGACCCCGAAGGGCTATTGTAACCCTGGGACTACCCGTTGTCAGTTGCCCGTTGTGCCGCGTTTTCGGTGGCGCGACGTTCCGGACGCGCTCCACTTTCGACTTTTCCGTTCTGGCGCTGCGGCCGCCGGCTGGCACACGGCGCGGGGATTTGGTCATCAAGGGGAGGGAGAACTGGCGATTGTCTGCATTCGGAGACGATCGGCCGACCTTGGACGCCGGGGTGATCTTTCGACTTCCGGGCTGTAACCTCGTGATTCAGCGGTGCCTTGTGATTCATAATTGGGATGGCTGCTATCGATTGGCACGCTGGCGCACCGGGAGACGACGACATGTCGAGACGACGCATCCGAACCGAGACTGTGCCGCGACAGCACAATCGCCGGCGCCTGGCTGCTCGAGGCAACCGCCGGCGTTGCGCTCGCCACCGGGATCGGAATTCGGCCCGTCCTCGGCCAGGCGCAGGCGGACCCGAAGCTGACGCCGTCCGAGGATGCCCAACGAGAGCGAGCGCGTGCCACGGACCGGGTCAGTGCGGCGACCAGCCGGCCGCTTGCGACCGCGATCTCGGATCAATACCAGGCTGTGGGCGATGCCGCGCCTCGTTCATGAAGGTGTCGCTGGCCGACTGTGAGCTGATCGCGAGGATTTCCTCGATCATTTCCAAGCCAAAGGATTTGATGTCAAACGGCCGGCTCGCCGCTTGACCGTCGTCGTCTTCTTCGAAGAGAGTCCCTTCCTCGAGTTCGCACGGAAGTTCGCCACGCAAAGTACCGCCCAATGCCATGGGATTCTACTCGCGCACCGAGAACTGGCTGGTTCTTTACGACATCCGCAACGAGCCCGCCAAGGAGCGCGGCGCTGCCCATCAGAATATGCGGACGCTGGCGCACGAAGCGACGCATCAGCTTACCTTCAACACGGGTTTGATCAACCGCCGCGGCGACGTGCCGTTCGCGATCTACGAAGGACTCGCGTGCTACAGTGAGACCCGCAAGCTTCACGGTCACAGCGAACCGGGAGAGGTCAACGGGCTTCGGCTCGACGACCTGGCGCACATTCTGCGCAGAGCGAGCTGGATTCCCGCGGCCGACTTGCTTTCGAGCGAGCCGGATTCACTGGTGACGACCGCGGACCAGACGCTTCTGGCGTATTCCCAGAGCTGGCTCCTGGTGTACTACCTGATGAAGACGGCTTCGCGGCTGCCGCAGTTTCAAGCCTACTTGAAGGCGATCTACTCCCGCACCGACAAGAAGCATCGCCGTGACGACGCCGAGCGGAGCTTCGGCGATCTGGATCGACTTGACCAGGAGGTGCGCCGCGAGGCGATCCGCCTCCAGAGAGCGCCACGGCCGTGAAGACGCCCGCACACCGCGTATCACGGTGAGCGCGAGTCTCTCGGATCAGACGGAGTGGAGCCATGGTCGTCAACGTATCGACGAAGGCAGACTCCGGGTCTGTTTCTGCGCCGAAAGCAGTGAGATCATGTCACCGAGCGAGATCACCATCGAGCCGACGCTTTCGCAAGCCCAGCGCGAAGAGATGGGACACCTCGAGTACCTGATCGCCCGGCTCACTGAGCTTCGGGATCGCGGCCTGATCACGCCGGGTTCGTGTGCGGCGGTCGTTGCCGAGACGGAAGGCCGGCGCCATGAGATCGAGAAGTCCGCCGCAATTGCGACTGCTCTCTCTCGGGCCACTGCACTCTCGCAGAGCGATCGCCGCGAGGCCCTCGCCTGGGCCGAGCGCGCGCTGGCGCTGGACCGGACCCTGGTCGAAGCCTGGACGCTGGTCGTGGCGCTCCACTGGGAGCTGGGCGAGGACGACGAGGCGATCAGCCGTTGCAGCGACGCGGCGCAGCGGTACCCGCAGTTTGAGGCCGAGAGTGAGCGATTGCGGGCACAGCTTGGGCGTCGTGCCGAATTCCGCCGACAGAGAGCGGAACAGGCGGAAGTCGAGCAAAGCGTAGTCACCTGGCTCGCGACCGCACGCAAGGCTCTCGATGAAAACCGCGATCCCGAGGCCATCTCGCTGTGCCGCCAGGTCCTGGCCGTACGTCCCGACCAGACCGACGCGCTCACGATCGCCGCCTTCGCTCTGCAGCGAAACGGGCAGCTCGAACCGGCGCTGGAGATGTATCAAGCGCTCTGTCGGTGTCAGCCGGCGAACACGGTGTGGCCGCGCTGGGTGCGCGAAATCGAGGTTCGGCGCGGGCTCCGGCGGGCAACGGGGCGGGGCCCCGAGCCGGCACAAACGGCCGCGCCTGCCGCCTTGATCGCGGACGCCAAGCTTCCGACCGAGACCGCGGCTGATCCCGGGATCACGTGGTCGAGCTTTGCCGGCGAGTTTCTCGAGGAGCACTGGCAGAAGCTCATCCTTTGCCTGGCCGTTCTGCTCATCGTCGTCAGCTCAACCGTCGGAGCACATCTGCTCCTCGGAGACCTGCTCTGGTCGCCGATGGGCAAGTGTGCCCTGGCGCTCCTGGCGACGCTGCTGTTTGCGAGCCTCGGTGCGGGGTTGATGCAGTGGGGAGCCCAACGCGCCGGCCGGATGATGCTGATCGCGACGCTCATCGTCGTGCCGATCCATTTCATGCTCGCCGGAGAGTTGAGGCTGCTGCTGGAGCCCCCGTCGCCGCGTCACGTCTTCCTGGCCATCGACGCCCTCGCCTTGGTCGCCATGGTTCACTGGGTGAGCGGCATGCTCAGCAGAGCTGCCGGAGCGCGGTTCTTGACGATCGCCCTTCTGCTCATATCGGTCGGCAGCGCCGCCACCACACGGGGCTCGCCGATTGCCTGGAGCCTGCAGTTCGCGGCGTTTCAACTGTCGCCACTGGTTTTCCTGGCCTCGGTCTGGGCGTCGGGCGCACGGCGATGGGGCGAGTCGAACGAGGAGCACCGCGATTTCGCGTACATGATGCTCGGCCTGCTCGGCTTCGCGCTCGTGTCGTGCCTGTTCCGTACCGGCATGTATGCGCTACGGCTCGAGCGTTCGCTGTACGCGCTGCCGCTCATGCTTGGCGCGATCTCTCTGGTGCACGCATCGCGCCGGCTTGTCGCTTGCGAGCCCGACGCCCGGCGCCTGGCGCTCTTGCGGCTGGGCGGTTATTCGCTCTCGGGCCTGGCGTTCGCCGTGGTGCTCGCCCGGCCGCCGGTCGATTCGGCTCTCAACAGTGGCAACATCTTGGCCGTCGCCATCCTGTCGGTCTGGCGCTCTACGTCTCGTCACTTCGCTCCGATCGCCAGCCGGCTTTTCTTTACCTGGCCCTGGCCGCGATCGTCGACTGGCCGGCTGGGTGCTCACTACTTTCTGGCCGACCGGCTGCACGCGATCGAAGAGACCGTTCGACTCATGCTCGGTTATCCCGATCATCTGCCCAAGCCGTTCCGGGCTGTGATCGCGTTGCCGCTCACGCTGGCGCTCGGCGGCCTGGCCCTCTGGTTCGTCAGGAACTGGAATGACCGCCGGCTGGCGCGGCACTGCCATTATATCGGTATTCCCTTGTCGATCGCGGCCTGCGTGTGGAGCGGGTTCGAGCCGCTGGCGGCGGTGATCTGTCTCTCGGGCTACGCGGTGCTTTATCCCTGGCGGTCTGGGTCTTCGCCGCGCCCTGGGTGACCTACCTGGCGGTGCGTCGCGCTGCGGTGCGTGCTATTTCGGATCGACGCGGGCACCGGGCATCACCCTGGCCGGCCAGGCCTCGTGGCGGCCGTCGCTCGGGTTGGGCTGCTGGGGTGCGGTGTCTGCTGGGCCGGCTCAGGCGGCGGAGCCGTTTCGCGACCCCTGGTTTGCCTCGGCGCTGGCGCGTCGCGGCGGCGTGCGCTCGCTGCAGCGACGGTCCATCTCACCGTGTCGGGACCGGCGACGTACCTGGGCGCGGGCGGCGTTTGTCGTCATCGCTCTCCTCGGCGTTCTGTTGAATCGCGAGCGCCCCGGCCGCACCTGGCCGCACCTCGCTCTCGTCGCGCTTTGTGGAATTGACGATCTGCGCGCTGGGGTTAGCGACTGCGGGGGATCGTCTCGCCGCCAGCACTTTGGGCTTGGTGTTCATGGTGGACGCGCTCGCGGTGCTGGCGCTCGCGGCGGTTCTCGAGCGTGCAGTGCTGCTTCGAGAAAGACCCGACGGCGACGCGCTCGATCCGCCAGCGGCGGGGACCTTCCTGCGCCGCCATTCCTCAAGTCGCCGTGCTGCTGATGGCAGTGGCGGACTTGCGTCGCCTTGCTCGATCTCGATCGCTCGCGGCTCGCCGGACGTGGTTTTCCTGCTGGGATCAGCCGGCTTTCTGGCCGCGACGCGATTCGTGCGGCACAAGAGTCTCGTGTACGCTTGGCCTGGCGCATTTCGTCGTGGGAACCGCTCGATCCTCTCAGCGTGGTCGATCGACCGCAGTCATCCGGCCCTGCTGATTGGCTTCGCTTTCGCTCGTCATCTCGGTCGTAGCCGCCGTGGTCTGGTCGGTCGCTGCCGCCGGTCGGCGGTTCGGTCTCTCGGAGTTCTATACTCAGCCCTGTCTCGAACGGTGCCTGGTACTCACGGCGAGTGCCCTCGCCGGCGCCTTACGCCCGGTTCCTGGGACGCGACGCCTACCAGCTTCGGGGTGATCGCTCTCGTGCTGAATACTCTGCTCACGATGCTCTCGCCGTGGACCTGGCGCAAGGCCGGAGCTCACCTACGCCGGGCCTTGTTCACCTCGTGACGGCAACATACGTCGTCCTCTTCAGCGTGGGGAACAACGACCCGGCGATGGCCTATCGTGCTCGGCCTTGCGGCGGTGATCGAGGCACATCGTGCTCTGGGCGATCGGGTTGGCTGCCAGCACTCGCGCGGGCCCTGGACGAACGAGTGCGCCCGGCCGCTGTACCACTGGGCCATCTTCTTGACGGCGCTGGCGGCTGTTCCTCTGCCGATCGGTCGCCGTGACGCTGGCACTGGTGGGCCTCTCGTTTCTGCTCGCCGTCAAGAGCCTGCCGCAGATCGAGTGGCTCTACGGTGCCATTGCTGCCTGTCGGCGGCCTGTTACTTCCGTTGGCTGAGCCACCTGCCTCGCATCGCGCTGATCGCGTGCGCGACGCTCGCGGCCTTCGGCCTCTGGGGGCTCGGCGTGGTGATCCAGCGCACAGAGCTTCGCTCTGCCGGCGGCTGGGATTGAGCCCACTGCCTTACGAGTTTCCGCTCTTCCATTCGTCGATCGCGGTCGGGATCGCTCGCGCTTGTGCTCAGAATCGATCTGAGCCGTCAGTGATCACGTCGCCTGGACAGCCCACGGATGGCTGCCGCTGGGGCTGGCGGTTCTCTGCCTGCTCATGCTCAGAGCCTATCCGCGGCGAGAGTGCGTGCACGTGAGCCTTGGCGTTCCTGACCTGGTGCGTCGTCGCGGCATCGTGCCGTCGTCCGACCTCGGTGTGCTTACTGACTCTGGCCGGCATTGCGCTGGCGCTGGCTCTCCTAGCGATCGAGCGCGTCGTTCGGCCGATCGAGCGCGAGCTCTGTGCTCGGCTGGGAGTGATCGACGCGGGCTATGGCTCGGTCGTGCGGGGCTGGGCGTCGGCGGTTTTCTTGCTCGCGACCGGCCTGGCGATGCTGGTCGTGGCATCGGAGGTGGGCGCGGCCGTGTTCGGCCGCCGGATGACGACACTCGCTCTCTCAATCGCCGACTGGTGGACCATGCTGGCTGTGCTCGTGCTAATCGGTGTGTTCCTGGTTGTGGCGGGGACCGATCCGGAGGGTTGGGGACCACTGGAGTCCGATCACGAGGTGATCGCTCTTCACTGGCTGATCGTGCCCTGCGCTCTGGTGGCTGGGCGTCGGTTGCTCGCCGTTAGCCGGCAAGTGGGTCAGCGCCGGCGATCTATTATCCGCTGGCCACGGCGATCGCCGCGCTGGCCACGGCCCAGCTCGTCCGCCGCGTATTCGGACGCCGAGAGCGGGCACGAGCTGGCACCTGGCTCGGCGACCTTCGATCCGAGCGGCTGGGCCGCTGGATGCTCGGTTCAAGCGTCGCTGCTGGCGGTGCTGGCGGTCATGTTCACCAGGGGAGCCGCGCAGCCGGCGACCGTTGCTGTCATTGATCCTGGCTGTCGGTGACGCTCGGCCTGGTGGTCTCGGGAGCGGGTGGGACGCGGCCGCGTTGGCCGGTGGGCTGGCCTGGACGTCTGCGTGGGGCGTCGCCGGGCTGGTCGTCGCACCCAGCGTTGGGGCTGGCGGCGGCCGACGGACTGCGCTGACCTCGTCGCCGCGGTGGGCGGGCTCGTCTGGCCGCGTTCTCGCTCTGGCCTGGTTTCCGGCCGGCTCCGGCGCGATCGGCTCGAATGAAAAGCCGGGCCAGTCGTGGTCGCGCGGATCGAGCCAGAGTCCGTGATCGTTCGACTGGCCCGGGCGGTCGAGGTCGCCGCGTTCGCGATCGGCGCTCTCGCGGCGGTAGCCGTGCTGATCGTTGGCGCATCCGCCGGCGCCCGCGGGAGCATGGGCGACGGCGGTCGGCGTCGCGGTGCTCATGGGCGCGGCCCTGCTTCAGATCCTGCTGGTGCCGCGCTGGCAGGCAGAGTGGCTGGTGTATCTGGCTCAGGCGACGATGCTGGGCGCCTACGTTTGCTACCGGCTGGCCTTTCCGCAGCCAATCGCCACCGACGCGGTCGTCCTGACTCTCATCGGGCTATCTCGATCTGGGTATCGCCGAAGTTCTCGAGCGGCTCGGCTCCCGTTCTACGTCCGGCCCACCCGCTATTTCTCGCTCGTCCTGCCGGTGCTTCCGCTGGTTCAGCTCTCGTGGAGCCGGGGACTTGATGACGTCAGCCTGTTTCACTTGCTGGCCGCGGCGACCTTCTACGGGGTTGCCTGCGGCCAGTTGCGGTGGAAGTCGCTGGGCTACGCGGCGGCTGTATTCTACAACGCGGCGCTCTGGGTGCTCTGGAGCCGCGTCGGCTGGAGGCTCTCGGACCACTTTCAGTTCTTCCTCGTGCCGGTCGGCCTCTCGACGATCCTCTTCGCCGAGGTGAACCGCCGCGACCTGGGCCGCGCACACGGTCAACACGATCCGGTCGGTCGGGCTGATGATTGTCTACGTCTCGCTGGCCGTGCCGATCTGGCAGTTCGAGAGCTTCGGTGCGTGGCTCGTGCTCTTGCTCGGCTCGCTGGTGGGAATTTTCGCTCGGCATCGGCATGCGACTACAGACTTCCTCTGGATGGGACTGGCGACGTTCGTGCTGACGTCTGCTACGAGATGGGGCACGTCAGCCTCGACTACGCATTCGCCAAATGGGCCATCATGCTCGCGCTCGGCATCGCGCTGGTGCTCTTCGTCGCGCTCAACGAGAAGAAGGAAATCGTCGCCGCGATGCGGCTGTATTACGGGCAGGCCAGGCTGTGGGAATGAGGCGTCATTGCGGCGACGGCGAACGCCTGCGCTGGTCAAGATCCCGCGGACGCGGAGATCCAAGCCTGTACACGCCGATCCGGGCGGGACAAGTCACCAGGACCAGGCGGCTGGCCGCGGTGCTCACATTGCCTGGATCAATGGTCGGCGCGGCTGAGATCAAATGAGCTCAGCCAACGGTGCTGCCTCGACCAGGTACTGCGGCCGGCCGGTGGGGTCGATGACGGTGGTCTTGGCCACGTCGATGCCGAGGTTGTGATAGAGGGTCGCGACGATCTCTGGAATCGGCGACCGGGCGGTCCTTGGCATATTCGCCGAGCCGGTTGGTGGCGCCGATCGCCTGGCCGGCGCGGATGCCGCCGCCGGCCAGGAACGCGCAGCTGACCTGCGGCCAGTGGTCGCGGCCCGCGCCGCCGTTGATGCGCGGCGTGCGGCCGAATTCGCCCCAGGCGATCACCGTCACGTCGTCGAGCATGCCGCGCACGTCCAGGTCTTCGATCAAGGCGCTCAAGCACTGGTCGAGCTTGGCGCCGTGGTCGCGGACCAGGCCGAAGTTGTCGCCGTGAGTGTCCCAGCGGCCGTAGGAGAGCGTCACGCAGCGGACGCCCGCCTCGACCAGCCGGCGCGCGATCAGCAGATGCTCGTTGACCGTCGGCGCACCGTCGTACTGGAACTTGTAGGGCTGGCCGTTGCCGTAGCGGTCGCGAAGCCGCGGGTCTTCCTTGCTCAGGTCGAGTGCGTCGACCAGCCGGCTCGAGGTCAGGACGTCGAAGGCGAGCTCGGTCGCCGAATCGACGCCGGTGAGCGCGCCGGTGGCGTCGCGATCGCGCTTGAGCCCGTCGAAGCTGGCGAGCAGCCGGCGGCGATCCGCGAGCTGGCTCGGTCGGTGATCCTCAGCTTCATGTTGGCCATCGCCGGCCCGTCGGGCTTGAACGGTGCGTAGGCCGGCCCGAGGAAGCCGGTCGCGCCCGGGTCGGACCAGGGGACATGCTGCGGTGCGCGCCGCCAGGCCGACGAACGGCGGGATGGCCGGGTCGACCGCGCCTTGCAGCTTCGCGACGCACCGCGCCCAGGCTCGGCCGGCCGCCGATCGACTGCAGGCTGTCGGGCAGCCAGCCGGTGTTGCACTGAAACGCCTCGTGGCGATCGGTCGCGCCGACGACCGAGCGGATCACGACGGCCTTGTCCATCAGGCCGGCGAGCTGCGGGAAGACCTCGCAGATCTCGATGCCCGGCACCTTGGTCGCGATCGGCTTGAACTCGCCGCGGATCTCGGCCGGGGCCTCGGTCTTGATCTCCCACATGTCCTGGTGCGGCGGCCCGCCGCCCAGGAAGATGTTGATCACCGCCTTGTGGGACGACCGCGTGCCCGCCCGTGCCTCGGCACGAAACAAGTCGGCCAGCGACAACGACATCAGGCCGCCCATCGACAGGCCGCCGATGCTTGATGAAATCGCGCCGGCGAATCCCGTCGCAGAATGCCGCCTGTGGCTCTCGATCCGAAAATCGTCAGCATGCGCTCGTCCTCTCGCAATGCGTCTCCATGTCCTTCAATAGCGTTCGGCTCGTTGTACGTGCAATAGTTTAACATTTGCGGCTCGGCTGTAAAGCAGCCGCGAGCGACTGACAGCAAGCATGCATTGCAACTGAAGCGTGCGGAAATCGGCGCCGAGGCTGGCACTGTCGTAGACGGATGATCATGACCACGAAGGAGTCGGGCGGGCAGTGCGCTGCCGTCGGATTCGCGAATTGCTGACCGTCGAGGCTCGCTCTGGTTGTCTTTTCCGGCTGCGCCGGATGGCGCATGCGAAATGGTTGAGCTTGGTCTGGGGTTGTCAGGAAAAAGCGCGTAGAATCCGATCAAAGAAGGGTGGCAATGATGGCGAGAGCGCGGGTGCCGGGAGTGGAGCTTCCGGACGGGCTCGCGGAGGAACGCGGCCGCGAAGACGGAGTGGCTCATGAGCGCAAGGGTGGTCCGCCGATCGCTGCAAGGCCGGAAGGCTTGTTGTGGGTCGCGCTGGTCTTGGCGATGGTCGTCGACTGCGGCAACTCCTCCGGTGCTGGGCGGGCCTGGGCGGCCGCCACGCTCGACCCCGCGCAGGTCGTGCCTCTCGACCAGATCGCGCCCGAGCATCGCGAGACCGTGTCCGAGGTGATCCGCGACCACACCTTTCATCGCCTGGGTGAGTCCGAGACGTTTCCCTGCCACGGAAGCCTGTATCTCAACCTGCTCGAATGAGCCGCTGGTGCCGCTGTCGCTCTGGAAAGATCTGAGCGACTCGCCCGTGCAGCTTCAGAAGGTCGGGCCGAACCGCTATGAGGGGACGGACGGCTCAGGATCGTCGGCGGTCTGGGATTTCGTGCTCCGCACGCCCCGGCTGCACGTGTTGCTGGCCTACTTCAACTACGTCAGCCCGCGCGGCAACGCCAAGATCGACGCCCGGATCGTGCTGATCGTCCATTCCACGTACGTGCAACGACCAGCAACAAGGAGCCGTGGGTTCAGCACGACGTCGAGGCGTTTGTGAAGGTTGACTCCAAGGGGTGGAAGACGCTCGCCCGGACCGTCCGGCCGGTCGTCGAGCACATCCTCGAAGACCAGGTGCGCGAAGCGGGCTACTTCGTCTCGCTGATGAGCCGGCTGGTCATCACCTATCCCCAACTGGGCATGCCAGGTCGTCGCCAACCAGCCGGCCATCGATCCCGCCGCGCAGCAGCGATTCCAGGATGTCGTGATCCAGACGCGGAAACCAGGAGCGTCGCGGGGCAGGCCGGTCGTGATGCAAAATGCGACCGCGACGGCCGAACGCGCGACGCCGCTAGTCGCCGAGAGCGGTCGAATCGGCGTACCGTCAGACCTCGGACACTTCGTAGGGTTTCGCGGTCGGCGACATCGGGATTGATCCCGTACCGGATCATCGCCATTCGCTCGCGGTGTGTGATTCCCATCTTGATGACGCCGCTGATTGTCCCGCCGATGATGGCCACGATCGGAATCCAGGCAAACCACGGTAACGCGACCGAGAATCGCCGCAACGCCGTTCATGCTATTCCCCTTGATCCTTTGCGGTCGGGCCGTCTGCAATTCCGTGAATCCACCCTGCCGGACGGGCCGCCCGACTCAACTTGCCGGCCGATACGCGATCTCCTGATCGCCGGGATGATACTGGTGCAGGGCGGTAGCACCCTCATCTACACTTTCGTGCCCTGACACCCAATGTTGGGCGATTTCGCGATGAGAAACCGATTTCCGGTCGGCCGGCATGGCAATCGTTTGAGGCTCGTGGCAGCGACATCGGGCAACGATGAGCGACTTGAAACGCGCGTACTGAGCGAAATTGCGGCGCTCGTCATCCTGGGGCGTCGCGGCCGTCAGTCGCTCGCGTGCTACCGAAACCGTTCAGCAGGTCGTCGACATGCCGCCGAGCGAGGTCGCCGCCGAGTGAGCTTTCGCGATAGAGGAAGTCCATTGTCGAGATCACAATGAAGCCGCGGCAGGCGATCGAGCACGCTTCAACGCGCACCTGGGCACAAGCCCCGCTTCGGCGAGCCGGCGCACCGCCGATTCGATCCAGCTCACCAGGTGGTCGCGAAATGGCTCCAGCTCGCTGGCAAGCTCCGAGCCGTGGGGGCCAAACAGCAAGGCATAAATAAACCGCCCTCGGTCCGGGTCCTCGCGGCAGAACTCGTACTGGGCTTCGATGACTTGCTCGAGGCAACGAGTCGGATCCTCCATGGTGGTGACAATCTGGCGCAGGGCTCGAGACCAGATTGGCCAGCGGCCGCGTGAGCAGGGCGGAGGCTAGCCCTTCCTTGCTGCGAAAGTAGTAATAAAGCGTCGGCTTGGCGATGCCGGCCGCCGCGACGATTTCGCGGACGGACGTTGCGTCGTAGCCGCGCTCGGCGAAGAGCCGCGCGGCCACTCGCGCAATGTGCCGCGCGACCTTGCTCATCTCTGCTTTGGACGCCGCCGTTGCCGTCATTCGCTCGCTCGGGGGCTTTTCCCCACCAAGATCCCTCGTCAATCTCCTTGCATACCGAACGGTAGGTATTGTGTGAGGAATGCGGGAACCGGTCAAGATGCCGGAACCAGTCGCAGACTGTCGTGTGTTCTGGCGGGGCCGGTCGCGAGGGGTTACGCTGGCCTTGGTGGCGCGTGGGTTTCACTGGAATGGTGCGCTCGGCGCCATGTCGTGCCCGTCGTCTGGGTGACGCGTGTGCAAACGCACCAGCCGAGAACGCACAAAGAGGGAGAGAGTGATGAATGTAAAGCGTGTGGTGACGTCGACGATCACCGTCGGCGACCAGCCGACGGCAGCGGACCTCGAGCAGTTGAAGGACGAGGGGTATGTCGCCGTGGTCAACCTGCGGAACGACGGCGAGCCGGAACAACCACTGGGCACGGCCGCGAAGGAGAAAAGGTGCGCGCGGTCTCGGCCTGGACTATTTGCATTATGGCGTGGGAGCGGCCCCGCTCACGGAGCCCGGCGTGACCGCGGTCTGCGACTTTATCGATCGACATGCCCAGGGCTCGGACAGGGTGCTCGTGCATTGCCGAAAAGGCGGCCGCGCCATCGCGATCCTGCTGCTCCAGCAGGCCCGCGCCAGACCAGTGGAGTGCCGGCGAGCTGTTTGCGAAGGGAAAGGCGATGGGTCTCGAGGTCGACGGTGGCCTGAAGGCGCTCGTGGAGAGCTACATCAAGGCGCCCGGCAAGGCATGAACGCTGGGGTGCGGACCGAGGTCACTCGCGCACTGGTTTCTTGCTCTTGTAGAAGTTCAGCCGATCCTCGAATTGAACGCCCCTTGCGGCCGGCGACATCCATCGACTTCCTGAGGGGAGAGGTTCTGTCCGAGCACCTTGATCGCCTGGTTCTCCCAGTTGAGCGCGGCGGCGAAATCTCCGACCTCCGCGCAGGCGGTGGCGAGTGTGTCCAGGCAATCGGGATCTTGCCACCGCGTGAGCTCGCAGGCTCGGTTTGCCTCATCTAGGGCCAACCTGCCGTTGCGAAAATTAGCCTCGTGGCAGGTCGCGAGGATCCGGGCCAGTGCCTGGTGCGCCAGGGCATTCGTGGGATCGATCTGGATCAAATACGAAAATTCCTGAATCGCCCGGTCGAAGACTCGGCGTTGCTTCCAGACATTGCCACGGGCGACGTAGGCTGGGGCATGGCGGGGATCGAGCTGGATCGCGCGGAGTAGTCGGCGAGCGCCTCGTCGAGTTTCAAGTTTTTGCGCCATTCGTTGCCCCGCGACACCCAGATCGAGGGGTTCTCGGGCTCCATTTGCAATGCGAAATCGAAATCGGCGATCGCGTTTTTGTGCCGGCCTTCGGCTGACCAACACTGGGCGCGCGCCACGCGATACGAGGTTTGCTGGGGGTCGAGCTCGATCGCAGTGGTCAAGTCGGCCGCTTCCTTGTCGCGATGAGCCTTTCTTGCCCAGGCCATCGCTCGGCGAGAATAGACAAATGCGTTTGCCGGCTCGAGCCCGATCGCGGTGGTGTATTCCGCGATGGCTCGATCGGCTTCCCGGTCAGCGAGCCATACGTCGCCGCGCCACAGGTGGGTGATGGTGCTGCCCGGGTCGAGGACGACGCCCTCATTCTTGTCGTGGCCGGCGAAGTCACGGTCCTTGACATGCAGCCAGTACCGAAAACGCTCGGACCAGCCGAGCCGGCTGGCCTTATCCAGGCGAATCACTTCGTCGAGATCAGCGAGCGCGCGCGGGTAGTCGCGCTTGGCGAGCCAAAGGTTGGCTCGCACGACGAACGCCCATCCGTCGTCGCGATCCAGCTCGATTGCCCGGTTGCAGTCGGCGAGGGCCGGGTCAATCTGCTGCATTTGCGTCAAAATCATGCCGCGAGTCACGTAAAGGCCGGCCCGCTTGGGCTCGATTTCAATCGCTCGATCGAGGTCGACCTTCGCGCGGTCTCGCTGCTTCTGGTGTAACCAGACGCGCCGCGCATCCAGTAGGCACCCACGTTTCGAGGTTCCTTGGAGATTTGCTCGGTGAAGTATGCGATCGCCGTTTCGGCGGGGATGACCTGGGTCGGGAGAACCCAGCCCATTCTGTAATCGTCGAGCGAGCAAAGCTGCGAGATCTCTTTCCCGGGCGTGTGGCCGACAATTGACGCGACGACCGCGATCAGGCGTGCCTGCTCAGCTCTGGTGAGCTCATGCGGAGGCCACAAGCCCACGAGCTGCTTCCTGAGATCTTCGATCTGCCGAGCCTGTCCCGCCAGCTTGAGCTCATCGGTGTCGACCTTGACCTTGCCCTCGCCGTCAAACGTTCGGAAATGGAGCACATGTTCGACGTCGGCGACGATGATCCGGTCTCTGACCCGCGCCGGGATGTCACTGGCGCTTTTCACCGAGGACATCAAGCGGAGGTCGCAGCCGGGGTAGCGCGCGATCCGGTAAATCAGCCGGTCAAATCCAGGAACGAGCCGCTTTGGCTCGCCGACCTTGTGGTCGCGCAGAGATTCTTCGCGTTCGACAAGGCGGATCTCCGGCGCCTTGAGGACGACCTCGGTGCCGACCGGCAGCACCGCGGCAGGGCGAGATTCGTCAGACGATCCGGGATCTTCGCCGCCGCAGACGGCCGCGACGTGCACACACAAAACCAGACCGAAAAAAAGTGCGGCCGACCCGAGCGCCTTGCCCAGGAAGGGATACAACGGGAATTTCATCCTGGGGCGCTCCGTTGAGCGAAGGCGGGAATAGACGGTGGGGCGTCGGAGGGAAGCGGCTGCCCTATCACATCTGTTGGCGACATTTGCGCGAGACCGTCCCGAGAAAATATCGTAGTCGCCGCTCGAATGTTACGCAAATGCTGAGCAAGCTTGGCTCTGAGGATTTCGAGCTCGCGGCGCCGTGTTCTTGGGTTTAATCCCGGGGGCGCTGCGCTTCCTCCCAGATCGGCCCGTAGACTTCCTTGTCGAAGGGCGGGCAGCCGGTGGGAAACTGGCCCAGGTCGTTGTGCTTCGAGCCGCATGAGCGCCGTGCAGTAGCTGAACGTGCGGCACACGCGCTTGCGGTCCAGTGGTAGACCGCTCGCCAGTCGCTGCGCAAATCGGGCTGCGGCAGAGCGCCGCGGCCGATCCCGACAAAGGCTGCGCGTCCGGCGGCGACGTTGGCGGCCCCTGCTTCGAATGCGAATGACTGAAGCCAGCTATAGCCGGACCCGACAACGGGCAGCGCGGGATGAGCGGTTTGCACGGCCGCGGTCAGGCGAAAATGGCGGTCCACGCCCGCGAGTGGATGTTCGGGCGTTTCATAGCCGTCTGGCGGGGGATATTCGAACGGCCGCAGCAGATGCGGGCTCGCGTACGGATTGCCCAAGGTGACGTTCAGCAGTCCGACCCCCCACTCGGCGAGACGACCGACCAGCGCCACGGGCTCGGTCAGATCAGGCAGCGACGGATCGTCCTCGTTTGTCCCCCAGGCCGAGCGGACCGGAGGTGTGACTGGGAACGGGACCCCGCGGCCGTCCGGCCCTTTTTGATAGGGGACGCCGTCGAAGACATTCAAGCGAGTGGCGATCAAGAGATGCGGGCAGGCGTCGCGGATTCGACCGACCAGGTCTCGAATAAAGCGGGTCCGGTTCTCGAACGAGCCGCCGTACTTGCCGCCGCGCGTCCTGGCGGAGAGCAACTCGTTCAACAGGTACCGGTGGCACTGTTTGAGATCCACGAAGTCGAATCCCGCTTGGTGCGCGAGCACGGCTGCCTCGACGTAGCGGTCCTGGAGATGATCCAGCTCAACATCGGAGATCAGCGGATACCCGGCGCCTGCGGTCGCGCCCGAGGCCTTATCGATCTTTATCCGGCCGTCGAGCAGGGGATCGTGCTGGGCCAGAATGGGCCGCTGGAATGAATAGCGCCCCGAATGCGTCAGTTGCAGGCCGACGAGCAGGTCGTTGTCCTGGCCAATGGCGTGGACGTGCGCATTGCGCGTGGCACGCACCAGCTTTGCCAGGGCCCCGGCGTGGCGTTCGCTCATGAGGAGCTGGCGGGGATTGGCGCGGCCCTCGGGGACGACGGCGCATGCCTCGCCCCAGATGAGCTTGGCCCCACCGGCTCCGAACCGCCGGTAGCGGCGGATGGTCAGTTCGCCGGGCGAACCATCGAGCTCGGCGTCGCAGCCTTCCATCGGCTGGATCGCCAGCCGATTCCCGACCTTCCTTCCCCCCACGGTGATCGGCCGGAACAGGGCAGCAAGATCCGGGCTCAAGCGAATATCAACCGCCAGGCTGCGCGCGTCGGCGAGCAAGGCGTCACTTGTCTTGTACTTGAAGTAGCGAGACACGCGCGTCGCTCGCAAGGGTCGCCGAGGGCCACCGCCGCCGATCGAACAAGATACCACAGATCGACGAGCGACAAGGCGTTGCAAGTTTCCTGTGTGGCGCGCTTGACGGCAGGTGCATGCGGGGCCGACGCCGACCCCGAATCGCGCGTCCGACGCCCTTTTCGCGCGCATCCGCCCGAATTCGCCGGGTCCGCGATTCGTGCAAGCTCGTCTCGGGCGCTTGACTGGTCCCTCGGTTAGGTCTTAAATATTAAGGTGGAAACGCATTCCAGCGGCGCCGAGATTCATGGGTTCGCGACGGCCGGATCGGGCAGCGGAACGCAGGAGGAGCCGATGAGATCGCGCAGGACTCTCGACGGGAGCAGGATCGTTTTCGCCGGGATCGCCGTGGCGGTTTTCGGTTCCACCGCCGCGGTTCGGGCCGGCGAGGATCCGCGGACGGCGATGCAGTTCCTGCAGGACCTTAGAGACCGCGGCCTGCACGACCTCGCGCTCGATTACATCCATCGTCTTCGCGACGACGCGCCCACTCACGGCCGCGATCAAGGATCGTCCTCGACTACGAGGAAGGCCGCACCCTGATCGACGAGGCCGCCAAGTCGGGCGACCTGGTCCTGCGCGAGGACCTCCTGAAAGACGCGCGCGACAAGCTCGAAGGCTTCGTGAAGGCACATCCCCAGCTTGCGCCAGGCGCGCGATGCCCAGGTGCAGATGGGCAAGCTGCTGCTCGAGCGCGGGCACATGGCGATGCTGTTGAGCGAAGAGACGCCAGGACCCGGCCAAGAAAGCAGCCAAGATCGCCGGAGGCGCGCGCCGCCTTCACCGAGGCCCACGACGCCTATGCCAAGGCGATCGAGCCGCTCAAGGCCGCATACAAGAAGTTTGCGGGTTTCATCGAGAAAGACGACCCTCGGCATGGCCGAGCGCGACGCGATCTACGCCACGCTGCTGGATGCCATGCTGCAGAAGGCCGTCGCCGACTACGAGCTGGCCGAGACGTTCCCGGCCGGCTCGCCCGAACGCACCAAGTCGCTCAAGGACGCGCTCGACCAGTTCGATATCGCTGTACAAGAATCACCGCGAGCAATGGGCCGGCCTGGCCGCCCGGATGTGGCAGGCGAAGTGCTACGAAGAGCAGGGCGAGATCGGCGCGGCCATCGCGATCTACAAGGAGCTGCATGGGCCACACCGAGCCGCAGTTGCGCGAGCTTCAGCGCCACGTGGGCTATTTCTACATCGTCGCGCTGGGCAAGCGCAAACAGTATCGCCCTGGCGGCCGACGAGGCGTCGCGCTGGCTGGCGACCTACAATCGCCGCGAGGAGCGGCGCTCGCCCGCAGGGCTGGGCGTCTTGATCGAGCTGGCCAAGAACATCGACGCCCAGATGGCCGAGATCGCGGCCAACGAGCGGCCCAAGGCGATCAAGCAGATCGTCGACGCCGCGAGCCAGGTGGTGCGCTTCGCCTCGCCGTACAAGAAGGACGCCCTGGCCCTGCTCAAGAAATACAAGCCGAGCGCGGCGCTGAGGGCCGAGGAAATCGCTCAGGCTGACCTACGAAGATGCCGTGGGCCAGGCGGAGGAAGCGATCGGCGTCCAGGACTGGGAGCGAGCGATCGCCCTGTTCAAGGCCGGCCATCCGCAAGGCCGACCCGGCCCGCGAACATCGACAAGGCCAACCTCGCGCGCTACAACCTGGCGTTCTGCTATTACATGAACAAGCAGTTCTACGAGGCCGACGTCCTCGCCGAGCACCTGGCCCGCCGCTACCCCAGGGAGGCCTCTCGGCCAAGGCGACCGAGATCGGCATGCAGTCGCTGGCCGATGCCTACAACACCTACACCGAGATCGACCGCCTGAGCGATCTCGACCGGCTGATCAACCTGGCGACCTACACGGCCGAGACCTGGCCCGACAAGGAGGAAGGCGACGATGCCCGCATGAACCTTGGCCAGATCTATGCTGGGCATGGGCCAGTATGACAAGGCGATCGCGGCCTTGAGCAGCGGTGCGGCGGCGGTCGCGCGAGTGGGTGACCGCACAGAACCGGCTGGGCGCGGCCCACTGGGCGAAGAGCCGCGACCTCGAGCGCCGGCAGGACTCGGCCGGGGCCGCAGGCCGAAACCCAGAAGGCGACTCGAGTTGCTGAACGCCGCCCTCAAAGCCCGCCGCGATGCCGGCAGCCGGCCCGACCGATCCCGGCTCTGATCGGCAACGTCGGCGACCTGGCGACCGTGCTCACCGAGACCGGCAAGCCGGCGCGAGGCCCTGCGCCTTGCTCGATCCGGTCATCAAGGCACAGACCGTCAAGTCGGGCCCGGGCTACGCCACGGCTGATGGAAGCCCAGCTCAAAGCCTTTATCGTCATCGGGCAAGGTCGAGCCGGCGATCGCCTCGATGAAGAGCCTCGAGGAAGCCGGCGGCGCGGCCGGCCGGGCACAGCTTTACTTCAAGCTCGGCAAGCTGCTCGAAAAAGAGCTCGAAGGCCTGCGGCAAGAAAGGAAACACGGCGGCCCTGGCAAGCATGACATCAGGCTTACAAGACGTTCTTGACCACCCTGGTGGAGAGCAAGACCGGCCAAACCTACGAATCGCTCGAGTGGGCCGGCTCGAGGCCTGCTGACGCTCGACGCCTACCAGGACGCCGAGAAAGTGTTCCGCCGCGTTCTGACCGAGTTCACCCAGGATCCGCAAGTTCCTTCAGCAGGCCGGCGGCCGGGGCAAGCTGATGCTGACCCGGCTCAAGCTTGCCGCCGCACTCCGCGGCCAGAACAAGTTCGACGAAGCCGACTCGCTGCTCGATGAGCTGCTCGGTCACAGAAGCCTCCGTACCTCGAGGCGCTCTTCGAAAAGGGCATGCTGCTGGAAGCCGAAGCCGAGGCCGGCCAAGGCAACTGGTCGGCCGCGCTGTCAGCACTGGGAAGACCTCGACCAGGCGACTGGAGCGCCAGCGACCGCGACCGGCGGCTTACTACGACGCCTGGTATCACGTGGCCTGGGGCCTCTCCAAGCAGAAAAGAACGCCAAGGCACGCCAGGCCCTGATGGGCGTGATGCGGCTCTCGCCGAATGTCGGCGGTCCCGAGATGAAGGCGAAATACCAAGGCCTGCTCGCCCGACTCAAGTGACCGATCGAAGGGAACGACAAATGGCAGCTCGACTTCGCGATCGGTGCGGGCATCCGGCTGGCCCGGCAGGC
The DNA here is from genome assembly GCA_963806595.1 of uncultured Isosphaeraceae bacterium. Classification (GTDB taxonomy): domain Bacteria; phylum Planctomycetota; class Planctomycetia; order Isosphaerales; family Isosphaeraceae; genus CAWDZZ01. Next base: position 185,932 of record CAWDZZ010000036.1, on the reverse strand, counting down.
TGCTGGCGGCCGCTCTTGCCTGCTGGCTGTGCAGCGCCGTGCACGCCGACGACGTGAATCTGGTCCCGGGGTCGAAGTTCAAGCAGGCGATCGGCGGCCGGGTGATCGGGCCAGGTGCAGTCCGAGTCGCCGAGCGAAGTCGTCGTCCAGCTCGGCGCGACGACGACCAAAGTGCCGACCGACCAGATCCAGTCGATCCGCTACGACGGCCAGTCGGCGTCGTTCACACTCGGCGAAGCGCGCGAAGTCGGCGGCCAACTGGCCGAGGCGGCCGAGCTGTTCAAGAAGGCCGCCGCCGAATCGGCCGGCAAGCCGTTCCCGCTGCAGGCCGCCCTGTTTCGCGAGGCCGAGGTCCTGACCGAGCTGGCCCTGGTCGAGCCCGACCGCATCAAGGAAGCCAAGGAAAAGCTCACGAAGTTCGTGCAGGCCTATCCGGCCAGCCGCCACATCGTCGGCGCGCGAGCGCTGCCTGGCGCGGCTCCAGCTGCCACGCCGGCGATTTCGCCGGCGCCGAGGCCGCCATCGCCGAGCTGGCCAAGCTTCCCAAGGGCGCCGAGCGAGCGGCCGTGCTGCGCACCAAGCTCCTGGCCAAGCAAGGCAAGCACGAGCGACGCGATCGCCGAGCTCGACAAGCTGATCGCCGGCTCGCCCAAGGGCTCCGAGCGGCAGCGGGCGGCCCAGCTCGCCAAGGCCGAGAGCCTGGCCGGCATGAAACAGTTCAAGGAGGCCGAGACGCTGCTCGCGAGAGGTCATCCAGGCGAACCCCGCCCGAAGACGCCGCCGGCCCAGGCGCCCGCCTATAACACGCTGGGCGACTGCCTGCGCGCCGCCAACCGGCCCAAGGACGCCCTGCTCGCCTATCTCCACACCGACCTGCTCTACAGCAAGGACAAGGAAGAGCATCCCCGGGCACTGCACCAGATCGCTGTGCTCTTTCCGCCAGCTCAAGCAAGACGGCCGGGCCGACGAATTTGCCCAGCGGCTCAAGCAGGAGTATCCCCACTCGCCGTGGTCTCCAAAGAGGGCCGGGGCTGACTCGGGCGAATGAATGGTGTCTCCAGTGGCCAGGTCCTGTTGACACTCGACTTCGTCGGTTTGCCCTTTTCTGTAGACAGTTCCGCACCATCTCGCTCATGGAGGGGCTTCATGATGTGCCGGCGCGAAGCTGTGATTCACGCAATCGACAAGTCGGCCGCCGCCTGCCGATCACCGGCCGCCGGGCCGTCCATGAAGTGGGTGATCTCGGACATGACAGCGAAGTACGGACGGTTCCGACGCCGATAACTCCGGAGAGACAGGCCACGGGCCGCGATCGTCGTCGCCGACCGGATCGAGCTGCAGCGTGGATCATCGACACGGCCGACGCCATCGAGCTGGCCGTGATCGCACGCCAAGCGCTGTCTCTGTCAGGTCCCTGTCCTGGGTCGCAACACGGCGCGTGCCCAGTCTCGGATGCCTCGTTTCCAAGTTGGCCGCTGCGTGGAATTCCCCGCGCGCAGCCATTCCGTGACCTCGTCGCGCGCACAAACAAGAATCGGCTCGCTTCCGACGCGACGTAGCTGCCATTGGCATCAAGCTGCTCGATCGATACGGCGTCATCACTGTACCCCCAGAACTCCGGTGCCCGCAGTTTGCTGTAGATCCCGGGCCGATCGATCTTCGGAGGTGAGATGTCGATCTCGACCGCCAGGTCCGGGATGGGAAAGTCGGCGGGGTCATTCGAGCCACTGGCATGAGCCGCCCGGCAGACCGCCACCTTCGCCGGATCGAAACAGTACGACAAATCCGCCTCGATCCCGCGGTCAACGTCCGGCCGCTTCAAAGTCGTGCGGCCGAGCCCATGAAAATCGAGGTCCAGTCCGTCGCAGACTTCGCCAACGAAGATGCCAAGGAGTTCCCCCAGGCTCTCATGCAACGGTCCAACGACCATGATCTCCAAGTCCTTCCCGTCGAACGCGACCCTGATGGACGATCGTTCGCCAATCGCGTCAGTCAGTCGGTCGTAGAGGCCCCATGATACGTCGCGCATGACGCCACGTTCATCGGATGGCGTCGCTGAGCGCACGAGGGGAGGCTGCGGAGTACGCGTGATCGTTGACACCGGCAAGGCTCCTGGATCAGGGCTCAAATCGCGGACCCGTTGCGACACCAGTATACCGCTGGTCCCGCACCGGTGCATCGCCTTGGACACGCTCGCGCGAAGGGCTAAGTCTTCGCCGCTCCACGTTCGAGTGTGCTCGTGCTCGCAGGTCGCTGCGCGATCGGCTCATTCGCTCACGATCGTCGCTCTGTCGGTCGTCGCGGCGACGCGATCCGACGGCATTGGGTCTGACCAGGCGGTGGCGCCCGCTGTCGAATCCGTCTGCACGCCGAGGATGCGTTTCACGGCGCGGGCGGTCCCCGGGAATCGTTGCGACGTCGTTCGCACCAGCAAGTTCAAGCGTCCCACGATCACGGATGCCTGCGATTGCGCCAGCCCGAGGAGGTTGCGCGGCGAGATCGCGTAGCCTTGCCGCGCGACGGGTTCCAAGGGGTAGCCGTGCGCCCTGAGCCAGCCCGCGCACAGGCGATGGAGCGTCGCGATTTCGCGCGGCGTGGCCGTCGTGCGCCATGATCCGGCGCCACTTGTTCGCATGTGGTTCCAGTGAAGCAGAGTCTTGGGATCGCAGATCTGCGCTCCGGCGGCGCTTTGCAGGTCGACGCCGGACTGCTTGAGCCGGCGTTCCAGAGCTTCCGAGCGCGGCGCGGTTCGATTCGCGCGAGTAGAGGTCGGCGATTCTGGCCGCTTCATGCTCGGAAAGTGGCAGGCCAAGATGGTGCGCCAGTTCCTTGACGCCGGTGACGGGGTCGGCAAGCAGGTCATCGTATCGCTGAACGAGTACGTCCGGCTGTCGCATCCAGAACCGGTCGTTCTCCAGGATCTGATGGATCATCCCTTGCCGGACGAGTTGATCGAAGCTCAGTGCTCGCTTGTGCATCAGCGAGAAAACGACTTCGCGCACATCGCGGTGAGCATACACGGCCAGCGCTTTACCATCCGCTAGCGAGCGGGCAAACGAGCGGTGCCCGTCGTGCGATTTGATCATGCGCCAGAGCCGGCTTCCTTCCGGCGCGGGGGGAACGTCCGTCGCATCGGAGCGCAATAACGCGTTATATTCTTCAATGGTGAGATATCCCAGCCGTTTCCCGCCACGAAATTGCTCGATCAGATGCGCGACGACCTCGTATTGCCAGGTCGAGCAAGCGCGGTACATTCCCGCGCAGATCACGTCGATCGGCGGTTGGCCCGTGGCCGCTCGCCGGGCGTAGGAAGCTGCGTGCCGCTCTGACCGGGCTCGGCCAGTGCGGGATCCCGCCAGACCGAGGAAAGGCCAGTGGGGGCGCAGTCGTGTGGCGGCCAGATCCAACCTGGCAAGAGGGCTTGCCAGCTTTGCTTGTTCATTTTCCATCCCTGGATCTCCTTCAGGGCAAGCGGGAATTCTCCTCCGTCGGCTACTGGCCGGGGGCACGAATGGTGTCGAGTGGGGTCGATCAAACGCGGGCTGCGATTGGGCTTGACGCGAATGACCGTGGTCGCCGGGATCGACGCGCCGGCCGCGCGTGCTTGGAGGGATCCTTCTATACCTGAATTGGCGTGAATTGCCAGAGCGAATCCCGGTTCGTGATTCGCTATTCCAGTCGAACGACGTCGTTCGTGAGAGGGTGCGGCTCCTGCGAGTCGGTGAGGGGGCGGATCAGACTGGATCACGATCGTGGGCAGGCTTTTCGATGATACGCCGACGGCTGCGCGCCGAGTAGACGATCATGGTGCCGACCAGCCAGATCATGAATCCGAATCCGACGGCGACCCACGCAGCGGGCACCGTGCGTCCATCGGGGAGCGATAGGGTGCCGGATTCGTTGTCGATCCTGCCGGTCATCACGGCCCACAGGACAACCATCTCGATGAGCAAGCCGCTCATTCGGATCAGGTGCCCGATTGTCTTGTACATCAGAGGAAGACGAGCGATCGCTCCCGGGTGCTTTCAAACCAGCGGTAGCTCGTAGCCCTTTCGCGGCTCGCGTTTCAATAGCGCATTGGCTTCGGAATCGTTCTTGAACTGCTCGTTCTCGGCGTCCCAATCCAGCTTGCGACCCAGCTTGTATGAGATGTTGCCGAGGTGGCAGGTGTTGGTCGAACGATGGGCGATCTCGATATCGCATGTGGGCAGCGTGCGCGACTTGAGGCAATCGAGGAAGTTGCGAACGTGCGGGGTCTGGCCGTCGACGCCCTTGGCTTTATCGGACTTGAGCGAGATCTTGCGGAGAGGCCGGTTGCCGTGCACGAGCTTGATCCCGTAGGGCAGGACGACCTGGTCGGGGAACACTTCGAAGCCGCCGCGGTCCAGGAGCAGGCTGCCGTCGGTCCCGCAGAACAGGATGCCGTAATCGTGGCCGTTGAGCTTGAGTCCGTTTCCCTTCCGCATCGAGTAGGTGAGCGTGCACTCAGGAAACTCGTAGATCACCTGCATGGTATCGGGGGTATCGCGATCGTCGTCGGAGGTGAAGATGCCGCCGGTGGTGTAGACCGACTTGGGGCCTTTGGAGTTGAGAGCCCAGATCACGATATCATTCAGGTGGACGCCCCAGTCGCTCATCATGCCGCCGGCGTAGTCGAAGAACCAGCGAAACAGCAGGTGAAAGCGGTTGGGATTGAATGCACGCTCGGGGCGCGGGTCCGAGCCAGCGCTCGTAATCGACGTATGACGGCGGGTCGCAATCGGGATACTTTCCCAGTCCGAGCGGGCTGATATTTTCATAGTTCCAGGTTTGGACCCAGAAGACTTTGCCGAGCTTTCCCGAGCGCACGATCTCGACGGCTTTTTGAAAGTGGGACGACGAGCGTTGCTGGGTGCCGACGGCCATGATTTTGCCGGTCTTGCGAGCGGCGCGCAGCATCGCCTGGCCCTCGGCGACGTTATGCGCGACCGGCTTCTCGACGTAGACGTCTTTCCCGGCCAGAACCGCATGGATCGCGGGGAGGGCGTGCCAGTGATCGGGTGTGGCGATGATGACTGCGTCCAGATCTTTGCGGTCGAGCATCGCGCGATAATCGCGGGAGCCTTGGGGCGTGTTGCCCTTTGCTTTCTTGATGCGCTCGCACGTCTCACTGGCATGGCGGTCGTCCACGTCGGCGACGGCGACGATTTCGACTTCGGCCTGGGGCAGGAACGAGTCCAGGAGCTGATTTCCGCGGCTTCCGGCGCCGATCAAGCCGAGCTGGATTTTCTCGTTCGGCGACGGCGTCTGGGCATCGCCCTTGCGCCGAGCACGGCCGCTGCTCCGGAGGAAACTCCAACCGCCCCGACAAAGCCGCGACGCGTGATCCCACCGGCATCCATGACTCATCACCTTTCGTGTTTTCGAATCCGCGGGTGACCGATTCAACTTGACGTCTGCTGGCAACAGATTCACTCGACCGATCGTAACCGCCCGATCAGAGTGTTGCCAAGGGGCACGGGCCAGTCCGATCGCACGTACCAGTCTGTTGACGATGGGTGCGGCCGGGGGTACGGTGAGGGACGGTGGGTCGGAGCGCGCGATCAACTGGAAATCTGCTCCGAACTTCCAGACGTGCGAGGTGTGCCGTGAGGACCAGGGGCTATCTCTGCTGTTTTGCCTGTTCTCTGGCGTGCACGGGCCTGGCCAACGGTCAAACCGTGCCGACGGCGGCGCGGATTGAGTCGATCCCGCTCGAGCTCACGATGCCCGAGCGCTATCAGGTGGCGGAAGTGCTCGAGCCAATTCGGCGAGTGACGCTGGTGGCGACCGCCGACGGCATGATCCGGAGCATGGAGGTCCGGCTGGGCGCGATCGTGCGAGAGTCACAGGAAGTGGCCCAGCTCGATCGGACCGCCGCATCCGCCCGACTCAAGATGGCGCGAGCCGAGCTCAAGGAAAAGCAGGCCCTATCGAAGGGTGTCGCGACGGTCTCGGATGTGCATCAGGCGCAGCTCGAGGCTGCCGAGGCCCGGGTCGAGCTGGCACAGCTCGAGCTCGATCACTGCACCTTGCGAGCGCCGTTCGCCGGTCGCGTGACGGCGTTGCCGGTCTGCACCGGGCAATACGTGATGAAGGGAGCGACGATCGCCGAGCTGGCCGACGTCACGAGTCTCAAAACCTTGCAGCCGGTCGACCGCCGGACCGTCGCGGCGGTGCTCTCGATTCAGGTTCACATCGAGGGCCGCGAATTCTCGGGAAAGGTGCAGGCGATCGTCCCGCTTCCCGAGTCGTTTGCGACGCTGCGTGAGCTGGCCGCCCCGTTTGCAGCCGCACTCATCGTCGTGCCAAATGTCAAAGGCGACCTGGAGCCTGGTTTGCGCGTCCAGACGTCGTCGATTCCGTCGGCTCCGATCGCGGCGATTCCCCGGCGTGCGTTCAAATCGGAAGAAGGACGCGGCGCCGACGCCGTCACGGTGCAGGTCATTCGCGAGGATCACGTGACCAACGTGCCGGTGCGGGTCCTTGGGGAGACCGGCCCGGATCGCGTACAGGTCACAGGCGCGCTCCGTGTCTCTGATTCGCTGATCGTTTCAACATCCGTTCCCTTGCTACCCGGCACGCTGGTCCGATTCGGCGATGGCGCCGCGAATCGGTCGGCCGAGGGGGGGGCTTCCCCGAGGCGCTGAGGCCGGCATCACGAGCCCGTCAAATCCGCGAGGCCGGCCAGGCGGCGGCGGCGCGACGCCGCTACAGAGCAACGCACCGAAGCGTCCGCCCGCGGCGCCGGCGCGGCTCCGTACTGAATGAAACCGCAGAATCATTGGTGTCTTGGATCGGGCCGAGCAGCCTGACCTGAATCGCGCGGGACGTTCCGCGGGGCACGTTTCGTTGGTCCGATTCGGACGAATAACCGATTTCGGTGCACGAATGGATCAGAAAGGATCTGGTCCGGGCTCTGTGAGCCAATCCTTTACCCGGGACGTCGGTCGTCCCGGGCCAGTACGGCCCCGATTGAACCGGGAGAGTCGCGCTGGACTTGAGTTGCGACGAGGGACAATCTGAACCCGGCAAGCCCTGTCACTTTGGCAGGCCTCACGATCAGCGATCACTCAAAGGCAAAGGTCATGGTCAACTACATTTCCGGTCTGGTGTTTGTCATTCTGTTTCTCCTGGGGGCGCTGATCACGATAGCGATCGGCCAGACGAGTCCGGCCGTGGCCGGTGTGTTCGCGCTCGCGTGGCTGTTCCTGGATCTCGTGGTGTCGTCTGCGATTCGCCTGGCAGCCCAGTGGGAAAAGGCCGTCGTCTTTCGACTTGGCAAGTTTCAGACGATCAAGGGGCCGGGACTTTTCATGATCGTCCCGCTCGTCGACCAGCTTCGCATGGTTGACACGCGCGTGCTGGCGGTCAATATCCCGAAACAACAAGTGATCACGCGTGACAACGTTCCCGTGACGATCGACGGCGTGCTGTTCTTCCGGGTCGACAATGCGGCAGAGGCGATCATCATGGTCCAAGACTACCGCTATATGATTGCCCAGTATTCGCAGACCTCGCTGCGCGACGTCATCGGCCAGTTGACGCTCGACCAGCTCTTGACGGAGCGCGAGGAGATCGCCAAATCGATCGAGCAACATGTCGAAAAGGACACCAAGGGGTGGGGCCTGGAAGTCACGGGCCTGCGGATTCAAGACATCGACATGCCTGAGGAGCTCAAGAAGATGATGTCGCGGCAGGCCTCGGCCGAGCGCGAAAAGCGGGCGACCATCACCAAGGCCGAGGGGGACAAGGAAGCCGCGGTCAACCTGTCGCTGGCGGCCAAACCATGGCGGAGAGCCCGGGTGCGATGCAGCTTCGCACCTTGCAGACCATCGACGGCCTGGGCCCGACGGCCTCCAACACCGTCGTCCTTGCGGTGCCGATCGAAATCCTCGAAAACTTCAACGCGGTCAAAGACGCGCTGCGGGGGAGAGGATCGCCGGATCGCTCGGCAGCGCCATCGGCCTGAGGAAGCACCCTTCGCCGCGCACGATCAACCCGCGCCGGCCCGCCGTTCGGCGGGCCGGGACCGCGGCGCTCCCGTCAGCGGCCGTGAATTGGCGGTCCGCCAGGTTTCCGGCCCGTGGTCGGGAAAGGGTGTCCGCAGCCCGACTCGCGTGAACCGACAAAACGACAGGTCGAAGTCGCCGCGCCAGCCCGGCCGAGCGTAGTCAGTCGGGTAGCACCAGAACAGGATGGCCAGGACCGACGCGATCACGAGCAGCCGCGCGGCCGCGGGCTCGCGCACCAGCCGGTCGATGCCGAACGAAGACGAGCGTCCGCCGGCAGTGACCGAGCTCGCGCGGTCGACGCCAAGCGCCGCCAGCACGAGCAGGCTTGGGACGTAATGAAAGCTCCAGCCGGCGGACCCGAACTGGACGAGCAAGTGCGAGGCCAGGGCAGGAAGGGCCGCAATCGCCATCACGAAACCAAAAAACCACCCGTGCTCGAGCCGCCCGAGCCGCAACCCGCCGCGCGGAACAAAGAGCAACGCTGGTCCAAGCGTCCAGCATAAGGCCATCGCGAGCTTGACTGCGTAACGCACCGGCCCGTCGATGAATCCAAGGCTCCAGAAGGAATTGAGATAGCCGCACTGATAGGCATATTCCGCGCTCAGTGATCGGTAGCGGTCCCACCCTCCAGCTTCGTCGAGCATCGCGCCGAGCCACACGAGGTTGATGGCCGTAAACAAGAGCGCGGCCGCGAGGGACCGCATCCAGCGATGCTGCCACAGGAGCACGGCGAAGACTCCCAACCAGAGAGTCCCGATGTCTTGACGGTAGCCCGTGCCGACCCCGAATACGACTGCGGCGGCGAACGGGTGCCAGCTTCTGGGACGCGTGCGGCCGCGGAACACCAAGCCCAGGAGGAACGACCCGACCAGAATGATGGCCGTGTAGTTGGCCGCCATCGCGCCGTAGCCCCAGAAGACCGGGCCGACTCCCAGCGCGAGCGCCGGCGGCGGTCGCAGTCGCCGGGCGGACGACCGCGGAGAGGCACCACCAGACGCAGAGAAGCGCACCGGCACTCGTCAACATGTCGAGCACGATGAAGCCACGATACATGTCGCCGGAGAATTCGCCCAGCATCCGTGCGGACGTCAAGAAGAGCGTATGGTGCATCGGAAACCAATGGCTCGCAGCCTGTTCCAGGAACCCGAATTCATCGGGTTCGAAGGGCGCGGTGCGGGCGACCGGCCAGCGCGTCAGCAGCACAAAGACAGCCGCGATCATCAGGGCGAGCAACACGGCGCCGTGCGCTGGGATCGCTCTGGGCAGCGGATGTCTTGCGAGAGGAGGACCAGGAAATTATCCCGGTTGCCATCGGATCGGGACTCCTTCCCGAATTCGGAAATTCTCAAGGAGAGGAAATTCGACCGTAATTGGTCCGGCGGTGCACTTTGCGAGTCGCTCCGTCGCTCGCTGGAATCGCCTGGCGGTCAGTCAGCGGTCTCGTGATCGAGCGCCGAGGCAAGATAATGCAAAATGATCGCCTTCACAAGGCAAGGTCAGGCCACGTCGATAAATGCGTACACCATTGCGGCCACGACTTGGCCTTGCGGCCCCGGGTCACTCAAAGTAGCGTGAAACCGCTTCCGGTCGAGGAACACACCATCCATGGAGGGAGATGCCGTGAATGCCTTGGTGCTCGGCAAGATTGCGCGGGTCGTGAAGCGAAAGACAGAGGCGCTGGTCGGCGGGTCGCTTTACAGCGTGGACACAACGCTCGCGGCGATGGCGCTTCGACCCTTTGAGCTGCACCTCGAGCTCACGAACATCTGCAACGCCTCGTGCATCTTTTGCCCCTATCAGTACCAGGAACGTGCCACTGGCTTCATGAGCGACGCGGTCTTCGAGAAGGCCGTCAACGATTACGTGCAGCATCAACGGCGGTTCGGTCGGATTGACACCGATCGTGGGCGATGCACTGATCGATCCCAAGTTCTTGGATCGTGTGCGCCATCTTGGCAGCCTTTCCCAGATTGATCGCATCTTCCTCACGACCAACGCGATCCTGCTGGACAAGCATGGAATCAAGGAGGTCCTCACGTCCGGACTGACGAGCATCATGATCAGCACGTCCGGATTCGAGAAGGAGAGCTACAAGCGAATCTACCGGTCGCCCGCCTACGAGCGAATGAAGGAGAACGTCACGCATCTGGTCGAAGAGAACTCGAAGCTGGAGTCTCCGCTGAATATCGCCATCTGTCTGCGTACCGACCGTCCGCTTGACGACGTGATGAAAGACCCCGACTTTCAACCGATCCTCGCGCACAAGCCGACGATCGACTTTGCCTGGAGCTATCGTACGGTCGGCGGCCGAATCACTCGTGAAATGCTGCCGCAGCAGATGCAGTTTCGAAAGACTCCTCCCAAGAGGGAGTCTTGCGGCAGCTTGTACAACGGCGCCATGGTCCTGATCGACGGAACCGTCGTTGCCTGCGCCTGCTTGGCCGCGATGGACGCCGTCCCGGATCTGCGCATCGGCAACGTGATGGAGGCCGACCTGCTCGAGATCTACACGAGCGAGTCGACGCGTCAGCTACGAGACCAATTCCGCACGAACGGCACACTGAATCGCACTTGCGCGAATTGCGATGCCTATCAAGACTGCGAGCTCTATCGCACCAAGGAAGGCCGGATCCGGGCCGAGCTCAATAGAAAACGCGCCGAGGGAATCGTCTGCAAACGCGCCGACAAGGCCAGGCTACCCTTTGCCGGCGGCTAGTTTTGGGGCGTTCCGCGGTCTCTGCGGATCCGAGCGGCGCAGGGTAGGGTCGTCCTGGTCTCTTTGTTTCGGCACGAACTCGTAGATGACGTAATGCTCGGTCCTCGGCTTCGACCGCGCTCGGCCATGTCGATGCTCATGTCACGGGTTTCCAGCAAATCGTAGCTCGTTGTCATGGCGGCCAGCCAGCGGCCGACCCGCTGCTCACCGGGGTCGGTCAGGGGCAGAACGCAGCGCAGCGGGTGGTCCCTGGAGATGGATTGCCACTCGACTTCCCTTGGCTGCCAGCGCCGGGGGCAGTAGATGCGTCTGATTGCACAGGTAGACCGCCGTGTTCAGATTCGGCGATTCCCACTCATCCAGTCCCACGTCCCATCGTAGGCAGACCGGCTCGGCTCCGCAGACAAATTCGGGCCAGAATCGTCGTGCAAACTCGCGGGCCTTGTGCGCATGCACCGTACGGTACGGATGGAATGACTCGGCAACCAGCGGGATACTCCCGATTGCCACGAGCGAGAACAAGCCGACACGAAACAATCGCATCTGGCGCCCTTGATCATGGATCAATCGCAGCAGAGAGACAGCGCCCTGACCTGCCAGCAGGCAAATGCCCGGCACCAGGAATTGCATCACCCGCGCCGGCGAGCCATCGGCAACGCCGCCGTATGGGTAGCGCTTCACCGCGGCGGCAGCGAGGGCGACGCCAAACGGCGCGAGCAGCGTGAGCAACTGGACCCGCCGCCGCTGGGTCCACAGGACGGCGGCCCCGATCGTGAAAAGCACGAAGGTCAAGCCACTCGTTCCATGTTCGCCACCACAGGGATAGGCAAACATACTGCCGGTATGAACGGTAACGAGCCATTTCAGAAGTCGTCCGACGTCGTCTACCGGCGGAAAGGCCGGCGCTCCATCGGTCTTGCATGGCGGTCAAGGTCGCGGCCGCCTGCGCGTGTGTAAACGCAGCGTACAGGCCGACGAATGCTCCGATCACGCTCAGGCAGTAGACCGTGAAACTCATCCAGACGTCCCGGCGGTTTGTTCTGGCGACTGCGGGAGCAAGCCCGATCACGATCCCGCCGGCAACGAACACCGCCGGATGAGAGAGTGCAACGCGCCACCGGCGCGACGGCCGAGAACACCCAGATCCATCGGGCTTGCTGGGGGCTCCGCAGCCACTCGAGAGCCGCCGCCGCGAGTGCGAGGGACACCAGCAGGTCCGAAGCATACGGCTTGACGTCAGCGGCGTGCCGGATCGGATGGTAGGATACCGCGAAGATCGCCACCGCCAGTAGCAAGGGGACGCCGCTCACGACGCGACTGGCGACGTGACGGAACAGCACGACGCTGGCCACGGCACAGCCCAGTGGAAAGAGCCGCAACGACCACTCCGAGAATCCCAGCAGCTTGACGAACGTGAGCTCGGCCCAGAGAAACAGGACGGGACAGACCTGCCCGTAGTCGAGCGGCCGGAGCAGGTCGACGTAGCCTCGGCGGATGAAATTGACAGCGACGAACGCCTCATCCCACCAGAGTGGATAATTCATCGCGTAACGAGCAATCCGCAACAACACGCCCAGAGCCACGAATGCCCAGGTTGCCTGCTCCAGGCGACGGGCGGCGCGAGAGATCTCGCCGCCGCCGTGCATGAGCCTGAAAGGGCGTCGATCGGCTGTGCGACTGGGACGGTGCAGAGGACAAGCTCGTGACCCGCTCCCGCATTCCGCTGGGCCTGGTCGTGGCGGTCGACGTGCGACGCCGGCCCGATCGCCCGATCCCTGGGCTTGGCGACGGGATGTTAGCCCGCCCTCCAGCTTCGGACAAGTTCAACCGGATTGAGAGACCGGAAATTTTGTCGGGACGTGGTGACACTGCGAATTCAGGGCGCGGGGTGTCCGCGCTTTGCCGCGAGTCTTCAGGCTGCCCCAGAGCGAGCGGCCGTGCTGCGCCGAGCTGCTGCACGAGCCGGCCGACCTTCGAGCGGCCGGCGACTTCGTGGAGGCGCCGGAGCAGGGCGGTCCGCTCGGCTCGCATGAGGAGCGGCGCGCAGTGCCGGGAGGACGTGATCGATGACGCCGAAGCTGAAGCTTCATCGCCCAGCCCGACCGCGGCGAATTCGTGAAAAGTCGGCGGAAGCAAGGCTCGCAGCGAGTCGAATTGGGCGCGGATGAACGACTCGCGGAGGTCTTGGCTCCGAAATTCCGCGGATGCGGGTTTCCAGCCGCCGCCGAACTCGGGCCGATCCACGCCGGTGACCACGACCAGGGCCGGCGGGACCTCATGCTGGGGATGTTCCTGGAACCAGCGGTCCCAAGCCTGGGCGAATGCGATGTCGCCGCTGCGATCCTGCCGGCATCCGTCGACGACCAGCACGAGGAGATCGCACTCGGCCGCCGCCGCCACGGCCGCCAGACGTTGCGCACGCTCGCGGCGGCTCTCCGTCGGCGGTCGAAAGCGGGTAGCCGCTCGATTCGATCCAGCGTGCCCCCTTCAAACGATCGAGCAGCGTCGGCTCGAGGCCCAGCGGTGCCACCCGGGCCTTGAGCAGGTTCATCTCGCCTTCGACACGCCTGCTGGATCATCGCGATCAATCGCGATTTGCCCGCGCCCTCCGCCCCGGCCACGACGATGGACAGGGGCGTCGTTTCGTCGCCGGTCCGCGAACTGCGGCGTGCGGCCGGCGGGTCAGACGGCGATACTGTGTGCGCCGATGGCCAGCCGCCCGCTCAAGAGCTCGATCAGGTGGACTCCGAGCCGGTTGACGTAGGCCTGGTAGAACCAGCGCAGCACGTTTTGCTGCATCGACTTCCACGCCGGCTTGACGATCCATTCCCGGGTGCCCAGCCGGGCCAGTCCGCTGACCGGGTTCAGGAACGGGCAGCACGAAGGAGTACAGGTCGTTGGCCTTGTTGATGTAACCGGCGACCTGGACGGCCTGCCGCCAGTGGGAGAGCGCGATCAGGTCGCCGCCCGGGATCTGGCGGCAGAGCCCCGAGAGGTCTTCGGCGGCCAGCTCGAAGGCCGTCAAGAGCTCGACCAGCGGCACGTCGTCGAGCGGGTTGGTCGTGAAGGGATGATAGTGGGCGGCCAGGCGCCTGCAAGAGTCGCCGGCCCGTCTCGATGTAGATGTCGCCCTCGAGCAGAGCCTCGAAGGTCAGCGTCTCGCCTTGATCGGCCTCTTCCTGGACGAGCTTCCACGCATCGCGGTCCAGCGGCGAGAAGGTCTGGGGCGAGTCCCAGTCCAGGGGCGGCATGATCGGGCGGGCCGTCTTTGGTCCAGCGCGCCGCCAGCACGGAGAAGACGCCACCGGCGACCAGCCAGAGCACCGCGGCCACCGTGCAGACCACCCAGCCGCGCTCCCAGAGCCAGAGCATGCCCAGGCCGACGTACGCCAGCACCGGCCCCACCAGGAGCAGGACCAGGACCCACGATCGCCACTGCCAGATCGGGCTCACGACGCCAGCCTCCGCACCGATCCGTGCGCGCCGCGCTGGCTCAGGCACGCAGCTTGGCGCCGAACCGGGTCTCGCACGCGCCGACCACCGACTTGACTGCGCGCTCGACTTCCTCGCCGGTCAGCGTCCGCTCCGGGTGCCGGAAGACCATGCTGAAATGGACGCTCTGCTCGAGCGTCGGAGATGTTACCGCCCTGGAACGTATCCAGGTAACGGACCGTCTCCAGGGTCGGGCCGGCGGCCTGGACCACCGTCTCACACAGCTCGGCCCACGGCAAAGCGTCGCCACGACGAGCGAAAGGTCGCGGACCACGGCCGGGAACGGCGGCAGCGGACGGTGTTGCGCGACCAGCGTCGGCCATCTGCAATAGGACGTCGAACTCGAGCTCGGCCGCCGCACATTTCTCGCGGAGCTCGAAGACGTCGAGCTGCCCCTGGTCGATCTCGCCCAGGTAGCCCAGGTGAGTCTCACCCAGGAGCAGCTCGGCGGCCGACCCGCCGCGAACAGCGGGATGTCGGCCGGACGCGCGATCAGGGGAGCCGCCAGCGTGCAGGCCCTCCAGGAGCGCTTCGACGATCCCTTCAGCCCCCGGAAATCGCGCCCCGAGACCAGCGCCAGCCGGGTCGGCTCGTCGGGCAATGGCCTGGCTCCGGGCGAGGAAGATAGACGTTGGCGATCTCGAACAGCTCGGCATCGAACTGACCGTGAGCCTCGTTGTGCAGGCGGACCGCGAGCAGGCTGGGGACCAGGCTCTGCCGCAGGGCCGATCTCGCGCTTCCGGCTGGAGTGGTCGACGCGCAAGGGCGCGGTTGGCGGACCGGGCCGGACCGGAGCCGCCGAGCCGATCGTCGACCAGGCTGAACGTCACGGCTTCGTCGAAGCCGGCGCCGGTCGAGCAGTTGCGAACCGCCGACTCGACCCGCTCGCGCGAGCCGCGGGGGGCGCTGGTCGAGGGGAACGGCCCGATCCTCCGGGAATGTGGTCGTAGCCGTGAATCCGCGCGACCTCCTCGATCAGGTCGATCTCGCGCTCCAGGTCGCTCGCGCCAGGACGGCGGCCGAAACGTGATCGAGCGCTCGTCCTCGGCGAGCGGCTCCAACCCCAGCGACTCAAGATCCGCACGACGTTCGCGCGATCGATCGTGATGCCGAGGATTCGCTCGATCTGGCCGAGCCGGAGCGTGATCGGCGGTCGCTCCGGCGGCCGCGCGCCGACGTCGATCACTCCGGGGTGGAGCGTCCCGCCGGCCACCTGCAAGAATCAGCTCGGCGCAGCGGCGGCTGGCCCATTCGGTCGCCTCGGGATCGAGCGGTGCGCTCGAAGCGGAAGCTCGACGGGCTGAAAAGCCCGAGGGCCCGGGAAGTCCGCCGCACCGACATCGCGTCGAACTGCGCCGCCTCGATCAGCACGTTGGTCGTGCCGAGGCCGATCTCGGTCTCCGCGCCCCCCATCACGCCCGCCAGCCCGACGGGGCGCGCTGCGTCGGCGATCACCAGCATCTCGGGGTTCAGCTCGTAGACCCGGTTGTTGATCGCCGTGAGCGTCTCGCCGGCTCGGCGCGGCGGACGACCAGCCGGTGCTCGGCAAGGCGGTCGAGGTCGTAGGCGTGCAGCGGCTGGCCGCACTCGAACATGACGTAGTTGGTCACGTCGACGATGTTGCTGATCGGCCGGACGCCGATCGTCTCCAGCCGCTTGCGCAGCCACCACGGGCTTTCGCCGACCCTGACCCCCGAGATCACCCGGGCGGTGAACCGCGGGCAGAGCGTCGCGATCCTCGACCGTCACACCGCCGTCCGCGTCTCGACCGGCGGCCCGACGTCGCGGGCCGGGGTCCGGGACGCGCAGCGTCTTCTCGAACAGGACGGCGATCTCGCGAGCGACGCCCAGGTGCCCCAGGCAGTCGGGCCGGTTGCTCGTGACCTCCAGGTCGATCGCGATGTCGCCGCCGACATCCGAGATCGACTCGAGATTCAAGCCCGGCCAGCGCCAGCCGCTCGGTCAAGACGTCCACCGGCATGTCGAGCCGGAGGTAATCGGTCAGCCAGTTCCAGCTGACGATCATCGTTCGGTGCTCAGGTCGCGATCGTCTCGATGGCGCTCGGTGCACGGCTCGGCCAGCCGCGACCAGATCAGATAGACCGGAATGCCCGCCAGGACGATCAGGAAGCCGTTGCCGGAAGTCGAGGGCTTCAGGTAGATGAAGTCGAGCACCAGCAGCAGCGCCAGGCCGATGTAGATCAAGACGGGCAGCGGGTAGCCGATCGTCCGGTAGGGGCGGTCAAGGTGCGGTGCCTTGAGCCGCAAGGCGATCACCGCGCCGACCATGAGCGTGTAGAACGTGACGTCGACCGGGATGACGTATTCCAGCAGTTCGTTGTAGAGGTTGCCGTACTTGACGACCGGTCGTCGGCTCGAGTCACCGTCACCGGCAGCACCAGCAACGACGCCCAGAGTCCCTGGGCGACCAGGGCCGCCGCCGGGACGTGGCGGCGGTTGGTGGTCGCGATCGCTTCGGAAGAACAGCCCGTCGCGGGCCATCGCGTAGTAGACCCGTGCGCCGGCCAGGACCAGTCCGTTCACGCACCCGAACGTCGAGATCAGGATCGCGGCGGCCATGACCCTCGCGCCTGGTCGCCCCAGGATCGCCTGCATGAGCGGCCGTCCCGACCCGGTCCTGCGGGGCGTGCTGGATGTCGCGGGAACGTCAGCGTGACGATGTAGGCCACGTTGGCCAGCAGATAGAGGACGACCACGCTCGACGTGCCGAGGATCATCGCGCGCGGCAGGGTGCGGCCCGGGTCGCGGATCTCGCCGCCGGTGAACGTCACGTTGTTCCAGGCCGACTGCGAGAACAACGGCCCGATCATCGCCAGGCCCAGCAAGAGCAGGAGCAGCGCGTCTGGCCCTCGACGGGCAGGTCCGGGAAGGCGTCCGCGAGATCCCAGCCGTTGGCCGCGAGTTCCACCACGACGACGTCCAGGCCGCGCTCTCGAAATTGGCTCCCCAGCAGCAGGCCCACCACGATCAGCCCGAGGAGGGCCGCCGTCTTGGTGAACGTGAACGTGTTCTGGATCCACTTGCCCAGCTTCAGGCCCCTGCGTGTTGACCGCCGTCAGAAGGACGATCAGCCGACGGCCACGAGCTGCTGGGTCGAGAGGCTGACGGCGTAGCCGCCCAGTCGGATCGGCGCGACGAGGTAATTGTCGGCCGCGATCTGGGGAAGGAAGACGCCGAGGAACTTGGCGAAGGCCACGGCGACCGCCGCGATCGTCCCGGTTTGAACGACCAGGAACATGGCCCAGCCGAACAGGAAGCCGAACATCGGGCTGTACGCTTCGCGCAGGAAGACGTACTGGCCGCCGGCCCTGGGCATCATGGCGGCGATCTCGGCCGCGCAGATCGCAGCCCGAGACCGTCATCAGGCCCGCCAAGGCCCAGGCCGCCAGCAGCCAGCCCGGGTGCGCCGACCAGCCGGGCCGATTCGGCCGAGGTGATGAAGATCCCCGAGCCGATCATCGATCCCATGACGATCATGGTGGCATCGATCGTGCCCAGCTCGCGCACCACAGCGCCCGGCCTCGTTTCGGACGGTGGTCGTATCACGGAGTCATCGGTGCACGTCGCAGCGAGTCTTGGGATCGGCCGGATCCGGCTATCAGCGATGGCGAGCATCGGCCAACCGGTCGACGTCGAATCAGTCCGGGGCTGTCTACGTGTCGCTCTCTGCTCGACGAATGCCTTGACGTCGGCGATCGCCTGGTCGAGCGTCTCGCGCCGCCAGTCGGTCAGCGCGGAATCCAGCGTGCAGGCCAGCTTGTTGACCAGGTGAGAGGCGGCTTCCTTGGGCGAGCCGCCCTCCGCCCGGATCTCGGGAAAATCGCGGTGATGGACGACGGCGGTCGTCGAGCTGCCGCTGATCGTCACGATCACTCGGTTCAGTGTGGTATCCATGCGAGGGCCTCGACGACAAGACGATGGGTTCGATCAAAGTGGCTGCGTGATCCGGCGTTGTTTCGTCACAGACTGGGATTCGACCTGGTCCTCATCGGTTCTGACTGAGCCCGCTCGAAAGCAAGGCAATCGCCGGAATGGACCTCGAAAACACGGGTTGCAATCTCCATGCCGCGCTAGCCGCCACGGTCTGGATCTTGCTTGAACGGTAGCGAGCGGCCAGCGATCCTCCGTGACTCGACATCAGAACTGGCGCAGGAACCTCACGTCGTTCTGGTAGAGCAGCCGGATGTCGTCGATCCCATGCCGCCGCATGCAGAGCCGTTCGATGCCCAGGCCGAATGCGAAGCCCGTCACGTCCTCGGGGTCGTAACCGACCGAGCGGAGGACATTCGGGTCGACCATGCCCGCTCCCCCCATTTCAACCCAACGCTCGCCGCCATGCCAGAGCATATCGACCTCGACGCTCGGCTCGGTGAAGGGGAAGAACGACGGGCGGAACCGGATCTTCACGTCCTGGCCCAGGTAACTCTGGGCAAAGAGCCGCAAGACCGACTTGAGGTCGGCCATGGTCACGCCGCGATCGACCATCAGCCCTTCGATCTGGTGGAACATGAACGAATGGGTGGCGTCGACGGTATCGGGCCGATAGACCCGGCCGATCGCGATCACCCGGACCGGCGGCGGCTGCGACTCCATGACCCGGATCTGGACCGTGCTGGTCTGGCTCCGGAGCATGGCGGCCGGACGCGGGGCCGGGACGGTTCGGGCTCGGGCCGAGCGAGAGGACTGCGCGATCGTCGCGGCGGAGCTCGCCGACCCGGCCAGGTAGAAATTGTCGAGCGGGTCGCGGGCCGGGTGGGTGGGCGGGAATGTTGAGTGCGTCGAAATTGTGATAGACGTCCTCGACTTCGGGTCCGCGCGCGACGGCGAAACCGAACCGGCCGAACAGGTCGATCAGCTCGTCGGCGGTCTGGGTCAAGGGATGGCGGTGCCCGAGCCGGGGCCGGATGCCCGGCAGGGTGACGTCGAGGCCGGCCGCCGGCGTGCCGCGCCGCTCGACGCGCGACCTGGCCGCTCGCAAGCGGCTTCGAGCGCGGTCTTGGCGGCGTTGAACTGCTGGCCGTACGCCCGCCGGCTCGCCGGCTCGAGCGACTTGAGCCGTTCCTGGGCGGCCTTGAGCCGGCCCTGTTTCTGGCCGAGGTAATTCGACGCCGGGCGGCCTCGACGGCCTCGGGCGTCGCCGCAGCCTCGAACGCAGCCAGGCCGGCGGCCAGAGCGCGTCGAGATCGGCCAGCGCGACGGAGAGGGAGTCGGTCGAGCTCATGAGAGGGATATCGTTACCTGGGTCAGGTTCGAGGGCGCTCGCTGGCCCGATAGCGTGTCGTCCCTCGAACAGCATTCCACGCCGGCGACGTTTGCGACGGTGCGGCCGGGAAGGGGCGACCCACCTGACCTATCACAGGCCGATTGTTGCGGGCGAGCCTTGGCTCAGGCCGTCTTCGCCTTCTGGCGGGCGGACTTCGGCGTCGTGCTTGTCGATCTCGTGCCCGCACCTTGGCGACGATCGCGTCGAACGTCTCCGGATCGTGGATCGCCAGCTCCGACAGGCTCTTGCGGTCCAGGCCGATCTTGGCGAGCCGCAGGCCGTGGATCAAGCGGCTGTAGCGCAGGCCGCGCATCTCGGCGGCGGCGGTCAGCCGGATGATGAACAACCTGCGGAACTCGCGCTTTCGCGCCCGGCGGTCGCGAAAGGCGAACATGCCGGCCCGGAGCAGAGTCTCCTTCGCCGAGCGGAGCAGGCGGCGCCGACCTCCGACGAACCCTTTCGCCCTGTGGAATATCCGCTTCTTGCGCTTGTTCCTGGCCGAACCATTCGTTGCACGCATCGATTAGCTCGCTCTCCACGGATCCGGAATCGACACGGACAGAATAGGAGGAATCTGGTCCGCCGGCACCGCGCCGGCAACGGTATTTCGCTTCACTAGGATTTCGTCAATCTTGTGACAGGGTAAGGTGCTTGATCGTCTTGCGGTCGTCAGTGCGGCTCGGCGCGGCCGGCTTTCCGGGCACCTTTGGATCCTCGGCGGCGTGTGTCTTTTCCGCCAGCGCCGCGAGCTTTCGTGCGCCTGACCTCGTCGGGATTGACGCTCTGCTTCTCGAGCATCGCGTTGCGAATGCGGTGCGCCTCGGCCGAGACTGATGAGTGGCTTCGCTTGCGCAGCCGGCGCACGCGCTTGCCGCTCTTGTGGCTCATCAGGTGGGAGGAACCGCACCGCTTGTGCAGCACCTTGCCGGTGGCCGAGACCTTGAATCGCTTCTTCATCCCCTTGTGGGTTTTCAACTTCGGCATGGTGACGCATTCCTCTTCGATTGCATCGCGATCAGGCCACTCGCTGTCTCGACGACGCCGGTGCGCGACGACCGCGCAAGGCTGCGCGTCGTGGATCGAGCTGACGGGACGCCGGTCATCACGGCAGTGACCGGCGTCAGAAGCGCCATCGCGGGCGATCAAGAGTATCAGAAGCATACGAGGCTCGCGTCCAGCCTGGGCACGACCTGGCCGTAGCAGGATCGCAACGCCGGCGAGCACTTGACCGTATCGAAACGGACCTCGGCCTGCGTCGCAGCATGGCGTCGGCGATCCGCTCAAGCTCGCGGCGCGACGATCGCCGTCATCCGCTTTCCCTCCATCGAGGGGTTCTTTTCGACCTTGCCGACCTCGTCGAGGGCGGCGAGCACTTCTTGCATGACCCTGCGGCCCTCGTCGATGTGGGCCAGCTCTCGGCCGCGGAACAAGACATTCACCAGGACTTTGTCCTTCTGCTCCAGGAATTCGCGCGCACGCTTGACCTTGACCTCGATGTCGTGGTCGCCGGTCTTGGGCCGGACCCGAATTTCCTTGATGTGGACCTGGTGCTGCTTCTGCTTGGAGAGCCTCTTCTTCTGCGTGTACTTGAACTTGCCGTAGTCGATGATTTTGCAGACGGGAGGGCGCTCGTTGGGAGCGACCTCGACCAGGTCCAGACCAGCCTCGCGAGCCGCTTCCAGAGCCTTGCTCGTCGGCATGACGCCGAGCATGGCACCCTCGGCGTTGATGACCCGCACGGGGGAGATGCGGATCTGCTCGTTCACCCTCATACCGCGCTCGATCGGTCCGATAGTGTCCTCCTCGGGGACGAATAAACTGGGCATTGAAACTCGCCTTGCGGCCGCCGGCCCGGACCAGCGAATTGGATCGTCCAGGGCCGGCCGTCGCGAACGAGCCGCAGGATCTGCCCCGCGGCAGCCCTCGGTCGTCGCGAGTCAAACTAATCCTTTACGATCCTATCATCGTGTTGTCAAGGTCTTGTGTTGTCATTTGAACCCTAAACGACATCATGTTCCCGTCAATTCATCGCGCGGCCGTTTCGCGGTCTCGGTTGCGGCATTCGGGGCGCAGCACAGGGCGTGCGTTCATCGCCGCTGGAGAGCAAGATCACGCCTGCATCCCCTTGCGTCGGGCGAGATGGGCCGTCCATATTCGAGGTTGCCGGGCCGGCGAATCCGTCGGAGCGCGCAGTGGCCAGCGGCGCCGGGTCGCAGCATGACGCGTCGGGCAATGGACCGGGTGTCGTCGAGCCCGACGCAGTGAGGTGCCTCAATCCTCGCTCGGAACGAAAGCAAGATGTCATGAAGCCGATTCAATGCATCGTGGAGACGGCCATCTATGCCGACGACCTCGAGCGGGCCGAGCGCGTTCTATCGCGACGTGCTCGGCCTGTCGTTCCTGGGCAAGGAGGCGGGGCGGCATCGTCTTTTTTCAGGTCGGCGCACGCAATGTGCTGCTGGTGTTTCGGCTCGGGCCACGCTCGCCGGCGACCGCCTGCCCGCGCACGGCGCCTCAGGGACCCGGGCCACTTCGCCCTGGGCATCGCGGCCAACGACCTCGACGCCTGGCGCGATCAGCTCGGCCGCCACGGTGTGGCGATCGAACATGAGGAGATCCTGGCCACACGGCGGCCATTCCCTCTATTTTCGTGACCCCGCCGGCAATTCGGTCGAGCTTGATCACGCCGGGCGTCTGGGGGTTGCCCGTCGGGCTGGTGAGCGGCGCGGAACTTCGTGGACCAGCAAAGGCCGCGCGGCCCGGCCCGGTCCGCCAGAGTTATTGCCCCGGTGGGGCCAGCGTTCCCAGTGATGCTTTCGCTGCGCCACCCTATAGGGTCCAGGAACGAGGAGAGCATCAGGTGCGGGTGTTGATGACGGGCGGCTACGGGTGCATCGGTTCCTGGGTGGCCAAGCAGCTGGTCGAGCGAGGCCAAGAGGTCTGGATCTACGACCTGAAGGAAGACACGCATCGCCTGGACCTGATCCTGGACCCGGAACAGCGGAAGCTCGGTTCATTTCGTGGCGGGCGACGTGTCCGACGTCGAACGGTTGCGATCGGCCGTCGAGCGGGTCGGGGCCACGCACATTCTCCATCTGGCGGGCTTGCAGACCCCCACCTGCCGGGCCAATCCGATCCTGGGCGCGAAGGTCAACGTGATCGGAACGCTGGCGGTGTTCGAGGCGGCCCTCGCATTGAAGGATCAAGTGCCGCGGGTGGTCTATGCCAGCTCGGCGGCGGTGCACGGTCCTGCCGGAAGCGGGCGTGCACGCGGGCGGTCGGCGATGAGGTTCGGCTGGCGCCGCTGACTCATTACGGGGCGTTCAAGGTCTGCAACGAGCTCAATGCCCGGGTCTACTGGCTCGACCACGGGATCACCAGCATCGGCCTGCGCCCCTGGACGGTCTACGGCGTCGGCCGCGACTTCGGCATGACCAGCGAGCCGACCAAGGCGATCAAGTCGGTCGCGCTCGGCCGGCCGTACCGGATCAGCTACGGCGGCAAGCAAGACCTCCAGTACGTCGGCGACGTGGCCGCGACCTTCGTGCGTGCCTTGACGCAACCGTTCGAGGGGGCCGATGCGTTCAACCTGCGCGGGGCCGGTCGAGCCGATCGAGGCGTTCGTGAGCGCGCTTTGCGACGTCGGCCCCGGAGGCCCGGGCGCTGGTCACGCACGGCGACCGGCAACTGCCGATCGCACCGGACCTCGATGACGACCGGCTTCAGAGCCGATTGGGACCGATCCCGCGCACATCCTTGCTGCGGGAATCGCCGAGACCTACCGCCGCTTCGTCGCCCTGCGCGATCCGGGGCGGCTCGACGTTCGGATCTGTGAGACGATCCGCGCAGTCCGCATTATTTTTGAAGGTCAGCGTCCGACGGGGACAGGTCACGAGGATCCCGCGCTTGCCTTCGGCGAATTCGTCTCGCGCCGGATCGATCACTATTTCGGCGCGCCGCGCCGGTGCCGGCCGTTTTGGCCTTCTCGGCGCCGGCGGGCGAGTCGGGGGCTGTGGCGGCAGGCCGGCGGGAAGAGGTCCTTCGGCATCGGCTTGATGTCGATCTTGGCCGTCTTCCGCTCGGCGTCAACGACTCTTCTGGAGCTCTCGCGTAGGCCTGCATGATGTACGGCTTGTTCTGCTCGAAGTCGATCGGCTTGCCTTCCTTGCGGTCGGTCACCTGGATCAGGTGGAAGCCGAACGGGGTCTCGACCGGGTCCGAGATCGTCCCTTTCTTCAGTTTGAATGCGACGTCGGTGAACTCTTCGATCAGAGCCCGTGTTGAGCGTGAAGTAATCGAGGTCGCCGCCGGCGCCGCCCGCGTTGGCGGGTCTTCCGAGTACTTGTTGGCCGCCGCCGCGAACGTGATCGTGCCGCCTTCGATCTCTTTCTTGATGCTCGGCCAGCTTCTGCTTCGACCTTCTCCTTCTCGGCCTCGCTCGGCGTTCGGCTCGACCTTGAGCAGGATGTGGCTGGCCCGGACCTGGGTGCCGCGGAACAGGTCGCGGTTATCGGCCACGTACTTCCGCAGCGTCGCGTCGGTCGCCTTGGACTTCAGGTACTCTTACCAGCGAAGCCGGTTTTCGTATTCCTTGCGGATGTCGTCCATCGAGATGTTCGTGCGAAGCAGGGCCGTGGCGAGGTCTTGCCCTCCTTCTTGAGCTGCTGCTTGAGCTGCTCAGATCTGCCTCGTCGACTTTCTCGGGAGGGACGGGGACCTTCTGGCGGGCCAGGAACATCGTGAGGAGCTTGGTGTTGACCAACGCATCGACGCGTGTCGCGATAGACGGTCTCGCGGTCCTCGTCGGCGGGGATCGGGATAGCGGCTGAGGAAGGTGATCACCTCGCCCTTGGTGACCTTGTTCGTGTCGGATTGCCGTCAGTGACGGTGGCGACCACGTCGTTGGCGCCGGGGATGGCGGTCGCGGCCGTCCGGTGGCCGGCCCGGCCGCCGGTGTGCCTGCAGGCGCCGTCGGCGCCGGCTGAGCCTGAGCCCACGCGGCAGGGCAGTTGATCAAACCGATTGCGATCAAGGACAATAGGCTGATTCCAAACGTCCTCGGCATCGAACAATCTCCCTCTCGGACATCGTCCAGATGATCACGATCGCGCGGGTCGCGTTGGTCCAAGCTCGCCAGGATCGCAGAGGACCGCTCTGACCACGTGATCGACGGCGTTTCTGGATTATACGGATTTTGCTGACCGACGCCGCGCCAGTTGGCCGATAATCTTTGTTTTGGCCGGTGGCGGCCGATGCGCAGTGCGTCGCAAACCGCATCGATCACTGCATGCACATGATCGACGGGCTCGGCGAGGTGTTTGACCGATCGCGGCTAACGGTGGCAGACCGTTGACGCACGCGGCATCGCGGAAGAAGGCTTCGGGAAGGGGGACCGTGGTTCAGGCGGCCTGGAGCCAGCGGCGGATCCGGCCCAGCTCGTCGGTCCAGCCCGAGGATGTTCGCCGTGTCGAGGTAGGCCTCGAAGAGCAGGTCGAGCGTCTCGGTCAGGTGGCGGAGGCTTTCGAGGCGGGCGATCTTCGATGTCGTGAGGCGAGAGGCGCCTTCGCGTCGGGTTTGGGCAGCGCGGCGCCCGAGACGGCCAGGGTCTCGGCCTGCAGCGTCAGCTCGTACTGAGCGCCGTGGCGCACGAGGATCATGCCGGCCTTGCGCGGCAGCTTGCCGGCCTGGAGTGCGCGGAGGGCTTCCGGCAGCCGGGTCGGCGCGTCGTCGGTGAGCTGGTCGCGGCCGGTCTCGCCGCGCGGGCAATCGAGCGTCAGGGTCTTGGCGAGCATGACCGTCGACCTCCGAGCCGTCGGCGAGTTTCAGCGGTCTCGCCGTCGTTCTGGAGCGTGTGCCAGATCCAGACCAGGAACTCGTTGCCGAGGTAGTCGAGGCTGGTCGGGTCGTCGTCCGACCAGGCGACGCTGGAGTCCGGCGCGCGATCGGCCCGCCGGCCAGCGAGAGCGAGACCGCGTTCCAGGCTGCAGCGATGGCGACTGCCGGTTTCGTCGGCGTCAGCGGCGGACAGGCCGCGAGCCAGGCTGCCGGCCGTGATCGGCTCGAGAGCGCGGTCGAACGTCTCGCGGAACAGCGATTGCAGCCGCTCGAGGACGGTCGTGCTGGTGCTGCCGGCGTAAAGCGTGTTGGTTCGGCCGTCCCAGAGGATCGGGTAATGGTTGAGGCGGCGGAACCGGCCGTCGGCGGCCTCGGCCTCGGCGCGGAGCTTGGCGGCCTCCTTGGCCTCCTGCTCGCTGGGCCTTGGTCGCGACGCCGCTGGGGTTTAGCTGGGCGCCGGGCCTCGATCTCGATCTGGGTGTAGGCCCGCAGCAAGGGCGCCGGGAATCTTGTCGGTGTCGATGCGGATGGCCAGGTGAAGGGCATCGTCGACGATGTTCTTGCCGCAGTCGAAGTTCAGGTCGAGCACGTGGTCGCCGCCGGCCCAGCCGGTGGCGACGCCGTCGGCCGGATCGGCAGGACCGTGCCGGCCGATCGAGGTGTCCTCGAGCCTGCTCCAGGATCTCGTCGCCGAACGGAAGGGGGGATCCGCCGCTGACTCGATACCGCGTGAACGTGACGCGTCCGTTCCAGAACCCCATGTTCGTCTCTCCCAGAGATCGTCGCGGCTCGCGGCCATCGCCGGTCGACGGCGTCAGCTCCGTGTCCGGTCCAGGTCACTATTAGATCGGGCGGCCGCGCGCCGGCTCTCCAGCACGGTCCGGTCCTCGCGAGGCGCACGACTCTGCAGGTCGGCGACGTCCTGCCAGTCAGGTAAAGTTGACGAACTGGAGCGGGTATTCCGGTCCGTGCGCCTTGAGATGGGCGATCACGGCCTGCAAGTCGTCGATCTTCTTGCCGGTCACGCGGACCTTGTCGTCCATGATCTGGGCCTGGACCTTGATCTTGAGCTGCTTGATCTCCTTGACCATCTTGCGGGCGTCGTCGGTCTCGATGCCGGTATGCAGCGTCAGGATCTCGCGCACCGTGTCGTGCGTGGCGTCCTCGATCTTGCCGCGCCGCAAGGCGTCCGACCGGCACGCCCCGGCGCGCCATCTTTTCCTTGACGATCTGGAGGACCGTCTCGAGCTGCCCCTTGTGATCGGCCAGGATCGTCAGCGTGTTCTCCTTCTTGTTGAACTCGATCGAGGCGTGCGTCCCCTTGAAGTCGAAGCGGACGGCGATCTCGTGCTGCGCCTGGACGACGGCGTTGTGCATCTCGGCGTGGTTGATCTCGCTGACGACGTCGAAGGAATGGTTGTCGGCCATGATCGAGACTCTCCCATTCTGCCGGCGATCGCGATTCGTGGGACCGGCGCACGAATTCGTGCTGCTCGAGCTTTACCGTGGTGCTTTAGCTCGCCAGCAAGACATCTAACATTTCCGGGCTGGCATGAGTAGGGATTGGTCTTGGCAGCGTCGGAGGGGATGAATACCAGGAGGATTGCAGCGCCGGGCGCAGGCCCGACACACCGCGCGATCGATCGGTGTGGCACGGTCGCAACCGATTGTTCCGGCCGCCTACGATTCGCCTAGCTCCTCGCGCAGCCGGTGCAGCACTCGCGACTTGGCCACGCGTACGGCACCACGGGTCATGCCGAGCTCGCAGGCGACCTCGGCGGTGGCGCCGGCCTTCGACGGCGGTCAGCCAGAACGCCTGCCAGGTGCGCGATTCGAATTCAGTCCGAATCAACGCGAGGGCGCGACCGAATAATCGGCGATTCGCTTGATCCTCGCCCGAGTCGTCCGATTCGGAAGATCGGTCGGCCGGAACTGCGGAGATCCGGAATTGTGCTTCGCGTGCCGCCCTCTCCGGCGGGTTCGCGTCCTCTGATCCGGAAATGGTCGCGAATTTTGTTCCGCGTGATCGTACGCAGCCAGCCGCGGAACGTGTCGCCTTCTTTTTCCTTGCGGAAGCAGGCGATACTCGACGCCACCGCCTGAAAGACGTCCTGGAAGACATCCGCGGCGTCCGGCTCTGGTAGTCCGAAACCGCGGCACCAGCGGTAGACAAGTGGCGCATACAGGTCGACCAGCCGGTGCCAGGCCGCCGCGTCATCCACCTTGACCCGCTCGAGCAGTCCGCGGGATGTCGCGGAGGAGTGAGGACCTTCCTCACTCGGATCGGCGTGGTCGACGCGGCTCATTCCTCCAGGACTCCGGCTGGACTCGCACCGTGGTCAATTGACTCGTCATCCAACGATAATAGCCGTTTGTGCCCGGGGCGATAACGCCGGCGCGACGGCTGTAACGCGACTTCGTTACAGAGATAGACGATCCCGCTCCGAGAGGGAGTCGAGCCATGGTCCCGCTGGTCTGCCCGGAACGAGCCGAGCTGGAGAGATTCGTGGCGGGCACGCTCGCCGGGCCCGATTTCGCTCGACTCGCCGGCCATGTCGAGGAGCTGTGCTCTCTGCGAGCAGACGCTCGAGCGACTCGATCAATTCGCCGACCCCTTGCGTCGCGCAACTGCGGCGTCTTGGCGAATCTCGCGGAAACCACGTCGAGCCTTGTGCCGCAGCGATTGATCTCGGCTGTGAGATCCGGGCTGGTGGGAATCGGCGAGGTTGGCTGGTCCTTGCACGATGAGGGCCAGCGCCGGCTGGGGAAATTCGAGCTGCTGGAGCGGCTCGGGGCCGGTTCTTCGGCTGCGTATACCGCGCGCGCGACACCGAGCTGGGGCGGGTGGTCGCGATCAAGATTCCCCGGGCAGGAAGCCTCGCCAGCACCGAGGACGCGGCACGGTTCCTGCGCGAGGCGCAGGAGCGCGGCTCAGCTCAAGCACGCGGGCATCGTCTCACTGCACGAGACCGGGCAAACCGACGACGGCACCATCTACCTCGTCGAGGAGTTCGTCCACGGCCAGACGCTGGCGAGCCGCCTGCGCGAGGCGCCCTTGGGCTTTGACGAGTCGGCCGGATCTGACCACCGCGGTGGCGGAGGCGCTCGACTATGCCCACCGGCACGGTGTCGTCCATCGCGACATCAAGCCGTCCAATATCTTGCTCGACCTCGAAGGCCGGCCGCACCTCATGGATTTCGGGCTGGCCAAGCGCGAGGCCGAGGAGACTGCGGTGACGCAGGAGGGCCAGGTGCTGGGCACGCCGGCATACATGTCGCCGGAGCAGGCCAGGGGAGAGTCGCACCAGGTCGACGCCCGCACCGACATTTACAGCCTCGGGGTCGTCCTCTACGAGCTTCTGACGCGTGAACGACCGTTCCGGGGCAATCGACGAATGCTGATTCAGCAGGTCCTGGAGGACGAGCCGCGCCCGCCGCGGCAGCTCAACGACAAGATCCCGCGTGACCTGGAGACGATCTGCCTGAAGGCGATGGCCAAGTCGCCTGCGCCGGTACGCGACCGGTCAGGAACTGGCTGACGACCTCCGGCGCTATCAGGCCGGCGAGCCGATCCGCGCGCGCCCGATCGGGAGGATCGAGCGGCTCTGGCACTGGTGCCGGCGCAACCCGCTCGCGGCGAGCGTGCTACTGGCGGTCTCGCTCGGGTCGGCCATTGGGCTCTGGCACCTTTCCTCGCTCTCGGAGCAGCTCGTGAAGTCGACGGCCCTGGAAGGTGCGGCTGCAGCAGTCCGAGATGCTCGATATCGTGAACGCGCTTTATACCTCGCAGGTCGTCGAGCGGGTGCAGTCGCACGGGATCGTCGTCACCCACGACTACGCGGCCAAAGCCGGGGCGATTCCGCTGCCGGCAACCTTCACGATCGAGTCGGGCGAGCGAATCGGCGAGCGGAGCAAGACCGGCATGCTCTTCCGGCTTTACAGTGACTCTCCGTTCCGCTCGCGCAAGGACGGCGGGCCGCGGGACGACTTCGAGCGATTCGCGCTCGCGGACTTGAGGCGAAAGCCCGGATCGACCGGTCTTCCGCTTCGAAGCCTTCCACGGCCGCCCGTAGTCTGCGGTATGCGACCGCGCAGGCGGATGCAGGCCGACTGCATCGGCTGCCATAACAACGACCCAACAGCACCAAGCGGGACTGGAAGGTGGGGGATGTGGGAGGTGTCCTCGAGATCATCCGCCCCCTCGACCGCGACATCGCCCGCACGCGCGAAGGTCTGCGGGGAACCTTTGTGCTCATGGCCGCCGTGGCCGGCGCCTTGCTGGCCTGTTCTGGACTGATCGTGCTTGCTGAGGTCGCGCCGGCATCAAGGGAACGGCCGCCCGCGGTGAGTCGCGACGCAAGACGTGTAACGCGATCCGCGTTAGGAACAATAGCGGACACTCGCCCCGACCGAATTTTTGGGGCCGTGCTCCGGACTCGAGTCGTGCGCTTCTGCATCGACGATCTCATCTCGTATCGACGCAGTCGCGTCGGGGAGAAGGACCATGGATCGTTACCAGCGTCGTGAGTTCCTGGCGGATGTCGGCCGGGGCATGCTCGCCGCCAGCGTGGGGACGGGCCTAGCCCATGGTCTGGGCCTGGCTCCGGCCGCCCTTGCCGCGGGCGGGGCCGATCGCCTGACGTTCGGCGCGGCTGGAGCCGCTGGTCGCCCTGATGCAGGAGACGACCGGCTGACCGGCTCTTGCCGGCAGTCGTCGAACGAATCAAGCAGCGGGACGGACCTCGGCCAGCTCGTGGCGGCCGCCGCTCTGGCCAACGCCCGCACGTTCGGCGGCCAGGATTACGAGGGCTACCATGCCCTCATGGCGCTTGCACCCGCGTTCCAGATGTCGCAGGAGCTGTCCGAGGCTCCACCGGGCGCTGCCGGTCCTGAAGGTTCTCTACCGAAACACCAATCACATCCAGCAGATGGGCGGCGCCTCGCACGAGGCGCTGCACCCGGTCGAAGCGATGCGCGTTGCCTGCCGGCCGGTCCGGCGCCGAGACCTTGCGCGAGCCTGACTCGCCGGCGGGACGTCGAGGGGGCGGAGCGGCGCCTTGGCCGCGCTTGCGAGCGGGTCGCTCGACGAGGCCTATAACGACCTTCAGTACATCGTGCAGGACAACGCCAACGTGCACCGCGTCGTCCTGGCCTGGCGCGTCCTGGGCGCTGCTCGACCTGACCGGGCAAGGAACATGCCAACACCTTGCTTCGTCAGTCGGTGCGCTTCTGCTGCGACGAGGAAGGGGGAATCCGCAAGCGAGGCGATGACCCGCTGCGCGCCCTGCTTCCGCGCGCTGCTCGAACCGGGTCGGATCGCGCGGGCAGTCGAACTCAGGCAGAGCCAGCCGGACGATGCCTGGGTCGAACACCTTGCCCAGGTGATCTATGCCTCGAGCCGCGAGCAGGCCGCCGAGCGCGGCCGCCGATGGCGCTCGCCGAGGGAATCTCGCCGGAAACGATCGGCGAGGCGATCTCGCTGGCCGCAAATCAGCTCGTGCTCCACGACCCAGGCCGCGCCAGGACGACACTTCGGCCAAGCCCCAGGGGCAGCGTCCATGGGGCGTCCGTCGGCGTCCATGCCTCCGACTCCGCGAACGCGTGGCGGAATATCGCCCGGGTCAGCAACCGCCGCAACACGCTCGCCAGCTTGATCGTCGGGGCGTATCACACGGCCGGGCAGTCTGGCGGGCTGAACCCGAGCCCGTATCCTTTTGCGGAACATTCCGAAAAGATCCGGTCCGTCGCGGACGACGCATTGCTGCCCGAGGCGGAGGCCGCGATCAAGGCAAAGGACCAGGCCCGGGCCTGCGCGCTTGTACATCGCTACGGAGAGAGCGGGCGGCCGGCGCGACCGGTCTTCGACATGCTGCTCCGCTACGCCATCAGCGAAGACGGCGCCCTGCACGCGGAGAAGTACTACCGGACCGTGACCGAGGAGTTCGCCGCCACACGCCCCGCCTTCCGCTGGCGCCAGCTCGCCGCCCTGGCGCGCGTCACCGCCAGCGAGTACGGTTACCCGGCGCCAGGCATGGCCCAGGCGCGCGACCTGCTGGCGGTTTGAAGCGCGGTTCAACTGTTCGCGAGAATGGGCCTTCTTGCCCGCCGGCAATGAGCCGGCGTGCGAGATGGCCCGTATTTCGAGTCGTTCTCGAATCAGTCACACAATCCCCAGAGCGCGGCGCAGAGCAGCACCGCGCCCCCGGCCAGGAGTGGAACAGCCACCCGCCGGATCAGCTCCGGAGCGGCGGCTCCTGACAACCGCGCCGAGATCATCACGACCGCCGCCGCCGGACTCATCGTGCGCGCCGAAGTGTGCACCCATCGCTGCGAGCGCTCCGAGGCGGACCGGGTCGATTCCCATGGACGCGGCCGCGGGCACGAAAAACTCCATGATCGCGACTGCCGGAGCGATGCCCGTGCCCGAGACAAACGCCAGGCACCAGGAAGATCCCATCGCGACCGCGAGCGCTGCCGCGGGCCACGGAATCATCGCTCGGATCAAGAGTGCGATCAGTCCGCTCTTCTGAACCCCTTCGGCGAAGGCCGAGGCGGCCACGATCAGCGAGATCACGTGCGTATACGCGTAGCCCGCGCCCTCGAAGAACGCGGCGCTTAGCCCGCTCGCTTTTTCGAGACTGGTGAGCCCTGCGACCACGACTCCGATCAACATTGCGGCCAGGATCCTGGATGGCCCCGTCAGCAATCGGGTGACCACGTTCGGGCCGATCGCCGCGTCCAGCGAGAGCAACAGGATCGGCAGGATCGGCACCAATGCCTTCATGAGATTGACGCGCGGCAGCAGAGGGTCGCCGGGTGCCTCGGACTGCGTCAGTTCGGGCTCGGGCGCGGCCGGCGGTTGCGGCTCGCCTTTGCGCCCGCAGCCAGAAGACTGCGGCAGCCGACGCACAAGCGAGCAGATTCAGTCGAGCCGTTCGAGCGACAACGGCCGAGCCGGAGAGCCCCGTCAGCTCAGCGAGCTTGCGCATCTCGACGGCGCCGGGGTTGAAGAGCTCTCCCCCCATGGACGAACCGAGCAGCAGGATCGCGCCGGCTGCTCGCAGGCCGCAAGCCCTCCGGCACGCAAGAGCGGAACGAGCAAAGGCCCGAGCACGGCCGCGGTTCCCGTCTGGCTCACGATCGTCGTGTTGATGAGGTAGCCGGCGAGGATCCCGCCGGGAATCAGTAGCGGCTGGAACCTCTGGAGCGGGCGCAGCAGCAGCGCAACCAAATGCCGGTCGCATTCGGTGAGCCGAAGAACGAACGCAAAACCGATCGCCGAGCAGATTGGTACAACGGTTGCCGGGTTGGCCATCTCGGCGGCAATCGTGCGCAGCATCCCGGGTAGACGGCCCTCAAGGGTGAAGAGCGGCAGTGTGCCGAAGAGCAACACCAAGCGAACCTCGAAGCCTCGCAGGGCTAGTGTCGTTACGATGATGATGTCCACAAGCGCGATCACGATCATCCCCGCCTGCGCCAGCGAGAGAGCTGTGCCGTCTGCGCCTTGGCCGTCGTCGCCGAGCACCACCCGCGCGCCGAGCAGGAGCGCGCAGAGCACCAGGAGCGATCGACCCATCCCGCTGCTAATCCGTTTCACGCCGCCGTACCTCCCGCCCGGTTCGCCCGCTAGCCCACGTTTGGGGTAGCGCGTCGTAAACCCTTGCGCCGCAAGGCTCGAATTTTGGATGAGTCACTACATGACGGCATCTGCCATGTCCGCGGGGGGATTCGGCGGCCTGAAATTCACGACCTTCAGAGCCTTCAGCACACGCCGGGCGTCCGGCGAGCCGCCAGCCACGCCGTTGCGTTTGGGCTGGCCCTCAACTCGAAACGTTACATGGCGCACCGTGGACAGCGCTTCCATGGCCCGCGTTGCAGAGAAGTCGATCCCAGCGTCTTGCAGGCGCCGGCCGAGGAGTCGCTGAACTAGCAGTGCTAGTGCGGCGACAAAGATATGAGCGCGCACTCGCGGCTCAACTTGGTGATAGATCGGCCGCATGGCCAGGACATCCTTCAGGTGGCGGAATCCTCGCTCGACGTCGGCCAAGTCCTTGTAAATCGCGACCGCCTCGAGCACGCTCAGCGATTTTTCAGCGGTTGCGATCACGTACTTCCCCTCGATTCGTTTCTCGCGCTCGAACGAGGCACATTCGGTGAATTCAAGTGCCCCCTCGGGCTCACCTCGTAGGCATAATAGCGCTGTCCATGTTTCTTGCCGAGGGTCCGTTCGGCGGCCTTGGCGATTTTGTCGCGGCTCTTGATACGCCCTGATGTGACCCGTGCCTTGAGCTTCTCCAGGTTTTCGCGGGTGCGACCCACCGAGCGCCGGCGCATGGCTTGTTCGTACTGCCGCCGTTCATCCGAGTCGACCATGATCACGCGCAGCTCGGGATCGCCCGACGCAACCTCCTGAGCCCGCGTGCGTGGCGGACTCGTGATTCGCTCACGTCGAGGCATCGACTACCTTCAGCTCTGTCGAACCATC
Organism: uncultured Isosphaeraceae bacterium; assembly: GCA_963806595.1. Lineage (GTDB taxonomy): Bacteria > Planctomycetota > Planctomycetia > Isosphaerales > Isosphaeraceae > CAWDZZ01. The sequence goes on along the minus strand of CAWDZZ010000036.1, from coordinate 152,087 downwards.
TTGGCCCAGCTCAAAATCACCGCGAAGCAGGCGCTGCAGCTTGGGAAGCACTGCCAGCAGTGTGTCTTTCCGGCCGAGGTCCGCGACCACTCGTCGCTTGACCGTGCCCTGGTCGCGGTAGGCTTCGACGATGCGGACGTATTCGTTGACGGTGCCATTGCTGGAGCGAATTCTCACAGTCCTGGGATACATGAACGAGCGCGAGCCTCACTGGCAAAGCGGATTGGGTTAGTCCGGCCGGGCATCGCGTCAACTATCACGACAATCTGCCGCGGATTCAAGGTCAATTCACGGCGAATTGTATGTTTACATCAGTATAAATTGTCACTACGCCTCACGCCAATTTGCGAGAGCTCCGGCGCACAGAGCCTGGAAAAATAGGCCTTCGCGGACGTCGTCCGAAGGGTCATCGCCTTTTTCACCCCAAACATGGGCTAGAGCGCACACGGGCCTGCGCCTCGAGTTTGGCCAAGCGCGTTTCGATTCCGGAGAAATTGGAGACAGCGATGAAGTCCGAGATCACGGCTCGCAGCGCCGAGAGCCGTACGGACTCGGAAGTGGCGTTTTCGCCGAGCTCGAAGATCTTATCGACGGCGTATGCGACGCGCCTGGACATCCGGCCAATCGCCTCGTCGAGGACGCGGTGGCGGATCGACTCGACTTCAGACCGAACGTCGGGCTCGGCGGCCCAGCGGTACGCAGTCCGTTCGTTGACCCCGTTTTGCAGCGCCCATTCGGCGACGGGGATGCCGTCGGCGACGGCAATGGCGAGCATCATTTTCTCACTGTTGGTGGATTCTCCGGTCATGGGGGAACGACTCGGCGTCGATTCGTCACCGAGGCTCCTGTGCGCCCCGACGCTCGGTTCTCAGCCCGGGGCTCTGGCTGGCCGGCACGCCCTCGAGGGGTACGGAAACAATGGAACGCTTGTAGCGGTCGTAGCCGATGTTCCGAGGCGAAACGTCGGCAGATGTCAGTGGATGTCAGTTTTCAGAAGGGTTCTCGGGTCGCGCGGGCCGCGATCGTCAATGAATTCTTCTCATGGCGGACCGAGCAAACTGCGTTCCCCGAGCTGCTCAAGAGGAAATGGCTAGCGTTGCGCTGGGTGTCCTTGCCGCCATCGGCTTCACTGCCCTTCTTCGTATTGCAAACGCGTCAGAACTTGTCATTTTGGCAAGAAGTTCAGGCTGGGATCTGCACAACGTCAAGGTCTCTAATGCGCAACGCGGTGGTCATTACGTGATGTCCCTTCGGAGTGATTCGGTAGTAACTGGTACTGGAAACTTTTCGGATCAGCCCGTGAGCGCGGAGCAATCGCATTTGTCGGGTGATGCGGCCCGAAGCTCGACGGCGCTTGACGGGGTCGGTCTCGTCACGCGAGTTCAAAATGTGGCGCAGGTCCTGGTTACGAAACCCCTTCAATAAGTGCTCACCGCGCAGGACAGCTCGGAACAAGCCAGCGTCCTCCGGGGTGATAGGTCGCAAGCCACGATAAGGACGGTTCTCCTTGATCATGGGCCGGCTCACCGGGTCGAGGACACTTTGTGTCGGCGCCGGTTTTTTCACCACCGACAGCGCCTCTCAGTACGCGCTGATTCGCCGCCCGGCTCACTTCCACACGCCGGGCGATGTCGGCCAATCCCTTGCGCATGGGGACCCACCCCAAGCTGACTTGGCCTTTCCGGGTCCTCTCCCGAAATACATGGAACATTCGGGGATTGTTGATCGTCGTCTCGATCCTGAGTACAGACCCTTGTTTGTCGTACATCTTGATCGAATTGCTGTCGACCCGGTGCTTGATCCGAACTCCTTCGGTTCGATCCAGATAACTGGTCGTGACCTGGCCGCTGAACCGCACATTGACGCGACGGCCCAGGAATCGCAGTACGTCCTGACAAGCGAACTGGCTCATGGCGTCAGCGATCAAAGAGGGATAGAGAGCGGCCAGGTCCGCAGCGCTGCTGAACATCACGTCGGTGGCGTATTCGGACTCGCCGATCGTCCAGTAATAGTTCCGCAGACTCACGCCGGAGCGAGGGTCCAGCAGGGGATTGACGCGATCAGCCAGCGCGGTGAGAAATCGCCCCCACTTGCCCGTGATCAGAGCGTCAAGCATCCGCTGCGCCTCGGGGACGTTGTCGATTCGGCTGAAGGTGTTGTCGCGCTGCTCAAAGCCGATCCCGGCTTTGGCCATCCGGCGGGCCAGGTATTCACGCCCATTGAGGCAGACCTGCACGGAGAACGGGAACCATGTTTGCAGTCGGATGTGCATCAGCCCGAACTCACGGTCCATGTAGTAGAAGTACAAATGCAGACATTTGCGCAGAGCCGAGACCAATTCGATCTGCTTGGTCTTGGCGTTTTTCCTGATCTGATAGCTTTGGCAAGGTTCGACACAGCTCAGAACGCAGATCAACCCTTCGGTGACGTGATCAACGTTCATGATGCGGTGGGCGAAGGCCTCCTTATCGACATCGGACGAGTTCAGGTAAATGTAGGGGCGGTGTTTGGTTTCTGCCAAAGTGCGAGCGTGGTCGGTGATTCGGCCGGTGAGGTCTTCGCTGAACTTATTAAAATCGCGGTAAAGCACATGGTGAGCACCAAGAAACCGGTCCATGCCCTTGCTATAGCAAATTGACCGGAGTGTGCCGCGGAAGAGAATTCGATCAAACCCCGACAGTGTTCCGATGACGCGCTCCCGATGCTGCTCCAAGAATCGCTCCATGGCTAACCTCCAGCACCTGCACCAAAACGACCTTGAGGTGAATGCCCTGGATTATAAGTATTCGTTTGGTTGCGGCCGAGAGGCCGCGTCAGGCTCTTCGTGTGCTTAGTGGTACTGATCTTGACCTTGCGGCTCCCGAGCGGAGGCGGTAAGCCCGGCCGACAAAAACGCGCAGTCGCAGCGCCGGACGCAAGGCCCCTATACCACTATAGGACGTTTTCGAAATTCTGTGGCGGCCGAATTCACCGGATCGGCGATGCTCAACGAGCTTGCAGGCTTAACCGCGGAAAAACTCTTTTGCGTCGACACCATCGTTCCGGACCTGCCGGACCAGGCATGCCGGGAGGATTCTCACCGGGACGCTGGATTTGCGGATTGCAACGAGCACGGGGTCTCGAGATGAGAGATCTGGACTGTCCTAGCTGTTCAACCGACGAACCCTCGGCGTCAATAACTGTGTCTGCTGTCCCCCGAACCTGGTGAAAATCTCGAGACCCGCGTGTTCCTCAGGGCTGACGGTCGGACGCAACGCTTGATGCGGCGAAAAATCATTGATAGCATACACTTGGCTGAAGTAATGCTCCACGTGTCCCCATTCGGACGAGGTGTGACGCGCCAGCGTTTGCCAACGCCAAGTGATCATTGTGATTAAATGAGGAATTATTGGTGAGTATTCTTTCACCCTTTACTGACCGCTAATCTCGTCTGCTTCCGCAAAAAGGACATGTGGCGCATGGGTGGTCGTTAGCCACTAGCGATCACTCTCAGACGTCTACGTCACCTGAGCGATCGCTACGTCGCACGGAGACCGATAGCATGCCACCGTCGACGAGATCTTCGGTTAGACGTAGCGGCGGTTTCACGATCATTGAGCTGATCGTTACCATATCCGTGATCTCCCTGCTGACTGCGTTGATTTTGCCGGCAGTCCAGTCAAGCAGGGAAGCTAGCCTGCGCGGTCTGCCTCACCCTCCATTAGCGTTAGTGCCGTCGCGCCGTCGGCCGAAGTGATCGTCAGCGTCAAGGTTAATATTGCAGCCGATCTCATGGTCGGTCGAAAGGCGCAGACGAAGTTCAAAATCACCGTGCACCACGATGCAGACCGGGAAAACCCGCTTGAGTTGTATGGTGAGGCACGATGACAGACGAACTTGCTGGTTCAAGGCGGTGGTTCACGAGAAGTGTGTCGGCCGGCTTTCTTAGCGCAGGCCGGTCTTGCGGATGCCCTTCCGCCAATACCTAACGCGGCGGAGCCGCAACTAAAAAGAATGAACAAAAGTGGCGTTCTGCAGCCAAAATGGTGTTGTCGAGACACCCGCCCTGGAGCAGAACGCCATGAAGACGCTCTCGCGCTTCGTTTCCAAGTTTACCAGCCTGATCGTCACCGTGCTCTCTTGCTTTGACCGCGTCATATTCAAGGGCTACCTGCCCATTACCAACGGGCCGGCATGGAAGGCTTTGTCGATCACGTCCTCAAGATCCGGCGATGTGACTTCATGGCCTTTGCCGAGGAACAGTCCAACGCCGTTGTCGACTATGCCAAGCGACTTGCCCAAAAGGCCGGCGCCGAATACCAATTCCTTCAGGGCCATCACCGCAAAGACAAGTTGGTCGAAGAGATTCTGCGGCAGCGGCCCATCGCCGATGGGTTGATTTGCGTCCTCTGCTGCATGGAGACGTGCCCCAGCTTCAGGCTGGCCTACGGCAAGGGACGCCCCCGACTGGTCAACGCACGCCGAGCCCAGCGCGTGCTCTACTTCTACTTCCTGGATCCGAACTCGGCCTGATCTACATCCGCCTGACCACTTGGTTCCCGTTCACCGTCCAGATCTATGTCAACGGTCACTCCTGGCTGGAAAAGCAAATGCTCAAGCGGCGCATCGGATTTGACCTCCGAGACAACGCCTTTACGACCTTGAACAATGAAGCCGCTCAGAAGTTGGCCAATTCGTTCCCCCATCTCAACTGGCGCAAGATCCTCAACCGTCTGGTTCGCCAGGTTAACCCTTTGATGAAAGAGCGATGGCTTCACGGCTACAGCTATTATTGGGTCATTGACCAAGCCGAGTACGCCACCGATCTGATCTTCTCCAGCCGCGAGGCACTGGCTGGCTTTATCCGCGGCTCTTGGACCACGCCGCGATCAACTTCTCGGCCAAGGACATCCTGACTTTCTTGGGCCGACGCTTCCATCCCCGGTTTGACGGGGAGGTGCTCACCAGTTGCCAGAAAGATCGCTGGCCTGGCGCGGATCAAACATCGGATGAAGAACAACTGGCTGAAGATGTACGACAAGTTCGGTCTGGTCTTCGGATTGAGACCGTCATCAACGATCCCGAGAGTTTCGGGTCCGGCGGTGGCGGACTCGTGAGGGCCGCCGCGAGATAGCTTGGTGCCCGATGAACAAAGGTGTGATCAATCTGTACCGCTACCGCGAGATTTCCTTGGCCGCCAACGAACGGTACCTGGAGGCATTGTCTGTGGTCGAGAATCCGGGACAGGCTTATCGCCAGGTCGAAAGAATCACCGAGCCCGTGGTGAAAGCGGGTCGGAGTTATGCGGGCTTCAACTTGGCCAGCGGCCCAGACGTCAAATTGTTCGGGGCGGTCTTGGATGGCGACCATGTGGTGCGGGGCTTCCGAAACGCCGACATCCGGGAGGCACTGTATGGAACAACAGCCGATCAAGTGGAACGTCGTCGTCAAAGCGCTGCAGTCGGCCGTTTGTTGAAACGGCTTCATGTGCGCCGGACTGATTCGAAAAGTGCCGCGTAGCCGCCGTTGGCACGTCGGTCCGAAAGGACATCGAGTGCTCCAAGCTCTAATACAACTCTATCACCGTGGCATTCCAGCCGCTCTTGGTACAGCCGCGTAGTTCAGTCAGAAGATGCGCCGCGCACCGCGCGGAGAAGTCGCAGACGTAGAATGTAAACGCCCGACTGGCGTCATCGGATGCCAGTTAGGACGCGCGAGGCGAGCCCCAATGGCTCCCGGCCGCAGGCTTTTCTCACGTTCGATTTTGCAACCGACCAGTGGAAAGAGTATCGGATACCAGTCGGCCTCTCTCCGCGAATGTCGATGGATGGCTCGCGGGTCGCATACGAGCTAGGTGGGACGCTGTGGGTCGCGGAATTGAACGGCGCGACAAGACGAATCGCAAAATTACCTCACAGGGCTGTGGGCAATCCACCGATCTGGCACGCGGACGGGAAGCATCTGACCGTGACAACTTCCACAAGGGACAACGTCCAGCAAGTGTGGGTGAATGAAACTTATCGTTGCGGACTTGATCTCGGCGAGATCGAGCGGCTGGATGTCGCTAAGTCCGATCGCGTGCTCGACCTCAATCGCGACGGCATCCGTTTGCTCGCCATTGAAACCCGGAAGAACATAGGTCGACGACTATGCTCGGTCCGGATTGACACTGCCGAGAAGAGTTATATCGCGGACGACGTAGGTCTCGCTTTGCGCTATAACTCTGCTAGTGACAAAATTGCATATCTGGTCGACGACAAGCGTACCCCTGGGATCGCCACCATCTGCGTCGACGCCACCGGAAGGACATGGCTAATCGATCAGCCCGTCGGTAAACGAATTGAGGCCTTGTGCTGGTCTGCGGATGGAGATTGGCTCGCTTACTCCACACTACCGACAGGAGTGCACGAGCGGGCTCCGACGCTGAGGCCTTCCAGGATAGGAAGCTCCGCGTATTCGACATCAACAAGCGTGTGTCTCGTTCCCTAGACCTGCCCGGCTGGGAGTGCTTCGGGTACCCCGATTGGACCTGAGGCGATGACGACTTGTACAGCATTCACGCGTCGCCGCCAATGGATGTGCCCTGCGCACTTGCGTTATGCTCCGCCCTGTGGCAACCCGCAAATGGAATCGTCAGCGCACTCAGTCAACAATAGCACAGTGCACTTTGTGCTCGCCGCTGATCCCGATCCGGTGAACTTGGGGGTGCTCCGGCGCGGCACCAGGGCTGAGGGAGAGGTCCGGATAAGTAACCACTCCGAGACCGGGCAAGTCATTAGTGAATTCAAAACAAGCTGCCCGTGCGTGCGGGTTAAAGCAGATCAGCCGGTCGTCGTGGACTCGGGCGGCGTTGTGGTAGTCATCGTGGCATTCGACCCGAAGCTGGAACCGACGTTTACGTCAGTGGGGTCATCAGTGGGGTCAGATCCGGTTTTTGGTTTACATAGTGTCTAAGGGGTGTTAAGCTCAACCGATGAGCAGGCCGTTGAGAGTCGAGTATCCTGGGGCGATCTATCATGTCATGTGCCGGGGTAATGCACGCCAGCGGATCTTCCACGAGGAGGCCGACCACCAGCGCTTGATCGACGGACTGGAGTCGACGGTCAACCGGTTCGGTTGGGAGCTATTCAGCTATGTCCTCATGCCCAACCACTTCCATCTATTTCTGCGCACGCCACAACCGAGCCTCTCGCGAGGTATGCAATATCTTGCGTCGGGCTACGCAAACTGGTTCGCCAAGAAGCATCGTTGCCCAGGGCACCTGTTGCAAGGCAGGTTCAAGAGCCAGCTAGTCGAGGACGAGAGTTATTTCTGGACCGTGAGCCGCTACATTCACCTCAACCCGATACGGGGTATGAGGCCGCTGGTCTCCCATCCTGCGCCAATGGGAGATTGCCCCAGCCGTAGTTGAAATGTTGGCGGTTCCTCGGGGACATTGTCACGCCACGCGTTGCTTGCTTCCAGCCCGTTGTTCGCGTACCAAAGACTCAAGAGCCTTGAGAAGGGTTGGCATGGCTCGACAGCCTTTGAGTCGTCGGAACTTGGACTCGGCTCGGAGCAGACCGGCTGCGCACCGGCGCTTTCGCATATCACCGTCACGCCATCGAGTCACGCGAGCGGTTACGCGCCGCGTGACGCTCAAGGCAGATTCAATCGGATTCGTCGTAGCCAACGTGCGACGCAGCGCGGCTGATACTCCCAATCGCACCACCGTCAACGTTTCCAACAGCCCTTCTCGCAGGCTCGCTGCCGCGTCGGGATTGATCCGGCTCAGCCATTTGACCGTGCCTTCCAGGGACTGCTTGGCGGCCTCGTAGTCGTTCTCCTGGTAGGCCGCACCGAGCCGCTGGTCCAGCTCCGGCAAGTGTTTCTCCGGAACGTGAGCCTTCACATTGCGTTTCTTGTGGATCTGGCACCGCTGGATCACGGCATTGTGGCCCCAGACCCGCCTTGCTGCTGCATGTAGCGCTTTGGAGCCATCGAGCACCAAGAGCGTCGGCTGCGTCGTGTCCAGGCCCCGTTCTTGCAGGTTCTCCAGGAGCTCCGTGCAAACGACGGCGTTCTCGGTTGCACCTTGCCGCAGGCCGAGGATCCGCTTTGTACCGTCCTGCGTGATACCCATCGCCACCACCATCGTCTCACCCGCGTACTCCACGCCGTCGATCATCACCACAGGAAATCGCTGGTCATCGAAGCGACGTTCGGCCAGCGCCTTGACCTGGGCGAGTGAAGCACGGACGAAATCGCGGCTGACGCTCGATTTCGCCACGCCAAAACCATCGCGAGCCATGTCAATGACCTGCTCATACTCGCCGTGCTTACACCACGCACCATGCGCCGCAACACGGCACTGGGCATGGCATCGGGGGACTGGAGCCGTGCATACATTTCCAAGGGCACTTCCCCGCCGCCAGCAGCTTGTCGCACTCGGGGACGTGTAATCGACACCTTCTGCCCAGCCAGGGTTGCTATGCCCTGCTGATGGCCATACCGCGTGTGAACGCGCTCGGGCTGACGCTCGTAGCGTCGGCCGCACAATCGGGTCACCTCGTCCTCCATCAGACCCAAGGCGACCATGAGGCCCAATTCAGTGGCAAGCGTCTCCAGAGAATCCTGCATCAAGTTCAGGAGGTCATCCCGATCTAGAGGCAATTGGATTTCACGGGCTGCTGCCTTGGCCTGGGTCCGACGTTTTTGCCCAATCCGCTTGCGGGATTTGACACGGTTCGCATAGGCTCGTTTCAAGGCGGTTCCTCCTCCATTCAAGGGAAATTTCCACGTCCAGTCTAGCGACCGGACGGGAGGAACCGCCTCTTTCAATTTTCAACTAGGACCGGGGCACCCTCCGCCAATGGCGTTGGTCAAGTTACGCGGGGTATGCCACCAAACGGTCACGTGTCGACTGGATAGCCTATGACCTTGTATATGCGGCCTGGCAGGGAGGTATCGGTGGACGCGACGCTGAGACGGCGTACCGTCGCTATGTAGAGCGGGGGTTGACAGAGCCGCCCGAGAATCCGTTTCGCGATGCCGCTCAGGGATGGCTGCTGGGGAGCCTGGAATTTGTCGAGAAGATTCGAGCCAAAGCTGGGCTAGCCGGGAGCCATGACGGAGTACCTGCGGCTCGCCGGCTTTCGGCCATTGATCCGGTTAGAGTTCAGGCGGCCGTGGCGGCACACTACGGGGTCGATCCGCAGATATTTCGCTGCCGTCATGGCAACTCGATCAGCCGAGACGTTGCCGCATGGCTGTCCCGCCAATTGACGTCATGCACATTGCGTGAGCTTTCAGCCGTATTCGGTCTCGGGCACGCTGACAGTGTCCGCAATCTAACTCGTCGCGTTGATCGCGCCCTGCCTGCCTCCAGGAAGCTCAGGCAAGACATAGATGCTATTCGCTACGAGCTTCTTAAGAATGGCACCTAGCCACAGAGGATAGGGGACGCATCCGCTCTCTCGGTTAGAGAGCTCGTTCGCAGGCTCCCTTTCCGCTTATTACACACACCAGAACCGTTAACCGGATCTGACCCCGTTGATGACCCCGTTGACGAACCCGGCGCCTGCGGTGACGCTGGAGGGCGGCTCGGTGGTGACCACCAACTGCGTGGCCGTCGAGGCGCGCACGGTGATGGCGGTGGTGGTGGCGGTGGTGAGGCTGCCGCTGCTGGTCTTGATGGTGTAGCCGGACGCGGCCTTGTTGAGCGTCAGGTTAGTGAAGGTGGCGACGCCATGGGAGGCCGTGACCGCGAGGGTCCCACCCAGGGTGCTGCCACCGGGGTTGCTCGACAGGGCGACTGTGACGCTGCCGCTGTAGGAGGTGACCACGTTGCCGTACTTGTCCTCCGCCGTCACGCCGAGTCTGAAGTCGCTGCCCGCCGTCACGCTCGATGGGGGCTGCGTCGTGATCACGAGCTTCGCCGCCGCCGCCGGCGTCACGGCGATCGCGGTGGTCGTGACGCTCAGGCCGCCCGCGCTCACCTTGAGGACATAGCCGCTGTCCACCTTGTTCAAGGTCAGGTTGGAGTACGAGGCCACGCCGTTAGACGGCGTGACGGTCAACGTGCCGCCCAGGGTGCTGCCGCCGGGGTTGGCAGACAGGCTCACCGTCGCGGAGCTCGTGAACGACTTGACCACGTTGCCGTACTTATCCTCCGCCGTGACCTTGAGGCCGAAGGCGGCCCCCGCGGCGACGCTGGACGGCGGCTCGGTGGTGACCACGAGTTGGCTGGCCGCTGCCGGGGTCACGGTGATGGCGGTGGTGGTGGCGGTGGTGAGGCTACCGCTGCTGGTCTTGATGGTGTAGCCGGACGCGGCCTTGTTGAGCGTCAGGTTAGTGAAGGTGGCGACGCCATGGGAGGCCGTGACCGCGAGGGTCCCACCCAGGGTGCTCCCACCGGGGTTGCTCGACAGGGCGACCGTGACGCTGCCGCTGTAGGAGGTGACCACGTTGCCGTACTTGTCCTCCGCCGTCACGCCGAGTCTGAAGTCGCTGCCCGCCGTCACGCTCGATGGGGGCTGCGTCGTGATCACGAGCTTCGCCGCCGCCGCCGGCGTCACGGCGATCGCGGTGGTCGTGACGCTCAGGCCGCCCGCGCTCACCTTGAGGACATAGCCGCTGTCCACCTTGTTCAAGGTCAGGTTGGAGTACGAGGCCACGCCGTTAGACGGCGTCACGGTCAACGTGCCGCCCAGGGTGCTGCCGCCGGGGTTGGCAGACAGGCTCACCGTCGCGGAGCTCGTGAACGACTTGACCACGTTGCCGTACTTATCCTCCGCCGTGACCTTGAGGCCGAACCCGGCGCCCGCGGTGACGCTGGACGGGGGCTCGGTGGTGACCAGGAGTTGGCTGGCCGCTGCCGGGGTCACGGTGATGGCGGTGGTGGTGGCGGTGGTGAGGCTGCCGCTGCTGGTCTTGATGGTGTAGCCGGACGCGGCCTTGTTGAGCGTCAGGTTAGTGAAGGTGGCGACGCCATGGGAGGCCGTGACCGCGAGGGTCCCACCCAGGGTGCTCCCACCGGGGTTGCTCGACAGGGCGACCGTGACGCTGCCGCTGTAGGAGGTGACCACGTTGCCGTACTTGTCCTCCGCCGTCACGCCGAGTCTGAAGTCGCTGCCCGCCGTCACGCTCGATGGGGGCTGCGTCGTGATCACGAGCTTCGCCGCCGCCGCCGGCGTCACGGCGATCGCGGTGGTCGTGACGCTCAGGCCGCCCGCGCTCACCTTGAGGACATAGCCGCTGTCCACCTTGTTCAAGGTCAGGTTGGAGTACGAGGCCACGCCGTTAGACGGCGTGACGGTCAACGTGCCGCCCAGGGTGCTGCCGCCGGGGTTGGCAGACAGGCTCACCGTCGCGGAGCTCGTGAACGACTTGACCACGTTGCCGTACTTATCCTCCGCCGTGACCTTGAGGCCGAAGGCGGCCCCCGCGGCGACGCTGGACGGCGGCTCGGTGGTGACCACGAGTTGGCTGGCCGCTGCCGGGGTCACGGTGATGGCGGTGGTGGTGGCGGTGGTGAGGCTACCGCTGCTGGTCTTGATGGTGTAGCCGGACGCGGCCTTGTTGAGCGTCAGGTTAGTGAAGGTGGCGACGCCATGGGAGGCCGTGACCGCGAGGGTCCCACCCAGGGTGCTCCCACCGGGGTTGCTCGACAGGGCGACCGTGACGCTGCCGCTGTAGGAGGTGACCACGTTGCCGTACTTGTCCTCCGCCGTCACGCCGAGTCTGAAGTCGCTGCCCGCCGTCACGCTCGATGGGGGCTGCGTCGTGATCACGAGCTTCGCCGCCGCCGCCGGCGTCACGGCGATCGCGGTGGTCGTGACGCTCAGGCCGCCCGCGCTCACCTTGAGGACATAGCCGGTGTCCACCTTGTTCAAGGTCAGGTTGGAGTACGAGGCCACGCCGTTAGACGGCGTGACGGTCAACGTGCCGCCCAGGGTGCTGCCGCCGGGGTTGGCAGACAGGCTCACCGTCGCGGAGCTCGTGAACGACTTGACCACGTTGCCGTACTTATCCTCCGCCGTGACCTTGAGGCCGAACGCGGCGCCCGCGGCGACGCTGGAGGGCGGCTCGGTGGTGACCACGAGCTGGCTCACGGTGGTGGCGAGACGGTAAATGGCCGAGTCGCCGTAATCGGCGATGATCATGTTGCCGCTGCCGTCATAAAGCACGGCGACAGGATTATCAAATTGATTGGCGATGATGCGGACGTTGCCCGTCGTTGGATCGACGGCCACCAGGTCGTTGTAGGTGATGGAATGGCCGGTGGAGTCGCTGACGGTGCTGTTCCAGCGCGCGATGAACGCGTCGCCCTGGTAGGTGGCCGGGAACCTGGTGCCCGTGTAGAAGGCGGCTCCGTCGGCCGAAGTGCTGGGCCCCAGACCCTGGATTTGGTTGATGTCCGACTCGTTGTACTCGGCGAAGCCGCCAGGCGGCGCGACCAGGTTGTCGAAGGTGGTGGAGCGGACACCGTGCTCGGCGAAATTGAAGAATCCAGCGTTGACGGCCGCTTCGGAGGTCACCGAGGGATTGTCATCCGCGGCGTCGTTCCGCCAGTTGGAGTTGTTGTAGCCATAATCGGCCAGTGGCGCATCCTCGAAGAACTGGTCATAGGCATTGTTCGCCAGGTCCGGGCCAGGGGCCGGGTCGCCGGTGGTGATGCCGTAGAGCAGCCCCGTGGACGGGTCGATGGTGCCGTTGAAGGTCCCGTCCGATTGCGAGCGATTGAAATTGTTGGTGAACCACAGGTCGCCGGAGCCGTCCAGGGCCAGGCCAAATGGATTGCGCGCGCCGGAAGACTGAATGATCAGCTTGTTGACGGCCGTCGAGGTATATGGGCCGGCGTTGGAATAGTCGGGGTCGCTATTGCTGGTGGCAACACCGGTCAGGCCAAAGCCGGCCGAATCGGTGACCAGGCCGTTGACCTGCTTGAGATCGAGGATCTCGGAGATCGTGCCGCCATACGCCATGTCGCGGGCATTGCCGGGATTGGGATAGTCCAGGGCACCGTCCTTGGTGCGCACACCGATGCCCACGTAGAGCGTGGAGGTGCCGTCGGCATTCTGTTTGATGATGATCTGGTCCGCCTGGTGCCAGCCGGCGGGGATATTCTGGACGATGATCGTGTCGGTGCCGCCGCTCGGCCCACCCCAGACCCCATTCTGATCCTGGGTCAACACGCGCAGGTTTGAAACGTCATTGCCATTGATGGTGCGTGCGGTGTCGGTCAAGTACATGCCGGTGACCGTCTGCACACCCGGCTGGCCGTAGACTCCGAGGCTGACGGGGCCGAAGCCGATGCCGAGGGCGCCTCCTGTCGAGACCTCGGTACGCTCGTCGGAAAGCCCGCCGCTGGGGCTGTAGGCGAAGCTCTCGACGCTGGCGGCGTCGGGCCGCTGAAATTGGCCAAAGTCATATAGAGCCGGGCGTCGGGCCCGAAAACCATCTGTGCAGGGGGACCGTCGCTGGCGGTGCCAATGTTGGTTATTTGCAAATCCGGTTGCAGGACCACCGGAGCCGGCGTCAAACGCGTCTCCAGCTCTTCAACGCGGAGTAAGCAGGTGACGCGCGGGTAACGACGCGATTTCACGGTGAACCTCCTGCAAGGTGTACGGTCTCGTTCGAGCCGCGATGAGCGAGCGGATGGGAGCGAGATCAGGATATAGGGACGGTTCAACGGATGCCACGGAACTTCGGTTTGGAGGTGCTAATCTCGGGTGCATCGGCTGCCACCCAGACGGCGGCGCAGAAGGACGCGCGGCGCAGACACTACGCAAGCCAGGCGCCGATGACGCCAAACGGGCTGAGGAACCAGGTAAGGCCATCGATGCGGCGCTCAAGGCCGATCGCCGGGACGAGGCGATTGCGAGAGCTGAGGAACTGCTTGCCCTGCGGGCGCGGATCCTGGGGCCCAAACATTTCGAGACAGTGAACGACGACTGGCGGCAGAAGACGCTGCGCCGCGTGGCCGCGATGCCACCGGAAGATCGCGTCGCCTGCCAATCGGCGGCGATCGTGGATGCGCAGGCGGAGACATTCCGCGCCGAGAGAAATATCGCGCAGGCCCAGCCGCTGTTCGAGAAGGCGCTGGAGATCCGCCGACGAGTGCTCACCGATGACCACCCCGACACCGCGACGAGCTACAACGACGTGGCGTACAACCTGAGAGCGCAGGGGAAGTACGCCTGGGCCCAGCCGCTGTTTGAGAAGGCGCTCGCGATCTACCGCCGCGCATTTGTGGGAAAACGTGAGAACGGCGAACTCTTAGGCTACTGGCTCGGTCCCGAAAACCACGGCGCATCCGACTCACCGATTGTCGAACTCGATACCGAAGGGCAGTTTCATCTGGTCGGCCGAAGTGGCCGTATGCATTGGGCGTATACAGACGAGCGAAGAAGCCCGAATCTCGCACCGCGCACCACGGTGAGCGCGCTAAGCGGGAAAGCGATCGTCCCCGCACGGCTCCGCTTTAGTCTCAGCCACCGCCGGGTGCTGCGCAGACCTAGAAATTGCGCTCGCCCGGCTCCCAACGGAACGGGTACAGGGCCTCTTTGACCGACAGACCGCGCACCTCGATCTCGCTGGGGTCATGCGTGCCGATCCCGAATCCCGCCGCGAGCGCCAGATGATTGTCACCGGGGAACGGTCCCGTGGCTGATTCCGCCATGGGATTGTAGCCCATGACAGCCGTCGCGATTGCGTCCGTACACACAGCGTTTCGCCCAGCCAAGAGCAGGTCTGGCTTTACCTGGGTGAGCGACAGCCAGGGGCCTTCCCCGCCGGAGACCGTTTCGATGCCATCGATGATGGCCAGATCGATCGGCCGAATTCCGACCGCGTCCACCGTATGTCGGGGCACGCGGCGGCTCGGTTTGCGCGGCGAGTTTGCGTCCAGTTCTTGTGGCACTCCATCCGGCGGCCGTTCGGCACCTTTGTGAAAGACCTCCACACGGGCCGAGGTGCTCTTCTCATTGCGGTCCCGATGGCTGTAGAGCGACGTCGGGGTGATGCCGAAGTTATTCTTCATCGACAGGGTGACGCCGGCCGTCGCGTGATTCTTCAGTTTGGCGAGGGAGACGTAGACATCGCAATCGACGTAAGAATGGTTGAGCAGGTACGCGGGATACAGGCTGCCGCCCCAGGGCACCTTGACTTCGTGGTAGCCTCGGCCGCTGCCGAGATTGTGGGTGTCCTCGAATTCCACCTTGGCTTTGAGCGCGGCCAAGGCCTTCATATCCCAGCCCGCCGCCAGAAGGTAATCCTCCATCGTGCCATTCTGGTAGGTGCCTTCCAGAAAGCGAATACGCCGCGCCCCGGCTCGGTCCAGGAGCGTCGCCGTGGCGAGGACAACATTCGGGTGCACATGATAAGTTCGGCCGGGCGGCAAGTTGAGAGCCTGCTGGCGGACATCTCCCGTGAGGTTGACCTTGACCGCGACCGTCTTGCCGGCGACCAACCGATCAAGGCCGCCCAGTTGATCGAACATGGTGGCCAGGCGCTCGAGCAGAGGACCCGGTTCATATGCTTGGCACTTACTGATGCTCACCGGAGATGTCGGTTTACTCGATGGAACCGCGTAGGAGATACCCTGGCGGGGAAGGAGCAACCCAGCACCAACGGCGCCGGCACCCTGGAGGAACTGACGGCGAGTGAAGTTCGTGTTCATGAATTCTCTCCCAGTATGTGGTGCGACTCGAGTCAGGAGATCGTCACGACGCGGTGATCAATCGAGAATCGTCGGCCCTTGGGGGATTTGTAGTCGAAGTTACCCAGACCAACCTGGCCGGCGACGGCGATGTACTGCGGCTGCCGGATGTCGAACATTTCGTGCTTGAATGGGTCGGCTCCGAGGTGGCCGACCGCGCCGACGCCAGGCACCTTCATCTGCAGTGCGCCGGGCGTCGAGAATGTCCCATTCGACGTGGTCCATTGCAACCGGGTCGGTCGCGAAGAGCAGGGCGTTGTAGTCCCAGAGCCACTCGGGAGTCTTTGCCGAACGGGCCTCCCTCCCAGACACCGCAGCTTCCGTCCATGATGTGCAACACGCACTTCTTGCGGATGATGGGGTGGCTGACCACTGCGGGGATGAAGGCGACCATCGCAATGCCCTGGGGGCAAGAATGCGAGCGAAAGACATTGTTGACCAGCCCGTGGCTCATGTTCTTCAGGGCTCCGGTCGCGCCGGCGGCGTGGTGATCCTTGATGCAAGGCAGACAGATGATCTTATCGAGCCGCTTGGTCACGATCCGGCCCAGGTGGGAGCGAAAGCACCGGTCGTCCTTCGGATCTTGTCCGCGGCCGACCAGTGTCAACTGGACGTACTCATCGGGGTCGTAGCCGGCGATCGGGTCATTGCCATCGAACTTGATCGTCAGTTGGCCGGGGTCCCATTCGACCGGGGTTAGTCCTCCCCAGGCGACGCCGTCGGGCAAGATCTCCTGATAGCGTGCGGTGCGGAACTCGAGCCCGTAGCGGTCGAAGACGACCATGTCCTTGAGCTTGATCCCCGCCGATCGAAGACCATCGATCACTTCCAGGACCAGCTCGGGTGAGGTGTGCGCCCCGGGATAACCGTTGGGCACGACCTTGATACCAACGGCTTCCCCCGGCTTGACGAAGATCCGCCAAGCCTCGACGGAATCGTCCGCTCCGGTCAGAGCCACCAGCCCCCGATTCAGGGACTCCCGCACGGCAGCGCGGTTCCCACCGTCGCGGCGTTTCAGCGCCGTGTTCCGAATCTCAATCACCCGCCCCGGGTAAGGACCGGGAACACCGAGAGTCCCCCGTTGGGCTGAATCAGTTCTTTCCTTCAACTCCTGGGACGAGGCGACCGCCGTACCCAAGATCGAAACCGCCGCCGCTCCGACGAATTCACGACGCTGTATGCCACCACAGGGATGTCGTCCGCGCATGGTGCGTGTCCTCGCAGTTGCAGTTCTCGAGGTGGAAAGAGATAGCGAAGTGAGTCGTACTTCTGCCTGCGCACCAAGCGAAACGTGGCAAATCCAATCTTGGCCGCAGCATCTCTCGAGAGCCTGCGTATCTTGATCGCCCGGGTCGCAATTTACAAGCCCTTCTAGATGCCGCGGCGGTAATCCTGCGCGGCGATCAATCAGTCTTCGATCCTGGACAAAGCGATCGCGATTCCAGCAAGCGGGTTCCGACACCCAGCGCGGGCGGAAGTCCCAGAAGAGTCCCGCCGATTCCATGGTTCCATCCACGGCTGCGGGACTTCGCACCATCAGGGAGGCATCTTGGGGTCGCTTGTTGTCACGCGACCGGAGTGTCAAAGCGCGCCAGGGTATTCGATCCGCAAATGTCCTGTCCCTGCGCCATTGCTTAATACCGGGCCGATCGCGAAATCCGACTGGGCGACGCTCGACGAAGCGGCCTCAGGTCAGTTTTTGAAAACGAATTGAGATGTGCGGAGAACTGGTTACTACTAATTATCTAAGACTAAAGATGTATCAAAGAGCAAAGCGGTCGCTTCGGTGAAGTTTTCTAAAGATTTTTGTTGACAAGGGCAGAGGCGGTTTTAATAATCCGGACACCTGTCGCTTTCTTTCAGCTCCGTTGTGTGATCATAGGTGGGCAAGTCGCTCTGCGGCGATCCGTCGTTTAGAACAGATTCGAATCGCTCGGGCAGACAGAGGTTGTGCCGCGTGGTGCTGGCTTCCGCAAGGGGGTCCCGACACCCAGCGCGGGGGAAGTCCCAGGACAGCTTGGCCGATTCAACGGTCCCATCCACGGTTGCAGGACTTCGCCCCGTCAGGGACGCTTGTCGGCTTCGGCTGGTTGTCACGGGACACGAGTGTCAACGCGCCGCGATATTCGATCCGCAATGGCCTGCTTGTGGGCCAGTACGAGCACAGGTCCCATCGCGAAAACCGACTCCGCGACGCTCGACGAATCGGCCTCAGGTCAATTCTGAGAAAGAATACAAATGTGCAGAGAACTGACCTCTACTAAATCTGTAAGATTAAAGATGTAAGACTTAACAAAGACAACTTAGGTGAAATTAAACAAATATTTTTGTTGACGAGGGCACAAGGGATCTTAATAATCCGGACACGTGTCACTTTCTTTCAGCTCGGTGGCGTGATCGTAGGTGGGCAAGTCGCTCTTCGGCAATACGTCGCGCGAAGAGAATTCGAATACGCTCGGGCGGCAGAGGTTGTGCCGCCCGTCGTTCGATTGCACAAGGTCCTGATCGGCGGCAAGAATTGCGCGACAGCCTGTCGGTGCTGCGCCGCCCATTTCGAATTCTAAATCACTTGAGCGATAGCTTGATGGGCCGCACTCTTCATTCGAAAGGGTCGTCGATGAGGATGAGTTACCGCGCGTTATCATTTCTTGCTCTGGCCGTTGGGATCGTCTGCTTCAATGGCTGTAGCCAGACGAACGAGGAAAGCCTCGCCGGCAAGCGATCGGAATTTGTTCCTAACAAGGGAGATGTGCCGGAGTACACCGACTACGGTGACATGATGCAGAAGAAAACGGCCGAGAAAGCAGCCAAAATAACCGCTGAGAAAAGTACCACCAGTGCCACGAAGAAAAAGTAGCGATCGATGCCTTCTCGGCGTCTCTGCTAGCAGAACACGCGGCAGATGCGTTGTGGCTCGAGATCGCTACTCGGCCGAAACCGATACTCAGCTTATTGGGCTGGCCGATTGAAGATGAGGAGAACATCGGCAAGCTCAAGTTGCAATTGTAAATTCTCCTCGATGGGACTTCAGGGAGTCGCAGCATGCAACCGAACCAACGATATCGGGCCTTTACGCTGATCGAATTGCTGGTCGTGATCGCCATCATCGCCGTCCTGATTGCGTTGTTGCTGCCCGCCGTCCAGTCGGCCCGCGAGGCGGCGCGTCGGGCACAGTGCACAAACAACCTGAAGCAGATCGGTCTGGCCCTGCACAACTACATCAGCACGAACCAATCGGTGCCGCCGGCCACCATCGTGTATTCGCCTGTCGGATCGATGAACACGGCTCCGGATTACAGTGCGCTGACCAGGATGCTGCCGTTCATGGAGCAGAACCCGACCTACAATGCGGTCAACTTCAGCGTGAGTGGCCGGTGGGGCGGTCCTGATAATACAGATCAGATTGGCGCTCTCTTCAACGGCTCGACCGCGGACTGCACCGGATTCGGCGCCATGAACGCCACGGCCTCGGCCCATCAGATCGAGAGCTTCCTCTGCCCCTCGGATACCGAACTGGCGAACCTGACCTTTTTCATCTTCACACCGGGCGGGGCTCCGAATGCAGTAGGCCGATTCAGCTACCCGATCAACAGTGGGACCAATCCGATGACCTCGGCGTCGGGAGGCACTCTAAATGGCATGGTTTACATCCCGACCATGCGAGCGGGGATTCAGAACGCCGCGGGATTCGCGATGAACGAGTTGCCCAACGGTCCCGGACCTGCCGCGCTGGCGGGCGTGTCGGGCGAAGCCCCCATCACGATCGCTTCGTTCACGGATGGAACGAGCAGCACGGCAGCCTATAGCGAATGGCTCCGCGGCGACGGGCTTCAGCCCC
Organism: uncultured Isosphaeraceae bacterium; assembly: GCA_963806595.1. Lineage (GTDB taxonomy): Bacteria > Planctomycetota > Planctomycetia > Isosphaerales > Isosphaeraceae > CAWDZZ01. Next base: position 132,570 of record CAWDZZ010000036.1, on the reverse strand, counting down.
GGGGAATCGGCTGGGCTGCGCAGAACGGCAAGGACGGTTTGGGGCAGATCTATAAGTGTGACGCCGGATGTCAGAGCACCCAGTTCGCGGGCCAGCCAAACGCCAACTTCCTGTTCCAGCAGATCTGCGACAATTCAGGGCTTGTCCAGGAATACACATGGAAGGGTGACTGGTGGTTTAACGACAAGTTTTCCTACAGCCACAGCGTGACGCCCAACCGCAGGTCGTGCTGGTACGACGATATCGGCGGCCGGCCTTGGTCCACTGCGACAAACTTGATCGCGGCGGCTTCGAGACACCCTGGAGGAGCCAACACGTGTTTCGTAGACGGCCACGTTCAGTTCATCAAGTCCTCCATCAGCAACCCGGTGTGGAACGCGCTCGGCACCAGGGCCGGTGGTGAGGTTGTGAGTTCCGACGCCTACTGATTCGAGACCGAAACCTCGTAGGGCCCGCCGGGGATCCACAACCGGCGGGCTTTTCATTCGCTGAGGTTCTCGCGCGAGCTTGAGTTTCCGCATGGAGAGAGCCGACAACCCGGTCACCCTCGGCAGACTCACATCGATCTTCGTCCTGGCACTGACTGTTCTTTTCGCGGCCGGATGTGGTAGCGACGACTCCGCCATGGTGCCGGACCGACGGCAGCGAGACTACGGCCGCCGTGCGGCGATGTGACCCCCCGCGAGCTGATTCCCGAGACTCTGCGCAAGGATTTGCCCAGGCCCGTCCCCGAGCCGAGTACGATCCGCTTCCGGGATGTCAGCCTCTCCTCGGGGATCGACTTCACGCACCACAGTGGGGACAGTGCCGAGAAACACTACCCAACGGCCAATGGCTCGGGCGTGGCGATGCTCGACTACGATGGCGACGGCAAGCTCGATCTCTACTTCGCCACGACCCGCAACTTCCCCCTCGACGCCCCGACCCGGTCCCATGGCAACAAGCTCTACCGCAATCGTGGCGATGGGACCTTTGAAGACGTCACCGATCGGGCCGGAGTCGGTTTCCGGGGATTCTGCCACGGCGTCGCGGCTGGCCGACGTCGATAACAACGGCTTCACGGACCTTTATCTGTGCACCTACGGGTCGAACGTCTTGTACCTCAACCAAGGCAACGGCACCTTCCGGACCGCCCAGCACTTTGGGGCAGAGTGCGGTGCCTGGTCCATCGCGGCGGCCTTCCTCGATTATGACAATGACGGCTGGCTCGACCTCTACGTTTCCTGCTACGGTCACTGGGCATTCGACGAGCCGCACCTGTTTTGCGGCAACGAGACGAGGAAGGCAAGAATCTACTGTCCCCCGTCGATGATCCGTCCCGATCACCACCGCCTTTACAGAAACCGAGGGGATGGGACCTTCGAGGACGTGACCGAGAAAGCCGGAGTGCTCCGGCACGACGGACGAGGCATGGGAGTTGTGGCCGCGGACCTGAATCGGGACGGACGGATTGACCTCTACGTTGCCAATGATATGTGTCCGCACTTTCTGTTCCTGAACCAAGGAAATGGCTCTTTCTCCGATGTCACTGATGCCTCAGGCGCGGCGGTCACCGAGTCCGGCCATTACCAGGGGGGAATGGGGGTCGATGTCGAGGACCTTGACGGCGACGGCTTTCCCGAGCTATTCGTGACCAATTTCGACGGTGAGTACAATACGATTCACAAGACGACCGATGGCCTGAACTTCGAGGACATCAGTGCAACCGCCGGCATCGTCCGCGACAGTATCCCTGAGGTCGGCTGGGGCTGCAGTCTGGGGGATTTCGATGGCGATGGTTGGCCAGACATGCTTGTCGTCAACGGGCACGTGGATGACAATTTGAAACAGCTTGGCCGCGACGGCGATTATGAACAGCGTGCCCAGGTCTGGCGCAATCAAGGCCATTGCCGGTTCCGCCTGGTCCCCGACGCGGGGCCGTTCTTCGCCGTCGGGCATGCCTGCCGCGGTGCGGCCTTCGGCGACCTGGACAATGACGGAGACATCGACGTGGTCATCAACCGGATGGATAGACCACCCGGCCATCTTGCTCAATGAGTCGGACTCAGGGCACTGGATTCGCCTGGAACTCGCTCGGCACGGAGTCCAATCGCTCAGCCATCGGCACGGCCGTCGATGTCCACCTGGGCGACCGCAGTCTGCACCGGCAAGCTCAAGGGGGGTGGAAGCTATGCCTCGACGAATGACCCCAGGCTGCTGATCGGAGTCGGCAAGGCCGATCGAATCGAACGAGTGGAGATCCGCTGGCCCAGCGGCCGGTCAAACGACTCTGAACGACCCGGCACTGAGACGAACACACCGGGTGGCAGAACCAGACGTCGCGGCCGCCCAATGGGGCCGGGGAGCCGCCAGTCCATGAGCTTGACGAATGTCTTATCGGCACGGGAGCGGTCAGTTCGGCGGGCCTGGGCCTGGTGATTCTCTCGCTTACGTGGGCTGCGGACTTGCGTTTTACGCATCGCGGTTCAAGAGCAGCCGGCATCGCTGGCAGACGCCTCGAGCTCGCCTATGCCGGGAAGCTCGACGGTGCCGCGATGAGGATCCTGCGCGATCCTTTCCGCGGATCCCGATCACGCGGCCGCCAACGTGCTGCTCGCCCAGATCTTGCTCAAGCGCACCGAGCCCGGCGGAAGTTCACCATCATCAGGCTCCGCGGAGCAAGCGCTCGCACATCTTCGACGGGTCCGCCCCAACAATCCCCGGATGGCTGTCGACGTCCCAGCTCTGTAAAGGAATGCCATGGATTGTCTGTCTCGCCTCGACGAGGCCGAGGAAGCCTGGCTGGAGGCGATCGAGATTGACCCAACCGCGCCCGAGGCCGGCTTTCACCTCCTTAACCTTTACTACCTCGAAGGCCGAGAGGAGGAAGCTCGGCGCCTCGCGTTGCGGTTGCACAAGGCGGAGCCTGATCCCCATGATCGGGTATTTCTGCTCCTGGAGCTGATCCGGCCAGATGCGCGTCCGCCCGCACCTGCCGCCGTCATCAAGTGGTTCGAGCCCAGGGTCGAAAAACATCCTGGCGACCTGCATTCCTCCGTAGCCCTTGGCCTGGCCCTGATCAGGGCCGGTCAGGTCGAGAACGGATCGAGCATTCTTCGCCGCGTGGTCCAGACTCACCCCGACAAGGTCGAGGCCTGGGATTCCCTGCTTCTGGGTCTGGACGAGACAGGCCAGGTTGATGTCATGGAACAGGAGATGAAGCGAGTGCCGGTCGACGTTCGCGGGGCTCTGCAACTGCTCAAGCACCGCGCAGGATTGCCCAGGGCCGGCAGTGGCAGGAGGCTGTCGACCTCTATCGCGGGGCCCGGCAGGCAGAGCCCTACAACCGCGTGGTCGAGTTCCGCCTGAGCCGGGCCCTGCGACACGTCGGAGAGGCTGCCGAAGCGGACGTGATCCAGAAACGCGTCTCCACGAGGGATGTCGCGATCCAGGAGCTCCGGCCCCTCTACGATCGAGCTACGGAGATCCGGGATCTGCGGCTCGGCTCTCACGTGGAGCTTTGCCAGCAGATCGCCCGTGCACGGGAGCAAATGCAATTGCCGGAGGAGGCAATTATCTGGCACAAGCTCGTTCTGGAGAACCATCCCGATAACCAGGTCAGCCGCGAGGCTCTCAAACGTCTGGAGAAAGGGAACGATCGTGGAAGCGAATACTGAGAAGCTCACCAGGCAATCCAGAAGAGCCTGGCTGATGGTGCTTGCAGCGGCGCCTGCTTGCGGGGCTCTGTTCCTTCGGCGTGGGAGAGGTGGCTCCGTCGCTCGTTCCCCCCTCGCGCGATGTGTCGCCGGAGTTATTCGCGCAAAGTTCTTCCATTCCTGAGGAACTTGAAAAGCGCACAGACACTCCAGGGACATGGCTGCGGCACTTGCCTACGGCTCGTTGGGACTTTTACTGGGATTGGGCCTGGGAGCAGCCGGTGGTCTGCTGCGTCAATCGACTCGCGCTTCTTGTGCAGCCGGGCTCGGGGGCCTTTTGCTCGGGGGACTGGCTGGCGGCTCAGCGGCCTTGCTCGTTCTGCCCGTGTATCACGCGACTCGAGCCGCAACGCCGGATGCGGACATCACGCGCGATCTAGGCCTGGCGCTAATGACGCACGGCACGATCTGGGCGGCGGTCGGCGGCGCCGCCGGGCTGGCACTGGGCCTTGGGCTGGGGGGCGCCGCGAACGTCGCTCGCGCTGTCGTGGGAGGGATTCTGGGGGCGTGTCTGGGAACGGTCATTTACGAGTTCGCCGGTGCCGTCTTTTTCCCGTTATCGCAGAGCTTCCGACCAGTGGCCCTGAAGCCAGAGCCGCGCTTGCTCGCGCACATTGTCGTCGCGCTATGCAGCTCGGCCGTCGCTTTGTGGGCCGTCACCCATCTGCGACTCCGGCGCACTGCGACTTGAGGATGCTCAGACTTCGCCGCGTGAGAGTCGAGCTGGTCTCTTCGCTTTACCGGCTTTTTCGCTTTGCGGCAAACCAAGCTTCGAGCCCGGCGCGCTCGTCTCTGTTGAGTCCGACAAGCGTTGCGAATTCCGCTTCGGCCCCTGCCTCGTCATTTCGGTGGAGCAGTGACTCGATCAGGAACATCCGCGCAAAGTGTCGAAACGGATCGAGGCGAAGCGACTCGCGCGACTCACGCATGGCCCCGTCCCACTCCTTGGTTTGAACATGAAGGTAGGCCAGCCGCTCATGCAAGGCGGGGGACGAAGGATTGATGGCAACCGCCTCTGCGGCTGGAGCAAGAGCCGCTTGGATTTCCCCCACTTCGATCGAATACAGAACGAATTCCTCCAAGACCTGCTCGTATGTCGGCGCAGCCGTCAATATCTCCTTCTGGAGAAGTCTCGCTTCCTTATGCTGGCCCGCAATTGCCAGCACTCGCGCCTTGCCGGCCCTGGCCTCGAGGTCATCGCCACGGCGGGCCAGAGCCTTGTCGATCAGACCTACTGCAAGCAGGCCCAGTTTCTTGACCTGGGCCGACCTGGGGAGTCCCTCTGTCTCGTATGTCAATGCGATTCCCAGTTCACGTTCCGACAATTCGATATTCTCGGAATCCGGGTCTTTGCCGTTCAAGAGTCGCAGGAGAGCGTCTTCCCCAGCCGCGGCGGGCGAAGCGACAGTCTGGCTGGCGGGGGTCTTCAGGATGCGGTGATCCGTGGTCGCGATGTGCGCGATGTCCGAGCTCTTCAGAGCGGGCATGTGACAGGAGAAGCAATTGTCGTCAATCCCTCGGGCCAGCCGTTCCTTGAGAGGAAGACTGCATCCTGGCTGCTCATGGCACTGCTGACACTTGCGGCGAAAGTAATCGATCTTTACCTCCGGAGCGGGAATCCGATGAGGGTCGTGGCAGGAGGTGCAACCCAGTCGGCGACCGCTCTCCTGGTAACAACGGCTGAGCTTCATCTGCTCGACGTGCCCCACGGCTTTCTTGGCCTGTTTACCGGAGCGACCGAACACCGCGTAGAACTCTGCCGTGCGAAGTCCTGGGCGGAAGTCAAACGGGCCGCGACCAAGTCTGTCGATCCGCTGGTCGCCAAGGAGATGGCACTGTTCACAGACGGCGGCACGAAGCGGGGGCTCAAGGTGACGCGGATTGACGATGGTCAGATCGATCCCGTCAACGATCTCTTGCCCTCGTACGTGAAGCTCGCCTGGCCCGTGGCACCGCTCGCAGCCGATCGCCTCACCTCGAAACAGGGCTTCTTCGTAGCGATTCACCGACATCGCCACTGGCCTAGCGCGATTGCTGTGACAGAAGAGGCACTGCGGCTCGATCGGTCGATTGAAATGGTGGTTCTTTTGTTCGTATCCGGGAGACAGATTCCACTCGCGCTTCTGGCTAAACCAGGAAATCGGCGATTGGTACAGCCTGTCCCCGCGCTGCAGCAGGTAGGAGATTCCACGGCTGCCGGACCCAAGAGCATAGCTGACCTCAGCCTCGACCTGCGCCAGGATCCGGCCTTCTTGGTCAGTCCGGGATTCACGGTGATACAAGCGATCTCCGCGCTGCTCAATCGTGAAGTGCGCGCCATCTGCATCGAAGGCCGTGACCTTCCGGGGACCGATTCCCGCAGCGGCCGGCTCCGCCGTGATGCGTGTCAGCGACCGACCCATCGGGTGGCGGCGGTAGTCGGCAGCGATCTCGCGATGGCAGCGGGCACAGGCTTTCTCGCCAACGAACGCGACTCCCGGTTGCGCATTCAAGTAAGGGGTTTCCAGCGCAAGCGGCAGACGGACGTTCCGGGCGGGCGGCCACCGGACCCACGTGGCGCAGAGCCCCCCCGCGATCCCCAGGCTGATCAATACTCCCAGGCCGAGGGCCCGGCGCCGCCGGAGGACCGATCGTTGCTCGCGCGGATCCATTCTCGGTCGCTCACTCCGCCAGCCGGGCGCGGCCCACGTTCTCAAGCACTGCGAGTCGTTCCGGTCGGCCGGCGAGTAGAGCGTACCCGAATCATGTGCCGCCCGCTAGCGGCATGTCGAGAACTTAGAACTTCGCTGACATATTAGAGCCATTATAATTAAATATAATCTAACACTATAACATAATAATATACAAGCTTACATTGTTCAGGGGAGAGCTTTTCGCTCCTTGTTAGCCCCTTCACGTTGGGCTAGACTGATTATTCACCGAGCCCGTCTGGAACGCGTGAAGCGGGACATCTTGCCCGACTGTGAACGCGAACAGATCAAAGGAACGCTTCATCATGCCTCCGGATCCGCCGCCGCCACTGGCTTCGGAGGTTTCGCAAGAGCTGCCCGGGACGCAGACGCGAACAGGGCAACCAGCAGCCGCGCCAGCTCGGCGGTGGCGGAGACGGGTCGCGGACGTCGCCGGCCTGACTGCCACGTTCCTGCTGGTCCTATTCATTTGGCACGAATTTGACGCAAGGGCACTCGTCGAGGCCGATGCCGCGTACCGACGAAACGATCTCGAAACGACTCTGCGCATCGCGAGAGGACACCTGGCGCGCTGGCCATTCAGCCGGTACGCGACGTCGCTCGCGGCGCGTTGCCTCAGCAGGCTCGGCCGGCCCGACGAGGCGGAGGCTTACTACGAGGCGCCGGTTCTCTCGGTGTCGAAGACCGGCACATCCGTGCCTACGCCCTGGTCGTGAACAACCGCCGCGAGCCGGCGATCCAGGCCTATCGCGAGATCTTGGCAAGTTGTCCTGATGATGTGCTTGCCTTGAGCCGGATGGCCGCGGTTTTGATCTCCGAGAGTCGCTGGGGTGACGTCTTGGACGCAGCTAATCGTTTGATCAAGATCCCCACCGGCGCGGTGATTGGCCACACTCTGGCCGGTGTCGCCCACCACAATACCTCCGACTCCGAGTTTGCTGTCTTCGAGTTTGACCGGGTGCTCCAGCTCGACCCCGAGCTCAAGCAAATGCCGCTCAAACCTCGCTCGATGTTCTGGCTCGAATACGGCCAGAACCTCCTCGCGGTCGGCCGCTCGGGCGATGCCCGGCGGCATCTGCGCGTGCGCTCGGCGAGGGTGATGACGCGAGTATCGCGGATCTGCTCGGTGAGTCCTACTATCTCGAAGGGGCGTTTGACGACGCTGAGCGCTACTGGCGGCAGGCGATTCTCTGGAACCCGGACCGCTTCGGCATCTGGTGGCGGATTGGCAAGCTCGAACTTGAGCGGGGCCGGCCCGTGGAGGCGATCGAGCCGCTCCGGCGCGCGATTGCTCTCCAGCCGAAGGTGACCGGCCCGCTCTACTCTCTCAGTCTCGCCTACCGACGTCTTGGCCAGATCGAGGAGGCCGATCGGCTCAGACAGCAGGTCAGCCGCCTGCGTCGCAAATCGACGAATTCGCCCCGAAGAGAGGCCGAGGAAGGTGATCCTGGGGACGAGTGAAGCTGTGGAGTAACTGATATCCTGTGAGTCATCTTCAATGCCCGCGAGGTCTCCGAGCATGACGATTCGATGGCGGCGCACCCTGGTTTTACTCGCCGGCGTCGGCGCGCTGGTTGCGGCGGGACTGGCGCTTAGTCACCGCATGCGGGGCCCGTCGCATGCCGCGCTCTCCGAGGTGGAAAACGCGTACGCGCGCGGCGACTGGCAGGCGGCGATGAGCACCGCCAGGACGATGCTCGCGCAGAGTCCGCGCGACACGGGCGCGCTGCGGCTCATGGCGCGCGCCGCCGCGCGCGGGATATGACGCGCGCGCCAAGACGATTTATCGGCGTCTCGGGGTTTCACACATGCAGGCGGAGGACCTCTTCCTCTTGGGCCGCGGCTTGCTGCGTGGCGGTCAGCGATCACCGGGGCTGGACGCGCTTTGCGCCGCACATGACGCCGATCCCGATCACGCCGAAACGCTCGACGCGCTCCTTGCTTCAGGGACAGAGCGATCAAACCTGCTCGAGGCCGAGCGGCTCGCGCAGCGGCTCGCTCAGCAGCCCGGCTGGCGGGCGCAGGGGCTCCTCGCGTTGGGGCGCATCAAGTACGCTCTCCTCGATCCCGCCGCCGCGGCGGCAGCGCTCGCGCAGGCGCTCAAGAGCGAATCGTCCCTGCGCTCGTCGACAGCCGAAGTCCGTGACGCGCGCCGGCTGCTTGCACGATGCTTGCTCGCAAGCGCTGAGGCCGCTCAGGCGCGCTCCCAGATCGAAGAGCTGCTCAAGTCTGGCCCGGACACGGACGCATCCTGGCTTTTGAGCCGCGCGCTCCTCATGGAAGGGAAAACAGAAGAAGCGAGCGCCGCGCTGAAAGCGTCCGGCCAATCCGGCGACCAGGATCCCATGCGCAGGAGCCCGCTCCGTTCGTCGGAGCCTCTCGGTGCAAGACCTGCCACGCGGAAGAATACCAGTCGCAGCAGAACAGCAACCACGCGCGAACTATCCGCTTAGCGCCCGAGTTGACGACGATTCCGTGGCCTGGAAGTCGGCTCGTCGACGGCGACAACGCGCGCGTCACACACGCCGTTCGACGGGTTGAGGCGTCCGTGGAGATTACGACCACGGTCGACGACCAAGTCTTCGCGGCGGTGATCGACTTCGCGCTGGGTTCCAATCACCAGGGACGGTCATTCGTGGGCAAGGACCGCGACGGCCAGGCGCGGCGAATTGCGCCTGTCGCAGTTTCCGTCGCCTCCCGTCTGGGCTCGCACATTTCTACATCCCCGCGCGTCGGCCGATCCGGCCGGCTACCTCGGACGGCCCGTCGCTGATGAAGCCGTGCGCCATTGCGTCCACTGCCATTCAACAAACTTTCGCGCCGCCATGGAACCGTCCGAGCGGCCGGAGGCCGCCGATCACGGGATCGGTTGCGAGCGCTGTCATGGCCCCGGCGGCGCCCATCTCCAGGCCGTCGAGAGCCAGTTCCCCGACCTTGCGATCGCCCGTCCCAGACTCGCGCCGGCCGATCAGGTCGTCGCGCTCTGCGGCCAGTGCCACGAGTCGCCCGATTCACGCTCTCCGGGCGGACCCGCGTCCATCCGGTTCCAGACGCCGAACTTGATCCGCAGCCGTTGTTATACCGAGAGCGGATCGCTGAGCTGCGTCACGTGCCACAACCCGCACAAAAACGCCAGCCGAATCGCGTCAGACTATGAGCGAGTCTGCGCGAAATGCCACCCGCCGGCGCATCCCGAGCCGAGCCGCGCGAAGGAATCCGACCCGCCGCTTCCAGTCTGGTCGGCGTGCTCCGCAGGCGAGCGCCGCGACTGCCTGCGCTGCCACATGCCGCGCGTTACGAATGCCGCGGCGCGCACCACATTTACTGATCATTATATACGGATTCTCTCGGGAAGCGGCCGGACGACTGATTCCTCGCGGTGAATCGCCGGCTGGTTTCTGCCCCTCAGTTGTTGCGACGGGGCTCACCGGTCGTGGTTCCGGTTGTGGCAGGGGGCTCCTGCTCGCGAAGGTCTTCCCGGTCGGCCGGGCCTGCGCGCCCCGTTGAGAATGGGCGGATTAGCGAGAAAGCCGGCGACGTCTTTGGCCACCAACGTACGCCGCCGGCTCATGGGCCAGCGGATCACGCGAAGGGCTGGGCACCGCCGGGCGCATCCCCAGACGATCATCGGGTCTCTCATTCCTCTGGGGCATCTTGACGTCCAGTATCCCGCCGCCTTACGTAGGGCGATTCGGGATGGCGTTATGTGCGCCGTGAGCGAAGTCGCAACATCCCGGATTCACATCTTTCAAAATAGATCATGTTAGCATGACATCGAACATCCAGCGATCGAGCGTTCGGGTTCCGCGGGTCGCGCGGGCGGCGCCGCTTCCGCGTCGATCTCGACGAACTGGAGTCCCGGCTCCTCCTGGCCACCGACGTCCTCATGTATCACAACGGGCCCGCGAGCGCCGGGAGCAACACGAGCGAGACGCAATTGACGCCGAGGAACGTGAGCTCCTCGACGTTCGGTAAGCTCTTCCAGGTGCTGGTGGACGGGCAAGTTTATGCCCAGCCCCTCGTGGTCGAATGGTCGTGGAGTTGTGGAGCTCCATGACCTTGACGCGAAGCTGCCAGCCCTCTTGCGTCGTGTCGATCCCCTCGCCTGTCGAGATGAATCGACCGCCTGCGTAGACCAGGTCCGTGATGAAGCAGAAGGCGTTGTCGGCGCGGCTGAATCGGGCTTGATCATCGACAGCGAGTGTGCCGATCTCTCCGCGCTGAATCCTTGCCCGAAGCTGATCGAATTGAACACGATCGTTCTTGGTCCCTGACGTGGCGCGATCGTAAATCACCTCGAAATTCGTTGCATCGATTCCCTTGTGAGCCAGACCCGTGCGGATCTTGCGCTCCTGATCTTCACAACTCTCATCGCGCTCCATGTCCGTTGAGAAACGAGTGTAGATCACGGCATTGCGTTGCACTGGAGTAACTCCCGATCGACCAGAAGACCTGAGCCGATCGAGAAGGGGCGAGGGTCAGCCACTCTGACTGGAGATCCTGAAGAACACATATGTTTGAAAATCAATACGTTGCGTCAGAGCAACCCAGAGCATGTTTCCCCTCGTGATGTCGTTAGGAAATTTGCATCGCCGGTCGCCCCGATTCGGAACACTATCGGCCCGTCACGGTCGCAACCTGCTTCCGCGCAATTCGCCGCGTACCGGGCGGCGGAATCGTCCGCGCCACAACGTGGTGGCCGTGAGCCCCGCAAGCGTATATCACTTGCTCAAGCAAGCGGGCCGTCTCGACCGCAGGCGGTTCTCGCCGTGAAAGAAGAAAACCGCCTTCGTGCAGCCGCTCTTGGCTCATGAGCGCAGGCATGTTGACGTTTCCTACATCAACGCCCCGGCGACGTTTTATTATCTGCACGCGTGCTCGACGGTAAAGGCTAGATGCTATGCGAGTGGGGGGACGGCGGTATGTGATGTGAGCTGCTGCGAGTCAGCTCCAGGTGATTCTGGCTATCCGTTTTTTCTAGGAGCTCACTCATGACCGCGACCCACGGTCTCGATTCTATCTCGTCGAATTCGCGATTGCTCTACGTCGCCCTTGAGCTGAGCGACGGTCAGTGAAAGCTGGCCTCAAGCAATGCGCGTGGGCAGCAGGCACGGCTCGTCTCCATTCCGGCTCGTCTCGGGCGTCGATTGCAGCGTACTGCCATCAAAGATCGTCGCCGTCGGCTCGGCATCCCGCTCGGCGAGAAATCGAACGATCGCAAGCAATTCATGCGCGATTGGCACGAAGACGCCGGCCAGCGTCCGGCGCCCGCTTGCTGATATACTGCGGCCCAAGGCGGAAGATCATTTGGCAGGAATCGCCACGGGCAGCCCATCGTTAGCGCGTAACGTACTGCGCTCTACAGATCGCGCAGAGAATGTTCGCGCTGTCGAGCATCCTCGCGCATCAACGTCAGGTATGGGAGCAGAAACTCCCATTCGCCATCCGAGACGTCGCTTGGATACGACTTCCGTCTCGTGTTCATGCCACAACATGAGCAAAGCTCTCATAATAAGTCAATAGCAGGCTCTACGGCGGTGCGGGTCTCGCACTCGGGGTGGAATCTCCGCCATGCGTTCATCGTCGAAACACTTCCCTGAACGGCCTTGAGACGGCGGCCGACCAGTTTGCCGCGGATTGCTTGGCCGGTGAGTGGGTCCCAGAGAGATCCCGTGCTCACGTCGGTCAGGCCGTCGGCGCCTTGTCGGAATTCGAGCGCGGTGCCGTCGAGATTCCGCTCGAATGCCGTGACGGTCGACGTCGAAGCGTCGAAAGCGATGACCAGTGACAGACCCAGGAATGAGTCGTTGACGACGGATTGCCGAGTCAGTTCGCGAAATGGCCAGGAGATGGCTTTATCCGCGCTCGCGAGCCCCCACTGAAAGTCGGAGAAGTAATCCGATTCGTTCATCGAATTCAATTCTGTCGGGTCATGCTGAGAGAAGTCGGTTGCAAGCGGGAGATTGAGGACAGTCGTCTGCGGATGCTCGATTCGCCAGGTCTTCCACCGTGTCCAGACCACGGGAATCCCCGCGAGCTTTCCACCGGTAAGCGGACCTTCGAGCGCCTCACCCTTCAACTGGGGCCACCGGCTGCTGGTTTCGACGTCCCTCAAGATCAGATTGTCACGGTAAAGTTCGCCGGTCGAGCAAAAGGAAAGGGTCCGGCCGGCGACCGCTCTCGAGAATACGAGCGGCGAGAGCGAGATCCCGCACCAGGTGACGGCGATCGACTGGCCCCCGAGCGTGTCGTTGAGCACGTGGCGCGCGGGTTTGGCTAGCATGCTCAACGGATAGGCACGCGCTTCCCCGTTGAGCTCGACACCGAGCACGTAGTCGTCGTCGCTGATCGTCCGGCCCGCCGCTTGAGCGGAGACGAGGGGAATCCGGACAATCGGGTCATAACCGCGTCGCGTCTTCTGTTCTTGCTTTTCAATAGCCTTGTTCTGGCTAGCGACAATGCTCGGATCCGGCGCGAGCGGCGGAGCATTTCCGTGCCGGGTGCCGCTTGAAAGCGCCGCCTGAATGACGATCCAGGCCGCGGACAGGAAAACCAGGCAAGTCGCCCCGCCCGCGATCCAGAGCTTCATGGGAATCCTCTTCACGGCGAGTGAGCGATTCGGCTGGGCGGCTTCGGGCATCGCTGGCAATCCGTTTGTGCACGGGAAGGCTGGCACTCGATTTTCAGGTTTGGCGTCTGCTCAAGCGCCCGAGAGTTTTCGGTTGCGCGGCAAGATGCGGGACAAGCTGCGCCGGCCGTGGTCAGCGCTTCGTCGATTCAAGGGCCTGGAAGAATGGGCCGAAATCGACGTTGCCACCGCTCAAGATCACCCCGACGCGCAGACCGCCGAGCTCTAGCTGCGCCGTCAGGAGCGGCGCCACGGCCACGGCGCTCGACGGCTCGATCAGGATCTTGGTCCGTTCCCAGACAAACCTCATTGCCTCGAGGATCTCGGCCTCGGCGACCGCCACTATCCGCTCGACGTAACGCGAGATCACGGCAAAGTTTCGCTGGCCGATCGAAGTGGTGCGCAAACCGTCGGCGATGGTATTGGGGTCGCGGCAGACCTGGATCGAGCCCGCTTCCAGCGACCGCCGTGCGTCGTCCGCATTCGCGGGCTCTGCGCCGAAGACCCGCGCGCGGGGCGACCGTCCCTTGATCGCCGCCGCGGTCCCTGCCAGCAGACCACCGCCGCCGACGGGGCAGATCACGAGATCGAGCGGTCCGGCGTCATCCCAGAGCTCCCAGGCGGCCGTGCCCTGGCCGGCGATCACATTCCAGTCGTCAAAGGGATGCACCAGGGTGAAACCGTGGCGCTCGATTTCGGCGGCCACCGTCTCTTCGCGCGACGCGAACGTGGGCTCGCAGGGCACGATCCGGGCGCCGTAGCCTTCGGTCGCCGCCCGTTTCACATGGGGCGCGTTTCGCGGCATCACCACGGTGACGGGAATACCGAGCAACTTGCCGGCCAGCGCCACCGCCTGCGCGTGATTTCCCGAAGAATGCGTGATCACTCCCGATCGGCGCTCTGCGTCGCCGAGCTGCAAAACGGCGTTCATGGCACCGCGGAATTTGAACGCCCCGACTCTCTGGAAGTTCTCGCATTTCAAGAACACCGCGGCACCGCACCGTGAGGCCAGCGCCTTCGAAGTCATGACCGGAGTACGGTGGACCCAGGGCGCCAGCCGCGCGGCCGTCTCCTGAAGCGATTCGACGTCGAGTGGAATCGCCGGAAGATCAGAAACATCGGCATTCATCGGTCGTTCTCCAGCGCAAGGCGCGATCCGATTCGGCTTTGCAGCGGCCTGGAGTCAGCAATGGGCGCCGATCCAGAGTCCGCCCTTGGCTCGACCTTGCGGGCGGCTGGCCGCTCTTTCTCTCGGGCAGCGTCGATCATAAAGCGCTGGGCCCTCGCATTGGCATCCCCGATTGCTCCCGCCGCGGGCCATTTCTTAATCCCGGCAGCCTTCGCGAGCCCGCGGTCGACTGATCGCTTCCCGTCGTCCGTCGGGCCGGAAAGGTGCTCGTCGTACGTCTGTTGACATTCCGAAGGGGGCCGTTGTGAGCTCGCGCACCGTCGTCGCCAAGAATGAGGAAGAGCTCCGGCTACCGCTGCGCACCGCCCTGACGCAGCTTGTCCTTGCCGGGTTACCGAGACCAAGAATCATGCAGATCGTCGACGATGAGCTGCGCCAGCTCGTCACGGGAGCCACGCGATGAGAGACTGGGTGCTGTTTGGGCCGCTGGTGCTCGTGCTGGGTTATCGGCTGGCTTCGCTAACTCTTCTCGGCCTACGTGGCCGGCCTCGTGCCCCTGGCGGCCTGGTGCGCGATCATGGCGCAGTCGTGAAAGGATCGGTGATGAAGCTCCAACTTGTCGCTCGCTGGGTTCTCGTTTCGTCGCTATGTCCGGTGCTCGTCTCAGCCGGCGAGTCGCCGGCGCCCTCGCCACAATCGCTCAAGGCAATCGCCGAGGGCGTCCGCGAAATCGTGGAGGACGACGAAGCGGTCGGCGCCGAGGTCTTGATCCTGCACCGTGGCGAGGTCGTCCTCCACGAGGCGTTTGGATGGTCGGACCTGGATCGACGCACACCGCTGGCTCGCGACACGATCGTGTGCGTTCGCTCGATGACGAAACCGCTGGTCGGCACCGCCATTCAGATGCTCGCCGACGAGAACAAGCTGTCGCTTTCCGACCGCGCGAGCAAGTACTTGCCAGCATTTGCCAACGACAAATCTCGCGCCATCACGATCGAGCAGTTATTGACCCATACGGCCGGCTTCCCGCTCACCCTGATCAACAAGACGCTCAGCTCCTACAGCGGGCAACGAGCCGTCGCCGACCAGGCCGGCGAGATCGGGCCCAGCAATCCGCCCGGCAAATTTCGGTATAGCGACACGGATACGGAGACGTTAGCCGCCATCGTTTCCGCAGTCGCCGGCGAGCCAGTTGATGCATTCATCCGCCGCAGGATCCTCGAGCCGCTAGGGATGACGGACACGTTCTGCGTGCTGGGCACGGATGCGCCGCCGCGGTCGCGAGTGAGCTCGAACCACGCCGGCGCAACGGGCCTTTGGCACAAGTACTGGGACCACGGCGAGAAGCCGTTTTTTCCGTTCTTCCTGGGCGCCGCCGCGATGTACTCGACCACGACCGACTACGCCCGGTTCATGGCGCTTTGGCTCCATCGCGGCAGGGCCGGCGGTCGGCAGCTCCTTTCCGAGGCCGCCGTCGGGCGCGCATTGCGCCCGCAAGAGGTGATGCTCTCACCCGGAAGCAACACTCCGTATCCGACGAGCCTGAAGCCGCTGCGGCCGTTCTACGGGGAGCACTGGATGGTGTACGTGCCGCCCGGAACCGCCGCTTCGAAATGCGCTGCCCGTGTTCGGGCATGGCGGATCGGACGGGACCCTGGCTCTCGCCTTTCCAGAACGGGAGCTGATCGCACTTTATTTCACGCAATCGCGAGGCGGCGCGAGCGTCTTTCGGTTCGAGGAGTTGCTGGCGCCGCTCGTGGGTTTGCCGGCGCCGCCGGCGCGCACCAGGTTATCCGCCCTACAGCTCGTGCCTCTGCTCGGCGACTATCTCGAGAGCGCAAGCGGGAAGCGCGCCTGGGTGACCACGCGCGGCAAACGACTGCAGCTCGAGCTGGCGGGCCAAGGCGTTTTGGTTCCTCTCTGGCCGGATGCGCAGGGCCGGTGGGGTTTTGGTGAAACCGCGCAGGGCGTTGCGATCAGCTTTGACAAGAGTGGTGATTCTCCGGCGACCGGAATCAAGCTCTGGCAGAACCAGACGCAATTGCGGGAATACAGGCGGGTGTCGCCCGAAAAAGACCTTCCGAGCGTCGAACAGATCATGGCGTTCTGTCGACTCAAGCAGGGGGGTGACCGGATCGATGCGCTTCGCGGTCTGGAGATCAAAGGTGTCCTCACGGTCGGATCGACCCGGATCGACAACACGATCGTGGCGTCGGGGCCCGATCGCGTGATGCGGCGATTGCATTTGCCCGAAGGTGTCGAGACCACAGTCGGCGGTCCCGGCGGGGTGCGCAAGCAGATCGCGGGCGGACCCGTCCAGGAGCTGGAGGGTCTCTGGCGCAGACGAGGCGCAGCGGATCAATCCGCTGCGCCGGCTGCACGATTGGAGGGAGACGTCCGTGGGGGTGCGAGTGGCGGGCAAGGAACGCCTGGACGGTGAAGAGGTGTGGCTCGTGCGTCTCGAATTTGAGTTTCAACCGCCGCTGACTCGCTACGTGAGTACGAAGAGCGGGCTACTGCGGAAGGAAGAAGCGTGGACCACGGCCAAGGGTCTCGGCACTGTTCCCATCGTCTTCCGGTACGAGGATTACCGCGAGGTCGCGGGAGTGCCAATTGCTTTTCGACTGGCAAGCGAAAACCCGCTCACCGGTAAGCAAGTCATGCAGTTCAGCGAAGCCAAGGCGAACCCCGAAATCAGCGCCGAGACGTTTGCGCTTCCGACACATTGAAGCGACGCGATCTGGCGATGCGAGGCTTCTGGAGCTTGATGCTCGGCAGCCGGCAGCCATCCGCGTTCCACGCTCTGCGACCTTGGGGCTCTCGGTCACGAGCTTCAATACGTGTGATCTTCGGCCGCTTCGTCGGACGGCGGCGCAGGCCGGCGGCGGAGCGGCTTGGCGGCTTTGGCGGCTCGCGCGCTCGGCACGCAAGCGGTCCAGGGCCGCGTCCAGCGGCATCGCGCCCAGGTCGCCGTCGACCCGGTCGCGGTAACGAGACCGCCTGGCTCTCGGCTTCCTTGGCGCCGACGACGAGCATGGCCGGGATCTTCTCGAGCTGGGCGTCGCGGATCTTGGCCCCGATCTTCTCGGCCCGCAGGTCGACGCGTCGCCCGGAAGCCCTGCTCGAGCAGCCGGCCGAGCACCTGCCTGGCGTAGTCGGCGACCTTGTCGGAGATCGGCAGCACGCGCACCTGCTCGGGGGCCAGCCAGAGCGGAAACGCGCCGGCGAAGTGCTCGATCAGGATGCCCATGAACCGCTCCATGCTCCCCAGCGGGGCGCGATGGATCATCACCGGCCGGTGCGGCTGGTTGTCCGGCCCGATGTATTCCAGGCCGAACCGCTCGGGCAGCACGTAATCGAGCTGGACCGTGCCGAGCTGCCACTGCCGGCCGATGCAGTCCCGCACGATGAAGTCGGCCTTGGGACCGTAAAACGCCGCCTCGCCGGGGGCCTCTTCGTAGGGCAGATTCATCTCGATCAGGACCGAGCGAATATCGTCCTCGGCCCGCCGCCAGATGTCGCCGGCCGCCCCCTGATACTTGGGGTCGTTCGGGATCGCTCTTGCGAGAGCCGCACGCGATAGTCGGAAAGCCCCAGGCACGAATTCAGGAAGAACTGGGTCATCTCCATCGTCGAGCGAAACTCGCCGCGCACCTGCTCGTGAGTGCAGAAGAGATGAGCGTCGTCCTGGGTGAAGCCGCGCACCCGGGTCAGCCCCGACAGCTCGCCCGACTGCTCGTAGCGATAGACCGTGCCGAACTCCGCCAGCCGCAGCGGCAGCTCGCGATAGCTTCGCGGCTGCGCCGCATAGATCTGGATGTGGTGCGGGCAGTTCATCGGCTTGAGCAGGTATTCTTCGATGTCGCAGGTCTGCTCGACGTAGCCGATCCGCTCCGGACCGGCTCATCTCGAAGAACGACTTGGTGAGGCGACGGCTCCGCGCCTCGGCGAGGCGTCGGGCTCGGGCATGCGCTCGGGAATGCCCGGCCTTGGCCAGCAAGACGCGCTGGGCATCGTCGTCAAGCTGCCGGCGAATCAGGCCGTCGAGCAGCTCCTTGGCGGCCGGGTGGGCCGGCATCTTGAGCGTCGGAAACTGCGAGTCCTTGTAATAAGGGTAGTGGCCGCTGGTCTGGTAGAGCTCGATCTTGCCGATATGCGGCGTGTAGACCGGCTGGTAGCCGCGCTTGACCAGCTCTTCCTTGATGAAGCTCTCGAGGATGCCGCGGACGATCGCCCCCTTGGGCATCCAGAGGATCAGGCCCGGCCCGACCAGTTGCGAGATCGTGAACAGGTTGAGCTCGCGGCCCAGCCGGCGATGGTCGCGTTTCTTGGCCTCCTCGAGCTGGGCGAGCTGGGCGTCGAGCTCTTTCTTGTCGAAGAACGCGGTGCCGTAAACGCGCTGAAGCACCTCGCCGGTCGGTCCGGCCCTTCCAGTAGGCCCCGGCGATCGAGAGCAGCTTGAATGCGCCGACCTTGCCGGCGTGGGGAATATGCGGGCCGCGGCAGAGGTCGACGAACTCGCCCTGGCGATAGAAGCTCAGCACGCCGTACTTGTGCAGCTCTTCGTCGATATGCTCGACCTTGAAGGTCTGCCCCAGGTCGGCGACGAACTGGCGGGCCTCGTCGACCGGCAGCGTGAACCGCTCGAACGGCTCGGCGTCCTTGAGGATCCGGGCCATCTCGGCCTCGATGGCCGCGAAGTCGTCTTCCGAGAGGCTTATGCCCGGGCACCACGACGTCGTAATAAAAGCCGTTGGCCGTGGTCGGCCCAAACGCGAGCCGGACGCCGGGATAAAGCCGCATGATGGCCCGGGCCATGATGTGGGCGGTCGAATGCCGCAGGACGTCGAGTGCCTCGCGGTCCTTGGGAGTGAGGATCCGCATCTCGATCGGGCGCCGTCGCCATTTTCGAGCGGCCGGTCGAGATCGACGACCTGCCCGCCGCGACCGCCGCGACCGCCGCGTCGGCCAGCCGCTTGCCGATCGCCAGCGCGACCTCGCGCGGACTGACCGCCGTCGGGATATTCCTTGACCGAACCATCGGGCAGCTTGATCTGAACCATCTTGCTTGACTCGTCCTTCCGCTTTCACCAATCCGCCCGCGGAGCCGATACCGAAAATTGTGATCGGCGTTTAGCGTTCGGAATGAACGGAATCTCGACCCCGGGAATCATAACGCTAGCGAAGCGGCTCCGACGCGGATTCGCACGCTCAGCGTACCCAAACTACAGAACAGATGCCAATCCCGAGACGATGGTCGCGAGCGACGAGAAGCCGGCGGCGCGCGGGCCGACCGCCCTGCCAAAGCGACTCATGCATGGAAACTGTTAGGACGAACACCGGAACGAGCCCGCCAATCGTATCCAACGAATCGAGCGTTTCCTTGGCAACGAATCGTCGCTCGCCTCGAGAATCGAGCCGCGTCGCTGGTGCCGATCGTCTTGAAAGGACCTCGGTCGTTGCCTGTGCACGCAATCGTGATACTATGGAGCCGCCTGTTTCGATCTTACGCTACACAACCCGCTTGCTCGATCAAATTGGTCTGACGTCTCGGGAGCCAGCATGCCTCGCCGAATGCGCACGAATCGATGCGAACGCCGTCGCCGCGATCAGGCTGTTCGACGGATCATTGAGTTATTAGAAGACCGGTTAGCCCCGGCGGTTTCAGCGCGGTTGGCCAGCGCGGCCGACAGGCGCGGCGGGTAGCCTGCGCTACGATCTCCTGCTCGCGGATTCCAATTCGGATGCGAGCAATCTCATCGAGCTGGCGCCCGGAGCCTACTCGCTCACCCAGGCTGCCGGCGGCAATCTGCTGATCGAGGACCAGGCGGCCGGCGTGGCGGGCAAGTCGCTGACAATCGTCGGCGCCGGTCCTTCGCAGTCTGTGATCCAACCGCAAGGATCGTTCCGGGTCATGCAGATTGTGGGCACGGCGGGGGCGAGTGTCTCGGTCGTTCTCGAGTCGCTGTCGGTTCGTGGGGGGACCGCCGTCGATGGCGGCGTGCTCGGCGGCGGCGGCGCTCGGCGGCGGGCTGCTGATCGATGGCGGTAACGTTGTGTTGAGCGACGTGTCGATGACGCAGGACGTCGCCATCGCGGCAACTGGCCGCCGGGGGGCGAGCGGCGCGGCATCGGTGGCCGGCGGTCCAGGATCGTCGGGGGGAGATGCGCAAGGCGGTGGCATTTATCTGGCCGCGGGCATGCTGACGGTCGTTGATTCGCGGTTTAACTCGGATTCGGCGATCGGCGGCGCCGGCGGGCAGGGCGGCCCGGGCGGCGATGTCGACGACACGCACGGGAAAAGCGGTGGCTCCGGCCGGACGGAGGCAAGGGCGAGAACGGGGCTATCGGCCCGCCGGGCGGAAATGGAGGAATCGGCGGACTCGGCGAGAGCGGTGAGGCCGGCGACAACGGTGAATCATCGCCCAAGAAGCCGAGCGACGGCGGTGTGGGAGGCGACGGAGGCGACGGGAGCGGCGGTGCGATCTACGTTGCCGCCGGCGCGGTGACGATATTCGACAGCCAGTTCTTCGAGGACAGCGCCGAGGGCGGCGCAGGTGGAGACGGTGGTGCGGGGGGCACAGAGCCCGCCGGCGGAGGACGAGGTGGCGATGGAGGGCTCGGCGGCCACGGCGGGTCCGGTGGAATTGGTGGCGGAGCGACGGGCTCATCCGGCAAGAACGGCGGGAATGGTGCCGGAGGGCGGACGAGGCGCCAAAGCCGGTGAAGGCGGCGAGGGGGGCGGCGGGATCGACGGTGCGGCCGGTGGCGACGGCGGGAGCGGCGGGAACGGCTTCGGCGGCGGTGTCTACCTTGCCGCTGGCAGCATGACGATCCAGTCGGTCACGGTCACGAGCGCTCGGCGAAGGGGGGGCCGGGCGGGCAAGGCGGTGATGGAGGTCTTGGTGGCGATGGAGTCGCAGGCGGATCCGGCGCGATTGGTGGAAACGGGGGTCGCGGCGGCGTTGGTGGAGGCGGCGGAGCGAACTTTGCAGCACGGGAACGGCGGCAAAGGGGGCAACGGAGCCGCGGGTGGCTCCGGTGGTACCGGCGGGACGCACGGCCCGGGCGGCGATGGCGGCAACGGTGCGGATGGTGGCAATGGCGGGGACGGCGGCGCTGGTCAGGGCGGCGGCATTTTCGTGGCGGGCGGCCAGTTGAATCTGGGATCGTCGACACTTTCTTCCGACGCCGCCACGGGGGGCACGGGCGGAGCCGGAGGAGCCGGCGGCGGAAAGGGAGGGCGGGAGATCCGGAGGAGTCGCCGGTTTCACGATCGAAGGCCTTGGCGGCGAGGGAGCTAACGGCGGTGGCGGCGGCGGTGGCGGCATCGCGTACACTGCCAACGTCGGCGGCGCCGGCGGCGCCGGCGCAGATGGCGGAATCGGCGGTGATGGCGGACCCGGTGGCGCCGGCGGGACTGGCGGCAATGGCGGCAACGGCGGCTCTGCCGGCCACGGTGGCAACGGCAGCGGCGGCGGCATCGCAGTCGTCGGCGGGTCGGTGACTTCGGCGGCGACACCCTCGCCTCCAATTCCGCGGTCGGGTCCGCTGGCGGTGCCGGCGGCAATGGCGGCGGTGGCGGCGTGGGCGGCGATGGAGGCGATGGTGGCGATGGCGGCGGCCGGCGGAGACGGTGGCTCGGCGGTCGCGGGCGGAACCGCCGGCCATCAAGGCGCTCCCGGCGAAAAATGGCGACGGCGGTGATGGCGGCACAGGCGGCGCCGGCGGTACTGGGGGCGACGGCGGCGATGGCGGCGACGGGGGCTCGTGGAGGGATCCGGAGGATCTGGTCGCGGCGGCGGGCTTTCCAGAGCGCCGGCGCTGTCGACGTGGCCGAACGTCACGCTCTTCGGCAACACCGTGCAGGCCGGATCCGGCGGCGGCGCCGGGAACGGCGGCGAGGTTGTTTACTCACATCCTCGCCGATTCGGCCGGCGGCTCGACAACTCGCGGCAATTTTGGACTGGCGGGCAAGGGGGGATCGGGCGGCCATGGCGGGATGCCTGGGCAGGGCCCCGGCTCGGCGGGTCTCGCCGGTGTTGCCGGCGACCTCGATGGCGCGGACGGCCAGCCTGGCCAACCGGCGAGGAAGGCGGCTCGGCTACCCGGTCTGGATGGCGACGCGTTTGGCGGCGGCTTCTCTCGTGAGTGGCGGCACTCTCACCTTGAATCACGCCACGGTCGCCGGCAACCAGGCCGTCGACCCCCCGGCTAACTCATCCCGAGCCGGCGGCGGAGCCTACCAGTCGGGCGCGGGAGCCGTGGTCGCCGGGAGCTCCATCTTCGGCGGCAACTCCGCCAAGTAGGCGCCGATTATGTCGGCAAAAGTGACTGCCAGCAATAGCCTGTTCCAGACCGCACCGACGGGCACCGTGACCGGCACCGGCAACCTCACCGGCGTCAATCCGCTCCTCGCCACCGCCGGTTTGCAGAACAACGGCGGACCGACGCAGACGGTCGGCCTGCAAGCTGGCAGTCCGGCGATTGGCAAGGCGGGCAATCCCGACAGCCTCATCACCGACCGCGCGGCGACGCATTGCCGGCCGGCGCGCTCGATCTCGGCGCCTTTCAGAGCCGGGCGACGGCCGACACGACGGCCCCTGTGGCCGCGCTCACTTCCGCCCCCGCTGTGACCGCGTCCGACGCCGGCTAGCTGACGCCGTACCAATTCACGATTGTCTACACCGACAACGTGGCTGTGGACAATGCCAGCGTCAACGCCGCACTGGTGCAGGTGCAACCCCCGAGCGGCGGCTCGCCGCTGGACGCATCGATCGTCAGCATTACAGCGGGCGGCACGACCGACTTCTTCAATGATGCCACGAGCGAAACGGTCGTTTACCAGATCACCCCTCCCGGCGGGAGCTGGAGTCAAAATCCAGACGGCATCTATACGATTTCGCTCGCCGGCTCGCGGCCGACCGACCTGGCAGGCAACTCCATTGCAAACGCGACCGTCGGAACCTTTTCGGTCAACGACAGCGGCAGCCACCTGGTCATCACCCTCGCGCCGCCGAACCCGATTGCCGTGGGCACGCCCTTCAACGTGATGGTCGCCCTGGAAAACACGGCCGGCGCCGACCTTGACGAGTTATGATGGCACCCTCTCGGTCTCGTTATTCAGCACGCCCGGCGGATGCTTGGCGGCAAGCTGACCGCGACGGCCGTCAACGGCGTCGCCACGTTCACCGGCTTGACTGTGAGCGCGGCCGGCGCGGGGTATGTGCTGCAGGTGACAGCCGTCGGACTTCTTCCCGCCAGCTCGCAGCCATTTACCGTCACCGGACCAGTGTCGTCGACGAGCAGCCCCGGTCCGACACTCGAGCCCAATCCGCAAATCGTCAAGCACAAGGGGGCGCTTGCCGAGATCATCCTGCGATTCAGCGAGCCGATGAGCTCAAGCTCGATCGAGAACACCAACAACTACATGCTGGCCGACGCGGGATCCGATCATATTTTCGGCAACAAGAACGATCGCAAGGTGACGATCAAGAGCGCGAGCCCGAGCGGCGGAGGCGAGAGCGTGACGCTCACGCTCAAGAAGCCGGACAGCTTGAAGGACTCGATCCGGCTGACGATCGTCGCTGGGCCCCCCTCGGGCGTCGCTGCTGCCGACGGCCAGCTTCTGAATTCGTCGGCAAGC
This sequence comes from uncultured Isosphaeraceae bacterium, assembly GCA_963806595.1. Lineage (GTDB taxonomy): Bacteria > Planctomycetota > Planctomycetia > Isosphaerales > Isosphaeraceae > CAWDZZ01. The sequence continues at coordinate 108,782 of CAWDZZ010000036.1, read as the reverse complement.
GGCGCAGCGGGCGCGAATGATGTCATCTACTTCGGCAAGCCGCCCAAGCCGCCGAAGCCTCCGAAGAAGGGCAAAAAGCCGAAGGCGTCGGTTCTCGATCGACACGCGAGCGGGCGGCCCGAGCCTCGTTCGCCGCTCGAAGTCGCCGGCGCCCTCGCCGTCGCCGGCCCGCGCGTCTCAGCTTCGCCACAGCCGTGGTTCGTCGACGCTTTACTCGACCATGCCGGCAAGACCGGCAAATCGCTATGGCGATGAGAGACCGATCGCCGCCTTGGCGGTGCGCCCTCCGTCCCAGCACGGGTCAACCCCTCGCACACCTTCTCACGGCGCCAGGCGATCGATGAGCCATCCTTGGTCCCCACGCCGGGTGTAGCGCAGGCGGTCGTGCAGCCGATTCGGCCGACCTTGCCAGAATTCGATCGAGTCGGGTACCACGCGATAACCGCCCCAGTTCGGCGGGCGCGGAATCTCGCGATCAGCGTAACGGCTTTCCAGCTCGCTGAATCGCTCCTCGAGGATGCTCCGGCTGGCGACGACTTCGCTCTGCGGGGAAGCCCATGCCCCGATCCGAGCACCCTGGGGACGGCTCTGAAAGTACTGGTCCGACTCGTCGACGCTGACGCGCTCGACCCGCCCCTCGATCCGGACCTGCCGCTCGAGCTCGTGCCAGAAGAAGACCATGGCCGCGTGCGGATTGGCCTCGAGATCTCCGGCTTTACGGCTCTCGTAGTTGGTGAAGAACGTGAAGCCTCGCTCGTCGACCCCGCGCAGCAAGACCATTCGCACGGACGGGCGGCCATCAATCGCCGCGGTCGCAAGCGCCATCGCGTTCGACTCTGCGACACCGCTCTGCGATGCGTCGGCAAACCAGGCCACGAACTGGCGGATCGGGTCGCGGTCGACGTCCTCTTCGAGGAGACGGGAAAGTTGATGCTCTTTGCGCTGATTGTGCACGGCCACCTTAGCGACCCTCGCCGAGATTCGGCTCGGCTCCGAGTGAGAGACGGCTGGACTTCACCATGAACCGTGCCACAGCGCAGTCCTCCTCTGCAAGGCGAAACTCACGCTAGCGCAGTGAAATCGCGTGGTTTTCGGGACGATCGCGTGTTATCGCGACGGGGGCAGATCAGCCTCGGGCGAGACGGTCTGAACTCCGGCACCAGCGGGGCGTCGTCCGATGGTCGCGTCTCCAGCGCGTTCTGGCATACGTCCCACTTTACGATCGAAGTTCCGCACGGTCGCGCCGGCCAGGATCAAGGCGAAGCCGGAGTAAGCCCCGATCCAGAACAGCGGCCACAAAGCTCCCTGCGCCAAAGGTGGGCCGACGCTCCATGGCTCGTAGATGGTCGAAACGAACGAAAGTCGCGAGGCCCATTCGGTCGTCGCGTAAACGCCGAAAAACGGGCTCGCCAGCAGGAGGCCATCCCAGTCCGGCTGAAGGTACGGAGCACTTGCTCGGAAGGCTGGCAGGCCGGGCAGGATTTGCAGCAAGAGCGGCCAGCCGGCCGCGATCAGGACGTACGCCAGCACACTGGTCGGCGATGACGCGGCCCAGTCTGGGAATCCACGTCGCCAGCGCCAGGCCGAGGCTCGTCACTGCCGCCGAATACGCCAGGATCAGTCCGATCATGAGCAAGAGGCCGATCCCGCCGTCGCTCACCATCGCGGCGCCTGCGACAACCCAGATTGGCAGGATAGCCAGGCGCGGGACCATCGCGAACGTGCCCCACCACTTGCCCCAGACGATCTCACGCGTCGAGAGCGGCGTGGTCATGATGACGTCCAGGCTGCCGCGGTCGCGCTCCTCGGCGAGGGTTGTCGCCGCCGACACGCTCAGGAGCAGCAGGCCGATTGCGACTTGCCAGGCATTGACGTGCGCCGCCACGACAGAGACGCCGCGATAGAGCTGGCCTTGCATCGGCCAGAAATAATACCAGCTCAGGATATATAAACTGGCCAGGGCCGAGACAACGACGTACGCCGTCCAGAACCGGCCGGTCCAGCGCGTGGGCCGCTTGCGGTGCCATTCCCGCCACAGCACGGGATTGCCGTCGAGCGAGGGCCCCGGCAAGTAATGCACCAGTCGCGCCGGCGCGTTGGGCCGATCGTGCTGCACCGGGCGGCTCGCATGGGCCAGGACTGTTGGCCGCAGCCATCGTATCGCCACGGCGGTCAATCCCCAGGCAACGAAAAGAGTGGCCAGGAAAAACGCGGCCTGCTGCGCAGGCCGAGCGACCCATTGAGCGGGCGGAAAATGTCCGCGAAGGCGGCGACGATCGGATTGGACATCTCCAGGATCAGGCCGGGAACCGTTGACTGAGGGCCCCAATTAAACACGGCGTGCATTGCCGGCACGGCGGCCACCCAGAGGCCCACGAGCGTAGTAGGAGATGAGCACGGCTTGGTGAGGCTTTCGCGCCAGACCGAAGCCAAGAGCGCAAGGCTAGAGCAAACAACCGCCACCCCCGCGGTTGCAAGCTCTGCGCCAGCGCCGCCTCAAGGTCGATTCCGCCGAGAAAGCTTCCGAGCGCCAGCACAGGCAGGCCGCAGGCCAGAAGCACCAGAACCGGCGCCAGCCGCGCTCCCAGCTTGCCCAGCACGATTTCACGGTCGGTCAGGTCCGTGACGAAGGCGTGGAGCAGCGTGCCGCGCGACTTGTCGACGCAGATGGCGCCGGCGGTCGCCGCCGGGGCGGCCAGCAGCACAACGGCGAGCTGGACGGCCACCAGCGTGTGAAAAAACAGGCGGCCGATCACGGCCGCGTCGGCGATGCTGTGGATCGTGCTTCCGACGGCCCCCAGGTCAGCGTCAGGCCTAAGAGCAGTGCGCCGACGTAAAACGATCGCAGCGCGTAAACCTGCCAGCGGCGGGCCGCGAGCAAGCTCTCAAAGGCGAATACCGGCCCTGGACCCCAATGCAATCTCATGACACGGATCGCCCACGGGCGCCGACCGCTCCGTTCCAGAAGGCTACTCGCCGGGGAGTTGATCTCGCGTGCGCTGCCGGGCACTACAGCCTCCCCGCCGAGAGCGAAGGGCGCTCGTTTCCGGCCTGCCTTCCAGCGCTCTACGACACCGGGAGGCGCGATTTTCCTCTGCCCACGCTGATTATCGTTTGACCGCGCGGCGCTGTCTATGACACATGTCGCTAAAGCTCGGCCGAGTCACGGGGCCACCCGCAGAGCCGGTTTTCGCCGGACTCTCGTGCCGGTATCCCGCATCGTGGAGACGGCCCAAGCTGGCTCGTGCACGACCGGCGGCGACGACGGTATGAAGTTTTTGACGAAACGCCATACCGCGGTTAGCATGATGTCCGGCGATGCAGGGACGCCGGATGAGCCGAGGAGCTGTGGAGCGAAGGCGGACCTGGCGAGGTGACACCGATGCATATTCCTGATGCCTTGCTGGATCCCAGGGTGGCCGCGGTCACGGGACTGGTCGGGGCAGGCGGGCCTGCTGTTCGCGCTGCGGCAGCTGGAGCGGCGAGCTCGGCGAGCGGACGACCGGTGCTGATGGGAACGATGTCGGCGTTTGTCTTTGCCGCTCAGATGGTGAATTTTCCGGTCGGGCCGGGGTCTCGGGCCATTTGCTGGGCGGTGTGCTCGCTTCGGTGCTGCTGGGGCCGTGGGCGGGGGCGGTGGTGATCGCGGCCGTCTTGCTCGTCCAGTGCTTTCTGTTCGCCGACGGCGGCGTGACGGCACTCGGGGCCAATTTCGTCAACATGGGGCTGATCGGCGCGGTCGGCGGGCTACGCGATCTACGCCCCGATCCGGCGCTGGATCGGCGGGGAAAAGGGAGTCTTGATCGCCGCCATGGTCGCCGCCTGGTTCTCGGTGCTCCTGGCCTCGGGTGCGTTCGCCATCGAGCTGGCGGCATCGGGCCGACGGGCCGACTTCTTCCAGATCCTGAGCTGGATGGCCCTGGTGCACGCCGTGATCGGAGTCGGCGAGGCGGTCATCACCGGCCTGGTCGTGCGGTTCCTGCTGGTGCGGCGGCCCGATCTCTTCGAGATCTGCTGATGCCGCGAAGACGCGCGGGAACCGCGGGCGCCGTTGGGGCCAGACGCTGTGGGCGGCCTGGCCGTGGCGCTGGCGGTCGCCGTCTTCCTGGCTCCGTTTGCCTCGCAATCAGCCCGACGGCCTCGAATTTGTCGGCGAGAAGCTTGGTTTCCTGCCAGCGACGTCAGCCAGTCCATGCATTCCTGCTCCGATCCCTGATTACGAGCTGAGGCTTCCGGGCCTGAATCACGTCCGGCTGGCGACGGCGGCCGCCGGTCTGTCGGCACCCTGGTCGTCTTCGGCGTCGCCCTGGGGGATGGCGAGGGTCCTGCCGCGACCAACGAGAAGCAGAGGCCACTCCCGATGCGGCTTGACGGGCTCGAGCGCCACAGCGCGGGGACCGGCCCGCTGCACCGGCTCGACGCGCGGCTCAAGCTGATCGCGGCCCTGGTCTTCGTCGTCGCCGTGGTCGCCACGCCGATCGGCTCGTGGACCGCGCTTGGAGCTCTCGGGCTCGTGCTGGCTTTCTCGATCGGCCTCGCCGGGATCCCGCCTCGCGAACTGGGACGGCGCTGGCTGGGTTTCTTCGTGGTCGTCGGATTCCTGGCGCGTCATGGTCGCGCCGGCGCACCCGGCCGCGAGCGACGTACGGACTGGCCGTCGTCGCCGCGATCCATCCTGATCAAGAACAGCCTGGCGCTCCTGACGATGCTCGTCCTGGCGGGCGTCACGCCGTTTCACAAGCTGCTGGCCGGCCTGCGCAAGCTGGGCGTGCCGCCCCTGCTCGTCGCCACGCTCCAGTTCATGGACCGCTACCGTCATGTGCTGATGGACGAGCTCGACCGCATGGCCACGGCACGGCGGGCCCGCACCTTCAACCGCCGACGACACGCTTCCTGGGGCTTGCTCACCGGCTTGATCGGCATGCTGTTCTTGCGGACATTTCGAACGCGCCGAGCGAGTTCACGAGGCCATGATCGCGCGGGGTTGGCAGGGGACGTTGCCGCACCTCGACGAGTGACCGTTGACGCGTAATTCACAGCGTGCCGGCCTAGCCGGAACCAGAGGGTGTTGACGGCCGGGAGACCCGGTCCCACGACGATGGCGACCAGCGATCACAACGAACCGGTGCCGGCGATCCGAGTGAGCGGGCTGGATTACCGCTATCCCGACGGGAAGGAGGCGCTTCGAGGCGTCGAGCTATCGATCCGGACGGGCGAGTCGGTCGCGCTGGTCGGCCCCAACGGCGCGGGCAAGAGCACGCTGCTCCTGCACTTGAACGGGCTGTTGCCGGGGAAGGCGCGGGGCGCGATCGGCCACGGCCACGCGTCAGGTGCGGCGCACCGCAACGGCCGGCCATCGTCCGTTCCGCAGGTCTGGATCGATGGCCTGGAGGTGATCGGCCGGAACGCCGCGGAAGTGCGGCGTCGGGTCGGATTGGTGTTCCAGGACCCCGACGACCAGCTTTTCTGCAATACCGTCATCGAGGACGTGGCGTTTGGGCCGCTCAACCAGGGGCTGAGCCCGTCCGAGGCGCGGTCGATCGCGATCGAATGGCTGGCGCAGGTCGAGCTGGAGGACGAGGCCGAGCGGCTGCCCCATCATCTGAGCTTCGGTGAGCGGAAGCGTGTGTGCCTGGCGGGCGTGCTTGCCTGCCGGCCGTCGGTGCTGGTGCTCGACGAGCCGTCCGCCAACCTCGACCCACGAAGCCGAAGGCGCTTCATTCAGCTCGTCCAGAGCTTGAGCTGCACCAAGCTGATCGCCACCCACGACCTCGAGATGGTGCTCGAGCTCTGTCCGCGGACCGTCCTGCTCGACGCCGGCCGCGTGATCGCCGACGGGCCGAGCGAGGCCATTCTGGGGGACACCGCGCTCCTGGAGGCGCACGGTCTCGAGCAGCCGCTTAGCCTCAAATATCGTGCGGGGCAGGCGGATCCTCGATCGTGACCGTCAGGATTTCACGAGCTCGGCTTTGCAGCTAACAGCCGCTGGAACCGTGGATACGCGCGTAGCGGCTGCAAGTCCGGATCATTGACGGCGTCGGCTGCGGGGAAGCCGCATCGGATAGCGCGCTCGAGTAGCTCGATCGCATGCGAGCACAGCCTTTTGTCGTCGGCCTTCTCCGACAGGATCGCGACGGCGCAGGCGGCGTTGTACAGGCGATGAGGGGTTGCGCTTGCCACCAGGCGGTCGACATCGTCGAGGGTGCCGCGCTCACCGAGCCGGGCGCGCATCGAGCGCTCGCAATTGCACAGCGTCGATGAGATTGGGGTTGGCGTCCAAGGCTCGGTCGAGATGCTCGATTGCCTTGTGAACGTCGGTCCTTCGGGCCAGGAGCGCCATGCCGTAGAGGGCTTGGGCGTTACGGGGATCGTGCTCGAGCGCTGCCTTGAAGTCGGCCTCGGCACCGGTTGGGTCGGTACGAATGCGCGTGATTCCGCGTGCGACGCGAACGACCGTTCCGCTCTGGTGGCCCTCAAGCAGGCGGGCGAAGTATCGCTCGGCTTCGTCGTGCCGGCCGAGCCGTGCCCAGGTTTCAGCCAGCGCCGCCAAGACGACGACGTCGTCGCGTCCCAGTTCGATCGCGCGGGCCAGGTCGGTCTGGGCGCGCTCGAGATGGTTCAATTCGAGCTCGACGAGCGCGCGGTCGACCGCCGCCTCGGCGAGATTCGGGTCGAGGACGAGCGCCCGGTCATAGGCGTCCTCGGCGTCCTTCAGTCGGCCGGCCCGCGAGAGTGCCAGGCCGCGGTTGAAGTGCACCCAGGCAAAGTTTGGCGCACGGGCCGCGCACGCGGCGAAGTCGCCGGCCGCCTCCAGAAACCTCCCTTGTGCGTAGTGACAGTGCCCGAGGATGAACCACGCCCAGAACGATGTCACATCCATGCGCAGGGCGCTCCGCAGGACCTCAGCCGCGCGCAAGGGGTCTCCGCCGGCCAGAATCGTGGTGCCCAGGAGTGTCAGGTCGTGGCAGCTCGTGGGGGGTCTGGCCGCGGCGAGCGCACGGTCGCGGGCGGCCGCCTCGGGCTCACCGAGCGCGGCGTGATACCTTGCTCGCTCGGCGTAGAGTGCCGATGGAGGTTCCGGTTCGATTCGAAGCGCGGCATCCAGGCGCGCGATTGCGCTCGATCGCGCGGCGACGGTCCGACTCAGACCCCTGTTTTTGCGCCAGTACGACGCGCGCCGCGGGCATCGAGCATGATCAGCTCGACCGCTTGCTCGCGCAGCCGCCGCCGCTCGGCCGGAGTGAGCGGCTGCTGCCAAGCGCTCCACCCCAGGCGGCCATCTTCTTCCACCCCGAGACGGGCCAGTGTGGATGTCGCCTTCGCAAGCCCTCGAGTCAGATGCTCATCGGAAACACTCGCGGTATTCAGCAGGAACTGGATCTCTGTGAAATCGCGTTCGAATACTCGTATCATCACGCGCGCGGCCAGGCCCTGCATCTTGTCATAGACGAGGGCGACCGCGCCACCGAGCATCAGCAGGAGCACGATCGAAATCAAAGCGATCGAGCTGGATCCGCACAGCCCCGGGTGCCGCCTTGCCCATTTGCACATTCGTTCGCGAGGACTGGGCTCGGGGCCATGTTTCATGGGGAGGTTTTCGAGAAACCGCCGCAGGTCTTCCGCGAGGTCGCGAGCGCGGGTGTAGCGGCGTGCCGGGTCAAACGACAGGCATTTCGCCACGAGGGCGTCGAGGCTCCACGGGATTTGCGGGGAGCGGGCACGAAGCGACGGAACCTTGCGACGCTGCTCGATCATTCGCTCAATGGTTTCGACGAGCGAGTTTTCGCGGGGAGGCTCCGGGAAGGGATGTTCGCCCGCCAGCATTTCGAAGAGCAAGAGCCCGAGTGCATAGATGTCCGATCGCTCATCGACGATTTCAGGGGCAGTTGACCCGCGCAGGATTGAACGCGTCGAGATGCTCGGGAGACATGTAGGGGAGCGTGCCCCCGATCAAGGCGCGGCGAATCTCGCCTTCGCTTTTTTCGGGTAGCACGTCGGCGGCGAGATTGAAGTCCAGCAGCATGGGCGTCCCGTCCGCCGCCAGCAGGACGTTCGCCGGCTTGAGATCGCGATGGAGCAGCCCGCGCGAGTGGGCATGCTCGAGGCCGTCGGCCAGCCGGGCCACGATCCAGACGGCCGCTTGAATCGCGCTGGCACCATGAAGGAACTGCCGCGACGGCTGGTCCTGGTCCTGCTCCTGGTCGCCGGCGCCGGTTTCCACTGCGGCGCGGGGCCCGACCAAGCGGAAGAACAGCGAACGGAATCGGGAAGCCGCGAGCGCGGGGACCCCCCGCGACGTCGAGAGGGTCTGCGCTACGGCGGGCGACGTCTGGCTAGACCTCCAGGCTCTCAAGCGGCGGGCCGAGCTCGGCGTGCTCGAGTGGATTGAGAGCGAGGATCGGTTGCGACTGATCTGATCGAGTGCCTTCACGAGGCTGCGCCCGTCGTGGCGAGTGGGTGTGAGCCCGCCGGCGGCTTCCAGCACTTGCGCGAGATTGGCCCCGCCGAAATACGGCATGCACAAGATTCGCAGGCCGGTCGCCGGATCGTCACACACCGAGTGCACGGGCACGATGTGCGTGTGCTGGAGGCGAGCCAGGATCTGAGGCTCGTCGCCGTCGGGCCGCGACACCTTGATGGCGACCAGCCGCCGGCCCAGGTTGATCTCCTCGGCGAGATAGACGCGCAAAAGCGCCGCGACCGAGCTCTACGAGGATACGAAAACCCGCCAGCTCGACGCCGGCTTGAGGAAATGAGCCGTGAGCCCGCGGCCCGCTGCCCTCGGCCTCGTGACGTGCATAGGCCTCCGTCCCGCCGGGAACGGCCGGCGCGGCAGCGTCGACTGCCGGAGCATGCGCCGGGTGCTGTCCCAATCCCTGCTGGATTGATCGAGCTCGAATCGCGCAAGCAGCTCGACGCTCTGTCCGGCTGCCCCGGTGGCCGCGGATCGCCGTGCCTGGCCGTCGCGCTCGGCGTCACCGAGACGGCCCCATGAAAAAGCAGGAGATGCAGGTCGACTGTGCGCGAGCGCCTCAACAGCGGTGAACCCTTCAGTCCCCGCGAGCTCGTGGGCGGCGCTCGCCTTATCTTGACCGCTACTGATGTGCCAGTCTTCGAGGATGTCGAGGGTCGAATCGACTTTCGGACGAGAGCCCGGCGCGGAATTGGCCATGGAAATCCTTCGCGCGTTGATCGTTACGCTGACGGAATATCCTCCCTCTTGTCTCTACGCCACGGGCACGTGATTGTCCAACTGACCGGTCAGGCGCGATTGGCTTTGCGCACTCGCGGAAATCGGTGCATGCGGTTCAACGACGCGAACGGGATTCGTGACCTAGACTTTCTTGGACGTGCTGTGGGTTCGTGAGTGGAGACCGGCGGATTGCCGCGCTGCGCCGCCGGCGCCACGGTGTTCAAGTCTTCAGGTCCGGAGGCAGGCTCGATGATCCCCGAGACGACCGGGGTGGATGATAGCGAGGTTGGGCTGGCCAGCAGCGTTGACCCGGCATGCGCCATGGACGCGATCGCTGACCAGCTGGCGGGGGAGTTCACGGCTCCGGTGGGCGTTTTCGATCCGCTCGCTCGGTCATGGTGCGCGATCAAGGGCGCCGAACCTTGGCAGCTACCGGTGGTGGACGAGCGGTTCGAGCGCAAAAGCCGTTCCAGCCAGCTTGGCCTGGGCCAGGTCGTGTTGTGGCGAACTTCGGAGGATCGTGGGCGAGTGTGGCTGGTGATGCCGCTGGGTGACTCACGCGCGGGCGGGCACGCGGCCTGGGTCGGTTTCCACGACGCGGCCGACGCGTCGCGAAGTACACCTACCCAAGACGACGACACACGCGACGTCGTGCGCGAGGAGGTCCGCTGGGGACCACCATGTCCGGACCCTGCGCTTTGCGCGTGGGGCCAGCAGGTCGCCAATCGCGTGCGGCTGGAGGTGGCCAAGCGGATGGACCGCGGCTCGCCGTCGCCGGCGAGCGATGAGGAAAGCAAGGGTGTCGTGATCAGCCGGCTCACTCGCCGGTTGCGAATTTCCGATCCGCCCCACCATTTTCAGACCGTTGCGACGACGGTCCTCCGGACGTCATTGAACGTCAAGGCCGTTGCCTGGGTCCCCAAGGACGCGCAGGAGTCGGTAGTCACCAGCGGCGCGATCGAGGGACTGAATCCACAATCCTATCGCGCGTTCCCGTCGCCGGGCGGGCACGAGTCGACCTACATTTGCAAGGATCTGGATGAAGAGCGTCTCACCGCCGCGCCGGGCTCGGTGCGCCGCTATGCTTCGGTCGCCGCAGGATCGCTCGGATGGCTGCTGGCCATCAATCCGCCGGAGGATCGCGGATTCAGCTCTTCGGATATCGAGCGCCTGCAGTACGTCGGCTCGCTGATCGTCGCGCAGCTCTCCAACGCCAAGACATACGCCGATCTCAAGGAGCTGCTGTTCGGAATCATTCGCGCACTGACGGCGGCGATCGACGCCAAGGACCCGTATACCTCCGGGCACTCGGAGCGGGTGGCGCGCATCGCCGTCCGGCTGGCGGAGGAGCTGGGAATGCCGCCGCCGAAACGCAGCGACCTCTATCTCGCCGGCCTCCTGCATGACGTCGGTAAGATCGGCATCGACGACGGCGTGCTCAAGAAAACCGGACCATTGACACCGGAAGAGTACCGCAGAATTCAGACGCACGTCGAGATTGGCGTGACGATCCTCAAAGACTTGAAGAAGCTCCATCACATTCTGCCCGGGGTGAGGCATCACCACGAGAGCATGGACGGCACGGGATACCCCGACAGGCTCTCGGGCGATGCGATCCCCATGGAAGCCCGGATCCTGGCTGTCGCCGACTCGTTCGACGCCATGTCGAGCAACAGGCCTTATCGCAAGCGCCTCAGCCTGGCGCAGATCGACACGATCCTTCAGCAGGGTCGTAGCATCCAGTGGGACTCCGCCGTCATTGACGCACTCTTCGCCTGCCGAAGCGACCTCGAAGCGATCCGTCAAAAAGGCCTGGGCGAAAGCCTGATCGGCGCAGTCGATGTGACGCTAGGGCGAAATTGACCGGGCTGTGTCCGGTACCCTTTGCCCGTTGATCAGCGTACCGCGCGTTCCGCAAAGCGCCGGTTTTCCGATGCCCGCCCCTCGGCTTTCCGCGCACTGCCGGGTGCGTTTTGTTGGCTCGTTATTGCCAGCGGTCGCGATCGTCGCGCTGGCAGACCGACCTTCCTCTCATTTGCCAGCCCCTCTCTCAAGAGCCAGCCGCTCTGAGCAATGCCAGGTGCGCAGCCAGGCGAGCCATCGGTAATCATGCTGCCGGCCGGGCACGGTCTGCGCAGGATGAAGGATTTCGGTTACGATGGATGGGGCTTGTTACAGAACTCCAAGACATGCGGGCAAAAATCGCACAATGGGGACGCAACCCGTCGTTTTCGATGCCAAGCTGGTCGGCGATCCTGGCATCGGCAACGGAACCGGCATACTCGTTATTGGCGCGGGAGTCAGCGGCCTGACGACGGCCGTTTGCTTGAGACGGAGAGGCTTTGAGGTCACGGTCATCGCCGAGCGGTTCGCGCCGCGGGTGACGTCGGTGGTCGCCGGTGCGCTGTGGGAATGGCCGCCGGCGGTGTGCGGCCACCATCAAGACCCGGTCTCGCTCTACCGCTCCAAGACGTGGTGCGCCCTGTCCTACGAGATCTTTTCGGATCTCGCGCGCGACCCGGCGACAGGCGTGTATGTGAGGCCGGTGACGTTTTACTTCAAGCGGCCGATCGAGAGCGACCCGCTTCAGCTCGCAAAGATGGACGAGCTCACGGCGAAGGTACGGCGGTTCCGGCACGATCCCGAGCTGATCGAGGAGAACGGGATCAATCCCGAGCTTGGTCTGCGAGACGCGTACACACACCTCGCACCGATGATCGACACGGACGTGTACCTGAGATGGTTGCTCGACGAGTCACGCAGGGCCGGTTGCCGCATCGTCGAGCACAGGATTGCTGGTCCGCTCCGAAAACAGGAAGAGGCTCTCTGCCGGCAGTACCACGCCGACGCGATCGTCAATTGTGCCGGCCTCGGTGCCGGCGAGCTTGCCGAAGAATCGATGTATCCGCTGCGCAGGGCGCTGATCCGCGTGCGGAACGATGGGAGCACGATGCCAAGGATTACAGAGGCTCATTGCGTTTCCCACGACGGATCGAGCGACGAGCCCGGCTTCATCTTCGTCGTTCCTCGCGGGGAGGACATGCTCGTCCTCGGCGGTCTGGCCGAGCCTGACGAGTGGGAGCTGGGGATCGGCCTGCACAATTACGAGCCGATCCGCGAAATGTATCGCCGATGCGTCGACTTCCTGCCCGCGCTCGCGAGGGCCGAAATCGACGCGGCGGAGCCGGTGCGCGTCGGCCTGCGGCCGTTCCGACGCCAGAATGTGCGCCTGGAGCCAGAGGAGGGCACGCGCATCTTCCACAACTATGGCCACGGAGGCTCGGGTGTCACGTTCTCGTGGGGATGTTCAGTCGAACTGACAAATCGCCTTGCGGAGCTGCACACAACCGAGAGAACGAACGAGCGATCGCACGACCGGAAAACGTGAACAGCTTACGGTATCAACATGCTTTAGCTGCGACTTCGGGCGTCGCATCGGCGTCGTCGCGAGGCACTCCTATTTCATCTCGCTGTATTCCGTCGGTTCGAGAAAGACGGATTCCACCTTCTTGACCAGCACACCGTCCTTGTGGCTTTCCGCGTACGCCTTGCGCCATTCGGGATCGGCCCCGAAGGAATCCCAGGTTTTCTTGGCTGCTTCCCGGCTGGGGAACGCCACCAGGTAAACAAGCTTTTCGCCCTTGCCGTCTTTTTCGTCGAGCGGCGTCCAGAATCCGACCAATTCTGCGCCATGTTTCTTCAAGAGGCTGCAGGTATGATCATGAAACCGCTTATGCAAGTCGTTGAGCTTGCCCTCGTTCGTGATGTAGGTCCGTAATTCAAAAACGCGGCGGGCCGACGGCTGCTTCCCTGCCTCGGCCGTGGCGGTCTTGCTGGGATTGCTCTTGTCCACGGTCGTTTTCTCGCGGGCGTCCAGGGGGATCATGCAGATCGCGATCATCAATCCCGCCAACACGGCGCACTTCATGGATTCGGTCTCCTCGTCCGGCTGAGCTTGAGGGTGACAATTCTCGTCGTCAGCCTTTATAACCCGCCGGACGAGGCGCCTCAAGGATTCAACGGAAGCCGCCGGCGGCCGCTCCCTTGCGATTCTCAGGCGGCTGGTTGTAGCGCTGCTGAAGGCGCTCGATCTGGCGGATCGAGTTCGCCGAGTTCTGCATTTTCAGATTGGCGTCGAGCGATTGGTCCACACCGGCGGCCTGCGCGGGTGACGGCGGCGGCTGAGGAGACTGACCGCCTGCGCCGCCGGCCGGTGGGCGGGGCCCGACATAATTTGTGCCACGATAGAAGGCATATCGGGCATCTCCCATCCGGGCGACCGCGGTGACCAGGCCATGAACGCCCTCGGCCACGAAGACGCCGCGCAGATCGGTCTCGCCCGAGATGAACTGAGGGTTGTCGCTTCCGATCACCTTGACCTGGACTCTGGGGAGGAACGCCTTGGTCCGGACGTCGCGCAACGTGACTCGAACTTGTTCGGGATAGACTGTCGAGCCCGCTCCGGCAAGCCCGCTGGCCTCGAGGACCTCCATCTCCAGCGGCGTGACCAGGACAATTCCCGAGGCGTACAGGTTGTCGCCGCGGATCATGGCGAGGTAGGCGCCTTCCTTGGCCAGTGGAAGCTCGATCGTTCGGGACTTGTCGTCGTAATCGGCCCCCGAGCCGAGCGTGACCGTCTTCTCGACGAGTGGGGTGATGCCGGCCAGGTCAACTCCCGCGATGTCGTTCAGGTTGCGCCGGGTCAGATAGAGCTGCATGAGGTCAACCGGGTAAACCTTGACGTCGACCTGGGCGATGTTGCGGTAATCGAGCTTGATCCCGGGCCTGGACGAGGGCTCGGGGGGCTGGCCGACGACGTCGATCACGCGGAAACCGCGCGGGGGTTTGCGCTGGCTGGTCTCGCGGCCAGTGCGGGCTGCGCGTCGGGGCGCACGATCGAGACCTCGGGGACCTTGAGGTCCTTGCGGGTGTAGCCCGCGATGGCGCCGGCGGCGTCGCTGAAGCGATCCGACACCTGCCGGTAGTATTCCAGCGCCTTGGCCGGCTGGCGTCGGCGCGTCGTGAATCTGGCCGAGGATGTAAAGCGCCTGCCACTTGTTAGGGCTGGGCACTTCCGCGCCGGCGGCATCCTTGTAGGTCGCGCGGGCGATCGCGCCGGCCACCTCGATCGCACGGTCGTACTGGCTGAGGTGGAAGTTGGCGAGGGCCTCGCTGTACTGGAAGCTGTCGAGATACGTGCTCCTGGGATAGAGCTCGCGAAGCGAGTGCGCCAGCCGGTCGACCGACTTTGAAATCTTCGAGTTCGGTGAATGCACCCACGAGCGCGAGGCTGGCTTCGTCGGCCAGCGGGTTCCTGGGCGATTGCGTCAAGAACACCTGGATCATGCGGATCGTCTGGAGCAGTAGCTCGGACCGGGTGACTCCCGCGGCGGCCAGCTCGCGGCGGAGGTCGGGATTCGTGAATGCCTGCGACGCGGTCTGAGCGACTACCTGCGATAGCCCGAAAAAGTCGCTCTCGATCGACGCCGTGTTCGGATACGACCGCCAGAGGTCGATCAAGTAAGCGATCGCCTCGAGCGTCTTGCCGCGCTGGCGCAACAGCTCGCCGACACGGGCGTCTTCCAGATAGCTGGCCTCGATCAGGCCCCGCCAGACGATCATCGCGCGCTCGTACTCGTTGATCTCGCGATAGGCCTTGCCGATCGACAGCAACTGGTCGAAGGTCAGGATGAGCTCCGGGGCTTTTTCCTTGACGACTTCGAAGTAAGTGACAGATCTTGCGTGCTTCATTGGCGCGGATGTTGATCAGCAGCAGCATTCTCGCCGCGTCTTTGGCGATGTCGTCGCGGAGGGTGTAGCCGGCGAACAGCGGCTCGAGGGCTTCGCCGGCCTCGTCGAAACGACCGGCGTCGAAGTTGATTTTGCCGCGGGCGTGCAGCTCATCCGGAGTGGGCTTGTAGGGATCGGTGCCAGGCTCGCCCGCTGCACGCACGCGCAGCTCGCTCGATCGGTCCGAGGTGGAATCGACCCGGCTCGTAGGCGCTGACGAACGCTGGTGGGCAGAGCGCGGTACTGGCCCGGCAGGTAACCGTAAACGTCGTAGGAGATGACGTGCGGGATCCTGGTTCGGTGCGAAGAAGAATGTCAACACGCCGTCGGCGAGCTCATAAGACGTGGCCGTCGTGTCTGACCGAGCCGTCGATCACGGTCGTGCCCGCGGGCACGTGTTCCTCGACGATCAGGAAATCGCGCTCCCACTCGGGTGTCGCCGCGCGAATGTTGCGCCTGGCGACGATGTCGACGCGGGCCTTGCCGCCGAGCGCGACCTGGCTGGCCAGGTTTTCAAAGGGCGTCGGATTGACCGCGACCCCGAATCCGACGGCGAGCACGTGGCCGTCGAGCTCGGGTGCAGCCGGTCGATAGACACGGCGCTCGACGAATGCGACGCGGTTGGTGCGATCCTGGTCGGGCCCGAACTCGCGAGTGAATCCGGTGAGTGTGACCGCATACCCGATAGCGCGCCTCGGCCTTCCATGTCGAAGCGGATGCGATTGGGCTGCCCGATCTTGAGCGACCTTCCGCGGGACAACGATCGCCTGGCCGCCCGGCGAGCCGGCGACGTCCAGCGCCGCGACCTCGCGTATCGTTGACGCTGACGGTCAGCCGGTATCGATCCGACGCGCGGTCGGCCTTTCCGTAGTACGCCGCGAGGGCCGCCAGCGCCGGCCCCTTGGTCTTGTGGGGCCGCCAGCCGGTGCCGGTGCGATGGGCCAGCAGCCAGGCGACGGCGCCGTCGAGCTCCGGAGCCTGGGGCCGGACGCGTGCATACGCCAGGCTGACGAGTGCCGTCGTCTCGGCGGCGCCGCGGACGGCCTGTGACCGTCGTGAATTATTCCAGTACACCCGCGACGGCCGGCCCTGGTGTGGTCGCCTCGGACTTGGCCCGCGGGCCCAGAATGCTGATGATCTCGCCGGCCATCGAGGCTCGATCAAGGTTGGCAAAGGTCAAGGCGAGGTACGCCAGAGCCGGATCGGAAAGCTCGTTGCGAACCCGGTTCAAGCTGTTTGCCGCCTCAAACCCGGCGGCGTGCCGGCTGCTCAAGGCATGAAGCAAGGCGGCGCGGGTGTCGTGATCGGTGCCGCTGGTCTTGGTGAATTCCTGCGCTCAGATAGTTGACGGCCTGGTCGAGAACCTTGACGTCGGTCATGAGTCCGAGCGGTTCGACCGACGCCAGCGCCCAGACCACCGCGGCCGATGTCAGCCGGTCGCTCGCCGCCGGCGCCGCTTGTTTCTGGCCGGGAAGGATCGCGGGCGGCGCCACACACCCACGGCCATCCGCCGTCCTGGTTCTGAGCGGCGACCAAGGCCGCCGACCAGTCCTTGTATGCCGCGCGTCAGCCGCAGGGCCTCGGGCGCGGCGGTGGCCGGTCCATTCCGCAGATACTGCAAAACCGCGGTCGCCGCGAGCAGCTCGGAAGCGCGATCCGCGGTCGTGTTGGGCGGCGGGAAGATCGCCTGCGATGCGCTCAGGTTTCGGCTCGCGAAGCGCGGGGTAGGCGGCATCGCCGAGCGCCAGCTCGACGAGCAAACGCTCGACGGTCGGCGAGAGCACGATGAGCATCTCGGGGCTTTCGTAGCTCCGGCCTGCGGGCAGGCCCACGAACGCTGTGGTGCTTTCGCTGCTGGTTCCGGAATCGGAGGCAGCCACTTCAACGCCCCAGGGACGGATGGGCACCTCGACGACCAGCTCGTCGCTGTGATCGCCGACAGTGCCCTTGAGGGTGAAGCGCACCGCGGCGTCGTCCGGGACCTCGAACGGCTCGAACATAACCTCGTCGACGCCGTCCTTGCCGAGATCGAGGCTCTTGGGATAGACCTCCTCGCGTCCGCCCGCGTACACCGCCAGCCGAAGTGCGAGCCTGCCGACGATTCCGGAATGATGAATCTGGGCGATCAACCGCGGCTTGTCGCCCTGGGTGAGCGAGCGCGGCACTTTCAGGTCGACGAAGAAGTCCTTGCGGACCGTGAGCGCGCTCGTCGTTTGACCCGCCAGCGTTTCGGCGCCGGTAACGCCGTGCGCCGTGATGCGATAGGCCGACAACGCCGACGGCGCCTTGAATTGCACGCGAGTCTTGCCGTCCTTGCCTGTCACGACCGTCGGATTCCAGTAGGCGGTCTCGACGAACCGCTCGCGCGACGGCTCATCAGACGGTTCGCGGAAGAAGAAGTCGCGCGCGTCGGCTTTTCCATCCACGGACGCTGCCAGCATCTCAACGTCTTTTCCCCATCGCGTCTCTGACTTTCCGAGCATGTCGCCGAAATTCTCGCGGCCAGTCTTGTCGTCGAAGGCTCTCTTGCTCTTGGCCGCCAGCGCTCCGGCCATTCTGCGATTCCGATCCGAGCGCATCGCCAATCCACCACGCATGCCGTTGCCGGCCTCGTGCGGCCTCGGCACCCCTCGCGGCGGGGACCGACGCGCCCGGCGGGGCGTTGGCCCAGGGCGCGGACCTCTTTTCCGCCTTCGGCCAGCACCTCGGCTTCGATCCTGCCGCGTTGGCCACCTCGGCCAGTTTTCGCTCGAGCTCCTCGACCAAGGCCTGTGCGACGGGAGTCGTGGCGGGGGCATAGCGGAAAGTGTTGGTCGCCTCGGTCGCAAAGGCGCCGGTACGGGTCTGGTCGTAAAAGAACGGGCCGATGGCCGGCGAGCGAGTCGCTGTAGAGCCGCAACAGCGACTCGTCGACCACCGCGATCGATAGCTCCGCGGAGACGGGTCGGCCGAGCTGGTCGACGCGTGGTCACGTCGAGCTCGACCGGTATCGCCGGGCCCGACGACCGGCTTGGCCAGCGCGACCGTCACGCGCAGGTCGCGCTCGACCTGGATGTCGAGCTTGGCCTTGTCGAATTCATTGCGGGCCATCCGAGTCGGCGGTGAGCGTGAAGTTGGGGAACTGGGCACCGTCGACCGCCCAGGCGATCGAGTTGTCGCCCTCCTTGAGCGCTGACGATCTTGTACGAGAGGATCCGGTCGGCCTCCCAGGTGAGTAGAGCGGTGCCGGCGCGGTCGCGGCTGTGCAGGTTGACGCTGGCCTCTTCGCCGACCTTGTACCGCTGGCGGTCGGCCAGGAGCCGCAGCTTGGTCTCGTCCTTCTTGCCCGAGATCGTGAGAGGCCGATCGGCGACGATCGGATTGCCGAACCGGTCGGTCCCCGCGACGCGGAGGATGTAGCGGCCCCCTTGCGAATCGTCGGCCCGGAAGGCCGAGCGATCCGTGGCCGGTCTTGGGATCGGTCGGGAGCGGCTTGCGCTGCGATCTCGCGCTCGGTGACGCCGCTGGGTGTCTGCGATCTGCTTGACCAGGGCGGCGACGAGCGACTGGCCGGTGGGCTTGCCTTGTGCGTCGGTCGTGTCGACCTGGAGCTGGAACGACTCGCCGTCCAGGTAGACGTCGCGGGTGGTGCTCAGGCTGATCTGGAAACCCCGGATCGCCAGCATGACCGTCGCGGCGGCGGCCACGTTGTCCTGGGGCAGCCGGGCGGTCAGTTGCAGCGCCTGCTCCTCGGCGAAGCCTTCGGTGGGGAACTCGACGTGATACTTGCCGGCGGCGTCGGTCGTGCCGTGGAGGATGCGGCCGTCGGGAAGCTGGACCTCGATCGGCCGAGCCGCCACCGGCGCGCCGTACTGGTAGCGAGCGACCAGGTCGGCCTCGACGGTTTCGCCTCGGTAGACAGACGGTCTTCTTCAGGTCGAAGGTCAGAGTCGATCGGCTCGAGCTGATACGAGTGGACCTCGAAGCTGCCGGCGAAGTCGCTCTTGCCCGGCTGGTAGACGCGAACACGGTAGGTGCCGACCGGGCGCGGCGCGAGTCGAGGGCGAGCGACTCGTGGAAGCGTGCCGAACTCCGAGAGCGTGACCGGATGCGCGACGATCAGCCGTCCGCGGCTGTCGGCCACCTCGAAGCGATAG
Organism: uncultured Isosphaeraceae bacterium; assembly: GCA_963806595.1. GTDB lineage: Bacteria > Planctomycetota > Planctomycetia > Isosphaerales > Isosphaeraceae > CAWDZZ01. The sequence goes on along the minus strand of CAWDZZ010000036.1, from coordinate 89,663 downwards.
ACCGTTCCTGGGACGTTGGCGTACTGGCCGCTGGCGACCTCGCGGACCACGCCGCGGATCGCGACCTTGTGCCCGGGCCGATAGGCCGGCCGGTCGGTGTAGATGTAGGCGCGCGGGGTCAATCCCTGCGCGACCTTGTCGGGAACGCCCAGTCCCGGAACCGGCGACGTGCGGCCCGTCCATGATCAGGTAGTTCAAGCGGCCGTTGCCGGCGCGCGGCGGGCTCCAGTCGCGGAGCAAGACGCCGTCCGGCCCGGTCGCGGCCTCGAGCACGACCTGGCCGCCCTCGGCGACCAGGACCCGCGCTTCGGGCCGGCCTCGGCCCGTCTTCATGTCCTGGGCGAAGACCAGGAGCTGATCGCGCGAGGTCTTGACGATCGCGTCGAGATCGCTGCCGAGCACGAGCGTCGTCGCCTGGAGCGTCTTCTCGTCGGTCACCTTGACCACGTATACGCCGGGAAGCTCGAGCTTCTTCAGCTCGTAGTCGGTCTCGACCGGCTTGTACCTGGCATAGCCGGGGACCGGGACGGTCCAGGCGGCATCGGGCGCGACCAGGCCGATGTCGAGCGACTCGACGCTTCTCGAGCCCGTTCTTCTTGCGGAAGTAAGCCTCGGCGCTGAGCTTGTAGGCGGTGAAGCGACAGCGTCTCGATGTTCCGGGTCGTGATCTTCAAGTGGGCGGCCTCGCCGGAGCGAAATGTGCGCGGGGTGACGACCACGAGCGATTTCGACTCCATGACGGCGATCCGCTGGCGAGCCTGGGATCGCCAGGGCTCGACGGCGATCTTCTTGAACCGCTCGATCGCCTCGGCCGGGTTTCCCTTTTCGGTCTCGTAGAAGCGAGGCGGTCAAGAACTGGGCATGGGCGGCCGGCTCGCTGGCCGGGGAACTTGCTGGTGAGCGGCTCCCAGGCGGCGATCGCCTGGTCGAATTTCTTCTCGGTCACGAAGCTCTCGCCGATCTGGAACAAGAGCTCGGGGACGCGGCCGTCCAGCGGGTTCTGGGCGACGAAGTCGTTCCAGGCGGCGCGGGCTTCGGGGAAGTGGCGCCGGTTCAATTGGTCGGCGGCGATCAAGAGCTGGGTGTCGAGGATGGCCCGCTGAGCGTCGGCACTTTGGGGTCCGTTGGGAAACTTGGCCAGGTAGCCCTTCCAGGCGGCGATCGCCTCGGCGAATTTCTGCTGGCCCTGGAGGATCTCGCCGACCTTGAAACGAAGCCGTCATGGAGAGCTCGGCCCAATCGCGGCGGGCCGCATCGGTCTCGACCTTGAATCCTTCCTCCTTGAGGAACAGGGTGAAGGCCTCGAGTGCCTCGGTGCTCTTGCCGCGCGCCTGGTACGACTGCCCCGATGCAGATAGGCCGCGCGCACCGACCTGGGGATGAGCCGGGAAAGGCCGTGAGGAACCGCCGCAAGGCCGCGACGCCCTGATTCAAGCTGGTGTCGTCGGGCGGATTGGGGATTCCGTGAGTGCCGAGGCGATCTCGTAGCAGTGCTTCGGCCCGGATCATCGGCGAGATCTCTGGACAGCTCGGCCGGCTTCAGGCGCTCGATTTCGCGGGCCAGGTCGGTCCAGGTCAGCCGGCCGGCAGAGAGTTGGTTGGTACTCGCGCTGGGCATGACCGAGCTGGAGCCGGACGGCGAACCGGTCGGCGCCGCTGGGATACTCCTTGAGGTATTGCTGAGAAGTTCTCGATCGCGCGAGCCAGGTTGGCGGACCGCCATGCTGGCGCGGCCCATGGAGAACAGGAGCTGGGCGCAGAGTGCGGGGCTTTCGGCCAGCTCGCGTGCCTGGGTCAGCAAGCTCGTAGGCGGCGTTGGGATCGGGCCGAACCAGGGGATCGCCCGGCTCGAGCAGCCGGCGCGCGAACGCGTGGTAGACCTCGGCAAGCTGATCCTTGCGATCGCCGGCCAAGAGCCTGCGGGCCTCGGCGCGGGCGAGCTCCTCGGCGGCGGCCCAGTTGCCCGCGGCCAGCTCGATTCCGGCCAGCTCGAACCGGATCTTGGCAGCCCAGCGACCCTTGGGCTCGGCTTCCAACGACTTGCGCAGAGTGTCTCGTGCGGTGTCGCGCTCGTTCGCCAGGCGCTCGGCAATGCCTTTGAGAAGACCAAAATACGACTGGTCCTCGACGGACTTCGCCTGTCGGCTCAGCTCGCCAATCTCCTGGATTGCAGCGGCATATTGGCCTGCCTGCATTGCCGCTACCACAGACGCCGGGACGAGTGGCGCCGCCGGCTCAATCGCCCTCTTCGCCATGACCAGCGGGGCGGGCGCTGCCCCGGGCACACCGTCGTCCGCCGCCCTGAGCAAACTCATCAGCCCGACCAGCCCGAGCGCGGCTGCACTGCTTGCGACCTGTCTGCCAGTTCGTGGCTTCACGAGAGAGCCTCCTTCGGGAACGGGTGACGAAGAGCGATGTTAACTCTCAAGATTTGAAGGCCTTGCGAATTTATTGAGATGGGTGTACAGTTCTGGGCTAGAGGAGCGGTTCCGGCGCGCTTGCGCAGAATTGGACGAATGTCGCAAGGATCCGTTCCCGCTGACCGCCTGGTGATCGCGACCGCGCCTGTCACTTTAGCAGCAACGGTCATGGAATCGTAGGCGTGGACTCACGTCGATCATTGCCTCACATCGAATAAAAACGGCCGACAAGCCGTTTTCTTAGAGCCGGCGCGTTTCACGCGCAACGATTAACCCGGGCAGCACGATGATTTGCCGCGACACACGATGGAGCTGCGACTGGGGGGTTGGTCGCGCGACGCCAGGCTCTTGGTTACCGGGCGGGAATCGTGGACAATGCAGTGGAGAGACTCGATGCGCCCGTGCGAGCGAGCATGAGCCGGCCTGGCAGCGCCGGAGCGCTTGGAGTGTGCGCCGGGAGAGATTTGACATTTTTTGTCGCACAATGTCGGCGATTTTCGAGATGATGGAATAGCCTGTATCGTGTATCAAGGAAGCGATGAAGGATCGCGTCGGCCGACGGGCGGAGGCCCAGGGTGGCATTGATCCGGCGGAACGGGCATGGTCATGCGAACACACGCGCGTCGCTTCGGGCTCAGAAGCGCGCGCGGTGGAGCGCGCTGCGCTTTATCCTCGAGATACTCGAGGCCCGCGTTCTATTGAGCGGGGGGAAGATCGGGCAGCAGTTTCCGTTGCTGAGTCAAGATCTTCCCGTCACGAGAGCGAGCGTTGCGCCCCTTTCGCAATCATCGTCGGTCGTCCATCACGAAGCGATTGCGCTCTTGGCCTCGAGCAATGGTACCGGTCCGGACGGTCCACCAATACTGGTGCGGGTCCAGCCCAACACGGTGTCGCTCGGCGGTCCTCCGACGTTCGTCGTACTTTACCCGGCAATCTCGGCGGGGTCGTTCTCTTCGAGCTCCTCGCTCCCGGAGGAATCGTCGTCGAATGTCGAGATTGTCGTGGATCCCAGGGAGACCGTGGCGGGCGCAGCGGAATTGGCCGCCAACTCTACGAGCGACGCCGGTCCTCCCCCTTCCGGGCTGGACGTCAGCATCGCGACGGCTGGTCAGTCGAGCGTGGGAACCGACGCGGATAATACGACGGCGGTCTGGACGGTGACTCGATCGACGTCGAATCCCGGCGACGACGATGATAGTCCGCTGATCCCCGACGCGAAGCACGTCGAGGTTGACGGATCATTCGGACCTAACCACACGCTGCAAAGCTTTCAGATTCCCGTGGGGCCGTTGACTTCCGCCGTGCGGTTGAGTCTGAGCGGTTCGGCCGGCTCGATCCCCGGTGATACTCCGGTTTTCACGCAGATGTTTTTTGTGAATTCGGCCGGCGGCACCCTCGAGTCGATCAGCCCGGACTGGGGGCAAACACCGAATTCACCTCAGGACCTGACGGTGTCGGTGCACGACGCTCCGGTCGGGGCGCACCTGCTCGTTCAGATCGGGGCTGTTTCACCGGAGGTACCGGCGAGCGCCTCGGGCGTTCCAGGCACGGCTGCGAGCTGGTCCGCTCCTTACGTCTTGAATGTCCAGCGCCAGGACGATCAGAATGGTGCGCCGCAGAGCGGCGTCGCCCCGCAAGGACCGGTTGCTGTCGGGACGCTGGTTTTCGCGTCGTCTTCCCAGGGGGGAGGTGCGTCATTGATCCAGGCGCCCTTTGCGACCTCGGATGCGACCATGAGCGCGGGCTCAATTGGCCAGGAACCGATCGCGGCGGGCCCCGGTCCGGTGGGGGCGGGGCAGCTCCCCGCGACGTCAGGCGAATTCACTGATGGCGTCTCGACCGGCCCATTTGCATCGCGCACTGCGGGTCCGCTGGGCCCGATCCTGGCCGCTTCCGAGGCTGACCTGGCCCCGCCCGTGGATCGCCATGAACGCGGGCTTTTCCAGGAAATCGATAGCACGCAATCGGAAGACGCCGGGGGCGATTCCGAGGGCCGCTACGAGTTGACCGGACGCGGATCGGCGGTCGTATCCCCCGTAGAGCCGCGGGCAGCAGAATCGAATTCGATGGGAGGAACCGTGGTCGCCGTCTCTCACGGCGGCGGATTCCCGCTCATGGTGACGTCGCTGGGCAACCAGCGGCGCACCGATCGAGCCGCGCTCTTGGCGTCCCTGCCGTCGACCCGCGATCTCGAAACCGCCGCCGATCGCTCTACCGCTCTGGCGGAGGCCGCTGCGGCGGAGCGAACACACGCATCGAGCGACGATTCCGAGGTCCCCGACTTCGTCAAGGCGGCCTTCAGCCTGGCGCTCGGGCTGGGATTGACCTCCAGCCCGTTATTCCCCGATCTGCTCTCGCGGGCACCGGCGCGCCTGCCGAAGTGGCTCAGGCACCTGATTGCCAGGCCCGCGGGGCGCCGCCGCGAAGATCGCGGGCGCTGAATCGCTCTTTGGAACGCGCTGTGCTCGGGCGGGCGCGGTCGTCGAGCAACGTGCTACGCGTCTGCCGGCTGCGCGCGAGGTTGCACGGCAAGGGCTCGGCCGATGTCGCAAGCTGCCCGCTTGGCGAGCACAAGCCAGCGCGGTAGTCGGTCGGGGCGACGCGACAGGCACTGGAAGTAGGCCGTCACGATCTTGAGCTCGACCCACGGGTCGGAGTTTGCCCAGGAGGCGGCCTGTTCCAGGTCGGCCAGGGCCAGATCCCATCGGCGCAGGGCCATCTGTGCTCGCGCGCGGCCCAGGTACGCTTGGGGCAACTCCGGATCGCGCCGGAGCGCGAGCGACCACTGCTGGATGGCAGCGTCGTCTTTACCGAGAGCCGCGAACGCGGCGGCCTTGAGAAGGTGGATGCGGTCGTAAGCTCCCCAGTTCGCGGCTTGGTCGTAGTCGTCGAGGGCGGCGCGCTGGTCGCCGGCGGCGGCGCTGATGACACCGCGCAGCTCCAGCAAGCCGGGCTCGTTCGGTTGAATCTCGAGCCCACGCTCCAGATCGGCCCGTGCCAGCCGGTAGTCGCGGCAAAACACACTTGCCCGCGCCCGGATCAGGTAGGCGCGGGGAGAATACGGTGAGACCGCGAGTGCGCGGGTGCCGGCGTTGGTGGCGGCGGCTCGCTCGCCAAGTGCGGCGAAGATGACCGCTTGAGTCAACGAAGCGCGGTATGTCTCTTCCGGGTGCGCGGCGCAGACGCTGCTCCAATCCGTCGGCCGCGGCCCGCAGGTCCGACTTCAATCGGGCTCCACCCAGAGGCAAGAGTGCGAGGTCCTCGGGCCGATCGAGCTGCAGGCTCTCGAACCGGCGCGCAGCGAGCAGCGCGCGCTGCCGCAGCCGCTCGTGAGCAGGGCAAGGGCGGATTCTCTGGGCCTCGCTCGCGTCCGCGACGGCCAGAGCGGGCCGCGCAAGCAGCAAGAGCGCCAGCGCCCTCGCGGCGAGGAATTCGTCGCGGTTTTTCTGGCCGTTCTTGATTTCCAGGAGTGCGGTGAGATCGATCAAGGCTCGCTCGGCTTCCCCCAGCCGAAGTTCCAAGAGCGCTCGGCTATGTCGAACCGCGGTATCCTGCAGGTCCAGGAGCAGCAGCTCGTCGTAGGTGCGCCGGGCCCGCTCCACGGCCTCGGATTCAGCGTCCATGTTGGCCTGGTTCAGCCGGGCAGCCTTGGCGTAGTTGCCCGAGCGGTCCGTTGCAATCACCGTCTCGTATTCGGTGTGCGCGAGTCCGAAGTCGCCGAGCTCCTGGTAGAGGTACCCCAGCTCCAGGTGGACCTGAGCGGCCTCGGGGCGATTGCCAAGGTTCTTGAGCGCGGTCTTGATGTCGTCGAATGCGCGGTCCCACTGCCCCTTGGCGCGGTAGAGCCGGGCCCGACTAAACAGTACTCCGGGCGACTCGGGCTTCAGTCCCGCGGCGACGCCGTAATGATTCAGCGCCTTATCGATCGACCCGGCTCGGTCTTCCAGGAATGCCAGGAGGAACTGATACCAGTAGTTGTCCCACTTCAGCCATACGGCTCGCTCCAGCCAGTCGATCGCGCGCGTGCGCCGCCCGGCGCGTTCGCAGAGCAGTCCCCACTGGAAGCAGGCGAGCGCGGATTTTTCATCGGTCACTCGGATGGGCTCCTCGAGCGATGGACCGGCCGCGGCTGCGCGAATCGCCGGGGGACCGCCGCCGAGTGCGGCACGATCCTCTTCCAGCCGCGCCCGCAGCGCGCGCCACGGCCCCTTCGGCTCGACCCAGCCGAGAACGCGATCGCAGATCGAAAGCGCGCGCGCGAGGGCCTGCTGGTCCTCGATCGAGCGGTCTGTGCCGCGTGCCTCGGTGCCGGCGACAATCGACTCGTCGATCGCCGCCATCCAGTGGAACAACAGCTCGTCGACTTCCACCAGAAGCCGCTCGCGCCGCTTCTGGTCGAGGAAGCTCAGCGTGTGATCCAGCTTGGTCCAGTCTGCGCTCTCCAGCACGTAGAACGGCGCGAGAACCTTTTGCAGATCGACGGTCGCCTGCGTGAGCTCGCTGCCTTCCCCGAGTAGCAGCCGGAACCGCAATCCGTCGGCAGCCTCCGTGAGCGCGTCGGCGTCGTGGCGCACGCGGTCGCTCCGCTCGGCGAACGTCGATTTTGCTTGAGCCTGCGCCCGGATCTCCTCGAGATCGAGGCCTGCATTGAGGTCGCCGAGCTTGTCCTTGACCTCGGCACCGAGATGCCGGATCTCTCCGAGTTTGGCCAGGTATCGCCAGGGGCCGGTCGCGAGTCGGGCCGCGAGCTCGTCTGCGGCGTCGAAATGTTCTTTCGCGCTCGCGTACTGGCCAGTTTTCAGGGCCTCGAGGCCTTTGTCGTACTCCTGGCTCACGGCCTTCGTCGCCCTTGCTCTCTCGAGCGCAAAGCCTGCCGCGGCCGCAAGAACCGCCGTCACGGCCACCAGGAAGGCGGCTGCCATCGCCAGACGTCGCCGCCGGCGTCGGAACCAGCCCGCGGCGCGGCTGGTCCAAGGCTCGCGCGCGCAGGGCAGCGGCAGGTCGTCCGCGACGGCTTGGAGGTCCGCCGCCAGCTCGGCCGCCCGCTGGTAGCGATCGGCAAGGTCAGGGGCGAGCGCACGGCGGATCACGGATTCCAGTGCGGCCGGAATCTCGGGGTGATCGGTACGCAGTGGCGGCAGGCGCCGGAAACGCAGATCGGCCGCGCGAAGCAGGATCTCGGGGACCGAGGCACTGCGGCGCGGGGCGGCGAATGGCCGCTTGCCAGTGACGGCCTCGAAAAGTACGACGCCGAGTCCGAAGATATCGGCACGGCCACCGACGGAATCAGAAGACCCGTCGGCGAGCGCCTTGAGGTGCTCAGGCGCCATGTAGTCGATCGTGCCGCCCAGGGTTGCCGATCCCTGGGCCGTCCCGTCCTCGAAAAGGGGCTCGCGCGCGAGGTTGAAGTCGAGCAGCATCGGCATGCCGTCAGAGGTCACCAGCACATTGGACGGCTTGATGTCGAGGTGAAGCACGCCGCGGTCATGAGCATGGTCGAGGGCCTCGGCCAGCCGCGCCCCCCACCAGGCGATTGCCTGGGCGTATGGCCGCCGCGCCAGCGCGCCACGGCCGGCGGAGCGGCCGGCCTGGGCGGCCTCGGTCGGCGCAAGGTGGTCGAGCGCCTTGACCAGGGCCGCTCCCGTCGAGGCGCCTTGAACCTGGCTATCGGCCAGCACGCGCGCCAGCGTCAGCCGGCCGAAATAGGGCATGCATAGCAGGTGCAGCCCGCTGGCGGTGTCGATCCGATGGGAATACACGGGCACGATGTGGGTGTGCTGCAGCCGAGCGAGAGTCTGGGGCTCGTGCGAGCCTCGTCGCGTGACCTTGAGGGCCACAGGGCGATCCGCCAGCTCGCGTTCCCTGGCCAGGAACACTCGGGCGAAGGCCCCGCGCCCCAATTCTTCAACCAGGAAAAAGCCGGCGATCGTATCGCCGGCTTCCGGAAACGCCGCATTGCCGCCGGCAACACCATTGGCCGCGGCCGCTGCCGGAAACGAGGCCGTTGTTCCCGACCCCACGAGATCGTGTATCTCCAGGACTCGCCGCAGCGGCTCGGCGACCTGCGAGAAGCGAGACACGTAGTCGGCCGGATCGGGATGCTCGTCGTCTTCTTCGCGGAGGCAGAATTCTTCGTAGATGAGTGCGACCAAGGTGTCTTCACCCAGGTCGGCGTAGCGGTCGAGATACCACTGCACTCCCGCCTTCTCGCCTGTCTCCCATCGCAAGGACATGTCGGTGCGCAACAGCGCCAATCGAGCACCCAAGCCCTCCACCGCCGCGCCGGCCTCACGGAGAAAGGCACGCAGATCAGGCCGACGTCCGTCCGGGTCCGAATCGCGCCAGGCCTGCTCATATTTCCGAGCCAGGCGAACCGCGGCGGGCGAAGACGCCTCCTCCCACGTCCGCCGGCTCACGGACAGCTTCATTCCGGACTCTCCCACTCCGTCTCCACGCGGCGGCGCAAGTCCTCCAGTACTCGCTGTACTGTCCGCTCGCTGATGCCGAGCCGTTCGCCGATATCCTTGCTGGAAAGTCCCTCGGCTTTCATCTCCAGAATGGATCGTTTCTCCTCCGGGACGAGCTCGCGCAGGCGGCCAAAGACTTCATGAGCCTCGGCCACCTCGCTCGGAGAATCGATTGGATCGGGCAAGTCCCTCGCGCGGCGCCCGTCAGCCCAGAGTGGCTCCTCGCGATGCATATCGTTCTTGCGACTGCCGGCGCGGCGGTATTCATCGATTACTTTATTCTTCGCAGCCCGCGCCAGGAAGGCGACAAGATGGCGGGAATCTTCGAACTCGGTGGGAGCGCTGCGCATTCGGCGAAAGAAGCTCCCCCAGACGCTTTGCAGGAAGTCGAGCGAGTCGAACCGCGAGCGCAGCAGCCGCGGAAGCTGCCGCCGCACCACCAAGCGGACCTCTGCCTCGAATCTCTGCAGGAGCTCGCGCCGCGCCCTCGTCTCCCGCGTGAATCCGCTTCAAGAAATCGGACAGCCCGCTTTCCTCGCTCCGTGGTCGCTCGCCGACGGACATCGACCAGCCTCCCTCAGTAGTAGGCGTGAGACGACTCGCCGGCCGGCATATTCGGGCCGGCAATCCCGGGCCGCCGTCGACCCCTTGCGACGCAATTCTCCAATTTCCCACGCGGGCTCCGCTCCAGAGCCGCATCGAGCCAGCGTAATCGTAACGTCCGCGCATGGCAAGCGAGGCTACGAGAGCCGCATGCATTCATTCAGGCGAGCCTGAGCTTGAGCTTTTCCTATTTCCTAGGTGCGGCGGAAGCGGTCGCAGGCCACGGCGGCATGTTGTTGAGGGCGAATCCCAGCTTCTCGTCAATCTGACTCCGGGCGTTGTCGTAGAGCAGGCGCTCGAACTCCTCGGAGCGCTCGGGACTGATCGCCAGTCGATTCGCCACGTACGCGGACAGCTTGGGTAAGGGAACCTGGCTGCGCGCCACCGGAGTGCTCTGCCAAAGGACCTCGCCGCGCGACGTGAGCGCGAGGTGAGCCTCGATCCGGGTCAGCCGGTTCGCGGACGAGAGGTAATTTCCTTCGCGCAGCTCGGTGACGTTCAATTGCATTCGGAAGATCGCTTGCTCCCACAGGTAGCGCCAAGGGGATGATTCACGGCCCGGCAGGTAGCCCTTCGTTTCCAAGGCTTTCACAAGGACGGGCAACATGTCGGTCACATAAGACACCGAGCCACGAGAATCGTGAGCCTGCGGCGCTTCGACCTTGACGCCGTGCTTCGCGACCATCCGAACGACGAGCGCTTCGGTCTCGGCGCGCGTTGCCGCCTGCTTTTGGAGCGCGAGATGGGTCAAGTGCCCGGCGATCTGGTCGCAATGCCCGAGCGCCACAACCACCGCTCCCAATTCGAACGAACGTCGCGCCTCCGAGAGGTCAAATGCAATCTGCCCGTTGAGCGTGCTCTGGAACTGCTCGTGGATCGCATGGACAACCGACGCCAGATCCGGGTCCTTCTCGCGCGCGTGCGACCAGGTTCAACCAGTCTCCGAGGCGAAACGATGGCGGGTGAACGCGACACAGGCCGGCAAGCAGGTTCTCAGCGTCACTACGGGCCAGCTCAGGGCGTCGTTTTTGCTCGTCCTTGAATCGGTCGAGCGCGTCCGGGCCGGCGGCCCGCGCCAGCTCGATTGCGGCATCGAGATCGATCAGGGCCTGGCCGAGGCGTCCGTCCGCTTCATGGCGCCGCGATGAAGTCAGAAGCTGGCTGATCGAACGCTCACGCACGGACTGATACTGCCGCTTCACGAACTGGAATGCACCGACGGTCACAATCACCGCCGTGAGTGCGGCCAGGCCTACCCAAGCCCACCCGACCCATTTTGGCCGAGCAAACCGCCGGCGTTTCCACGGGCCGTCCGCGGCACGGGGCAGAAAGGGAACCTCGAGCAGGCGGTGGCAGAAGTCGCAGCGAACCTGGCGGCCGGGTGCGAGACCGCGCACCGCCACTTCACTTCCGCAATCCGGGCAAGCGAACGACCCATCCATGCACCGAGTCTCCGTGGGCCGACGTGTCCCGCCGCTCGAGGCTCAACCTCAAGCCTCTGTACCCAGGATAACTTACGGCACGGGCGTTTTGGAGAGCCTCCCTCGCTCGGCGGCACCGTTATGGACCGCTCAGGCACGCCGAACCACGATGCAGAGACACACATGGTGCGCGATCAGCCGGGACGACCGGTCAGTCGATCGCGTCGGGCGCGAATGAGATGATTCAAGGTCTGGCCGGACAGATCAAGGCCGCACGCGCGAAGCGTCACTCGGTGCCACGCCGCGGGCTTCCGGTCACCGGTCGGCGTCAGCCGCGCAATGGTTCATCAGCCACGTATCGACGTCGGAGAGCATGGGATTGGTGAGCCGATGCGAGCTGGGGTAGGACTGAAAGGCGACGCGAAGTCCGCCGGCGCGAAGGTTGCGACGCTCTGCCGCGCGTCCGCGAGGGGAACCCTCGAGTTCCAGGCCCCGTGCACGACCAGAACGGAAAGTTCCCGGCAGGCTTTGAGGCGGCCGAGCGGTGCAGGCCGCCGGGCAGCCAGCCGTTGATCGCGACCACGCCGGCGAAGCGCTCCGGATAGCTCAGCCCGAGCCAGTATGCGACCGCGGCCCCTTCGCCGCACCCGACCAGAAAAATGCGTTCCGAGTGGACGTGAAGCAGCCGGCGAGTCTGAAGGATCGCCGAGAAGACCGCCTCTTCCAGCCGGTCGATCGCCTCGGGCTCCGAATTCGATAGCACGCGCCGCACCACCTCTGCTTCCGAGAGAGCCGGAGCGCGCCGACGTCTTCTGCGCCGGGCTGCTCGAACTCGGCCCCCCAGCCAAAGCCGGCCAGGCGGTCGCGCTTGGTCACCGGCTCGGGACCGCGAAGGCCCAGTCCCACGTGATTCCGCCAGCTCAAGGCGGGCATCGCCCGCACAAGCTGTTCCTCGTCGCCCCCCCGCGAGTGAAGCAAAACCAACAAGGGATAAGGATAGTTCGGCTCATACTGCCGGGGAATGAATCGCGCTTCCACCAGCGGGCTGGACTGCGACGCCGTCGAGTTCAGGGGTGCATGAAGCCGGTCGAAAGACATTTCTTGAGAACCTCCGAGAGCGATAGAACAGCCGGGACCATGCGGGCCGAGCCACACGAGCCGGATAGCACATCGGGGCTCGCCGACCCGTCGTGCACTCTACGGCGTTTCGAGCGGTGCCAAGCATAGCCGCCGGTCGGTTGCCCTTCAATAAATCCGCTCGTCTTTTTCAATTTTGTCTCAAGTTTTCCGCGATGGAACCCGAAACTCGTTCGATTTGACAGAAGATGCTTGGATTATGCGGGTTGCACGTGCTCCGGGGAGTGGATCAGGCGGTGCAGCGCGACCATTTGGGCAGACGCGCGGCGGCGTTCGCGACGAGGTTCGGACGGACGGGAAGGCGCGTGACCAGGCGGGTGCGCGATCAGAGCGACTTCTTGAGTGCACTCAAGACCTGCGAGGGAAGCTTGGTCAACTCCTTCCCGAGGCTTTCGGCCTTGGTGACGACCCCCGGCTGCGCGTTGCCTCCTCTGCGCCGGATCTTCCGTGTCGGAGTCTTCGCCTGATGCTTGGCGACTGCGCAGTGCGGTCGCCTCGCGTCGGGCCCGGTTCTGGGTCTGCTTGGCCAGAGTGGAGATGGATGGCAGCGTATTGGCCGCGGCCGTCGTCGGCACGGTGGTTCCGTTACCCGGAAGGCGCAGGATGACCGGTGCCGAGATGGACTGATTGTTGCTCTTGAGGCTCTCGTTGACCACGTTCTCCGGGTCGACGATGACCGCGATCCGCGCATACCCGATACTGCTCAAGGTCACGCCGTTGGGCAGTCGGCCGGGAAGCTGGAGTTGCTGAGCGATTTGCTGGCTGGCGCCAGCGGCCAGGCTGGAAACGGTCGCGTCGCCGAGGAAGAGCGCATCGTCGATCGAGCCAGCCTGCCCCGTGAGCAGGAATCGAACCAGGAACGTGCCGGCGTCGCCCTGTCCCAGGTTTTGAACGTCGGTGGTGGCCGTGAACGAAGATCCCCAGTTGAGGGTGTTGGCCGAGACCAGGACGGTGGACGCGGCCAGGTCCGGAAGCGGGGTGGCTGCGGTCACCGTCGTGCTCGCCGTCACCGAGAGGGCCGTCTGATCGAGCCCGAGCCCCTGGTCAGGTTGGTGTGGGTACAAGTCGTTGGTGAGGTAGTCGGCGTCCTGCGTCATGGTCAGGGCGAAGTTGGTGTAATTGGCGACGCTCGAGGGCTCGACCGCGGGGAGGGTGATGTTCTGGACCAGATTGATCGTTTGAAAGGGAGCCAACGGTGGCACTTCGATGCTGCCGATACCGATCGTCGTCCAGTCACCGAAGTTGAGGCCCTGCGGCGTGAGCGAGAGCAGGGCGCGCGTCTGGGGAGATGCGCCGCTGGCTTCATTGGTGATCTGCGCCGTGACGGTGATCGTGCTTCCCCACGTGATCGACGTGGGATTGACCGCCAGCGTGTTCCCGATCAGGTTGGACGGGGCCGGCGGCTGGATCAACATTGCGACGGTGTCGTACGGAGGACCCACGTCCTCGTTATTGTGATAATTGCTCTCGTTGATCGTGTGTCCGGGGTCGACTGCAGCGGTGATGTACAGCGTTCCGCCGGTGCTTCCCACGTCCGGAATCGGGGTTGAGGGCAGGGTCACCGACGTGTCGTAGGGGACCGCCTCGCCCGGGGCCAATCCGGCAGGAACCGTCACCTGTCCGATCGGTACGGAGTAGCGCATGATCCCGCGGATGGGAGACGCGTAAATCACGACCTGAAACGGCGCCGTGGTCGTGCTTCCGCCCTGGTTCTTGACGCGGCCCTGCACCTCGAAGCTACCGCTCCAATCGGTGGCGCCGGTAGAGGTGAGCAGCGCCGAATTCACGAGGTCGGGCAAGCTTCCCGGGGCGCTGAGCAACTGCCGCCGCTCCAGGGATTCCAGTCTTAGAATGATCGGCCCGCGCCCCCAGGCGCGTCGTCGGCCGGCGGCGCGGCGGTCATGCGACGGCATGCGATTAAGCCTCCTCCTTGAGAACGCGGCTTGCGCCTGGTTTGGGCCGCCCCCGTCTCTCGGGCCCGGCCGCCATCGCGAGTGCACCCGAACGGTCAGGCTAGAAGGCCCGATGTGCCGGCGCGTGCTTTCCGCTTCGACCCGTCCTTGGGATTTTGCAGACCTTAGCCAAAGTCTGGGTACCGGTCAAGGTCGACCGATCGCGTTGGAATTCGTGTATGATACGCTCTGTCGCCTGAAGATGTTCCCGGATTCTGTGCCTTACCCGTCTTGACTCCGACGAGGAAACGAGGTTGACGGAGCAGCTCATCGAACAGCTTGGTTACGTTGGGATCACATTGATCCTGATTCTGGGCGGCCTGGGCCTGCCGATCCCCGAAGAGGTCCCCATCATCGTCGCCGCCGTGTTGACCCGCAACGGCCAGATGACGGCGCCGTTGGCTCTCGCCAGTTGTCTCGCGGGCGTCCTGCTGGGCGACATGGTTGTGTACTTCCTGGGATTCTTCTACGGCGAGAAGGTGATCAGCCTGCCGCTGACGCGCCGGCTTCTGACTCGACAGCGAGAGGCCCAGATCAAGGGCTACTTTCACCGGCACGGATTCAAGATCCTTGTGTCCGGGCGGTTCGTACCTGGGTTCCGAACGGCGGCGTATCTGACCGCGGGGATACTCAAGTTACCGACGCTCAAGCTACTCGTGATCGACCTGGTGGCGGTTTCCTTGAGCACGTTTCTCATGTTCGGTCTCGGCTATGCGTTCGCTTTCCAGATTCAGAAAGGGATCCGAGAGGTCCAGCAGTGGGTCACGATCGTTGTGGCCGGCAGCATCGCGGTTTGGTTGCTGATTCGGTATTACAAAGCCCGCCGCCGCGCCGGGCTGGGCGTCGGTCCGCCGGTACTGGAGAGCGCCGACGTCGCTTTTCCGGCCAGCGATCACCGGGCGGGTTTATCAGAGACTGAGCCGCCGATGAATCCGGTGGTTTCGGATTCCGCGTCCCGCCGAGTTGCGCCGGGTTCCGATGGCCAGCAGGGTTCCAGGGAGACGCCAGCGGCAAGCACGCTGGCTCGCGCGGTCCCCGCCGCAATTGGACGGGGGCCTGACCTGTCCGCGCCCGCAGCTCGACTGGATGGCTCGGTCCCTGTCGAGGCCGAGCCAAGCCGCACCATCCCACCAGTCCAGTCCCGTTCGACCTGACCCATCGACGCATCTTCGGTGCGCCGGGCTGCGAGACGCTTGTGCGCTTGGTGGGGATGCAGCTCTCTCAAGTTGTTCGCGATCGAGAAGCGCCCTCATTTCCAGGGCCAGCGGGCACTTACAACCATGAAGAGCTCTGCCTGACGGCTAGCCCATCGAAGTCGCGTTGACCCTTTGTAAAGTTCTTGATAGGGTCCCAGACGCCTTGAGCAGATCAGCCGGAAGCTCATGGCAACGGATCAGAATCAGAGCTGCATCCTTTGTGAACGCGACCGCGTCTGGTCGAGAGTCGAGGACTCTCCAGCCTCGAATGCGAAAGAGGTTGGGGCGTTCCCGATCCGGCTATCCGTGACAGGGAAGGATGAAGTCTCGCCGGGGGAGTTGACGGCTCGGGGCGTGCCCCGAGGAAAGCGTCGCCGGTCCTGGCGGTGAGATGCTCGAGACCATCATGGTCCGCAGGGCCAGTCCGGAGATGTTCTCCGGGCGGCGAGTTACGGAACGACTCGCTCCCTCGGGTCATTCTTGAAACGGACGTTCCCGATCAACCCTGGAAGATCGCCAGAATGAACAAGTTCACTCATGCTCTCGCTCTGGGGGCTGGTCTTGTGCTCTGCTTGACCTCCCCGAACGCAAAAGCCGCCGCGATCGACAGCTCGGCCAACTCTGTCCAGACACTCACTCCGACGCCGATGACCGCGTTGCAGTTCAATAACCTGTTCGCGCCGAGCACGACCGTCTTGACGTCCAATTACAATTTCATGAACACGACGAATGCCGGTGTCGTGGAATCGCAGGTGTTCACCGGGTCCGCGCCGTCGACGCAGGGACTGTACGCCTACGCTTATCAGTTCGGCGTCAATAACGTCAACGACACGTCGATCAATCAGCCGACGAGCGTCAACAGCGCGTCGATGCTGTTCAACGCGACTCCGGTCGGCACCAATCTCACGGGCACGGGCACGTCCTACGCCTATGTGATTACCAACGGCCAGGTTGGTCAGATCGACCTGAAGGCCGCGCCCGGAAGCGTCGTTCAGACGCCGTCCTCGATCGCGTGGCTGCCGTCGTCGACGACCGGGTCACTGACGTTTCAGTATCTCAATCCGGCGACGAATACGGGACCGCTTGCGGCCGGCTCGTTGAGCGGTACGGTGGTGATCGTTTCGACGCAGCCGTTCACGCAGCAATATGTGAGCCTTCAGAATCCGGAGCCGCAGACGGTCTATCCGAAGGCGTATTCCCCGCAGGGCGGTTCGATCAACCCGATCCCCGCCCCCGAGCCCGCGACCGTGCTGGCCTGGACCAGCGTCATCGCGGGCCTGGCCGTCGGGAGCCGTTTCCGCCGCAGCCGGAAGATCGGCTGAGCCGGTTCGCTTCGAGCCGCGCGGTCCACTGCCCCGAAGGCCTTTGCGGGCCTCCCGTCGAAACAAAGACGCCAAGACGCCCCTCGCGACCACTCAAGACGGTCGCGAGGGGCTTTTTGCTTTCCTGAAGGACGATGCATTCGCCAGGCAGCCCTCAGAAGAGCATCCGTGCCGGGTTGTGGGGGGGCTTTGTCGTTCCATGCCCGTTGGTTTAGGATATCATCTCGGCACGGCACGGATGCCACGAATCGATTCACAGCGTTTCCAAGTTCTGCGGACTGCCTGCATGGAATGGACCGGCCAGCAGGATGGCCGTGTTTCATCGAGATCTCCTGGCTGCGGTACCATCCCGATGAGCCTGCCCAAGATTGCCTGCGTGCGCCGCGACTACCGCCAGCCTTGCGTCGGCGATATCGAGGCCGCCGTCGAAGCCGCCGTTGCCAGCAGCCGGCTCGCCGCCCGGATGCCGGCCGGCGGACGCATCGCGATCACCGCGGGCAGCCGAGGAATCTCGGGCATTGCGGGCATTGTCCGTTCGACCGTTCAGGCGCTGCGCATCCGCGGCTTCGACCCGTTTGTCGTGGCGGCGATGGGGAGCCACGGCGGCGGAACTTCGGACGGCCAGCGCGCCCTCCTGGCAGAGCAAGGCGTCACCGAGAACGCCGTCGGCTGCCCGATCCGATCCGAGATGGACACTGTCGTCCTGGGCACGAATAGCTTTGGCCTGCCTGTCCATCTGGACCGAAACGCGTTCGAGGCCGACGGCATCGTTCTCTTGAACCGGATCAAGCCTCACACGTCGTTCACCGGCCGGTATGAGAGCGGCTTGCTCAAGATGTTGAGCGTCGGGCTGGGAAAGCGCCAGGGAGCGGCCCAGGTCCACAAGCTCGGGCTACCGGGCTTGCGCACTCTGATTCCCGAGGTCGGCGCGTTCTTGCTAGAGCGGGCTCGCGTCGTGCTTGGCCTGGCGATCCTGGAAAACGCGCTGGAGCAAACCGCCAGGATCGTCCCGGTCGAGCCGGAAGAGCTGCTCGACGTCGAGCCGCGGCTGCTGGAAGAAGCGCGAGATCTCATGGCGCGGCTGCCATTTGACCAGATCGATGTCCTGGTGGTGGGAGAGCTGGGTAAAAACTACAGCGGAACGGGGCTGGACCCGAATGTGATCGGCCGCCAGCGCGTCGAGACGATGCCCGATCTGCCGCGCCCCGTCATCACTCGCCTCGCCGTGCTCGACTTGTCGGTCGAGACCCGCGGCAATGCCCTGGGTATCGGTCTGGCCGACTTGACGACCGAGCGGCTGGTGCGGGGCATCGATCCGACGCCGATGCGGGTCAACAGCATGACCAGCAACTTCCTGACCCGCGCGCGTGTCCCCCTGGCGCTCCCGACCGACCATGATGTGATCGCCACCGCGCTCGACACTTGCTGGCGGATCGAGCGAGATCAGGCGCGGATGGTTCTGATCCCGAACACGCTTGAGATCTCGTCGTTCTGGGTGTCCACGGCGCTGGCCGAGGAGGTTGAAGGGCATAGAGAGCTGTGCTTCGAAACCGACTTTCTTCCGATTCCGTTCGGCGCGGGGGGGACCTGGATCAGGAGCGTCTCTTTCCCGAGAGCCAGCGGGGACGGAGGACGCGATGACGTTTCGTGCAGTCGTGTTTGATCTCGATGGCTTGATGTTCGACACCGAGGCTCTGTTCTTTCGCGTTTCGAGCGAGGCACTGGCGGCGCGTGGCAAGTCGTTCACGCCAGAGATCATGCAGGCGATGATCGGCCGGCGCTCGGTGGACGCCGGCCACGCCCTGAAGAGCTTGGCGGGCCTGGACGAGCCGGTCGAGGCCGTGCTCTCCGACGTCCGCCAGCGTTTCTACGCCCTCATGGACATGCGCCGTGCATCCGACACCGGGACTTTTCGTTTTGCTCGCTCACCTGAGCCGGCGGCGACTGCCACTGGCTGTCGCGACCTCGTCGCGGCGGTCGTACGCCGAGCGCCTGCTGGTGGGGCACCGAGCCCGCGATCGCTTTCAGTTCGTACTCGCAGCCGAGGACGTCACTCTCGGCAAGCCCGACCCGGAGATTTATCGCATCGCCGCCGAGCGATTCAGCGTGCCCGCCGGCGCAATGCTCGTGCTCGAAGACAGCGAGGCGGGAATTGCCGCCGCCAAGGGCGCAGGCGCGTTCGCCGTCGGCGTTCCGCACGAGCACAGTCCGGCCCGTGGCGCTATCTGCCGCGGACCTGGTCGTCGCGCGGCTCGATGATCCGGCGCTGACTTCATCTCGTCGACCACGAAGCCGGGGATGTCAACGGTGATGAGACCCATCAATGAATCCGCGGGCATTGACCGCGAATCCGTGAGCCAGGGCGAAACCGTCGGAAGCGGAGGTCCGCTTCCCACGGCGGCTGACGGATCCAACGCTGGCGGCTCGGACCTGCTGCCGTATGCGGTGCCGATGTTCGCGTACGTTGGCTTGAGCGCACTCGAAGGTTACCTGCCGCAAGCCGGCGGCCGCCCCGTTCCTTCCTGGTACGCAATCGCTTATGCCTTCAAAGTGGTGATCACGGCGGCTCTGGCCTGGCGATATCGATCGACGTGGCGCGATTTCCTGCCCGCGCCGTCCTTCGCCACGCTCGGACTATCCGCGCTTCTCGGCCTGCTTGTCTGGTTACTCTGGATTGGGCTGGACGGGCTCTATCCGGTGTTTCGGTTCCTGGGTGGCACCCGCGTCGCCTTCGACCCGCGGGAGATGGCACCGCTGGCGCGATGGGCTTTCATCGGCGTCCGGCTGCTGGGGCTTGTGGTGCTGGTCCCGCTGATTGAAGAGCTGTTCTGGAGGTCGTTCCTCTTGCGCTGGCTCATCGACCCGGAATTCTCGAACGTGCCGGTCGGCCGCGTTACACCGGTGGCCGCAGTCGTGACCTCGGTCTTATTTGCCCTTGTCCACCCGGAATGGCTGCCTGCTCTGTTGACGGGGCTGCTGTGGGCCGGGCTGCTGTGGCAGACGAAGTCGCTCAGTGCGTGTGCCGTCAGCCATGCGACGGCCAACCTGGCGCTGGGTGTCTATGTGATCGCGATGGGAGAGTGGAAGTACTGGTGATCCCGTTTTGCCCGCTGCCCGCCGTCAGCGCGACGTGCCGAGCGCGGCATGCGAGTGATCTCGCAACGTCGTCAGCAGATCGTGGTCCGAGGACCGCAGCCATCCGGCAACGGACAAAGGACGACGGATATCCGACCATGCTGATCCCGTGGGGCAGCGATGCGCCACTTTACCACCGGCCTTACGCGACGATTGCGCTCATCGTGCTGAACGTGATCTCGTTCGTCGTATTTCCCCACGCGCTTCACAAGGACTGGACTCTCGAACTTGGTGACGGCCTGCATCCTCTCGAGTGGGTCACCAACATCTTCGTGCACGCGGGGTGGGGCCACTTGATCGGAAACATGGTTTTTCTCGCGACGTTCGGGATCATCATCGAGGGAAAGCTGGGATGGTGGGCCTTCTTGATGATCTACCTCGGCCTCGGCGTCACCGAGAGCGCCGCTAATGCAGCTCGTGGTCCACAGCGAACCCGCCGCGCACATGATGGGTCCCTCGGGGATCATCTTCGGCCTGCTTGCGATGTGCCTGGTCTGGGCGCCCTTAAACGAGGTCGAGTGTGTCGTATGGTTTCGATTCGCCCCCAGCGTCTTCGACGTGTCGATCCTCTGGTTTGCGGCCGCTTACATTCTCGTGGACGCCGTTACCGTCGCCCTTCAGGGGATGGTGATGGCGAGCCTTCTGGATCGCTCCCGGGGCGCAGTTCTTGCCCTCGTGCTGGATCACGCCAGCGGAGCGGCTCTTGGCTTTGCGCTGGCGGTCGTGATTCTCAAGCTTGGCCTCGTGGATTGCGAGAACTGGGACCTGTTCGCGGTGCTTCGTGGTCGGCAAGGCCAGTCAGGGAAACAAGCCAAGAAACGAAAGCTCTCATCGCATCACGTTTCCGTCGAGTTCGATCGACCCGCCAGGTCCAAGCGCAAGTCAAAGGGCGGGCCACGGCCCGTCAAGTCGGTCGAGGACCCCGCGGCCGCGGCTTTGCGTGAGTTGCGGCTTCACCTCGAGATGAATGAAGTCGAGGCTGCGCTTGCGGTCTACCGGCAGTCGATCCGTAAGTTTCCGAACTGGGATGTCCAGCCGGCCGACCGGCTCGAGCTGATCCAGGCTGTCCTGGACCAGCAGTCATGGGTCGAAGCCAGTGCGCGTCATGCGAGACTACATCGACCGGACCGCTCTGCCTTCTCCGCGCGTGCGGCTCAAGCTGGCGCAGGTCTTGATCCATAAGCTAGGTCGACCGCTTCAGGGTCTCAGGGTGCTGGAGCAGATCCCCGACGGAGCGCTTCCCGAGTCGCTCGAGCCGGCGCACGTCCAGCTTGTGCGGGCTGCAGAGCACATGCGCGAAGATGGCGAACTCGAGCTTCAGGATGAGATGTGGTGAGCGCGCGAGTGCCACGTGCTCGGGACGAGGCGTGCCGGTTTTCACGAGCACTCTCGACGGCGCATCTCGGCGAGTGACTCAAAGTCGAAGGAATAGCTCGTGCTTTTCCAGATAGCGGTTGAAGATCGCGCAGATGGCGAAATAGACGCCCACTCCTGCCGCGACATACCAGCCCGGCGCGTCATCCGGCAGGAAGGGTTTCACGGCTTCGGAGACCAAGGGGTGAATGATGTAGGCCGCCAATGCGTTTCGTCCGAAGATCCGAAACAGGCCGGTTTGCCATCCCCATCGATCGCAAACGAGCACGAAGAGGGCGTAGACCGCCAGCGAAAAGCCGGCGGCGAACGTGAGGTAGGAGACGCTCCCCGTGCGCTGGCTCATTGTCCAGATCGTCACCTGGGCCGACGCTGGGGGCGGTACGAACGGAGGACTTGCCAGCTCACCCCCCAGGCACGAGAGGCCGTAGCCTAGAACCATCAAGAAGGCCGACCAGGCGCAAAGCTTCGGCATCGGGTTCGTTCCGGTTCGATGGGCACGCACGACCGCGTCGTAGGCGAGAGAGCCGACCAGCGTTGGGATGGTCCAGGTCAGGAATCCGAGCTGTCCGCCGTCGATGACTCGCGGGGGATTCCACGCCCAGTCGAAATAGAATCGCGATGATAGCCAGAGATGAAGCGCAGCCGACGCGATCAGGAAAATGACCCGGGGAGCTGTCCCTGCCGCGATCACGGGCAAGATCCAGACGGAGGTGATGGCGATGTGGACGAGCGTTTGAAACAGCTCGCGGCGCAGCGTGTGGAGCACGAATCCGCGTCCTCCCAGCCGCGCCAGGTCCTGCAGAAGTCCATCCCACGATAAATATTTGCCGTCGAGGTGGTAAAGCACGAATCCGAGCAAAATCAGCCCGACATTTCGCTTGAAAACCGCCATCACCGCAGCGCCGACTCCCGACGACGCCAGCCGCCGGAGAAACGTCAAGCGATAGGCAAACCCGACCGCGAAGAAAAACTGAGGCATGATCGTGTCGGCATAGCTGCAGTAAGTATTGTGGTGTTTGAACACGGCCGGCACGGCCAGGAAACCTCCGAGAAAGTTGACGAACAACATTCCCGCCACCGTGTAACCTCGAAATTGATCCAGCGAGATCATCCGGTGCGCCCTGGCTTGGTCGTCACTCATCGTGTTCCTCTTTCGCGTTCGTCAGCGTCAGCCGGAAGCACCGCACGATGCGAGCGAGTCCAGTTCATGCCGAGGGTGCCGGATGAATGCAACGCCCTACTCCTTCGTCGGATTTGTATATTATGGCGTTTTGGCGTGGCGTGGTCTTTTGGTGCCCGAACACTTTTGCGAACGCCGGTGGCATAGACCGGCACGCGTGAGTTTGACAGGCGGTCGGCGCCAACGCAACGCCTCACGCGCGACTTTACCTCCTGGGCCATGCGTCGCGCAGCCAGGTGATCCCAGGAGTGCGTTCTTGAGTGAGAGCGGGTCGACTCGTCGCAGAACGGGGCGCAGACCGGTATGCCGCGCGCAGGATTCCAGAAAAATGCGCGCGGACGGAATCCAAAAAAAATGTCGGGAGAGGGTTGACGCGCGAGCAAAATCGTCGTATTTTGACGGACGTCTTCTGGATCTGAATCAACAATGAACGCATCAGTGATTGTCATAAGCTGTGATGAAGTATAGATCCAGCTTCCATTCGCACTCGGTACTGTGCCGGGTCACGAGTCCACGGTGATCCGGAGTTCGTTCCCGAAAAAAAAAGGCTCGATTCCAGGGGGCAGGGATGCAACCACCCGGTTGGGCCTTTTCGTTGTGAGGGCGGATCAAGGTCTGCGCCGAGATCGGCTCCCTCAATACTGGGCCTCACGGCCCGCGGCATGATTCGGCATGGAAGCACGAATCGCCGCGGGCCGCGTTCGGCCTAACATGGCAAGAAATGCCGGCACCGGCAGCCACCCGGTGCCGGCGGCCATTTCGAAACCCGCGGATTGCCGAGGGATGCTCGTCTTCGGCGCGCGGGTGCTCTTTCGCTCGCGCCTCGTTGTGCGTCAGGGAGGTATCACACGGTCGCGGTAAGGAGCTTCGGCGACGTCGCGAAGGAAGACTTCGTCGGGAACCGCGTCGCGCGAGAAGATCGGATTGGATCCGGGCTTTGTCGGCGGATGTTCGGGTATGGGGGCCGGCGGGAGGATTCCGAGTCGGATCCCGGTCCGTTCCATGAGCGCCCTTGAGAGGGGCTCGTCACCGAATAGCCCGATCCGGCAGCCCAGACGTGTCAGCCCTTGGTGTGGCCGCATTGTGACCAGGACGGAGCGATTCTCGGCCGTGGTGGCGCTGATCTTGAAGACGGCTCCGCTGCGGCCGCGCTCGATGGAAGTCATCTTGAGGTCTTCCATCGCCTCGCACACGGCCGATCCGAGGTCGCCAGGGGACGCGCAAAGTCCTGGATGGCCCGCCCGCCGGAATACGAGCTCGAGAGACTCGACTCGCGCTCGATCGTGGGGGCGACGGTGGCACAGCCGCCGAGCCAGAGTCCGGAGACGAGCACGCCCGTGAGAGCAGTCCGTTGCGCCGTCATGGCCGGCCTCGCATCCTGTTCGATCGCGGTCACACGTGAAAACCGGACTTCTCCGGTCCCTTGCGGGGAGCCTCGAAAGGCTATCCCGCCCCGACGGAACGGTCAAGAGCGGACGTCAGTCGTTGAGGGAAAGTCAGGCGCGTACGCTCCTTCTGCACGGGGCGACGGTTGTCCCGATCCGCGAGCGTGTGTTGTTTTCAGTTAAAGTTCTTCTATAATAGCCGTCTGCACCTGTCCTCCCCTTGCGTGGAGGGGTGGAGTTTATTTCTACATCACAACGGCTTGCGCCGACGCGCAGTGGGCCGAACGAGTGCAAGATCAGGTCGCCGCCCCGAGCGTGGCGAACTGCGTCGTTGCTCGTCGGTCCGCAGCGGAGCCGGTGGTCTGCCCTTTTGGGTGCACCAAAAGGTCGGACAGGGAAATGACATTTCGAAAATGGTAGATCGTAACCTACTCCGTGAATTTGACGTCAGTGATGATGAGTTGACGGCGCTCGTGGCCGGCGAAGACGGCACAGGAACGCTCGAACAGGTCCTGGGCGGCGGTCAGAGCTTCGAGATCGGGCGCATTGTCTCGGGAAGAGTGGTCGAGGTCGTGGGCGATCAGGTGGTCGTGGATGTCGGCTACAAGTCCGAGGGCTTGGTCCCGCTCAATGAATGGGAGGACGAACCGCCGCCCAAGGTCGGCGACAACGTGGAAGTCCTGCTCGAGGGGATGGAAGACGAAACCGGCGAGATCGTCCTGTCACGACGGAAGGCGCATCGGATCGCGCCTGGGAGATGGTCATCTCCCGTTACCACGAAGGCGATGTGATCAAGGGGCGCGTCACGCGCAAGATCAAGGGGGGATTGCTCGTCGATATCGGCGTCAACGTGTTCCTGCCGGCCAGTCAGGTCGACATTCGCCGTCCTTCCGACATCGCCGACTACATCGATCAGGACATCGAATGCATGATCCTCAAGATCGATGAGAGCCGCCGCAACATCGTCGTATCCCGCCGCAAGCTCATCGAGATCACTCGCGAGACTCAGAAGAAACAGCTACTTTCGGAGATTTCAGTCGGTCAGGTCCGGAAGGGAACCGTCAAGAATATCGCCGACTTCGGCGCGTTCGTGGACCTGGGTGGTATCGACGGCCTGCTGCACATCACCGACATGAGCTGGGGCCGGATCAATCATCCCAGCGATATGCTCAAAATCGACGACCAGGTCGAAGTGATGGTCCTGCACGTCGACAAGGATCGCGAAAAGATCGCGCTTGGCCTCAAGCAGAAGTCCGCCAGTCCGTGGGAAAACGTTGAGCGGAAGTATCCCGTCGGCACCCGCGTAACGGGCGAGGTCGTCAACGTCATGAGCTACGGCGCCTTCGTCAAGCTTGAAGAGGGGATCGAGGGCCTGGTCCACATCTCCGAGATGAGCTGGACGAAGCGAATCAATCACCCCAGCGAGCTGGTGAATATCGGCGACCGCATCGAGGTCGTCGTCCTGGGAATCAACCGCGACAAGCAGGAAATCTCCCTGGGCATGAAGCAGACGCAGGTCAATCCGTGGGATCAGGTCGCGGGCAAGTATCCGCCGGGAACGATGGTCGAGGGATCGGTCCGCAACCTCACCAACTACGGTGCTTTCATCGAGATCGAGGAAGGCATCGATGGCTTGCTGCACATCTCCGATATGAGCTGGACTCGCAAGATCGGCCACCCGAACGAGATCCTCGAGAAAGGCCAGCGGATCACTTGCCAGGTACTGAACGTCGACCAGGACCGCAAACGCATCGCACTGGGGCTGAAGCAGCTCAAGGATGACCCGTGGGAGTCCGACATCCCCAGCCGTTACGAGCCGGGCGACGTGGTCAAGGGCAAGGTCACCAAGCTGACCAACTTCGGTGTCTTCGTCGAGCTCGAGCCCGGCCTGGAAGGTCTGCTCCATATCTCGGAGCTCGCCGACCACAAGGTCGACAGCCCCGAGGAGGTCGTCAAGGTCGGCGACGAAATCGAGGTCAAGATCCTCCGCGTCGACCGTGGCGAGCGCAAGATCGGGCTCTCGCGCAAAAAAGCACAGTGGAACCGCCCGGAATCCGAGCGCGAAGACGGCGCTGCGCCGGCCGAGCCAGCGGCCGAGCCCGCTAAAGAGCTCAAGGGAGGATTGGGCGGTGGCGGTCCGCTCTTCAGCATGGGCGGCCCCGCGACCGCATCTGCTGAGTCGCCGACTGAAGAATCCGTCGTCGTAACTCTGAAGCTGACTTGCGACTTGTCTCCGGAACTGAGAACGGGCTGGCGACCTGACCTCGCGTCAAGGGTGCCGGCCCGTTCTCTTTTCATGCGGCTTGAGGACTTTCGACCAAGTCCAATTGGTGGTTGAATAACCCGTCTCGCCATGATCCCACACCCATAACCCGCAATATCTTCTTTACTCCTAGTCTTCTCAAATTCCCAATACACCCTAGATTTGCAAGTCCACACTTAAGTTATCAAAGGGTGTGGTCCGATACATCCCACTGTCAGAAGACGCTGAGCGGCGAAGGGAATGAAGAGGAGCTGGGAAGCTCGGCCGAGGACGTCTGCGCTTCCTCGGACGAGTCTGATCCGCCCTTTCGACCGGTCGAAGGCATCGCGAACCCGGCTCGCCACGAAGCCGGTTCGGGCGCCACGAGAGGGCTGAGCTTCGGTGGGGACCCCGAGACTTTGCCGGGAAAAGCCTGCAACCCGCGGGTTGGGGCCAGGAGCGTGGGGAAAAGCGGCCGGCAGCATCGAGGCGCCGAAATCCAGTGGAAACGGCGTTGTGATCGAGCTGCGCGGATCAAGCGGCAAGCCGTCGCGATTCCTGTGTCTCCTCAGAAATCCACTGACATGGGCAGACCCTGTTTCGACCGACTCAACGAGGATCTTCATGGCCCGGATTCGCCGACACCGCCGCGACATGGTACAGAGCCCCCTGGAGACTTATCTCCGGGAAATCAACGAGATGGCTCTGCTGACGGCCGACGAGGAAAAAGAACTGGCGCACCGAATCGCTCGCGGCGACAAGCTCGCTCGTGACCGGATGGTCCGGGCCAACCTTCGACTCGTCGTCAACATCGCCCGCGCCTATGTCGGCAAGGGCCTCGCGCTCCAGGACCTGATCGAGGAGGGCAACCTCGGCCTGCTGCGTGCCGTCCAGGGTTTCGATCCTGCGGTCGGAACGCGGTTCAGCACCTACGCAAGCTACTGGATCAAGCAGTCGATCAAGCGCGCGCTCGTGAATACGGCCAAGCCGATCCGGATCCCGGCGTACATGGTCGAGCTACTCTTCAAATGGCGCAGGATGGCGACGGACCTCCAGGAATCGCTCGGCAGGGCGCCCAGCATCGAAGAGATCGCAAAGGCCCTCAAGCTGCCCAAGAAAAAGCTGGCGATCGTCAAGAAGGCCATCAAGGTTTACAACCTCGTCCCTCAGACCGACCAGCCGGAAAACGGCTGGAGTCTGGGCGAGATGCTGATGGACGAGCGCACTCGCACGCCGGACGTGGTGATGGTCGAGGCCGATAACCTTCGCCTGGTCCTTGACCGGCTCGATGAGATGGACAAACGCGAGGCGACCGTCCTGCGGATGCGGTTTGGCCTCAACGATGCTCCGCCCAAGACGCTCAAGGAAATCGGCGAGTCGCTGGGCCTGACCCGCGAGCGGGTCCGCCAGATCGAAAACGAAGCGCTCGGCAAGCTCTCCGCTTCGATGCAATCTGATTGAGCTCGCCGCGAGCCACGTCGTTCACGCAGACGCCGCGTCACCCGGCAGATCCGCCGCGCGCAACGCACCCCGCCGCGCCGCAGCGGCCGGGTGAGACGGCGGCGAAGACGGCACGCAATCACGCTGGCGCCGCAGGTCAAGAAGCTGATCAGGATCGACGGCTCGGGGACGGTCGCCGGCAGCCCTCTCGCGCGCGGCACGCAAATTCGTGAGCGGCTTCTCGCTGGAAAAGTCGGTCGTGAACTCCCCGTGAAACGTGCTGTTGGCCTGGGGCACGATCCGAAGATAGGCCTCCTCGCCGAATGCCTCTGCGAGCTTGCCTCCCGTGATCCTCATGTTCAAGTCGAACACCTCGGGATTTTTGTTCCTTGCCGACGCATCGTCTTGGGCCGGCGGCGCCAAACGCCGTAGGTCTCCCTTCGAGAAGCAGGCCTTGATACGTCTGGTCGCCGATCACCACCGTGCCGCGGATTTGAAACCTGTTGTTCGGGCTCTCGACCAGCCGGCCATGGCGATCTAGCTTCATCCGCAGCGATTGGCTCAGCGTGCCATCGTGGTCGGGTAGCATGTACACCATGTCCTTGACCGCCGGTCCCAGCGAGATCAAATGGGGCGCGTTCTCTACCTGAAACGTGCCCGTCTGAGTCGCCGGGTCATAGGTGTAGGTCTGGATCGCCGACGATGTCGCCAGCGATGTCCGGGAATGATCGCGATGGGCTCGACCGGATCAAATCGCCACGCGCCCCCGACGAGCGCCACCGACCTCGACCAAGAGCAGGAGCAAGCTCGCTCTTGCAAAGGCGCTGCACATCCGTTGCATGGGAACGTCCTTTCGGCCGCTCGCGCCCCCGTTGACCACCGCGGGAAGGTTGGCTGGTGATTGATCTTCCCGCGAGGTCTCCCGCGATCGTCGTCACCCCTCAGAGGTCATTTTCTGCGTTAACGCGCGGGGAGTGCGCAAACGGCAACCGGAGCAACTCTGGCGGTTGGCTCAGTCGTGACAGGGCGCGTGACCAGGATGCGGCGTCGGTGAAGTGGCCCGGAGCAGTACGAAGTCGATCAGTCTGCCCGTAATCCTTTACTCAATTGAGGTTGAACGATCATCCTTGTTGATCGATCCTGGGAGCGGTGACCCTGGTTACTACGCTCTCTCATCCAGGGCGCCGGAGATCTAATCAGAGCCGAGGATTCTTGTCAATCCGAAGCGCGGCCAGACCAGAGGCGTAGAGGCGTGCGATCGTCACGAGCCGTAGGGGCTGGGCTCGTCTCGATCCCGAGGGTCGGTTTTCGATTGATATGACAAAGGGGCGGCTCACGCATTCGCGGCCGTCCAGCGCTCCAGGTAAACCAGGCTGCGCCGATAGGATCTGAGCCCAAACCACAGCAGGATGGACGCGGCGGCGAACGTGAGCGCACCGGTGACCAGCAGCGAAAGATGAACGGCCTTCAAGTCGCGGAATACATCCTCCGTGAGCGTTGCCACCACGCTGGGGCCGAGTCCGATGCCGATCAGGTTGATGACAAACAGGTAGAATGCCGTGGCCTGGGCGCGCATCGAGCTCGGCATCATCTGCTGGATCGCGGCCGGGGCCACGCCGAACGGCGAGCTCATGAAGAAGACGACCGGCAAGAGCAGCACAGCCGCCCAACCCGCCGACGGAGCCAGCGGAAAGAGGACGACGAACGGCAGCCCGAATGCGGCGCCCAGAACGCGACCCGCAAGTTTGCGTCGGTGTGCCCGCGAGCGCGCAGCCAGTCGGCCAGTTTCCCGGCGGTCACGATCCCCAGCGTGCCGCCTATGCCCACGATCAACCCGTACACGAGTCCAGTCTGGCCCTGGGTCCAGGCGTAACGCCGGATGAAGAGACTCGGAACCCAAGCGGTCGCGCCGTATCCGTACAGCGCGACCAATCCCAGGCCGAGATTGAGGCACAGGAAGGTGTGCCAGTTTCCGCGCACGTAGGCCCATACGGCCCGCGTCGACAATGATTCCGCGCTTGACGCATTCTTCGACGCAATCACTCCTTTGCGGGCCGGCTCGCGGATTGTGAGCGCCAGGAGCGCCACGAGGAGTCCGGGCAAGCCGACCAGCAAGAACACGAGCTGCCACGAGCGCACGGTACCGACTAGCGGCAGCACCGGGTTTTCCCGCCCGGCCGCGAGCTCGGTGACGAAACCTCCCAGTATGAACGCCAGCCCTGATCCGACGTAGATGCCCATCGAATAGACGCTCATGGCCGTGGATCGCTGTTCGGGACGGAAATAATCCGAGATCAGCGAGTAGGCCGAGGGAGACAGGGTCGCTTCACCGACGCCCACGCCCATGCGAAAGAGGGTAAGCTGCCAGAACGTCTTCGCGAGCCCGCAGGCCGCAGTCATCACGCTCCAGAGAGCGATGCCGACGGAGATCAACACGCGGCGGCTCCTTGTGTCGGCGACCCGTCCCAGGGGAATGCCGAAGAGCGTGTAGAAAACCGCGAAAGTCAGTCCCATGAGCATGCCCATTTGCTTCTCGTTGATGCCCAGGTCCTGCCGGATCGGACCGACCATCAGGCTGAGGATCTGACGATCGATGAACGAGAAGATGTAGGCCAGCGTGAGCACACCCACGACGTACCAGGCGTAGGCGGCGCTCGGGTAGGATTCCCGCTGGCCACCGATTGCCGCTCGTCTGTCAGCCACGGTTTGCTCGTCACCGGTCGTCGTCTTGCCCATAATCGGCTTTCTCGCTGCGTGTTGCACCGGCCTATGGTTGGGGTGACCCGTCAGTCGGCGCTACGGGAAATATCGCAATTGCAATCTGAACGACCCTGCTTCTGGTGCGGAAGTCCCCGCTGGCCGCCTCGCGTGGCGAAGATTGTCGCACGGAAGCGAGGACTGGGACAACGCGGTCGAACGGTGAATCGGAGATCGATCTCGACGGCGCCATTTCGTAAAATGACCTTTTCCAGACAGGGCAGCCATGAATTATCTAGGATCCGAGACGCTCGCGCAGCTTCGGGATGACTTCGACGCCCGCGAGGAGCTGCTGAGGCGAGTGGTCGCCGACCGACTGGGCGAGAAGCCGGCGCCCTTGGTCCCCGACCACGTGGTGGCGACCTATTACTTCGCCTTCCGGTCGGGGACCCTGGCCCATGCCGTCGAGGAGATCAGCTATCACGCCACCAGCGGGATCAAGAACCCGCCCAAGGGCTCGCTGCTCGAGCAATGCTCGGCGCGGCAGGCCGGCGTCGATGCGTTCGACGCGTCCGGCCGGATCGGCCTGCTGCACGTCGCCTTCCCGCTCAAGATGATGCGGCACCCCGACGGGCACGTCACCTCGTGCGACCTGCTGCACACGCTCGCCGGCGCGGTCATCTTCGACATGTACGAGAACCAGGACGCCCGCTTGATCTCGATCCAGATCCCCGACGACGTGCTCGCGACATTCCCCGGCCCGGCTTATGGCCCGATCGGCATCCGCAAGAAGACGGGCTTCGCGCTCGATCAGCCGGCGTTCGGCACGATCCTCAAGCCGACGGCCGGGATCACGCCCGACGACGTCGAGCGGCTGGTCGAGGAGGTGGCCGGCAGCCCGCTCCTGATGTTCATCAAGGAAGACGAGGACCTTTATCCCGACCTCGACTATTCGCCGGTCGCCGAGCGGACCAGGCGGGCGATCGCGGCGATCGAGCGGGTCCGCGACCAGCGCGGCGGGCTGGGCCTGGTCTATTCGCCGCACGTCACCGCCGGCCCCGAGCCAGATCGTGGAGCTCGTCCACGCCGTGATCGAGGCGGGTGCCTCGGGCGTGATGTTCAGCGAGACCTATGCCGGGCGGGACGGTCCGGATGGTCCGCGAGGCGACCAGGCACCTGCCGCAATCCGCCGGCCATCTACGGCCATAATGCCGGCATCGGCGTCAAGACCCGCGGCATCTGGCGCGAGGTGCATCGACTTCCTGGCCCGGCTCGACGGCATCGATTTCCGCCAGACCGCCCCGGTGCGGCCCGGCTCGCCGTACATCCGCCCCTACGGCGCCGAGTGGCGCGCCTCGGAAGAGGCACTCACGCGGCCGATCGCCGGCATCAATCCCACGATGATCACCCGCGCCGGCGCGCTCGATCAGGGGAACCTGATCCTCAACCTCCAGGACCTCGAATCGAAGGGGATCGCCCAGAACGTGCTTGTTCCTCGCCGGCTCGGCGATCAACACGATCAAGGACAAGAGCGGCAAGCCCGACCCGCGCATCGGCCTGGAGGCGATGCTCCAGGCGATCGAGGTCCATCGCTCGGGCGAGCTCAAGGATACCCCGATGGACGAGCATCTGGCGGCCCTGGCGGCCCTGGCCGAGCGGAAGAACCTGACCGCGCTTTCCGAGGCGCTGCGGCAGCGCTATCCGGGGAAAATCGCATGATCGCCAAGGACGAGCGCTGCCTGCGGATCGGCGTGCTCGGCTGCGGCCCGATCGCCCAGTTCGCGCACCTGGACGCCTGCCGCAAGGCCAGGAACGCCGAGCTTTATGCCATCTGCGACCTGGCCGACGACCTGCGCGAGCGCATGGCCGCACGTCCATCAGCCCAAGGTCGCCTATGCGCGATTACGACGCGATGCTGGCCGACCCGCAGGTCGAGGCGGTCATCATCGCCATCGCCGACCAGTTCCACGTGCCGGCCGCGCTGAAAGCGATCGAGGCCGGCAAGCACGTCCTGGTCGAGAAACCGCTGGGCACGACGGTCGAGTCGTGCCGCGAGCTCCGCGATCGAGCGGCGGCGGCCAAGCTGGTCGTCCAGGTCGGCAACAACCGCCGGTTCGATCCCGGGCATCGCCTTCGCCCGCCAGTTCATCGCCGAGGAGATGGGCCAGCGGATCGCGCTCAAGTCCTGGTATTACGACTCGGTCTATCGGTACACGATGACCGACAACCTCCAGCCGATCCCGATCTACGAGCTCGCAAGTCGCTCAGCCCGAGGGCGATCCCAAGGCCGATCGCCGGCGTTACTACCTTCTGACCCACGGCAGCCACCTGGTCGACACGGCCCGGTTCCTGGGCGGGCCGATCGTCGGGTCTGCACGCCCGGCTGCTCGAACGGTTCGGGGCGTATTGCTGGTTCATCGCGGTCGACTTCGCCGACGGCTCGCTGGGGCACCTCGACCTCCAGATCCCGGTGCGCGGCGATTTTCAGGAGGGATTCCAGGTCTACGGCGAGCACGGCAGCGTGACGGGGCGGGTGCATCTCCCCTGGTTCCACAAGTCGAGCGACGTCGAGTGCTTCTCGACCAAGCGACCGGCAGTTCCATCGCGTCCTGGGCGAGGATGCACACACCTACAAGCGGCAGATCGAGGGCTTCGCGGCCACGATCCTCGATGGCGTGCCCCAGGCGGGCGCGAGCCTCGACGACGGCCTGGCCGCCGTGCAGGCGATGGTCGCGATCGCGCGGTCGGTGGAGACGGCGGAGTTTGTCCGGCTCGACGACGTGAGCGGAGGTGTCTGATGCACCTGGGGATCTTCGCCAAGACGTTTCCGCGCCCGACGCTCGAGGAGACGCTCGACGCGGTCGTCGGCCACGGTCTGACGCACGTTCAGTTCAACATGTCGTGCGTCGGGCTGCCGACGTTGCCCGATCGGCTCGACGAAGACTTGTGCGTCTGGATCGCCCAGGTCGATCCAGCGAGCGCGGCCTGACGATGGCCGCGATCTCCGGCACGTTCAACCTGTGCGATCCCGACGCGACTCGACTTCAGGACAACCTGCGACGCTCGAGGTCCTCGCCGCGGCGTGCCGCTGGCTCGACACGCGGATCATCACGCTCTGCACCGGCACCTCGACCCGGAGGACATGTGGCGATGGCATCCGCGAAAACGTGCGTCGAAGCACGTGGGAGAGCCTGGTCCAAGTCGATGAGCGAGGCGGTCAAGATCGCCGATCGTCACGAAGTGACGCTGGCCTTCGAGCCCGAGATCAACAACGTCGTCAACTCGGTCTGCAAAGCACGCAGGCTGCTCGACGAGATCGACTCACCGTGGCTCAAGGTCGTGATCGACCCGGCGAACCTGATTCGTCCCGGTGAGTTGCGCCGCAACAGATGAGATTCTTGAACGAAGCGTTCGATTGGCTCGGACCGGACATCGTGCTCGCTCATGCCAAGGATCCCACCTACGATTCGAGTCGCCGACGAGTCCGTCACCAGGACGAGCTCGCTGGATTGAGTCGTCTGCGCATGTGTCGGCAAGATTCGACGCCTTGGTCGACTCGGCTGCATCAGTTAGCGAGTCTGCCCGAGGCATGTGACTTCTCTGACGGAGCAGGATCGAATCTCGAGCGTCTGCATGAGGATCTCGTAAGTTGGCCTTTTATCGCCAATACTTCAGCTGTGCTCGAAGACGATCGAGTATACCGGGGCGGTCGTCATGCACGGATTGAGAAGAGGCTGAGGTTGATCGGAGTGCTCGATGCTCCTGCGGACTGATGATTCAAGACTCGTCGCGGAGATCGCTGAATCGATGCCATTCTTCGACCGCGACGGGCTCGAGTTTCACTTCCGCGACGAAGGCCACGGCCTGCCGTTCGTCTTCCAGCACGGCCTGGGCGGCGACCTCAACCAGCCGTTCGGCCTCTATCGACCGGCCGCCGGGCGTCCGGCTGATCGCATTCGACATGCGAGGCCACGGCGAGACCCGTCCGCTGGGCGATGTCGACAAGCTGACGATCGCGCTCTGGCCGACGACCTGATCGCGCTGCTCGATCATCTGGAGATCGACCGGGCGATCGTCGGCGGGATCTCGCTGGGTGCGGCGGTCGCCGTCAATGTGGCGCTTCGGTTTCCCGATCGCGTGCTCGGGCTGGTGCTGTCGCGGCCGGCGTGGATCGATCGGCCGCTGCCGGAGAACGTCGATCTCTATGCGACGATCGCCCGACTGATCCGCGAGCTGGGCCCCAGGAGGGGCTCGAACGATTTTCGAGCGATCGCCGGCATTTCCAGGCGATGGACCGCGAGTCGCCGGATTGTGCCCGGTCGCTCGATCGGCCAGTTCGAGCAGCCGCGAGCCGAGGAGTGCGTCGCGCGGCTGGAGCGGCTTGCCGGCTGATACGCCCTGTGCCGATCGAGCCGACTATCGCAAGATCGGCGTGCCGACCCTGATCCTGGGCAATCGCCAGGACCCGATCCATCCCTGGACGCTCGCCGAGACCCTGTCCGAGCTCATCCCCGGCGCCGAGCTGCGCGAGGTCACGCCGAAGTCGGTCAGCCTCGAGCGGCATGCCGCCGACGTCCAGAAGGCGCTCGACGACTTCTTGACGCGCCGATTTCTCAAGATCCGAGGTAACCCGATGTTGAAATGTTCCGACTCGCTCTGGTCGGCCGACCTGGCCAACCTGGCCGCCGAGATCAAGCGCGTCGAGCCGTATAGCGAGCGGTTCCACCTCGATGTCGCCGACGGGCATTACGTCCCCAGCATGCTCTTCTTTCCCGACCTGGTGAAGGCCCTTCGGAAGCACACGAGCAAGCCGTTCGAGGTCCACTTGATGACGACCGACCCGTCGGCCTGGGTCGAGCCGTTTGTCGAGGCCGGAGCCGACGGGGTCATCTTCTGCTTCGACTCGCTGACCGATCCCGGCCGCGGCGATCAAGCAGGTCAAGGACCTGGGCAAGTTCGTGGGGATCTCGCTGCTGGTGACCGAGCCGGTCAGCCTGCTCGACCCTACTGGACTACGATCGACCAGGTCACGATCGTGGGGACGCCGATGGGAACCAAGGGGACCTCGATGGACCCCTCGATCTTCGACAAGATCCGCGAGGCCCGCGCGGCGATCGAGCAAGCATTCGGCCCGAGTCGAGATCCAGGTCGACGGCGGCATCCGCCGCAACACGGTGCCGCAGATCCACGAGGCCGGCGCCGACTGGATCGTGCCGGGCTCGCTGATGTTCGGCGAAGATCCGGCGGCGATGCGGCAGTGGCTGGCATGGCCTGTGACACGATTGGGAATTATGCCGCGAGTCGGCGGTGACGGATGCGATGATCAACGGAACTGGAAGCCGCACTGGCGGACGTGCCGATCCTCGACATCCACACGCACCTGGTCGGCGGCAAGCTGGCTGCGCGGGGTCTGCACGACATCCTGCTCTACCACATGGTCGTCAGCGACCTCTACGCCGCGGGCTGTCCCTCCGGTGCGCGCTTGACCCAGTTTCCCGGCTGGCCGAGCGAAGCCGAGGCCCACGCGCGGATCAAGGAGGCGCTTCCGTACCTGCAGCACATCCAGAACACCAGCTCGTTCTGGGGCGTCCGGATCATCCTCCGCGAGCTCTACGGCTGGACCGAGCCGATCGACGAACGGCAACTGGAGGAAGCTCGACGGCCTGATTCGCGAGCGGGCCGACGACCGGTCCTGGCCGCGCGAGGTGCTCGACCGGGCGCGGATCCAGCGCATCGGGACCGAGCTGGCGCGGCGCGGCGACGGCGAGGATGACGACCGGCTCCAGTATCGCCCTCGAGTGGGGCTTCTTCACGCGCTGTCAGTGGGGCGAATTCGACACGGCGCTCTACGAGCTGGAGCGTTGCTGGGGCAAGACGCCCGAGAGCCCCGCGCCGATCGGCGGCGGGGCGCGGCCGGCGACCGAGCGGCAGATCCGAACGCTCGACGACGTCCACGCCGCGATCGCCCATTATGTCGACGAGCATCCCTTACGGCCAGATCCTCGTCGACGGCGACCCATCTCTCGACCGACATCGACTATCGCCCGTGTTTCGGACGACGAGATGGCGGCCGCGCTGGCTCGCCGCGACCAGGCCGGGCCGGCCGAGCGGGATTGCTATGCGTCGTACGTCAACGAGGCGTTCTTGACGGCACTGGAGGCCCACGCCGATCAGATCGTGTTTCAGTTCAGCTTCGGCGCCGAGCCCTTGCCGTTCGAGACGGCCAGCCGGCTGTCGCAGCGAACGATCGGCCAGGTCGCCGAGCTGATCGGCCGGCATCCCAGGCTTCGGTTCCAGTGTTTCCTGGCCAGCCGGCATGCCAACCAGTCGATGTGCACCCTGGTGCGGGAGTTGCCGAATCTCAGCCTGGCCGGCTACTGGTGGCACAACTTCTTTCCCGACACGATCGCCCAGGTCATGCGCGAGCGGCTCGAGATGGTGCCGGCCAACAAGCAGGTCGGGTTCTTTTCCGACGCCTACTGCGTCGAATGGTCGTTTGCCAAGGCGGTCCTGGTGCGCAAGATCCTGGCGCGGGTCCTGGCCGAGCGGATCGAGCTCGGGCAATTCGACCCCACGACGGCGCCTGGAATTCGCCCGTGCGATCCTCTTTGAAAGCCCGCAATCGTTGCTGGGAATGCGTCCTCGCGGAGAGCGGTCGAAAGTGAGTGATGACTCCGGTAGCTGCGGAATCGTCAGACAGCGAACAAGGTAACCGCGATGGAAACCGCACGGATCGCCCAGATCATCGACGAGATGGGGACGCTGCTCGAGCTCGGGGTGAAAACCCGTTCCGCTGCCGGGCCTATCACACGGCGGCCCAGGCTCTGCTGAACTCTGCCCGGCGATCTGCCGGAGATGATCGCCGACGGCAGTCTGAAGGAAGTGCCCGGCATCGGCGAGACGATGCACGCCAAGATCGTGCAGCTCGCCACGACCGGGCCACTTGCCGTCTTACGACGAGCTGCGGCGGAGCACGCCGCCGGGCCTGGTCGCCCTGTTGCGCATCCCCGGTCTGGGCCCCAAGAAGATCAAGGCGCTGCACGAGACGCTCAAGATCGAGAGCCTGGCCGACCTGCGCACGGCGGCCGAGGCGGGCCAGATCGCCAAGCTCAAGGGCTTCGGCGCCAAGACCGAGGCCAAGATCCTCGAGGGGATCGCGTTTGTCGAGAAGGCCGGCGAGCGGATCCTCCAGAGCACGCGCCCTGCGGCTGGTCGCGCCGATCCTCGCGGCGGTGCGCGCCCATCCCGCAGGTGATTCGCGCCGAGGTCTGCGGCAGCCTGCGCCGCCGGGCCGAGACGATCGGCGATCTCGACATCCTGTTCAGCTCGAAGCACGCCGCCGGCGGTGCTCGACGCGTTCGTGAAGCTGCCCCAGGTCGCCACGGTGCTGGCGCACGGACCGACCAAGGCGAGCGTTCGGCTGGCCGATGGCGTGCAATGCGATCTGCGGGGTGTCGACGACACGCAGTATCCGTTCGCGCTCCATTACTTTACCGGCTCGAAGGCCCACAACATCGCGATGCGCAAGCGCGCACTGGCGCGTGGACTCACGCTTGAACGAATATGCCCTGACCGGGGCCGAAGGTCCGATCGCCTGCCAGACCGAGGCCGAGCTCTTCGCGGCGCTGGGGCTTGCCGAGATCCCGCCCGAGCTGCGCGAGGATCAGCGGCGAGATCGAGGCCGCCGCAGGCCGGGCGGCTTCCCGATCTGATCGAGCTGGGCGACCTGACCGGCACGTTTCATTGCCACACCGACTGGAGCGACGGGTCGGCCACGCTCGCCGAGATGGCCGAGGCCGCCCGGTCGCGGGGCATGCGATTACCTGGGGATCGCCGATCATTCCCGTTCGGCCGCGCTATGCCGGCGGGCTGTCCATCGAGCGGGTCCGCGAGCAATGGGCCGAGATCGACGCGCTCAACCAGACGTTCGGCGGCAAGTTCCGACTCTTCAAGGGGACCGAGTGCGACATCCTGGCCGACGGCTCGCTCGATTATCCCGACGAGCTGCTCGACGGTTTCGACTACGTGGTCGCGAGCGTCCATTCGATTTTCAGCCTGCCGCGCGACGAGATGACGCGCCGGCTGGTCCGGGCGGCGTCCAACCCGAGAGTCACGATGCTCGGCCATCCCACGGGCCGGCTCTTGCTGGCTCGCGACGGCTACGCCGTCGACCTCGACGCGGTCATCGACGCGGCCGCCGCGGCCGGCACGATGATCGAAATCAACGCCAATCCCCATCGGCTGGACCTCGACGCGACCCATTGCCGCCGCGCCACGCCAGAAAGGAGTGACGATCGTGATCAATCCCGACGCACATTCCGTCGGCGGTTTGGACGATCTAGAATATGGGGTCTCCGTGGCCCGCCGCGGCTGGTTGACCAAGGCCGACGTCTGGAATACCGGCTCGTTGGCCACAATGGTCCGCCGGATCGAGCAGTTTCGCGGTCGCCGACGCTGATCGATGGCACATTCGATCGGCACGAGCCGTCAGCCCAGCCCTTGCGGGGGGTAGGTGTCGTCCTATAATGAAGATTGAGCGAACAGGGATGGGTGCTTGGATCATCGCCATCGCCACTCTCCTGCGGAACGATTCCGCCGCTTCTGATTCCGAGTGCAGAGGATCTTCGGGTGCGACGACAATCCGGTTACTGGGGTCGACGGCCGTTTCCACCGGCTGTCCGCGATCTGCCGGCAGGAGGGGGTTGTTCGTCGTGATCGACGGATCATGATCGGACTCATCGCTCTTATCGATTTTTTCAGGGTAAAAGACATGGCCCCAGCCAAGCCGATCGTCGGGAAGAAACGCAAGTACTTCACTGTCGAGGAGGCGAACAAGGCGCTGCCGCTGGTCAGGATGATCGTCGGCGACATTGTTCGCCAGTACCGCGTCGTGGAGGACTTGCAGCAACGGCTCTCGATGCGTGACGAGAGAACGGCGGCGGCCCTCGAACGATCTCTACGCGGAAGAACTGGCGCAGAGCCAGGCCGAGCTCGACGCCGAGGAAGCCAAGCTGATGGCCTACATCGAGGAATTGAAGCGGCTCGGGTGTCGAGTTCAAGGGCCCGGATGGTCTCTGCGACTTTTACAGCATCATGGATGGCCGCGAGGTGTTCCTCTGCTGGCGGCTGGGCGAGCCGGAGGTGTCGTACTGGCACGATCTCGACGCGGGGTTCGCCGGCCGCCAGCCGCTTGGGGCGACGCTTCAAATTGCAAGTCGCGGGAGACGACCGTTAGCTTCGGTTCGCTGGATTACCGTTTCGAGCAGAGACCGTTGAATAACGATGCACCGCGTCGTCACGATCGACGGACCGGCCGGGGCCGGCAAGAGCACGGTCGCGCGGCGGTTGGCCGACCGGCTGGGCTGGCGGTTCCTCGACACCGGCGCGATGTATCGCGCCGTCACCCTGGGCGGCGATCCGCGCTGGGATCGACCTGGACAGCGAAGCAGCACTGGGCGACCTGGTCGAAAAACTGGTGGTCACCCTGCCACCGGGCCGCGTGTTGCTGGGTGAGGAGGACGTCACGGAGTCGATCCGGAGTGTGGACGTGACGCAGGCCTCGAAGTTCATCGCCGACAGCCCGAGCGTCCGCCGCCGGCTGATGGTCTGGCAGCGCGCGTTTGCCGAGCAACACGACGTGGTCACCGAAGGCCGCGACCAGGGGACGCTGGTTTTCCCGACCGCGTTTCGCAAATACTACCTGACCGCCAGTGACGAGGAACGAGCCCGGCGACGGCTGGCCGACTACTGGCCCGGGGCGAGAATGCCAGCTTCGAGTCGGTGCTCGCTGACCAGCGCGGGCGAGACGCCCGCGATGCCGCCCGCGCGATTGCGCCGATGAAGCCCGCAGCCGACGCCATGATCGTCGATTCCACCGGTCTGAGCGCGGACGAGGTTGTCGACCGCCTCGCCCGCGATCTCGAAGACCACTTGGTTCGGCCTCCCGCCGTCGCCGGAAGCTCGAAAGGCCCGCTCCCGTGAACAACGCACCGGACTCCGCGGCGGCCGCTTCATCGCCGCTCCCGCGTGTTGAGGGCGGCGCCGATCGAGATGCTGCGAAACCGCAAAGCGACGCGGCCGCGCCGCCCGTGAGCTCGCAAAGCGGACCGTTGGTTGCGGCCACGGGTGCGCCGAGCGACAACTCCGTCGCGCCGGGATCGCAGCCTGCAATACCTCGCGGAAAGTGCACGAAACCAGACTCCGATCCCGCTCGTGCCCAATCCCGCGATCGCTCGCTGGCGTCGCTGTGCTGGTACCGGTTTGTCCAGTCTCTGTGCGCGACCCTGGCCGAAGTGCTGTGGCGCTGGCGGGCGACCGGCCAGGCGAACGTGCCGGAGTCGGGCGGAACGTCTACTCGTCTGCAACCATGTCAGTTTCCTGGACGTCTTCTTTCTGGGAATTCCGCTGCGCCGACCGCTCAATTACGTCGCGCGATCGACCCTGTTCGTGCCGGTGCTGGGTGCCTTCATCCGATCGGTCGGGGGGTTTCCGATCCAGCGCGAGGGGATTGGGAGCCTCGGGCATGAAGGAAACGCTGCGCCGGCTTCGCGCCGGCGGCATCGTGGCCCTCTTTCCCGAAGGAACCCGCAGCCCCGACGGCCAGCTCGGTCCACTCAAGCCGGGGATCGCCGCACTGGCGCAACGGGTCGGCGTGTCCGGTCGTGCCCGCCGGCGTGGCCGGCATGTTCGAGGTCTGGCCACGCTCGCGCATGGTCCCGGTCCTCCATCCCGTCCGGATCCACTACGGCCGGCCGATCCACCCCCATGAGCTGGCCGGGCTCGACACCGACGCGATCACGGCCTTGATCCGGCGCGGATGCAAGAGAGCCATTCCGAAGCCACGCGAGCGATGTGCAATGACTTGAGCTTATGAAACTGGCGTTCGCTAGCAGGTAGTATTTCCTGGATCGTCGTTCCATTCTGTCGGACGGCCGTGCGCTCTTGTTTTCAGTCACGCCGGGCGCGAGCATTTCTTGTCTGTTGTTCAGGTTGATCCGTCTGTTTCGACGAGGAGGTTGCCATGAGGTACGAGCTCAAGCGGCGTGATCTGCTTCCTGGGCGGGTCTGCGGTCGTCGCAACCGGATTGCCGCGCTTGGCGTGCGCAGCCGAGGCGCCTGTCGCGACGACCGACCCAGCGATTTCGCGGCAGGCCGCGGTCGCGAGCCGGCAGTCGCGTCCGGGGCGGAAGCTTTCTCTTCGGGCTCAACACCAGCACGATTCGCGGGCAGAAGCTTGCGATCGTCGAGGAGATCGCGATCGCGCGACAAAGCCGGCTATCAGGCGATGGAGCCGTGGATCGACGAGCTCGAGCGGTATGCGGCCTCGGGGGGTCTCTCGAAGACCTGGGTAAGCGGTTTCGCGACGCATCGATCTCCGTCGAGAGCGCGATCGGCTTCTTCGAGTGGATCGTCGACGACCCGGAGCGAAGGCGCAATGGGTCTGGAAGCCGCCCGGCGGAGCATGGAGCTGGTCCGCGGAGTCGGCGGCAAGCGCCTGGCCGCGCCGCCGGTCGGCGCCACCGACCGGCCGATGACCGACCTGCTCAAGATCGCCGATCGCTACCGCGAGCTGCTCGAGATGGGCGATCAGATCGGAGTCGTTCCTCAGGTCGAGGTCTGGGGCGCTCGAAGACGTTGAGTCGTCTGGGCGAGGCAGCGCTGGTGGCGATCGAGGCCCAGCACCCCAAGGCATGCATCCTCGCCGGATGTCTACCATCTCTATCGAGGCGGTTCCGATTTCCAGGGGATCAAGCTTCTGGGAGCCGTTCGATCCATGTTTTCCATTTCAACGACTACCCGGCCGACCCGCCGCGCCAGCAGGCGACCGACGCCGACCGAGTGTATCCCGGCGACGGCGTCGCGCCGCTCGATCAACTGCTTCGCGACCTTGCTGGGAACGGATTCCGCGTGACGCTCTCGCTCGAGCTGTTCAATCGGAAGTTACTGGAGCCAGGACCCCTTATCCGTCGCCAGGACCGGACTTGAGAAAATGAAAGCGCTGGTCCATTCTCAGCCTGACGGAAAACCGTAAGTGCAGGGGCCGCCTATCGTGTGGGTTCGAGGCGGGCTGTCGAATACTATCGCAATCCACGCAAAGATTTCGGAACACCCTTGTTGCTCAAACGAGCTATTTAGTATCATTTCCTCCATCGCCGATGGGTCCTGCGTGGCCTACAGTGACGTAGCGTGGCTCAAGCGTGTGTCCCGGTCAGGTCCGTTCGCGAGTGCAAACATTGCACCGCCGGATCGACGCGGTGGTGTCACGTGGTGGGCCGCAAGACTGCGCGTACCCCGTCCGATATCAGCTCTCTCGAACTCTGGCCCTTCTCGACGGGGAGTTGCAACGTGAATTCGAGGTTCGTCAACGGAATCGGTCCATACCGGTGGCGCGATTTCGCTGGTGTTGCTCGTCATGGGCGTGATCGCGTTCGGGTGCTCCGGTGACAACGAATCGAAGCGCGGGGTTGAAGGGGCTGCGAAGCTTCTCAAGCCAGAGGACCTTTACCGCTACGAGGGCGAAGGCAAGGCGAAGCGAAAGGTCCACATCACGCGCAAAGAAAAGGTCAAGCTGTTGCGTGACGCGGCGGACAAAGCCGCGTCTCAGTGACTGCTGCGCGTTCCTGCTCTTTCGTCGCTGGCTTTCGGGACGAGTTCGGTTCGGACGATTTCATGCTCATGTCCGTGCATCGGGGAAGGTCGACCTGAGCCCGGTGTCCGATCTTGCGGAGAGAACGTTCGTCGTATTCTTCTGTCCTGCCATGTCCGCCGTCGCTGGTGAGATTCCCTCACCGGTATGACTCCCTGGGGCGTTCGCCTCATGTTCGCTTTCTGGAGGTTTGCGAAATGCAAAAGGAATCTCGCTTCGCACCACGCGGCTTCACTCTGATCGAG
Organism: uncultured Isosphaeraceae bacterium; assembly: GCA_963806595.1. Taxonomy (GTDB): domain Bacteria; phylum Planctomycetota; class Planctomycetia; order Isosphaerales; family Isosphaeraceae; genus CAWDZZ01. The sequence goes on along the minus strand of CAWDZZ010000036.1, from coordinate 46,801 downwards.
CTGCTTGTAGTGATTGCCATCATCGCTGTATTAATCGCGCTATTGCTTCCCGCGGTTCAGTCGGCACGAGAGGCTGCTCGCCGCATCCAGTGCAGCAACAACTTGAAACAAGTCGCGCTGGCAGCCGCCAACTACGAGGGCGCCATTGGCACCTTCCCCCAAGGAAGGGCCCACATGAACTGCTTGAACGGCGACGGCAGCGTTGCAACCGACTGCGACGGCTGGTCGCACTGGGCCCGCCTGCTGAATTTCGCCGAGCAGACGGCCGTTTACAACTCGATCAACTTCAACCACACCCCCTACTCGGCGATCAACAGCACGGCCGAGCAAGTCGGGCTGACGATGCTGTGGTGCCCCAGTGACGGCACGATCAACGGGCTGAGGTTTTTTGAGCAGTGCGCCGGGTGGGACTGCACGCCGGTGGGCATCACCTTCAGCAACTACGGAGGTATGATCGGGACCTACAATCCTAACGACGGGCGGTTCCCGGTCGCCGCAGAGCTGGGGCTCGAAAACGGCATGTACCCTGACGTCGGGGTGCCCCTATCGGTCGGTGCGGGTACAAGCGGGGCTACCCGCTCGCCGGTGCGCTCGCGCAAATTACCGACGGCACGAGCAACACAATCTCGTTTGCGGAGCTGCGCACGGCAAGCTGAGTCAGTTTGGCTGCCAGGCGACCGGCAGTTGTGACTGGGAATGTTGCAACTGGTGGGCCGACGGGGATTACGGCGACGCGACCATGTCGGGATTCTACCCGCCGAACCTTCCAATCCCGCCGACGTACTACACGACCGGAAACGGCTATACCAGCCCCGACGGTTGCGATTCCAGCGACATCCCATCGATGTCCGCCAACAGCTACCACCCCGGCGGGATCAATGCCGCATTCGCGGATGGTTCAGTGCATTTCATCAAGAACTCGATCAGCTCGTGGAACTCGCTGGGAATCAAGCGCGTCACGGCCGGCGGGGCGAAATGCACGATCCCGCTCGGCACGACACCGGGCGTCTATCAAGCCCTTTGCACGATCAACGGCGGCGAAGTGATCAGCAGCGATCAATACTGAGCTTGGGATCGAGACTGGCCAATCGCTGGAATTGACGCGAAACGCCGAGGGGAACTTTGCCCCTCGGCGTGTTTGCTTTCTTCTCGGGCTCTTTTGAGCTGACCACGCGACGACCTTGCCCATCGGAGGCCGACGAGCCGGCGTCTGTCGAGCTGTCTTGGCCGGCAGGCTCCGAGGAGGGCGTGAATGCGTAAGGGGTCGCTCCTTTTCGCACTCGTGATCGGCTTGCTCGCCGGTGGCTGGTGGGGCGCAGGCGCTGGCGTGACGAGCGCCGCGATCGCGATGAGCTGGAGCGAGCCAAGCGCGAGATCACCGGCGGGCGCCTTCACCTGGCTCGCCAGATGCTACTCGAGCTGGAGAATCGTCGCCCGACATCGGGCGAGGTCGCCTATCAGCTCGGTCGGTGCGAGGAAGGTTTGGGCCACGCCGATGCTGCGCAGGCCGCATGGTCGCGCATCAAACCAGCATCGACGTTCTTGCAGCAGGCCAGCCTGGGTCGCGCCCGTCTTCTGATGAATGCGGGCCGCTTCACACCCGTCGAAAGTCTTCTTCTGTCGCTCCCTCGCGACTCGCGTCCGGAAGGTCGACAAGCCCGGGAAGCGCTCGAGCTCCTTTACCGCATCCAAGGGAGAAAAGACGAGCTCCGCGACCTCATCCTCGAGACCTGGACCGGGTCTGACAACCCCTCTGGCGTGCTGCGCCGGCTTTACCTGGTGGATCATGGCGCGTTTCCGGTCGATTACGTGCGGACGGCGCTCGATTCCGGTGATCCGGACGACGATCGGGTCTGGCTGGGCAAGGCGAATCTCGCGGTGTGGTGCGGCCAGTTCGACGAGGCTCGCCGCTGGCTTGTCCTGTGCACACGACGCCGGCCCGGCGACGTGGCGGTTTGGCGGCGCGCAGTTGAAGCTCGCGCGCTCCACGGGAGACGTTGAAATCGTCCGGCGGCGGCCGGTCGTCTCCCGCTTGGCGGGTTCACGACGGCGGAGGTGGGGGAGCTGCGGCCTGGATCGCGGCCCGCCAGGGCAATGCAAACCTCGAACGCGAGAGTCTCATCGCGCTCGTAGCCGACGAGCCCGGCAACATCAGCGCCTGGGATCGGCTCGCTGAGCTTGCGATGCTCGCCGGCCGCAAAACCGAGGCGGAGGAATTCCACAAGCGAAAGGAAGAGCTCAACCGGCTGCGGCAGGAATACAAGTCGCTTTTGGGCCGCGACGATCGCGCCCTTCATTGCCAGCGGTTGGCAGTCCTGGCCGAGACACTGGGCCGACCCATCGAGGCGCGGGGATGGTCGCTGATCGAGCAAGGCCGCGCGCCGGCGAGCCGTTGCAGAGAGCGGAAGACGGCTCTGGCGGTGCCGCTCGCCGGCCCCAGATGCTGGTCGGTGCTCTGGCCGATCTGCTTGACATTCGCACTGATGCCGCCGGCCCTGAATCCGCCGGTCGCATCGGCTCGCCTCCCGAATTCACGGACGCCGCCGCTTCGGCCGGCCTGCGTTTCGTGCACGACAACGGCCATATACGCCGCAATCCACCGCCGCCGGAAGCGATGTGCGGCGGCGTCGGCCTGCTCGATTTTGACGGCGACGGCTGGCTCGACGTCTATGTCGTCCAGGGGGGCCGTTCCCGCCGGCCGCTGCCCGGAATGACGGCGACCGCCTGTTCCGCAATCGCGGCGACGGCACGTTTGAAGATGTCACGCAGAGCACCGGGATCGCCGCGTTTCCCGGCGGCTACGGCCATGGCGTAGCTGTCGGCGACTACGACAACGACGGCCGGCCCGACCTCTTTGTCACCCGCTGGCGGTCCTATGCGCTCTATCGCAACAGGGAGACGGCCGCTTCGAGGACGCCACCACTCGCGCCGGGCTTGGGCGGCGACCGGGATTGGCCGACCTCTGCCGCGTTCGCCGACCTCGACGGCGACGGCGACCTCGACCTCTACGTCTGCCACTATCTCGCTTACGACCCGTCAAACCCCAGCCGGTGCGTGCATCCCGAGTCGCCGAGCAAGCACGAATGCAACCCGCTCGACTTTCCCGCGCTTGCCGATCACGTGTTCCGGAACGACGGCGGCCGCTTCATTGATGTGACGGCCGGTCCGGCTTCGTCGACCCCGACGGACGCGGCCTGGGGTCGTCGCCGCCGCATCTCGATGACGACGACCGGATCGACCTGTATGTCGCCAATGACATGACTGCCAATTACCTGTTTCGCAACCGGGGCGGCTTCCGATTCGAGGAATCCGGCCAGGTCGCGGGCGCGGCCGCGAGCTCCGACGGCGGCTACAAGGCGGGCATGGGCATTGCCTGCGGCGACCTGGACGGCGACCTGGCCTACCCGACCTGGCCGTGACCAATTACTTCGGCGAGTCGACGACGTTCTATCGCAACCTGGGCGGAGGCTTCTTCGCCGACCATACCGCCGCGATCGGCATGGCCGGCCGCCACCGCGCCGCTGCTCGGGCTTCGGACTGCGCGTTCCTGGACGCCGACAACGACGGCTGGCTGGACGTCCTGACCGCCAACGGCCATGTTCTCGATGCCCGGCCGCGGATTCCCGTGGACGATGCCGTTGCAGCTTCTTGCAAGGCAGCCCCGCGGGCCGCTTGACCGACGTCTCGGATCGGGCAGGCGCGCCGTTTGGCCCGTTGCATCTCGGGCAGGGGCCTGGCCGTCGGCGACCTCGACAATGACGGGCGGCTGGATGCCGTCGTTCGTCGTTCAGAATGAGCCGCTTGTCTATCTGCACAACCAGACGAAACATCCCGGCAACTTTATCGCGTTTGCCCTGGAAGGGACCAAGTCGAATCGCGACGCCGTCGGCACCCGTATCGTGATCGAAGCCGGCGGGCGCCGCCAGCTTTCCGAGCGATGCGGCGGAGCCAGCTATCAATCGTCGAGCGATCCGCGCCTTCACTTCGGCATCGGTACGGCCACCAGCGTCGAATCCGTCGAGGTACGATGGCCGTCCGGGCGCGTGGACCGCCATGGCCGACTTGTTGCCGGCCGCGAATACTTGCTCCGTGAAGGGACGGGATCCGCCGTGGTTCGCGATCACCGGCTCCGGCGAGCTCGGACCGCCCGGCCGCGGCCTTGTCAGCGCCGGGCTGGGGTTCGGCAGGCAACGTGCGCCCGTATCAACGTTGCGGGCGATGGATGCGGATGTAATGGTCGGTCAGATCCAGGTGGAGTGAGTCGATCCGGACCCGCGGCATGTGACACTTGATGCATCCCTTTGACGGTTCGACGGGGCAAGTGCGGGATGGCGGTCCGGCGCCGGCCGGAGCCGCCGGAGCCAACCGATTGTCATTGCCGGCGGGGAGCTGTCGCGAGCGTGGCAAGTCAGGCATTTGGCCTCGTACTGCGCGGTCGCTGGTTGCGCGGGCGGCTCTTGTGGGGATCGTGGCAGGTGACGCAGCCGAACGCGCCGCCGCTCTCGGTATTGCACCGGCTCAGGGTCCAGCCGACTCCCTGGGAGCGGACCCAGGCCGGGTTGGTCGGGTCGGCGTTCGCGGAATCTCCTGTCGAGGATGTGGCAGTCATTACATTGCTTGGTCGTGACGGCCGCCGGGGAGTCGCGCTGCGGGGTTGACGATCGCCTGGTCAGGGAACCCGGCCTGGAGGGCGGCGATATGGTGTCCGCCCGGCCCGTGGCAGCGCTCGCAGCCGATCGCGCGGTCGGCGGTCTCGGGGCCGATCGACTCATCGCCCGGTGCGCGGGTTGGTCACGTGGCAATACAGGCATTTGGCGAGGCCATCCCGCACTCCGATCTCCTGGCCCTGGAACTCGGCCGGGTGGGCTCGAGTCGGATGGCTCTTGTCGAGCGCGGAGCGATCCCAGCCTGTTCCCACGGGGCGTGTCGTAATGCGACATCCGCGCGATCCGGTATCCGCCGCTGGAGTCGCGGCTGACCATGGTGACGTAGCGATCGCTCGGTCCCGAACGCATACTCGATCACCGCATCGAAGACCTCGCTGCCGACGCGGGTTTCGGCCCGCAGTGCTCCGTCGCGCCGCCGGATTGCGTGCGTCACGTCGGGGTCGTCGGGATCGGGCAGGGGACTCGTCCGGAAGCGGCATCGCGTCGAGCTGTGATCCGCGGTAGTAGGTGTAGGTATGCCGGCTGGCGAGCGAGTCGTGAAAGATGGTCGAATGGCACTTCTCGCAGCGTGCCTCGCCCACGTACGGGGCCGGCTCGGGCTCCAGCGGGTGCCGGGCGCGGTAAGACCCCGCCCGTTCCAGCGCCGCTCAATGCCCGTGACTTGTCGGCTTTCTGAAGAAAGACTCGGCTGAGAAGCCACGCTGCCTCCGGGTCGGCTCTCGCCGTCAAGCATCGGCTGGAGCAGCGGTCCTGGCCTCGTCGGGACGGCCCATTCGAAGGAAGGTCCGGGCGATCAACTTGCGGAGCTGGCTTGGATCATGCGATTTGTCGGCCTCGGCCGGATCGAGGTCGAGTGCCCGGCGGAACGACTGGGCGGCTTCGGGGATGTTGTTGAGCATGGCACGGACCGTCCCGAGCATCATCGAGCCCCGGGCCTCCCAGCCCGGCTGCCGGCTGAGGCTCTCGGTGACCGGGACCGCCTGCTGCCAGCGCTTGGCCCTGAAGATGAAGGCGCGCCAGCTCCTCGAGCAACTGGGGCGAAACCTGCCCGCCTTCCAGCATCTTGTTCCACATCCGCGCCGCCGCGTCGGGCTGCCCCCGCAGCTCGTAGGTCTGCCCGATCAGACAGTTGGTCCTCGGCTTGGATCGCCTTGGCATCCGAGCCGGTTGCGGTAGATGGCCATGCGCCGCGTCGTCGCGGCCGAGTCGGGCCGATGAGCGGGCCAACAGGCGAAGTGCATCCGGATCGTCCGGGTGAAGGTTGACGGCGCGGCGGGCGTGCTCGGCGGCAACGGCCCACTGACCCGTGTTGTAAGCGATGTCAGCGCGTACGAGCGGGTCGGTCCTCCGCGTCGACCAAGCATACCATGCCCCCAATGCGCAGGCGGTCGCGGCGAGCAGCGCCGCCCCGATCGCAATTCCGCGGAGACGCCGCTTCCGCTGCGAGACGTCCGACATGCATTGACCCCTCGATCAACCCGCCCGCCAACGATCAATCCGGACGTCGGCCTCCCGGCCCAAAGAAGCTCGTTTTCCGGCCCGATGTGCTTCAGTGTCGATGCCCGAGTTGAAACCGTCAAGCCCGCAATAATGTGTGACCGGGGATCGTCTGACCGCGCAGGCGTGGGGGATGTTGCGCCGGGACTCGGGGACGAGTGAGCCGGATTGACAATTCTCAGATGCCGCCTGAAGAATCGTATGTGGAGTGGGTGCGCACGTGGAGGGAGACGTCGAAGCATGCCGATATTCGTGCCGCGCGTGAGTTTGTACGTGGCAGTCGCGTGCGGAGCGCTCGTGCTGGCCGGCGTGGGCGTCGCGATGACCTGGCAGACGTGGGGGCAGGGCTCCGACCTGATGGCTCGGGGCGCCGTCGCTTACTCCGAGGGCGACTGGCGCCAGGCAGCGGATCTCGCTCGCCGGCGTTTGAAGGCGGCGCCTCAGGATGTCGAAGCGCTGCGTCTATTGGCCCGCACCACCGCTCGGCTCGGCCGCGATGGTCCAGCGAACGCGCTATTCGCCCGGTTGGGATCCGATGCGCTAGAGGCCGAGGATCTCTACTTGCTGGGAATCGGCCTTGACCGCGCCGGCCGCAGCGCAGATGCGTTGCGCATGTGGGAAAAGTCCATCCAGCTCCAGCCGGACCGCGCCGAGACACTCGATCGGCTGATCGTCCAGGACATGGCGCGCAACCGGCTGACCGAGGCAGCCCAGCTCGCGGAGCGGCTGGCTCGCCATCCAGGCTGGGAGCTCCGCGGCGAGCTTGCCCTGGCCGTGCTCCGCGCCGAGCTGATTCGACCCGGCTGGCGCCGCGACCGTGTTGCAACGAGCTCTGGAGCGACCCGAGGCCGCGCGCCTCGATCGCTCGGCGCTGTTCCGCTATCGCAAGCTACACGCCGCGCGCCTACTGCGGACCGCTCGGCCGGGGGAGGCGGACGGGCTGCTCCGCAGCGTTCTTGACGACGGCCCAGATCGGGAGGCATCGTGGCTTCTGAGCCGTGCCGCATTGCAACAAGGAGACCTGGCGAATGCGACCGCCGCGCTCGAGGATGCCGGCTCGTATCGGGCGGAGCACCCGCTGGAGGCAGAGCCCAGCCCGCTGGTCGGTGAGGCGGGATGCGCAGCGTGCCATCGCGAGACCTTCCGCGCCCACCAGGGCAGCCGCCACGCCTCGACGCTCGCGCGAGGCCGAATGCTCACCGAGCTTCCGTTTCCCGACCGGCCGATCCCTGATCCGGATGATCCCACTGTGATCCACGAATTCCGCCGCGCGGAAGGCGGGATACACTTCCAGACCACGGCCGGCAACGACGTTTTCCGCGCCGTGGTCGAGTACGCGTTCGGCTCGCCCGACCACTATTTCTCGCTGGTCGGCCACGACAAACCAGGCCATCCGCGCGTCCTCAGGGTGTCGCATTACAGCGACGGCCGTGAGTCGGGTTGGGCCCGCACCACCGGACACAGCGCCGTTGCCGGCGAGGGAAACGACGTGCTGGGGAAATCCCTCGACGGCGCCGATGGCCTGTTCAAGTGCTTGTTCTGCCACTCGACGAACCCGAGGGCCGTGCTCGACGATTCCGGCCCGGAGGCGAGAGATCGGGCTATCGGCTGCGAGCGCCGCCACGGCCCCGGCGCGATCCACGAGAAAGCCGTCGCCGCGAAGTTCCCCGACCCGGCAATCGTGAGTCCGGCCGAATCCACCGCCGAGGGGCGTCTCCGTCTCTGCGGCGAATGCCACAGCCATCACCACGAGATGGCGTTGCCGCGAACCGATCCCTACTGGATCCGCTTTCAGGGAACGACGCTGGCCTGGAGCCGATGCTACACAGAAAGCCAGGGTGCGTTTGACTGCATGACCTGCCACGACCCGCATCACGATGCCGATCGATCGGAGTCTAACTACAATTCGCGATGCTTGAGCCGCCATTCCGCGCGGCCGGCCGCCGGACCCGGTGTTGCTGCGCCGGCCTCGCCAGCGCGACGACCAGGCCCGGCGTCGCTCGATCTGCCCGGTTAACCCGGCGACGGGCTGCGTGAGCTGTCACATGCCGACGTTCCAGAGCGGGGCGCTCCATGCCGTGTTTTCCGACCATTACATCCGCGTGCATCGCCAGCCGGAGAATCAGAGTCTCAAGTAGAAACCTTGCTTCTCAAGATATCGCACGAACAGGTAGCTGATCGCGAAAAAGACGACCAGTCCGGCGCAGTCCGTACCAGAGCGGCGAGTCGTTCGGGTACGACCGACAGGACCGCCCCGCTCGACCATGTGATGGATGATGTACGCGGCCAGGGGGTTCTGGCCGAGCGTGCGGAACAGACCGATCTGGAGCCCGCCCACGTCGCAGAGCGGCATGAACAAGGCATAAAGCGCCAGGGCGAACCCCGAGGAGAACAGGGTAAACGGCAGGCTCACCACCTTCTTGTTCATCATCCAGTAATCATGCGGCCGGACCGGACGTCGGCGGCGGCTGCATGAACGGCGGAGGTGGCCAGGAGCGATTCGAGCGATCGGCCCCTGCGCGTTCGCGAACGGCGGAATCACCGGCGAGGCGGCCACGTCGTCCGATCAAGTCCACCGATTCCCTTGTCGGTGTCGTACAACGTCGCCAGGCAGTTGAGGGCATAGCCGGCCGCCATCAGGCCGATGCCCCAGCTCAGTAACCGCCATGCCGCCGGCCGCGACTCCTCGGTTCGCCATCACGTCGTAGGCGAGCGTTCCCGAGCAGCATGGGAATCGCCCAGCCCAGCAACGCCGAAGAAGCCGCCGTCCCAGGCCCGTGGCCGGTCAAGCCCCACGACGTCGTCCATCCAGTTCGGCTTGCCGTACACGAAGAAGAAATTGAACGACTGCGAGATGACCAGGTGAATGACTGCGCAGCGCGATCCAGGCGATCGTCGCGGACCGCGGCTGCTCGCGGCGATCACCGGCAGGATCAGGATCTGCACGACGCCGATGATCGCCAGCACTTCCCACAGGTTGGCCTTCAAGAGCATCCCGACCAGCTTCCAGACTCCGTCCGGAGTCATTTGCGACCATTTTTTCACGTCCAGGTCTTCCGCCGCGTACATCACCAGCGAGATCAAGACCAGGGCCAGGCTGCGGACGACGAAATGGCCGTAGGCCCGAAACGCCCCGAGCTTGGCAAACCGCCGCAGTGCGCTCAATCGATAGGAGAAGCCGGCCGCGAACATGAAGCTGGGCATGATCGTGTCGGCGTAGCTGAAATACGGGTGGCCGTTGTGATGCTTCAACACCTCCGGGAAAGCCGCCAGGTTCCGCCGACAAAGTTGACGACGAACATCCCCGCGACCGTGTAGCCGCGGAACTGATCCATCGAGACGATCCGCGACGACGATGGCGAACGGGATTCCGGACGTCGGCTGGGAGCTTGCGTTCATGCCTCGATTCTCCGCCGTCAACCGGATCGAGGCAGCGAATCGATGAGATTGCGCCGAGCGGCCATGGGATTCGGGCGTGAGCAGCTCTCGCCCTCGGTCGCCGCCGGAACGCGACGCGTTTCCGCGAACCGCGCCGGGCTCGCATCCGGGAGGCGGCCAACCGCAAGGCGATCAGACCAGGTACTCCCGGTCCTTGACGATCCCCGGCTGCGGGGCGGGATAGCGCTTTGTCGATTCGATCGAGCTGGAGCGGGGCGGGGCTGGTCATGGTGAGCTTGTCGACGTCCGGCGCGAACTCGCACTTGCAGTTGAGCATCTGCTCGAAGGTGATGACCTGCCCGGTGTGGGCGGCCATCCGGCCCATCGAGGTGACGAGGCTCGCCTCGGCGCCGCGCTTGACCTCGTTGTAGAGCTTGTCCTTGCGGATCGCGTGGATCAGGTCGTCCCACTCGACCTGGTACGGATTGGGCTCGGGCTGGGGAAACGCCCACACGAGGTCGCTGCGCGCGAACTTCTGGCCCTTGTAGATGCGGCATCGGGCCGGGCTGTGCGAATTCGATGAGATCACCGCCGAGCCTTTGGTGCCGTGGGCGTAGCTGGCGAACTCCTGGTTGCAGCCGTCGATGTTCCGCCCTTCGAGGAACAGCTTGGTGCCGTCGCCGAAGGTGTACTCGACGGAGTAGGTGTCGAAGTTCTGGTCGATGTAGTCGCCGCGATAGCAGCGTGCCCCCGACCCCTTGGCCGAGACCGGCCAGGCGTCCTTCATCCAGCAGCATTCGTCGATGTTGTGGATCAAGAAGTCGCTGAAGCAGCCGCCGCTGGCCCAGAGGAACCCGTGGAATCGCTGGATCTGATACAGCAGCTCGCTGATGCCCTCGGGCTTCGGGCCGGTCGAGTGCCGAGCCGACCGGCCCGGTCTGGCGGTAAGCCCGCAGCATCACGATCTCGCCGATCTGCGCCGTCCTTGATCCGGTTCGAACAACTCCTGCCGCGCGTCGCAATGGCGGCACATCAGGCCGACGCCCACTTTCAGGTTCTTCTTCTTGGCCTCTTCGCCCAGCGCCAGCATCCTGCGCGGGTCGTCGGGCCGTCGACCGTCACCGGCTTCTCCATGAAGGTGTGAATGCCCTTCTGGATCGCGTAGGTGAAGTGCACCCAGCGAAACGCCGGCGGCGTGGCAAGGATCACGACGTCGCCCGGCTTGAGGGCGTCCATGGCGTTCTTGTAAGCGTCGAAACCGATGAACTTGTGGTCGGCGGTCACGTCGACCTTGTCGTGGTGTTCTTTCTCCAAGGCTCTCGTAGCTCGAGCGCAGCCGGTCCTCGAAGACGTCGGCCATGGCCACCAGCTTGATCGGCCCTTGTCGGGTCGAAAGCGCATCGCCGGCCGCGCCGGTGCCCCGCCCGCCGCAGCCGACCAAGGCCACCTGGATCGTGTTGTTTTCAGCCGCGTGGACCGCGGGGATCGCGACGCCCGCCAGGGCGGAGCCCGCGGCTGCCAGCCCGGTCGTCTGAAGGAATTCTCGCCGGGACGCGCTCGGTTGGGGCTCGAGTCATGATGTCGGCTCCTTGAGGGGGAAGGATGGACGGGAGGCAGGATCCCGCGAGCATCGATTGCCTGCAAGCACGACCGGTGAAGCTTTGCCGTTAATAATTAGTTTAACATAGGCTGCGTCATTCTCAAGCGTGCTCTTGACTCGGATCAACCCTCGTCCTCGGTATCCGGCGCGATTCTCCGGAGCCCGCTGGTACGGCCGCCGGATGAACGCGGTGCTCGCCGGTTATTTCGGTTAACATCGAAGGGCCGCCTGCTGGGCTGCGTCGATCCGGCTACGCATCGTCAATGGGGAGCAACGAGGACGGGCTGCGGGGACATCGCTTCATGCGGATCGATCGGATCGACCTCAAGATTGTTCGACTGCCCCTGGTTCGGCCGTTCCAGACCAGCTCCAGCCGCAAGGAACACCTCGATCACATCCTGGTCCGGATCGTCGCCGGCGGCGTGGCCGGTTGGGGCGAGTGCGCGAGTCCGTCCGATCCGTTTTACTGTCCGGAAACGACAGAGACCTGCTGGCACATCCTCCGCGATTTCCTGGCCCCGGCCGTTCTCGGCAGGGAATGGTCGACGATCGAGAGCCTGACGAATTGCTATCGCCTCGTCAAGGGAAACGCATTCGCGCGGTCGGGACTGGAGATGGCCTGCTGGGATGCGCTGGCCCGGACTGAAGGTATGCCATTGTGGTCGCTGCTGGGGGGCACACGGGCCGAGATCGTTTCGGGCGTGAGCCTGGGAATCGAGGACGACATCGAGCGGCTGCTCGACCTGATCGCGCGCTACCTGGAAGAAGGCTACCGGCGCATCAAGCTGAAGATCGCGCCGGGCCGGGATATCGACGTGGTGCCAGCGCGTTCGCGACTGCTATCCGGCGATCGCGCTTCAAGTCGACGCCAACTCGGCGTACACGCTCGACGATCTGGCAACGCTGCGGGCCCTCGACGACTTCGATCTGCTCTTGATCGAGCAGCCGCTCGCGCACGACGACATCATCGATCACGCGCGGCTCCAGGCCGCGCTGCGACTCCGATCTGTCTCGACGAGAGCATCCATTCCGCGGAGGACGCGCGCAAGGCGCTGGACCTGGGCGCCTGCCGGGTGATCAACATCAAGGTCAGCCGGCTGGGGGGCTTGCTCGAGGCCAGACGCGTTCACGACCTGTGCCGAGCGCGCGGTGTCCCGGTCTGGTGCGGCGGAATGCACGAGTTCGGGATCGGGCGGGCGGCCAACGTCGCCATCGCCTCCTTGCCGGGCTTCACGCTCCCCGGCGACGTTTCCGGCTCTGACAAGTACTACGCCCAGGACATCGTCGAGCCGCCCGATCCAGGCGCATAACGGCGCGATCGCGGTCTTCGGCGGACCAGGCCTGGGCGTCGAGCCGGTCGAGGAGCGAATCCGTGCCCGGACACTTCGCGAGTATTCAGTCTCGGCCTGAAGGAGGAGCGATGGAGTCTCGGTCGACGGCCAGTTTGTTTCGCTGGAGCGGAAGCGGCGATGATCGAAAGCCTGGCGGAGCTCGTCCGGCTCGAGTCGCCCAGCCGCGACAAGCCGGCGCTCGACCAGCTCGGCACTCTGCTGGCGGACCGGCTGCACCGCCTCGGCGCATCCGTCGAAGTCATTCGCAATCCGCACGGCGGCGACCACATCTTCGGTCGATTTCCCGGGCCAACCACGCAGCGTCCCGGCCCTGGTGCTGGGCCACTTCGATACCGTCTGGCCGCATGGGAACGCTGGAACGAATGCCGTTTCGCGTCGACGACGGCGGTCGGGCCTTCGGTCCCGGCATCTTTGATATGAAAGCCAGCCTGGTCATGTTCCTCACGGTCATGGAAAAGCTCGAGACCCACGTCGCACGTTCTGCCGCGGCCGGTCTGGGTCTTGTTGACCTCGGATGAAGAGATCGGCAGCCCGACGTCGCGCGGGCTCATCGAGAAGCTCGCGGTGGAATGCGGCGTATGCACTCGTGCTCGAGCCGGCGCTGGCCGACGGCGGGCTCAAGACGTCGCGGAAAGGGCGTCGGACGGTTCCACCTCGAGGTCGAGGGCAGGGCGGCTCATGCCGGCGTCGCTCCGCAGGACGGCCGCAGCGCCATCGTCGAGCTCGCCCACCAGGTCCTGCGACTCCAGGATCTAGAAGACCTGGCCGCAGGCACGACGATCACCGTCGGCGTCATCCAGGGTGGCACGACCGCCAACGTCGTGCCGGCGCGAGCGTCGGCCGACATCGACGTGCGGGTCGCGTCGCGGGAGGAGCAGGCCCGGGTCGACGCCGCGCTCCAGGCCTTGACGCCTGGTCACTCCCGACGTGCGACTTCGGCTGGGCGGGTCGTTCAACAGGCCGCCGTTGGAGCGAACCTCGCAGGTGATTTCCCTGTTCGAGCAGGCGCGGCGGTGTGCGGTGATCGCCGGCCTCGGCATCGGCGCTCATCGAAGGATCGTCCGGAGGCGGCAGCGACGGCAACTTCACCGCGGCCCTCGGTATTCCGACCCTGGACGGCCTCGGTCCGCGGGGCGGAGGAGCGCACGCCGATGATGAGCACATCGTGATCGCGTCGCTTCCGGAGCGGGCCGCGCTCTTGTTCCAGTTGCTCATGAGCCTGCAGGTCGAATCATGACGCACATCGACGCTTGGCCCGGATCGAACGCGACGAGATCACGATCCGCCGCGCCGAGACGATCGCCGACTATCGCGCTTGCCAGGAAGCCCAGCGGCTCGCGTGGGGGATCAGCGACGAGGGCTATCTGATTCCGGTGGCGACGATGGTGGGTGCCAACCTGCACGGAGGCCTGGTGCTGGGTGCGTTCCGGCCGAGCGGCGAGGCAGTCGCGATGTCGTTTGCGTTCCTCGGGCGGATCGACGGCCGGCTCTGTCTGTACTCCCAGTTGACCGGGGTCGTGCCCGCGTACCAGTCGCGGGGCCTGGGCTATCGGATCAAGGTCTGTCAGCGCGAGATCGCTCGCGCGGAAGGGATCGAGCTCATCGTCTGGGCATTCGACCCGCTTCAGGCCGGCAATGCGCATTTCAACCTCACACGGCTGGGTGCCACCGCCGGGCGTTATATCGAGAACATGTACGGCGAGCGGACCGATGCGCTGAACGCCGGCGTGCGCACCGATCGCCTGATCGTGGAATGGCGCACTTCCGATGCCGCGCCGCTCGTGCTTGCCCGCAGCGAGCTCGCCAGCATTCCGCGCTTGATTGAAACGAATCACAGCGACGCGACCTCCTTCGCCAAGGGGCCGACCGCTCCGCGCCGCTCTCAAGCTGCGCGACTCGCTCGAAGCGCCCCGGCTGCTGCTGGAGATACCCGCCGACGTGACTGAGCTGCGAACACAGCGGCCCGCCCTCGCCGAATCGTGGCGAGCGGCGGTGCAGCAGGCCTTTCAGTTTGCGTTCGCAGCCAAGTTCCGGCGCGGTCGGCTTCGCCAGGGATGAGACGGGCGGCGAGCGAAGGGGCTTTTACCTGCTTGAACGGCTACAATGACTGCGCAGCGGCGTGCGCGAACGGACCGAGCGTATCGGGGACGAAAATCGGGTCTCACTGATGAGTCCAGCTCCATCCGATCGATCCCGGTATCAAGAGCTGCGGCGCGGCCGGCGGACGCTGGCGTTGCTGGCGCCGCTGGTGCAGGTCGGCTTTCTGACGCTGGGATTAGGGATCTTTCTCGATCAATCGCGCTCGCTGCTTTCTGACGCGCAGTTCACCTGGGGCGAGCGCCAGGTGATGGGGATTGTGGCGGTCATGGCCGTGGGCGGCTGCGGATTCGCGGGCTGGGTCGCCGGGCGGTTGATCAAGGTAGCCGCCGAGCTGGTGGATGTGCTGGCCGACGGCGCCGAGGCGGCCGGCCGGACAAACGAGCTGATCGAGCGGCATGTGATTCCGGCCCTGGTGCGCGTCGCCTCGGCGCTCGAAACGCAGGGCCCCGTCCGCGAGCGAACGACCCATCGGGAGCGGCCCTGACATGAGCCGGAAGCCCACTGAACCCAGTCGACGGCTCCGCGAGCCGGTCCCGGAAGCGATGCCGAGTGACGGCCCGACGGTTTTCGTGCCCGCCGCAGGCGCCGAAATCGCTCGCGCAGCCGCTGGTTCTGGTTTGTCCTGGGCTTTCTCGGCGTGCTCACGATCGGAGCGGTCGGCATCATGGTCGCGTGGCCGCGGCTCAACCCGCGGCGGTTCGACGCGGTCGAGCGCGTTGCCGAGGACTATCTCAAGGCGCTCGCGCGGGAGGACGCCGAGGCTGCGCGCAGGCTGGCAACGATCGACGAGCCCCCGGCGATCCGATCGGTTCGAAGCGTCGCACGCGAACGAGGCGGCGACCGGCTCTTGAAAGGTTCCTTCGCACCCGTGGGGGAGTTTCATTCACGGATCACCGCCGAGTATGACTATGACGCCGGCTCCGGCCGTTTTACCCCCAAGAATCCGCTCGGCGCGGCGGCCGAGACGATGGATCTGCTGGAGGGTGCCAAGAAGGATGCCGAGAGCTCTGGCCTTTACAAGAAGATGCAAAGCGGCGACCCCGACGATCTCTTTGACGCCGCCGAGCAGTTTGGCAAGGTATTCACCAAGCTGGCGGAGGGAGTGCTCGCGCCCAAGCGCATCCTGCCGAGCTATCAGATGCTGGTCGAGTCGGCGAAGCCACCCTTGCCAGAGGACGCCAAGGCACTCGCGCTCGAGGTCGCGGGGTCGCCGAAGCAATGGGATGCGCTCTTGAAGCGACCGTTTCAAAGCCTGAAGGCCGACGGACCCGTTCATCTTCGAGCAGGCCGAGGTGATCGCGACGGCCACGGACCGTCTGGCGTCGCTCGGCGACCCGCCCGCGCGGCTCAAGCTCACGCTGGTTCGCTTCCGCCTCGAGGGGATCGACACGGGCTGGAAAGTCGTCTCGGCGCGGCGGATCCTGCCGGGCGCCAAGAAGAGCGATCTTGGGCCCTCTCAGTCAACTCCATCAGCTCCGGTCGATCCGAGATCACCGCCGCCGCGACAACCGCCGCGCTCGCTGCATGACCCGTCGAGCTCCCGGTGAGCGAGGCGATGTTTCGTAACGACCCGAGCACCGGGACTTCCGCTGGCAGGATGCCGCGGTTCGGCGAGGGGGACGGCGCGACGCCTTCGTCAGAGTGCCGTGTTCCGGATATAATCGCGGAGGAAGCGATCCGTTGTTGGTCGCCGACAACTCAGACATATCGAACGGGCGATTAGCTCAGTGGTTAGAGCGCCTGCTTTACACGCAGGATGTCGGGGGTTCGAATCCCTCATCGCCCAGTTGCATGAGAGCCGTGCCCCAGGCGTTAGTAGTGTGTGTTCCGCGGTTCGAGGTCCTTGCCCCGAGGTTTCTCGGCCACTCATCTCCGCTGTCCCCCGTGGGTAGCTTTCAGATAAAGGGGGTTCATTGCGATCATGGAACGAGAAAATCTCGATAAGCACATTGGACCGATTCCCCCTTCGGGCTTGGGCCCCGACGGCAAGCTAAAGCTCGAAACCGACGAAGAGCCCCGGCAACGACTCGAATCAGCGCGGCGTCGACTCCGGGAGATAGCCGAGATTCCTAACGGCCCCGATGATCCTCCTGACGAGGAATGGATGCGGGCGATCGACGAACTTCGACCGCATCGACCCGTTTTCAAGGGATGCTACTGATTCATGCGGGAGTTCGTGTTGCTCGATTCGGGCCCACTGGGCCACGCGTCTCGACGACGTGGAACCTTGCTGGGTGACCAGTGCCGTCGCTGGCTTGACGACTTGCTCGCACGAGGAGTCGACATCATTGTTCCGGAGATTGCCGACTACGAGGTCCGTCGCGAACTGACCCGCATCGGCGCGTCCGGTTCGCTTCACCGACTTGATTCTTTGGTGGCGACGGGCCAGATGACGTATGCTCCTATCACGACCGCGGAATGGCGCACGCCGCCCTTTTTTGGGCCGACGCCCGCCAGCACGGCTTACCGACCGCCTCGCCGGACGCCCTCGATGCCGACGTGATCCTGGCGGCTTGTGCTGCGACAATCGGTCAGCCGGGCGATCAAATCATCGTCGCCACGCAGAATGTCGGTCACCTCGCCCGCTATTGCGACGCCCGTTTATGGACTACCATCGTCTAAGTCTCATTGCTTCAGCGGTTAGAGTGCCTGCTTTACACGCAGGGGGTCACAGGGTCGAGTCCTGTATCGCCCATTAAGACATTTCAGACAAGGAGTTGCGTCGATCGCCGAGATTCACTTCAAGGCTCCGGAAAGGCAGTGCTTGGCAGCGCTGAACCCAGTCATTGACTTGCAGTCATACGAGCGAATGATTCTGAGTCGGTTGAATCTGCAGAGCTGTCAGCACGATGACACTCGTGAGTCTCTGCGGCACATTCGACTTCTCAAAATCAGCACGCAGAGTTCCCGGCGACTCTCTGCTTTCATGAGGTAGCCGACGTCGCGCGTCGGGGTTCGTTCATCGAATTGCGTCCGCCTATCATGCTTCGGCCTCACGGGTTTATCCTGAAGGATGGTTGTCCGTCCTCAGACAGGCCACGTCCGAGCCGGGCCGGCGAAACGGCGTTTCGGTGTCAGTCGTGACCGTGGTACAGGCGGATGGCCCGGGACGACCATCCGCGATGACCGAAGTGACCCAGATCCTCTCGGCGATCGAGCAGGGCGACCCACAGGCTGCCGAGCAATTGCTCCCGCTCGTCTACGACGAGCTCCGCAAGCTGGCCGCCCAGAAGCTGGCCCAGGAAAAGCCGGGGCAAACTCTCCAGGCCACGGCCCTTGTCCACGAGGCGTACCTCCGGCTGGTCGACGCCGACAAGGAACCGGCGTTGGGACGGCCGCGGCCACTTCTTCGCCGCCGCGGCTGAGGCCATGCGCCGCATCCTCGTCGAGAACGCGCGGCGGAAGGCCAGCACAAAGCGCGGCGGGGGACTCGAACGTCGCATGCTCGACGAGGCCCAGCTCGCGACGGATGAGGATGCCGGCGATCTCCTGGCACTCGACGAAGCACTCTCGCAATTGGCCGAGACGGATCCGGTGGCCGCCCGCCTCGTCCAGCTCCGTTACTTCGCGGGCCTGACGACGGACCAGGCGGCCGAGGCCATGGGCATGTCAACCCGTTCGGCCTACTACACCTGGAGTTACGCCCGCTCGTGGTTGAGGCAGGCGATCCGGGACAAGTGATGCGTGGCACAACGGCCAGGCCCCCGGATGGAATTCCGCGAATTCTTTTTGCAGTGCCGGATGCGAGTTTACGCATTGAATTCGGGAACTCGAGTGGGATCGTGCCCGAAAGGCCAGGCCATGAACGAACGCGAGATCTATACCGGTGCCCTGGAGAGGGAATCGGCGGCAGAACGCGCGGCCTTTCTGGACGGTGCCTGCCTCGGCGATGAGGCGCTGCGCCAGCGCCTCGAGGCGCTGCTCGGGGAGCATGCAAAGCTCGGGAGCTTCATGGAGTCTCCTCCCGCAGTGCTGGCGGCGGTGGCCAATCCAACATTCACCCGGTCGCCATTACCCCCGGAAGGCCCCGGCACGGTCATCGGCCCTTACAAGCTCCTGCAGCCGATGGGCGAGGGTGGCATGGGCACGGTCTACATGGCCGGGCAGACAGAGCCGGTGCGGCGCACCGTTGCGCTCAAGCTCATCAAGGCCGGCATGGGCCTGATTTGATTCGATTATAGGTGATCGTGGGAGCACTGCCCCAACAGTGCCAGGATCGTCCGGGCGCTCGGACTGCGCTCCCAGGTCGGTGACCTTTCCAAGTTCGCGGGCGGTTATCGCAGGGCTGGGAAACGCAGGAATTTGAGCGAGGCGCCAGGATTCTTGCTTTTCTCTCTGGACGGATCGGGCGACGAATACGCACTGCAATGTGGAGGACCTGGAGCACCATTTCTTGAGGCGTAGCCAGTGTCCTCGCACCCGGACGATTCGCACCCAGGGACTCACCAACATGGGACACCTTCATCTTTTCGGCCGAAACCGGCAGCGGCGTAGTTCGTCACGCGAAGTGATTGAGGATCCGCAATCCAGATACCGCCGATCGCGGTCGAAAGGCCTGCGCTTTCCTGAACGGCCCGGAAATCTTCGAGACTCAGGCACTCTCGACGTTTTCGAGCCTTGCCACCGTGGTGCATTCGATCGGGCAGACAAGAAACCACTATTGAGATCACCGCCATGACACACCGAAACAACCGCACTCTGGCGCGAACACAACATTTGGGCAATCAAATGGTGTCGCTACGGAGGGCGCGGTGAAGCGGCCCCACGCGTGCCGGCCGCTCCTGACCGCGCTCGAGGATCGTACGATGCTGAGCACCGTCAACCCCTTCCAGACGATCGAGACGAGCGTCCTTAACGACCTCGCGCTCGAACAGCGTCCCGAACGCTATCCCGGTTGTCGGTACCCTGCTTACGAATTTCCAGCCGGTCAAGGAGCTTTTCGACCGTTTCATCCTCCCGCTGAACTCGGCGGTGGCGAACCCAACCGGTAAGGACGAACTCACCCAAGCCGTCACAACTGCCCTGGGCGCCGTGGGAAGTAACGTCGATGTGGAGCAAAACGACGAGACTGGCCTGTACACCGTCTCGGCGCATCTCCATGAGGATTTGGGTAGCAAAACCCCACTCCTGCAGTCCGTCTTCGGGCTAGGGGAATTCCTCAACGTGAGAGTGGCGGCCGCCCTGAGCTACCAGCTCGACTTCGACTACGTTTTGAGATTCACCGTCGATACACACGGCTCGGTCGCGCTCGATGCTACGACAACTTCGCCGATGACGATTACAGTGAAGGCGACGCTGATCGGGTTCAGTGCCGAGGCGGGGACGCTCAACAACCTGTTGTCGGCCAAGGTCAGTATCCCCCCGGCGCAGCCGCCGCCCAACTTCAACCTGACGTTCGCGATCAACCCGCTCGACAACGGCGACGCCCCGTTCACGCTCTCCGGTAGCGCGAATGCGACGCTTGCCATGCAACTGTCGTTCGTGTCCGCCGATGCGGGAATCAACCCACCCATCAACCCGAAGCTCGGGGCCACCCTCCACGTAGCCTGGTCGGACACTCCTTCCGACCTTCCAGGAAAATTCACCGACCTGACGATCGACAACGTCGGTCTGGATGTCGGGGCATTGCTCCCCGAGTTCCTCACCAACATTATCGGCAAGATCCAGACCTACACGAAGCGGCTCCAGCCGATCGCTGACTTCCTGCAAGCGGAGGTGCCGGGCTTGGACAAACTGGGCGTCCACCTGTCGCTCGAGAAGCTGGCCGAGCTTGATGGCTACCCCGCCCTCGGGACGTTCGTGACCGTGGTCGATTTGCTCAACAGCCTCCCATCCGGCGGCGCCAGCGAT
This sequence comes from uncultured Isosphaeraceae bacterium, assembly GCA_963806595.1. Classification (GTDB taxonomy): domain Bacteria; phylum Planctomycetota; class Planctomycetia; order Isosphaerales; family Isosphaeraceae; genus CAWDZZ01. Next base: position 26,357 of record CAWDZZ010000036.1, on the reverse strand, counting down.
ACCCCCGCGATGCTCCAGCTCGGCGGTGCTCTCCAGTTCTCCGGCAACGCGATCGACAGCATCCTGGCCGGCGGCCGCCCCTCGAACCTGATCGGCGCGGTATCCGCGGTGCCGGATTCTGCGAAAGACCTGTTCAGCAAGGCCGACTCGATGACCGAAGACTCGGGGATTTCGTCGGGCGGCTTCCTGAGCGAGGCGGAGGGGCCCGACGGCGAAGACACTGGCGGGGCCAGCGACGGCGACAGCGACAGCGACGGCGACGGTGGCAGTGTCGGCTTCGCGTTCCCGATCGTGACCGACCCGGTTGACTCCGTCTTTCAGATGCTCAAGGGCCAGGATGCAGACCTGATCTTGTTCCATGCATCCTTCTCCGAGAGCCTCCAGGGCACGGTCGGGGCGCAGTTTGGCCCATTCTCGGTCTTCCTCACGGGCGGCGTCGCGCTCGACCTGGGCCTGAGCCTGGGCTACGACACGCACGGCCTCAGAAAGTTCATTGCAAATCCGGCCGACCCGAGCCTGCTGCTCGACGGACTCTTCTTCGATACTGGGACGCACGTGGCAAACGGCAACACCATCGCGAACACGGGTATTTCGGTGCTGGGTGACATCGGCGTGGGGGCCGCGGCCCTGGTTGTCGCCGTCGAGGGGGACCTCAACGGGAACGCCATGCTCACCCTCAACAACGACCTGGAGCGCGGTCCGCACGCCGATGCGGACCTGACCCACCACAAGCTCTACATCGGCGGCGTGATCGACGCTCAGCCGGCGGAGCGGCTTTTCGCTGTTAGCGGGAATGTCAGCATTTCTCTGAACGTCGAGGGCGGCCTCTTTTTCGGCCCCGTCCACGCCGCAGTCTTCACCGTCCAACTTGCGGGCGACGACCTGATTGACTTCACCACGGCACTCTACCCCGACGACAGCGGGGACACTCGGTCAACTGACCCACACACCATCTACATCGACCTCGAGGACGGTGACCAGAACATTCACGTCTACACGACCGAGAGCGTCACGAGGCAGCTCGAGAGCGACTCAGATTACCTAGTGCACTTCTATACGACGGAATACACGCTCGTGGTTGACTACGGCGACCACGAGGATCTCTACCCGCTGGGGTACATCGAGGATGACACGATCGCGCACACTTCGACCTACTTCTTTGACCCAATGAACCCAGATGACCACACGGCCCCGCCCCCCCGTTACGACCTGATCGCGGTACGGCCAAGCAAGGCTGGGAGCGAAGACTCGGGCAACCACACGATCACCATCGAGCACAGCGCCATCGGCGGTATCGTCGTCAACCCGGACAACGAAACGCCGGTCCCCGATCGGAATGACGGCGGCCCCTTGACGGATCGCCTCAACGCGGTCCTGGTCGGTGGGCCGGGCAATGACACCTTCATCTACCAGGCCAGCGGCCGGGCGGTCCTCGTGGGCAACGGCGGGTCGAACGACCTGGAGGGAGGTGTTCTGGAATACGGCAACTACGTGGACGACCGCCCCACAGGCGGCGCCGTAGAGATAAGCGTTCCGTCGGATTTCAGGATCCCCCAGGCGGTCATGGACGAATTGAAGGAATCGCAATCAACGAACGATGAAAATTTCAACAAATATGTAAGCACTGGGCTCCCGGTCCCTGGCGTAGGCTCCAACAACCTCGTCGGCACCCTTCTTGGCGACGTGCTCATCGGCGGTCCTAGCGGCAATACCTTCCAGGGCGACGGCGGCGACGATCAGGAATACGGCGGTGCCGGTTTCGATACCTTCGTCGTATCCGGCACTACGCATGGGAATGTCCGCATTTACAGCTCCGCGGAGGCTTATCGACCACGCTACCAATTAGCCTACGGCATCGCCGCCGACAATCGGCAGGCACAATACAACCAAGATGAGCTGGACGTCGTCTCCGACCCACCACCGCAGTCCTTCGAGCCGCCCTCGCCCTCAAACACTAACGTGGTTACGATCGACCCCTTGGGCGGCAGCCTGCCCGGCGACAACATCGCATTCCCGGACCAGATTCCAGTCGAGGTCAAGACCCCCGACACGACCATCGACGCGTCGGGCTTGGCGAAAGTCGATCTTGGCGGAGTCGACGAGTCCACAATCAATTTGAACACGCCGCAAGGACCCACATATGAGGTCCCTTACCAGATCACCAGCCTTGCGATCGGCAACCTCTCCCGCACGACGCTCCGCACGATTGAGGTCAGCCCCACTCCCAACGGGCCACCGTGCCCGATCGTCTTCTCGGGCACCGGCCTTGGCGGCGACCGATTCGAGGAAGATTCCGCGGCAATCCCGGCCGAGACGGTGACTGTCCCCACGGTCCCCAACGCCCCCACGACGGTCCCCGCCCACGTGACCAACGCCCCCACGACGATCGCCGGCCACGAGAGCACGACGGTCGAGCTCACGCCGGCCGGCTACCTCGAGTTTGGTCCCATCGCGAGCGCACCCTCCGGCATCCATCCCGTCACCTTGACCGTCGACAACATCCGCCCCCAAGACAGCATCACGCTCGACGGCGGCGGAGGCGGCGACACCTATATCGTGAACCTTGACATCAGCACGACGTTCTCGACCAGCATCCAGGATTCGAGCTCGAAGGGCCTCGACACGCTCGATATCAACGGTAGCGGGTTCGTCCATCCCATCCCTTCGAGGCAAAACAACGAGGTCAACTTTAACAACGGCAGCTACATCCTCCCGCCGCCGCCGCCCTCGAACACCGTAGCCCTGCCGAATCAGTACGGCGGCCCCGCAGGACCGGTCGAAGGAATTGAGCCCGTCAGTGCCATCGCCGGCCAGACGAGTGCCGCCATTGTATTGGCCGGAGGAAACCTCGGCTTCAACCCGACCTCCTTCGACACGCGAATAACGAACGCGCCGGAATTCCAGGACAGCGTGACCTACGTCTCGCCGAACGACGTGGAGTTCGAGAACGATATCCGGTTCAGCAGCATGATCGCCCAGCAATCGACGGTCCACGTCGGTTTCAACGACGACGTGAAATTCCTCGACATCAACGGCGGCGCCGGTTGGGAACACGTTCGACGTGACGGGCCTGTCCGCCCTCGTGACGATCATCCACGGCGGCCTCCAAGGCGACGTGTACAACGTCGGGGCCGACTCAGCGCCGATCGCCCGGTCCAAGCCGTCAAACTCGTGGTGAGCAACGCCATGCGCGATATGGTCCTGAAGGGCGTCGGTGCCGCCATCAAAGCCGGGCGCAACAAGGCCGCCGTCAGACACTTGGCAATCTCCACCGTCGACAAGAACTTGGGCGCCGCGTTCAACCTCGGCCGCAATAGCGCCGTCCTCGGAATGATCAATGCAAACGTCCGCACCGCGCTGAAGCACGGGGGCAAGAGCGCCATCCTCAGATCGCTCAGCGCGGGCCTGGCTGCGTATCTCCAGACGGTCCGTGTCGCACCCGTCTTCGTCTCCAGTCCCTATGACAAGCTTTACCTGGACGGTGCCCAAGGCAAGCGTTACGGCAGCGACGTGACGAACGTCTCCGACTTCGTCGGGGCACAACTCACGGTCAACGGTTACGGGTATCGGGACACAGTGAACCTCGGAACCGACGGGGTCTCCGGCGCAAGCGGGACCGCCAGCCTGATCACGGGTCCCGTGACCGTCAACAACCGAGGGGGGCTCACCACGCTGAATGTCGACGACTCGGCCGACACGGATGTGCGCGACGTGCAGATCCGTGCCACTTCGATCGCGGGCCTGGGCCCGTCGTACGTCACCTACAGCCCGACCGAACTGGCGGCGCTCAACATCGTCGGCACGCGGGGCTACATTCCAACCAGGTTTCACGGTCGTGTCGCGTATTTACCGCGCTACAACACCTATGACGTCCTCAGCACGCCTGGGTTTAACTACTCGACCGAGCTGGTGCAGACCACGCTCACGGTGCTCGGCGCCGGGGGCGACACGGTCTCGGTTCTGGCCGCCTCTGACAAGAGCCTCCCCGACAAAGGCGTCGACGGGACGCTCCAGATCAAGAGCCCGAATCACCTGACCAACCTGAGCATTTACGGATACGTCGCCCCGGCCAGCGCCGCGGGCATGGGGGGCCGCACCGCTCGCACGCTCTTTACACCGTCCGCGGGGAAATCGCCGACGCTGGCGAAGGCGGCCCTGAACGCGTCTGTGAAGCTGTTCGCGTCGCTCCGCCAGGCCGCCAGGACAGCAGCAACGACATCCAGGGTCGCGCTGAAGGCGCAGAGTGTGTCCCAGGCCAAGCTCAACGCGCGGAACGTGACCAGCTCACAGCTCGCCGTGAATTCCAAGCCAGTCGCGGTCGGCGCGCGAACCTCGCGAACTACAGCAAGGGCTTCACGACGGCACCGATCAACTCGTCGTTTCATCGTCCCATCATCATCGACTCCGACCATGTCAGCGGACTCACTCCCGGCGACATCGAATATGGGGCCGACGAGCTGGACGGCCTGACGATCACCACTCCCGCCGGGGGCCGGTTCGTGGAAGTCCGCGGCACGCCCAATCAGGGTGCCGCCGGCTCGGTCGCCACGTCGCTGATCGGCCACGGCGAGGATATCGTCTCCGTGGGCGACGGCTCGGGACACCTGTCGGGCGTCCAAGGGACGCTGAACATCGCGAACCCGATTGCTCGCTCATCCGTGACCGTGGACGGCTCGGCCGAGCCCGGCAAGCAAGCCGTTACGATCTCCAGCGGGGCCATCAGCGGCATCGCGCCGGCGTCAATCACCTATGACGCGAACGACTTGAGCAATATCGACCTGATGGGCGGGACCGGCGGCAATACGTTTCAAATCGTGGGGACGCGGTTCCGGGCTCCAGCCGGTCCCTTCACGCATCCGAGCACCGAGTTGCCCGTCACAATCGACGGCGGAGCTGGTGCAAACACGCTCATCGGCCCGGACGTGGCGAGCACGTGGAACGTTCAATCGCGCGACGCCGGCTCGGTCGGCGCGGTCACGTTCAGCCGCATCGGCAGCCTGACGGGCGGTGCGCTGGCCGACACGTTTGCGCTAGCCCAGGGCACAAGCCTCAGCGGCGGAGTGGACGGCGGCGGCAGCGTGAACACGCTGGACCTGTCCGCGCTACGCCGCAGTGTGGTCGTCAACCTGACGGCCGGCACCGCCACGGCCATCGGAGGAAAAATTGCTAACATCTCCAACGTCCTCGGCGGGCGAGGGAACAACCTGCTTGTCGGCGACGACAAGACGAACACCCTCCAGGGCGGCGGAGGCCGGAACATCCTGATCGGCGGCGGCGGCGTCGACCAGGTTCAAGGCGAGTCGGGTGACAACATCCTGATCGGAAGCGTCACCTCGTTCGACCTCGAGCCTGCCGCTCTCGACGCTTTGATGCAGGAATTCGCCAGGACCGACGAAAACTTCGTCACGCGCCTGGCTCACCTCCTGAGCGGCGACGGCGAAAACGCCGACACGCTGTTGAACCCCACGACCGTCCAGAATTCCGCGGATAACGAACGTCCTCGCGGGCGGACCGGGAAACAACTGGTTCTTCGTCCCGGACGGCAACGGCCGTCATCAAGTCCGGCACGCTTCGTCCGGGCAATGTCGTCACGAAACTCTGAGCCGATCACCGAGACGATCTCGTCGCGGCGACGCATTCGGTTTGTTCTCGGTATCGGCGCGAGCCACCAACCCTTTCCTGGACCAATCACCATGACACGTCTCAGCCGATTGAATTCGCGTGGCCCTTGGGCTCGTCGCAGACCGATTGGGCTTCGGCTCGAGTCGCTGGAGAGCCGCCAACTGCTGGCGAACTTCACCGTGCTCAACACGAGCTGACAGCGGCCCTGGCTCGCTGCGCCAGGCGATGATCGACGCCAATAGCGCCAGTGGCGCGATCAAGATCGTCTTCAACATTCCCGGCTCGGGCGTTCACACGATCGATCCGCTTTCCGATTTGCCGGCGATCATCACTCCCATGACGATCGACGGTTACACGCAGCCCGGATCGAGCGCGAACACCCTGGCCGTCGGCGACAACGCCAAGATCACAATCGAGCTGAGCGGCAACGGGCCGGGCACGACCGCCCGGAACGCATTCACCGTCAACTCCGGCGGGACGACTGTTCGGGGCCTGGCGATCAATCGATTCTCGCGGTGACGCGTTCGCCATCGCGGGTGCCGCCGGCGACCAGATCGCGGGCGATTTCGTCGGCACGGACCCGACCGGCACCATCGCCGAAGGGAACGCCACGAACGAGTATTCGAGTCGATCCTGGTCGATGCCTCGGACCGTGACCATCGGCGGGCCGGCCGCCGCCGACCGCACCATCGTCTCGGCCTCCGGCTTCTACGGAATCGTGCTCTGCTTCCGGCACGGGCGACCAGATCCAGAATAGCTACGTGGGCACCGACAAGAGCGGCACAGTGGCCCTCGGCAAATTACAGCCAAGGGATCTACGACGCGGGGGCGACCAACGTCACGATCGGCGGGACGACGGCGGCGGTCCGGAATGTCATCTCGGGAAACCGCTCCAATGCGATCGCTCTGACCTGCACGGCGGGGAACCTCGTCGAAGGCAATTACGTCGGCACCGACTCGACCGGCACGGTCGCGCTGGGCAATGGAAGCGACGGCATCGTGATCAGTGTCGGCGGCAACACGATCGGCGGGACCCTGCCAGGGGCGGGCAACCTGATCTCGGGTAATTCCGGCGCCGGCGTGCTGATCGACTACAGCACGGCCGCCGCCGCGGGAGACGTCGTCCAGGGCAACCTGATCGGAACCGACGAGACCGGCACCTTCCCCATCCCCAACAGCGGGCCCGGGGATCGCGATCGGTAGACGGCGACAGGCGGTGGTTACAACAACCTGATCGGCGGGACGACCGCCGCGGCCCGCAACGTCATCTCGGGCAACAAGGGCGCGGGCATCGGCCGAAGCAGGCGGCACCGGGCAACTTCGATCGAGGGCAACTACATCGGCGTCGATGTGACCGGCAACGTGGCCCTGCCGAACCAGGCCGAGGGAATCGATATTCGGCTCCAACAGCCGTGACCGTCGGTGGGACCGATGCCGGTGCCGGAAACGTGATCGCAGGCAACAAGGCCGACGGCATCTTTATCTTCGGCGACGGATCGATCGTCCAGGGCAACTTCGATCGGCCTGCGGTGCCGATGGCTCGACGGCGCTCGGCAATGGTGGAAACGGCATCGAGGTGATCGGTCTCGTGCAGATCGGCGGCTCGTTCGCGGCCGCTCGCAACGTGATCTCGGCCAACAGTGGCAACGGCATCGTCCTCGGTGGCGGCAGCACGCGACCCGCGACGATCCAGGGCAACTATATCGGCACCGACTCGACCGGCACGCAAGCCCGAGGCAACAAGGCCAGCGGCATCGCCATTGGCACTGCGGGCAACACCATCGGTGGCCCGAACTCCGGCGACGCCAACGTCATCGCGGCCAATGGCACCGGGCGACAGTCCTCAACGACAGGCGGCATCACCCTCGGCAACTTCGGCAACGGAATCTCGGCCGACAACAATCTCATTCAGGGCAACCTGATCGGCACCGGCCGCCGACGGCGTCTCGCCTCTGGGGAATGTCGGGCGGCGGGATCATCTTCGCGGCTGGACGCCAGCAACAATCAGGTCGCGGCCAACACGATCGCCTATAACAATACCTCGGACAGCGCGGTCGGCGGCGGAATCGCGTTTGAGTATTCGGTCGACAGCGCGATCGGCGACCGGATCGACGGCAACTCGATCTTCGCCAATACGGGCCTGGGGATCGATCTGGGCGACGACGGCGTCACGCCGAATACGCCGGGCGGACCGCACGCCGGCCCGAATGACCTTCAGAACTTTCCCGTGCATCACCTCGGTCATCGAGCGACGGCAGTCACACGTCCATCGTCGGCACGCTCAACGCCGCCCCGGGCACCGCCTTCACGATCCAGTTCTTCAGCAACCCGCACCGCCGACCCTTCCGGATATGGCCAGGGTAAGACCTATCTCGGCGAGTTGACGGGCGTGACGACCGACTCCAAGGGAAACGCGAGCTTCTCGGCCTCCATCCGAACTCGCCGCTCGGCCCTGGCCAGTTCGTCACCGCCACGGCGACCGACCCGGCCGGAAACACGTCCGAGTTCTCTCAGGACTTCCAGTCGCCCATGGCTCAACCCCCTGATCGTCACCACACACCGCCGACAGCGGGCCGGGCTCGCTGCGAGCGGCCATCATCTACGCCAACGCGAACCCCGGCGCCGACACGATCACGTTCGCGATCCCCGGCACGGGGGTCCAGACGATCGCACCCCAGAGCCCTCTGCCGGCGATCACCGTACCGGTCACCATCGACGGCTACAGCCAGCCGGGCGCCCATGCCAACTCGCTCGCACAAGGCGACTCCGCCGCGATCCTCATCGAGATCAATGGAGCCCTCACCGGCGGCGGCGGGTTTGCAGCCCTCGACCGGAGACGGGCTCGTGCTCTCCGGCGGCAACAGCACCATCCGTGGGCTGGCGATCGACGGGTTCTCGGCCGGGGCGGCCATTCACCTGCTCGCCCTGGGCGGCGATACGATTGCGGGGGACTTCCTGGGCATCGATCCCGACCGGCACCGTGGCGAAGCCCGACCAGGTCGGCGTCCAGGTCGAGACGGCCAACAACACGATCGGTGGCACGACGCCCGCCGACCGCGACGTCGTCTCCGCCAATACCTTCGCCGAGGTTTACCTGTTCGGCAGCCGGCGCAATCGGCAACACGGTCGAGGGCGACTTCGTCGGCACCAATGCCGCGGGCACCGCCTCGCTCTCGAACCCCGGGGGCGGCGACGGTGTTGACATCGACTTCGGCGCATCGGCCAACACGGTCGGCGGCATAGCGGCCGGCGCCCGAAACGTCCTCTCGGGCAACGGCGCCAGCGGCGTCCGGATCGCCGAGGCCGGCACCAATAACAATGTCGTCCAGGGCAACTACATCGGCACCGACGTCACCGGAACCAGAGCGACTCGGCAACGCCTTCCACGGCGTCTTGATCCATCGCGGGGCCAGCGGCAACCTGATCGGCGGGCCCGTCGCCGGGCATGGGCAACGTCATCTCCGCCAACCTCATCGATGGAGTCACCTTCTCCGACGCGAACACCGCGGCAACACCATCCAGGGCAACTTGATCGGCACAGACGCCTCGGGCACCGCCGACCTCGGCAACGGCGCCGATGGCGTGGCGCTCTCCAACGCCTTCAATAACACCGTCGGCGGAACGACACTCGCGCCGGCAACACCATCGCCTTCAACGTCATGAACGGCGTCGACATCCTGGGCGGCGCCGGCAACCCGATTCTCTCGAACGCTCATCTTCGGCAATCATCGCCTGGGGATCGACCTGGGCGGCGACGGAGTGACACCGAACACGCCGGGCGGACCCCACGCCGGCTCCAACGACCTCCAGAACTTCCCGGTGCTCAGCTCGGTGGCCGTCACCGCCAGTTCCACCGTCATCACCGGCACGCTCACCGCCGCGCAGGGCACGGTCTTCACGGTCCAGTTCTTCGGCGACGACGTCGCCGACCCGTCGGGCCATGGCCAGGGAAAGACGTTCCTCGGAGAGCTGACGAATGTCGTCACCAACACCGACGGCTTCGCGAGCTTCACGGCTTCGCTTCCCACCTGGTCCAGCCCGGTCAGTTCGTGACCGCCACGGCGACCGACCCGACGGCAACACGTCGGAGTTCTCTCAGGATGTTCAATCCGTCGCGGCCTCGACCGCCGATCTCAAGCTGTCGATCAGCCCATCGAGACCCCAACCCCGGGCTGACGACCGAGGACTACAGCTACACCGTCACCGTCACCAACGCCGGTCCGCAAAACGCCACCAACGTCGTCGTGAATGACACCTTCGCGACGGGGGCACGCCTCGACAGCGTCACGACGGCCGGAGTCGTCAAGGATCTGTCGCCCACGCAGACCGACGTCACGTTCGCGAGCCTCGCGCCCGGTGCCAGCGTCACGGCAACGTTTGAAGTTCGCGCGTCAAACGTCGGGACCTACACGGACACGGCCGCGGTCACCGCCGACCAGGCCGACCCCGACGACAACCGAACAACAGCGCCACCGTGACCGAGACCGTGGTCGACCGCCGACCGCCGACCTCTCGGTCGTCGGGACAGTCGTGCCCGACATCGCAATCGTCGGCAAACCTTTGACGTACACCTTCACTGTAACCAACAAGGGTCCGAACCCAGCCACCGATCTAAAACTGTCCGATATGCTCCCCGCGGGCGTGACGTTTCGTTTCGGTCAAATCGAGCCTCGGTACCGGCAATGTTGTCGGAGGACGTCGTGACTGCCAGCATCGGCAGCCTGGGCGTCGGCGCAACCGCCACTGTGACCATTGTGATGATTCCTATCGAGACGGGAACGATCACCGACACGGCGAAGGTCGGTGCCGATCAGGTCGACCCCCACCCGGCCGACAACCAGGTCACGGTGCTCGTGGCCACGACCCTGGACGTGCCGATCAATGTGTTCTCCAGTCTCATGCAGACGAGCAAGGGTCCCTACCAGGTGCTCGTCACTTGGGGCTACCCGAATTCTGCCCAGAACGGAATCAGCTTCAACGTCTATCGTGTCGACGCCTCCGGCTCGGAGATCAAAATCTCTGGACCGACCGGCACCTCGGCACACGACTTCATCGACACCAGCGCGGAGGCGAACAAGACGTACGTGTACCGAGTCACTGCGTTCGTCGGCAATGGCGAAGGCGCCCGTTCCGACCCGACCACGATTGTGGTGAATTTGAATAGTCCCTCAGGGCCAGGCGCAAGCAGTCACGGGCGCGCGGCACAGTCACTTCAGGCGCGATTGCTCGATCCGATCGCACTACCGCGAAATCAGGCGAGCCGTCGCGAGTTCACCGGCACCGGACGCGAGTCCCAGTCGAATCGCTCCGTACAGGTCCGCCGAAGACCGCCGACTTATCACAAGCCCCCGCATTTGTCGTAGGCCGTGGCGGTTGACATCGCAATCCTCTACGCCCGTGCGCGACTCGACGAGCTTCTTGTTGGCAACGCCCTCGCCGGTGGCGTCCGGGCCGTCAGAACATCATCGAGGGTCGCGTCACTTTGAGGTTCCGACAGCGAATTGACGCCTGACTATCTTATCTTGGCCGCCGGGTTTACGTTAAAGGATGGCTGTCCGACCTGCGGGTGGTACGGAAGACCCACAGGCCGCCCAGTTGATCCAGCTTCGCCACTTCGCGGGACTCTCGGTCGAGGATGCGGCAGAGGCGCTCGGCATCTCTCGTTCCACCGCCGATGAGCACTGGGCCTATGCCCGAGCTCGCCTCCGTTGCCTGCTGGAGGGAGAGTGACCCGAGGGCTGGACCGATTTTTTCCTTTCTCTCCGGACGGATCGGGCGGTGAATCCGCACTGCAAGGTAGAGGACCCGGAGGATCGTCTCGCCATGCCACTCGACCTGCAACAAGCCCGTGAGCTCTTCCTGCACGCCGTCGGCAACCTGCCTCCCGAGCGATGGGAGGACTACGTGGCCGAGGGTTGTGGCGGCGACGCCGAGCTGAAGCGCGCAGGTGTCGCACCTTCTGCAGGTCCACCGAGAGGCCGGTAGTTTCCTGGAATCTCCGGCGGTCGCTCTCGGCGACATGGGTCATGATCAGACCTCGGCGGAACTGCCAACCGGCGAAGCCCAGGGGTCGACAGTCGCACAGCCTGGCACGGTCATCGGCCCCTACAAGCTGCTCCAGCCGATCGGCGAAGGGGGCATGGGCACGGTCTACATGGCCGAGCAGACCCAGCCGGTGCGGCGGACGGTCGGCGCTCAAGCTCATCAAGGCCGGCATGGACAGCCGCCAGGTCCTCGCCCGCTTCGGGGCCGAACGCCAGGCGCTGGCCCTGATGGACCACCCCAACATCGCCAAGGTCCTCGACGCCGGTGCCACCGACACAAGGCCGCCCCTACTTCGTGATGGAGCTGGTCAAGGGCATCCCGATCACCAAGTTCTGCGACGAGCGCCGGCTGACGCTCCGCGAGCGGCTCGAGCTGGCCATCCCGGTCTGCCAGGCCGTGCAGCACGCGCACCAGAAGGGGATCATCCACCGCGACTTGAAGCCGTCCAACGTCCTGATCGCGCTCTACGACGGCAAGCCGGTGCCCAAGGTCATCGACTTCGGCGTGGCCAAGGCGACCGGTCCGCGGTTGACCGACCAGACGCTGTACACCGAGTTCGGGGCGGTGGTCGGCACGCTGGAGTACATGAGCCCCGAGCAGGCGGAGCTGAACCAGCTCGACATCGACACCCGCAGCGACATCTACAGCCTGGGCGTGCTGCTCTACGAGCTCTTGACCGGCTCGACCCCGCTGGAGCACAAGCGGCTGAAAGACCGTGTTGTTTCTTGAGGTGCTGCGGCTGATCCGCGAGGAGGAGTCGCCGCGGCCGAGCATGCGGCTCTGACGACCGAGGAACTGCCATCGATCGCGGCGTGCCGGCACGTCGAGCCGCGGAAGCTGAGCGGTCTGGTGCGGGGCGAGCTCGACTGGATCGTGATGAAGGCGCTGGAGAAGGACCGCAACCGGCGGTACGAGACGGCCAACGGGCTGGCGGCCGACCTGCGGCGCTACCTGGACGACGAGCCGGTGCAGGCCTGCCCGCCGTCGGTCAGATACCGGCTGAGCAAGCTCGCGCGGAAGCACCGCGCGGCTCTGGCGACGACAGTGGCGTTCGCGCTCTTGCTGCTGCTTGGGGCGGCGGTGAGCACCTGGCAGGCCGTCGTGGCCACGCGGGCCAAGCGGGCGGCGATCAAGGCCGAGGCGACGACCCGCCAGGAACGCGACCGGGCGATCAAGGCCGAAGGCCAGGCAACTGCCTCGGCTAATCAAGCCCAGACCGAAGCGGCGATCGCCACGGCGGTTAACGACTTCCTCCAGAACGACCTACTGGCCGAGGCCGCACCCAAGAACAACGCTCGCGACCGCCAGGTGACCGTCGAGGCGGTGCTGAACAAGGCCGCGGCACGGATTGCCGGCAAGTTCGACGGCAATCCCGAGGTCGAGGCAGCGATCCGACAGACCGTCGGCGACACGTACTGGGAGTTGGGCCTTTACCCGGAGGGACAGCCCCACCTGGAGCGCGCCCTCGAACTCCGCCGCCGGGTGCTCGGCCCGGAGCATCCCGACACCCTGATGTCGATGAACAACCTGGCGGAGCTGTACTGGGATCGGGGCGAGTACGAAAAGGCCGAGCCGCTGCTCACACAGGCGCTGGAGGTCAAGCGCCGAGTGCTCGGCCCGGAGCATCCCGACACCCTGACGTCGATGAACAACCTGGCGGTGGCTGTACAAGGATCGGGGCCAGTACGAGAAGGCCGAGCCGCTGTTCACGCAGGCGCTGGAGGTCCAGCGCCGGGTGCTCGGCCCGGAGCATCCCGACACCCTGATATCGATGACCCATCTGGCGAGCCTGTACATGGCTCGGGGCCAGTACGAGAAGGCCGAGCCGCTGTTCACACATGTACTGGATGTCGAGCGCCGGGTGCTCGGCGCGGAACATCCCGACACCCTGATATCGATGAGCCATCTGAGCGAACCTGTACATGGCTCGGGGCCGGAACGACAAGGCCGAGCCCCTGTTCACACATGTACTGGAGGTCGACCGCCGGGTGCTCGGCGCGGAACATCCCGACACCCTGAGATCGATGAGCCTTCTGGCGAGACTGTACATGGCTCGGGGCCGGAACGACAAGGCAGAGCCCCTGTTCACGCAGGCGCTCGAGGTGAGCCGCCGGGTGCTCGGCCCGGAGCATCCCGACACCCTGGATTCGATGTACAACCTGGCATTGCTATACCAGGCTCGGGGCCAATACGAGTTGGCCGAGCCGCTGGTCACGCAAGTGCTGGACGTCGTGCGCGGGACGCTCGGCCCGGAGCATCCCCACACCCTGGAGTCGATGAACATCCTGGCGGCGCTGTACGAGCGTCTGGTCCAGTACGACAAGGCTGAGCCGCTGTTCACTCAGTCCCTGGCGGTCTCGCGTCGAGTGCTCGGCCCAGAGCATCCCGACACCTTGGCGCCGATGAACAACCTGGCGGATCTGTACAAGACTATGGGCCAGTACGAGAAGGCCGAGCCGCTGTTTACTCAACTGCTGGAAGTCGCGCGCCGCGTGCTCGGCCCGGAGCATCCCCACACCGTGATGGCGATGAACAACCTGGCGGTGCTGTACGAGTCTCGGGGCCAGTACGAGAAGGCCGAGCCGCTGCACAAGCAGGCGCTGGAGATCAAGCGCCGGGTGCTCGGCCCGGAGCATCCCGAAACCCTGGTATCGATGAACAACCTGGCGGTGGTGTACTTGGCTCGGGGCCAGTACGAGAAGGCCGAGCCGCTGTTCACGCAGGTGCTGGAGGTCGCGCGCCGGGTGCTCGGCCTGGAGCATCCCTACACCCCGGTGATGATGAACCACCTGGCGGAGCTGTACGAGGCTCGGGGCCAATACGAGAAGGCCAAGTCGCTGTTCACGCAGGGGCTCGAGATCCAGCGGAAAATACTGGGCGGCGATCATCCCCGAACCGCCGCAACGATGGCCGCGCTGGGAAGCGTTCTGCTTAAGCAGCAGCAGTACTCCGAGGCCGAGTCGATCCTCCGTGAGTCCCTGACGATCCACGAGGCGAAGCTCGCTGACGACTGGTCGCGGTTCAACACCCGAGAGTCTGCTCGGGGGAAGCCTGCTGGGCCAGAAGAAATACGCCGAGGCCGAGCCGCTGCTGCTGTCGGGCTACGAGGGTATGAAAACACGCGAGACCAAGATACCCGCCCGATTCAAGGTCCTGCTGACCGGGGCCGGCGAGCGGGTCGTGCAACTTTACGAGGCCTGGGGCAAGAAGGAGAAGGCCGAAGAATGGCGGGCGAAGATCAAGGCTACCTCGGAACTGCCTGCCAATCCGTTCGCGCCCTGACCCGCCGAGTGCGATGAGTTCCGTCCCCTAACCTCGAGGACCCATGGTCAAGCAGAGTCGGTCCTGAAGTTGTTCAAGTTCAAGCCCGCCGAAACGGCCGTGCGGGAGGTGAACGAGAAGAAGAGCTGATCTGAGTGAAGGCGATGACGCCGGGGCAAGTTTGCATCGAAGTGCCCGTCGTCCCAGAGTGGTCGGAGCCTGAGTGGTTCCCCGGAATCGGTAGGACGCAAAGCGGAGGGTGAACACTGCCGCGAGCAGTGCCCTCGCCACCCCGGCGCTCGGTCTGCGCCGCCGAGATCGTTGGCCTTTTCTTTAACCATGGCGGCAAGGCCTCGGCCACCGCTTACTCGCAAGGAGACCTTTCCATGACGCGAAAACAAAGACCGACTCGCAGGTTCCTTTCCCTCGAGGCCCTGGAAGAGCGACTGTGCCTCTCAACACTGCCGACAGGTGCCACACTGGCCCCAGCCCGATGCCGCCACCCAGGCGCATCTGACCGCGGCCTATGGCCAGCTCCCGCTGAGCTTCGAGGCCAACAAGGGCCAGACCGATCCCCGGGTCAACTTCCTGGCCCGGGGCGCGGGCTACTCGGCGTTTCTGACGCCCACCAGTGCCGTGATGGAACTGCAGCAGGGCGACGGCGGTAACGTGGTCGCCATGAAGCTCGTCGGGGCCAGCCCCACGTCCCACTCCGTCGGCCTCGACAAGACAGCCGGCGTGAGCAACTACCTTGTTGGCAACGACCCCTCGAAATGGCACACCAACATTGCCAACTACGCCGAGGTGGAATACCAGGATGTCTACCGCGGTATCAATCTGGTTTACCACGGCGACCAGCAGCAGCTCGAGTACGACTTCGTGGTCCAGCCCGGGGCCGACCCCCGCGCGATCCGCCTGGCGTTCGCCGGCGCTCAGGGTAAGTCGATCGACGCCCAGGGAAACCTCGTGCTGCACACCTCCGGCGGCGACCTGGTCGAGCACGCCCCGGTGGCCTACCAGATGATCGATGGAGTCCAGCACCCCATCGCCAGCCGGTTCGTGATCGGACGCGATGGCCAGGTCAGCTTCCAGGTCGGCCGTTATGACCACAGCCGCTCGCTGGTGATCGACCCGGTGCTGAGCCTGAGCTACTCCACCTATCTCGGCGGCAAGGGCTTCGGCGACGCAATCGCCGTCGACAGCGCGGGCAACGCCTACATCACGGGAGCAGCGAATTCGAGCACGTTCCCGGTGACGAACGGCGCCTTCCAAACGAAGTTCGTGGGTCAGGGGGTCGCCTTTGTGCTCAAGGTGAACCCGAACCTTTCGGGCTCGGCGTCCCTGGTCTACGCCACCTACCTCGGTGGCCAGCGGTCAGAATGAGGGCCTGGGCATCGCCGTGGACGGCGGCGGCGACGCCTACGTGACCGGTTACACCAATTCGACCAAATTCCCCACCATGAATGCGTTCCAGTCCTCCAACAGCGGCGGCTACGATGCCTTCGTGACGAAGTTAAACCCCTCGGGCTCGCAACTCCTCTACTCGACCTTCTCGGCGGCAGTGGAGACGAAAAGGGCGACGGCATCGCCGTGGACGGCACAGGCAAGGCCTACGTGACCGGCTACACCGGCTCGACCGCCTTCCCGACGACGGCGGGGGCCTACATCACGAGCGGCACCGGCGCCTTCGCGGCGAAACTGAACCCATCCGCGTCGGGGCCCAGCTCACTCGTCTACTCGACCTTGCTCGGCGGCAACGACGATTCGAAATGGATAATGATAACGGATATCACTCGGACAGCATCGCCGTGGATGGTGCCGGAAATGCCGTCGTGGCAGGCACGACCATCTCCGCCAGCTTTCCGACGACGGCCGGCGCTTCCAGGTGACCGGCGGCGGATCCGATGCCTTCATCGTCAAGCTAAACTCGACGGGGTCCGGGGTCGTCTTCTCCACCTATCTCGGCGGCAGCTACGACGACCAGGCCAGCGGCGTTGCCCTTGACACCGCCGGGAACGTCTACGTGACGGGCACCACGTCTCGCAGCCAACTTCCCGACCACGGCCAGCGCGTTCCAGCCGCAATCGTACGTTGCACGCGGACGACGGCTACTCAGACGCCTTCGTGACCAAGCTGAGCGCCGACGGCTCGCAGTTGCTCTACTCCACCTACCTCGGCGGAGAACTTTCCGATGACGTGCGAATTGGCGGCGACAACCCCAACGCACCCTTTGGTGGCATCGCCGTGGACGCCTCGGGGATGATCTACGTGACCGGCAACGCCGGCGGGTACAACTTCCCCCTGAAATTCCCCTTCCAGACGCACGGCAGTGATGAACTACGTTCAGGCTTTCGTGGCGAAGTTTGATCCGGCGCAGACGGGGAACAATTCCCTCGTGTACTCCACTATTCTGGGGAACACCAAGCCAATGACACGACACCGGGGCCACGGCATCGCCGCGTACACCGACTCCTCCGGTAACACCTTGCCTACGTCACCGGGTTCACCGACAGCGACCGACTTCCCGACGACTGGCAACGCGTTCAACCAAAAGTGGCCACTCAGGCATCGAACGCATTCTTCACGAAACTCGCGTTCAACTGAGACCTGATCAAGACATCGACCAACCCGACGCTGCGCGACCGCCTTTGTCTCTCGGCATCGACCAGTAACCAGCGTCCTGGGCTTTCGGACAACCTGATCCTCGAAAATGACCGGCGTCCCGCCGCATCCGTCCGGAGCGGTGGACGTACCTGGGTTGGCTACTCGAATTGTTGGCTTTCGAGTTCTGATAGCTAAAGATGAGGGCGACCTTCATGGGTCGTCGCATCAAGGCGCAGCCCGATGGTGCCTGTCACCTGGAGAGGATACCATCGGGCCAGAGGTCCGCACACGCATGGGGCAAGCGTCCGGGGCCGTCGTGCAGCTTTTTCTGGCGGCGGTCGTCCCGAGATGGGCCTCCCAAGGAGACGAGCGGCATGGACGCCTTCGGCAGGTCGAAGACATCCCGGTGGTTCGGTGGCCGCGTCCTGTATAGGCGATGGACGCCCTCTGGTGTCCGCCTCGAAAGCGGGAAACTCGACGATACGCTGCGTAACAGATCGATACCCAGCTACGTCCGACGCCGAGTCTCGGGGACGCAACTCGCCCGGCGCCAGTGTGAAACATCCCGGGAACGGACCCATCGCGGTCGTCTTCGAACCGGCGACGCCCACTGATGTGAGGGAACCGGCCCCACGGCGCAAGCCTCGATGGAGCAGCCGTCACCCTCTTCGGGACCGGGAGCCTCATCCGATCTGACGTTGCGCGTGCCCGCCCGATGTCCGAGAGGTCGGTGCGGTGGATGCCGGGGCCTCGGCGAACTCCTCCTGCGTCAGGCCCAGCGCCTCGCTGCCGCTCCTTGACCGCGAACCCGAACCGCTCGCGGATGTCCGCCCTGGCCCGTTTGACCATTGCGGCCAGGCTAGGATTCCGTAGTCACACGGCGATGTCGCGTCGCGAGCCGACGGGTCACCGCGGTACTGGTGAGTTCCCTCAGCGCGTCTTTTCCCACCCACCGCGCCGCGGACTCTGGTGAGGTCGCAAGGCGCTGTGCCACCACCACCGCGGCCGCGTGGAGCGCGGGACTGAGTTTGCCGATCGCGCGCAGGGCCATGTTCACCGCCTTCTTGACGAAATTCCGTTCGTCGCTCGCCGGCGCTCCACGAGCAGCAGGGCCTGGAGGAAAGGCTCGTCATCAGCGCGCTTGTCATGCACGGTGAGGCCCCACAGCAGCGCGAAGGCCGTGCGCTTGCCGAACTCGTCGCGCCGGCGGGACCACTGCGCGACCTTACGCCAGGCGTGCGGCGTGCGATCGAACAGGGCGAAGCACGCCGTGTCGCAGATGGCCCAGTTGTCAAAGTCCCGGCACCAGCGGTCCATCTGGGCGGCCGTGACGCGGGCCGGCTCGTCCACCAAAGACGCCAGCATACGGGCCTCGTACCAGCCGGTGTCCCAGAGTGCGGCCGCGAGTTCGTGATCCCGTCCGAGGTCCTTGGCGAGCACCTTCATGTTGGCCATCGACACGCCAAAGAACTTGCTCGTGCTGATAGCGAACCGCGCCAGGTTCTCGCGGTCGCGCTGTGTGCTCTTGCTCTCCAACCATGCGAGTGCGGCCTTGACCTCATCCTGGAGCGGGAGTTGCGGTGCCTGCTTGGTCGCCTTGGCGGGATCGCTCTTCCTTCTGGGCGGCATGCGGACTCTCCCCGAGTTCTGCTGCAAGCTGATCCGATCTTGATCAGCTTCTCGCGCAGCGTCGTCAAGCTCCAGTGCTTCACCTCACGAGACAGCGCCATCTCGCGCAGGAAGTCCCCCGGGTTGCAGGCCAGGGCGAACAACGGGAGCCGCGCCTGGTTGTCCCGGAACCGGCGGCACGACAGCCGCCTCCACTTCAGGGCATACTTGCCCTCCTTGATCGTAAACGTTCGGTGGCGAGATGACGGTCGGTGGTCAGCTCCCAGTCGCAGCATGCCCTCCATGAGAGGGCATACGCCCTATTGGCTGATCGCTGTCGCGGCCCGGTGAGTCACCTTTCGTTGCTCGTGCGCGCGTCGGCCCGAGAACCCGAAGTCGATTGATCCGCCGCCCCTTCGGACGATCAGACCGAACGCGCACTGCGCCAATTATTGAGGGGGTCGTCGAAGTTCGGCCGCCCGCCTGTCGAGCGGGGCCAAATGCCGCACCGCCATGCCAGGCCGGAACCGGGACGGAGCGAGCGGCGGGAATTGCACCCGCGGCTCAGATTCCGCAAGCCGTTTCGCAGCATGGCAGTTGCGTCGATACCTCTCCCCTCTGTCTGCATCCGCCTGCACCGATTTGGCACTGCGCGAGCTGGTCGCCAGGTGGCAGGCTCTGACGCCGGAAGTCAGGGCGGCAATCATGGATTTTGTTGGATACCGGTGAGTCGCCGGACAGGGGTTGGAGGCACGAAGAATCGAAATCGCGTCATGAGACCTGCTCCGCCTTTCTACGTGAGCGCGCGATTTCGGCAATGCGGCGGTCGAGCTCATTCTATCCCCTCGGATGCGTGGCAGTTAAACTGAGGCAAGCCCCCCGCTCCGCGATCAGGCTGCGACGTCACCCGAGCGGTGCAGCTCGGCCCCAGCGAAGGCCGCGGGAGAGGAGACTCTGTCGCATGAATGATGTGACGCAAATCCTCGCGGCCATCGAGCAGGGAGACCCGAAGGCCGCCGAGCAACTCCTGCCCTTGGTCTACGACGAACTCCGCAACCTCGCCATCCAGAAACTGGGCCGCGTGCCGCCGGGTCAGACGCTTCAGCCCACCGCCTTGGTCCACGAGGCCTACCTGCGCTTGGTCGGCGGGGGAAGCAACTGTGGGACAGCCGGGGCCACTTCTTCGCCGCCGCGGCCGAGGCGATGCGCCGCATCCTGGTGGAGAACGCCCGCCGCAAGGGCAGCCGCAAGCGCGGGGGCGACCGGCGCGGCGCCGACTTCGACGTCGACCAACTGGCCGTTCCCGAACTCCGCGAGGACCTGCTGGCCCTGGACGAGGCCCTCGACCGGTTGGCCGCGGCCGATCCCGAAGCGGCGCGGCTGGTGCACCTCCGCTACTTCGCGGGGCTGACGCTCGCCGAGGCGGCGAAAGTCATGGATGTCTCCCCGCGGACGGCCGATCGCCTGTGGGCCTACGCCCGGGCCTGGTTGCACCAGGCCCTCGAAGGCGGCGGGTAGAAGCCGCAGCGATTCCGAAGGAAAATGGCGTGATTTCGCCCCCGATTTCGCATTGGTAGGCGGTGCCCTACCGGGGGCATGGTGAGGACGACGCACCGCAAGCCACGTCCCCGACAACCACGGTTGTAGAGTGTAGCGCGATGGGTGAACGAGCGATCTTCTTCGAGGCGATGGAGAAAGACGACCCGGCCGAGCGGGCGGCCTTCCTGGAAGAGGCCTGCGCCGGCGATCCGGACTTGCGGCGGCGCATCGAGGCGCTGCTTGCGGTCGCATGCGACGGCGGGCGACTTCCTGGACATGCCGGCGGCAGAGCAGCTCGCGGCGGGGTCGGGCATGCCGGCCGATCGTGGCCGATCGGGTGCCGGCCTTGCCCCGCCGCCGGAGCGGTCCGAAGCCGGCGTCCCGCTCGACTTCCTGGCCCCTTCCCGGAGGCCGGACTCGCTCGGCCGGCTGGGGCATTACGAGGTGCTGGAGGTCATTGGCCAGGGCGGCATGGGCACCGTCTACGAGGCGGAGCAGGATAGCCCACGCCGCACTGTGGCCCTCAAGGTCGTCCGCCCCGGCTTCGCCTCCCCCGCCATCGTCAAGCGGTTCACCCACGAGGCCCAGATCCTGGGCCGGCTGCATCACCCCGGCATCGCGCAGGTCTACGAGGCCGGCCTCGCCGACGACGGCCAGCCGTATTTCGCGATGGAGTTCATCCACGGACTGCCCCTGGACGAGTACGCCCGCCGCCGGGGCCTCGACCTCACCGCCCGCGTGGGTCTGCTGGCGCGGGTGTGCGACGCGGTGCAGCACGCCCACGATCAGGGCGTCATCCACCGCGACTTGAAGCCCGCCAACATCCTTGTGGAGGAAACCGGACAGCCGAAAGTGCTCGACTTCGGCGTGGCGCGCGCCACCGGCGCCGACCTTCTCACGATGACCGGCCTGACCCAGGCCGGCCAGCTCATCGGCACGCCCGACTACATGAGCCCCGAGCAGGTGGCCGCCGACCCCGCCGCCATCGACCACCGGACCGACGTGTACGCCCTGGGGGTGATCCTCTTCGAGCTGGCGGCTCACCGCCTGCCGTATCAACTGGAGAACCGACCCCTGGCCGAGACCGCCCGGTTGATCCAGGAGCAAGACCCGCCGCGGCTGGGCTCGATCAACCCGGAACTCCGCGGCGATGTCGAGACGATCGTGGCCAAGGCACTCGAGAAGGACCCCGCGCGGCGCTACAGGTCGGCGGCGGACCTGGCGGCGGACCTAAGGCACTGGCTGGACCACGAGCCGATCCTGGCGCGGCCGCCGTCGGCCTTGTACCACTTGCACAAATTCGCCCGGCGGCACAAGGGCCTGGTGGGCGGGGTGGTCGCTACTGGGGTAGCCCTGGTCCTGGGACTGGTTGGCACCGTCCTCTTTGCCATCCGCGAGGCCCACCAGCGCGGCCAGGCCGAGCACAACGCCCAGCAGGCGATCGATGAGAAACGCGAGGCGCAGTTCCAGGCGTACCGCGCCCGGATGGCCGCCGCGGCCGCGGCGCTGTCAGCGCACGACGTGGCCGACGCCGCGCGCAGCTCGACGCGGCCCCAGAGGACTTGCGCGACTGGGAGTGGCGGCACCTGCGCAGCCGGCTCGATGACAGCTCCTCGATGTTTCCGTTGCCCGCCGGCGGAGTCGGCTTTCTGGTCGGCGCCCGGACCGGCTCCGGGCCTGGGCCATGACGAGCACCGGCCTGCGAGGCACAGACCTGGAGGGAGGCGAGCACAAAATCTGCCGATCGGGCCCGAACGCGGGCATCACCTGACCGTCACGCAGACTCGCCGCGGACTTCGGGTCGTGGCATGGGTCGCGAACACGACCTTTGACCTGCTGGACGAGGCCGGTCAGGTCCTGTGTCGCGTGGAAATGCCCGCGCAGACTGAGGCCGGCACCGTCGCCGTGAGCCCGGACGGAGACGACTGGCCTGCGCCTGGCCTGACGGCAGCAGGTGCGGATCGCCGTGCTTGACGCGACTTCCGGCAAGCAAACAGCGGTCTGCGACGGCCACCTCGATGGCGTTTGGGCTTACACCTTCAGCCCGGACGGTGCGCGCCTCGCCTCAGCCGGCGAAGATAACATGGCGCGCCTGTGGGACCCGGCCACCGGAGCATTGCTCGCCACGTGCCGGGGGCACGCGAGCAAGGTCTTGAGCGCCGCGTTCCGCCCGGACGGCGCGCGTCTCGTGACCACTTCGGCGGACGGGACGGTTCGCCAGTGGGACGTCGCGACCGGCCGGCAGGTCGAACCGCCTTACGACCGCCATTCCGGCGAGGTCGCCGCAGCCGTCTACAGCCCCGACGGCCAATGGCTCGCCTCGGCGGGCACCGACCGTACGATCCGGGTGTGGCGGTCGACGGGTGGGGAGGACGTCGCGGTCCTGCTGGGCCACACGGGATCCGTGACCGAAGTGGCGTTCGCCGCGGTCGGCCACCGGCTGGCCTCGCTCAGTTCCGAACGGGGCGTGGCTGGGCGGGGGACGATACGGTGCGGGTCTGGGACGTGGATCCGCGGGCGACCCTGCCGGTGCTGCGCGGCCACACCAGCTACGTCTACCCGGTGGCCTTCAGCCCGGACGGCCGCTGGATTGCTTCGGGGGGATGGGACAGCACGGTGCGCCTGTGGGATGCGGCGACCGGCGAGCCTGTGCGACCTTGCCTCACCCCGGCATTGTGCGGAGCCTGGCCTACAGCCCCGACGGAACGTGGCTGGTGAGCGGGAACGACGGGGATGACCGGCTGCGGATCTGGGACGTGACGACGGCACGCGTTCGCAAGGAAATCCAGGGTCCCGAGGGGAGCCTCCGTTTTGTGATCGTCAGTCCGGACGGAAGGAGGGTGGCCGCGACGGCGTACGACGCGCAGAGCAAGTTTCATCTGCGGGTCTGCGACGTCACGTCCGGCGAGCGGTTGTTTTCAGCCGAAGGCGGGGCCCTGGCCTACAGCCCCGACGGCCGCTGGCTGGCCGTCCGGGATGCGGACGAGAAGACGGTGCTCCTCTTGGACGCGCGAACGCACGAGACGGCCGCCCGTTTCCGAGGCCACGAGAAGTTCGTCTACGGGGCCACTTTCAGTCCCGACAGCCGCCGACTCGCCTCGTGCAGTCTGGACCGCACCGTTCGCGTGTGGCAGATCGACAGCGGCGCGTGCCAGGTGCTGCGCGGGCACACCGACGAGGTCTTCGCGGCGGCCTTCCACCCCGATGGCCGGCGCCTGGCAACGGCCGGCCGCGACCGGGCGGTCTGGCTGTGGGACCTGGCACGGGGCGAGGAAGTGGCGCGGCTGTCAGGGCACACCAGCTACGTCTGGTCGCTGGCCTTCAGCCCCGACGGCGCGACGCTGGCGTCCGGCTCCGGCGACTTCACGGTCCGCCTGTGGGACACCGCGCCCTTGAAGACGCGTTACCAGGCGCGCCGCGAGGCCGCCGCGCTGCGACCCGAGGCCGAACGACTGGTCGCGCGCCTCTTCGCCGAGCTACGCGAGCCAGCCGAGGTCGTTGCACGTCTGCGGGCCGACCAGAGCTTGAGCGACCCGCTGCGCCGCGCGGCCTTGCGGGCGGTGTTGCGCCGGGGGCAGCCAGACATACCGTAGGTGCACCGCCTCGGAGAGCTGCGTTCGGGAAGGGCGGCGCTCGCGAGCTTGACCAGCCGGGAAGGCCGCCACGTGGTTGTCGGCCTCGCAAACGGCATGATCGCGATCGCCCGCGCGGCGCCCTGATCGGCAGCCGGCTATGGGCCCGCGACTTTTTTTTCGACTTCCTGGCGAACTTCGTGCCCGGTTTCGGATTAGAAGCAGTTCGGATTCTCGACGGCAACCGAGTGACGAAACGACGGGCTGATGGAGTACAGATCATGGGTAACGCTCTCTTCGATATGCGGCCAGTCACGGAGAGTTTGCCGCCGCAACCCGGTGCCCAGCCTCCGGCGGACGCTCCCGCGTCGCTGCGATCCGTGCATACGTCCAACTTTCCTGAGCTCTTGCGCCGCCTGGGCGTGTCGCTGATGGCGACGACGTACCAGGCCGGCAAGCTGGTCATTGTCCGCGAGCAGGCCGGGTGCCTGAACACCCACTTCCGAGCGTTCAGATCTCCGCATGGGCATGGCCCTCACGCCCGACGGCAGGCGGCTGGCCCTCGGCACGGCCGTCGAGATCCGGGAGTTCCGCGACGTGCCGGCCGTCGAGGCGCGACTCGAACCGCCGCAGCAGCACGACGCCTGCTACCTTCCGCGATCGTCACACGTGACTGGCAACATCCTCATTCACGAGATGGCCTGGGGCCGGGGCGAGGGCACCGGCGCCTCCAGTGCAGACGAGTTGTGGTTCATCAACACCCGTTTCTCCTGCCTCGCGACGTTGGACCGCGATTCCAGCTTCGTGCCGCGCTGGCGGCCGCGGTTTGTAGGCGAGTCGATCCCAGCGATCGCTGCCACTTGAACGGCCTGGCGATGGTCGATCTCCGGCCGCGCTACGTCACCGCGCTGGGCAAATCCGACGAGCCCGCCGGCTGACGCGCCAACAGGCGCGCGGCGGCGTGTTGATCGACGTGCAAAGCAACGAAATCGTCGCCCGAGAGCTGTCGATGCCGCACTCGCCCCGATGGCATGACGGGCGGCTCTGGCTCTGCGAGTCGGGCGCGGGCACGCTGGGCGTGGTCGAATTGCAAACCGGGCGATACGAACCGGTGGTCGACATCCCGGTTTCACACGCGGGCTTGATTTCGCTGGTCGCTACGCCTTCGTCGGGCTCTCGGAGCTCCGCGAGACCGCCGTTTTCAGTGGCATCCCGATCACAGAGCGGCTGGTCGACCCGGCGAAGCGGATGTGCGGCGTCTGCGTCGTCGATCTCCGCAGTGGCGAGGTGGTTGCCTGGCTCCAGTTTATGGACGGCGTACAGGAGGTCTTCGCCGTGCAGGTGGTCCCCGGCGGTACCCAGACCTGATCAACGACGACGTCGCGCTCATGCAAAACTCGTTTGTCCTGCCCGATGCCGCTTTGTCCGAAATCTCGCATGCAATGCACGTGCAGTCCGGCAGCCCAGGCCTGGCCCCGCAACAGGCCGGAACATCGTTCATTCTTAATTGATTCTGTTTCAGGAGAGGTGCGCCTGAATCGAAACACGTACCGAACGCGAAAGACCAAGACCGATCCGATGCGGCATCGTCGGCGGTCGTCCTCGAACCGCTGAAGACCGGCGGCTACTTTCGACCACGATCACGGTCAACACGCTGGTCGACGAATTCGGCGGCGCAAATCAAAACGTTTCTCTCGCTCCGCGACGCCATCGCCAAGGCCGACCCCGGCGACACGATTGACTTCTCGGTGACGGGCACGATCAACCTCACGCTGGGGGGTCCCCTGGTGCTCGACAACCTGATTCTGGACGGTCCTGGCACCGCGCTGCTCGCGATCAACGGCAATCAGATCTCAGGAGTTTTCGCCACGAGCGGCACGACCAGACCATCGAGGGTGTGACGATCGCCGGCAGCAACATCACCCTGGGTGGCGGCGGGGATTAACAACCTAGCCGACGGAACTCAGTCGGTCAAGGACAGCGTCGTCACGGGCAACTCGGCCCTAGGGGGCGGCGGCATCTACACCGGCGGTTACATAGGCGGCCCTTATAGTCACTTGACCGTCGACAATTCGACCATCTTGGACAACAAGGTCTTGAATGCCG
>CAWDZZ010000035.1:0-102613 GCA_963806595.1 uncultured Isosphaeraceae bacterium | reverse complement strand
AGTATATCGTGATGATAGCCCACAATAACGAAGATACAGGCAACGAGAACATCGGCAGCGGCGTGCTCGTCCGGTGGGGCGGTCGTCACCTGATCGCCTCGGCCGCCCATTGCATACGGCGGAATCCGCGGGTGATGCGGGATAGCCATTTTTACGAGCTGACGAATGGGAGGATGCGAACTAGCCCGCCAGTCAGGATTCTTGGAAAGTGGCTGCATCCGGATCTCGATATTGGCTTTCTGGAAGTCGACGAAGCCCTGGGTGCGGAGATGAACGAGGACCAGCTTTATTGCCTCCAAGTGCAAGGGGGAGTTTTGCACGTCGTCGGCTATCCCTGTTGCCGCATGGAAATCAACGAAATGCTCAAGGAAAGGACGATGGTAAAGAGCGTTTTCACCACGGAAATTATCGAGCAGGGCGAACGCTCACTGAGACTGCACT
Source organism: uncultured Isosphaeraceae bacterium (assembly GCA_963806595.1). Taxonomy (GTDB): domain Bacteria; phylum Planctomycetota; class Planctomycetia; order Isosphaerales; family Isosphaeraceae; genus CAWDZZ01. The sequence goes on along the minus strand of CAWDZZ010000035.1, from coordinate 102,172 downwards.
ATCCCCAGATAGGCTATCGGGTCGAGAATGACCAGTGGATATCAGAGCCGTTCATCGAGACGCCGTATGGCTTCAGCGGCGGCGGCTGTTTTGGCATCACCTCCGATGACGGTGAGCTGCGGGTTATCGGCTACAAGCTGGTGGGGATTCAGTCGTCCTGGTTTCCGGGCAAGCGATCTGTGTCGGTGGTGCCAATCCGACACTGGGTCGAGGGCGCCGCGTCCGTATTCGGTGACCGGGTCATTCCCGCGTGAAAGGTGGGGCACCCGCTTCTTGCACACCTGACTTGCCCGCAGGTCTTGGTTCCGGGGACAGCATACCGGCGTCGGGGGACACCATCTCGAGTTCTCACGGCACATGACGCGGAGAATCACGATCGACAGCGCCGGATTGGATCGCACGGGCAGCTCCCAACGGCTGAGTTTCGCAGACATAGGAAAGACTGGCGTTCTTGATCGTTGGCTTGCTTCGCGAGTCGGAAATCGCCTCCTGCCCGCCGCAAACGGCCTGCATTCCAACACAGGTTGCCCCAGATATGCCGGGCGACAGCGCCTGATTCCGTGCGTCTGGACGCGCCCGGCAAACCCGAGAATCAGCGCGGCACCGTGCGGCCTGTTCTACAGTTCGGCAGTGTCTCGGCTCAGGGAAGGCCCCGACTCAAGCGCCCGGGTCACCGACAATCTAGTTGCTCGGGAGTATCTTGCCGCTGAAGCCGATCACCTCGACCGACGAGGTGGACAGCGGGCAAATCAAGGGCGTCATGAACGCGGACGGTCAATGAAAGATCAGACAGCCCGCCTGATTTCTTTGCGCTCTTGGCGATCTTGGCGGTGAATCGATTATTTGCGTTTCCGGTTCTTCGTGGTCTCCAGCTTCGGAACTTCAGGATTTAGTTCGGTGGGTGCGTGTGCTATCGGCGCGGTCCGCGCTTCAATCGCGTGCTTCGTCGCCAGGAGTTCTCGGCGCACCGCCTCCTCAGGCGGGAGCTTCGCCAGGTACTTCGAGGCGAACACCTGGGCCCCAATACCACCCATGGCGTAGCGGACCACTGCGTCATCCTTGTCACTGCAGAGGATGAGCCCGACAGGGTCTGCCTCGCCGGGAATCGCGAGGTTTTCCTTTGCATAGTTCAGGTAAAGGTTCATCTGACCGGCATCCGCGTGGCTGAACTTTCCGGTCTTGAGGTCGACGAGGACGAGACATCGGAGCCCACGATGGAAGAAAGAAGGTCGATTCGATACCAGCTATCGCCGATCCGGATTCGTTTCTGCCTGGCAACGAATGTGAAGCCTGCCCCCAATTCCAGGAGGAACCACTCAAGGTGCCGAATGAGGGCCTCCTCGAGTTCGCCCTCGCTGTATTCATCTTTGAGATCGAGGAACTCCAGAAGATAGGGATCGCGGATCTCGTCCTTCGCCGAGACGGTGTCTCCGGGGAGTGCGATTTGCCCTTTCTCGATCATCGCGGCTTTCCGCTTCGAGTGGGCCGTTCGCTCGTAGAACTGGCTGCTAACCTGGCGGTCGAGCTGCCGTACTGACCAACCTCCACGAATCGCCTCTGACTCGTAGAATGCGCGTGCGTCCACGTCCTCCACGGCAAGAAGCCTTATGTAATGGGACCAAGGGAGTGGGAAGATTCCGAGCGGCAAAGCGGACGCGGGCCAGGAAAGCGCAGACGGTGTCTGCGCTTTCTCTACTCCCGAATGGGATGAAAAGAGCGAGCCCCTGACCCTCGCCTCGAAAGTGGCAGACGGTGTCTGCCGAATCTCCCAACCCTGATAGAAAGCACGCATCTGCTCGAGGTTCCTCCTGGAGAATCCTCGGCCGTGCTTCGCGGTCAGGTCGACTGAGAGACGTTTGATGAGACCTTGACCGTATTCCTGCGCGAGCCTTTCCTCCCTGCTCAAGCTCGACGATACGTCGGCCGACCTCCCAGTAGGTTGCGGCGAGGAAGGTGTTTACGGCTCTCGCCGCAGCTCTCCGCGCCTGATCAAGCAGTTCGGAGATGCCGCTGAGAACCTCATGGTATTGAGCGCTGCCGATGAGGTCGGGAGTAGTCGGCGGTTTCTCTCTTTTCTTACCCATCAGTATTAAGCCCCCGACTCATCGCGCCTCCGCGGTCGGAGGTCGGTGAAACGGTATAGCACGTTGCCTGTTGGTCGTGGGAGAGGAATTGAGCTGGCAAATGTCGCATTGCATCATCCTTCAAGAAAGTTGAAGGATCAGATGCGCCGACTCGACGTATCGCGCAGGAGCATGTATGTGCGGATTATACCTTCGGCTTGTCGTTACTCAGTCCGGAGTTCTATAGACACGATACCGAATTCTCACGGCAAGTGACGCGGAGAATCACGGTCGACAGCGCCGGATTGGATCGCACGCTCAGCTTCCAGTAGTTGAATCTTGGATAAATATGAACAACTAACTTTCTTGATCGTTGGCTTGCTTCGCGAGTCGGAATTCGCCTTGTGCGCGCCGCAACCGGCCTGTATCCGAACACGGGTTGCCCCAGATATGCCGGGCGGCATCGCCTGGGTCCTTGCGTCCCGGACGCGCCCTGTACGGCCCCGACTCAAGCAAGCCCCGGTCACCGACAATCAGATTGCTCGGGAGTATCTGGCACCTGAAGCCGATCGCGTCGACTCACGTGGAAGACAGCGGGCAAATCAACGGCGCCATGACGCGAACGCGCAGTAAACGATGAGCCAGTCCGCCCGCTCACGTCGCGCTCGTTGCGTCGTCGCGGTGAAGAAATCCGTCGGCTCCCTCTATTACTCGGTACCTCTTCCCTTCGCGCTCTTCGCGCACTTGGCGATAAATAATTCAGTCTTGTTGATCTCTTCGTTCGTTCCTCTTCCCGTCGCGGTGAAGGTGTTCCCTTCCTCACCACGAAATGCACCGCAAACGCCAATGGAAGAAGCCGTGCATACCACGTGCTTCCGGACCACGACGCCAGGCTGCCGACGTCCCTGAGTCTCCCGAGACACAACTTACATGCCTCGCGAACCGGTACGCCGCGCGGACCAAGGATGCCGTGAAGCGCGTTGTCAATCGATGACGAGCCAGTCCGCCTGATTTCTTCGGCTCTCCCCGATCTTTGCGGTGAATCGCTGTGATGGACGCCGGTATCGATTCCCCGGGTTCCTCCGGCTCTCCCGATCATTCCGGTTGCCGACTCCGGGAATTCTGGGAAAACCGTGCGCTCCCGGGCGGGACGGTGTATAGTTCTTGAGGAGGGTTGTTCTGCGCGCCATGGCGGCGCAGCTTTGTAAAGCACCTCGCATCCCCTGATCAAACTGAAATAAGTGGGACAGCGTAAGACAGCCCATCGGCTCGACTGGCGAGGCGTCCAGCGGCCAAATCGAGGGCATCATCGACGCGGATGGTCAATGAACGATCAGACAGCCCGCCTGATTTCTTCGCGCACTGACTCGTTCCCACGTTCCACGTGGGAATGCGGTCTTGGACGCTCTGCGTCGTCTCCGCTGCGCGGATCGCCAGTATGCGACAGCGGCGCGGCGCAGCGCAACCCAGTCATGTTCCGACCCCGGAATCAGTGCGCAGCGTGCGGCCCATTCTGCAAGAGCCCAGCGTCTCGGCTAGGCCAAGGCCCTGACTCAATCGCGCCGTGGTCACGAAGAACCACAGTGCTCGGGACGCGTCGGACAGCGCGCGAATCAAGGGCATCATAGCGGCGACGGTCAACGAACGATCTGCCAGTCCGCCCTTGTTCCTGGCGCACTGCATGGTGAATATTGATTCGTTCTATTCATCGCCCCTCTACCCGTCGCGCTCGTCGCGTCGTCGCGGTGAGAAATGATTCGGCCGGTCGGGCCGGCGCTTGCACCCGAGATTGGCGCCCCCACGATCTGTCGTCTTTGGCATCCATCATCTTCCACGACTCTATCTGTGTGCATCCGGTGCATCCGTGGCCGAAAACTCTTCGCGGCACTAATCCGTTCTCGCGAGCGACCTCGCAGATGGCCTCGCCGATCGCAAGTATCTTCCGTGATTTGCCCATCCGCAGATTTCGCCCGGCTTCTTCCCCTTCGTTTCCTTCCTTAACTTCTGTTCAAATTCCTGTTTGTTCAAATGCTGTTCGTAGCCGGAACAATCCTCGCCCCACGATCCTGTGCACCTCGGTCGCGGCGCCAATGACCTCACCGGAAAGATAGGCAGGACGTCGTAACGCGCGCATGTTTTCAATCTCGTCGCCACGCAGAACCCGGTCCGGTTCCGTGTCGTTCCGTGCCTTCCGTGGTTGAAGGTCTTCCTCTTGAATCCGCTGGAGATCATCTCGGCGACGCAAACAACCAACACCCCGTTCGAGTTGCGACGGACGACGTCGACAGCCATCGCCAGCGCGGTTTCATCGCGGACGTGAACAGCGACGACAGTTCAGGTCTCTCATCTTGCGACCGTGGCGGCAAGGTCACGCAGCGCAATGCTAGCCATTTCCTCTTGAGCAGCTCAGGCACGACACGTAACCTGATTGTAGAGAAGTGGTTCGGAATTGCGGGTGACGGCCCAGTTCGTCAGGCTCGAGAAGAACATTCGGCCCGCGTAATCGACCAGGAGCAGGTAGCTACCAAGCGAGAACCGCTCCAAACATCTCTTTTCCCGTTCATCAAACCTCCAAACGACGGATCGCGTCGGGATTCCGTCGTCGAATGCCTCCGCCGTTCTTGCCTATTCTGTGTATGCTGTCTCGTTAACCAGGTGTCCTTACATTTTTCCGTAAATTATTCGCCGTATCTTTTCCCGTTGGCCGCGTAGCGCTTACGTAGACTTTGCATTCTTCTCATTCTTCCATATCATGCACTGTGCGTATCATTGGGACATAAGTTCCAGTGCGCGGCGCTACCCGCTCCACCTCGTAGGAATACCGGTCCCGACAGCGCAACAATTCTCTCGTGCCAGAAAGCGCAGGCTGGATCAAAGTTGAGCGAGCCGATCGGAGACAGCTTCGATCCACGCCCTTGGGCCTGCCGCGAGTCAACCGACGTCAACCAATCGTATGCGTGAGCGCTCAGCAGGGGTGCGGGGAGCGCAGTTTGCTCCGTCCGCCGTGAGAAGAATACATTGACGATCGCGGCCCGCGCGACCCGGGAACCCTTCTGAAAACTGACATCCACTGACATCTGCCGACGTTTCGCCTCGGAACATCGGCTACGACCGCTACAAGCGTTCCATTGTTTCCGTACCCTTCGAGGGCGTGCCGGCCAGCCAGAGCCCCGGGCTGAGAACCGAGCGTCGGGGCGCACAGGAGCCTCGGTGACGAATCGCCACCGAGTCGTTCCCCCATGACCGGAGAATCCACACAACAGTGAGAAAATGATGCTCGCCATTGCCGTCGCCGACGGCATCCCCGTCGCCGAATGGGCGCTGCAAAACGGGGTCAACGAACGGACTGCGTACCGCTGGGCCGCCGAGCCCGAGGTTCGGTCTGAAGTCGAGTCGATCCGCAGCCGCGTCCTCGACGAGGCGATTGGCCGGATGTCCAGGCGCGTCGCATACGCCGTCGATAAGATCTTCGAGCTCGGCGAAAACGCCACTTCCGAGTCCGTACGGCTCTCGGCGCTGCGAGCCGTGATCTCGGACTTCATCGCTGTCTCCAATTTCTCCGGACTCGAAACGCGCTTGGCCAAACTCGAGGCGCAGGCCCGTGCGCCCTAGCAACGCGTGTTGAGTGTGGACGCCTATCGGAAATAGCACCGCAAGGGCACGCCCGCGCATCTCCGACCGAGGACCGGCGCCGGACGACAGTCGGCTCAGGGTTGGGGATTTCCGACGCCCGCCGGTGGATCGATGAGGGGCCGGTGTCACGCGAGGCGGTGCAGATTTTGGTTGCGGGCATCCGGGAGAGGCACACGCGACCGCTCGTGATCAGGCCGGCGAGTGCGGCGCCACGTGATGCCGTCGCAGGCGAGCCGCATGTCGATCAGGACCAAGCGTTCTAACCACCGAAAACGCGGAACCGCACGGAAAAGATCGCGTGTCGAATTTTTCGTTCACCACGGGCATTGAGTCGGCTGCTCCTGAACCGCCCGATCGCACACGAACGCCCGATCCGTGCCCGCAATCAACTTCAACAATGACCCAGCGAGGCCGTTTCTCTCTTCGGCATGCACGCGACAACCCCGACTTTGAGTGTCCCGGTAAGCCGAAATTGCCGGTGGCACAGCGAGGGCCGAAATGGCACACCGCGCGCAGCGGCGTTGGCAGTTTCTGGCCCTACGAAACCAGGCGATTTGACACTTTCGGTCAGTGCCAAATTGGCACCAAAACCATGACCCAAAAGTTGCCACTTTGTGCCAAATCGCGGTATTCTTTTATGAAGATGTGCCAAGCCATTCGAGGGCTGCCGGCCAGCCTGGGACCCGGCCTCGGAATCGCGAGCTGGGCGTGCATCAGCGGCCAAAATTTTCTACGGTATTCGTCTTCTCCCAGCAATCGAAATCATGATCAGCCGCGGATGAAGATGATGAACGTGGATAAATGCTGTGGGAACGTGAACCGGATTCGGTGTGCTGCGTGGCTTGGACAAGCCGCCGCTGCCCGTCGAGCGGTCCTCGCAGCCGAGATTGGCGCACTGACGATCTCTCGTTTTTCGCATCCATCATCTTCCGCAATTCTATCTGTGTGCATCTGTGTGCATCTGTGGCTAAAAACTCTTCCGTATTTGTCCGTTCTCGCGAGCAACCTCGCAAATGGCCCCGCGGATCGCAAGTCTCTTGTGTGATTTATCGATCCGGAGAATCCGGCCGGGTTCCTCTTCTTCGTTTCCTTTGTTAACTTCTGTTCAAAATCCCGTTTGTTCAAGTCTTGTTCGTAGCAGGAACAAGCCTGGAATCGCGGGGACTGCGATGATCGAGCCGGCCCCGACCTCCCCTTCGCGCGGGAGGAAAATCGCGCAACGCAGCGGAAGGAAGCCGCGCGACAACCCCGACTTTGAGTGTCCCGGTACGCCGAAATTGCCGGTGGCACAGCGAGGGCCGAAATGGCACACCCGCCGCAGCGGCGTTGGCAGTTTCTGGCCCTACAAAACCAGGCTTTGCGACACTTTCGGTCAGTGCCAAATGGCACCAAAACCATGACCCAAAAGTTGCCACTTTGTGCCAAATCGTTGTATTCTTGTATGACGATATGACGAGCCATTCGAGGGCTGCCGGCCAGCCTGGGCCCCGGGCTGAGAACCGCGAGCGGGGCGCACGGAGCCGCGGTGGAACCGGCGCTTGCAGCCGAGATTGGCGGACTGGCGATCTCTCGTTTTTCGCATCCATCATCTTCTGCAGTTTTATCCGTGTGAATCTGTGTGCATCTGTGGCCAGAAACTCTCCGCCGTGTTTGTCTGTTCTCGCGAGTAACCTCAACAATGACGCCGCTCAAAGCACATCTCTCCCTTCGGCATGCAGAATCCGGTCCGTTTCCGCGTCGTTCCGAGCCTTCCGTGGTTAAATTCTTCGTATTGAATCCCCTGGAGATCATCTCGGCGACTGCGATGAACGAGCCGTCCCCGAGTCCGGTGCTAGCTCGCTCCGGAACCCGGACCCGAACAGTCAAAATCAGCCGAGCGAAGCCAACACCGATGAAAACGCGATCACCGCAAAAACTCAAGAGCCTGTTCGAGTTGCGGTGAATTCCGCGGTCGATCCTGGACTTGACAAGCGGGGTTCATATCCCGGCAAACCCAAAGGTAGGTCGGTGTGGTTGGCGGAACCTCTGAAGCCGATCCGCGTGCGTCAGCGGCCAACGACTCTCTGCGGTCTTTATCTTCTCCCCGCAATCGAAATCACGACTGGCCGCAAATGAAGATGATGAAAGCGGATCAAGACAGGGCAAACGTCGTCGCGGTCGTCGAGCCGGGTTCGGCGTTACGCGTGACTCCGTGATGATGGCGACAAGGATCCGCGGCCACCTGCTGGTGTACAATCTGTGGCGTGCGATGATCGCTGGAGCTGCACCGAATTTCACGCTTCGAAGTGCTGAGATGCCCGATCAACCCCGTTCGTATTCCCCGCGTCGCTGGCTCCGGATGAGCATTCGGGGCTTGATCGTCTTGGTCCTCGTGATCGGCACCGCGCTGGGCTGGGTGGTCCGCAGCGCGGATCCAGCGTGACGCGGTTGCCGCCATCATGAAAGGCGGCGGCGCCGTCAAGTACGACTGGGAATACCAGGACGGCCGGATCACCCGCAATGACGGGCCCCGGTGGCCGAAATGGCTGGTCGACCGCGTGGGGGTCGACTACTTCGGGCGCAGTGGTCGCCGCCGACCTATCGCGCCGCGCGGGAGGCGACGCGTCGGACGAGGTGTTGACCCACATCAAAGACCTCTCCGCACTCGAGAAACTGGAGGTCCATGGACCATCAGTAACCGATGCGGGGCTTTCAAACCTGGCGCGAATGGCTAGCCTCAGGCATCTGACGCTTTTTAGCCAGTCCGTCACCGATTCCGGGTTGGCGCACCTCAAGGGACTGACCGGCTTGCGAGGATTGAACCTCGCTCACAATCATCTGACCGACGCGGGTCTCGTCAATCTCGAGGGTCTGACGCAGCTTGAGTTTCTCTCCCTCAATGAGATCCCAATCAGCGACAATGGTCTGGAGCATCTGAAGGGGCTCAAGAACCTCGTCGTGCTCGATCTCGCGCAAACCGGGATCACCGGCGCGGGGCTCAAGCATCTTGAGGGTCTGACGCGCGCTGAGTTCGCTGAACCTGCATGGCACCAAGGTCACCGACGCCAGCCTGATTCACCTGCGGGGCCTGGCGAATCTCAAGAGACTCTTCCTGATATCGACCGGGGTCAGCGATGCCGGCTTGGACCACATCGTGAAACTGTACAACTTGAAAGAGCTCGACTTGAGCGATACCCAGGTCCAAGATGACGGTCTTGCGCTGTTGAACAGCCTGCGAGCGCTCGAGCAGCTTGACCTCGACCAGACCCAGGTTACTGACGCCGGCTTGGCGAATCTGATGTTCCACGTCAGCCTGCGCGCGATCACGCTGAGCAACACCACGATCACAGACGCCGGTCTGCAGCACTTGAAAGGGCTTGTGAATCTGGAATTCCTGGCTGTGCCGGGCACCAAGGTCACTGCCGGCGGGATGGCGGAGCTTCAACAGACGCTGCCAAGGCTGAGGCTCCGGCGATGAATCAACCTGTGGCGATGCGCGAAGCCAGCAGTCAATTCCGGGATATGGGATCGGCGACCTCAGAAAAGGGGCGCCCGGTGATCGGTTACAATGTCGGGGACGGCAGGCGAGCTGGCATGCGTTTCGGCCAGTTGGGGCATGCGTAGGTTCGGTCGGCCTCTCTTCCAGCGAGCAATGCAAGCGATTTCATATATAACTACGTGTATGGGGCGGCTCTCCGCACTCAAGCGGACCCTGGGGGCGATGCTCGAGCAGCCCGCCGGCTCGGTCGTGGTCGTCGATTACTCATGCCCGGACGGCGCCGGCGCCTGGGTCGAGGCAAACCACCCGTCGGCCAGGGTCGTTCGTGTTTCGGGGCAGGACCAGTTCAACGCCTCGGCCGCGCAACGCCGGCGCCCGTCATGTCGCGTCCGGGTGGATCTGCTTTGTCGATTCCGACGTCGTCCTCGATCCGGGCTTCACCTCGGCCGTTCTGCCGCTGCTCGCGCCGGGAGGGTATTACCGCGCGATCGGCGCCGATCGTGGGCTCGGCGGCACATTCGTCTGCTCCAAGGCTGATCTCGAGCGAGCCGGCGGCTTCGACGAGGTCTACTCGTGCTGGGGCGAGGAGGACAACGACCTCTACGACGCTCTCGATTTTCTCGGCCTCTCGCAGCGGGCGCTTCCGGCCGGTCTGCTCACGCATCTGGCCCATGACGACGACGAGCGCACCCGGAATTACTCGATCACCGAGCTGGCGCTCGGCCACGCCATCAACCGTGTGTACCGCATCTTGAAATGGGATACGGCACGCCTGGGCGCGCGCACTTGCCCCTGGAGATGCGCCGATCGATCTACGAGAAAGTGAGCACGGTCGTCGCGGCCTCGCTGGCGAGCGGCCACACGTCCGACCTGGCGGTCACCCTGCCGGTCGGACTCGTCCCGGGCGGCTGGTCGCTCAAGCGGCAGCTCAGCTATGTGCTGCATCCGGATCGATCAGGATGAGCGCTGGACACTCGCGGCCATGCTCTCCTGGGTCACGCGTCGGCCCGGCGGCGGAGCTGGCTCGAGAAAGCCGGTGCCGAAGTGCTCGATTTCCAGGAAGCCGGCGCTGCTCGCGGCCGGCTTGTACACGCGGAATGCCCGCATCACGCCCAGCGTGGCCGCGCTTTCCAGCGGGCCGATGAAGCTCGTGTCGCGGTCGAGGAAATAGGGCTGCCGCGCCCAGTGCTCCATCTGGCGGGCGTTCAAGAAAAAGCAGCCCGCGTGCGGGTTCTTCGCCCGGTGGAATGTCGACCGTCGTGCCCAGCAGCTGCCGGTCGCGACCGGGGTCACGCTGACATCCTGGAAGGGCGCCGTCACCGCGGCGGGCAGGTCGCCGTCGATGTAGGCCTTGTGCACGAGCCCGAGCGGCCCGACCTCGTAGCGGTTCGGCTGGAAGCAGCACGTCGTCGCCGAGCTGCGCGGTGAACCAGCCGAGCTTGACGAAGAGCCAGGGATCGCGCGAGATCAGGTCGTCTTCGAGGTAGGCATAGTAGTCGTAGTCGCCGAGCCGGTCGCGGAGCACGGCGTGGCATTCAAAGCCGAGCAGCCGCGGGGGGCAGTCAACCGGCTGGTGGCGGAACGAGCCGGCGGGCAGCCTCAGCCGGCCGAGCAGGTGATCCTTGCCGGTCGTGCAGACGACGATGTCGACCCGGCCGGCGGTGCGCTCGTTGGCGGGCAGTGCGACGCGCGTTGCCTGGTCGATGATGTGCTGGGCGGGCCCGTAAAGCTGGTGGAGCGACGCGATGCACGCCGAGAGCGCGACCATCCGCGCCCGCGAGTCGGGCCGCCCGAGCCGTGCTGGGCTCCGCCGGGCGACCCAGGTCGCGAGGCTGCATAATAGTGCGGGATCGCGGCGAGGATGCGCATGGAAACGTGGACCCTGCTCCGTGAGCTGACCGACCAAGTATCGCAATGCGCAGCTTGCCCCGATCAAGCCCGCGGATCATGATGGACCGATCGTCATCGTCGCGGATGCGGCTCGTCGCGACGCGGCGTGCCGCGTCTTCGGCTCTGGCCCGCCGTTCCAACGGCCCTCACCACCATCGCGACCCGGCGCCGGCCGGCTAGCGCGACGACCCTGGGAACCCGATGCACGTCCTGTTCGTCCACCAGAACTTCCCGGCGCAGTTCGGGCACATCGCCCGGCATCTGATCCGCACCCGGGGCTGGACGTGCACCTTCGTCTCGAAGACGCCGGGCGGCGAGGTCGACGGCATCGAGAAGTCGCGTACACGACCACGCGGCGGGGCGCGCGAGACGACCCACTATTGCAGCCGGACGTTCGAGAACGCGGTCTGGCATGCCCACGGCGTGTTCGAGGCGTGCAAGGCCCATCCCGATCTGCGGCCCGACCTGATCGTCGGCCACAGCGGGTTCGGGTCGACCGTGTTCCTGCCCGAGCTCTACCCGACGTCCCGATCATCAACTACTTCGAGTTTTACTATCATCCGCACCAGTCGGACATGGACTTTCGCCCCGAGTTTCCGCCGTCCGAGCTCGACTTCCTGCGCGCCCGGTCGCGGAACGCCATGCTCCTGCTCGACCTGGAGACCTGCCGCCGCGGCTACAGCCCGACGCACTTCCAGCAGCAGCTCTTCCCGGAGGTCTACCGGCCCAAGATCGACGTCATCTTCGACGGGATCGAGACCGATCTCTTCCAGCGCCGCCAGGGCGTCGCCCCGCCGGATCGGCGACCGCTCGATCCCGGCGTCGACGCGGGTCGTGACCTACGTCAGCCGCGGGTTCGAGGCGATGCGCGGATTCGACATCTTCATGAGGGTCGCACGCGCGATCTATCGAGCAGTTTCCCGACGTGGTCTTCGTCGTCGTGGGCAGCGACCGGATCTGCTACGGCGGCGACGAGAAGCACATCGAGCACAAGACGTTCCGCGAGCACGTGATGGCCCAGTCGGAATACGACCTGAGCAAGTTCATCTTCACGGGGCTGCTGCCGGTTTCGAAGCTGGTGGATGTTCTGGAGCCTGAGCGACCTGCACCTCTACTTCACCGTTCCGTTCGTCTCTGAGCTGGTCGATGATGGACGCCCTGGCCTGCGGGTGCACGGTGCTGGCCTCCGACACCGAGCCGGTGCGCGAGATGATCGAGGACGGCCAGAACGGGCTGCTCTGCGGATTCTTCGACGTCGAGGGTTTGCCGCCCGAGCCGTCGAAGTGCTGCGCGACCCCGCCGCATTCCGGTCATCTGGGCGCGCGGCCGCCGACCGCATCCGCGACGACTACGCGATCGACGTGATGCTCCCCCGCCTCGCCCGCCTCTTCGAGCAAGCCGCCCAGGCGCGCTGAGGCCTGTGCGACGTCACCGGTACAGGGCCCGCGGAGAGCCGCCGCAGCCATTCAGCCATTTTGCTCGCCCGGTCTACTAAGCTGCCCATCGGCCTTCGCCAGGTCCCATACCCTCACGATCGAATCATCGCCCCCGAGAGCGAGGAACCTGCCGTCAGGAGTCGCGCCGAGCAGAATGAGCGTGCACGGGCTCGCACCAGGGATCGTCGCGACCCTGTGGCCAGGTCGCACAGCCGCACGTCCCGTCCCACGCGCCTCGACCAGCGTCCGACCGTCGCACGAGAATGCGACTTCCGTGACACTCCCATCCTCCGTCGGAAAGGTCGAGCTCTCGAGACCCGTCGCGACATCCCAGAGCCGGGCGCCACGGCTCACGCTCCCGGATGCCAGCAGCGATCCGCTGGGCGAAAACGCCAGGCTCACGATCGGACCGTCTTGCGGTCGCGACCCCAGCAATTCTCGGCTATTGCCGCTTCGCAGATCCCATAGCTTGATCGTGCCGGCATGGCATCCCGACGCCAGTGTGTGCCCGTCGGGACCGAATCGAACCGCGGCGACCGAGCCACGGTGGCCGCGCAACGAGGCCCGCAACCTGCCTGTCGACACCTCCCACAACCGGATGCTGCGCTCCGCCCCCCCGCTCGCCAGCGTCTGGCCGTCGGGCGAGAAAGCGAGGCACTTGACCCGGCTCAAGTGGCCACGAAAGGTTGCCCGTTTCTCGCCGGTCGCCGTGTTCCAGAGGACGATCGTGAGGCCGTCGTAGGCAACGGCCAGCGTCCTCCCATCGGGCGCTAATGCCATGCAGTGCACGCGCAATCCGCGATCGCTCGTGAGCTGTTGAGGGACTGTCTGACCGAGCTTGCACAGCGCGACCGACCCGTCAGTTCCGCCGGTTGCCAGCAACCGGCCGTCCGGTCCGATCGCGATCGCCGACACCTCCGGCGTGTGCCCACGTGCGCTGCCCAGTCTGGCAAGTCTTCCAGCCCATCCGGCACGCTGACGAATGCCGCAACCGCGACTGCAAACGCGGCCGCGAGGCAGGTACGTAGCCAGCGCAATAGCGGCAGCCGCGTCGCGCGGAGCCCGCGCCGCCGCGCGCTATCGCGCCGGCGCGCAGGCCGGATCCACAGACGAATCAATGAGTGATCGGGACATGGTAGACTTCTCGAGGTCGATGCACGACTCAAGCGGCCGCACTCGACCGGAACTGGTCGCGATAGCCGCGGTCAAATCCCTGCGATAACCAGGCGCCCCCGCCGCAATCGGCTTCGCCGGCGCAACGCAGCGCAACCCAGTCGAGGCCGTCCTGTGAGGTTGCGGCGCCCGCCGGCACGCTTGCGCGACCGACCACGCGCACCGCTCGGGCCGTGTGTGGTCGGTCCACGAAGGATTTAGGATTAAGTGCCGCGCGGTGTGCCGGCAGTTACGGATTTTCGCTTTCATTGTGGGACGGACTTCCGATTCAGCGATTCTTCTTCTCGAGCTCGCCGACGCGTTTCTCCAGACGATCCAGCCGTTCCAGCAGGGCATCGATCTGGTCTTCGGTCGAGGACGCGCGGGTGAGCGACAACCCGTCCTTGACTTCCCAGCGGCAGTCGCGGTTCGGCGCTCGCGGGGTGCAGCGTGTACGGAGTCCGCTTCGCCATCCTGGCCAGCACTTCCGGCGGGATGATGATCTCGAACTCGCGGATATTCTGGGACGCGAGCGTGATGAAGAGACTGGACGCCCGGCACTTGATCTCGGGCTGACCCGGGGCGCGAAGTACGAAGTTTGGGTCGACGGCTCGCAGGAACGGCCGATACTGAAGGTAGTCGCCGGCGTCGTCAAACCATTCCTCGCCGTGGACGAACAGCCGACCTGGATTCGGTGGCGAAGCGGAATTGCGCACCGCTTCCGGCGCGTCCTTGGCGTCGCCCCAGTAGATTCGGCTGATCGTGATCTTCTTGTGCTCCCGCGCGGGCTCGTTCGGAATCTTGGCATACTTGCCGAAATGGTCTTCGAGGGCGATCGTCCGGTACGGGTTGCTATGCTCAAACACGCCGTCACGTTTGTTGAGGGCGTAGCGCGCCCCCCACGTGGGGGCGAGGTTGGCCTCGCTCAGGTCATTGAACGTGTGGACGTGGATCATCAGACCGAAGTAACGGGGGTCGAGGACGTTTTGCCCGAGCGTGTTGTAGTTGAGCCGCCGCCAGCGATGACCGACGTACACTTCGAGGTACGTATGGTTGGCGAAGCTGCTCCCCGCCGGCAGACAGTCCGGTCAGCACCGTGTTCCGCACCTCGTGGTGCCTTCAGCCCGCTTCCGGCCAGCTTGACCTGCTCTGGGTCCGAGGCATCGACCAGCGGGATCGTCGAGTACCATGCGCGTCGGTATCCCGACGGCCCGCAGTACGGTCGCCTGGGCCACCGCCGCCGACGTGCAGGTCCCGTAGCTTTTCAGGTAGAACATCTCCTTGCCCAGCAGCTCATGAGCAAACTGCTCCTCGGCCGACCAGCCGCGGGTCGCCCTTCTCGCGGTCAAACGCCGGCTCGAGCCCGGAAACACCGCCGGCGGCCCCCTGGGAAAGTGAACGAAAGTTGGTGCAGAACATGTTGCGGTGCCGCGACCGTGAGAACAGCCAGCGCGAGACCCGCTCGACGACCTCTTTGTCGGTGAGCTTCTCGGGATCGATATTGTCCTTGGCCAGCTCGGCGAGCAGGTCTTTCTGCATCCGCTCGTCCCAGTTCGTCGTCACGCCGGCGGCCAGGAACTCATTCATGCCCGCACTGTCTGCTCGCCAGGTCGGGCTTGCCCGTGATCGCTCCCGCGTTCGTGTTCAGCGGGTACGTGATGACTTCGAGTTCACCGTAGTCCTTGGTTTCGCTCACGACCTTCGCGTCCTGGTAGTCGTCGTTCAAGACGCGTCACGTTGTACGGCGGCATCACGCGTATGACCGCGCGGCACGCTGTACGAAAACTCTCGGCGCTCGTGCGGATCGCCGTCGAGCACCCCGGTCCCCGAAGTGTCCTTCTTCTTCGGGTCGGTGTGGTACTTGTACAGCTCCTGGAAATCGGCCAGACCGTCGGCGTCGGAATCGACGTCGTCGAGCACCGTGGGATTGGCCGCGGCCGCTCCCTGTCCGACAAGAAAAAACGCGACGAGGATTGCCGGCATTACCCGAAACCGTGTGCGGTTCCACATGCTATTCGCTCCCGTGCTGCGCTGGCCTCACTCGCCGCGAAAACTGACGTGCGCTCCCCGTCTCTCGTCGCCAATCAGCGGCCGGCCGCCACAAAGCGCAAGTTTAGCACTTTGTGAATTTCAGGAACAACGTTCTCCAACCGGCGAGTGCGACTATAATGGAGGTGACCGCGATCCAGGGACCAGGTTGTGCCCGCCGATCGCGCAGCGTTCACCGCGCCCCCGGCGGGTCGGGGCCAATGAGACGGTCGCGCCTTTTGCAGGAGGAACCTGTCGTGCTGCCACACCTTGCCTTCGTGACGGCCGCTGTGCTCGGACTCTCCGCCCCGACGGAAACTCGGGCTGTTGCCCCCGCGCCCGGCACTTGGTCCCCGACTTCAGCCTGAAGGACATCCACCGCCGGCCGCGGTCGCTCGACGGCTTCAAGGACAAGAAGGCCTTCGTCGTCGTGTTCGTCGACACCGAGTGTCCGCTGGCCAACCTCTACGTCCCGACCCTGATCGAACTGCACAAGGAATACGCCGGCAAGGGCGTGCAGTTCCTGGCGATCAATTCCAGCAGCCAGGACTCGTTCGTCAGCGTCTCGGCGCACGCCCAGGAGCGGGGCGTCCCGTTCCCGGTGCTCAAGGACTTCGACCAGCAGGTCGCGGATGCCTTCGGCGCCAGGCGGACGCCCGAGGCGTTCCTGCTCGACGCCAACCGGGTGATCCGCTACCACGGCCGCATCGACGACCAGTACGGCGTCGGCTTCCGCCGCGACAAGCCGACGCGGCGCGACCTCAAGGAGGCCCTCGACGAGCTGCTGGCGGGCAAACCGATCGCGACGCCCCGAGACCGAAGTCTCCGGCTGCCCGATCGAACGCTCGCGGAAGCCTCGCACCGAGCGACAAAGTGACCTACGCCAAGCACGTCGCGCGATCCTCCAGAAGCGCTGTCAGGAATGCCACCGGCCGGGCGAGATCGGGCCCGTTCCCGCTGTTGACCTTATGAAGAC
This sequence comes from uncultured Isosphaeraceae bacterium, assembly GCA_963806595.1. Classification (GTDB taxonomy): domain Bacteria; phylum Planctomycetota; class Planctomycetia; order Isosphaerales; family Isosphaeraceae; genus CAWDZZ01. The sequence continues at coordinate 85,516 of CAWDZZ010000035.1, read as the reverse complement.
GCCGAAGAAACGGACCGAGCCGGATCCGCGAAGCGGTGCTCGAAGAGCGGATGCCCCCGTGGCACGCGGACCCGCGCTACGGCAAGTTCGCCAACGACCGCCGCCTGAGCCGCGAAGAGCGCGACACCCTGCTGGCGTGGATCGACCAGGGCTGCCCCAAGGGAGACGACAAGGACCTGCCGCCGCCGTTGACGTTCATCCAGAGGCTGGAAGATCGGCGAGCCGGACAAGGTCTTCTCGATGGCCAAGGAATTCAAGGTGCCGGCCACCGGCGTGCTGGACTATCAAGCGGTTCGTCGTGGACCCCGGCTTCAAGGAAGACGTCTGGGTGCAGGCGGCCGAGTGCCGGCCGGGCAACCGCAAGGTCGTCCATCACATCCTCGTCTACATCCTGGCGCCCGGGCGAGCGCGATCCTACGACCCCGACGGCACGGCGGCCACGCTCGTCGGCTGGGCGCCGGGCGACATGCCGGCGATCTATGCGCCGGACACGGCCCGGCAGCATCCCCGCCGGCTCGAAGCTGCTCTTCGAGGTCCACTACACGCCGAACGGCACCGAGCAGACCGACCGCTCCTCGGTGGGATTCGATCTTCGCCAAGAAGCCGCCCGCGAACTCCGTCGAGATGAACATCCTGGCGAACATGCTCTTCAGGATTCCCGCCGCGGGCCGCCGACTACAAGGGCGCAGATGACGTACACGTTCCCCGACGACGCCCTCGTGCTGTCATTCATGCCGCACATGCATCTCCGCGGAGTCAGTGCGCCGATACGAGCTGACCTACCCCGACGGTACGACCGAGACATTGCTGTCGGTGCCCGACTACGACTTCGGCTGGCAGAGCGTCTACCGTTTCGCGAAGCCGCTGCACGTACCCAAAGGAAGCAAGCTGACCTGGATCGGCCGCTGGGACAACTCGGCCGACAACCCCGCAACCCCGACCCGAACAAGGCGGTCTTCTGGGGCTTGCAGACCTGGGACGAGATGCAGAACGGCTGGATGGAAGTCGTGTGGCGCGAGTTCAGCCGCGACCAGATACCGTTCCTTCCTCGACAATTCGCCGGCAAGCCCGACCCGGATTGCCCTGCGCCCGACCCCAGGGAGACGGCCCCGGCGAGCACACTCTTGTTCCGGGCCGACGACGGCGTTCCGGTAGGACGTCGTCTTCTACGGCCCTGGCGGCGAGCTGATCCCCACGCAGCCGCCGCCACCGTGAGCTGGCAAAATACAGGGAAATCGCCTGCGCCAATACCGCGCAGGACTGGTGACAATTTCTGAGTGCTTTCCGCGCGGCCTTATAGGATGATGGACGTTCGCGCACAACCCCACGGTGAGACGCACGACGGTGGAATCCGTGGCTGCGAATCCCGCGGTAGTCTTCGCGCGGTCCCAAAATGAAGCTTCAACGGTCCTATCCTTCAATGGAGAGCTGCCATGAGCAATACTTCGCGCACTGGCGCACAAGACCCCGCGCAGCATGAACAGTCAGCCGATGTTCCATCAGCACGGCAAGGAAATCCAGGCATTCGGCACCGTGCGGCTGCTGCCTCTGGGATTGTCGCACGACGCTCGGATGCATTCCTGTCAGAGGCTGAACCAGATCCTGGCAGATACGCAGATCCTCTTCGCGCTGTACAAGAAACACCACTGGTTGATGCGCGGTGCGACCTTCTACCAGCTCCACCTGCTGCTGGACAAGCACGCCGGCGAGCAGATCGCGCTCGTGGACGCGATCGCCGAGCGGGTGCAGACCTTGGGCGGAGTGGCCGTCGGCGATCCTCGCCACGTCGCGGAGATCACGCGGATCGCCGCACTCCAGACGGCTGCGAGGAAGTGCCGGCGATGCTCTCGCGGCTGCTGGAGGCACACGAGCTGATCCTGATCGACGCGCACGACGCCGCGGCCAAGGTCGCCAAGCAGGGTGACGACGGTACCAATGACCTGATCGTCTCGGAGGTGATCCGCACCGGCGAGCTGCAATCGTGGTTTCTCGTCGAGCACCTCGTCGACACGCCGCTCGTGCGTGCCTGAGGCTTGTGCCTCTGCTTTAGCACGAACGCTCCTGACGACCGGCCCAAACTCCGGCGCGCGGTCGTCAGGCCGCGCGGCCGCAACGGTCCGCCGCATCCGCCGCCGCGATCGATGCTCGGCCCCCGCTCCGCCCGAAGGTCGGCTCGCGTCACGCAGCCCCGCCCAAGGTCCCGACGGCAGCTCTCGCACAACCGCGAGCCCCCTTCGCCGCAGTCGTCCGGGCCCACGCCGAGAGCTGCGTCGGCCGCTGGCCCAGACGGAAGACAATGATCCCGTGAATAACAGGATTCCCTCGATGCCTTACCTCCAGCTCGACACGCCGTACTCGTATTCCGTGGAAGTCAAGAAGCGGCTTGCCAAGCGGCTGGGCGAGATCTATTCGCGGCACATGCAGTCGAACATCAACAGGCTGACGGTCTCGATCCGTGAGCTTGGTGCTGGAGGCATCTGGCGCTGTGGAGACGAAGATCCGCGGCCGGCGGCACTGCTCATGTGTGATATCCGCAGAGGACGCTCTCCCGAGCAGCGTGCCGAGCTTGCGAGGTTGCTGATCGACGCCTGCACCGAGATCGTCGGGCTCAGGAATGACAATCTCAACGTGGAGTTCACGCAGCACGCGGGCGACGAGATGTATCACACGCTTTACGGCGGTTTGAGCGACGACTGGAATCCCGATCAGCCCGACGGCCTCGGGTCCTGAGATTCTCGGGCAGGCTACGCGGCGCAGGGAGATACGCGGTTCGAGTCGATCGTCTCTGCCTGAATCGTCGGCAGGTCGCGGCTGACCGGGCATCGACATGATTGATCCACGCCGCGAAACGACGTGTTTCCATCGCACTCATCAGATTGACAACGCTCGTAGACGCGTTATGCTCTCGCCCACGAAACGACGAACTCGCTCCACCTGGACCAAGCCGCTACAATTGCTCACCGCCAGGCTGGCGGCCTTCCATCCGTTTGATCCCGCAGGCGAAAGCGTTAGATCGGCAGCGCCGCGCGATGCATCCGCGCGGCGATCGATTTCGACACCATTGGACGCCCTTCAAGGAGTCTCGACGTATGCGTGGATTGCTCCGGATCGTGATGGCCTCGGTGTTGCTGATCGGAGCGGTCCCCAAGGCCGGCACCGGAAGCATCACCTCGATTCATCCTCCGCACGGTCCGGGTGGCACAGGCACAGCCTTGATCGACCCGCAGACTTCATCGGCCGCCGATATCTCGTTGAACTTCACCGCTGTGGCACCAATCTCCATCACCCTCGAAGTCGATGGCGCGGGGGGGTATCTCATGCACACAAATACCGCCTCGGGCGGGATCCTCAATAACACTGGCGTCCCCTGGACTTCCTTGCTTTTCGAGGTCGCCGGCCCGGCGGGGACGATGGCCAACACGATCGGCTTGCTGAATCCGCTCTACCTTCCGGACCACACCTTCCTGGGCAACGAGATTCTGCTATTCGGCGGGACCGTGCCCGTCGGTGCCCAGTTCAATATCGATCTCGGATTCGCCACGACCCAGGCGGGCCAAGTCACAGTGACCTACATCCCAAACTTCGTCGTCCCCGAGCCTTGCAGCATCGCACTCCTGGGCATCGCGGTTGTCGGAGCCGCTCCCATCTGCGTCATCCACCGCCGGCACCGCAGGTCGCGAGCCGACGATCTATGATCGCGTGGTCATGTAACGATCGTGTTTTTTGTTTTGCCGCTTCCAGGTGCGTGCGCACGGCCAAAATCCCCGGCCCGCCGGTACAGTTCTCCAAGCGTGGCATCGTACAGGTGATAGCGGCGCAGCGTTTCCGCCTGGCCGGCTTCCTCGAGCGCGCGGATGCCCGCCATCGGTCCCTCGCACTCGGCGACGACGATGGAACGGTTGAGCAGATATACCGGCGAGCGGTGGATCCCGACCAGGGCATCATACAGGCGCAGGATCGCCGGCCAGTCGGTCTCGGCGTAGCTCCTGGCCGTGCAATGGTAAAACGCGATGCCGGCTTCCAGATGAAAGGTGGAGACGACGGTCCCCTCCGCGGACGAATCCAGGAAGTCCTGGGCGCGGCGGATCAGGCGCGGATCCCACCGGGTGCGATCTTGCTCTTCCATCAGCAAGACAGAGCCTCGGTGATCAAGCCTTGCATCGAGCCGGGCCGCGTGGAACAGCATGAGGGCCATGAGCGCACGTGTCTGCGGGGTGCTGCAATGCGAATGCGAGCATAACAGATGGCACAGGCGGGCCGCTTCCTCGCATAGGTCAGCGCGGATCGCCGTTTCGCCGCTTGTCGCGCTGTAGCCTTCGTTGAAGATCAGGTAGAGCACCTGATGCACGACGTCCAGCCGCTCGAAGAGCTGCGCAGGCCTCCGGCGCGTCCAGGGAGACATGATTTGCAACCAGGTCTGCCGTGGCGCGCTGGAGCCGCTTCTTGACCGTTTCGTCGGCAATCAGAAACGCGCGAGCGATCTCCGAGTTGCCGAAGCCGCACAAGGTTTTCAGCGTGAGTGCGACCTGGTTCTCCCGCGCGAGTACCGGATGGCAGCACGCGAAGATCATCTTGAGCTGGCTATCCTCGATCTCCGTATCGAGGAACAGCTCGTCGACGACGCTGTCGACCGCGGGCCGAGCGGCGGCCCACGCCCGCATCGCCCGCTGGCCGATCTCGTTGCGGCGCAGCGAGTCGAGCACCTTGTTGCGAGCAACCCTGTGAATCCAGCCCGACGGGTTGGCGGGAACACCCTGCGTCCGCCAGGCCTGCAGCGCCTCCAGCAGCGTCGCCTGCACCATTTCCTCGACCAGATCGAAGTTCCGCCAGCCGAAGAAACGCGTGAGCACGGCGACCAGTCGCCCCGCCTCGCGGCGGAAGAAATGCTCCACGAGCGGAGCGACCGGATCCGGCTGTGCGCTCGACATGGTTGTGTCATCCGCGGTCGCAACACCCTGGGCCGCGCGGCATGAGAGCTCGCTCAGGCGAGTCCGGCAAGTGCTCGCACTTCGACCGACCCGCCGTGAAGCACAGCCGGGCAGCTCTTGGCAAACTCGGCGGCGCCGTCGATGGTGTCGGCCTTGACGATCGAGTAGCCGCCGACGATTTCCTTGGATTCGACGAACGGGCCATCGGTGACAACTTTCTTCGAGTTCACCACGCGACCGTCGGGCGTCAAGGCATCACCCGGGCTGACCATCCAGCCGTTGCGCATGCCTTCGCCGATCCAGTCGGCCCACTGCTGCATGTTCTTCTGAATCTCGTCGGGCGTCATCGTTGTGAACGCGTCCTTCGGACCTCGATACACGAACAGAAAATTGGCCATGGGAAATTCTCCTCTCGAGTGGTTGCAAGGTGTCGAGTCTGCGCTACTTCTTCCGGACCAGGTCAAAGACGTGCTTGCCCGCGGACTTTCCGTCGGTGTAGTAATCCCACTCCCCGTGCAAGTGGTCGGCATCCACAAAGCGGACGCGATAGTTGTGCATGTGCATGTCTTTTGACGGATTGAGGTTGGTGCCCCCGGCAAACTCGAAGGCCAGCTCGTCCTGTTTTACCCCACCCTTGGCGCGCAAGGTCGGCTGATTTCCGGCCATGCAGTAATGGGTGAGCGCGATCTGGTCTCCGTCGCGGTGGTAGAGCGACACCATCTCCTTGTCACCCCCGGGGAACAGGGTTTCCACGAGCACGCTTCCACCGGCGGTCAGGTGATAACGGGCGGCTACGCGCCCCTTCTCTGCGTCGTCTTTCGGGGATGCGAGCTGCCAGTCACCCACGAGTGCCTTGAGCCGATCGAAGGCCGCTTCGATGGCTTCCGACCCCTTCGCAACGTTCGTGTGACAGGACCTGGGCTCTTCTGCCCCCGCCGAGACGAGCACGACCGCGCTCGCCACCAATCCGAACAGGGTTTTCGAGTATAGCATGATCGATCTCCAAAGGGCTTCCGCAAACGCGGCTGCACGCACAGCCGTCGTTTCATAACCGATGACGAACGAGCGCGGCGCCCGGGGACAAGATTGAGGTTTTTTTTGATTCCAGAGCAGACGCCGGCCGAGCTTGCGTGCGATAAGCCGTTCTGGATTTGAATGTTACGGCGTGCCGCGACTGGTCGCGTGCTTCACAGAAGGTCCTCGGAAGATCGCCACGCCAGGCCGGCTTGACCCTCGACAGGCGCGGCGAAGGATCGAAATGCAGGTCTCGATCTCTGCGCTGCCGCTGCGCCGGTGCTGCCGCTGCCGACCGGCGCTTGCCGCGGACTCAGAAGGCCCCGGCGAGTGTTTGGCCGGCGCTCGCGGCCGGATACGGGTGATCCACCGGAGCCCTGTGCTCGAGCTGCACGGTTTGCTCCCCCGCGCGTTTCTCGGATTGCTCGCCCGGCGCGGACCAGTTGATGAGCTTGAAATCCTCGACGAAGAGGACGTAGAGCACCGGCACGACGACCTTGGTCACCAGGGTCGCGACCAGCAGTCCCATGATCTGAACGTAGCAGAGCGGCTCCCAGAGTGGTCCGCCCTTGATCACCAGCGGGATCAACCCTCCCACGGTTGCGAGCACGGTCACCAGCACGGGACGCAGCCGGACCAGGGCGGCGTCGATGACCGCGCGGCGCAGCGGCTCGCCGCGCTGGTGTGCTTCCTCGATGTACTCGAAGAGGATGATCACGTGGCTGATGATCACGCCGGCCAGCGACGAGAGGCCCAGGAGCGCGAAGAAGCCGAGCGGGACGTCGAAGATCAAGAGCCCCATCAGCCCGCCGACCATGCCGAACGGCACCGCGGCGAAGACCACCAGCGGCTTGGTCAGGCTGTTGAACTGAATCACCAGGCCAGGTAGATCGCCAGCACCGACGCGACCATCGCGATCGACATCGAGCCGAAGCCCTTGGCCTGTTCCTCCTTCTCGCCGCCGAAGGCGAAGCGATAGCCGGGCGGCCAGGCCTTCGACGCGTCGCGAAGCTTCGCGTCGAGGAACTCGACCAGCCGGCTGGGCAGCACGCCGGCGACGGTGTCGCACTTGACGGTCAGGCAGCGCTCGTTGTCGCGTCTCATGACCTTGGGGCGGACCATCTCGGTTCGGAAGGCGCCGACCTGGTCGAGGGGCACTCGATGGCCGGATTGAGCGCCGTGGGCCTCGAGCGTCATCAGGTCCTCGACGCGGCTCCGCTCGTCGGGGCGAAGCTTGAGGGTGACGGGGATCAGCCGGTCGCGCTCGCGGATCCGGGTCGTGACCGTGCCGGAGAGCCCGCCGCCCATCAGGCTGGCCACGTCCTGGTGGGTGATCCCGGCGAGGTTGGCCCGGTCGGTGTCGACCTGCAGGGCGAGCTGGAGGATCTGCGGGTCCCAATCGTCCTGGATGTCGGTGCTGCCGGGGAACTCGCGCATGAATCCCTTGACCTGCTCACCGAGGCGCTCGAGCGTCGCCAGGTCTTGCCCCTGGAGGCGGACCTGCACCGGCACGCCGATCGGCGGGCCGGTCTCGATCTGCTGGACGACCAGCCGAGCCGCCGGCACCAGAGTTGGGCAGCTCGCGCTTGAGCCGCAGGGCCAGGGCCTCGGTCCGCCGAGACTCGCGGGTGTGAACGAGGATCTGAGCGTAGTTGGCCGCGGGCTGCTCGGGCACGATCGACAGCCAGAACCGCGGCCCCCCTGCCCCGACGAAGGTCGTGTAGGCGTCGACCTCCGGGCCGATCAGCCGCTCGATGCGTCTCGATCGTCTTCATCGCCTCGGCCTTCGTCTGGCGGATCGGCGTCCCCTCGGCCAGGAACATGTTGACGGTCAGGACGTTGTGCAGGTCCTTGGGGAAGAAGTTGGTGCCGATCGAGCGGCAGCAGGCTGACGGCCGCCGCCGAGCACGACCAGGCAGCAGGCCAGCGACGCCCACTTGTGGATCCATGCACCACTCGGAGAAGCCGTTGTAGACCCGGGCGAACCGCGAGCTCTTGCCTTCCTCGGCGATGCCCGGCTTCCATCCCGAGCTGGCCGCGAAGCAGGTAGCTTCCGAGCAGCGGAATGAACGTCATCGATACCAGCCGGCTGGCGACCAGCGAGGCCGTCACGACCACCGGCAGCGAGTAGATGAACTCGCCGACGATCCCGGTCACGAGCAAGAGCGGCAGAAAGGCGACGCAGTTGGTCACGGTCGCGTACAGGATCGCCCGCGAGAGCTTCTGCGGGCCGAGCCAGGCGGCCACGTCGCGCGGGACGCCGTGTGCGATCTCGCGGTTGATCGCGTCGCCGGCGACGACCGGGTCGTCGACCAGGAGGCCAAGCGCGATGATCAAGGCCGCGATCGAGATCTGCTGGAGGTCGATCCCGAGCATCGCGCAGATCCCCAGGGTCATCGCCACCGTGATCGGGATCGACAGGGCCACCAGCAGGGCGCTGCGCCACTCCATGAAGACCAAGGCCACGATGACCACGATGATGACCGCCTCGATGAAGCAGTCGACGAACTGGTCGATCTTGTGGGCGACCAGGGCCGGCTCGTTGCTGGTGCGCTCGACGCCGGAGATCTTCGGGCAAGACCCCTTTGAGCGCGGCGAGCGTGGCATCGACGTCGCGGCTGAACTCGGCGATCTGGGTCCCCTTGACGTGCCGGACGGCCAGGGTGATCGCGCGGGTCGTCCAGGCTTTCTCCGGTCCCCTTGGGGCGTGGGCTCGCGGGCGTGCTCGCGTGCCGGCCGATTCGGTCGCGGGCTCTGTCGGGCGGGAGCGGCGGTGGGCGAGTGCTCGGCGTCGGCCTTGATCGTGCGGAAATTGAGCAGGCCGGGCGGGTCTTCGTATCCGCGGACGACCTCGACCAGGTCTCGCAGGTAGGCAGGGTAACCGCCGCGGGTCTCGACAACCTGCTCGCCGATTTCCCCCTCGCGAAGAAACTTGCCGCTCGGCTTGACGACCAGGCTCTGCCGCTCGAGCTCGACCGTTCCGCCCGGGAGGTTGATGTTGCGGAACGCGAGCTGGCCGGCCAGCGCCGCCGGGTCGAGACCCAGGGCACCGAGCCGCCGGTTGCTGTAGTAGAGGTAGACGGTCTCGTCGAGGGCCCCGATCAGCTCGATCTTGCCGACCTTGGGCGACTGGCGGAGCCGGTCGCGCACCAGGTCGGCAAAGCGGCGGAGCTCTTCGTAGCTGTAGCGGGCGACCCCGCCGGGCTCCTGCTGGCAGACGCGCTTCAGCTCGCCGGCCAGCTCGGCCGGCTCTTTGACGAACACGCCGGGCCAGACGTCGGGATGGCCGATGCCCGCGCCCAGGTTGTCGTCTTTCCAGCGGTCCAGTCTCACGGCGGATCCGCGCCTCGTCGCAGCCGGCCGCGAGCCGGAAGTCGACCGCGCCGGCGCCGAGCATCGCGACGAACTGGCCGTCCTCGATCAGGCCGCGTTCGGTCAGTTGCTGGAGTAACGAGCGGCCCGCCCGCTCGACGAACGCGGGCGAGAGCGTCGACGGATGGACCAGCACCGCGCTGTAACGGCGGTCGCGGAGCGCCGCCGGGGCGGCCGTCGCGGAGCTCGCTGGAGCTTGCGGGCGATCAGCTCGGCCCGCTGCTCGACCTCGAATTCGGAGACCGGCGGGCTGCTCAAGCGTGAGCATCACCGCCACGGTGTCGCCGAAGTCTTTGTCGAGCTTCGGCTTGATCGGCTCGTTGCCGACGGTGGGCAGGTCGGTCATCGACCCGAGCTTGTTGTCGAGGTCCTGCCAGACCGGCTCGGCGTTCTTGGTCGTGTCATAGAGGTCGACGAAGACGACCGAGAGCCCCTGCCGGCTCAGCGAGCGGACGTGCTCGACGGCCGGGTTCTCCGTCATCTTCTTCTCGATCTTGCGGGTGACCTCCTGCTCGACCTCGACGGCGTTCGCCCCGGGATAGAGCGTCTGGATCACCCCGCTGCGCACCTGGATCTGAGGGTCCTGCCGCTGGGGCATCGAGCGGTAGGCGAACGCCCCCCAGACCATCGTGAAAACCAGCAGCGTCCAGGCGATCGGCCGCTTGTAGACGAAATACTGCGACGTCGTCATGATTCGTCTGTCCGCCTGTTCAGATCGAGATTCACTCGACAACCTGAACCGCCTCGCCGTCATGGAGCCGGTGGATGCCCGTGGCGACGACGCGGTCGCCCGGCCTCAGGCGCTCGTCCGGGCCGATCCGGACGGCGACGCGGTTGTCCAGGACGGCCTCGAGCGTGACCGGGATCCGCTCGGCGACTGCCTTGCCGTTTTCGGAATTGGCCCGGTACACCTCGAAGCGCTTGCCGCCGGCCGTCGCCGGGTGCGATGGCGGTCAAGGGGAGAAGGTGGGCCCGCTGCTCCTTGCGGATGTGGACGTTCGCCACCATCCCCGGCCGCAGGCCGTCGGGGTGGTCGACCCGAACTTCGATCGGGTATGACCGCGTCAGCGCGTCGGCGGTGGCGGCGACCTTGTGGATCACGCCCGTGAATTGCCGGTCCGGCAGCGCGTCGCAGGTCACCTCCATCGGCTGACCGATCGCGAGGCTGGCCGACCAGCGTATCGGGGACCATGAAAGCGATCACGACGCTGGAGACGTCGACGACCAGAAACGCCTTCTGCCCGGCCGCGATCCGCTCGTCGCGCTCGACGTAGCGGGCGGCGACGGTCCCCTCGGCGAACGGGATCTTGAGCGTGCAGTACCCGAGATTCGCCTCGGCTTTCGCGAGCTCGACCTGCGCGGTTTCGACTTCACTCTGCGCGGCGTGTCTGCGCCGCGGACGTCGTGTGCAGCTTGGTGCGGGCCGAGTCCTCGTCGGACTTGCTGAGCGCGTTGCGGGTGATGAGCTGCTCGGCGCGGCGGAACTCGACTCTGGCCAGCTCGGCGTCGGCTTTCGGCCTCGGCCAGCTTTGCCCTGGCGGTGGCCAGCTGGCTGGCCGCCGCGTCGCGATCGCGGCGAAAGTCGGCCGGGTCGAGACGAGCGATGACCTCGCCCTGCTTGAGCGTGTCGCCTTCGTGGATCGGCCTCATCTTGCCGCCGGGCCCTTCGACCTGATGCAGGAACTCGACCGTCCCGCCCACCCGGAACGACAGCTCCGCCTTGTTCAATTCCTTCACGACGGCGCTGTAACGCACGCCCGAGGCCACGACCTCGTCGCGCACCTCCACGACTCGCACCGAGACCGGCAGGCGCCGCCGCCGGCTTCGATCTTGCGGGCCTCGGCCGACGACGGCCAGCAGCCATCGCCCGGCGACCGTCACCCCGGTCACCGACAGGAAGACGAATAGACCAATCGCCGATTTCCGACACTTCGTCAGAAATGGGCCAAAAAAAAAGCTCGATCTAGGCGAGACCGTGCGTGCCGCCATTCATTGGGAAAGACCTCCTTGAGCGATTCGTGTGAGAGTCGAGTCGATAGTCCCACTCCGCGCGGAGGGGACGCCAGCCGAGGCCGTCGAGCAGGGCCTGCATGTTGTTGCGGGACGAGGCCAGGGGGTCGTCGATCGCGAGGTCGTCGAGGACGGTCGCGAAAGATCTGGAGCGTGGTCTGGGTGCCGATCGCCAGGGTGAACACGGCGTAGACGATCTCGGCCGGCTTCATGGAGGCGGGCAGCGTCAGGTCTCCCTGCGCGACGGCGTCTTCGACGATCGCGGAGACGTCGGCCAGGCAGCGGCACTCGAGCCCGCGGATAGGTTGCCAGTCGCTCGGCCGAAGCGCGCTCCTCGAGGTCGGCCATCTTGATGATCATCTCGGAGCGGTAGTAGTGGGGGTGCAACCGGCCGAACAGCTCGTCGGCGACGCCGATCGCCATGAACCGCTCTCGCGGCCGGCCCTTGAACGTCGCGGCCCTGGCGAAGAGCAGCGTCCGGTGCTCCATCGTTTGCAAGGCCAGGGCCGTCACCAGGTCTTCCTTGGTCGAGAAGTGCTGGTAGACCGTCCCTTTTCCGAATACTCGGTCGCCTCGGCCAGCCGGTCCATGTTCAGACCGGCATAGCCGTTCTCGACGAGCATCTTGCGCGCAACGTCCAAGAGCATCAGCTCCCGCTGGTGGACCTCGCGCTGCTTTCGAGTCAAAGTGCTCATGCTCACATTATCGACGGATCGTCGAAATTTGTCAAGCCGTCGATTCGGATCGTGGCGATCTTCCTTTCGACCCCTTGGACTTGGGGCCATTACTTGCCACTTTGTGCCGATGGGGGCGGCGCGACCCGGCCTCCCCCCACAGCGGCGACTCCATAATTTCCGCGAACAGCCCGCTCGATTCCTTGCGATTTGGGCGCCGGTCGTCAAGGGCCGGATCCACCACCGAATTCGCCGTAATCTCAGCAGGATGGTGGCGTTGTACGATGATCACGTTTTCAGCGACGTGGCGCAAAATGGCGCATTCTGTCGCTCTCGCTGTGGCTCGCGAAGCGTACAAACATGCGGCTCGATGGACGGCTCGAAGTTCGCACTCGCCGAGATGATCTCCTGCGGACTCAAGAGCAAGACCTTTCGCCCCTCTGCCACCGGCTCGCTGAAGCAGGAGCAGTACGCCGTTCCCAGCCTCGGCTGTGTCTCGCAATGGCCGTCGTGCGGGCTGGCCTCCCCATCAATCCGTGACGAGCGGCACGAGTGCGCGGAGTTTGCGGTCGCGGAAATACAGCCCGAGCCACGCGACGACGCCGACGATGACCGGCACGAAGAACATGCCGTCGTTGGCGTGGATGTGGGTCGCCACCGCGCCGCCGAGGTAGGCGAGCATGATGAGGCCGCCCAGGTAGCGGGTCTTCGGGACGAGGTAAAGGACGAACATCGTCAGCTCGATGACCCCTAGCGGCAGGGCGGAGGCGGCGGGGTAGGTCTTGGACCACTCCTCGATGAAGCCCTTGGGCTGCGCGATCTTGAAGAAGGCGCTGGGCAGGAACACGAGGGCGAGGATGCCCGAGAGCACCCATCCGGTTACGCGCTGCCATTTCGGGATCGTATCCGTCATGATCTTCATCTCACCTGGGTGGTCCGTTTCAGAAATAGCAGTAGGGTTACATGATGCCCTCTGCTCCGTGGTTCGTCACGATCAAGCCTTGGCCTTCTTCGCATTCAGGGCGACCGCGGCCAGACACGAGCGCCTTGAACGCGACGGCGTCAACCTGCTCCCCTTCGTGAATGTCGATCGCCCTTCGCGTGTTGCCTTCCAGGCTGGAATTGAAGAGGCCCGATGGGTCCGGAGACGCTGGCCCCCTTGGCGAAGGTGAGTTTCACGGCTTATCCTTATAGGTCTCCCCGGTGCAGACGATCCCGTTGTGCGAAAAGACCGGGACCCCTGCGGGATTTGACGGCTTCTTCCATTTCCGCTCCTCGGTCATCTCGGGATCGGCTTCCAGGATCAACGCCCGCATGCGGGACAGCGTCTCCTCACGCCAGTCTCCGACTTCGGCGGTTCCTTTCGAGATGGGCTTCATTGCTGACCGGCCTTTTGTTCTCGATTTGTCGTTCTTCTGCACTCGCAAATTCCAGGCGAGCTGGAGCCCTTTGAGTAACTGCTCCGGGGTAGCCTCCGCCAGGCGAATGTGCGTGATACCCTGCCGCCCCCAACCGCCGGCAGACGGGGAGGAACACTTCCGGAGCCTCGGCGATAAGCAATTGCTGCAGTTCGGGGGACAGCATCAGGTTCCCGAACCCGAGATGCTCATGGGCGAGGGTCGCGAAGATGCGGCCGCCGACGCGGAAGTCGGGAGCGCCCATGTGAGCGCTCTCCTCGGTGTCGTCAAAGCCAAGGGCGAGTTCCCGAAAGTCGTTCGCGTTCATGAAACTGCCCTTTCCGGCGGAGGCGTAGAGGGATCACGACTCGTCGGAGATCTTCCATGTCATCAGCCTTCGCGCTCCGGCGGCGCGAGCGGCCGCAATCGTGGCGATGTGCGATCTTCCTCATCGTCATTATCGGCTTCCTAGGACCATGAATCTGACCGCCTCGTTCGGCTTGAAATTAGGCCCGCCATTCAGGCCGACGTATTCCTGGCCCAGGACGGTGAACTCGACGGTGAGATCCTCTCCCACCTTCGCGGACGGAATGTCCACGGGGGAGGCGTGAGCTTTCCCGACACGGCTGTCGGGGAACACGCTCGCGTAGAACTCGGCCGCCTCGCGGGCTTGCCACGGTCGAACCACAGGCAGGTCATCATCTTGGTCATGTTCGCTCTCCTCGCTTGCCGCCGATGAGCGCGAAGCCGGTGGCTTGTGGGTCCCTGTTATCGTCCCGAGAAGTTCGAGCCTGCATCGGGGATTGGAACGAATTATCGGCAGGAAGTCAACGGGCGTACAGTAAAAAAGCGGAGGATCGGGGCGATACATCCGGGCTTGACTGCCTGGGGGCACCCCGAGTCTCTGTGAGGCTCGTCGCGACCGCGACCGCCGCCGCAGCCACGATCACCATGCAGTCGATGATTCGGAACCGACGCGCCGCAGGCCGTCCCATGGTACTCTCCCCGATCGAGCCCCGCCGATTGGGGCAATTCTCCCACGATTCCATTGGTTTTCACAGACTCTGGTCGTGCCTAGAGCTATGGCTTTGAATGAACTCGCGCCGGTGCGCATGGAGCCTGGGATTCGGCGTTCGTGGCACAGGATATGCTGCCTGAAGCGATGGTTTGGTCCGCTTTGCAGGTTACCACACTTCGCAAGAATGGCTATTTCGGACGCTTGCTTGCGAAACGCAAGAAAAGTTAACACACGCGCTCGTTTTCTTATGATATTTTCTGCGATCGTGTCGCGGCGTGTTTTGATGCACCGGCAGAGATCGAACCGCGCGACAGCGGAGGAGAGGCGACGAGCGAATTCGACATCATGTCATCCCAGGAAGGGTGGTTCACCGACTTGACGAATTCCTGACGACGAGGGGATCGGATCCACGAGCAACACCCGGAACGTGGCTGCGGATCGGAGTCGTCGGGGCGCACAGGCCCGGACCGAACGCCGCGCAGGACGCGAACTCCGCCACGGATGAGGTCAACCGAAGGACGCCGCATAGCGTCAAGGATGTCCGGAGACAAACGGACCGGTGCGAGATTCGACTTCCGAATGCCGCCCGAGGAACGGGGCCCGACCCCGCTCTCTCGATCGCCTGCCTCGCTCGTCGAGAAGGCGCCCCGATCCTGGCTTTTTCCTCGCGATCTCTTTTCACCTGCTCGGACGCGTTTCCTCGCCAGGATTGGCGGCCCGGCGGCAGGAGTGGGATGTGGCCGGCCCTGGAGCCACACTCGCCCCTGCCCTGGCCCATGCAACCGACCGGGCCGTGCGACAGCAACGCGCGGCACTCGTGGGTGACGAACCTTACCCATGCGCCTCCAGGATAAGAGCGCCGACAACCATTCCGCAGTCGAGGCCCCGGAGGCTGTGCCAGCGCTGCTGTAATCCAGATATGAGGAGTACTTCACATGTGGACTTCTTTGATCAAAACTCGCACGCGGGCCGCAGCCCGGCGCACCCCGGTTCGTCGAACCTGGCGGCATCGGCCGGAGTGCGCGCCCCTGGAGGATCGCTGCCTGCTGTCCGTCGCGCTCTCCGACACTGCGCCGGCTGTCGCCTACGTCGGATCGCCGGTCATCTGGACGGCGACGTCCGGCGGTCACGGGTCGGGGCCCGTGTACCAGTTCAGCGTCGGGCTGCAAGGCGGTCCCCTCCAGGTCGTGCGCGACTTCAGCCAGAGCCGCAGCTTCACCTGGAACCCCATGCAGGAGGGGATCTACGACATCCAGGTGGTCGTGAAGGCCGGATTCCACTCCAAGCAGGGCGAATCCGCAATCGCGGCCTATCAGGCGCAGACGCGTGTTGTGGGGGCCAGCGCTGTGGTCAGTCCCATGGCCAACCCGCTGGTCGCACTGTACAGCGCCCCCCTCCCCGGGCGCGTCGATGTACGTCCAGTTTGCCCAGGAAGGCCCTACGCTGAACTGGCAGAATACTTCGCCGCTGCCCATCGTCCCCGGTGAGAGTACCAACTTCATCGTGGCCGGCATGCTGCCCGACACGACCTACCTGATGAGGCACGTCCTGGACAACGGGACGGTCTCTTCCCTCCTGGCTTTCACCACCGGGAGCCTGCCGGCAGACCTGAATTTCCCCAAGTTCACCGTGGTGCAGCCGCCGGCCGCCGGGACCGACCTGGGCGAGGGCGTGCTGTTTCACGCCGGGACGTTTATCAACACCGTCAACACCGTGGCGACCGACTTGAACGGCAACGTCATCTGGTACTATGACTCGGTGGCCAACGGCTTCCCCAGCTATTCCCAGAACCTCGAGCCGGGGGGCACGGTGATGCTGCTGGGCGGCAAGGCCACGGGCGTCGCCGCGGGCTATAACACGTTGCGGCAGGTCGACCTGGCCGGCGACACCCTGCGCGAGACGAACATCCAGGCTGTCAACGCCGAGCTGGCCGCGCTCCACCGACCGAGGATCATCGACTTCGACCACGAGGCCAAGCTCCTGCCCAACGGCGACACGGTCGTCATCGCCAGCACGCAGAAGACTGTCAACTACAAGGGGAAGGCGACCCGGTTCACGGGCGACATGGTCCTCGTCCTGAATCAGAATTTTCAGGTGGCGTGGGTCTGGAACTCCTTCAGCTGGCTCAACACCAACCGCCTCGGACCGGATCACGGGATCCCGAGTGACTGGCTGCACGCGAACTCGGTGTCCTGGTCGCCTGAGGACGATGACTTGGTCGTCTCGCTGCGGACCCAGGACTGGGCGATCAAGATCGATTACGCCAACGGGCGGGGCAACGGCCACATCGTCTGGAAGCTGGGGGCGGGGGGCAATTTCAAGGTCGTCGCCAACACCGCCAGCCCGTGGTTCTCGCACCAGCACGACGTGCGCTTTATCAACGATACGACCCTGCTGGTTTTCGATGACGGGAACACCCGCCAGAGGTCGAACCGGAAGGCGCACAGCCGCGGGCAGGAATGGGTCGTCGACGAGCACAGCAGGAAGGCAACGCTGGTGGTGAATGCCGACATGGGCAACTACTCGTCCTTCCTGGGGAGCGCTGAGCTGCTGTCTAACGGCAACCTGGCCTTCACGTCCGGCGGTATCGGGCCGGGTAGCAATCCGTTCGGGCAGTCGATCGAGGTGAATCCTGCCGGCACCAGGGTTTTTGTGATGCAGATGAACCAGTATGAGTATCGTTCCTACTTTGAGAGCACGCTTTATAGCGCCGACCTTCTCGACTAGCGTCGGTCGTCGGCGCTTTTGACCCGGCGCGAACGCCCACCGACTGACAGATGGTGGGCGTCGACGCCGGCTTTGCGGACGTCGGGGCTGTTACCTTGGGCTCGCCGGGGCGCCGAGGCGTCAAGTCCTCGGCCGTCGCCACGCATGTAATTCCAGTCCACCATTTTCGTTGAGAATGCGCTGAGACGTCCGATCGCTTGGGGTGGATGAACGCCTCCCCGGACAGCCATTGATCATGGGCGATTGTCCTCGACATCCAAACGACCGCCGATGGCGATTCGGGCAGGGTCGCCCCTCGGTCACGTCGCGGCGGTCGATCGATGCGGATGCCGACAATCGGTGCGCGTCACTGCGGGTCATGAGCTATCTTCCCTGAGCCGGACGCCGCATCCTTGGACTTCGCAATCGGCGGACATGGATGCCGCGCGTCCCAGATCGTCACGAAGTCATCGTTTCCGGCAGTGGCGAGAGACTTGCCATCGGGTGCGAAGGCGACCGCGCTCACCGAGTCGTTGTGCCGGTAACTCCGAAGCTTGCGCGCCGTTCCTCACGTCCCAGAGCACGACCGCCCCGTCTCCACCGACGGTCGCGATTGCATTGCCGTCGTGCGCGAATGCCATCGCGGAAACTGGGTTCTCTTGTTCGAAAGCGCCTCAGCTCGCGCTTGGTCGCGATGTCCCACACCCGAATGACCCCATCGTCGCAACCCGTCGCAAGCGACTTTCCCTCAGGTGCGAATGCGATTGCGCCAACGCTTTTATCATGATGGAACCCGCGCAACTGGCGACCGGTCCTCATGTCCCAGAGACGGGCGGTCCGGTCCTCACAGCCGGTCGCAACGAACCTTCCATCCGGCGCGAAGGCAACAGCTCGGGCTGCGTTACCATGGTCAAACCGCTCTACTTCCTGACCCGTCTTCACATCCCACACGGAGACGCTTCCATCCCCACCCGCGGTCGCCAGCCAGTGACCGTCGGGTGAAAATGTGACGCTGAAGAGTTGCGCGAAGTCCCCGTGCTCGAAATCCAGCATCGCGCGACCGGTCTCCACATCCCACAGGCGGGCTGTCCCCGTCTGTGACCCGGTGGCCACCGTCTTCCCGTCCGGCGCGAAGCCGACCGAGAGGAACCCGACCGCGTCGGGATCGAACACTCGGCGGAGCTCTGAGCGCGTGGCAGTCTGCCACAAGCAGAGCGTGCCGTCTTCGTCGACGGAGGCGAGCTTGTCGCCGCCCGGGGAATAAGCGATCGCGGTCACGAGCGATCGATGCCCTGGGAATGGCCGAATCTCCTTTTTCGTACTCAGCATCCACGACCGGATTGTGTGCACCTCGCCACCGCTGGAGAGCACCTTGCCGTCCGGCGAGTAGGCGACCACGTGTGCGTTACGCTTCGCGTCGAAGCTCGCGAGCTCGTTCCCGTTACTGGCATCAAAAACCTGGATCACATCAAACCCGTCGGCGGTGGCGATCGAACGACCGTCGGGCGCGTAGGTGACGAATGCGTGCCCCTCGGTTTGTGTCTTTCGGCGCAGGGCAGCCTGCTGAATCTCCTTTTGATTCGCAATTGAATAGAACTTGGTTGGGCCGCCAACGCCGGCGGTCACCAGGACCTTGCCATCTGGGGAAAACGCCAACGAATCGACACCGCCGTCGACGCCGGCATAACCCGGGCTTGGCCGGCCCTGCTCGACGTCCCAGATCTGGACCGGGGGGGAATCGTCGCAATCAGCTCTGCCGGTGGCGATCAGTTTCCCGTCGGGCGAGACGGCGAGTGCGACGATTCTGCCCACGTCAGCGCGGAGCCGCTTCCAGATCGCTCCTCGCAGCGTTTTACTGAGGACGACCGTTCCACCCTGCTCCAAGATGGCGACGAACCGGCCGTTCTGGGCGTAAACGAGCCCTTCGATGGGATTGTCGTGACGGAACTCAGCGAGCTGCTCGCCACGGGTGGGATCCCAGAGCCGCACGAACTGATCTTCCCCCGCCGAGGCGAGGACCTTGCCATCGGGCGACGCGGTCACCAGGCGAACGGCGCCCTTGTGAGCCCGTATGGTTCGGAGCCGTGCGCCCGTCGCCGCGTTCCAGATCACGATATTTTCGTCTTCTCCAGAGACCAGCTCTATGCCCGAAGGCAAATAAAAGAGGGAACTCACCGGGCCCTGCTGCCAGAACTTCGTCGAACCCAACCGGGCCAGCGCACCGGTCGGAAGTGGGAGTTCTGGTTGATCCGTCCGCAAGTCCGCCGCCGGCGCCGCAGGGCCGGGCTGAGCAACGTCGTCGGTCCCGGGGCAGCCCTGAGGTCCGGTGGACCAGCAGACCACCATTGCGGTTACAAGCAGAGACTGCATGGGTTGAGCGCTCCGACTTTCGACTCGAATGGACCTGCATGATGCGCTGACCGATTCTTGAATGAAGCCGGTTCAGGCGCGGTGAGTCCGCGTGCGGCTCCCTGAATTGGCGTCGCGACTCCGTTGGTTCAGATCGAAATGATCGCGGAGCGTTTCCTCCGCGAGGCCGCTGAAGGTGCGGCGGCACTTTGGCCGGAACGAGCCGGAGTCGTGCCGGCCGCCGTTGGATGCTCAAGAGACTGATCCCGGATCCCGTCGACGGTACGAAGGTCAACGTTGCGTCTGGGCCGTCGATCGAATCCGGTGAACAAATTGCTCCGATGTGCTTGGTCGAAGTCTCCACAGGGGACGTCGGTGGTGTCGAGGTTCCGGGTGCGACGAATATCCGATGCCGATTCGCCAGCTCGGCGTCAGATCCTCGGCGCGTGTTTCGGCCGCCGTCGCGATGCGACACTCGACGGCACGGTTTCAACGCTGTTGCCGCCAACGCGGAATAGCCGAGTCACGAACGAGGCATCCGGCGGCGAAGGCCCAGACACTGATAATGGACGCACGCGGGCATCGAATATGCGATCGGGCGGAGGACTTCGAGACATGAGTTCTTTGCGGGTGCCCTGCCCCAGTTGCGTGAGTCGAAACTCGCCGCGACCAACCGGGGACGATGCATGGCATCAGTTGGTTCCGATGTCGCAAGCTGGGTGTGTCACGCTGCCTCGCTGAAGACTGCCGCGCGCGGCTGCTTGAACCTGCACGCCATCGTTTACGAAAATGAGCGTCGCGAAATAACGTCCATCAGTCGTACGGAAAGATATCGATAACACATGCTGAACCCGACGGAGGATCCCGCCGGATGCTTGCGATTGATGACGTGGGCGAGGGCTGCCGTTCATGACCACAACCATGGTTTCGACCAGATCCGCCGTCATTTCGCGCTGCGGCAAGTACCGCTATCATCTCCACCGCGGGCTCGGCTGCGGGCCCGTCGTCACCTTCATCATGCTCAATCCCTCGACGGCGGACGCCGAAGTCGACGATCCGACAATCAGGAGATGCGCGGGGTTCGCGCGCCGATGGGGCTGCGGAGCGCTGCATGTTGTTAATCTGTTTGCGCTGCGGACGGCCAAGCCAACCGGGTTGGCCAAAGTGCTTGATCCGGTCGGTCTAGAGAATCTCGGCTGGATCGAGCATGCTGTCGGACTCAGCGACCGGGTCGTGTGCGCCTGGGGTGCCTCTGGCGCCTACATGTGCCAGGATCAACGCGTTCTGGGCTGGATCGACGGCGCTTGCCAGCCCCGGTGCCTGGGCGTCACGAAGGACGGGCATCCGCGGCATCCGCTGTACGTGCCGTACTCGGCGAAGCTGGTGGGCTTCGGGCAGCGCACCGCCACGACGCGTAGCTCCGGAGTTTGACGCGCAAAGCGGGATTCAGGACGATGGACGACCGGAGGGTCCCATGCTCATCAGCGACGCGCGTCTCTCCACGGCCGGCCAGAAGCTCGACGTCCAACACGATTGTGGGGCGTGTTCGAGGGGCGGTGGGCAAGCCTCGCGATTGACCATCGCGCTGTCCGGGGGCGGAAGTGTGGACCGGCGTCGGCGCGGGCCGTTAACCGGTCGCTGGATGGCGCCGCGAGAAAAAGCCGCTCGGTGTCAAGATTCGGCAAATGTGGAGCCCGGCAGGCGCGGGTGAAGCCGGTCGGCGGCAAAACTCGAGCCGACAAGCACCCACAATTCATTGGCGGTCACTGATCCATGATCGAGTGGACACACAACTGGCTCGCAGCCGCTCTTTTGACATTTCTATTCGCCGGCACCGCGTACGAGCCTGGTGACTCGAGCGGATTCACGCGGGCCGCGATCGCGGCGGATCAGCCGGCAGATCTGACAACCGATCAGTGGCGCGAGGATCTGCAATTCCTGCGCGCGAACTGCCCATTCGGCATGCCAGCGCGTTTCATCACACATCAAGGGAACGGTTCGAGGGCGAGGTGGCGGACCTCAATCGGCGCATCGACGGTCTGAGTCCCGATGAAATCTATGTAAGCCTGAACCGGATCGCCAACCTCGTCGGCGACGGGCACACCTACGTCGAGTTCCCCGGCGACTTGTCCAGGTTGCCTCTCCAGATCAAGCAATTTGGCGATGATTTCCGCGTCACGGCCGTGGCGCCGGACTGGAGGACGCGCTCGGCGCGCGGGTCTTGAAGATTCATGATACGCCCATCGCGCGAGCTTGTGAGCTGCTTCATACGATGACGCCGCAGGATGAAACACCATTCCTGGCACAAGCGCGCGTCGAGAGCTTTTTGAGTTTGGGCATTGTTCTGCACGGCTACCGCATCATTCCAGACCGGTCCATCGCGAGGCTCACTCTGGGCGACGAGATGGGCGCGAGTTTATCTTGCAGGCCCGAGCGATCCGGCCGGATCCAAAACCGACGTGGATTCCCGCCTACAAGGAACCCCCTCTATTCCGTCAGCGGCCTGGCGAGACGTTCTGGTACACATACCTGCCGGAGGCACGCACTGTTTATTGCTGTTTCCGCGGATACGAGGGCCTCGGAAAGCACTCAGCTGGCTTGTTCAAGCTCGTGAGCGAGCAACACCCCACCAAATTTGTTATCGACCTTCGACAGAACGGCGGCGGCGATTACACCGTCGGGCTCCGCTACCTGGTGCGTCCGATTCGCGAGCTCCCCGACATTAACCAGAAAGGCCATTTGTTCGTCTTGATTGGTCCGCAAACGTTCTCGGCGGCCATGTCCAATGCGGCCCACTTCCGCACCCAGACGGCGGCGATCCTGGTTGGACAACCGATCGGCGAAAAGCCGAACAGCTATCAGGAAAGCCGGCGGCTCAAGCTGCCCAATTCGCGCCTTACACTTTGCTATTCGGTCCGCTTTTACAGATTCGTCGAAGGAGGCGAAAACTTGATTCGGCCGGACCATCAAATCATTCCATCGTGGACAGAATTCAAGGATGGACGTGATCCCGTGCTGGAATGGGTCATGAAGCAAGGAATTCCGGAGGGGCGGTGATCATTGCCGATGTTCCGCAACATTCCGCCACGCGCTGCCTGGATTGGCGATCGGCACGATCGATTGGAGTCGAATCAGTCGGAGCGATTCGCTTCGGTGTGAACCAGGTGCGATTCCGTCAGGAACTTAGCTGAGCCGGACGCCGAGCGCGACAACTAGTTGCGTCACCGTTTCGGGGCCGTCGGTGTGCGCTTAGCGGACGCGGAGCGCGAAAACTAGCTGCGTCCCCGTTTCAATGTTGCGCGCGTGGGGCGCGATGGTGAGGGCGGCGCTGGTGGGGTTGAGGGGTTCGCCGGTGGTGTCGACGATTCCGTGCGGCGGCGAGGCGTTGAGCAGGAGCTGGCCACCGGCGGGGAATGTGGCGCTTCGGGTGAGCCTCAGGATGACGACGTCCTTCGCGCGCTTGTACGTGGGTTTGACCCTCAACCGCTGCGCCACGATTTCGTGGTGACGCACGACGTTACGCGTGAGGAAGTAGTTGGAGGCGGCCCGGGCGGGCACCGGGCTCAGCGGCTTGCTGAAGGCAAGTTTGAAACCGGCCACGTGCCGGTTGCGACCGCTACCGGCGAACAGGACCGTCTCCCTGACGATCTCGGCGCGAAGGCGACGGTCACCGGGGCGGACAGGATCGTACCAGAGGATCCCGAGACGGCCTCGATTCGGTAGCCGGCGCCGGGCTGGTTGATCGTCAAACCGGAAAAGGTCGCGACGCCGCCGCTCGCCGTTACGCTCGTGGTGCCGCCGAGGAGGGCGCCGCCGGGGTTGTCGGCGAGCGAAATGCTGACTTGCCCGCTGAAGGCGCTGTCCACGCCGCCCGAGGCGAATTCGACCGTCACCGTCAGGCCGAAGGATCCCCCAGGCTCGACGAACGCCGGGGGCTCGGTCGTGAGCGCCAGCAAGGTCGCCGGCGCAGGGACTCCGGTCAGCAGGCCGAAGACTGTCAGCGACGATTCACCGCCGACGAATACCATTCCGTCGGCGATCGTCGGCACCGAGAATTTGACCGCGCTGCCGGCCTGGTCGCGAGCTGCGTCGTCCATGCTGCTATACAGCTCGTTTGCGAGGTTGGACGCGTCGTAAGCGCGGAGCACCGCTGGACCGTCGGACCCGGCGGCGGTCGCGTCGATGGACCAGAGGATCCCGTCCGCGGCGCCATCGGCCGAGATCGCGGGGTTGGTCCCGGGATAACCGAATACCTCGGTCGAGTGCGACGTCGGGCTGGCGCCCAGCATGTTGCTGGCCTCCAGCGGAAGCGCTTTGATGGCGTCGCCGTAGGGGCCGTAATAGACCGAGCCGTCGAAGTAAACCGGCGAGGCCCACATGCCGCCGATCTGGCCCTGGATCTCCTGATACACGCTATTGTGATCGGCGTGAAACTCACCCATCTTGCCGGTGTCGGTGTCCAGCACAAAGATCGTGCCTTCCTTGCCGGCGGCCAGCACGACCTGGGGGCCACTCGCCGTGGCGGGAAGCAAGAGCGGGCCTCCCGAGCCGAAGTCTGTGTCATGATCGTTCAGCGATTGCTGGTCCGAGGGTGTGAAATAGTCCAGCACCTTCAGTCCCCAGCCGTTGACATTGGGATGGGCGGCCGAGCTGCCGGGATCGACCCCGATCTTGACGACGGAATCGCCGTAATCCCCGTCGATCGGAAAACCGGTCGCGGGGTCGAGTGTGGTTTCAAACGTGCCGTTGCCGGTGACGAAGTACAGGTCACCCTGCGGGTCGACAGCCAGCCCCTCGCCGGACCCCCAGATGGTGCCGTCGCTGCCGTTGGGGGTCGCATTGAACACCGCCGCGAGCTTCAGGGTCTGCGCGTCATACCCCAGGATCCAGCCGTGATTGGGCGGGACGTCTCCGTGAGACGAATACGACAGGTAGACCACTCCATTGTCGAGCACCAGCGCCGCCCGTTCGTTTTGAGTGAGCGCGTTGAATTCGAGCACATCGCCTGTGCTGCCGGCACCCGTACCCAGGACCGATGGCCCGCTGTTGTAGGTGTAGGTTCCATCGGAATGGACGGTCGTATCAGCGATCACGACCGGTCCGCCAAACATCTCGGCGCCGGTCGCGACGTCCAGCGCGTGCAGCTCCTGGACGACGTGCTCGACGCCTGCCTCGACGTCCTTGGTGGTGGTCGTGACGTAAAGCGCACCCGCGGCCGGGTCGATCACCGGCGTGGCCGTGATCCCGATTTCGGGAACGATCTGGTTGACCCCGAACACGTCGCGCTCGCTGAGCGTCGTGATTCCGGCGCCCGGATCAATGAAGCTGTCGTGCCAGAACGGCGTGCCGGCCGCGCCCTATTCGCGTCGGCATCGAAGGCGTAGACGCTGTCGTGCTCGGTCGCCACGAATACGACGTCGTGGGCGCCACCGCCGGGAATGGTCAGATTCGACATGTACAAGGGTTGTGCATACACGTCGCCGTCGACGGGATCCGCGTAGAGCTTGCCGAAATCGGTCGGATTGACGTTGCTCGGCGACAGCGCCGTTTCGGAAAGGTTCTGACCGGTGTTGCCGGCATCGTTGCGATACTGGAGGACGCTCACATTCGCGAGCAGGACGCGCCGTTCGAGGAGTATGAACACCGTCGCACGAAAACTGCGCCGCCGTGCCAAGCGCGCTGCGCGCCGGCTTCGCCGCGTTGGAAAGTTAATAGACAAGCCGATCATGGTGAGGTCCCCTGGCGCAAAGCCGCGGATCACCCACCATGGTCGGGCGTTGGACCGAACTCGTGGCATGCTTCGCAGCGCCGGCCTTGTTAAGCTAATCGCGGTCCAACCTGTTTTGCAACATGATCCGCCGCGGCAGCGGCGTTTCCCGCCGCCGGTCGGGCCCTCGCATACCTGGCTTTCTCATTCCAGAACCGACCTCCTTGATTCCTGGATGCCGGCGGCGGCATACTATGGGGCTGTCGAGCAACTGTGCTTGGATGATCGCTGCTAAAATAGGGGAGGCGTCGACGAGGATGTCGCCGTGCGCGGGCGTTCGGATCGATACGTCGTTTGAAGACGAGCTTGCGCTGGCGACCCGGGGAGACCCGGCGGCGCGCTGGCGCGCTCTGGAGGCGTGCCGCGATTATCTGAGGTTGATCGTTCGCCGGGGCCAATGGTCGAACAACGCCGGTCTGGCTGCGACATCCGACATCGTGCACAACACGTTTGTCGATGCCTGGCGT
This sequence comes from uncultured Isosphaeraceae bacterium, assembly GCA_963806595.1. Taxonomy (GTDB): domain Bacteria; phylum Planctomycetota; class Planctomycetia; order Isosphaerales; family Isosphaeraceae; genus CAWDZZ01. The sequence goes on along the minus strand of CAWDZZ010000035.1, from coordinate 59,814 downwards.
GATTTTTCGAGGTTCCAGGGTCGCACGCCCGGTCAGCTTCGCGCGTGGCTCAAGGCGATCCTGGTCCACGCCTCGCTCAATGCCCGGCGCCGGCCGCGCGAGGCCCAGCTCGGCGGCCGGGGTGAGCCGGGGTTGGCATGCAGCACTGCGGCCTCTCCCAGCCACGCCGCTCGGAAAAACGCCGAGCACCACGCACTCGAGGCGGCGCTCGGAGGGCTGACTGAGCGCCACCGCAGCGTGATCCGACTGCGGGTTTGGGATCGCATGTCGTTCGCGCAGATCGGGGCGGCGCTCGGCGTCTCGGAAGACGGGGCGCGGATGCTTTACGGGCGGGCGCTCGCGAAGCTGCGCGCTTCGATGAGGTCCGGCCATGATTCCCGATGAGACGAGCCCCGGGTCGTCGCTGGATCCAGCGCTTGCGCAATTGATGGCTTGCGACGAGCTCTTGTTTGGCTCGGCAAACGCGGACGATTGCGAATCCATCGCATCTCAGGATCGCGACGCCGACGACCGCGCGCGGAGCCGGCTGCTGCTCTTGCTGAGGATGCTGGACGCGGCCGAGGCGCCCGCGCACGGGGCCGAGGATCCTCCGGGCTGCGCTCCGCGTTCGCGGCGACCGGGAGGACGACCGGCCGATCCTGGGCCGATTCGAGATCCTGGGCGAGCTGGGCTCCGGCGGGTTTGGCTTCGTAGTGCGCGCGCGCGACCGGCTGCTGGGCCGCGTGGTAGCGCTCAAGATGCCGCTGCCGGAGCGAGCGCTCAGCTCTGGCGACGTCGGGCGGTTTCTGCGCGAGGCCCGCGCCGCGGCCCGGCTCGACCATCCCAATATCGTGCGGATTCACGACGCGGGCGAGCTCGGCCCGCTCGGCTACTTCATCGCGAGCGAGTTCTGCGCGGGGACGAGCCTGCGCCGCTGGTTGAGTGCGCGAAGCGAGCCTGTCCGGCCCAGGCTGGCGGCACGATGGGTCGCCGCGCTGTGCGATGCGGTTCAGCATGCCGCACGACCGAGGCATCCTCCATCGCGACATCAAGCCTGAGAACGTGATCCTGGCGGAAACCGCTGAGCAGGACGGCTTCACGCCCCGTTTGACCGACTTTGGCCTGGCCAAGCTCACCGAGGACGCCGGCGACGAGACGCGCAGCGAGCCGCGGGTGGGGACGACCCAGTACATGTCGCCCGAGCAGGCTGCCGGCCGGAGGGGCGACGTGGGCCCGGCGAGCGACGTGTATGCGCTCGGTGGCACGCTTTACGAAATCTTGAGCGGCCGACCGCCGTTTCGGGGAGAGACCGATCTCGACACACTGCGTCTGGTGATCGACGCCGAGCCCGTGCCGCTGCGCTTCCTCCGCCCCGGCTTGCCGCGTGACCTCGAGACGATTTGCCTGAAGTGCCTGCGCAAGGCGCCGGGCAGCGCTATGCGTCGGCCGCGGCGATGCGCGACGACCTGAATCGGTTCCTCGAGGGCCGGGCGATTGTCGGCCGGCCCGGTTTCGCCCTGGGAGCGCGCCCGCCGCTGGGCGCGGAGGCGGCCGGCGGTGGCCTCGCTCCTCGGGCTCGTGGTGATGCTGGCATGCGGGCTGATCGCCGGAATAGCGGTGTGGGCGAGCTGGCTGGAATGGCACAACAGCCAGCTCGAAATCCAGGTGGCGCGCGCCGACGCACACGCCCGGGAAGCCGAGAAGCAGGGACGCATCGCCGAGGAGCGGCTGTTCCTGGCTGACCGGCATCATTACGCCGAGAACCTGAGGCTCGCCCGCCGTGCGCTCGACGCCCGCGAGATCGAGCTGGCCCAGGACATCCTCCACGACATCCAGCCCACCACCGACGGATTCGACCCACGCGGATTCGGCTGGCACTATCTGCTGGCGCCAGGCCCATCGCGAGCTTTCGCAGCTCTGGGGGCATGAGGCAACGACGGTTCGAGCGGTGCTGGCGGCGGACGCCAGGCAGATGGCCACGATCGACATGCAAGACCGAGTGTTGTTCTGGGACCTTGCCCGCGGCATGCCGCTCGACCAGCCGCGCGCGGTACCGGCGGCAATCGGCTCAGACTCGAGCTGGATCCGCTTCTTGCGCAATAGCCGATATTTCTCGTCGTGGCGAAGCGGGGCGTGGACTGCGTCGATGACTCTTGTCGACCGAGATTCGCTCGAGGGCGTGACCGAGCTCCCGTGCAAGGCCGGTGATGTGCTCGAGGCTTTCTGTTTCGACGCCGGCCGAGAGCGACTGGCGGTGGTTGTCACGCGGCCCGACAAGAGGAGCCGAGTGCGGTGGTGGGAACTGGCGGGCGCGACCATTCGTCGATCGCATTCCTGGCTCATCCCGGAAGGAACGACGTTCCTCGCGCTTGACGGCGAAGGCCGATACCTTGCCCTGGCTCACGGCGATCGCATTCAACTCGTCGATCCGTGGACCGGAAAGGGCAAGGTCTCGCTCGCAGCCTCGCAGCCGAGCGCATCGGGGCTTGCCCGGCTGTGCGCGTTCTCGGACGACGGGCAATACTTCGCAGCGCACACGCGGGCGGAGCAAGTGGTCGTCTGGCAGACGTGCTCGGGGCGCGAGGTGGGCCGCTTCGCACTCACGGACGGCGGTATCGTCATGGTGTTCAGCCCGCGCGGATCACGGCTGGCTGTGCTGGACGGCATGGAGGGAGTGACGGTGTTTGATCGACGGCCCAACCGCCACCGGCGACTGAATCCGCCGTCGAAACGACACATCCGGAACTACTCGGTGTCGTTTTCCTCGGACGAAACGCTGCTGGCCTTCCGCGCCGACGGATCATCCGGCGGGCTGCGGCCGCCGGAGGTCTGGGATCTGGCGACCGCGCGCCGCCTTCCGAGCTTTCCCGGCCGGCGGAATGTCACCGAGCTTGCGTTTTTGCCCGGCAGCCGATCACTCGTGTTGACCGGAGCGATCAAGCCGCGGATCTGGCGGCTTGATCCCCGCGCGAGCCCGACGCCCTCGACGGCCACGCCGTCGAAGTTTGGGCCGCCGCGTTCTCGCCCGACGGCAAGGTCCTGGCGACCGGCAGCGACGACACCGGCGAACCGCAGACGATCAAGCTGTGGGAGCCCGCTTCGGGCCGGCTGCTGGCCGGCTGGAAGGGGCACACCGCCACGGTCTCGTCGCTGGCGTTCAGCCCCGACGGCCGCGTGCTCGCCTCCGCGAGCCTGGATTCCGGGAAGCCGGCGAATCCGAATGTCATCCTGTGGGATGCCGCCACGCACGAGCAGATGGCCACACTGCAAGGACATACCGACCGGGTACGGGCGCTGGCGTTTTCCCCCGATGGCCGGCAGCTTGCGACTGCCGGCAGCGACACGACCGCCCGGCTCTGGGATGTCGAGACCAGAAAGGCACTGGCCGTGCTGAGCGGTCACACCAAGGAGCTGAACTCGATCGCCTGGAGCGCCGATGGACGGTCGCTGGCCACCGCGTCCAACGACACCACGATACGAATCTGGGACACTGCCGGCGGAGAAGTCAGAGTAATGTTGTCGGACGTCGGAAACGTGCTCTCGGCCGCATTTGCGCCCGATGGCTCGCTCCTGGCCTCCGCCAATGAGGACGGGATGATCAAGCTCTGGGAGCCCACCAAGGGCAGCCTGCTGCGAACCATCCGCGGCGATTCGACCCAGCTACGCACCCTGATGTTCACTCGCGACGGGCGCAATGTCGTCGCCGCGGGCAAGGGTCGGGTGATCCGCGGCTGGGACGTCGCCACCGGGCAGGAGCTATTCAGCCTGGAGGGGCATCAGGCGCAGATCAACGCTCTGGCGTTCTCGCCGGATGGATTGTTACTCGTCTCGGGCGGTCATGACGGAATGGTCAGGCTCTGCGCGCGGGATGGCCCGGTCTGGGGATCGCGCCGTAATCGCGCATGAACTCCCGTGCGCACGTTGTCGCGATGCGTCTTGACCAGCGACGCCCGGCCTCGGTGGGACGCGCAGTGCGCAGGTCTCCTTTGACGAGGCGCGATGCGCCCGGCGCTCGCCGGTGTGCTTCTTGAGCGAGTGCGCGAAGGGGTTCGTGCCCAGCGCCATTGTTTGGGGAGCGCTCGCGACGTCCGCGCTGGCAGCCGCTGGCGCGTTCTGCGACGGCACTGCGGCTGCCGGCGCGACACCCACGGCGCGCTCGGTGATCCCGCCTGGCCGGCCCCGGCGGCGGCCGCCCCGGATTTCGCGGCGGCGGTGACGATGATCGTGGTGTTTTTCATCGTGAGCGTAACCCCGCCGCTCTGGACGGTCACTACCGGGACGTAGCTGCCGGCCTGGGCGTAAGTATGACTGGCCGTCACCTGGTAGCTGCTCGCGAGGGTGACAACGCTGCCGGCGCTGGTTTGCCCGTCGCCCCAGGCGATGGACGCTGTGAAGGGTGGTGGCGGCGAGATCGAGTCGGTGAATGTGCCCATGACCAGCGGGCCCGTCGACGATCCGACGACGGCGTTATACGTCGTCGCGCTGCCGGTCGAGCGAAGTGGCGAGCCCACCGACACCGAGTACGTCAGCCCGACCTGGATTCCGTCGTAGCTCTGGATCTGGACCGACAAGCTGTCAACCGCCCCCGACCCATAAGTGTGGCCGCCGATGACGTCATAGCCGCTGCCGAGCGGATCAGGCGCAATCGTGCCCGTCGTGATTGTGCCGTCGCCCCAGGTGACAGTCGCGATGTAGTCGCGGGCTTTCGCGCCAGGATCGGTGTCGACGAAGGTGGCGACCGTGCCCGAAAAGGGCTGGCCCGCCTTGACCGCCGGCAGGATTGCCGGCTGCGTGAGGATCCGCGTGCCCGACTGAATCGGGATGAGCTCGATGGCGTCGACCTCGGCGTTCTGATCGGGGCTGGTCGCGCTCGGCGTGAATGCGATCACCATCTGGCCCGCCGCGGTGGCCTTGGCCGCGAACTGTTCGACGACCGCAGTGAACACGGCGCCGGCCGTGCCCAGAATGTCGAAGCTGGAGAGGACCGGCGTGCCGTTGATCGCGACGTTGAACAGCCGCTCGCCCACCGCCGTATCCACGTTCTCCGAGAAATGGAGGCGGACCATGTACAGGCCGCTCGCCTTGAGCTGGGGGATCGTGTAGGTAAACGTTCCATAGCGCGCGCTCTGGTACACGCCCGAAGGCGCGGGATCGGTCACTCCGCGCAGGTTGACGAGGGAACTGGTCGCGGCCGGCGTCCCGCCCTTGATGTGTTGATCGGTCAGATAGGTGCCGAGCGCGCCGCCGCCGGCGTCGATCGCGATGTAACCGCTCGCGGTCGCCTGGGTCAAATTGACGTAGTCGAACGTTGATGCGTTTAACGTGAAGTTGTCATGAGCGGTGACGGCCAGCCCGACGTAGACCTGGGTCGACATGGGAATCGTCGTCGATCCCACGAGTGACCAGCTTGCGCCGTCGGGCGAGGTATAGCCGGTGATGGTCGAGCCGGTTCGAACCAGCTTGACCCAGTAGGGCGCTGCCGCGGAAGCCTGGTCGCCGGCCGAGGTAACCAGCGCGTTTGCGCGGGCCGCGACTGGAGCTCTGCCCCCAAGCCGGGGGTGACGACCATGTCAACGAAGGGCGAAGCGGTGCCCAGGCCTTGTCGGATCATGACTCCGGCCTTGGCCCCCGGGTCGGTGTCTGCCACGCTGCCGACGCGCGCCACGATCGTTCCGTCGCCCGTCATGGTGCGATAGACGAACTGGAACTGGTCGGCATTGTTGCCGATGTCGTCGCCGGAGCCAAAGACGCTGAAGACGCCGCTTGTGTAGCTGGCGGTGCCGGGGATGGCGGGACCGCCGATATCGCTGGCGGTCCACGCGCTCGGGAGGGTCACCGCACGGGTGGTGACCGCGATGGAATTGGACGAAGGCGAGCTCCCCGCGGCATTGGTGGCGATCACGCGGTAGTGATAGGTGGTCGAGGTCGCGAGGCCCGAATCAATGTAGGTGTCCGCGTAGGCGCCCAGGGTCGCGACCACGGTGTAGGTGGTGCGATTGGGGGAGTGCTCCACGAGGAATCCAGTCTCATTCGCCGAATTGTTCTGCCAGGTGAGGCTCACCTCGCTCTGGGAGAGCGCCGCGGCCTTGAGATTCGATGGGGCCGCCGGCAGCACGACGCCGGCGAGCAAGCCGTAGATCGAGAGCGAGTACGCGCCGCCCACGTAGACCAGGCCGTTCGTGATGGTCGGCACCGTGAATTTGACTGCGCCGCCGGCCTGGTCGCGGCTGGCGTCTTCGGCGCTGATTATAAAGCTCTTTTGCCAGATTGGTGGCATCGTAGGCGTGCAGCACGGCCGCTCCCTGGGGGCCCGAGCCGGTCGCGTCGATGGCCCAGACGATCCCGTCGGAGGACCCATTGGCCGAGATCGCCGGATTTGGGCCTGGATAGCCGAAGCTTTCCGGCGAGGTCGAGGACGGACTGGTGCCGAGCATGTTGTTGGCCGCGACGGTGAACGCCTTGATCAGGTCGCTCACGGGCCCGTAATAAGCCGAGCCGTCAAAATACACGGGAGTACCCCACATTCCGCCGATCTGGCCCTGGATCTCCTGGTAAACGTTGTTCTGGTTCGGATTGAATTCGCCCATCTTGCCGGTGACGGTGTCCAGCACAAAGATCGTGCCTTCCTTGCCGGCGGCCAGCACGACCTGGGGGCCGGTGGCCGTGGCCGGGAGCAAGAGGGGGCCGCCCGAGCCGAAATCGGTGTCGTTGTCGTCGAGGGACTGCTGATCCGAAGGAGTGAAATAATCGACCACCTTGAGCCCCCAGCCGTTCTGGTTCGGGTGCGACGGCGAGCTGCCGGCGTCCGGCGCGATCTTCACCACCGAGTCGCCGTAATCGCCGTCAATCGGAAAGCCGGTGACAGGGTCCAGTGTCGCGTCGAAGGTGCCGTTTCCGGTGACGAAGTACATGTTGCCCTGAAGGTCGACCGCGAGTCCCTCGCCGGCTCCCCAGATGGTTCCGTCGCTGCCGTTGGGTGTGGTATTGAAGACCGCGGTGGCCTTCAAGGTCGTTGCGCTATACCCAAGGATCCACCCGTGATTGGGCGGGACGTCTCCGTGAGACGAATACGACAGGTAGACTGTGCCCTGATTGAGGACGAGCGCCGCCCGTTCGTTCTGCGTGAGCGCGTTGAAGGCGAGCACTCCACCCGCGCTGCCGTCGCCGGTACCTGCCACGCTGGGACCGCTGTTGTAGGTGTAGCTTCCGTCGGGATTGACCGTGGTGTCGGCAATGACCGCCGGACCGCCGAACATCTCAGCGCCGGTGGCCACGTTGAGCGCGTGCAGCTCCTGCACGATGTGCACGGTGCCATTTTCGATTTCCTTGGTCTTGGTCACCACGTAGAGTGCGCCTGTGGCCTGATCGATCACGGGTGTGGCGGTGATCCCGACTTCGGGCGTGATGTTGGTGAATCCAAACACGTCGCTCGGGCTGAGTGTGGTGATCCCGGCCGCCTCGTCAATGAAGCTGTCGTGCCAGAGCGGCGTACCGCTGGTTCCGACATTCCCGTTAGCGTCGAACGCGTAAACGCTGTCATGCTCGGTCGCCACGAACACGACGTTGTGCGTGCCCGCGCCCGGAATCGCCAGGTTGGCCATGTAGAGCGGCTGCGCGTACACGTAGCCGTCGACGGGGTAGGAGTAAAGCTTGCCGAAATCCGTGGGATTGACATTGCTCGGCGTGAGCACGGTTTCGGAGAGGTTCTGGCCGGCGTTGCCGTTGTCGTTGCGATATTGCAGGACGCTGACATTCGACAGGAGCACGCGCCGCTCCAGGCCGAAGGAATCAGGCTCTAGAACCGAGACACGCCGCCTGGTGCAAGTCCGCTGACCGTGGCGCGGACGCGCGCTGCGAAGGAGAGGCCATTTCATGGAGTTGCTCCCTGGTTCAAGACGTGGAAGTCAACAGACTGACCGGCGAGCCGGCGCAGTTCTACGCGCAGGGGCCGCGAATCCGGTTCACGTTGGCACCGCGCGACCCGGTTGTAAAGCCCCGACCCGACTCGCCGCGTGAGATCGGCTACTGGACCAGCAGCGCAAACCGGGCGAGCGTCAGGAGACAGCGATCGAACGTCTCCGCGATGGGGTGCTCGCGCGGGCTCGCTCGTCCAGTCGCCTGGGTGCCGGTTGCACTATTCGTGTGTGGAAGCTCGATCTTGCGGTCGTCGGCCAAGCGGCTCAACAGTCCCAGAGTGGCCGCGCTGAGTCGAACCGTTCGTCCCGCGACTCGCTGGGCTTACGAGGCTTCTAGCTCACGTCGGGCTCAGCTCGCGGGATGAGGATCCTCGCTGTGGTGTTATTCGTCGACGAACCCATCAGTCGCATCCTGGATTACCTTTGCTACGATGGCCAGCAACTGGCTGCACTGCTTCGGCCTGAGCCCACAGCTGAGCGAATACTGAGTTTTGACTGGCTTCAGCCGCTCGAGAGCTTCCTCGGAAACGGGCTCTGCGTCCTCGTCCTCGAACTCCTCGAAATCTGCTCGCAGCGTAGCCTCGTACTGCGCGAAATCGAACTCCCGGCAGGCGAGAGAGCACCATCCGAACTTACCTGCCATCCCGAGCCGGTCGAGCTCGGGCTTGTCGCGCGTGCTCATGGCCTGTTCAACGGCTGCCGATGTCTCGGCGTCGGCGGCCGGCCAGCCGATCAGCACGTAGCCCTGACCGTACAAGGGCTCATCGAGCCGCAGGTCCGGGTCCAGCGGTTTGCCCCCCTCGTCCATGAACCGAAGCGCAAGACCCTTACTCCCGGCAAGCTCTTTCAACTGCGTTCCGCTCATCGCCGGTTGCTGCGTCAAGATCGACGTGTCGACGGACATGTGAACTCCCGGCCAAAGGCCGCTCCGAGCCAGGACGCGATCTTCCCCGGTTCTCGCCGCGACCTCCTGGATGTGACGGCGAGCAGATGAAGTACCGATCCGACGGGAGATTGCCAGTGTTCACTCCATCCCATCACCCTGACCCGAGCAGTTCATGACATCTTCGCACCCGGCAACCGGGCCGATCAAGTGATTCAAACAGACCGCGCGCGTGACGCGCAATGCGGCTGAGACCAGGGCCGGCCCAAGCCACGACCACTCAGCCGGTCGCGTGGGCCGCTACCGAGGAACACGCGAAATACCGGTGCGGGGTGGTACCGAGGGTGCGCTTGAACATCGCGATGAAGGCACTCGGGCTTTCATAGCCGACGTCAAGCGCGACGGCCGTCACCGGCCGCCCCCCCGCCAGCAGCCGCAGCGCGCTCTGCAGTCGCAGTTGCTGCCGCCACCTACCGAAAGTCATGCCGGTTTCCTTCTGGAACAGCCGCTCGAGGGTTCGTGGGCTCAGGGAGACGCGCTTCGCGACCTGTTTGATCAGGCCGGGGTCATCGGGATGTGCCCGCAACCACGCGACGGCGCGCTTCGCACGTTCGTCCGACGGCAGAGGGAGCTGCAGCGGGATGGTCGGCAACACGCTGAGTTGATCGACCAGGAACGCGATCAAGCGCGAGTTAATGGGTAGATTTCGGTCGAGCATCCCCAGCGAGGCTGTGTGGAGGATCAGCTCCCTCAACAGCGGCGAGACGTTGACCGCACAGCAGCTTTTCGGCAGCACGCCCGAGATGCCGGAGGCGAGATAGAGCGTCTGGACCATCACGTTGCCCGTCATCTCGATCGCGTGCTCGACGCCGGCTGGAACCCAGACGGCACGGCTGGGGGGCACAACCCAGTCACCCTGGGCGGTGTGAACCCACATCACTCCCTCGCTGGCATAGATCAGTTGATGCCAGTCGTGCGAGTGTGGCGGGATCATGTGGCCGCTGGAGTGCCGAACGGCGAAGCTGCGGACCAAGATGCTGTCGTCCGGGCCCGCGAAGGGCTGCGCCGGCCGATGACGTTTTTTCGACATAATTTGGCATATTAGCGAGAGACGCGACGTTGCTCAAGCCGCTAGAATCGCGCCGTCGACTGGATTTCCGAGAGTCGCGATCCATCCCGAGGAGAGAAGAATGTCGAGCAACATTGGCTTCTTTGCGGTACACGCCGATGACTTGCCGCGGGCACGCCGGTTCTACGAAAAGGTGTTTGGCTGGAAGTTTCAGCCCTGGGGGCCTCCGGGCTTTTTCCTGATTGCCACGGGCGACAAGGACGATCCGGGGATCCAGGGCGCCTTCAGCAGCGCCACGAGGTCGTTCCGGGCGAGCGTATCAACGGCTATGAATGCACAATCGACGTCTCGGACATCGACGCGACCGCCGCGGCCGTGGCGGCCCAGGGCGGCAAGATCGTGCTGGCGAAGTGCGAGATCCCGACCGTGGGCTGGCTGATCAAGATTCAGGATCCGGAGGGCAACGTCGTGTGCGTGAAGCAGCCTGCCCCGGAGCATTCCACTTAATCAATCTCGCAGCGCGGTCCGCCGCCGCGCAGCCCGCACGCCCATCCGCCTGGTTTCGCTCGTCGGCTCGGTTCGGCGCGGGTCTGTCGGTCGAGCGCGGCGCGGCAATCGCCGCGCCGGCCCGAAGGACCGAGCACTCGGTGCTTCCGGCTTCCCTGCCCTCCCCGTTTTTCGGATGATTCCGAAATACGTATTGGTGTCACTCTCTCGTAAAACCGAGGTCACTGCTTCTCCCGGGACCGCGAGCCATTGACAAAATGACAAACGCGGTTGCTGAAAGTTAGATGTATCGATTCTACTTTGGCATCCGATCCATGATGCGCGTGTGTTCCGCCTGATGCCTTGATCCGCCAGCGAACTCCCGCGGCTTCGGACCGTTCTGGATTCCGGGGGCGCGGCCGACTATCATGTGCTCGAACAAGGAAGTTTAAGTCGATCGTGGCGTGTTCACTCACGATTGCGCTAGCGCGCCGCCGTCCTGTCGGCACAGATCTGCTAGCCGGGCCCTCGATAGCGCGAGATTCTTCGCCGATTGATTCTGCGATCCGGCTCGGTTCAAGGAGCAGTTGATGACCGATCTTTCGGCCTGTCCGGCTTGTGCGCGCCCGCGATTGATTCACGCGAGCTCACGCGAAAAAACATCCGTCACGGCGACGGCCCGCCTCTCCAGACTCGAGTCGTCGAGTGCGATTGCGGACATGCGTTTGTCAATCCACAGCCGAGCTGGGACGAGCTCGCGCCGTTTTATCAAACCGACTATCACGTCTTCGCCGACCCGCTTCCCGACGAGGCCAGCGTGGACCGACTGCTGGAGCAGAAGCATCGCGGAGACCGGTTCAATCACGCGCTCGTGGTCCCCGGCGGCAAGTACCTCGACGTCGGCTGCGGCCTGGGCGCGATGGTCGCCGCGATGGCCCGGTTGGGGATGGACGGCGCACGGGGTCGAACCGAGCGAGGCCGCTGTCAGACGAGCGCGAGAGATCGGGCTGAACGTGCAACTGGGGATGATTCACGACGCAGGATATCCTGATCGGACGTTTGACAGCGTGAGCCTGTACCACTCGCTCGAGCACACGCCCGACCCTGTCGCTGTCCTCGCGGAGTGCCGTCGCGTATTGAAGCCCGCGGGGGAGATTGTCGTGGGCGTTCCGAATTTCGGGTCGCTCGTCCGCCCGCTCGTCGGCTGGAGCTGGAGTGCGTACGACCTGCCGCGGCACCTGCACCACTTCTCTCAGTCCTCGATCAGGAGCGCCGCGGCTCGGGCGGGGCTGTTTGTGACTGCCATGGAAACGGAATCGCTCCCTGAGCACGTCGAGCTCGAGCTCGTGACCTGGCTGCGACGCCGATTGAAGGTACCAGCCCGGCTCACGCTCAAGACTCGGGCTGCGCGCCCGGTAGCTGCTTACCTGGCAAACAAAGGGAACGCTTCGGGCCGTGGCGAATCGATTGTGGTGCACCTGCGGTCGGCCCCGCCCTGAGCCGTGGCGCCACCAGGGATCGGCCGCGCGGCGTCACGCAATCGCCGGGGGCTCCGGAGTGCGCAGCAGCCCGCGCCAGAATTCGCGGTCGGGCCGCGTTTTCTCGGCTTGAAACGCCTCGTGCTCGGCGGTCACCGCCGGCGATTCCAGCTCGCGTAGCGTGTCCTCGGGCAGGTTGGCCCGGAATACCTCCGGGAGCCAGTACTCCTTCCAGGTGCGGGCGTCGAAGCAAATGCGCGCGATGAGCGCGTGATTTCTCCACACACCCTCCCAGCTCGTCTCGTACGGAAACCGCTTGCGGAAGAGGTGCCGCGTTTCAGTCGTGCTCACATGAAGGATGTCGACGTCGGTGAAAAACGCCTTGAGCGAGACCGAGAAATCGGTCGCCCCCCACCCGCGCAGGCCGGCGACCCATCCCACGCGCCGGTACGCGCTACGCGGTATCACATACCCCGGCGCTCGCAGAGCGGAGATTCGGGTGACCTCTTGCCGGGGTCGTGCGGTCCGATAGGCGGCTGAGAAGAAGCCGTGATCCGGGCAGAGCCGGAAGTTCGCCCCGTAGCTGGCGGGATAACGGCTCACGAGCGGCCGGCAGGTCGGGCAAGTGATTGCCCCGTGGGCCGCCGCGAGCTCCGCGCAGCGGTCGAGGCAGCCCGCGTCGACCCGCTGGTGGGCGTCGAGATAGGCGAATACCTCGCCCACGGCGGCCTGGCTCCCCGCGTCGCGCGAGGAGGCCACCCCCACTCGCGTGTCGTGGCGGATCACGGCCGCCCAGCGCCTCCAGTCCCGCGCATGAGCCATCGGTCGAGCCGTCATCGACAACGATGATCTCGTGGTCCGAGCGCGTGTGGCGCGGACCGATTCCACGGTCCGCAACACTTCGGTTCCCTCGTTGAACGCCGTGATGATCACGGAGAGCCGCGTTGCGCACCTTTGCAAAGGCTGCGTGCGCGCGAGTGCGTGCTGTCTCGGCGTCGTGGCGGAGGGGCCCACGCCGGCGTTGCCGGTGGTCGCGGGAATCACCGAAACGAGCCGGCGAGCGGCCAGCCCGGAGAGCATGTGACCGAACACCGGAACGCGTGCCCAACGCTCTTGCCGGCGGCGTGTGCGCGTCGTGAGCAATCCCGCGTGTTTGAGCGCCCCAATGAGACGAAGGTGCCCGTTGCCCCGCGCGCCGTCCGTCGGAATCCGCTCGCCGTGATCGAGGGCTACGGTCGCGAGCAGCGAGCGGAATCGGCCGTCCGGATTCGACAGCACATCGGGGAGCCACAGGAGCTGCCCCCCGGTCGCCAGCCTCAGGGCAAGCCGCCATAGCCCGCGCCTCGTTCGAGGCGTTCCGTCCGGACGATCAGCACCTCGCCCGGCAAGCCATGACAGCAGCCGTCCGTCGACTGGTTGTCGATCACCACGACCTCGACGTCCATGCCGGCGACTGCGCTCAGGCAGCCGCGCAGGTGCTGACGGAGGGCGGGTCCCTCGTTTCGGACCGGGCAGATGACAGACACCGTCACGACAGGGCAATCCCTGGGAAAAGACGTCGGCCCGGCAGGCCGCGCGGCCTGCCGGGCGCAGCGGGGTGCTCACCGCGACAGCAAATAGAGCCGGATGCCCAGGCCCAGGATCGCGAGCCCCGCCAGGATCAACAAGATTTCGCGCGAGTGGTCCCGGACGAATTGAGCGAAAGTTGTTTTTATGTCGCCGTGAGGGGTCGGGTGAACCGGCAGTCTGCCCATAGACTTCTCGCTATTGGATGGTTCGAGAATCAAGTCGTGGCCAAGAACAACGGCGCCGCTCTATGGGTCGCGCGCTCCCTCGCCGCGCGGGCGGCCTCCGGCGCGGAGGCCCGGGATCGACGCTCACCGGCGGTCCTAACACGACCTGAGCTTCCAGGTGGTGAGCTTCTTACACCATCGCTCGCCCGCGTAGATTGTCGTCTGGTTGGAGTAGTCCTCGAGAACACCGGACTCGGGGTCGCCGTCCCGCTCGTTCTTGATGACGTAGTCGAAGATCGGTTTGATCAAGTCGCCCTCGATCGGTGGATTCGTCCCTTCGATCCAGACGTACAGCCGGGCTGTTTTTATATTGTTCGTCGAGAAGTAGGCCACCGCCGGCGCAGGGCTCGGTACGCGTCATGTTTCGACAGGTCGCCGGCAATGGTGTCGTAGATCGGCCTGGAGATGCCCGCGTCGACGAGAAACTTCGGGCATCGCGCCGGGTAGCTGGTCGGCCCGTCCAGCGAGTAAAACGCAAGCGCGAGGTCTCCGCCTTGGTCCTTCAGGCATTTGAGCCAGACGCGATGCGACCGAACTGAATGTCTTCCTGCACAAAAGTCGCGGTGACGGTCGGATTGGCGGAGATCGCGTTGATCCCACTTTTCGCGGTCGAGCCGGCAAACAATTGAATGCAGCGAGCTAGATGCTCGTCGAATTTCTCGCACGCGGGAACGACGTTGATCCAGCCGTCCGGGGCCTGGTTGATCATCGTGGTCTTGCTCATTGCACCCTCGCTCGTGATCGCGGCGTCGACTGTCGGCGCGGAGATTAGCAGTCCGATAACGTTGGTTCAAGTCTGGAGTCGACCGAAGGATCTCTCGTCTTCAAGCCCGCCGCGGTCATCGTGGCGCGGGAATGGTCCTGGCGATGCGGAACCCTGTCCCGAAGCTCAGGTCCTCTGGCTTCGCGTGGTAGCGATTGGCGGTGCGCACCACGTAGGCCTGATCGACGTAGCTCCCGCCCCTGGCCACGCGGTCCAAGGCCGGATCGAATGCGGACTGGTCTTCCCGGTCGGGACCGATCGTCGGGTCCGCGTCATAGATGTCATGGCACCATTCCCTGACGTTTCCCAGTATGTCGAAGAGACCAAATTCGTTTGGCAAGAGCCGCCCCACGGGCCAGGCGCGGCCTTCGCCATTCCTGATGAACCATGCATAGCGGGAAAGCATCTTCACGTCGTCGCCGAAAAATCGAGTGCTGGAGGCGCCTGCCCGGCAGGCATACTCCCATTCCGCCTCGGTCGGCAGGCGGAAGCCTGTCCGGCTCAGGTAGTCGGGATAAGGCTTCATTCCGTCCTTGATCTGATCGCGCGGCGGGTAGCACATCTGGTCTTCGGTGATTCCCTCCTGCTCGCTGAGCCAGCGGCAGTAGGCGATGGCGTCGAGCCAGGTCACGGCGTTGATCGGCCCGTTTGCGTGCGGGCTGTTCCGGTTTGGAAAGCGGTCGAACGACGGATCGAACGCCGTGAACTGCTTGCCCGTCACCTCGGTCGTAGAGATCGCGAAGGTGCGAAGGATCAACCGCGTGTGCGACTTCTCGTCGCCGTCACGGTCGCTTTCATCTGTCGCTGCACCCATGCGGAACCGGATGTTCCCGGGCAATATCGCCATCGTGTGACCGTTGGCCGTGATCTGCCAGAATTGCCCGGCGGGGGGCGTGCGCGTGGCAAGTGGCGCGGTGGCGCTCGCGAGCCGGCCGTCCTTTTCCCATTTCCGGAGTGCCCATTCGGCCGCGGAATGGATCCCGGCGTCCGGATCGTGCTCGACGAGCTCCAGCAGCCAATCCGCGGCGGGGCCTGCCCACGACGGCGATTGCTGGTCCTGAGCAATGCCACCGATGACGAGCACGATCGCGCGGCGGACCGAGACCTCGCTCTCGTCCTGGAAGCGATCGAGCAGCACGAGCGGATCGGGCGTCAGCCGCGCGAGGCGTTCGACGAGGTACGTCCGCAGGAGTGGGTCGTGTTCAGGCGATTGCCTCAACAGCGGCCAAAGACGATCGGGGTCGCCCCAGTGCAACAGGCCGATCGCCGCATTCGCCTGCCGCCGGGCAAAGAGGGTCCGTTCTTCTTGCCCGGAGTCGGCCGGCGGGCGATCCTGGATCAGACGAGCGAGCCAAACCGAGACACTCGGCCGGTATCCGGACAGGGCGTTCAGGATGACGGGATACTGCCGGTCGGTGGCGTCGAGCAACAGCTCGGTGATGATCTTGGGGTCGTCACCGGCAAAGCTCGCCAGAATCGTCGCCGCCAGCGAACGTGCGCTCTCGGATCGGCCGGGGTCGCGGAAGACGGTGGACAAAGGGCCGATCACGACCGCCCGCGCCGGCAGCATGGCCAGCCGCCAATCGTTGTAACGATCCGGGTGGGTCAAGAGATCATCGACGAAATGCTCGGCGAGGAACCCCGCGCAGTCTCGCAGGGAGGCATCGCCGGGCGCCCGGCCTTCTCCCATCAAGCCAGCCAGAGCCATGCCGGCGCCAGTCGGTGGTCCGGGGCCTTTTTTTTGTCAAGCAGCCACTGGCGACAGGGCTCGGCCAGGTCGGCGGGTTTTCCGTATCGCGTAAGCTGGGCGAGGATCACGCGGAAGTCGTCGGGATCTTCGTCGAGCAGCGATGGTAAGAGCAGAGAGGCCTGCGATGAGTCGACCGGCAAGAGCCCGAGTCGGCGCGGGCCTTCTGGTGCGAGTCGGATAGCGGGCTAGCGATCGCGGTCGTCAGCAACTTGTTGGCTTGCGGCCGGCACGAGGCGAGATCCTCGAGCACCCTGGGCACGTTCGCGGCCTCGGTGCGTGCGAGCTCGTCCACCGCGTAGCGGGCCCGGAGCGCACCGACGCGATCGACAGCAACGAGCGCAAGGATGGCGACGGCCGCCGCGGCGATAGCGGCGCGGCCGGCGTGATACCAGGTCGCGGCCGCGATCAGCCGGCGCTGGGCCGGGGTCCGCCGGGCGGGGCGCGTGCAGGTAACGATCACCAGCCACTCCCACCACGAGGGCAGGTAGCGGCGCGACCGCCGCGCCGACCACTCGGCCGTGCGCTCGGCGAGTCGAATCGCCGCGCGGCCGCTCACGGTCTCCTTGTCTTGCTTGGTGATCCACTCGCGAAGCGAAGGGATCAGGTAGTCGTGGGTGAGATGGTAACAGCGCCCGGCGGGCTGAGCGCGCTCGCCGGGCCCGAGCGTCTTGGGATCGGCCGGGGTGATCAGCCGCAGGTCGGTGTCGAGGAACGACAAGAGCGCATCGAAATCCTCTGGCCGTCGTTCGTATCTCGCGGCACGCAGCAGTTCCTGGCGCGACATCATGTGCCCCTTGATGTCGGCCCCTCCCTCGGGCAAGAGCGCGGCGAGTACAAACCGAGCGTCGGGCAAATAGCTCGGGTGCCCGGCGGCGGCCGCCGGCCCGGAAAGAGATTCTTCGAGAAACTTGACGCCGATCCCCTTGAGGCCGCGCACGTCCTTGAGCGTCACCGGCGCCCAGGGCTTGTCCTTGATCATCTGCGCGAAGAGCGCCAGGCGCACCGGCGCGACCTTGCCGTCGACGGCCAGCTCGGCCACTGCCTGATCGAGGAACGGATCGTGGGGTCCGTTCTGGCCCGCGGGAAACCGGTCGTACGCCAGGCCGAAAGCCCTCAGCACCTTTCGCGCGTGCGACCAGGTCGAACGGGTCGACCGCGGCGAAGTTCTGGTTTTCGACGATGCGGATCTCGAGCGCGCGCATGAATCGGGCGGCCGCCATGGCAAAGTCGTCGCGCACCAGCACCAGGCACTGGACGTTCTTGCCGTCGCATTGCCGCAGGGCGCGGATGAGCTGTCCGTCGGCCTGGGCTGCATGCTCGCCGTGAAGCCATTGCTCGAACTGGTCGAGCACGATCAACAGCTTTTTGCCGGCGGGCAGTAGCGCTCGGCCTGCGCAGCCCGGCCACCGTTTCCGGCAGACTGAGGTCGCCGGCGCGGTCGCCGGCCAAAGGGCGTAGCTGCTCGAGGAGGCGCGTTTCCGTGGTGTCGGGCGACGCCTCGACATAGACCGGGACGACGGACGGGGAGAGCCGGGCCAAGAGCCCGGCGCGCACCATCGATGTCTTGCCGCTGCCGCTGGGACCGCAAAGGAGCCCGACGGAGAACGGCTCTTCGTGGTTCCCCGGCTCGATCCGCACCTTCCAGAACCGCAGGCTTTCGGGCAGGCCGTCGCGGTCGCGCGGTCCCGGCAAGAGCCCGAGGAAGAAATCGCGGTCGTCGACGTCAAACGCACGCAGACCCTTCGGCCGCACGCGGACAGGCGTCACTTCTCCGGATTCCGGCGCAAAGGGATCGCCGGCGGGCCGGCCCGATCCGTTCGGTGCGGCGGCTGCGGAATCCCAGAAGAAGTCATGCCCACCCGAATTGAGCCAGTGCCGAAGGTCATCGGCAAGGTCGGCGGCGGTTGCGTAGCGGTCGATCATGCGCTTGGCGAGGCATTTGAGGCAGATCCGCTCGAGCTCCCTGGGGACGGTGCGGTCGCGCATTCGCGGCGGCACCGGTTCGCGGTTCTGGATGTCCTCGAAGGTCTCTTCGTTGGTGTTTCCGTCAAATGGCCGCACGCCGGTCAGCATCCGGTACAGGATCACGCCAAGCGCCCAGATGTCGGTGCGGCCGTCGAGGCGGTGGCTCTCCCCGCGAACCTGTTCGGGCGCCATGTACGGGGGAGTGCCCGCGATCTCGCCCTTTCTCGGCCACCGGTCGTCTTCGTGCAGGGCCAGGCCAAAATCAGCGATGTGCGGGCGGTCGCGCGCGTCGAGCAGGATATTGCCGGGCTTCAAATCACGGTGCACCATCCCCTGCTCGTGTGCATACGACAGCGCATCCGCGGCCTGGGCCAGCATCTCGGCCGCGCGGGCCGGAGCAAGCCGTCCGTCGCGCAACAGCGCCGAGAGCGACCGGCCTTCGATGTACTCCATGACGATGAAATGACCAACGATCTCGTCGCGATCGACCTCGCGCACCTTGACGATGGCGGCGTGCTGCACTCGCGAGGGGAGATCGGCTTCCATCAGGAATCGCTCGATGTCTTCCGGGCCGCGGAATCGATCCGCCGCAAGGACCTTGATTGCGAACAGCTCGCCCGACTCGTCGTCGCGAGCCAGATGCACCCGGCCGAAGGTCCCCGTTCCCAGCAGGCGGATCACGCGGTAGCGGCCGATCGTTTCCGGTCCAATCGCGCCGTTGAACACGGCATCCACGAGCGCAGTATCGGCGGGGAACCGGCGCGATACTCCTCGCGCGTGGGCTGTTCGTCCTCCCTCACTCGGAACCGCAGCTCCGCAGCCAGCAGCATCGAGAACAGCGCGGAACGCTGCGGCTCGGCGACGTCGCCGATCGCGTCTTCAATTTGAGGATCGAGCCCATCGAACAGCTCGGCCTCGAAGCGCCGGCAGATTTCCAGCCCTCGTCCGCGCTCGAGCGTCCCTTCTCCGCGAGCGCGGGAGGTGGAATGCCGGCCGTTGCTCGCGGCATCGACGTCGGATTGCGTGGCCTCGCCCGGCAAGAGAGCGTCGCTCACGGGATTCGCGAGCTTCTCCGTTTTTTGCGCAGCAGAGCCAGAGATGTCATTCGGAAAAGCTCGCCTGCTTCCGGAAACCGTCGGATCAGATCGTCGACATCGGTGTCGTTGGGCTGAATCACCTGATAAACCAGTTCCTCGGTGGCGGCGGCGAGCGATTCGTCGGGCTGCTTGGTGACGGTGTCGGTCCGGCGGGTATTGCACATTCCGTCGATTCCATCCGGTGTGATCTGTTCGAAACAAATCGCCAGTGGATTGGATTCCGCGGTGCTCGGGCGGCATCCTGAGATCGGCTACAACCGCACGAAAACCGCGCGTGCCACGGGTCATCCGGCACAGTCGATCGATTGCCCGATCCATCATCGATCTTTGATTGCAAGTCAGCAAGTAGTTTGACATAGCGGCGATAAAACGAAGGTCGTTTCGCCTCGATCGCCAGCGCGATGGGCGGCCGGAGGGCATCCGCCGTTCTCCCACATTCCTTATACGAATGAGTACGCAGGATCTTTCGGAACCTTACATGGAATTGATTGTTGGTGGCCACCTTAGAAACCGGCGGACGCTCACTTGCTCTCGTCAGAATGAACGGTGCGCTCGTGTTGCAGCTCGAATCGCAGATCCAGGATCAGCCACGGTTTCCGGCGCTTGCGGCCATCCCACGGTCCGTCCGGGTGTTCCCCGTGTTCGTTGTGGGTATCTCAGCATACAAGGTGCGCGTTGCCTGACTCTGCCGAACCCTCGACTGAAGGTCTTCGAAACGCAAGAGTCGGGGGTTTCCTCGCGGCGCCTCGCCGCTGCCGAAACCCCCGACCAGGTTTTCCGCACGGGGGCGCATCCCGCCAGCTTCTTCAAGAATCGGCGAGACGCGCTCCCAGCCACTGACGACGTTACTCAGCCTCTGGGAGCGGTGGCGACGAATCCGTGGAACACGCCATTCGCGTCGGAGTAAAAACCGGTGATCTCGCCCGAGTTGGTGATACCGGTGATCTGCGTGACCTCAACGCCGTTGCTGAATGCTTCGCTGGGGTCATCCAGGAACGTGTAGTGGCCGGTCTTGGTGTTGTAGAGAAAGCCGTGCTGGCTGGTGGTGGAGTCGCCGTAATATCCGACGGCGATACCGTGATCGTTGATCCCGAGGATCTGCGAGAACGCGAAGGTGGCGCCGTGGTTCTCCGGGCACGTTCGGGATGATCGGGTCGGCGACGGCGTTGCCGGTGAGCGTGCCATTCTGCACGTCGCGCTCGCTGGCGACAAACCCATGGTCCTGGCTATCAGTGCCAACATAGAAGCCGACCAGCAGGCCCTTGTTGTTGATGCCCTGCACGTTGACAACGTTCGGGCCCGAGGGAGCGTTGACCGTGACGAACTTGTTTCCATTCAACCGGATGAATCCCGGTGTGGCGGTCGCGTTTGTGAATTGACCGACCACCGTGCCGTGGTCGTTGATCCCCAGCGCTACGGCCGAGGTTCCACCCTCGGGAAGGAACGTCTTGAGCGTGCCGTGGTGGAGAAAAAACGCGTTTCCGTTGCCATCGGTGCCGACGACGGTGCCCGCCGAGTTGACGGCAAAGGCCATGGCGGTTGTTGATCCGTTCAGGTTGACGAGCCTGGCCGACCTGGACTTCAGCGGATTGGTCACGAAATTGAGAAAGTTCCCGTTGTTGTCGATCGTGAATCCGACGCTGCTTCCCGAGTTGGAGATGCCGTTCATGTTGGTGCCGGTGCCGGCGGTGTTGCCGGGGGACGGTCCGTCGAAATTGGTGAATTGAAAACCGTCGAAGCTCACCCGATTGATCGAGGTGATGCTCGGCCCTTCCATCCGGGACTGCGCGTGGCCATGGTGGTGCGCGTTGCGCACCTCGGCTGATGCGCCCGGGACATGCCCGTGTTTCGGCATGCCCGCGCTCAGCAGGGTGCGCCCTTCCAGCGGGGCGAGCACTGGACAAAGTTTACGGCTGGTGCGCTCGCGTCGCTTTCTCTGAACCATCGGATCATCTCCCGTGTTGAAAGTCGTGTCGGTGCAATCGCGCGCTGGCGATCCCGAACCACGCAACCGCGTGGATCGAGCGGGGATCGAGGGTTCGGCGACGTCCGCACGAACGAGGGTGTGAATCAAGCGGTCGAGAACAGACCATCGCGTTCACGGGTCAGCCCGTACACGGGCTGCACGTTTCCGCGGGGAACCAGGTGTGAAGGAGGGCACGACTAGAACGGCCGGCAATTGCGATGGTTGCCGCTTCGACCGGCCCGGTCGGATGCCCTGGGGGGAGTCAGCAATCGACTCGGTGTCGACGCGTCGCCCTACGGAAGGCAGATCGTTTTCAGCTCCGCGTCTTCATCCGTCTGTCAGTAGATTGCCATTGGGAGCAATCGTTGGACACCGCCTCAGAGAAATCCGCGGGATGGGGCTGAAATTGCGCGATCTGGAAGGCTGTTGCCGAAATACTGGCACGCCGTCCGGCTCATACACCGTGCGCATCTGTTGAGGTCGGCCCATGCGCGATATGTTGCTCGACCGCGAGGATTGGAGCGTCGGCTGCGTGGCGAACCCTGGTCGTGCGACCGCCGCTTCAAGTTGGTGCGGTCCGGTGTCGATCGGAGTTCACGACAGGCCATTCTGTCGGTGCGCGCCGGGAGTCGACGCGATCGGGCAGGGACGCCGGGCTTCGAGCCGGCGCGCTGACGGTCGATCGAGCGATCTATCGACGCGCGCGCGTTGTGGCGACCTGCGCTCGAGAGCGGACGCCATTAGGCCTGCGGCCCAGAGCGGTCAAAGGCTGAGGAGCTGGCGGCTTCACTGCGGAAGGGTATGCCGATGATTGCTCTGGTGCGGGGCGGTGGCAGATTCTCCTGGAACGTGGTTGCCGTGGCACTGGGGATCTGGATGGTGTGCAGCGGACTGGCCACGACCCACGGCGGCGATCTCGACGGTGCGGGCCTGCACGGGCCGGACTGCGCCGGGCTTCGGTGCCCTGGGCTGGACCCCGCCCGGCGATTACCCGGGAGCTTACGGTTTTCTTCTCAGGTATCACCCGGGCTTTGGCTACGGCGGCGAGAGCCTGGGCGTCGGCGCCTCGGGCGGTGATCCGTTCTACGGCGGCCCCGGCTATTTCCACGAGGCGCCGCCGTTGCAACGATGCGGCAGGATCCTGTCATTTCTCTACTACACGGGACCCGGCGATCCCTTCAATTTTCAGGAGCCTGGCGAGCTGGTCGCGAACCAACCCGTCGTTCTGGAAGGCATGGATTCCGAATACGGCACTTCCGGAGGGCCTGTCTACGCCTACAACGTCGGCTTCGGCCTGTTCACAGGCAAGCGTCCCTATCCCGAGAGCGTCTTTGCTCCGCACACGACCGCGGCCGCAGCCAGTGGGTCATCCCGCGGTCCGAGCAATTCGTCTGCGCCGACGTCTGCCCCGAGCATCAACGCCGCCCGCGAATTCGGAATCGACGAGGAGCCGGTCGTCGAGGCCAATGGCGTGCGAGCGATCAAGGTCTCGAGCGTGCATCCCGGGACCCCGGCGCAGGCGGCCGGTCTGCAAGCCGGCGACGTCATACTCTCGATCAACGGCTATCTCACGGAACAGCCCGGGAACGTCGCTTGGATCATCGCCACCAAGACACCGGATCAGCGACTCACGATCAACGTTCGCACGGCGAGCGATGGCAAGGAGCAGACCATCGCCGCCGGGCTGCGGTGAGTGCCGTCACGGGTGATCGATGGCTTCTTCGCACGGCGGCCTCTTCGGTAGACCCGATCGCGAGGGAACGCCACTGCCGCTTCGGCGCCGCCAACCATACGGTGGCGACGGACCGAGAACCAGTGATGCCAAGACCTTAAAGGACACGTGTGACAAAAGTCACTCGGGGCGAACCCCATTTTCTGGTTGAGATTCCCTTGCGTATGGTGATCGCTCGCGCCAGTGTTTCTTCGTTCATTATTGAAGGAGCGACGCTGTCGGGTGGATCGGCTTCAAGTTATGGTCTGGCGAGAGTTTGAGAAGAGGTGGCTTAGAATCTCCGCAATCGTCATCAACGTCGTGAGCGAAATAAGCCGATCAAAGACTACAGGCCGCCGCAGCGGGCGGTTGCGGCACGCGCTCGGCTGCTGAGTGGAGACGAGGAGGAGGAGACAGACTGGATGGAACGATTCGGCAGGCCCGCGATCGTCCTGCGCTAGCGCGATGCGGCGCGATTGGATCATCGGACTGCTGCGCCGAGTCGCCGGGGTCGTCGCCTACCGGGTCTGTACCTCCCCCCCGCCCGTTCACAGGGGCCAAAACCGCGGCTCGAGCAGTCGCGTTGCCTCGGGCGACGGCGTCGCAGACGCAGCCTGAGACGACGCCGGCACGCTCGCCGGCGGGGGATCCAGGTGCGAGCCAGGGCGGACGGGTGTGCGCCGGTGCCGTTGCCGGCGGACTGCGCCGGAAACCGCAAAGCAGGACGCCATCGACAAGATCGTCAAGCTGAAGCCAGCGCCGCTGGATCCGGCCGACCTGCGATTCCCGATCAACCTCGCCACCGCCTTGCGGCTCTCCGACGCCCGGCCGCTCATCGTCGCCGCCGCCCAGGCCAGCGTGTGGGTGGCCGAAGCCCAGCTCACGCGAGCCAAAGTCCTGTGGGTGCCTCAACTGAACATCGGCGGAGACTATATCCGGCACGACGGCGGCGGGCCGGACTTCAACAAGGGCCTGCTCACGGCGCCGAGCGTGAATTTCTTCTACGGCGGTGCCGGATTGTGGGAGATCGTCGCGCTCACCGATGCGTTGTTCGAGCCTCTGGTCAAGCGCCAGGTCCTCAACTCCCGCCAGTGGGACATCCAGGCCGCCAAGAATGACGCCCAGCTCATGACTGCCACGGCGTACTTTCGTGTCCATCAGTATCGGGGCATGTACGCCGGCGCCCTGTACTGCGTTGAGCGCGGGCGCGAGCTGGTCGAACGGATCGCGAGCCTGAGCAACGAACTGGTGCCGATTGTCGAGGTCGATCGGGCGCGGAACCTACTTGCCGACCTCGAGCAGCAATCGGTCTCCGCACAAGAGGCGTGGCGTGTCAATAGCGCTCGCCTCACGCGTGTCCTTCGCCTGGACCCACGCGCCGTCGTTGTCCCGCTGGAGCATGATCACCTTCAGATCACGTTGATCGACCCTGCGCGACCGCTCGCCGAAATGCACGTGATCGCGCTCACCAACCGTCCCGAGCTCGCCTCGCACCAGGCGCTGTTCAGGCGGCGCTTCAGGGGATCCGCCGTGAGAAAGGGCGGATGATCCTCCCGAGCGTCCTGATCAACGGCTTCCAGACTCCCGACGAGATGATTCAAGCGGGGATCTTCGGCCTGGGCACGAACAACAAGCTGAACCAGTGGACCGGCCGCGACGACGTGAGCTTGCAACTGGTGTGGCAGCTCGAGGGGCTCGGCATCGGAAACCTGGCGCGGATCAAAGAGCAGCGCGGCGAGCAGTCAAAAGCCATCATCGAGTTTTTCAAGATTCAGGACATGGTGGCGGCGGACGTGACCCAGGCGCAGGCGGACCTCCAGTCGGCGGCGATCCGGGTGGAGCAGGCCGATCGTGGGCTGCGAGCGGGCATTGCCACCTTCAACGGAAGCCTGGAAGGCCTGCAAAACACGACCCGGTTTGGCGACGTGCTGGTGCTGATCAATCGGCCGCAGGAAGTCGTGTTTGCACTCCAGCTCATGAAATCAGCCTTCGACGCGTATTTCACGACAGTCGCCGAATACAACCAGGCGGAGTTCGAGCTGTTCCACGCGCTGGGCTACCCCGCCCAGGAGATCACCTACGTTCGGCCCCCGGGGACGATCGAGCCGGTGGATACCACGCGGCCTGATTATCTGCCCCAGGTGGGAAACGGGCCGCCCCCGGCAAGTCGCTGACGCGGCTGGCCGGCCGCACGGGCGGCCGATCTGGGGCAGGCAGTTCATCCGATTCATCGGGAATAATCGAGCGGGCGAGCCCGGGTATGCGATGCAGGGGATCAACCGCCGGCTTCCTGTATCCGATTCGTAGGGTATGACCGCGCGGGCTCCCAGAAACCGCGATCTGACGTTGCGCGACAAACGTGCGCGGCCTTTGTTCTCGAACCGGGAGGACTCGTCATCCGTGCGCGGTCGCTCGATCGTGAGATTCCGTCCTGGTCTTGAGCTACTGGAAGCCAAGCAACTGCTGAGTGCGGCTGCCCCGGCGACTCACGCTGCGAATGCGAATGGCGACGCACGGGCGCTTGCGCTGCACGCGGCCGATGCGCCGGGGCTCATCATTCCGCCGATGACGCCGCGACCAGTCATGCCGCCAAGCCGCTGAAAGTCGACGAGTGCAGGGCCGGCCTCTGCCCGTCGGAGCGTTTGGCTTTCTCGCGTTCCGCGTCACCAACACGCCGTTTCAGACACCTTACAAGCTGATTCCTCCGTTCCAGCAGGTGCTGGTGCAGGGCCGCAAGCCGGTGCCCGGGCAGGTTTACAACGTGACCGATGTCACCGTGAAGAACGGCACCTCGCTCACCTTCAATGCGTCCAGCGGCTTCACCGTGAGAATGACGAATCAACCGCGGTCTTTTGGCGGTTTTCCGATTCTCACGGGCGATCAAGAGTGGAAGCCTGGGCAGATACTCGTCTTCTACGTGCTGACCAAGAAGTACTATCCCGTGTCGTTCGTGGGCGGAGGTTTCCAGTTCAACCTCGGAGGTCGGTCATCGACGGCCATACCGGGACCAGCGGGGATCTTTCTTCGGCTGAAGTATGATCCTGCGACGTTTGCGCGCACGCTCAACTGGATCGTCGCGTTTGGCCCGGGCAATCTCGGGGGCACAGGCGCGCAACTGGGTCTGCCCAACACGTCCATCAACCAACTCACCGATGCGCGGACGCAGCGCGCCGGATTTCGCCGGGCATTTCTAGCGCGGGCCGGGCTCACGGCCAACCCGTGTGGAGGCTGTGGTTCTCGCCGAAGTCCTCAGTGCGCAATGGACTGTGGCGATCTGGCCGGCTTTGGCTGTCATTCTCCGATTTCGACGGCCAGGAGGATGGGGCTGGACGGCTCAAAATCGCTAAATTCGTCATCAACATCCGGATTGAATGAGCCGATAAAGCCTGTGACGTCCTGTCACGCCTGACTTGCTGCGCTCCGGGTTTGGTTCAGGAGGGACGACGGAGGAGCCGCGCCCGATGGATCGAGTCGGAAGATTCACGGTGATGCTTGTAACCGTGATGCTTCCCGGGTTCGAGCCGTCGCGCTGCCGCGCGCAGTCCTCAGCCACGCTGCCTGCGACGTCGCCGGCGGTCCCGCCAGTGACGACCGAGAAGAAGACGCAGGCCGATCCGCTGCCGGGTCCACGCACGACGACACGTGTGCCCCCGCCGCGGGCCTGGCCGTTCGCGCGCTCGGCGAGTAGATCGCAGGTGTCGGTGCCCCCGCCGCGGACATGGTCGGTCGCGCCGTCGTCGGCGGCGCCGCCGCAGGATGTGGATTCGCCGAGCGTGGCGCCGGACCTGATGGCCGTGCAATTGAAATCGGCGCCGCTGGAGCCGGGCGACGATCGGTTTCCGATCAACCTCGCCACCGCGTTGCGGCTCTCCGATGCCCGGCCGCTGGTCGTGGCTGCTGCACAGGCCAGTGTCTGGGTGGCGGAAGCACAGCTCACGCGGGCCAAGGTCCTGTGGATTCCGACACTGGTGATGGGCGCCGATTACATCCGGCACGATGGTGGCGGCCCGGATTTCAACAAGGGACTCATGACCAGCCCGAGCGTTAATTTCTTCTATGCCGGCGGCGCGCTGGATGTCGGATCGCTGACAGCGTATGTGAACCTCACGGATGTCTTCTTCGAGCCGCTGGTCGCGCAGCAGGTGCTCAATTCCCGGGAATGGGACATCCAGACGGCGAAGAACGACGCGCTGCTCATGACCGCCGATACCTATTTCCGCGTCCACCAGTACCGGGGCATGTACGCCGGGGCCCTGTATTGCGTCGAGCGGGGCGCGAGACCTGGTCGCGCAAGTCGCAAGCCTGGGGGACGAGCTAGTCTCGAAAGTCGAAGTCGATCGCGCCTTGAACATGCTTGCCGACCTCGAACAGCAATCCGTGTCTGCGCGACAAGCGTGGCGCGTCCAGAGCGCCGGTTGACTCGCGTGCTGCGGCTTGAACCCGCGCGCCGTCGTCGTCCCGCTCGAGCACGATCATCTTCAGCTCACGCTGATCGACCCCACCCGGCCGCTTGCGGACCTGCAACGGATTGCTCTCTCCAACCGGCCCGAGCTTGCGTCGCAGCGGGCGCTGGTCCAGGCGGCGGAGCAGCGGATCCGCCGGGAGAAGATGCGCCCGTTCCTTCCGCTGGTGATGGTCAATGGTTTTCAGACCTCCGGCGGAATGTTACTGCAGGCAGGCGTGTTCGGTCTGGGTCCCAACAGCAGCCTCAACCAGTGGACCGGCCGCGCCGACGTGAGCTTGCAGCTCGTCTGGCAGTTCGATGCCTTCGGGATTGGAAACCTGGCGCGGATCAAAGACCAGCGGGGTGAGCAGTCCGAGTCGATCATTCAGCTTTCCAGGACGCAGGACACGGTGGCGGCGGATGTGACCGAGGCTTACGCGCGACTTCAATCCGCGGCGGCCCGGGTCAGTCAGGCCGATCGCTCGCTCCGCGCGTCGATCACTGCATACAACGGCAACGTCGAGGGGATGCGCCACACCACCCGAATGGGCGACGTACTGGTCCTGGTGTTTCGACCGCAGGAAGTGATCTACGCGCTGAGGCTTTTGAAACTGTCGTTCGACGAGTATTTCACCACGGTCGCCGACTACAACCGTGCCGAATTCGAGCTGTTCCACGCGCTGGGCTATCCTGCCCAGGAGATCACGTGTCTGCGGCCACCCGGCACCGTCGAGCCCGTCGACACGTCGCGGCCAGGGTACCTGCCCCCGGTGGGCAACGGGCCGCCGCCGGCCGGCCGGTAGCTCGTGCCGACCGTCCCGCGGGCCAGCACTCGCGGGGCGATCGTGCGCGACCCGCGGCCGAACAGTCAGCGTCCGCGCCAATCGCGACGCGGCGAGCGATTCGCTATCATGGTCGTGTGCCGCAGATTTCCGCCGGATTCAGGAATGACGACCGTGACGAACGATGACTCTTCCTCGCGAGCCGATTCGGGCCAGCGTGGCCACGTTGCTTCCCTGCCGCCTCCGCGCCATGAGCGATCGACGACGATGACCGTTCTGATGACGGCCGCGATCGGTTTGATCTCCGGCGTGATCGGTGCGATCGGATATTCGCACTTCCTAGGGTCGACGCCCGGCGAGCCGTCGTCGTCCGGGTCCAGGCCAGAGGCGGCATCGAGCCAAGGATCGAGCTTGACGAGGAAGTCGAGTGAGGGCGCGAGCACGGACTTCGCCAAGGCGACGAGCAGCGAGGCATCGAAGTCGTCTCCGATGCTGGGTGTGCGCTCTGCCCCGGAAACGGGCGACCTCAGGCAGCAGATCAGCGACCTCAATCAGCGGATCGACCAGCTCGGCGAGCGAGTTGAGCGGCTCCAGCAGTTGCTCGGCTTGGCGGTGCCCCTGCTGCAGCGGATGGTGCCAAAGCAGTAGACCCGAACCAGGCCGGACGCGGCGGACGTCAGTCGATGGTCTTCCTCGGCCGGCGGCCGCGCGAGTCCTCTGCCACCTTGGTCGCTTCGGGCGAAGCGATCGCGACGGGACTGCCGTTGGCGAGGGTCGACAGGTTGCCGAGGATGACCTGCTCCTTGCCGTCGAAGGGCGTCCACGGGTCATCGCTCGTCGATGCGGTGCTCGCCCGTGGAACCCGGCGATTGGTGACCTCGATCCACTCGCCGTCGCTGATCCCGGTCTCCACCTCGAACCGTTTCGCGTGGCCGTCCTCGTACAGCCAGCAGAAGGACTTCTCGCCGACCTGCATGACCGTCTTGTCGCCCAAGTGCATGAGCGCCTCCACCGGCAGCGCCGCGCACGCCGGGGCGTTCGATGATCACCTTGGCGTACGCGTACATGCCGGGCAGGAGCTGGCTGCCGGGGTTGGGCAGGTCGATCTCGGCGCGGAGCGTGCGGCTCTGGACGTTGAGTGCCCAGGAGGTGCGAGTGACGGTGCACGGGATCGGGACGTCGCGGAACGCCCTGACGAGCACTGTGGCCCTGGAGCCGATGTGGACATGGACGGCATCGCGCTCGGGGATGTCGACAAAAATGCGAACGATGTCGATGCGGTCGACCACGTAGATCGGAGCGGCGTTGCCGGGGGAAAGGAACGGTCCGCGCCGATAGGCCGAGGGGTCGCCGGTGGTGGGCAGGACGAAGTCGAAGGTGTTGGCGTTGCGGGCCACGATCACGCCGTCAAAGGGCGCGGGCAGGACGAGGTAGTCGACCCAGGCCTGGAGCCGCTTTTCCTCGCTCTCGGCCACCTTCAGGTTGGCCTCGGCGACCCCGACATCGACCTTGGCCTTGGAAAGCGCGGCCCGCCGCGAGAGGAGCTCGGCGTCGGCCTTGCGGACGGTCGCCGCCGCCTCGTCTCGCGACGCGACAGACGCCTTCCACCGATTGGTGGCCTGAAGGACGTCCTGGGGGTTGACCACACCTCTTTTGAGCTCGTTTTCGAGCCGCTTGGCCTCCGAGTCCCAGCGCTCGGCCTCGGCGCGGTAGCTTGCGAAATCCGCCCGGGCTTCCTCGAGTCGAGCCTCGGCCGCCTGAACGTCGGCGGTGACCACTTCCACCACGGCATTGGCCAGCGCAATCCGCTCGCGGTCGAGCACGACCATCGCCTTCTTCGTATCGTGATCCACGACCAGCTCGGGCACGAATAGCCTCGCGAGCACGTCGCCCTTCTTGACCTTGTCGCCGATGTCGACGATCCATTTGTCGATGTAAGCATTCATTTTCGGAAAGACGGACGATCGCTCGTAGCTCTGCGTGAAGCTGGGCTGCCCGACGACCCGCACGATGTCGCGGACTTGCGGCTGGACGAGCCGCACGGTTTGAGGCTTGGCGACGCTCGTATAGTGGGATTCCGCCGGGCGGCGGCACGCCGGCGCCGCCAGGGCGGTCATGAGACCACAGACGAGCCAGGATACTGGCCGGCGCGGACTGCACGGGCACGGGCGATCGGCACGGGCCGGCAAGATGAATCCGCGCATCAACGACTCCCGATCATGGTAGGTTCCTCGCCGGGCGCGACGCGCCTGGAAGCGTGGAATTGACCGGCGGCCGGCGTGTGGTTGGCTCGATCGCAGTCTTCCCGGTCGCGGCATCCGCCGGACGCCGGGCGGGAGCGGGCGCTTTGGCCGCCGGCTCTGTCGTCGCCGTCGCTGCCGGGGCGACTACGACGGCGTCGCCGTCGACGAGAGCTGAAAGCTCGCCGAGGATCACCTGTTCCGAGCCGTCGATCGGTGTCCAGGGCACCTTGTCGCCCGGCTGTTCCGGGGGCACCGGCGGCCGTCGATTGGTGACCTCGATCCAGTTGTCGTCGCTGACGCCGGTCTCGAGCTCCACTTGCACGGCCTTGCCGCTCTGGTAGAGCCAGCAGAACGCCTGTTCTGCGTCATAGGTGAACGCCTCCAGCGGCAACGCGCGGACGCCCGGGCGCTCGATCAACACCTTGACGTAGGCGTACATCCCGGGCAAGAGCTGGCTGTCGGGGTTGACGAGGTCGATCTCGGCCCGGAGCGTGCGGCTCTTCTGGTTGAGCGCCCAGGAGACTCGTGTGACGGTGGCCGGCAGCTCTGTGTCGCGGAATGCGCGGGCGAGGACGGTCGCCTTGGTTCCGATGCCGACGAAGTTGGCGTCCTGTTCCGGGATGTCGACAAAGATCCGGACGATGTCGAGGCGGTCGACAACATAGATCGGCGCCGCGCTCGCGCCGGGCGAGATGTCCGGAGAGAGGTAAAACGCCGTGGGGTCGCCCGTGGTGGGCAGGACAAAATCGAACGTGTTGGCGTTGCGGGCGAAGATCACGCCGGAAAACGGGGCGGTGAGCGTCAGGTAATCGACCCAGGCCTTCGCATATTTCTCCTCGCTCTCGGCGACGATCAGGTCGGCTTCGGCGACCCGCACGTCGACCTGGGCCTTCACGAGCTTGGCTCTGGAGGCGACCAGCTCTGCCCCCGCCCTCTTGATCGTTGCCTTTGCCTTGTCGCGCGGCGACGCTCGACGCGAGCTGATTGGTCGATTCGAAGAGGATCTGGGAGTTGACCACAACGCGGGCGACCTGGCGCTCGAGCCGCTTGACCTCGGTGTCCCAGCGGACGACCTCGGCCTCGTACTTGGCCAGGATCGCCTCGGATTCCTGGAGCCGCGCCTCGGCCGCCAACACGTCGGCCTTGGCCACCTCGACCACTTCCTTGGCCAGCGTTATCCGCTCGCGGTCGAGCACGACGGCCGCCTGCTTTGTCTTCAGCTCCTCGACCAGCTCGGGTGCGAACAGCGTGGCCAGGACGTCGGTTTTTTTGACCTTGTCGCCGATGTCCACGACCCAGTTCTGGATGTAGGCGGTCGGCTTGGGAAAGATCGACGTGCGCTCGTAGCTCTCGATGAAGCTGGGCTGGCCCACGACGCGGACGATCTTCCGGACCTGGGGCTGGATCAACTGCACGGTCGGAGCCTGCGTATCGCCGGCGAATTCGATTTCGGGCTCGCGGCGGCAGCCCTGGGTCGCCAGGCAGCCGCCAGCCAGAGCGCCAGATGGCGGCAGCCGGCGGAGCGGTCGGAACACACGGGCGGCACGATCCGGCGCATCAGGGGACTCCGGGCCAGGCTCCTGCGGGCGATCACTCGCGGCTGCCGCCAGCGCCAGCGCCCTCGGCCTCGTCGTGGTTGGCCGGGCGAGCGGCGTCGGGGTTTTCGTGGTTGGCAAAGACCGTCGGGCTGTAATGCCGGCTCTCGGGATCGGCCGGGTGGATCGACGGCGACCTGGCCACTTTCCTGCCGATCACGATCGCGAAGATCGACGGGACCACCAGCAAGGTCGCAAACGTGGACATCACGAGGCCGCCGATGACCGCGCGGCCGAGCGGGGCCTGCATCTGGCTCCCTCGCTCCAGGGCCAGCGCCATCGGCACCATGCCCACGGTCATCGCGCACGCCGTCATCAGGATTGGCCGCAGCCGCTCGCTGGCGCCAATCACGGCGGCCTCGCTCGAGGGCTTGCCGGCCTTCCAGTGTTCATCGATGAACGTCACAAGCATCACCGAATTTGACACCGAGACGCCCAGGCACATGATCGAGCCCATGAACGACTCGATGTTGATCGTCGTGCCGGTCAGGAAGAGCATGGTGGCGATGCCCGCGAGCACTCCCGGCACCGCGCCGATCGAGACGAGCGCCAGCCGCGGCGACTGGAAATACGCGGTCAAGAGCACGAAGATCACGAACACGGCGACGAACAGCCCGATCCCGAGCGACCAGAACATCTCGTCCATCGCCGGGAGCTGGCCCATGGTATCGACGCGCACGCCGCGGGGGGGATCTCCCACGGCGGCGACCGCCCGGGCAACCTGATCCGCCGCCCGGCCCATGTCCTCGCCCTCGACGTTGGCGGTGAGGGTCAGGTAGCGCTGCGACATGTCGCGATCGATCTCGCCGGGCCGCACGCCTCTGCGAACCGTGGCCACGTCGCGGATCATGAGGTTGACGAGCGGATTGACGGAATCCACCGGCAAGGTCTCGACGTCCTCCGGCTTGTTCAGCCGCAGGGGCGGTATCTGAATCTGCACCAGGTAGTCGAAGCCCGTGTTCACGTCGATCCAGTAGTTGAGCGAGGCAAACCGGGTCGACGCCGTCGCCATCACCAGGGCATGGGCGACATCCGAGACCTTGGCGCCGGAGAGCCCCGCCTTCTGGCGGTCGATCGTGACCTCGACGGTGGGGTAGTCGAGCGTCTGTACAAATTCGACGTCGCGAAGGAACGGGATTCGCCTCATGTTGGCGGCGATCTTCTCGGCGTGCTGCCGCACGAGTTTCAGATCGGTGCCCACGATCCGGATCGCGATCGGCGTCGACGAGCCGAAGCTCATCACCTGGGTCACCATGTCGCCCGGCTCGAAACCGAAGGTCGACAGCTTTGCTTGCTGCTCTGCTTGCTCCTTGGCGAGACCCCCCTCCTCGAGCCGCCGTGCCATCCAGGGAATCACCCGCTCGGGCAGGACCTTGCGCAGCCGCTCGCGAAACTCGTCGAGCTTGATTCCGCTTTCCTCGGTCAAGGCGACCCGCAACTGGCCGTCGTCGGGCCCGCGCATGAACAGCACCATGTTGTCGATGCCGAAGTTGGGCGCGACCTGGCCGACGTAGCCCATCGTGATCTCGATGCTTTCGGGCTTGGCCTCGCGCTCGATCTCCTCGAGACACTTGATCGCCATCTGCCGAGTGAGTTCGAAATTCGAGCCGGGGGGCGGCCGGAACCGCAGCACGAATTCCCCCGAATCGATCTGCGGGAACAGCTCCCTGCCCAGCTGGATGCCCAGCACCCAGAGGACGAGCCCGCACGCCGCGAGATAGATCGGCACGGTCAGCCAGCGCAGCCGGACAAACCAGCTCACCGCAGCGCCGTACACCTTGAGCAGCCGGTCGAACAGCCCGGGCTTGCCCTGCCCGTGCCCGCCGTGGTGCTTCAAGAGGGCCACGCACATGACCGGCACAAACGTGCTGGAGAGCAGGTACGACGAGATCATGGCGAAGCCCACGCCCAGGGTGAGCGGCATGAACAGCGATCGCAGCGGATCGTTCATGATGAACGCCGGGATGAACACCGACAGGATGCAGAGCAAAGCCAGGAGCCGCGGCACGGCCGTCGCGTTGCTCGCGTGCAGCACCGCCGTGGCGACGTTCGGCGCGTGCTCCATCTGCACGTGCACGTTCTCGATCGTCACTGTCGCCTCGTCGACCAGGATGCCGATCGCCAGCGCCATGCCGCCGAGCGACATGATGTTGATCGTGTTGCCCGTGACCCAGAGCCCAACCAATGACCCGAGCAAGGCGAGCGGGATGTTGGCCACCACGACGAGCACGCTCCGGGGGTCGCGCAGGAACAGCAGGATCATGAGCCCGGTCAGGCCTGCGCCGATCAGCCCCTCGGTGGCCACGCTTTGCACCGCCGCCACCACGGTGGGGGACTCATCAAACTCGAAGTTGATCGTGACATCCTTGGGCACGGCGTCCTGAAACTTCTGCATCGACTTGTGCACGTCGGCCACGACGGTCAAGGTCGATCCCGTGTCTTTCTTGATGATCGGCAGATAGACGGAATTCTTGCCGTTGACGAGCGCGTAGCCATAGGTGATGTCGACGTAGTCCTGGATTGTCGCCACGTCGCGCAGGTAGACGTTTCGCTCGAGCCGGAGCGGGATCTCGCCCAGGCGCTGGATGTCGACCACCGTCGCGTTGTTGCCGACCACCGGCATCGAATCCTTGATGTAGAGGTTCCCCGCGGGGATGACGGTATTCCCGGTCGCCAGTGCATCGATGACCTGCTGCGGCGTCAGGTTGTAGTCCAGGAGCTTGTTGGGGTCGACGTTGATGACGATCGACCGCATGTTCGGGCCAAACGGCGAGATCGCGACCGTGCCGGGGACGAATTTCTGCACGAGCGGCCGGATGACGTTTTGCGCGAGGTCCCCCATCTTGCCGAGCGACGTGACGTCGCTCTCGAACACGAGGTAGCCGACCGGGACGGAGCCGGAGTCCATCCGCATGATCATCGGCGGTAGTGTGCCCTTTGGCATCCACGACATCGCCCGATCCGACATTGCCACGACCTGGGCCATCGCCTGCCCCATGTCGGTGCCGGGGAAGAACGACAGCTCGCAGAGGGCCACCTGCTGGATATTCCGGGTGTCGATATCCTGAATGCCGTCAACGTACTGGAAATACAATTCGAGCTCATTGACGATGAAGCCCTCCATCTGGTCGGGGCTCATGCCGATGTAGTCGAGGAAGACGTAGATCTTCGGCACGTTCAGCGAAGGGAAGATATCCACTCGCATCCGGTTGAGGCCCAGCAGGCCGCCGCTGACCAAGGCCACGACCAGCATCAAGGTCGTGACCGGCCGTCTCATGGCGAAGTTGGTCGGATTCATTGTCCATCCCCACCGGGCCGGCTTGTTCCCGCGCGGCGTTCTCACCCAGAGCGTTCCGGGAACGCGACAGAAGCAGCCGGGTTCCTTCGATCCAGGATCGCTGCGGGCGACGCGGACGCGTGGAATCCGCGCGGATACCAATTGAAACCGATTCCACTCGCGTTTTCCAAGGGAAAACCACCGGCCAGAGCCGTATTCACGCGACGTGCGGCCTGCCGGCGCCCCCAGGTGAAGGCGCTGCCGCGCCGGGTGCCACGGGAACGAATGCGATGCGCCTCGGATCCGGACGACAGGACGTCTCGCCGTCTATGGAGGCGAGATGGACGTGATTCGGGGCGAAAACGGCGAGCGCGCCGGGCGTCGTGCTCTCTGGAGGATCGTCTGGTTCTCGACACCCTGGCTAATGGATTCGATCATGACCTTACAACTTCGGGGCCTCGGCGTCCTTGTCTTTGTCCTTATCCTTGTCTTTGTCTTTGTCCTTGCCCTCAGGGCTGACCGTGAGCGTGCCGTTGAAGGCGTTGCTTTTCTTGCCGACCTTCACCGCCCAGCTGACCATCGGGGTCTTGGGATCAACGCCGAACCAGAACCCGTAGAAGTCGTCCTTGCCGATCTTGCACGGCCCCCCCATGCCGTCGCCGCTGACGGTCGCGAGCTGGGTGAGACCGGCGACGCTGGCGACCACGTCTTCGATGTAGCCCTTGCCCGGGTCGGACCGCAGGTGCCGGACGGCAAAGCAGACCGCTTCATTGCCGAAGTCGTAAAAGACGGGCAACATCGCGGCGTAGGCGTCCACGTCGAGATGGTTGAAGCTGAACAGCCTACTGGTGATGCGCCGGCTGCGGCGGGGCCGTCCCAGACGTCGATCACGAGGTGCCTTGGCCGGCCGAGGTCGACCTCGCGGCTTTTGAGCGCCTTGCGCCGATCTTTTTCAGGTCCACGCCACGCACCAATTCGTTGAAGATCGCCTTTGACTCTTTGGGCTTCAATTTCACGACCTCGTGGCGTTCCGACTCCGGGTCTTGCTCGAGCTTGTAGTCGACCAGCAGGTCCTGAGGCGTGGTGGTCCAGTTGGTGAGGACGACCTCAAACTTGAGATCCTCACCGTAATGCATGTAGCCGTCGGACGGATGGAGACGGAATTGGTCCCGGTAGCCCTTGGGGATCGTCTGGCGATCCTGCCGCACGGCGACGTACACGACATCCTTGAGCGGCTCGAGGACGACGCTGATTGGCTCGGTCGTCTGATAAGTGTGTCCGCGGTAATAGAGCGCCGGCGCGAGGGTCTTCTCGGCATGGTCGCGATTGACGGCGCCCCCTTCCCGGTCGTCGACATCGATCCCGCGGCGCAGGATGTAAGCGGCCTTCACCACCGGGCCGTCGGCGCTCACCGCCACGGGGGTCCCGCGGGTCACGTCCATGGTTCCGGACTGCGGATCGTCGCGCAGGATCTCCAGGTCCTTCTTCGGGTCGGGCCCGAAGAAGACCACGCCGCGGCCCTTGGGGATCGGTCGGTCGGGCTCGACGGAGACCTCCATCTTCTGCTGAAACGAGTCGCCGTCGAGGACGACCTTGGCGCCGCCCACCTTGATCTTGGCCGCCTGCAGCGCCTCGAGCCGCTGGCGCAGCTTGGCCGCGGCCGAGTCTGCGCTGGCGGTGTTGCCGGCCATCTTGAGGTAGGCTGCGGCCCGGGTGGTGTCCAGATCCTCGAGCAGCCGGCGGGCGTTGCGGAGCAAGATCGCCCGGACGTGGATGCCGGCCAGGTCGGCCGCGAGCTTCGGGAACCGCGGGTTTCTGACCCGCGATAGGGCGAGATCGACCAGCGGGCGCGGCAGCGCCGCGAGCGTGCGCTCGAGCGACACGCGGCTGCGGTGATTTTCGTCCCACAATTCGTCCGGATCGGCGAGGCCGTCGCCGCGCTTGATGCAGGCGTCGGCCAGCCAGGAGCGAAGGTTGCGCAGCTTGGCGGAAATCCGATCGCGATGATGCTCGAAGGCCTTCTTGGAGTCGGATTTCCACTCGATCTGGCTCGCGCTCGAGATCTCTGTCTGCAATTGATCCAGCAGGCCGCTACCTTGCCGCGTCCTGGGCGCCGCGGCCAGCATGCCGTCGACCTCTCCGATCACGAGCAACGACCATTCGACCATGGCCATGCCACTGGCCTCGGCCCAGAACGCCGGATCGGCGACCACATCGGGCTGCGATGCGTCGTCGTCGGGCGACTCGTCCGTGGCGAGTGAGCCGCCACGTGAGTGATCAGCCGGCTCGACCGCAGGCGCGGGGGGCTTGACCTCGGGTTTTCCGTCGACCGGCTTGGCCTCGGGTTTTCCGTCGGCCTCCTTGGCGGCGGCTCTGTCGTCGGACGGCTTTGGCTCGGCCTTCGTATCCTTTGGCGAATCGTCAGTCCCCGCGCCGGCCGCGGGGCTGGCCTTGGCTCTGGGCACGAGTGCATCGTCCAAGGAGTGTGCCACGACCGTTGCCACCAGGCGCTCGCGGACTTCAGACCGGATCGACGGCACGGCGAGCAGAAGATCGAGCTCGCGCCACGAGCTGGAGGGGTTGCAGGCCTCGACCGCCGAATTGAATTCGCTTTTGACCACGTCGAAGTCCTGCCGGACCGCGTCGTACTCACGTTCAAAATCGGCGATCCTGGGCTCGGTGGGATTCTCACGCGGGGCCCAGGGGTCCAGGCGTGCTTGAAGCTTGGCGACGTGCCTGGCGAAGTTGACGATGAAATCGGTGGTTCGCTGGATCTCCCCCTGCCCTGATAGCGCGGCACGCCGCGCCTTCCAGGCGCCCAGGAACGGCCATTCGGTGCGAATCTCCTCGACCAGCTCGAGCGCCGCCCCATAGCGGACGACCCGGTTGTACGACGATTCGATCTCCTTGAATTGCCGCATAGCGGATTCCGGGTCCTGGGTGCCGGTGAACAGGTCATCCTGGGCCTGGCGCCGCGCCGCGTCGCAGGATTCGAGGAGTGCGTCGGACCACGGTCCGGTCTGCCAGGATGCGGCGGCTGCCTGCTCGGCGACGCGCCGGATTCTGAGCGCTTTGCGCAGCACGTCGGCTTGCTTGGGCTGCGAAAGGAAGACCGGATCGGGGTGAAACTTGGTCCACTCGATGGCCCAGTCAATCAACTGTCCCTCGACAAACGCCTCCCACGGGTTTTTGCCCTCGGCGATCATTCCCAGCACGAGCGGAAGGGGCGACTTGGCTTTGGGAGGGGGCGGGGAGCCGGGGTCGGCCTTCCCGGGAGGCTCGGCGGTCTTGGTCGGCTCGGCGGGTTTCGCGTCGGCGGTTTTCGGGGGTGGTTGATCGGCCGAGCCGGGTCCGCGCTGCGTGGCCAGCCAGGCCAGTGCGTGCTTCCACTCGCCCTCGCCCCCCCACTCGGGACGAAACGCCGGGTCCGACGCGATCCGCAGCCCGAGCTCGAGTGAGGGGTACCGCGCTACCCGCGATGGCAGCGAACGGGTTCTTGAGCTCCGGCTCGAAGCCGCCGGCCTCGCGGAGGGCCTCGCCCGCGTCCGCAAACTGCCCGGCCCGGTACAGGCGCTCTGCCCACAGCAGGGCGTACTGGTAATCTCGCCAGGCGGCCGCGGCGTAGCGGTACGGACGCTGGCCGGCAAAGGCGTCGCGCCGCTTGTAGCTTGCCGCCAGCCGTTTCCAGAGGTCCAGAGCCTCCGGCTTATTCCACGGTGATTCGGGCGTGCGCGACGCCGGGCCCCAGAGCTGGAACAGGCCTGTATCACCGGCGGGCTTGGGCAGCAGGAAGTTGGACGCGTGGCTTCCCCACCAGATCGGCGTCTGGATGGCGCCCCGGCGGGTCTTCACCCATTGGAAAACGCGCTTTTGTACATAAGGCAACAGCTCCTCCACGTCCTTGGCCCGGTTCAGGCCATCCGCGACAAAGTGCGCGAAGATCGAGCGGCGATCGGCGTCGCTCGACCAGCTAAACTGACCAGGGCGCACGAGCAGAGCACGGTGAAGCTGTCGTCCGGGCTTTGCTCGAGCTTTTGCTTGAGCCGGTAGGTGAAGTCGTTGGCGAAAACGCCGAGGTCGCCGTCGTTGCCGATCTGGCCGACATCGAGAACCAGGAGTTTCTTCTGACCCGGCCGTTTCCGGAACTCGTCAAGGATGTCTTTCAGGGAGAGCCCGGCGGCGTCCGGTCCCGCGGTGTGCGAACCCTGGAGGACCTCGGGGTCGATGGGGAGGCGACCGGGATCGGCGGAGGCATCGCGCGGGGCCTGCTCGCGGAGGAGCCCGACCCCTGGCACCGACAGGTACACGATGGCCGGGCGCTGTCCCTTACTTTCGAGGAACGCCCGGATTGACGCGGCGACGTCGCCCGGGCTCTCGGGCTTCTTGGTCGCCTTGGGGCCGAAGACCCTGGCATCCTGCTCCTGAAACAAGAATGAAGGCGTGGACCCGTAAGCCGGCGACGGGGCGATCCAGAGCGCGAGCACATTGAGATCGGGCCGGACGAAAAACAGCCAGTACAACAGCCATAGCGACAGTGCCGACATCAGGAACGACGTCGTTGCCGCGAGCACCGGGAGGGCCAGTCGCGGTCTGGGGATCGATCTCAAATAGTCCATGGCCCAGCTCCCAGCCTCGGGGACGGTTTACCGCGAACTCACCACCGCTTCGCCGGTGCCGCCGCGCGGCTCGTGTGACGGCTGCCGGCCGAGGCGCGAGACCGGAAACGAAAGGGCGCGGAGGGCCGCGCTGTTACTTTACCGCAGGTTTATTTTAAAGTAATATGGTGGTCAATGGCCAGACCCGAGGGCGACGGCGAACGTGTGCCGCTCCCATGGGCGGTGACTTCGGAGAGGCCGTCGGCGTGGGGGGTGGGCCAGCGATGGCGAGCCGGGCCGTGCATTGGTACGAGGGGATGTTTCTATCGCCCCAGCACCTCCAGGCCGCCGATCGGCACACGCTCCGCCGGCTCCAGGAAACGGAGGAGTGGTATCACCCGTTTGCGTGGGGATTGCGGTCGATCGAGCTCGATCAGGCGGCGCTCGCCAATTTCATGGTCGACCTGCAGTCGTGCGAGGCCCGGTTTCCGGACGGCACTCATCTCTCGATCCCCAAGGACGCCACGGTTGCGCCGTTGCCGCTACGCGATGCACTGGCCTCAGCGGCGTCCACCACCGTCTACCTGGCCGTGCCGCCCTTGCGGCTAGGACAGATCAACGCCGACAAAGACTCGTCCGTTCACGGTCCCCGCTTCTGGACCGAGGAGGAAGACTGCCCCGACGAGAACGGCTCGGAGGGGGTGGCGATCGCGTTTCGGCGGCCCCGGGCGCGCCTGCTGCTCGAGACGGATGACCGCAGCGATTTCGTGACGCTGCCGCTCGTGCGAATCGTGGCATCGACGCAGGCCGCCGCTCCGCCGCAGATCGCGCCGGCGTTCATACCTCCCTTGCTCGTGATCGAGGCCTGGCCCTGGCTGCGCCGTCAGGTCACTGCAGTCGCCCGCCGGATGCGCGGCAAGATCGACAACCTTGCCGACCAGATGGTCGCGCGCAAGATCAATTTTGACAGTCAGGTGCCCGGCGATGCCGAGCGGATCTTGAAGCTGACGGTGCTCAACGGGATCCAGACGCGCCTGGCGGTGATGGCCTCCACCGCCGGTCTCACTCCGCTTCAGGTGTATCTCGAGCTCTGCGAATTCGCCGGGCAGGTGGCGATCTTTCGCAAGGACCGGCGGCCTCCGGAAGTACCGCCCTACAATCACCAGGACATGGGGCCTTGCTTCCTGAAGACGCTGCAGCACATCCAGCTCGTGCTCGACGACGAGGAGGAGCAGGCCTTCGAGAAGCGTTACTTCTCGAAGGCCGGCGAGCGGGTCGAGGTCCGCTGGGAGCCGGACTGGCTGGCCAGCGACCGCGCCTCTACCTGGGCGTCGAGACCGAGCTCTCGGACGTCGAATGCGAGGACCGGCTCAAGAGCTTGCACATGGTGATCGCCAGCGCCGAGAAGGTCGACGACTACTTCAAGAATCGCATGCCCGGTCTGCAGCCGGCGCTGCAGCATCGCGTACCGGCCGGCCTGCCCGCGGCGGGCAATCTCGTTTACTTCTATTTCAACCGAAAGCCAGAAGCCTGGACCCAGCGCGAGGCGGGTCTCTGGAAGGACGTCGTCAACTCCCGCTCGCTGGCGATAAGGCTGAGCCTGGAACAGGGCGGCCTGGACCAGGATGGCGTGTTGACACTCAAGGTCGCGAGCGGGCGGCCCCCCAAGCTTCGTTTTGCCCTCTTCGCCATTCAAGCGAAATGACTGACGCCTTTGCCGACGTGGTCGCCCCGGTGATCCAGGGCGTCATCGACTTTCAGGATGGCCTGCTTCGGGGCAAGCACCCGGCGGTGGAGGAGCAAAAGCGCGAGCTCGTCGATCTCCTCAACCGGTCCGAGGAGAAGGCCGCCCGGTCCTCGCCCGCGATGGCCCGGGATTTCGAGCTGGCGAAGCGTGCCGCTCGTGTACTGGATCGACGAGATTTTGATCACCTCGAGCTGGAACCACGCTCAGGAGTGGACCAACCATATCCTCGAGTTTTTCTTTTACCGCGAGAGCTCCGCCGCGGTTCGCTTCTATGAAAAGGCAGTCGAGGCCGAGAAGCGCGATAGCACCGATCCCCTCGAGACATTTTTCCTGTGCGTTGCGCTGGGCTTTCGCGGTGATCTCGCGTCCGACCACGAAGAGCTGCGCCGCTGGGCGAGCCGGGTCCACGAGCGCGTGACCGAGGGGGCCAAGCACCCCGAGCAGTACATTCCCGAGCCGCCGGCGTCCGAGCAAAGTCGCGAGTTGTCCCCGCTGCCCGGGGGGCGCCTGCTGTTAGTCGTTAGTCTGCTCGTGTGCGCCACGGCCATGGTCACGCTGGCGGGATTCATCGCGGCGGTCCACTGGCGGTAGGCCGCACGGTCTGTCGGCTGGCCTTCCCTTTTCTGGCAAAGCCGATCCGAAGCGAGGTCGACGTTGAGCAAGCTCTTGCGGTGGATGTTTCAGATCGTGATCATCGTGCTGGCGGTCGTCCTGGCCCTGGCGGTGGTGGTGCTACTGTGCTACGTGGTTTACCGCCTGTACTGGCAGAACCCCCCACGCATCGAGAACCTCGACGAGCGCCTGCCGGTTCTCTTCCATTTCGGCCGCTTGTGGGTCATCTGGCTGTGGATCATCGGCCTCCAGGCCGGCGCACTGGGCCTGGGGTACTGGGTCTTCCGCCTGATCAAACGGCGCGCGCGTCGGCAAGTCTGCCGGACTCAACCGGCGTGATCGGGCGGTCGTCGGAGCTGGACGACGCGTGGAAGGAGATCGAGATTCGATCGGGCCGAGGATTCCTGGATCGCGTGTACTTGACGATGACGCCGTCGGAAGAGCTTGCCGACGCGCTCCTGGACGCATCGGGACTGAACATCGAGAGCCGGATTCCGCGGGCTCCGGCGTTTCTGCGAGCCTCGCGCACAGCCGGCGCCACATTCTTGACCTGCGTGGCCCGGCCGCCTCAGGCCGATGCGGGCGCGGGCACCGCGCCGTCGAGCGTCGAGTATGTCTGCGGCGCATCAAAGCCGCGGGCTCGCCGCCTGGCGGGCTCCAGGGAGTAATCGTGATGCTGCCCGTCGACTGGCTCGATCGGACCGACGCGCCGCGGCTGGCGACGGTCTACCGCGGCGATC
Source organism: uncultured Isosphaeraceae bacterium (assembly GCA_963806595.1). Taxonomy (GTDB): domain Bacteria; phylum Planctomycetota; class Planctomycetia; order Isosphaerales; family Isosphaeraceae; genus CAWDZZ01. The sequence continues at coordinate 16,923 of CAWDZZ010000035.1, read as the reverse complement.
TCCAGTCGATCGCCCGCGTTCTCGACCTGCGTCCGCCGGTGTACGCGGTGGTCACGAGCATGGAATCGCAGCCCGGGTTTCTCGAATTCGCGCGGCGCATGACGGAGAGCTTTCGTACCAAGCGCCGCTGCGGATTCTACTTGCCGGGCGAGCCGGCCGACGTGCCCGGCCTGATCAACGGCGGCCTGGTGTGGTTCTCTGGCTGGTACCAGACCTGGATGCTGTATCTCATGGCGAACGAGCCGCTGGACCATCGCGGCAACAATGCGCCTCTTTGCCCTCGGCAGCCAGATCCGCCGGTTCCGGCGCAGACTGCCTGAATTGATCGGAACGGCGATCGCCGCACCGGAAGGGGGGGAGAACATTCCGCTGTGCGGCTGCTACTTTGCCGCGACCGGTCCCAGCCCAGACGCCGCCGCCTGCGTTGCCGGAATCATCCGCGGCCGGCTCCTCGACAACGCCGCCGCCACCCGCTGGGCCTCGCGTGCGATCGACCAAGACCTCGCCTACCGCCGCGCGGCCTTGACCGTCGGCACGATCGGCGGCGCCGCGGCGCTTGCCGTCTGGGCGTACATTGTTCTCGGCATCGGATCGCTGCACTGGCTCGGCCTGGCCCTGCCCGCCGCGCTGGTCGCCGGCTGGGTCGTCACACTCCTGCGACTGCACTGATCCGTCGACCCAGCTTCGCGTCGCGGAACGAAGGTCTCACGGAATCAACCCCGCAGCGGCTTGATCTCCGTGATCCTGAGGTACACCCTTCCCAGGCAGATCGTGGCTCCATCGCCGACCACGGTCTTCTGCCGAACCTTGATGAACGTCCCGTTCTTGCTGTGGAGGTCCTCGAGCACGAATTGATCGTTCGTGCGGCGGATCTCGGCGTGCCGGCCGCTGACGAGCTTGTCATTCAGGAGCGGGACGTCGACCTGCCGCGGTGCATCCGCTGGGGTCGGTGCCGCCGCGGCCGAGAACGGTCGACGTCGGTTTGAGGATGGGAAACCGCACGCCCGGCTGGTCGTCGGGTCGAACGAAGTCCAGGAACCCCAGCGGCTCGAGGTCCTGGGAGACGAAATGCTCGCCGTCGTCGGCGATCTTCGGCGGCGCCGGCTGACTCGGCTCGGCGTCGCGGTATTCCAGCACATAGTCGCCGATCCGGAACCGCGTCCCATCGCTCAATATGACCGGCCGCGTGATCTGCAAGTAGATGCCGTTGAGCGAGTCGAGCGCCTCGATCTCGACGCCGCCGATCGTGTTCTTGAAGCGGACGTGCCGCTCGGACATGGTCTCCATGCCCATGTCGAGCATCGTGTGGCTGCGGCCGAAAGCCGGATTCTTGTCCATCCCCACGAGCTGGAATAGCGGAACCCAGTCATTGGGAGCCGTGAAGAGCTCGACCTTGTAGGACCGGGTCGGAATATTCATATTCCGGATCTGCATGCCGCGGGGTGCCTCGGTCATCTCGACGCGAGACCCGTGCCCGGCTGCCTCGTCGTCGTCGCGATCGCCGCGCGGGGGCAGCGGTTGCGCCGGCCTGGGGCCGGGGCGAGGGCTCTGCCTGGCCCGGAACTGGTTGATGTTCGCGTCGCGCACGTCCGGGTCAACCGGCGCCGAGAGGTCAATCCCCCCTGGCCGCCTGGGCGACTCTTCGCGCGGCGGCCGTGCCACGGGCGGAGGCGGACCCGGCGCTTGACCACGACCGGGATCCGCGACGTCTGGCCCGGGGACCCTGCGCGGTGCCGTCGGTGCGGGTCGGGCGGGCGCGTCAGGGTGCTCGACGTACTGCTCGACCAGCCGCCCGAATTCCGACGACTCGGGAGAAAGACCATGCTGTGGCTGCACGGCTGGAGCGGCGGGCGGCGCGGGGACTGCGGGCGCTGCGCCCGCGGGCGCTTCTCACGGGCAGGGCGCGGACTGGGGGGCGGCGGCTCGTCGATCGGCTTAGGTCCGGGCTCCGGGGCGAGCGACGGCGGGGTTCGAACTCGACTGGGCGGCAGGCCCTGAGATACGAGCAAACTCTGGTGGCAGCGCGGGCAGCGCTCAAGATCGTCGTCGATCCTGTCCTCGCCGCACATGTGGCAGACCTGGGCCATGACAATCCCCCCAATCATCGAGGCGGCCGGCGTTCCTCAAGCCGCAACCGGAACGAGCAGCCGATCTTGAGGCATTCATCTTATGTCTCGGGGGCGGCTTCCGTCAAAGGTGCGGCGCAATTGCGCGGCCGCCGAAGCCGGGTCGCTCGCATCCCCGCGCACGGTTGCCTGGAACTGTCCGGAAGCGTTCCGCGAAGCGGTCGATGCCGCCACGTTGGACTCGCCCCTCGTGGTTGTTACGATAGGGGGGCAAGTCGGCCACGGGAATCAACCAGCGCGATCTATCGATCGACGGGCGCGGCTCGCGCCGGTTGCCGTGGCTGGCGGTCGCGGCCCGAGGTGCGAACCGATGGACGCCAGAGAGCTCGTAAAGTCCGGCGAATTGACCCAGGCGATCGCGCGGGCGCAGCAGGATGTGCGGGCCCGCCCCCTGGACTCGGGCGACCGGATGCTCCTCTTCGAGCTGTTGTGTTTTGCCGGCCAGTGGGACCGCGCAGCCGGGCAGCTCGACACGCTGGATGAGCTATCGACCGATCGCGCGGCGAACGAGCTGGTCCTGTGCCGCGAGCTGCTGCGCCGCAGCTCGAGCGCGAAGGGTTTCTCTCCGCCGGCAGGCCCCCTCGGTTTTTCATCGAGCCGCCGTCGACCGTCGCGATCACCCTCGACGCCTGGGACTGCCTGCGCAGGGGCGAGGAGCCCGAGGCCGCCGTGCGACTGGAACAGGTTGAGACCGGCCGCCTGTCGCCGCGCGGCCGGCTCGGTGATGTTGGATTCACGGATTTCCGCGATACCGACGACGCGCTGGCCGGCGTGCTCGAGGCCTTTGCCCGGGGAATTTACTACTGGGTCCCATGGGAAGACATCCAGTACCTGGACGTCCAGCCCCCGCGGACCCTGCGTGATCTGCTGTGGGTGCCGGCCAAGATCGCGCTGGCGCAGGGTGTCCTCGGCGACATCTACCTGCCCTGTCTGTACCCGGGCTCGGGAAGTTCTTCGGATGAACTCGTCCGGCTCGGCCACAAGACCGACTGGCTGGACGCTGGATCCGGCCTGAGCCGCGGCGTGGGCTTGAAGACCTTCCTGGCGGACGACGCGTTCCGGACGATCTTCGAGCTGCAGGAGCTCCAGTTCGACACCGCCGCCGCGGCCCAGTCGTCAACTGATTCCGAGCGAACAGGACCCGCTTGAGCCGCTCATGGACACCCGCCCACAGACCGCCCGGGGAGCAGGCGCAATCGACGTCGAATCGTTGCTGCAGCCGATCGACGGCGCAAACCCCGCCGGCCGCGACCTCATGGACGCCGACGAATACAGCGTGATCCGCGAGCACCGCCGCGCGGACGTCGACATCGTGCTGCAGGACGACCCGTTCGACAAAAGCCGGCGCCTGTTTGTCAAACCCGACCAGAAATCGTCCGACTGGCACGCGGTGCTCCGGCTCGGCAGCGAGGCCTTGCGGTCCAAGACCAAGGACCTGCAGATCGCCGCCTGGATCACCGAGGCCCTGGGCCACCTTCATGGCTTCACGGGCCTGCGCGACGGCTTTCAACTGATGCGGCAGCTTCAGAGCGCTTCTGGGCCGACGTCTACCCACGGCTCGAGCCCGACGATCCGGAGTCGCGCTATGGCCCGTACGACTTTCTCAACAGCGAGAAGTTCCTACCGCTCCTGATCCGCTCGCTCCCCTTGACCAAGGGGGGCGGCGGCGAGGGCTACTGCTACTCGGACTTTGCGAGCTTGATGCAAAATGACGAGATCCTGCGCAAGAATCCCGAGACCTCTCGGCAGGCCCTCCGCGGCCCGAACAAGGTCGTCTCCGAGGACTGGGAGCGGGTGGTGGCGCAGACGCCGCGGAACATCTGCGAGCAGAAGACCACGGAGCTGTCCGAATGCCTCGAGGCCTTGGTCGCCTGGGAAGAGAGCACGGTCGCGCTGTTCCCGAAGGGACCGCGGGGGCAGACGACGGCCCCCAGCCTGACGAACATCCGGCACGCGCTGACCGGCTGCCACGACACCGCGGCGGCCATCCTCGCGACCAAGCCTGCACCCCCGCCGGAGCCGCCGAGCGATCTCGTCGAGGAGGACGACGATCAAGAGGCGGCAGACTCGCTCGATGGCGACGGCCGCGCTGACGGCATTGCCACCGCGACGGCCGCCACGACCACCGCGCGCGCCGCTCCTTCGGGCCGGGCCGCGCGCGTGCAGGCGGCGGGTGCGCCCTGGCGGACCGCGATACCGCGTACCAGCGCCTGCTGGAAATCGCCGAGTTCTTGCGGAAAGACGATCCGGGCGATCCTGTGTCGTATCTGCTGGTGCGAGCCTATCGGCTAGGCGAGGTCTGCGCCACCTCCGGCCGCTCGCCCGAGGGCCAGCGCCGGGGCCGGCGAGTGAAACTCGCCAGGAGCTCAGGCGAGTGGTCGCCGAGGGCCAGTGGGACGAGGTGATCGAGCAGTCAGAGCGGGCCCTTTCGCGCCGCGAGGGGCGGGCGTGGCTCGATGCCCACCGCTACGCGATCCAGGCGCTCGAGGCCACCGATCGCCAGGGCGCCGCGCTGGGCTGCCGGAGCGTTTTGCGCATGTTGCTGCGCGACTTTCCCGACCTGATCGAATCCGAGCTGGATGATGGAACCGCGGCGGCTGACTCCAAGACGCGGCTCTGGCTCGAGAGCGAGGGCTTCCTCGAACCGGCCCGCGCGGCACCAGGCTCCCGCAGCCCAGCTTATCGAACCACCTCCCGCCATGCCCGCGACCGTGGCCAGTTCCGACACGTCGCAGGTCGAGATCACCGCACAGGCCGATGCACTCGCCGGCGCCGGCCGCGGATCCGAGGCGGTCATGCTGCTCGATCGTGCGATCGCGGCGTCGACCAGCGGCCGCGACCGCTTCCTGCTCGAGCTGCACCTGGCCGAGCTGTGCGTGCGACTGGGGAACGACCAGGTTGCCGCTTGCGTTCCTGGAAGACCTAGAGCGCCAGGTCGACAGTTTCCGCCTGGAGGAATGGGAGCACCGCGAGCTGTCGGCACGCGTCTTCGGCGGGCTTTACTACTGCTTGAAGTCCCGAGGGGCGGGAGAGCGATTGCAACAAGTGTATGCCCGCCTTTGCAAGCTAGATGTTCGCCTCGCGATGCAAAGCGCCACGGGCGCAGCATCACGCTAGCACGAGTCTCGAAGACCGGCGCGCCGACCCGACCTCGCCCGCGGCAACCGGCACCCGCGTGGCAGGCCGATCCGAGCGCCTTTCAACCCGGACGCGCAAACCGCCCGTGTCACATCAATTCCAGCATGCTCGTAACTGCACAATGGAACGCGCGAAATTGAGGCTCCGCGGTTTCCGAACACCCGCGCTCCCTGCCGGGCGGTCGTGTACATAAAAACAAGAGGGGCATAATTGACAAGGCTGATTCGCCCTCTCAAACTAAAGGACACGAGGCGGGACGACGGCATGGCGCCGGCACACGGCCCCCACATCACGTCTGGCGGAGGTGATCGATGGCGAAGAAAAAGAGCATGGATAAAACGCCTCGAGTCAACATCGTTTACGACGTATATACCGGGGGCGCCAAGGCAGAGCGTGAATTGCCATTCGTCGTCGGCGTGCTTGCCGACCTATCGGGCAACCCCGCGGAGCCACTGCCGCGGCTGCGCGATCGAAAATTTGTGGAGATCGACAAGAACACGTTCGACTCAGTCCTCGCGGCGGTCCGGCCCAGGATCAAGATCGACGTTCCCAATACCCTCCAGGGCGACGGCCCGCCGAGCCGCCTCAATGTCGAGCTGAACGTCAGCCGGATCGAGGACTTCGAGCCCGAGCCGGTGGCCCGGCAGGTGCCCGAACTGCGTAAGCTGCTCGAAGGTCGCGACCGGCTTGCCGATCTGCTCGCCAAGGCTGAACTCAGCCCCAAGTTCGGCGAAGCACTGTCGGATATCATCAAGGAAACCGAGCGGCGCAAGGAATTATCGGGCGATTCGGGCCCCGGCAAGCTGTCGAGCGATAAGGAGGGATCGGGACAATGAGTACCGGCGAGAAACAGCAGTCGGCGCAGCGCCGGCCACCGTAGAGACCGCTGCCATCGATCTGGAATCGATCATCACCAACACGCTTCGCATCCGCGATTCCGAGCAGCGCGTCGCCACCAAGACCGCACTGGAAGAGTGGATCGAAGAGATCATGAAGACGGCCAAGCGCGTCCCGGAAGACGCGTACGTGACGATCAAGGAGCAGATCTCGGCGATCGACGCGCTCGTGGCCCGGCAAGTCAACGAGATCCTCCACCACAAGGAGTTCCAGCGGGTCGAGGCCACCTGGCGAGGGCTGCGCTACCTCGTGAACCAGACCGAGACCGGCGAATTCCTCAAGATCAAGGTGCTGGACGTCAGCAAGAGAGACCTCGCCGAGGACATGCGGCGCAAGGCCGACTTCGAGAGCACAGAGCTGTACAAGAAGGTCTACTCGGCCGAGTACGACATGGCCGGCGGGACGCCCTACGGCGTTCTGATCGGCGACTACGAGTTTTCGCACAGCAATGCCGACGTCGAGATGCTGCGCAAGGTCTCGAGCGTCGCGGCCGCGGCGCATGCGCCTTTCATCGCGGCTGCCAGCTCCGAGATGTTCAACCTCGACGACCTGAGCCAGCTCGACCAGCCCAACGACCTGCGCCGCGCGTTCGAATCGGCCGATTACACCAAGTGGCGCGCGTTCGCGCCACCAACGAGTCACGCTACGTCGGGCTCTGCCTGCCGCACGTGCTGATCCGCGAGCCGTATATCCCGGAGCCGGGGCGCATCGAGTCGTTCCAGTTCAAAGAAGACGTCGACGGCCGCGACCACTCCAAGTACCTGTGGTCCAACGCCGCCTATGCTTTCGCAACGCGGCTGACGGACGCGTTTGCCGCAATATAGCTGGTGCGCCGCCATCCGCGGCCTGGAAAACGGCGGCAAGGTGGACGATCTCCCGCTCCACACCTTCAGCACGAAGGAAGGCGACCGCGTTTCCAAGTGCCCGACCGAGGTGCAGATCACCGATACCCGCGAGCAAGAGCTCGTGCACCTGGGTTTCATGCCGCTCGTCCACTACAAGAACAGCGACTACGCGGTCTTCTTCGGCGTGCCGTCTTGCCACAGGCCGCCCAAATACCCAACCAAGGAGGCCGAGGAAAACGCCCGTCTTGGTGCCGAGCTCAACTACCTGATGCCGGTCACGCGAATCGCCCATTACCTGAAGGCACTGGCGCGCGACAAGGTGGGAGCCTTCATGAGCCGCGACGAATGCCACCGGTTCCTGAATGACTGGATCACCAACTACGTCACGGAAGACGACCTGGCCTCGAGTGAAGTCAAGGCCAAGAAGCCGCTGCGCAAGGCGCGGATCGACGTGGAGGAGATCCCAGGCCGGCCCGGCGCCTATCGCGCGGTCGCCTACCTGCGGCCGCACTTCCAGCTCGATCGGCTGGAGGTCATGCTCAGCCTCGTTGCCGAGCTGCCCGAGGCACGCGGTGCGTGACGGCTGATCGCCGGCGGCGGCGCCGGCCTCACATCAAGGTCCTGGAGCAGGATGTCAACGGTCCCGCGGGCTCGTGCCGATCGGCCGCCCGCATGCAGTCGATCGATCAATCAATCAACCGCGTTTCCCATCACCCGATTCCCCGAAGGAGACTGAACCATGGCGACTAACTTCTTGTTGAAGCTCGATGGTGCCGGCATCAAGGGCGAGTCACCGGTCGACGGATACAGCGACTACATGCAGCTCACCGCGCTGAGCTTCGGGGGCACTCAGACCGCCACGTTCGGCACGGGCGGTGGCGGTGGCGGCGGAAAATTCTCGGCGGACGACCTCGAGGTCAGCATGCTGACCAACAAGGCCACCCCCAAGATCCTCGAGGCCTGTGCCAACGGCTCGCACATCAAGACAGCTACGTTGGTCTGTCTGAAGGCCGGCGGCGGCAAGGCCATCGAATACCTCAAGGTCACCCTTTCTGACGTCGTGATCTCCGGGCACAAAACGGCGTTCACGCCGACACCTGGCTCGACCCTGGAACACACGGTCGACACCTACCGGCTGAACTTCTCCGAAGATCGCCGTCGAGTACAAGGAGCAAAAGGCCGACGGCTCGGCGGGCGCCACCGTCGAGGGGGGCTGGGACCTCGCGAAGCTCAAAGCCGGCAAAGGCTGAGCGGCTGTTTCGGAGTAGCCGCTCCCGCGGTCGCGCGGTTTTGGCTCGGCGGTCCTTCCACAGGAGCCGAGCCCGGGCGGCCTCGCCGGGGGCGACAGCCGTGTCGGTGATTTCATGTGGGATGCCGCGCCGGAACGTTTCCCGCGGCATCCCGCTGGCCCCAGGATCAAGGAGACCAATCCTCGAATGGTCGTTGATCCATCGCCCCTGACTTTGGAACACCGTTTCCGATGAGCAACAATCCCGACACCAGGCTGCTGCCCTCGTTGCTCGACCGCTTGACGGCCCCATCGGGAGACTCGCCGGCCGGCGATGCGGAAACCGATCGTCCGCGCCAGATCAACCAGCTGCGCAGCCAGGTGATGCGGGACCTGGAGCACTTGCTCAACAGCAGGCGGGCGCTGCCCGATTTCCCGCCCGAGCGCGAACACTTGAATCGATCGCTGCTGACCTATGGGATCCCCGACTTCTCCGAAAAGGGCTTAGTCGAGCTCTTGAGCGATGACCTCAAGCGTGCCGTCGCCCAGGCGATCGAGCGATTCGAGCCGCGACTTACCGAAGTCCAGATCGAGATCGACGAAGAGCTGCAAGGCAATCACGTCCTTCGATTCCATATCAGTGCCCTGCTCAACATCGAGCCGGAGCGCGAGCCGGTCACCTTCGACACGCTGATGGCGATCGACACCCGCAAGTTTGAAGTCCAGGGCGGATCCGGATGAGCGAGGAGCTCAAGGACTATTACGAGCGCGAGCTCAGCTTCCTGCGCGACATGGGGGGGGAGTTCCGGGAAAAATACCCGGACATCGCCGCCCGACTTCAGCTCGCGCCGGGAACCTGCGAGGATCCGCACGTCGAGCGGCTGCTGGAAGGGGTCGCGTTCCTGACGGCCCGCGTCCGCGCCAAGATCGACGACGAGTATCCCGAGATCACCGACGCCCTGACCGGGTTGATTTTTCCGCATTACCAGCGGCCCGTCCCTTCGATGTCCATTGCCCGGTTCTTTCCTGGGCCGGGGCAAGCTGGGCCTCCCGAGGGAATCCGGATCGCCGCGCAGGCCAAGCTGCGCACGCGGGTCGCGTCGCGGCAGGAGTGCCGCTTTCAGACCGTGTACCCGGTGACCCTCTGGCCGATCGCCGTGAGCGGAGTGCAGCTTTACTCGGGGCGGATCCCGGTGGACGACAAGCCGCACGATGCCCGCGCGATGCTCCAGCTCTCGCTGCGCTGCGAGTCGGGCGCGAGCTTCGGAAAGTTGGCGGTCGACAAGCTCCGGTTTTACCTAGGCGGCGAGGACCGGATCGGTTTTGCGATCTATGAACTGCTCCTTAACAACCTGGGCGACCTGAAGAACGTGCTACGGATCGAGGTCCGGGGGCAGACCGAGCAGAAGCGTGAGGAACGGCTCGTGCTTGACGCCGCCGACTTGCGGCCGGTCGGATTTGAGCCCGACGAGGGAATGCTGCCCCGCACCCCGCAGACTTTCCGGGGCTATGCGCTGCTCCAGGAGTTTTTTGCGTTTCCCAAGAAGTTTCTGTTTTTCGACCTCAACAACCTGGGCGGTCTGGCTCGGCAGCGGTTCGCCGGTTCTGTCGAGATCTTGTTTTTCTTGAGCCAGGCGCCGGTCGAGTCGCTGCCGCTGAAGCCCGACAATTTTCAGCTCGGCTGCACGCCGATCGTCAACCTGTTCCGGATGCCGGTCGACTCGATACCGCTTTCGCACTCTCAATCGGAATACCGGGTTGTTCCGGACGTGGGCCGTCCTCTCGGGTTCGAGGTCTTCTCGATCGACCGGGTGATCGGCAAGGGCTCGCCGCTGGAGCGCCCGGTCGAATACCAGCCGTTCTATGCCCCGAAGCACTGGCAGACCGAGCGGAAGTCGCGCACCTACTGGTACGCGAGCCGCCGCTTTACGCTGGCGCGGGAGGACCCAGGCACTGACGTCTATCTGTCGTTTGTCGACGAGAGCTTCCGGACCAGGGCTCCGGGCTCGTCGTCGGTCGAGCGGATGTTCGTGGAGACGACCTGCACCAATCGCGATCTTCCCGCGCCGCCTGAATCTCCAGCAGCGCACGGGCGATTTCGAGCTGCTGGAGCCCGAGCCGGTGGGGGGCATCGCCTGCGTCGAGCCGATGACGCCGACCTTGCGCCCGGCGTTGGGCCGCGGCGCGCAATGGCGTCTGATCAGCCATTTGACGAGCAACCAGCTCTCGGCCGTGGGGGCCGACGGCGGACTGGACGCGCTGCGGGAGCTCCTGCTGCTGTACGACTTTGCCGATCGGCGCAACCTGATCGAGGGGATCACCGCGGTCTCGACCCAGCCGGTTACCGGGCGCACACGCACGGGCGCCGTCGTCGGTGGAGTGCAGGTCAAGCTCGCGTTCGACCGGTCGAAGTACGTCGGCAGCAGCGCGTTTCTGCTGGCCAGCGTCCTGGAGCGATTCTTCGGGACGCACGTGTCGATCAATTCGTTCAGCCAGCTCGTCATGACCGACGGGCAGCGAGAGGTGCGATGGCCGCCGAGAGCCGGAGAGAAGACGCTGCTCTAGAGCGTCTTTTATTCGACGAGCCGTATCGATTCGACTTCTTCCAGGCCGTGCGGCTGCTCGAGCGGCTTGACGAAGACCGCGAGCCGGTTGGGCCGCGACAGCCGCCCCGGACGAGAGGCCGTCCGGTTCGTCGCGCGCCTGGGGCTCAGCTTCCCCGCCAGCTCGATCCACGACCTGCGCGGCGCGGTGGTCGACCGCGACCTTCCTCCCCCCGGCACCCCGATCATGACGGTTGCCTTCATGGGCCTCACAGGCCCCCTGGGCGTGCTGCCGACCTTCTACACCGAGAAGCTGATCGAGGAATTCCTGCGGTGCCGGCGCCAGAAGCGCGACAGCATTTCGCCCTTGGCGGCCTTCCTCGACCTGTTCAACCACCGGCTGATCTCGCTGTTCTATCGCGCCTGGGACAAGTACCACCCCTTTTCCGCCTGGGATCCGCGTGCGAGAGAACCGCTGGACCGCGCAGTGTTTTCTCTGGCCGGCCTTCGAATGCCCGCGCACGACGAGCGGGGCCAGTCTACGGGCGAAGCGCTCTTGTTCTATGCGGGCCTGCTCGCGTCGCGCCGCCGGCACGCGGCCGGACTCGAGGATCTGTTGAACGGCTACTTCGGCGAGCCGGTGGCCGTACTCCAGTTCATGGGCCGCTGGCTCGCGCTGGGACCGGGGGACCAGTCTCGCCTGGGTGCCCGCGGGGTGAACAACCGGCTGGGCGTGAATCTCTCGCTGGGGAGTCGCGTCTGGGACGAACGGGGGAAGTTTCGCTTGCGGGTCGGGCCGCTTTCGCTCGCGCGCTACGCCGAGTTTCTGCCCGGCCGTCCCGCGTTTCGCGCTCTGGTCAAGGTTGCGCGGCTCTACATCGGGCCCGAGTACGAATTTGACGTCCAGATCGTACTGCGCGCCCAAGAGGTCCCGCTGTGCCGCCTCGGGTCCGGCGGGGCCAAAGCCCAGCTACGCCGGACCTCGTGGCTCCTGGGTAAACCGGCTTCCGCCGACGCCGACAACATGATCTTTCCGTCGGGCGTGTGAGCGGCCTGGGTCGTTTCGAGATTCGGGCATCACGTGTGGAGGTCGAGCGCGAAACGGATCTAGTAGTTCCCTGGCGGCAGGGTCACGGGCGCGACCACTTCGGGGTCCGTGATGGCCGCCCGTTCCGACCGGACGTGGTAGCCCCGGCCGAACCCTGCGATTTGCAGCGCCCGCGCTCCTCGCTCGTCACGCGGCCGACGCCGGGGAAGAGCGCCCATCGGCTCGGATCCCAGTCGTACCGGCCGGCGATCTCGACCTCCCACGGGCCGAGCCGCACGACGGGCTGCGCCGCCCGTCGAGACGACGGCGACGCGCACTTTCGATCGCACTGTAAACTCTTCCAGCGCGAAGTACAGCTCGGTGAAGGCAGGCGGGCTGACCGAATCGCTGCATTCCACATCGATGCCGCTTTGACCCGGTACCAGCTCGCCGGAAATCAGCCGCCGCCTGGTGCTGGCCGTGACCTTGGGCCGGTGGCTGTCGCGCAGGTGCTGCAGCAAGAACGGCGCGACTTGAAACGCGCCGGCCGGGAGGATCCGGTCGCGGCCGCTGCCGTTGCGCCAGTGCCGGAGGTTTTCCGATGCCGCGGGATAGTGCAGCCGGCTCGCGGCGATCATGCGGTCGATCTTTCGCAACCCGGCTTGCAGAGCGTCCGACCCGGCCGAGCCGTTGATCCCGACCGATCCTGGCGCGGAAAAGACGCCCCCGAGACTTCCCCGCTTCATCGGTCGCGACGGCATGGCAACGGACCCTTGGACTACGGTTCATCCGAAGATCGCGCTCTTGCGGCGAGCAAACGGCGGACAGTCAGCTCGCCTCGCGAGCGCCGAATCGCGCATCGCGAGGCGGAGAGACCCGCATGTGGACGGGTCCGTTGTACCACGGTTTCGCCGCGCGTGGTTATGACTCTGTCCCGGGGCGATGCAGCGCTCGGTGCCCTCGCTCTGATGGACACCCCGGCGATGCCAGCTCCGGTCGACGAGGACGGGTGGTCAGGCACGCCGGAACGTTTCGTTCGAAAACGGTCGTCTGGTTTTCAGGGGGCGAAGCGATGGAGCATGGTGCCGAAACCACTGTTTGCCGAGGTTGTACTCAGCCCAACCGGAATGCCTCTTCGGCCTGCAGAATCATGCGGGCGACCTCGATCATCTTCTGATTCTGGCCGCGGGACTCCCTGGTACGGGCCCCGTCATCGGCGATGGCGATGCTGAGAGCGGCTTTCATTGGTTCCGTCGAGGTAGAGTGATCCAGATCGTGGTCCCGCGGCCGTCATCGGTGCCTGCCGCGATCACGCCATCGTGGGCATCAATGATGCGCTTGGCGATAGCCATGCCGAGTCCAGTCCCATGGGTCTTTATGGTGTAAAACGGCTCGAACAGCTTGCACCTCTGCTCGGGCGTGAGGCCCGGCCCATTGTCCCGAATGACGATGCCGAGGGAGGGCTGCGCGGTCCCGTTGGCCTCGGCCCACTCAACGTCGATCACGACAGGGTCATGCGTAGCGGCGAGCGCGTTATCCAGAATGTTGCGAAAGACCTGGATGAGCCGGAACGGGTCGCCGGAGCAGGCCAGCTCCGTGTCGCCTCGGTCTCGGAGCAAGGCGTCTCGCCCGGTCGCGGCTCGGCGCAGGCGCCCCCACGCTTCGCGCATGAGGTCGCCGACGCGGCAGGATCGACGGTCCAGGACGATCGGCGCGGCATAGTCGCGCACCTCTTCGTAGAGTCGATGGAGGTCGTCCTGGGCATGCTGAATACCGGTCACCAGCTCGAGCGCGTCGGGGCGGTCCGCGAGCTGGCGGGTGAGCATCTCCAAGCAAATCTGGCTATTTTGAAGCGCGTTACGACCCTCGTGGGCCAACCCGGCGGCCATCTGGCCAATGGCTGCGAGCCGCTCCGTCTGGACCGCCCGCGCCTGGGCCTCCTTCAGAGGGGTGATGTCGGTGGATACTCCACCAACTGCATATGGCACCCCCGAGGAGTCGAGCAGGGGAAACTTGAGCGACACGTAGGTATGGCACCCGTCGCCCCAGGGAATAACCTCCTCGCACTCCGTCGGCTTCGCCCTCTCGAGGACGCTGCCGGTCGTTGGCCTGGATGCCCTCGGCGACCGCTTTGGGAAACAGGTCGAAGTCGGATAGACCAGCCACCTTGCCCTGGCCGACGCCGGCGATATCCCGAAGTTTTCTGTTCATTAAATTATATGAAAGATCGACGTTTTTCGTATAGATCAATGCGTCGGCGTTGTCGATGATTGCCCGCAGACGTTCCTCGGCGCGGCGAGATTCCTCTTTGAACCCATTGGCTTCGCCGCGGCTCTCCTCGGCTTGCCTGCGGGCCCGGTGCAGCCACTCCATGAGGACGCTGGTCAGGATTCCCTCGGACACGAACGCGATCATGCGGGCAATGTCGTTCGGGTTGGAGACGGCCAGCGACCCGAACGGCGTGAAGTAGTTGAAGGCGCAGAGCGCCGCGGCCAGCGCGGTGGCCAGGAGCCCCGGTCCGGCCCCTCCCTGCCAGGCGCTGATCGTCACGGCGGGAACGAAGAAGATCAAGGGCGGTCCCGGCCCGACCAGCCGCTCGATTGGTCCCTTCGCGGCCAGGGTGAGAAGGACGACCGCGACGGCGACGCAGTGGCGGCCCAGTGGCGTGCGGATCATCCTGCTCATTGAATCCCTACCGTGTTGGCGGCTCTGGTGACGTTTGCCGAGCATTCTTGAATTGGCGAACCGAAAGGCAAGTCCCGCGGATCAAGAATAGTACGGACGGGGGCTTGACGAAATCACACCGCTTCGGTGCTAATAATATTGTATTCGGCCCACTCCAGTCTGGTGGGTTGATCGGGCCGCGAAGCCTCGACGGTGCAATATCGCACTGGCGGGGCTTTTTTTATTCCGCCGCGGACCGCCCTCTGGACCGCCAAGATCGTACGGCCTCGTCAACCGCAACGAGGCGATCACCAGGAGGAAACCGCTTGCGTAGGAATTCGATGGATTCAGGGTAGACCGTAGCTCGGATGGCGAGTGCGCTCGAGGGTAGCGCACTCGAATCGGAGGCGAACATGTCAGGCATATTGCATTGCGAGCGACATCAGGGTTGGTTGCAGGGAGTGGGCGACAAGCTGGCCGCGGTATGGAATGAGCTTCGACGGCGCGTGCTGTCGCTCGCTCGTGTCGACCAAGGACCTGAAGGCAACGAGCTGGCCGAGCGGCCGGAGCCTGGAGCGAATGAAGCGTTCGACAATCGCAGGGCATCGATCACATCGCTGCCCACCCTGCATAGCTATCGCTCAAGGCACCGGCGCGGCGACGAGGAGCCGGAGTCACCATTGCCGAGCGTCAGGGCCGAATTCGACTGAAGAATGGGGAGCAAGGCCTTGACCGGAAGCGTTGTGCAATTGTCGCCGGAAGAAACACGGTAACGCGGGTGGAAGAAATCGGACCTGAATCTCGTATTCATTAGTGGAGGCCAACGAGCACGCGGCGATTGCGTGGGACAGCCGTGTGACCTGGTGTCCGCCGGGGCAGGACCCAGCTACAGTGTCGGTCGAGATTGCAGCCGACCATGGTCGTCCACGATGGCGACGCGAGCGAAAGGTTGATCGTCAATGATTGCCCGCCGTTTCATTCTCGAGACGAGAAGATGATCCGCGCTCGCTGGCGACTGCGGTCGCTGCTATTGCTGGTCGCCGCCCTCGCGGTGCTATGTGCCGGCGCCCTGAAATGGAGGCGGTACGCTCTGCTTCGTGATCGGATCGCGATCTACTCGCGGAAGAAAAGCTCCTCCTGGACGAGCATCAATTGTTATCGCGGCAGCCGGGTGGTTGTGGAAACCCTCGACGACTTGCCGCGGCCTGTCTGGCCGTTGCTGCCGAGCGACGGCGCCAGATCGAGGAATGCGCGGGTTAGCTCAGGCGTATCTGGTAGTCGCTTCGACCTTCATCTGGTCGCTGCGGGCGGCTTCATCTGGGCGTCAGGCCACGTGGGGATTGGATCGTCGTCGCTCGAGCGCGATCGTCCCTTGACGGTCGGGCCGGAACCGGTGCGAGAGCGGGCATGGCCCGCGGCGGCGCTTGCCCGTCAGGCGCAAGCATGAGAGGAGTTATTCGATGATCCGCCTGCTGCTCGTGACCATTGTCGTCGCGGGGTTGTTCGGCGCACCGAATGCTCAGGATCCGCATGTACTCAACCTCCCGCCCGAACCGGCGGGCGGTACTGGCGAGGTGATCGATCTCCTCATTGTGGGTGCCGAGATCATCGAGGACGGCCGGGTCATGTTCTTCGTCCCGCAAGATGCACCGGACCCGAGGCAGTCGCCGCCCCCGCCGTCTGTCATCGCCAAGGTGGATGGCAAGGTGGTGCGGGCAATCGGCATGGATGGCAAGCCGCTGGCTGACGCCGAGCTGAAAAACCGGTTGCCTACGTGGACGTCGGTCGTGGTCATACCGGCCGACCTCGACGTGCCGGACCCTTTCTACATGAAGGTATTGAATGAGCGAACGGTGACGTTCGTTGTCCCGAAGAAGCTGCTATTGCCGATGGCGAAAGCCGCCCGGACTGCGCAGGAAATGGGACGGCCCGAGGCCGTGAGATAGTCAGGAGTCGATGCCACCGGCGGTGGCGAAGGAGTCGCCGACGATCAGGGCGTCTTGCTCACGGCGTCTTGCTCAGAGCCTCGGCTTTTCGAGGTGCGCCCTCGATCGAGGGCCGTACAGGTTGCCGCTCCCATTGCTGAGTCGTCAGCTTCACTTCCAGCCATGGGCCGATTTGCAGAGAAAACCGCACAATCTCTGGCGATCCGTAGATTGGCTTCTGTGATTCACGAATGGCAGAGTCGGATCGGCCACCGGCGAGGGCGCCGGCGTCGGTTCTGGTCGCACCCTGTCTCGACGCGATCCTCTTGAAGCGATCGAAGTAAGGCTTGAGCTCGGGGTGCGAGGCGACCTTCGTCGTCGCTCCGAGCACAGCCATCATCCTGGTGGCGTCAGGAGCCTGCGTTCTGGTATCGGGCTCGATCTCGTCTTTGAGAAGGACCTCGAGAGCCAGAAGCAGCATCTCGACTTTTTCGCGATTGAGTTTCTCGCAGCCTCCGGCATACTCGACC
>CAWDZZ010000034.1:0-112103 GCA_963806595.1 uncultured Isosphaeraceae bacterium | reverse complement strand
GGCCGGCCACCACGCATCCCCTGCCGGAGACCGACTTGACGCAAACGATGAAGGCCACCGGCGGGTGGGCGAGGAAGTCCGCCCAGTATTCCTGGCCGAACTCGCGCAGGCCCTCGGGCGAGACCTCGGCCGCGTGCCAGCGCAGCTGGCGCAGGCCCGCCGCGCGGAACGCCTCTTCCATCGTCCCCGCGCTGAGGTAGTAGTTCGTCACCTCGAAGGAGCCTTCGGGCAGGAAGAACTCCAAGACGACGGGGCCTTCCACCAACTCCCCCTCGACGCGCCTCGAGAAGCCGTAGGCGCGGGCCGCAGGGAAGGCGACAATCGGCTCGGCGGGGTACTGTTGCGTCACGAACGCCCGCCGGGCCTCAGGCGCGGGCCACCGCCCGGCACATTTGCTCCAGCTCCTCGGCCGAGTGGGCGTAGTTGAGCAGGTACGCCGCGAAGGCCAGGTCGAACTCCCCGGGCACCTCGAGCGTCCGGACATCCCCCACGCGGTACTCGACGCCCAGCGGCCGTTGCGCCTCCTCGGCCTCGGCCAGCCCAATCATCGCGCGCGACAGGTCCACGCCGACGATCCGCGCGGCGCCCTGCTGACGGAGTGCGCGGGTGTAGTACCCCTCCCCGCAGGCCAGGTCGATCGCCGCCTTCCCCGCCACGTCGCCGGCCAGTCGGAGCAGCGTGTAGCGCTCGATGTGCGTCCGCCACGGCTGGAGCCTCGCCCGCTGGTACTGCTCCGCGATCCGGTCGTAATCGGTGTCCATCGTCGCCCTCTCCCCGTTGAGGTCGTCAAGCGCCGCGTGGCAACGCGGCCCCGCCGGGGCGCCGGAGTGTCAGGCCCGAGTATACCAGGAGGGACGTCCCGAAACCGAGAGACCAGGCAGAGTGGTACAGGTCCGTCCAGGAGGCATCACCTCTATCAGTCCGACCGTCGCCAGGGAGCCCGGCACGCACGGGGCGATCCCCGCCGCAGGCGATCAGGCCGCGGCGTGGACGCCGCCCGTGTACCAGTGCGACCCGTCCCAGGCCGGCAGGTCGACCGCGTTCGCCGCACCAGGAAGTAGTCGGCGATCAGCGCGCCACCCACCGCCCCAGCAGCGCCGAGTACGCGATCAGCATTGAAGATGTAGCCGGAAGAGTCCTCGATCAGCCGCCACGTCTGGATCACCACGCCGACCACGCCGGTGATCAGCGCCCCGACACGGAAGGAGATGCGGCGCTGCCAGAGGTTGGCGAAGTCGTTGGCCAGGCCGCCAGGTTGGTCGCCAGCGTCGCCATGCCGATTCCGACGTGTCCCACGACCTGCAACACCGGACTGCCGAAGCGCGACAGCCACTGGACCGGGTCCCAGACCGCCTGGCCGTAGATGGCGAGGGTCGCCGAGGTGAGCCACGCCGATGAGCTACCTCAGCTCAATCAGCTTCGGTGTCGTCGGACCGAAGCAAGTTGAATGAGACGGGGTGACAAGACGGCTATGGAACTTTTTGTCGCTGGCGTCCGGGGTTTGGAAGCCTACCCGCGTCGGCGGCTGGATGACGGACACGTGGCTTAGGCCAGCGCCGCCGCGATGGGCCCGGGCGGTGCCAGTGCCCGTGGTTTCGCGTCACTTCTCTTTGTTGGCGGCCTCGACCTCCGCCAGCATTTTGTCCAGCTCATTGCGGGGCAGCAGCTTGCCATTCACCATGACGGCAGCGATCTTCGTGGTGTTGTGGATGTCGGCCAGCGGGTCGGCATCGAGCAGGACCAGGTCGGCCACCTTGCCCGGCTCTACGGTGCCCAGGTCTTTCTCCTGGCCCAAAAACCGCGCCGGGTCGCGGGTGGCGGCCTGGAGCGCCTCCAGGGGCGTGAAGCCGCCCTCGGCGACGAGCAGGGCCAGCTCGTCGTGCAGGCTGAAGCCGGGGAAGACGTACGGCACGCCAGGCGTGTCGGTGCCGGCCAGGAACGGCACGCCGGCCTGGTGCATCGCTCGCACCAGACCCGTCGCCTGCTTGTACCTCCGCTTCAGCCCGGCGGCCGTCTCCGGCGACAGCTTCATCAGCGACCAGTACGAGCGGAAGGACGGGGGCATGTACTTGACGCGCGGGTCGGCGATGAACTTCGGGTCGTCGAGGCTGACCAGGGACCGCAGGACGGTCAGGGTGGGGACCTGCCAGGTGCCGTTGCGGACGAAGCGGGCGTAGAGGGCGCGGGCCTTCTTTTCGCTGAAGCTGTCCGCGGCCCGGACGCCGATGCGCCCCAGCAGGTCCCACGCCGCCTGGTTGTCCGCCTTGGCCAGGGCCGCGACCGCCTCGCGGCGCAGCTCGTCCTCCCTGTCCGAGCAGGCTAGCTCGACCCCGGTGAGGTGCTCGATGCTCTTCTGGCCCAGGTCGGACGCCTCGGCGGCGCTGACCGACTCGGGGAGGTGACCGGCGAAGGCGAGGCCCTGCTTCTTCGCCTCGTCGGCGATGGCCAGGTACGCCTCGCGAGGCAGTTTGGTGTAGACCTTGACGAAGTCCGCCCCCATCTTCTTGAGCTTGCGGACGGCCTCGCGCCCTTCCGCGGCGTCGGCGGCGACGAGCGAGCCGGGCACGAAGGGTTTGGGCCCGTCCACGAGCGGCCCGGCGGCGACGACGCGCGGGCCGGGCTGTTTGCCCTCCTGGACCTGCTTGCGCAGGCCGAAGATGGCATCGGGGTCCAAGGCGTGCATGTCGCGGACGCCGGTGACGCCGTTGGCCAGGTAGAGCGGCAGGAAGGACGGGTCGGCGGTGTGTACGTGCATGTCCCACAGGCCGGGGATGAGGTACTTCCCCTTGCTGTCCACGACCGTGGCCCCCTCCGGCACCCCGACCTCGCCGGGCTTGCCGATGGCAGTGATCCGGTCGCCGGTGATGACGACCGTCATGTCCGGCCGGGCCGGCGCCCCAGTGGCGTCGATGACAGTGACGCCCGTGATGGCCAGCGATTTCGCCGGCGTGTCTTCAGCCTGGACAGGGAGCGCCCCGGCCAGGGCGATGACGGTCAGGCAAGCGGCACAGGCGCCTCATTTTGAACAGTTCGCGCAGGGGGTCGAAGCGGCCGCTGCAGGTGCCGCCCAGCGCCGTCGGGTGATCGCTCATGAGGCCTCCGTTCCGCAATCGCAGTGGAAGCTGACGCCGATGTGGCATGGCCAATTGTAGGTGACCGTCCTGCTGTCAAACAGGTATTCCAACGACGGGGCGGCGGGATTTGAACCGCCTGCCGTAGTTCGGATTTCTTGGTTACCTGCTTCGGTCTGATCGACCCGAAGCACCTTCGTCGGATGCTCGCGGCTCGAACGGACCAATGTGCGAGTTCGCTATGTCCGCATTCTCCTACGGCACACATGCTCTCCTGTCGCGTTCCGGAGTGTTGTCGGTCAAGATGCTTAATCGCACGTGCGTTGCTCACCTTTGATCGCCGATCTTCCGGGGTGGGTCTTGAAACGCCTCTCAGAATTGGATCGACAGATCAGGAGAGAGGTATTCTTGGGGAGCGTCTACCCGATCAGTTTCGTGGTATGCCTTTACTCGACCTGGTTCGCAGCATGGTTCGAGCTTGGCCATCGCCCTCGTCCCTCGTTGGATGATCCCAAGAACCTCGGATTGAGCGTTGTTTGTTTTTTTCGTCTGCACGGCGCTCTTGATATACGGTGCGCCGTTCGGCGCGTTGTTCAGCGCCTTCATCGCGATCCGGGGAAGCTCACGTCGAATCGACCAAGGACTCGGCGGCCAGGGCGTATTCCTCTTCGGAATCGTGATAGTTTGCTGGTTGATTGCACTGGCGACCGTGTTCAACCGTGGTTTCAACGAAGTGTTCCTTTGGTTTCTGGACTGACCGATTACGCCTGAAACGCGGTCCGGTAGCATGGCGCAGCGTTTCCGTTTACCAGCCCGCCGCTGGCGCGAGTGCCGGGTGTGCTCACGCACGGTCACAGCAACGGTCGCCCAGGAGCAGGAACGTGATCGGAATGAGAGCCATTGGCGCCTCCGGTTGCCTAATCTCACGGCAACGGCGGGTCAGGCTCGACGGGGAGCCAGGGAAAGCGAGCGGCTCGTTCGTATTTGCGAGCCACCGCAGCGAAGTAGTCCGCCGTCCTCTTCGGCTGCGCTAGAACGTCATGCGCTCCAGCCGCGCTCCGCCCATGCCTCTCCGTTGGCTTTTCCTCTCGCTCTCTTAAAGCCTTGTGCAGCTTCGCACCAAACTGGGGCGACCACAATTGGAGAGACCGCTTTTCGTCGACCTGAGCGAGGTCGAAGTTCATCGCCCCAATTTGGCGATACATATTCTCGCCGGTGTTATACGCCTGCGCAAGGCCCGAATAGTAGCGGGACAGCCGCCACATTCTGTAAGACCAAACGCCGCCACCCATCACGAGGCCAGCGAGCGCCACCGCGACCATCAACCGCCGGACCGTGAACCGCAAGCGAGGTAGCCGCATGGTGGAGACATCCTCCGAAGTCCCGATCCTCGCTCAGGTCGGCCTCGTGTGCAAGCGGCGGTCTACGGGCCGCGTACGGGCCCCGCAAACACCACGAGCCCAGCCGATGGATTTCACGTCGAGCTGGCCGGGGCTCGTCTGTGGGCAGCGTAGGGCCTGGACATCGAGGCTGGTCACTTCGAGCCCTTGGTTTTCCCGTAGAACGCGCTGGGCGGGAGGGTCGATAGATTGGACGCCCCGACGCCTGGCGATGCGACAAGGACGATTCCACGCGGTCTGATTGGGTATCGAATTAGCGAAAGATCGTCACGCTGGATAGATCCCGCTTCAGCTCATTCACTCCTGCGTCGGTGACATGAGTGTCACGGAGGCCGAGGACGGTGAGTTTGCTCATCCGCTTCAGATGCGCCAGCCCGGCGTCGGTGACCTGGGTGCCATCGAGCCAGAGCAAGGAAAGATTGGTCAGTCGCTTTCAGATGCGCCAGCCCGGCGTCGGTGACCTGAGTGCTGGAGAGGTCGATTTGGGAGAGCTTGGTCAGACCCTTCAGATGCGCCAGGCCAGCGTCGGTGACATGGGTTCCGGCGAGTTCGAGCCGTTCGAGGTTGGTCAGCCCCTTCAGATGCGACAGCCCAGCGTCGGTGACCTGGGTATGAGTGAGGCGGAGGTCGGAGAGCTTTGTCAGCCCCTTTGAATTCGCCAGCCCGGCGTCGGTGACCTGTGTGTCAGCGAGGTCGAGGATGGAGAGCTTGGTCAGCCCCTTCAGCTGCATGAGTCCGGCATCGCTAACGGACGATCCATCAACACTCAGTCGCTGTAGCTGGGCGAGATGCCCGACGTGTACGATCGCCGAGTCGGTTTCCGTCTGGGAGAGGGCTACATCGGTAGCATGACCGAAATAGTCACTCCGATCCGATCCACGAGCCATTCCGGCGCCCAGGGTTTTCCTCGCGGAACAGACTTCCCGTTGGCCCGGTCCCAGTCATACGCGACCTCACCACCGGCCCTCCATATCGCCGCCACCGCATCGCGCTGGACGTGAGCCTGGCGGACGACCCACCCCAGTCCAGCCCCGACCGCGAGCACAAGAACGATCAGCCCCCGCACGCTGAAGCGCAGGAATCGTCGCCAGGATTGCGAGACGGGGCGGGCCGACATGGGGGCCACTTTCGGGATCGGGAATTGTCTTGGCGTGACTCACTCCCCCGACTCAAATCATACCCGGAACCAACGCAACTCGACCGATCACCCGCCGAGAGATTCGATAAACCGCTTGTCATCCAGCTCGGCCTGAACGCCCTCCGCCGACGTCGGGCCGATTTCTTCGACGTTCAACGCGTCGGCCGCTTGGAGAATCGCCAGACAGGCCCGGAGCCGGACGGACGGAGGAACGTCGGGGCCGGAGACCAGCTCCCGGAGAGTCGCCATCGCGTCGGAGGCCAGAGACCGGACGTCGGCCCGGAGCCGCTCTCTCCGAAACGACTTGGCCCGGTTCAACGCCGCGATGAACTCGGGATCATCCCGCAACCATTCGGCCGCGGTCTCCGGGTCGCTACCCGCAACGTCGGCCCCGTCGGACTCGGCCCCGGCCAAGACGTTGACGGCCCGGAGTTGGTCGGGAGACAGGCCGTTCTCCCGGCCGCTCATGGTCGGGACTCCGCCACGTTGACTTGATTCTTGGCGATGTTCACTTGGAGGGTTGGCAACGCCAGCTTGCGGACTTGGGCCAACGTCCGGACCGCCGTAAGAAATCGAGCATGGGCTTTGTCGATCTTGTCGCTGCTGGTAATCCGCTTGGGACATGCTCCAATCGCTTGCTTTCGCGTAGGTGTTTTCATACCGATGGACGATGAACCAACAGAGGGAGGCCCGCTCGGCCAGCAACCGCTCTATCGGCGTCGGATTGGGTCCCTCCAATTCCGACCCGATCCTTCCAGCTCTTGCTTGATAGCCTCTTGGCGGAGAACGTTTTTCCCGGCCGATTTTCGGATGATGTTTCGTCGGAGCCACTCGGCCGACGAACCACAAATCTTTCGGCAATCCGGCCCACCTATCCGGATCGGCAAGCAACGCCAGTACCTCCGGGAGACAGCTCCGGTCTCCCGCCTCCGGCCCGTTCGACAAGTTCTACGAGTCTCCTCGCCCGAAGCCGGCGGCTTCCGCCTGGAGATGGTCGGGGGTAGCCGGGGCCTGGGTGGCAACTTGACTCATCGCCGTTTCCTCCGCCATTGGCCTTTGTGCTTGTGAAACCCGGCTGCAATCATTGCCGCGTCGGTAACGGCCTGGACGCCATCGAACCATCCCGAGATGGCTTGTTCCTCAGCTTCGGCCTCCGCCCGTTCCTCCCGACTTCGCTCCCGATCGGCCGCTCTCTCCAATCGCTCGAAAGCGACGATATTGGCCATGAGAGAGCCGGACTCCCCGGCTCCGAAGTAGGTTGTTTTGACCCGGCCTCCGACCCGCTCCGACTTGTAGTAATAGCGACGGCCGTTGATGGTTTTCCATCCCATTCTTAACCTACACTTTCTCTAGTTCCCCGCTCTCGAGCTCTTCGAAATTCTAGTTCTGGCTCTCGAAATCTCAGCCTCGCCTCTCTGTTTGCGTTTATGTCTTCAACGTCGTCCCTCCGTACATCTAGAAGACCCCGCTTTACGGAGACGTATGAATCCCGATTAGCAAAAGCTGCAAATAACTCGAAACAATACGCTCCGTCGCCCCAGTTATTGAGACCCCAGGGTGGTTCGCGGAAGGACTCGAAAAGGATATCGGACGTGCCCGACGATTGATGTGGCTCGTCGCAGTCCCCTCCGTGATATCATCAAGTTGTTTCGGCGGGCCGGTCCGCCGAGCTAGGGCCTCGGGAAGAGAAGGTGGTCCCAGATGGGCTGGCCAGTTTCAAGATACTCCGAACCGGAGCGAAAGCTAGACCTGCTTGATCGCAGACTCGGCCGGCTTCGTGGCGCCGTCAAACGAGGCGAAGGCTCAACCCACATCGCCAACGCGGCAGAGAAAAGTGCGCCTCGCCGCGCTGGCGCTCATCAAGGCGAAGCGAGCCCTGATCAGAGAGTATCCGCAACGAGACCCTGACGGGCGGCAGTCTCGGAACCTCCAAGATGAGGAACAGCGATGGTTGACTCTCTCGACCGACGCGATTGTTGAAGAGAATGGCAAGGACGACGCCGAGCCTCGCGCCGTTGCCGACCCGGGTCAAGGGCCTACCTGAATCGTCGTTCACACCCGTCCGGCCATCTGCCGACTGCGGCATGTCAGGTCTGTCGCGTTCAGGGTGACGGGCTGCGCCGACGAGCCGGGGGGGCGGTGTTCAGCGGACGCACACGAAGTATGTCTACCTTATCCAATCCGACATCGGGTTCGATTGAGACGGTCACCCAATTCTGATCGTCGCTGAGAATGTCCAACACACAGATCAACGACTGAAGCAGATAGCCACGCCCGCCCGCTTGCCCGCTCATCTGTCAAGCACCTCTAATTCTACTGTAACCGTTTAGCCAACGTGGCGATCCGGGGTCCGCTGCAGCGCAGGTCAGGCGCCTCCACCAAGGACGGGCCGCCAATCCGAACCGCCGTCCGCCTTCTCGAGCTCCTTGGGGTCCAGGCCCTCGGCTCGCCAACGGTCCAGGAAGTGCCGCGTGATCTCGTCTGGCTCGGAGTAGAGAAGGTGAATGCCCTCGTGGTGACAGAACTGGACCTTGAGGGCGCGGCCCTCGAACGAGACCCACACGTCATCCCTCCCAAAGTTTCCCAGACCGGCGTCCTCGGCCCGCCTGACCTCGGCGTTCAGGTCGAGCAACGGGATGTTCACGCTCTTCATCGCCAGATCGGACTTGTCCAACTCGCTGGTCCAAGCCCACCCAAAGAACACGTCGCATCGCTCGTACCCCAGCCCGCGGAAGAACTCGACGACATGGCCCAGTTCCGCCCTTAAGCGATCGATGTCCTCGGTATGAATCTGAAGGTCACGCTCCATGATCGCCGCCTAACTCGTATTCGGTCCCGGGCGTCGCGGAGGGAATTCGCCGGTAGACTTGAACCAGTGATAGATCCGCGATTCCGCGTTACGCCGCAGCACGCGGGTCACCACTTCGGCGATCTCCTCC
Source organism: uncultured Isosphaeraceae bacterium (assembly GCA_963806595.1). Taxonomy (GTDB): domain Bacteria; phylum Planctomycetota; class Planctomycetia; order Isosphaerales; family Isosphaeraceae; genus CAWDZZ01. The sequence continues at coordinate 103,555 of CAWDZZ010000034.1, read as the reverse complement.
GGAGAGGGCGCCGGGAGACAGGCCGTTCTCCCGGCCGTTCATGGTCGGGACTCCGCCACGTTGACTTGATTCTTGGCGATGTTCACTTGGAGGGTAGGCAACGCCAGCTTGCGGACTTGGGCCAACGTCCGGACCGCTGTAAGAAATCGAGCATGAGCTTTGTCGATCTTGCGATGCTGGAAATCCGCTTGAGCGACACTCCACCCTTCGGAGTTCGCATAGGTGTTTTCGTACCAATGGACGATGAACCAACAGAGAGAGGCCCGCGCGGCCAGCAACCGCTCTATCGGCGTCGGATTGGGTCCCTCCAATTCCGATCGTACTCGGTCGAGCTCTTGCCCAATGGCCTCGTCGCAGAGAACGTTTTTCCCGGCCGATTTTTGGATAATGCTCCGTCGGAGCCACTCGGCCGACGAACCACAAATCGTTCGGCAAGCCGGCCCCCTATCCGGATCGGCAAGCAACGCCAGAACCTCCGGGACACAGCTCCGGTCCCCCGCCTCCGCCCGTTTGATCAGTTCTGGGGTTTCCTCGCCCGAAGCCGGCGGCTTCCGCCTGGAGATAGTCGGGGGAGCCGGGGCCTGGGTGGCAACTTCACTCATGGCCGTTTTCTCCGCCATTGGCCTTTGTGCTTGTGAAACCCGCCTGCAATCATTGCCGCGTCGGTAACGGCCTGGACGCTATCGAACCAACCCGAGATGGATTGTTCCTCAGCTTCGGCCTCCGCCCGTTCCTCCCGACTTCGCTCCCGATCGGCCGCTCTCTCCAATCGCTCGAAAGCGACGATATTGGCCATGAGAGAGCCGGACTCCCCGGCTCCGAAGAAGGTTGTTTTGACCCGGCCCCGGACCCGCTCCGACTTGTAGTAATAGCGACGGCCTTTGATGGTTTTCCATCCCATCGTTAACCTACACTCTCTCGGCGTCCCCGCTTTGACCCAGGTCCGGCCTGGCGATTCGTCGATTCATAGGGTTGACCTCGTCGACCAGCTTCCGTCCGGGCTCAACCTTCCGTCTCCAATTGGATCGGTAGTAAACCGCAAGACCTAAGAACCCGATGACTACTGCGACTAAAACTGCGATGTGCTTCAGAGGTATTTGAGCGTAAATGCGATGAGACCTGATAAACCGACCGGACGACGGATCAAATGCCGGATCCGGCAGCAGTTCGATCGCGATTCGAATGCTCGATCCGTCGATCCCGACGGACACATCGCAAATCTCGGAGTAGAACTTGAGTGCTGGAATACTTCCCATCAGGACGGCCAGCACTGCAATGACGATCATGATTGTGCGAAGTCTGAAGCGAAGGCCCGCCACCATCTGACCCTCCCGTCAACGTCGACCATTCTGGGCGATCGCGTCAATTATCGCCACGATTGGGTGCAGGCCCGGCCGTCTGGCGAACGCCAACAATCCGGCTCCTTCCAGTGTATCCAGCCCCCGGGACGCCGAGAACCGCGACAGGCCGAACTCGGCCCAGTCATCAACCGCCAGCTCGAAATCCGCGGATCGCTTCCAACCCGCCAAGAGCCAACAGACCGACGCAACTTGGAGGGACTTCCCGCGGAGCCGGGAGGCCGGGAGCCACCAGCTCCAAGGGATCGGCCCGTATAAGGGCCGACGGGCCGGCCTGGCGATCGGTTCCGGGAGATCCAAGACAGACACCACCAGCTTGCAACCCGGCTCCCGGGAGACCCACAGCAACCCGGCCAGCTCGGCCTCATGGAGGCCCCTTCGAGCCGAATCGACGGAGGTTTGCAAACCGTTGGCGACGGCGTCCAGGCCCCAACGGTTCTCCGGTCGGAATCGGCAACAGAGGAATCGGAAGGCCATCGCGACCCGGAGACCGGCCCCGGGGAGCCGAGAGGCCGACGCAATCCAGGCATACGGAATCGGCCCCTTGATGAACGGGTCTCCCGGACCGATGGCGGGGAGGCCGTCTCCTACACTCGAGCTTTCTAACACTCTCGGCCGGGAGCCGGAGTTTGTCCAAAATCGCGCCGCTACAATCGGAAAAACGCTCAATACCCGCAATTCGTAGAGCCGATCAACTCAATACGTATCGTGCTGCGTGGGTTGACGGACCGCCCGATATCCTTCGGCACCAAAGCCGCGGACTTCTGCATCGCAAAGCGCCGACGTGGAGAGAGTGAATGACGTTGGCTTTGCGGCGATTGCGGAATGTTGGTCGTCTCACAATCGCCGGCTTGGCGGTCGCGTTCTCGGTCGGTTGCCGGTCCGTTGACGCGGGTTCAGAACGCACTCTTTCTCAGCCGCTTCAAACGGTGATCGGCAGTTTTCTCGGACCGCACTGCCGGGCCCGGTCCGTTAAAACCGAAGCCGCTCCGATCGATTCTGCGACTTCGCGACAATCTACCGTCGACCCAACAACTCAGTCGCCCGCCGATGGGAACGCGGGCAGCAACTCGGGCTGCAAAAGCAACGCCATTCGTTAGTTCGTCTTTTCGATGTTTTACTTGCACCAGCTCCACGACGCATCTCTTCCACTGTTTCACTGATCGCGCTCAACGACTCGCCGTCGAGGCTCCGAAAGGAGGCGGGACCGTGCTTTCGCTTCGTTCCGTGGCGCGTAAATCGATGGGGAACGCGGCCGCCGGTCTTGCCGCCGCGGGGATCTTCGCCTCGATGACTCTCGCTGCATCGCCGGTGCCTAATTGCGAACGCAATCTCGAGTTGACGGTTCAAGTTGTCGACGCCGACTCCAGAAATCCAATCGCCGGCGCGCTTGTCGAGGTGATTTACCCGCACCTCGATGAGTTGGTTCGACCGTCGTTCGGAAAAACCCAGGCCGATGGGGCTGCTCACTTCAGTCATACGTTCCTCGTGGGCGAGGTATCGAGCCTCGTTCCGGGCCCAAACCGCTTCCGTGCTGAGGGCCACTTTTTCCCCGGTCTCTACTCGGATCGTCTTCGATTCAGGCTCTTTGTGAGGCTTGCTCATTTACAATGCACGCCCCCAAGGGGTGGCATTATGAGAATACGCGCCACGTGTGTTACGGCGACCGCTGGCTGGAGATATCAGCGCCGGGCTATCGGCACTTGGCGATTCCGCTGACTTTGTACATCGGCGAAATCGGCAATCTCGATGCCCCAACGCCGCCACTGATCAGGGTCGAGATTCATCGGGGCGATTCGCACGCGGATTCTCTCACCGAGTGGGCGGGCGACTATCGCGAGCTGAACAGCGTGCGCGGCGCGAGATTGCGAATTCTGGCAGACGGGAGATTCGCTTTCTTCACTCGCGACTGGGAGCGTGACCGGCCTGAATACGGTTACGCTGGAATTGACAACGAGGAATTCAAATTCTTGCCGGAGAAGCATCACGACTATCACACGAGGTTTCCATTCGGCTCCCAGAGCTACGTCCCGGTGACGTGGGGCGCGAGGCATTACATTGTCGAGACCAGTGGACTAACAGCGTTTTGCGAGACGGTGCGCGAGGGCAAGGTAAGCGACTGTCATTTCGGCCCGATGGGTGGCGTGTATCTGCGAGTTGGTGATGAAAAGGTAAAACCGCATGGGCTTCCGGATTTGCCCAGGAAATGGGCGAGTTTCCTGATGCCCGGGCCGATCGCGGCAAAGCTTGAGAACGTCTACGCAGACGGCTCGGGCAAAAGGTAAGCGTGGGACGAATTGACCGTGTGCTGGGCGGGATGGTTTTCACCGCGCACGGTATTGGCGTCCATCCCTGACAAAAGGTTGAGGTCGTAAATGTCATTGTTGATTTTTGCGTCGCCAGGCTCTGTCGTTCCAACTCCGACGTGGTTTTGACTCGGCCTTCGTCGCGCTCGCTCTTGTAGAAGTATCGCCGGCGGTTGATCGTTTTCGATCCCATTATTAACGTACACTCTTTCGGCCTCCGCACTTCGGTTCGGGAGGCCGTGATGAAGAGAGGGAGGAACCATTCCCTCCCCGACGGCCCATTTGATAATCCGCACGATCCGGCCCGTCCGCTTGTTCACTTCGTTGCGACAGAGGCCGGAGTCAATCATGGCCTGGCGAACGGCTTTGAGTTGGAGAGGCCCGAACGCTTTCGCTGGCGTGTCGCCGTAGAGTTGACGGAGAGGCCGGATCGACACTCGGATGCAAGCCGTCTCCGTTGTCGGCTTCCCGTGTTTGACGTCGTACGAATCGGCGAACGCGAGGTAGGCCAAGGCTAACTCGTTCGTCGTGAGATCCGACCCGGCTCCCGATGTCGGGGCCGGGAGGCGTCGGCCGTTGGAGAGCCACTCAACGATGGTGCGATCGTATTCGGCCCGGCTCTCCGGAGAGCGAAATCGGCCGAGATACAGATCTCTGCCGTCCAGGGTGACAACAGCTCGGCCCGTCGGTTTGTGGAGACGATACGACGGAGTTTTCAGTGTACGGGGATGCACGGTCAAATCTCCCAATCCGGTAAACTACCGGCTTTCTTGGGTTCTTTTGGCCGCTCTGTCCCGTGTCGGGCAGGTTCGCTAACTCTGCGATCGGCAAGTCTTTACGTCGCATGGGCAGAGTGAGAATTGAACTCACGACACCAGGATTTTCAGTCTACAAGTGTGCTCCTATTGATGTGACGTAAAGCCAACAACAGCTTAGGATAATCGAGAATTGCGGGGATTGCAAGTTGCCGCATTCTATGCGACATTTTGCAGGGATAAGTGGTAGAACGGAGGTGATAAGTGGTAATCGAGGTACGCCGATTCTTGAACGCTCGAAACCCCACAAGTGCCACGTGCGGTGATAGGGCGTCAGGAGTTCGGTGGGGAAAGCTACGCAGATTGCTGGTAGGTGGTAGAAGCTGCGCTTTAATGTGCCCTTGCTCCTCTCGGATCGGCGCCGGCATGGGCCGAATCAAATCGTGAGGGTGGCTTCGGACCGTCTGTGATACGCGTCAGACTGGAGACTCGAAATGTCAACGGCCCCGCGGCCCGCACAAGACTTGGTGGAAGCTACTGAGCACTTGCTGTACGAGATGAAGATGTTGGTGGGGACGGCGAATGAGATTCCCGGGGCCGCGAACCAACCCGTGGCCAAGTACGCATTTATTGAATCCTTCGCACTTCACGCCAGGGCTTTGCTGGAATTCTTCTACGATTCACCGCAAGACGATGACGTGGCTGCGGAACACTTTGTGAGCGATTGGCCGACGACACGGCCCGCGCTTAAACCTGTTCTCCGCGATGTATGGACTAAGGTTGGCAAACAGATCGCACATCTGACTTACAAAAGATTGTCAATACATCAGCAGGCAAAAGACTGGGCTTTTGTGCAAATCGCCCAAGAGATCACTGACGTTTTTCGTGTCTTCACGTCCCGCGTGAGTCAAGCTCACGGACAATCACGTTTATTGCAGTTCCTCAACTCGAGCAGCGCAAAAGAACTCTCTGCGACAGCTCCCGGCATTGCTCAGAGCACGGCGAACACAAGCTCTGCGTTCGATAATCCGCTCAAGCGGCCGTTCCCTCCACCAGTCGAGGGCTAATGCCACCGCGTGGCGTTTGCTGCCAGGCCACTATTGGATCGCGAGAGTCACGTGTACCGTATCAGCCGCAACGGCCATGAGCCGGTTATCGACGTCGCCCAGGTCGACGCGATCGAACCCGCGATCCGCGCGAGCAGGCGCGGTCGTTACCATATCGACGAGATCATCGCCGACCCGCTCCCTAGTGGCCACACGTCGCGCCGCTGGGGAGTCGGGATCAAGCGCCTGAATGGTTCGGTGGCGATTGAGCCTGATCCGTGGGATTCCTGACCTCTGGCTGCTCTTCTGGCGCCCTGCCGACCACCGGGCCGCAGGATTCATAGTGAAGCTTCATGTGCAGGTCGTGCATCGCGCAATACGCGTTGTCGATGACTTGATAGATCGCGCCCTTCTTGTCGAACCCCCGCACGTCCAGCCTGCGGCGGCATCGGTAGAGAAAGTAGACCATCGGCCGGATTCGGTCCCGGACGGCTTCGGCTTGTTTGGTCGTCAGTCGCGGGCGGTCCATGCCTATACTGTATATCGGTACACGATCCCGCCGTCAAGACGTGATCGACCACGCGTCGCGTGCCGACCTGTCGGAATGAAGCGGCGCGCTGGGACGGTCGTTCCCGAGAACCCGCGGCCGGACGAGTCTATTCAAAGATAGCGGCGAAAGCCCCAGACGGTCACTCCCGTGTGGGCTCCCGAGCATTTGTTGGCCCTGGCGGTCCCGGTGGAGCAGCCGACTCTGGCGAGGCACCGTCATCCGTTGCCGGCGTTTCCGACTCCTGCTCCGGGACTAGGCGAAATCCGTCCGTCTTTTCCGTCTTACGCTTGCTCCAGAACGTTCTACTCCAACTGACCAGCGAAGAGAACCGACGCCTTAGTTCCCGTCGCGATAGATACATCGTGCCGAAGACCAACACGTATGGGCCAGCGAACTTCACAATTTCAACGAGGTTGTGGGTGATCAGCTCGCCTGTCAGCTTAGAGTAGTCCTCGCGTATCACTACATCTCGTCGATAGGTCTTCTCGAGATCCTTTGCGTGTATTCCGTTGAGCAGCACTTCGGTATAGACGCTCAGATAAAGCGTTGATTTCCCGACTTCGTCGGCTTTCACTTGCCAATCCCATTCATATGATCCACGGGTCTTGACCACCTGCGGCATCGATTCTTCTCCGGAGACCGCCGTCACGGAAAGGGATTTATCACCCTTCAATTGCGCGGTTACCTTCCTCCCAATGTCCAGCCTACCGGTAATGCCGGAAGGGTGTCCTCTTCCAACCGCCGCGACTTGCTCCGATAACAACTCGTCAATGGATTCGTTAGGGGACAGCGTCAGAGACACATCGACTTTCTCTCCTCTTTTTCATCTCTTTCGGAGGGTTGTAAGCGAACCACGCTTTACGAGCAATGTCTTCTGTACTGTCGAGTGAATCCTTGTCGTCGGGATGAATCTCCTTGTACTTGTCGACTACGGCTTTTAACTGCTCGGCCTTTCGCTTCGCAATCGCCGCTTCCTCCGTCAACCGCCTAATAGTTTCCTCGAGTGAAGCACGATCCCCTGGAGTGAGACGAGACTCGTCGAATGCCCTGAGAAGACCTTCCATAATCTCGAAATTTGCCGCCCTGTCATCCATTCGAGCGAATTCGTCCGCGGCGACAAGCGCTTCGTGGCGAGCCCCATCTTCCGAATTGACGCAACCGCGTTGAGTAATACCAACCGCCAGAACCACCGCAGCTGGAACACTGACCGCTAGAATCAAATCACACAACTGCTTCCATCGCTTGGCGGGACGGCCTCTTACAAGTGCGATGCTCCAGAAGTACGCGGATCACGAGGGCCAGCACGATCCATACGATAAGGCCGAACAGTCCCAAGTACCACCACACGTGTCACCTCCAGCAAAAGCGTCATTGAGCACCATCGCCAGCCGAATCCCGCCCTGGAAAAGCCGTTGCCGCACCACTGGCGTATTCGCCTCGACGTAGAGTCTAACCAGCCTGTCGCAAGTTTGCAGTTACTTTACCACCGCCCTTGCGTTTCGATCCAACCACCACGTGCAGGTCAAGAACTTCCGCCAAGCGATCCAGCACAGTCGTTGTCACTCCCCCTCCCGTTCTTCATGAAGCGATGAAGCACGGTTGGCACGGTATTCATCGCGTTGGAAAGGTCGTTGTTGTTTCGCCCCGAACGGCGGACGGCATCCCTGATTTGCTCGGAAAATGATCTTCGTTTCATGCTTTCAGGGTACGTACTGATTGACAGAAAGCAATATCTCATTCGATCAGATTGGCACAGCTCCGTTGCGGTCGCGATCACTCAGCGAAAACCTCATTGAGTACCATCGCCAGTCTCACTCCCCCCTGTAAAGCCGCCGCCGCACCGCTGGCATGTTCGCCTCCACGTAGGCATCACCTAGCTTCTGGCCTGATTTGAGCCGCCTGCCCGTCTCGGGCACGTGGTAGGCTTGCCGCGCGGCCAGCAGGCTCTCGGTCGCCCAATCCTCGACCGTTCCCTTCATCGCCTCCTGCGCGGTTCTCTGGCGGTGTCCAGCTCGGCGAGATCCGCCAGCCAAAAATCCTCCGTGTCGCCGGCCCGCTCGATCATGTCGGTATCCCAAAGCCGATGCATGTTCGTCCCGCGGTCGAAGAATCGCACCTGAGTCTGATTCCCTCCCTTGTCGTTGTTGTCGCCGACGTGGCATGGCTGGTGCATGTCCTCGATGCAATGGATCAGAAACCGCAGGGCGAAACGGCGATCCTCGACCGTCTTCGCTCTTGTCCTTCACCGACGAGCCGGAATTCGTTGATCTTGTCGACCACGCATCCCTTCGTTGCGGCGTCGCCGCTAGAACTTCGCGTCGTATCGGGCTCGTCGAGCGGGACGTCCACATAGTGCCAGGGCGCGGTCTTGGGCAATCGGCCGCGGTTCTCGTCCGCCCAGAGCGAAGCATCGGCCAGTGACTCCCCAGGCTCGAGCAGCACCTGACCGCCTCTCTCGCCTTGGAACTCAGGTGTCGCTCGGCGATGCGGGAAGTGACGCGATGTCCAAGCCGGCCCCATGCCCACACCGGCGTCGCGGAATGAAGAGCCACTAGAACGGCCAAAACGCCTACAAGCCGCTTAGGGCGAGACGTGAGATTCATTTGTCACCGGCCTTTCTCGTAACCATCAAGTGCCCACCGGCGCGAGAGGCCGTGTAAGCGTTTTTGTTTGCGCGGCAGTTGCGTGACTTAGTCAGGCGCCGACGATGAAGCGGTTCCGACCAACGGCGTTCGGCGATCGCTGGAGCAAAGCATGTCATCCCATACAACGGTATTCTTGCCGATTCAAGCATGGACTTACTCGTCTCCTGAGCTAAGAGACAGCGGTAAAACCATCGACATCGGCCTGCTTGCGGAATGCCTACTGTACTACGAACAAGTCGTAATTGAGATGACCGAAGGGAGTCAACTTGGCGACTTCGTAACCTGGTTCGACCAACAGGGTCGACTTCCGGATTTGCTCGCTATGATGCAGGATCGAACGATTACATTTTCCGGATATAATTACATTTTAACTAACTTTAAAAGTAGATCAGGCGAACACGTGACCGCCGGTGTAACTAAAATGCTCACTCTGGACGCTCAAAATAATCAGTCGAGTTTTGCATTAAATTATACACGTTCAGACGCATTGGCTTCGCACATTAAGGACCATTATTTGCTGTCTAATTTCCGTTCTCTGCTCGCGATCGCTTCACAGTATGTGACGCCGAGGATTTTGTCGAAGGACTGGATGACGCACGCATCGATGCCGATGAGCCACGCAGATGTGCGATCATCATTCAATCCTTTGTCGACAAATTGTGGAAAATGCGCGGGCTTGGTCGTCCGCCTGAAATTGAAGTTAACCTCGGTCCGGTAATCGGAACCAAGTTAATCGACGTCGGACGATCTGGACCATTCAGAATAATAGACTTAAACGTAAACTTCGATACGATTAAAGCCCACTGCGGCCCCGAGCTTCCGTTCGATTGGAGCATCGCGCTCTTGGCAGAGGCCACATGCAATCGAACCATTGCATCCGCGCGAAAGATTGACGCAGACCTTTTTCTCGCGGAACCGATAAGCGCGCTGGTAGGTGACAAGCTTTATGAACAGGCCCGAGCAATAAAGCTGGAGAATAACCTTCAGCACCTGAAGGCGGAGGTTCAGTTCCCGGACGTTCGAGCACTGGTAAATCAAGGATCCGTTAAGCTAGAGCACATACTTGAATGGAGGCCGAAAACTAAGAGGTTTCGGGATTGGTTGCAGTCGGAGTCCGAACGGGATCGGGATGCCATCATCGCGTATCACGACGAGATCGGAAAGGAGACAGGAATCAAAGGGAGACTAAAGAAGCTGCTTGCGCTATTCGGGGTTCCTCTGGGCAGCGCGCCGGAGCCGCGATTGGCTTAGCGATCGAACACGCCATCGGAAATCCGGTCGTAAACACGATGGCGGGTGCGGCCGCAAGTGGCTATGTGTCTGATAAGGTGGTGACAGCAACCACCCGACCGTGGAAGCCAGTGGCCTTTGGCAATTGGCTCGGCGACCGCATAAAGAAGCTGCTCGACGAGCAAGAAACGCAACCACGGCATCGGGTCCCGGGAGTAACGCCGCTCGGCGACATTGAAACGAAGCTTCCACAGACTGAGGCGGAGCCATCAACAGAGAACCTTAACCGCAAGGACCAATGAGCCGTAAGCTCGCGGCCTCCACGTTGGATCCTTTGACTCCGGGCGATGACTCCATTCGTCCGCGTCGATCACAACAGCGTCGATTTCGAGGATTTCGCCTGGGTCGGTTATGCGGAAATACCATCTTCCGCTAATCCGTGTGAACCCTCGCGCACCCCTTGTCCCAGAATGCCGGAGTCTCTGATCCGTCAGTCCTCGCGCAATCCATCATCTCACCTGCCGAAGCCAAAAAGAACGCGATGAACACAACCACCTTGGCGCGTTTCCGTCTTTTTAGGCGTCGTTCTTGACATAAAATGCCGATTTCTGACTATCGACCAGAACGTGAGCCGCTCGCCCCCCCTGGTTAGCTCCCATCTCATCGCCGATCGCCAATCCGTTCATAACGTCCGCCTACTCGCCCCCGGTCGCCCACCACTCGGCGAGCCCGAGCATGCACGGCGCACAGATTCCCGTGTCGGCCGCTCCCCCGCCGACCTTAAGCGGAGTCGTCCCGATCACCGCCTCGATGTTGAGGGTCGCGAAAGCAGGTTCGCCGCACCGGAAGCAACTCAAATTCATCGCGGAAAGCCTCCGTCATAGCCAGAGCTCAGCGGTTGACCCGCGGGGACGGGCGGGATTCGGTAAGGACTTGGCGGCATCGGCCTCGGCCCGTCCACTCCGTGGAGTCCCGAATCAGGCGCGACTGGCCGCCGGTCGCCTGGATCGCTGCTGGATTTGCCGATCGGGATGAATAGGTCTGAACCGGCCGTAGCATACGGCTCAGGTCCGCCTTGCGTTGCAAGTGTTTTGGCCATTTAAGCGCCTCCGATCGCGATACAAATGGTCCCGCCGTTCGACGGAGTGATGAGAATATTTGTGTGAGAAGAGTTGATCGTCTCGCCGGCCACGGACTGGAAAACGACTGGCGAACCGGCCCGCACAGTGAGGGGTGTTCCATTCGCCATTCCGAGAAGATTCGCGCCGTTCGAGCTCGCCGGCTGAATCGTGATGTCGTGCATCGGCTAGGTTCAGAAACACGATTTCATTCCACAGTGCAAACGACGTGTCGCCGGCCAGCGCTGGACGATATCGCGTTGGTGACGACGTTCGCCGTAGCAGTCAAGCGACAACGTGCACGGCGCCGCCCCGTTTGTGACCAGCAGCACGGCGCCGTTTTTCCCGTAACCGAGCTTGTCTAGCCGCGTCATGACGTCGTCGATCATGACGATGTTGTTCGAGCCAACGCCGGCCGCCGTTTGATAGGCCACGCCTCCAGGATTGCGGCCAGAAAGCAGGGTCCCTTTTTGGTGGTCGAACGCTTGGACGTAAGGCGTCGACTCGACCACGGACCCGTCCGGCGCCGTCTGATTGTTCTGAACCACGAAATTGACATTTGTAGTACTCATGATCTGTTGATACCTTTCGATCGTGTGTGGTTAGTTCCGAGTCTTTGACGGGCTTGGCGCATTTTCTCTCTCAGCGAGTACAGACAGCGATTACGCATCGCTCTTTCCGCTGGCGTGGGGCGCAGTACAGAAACACTTCGTGCAAAGGGTTGTCCGGTACCCAGGTGAACCGACCACATGGAACGCCTTTGCGTTCTTACAAAGCTTTCGCAGACCGGAGCCGCCTTTGCGCCGCGTCGGCTTTCAGCGGTCTTGTCGGTGTGATAGACAAGGACTGTTTCCTGGACCCAAGGCATGATCTTTACCTCCAATCGAAAGAGCCGCGGCGAGAGGCGCGGGGGATCGGGCACCCCTCGGGCGCAGCGAAACAAGTCGGTTAAAACCGGACCGGAGTCCGGGGCTTCGCGAGGGTCTGGCTGATCGTTCCACTGACAGGTTGACGGCCTGTGCAGGGACCGGCCGCCGCATCGGGAAAGCCGCCCCTGCTAGGGCTCACGTTCGGCCCCGCGCAGCCGCCGCCGGGTAGCATTCCAGGTTTCGTGGGTTTCGGGGAGATTGCCTTGGACGGCCTCAGATTCAATTCGGACGCAACATCCGATCCGCCTTCCGCGATGTTGCCTTCGACGTCGCTGCCCGCGACATTCGGGGACGACTCCGGGGCCTTGACCTGCACATCCGTTGGGATTTGCGGTCGCGTCAAGGAATGGGTTTCCTTTGCTTCTCTACACCAGTCGGCGCCGGTCGCTGGGCAGCCGGCCTGACGCTGACGCCGGAGGGGCGGTATGTAAGCCCAGGAATGCCGACGGTTTGTGTGTCGACGCCATCGCCCGGTGCCATGCCGGGACCACCACCAGTAGAGCTTGAGCCATGATCGTTATTCTCTTTCTGATTCGGATGACTGAAACACGCGTATCACAGGTCGCCGCGGCGTTGTGGCGTCATAGCATCGCGACCGGAGCCTTTGCGCCTTTGCCGCCGCTTCACGTACAGTTTTTCGAGGTACTGTTGCCACTCCGGTGCGAGGGTCTGTCCCTCGACCAAGACCACGCTCCCAACAGAGTAGGCACTCAGCCGCAATTTTGCTGGTGAGCTCGAGCTCTTCGCCGAACTCCGCGGATTTTCCAGCACCAAGCACGGCACAGTGCGTGAAACCTTCAACACGGCCGCGCGTTACTGGAAAAGCTTGACCCTCGGCCCTTCACCCAGGACCGGCGCGGGCGGAGGTGTCGCCTCGACCGGCTTGGACAGCATCGCCCCGCCGTCGTGAACAGCCTCGACCAAGTTGAGCGCCGCGAAGCGCAAGAACGACTCGGCGTCCATAACCCCGATTTCTCCGGGATCGTAGTGTGTCGTGCCGTGCAGAAATCCGCGACGGGTCGCTCGAAATCTAACGCGGCGCAGCCGTGGGTTTCGGCTTGGCGTTTACGGTTTTAATCGGTGAGAGATTCATGCTTAGCTGACCCCGTATAGGACGTTTGGCGCACCCATCAACACAACGTTGTTCGGCCACAGCTCGGCATAGCGTCGACCGGCTTTAGAGAGCGCATCCGGCTTGACGATTGCCACGCCCCCCGCGGCGGCCAGCCGCACTGCCTCAGGTTCGGGGATTTGGATTTCAGTGCCGACCGCCGGAAGATGGCAAGTACCGGCAAGATGGTTCCCACCGCTGACTACACGCACGGCCACCAGGGGTGCCCCGGCCTCAGGGTGTTTCGGATTCATCGGATCGCCGGGCAGATGCGCGGGATCGATGGTAGCACAGGGCGTGATCTGGATCGCGTGACCGAGCCCGATCAAGAGGGACGCGCACCTCCGGGTCGATTCCAGCCACAGTCCCTCGGTCGTAAACCGTGTCGCCGCGCAGGGAATTCGTCAGGAAACATACCGACGTTTTGTAGACGCGCTGGCGCGTCCCTTCGAGAACAAGCTTTTCGGCCAGCTCGGCGGGCAGCTCGTCGAGTCGATTCCCGCGGCGAGAATCCGGTCGCCGACGATAGACTCCCATCGGGTCTCCGATCGTGACGCACAGCAGAGCTGGCGCCATCAGCAGCACCACCGGGGCGGGGCGAGGTTCATCGGGATTGTCTAATCGGCTTGTCTTTCGTCATGCGTTAGATCCTTTCATGTCAAGGGGTGTCGTCGTCGTCGGATTCGTACTCCCAGTCATCGGTCGCCGCGAGGACTTGCGGCCCCAGTTCGGCCACGAGCCGCGCCTCTTCGTCGGTCAGGCCATCGATCGGATGCGTGATCGCAAACTTGTGCACGCCGGTGTAGGGGACATCGTCGTCGCAGTGAAACTGATCGGACCGGCGCTCCCACGCCGCGGGCAGTTCGTGGGGGATGGCGTTGTGCTTCAGGACGGCCAGGGTTTTCTGTCCACATGAGCCGCAATTCTTCGTCGTCGATCTCGCCGATTCGGTGCAGGAACTCCGGGCAGGTCTCGTCGTCGCGCAGGCTCGCATCCCGGAGGGCAGCTAAACAGCCACCAGGGCCTCGGCCTGGTACCGGGACGCTCAGCGATCCACTCGGGTAGCAGCTCGGCGAGGAAACGATTCCAGACCTGACGCCAGAGGGGCTTGTTGTCTTGCAGGTCCGCACTGTCGGGGGTGCGGATCTGCTCGCGGCCACTCAGGATCGATCCACCCGCGAAACTGTTCATGAGGCACGGTTCAGCCCCTTTCAGGCCAGTACGTCTCGCCACTTGGAGTACCCGTCGCCGGATTGCTCATGCCCGGGATTTCCACGAACGACGTTTCGGCTCGGCAGCGTCGCGAGAGACATCTCGCGTTTCAAGCCGCGGATCTGACTCACGAGATGCTGACCGCCTTGATGTCGGTTCCCAGGTCGCCGTGGTCCTGGATCCGCTTCGAGCTCGGCTGTAAGCGTGGCACACAAATGTCACGTGACCGGCATCCACGCGACCGAGCATTCCACGGGCGGAGATTGCCTTGACCAAGCACCGGAAATAGCGTCGGGCCGAAAGACCGAGTTTGGTCGTGGGCTCCATCGGCGATCGATCAAGCTTCACCTGACCGGGCACAGAGTTGTGGATTGTGCTGATTTTCGGTCCTCTTTTGTGCCACGTTTTTACCCCTTTCTGGTGCGGTTTCTTTGGCTGAATTCAACGTGCGGGCGAAAGGAATCTGTTGTCACTAGGCAAAAAGTGCATGTAAATGTTTGCACGCCGTTGCCAGCGGTCTCCTAGCCTGGGGCAATAGGCAATGCCGGGGTGGAATGGGTAGCATAGGACATATAATGATCATTGCATGCGTCTCCGCCGATGGATTACCTTACCTTGCTCTGTTCTCGACCCTCGGTCGCCCCGCCCGTCTGAACGTTGACGTGAGCTCGTCGTCGCCAGTCCGTTCCACGCTCACCAGCTCCCATCCTTCCCGGCCCAGGGCGGTCAGGTCCTTCCCAGTCAACGGCACCGACGTGGCCACGGTCTTGTACACGAACACTCGCTTGCGTTACGGGTAAGCATTAATCGCCCCCTTCCTGTTCTGGCCCCAGGGCTGCCTCGATACGGTCGACCTCACGCTGTAGATCCGCGATCAAGGCCTTAGCGGTCTCGACACCAAGCGCCCATGCGACGACGTTCTCGAAGACCGCTCCCACGTGAGCGCGATCGCCGACGACGAGACCGACCTCCGCCCTCGACACCTCATGCTCTTTCGGGTCCTGGATGCCGACGTGGAAGAACACCAGCCCCTTCGTTCGCGCTCGACCTCCCGCACCAAGAGGTTGTGATCCAAGCTTTCGCTAATCATCCCGAGACCTTTCCTCAAGCGCTGTGCAGGGCGCACGCGATGGCATTTTGGCGAAACAGTGAAACACCAGTTCCCGCAAGGACTTGAATTGTTTCACGACATATCTTGTGAAACTTAACAACGGACACATAGGCAAGATAGAAATGTTTCATAAGCTGTATAATGAAACAATATAAAGTACTAATAATAATAATGTTACACTGTTTCTTTTGAATGCCCTCGCGTGCGCATATGCAGGCACACATGACTGACGCTCGGAAGCGTCTTCTGGAGCCAGCGAGTAATAGACAACCGGCCTTCCTGGTCCGTTCTCGGCGTCGCCGTCTAATCTGAAACAGATGAAACTCTGCGAGCGATTCCGCGTCATCGTTGATTGCCTTGATCGCTCGATCCAGCAAGCTTTCGGATTCGTCCATCTCTGCGTCCATCCTCATCGAGATCGCCAGCATATTCGGCTTCCCCCGCGGCGTTGATCAGCGTTCCGTAGTCGACCTCAGCCCCTTGTCCCATGCTTCGCGCAGAGATAATCGAACAGCCAACGTGCGCACGCGTCCCATCGATCCGCTGATCCCGCCGGTCTTCCCTTGGTCCTTCTCGAATTCGATACCCGCATCCGTGTGGATGACGGTCAGCGCCGGCCGTTCCTTGAAGTTCGATTCCTTGACGTACAGCCGCAGCCGGGTCGGGTCGCTCTCGCTGTACCGCTCGAGCTTGATGAGTACCCGTGCCCGCTCGCAGATCCGCCGTCCCAGTGCCTCACCTTCCTTGTTCTCGTGGATGAGCACCAGGACAGCGACCGCCATGCCTGATCGCCGAGCTTAATGATGCTATCCAGGATCGCCTTCATGTCCTCCGGCTTGGATAGGCTCTTCTCGCTAGCGTAGGTGAGCGTGTCGACCACAACGAGCTTGATCGCCTTGTCCTCAGCGAGGATCTTCTCGAGGATCGCTAGCATCAGCGGATCGGTGATGCTCAGCAGGCTCACGCCGGTCGCGTCTCGAGGATCGTGCGGACATACCGCGGCCTCATCGGGGATTCCCATCCGCTTCATCTCGGCCTCGATCTCTTGGTGGTTCCGATCGTAGGGCAGAATGAGCGTTTTTGTTCCCGCCTGGCCACTGGTTGCTGGCGCCATCTGGCCACGGCTCGGCGAACCACAGCGTTTTGATCGCCGGATGTAGATCCTCGTCTTACCTATGCTTCGGCTTGGTGTAGATCAATGCTCAAGTTGCCTATGATGAGCCAGTTCAGCCAGAGGTGAATTAGACTCGCCGATCTCGCCTGGACGATCTCGCCGAACGTTCTAGGCTTGTATCCTTCAAGTGGCGCTCGATTTCCTTCTCGAGCTCGGCTTTCGCCCTCTCTTCCCAGCTCTGGCTCCTGCTTTGGTGGTTGCCGCTCTGTTGGCCGTTCGCGCCACTCGTCTGGCCGTTGTTGGTCGACCAGGGTCGCTCTCGATCAGACCGAGCTCGATGCGGTACACATCGCGCTGGCATCCAGACCTGCACTCGAATTCGACCTCTCCGTTCTCCTCCGCGATGTGCAGGCTGGGTAACTTTCTTCCGGCGATCGTGGCCTGGACATGACGACCAGTAGCCTCGACCGTTCTTCTGCGGGTGATAACCCTTTGCCTTCAAGCGCGCTTGCCACCGCGTCGAGCGTTATCTTCACGCTCCACCCCCTCGACATAGTGGGGGATTCGGCAGCCATCGCCACTCACCACAAGAGGGACAATCGGCCCGCTGCTTTCCGCCGCGCGGCCCTATCCTCGGCCGTGGCATTCGGCGGGATAACAAGGCTTTCTGCCCCGCCGCGTCGTGGGCACGCGAGAAGCAACGGCGCGATCTTCGCTGCGCTCGCCGGCCCGCGGCCGGTTGGCGTAAGAGTGTCGAACTCCTGCCCGCACGAGCATCTGTAACTTCGGACGTCGCCGCGGTGTTTTCCAAGCTGTTCCGCTTCGCCCTGCATGCTGGACATTGAGCCGGTACCGGCAAATGAGTAATCTCTAACAGTGCCCGTGGAGCCGAACTCGGCGAGGGAGCAGCCTGCACAGTGTCGATAGCAAAGGTCGCCTGGTTCCCATCACGTTGTTCGGCCCCACGGCACCCCGCCACCGCGAACGGTGGATCGCCGAATGCTCGGCAGCCAGCCTTGATCGCGGGTAGGACGGCTCATCCTCGAACTCCTCCCCGCCAGCCGTAGCACGACCTGGTTATCATCGCGATGGACCTTGCCGCCGCGAATCCTGACGAGGCGCCGCGAGGCCTCTGAGACCGCGATCTCCTCGCGTCCCGATTCCCTCGTCGCCCATGTCCATGCACCAGCCACGCTATTGCGTCGTCGAACCCCGATGGCGTGGACACAATGCCAGATTGCGAGCGCTCGTCTCGCAGCCCTTCGACGCTTATTGGCTGCGCGGTTGGCTTGACCTGATTCTGATCTGGTCCGTATCATCCTGTAGACTCCATTGACGGCCGTTCCGGTGAGCTCAAATCACGCCGGCGAGGCCGTCTTTATGTCGCAGTGCTCACGCCATCGCAAGCACTCGCATTCGCGAGCCGCGCAGGCTGATTTCTTCGTTTCGTTGCTTGCTCGACGCCGCGCAGCGTGGCCTGTTGCGAACGGCCTAGCGCGGCTTCGTCAGCTTCGCCAGGTACCGCGAAACAGCTTCCTTGCTCGTGATCCACCGTCCGCCGCTCTTCAAAGCCTCGAGCAGTGGACGCGCACGCCGTTCACGAGAGTCCCGGGCGTTACCGCACGAAAGACGGTCGAGTAATCGGCCGGCTTACCCGGTCGTCCCTAGCGGTTCTCTTGCCTCATCGAGTGTGATGCGATGTTCATCGAGGATATGCAGGGGAGCGGTCATCTCGCTGTCTCCGTTCGGGGATAATCGGAACGGGTACAGGAGACCAATAGATTTTTCAGGCAGGAAAAACGGTCCATACTACCGGTATCGGTTATTGCCGTTTATTGTCGGCTATCGGCGCGATTCCCTTCTCTGCCTAATCCAGGTACCGACGCGATTCGTCTCGTACTCAACAAGTTTAAGCTGTCTCATGTCGAGCAAACGATTGGCGGTGCTGACGACTGTCGTGATTGCCGTTCCCTGCCACTGCGGCAATGCGCTCGCGAGTTGTGCGGTATTCGCTCAGACTGTCTCGCCGAGCGTGTGGAGAGCGCGGAGATTCTTCCAATCGTTTTCGGTCAGCCCCCCCCCCCCCCCCCCCCCCCCCCCCCCCCCCCCCCCCCCCCCCCCCCCCCCCCCCCCCCCCCCCCCCCCCCCCCCCCCCCCCCCCCCCCCCCCCCCCCCCCCCCCCCCCCCCCCCCCCCCCCCCCCCCCCCCCCCCCCCCCCCCCCCCCCCCCCCCCCCCCCCCACCCCTCTATATATCGTTCGATCTCGGCCCTTGGAGGGGAGCGACATACTCTTTTTCTTTACGTGCCTTCCCTCGATCTCTTTACCTGTTTTCCCCCTCATCGATATCGGTTCGTCGTCTTCATCCTCATCGTCATAAATGGCCTTGACACCATCGAGGGACTCCACATACTCTCGTCTACCCCCGGTACGGCGCTCTACGATAAACCATTTGGGGATATTCTGAGCCTGTGACGGTTCGGCTTCTTATCGACCCTCTCGCGGTAATTCTTACTGGCCCCCCCCCCCCCCCCCCCCCCCCCCCCCAAAAAAACTCTCTCGCCTCGACATGATCCTCTCTCCTTTACTATCCTTCCATAAGGGACGGCCTGGCAGCATGCGGATGGGTGCCGTCTTCACTTTGCACTCGCACGGCCTTCAGCGGTCTATTACTCCCGCCGTCCCGTGCACTCGATTGTAAACGATCAGCCCATCTCGTTCCATTGCCGCGCGAGCCAGCTCAGCGTCGCGCTCGGCGTAAATCTGCGTGACGTCGGCTCGAGCATGGCCTAGAACGGCCTGGCCGCCTCGAGCCCCATTTCCTTCCGGACCTTGGTGCCGACCAGGTGGCGCAGTTGGTTCGGCGCCCAGTGCGGAACGCTTGGCCTCGACGCATGCCTTGCGGATCGCCCGGGAGTAGCTTCGATAGGTGTAACGATCGCCGGGCGTGCGCTTCGGCCGCGGCTTCTTGCGGCTCTTCTGCGAGGGCTGGACGGGGGTCTTGCGCTTCGACCGCTGATCCGCCCAGTATTCCTCCATCGCTTCCCTGGGAGAGAAGAGGAACGCCTCGACGTCGGGCTTGAGCCACTCCGCGAGAATCTGCTGGGCTTTGGGCCCAAGCTGGACGATTCGTTCCCGGTCGTGATGCTCCATCTTGTTTTCGATCGGCGGTATTCCCAGATTCGGCCGGTCATGTTGATGTCGATCGTCCGCATCACGCAGACCTCGGTCGGGCGCATGCCGCTGCAGCGCTGCAGCTCGATCATCGCCCAGACTTGGCGGGAGACGTGGGGTCGAACCGCATCGACGAACGCCTCGGGGACCGGGAGAACCTTCTTGCCTTCCTTGGCCTCGGTCCGTCCCCTCTTCAGTCCCTTGATCGCCTTCAAGGCGTGCAGGATGGTCGGCGGGAACCACTCTTCCTCGACTCCCCACGCGACCATGCGGCGGATTCGCCCGACCCGCTTGTTGATCTGGCCGCGGACCATGCCGGCCTTGATCCACTGCTCCCGGATCGCCTTGACCTTGAGCGGGCCGAACGTGGTCACCAGGTCTTCGCCGTACTGCTCCCGGACGGGCGTCAACGCGGAGTAGATGTGCGTGTACTCGGGCGTGGGAGCCCCGTGCTTGACGTAGTACCCGCGAGCGAACTTCAGGTAAGCGCGCGACGAGCTCGACGATGCGCAGGTCGGTCGAGATCTCGACGCGCGCCTTCATCTCGGTCGCGGCGCGGTCGCGTCAGAAGCTTGCGGACGATCTGCTCGTATTCGGCCTTCGACTCCTCGGAGCCGTAGCGGCCCAAGTAGATGTGCTTGCCGTCGATGATGACTCGGGCCTGACCACTGGCAGCATGGAGACGATAGGCGGGAATCGTGCTCTTGCGTGGCATGGTCTGCGGCTCCGGTTTCCGGTGACCGGCGGTTCTACCACCTTCTACCACTTTTCCCCGGAGCACACGTGCTATTCTGTCGATTCCTGGCTGTCGTCCTAAGTCTTGTTCTCATCAGTCGTTTACGTCTAATGGGCAGAGTGAGAATTGAACTCACGACACCAGGATTTTCAGTCCTGTGCTCTACCAACTGAGCTATCTGCCCCTCCATTCATGTACGTATGTGACGATAACGACATTGGCGGTGTCTGTCAACAGGCCGTAGCGCCGCCACATTTCGAGCGGGCGAGTGCCCGAAATATTGCATCAAACGAGGACGAAGGTGTTGGGCGAGTTCTCAACGCGATGCGCGATGTCGTAGAGTCAGGAGAAGAGCGCTCGCGGAGGATGGAGCGTCTGGTCCCGGGTGACGAGTCAGGACATGCAGCCCGCCCATTTCGGTTCAAACGGTCACGATCAGGCCGCGTTTGATTGCGAGGCCCATTCCCCGTCGCTGAACCTCCCGCTTGCGCGGTTGTTGCAACTGCTCATGATCCTTCAGTCAGAGCGGTACCCCAACGCGCGAGGCTGGCCGAAGCGTGCGAGGTCAGCCGGCGCACCATCTACAGGGATCTGACGATCCTAGAGGCCGCCGGACTCACCGTTTTGTATCGACCCGATCGGCAAGGCTACCAGCTCGAACGCAAATGCCTGCTGCAGCCGATTCAGCTCGACGCTCAAGAGGCCCTGGCCCTGCTCATCGTCACCCGTCTCGGCAGCGTCCCGACCCGCTGGGATCGCTGCTGCCGGCGCAGAGCGCTTCAGCCAAGGTGATTCAGGCCCTACCGCCTGAGATCCGCAACCGGATGACTCGGTGCAGCGAGCTGATCCCCGAGGATGCCTCGATCCTCACTTCGCCGCCGGAACGGCAGGGGATCTACAAGACAATCTTGCTCGCCCTGTGGGAGGGAAAGCGGCTGCGCTTGTGGCACTATGAGGATGACCAGAAGAGCCAGTCCGCTGTGACGACGCTGAGCCTTTATCGCATGGCTCGAACCGCGAGCGGCTGGTCGCTCGTCGGCCATTCGTCAAGCGATCGCAAGGTCCGGGTTTTCGAGATTCCGCGGATCGAGCGACTGGAACTGACCGACGAGCCATATACGATTCCACCGCGCTTTCGTCTGGAACGATTCCTGGTGAATTCCAGCGCCTCTTCGTCCCGGTGCCGGCCGCGAGGTGCAGCTCCGGTTCAGCCCTCAAGTCGCCACGGCCGTCCGCGACATCCCTCGGAGTCGCAACCAGAGGCAGTGCGTCGGGGCGCGCGGCGAGCTCGACCTGTTCCTCCCGTCGGCGACGCTCGAGGAGATCATCTTCTGGTTCCTCGGCTTTGGAGACCAGGTCGAAGTCGTCAAACCACCGGAGCTCCGGACGGCGCTCCACGATTGGGCCCAATCCATCGCGCGTCTGCACGGACGCGAAACCGACGACCCCACCAACGGCAGCGCCAAAGACTCGCGCCGGCCGAATTCGAAACGGCAGCTCGCGCGACAGCGATTGACGCAGGCGCCGCACTCCGGAACTTGACGGATGTTGACTCGGGTGGGCGCATGCTGTCTGGGAGCGTGCGGATTGTCCGACCGCGGCGATGCGGTACCGGGGATTGAATCGCTAGACCGATGCGTGCCTCAACGGAGTCGAGTGCTGCCTGGATGTGACTTCGGCAGGCCGGCGCCTTTAGCATTCACCTGGAATTGCAGCACGTCTTCCAGGGTGCTTTGCGTTCCCTCGATCTGCGAGCTGAGGACGGCCTCCTGTCTGACGAACATCGCGATGAACAGCTCCGGGTTAGGCAAGACAGACGCAACACCGTCTAGCCTTCCCAGTGCGAAATCCGCTTGCGAAAGCAGGCCTATCATCTCGCGGTCGTGATTGAGCGGCGGCTCCGGGGGTAGCGGTGCCGGGATAAAGGCCGTATAACCTGCTAGCTGCTGGATAAAGCGTCCGGCTCTCATCGGAATTCCGGTTCATTCTCTGTACTTCAGGACGACGCAATACAGCTCGTCGCAAGACAGCCATATTACAGCAAATGGCAAATCTCTGAAATATAGCTGCGTTCCTGGCGATGCGGCGGGAAAGCGCTCGCAAAAGTTCGCCCTCACCGTTGCGAGGAAGTCGACGCGGCGACCTTCGGCCCGTCCGCTACCGACAGGCGAGCCGAGCCATCCGGACCTGCACTCATCGCTCCGGCTCGTGCCGTCTGCGCCAGCCAAGCGCCACATCGACCCAACGGGGGCGTCTTGCTCGTGGAGACGCCTCTGGACGCCCTACGTTTGACCGCTTGCATCCCGTTTGCGGGCCTGCTAGGATAGCGTCCCATGAGGATTTGTCGTGTTTTGCATTCTGGCCTACGATGCAGTGACACGTTACCTCACAGAGGCTTAGGTCGAAAATCGTGAGGCCGGGAGCATAGCTCAGTTGGCTAGAGCGCACCCCTGATAAGGGTGAGGTCGACTGTTCGAATCAGTCTGCGCCCATTACCTTTGCTGCCAACAACATACGACTCGCCGAACGATGCAAGTGACCCTCCGAGGATCGGCGGTGCGGCCGGGAGGCTGAATCGCAACGGGTTTCACCGCCCGTTTGCGCAGAGGCCGGCTCGATGCCGCGTATCGTCTCGAGAATACGGAAACACGCCGTTCACCGCGCCTGCGCAGGCCCAGGCCGACCACGGCGGAAAGACGGCCTACTTCGGGGAAATGCACGCCGGGCGTGAGCCCGGAGGCGTCACGGCGCTCACAGACGCCTCGTTCCAGCGATCCCACCCCATCAACCGCTGCATCGCGTGCGGAGGAGAGAGCCCTCGTCCCAGTCGACGAGCACGTGGCAGAGCAAGTAGGCGTACGCCCCGCGCGGCACCTCGTCGAAGAAGTTGCGGGCGACGACCTCGCAGCGGCACGCCAATCCGAGGGCGGCGACCTGCTGCCGCGCGGGGCGGCGGGCCCGTAGCGCTGTATCGAGCCCGGGCCGATTACACCCCACCGGCGTCGGCAAGCCGATTCTCTCTCAAGCCGCTATTCTTCGGTCGCCAGCGGGATCGGGGCGCCCTGGCCACGGTCAGGTCGGAAGGGGGCGATTGAGGCTCTCACTCATCCTCGTCGTCGGCGTCGTCCTGGACTTCAATTTCGTCGTCCTCGTCCTCTTCCACTTCTTCTTCTTCGTGGACCGGGGCAACCGCGGCAGCTGCGGCCGCCTTGCCACGAGGCGCCTTGGGAGCGGGCGTGACCGTTCTGGGGATCGCCGCGCCGATGCCGGGCGCGTCCTCGGGCATCGCCTCTTTGGTCCGCTGGACGAAATGCGTCCCTTTTCCCTTGGCAGTCATTTCCGCCGCCTTGGCATCGGCGGCAGCTCTTTGCGTGTAGTCAAACGTGGCCACCGGCTTGAACGCGTCGTTCAATACGACCCAGACAATCCGCATCCGCGCCGCCGGCTTGGCGGCCCGAGAGGATTTCGCTTTCGACTTGGCAGGCGCTTTCGGCTTCTTCTTCGGTTTCTTCTCGGCGACTACGTCCTCTTCCTCGACGTCCTCCGCCACCTCGTCGGCCTCATCCTCCATGGGATCGAGCGGTTCCGCGGCTTCCCTTTGCCGTCTTAAGTCGAGTCGATTGAGAGGTTTTCCAGCCATGAAAGCATCCTTCGCGCGCGGTACTGTGCCAAACCAACGGTTCCCGGTGCCGCTCTCTCGGCGCAGACAGAGAACCCGAAAGAGAGCACGACAGGCGGTCATCTTAATCGATGAAAGGCGACTTGGCCAGTGGATGTGAGGAGCCAGGTCCTCTTTCGAGCTGGTCCCGGCGCCAGTGCGGACCGCGCACCTCGGAGGCAGGATGGATCGATTCCACGGACCGTGGCGCGGACGACTCGGCCGCGATGCGTTTCACGAGCTCCATCGGATGGTAGGGTTTGGTGAGAAACTGTTCGACCCCCATCGCGCGCAGTGCGTCGAAGTGATCGTCGAGTATGGCCGCGCTGCAGATGATGACCGGCTGCGAGGGGTCCAGACTTTTGATATGCCGGCAAACATCAACGCCCGGCACGAGCGGCAAGTTCAGGTCGAGCAAGACGACGTCGAATGGTCTCATGAGCGAGTAGAGTGAAACGCCCTGTGCGCCGTCGCCGGCTTCAACGACCTCGAAGCCCTCGCCGCGCAGGAACCGGGCAATCAGTCCACGAAGGACATGCTCGTCCTCAACCAGCAAGAGCTTCCCTGCTCGACTGCGGTCCATAGACGCCTCCTGATCAAATGGGCCAGGCATCTTAACGTGGACCGCACGCGGCGCCCACTCGAGTTCGGGGGCAACGAGCGCGCACGATCGCGCATGGCGTGCCCCGCCGGCGCGCGTGCCGTCATGACGTGGGGACGTGGGGACGCGGCGCCGCGCCCGAAAACCGGCTGCATGCTCGGAGGCGCGGCGGCGATCGACGCCCACGACCTCACAAAGATAGGCGATCGCGACGTGCTTGGTCACGTTCAGGCCGAGGATGCCCCAGAAGATCCCGACCCGAAACAACCAGAAATTGAGCGCGATGCACGCCACCAGGCCGAGCATCTTGGCCACAGACATCTGAAGGATCGGACGTTCCATATGAAGGCCATTATGGGCGATGAGACAGCGGCGCGGGAAGGGGGCGCGACGCAACCCGAGCGTCGGACCCGCGCAGGCGGAAGCGGCACGCCCGAATAGGGTGACCGGCCGCGGTGTCTTTAGCAGTTACCCGGTCGCGGCGGCCGCGAGATTCTCCGCCGGCCCGAGTCGGCGCGCCACCGATGGGTCCCCACTGGCGAAACCGTCGATCACGGTTTAGGATAAGCCGCAAAGTTTAACGAGCTGAGATCATCCTGGACGTGCGGATGATCGCTAGTCTCCGGCCAGGGCGCCGGGGGGCCACTCCGAAAGCCACACGGCGGCTGGGCAGCTCGAGCCCGGGTGAACCGTCGGGCGCCGGTCATTTTAGAGACGCAAACGATACACCATGACGAACGCGACCATCACGCGGCCCGAGTGGAGCACTGTGATCGACCCCGTGCTCCAGAAAGAGCTGGAACAATATGTCCTCGTCACCAAGTGGGACCAGCTGCTGGGCGTGATCGACACGGTCTACAACTGGGGCCGGCGATCGGCGCTGTGGCCCTTGGGATTCGGGCTGGCGTGCTGCGCGATCGAAATGATCTGCACGGCCTCGAGCCGGTTTGACATCGCCCGCTTCGGCGCAGAAGTCTTTCGCGGCTCGCCGCGCCAGGCCGATTTGATGATCGTCTCGGGCACCGTCACCAAGACGATGATGCCGATGATCGCGCGGCTTTACGACCAGATGCCCGAGCCCAAGTATGTGATCGCCATGGGTGCCTGCGCCACCGGCGGCGGACCGTTCAAGGAAGGGTACAACGTCGTTTCGGGGGTCGACAAGTATATCCCGGTCGACGTCTATATCCCGGGCTGCCCGCCCACGCCCCAGGCTCTCCTGAACGGGCTGATCGTGCTGCAAAAGAAGATTGACGGCGAGCGGCTCGAGATTCCGCTGTTGAACAAGCACGGGTTCGCGCCGTGGTATGGCAACGAAGTCGAGCGCGACATCCCTGTGCCTGTGCTCGGGCCAGACTTGATCGACCTGCGCACGGTCGAAATCGCGGCGGAGCGCACCGCGCAAGGATTGGTGGAAGCGCGTGAAGCCAAGCTCGAGAAGCCGGCAAAAATCCTGGCACCACAGCCGGAGCCCGAAGCGGCCGAAGCCGAAACGGCTCCCGCAGCCGACGCCGCACCGAAGGCGCCCAGCAAGATCGACCTGATCCGCGCCAAAGCGGCGGGCGGGTCGACCGCGCAGCCGGCGGGCTCACCGCCATCGGAAGCCAAGCCCGCACCCGCCGCCAAGCCGACCAAGAAGACCAAGCGGGCCGAGGCACGGCCGAGCATCGTCTGGCTCGGGGCCGCCAAGCTCCAGGAGCTGGCCGACCGGATGAACGCCGAGCTCGGGCCGGCGACCGTCTCGATCGTACAGGCGGCACTGCTGGTTGCACCCGAAAAGCTCGTCGCTGCCGCACTCTACCTCCGCGACCTGAACCCGATCAAGTACGACTACCTGGCGAGCCTTCAAAGCGTCCATTTCGAAGACTGCATCGAGGTCAACTATCAGCTCGACAGCACCGAGAAGCCGGGAAGCCTGATCGAGCTGCGCGTCCGCACCGCCGAGGCCGAGGGTAAGGGGGAAGTTCCGTCGCTCTATCAGGTGTACCGCGGGGCGGATTTCCAGGAGCGCGAGGTTTACGACATGATGGGCGTGCGCTTTGAAGGGCACCCCGATCTGCAGCGGATCCTCATGTGGGAAGGCTTTGCCTACTATCCGCTGCGCAAAGACTTTCTCGAGCCTTATTACGAGGGGCCGACCAAGGTATTCGCGAGCCGCGTCGACGAGGGTCTCGGCCAGCACTTCCGCGCCGAGGAGCTCAACCCCCACGGAACCAACATGAAGGTGCCGCGGGACTACACGGACTGGGCCAGCTTATCCAGCAGCTCAGACCCCAAGGGCAAGACCCTCGTGCCGGGCGGCGTCGACATCACCGAACTGGACACCGACCAGTTCGTCGTCAGCATGGGGCCGCAGCACCCCAGCACGCACGGCGTGTTCCGCCTCAATCTGCGCGTCGACGGCGAGACGATCGTCGGGCTCAAGCCCGTGATGGGCTACATGCACCGCAATCATGAGAAAATCGGCGAGCGAAACACCTTTCTCATGAATTTCCCGTTCACCGACCGGCTCGACTACCTCACAAGCATGGGCAATAACTTCGGGTATGCCCTGGCGGTCGAGCAGTTGATGGGGGACGACGCCAAGCCGCCGGAGCGGGCCGAGTACATCCGGGTGATCATGGCCGAGCTGACCCGCATCGCCAGCCACATGTGGTCGATCGGCTTCCTGCTGAACGACCTGGGCGCGTTCTTCACGCCGGCCCTGTACGCGATCGAGGAGCGCGAGCTGATCCTCGACCTGTTCGAGTGGGCCGCCGGCAGCCGGATGATGTGCAACTACTTCCGGTTCGGCGGTGTTGCCTTCGACCTGCCCCCGGGGTGGATCGAGCGCTGCCGCGGGATCGTCAACGAGCGCATCGACAAGAAGATCGACGAGCTCGATCGTTATCTGTCCGAAAACGAGATCGTGCTGGACCGCTGCAAGGGGGTCGGAGTCCTCACGCGGGCCCAGGCCATCAATTTTTCGACCGCCGGCCCGGTACTGCGTGCCTCGGACGTCGCCTACGACATTCGCCGGGCGGCCCCTTACGGCATCTACGACCGATTCGAGTTCAGCGTGATCACCGGCCGCAACGGCGATCTTTACGACCGGTACTATGTGCGCCTCCAGGAAATGCGCGAGAGCGCGCGGATCTTGAAGCAGGCGGTGCGCGACATCCCGACCGGACCGATCATTCCGGGTAAAAAGACCTACCAGATCAAGGTCCCCGCCGGCGAGGCGTACTCGCGCGTGGAAAACCCCAAGGGTGAGCTCGGCTACTACGTGTATGCGGACGGCTCGTCATCGGCCTACCGCTATCACGTACGAAGTCCGAGCTTCATCAACCTGACCGCGCTCGAGGCCATGTGCCTGGGCCATACGATCGCCGACGTGGTGGGTATCCTGGGAAGCCTCGACATCGTGCTGGGCGAGGTCGACCGCTAGATTGCGCCAGGAGACGGCTCCGGGCTCGCCCGCTTTCCGACCTGAACCGGCACGGTTGCTGGACGCGGATTCTGAGATGATGATGCCCGAAGAGGGCGCCTCGATGGGCTGCGGCAAACGATTCGGAACGAAGGGAAGAACGAGATGAAGATCGGTATCGGCGTCGTCAGGGGCCACCTGATCACAATGAGGCGCTTCTTGCTGACGTTCTTGCGCGACTTCCGCTCCGGTCAAGGGCTGAAGCGGCGCGGCGGCGGTAGCATGCTCGTCGACCTGTTCTGGGGCCCCGGGCGCGGCAAGGAGCCGACGATCACTCAGGACTTCAACACCTCCGGCCTCTTCACCGTCGAATATCCCGACGAGCGGCTGCCGGTTTACGAGCGATTTCGCGTGCTGCCGATTCTCATCTACGACACGGAAGACGGCAACGTCCGCTGCACGTCGTGCAATATCTGCGCGAAGGTGTGCCCCCCCCAGTGCATCTGGATGGCCCAGGCCAAGAGCCCCAAGGGAACCGTTGTCCCGCTCCCGGAGGACTTTTACATCGACATGGACGTGTGCATGAATTGCGGACTCTGCTCAGAGTACTGCCCGTTCGACGCCATCAAGATGGACCAGAACTTCGAGCTCTCGAATTACGAGCGGCATCAGACGCATGTCTTCAACATGCAAGATCTGCTGGTTTCAAGTGAGTTCTATGCCAAGACGCACCCCGAGGCGTGGAACAGCGCCGACGAGGTCGCCGAGCGGAACAAGGTGGCGAAGAAGAAGGACCAGCGGCTGCAAAAAGCCCTGGCCGCCAAGCCGGCGGCCGCGGCGGCCAAGCCGGCTGCGAAACCGGTCACCGCATGATGGCAGGCCCATGGGAAAAGGGCGCCGCCGGTCGTCGTGCTGGCCCTCTGGCCACTGGCAAAATCCGCAGGCGGGCGCAGCGGTCATGCCCGCCCCTTGGTGCGGGCGGCTTTCGCCCGCGGGAAACTTGCAACCGGCAGCCAACCGCTATTAAGATGATCGCTCCCAGAATCTCAGCCGAAAGTTCGCACGCATGATCCCGCCCCCTCCTGAGCCCGAGTTTCCCCCGGGAACGCGGATTCGCGTCACACAGATGGTGCGCGTGGGCCATCGGCGGTGGCAGGCGCAGGTTGAGGGGATCGTGGTGAGCGAAAGCGTGCGACCGGTCGGCGGCATCGAGATGGGGGGAAAAGCTTCGTATTGCCGGCAGAAGACCCTGGAGCTCTTGCGCGATGACGGTGAACTGACAGAAATCGCCGTGGACGGCGAGACCAAGATACAGACGATCGAGAACCGGGTCGCCTGAATCGATGGCCGCGGTTTCGCTGTTAACGATCGTCGCCGTTTGCACCAGGCAATCGATCCAGACAGAACGCACTCTTCCCGCAGTCTTTTTCCACACAACCCGGGAGCTCACGAATCTCGCATGGTCATTTACAACTATATCTTCGTGGGGTTGCTCCTGATCGTGGCGGTCATTTTCGCGCTCGCGCCGCTTCTGATCGAGGGCTTGATCGCCCCGCGCAAGCGGACGCTCGCCAAAGGAGACGCGTACGAGTGCGGCGTCAAGACCTACGGCGAGACGTGGGTGCGGTTCCGGATCCAGTATTACATCTTCGCCATCATGTTTGTGGTGTTCGACATCGAGACGGTATTCCTGTTCCCCTGGGCGGTCAGCTACGCCAAGCTGGGTGCCTTCGCGCTCGTCGAGATGGTCATTTTCCTGGTGATTCTCTCGATCGGCCTTGTGTACGCGTGGGCCAAGGGGGTGTTGCGATGGGTGTGACCCAGCCGGTGCCGGCGCCGACCGGTCTTCGTCATGCCCGGTGAGTGAGTCGTCGCGCCACGGGCGGCGGAGAGTGCCGCCGGAATGCCACAGCCGGGCCGGAGTTTCGGCCGCGGCGGAAACCTGGGGGGATGGCCAGCGGTGAACATCGTGAGCGAGCACATGAATTCGATGATCTTTGCACAGGAGCCGTTTGTCACGCTCTCAACCGGCACGTGGATTCGGTGGGTGCTCTGGCTGCTGGTCGGCTTCTTTCTAGTGTTCCCGGGCATCGTGGCCTATATGGTCTGGCTGGAGCGCAAGGTGGCCGCCCGGTTTCAGGATCGGATCGGGCCAAATCGGGTCGGCCCGCTGGGGCTGTTGCAGCCGATCGCCGACGCGATCAAGCTTATTACCAAGGAAGACCTGGTTCCGCGCGACGCCGATCGGTGGGTTCACCTGGCCGCGCCGGTGCTGATCATCGTTTCGGCGTTTCTGGTGATGGCTGTCATCCCGTTTGCCGTCAACATGGCGCCCGTCAACCTCCCGTCGGGACTGGTCTACCTGGTCGCGGTCTCCAGCATCAGCCCGCTCGGCATTTTTCTCGCCGGCTGGTCCAGCCGCAACAAGTACTCGCTGCTCGGGTCGATGAGGTCGGTCGCGCAGCTCGTGTCTTACGAGGTTCCGCAGGTGCTCTCCATGGTCCCGATCGTGCTGTGGGCAGGTAGCCTGAGCCTGGTCACGATCTTCGACCGCCAGGTCGATTTCGGCTGGTTCATCGCCTCGCCTCCCGGCCTGCTTGCGTTCGCGATCCTCTTGATCTCGAGCATCGCCGAGGTCAACCGGACGCCGTTCGACCTGCCGGAAGCCGAGTCGGAGATCATCGCCGGGTATCACACCGAGTACTCGGGCATGAGGTTTGGTCTGTTCTTTCTGGCCGAGTATCTGAGCGTCTTCGCCGTGAGCTGCCTCGCGACGGTCTTGTTTCTGGGGGGTGGATCGCCGATCCCGTTCGTCGAATTTCCCATGAGCATCCAGAGCGACGCCATCTTCTCGATCGTCGTGGTCGACTTGATCCTGATTCCGGTGTTCATGGCGAAGGTGCTGTTTTTCATTTTCCTGATGTTCTGGATCCGGGCCACGCTGCCGCGCATGCGGGTGGACCGGCTCATGAACTTTGCGTGGAAGTTCCTGATCCCGCTCTCGATCGTCAACGTGTTCATCGCGGGCGTGTGGTATGAGATCGTGATCCGGCCCGATCTGCTGACCTTGCGCAACTGGTTCGTAGGCACGATCGTGACCGGCCCGCTCGTGCTGCTGGCCCTGTGGATCGTGCTCTTGATCAATCGCCGAGCCTCGGCCGGCCTTCCGCTGGGATCGGAGTGGCCCACGGTCGGCCCGCGCCGGCCGCAATGGTCACGGCCCTAGGCCGTCGGAGCTGCCCGCCGCGACCGTATCGTGCCCGACTCTCGCCAAGAATCGTGGGATTCCGGCTTTCGAGACTCAGAACGCAACGTCACACCCTCGGAGTCGCAGACGTGTTCCAGGCTTTGTTTCTGCTGATCGCAGCGATCGGGCTGGCCACGGCCCTGGCGACGATCCTGGCGCGAAACCTCGTCCGGGCGGCTCTCTATCTCATCGCGTTTTTCTTCACGGTCGCCTGCATGTTCGTGCTCCTGGAAGCCGAGTTTCTGGCCGCGCTTCAGGTGCTGGTCTATATCGGAGCCGTCGCGATCCTCTTGATGTTCGGCATCATGCTGACGCGCAACATCCAGGGAGACGACCCGGCCAGCAACCCATCCGGATGGAAGCTGCCGGGGCTCGTCGCCGGGACTGCCGTTTTCCTCGTGCTGGCGTATGGGATCGGTTCGCAGAAGGGGCTGGGCACGCAGTATTCCTGGGCGGCCACCGAGGCACGTCCGAAGCTCGACCCGGTCAAGGGAGAAGACGGCTCGCCGCGCACCCGCGCGGTCAACAACATGGCCAAGGTCGTCGGCGAAGAGCTGATGACTCGCTACGTGATCGCCTTTGAAGTGGCCGGACTGCTCCTGACCGCCGCCCTCGTGGGGGCGATCGCGATCGCTCACCGCGAAGACGGCGAGACCCCGTCCGCCCGCGGTGCGCGGCGCGCGGCCGGAGAACAGGCTGGAGCCAGATCGGTGGATGGGCTCGCTGCGGCGACGCTCGCGACGCCGGCGACCGTGGGGGCGGGAAGCACGCCGACTGCGCACTGACCTTTTCCGGCCCGCTGCCCCAGGACGATTGGAATCGAGACGCTTTCTGCTCGCTGACTGGAATTTGACCAAACTCGCTAGAGCCGAAAAGAGCCGATGCCATGGGTGAGGACATCCCGCTGACCTGGTTTCTGTACTTCGCGGCAGCCTCGTTCACGATCGGCCTGGCCGGCGTTCTCATCCGGCGCAATGCGATCGCGGTGCTCATGGCGATCGAGATCATGCTGAATGCGGCCAACGTGAACCTGGTTGCGTTCTGGAGATATGGGCCCGAGCGGCCCGGAATCCGGGCCCATTGGCGGCATCATCCTGGCGATCATGGTTCTGACCGTGGCGGCCTCCGAAGTCGCCGTCGGCATTGGATTGATCTTGCTGTGCTATCGCCGCTGGAACTCGGCCGACGTGGACCGTTACGACAGCCTGGAGGGCTAGCCACCGGCGGCTTGCTCTCCTTCAGGAGTCAACGGAAAGCGGCCGATCGCCAGAGCAGGAAAGACCCGCGCGAAGCCCACCACCGGACACCACACTAGCTTCTGGAGCCGCGATGCCTTCGCCCCCCGTTCCGCCGCTGAACTTCCGCGACGTCTTTTACCTGGCCCCGGAGATCGTCTTGACGGTCTGGGGGCTGATCGTGCTGCTGGTGGATGTGTGTTTCGGTCGCGGGTCCAGCCCTGAGGCGCGGCGACGGCGAATCGGCGGGCTGTCGCTCGTCGGCATCGGGATCGCGCTGTTTGCCGCCGCGGTCGTGTGCCTGGCGCCCCTTTTTGTGCGAGCCGATCCCCAGGTCGAGCGCTGGTGGCTGAGTCCCCAGGCCGCGTCGTACTTCCTGGACACCGACCCGATGGTGTTTTTCAACACCCTCGCGGGCGACCTTCAAAGCGGCGCCTTCAACATCCTGTTTGTGATCCTGCTCGGGCTGGTGGTCGGCCTGTCGATGAGCTCGTCGTTCACCGACGACTGGGGCGAGTACTTCGCGCTCCTGTTCTGGGCGACCGTGGGCATGATGCTTCTGACCGCGGCGGAAGAGTTCGTCACGCTGTTCCTCACGCTGGAGATGATGACAATCTGCCTGTATTTGAGCACGGCGATGGAAAGGTCGAGACGCCGCTCGGCAGAGGGGGGCCTCAAATATTTCGTGTACGGGTCGGTGTCATCGGCCCTGTTTCTCTTCGGACTGAGCCTGCTTTACGGGATGACGGGCACGACACAGATCGAGGCCACCCGGGCGCTCCTGGAAGGATCGAGACCGTCCGGCCTCTCCGGTAATGTCGCCGGCGCGATGGCCGTCCTGCTGATGCTGGTGGGCTTCGGATTCAAGGTCGCGGCAGTTCCGTTCCATCAATGGGCCCCTGACGCCTATGAAGGGGCGCCGGCCCCGGTGACCGCCTGGATCGCGACCGGATCGAAGCTCGCGAGCTTCGTGGCACTCATGAAGGTCTTCCTGCACGCGGTGCTGCCCTGGTCGAGCCCCACGACCAACGTTGTGGGACCGGGCTGGATCGGGATCGTCGCGGTGATCGCGGCCGTGACGATGACCTACGGCAACTTCGCGGCGCTGGCGCAGCGAAACCTCAAGCGGATGCTGGCCTATTCATCGATCGCCCACGCCGGCTACATCCTCGTCGGCGTGGCGGCCGTGAGCGTCTCGATGAACGGCTCGGCCGCCGCCGGCGCCGTGCTGTACTACCTGGTTGTCTATGCATTTGCCAACGTCGGCGCCTTTGCCGTTGCCGCCTGGCTGGTGCGCGACAAGAACAGCGACGACATCGACGACCTGAACGGTCTGGGCTACCAGGATCCGCTCCTGGCGACTTGCATCCTGATCCTGATGCTTTCGCTGATCGGCATTCCGCCGCTGGCGGGGTTTTTCGGCAAGCTGTACGTATTCATGGAGGCGCTCAACCAGAGCCGGGACTACCAGCCCGTGAGCTTGATCTGGCTGGTTGCGCTCGGGCTGTTCAACTCGGTCGTATCGGCGTTTTATTACGTTCGCGTCTTGAAGGCGATGTTTCTGCGCGAGCCGGGGGCAAACCGGCTGGCTCCGGCGGGCCGGCCCATCGCATTGCCGATCGTGCTGGGGACGATCGTCGTCCTGCTCTTCGGCATCATGCCAGACTCGCTCATGAGCACAATGCAGTCCGCCTCGCAGACGATGTTGACCGACCCGGTCAAGGTACCCGAGGGGGGGTGCTCTCGTCGGCTGCCAATCCCCGGCCGCCGGACCCCGCCGCGAAGAAAGCGATGACGGAGTACAGCCCGGAACAGCTCAAGTTCATGCGCGATCAAGGCAAGGGGGGCGCGCCGCAGCAAGGTCCTCCCGCCAAGGGTAAAGCCGGGGCGCCTAAAGGTAAGGGGGGCGGTGGAGCTGGCAGGGGGGGCGGTGGAGCCGGCAAGGGCGCCCCGGGCAAAGGGGGCGGCGGTTTCGGCAGGGGAGGCGGCGGAGCCGGCAAGGGTGCCCCGGGCAAGGGGGGCGGCGGTTTCGGCAAGGGCGCCCCGGCCAAGACCAAGGCCGGAGGTCGCGGGACCCCGCCGACTCCCGGCATGACGGCCCCTGCACCGGTCGACCAGGGGAAACTGATCGGAAACGCACGGAATCGAAATCGAGAGCCCACGGCCATGGCCATCATCAACACGCTGCAGAAATGCCTGGAAAGCCCCTACCTGTTCGAGGACAAGGAGGCGCCAAGCCGGATCGTTGAGCTGCTCGCCAAGGCCGGAGACCGGCTCGACGCGGCGGTCAATATCCAGACCACGGGCGTGGCGACCCGGCCGACGTCGTGTTCCTGAGCTACGAGGCGATGTTCTGCTGCGTGCGTGCCCTGGTCTACGCCAAGGGATACCGCGAGTTCGGCCTGCGCTGCCTGTTGCTGGCGTGCGACGGACTCTATGTCCGAACCGGCCAGCTCGACGCCGAGCACCTGCGAAAGTTCGAGCAAGCCCAGCGGCTCAAGATGTCGCCGGCCGAGGCCGTGCACGCATCGTCGGCGTTTGTGAAACGCACGCTCGAGTTGCTCGGGCAGTGATCAAACGCGGCAGTGCGGTGACGGCGGATCTTCCGGCAATCCCACGGCGGCGTGATTCCCGGACGGCCACGCAAGCCAAGCTTTGATCCCGCGATTGATCAGTCGAGGCCGGTGTCGAACCGCGCGGGCTTGGCGGCGATCGGGTCGAACAGGCGGAGGTCGGCGACGAGTTTTTCCGCGGCCGGCACGTCCGTCTTCGCCACGCCCAAGACGAGCCGGCCCTGGCTCATGCCCGGTACTGTGGCGACGGGCTCCAGCCTGGCTGTCTGGATCAGGAGCGTTGTCTTCTGGCCGAACCAGCGCGTCTGGATCTTGACCGACGAAAGCAGATCGCGCGGGATGCGGGCCTCTTGAACACCGGACTTGAGGACCCCACCGATGACGGACTCCTTGGTCTGGTATTCCAGGACGAGGTCGTCGCCCTCGACGCGCAGCATCCCTTCGCAGTGGGCCAGGCCCCCGTAGACGTAACCCAGCCATACAGGCACAGCGTTCATTGACATCCTCGTTACCTTCAATCCTCGACGCGGCAATGTGAGACGGACCATTCACGGAGCGCACCGTCACCGTCGTTCGTTTCGACACGCACGGCCAGTCAGTTTCGCCGCCCGGCGGCGGGTGGCATGGCCTCACGCGTTCTGCGTTCGGGGAGCGTCCGCTTGCGGTCGGCTTCGTCACCCTGGGGCCGGATCAGCTCGAAGTAGCGGCGGATGGTCTGGCGGTGGCCCAGGGGGATCGGCTCGGAATCGAGGGCGGCCTCGGTCATGCGGCGGTACTTCTGGTACTGCTCGCGGTAGGCCCGCGCGGCGGCCTGGCGGCCTTCGGGCATGTGGGTGGTTTCGGTCTCGGAGGCGCCTTCGCCCATCTCGCCCTTGACCTGCTCCCTCTGGCGGGCCGAGTCGAGCTTGGTCGAGCTCGCCGTCGGTGTTGCCGCTGATGCCCATGCCCCAGTTGCTGCTGGGCTTGTCCGACTTCTTGCGCAGCCGCAGCTTGGCGGTGCTGTTCTTCTGGCAGTTGCCCTTGCACTCGGCGAGATTCCGGCACTGAAGCGTGAGCAGGTCGTTGATCTTCTTGCGCCGGCCCTGGCTGCGGGCCAGGTTGCCGAGCTTCTTGCAGGCGCCGGCGGCGGCGCCCTCGTCTTCCATCGATTCGGAAAGCTCGGTCGTGGCGGTGCTCAGAGTCGGCCAGGCCGGCTTCTTCCATCGCCTTGGCGGCCTGGGCCAGCTTGTCCTTCAGGGTCTTGGCTTCCTTGCGGTCGAACTTGGGCTCGGCCTTCTCGAGCTGCTCGGCGGCCTTGTCGTACTTGCCCTGCTGGAGCGCCTGGCCGGCCCCTTCGAGCGCCTGGGTCGACGCCATCGCCTCGCCCAGGGCCTGCATCTGGGCGTCGACCAGGCCGACGTTGAACTGGGCCTGCTGGGCGGTGATGGCCGCTTGCATCTCCGAGAGCTTGGCCAGGGCCTCCTTGGTGTCGACGCCCGGCAGCTTCATCTCCTGGATCGTTTCGGTCAGCTTCTGCACCAGCTCTTTGAGCTTGGGGTCGTTTTCCTTCTTGGCGGCTTCCTGAGGTCTTCGAGGCTCTCCTCGGCCTCGAGCGGCGGCGGCCAGCACCGCCTCGAGCGGCTCGGCCGGCTTGGCCTGAACCCGGGTCGGCTGCGGCCAGAGCAAGAGGCCCAGGGCCAGGGCCGTCGCGCGCCAGGGCGTAAGGCATGACCGCTGGGAATGCGGTAGGGCGCCACCCGGCGCAGGTCGATGCCGGCGAGGTGCTGCTCGGCGTCGGCCACCTGGAGCACGTGCAGCGGCGTCGGCTGCCCGCGGCGGATGAAGTCGACCGCGGTGGCGGCCCGGTCCTTGAGCTCGTAGCAGCGATCGACGGCCGCCGCCGCCAGACGGATCGACCGGCCGCGCACCAAGCCCGATGAGCGCCCCGAGCAGCGGGCCGGCCAGCGAGGACAGCCGCGGCCCAGACGCCGTGGCCAGGCTCCCGGCGCCCTGCCAGCGCAGATGCCCAGCGACGACGGCCACGAGCGAGCCGGCCAGCAGTCCGATCGCGACTGACAGCGGACGATCTCCAGGCCCAGTTGCCGCCGGCGCACCGGCTCCAGCTTCTCCAGGATCCGCTCGCTCATGGCACCTGCTCCCTTTTTGCGACCGACCGGACATTCGACGCTCCGGCGTCGGACTGCAACGAAGCCGGATCGGATCAACTCAGACGATTGTACGATCAAGCCGCCCGCGTGGAAAGCGAGAACCGCCGCCGCTGTTGAAATAATCAAACGCCAGGTCGATCCGGCGCAAGGCCACGTCCAGCACAAAGAATAGCACGGCCGCGGCCGCCAGGTAGGGCCAGAGCGGCACGGCCCGCGGCGCAGTCGCCCGGGGGATCGAAGACCGACTCGGGCCTGGCTCGAACCGCCCGCCCGCCGCGGCCGCGATCGAACGCAAGAGCTCGGTGTTGACCGGCCGCAGCCGCAGCTCGTCGGGATAGCCGACGGCCAGCCCGCGCGTCTGCCTGCCCAGGACCTGCGTGTCCTTGGTCTGGCTGAACATCAACTGGTACGAGCCCGGCCGGGTCACGTCGAACTCGGCCTGGTAACGCCCCGGCGCGACCTGGGCCATCTCGACCTTCCTGGTCGAGAGCTGCGGGTCGACCAGCGTCAGCTCGGTCGACGACCCGGTTGAGAAACTCGCCCGACGGCTCGATCGCGTCGAGCGACACCACGGCCTTCCGCCCGTTGCCGCTCGATCTGAACGAACGTTCCCTTGGCCTCGGCCTTGCGGAGCGCATGGCGGACGACCTGGGCCCAGAACTGGCCGAACTGGGGCCAGCGCAGATCCATTCGGCCGCCCAGCGGGCCTTGGCGTCGGAGGTGAAGGCGACGCGTCATCGCCCAGGCCGTAGCGCCACCAGGCCAGGAGCGGGTCGCCGGACTCGGTCGCCAGGATGACCTCGGCGGTCGGCTTGGGCCGGGTGACGACGTAGCCCAGCAGGAACGGGGCCTCGTCGAGCCGGATCTCGGAGAGGACCTGGGTCGGGCGGACGACCGTCGGCGGAAACGGCTGCTCGTTGATCGCCGACTTGCTGGCGGTGACCGTCTCCTTGGCGAAGATCTGGGGCACCTGGCCGGGGTCGTCGGCGACGTAGGACCGGCCGTTGCCCAGCCGGGCGATCTCCTCGAGCAGCGACTGGTCGGCGTCGCCCCCCATCGCGACCGTCGAGACGGTGATCCGGTCGGCGGCCATGGCCTGGGCGATCCCCTCGAAGTCGCCGGGCGACGAGACGCCGTCGGTCAGGATGATCACGTGCTTGAGCTTGGCGACCGTGGACCGCAGGGTTTCGTGGGCCTCCTCCATGGCCGGGGCCATCACGGTGCCGCCGCCGGCCTCGAGCCCGGCGATCCGGTCCAGGACGAACCCCTTGTCGGTGCACGGGTGCATCTCGCTGACCCAGAAGTTCTCACCCTCGAAGGCCAGCACGCCGACCTTGTCGCTGGGGCCCAGGAGCTCGACGGCCGCCCGGGCCGCCTCCTTGGCCATCTCGATCTTCTCGCCCCCCATCGAGCCCGACTTGTCGATCACCAGCATCATCGCCAGGCTCGGCTTCTCCTTCTCCTTCTCGAAGTCGCTGCGGACCGGCAGGATCTCCTCGAGGGTCGTCTTGTAATAGCCGCCCAGGCCGAACGACTGGTCGCCGCCCAGCATCATCAGCCCGCCGCCCAGGTCCTGCACGTAGGTTCGGGCCACCTCCATCTGCCGCAGGCTGAGCGCCGTGGCCGGCACGTTCGAGAGGATGAACAGGTCGTAGTTCTGCAGCTCGGCCAGGTTGTCCGGTGCGCCCCGCGGCGGGCCGGACGTCGACCTGCATGTTCTGCTCTTCGAGGGCCCAGGTCAGGTGCTTGGCCTGGTCGGGGTCGCTCTCGACCAGGAGCACCCGCGGCTTGCCGGCGGCCGAGACCAGGGCGAAGTCGCTGTTGTTGTCGAGCAGCGTATCCTGGTAGCCCTTGAGCCGCGCGGTGATCGGCGTCAGCCCGCCCGCGTCGATCGTCTGCTTGAGGACGACCCGGTTTTCGCCTTTCTTGAGCTTGACCGGCCTGGTCGGCGACCTTGATGTCGCCGCGATAGACCTCGACCCGGCCCTTGTCGTCGTCGTGGTTGGTGTCGATCACGACCTCGACGTTGAACGGCTCGCCCTGCAGGACCTGGGCCGGGGCGACTCACGGCCGAGAGCTGCACCTCGGGCTCGGTGCGGCCCGGCAGCGGGACGGTCAGCACCTCGACCTTGCCGCGCAGCGCCGCGGCGGCCTTGAGCGCGTCGCCGGTGGTGGCGTTGCCGTCGGAGCAGAGCACGATCCGCGGGACGTAGAACGGCGGGACCGCCGCGGCGGCCACCTCGAGCGCCGCGGCCAGGTCGGTCCCCTTGCGGTCGAGCCCGCCTGCGTCGGCGGGCACGGCGCGGCCGCGGCCGGCCGGCGCGTCCTTCGCGGCGCCCGCGGACTGCGCGCTTCTTGATCGCCTCCCACGCCAGCGGCGCCGGGCACGAGCGTTCCCGGGCTCGGACGCGAACGGCAGCACGGCGAACCGGTTGCCGCCGGCCGGCGCGAAGGCCTGGCTCAGAAACGCGTCGACGGCCTGATTCCCTTCTCGCCGACGCTCTCGCTGCGGTCGACGGCGAAGACGACGAACAGCTCGCGGGTCGGCCGGACCAGGCTCAAGCCCGGCGAGCGCCAGGACCAGGAGGACCACGATCAGGCCGCGCAGCCAGAGCGAGCAGATCCGCTGCCAGCGGGCGAAATCGACCAGGCTGCGGCAGAAGAAATAGAACAGGACCGGCAGCGCGAGCCAGGCCAGCAGCCACCAGGGGCGGGTCAGCTCGAGCCCGATCTCGATGGCAGCGGCGCGCGTGCCCATCAGTCGATCCACCTCCGCTGGTAGAGGAACCACTCCCAGCAGGTCAGCAGCCAGGCCGAGGCCAGCAGATAATACCAGATCGGCCGGACCGCCGATGCCGGCGGCCAGGCTCGGTCTGCCGATCGGGCAGGCCCTCGGCCGGCCGGAGGTCGCTCTCGCGGCGATCGGCCAGGTTGCAGGCCAGCTCGGTCGAGCGTCACGCCTGGCTGCCGCGCTGCTCGGCGTGCTCGCCCGGCTTCGTCGACCGGCTGCCGGCGGCTTCGCTGTTCTGGCTCGCCGCTGGCCGCCGCGCGCGCTCGACCACGCTCCAGACTCCGCACTGGTCGAGCGGGCCGACCGTGACCTTGGACGCGCCTTCGGCGGCGAACGAGCGGTTGCTCGCGGCCGTCGGGAGCGACGCAGGAACGCGTGATCGACTGCGTGCCGGTCTCGCGGCGGCAGCTCGACCTGCGGCGACCGCCCCGGCGGAGAGCGCCTCGCGCAGCTCGCCCTTGGTGCCGCCGAACCAGTTGAGCAGGTTGGCCATCATGATCGGAAAGGCCGTCTGCAAGCGGCAGGTCGCTCTTGTCGAGGTCGACGGTGAGCACGACGACCTTGCCCTCGCCCGGCCCCGGGCGACCGCTCGAGCACGGCGTAGAGCGGGTCGCCCGCGGCCGACTCGGCCAGCACCTGCGCGGGCCCGCGCAGCGTCAGCTTCCGCGCCTCGGGCATCAGCACGTTGTCGAGCCGGATGTGCAGCATCAGCGGCGAGTCTTTGTCCTGCTTGGCGACGACCGGGTTGTGGATCGCCTCGCCCAGCTCCCAGAGCGCGCCCGACCGCTCGGGCTCGATGACCAGCACGTTGCCCGGCGGCAGCGACGTCGGGCACCTTGCGATGAAAGACCACGATCGGCGACCGCCGTCTGCGCGGGCAGCGCTCGGCCGCCGGCCGGCGCCTGCCTCCGGCAGCGGCGCGTCCTTGGCGACCTTCACGACCTCGAGATCGACCAGCGGGATCGCCTCGAA
Source organism: uncultured Isosphaeraceae bacterium (assembly GCA_963806595.1). GTDB lineage: Bacteria > Planctomycetota > Planctomycetia > Isosphaerales > Isosphaeraceae > CAWDZZ01. The sequence goes on along the minus strand of CAWDZZ010000034.1, from coordinate 62,532 downwards.
GACCTTTTCGAGGAAGAGATTGCCCGGCGTGACCAGGGTCACTTTCTGGCGGGCGCGGCGGGGGAGGATCGCCCAGGCGGTGTTGTCGGCGGGCAGGGAATCAGCGCGGTCGATCGAGGCGCGCAGCCGGCCGCCGTCGGCCGAGGTCTTCTCGAAGACCTGCACCGAGCGCTCGCCGGCGGCAAGCGTCAGCGGCACGACGTCGATCGGGTCGTCATCCAGGTCGAGCTCGAGCCGGAACGAGGCGGGCTCGTCCGAGGCGTTCGAGACCTCGACCAGGATCTCGTAGCCGATCGGGTCGAGCAGGCTGCGGCGGGCCTGGAGCCGGGTGATGCCGACGTTGCCGGTCTTCTTGCCGATCGTGATCAGCTCGACGTTCTCCTGGCGGGCGAGCTCGGCCGCGCCGTCGAAGCCGCCGTCGGAGAGCACGACGACCCGGCGCATCTTCTCGGAGCCGGAGAGCAGCCGCCGGGCCAGTGCGACGGCCTCGGTCGATCGCGGGTCGGTCCGTCGCTCGGGGTGATCGAATCGAGCGCGGCGCGCAGGGTGCGCTCGTGGTCGGTCGGCCCGCAGACGACCCGCGGCTGCGGCCCCGGCGGCGATGATCGCCAGCTCGTCGCCCAGCCGCATGCCTTCGATCAACCGCCGGCCCTCGGCCTTGGCCGCCTCGAGCCGGCTGGGCAGCGACGTCGCTGCGCATTCATGCTCGCCGAGTTGTCGACCACCAGCACGAGCCGCCGCGCCCGCGCCTGCTGCCAGCGGAAGATCGGGTCGGCCAGGGCGAAGACCAGGAACGCCAGGAACGCCAGCTGCAACAGCAGCGACAGCAGGTGCCGCAGCCGCTGCCAGAGCGACCGCGGCTTCTTCTCCTCGAAGATCTGCTGCCAGAAGAGCAGCGTCGAGACCGGAATCCGGCGCAGGCGGATCTTGAGGATGTAGAAGACGATGATCGGCAAGGCCAGGCCCGCCAGCAAGAGCGCGGCTCGGGTTGACCAGGCTCATGCGAGCGCTCCCGCCGTCCGCATCATCCGCAGCAGCAGCTCGTCAAAGGGGACCTCGGTGCTCGAGCGCGTGCTGCCGATGCCGTACGTGTTGCAATAGCGCGCGACCGACTCGAGGAAGTCGGCGAAGATCCGGCGGTACTGCCGCAGGTTGCGCTCGGTGATCGTGACCTTCCGGATCGTCTCGGTCTCGACGTCGAACAGCTCGAGGTCCCCCTTGAGCTCGGGCTCGGCCTCGCGGCGGTCGTAGACCTGAATCGACGTGCGGCTCGTATCGGTGGTGGCGCAGCAGGTCGAGCCCGTGCTGAAAGCCGTTGGGATCGAACAGGTCGCTGAGCACGACGGCCAGCCCCCGGCGCTGGCCGCGATGGACGAAGCTCTTGCGCCACCCGGGCCAGGTCGGTCGCGGTTCCCTGCGGCTCGAGGCCTTCGAGAAACTTGAGCACGACAGGATGCGGGCCTTGCCGCGCGTCAGCGGAAAATCGGCCACGATGTCGCCGGCGAAGGCGACCACGGCGACGCGGTCCAGGTCGGCCAGTGCGATATAGGCCAGCGCGGCCGCCGACCTGCCGCACGTAGTCGAACTTGGGCGGGTCGCCGAAGGCCATGCTCCGCGAGCAGTCGAGCAGCAAGTAGACGTGCAGGTCTTCCTCTTCCTGAAACCGCTTGAGCAAGAGCTCGCCGTGCCGGGCGAAGACGTTCCAGTCGAGGTAGCGGAAGTCGTCGCCGGGCGTGTACTCGCGATGGTCGGCGAACTCGATCCCGCCGCCAAGCTGCATCGTGCGGCGCTGGGCCAGAAGCTGGCCGCGAAAGACCCGCCGCGAGACCAGCGAGAGGTATTCCAGCTTCTTCAGGAAATCGGAGTCGAAGAGTGCCATGTCATGGTTAGTGGTCCGCATTCGGCGGACCGTCGCTGAGTCGCACGATACCCGGTTCATGCCTACGCGGCGGCTGCGGCGTGTTCGACCGAGCTCAGGATGTCGTCGATGATCTCGTCGGGCTGGACGTTTTCGGCCTGGCCTTCGAAGTTGAGGATCAGGCGGTGCCGCAGGGCCGGGTGGGCGCAGGCCCGCAGGTCTTCGCGCGAGACGTGGTAGCGATGGTCGAGGATGGCGCGGATCTTGGCGGCCAGGATGATCGCCTGTGCGCCGCGGGGCTCGAGCCGTAGCGCACGAACCGCCGGGTCTTTTCGCTGGCCAGGGCTGTTCTCGGGGTGGCTGGCCAGCACCAGGGCCACGCCGTAGCGCCTGAGGTCGTCGGCGATCGGGATCCGCCGGGCCAGCCGCGAAAGCTCGACGATCCGCTGGCCGTCGAAGACCGGCTGAGCGCTGGGCTCGACCGCCTCGGTCGTGCGGTCGAGGATCGTCTCCATCTCGCGAGCGGTCGGGAACTTGACCAGCAGCTTGAAGAAGAACCGGTCGAGCTGGGCTTCGGGAAGCGGATAGGTCCCCTCCATCTCGAGCGGGTTCTGCGTCGCCAGCACGAAGAACGGCGGAGCCAGCAGGTGGGTCGTGCCGGCGACCGTGACCGATCGCTCCTGCATCGCCTCGAGCAGGGCCGACTGGGTCTTGGGCGTCGCCCGGTTGATCTCGTCGGCGAGGACCAGATTGGCGAAGACCGGCCCGCGCTGGAACTCGAACCGGCGGACGCCTTCGGGCGTCTCGAGCATGACGTTGGTGCCGATCAAGTCGGCCGGCATCAGGTCGGGCGTGAACTGGATGCGCTGAAACTTGAGCTGCAGGGCATCGGCGAGCGTGCGCACCAGAGCGTCTTGCCCAGGCCCGGGCACCCCCTCGAGCAGCACGTGGCCGCCGGCGATCAGGGCCGTCAGCGTCTCTTCGACGATGCTCGGAAAGGCCGACGATCACCTTGCCGACCTCGCGCCGCAGCGATTCGAAGTCGGTCCGGAACCGGTCGAGCTGCTGCTTGCACCTCGTCGGCGGCAGCGCCTTCGCTCATGAGCTTGACTCCCTGCTCCGGTGCGACGATCGCCCGGCCCGCACCGCCGGCCCCGCCGCCCTGTGCAACTCACTAGAAGAAACAGCGTCGAAGGGGCACCGGCCGGACTTGAAATCCCAGAAAGTGCCGACTCTGACATCAGTCGCACAGAATAACCGCAGCGGCCCCCCGACCGCAACCACGCGTGCGGTCCTCGTGGGTGAATCCGCGTTCCGAAATGCCGGCCAGGCCAACGGATCCGCCGGCGGCGGAACGCAAGCCCGGCAGCGCCACGTGGCCATTCTCCTCGGGGTTTGACGACGACTGACCGTCCGGCTATGTTCGCGGTCATGGCTCGCTCCGGCCACCGTGAGATTCGGCCGAGGAAACCGGCGGGTGCACCGGAAACTCTGTCCGCTCGGGCGGGATGGACGCCTTCATTTAAGAGTGGCTGGCCTGAGGATTCCGCGCAGGCTTGCTCATCTCGATCGATGAGGTCGCTTCATGTCCAAACAGCGAAATCGGTCGGATTGCTCCTGGCTTGTGGTCGGTGATTGCTATGGGGAGCACCCATGCACCGCTGCGGTCCCAGGAGGGCGCCTCCCGGCAAAGACCGACCCGGCCGAGCTCCGACCGATCCCGCGGCGGCCGAAGAGGCCCGCGAGCTGCGTCGCATGGAGCGGTTCCTTCGCTGCTCGAAAAGAACCCCCGCCGCGGCACGGCCCTCGACCGCGTCTACGGCTACCACGTCGAACGCGGCTCGCTCGACGCCTTCATCAAGTCGTATCGCGACCGCGTCGCCAAGAACCCCGACGACGGCGCCGCCTGGCTGATCCTCGGCCTGCTCGAAGGCCAGCGCGGGCAGGACGCCGCCGCCGTCGCCGCTCTCAAAAGGCCGAGACCACCCGGCCCGACGACCCCCTGCCCTCCTTTTATCTCGGCCAGGCCCTGGTCCTGGTCGGCCAGCCCGAACAGGCCGCCGACGCTTTCGAACGCGCTCTCGCACGAAAGCCCGCCCGAAACGACCTCCTCGAGATCTTCCAGGCGCTCGGCCGCGTCTACCAGCGCACCCAGAAAAACGACCAGGCCCTCCAGGTCTGGAACCGGCTCGAAGCCCTCTTCCCCAACGACCCTCGCGTCCAGGAACAGATCGCCTCGGCACTTGCCGAGGAGAACCAGCCCGCCCAGGCTCTGCCGCGCTTCGAGGCCCTCGCCAGAAAGCCGACCGACCCGTTCCGGCAGGTCCAGCTCGCCATGCAGGCCGCCGACCTGAAGGTCCGGCTCGGACAGACCGACCAGGCGCTCTCCACGACTTCGAGTCCATGCTCGGCAAGCTCCGGCCCGATAGCTGGCTCCATCGCGAAGTCCGGCGCAAGATCGAGGAAGTCTTCCTCCGCAACGACGACCAGGCCGGCCTGGTCACCTACTACGAACGATGGACCAAGAAAGAGCCCGAGGACGTCGAAGCCCTGGTCCGGCTGGGCCGCACGCTCGCCGGCATGGGACGCGCCGCCGAGGCCCAGGCCTGGTACGAGAAGGCGATCAAGCTCGCCCCCACTCGCCGCGACCTGCGGCTGGCCCTGATCTCCCAGCTCAACCAGGACCAGAAGTACGCCGAGGCCGCCGCGCAGTACCAGGCGCTCGACCAGGCCGAGCCCAACAACCCCGACACCCTGCGCGACTGGGGCGCCCTGGTGCTGCGCGACACCACCAAGTCCCCTGCCCGACCGCAAGGCGGCCGCCGCCGCGATCTGGCGCAAGCTGCTCCAGGCCAAGCCCGAACGACCCCGTGGCCACCGCACAGGTCGCCGACCTGTTTCGCCAGGCCGAGCTGGTCGACGACGCCCTGGCCCTCTACAAGAAAGCCATCGAGCTGGCACCCACCAACCCCCAGTATCACGAATACCTCGGCGAATACCTTCATAACCTCAAGCGCGCCGACGAAGCCACGGCCGCCTGGGCCAAGATCGCCGACAGGCCCGAACAAGAACGCCAAGAACCTGGCCCGGCTCGCCGAGGTGCTCGCCGGCTTCGGCTACGTCAAGGAAGCCATCGCGCCGCTGACCGAGGCCGTCGCGATCGAGAACGGACGACTTCAGCCTCCGGCTCAAGCTGGCCGGCTACGCCACCGGCTCGAGCGGTATGACGAAGCCGAGGCGCAGCTGGCCGCCGCGGGCAAGCTCGCCGAGAGAGACGAGGAGAAAGACGCCGTGCTGGAGGCTCGCGTCAAGAACGACCAGGCTGCCGGCCGGCTGGCCGCGCGCATCGAAGGCCTGCGCAAAGAGCTGGAAGGCAACCCGAACGCCACAGCGCCGAGCCTGGCGCGTCCTGGCCCGCTACCTCGAGGCCGACGCCAAGCTGCCCGAGGCGGTCCGGGCCGCCGATCGGGCGATCGCGATCGACCCGCGCTCGATCCCGGCATGGACGCTGGCCGCCCGCGTCCGCGAGTCGGCCGGCAGCCTGGGCGACGCCGCCGATGGCGCTTGCGCGGCTTGGCCGAGATCGACCGGCGCAATCGCGACCGAGCACCTGACGGGGATCGCCAGGATCGAATCCCGGCTGGGCCGGACCGACGCCGCGCTCAAGGCCGGCCGCGACCTGCTGGCCGCGGCGCCGGGCAACCCCGAGAACTACGAGTTCTTTGCCCAGCTCTGTTTCCAGCTCGGCCGGCCGGAAGAAGGGCTCGACGCCCTGCGCCGGGCGGTGCGGGCCAACCCGAACGACACCAAGATCATCCTCAGGCTGGCCGAAACGCTGGCCGGCCAGTACCAGACCGAGGAAGCCATCGAGATCTACTGGCGAGCCTTCGATCGGACCGACAGACCTCGACACAAGCTCGAGGTCGTCCGCAAGCTGACCGAGCTGTACCTGCCAGCGCAACCAGCTCGACCGGCTCTTGACGCGGCTCCAGCACCAGGAGCGCGACGACCGCGCCGGCGCGGCCCGCGATCCAGCGACTCAGCCAGGCAGCGCGACGTGGCCATGTGCATGGCGCAGGCACTGGCGGCCTCGGGCGACCTGGGCGGCGCCCGCTCCGAGCTCGAGCGGCTGCTGGCCGCCAACACGCGCGACACCCACTTTGCTCCAGCAACTGTCCAAGCTCGCCGAGGAAGAGGGAGATTTCGAGAGCGCCGCCCGATATCAAAAACAGCTCAACGACCTGGCGCCCGGCGACGAGGCGATCACCCGGCTGGGCGCAACTGTACGCGCGTCCGGCGAGCTCGAGGAAGCGCAGGCGCTCTGGGCGAAGATGGCCGCCGGCCAAGGGCGAGGCCTTCCGCGTCTACCAGGCGATGGACGCCCTGCTGCTCGCACAGAAGCCGCAACCGGTGCTCGAGATCACCGAGTCGCTGCGTGCGCAAGGACCCGCGCGATTGGGAAGCGCTCTATCGGAATGGGGCGGCCCTGGCGGCGCTCGACAAATCCGCTGAGGCCGCACGAGCGGTTTCGGTCCTTGCTCGACCTGACGAATCGATGACGACGAGAAGAGCGCTTTCAGCAAGGCGAAGGCGCCAATCCCAAGCTGACTGTCCCCGGCACCTCGCCGCTGGCGAGGCCGTTGCAGCCCGCACTTCCACTGGAGGAACGGCTGGGCAGCATCTACTTGATCCGCATCGTTCTGCGGGCTCGAATCTTCGGGACTGCCGCGGGGATACGTCTGGTCGCCGGCCGACTTCGGTCAGGCACGCATGGCCGCGCTGGGCTGGCTCGTGAGCCTGGCGGAGAAACGGGGACCGGGGAAGGCCGATGAAGTTGTTCTCGCCGCTCGCAAGGCCGCCGAGAAAACGCCGAGCAGACCTTCGCAGATCTTTGGAACTGGTTTTATACCTGCGAGATCCGCATGGACAACGCCGGCTCGTTCGAGGCCGCCAAGGCCTTCAGTCGCGCCGCGCCCTCCGATACGACGGCCCTGTGGGCCTATCTGTTCGCCGCCGGCGGGCGCGGACTTCCCACGGGTCAAGAGTACTTCGTCACCCAGCTTACGCCCGGAGGACGACGACGCCGCGCCCGCCCTGGACAAGGACGAGCTGGCACATCTGCTCGCCTGCTTACAGCGCTCTGCGAGCCCGCCGGCCCGAGCTGACCGGTGCGCAGATCGTGCTCGCGGTCGACGCCGAGCTCAAGCGAGCCGGGCGGGTCGATGAGGAAGAGCGGTTCTATCGCGAGGCGCTCGCCGGCGCTCTTCGCCTGGAACAAGTCGTCGGGGTCTTCATGCTGGCGGCGCGACGGGGAGACGTCGACGGGCTCATCCAGCTCACCGAGCGCTGCGACCGGCTTCAGACCGGCCGAGCATTTCCGGTGTACGCCACGCCTTCGTTCCGGTTCCCGGGGCCGGCAATCGCGATGTGCCAGGGAATGAGCGTTTGTGCCGACAAGAAGCTGCATGCCGATGTCCTGCGGCTGGTCGACTACAACCTCGCTGCGGTGCGCCGAAAAAATGAGCATCAGTCACCGGCCGCGGCGGCTCGCGCGTTCGCGCTCGCTATCTTGCCCTTGGCGCTTCGAGCCTACCTTCCAACTACATGATCTGGCTCGGGGCGAGATACCGTTCGGATCTCGATCGACTTTCCCCAGGTCAACGAGTATCTCGACGCAACCTTGATTGCCGTGCTGCGCACGGCGTTCGAGCTCTACAGGCGTGACGATCACTTGAGCGACTTGCTCGGCCACTATCGCCGCCAGGCCGAGGCCGCCTCGACACCGACCGACGCGATCTACCCACGCCTGGCGCTCAGCTCGTTCCTCTGGTGGAATGACGAGAAGGAAGAGGCAATTGCCGAGCTCACCAAGGTTGTCGATGCGTCGCGAGCCGAGTCGGACCTGAGGCTTGATCTGGCCGGGCTCCTGGAAAAACAAGGGGACGTCTGCCGACGCTCTGGACCTCGTCGACGCCCGCCAGCCGCTCGATAACTTCGCGCTGCGGCGGCGCGAGGAGCTGGCGCTGCGCGTGGCCATGGCCAGCGGCAAGGTCGAGCGAGCCCGGCAGGCCGCCGAGCGGCTCTTCGGCTTGAGACTCGACACGGAAACGCAGATCTCGCTGGCCGGCCAGATGCAGCAGCTCGGCCTGCACGAGCTGGCTGAGGCCGTGCTCGCCCGCGCCCGCCGTCGCGCCGGCAACAAGGCGACAGCCCTGGTCGGCCTGATGCTGCAATACCAGCGGCAGGACAAAGGCGAGCAGGCCCTGCAGATCGCGACGCAGATCCTGCGCCTCGACATCCTCGTCGCGACCGGCGAATCCAAACGCCAGTCTCAGCCTCTTGAATGCGGAGGAGCCCGACACGGCACGCTCGGCCGCCCTCAGTTTCCTGGCTCGATCCGGCCAGTTGCCCCGCCTCATCGAGCGTGCCGAGGCCCAGCTCAAGAAAACGCCAAACTCGATCGCGATCCACCAGTCGCTCGCCGATTACTACACCGCCGCGCGTGACCGAGGCAAGGCCGGCATGGAATTGAACAAGATCTCCCAGCTTCGACCGGACGACGCCAACCTGCGGTTGAAAGTCGCCGAACAGATGCTGGAGCACGGCCAGGCCGCGCTTGCACTTGGCCACTTCAAAGCCGCGTTCAAGAAAGACCCGTCCCTGATCGCCCGCGTGTCCCCCTTCCAGATCCAGAGCGCGCTCTTGAGACGCCGGCGAAGCCAATCTGCTGTTCGAGTTTCTGCAAGAACTTGACTTCCGCCCGCTGCCGCCGATCGTCGTGAGCCGATTGATCGAAGGGCTGCCCGTGGATTCCAAATTCAGCGATCGCGTGATCGCGCTGTTTCGCAAAGCCTGGGCAGCGTTCCCGCAGCAGCGTTATTCCCTGATCGCTTACGTCAAGCGCGACGATGTATGGCAGATGCCCGAGATTTACGACTACGCTCGCGAGGCCATCATTCCCCGCGACGGTGGATCGGTCGCCGTCGCGCCTTGGACCCCGTTTGTTCCGCTGAGGATTCAGAGCGGTGGGCCTCAAACTGGGAAGCCCGTGGTCTTGCTTCTGGCGGAAGCCGCCGCGAAGCGCGGGAAGCTCGATGAGCTGGCGCACGAGATTGCGGCGGCACGCAAGAAAATTCCGTCCTGGACGGCCGGAGAAGCACTCCTCGCGATCGTCTTGTGTCGAGCCGGGCGCTATGACGAGGCCGAAGCAGTGGTCCGAGCCCTACCGGAGACCGTCAAGAAAGACACGGCCGCGGCGTCCGGACCTTACTTGTTCTATGCCTACTTCATCGTGGCTTCGGAGCTCGAACAAAACCGTCGCAGCCGAGAGCTGGCGCTCGAGGTATACCAGCACGCGCTCGGTGCACCTTCGTCTTACCTCCAGTTCCGATTCGAGCGCGACCAGACCCCGCTCGGGCGACTGGTCGATCTGTATCGCCGGGAGCGGCGCCCCGATGATGCGAGGCGGGCGTTGATCACGCTGGCGCGTGGTATTCAGCTACCCGACGACTATCCCGCGGAGCTCACTAGCAGGTACAAGATGCTGGGGCTCGACAGCATTGCCAGGGAGCTGATCGGCCTGGGTTTCGCGGCCGACGCAATCCCCGTACTGTGCGAGGCGGTCGATGTGGCCGCGACCGTCGACCCGAACAATGTGCCGCCGGTTCTGACCGCCATCGAGGGTCTGCAGTCACCCGAGCAAATCCGGCAGCACCTGGACACGGCCCTCCGCGGTGTGAATGCCCCGGAGCTGGCCGCGCTCGCCGGCCGGCTGATCGGCGAGGCTCTCGAGGTACCGCCGGTGAACGCAAATCCAGACGGGCCCAAACCGCCAAAGCCGCGCGATCAGGCGCTCGACCTGGTCTTGATGATTTATCCGAGCGAACTGGACAAGGCACGGGTCCGCAGCCTGCTCGCCGAATCGTTGGCGGCCTGCGACGCCCGGCAGCTCGCTGCTCTCGATCCTGCGATGGAATTGCTGCGAAAGGCTCATCCCGGCGATCTCTCGGTCGCGATCGCGGGCGCACTGCGGGCCCTCGCTGGGGATGATCCGCTGCGGGCCGAAACCGCGATCCAGCGGCTGCTGCAATTGCTGGAGGAGACACCGCCAGGGCCACATCCCGACGGAGATCGACCGGGCGCGCGAGATCGTGCCCTGGCGGCGCGGTTGATCCCGCTCTACGTCGTCGCGCGCGCCTGCTCGAAGCAATCGAGCGCCGCGACGCGCGCACTGGGAGACCGGCTCGCGGCCCGGGCTTTCGAGGCGGCCGCCCGCCAGAGCGACAAACGCTGGATGCTGGCCATGCTCCGTGAACAGGGTCAGGATCGCGCTGGCGCACGGCGACACTGCCGCCGCGCTGGCTGCCTGGAGCCGGATGCTCAACCTGGTCGTCGCCCCTGAGCCGATGTCAGACCCGAGCTCCAGACCAAGCAATCGGCCCGGACCGGCACCGGCTCAAGGACCGCCCACGACCAATCCAGCAACCGCCCCCGCACGAACCAGGACGCCGGTAAGATAGGCGTGCGGGTGGAATGACGGCGATTCGTGGTCGCGAACCCGTCGGTGTCGAGACAGAGCCCTGGCAAAGCGAGCCGCGCCGCTCATAACCTGACGACTGACCTTGACTGCTGGAGCCCCGAACATGTCCGAGCATCGCGGATGGGCTGGTCGGCTGTTGGCCGTGGGACTCGTCGCAATCTCGTGCACCACGCCGCCCCCGGCGCCGGGCCAGCCCCCGACCCCCGCGCCCGATCCCGCGGCGGCGGCAGAGGCACGCGAGCTGCGCTCGCTGGAACGCTTCCTGTCGTTGCTGGAGAATAACCCCCGGCGCGGCACCGCGCTGGACCGCGTCTACGGCTACCACGTCGAGCGCGGCTCGCTCGATGCCTTCATCAAGTCGTACCGCGACCGCGTCGCCAAGAACCCCGGCGACGGCGCCGCCTGGTTGATCCTCGGACTGCTCGAAGGCCAGCGCGGGCAGGATGCCGCCGCCGTGGGGGCTCTGCAAAAGGCCGAAGCCACCCGACCCGCCGACTGTTTGCCCCCTTATTACCTGGGACAGGCCCTGGTCCTGGTCGGTCAGCCCGAAGCGGCCGCCGACGCCTTCGAACGCGCCCTCGCGCGGAAACCAACCCGGAACGATATCCTGGAAATCTTCCAGGCGCTCGGCCGCGTCTACGAGCGCACCCAGAAAACCGAACAGGCACTCCAGGTCTGGAACCGGCTCGAAGCCCTCTTCCCCAACGACCCGCGCGTTCAGGAACAGATCGCGCTCGGCGCTTGCCGAGGAAAACCAGCCCGCCCAGGCGCTCCCACGCTTCGAGGCGCTCGCCCGGAAGACGGCCGACCCGTTCCGGCAGGTCCAGCTCGCCATGCAGGCCGCCGATCTCAAGGTCAGGCTCGGCCACGCCGACCTTGCACTTCACGACTTCGAGGCCATGCTCGGCAAGCTCCGGCCCGATAGCTGGCTCCATCGCGAAGTCCGGCGCAAGATCGAAGAGGTCTTCCTCCGCAACGACGACCAGGCCGGCCTCGTTTCCTATTATGAAAAATGGACCAAGAACGAACCCGAGGACGTCGAGGCCCTGGTCCGCCTGGGCCGCACCCTGGCCGCCATGGGCCGCACCGCCGAAGCACAGGCCTGGTACGAAAAGGCGATCAAGCTCGCACCCAGCCGGCGCGACCTGCGGCTGGCCCTGATCTCGCAGCTCAACCAGGACCAGAAATTCGCCGAGGCCGCCGCTGCCTACCAGGCGCTCGAAGAGGCCGAACCCAACAACCCGGACACCCTGCGCGACTGGGGGGCCCTGGTGCTGCGCGACACCACCCGTCCCCTGCCCGACCGCAAGGCGGCCGCCGCCGCAATCTGGCGCAAGCTGCTCCTGGCCAAGCCCGGAGACCCCGTGGCCACCGCACAGGTCGCCGACCTGTTTCGCCAGGCCGAGCTGGTCGACGATGCGCTTGACCTCTACAAGAAAGCCATCGAGCTGGCCCCCGCCAACCCCCAGTATCGCGAATACCTCGGCGAATATCTTCATAATCTCAAACGCTCCGATCAAGCCACCGCCGTCTGGGCCACGATCGCAGAAGGCCTCAACAAGAACGCCAAGAACCTGACCCGGCTGGCCGAGGTGCTCGCCGGCTTCGGCTATGTCAAGGAAGCCATCGCACCACTGGCCGAGGCCGTCGCGATCGAACCGGACGACTTCAGCCTGCGGCTGAAACTGGCCGAGCTGGCGCATCGGATCGAGCGGTATGACGAGGCCGAGGCGCACCTGACTGCCGCGGCCAGACTGGCCGCGAAAGACGAAGAAAAAGCCCTCGTGCTGGAAGCACGGGTCAAGAACGACCAGGCCGCCAATCGGACGGGCGCGGTCATCGCAGCGCTGCAAGCGGAGCTGGAGAACGGCAAAAACGCAACGGCCGAGCGCTGGGGCGTGCTGGCCCGCTATCTCGAGGCCGACGCGAAGCTGCCCGAGGCCGTGCGGGCCGTCGATCGCGCGCTCGCGATCGATCCGCGCTCGATCCCGGCGTGGACGCTGGCCGCGCGCGTCCGCGAGTCGGCCGGCAGCCTGGGCGACTCGGCGGACGCGCTCCGGCGGCTGAGCGCGATCGACCGGCGCAACCGCACCGAGCACCTCACCGGGATTGCCAAGCTGGAATCCCGGCTGGGCCGGACCGACGCCGCGCTCAAGGCAGGGTGCGATTTACTCGCGGCTGCTCCGGGCAATCCCGAAAGTTACGAGTTCTTCGCCCAGCTTTGCTTCGGGCTGGGACGCGGAGGAAGGGCTGGACGCCCTGCGCCGCGCCGTCCGGGTGAATCCGAGCGACACCAGGATCACCCTCACGCTCGCCGAGACGCTGGCCGCGCAGTATCAAACCGACGAGGCGGTCGAACTGTACTGGCGCGCCTTCGACAAGGCCGGCGACCTCGACGCCAAGCTCGGCGTCGTCGGCAAGCTGACCGAGCTTTACCTTCAGCGCAACCAGTTCGACCGGCTGCTCGCGCGGATTCAGAACCCGGAGCGCGAGGGCCGCCCCGGCACAAGCCAGCCGCTGGAGCGCGACACGGCCATCTGCACGGCCCAGGCGTATGCGACTTCGGGTGACCTGGGAAGCGCCGCGCCGAGCTCGAGCGGCTGCTGGCCGCCAGTACGCGGGATACACAGCTACTCGGGCAACTGTCGAAGCTCTCGGAGGAAGAGGGCGATCTCGAAAGCGCGGCCCGGTACCAGAAGCAGCTCAACGAGCTGGCCCCCAGCGACGACGGCGCCACCCGACTGGGGCAGCTCTATTCCCGATACGGCGACCTGGAGGAAGCCCAGGCCGTCTGGTCCCGAATGGCCGCGGGAAAAAGCGAGGCCCATCGCATCTTCCAGGCGATCGACAGTCTCATGGCTCAGAGAAAGGCGCAAGCCCGTGCTCGAAGTCACCGAGTCGCTGCTACGGAAGGACCCGCGCGACTGGGAGGCACTGTTTCGACAGGCGCTTGCACTCCTGGAGCTGCAAAAGCCGGTGGACGCACGGGCGCGGTTCCAGGCGATCCTCGACCTGCCGAATAGCGACGATGAGAAAAGCGCACTCGCCAAGGCGTGGACGCGCGACCCGAAGTTGCGCCGCGGCAGCGCTCGCCCAAGCTCCGCGGCCAGCAGCCAGCAATTGCCAATCCCGCTTGAGTATCGGATCAACCAGGTACTGCAAATCCGCATCGCCTCCAGGATCGAGAACCGCGTCAGCATTGCCAGTCGCGGCGTGGGCACGATCTGGGCTCCGCAAGACTTTGGTCAAGCCCGCATGGCGGCGCTGGGCTGGCTGCTCAAAGAAGCCCAGCAGCAGGGCCCGGCCAGGACCGACGAGCTGGTCGCGCGCATTTCGTAAAGCCGCGGAAAAGACGCCGCCCGATGCGCCGCACTCTCTGGGACTGGTTCTATTTCTGCTCGCTAAGAAACGACAACCCCGGAGTCTACGCCGCCGGTAAGCTGCTCGCCCGCGCCCAGGCATCCGATCCGCTCGCGCTGTACGCGTTCCTCCAAGCACTCGGCGGCCGGCACCGGCCTGCGGGCCAGCGGATGACCGCATCGGTGGTCTCGATCGCGCAATCTCAAGCGAAGGACGACACTCCGCCCTTGGCGCAAGACGAGCTCGATCACGTACTGCAATGCTTCCGTGGACTGCGGGCTCGCCGTCCCGAGCTTGCGCAGACCCAGATTCTCCAGCACGTGGACGTCGAGCTGAAGCGTGCCAAGAGAGTCGATGACCGAGAACAGTTTTATCGCGAGGTGACTGCCGGCGCGACCCAGCTCGGGCAAATTGCCGGCGCCATGAACCTGGCCGCGCCCCGGGGCGACGCCGACGCATTGATGCTGCTCGCCGACCGACTGGACCGCCTCCAGACCGGACGAGCGACGATGGCCTTCGCGGCGGGTGGATTCTACTTCGCGGGCGCGGCGCGTTCGATCGGCCAGGGCATGAGCGTCTGCGCAGCAGAAGGCACATGTCGATGTGCTGCGGCTGCTCGACCATCAGCTGCTCGCGCTGCGACGCAAACAGGAACGGCAATCGCCCGGCGCGGCCCGGGCCGCCCGGGCGCGCCTGGCCGTTCGACCGGCTGTCATCAGCACGCAGATCTGGTCCGGCGCGACCGTCCGTTCCATCAGGATCAGCTTGCCCAAGCCCAACGAATACCTGGACGAGACCGCGATTTCGCTGCTGCGCACGGCATTCGAGCTCTACAAGCGTGACGACCTCTTGAGCGATCTGGTGAGCCATTTCCGACGCCAAGCCGACGCCGCACAAACGCCCAACGACGCGATCTACCCGCGGCTGGCTCAAGCGCGATCCTCTGGTGGAACGACGATCGGGAAGAAGCGATCGCCGGAATAGGCAAAGTCGTGGAATTTGCCAAGCCCGAGTCGGAGCTTCGCCTCGACCTGGCCGAGCTGATGGAGCAACAGGGGGATCGTTCAGACGCGCTGGCGATCGCCGACGCCGTGCAGCCGCTCGACAACTCCACGATGAAGCGCCGTGAGGAGCTGGCACTGCGCCTCGCGGTGCTCACCGGCGACCTCGACCGCGCCCGAGCGGCGGCCGAGCGGCTGTTCGGCTTGCGGCTGGATACCGAGACCCAGGTGAGCCTCGCGCGGCAGATCAGCCAGCTCGGCCAGCACGAGCTGGCCGAGGCGGTGCTGGGCCGCGCCCGCCGACGCGCCGGCAACCAGGCGACAGCACTGGTCGGCATGATGCTCCAGTATCAGAGCCAGGGGAAGCTCGATACCGCCGTGCAGGTTGCCATGCAGATCCTGCGCTCCACCACGCCCATGCGTCAGACTAACCCCAACGTGTACTATTCCAACGACCCCGACGCCAGCCGCAGCGCCGCCATCGGCGTACTGGCTCGCTCCGGGCGCTTGCCGCAACTGATCGAGCGAACCAAGGAACAGCTCAAGAAGACGCCCAGCTCGATCCAGATCCATCAGACCCTGGCCGACTACTTCAAGGCCTCCAACCAGCGCGATCTGGCGCGCGCCGAGCTGGCCAGGATCGTCGCGCTGCGGCCGGACGATTCCAACCTGCGGTACCAGATCGCCGTGCAGCTCACGCAGGAAGGCCAGCCAGCCGCCGCCCTCGAACACTACAAAGCCATCCTCGAGAAGGATCCCTCGCTCCTCGGGCGCAACATGTATCAGGTCCAGGACGCGTTCCAGCAGGCTGGCAAGGGCGACGAGTTGATCCATTTGCTGGAACAGACGGACCTCCGGCAGCTCGGCCAGCCGTACGTGGCATTCAACCTGATCTCCAACATGTCACACGACGACAGGCACAAGGATTCGGCGACCCGTCTCTTCAAGAAGGCCTGGCGAGATTTTCCGGACGATCGCGCGCAGTTGCTCGGCTACATCAATAACGAGCAGATCTGGCAGATGCCCGAAATGTACGATTACGCCATCGACGCGTTGATCCCCAAGCCCGATACGTTTGTCGCGCTCGGCCAGTGGAACATCCTGGGCCAGATCCGGTCCTATCAGTCCGACGGCAGGATCAGTGGGGTCGTCTCAAGACTCCTGGATATGAGCGCCAGCCAGGGTAAGCTGGAAGCGCTCTCGGCTCGGGTCGAACAGCGCAATCGCTCTGATACCAGGCTGGAAGGCTGGCAGCGTTTTCAAGGCGTTCATCGACTGCCGGCTCGGGCGCTTCGACCTTGCCCAGGCCGAGCTCCGGCCGTTACTTGCAAAGACCGAGGACGAGTCGATTCCGCCCAACGTCTACTGGATCGCCGGCGCCGAGCTCGAGAACCACGCCGCGACCCAAAGCCTGGCGGTCACCGCCTATGAAACCGCGGCCCGGCTCGCCGCCCTCAGCCAGAATCCCCGCTTCGACTCCGATTACGGGCCCGCTCGACGGCTGGTTTCGATCTATGCCCGTGATAAACGCCTGGAGGACGCCAGAAAAATCTTGATCGACATCCCCAAGCCCGACGACTCCCTGGGCTATCCCGACGGATATCTCGAGCAAATGAGGATGCAAAACCTGGGATCCTCGGCAGCCGAGCTGCTCAAGCTTGGTTTCGCCGCGGACGCCGCCGCCTTTTACAATGAGTCGATCTCCCTCGCCCGCGAGATTCCCGCCGTCAGTCCGATCTATTTCGGCAATCGCGAAAGCCTCTTGCAACAGCAACGCGACGGGTTGACGCGCGGCGCTCGAGCAGCTCACGCCCGAGGATCTGACGTCGAGCCTCACCCGGATGATCGCCGGTTCCGAAGCCGCGGCCCGCCAGAAAACCACCGACGCGAATCCTGGCACCACCGGGACCAAGTCGGACGATCCGCTCTTGAACCTGGTGGTGTTGGTTCACCCTCGTGAGCTGGAAAAGGCGACGATCCGCAGCCTGCTGGCCGACACGATGGCGGCTTCGAACTTTGGTTCTTCGCCCCGCGAATCGAAAACGCGCGACGAGCTGGCGGCCACTCTCGAGGTCTCGCGCAAGCGTCATCCCGGCGACCTCTCGCTGGCCATCGCCGAAGCTTTGCTCGCGCTCGGCTCGGGCGAGACCAGACGGATCGGGCCTGCACTGGCCCGGCTGGACGAGCTCGTCCAGAAGACACCGCTCGAGGTACTCGAGGGCGGAGCGCGGGCCAATTCGCGGCAGCGCGCGGTTGCGGCGCGGCAGATCCCGCTCTGGCTGGTCGCTCGCGCCTGCTGGAAACAGAAGAACGCGGCGGAGCTCAACGTCTTGGCCGGCAAGCTTGCGGCCCGAGCACAAGAGGCAGCCCGGCGCCAGGCGGAAAATCCTGCTCTCCTGGCCATGTTGCGCGAACAAGGGGAATTCGCGCTGGCCCGCGGCGACCGTGCCGCCGCGGAGGCCGCCTGGAGCCAGATGCTCAGGCTCGTGGTCGAGCCCGGCGATCGCCCCACGAAGAAGACCGAGCCCAGGCCCAGGAAACCGGCCGCCACGGCGGAGCCGTCGCGCGCGGCCTCGGTGGCTCGATCGAGGGTGCGGTTTGCCTCGTATCAGGTGGAACAGCCTCCACCCTCCCGGAAGGGCGCCTCCGGAGGCACGCCGGCGAAAGGCGCCGGCCGAGGTGCGCCGTTGAGATCCAACATCCCGCTCTTGACTCTGGATCGATTCGAGCAAGCGATGCAGATCGCACGCTTGGCCGCGGAGCACGATTTACCGGACCTGAGCGTGCGGGCTGTGCGCGAAGCGCTGCGTGCCGGGCCGCCGATCGTACCGGCCGCGCCGCCGTCGCCTCGTGCTCTGGCCCGGGCGCGAGCGATGGATTCCGGCGATGGCCCGGCCGACCAGGTCTCGCCGCGCGTGGTCGCCAACCTCATCGACGTCGAGCGCATCTGGCGCAAGCACAATCTAGCGCAGACACGGCGTATCAAGTGCTGCGCGACGTGGTGATGCCGGCCGCGCGACCGGAGGAGATATTTCTGTATGCAACGCCGCTCTCGGTCAGTGCCTTGCGACGTCCTCAGAGCGCCGGCGCACTGCTGGCGGACTGGGCCGTGAAGGCTGGCAAGGCGTCCGAGCTCGAGCAGGCGCTGAGTCGGCGCAAAAACCCGGCGACGGCCGGATCGCCAGGCGCGATCCTGCGCGGCCAGCTCGCGCTGGCCTTGAACGACCCGGTCGCGACCGGCGAGGCGCTCAAGGTCATCGCGGCTCGCCTGAAAACGGATACGACGCGAAACACCGCCGAGCTGGCTTGCCACGTCGCGATTCCCGCGTTATACCGGCCGCAGGCCGAGATAGCCAAGGCCGCGCTCGGCGTACTCGACTCGGCCGTCAAGGGGATGGAGACGACCAATCAGCCGGAGCCGCTGGCGTCGCTGCTACTCATCCTGGCTCGCCGGCAATTACAAATGGGCGACACCGCCGGCGGCCGCAGCCGGCTCGACGGGTATCTGGCTGCGGCCGACAAGCTCGGGATCCGCTACAGCGGCGACTACCCGTTGTACCTGCGCAAGCAACAGCTCGAGCGCATCGCGGCTGAATACGCGCATGCGGGCCTGGCGCGCGATGCGCTCGCAACGCTGGGCCGGTTCGTGGACGCGCCGGTCTATTCGGGCGGCGATCCTCCGATCGGCGTTGCCGTGGCGCAGGTGCTGGGCCAGCTCGCCGCCGCGCCGGCGGGCGAGGAATACGAGGCACTTCGAGACTGGTCGATGCCCACCAAGGACCGCCGCGCGATCCGCGTCCTCACCATGCAGGCCGCGCGCGATACCTCACCCGCCGTGTTCGCGCAGCCCGAGGCCAGCAGAGGCTCGGCGGGCACCTCGAATGCGAGCGGCGAGCGCCCCCGCCAGGGCGATCAGACGGATGCGCTGGTCAGCACGGCCACGGCGCTTGTTGCCGCGGCCAGACGCGCCGGCGCGATCGACCAGCTCGCCGAGGCGGCTGCGCCGCGGCGCACGGAGATGGCGATCAAAAGGTCGAGAATGCCGAGGTCTTGTATCTCCTGATCGAGCTGGCGCGGCCGCGGGAGGGACGTCGCCCCCAGGATCGAGGCTCGCCTGGCCGATCTGGTGAAGGACAACGAGGCGCACTACGGCCCGACGCTCCGTGAGCTCCGGACGCGCGGCCGCTCGCCCGTGCGCCCGGCCGCCGGCGGTCCCGAACGACTCGTATTTCCGTGGAACGACTGCCTGCTGGCCAGCGCGGCAATCCGGGATTCCGATGCACGGACCCATGATCTGGGCCTCCGACTGACGAGAGCACTATCCGAGCGCGCTTGCAAAGTAAACGTGCCGGGTGCGCTTGGGATCCTGCGCGCCCTGCTGGCCGAAGCACAGGCCCGCAGTGCCGCGCGCCCGAAGTCCACTCGTCGACAAACCTGGGCTCTGGCACGCTGCCACTGTGGGAGGGGCATACGGGGCCGGTGATACCGGCTCTCCCAGCACCTGGACCGCCCAGGACGGACTGGTCGCCCACGTCGCGGGTTCGTCGACAAATCTGCTGCTCTTCGACTATCCCGTGACCGGCGCCTACGAGTTCAGCGCGGAGGCGTATGCCGCACCCTGGGCGGAATCGGGCCTCACTCACAACGGAATGGGCGTCGCGCCGTTTTCGGTCGAGGGCATCGCCGCAGTGTTCCCGATCGGCCGCCATGAGTCGCTGACGATTCCCTGGCGCCTCGCCCGCCCCAACGGCTTCAACCGAGTCACTGCGCAAATCAGTCCCGAGAAAGTTCGCTACCTGGTGAACGGACACCTGTGCTATGAGGACGTGGACCCGGGCTCGACCAGCCCCTGGCTGGGGCTGCTGTCGTATGGCGACCGGCACTCCGTGTGGCGACGCTTGACGCTCGCGGGGCACCCGCTCATTCCGCGCGAGGCGGCGCTGGCGCAGGGAGACCGGCTGGACGGATGGATCTCCAGCTTCTACAACGAGATTCAGCCCCGGCACAGAACGGAAGCCATGACTGACCCGTCCGGCAATATCAATCGGCTTTCCACTCCCCGGCTCGCCGGGAGCGCCACGACCGCAACGCCTCGCAAGGGCGACCGCACTGTGCGCGAGCCGATCGATCTGGACGCCCACGACTGGGCTGCCTCAGCCGGCGTGATTCACGGTCGGCGCGTGATCGCGGGCGCCGCGCCGCGAGGCGCGGTCGACGACGAGAGCTTTCAGCCCGGCGGTCCGGAAGCGCTCCAGAGCCGGCTCTATTATTTCCGCCCGCTGCGCGACGGGGACGAGCTTTCGTACGAGTTTTTCCACCAACCCGATCTTGTGATGGTCCATCCCGCGCTCGACCGTCTGGCATTCTTGCTCGAGCCCGACGGAGTCCGCGTCCACTGGATGACCGCCGGCAGGGCGGATGTCTCTCGATTGCCGGCCGACAACGCCGTGGTTGAGCCCGATTGTCGGCGCGGGCCCAGTGCGCGTCCCGTTCCAGGCCGGCCGCTGGAATACCGTCAAGCTCTCCATCACCGGCGGCAAGGTCGCGATCGAGCTGAACGGGCAGACCGTCTATGAGCGCCCGCTCGAGCCGGCGCTCGCGCGGCAGTTTGGCCTGTTCCACTACAAGAACCAGACCGCCGCACAGGCCCGCAACGTCGTCCTGCGCGGCCGGTGGCCGACGGCTCTTTCCGGCGAACAGCTCGCCGATCTCTGCATGCCGGAACCCGCCGCGCCCGCGGCTGCGCGAGACCGCGCCTGCGCCGAGAGCTGATCGGCGAATCGTACTTTGCACTCGACGCCGGCCGCGTGATCGACGGGTCGCGAACCGGGTCGCCCGAGGAAGCGTACGGGCGGCTCGCGGCCTGGGTGCTCCCCGCGCCCGGGCATCCAGTGTGGCGGCTGGAAGGGGAGTTTACGCCGGCGTTTCCCGCTGCCGGGGCGGGCGACGAGAGCAGTCTTGCGGCGCCGGGGGCTCGCGGCGAATCCGCAGCAGCGCGCCCGCGCGGTCGCAGTCCGGTGGCGCGCTGCGCGCCGGCGCTCGAGCTCGTCAAGGTGGCACAGACCCTGGGCAAGCTCGACGACCTCGCCGCGCGCGCCGCGGCGATCGCGGTCGAGCGCGGTGATTCCGCCGCGTTGTTTGAGGCAGTCGGCGATCGTTTGAAGGCCTGATCCAGGCTGCCCGGGGGATGATTCCAGCGCCTGCGCCACGCTGGCGGCGCTGCAAACGTCGCTGGAAAAAGTTCCGCGCGACGAGCCGGAAGGTTCGCTCTGGCCCGAGCTCACGCTCGCCGCGCGGGCTATCGAGCGCGATGCGCTCGCACCGGCGGCGCTCGAGTTACTGGCCGCGATCCTGAAATGGTCGGAAACGAGAAAGCCGACGGAGGCCGAGCACAAAGTGCCGAACGAGACCTGGAAGCAGCAGATCAGAAATCTCCGCGCGGGCCGAGCTATGCGCCGCCGCCGGCAAGGGCGAGGCGAATCGGGCTATCCCCTTCGGCAGCGACCCCGAATCGCCCATCTGGGCGCGCGTCACCCACACGCGAGCAGAGACGCGCGGCAGCGGCGAGCCGATCCCGCACTGGAGCCAGCGCGACGGCGCGTTCACGCACTACCCCGGCCACGACCTGGACATGTTGTACCTGCGGGCCCCGCTCCGCGGCGAATTTCAGGTCGACTGCGAGCTGACCTCCGCGGACGCCCGAAGGATCGCGATGATGTACGGCGGCGTTGGCCTGGCTCCCGGCCCTGACGCGAAGCAATTGCAGCGATGGCAGCTTGGCGCGGACCCGGCAGAGCTGACGGTGAACCCCCCGCTGGAAAGGCCTGGAGAATGGTCAGCGTTCCGCCTGGTCGTGAACGGGGGCCGATCGACGACATACTGGAACGGCCGAAAGATCCACGAGGAACCTCTGGCTCCGGATGGCGACCCCTGGCTGGCCCTGGTATGTCCTGCCGCCGAGACCGGCTCGGCTCGCAAGGTCACGATCAGCGGAAACCCGCAGATACCCGAAAAACTCAAGCTGTCGGCCCTGCCGGAACTGTCCGGTTGGCTGGATGACGAGTACGATCGGACCCCCACGGGCGAGCTCGCGGACTGGGAAAAACGCGGCGACGAGATCGTGGGCCGGCTGCGGACCGACGTCCCCCACGGCAGCAAGCAGGAAAGCGTGCTGCGCTACCATCGGCCAATGATCGAGAACGGCCGTATCGCTTACGAATTCTACTTCGAGCCCGGTCAGGCGATGGTCCACCCCGCGCTCGATCGCATGGTGTTTCTGATCGAGCCCGCCGGCGTCGGGATCCACTGGCTGACCGACGGCGCGTTCGAGCGGACCGGCCTGGCTCCCGAGAATCGCGAGGCACAGCCGGGATCGCGCCCCGGCTCGGCTCCCGTGCCGCTGGAGGGGAACGCCTGGAACCGCCTGGTCGTGACCCTGGCCGACGACCGCGCAACGCTCGAGCTCAACGGCCGGGTGATCTCCCAACGAAAACTGGAGCCGACGAACCAGCGTTCATTCGGTCTGTTCCATTATGCGGACGAGACCGAGGTGCGCGTGCGCAACGTTACCTACGAGGGGCAGTGGCCCCGGACGCTGCCGGCGGAATTGCGAGCCGGGACGAAGTGACAGCCATCGATCGCGTTAGCCCTTGTGCGCACCACCGTCAGGGGCCGGTTGAGGCCGCGGGATTCGTCGAACAAAATAACAGGGCACTTGCGAAAGCAACCGTGGACGTGTAGCTTTGATTGGTCTCGCGAGAGTCCGCGATGCATTTCGCTGGTGTTCCCCGATCTCTGATTTCACGACGAAGAGACTGAAAGCTAAAGACGGGCGAATGACGAAGTTGCTCATTCCTCGAAAGCTGGTCTGGCTGCCCGCAGGGGCTTTGCTCTCACTCCTGCTCGTCGTGTGTGCGCCGTCCGACGTTCAGGCTGGCTGCTCGCACCCTGTTAATTCGCAAGCCGACCCGCGCGGGCTTTCGTCGCAGCTCGATCGTTTGATGCGAGGCGAGGCCGGCCAGACAGACCCGATTCCGACGCCCGCGGCCCCGCGTCCCTGCTCGGGAACGTGGTGCACGGGAGATCCGGCCGTTCCGCCGGTTCCGGCGCCTGTCTTCGAGGGGCGCGCTGATTCCTGGGTTTGGAGCGGCCCGGTCGCAGCCTCGATCTCGATTCCCTCTGCCTTCCTTTCCGCACCGACGGTTGCCCTGCGCACGCTCTGGCAGGGAATTGCCGTCTTCCACCCGCCCCGACGTCCCGCCTCGGTGTAGCGACAAACAGTCGCACGGGGTGCGCATCGCTGTCCGCCTCGGCTCCGATCAAAGTCGGCGCCGGCGTCGAATCTGGACTGACGGGTCTATCAGTGGCCCGGCGCCCTGCACCCCGCGCAGCATTCGGCCGCGCCCTCGAATCAGCGCCGACGGTAAAGCGCGCCGCGCAGGCCTGCACCCGAAAACGATCCAGTCGCTGCAGAAGCGGTCGCGATGGGGAACCGATCCCCTCGCTCCGATCGAAGTCTGTCTCTGTCATAATCCTGTGAATTCGTCATGGGGCGTGGCGCTTGCATGCCCAAAGTCCGCGTGCGACCCGATTCCAGGCAATGCCACGCCGGGATGGGTCGGTACGTCGGCGGTTTCATCCTGCGTTGGTTTCGGCACACGAAGTTATCTTGATCATCACGATTCATTCGGGAGTATTGCTCATGAACAAGCACAAGCATCGACCCGCGTTCACCTTGATCGAGCTGTTGGTGGTGATCGCGATCATCGCCGTCCTGATCGCGCTCTTGCTGCCGGCCGTGCAATCGGCCCGCGAGGCGGCGAGGAGGATCCAGTGCGTGAACAACCTGAAGCAGATCGGCCTGGCGCTCCACAATTACCAGGAGTCGCGCACGGCGCTGCCCGGGGCCGACATGGTGTACAACAGCGTGAACGCCACCGAGCTTTCGGCGCTCTCGCAGATCTTGCCGTACCTGGAGCAGTCGAACGTGTACAGCACGATCAACTTCGATTTCTCCTATTCCGACGCGACCAACCTCACCGCGATGAACACCGTCATCAACGGTTTTATCTGCCCTTCGGACCTGGCTGATCCCATCCCTTCGCTCGGTGGCCAGACCAACTACATGGCGAATATGGGCAGCGGTATTGTCTGGCAGGCGCCGACCGGTCCCAACGTGGGTATGCCGGCGCCCAACGGCGTCTTCTACGGCGACAGCTCGACGACGTTCGCGGCGATCACCGACGGTTTGTCGAACACGACGTTCTTCAGCGAGCGCGTGCTGGCCGACGGGAACAACTCGATCGTCAGCCCGATCGCCGACGTGTTCTTCTCGCCCGGATTCCCGCTGACGCCCGACGACGCGATGCAACAGTGCCTGGCCGTCAACATCAACGACCTCAACAATCAGTTCCCGCTGTTCATGGGAGCGCCGTGGCTCAACGGTCAGCACATCTTCCTGCACGCTACGCCGCCCAATTCGCGCTCGTGCGGGTTCTTCATAGCTCTGCGGGCAGTCATGCCCCCTTCGAGCCGTCACCCGGGCGGAGTCAACGTGGTCTTCGGCGACGGGTCGGTAAAGTTCATCAAAGACTCGATCAACCTCCCCACGTGGCGTGCTCTGGGCACGCGCAACGGCGGCGAGGTCATCAGTGCGGACAGTTTTTGACCCCGGCGGACCCGCAGATGCATGAGAGAGGTGAACGATGAACGCCAAGTTCAAATCGAGCCTGGCCATTCCGGCCGTGAGTATCCCGGCCGTGAAGGACAAGAGCTTCGTCGGTACGCTTTGTGTGGTTGCCGCCGGGCTCGTCGCTCTGGCGGCCCTGCTCCTGGCCGGATGTGCGGACCCCAGCCGCGCGCATGCCGTCAACTCTCTTCAAGCCCGTGACGCGCTCAAGATCGCGCTCGACGAATGGAAGAGAGGTGCCACTCCAAAGTCGCTCGAATCGTCCTCGACGCCAATGGTTGTCCAGGATTTCGAGTGGGCTTCGGGAGCGAAGCTGGTTGATTACGAGTTGTTGAGCGAAGGGAAAGCGGAAGACGCCAACCTTCGGATCCAGGTCAAGCTCAACCTCAGCGACGGGCCGGCCGCCGGCAAGCCCCAGAGCAAGGCGGCCGAGAAGAAGGTGTGGTACCTTGTCGGCACGAGTCCGAAAGTGACGGTCTTTCGGGACATGCTCAGGAAGTGAACGGCGGCGCGCCGTCGACAGTGCGGACCGGCCGGCGGCGGACCAGCCGCCGCCGGCGGTTTGCGCGGACGTGAAATACGGACCGGGACCGGGCACGGTCCTGTTGAGATACCCGGTGGCAATGGTTTGACATTTACTGCGTTCAGGGAGTTTCTTCACCATGGTCAATCGATCGCCCTGGAAACGGGCATACCGGATCTTGATTTCCGGCGTGGCGGCGGCGGCGCTGTGCGGAGCCGATGATCCGCGGACGCCGTCGGCCTCAACTTCGGCCGGCGCCGGGGGAGAGGCCGCCGAAGTCGTCGCGGCGCTTCAAGAGGCGTGGCCCGATCACCCGGAGTGGGTTGACATGCTTGTGGGTATTCTTGAAGACGAGCCGATGGGAACCAGCTTCGGGTGGTTTCGCACGGCGGTATCGCAAACGCGCTTCGATTGGGAGACGACCCGCAAACGCCTGGACCGCGATGGCGACGCGCGGGTGGCCCGCGGCGAATTCCCGGGCTCTGACTCCGATTTCGCCCGCCTCGACCGCAATCGTGACAAGGCACTCACCGCCTCCGATTTCGATTTCTCGGCGAGCTCGCTGACACCCTCGCCGGGCGCGAGCGTGTTCATGCGATTCGACCAGGACGGCAACGGCAAGGTCACGCATGAGGAGGTCGCCGCATTCTTCAAGAACACCGACAGCGGCAGCCAGGGCTTTCTGTCGCTCTCCGACCTTCAGGAAGCATTCACGCCGCCGCCGCCGCCGCCGGCCCGACCATCGCCAAGCGCGGGACGGCCCACAAAAGCAACCCTGGTACGCGGTCTGTTTCGACAGGAGATCGGCTCGCTGCAGCCAGGGCCGCGCGTCGATGAGAGTGCACCCGACTTCACCCTGAAGACCAACGACGGACAGAGCGAGACCACGCTTTCGAAGCTGGCAGGACCGAAGCCTGTCGTTTTGATCTTTGGAAGCTTCACCTGCGGGCCATTTCGCAGCCAGTCAGGGAACATCGAGAAACTGTATCGGCGGTACAAGGACCGCGCGACCTTCGTGATGGTCTACGTGCGCGAGGCGCACCCGACCGATGGCTGGCGAATGGAGAGCAACGACCGCGTCGGCGCGGTGACCTCGCAGCCGCGATCCTATGAAGAGAGGGTGGAAGTCGCACAGAAGTGCGGACGCGTGCTCAATCTGGGTTTCCCGATGCTCGTGGACACGATTGACGACGCCGTCGGCGCCCGCTACAGCGGCATGCCCGGCCGTCTGTACCTGATCGACCGCCAGGGCAAGGTGGCCTTCAAGAGCGGGCGCGGCCCCTACCTCTTCAAGCCGGCCGAGCTCGAACAGTCGCTCGTCTTGATGTTGCAGGAAGACGCTACGCGGGCGCCCAAGACCGCGGCGTCCGATCGCGGCGACTCGGACCGCTAGGTTCGCGATCGACTCTGACCTCCCCGTCGACTCTCGAGGACGCTAGCTTCGGCCGTCGTGTTCGTCCGACACGTAGCCGAAGCGCGTCCCCCTCGGAAAATGAAGGTCGAACCGATCGGCCAGTACTTCAAGCAACGCGGCGTCATCCTCGAGGGTCCGGGCGGTCTCGCGGCCACCCTCCTCCTCCGTCAGCTCGCGGTTTACCAGGGAGAGCCTGCCTCGGACATTCTGGCGCTGCACGACGAGCGTGCGCACGAACGGCGAGTGCGGGTGCGTGGACGTGTAATGATTGGCGACCTCATAATCGACCTGATACTGGGGCTCGAGTGTGAAAGTATAAAGGTCGAGCCAGCCGCCGGCTCGGAGTGATTGCAGGACGTTGAGCTCGCCGTCGCGCTCCACACGAAATCGTGATGCCGGCGTCTCGCAGTCCTGACTCGACCGCATTCGAATGGGATGAAGCGGGCCGCCACCGCCGAATCCGACGTCGGAGAGCCACGGCTCTCCCTCGACGTCCACCGAGAGGAGCATGTGCGACCTGGGCCGGATCAGGTCGGTGCCGAGCCGAACCCGGGCGGCCAGCCGGGTCACGTGAAACCCGAGCATCTCGAGGACGGCGGCGAACACCGTGTTGTGCTCGAAGCAATAGCCGCCACGCCGGCCGGCGACCAGCTTGGCTTGCAGGCGGTCCAGTTCGAGCGAGATGCCGAGCCCCAGTAAGATGTCGAGGTTTTCGAACGGAATGCTCGTCGCGTGGGCCAGGTGCAAGCCGTCGAGCGTCTCGAGGGTGGCGCTGCGCTGGCCGTGATACCCGATTCTCGCGAGATAGGCGTCCAGGTCGATCGGGGCTTGATCGGTCGCCGGCTCACGTGCTTCCGTCATCGGGGACTCCTGGCCTCGTGATACCGGCCGACCCGGCATGAGAACGTCGATTGGCCTGGCCGACGAGGCCCCCATCGGCCCGGCGCGCACAGAATTCACGCGTCGGCAACTTTCAAGATGAGCTTGCCGAAATTCTCGCCCTTGTAGAGCTTGAGCAGTGCGTCGGGGAACGTCTCCAGTCCGTCGACGACGTCTTCGCGCGACTTGAGCTTGCCGGCGGCGATCCAGCCGGCCATTTCGCGCAGCGCCTCGCCGTAACGGTCCGCGTAGTCGAACACCACGAAGCCCTCCATCCTGCGCGTGATTGACCAGCAGCGACAGGTAGTTGGACGGGCCCTGCACCGGGCTCGTGTTGTTGTACTGCGAGATCGCGCCGCAGATGACGATGCGCGCGCCGGCGATTGAGCTGCAAGAGCACGGCGTCGAGGATGTCGCCGCCGACGTTGTCGAAATAGACGTCGATTCCCTTCGGGCAGTGTTCCTTGAGGGCCGATCTTGACGTCCTCTCGCCTTGTAATCGATGGCGGCGTCGAAGCCGAGCTCGTTCACGATGTACTGGCACTTCTCCGCGCCGCCGGCGATGCCGACGGCGCGGCAGCCCTTGATCTTGGCGATCTGGCCGACGACAGCCCCGACGGCGCCCGCGGCCGCCGAGACCACGACGGTCTCGCCCGCCTTGGGCTGCGCCGACGTCGAGCAAACCAAAATACGCCGTCATCCGGGCATGCCCAGCGCGCTCAAGTAGACGGTCAACGGCGCGAGGCTGATGTCGACCTTCGATCAGGCCGTCGCCCGTTGGACAGCGCGTATTCCTGCACGCCGAAGCGTGCCGGAGACGAAGTCGCCGACGGCGAAGTGCGGGATTCCTCGACGCGATCACTCGACCCGCGGCCAGCGCGCGCATCACCGCGCCGATCTCCACCGGCGCGATATACGATCTACCCTCGTTCATCCAGCCGCGCATGGCCGGGTCGAGCGAGATGATAGAGCACCTTGACCAGCATCTCGCCCTCCGCCGGGTCTGCGCACCGGCTCGTCGGTGTAGCGCCCAGTCGCTCCGCTTGGGCATGCCGACGGGCCGAGCGGCCAGCCGGAACTGATGATTCATCAGGTTCATGTTGGATCTCCGTACTGATGAGGACCCGACCTTGCGGGTGAGCGACCCCTTCTCGCATTCGTGCCAGGCCTCTATATTACGGTGAGGATCCGATCAGAAGGAACAGTCCGAACAGGTCTCGATCGATCGCCCTCTATTCAGGGTGGCGCATCCAGACCGGCCAGGAGCACGGTCATGCCGGAAGAGAGCCAGGCTGCACGCGCCCGATCCTCGACCGGTGGGGGGGCGTCCGCCCGTGCTCGGCCGCTCGCGCTTGTGACCGGGGCATCCAGCGGCATCGGCGCCGAGCTAGCGCGAGCTCGCTCGCCGCGGGCCGTCCCGTGGTCATCACGGGCTTACTCAATCGAATCGTGGCGGCCACCGTCAGGTTCACCCCCCGATTCCTGCTCTTGCCGATCGCCAGCCGCTTGATGACGGCCGATTGAGCGGATCGATGATCGCTCTCTCGTGACGAGCGATTTCTACCAGAGTCCCGCCAGGAAATAACCATGAGCACGGCCGCAATCGAAGCAAAGTCAGAACATGAGACAGCGGCGGCAGCGGTCGCGCGGCTGCGGGCCAGCTTCGAGACGGGCCGCACGCGTCCGCTCGAGTACCGTCTGCGACAGCTCGATGGCATCGCGCGGTTTCTCAAGGAGCGCGAACGCGAGATCGAGGCGCGCGCTGCACCACGATATGGGCCGGCCCTCGTTCGAGGTCTACCCGGCGGAGATCGCGTTCATTGCGGCAGAGGCGGCGCTGGCGCAGAAGAAGCTTCACGCCTGGGCCAAGCCCGCAGCGCGTGCCGACGTCGCTGGTCGGCCAGCCCGGCAAGAGCCGGATCTATCGCGAGCCGCTGGGGCGTCGTCCTGATCATCGGGCCCTGGAACTATCCGCTCCAGCTCGTGCTGGTGCCGCTCGTCGGCGCGATCGCCGCCGGCAACTGCGCGATCGTGAAGCCGAGCGAGCTCGCGCCGGCCACGAGCGAGCTGCATCGCCACCCGGCTGCCGCGATTATGTCGATCACGAGTGTGTCCGAGTCGTCGAAGGGGGCGTGCCAGAGACGACCGCGCTGCTGGCCGAGCGGTTCGACCACATCTTCTACACGGGCAACGGCACGGTCGGCCGCATCGTCATGGAGGCCGCCGCCAAGCACTTGACGCCGGTCACGCTCGAGCTCGGCGGCAAGAGCCCGTGCATCGTCGACCAACACACCGATCTCGACGTCGCCGCCCGGCGCATCGTCTGGGGAAAGTTCTACAACGCCGGTCAAACCTGCGTCGCGCCCGACTACGTGCTCGCCCATGAGGCGATCGAGGATGCGCTCGCTCGCCCGCATGAAGCAGACCCTCCGCGACTTCTTCGGCGACGACCCGCGCACGAGCCCCGACTTCGGCCGGATCGTCAACGAGCGGCACCATCGGCGGCTGATGAAGCTGCTCGACGGCAGCGGTGAGGTCGTCGCCGGCGGCGACGCCGACCGACGGATCGCTACATCGCGCCGACGATCCTGCGCAACGTCCCGGCGGATGCGCCGGTGATGGCCGACGAGATCTTCGGCCCGATCCTGCCGGTGCTGCGAGTCAGGGACATCGACCAGGCGATCGCCTTCGTGAACGCGCGGCCCAAGCCGCTGGCGCTTTATCTCTTCTCGAACGACCGCGCGGTTCAGGCGACGCGTCCTCGAGCGCACCAGCTCGGGCGGCGTGACTGTGAACCACACGCTGCTCCACCTGGCGGTCCCCTCGCTCCCCTTCGGCGGCGTCGGGCCGAGCGGCCTGGGCGCCTATCACGGCAAGTCCACGTTCGAGACCTTCAGCCATCGCAAAGCCGTGCTCGTGAAACCGACCTGGCTCGACCCGCCGTTCTTCTATCCGCCCTACGATGACTCGAAGAAGAAATGGGCGCGCAGGCTCTTGTAGTCATCGCCGCGCACATGACGACCGAGCGTAACCGCGCGGGACGACAGAAGAATGATATACGAGCGAACGAGCGCTCGCGCCTAAGCCTGAATCTCTTCCAGCGAGATCATTCGCCCTTGGTCGACGGCGGTACGGACGAGGAGACCGACGCGGGTGGCGGTTCGGGCGTCGGCCAGCGTGATCGGCGGAGGGCCCGGTACGGCGGCGCGGATCGAGCTGATGAAGGCTTCCAGCGCCATGCCGCGTGTCGGGCTGCGGTCCTGGCTGGATCGCCCGCCGGGGCTGCCTGCGATCGCGCAAGCGTGAGCGCACCGGTGCCAAAGTCGAATCCGCCAAGCTCGCCCATGACGCGCAGCGACGATCCGGTGAATCCCTCGTCGGCGGGCGCGATCCAGCTCTGGACGAACGAGGCCCGGAAGCCGTCAGCCCATTCCAGATCGACGGCGTAGTGGTCGGTGACGTCGCGCTCGCGATCGATTTCCGCGAATAGCCCGCGCCGGCCCCAGCCACCGGCTCGGGCCGGCGGCTCACCTCTCAACCACGACAAGACGTCCCAGATATGGACCGCCTGCTCGACCATCCAGTCTCCTGAGCGATCACGGCGGCCCAGCCAGCCGCCATGGCCGGTGAGCGGGCCGTTGCTGCTGGTCCAGGTGGCGCGGGCCTCGATCAACGGCCCGAGCTCGCCCCGGCGGATCAGCTCGACGCCCTCGCGAAACCGCGGGTTCGAGCGCCGCTGGAACCCGACGTGGACGACGAGCGCGGGTGCCTTGTCCGCCTCGGCGATCAAGCGGTCGCAGCCGGCGAGCGTGAGACCGAGCGGCTTCTCGGCATAAAGGTGCTTGCCAGCCAGGATCGCGCCGGAATAGACCGGTTCGTGAAGGTCGCAGGGAATCGCGACTGCGACCGCGTCGATATCCCCGCGATCAAGCAATCTGCCGCGGCTCATCGCAGGCTTCCGGACGCACACCCCGCGCCTTCTCGATTATCCCCTGCCCGCGCTGGCGGTGCTTCGGGTCGGCGTCGCACACCGACACGATCTGCGTTCCTGGCAGCTCGAGCAACGCCCGCAATAACGCGGTCCCGCGGTTGCCGATGCCGATCATCCCGAACCGGACCGGCACCCCCTCGGCCTCGAGCGCGGCTGCCTCGGCCAGGTTGCCCTGTGAAAGCGCAAGGCCCGCCACGGCCGAACAGCTCAGAAAACGGCGGCGGTTCACTGCGAGCGGAGGCATAGCAGTCAGCTCCTCCCGGAGGTCGCCGGAAGCCCGGCTGCGAGAGCTAGAGAAAAGCGCTGTCGCGATCGCGCACCGCGATCGCTCGATCCACGATCCCATTATAACCGGAACCGACGCAAAGTTCGAGTGGATGCGCTGCGATCGTGCCTCGGTTTGGTATACTAAACGCTTGGAATCTTTGATACAGATGAACAGAGCATGGTTCATGACTCAGGATGGGCGAAACCACCATGGCGAAGCACATTTTCGTAACAGGCGGCGTGGTAAGCTCGCTGGGCAAGGGACTGACGTGCGCCTCGATCGGCATGCTGCTGGAACAGCGGGGACTGCGAGTCCGCCTGCAGAAATTCGACCCGTACATCAACGTCGACCCCGGCACGATGAGTCCGTATCAGCACGGCGAGGTCTATGTCCTTGATGACGGTGCGGAAACCGACCTGGACCTCGGCCATTATGAACGATTCACCCACGCGCCGCTTTCGCGCGCGTGCAATTTCACGACCGGCAAGATCTATCTCTCGGTGATTCAGAAGGAACGCGAGGGGCGGGTCTACGAAGGCAAGACGGTTCAGGTCATTCCACACGTGACCGACGAGATCAAGGACGCCATCCATTGCCTGGCCGGCGACGACGTCGATGTCGTGATCACGGAGATTGGCGGCACGGTCGGCGACATCGAAGGCTTGCCGTTTCTGGAGGCGATCCGCCAGTTTGCCCTCGACATCGGCCGTGAGAATTGCGTTTACATTCACCTGACGCTCGTTCCGTACCTCAAAGCCGCGGCCGAGCTCAAAACGAAGCCCACTCAGCATTCCGTGGGGGCCCTGCGGCAAATCGGCATCCAGCCGGATGTGTTGATCTGCCGGACCGAGCACCCGATCTCGTCGGACGACAAGCAAAAGATCGCGCTATTCTGCAACGTCGAGCCCAAGGCGGTCATCGAAGAGCGTGACAAGCAGTTCAGCATCTACGAGGTGCCGCTGTCGCTGGTCGATAACGGCCTCGACGAGATTCTGCTCAAACGGCTCCAGTTGAAGACGAGCCCACTGGACCTGCGAGAATGGCGCGAGATGGTCGACCGGATCATCCATCCCAAGCATGAAGTGCAGATCGCGGTCGTCGGCAAATACATGAAGCACCGCGACGCGTACAAATCGGTTTACGAGGCACTCGACCACGCGGGCATCGCTAACCGGGCTCGCGTGAAGGTCGAGCGCGTGGAAGCCGAAGAGGTCGACAAGCGCGGAGCCGAGGCGATCCTGAGCGGCGTGGACGGGATCCTCGTCCCGGGCGGTTTCGGCATGCGCGGCATCGAGGGCAAGATCGAAGCGATCCGCTACGCGCAACGCGCAACATCCCGTATTTCGGCATCTGCCTGGGCATGCAATCCGCCGTCGTCGAATTCGCCCGCAGCGCCCTCGGCCTGGACGACGCCAACAGCACCGAATTCGATGCGGCCACGCAGCACCCTGTGATCGCGCTGCTGGATGAACAGAACTCGGTCCAGGATCGTGGCGGCACCATGAGACTGGGCGCCTGGCCGTGCGCGCTCGTCCCCGGCAGTCTGGCCCATTCGGCTTATCAAGCGGATCTCATTCACGAGCGTCATCGCCATCGCTATGAGCTCAATAACGAATACCGCAAGGCCTTTCAGGAGCGCGGACTGGTCGCCTCCGGAACCAGCCCGGACGGGACGATCGTCGAGATCATGGAGCGTCACGACCATCCGTGGTTCCTCGCCGTTCAGTTCCATCCCGAATTCAAGTCTAAGCCGACCAAGGCCCACCCTTTGTTTCGCGAGTTTGTGGCCGCCGCGCTGCGCCGCCGGGAGACCAGGGCGGCCGATCGTCCGTGAATTGCCAGCCGTCGCGGTTCGACGACGTCGCAGGTGTCGCCAGCCGGCCGGCCCGCTTCGCCGAGGTCTCTGATGAAGATCGTCGCGCAGCGATTTTCAGACGTCGGACTGGATCGAGCTAAAGCTGCGCGACGCGGAGATCGAGTCGGTTGGACCGGCCGACGGCTGTGGCACGCTTGATCCCGCCGACTGGTGGATCGCACCGGCGTTCTGGGACATCCAGATCAATGGCCGCTGGGGCCATTCGTTCTCGAGCCCCGAGCTGACAATCGACCAGGTTGCCGCCATCGTTCGCGAGCAATCGACGCTGGGAACCGCCCGGCTTTGTCCGACGTTGATCACAGCGCGGCGGGACGACCTTCTGCACGGCGCTCGGACGATCGCAGCGGCCTGCGATGCCTTCCCGGACGTGGCGGCGCGAGTGACTGGCATTCACCTGGAAGGCCCGTTCCTCTCCGAGATCGACGGATACCGGGGTGCACACCCCCGTGCCGAGATTCGCGACCCAGACTGGAGTCTATTCCAGGACCTTCAGGAGGCCTCCGGCGGCCGCATCGTGCTAATCACACTCGCGCCAGAGCGGGCCGGGGCGATCGACCTCATCCGCCGCGCCACGGCCAGCGGCGTGGTGGTCGCACTCGGACACACGGCCGCGGCGCCGGCGACGATCCACGCGGCGGCCGCCGCCGGCGCGAGCCTGAGCACCCATCTGGGCAACGGCATCGCCTCGCCGCTCCCGCGGCATCCCAACCCGATCTGGATTCAGGCTGGGCTGGACACACTCTGGGCGTCGTTCATCGCCGACGGCCATCACGTCGATCTCGAAACCCTGCGCGTACTGGCGCGAGCCAAGGGCCCGGAGCGCACGATCCTGGTCAGCGACGCCAGCCCGCTGGCCGGCTTGCCCCCGGGCACGTACGGAGAGTGGGCCGTCCTCGGCTCGGGCAAGATCGTCGTCGATGGAACGGACTATCTGGCAGGATCCAACCAGGGGCTCGAGGTGGGAGTGCGCAACCTGCTCATCGCGACGGGCTGGCCAATCGAGCAAGCCATTGCCACGGTCACGCGCAACCCTGCACGGCTCCTCGGCCGGCCATACCCGCGTCTTGCCGCAGGTCAGACCGCGGACCTGGTCATCTTCACGCGCGGGCTGTCCAACGGATTCGCCCTCGAGCGCGTGTGCGTTCGTGGACACTGGCAGTCGGCCGGTGCCGTGACAGGCCGATCGGTTTCAACGTAGCGAGAACGGCGAAAAAGAAGGGCGGGCCGTCGTTCCGGCCCGCCCCCCAGTCGAATCCACTTCTCGGCCGCTCGCAACGAGCGATCCACCGCGCGCCCGTGAGCTTGCCTTTCAACCGAGAACCGCCGACCTCACACCGATGCCGCCGGGTCCGTGCCGTCGACCCAGTCGCCCTCGAGTTTTTGATAGCCGGGGGCGTGAAGCAGCGAGCCTTCCTGGCCGGCTTTCCACCCGATCACCTGGTTCGGCTTGCCGCGCAGCCGGCTGCGCTCCTCCCAGCGGGCCGCCCAGGAGCGATCCGCGTGAGTCAGCTCGCCGTTCTCCTTGTTGAAGAAAAACGCCCTGCCTTCGCGATAGGACTGCACGCCCATGTTGACGGTCGCGATGGCGGCATAGCCCAGGTCGGCGGGGCAGAGGGTCTCGGGATTGCGCGAGCGCGTGCATTCCAGGAAATGCTCCCAGAGCGCGCGGGTGTCTTCGCCGGGTTGCTCGGGCTTCAAGCGATTGCCGCCCTCGCCTCGGTTGGCGCCCGGAGGCGCCGGCCGGCCCTCGAAGCGCTGCTCGACGACCCGGAATCCCTCGGCGGGCCGCGGGTCGAACATCATGGTGGCGGTGTGGCCGCGGATCACCTCGGCGAGCTGCACGTCGTTGCACATCGTGGCCGAGATCAGGACCTGGCAGCCTTCGTCGTAGTCGGCGACCACCGTGGCCACATCGGGCACGTCGCGGCCGTCGTATTCGAGGTACAGGCCGCCGCCGCCGACGACCCGGCTCGGGAACCGCACGCCCATCGCCGGGATCATGTGCGTGGGCTGATGAACGAACAGGTCGGTGAACATGCCGCCGCCGAAGTCCCAGTAGCAGCGCCACTGCGCGAACTTGGCCCGGTCGAAGGGCATCTCGGGCGCCAGGCCGAATTCCGTGCCCAGGAACATCTTCCAGTCGATCGTCTTGGGGGTCATGTCCTTGGTGAGCGGATAATAGCGCCACTGGCCGACGTCGCTGTTGCGGTAGTAGCTGGTCTGGCCCTGCATGACGTGGCCGATCTTGCCCTCGGTGATCATCTCGTTGGCCAGGCGCCAGCGCGGGTCGGCCATCGACTGCACGCCGACGGTCATGACCTGCTTGGTCTTCTTGGCGGTTTCGACGACGCGGCGGGCCTCGTCGATCGTGTGGGTCATCGGCTTTTCGCAGTAGACGTCCTTGCCGGCCTCCATGGCGTCGATCGACATCTTGGCGTGCCAGTGGTCGGGCGTGGCGATCAGCACGACATCGACGTCCTTGCAGTCGAGGATCTTGCGATAGTCCTTGGTGACGCGCTCCTTGTCTTTGCCCTCGCACGTCCAGGCCGCACTTCTCGGCGGAGTAATAGAGCCCGCCGTCCGACCTCCTTGTTCCCGTCCCACACGTCGCAGAGGCCGATGATGTCGACCGGCTTCTGCTCCTTGTTTTTCATCTTGAGGATGATGCGGAGATGTTCCTGCGCTCGCCCGCCAGGCCCGAGCACCGCGATGTTGATCTTTTCATTCGCACCCTTCACGCCGCCCACGGCCGGATGGGGAAAGGCCCCCGCGGCCACCATCGCTCCGGTCGTGACCCCCGCGGTCTCGATGAAACCCCGACGGCTCAGCTTGCGATTGTCTCTCATCGGATTCGACTCCAGGATCCTGGGAAGTAGACCACGGCCGTTTTGAGCGGCTGCGCATCGCCCCGGCCTGCTGGGGGGCGCCTGACCACTCTGGCGCATCGGTCGGGGTGAAGCAAACGGTGTGAATGAGGACCGCGCCCTGCAGCCTCCGCCGCGACAAGCTCGCGATCCGAGGCCGAGACCAGAGAACACGTTAACGCTGTCGACCCTCATCGGTCAAGCCGATGCCGCTTTCACGCAGCATGCAAACGAGGCCGTTTACATCCCCGGCCGCCGCCAAAAATGGACGAGATCGACTCGCATGTCTCAACGTGATGCGTCTCATTTGACATGCGCGACGCGGTCCATCACAATGAGAGCCGTATAGGATGCATGTCAGCGAGCGTCGCATCGGGGCGGTGCAACACGGCCGTTCGCCCAACTCAATTTTTTTTCGTCTAACGAACGCTCATTCTCGACGTATAGGATAATGGTGAAGCCGTTACCCGACCGCTCGCAGGCGGTGATCGAGCAAGTACGTAGCGAGCTCGCCGGGATGGCAAAAAGTCAGGATCGGCGCGACCGGGACCCATGCCTCGAACCACTCAGTGCAATCATTGCGGCGTGATTCTGAATATCCCCGCGGGGGCGACGGCGGGCAAGCGACTGAAATGCCCGCGGTGCGGGACCCGTTTTGCCATCACGGAAGCCGAGGCGAGCTCGGCGTCGACCTACCCCGGGCTGGATAATGCGACCCCGATGTCGGGGTTTGACATCGAGAAGCGTTCATCCACACCGCAGGAACTGCCGCTTCCTCGGTCCGAGGGCGATCTCCGCGACACCTTCGACATACCGCTTTCCGGCGGAGCGGAGGGCATTCGGGACGAGGTGGGCTCGGGTTCGGCGGCGGCCGACGTCGCCGGACTGTTCGCCGACACGCCTCCCTCTAGACGCAAACCGGCTGCCGCCGAGGCGCGAGCCAGGGCACGTCGCTGCGTCCATTGCGGCGGCGTGGTGCCGCAGGGGATGTCGATCTGCGCGAGCTGCGGCACCGATCAAGAGAGCGGAATGCGCGTCGGCCTGGAAGACGACCTCGCGCCGCCCCCCCGTCCCGCGGCCCCCGGTCCTCCGATCCACGTCGCCACGATCGGCGGATTCTGCGCGACCGCCAGTCTCATCTTCCTGCTACTGGCCATCATCCAGTCGACCCGCAGCCAATCCGCGCCTCGGGCTGCCCGGCTGGCTCGCGCTGGCGCTCGTGCCTGCATTCGCCATCTATGCTTCGATCGAGTTCATCCGCGGGCACTCGGCAAGGCTGCTGATCGTCGCGCTCACGCTCGGCGTCGTCGTCGATCTGATGGGCCTGGTCGCCGGACCCATCATCGACGTCATCACCCAGGACCAGGAACAGATCGTCACGGTCGTCCGGCCCAAGGGATTCGACGACACCAACACGGGCATCAAACCCATGGAGGAACGGCTCGATACCCGCAAGATCATGGTCGGGATCGGTCTGATTGTCCTGTACGCCGTCGTATCGCTCTACCTGATCTCGCCGCCGGTCAAACGGTATATCGCGATCGGACGATAACGGCCCCCCGATCCTTCCGGGCATGCGCCGGCTGACCGCGCAGCAGGGCGGCGACACCGCGGCGCGAGCGATCCACGCCAGCCAACCGCGGTCCAATCATGCGGTCGCGCTATCCAGTGGGCTGCGCCAGATCGGGTCCTGCGGAAACAGGATCGCGCGCAGCTGTCAATCGCGGTGCTGGTGGAGGCGATGAAACCGTCTTCGTCCGACGCGGCGGTGATTCCGGTATGACCCATCAACAGTCGCACCAGGGCCGGTCCGCGTGAGGGTCAAGTGCCGGCGACTGAGCTTGTCGGGCTCGACCCGCGAGTGCTTACCGTTGACATGGATCAGCCAGCGCTCGTCGTCCACGGTGATCCCCATCTCCAGCGGCAGCGCGCACCCCGACTCGACCGCGCGGCGGGTCAGCTCCGGAAGGATGCCCTTCAAGAACCGTCCAAGATCGGGGATGTGGTACATCGACACCGTTCCCTCGTGTACGTCCTGATCGACGATCCGACCGGACGACGCGCGAACCACTTCCATAACCGGATGGTCCGCAGGTGCGGCGATCGTGACCTCGGGATAGGCACGTTCGAGCGCCTCGGCCCGGACCCGTCCGAGGAGCGCCCGCAGGGCGCTGGGGATGCGCCGGATCGTAGGCGATCTCGAGGATCTTGTGGTCCTTGATAAAGGCGTAGCCTTTCACCGACTCGCCCAGACAGGCGACCCAGATGACGTGGGCGTACTTGCGGCCGATCATCCAGCGCCAGTACTCTTCCGAGCGAATGATCGAGCCGGTCGTCCGGGCGTACTGAAGCTCGTAAAGCGCCATCAGGTCGCCAAGCTCGACCTGTCTCCAGGGGCGGACGTGCCAGAAGGCGCCTCGGGTATCGATCACACCGTCGCCCACCTGCGGCAAGTTCCGGCTCATGATCTGAGCAAACGTCTGCCGGCCGCAGATTCCCCACCCGAGCGACCGATAGAACTGGGGCATGCCGGTCGTGAGGACCTGGAGCGGGACGCCGTTTTCACGGGCGCGCTCGTCTGCCAGCTTCATCAGGTTCTGGGCGAATCCCATTCCGCGAAATTCGGGGAGCGTGCCGACCCAGATAACTCCGTTCACCGGGATCGCGACCGATCCGTACCGAATCCGCCGATCCGTGAGATGGAGGTGGCTGACGATACGGCCGTCCACTTTAGCGAGCAGACGCTGATCGGGCCGATACACCGGGTCGCCAAGCGCGCCCAGGAACGAGTCGCGGTCGGGGCCGTGAAATACGTGAAGCAAGGTTTGATAGACGGCTTCGTGGTCGGCTTCGGTGCCGAGGCAATACTCGACCGAACCGCGGCGATAGGGAAGGCGATCTCCCGGGGCGGGTGCTTTCATCGGCTGGACCATCGTGGTGACAGGACGCGATTCGCGTCTATCCATGTTCTTTCGCGGCAGCTCGACGCTGGCCATGAGACGGCGATTTGTTCTCATTGTACGGGGTCTCGACGTGTGAAGCTTCAAATAAGAAAGGAACCGTGCCAATTTTCATCGCGAGGCCTGAGATCCATCAATCGCCGGTCTTCCCCCGGCAGATGCGCTGTCGCATTACCCTCTCGTTTCCCGCCGCGCCATGCCACTGATTCTCCGCCGTCCACGCAAACCGCGCGGCCGCTACCATTTTCCGCTGGAGACGATCGATCGAGTGCAAGACAAACGCAAATTCGCGGCTTCTCGCCACCCGCGCCGATCGCAGACCTCGCCGCGAGATTTGCCGCTGCTCGAGGTAATCTTCGCGCAACCGTTCCACGTAGGGCTGGAGGGCGTCGTTACAGCGCCTGATCGTCCGGAATCGTGCCTGTCGGTCTCGCCGCGAGGTGACGGGGCCGGCTATCGCCTCTTGCTTGCTCCTGATTAATTTACGTACGAGGTCGGACGACGGTTCAGATAAATAACGATCCGGATTGAACTTCAGACCGCGCAGGCCTCGTTCGATCCCGGCCAGATCTTCCGGTTGAGCCGGCTCGGGCGACAAGCCAGGCCAGAGCGTGAGTGAGACCGTGAGGAAGGCGGGCGGCGCGATGCCGAAGAATCGCCGGGAAATCACGTCCCCGAGCTCGTCGTACTTGGCGCCGCCGATTCCGTGGATAAACAGATCGCCGAGCAAGAATCGGCTGAACATCGTGGTGGTGAGGGCGCGGGTGCGCAGCCGTATCGATCGGGCATCAAGCTCACGAAGTCGCTCGACGGCGCAGCAGGCCTCGCGCTCGGGCGCTAGCGGCAGCTCGATCAAGATCTCGTCTTCGCCGGCGATGCGTAGATCCATCATGTTGGCCCGCTGCCGGACGAGCAGCCCGCGTCGCCGCGGCTCGCTCTGCGCCACACCCAGAAGGGAGCCTCGAGCCATTCTCCCTCTGCTGCCAGTGCCGCGACGGGGTGATTCTTGCTGCGGATGTGGTGGGCGGCGCGGTACTCGAGGAGGGCGTCGTTGTGGATCTGCCGGTACCGCGGAAGCCAGGCAAGCAGGTGGGCGACAAACCACAGGAACGCGTCGGTGCGGCACACCGTGGAAAGCGGAACCTCGAGGTTATAGGTGCCCCAGGACGCCTCGACCTCGCGGCGCGCGATTGCAAACCGCAGTCCGGTCGTAGGGATCTCGCCCCGTCGCTTGACGACGCGCGGCCAGTAGTCGTCGAGGAGCGGGTCGACCACGGCATTCCCCAGGACCCGCCGGGCCCGATCGCCGAAACTGGCCAGCATCCCCTCGTCCTCGACCACGAGGTCCTCGTACGGGATGTCGCCCCCCCAGCGATCGAACTCGACATGCGCCGCACGGATCTCGCCGCTGCCGACCTTCGGCACGCGGATCGACGAATCCTTCGGGATGTCGTTGTCGACGATCAGGTTCAGTGGCAGGCCTTGGTGTGCGGCGGCAATCGAAGCGGCTGCGAAATTCTTGATCCAGACCCCGGGGTGGAAGAGCTCAGGCTGATGTCCCGTCACCACCAGGGGCCCGGCTGCGTGATCGAGGAAATCCGGATCGGAGGCCGGGCCTCCTAGCCCATGGACCTTCATGAAACTGTGCGCCGCCCCTACGATCTCGCGGCGGGCATGGGCCCTCAGCCAGCTCGCCCGCCTCCCTTGAAAATCATGGTCCCAGCCCTGCAGGAGCGCAGCGTTGTCCGCGATCAGACCGCTGGCTGCCGCCGGCGGCGGATCCACCAGCAAGCCGCCGTCGCTCGCGGGCGCTCGCAGCAGGCGAGCCGTCATCCGGTACACCCTGCCGGCACAAGCACGCCGGCGCGCTCGAGCGCGCTCTCGAAGACGCGGCGATAGTGTGCGAGGCGATATTCGCCGTTATCGAGCGCCCCGCCGAAGGCACGCGATTCGTCGAGATAAATGAGCGGGACCGGCACCTCGATGATCGAAAGGCCATGGGCGACGGCCTGCACCCAGACCTGAAGCGGCATCGCGTAGCCGTCGTCCGTGATGTCAAACCGCTCGAGGGCATCCGTGCGATACGCCTTGAACCCGCAGAATGCGTCGGTCAGCTTCATCCCCAGGCACTCGTTGAGCCAGCGCGTGACCTCCACGTTGATCCGCCGGCGCTCTTCCGGCGGGCTCTGGTCGGGATCAAACACCCGGAGATAGCGGCTGCCGGAGACGATGTCGGCGGCTCCCAGCCGCGCAGCCAGCTCGGGGATGCGCTTCGGCTCGTGCTGGCCGTCGCAATCGAGGGTGACGAGACCGTCAAAGCCCCCGTCGATCGTCGCCCGAAACGCCGTACGCAAGCCGGCCCCGTAACCGAGGTTGCGAGCATGCCGGATGGTCCGGACCGTCGGAAACCGGCCGCAGACAGCGCCGGCGTTCCGTCGGTCGAGCCATCGTCGACGACGAGGATGTCGCTGGCGTACTGCAGCACTTCGCTCAGCACCTCGACCAGGCTCGACTCTTCATTGTGAACGGGTATCGCTGTCAGCAGTCGCATGCGTTAAGCCATTGTGGGCAAAGTGGTTGCGTGCGGCACTTGTGAGGAAAGCGCTGGCCTGAAAAGACCCATGGATTGTAATTGAGGGAAGTCGAAAGTCAACGAGACGGTCTCGGCGCGGCGGGACGCAGAGCTTTCAGCAGCACAACGGCAGTCTCGGTCCGACTACCCGCGGGCGCCCAGGCGGCCCAGACCTCATCCGGCGGATCGGCGATGTCGTGCCGCTCACGCACAATGCGACCACCTTGATCGCGCGGTACGATCGAGCGGGTGTTCGTGATCGGGAGGACTGAGATGGCAGACCCAGCAGAGCGCGACCAGGAGCGGGAGTGGCGAATCACGATTCCCGTGCAGTTG
This sequence comes from uncultured Isosphaeraceae bacterium, assembly GCA_963806595.1. Lineage (GTDB taxonomy): Bacteria > Planctomycetota > Planctomycetia > Isosphaerales > Isosphaeraceae > CAWDZZ01. Next base: position 20,403 of record CAWDZZ010000034.1, on the reverse strand, counting down.
AGTATCAGCGTCGGTGCTCCGATCACGGCGGCGAGTGCGACTGTGCCACCGCCGCGCGGCGGCACGGGGTTCGAAGAGAGGGTTGAGATCGACCCGGATTACAGCACTCGCGAGGGCTACGATCCCGAGTTTCTGGGCGGTGGTCCGCTTCGGATCGAGCTGCCGCGGCTCGCGCACCGGCTCGAGCCGGACGCCGCGATCAACCAGCAGCCGCCCGCGACGGGACCGCCCTATGAGCTGCCGTACCACCACTTCAGCGTGGTCTTGAATCGGCGCCGCCGGCTCGCCTTCTTCACCGCCGTCAATATCGACGGCCGGATGACCATGCGGTTGGAGCGGGAGCGGGACCGCTGGATCCGGGATCCGCGAGTTGCCGAGGCCGAGCAGGTCGGCGACGAGTTTTATGCGAAGCCGTTCGACCGCGGACACCTTGTCCGCCGTCTCGACCCTGCCTGGGGACGGTCCACAACGCTGGCGAAGACAGCCAACGACGACACTTTTCACTTCACCAATTGCTGTCCCCAGCACGCGAAGTTCAATGAGGGTAAGGCACTCTGGGCCGGGCTGGAAGATTACTTGCTGAATCGCGCGGCCGGTCAGAGAAAGCGGATGACGGTGTTCACTGGGCCCGTCTTCGACCCGGGCGACCCGGTCATTGACCAGGTTCAGATCCCGCTCCAGTACTGGAAGGTGGCGGTGACGACCGCCGACGGCGACCGTCCGGTGGTCATGGCGTTCGTGATCAGCCAGGCCGACCTGGTGCGGCCCATGCTGGAGGAGGCGGCCGTCGACGTCGCACGCATGTTCCAGGTGCCGGTGACCGACGTCGAGCAGATCTCCGGCGTCGACTTCAAGCCACTGCGCAGCTTCGACCGCGTCATCGCAGAAGGCTCGCTCGAGGCAGCCCGAGCAGAGAGAGTCGCGATCACCGGATACGAGGACATTGTGATCTGAGACTCACCGCTCGCTCTCCAGCCAGGTCCGGCGGATCACGTCGAGCTTTCGGGTGACGGTCCGCACGGCACAGCCCAGCCGCGTGGCAATCTCGTCCCGGTCGTAGCCCTCGAGGCGCAGGTCGAGGACCTGGCGCAGCGAGTCGTCCCCGAGGGCGGCCCGAATTTGTCGATACTGTTCGGCCACTAACGCGGCGAGCTCGGGGGTCGGATCAGGTCCCGCCAGGCGATCGAGGGCGTCGACGCTCGCCGCGGTGCCCTTGCCGACGAGGGCCGACTCGCCGACCAGACGGCCGCCGCCGCGCTTGGCCGCCCGCTGGCGCTCGAGCTGATCGAGTGCTTTGCGAATCGTCATCACGACCAAGAGACGCCAGAGGTCATCCCGATCGGACAGCCGGGGGAACCTTCCGCTGATCGCGCCGCGATAGAAGCTGTCGAATGCGCTCAGGACCGCGTCTTCCTCGTCCTCGAGGGCCCCGCGCCCTGGCTGGCGCTGGAGCTTCTTGCGCCAGGGAGACCAGGCGCTCGAAGTAGCGCTCCCAGAGCGGCTGGGCGGCGGCTTCCCCACCCGCCTTCAGATCGCCAATCCAGCGCGTCACCGAGCCGTCGCCGTCCGAAGGCATGTCGCCCTTCCTTTTTGCAAGCGCCAGAGAGCTTCGGCCGATTGTACGTCACCGCGCGCGAGAATCCTTTCGGAATCCGACCCGGGCGGCCAGTCGGCCTTTCCAAGAAATCCACGTGAACATGTCCCGCGCCGTCGCCGGTTTCGGAGTTAACGGGTGGAGCGGAGATGTTCGGGCTTGGATGCCGGAGAGAAGAGCAGCGGTCGGTCGGGGCAATGGGCACCGACCCCGCCGGAATCCGTGGGACGAAGCAACTCGTGAAGGGAGACTGCAATGAGGCGCGTAATGACGCTGCTGGCGCTCTTGGGGATGCTGGGGCTAGGCGAGGCCGCGCGGCTCAGAGCGCAGGGATCACTGTGATCGGCCCGGGTGAAACCGACGTCGTGACGGCGAGCGTCTACGGCGGCCACTGGACCGAGGTGGGCGTCGTCGGCGATGGCGACACCGACCTGGACCTCTATGTGTACGACCCGGCCGGGCGCCTGGTTGGCTACGACGAGGATCCGACCGACGACTGCCTGGTGCGTTTCTACGCGTGGATGACCGGCACGTACACGATCAAGGTCGTCAATCGCAGCAATTCGCGCTCCAACGCGTACCTGATCGGGATTCGCTAGGGGCCCACGGAGGATGGCTCCCGCCGGCCCCGGCATCCCGCGCGATGCCGGGGCGGCGGGCGGCCAGCGAAACTGGTTGCTCGAGCGTGCACGGAACAAGCTCTTGTCACGGATTAGCCTTGGTGACAATAGAGAATTGTGTTCAGACTCTGATTCGGGGTACACTAGCACAGCCACGTCCGACACTTGCGTGATCAGGCCTCTTCATCACTTCGGGAGTTGATCCATGAACGCATCAAACGCTCCGTCACGGACGGTTTGCTTCGGCCTCATGGGATGTCTCGTCGCTGCCGTGAGTTTCGTGCGAGGCGACACGCAACAGGCTGCGCCCGGGTCTCCGATCTTCGCCAACGTGAATTACAATGTCACAGCGAAGAGTCACGGCTGGTACAGGGAGGGGCACTGCTTCAGAATCGCGCTCACATTTTGTGACCAGAATGATTACCAGAATTTTGAGTGCTCACATGCCATTGTGTGTTACGATAAAGAGGGATGCCAGGAGGTCATCTGGGGAGAGGTAGAGCATCACAAGCGGATTGGACTTAAACATGTTTACATACTTAATGTCATGGCGCACAGACCCCCGCCCTCTTCCCAGTACGGCGACCCTGACAAGGGGACGCCGGGCAAGGGCAAGATCTTCGTGACGAAAGACAGCGGTCACGGGTATTACGATGTGTATCAAGTCTCGACGGAACTGACGATTGACGAGATGCCGTGAGCGCGCGAGTCGGCGCGACGTAAAGAACCTCATGCGCCGGGTCCAGACTCGTTCATTGCGTGACGCGGCTGGTCTCGGCCTCAATCTCGTCGAGCATGACCTTATCCTGCGCCCGGCCTTCATCGATCTGAACTGCGCGTCGGATGAATTCAATTCCCTTCCGGCGCGAATTCTGGCTTTCCGGTCCGCGCCCTTGTGCCAGCTCGATCCGGCCCGCGAGCACGGTCGCCTGACCGAGCAGGCTGAGATACTGCGGATTATCCGCGACCCCCTTTTGTGCTTGTTCTTGGATCAAGCGTTCAAGCAGACCGACGGACTCACGGCAATCGGTCTGCGCGTTGCCGAAGCGCTCTTGAGACAGCCGGGCCGTGGCACGGCGGAAGAAAGTCACCGCCAATTCCTCACGGTAGTGCGGCGAGCGCTGGTTGTTCTCGGCGAGCTTCAAGAGACGCGGGACGGCACGAGTGAGCGATCCCACGGCTAGGTCGAGTGATTCGGGGCTCTTCCCGAGGAGCCTGCCCCGGTGATTATCGATGCAGGCAAGCTGGAATTCCAGATCTTCATCGTAGTCGTCGTCGGCGGCGATCACCTGGTTCGCGAGTGTCTCGGCGTCGTCGAAGTCTCGCTTCGCGGACGCGTCGTCTCCCACCTCCAGGGATGCCAATCCCCGACTCGTGAGTGCCATGCAAAGAAACCATGCGTCCCGGTAGCGCTGCGCTGACTTCTGCTTGCCGAGCGAAATCGGCTTGAGGAGCTCGACGGCTTGGTTGGCCGCGGTCCGCGCTTCGACGTGGCGGTTCTGCCGCACGAGGTTCACCGCGAGATCGATCAAGCTAGAGCCCTTGACGCGACGGTACGGCGAAGCGATCGGGCGGATCAAGAGCAGCTCGGAATGTTCGAGTGCGCTCCTGAAGAATTCCTCGGCCTTTTTCGTTTGACCGTGCATGTCATAGAGCTCGCCTCGCTCGCGGACCGCCTCCGCCAGCCAGCGCCGGTATTCGAATGGATCGGACTGCGCGCGGCACAGCGCGGTCAGGGTGTCGATGGCCCGAATACAAGACTCGTCCGACGCCGCAAAATTTCCGGTGATACGCTCAATGTCGGCGATGACTCGAAAGACGTGGGCAAGCTCGAGCTGCACGCCCGGGTCGTTCGGATATTCCGATACTATATCGTTGAATTTTTCGACAGCGATCTGCGCGAGTTCGCGGCGCAACGGATCGGCGTTGGGAACTTCAGCCAGCTTCTTGCTGGCGACGTCGAGCAAACTGGTAATGGCGTCGCGAGTCTTGCCGAGCTGACTGGCAGTCTTCGCCTGCTCGAGGCCAAGCCGCCAGTCATGTGCGGCAAGTCCAAGCAGGCTCAAGAAAAGAAGCCCGGCCGCCGCGACGACCCAGGGCTTGTTGCGGCGAACCCAGCGTGCCGCTCGTGCGGCCAATGGCTCCGGATAGGCTCCGACCGGCTCATCGGCCAGCCAGCGCTCGATGTCGGCCTTGAGGGCCTCGGCCGACGAATAGCGGCCCGCTGGGTTGAGTGCTAGCGCTTTCAGGCAAATCGCCTCCAGAGCCGGCGCAATCCGCGAGTTAATTGACCGAGGGCGCGGAATCGCGCCGGCCAGAACCTTCTGGTAAATCTGACCTCGCTCCTCGGCCTCGCACGGAGCGTGGCCAGTGAGCAAATGGTAGAGCGTCGCACCCAGGCAGTAAACGTCGCTGCGCACTCCGATCGTTCCACTTCGGCCGTCGACCTGCTCCGGGCTCATATATCCGGGAGTGCCAATGGCAGAGCCAATTTCCGTAGGCTGTAGCGCGCTTCCGGACGCCGGCTTCATCGGCGGCTCCGACCGCTCGATCGGGTCATCGGGCTCGGGAGCTCCCAGCGCCTTGGCCAGCCCCCAGTCGACGACCAGCGTCTCGCCATACTTGCCCAGGAGGATGTTGGCAGGCTTCAGGTCGCGATGCAGTACGCTCCGGCTGTGCGCATACGCCACGGCATCGCACACGTCGATGAATCGGCCCAGCAGCTCGCGCAGGCCGAGCGTGCTCTGGCCCTGGTCGCGTCCCGGCTGATTCTCGGCATCGCGGAACAGGCGGACGGCCTCCTTCAAGCTGTCGCCCTTGACGAGCCGCATCGCGTAGAACGGCCGGCCGTCGGGCGTGTGCCCCAGCCCGTACACCGGCACGATGCCGGGGTGTTCGAGCCCGCCGGTCACCTCCGCCTCGAATTCGAATCGCGTGCGATATTGCGGGTCGTCGGCAAATTGCTGCTGGATCTCCTTGAGCGCGACGTCGCGGTTCAGCTCGGTGTCGCGGGCCACGAAGATCTCGCCCAGCCCGCCCCGGGCATGCGGGCGCAGGATGCGGAACCGCGTGCCGGCGGAGGTCGGCTCGCCCGCGCCGGCGAACGTGCCGGTGCGGTCGGGATCAAGGTCATCCCGCCGCGCGACGGCGACATGCGCGAGGCTCGCCTGGATGTCAGGATCGGTGGCGCGCGAGAGGTCGTCGCGCACGGGGCCAATCGAGTGCAGGGCGGCCAGGCTGCGCTGGGGATCGTCACCGTGAACCCGGATGTGCTCGGCCACAAGCGCGTCCAGGATCATGTGGCGGCTTGCTGAAAGGGCGCATCGGTCCAGCAGTACCTGCCCCAGCCCGCGCGAGCGGTCGGCGACCCAGACGTTGAACGCGGCCAGGAGCGCATCGCGGTCGATGAAATTGTTCTGCAGCGCCAGTAGCCCGAAAAGCAGATTGCGACCAGTTTCCTCGCCGTTTGGTAAAGGCCGCGTCGCGCGACTCCGCGGCCGGGTTGCCGTCTGCGCCAGGGCGGCGTCGACCGCGCCGGCCTCCGCCGGGAACCGATCGCGGTACTCGCCGGCGCCGGGCGCTCGCCGCAGCTACGCCGCAGCTCGGCGTCGAGCGCGATCAGCTCACGCAAGAGCGCCGGCCGCTCGGGCTCGGCCGCCGCGGCGATCAAGTCCTCGATCCGCGGGCCATGGCCAGCGCCAGGCGGCCTCATAGCCATCGCAGGCCGCGTCGATCCTGTGTGCGGGCGAATCCGGGCGCAGGTCCTCGTGCGGCTTCGTCTCGTTCGCGTTCATGGCTCGTTCTCCAGCCAGGTCCGACAGATCACGTCGAGATTCCGCGTCACCGGCTCGTCCCGGTGCGTCCCCTCGGCTGCAGGCCAACTTCCAGTTGGGGCCGCTTCGCGATGGCCCATGTCTATTTTCGAGCAGTCCCGCGCGGGCGTCCATCAGGGAGTCCTGGTCGCCGCTTGGCCCGAGGCCGGGTCCGGGCCGGCTCGATCAACGCGGCCAAGAATCTCTCAAGACTGGGCGTCTGATGGCCGAACCAGAGAGATGTCAGAAACTCTGTACCGAGAACAGGGGGCGGAGATTCTCGATCCGATCGCCCCGAGGAGAATGAGCCGCCTGATGGCCCACAAGGCCGTGGGTCCATTGGCTTTAATCCTGATGCTGGCGATGGGATTCTCTGCCCAGGGCCAGGCGACGGGAACGCGCGCGCCGGAATCGTCAGACGGCGACGCGGCGGCTGGCCTCACCGCCCCGGACGCCGGCAGCGACGGCGCTGCTCCCCTGCCCTCCGAACCCGTGCCGGGCTCGCCGGAGAAATCGCTGTTCGATCGCGTGTCGCAGATGCTCTCGCAGACGGACGATCCGGACGGGCCGATCAATACCGACCGCCCCACGTTTACCCCGGCCAACACCGTGGTCCCGCGCGGGCGGCTCCAATTCGAGTCGGGCTTCACCTTCAACGCCCAGCGCCTCGCCACCGCGCGGACGACCGCGTATGACTATCCCGAGCTCTCATCCCGGTTCGGGCTGTACGACCGTGTGGAATTCCGGACCTTCTGGACCGGCGAGGACGACATCCAGACTCAGCCCAGGCGCCGACGGGGCCGCAGCACCGGCGGCGGGCTTTCGGACATGGAAGTCGGATTCAAGTGGCAGCTCCTCGTGGGCAACGCCCAGCGGAAATGGATCCCGACAACGGCCTTGATCACCTCGGTGACCGTGCCGACGGCCGGAGGCTCGCCACTCTCATCGCAGACCGTCGAGCCGTACATCAACCTGATCTACGGCTGGAGCGCGACCGACAAGCTGACGCTCGCCGGCAGCACCGGATACCTCGGGCTCAGGCAGCAGCCCGCGCCGGGATCGGGCCGGCCGGCCGAAAACTTCCAACGATGGCATCAATCCCTCGTCGGCTTTTACTCGGCGACCGACCGGACCACACTGTTCTATGAGTGGTATGTCTTTATGTTTACAAACGCCGCCGACAATCGCCCGACCCACTTCATGGACGGCGGTGTGCTCTACTGCCTCACGCCGAACATCCAGCTCGACCTCCGCGCAGGCTTCGGCCTGAGCGGCCGGCCCGACGACTTCTTCACCGGAGCCGGGTTGTCGGTGCGGTTCTGAGACCGGCATGGGCTCGCGCATTATCACCCGAATCGCGCCCGGCACTCCCGGAAACAGCGAGCGGAGGTGATCGTTGCACGCTCCCGAGTGAAGGTAGAGTCACTGCATGCCGCCGACCCGAGTACTTATTCTGAGCTGTCTGCCAGCATCAAGGCGTCGTCAGTGGCCGAGACCATGAGATCGCAAGCAGAGCTACTGGAAGAGGGGCCATTCGGCTGAATGCCACCCGCGAGACCAACGGCTCCGGCCGGCGGCCGTGCACGCGGGCCATGCCGTTTCCGGAAACTGACGGACCAGGATCGCGCGCTCGAATACAGATTCGGGGGAAAACCGAGATGCCTCTGAACATCCGTGTCGAAGGCGACGTCGTGATCCTCTCCAATTTCGGACGCCTGATGAACGACCCCAGGTACGTGGACGCGAGCCGGGACACGCAGGACTTGCTTGGCCGCGGATACCGGCAATTCATCCTGGATCTGGGCGGGGTCAAGGAGACGGGCTCGAGCTTCCTCGGGTTGCTCTTCTCGATCACGCGGCGGATCCGGCAAGAGCGGGGCGAAGCCATTCTGGCTCACGTGGGAGAGGGCATCGAGAGATTCCTCGAGGAAATGCGACTGGACGATTACTGGGACGTATTCAAGAATGTCGAGGAGGCGCGGCGATTCCTTGAACGCGGCTCACGCGCGCCCGAAGCACCAGATTGAGGATCCTCATGCATGGTCAACGACGGAACCAGCGCTCGAACCGCCGATTTCTGCCGGCCGAGCCAGCGCCCTTGGAGCCGCGTGCGCTGCTCGCGTCCGTGACGGTCGACGCCGGGCAGGTGGTGCGTGCCGTCATCAGCCCGCAGCTCCTCGGCGTCAACGCGACCTGGTGGGATTCAAGCCTCAACTCAAGCCAGACCCAGCAGATGGTCGAGGCGGCCGGCTTGAACCTGTTCCGCCTGCCGGGCGGGTCGAGCTCCGACTCGTTCCACTTCAACGAGCCACCGTCCTACAACGGCCAGGGGACGATCCCGAGCATGGCGAGCTTCGTCGCCTCGGTGAACGGCCAGGCCGTGGTGACGCTCGACTACGGGTCGGGCAGCCCCCAGGAAGCCGCCGCGATGCTGGCCTACCTGAACGCGCCCGTGGGTGCGACCACGACCATCGGCGATGGCCCGGAATGGAACACCACCACGGGCTCATGGCAAACGGTTGACTGGAAGACAGCCGGGTACTGGGCCAGCTTGCGGGCCGCTAGCCCGCTCCCGGTCGACGACGGGCTTAATTTCATGCGTCTCGGCCGCACCGCACCCTTCGGGTTTCAATATTTCGAGGTTGGCAATGAAGTCTACGGATCGTGGGAAACGGACTTCCACACGGCCCCGCACGACCCGGCCACGTACGTAGCGTTTGCGAAGGCGTTCCAGATCTACGCCGCCACCATCGACCCGACGATCTCGATCGGGGTCGACGCGGCGGCACCCGACAACGAATACAACAACTGGATCGCGAACGTACTCCAGCTCTCGGCCGCGCAAGGGTTCAGCGTCGGCTTTATCAGCGACCACAACTACGTGCAGGCGCCCGGCAGCGAGAGCGACTCGACCCTGCTCTTGGACACCGTCTCCGATCCCAGCAGCCCCTTCGATTGGGCAGTCCGGGCGCAGGGTTACACCAGCCTGCTCAATCAATACCTGGGCGCGGCCGGTGCCAAGGTCGAGCTGTTGACGACCGAGTTCAACTCGGTCTACTCCAATCCCGGGAAGCAGACAACCAGCCTCGTCAACGGGTTATTCGTCGCCGACTCGCTCGGTCAGCTCATGGAAACCTCCTATTCGGGGGCGGTCGTCTGGGATCTGCGGAACGGCTGGGACACGACCAACAACAATTCGTCGAGTCTGTATGGCTGGCGCCAGGGGGGCGACTACGGCCTGATCGGCAGCCCGGGCCCGTCCCCGCAGACCGGCTCGTACGTGCCCTATCCGACGTATTTCGCAGAGCAACTTGCCTCGAAGATCGTCCAGGCCGGCGGGAGCGTAGTCCAAGCATCCAGCAGCGACCCGGACCTGGCGGTCTACGCCGTGCACGAGCCGGGTGGAGACCTCGACCTGCTCGTGATCAACAAGAGTGCCGCGGGGGCGATCACCGGCCAGTTTCAGCTCACCGGCTACCAGCCCGCGTCGCAGGCGCAGATCTGGCAGTACGGGGAAGCGCAAGACACCGCACAGAGTCACAGCAGCGCTGGCCAATCCGCCCTGGCCGTCTTTACCGCCACGCTCAATGTGTCCGGCTCGAGCTTCAGCTACGACCTTCCGGCCTATTCGATGACCGTGATCGACGTGAGCAAGGCCGCCGCCGGCGGCGGCGGACCCACCAGCGGCGGGCCCACGTTCACGAGTGCCGCCGCGGCGACGCCGAATCCCGTTGCAGGCACCACCACCGCCCTTTCGGCCTTCGCCACGGATCCCTCCGGCGGAACGTCGTTGGTTTACACCTGGTCCACGCTCGCAGGATCGCCGGGCGGAGTCGTTTTCGGCCGCAACGGCAGTGCGGCGAGCCGAACGACGACTGCCACGTTTCACCTCGCCGGCACGTACGGCTTCCGCGTCACCGTGGTCGACCCCAGCGGTCTGTCGGCCTCGAGCGACGTGAGCGTGACGGTCGATGCAACGCTGACGTCGATCACGGTGCACCCCGGCACGGCGAGCGTCGAGGCCGGCGGCACCGCGGCGTTCACCGCGCAGGCCATCGATCAGTTCGGCAACGCGATCTCGCCACTGCCCGTCTTCATATGGTCGGTGGCCAGCGGATCCGGATTGGTCAATCGCCAGACCGGAGCTTACTCGGCGCCGAGCACCACGGGATCAGCCGTCGTCGAAGCGTCGAGCGCCGGGGTCTTCGGCACGGCAATCGTGACCGTCACCGCCATGCCCGCGCAGCCGCCCGGCGGCCAATCCGCCATTGTCAGCTACACCGATAGCGCTGACTGGGGAAGCGGCTTCGTGGGCGACGTACTCATCACCAATACCGGCCCCGCGGCGATCGGGTCCTGGATTCTCCGGTTCGACTTTGCCCCGAGGATCACGGCCATCTGGGGCGCGACGCTCGTCAAGCGTTCTGGCGAACATTACGAGATCTCAAGCGCGATCTACAATGGAACGATCCCGCCGGACGCGAGCGTGAGCTTTGGATTTCAGGGAAAGCGCGGCCATGGCCGGCCCGGGCCCACGGATATCACGCTCAACGGCGTGCCGATGCCGTCGCCGCAATTCCCAGCCGTGAGCGCAACAGCGGCCTACACGCTCACCAGTCAGTCGAGACACGGATTCGGCGCGTCGATCACGGTGACGAACACCGGCACGGCCACTATCGGAGGCTGGACGTTGCAATTCGAGTTCGCGCCCAGGATCACCTCGATTCGCGGCGCAGCCGTCGCCCGGCGCGCCGGGTCGCGATACGTGATCCGCGACGCCGGCTATAACGGCCTGATCGCGCCCGGCCAGAGCGTGAGCTTCCAGCTCAAGGGGACGCGGCGCAAGCTCGTCTCCTCGCCCGTTAATTACGTGCTCGACGGAGTGCCGATCGCATGATGCGTCGTCGATATCGGACAGTCGCCGCGGGTCGCGAGCAATGTGGCGGCGCGCGACCTTGAACGGGTGCGCGCGCTCGACCGATCGTGCCGGCGGCGCCGCCTCACCCCGGCCACCCCCCCCTTGACCGGCTCGCTCGCGGGCACCTAGCATAAAGCTAACCCGCGTGTCGCGGCGGACATGCCGAATTGATCGGCGTTATCATCTCGATCCTACCCGGCTGATACTGATGACCGAACCCGAGACGCCACAACCTGTTTCAGACACGGATTCCTTGGTTGCGACTGCCACCGACGTGGCTCCGGAACCCGAGCCGGAGCCTCCGCCGGAACCCTGGACGCCTGAACGCGTCAGCGAGTGGAACGCCTACTACGACGTCTACGTGAAATGGGCAGCGCTCCTGCTCGTTTTCATCGTGTCGTGCAACTATGTGACCGACTCAAGCCTGTGGCTGAATCTGAAGACGGGGCAGGCGATCGCCGAGAAGGGCGCGCCCTTGTTTGCCGACGAGTTCTCGTACACCGAGGCCGGGAAGCCGTGGATCGACATTCCGTGGCTATTTCAATGGATGCACGCAGCGCTCTACAAGCTGGTGCTCGGCTGGGTGCCGGTAAACCCGATGGATACGACGGCCAACCGGGCGGGCGCCGAACAGATCGCCGTTGGGACACTCGTCGGGATCGACGCGATCGTCCGTCTTTTGACGGCCTGGCTGGTACTGAAGATCCGCCACGCTGGCCCGGGCCTGTGGTGGTCGGCAATCGCGGTCACGCTCGCCCTCGGGGTGATCTTCCATCCCTACATGCTGGTCATGGTCGGGGGGCTTGCCGGCCCTGGATTTGTCAGGCCCGGCACCTGGGGCCTGTTGCTGATGGCTTTCGAGCTGCTGGTCTTGTTCCGCGCCTTCTTCCAGGGCAAAGGGAAAGCGCTCTGGTTCTTGATCCCGACATTCGTGCTCTGGGCCAACCTTCACGAGTCGTTCCTGACGGGTCTCTTGATCCTGGCCGCGGCCGCGGTTGGCCGCCTGCTGGACGGGAGCCTGATGCACGAGTTCGTCGGCGGTCCTGGCAAGCCGAAGGATGCCGACGACGCGAGCTCAGAGGCAAAGGCGAGCCGACGGTACGAGCCGGCGAGTGCCCGGACCGCACTCGTCGTTCTGGCTTGTTGTGCGGCCGCCTGCCTGGTGAATCCATTCACGTACCGGGCCTATGAAGTCGCGGCGTATCCCTATCTCCACTACTTCGATTCCACGGGCGACATCACGACCATCGACCAGCTCTCATTCTTCAGCACTGCGCTTCAAAGGCAGATGGGCGACGATTGGTACATGATGCCGGCTTTCTATCTCGTGGTGGTCGGTCTGGGACTCGGGTCGTTCTTGCTCAATCGGCGCCGATTTTACTGGAGCCGTTTTCTGCCGTTCGCGGCGGCGTCGGTGCTGTGGGGATTGTTCATGCACTCCAACGCCGCGTTTGCGATCGTCTTCGCGGCGGTCATCGGGCCGAATTGCCAGGAGTGGTATCAGGACCGCTTCGGGACCCAGGGGCGGCTCGGGACTTCATGGCGTCTCTGGTCGACCGGCGGCCGCCTCGTGACCTTGAGCGTGCTCTTCCTCACGATGGGCTGGGCGATCACGGGATGGGGAAACATGCTGCCCGACGCGCAGTTCGGGCTCGGCTACCGTGCCGACGACTTCATCTTCGAGGCCGCCGATTACTTGAGCAGCCATAACGAGATCAGCGGAAACATCCTCAACACGTCGATCCATCAGGGCGACGCCTTGATCTGGAAGGCCGGACCGAAGCGCAAAACCTACGTCGACGGCCGGTCTCGTCTGTTTGGGCAGAGCCTGCTGGAAGCGTGGCACAAGACGCGCAAGAGCGCTCAGCGAAGACGACGTCGCAGCCTGGAAGCCGCTGCTCGATCAATACGAGATCTCCGCCGTGATGATCGAACCGGTCGAGTCACGCCATACCTACCAGCGGTTGATGCACAGCCTGAACTGGATCCCGTTTTATGACGATGGCCGCGTGGTGATGTTCGGCCGGTCAGACGCGTCGCCGGCGGACCTCGCATACTTCAAGGCCAACCGACTCGACGCCGATCACCTCGCGTACCGCACAACGCGGCCGGTCGTGAGTGCCGAGCGCCCGCCCAATGCGACGACATGGATCGACAACGTCTTTCAGAATCGGACCTTCAGTCGGCCGCAGTCGCGCACCGAATCGTCGCTACGCTGGCTTCAGGCCTCAGGCATCGAGGATATTGCGGCCAAGCCGGAAGACCGGCCGATTCCTGAGCCGTCGCGCTGCCTGCTGGCGATCCGGGAGGCCAGAACGGCGCTGGCGCGCAGCCCGGACGACTGGATCGCGTTCCGAAGGCTCAAGGACGCCTACCGCTACCTGATGGTGCAGGAGGCGGCGATGCTGGCCGGCGTGCCGATCACGCCTGAGAACCAGCAACGGATCCGCAGCGTCGCACCTAACCTCGAAAACTTGATGACGCGTTACCAGCAGCGCGTGACGGCGCTCAATTACGCGATCCAGACGACCCCGCCGCCCCGCACCGCCGCCGATCGCCGCGAGCTGGCCGGGCTGAACATCGAATTGTTCCAGCTTTACTACACAGCGATGGCCAGGGACCTGGCGCGAGACCGCCTCCGGACCGTGATCGAGCAGAGCGACCCCAGTGATTTTGCGCCGGAGGTGCTCGCGTTTCCGCGCCCAGGACCTTTTCGATCATCGAAGTCGCAGAGCGCATGCGCAAACGCCAGGAAATCGAGACCAGTGCCTTCCAATCGAAGATCGCGACCATCGGTGAACGCCTGCTTCAACAGGACGATGATCTGGGCACCGTGCTCCTCATTGGCGTAAACGAGAACGAGCCCCTGACGGTCCTGGATGGAAATCATCGGCTCGTCGCATCCATGCTCACCTCCCCGCGCAGGACGCACCGGTTGCGCTTCCTCTGTGGATTTTCCCCAAAAATGACGGAGTGTTGTTGGTATGAGACGAACCTGGCCACCCTGTTTCGCTATGGAAAGAATGTGTTGAAGCACCTTGTACGTGATCACGAAGCCGAGCTCGATCGCTTGTTACAGCGTGCCGGCTAAGTTGGGCACGTGCTGATCGGAAAATTGCAGTGAAGCGGTGAATGACAAGAACAGATAATCAGGAAGGGTAGATATGACAGTTCGCAAGCGTCCCGTAGCAGTGATGCAGTTGCCGGAACGATTTTCGAGGAAAGAAGCGCAAAACTTCACTCGCGAGGTCGAACGCTCGATGACCGTGACCCGCCCTTACCTTGTGCTCGACTGTTCGAATGTGCAGCACTTGGACAATTCCATGGTCAACCTGCTGCTGCACTGCCTCGAGGAAGCCATGAAGCGCAACGGGGACGTCAAGCTTGCAGGCGTTTCTGTCACGGACAATTCGATCCTGGGTCCTGCCAATCGTCTCTTCGAGATTTTTGACACCACTGCGGAGGCGGTAAACAGCTTCCATCAGCTGCCCTTCGAGGACCTTTCAGAGACGACTAAGTCGGAAAGTGCAGCGTAACCGATTTTGATTTGGGATCAGACCTTGAGGGATCGGCGCACTCGCAGAGGCTTTATAAAGAGTGGTGCTCCATTGGTGCGGCGCCGGATCGCAATCGGCCTTGCTGCTTTGCTTGTCGTGCCGTGTGGGGGATCGTTGCCGGCACTGGCACAGCAACAGCAGCAGACTACTCCGAGCCAACCCGTGGGCGGCATGCCTCCTCCTCCGGAGCCTTCACAAAATCCGGAGACCACCACCGGCCAGCCAGTAACTGGCGCAAGTCCGAGCGGCGGTCCATCATCCAGTACTCCGCAGGCTCCACAGCAAAACGGCACTCAGGCGCCGGTAGGTACTGCAGCAGCGCCTTACGAGAAAGGCATAGGGGTCGCGGCGTCCCGGCCTGCCGGCGCGGTCATCGCGCCTGCCAAACAGCGGCGAACGCGCTCCTTTTGGATCAAGACCGGTGTGCTGATAGGTGCGGCCGTTGCCGTTGGAACGGTCGTAGGTCTTTCGAGTGCGAGCCCAAGCCGACCCCAATAGTAAAGGGTTCTGAAATTTAAGAATTGGGAAGATAGTGGCAGCGTGACAATGCAGACATCCCGCAAAGACAAACAACGCACCTTCGTAAGCTTCTCCGGCATGGATGGTGCAGGAAAAAGCACCCAGATCCATCGTCTTCGCACCCGGCTGATGGACGCCGGGCTGCAGGTATCGTTGATTACGTTCTGGGATGATATTGCACGCCTTACCCAATTGCGCGAGGTAAGCGGACATAAGCTGTTCAAAGGCGATAAGGGCGTCGGGTCTCCGGATGCACCCATCAATCGGCGTGACAAAAATGTCCGGTCAGCGCCGATGACTGCCGTGAGATATTTTCTCTATCTCGTAGACGCCATCTCTCTCCGCCTGGTCGTGAAGAAAGCGCTGCGTTCGGACGCAGACTTCATCATTTTTGACCGATATGCTTACGACGAGCTTGCGAATCTGAATCTAACCAATCCCATCGCTCGAGCCTACGTGCGACTGGTTATGATGCTCGTCCCGCGGCCCCATGTCAGTTATGTGCTGGATGCGGATCCGGTTCAGGCGCGTGCTCGAAAGCCTGAGTACCCGGTCGAGTTTCTTCAGTTCAGCCGCGCATCGTATATCACCCTCAACAACCTGATAGGCGGCATGACGGTCATCCCGCCCATGCCAGTCCAGGATGTCGAGCAAGCGGTATGGCAGCACGCATCGAAGCACCTGCCCTCCACCATCACTCAAAATGAGCTCGCCGCGGACCTCGTGGGCAAAAAAGATCGCGATTGATTCGGAGAGCTCGTCACTGAGGTGAGATACGCGGGTCGCGCTTTCCAGCTCGGCCCTGCCGCACTTTCATCGACAGGTTGTCGCCTGCTTTCCTCTCGGACTTCCGAGCCGCGTGAACTAAAAATGGCGCATGTTGTTGTCGACATGAGCAGACCTCCCGTCTCGATTCAGGTACCGTTCACTCAGTTAGGCGCAATGTCTGGATTTGACCCGGTAGTTAAGAAGTTGTCTGTTTACACTACAAATATCTAAGCAATTCCCTGTAAAGCACACCTATGAATACTTCGCCCTGAAGATATTTTCTTCCATCGAATATCTCGGTTGCTGACGAGTTCTCCACGTATTATGCTCGTCCCACTGCTTCAGCTCCCTCGGAAACAGTCATAAGCTTGCACTGCTCGCAATGAGAACGTTTCTTACACGTATCTCATAAGTTGCGCGGCGCTTGCTCGAAGGAACCGAGGCGAGTTATGAAGAGCTCCTACTACATCCTCCTGACGCTCATAGCATGGGTGACCCCTGCGTTCGCGGGAGTAAGCGTCAGCACTCCCAAAAATGGTGGGACAGTCACTTCGCCGGTTCATTACGTGGCTACCGCCACGACGACCACGTGCTCAAAGGGTGTAGCGTCCATGGGGATCTACGTAAACAACAAACTCGTTTATGTGGTGAACGCTACGAAGCTGGACCATCAAATGAGTTTAGCGACTGGCGCCGAACATACTGTCGTGGAAGAGTGGGACCACTGTGGCGGGGCCACCTATACAACTATCAACCTGACCGTCACATCGAGTAATCCCGCACCGACAGACAGCATCTCTGCGAATCCCGCATCGATTGCGGCAGGAGGATCCTCCACCCTGACCGTGAAGGCAACCAATGCCACTAGTGTGACGGTGAAGGGCTCGAACGGCAGCACTTATACCCTTTCCTCGACCGGAGGAACGCAGGTTGTCAATCCCGTTGCCACCACGACTTACACTGTGACCGCGACCGGCTCCGGTGGAACCGCCACGGCATCGACGACGGTCACCGTAACGCAAACCACGGCGCCAACCGTAACCATCTCGGCGAATCCCACGTCGATCAGCCAAGGCGCATCCTCCACCCTGACCGTGAAAGCAACCAATGCCACCAGCGTAACCGTGAAGGGCTCGGATGGCAGCACTTATACCCTTCCATCGACCGGGGGAACGCAGGTTGTCAGTCCCACCGCCACCACGACTTACACTGTAACCGCGACCGGCTCCGGTGGAACCGCCACAGCATCGACGACTGTCACCATAACGCAAACCACTGCGCCAACCGTTACCATCTCTGCCAATCCCACTTCGATCAGCCAGGGCGCATCCTCCACGCTAACCGTGAAGGCCACCAATGCCACCAGCGTGACCCTGACTGGATCGGATGGCAGCTCTCTATTCCCTTTCTTCGGCTGGCGGTACGCAAACTGTCGATCCCACCACGACGACAACCTATACCGCGGACGCAAGCGGATCGGGAGGTGACGCATCGGCGAACACGACAGTGACAGTGACGGCCGCTGGCAGCAGCAACTCCATAACCCATGTCATCTTCATGCTGCAGGAGAACCACACTTTCGATAATTACTTCGGCATGCTGAATCCGTATCGCCGCAGCGAATGGCTGGAACGTCGGCGACAATGGCCAGACGTACACCGTTGACGGCATCGACGACAAGCTGAACACTCAGCAACGTGGACGATGAAGGTACGATCGTTCCCGCTGTACAAATTCAAGTCCACCTGCATCGACGACACCAGTTCAGCATGGCTGGAAAGCTACGGCGATGTGAACCGCTACAATTTCCTGACTACGCGGCCGATCCTGATGGATGGCTTCGTCCATATTGCTGAAGGCTTCGCGAAAAGCTGCGCGAGTTCCGGCACATGCTCCGGCACTTTCACTGATCTGACCGGCACAGCGCGCCATGGGATACTACGATCAGGGATTTCTGAACTACTACTACTACATGGCATCGCAGTTCGCCGTGTCGGATCGCTGGTTCTCACCCGTTTCGAGCAAGAGCACTCCGAATCGCATTGCGACCTTCACGGGAGGAACCACGCAGGGTCTGGTATTCGATCCGGGCAGCGATGACCATCTCGCCCACTGACATTCGATACCATCTTCCAGGAACTCGATGCGCCGGTGTGTCGTGGAAGATCTATTACACCGTGACCAGATGGCTTTTGCCTGGCCGACGATGACTGCTGGGCACCGGCATCCAGTGACTATCCGGCAACCTATTTCTCTACTTCACCTACTCCTATCAATACCTTTATCAGAACCCATCGCATGCCGCGTGCACCGGCACCACGAGCCGTCGCAGTGCAGTGGGCGATGCGTCGAACTCTTTCTGCATCGATACCAACCACATTGCTCCGCTGACCACTACTTCACCGATCTTGCAACAACGGCACGCTTCCCAGTTTCAGCTTCATTGAAGCCGGCTACGGCATCAATGACGAGCATCCCGGGTCCGGCCAGTCCATCCTGGCAGGCCAGGCGCAGGTGGCGAAGGTGATGAATGCCTTCATGGCCAGCTCCTCGTGGAAGAACTCGGTCTTCTTTCTCAGCTATGACGAGGGCGGCGGCCCATACGATCACGTTCCGCCTGTGCCCGGCCACTCGAACGATAACACCGACGCTTCGCTCGGAACGATCCCGGATATCTCAACGATCGCTGTGAACGCCGACAGCTATCAATCCGTGTGTGCCAAGCGGCGGCACGGCCGACGCTGCACTGCGATCTGAAGCCGAGCATCCGGGGGCACACCAGGCGATGCGGCTGCCGTCAACGGCTTTGCGGCCCAGCTTGGCTTCCGGTTGCCGAACATGGTGATCTCGCCCTTCACCGAGCGGCACTATGTCTCGCATGTTCCGATGGACCATACGGCAATCATCAAGTTTGTCGAGAACCGGTTCATCGGCGGCTCCGCGCACCTGACGGCGCGCGATGCTGCGCAGCCCAACCTGCTGGACTTCTTCGACTTCAACAATGTCCCCTGGGCGACACCACCGACTCCGCCCGCTCCGGTGACCGCCTCACGCTGGGCTACAACCCCTGCACCCCATCGAACCTCGGTCCATAGAGCGCGGACCCCGCTGGAGCGCGCTCCTCGGTGCCTGAAGGCCTGGGTACTCTCTACGGAACAGTCAAGGTGATCTGGTTCGAAGCGCTACTTTCAACGCCGCTTGCATCGACGCTCTTCACTTCGTAGACATACGTCGATCCGCTCTGCACTGCGTTATCCGTATACGTTACCTGGCTATCCGGCGACGCATTCAGCTTCGTGAACGATCCGCCGCCATTCGTCGACCGATAGACGTTGTAACCGTTGACCGGGTCGGTAGAGCTGCTTGGCGCATTCCAGCTTAGATCGATCTCATGCTGGACCGCAGTGCCTGTGCCACTTAGCGAGACCTGCGTCGTGCCTCCCGTAGTGGAGTTGCTCGTGATCGTCAACTTTCCGCTCGCCGCACCTGCGGCCGTCGGATCGAATTGCACGCTGAGCGTCACCGACTGGTTGGGATTCAACGTGACCGGGAACGTCGCGCCCGAATCGCTGTAACCAGTGCCCTGCAGCGCCACGGAGCTCACCGTCAACGGCGCCGTTCCGGACGACGTCAGAGTCAGCGAGAGCGTGCCGGTAGAATCCACCGGAACATTGCCGAAGGACAACGAAGTTGCGCTCACCAGCAGTTGAGGCGTCGCTACAACGGTACCGGTGCCGCTCAGCTGGACCACAGTGGTCGCGCCACTCGAGGAGTTGCTGCTGATCGTCAACTGCCCGGTCGTCTGCCCTGCCGCCGCGGGATCGAACAGCACATTCAAGGTCACCGATTGGTTCGGATTCAGCGTCACGGGGAAGGTCGTGCCCGAATCGCTGAAGTCCGCCCCGTTCAGTGTCGCTGCGTTGATCGTCAGCGGGGCGGTACCGGATGAGGTAAACGTCAACGGCAGCGTGGCGGTGGAATTCACCGCTACATTGCCGAACGACAGCGAGTTCGCGCTCACCGTCAGCTGCGGCGATGTGGCCACAGTGCCGGTGCCGCTCAACTGGACCACAGTGGAGGCGCCGCTCGAGGAGTTGCTCGTGATCGTCAACTGCCCGCTCGCCTGCCCTGCTGCCCCTGGATTGAACCGTACATTCAACGTCACCGATTGGTTCGGATTCAGGGTCACCGGTAAAGTCGCGCCCGAATCGGTGAAGTCCGTCCCGCTCAGTGTCGCTGCGCTAATCGTCAGCGGAGCGGTGCCAGATGAGGTCAACGTCAGCGGCAGCGTGGCACTGTTGTTCACCGATACATTGCCGAAGGATAGCGAGTTCGCGCTCACCGTCAGCTGCGGTGATGTGGCCACAGTGCCGGTGCCGCTCAACTGGACCACAGTGGTCCCGCCGCTCGAAGAGTTGCTGCTGATCGTCAACTGCCCGCTCGCCTGCCCTGCTGCCCCTGGATTGAACCGTACATTCAACGTCACCGATTGGTTCGGATTCAGGGTCACCGGTAAAGTCGCGCCCGAATCGGTGAAGTCCGTCCCGCTCAGTGTCGCTGCGCTAATCGTCAGCGGAGCGGTGCCAGATGAGGTCAACGTCAGCGGCAGCGTGGC
>CAWDZZ010000033.1:0-284492 GCA_963806595.1 uncultured Isosphaeraceae bacterium | reverse complement strand
ATCATTTTCTCACTGTTGGTGGATTCTCCGGTCAGGGGGAACGACTCGGTGGCGATTCGTCACCGAGGTTCCTGGTCGCCCCGACGCTCGGTTCTCAGCCCCGGGCTCTGGCTGGCCGGCACGCCCTGAGGGGTACGGAAACAATGAAGCGCTTTTTGCGGTCGTAGCCGATGTTCCCAGGCGAAACGTCGGCAGATGTCAGTGGATGTCAGTTTTCAGAAGGGTTCTCGGGTCGCGCGGGCCGCGATCGTCAATGAATTCTTCTCATGGCGGACGGAGCAAACTTCGTTTCCCCGACCTGCTCAAGAGGAAATGGCTAGCGTTTCGTATGTGTCCTTGCCGCCATCGGCTTCACTGCCCTTCTTCGTATTGCAAACGCGTCAGAACTTGTCATTTTGGGAAGAAGTTAGGCGGGATCTGCGCAACGTCAAGGTCTCTAATGCGCAACGCGGTGGTCATTACGTGATGTCCCTTCGGAGTGATTCGGTAGTAACTGGTACTGGAAACTTTTCGGATCAGCCCGTGAGCGCGGAGCAATCGCATTTGTCGGGTGATGCGGCCCGAAGCTCGACGGCGCTTGACGGGGTCGGTCTCGTCACGCGAGTTCGAAGTGTGGCGCAGGTCCTGGTTACGAAACCCCTTCAATAAGTGCTCACCGCGCAGGACAGCTCGGAACAAGCCAGCGTCCTCCGGGGTGATAGGTCGCAAGCCACGATAAGGACGGTTCTCCTTGATCATGGGCCGGCTCACCGGGTCGAGGACACTTTGTGTCGGCGCCGGTTTTTTCACCACCGACAGCGCCTCTAAGTCGCGCTGATTCGCCGCCCGGCTCACTTCCACACGCCGGGCGATGTCGGCCAATCCCTTGCGCATGGGGACCCACCCCAAGCTGACTTGGCCTTTCCGGGTCCTCTCCCGAAATACATGGAACATTCGGGGATTGTTGATCGTCGTCTCGATCCTGAGTACAGACCCTTGTTTGTCGTACATCTTGATCGAATTGCTGTCGACCCGGTGCTTGATCCGAACTCCTTCGGTTCGATCCAGATAACTGGTCGTGACCTGGCCGCTGAACCGCGCATTGACGCGACGGCCCAGGAATCGCAGTACGTCCTGACAAGCGAACTGGCTCATGGCGTGAGCGATCAAAGAGGGATAGAGAGCGGCCAGGTCCGCAGCGCTGCTGAACATCACGTCGGTGGCGTATTCGGACTCGCCGATCGTCCAGTAATAGTTCCGCAGACTCACGCCGGAGCGAGGGTCCAGCAGGGGATTGACGCGATCAGCCAGCGCGGTGAGAAATCGCCCCCACTTGCGCGTGATCAGAGCGTCAAGCATCCGCTGCGCCTCGGGGACGTTGTCGATTCGGCTGAAGGTGTTGTCGCGCTGCTCAAAGCCGATCCCGGCTTTGGCCATCCGGCGGGCCAGGTATTCACGCCCATTGAGGCAGACCTGCACGGAGAACGGGAACCATGTTTGCAGTCGGATGTGCATCAGCCCGAACTCACGGTCCATGTAGTAGAAGTACAAATGCAGACATTTGCGCAGAGCCGAGACCAATTCGATCTGCTTGGTCTTGGCGTTTTTCCTGATCTGATAGCTTTGGCAAGGTTCGACACAGCTCAGAACGCAGATCAACCCTTCGGTGACGTGATCAACGTTCATGATGCGGTGGGCGAAGGCCTCCTTATCGACATCGGACGAGTTCAGGTAAATGTAGGGGCGGTGTTTGGTTTCTGCCAAAGTGCGAGCGTGGTCGGTGATTCGGCCGGTGAGGTCTTCGCTGAACTTATTAAAATCGCGGTAAAGCACATGGTGAGCACCAAGAAACCGGTCCATGCCCTTGCTATAGCAAATTGACCGGAGTGTGCCGCGGAAGAGAATTCGATCAAACCCCGACAGTGTTCCGATGATGCGCTCCCGATGCTGCTCCAAGAATCGCTCCATGGCTAACCTCCAGCGCCTGCACCAAAACGACCTTGAGGTGAATGCCCTGGATTATAAGTATTCGTTTGGTTGCGGCCGAGAGGCCGCGTCAGGCTTTTGCTTAGTGGTACTGATCTTGACCTTGCGGCTCCCTCGCCGAAGCGGAGGCGGTAAGCCCGGCTGACAAAAGTGCGCAGTCGCAGCGCTGAGCCGCAAGGCCCCTATAACACTATAGGACGTTTTCGAAATTCTGTGCGCGGCCGAATTCACCGGATCGGCGCATGCTCAACGAGCTTGCAGGCTTAACCCCCGAAAAATAATTCTTGCGTCGACACCATCGTTCAGGAACTGCCGGGCCAGGCATGCCGGGAGTATTCTCACCGGGACGCTCGATTTGCGGATTGCAACGAACGAGCAAGCGGTCGCAAGATGAGAGACCTGGACTGCCCTCGGTGTTCACGTCCGGGATCAAGCCGCGCTCGCAATGCCTGTCGACCTCGTTAGGCCTCACAACGCGCGTTGCTTCGCCGTCGCGGTCTCGCAAATCGGGCTCATCCTTGAACGTGCCCCGGTCGGTTGGTAAACCTCGCGCACCAGCCGCCTGCAACCGCCGCGGTGAGCCCGGATGACAAAGTGCGCAGTCGTAGCTCTGAGCACATGGCGCCTATAAGACACTATAGGACGGTTTCGGTTTTTGGTGATCGGCCGCGTCTGCCGGGTCGGCGCATGCTCAACGAACTTGCGGGTTTATCCCCCGACAAATATTCCTTGCGTCGACACCATCGTTCCTGAAATTAGCGTCATTTAACCGCTCGTTAGCGCCTCGACCGCGCAGAGTATTGGCTGGTGAGCGCGGCCGCACGATGGCCCACGCGGGAGCTCGCGACTTGACGCGCGGGAGCGATCCATGGCACCGGCGGCCACTGGGATGGCGAAACTCTGACTCGCGTTTCGTCGCCGGATCCTGGGGCGATTTCGCTCCCTCGATTGCGTGGCCCGCGCCTGCTGGGTTCGGCGGACACTAGACCTAGCTCGCGTCGATTCGGAAGGTCCAGGTTCCGGTCGCCTGAAATTGCTCCGTCAATAATTGAGCGCAGGTGTGCCCCGAACCCAGTAATCGTTGGGGATCGTACGCAAATGGTCGCCGGCGCGGCGTCGGAGCCGAAGTCGCCGCCCGCGCCGTGCATTCAGCTCAGCCCATTCTTCTTGAGCCAGTACTCAGACCGCGCGGCCTATCTGTCGCAGGCGTGACTGATGAGCACGAACCGCTGGTCGCTGCCATACTTCTCCCGGACTTCCTCAAGGACGGTCGTTTCGTTCGGCTCGTGCCGGGTGTCCCAAAAATTGAGCGAGATCAGCCTCCCGCGGTAAGCGCGAGCCTGAGCCGTCGCCCCATCTCCGGCCCGGTGACACGCTCGACGTCGAAATCCGGCGCCAGGTCGCCACCCCTGGGCGCCTTCAGCTTGACCTGAATCGTTCCAAGATTGAGGGGCTCATTCGAACGGCCGCCTGCGATCTCGGGCATGGCGCACGTCGTCTTCACCTGGGCGATCACCTTCCCTGGGCCAGGTAACCCAGCGGCTGTCGGTGCATTGACGGAGACGTCCAGCGTGTGGCGACCTGTAGGAACGTCATCGATACAAAACCGGCCGTCCTTGTCGATATTCGACGCGAACCGCACGCCCTTGCCGGCGGTGATCACCGCCGGCTCGTTGTGCGTCCAGTCGACCGGAGTTTCGGGCGTCCCCTCCAGGACGATTCGTCCGATCACCGGCCGGCCCTTGCCGCCGACCGTGATCTGGACCGACTGGCCAGGCTTGACCTCAACGGCCGCTGGCCAGCATGGGCGATGCGAAGAGCTACCTCCGGCAAACCTCGTAACGACGACCCGCGCGACCAGCCCTCGGCCAGGAATCACGCGGTCGAGGTGGAAGCCCCCACTCGTCGGTGTGCGTCGCGTAACTGATGTGGACGGTTGCTCCGGCTTGCCGCTCGGTACCGACCGGAATGAACATCACGGCCTGGTTTGACCCCGCTCGCGGGCCGATCCGCACGCCGCCCTCGATCTGTCCCCACCGTTGCAGCACTAGCTTGCCCGACTTCGCGAGTTCGTCGGCCGAAGCCTGGGCATAACCGGCGTCACCTAAAGCGATCACCGTGAACTTGTCGTCGCGCCGTGGAAACGTGAACCGGCCGTCGGCGCCTGTCGCGACTTTTGGGATTCTCACGTTGCGTCCGAAGCGGCCCGACTGCAAGAACACTCGATTTTCCTCCGTGGCCACCGCGACCTCGGTCCTATCCGCAGGCTCGCCGTCGCTACGGAGGACAACTCCCGAGAGCTCCGCCGAACGCTGAGGGGCAAGGACCAAAACATGTGAGTCCGCATCGGCTTGCAATGCGCGCGTTTCGGCCACCTTCTCGTTCGCGGGTTCGGCGGCACGGGCGGCCGGCGGGGTCGAGTCGACCTTTGTCGGTTCAGAGCGCGGCGCGGGGAAGACTGATAGGCTTGAACGACCGCGCCGGTTGCGATCACGCCCGCCGCCAATAGCGCGGCAGCGCCCGACGTCAACAGTCTGTTCAGGAACATGCTTCTCACCGCTCTTTCCGCGAGTCTGGCGACGGCGACCGGGCTTCCCCCAATCGGAAGCGCCGGCGCCGCTCCGATCGACAGTGCGAGCCGCACCGTCGAGCTCGCGAGCCTGGCCGGCAGCGTTACACGCGTCGCTTCAGACGAGAGCAGTGACATCAAGACTGCCGCTGAAGGGTTGAGGCCGCGTTGCGTCAGTCGAGCGCGGAGCCGTTCCCGACCGCGTGCCAGCCGGCTTTGCACGGTCCCGATCGGACAACCGAGTTGTCGCGCCGCCTGCTGCTGAGTTAGACCCTCAAGATAACAGAGCACGAGAACATCCCTATACCGTTTTGGGATTTTGCCGAGCTCTCCGCAGATCACCTCTTCCAGGTCGTCCCGGGCATCTTCAACAAACGCAATTGACCTTGTTCGGCCTGCCTGCAATTCGTGTGAGCGGCGCCGAGCTGCAGACGACCGCGCCGTCGCCGCGACATTGTAAGCCACGCTGTAGAGCCACGACGTTAGTGACTGTCGTCGTTGTATCGACCCGGCCTTGATCGCCAAAATGAGGAACGTAGCCTGAAAGGCGTCCTCAGCGTCATGTGCGTTACGAAGCACCGTCCGGCACACACGCAGGACCATCGGACCATGCCGCTCGACTAAACTGATGAAGGCCAGCTCTGGGCCATTGCCTTCCCGAGAGGCGAATCGCTGGAGCAGCTGACCATCGGTCAGGCCGCCGACCGTCCCCTCGCTCATTAGTGCGCTGATCGATCGGAGGACTGTCCCGTTCGACTTGCTGGCCATTGGTATGCCTCTGAATTTAAGTTTGCCTCTTATCCAGGTAGACTAACGAGGCGGGTCGACTATTCCAACTTTGGCCGAAATCGCCGAGTATCTCATCGCGGCGGAACACCGCCCGAATCTGTTAAGACCACGGCGCGGTTGCCACGTTCGGGCTTCGATGCCACGAAATCGTTCGATCGTCAGTTGATAGATAGTCGGCGTCGAAGCCGTACTGAAGCGTGGACCACGGAGGCGCACGTCGCTCAGGATTGACTTGGACCTGAAATCGATCACCCGATTGGCGAAGCGGAACGGCCGCGGCGGAATGCCGTCGCATGTGGCCAATAGAAAGCGGGATGTTGGATGCCAGCGGCATGTTCAGTATCGAAGTGCCCGAAGAAGTAGAACTGCGAATGAGAGACCAATCCAGATGGCACCCCAGAATTGACCAAGGCGATTGAGCCAGCTCGAACAGGACCGCCAGTTCGATGTAACGACTAGCCCATGTTTGGGGTGGCGCGTCGTAAACCCTTGCGGCGCAAGGCGCGAATTTCCGATTAGTCACTACATGATGGCATCTGCCATGTCCGCGGGGGGAATCGGCGGCCGGAAATCCACGACCTTCAGAGCCTTCAGCACACGCCGGGCGTCCGGCGAGCCGCCAGCCACGCCGTCACGTTTGGCTTGGCCCTCAACTCGAAACGTTACATGGCGCACCGTGGACAGCGCTTCCATGGCCCGCGTTGCGGAGAAGTCGATCCCAGCTTCTTGCAGACGCCGGCCGAGGAGTCGTTGAACTAGCAGTGCCAGCGCGGCCACAAAGATATGAGCGCGCACTCGCGGCTCAACTTGGTGATAGATCGGCCGCATGGCCAGGACATCCTTCAGGTGGCGGAATCCTCGCTCGACGTCGGCCAAGTCCTTGTAGATCGCGACCGCCTCGAGCACGCTCAGCGATTTTTCAGCGGTTGCGATCACGTACTTCCCCTCGATTCGTTTCTCACGCTCCAACGAGGCACATTCGGTGAACTCGATCGCCCCCTCGGCGGTCACCTTGTAGGCGTAATAGCGCTGTCCATGATTCTTGCCGAGGGTCCGTTCGGCGGCCTTGACGATTTTGTCGCGGATCTTGATACGCCCTGATGTGACCCGCGCCTTGAGCTTCTCCAGATTTTCGCGGGTGCGACCCATCGAGCGCTGGCGCATGGCTTGTTCGTACTGGCGCCGTTCATCCGAGTCGACAATGATCACGCGCAGCTCGGGATCGCCCGACGCGACCGCCTGAGCCCGCGTGCGTGGCGGATTGGTGATTCGCTCTTGGGCGTTGATGCCCGCGTGACAATTCACCCACTTGGTTTCGTCGAGGCGGTCGAGCCAACCTTCCAGCTCGCTGTTGCGCCGCCGGTTCAGTCCAACCACGAACCCATGACCGGCGCGCTTGAGCGCTTCAAGATTCTCCGCTGTGACCATACCGCGGTCACCGACGAACATGACGCGGCCAAAGCCAAATCGCTTCTGTAAGTCGCCAACGGCCTCTTGAACCGTGGTGTGGTCAACCCGATTTCCGGGCCAAACATGATGGGCGATCGGCCAGCCCGCAACCATCACCACGCCGACTACGACCTGAACGTTGTGCGGCTTACCGTCACGGCTGTAACCGTGCTTGGCGAAGTTCGCGGGGCCGGCGCCCTCAAAGTAGGTGCTGGTGATGTCGTAAAGGACCAAGTCCGGCTTGAGCTAAAGAGGTCTCGGAGGCGGTGATAAAGTGCCTCTTCGATCCGCTCTTTGGCCTTGTAGAGTTGATCGAGCGTGCGGTACCAAGCCTCCAGTTGGCTGGGATGCACCCGCACGCGGTTATGTTGATGCCAGTTGGGAACGAAGCGGCGCCCCATGCGATCGCAGACGAAGTCGGTCTCGAGCCAACCGGCGAGTCCGTGTTCGCTGGTGGGACGGATTAGCCGATTGGCGACCAGCACGAACGCCCGGTCAGTAAACGGAACGCCCTTGGCTCTTCCCAGGTATCGGTCGAGGATTTCCCAGAGGCCAAGCTGCTCGAAGAGAGCGTGGACAGCGAGTACGGGTCCCCACGTCGAGGCATCGACTACCTTCAGCTCTGTCGAGCCGTCTTGACCCAGCTCAAAATCACCACGAAGCAGGCGCTGGAGCTTGGGAAGCACTGCCAGCAGTGTGTCTTTCCGTCCGAGGTCGGCGACCACTCGTTGCTTGACCTTGCCCTGCTCGCGGTAGGCTTCGACAATGCGGACGTATTCGTTGACGGTGCCATTGCTGGAGCGAATTCTCACAGTCCTGGGATACATGAACGAGCGCGAGCCTCACTGGCGGAGCGGATTGGGTTAGTCCGGCCGGGCATCGCGTCAACTATCACGACAATCTGCCGCGGATTCAAGGTCAATTCACGGCGAATTGCATGTATACATCAGTATAAATTGTCACTACGCCTCAGAACAATTTGCGAGAGCCCCGGCGCACAGAGCCTGGAAAAATAGGCCTTCGCGCACGTCGTCCGAAGCGCCATCGCCTTTTTCACCCCAAACATGGGGTAGTGGCGGCAACGGCGGAAATGGCCTGGGAGGCGCCGTCAATAATTCGGCGACCGGAACCCTGATCATCAATCCGCGGCTCGGCGCGAAGAAGAGCTCGAAGCAGGGCAAAGCCACGGACCTGATCACCACCAACGCCGCCAGCGGCGGGATCGGCGGCACCGGAACCGCCGCAGGCTCCGTTCACGGCGGTGCCGGCGGCAGCCCGGGCGGAACGGCCGGCCAGGCTTTCGTCGGTGCCAACGGAACCGTCGGAATCGCTGGCTCCGGCAAGGGCGGCGGGCTCGACCTAATCACGGGCGGCACCGCAACCATCGACAACACGACGATCACCGCCAACCTGGCGTCAAGCACCAATAATGACGTCGCTGGCACGTTCATGATGTAACGGTGACCCGGCCGGGGCCTATCGGCCAGCCACTACAGCCCGGATGGTGACGTTTCATCGTTGGCAGAAATGCCGACGCACGACGGTGAATCGCGGGTATGGGATTGCGGCCGGATCGACAGACTTGCCGTCGAGATTGATCCGACGTTCCGCAAGATCCAGTCACCCTTGATTCACCGTCGTGACGCTTTGGTTGATCGCCCTCTCCGCAGTGTGATTGCGTCCAAAGACTCTTCGCCCATGCGTGCGCTTGCAGCGAACGCCGGCGCAGCAAGGCGGGCGGCCAGCGCGGACGAATACGGAATTGTGAGCGCGGAAGAGTCACGTGCGCAAGAGGACGAGCGCAGCAAAATGGCTGGACAGGGCGGGCCTCACGCCGTAAAAACAGAGACGACTTTCTCGAGGAGCTTCGAGCGTTTCCGCCCGGGCGCAGCGAGGTCTCAGGTTCCGCGTGATGCCGATGGCCCCACTCTATCCACTGCGATTCCGACCGATCATGCGCCGGCTGATCTGGGGAGGGCGCCGGCTGGGAACGGTGCTGCAAAAGCCGATCGGCAACGAGTCCGACTATGCCGAGAGCTGGGAGATTTCGGACTATCGCGATCAGGTGAGCGTCGTCGAGGACGGGAACCTGGCCGGAACCACAATCCGCGATCTGTTACACACACGCGAAGCCGAGCTGCTCGGCTCGGCCCTGTGGCCCTGCGACCAGTTCCCGCTGCTGGTCAAGTTCATCGACGCGCATCAAAACCTTTCGGTCCAGGTCCATCCGGACGACGAGCAGGGCCGCCGGTTGGCCGGCGACAACGGCAAGACCGAGACCTGGGTCATCGTGGACGCCGAGCCGGGAAGCGCGATCTACGCGGGATTGCAGCAAGGCGTCGGCCCGCAGGATCTCACCGAGGCGATTCGCTCGGGTCAGGTCGAGCATCTGCTGCACCGGATCGAGCCCAGACCGGGCGACTGCATCCTGATCGAGGCCGGCACGGTGCACGCGATCGGCGCCGGCGTGCTTCTGGCCGAGATTCAGGAGATGTCGGATGCCACATTCCGGATTGATGATTGGGGGCGCGTCGGGCCCGACGGCAAGCCGCGGCAGCTCCATCTTCGCGCGGCACTCGAGTCGATCAATTTCCAGCGTGGTCCCGTCAATCCGATCGGGGCTCTAATCGAGCCGATCGCGGGGAACGGCCGGCGCGAGCGATTGTCGAGTTCGGCCTATTTTGCCCTCGAGCGACTCGACGTGACACAACCGACGCCGGTGGGACGGGATGACCGATTCACGATCCTCATGGGCTTGGACGGCCGATGCGACATCCGCAAAGGCGGTGAATCCACCCCGCTCGAGTTCGGTCAGACTGTGTTGCTCCCGGCCGCTCTTGGTCCGTGCGAGATCGTACCGACGGGCAGGGTCAGCGTTCTGTCGTGCGTGGTCCCGTGAGCGAGGGGCGGCTGCCGGCAACGGCGAACCTTGCTGCGAGTACACCGCCCGCCCGTTGCCCGGCGATCGATCCGAGCCGCAGTTGACCGTCGGGTCAAGCACCAAGCGGTGCTGCGATCTGCTCGCCTGCGGCGCGCCACCGCTACGGCCGGAAGAGCAGGGCTTCGACCATCGGAAGTCAGCTCCCGAAGCCCTTTATTGCGTCTGCGGGAGCGGTTTGCGGTCGAGGTGCCGATATGACGCCGCGAATTCGGTCACTTCGATCGCCTGATCGGCGGCGACGTCCCGAAACACCTGTGTCGTTCCGCTCGCCGGCCAGTGGATCTCCAGGACAGATACCTGCCGTGAATCCGCAAGTCCAATGGTCTGCTCGAGCGCGTTGGCTCCAAAGCTGCTGCCCGAGGAGACATGCCGGTGAACGGTAAGCGGTCTTGGCGCAGATGTCACGACCTTGATCCGGGCGCCGATCGCCGCCCGGTTGCTCTTTTTGCCGATCAGCTTCACCGTCAGCCAGTGATTCCCCTGGCCGGGATTCTGGAACAGGACGTCGTGAAACCGGTCACCGTTAACAGCGCCCCCGGTCTCGACGAACATATCGACATCGCCGTCGCGGTCCCAATCACCGCAGGCCACGGCGTGCCCCTTTTGAAGGTGACCGGTTCCCGCGGTCCCGGTGATCTCGGAAAAGCGGCTGCCGCTCACGTTCTTGAACATGCGGTTGGGGATCAGAGTCGCGAAGCTCGGCTCGCCGGTCGCCAGGTAAAAATCGAGGAAACCGTCGTTGTCGAAGTCGGCGAAATTGCTTCCCATGGTGGCAAAGACCATGTCGAGCCCGGCCTCCCTGGTCTTGTTCTCGAATCTCGTTCCCTTGACGTTTCGAAAGAGCCTGTTCGAGTGATGCTTGTGCGGCTGGCCGAGCAGGCCCTGGACGACGGCAGCGAGCGAGCGATCGTAGCAAGTGGCGAAGACGTCGAGCCAGCCGTCGTTGTCGTAGTCCCACGTCCAGCACGAAAAGCCGTGCTGAGGGCCGTCGATGCCGAGCTCTGCGGTCACGCTCGTGAACGTGCCATCACGATTGTTGCGATAAAGCTCGGCGGCCCCCCCCAGATTGTTCAAGAACAGGTCGGGATAATCGTCGTTGTCGTAGTCAATCCAGGTCGACCCCTTGCAAAACAGAGGCGCCGTCGTCGCTCGCAGGCCGGCACGCTCCGAGATTTCGGCGAAGGTCCCGTCACCGCGGTTGTGGTACAGCCGGTTGAGCTGCCGTTCGCAGCCGACGAAAAGATCGAGCCAGCCGTCGTTGTCGTAGTCGCCCCAGCATGCCGTGTTGGAGTTGACCGGGTCGAGCAAACCAGCCTCCTGCGTGACGTCGGTGAAGGTGCCACCGCCGTTATTGCGCAGCAGGCTGGGCCGAATGGCGATGGGGAGCCAGGCCCCGCGCGGAATAAATATGTCCATGAGAACATCGTTGTTGTAGTCTGCCTGATAGCACACCAGCCCACCCAGCTGTCCGGTCACCCCCGCTTCCTGGGATCGGTCCTGGAAGGTGCCGTCCCCCTGGTTGCGGTAAATGGCCATGCAGACGCTCGGGTCGAACGACGTGACGGCGAGGTCGAGGAGCCCGTCGTTATCGAAGTCCTCCATGATCGCGCCGCCGGCCTGGTTGAAGCGGTTGACACCCGCCAGATGCCCGACGTCACGGAACCTGCCGATGTCAAACTCGGAGTACTTGAATCGATCCAATGAGATCAGTTGCGCGGGGTCCACGCCGCGCGGATGCTCGCCGAGGGTCATGTGAGCCAGATTGAGCAGCCAGCGAACTTCGAGGTCGTCGGGGAACTGGCGGAGGTACTCGGTAAAGTGCTGGATCGCGAGCCGGGAGCCGGACGGATTCAAGTGAACCGCCGCGGGCGAGATGGGGAGTATGCATGAGCTCTCACCTCTACACTCGATGCAATTCTTGTTTTCCCCGCGGCGCATCGCGGCCACACCCTGGAGGTAAACAATCGTAAAGAGCCACTGGTGGCCCAGGCCACTGTCCTTTTCGGCCAGCAGCCGCGCCTCTTGGAGGGCGTCGTAGGCGCGCTTCGGCTCGCCCTCACTGTTGTGCAACAACGCTTTGAAATAGAGGGATTTCAAGTTCCGAGTCGACTCTTCTGTTCGCCGCGGGCCTCTCAACGACGCGTCCAGCCTTGAGAGCGCGGCCGCACCCGGCTGTTTCCAGGATGCGGCGATCTTCTCCAGAGAATCGCCGGGGTCCCAGGTCTGTAGCGACGACACCATCGGAACAAATCCACTGCTGTCGAGGGCGCCGCGCGGCTTGTACTGGCCCTTGAGGCCGCCTTTCGGCACTGATGTCGTGCCAGCGCTCATGAGCCGCGATGACGGTCTCATCTGGAGCGACGTCGAACGCGAGTCTCCGGAGGACGGGCGCGCATACCGGTTATAGAATTCGAAAACCCCCATGATTAACTGGGCGGTGACCATCAAGATGGCGATCAACACCAGAATCTCGAGGCGGCTCAACGGTTTCTTCTCTTTTGACATCGAGCAAATCTCCGTGAGATCGATGGGAATGATTTCGTGCGACAGAGGCAACACCCATAGGGGCGGGCTGCTCCGGAGCGGTTAGTTTATAACATTACATATGTTCGCTAGTCATTTGATGTCATCGTGAGTCATACGCGGTTCACTCCAGGCCACGATGCCGGCGTGCAGACGATCTCCCTCAGGAACCATGGAGACCGTCGAGCCTCGCTCGCGTCGTAGCGCAGCAGTGTCGGCTAGCCGTGATCAAATCACGGAATCACGAGACATCGACGAACCGAACGAATCGACGCGGCTCCGTGCTCAAGCTAAAGCAGGCGCCGGCGACGTTGAAACGACACTCGGATGCGTTTGGGCACGTGGTGACCTCCGATCGTGCTCGAGCTCGGGATAGCCTGAGCGCTAGCGGAGTTCGAGCGCACACGCGCCGTCTCTTGGCTGCATTCACAGCCGGACTGCCAGCAAGCTCAGCGTGAATCGCCACGGAGCGCACGCCCCATCCGGTTGGTAGTGCGTGCGACGATCTGTGCCCTAAGAAGGCAAGTGCAGGCGAGGCGGGTGGAAAATGGAGGTACCCACGCGCATCGGGCGCAGTGCCCTCGTCTCGGCGGAGATCAAGGCGGAGCAGGGGGGAATTGGGGCCGGGATCGGCGAGAACCAGAGCCAGGAATCGACACGGGCTCCAGCAGGACCGGCCGGAACAACCGGGACTGCCCGTTGGCCCGAGCACCAAGCGCCCGAGCAGGGCGCGGGACCGGAGCGGCCCGGCGCCGCTCTGTTTGACCGGCCGGACCCACGTTTTCCGCATCAAGGTTCGACGAAATCCTCGTGGTATCGGTTCGCGATGTGACGGGATGTGAGCAGTCGGCCTCCGCCGTACGAGGCGCAAGCTGAGCGAGCGCCAAGAGCGAAAGGAATGCGCCTGCCCGCATTGCGAACACACCCCGGTAGAACACGATTCTCGTCATTCGTCAGTCTTCAAATCCCAAGCCCCGCCGTCCTGCATGAAGAAAATACAGAACAGAGGAGATCTGAAAGCGGATCATTGAGCATCACCTGAGATCGACACGTGCCTCGTGTAAGCAGCGGCGAAGAATTGAGCCATTATCGCAGAGCCACCTGAGCCATTCCGCGATCTGTCGATCGCGGCATTGGCCTTCCCTCTCTCCATGCTCCTGCATCCACTCGCACCTGTGAAATGCTGCAAGTAAGCTGGCATGTGTCTGCCGCCAGAGCGTGGACGAGCGGCGTCCATGTCGTCGGCGCAAAGTGGCGGCGGGAAGTACCACCTTCCCGCCGCCTGACCGCTCGGGAGCTAGTCCTCCCGTGGGCCCATCTGAGTGTCCCCGCGCCTGGCATCGGGTCAACCAGGCAACTTTCGCCGTTGGCACCCTTGCTGTCGCCGGTGCCTGCTTAAAGATTGCGAACGCTGGTTCCTGCCGCCTTGGCCCCAAGCTCGTTATTGCAGCCCGACTTGTCAGGAAGCCGCACAGCACTGGCGGTCCTGGCATGCCGGTCAAACTTATAGAGCAACCATCCAAGGCAAGGAACGCCGTCGCGAACAGGCCCGACGCCACCGCGAGCGTGCACAGCAGCGATCAGGTCTTGCCGAGCCGGCGTCCCCAACACCTCTCAGCGAGCCGGCTTTGCCGGCGATCGAAGCCCAGACCACGTCCGATTCGATACCGATTATCCCAGCAGGCAACCAGAGCGTAGGCCAGCGCCCAGCCGAAATTCTCCCGAAATCTTGCGGTTTGCCGTGCAGCAGACCGGGCTGCTACGTCCTGTTTCTGCCCTCGCCTCGTTCTCCCGATCAACATTTCTGTTCCGGCTCATGCCGCCTGGCATTACGGCGAGTTCGCCAGCGGGAAACCCGACTCAGACGGCGGCGCCGACGTGGCATCCTTGGTCATTACCTCCGTCATCGTGGACCACCACCAAACCAACTCGGTCATGTCGCCACGTATTGAGCATGCCGTCCTCCAGGAATAAGTTTCTCTCGCCCCCCAAAACCGAGGAGGAAGCGGGTGGGCCGGGTCTTCCGGTCCCCCGTTTCCTTGCTCGGAATTGGGGGTGTGGTGGCGAGGTCCCCCATGGCTGATTGGCACGCCAGCGACGTCCGCTTCCTGACCCTTGCTCAACTGGGCGAGCGCTATCGACGCTATCGATTGCCTGATCCCAACGCCGAGGCTGCCATGGCTGGATCGTTCCAGCGCTATGGACAACTTACTCCCGTGGTCGTTTGCCTCCGAGAGGAGACGCACGAGGTCCTCGACGGCTTCAAGCGTCTCGCCGCCGCGAGGGCCCTCGGCCTGAAGGCTCTCAGTACCCGGCTACTGGAAGCCGATGAGCGTGTGGCCAAGGCGGCCATCCACGGGCTGAACCAGACCGGCCGTCGCCCCCAGGAGTGGGAAGAAGCCTGGATCGTCCACGCCTTGGTACGTGAAGACGGCATGACGCAAGTCGAGGTCGCCGAGCTCTTGGGCCGGCACAAGAGCTGGGTCTGCCGGCGACTGGCTCTGGTCGAGAAGCTGACCAACGAAGCTCGGGAAGACCTACGCCTGGGGCTCTTGTCCACCACCGCCGCGCGGGCGCTGGTGCGGTTGCCGGCCGGCAACCAGGTCGACGTACTGGCGACACTGCACCGTGACGAATTGACGGCCGCCGAGCTCGAGGGCGTGGTGGATCTGGTGCTCGCCGCGCAGCCAGTCGCAAGAGGAGTACATTCTGGCCCAACCGCGCCCTGCCTTGCAGCAAGCGCGGCAACAGGAGGGCTGGGCCTGGGACCCTCGACTCAGCCTTGCCGGCAATCGCATTGCGCGACGCCTTGCCGGCGTGTTGGACGGCCTGGGCCGCATGGAGATCTGGCTTCACAGTCAGGGCCGCGCCGGCTTGACCCCCTGTGATCGTTTGGTGCTGACGCCGGCCTTTTCCCGGCTAGCTCGCGATGCTCACAACGTGGCCACTCTTGCGGAAGACCTCATCGGAGAGCTCCAGACTCATGACCGAGCCCAAGCGCAATGAAATCATCAGTCGCTGGCGAGCCGGTTCTTCGATCAGGAAGATCGCTCGTGAGATGGGACTGGCCCGGAACACCGTCAGCAATGTGCTAGCTCAGATCGAAGCCCAGCGGACCGGTCATGAACGCTCGCCCATTCGGAGGCGGCGCAGCCGCCTCGATCCTTTTGAGCCGATCATCCAGGAACTGCTGGGCCGATACCCTGATCTGACCGCCGTGCGGCTCCTGGAAGAGCTGCGCGAGCGAGGCTTCACGGGCGGATATACCGTGGTCCGTCGGCGGCTCGGCACGTTGCGTCCCCGCTCAGCGCCCTCGCCGGTGGTCCGCTTTGAGACGGCGCCGGGTACACAGGCTCAGATGGACTACGCCGTCTACGACCTCGACTTCACCAGCGAGGGCCGGCGCCGCGTTAATCTGTTCAGCTACATCCTGGGCTACTCGCGTCGGCAGTACCTCCGCTTCGTCGAGACCCAGGACATGACGACTACCCTGCGCGAGCACCTGCGAGCCTTCGAGTATCTCGGGGGCGTGGCAGCCAACTGCTTGTATGACAATATGAAAGTTGTCGTGACTGGCTACGAAGACGACGTACCGGTCTACAACTCGCGGTTCCTGGCGTTCGCCACGCACTACGGCTTCCGACCGGTGGCCTGCCGACCGCGGCGGCCTCAGACGAAAGGTAAGGCGGAACGCCCCTTCTATTATGTAGAAACCAGCTTGTTCAACGGCCGCACTTTCTCCTCGCTCGATCATCTCAATGAGATGACCGTGTGGTGGCTGGCCAATATCGCCGATGTCCGCGAGTTGCGGGAAGCCAAGAAGACCCCGCTGCAGTTGCATTCAGAAGAGCAGTCTCATCTGATCCCGCTACCGGCCCAAGCCTATGACGTTTCCCCCGTGGTCTATCGCACGGTCAACGTCGAGGCCTTGGTCATGTACTGCCAGAACGGCTACTCGGTGCCGTGGCGGTACATCGGCAGCATGCTGCCGGTGCGGATCGCTGAGAAAGAACTGATCGTCTACGGTCGTGAGGTCGAGGAGATCGCCCGGCACGCGCTATTGCCGCGCACGGTCAGGGGGCAGCGGGTCGTGCGCAAAGAGCACCGGCCCGTCGACGATGCACGACGACGGCAGGCGGCATTGCAGGAACGGTTCGCCGAACTGGGGGAACCGGGCTGTCGATTTCTAGAGGGTTTGTTCCGGGTTCAGCGTTATGGCAAGGACCAGGCGCAGCGGGTGCTGACCCTGTTGGGCACCTACGCCCGCGTGGACCTGATCGCGGCGCTGGAGCGCGCCATGCGGTACGGCGCGTATTCCCACGCGGCCGTGGAACGGATCTTATCGGCCCAGGCCCGCCCCAGAACCATCCTCGAGGCGTTGGCCGAAGAAGAACGAGCAGTTGCCCCCGTGGCTGGGTGAGGACTTGATATCCCCCCGGCTTACGTCGAGCTATCAATATCTCTGCGAGCCGGAGCCCCAGGATGCTGAAAACCCGCCCACCGCGTCCGGCGACGCCAGCGCCGACGGAGCTGCGCCGGCAGATCATTGAAGATTTTCAGGCGATGCATATTCCTCTGCGGCTCGAGCAACTCGACGCCGTGTTAGGGCGTGCCGACAGCCAGGGGATGTCGCACCTGGAATTCCTGCGGGCCTTGATCAACGAACAGGCCAACGCTCGCCGCGAGCGGAGTCTGGCCCACCGCATTCACGTCGCCGCGTTCGCCCAGAGCAAGACCCTGGCCGAGTTCGATTGGCAGTTCAATGCCGATGCCATCGATCGGGTACGAATCGAGACCTTGGCCGGGGCCGAGTTCATCGGTCGTCGGCAGAACCTGGTCTGGGTGGGACAAAGCGGTGTCGGAAAGAGCCACCTGATGCAGGCCATTGGCCGCTGCGCCTGTGTCCTGGGTTATCGGGTGCGGTACGAGACGAGCGCCTCGATCCTGCAAGCGTTAACAGCTGCCCTGGCAGACCACACGCTGCCGCGGCTGCTGCGGTACTACGCCAAATTCGACCTGGTGATCCTCGACGAGTTCGGCTTCGACCGCGTGGAGCGGTTGGAATCGCCCCAGGCGGCGAGCTTGTTGTACAAGCTGATCAACGTCCGCGACGACCGGTCGACAGCCCTGGTGACGAACGTTGATTTCGAGAAATGGGGTGAGTATCTGGGTGATCCGCCGCTGGCCATGGCGTTCCTGGACCGGATCGTGGACGGGGCGGCCATCCTAAAGATCAACGGCAAGTCGTACCGAGCACACCGGGCAGAGCGCCCTCGGCCGTCAAGCGACCCAAGAAGTAGCTGGCATTGCGAGCCGGAACCGACCAGCCATCGTTGGCTCTTGCCGCTTTCGCCGCTCCTCGAACCTCACTTCCCCAAGACATCCCGCCATCGCTCCACTCGGCAACGACGCCGGTGGCTCAATCTCGCCGCGATAATGGCTTAGTTTCTGACCGCGACCGACAGCCTCGATACCTTCACAAGGGCCGTGTGCGTTTTGTTGCCGTCGGGAGGGCCCGACGCTCGCTCCGAACTTGTGCGACACGACTGCGGTTCCCGTCGAGTGACGGCGATCGACTTCACGGTCGCGCGTTCCTTCCGGCCGTTCTGGGACTTTTCATTGTCGTCTGAATAATAGTCGAAGAAGACGTTTTCGGATTCGAGGCCGAGCTGAAAGCCGTTGGAAATGCGTGTCATGTAATTGCAGCGGCAGGCATACGTGAGCAGGAACAACGCGGGCTGGATCCCGAAGTCGCGCTTGAGCTCGTCGATGTCCTCGGACGATATCTTTCCGGGATCCTGCGTGAGCTTGCGTGCGAAGGCGAAGGCTTGCTGCTGCGCGGGCGGGAAGCTCGACCAGTCGTTTCCGGCCAGGAGCCCGCTTCGCTCGGCGATGAGTTCTTTCGACAGTCCGGCAACCTCCCAGTTCATCTCGCAGTGACCCATGCAATAAGGACAGTCAATGGTCCGGGTCACAACCCAGAACACGCTGATGCCGAATACTCGGTCCAGTTTCTTTCTCATTTCCGCGCCGTTGGTCCGCATCAGCGTCTCCCACGCCGCCGTCAGTTGCGGGGCGTAACCGAAGCTGACCTGGTACCAGACGATCCGGCTGGGCTTCATGAAACCCGGCGGTAGACCCCGTTCGACTTCCTCCCATTTGGGAATGGGCAATCTGGTCGGCTTTTGCTTCTGCTTCTCGATCCGTGCCTGTAGCTCGCCGTAGGTGAGCGACGCCCAGTCGGCGCTGTCCTCGACGAGGTCCGTTCCGGTGGGCGGCGGGAGTGCCGACGCCGGGCTGGGCAACGGCCGCGGCATTTTGCTCTCAACCGCTTCGGGAACAAAGACGACTTCGACCGGTGGCCGCGGTCCGTCCGCTTCGAGCGGCGAGCCCAGGCACAACAGCAGGCGGTCCTGAAAGTTGGCGTAGGCCGTCAAGAGTACCATCGCCGCGGCCTGCCGCTGGCCGTAGTCCTCGACGAGAGCGGCAAACTCGTCGTCGGTCACGCCAGCCGAGTTGACTGTCAT
Source organism: uncultured Isosphaeraceae bacterium (assembly GCA_963806595.1). GTDB lineage: Bacteria > Planctomycetota > Planctomycetia > Isosphaerales > Isosphaeraceae > CAWDZZ01. The sequence goes on along the minus strand of CAWDZZ010000033.1, from coordinate 265,729 downwards.
CTTCAGAGCAAACGCCAGCACCGCTTCTCTCCAGGCGATTTCTGCGAGTGATCGCCGCGCTTCAGCGCGTCGAGCTCGGATTCGCTCAAGCCGGCGCGCCTCGCATCGAATGCCGCTTGTGCCTCGGCGTAAGCGCAGTGGTTCGCATGGGCCGCAACCCATCGCATCTGCAGCGGAGCCTGGGATCGAGCGGGCTGTCGTTGCGATGGACCTCATCCAAGCGGAGCAGGGCGGCCGTGGTGCGCGGCATCGGGCCAGCCAGGGCCCGCGCCCACGACGGAAGCGGCTGTCCCCGTCCTTTCTCGGCCGGCGGCAGTTTCCTCCAGCAATCCTCGTCGCTCAGGAGGCTGAATCGACCCTCGGACTTCTCGGATTGCGAGGCTATCAAGGCAGCCGGAAACAATGCGAAAGCGATCGGAACGAGCGCAGTGATGATCGTCGATCCAGACATGGCAATAGTCCTTATTTGATGATAGGATTCCGGTTGGTGACTAGCGTTCGGGCTCGGCCGCGGACGCATCCCTACCGATGGAATCAGACCCGTCCGCCGCACACCCGTCTACCTCGTCCAGGCGACGGGCAACGGGGGTGCTCGATTCCCGACTCGTTGCCTGATGGCCGCTCTCCTCGACCCGCCGCGCCCTGATCCGCGCGGCCAGGAATTCCGCCAGCCGCCGTCTCGAAAAGTCGTTGTTCGCACCCATGGCAAGTCCCCTCCTTCACGCGACCGGCGAGAGGAGTCGACCGATGCGCGACGACCGGGCCGGGCCCGCGCTGGTCGCGAAGCCCGATCGTCCACCGTCAACCACTCGCCTGAGCGGCGCCGCTCGGGCCCACTCAGCGGTTCCCCGCTGGGCGGCCGTCCGTTCGCTTGTCCTTGTAGAAGTCCATGAATACGTTGTCGCGCTCGAATGGGAGCTGAAACCCAACCCGCGATGCATCGCGGGCCCGCTCGGCGGACCAGTCGAATGGAACGTCAGATCTTTGCAAACGGCTCAGACGCACGCCGGCCACGAATCCGAGGACGCGACCGCGGAAACTGCACTTGAGCTCCGGCCGTCCAAGGCCGTTTGCTCTTGAGCTCGCGAGCTAAATGGCGACCGAGAGCCGGACCTCGCGGGGTACGAGAGGGCCGTTCTCCATGCGTCGCGCATAGCTCGACATTCGCCCAGGTGCTGGGCGCAAACGAGCGCAGATCGGATCGGCCGCTCGCGCGGTTGCGAGGATCGGCGTTTTCAAACGGCGCAGGGCGCGGGGCGGGTGGAAGACGACGCTGGCTTCGTGGACCGCGTGGAGGGGAACCGTATCGATGGTGAGGCGCGAATCGCGGTTCGTGATTGAGGGCAGAACGTTGTTGTACCAGGCCCACGGATCGACTTGACTGTCAAATGAACTGAGAGGCGCCGTCGGTGTCGCGGGCTGTTCCGAGCACCACGCTCCCGAGCACGGCCGCGGAGGCGTGGACGCTTGGGACGAATCTGGTCGCCCAACCGAGTCGCTCGTCAATCGCGCGATTTGTGATGGCAGGGAAGCGCGGTCGGCACGCGACGTGACGAGGTGGCCACAGCCGGCCTGGGCCGAGCGACTCGCGCAGACGCCGTAGCACACGAGGAACACAAGCACCCCGGTCCCCAACCGCGCAAATTCCTGGAGATAGCCTGGCCTCAACACGCCGCTCCCATGGAATGGGGCACGATCAGACCATTACAACCAACTGCGAATTCGGTTGTTGTGAGCTGCGGATTCCGAGCGAAGCGATCGATTGATCAGAGATCTCCTCAATAACATACAGCGTTCGCTCGGCACATTTCAAGAAGTCAATGCTTGCTTTATTGGGATTTCCCGCCGAAACTGTTTCTTGCGATTGGCTATGGGAGGGGAAGGCATGGACGTCGATCATCGTCTCTCGCTTCAACCGCTCGAACGTGGCAACGAGCGAGCCACGCAGGCGGTCATTCCGAATCGACCGCGATCGCACGGCATTGCCATTCGTTGGGATCGCGACGCAAGACCTTGTGACGGTGTCGTCGCGGGTGGTCAAGGAGCGTGTGGTGACCGGTGAGATAGTCAATCTAGACCGGCGGCACGTTTCGCCGCCTTTTTCCGGGATTGCGGCTGGCAGGAGCCCTCCGGTCGGCGTTTGACCTCAGGAAGCTCGCGATTGCGGCGGTCGGATTGGCTCTCCTGCAAGCGGGCTGGTCGGTCCTTGACCGGATCGTGCCGGTATCGGAGGCCGTCACTCCCGACGTGTCGGGCGCGCAGACGAACTGGGATCCACGCCGAAGGACGGAAGCGAATTATCGCAGCGATTCGCCGTCGTTCACTGGCGGCTCTTGGAGCCGGCGCGGGCGATCGCGCAACCGCTGTTTGCATTTTTCGATCCCGTAACTGCCTGGAATCAAAGGCTGCACGCGCTTTTGAGCGTGATCTGGATCATCGTCGTCTGGGGTATCGCCGGCGGAGCGATCGCACGCATCACGATCGTGCAAGCCGCGAAGGCGCGGCAGACGGGCGTTGGCGAGGCGATACGGTTTGCCCTGCGGGCGGCGGCTCCGTTGATTACCGCTCCGTGCTGCCCCTTGCTCGGCCTCGCGTTTTGCGCCGCCCTCTGTGCGACGTTCGGGCTGCTCTACCGGGTACCGATCGTTGGCCCCGCAATCTCGGGTGTGCTGTTTTTCCTGCCGCTGGCCGCGGGTTTTGTAATGACTCTGCTCGTGGCCGGCCAGGTCGCGAGCTGGCCGCTCATGCACGCGGCCATCGCCTCCGGCGCGTGACGGCGCGCTCGACGCGCTTGAGCCGGACTTTCGGCTACTTGAATCAGCGATTGGGTGCGATCGCCGCGCTTCTGGCCCTCATCTGGGCACAGGGCCTGCTTGGGCTAATGTTTGTCGATCTGCTCGTCGGGGGTGTGTTCCGCCTCACCCATTGGAGCCTGAGCCTGACCGCGCCGGCCAGCCAGCTCGAGACCGTCTTCGGTTGGTCGGACGGGTCAGGAGGAGCTGTCGCCGGCGCGATGCATGTCTTCTGGCTAGGGATCGTCCGGTTGCTGGCGCATGGCTGGGTCTACAGTTTCGTGTGGACGGCCGCGGCGATCCTCTATCTCTGGCTGCGGCACGACGTCGACGGCACGCCCTGGGACGAGATTGAAGCGACGGGAACGGCCGCCTCCCACACGAACGACGCGATCCCGGGCTCAGCGCCTGGCTCGCCAGTGAAGCACATTGTAAGGGACGATCGCGGCTGAGCTCGCGCTCACGGTGCCGCTCCAGCGCCCGGCGACGAAATCGCCCTCGAACACGGTGCCGATCACGGGCAGGTCGGATTCCAGCAGGAGGGCGAACGGGTCCTCCGCATCGCGGTCGGGCAGGGCGACGATGGCCAGGTCGGCCGACTTGCCGGGCTTCAGGCTGCCGGTCGTCGTCTCGGCTCGCAGTGCCCAGGCGCCGAAGAGCGTCGCCATGGTCAGCAGAGAGCCGCCCGAGAGCGACTCGTCGCGGCGGTGGAGGAACCGGATCTCGTCGAGGATGCTCGAGGCTCTCGCAGGACGCCAGGCTGTCGGTGCCGAGGCAGACGATCGCGCCGCGTTCCAGCAGCGCGCGATAAGGATGAGGGGCGTGGCCGAACCGGGCATGGGTTCGCGGGCAGAAGGCGACGGCCACGCGGTGGCCGTCGGGGGCGGCCTCGGGGCGAAGCTGCCAGAAGTCGTCGGGATCGAGGTAGGTGCCGTGGGCGATCAGCCAGTCGGCGTTGCGCAGCTCGCCGCGGCGGACGTAGTCGGCCGGCCGTGGGCCGATCGGCTCCCATTCGTCGTCCCAGGCGCCGAGGTCTTCGAGGAAGCGCCGCAGCGGCCCGTCGCGGTGCTTGAGCAACCGCAGCTCCTCGGGCATCTCGGCCAGGTGGGTCGAGAGCGGCATCCGGCTGGCGGCCGCCTTGTGATAGAGCCAGCCCGACGTGCTGTAGGGCGCGTGCGGGCTCAGGCCGGGCCGCGCGCAGGCGGCCACCTGCGTCTCGGGGCGGATCGAGCCCAGCCATTTCCAGGCCGCATCGCTGGTCTCGAGGCCGCGGTCGCGCTTGCAGTCCGATCAGCTCGGCGAAGACGACCGCACGCAACGGCGCCTCGGCGATCGGCCCCCAGCTCAGTCCGGCCGTCGTCGTGTCGGCCAGGAAGGTCGTCCCCGCCTCGATCGACGGCTTTGACGTTTCGCGCGACGGTCGCGCGCTGTGATTGCTCGGTGCCCGACCGCCGCTGGTCGACGACCCGCCGCAGCCACGACACCTCGTCCTCCGGATCGCCGGCCGGTCGCCCGGTCGCCCGAGCGGCGCGAGCTCGAGGTGCGTGTGCGCATTGACGAAGCCCGGGACGATCGCCACGTTGCCGAGATCCAGGTCGCCCCGCCGCTCGTCGCCGGGCCCACCCAGGCGATCCGCCCGTGCTGGATCGTCAGGCAGCCGTCCTGGATCGGCGGCCCTTCCACCGGAATAGACGTATCGCGCCTGGAGCGTGAGCGTGTCGCGTCTCATCGGGCGTCTTCCCGGGCGACCACCGAGAGCGGCGAAGGTCGAGTCCGTTCGCTCCCGGTTGACTGCCGGCTGGGAAGGCAGTCGTCGAGCGATCAGAGAACGCGGTTCGACGGGCCTGCGCGTCTTGGTCGACTGGCCGGGTCGCTCGAACTTCAGCTTCCAAAGATAGATAGAGCAAGAGCCGCCGAGACACAGCACGCTCGCCACGATCCATGCCACATGATAAAGCCCTTCCGCCGGGTTGCGATAGATCCAAGGGACGATGGGCGCGTGCCCACGGGTCGCTCACGAGCGAGCCCTGCGAGACCGCGAGCGCGTTGTTCAGGAAGTGAAAGACGATGCCCGGGAAGGATGCTCCGGCTCCGCACGGCGAGCAGGCCCAGCACGATCCCCAGCAGCGTCGCGTTGAAGAGCTGCTGGAACAAGGAGAGGAGGACGTGGAGGAACCCGAACATCAAGGCGGAGAGCAAGATGGCGGACCGCGTCCGGTGCTGGTGCTCCAGCCCGGAGAGGATGAAGCCGCGGAACGCGAACTCCTCGCAGACCGCGGGAACCAGGGCGAAGACGACCAGATGGTGACCGCCAGGCCCGGCGCCTGGGTCATCATCTTGCCCAGCGTGATCCTTGATCATGGACGGGATCGGGAAGAGCCACTCGACCACCGGCCTGCAGCTCGTTGACCAGCGGATTGAGCGCCAGAACCAGGGCGACGGCCAGCAGCGAGATAGCGCGGCTCGGGCCAGCGCGAGCCGCAGCGTCTTCGCCGGGTCGGATGTGAGCAGGATCGCCATGATCAACGGGGGGATCAAGATGATGAGCTGGCCGGCGACCACGCTCGGACAGCGTCGAGGGTCGATCCCTGGAGCGACCAGGTACTGCATCAAGAACCAGGACGAGGTCAGGATCAAGGCGAAGCACAAGAGTCGCCTGGCCGCCGGTCGGCGTCGGCTCGCGATCGCGGAACAGGTGCCGAAACCATGAGTAGACGTTGAACCGCTCGGCCTCGCGGAACAAGACGTCCTCGCGCTGAAACTGGTCGATCGCCCAGCGCAGGGCGACCGCGGCGTAGACCAGGGTCGGCACGAGCACCGGCAGGAAGAACCGGAGGGCGACGTCGTAGTTGCCCAGGATCAGGCCCGCAAGAGCAGGGCGACGCCCGTGATCGGCACCAGGCTGTAGAACAGATCGAGCTCGATGCCCGGCGCGAGCGTCAGGAAGACCAGCGGCAGGCAGACCAGGTAGAGGGGCGTCATGTAATACTGGCCTTCCTTCATGCTCCGCGCCAGCACGGCCAGCGACAGGCAGACTGCGCTGAAGAACGCCGCCAGGGGGATCAGGAGCAAGACCATCCAGAAAGCGGCCTGAAGCGTCGGCGGGGCGAGGACGGCGGCAGCCGCTCGCCGGCCGCCGTCGGCCGCCAGCGCGCCCACCTGGCTGGCCAGCTGGAGCCCGGTCAGGCCCATGCTCAGCAGGTTCAGGAGCGCGGTCATCACGCTCGCCAGCATCACCGTCAGGAACTTGCCCATGACGATCTCGGCCCGGCTCGCCGGGCTGATCAGCAGCGTCTCCATCGTCCCTCGCTCCTTCTCGCCCGCGCAGAAGTCGATCGCCGGGTAAAACGCCCCGGTCAGCGACATCATCACCAGCAAGAACGGGAACAGCCGGCTCCAGACGCTCCCGCCCAGCTCTCGGGCGGTCGCCACGTCCTCCGCCTTGACCTGGATCGGCTCGGTGTAGCTCTCGCGTCTTCTGATCGCGCTTCGAGCCGGCCCGCGACGATGCTTCGCCTCCAGCGCGACAGCACCTCCTTGAGCCGGAAATAGGTGATCTGGCTCGGCTCGTCGACGCTGTTGTACTTGATCGGGATGTCGATCTCCTGTTCGCGCGAGAAGCTGCTCGGGCAAGTCCCGGGGGATCACCATCACCGCCGGAAACCTCGCCGCGGCGGATCGCCTGCTCGCTCTGCGCCGGGTCGCCCCAAGGGCCCGAGGCGGGCTCCGTGCGCACGACGAGCCGCTCGGCCTCGGCCGGCGAATCGAACAGCGCCGGATTGAAGCCGTCCCCGCGCGGATTCAGGAGCGGCGGCGCCTTGGGCAGATACTCCGGCCCGACCACGACCACCACGCGCGGCTTTTGCTCGAGCACCGCGGCGAACTGGATGACGCCGATCCCCAGCATGGGATACAGCAAGATCGGCAGCACGAAGATCATGAACAGCGTGCGCCGATCGCGGATCTGGTCGCGCACCTCGCGGCGGAAGATGACCCAGCAGGTTCGACCAGCGTATGAGAGGATCTCGTCATGGCCTCACGAATCAAGGGCTACAGGGCGGTGCGGTTCGCCATTGAGCTGGCCGCCGGCTGTGGCGTCGGGCACTTCCTCGCCGCGGCACGAGCCGGCGCGTTCCGACCAAGAAAAAGAATAGCTCTTCCAGATCGGGCTGGTCAAACCGCTCGCAGCAGCTCGCGCGGCGCGCCCTCGGCCTGGAGCCGCCCCTTGTGGATGATCGCCACCCGCGAGCACAGCTTCTCGACCTCGTGCATCGAGTGCGTCGAGAAGACGATCGTCTTGCCCCGGTCCCGGAGCTCGAGGATCTTCTGCAGGACCGCGCGGGCCACCAGCACGTCGAGCCCCGACGTCGGCTCGTCGAAGATCAAGACGGGGGGATCGTGGACGATCGTCCGGGCGATCGAGACCTTCTGCTTCATGCCGGTCGACATCTTCGAGCCGAGCACGTCGCGGAAGTCGTTCATCTTGAGCCAGTCGAAGATGTCCTCCATCCGCGCTCGCAGCCGCTCGGCGGTCAAGCCGTAGAGCGTGCCGAAGTACTCGACCAGCTCCCAGGCGGTCATCCGGTCGTAGATTCCGGTGCTGGCCGACATGTAGCCGATCTTCGCCCGCACCGCCTCGGGCTCGGCGCTCACGTCGTGCCCGGCGACGATGGCGCGGCCGCCGGTGGGCTTCAGGACGGTGCTCAGGATCCGCAGCGTCGTCGTCTTGCCGGCGCCGTTGGGGCCGAGCAGCCCGAAAATCGCCCCGGGCCGGCACTCGAACGAAATGTCGGAGATCGCGCTGACCCAGCCGCGCTGATAGTCGAGGAATTGCTTTGCACAGCCCTTCGACCTGGATCACGAGACACCGCTGCCACCTCCTCGAGCACAGCGATCGGTCGCCCTCACCCGACCGCCGCCAGGTGCGACCGGCTCTTCGTCGATATACTCATAGAATACGTTACGCTGGCGCGGAATGTAGCCGGCTTCGCGAATCGCGCCCTGATCTCCTCGAGCGAGAGGTGATACACCGTCCCGGCCGACGACACGACGTTCTCCTCGATCATCAGGCTTCCCATGTCGTTCGCGCCGAAATACAGCGCGACCTGGCCGATCTTCGGGCCCTGCGTCACCCACGACGACTGGATGTTCGGCACGTTGTCCAGGTAAAGCCGCGAGATCGCCTGCGTTTTCAAATATTCGAACGCGCCCGCGGGGGAACGTCGGCCATGTCCGTGTGATCGGGCTGGAACGTCCAGGAGATGAACGCCGTGAAGCCGCCGGTCTCGTCCTGGAGACGGCGCACGCGCTCGAAATGCTCGACCCGCTCCTCGAGCGTCTCGATGTGGCCGAACATCATCGTCGCCGTCGACCGGCCGCCCAGCGCATGCCAGACCCTGTGCACGTCCAGCCAGTTGTCCGTCATGACCTTGCCGCGCGTGATCTCCTTGCGAACGCGGTCGACCAGGATCTCGGCCCCGCCGCCGGGAAGGCTCCCCAGGCCCGGCGGACTTGAGCCGCTCGAGGACCTCGGGCAACGGGAGCTTGGCGACCTTCGTGAAGTGATAGATCTCGGGGCGCTGAAGCCGTGAACGTTGACGCCGGGAAAGTGACTCTTGATGTCGCGCAGCAACTCCTCGTACCACTCGAGCTTCAAGTGCGGGTGCAGGCCCCCCTGCATCAGGATCTGGTCGCCGCCCAGGGCGACGGTCTCGCGGATCTTCTCGAGCAGAACGTCGCGATCCAGCACGTAGGCGTCGGTGTCGTCGACCTTCCGGTAAAACGCGCAGAAATCGCACACGGCCGCGCAGACATTCGTGTAGTTGATGTTGCGGTCGATGTTGTAAGTCCGGTACGGCTCGGGATGGAGCCGCCGGCATACCTCGTCGGCGGCGCGGCCCAGCTCCAGCAGACGAAGCCGACCGGAACAGCTCGACCCCTCGTCGTAGCTCAATCGGCCGCCGTTAACGGCGCGGTGCAAGATCGCGGCGACGGTGGAAGACAAGGCTCACTCCTTCCGGCGCCAGGCCGAGGCGCGCCGCCATGCTGGCGAATTGCCTCAATCCGGCGATCTCGGGCTCTCCGAGGTCGTACGACAGAATCCGAGTCAGGTAATCGTAGCACGTCGCGAAATCGAGTCCCAGCCGGGGCCCGTGCGTCCGGGCAAGCGCGGCCGCCTGAGCCAGCCCCGTGGCGCGGCTCCGCTCCAGAGCGGCCGGCAAATCATCGAGATCCAGCCCGCCGCGCGCCACCCAGAGCGCGAACACGAACGGCAAGCCGGTGAGGTTGTTCCACGCTTCCGCCAGGTCGACCACGTCATGGAACGGCTCCGTGGGGGACCCGCATCGCCCGATCGCCGATCACGAGGACGGCGTCGGCCGTGCTCTCGAGTGCCGAGACCCCGAGCGGCAGCTCCTCGATCCGGGGCGGGCGTACACCGTGCCGCGTGTCCAGCCAGATCCGCGCGAGAACCTGGCTGGTCCGCGACCCGGCATCGAGCGCCAGCCGCTCGACCCGCTCCCACGGCACGCGGCTGAATAGCTTGACACTCCGCACCGGACCACGCGCCGCGATCGCAAAGCCCGGAATGATCTCGTACCCGCGCGTGGCCTCGCGAAGGTATTCGACCGACGGAATCAGCGCGACGTCCAGCTCGCCAGCCGCAAGTTGCTCGGCAAGTCGGCTCGGAACATCCATCGACAACCGGACCTGAGGCGCATACTCGCACAGGCTGTGATAAAGCGGCTTGGCATTCAGATAGCTTACCGCTCCAATCCGGATCGGCGTCGTCATCCTGCTGGGCCTCCAGGTGCCAACTCACCGCGGCGGCGCGTCTCCGGCAACGCCGTCGCCCGGCCGATTGCAACGGCCGGCTCGAACTTTCAAATTCTTTTGAAATTTTAGACGCCTCTCCGCGAATCGCAAGATCAGACTCGAATCGCGAAAATCGCCTTCGGGGGGGAAAAGGAGGGAAGCTCCTGGTTTGAGAGGACTTGCGCGGTCGATTATCATGAAGGGAAACTGCTCAATGGATAGGAGATCGCCGCAAATGGCCCCAGAAGAACTTCGAGACGCATTGAAGCAACAGCCATTCGAGTCGTTTCGTCTGGTCATGACCGACGGCGGTTCTTTTGAAATCCGCCATCCGGACCTGCTGCTGGTGGGACAACGGTCCGCAGTGGTCGGGTTGGTCTCGGACGATGCCCAGGAGTTCTATGACCGGACGGTCAAGGTCGACCTGCAACACATCATTCGGCTGGAGCCGCTCGGAACCCGGGCAGCGCGCGCGTAGCGCCTTTCTCGAATCGGTTTCCGCTCGCCCGTCATCCGTTGTGATCGGCGAATCGTCTCATCGCGGTCGAGCGTCAGGCACGGCCATTTCAGAACCGAGGCCGACGGGGCCCCGGCGCGGGCGGTCCGTCGTCGCGGCGGGCCGTCGTGCATGCGACACCGATCAGGGGGTCCGCGGGCTCGTTCCCTCGAGTCGGTTCTGGATCGCCTGTCGCACCCGATCGCGGAGCGCCTGCGGCATGGCCTCGATCTCGGCGGCGGAGAGCTTGCCGTCGCTGTTGTTGTCGAACCGGACGAGATGCTGCTGGAACCGCTCGGGGATCGGGAAACCATCGGCCTCGAGCCGGGCACCGCGACCGGCACGGAGACGCATACCGGCACGTTCACCCGGCGCGCCGCCGTCGCCCCCGACGAGGGCCGCCCCGAGGCGATTGCCGCGCATCGCCAGGATCTTGCGGAGATCCGCCAGATTGTCGGTGACCACCTGCACTCCGAGCAGGCACATCTCGTCGGTCGTCTGCTCGCCCCAGCGGACGCGCCTGGGCGGGTTGCTGGGATTGCTGGGGTTGCTCGCCGAGTTGTCGTAGTACGCGTCGACCTTGATGACCGATCCCTTGACGAGCTTGACGGGCAAGCGGTACTGGTACTGACCCTGCCAGTTGAAGTCCCAGTCCTTGATCCAGATGAGCGGGGTCGTCTTGCCGTCGGGCGACTCGGCGACGACCTTCATTTCCTTGCCGATGGTGTGCATGTGAGGCGCGACGCCGATGGCCTGTACGTCCACCGGTAGAGGTGCGCTCTGCGCGGTCACATGATGGCGCCCCTCGCCGGGCGGAATATTCAGGTCGCGGCTCCGCACCGCGATCCCGCCGACGATTTTCTGGGCCGGCGTCTTCGTGAAGTAAACGCCGACGACCGATTGATCGGTCTCGGGCTTGCCATCGGGATGGTAGTGGATTTGCAGGACCAGGTCGCTTCCCTTGCGGAGAAACTTGCCGATGCCGTCGGGCAGGAGCCTGGGGACCGACCCCGGGGCCCATCCGCCCAGGCCGCCGGTCGGCAGAATCCCCGGACCTCCGAAACTCGCGTAGCCCAGGCCAGGCTCGGCGACGTCCTTGGCCCTGCCGGCGCCTGTGTCGTCGAGATAAAGGAGCGCATGGTGGACCACCTTGCGGTTACCCGGTCGGAACTCGACGGCTGCGACCGTCCTGTTCGCGTCGATCGGAATCGGGATCACAAAACAGCGATAGATGTCGCGACCGCTCGCCGGGACCGCAAACGGCTCATCGACCTTGAGGACGAGGTCGGGCGTCCCGAGCTGCCAGCCTTGCGGGAATTTTGGAGCCGGCGGCAGGTCCTTTGGATCGCCCTCGGGTACGCCGGCCTCGATCCAATCGCCGATCCGCTTGATTTCCTCGGGAGACAGGCGCCGTTCATCGAGGAACGAGCCAAAGCCCGCCTCGGCTTTCCAGGGCGGCATCTTCCGGCTCGCGGTGACATCCTCCAGGAAGCTCGCCCGCTTGACGGCATCGTTGTACGTCAACAACGAGAATGGTCCGACCTCACCTGGCCGGTGACACCCCGCGCAGTTCTTCCACAGGATCGGCGCGATGTCCTTGTTGTAGGACGGTCGATCGGCCCGGGCGATTCCGGGGCTCAGCAAACCAATCGAAATCAGGGTGCCCACGAGATGTTTCATAGGGCGGTGTCCATGAGGTCGTACGACGCTTCTCGACGCGAATCCGCTACTTTATTAACCCGCGAGCTCCCCGCGGGTTTCGAGAAAACCGCAAAAACGGTCGGCTGGCGGTCCGGTCAGATCGTCGGGGAGAGTCAGAATTCCATGCGCTGAAATGCCTTGATGCCGATCCGCAGCGGGACGATTGTCCCGACGGCGCCGATGACCAGGCTCGCCAGCACCGCCACCGTCATCCAGAAACGAAATCGGTCGCCGGAGAGAACGATCCCGGACATGCCTGAGTACTCGAGCCCCAGGAAGTAAAGATGGCAGGGGATCGCCATGGTCGTGACGATCGCGAAGATGAAAAGCAAGCTGACCAGCAGGTTGAGCGTGCCGCCAAACCCAACGGCGATCTTGGACGGGTCGCTCTCGCGCAGGTTGGGGAGCCGTGCGCCGAGTCCAACACTGATCCCGGAGAGTCCCGTGCAGAGCAGGACCACCATCCCCAGATGCAGCGCGATCATGAGCGGGACTCATCCCCAGCATCAGGTCGCTCAAGAATACGAGGCCCGCGGTCGCCAGTAGCGAGATCCCGACCGAGAACGCAAATTTGCCCCAGAGGATCTGTTGGCGACCCAAGGGCAAGAGACCCAGCACCCAGAAGTTTCGGCCTTCGAGCGAGAGGAGCGGAAAGATGAACCGGCTGGTGAACGTTGAAAGGATCAGCGCGGTCACCGACAGGTTCAGAAAGCTGACCATGTTGCGCCACGAGGGGCTTTGCACGCCGTAGCCCAGGCGGGGGATGTTGAGGAAGTAAAAGGCAAGTAGTCCGAAGAAGATCAGGAACTGCGACCACTGGGCCGGGTCGCGGTAGAAGGTGCGTACATCCTTGAGCAGAAGCAGACGAATCGGCTGGGGGATGAAAAAGAACAGCCTGTGGAACACGTCGTCGAGGGCGCGAAGACCGAGTCGACGGCGATTGGTGCGGCCCCCCTGCACGCGGCTGAAGCCCCGGAAGTAGAGGTCCCGCGCCACGGCCGCCGCCGCCAGATACGCGAGCGCCGCGTGAGCCGAGAGCACCATCAAGTAATAGCCCGATCCCGGCCAGTCACCGCGAGCGGATGCCATCAGCCCGGCCGACATCCAGCGGCTTGGCCACAGCGGATGCTGACAAAACGCCAGCCGATTCTGGACGTTCCCCAGCCAGTCAGAAGTGAGCGTATCGCCCGGAGTGCGCCAGAGACGCACCGCCAGCCCGATAATCAGGGCCAGGATCGTGATCACTCCGATCGCCAGCACGGCCTTCTGACGCTTGGGAAAGACGTTGGCGACAAAGATCGCCACGATCGCGCCCAAGCTTCCGGCAATCAGCACAAACATCACCAGGTAGATGAGGAACATCCCGTAGAAGGCCGCAGGCGCCTTGATCGTGAGTCCGTACGCCGCCATCAGTGGGCTGCCGAGGAGAAAGAAACCCCAGCTGGACATCACGACCGCCTCGGCGAATTTGTAGGCGAAGATCCGGTCGGTCGAGGCTGGCGTGGTCAAAAGGAATGCGCCCTCGCGCGAATGAAAGAGCGCGGTGTAGGTGATGATTCCCGTCGAAAAGAAGAGCATGATCAGAATCGACAGGAAGAACATGCTGAAGAGGTATTCGAATATCGCGTGAAACAGCTTGTCGGAAAGACCGATGAACTCGAAGCCTCCGCGGAACAAACCAAAGAGTCCCAGCCAGAAGACCGCGCTACAAAACAGGACCATGCACAGCCGTAGCCGCGAACCGGCCAGGAGCGAGTACACCGTATTCCGGGTCAGGCACCAGCGCAGGCGGCGCAATGCGCGCGCCGTCTGAAGGGGGGTGACCGGTGGAGGTGCAAACGCGTTGGTGTCGGAGACGGCGATGCTCATGGCTGCGATCCGGCCAGTTCCGGTGAATCAATGACCCCGCTGCCTGCGAAGCGATGGTCGCCGGTCAGCTTCAAGAACAATTCTTCCAGCGGTCCGCGATGCTGGAGTTGCCCGCGCAATTCCTCGAGGGTCCCGACCGCCAGCATCCGCCCGTGATCGACGATCCCGATCCGGTTGGCCAGCTCCTCGGCGATCGCCAGCAGGTGGGTCGACATCAGCACCGTACAGCCGGCGCGGGCCTGGGCAATGAACAGGTCCTTGACGATCCGCACGCTGCGCGGATCGAGCCCCACCAGGGGCTCGTCGACCACCAGCACCTTGGGATCGTGCACGAGCGCGGACGCAAACACGACGCGCTGTTTCATTCCTTGCGAATAGCTCTCGCAGAGCTCGTCGATATAGTCGCTCATCTCGAAGGTCTGGATCAGCTCGTCGATGCGCTCGAGCGCGTACCTGCGGTCGAGCCCGTACATCTCCACGACGAACTTGAGGAATTCGCGCCCGCTCAGCTTGTCGTAGAGGTAAGGCTGGTCAGGAACGTAGGCGAGCAATTGCCGCGCCTGCTGGGTCGAGGCGTCGAACCCTCCGACCCGAACCGTCCCCGAGTTGGGAGCGAGGAGGCCGCAGATCATCTTGATCGTGGTCGTTTTGCCGGCGCCGTTGGGCCCCAGAAAAGCGAAGATCTCGCCGGGGTAGACCTCAAGGTCGAGCTGGTCGACGGCACACTTGGAGCCGAACCGCTTGGTCGCGCCGCAGAGTGTGATCATGTGGATGGCACCGGGGTCTGGGTTTGCGGTCGTTGAAACTCATCATCCGGCCGGCGCTCGAGCACCATGCGCACAAACGGAAACGGCACCTCGTGCCGCAGGATCACTCCGTCGGTTCTGACCCATGTCTTCATCGACAAAGGCGCCATGTGCTGAACCACCTCAAACGTCCAGACCGGGTTTCCTTCCCAGTGGATCAATCCCCGGCGCACGACTTCGACGCGCACGCGATCGACCTGGCCGGTGAACGGATTGATCACCCGCGACTCCCACCGCTGGCCGACGTGCAGGCCGGGGAGCCGGTCGAGCGGGCCGAGGACATCCTGAACCACGCTCCGCGGCTCGTAGTCGAACACCAGGGTCCGGTTGAAAAGCGGAACCGGACCACGGGAGACAATCTCCATCTTGGTTCCCTTGAGCACGCCCTTGACCTTGATCAGCTCGTCGGCCGATTCCTGCGCCGCAACCCGCAAGTCGAACGAATTCAAGTTTCCGGACGGGTCGACGCGGTACAGGCTCTCGACGCCGAGACGCATGTTGGAGATGTTTGCAAACGGCGTCCCCTTCAACAGTCCGCCGGCGTCAATCTCGACGCGGCTCGTAAGCTCGATGCCGCCGTCGGGCCGGCGCGCGGACGTCGTCACCGATTCGCCGACTGTTCGGCGCACGTCCGGTTGTCGTGGATCGTCGACGATCTGGATGCTCCACCGAACCGGCTTGGACGAATCGCCGGCACCGGCGATCGCCCGCAGATCGGGAGGGTACCCGAGCGTCAGCTCCGGGATCACCTCCCAGCTCAAGAGACAGAACGCGGCGATCGACCAGTAGATCAAGATGGCCAGCGACACGAAACGCGACGGCATGACCCCAAACTCCCCCTCGAACCGGGCTTCATCACATTATCATGCTAGGCGCAGCGGCACCCACCCTACAATGCTTCCCGCGGGCGCCGGCTTTGATTGGTTCAACAACCGCTACCTCCTGAGTCCTGAGTGGAACCATGAATGCAATCGGCCTACATTGGTGATCAGCGCACCGGAACCCAATCGCTCGCTTCGGAACATTCATCATTAAGAAGGAGATACATCCCCGAATTCCTGGCTTTCTTTTGCCGACCGAACGGAACCAGCACTGTTGCATGGAATCAACGCGAACGGCTCGCACGGCAGGCCGGGTTGACCACCTTCAAAGAGAATCGTATTCTTTAAATGCGGATCGACCATCTCTCCCTCTCAGGCCCTTCCGGTCGACACCACGACGCGCCTCCCCGAGCGCTGGTCGTTTCCCATCGTTGCGTCCCTTTCACTCAGGGCTCGGGATCTCCGATGCGCAAAACCAGGAAATGGCTGATCGGGTTTGTCCTGGGGCTGGGCGTGCTCGCCGCGATTCCAGCGGGGGTGTGGTGTTGCCTGACGTACCAGCCCTCCTACTATCGTGCCATGGTGGGTTTGACTCGGGAACAGCGCGCTGGCAGAGCCAAGAAATTTGTGGCCCAGAGCCTTCAACTTCGCAACGACATCTGCAACGAGCCGACGTGGGAGGCTGTCTTCACGGACCAGGAAGTCAACGCCTGGCTCGCCGAGGATCTGGTCACGCATTTCGCCGATCAACTTCCCCCCGAGGTGACGGAACCGCGCGTCCTGTTCGAGTCGGACCGCATGACACTGGCGTTTCAGCTCCGGCAGGGGGGGTTTCAATCGGTGATCACGGTCGTTGCCCGACCCCGGGTCCCCGGTGGAAACACCGTCGAGCTCACTCTCGAGAAAATCCGCGCGGGAATCCTGCCGGTGCCGGCCGACAACATCCTCGACCGGATCATCGAGTACGCACGCTACCATGGCGTGGATGTGGAATGGGCGCGAAAAGAGGGATATCCCGTGGTCCTCATGCGTTATACGCCCCACATCGATCGAGAGGACGTGCAGCTCGACGAACTTCAAATCCACGACCACCAGATCCGGCTCGCCGGGCGGTCGGATCGGGCAAAGGGGGCGTTTCAGCGACCAACATTGCCCTCGCGACGCGTGCTACAGTCGAAGTTCCCAAGCCTGAAGACCCATGGCGACGTCTTGCCTTCCGACCTGGACCACGACTTGCAGAGGTCCACAACGCCCGCTAGTTGAGCGCCCGTCACTTCCACGCAGACCCGGCCCGGCGACCAGAAGAGCGCCGAAAAACCCCCGCATCTACCCTCCGGACGCTGCCCCGGTTTCCCGAGATTTCCCCCTGGTATTCCAGATAGACCTTCCGGTGATCGTCGAGCGCGCGCGCAGGCAGGTCGCGGCCGGCGACCAAGGGCGCGTCAATCGCCCAGGTGCGAAGGACCTCGCCGGCCTCGAGCATGAAGTCCCAGTGCACCCCGTTCCACTTGTGCTCCAGAAGAACGAACCGCGGCATCAGGCGCTCTGGGAAAGAACCTCGAATAAGCCGAAAAACCCTCACTCAGCATTCCACAGACCGCCACACTCGAGCAACGGTCCTCCGGCGCCGGCTCCGGGTTTCATTTCAGGCTTCGACCGTCTAGAATTGCCCCAATCATTGTCGCGAGCACGAAGCGTAAGCCTCGCCAGACCATTCACTCACGAGAAACGAGGTGAGTCGTGGATAAGACTCGTATGATCGAGAAGCTCAATGAAATCCTGAAATGGGAGTATGCCGGCCTCGTCCAGTACACGCAATTCAGCTTCGTGGTCCAGGACGCCTGGCGCGAGGTCTATTACAAATTCTTTCGCGAGAACGGAGAGGAAGCTCTCAAGCATGCTCACGTGATCGGAGACAAGATTGCCGCTCTGGGCGGAGTGCCCACCGTCGAGCGCGGCGCGGTCAAGCAATCGAGCGACTTGACCGAGATGCTCGAATACTCACTGGAAGTCGAAAGCCTGCAGGTAAATCTCTACACCGAGGCTTGAACTGTGCGGCGACAAAGAAGTCGGCTTGCGCGTGACGCTCGAAGACATCTGCACAGAAGAACAGGAGGGTGTGGACCACCTCGAAAAGCTTCTGAAGAAGCGCGAGCTTGCCGTCACCGGCAAGACGGCGCCGAGCCGGCACAAGGTCGGATAACCGACACGCGCGGCGGCACAACGATCGCCAGGCGCGCCCTAGGCTTCGTGTGCAGACCGCCGGCCGATCCGCCGTCAATCAGCGAGGGTCGCCGGCGGCGGGTCGGGGCGAGACCTCGATCGCCGGGCCTGGGAAGGGTATGGTGGCCGGCTGCTCGAGTTCCGCTTCAGCGATCCAATCTGACTTCAAGCCCAGGACAGCCTGAAGCTGCTGGAACTGACGCGGATCGAGCTCGAGCCTTCGCTGGTCGAACCAGCCGATCCCCTCGGCATAGTGCTGTTCCCGCAAGTCGATGAGCAGACGACCGTCGTCAGCATGCACCAAGCTGACCTGCAGGCGCTGAGCCGGCGCTCGACCACCAAGAGTTGCCAGCACTGTCCGGCCTGTCATGAAGCTCTCCGCGATTGAGATTCAGTGTCAATACCTCTAGGATATCGTCCTGGACGGGGGCGTCAAGGGGCTGCGTGAGAAATTGACAAGGAGAAAGCCGGCGTGACTCCGAAAGAAGTCTTGGCACAGATCAGGCAGCGGGAGGTGACGACGGTCGACCTGCGGTTCATGGATTTTCCCGGCGTCTGGCAGCATTTCTCGATCCCGGCCGATGCACTCAATGAAGAGACATTTGAGGAGGGCATTCAGTTCGACGGCTCGAGCGTGGTGGGGTGGCGCGATCAACGAGGCGGATCTGCTCGTGGTCCCTCAGCCGGAGACGGCGCTGATCGATCCGTTTCCGTCGCAGCCGACTTTGACGATGATCTGCAACATTCACGACCCGATCACGCACCAAGACTACACGCGCGACCCGCGAAACATCGCTCGCAAAGCGACTAGCTACATGCGAAACACCGGGCTCGCCGATCAATGCATGCTGTCGCCGGAGCTCGAGTTTTTCGTTTTCGACAATGTTCAGTTCGAGCAGCGGGGTCACGAGGCTTTCTATCACCTCGATTCCGTGGAAGGCGTGTGGAACCGAGGCCGAGCGGAATCGCCCAACCTCGGCTACAAACCAGGCTCGGGGCTGGGGTACTTTCCCTGTCCGCCGACCGACAGCCTGGTCGACCTGCGGTCCGAAATGGCCAAGCGGATGATGGAGTGCGGCATCGCCACGTCCGCCCACTTTCACGAGGTCGCCACCGGCGGCCAGTGCGAGATCGACCTCGTCCCCCAGCCGTTGGTCGGTAGCGCCGATCAGGTGGTGCTAGCCAAGTACATCATCCGGAACGTGGCCCGGCGCAACGGCAAGACCGCCACATTCATGCCCAAGCCGCTCTTCGGCGACAACGGTTCAGGCATGCACACCCACCTCACGCTCTGGAAGGACAACCAGCCGCTCCTGGCCGGCCAGGGATACGCCGGGCTCAGCGACCTGGCGATTCACGCCATTGGCGGCTTGCTCAAGCACGCTCTGGCGCTCTGCGCGTTCGCCAACCCCACGACCAACAGCTACAAGCGCTTGATACCCGGCTTCGAGGCGCCGACCAAGATTTCTTACAGCCGCCGCAACCGGGCCGCCATCATCCGCGTGCCCGTCAACAGCCCCAACCCGCGCAGCCGGCGCATCGAATACCGCGGGCCCGATAGCGCAGCCAACCCCTACCTGTTGTTCTCAGCCATGCTCATGGCCGTCCTCGACGGGATCCAGAACAAGCTGCGGCCCGGTGAGCCGCTTGACAAGGATATCTACGACCTCCAGCCGGAAGAGCTCGACAACGTGCCCACGACCCCGCGCTCGCTGGAAGCCTCGCTCGAGGCCTTGAAGGCCGACCACGAGTTCCTGCTGCGCGGCGACGTCTTCACGCCCGACGTGATCGACACCTGGATCTGGTACAAGCAAACCCACGAGGTCGAGACGATCCGCGTTCGCCCACATCCCTACGAGTTTGCACTCTACTACGACGTCTAGCCGCCCGATCGGCGCGTGCCAGGCAGACCGGTCGGCCCGGTTCGCCGGCTTAAACGCTCGATCAGACGTGCATAGAGTGCGATGATGGCGACGGGCAGGGGGCCCCTGCGGCCGACCTGCGTACGCTCTCGTCGAGCGCGCTGCCACCGCCCTCGGCAGGCTGCTCACTCGGCGGCGTTTTCTCGGGCCAGAGCGCGTAGATGACCAGCGTGAGCGCGCCGGCGACCAGCATGTTGTCGGCGAAATTGAAGATCGCGCAATTGAAGTTGATCGCGTCGACGTGAAAGTGAACGAAGTCGCGGACGTAGCCAAGCACCAATCGGTCGTAGCAGTTGCCCATCGCGCCGGCCATGATCAAGCCGAGGGCGACGGTCAGGACGCGGCTCGAGGCCGCACCGAGCACAAATAGATAATAGCAAATGATGATCCCAGCGACGACCGAAAGCCCGGCGAAGATCCGCGTGCTGCCCGGAATGGTGGCGCCAAGACCCCAGAGTGCGCCGGTATTCTGGCTGATGTGGAATTCCAGAATGTTGGGCACGATCGGTGTCGGCGGAGAGTCCGCGGGCCCGTACCGCCTGAAGATGACCGCCTTTGTCGTGAGGTCGAACAGGGTCCCGCCCAGGGCGATCGACCAGAATAGAATCCAGCGCCCGAGGCCAACGCCGCGCTCACCCGTCATTCGTTACCCTCCAGCTTCCGTGCACAGCGGATGCAATGCCGCGCGTAGGGAATCGCCTGCAGCCGCGGCCGCGAGATTGGCTCGGCGCATTCCGCGCACAGGCCGTAGGTCCCGTTCTCGACGCGAGCCAGGGCTTCGTTGACCAGCTCCAGCGTTCCCTGCTCGTTCTCGATCAATCCCAGGGTAAATTCCTGATCGTAATTGTCGGTGCCCAGGTCGGCCATGTGCAGCGGAACGTTCGAGAGGTTGCCCGTGCCGCCGCCATTGTCGCGGCGCAAAGCTTCGTCGGTCATCTGGTCGAGATCGCCACGAAGCCGCGCTCGCAGATTCTGGAGCGTCTGGCGAAAAGGCACCAACTCGTCCGCCTTGAACGCGCTTGCCATTGGTCCTACCCTTCTTTCCTCGCCGCTGCGCTTCTATCCTATCGGAGCAAGGGTAGGAATTGCGAATCCTAGATCCTCACCCGATTCGTGTCAATCCGAACACCATGCCCACTCATGGCGCCGGCGATCCACGGTGTTCTACGCGAGGATTTCAGCCCCGCGCCGAGATCGGTTCATCAAAGACCGCTAACAAAAGCAACCGGCTCATCGGCAAACGACCCGACCCACTTTTGCGAGCGTCTCCGAAGAATAAAGCGTACACCGATTGGCAACTTCAACACCACCCCTTAAATCGGTTTTTGCCGCTGTGCGCCGGGCGCCGTTTCGCGAAAGGTGACGGCCATCGCAGCGCGGTGTGGAGCGGGCAGCGCTTTGGCCGGCCCGCAGGCGGCCCGTAAACGGCGGGATGAACGGAGACCGGCACGGCTCACCCGTCGTCTTTCATCCTTCATCCTTTGTGCGGAATTCAGTACGATGATCGCCTGAATTCGGCAACCCGCGATTCAGACAGGTTATCTTCCGCCATGGACACAACGTCTCCGAAAACGATATTCATCACCGGCGCGACTGGCTTGGTCGGCAGCCACGTGACCGAGGAAGCCCTGAAGCGCGGGCATCACGTCCGGGCCCTGGTCCGACCCTCGAGCGACACACGCTGGCTCGATCGCTGGGGCGTGGAAAAGCTGGCCGGCGACCTGGAGGATGCCGCGGCGCTACGGGCCGGCGTCGCCGGCGCGGATTGGGTGTTCAACTGCGCCGCGAAGGTCGGAGACTGGGGCAGCCTGGACGACTTCCGGCGGCTCAATGTCGACGCGCTCAAGCTGCTCCTGGAAGCCGCGAGCGACGCCCGGCCCGATCGCCTGGTCCACGTCAGTTCCCTCGGGGTCTACGAAGGCCGCGACCATTTCGGCACCGACGAGACCGTGCCCGCCGCCGCGGCGTCGCTCGACGCGTATACCCGATCCAAGACCGAGGCCGAGGCGCTCGTGCTCGACTACCATCGCCGGCGCGGGCTTTCCGCGGCGATCGTGCGACCGGGGTTCATCTACGGCGAGCGCGACCGCACCGTGTTGCCGAAACTGCTCTTCAATCTCAGACGAGGTGTCTTCGCGTATTTCGGCTCGGGCCAGCAGGTGCTCAATTGCATCTATGTCAAAAACCTGGTGCACGGTATCTTCCTGGCGGCCGAGACGCCCGCGGCCGTCGGCGAGGTCTTCAATCTCACCGACGGCCAGCCGGTGACCCGAACGCAGTTCGTCGGGCGAGTCGCCGAGCTGGCCGGGCTCGAGCCCCCCAGGCGCCACATCCCCCGGGGCCTGGCGAAGTTTCTTGCCAATCTCGTGGAGGGCATCGCCAAAGCCCGAGGCGCAAGAATCCCCCTCTCATCAACAAAGCCCGCTACAAGTTCCTCGGCTTGAACCTCGATTTCTCGATCGACAAGGCGCGCCGCGTGATAGGCTATCAACCACCGTTCACGTTCGAGCAAGGGATCGAGCGCGCCATGGCCGAGCATCGGCCGCCCGCCCGGCAGGCACCCGCGGTCGCCGCGTCGACTTGAAAGCCCTTAAACACACGTTCCTGGAAGACCCGACAACCGGAGAAACAACATGAGTAGCGTGCAAGGCAAGCGCGTGGCGGTGCTGGTCGAGAAGTTTTACGAAGATCTCGAGCTCTGGTACCCGGTCCTCCGGCTTCGCGAAGCCGGCTGCAACGTGCAGATCGTCGGCCCGAAGGCCGGAGAGACCTACGCGTCCAAACACGGTTACCCCGCCCGATCCGACGTGGCCGCCAGCGAGGTCAAGGCGTCGGATTTCGACGCCGTCATCATCCCCGGCGGCTACTCACCCGACCACATGCGGCGCCATCCGGCGATGGTCGATCTCGTCACGCAGGCGGCCCGGCTCGGAAAAGTGCTGGCGGCGATCTGCCATGGCCCGTGGATGCTGTGCTCGGCCAAGTGCCTGAAGGGGCGAAAGACAACCGGGTTCTTCGCCATCCGCGACGATGTGGAAAATGCCGGCGGCATCTGGCAGGACGCCGCCTGCGTGCGCGATGGCAACATCGTCACCAGCCGCACCCCCGACGACCTTCCCGCCTTCATGCAGGGCATCTTCGCCGCGCTCCAAGAAAGAGCTTAAAAGCAGTCGGCCGTCGCCAGTTGTCCGCGGACGGCGTGCAGTGGCACCGCACGCGGTGAATCGCGGGGCAAGCAGGATCGGACGGGCCGCCGCCGATCGGCCGATCCCATTCATTCTTCACGACGCGGACCACGGGAACGAGCGATTGACGCGATCCCCGAACAACGGACCGACCGCTCAGATGAACTCGTTGATGAGGTTTTCGAGCATCTCTTGCCGGCCGCTGGCATTCTTGGACGCGTCGCCCTTGGGGAGGATGTACGCCTCGAGGTCGTTGAAGCTGGCCTTGCCGGCCTCGACGCGGCGGCCGAGCTCGCAATCCCAGCTTCGATAGCGCTCCTTGACAAACGCTGACAGCCGGCCGTCGCTTGAGATCGCGCGAGCGATCTTGAACCCACGGGCGAAGGCGTCCATGCCTCCGATGTGCGCGTGGAACAGGTCGACGGGTTCGAAGCTTTCGCGGCGGACCTTGGCGTCGAAATTGACGCCGCCGGTCGTGAGCCCGCCCATGCGCAAGATGCACAGCATGCACTGGGTCGTCAGATAGATGCTGGTGGGAAATTGATCGGTGTCCCAGCCCAGGAGATAGTCACCTGTATTAGCGTCGATCGACCCGAGTGCGCCGGCATCGATGGCGACCTCCATCTCGTGCATCATCTCGTGCCCGGCGAGTGTGGCGTGGTTGGTCTCGAGGTTGAGCTTGAAGTGGGGCAGCAAGTCGTAGGTGCGCAGGAAATTGAGGCAGGCGGCGGCGTCGGAGTCATACTGGTGCTTGGTGGGCTCCTTGGGCTTGGGCTCGATGTAGAACGCGCCGGGGAAGCCGATCTGTTTCTTGTAGTCGACCGCCATGTGCAGCAGCCGCGCCAGGTGGTCGAGCTCGCGCTTCATGTCGGTGTTGAGGAGTGTCGAGTAGCCTTCGCGGCCTCCCCAGAACGTATAGCCGGCCCCCCCTAGCTCGTGCGTGACCTCCATGGCCTTCTTCACCTGGGCCGCGGCGAAGGCAAAGACGTCGAAATTCGGGCTGGTGCCGGCCCCGTGCATGTAGCGCGGGTTGGTGAAGAGATTCGCCGTGCCCCACAGGAGCTTGACGCCGGTGCGCGACTGTTCGTCCTTGAGGACCTTGACGGCTTCGTCGAGCTGGGCGTGGCTTTCCTTGAGATTCTTGCCTTCCGGCGCGACGTCGCGGTCGTGGAACGCGTAAAACGGCGCTCCCAGCTTCTCGAAAAACTCGAAGGCGACTCTGGCTTTGTTCTGGGCGTTGGCGACCGAGTTGGTCCCGTCGTCCCAGGGCCGCAGTGCCGTGCCGACTCCAAACGGATCCGACAGGACGTTACAAAACGTGTGCCAGTAAACAACGGAGAATCTCAGGTGATCTCTGAGAGATTTCCCATCAACGATCTCGTCCGCGTTATAATGTTTGAATTCGAGCGGGTTCTTGGACTTGGGTCCCCCGTAACGGATCCTGGGCACTTCGGGGAATGCTTCAGCCATCGGCATGTCTCACCACGGGTCGCAATCGGCAGGGCCGGCGGACGCGGCCCGGCATTAATTTAAGACCCCGCCTTACTTTAAGCAACCCCTCACCGAAAGCGTTGGAAGTCCGCGCGGGCATGCGCTGTCTTGCGATAGCACGGCGGAGCGGCTATTTTTGAATGAGATGTCACGGCTCCTCCCGGACCGAAAACATCATTTCCGCGGGCGGCTAACTCAGCGGTTAGAGTGCCATCCTCACACGGTGGAAGTCGCTGGTTCGAATCCAGCGCCGCCCATTGGACTTACGGCGAATTGCCATGAGATCGTCGGCATTTATTCGCTCTCGGCGATCGCGCTGAGAGTAGGAATATGCACGCTGAAAGTCTAACCTGCACGGGATCTGCAAGCCAAAGGCCGGCTGGCGATCCCGATCGGTGGGACGCAAAACCGAGGGACGTCATCTCTCGGACCGTCGCCCGCAATACGTTCGATGGTCGATCCACTCCGACCGAGTTCGGTCGGGAACGCAAAGGGCACGCAGCGCGCCAGCACATCAAGTCCACGGCGGTGCTTGAATCCATCCGCGGCGAGAGCGAGTGATTGTCATGGGGTTGATCTCTTGGCCGCTGTCGTGCTGCACGCACTAGCACTATACCCATCAAGATCGCATCCCCGGGTTTCGTCGGGATGCCGACACGGTCGCCGAAATCGCAATCGCCGGCCATAATGACGCCTGCGACAATATGCCTGTCCTTTGCGCTTCGTTCGCATCAAACGGGAGTGACAAGCGTGACGACGGAAGACAACTCGTCCCCGGCGCAGCCCACTGTCCTGTGCGATTTCTGCGGGCGGAATCGCGCCGACGCTGGCCCGATGATCGAGGGAACGGCGCTGAAGCCCGTGGTCACGGGCAGGCCGATCGCGCGACATTTGCGCACATTGCGTCGGGGTGTGTGATAGCCTCTTCGATCAGCATCAACGGAAGAGTTCCGGGCTCGAGAAAATCCCGACGCCCCGCGAGCTCGTGGCCCACCTGAACGAGTACATCATTGGCCAGGAGCGGGTGAAGAAGACTCTGGCCGTCGCGGTCGTTAACCATTACAAACGAGTGCTCGGCGGCGAGATCGGCGATCCTGATCTCGAGGACGTCGAGGTCTCCAAGAGCAATGTTCTCCTGATCGGCCCGACGGGATGCGGCAAAACCGCCCTGGCCCAGACCCTTGCCCGCCGTCTGCACGTCCCGTTCGCCATCGGCGACGCCACCACCTTGACCGAGGCCGGCTACGTCGGCGAGGACGTCGAGAACCTGATCCTCAAGCTCGTGATGGCGGCCGACTACCAGATCCCCGCCGCCGAGAAGGGCATCATCTACATCGATGAGATTGACAAGATCGGCAAGACCAGCCAGAACGTCTCGATTACCCGCGACGTGTCGGGCGAGGGCGTGCAGCAGGCCTTGCTCAAGCTGCTCGAGGGGACCATCGCCAACGTGCCACCGCAGGGTGGGCGAAAGCACCCGGAGCAGCAGTACCTCCAGGTCAACACCACCGACATCCTCTTCATCTGCGGCGGAACGTTTGTAGGGCTCGAGGAGATCGTCGGCAAGCGCCTGGGCCGCAGGATGATCGGCTTCGGCCGCGGTGACGAGCGCGCCCACGACCGCGAGCTCGAGCGCAACGAGTTGATAGCCCAGACCACTCCTGAGGATCTCGAGCGGTACGGCATGATCCCCGAGCTGATCGGAAGGCTGCCCATCATCGCGACACTCAACCAGCTCTCCGAGGAAGACCTGGCGCGGATCCTGACCGAGCCCAGAGACGCGCTCACCAGGCAGTACCAAGTCCTCTTCCACTACGACGGCGCCCGATTGAAATTCGATGACGACGCGATCCGAGAAATCGCGCGGCGGGCCAAGGCGCGAGGCACCGGCGCAAGAGCGCTGCGGTCGATCATGGAAAGCCTGATGCTCAACATCATGTACGACCTCCCCGAGCGTCAACCAGGCCAGACTTATACAGTCAGCGAGCCGGTCGTCCGTGGGGAAACGTCGCTGTTCGGCCCCGAGGGAGCGTGATGCCCCGATTGGCTTGTCAATCGGAACGCGACATGGGTCGGCTTGATCCCCAAGCCTTCCTCCCACCGCAGCCCTGGTGCCGGGAGAGATGGTTCCCGAAGCACGGCGGCAAGTTCATCGCGTCTTGCGCGTGTCCTCTCGTTGCGGTACGACGGTGTGGTGAAGACTTCGCCGCTGGGTTTGCAATCCTCGGAGCGGACGATGAGCTCCGCTCTCCTGACAATCCTCACGGGGGTAGAAGTCGCTGGTTCGAATCCAGTTCCGCCCAATAATCAGTTGCGGGTTTCTTCGCCAACGCAATTCAATCAGGAACCCCGCATCCGCTTCTGATTCACGAGCTGAGAAATAACATTTCTTCATGCTTAGTTTGGATCAAACTAACGAGGTAGCCGGTCGAATGGTCGGTAGGCTGCCGGGCGCGGTCCCTGGAATATTTCTTCGCCAGGTTGAACATCATTTCTCTGGGCGCACGACGCGGTACACCTGTTCAACGGATTCCGCGAATCCGGCGTCAAAATTGGCTCCATGGATCTGAAGATGGCCTGTATTGAACGCCGATTTCCGCGGCCGGAAAAATAATCAACCTTTTCGCCTATCGATCGTGAAATTCTTCGGGAAATTCCGCGTTTCTGCCCGGAAATGGTTGATTGTTTTTTCGGGCGAAAGCGGCCTCATGCGCATCCTATGTACATCGTCCGCTTCGGGCAGCGTACCCGCGCTTGCTGTCGTCTCCTGGCTTATTTTTAGGGTTTCTTGCGTTTCGCGGCTGAACCGGCACTTTTCGTCCGCCGCCACGTTCGTGTATTCTCCAAGCGCCATTTGACCCGAAAAATAATCAACTCCAAGGAGCCCGCGTCATGGATGACCGACCTTGCACTCGATTCTTCCTCGAGCCGGAAGGGGCGTTTCATCGTCAGCACGAAGCTCTTCGCGCTCACTTCCTCGATGACGAGCCGCTTACCGTGGTCGCGGAGCGTTTCGGCTACAAGATTTCGACCCTGAAGTCGATGGCCTCGCGTTTTCGCACTAGACTGCGGTACGGTCTCACGCCCCCCCTTTTCTTGCTGACGGCCGAGGACGGCCACCAGGGCCGAGCAGTAGCCACGATCAAAGCGGCTCCGAAACCGCGGAAATCGCCGACCAACGCCAGTTGAACCTCACCCCTGGTCGCGCACTTCGTACTCGCGTCGCAGGGGTTTTCTTGTTCCTGCCGTTGTTGGCCAAGCTTGGCTTCGACCGCCTTGTCACCGATGCGGGATATCCAAGCTCGAAGATGATACCCGCGGCTTCCGCTCTGCTGTCGCTCTTGTCGTTGAAACTGCTGGATAAGGAACGACGAAGCCACATCAGCGATTTCAATTTCGACGAGGCCCTGGGTCTTTTTGCCGGTCTCAACGTTTTCCCCAAGAAGTCATTCGCCACGGACTACTCGTATCGCGCCGGTCGCGAGCAGCAACAGTCACTGCTCTCCGGTTGGGTCCGAGCAATGGGTCCATTGATGTTTCCCGACGCGTTGAGTTTCTCGCTCGACTTCCATGCCATTCCTTATCGAGGTGAATCCTCGGGGCTTGATCGCCATTATCTGCCGCGACGGGGCATCGCTTGACCGAGCGTGCTCGCATTCTTCGCCCTGGAACAAAAGAGCCGTTGCCTGTGCTACTCCAACACAAACCTCACCCGGAGCGATCAGAACGGCGAACTGATGCGATTCGTCGAATTTTGGCAAGCGGTCAGCGGCTCTCCTCCACGGTGGCTTTACTTTGATTCCAAGTTGATCGACTACCCCGAGATGTCACGTGTTAACCAGCGGGGGATCCACTTTGTCACCATCCGCCGCCGTGGTTCGGCGATCCTCCGGTCCCTGGAACGACGACCGATCTCAGATTGGAAAAAGGCGGTCATCGACACGCCTAAACGCTGCCATCAACAAATTCGATATCTCGAAGAGAAAGTGCGACTCCGCGGGTACGAGGGACTCATCCGCCAGATCGCCGTGTCGGGCTTGGGTCGAGACCGTCCCACGCTGTTCATCTCGAATCAGATGGAGGAAACACCACGCGAGTTGATCATCCGCTACGCCGGCCGAAACCGAATCGAGGACGGACTGGGCATCGGCGTGAACTTTTTCCACCTTGATTGCCTGGCCAGCGAGGTGCGCCTCAACGTCGACCTCGACGCCACGCTGACGGTGATCGCCAATGGCTGTTACCGCTGGCTAGCGACGCAGCTCCGCGGCTTTGACAAGGCGGCGCCGAAAGAACTCTATCGTCGTTTCGTCGAAACGGGCGGAACTGTGCGAATTGAAGACGACCAAATCACGGTGACATTCGATCGACGCAGCCACAACCCGATCCTGCGCGAGGCGACTCTGGATCGCGAGCTCACGCCGGTGCCGTGGATCAACGGCCGCAGAATCAAATTTGCGTTTTCCTAGCCACGACAAAAGTACGAGGGTTGATTATTTTTCGGGCCGCGGAAATCGGCGTTGAAGTGGCGAACAATGCACTTTTCCTCACGGCAAGTCGGCGAGACTTCGAGAAAGTCCCGGGGCTCAGATTCGAGAATCGGCTCGAATAGCAAACCGGTCTGCACGCTACGCTACGCGCTGACCCAGGAATCTGTGCGATTCTTGCTTTTCTTGAGAATCGCAAGTCGTTATTTCCCTGAAATCCTCGCTTTTCGGCCATCCTCACACAGCGGAAGTCGCGGGTTCGAATCCTGCGCCGCCCAATCTTCAATTTACCAACCCGCCTGCATTCCAGCCGGTGCGCGCGACGCTGGCGCTCATCACCACAATCCACCGGCTGTGGCCGAGCGAGTTCGCCTGGCGCGATCCAGCGTACGAGCACGCAACGGTGAAGCGACCGATCGACATCCTCTTCGGCAATTGTAGATTCGGCGAGGAGTTCGAGAGAAACGCGACCCAAACGCCCGGCGACATCGATGACCTGCGCTTTCTCGACACGGCGGCCTGGCGCAAGCAAGTGACTGAGCACCTCCTCCCAGGGTGGTACATGAATAATCGAGAAGCCTGATCCGAATGACCATTAGGCGATCGAGGTGGCAGATTGATGGGTGCCTCAGAAATCGACTCGTCGTAGACAAGCGGAAGCAGGTCGGCCGCCGCCTGCCGATCGCCGGCCGCCGCGGCGTCCATGAGGTGGGTAATCTCGGACATGACAACGGAGTATACCGGGTGCGTCGCGATGTAAATATGGAAGCGCACGGGCGCGCCAAATGCGGATCTTTGCGGAGCGAATCACGTCACGTCGGTCATCGATCGTACGACACAATCGTCGAGGGACGCATCTCCGTCAACGATCAAGCGAAAAGCGCGAGCGGCAGGTTGGGAAAGCGGGAAATGCCAGCGGTGGAAGTCGCTGGTTGGAATCGAGTGCCGACCATCCACGAATAGACGTCGGTCCGGAACGGTAACGCCACCGCACCCGAACGATCCTCGGCGCCTGCGCCATCCCGACCCAGAGATGGCCTGACACACGCGCCCACCGGAAGACAAGCTCGTCCCGGAGTCGGCGGGTCACGGCCAACGCGTCACAGACACGCCAGCGATCCGCTGAAAGTGGGCGAGGTTGTTGGTCACCGGTGTGGCGGCAAGGGATCGGGCATGTGCCGCAATCAACAAGTCCATCGCGCCAATTGCCTCGCCGGCTTGTTCCAGGTCGCGTCGGATGCGGCCGTAGTGCGCGGGGCAGCTCGCGCCCTCGTAGTCGAACACTTCGAAAGGCGTCAAGATCTTTCTAACGGCTACGATTTCGGTGTCATAGTTGCCGCTGTTATAGGCGCCGAATTCCAGCTCTGACACTGTGATGGCCGAAAGACCGACCGCGTCGCCCTTTGCCTGGGCCTCCCGGCAGCGCGCCACCAGGTCTAGTGCCTTGTCGCGGCGGGCGCGCTGCCGGGGCGGCGCCTTGAGACCACGGAGCATGAAAATGACCATGTCCGTGTCCAGGATGTAAAGCACGGTGATCAACCTCGTGTTTCCAGCTCGGGTTGCTCGCGCTCGCTGCTGAAGAACTTATCAGAAAGCTGCTCGACCCCCTCGAAGAAAACGTCCCAAGGCTCTTTCGTGATCACGAGAAACCCTTCGGCAGTTCGCTTGAGATGGACGGTGTCCGACTCGACGCGAAACTCTTTCGGTAGCCGGATCGCCTGGCTGCCCCCGTCCGTAACACTTTGGCAACTGCCATGACCATCCCCCGCAATTTGGTGGTATTTATGATATGGTACACGGCGAATACTCGACAGGCACCTGCTCGCTGCCTCCTGTCGGACGAGGCAGCCCTCCCGTAGGAGCTCATCAAGTTCGGCCAATCGCGAGTCAGACATGGCTCTTCAACGTCCAGTACCCGTTTGCTAAGAACGGGGCCGCCCTCGGATTGAGCTCAGGATTGCAAGATAGGCCGGCCTCGGGCGAATGCATTCGGCCGCCCGCCAGCGCGGCCAGACGATTGAAATAGCGGTCCCACAGTCGCTGGATGTCGGCTTCGTCACCCACTCGTAGGCCTTCCAACCAGCGCAAGACCATCCATCGCCGAACATTCCGAGCATTCCCCGACACGTACGCCCGCAGACCCCATCTCGATTTCGCTGCTCGAATTATGTCACGCCGCGCCCGGGCGCACGACGCACGTCTCCTTGCCGCCTCCTCCAGAAAAATCGGCCGGCGCGTCTCAAATCGGCGCAGTTTGGGAATCTCCTGGCCGGACCGAGAATCCGCCACGGCCCATTCGGCCGATCGGGCGATCTCGGGGAACTGACGGCCGCGAGAGCGAAACGGGCGCTGGGCGGTGTTCGCGTGGTCCCGCCTCGTACGTGGTCCGCCCCCACCGCAGGAGTCCCGCCATGCTCCGCCCTTGGCTTCCCCGCCTCCACTCAGCCCGCACACCCCAGCCCAAGACGGCCAGCCGCCGACTGCGACGCCGCCCGTTCCTCGAGGGGCTCGAGTCGCGGCAACTGATGACGACCTTCACTGTCACGAACACGCTCGATGCCGGTCCTGGCAGCCTCCGCCAGGCCATCATCAGCTCGAATGCGGCCACCGCAGCGACAAACACCATCGCATTCAGTGTCGGAAGCGGCGGAGTCCAGACCATCTCGCCGTTGTCGCCGCTGCCGGCGATCACACAGCCCGTCGTCGTGGATGCGACGACCCAGCCCGGGGCGCAGACCGGCCCCAGAGTGGTGCTGAGCGGCACGAGCGCGGGCGCGACGGCCGCCGGCTTCACACTCAAGGCTTCCAACAGCACGGTCAAGGGACTGGCCATCGACGCCTTCGCCCTCGCGGGAATCGTCGTCGACGGCGCCTCGCACGACGTCATCAGCGGTGACTATATCGGGGTAAAGGCCAGTGGGGCTGTCGCATCCGGCAATAACACGGGCGTGGTCCTTCAGAACGGCGCGAGAGCCAACACGATCGGCGGCGTGACGGCCGCGCGCGCGACGTCATCTCGGGCAACGTGAGGAGCGGTGTCGTGCTCACCGGCGCCGGGACCACTACCAACGTGATCGAGGGCGACTACATCGGCACCGACTCGACCGGTGTCACGGCGCTTTCCAACCGCGCAGACGGCCTGGACATCGTCTCCGGGGCGTCGAGCAACACGATCGGCGGAACGACGTCCGCGGCCCGCAATGTCATCTCGGGCAACGGGGACTTCGGTCTGTTCATCGCCGACACCGGGACGGTGAAAAACCTGGTCACGGGCAACGATATCGGCAGCGACGCCACGGGCGCCAAGCGCTGCCCAACGCTAACGACGGAGTCGACATCGTCTTCGCCTCTTCGAGCAATACGATCGGCGGAACGGCGGCCGGGACCCGCAACGTGATTTCGGGAAACGGAGGCTACGGCCTTTACATTGCCGACTCTGGGACGGCGAACAACCTGGTCGCGGGCAACGATGTTGGCGTGGCGCAACCGGCGCAAGCCGCCTTGCCCAACGCGCTCGACGGCGTCGACATCGTCTGCGGCTCCGCGAGCAACACGATCGGCGGAACGACGGCCGGGGCCCGCAACATCATCTCGGGCAACGGAGGAGACGGCGTGTTCATCGCCGACCCCGGGACGATGAATAACCTGGTCGCGGGCGACTATGCCGGCATCGATGCAACCGGCACCAAAGCCGTGCCCAACGGCTATTACGGGGTGGACATCATTGACAACGCTTCGAATAACACCGTGGGAGGAACCACGACCGCGGCCCGCAACGTCATCTCGGGCAACGTGTGGAGCGGCATTGCCTTCACTGATGCCGGAACGATCAATAACCTTGCTGCCGGCAACGACATCGGCACCGACGCAACCGGAGTCAAAGCCCTGCCCAACGGTTCCGACGGCGTGGATATCCGATTCGGTGCGTCGAACAATACGATCGGCGGGACGACGACCGGCGCCCGCAACGTCATCTCGGGTAACGGGAACTTCGGCCTCTTCATCGCCGACATCGGTACGGTGAACAACCTGGTCGCGGGCAACTACATCGGCGTCGACGCGACCGGCGGCGAGGCCCTGCGCAACGCCATCGACGGTGTCGACATCGTCTACAGCGCATCAAGCAATACGATCGGTGGGATGGCCGCGGGGGACCGCAACGTCATCTCCGGCAATGGTGGCGCCGGCCTCGTTATTGCAAACCCCGGCACGATGAATAACTTGGCTGCGGCCAATTACATCGGCACTGACTCGACCGGCGCGAGCGCCCTCGGCAACGCCAGCGACGGCGTGGTCATCGTCGACGGTGCCTCGAGCAACACGGTCGGCGGGACGACGGCCGGGGCCCGCAACGTCATCTCGGGGAATATGCAGAGCGGCGTCTTCATCAGCGACGCGGGGACACTGAATAATGTGGTCGCCGGCAACGACGTCGGGACCGGCGCTACGGCGCCGCGGCCCTCGGCAACCATTACGACGGCGTCGTCATCACCAGCGGCGCGAGCGGCAACACGATTGGCGGGCTCTCCGCCGGCGCCAAGAACGTCATCTCCGCCAACGGAATCGACGGAGTCCAGATCGACTACACCACGACGGTCGCCAACGTTGTGGATGGCGATTACATCGGAACCGACTCGACCGGCACCAAGGCCCTGGGCAACGCCCGCGACGGCGTTTACCTCTGGGCAGTGCTTTCGAGCAACACGGTCGGCGGCACGACGGCCGGGGCGCGCGATGTCATCTCGGCCAACGCCCAGAACGGGGTGATCATTGACGGCAGTTCGTCCAACGTCGTCGCCGGTGACTACATTGGCACCGACTCCACAGGCGCCGCGAGGTTGGGCAACGCGATCGACGGCGTGTTGATCGTTAACGGAGCCAGCGGCAACCTGGTCGGCGGCACGACCGCGTCCGCGCACGACATCATCTCCGCCAACGGAATTGACGGCGTCGAGATTGACGGCACCGGCACCTCGGCCAATGTGGTGGCCGGCGACGATATCGGCACCGACCTCACCGGTGCCAAGGCCCTGGGAAACACCGACGCTGGCGTTTACCTCTCTGCCGGCGCATCGAGCAATACGGTCGGAGGCACAACCGCCGGGGCGTGCGATGTCATCTCGGCCAACGGCCAAAACGGCGTCACGATCGGCAACGGCTGCTACATCAACACCGTCGCCGGCGACAACATCGGCACGGATGCGACCGGGACCAAGCCTCTGGGCAACCTCGCCGCCGGCGTGGCCTTGATCGACGGGGCGAGCAGCAATTTGATCGGCGGCACCAGCGGCGCGGGCGGCAACTTGATCGCATATAACGGCAGTGACGGCGTCGATGTTCTGCGTGCCGGCGCCACGGGTAACGTGATCGACTACGATACGATCGAGTCGAACGTCGGCAGCGGCATTGTCATCTCGAGCGCTCCCGGGAACGGCGTGTTCTACTGTACGATCGAGTCGAACCACGGTTGCGGTATCCTGATGATCAATAGCCCCACCACCCTGATCGGAAACCTCGTCGCCGGTAACGTCCAGGGTGAGGTCATTCAGGAGTGACGGTCCTTGAGGCCCTGTCCTTGAGGGCCCTTGAGCCCCCGAAACCTTGGTGCTAGCTGCGTACGGTGGCCTCGGAACGCCGTGACGATTGAAAACATGCGCGGGAGCCGGCCAACTCCGCCGTTGACAGACATTTGCCCGACGGAGCGGCTGCCTCTCCATTCCTGGCGGAGCCGCTTGGTCGGGCAATGATCGATCAAGTGTGACGTGAGGGCGTGGGACGGGAAGTGCGCAGCGAACGCAGAAACCGTTGGCTCGGGTGTTCCGACGTTACTCGGGCGTGATCACCTCGGCGAGACTCGGTCTGGATCGAAGCAGATTGAATCTCACAGGGAGGATGCCGGATTGGTCGTAGCGACGGACGTTGCCGTCCGCGAATGCGCATCAGAAGCCGCTTGCCCGCCGCGAACGTCATGCAAAGTCGCGGACGGGTCGTTCCGGTGGCGAATCGTTCCGATCGCGAACCGGATCAAATCAAGGTCTCCCCGCAGGTTTACGCGGGCGAGATCTGCGTGCGCCGCCAGTTCGCTGGCCGGCGGCTCCGCGCTGTAGATGGTCTCCAGCAAGGACGAGGACCACACCCCCTCGTGATCGTTTCCCGGCAGGTAAACCGGTTGCTCCAACCTGATCGGCTCGGTCAAGAAAAGCTTGGTGACGATTGGAGTCGCGAGAGCGGTCAGCGGATAGCTGTCCAGATGCTCCCAATCGCCGATCCGCACCGGTTCGGAGAGCTTCAGTCCCTGAGATCGGAACGCTTTCTCCGTGAGCTCGACACAATAAAACGCGCCGTCGTCCAGGCGGAATTCAAAGTCGAACGGGACCTGCTGTTCAAACTTCGCGCGACAGTAGCCGAGGATGCCCGGGATGACTTTCCGGTACTCGGGCTTGAGCCGCTTGACGCCAATGGCACCGACGCAGTCGAGCATCCAGACTTCGAAGGGCTGGCGCTGAACGCCGGCCGACGAGCAATCGTAAACCACCGGTGAACCGCTCTCCACCGCTACGATCCCCGTGTGCGAGAAGCGACTGCCGGTCGCGGTCGCGATGAACTGACTGAGAGGGAACGTGCCGCCCAGGGCTTTCGCATCGTCGAGCCGAAAGACGATGTCTCCGTCGCGAAGCAGTTTCTTGCCCCATGTGGCCCAGTGGGTCATCACCGTGTTAGTCGGAAGTGCTGGGAGTGCTCCCGTTTCGCGGGCACGGGTCGCCGCCGGGCCCCAAAAGTTTCCCTGCCACGTCGCCGGCTTCATCCAATCTGTCGCTTCCGCCGCATCTTTCTCAGCTGTCCCGACTGCGACCATCAAGCAATAGAGCCACATCATGACGAAACTCCCGTTACGACACCTCGAATCGAGCCGATGCCCGGCCCCTCTCAAGCGGGTTATCTCTATCCACGAGCCGAGCGGACATCGGACGATCGATTTTCTCCGCCGAGGCATCAAACAAGGGAAAATCGCCAAGTAAAGGACTGGGACCGTTGGAATTTGTCCGATCGTATGCCCGATGGAGATAACGAGGCGTGGAAGCACAGCAGAGACGAACGTGGTAACGCCGATGGAGAGAGAATGATGTATCACACCAACCGGACTGGAGTTTGGATTCCTCTGGCGATGTTGCTTTTTTTGTCCACGCCCGCGCTCGAAGCCGTTGCCGGCGAAGGGACCGCCGTGCCCGCTCGACATGCAAACGTTCTTGATCTGCCCGACGTTGCCGACTTGTTCGCAGCCTATCAGCACGATCACGCGAACCAAAAGGTGCAGAGCTGGAGCCAATACCGTGGCTGGGTCCAGACCTTCTACAAAGGCAATCTGCTGTCAGAAGGCTGGAGCAAGTTTGGCGCAGTGACCGCGAGCACAGTGAAATCACCAGAGGCACGGCAAGCCGTCGTCGCCCACATCGTTGAGCTGGGACGAATCATTGGTCTCGAATGGGCCAAGGATTCGAGCGTGCGAAAGATCACGACGGGCGACCTGAGACGCTGGAACGACCTGATGGCCGCCGCGCGGCAGCGCGACGATGGCAGCGGACAACAAATCATCGACGCGCTGAAAGCGGTCCGAACCATGGCCGAGCACCGGCGCTGACGCGATGGAGTTTACGTTTCAGCAGACGCACGCGACGGGTCAATAGCGTTGAACTTGATCACGCAATGCAGCCGACAATCGTCAAGCGGAGATTCAGGCGTAATCAGAACGGCTGCAATACAGTAAGCGTCGACAACCAGCGAGGTCCCGTCCGAGGTGCGCTGATCATGGCGGCCAGACGCCTCGCTTCCCGTGCCAACTTTGAGAGTAGCTGACTCTAATCAGCGGCTCATGAGCTCGAGTCCCGGGAGGGACTTTTCGCCAGTATCTGACGCTCTCGAGCCGTCGGTCTTCCGTTCAGTAATCCCTTGTGGATATCCGCAATTCTTGCGATCCTTGCACGTCGTAGACCCTATAAAATGAGGGGTTTCGCATGTCCGGGTCAAGCTCACATGGTGGAATTCGTTGATCCTCTGCCGCGCGAGCGACATTCTTGAATCAATGCCACGCGACGATCAGAGATGTTGCAGGGCTTTCACTCGTCACGACACCGGGAGCTACCATGTCCGTAAATCTCAGCGCACGCGCCCG
The DNA here is from genome assembly GCA_963806595.1 of uncultured Isosphaeraceae bacterium. Classification (GTDB taxonomy): domain Bacteria; phylum Planctomycetota; class Planctomycetia; order Isosphaerales; family Isosphaeraceae; genus CAWDZZ01. The sequence goes on along the minus strand of CAWDZZ010000033.1, from coordinate 228,953 downwards.
TGCTCAGCTCGCGATTGTCGAAGAACACGTGTCTCGCGAAAATGCCCATGACCTGCCAGGGATCATGGCTACCTTTGGCCAGCGGGCATGGTACGACGATGAACCTTGGGGTGAACACCACGAAGGGCGTGATGCAGTGCGCGGCTACTACGAGGACCTTCTGACGTCGCTTCCAGATCTCCGCATCGATATCACACGCTGTCTGGCCGCCGAGGAGGGTGTGGCGCTCGAAGTACGGATCAGCGGCACGCAACTTGGATCCTGGCGCGGACTCCCGCCCACCGGCCGACTGGTGGCATTTCCCCTATGCGGAATCTTCTCGTTCGATGAAGAGGGAAAGCTCGCCGGTGAGCGCATTTACTACGACCGCGGAAGCGTGCTGCATCAGGTGGGGCTGTATCACGATCCTCAATCGTTCGTCGGGCGACTTGAAGTTCTGCTCGCGCATCCGATTACAGTAGCTCGGGCCTATGGGCGCAAGCTTTTCAGGCTTGCCGGATCATAAGCGAACAAGAACAGGTCAGTCCTTGCGATTCTTGAACGGCCCAAGACCCTGTGATGGGCCGCTCACAGTTGCAGCCAGTCAGGCGCTTTCGGGCACCTCGGCCTGTCATCGGACTTCGGCAATTCGAAGAGGCAGAAGCACACCTGCGTCGGTATCGAGCCAGCCGCACCACCCGCCCAGCACTGGACCCACAACGACGAAGTACCGCTGGTCGGCAGCGAGCTCCAAGGGTCGGTCCCCTGTCCAGTCCAAGCGCCCTTCCGGCGTCGCAGCCCACCAGCGGTGATAATGGCCGATGAAGAGAAGACGGTGATCGACGGCGGCGAAGCTGAGGGCGGCCAGTTCCATCAAATCGAACGGCTTGTCTTTCAGCGACCAGAGATGAGCGACGTCATGTGGGTCGCCAAGTGGCTCGAGGTGGCTGAAATGACAATCTCCCACGACCAGCGTCGGCAACATTCCGGCCATGAAGTCCAGGACAGGACTGCCGGCGTAACGAGTGCGGTAACGCTCGTCGACGTTGCGGCACAACACGAAGTCGTGGTTGCCCCAGACCCCGACCACGTGCCGCTCCTGCAGCATCTTCGCCACCTCGACGATGCCACCGTCCGGTACGAACACGTCGCAGGTGTCGCCGAGCGTGATCAATCGGTCGACGCCACGCGCGTTCAAGGCAGCGAGAGCCCGCGCGAGCGTGTCGGCATCGTTATGAATGTCTGTGACCAGCCCGATCCGCATCGAATTCCCGGCTCCCACCGTCTCAGCGGCTGCGGACAGGCCGAACTCGGGCGCCCGGCCGACAACGGCGGGCTTGGGCTTCCGAATCGATCACCCGAGCCGCGATTCACACGCTCCGGCCGATGTCGGCTTTCCGATCCCTGACCACGGCCCGCCCCAGGCGTTGGAACAAATCGAAGCACATCGACTCGTACCGACCACGACTTGCCAGGTCACGGCCGTCCTCAGCGAGATCGACCCGGTCGATCCTTGAAAGGATGTTCGCAACTGCTGGTAGTCGTCCTCCCGGCCGAAGCGCAACGACTCAGAATTCGGTTCGTGCCGCGTGACTTCCTTCATCATCAGGTCGAGCGAGATTCCGCGGCGACGTCGTTCTCGATCAGCACGACGCGTCGCCCGTGAGTCGCCGATAGGTCCTCAACGGATTCGACCCGCGTCGGCGGACAATCGACGAAGATCGAGCGTACGCGGGCTTCCAGTCAGCTTCTGCCGAAAAGTCACGTCAGGGAACGAGAAAGAACCGAAATCCGATTTACTTCGAATCCGAACCGTGGCCTCGAGGCTACTTAGTTTATGTGGGCAATCCGTTGATCACGGTCACATCAGGAGAAAAAAAGATGAAGCCGCACCAGGAACAGAGCCATCGTCGAGTGACTCGGCGTCGGTCGAGGAGGAACATATCGATCTCAGTCGAGCCGCTCGAGGGGCGGGCTCTCCTGTCGATGGGCATGATGCCGGCACCGATGAATCCATCACCGGGCATGACCACAATGCCGACTATGCCGACCAATATGCCAACGATGCCGACCAATATGCCGACAGCGCCGACCAATACGACGACGACGATCACGCGGACGATCGCGCCGACTGGCCCGAGCCCGAATCGATCGTTCACGCTCCCGGGAAACATGAGCTCGATGCTGCAGCCGACGATGACGAATCCAAGCGCGATGCCGACATTCCCGCACGTCATCTCGACGCCAACGGCGACGAATCCGATCGGGACGCCGACGAACCAGATACCGACCCAGACGCCGCCCGCGGCGGCCGCACCGACAAGCCCCACGGCGTCCCGCAGTCATAAAGGTCATCACGCGAACGATACCTCGGCAAACGCTGCTCACCACGGCCATCAACAGCACGAACCATTGCACGCTCTCGCTTCACGGTCCCATGTCAAGCGGCGCTGAAGTGGGGGAATTGAACGCGGTGAAAGCGAGCATGGAACCATCGTGGTGAAAGATGTGTCTTGCACGGGCTGGTCGTTCATCGTCGTTTCGCTGACGCGGGCGGTAACAGCCTCGTCGCTTGTGGAAGCTCTGTGAGCGCGCCCTCAGGCCATCCCGATTTCCACAAGCGGCGAGCGCAACCGGTTATCCACGCGGACGACGCGTTTACTCCGCGCTAGGCCATGCAACGACGGGCGCTCGCCCGCCAACCTCCGCGGAGAGGCAATAGACCCGCGACTTCCGTGACTCTTTGGCTTCAAGCGCGATTCTTGCTTCTGTTGCTGTCAAACAAAAACCCGACGTTGCTCATATTCAGTGGCGGGGCCAGCCTGCAGCGTTTCTTGCGGTCGAGCATCGACGACGTGTCGAACGCCACGCGGTCCGCGACCGTCACCCCCAAGGTCCGCTACGATAACGCTCTACCACACTTCGCTCCAGACAAAGCGAACAAAAACGGCTCACGATTCGTCCATAGGACGAAGATCGTCCCGCCGTTGAAATCACACCCCCCGAAGCCGCCCGATACTCCCCTTGACTCCACCGAGTGTCCAACAAAGATTCACATCGAGTGTGTCCAGGACTGAGAGATACTGCGAACAAGTGCACGCGAGTTGCGGTGTGTGGACGAACCGATGTGATCGGACGGTCGATTACCGAGGTCGCCGATGAGCGTCAAGACAAGTGACAGCAACCGGTTACTGGCATCGGTGGACGAGAGAGCTTTGGGAATTGCCGACTGGGAAGGCTCCGATGTGCCGGCGGTTCGCGACGATCTCCGCGCACTCCGCGACATCGTCGAAGGTACAGCCCGCGGCACGGGAGAAGAGTTTTTCCGGTCGCTGGTGCGCAGGCTGGCGTCGGCCATCGACGTCCCCTATGCCGTCGTGGCCGAGTTCGCCGATGTGAATACCCGCGTCCGCACCGTCGCCTTTTCGGCGCACGATCGGATTGTGGACAACATGGAATACGATCTTGCGGCCACTCCCTGCGACGCCGTCGCGCGCGGAGGATTTGTCCATCACCCCACGGGTGTTTCGGAGAAGTTCCCGAACGCGACCCCTCTGGTCAGTCTGGGCATCGACAGCTACATGGGGGTCCCCTTCCTGGATGGCGAGGGGAACGTTCTCGGGCATCTGGCCGTCTTTGACGAGCGACCGATGCCACCGGAACCGCGCCGGTTGTTCATTTTCCGAATCTTTGCGGCTCGGACGACCGCGGAGCTGGAACGACTCCGGGCCGAGAGACGGCTTCTCGAGAGCGAGGGTCGCTATCGGGACCTCTACGAAGAGGCACCCGTGGGCTACCTGTCCGTCTGCGGCGAGGGGCGAATTCTCAGCGTCAATCGCCGGGCGACGCAGATGATCGGTCACTCAGAGGACGAGATGAACGGTCGTTCCATCTTCGACTTTTTCGCCCAACCGATGGCCGCCAAGGCCGGGGCGGCGAGCTTGTTAAGCCGGTTTCATGCCGGCGAGGAGTTCTCAGGGCTGGAAGTGGAGATGCGTCGCGAGGACAGCCGCCCATTGTGGATCAACCTGTGGATGAAGCCGATCCGCGGCGTCGACGGTCGGGTTCAAGCGAGCCGCGCCATATGGGTCGACATCACAGACCGTGTGCTCGCCGAGGCCGAGCGCGCCCGCTTGCATCAGCAAAACCTCTATCTCCAGGACGAGATCAAAGCGACCCACAACTTCGAGGAGATCGTCGGCAAGAGCCCTGCGCTCTGCGCGGTGCTCGACGACGTGCGGCGCATGGCGCCGACGGATGCTTCCGTACTCATCACCGGTGAGACCGGCACGGGCAAGGAGCTGATCGCGCGTGCCATCCACTCCACGAGCAAGCGCGCCGACAAGCCATTCATCAAGGTCAACTGCAGCGCCCTCCCGACGGGCCTCGTGGAAAGCGAGCTATTCGGCCACGAGAAAGGTGCGTTCACGGGTGCCATCGCCAAGCGCATCGGCCGCTTCGAGCTCGCCGATCGAGGCACCATTTTCCTCGATGAAATCGGCGAGATTCCTCCGGAAGCCCAGGCCAAGCTCCTGCACGTTCTGCAAGCCCATGAATTCGACCGGGTCGGGGGCCACTCCCCGATCCGGGTCGATGTCCGCGTCATCGCCGCCACCAACCGCGACCTTCTGAAGGCGGTTCAGGAAAAAGCATTCCGCGAGGATCTTTACTATCGACTCCACGTCTTCCCCATTCATCTGCCTCCGCTTCGCGATCGCGCCCAAGACATCCCGCTCCTCGTGCACCTTCTTGTCAACAACTTCATGGTTCGGATCGGCAAACGCATCGAGAGCGTCGGCCAGCGCACCATGGAGCAGCTCCTCGCGTATCGCTGGCCCGGGAACATCCGCGAGCTGGAAAACGTTCTCGAACGCGCTGTCATCCTCGAGACGGACAGCATCCTCGAGATCGAACCCGGCATACTATCGGCGACCGGCGCCGTCCCTCCCACCAACGAGCGTCCCAGTCTGGAGACCGTCGAGCGGAGCCACATCTCCGCGGTTCTGGACGAGACGAACTGGGTCGTCGACGGACCCCGCGGCGCGGCCAGGATTCTGGGACTGCATCCCAGCACCCTTCGGAACCGTTTGAAGAAGCTGGGCATCGATCGCGCCTCCCACCGCCCGCGGTAGCCGCCGCCATCGGCGGTGGCGCCGTCTCCTCCCATCGTGGCCGACGACCGCGGTCGCCGCATCACGCGAGATCGTGCAAGTCTTCTCGGCCCAGCCAGATAGGCAATTGCGCAATCGCGCCCTCCCGATCGGCACGCGGGTCGCTTTATCGCAAAGCACGACCCCTGGAGAACTGAACGATGCTGCGGATCACGCGAATGGTCGGCAAGGACTCAGGCGAGGTCCTCAAGCTCGAAGGCAAGCTTCAGGGGCCATGGGTTGATGAGGCTCACGATGCCTACGCTCTCTCCGCGGCTGGAGGGTCCCGCACCTGCCTGGACCTGTTCGGCTTGACCTTCGCGGATGCGGAGGGGGCAGCCTTGCTCCGTGAACTGATTCGAAACGGTGCGCTGGTCGTGGGCTGTTCTTCCTATATCGCGGAGTTGCTCCAACTTTCAGCAGGAAGTGGACGAGTCCAATGACACCGATTCGATCTGATGAGCAATTGCTTGATCAGTTCCTGACCGGGCAAAAAGTAGACTCGGAGAGCGCCTTCGAGGCGATGGTCAAACGGCACGGTCCGATGGTGCTCCGGGTCTGCCGGCACATCCTGCATCGAGACCAGGACGCCGAGGACGCCGCTCAGTTGACCTTCGTCGCGCTCGCGCGCAAGGCGGGCACCATCCGCAATCGCGCGATCTTGGGGGTTGGCTCCGCGAGGTCGCCTACCGCACCGCGATCCGAGCGCGGGAACATCGCCCCCGAATTGACCCGCGGATGGAGATCCAGGAGGTGGAAGATCCTCACTCGGGACCCGAGACTGCCGCAAGTCGCAACGAGCTCCGGCTGCTCCTCCGCGCAGAAGTCGATGTCTTGCCCGCGAGATACCGCTTACTGGTGCTGCGCACTTACATGGAAGGCGAAAGCAACGAGCAGGTCGCAAGGCTTCTTCGATGTCCAGTCGGCACCGTCAAGGGGCGGCTGTCGCGGGCCCGCGAGCTGCTGCGAGCACGGCTTTCCCAGCGCGGCTGGGATCAGGACGAGGTCCGATATCGATGGGGATGATTCGCCCCAACACCCTACCGCACGCCCCGTTTGGCTTTGGTGCGCACTCGGCGGCCGGGCTGCCGGATCTGACTCGCCGAGCAGCTTGGGCGGAAGCCCGCCGATCCAGATCGAGCCGTCACCGAGACCAGCCACGAGCTCGCGGCCGTCTTTGATGAAGGCCAAGCCGAGGCATCCGCCGGTCTTGAGCTCGAAAGTGTGGAGCAGCGTTCCGGCGGATAGATCCCAGATCAGGATCTTCAGGTCGGCGAGCCCGGCTGCCAGGCGGCGACCGTCGGGCGAGATTGCAATACCGTAAACGACCGCACTCACCCCGTCGTAGTTGAGAAGCTCGCGACGCGTTCGCGCATCCCAGAGCCGGACCGACTTGTCGTCACCCGCAGTGACGATGCGCAGGCCGTCGCGCGTGAAGGCGACACACCGAACTCCCCGACTGTGGCCCTCGTACCGCGAGACCGCGCGGCCGGTCGATACGGCGTAGAGCTTGACTATCGACTCGTAGTCGCCCGTCAGCAGCCATCGATCGTCGGGAGAAAACGCCAATCCGACGACCTCGTTCTCTGAGACCCCGATCGTGTCGCCGAGCACGACCCTGGACCGGGTCCCAGAGCCGGACCGTTCCATCCTCGCTCGCACTCGCGAGCGTCTTCCCGTCACGCGTCAAAGCCACGGTGAAGACCTGGCCCGTATGCGCGGAAGCCGGTGAAGTTCCTTTCCGCTCTGAACGTCCCAGATCGCGATTGTCTTGTCGGCACTGGCGACGGCCGCCCGGCGACCGTCCGGGAACACGACCAAGCTTTGTGCTGATCCGCGCACGTCGATTTGTTGAAGTTGTTTCCCGGTGTCGAAATCCCACGACCGCGCCATGTGGTCCTTCTCTCCGCCGGCAGAGACCAGCGTCTTCCCGTCGGGTGTGAGCGCGACCGTCCACACCCAGTCCGTATGCGCAGGGAATCGCCGCAGTTCGACAGCCTTGTCGGTCGCCTCGGGTTTCGGTAGGCCCGCCGTCGTCGCTCGCTGCGGCTCGGTTCGCTTCTCCGACTGCGCTTGGGTCGCGGACTGTCCCATCGCCGCCGCGGCGAGGACCGCCGCTACGATCCAGTGCGTCCGCATCACCAACATCACAACATCTCCGATGGACAGGAGCTTGAAACGACGCGCACGGGAGCGGCAAACCCCTCCGATCACAGGCCCGACACGGAAAGGTCGTAGATCGCCCAGATCATGACCGACTGTTATTCTAACCGGAATCGCCGAGCCAGAAGACACTGTCGCCCTCACGGAACACGTTTCCTTCTCTGACTGTCCCGGCGAGTCATCGCTGCGCTCGTCGTCAGCGGCAACATTTCTCCGGTTAGCCGGGCACGATTCGCGGCCGGACCCCAGACGTTTCCCGTCCACGTGGACGGTTTCAGCCAATCGTTCGGGTCCCTCGACCATTGCTTGGGATTTCCCAGCGCGACCATCAAGCGGTAAAACCAAATCATCGTTGGGCTCCGTGAGGGAGGCCTCGAATCGGGCCGGCGATCGGCCCTCACATCACGGTTATCACCTTCGCGGACTCGAATGGACACGAGTGTTGCGATCGTCTCGGACCGAGCTTTCTCGCCGGCGAAAATCGGCTGCGCCGATTTTGTCCGTTTGCCCCCGGAATCGCGGATAACCAGGTGTGACGAGCTGAACGATGTACTGAGTAATGCACCCGGAGCGCACGACGATGTACCACCTGATCAACAACCTGCCCGTGTTCGCGACGCTGGGAATGGTCGCCCTGATGACAGGTCCTCTCGCTCGCGTGCCCATCGACCTTGGGGCCTGGTTGCTCGATATTCTGGTTCAGCGGATGTGCCAGGCCGCGGGCCGGCATTGAGACCGGTGGCGCGTGCCCGCTCGATCATGACCAGGGTGTGATGATCATGGAGACCATCCTGGCACGATTCTTGATCTTTTGATCGAGCATCCAGCGATCAGCGCGATCGATCTCTTCCTGGCCGCGCTCGCCGCCCAGGAATTCACCGAGGCGGCGGCGAGTCGCTGCGGCGCAGAGGCGCATGTCCACGGCCTCGAAGCATGCGATGGCTTCCGTGAGGCGCGGCAGGGCCCGGAACGAATCGCCGGCGATCGCTGCCAGCGCGCCGCGGATGAGTCGAGCGTACGCGGTAGGGCAGGGCATGCGTTCGCGCTCGAGACGGCCGGCAGCTCGCCGGGCAACCGTCAGGAGCGTTCGAGCTTCGCCGGGCCGGGAACGGCGGAGGGCGACCGCCGCGGCCAGGGCGGCGCGGGCGCGGAGGAAGTGCATCGACGTTCGAATGAACTGGACCCTCAAGAGCAGCGACCGCCGCAATGCCGGCCACGAGCGGTCGATCAGGCCCCAGGCCGCCGCGCCATCGCCGCGGTACAGCTCGATCTGCACCGCGGCCCAGAGGGCGTCATTGTGCTGGACGTGGTAGCCATCACGTGACCATTGCGACATCGTCTGCCGAAGCTCGCGGTCGGCCGTGTCGGGGTCATCGGCGGCGAGCCGGACGATCGACATGATGTAGCTGCTCAGATTCATCACGGCGTAGAGGTCGCCGCGGGCGCGGGCCAGATTCAGCAGGATTGGCCAGCGACGCGACAGCTCGGCCACCGCGCCCTGGTGGCTGAGTCCCCACAGCGCAAAGGCGTGCGCGGTGTCGAGCTCCCACGCAACGCCGGTACAACGGTCGCGAAAGATCGTTTCGGCCCGGTCACACTCCTGCTGCGCGAGGGTCCATTGCCCTTCGAGGTAGGCGGAAACGCCCCGGGCGAGCGCGACCATGCCCGAGGCGTAGGGATCTTCGACCCGGCCGGCCAGCTCGCCGGCCCGGTCCAGTAGCCGCGCCGTCGTCCTCCGGTTCGAGCCGCCGGCCGAGGCCGCGTGTGCCGCCTCCATCGCGAGCGCCCGGGCGATCCGTGATGGCTCGCCTGCGGCGAGGCAGAGCAGAAGTCCGCGCGCCTGGAAGTCGGCACCGCGGATCGTGTCGACGACGCTCAGGCCGGCACCGGCCGACCAGCAGACGTCAATCCGGGTCAAATCGGCCGGCGCGATCTCGCTCGAGTCGCGCTCGCGGAAGCCGAGCCCTCGGAGCCGGAGCCGGGCCCGCTGCGCCAGCAGAGAGAACAAGGCCTGCCTCGGCGTCATGGGCAAGGTCATTCCGATTGCCCCGAGGACGGTACGGAGCGTGGCCAGCCCTCGGTCGATGTGGCCGCTGATCAGGAGCTGCATGGCGGCACGTCGCTGGAGCTCGATCGCGTCGGCGACCGGGGCGTCAGGCACGGCGGCCAGATAGGCAGCAGCCGCCTCGGCACCGCGGCTGGCGTTGGCCAGCGCATCGCCCAGCCGGGCATTGAGGCGGTGGTTCGTTGCCGCGGACCGCGCTTCCGGCGGGCGCTCGAGTGCGCGGCGGTACAAACCGGCCGCCCGGTCGAACGCGAGCGCCTCGGCGGCTTCATCGGCGGCCCTGGCGAAGTAGTCGGCCGCTCGCTCCGGCTGGCCCGAACCCAGGAGATGAACACCCAGCACCTCGGGATCGGCCGACCCCAAGGCCTCGAGCGATTGAGCCAGCCGTCGATGATGCTCGCGCGTCACCTCCGGCGCGAGCCGCGCCACCACCGTTTCGCGGATCCGGTCGTGATACGTCTCGATCTCGTCGGTAAGGGCGCGACCCGGTGCTGCGGATCAGACGGCCGGAACGGAGTAGCGCAAGGGACACCCGCTCATCCTGCTCGAGCTCTGCGCAACGGCCGATCACCTCGAGCCCTAACGGTTGTCCCGAGACGGCGATGATCTCCAGCACGCGCCGCGCCTCCTCCGGCAGCCGCCGGATTCGCGCCCAGAGGACGTCGTCGAGCGCGATCGTCGTGGAGCGAGATTCGGAGCCGGATGCCTTCTGGAAAGAAGTGGCATTCGGGCCCGACCAATCCGGGCCCGCGACCTCATCGTCCGACTGGACGTGCCGGACGAGCTCGGCGACGAAAAAGGGGTTGCCCGCAGACTCCCGCACGACCGCCTCGACGAGCGCCTCGCGGCCCGGAGTGAGGCCGGCCTCGCCCAGCAGGGCGTTCGCGAGCGCGCGGGTCTCACCCGGGTCGAGCGGATCGACCGACAATTCGTGCGCGTCGAGACACGGCGAGCCCGCCGGCACCTTCTCCGGCTCATGCTCACTGTGCCCGCCAGGCTGCGATGCCTGGACATGGAAGAGCGCCTGGAGGAAAGGGCTGGTCGCGCGATCCTCGCTACGGTAGGCCCCGAGGAACAACAGTACGGGGGCATCGGGGGGTCGGAGCAGCTCGGCGATCAAATTGGCGCTGTCGACGTCGCCCCATTGCAGGTCGTCAATCGCCAGGATGAGCGGCGTTCGGTCGCCCAGGCGGGCCAGCAGCTCACGCAGCGCCGCGAAGGCGCGACGGCGGAGCTCCTGGGGATCCGGGGTCTCGAAGGGCCTGCGCAAGGCCTGGCCCTTGGCCTCAACCTGCCGCAGACCGGGGAAGACACGCGCGAGCGAGGCCATATCGCGCGGCAGGCAGGCCGCCACTTCCGCATTCGGAAGATGCCTCAAATGCCGCCCCAGTGCGTCGATCAAACTATCGAGGGCCTTGTACGGGACTGACTCACGCTCGTAGCAGCGGCCGGCCAGCACGACGGCGTCGCCGCGCTCGATCCGCTCGTCGAGGAAGCTCCGGAGTAGCGCGGTCTTGCCGCCACCCGAGGGCCCGTGAAGGTAGAGCGCTACGCTGCGGCCCCCGGTCATCGTCCCCAGGGCCTGTTCGAGCGCCTGGAGATGGCGGCGTCGGCCGACCAGGCACGGGGCCTGGCCCTGACCCGACGATGACGGAGGAGACGGGCCGACGTCCGGCTTCGAAAACGCCTCGGCGACCGGGCCCGCGCTCCCCAGGCGCCGCATCACGTCGCGTGCCGAGGGACGATCCTCAGGCCGCCGCCGGAGCAGGTCGACGCACAAGGCGCTCAGGTCCTCGGGCACGCCGGGAGCCAGCTCACACGGTGGCGGCGGTTCGAATCGCTGCTTGTCCATCATCACCGCGAGGGGCTCACCCAGAAACGGCAACCGCCCTGTAAGGGCCTCGAAGAGCATCACGCCCACGCTGTACCAGTCGCTCGCCGGCGAGACGGGCAGGCCGGCTGCTTGCTCGGGAGCCATATAGGCGGCGGTACCGAGAATGTGCTGCTCAGTGCTGCGGTGCCGGCCGTCGGACCCTTGCTCGGCCACCAGTCCGAAGTCGAGGAGCACCACCCGGCCCTCGCGAGTGACGATCACGTTCGAGGGCTTGATATCGCGATGCAGTTTCCCCGCCGCGTGCAGCCACGCGATCCCCTCGGCGAGCTGGCGAGTCGCGGCGCGAAGCGGACGCGCGCGCCAGGCGGCAGCGGTTTCGCGCCGGCGGATGGCGCTCCTGGGCTACCGGCCGCCGCGAGCCCGCCCTTGATCCCTGGATGGACCTGCCCGGGGCCGCGGTCATGCGGAAACGGCGAAGCGACTGCGGTCGATTCGTTGCCCGCGTCCCCCGGAAAGGAAACGCGAGTGGAGAGCCGGCCGCGCTGCGAGTCGGTCGCCGCATCGGCGGCCGATCCTTCGGGCTGGCTCCGAGCGATGACCTCGGTTTCGAGACCGGACACGTCGTCGCCGTCCGTCGGGGCGGGTTTGCCGGGGCCGGTCGCGAGAGGGGCTTCGTCGCGGACGTACTGGAGGAAGCTCACTCCGTCGAGCAGCTCCATGGTGAGCAACCACTGGTTCCCATCAAAAATCAGCTCGTAGAGCGTGACGAGATTCGGGTGCGCGACACCCAGCAGGGTGCGAAACTCGTGCTTGAATCGCAAGATTGCCGCGCCGCCGGCGCGGTTCATCACCTTGAGGGCAACCGGGCGGCGGCGCTGGCGGTCAAACGCGCGAAAGACGGTGCCCATCCCGCCGCTGCCGAGCACGTCCTGGATGTCGTAGCCCTCGACCTGCGGCCAGTCCGGCTCCGGCGGCCGAATTGAGGTCGAGATCCTGCGCGCGGCCGCGGGGCGCCCGCGGCGGGCGGGAATGAGGCCGGTGAATGTGCAGGCGGATCTTCGTCGGCGTGCGTGTCGGGGCCACGGCCCTCGAGGTCGAACGAGGCGCTCGAGAGATTGAGCGTGAAGGGCTGGCCAAGCTCGAGGGCGCGGTGAACCTCGAACTGGGTGCGAAGATCGCCGGCGTGCTGCGGGAACCGCCGCAGGTACTCGTCCAGCTCGGGCGCTTTGCCGTCTTCCTCGCGCAGGACGATCTCGTTGTAAATCAGGTCGAGCAGCTCTTCGTCGTCGATGGCCGGCGGCGGGAATTCACGGAGGAACGCTTCGACCGGCAGCCGATTCCCATCGCGCCAGCACTGGCGATGTCGTTGAATCAGCGGGAGCGGATCCTGGCGCGAAGCCACCGGCCTTGCGTCGCCGGCGCGTGCAGGAGGTGATCGGTCCGATTCGCGGCTCGTGCTCATCAAGGCGATTCATCCAGTCCCAGTTCCCGCGCAACACGATCGACCGCCCGCACCAGCCGCTTGCGGATCGCCTCGGGGCTCGAGCCCAGCTCGGTGGCGATCTCGGCCCACTGGCCGCCCTGCTCGCGACAATCCAGGATTCGCTTCTCGTCGGGGGAGAGGCGCCGCAGCGCCTCCTCCAGCAGCTCGCGCGCGGCCAGATCTCGGCTGGGCGTCGGGCTCTGCCCGGCGATCCGCTCGGCGCCCGCGTCCGACTCGCTGTCGCCATCGCGCTGGACCGCTGCGACCCGGCGAAAGTCGCGCCGGGCCGCCGCGTGGCCTTTCACCTGACCGGCGAGCTTGTTCCGCGTCATCGTCGCCAGCAGCCTGAGCAACTGGTCGGGCGTATCCAGCTCGAATTGCCCGAGCGCGGCCCGGACGAAGAAGCTCGCCATGACCGACTGGCAGATGTCCATCGAATCGAGCAAGCGGTTCAGCCGGGTGTCGACGAGCCGGACCCGCGCCGTGCGCCGGATCGCAGGTTCGTAACTCCGGACCAGCTCGGCCGCCGCCTGCTCGTCGCCCGCTCGCACCCGGGCGATCAGGGCCTGGAACGACTCTGGACTCGACGGTGAATTCGACACGGACATGGCGACCTCCGGCCTCCACGAACGGACGGGCCGATCCGCCCGCGCCGTACGGCTGCGCGCCCTATTCTCTCACAGGGCCAATTCGAATTCCTACCGCAGATCGCTCTTTGCCGCTCCCAATCCGTCTTTGCCGAAGAATCGCCGTCCCGCCGCCGGCCGTCCGTGCGCGGCGACGAAGATGAGTGCAGGCGGCAGTGCCGTCAAGATCGGACATGAGCGAACAAAAGTCAGAACCTCCGGCCGTGCCGCGAGCCGGTGTGACAAGGCTGCCGCGATGCTGCGCGGATCGACCACCGTCAACCGCGAAATCGGCCTGGCCGCGCGCTCCGTCGGCCGCGGGGCCTCGATCCTCAGAATCGCGCCGTCCGGCATGAGCTCGACGCCATTTTGCCGAATGATCCCCGGCCGCCCGGCCGATGGAACTACGGTCGTTCGTCCGCGAGGGAGACGACGATATCGCGGGATCTCGCCATGAATCGGTTCCCACATTCCCTCGCGGCACTCTGGAAATCAGGTGCGCTTGCCGCCGCCTTGCTCGGGGCCTGCGGCGGTCCCGGGTGTGTGGGTCCGTTCGTATCCCGGGCGCCACGGACCGAGATCGAACGCCCCGCGCGGGGCCCGGGCCCGGATCTCTCAGGCGCCGCCACCATCGATTCGCCAAGCCAACAAATCGACCCGGAGCTTGCATCGCCGGCCAGCGCCATCGAGACCTGGCTCGTCCAAACGCGGGCCTGCGAGCAGGTCGTCGTCTCCAACCCCTGGCCCAGCCTGACCGTCGGCCGCCTCGATGAACACGGCGGACCGCTCCAAGGCGCCCGGCCCGAAGACCTTCTCGAGCGGATGGCGGGTCGGCCGGTCGTCATTCTCGTCCATGGGAACGGCTACACGTATCGCGCCTCCGTCAGAGAAGCGATCAAGGTTCGCGGGCAGCTCGAGGCCAACGGCGGTCTCACTCCGGAGTCGCTTTTCATCATCTTCGACTGGCCAAGCGAGCGAGTCGTGCGCAACATCGTGGCCGACTTGAACGAGAAGAACCGGCGGACCCGCGTCGCCAGTTATCACCTACCCCGAAGTCGCCCCGCGGATCGCCGCCTATACGTCCTGGGGTGAAATCGAACCGAGGCAATTCGACGGACCGGGCCATCAACGCACGATCATGAGCGTCCCCGTTCGGGGAGGCCGAGCCGCCAGAGAGACGTCAACTCGGGACGTCGTCAAGAAAAATTGGCCGGCGTGTCTGAACTCCGCACCGTTTGGGAATCTCCTGGACTGACCAGGAGATCGTCTCGCCGCATGGACGAGTGGCGCGATCTCCGAGAACAGTCGGCCGCGAGCGTGGAACGGGTTTCGGGCGGTGGTCGCCCGCCGCCCCACGTTCGCGGTACGCCCCCACCCAGGACACCCCGCCATGCTCACCCCTTGGTTCCCCCGCCTCCGTACGGCCGGCACGCCGCAGATCACCAGGAACAGCCGCCGCCTGCGCCGCCGCCCCCTCTTCGAGGCCCTCGAGTCGCGGCAATTGATGACGACCTTTACAGTCACTAATTCCAGTGACGACGGGACCGGAAGCCTGCGACAGGCCATCATCAACTCGAATGCCGCCACCGCCGCCACCAACACCATCGCATTCAATATCGGCGGAGGAGGAGTCCCGACCATCTCGATCCTTTCGCCGCTGCCGACGATCACACAGCCCGTCGTCGTCGACGCGACCACCCAGCCAGGAACACAGACCGGACCCAAGGTGGTGCTCGCCGCCACGAGCGCGGCGCGACGGTCGCGGGCCTCACGCTCAAGGCGTCAAACAGCACGGTCAAAGGGCTGGCCGTCGACGGCTTCCTCGTCGCGGGAATCGTCGTCGACGGCGGATCCGGCGACGTGATCTGCGGCGACTACATCGGCGTGACGACCGCTGGCACCGTACCTCTGGGAAACGGCAATGGCGTGGTCCTGCAAAACGGGGCTCATGGCAACACCGTTGGCGGGACCACCTCGACCGCGAGAAACGTCATCTCCGGCAACTTGCAGTCCGGCGTGAGCATCGACGGCAGCTCCAGCAATGTTGTGGCCGGCGATTACATCGGCGCCGACGCCACCGGTACAGGAGCTGTGGGCAACGGATGCAACGGCGTGGTGATCACGGGCGGGGCGTCGGGAAACACGATCGGCGGGACTACGTCCGCAGCGCGAAACGTCATCTCGGCAAACGCGATCGACGGCGTCGACCTCGATTCCCCAGGAACGAATAACAATGTGGTTGCAGGCGACTACATTGGCATCGACGTCAGTGGGACCAAGGCCCTGGGTAATGGCTCTTACGGTGTCGACGTCTACAACGGCGCGACAGGAAACACAATCGGCGGGATGAGCGCCGCGCGAAATGTGATCTCGGCCAACAAACAGTCCGGGCTCAGCTTCAGCGCATCAGCAACGACAAACAACGTGGTGGCGGGCGACTACATCGGCACTGACGCGACCGGCGCGTACCGCCTTGGGCAATGCTTCGGCCGGCGTGATGTTCCTCGACGGAGCGAGCGGCAACATCATCGGCGGGACAACGGCCGCAGCCCGCAACGTCATCTCGGCAAACGGGGGCGACGGCGTCTCGATCCAGCTGAGTGGCACCAACAACAACGTGATCGCAGGCAACTACATCGGCACCGACGCCACCGGAGCTCATGCCTTGGGCAACCATGGCTCCGGCGTGTCCTTCACCTATGGCGCGTCCGGCAACACCGTCGGCGGGAGCACCGCCGGGTGCGCAACGTCATCTCGGCCAACGGAGCCGACGGTGTTTACATCGCACTCTCCTTCATGGGTAGCGCCGCAAAGAACGACGTCGTGGCCGGCAACTACATCGGCACCGACGCCACCGGAACCCACGCGCTGGGCAACCAAGGCTCCGGAATCACCGTTGGCCCGAATGCGACCGCCAACACAGTGGGCGGAACGACGGCCGGAGACCGAAACGTGATCTCGGCAAACAAGCAAGATGGAGTGACCATCGACGCCGTCTCCGGCAACGTGGTCTCCGGCGACTACATCGGCACCGACGTTACGGGGGCCAAGGCCCTCGGAAACACCGATGATGGGGTCGTCCTCACCGACGCTGCGAGCAGCAATACGATCGGCGGCACCACCGTCTCCGCCCGCAATGTGATCGCGAGCAACGGAATCGACGGCGTCCAGATCGACTACACCACGACGGTCGCCAACGTCGTGGATGGCGATTACATCGGAACGGACTCGACCGGCACCAAGGCCTTGGGCAACGCCCGCGACGGCGTCTACCTCTGGGCAGCGCTTCGAGCAATACGGTCGGCGGCACGACGGCCGGGGCGCGCGATGTCATCTCGGCCAACGGCCAGAACGGGGTGATCATTGACGGCAGTTCGTCCAACATCGTCGCCGGTGACTACATCGGCACCGACTCCTCGGGCGCCGCGAAGTTGGGCAATGCGATCGACGGTGTGTTGATCATTAACGGAGCCAGCGGCAACCTGGTCGGCGGCACGACCGCGTCCGCTCGCGACATCATCTCCGCCAATGGAATTGACGGCGTCGAGATCGACGACATCGGCACCTCGGCCAATGTGGTGGCCGGCGACGATATCGGCACCGACCTAACCGGTGCCAAGGCCCTGGGAAACACCGACATTGGCGTTTACCTCTCTGCCGGCGCATCGAGCAATACGGTCGGAGGTACGACCACCGGGGCGTGCGACGTCATCTCGGCCAACGGCCAAAACGGCGTCACGATCGGCAACGGCTGCTCCATCAACACCGTCGCCGGCGACAACATCGGCACGGATGCGTCCGGCACCAAGCCTCTGGGCAACCTCGCCACCGGTGTGGCCTTGATCGACGGGGCGAGCAGCAATTTGATCGGTGGCAACTTGATCGCGTATAACGGCAGCGACGGCGTCGATATTCTGGGCGCCGGCGCCACGGCTAACGTGATCGAGTCCGATACGATCGAGTCGAACGCCGGCAGCGGCGTTTTCATCTCGAGCGCTGCCGAGAATGGCGTGTTCTACTGTACGATCGAGTCGAACCACGGTTGCGGTATCCTGATGGTCAATAGCCCTACCATCCTGAACGGAAACCTGGTCTTCAAGAACGTCCTTGGGCAAGTCGTGGCGGAGTGACGGGCGACGGCGCGTCCGGGGTGGTGTCGGGATCAGTCCCGGCTCCCCCGGCGATGCCTGTGCTCCCTACATGCTGAAGCTTCTATTCGAAACTTTATCAATAGACAGCAACCCGGGTGTTGTATGTCCATCTTTCCGGCGTTGCCGGACCACCTCGCGCGGTGATCACATAGAGAGGCGTCCAGAGCTCGCCGCGGACTTCGCGCCGTGAGAGCCGATCACGGCCCATTTGTTTCCCCGCCTTCGCACCGCCCGCACGACGACAACCATCAGCGGCAGCAGCAGCCGGTCCGCAACCAGGTTTGCGCGAGCCCGTCGCGATATTGCATGAGTTGAGTTCGGGCCTCCTCAAGCGGTGCTCCGAGCACCACTGCTCGTCCGACTGCCGCAGACGCCTCGATTCGCCACTGCGAGTGGTACTCACGGGGGCGGTACGGTCCAGAACGGACGGCCCGTATCCCGGTCTGCCCAGGGGCCGGAAATGTGCGGGGAGACGATCCCGGGCAGAACCTGTACGTCGAAGACCTCTTCCACTCCGGTGTCAAACGCAAGATGCGCCGCGATCGACCCGGTCTTCAAATCCACCACCCACAGGCCACATTGCAACTCGTCGCGCCGGGCGACGATCGGCACTCCCTCCAGGGTGGGCCTGGCTCTCGAGAGCCCGACGAAGGCGAATCCGCCGTGGAGGGCCAGTCCGCGCACCACGCCCGGCAGCCGCGCCACGGCGTCGGTCTCTCCGTCGGATGGATTGACCACCGCCAGCGCGCCGGTCCCCGACTCGAGCAAGAAGACCTTGTCCCCGACCACCCGCGGCGAGTGTGGCAAGGCCAGGCCGCGGGCCACGACGCGTCCACTCTTGATCTCGATCAGGCAGCCGCCGGTCGCCTTGACCGCTCGCCAGCCTTCCGGAGAGTCGGTTTCCGCAAGGGCGGTCACGTAACGCGGCTGGCCATCCACCACGGCCATGCCGTTGAGATGGCAACGGTCGTCAGGGCGCAACGCGGTCACAAACGGCGGCCGCCACCGCGGCGCAAAGCTGTATATCGGGTGGAGAGCGGCCAGACATGAGAACAGCGTATTCACCACCCAGAACTCGCTACCAACCCAGGCCGCCTCGTGCGCGTGAATATCATCCGTGAAATGCGACGTGCGCGCCAGAAAGCTGGCGTCGTAGTGCCCGCGCGGCTCGACTTTGGCCGCGATATCCGGGGCCTCGCGCAAACCACACCTCTTTGCGGGTGCAAACGGCGATCGCCCCCGGCTTGACCGCGATCCCCATCGCCCGCTCGAATTGATGAAACGTCACGACCAGCCGCCCGTTGCGGGCAGCCACGGCCACCAGGTGGCCCGTTCGGTATGTCGAGACCAGGACCGACAGGCGCAGACCGCTGAGCAGCTCGGGAAGATTCTCGGAGTGCGAGCAGCGGATGTCGCGAAACTCCAGATCAGGCTCTGCCGCAGTCCCCATCGACGACACTCCTGGCGCTACTGCGAATCAAACCTTGTGAGAGCGCTCTTGCGCAGCCTACACTGCTCGCTGACGCTTTGCCGAAAACGGCGCGATAGGACGGTCCCTCCGCGACCTCAGGATGATCGCCGCGCGACGCGGGCTTTCCGTCGAGTGTTTAGCAAGAGGTTCCAACATGTACTGGCTGAAGCGACCGTACCATCTGGCGAAAGCGATCAAAGGCCGGCTGAATCGATCGGTTGTCTCTGCTGCCGACGCACGCGACGCTCGATTGGCCCGGCGCTCGACCTTGCTGCTACAAGAACTGGAAGATCGCGTCGTTCCCACGCTGCTTGGCCAGCAGCTCTTTCCCTCGGACTATCCCTGGAACCAGAACATCAGCAACGCGCCGATTGCGGCGAACTCAGCGGCGATCATCGCCCATATCGGTACGTCGATACATCTCCATCCCGACTGGGGCGCGGATGATCCCTCTAACGGCGACGACCCGCTGTACGGGATACCGTTCAACATCGTGCACGGCAAGGGCGCGGCGACGGTGAACGTCATCATCGACAATTACCCCGGTGAGAGCGACATCGTCCCGGTTCCGATCCCGGCGGGCGCCGTCATCGAAGGCGACTACCAGGACGGGCCAAATCCCAATGGGGGCGGATACAACGCCGGCCAGCGCGGAGACTCCCATCTGATCGTCTGGGACGAGGACAGCAACACCGCCTATGAACTATTCGGCGTGACGCGCCCCTCCGACCCGACGCTGTTTCCCAACACCGACGGCGTCGAGCTTCCTCATACCGACGGCCTGTGGCACGCGGCCCAGGAAAGCGTCTGGAACATGAATACGGATTCGTTCCGGAGCCTGGGAGAAACGTCGGCTGACGCGGCCGGCCTCTCGATCCTGGCTGGCCTGGCCCGTCCCGACGAGGGGCTCACGAGTGCCCAGGGGGGCCAGGGCGCGATTGACCACGCGCTGCGGTTCACCCTGCCGAGCGGCGACGTGAACCCCCAGTACGTCTACCCGGCCTCGCACATCGTCAATGTGTCGCAAGGATCTGACAATCTGCCGTTCGGCGGCCGCTTGCGCCTGGCAAACACGCCCGCGATCGACACCTTGATCAACGATATGCCCCCCGAGTCGCAGATTCTCGCCCGCGCCATGCAGCAATACGGTCTGATTCTCGCGGATATCGGCAGCGCCGATGTATGTCACCGGCTCATCCGCGACGATCGACGACGTCGACACGCCCAACCTCGACCTGACCTGGAACCTGAACGACATCTTCGCGTCGAACGGCCTGAAAACGCTCGACGCCGGCGACTTCCAGGTGGTCAACCTGACCCCGGTCGTGACCGGCCTCAGCGAGACCGCCGGTACCGCCGGCGACACGGTCACGGTCACCGGCCAGAATTTCTCGGGCGCCGCCGGCCATCTCTCGGTGTTTTTCGGAACCACCGCCGCCAGCTCGGTCACCTATGTGAGCGATTCACAGATCACGGCGATCGTCCCCAGCGGTGCGGGCACCGTGAACGTCACGGTCCAATCGGGAGTCGACGAGACCGATAACTTCAGCGGCAATCCCAACGCCAACGTGAACGGACCGATTTTCGGTTACGGTGTCTCACCGGTCACGACCGCCGACCAGTTTACCTACAGCAGCCAGACGATCAGCCCCACGAGCTCGACGGTCAGCTTCGCCAGCTCGACTGTCGTCGCCGGAAAGACCGATCTGCTGACGATCGTGGTCGAGGATACCGCCGGCAACGCGGTGAGCGGCCTCGGCTCGTCCGCCTTCAGCTTCGGCCTCTCAGGCGGTACGAGCGCCGGCACCTTCAGCGCCGTCGCAGCGACGGCAACACCCGGAACGTACACGGCGAGCTTCGCCGGAACCACGGCGGGAACAGTCAGCACACTCACCGCGAGCGTCAGCGGCGTCGCACTCAGCACACATCCCACCGTTCAGGTCACGACCGGATCCGTGAGCGCGGCCACTTCTACGGCGAAGTTCGCGTCGCCCACTGTCGCCTCGGGCAACACCGATCTGCTCACGCTCCTGGTCGAGGACGCCGCGGGTAATCCGATCAGCGGACTGGCCGGTAGCGCGTTCAGCTTTGCTCTCGCAGGCGGAGTCAGCGCGGGAACCTTCGGCGCCGTCGCTGCGACGACAACGCCGGGAACCTACACGGTTGACTTCACTGGAACCACGGCGGGCTCGGCCAGCAAGCTCACCGCCAAGGTCAGCGGCGTCACACTCAACACCAAGCCGGCCGTGCAGGTGGTCGCGGGCGGAGTCAGTGCCTCCAAGTCCAAGGTCAGTTTCGCATCGTCGATCGTCGCATCCGGCAGTACCGACGTGATCACGATCGCCGTCAAGGACAACGACAGCAACCCAATCACCGGTCTCGCCGGCAGCGCCTTCAGCCTTGCACTTGAGGGCGGAGTGAGCGCGGGGACCTTCGGTGCCGCCGCCGCCACGACGACACCGGGAACCTACACGGTCGTTTTCACCGCAACCACGGCGGGCTCGGTCAGCACGCTCACCACCAAGGTCAGCGGCGTCACGCTCACCACCATGCCGACGGTGCACGTGATCGCAGGCCCGGTCAGTCCCGCCAAGTCCACGATCAGTTTCGCAACGCCGACCGTGGCGTCCGGCAGCACCGACGTGATCACGCTCGCTGTAAAGGACAAGAACGGCAACGCAATCTTCACACTTTCCAATAACGCTTTCAGTTTTACTCTAACAGGCGGAGTGAGCGCCGGCACCTTGGCGCCGTCGCCGCGACCACGACGCCGGGAACCTACATCGTCGTCTTCACCGCAACCACGGCGGGCTCGGCCAGCACGCTAACTACCACGGTGAGTGGCGTCACACTTAACGCCAAACCCACGGTGCACGTGATCCCTGGCCCGGTCAGTCCCGCCAAGTCCACGGTCGGTTTCGCGACGCCGACCGTTGCGTCCGGCAGCACCGACCTGATCACCATCGCCGTGACGGACAAGAACGGCAATGCAATCACCGGCCTCGCCGCCAGCGCCTTCAGCTTTACCCTCTCACGCGGCACGAGCGCGGGGACCTTCGGCGCCGCCACGGCCACAACAACGCCGGGAACCTACACGGTCGTCTTCACCGCAACCACGGCCGGCTCTGCCAGCACGCTTACCACCACCGTGAGCGGCGTCACACTCAATGCCAAGCCCACGGTGCACGTGCTCCCCGGCCCGGTCAGTGCCGCCAAGTCCACGATCAGCTTCGCGACGCCGACGGTTGCGTCCGGCAGCACCGACGTGATCACCATCGCCGTGAAGGACAAGAACGGCAACGCAATCAACGGCCTCGCCAGCACTGCCTTCAGCTTGACGCTCTCAGGCGGCGTTAGCGCGGGGACCTTCGGCGCCGCCACCGCCACAACGACGCCGGGGACTTACACGGCTGTCTTCACCGGAACCACGGCCGGCTCGACCAGCACACTCACTGCCGAGGTGAACGGTGTCACATTGACGACCAAGCCCACCATCCAGGTCGTCGCCGGTGGCGTCAGCGGCGCGAGCTCCACGATCAGTTTCGCATCGCCAACCGTCGTATCCGGCAGCACCGACGTGATCACGATCGTCGTGAAAGACAAGAACGGCAACGCAATCACGGGTCTCGCCGCTGGTGCGTTCAGCTTCGCACTCGCGGGCGGCACGAGCTCGGGCGAATTCGGCAGCGTCACCGCGGCCACAACAGCGGGTACTTACACGGTCGTCTTCACCGGAACCACGGCGGGAACGGTCAGCACACTCACCGCCAAGGTCAACGGCGTCGCGCTGACCACCAAGCCGACCGTGCAGGTGGTCGCCGGTGGAACCAGCGGCGCAGTTCCCCGATCAATATCGCAGCGCCGACCGTCGCAACGGCCGCAGCGACCTGGCGAGACCGACGTACAACCCTCGCTCCTCCCCAGGCTCCGACCTGGCCTCTCGACTTATTGGCCGGTACACGGTTTGGAACCAGCCGTGACCGGTCCGTGCACGGCAGCGGTGGTGATCCGGAAACGTGGATGGGGTGCCGCTGGGTCTAGACTACGGCATAGCATGGCCCGCCGGGACCAGTTGCGCTCGCCACTGCGCAGCCTGCTGCGGCTTGCCCCAGGCATCGTAGAGCTCGACGACTCGCCCGAGCGCCTCGGCGACGTGATGCCGTGCCAAGAGCGGTGGAATCTGCCGCTGGCGGGCCTTGAGTCCTTCGAACGCCTGCACGAGAAAAGGCTCGGCGTCGGCGTGCCTCGCTTGTCCCAGCAGTGCGCCGCCAAGCATCGACTGGGCGTAATAGGTCATCCACGCCTCGGGCTGGGTTTTCCTTCCGATCGCGAGGCACTCGCGCAGGATCGGCTCCGCGTCGGCGTATTTCTCGTGCAGCAAGAGCCGTTCGCCGAGCTCAGCCAGGCTAAAAGCGTATTCCGCGGATTCCGGTCCGAACTGGTCCTTCGCCACCCCCAGCCATCGCCGCCGCCAGCTCGCTGCCTCTTCCAGCCGCCCGGCCTCTTCCAGGGAAGTACACAGATTCCCAACAATCCGGCCTGCGCTCCCGTGCACGAATTTGAGCTGCTCGAGTCCGGCCACCGCCCGTTCGAATAGCCGAACCGCCTCTTGCTCGTTGCCCTTGGTCTTGTAGGCCAGCCCGAGGTTTTCCATCGTCTGAATCGTGTGGGGATGGTAAGGCCCGAGTTCCCGGGTCCGCGCGTCCAGCACCTGTTCGGCCAGGGCAATCGCCTCGTCGGTCCGTCCGAACGCCCGAAATGAGCGGGCCACGCTGTCGAGGATATTCAAGGTCAGCGGGTGGTTGACGCCGAGCCTCGTCACGGCGACGGTCCGGGCCTCCTCGAACAAGGCCAGGGCCGGCGTCATCTTCCCGATCGACTGGTATGCGAATGCCAGATTGCTCAATGCGACGATCGAGTCGACATGGCCCGGGCCAAGCGTCTTCACGCGGCTGGCTCGCACCTGTTCGAGTAGCTTGATGGCCTCAGGCGCTTTCCCGACGCCTACGTAAGCCTCGGCCAGGGATTCCAGGGTGGCGATCGTCAGGGAGTCATCCGATCCCAGACCGCTCGTCCGCGCATCGCGAACCTGCTCGAGCAGCACGACGGCCTCGTCGCGCTTGCCCATCCGCAAGCACGCGAGCGCGAGGTCGCTTTGCGTCAAGAGCGTGTCCGGATGGTCGGCCCCGAATCGCTTCGCCTGGACGTCCCGCACCGACCTCAATTGCGTGACCGCCTCGTGCGCCCGTCCCGAGGCCTCGAGCTGCGGCGCCTGATTCCGCAGGCTCTGCAGCGTGAGCGCATCCTCGGGTCCGAGCTCGGCCCGGCGAATCGCGACGGCCTTCGCAAACAGCGATTCCGCCTTCGCCGAGTGGCCCAGCGCGAGGTTTGTCCGACCCAGCCGATCTTGCAGCTCCGACACGACAACAGGGTCGCCGACCGCTTCTCCTTCAAGCTCGGCGGCCGCTCGCTCCAGCCGGTCGCCGAGGATCGCGCGCAGCGGACGGCCTTCCTTGGCCTCCGAGCGGGGATCGAGATCGCGGAAGATCGAAGCCAGGATCTCGCTTCCCTTTTCGATCTGCTGCAGTCGCTTTTGCGCCTGCCGCGGCTCGCCGTTCACCCTCGGCCCGAGCGACTTCGGCCTTGCGCGCTCGTTCGGCCCGGATCAGCCCCCAGGTGGTACCGGCGATGCCGGCCAGGAGCAGGAGAAAGATGATCGAGGCCGCGAGCACAAGGCCCCTGTTGCGCCACACAAACTTGCGCAGGCGATAGCCGGTCGACGGCGGGCACGCTTCCACGCTTTCGTCGGCCAGGTAGCGCTCGACGTCGTGCGCCAGTCCGTCGGCGGTCTCGTAGCGGCGCGAGCGGTCCTTCTCCAGGCACTTCATGACGATCCAGTCGAGCTCGCCGCGAACCAGTCGGGTCAGCCGCAGCGGCTCGAGCTGGCGCTGCGCCGCCAGGCTGGGAAGCGCGTCGCTGTTGCTGAGACGGGCGCTCGGCCGCGGCGGCTCCTCCTCCTTGATGAGCCGGAGCAACTCTTGAAGGGCCGCCTCCTGGTACCGCTGTCGCTCGAGGGGAGTCGTCCCGGTCAGAAGCTCGTAGAGGATCGCGCCCAAGGCATAGATATCTGTTCGCGCGTCGACATCGGGATTGTTGAGCTCGGCCTGTTCCGGGCTCATGTAAAGCGGCGTGCCCAGGAGCACGCCCTCGGCGGTGCGCAGCGTCCGCTCGACGAGCGGCTGCTGAATCGCTTTGGCCAGGCCGAAGTCGATGACTTTGGGCACAGGCTGGCCATCGTACCGGCAAACGAGGATGTTGCTGGGCTTCAGGTCTCTGTGGACGACGCCTTTGGTGTGCGCGTGCTGGACGGCCTGGCAAACCGGCACGAACAGAGAAAGCCGCTCATCCACGGTCAAGCAGGCTTCGTCGCAATAGCGCGTGAGGGGAACGCCCTCGACAAACTCCATCACGAAGAACGGCCGGCCGCTGTCGGTCGACCCGGCGTCGAGCACCCGCGCGATGTTCGGATGCTCCATGAGCGCGAGCGCCTGTCGCTCCGCCTCGAACCGCGACAGGACGGTCCTCGAGTCCATCCCCGCCTTTATCAGCTTGAGCGCAACCGTCCGCCGGACCGGCTGCGTTTGCTCGGCCTTCCAGACCGTGCCCATGCCGCCGTCGCCGATTTCCGCGATCAGCCGATATCGGCCGGCGATCACGGCGTCGGCGCGTTCGCCCGCGCGAGCGGCCGCGGACAACGAGAAGTCGCCCACTTCGCTCCAATCGGGCGGCCTCGCCGTTTGGTCGAGGATGCCAAGAGTCTTCTCGTGGGCCAAGAGCAACTGCTCGACCCGCCGCCGCAGCGCCACGTCGCCAGCACACGCGTCATCCAGAAACGCGCGGCGAAGGGCGCCGGTCGGCTTCTCCAGGGCGGCGGCAAACAGCGACTCTTCGTTCATCGCTCGAGCTCCGTGGCCAGAAAACGCCTTCGTGGGGAACGCACGAGAGTCGCTTGACCGAGCGACACCATCCTCGCGCGACCCTGCGCAAGAGTGAAAGTCGTCCTCCGACCGGCCATCGGCGATCGGAGGACGTTGTGGCCGCTGCCGCATGACCCGCTCGATCCTGAAGCAGGATGTTGTCACCCGGCCCCCCCGTCGAGCAAGTCGAAACCCGGCCCGCCGATCAAGACATCGTCCCCCGCACCGCCGGCCAGCGTCATCTCCAAAGTTGTCGGCAAAACGTCGGGCGGTGCGACAAGTCCCGCTCGTGATCTGGGAACGGATACTTGGCGCGGGGCCGGCACAGCATTCCACGAGCGGTCCCATTGAGTCCGAAAATGATTGATCCAGCGCCGCCCGCGCGGTTTCCCGAGAGGCGGCGCCCGACGTGATTGGATGGCCGCCCGGCCTTTGCGGTGCGGCGATGGATGGAGTGAAACCCTAGTTTCG
The DNA here is from genome assembly GCA_963806595.1 of uncultured Isosphaeraceae bacterium. Taxonomy (GTDB): domain Bacteria; phylum Planctomycetota; class Planctomycetia; order Isosphaerales; family Isosphaeraceae; genus CAWDZZ01. The sequence goes on along the minus strand of CAWDZZ010000033.1, from coordinate 202,583 downwards.
GGTTACTTCGAGAACGTGCCGAAGATATCCGGGTCGCCGGTTGCGGCCTGGTTCGTGGAGACGTCGGTATTCCTGAGCGTCACCGTGCCGCCAGCGGCGAGGTAGAGCCCGCCGCCGCGATCCTGGCCGAGGAAGCCCGGCGTTCCGGGGTTGCCGGCAAAGGCGATGCCGACGCCGCCCCCCGGTTTGCCGCCACTGCCTCGGAAAGCGGATCCCGCAATGCCGCTTGGCATCGGGACGCCCGGGCCAACCTTGTTTAACTGGATCCTGGTCACCGCTCGTGACTGTGCCGATCCGGCGAAGGCACCTTGGCGGGGGTCGATCAGGAGCACGCCGGTCGATGCGTTGAAGCCGCCGCCACCGCGGGCGTTGCCGTCATTGCCGGCGTTGCCGCCGTTGCCCGCCACTGCGTTGCCGCCGCTGCCGCCGATGCCACCGTTGCCGCCCAGGCCGCCGACTCCGTCACCGCCGTTGGCGCCTGCTCCGTTGCCGCCGTCGATCGCCTGATTGCTATTGGCGTGCAGGGTGATCGCCGTGAACGAAAGATTGCCGGCGTTGTAAAACCCGCCGCCGGCGGCGAGGCCGCCCGTGGCACCCGCACCACCATTGCCGCCTTCGCCAAGGCCGCCATCGCCACCCTGGCTGGGATCGTTCACCGTGCCGAAGAATCCGTTGCCGCCGAATCCGCCCAGGCCGTTGCCGCCGAGACCGCCCGCCCCTCCCTGGCCGCCATTGGCCGAATTGTTCAGGAACTGCGCCAAGGTTTCGACGGGGGAGTTTGTCGCGGGCGCGGTGAAGGTTGCCTTCGCGCCACTGGCATTGAACAGACCGCCGCCCTCACCCGTGCCGCCCAGGCCTCCGCTGCCGCCGGTGGCCCCGACCCCTCCCAGGGATCCGAGCGTGACTTTGCCATTGCCGCCGTCGCCGCCCACGCCTACAAATCCCGCGCCGCCGGCGCCGCCGGTCCCACCCGCGGCCGTGTCGAGCTGGAAGATGATCGGGCCGGAGCTTGAGAGCACGGCGCCCGCCGCGTTGTAAACCCCGCCGCCGGCTCCCAGGCCGCCGCCGCCGCCTTTTCCGGGAGCGCCATCGAAGCCGAAGGCACCGATGCCGCCGGCGGACTGTCCTTGCCCGGGAATCGATCCGTCACCACCGCGGCCGCCGACGGCCGGGCCGCTAATGCCACCGCCACCACCGGCACCACCGTCGGCCGCGTTGCTGTTGAACGTGTTCTTGGGGGGGCGCTTCATCGTTGCCGTTCCCGCATTGAAGAGACCGCCCCCTTCCGCACTGCCGCCAGCGCCCCCGGCACCGCCGGCCCCGCCGGTACCTTTACCTCCGAATCCTTCGGTCTCGAGCCCGAAGTTCAGGGCATCTGCCCCCCGGCCGCCGTCACCCTCGCCGCCGCGGCCGCCGTCGCCCCCCTGGCCGCCGATCGCCAGGTTATCGGTGAACGTCGTGCCCGAGACGGTGAGTGTTGCACCCGCGGCGTTGTAGACACCGCCGCCGAGGCCGCGCTGCCGCCGCCGCCGCCTCTGGCACCCGCGCCGCCCACCGCGTCCTTGCCGTCGCTCACAGTCCGATCCGTCGATGGCACGCCAGCGGCGCCCACGACATTCACGCCAGCGCCCCCATCGCCGCCGTTGCCGCCCAGGACCGTATTGGAAATGATCGTACTGCTGATGAGATTGAGCGAGCCGTGTGCGTTGTAAATCCCGCCGCCCAAGGCGCCGCTCCGGCCTGACCGGCCTGAGGAGCGCTCACGCCGGCCACCCCGTCGGCACCACTGGCGCCATTGGCCCCGGTCGACGCGTTGCCCTGGACGAATACACTCGTCAAGGTCACGTGCCCACCCTCATTGCGCAGCCCGCCCCCGCCGCCGCTGCCGATGGAGCCACCCTCGATGGTCAGTTGCGAGATCGAGACCGTGCCGCTCCAGATGTCAAACACGCGATCCAGACTGTTGCCGTCGATGACCGTGGCGGTGTGCCCTTTCCCTTGGATCGTGATGTCGCTCTTGATGTCGAGGTCGCCTTTGGCCGCGGCGTCCTCGCTTCTGCCGGCGATCGTCAGCCGGAAGGTGCCATTGGGCAGCATGATCGTATCGGCGCCGGGCTGTGCGTTGGCGGCCATGATCGCTGAGCGCAGCGAGATGTGGCCCGCCGCGTCTTGGCCGGTCTTCAGATTCGCGGCCACGGTGTCCAGTGCCGTGTTGACGGTGAAGACGGCCGGCGTCAGCCGGACTTCGAGCAATTCCATTCCCGGCCGCCATCGGGTCTTTCGAAGGGCACGCCCCGTGTGCGCCTTCAAAGTCGCTCGAACTAAATCCTTGCAGGAAAACCTCTTCATCTCAAGGCTCCTCGTCGCAAACGCGGCAATTTCGAGTGGAGAAAATCACGAACGCTCGGCGCTCCTGCGGTGGTGATCGACCTTCTTGTCATCACTCCATGCGACGTAGCAGCCTGAAACACGTCATCCGGGTTTCCCCTTTTCTTGCCGGAGTCATGCGCGAACACAGAGCGTTCGCAGTCCACGAGAAGCTTTGCTCCGGGATCGAACCGATTCCAGATTGTGTCAGACCAAGCATGAAGGCGCCGTTCGGTCCGACACGGTGCACAGCGCACCCCGAGCAGCAATATCTCCAGGGTGCCGTCAGCGCGGAGCAACAAGCCGTGCGGCTTGATCTCTCGTGGTGCTACCATCCGTGGCCGGCAACGACACTTCCGATTCAATCTCAATTCTTCGGCAGCTCTCGCCGCAGTTGTGGCGCTCGCCGTCGGGGTTCCCGTCCAGCGCGTAACTTTCCTGAACTGAATCGTGGCGAATCACGGGTGTCGGCGGAGCGTCGAGTCAATCGCGCCCACCGACGTCGTTGTCGCTCGAGCGCGCGCCAGATCGCGCTGGCCGTCTTCGTCGTCGCTTGCGCTACCGGTAGGAAAATCGCTCGGCAAGCCGCGGCGAGAGACGTACTGGCGCGGGGTCGCCCGGATCGGCGTGCAGGTTGCCGAAGCCCTGGCTTACGCCCACTTCCAGGGAATTGTCCACCGCGACATCACGCCGTCGAATCTGCTGCTCGATGCTCGCGGGACAGTATGGGTCACCGATTTCGGCGTTGCCAAGGTCGACGACCACCAGGACCTCACGCGCACAGGCGATGTCCCTGGCACCGCTCAGCCGGGCATCACGATTGCAACGGATCCCAACCCGAGACTCCTCATTAAACAAGGCCGCGGCCGAGCCCTCACCCGGCCTGCGGCCATCCTCTCTCTGCACGGGCGAGAGAAACGCGAGAGAACCCGCGTAGTCCCGGCCCGGTGGGACAAACCCATCAGTCTCGCGCCGCCGGGCCGCCGTTCTTGTCTTCAACGGCCGCTGCAATGCCCTCTTTCAATTTCAGTTGCGAGCATGTCTCTTGCCACGTCATCTGTCGCTTTGGAAACTTCAGCGAATGACACAAGTAACATCGCGTATTGCCGCAGTCCCCGGCATTTCTCTTGCGGAAGCGACCTTTTTGTTGATCGCAGTCACAGTCAATCTCGTAAGGATCCTGGCCGGGAACCGGATTGTGATCGACGTTGCTCTCAACGTGCGAAAGGTAGTGCTTTCTCCACTCCCGGTACGTGCTCGGGTAGTCGTCGTGCCATCGTTTCATGGTTGAGCTCTGCATGGAAATGCGTTCCCAGTACAGCGACCATGCAAGGCCGACACTGTACTGGGCTACGCGTGATTTCCACGCGGCGAACGCCATGTCTACTCATTCTTGAGCTCCCCAAGTTTTCCCGGCATGACCACCCGGCGATCGCCATTGCGATAACGGGCGACAGTCATATCCACGTCCGACGGAATCATTCTATCGGTTCATACCCGTCCTTAGAACCTGTTATGCACTTTTCAACTCCGCGCTCGCGAGCAGGAGTGGAACGAATGCGAGCCAATGCGAAAGCAAACAGATAGCCCAGGAAGACAAGACTCCGGCGCACGCGACCGATGAAGTCTTGTCGGGGTGTTGCTGACGCTTCAACCGGGGCAATGTCTCGTTCACCAGGCGAATCGCCGCCCAGAGTTTCCAGCGCGTCGAATGTCTTGTCACATCGTCATGAAAGAATGCCACGATTTGGCACAAAGTGGCAACTTTTGGGCCATGGTTTTGGTGCCATTTTGGCACTGACCGAAAGTGTCGAATCGCCTGGTTTCATAGGGCTCGGAAGCAGCCAACGCCGCCGCGGCGAAGTGTGCCATTTCGGCCCTCGTGTGCCACCGGCAATTTCGGCGTACCTGGACACACAAAGTCGAGGTTAAAGCGCTGCATGCCGAAAAGAAAAACGGCCTCGCTGGGTCATTGTTGAAGTTGATTCATCTTTTCCGTGCGGTTCCGCATTTTCAGTGGTTAGAACGCTTGGTCCTCTTCGACATGCGGCTCGCCTGCGACGGCATCACGCGGCGCCGCGCTCGCCGGCCTGATCGCCACAGGTCGCGTGGCGCAATAAACGCGTCAACGATCGCGACCGCGAAATTTCGGCGGAAGCAACTCTACCTCCGCCGGCTTCGTCATGCGTCGGGCCCCGCTTGTCAAGTCCCGGCGAGCCCACAGAATTCGCCGCAACTCGAACAGGCTCTTGGTGTTTTGCGCTGATCATGTTCTCATCGAGTTTGGGTTTGCTCGTCGGATTCTCCGTGAAGAACGACCGAAGTCATCACCGCGACGACGAGACGAGCGCGGCGGGGAGGGGGACGATCGAACAGATCGAGAAGACTGAATGCTATCACCGCGAAGAACGCCAAGAGCGCGAAGGGAAGAGGGACGATCGAACAGATCGAGAAGACTGAATGCTATCACCGCGAAGAACGCCAAGAGCGCGAAGGGAAGAGGGACGAACAAAGAGAACGAGCAAGCTGCTGAAATGGTGATAGACGGCATTTCTAAGGTGTACCAAACGTTGTGGCATATCGCGTTGGAGCAGACGGTCAATGTCCTGTCAGCGGTTTCATTGGCTTTCTTCGCGCTCTTAGCGTTCTTCGCGGTGAACGGCTTTCCTCAGACTGACGGGGCGATTCACTTCTCACCGCGACCGGTTGTCAAGTCCCGAATGCACCACAGTTTTCGACGTAACTCGAACAGGCTCTTGGTTTTTTGCGGTGATCATGTTCTCATCGAGTTTGGCTTTGCTCGTCTGATTTTGATCTCGCGGGTCCGGCTTCCGGAGCGGGCCAGCACCGGACTCGGGGCCGGCTCGATCATCGCAGTCGCCGAGATGATCTCCAGGGGATTCAATACGAAGAATTTAACCACGGAAGGTCGGAACGACACGGAACCGGACCGGGTTCTGCATGCCGAAGAGAAAAACGGCCTCGCTGGGTCATTGTTGAAGTTGATCATCTTTTCCGTGCGGTTCCGCGTTTTCACTGGTTAGATCGCTTGCTCCTGATCGACATGCGGCTCGCCTGCGACGGCATCACGTGGCGCCGCACTCCCCGGCCCGATCACCACAGGTCGCGTGCGCGCAATGAACGCGTCAACGATCACGACCGCGAAATCTCGGCGGAAGCAACTCTACCTCGGCCGGCTTTGTCATGCGTCGGGCCCGGCTTGTCAAGTCCCGGCGAGTCCACAGAATTCGCCGCAACTCGAACGGACTCTTGGTTTTTTGCGCTGATCGTGTTCTCATCGCGTTTGGCTTTGCTCGTCGGATTCTCCGTGAAGAACGACCGAAGTCATCACCGCGACGACGAGACGAGCGCGGCGGGAAGGGGGACGATCGAACAGATCGAGAAGACTGAATGCTATCACCGCGAAGAACGCCAAGAGCGCGAAGGGAAGAGGGACGATCGAACAGATCGAGAAAACTGAATGCTATCACCGCGAAGAACGCCAAGAGCGCGAAGGGAAGAGGGACGAAGAAAGAGAACGAGCAAGCTGCTGAACTGGTGATAGACGGCATTTCTAAGGTGTACCGAACGTTGTGGCATATCGCGTTGGAGCAGACGGTCAATGTCCTGTCAGCGGTTTCATTGGCTTTCTTCGCGCTCTTAGCGTTCTTGTATGTTGCAACTGCCGCCAGTTTGATCAAGCTGGCGGCAGTGTCGTGAGGAGAGTTGTTAGCGTCCTGAGGCATTGACCTCTTCGCGAAGATTACTCCCTCCGTCTTTGGCTCAAGGCCTTGGTACATCTTGCGGCCTGGACCGCTCATCACAAGGCTGGCCTTGCCCGAGATCAGCGGAGGAGACTCACGTCCGGCGCTTCTCCGACACTTCCCAGTGTTGTATGTGCCCCCACGCCCGCTGGAGATCTCCGATGTCCAACACCACCTGTCTCGAGCTCATCGGGGTCGGAATCGATACCGCTCGATACGGCCATCGCGTTACCTTCCTCCGGCCTGATCGCCGTCCGGCCGCCAAACCACTCACAGTGATGGAGAATCGCGAAGGATATCAGAGCCTGCACGAACGCCTGCAGCAACTGCACCAGCAACACCCGCAGGCCCACTTCTGCTTCCGCATCGACGCCGCCGGCCAGTACGCCATCAATCTCGAGCAGTTCCTCCGCAGCCTTGACTTGCCCATGACCCTATCCATCGGGGAGCCCAAGCGCAACAAGGATTATCGCAAAGCACACTTTCCCAAGCGTACCACCGATGACACCGAGAGCCAGGCTATGGCCCGTTTCGCGGTCGTCGAGCAACCCGGGGCCACACCAGCCACGTCCGCGACGATGATCCTGTTACGGGAAATCGCCGGCCGCTTGCAATCCCAGGTCAAGCAGTCAACCAGGGCCATCAATCGACTGCACAACATCCTGGCTCGCACCTTTCCAGAACTGGCCCAGTTAACCGATGACATCGCCACTGGCTGGGTACTGCGACTCCTCATGCGGTATCCAACGGCCGAACGGATTGCATTCGCCCGTTGCGGTTCATTGGAACGTATTCCCTATCTCCGAGCTGACCAAGCCGCGGCACTGCGACAAGCCGCAAAGACATCAGTCGCCAGCTTGCGCGGCGACACCGCCGAGATCTTGGTCCGGAACCTGGTGGCCGATGTCCAGCGCAGCCGAAAGAGCGAAAAGGAACTCCGGAAGCTGTTAGTCTCCACGTTCGACGAACTGCCTCCTTCGGCTCATCGCCAGGTCGCGACTGTCCCCGGCATCGGCCCAACCACCGCAGCGATCCTCGTCGCCAAGATCGTGGACATCGATCGCTTCGCGACTCCCGGCAAACTCGTCAGCTACTTCGGTGCCTTTCCCGAGGAACACTCCTCAGGCGTCGACAAGAAAGGCAACTCGTTGCCTCTCGGGGCAAGGTCCATGTCAACCAAAGGGAACGATTTGGTTCGTGGCCATCTCTGGAATGGTGCGCTGTGTGCCATTCGCTGCAACCCGGCCGTTCGCGCGCTTTATCGCCGCCAGAGAGCCAAAGGAAAACGTGGCGACGTCGCGATGGGGCACTGCATACGCAAGCTGCTTCACCTGGTCTTCGCTGTCTGGAAGACCGATCGTCCGTTCGACCCCACTCACCTTCACTGGGATGGCCTCAGCAATGCCACATCGTCGACGGCAACCACCAAGCAGCGGGCCGCAAGGCCACCATCGGCCAACAAAGAAGCCGTGGGCCACAAGCAGGACTCGCCTGCGAAGAAAGTGGTCACCACGGCCTCTATTACCGTAGCGCCGACCGCTCGTCCCGTCAAGCAGGTGATACCGACTTCGCCCTTAACTCGCCCCAGGGTCGACTTCGCTTTCTTGCGGCAACAAGTGTCAATGCAGGAAGTGCTTAAACATCTATGTATATTCGATCGGTTACGCGGGCGCGGCCAGCAACGCCGAGGCGATTGCCCGCTGCACGGCCACCCTGGAGACCAGCAGCCAACGTTCTCAGTCCATCTGAGAAAGAAGGCGTTTCAGTGTTTTCATGCGGACTGCCGAGCCAAGGGCAACGTGCTGGACTTATGGGCCGCAATCCATCACCTCCCGTTGTACGAAGCCGCGCTGCATCTTGCTGAAACCTTCACGCTCGACGTGAACAGAGACGAGGAACCAATGATCAGAACACGTCTGGCGGCACGACCGAGGGGGACGCGATCCTGAGAAGAGCGGTCGAATCAACCCGCACGACCCCGCATACCCGGTTACGAATATATCTGATACAAAAGCCAGCTCCGCGTCCGCCTCGGAGCAACCGACACTGTGCGCCGTTGGACGCCAGCAACCACCTGCCATCATCACGCCTGATGGCACTTGAATTTCGTCGGTACATCTTCGCGGTGAACGGCTTTCCTCAGACTGACGGGGCGATTCACTTCTCACCGCGACCGGTTGTCAAGTCCCGAATGCACCACAGTTTTCGACGTAACTCGAACAGGCTCTTGGTTTTTTGCGGTGATCACGTTTTCATCGAGTTTGGCTTTGCTCGTCTGATTTTGATCTCGCGGGTCCGGCTTCCGGAGCGGGCCAGCACCGGACTCGGGGCCGGCTCGGACATCGCAGTCGCCGATATGGTCCCCACAGGATTCAAGAGGAAGACCTTCAACCACGGAAGGCGCGGAACGACACGGAACCGGACCGGGCTCTGCATGCCGAAGAGAAAAACGGCCTCGCTGGGTCATTGTTCAAGTTGATTCATCTTATCCGTGTGGTTCCGACTTTATCCGTGGTTAGAACGCTTGCTCCTGATCGAGATGCGTCCGGCGCCGGTCCTCGGTCGGAGATGCTCGGGCGTGCCCTTGCGGTGCTATTTCCGATAGGCGTCCACACTCAACACGCGTTGCTAGAGCGCGCATGGGCCTGCGCCTTGAGTTGGCCAAGCGCGTTTCGAGTCCGGAGAAATTGGAGACAGCGATGAAGTCCGAGATCACGGCTCGCAGCGCCGAGAGCCGTACGGACTCGGAAGTGGCGTTTTCGCCAAGCGCGAAGATCTTATCGACGGCCCATGCGACGCGCCTGGACATCCGGCCAATCGCCTCGTCGAGGACGCGGCTGCGGATCGACTCGACTTCAGACCGAACCTCGGGCTCGGCGGCCCAGCGGTACGCAGTCCGTTCGTTGACCCCGTTTTGCAGCGCCCACTCGGCGACGGGGGATGCCGTCGGCGACGGCAATGGCGAGCATCATTTTCTCACTGTTGGTGGATTCTCCGGTCATGAGGAAACGACTCGGTGGCGATTCGTCACCGAGGCTCCTGTGCGCCCTGACGCTCGGTTCTCAGCCCGGGGCTCTGGCTGGCCGGCACGCCCTCGAGGGGTACGGAAACAATGGAACGCTTGTAGCGGTCGTAGCCGATGTTCCGAGGCGAAACGTCGGCAGATGTCAGTGGATGTCAGTTTTCAGAAGGGTTCTCGGGTCGCGCGGGCCGCGATCGTCAATGAATTCTTCTGACGGGGCCGTCACCCGTAATTCCGAACCACCATCGGCTTCACTGCCCTTCTTCGTGCTCTTCGGGTGCTTCGTGGTTTGAATCGAATTCGAATTTGCCGCAACTCGAACATACGCTTGGCCTTTTGCGGTGATCACATTTTCACTCGGTGTGGCTTCGCTCGTCCGATCTTGACCTTGCGGCTCCCTCGCCGGAGCGGAGGCGGTAAGCCCGGCTGACAAAAGCGCGCAGTCGCAGCGCTGAGCGCAGGGCCCCTATAACACTATAGGACGTTTTCGCGATTCTGTGCGCCGCCGCGTTCACCGGATCGGCGCATGCTCAGCGAACCTGCGGGTTTATCCCCCGACAAATATTCCTTGCGTCGACACCATCGTTCCGGAAATCAGCGTTATTTAACCGCTCGTTAGCGCCTTGGCCGCGCAGAGTATTGACTGGTGAGCGCGGCCGCAGGCTGCCTCCCGCGTCGATGATTGGGACAGCCATCAATGAGGCGGTTCGGAACGGAACGCTACACCAGCGTAGCGGCGCGATGCAGGTTTAACGCGCCAGGGGCTTTGCCCTCGGGGGCGCCGTTGGGTCTGGGATCGTGATCAATGGAGGTTCTTCAGAAAGCCTGACCCGGGAAAAGCAGATTTGTCTCGCACCACCCCCATCCCCTTACGATGAAATTCTGCCGCCAGATTCCTGTGAGTCAAGCAAGTTCCTGACATTTGCGTGGACGGATTTTTCGCGCTTGACAGTTATGCTGAGGATGCCACGTGGGCAACGCGGGACTCTCACGAACGCCGCGGTGCTCTTGTCTCGCGACGGGACGATCGTCGCGATTTTGTTCCGGGTGTGGCAGGCGATTCGCGCTGCAACGCGGTGCGCACGGCCGTTGTGATTGTCGCCGAGGCGCGGGACAGGCGCCGGTGACATCGATTGGCGGCTGCCCAGGGCGGTCGTAGAATGCGAAGCGATCGCCACGACTCTGGAGGTGACGTTGAATACACCGTACTTATCGGGGCCGGGTAGACCTGGGTCGGCAACCACCCAGGTCTACCCGGCCCCGAACCAGAGTCGAGATGTGCGCGCTCGTCCCAGGTGACCTCCGTCTTGCCCATCCAGAACGGACGCATCACGACGCGGTGTCGCGGCCCCTCGTCGTCGCTGCGTCCATCCTCGAGCAGAGAGCAGCCCATCAAGAACCGACCACCGGGGATCGCGATCATTTCGAAGCGGACGGCCGATCCGGGGATGGTCTCTGTCTACCTCTTCGCGGGCTCATCGGCACAGACGGCGACGGCAAAGGACGCGACGGTCAACCCGAGGCTCATGGCATGTCATCGTCTCACGGAAATGCACCTCGCCGCCGGTAGGGAGTTGCCGCGCGGACGCCATCAACGCTCGCACCCAACGGAGGAAATTCCCGCCGTGACGCGACGGTCACTGACCTCGCCATCACAGCAACCGGTCAGACGGCCTGTCAAGCAGCTCACGCCGTGCCGCCAGACGAGCCTCGAGGTCTCCCGAGCCCCCGCAGCGTCCCGGTTCGTTGTCACCGTCACAAGCGACACGCAAGCCAGCCAGGACCGGTCGGTTCTAACAGGCGAGGAAATCGTGATGTGGCGCTCAGTATCGAGGATCGCCTGAATCCTCAGAGTCAACGAGCTGGTGGCCACATAACCAAGGGCGCCACATTACGGTTCACCGTGGTTCAGAGACCAGCATCGCACCGGGCACCGCTATCTCGTATTCGGACACTACGGGCGGTACGCCGATGGAGATCAACTCCAGTTCGACCTGGATCATCCCGCCCCGCCGGTCGGGGCTTACCGTCACGAGCACGGCCCCTTGTACGAACAGTGCGCACCGTCGTTCTCCCTGCCCCTTTGGAGAATGGTGAACAAGTGGCTTCAGGGCGGCCAAGAGGTGTGAAACCGCTACCGTGTCATTCGCCGAACCGCGGCACGGTCGATCCGAGAATACCAGTCGGCCGTGCACTCGTGATCCGTCGGCACCCAAACACGCTTAAAACAAAGGGGTTTTTGTAATCCCGAGCGCGGCCATTGTAGTGTACACCTTTTTTCCTTGCGTCGCTGCCGCGTTAGGAGAGAGGCAATGTCGGGAGCCTCAACGGCAAACTCGCCAACGAACCACCGAGCTGCGCGTCGCTCGACTACCTGCGCAGGCAGGCTGTGCTTATCGAGACCTTGATGGTCGGGTACCGGACACCGGCACCGGAGGCGATCGTACTAGGGAGACCGGAATTCGGATCGTTTTTGGCCCCCGGCGCTAGCTTCGTCGAGGCCGCCACCTGCATTATGATAGAGATTGGCGGCTTCCAAGGTCGCAACACGGCGCGATCTCGCCGCCCTTGGCATCTCACGAAAGATCCACATGCCGGCACAGCCAAAGTTCGACGGAGTTCAACACGCAGAACCTCCGAGAAGGCAATCTCCCACGCATCGTCTCTTGGTACTCGCCTGCTCAAAGTCGAAGGTCTCGGTTAAGAGACCATTGCCAGCCCTCGAGCGTTACAATGGCCCGGCGTTCCGCGTGTTGCGAAGATACCTTCGCGAGAACGATCGCGGACGCCGTCCATTCTCATCCTCTCAGCGAAGTACGGCCTGATCTCGGCTGATAAGAGGATATCCGACTACGACTGCCGCCTCTCGCCAAGCTCGGCGCGAGCTCTCCGACCGCAGGTTCTGAAAGCCGCTCAGGTTGCCGTGGAAACGAAAAGTTTGACCTCGGTAGGTATCTGTGCGGGCAAGGACTATCGAGTCGCTCTCGATGGGTTCGCCGAATTCGTACCGGCCGGAGTTCGCCTCGAGACGATCGGAGGCGGGCAAGGGAGGAGATTGACAGCCCTACGGCAGTGGCTGGTTCAGCGCGACTGACCGAAATCGCACGAAGACTAGCGGCAATTCGGCTTTGAACTTTGATGTGTGAGACGGCCGCCTGACCTCGCTCGCCGAGGCAACATGAGACAGGATGCACAGTGCTAATCGTCGCTGGCCTCACCTTGAAGAATCCGCACCCTCGGGTATGGGACGCGGCTTCAGAGTTCCATATTCCAGCTCTCCGAGCCGTGATGGTTTCTTACGGCGAGTTTCACCAGATGCGGGCCCGTAGGACGGCCGCCATGAAAGTCGGCCTGAGATCCTACCTCGGCGTACCGCAGCACGTAGCGATCTATCTGGACAATGGCGCCTTCTATTTTGGCTCTCGCGGAATTGACGTCCCGTTTGATGAGTATGAGCAATTTGTGGCGATCGGAAAGCCAGACTGGAAGCCAATTCCCCAGGATTATATCCCATTTCCCAGTATGTCGAGGCAGAAGCGACGAGGGTGCTTTGACAAGACGATGTGGGTGAACCTGACTTACCAGCACAACGGCTACGTGCCCGTCGTTCACATCGGCAACCATCTGCGGCAGTACACCGAGCGGTTGAGCACGGACAAGCAGCTTTCCGAGAAGAAGTGCGTCGCCCTAGGCGGGATCGTGCCTAATCTACTGCGAAAAGCGAAGGCGATGCCATACGCTGAGGTTCTCACCGGACTCCGGCACACCCGTTCCGTTTTCAAAACAAAGTCAATCCATGTGTTCGGCGTCGGAGGCACAGCCACACTGCACCTCACGGCTCTGCTCGGATTTGATTCGGCTGATTCGAGCGGATGGCGGAATCGGGCAGGCGCGCGGCATCATTCAGCTCCCTGGCTCTGGAGAGTGCCTCGTCGCGGATCTCGGCAGTTGGCGAGGTCGGCAGCCATCGTCCAAAGAGTGGAAGATTCTCAGGAAGTGCCGTTGCCCGGCCTGTCGAGCGTATGGCATCAAGGGGTTGAAGGCTAACCAGCTGCACGGATTCTCCTGCCGCGCCACGCACAACTTGTGGGTTTTGCTCGAAGAGAAAGCCTGGCTCGAGCAGCAAATCCAGGAGGAGACATATGCGGCGAACTATAGCACAAGAGTAGATAACTCGATCTACCGACCGCTAATCGACGAGCTTTTGGAACAGAATCGTCGCATCACTTGACGGCCTTTACTCTGCAGCGTCCACAGTCCTCATGGCTTCAAGGGCCGAGAATTGAGTCTGGAAGTTCAGGCTGGCCGAAATGCCTCAACGTGCGTTATTCCGTTCTCCGAGCGCAGCCGATAGCCAAAGGGGAATGCTGATGCGAAATCTTCCTGGTGCGACACCACGATGATACAGCGAAACATTTCCCGTAGGGCCGGGCCGTCTCTGAGTTCCTCAACCATCGCTGCCCGCCCGTCTTGATCGAGACTGCCAAATCCTTCGTCGATGATCACTGACTCGAGGCGGCGAGCAGCGTCGCCGGCCCCCTGACAAACGGCCAGCGCAAGCGACACTGCGACCCGGAATCGCTGACCCCCCGATAGATTGCCAACGGCAATCGGGTCTGGACAACCCAATCTTCGGACTGAGAGGTCGAAAGCCCGCGTGCTTCGCGGATCGGGGGGCTCGAAACGCAGCTCACCCGACGAAAGCCGTACCAGAATCTCGTTGGCTTTCTGGATGACGCGGCGTTCCGCTCCGCGCCAAGTCCAGTTGGATTCCCTCGACCCCTAAGTGTCTGGCCAGCTCATCGTGAAGGGCGTGACTTCGTTCGGCCTGGTCAAGTTGCCGATCAGTTAAGCGGCGTTCTTCCTTTTGATCGACGAGAGTTCGCAGCTCGGTCCGCTTGGTCTCATCGAGTTCTCCGGCGGTGCGGGTGGCCGACTCGGCGTCCAACACCTCTTGCTCGACCTCCTGGATTGGGCGGCGCATCCTCGGGCAATTCAGAGCTCAGCCGACCGATCTCCACGAGTTGCCGCTCTCGCTCTACCTGCAAGGCATGATCCTCCGCCAATGCCTCGAACTGCTTCTCAACTGCCGCACTCTCAAGTTCGTTTTGCTCGTCGACAAGAGCCTGTCGCTCTTCCTGAGTGATGGCCAAAGCGGTTGCACGCGCTGAGTCGGGAATCGACGCGCAGCGCTTCGTCGAGTAACTGTTTCGCCTCGCTCACCGCCGACTCCGCCCTCGCAACCTCGCCTGCGAGCCGCGGAAGCCCGTTCGCCAGTTGTTGCTGCTCGCGCTGAAGCTCCTTTTCCGCCTGCTGGGATTCCTTTCGACGCTTCTCAAACTCCGTCTGTTCTGCCCGAAGCGTGCTCAACCCAACGTCAATTCTTGCAACTTCTGGCGCGACCCGCGCTAACGTCCGACTAGCGTTGCCGAAGATGACAAGAGAGGTCTCGAGCGTTTGAATGGCGGAGCGGGTTTGCCCGCGCTCTGTGAGCAGCTCGGCAATGCTATCCCGGTCGCGGATGAGATCCGCGAGCTCCTTTTCGGTGGCTCGAAGCTCCCTCAGATCGTCCTCCGAGGGAAGGCCTTCCTCATGAACCGCTGGGACCCGCGTTGCGAATGGTTCCCGCAATTGACCCAAGGCGCGGTCGAAACCCCTCTTCGCCTCGGACGCGCCGGGTTAGCGCTTTTGCGTGTATTTGAAGCCTCATTACGACATCGCTCGGCAGCTTGCCGATCTGCTTGAAGTGCGAGGTGTCGCTCCCGGGTATCACCAGCTTCACTCGTCGTCGAATTGACCACCTCGCTGCAACTGTCGAGATTCGTTGTTGCGTCTTGAACCGCGAGATCCAGCTTTTCTCGCTCCCGAGCCGCGTGTGCTGCGTCGATCTCCTGGCCACACTCCGAACACACGGGTTTCGTTGCTGCTGCGGCGAACCGGTCTCGCTGCCGAATCGCATTCTCAAGCTGGTGCTTCGCGACGGCCGCTAATTGTTCCGCATTGCTCTTCCGTACGTCTGTTTTACCACATTCCGAAAGTAGCTCGGATTCCGCCGAGATCAGCCGTTCCACTTCGGAAGAGGCTTCGGCTTCTTCGGTGGCGGCAGCACGTTCCTCCGCAACAGCGAGGCGATAATCGGTTCGGCGGTCAAAGAGAACGCTCAGGTGCGGAAGCGCATCCCTCGCTGCTTGCGCCGTCGTTACGGCCCGCTCGCGTCGGAGCTCTTCTCGTCGAGGTCGGCGTCAAACACCTTGCTTCGCAGTAGTGACAACTTCGCATGAAGCTCCGCTGCCTTGTCGGCCCGCTCGATCTCCATCGAGAGCCGCTTCAGCTCGGTTTCTGCCTCCGTGATTTTCCGGGTAAGTTCCGTCGCCTGTTCGCGCTGCTCGTCAAGTTCTGCACGAGCACGCGAGAGAGACTTACCCAGGTCCTCGTTCTTAGTTTTCGCCCGGGCCTCTTCCTCACGTCGCTGCCGGCATGTCTCCTCCGCAAGTGCCAAGGCTTCCTGGAGCTTGCCCACCCGGAGGAGTCCGCCCACTATCAGTCTCAGATTCCGCAAGCGGCCAACTTGCGTTTCAAGTTCAGCAGCGTGTGAGGCACGCTCCCTTGCGGCATCCAGTTCTGCCTGGATGCGACATCGAGTCGCTTCATTCTGTGCCCAAGTGCGAGCGTGGCCGAGTCGATTCCGAGCCGCGTTTTCTGCCGCTCGAGCTCGTTTGAGCCCTTCGCTTGAGGACTTCGCTGCAGCAGTCGCGACTGTGATCTCCTCCTCAGTTATCACGCGGAGTCCGTGTAGCCGGGTGCGGAGTATACGGACCTCTCCGGAGAGTGTCGCCCGCGTGGAGGTCACCGCGTCGTGCAAACTGATGTAGGGATCAAGGTCGATAAAGCTGCGGAGAAGGTTCTGGCGGTCGCCCTTGTCTGCGTCAATCAGCTTTTCGGCAGCTCCCTGACGAAGCAGAACCGCTGACACGAACGTTTCGTATGTCAGGCCTAGCTTGCTCACGACCCAGGTGTTGAGTTCATCCGCAAGGTTGACATCCCGAACCGGGGACCAACTGCCATCAATACAGGAGTTCACACCCTGCTTGGGTTGTCCGCTGCGCGGCCGGGTACGCCAAACTTGGTAACGCACTCCACCGAGCTCAAACTCGAACTCCACACGCATTGATCTCTCGCCATGGCGGATTACATCACCCACGGCGTTCTTGCGGGTATCACTGCGCCGTGATTCGCCGTATAGGGCATAAACCATCGCGTCGAACACAGCTGACTTGCCGACTCCGTTCGCTCCGTGTAGCAGCCACACCGGATGCTCTTCGAAGCGAAACTCCTGTTCGGCGTGACACAGAAAATTCTTAAGGTAGACCCGTCGTGGAATCACCGGTGCCCCCCCTGATCGAGAAAACGCTCCGCGAGCAGCAGCAAGTCCGACCGGAGAGATTCATTCGCGAGCGGCTGATGTCGAAGGTAGTCCAGCACGGTCTCTCGGACTGACTCCTTCATCTCGGCACCTTGGGCTTCAGCCGCGCCATCCACCGTAGGCTCCTCCCAAACGACGTTTGTGACGTTCGGAAGTGCTCGAATCACGCGATCAAGCGCGCCGGTCGCATCCGCCGTCGCGGAGGGCTCAACTACGACACGACGGAGGGACGCGTCGTCAGAGACTTGAACCTTGAGTTGCTCGATAGTTACGATCGAGCTTTGGACCCGAACCTCGTCAAGCTGCGTCGCTTCGATGACGATGAACCGCGGGTCACTTCGGCGACCGTCGGGTCCGATGTCCACCAGCACGACGCCCTTTTCCTGGTTCCGCTCGGAGAAGTCCAACGGTCCAGGCTGCCGGAATAACGGACGTGGGACAGACCGGCGATGCACTGCGGCTTGTGGACGTGGCCGAGGGCGACGTAATCCCACCCCGCCGGCAGGTCATTCGGCGTCGCGATGACGTCGTTCTGTTCGCTGAGGTGGAACGTCCCCGGGAGAAGTCCGCCCCGGTCACACTCATGTGCGCAACCAGCACCGTCCGCAGCGCCGTACTCGTACGCGGGTCGTCCCGGCAGTCCCCTGAGCCAATCGGTGACACGTTCCGCGATCGGGCGGTTCAGCTCTTCGCCGGGGTAGTCCCGTTCAGTCCCGGTGAGGATCCGGCCCTGGTTGGGGAACGGAAGGAGGACGAATTGCAGGTCGAAGCCGCTCGGTCGCGGAGCCGCCCGAAGAACACTGTGTCGAGGAGGTACATCTTCCGGGCGCAATGATCGCCGCGCGCCGTCGGGGCGGCTCGGCGAGGTCCATCCCTGCCCGGGCGAGTTCGAGGAATGGTCGCACCCGGCCGTCCTGGTCGTGATTCCCGGTCACCCCGAGGATGATCCCGCCGCGGCTGAAGAACTCCGCGAACGTTCGTCGCAGGTGCAGGAACGAATCGGCCGCCTGGTTCGGCCTCGGCCTGCTCGGAGAACAGGTCGCCGGCGATCACCAGGACGTCGACGCTCTCTTCTCGCAAATCTCCGCCACCCTCTCGACGCGGCGGCGCAGGTGTTCGGTGCGGTCCGACCGCCGAGGCGGTCGTTCAGGTGCCAATCGGCGGTGTGCAGCAGTTTCATCGCGAAGCCTCTCGGGGTCCTCTCGCGGCCCAAATGGTCGATCGTCGGCGAATCCGACCGTCGCCGGTCAGCCCAGGGCCGGCGCGGCGCCCAGCGCGGCGAGTCGGCCACTGGGTCATCCCCCCGAGACGGCCTCCTCCTTCCGCAGCGCCCACGGCGGGAACGGGATCTTCGCCAGCATCGGCGCACGGAAGCCCGGCTGGACGATGAGTTTCTCGTCTCCAGCATCTGGGCCGCCTGTGCCCGCGCCGCCGGGCCGAGGAACTTCCACACGTCGGCGGTCAATTCCAGTGTGCCGCTGCGACCGACGGCTCGCACGCCAGAGTTCTCGATCACCCGGGGACACTCGGCTGGCCTCCTGCTGGGCCCCGAGCAGGATGATGCCCTGCGACCTCATCTCTGCCGCCACACGCTCGATCATGTCGGTTATCGGGTCCGACCCGCCCTTCGGGGCAAAGCGGTTCAGTTCGTCCAGCGTCACCGACGTACCGCATGCCTTCGACCGCGCTCCCGACCGCTTCTCGACGAGTTGTGGAGGACGGCCGCGACGACGAACCGCTTCACCTTTTCGTCCTTCACCCCGAACAGATCGATGACCAGCGGCCCGTCCGCTTCGCAGTCGGGCATTCGGAGCGGCTTGCCGCGGGCTCCTGTCCCGCCGTAGCACGCCGTCGCTGTCTTGGAGCAGCCCGTGGAGCCGCCGGACCAGGCCCGCCCGCGTCCCGGCGTGCGGCTCCCCGAGCGCGTCCCGAGTCGACGGTCCTTAGCCACTGGAGCAGGCGTCGAACGTCTGCGGGGCGTCAGCCCGGAGTTTCGGCGGGTCTCGTGTCATCCGTGAGCCGCTCTTCGACCGCACCGACGAGTGCGCTGAAATTGGGGTTACCGATGTCGTCGTCGGCGAACAGGAACCGGAATAGTCCCTGCTCGATGATGTCTGCGAGGCCCCAACTGTAGGCCGTGACGCCATCCCGGCCGGTTCGAATCGGATTCTCGGTCCTCCCTTCCTGCGGCGCGTAGAACGTCACGTTGCTGAACGGCTTCGGTGGGGAATCCCGATCTCCTTCCAGTCGTCCCGTACTCGGCCTTCCAGTTGTGGTTCCAGCGGTCGATGAAGAAGAGGTCGAAGTTCTTCACGTTGAAAATGATCGGCACCACCTGCGTGCGGAACCGGTCGCCCGGCTTGCCGATCCGCTTCGCCCACCGCATGAGCAGCTAATTGACGTGAAGCAGGAAGCTGGACTTCGCGCCCAATCCGGCGATGCCGTTCACGTTCAGGTGCCCGCCGTTCTCCCCGAGAAGATAGGCGAGGTCGATGACGGCCAGGCCGGCGAACTCCTGTCCCGCCGTTTCGCAGACGACCGACTGCCAGCTTGTTCTCCTCCCGCATGCGGTCAATCCGTAGCCCTTCGCGGCGTCGCGCCCCGCCGAGCTAACCGTGCATTCTTCGATTCGGCGGGGCGTGGGTTACGGGTTCGGTCCGAAGGATGTGACCTTTGCATAGCT
This sequence comes from uncultured Isosphaeraceae bacterium, assembly GCA_963806595.1. Classification (GTDB taxonomy): domain Bacteria; phylum Planctomycetota; class Planctomycetia; order Isosphaerales; family Isosphaeraceae; genus CAWDZZ01. The sequence continues at coordinate 183,324 of CAWDZZ010000033.1, read as the reverse complement.
CAACCCTTCGGACTTGAACGGCGGCTCTCGCCGCGCGAGCGACCCATCGAACCGATCGACCTCCTCGCCCATGTCGCGCTGACGGCTCTGCCGGTACACCTCCTCCACCAGCCCGACGTAAGTGACCGGCTCCGTGCGCCCGCCGTGACGACATGCCGTATGGACTATCTGTGTTCGCTCAAGGAGCCCTTCCCGCTGCACCCAGCAGTAGAAAAGGTCACTCGTGCTTTCCTTGTCCGGAGGAGCCGCGACTTTCCCGATCGCGTCGGGGTCGACGGGTGCATCAGAGCCGGGCGTTTCATGACTGACCGAGTCACTCACGCGTGAATCCTCCTCTCGAACGCCAGCTGTCAGAAAGAATCGGTTGCGGAGCACGCTGAATGGGGTGAATAGCGCCTTTAGGCTATCCTCCGCTCGGACGACCGGCTCCAGCGAAATCGCCGTTCGAGCGTAGCTTGCCTGGCGACAACGCGCATCGATCAGCCAGCGCGACAGCCGATCGACAAATCCTTTCCGCTCGCTGTCCCAGCGCACGAACTGAACCCAGGGGATCTCGATTCGCACGTAGCCGTAAGCGGGTCCGGAATTCGGCCCGCCAGAGAGACGCAGATACCAACTAGCCACGGGAAGCGGCACGTCGATCACTTTTCCTGGGATCAGCTTCCCTTCAGCGTCGGTCTTATCCTGCTCCTTGCGCCGGGCGATTTTGAACACCGCCGTGCGCTGACCTGCCCGCAGATCGAACAGAGTCTTCATCCCTCTGTCGTGGAGGTAACGGACGGCATGCTGCTTCACGACGCCCACTACGAGGGACCTCTGCTCGGCATCCCTCTGGCGAATGCGGGGCTCTAGTCGCCCGTCCACAAGGACGGGACGATCGGTGTCGGCCGCCAATGCGACGGCCTCCCATTCGGCCATCTCCTGGTTCGTCCGGTTTTGCGCCTGCTTACGCATCTGCTCATAATCAAACAGATTCCCGCCATTGGGCCGGTTGGCGGGTAACAGCCTCAGCGAGAAGCCGGGCAGAGCGGCGAACTCTGCGGCCACGGTCTCAACCTGCTCCCATGCAAAGAGGTCGGCGACGAAGCTAATTACCCTCTCCAAGCCGAAGAAGTCCCGCACAAGACCGCGGCCCTTAGTATTCATGGCCACGCCGCCGACCTCGGCCAGCATGAGCGGCACGACACATCCGAATTCGGGATCCCTCATCGAAAGGACCGCGTGCCCGACGTGACTGCCATCGATAAACCGCTTGGGTGTTTCGTCGCTCCTCGCTGGCATCTCAGAAGGTGTCAGGGGTTGCCAATCGTTCGATGCAAGCTCTATGTCCAGTTCCACAAGGTCTGCCGGAGTATCGACGTCAGCGATCTGCTCGTCGGGGATCGGATACGTGCCCACGACTGCCGCGCGATGCCGGCGGAAGAAATCGCGTATTCCGCTAGTCGACGCGGTCATCCGTCACCTCGAGATTCTTCAATCGATAACTCATCGCTTCGCGGCTTACCAATAGATCGGCGGCCAGCCGATGCACTAACACCGAGGCCGGCGCGGCCGGGAAGTCGTTCAGAACAGTATTCACTCGGGCTCGGCACAAGCCGGCGGGCATCAGAATCTCCGCAGAGAACCGGTTCGCCTCGCGCTCGAGTTGCTTCGACTGGTTATCCTCGACATCCCGGATCGTGCTTGGCTGATCCGCGATCCAACGCCCGCCATGCATCGCGTCGCGGTGGAGCAGGAAGTGCCCAAGTTCGTGGGCCGCGGAAAAGCGCTTCCGGTAGACCGGGTCATCCGCGTTGACGAATACAACGCCAACCGATGACGCGACGAAGAGAAAGCCAGCCAAGTCTTCGTCATCGCCGAGTTCCGGTGGGGTGTGCCCATTCATGAGCAGCCAGTCGAATACCCGCGCACGTGAGAGCCGTGGCAGCTCGACGCGAAGCAGGTCGAACTCGTCAAATACGTCGGCCAGACGAACCGGTCCGACCTCGGGCGGTTGAGTTGCGATGCGTCCGACGGCAAGATCTACCGGATCGAGCTCTGCGGTAGTCACTGACTCCCTCCGGGTCTCTTCGGCCGCTGTGCCCTGGCCGCCAAATGGTATTCTCCGGCCGATTCCCGCCGCAGTCGCAACATTAGCGCGGCCTCGCGGAACGCCTTCCAGTAAGACCGAGGAGCGGAGCCGCGGCGATTGCCCCAGGCCGTGATGGCCGACAAGCCGAGTTGCTCGGGCAATGGCTCCCTCGACTTGGCGAGCAGATCGTTGATCGCAAACTCCGCCGCGCTGAGACCCGGGACTCCAGTCCGGCGGAGGTGCTCCGCGACCTCTCCGACCGTGAGCGGTCTTGAGGGAGAATGGATCATCTCCACAGCCGGCATCGCTCGCCGGAAGGCCGCCTCGACAATCTCGACGGCCTGTCCGTCGGCGGCCTGGTTAGCCTCGCCAACGAGTTCGGCCGCCGCCTCGGTGAATGCCGCCGACACTTCCGGGTCATCAGCCGACTGGTTCCAAAGTTGTTGTGCCGTTTCTAGATCGCCGGCGTCGAGCGCGGCCAAGAATCGCGCGGTCAGCCGGTCCAGCTCGCGTTGCCGTTCATGGTTAGTCATGTGCGCCCTCCCCGCCAGCGGCGGGTCCGAGCAGTATGCGGGCTGACTCCCGAGCGCGATGGATACGTACGCGGACACGCCGGCGGAGATCCCGAGCTCCGGAGCGATCTCGGCAGCCGTGCGTCCCTCGGCGACCCAGAGCAACAACTGATAGACGTCCCCCGGCAGGCGTCGGACAAGGTCTGACGCTTCCAGCCGCGAAAGGACGGCTTCGGGGATTGGATCCGCCGGGTCGGGAGAAGTTGATACGTCAACACCGGAGGCTAGCCGACGGGGGCGACGTTCCCGCATCACCACAAAAGCAATTCCTCCAAGCCAGTAGAGGACCGGTTTACGGGTTGGGTCGTAGTGGTCAGCGATCCGAAGTGCGCGTTCACAGACATCGGACAAAACCTCGTCCCATTCGGCGCCCTGCTGGGCTGCCGGGCTGGTCCCCTTGCCCAACGCCGCCTTGATAAGTGCTGTGAGTCGTTGACGCACATCCGGATCGTTCAGCGCATCCCAGACGGGGTGGCCTGGCCCGATCCGAATTGCGGACGTGGTTTGCATTTCGGTTCCCGCCTCGCCTACAACTCTCCCGCTCGCCCAGTATTGGTCTGCGCCGCCGCTACTGTTACGGAAAAAAGTCAGGCCGCGTATCGTCGCCAAAGCACGTCCCCAAACAGCCCAGTCGGCGGCTTAGGGTTATGCTGGCAACTAACTTATGTGCGAGGTCTCTGAGAGCAGTCTAATCCACGAGGAGCCGGCGAGGAACCGCGATCGTCGGCGCGATCATGTAGGACTGCTTCTCGTGATTCCCAATCAGGAAACGCATGTATACCAGGAAGTCCCGACGGTGAGGGCCTGCCGGACCGGCTCGGGCTGTTGACTGACAGCGTTCTCATTGCTAGAGACGCAGAAGGCCGATGGCGAGCTGTCCCGGTCGCTCTTAAGTTTCATCTGGAGCGATGTTTTTCGGACTAATACGGCCTGCCGAACGACCGTCTTCGTGCCGAACCTGCGCGCGCCGAATCCGCGCTCGTCGCCGAAATGCGAAGTAACACACCGATCAATCGCCACCAATTATCGGTGTCCGCCAATCAGCGGGACGGACTCGGCGGGATGATTCAGGCCGATACATCCTCGTCCTGACGGGTGCCCGTCGGGCGCGGCGCTTTGTTCGACCACGTCGAACGCGCTCGGGAACGTAAAGGCGAAGCCCGTAGAGGCAACCTCGTGCCGTGCGCTTGCGATCGTCGAATCGCTCAACAGACAAATTGGAAGGAGTCACAGATGGCGAACGAACCGGAACATGAACAACCGTCGCACAAGAAGATCGAGATCCGAATCGACCACAAGGTTTACACGGCTCGGAAGAATCCGATGACCGGCTCGGAGCTGCGAAAACTCGCTGATCCGGACATCAGCCCCGACTACGACCTGTGGCTCGAGAATCCCGGCCCGCAGGACGACATCAAGGTCGGAAACGATCAGCCGATCGAACTGAAGTCGGGCACGCACTTTTATGTCTCTCCCGCCACCATCAACCCAGGAGCCAGCGATGGATCTCCCCGAGGACGATGAGGACTTCCTGAATTCCAAGGGCCACGCATGGCAGTTGGTCCCGGACGGCGGGGGCGCCTTGCTCATCATCTCTCGTTATCCAGTCAACGATGTCGTCTTCGACCGAGCAGCTGTCGACCTCATGATTCGGATCCCGGTTCAATACAACATGGCCGGGCTCGACATGTTCTACGTCGACCCGCCGCTCAAGCTCAAGAACGGCGCAGGTTACCCGAGTAAGGCCGACAGCTTCGAGAATCACAACGGCCGCTCTTGGCAGAGATTCTCCCGCCACTTCCCCACCCAGTGGCGGGCAGGCGTTGATGGCCTCCAAATGTTCTTCCCGCACATCCAGCAAGAACTCCAGGCCGAAGGCTAGACCGTCATGAACTACTCCCTCACGATCCTCAAGGAGCATTACGACGAAATCAATGCCGCAATCTTCTCGGCCCCTGGACTCGAGGGTGCGGCCTATCTCCTCTGCAACCGGAGTATCACCGACGGCGAGGTCCGACTTCTTGGCCGCCAGGTGATTCCCATTCAGGATGAGCATTACCTTGTCAGGGCTCCGCTTCGGCTGAGCATCGATTCGACGTCCTACGCGGGCGTGGCCAAGCGTGCCCGCGAGGCTGGCGCATCAATCATCTTCGTGCATTCGCACCCGCACGGTCTCGCGGAGTTTTCGCCTCAGGATGACCGCGAGGAGCCGAGACTCCAAGAATTCTTCCATCGCCGGGTGCCAGACGTCCCCCATGGTTCGCTGGTCATCAGCCTGCCGATTTCCGTGCGCGGCCGTATCTGGAGCCCGCGGGGGTGGCAACCTATCTCCCGGGTCCGTGTAATCGGCCAGCGCTTCCGCTTCTTCGACGACGCCAACACCGATAGCGAAATGTTCGGGCTCTTCGATCGCCAGGTTCGTGCCTTCGGGCCCGACATTCAGCGGCTGCTCAGCCGCTTGCACGTCGCGGTGGTTGGCGCCGGTGGCACCGGCTCAGTCATCATCGAGCAACTCGCCCGGCTCGGTGTCGGGAGGCTTTCGATCTTCGACGGCGACGTGTTCGATTCCACTAACGCGAATCGGGTGTACGGCTCGTCTACTTCAGCGACCGGCCGACAGAAAGTCGACTATCGCCCACGAACACGTGGAGCGCACATGGGACTCGGGACGATTGTCCACGCTTACTCTGAACACATCACCAATCTTAAGACAGCGCGGCGGCTCCGAGAGTGCGATGCTGTCTTCGGCTGCACCGACAAGCACGCCCCCCGCGGCATCCTCGTGCAGCTAGCACTTCGCTACTTGATCCCCGTCATCGATACGGGAGTCAAGATCGACTCCGCAGATGGGACCATCAAGGGTGTAACCGGACGGGCTACGACCCTCCTCCCGGGCGAGGCCTGCCTCTTCTGCCGCGGTCGTATCTCCTCAGACATCATCCGGCTTGAGGCGCTCTCCCCGAGCAGAGCGCAGAGCCCTTGCCGACGAGAACTACGCCCCGGAAATCGATACGCCATCGCCTGCGGTCATCCCGTTCACAACAGCGGTTGCTGCCCAGGCCATCGCAGAGTTTCTTCATCGCCTCACCGGCTTCATGGGCCAAGAACGTCGTTCATCCGAGGTCCTTTTGCTTCTTGCCGACAGCCGCGTCCGGACTAACCGCGAGCCGCCGGGAACTGGATGTCTTTGCACTCAGCGACAAATCTGGGCGATGGGCGATACGAAACGATTCCTGGGCGTGTCATGGGGGACCTCCGTTTCGGCCTGACTGTTAGACCCAGTCAATCCGACTATGCCTGACCCAAAAATGGCTCTCGCATTTGGTCGCATCGACCGACGGATTAACCGTCACATCACCTGGCAAACCTCGCCGGATGCCCGGCGCGCAGAGCCTGTTATGCACTTTTCAACCCCGCGTTAGCGAGTAGGAGTGCGACGAAGCGAGCCAATGCCAGCAGATCGTTTGGCAGGAATCGCCACTGACAGCCCGTCCTGACCACGTAACGTACTGCGCTCAACAGATCGCGCAGAGAATGCTCGCGCTGTGGAGCATCCTCGCGCATCAAGGTCAGGTATGGGAGAAGAAAGTCCCCCTCGGCATCCGAGACGTCGCTTGGATACGACTTCCGTGTCGTGTTCATGCCACAACATGAGCAAAGCTCTTACAATAAGCCAATAAAAGGCTTTAGCGATAAGGCGTCTTTTCCGCGCCGCCATTGGTGTACTGATGCATCGAATCGGCCAAGGCGATCCTCACCTGTTTCCGGCCGGGCCCGGCGTCATTCTGACAAATTCGGCAGATTGTTGTCAGACTGCCGCCCGCCCGACAGTTTCTTGATCATGTGACCGCCGCAGACGGGACGGTCGCAACCAGCCCGACCTGGCGGCGCCAACACGCTCCTGTGATCCGGTGGAACGACGCTTTCCTCCCGGATCGTACAGGCCACGTCGCCCCAGCCGCCGTTCTTGATCTCTAACCGGGTCCAGACCGGCCGGAAGCCCATCGCGCCAGGACAAGGCAAGCAGTGTGGTGGCTCGATCACGGCACCTGCGCCTTCCCAAGCAGCACGACGCGATCGGGCAAGGGCACCGGTTGGGAGCTCAATTCGTCTTACGGCAGCAACCTGAGCACTCAGTCCGATCGCATCCCGTCAGATCGACGATCGCATTCGTTCCCCAGCCTCGCGCCTGGCCAGCGAGCGCCGGGCCGCGCTCCACGTCAATCCAGTCAGACGGCCGCCCACTCGTTGCCCTTGCTCGGCGTGATTCGAGAGTCGCAAGTCGTGCGCACGGCGATTATGATCGTTGGTAAGTCGTCACGCACTTGAGATTCCGAGGATTCGCCAGAGAGGGCCGGGGATGTCCACCGCCGAGTTCAAACACATTCGCCTGCAGTACGTCGATGGGATCGTCGTCATCAAGATGATGAGCAAGGATGTCCAAGGCCCGGACATGGCGACCGAGTTCCTCGCCGAGTTGATGACGGTCGCCCAGCAGGAAGACACGAGGCCGATCTTGCTGAATCTGCGCGGCGCGACCCACTTCAGCAGTATGGGATACGCGGCGCCTTCAAGCTGGTCAAAGTCGCCAAGGAACGCCAGCGGCCCGTGCGGTTTTGCAACATGCACCCGGACGCCCGCGTCGGGGCCAATATCGTTGGGCTTCCGCTGGTCGTCGAGATTCACGACACCAAACTCGCGGCGTCCAGGCGTTCGCGCCGGCGTGAGCGTACCGCCCTGAGCGCCTCCGAGGCCCGCGTGGCGCGCTGGCGCGGCCCGTGCTGCGCGATCCCGACGGAATTGCCGGCAGGATCGCGGATGGCTGCCAGCCAGAGCGGGCCATCGGCGGCGAGCCAAGGCGGCCGGCCAGACGCCACACCCTGGCTGTCAGATTCGAAGCAGCACGCCGTTTCCCGTATTGCGCGTATTCCGCACGAGCGCAAAGACGGCGACGATCGCCAGCAAGGGCGCGCGTCGCTCGCCAGCAAGATCGGCGAACGAGTACTGGTCGGTGACCGCTCCGATCGTGTACGTCGCGGCGATTGTCACGAAACCCGTAACCATCCCCGCCAGTCCGCTCACCGTGGCCACCGAACCGCTCTCGAACAGGTCCGACGGCAGCGTCAGAAAGATCGTGGCGCACGCAGCGTAGCCGAGTGTGGCCAGTCCGAATTCCGCGATCAAGAGCCACAGATGCGTGGTATAGACCGCCGGAATCAAAAGCAGCATGAGCGGACCGCAGACGAGGAAGATGATCCTGGCGCCGCCCCGACACTCCAACCGCGATGGATGAAGTAGCTGGACAATCCTCCGCCCACGAAGTTTCCAAGATCCGCGGCGACAAACGGAATCCAGAACGCGACGAGCGTGTCCTCGAGCTTGAACCCGCGGCTCACCAGGAACAGCGCAAACCAATCGGCGACGAGAAACCAGTACGGGTCGAGGATGGCTTTCGCGAGGATCACGCCCCAGGTCTGCCGGTACCGGACGAGCGTCGACAACCTGGTGCGCGAAGTCGCCGGCGGATTGTCGGCGCCGGAGCGTGACATTTGAATCATTTCACGCTCGGAATCGCTGATATTCGGATGCTCGTCAGGCCGATGATAAGCCGCCAGCCACACGAAGAGCCACAGGAAGCCGAGCGCGCCGGTGATCAGGAACACGGGGCGCCACGTGCCGAACTCGTGAAACAGCCATACGACCAAGGCCGGCGCGACCGCCCCGCCGATCGCTGATCCACTGTCGAAAATCGCAACCGCGATGCCGCGCTCTTTCGCCGGGAACCATTCGGAAACCGCTTTGGTCGCACCCGGCCAGTTGGCCGCCTCGCCGGCTCCCAGCAAGAATCGAAATGCGCAAAAGCTCCCGAGTCCGCTGGCCAGCGATGTGAGCATCGCAACCAGCGAATACCACGCCACCGCAAGGCCCAATCCGCGACGCGTTCCCAGCACATCGACCAGGCGGCCGCCGATCAACTGCACCACGGCGTACGAGACGCGAAACGCGATCACGATGAGCGCGAAGTCGCTATTGCTCCAGCGATATTGAGCCTTGAGGTGAGGGGCCAGCACGTTGAGCGCCTGGCGATCGATGTAATTGACCACCGTAGAGGCAAACAGCAATGCCGCGATCCACCAGCGCAGGTTGGGAATGATCCATCGTGTTCTTGGCGATTGATCGGGCACGTTGATCTCGCGCTACCTGGATCGCGTCTTCGGTTGCGGCATGGGCGCATTGAGAAATGCCGCGACCGTCGGCAGCAGCTTCTCGGGACTTTGCAGCAGCAGGAAGTGGTCGGCGCGGGAAATATCGCAAGCTGCGAGCTGGGGATCTGGCGGAACATCTCCACAGCGTGCTCGATCTTCAGCTCCTTCAGAAGGGCGGCCGTGTCATCGGCCATCTGCTCGTACTTCAGCGGTCGATCGATGTCGGCGGTGTGGCCGTGCCCCTGTAGCTCGGCGACCTTGCCCGCGCGATCACTCGCCGCTACCTACCGTTTCGAGCACCATCACGACCGGAAATCGTCTCGACTCGAGTCTTCCTCGCCTCGATCCGCTTCTTGTGCTTCGAGCCCCAGTCGCACAGCGGACGCAAAGCTTCCATGAGCGATACGCCAAACTCCGTCAGCGAGTATTCCACTCGGGGCGGAACTTCATGAAAGTCTTTGCGGGCCACGATCCCGTCCTTCACCATCTCCCGCAACTGCTGAATCAGCATCTTTTCGCTGATGCCGTCCACCGCGCGCCGCAGTTCGCCAAAGCGGCGCGGATCCGGTGCAAGGTGCCAGAGCACCAGCACCTTCCACTTGCCGCCGACAACATCGAGCGCGGCCTCCAGGCCGCAGCCATACAAGCCTTTGTTCACGGTCTCTCCATCGCTCGTGGATCCGCGCTTCACTTACTTTATGGTAAGTACTTGTCCAGATGAAAGCGAGCCCATAGATTTCTGCGGTCAGCCCGGCGACCAGGGGCCGCCGGGGCCATCAATTGCTGGGTGCATGCGCAGTCTGCGCGACGGGCGAGCGTCGGTCGCGGATCGGCGTTTCCAGCGGCCCCGGCCCGTTCGACATCAACAAAAGGAGAGAATGATGAGCAAGCTCAAAGGCAAAGTCGCGATCGTCACCGGCGCGTCCAAGGGAATCGGCGCCTCGATTGCCAAGCATCTCGCAGCGGAGGGGGCGGCCGTCGTCGTCAACTATTCCTCGAGCAAGGAAGGGGCCGATCGAGTCGTGAGCGAGATCGCAAGTCACGGCGGCAAGGCGATCGCGGTGCAGGCGAATGTGGCCAAGAAGGCCGAGATCGAGCGTCTGTTTGCCGAGGCGAAGAAGGCGTACGGCCGGCTCGACATCCTGGTCAACAACGCGGGGATCTACGAGTTCTCGCCGCTCGCAGATATCACCGAGGATCACTTCCACCGGCAGTTCAATCTCAACGTGCTGGGCTTGATCCTCGCGTCGCAGGAAGCCGTGAAGCACTTCGGCGAGTCGGGCGGCAGCATCATCAACATCAGCTCGGTCGTGAGCACGCTTGCCCCGCCGAATGCGTCAGTCTACAGCGCCACCAAGGCGGCCGTGGACGCCGTGACAAGGTCGCTGGCCAAGGAGCTGGGCCCGCGGAAGATCCGCGTCAACTCCATCAATCCGGGGATGGTCGAGACCGAAGGCGTGCATGCCGCGGGAATCGCCGAGAGCGAAATGCGCAAACAGACCGAAGCGCAGACCCCGCTGGGCCGCATTGGACAGCCCGAGGACATCGCACCGGCAGCGGTGTATCCTCGCGTCCGCGGACAGCGCATGGATCACCGGCGAGACGCTGTACATCTCCGGCGGGAATCGTTGATCGCTATTCGCTCTTGCTGTGTCGAGCCGGCTCCCCTCGATGGTAAGATGCCGTTTGGGGGGAGATCCGAGCATGAAAGCGACACCGGAAACCGATCGCGCGGCACTGGAGCGCTGGGCGGATGAGCTCGACAGGTCGCCGGCCCGCGAGCAGCCGGCCACGACCGTCAGCGGCCGGCCGATCAAGCCGTTGTACACGCCGGACGACTTGAACGGCTGGGACGCCGAGACAGACCTGGGCTACCCCGGGCAGTACCCGTACACGCGCGGCGTGCACGCGAGCATGTACCGCGGGCGACTGTGGACGATGCGGCAGTTCGCCGGGTTCGGCACGCCGCGGCAGACGAACGAGCGCTTCAAGTTCCTGCTCGCGAAGGGACAGACCGGTCTGTCGACGGCCTTCGATTTGCCGACATTGATGGGCCTCGACAGCGACCATCCCCGCGCGGCCGGCGAGGTCGGCCGGCTCGGCGTGGCCGTCGACACGCTCGACGACATGCTCGCGCTCTTCGATGGCATCAACCTCGAAGAGATCTCGGTGTCGATGACGATCAACGCCCCTGCGATCGTCGTCATGGCGTTCTATGTCGCCGCCGCGCAGTCGCGCGGATTCGACTGCCGGAAGCTCCGCGGCACGCTCCAGAACGACATCCTCAAGGAGTTTCACGCCCAGAACGAGTTTGTGTTCCCGCCGGAGCCGAGCGTGCGGCTGGTGTGCGACGTCATCGAGTTTTGTGCCCGGCACGTACCGCTTTGGAATCCGGTGTCGATCTCCGGATACCACATCCGAGAGGCGGGCTCAACCGCCGCGCAGGAGCTGGCGTTCACGCTGGCCGATGGTTTCCACTACGTCGAGCAGTGCCTCGCCGCGGCATCCCCATCGACGACTTTGCCCCGCGCCTCTCGTTTTTCTTCAATGCCCACAATGACCTGTTCGAGGAAATCGCCAAGTACCGCGCGGCCCGCGCACTGTGGGCGGACGCGATGCGCAACCGCTACGGCGCCCTCAACGAGGCATCCTGGAAACTACGATGCCACGCCCAGACCGCCGGCTGCTCGCTTCAGGACAAACAGCCCGAGCTCAACCTGATCCGTGTTGCCTACCAGGCTCTTGCCGCCGTGCTGGGCGGCTGCCAGTCGCTTCACACCAACAGCATGGACGAGACGCTGGCCCTGCCATCGGAACACGCGGTCACGCTCGCTCTTCGCACCCAGCAGGTCCTCGCGCACGAGACCGGCGTAACAAACACGGCCGACCCCTTGGGCGGCAGCTATTTGATCGAGTCACTCACCCGCGCATTGCAAGACGACGCGCTGGCCTTCTTCGACCGCATCGAAGCCGTGGGCGGCATGATCTCGGCGATCGAAGCCGGCTTCTTCCGCCGCGAGATCGCGGACGCCGCGTTTGCGTATCAGCGAGACGTGGACGCCAAGCGCAAGCTGATCGTCGGATTGAATGCGTTCGTCGAGCCGGACGAGAAGCCCATTGAGATCCTCACCGTGGATGATCGGGTCGAAGGCGACCAGCTCGCCGCGCTGCGGGCGTGCCGCGGCCGTCGCGACGCGGGCGACGTCAAGCGATGCCTCGGCGAGCTGGGCCGTGCTGCCGCCACCGGCGAAAACCTGCTCGGCTCGCTGATCCAGGCGGCCCATGCCCGCGCCAGCGTCGGAGAGATCATGGACGCCTTGGCGGAGGTTTTCGGCCGGTACGAGCCGAAGAGCGCCTGAGCACGGTCACGTCAGCGAGAGGCCACTCATGGTCAACCAAACGCCGGCGCGGATTGTTCTCGCCAAGGTCGGGCTCGACGGCCACGATCGCGGCATCAAGGTGGTGGCGCGCGGGCTGCGCGACGAGGGATTTCACGTCATTTACGCGGGACTCTGGCAGTCGCCCGAGGCGGTGGTGAAAGCGGTGGCCGAGGAAGACGCGGCCTGGTTGGGCCTCAGCCTCTTGAGCGGTGCGCATATGACACTGGTCCCGCAAGTCATAGAAATGCTGAGGCAAGCCGGGCTCGCGGATGTCGGCGTGCTGGTCGGCGGGATCATCCCTGAAGAGGACATCCGGAAACTGCTTCAGATGGGGGTCGGCGCGCGTGTTCGGGCCGGGTACCGCGCTCGAGGAGATTGCAAGGTTCATTCGCGGGTCGGCGCCGCCGGGACCGGAGCCGAAGGTCGAGCGCCTCGATCACCGGCGAGCGCTCAGCCGGCTGCTGACGCAGGCCGCGCAGCGGGAAGAGGCAGGCTCGATGGCTAGCGAGCCAGCGGGAGTTGAACCCGCTGGTCGGGCGCCTGCTCGCGCCCGCGTGATCGCCGTCACGGGCAGCGGCGGCGTCGGCAAGAGTACGTTGATCGGGAAGCTCATCGAGGTGATTCGGCGGGGCGGGCGGCGGGTTGCCGTCCTGGCGTGCGATCCGCAGAGCCCGGTCACAGGCGGAGCCCTGCTTGGCGATCGCATTCGCATGCCAAACCGGCCCGGCGACGACGACGTGTTCGTCCGGAGCCTGGCCACACCTAGCGGCCATTCCGGCCTTGCGCCCAACGTCGACCTCATGATCGGTCTGTTCGGCCGGTTTCGCTTCGACACCGTCATCGTGGAAACCGTCGGGGCAGGGCAGGGCGACACGGCCGTCCGCGACGTGGCCGACGTCGTTGTTGTGCTCGTGCAGCCGGAGACCGGCGACGAGCTGCAATGGGAAAAGGCAGGACTTCTCGAAGTTGCCGACGTCGTCGTCGTGCACAAGGCCGATCTTCCGAGCGCGGACCGCGTCGAGTCGCAGCTCCGCGAGCTGCTCAACCTGCCGGGCTGCCGGCCAATCCCGGTCGTCCGCGTCAGCTCGAGCAAGAACCTCGGAATAGAAGACCTCTGGGCAGCCATCGAAGCCTGCCCCCGCGAACGTCACCCATCCGCGAGCTGAACCAACGCAGGTCGGCGACTGTCCTCTCGAGGGAGGGAATGTCGCGAAGCTCGGACCCAGAGGTCGCGTCGCGAAACAGACATTGACAGCATAGTGTACAAATAGGTAGTATCCCTGGGTCGTGTCGTTCGTGGCCCACTGGAGACGACCATGCCGGCAAACCCTCGCTCCCCGCACCGTGATGTTGGCGCGACGGTGCGGGCACTTCGTGGTCACCTCGGGCTGTTCTCATTCGGGAACGACCTACCGGTGGCTGAATCCACCGTGCGATGCGTTGCATTCCCCGAGCTGGATGTTCGACCGGGGGGGATCGTGGAGTGTTTGGTGTCCCGACGGGGCGCGGGGGGAATGACTTCTGCGCTGCAGATCATGTCGCGAACACCGCAGGTTTCTGGAACCTGGGCGCTCGTGGATCTCGCGGGAGAGTGCTATTTCCCGGCCATGCCCGGCTGGGGCCTCGATCCCGGGAAAACGATCGTTCTCCTCCCGGCGACCCTTCAGGACGCCTGCTGGGCCATCGAGCAGTGCCTGCGGTGTCCGGGGGTGTCGGCCACCTGGGCCTGGTTTGACAAGGTGATTCCGGCGCGGGTGCATCGCCGCTGGCAAATGGCGGCGGAGAAGGGGGGCGGCGTCGGCTTTTTTTTTCGGCCCGCGCAGGCGCAGCGAGAGCCGGTGTGGGCCGATTTGCGATTGCTGGTCACGCCTCAGGTGGGAGGCCTGGGAGAGACCAGGCGAGTTCATATCGAGGTTCTGTATCGCCGGGGGGGCCGCGGAGGCAGCACCCAGGCGTGGGAGATCGACCATGCCGCGGGTCTTGTGCGTCTGGTTTCCCAGGTGGCCGATCCAGCGACTTCAGAGCGCGAGGCCCGAGCTTAGACGATCCGAGCTCGTACTATTCGCCGGCCAGAGCCAGCGGCCGGAAATCTCCGTGTGCAGTCCCGGCGCCCAGCGCCTGGGCATTCATATCGGTCAACCGCTGGCCGAGGCGAAAGCGCTCGTTCCCGATGCCGTCTTTCTCCCCGCGGATACGGTGGCAGACCGAGCTGCCCTTTGTGAGCGCGCGCTCGACTTGCAACGCTTCTCACCCCTGGCGGGTGTGGAGGAGGGTGATGATCCCGAGTCCCTGTTCTGCGATGTCAGCGGTTGCACTCATCTGTGGGACGGGGAGCAGCGTTTTCTCCAGGCCGTTCGGACCTATTGGCGCGGGCAGGGCTATCACGTCCAGGTTGCGCTAGCCTCGACGATGGGAGGGACCTGGGCCCTCGCCCACACGACCACCACCTCGCTCGTTGCTCCGGGCGACCTTGCGCTTCGCTCTGTCTCCCCTTCCCGTGGCGGCCCTGCGGTTGACGCCGACGGTTCTCGAGCGACTCGAAACCCTGGGCCTTTGGACAATTGGCGAGGTGCTGCGGCTTCCGCGCGAGACGCTGGCGAGCAGGTTTGGTGAGGTCCTGCCGAGCCGGCTTGACCAGGCGCTCGGGCCCCTCGCCGAGACCTTCCAGTGCGAGCGGCTGAAACAACCACTCACGGCACTGCGCGAGTGGGAAGTACCCGTCGACGACCGGTTAGCGCTGGCCTTCTTGTGCCGGCAAATGCTGAGGGAGCTCCTTTCGAAGGCCGATCGATTCGGCATGGGCCTCCAGGAATTGGAGGGGGAGCTGCGCACCGAGACCGGTGTCGTCACAATCGAGATCCGCCTCGTGGACCCATCGCGCGACGAGGGGCATCTCGCGCAGCTCCTGGAGCTGCAACTGGAGCAACGCACCTGGTCGGGCGGCATCGTCGCGGCTTGCTGGCGGGCGACGCGACTGGGGCGATTGACTCAAGCCCAGGTCTCCTGGTTTGACGACGACGCCGAGGCGAAACACACGCGCAGCTTTCAACACCCTGGTCGATCGGCTCACCAGCCGCATGGAGGCCAGGTCTGTCCTGCGTGTGGAGTTTCTCCCCGACTCGCAGCCGGAGCACGTGGTCCGGCTGGTTCCCTGGGCGAGCGTGGAACCACCGCATCCGGCGCGGTTCACCTTGCCGCCCGAGCAATCCCGCGGCCGCCCCTTTCGTCTCCTGGCCCGTCCTATGCCGATTGAGGTCTCCTCGGTCGTTCCGGACGGCCCTCCCATCCGAATGATCTGGGAACGGCAGGACCACATCGTCGCCCGTTCCTGGGGGCCGGAGCGGATCGCCACGGGATGGTGGCGCGCCGAGGACGTCGAGCGCGACTACTTCCGCGCCGAGTGGGAAAACGGAACGCAGGTATGGGTCTATCGCGACCAGCGCAGCGGCCGGTGGTTCCTGCAGGGTTACTTCGACTGACGCATCATGCCCGAGCTGCAACCCTCGAAGCTTTACGTGCCGGCGCCCGCGCGGCTCTCGCCCCGCGGGGCGCCTGCGTGCGTTATGTCGAGCTGCATTGCAAGACAAACTTCTCCTTTCTGGAAGGTGCGTCTCATCCCAACGAGCTCGTGGTCGAGGCGGCCCGGCTCGGCTATTCCGGGATGGCGGTCACCGATCGCAACAGCCTGGCCGGCGCGGTCCGTGCCCACCTCGCTGCCAAGGATGTCGGCCTCAAGCTGGTGATCGGAGCCGAGGTCACCTCCAGCGATGCCGGCCCGGTCTTGTTGTGGGCGATGAACCGCGATGGATACGGCCGGCTCTGCCAGCTTCTGACCCGAGGCCGCCGTCAAGCCCCCAAGGGAGAGTCTCGTCTTTCATTCGCGGAGATCGCCGAGCATTCACGCGGCTTGCTCGCTGGCGTCTTGCCCCCCCGTGATGGCGACCTTCCCTGGGAACTATCGCGGTGGCGAGAAGTGTTTCCCGACCGAACCTACGCAGTCGCCGAGCTGCATCGCGGGCTTTGCGATGCGCGGCGACTCGACGAGTGGCAACGTGCCGCCTCGGCTGCGCGCGTGCCGCTGATCGCCGCCGGGGATGTCCATTACCACGACGCCAGTCGACGCTACCTTCAGGATGTGCTCTCGGCCATTCGTTTGAAGACCACCGTTGCCGAGCTAGGAAAGGCGCGGTTTCCCAACGCGGAGCGGCGGCTGCGCACTCTCGAGGAGATCGTTCCGCTTTATGCCGCGGTTCCCGCTGCCGTCGCCCGAACCGCCGAGGTGGCGGACAGGTGCACCTTCTCGCTCGAGGAGTTGCGCTACGAGTATCCGGAGGAATTGTGCCCGGCCGGGGAAACCCCTTCGTCGTATCTTGCGCGGCTGGCCTGGGCGGGGGCCCAGGAGCGTTACCCGGCCGGAGTGCCAACCAAGGTGAGCCAGCTCATCGAGCGCGAGCTGGCCATCATCGATGAGCTGAATTACGCAGCCTACTTCCTGACGGTGTGGGATCTCGTCCGCTTTGCCCGCGCCGGCGAGATCCTCTGCCAGGGCGCGGATCGGCGGCCAACTCGGCCGTCTGTTATTGCCTGGGTGTCACGGCCGTCGATCCGGATCGGATCGATGTCCTGTTCGAGCGATTCATTTCCAAGGATCGCGCCGAAGCCCCGGACATCGACATCGATTTCGAGCATCAGCGACGCGAAGAGGTGATCCAGTATGTCTACGAGAAGTACGGTCGCGAGCGGTCGGGAATGACCGCGGAATTGATCACCTACCGGCCTCGTTCCGCGGTGCGGGATGTCGGGAAGGCCCTGGGCTTATCGCTCGACCGCGTCGACTCGCTGGCCAAGCTCATCGGTCATTCCGATCCCGGCGACGAGTTTCGCACTCGCCTGGCAGAGGCTGGCCTCGAGCCGGGCTGCCGGCTCGGTCGTCAACTGATTCATCTCGTCCGCGAGATCCTCGGGTTTCCTCGCCATCTGTCCCAGCATGTCGGCGGCATGGTTCTGACCGACTGCCACTGTGCGAGATGGTCCCGATCGAGAATGCCAGCATGCCGGGACGCACCGTGGTGCAGTGGGATAAGGACGACCTGGATGCGCTGGGGATCTTGAAGGTGGACTGCCTGGCGCTCGGAATGCTCTCGGCCATCCGGCAGAGCTTCGATCTTCTGAAAAACACACCGGCCAATCGCATTCGCTGGCGACCATCCCCGCCGAGGACCCCGCGGTCTATCGAGATGATTCAGCGGGCCGACACGGTCGGCGTGTTTCAGATCGAATCTCGCGCCAGATGAGCATGCTGCCGCGGCTGAAACCGAAAGAATTTTACGATCTCGTGGTTGAGGTGGCGATCGTGCGCCCCGGTCCCATCCAGGGGAAGATGGTGCACCCCTACCTGAAGCGGCGGTGCGGCAAGGAGGCCGTGGAATACCCCAGTGAGGCCGTGCGCGACGTGCTGAAAAAGACCCTGGGCGTGCCGCTGTTTCAGGAACAGGCGATGAAGCTCGTGGTGGTCGCGGCGGGCTTCACTCCCGGCGAGGCCGACCAGCTCAGGCGCGCGATGGGCGCATGGCGGCGTACGGGCGTCATCAACCAGTTCGAGCAAAAGCTGATCCACGGCATGCTGGCCAACGGCTACTCGGAGGAATTCGCCCGCAACCTGTTCGGGCAGATTGAAGGCTTCGGATCGTATGGATTCCCGGAGTCGCATGCAGCCTCGTTTGCCCTCCTGGTCTACGTGTCAGCCTGGATCAAATGCCATTATCCCGCGGCGTTTCTGGCCGCGCTCCTCAACAGTCAGCCGATGGGTTTCTACGGACCAGCTCAACTGGTCGCCGACGCTCGCCGGCATGGCGTCGAGGTCCGCCCCGTTGACGTCAATGAGAGCGACTGCGATAGCACACTCGAGCGCCGAGAGACCGACGGCATGCTGGCCGTGCGACTGGGCTGGGCGACGGTCAAGGGCTTCTCCCAGGCCGCGGCGCGAGACTCTCGTTGGTGCGCGCGAGGCCGGGCCGTTCGCTTCCTATGGAGACTTTGTGTCTCGCACGCGATTCTCGACGCCCGTGCTGTCGCGTTTGGCATCAGCCGATGCATTTCGCTCGCTCAGCCTGTCGCGCCGGCCGGCCTACTGGATGTCGCTGGCCGTGGCATCGCCGGAGCCATTGCTCGCCGATCTACCCGACGAGCCGCCGCCGCTTTTGCCAGGGCTTTCCCTTGCGGAGGAAGTCATCCACGACTACCGTGCCCAGGGACTTTCGCTGCGGGGGCATCCCCTGTCTCCGTTGCGCGAGTCGCTGGAAGCGCAGCGAGTGGTGCCGGCGGCCGCCCTCGATAGCCTGAGATCCGGCCGGCGAATCCGAGTCGCGGGCCTGGTCCTTCTGCGACAGCGGCCCGCCACCGCCAAGGGAATCACCTTCATGACTCTGGAAGACGAAACCGGTACGACCAATCTGATCGTGCGGCCGGAGGTGTGGCGGCGGTTCCGCCGCGTCGCCAGCCAGGCCAGGGCACTCATCGTCACGGGACTCTTGCAAAGCCAGGACAGCGTCGTCCATCTCATCGTCGACAGGATGGAGGATCTGACGGAACGGCTTCCCAATCTCGGCCAGGTATCCAGAGATTTCCGCTGAGGTGGCAGCCCGGCGATCTGGCCGTACCGACACTGGAAACTCCGAACACAGACGATCCGACAACAACAGAGGAAACCCTGATGACGGGAACGGGCTGGAAAACGTTAAAGCTTCTCGGCAAGTGGATATTCGGCGTCCTGTTCATCCTCGCGGGCATCGCGCATTTCGCGTGGCCCGATTTTTACCTGAGGATCATGCCGCCTTATATTCCTCTGCACTTACCTCTCGTCCTGCTGAGCGGTGTGATCGAGATCGCGCTGGGCGTCCTGCTCCTCTTCCCGAGAACGTCGAAAATCGCCGCCTGGGGCCTGATCGCTCTATTGATCGCCGTGTTTCCGGCCAACGTCCACGTTTACTTGCATCAGGATCAGTTCCCTCTCCCTGCCTGGCTCCATCTGCTGCGACTCCCGCTCCAAGGTTTGCTCATCCTCTGGGCCTACGCCTATACCAGAGATCGCGAGTAACATGACCCCTGACGGCACTCGGCCGGCTGCCGCGCCGCGCGGTTGTGTCCGGTCGGGCGAATTGCGGAACGACACCGGGTCAGGCGAACAGAACGAGCCGAGGCCATTTGCGTGACGCGATGACCCCGGCTCTTTGAGTTTCGCTAATGAGCCAGGCGCTCTTCAGCTTGTGGTGTAGGGCCCGTAGATGTTGTTGCTCGAAGTTGTGGCGATGTTGGCGATGACTTTGTGTTGTTGCTCAGCGTGACGGTTCCGGCGGAGATATAAAGTCCGCCGCCGGTTCCCTGGCCGCCGCCTTTTCCGCCGACGGCCGCGTTGAGCGTGATCAGGACGTCGGAAAACGCTGCCGAGCCCGAGACGAAGACGCCGCCACCCTGACCGTCGCCCTGGGCGCCGCCCTTGGCCTGGTTACCGATGATGGAGCCCCCCGTCATCACCAGCGTCGACGAGCTATCGACGTAGATACCGCCCCCCTCCCCGTTGCCGCCGGCACCTCGTGTGGTTCCGTTGCCACCCGCGCCGCCCACCGCCATGTTGCCGACGATTGTGGTGCCTTCGAGCGTGACTGAGGACCGCGCAAAGTCGGCGATTCCGCCCCCTTGCCCGTAGCCGCCGGGTCCGCCGGTCGTCCCGGTAGAGTCGCTGCCCTGTCCGCCGCTTGCGACGTTGCCCGCGATCGTCCCCCCCTGAATCGTGAGCACCGAGCTGTCGTTCTCGATCGCGCCGCCGATCGAAAAGCCCCCGGCGGTGCCCAAGGCCTGGTTTCCAAGGAAGCTGGTGTCGGTGACGACCGTCGGAGATTCGCCGAGCGACAGCGCGCCTCCGGCGACGGCGCTGTCAAAGCTCGGGCCGATGCCGCCGACGGCCTTGTTGCCGGTGAACAGGCTGTCTGAGATCGACGACGTGGTGCCCGCAGGAAAGCCGATGGCGCTCGAGAGGCTGATCGCGCCGCCGAAGGCGACCTGAACGCCGAGCAGGCTGGAGCCGGCGGCCGCCTCGTTGCTGGAAAACGTGTCCGACGTGATCGCCAGGAAATCTTCGATGTCGCTGATCGCGCCACCGTTGGCCGGGCCTCCAAAACTGAAGGTGTCGGTGCTGTCGCCCTGCGCGGGAATTGGCCACGAACGTGCTGCCGCTGATCGTGATGATTCCTTCTCCCCCGACGCCGAAGCCGCCGGCGTTGATCGCGCCCCCTGGGCACCGGTGCTTGAAGTTCCGGTCCCCATGGTGACGTTGCCGGCGAACAGCGTGTTCGTGATGGTCGCGGTTGTCGGGGCAAACGTCGGGAATCCAGACAGGCCGGGATTGATGTCGATCGCGCCCCCTTGTGCGATGCCAGGTCCGGGGAAGGGGCTGCCGGCTTCCGATACGTTATTGAGGAACTGGCTCGAGTCGATGCTGATCGCGACGAGCGGGTCGGTCCAGATCGCGCCGCCGGACGACGAGAGACTACCACTGGCCACATTGCCGCGAAACGTGCTGCCGGTGACCGCGAGGCTTCCATTGTTGGGATCGAAGAAGAGCGGATTGTTGCTAGCCTGAATCGCTCCCCCCTGCGGCGCCTGGCCGATGGCCTGGTTATCGAGGAATGTGCATGCGCTCACGGTGGTGATCGACGCGGCGGCGGCGTCGATCGCGCCGCCCAGAACGCTGAAATTGGGATCGGAGGCCGAGCCCGCCGTATTCGCGTCAAAGAGATCATTCTGGGCGGTGATGCTGAGACCGGATTGACCACCGCCGTTGTAGATCGCTCCACCAGAGCCGCCGGGCGCGACGTTGCCCCGCAGCACGCTGGCGGTGAGCGTCAGGTTGACGGCTTCTGCAATCGCGCCGCCGGAGCCACCGTCGTCGTTGTTGACTGCGTTGCCATCGGCGATCGTCACCCCTGAGATCGTCACATTGTTGGGGGTGGAGAAGCTCGGCGGCAGGATGCCGAGCTCGAAGACCGTATACGCGTCATTGCCGCTGATCGTCAGCTTGTTTGAGCCCGGTCCCTGGATCGTCAGGTCGATGCCCTGGACGACCAGCGGCCCGCTCGTGAGCGTGATCGTGCCGTACGCGCTCCCGGCAAACTTGATCGTGTCGCCGGAACTGGCCAGCGCGATTGCGCCGCGCAGCGAGCCAGGCCCGCTGTCGGCGTCGCTCGTGACGGTGAGCGTACTCAAGAGTGTGCGCACCTCCAGCGGCATCACCCGCGGCGCAAACCGCCACGCCGGCCGGCCCTGGCCTCGGGCCCGCGCCCGACGCACGGGCGCCGAGCCAAGTTCGATCAACGACCGCAAACGCAATGATGACATCAGCTAACTCCCTGTTGTAAGTAGCGTGAATGGCGCACGAGACTCGATGCGAGCGCACCATCGCCGTCGGAGGCGGCAAATCCCACGACTAATCACACCCGCCGCCACGGTGAGCCGTCGTGGCCGGAGCGCCACCTATGGGCCTAGGCGCCGTTCGCCTCTGTCCTGGGCGCGTGCCCGATCGAACTTCTCGATTTTTGGTGCGGGATCTCGGGACCGGGTCCGCCTGCGCACGCTGGCGCAGGCACCGCGCGGTCATGGCGAGGGGAGCGAGCGCAACGAACGAGCGGACTGGATTAGCGGCCGCTCATTTCTGCAATTGCCAGAGATACACCCAGCCTCGAAAGCTGCCCGACACCGCGAAACGACCGTCGTTCGAGAAATTGAGTGCCCGCGGAACGCTCACACCCGCGAGCTCGACGCGTTGAACTTCCTTGCCCGTGGTGAGGTCGCGCAGGCGGACGGTGCGGTCTTCGTGTCCCGTGAGCAGCCAGCGGCCATCGGGACTGATGGCGAGCTCCTTGTGATTGTCCGCACCCAGGTCGAGCTTGCGGTCGACCTTGCCGGTCGACTTGTCCAGCACCAGGAGGGTCTTGTCCGTTCCCCAGACCGATCCCGACGATCTGCTCTCCGCCCGGCAGAAAGAATGCCTGGACGATCAGATCGTGCCCCTCGATCGGAGTCGACGTCCTTGAAATCCTCGAACGTGCGCAGCAGCTTGCCGGTCTCGGCACTCCACAGCCGGATCGTCTTGTCCTTGCTCGCGGAAAGGATCTCCTTACCGTCGGGCGAGAACACGGCGACCGCGGGCTCGGCGTGCCCCTCGAGCTTCCAGAGCTGCTTGCTGGTCTCGTAATCCCACACTCGCAGCACGTGGTCCGCGTGGCAAGTGACCACGCGCTGTCCCTGGGGCGACAGCGCCATGCTCGTGATGGCCGCACTCGTTTCCCACACGCGCACCTCCTGGCCGCCGGGCAACTCAAACAGCGTGACGCTCTTCTCACCCTTGTGACCCAGCAGCCGTTTGCCGTCCGGCGTGAACAGCCCCACGATCACCGGCAGCTCCAGCACCTGGTTGCCGGTGGCGGCGTCCCAGATGCGAAGGTTCCCGTGTCGCCCCCGCCCAGGTAGAGCTTGCCATCCGGCGAGATTGCGGTGTGAAAGATATGATTGCCCGGCCATTCGATGCGGCGAACCAGGTTGAATTCGAGGTTTAGCTTGCGTTTGAAGGCGGCCAGGTTGTTGCCGAGCGGACCCACATACTCCCAGTGTTCGGTCGCGAGCGCAGCGAGCATCCTCGCGTTTTCTTGTTCCTCACCTCCGAAGTGCGCCGCTTTGAATTCCCATTCTTCATCTCCGGCCGGCTGCGACCCTGACACGGACGGCAGGCCTGCCGGCAACAGCACCAACAGCATGCCCACGCAGACACACAGCACGTGCAGGCTGTTCTTGGTGCGCATGGAGGATTCTCCTTTGGGTCCCGATGAATGCAGCGGGCTCGGTGATGACCGCCACCGCGCCGGCGCCAGTCGTGTGCGGGACGCCACCGTCACCACGTCTTTATTACGGTTGTGATCATCGTTCAATACTCCGCAGGGAGCTGCCATATTCGAACGACTCGATCGTTGCCGCCGCTCGCCAGGAAGCGTCCGTCGGGAGAAAATGACCCGCCTGGACACCGTCGGTGTGGCCGCTCAAGATGGCTCTTGTCTGGCCCGACGCCGGGTCCCAAAGTCGAACTGTCCGATCGGAGCTGAACGAGGCCAGAGTGCGGCCGCTGGGTGAGAACGCCACCCAGACCGCGCGGTCGGTATGTCCCTTCAGCAGCGATAGCTCCTTGCCCGTAGCCGCGTCCCACACGCGAATGCTGCCGTCGAGGCAGGCGCCGGCGAGTGTCTTGCCGTCCGGGGCAACGGCAACGCCCCAGATACCGCCAAACTCTCCCGCGGCCGACCATGCCTCTTTCCCGGTCGCCAGATCCCAGGCTTTCACCTCGCCCGCGGTCTCGGTGTCATTCCAGTCGCCCCCGCTGCTATAAAGCGTCTTGCCGTCCGGCGAGAACGCGACGGCAACGACGGCCTGCTTGTGACCTTCAAGGCGCTGCCGCGGCTCGCCGCTTCGCTCCCGCACGATCACCAATTGATCATGAGAGGCGGTCGCCAGCGTCTTGCCGTCCGGCGAAAACACGGCCGCGTCTACTTCGGCGCCGTGATCGTCCAGCACTCTGCCTTTCTCACCAGTGGCGGCATCCCACAGGGTCACCGTCTTGTCGCGACTTGAAGTCGCAACGACCTTGCCGTCGGGCGAGAAAGTCGCGTGGATGACTCCGCCGGTATGACCTTGAAGCGTCTTCAGGATATCGCCGGTCCGCCAGGTCCAGAGGAGCGCCGTGCCATCTTCGCTCGCGGAGACGAGCGTCTTGCCGTCGGGCGCGAAGGCCGCGATGGTCACGTTTCCCGTGTGGCTTTCGAGGCGGCGAATCTCGGTGGTGCTTGCCCTCTCGGCGAGGCGCCGCCGAAATGCGACGGATGCATCGCCAAGCAACCCCACGTACTGCCAGCCCTCCGCGGCCAGGCGATTCAGCTTCTCGGTGCTTTCCTTCTCATCCTTTCCGAAAGAGACCACCTTGTACTCCCATTCCGGCGGAGCGGCGGTTCGCTCTTGGCGTGGCCGCTGGAAGTAAGCAGCGCGAGGGCCACGATCACAGGCCTGAGTACCGATACCATTCGAATCATGAAGGCGCATCCCTCGAAGTGCCGACCGCTTGGGCGTCGGATCCCACAAGGATACTCGGCCGTGCCGCCTGCGTCGAGTTTTCGGCCGGAACCCTGAGGAACTGGCCGTCGCCGGCGGGTACGATGCGAGGAAGGCGGCCGTTCCAGAGCCGGCGAGCACCGCCCGGCGCTGTGCGCGGGCGGGCCGTCACGCTGCGGCACTGCCGCTTTTGAGCCGGCACGGTTGCTCGAGCTTTTTTGGAGCTCGTCATGAGACACTCGTCCTCCGTCGCGAGCCACGCGAGGCTGCCCAGGCGTTCGTTCCTTCGCGCAGGCGCGGCCGCGCTTTCCGCCGCCAGGCTGGCGGCGCGTGCACGGCGCCGAACGAGCGCGTGGGCATCGGTTTCATCGGCTACGGTCTGATCGGCAAGCGCCACGTCCTCGATTTCCAGGCGGAGAAGGATGCGGATCTCGTTGCGGTCGCCGAGGCACATCGCGGCCGTCGCGACGAAGCGCTCTCGCTGCTGGGCAGCCCGGCCAAGGGCTATGGCGATTTCCGACGGATGCTCGAGGACAAGAACGTCCAGGCCATCGTGATCTCCACCCCGGACCACTGGCACGCATTGCAGATGATGCTGGCCTGCGCCGCGGGCAAGGACGTCTATGTGGAGAAGCCGCTGACGCTCTTCGTCCGCGAGGGCCGCTGGATGCTCGAGGCGGCCCGCCGGCACAAGAGCGTGGTGCAGGTTGGAACCCAGCAGCGCTCCGGACCACACTATCGCGCGCACGGGATCTCATCCGTCAGGGACGACTCGGAAAAGTCGCGTCGGTGCGGATGGGCAGTTTCCGCAATGTCATGCCGGGCTTCGGACGGCCCGCTGACTGCGACCCACCGGCCGACCTCGACTGGGAAATGTGGCTTGGCCCCGCCCCCAAGCGCCCGTACAACCCGAATCGAGCGATCTATCACTTCCGCTGGTTCTGGGATTATTCCGGCGGCCAGATGACCAACCTGGCCGCCCACTCGCTCGACATCTTGCACTGGTTTCTGGACGTTCCCGGTCCCTCCACGGTCACCAGCCTGGGGGGCCGCCTCTGCCTCGAGGATAACGGCGAGACCCCCGACACCCAGGATACGCTGATCGAATACCCGGGATTCACGGCTCAGTGGTCCCATCGCGAGGCCTGCACCGGCCAGTCGCAGGCCGGGCTGGAGTTTTGCGGGACCAAGGGAAGCCTTTCGATCAGCCGCGCCGGCTTTCTGCTGAGCGGTGATCGGAAGATCGCTCCCGAAAATGCCATCCCCCAGTACACAGGCGCGCATCCGATCGGCGGACCGAAACGCGTCGCGCAAACCGGGCCGATCGAGTCGTGGACCGAGTCGATCGACGACAAGTCTGGCAGCGCCCAGGAGCAGCTCAAGCGCCACGTACGCAACTTCATCGATTGTGTGAAGTCGCGCCAGCAGCCGATCGCCGACCTGGAAAGTGCGCATCGGGTCGCGACAGTCTGTCACCTCGCCAACATCTCCTTGCGCCTGCGCCGGCAGATTCGCTGGGATGCGGCTCGGGAAGCGATCATCGGAGACGACGAGGCCGCCGCCATGCTGGTGAGACCGTATCGGTCACCGTGGAACCAAGAATTCAAAGCCCTGAGCCTGGAGTGATCCGATGCCACGCACACGCCGGAGTATACTCGCCGCGGGGGCCGCAGGCCTGTTCGCGCCGTTCGTCCGCGCGGAACAAACGGATGGCACGCCGCGCGCCAGATGGGCGTCGTGATCCATTCCTATTCAATCCGGCGCTCTTCCGACAAGGATCACCGCCTCGACGATCCGCTCACGTTCCTCGACCATTGCCGATCTGTAGGAGCCGGCGGCGTGCAGACCAGCCTGGGAGTGCGCGATGACGCCTATGCCGACCAGCTTCGGGAGCTTGCCCAGCAACGCCGGCTCTTTGTCGAGGGCTCGATCGCGCTCCCGCGCAGCGAGGCCGACCTGACGCGCTTCGACGCTGAAATTCGGACTGCCAAGCGCTGCGGCGTGAAGGTGTTTCGCACGGTGCTCATGAGCGGGCGCCGTTACGAGGTCTTCAATGACGCCCAGGCATTTCGTCGCTTCCTCGAGCAGGGCAAGCAAGCCTTGGCGAGCGCACGGCCGCTCGTTGAACGGCACGAGATCCGCATGGCCGTCGAAAACCACAAGGACCTGCAGGCGGCCGAGCTCCTGGAGCTCATCAAGGGACAGGGCAGTCCCTGGATCGGCGTTTGCCTCGACACCGGCAACAACGTCGCGCTGCTGGAAACGCCTGAGCAGACTGTCGAACTGCTCGCCCCCCACGCGTTCACGACGCATATCAAAGACATGGGGGTCGAGGAATATACCGACGGCTTTCTGCTGGCCGAGGTGCCTCTGGGCACGGGTTTTCTCGACCTCCCGGCCATCGTCGCAAGCCTGCGCAGATTCCAGCCCGCGATCCGACTCAACCTCGAGATGATCACGCGCAACCCGCTGAAGATCCCCTGTCTCACGCAGAAGTACTGGGCGACACTCGAGAACATTCCCGGCAGGCGCCTCGCGGAAATGCTCAGCCTGGTGAAGGCCAAGGCGGCCAGGCCTCCACTGCCGCGAATCAGCATGCTCAAGAAGGACGAACAGTTGCGGCGCGAAGACGACCACGTTCGAAACGTGCCTTCAATACGCGCGGGCGCGGCTCGAAGGCTGAGGCAGCCCGGGAGTCGCCCAGTGCTCCCGCGGGCACCGGATTTGCTCGTTTACCTGTTATGGAAACTGATCGACCAAACGAGCAAGTTGCAGGTTCCTTGAAACAATCACGGTTGCCAATGACCGCGCGACGCGCTTTGAACGAGCGAGACCTCAAACCGAGAGCCGATCGCGTGTGCGCACTCTGACGCGTTCGCCGCCAACCTCGAGCGAGTCGCCTGGTTGATGGATCGAGCGTTCCGGATCCCCGGCACGCGCATCACGCTGGGGCTCGATGCCCTGTTCGGACTGTTGCCGGTCGGCGGCGATGTGTTGACCGGGCTCGTCCAGGCGGGGCTCGTGCTCGTCAGCGCTTCGCCATTACAACGTTCCCAGGACGGTGGCGACCCGGATGATGGGCAACGTGTTGATCGACGTCGCAGTCGGAGCAATCCCGTTGCTCGGCGATCTCTTCGACGTCGCCTTCAAGGCAAACTCTCGGAACATCAGGCTGTTGCGAGAACATGGTGCGATTGGCGCTCTCGACGACAGACGCGAAACCGAGTCTGCGCCTCGATTCCCATCGCCATCCCTCGGCTCATCACACCCTGGCGCATGATCCTGCCGATCGCCGCTGTGCTTCTCGGTGCGCTAGCCTTGGTGGTCATTGGATTCATCACGGTCGTTCGCTGGGCGTTTTCGTTCTGAACCCGGCTCGAACTCACAATCCCGCACCGGGTCTACACCGTTTCCAGCGGCCGGATCGCGAAGTCGCGCAGGGTGACCGACCAGTTACTGCGCGTGCCGTCGATCAGGTATCGCACCAGCACCTCCGAGGCGAGCGCGACCGCCAGCAGCACCAGGTTGCGTGCCAGCGGATAATCGCACACGTCCGCACCGACGTCGCTGGGCACGCGATAAGCCTCGTCCCAGATCACCTCGGCATAGTCGGCGAACAACCCGATGTGAAGGCACGGCAAACCCTCGGCCCGGCAGCTGCTCTTGCACCAATCGGCGCCCGGCGGAGTTATCGAATGTATCGAGCACCACGCCCGACCCTTTCAGCAAGCTTCGGGAATTGCGATCCGTCAGCTCCTTGGCGACCGCTTCGATCTCGACGCCGACGGCGCGGAACAACCGGGATCGCAGCGCCTCGGCTTTCCACGCGCCGACCTCGGCCTCGCCGTAGAGCTGCGTGCCGACGTTGTGCTCCTCGACGCGATCCTTGTCGATGACCCGCCACTGGCGTAGGCCCTGGCGCGCCAGATTATCGGCCAGGTGCGAGCCCAAGGCACCCGCGCCACAGAGTGTGACCGGAATCGCCTCAATCCGGGCGATGTGGCCCGGGCCGCGATAGATTTCCTCGTGCAGAAACTTAGCTGTCATCGGACGAGACTCCAATCACCACGCCCCGCGGGAACACTTCGACGTGGGCCAGTGCGAGACCGTCCGATCGATCGTCGTCGAACCGAAATCCGGCCAGGCCTTGCGGGCTCGCGATCACACAGAGGAGCGGCTTGCCAAACGACGAACACCAGGCCCGCATCGTCCGGACGTCGCGAGCACTCGGACGCGGCGGATCGTCCGGATGAGTATGGAAGAAACCCAGCACGTCGCCGCGGCGCTCCTCGCGGCGCAACGGCAGAGCAGGGTCGAACTGGACACTCGTCGCCTCACCGCGGCAGTGATCGACGCGCCGCGCAAACCAGATCGGCCCCCGGCGAGCCCCGACTAGGGTCCAGTATTCTTCTTCTTGAACCCGCGCCATTGTCGTCAGGGTGCGGGCGGGTGACGTCCCAATAGTCGGCCTCCGGCAAGCCCTCGTTTTCGACGCCGACTCGCACAAGGTTACCGAATTCACCAGCCTCGCGAACGACCCCCACCAGACTCTGCAGGTCGAACCGGCGGTCTTCACCGCTCAGGCAGATTCCGGCAACATGGACCGAGAGATCCTGCTTATCGACCACCGAGACGTGCCGCCGGCCCTCGACCTCATACGTGATGCGGTAAACGTCCTCCCGCTCCTGGTATTCGCGAAGCGCGGCGCCGGCGTGGGCCAGGGCCGCGCTGAGCCGTTCCTCGACCCGATCGCGCCGCGCATCCAGCTCGGCCTGGAGCCGGGGTTCGTAGTTGATCGCGTACGCCGCCCGCTCCTGGGCAGTCAGTCCGGGTCGACTCAACGCATCGGGAGCGACCATCCGGCCGAGCGCATCGCGCAGATAGGCCGCCACCCCCGGGTCGCGCCGCGGGTCGGGCTCGTCGTACCAGAACTGCGATCCATCAAACCTCGCGTGAACCACATCGAAAAGCTGCGAATCCTCCACCAGCCGAACGGGAACCAATCCCTCGATACGAAACCGCGCATCCCCCCGGTGCGCCGGCGCCGCCAGCCACCGGTTTCCCTCGCGCAGGCACACGATCAAGCGAAGCAACGGGAGTAAATCCAGATATTGCCCCCGTTCCGCCAGCCGTGCCGGCCGGACCAGCTCGGCCCGCGACGCGGACGCCGGCCGGAACACGCCCCAGCCTTCAAAGTCGCCAGGGCTGGCATTGAACCGGCACACGACCCCGGCGATCCGGACCTCTACCACACCCCCGCGCAAGATCGGTGCCAGAAACTCGCTCGCGAACGCGCGCGATTCCGCCGCCGCCAAGCGATCCAGCGTCTCGTTCAGCCGCTTTTTTGGACTCACGGAAGACCTGGCCGGAGACCGGTATCGTTCGATATGGAGAAAAACGCCGGGAGCCGCTGCGAGTTACAAGAGCGTTCAATTGAATGACGGCCGCTCTTGCGAGCATGGTGCGCCCAAAAAAACTTCGAGGAAAACCCCGAAGTGCACCAACCTTAGGGCCGTCGTGTTTGTAGGCTCTCGCAGTCGGGCAGCGCCCCCCGGCGATTGAATCATAGAAGACCAAAAACCCTCCCGCAATGGTCGACAACCGACGCCCGCGCGGGTTTTCAGAGCCGGGTCAAACAGGGTCTTGTCCGGGGACCAGCTAACAAAACTGGTGTCTGTACGCTCCGGTTATCGGGCGCGGGCCTCGGTTGATCGGGGGAGCCACGCTCACGCCGGCTTGCGGGCCGGCAGCGGGTACTCCAGGATTTCCATGAGCAGTTCCAGCTTCGACGGCCGCGCAGCAGCGGCACCAGGTTCGGCAGCGCGTAGTAGTCGCCCGTGAACTGGAACGCATCCGCCATGATCCCCGCCGCCCGGCACTGGTCCTCGAGCTGGGTCCGCCCGCCGGGCGTCCGGACGAAGCAGACGTTGGGGTCGGCCTTGACCTCCTCGCGGTACTTCTTCAGGGTCTCGACGAAGAGCGGCGCCGTGTTCTCTCCCTCGTCGGTGACGAGGATGATCTGCTCGACGTACTGCTTCTTGCGCCTCAACAGCTCGACGGCCACGCCGCACGACGTGCCGCCGCCCGCCGTGATGCCCTCCAGCGCCGCCTCCCAGGCGGCGAGGTCGGCGCCCGCCGACTCGATCGGGTAGGCGATCGTGTCGAACGCGTAGACGTACAGCTCCTGGGCACTCACGCTCGAGATCATCGCGCCGATCCGCTTGCCCAGCTCGATCGCCAGGTTCATCGAGCCCGACTTGTCGATCAGCAGGGCCGTCGGCCGGTTGATCCGGCCCTTGGCCTTGACCTGCGCGTCGGCGACCTCCTCCAGCGACGCGCGTGACGTCCTCCGAAACAGGTCGGCCGCCTTGACCGCCTCCTCCGCCTTGAAGGCGCTGACCCGCCCGGCGGTCCTGGCCTCGGCTAGCTTCGCCTCGATCAGGGCCTTGAGGTCGGGGTTGTCGAACGCCCCCTGCGCTCGAGCGCAGCCGAGGTTGTTGATCAGCTCCTGCGGGCTCATCCGCTCGATCAGGGCCAGGAGGACCGTCGGCGTCATCTGCTTGACGACCGTCGCCGCGACCCGGTACGGGATCGCGTGCTCGACGATCGCGCGGGCCTGGTCGGCCGGGCTCTCGGCCTTGGCCAGCTCCTTGAGTGCGAACAGCCGGCTGTCGGCGGGCGGATCCTCGTCGAAGAGGATCTTCTGGGCCCGCTCGCCCGGCGCGACGTGCAGCAGCGCGTACAGCCGCTTGAGCGCCTTCCGCGCGACCAGCACGCGTGCTGTCGAACCAGTCGGCGTCCGCCTCGCGCTCGCGCAGGTAGCGCGCGATCTCGGTCCGCAGCGCCGCGGCGGGTTGCGGAACAGGCCGAACTCCTCGACGATCGTGGCCGACCTTGCGGGTGCCCCGGCGTCCCTGGCCACGGCCGCCTTGCGCGGCATCGTGACGGCACGGCGCGCTCGGCGCGGACCTTCCGCGTCGCCTTGCGGCCGTGGATGAAGTCGAGGACGCGGATCACCTGGTACGGCGGCAAGCCGCGCAGCAGCGCCAGGCCGACGTCGCGGTGGCCCGGGAAGGCGCTCAGAGCACGAGCGTGATGATGAACATCTCCTTGTGGTCGCGCACGTCGCCGTGATCGTGGTACCAGGCCGCCAGCCGGACGTAGAACCGCGGGTCCTGTTCGGCCAGCTTGCGATGCACCGGCCAGATCTGTTCCAGCTCGCGGTGCGGCGTGGTCAGCAGCGTGTTCAGAATCTCCAGTCGCAGGTCGTGTTCGTGAGTTACCATGACGTTGCCCTCCTCGCTCCAAATCGTCCGATTCTTGCGCACAAGTCATGGGCGGCGGCGATCGTGCCCCCGGCCTCCGAAGAGGACAGACTCATGGGATCGTGATTCCGACCCGTACAAGTCGCAAGAGCGGTTCAACTGAGCGCTCTGCCGTTGAGCTACAGCCCGGTTCTTTGGCATTCGGGCTGGCAGGATTCGAACCTGCAACCTCTCCCTTAGTCAGGGTTGTGTTTGTACGCTCGAGCTGTTGGGTACGGGTTGGTCGCTTGAATATCAGATCACCCGAACACAGCCTCGGGCCGGACGGTCAAGTTGCCGGTCTGGTGCCGGTCGACGACGTAGTCGCGCAGCTTCCCCTCCGGAACCTCGAGGTGCCGGGCCAAGGCGCGCTTGATGTGGGCGTCGGCCGAGCCGGGCCCGACGTCGAGGTCATCGAGAGAGAAGTCGAGGCTCTGCCCGTCGAAGCGGACGTGGAGGACGGCTCCCTCGTTCAGCAGCTCTGCCATGGATCGCCTCCCCGGTGCCTGCGGACATGAATACGAAGTGGTTTGCAAGAAAACGAAAGCCCGCACAAGTTCCAGGAGCGTGATTCCTTCCCCGCCCGGCCCACCGCGGGGCAGGCTCAAACGGAGAAGGTACGTGTAGGATTCGAACCTACGACCGACCCGAGGGCCGGCACTTCCGAGTGTGTGTACGCTCCCGCGGTCGGGTGCAGGTCTCGGGCACGTCCAGCCTCAGGCCGGCTCATGCAGTACGAGAGACGCACGAACCGGCGCGAATGTTCGCGGACGAATACGATTTTCGCGGGAATCGGGCATGAGCCCGGTCTCTGGCCGCTTGCGAATCCGGGCGTAGCACGCCAGGCATTTCTCCATGCGCGGATCGCACTTGAGCAAAGTTAATTCACGACAAAGCGCATGAACACGAAAACGGATTAGCCTGCGCGCACCGGTGGGCTGGCGATCACGTTACAGATTGCCGCCCTACGGCGCGTGCTCTGCGCGTTCAGCTCCATCCGCGGTCGCGGCCGCGGATCACTCCTTGCCGCTCTTGGCGACCGACTCGCTCGGCTTCAGCTCTTTCATGACCTCGCCGACGGCCACCTCGAGCTGGCGGTCGCGGCCGGCGAGGTTGTCCTCGGGGCTGTTTTCGACGAAGACGTCCGGCTGGACCGCGTGGTTTTCCATGTTCGTGCGGGCCGTGTCGGCGAGGAACACGCCGACACCCGGCGTGCGGATCGATGAGCCATCGATCAGGGAATAGCTGCCCGTGCCGATCACTGCGCCCATCGTGGGCGTGCCGATCACCTTGCCCAGGCCCAGGGCGCGGAAGCCGGCCGGAAACATCTCGGCGTTGGACGCGCTCCGCCAGTTTTGAAGCACGACCTTCGGGCCAAAGTAGCCGGTGAAGGGTCGCTCGGTCGGCTCGACGCCGCGGGGCTGCCAGACCTCATACGGCCGCTGAACCAGGATCGCCAGCAGCTCCTGCTCGATGTTGCCGCCGCCGTTCCAGCGCTCGTCAATGACCAGCCCTTCCTTGTGGCGAAACTCGGCAAGCTCTTTCTTGAACTTCGCCAGCGAGGGCTGATCCATCCCCTTGATGTGCAGGTAGCCGACCCGGTTGCCGGAGAGCTTGTCCACGAGCTCGCGCCGTTCCTTCACCCAGCGATCGTACCGCAGGTTGCCGAAGGCCATCGAAGGGATGGGCTCGAATTTCACGGACCAGGCCCCCTCGGCCTTCGGTTTATTGTTGAGCGTGAGCTGGACCTTGCGGTTGAGCCGGCGCCCCAGGAAGGCATCATAATCATCGCCGGCCTTGACCTCCTTGCCGTCGATCGCGATCAGGTAGTTACCCTTCTCGACTTTGATCCAGTCCTTGTCGGCGGGACCGTCGTCGTAGACGTGCGCAACCATGTAGCGGCCGCTCTTCTCATCGGCCTTCAGGTCCAGGCCGAGGTGGCGGGTGATGACGCCGGCGACCCCAGGCGCACCCGCGGTGCGGTCGCGACCGGCCGAGGCGCCGGTGTGCGATGCGTTCAGCTCGCCGATCATCTCGTTGAGAACGTTCATCAGCTCATGCCGGTCGGCGACAAAGGCCACCAGCGGTTTGTACTTGGCACGCATCGCATCCCAGTCCGTGCCGTGGAGCTTGGGGTCGTAAAACCGGTACTTCATGGAGCGCCAGGCGTCGTCGAACATCTCGTCCCATTCCTTGGTCTTGTCGATCCGGACCGTCACGTTGAACGCGATCCGCCGCCTTGCACCACCACCACCACCGCCGCCGCCAGGCCCTGATGGGGACGCGGCGTCGCCGGACCCGCGCCGCCCGCCGCCGCCCATGGCCGCCATTCCCGCAAACCCGCCGCCACCACCACCGCCGCCACCGCCGCCGACGGGCGTGCTGAAGACCGACTCACCCTCCTGGAAGAAGAGCGTTCGACCGTCCTTGGTGAGCCGCAGGCCCGAGATGCCGCCCCGGAAACCGCCGCGAAAGCCGCGGGGACGATCCGGCTCATCGGCGGTGGGCGTCCTGGGGGTGCCCGTGGCAATCCGGGTCATCCGCTTGCCGTTATCCTGGATCGTGTAGATCGAGGGCGTTCCTCCGCCGCCACCTCGACCGGCGAGACCACCGGGCCCGCCCGGTGCGCCTCCCCCGCCTTCCGAGCCGGCGAAGATCAAAGTCCTGCCGTCGTTGGCGGGGATGTAACCGAAGACCGAGCCGCCCCGCGTCACCTGCCGCGTGCGCCGCTTGAGACCGGCCCAGTCGATATTGGGTGTCTTGGGACTAACCGCGCGCCGAAGTTCGCTCGCCGCATCTCCTGCCCGGGATCCGACGACGAGCCGTCAGCCCGCTGGTCGGCGTCGTCGGGATCCTTGGTGAGCTTCTCGAGCGGCACGCAGAAGATTTGCGATGAAGACAGACGCCCTTCGCCGCTTGTTTCCGCCTCGCGGCGCACGAAGTACACCTTGGTGCCGTCGGCAGAGAAACGGGGATTGCCTTCATCGGCCGAATCGAACGTGATCTTCGTTTCCTTGCCCCCCTGGCTCGGGATCAGATAGACGTCGCTCGCGCGACACGTCCGTCTTGGAATAAGCGATCAGCTTGCCATCCGGCGACCACACCGGGCCCGCGAGACCGCCGTAGCTCGAGGCAGCCAGCTCCTTCAAGTTCTTGCCGTCGACGCCGATCGTGAAAAGCTTGCGGTCAGAGGTGACAAACGCGATCGACTTGCTGTCGGGCGACCAGATGAACGAGCTCTTGAGCGTGTCCAGATCGGTCACCTTCCTGGCCGCGCCGGCACCGTCGGAGGCGACGACGTGGATCTCCTCGCGCCCACTCTGGTCAGAGAGAAACGCGATCCATTTCCCGTCCGGCGAATACTGCGACTTCGCGATCGCGCGCTGCACCATCGGTCAACTGGTGCAGCTCTCCCTCGTCGGTCGGCGCGGTGAACAGCTCTCCGTGCACCGACAGAACGATCTGCTTGCCGTCCGGCGCCGCGTCGTAGTCGTCGACCGTGGAATTGAAGTCTCGGAATTCGGTGAGCGTCTGCTGCGTTTCGGCGACGATCTCCAGCGGTATCGGCTTGACCTCGCGGCTGGCGATATCGAGCTTCCAGATCCCGAAATCGTGCTCGAATACGATGATCTTGCCATCGCCGCTCATCCCGGGAAACCGGACGTCGCCGCTCGTGAAGTGCGTGACCTGCTCGGCGTCGCCGCCGGTTTCGCGGACGCGCCAGATGTTGGTCTGTCCCTTGCCTTCGCGATCACTTACGAAATAGATGTACCCGTCCTTGCTCCAGAGCGGCCAGGAATCCATGCCGTCAAACTTGGTGACGTCGGTAAAGGTCTTCGCAGCCAGGTCCATCACGGTCACGTCGCTCTGATAAGCGCCGCGGTAGTACTTACGCCAGTACGACTGCGCTTGCGGTTGACCGCCAGCTTGGTCCCGTCGGGCGAGTAGCTGCCCGCCACGCCCATATCGGGGCCCGCATTTCTTGGCAGGCCGCCGTCGATCGAGGCAACGTAAAGCTTGCCCATGAAGTCTTCACCGCGCTGGCTGGCAAACAACACACCCTTGCCGTCGGGCGTCCAGTCCAGCACCGTGTCGTCGGCCGAGTGGATCGTCAGCCGCTTGGCGGCGCCGCCATTCGTGGGAATCACGTAAACATCCATGTTCCCTTCGCGGTCGGATGAGAATGCGATCGAGCGGCCGTCGGGAGAGAACCGCGGATGCACGTCGCGCGCGGTGTGCACGGTGAGACGCTCGATGTTTTTTCCGTTCTCGTCGGCGGTCCAGATGTCACCCAGGTAGGCAAAGGCAATCTTGCCGTCGTGAAAGTCGGGATAGCGCACCAGCTTTGCCTCGCCTGCGGAGACAGCACCCTGAAGGCCGAGGAAAAGGACCAGGCCGACCGCGATGCGTCTTGTCATGGATGTCTTCCGGATTGGATGTTCAGATAAGATGGCTGCCTCGTCGCCAACTCGGCCGTGAGCTTGCCAATGGAAATCGGCGTCACACGGGGATTTATCGGCCCTTCGTCTCCAGCGCCGCTGCCGGTTGCATTCGAGCAAGCGCGCCCTGAGAATGCGTCTTCCGCGCTTCCCGCGCACGACCATCCTACCCGAGCCGGCGCTATGGCTGTAGTCGCCTGCGCGGAGGCGGCGGGCCGGGCCCGGGTTAGCGTGTTACCCCGCGGGAGAACAGGCCCGGCGCTGGCGGCCGGTTTTTCTTACGGCCCAGGCCGGTCCGGTCGACGCTCTATAGCTATGGGGAGATCGTGCGAGTCGTCGTCGATCGGGACGAGCCGGCTTCACCAGGCCGGCCAGGACCTCTCTCTTAAATTCCAAATCCTTGTTCGATGCCGGGCGAGGAGGCTGCATTGACCAGTTGGTTGCGACGGATCTGGCCGTTCGGAGGAATGTGGGCACTTATTCCGTTTGTCGCTCTATCCTCTTGGGCACTAGTAAGTTATCACCTTGAAACTTGGCCGTGGGGCGATCGCCGGCCACTGCGCGAGCACTACATCTTCAGTCCCGTCAGCCGCACGGATTTACTTCCAATCCTGAATGCCCCTGGCCGCGTCGAGAGCTCCAAGCGCACCATCGTTCGCTGCGAAATCGAAAACCTTTCCGGCGGCGGGTCGTCGACCCTCCTCTCCCTGCTGCCGGAGGGCACTCCGGTCAAGCGAGGCGATGTGCTGGCCACGCTCGACGCCTCTAGTTTTGAAGAAATGTATCGCCAGCAAGTGATCACCGTGGAGCAGGCCAAGGCCAGCCACCTGCAAGCGCAGCTCGACTATGAAATCGCGCTCCTGGCGGTCAGCGAATTCAAGGACGGGACCGTCGAGGAGACGGTCAAGGGCATGGAGGGCTCGATTGCGCTGGCACGGTCCGACCTGTCGCGCGCGATGGAACACCTGAGCTGGACCAAGCGGATGAAAGAGAAGGGATACAGCTCCGTCGCCCAGATCGTCTCCGAGCAGCACACGGTCTCGCAACTGGGCTTTTCTCTCGAGCGTCAGCTCATGTCGCGCGACTTGTTTCAGCGATTCACGGAGCCGAAAACCGAGAAAACCCTGCAAAAGCAGGTCCAGGCCGCCGCCACCAATCTCAGCAACGAAAAGCTGCGTTTACAGCGGCAAGTTGACCGGTTGAATACGCTCAAGGCACAGGTCGATCGCTGCACGATCAAAGCGCCCCACGACGGCGTTCTTTTCTATGCGTCCAATCGCATGACGGTGATCGAGGAAGGCATGCCGTTGCGCCAGCGGCAAGAGCTCTTCTATCTGCCAGACCTGTCGGAAATGGAAGTGCAGGTGGCCCTCAACGAATCGGTCGTCGATCGGGTCAAGCCCGGTTTTCGCTCCAGGGTCCAATTCGAGGCCATCCCCGACCTCGTGCTCGAGGGCAAGGTGGTGTCGATCAGCCAGATTCCGATTCAGCCGCAGATTCCGATGCAAGGCGGCGGGGGCGGCGGGGGCGGCCGGCGCAGGCCGCTGACGTCCGATACTTCATGGCGCTCGTCAAACTCGACAGCGTCAACCCAGAGCTCAAACCCGGCATGACGAGCCTCGTCGACATCGCGTTGCGGCGTCGCAATAACGTGCTGGCAGTTCCTTGCCAGGCGCTGCGATCGGACGGCGGGAAGAAAATCTGCTTCGTCGCTAACGCCGAAACGCTCGAGCGCCGCGAAGTCCGCACTGGCGAAGAGACGACGAATCTCGTGGAAGTCACGTCCGGCCTCGAGGAAGGTGAGTTGATCGCGCTGAACCCTCCGAATTCACCCACCCATGCTGAGCCCCTCGTCAACTTCGACGAGCTCGAGGCCAGCCTACCGGCCGCTTCCGACACTGTCGCCGCGTCGCGAGATTGATTGAGAGCAATCACACTCGGCCATGGCGAACCTCCCCGGTCGCCGCTTCGTAACGAGTGAGGAGCAAGTTGTTTCCAGTTGGTGGACCCAGCGTCTAGAATAGGAGAATTCGGGGCGAGATTCGCCCCCCTCGAAAGCCACGGAGTCCTTTGGTCTTGCAGATGTAAAATTAATGTTTTACAGTCGGCTGGTCTCGAGCGTGATCTGCATGGCGCAAAGCGATTGGTGGCGCTCGAACAAAGATCGTGGGAGAAGACGGGTTGCAAGTCGACGAGGCTGTGATCTGAGCGTTTTGCCGTAACTGACGTAGCACCCGTGCTTTGCGTTCTTGCATTTGCCCGCTGACGGGATTCCAGACCGCAATTGCTTGGAAAAGTAATAAGTTCCAAGTAGACGGTCGGGATCGCAGAGGAGAGTCGCCCCGATCACGATTCGGAACACCGGCACCGGCTTGTGTCATGACGGCCACCGGTCAGATGACGTGATCATGTTCCTTGGGGAAGTTCGGCCGCCGGTGTCGAACGCATCGTCCTCGAGGGATTCCCGCCTGTTCGGACGAGGTCGTTGCCCGAGAGATTCTTGAGTGGTTCCGATGAGCGTGCCGGTATCGCTTGCCGCCATGCTCGAGTCGCGCTTTAGGCAATGCGACTCGGTTCGGAACCGACGTGCGGGTGTGCCGCAAGCCGGTCAGCTTCACAACCGCCGCGAGACATGACAGGGACATTAAATCAATGCGACAGTCAGTGAAGGCCCGGTTCCGTCGGCCATTGCGAGTGCTCACCGCGTTCCTGTGCGCCACCACGCTGCTTGCGGGCGCGGCGGCGGTATGGATGAAGTGGGCGGCGCAAATCAAAGCGCGGAGCGTTACCTCACCACCGGTGTTCGGCGAGCCGACTTGTTCCCCACGGTGACGGCCAGCGGCCGGGTCGAGAGCTCGAAGCGAACGGTCATCGAGTGCGAGCTCGAAAACATTGCAATCGGCGTCCGCGGTCAGCGGCTTGCCTCGGGCGGGGCTTCCATCCTGCTGAGCGTGATACCCGAGGGATCGGTTGTGAAGCACGGCGACGTGCTGGCGGTTCTCGATTCGTCGGAATACGAAGAGATGCTTCGCGTGCAGAAGATCTCCGTCGAGCGTGCAGCGGCCGACAATCTTCAGGCCGAGCTGGATGTCGAGATCGCGAAGCTCGGCGTCCGCGAATTCGAGGAAGGGACCGTTCACGAGACGATCGAGGACTTCGAGGGCAAGATCCTGCTGGCGCGTTCTGACCTCGAGCGCATGAACGACCGCGTCGCCTGGTGTCGCCGCATGAGGGAGAAGGGCTACATACCCGCGGCGATGGTCACGGCGGAAGAGTACAAGCAATCGCAGGTGGCACTATCGCTGACCCAGCAAACCTCGGCGTATGCCCTGTTCAAGAAGTACACCGCCCCCAAAACCTCGAAAGTGCTGGCCGGCGCCTACGGGCAGCCGAGACCGTGTTGAACTATCAACACATGCGGCTGCGGCGCCAGCGCGATCGGCTCGCCTTGCTCGAGGAGCAAGTGGCCCACTGCACGATCCGCGCTCCCCACGATGGCTTTGTCATCTACGCAAACAACAGCGACCGCCAGATCTTCATCGAGCCGGGCGTGCCGGTGCGACAGCGGCAGCCGCTGTTCTACCTGCCCGACCTTCACGAGATGGAGGTTGTCGCGATGCTCCACGAATCGATCGTCGACCAGGTCGCCCCGTCCATGCGCGCCAAGGTCCAGGTCGAGGGGCTCGACAATCGCTTGATGGAGGGTCACGTCACCGCGGTTGCTCCCATGTCGCTATTCAACTGGCGATCGGATGTGAGGTATTTCGAGGGGATCGTCAAGCTCGAGCAGGTTCCGAATGGTCTGAAGCCCGGAATGACGGCCGAGGTCGAGCTAGCGATGCCGCGCCTCGACAACGTGCTGACGGTTCCTTCGGAAGCGATCTGGATGGAAAACGGCCACGACGTCTGCTTCATCGTCCACGACGACGGTCTCGAGCGACGGGAGATCCGGGTGGGTCAGGTGACCCGCGAGCTGGCCCAGGTGACCGAAGGCCTGGAAGAGGGCGAACAGGTCGTCCTGAATCCGTCGCGGGAAGACGTGATCTCGGAAGCGCCGCTGGTTCACGCCGAGCTGGTCGAGCGTGAATCCTCATCCCCTTCGGCGCACTCCGGTCGCGATGGTCGCCGCGTCGCACTGATTGGATCGGATGCGCCGTCTGGACGGGAAGAAATGACGCACCACCCGCACGTTCGGCTCATCGGTCGTGGTGCGCCCGGCCGAAGCAA
The DNA here is from genome assembly GCA_963806595.1 of uncultured Isosphaeraceae bacterium. Taxonomy (GTDB): domain Bacteria; phylum Planctomycetota; class Planctomycetia; order Isosphaerales; family Isosphaeraceae; genus CAWDZZ01. The sequence goes on along the minus strand of CAWDZZ010000033.1, from coordinate 142,978 downwards.
AGCGTGGTAGAGCCGCATCGTGCGAGTGCGCCCACGAACGCTCGTTGATTTCCCGCGAAGGCGTATCGACCCCTGTTGCTGGCCGCCTGCCACCGCGACACCTGAGAATCAAACGCGCCATGCCTCCGTCTACTCGCGCCACGACGCAAACCAATCACGCGATCGCCAATGCCCTCCTGGTGGGCGCTGCGCTCCTCTGGGGGGCGGTGCTGCTCATTCACCGAGGGCGGCTCACATGGCCGCCGTACCAGTTGCTATCCAGCCTTTCGACCCTGGCGGGATGCCTGGCGCTCGTCGGTCCGCTCATCCTGATTCGCTCCGGTGAAATTGAGGGGAGCCTCGGCGAGCTGATGTGGCTCTCCGGCGGCCTTTTGGTCTGGATCTTCGACATCGAGGGCGTCGTGCAAGGCCACTGGCGAAGCCTGCAATGGGCCACTCCGCTGCACGATCGCACGATGGGACTGACGATTCTGGCGGTTTTGCTGGCCGGCTGGAAATGCGGGCTGGCCGAATGGAACTGGTCTTGGACGAATGTCACCGGCTGGATTTTGAGCGCATTCTGGGTGGGGGTGGCGTTCTGCTCCTCGTTCCTTGTGCCGGCATGGGGAGCCAGCCTGGCGGCACGCTGATCCTTGACGGCTTAGCCGGCGATGATTAGCTTCGATGATTGGACGGACCGTCTCTGGTCCGTCGCGTCATTCGCAATCCGCATTCGTCATTCTTATTCATCCCGGCGCGGCTGCCGCGTGCGGGTGGAGCTCATCCGTGGCGACCGACCAGAAAACCAGCGCGCTGCAAACCGCGATCGATCCAGTGGACTCACCGATCGAAAACGAGTTGCCGACGTATCGCGCCATCAGCGCGCGCGCGATCTTGAGCGCGATATGCGGCGGGCTCGCGGTCTGCAGCTTCGCCGACTCCACGTTTTACTTGTTCTCGATCCTGGCCATCGGCCTGGGCCTCTGGGCGCATCGCGCGATCCGGCGCTATCCTGACATCCTCACCGGACGCGGTCTGGCCAGTGCGGGCATCGCCCTGGGCATCGCCTTTGGACTCGCCTCGTTCACGTTCACGACGGTGCAGAAGTTCATCTGGAACAGGCAGGCCCACCAGTTCGCCTTGAAGTACGCCGAGATCATCAAGTCCCCCAGCCTGGGGGACGTGCTCTGGTACAACGCACGGCCGGAAGTCAGGAAAGACAAGACCGGCGCTCAGATCCTCGAGCAATTCGAATCTAACAGACCGAAGCAGCAGCGCATGATGGACCAGAAGACGGGGGCGACCGCCGAATTGACAATGCTCCGAAATCGCCTGGCGGCATCCAACCACGAAACCGTGCGCTTCGTCAAAATCGAGGATGTGGGAGCGGACACGACCCAGCGGGATTTCCAGATCTATGCGTTCGGGCTCTACGAGATCGAAGGACCAGGCAGCAAGGACTTCCCCGAAAAGCATCAGTACGCGCTGGCGATTTTCAAGGCAAAGCCCAGCGGGCGGTCTTACGAGTGGTGGACCGAAGGCATCAGGTATCCCTACACTCCCAAAACCTACGTCGCGCCGGACAAGCCCGTCGACGACGGGCACGGTCACGCGCACTAAAGAACACGGTTCCACCGGGCCCGCAAAGTTGAAGCCCGCCGCCGGCCGTCAAGGCTCCGCGTACGTCGAGAAGCAATGCTCCGTTTCCCAGAGCACAACCTCGACAACGGGCAGTCCGGCTGTCCTGGCATGTTCGTAGATGAGTCTCGCGATATTCTCGGCGGTGGGGTTGCAATCCATCACGAATACGCGCTCGCCTTGCTGCCGCATCACGGGCAGGATCGGGTCGTCGCGGCAGAGCAACATGTTGTGGTCCAGGTTCTCGTCGATCCATTGCTGGACCTTGAGCTTGATGTCGGCAAAATCGACGAGCATCCCGCGCGGTCGAGCGCCATCCCTTGCAACGTGATCACGGCGCGGCCGTTGTGCCCGTGCAGGTGCCGGCACTTGCCGTCGTAGTTAAGCAGCCGGTGGCCGTAGCAAAACTCGATTTCCCGCGTCACTCGAAACATATCGCTCGATCCAATCTCTGTTTGCCAGATGAGACCGCGGCCGCAGTCCTGCCCGAGCTCAGGCAATTCGGCTTGATGGAAGTTGTCGCAGCTTGGTCGTTTGAGCCTGAGGTCCTCTCTGGTCGGCCAGCAAATCCGCGCTCGAGTATCTGCGCGAGCCGGCGGCCGGTTCACGCGGGCTAACAAGCATAGTCTGTCAAATCGGGTAGGCCAGCGTCACCAAATCCTTGCTTTCGTTCCGCGCACTTGTTGCAGGTCCCACAGTGTCGGCCCTCGTACGGGTGGATACACGAAAGCGTAAGGTGCAGCGGCAGTTCGCGGCCGAGAATCAAGACGTCGGTCTTGTGCAGGTGGGCAAACGGGCGGATCAGCCGCAGATGCCCGTTCATCGCTTGATTCAACAAGCTCTCGAGCTGCCCGAAAAACTCCGGCGTACTGTCGGGAAACGGATTCGATCCCAGGCTGCCCAGGGCGAGGGCGTCGATCGCGCGCAGCCGGCACCAGACGGCCGCTTTGACCGTGAGCAGCAGGTTTCTGCCGGGCAGATAGACTGCCTCGTCCGATGAGTCCGACCCGGGCACATTCGCTCCTCCGGTGCTCCAGTGCGACCCGTAGACGTCGGCAATTGGCTCATCGAGGACGACCGGTGCCTCCAGCCCGTTTGCCTTGACCGCGTCCAAGAATCGGCCGAGCGCAGTTCGCTCGGCGTCCTCCCAGCGCAGGCCCGAGCGGACGTAAACGGGAATGACGCGCGAAAATTCGCGGAGCAGATGGACGCAAAGGATCGCGCTATCGAGACCGCCGCTGACCAGAACGGCGGCGGAATTTTTGATTGGTCCTGGCATGTCGCGGAAACGGCGGATCCGGAAGAGAATCGGTCTGACACACGTGCGCTCGAGATCCAGGCTATTCTAGACCTGCGCGTCCCGGGGCAACGCGGGCGAGTGGGTCGATCCTGGCGGGTGCGTACCGTTCACGATTCGTGCGCGGCGGCTCAGAAACGGTAGCATCCGGCGGTCGACGATGGTCTACCGTCCTTCGCCTGCGAGCTGCCGGTCAACCCATTCGAGCGCCTCGCGCTGGCTGCGAATTTCTCCCTCGAGCTGCGCCTCGCGGATTTCCTTGAGCAGCGTGGCAAACTGGCGGCCGGCGCGAGCCCGTGACGGACCAGATCGTCGCCGGTGATCAAGGGAGGCGGATTGATCGGCCCAGCCGGCTGGACCTCGAGGTAATACCGGCAATAATCGACGTGGTCGGCGTCACCGCCCGACGCCGTCGCCAGGGCGCGGTGCAGCTCCAGCAACTCTTCGATGCCGGGCTCGACCAGGATCTCCTTCAACGTTGAATCTCGCAGCTTCCGGGCGTCGACCAGATCGCGGTGATGGGCGACCAGCCACGTGATTCGCTCGCGCTCGGCGTTCGAGAGCTTCAGCGCCCGGCACAGCCGATCGGCGATCCCGGCGCCTGTCTGCGCGTGGTCAGGGACGGCGCAACCACCTTGGCCGGGCGCCAGCGAAGCCGGTTTGCCAACGTCGTGCAAGAGCGCGGCAAAGGCAAGCGTGAAGCTGGGATTGGAATCGAGGCGCTCCAGCACGCGCATCGCGTGGTCCCAGAGGTCAAGGCCGTTCGCCGCGGGGGCGCCCTCGCGCATCCCTTTGAGCTCTGTGAGCGGGGAAAGCACGGCGGCGACGAGTCCCACGTCAAAAGCCAGGTTCATGGCGTGCGCCCGGCTTTCATGCACGAGCATTCGCCGCAGCTCCTGCGCGATTCGCTCCGCGGAGACAGTCACGACTTCGCCGGCCATCGATCGCAGCGCGGTCAGCGTGTCCGGATCGATCCGAAGCCGGAACCGCGCCGCCAGTCGAACGGCGCAGCGCCCGGAGCCGGTCCTCGCGCAGGCGAGCAGCGGGATCGCCGATGGCGCGAAGCACGCGATTTTTCAAGTCCTCGTGGCCCCCCACGTAATCGATCAGCTCTTCCGTGAGCGGATCCATGAACATGCCGTTGATCGTGAAATCGCGGCGCTCGGCGTCGAGCCGCGGCGAGCTGAAGACGACCGATTCGGGTCGCCTGCCGTCGACATAGGCACCGTCGCTGCGGAACGTGGCGACCTCGACCTCGACGCCCGGCTGGCCCGGATGGCGCACGCGGACCACGCCAAACGCGATTCCGACGGTGATCGTGTGGTAGGGTAAGACGGACATCACCTGCTCGGGCGTGGCCCCCGTCGCGACGTCGAAATCAGCGGGCGTCTCGCCCAGCAGCAGGTCGCGCACGCAGCCCCCGGCCCACAGGGCTTGAGAGCCCGCCTGCCGCAGCCGCCGGACGATCTCGATCGAAAATTCTCGGCACGCTGCGCGCGTCATTCATTGCAGTCGTCCTGCGGCACTACCGGATGCTCCGCCCCGAGAGCGGCGGTGGCCGGCTCTTCCGCCAGTATCCTCAACCGGCTGCGCTCCCGACACAATCTTGATCGCAATCCGGGTGTCCCCGTACCGGCGAATATCCCACGTATCGAATTCCGGGAGCACCCGAGCGTCGAGAGCCCGCCCTCCCTCGAGCACCACGGCCGAGTACGCCGGCATTGTTTCGACAAGATGCCTGACCAGCTGGTTCAGGCGCCCGGGCGCAGCTCGATTTCGCGGTAAGGAGGATCCAAAAACACGACGACCGGGCGGTCGCCCGCCGTTCGGAACGACCGGACCCAGCGATAGGCATCGGCCAGCCGGACCTCCGTGCGATCCAGGTACCGCAGGGTGCTGATATTGCGCAGATCAGACCGACATTCGCGCGGTTCTTCTCCACGAAGATCGCCCGCTCGGCTCCACGACTGAGCGCCTCCAGACCGAGCGCTCCCGTACCCGCGAACAGGTCGACGACCAGGCGGTCGACCACGAGCGCGCCCAGAATGTTGAACATCGATTCTCGGATCATGTCGCTCGTCGGGCGAGTGCCCGCGGACCCCTTGGGGCCGTCAAACTTTGTGACCGCGCCTCTGTCCGGCAATGATCCGCATGGCTGTGAAGCTCCATCGTGGCCAGGAGGCGGCAGCCCGTGGGCCGTCGGTCAAAGATGCAAACCGTGACCGGCGCCGCCCAGTCCTTCGACCAGGGATTTCAGCTTGTCGAGCTGGTCTTTTCTGGCGACAAGGGTTGCCTTTCCGGAGTGAACGACCACCAGATCGTGCACGCCCAGCGTGGCGATCAGCCCACCGTCGTCGGAGATGATGATCGAGTTGACGGTGTCGCGCGCGACCACGTCTCCCTGGATCGCGTTGCCGGCCGCGTCGCGCTCGAGCAGGCTGGCGAGCGCACGCCAGTCGCCGACGTCGTTCCAGCGATATTGGACCTCGAGCATTCGCACGTTGGAGGCGTGTTCCATGACGGCTCTTGTCGATCGGGACGCGCTCGAGCCGCGGAAAGAGCCGGGCCAAGGTCTCTGCCTCGGCCGGTGTGCCCAGGGCCTGGATGATTGGCTCGAGGCCGGCGGCGAGCTGGGGGCGATAAGCCCGGATCTCTTCCAGGATCCTCGCTGCGCGCCAGACGAAGATGCCCGAGTTCCAGGCGAAGTTTCCGGCAGCCAGGAATCGTTCGGCGGTCGGCCGGTCCGGCTTCTCGCGGAACTGGCGAACCCGGTACACCGGGACGCCGCGGCGAGTGTCGAGCAGCTCGCCGCGCTCGATGTATCCATAGCCGGTTTCGGGATGGGTGGGCTTGATGCCGAATGTGACGAGCGCGCTCGGGTCGTCGTCCACAACCGAGACCGACGCCTCGACCGTTGCCAGGAACGCCTCGGCGGGCTCGATCACGTGATCGGCGGGCATCACGATCATCGTCCCCGCCGGGTCGCGCTTGACGACGATTCCCGCCGCCAGCCCTACGCAGGGGGCCGTGTCGCGGGGCGAGGGCTCGGCAATCACGTTTTGGGCTGGCAAATCGGGAAGCTGCGCCCGCGTGGCGGCGGCCTGATCGGCGCCCGTGATGATCAAGACCCGCTCCCGCGGCACCAAGGGCTCGATCCGCGCGACAGTCTGCTGGAGCATCGTCGTCTCGCCGGTCAGTCGCAGCAGCTGCTTGGGCCGATCGCGCCGGCTCTTGGGCCAGAACCGTGTCCCGCTGCCCCCCGCCATGATGATCGCGTGTAGCATCGCCTTGCTCCCGGCTCGAGCCGAATTCCGTCGCGGGCCCGATCGTCTAGGCTTCCGTCCCCTCCGCCAAGCGGAGGTAGATCGGACGCTCGATCACCATGCCCGGCTCGATCTTCGACTTCAGCTCCGTGGCGTCCAGTGCGAACAGCGGGCTGATCTCGATGCCGAATGGGACCGAGCCGTCGGGGCGGCGCGGCAACGTGGCGCCAGCCTGCTCCAGCCAGTTGGCGAATTGATCGCTCATCCGCTGGTGCACGGTCGCCGGCGAGTCGGGGCCCACCGCATTCTTGAGCGGCTCGAACTCGCCGGCCCGGTCGGTCTCGACGATCGTCCAGCGCTCGGCCAGTGGAAGCGCATCGAAGATGAACTGCTCGAACTTCACCGCGTTGGGCTCGGCAGGCTTTATCAATTTGACCGCCTGTCGTCAATGTGGGCGACTTTCTTGATGGCGCGGTGGAACGGCAGCCGAACTGCTCACCGACCAACCGCTCGATGAACGACCGCTCCAGGATGTGGACGGCGATGCTGCCGGCCCAGAGCTCGAGCGGCCCCTCCGGCACGCCGGCGATCCGCGAGCTCGGCGGGAAGGTCGGAGTACTCGATCACCTGGGGACGGCCGTCGACCGACACGACCACGCCCAGCTTCTCTTCGGGAGAGAGCCGCTCGACCACCTTGAACGACAGCTCGGCGTCGGCTTCGCGGTGCAGCCCGATGAACGAGGGGTCGGCAATGCGGACCAGGGGATTATCCACCTGGAAGTAGAAAAGGGTCCGGACGCCGCTTGCGCGCATCTCGGCCAGGCAACTGGGCGAGCCCGCCCGGCCCGGGCGCGGCCAGCGCGGCCAGCGTGCCGCCGTGGCCGTCGGGCGACAGCGCAATCTGGCCCTTCGACGCGAGCAGGACCTTGCCCGTTTCGCGATCGACCGCCGGCATCGGCCCCTGCACGAAGAACCGGACTGTGCTCGAGCCCGAAGCCGCCGTGCGGCTCGAAGAAAGTCGAGCGTGGCCTCGTGGTTCTCGGGGCTGGTCATGATGTAGAGGGGAATGGGCCGGCCGTACCGCCGCGACCGAGTGCGACGATCTTCTCGGCGTGGATCTGGAACAGGCTCGCCGACGAGACCGGTCCGATGGGAAAAGTCCCTTTTGGCCCCTCGTATCCCAGCCGCGTCCCCGATCCGCCGGCCACCAGGATGACGCCCACCTCGCCCGCGGCCAGCGCGTCGGCCCCGATCCCGCCGGCCCGCCGCGCGCACCACTCGCTCGCCGTCCGTCTGAGGCAGGCGGACGACCTCGATCGGCCGGACCCGCTCGCGGCCGGGGCCGACGCCGGCTCGCCCCTCACCAGATCGGCGATCAGGCGGTCGAGCTGATCGAAATCGATCGACGCGATCTCGGCCGCCAGCCGCGCTCGCTCGTCGTCGTTGAGCTCCTCCCACCACCGCAGCAGGTGACTTTGTCCATGGCGATTCAAGCGGTCGACGAGGATCCGGTCGGGAGACATCTCGTGCGAAACTCCTGGGAACAGGAACGCGCTGCTCGAAATCCGACTCGAGCCATCGCTGGATTCCACTCAAAATTCCAGTTGAAGCCCGTCGTAGGCCAGCGCGACCTGAGGCGGAAGGGCCGCCTGGGTCGGGCCATGATCGAAGCTGTGCGAAAGATGCGTCAAGAACGTCCGCCGAGGCTTCAAGCCGCTCGATCGACCGCCAGGGCCTCGCTCAGCGAAAAATGGGTCGGATGCGGCTCGTGCCGGAGCGCGTCGAGCACCAGGACGTCCAGCCCCTCCAGCAGCGGCCGGCTCGCTTCGGGTATCCGGCTGACGTCGGTGCAGTATGCCAGCGACGCCAACCCGAAAACCCAGGACCGGAAATGGCCCGTGCTCCAGACGGATCGGCAGAACGCGCTGGCCCAAGACCTCGAATTCGACTCCCGGCGCGATCCGGCACGAACTGGAGCTTGGGCACGAAGCCCGCCGGCCACTGCTCCGTCCCGGGCCGGAACGCATAACTGAACACCCGCCGGATCGTCTCCTCGGTCTCCTGCTCGCAATAAACCGGCACCGGCCCGCCGACCCATCGCGGAAACAGCCGCGCGTCGTCGAGCCCGAACAAGTGGTCGGCATGGTGATGCGTGAATGCGATCGCGTGCACTTGCCGGACCCGCTCGCGCAGCAGCTGCACCCGCATCTCCGGCGTCGTGTCGATCAGCAGGTTGCCGCCCGGAAACGCAAGCAAGACGCTCGGCCGGGTGCGCTGATTTCGCGGATCGCTCGAAGTGCAGACCGAGCACTCGCAGCCGATCATGGGAACGCCTGTGGATGTCCCTGTCCCGAGAAAGATCAACCGGCGCACCCGGCCACCGCTGGTTCGGTCAATCGGCCTGTCCTTAATCGCATTCGGATCGATCGCGTCGACACCGCGCCCGCCTCGATCTCGCGAGCGCCTGCCGCATGCCGACGATTACCGCCCCTATTCTACGACAACGCAGTCCCTGCTGCGATGCGTCCCGCCTGTCTTGCCGGGATACGGTTCTTTTGTCCAGATCGGCGTACCGCGCAGCGCACGCGGTGCTGCCATCGCTCTGGCCGGCGCGGTGATGGATGCCCTCAGCCGCTCGTCGCCGGTGGGCCGGGAAACGTGATCTTCGCGTAGATTTCGCTCAAGGGGACTGCGAAATCAATCGATGCGAGCCGGAGCGAGTCGCCGGGCTTCGTAAACTCGGTCAGCAGCCAATCATCGCCCCTTCGCGTGTAACGCTCGACTCTCATCTCGTCCTGAGCAACCAGCACATATTCGTGCAGCGTCTCCAGCCGGCGGTAATGGGCAAACTTGGCGCCCCGATCGTACGACTCGGTCGATGGCGAGAGCACCTCCACGATCATGGTCGGGTTAACCAATGTGTCACGCTTGTCGTCTTGAAAGAGCGGCTCGCCGCACACGGCCACCACGTCGGGGTAGGTGTAGAGCCCGGTTCGATTGACGAGGACCCGCATGTCGCTCATGAAAACGCGGCAAGGCCGATTTTTCAGTTGGGATCTGATCTCGCCCGTCAGGTTGACCGCGATGAGATTGTGCTCGGGGCTCGCTCCGGCCATCGCCGTTATGAACCCGTCAAAATACTCGCTCTTGAAGTCGGCCTTGCGCTCCAAGCTGAGGTATTCCGCAGGTGTAAAGCGGGTCTTCAAAGCTGCCGACGCCATCGCATCCTCCTTTTCCGAACTGCATCTACGACAGCAATATTCTACGCCGAAATCCCTTCGTCCGCGACTTCGGCCTGCGTATGCGCAACAGACTCAAATGCTACTTTACCAACGGCCGAACGGGATTTGCCCGGCCCAAAGCCACCGCGCTCGAGAATTCAGCCACTCCTCACGTGGCAGCACCTCGAGCGTCCTGTCCGTACGCGCCTCGGACGCGGGACGCCCGCCGCAATCCCGCCGACAGCGTGAGTTCAGTTCCGTCCGCCTTCGGTGGCCCTCAAAGGCACCTGCGCCGGGCTGGCGAGATATGAGACCAGCGAACGGATCTCGTGCTCCGAGAGTGACTTCCAAAGGTCTTCGGGCATCATCGACTGTTCGCTGGTCCGCCGCTCTTCGATCTCGGACTTGGGCAGGATGATCTTTTCATTGGCGGTGACCAGCGTGACGGCGTCCTTATCCTCGGCGCGGATGATTCCGGTGAGCACGCGGCCGTCGGTCGTGGCGATCACGTGGGCCAGGTAGTCCTTGCCGATGAGTGCGCTCGGGTCGAGCGCGTTTGAGAGCACATAGTCGAGATCCGCCCGATTGGAGCCGGTGAGGTCAGGCCCGACCTGGGCACCCTCGCCGAAGAGGGTGTGGCACTGCTGGCAGACCTTGGCGTAGACGGCCCGGCCCAGCGAGCGGTCAGGCGCCTGCGAGGGGGGCCTCGTGAGCATTGCCTTGTACCTGGCGATCAAGCGCGCGCGGTCGGCGGTCGTCTCGCGGCACGGTTCCCCAGACCTCCGCCAGCTCGGCATTCAAGTCCTTGTCGTTCAGATTGCGGAGCTGGCGCACCAGGTCGGCTGTCAGGTCGCCGCGCGGCAGACGGCCGTCCTTGACGGCGGCGAGCAGCGCGCGCGCAGAGCTCTTCCGGGCCGCCAGGGTGTTCAATGCGTCGCGCCGCTGGAGCAAGCCCAGCGACGGATAGGCTTCGACCAGCAACCCCGGCGTCGACGGTAGCTCGTAGGCCGAAAGCCCGCGGATGGCGGGCCCCCCCAGCCGAGGGTCGCTGACCAGGCGTTCGAGCGTGATCGCCAGTCGCGGATCCTTCACCTTCAGGAGCGCCGCCAGCGCGTGCTCGCGCCGCGCGGGTTCCGCCTGGGGGTCGGCGAGCACGTCCCGCAGCAGCCCGCGCACCGCCGAATCGCCGAAAGTCACGCCGAGCGCCCGGCCCCGTGACGTGACCTCAGGGTTCCCGTCGGTTTCCAGCTCGAGGAATACCTTCGGCCAGGCCGCGGGCATTCCCACTTGCCGGCGAGCGCGCAGCGCCTCCTCGATGCCCGTCAAGAGTGTCAAGCGCTGTGCCGAGCCCGCGCGGCCCAGGGCCTCGACAAGCAAGGCCAGCGATTCGGGCGTTCCCAGCGCGCCGATCGCGCCGCGCCATATATTCTTGAATCAGCGGAATTCGCGACGATAAAGCCAAGCTTAGCGCCGCGAGAGGCATCGACCGCGGCCAGCGGCTCGGCGGCATACCAGTACATCAGCGGCAGGTTACAGTCGGTGGCGTCCTCGGCATGCGCAGCCAGACCGGCGAGAATCTCCCAGCGCTCCGTCAGGGGCAGCCTTTGCAGCGCTGAAGCCAGATACAGCCGCACCACCGGCGAGGGATCGGCGCCGGCCAGCGTCGCAAACCGCGAGAGCACAGCGCGACCGGGCGGCCCGGTTTCGGTCGCAAGCTGGATCGACCAGGCGCGAATCGTCGCCTCGGGATCGGCGAGGTTGCGCTCGATCTCGCCGGGGTCGCGCAATCCCCCCGCGGCAGAGAGCGCGAGCAGAATGCGAAGCTGCACCGCGGGCTTGCCGGCGAATTTCGCGCGCAGCTCTGCGAGCGAGCGCCGAACCTGTTCGCTCGAGCCGCGCTCCTGGAGGATCCGCCGCGCGTGTCGCGCATGCCATTCATTCGGAGAGGTTTGCATTTGCACCAAGGCGTCATTGTCCAGTTTCGCGAGATCCATCTTCACGGGTGTGGGTTTGCCGAAGGCGACCTTGAAGATCCGCCCGTTGGTGCGGTCGTGGCCGTTTACCTCGTTGTGGTGGCACTGATTCTTGTCGTACCAGTCGATCAGAAACAGGCTGCCGTCAGGGCCGCACCGAAGGCTCACGATCTGCGACCAGGCATCGTTGGCCAGCAGGAAATCGGGGGCGTGAGAACCGACGAAGCCCGAGCCGCTCGGCTTCAGAATGTCGCGATTGAGCCGCGCTCCGTGGATGTTGTTCATGAAGAGCGAGCCGTCATATTCGGCCGGCCACGCGCCCCCGAGATAAATCATCGCGCCGGCATGCGCGTGCCCGCCGCCGGCGGAATCGGAGCGGCCGTTGCCGCCGTGGGGATTCGCGCCCAGGTAGTGCCGATGATCGGCGATGGTCTTGATGTCGTCGTAGGTGTAGGCATTGAAATGCTGGCCCGCCTGCCGCTCGTACCGCCCTCCTTGCACCATGTGATAGAGATGCGGGATCACGCAGGCGGTGATGATCATCTGGCCGCGCACGTCGAAATCGATGCCCCACGGGTTACTCGTGCCGTGCGCGAAGACCTCGAAAACGTGCCGCGTCGGATGGTAGCGCCAGATACCCGCGTTGATCGGGACGCGATCCGCGTCTGGCTGCGCCCGGCTTGCCGACCCGCGAGTGGGTGAAGACGCCATGACAGCCGTAAAGCCAGCCGTCGGGGCCCCAGACGAAGCTATTGAGCGTCTCGTGCGTATCGTGCTGGCCCCAGCCGTCGAGCAAGACCTGTGGTGGGCCGTCGGCGTGATCGTCGCCGTCGCGGTCGGGAATGAATAGGAGGTGGGGGGCCGCGCCACCCAAGCCCCCCCGAAACCGACTTCCAGGCCGCTCACCAGGTTCAGATGTTCGGCAAAAACCTTGCGGCGGTCGAACCGGCCGTCGCCGTCCTCATCCTCGAAGATCAGGATGCGATCCTTGGCGTCCTTGTCGGCGACGCGGCGCGGGTAGGAATAAGCCTCGGCCACCCAGACCCGGCCCCGGTCGTCGATCGTCATCGCGATCGGCTGCACGACGTCGGGCTCGCCGGCAAACAGGCTCACCGAGAATCCGGGCGGCACCGTCATCGCCCGGGCCGCTTCCACGGGGCCGAGGCCGGCATTCGAGTAAACGTCGAGCGCCGCCGACCGCCGCCGGGGGGGTACGTCCGGCTTCGCGTCATGCAGCCGGAAGTCGTCGAAATTAACGTGCCCCCACTCGCCGCTCTCCCCGTCGACGATCCGGATCATCACCTCCTGTCCCAGGTGCGGCGACAGGTCGACGACCACCCGTTCCAGCTCTTCACGATCGTCGCCCGAAGCACGAAACACCACCTGGCCGGTGTCGGCGCGGACGATCTCCACGCAGGTCGACGGCCGCGATCCGCCCCCCACCAGGAAGCTCGCAAACGGCCTGGTCGCGCGGAAGGGGACCGACGTCAACGTTCCCTGGGGACCATCGCCAGCGCTCTCGAAGCTCCCGACCCAGAATCGGCCCGCGTGCCCGCTCTTCATGTCGCCCCGGCGGCGCCCGATCGCGTCGCCATCGATCGGCTGCGCTGAAAACGCCGTTCCTTCCGCTTTCCAGCCCTCCAGCGTCCCGGCCTCAAAGCCCAGGTCTAGCGGCCGGCCCCGCGAATCCGCCGGAAGCGTCCCCGCCGCGGCTGCATCCTTGCCGGGCCCGTCGGCCAAGGCGCGCGACGGCTCAAGGACGACCAGGGTCACGGCAAGGCTGAAGGCGAACGAACACCTCATGGGCTCTCTCTCCGAGATTCAAGCAATCGCTCGGCGAGACGGAACATCGTCTCATGCGCGGGGAAGTATTTACCTGGGCTCAGTGCACAACGCAACGCGTCCAGGATACGTCAACGCGGCGAGCTTGGGGAGGCTTGGCCGGTTGAAATCGGAGGGAAAATGACGGGGTCGCACGTCGATCGTCGAGCGGTCGAATCTGCTGCAAACGCGCCGCCGCGCTCGCTCGAATTCCGTGACTCATCACACGGAAGGGTCGCTTGAGGGCCACGCTGCCTCCGCCCGCTTGATCGGACGGCAATCGCTCGCCCCAGCAGCCGGGCGGTATCGCCGCGAAACTGGAGCAGCTCCTGATTCTTTGGAGCGTGTGCCTCGATCCACGCGAGTGAGCGGTCGAGCTCGCACCTCGCCGCTCTTTGCTCCTCGATGAAAGCGCCCGAAGGGTGCTTCGCCACCACTCTGGTACCACCGAAAACCGACAACGATGTGACAGGGGCGGATGCGAATTGCTCGGGCAGCGGCGGCCGTGGACGCCCGGCCGCCGTGCGTGATCGTGAGGGAAAGGGTTGCAGGGCACCCGCCTTGCAACCCCCCGGGAACTTGCGTCAGAGCCGGCGATTCAATTCCAGAATCGCTCTCGGCTGCGTCACTTGACCGTGATCAGGTCCTGGATCTTTGCAAACTCGCCTTCCTTGATGCCGCTGACCTTCATGACGTCTTCGATGGTCTTGAAGGGGCGCGCGTCGATGATCGCCTGGGCCTTGATCGGTCCGATCCCCGGCAAGACGTCGAGCTCGTCCTTGGAGGCCGTGTTGATGTTGACCTTCTGGCCCGGCCTGAGCTTGGGAACATCGTCGGTCGCCGCGGGCGCGGCCTTGGTGGTGCGGCGAGCGACAGCCGCCTTACCTTTTGCGGCGGCCGGTGCGGCCGAGGCCGTGGTGACCAGGTCCTTGAGCGCCTCGATCCGAGCCTTGCCCAGGCCCTTGACCTTCTCGAGATCGTCCAGCGACTTGTACGGACGGCCGGCGATGATCGCCTCGGCGTGGGCGGGCCCGATTCCCGGAAGCCCTTCCAGCGCCGCCAGGTCGGCCGTATTGAGATTGACCTTTCCCGTCGCGGCGTGCGCGGTCTCGCCCGCCTTCGCTTTTGCCGCCGGTGCGTCGCCCACGCGAACTTGCGACCGGATGGACTGGATCACGCGCGCGGGGATACCCGCCTTGGCCAGGTCGTCGACTTTGGTGTAGGGCCGCCCGGCAACGATCTTCTTCGCCGTCACCCCGCCGACGCCCGGAAGTTGCTCCTGCAGCTCCTCGGCCGAGGCTTTGTTCAAGTCGAGAACGACCTTCGCGGCCTTGGCCTTGGCTTTCGCTTTGGCCGTGGTCGACTGGGGCGCGGTCTGGCCCTGGGTCGCGATGCCCGTACACAGAACGCCCGCACACAACACCGAGGCAGCCGCGAGCTTGGAAATGCTGATGCGTAACATGGGACCTGGTCCTCACTCTCTCGATTTCTCAGGGGATATTCCACGCAGCTCTTCGAGACTGGACATGGCGAGTAGCGTCGGATCCGCGACCGTTCCACTGGAGGTCAGTGGCTTGACAGTGCCCTCGACGAAAAGCGCCGCCACGACGCGGCGAGGCCGATCGGCAGACCTCGATTCACTCTCGATGCCAGCATACCCGAGTCGAATGCCAATGCCAGAGACCACCTCGCCAAAAACAGCGAGCCGCCCCCGCATAATCGTGCCTGCGCGAAATTCCGAGTGCGGGCGCCGGCGTGGTCTCTCGTTTCCCCCGATCCCTCGCGTTATGATGAGGACTTGCTAACCGGTCTCCCAAGGCACTTCGTGAGAAACGCCATGCGCTGGAAGGACGAACGCCGGAGTGAGAACGTTGAAGACAGACGGGGAATCACGCCCGCCGGCCTGGCGATCGGCGGCGGCATCGGCACCTTGATACTGGTGCTGATTGCCACGTTCCTGGGAGCCGACCCTCGCCAGGTGTTAAACGCGCTCCAGCAAAATCAACCGCAAGCCGCTCCCAAGCAAGCTGGCGGACCCGTTAATCCCGCCGAGGAAGAGAAGAAAGATTTCGTGACGGCGATCCTGGGAAACACCGAGGACGTCTGGACCGACTTGTTCAAGGATATGGGCAAGCAGTACGTGAAGCCGACACTCGTGCTCTTCACCGACCAGGTGCGTTCCGCCTGCGGGCAGGCGAGCGCGGCCGTCGGGCCGTTTTACTGTCCGGCGGATCAAAAGGTCTACATCGACCTCGCGTTTTATCAAGAGCTGAAAGACAAGTTCAAGGCGCCGGGCGAGTTTGCGCAGGCGTATGTGGTGGCCCACGAGATCGGGCATCACGTCCAGAACCTGCTGGGAATCAGCGACAAGATCCACGACGCCCAGCAACGTCTCAGCAAGGAAGAGGGCAACGAGCTATCGGTTCGACTCGAGCTTCAGGCCGATTTCCTCGCGGGAGTCTGGGCGCATCATGCCCAGATGAAACGGCAGATCCTGGAGCCCGGCGACGTTGAAGACGGCCTGCGCGCCGCAACTGCGATCGGCGACGACCGCCTGCAGCTCGAAACCCAGGGCTACGTGGTCCCGGATTCGTTCACCCACGGCACGTCCCAGCAGCGTTATCGCTGGTTCCATAAAGGCCTCCAGACCGGCGACCTCAAGCAGGGCGACACGTTCCAAGCTGAGGACCTGTAACCGGGCGGTCCACGAATTGGCCCTCGAACAAGCTGGCGGTCCCTCGGGCGAGTGCCATCGCATGGCTGCGATCACGGCCACCGCGTGATTCCGCGAGGATGATCGCGATTTGGCCGCGCCAGCCGGGCGCGCAAGATCATCCAGGACGGGCGGCCGGGGCATCGGGCGACCGCCGCCTGGATTGTTGGCGGAAGATCCGCCCTCACGCCGCTTTCTTGGCCTTGGATGCGGCGAGCGGAATAATATGAAGCTCGCGGACGCGACGGCCGCCTTCTTCAACCAGGACGGTCACGACCGTCCCTTCCTTGATCGCGGGATCACGCAGGCCTTTCTTGCTGGCCGCGCCCCGGATCACGACCTTCACGTCGCGGGCCAGGATGAATGAGCGGCTCTTGCCGTTTAACAGCGTCACCACCAGCACGCCGCGGTCCGCGTTGAACGACTTCACTTTGCCGGGGATTTCGTCGTCATCGCCGTCGTCGTCTTCCTCCTTGGCCGCGGCCTTGGCCGCGCTTTCGCTTTTGCGGCGACCGCCGGCGCCTTCGCGCGCTCTTCGCCGGGCGTAGTGCTCTTGGCAGTCGATTTCTCCGTGGAAACGTCGGTGGGTTCCTTGCGGCTATATCCCAGGTGGATCTCCGTGGCGGTGTTGCCCTCGGCCACGACGGTCAGCTCCATGCCCTCGTGAAACCGCGGGTCGCTCAACCTGCCCCTGACCTTCCCGCCGCGCGGTCCGACCAGCGTCGTGTCGTCCGTGACCGTGAACGTGTGCTCACGGCCGCTTGACGTGACGACGATCGAAACCTTCTGTTTGTCCTGATCCACGCTCTTGACGCGACCTTCGATTCCCCCGGGAATCTCGGTCTTTTCCGCTGCTTTTGGCTGCTGTGCGTGAGCCGATATCAGCCCGGCGACGCAGATCGTCGCCCCCGCGGCTAGCGCGAGCTAACGAAGCGGACGGACGACGAGCGAAACATCAACATGGCACGACTCCGATCGGGAAGGATGGTCGGATCTGGACGTGTGGGGATTCAAGGCGGGCGGAAGACGACGCGGTCCGCCGCTGCGCAACCGTGCCCGCCCCAGTGGATTCGAGGCGAAGGCCGGCTCGTCTCGACCGTCCCACGCCGCGCCAATCGAGCTGGAACAGCCTGGTCGGAACCTGTGGAACAGCACGCGCGAACGACCCACGCACGGGCTCTGGATCCAGGATGCAGGAACCATTTTCCCATGTAAAGTCCCCTGTTTCACAATCACTGAGAATCGTGTTCGTCCAGCGAGTCAGCGTACGGCCGCGTCGTTTGAGCCCTGCGTGCCCATCCCGCCCACCCTGCCCGCCCGCGCACCCGTTCGCCGCAATGGCAGCGGCCGCCGAATGCCCAGGGGAGGGGGGGGGCCCGCGTCCGCGCCCGATAACCACAAATCGCGTGTCGCCGCCAGATTTCCTGATCGACACCCTGCCTCGATGCCGATATTTCAGGATACGACTCGGCAGCACCGGTCCCGTACCCGCATTCCTTCGCCGGCCGGCAGACAGCGCCGATTCGCAATCGGACCTCGGAGCAGGTCCCGGCCTCACTGGGGAATGGAATCCCGTCATGTCCAAGGATCTCCGCGCAAGCTTCGGTCCGGCGGAAACGCCTGGCACCACAAGCCGAGCAGCTCGAGCACCGAACCCTGTTGAGCGGGTCGTCGTCGCTCGACCCCCCGCACACGGGAGGCGTTGCGGACGTATTGATTCGCGTCCCAAGCACATACGTGAGCCAAGCCTCGAGCGAGCTCGACGTCACGCTGGTGCGCAGGACAGGCGGCGCGCTCGCCCGGACTCTCGCCCCGCTCACGGTCAACTTCTCGGCCCTGCCGGGCTCGCTGCCCCTGGGCAGCGGCGCCACGGCTGACACGACCGGCGGGCAGTTCACCGCCGTGAGCGAGCCCGTCACTTTCCCCCAGGGTGTGACGTCGGTGACAGTTGCCGTCCCGATCAATGCCGGCGCCCCTAACCCAGGGCTGGCGCCGATCCAGCTCTCGGTCACGGCCGTGTCAGGGCGGGTGCAAAGCAAGGATTCAACGGTCTTTCTCGCCAGCACGGCCGACGCCGTCCCACCGTCGATCATCGGCGTGCAAAGGGTGAGAGGTGGTATCGCCGTGACGTTCAGCAAGCCAATGGACCCAGCCAGCGTGAAGGGCATCCACAACTACGTCGTCAAGTATTCGCCATCCCAGAAATACAACCCGCTCTACATGTCCAGCGTCGGCCTGATCCAATCGCTCACCGCCACCCCGCAGAACATCCCGCTGCGGAGAGCCAGCTATGACTCCGCGACCAACACCGTCACCCTGGTCCCCAACCAGCAGCTCCAGTCCGCCGGCTCGTTCCAGATCAAGAGCCCGGCGAGCCTGCTTGCCAAGGCCGACCGCCCCAACAAGGCCCGTCCCCTGACCGATCTGCAAGGCAATGCACTCGACCAGGGGGGAACCGCTGACGGTACGTTCGCGATCACGATCACCAAGGGACACCCCTACTCAGTGGCGCCACCTGTCCTCGCGGAATGAGTTGGTTAATCGGCAGGTAGCGACCTCGCGTCTTCTTGCTGGTCAGGGGACGGACGCGCAGACCACTTACACGGCCCGGCCGCACACGAGCCCGCGCAGCCGCACCGGCTCGATCGCTGGTGTGTGGCAGGCCCGAGCCATGCCGATTATCCTGGTTGGCGCTATTCCTCGACTTCGGGCCGCACGGCAATCGTGCGGGGATCGGAGCGAGCGACCGCGAAATCATTCCTCGCAAGCCAGCCGCGTGGCCGTCGCCGGCACCGAGTTAACCTCCCGAGATCAGATCACCAGCAAGCGGGAAAGGACCTCATGACCCACCAAATTCGACTCCGGCGCTTCATCCTCACGGTTGTGACCGTCGGCGGAATTCTCTGCGCCGTTTCAGCGACAGCGACCGCGGCCGAACAGCCCCCTGCGCCCGCGGTGTTGACTGGCCAGGATGCGCTTGGCGACTGGACCACGGATGCACCGGGCTTGCGGCGCCGGATCACGATCGAAGAGCTTGCGAAGCCTTTCGACACCGGCTCGGCCAACAACTTTCCGAGAGTCGTTCGACGGCCCGCCGGCGCTATGCCGCGCACGCCAAAGGGCTTTCAGGTCTCCGAGTTTGCCGCCCGCTTGCGGGCTCCTCGAAAGATCGTCACGGCACCCAACGGCGACATCTTCGTCGCCGAGAGCTTTGCGAACCGGGTCAAAGTCCTTCGCGATACCAACGGCGACGGCAAGGCCGAGCTGGACGAGATCTTCGCGACGGGACTCACGATGCCCTTCGGCATCGCCTTCTACCCGCCCGGTCCAGACCCGACGCACATCTACATCGGCAACACCAATTCCGTTGTCCGCATCCCCTACCACAACGGCGACACCCGGGCACGTCAGCTCGGCGAACCGATCGTCAAGAATATCCCCAGCGGCAGAGAACAGGTCGGCGGGGGCGGCCACTGGACCCGCGACCTCGAGTTCTCACCGGACGGAAAGACCCTGTTCGTCTCGGTCGGCTCTCGATCGAACGTCAGCGACGACCAGAGCGAAACGCGCCGCGCCGATATCCTCGCCTTTGATCCCGACGGCCACAACGAGCGCGTGTACGCCTGGGGAATTCGCAACGCCGTCGGACTGGCGATCCATCCCCAGACCAAGGAGCTGTGGGCCTCGGTCAACGAGCGCGATGCACTCGGCGACCACCTCGTGCCCGACTACATCACCCACGTGCAAGAAGGGGGTTTCTACGGTTGGCCCTGGTACTACATCGGAGCACACCAGGACCCGCGACACGACGGCAAGCGACCCGAGCTGAAAGACCAGGTGATCGTGCCCGACGTGCTGGTCCAGTCGCATTCGGCTTCGCTGTGCATGACCTTCTACACCGGCGAACAGTTTCCCCAGGAGTATCGGCAAGACGCCTTTGCCGCAGAACACGGTTCCTGGAACCGAGCCCGGCGCACCGGCTACAAGGTGATCCGCGTGCCGTTCAAGGACGGCAAGGCGACCGGCGAATACGAAGACTTCCTGATCGGCTTCGTCACTCCCGAGGGCAACGTCTGGGGGCGTCCCGTCGGCGTCGCCGTCGCCAAGGACGGCGCTCTGCTCGTGAGCGATGACGGCTCTGGAACAATCTGGCGCGTCGCCTATACCGGCTCGAACCAGAACTGATCGTCCATCAATCGAAGCTCACCGGTGGTCGAGTTCAATGGCATCGTTCCGGACTGGAGAGGAAAGCCCACGGAGACTCGGCCCATGTCGCGAGGAGACGCAGCAAAAACGGCGGCGCGATTGCGCAACCGGCCGGCATCCGGCCGTGCGCGACGCCCAGCATGCCGGTGGCCGGCTCGCGGCGGTGACCGCCCTGGCACTCTGCCTCGTCTGTCCGCGACAAGGTCCCGTTTCCGAAGCCCGCGGCGGCGACGACTGGACCGGCAAGCGGGTCGTCCAGAAGGCGCGCGATTTCACCCTCCGGATCAACGACGAGCCCGTCGTGAGAACCGGCAGAGCGCTCGAGGTCTACCACGTCGAGCGAAGCGACGGACCCTCGCTGCTCTTGAAGGCCGAGAAACAAGGCGCCAGCGGCTGGGCCGGCGCCCAAGAGGTCATCCCGCTTGAGCACGCGATCGAGTTTTTCAACGAGCAAATCCGCGCCCGGCCACGCGATGCATTCCCGTACGCGATGCGAGCCTTGATTCATCAGGACAAGAAAGAGTTTGACCTTGCGCTCCGCGATTTCGACCAGGCGATCGCGCTCGACCCTCGCGACCCGTCCCTCTACGCCAGCCGCGGCACGACCTGGCGCTCGCTCAAGGAGTACGGCAAGGCGGTCGCCGATTTCGATGCAGCCATCCGGATCGATCCGAAAAACGCCGTCGCCTACCTTGATCGCGGCATCAGCCGGGCCGCGAGCAAAGAGTACAGCCACGCCATCGCCGACTTCAGCGAGGCCATCTGGCTCGATGCTCTGTGTATCGCCGCTTACGAAGACCGCGGCCTCGCATGGTACTCCAAGAAGGAGTATGAGAAAGCGATCGTCGACTACAACATGGCCATCCGGCTCGATCCTGAGAATGCCCTGGCATTTTGCAGGCGCGGAGACGCCCAGGCGGCGCGCCGGCGGTTTGCCGCGGCGATCACCGATTACAACGAATCGATCCGGATCAATCCCGCTAACCCCGCGCCATGCGCGGCGCTCGCCTGGCTGCTGGCCACCTGCCGAGATGACTCGCTGCGCGACGGTGAAAAATCGGTCCGGTGGGCCACCAAGGCCTGCGAGCTGTCCGATTGGACCGACGCGGGCCTGCTCGAAATCCTCGCCGCCGCCTGCGCCCAAGCCGGGGATTTCGCGTCGGCCGTCAAGTGGCAGTCAAAGGCGATCGCCCTCGTCCCCGGCAGCGAAACCGCCCAGCGGGGCGAAACCAGAATCCAGCTCTACCGTGCAAAGCACCCATACCGAGAAACCAATCCGTGAAGTTGCGCGGCTCGCGGCGACTCCCTCTGCTACCGGACGAGGAAAGTCGCCGCGACTGAAGCGCAACTGTAGCACTCAATCAGAGTCCGCTCAGGTTGAGCGCGACCAGCCGGACGCCCTGCTTGAGTCCCATCGACTTCACCACGTCCTCGCTGGCCGGCACGGTCAAGCTTCGCCGTGGCGGCACGCAGATTCCCAGGAGCACCTTGGGCACGTCATCGGGCTTGCTGGTCGTTCCCAGCACCGCCAACCCATTGAGCACCAAGGGCGACGCGTTCTCGATCCGGAGCTGGTAGTAAAGCTTCCCTTTCTCACGGCTCGTGCCCTTGGCGACCTGAGCCCGAACCAGGCGATTCAGGATTCCCTCGGTCAACTGATCTGTGAAACGCGCGGTGGAGAGTTTCCCGTTGTCCTTCGCCAGCGGGAGCGTGAACTTACCGAACGGAACCCAGGCTCGCGCCGTCGCGTCGCTGCTCGCCACCTGCACGAACGCCTCGTTCGCCTTCAACCGGATTCGACACGCCACTGCCGGCCCTTCCGGATGGTCTGGGACCCCAATCTCGCCCCGCAGGCCCAGCACCAGCGTGCGCCGTAGTGAATTCCGCAATTCGGTCGCGAGCGCCGAGGTCGCCGGGTCGGTCCCGTCGACGTCGAACACGATGCGCCCAGTCTCACCCTCGGGCAACGTGTCGAGATGCGCGACAAAATCCTTGGCGAGCGTCAGCTCGTAGCCGTTGGCCCATTGTTGCGACATCCGGGCCACGGTCGGCCAATCCATTCCGGCGGCCAGATGCCACATCACGAGCTGAGAAACGCGCGTGGGCGCCATCTCCGCGGCAAGCCGCCTCAGCGCCTTTTGCACGTCGGGGCTGTGACTGGTCTCGCCGATGTCGCCGAGCTGCATCGGCTCTCCCTTGGCGGGCAACTGCAACCCGACCTCTGGATCCGGCGTCGAGATGCTCACGACGCGGGTCGGCAAGTGCCGCGTCTGGCCCGGGCTCAAGAGTGCCGAGGGGAGCTCGGTGGCGGGAACGGAACGCATGCCGCCCATGCCGCCCATCATCCCGCCGCCCCCGCCCATCCCGCCCATCATGCCGCCACCGCCCATGCCACCCATCATGCCGCCCCGCATGCCCATCATGCCGATCATCAGGCTGCGCATGTCCCAGCTATCGGGATCTCCGCAAAAGTACATAATCATACGTGCTAGCATCATCATGCCCATCGTTGGGGGCATCGTGCCCGACATGCGTCCCATGCCACCCATGCCACCCATGCCGCCGCCACCGCGGCCGCCCATGCCGCCGCCGCCCATGCCGCCGCCGCCCATCCCGCCCATCATGCCGCCGCCGCCGCCCATGCCACCGCCCATACCGCCGCCCATGCCACCCATGCCGCCGAACTGTCCGGTCGCGCTCTGCGCAATGATGCCTGGGGGCAAGACCACGCGTAGTTGGCGGTGACTGCGGTTGGTGAGCGAGACTGTGATCCGGCCGTCACCACGGCCTTCCGCCGCCACCGAGACCAAGCCTTCGCGCACGGCATCCAGCAGATTGATCTCCACGACATTCTGCCCGGACTGCGCCGGGAGGCGCCGGGCTTCGTATGCGAGGAGTCCGTCTTCGTTGCCGGGGGCGCGGTTTTCGCCTTTGATCCGTCGCCGGAGTCTTCGGCCGCCGCCATCGAGACCGGCACGAGAGCCAGCAAAACGGTCGCCGGCAGTATACGAATTAGAGAATTCATAGATGTACGCCTTTCTGAACACTTTAGACCCTGGGTACAAGTCAGATTCCACCAATAACGCTGTGTGGAAATTCAACGGCTGGTCCGCCTCGCTGCGGAGGCGCACCGGGATGCGGATCGAGCGGTCACGAGACCGCGTCGCCATGACCTGTTTGTCGAGGGACTTCCGCGTGCGGCGGGCTTCTGAGCCGGCGCGAATCGCCCGGGGCTGCGCCGATTCGGGTGCGGACCGGCGGCGCTCGAGGAGAACTCGCTGCTCGAACACACGTGCTGGACGTCAGCTCCGCGGTGGTCGGCTCAGCCCGGCAGGTTTGGGCCAGAGAGCGATCGGCCGCGCGTGCACCCCGGCCCGACTCCGCAAAGCTGCCAGGGAGGTCCGAGTGGCGACGCGAGCGCGCGAAACGAGGCGCAGGCGCGCGCAGACAGCGCGACGTGCGCTCGGTCGGGTGGGATCAACATCGCAGACGGGAAGTCGTCGCCACCGCGCAAATCGTCCACGAAGCAGGCGCGGCGGCCAGTTGTCGGACGGGCACGAACGCGGGTCCCAGATCGACTTCCTCGACAACCTTGTGGTCGGTCTCGCCCAGGACGATCTTCGGCCGTGCCTTCCAGCGAGTGAACAGGACAAAGTTTGCGACCTGCGCCGGACGCGAGGGGAATCTGCCCGTCGTTAATTCAGATCGGTGCGACGCCGAGGCTGCGCCGCCTGCGGTCGGAACGTCGATCGACGAGGCACCGAGTGCGGCGGGAGCCAGAAACAGGCAAGCGACCAGAATCATTCTCGCCGTTCGACCGGCAGGCATTCCCGTGGTCCCTGACAAGACGTTTGACCGAAACAGACGGACCAAGAGTCGCAGCAGACCAAACAATTCGATGATATTATGCGATCGGACCGTGTCAGTCAACTCAGATGCTCAACATATCTCCGTATCCCAGTTCACGCGCAGCGGGATCAGCGAGCGTTTGCTTGGGACCACCCCGGGCGAACAGATCGCCCGGGGTGGTCCTGGGAGTCGATTGCGTGCGCTCAAACGCCGATTGGGATCGAATGATGCACGCCGGTCGATCACATCACAGTCCGCTCAGGTCGAGCGCCATCAACTTGATGCCTTTCTTCAAACCCAGCGTCTTCACCACCTCTTCCGTTGCCGGAACCGTCATGCTCCTGCGGGGCGAAATGGAGATCCCCGACAGCGCCTTCGGCTTCTCGTCCGCCGCGCTGGTCGTCCCCAAGAGGGCCAGGCCGTTGAGCACCAAGGGCGACGCGTTGTCGATCCTGATCTGGTAGATCAGCTTACCCTTCTCCTTCGCCGTGCCCTTGGTCACCTGCGCTCGGACCAGGCGATTCAAGATCCCCTCCGCCAGCCCATCGGCAAACTTCGCGCTGTCGAGCTTACCCTTGGTGATCGCCACCGGGAGCGTGAACTTCCCGAATGGCACCCAGTTCTGGGCGGTCGCATCGCTGCTGAAAACCTGGACCATCGCCTCCGCGCCGCTCAGCCGGATCTGGCACGAAACCACAGGGCCCTGGGGACTCGACGGCGCCGTGGCGACTTGCGCGATCAGGCCCAGAAACGTCTTTCCCTCGAGCGCCTTGGCAAACTCCGCCGCCGTCGTCTTGCTCGCCGTGTCGGTGCCCTCGACCTGGAACAGCACACGGCCGGTCTCGCCTTCGGGCATCGATCCAAGGCGGTTCACGAAATCCTGCGCCAGCGTCAGCTCGTAGCGGTTGGCCCATTTCGACGAAAGCTGCGAAATCGTCCGCCAGTCCAGCCCCGCCAATCTCCACATCACGAGTTGCGAGAGTGACGTCGGTGCCTTGTCGGCCGCCAGCCGCCGCAGGGCTTTCTGAACCTGTTCGCTGTGGCTCGTCTGAGCGATGTCGAGCAACTGCAGCGGCTCCTCCTTCTCCGGAAGCACCAGCCCCTGCTCGAGGTCCGGGGCCGTCAAGCTCACCAGCCGTGTGGGCAAGTTTCGCGTCTGGCCGGGATTCAACGTCGCCATCGGCAGATCGGTTGCCGGCACGGAGCGCATACCTCCCATTCCGCCGCCCATACCGCCACCACCCATGCCTCCCATCATGCCACCACCACCCATGCCACCCATGCCGCCGCCCATGCCGCCCATCATACCGATCATCATGGCCCGCATGTCCCAGCTATCAGGATCTCCACAGAAGTACATAATCATGCGCGACAGCATCATCATCCCCATCGTGGGGGGCATGGTGCCCGATGACCGACCCATACTACCCATTCCACCCATACCACCACCTCGTCCGCCGCCACCACCACCCATGCCACCGCCCATGCCGCCGCCGCCCATGCCGCCACCCATGCCGCCGCCGCCCATGCCGCCGCCGCCGCCCATGCCTCCAAACTGGCCGGTCGCGCTCTGGGCAATGATGCCGGGAGGCAAGACGACTCGCAGTTGCCGATTGGAACGATTGGTGACGGAGACGGTCATCCGGCCATCACCACGGCCTTCGGCTTGCACCGAGACGAGGCCCTGGCGCCGGCGTCCAGCAGGTTGATCTCCGGCACGTTCTGCGCTGTCGCGCGGGCCGCGGTGGTTTTCGCCGCGAGGAGCCCGCCTTTGCCGGAGATGGCTCCGTTTTTGGCCCGTCGCCCAAAGCGCCGGCCGCCACATTTGAGAGCGGCACGAGCGAGAGCAAGGACACCGACAGCAGTCCACGAATTGAACGATTCACAGGCGTACGCCTTTCTGAGCGCTTCCGACGCTAATTACAGGAAAGCATGCACAATTAACGCATTGTGGAAGTTAACCGGCTGGCATCGCCACCTGGGGCGGTGCGCCGAGATGCCGATCGAGCGGTTGGCAAACTGTCACGCCCGATCCGTTTGGCGGAGGCCTTCCACGTGCGGTGAGCTTCCGAGCCAGAGCGATTCCCTTAACAGAGTGGTCCCGGCTGCGCGGCGGATTGGCTGCGCACCGGCCTCGCTCGAAGAGATCTTGCTGCTTGAGCGCACTTGAAAGACGTCAGCTCTGACCTTGCCAGCTGATGCCGGGAGGCTCGAATGACAGCGCCGTGGGTCGCGATCGCTCCGGCCAGACTCCGCGGAGATGCGAGGCCAGGACCATCAGGCGACGCGATGGCGCGATACCAGACGCATGCGCGCGGGAACCGCGACGCACGTCTCGGTAGGGTGGGATCAACAGCGCAGACGAGAAGCGGACGCGACCGGGCAGCAGGCCCACATGCCACGTGCGGCGGCCGATTGGCGGACGGGTACGAACGCGGGCCCCAGATCGACTTCCTCGACGACCTTCGGGTCAGGCTCGCCCAGCACGATCTTCGGACGTGCCTTCCAGCGAGTAAACGGAACAATGCTCGCCGCCTGCGCCGGACGCGCCGGGAAACTGCCCGCAATCAACTCAGATTGGCGCGACGCCAAGGGTGCGGCGGCTGCGGTCGGGACGTCGATCGACCGGGCGCCGATTGCGGTGGGAGCCAGAAACAAGCCAGCGACCAGAATCATCCTCGCCGTTCGACCGGCAAGCATTTCCAAGGTCCTCGACAAAGCACGTGACCAAGCGTGACGCACCAAAACTTCGCAGACTAGCAACTCGACCATACTATGCCATGGATCCGAGTCAGTCAACTTAGATGTTCAACATATCTCTGTATCCCCGATCACGTGCACCGAGATCACCAGGCAATTTGGCTGGAACCGCCCCCGGCGATCGGGTCGCCCGGGGGCGGTCCTGGCACTCGAATGCGTACGCTCAAACTCCGATTGGGATCGAAAAATGCACGCTGGTCGATCGCATCACAGTCCGCTCAGGTCGAGCGCCGTGAGCTTGATGCCTTTCTTCAAACCGAGCGTCTTCACCACCTCTTCCGTCGCCGGGACCGTCATGCTCCGGCGCGGCGAGATGCAGATCCCCAACAGCGCCTTCGGCGTCTCTTCTGCCGCGCTGGTCGTCCCCAAGAGGGCCAGACCGTTGAGCACCAAGGGCGACGCGTTGTCGATCCTGATCTGATAGATCGTCTTGCCCTTCTCCTTCGCCGTGCCTTTGGTCACCTGCGCTCGGACCAGGCGGTTCAAGATTCCCTCCGCCAGCCCGTCGGCAAACTTCGCGCTGTCGAGCTTACCCTTCGTGACCGCCACCGGGAGCGTGAACTTCCCGAATGGCACCCAGTTCTGGGCGGTCGCATCGCTGCTAAACACCTGGACCATCGCCTCCGCGCCACCCAAGCGGATCCGGCAGAGTACCGCCGGGCCCTCCGGACTCGACGGGACCTCGGCGATTTGCGCGATCAATCCCAGGAACGTCAACCCTTCCAGCGCCTTACCAAACTCCGCCGCCATCGCCTTGCTTGTGGTGTCGGTACCCTCGATCTGGAACAGCGCGCGGCCCGTTTCGCCATCGGGCATCGAGCCCAGACGGTTCACGAAATCTTGCGCCAGCGTCAGCTCGTAGCGGTTGGCCCACTTCGACGAAAGCTGCGAAATCGTCCGCCAGTCCAGCCCCGCCAATCGCCACATCACGAGTTGTGACAGCGACGTCGGCGCCTTGTCGGCCGCCAGCCGCCGCAGAGCTTTCTGAACCTGTTCGCCGTGGGTCGTCTGAGCGATGTCGAGCAACTGCAGCGGCTCCTCCTTCTCGGGAAGCACGAGCCCCTGCTCGAGGTTCGGTGCCGTCAGACTCACCAGCCGCGTGGGCAAGTTTCGCGTCTGTCCGGGATTCAGCGTCGCCATCGGCAGATCGGTGGCCGGCACGGATCGCATACCTCCCATGCCGCCTCCCATGCCGCCGCCGCCCATGCCACCCATCATTCCGCCGCCCATGCCGCCCATCATACCGCCGCCCATGCCGCCCATCATGCCGATCATCATGGCCCGCATGTCCCAGCTATCGGGGTCGCCGCAGAAGTACATGATCATACGGGACAGCATCATCATCCCCATCGTAGGGGGCATGGTGCCCGACTGGCGGCCCATACCACCCATACCGCCCATGCCGCCGCCGCCCATGCCGCCGCCCATGCCGCCACCCATGCCGCCGCCGCCCATGCCGCCCATCATTCCGCCGCCGCCCATGCCGCCGCCACCCATGCCGCCCATCATTCCGCCGCCGCCGCCGCCGCCCATCCCTCCCATGCCGCCGAACTGGCCGGTCGCACTCTGAGCGATGATGCCGGGCGGCAAGACAACTCGCAGTTGTCGATTGGAACGATTGGTGACAGAGACGGTCATCCGGCCGTCACCGCGGCCTTCGGCTTGCACCGAGATCAGGCCTTGTTGCGCCGCGTCCAAGAGACTGATCTCCTGGACGTTCTGATCCCCCTTGGATTGCGAAGCCCCGGCTTTCGCCGAAGCCGATCCGGCCTTGGCTCGAGCGGTTCTCGGCTTGGTGTCGTCGCCGGCCGCCACGTAGGTCGGCACCAGCAGGAGCAAGCTCGCTGCCAACAGAGTACGAATTGAAAAATGCATGAGTGTGGACCTTTCTCTTGGCTGGGTCGAGAGGTCGCGAAGAGCGACGTCCGGCGCGGCGAATCGATCGCAAGCGGCCGAATCCGCCAGCGGTCCGGTGATGGCAGTCATTCACCGGGAGGCCGCACTGAACCGTCGTCGACTCCGAACCCCCGATCGTTCATGGAGAGTTCCATCCGATGCGTTCTGGATTCTGGCGGGGAACGAGCAGTTTTTGAGACAGAGGACTGCAGATGCCCGGCAACTCGACAGAGGCCGGCGCAGCTCGACGTTGCCGGTCGGGACCCTGCGCTCGAGAGCGCTGCCGGCCGCGTTCGCGATGAGCGAGGCGAGACCCCGTGGGGGGACGCCATTGCGCAACACGAAACGCGCAGGCGCGCGGTTTGCGCGATCAACGATCGGTAAGATGTGGAATCAACAGCGTAGGCGGGAAGTCGCCGTCACCCAGCACGACGCGCGGGGAAAAGGCGCGGTCGACACGTGCCGGGCGGGTATGAGTGCAGGACCAAGGTCGACTTCCTCGACGACCTTGTGATCGGTCTCTTCCTCCAGGCCAACCTTGGCGAGCGCGCTCCCCGCGTCAAGCAAGGATGACTCTGAAGATTGTTCCGTGGAGGCCATCACACAGCTGGCCGGTGATTCGCGCAGGAGGGACGGCACAGCCGTCGCGTACAGTGACGGCGAGTTGCACGCGGCTCCGGGGGCCGGAACCGGTGAGAAAAGAAGGAAGGCGACCAGGCTTAGAATCGTCGTTCGCGCGGCAACCATCTCCTCGGTCCTTCACGAAGAGATCCAGCTCACCAGGGAAACGAATTCAGCCCGGGCAGTCGAGGCTCACTATACTATGCCGGCCAGGAAAGCCCGTCAAGTCAGACTCTAATCATATCTCCGTATCACTGCAAACGATATCGTCGATCAGTGGCAACGGACAGCCCCGGGCGAGCCCGCCCGGGACTGTCCTGGATTCGGCAGGATCGATTCTCTCACAACGCTACTCGTTTTGGAGCATCGATGCCCGAGGGATCAAAGTCCGCTCAGGTCGAGCGCCGTCAGCTTGATGCCTTTCTTTAAACCAAGCGTCTTCACTACCTCTTCCGTCGCCGGAACCGTCATGGTCCGACGCGGCGAGATGCAGATTCCCGAGAGCGCCTTCGGCGTCTCTTCCGGCGGCGCTGGTCGTCCCCAAGAGGGCCAGACCGTTGAGCACCAAGGGCGACGCGTTGTCGATCCTGATCTGGTAGATCGTCTTGCCCTTCTCCTTCGCCGTGCCCTTGGTCACCTGCGTCGGACCAAGCGGTTCAAGATTCCCTCCGCCAGCCCGTCGGCAAACTTCGCAATATCAAGCTTACCCTTCTCGAGCGCCACCGGAAGCGTGAACTTCCCGAACGGCACCCAGTTCTGGGCGGCCGCATCGCTGCTAAAAACCTGGACCATCGCGTCCGCGCCGCTCAGCCGGATCTGGCACGACACCGCCGGACCCTGGGGAGTCGACGGCACCGCAGCGACCTGCGCGATCAGGCCCAGAAACGTCTTTCCCTCGAGCGCCTTGCCAAACTCCGCTGCCATCGCCTTGCTCGCGGTGTCGGTGCCCTCGACATGGAACAGCACACGGCCGGTCTCTCCCTCCGGCATCGAATCCAGACGGTTCACGAAATCCTGTGCGAGCGTCAGCTCGTAACGGTTGGCCCACTTCGACGAATACTGCGAAATCGTCCGCCAGTCCAGCCCCGCCAGCCGCCACATCACGAGCTGCGACAGCGACGTCGGTGCCTTGTCCGCCGCCAGACGTCGCAGCGCTTTCTGAACCTGAGCGCTGTGACTGGTCTGTGCGACATCGAGCAACTGGAGCGGCTCTTCCTTGTCCGGAAGCACCAGCCCCTCCTCGGCATCCGGCAGGTTGAGGCTCACCAGCCGAGTGGGCAGGCTCCGCGTCTGGCCGGGATTCAGCAACGCCGCCGGCAACTGAGTGGCCGGGACCGAACGCATTCCTCCCATGCCGCCGCCCATGCCGCCGCCGCCCATGCCGCCCATGCCACCGCCCATGCCGCCCATACCACCGCCCATGCCGCCCATCATGCCGATCATCATGGCCCGCATGTCCCAGCTATCGGGGTCGCCGCAGAAGTACATGATCATACGGGACAGCATCATCATCCCCATCGTAGGGGGCATGGTGCCCGACTGGCGGCCCATACCACCCATGCCGCCCATGCCGCCGCCGCCGCCACCACCCATGCCGCCGCCCATGCCGCCGCCCATGCCGCCGCCGCCCATGCCACCGCCCATGCCACCGCCGCCGCCGCCCATGCCGCCGCCGCCGCCGCCCATGCCGCCGAACTGGCCGGTCGCACTCTGGGCGATGATCCCCGGCGGGAGAACGACCCGTAGCGGACGACGTGTCTGATTGGTAACCGACACCGTCATCCGGCCGTCGCCGCGGCCCTCGGCCTTGACCGAGACCGTCCCGTCACGCATGGCCGCCAGCAGGTTGATCTCGGGGACGTTCTGCTCGGCTGCTGGATCGGCCTTGGCTCGACTCTTGGTTGCCTTACCGGCCTTTGCGGCCTTGGGTTGGGGCGAAACGGCTTTCGCCGGAGACGAATCCGCGGGCTCATCATCGGCTACGGCGCCGGTCACTGGCAGCAATCCCAGCAAACTTCCCGCACACAGCGCGGCGAGCGAACGACTCAGATGACGCATGAAGTTCGACCTTTCTTCTCTTCCACAAGCGCGACCAGCAAGGCAAAAGCGAGCATCGCGAAGATCCGTCTTTCAAGAACGGATGAAGGCCGGCGCGACGGGAACGACCCAGCCGGCGCAGGGCAGTTACAGCGGGCTCATGGCCAAGTATGCCACATCGATCCGCCCGAAGCGCCCTGCTCACGGTCTGTTTGACGACCGAGAACCGCCAGATATTCGGTCCGAAAATGGATTCAACCTCAATGCTGGCCGATATTCTCGGTCACGCGCGCTCGCCACGAACGAGCGCATGGGCGCTCACCTGGCGTTGGCCGGCCAACCGCTTGCTGTCCGCCGATGCGGCCGACCTCCCGCGGTCGAATCACAGATTGTCGCAACTACCTTCTTTCATGAATTTTAGGGTCGAACGCTCCGTCATCGTTGCTCGCCCGCCACGATACGCTTGCGGATCCGGGCTCGCGCGGCGTCTGATAGTAAACGGCGCGGTTCACGGGCACTCGGTCGGGTCGGTCATTCCATGCAGCCAGGTTTCACATGCGCTGGTCGATACGCAGCCAGATCCTGATTCCGCTGATCGGGATTCAGTCGCTCGCGGTCACGGCGGCCACGCTGACGATGGCGACGCTTGCCGCCAGGACCAGCGAGCGCGCGATCATCGGGCGTCTCAACGGTGTCCTGGACACGCTCGGCCACGGACGATTTCCGTACACCTCGAGCGTGCTATCCCGGATGCGCGGATTGTCCGGCGCCCATTTCGTAGTCGCGGCTGATGATGGCCGAGTGGTGGAGACCAGTCTCGCCGGGCTCGCAACCCTTCCGGCGTCGCTTCGTTCCGTCCCGCGCGCAACCCACATCGGCTCGCTCGCCGAGTTGCCGTCGGTACGGCTGGACGGCACGCCCTACTTCGCGGTTTCGGTGCCGTCGCCGGGCGGCCCACGGGGTGGCTCGCTCGTCGTTCTCTACCCCGAGACCAGCTTGCGGCAGGCACGCTGGGAGGCCGTGATGCCCTCGCTGTTGCTCGGTCTGGGGTCGCTCGGCGTGATGGCTTTGACCGCCGGCTGGATTGCCCACCGCATCAGTGGCCGGATCCGCGACGTCGAGCGCCGGGTCGCGCGGATCGCCGACGGCGACTTTCAGGAGCTCGAGCTGGGAGTGCGGCAGGACGAAGTCGCCGACCTCATGATGTCGATCAATCGAATGTGCTCGCAGTTGAGGGGAATGCGGCAGACCATTCACCAGTCAGAGCGCGCCCGTCTGTTGGCCCAGCTCGCCGCCGGCCTTGCGCATCAAATTCGCAATTCGCTCACGGGGGCCCGCCTGAGCGTCCAGCTTCATGCGAAGCGGCATCCCACCCCGGCCGGGGATGAGGCGCTCGAGGTCGCGCTGCGCCAGCTTGCGCTCACGGAAGAACAGGTCAAAGGGCTGCTTTCGGTCGGCAGGGTCGAGCGTCAGCCGGCCGAAGTCTGCGAGCTGCGGGCGCTGGTGGCGGACGTGGCGCGGCTGGTCGATCCGGCTTGCCGCCACGCCAGGGTCACTTTGATGGAACCTTCGGAAATCGAACGGGATACGCTCGTTCTCATGGCCGATCGGCCGAGCCTTCGCGCGGCGATCCTCAACCTGGCGCTCAACGCCATCGAGGCCGCGGGGGAAGGGGGGACAGTCCGCCTCGAGGCCCACAAACGAGGCGACGTTGCGGCCGTCGAAGTGGTCGACAGCGGGCCCGGGCCCCCGGTCGAGCTGGCCGAGACGCTGTGTGAGCCATTTGTCACCAGCAAACCCGAGGGAGTGGGCCTCGGCCTGGCGCTGGCCCACCAGGTCGCCAGCGACCACGGCGGGCACCTGTCGTGGACTCATGGTCCCGGCGAGACCCGTTTCACACTGGCGATTCCGCTCGAGTCCGGTGGGACGTCGAAAGGGAACTCATGGCGCACATCCTGATCGTGGATGACGAGGCAAGCATCTGCTGGGCATTTCGCGAGTCGCTCAGCGACCTCGGACACGAGGTCGACGTCGCCGCGTCCGCCGAGGAAGGACTGCGAATCGCCGAGGCCGCCGCGATCGACGTCGTGGTGATCGACGTTCGCCTCCCGGGCATCGACGGCCTGACCGCCATGCGCGGCTTTCGAGAGCGCCTGGGACCGGTGCCCATCATCGTGATCACGGCCTTCGGCAACTTGCCAACCGCGGTGCGAGCGCTCGAGGGCGGAGCCTTCGACTATCTGGTCAAGCCCTTCGACCTCGACCAGGCCACGGCCATCGTGGGCCGCGCCCTTGAGAAACGGAAGGTCGTCGACCTCGCCGCCGAGCGCTCGCCCGAGGAGCCCGGCACGCTCATCGGCAGCTCGCCGGCGATGCAAGAGCTATTCAAAAGCATCGCGCTCGTTGCATCGACCGACGTACCTGTCTTGATCACCGGCGAAAGCGGCACGGGGAAAGAGCTGGTGGCCCGGGCAATCCACCGTCACGGACCCCGGAAAAACGGGCCTTTCGTGCCGATCTCACTGGCCGCCTTGAGCCCGAGCTTGGTCGAGCGCGAGCTCTTCGGCCACGTGAAGGGGTCGTTCACGGGCGCGCTCCAGGATCGAAGCGGACTGCTCGAGCTGGCCAAAGGGGGCACCGTGCTTCTGGACGAGATCGGCGACGTGGCGCCCAGTCTCCAAGTCAAGCTGCTGCGAGCGATCGAGCACCGGGAAGTCACGCCGGTCGGCGACGCGCGGCCGCGCACCACCGACATCCGCGTGATCGCCGCCACCAACCGGCCGCTCGACTCCCTGATGACGACCGGCGAATTCCGCGAAGACCTGTTCTTCCGGCTGAGCGTATTCCAGATCCATGTCCCGCCCCTGCGCGAGCGCCGGCAGGATATCCCGGCGCTCGCCGAGCATTTCATGCGGCAGGCCCGCCGCGGCGGCGGTGCTCACGCCCCGCTTGCCGCCGACGTCCTCGACGACCTGAGCGCGCGGCCGTGGACCGGCAATGTTCGCGAGCTGCGCAACGTGATCGAGCACGCCGCCATCGTCGCGCGCGGTCAGCCGATCCGCCCGGCCCATCTCCCCGCGTCAAAGGTCAGCCGTGGGGCCGACCCCCCATCGATCCCCGGGGAGATCCAGGGTCAGCTCGCCGCCTGGGCCCGGCGCGCCTGCGCCAGCAGCACGAATCAGGCGACGTGACGTTGTACGAACAGTTCCTCCAGCTCGCCGAGCCCCCCATCCTGCGAACGCTTCTCGAGGAGAACGGCTGGAACCGCGCGGCGGCCGCGCAGATCCTCGGGATTCACCGCGCAACCCTCCGGCAAAAGCTGCGCAAGTACGGCATTGATTGAAACGATCCGCCAATTCGCCGGTGACGCCAGCACGAGGCGAACATTGGGGCTCGTCTATGGCGTGGCAGGTTATCTCGCCCTTTCGGCGTCGTTCCAGATCCGGAGTTAATTGCCTTGACAACTGTTGCCCAGGCAAGTATTATTGTGCCATGAAGAGCAAGCGCCCGAGCCAGCTCGAAGATCACGTCGGCTACTGGCTGAGGTGTCTATCGAATCTTGTCAGCCATGGCTTTGCCAGGCGGCTCGAGAGGCACGAGACCAGCGTGCCGCAGTGGGTCGTGCTTCGTTGCCTCTACGACATGGAGAATGCGTCCCTGGGCGAGCTCGCGGCGACGGTTGGTGTCGATAACGGCGCGCTATCGCGGATGGTCGAGCGGCTGTTGCAGAAGGGGCTGGTCTTGCGCGAGAACGATCCGGCAAGCCGGCGGAGCGTGCGGCTTCGGCTGACCGTGGCCGGCAAGAAGCTTGTGCCGGTGCTGGCCCGGGAAGCGGACGAGAATGACGAGGCGTTTTTCGGCGTCGCGAGCGACGAGGAGCGCCGTCGTCTCTTGGAGATGGTGCATCAAATTCTGGCCCGGAACGGGTGGAACGACGGGTCAGAGGGCAAAGCCCTGGACTGACCAAAAAAGAGAGGTGGAGCGATGGACGATGCGGTTCTACACGACTGCCTGACACTGGCCCTTGCAGGCCGGCTGACTTTCCCCGAGACGGTGATGCGGATGCACGAGACCGGCGTGGAGCGCTACGACGCCGATCTGGTTCGCATGGAGAAGATGCACTACGGGGAGGACGGTGCGGTTCACGCCGAGGTCATACCGCTCGGCGACGCGCCGTCGGTCCCGAGGGAGTTCTCGCCCGAGCGCGTGCAGGCGGCGATCATGGCGATCCGGCGGCGGGAGATCGCGTATCCGGAATTCCTGCGCCGGATCATGGCCGCGGGCACGGTGAGCTACAGCGTCTATCTGGGAGGCCGGAAGGCCATCTACTTCGGCCGCGACGGTGACTTCCATGTCGAGCCGTTCCCCGCGCCCTAGCAAGGAGCCGAGCGATGCGTGTCAGCGGGATCCTGGAGACCGCATTATCGGTGGCCGACGTGCCAAGGTCGGCGGAATTCTACCGCCGGGTGTTCGGCTTCGGCACTCTGCTGGAAAGCGAGCGGCTGATCGCCCTGGACGTGGCGGGCCGCAACGTCCTCCTGCTGTTCCCCCAGGGCGGCACGGCCGAGCCCTTCGCCGTTCCGGGCGGGGTGATCCCGCCGCACGGCAGTTCCGGCCAGGCCCATTTCGCCTTCTCGATCGCGGCCGACGACGTGGAGCCCTGGCAGCGCCACCTCGAATCGCAGGGAGTCCCGGTCGAGAGCGTCGTCACCTGGCCGGGCGGAGCAACCAGCATCTACTTCCGCGACCCCGACGGTCATCTCGCCGAGTTGATCACCCCCGGCTTCTGGTCGCAGAACGGGGACGCAGCTAGTTAAGAAACGGGGACGCAGCTAGTTAAGAAACGGGGACGCAGCTAGTTAAGAAACGGGGACGCAGCTAGTTATGCCGCGTCGTTGGCGAATCCTCGGATCGCAAACCTGGAAATCCAGCCTTGCCGCTTGCCAGGCGCTGGAATTGCCACTGGACGTTTCGCTACTGACGGTAGCGCTGGCTTCGGCGTCGTGGTTGAGGGATACGACCTTTCTCCTTCACGCAAAGTGTTTCTCACGCTTGATGGGCGGGCTCTGGCCGAACGGTGCTGATTTCCCGTACGCTGGCAAGCGCCCACGGGAGATGCTTTCGCCCGAAGGAAGGCTCGGGAAAGTGGCGCGGAAGTCGTCGGAACTCTGTGACGATCGCGCTACGGGTGGCACGATTCCATCCACGAGCCAGCAAACCGACGAGGAGCCGACCAATGCGCACCGCGGTCCCAATTGCCGCCCTGGCCATGATGTTCATCGGGGCACCCGCCCGGGGCTTCGAGGATCGCATCGCGCTGGCGGTCCTGTACGCGGGCGATCCGAAAAGCGAGCGTACGACCGACTTCCGAGGTTTCCTCGAGGGGCACTTTTCCAAGGTTGGCGTGGCCGGTTATTTGTCCCTGAGTCCCGAGGATACCAAGGACTATGACGTCGTCATCATGGACTGGCCCGAGCTGCCGCCCCGCGACGCCGGCGGATTCAAGCGCCCCGACCTGGGCCCCGACTACGACCGACCCACGATCCTGATTGCCGGCGGAACCCTTGCCGTCGGACGTCACCGGAAGCTCAAGATCGATGATCTCTGCATCTGCCTGAGCGATGCTGCCCACGACGTCCGGGCCGAGCACGAGATCTTTCACAAGCCCTTCAAAGTCGATCTTGCCTTTGAGGATCGTCCGACACCGCGCAACTACGGCGGTTGGCCCGAAGGCGAGACGCTGGGTCCGACAATGAAGGTGTGGAAGGTTCAGGAGCGAGGATGGTCGGCCGATCGCCCCGACGATTTCTCGATCCTGCCGGGAATGGTCGCCGATCCGTACGGGTTTGAGGATTCGCCGGACGCGGAGATTCTCGCGAGCGGGATCAACACGAAGAGCCCGATCGCGGTGGCGATCGGCCGGCATGGGAACTTCCTGCTCTGGGGCTTTTACAGCGCTCCGTCGGGCCTGACCCCGCAGGCACGCAAGTGTCTTGTCAACGCGATCTGTTACATCCGTAAGTATGACGGGCAAAAGCCGCTCGTGCACAAGGTCCGGGCCCAGGTTGCCCGGCAGTGGGCGCTCGTGTATGCGTTTTCCTACAAGGAGGCGTCGGATCCGCTGCGGTTCTCGGAATCTCAACCGGAGTCCGTGCGAAAGGATTCGAAGAAACTGGCCGAGCTCCATCGCGCAGAATGGAGCACTATCTTAAGCTGTTTCCCGCGGACGTCCGCACGCTGCTCGGAAGCGACCCCGGTCGCTACATCGAGTATTACCGGAACAACCTGGAGTACCTTTGCCCCACCGGCCGGCTCGGCTTTTCATTCGAGATTGATGAAGACGTGAAAGGCCTCGGGCTCTCCAACCGCAAGCCCGAGCTACTGGATCAGTGCATCTCGATGCTCGCGCGCAGGATCGACCCGAATTGGCCGAGCGGATCTTGCGGCGGTACACGAACATGGATCTTTCCGGCGCAGATCGATGGCGGTCGTGGTTGGAGGCGAACCGCCGCACTGTTTTTCACCGACAGCGGCGGCTTCAAGTTTCTGTGCACTCCGGAGGGCTTCTCAACGCGAGAGGCAATGCGCAACGACAGTCAGTCACCCAACGCGAACCAGCCGGCGGTCATCCAGGCCGAACTTGTCCCCGCGAAGGCGGTGACGGGTGAAACCATGGAGCTCATCCTCAGGGTCAAGATGGCCCCGACCTGGCACATCTATGCGGTCGGGGGGTCGAAAGGTCCGGGCGTAGCCACGACGCTCGAACTCACGCTTCCCCGCGGAGTCGAGGCCGAGGGCGAGTGGGCTTGCCCCGAGCCGACCCGAGGCACGGACAACCAGATGACGTACGAAGGGACGGTCGAATTCCGCCGTCGGCTGAAGATCACCAACAACAGATCCGAGGGTCCGATCGACGTCTTCTGCGACTTCGGCTATCAAGCCTGCGATCCCTTCTCTTGCCGTCTGCCGACGAAGGCGCAGCTGAAAGCCACCGCCGAAATCGTCGTGTCCTCGCCAGCAAGGAAACGGGGACGCAGCTAGTTGCTGCAGCGCAGCCAGCGACTCCGCGCTGCTGAAAAGCTCACCGGGCCGCGGAAGCGGCCGTCGACACCTTCAAAAGCCGTGGGATCAAAGTTTCGAGCTGTCCTCGTGCCTCGGTCGAGTACAGCTTGCCCTCGGCATCGATGAGGAAGACGGTGGGGATGCCGTCGATCCCCCACGATTCCGAGAAGTCGTTGGTCGGCGATCCCGTCTCGATAGCCCCGTTGTCATGGCCCTGGTAATACTGAGGCCATGGGATCTGCTCGCGGGCCACGAACGCTTTGAGGGCCTGGAGTCCGCCGTCTTCCTCGGGGAGGTCATGGCTCACTCCGATGAACTCGACCCCCTTGTGGTGATATTCGGCGTAGAGTCGCTTCATCTCGGGAATGTCACCCACGCAGGGACCGCACCAGGTCGCCCAGAAGTCCACGACAACGACCTTCCCGCGCAGGGCCTTCATCGAGACTGGGCGACCGGTGATCGCGTCGCAGAATTCCAGGTCGAACGGCTCGCCGAGGCGCGATTGTTGCCGTCGCTGGCCCTGGACCATCCGGCCACGGAACGAGTCGGGATACTCCCGGACTATTCGCTCCAGGAGCGCGCTTCGCTCGAGGTAGATGCGGCAGGCGTCGATTCCACAGTACAACGCCAGGACTGCGATCGTTCCCAGGACGCTCAGCCGCACGTCGGAGATGTTCCGCAGCGACGTTACGGCGAACCGCCGGCGTGCGGCCACGAGGACGAGCGCGGTGGCGGCGGCCAGCGCCACGGCAACGGGGGCCCGGCCGGTCCACACGACGCCGGCGAGCTGCTGGACCAGGTCGCCCCCGAGCGAGGTCGACCCGGCGAACAGCCAGAGGATCGCGGGCGCTGCCAGGTGCGCGGCGGTGTTTGTCAGTTTTTCGAGTAAGTGGCCATAGAGCTCGGCCTGCCTGTCGGCCGCAACCAGGAATTTGACGCCGCAAAGCAGCACGACAAGCAGCACGAGGACCACTTCAGCCAGCCGCAGCGCGAGCTTCAACCACCTGCGCGGGCCGCGCAGGCTGCCGTCGCGATCAGCGCCCGGCCAGGGTGAGCGTCACGAACATAGCCACGCGTATCAGCCAGGCACCGGTCAGTTTTTTCGTCGACCAGAAGAATAGCTCGCCGGCGCGGTTGTCGCCTGGCGCTTGCCGCGCGAATTCCTCGGCCAGGGATACGGCGGTGAGACAATCGGTCGGTTCCTGCATTTTGAGGACGGACGCGAAGAAGAACGCGTTCTTTCTCAGCACGGGGTCTCTCGTTGTCATGAGAACGGCGTCGGTCTCTGCGCGCGCCAGATCTTTCTTTTGAACATAGTCGAGCGACGTCCAGCGCTCGGGCAATAAGTGCCCCAGGCGCGGGTCGTGGGGGTACGCCGTCCTCAGCTCATCGACGAGCGCGGCGATCTGGCCGTGAGTGTGGTCAAACAGGTCCTGCACCAACGGGCGCCGCGCGGTCTTGAGCAGCGCCTCGATCTCCTCGACGATCTCATCGGCCGGCCGGTGATCGGCCGAGCGAGCGATGGAGGGTTGGGACGATACCGCCGGATTGGGTTCGGAGTCCTTCGGTCTTGCTGGCTTGCCCGCGAACTGCGCAACGACAACCCCGGCGACCACTGCGCCGGCCAGGGCGAGCGCCAGCACCGCCGCCGCGGCGGCTTTCAGCTTCGCGACGAACGCCGCCTGAAGGACCTCGTTCATCAAAGCCAAGGCCGGCGCCGGTACCGGTGCGATGCCCGCCCTCGCCGATCGCGGCTCGGACTGTCGTCGCGGCGAGCTGCTCGGGAACCGCCGGTCTGACTCCGCCGGCGGCGAGCAACACGCCGAGCGAACGCTCTGTCGGGGCGAGGCCGCGGCGAACCAGGCGTTCTCTCAGCAGCCCACGGGCGCGAGACAGCCGTCCGCTGACGGTCCCGACCGGCCAGCGCAGCCGGGCCGCCGCCTCGGCATGGCTCAGGCCCTCGAAATAGCAAAGGACGACCGGTGCCCGGTACTTTTCGGGAAGCCGGCTCACTTCATCGTCAAGGGCCGCCAAAAACCCGGCGTGATCGGGCGCGGCGTCGGGAGCCGCGGGCTCCTCACTCGAGAGGCGTGGTCCGCAGTCGAGCTCGCTGTGAGCGAGACCGTGCCCTGGCCGCAACCCGGCGCGACACGCCGTAGAGCCATCGACCCAGCGAGTCGGCCGCCCTGACCGAGCGCGCCCGCCGCACCAGCACCAGGAATGTCGCCTGGAAGGCGTCCTCGACGTCTGCCGGGGTCGGCCAGGGCGCGGCGGCAGACGCCCAGGACCATCGGCCCGTGGCGGGCCACCAAGGCCTCGAAGGCCGCCTCGGCGGCGAGGATGTCCTCCGCCGCCTTAGCAGTTCGCGATACGAATCGCTCCAGCAACTGCGCGTCGGTAAGCCCCGTGAAAGTCCCGGTGCCGAAAAGCGTGCGGAACGGTCCTGGAAGGCGGGGTAATTTCGCAATCGCCATGACTGCCCCGTATTTCGAGCCCGGAGGTCCTCCACTCATAGATACCATGCCGGTTTGGGCGATCTTCATACAGATTTCTTAAAGAAGGTTCGAAACCGGAACGGGGACGCAGCTAGAATTGGCGGCCGCGCCGCCCATTCACCTTCCTTCGATCTTCAGGATCCAGATCACGGACGGGGTTCGCCCTTCTGCCCCTTGCCTTCCAAGAATTTCCGGCTCGCGTCCAGCCCCTCGATGACGTGGGGAAGGGCTCCGAGGATGCTGAAGATCCCGATGATGATGATGCCATGACCGACCCGAACATGCCCGTGCGCAGCGTCTTCCCGGAAGGTGTGGGAAGCTTCGGTCAGGCCGATCAAGAGGAGCGCAATTCCCTTCACCACGTTGGTAACGGGATTCTCGACGAAGGATCGGATCGCACCGGCGATTCTCTCACCGCGTTCGCTCATCACCGACTCCCGTTGGCTGAACCTTGCCTGAATCGTCCCCGCCGGTCTTCATTGATCAGCTGGCTTCTCGGCGGAGTGCTAAACATTGCCGCCTGACCCATGATACCCGACGTGGATCAGCATCGATCGACGGCGCGTCGTATCGATCGAATACCTCAAAGTAATTCAGCCGCCGTGGGCTGTTCGCAGATGGCGCTGGAAATAGCCGAAACGACGCCAGCACACACTCCCCGGTGCCGTCGGCCGCGCCGCGTCGCCGCTCCCTACCATCTTCCTTTGTGTCCTTGGTGATCTTCGTGGTTCAGATCCGTCCCCGTTGATCTTTGTGGTTCGGCCGCGCCACCCCTGGCAGCCCCCCCTATAATCTTCCCAGCACCGGGCATGACGGTGCCGCGCGCCTCCCCCAACCATCTTCCTTGGTGTCTTTTGTGATCTTCGTGGTTCACATCCGTCCCTCGTGATCATTGTGGCGGCGCCGGACCGGGACGGTGCGAGGAAATGACCAACGGGCGTCCCATCTAAATCGTAGGATCAATGGGGACCAATCCGGTGCGGCCGGATAGGGTTGACGTCTGGGCTTGGACCGATTTAAGATCGGATCTTTAAACGACTTAGTGCGTCAATCTGACGTTCACTTTCGCGAGGCCGGTGGGGCAATGGAACTGCTGAGCGAGATCTGGGATAAGACGACCGACGCGTTTACGGCCTTCTCCGAGGGCGTTTCCGAGGGACTGGTCCGGCTTTTCGGCAGCTCCAACGAGCGGAAGATCCGCCAGATGCGGCCGATGGTCGCCCAGGATCAACGAGCTCGAGCCGGCGATGAAGGCGCTCTCCGAGCGAACGAGCTGCAAGGACAAGACCGATCGAGCTGCGGCGTCGACGCGCCGACGGGGAATCGCTCGACGACCTGCTGGCCGAGGCATTCGCGGCGGCCGCGAGTCGGGCCGCCGCTATCTCAACATGCGGCACTTCGACGTCCAGTTGATGGGCGGATTCGTCCTGCACGGCGGCAATATCGCCGAGATGGTCACCGGCGAAGGCAAGACGCTGGTCGCCACGCTGGCCGCCTATCTCAACGCGCTCGACGGCCGCGGCGTCCACGTCGTGACGGTCAACGATTACCTGGCCCGCCGCGACGCCGAATGGATGAGCCCGCTGTTTCACGGCCTGGGCATGACCGTCGGCGCCATCCAGTCGGAGATGGACTCCGTCCGAGCGCCAGGAGATCTACGGCTGCGACATCACCTACGGCACCAACAACGAGTTCGGCTTCGACTACCTCCGCGACAACATGAAGCCGACCAAGGAGTATCAGAGCCAGGGACGAGCTCAACTACGCGATCATCGACGAGGTCGACAGCATCCTGATCGACGAGGCCCGAACGCCGCTGATCATCTCCGGCCCGGCGTTCGACGACGTGCGAAAGTACGCCGAGGCCGACCGGATCGCCCGGTTGCTGAAGCGCGACGTCCACTTCGAGGTCAAGGAGAAGGAGCGCACCTGCCACCTGACCGATGAAGGCGTCCGCGAGGCCGAGAAGATCGCCGGGCTCGAGAGCTTCTACACGCCCGGCAACATGGAATGGCCCCACCTGATCGACAACTCGCTCAAGGCCCACCATCTCTACAGGCGCGACCGCGACTACGTCGTCCAGCCCAACGGCGAGGTCGTCATCGTCGACGAGTTCACCGGCCGCTTGATGATCGGCCGCCAGTGGTCCGACGGCCTGCACCAGGCCGTCGAGGCCAAGGAGCGGGTCAAGATCAAGGAGGAGAACCAGACCCTCGCCACCATCACCCTGCAGAACTTCTTCAAGCTCTACAAGAAGCTGGCGGGCATGACCGGCACGGCCATGACCGAGGCGACCGAGTTCTACAAGGTCTACAGCCTGGACGTCATCGCCA
The DNA here is from genome assembly GCA_963806595.1 of uncultured Isosphaeraceae bacterium. Lineage (GTDB taxonomy): Bacteria > Planctomycetota > Planctomycetia > Isosphaerales > Isosphaeraceae > CAWDZZ01. The sequence continues at coordinate 99,814 of CAWDZZ010000033.1, read as the reverse complement.
TCCCGACCAACCGCGACGCTGGTGCGGGTCAACTATCCCGACGTCATCTTCCGCTACGAGCGCGAGAAGATGCAGGCGATCCTCGACGAGATCAAGGAGGTCAACGCGAGCGGCCGGCCGATCCTGGTCGGCACGACCTCGATCGAGAAGTCGGAGGAGCTCGCGGAGATGCTGCGGCGGTTACGGGATCCCGCACCAGGTCTTCAACGCCAAGTACCACGAGCGCGAGGCCGAGATCGTGGCCCAGGCCGGCCGGCGCGGGGCCGTCACGATCGCGACCAACATGGCCGGCCGCGGCACCGACATCATCCTGGGCGGCAACCCCGAGTTCATGGCCTGGGCCGACCTGAAGCGGCTGACCGACGAGGACGGCCGGCCCGCTGTATCAGACCCGGCTCGACGTGCCCAAGGAGGTCTGGGAGCAGGCCGTCGGCCGCTACGAGCCCGAGATGAAGGCCGAGGGGCGCGAAGTCGCCGGCGTCGGCGGCCTGCACATCATCGGCACCGAGCGGCACGAGAGCCGCCGGATCGACAACCAGCTTCGCGGCCGGGCCGGCCGCCAGGGAGACCCGGGCTCCTCGCGGTTCTTCCTCTCGCTCGAAGACGACCTGATGCGCAAGTTCGCCGGCGAATGGGTCTCCGCCGTGCTCACCCGGCTGGGCATGCAGGAAGGCGAGGCCATCGAGAGCCGGATGGTCAGCCGCCGGATCGAAGGGGCGCAGAAGAAGGTCGAGGAGCGGAACTTCGACATCCGCAAAAACCTGCTCGAATACGACGAGGTCATGGACGAGCAGCGGAAGCGCGTCTACTCGTTCCGCCAGAGCCTGCTCGAGGGTCGCCCCCCAAGGACATGATCCTCGAGATGATCGACAGCCAGATCGAGGACGCCGCCAAGCGATTCCTCGCCGACGACTACGGCGCGGCCAGCTTCGCCGAGTGGGTCGGCCAGCGCCTGGGCGTCGAGCTCACCGCCCGCGACATCAAGGGGGCGAGCTTCGAGGACGCCGAGGAGATCGCCCGGACCAAGGCCGAGCGCCAGCTCCACGAGACGATCCGCCAGGCCATGGACGAAAACCTCCCGCGCCGACGCCGACCCCTCGGAATGGACCTGGCAGGCCCTGGCGAACTGGGCCAACGAGCGGTTCGAGCTCAACCTCAAGGAGAAGGACCTCAGGAAGTACGCCGCATCCGACGGCGACGAGTTCCAGTTCGGCCGCGACGACCTCGAGGAGTTCCTCAACGAGCAGGCCGCCGAGTCGCTCCAGAAGATCGACCTGTCGCCGGCGCGCGAATTCCTCGAGCCCGACTGGGGCCGCCGCTCGCTGAGCGGCTGGGTCCATCACAAGTTCGCCCTGGCGATCGACCCGGCGACCTGGGCCGAGCTCGACCGGGCCGAGATCGTCCGCCGCATCCAGGCCGAGGCCGCGTAGCGTCTACGCCCACAAGGAAGCCGAGCTGCCCGTCCGGATCGCCCTGATGAGATATCTCGGCGACCGATCGCAGAACCAGACTCCCCGCTACGACCGCGAGGGCCTGGCCGCCTGGGCCTCCGAGCGCTATCACGCGTCCTCGACGCCGAAGAGCTCCGCCCGCTGCTGCGCCCCGAGATCGAGGCCCTCCTGATCGAGCCTGGCCCACCAGCACTACCAGGGCGCCAGGCTCGCCGAAGAGCTCGAGGCCAAGCTCGCCGCCGCAGGGCCTTGACCCGGCCCCGGCTACGAGAAAGACGCGCCGTCCCCCCGGATCCCAGCGGCCTCGCCGACCTGGCCGCGTGGGCGCAAGAATCCCTCGGGCTGGACGATCGAGCGTCGACGAGCTCCAGGCCGATGACCCGCCACTCAGATCCGCCGCACGCTCATGAACGCCCTCGACGCCGGTCACCGGCCCGAGATGCGCGAGATGGAGAAAGCCGTCCTGCTCCAGATCCTCGATTCGAGCTGGATGGAACACCTGCGGGCCATGGACCACCTCCGCAGCTCGATCGGCCTGCAAGGCTATGCCCAGATCGATCCCAAGGTCGAGTACAAGCGCGAGGGCATGCGGATCTTCGCCGAGATGTGGAACGGCATCGGCGACCGCGTCACCGACCTGATCTTCCGCGTCGAGCAGTTCGACCCCGGAATTCCTCGACTACCTCGGCTCGCGATAGCAGCTCGACCGCGCCCAGACGATCCACCAGCAGGCCGAGTCGCAGCTCGCCGCGGCCCCGGCCTCGGGCGGCGTCCGCCAGCAGCAAGATGCCGCCATCGCCGGCAGCCAGCATCCACCGAGAAGAAACGCGAGCCGGTCCGCAACCTTGGAAAAAAGGTCGGCCGCAACGACCCTTGCCCGTGCGGATCCGGTAAAAAGTTCAAAGCCTGCTGCATGCGCAAACAATCCGCGGCCGACCCATTTTGATCGATCGACCCCAGTTTGCTCAGTTCACTCAGACACTCGCCGTTCGTCGAGCTCGGATGCCAGCGCGGACTGCGATGGTCGGCTGCGGCGACTCGCCAGTGCCGTGGCATGATCTGTCGTATCTGATCGTGACTTAGGGCTAAGGCACCGCTTCGGCGATGCGCATCGGCGGCTCGTCGGAGACTGCAGGCTCGTGGCGGCGATGCCGTGCGTCATCGGCGGTGCCACGCGCGGTCGCGGCGCGTGTCAGTGCCGGTCTGTGCAGGCACGCGCAGTTGCTTGGATGAGCCGTGATCCTCGTGGAGTCAAGGGGCGGCACCGTTCCGGGAAAGGATTCCCCGAGATGCCGTTCGCTTTGAATCTGATCTACTCGGCCGCCGCTGGTCGATCTTCTCGCCGCTCTTGCTGTATCGATGGATCCGGACGGGCAAGTATCGCGAAGGTTGGAGCGAGAAGTTCCGGGGCAAGGCCCCGCTGCGGATCGGCGAGCATCCTTGCCTCTGGTTCCACGCGGTCAGCGTGGGCGAGGTCCTGCTCCTGCGGCCGCTCGATGCGCGAGATGGCCCGGCGCCGCCCGAACTGGCAGATCGTGATCTCGACCACGACGATCGACGGGGTTGGCGGTCGCCCGCCGGACCTATCCGGACCTGGTCACGTTCTATGCCCCGCTGGATTTTAGTTGGTCGACGCGGCGGGCGGTGGCGCGGATCCGGCCGACGGTCCTGGCGCTGGTCGAGCTGGAGCTCTGGCCCAACCTGATCCGGGCGGCCAAGCGGGCCGGTGCCAAGGTCGCGATCATCAACGCCCGGCTCAGCCCGCGGAGTTATCGCGGGTACCGGAGCCTGCGCGCGGCCGCTCCAGACCGACGCTGGGCCGGATCGACGCCGTGGCCGCCCAGAATGCGCGAGTACGCGCGGCGATTCGTCGAGCTGGGTGTTCCGAGCCATCGCGTCAGCGTCACGGGCTCGGTCAAGTACGACGGGCTGGAGAGCGACCGGAACAACGCGAAGACCCGCGAGCTGCGGCAGTTGCTGGGCCTGTCCCCGACCGACCTGGTCTTCGTGGCCGGCAGCACGATGGAGGGCGAGGAGGCCGCCGTGCTGGCGGCGTACAACGCGGCGCGGCGCCAGCACCCGAGCTTGCGGCTGATCCTGGTCCCCCGCCACGCCGAGCGGTTCGAGAGCGTGGCGCACTGGCTGAAGCAGCAGGGCGAGACGGTGGTCCGCCGCAGCCGGTGCTCGACACCGTTCCGCGGGAGAAGCACGGCGGCCCGCCCCCGGTGATCCTGATCGATACGATCGGCGAGCTGGCGGCGGTCTGGGGGCTGGCCGACGTGGCCTTCGTGGGTGGGAGCCTGCGGCCGGGCCGCGGCGGCCAGAACATGATGGAGCCGGCCGCCTATGGCGCGTCGGTGATGTTCGGCCCCCACATCGCCAACTTCCGGGAGACGGTCGACCAGTTGCTCGAGCGCAACGCCGCGCGGCAGGTCGCCGACGCCGACGAGCTGACCCGCGGGTCTCCTCGCCGACCTCGACGACCCGGAAGCCGCGGCCGCGCGCGGGGCCGCCGGCCGCGACTTCGTGCTCGCCCAGAACGGCGCCGCGGGCCGCACGCTGGCCGAGCTCGACCGGCTGGTCGAATCCTCGCTCGCGGCGGTCATCGCAGCTGACCAATGGCTTGCCTTTTGCAGGCAATCCGCTGAAATAGGGTCCTCACCTGGAGACGCGAGAACGCCGTTGCCTCCAACCCCCGTCTCGGGGCTCCGTGCTCGCCGAGAGTGCCGCAATGTCATCAAAGATACCGGAGAATGAAATGAGCGAAAAAGAAGGCATCGGAACGGCCGCCCGCGACCGTGCAAACGCCGCAGGCTCAGCAGCACACCGAGGTCGTCGTCGACGATTCCGGGACCCTTCCTTCGTACTCCAATTTCTGCCGCGTCACGGCGACCCCCGAGGAAGTCATCCTCGACTTCGGCCTGAATCCCCAGCCGTTCGCCACCGGCCGGCAGGAAGTCAAGGCCAATCAGCGGATCGTGATGAACTTCTACACGGCCAAGCGGCTTCTGACGGCCTTGAGCATGACCATCCAGCGCCATGAAGGGACCTTCGGCTCGATCGAGCTCGACGTCCGGCGCCGCGCCAGCTCGCAGCCTCAGCCGTATTCCGGCCCCGGACGCCCGGGCCCGCAGGGCATCGTCGAGTAAGAGTCACGAACAGGCGGTGTGAGGGCCGGGTGGGGAGTGCTTCGCTTATTATTGCCGCAGGGGAACGACAAGCAAATCGGCAAGGGCGTGCGGCCCCCACTCGCGACTCGATAGCGACGACCACAAGGATGGCACGGTCGTCAAATTCGTTGGAACAGAGCCGTCCAGGGTTTCGGAAGAGCCTTGGGCGTATCGTGCTCACCACGATCTCGCGCGACGAATTCACTTGCGCGGTGCAGCTTCATCAGGCGGGCGAGCTGGCCGAGGCGGGGCGCCTGTACGAGGCGATTCTGGACCGCGACCGAACCCATGCCGACGCGCTGCACTTGCTGGGGGTCGGCTGCGTCATCAGCAGGGTCAGACCGGGCTGGCCGCCCAGTTGATCGGCCAGGCGGTCGCTCTGCGCCCGGGGTGGCCGTCTTCCGCGCCACGCTGGGCGAGGCCTATCGTGCCCTTGGCGCAGTTTGACCGCGCGGCCGGCTGCTGCCGCGAGGCACTTGCGCTTGGGCTCAACGATGCCGCGGTGCACAACAACCTGGGACTGGCTGTGCAGGCCTTGGGCTTGAATTCCGAGGCCGCGGTCGCCTTCCGCGCAGTGCTCGGGCTGCGACCCGACGACCCGATGGCCCACACCAATCTGGGGGTCGCGCCTTGCGCCTCGGTGAGACCGACCTGGCGCTCGCCCATTTTCGCCAGGCAGTCGCTATCAACCCCGCGCTGCTGCCGCGCACAGCCAACCTGGGCCAGCTGCTCCTGGACTTGGGCCGGCCCGACCAGCGCTGCCGCACTGCCAGGAAGCTGTTTCGCTCCAGCCGGACCTGCCCGAAGGCCACAACAACCTGGGCAACGCCTATCTCGCCCTGGGGCAGCCGGCCGACGCCAGAGCATGCCTCACCGAAGCGCTTGGCCGCAACCCGAATCTTGCCCCGGCTCATTCAGCTTCGGCTTGCATTGCAGCAGGAAGGGCACTGGGAGGAAGCGCTGCCGTGGCTTCGCCGGGCGACCGAGCTGAACCCGAACTCCCTCGTCTTCCTGGCGATTCTGGCCGAGGCCGCCGTCGATCGCGAGCGGTTTGACGAAGCGCTCGGCTGCTACGAGAAAATGCTGGGGCTCGACCCTGCGCTGCGACCGCGCACAACGCCGTGGGATGGCTTCTCCAGGAGGAGGGCCGGCTTGCCGAGGCGGCTGAGCACTTGCGCCGGTCGCTCGAGCTTCGTCCCGCGTTTGCAATCGCGCATGTCAACCTGGGCGGGGTTCACGAAAAGCTCGGCGATTTCACCGCGGCCGAGACGAGCTTTCGAGCAGCCCTGTCCGATCAGACGGCGAGCGGCCCCGGCCTCGCTCGGCTGGCCTTGCTGTTGCGCGGCTCGCTGCCGGAGGCCGATTGCCAGGCCATCCTCAGGCGCCGGCGTCCGACCCTCCGGCAGACCCCTCGCGCGTCAACCTGATGTACGGGCTAGCGTGCGTCTGGGATGCGCGCGGGCGCTTTGCCGAAGCCGCCGCCTGCGCTCGCGAGGCCAACGCGATTTCGCTCGCCCATCTCGCTCGCCGCGGGCTCGCATATGACCCAGCCGAGCACGAACGCCTGATCTCGACCTTGATCGCGACCTTCGATCCTGCAGCGTTTCGCGCGGCTCTCGGCGCCGGCCTCGACACGCGGCGCCGGTTTTCGTGTTCGGGCTGCCACGGTCCGGCACCACCTTGATCGAGCAGATCCTGGCAAGTCACTCACAGATCCACGGGGCGGGCGAGCTCCCGCTGGCCCGGCAGGTATTCCAGGCCATCCCCGAGGTGCTCGGTCGTTCCGAGCCCCCCGTGAGCTGCATTGCCGACCTCACCACGGCGGCCGCGCGGCAGCTTGCCCTCTGGCACGAGTGAGCGGCTCGCCAGCCTGACGGCGGAGCGCGCGCGGATCATCGACAAGATGCCCGACAATTACATCCATCTGGGACTGCTCGCCGTGCTCTTCCCCAGGGCCACCTGGATCCACTGCCGCCGCGACCCGCGCGACGTGGCCCTTTCGTGCTGGCTCACAGGGTTTCGCAGCGTGCGCTGGACGAACGATATCCAGCACATCGCCTCACGCGTCCGACAGCACGATCGGCTGATGGATCACTGGCGATCCGTCTTGCCGGCGCCCTTCCACGAGTTCGTCTACGAGGAAACCGTGGCCGACCTCGAAGCCGCGCGCGGCGCCTTGTCGCGGCCTGCGGCCTGGAATGGGAGCCGGCGTGTCTCGACTTCCACCGCACGCACCGCCCCGTGCGCACCGCCAGCTTCACTCAAGTTCGCCAGCCCGTCTATCAAAGCTCGATCGGCCGCTGGAAGAACTACGAGACCGAGCTCGCCGCGCTGTTCGAAGCACTCTCATGATTCACTGTCAGGACCAATCTCAGAACAGTGCGCATGGCCATTCGCTCACAGTGCAATCGTCAACTTGATCGCATGGTTCGAGAACGATTCGAGTGAAGACTTGCTGATCCTGGCTCCGGTGTGCGGAGAACGACCGTTTCATCGTCGCGCGAAGGCGAGCGTCACGGCTTCCACAGTTCACAGGCATCCTCGACGCCGGCAACGTCGGGAAATGGTGCGCCATATTCTCTTCGCAAACCGCACTGACCATCCCGACCAGGTACCTACGGTCGACCAGAGATTCGATCCGATCCGACCACGTTCCCCGATTGATGTGTCCATTACTGATATCTAGACGATCAACGGGAATCTGCAGAAAATCGGCGAGCTGCTGATGCGAGCGGCCCAGTTCGTGGGTTTTCAGAATCAGACGTCGACTCGGCGGGATCAACTCGCGACAGACGGTCACGTGCCGGTTCCAAGCGTTCAGGTACGCCGCGATGGAATAGGCGCCGATGTTCTGCAATCCGTGATCGTCTCGGGTGTGAGGGTACAGGTCAGGCCGGAACCACCAGTCGAGAAACGCACGCACATCCGGCGGAATATCGCGGCTGGCCACGTGCCCGCAGATCGATTGAAGCCAGGTGTATGGGTCTCGGACCAGAACGACGAATCTGGCGTCGGGGAACACCGTCAGCAGATGGCCGATGATGAACTGGTTGGCCCACGCGATGTCGTACTCGAGGTTCAGCCGTTCGTCGCGTGCGAGCAGGTAGCTTCTGAACGCAGTTTCGGAAACATCGCCACGGGATTCTCGAAGAATCATCTCGAGGATTTGCTCACGCTCCGGTTCGTGGGCTGCGCGATAATTGGCCCACAACAGAGCAGCGCGGGATGCCGTGCCGGACTTTGCCTGCCCCGGACAGAATGCCTTGATTGCTGGGACCGAACGATGGCCGGCGATCATTGGCGGTCCCTCGACCCGACGTCAATTTGATGGGGAACTCCATCGAAAGCCCCCCGGGTTCGTACTTCCAACCTGTCACTTCATAAGGTCGTGGGTCAGACGCCTGACTTCAACAGGGTGGTATCCACCGAGAAGAGCGAAAACGGAATTGGCCTTCAGCCCAAGCAGCGGCGGCACAATGAATCGATGTGTTGACGTGCCGTCCACGCTGACTCAGACTTTATCCTGGGCACTGGCCTGTGGAAAGGTCGCCGCAAGAACCTCGAATCTTTGAGGCAAGCTGAATGACCGGACGTGAGGTTCTTGACAAACGTGTCCGCCGCGTCCGGCTGTTCTCGATTTCAAGCGTCGTCGTAATCATCGGGGCGCTTCTGGCCATGACCGAAATGAGGGGGGCTCTTTCGATCACCCACCCATTTATGTTGGCCCTCACGCTGGGCGCGATCGCCGCGGGATTCGCCCTCGCCGTCGCCGGACAGTTTGCGCTGTCGGCCGTCCGATGCCCGTGGTGCGCGGGCGAGCTCGGCTCGCTTGTCTTTCGAAAGCTCAGCATCGCCCACGCGAAATTCTGCGTCCATTGCGGAAAGTCGCTGGACGACACGCTGGCCGCCGACGGGAAGCCAAAGGAGGCAACTCTCAACAAAGCGGCGGCCTGGGATGACGAATTGGCTTGAACGGTGGATTTCGTGCGTCCGATTCATTCCCTCGCCCCTTCGGGAGCGCGGCCCGGGTCCGCCGGACGATAGGGGATAGGCGATGCGGCGTCGGCGAGCATATGTTCTGGCGTCCCTCGGCCTGCTGGTGCTCTCGTGGGGGATCGCCTGGGCCGTCACCGCACGCCGCGACCGGGCCGACCTGGAGCGCGCGAACCGCGAGATCGCCGCGGGTCAGTTCGGGGCGGCTCGGCGACTACTGGCTCGGCTGTCGGCGCGCCGGCCGGGCCGTGCTGAGGTCGAGTTTCCTCTCGGATACTGTGAGGCTGCCGAAGGGGATCTGGACGCAGCCCTGTCGGCCTGGTGCGCGTGCCGGCCATCTCGCCACTCGGGCCGCGCGCGGCCCTGTTTCGGCGCAGGTCTATATCGACAGCCGCGGCCGGCTCGCGGATGCCGAGCCGCTGCTCGAGGCGACCGCACGCGCTCGCGGCCCGGTCGCCGACGAAGCGCGGTGGCGGTTGGCCCAGCTCTACCAGGGGCAGGGCCGCACCGACGACCTTCGCCGCTTACTGCGCGCGGGCTGGGACCGCGGGCCCGATCGCGCCGCCGTGCTGCACGACCTCTGGCTGCTCGAGGCCGGAACGCCTTCCATCGAGTCGATCCGCGCCGATCTTGAGCGAGCCGGCGCGAGGTGCCCGACGACGACCGAGTCTGGCTCGGTCGGGCCAACCTGGCGACCGCGACCGGGCGCTTCGACGAGGCGGCCGAGTGGCTCGATGTCGTCTGAGGGTGCCGTCCGGAGGACGCCGCGGTCTGGTGCGCCCGGCTGGACTGGGGCATGCGCCGCCGGCCGGGTTGATGAGGCCGCGCGGCGCTCAAACACCTCCCGGCAGACCGGGTTGCCACCGACGAGGCCTTGGCACTTCGCGCCCTGGTTCGCCGGTGCGCCGGGGCGATGGCAAGGCGGAACGCACCTGCCTCAAGCAATTGATCGCCGCCGATCCCGGCGACACGGCCGCCCTGGAGCGACTGGCGAGCCTGGCGATCGCAGAAGGGTCGGCCGAGCGCGCGGCCGAGCTCCGCCGCCGCAAGGCCGACATCGACGATGCGCGGGCGCGCTATCGCTGCGCTGCTGGCGCATTCCGAGACGCCCCCGATCCGGCGGAGCTGGCGCGGTTGGCCGAGACCCTCGGTCGACGGTTCGAGGCCCAGGGGTGGTGGACCCTGGTCGCCCCGCGCTCGGCGGAGGCGAGCGCCGCCTTGGTGCGCCAGGGCGCTGCGACGTCGACCGCACCGGCCAGGGAGTTTGCCAGCCTGCTGTCCGAGGTCGCGAAATCGCCCGTCGGGGCCCGGCCCGATCGCAGTTCCCCAGGCGCACCCATCTGCTTCCGCGACGACGCCGAGACCGTCGGCCTACGGTTCACCTACGACAACGGCCCGTCGCCCGCCCGCCAGCTCCCCGAGACGATGTCGGGCGGCGTGGCCTTGCTCGACTACGACGGCGACGGCTGGCTCGACGTCTACTGCGTCCAGGGCGGACCTTCCCGCCCTCGCGAGGACCGATCGCCGCGACGCCGGGCGACCGCCTGTTCCACAATCGCGGCGACGGCACGTTTGAGGATGCGACCAGTTCCGCGCGGATCGCCACGTTGCCGCGCGGCTACGGGCATGGCGTCACGGTGGGCGACTACGACAATGACGGCCATGCCGACCTGTTCGTCACCCGCTGGCGGCCTACGCGCTATACCGCAACCGGGGCGACGGCACGTTCGAGGACGTGACGCGAGCGCGCCGGTCTCGGCGGTGACCGCGACTGGCCGACCTCGGCGGCGTTCGCCGATCTGGACGGCGACGGCGACCTCGACCTCTATGTCTGCCACTACCTGGTCTGGGATGCCGAGAACCCGACGACGTGCCGCTTGTCGACCCACACCACGACTCTGACGTATTGCAGCCCGCGCGATTTCGCAGCGCGTCCCGATCACCTGTTCCGCAATGACAACGGCAGCTTCGTCGACGTGACGGACCGGGCTGGCATCGTCGACCGCGAAGGACGGGGCCTGGGGGTCGTCGCGGCTGACTTCGACGGCGACCAGCGGATCGACCTGTACGTGGCCAACGATACGACAGCGAATTATCTATTCCGCAACAGGGGCGACTGGCGGTTCGAGGAGGTGGGTTTGCCCGCCGGCGCGGCCTGCTCGGCCACCGGCGGATTCCAGGCCGGGATGGGGATCGCCTGCGGAGACCTCGACGGCGACGGGCTTCCCGACCTGGCCGTCACCAACTTCTACGGTGAGTCGACGACATTCTACCGCAACCTGGGCGGCGGCCTGTTCACCGACGACTCCGCCGCCGTCGGTCTGTCCGCGCCGAGCCGATTCCTGCTGGGCTTCGGCATCGCCTTCCTCGACGTCGACGACGACGGTCAGCTCGACCTGGTCACGGCCAACGGCCATGTCAACGACTACCGGCCAGGCACTCCCTACGCCATGCCGGCTCAACTGCTCAAAGGCGGTGCGGCGGGATTCCTCGCCGACGTCACCGCGACGGCCGGCGCCGCTTGGCAAGTTCCGCGTGTCGGCCGCGGCTTGGCGGCCGGCGACCTCGACAACGACGGCCGGCTCGATCTACTCATCGTCGCGCAGGGCGGGCCGCTGGCGTACCTGCACAACCAGACCGGCGGCGGCCACTCGGTGACGTTGCGGCTGGAAGGAGGGGCCTCGAATCGTGACGTCGTAGGCGCCCGCGTAACCATTGACAGCGGCGGGCGCAACGCTTCGCCTGGCGCACCGGCGGGGGCAGCTACCAGTCAGCCTGCGACCCGAGACTGCACTTCGGCCTGGGTAACGCCACCCGCGTGGACACACTTGAGGTCACCTGGCCGTCCGGGCGCGTCGATCGCTACCGCGACCTGCCAGTCAATGCCGGCTATCGGTTGCGCGAGGGCGATCCCAAGCCGCATCCTCTGGCCGGCTTCCCCATCCTGCGATGACCGAGTCGTCACCCGCACTGGAGGAGCCCGCGCAGATGGTGGCCCGTTAAGGGATTGCGAGCGGTCGAAATCCTCGTGCTCGTCGGGGCTTGCTCCGGCTGCGGCGCAAGCGACGAGCTCGAGGCTCAAAATCCGCTCAACGCGTGAAGCCTTCGTGGTAGGCAGCGATCAGACGAACGATCTCTCGCCGCACGCTCCCGACCAACGACCGATCGTGATCACGTTCGCTCGAAGCTCGAATCAGTTGGTCGTGCACACCCGGAACTGGATAAACTCGAAGTACCGCCATGGTGCAACGAATCGATGATACGCATCGAGCAACGCGGCCTTCGGCTTCCGAAAGTAACGCGGACCGCGACGGATGACCACGCGTTTTCGGCCATCGGCACTGATCACGGTTCCGGTGAGCTCCTCACCGCCTTCCGCGAGTGCGTTGGGAGCGGTGGATAGCTCGCGAAATCGCTCCAGCGCGAGATCCCCGTCGTAGAGATGGTCGTCAATGAGCCAGGCCGCGAGCCATTCGGCCTCGGATGGAAGACGCACACCCTTCCATGCGCAGAATGCCTTCGCGTCGAGGAACGACAGGAACCTCGCCGGAAGCGACATTCGTTTGTGCTCCGGAATCATGGCCAGCCCCGGATGGTCGCGGAAACTGAACGCGTCGCTCGCCTGCTCGGGAAAAGTGACATGGCCGGTGGCACTCACGAATTCGGTGAATTCCGCGATCGATACGGGATGCTTGGCGATCGAGAAGGCCGCGACCTCGACGGCAGAATCGTCGTCGAGCCGTACAACCTTGCGAGGTATTTCGATGTATCGTTCATCTCGCGGCGGGCTCACGAAGTCGCGACCAATCTCGAGCCTCCGCAATGATGGAAGCTCGGCGGCGAGCCGCTGGGATAGCGGCTCGAACCATTCGCTGGGAAACCACTCGCACTTGATGACGATTTCCTGCCGAGCGTCTGCCAGTCTCGCATCGCGCCATAGTCTAGGCCGATAGAGCTCCGACCGACCCTCGCGCGAGCTCTCGTCTCGGGCCAGGTCGCCAGGATCTCGTCGAGGAGCGTCCGTTCGGAATCGGACAGCTCCCGGTCGGAAATGAGCGTCAGTGGCAACGGCTCCGCATAGTCCATCTCGAGGCGGATGATCTCCATGGCGGACCTCGCTTGATTTGCCAGCTAACGATCGACAATAGCATGTCGGAGCGTTGGCTTCGAGATCAGGCGATCGTCCGTGAAGTACGATTATGGAACGACTGTAACCGTCCCGAACTGACGGAAATGCTCATCGAAGGCGACAGCGGTCGCGATGCCGAGCCGCGCCATCACCGCTCGGCTGACGCAGTCGGTGAAGCTCCATTCCTTGTCGCGATAGGTATCCGATTCATCGTCCGTAAATAATTTCGTCGTGATCGCGATTCGACAGCGCGTCGGCCGGTGCTGCCACCGGCATCGCATCGAGTTTCTCGCCCAACCGCCTGAGATTCCCGATCTGCCGGTCAGTTCGGTCCTCGGTGGTGCCCTCCGTGTCGCTCATCGACGATTCATTCGCTTTCTCAGCATCGAGCAGACGCTCCTCGACCAAGCGCAGTCCTTCGTCGACGACCTCGTCCGCCGAGGCAAATCTTCCCGCCCGCAAGAGGGAAAGAATGAATTGCTTGCGTTGCTCCGATAAATGGATCATCATAATATAGTATCTCCTTCGTCATCAAGCCTACCACAGTAATCGCCGCCTGCCAACACGAAACGGAATGACCACACGAAACGGAACGACCGTTCCGGCTATCGCTGGCTTCGTTCCCCGCCGATCACCATGGTGTGCCGAGGACTCGATGCTCAGGGATGGACGGCTGGCCTGCGTTCGTCGGCTGCCGGGACCTCTGTCGCTTGAACACTGTGGAAAAATGGCGGAATCATCAAAAGTCTCCCTTCAGCGTTCGGATCCATCGACCGGCGCCGCCGTGGAGCGTTGCTGGTATAATCACGGCTGGTGCGCGACGGCGCGCTGACGGACGCCGCACGAGACCGAAGGTCCCAAGATGAACGATCCCCGGCCGCTTGCCCCCAGGCTCGAGCTCTTCCTCGCGAGCCGGTTCGAACAGGTCTACGAATTCAAGGGCCCGGACATCCACATCGGACGCGCCCCGGGGCTGGACATCTGCCTGGACAATGCGCGAGTGTCGCGGCACCACGCGCGGGTCGAGCATCGCTCCGACGGCAGCTCATACATCGTGGACCTCGATAGCAAAAGCTCGACCAAGCTCAATGGCCGCAAGCTGGCACCCTTTCAACCCGTCCCACTGCGCGACGGGAGCCGGATCAAGATCGTCGACTTCGAGCTGGTCTTTCGCGAGTACCCGCTGGCGATGCCTGACAAGAGCCTGGATGGGGCCACGGTTCTGGAGACGATCGACAACCTGAGCTCATCGCACCTCGCCATCCGCTCGTCATATCCGACCGAGGCGCTCGAGGGGATCTTGGAGATCAACCGCGCCTTGAGCGGAGGGACCGACCTCAACGAGACGCTGGCGCGGGCGCTCGACGGGTTGCTGTCGATCTTTCCCGCCGTGGAGCGCGGATTCATCATCACGACCGAATCCATGGGCCGCCCGCGGGTGAGGGCAGTGCGCGAGCCGGGCGGGCAGAGCCGAGCCGCCGGCCTTGAGCCGCACGATCCTGGAACACGTCCTGCACCAGGGCAAGGCCGTGTTGATCAGGGACACGACGATCGACCCGCGGTTCAAGGGGGCCAAGAGCTTGATGACGACCGTCCGGACGGCGTTGTGCGTGCCTCTCCTGGGCCACGACGGCGCAGCGCTGGGGATGGTGCAGCTCGACCGCGCGACGGTCAAGCGGCGTTTCAAGCTGCGGGACCTCGACCTGCTCGCGGCGCTGGCGGTTCCGATCGGCGTGGCCGTTGAAAACGATCGGCTGCTGAGCGAACGGGCCGGATGGGCCGCGGCCCGCGAGATCCAGCTTGCGCTCTTGCCCCGCGGCGCCCGCAGATCCCCGGCTATTCGTTCTGGGAGTGCTATCGGCCGTCGCTGGAAGTCGGCGGCGACCTCTACGACTATGTTCCGCTCGAGCTGCCCTCCAGCAGAGCAGAGGCCAAGGCGCGGTGGACCGTGACGATCGGCGACGTCGCCGGCAAAGGCATGCCCGCGGCCTTGCTCGCCGCCAGCATCTGCCCGGAAACGCGGCACCTCGTGCGCATCGGGGTCGCGCGGAAGAGGTTCTCTCGAGGGTCAACCGGCACATCCTGAATACCGACTTCAAGGGGCGGTTCGTGACCATGGCCCTCACGCAGCTCGACGCCGACGCGCACCTCATGACCGTGGCCAACGCCGGGCATATGCAGCCCCTGGTCCGCCGCGCAGGGGGTGTGATCGAGTCAGTCGTCTCCAGGGGAGGCGGGCTGCCGCTGGGCGTCGACCCGAAATCCGAGTTCCCGCCGGTCACAGTCGCTCTCGAGCCGGGCAACCTCGTCGTGCTGTACACCGACGGCGTCACCGACGCACGCGACAGCGATGACAACTCGTTCGGCGAAGAGCGACTCCGCCAAGCCCTCGCCGCCGCGCCCGCGGGAGCCGCGGCGGCCGGAGAGGCGATCCTGGCCGCGGTCCGTCACCATTCACACGGGCCGACGCAGTTCGACGACATCACAATCATCTGCTTCAGCCGAGCATGAGCCCGGCCGCTCAGCGCGGGGCCAGTGCGTCCTCGACCGCAGCCGCAGCCGGCCTCAGCTCCGCTCGATCCGCCGCGTGCGGCGCCGTCCGATTACACGGCTGGGAGGTTGCGGTGCGCCGTCGAAGTGGCGTCGATGTTTCAGCAGGAACACCCACATCGCCACGACCGCGACCGCGAGCCCGCCGGCACGACCGCGGAATGGCCCGGAATTCTGGCGGCCAGAATCGCGGCCGCCACCGGCAACCGCAGGAGCTCTGACGGGCAGTGCCCAGCGGCGATGGTCGAAGATGCCGCCGATATCGAGCAGACGCCCACAGCACGAGCACGGCGGCCACCACCCGCTCGCCGCGCGGCAGCGACTCGCCCGCCGCAGGAGACCGACGGCCAGCAGCAAGGCCACCACGAAATGCAAGACGCATAGGCATTCAAGCCCGGCGGGACCTGCGTGTTGTAGCGGATCGACGGTCTCGCGCGTCACCTCCGGGGGAAGCGGGTTGGGAGGCAATCCCTCGGGCCTCCAGCCCTGCGGCATGAACCAGATCCGCAGCTTGTCGATCCAGCGCGGCGCCAGCCAGGCGTCGCGGAACAGGTCGCGCCAGACGTGCAGGTTGGCCCACAGCGGGTTCCAGCTATTCAAGCGGCTTGGTGAGGCCGTAGACCGGCTCTTCTTCCTCGGCCTGAAACGTGCCGAACATGCGGTCCCAGATGATCAGCGTGCCGGCGTAGTTCTTGTCGAGGTACTTGGGATTGCGGGCGTGGTGCACGCGATGGTGCGACGGCGTGTTGAACACCCATTCCAGCGGGCCCAGCTTGCCGATCACGCGCGTGTGAATCCAGAACTGGTAGAGCATGTCGAAGCTCGAGCATCGCCGCGAACCACGCCGGGCGGAAAACCCACGAGTGCCAGCGGCAGGTAAAAGACCCAGGAGAAGACCCCCTGAAACGTCCCCTGCCGCAGCGCCACCGCCAGGTTGTAGTCTTCACTCGAATGGTGCACGACGTGCCCGGCCCAGGGGGCGTTGTACTCGTGGGCGATGCGGTGGAACCAGTAGTACGCACAATCGACGCCCAGGAACAGCAGGATCGCCGCCAGCCATTTGCCGCCGGGTGAATAGCTGCTCGACGTCGACCAGGTTGATCCCCGCGCGGGTCGCGTAAGCCGTACGTCCCCACGTAGCCCGCGAAAAAGCAGCCCCTTCAGGAACAGGCCGACGATCTGCTCGGTGATGCCGCAGCTCAGGTCGTTGATCGAATCGTGCAGCCGATAGAGCTGCTTGCGCTGCCAGAGCGCCGCGACCAGCTCGACGCCGATCAACAGAAAGAAAAACGGCACCGCGTAGGTGATGTACGGGATGCCGCTCCCCAGGGCCCGGTCGATGAATGTCAGATCCATGCGATCGCCTCGTCATTGCGGCAAGCGTCGTTCGCGGCGTCGCGCGCCCATTCGCCAGGCCGGCCCGCGGGGTTTCCGTCAGCGCACCTTCGGTCTCCGCATTGTCCGCGCCGACGGTGCGTCTGGCCCGGGAACGATCTCGCGTTCCCCGTTCATCCTCGATCGCTCTATGCTAATACGGAACGCGCCCTGACGGTAGACGGCGCGGCAAGATGCGGGGCTTGCCGGCGGGCCGATCTACGGTCCAGGAATCGACAACAATCGGGACTTCCGCACACAGTCGAGTCGGAAAGAATGGATTGATAATGAATAAGTTGATGCCGATCGGCGGCCCGAGATTTTGGCGGTTTTGGTAAAATCGCGATCACCGGGTTTGGCGAGCGATTTCCCTCAGATGCGACACGCCTGCTACGCGAGCCATTCCCTGGGGCGCCGAGCTGGGGCTGCCCGGTCACATGGATGACCGCCGAGATTTCCCCGGCGGCTTTCCCGGCGACGGGCGCGACGCGCTTTGCGCCTCGGGTCGCACTGCTTCGGAAGATGCTACGTTTGCGACCTGGAAGGCCCTGATCCGGCTGCGGCATTCAGGTCGGCGCTTTCCCGTGGCACTCTCGTCGATCTTGGCGTCAGCGATAATAATTATGTATACATGAGAAAATTCAATAAAGATCGACTTATAGTATTTTTGAATATTACGCCGCTCCTGCCACAGTGCGGCTGGCTGCCCAGCAGATCCCGGGGGTCACCAGGGTCGAGGCGATCTACGGCGTCCCCCGCCGCGCATTTCGACGGCGAAGACCTGGTGGTCGACCTGCCTGGCGAATCGGCCGGAGTTCTTCTGCGCGTGGATGCCGGATGTTCGATAAGTTTGATTAGCCAAGGGCCAGAGATCGCATCCAATCACCCAGGATTGATAGCTCGCGATCGCCGCGCATTTCCGGCTCCGGGTGGCGCATCGCATTCTTTTCTTCGCGAATCCGCCAGCGATTCAACGTCGTAACCCCAGTAGAGCAGAACCGATTCGTCGGCGGCCAAACGGCGGCGAGGATCTCGCGCCTGGTCGAAGCACTACCGATGCGGGCTCTGATTTGTGCGGAGTGCGGGCAGACGAAATCGAAATTGGCGACCGTGGGCCAGTACCATCGCCGGCCGTCGGCGACATGTTGCTTTTCCTGGGGCTGCCCGGGAAATACCAGATTTTCGGGCCCAACTGGCGTCTTTGGCTGATCGTTGCCGCCGGTTTTGACCGATTTTCAGAGTGTGACCAGGCAATCCGCGCATGCGAGTTGTATCGAGTTGAACGAATCTCGCCGAGTGTTTCGACTCATCTTCGTGCGCCACCTGCGCCGATATTGTAAGTTGCCGGGAATCTCGGCCTCGGTCCAGGACGGACGAGTCAAGCGTTAGGAGATAATGGAATGTCTCAGCCATCCCGACCGCGGTCGCGCGGCCCAGTACAGCGGCGCATCGTCGCGATATCAAGCTCGATCAACCGGTTCCGTTGGAGACGCGTTGCCTGATGGCGCCGGTCGTCGCGACGTTTCCGCTGACGGCGACGTTCACGGCGGCCGCGACCCCGACGAACGCAGACCTCGGAACCGTCACGGTCTCGCGAGAACACGACGGCGACGACCCTCGACACGGACGGCGCCGATCACGTCGGTCTCGGAGCTGACGCCGATCTCGTCGTTCGGCGGAGATATCGTCACGATCGCGGCCGGCCCCGGCGGCGTCTTCGGCAACGATGTCTACGCGATCTCGCGCGGAGCCGGCGATAACGCGGACGCGGGCGCGATCAACCGCCCGGGCGTGATCTACCGCGTCGATCCGGCGACCGGCAAGGCGAGCGTCTTCTTCGACCTCAACACGGTGCTCAGCCAGACCGACCCGGCAACGCCACCCCGAGCGACGCCCGCCGCCAACGGCGCTGCGGACCTCGACGGGCGCTGGTCAACTGGTACAGCATCACCTTCGATTCCGAAGGGCATCTTCAGCGGCACGCCCGCGATGTTCGTCAGCAGCGTCGACCGTTCCGACCCCAACAAGAACATCATCTTCGAGATCGCTCCCAACGGCACGCTGATGGGCGTGTTCGTCGCAGATGACCGATCGGGCTGTCGTCGCTGAAGTTCAATATCAGTCCGACCGCGATCTTGATTCCGCCGGTGCAGGACCAGTCGTTCTTGAGCGGCCTGATCGGCGGCAGCGGGATCAGCTCCACGATCGGGTACGTTCGCCGCGCTCTACTTCCAGTCGACGCAGCTATTCGCCCGGCCAGGTCATCAGCAATGCCACCTTGCCCACCGGCGTCAGCCGAGACCGACCTGGGCGTGCCGGTCGGTGGCCAGCGTCGCCGACCAGTCGGCACGATCGTGCCGAGCGGCGTGGACACCGGCCCGATCGTCGGCCTGACCGCGGCCAATACGGACTACGCCAATCAGATCTTCTCGATCTTCACCGATTTCGGCACGCCGGCGGCCGGCGGGATCCCGGCGAAGCCGGGCTTCAGCGGCGTCCAGGGCTCAGACGGCGAGCTGCTGATCGGCAAGGCGTCACTCCGGCCGACCACGGCGCCGGCGCGACTCGGACAACCTCGACACTTTCGGCGCCGTCACCACGCATTTCCGCCGGTTCGAGAGCATCGCCTTCGACCAGTACGGCTACTTCTCGCAGAGCGTGGCGCTCACCTCGGCGTCGTCGACCGGCACGTCGACGGCGTCGGCTCTACGACCTTCACGGTGGCCACACCGCCGAGCCCGACTACGGCGGCAGCCTGTTCGTCAGCGACCTGGCGTCGGGCCTGTACGTGACCGTCACGCCTGTGGCCCCGCTTGCCGACGACGCCCGATCCTCGTCCCGGTCCAGGGCTCGGGCATCCTCGGCGTGACCACCGATGCCGCCGGGAATGTCGATCCCGGTCATCACCGGGCGGCAACACGACCGGCACCAACGCTCCGGCGGCCGGATCATCCGCATCTTGCCGGACGGGACCGTGAACACCTTCGCCTATGGATTCGACACCAGCGGGGCCCAGGACTTCGACCAGCTTCATCAACTCGTCGCTGACGCATCAGCTTCTCGGCGGATGGGACGACGCTCTACGCCTCGGACGACCACGGGATCTGGCAGTTCAAGACGACGGCCGACCTGGCCGACTCGACGAGCGGAACGCTGGTCGGCTTGAACGACCTGCGCACACTGGGTGTGCCCTACGACGGGCAGGATAGTGCCGTCGCGGTGGTCGACACCGGCGTCGACGCCACCGTCGCCTCCGTTCCGCGGCCGGGTCGCGCCCGGCACGGACATCTTTCACCGGCGGCCTTGGCAACGAGGATCTCGCCGCCTCGACAACGACCACGGCCACAGGCGGCGGCCGGCGGTGCCGGCGGCGGCGGTGCCGGCGGTACAGGCCGGCGACCGATACCGTGCTGGCCAATACGATCGACGGACACGGCACGCCGGTCGCCGGCGTCATCGCCCAGTTCGTGCCGCAGGCGACCATGTTCCGGTCAACATCTTCGTGCCGTTCAACGCGGGCGTCAGTCTCTCCGCGTCCGCGACGACGGGCGGCACGGCGGCGGCGGCGGCGGCGCCGGTGGCGGTGGCGGTGGCGGCGCGGGCGGCTCAGCGGCCGGCCTCACGGGAACCTCCAACGCCCTGACTTCGTCCAACTTGCTCTATAACGGCCTGCAATACGTGATTCAGCACCCGTTCGTGAACGACCCGCTCCGTGCCGGGCAAGGTCGACCGCGTGATCGCGGCGTCGTTCGCCTTCGGCACGACCCAGACGTTCCAGACCGAAGTCGACGCCTACAGGAACTACCCGCAGGTCGTGATCGCGCTCAAGAACGCGTATCACAAGTTCCTCAAGGAGGGCATCGCGCCGATCGCGGCCGCCGGCGAATTTCGGTGCTCCGCTGGGAGCGGGAGCCCCCTCCGACGACCGGAGGAGCAGGAGGCGGAGCAGGCGGAGGAGCGGGAGGCGGAGGAGCAGGAGCGAACAGGAGGCTCGGGCGATATCTTCGAGGGCAACAACAACGCCGACAACTCGCGCTTGGCGACGTGAACGGCATGTCGCTGCCGGCGGTCCTGAACGAGGTCATCTCGGTGACCGGGCGTCTACTCATTCCCGTACGACCAGAACGCCGGCCTCGCCGCCGACCGATGCCAACGGCGGGGTCATCCCCAGACCGGCAGGCCCGATCCTGCTCTTCGGCAACGCACTCACGATCGGCGGCACCGCGACGATTTCGACCACTGGAGGCGGTGGCACCGGTGGCGGCGGCGCCGGTGGCGGCGGTACAGGGGGTGGCGGTGCTGGCGGAGGTGGTGCTGGCGGAGGCGGTGCTGGCGGAGGCGGTGCTGGCGGCGCTGCCGTCAACGGCGGCTCAGGATTCAACGCCAATGCCGAATCTGCTCGCGGCGGCCGATTTTCAGATCTACGCCAATCGCATCCGCGGGCGTCAACCGCAGCAACGCGACCGACTTCGCGGCTCCGGCCTTCAACGTCCCGACCTTCCGGCGCACCTTCAGCATCGCCGCCGCGATCCACCACCAGCAAGCACGACCGCCGGCAGCCCAACCGACCACCTCACGTTCACCCAGGTCGGCACGTCGATGTCGGCGGCGATCGTGACCGGGGCCTACGCACTGGTCTCCTCGGCACTCAACTACTGGACCAACCTGGCCACGTCCAACGGCTACACCGCCGACGCCTATCTGAACTCGCCGGTCGGGGTCGATTCACTCAACTTCGGCAAGCACGCGTTCAAGAACCTCGTCGGCCTGGAACACGCCCAGCGGCATCAACGGCATCCTGGCCTGGACGGCCGTGCCGGCCGTCGACTGCCAACGACGGCGGCAGCCTGTCCACGCCCCCCACGTTGCCCGGCGGAACGACATTCCGGTCCTACGCAACCGTCAATGTGGCCAATGCCGTCGCGGCGATCGAGGGATACGACGCGATCAATTACCTCTTCAAGCCCATCACGACTTCCAGTACATCGACACCAATCACGACGGGGTGATCACCGCGCAGGAGAATCAGAACTTCGTGGACAACGCGGCCGCGATGGGGCTGCCGGAAGCCGGCGCCATGGCCGCACTTGCTGGGAGGCACCGCAACCTACAGCGCCGTCGAGCCCGGCCTCAACAATCGGGTCTTCAACGAAAACCCGGACGATCCCGCCGCCGAGCAACGCCGATTCAACTTCTTCGACTACGCCGCCGACGGCCAGCTCAACGGCTCGATCACGATCAACGAGTTCAAGATGCTGTCGCGCATCCTGCTGCCCTCGCCCGACGCCTACGCCATCACCGATCGCCAGCGGGCGTCGGCCAACGGCTTCCTCGCTCGCTCCGACCGCCCAGCGCAATTTCGTCGCCTTGCAGCACATCGTGCCGACATTCGAGTGGGTGCCCGCCGTCGAAGCTCAAGAAGTATCGCAACATCTCGCCGGCCAAGTTCGGCGTGGACCAGGGCACCCCGCCTGGATTTACCTTCCCGCTCTACACGCTCTTCGACGCGGCGGTCGTCGGGTCGCACAGCTCAACGACCCAGAACGCGGTGGTGTCTGCGTCCAAGTCCGCACTCATCAACGGCGTCAATGTGACCGTCAACTGGATGACAAACGTGAAATCGCCGACCAGCTCCGCGAGCTCCGGGACCTCGGCCCCGGCAACCAACAGCCAGCCATCAGCGCTGAGCCCCGCCGGTACCGTGACCCCCAACACCGCGCCGTCCGCATCGAACCCGGCGCCGACGAGCGCGACTCCACCGGCCGCGGCGACGCAACCCGAGCAGTCGTCATCGTCCATTCTCAACGCATTGCTCTCGCTCGCCGGCGTGAAGCCGGCCGCGACGACCGCAGTCACCTCCGGCACGGTGATGCCGCCCGTCCAATCCGACACTCTCGCCGCGAATTCGGCAGCTTCCGCTGCGTCAGCCGCTGGTGCAGCATCGTCGGCGGCGCCGAGCACCGGCAGCGCCGCACCCGCCCCCGCTGCCGCGCCGGCCGCGACGCAGTCACCGGCAAAGCCAAAGAAGGCTGCCAAAGCGGCCAAGGCACCCAAGGCAAAGTCGAAGAACGACGTCGGAGGATTCTTCAATAGCCTCGGCAAAAGCATCAAGAATGCTTTCAAGTGATATCGTCCTGATCCGGCGAGAAATCGTGATCCGTCAACGGCCAGCCCCAAACCACATGCGTTTGGGGCTGGCCGACTCGCATTTCCGCCGGCGATCCGGCGAGAGATCAAGCGGGTAGACGACGGGTTGCAGACGCAACTCGTTGCAGTCCAGAGAATTGCAACTGTGCACGCGCGGCACCAGGATCCCGCTGCGCGATGCGGGGTAATGGCAAGGCCGGCTTTGCGGTCGGCGATACGGCAGATCCGGCTGCGCAGAAAGATGTCGTTCGGGCACCAGGCGGTAGACAGCGAAGACGATTCGAAGCGAATCTACTTGACGAAGATCATTGATCGATTCGGCGGCTGCCTTCGAGCTGCGGTACGTCCAATGCGGGGAATCCATCATGAGAGCAATCGGACGAAGATCATTCGTTGGTGCCGTCGGCGCGACTTTGGCCACGACGGCGCTGCCAGGGCAGAAGGCCACAGCAAACGCGGTCGTCGCTTCTCTGATGCCGTGGAAAAAGGCGTTCATGCTCGGAGAGCTTTCCAAGGGCTCGCCGCTCGCGAGCTTCGAGCTCCTGAAGGAAGCCGGCTTCCACGGCGTCGAGCTCGTCAGTCCCAACCAGCTCGATATGAAAGAGGTGTTGAGCGCTCGCGACAAGACCGGCCTGATCATTCACGGCGTGAGCGGTTCACGGCACTGGCGCGACCGCCTCTCCGACCCCGATCCCGCGGTCGTCGCGCGCGGAATGGCGGCGATTCGCCAGGAATTCCTCGACTGCAAGGCGTATGGAGGTACGACTGTCCTCGTCGTGCCAGCGGTCGTCGACAGAAAAGTGAGCTATCGCGACGCTTACAAGCGGTCCCAGGAGAACATCCGCAAACTGATCCCGGAGGCGGAATCGCATGGCGTCAAGATCGCCGTGGAAGAGGTCTGGAACAAGTTCCTCTTGAGCCCCCTCGAGTTCGCTCGCTACATCGACGAGTTCGAGAGTCCCTGGGTCGGTGCCTACTTCGACGTGGGCAATGTCGTCGAGTTCGGCTATCCCGAAGAATGGATCCACGAGCTGGGTAAGAGAATTCTCAAGATTCACATCAAGGAGTATGCCAAGAGAAAACGATTTGATTACCGGCTGGGTGAAGGAAAAGAGATCGACTGGCCGGCCGTCCGCAGCGCCTTGACCGACGTCGGGTACACCGGCTGGATCACCGCTGAGGTCCCCTATGGAAATCTGCAGGAGATGAAGGATGTCGTCCATAGGATGGATCAGTTATTTCAAGTAGGCTAGCGACCGGCGTCAGCCGCTTTGACCGTTCACCCAGATCGTCATACAACGACCGGCGCCATCTGGGCTTGGGATCGGGTGTTGGCGCCAAGCTGCGCAGGCCTCGCGGTGTGCACCCTACGAATCGTCGTTTTGCGGAATTTGAACGGACGATGCATTTGGCCAGCCGGTTTCCGGGCATATACGGGTAGGGAATAACGATCTCGGGGAGATAGAGTGAGCCATGCCCGAGCAGGTGAGCGACGCAATTCTGCTGCAGCGGTTTGTGAGTCGTCGCGAGGAAGCCGCCTTCATGGCCTTGGTGGCGCGCCACGGGCGGCGAGTGGAAGGGGTCTGCCGGCGTATCCTGCGCAACGAACACGATGTGGAGGATATCTCTCAGGCGACTTTCTGCGCTCTTGCAAGCAAGGCGGCAGTGCTACCGTGGCGAGATTCAATCGCGGGCTGGCTGTGCTGCGTGGCGCATCGCCTGGCCCTCGGAGCTCGTTCCGACAACTGGCGGCACCAGCAACGCGAAAACACATTCACCAGCATGGCGCCGAGCGGGAAGACGGATCGATTCGACGGGGGCACCGGCCGCCTGGCGGAGCGGCATCATCCGGTCGTTGACCCGTCGGGAGAAATCGAACGCCGCGACGTGAGCCGTGTTCTTTATGAAGAGCTGTCGCAATTGCCCGACGCAATTCGGCAGCCAGTTCTCTTGTGCGACCTCGAAGGCAGGACCCACGAAGAGGCCGCCCTGCAACTCGGCTGGCCGCCAGGCTCGATGTCGCGCCGGCTCGGGCGGGCGCGGGCGCTCTTGCGCGGGCGGCTCACGCGCCGCGGCATCTCACTGGCGATTGGCCTCGTCACCATCACGCTTGTCGCTCTCGGCGCCTGGAACTCCTCGGGAAACGGCGCGAATCGCGCCGTAATGATCCGGCAGTCGATGGCCCCCCTCGCCAGAGCAAGCGGCGACACGCTTAGCGTTCTCTCCCGCACCGACGGTCACCGCGCGATTCCGGATCGTCACCAGCTCCGCGGGCTGGCTGAAGAAGCGACTCGGGTCGCGATCGAAATCGAGCCATACCTTCCCGGAAGAAACCGAGACCTTTGGCGAGTTCTTGCCGGTGAGATGCGCGTTTCGGCCGAGCAGCTTGCCCATGCGGCCCGCGAGGACGACCGCACCGGCATGATCCTGGCCGCCCGGCGGCTCGATGCCAGTTGTATCAACTGCCACGATCTCTTTCGCGAACCTGCCACGTGGTAAGGCCTCTAGTCGGTCCGTGGTAATCCGACTAGAATAGAGTCTCCGACCGGCGTGTTCTGAATTGGACCCATGTTGTTCGCCGTCGTTCCCTCCCCCTTGAGCTCCTACCGTCTCCGGTAGGCACGAAACCATGGCGATGGCCACCAAAAAGGTCCCCCCGGCGTCCGCTCCTCCACCGCGCCGGCACGAACGTGCTCCCTCGCCCACGTTTTTCGATCGAATCGCTCGGGTCATCGACTCGATCTATCGATTCCTGGCGTCACTCAAGCTGGCGGTGATCTCGCTGGCGACGTTGGCGGCGACATTGGCTTACGCGACTTTCTTCGAGTCGTGGTACGGCGCCGGGGCCTCGCAGCAGTGGATCTACCGTAGCGCCGGTTTTGCGATCTTGCTGGCGTTTCTGGGAATGAACATCCTGTGCGCGGCCTTGATCCGTTATCCCTGGAAGAAGCGTCAGACGGGCTTTGTCGTCACGCATGCCGGATTGCTGATCGTCCTGGCCGGTTCGTTTTACAGCGTGCGCACGGCCGACGAGGGACAGGTCGGGATGCTTGAGGGAGACGTCAAGAGCGAGCTGGTCCGCATCGATGACTCGGTGATACGGATCTGGAAGGTCGACCCCCATTCCTATGAGGTCAAGCTGATGTCCGCGGTGTCGGACGTCCGTGAAATGCCTGCTCGCGGCAAAGACCTCATGATCGTCGCGGCCGTGGACAGTATCCTGCATTTCCGCGTGTTCGACAGTGATGGCGATCTGGTCGTCGACACTGATGAAAAGAGATTGACCAAACGAACCCCGCAGATCGAAGAGCTGAGGAAACAGCTTGGGGAGATGTGGCCTCCGCACGAGCTTAGCAGAGCTGAGCAGGGCTGGGTCAGCCACGTCGTCACATCAATCGCCGGTCCCGCGCCTCGCGAATTTGATCTGCCGTATCGCCCGGGGCCTTTCGAATGGGGCCCGAACAAGCCGCGGTTCACAAACCTGGTCGAACGTGCGCTCTCGCGTGTCTCGTTTGGGCTCTTGGGGCCGTCCGGTTCAGGCGAGTACACCCTCACTGAGTCCGACTTCCCGTTTCAGTTTGTTGTCAAGGAACATCTACCGGCGTCGATCCCGGCAGTCGCACACGTGGCCGATCCGGACGGCGCGCCGATGGCCCGGCTCGGGCTTGGATTCAAGGGGCCGGGGATGCGGACGGCCCAGGACGGGTTCCGCTCGGCAGAGGACCACTGGTTTGTCACGGACAAGAGATTCTACCGCGTCGTGCGCAGCCAGGGGCCGGCGCTCGTGGCGTTTTCTTACGTCGATCGCCCTGAGCTCATCGATGATTTCCTCAAGCCTCCCGCACATGCCGGGGCGGCGGGCGTGGCGCGATTCCGCTATCCCGACCGATCCGGTCGGGTGCGAGTCTTCGATTGGGACCTCGATGGCCAGCAAGACAAGTCGGTCGTCCTCCCCGAGAGCGAGCTGAAGGTAACACTCGCCGAGACGACGCCGTTTCCGACCGCGAGTGGCCACCTCAATCGCGTTCTGGGAGAAGACCCGATCCCGATCGCAGTGTTCAAGATTCAGTCCGGAAAGGACGAGCCCGTCACTCACATGGCGCTGGCCAACTTGCCGATGGTTCCCAACCTGATCCCGCGGACGGAAGAATCATCGCGATCTCCCGCCCGGCCGCTGGCGACGATCCATTACATCGTTAACCCGACGCTCGACTCCAAATCCAACGGCCGGCTCGGCCAGATCGAAATCCTGGCTGGACCGGACGAGGCTCTCTACTACCGCGTCCACGGCCGCGGCAAAGGGACCAAGGCCGAGTTACGTGCCTCCGGCGCGGTCAAGAAAGGTGAGCTCATCCCAGCGTTTGGCGGCGGGGCCGGCATGCCGATGACGATCTCGTTCACCGTGGATCAGTACTTGCCGGCCGGCATCGAGAAGCACATCTACGAGCCGGTGGTGTTGCCCAAATCACAAATGGGCAACGGGATCGCCGCTTGTCGGGCCGAGATGACCGTCGGAGACGAGACCAAAGAGGTCTGGCTTTCGCGGTCGGAAACCCTCGACCCGCCGCAGCCAAAGACCGTCAACTTCCGCGACTCGACCTATCAGTTGATCTACGACGTCGATCGAAAGCCCTTGGGGTTCGAGCTCAAGCTCGACGATTTTGATACCGGCTTCGAGCCTGGCACCGAACAGGCGACTCACTTCGAGAGCAAAGTCCGCCTGACCGACCCGTCCACCAGTATCAAGGACAGGCCTTACACGATCTCGATGAATCATCCGCTGGACCACGGCGGCTTCACGTTTTACCAGTCCAACTATATCCGCGTTCGTGACCCCGACACTGGCGAGTTTACGGGACAGTTTCAGTCCGTGTTCCAGGTCGCAACCAACCCAGGCCGGCCGATCATCTACACGGGCTGCATTCTGGTCGTGCTCGGTACCTTTTTGCAGTTTTACATGCGGGCGGGCATTTTCACCGATGGCGGCAAGAAGGAGCGCGAGCGGGCGCACGCCAAGACGATTGCCAAGCCGCGAGCGGCCACGGAAGAGATCTAGGCCCCGAATCGCACAGAAATTCGGCCAGAGATCGAAGGCCAAGCGAAACACGTCGAGGAGACATGATCATGAAACGCATTTGCAAGCGACTCGGCGGGCTGGTGCTGGCCGGTGCATTCGCCGCCCTGGTCCCCGCACAGGCAGCCGACGAGACCAAAACGCTCGGAAGCGGACCAGCCTACGATCTCATTGGCAAAGTGGCGGTGATGCACGAAGGGCGTGTGAAACCGCTGGACACGGTCGCTCGCGAGGAAGTCAAGCAGATTTATAGCCGCGAAACGATCAAGCTCCGCGATCCCCGCGAGGAGATCGAGAAGATCCTCGATCCGAGCGCAATCAAACGCAAGGACGGCTCGGCGTGGCCGGTCGAGCGATGGGGCCCGGTCGGCGCCTTCATCGGCTGGACGATGTACCCCGAATTCTGGGACGACCAGCCGTTCATCCTGGTCGATTATCTCCCCCTCCGCAGGCAGCTCTTCGCCGAGACTGCGACCGCTCGGCTTGGCGGGATCGCCGGCAAGTCGGCCACACCGGCCGAACAAAGCGCGAAGCTGAAAGAGCTCGCTTCCGATCCAGAGTTGACCTCGGCAAAGCTCGTTGCGTTTCTCGCCGGCTCACAGCTGCCGCTGGAAGACCGCACGAGCATTGCCGAGCTCGCCGCCTGGCTGACCCCAGAGCACAAATGGCTCACCCCGCGCGAGCTCGAGGAAGCTCAGATCACCTCAGGTGACCAAAAGATTCCATTCCTCGACTGGTCCAGCGACCTGCAGACGCAGCAGCAGCGATTCACTGCCAATCCGCAGTCGGCGTCACGGCTCACCGAGGTCGAGCGGCGCGCGGTCGAAGTCGCCATGCGACTATTCACCTACCGGGCCTATGGCGGAGAGCGGCTGCAAAGCTCAGGTTTGATCTTGATCACGCCCCGTCCGTCGAGTGCGAAATACCTCGCCGCGACCTTTCAAACGATCAAGGAGGCCCGCGAAAAGCAGAGCCAGAGCGAGATGCCGCTCTTCAAGCTCGACGAGCTCAAGGCCTTTTCCAGTTTCTGGAACGACATCCCGCGCGACGATCGCCATTTTCCGACCGAGGACGCCGCGTTTGACGAACGATACACGGCCTGGCTCCGCGACAATTCCGTGTGGGTTCCGCTCAAGGTCGTCTTGAAATCGAAGCCCGAAGAGCTGGTCGAGGCCGGATACGCCGAAACCCAGGTGCGGGCGTTCCTGGATGCTTATCACGAGCTCGAGCAAAGCGAATCGAGCGCGCCGGGCCAGGCGACGGAAGCGGTGGCCGCACGGTTCCTCGACGCCTCGCGCGCACTCGGCGAATCTGTCAACCCTACCAAGTATCCTACGGCCGCGATGGTCGAACGAGAGACCCGTTTCAATGCAATCAACCCGTTCTGGCAGGCTCCCTACGCGTATGGCGCCGGCGTGGCACTGCTGGTACTGACCCTCGCGTTCTCCACGATCACGGGTAAGTCGTCGTTTTCGGCTCTGACCAGGTCGACGGTCTACGGCCTGGGGCTCGCGGCACTCGCGAGTGGGATCGCCCTGGAAATCTATGGGTTCTACCTTCGAGTCATGATCACGGGATGGGCTCCCGTCACCAACATGTACGAAACGGTCATCTGGGTCTCGCTGGTGGCCGCGACGCTTTCGCTGGTCTTTGAAATGGTTTTTCGCAAGGTGTACACCGCGCTTGCCGGCTCAGCGGTCGCGCTCCTGGGCACGATCACCGCGGCTAACGTGCCGCTCCTGGACCCCAGCATCAAGAGTCTGCAGCCCGTACTGCGGAGCAATTTGTGGTTGACGATCCACGTCCTGACCGAAGTCTCAAGCTACGCGGCATTCGGACTCGCGTGGATGCTCGGCCTGATTGCGACCATGTATTACCTGACGTCGACCTACCGCCGGTCGCCGCGCTTCTCCGAGCTGGCACTCCTTTTGATCCCCGGCTTGCCACTGCTCGCCGTCGGCGGCATCGGCGTGGCCGCCTCTTATGGACTCTTGGGCCCGCGCTGGTCGCTCAATGACACGGCGGGCTACTCCGGCACGCAGGCGATGCTGGGCGGCGACGGGTTGTTCTACGGCTTCGCGCTCCTGGCAGTGATCGGAGGTATCTTCTCTCTGACGTCCCTGCTCGCGATGGGAGGCGAATTGCTCGACCGAGCAGGCTTCCGAAGCGAGACCGGGTCGGAAGTCGCGACGGAAAGCTCCAAAGGCGTCACACTCGATGCGCGCAGCCGAGCGATGCAGCAGACCGCCATGGTCGTCAAGCCGCTCTCGAATTTCGTGTACCGAGCCATGCAGGTCGGCGTGCTCTTGATCGCGGCCGGCACCATCCTGGGAGGTGTCTGGGCCGACTATTCATGGGGCCGATTCTGGGGCTGGGATCCCAAGGAAGTGTGGGCGCTCATCACCCTGCTCGTTTACTTGATCCCGCTGCACGGCCGCTTCGCCGGCTGGGTAAACACCTTCGGCCTGGTTGTGGCGTCGGTGTTCTGCTTCCTCTCGGTAATCATGGCCTGGTACGGTGTCAATTTCTTGCTGGGCGTGGGGCTGCACAGCTACGGCTTCGTGGAAGGAGGCTCGCAGGGGATCATGGGCGTGATCGTGGCCGCCGTCATGTCGTTCCCCCTGGCCGCCGCCTGGCGCCGGCACTTGGGCCAGCAAGCGCAAGTTCGCGATATGCCTGCAACAAACGTCAGTGATCAGGCGCAGACGAGCTGATTTCGATCTGGAACGCAAATACGCGAACGACCGGCGAGCCCGCCGGGCTGGAATCGTGGGGCGGTCGGTCGGCAATCTCATGGGCGCGCCGTGACCACTCCGCCAGATCAAGTCCGAGCCTGTAGCGGCCGCCTTGGTCGCCTACCGAGCGAAAGAGCTCGGCGGCGCGCCGGGAGTGGACGCGGATCCCATGCTCGTGGCCTTCACGGACCTTGACCCCGGCCGCTGCCAGCTTGATGAGCGCCTTCACCACGTCGGCCTCGAGACCGCGGCGGCCATACGCGTGCCAGACCTCTTCCCAGACTTCATGCGCTTCCCAATAATATCCGGCGTTGAATAGCTCCGCGCCGCGAAGGAACCGGGGCCAGATCGATGCAGTTCCCGCTCTGGCCCGATCGATCGCGCGTGGGGTCCGTCCATGCGAGTGCCCCTGCGGCGAACGGTTCGGATGCGGCCAGGGGCCGCCGGGCACGTACGCGTACGGGGGAAAGGGCTCGCTCGGATCGTCACTCGGCATTTCCAGTTCCAGGAACAAGGCCAATAATACCGAATTAGAAATCCAGATCTTCTCCAGTATGACTCCGGCCGAGAAGAGCGAAGGGCGAGCGACATGGTTCGTGCCTTGCTTCTGTCAATGAGACATCGCGTCGCATGCAATTGCAACCGTCTGTGCTGATCAATGCGGTTGGTTTGACTCGAAAGCTGCTCGAATTTGCGCCGCGACTGAAGCGCCTGGCCGAGTCAGGCTGGGTACGATCGCTCCGCGAGGTTGTGCCCGCTGTTACCTGCACGGCCCAGGCCAGCATATTGACCGGAAAGCTCCCCCAGGAGCACGGAATTGTTGGTAACGGCTGGCTGTTTCGCGATATGGGCGAGGTTCACTTCTGGCACCAGTCGAATGCGCTCATCCAGGCCGAGCCGATCTACGTGACGGCACGGCGCGCGGCAATGGAGCGTCAGTCGGAATTCCGCACCGCCAACCTCTTCTGGTGGTTCAACCAGGGAGCCGCGGTTGACTCGAGTGTTACGCCCAAGCCGCATTATGGCGCCGATGGGAACAAGGTCTTTGGCATCACCGGCACGCCGCCGGGCCTGTGCGAGCGGCTCGAAGGCGGCCTGGGTCGATTCCCGTTCCACACGTTCTGGGGACCGCTCGCGGGGCTGCCGTGTACCGACTGGATCGCTCGATGCGCCGCCCAGATCATCAAGAGTGAGCGGCCCGAGCTCACTCTGGTCTATCTGCCTCATCTGGATTACGACCCCCAGCGCTTCGGGCCCTCGGGCGCAGACATGGCACGTCTGGTCCGCGAGCTCGATGACGCATGCGCACCCCTTCTCGACCAAGCCAGCGCTACAGGAGCGCGGGTGTGGGTCGTCAGCGAGTACGGTCATGCCGACGTGGGGCGTCCGATCCTCTTGAACCGGGCACTGCGGACCGCGGGACTCCTCTGCGTGCGGCCTGGGCCGTTCGGAGAGATGCTCGATACGTTCGGCAGCCGGGTGTTCGCCGTGTGCGATCACCAGCTCGCGCACGTCTATCTCAACCGAGCAAGCGCTCGGGAGCGCGCATGCGCGCACCAGGTGATCTCCCAGCTTCCCGGCGTGGCGAGCGTTCTCTCGGGAGCCGACCGTGCCCAGATCGGCCTTGACCATCCGCGCGGGCGACATGGTGGTCTTGTCGGAAGGGGACGCGTGGTTCGCCTATCCTTACTGGCTCGACGATCAGAACGCCCCCGATTTCGCCCGCACCGTCGATATCCACCGCAAACCTGGCTACGACCCCTGCGAGCTTTTCTTTGACCCGCAGCTATGGTGGCCGAAAGGCCGGCAATGCTCCGGCTTGCGCAGAAAAAGCTGGGGTTTCGTACGCTATTTGACGTGATACCGCTCGATCCCACGTTGGTGCGGGGAAGCCACGGCATCCGTGCGTTAGCGCGGCTCGACCGTCCCATCCTGATCGGCGATGGCCCCGCTCCCGCGGAACCCGAAACAATCCCGATGACCGATGTTCATCACCTGCTATTGCGCGCTCTCGTTCCTGATTAGGGACGCGGTTGGCGGTCGATTCCTCCAGTAGTCATAGATGAATCGTTTGGCGAGGATCGCCAGAGCCAGGCCGGTCGCGACATCGAGGAGATGGTGCTGGTGGGTCAGGAGCGTGGACAGGGCAATGGCGGCCGCCCAGGCGCCGAGTAGTGCCTTTTCAGCCGGACCGGCGCGGGTGCCGTAAGCGGCGAGGCTGAGGCAGCTCATCGCGACGTGAAGCGACGGGACCAGATTGTAGTTGGGGAGGGCGAGCTTTCGCGCCGAAGTCGAACAGAACGGACCACGCACCGGGGTCGCGAGACGAATAGGCGAGCTCTGCCGGAAACAGCAAGAAGCCGATCCCCGCCACGGTTGTCATGACGACCAAGCTCAGGGCCAATGCTTGCAATTCACGTCGTGTGCGCAGGATGAACGGCGCCGGGATGAATATCAGGTTCAGCGAGAGATAGGCGAGGATCAACGGCGGCACAAAAGGCATCGCCAGTTCCGCATCCAGGTGAACGCGCACCCGGTACGGCGCAGCCCTGTCAGCCAGTTCGCACCGTGATAGACGAATACCCACCACAATGTGACGGGCAGTGATAGCAAGAGGTAGTAGGCTACCACGGCCCAGCCCGGCCAAGCGACAAATGGCTCTCGCCGCGCCGTCATCGGCAGTGTTCGCGCGGAGATGCCTGCGATGCCCGTTCGAGAGCAGGATAGGTCCACGAGCACGTAGCAACCATGCACCGCGACATTGTCGCCAATTGTGTCCGTCTTTGAGCAACCTGGAAACGTCAAGGCCCGGACCCCGCTGGAAAGAATGACGGTCAGAGCCGACCGGCGCGGAACGAGCGCGTCTGCCAGGCCAGGATCTCGGGAAAAGTCTACCAGCATCGTGCGGCCGCCGTACACGTTTGATCTCGAAGCTCAGTTGGCTTATCGACCGCTGGCCGCCGTGCGGGACTTGTCGTCGGGGACCGCCGGATGTCAAAATTGCATTATTGGGGTGCGCGACTTCAATGCAACTCGGAAGAGGCGTACCGGGGATTCGATCCCAGAGCACTTTGATCATAGGTTTTATCGCAAGAGCGGCTGGCGCCGGCTCTTTGAGGCAACCGCGTGCGAAGTCCTCGAGGTCTCGCATTCTGTGATTTGCTCAAGTGTGGATGGCTGAACGTGCCGCCTGGGCATCGATCAAGGCACGCTGGATCGTCCTGATCGTGCGAGGACAGAAGCATGCTCCGATTCCCGCGGAACACGGTTCGGGCCGGCTTCGTCTGCTTGTCGGTCGCGGTCGCGGTGTTTTGTGGGCGAGCCAGCGCCTCCGCCGGCGTGACGAGCGAGGACGTGGAACGAGCCATCCGGGAAGGAGTTCGGTATCTCAAGGATCGCCAGCGCGCCGACGGTTCCTGGGCCGAGGTGGATCTCCAGACCCAGATCGGTACCTCCTGCCTGGTCACGCTCGCGCTCTTGACCGCTGGTGAGAAGCCCGAATCTGCCTCGATCCAGCAGTCGCTCGAATTCCTCCGGCAGTTTGGGCCCGTTCAGCTCAACAACACCTACGGCATCTCATTGCAGACGATGGTTTTCGCCGCCGCCCTACCAGAGCAAGACCGCTCGCATATGGTGGCGAACGTTGAGTGGCTGGAGCGTGCCCAGTTCAAGCTCGGCGACCGGTTGCCATGGCCCGGCTCCTGGACTTATTTCAGCCAGAAGATCCATCCCGGTGACAATTCAAACACGCAATACGCGCTTCTAGGACTCAATGCCGCCACCGAGGCCGGCGTCAGCGTCAAGCCGGATGTCTGGGCTCTGTCGCGCATCTATTTCGAGGAGTCTCAGAATCGAGACGGCGGCTGGGGGTACACCCCGCGGCACAAGCAATCGACGGCCAGCATGACGTGCGCGGGTATCTCCAGCTTGATCATCGCTGGCTCGCGGCGATATCAGGGACTTGAATATCTCGAGGGCGACGTCATTCACGATTGCGGCAAAGGGGGTTTCAACACCAATCTGCTCCGGGGTACCGATTGGCTCGGCAACCACTTCGATGTCCGGCAGAATCTCGGTCACGGCCAGGGATACAAGAATTACTACCTGTACGCGCTCGAGCGGGCTGGCCGGCTCACGGGTCTGCGATTCTTTGGCCGGAATGATTGGTATCGCCTGGGAGCCGAGGAATTCGTCCGCACTCAGAACAAGCTCTCCGGATTCTGGCGAGGAACTGCACAGGAGAACGACCTGGTCGCGACCAGTTTCGCCCTTCTGTTCCTGGCCAAAGGCCGCGCTCCCGTCCTCGTCAACAAGCTATTCCATCACCCTGAGAATGACTGGAACAACGATCCCGACGACGTTCGTAGCATGGTCAACATCGTCTCGCAGGACTGGAAACACCTGTTGACCTGGCAGTTCATCGATCCCAATAACGCCAGTATTGCCGACATGCTGCAGGCTCCGATCGCGTTTTTCAACGGTCACGCTGCCCCGGAATTCAGCGAGACTGGTAAGAAAAACCTTCAAGACTTCGTGGCGCAGGGAGGGTTCATCTTCGCCGAAGCCTGCTGCGGGGGACGGGAGTTCGACGGGGGATTCCGGCGGCTGATTCAACAACTATTTCCGGAAGATAAGCTTCGCCCGCTCTCGCCCGATCATCCCGTCTGGAGAGCCAAACACCTGTTGTCGCCCGATAGCCACCCGCTCTGGGGAATCGAACGTGGCTGCCGCACGGTGCTGATTTACTCCCCAACGGATCTTTCCTGTTACTGGAACCAGGCGGAACACAACCCGGCAAATCCTGCGGTCGTCAAGGCCATTCGGGTCGGGCAGAACGTGATCGACTTCGTCACGGGCCGCGAGATGCCCGCCGACAAGTTGATGATCCACGACCTGATCAACTTCAAGGCTGACTCACCCAAGCGAGGTGCATTGCGAATCGCCAAGCTAAAGCACGCCGGCGACTGGAACATCGCCCCCCAGGCCATCCCCAATCTCATGGAGGCGCTGCGCAGGCCTCCGCTCAAGTTCGAGGTCGTGATCACCCAGAAAGACCTGTTTCCGCGTGATCCGAATCTGATCTACTACCCGCTCATCTACATCCACGGTCGCGCAGCCTTGACGTTCGGCAAGGACGACCTCGATGCCCTGCGCCGGCATCTTGAGCCCGGTGGCGGGACCATGTTCGCGGACGCCGCTTGCGGAAGCACGGCCTTCGACTTGTCGTTCCGCCGCTTCGTCGCCGAGCTCTTACCCAGCAATCCGCTGGTCCAGATCCCGCGCGACGATGAGCTCTATACGGACAAGGTCGGCTTCGACCTTGCGCGACGTGCGACTACACGGGAGCGGCTGGTGGTGCCGACGATTTTCCCCATTTGGAAGGGGTCAAGATCAACGATCACTGGGCGATCATTTATTCGAAATATGACATCGGTTGCGCACTCGAACGGCACACCGGCATCGATTGCAAGGGCTACACTCACGAAAGCGCGGTGAAGATCGCGGCCAACATCGTCATTTACTCGACGCTTCCGTGACGGCCAAGCGTCGATCTCTTGAGACGCGTGGTCATCACGAAAGTTGGCCTAACCGCTCGACTGTCGCCTGGAACACGGCCGCGGCGGTAAAGCCCGGCGCGGGCCACACGGTCAAGAAGCCATGGTAGGCGATTTCCTCGAGCGCACCGAGGTACTCTTCCCAGTCGACACCGCCGGGACGAAACCCGAATCCGCGCGGGTTGGACGCTGGGACACTTGTGGAATTGATTGCGTCGTTGGCGTAGGCATGCGCAACCCAGCCTCCGAGCTCGCGCACACACGCCACTGGGTCGATACCTGATTGCAGGCAACCCGCTGGGTCGACGCTGACAGCCAGGCTGGGCAAGCTCAGTCCCTCCAGAAAGGACTTCATCTTTGCGGCCGGCTCGGAACCGGTTTCCAGCGCAAGGCGGACCCCCCGGTGTTCGGCGCGCCTGCCCAGATCGCGCAGCGCGTTCGTGAACGTGTCGTGCGGTATCGAGTCGTCCGCCGACGGAATCGCTCCGGCGCGAACGAGCACAATCGTTGTGCCAAGCTCGTAGGCCATCGCGAAGGCGGCTTCGGCGCGGCGTATCCGTTCGTCGAGCTGGTCGGCTGTGTCGAACGAACGCCGTGTCGGCAGCGAAACGCCGATGAGCTTCAGCTCGACGGTTTTGAGCACGTGGCGCAGCTCACGCCGGCCGGTTTCGCCGAGGCGATGTGGCGCAATGTCACCCGCCGCGTCGATCACAACGCCCCGAGCGCCCAGCCGTGCGGCCTCATGGATCTGATCCCGGACTGGGTGATTGGGATCGAGCCGTAGTCCGAGCGGATTGCGGATCATCGCGGGTCGGATCCTCTCTGCGTCAGTAACAGAAGGCAGCGCAGCACCAACCGCAGCTCGTGCTTCGACGGCGCTCGACTGCGCCCGCCGTCATTTCGTCGCGCTCTGGCGGCTCGAGCCGCTGTCCACCTCCGCCGCGACTGGCTTCGCCCACGATCCAGCCGCGGGCGAACACGTGCGGTGGTCGTTTCCGCTGTCATTTCACGGACAACGGTGGGCGCCCGGCCGCGCAGGCATGGTCGATCATGACGCGCACGCCTCGAAGATGGTCGTCACTCCCTGCCCCTGGCCGACGCACATCGTCGCCAGGCCCAGCTTGGCCCCTTGGTCGCGCATCCGGTGCAAGAGCGTGGTCGCGATCCGGGCGCCGCTGGCGCCCAGGGGATGGCCGATCGCGATCGCGCCGCCGCGCATGTTCACCTTGTCTTCGCCGATGCCCCAGCAGCTTGAGCACGGACAGGACCTGGACGGCGAACGCTTCGTTGAACTCGAAGCAATCGATCTGATCGAGAGTGAGCCCGGCGCGCTTCAGCGCTTTTTGGGTCGCCGGGACCGGCCCGATGCCCATTTCCTCGGGATTGACGCCGGCGACGGCCATGGCGCGGATCCGCGCGATCGGCTTCAAGCCCAGCTCCCGGGCCTTCTCCTCCGACATCACCAGGAGCGCGGCCGCCCCGACGTTGATCGGCGAGCTGTTGCCGGCGGTGACCGATCCCCCGTCGGGATTGAAGGCGGGCGGCAGGGCCGCCAGCGCCTCGACCGACGTGTCGCGGCGGATGCACTGGTCGGTCAGTCAGCAAGACCTTGCGGCCGGCCTCGTCGCGACCCCAGGTCGGAATGATCTCGTTGCTTGAACTCGCCCGCGTCGGTCGCCTTGGCGGCAAGCTGGTGGCTGCGCAGGGCAAACTCGTCTTGCTTGCCGCGCGGAATGCGGTACTTGGCCGCCAGATACTCGGCGGTCAGCCCCATGTTCATGATCGCCTCGCTGTGATGGCGAAACAGCGACGGGCAGGGGTTGTAGTCCTTCGTCATCGGCACGTGGTCCATGTGCTCGACGCCGCCGGC
The DNA here is from genome assembly GCA_963806595.1 of uncultured Isosphaeraceae bacterium. Lineage (GTDB taxonomy): Bacteria > Planctomycetota > Planctomycetia > Isosphaerales > Isosphaeraceae > CAWDZZ01. Next base: position 61,766 of record CAWDZZ010000033.1, on the reverse strand, counting down.
GATCTGCACGTCCTCGCAACCGGCGGCGATGCTCATCGCCGCGTCGTTGATCGCCTGCAGGCTGGAGGCGCAGTTGCGGTTGATCGTCACGCCGCCGGTCTCCGGCGGGCAGACCGGCGACCATCGCCGCGATGCGGGCGATGTCGAATCCCTGCTCGCCTTGCTGCTGCACGCAGCCCCAGCGCACGTCCTCGATCTGTTTCGGCTCGATGCCCGTCCGCTTCAACAGTGCCTTGATCACGTGGGCGGACAGGTCCTCGGAACGGACGTCGCGGAAATAACCTCGGTCTGCTGACGCCCGGCCCACCGGTGTGCGGACGGCGTCGATGACCACGGCGTTTCTCATCGGAAGATTCCTCCGGCCGGGAGTATCCTGTTTCAGGAGCCTGTGATCCAACTTGGGCCGCGGATAAAACGTCTCGCCCGCCTTCGCCAGCCGAAGCAACGACTCGGTCGGCTCGAATCGCTTGCCCAAGGTGTGCATACTTCGCCAGTTTGTCGACGATCGCGCTCGCGCCCAGACTGATCGCACCAGCGGAGAATCCCACCGCGGAACGGGGGGAAGCCGATCCCCAGGATCAGCCCCATGTCGACGTCCCCCGGCTCGCGGACGATTCCCTCTTCCAGCACGCGCGTCGCCTCCAGCAGCATCGGCAGGAACAGCCGGTCGGTGATCTCCTCCTGATTCGATCGCGCGATCGCCGGTCCGGTGCTTGGCGATGATCGCCAGGGCGGCGGGGTTGGGCTGCGGCTTCGACCTTCTTGTCCGACAGCCAGAACTTCATGAGCGACTTCTTGTCGCCCGGGCTCGCCTTGAGCATCTCCTCCAGGATCGGCGATGTCACCGTCCGGTCGGGGTAGGCCTTGGCCACCACCTTGCCGGCATAGACGGCCGTGTCCAGGCCGACCATGTCGGTCAGGATCAGCGGGCCCATCGGCATGCCGAACCTCGTGGCCGCCCGGTCGATCGCCTCCATCGACGCCCCGTCCTGCAACAAGATCAAGCGACTCGTTCATGTACGGGAACAGGACGCGATTCACCAGGAAGCCCGCGCAGTCCTTGACGACGATCGGCGTCTTGCGGATCCGCTTGGCCAGAGCGACGATCGTCGCGACCGTCTCGTCGCTGGTCTTCTCGCCCCGGATCACCTCGACCAGCTCCATCCGATCGACCGGATTGAAGAAGTGCATGCCGACGAATCGCTCGGGATGCGGAGCCGACTCGGCCATGCGCGTGATCGAGATCGTCGAGGTGTTGCTCGCCAGGATCGCGTCGTCGCGAATCACCTCGGCGAGCTCGTGATAGACCTCTTTCTTGACCGCCTCGTTCTCGGTGATCGCCTCGATGACCACGTCGCAGTCGGCGAAGATCTTGGTCGATGTCGACGTGTTCAGAGAGCCAGCATGTTCGCCAGGTCCTGCGGCGTGGCGCGGCCGATCTTGATCCGGCTCATGACCACGTCCGAGGCGCGCTTGAGCCCGTCGGCCACGCGGGCGTCGTCGACGTCGACCATCGACGTCCGGATGCCCGAGCGAGCATGCGCCGCGGCGATCCCCGCCCCCATCAGCCCGGCCCCCAGCACGCCGGCGCTCTTGACCGGCCGAGGCTTGACGGACGGATCGCTCACGCCCGGGTCGCGCGCCAGCCGGTTCTTCATGAAGAAGATGCCGATCAGGTTGGCCGCGATCGGCGAGCCGGCCAGCTCGCCAAACGCCGTTCTGCTCGGCCTTCAGGCCCTCTTCGAGCGTCTTGTTACAGCCCTCGCGGATCGCCTTCAAGGCGACCAGCGGGGCAGGGTACTGTCCCTTGGTCTTGCCCTTGATCGCCCCCTCGGCGACGGCGAACGCGAAGTTCAGCTCGTCGGCATTCAGCCCGAGCGGCCCTTGCAGCCGCTCGCGCCGCGCTTTCCACTCGCCGCTCTGCTGCAAGTACTCGATGAGCCGGCGCCCTTCCTCGACCAGCCGTTCGGCCGGGACCGCGTCGAACGCGAAGCCCACGGTCACGGCCTTCTGGGCCGAGAGCGTGTCGCCGGAGCAGATCACCTCGATCGCCGGCATTGAGGCCGATCAAGCGCGGCAGCCGCTGGGTGCCGCCCCAGCCGGGCAGGATGCCGATCTGGACTTCCGGCAGGCTGATCTGCGTGTGCGGCGCCGTCGAGACCAGGCGCTCGTCCATCGTCAGGACCAGCTCGGTCCCGCCGCCCAGGCAACTGCCGTCGATCAGGGCGACCGTCGGAAACGGCAGCCGGCTGATCCGATTGTAGAGCTGGTGGCCCATCGTTGGTCAGGCCGGCCACCTGCTCGAGCTTGGCGTAGCTCATCATGGCCAGCTCGTTCAAGTCGGCGCCGGCGACGAACTGGCCCGGCTTGCCGCTTTTGAACAACAGCCCGCGCAGGTCGGTCCGCTGCTCGAGCTGGGCGACCAGGCCCGCCAGCTCTTGGAGCACCGCCTGCGACAGCGTGTTGACCTTCTTGTCGGGCAGGTCGAAGGTGACGACGCCGATCTTGCCGTCCAGCTCCTCGAGCCGGAATGCGTTCGCCATGATCTCTCCTTCACGCGATCAAGCCTTGTACGGCATGAGGATTTCCCCGGCCTCGATGCCCGCGATGGCCTCGAACCCTCCGTCGGCGACCGTCTCGCCGAGCTTGGTGACGGCGCGGAAATACGCGTCGGTCGGCCGCTTGCCGGTGATCTTCCGCGTCAGGTCCTGGCAGAGGATGTCGGCCGCGGCTTGCACGACCTCGCTCGACTGCCGGCTCGCCCAGAGACTGGTCGCCAGGATGACCACCAGGTCCTGCAGCCGCTGCGACAGCTCGGCCATGCGGCACTGGCGGTCGGCCAGCCGAAGCTGGTGCTTGGTCATCACGTCGCTGATCTCGAGCCGGCCGCGCTCGAGAGCCTCCGCGGCGAACTCGGCGTGCGCGGCCAGGGCCGGCGGGCAGCGACAGACCGTCGAAGTTGAGCCGGCGCGTGGCGTCAGCATCTGGCCGGTCCGCCACTTCGCGTAGGGCACCGAGCGCCGACCGCAGCGCCCAGGCGTGGGCCGGGTTCATCGGGTTGGGCTTCTTGATGCCCGACGCCTGGATCGCCCGGCCGATCGGCTCGAAAAACTCCTTGCCGTGCTCCTTGATCAGCGACTTGAAGAACGCCATGCCCAGCATCTCGCCTTCACCTTCGTAGATGCAGGGGGCCAGGTACTCGTGGATGTTGTCGCCGAACAAGTGGCCCTGCAAGAACGCCCGGCCGCCGTGCGTCTTCATGAACAGCTCGACGGCCGCTTCCTTCTGCGCCTCGCTGCCGAAGATCTTGGCGATGATGCACTCCAGCTCGCCGCGGAACCCCTGGTCGAGCAGCCACGAGCACCAGTCGACCAGGGCGTCGCAGCCGACGATCAGCGCGGCCATCCGGCCGATCCGCCGCTGGACCAGCTCGCGCGACACGATCGCCGCGCCGTACGTCCGGCGGAACTGGGCCCAGGGAAGCATGTTCGCCAGCATCACCCGCATCGACCCCGCGGCCGTGGCGCACAGCGCCACGCGCCCCAGGTTCAAACCATGATAGGCGATCGTCAGCCCGTCGCCCTGAGCGGGCTGGAGCAGGTTCTCGCGCGGCACGCGGAAATCGCGGAATCGCAGGCCGTGGTTGTGCAGGTGACGCAGCGCGAGCAGGCCGTAGGTCACGAGCTGGAAATGCTCGTCCTCGTGATCGGGCAGGTCGACGATCAGCACCGCGGGGCGCTTGTCGATCAGGCACACCAGGCCGATCGTCCGGCCGGGGACGGCGTTGGTGATGAACAGCTTCTCGCCGTTGACGACGTAGTCGTCGCCGTCGAGCACGGCCCGGGTCTTGCAGCGCGGTCAAGTCGGAGCCGGCGCCGGGCTCGGTGAGCGCGAAGGCCGAGAGCCGTTCGCCGCTGGCCAGCCGCGGCAGATACCGTTCTTTCTGCTCGGAGTTGCCGAACGTCCGCAGCGGATCGACCGCGCCGATGCAGCCGTGGACCGACGCCAGCCCGGCCAGGTTGGGCTCGATCGTGGCCATCTGGGTCAGGAAGCGGGCGAACGAGGCGAACGAGGCACCGCCGCCGCCGTACTCGGGGTCGATCAAGAGCCCCCAGTAGCCGGCTTCGGACAGATCGTTGAGCACCGCCTCGGACACCTTGCCGTCGGGGCCGTACAACGTCCCTTGCTCGCGGTTGCGGCGGACGGCCTCCAGCGACCGCTGCATGATCCGTTCGCTGGCGGGCGAGGTCGCCGGCGGCTGGGGCAGGAACAGGTCGACCGGGACCTCGCGATCCCAGACCGACGCGATGGACGGGGCTGTTGGCCGTCTGGTACCGCGCGGCGAACAGGGCGTCGACCTGGTCGTCGGCCCGGTCGACCGTGCCGGTCGTCCGTGCCTCCTCCTCGCTCTTGCCGCCCAGCTTGAGAGCGGCCTCGACGAACGTCTGGGCCTCGGGCTCCCGAACTTGGGTATCCATCGGAAAACCTCTTCCTTTCCCAGCCATCGCGCGGCCGGGCATTGCAACCCTTGGAAGAATCAGGTGCCGCACGGAGACGCCACCCTCCGGACTTCACGTCACGGAAGGCTGCTCGTTCCCGCCGACCCCTCGGGGACGGCAGGTGATGTTATCAGACATCCTGGGCCAGCAACCAGTCCTCCAGGATCAGATGATTCAGGAACGGAGCCCGCAACAGCACCGCGTTCGGCGGGAAGCTTGCGGGTCAGCCAGCCGTTGCGGCTGATGCTCGGGATCACGCTGCGACCCCAGGCGGTCGAGATGCCGCATCTTCAATTGCTTCATGATCCTGTGGCTCAGGCGATCGAAACACGTCGTGAGCAGCTTCGGCTCCGGCCCGACGTGGATGACCAGCTCGGCACCCGAGGCCAGCGTGTTTTCCAGCGCGTCCCAGAGCCGCTGGGGATGATCGGTCCAGTCGGCCAGGATCGCCCGGCTGTTCCATTCGTCGTAATTGGCCAGCGCCGGTCGTGCAGGAAACGACGTTCGGTGTCGGTTTGCGCTCGCCCGCCCGCCGTGTGATACATCATCATCGCGGTCCGGTTGGGGATGTTGCGCTCCCACACGAGCGGCGTATGCAAGGGAGGCCAGTGGTTCGGCTTGCGCCGCAGCGTCACCCCGGCGGGCAGGTACTCGCGCATCTCGTGCTCGAGCAGATCCAGCGTGTCTCCCTGACCCAGCAGCAGCACCTGGTACGGCGAGAGATAAGTCGACGGCCCGATCAGCCCGTGCCCCCGGCTGCTGATCGAGGAGCAGAGGTGCTGCACGTCCTCGATCTGAAGAGGATCGTCCCTGGGTCGAGAGAATCCCCATCGTCGTGTCGGCGGTCAGCTCGGCGCAATCGGTCGCCAGCGCCAGCGGGATCGGCAGGAGCTGCTCCATCGTGTACACGCCCGCCAACAACCAGGGCCGACAGCTCGCCGATGCTGTGGCCGAAGCTCAGCCGCGCCTGGTGGAACGGGGACGTCGAAGAATCTCTTCGAGCAGCCGGACCTGGGCCAGCTCCATGGCGACGATCGTGCCGATATCCTGGACGAACGTCTCGAGCGTCGACGGCTCGCGCGCCAGGACCCGGGCCGCCAGGTCGACCTTCTTGCCGAGCACGTCGCCGCAGAGTACCGACGCCGCGTCGAGATGGCCCGGACGATCGGCCCGTAAACGCGGATGCTCCAGCAGCTCGGGGCTGCGTCCGAGGTTGGTCGGGTCGTAGCCGCGAAACGCCAGCGCGGCCGTCGCGATCCGCTTCTTGAGATCGTCGCGCGAGATCGCCTGCGCGCGGTGGGCGACCGCTCGCGACGCCCGGTCGCGTTGGGGCAGGGCCAGCCGCGATGGGCGATGACTGGCGAGCCACGACGGAGCCCAGCTTCGCCAGCGGCCATCCAGAGCTCTGACTTTCGCCGTACGCATGGCCTGTACCCTCAACCCGCGCTCCGTGGGCACACGGTCGAGCGCGACGAGCTTGATAAATGTCTACGCAAATACGTTGCCATTCGATCACAGATCATCTCCCAGCTCGAGGGAACGCGAGGTGCCTGCCGAGCCATCTCTCGGTGCGATCGTCTCTGTGTGTATTCGGCTCGGCAGGCACCTCGCCCTCCCTGAATGAATTTACGATACGAAACCGCTCGCGCGGAGCGATTACCGCGTCTCATTCGCGCAATCGACAGACAAGGCGGCGAAGTCCAGCCGACTCGCGACAGACTCGATCGGAACACATCCCGCGACATAACGTCCGACGGCACGCAGCCGATCCCGCGACACCAAAACGTCACAATCGAAATGAATCGATCCGGCCTTCACGAGGACCCGACTCGCTCTGGGCCAGATACCTGCTCTTCCGTCTCCCGAGGTCGAGGCCCAATGGCATCGTTGCCGTGAGATCCAGCGACGACCTTCATTGATGAGCCCCCCTGAATCGTTCACTCGGAGGACTTCGACGACCTCCAGAATTATAGTCGATTTCTCCTCGAAGGAAAGCCTGATTGCGTGCAATGAGCGGGTCGATCGGCAAGGAAACGGTTTGTGCCGAAGTTATCGGCATAGGCCTTCCGGATCAGCCGCAGCCGTCGATTTCCGGCAACAGTCGCGCGGTCGCCGTTGTGCATCACGCACTCGCAGCGACGTAGGTATCTTCGACAGTCGAGCACGTGCCGCGACCGTGCCACGATTGGGCATCCGATTCTGCTCGGCATCGCGTCACGATTTCGGCTGACGCTCGCATAGCGAGCTTGCGATGGTCGTGAGGTTCGAGATCGAATCTGCTGCTCGTGACAGACTTCTCGGTTGAGGCTCGTGTGTCATCGAGTCCTTCAGTGGTGCACCAGGTTCTCGACCTGCCGGCCGAGCGCTTGGCGGCGGTGATCGGCTCCTGGCCCGAGCCCGCGCTCCTGGAAAGCGGGCCGGGATTCGGCGACGCCGGCCGATGGAGCATCCTGGCCGCTTATCCTCGCCTGGTCTGGGAGGCGACCGGCTCGCGCTGGTCGTTGCATGCCGACTCCGGCGTGGCCGAAAGCGGCGAAGGAGACGTTCTGACGGTGCTCGCCGACCTCTTGCGGCGGTTCGGACTGGCCGAGCCGGCCGAGCAGCCCGACCCGACGCTTCCGCCGTTTCAGGGGGGGATGATCGGCTTCCTCGGCTACGACCTGGCCCCTCGGATCGAGCGGCTGCCGCGCCGGGCTCGCGCGCGACTCGCGGCTGCCCGATATCCGGCTGGCACTCTACGACACGGCGGTCACGGTCGACTCGCGCACCGGGCAGGTCGAGCTCTGGGCCTGGGACCTGACCGGCGAGGGACGCGCGGCCGCCGAGCGGCGCTGCCGCGCCTGGCGCAAGGCCCTCGATCGGCGCGTTCCGGTCGCCAGGCCACCGATCGAGCCCGCACGGATCGCTGGGACCGCTCCATCGAGCTCATTCGACCGCGAGACCTATCTCGCGACGGTGCGCCGCGTGCTGGAATACATCGCGGCCGGCGACGTCTTCCAGGTCAACCTGTCGCAGCGGTTCACGGCCCGGGGACGTCCGATCCGCTCGACCTCTACCTGCGGCTCAAAGCCGAGAGCCCCGCGCCGTTCGCGGCGTTCCTCCAGCTGGGACGACCTGGCGGTCGTCTCGGCCAGCCCGGAGTCGTTCTACCAGACGCGGGGCGACCGGCTGGTCACCCGGCCGATCAAGGGGACCCGGCCGCGCGGCTCGGACCCCGACGACGACGCCCGGCTCGCCGCCGAGCTGCTCGCCTCGCCCAAGGACCGCGCCGAGCTGACCATGATCGTCGACCTCGAGCGCAACGACCTGGGCCGGGTCTGCCGAGTACGGCTCGGTCGTCGTCCGCGACCCGCTCACGATCGAATCGTTCGCCCAGGTGCACCACCTGGTCGCCACGGTCGAAGGGCGGCTGCGGCCGGACGTCGGGCCGGTCGACGTGATCCGGGCCGTCTTCCCGGGCGGCTCGATCACCGGTGCGCCCAAGATCCGCGCCATGGAGATCATCGACGAGCTCGAGCCCAACCGCCGCAGCCTCTACACCGGCGCGATCGGCTACCTGAGCCGGGGCGGCATCGAGCGGCTTCAACATCGCGATCCGCACCATCCTGGTCGAGGGCGATCGCGCGAGCTTCCAGGTCGGCGGCGGGATCGTGGCCGATTCCGACCCCGAGGCCGAGTACGAGGAAACGCTCGCCAAGGGCCGAGGCCTGCGTCGCCGTCCTCGATCCGGACGGGAAGGGGGGCTCAGCCCATTGATCTGGGTCCAGCGGTGAGATCGTCCCCGATGACGCCCTGCGGATCAGCGTGCTCGACCGCACGTTCGAGCATGGGCTGGGGCTCTTCGAGACCTTCCGCACCTGGAACGGCCATCCCACGCTGCTTGCGCCGCCACCTCGAGCGGATGACGCGCTCGGCCCGCGAGCTCGGCTTGCCGCTCGAACCCAGCGCAATTGCCCGATGCCCAGGCCGTCTCTCGACTTGATCGAGGCCAACCGCGCCTCGTTCGATCCCGGGCCAAGATGTCCGGCTCCGGCTCACCTTGTCCGGCGGCCTGGCGACCGCGCCGGCATCCGAGTTCGGTCCTCTGGATGACCGCGGGCCGCTGCCGCCGCCGATCGCCGAGTCGGGCGCGGTCATCACGCATGACCATCCAGGTGGCGGCGGATGATCCGCTGGCGCGGCACAAGACGCTCAACTACTGGCGCAAGCGGATCGCCCAGGCTCAGCGCGATCGAGGCTGGATCCGACGAGGTGCTGTGCGTGACACCCGAGCGGACTCATCTGCGAGACGACCCGCGCGAACATGTTCCTCGTCGAGGGCCGACGCTTGAGCACGCCCGGGTCCGACGGCCCGCTCCTGCCGGGGGTCATGCGCGGGCGTCGTCCTGGAGCGAGCGGCGCAGCTCGGGCTGGAGGTCGAGCGAAGGGCCGCTTGCCGGTCGAGCGGATCGCCACGGCCGACGAGGCGTTTCTTGACCAGCTCGGTGCGGGGTATCGCTACCGGTCGCCCGGCTGCTGGATCGCGAGCTGCCGCGCCCGGGCCGGTGACGCGGCAACTCTGGGACGACATCGTTGCCCTGGCTCGAATCGGGAGGAATCGACGCCATGACGACCGTCGCCGACGTGACCGCTGGCTCGAGATTCGCCCCGTCGCGGCTGGCCGAGCCATGGGACAATGTGGGCCTGCTCTGGGGCGATCCGGCCGCGGCGGTCGGAGCGGGTCATGACCTGCCTGACGGTCACGCCGGCGACGGCCGCCGAGGCGATTCGCAGAGCGGGCCGCGCTGATCGTCAGCCATCACCCGTCCTGTTCCGCGAGGTCAAGCAGGATCCGCGCCGACCTGCCGGAGACCGGCCATCTCTGGAACTGGCCCGCGCCGGGATCGCGATCGCCAGCCCGCATACGGCGTTTGACAACACCGACCGAGGGATCAACGACATCCTCTGCCGGCGGCTCGGCCTGGTCGACGTTGCGCCGTTGCGGCCCGTCGGCGCCCGAGCCGGCGACGCTCAGGCGATCGCCGAGGTCGTTCAAGGTCGTCGTCTTCACGCCGGAGACCGATCGCGAGGCCGTCTGTCGGCGGCATTCGCGGCCGGCGCAGGCAGATCGGCGCGTATGAAGAATGCTCGTTCGCGATCCCCGGCGAGGGTACGTTTTTCGGGACCGAGGCGGCCAATCCGATCGTGGGCGAGCGGGGACGCCGCGAGACGGTCCGCGAGCTCCGGCTGGAATTCGTCTGCCCGGCGCGACCGGCTCGCGGCGTGCTGGCGGCGATCCGCGCCCACCATTCGTACGAAGAGCCCGCGATCGACGTCTATCCGCTTCACGACAACGACACGCGCACGCGAACGCATGACCCAGGAGCCGGCCGGATCGGCCGATTGGTCGAGCCGCGCGGCTGGAGGATTTGCCGCGTCGGCGGGCCGGAGCTCGGGTGCGTTGCCGTGGCGATGGTCGGCGATCCGCCAGCGGATCGTCAACGTGGTGGCCGTCGCCTGCGGCGCCGGCGACGACTTCCTCAAGGACGCGGCCCGGCCGGGGCCGACGTCCTGCTGACCGGCGAGGCGCGGTTTCACCGCGCGCTCGAGGCCGAGAGCCTGGGCATCGGCCTGATCACCGCCGGCCATTACGCCACCGAACGACTGGGCGTCGAAGAGCTGGCCGACGGATCGCCCTGGCATTCCCCAGCCTGACCGTCTGGCCCAGCCAGGTCGAACGCGACCCGTTCCGGGGGTCCAGATATCCGTCCGTAAGGCGAACAGCCTGCCGGAGCATGGTCCCGAATCGGATCTCATCGCGACCAGGCTCTTAACGCGATCGATGGAATCGGTCGAGCCGCGGCGAGGATCATGTTCGTCTCCAGGCCATAGCCGGGGCCTCATCGCGACGAAGCGAGACTGGCGTTCGCGCTCACTCCGCTTGACTTTCGACTTCGCCGCCTCTTCGGAATTGGATCGATTTCTGGCTTCCGGCGGCTTCCGGTTCCGCTTCCGGTTCCGTTCTTCCTCGGCACGTCGCCCGTCGCCGGCCTTGCCGCCGCGAGCCGTCGGGACGGCCAGATACATCTGGTGCTCCCACTGCCCGGACCAAAACTGGCCCGTCCAGCGCTGCAACGAGATCGCGCGAACCGTCGGACGATCTTCGTCCCGAATCACTTCGCCCCACGCTCCCGTGTACGCGGCCCGCACTTGCGAGGAACTCTCGCCCACGCACAGCAACCGCTCGCCACTCGGAGCCAGGCAGGCCACCGCCCTCCAATCTTGAGCACCACTCGTTCCACTACTCATCGTCTGTTCACTCCCACCCGGTCACGTCGGCATCCGATATATCGCTCCGGCGCGCTCGGGTCAACATGGAGACGAAAATAGCTTCGATCACCGTGCGATGCTCACCGACGGCAGCATTCAGCACCGACCGGTCTGCGCCAGCCGCGCGGCTCGTAACGATGTGCAGCCACCGTATTTGAACGGGCGAACCTGTCTGGAGGCACCTCGCACGAACGCGGCTCACTGGTAGATACTCGGCGACCGCCCGAATGCGATAGACCAGACCGCGCATCCGAGGCTAAGACGACGCCAGCACCGAAAATCCAGGTTGCCTCAAAGGCCATGCCAAACCTCAACGCACGCAATTCGCTACCTGAGATTCCATCGCCACCGAGGCCTCACGGCGAATAAATTTGTAAAAATCGAGTGGAAATCATGGAGTTCAATCAGCCGACCCGCGACATGCGCCGGATGATCGATCCAAGCTGGTGTGCTCGCTCACCCAATGGCGATGCCAGTTTTCGGCCGACTAGATTAACTTGGCGAATCGGTTAACTCGCGGCACCGAGCGTTAACAGGACTTTGCCCTGCCGGCCGACGATCTCGGCCTCGCCGGACGGCCGCCTTGATCTCGTCGAGCGGATAAGTCTTGCCGATCTCGGAGCGGAGCACGCCCTGGCGGATCAGCGAGGCGATCTCGCGGAACAGGAGCAGGGCCGAGGGGATGGAGCGCTGGCGCATCCAGTGGCCCAGCCAGAACCCTTCGACGATCCTCGGCCCGGAGATCACCAGCCGGGGGTCGACCTGGATCGGCTCGCCGGACAACGTGCCATAAAGATGAGCCGGCCGCCCGGGGCCAGCGACCGGAAGACGCCGGTGCCGGTCTCGCCGCCGACCGGGTCGATGGCGTACCGGACGCCCTCGCCGCCGGTGATCCGCCGCACTTGCTCGTCGATCGGGCCGTCCGCGAGGAGATCACGGCGTCGCCGCCCAGCGCTTTGAGCTCGTCGATGGCCTCGCGGCGGCGGACGACGTTCAAGGTCTTGAATCCGTCGTGCCGGCCGAGGTGGATGATCATCCGGCCCAGCGTCGAGCCCGCCGCCGACTGGAGCAGCCACTCGCCCTTGGGGACGGCCAGGATGTGCCGCGCCATCGCCAGCACGCGTGGCCGGGTTGACGAAATAGGCGGCGGCCTGCTCGTCGGGGATGTCGTCCGGGACCGGCCGCGCCTGCCGCGCAGGGATGACGGCGAACTCGGCCCAGTTGCCCCCCTCCGAGTTGATCACCACGACTCGCTTGCCCTTGACGAACCGGCCGAGCAAGCCCGGCCCGACCTCGTCGACGATGCCGACCCCCTCGAAGCCCGGCGTCGCCGGCAGATTCGGCAAGACGCCGTATCGACCCTGAACCACCAGCAAGTCCGACGGATTGATCGGGCTGCAATCATCCGCACGCGGACCTCGCCGGGCCCCGGCTTGGGGTCCGGGACCTCGCGGACGCGCAGCACCTCGGCCGGCTCGCCAAAGGTTTCGAAGACGGCGGCTTTCATGCAGATCGTCCTCGTAGGATCGAGCCGTTCCGGTCGGACTGGCCGGGACAAATCGAACCGCGTGCAAGTACTTGGGGACGACGGTCTGGCCGGTTATCTTAACGATCTGCGAGCGCGGTCGTCACGACCGCACTCAGGCTGGGTCCGAATCCTCACCGGATCCATCGAGACCACTTTCATGGCCGCAGATCTGCTTGTCGTCGACCGACTGGCTGGCGGAACACCTGAACGACCCGAGCGTCCGCGTCGTCGACATGCGGGGATACGTGGTGACCCGGCCGGTCGCGCCGGGCGTCGAGCAGGCCGATTATCGGGGCGCACGCGACGAATACCTGGCGGCGCACATCCCCGGCGCGGTCTACATCGACTGGACGACCGACATCATCGACCCCGACGATCCGGTCCCGTCCAGATCGCGCCGCCGGCTCGGTTCGCCGAGGCGATGGCCGTGCGGGGCATCGGCGACGAGACTCATGTCGTCGCCGTCGATCACGCCGGCGGCCAGTTTGCGACCCGGCTCTGGTGGGCCTTGCAGCTACTACGGCCACGACGACGTCAGCGTGCTCGACGGCGGCTGGAACGCATGGATTGAGGAAGGGCGGCCGGTCGAGGTCGGGAGACGTCGCCGTCGCCCGCGCGGTCTTCACGCCGCGGATCCGGCCGGACCTGCGCGTCACCGCCGTCCAACTGGCCGGGCATCGCTGGACCATCCCGATCTCGACTGGCAGACTCCTCGACGCCCGCGACGCCGGGCAATATTCCGGCGCCCGGCGGCGCGGCCCGCGCGGCGGCCACATCCCCGGCGCGATCAACGTTCCGCGCGAGCTGTTCTTCGCGCCGCACGGGGGCTTTCTGCCGCTGGACGAGATTCGCCGGCCGCGTCGAGGACACGGCGCTCCGCGCCGACCGGCCCACGGTCGCCTACTGCAATGGCGGCGTCGCGGCCACCGTCGTCCTTTTCAACCTGGCTCGGCTGGGCTACTCCGATCTGGCCAACTACGACGGGTCCTGGAACGAATGGGGCGAGCCGGCTCGACCTGCCCGTCGAACCCTGACATTCCGATCGCCCGATCACCTGACGCACACTCTGTGATCTCGCCGCCGGACGATGCCAGTCGGCAGCTGCCGACAGAAAAATAGCGGCTTGTCGATTGATATTGGCTCGCCTAGGCGACTGCTTCGCTGGTCCGATGGAAGACGGCGGCATCTTGCCGCCGCGTGAGTCGGAACGTACCTTGGACGGTCGTGAGTCTGAGACGGGACCCAGTCTTGGAACGGCCGCCGGCCAATCCGGACGTCGATGGAGTGGACTGGTCGTGTGGCCAAGTGAAACGGGAGATTCGCTCGATGCGAGAACATGAACCGAAGAAACCCGGCGGGCCGCAACGGTCACAGCCGGCGCGACTTCCTGCGGGGGTCCGGTGCCGCGGCCGCCACGGCCGTGCTGACCGGCCAGGCCACGCTGGCGCTCGACGAGGCGCAGGCCGCGCGAGCGCCGAGCCCAAGATCCTCTCGGGCACGGTTGAGATCACGCTCAAGGTCAACGGCCAGGATCGCTCGTGCTCGGTCGAGCCACGCAGCACCCTGCTCGACACGCTGCGCCACCGGCTGGACGTGACGGGCCCCAAGCGGGTCTGCGATCGCGGCAGTTGCGGAGCGTGCACGGCGATCGTCGACGGCGATCCGGTCTATTCCTGCACCACGCTGGCCGTCTCGTGCCAGGGCAAGACGATCCAGACGCTCGAGAGCTTCGACACCGGCTCACAAGGCGTGCCTTACGCCTTCCATCAGAATGACGCACTCATGTGCGGCTATTGCACGCCGGGTTTCGTCACCTCCTGCAAAGCCCTCCTCGACAAAAACCCCAATCCGAGCCTCGACGAGGTCAAGAAGGGGCTCGAGGGCAACATCTGTCGCTGCGGCACTTACGTCGGCGTCATGCAAGCGGCGCTCGCCGCGGCCAAAGCCATGAAAGGAGCGTGAATACCATGGCAAGCTTGGCCTGAAAACCCTCGTCTGATCGGCACCCGGATCCCGCGGCTCGACGGCCTGGCCAAGGCGTCGGGACAAGCCAAATATCCCTCCGACGTTCGGCCGAGGGAACGCTCTTCGGCGTGATGCTCTACAGTCCCTACGCCCACGCCAAGGTCAAGTCGATCGACATCTCGGCCGCCGAGAAGATGCCCGGCGTCAAGGCCGTCATCGCGATCGCCGAAGCGGGAAAGACCCTGCGGTATCACGGCGACGATATCGCCGCTGTCGCCGCCGAGACCGAAGAGCAGGCCCGCGACGCGGTCCGCGCCATCAAGGTCGAGTATGAAGTGCTGCCTCACGTCGCGACCGAGGCCCTGTCGATGGCCGAGGGCGCGCCGGCCGTCTTCAAGCGCGGCAATGTCAGAAGAGGCCGCAGCCAGACCAAGGGCAAGCCCGAGGAAGCCATGGCCGCGGCCGAGGTGACGAGCGAGGGAACCTACTCGGTGCCGCTGATCACGCACGTCTGCCTCGAGACCCACGGACTGACCGTCCGTGGGAGCGGCGACGACAAGATGGAAGCCTGGGCGAGCACGCAGAACGTCGACGGGCATCGCCGGCGATCTGGGCGGCCGCATTCGAGGTTCCGGCGGCGAACGTGACCGTCCACACCGATTACATGGGGGGCGGATTCGGCTCGAAGTTCAGCGCCGATATCTGGGGCCGAACGGCGGCCCAGCTTTCGAAGAAGGCTGGCGGCCGGCCGGTCAAGATGTTCCTCGATCGTGTCCAGGAACACCTGGCCGCGGGCAACCGTCCCAGCGGCTGCGGCCCACATCAAGATGGGGGCCAACCGCGACGGCAAGATCGTCGCCATGATCGCCGAGGCACGCGGCACCGGCGGGGTCAACGGCGGGCGCCGACGTGATCCTGCCCTACGTCTACAGCGTTCCCAACACGTCCGGTCGCTCAATCCACCGTCATGACCAACTTCGGCAGCCAGCGGGCCATGCGGGCCCCGCGGCATCCTCAGAGCTGCTTGCTCACCGAAGCGGCCATGGACGACCTCGCCGACAAGCTGGGGATGGATCCGGTCGAGTTCCGGCTCAAGAACCTCGATCCCGAGACGATTTCCATACCCCGATCTACGAGGCCGAGCTCAAGATGGGGGCCGAGCTGATCGGCTGGCGCGAAAGCGCAAGCCGCGCGGTCAGACCGGAACCGGCCCGATCCGGCACGGGATGGGCGTCGGGCTGCATCAGTGGGGCGGCGGCTGGCACCCGCGACAAGAAAGTCTCGTGCACGATCAACGCCGATGGCTCGGTCGAGCTCAAGACCGCGACCCAGGACATCGGCACGGGCGCTCGCACGGTCCTGGCGATCATCGCCGCGGAGGTCCTCGGGCTGCAGCCGACCGACATCTTCTCGAATATCGGCAACTCGACCTTCCCGCCCGGCCAGGCGTCGGGCGGCTCGACCACCACGCCCTCGATGTCGCCGCCGTGCCTCGACGCGGTCACCAAGGCACGTGACGCCCTGTTCAAGAAGATCGCGCCGGCCGTCAAGGCCGCCCCGGCAGACCTGTCGCTCAAGGACAGCCAGCTCTGGGTCTCGGGCGAGCCGGTGATGTCGTGGAAAGATGCGTGCCGCAAGCTGGGGACGTCGACGATCTCCGAGATGGGCTCCTACGATCCCAGCGAGAAGGGGCTATCCAGCGTCGGCGTTGGCGGCTGCCAGTTTGCCGAAGTGGCCGTTGACATCGAGACCGGCATGGTGAAGGTCAAGAAGATCGTCGCCATTCAGGACTCGGGGCTGATCATCGACAAGCTGACCTGGGAAAGCCAGGTCTACGGCGGCGTGATCGGCGGCTTGAACTACGGACTCTTCGAGGAACGGCTTCGTCGACCCGACCACGGGCACGATGGTCAACCCCGACATGGAGTGGTACAAGCTGGCCGGCGCGGCCGACATCCCCGAGATCATCGTGCGGGCCTACGAGCCCCCCGAGCAAAAGGCACGCGGCGTGATCGGCGTCGGCGAGCCCCCCACGATCTCGACGGCGGCCGCCATCGGCAACGCGGTAACCAACGCAATCGGCGTACGGGTTTCTGAGTGGCCGATGACCCCCCGCAACGTCTTGAATGCCCTGGCCACGGCCTCCAAAGAAGGGAAGGCGTAAATCTATGAAAGCTTTTGAGTACGCTGCCCCGGCCACGATCGAAGACGCCGTCAAGCTTTTGGGCTCGCCGACCGCGGCGGCCCTTTCGGGCGGCACCGACCTGATCGGCCGGATGAAAGACTACGTGACCTCTCCCGAACGTGTGGTCTATCTCAAGGACATCAAGTCGCTCGCGGGCATCGCGGGCGACGGCAAGCCGGCGGCTTGACGATCGGCGCCGGGACGAAGCTCTCGGATATCGTCGCGAGCACGGCAATCAAAGAGGCCTATCCCGCGCTCTGGCAAGCGACCGTCGAGGTCGGCTCGCCGCAGATTCGCAACATGGCCACCGTCGGCGGCAACTTGCTGCAGCGGCCGCGGTGCTGGTATTTCCGCGCCGGCCACGGACTCCTGGGCATGAAGGACGGCAAGAGCTTGGTCCGCTCGGGCGACAATCGCTATCACGCGATCTTCCTGACCGACGGCGATGCTCTTTTCGTCACTCCCTCCAGCCTGGCCGTGGCCCTGAGCGCCCTCGACGCTCAGGCGACGATCACCGGGCCCAAGGGGAACCGCACCGTGAAGGTCGAAGCGCTCTACCAGGTCCCCAAGACTGAGAATGACAGCGAGCTGACGATCGGGCCTGGCGAGATCCTCACCAAGGTGACCATCCCGCCGGCCAAGGGAAAGAATGCCTCGTACGAAGCCCGGCAAAAGCAGGCCCAGGATTGGCCGCTCGTGCTGGCTTCGGTCAACCTCGCGATGGACGGCGACAACGTCTCCGCCGCCAAGGTCGTGCGTCTACGGCGTCGCGCCGATCCCCTGGCGGAGCGCCGCGGCCGAGAAGGCGATCACCGGCAAGCGTGTGACGATCGAGACGGCCGCCGCCGCCGGCGAGGCCGCCGCGGAAGGCGCGGTCCCACTTTCCATGAACGGCTACAAGGTCCCCCTGACCAAGACCGTGGTCAAGCGGGCCCTGCTCGCGGCTATCGGCAACCGTTACTGGGAGGAGGCCTGATCGGCCCGAGCTCACGTGGACACCACCGAAGCCAGCGACTCTCCGGTCGTAGAATCGCCAGCGTCTCCCTGCCTGCATCTGCGCAGCGAGGGAATGTATGTCTTCAGCGATGACCCGGCCGGCAAGCCGTACGAAGGTGACGACAGCACCAATTACTGGTGCTTCAAGACGTTGAAGAGCTTCGGACCGGATGACGAATTCGTGGGCGCCCGCTCCTGCCGCAATTCTTCACGGTCATGCTACGAACCAATCTGAACGGAAGGCTGCGCGATACGAACAGCACGACCGGCTCGGCGAGAGCAACCTGAATCCCACACCGCCTCGGGAGCGTGCCAGCCGTCCCGAGGCGTGTTCGTTTCGGAAGGACGCAATACGAGGTCGGGCGTCAAACAACTCCAACCGTTCGACTCGCCAGGTCTGCACCGCGCCGGGATCACTCCGAATGAAAGTCATCCGCGAGGTCGACGCTGTCTCTCCATCGACCGACCAAAGGTGGCGCGCCGCAGAGCCAGACGCACACTGAATATGATCGCGCAGCACGCGAATACCCGGAGAGACCAGCAGACGACGGCGTCCGACCCTCCTGGAATTCGCTCGGTACGCTCGTCCGAATTCGTGGGATGGGAAGCGTAGTTCGTGCGAATTCCGTGGTCATTCTCGCATCTCGTTTGAGGAGAAGGTTGATGACAATTCATTTTGCCGCGTGCGTGGAGAACGGCGGGAGTCGCGTTCGCCTGCCTGGCGATGTTCTCGTCGCCGCCCGCCCAGGCCCAGGTCAAGCTCGAGTACAAGTTCCCCGAGGGGAAGGTGTCCAGGTACAAGTCGACGACAAAGACGCAGTCACGTCCTGACGGTAGCCGGCCAGGAGATCGAAACCCATCGGAAAACGAAACAGTGACAGCCGCGGCACTGTCGGCAAGCGGCGAACGACTCGACCGTGCCCGTCGAAGAAAAAGTAGAATCGATGCGATTCGAGCTGTCGGCGGCGGGCGGAATCAATGTGACCTACGATTCAACCGAGCCGAACGCCAAGATCGAGAACGCCGCGCTCGCGTTCCTGGAAGAGGTTTTCAAGCTGGCCTCTGAAATCAGCTATACGGTCGTGCTCGACGGCGACAACAAGATCAAGGCGATCGAAGGGGCGGAAAAGCTCCTGGAAAAAGCCGACAAGCTCACCCCGATGGTGCGTGATACGATCCGAAGCCAGTCTCGAATCCGAGAAGCTCAAGCAGGATTTCGAGCAAGAGCTTCGTCGATTGCCAGACGTTCTGGCCCGCCCCGGCGAGTCGTGGGAGCGGACCGAGACGGCCGACATCGGCGGTCAGGAGACGCTCACATTGCAGCAAAAATACGAGTATGTCGGGCACCGAAAAAAAGGGGGACAAAACGCTCGACAAGATCACCAGCAAGATAACGAAGGCCTCGCTGAAGCAAGACCCCGCCGCGAGCCAGCTCAAGGTGAAGCAAGGCGACCTGAAACTCGAGTCCTCCGACGAGACGCTCCTCTTCGACCGCGAGGAAGGCCGGCTCGTCAGCAGTGAAAGGATCGCTTCGCGTCAAAGGAGAGGGCATGACCTTCACCATCAACGGCATGGATCTCGACGGCGGGCTCGATATCACGATTGAGACCGGCATCGAGCTTCGGCCCGAGACGAAGTGAGCCACGCTGTTTCCACTCTGGCGACCCTGGCCGGACGCCCGGAACGGCCAGGCGACAGTTGCTGATCCAAGCTCTGCCGCACTATCGGTTTCCGGGCGTCTCTTCATCGACCCCGCGCGAGCGGGGACCGTAGTGCGGCCCCGTGCTCGGCCTGCCTCATAGGCTCCGATGTCGGGTCCGGCTCCTTCAAAATCGTCGTTGACATTAGGCAGCCGGAGGGCCGCATCGACGACGACGGTTCCCGCCCGCGGCCGTAAGTCGGCAACCTCGCGCTCGGGCACCGGCTCGCTGGGGAATGCCACGTTATTGAAGACACTCATATCGGCTTTGACACCGTGCACCTCATTCGGGCCGCGGTGCAGCTCTTCAAGGCTTGAAAATCGCTGCTGGCCGAAGTTCCCGGCAAACGGCGTCTCGAAGGCCCCGATGGCGTCATAGTCGAAGCTGCAATGCGGGCCAGGCGAGCTCACGGCGGCGACGTATCCGCGACCGGCGCCGTATCCTCGTACCTTCGCCCGCCGGAAGGGCCGCCGATGCACAGATTGTTACGGACAAAGGTGAAGTCGGCCGCCGAGGCGATGCGCAGCCCGTCGCCCACCTTGATCGCCGTGTTGTGAAGGATGACGTCTCCCTGGCTGTAGCGATTGAGCTTGAACGGCGTGTAGGTCAGGTTGTACATCGCATTGCGGATGAAATAGGTCGGGCCTCCCAGTCCCGGTTGCGAGCTCAGACCCACAAAGCAATTGGTGAGCCGGTTGCGCATGATGCGACAATTGTGAAAACAAAAATCGGCTTCGATCCCGTCATCAGCGCCGGTGTAGATGTCATTGTTATAGATGTCGATGCAAAACTGGTCGCTCGTCCCTCGGTCTTCCATCGTGGAAATACAGTCGCGAAAGCCGGTCACGCGGTTGAAACAGATCAAATTTCCCGGGCCGGTCAGCTGTATCCCTTCGCCGATGTTCTTGCCGTTGGCTCCCATCGCTTGCGGAATCCATGCGGTGATCCCCTGCACGACATTGTCGGCGATGTAGCATTCCCTCGCGCCCGGAGGCCGAGAGGCGCGAATTCCGTTGACCGCGTTCACCGTGCAATGCCGCACAGCGCACTGCTCGGCACCAAAGAGATCGATTCCTGCCGCGCGTTCATCCGAGTTCCTGATGGTCAAGCCATCGAGATGGACGTACTTACGGTTCCGTAACGAAATCGAGGAGAACAGCGCCGGCCGTCGATCGAGCGAAACACGATCGGCCGGCCCGGTTCGCCGTCGCGCGGCACGACAAATTCGCCGTAGTCTCCAGCGGCCAGTTGCAAGACCTCGCCGGGCTGCGCGGCGGCGAGCTCTGCCCTGGACACATCGCGGACCGGCGCCCCAGTCGCAGCACGCGGGACCGCTCGCGTACGGGCACGCACCGTCCGTTCCGCCGAGCCGCCGTCCGGGTCGTCCAGCTTGAGCGCGATCTCGTACTCGGTATTCGGTCGCAGGTCAAAGATGCTGCCGGAGTGCTTGTTCTCCCAGCGGAAGATGGGAGTCGTGCGGCGGCTCTGGCCGGCCGGTACGCGCCGCAGCGGCATAGCGTCGCGCCAGCCACTCTCTCCGACCCCGCGATACCGCACTGAGACGGTTCCATTCAAGTTCGCGTCTCCCGTGATTTTCCACTCGAGAGCCACATTCAGAATCGTGGGAAAAGGCGTACTGACCTCGCCCGGAACGGTCGCGTTGTCACTGGCCGCCGCCACGGTCCGCAGCGTCAGCACCACGAATGACATCACTGCCAGACGACGCATGGAAAGCCCCCTGGTTGTGAATGGCCCGCGTCCCTCACCGACCCGTTGCGCACCGCGGAAGCTGGAGCTGCCGTCGCATGCCTCGCTCCGAGTCTTCGCCCCGCACGGCCTGATGTCAAGCCGCCAACCATCGGGGCTGGCGGTGATCAATAAAGATGTGGCGGAGTAAGCAAAGCCGTAGTAAATTAAACAATTGTTCTTCGTCGTTAGCCGCGAGAACCCGGACGCAGAGCGAGTACAAGGATCTCACGATGACGGTGCTTTGCGCGAGGTTTGCTGTTGCCGTCGCATTCATGATGGTCGAGTCAGCGAGCCTGGCCGCCGACCTCCTGCCCCCAGAACGACCGATCGCGGAAGTCGTCGATCATTACATCAGCGAGACCCTCCGGAAGAATCGATCAAGGCCGCGCGCCGCGGCCGACGACGCGACGCTCGTCCGCCGATTGACGCTTGACCTTGACGGGCGAATCCCCACCGCCGCCGAGTCGCGCGCATATGTCGCTTCGACCGACCCTCACAAGCGCGCCCGGCTGGTCGACCGGTTGATGGCGTCGCCCGACTTCGTTCGCCATCAGGCGACCGAGCTCGACACCATGCTGATGGCCGGCAGCAAAGGAGCCTGCGCGACTACCTCCTCAAGGCCGCCGGCGAAAACCGGTCCTGGGACCGCATCTTCCGCGAGCTCTTGCTGCCCGACCAGTCCGACAAGGCCCAGAAAGTGGCCGCGCAATACCTCCGGCAGGGACTCAAGGACCTCGACCGGCTGACCGCCGACGTCAGCTCGACGTTCTTCGGCGTCAACATCAGTTGCGCCCAGTGCCACGACCACCCTCTGGTGCGCGACTGGAAACAAGACCATTTCTATGGAATGAAGTCGTTCTTGAGTCGCACCTTCGTCAACGGGAACGGCAAGACGGCTTCCTGGGCGAGCGCGGCTACGGCACGATCCGGTTCAAGACGACCGACGACGTCGAAAAACAGGCGCGCATGATGTTCCTGACCGGGCGCCGGGTCGAAGAGCCCGATGCGAAGGAACCCTCAAAGGACGAGAAAAAGAAGGAGAAAGAAGCGCTCGATCGCCAAGAAAGAGAAGGTCCCCCCGCCGCCGCCCAGCTTCAGCGCCCGGGCCAAGCTGGTCGAGCTGGCGCTCGGCGCCCGGCGACCGCGAGTTCTTCTCGCAGGGCGATCGTCAATCGCATCTGGTACCGCCTGTTCGGCCAGGGACTGGTCATGCCGCTCGACCAGATGCACTCGGCCAACCCGCCCAGCCATCCCGAGCTGCTGGCGTGGCTCGCCCGCGATCTGGCCGACCACGGGTACGACCTCCGGCGGCTGATCCGCGGGCCTGGTCCTCTCCGAGGCCTACTGCCGCGGCAGCCGGTGGGACGGCGCAGGCGATCAGCCCCGCCCGTCGCTCTTTGCGGTGGCGCTCGTGCGGCCCCTCACGCCGCTGCAACTGGCGACGTCGCTGCGCGCTGGCAACCGCTGACCCGGCGAGCCTGCCGCCGGACTTCGAATCCGACCAGTTCGAGAAGCGGATCCAGCGCCGTCGAGGATAGCGGCCGCTCGCTGCGCCGTCGTCGTTCGCGACCTCCGGCGGCGACTCCCAGATCGGCGTCGCCGAGGCCTTTCTTCAGCAACGGCAAACGGATCTCACAGCGATCTTCTGGCGGACGGCCCCGGACACGGCTCGTCAATCGCCTGGAACACACCGCCAGGCCCGCTGAAGTCGTCGACCTCGCCGTCCGAACGTGCTCTCACGCCCTCCCGATGACGAAGAGCTCCGCATTCTGAGCGCGTTTCTCGACGAGCGCACCGACCGGCCCGATGACGCCCGCCGCCAGCTCGTCTGGATCTTGCTGACGGACTCCGAATTCCGCTTCAACCACTGACAGGATCAGGCATGTGAATTCGAAATCGAAAATCCAGAATCGACACCCGGGAGCGAACCGCCATGTCAGAGACTCGACGCCAAACGTTCTGCGGGTCGCCTGAGCATGCCTTGAATCGCCGCGGCTTCCTCGGGTCGATCGGCGCCGGCGCCGCGGCGTTCGCGGCCGACATGACGCTGCTCGACATGCTCAAAGCAACCGGCGCTGGCCGGCGAGCTCAAGCGGAATGAAAAGCGAGTCATCCTGCTCTGGCTGGCCGGCGGGTCGAGCCAGCTCGAGACCTGGGACCCCAAGCCGGGCACGCCCACCGGCGGCCCGTTTCGCTCGATCCCGACGGCCGTTCCCGGCGTCCAGATCTCCGAGCTCATGCCCAAGATGGCCCAGCGGCTCGACGAAACCTGCATCATCCGCTCGCTCAATACCAAGATCGGCGACCACGGCGGCGGGGCCAGGCTGATGATGCACGGGCGCCGCGACGACGCCAGCGTGCGATACCCCGACCTGGGCGCCGTCCTGGCTCGCGAGCTCGGTCAGATCGAGAGCCGGGTGCCCGATTACGTCTCGTTCTACTCGGCCACCGAAGGGCGGATGATGGCGCCCGGCTCGGGCGGCTTCCTCGGCCAGCGCTACGAGCCGATGTATTTGACCACGGGCATGATCCCCGAGAACCTCCACCGGCTCGACGAGATCTCCGAGCTTGACCACTTCGAGCGCGCCGAGCTTCGCGAGCTCTTGAGCCGGCGGTTCGAGCGCGGACGGTCGTCGCGCGCGCTGGGCAGCCACAACGTCGCCTATCAGCGGGTGCGGGGCCTGATGGCCAGCGAGTCGCTCTTCGATATCTCGCGTGAGCCGCAGAAGGTCCGCGACCAGTTCGGGCCGACCCAGTTCGGCGAGCAGGCGCTGGTCGCCCGCCGGCTGGTCGAGGCCGGCGTCCCGTTCGTCCGCGTGGCCCGGGCCTGGTGGGATAGCCACGGCCAGAACTTCGAGACCCATCAAGAAATGGTCCCCGAGCTCGACCACGTCATGGCCGCGCTCCTGGACGACCTGAAGGAACGCGGGCTTGCTCGAAAACACCCTGGTCATCACCCTCGCCGAGTTCGGCCGCACGCCCGAGATCAACGCCTGCCTGGGCCGCGACCATTTCGCCTCGGCCTGGAGCGCGACGCTCTCCGGCGCCGGGGTCCGTGGCGGCTCGGTCTACGGCAAGACCGACAAGAACGGCCGGGCTGTCGTCGATGGTCGAGGTCGGCCCCGCCCAGCTCTTCGCCACGATCTACCAGGCACTCGGCATCGATCATCAAAAAGAATACATGGTCGGTGCCCGGCCCGTTCCGCTCACCGATGCCGGCACCGAGCCGATCCGCGAGGTTCTCGCCTAGTGATTCCGCGCGGTACCTCGACGTCGATGGCCACCGAGCAACGCTCTCCTGCGAGGTCTTTCCGATGCCGCCGCGAACCCCGAGAAACTCAAGATCGTCAAGCAGCTCGCCCGCCCCGACATCGTCTTCGCAGTCGCACGAAAGCCGCGCACCAACCAGCTTTTCTGCGGCGGCTCTGACTTTTCGGTGTACGAGCTCGACCTCGAGCCAGGCACAAGCCCGAGCCGAAGGAGCTGGGCCGTCATGACAGCTACGTGACGGGCCTCGCGCTTGCGGGCACGACGCTGGTCTCCGGCGGCTACGACGGCCGCTTGATCTGGTGGAACGTCGAGTCGCGGTCCAAGCTCCGCGATGTGCACCGCCCATGCCAAATGGATCCGCACGCGTGGCGGCCACGCCCGATGGAAACATCGTCGCCAGCGTCGCCGACGACATGGTCTGCCGGCTCTGGGATGTCGCGAGCGGCCGCTTGATCCACGAGCTGCGCGGTCACGCCGAGCTCACTCCGACCCACTTCCCGTCGATGCTATTCGCCCTGGCGATCTCGCCCGACGGCCAGCCACCTGGCGACCGGCGACAAGGTCGGCCACATCGTCGTCTGGGACGTCGAATCCGGCCGATCACTGGCCACGCTCGAGGC
This sequence comes from uncultured Isosphaeraceae bacterium, assembly GCA_963806595.1. Taxonomy (GTDB): domain Bacteria; phylum Planctomycetota; class Planctomycetia; order Isosphaerales; family Isosphaeraceae; genus CAWDZZ01. Next base: position 36,945 of record CAWDZZ010000033.1, on the reverse strand, counting down.
CCCGGAGCTCTACACCTGGGACCCCGTCCAGCGGCGTCACTCGATCGGCGGCATCCGCTCGCTGGCCTTCTCGCCCGACGGCAAGGCTCTTGCCGCCGGCGGCAGCGGCAAGATCTCGAACATCGATCACCTGGATGGCAAGGCCGCGGTCGAAGTCTTCGACTGGCAAAAGGGCGAGCGCACTGCACGCGTTCGCCAGCGACAAATTCAAGGGCCTGGTTGAGCACCTGGACTTCCACCCGAGCGGCGATTGGCTGCTCGCGGCCGGCGGCGGCGACAAGGACGGTTTCCTCATGTTCTTCGACGTCGCCACCGCGAAGAAGACGCTCGCCCAGGAAAAAACTCCGATGTACGTGCACGACCTCGCGACTGAGCGAGAACGGCGAGACGATCTATGCCGTCGGCCATCGCAAGATCATGGTCTTCGGCATGAAAGACTGACTGGGCGCCGGTCGACCGGGAAGCCGCGGGGGCTTCGCCCTGAACCCCGTCGATTGCGGTGCCCGGAAATCGCCAGGTCACACCCCTCGTTGCAGCCGGCTTGCAGCGGGCAAGCGGTGATGCCACACTCAGCGATGTGCGGCATGTGATCGCCGATACTACCATCGTCGCCACTTTGCACGACCGTTTCGCACACGGCGTCCGCGACTCTTCAAATCCCGCATGGTGGAGCACCGCGATGCGACCAAGTCTCGTCATCCTGGCCTGGGCCGCCTGGGCACTCGCGCGCTCGGTGGCCGCCGACGAACCGAGCAACCCGTTTCAGGGAGAATGGCGCTGAACGATCGGCATCGTCAAGCTGGAACAGAAAGGCGAAAACGTCACCGGCTCTTACGGCGCCAGTGGGCAGTTCACCCTCACGGGCAAGGCAAACGGCAAGGTCCTGACGTTTGAATATCAAGAAGGTCAGGCCAAGGGCAACGCTCGCTTCGCTCTCGACCCGTCCGGGAATGCATTCACCGGCAGTTTTCAAGTCCGCGACGGGCCATCGGGGGCGTGGAATGGCTGGAGACCCGACGGAACAGCGCCCTCCGACAAGCCAGGTCGTTTCGGCGGCCTGTGGCTCACGGATCTTGGGTTGATGGAGCTCACGCAGGACGATGCGAAGGTCAAGGGTCGCTATGCAGCGCGGGGCAATTCGACCATCGAGGGGAAGGCAACCGGCCGCCGCCTCGATTTCCGATTTCATAGCTTCCGTGACGGCCAGGGCTGGCTCGACATCTCCTCCGACGGAAAGTCCGTTTCCGGCGCCGGCAACGTCGATGGCTTCCCCGGCTGGTTTGGCTGGCACGGACAGGCCAACGCCAGCTTCACGCGTCACACCCCACTGGCGCCGGCGAAAATCGTCGACGGCTCGACACAGTCTCTCTTGACCTATTCGATCCGTGCGCCGGAAGCTTTTCAGGCCGAGTCGTCCCGCAAATGGCCCGCGGTGCTGATCCTGCATGGCTCCAATATGAACAGCCGGAGCTACGTGAACACGATCGCCAGCGTCTGGCCCGATATCGCCCGCGACTTCATTCTGCTGGGAATCAACGGAGAGACGCCATCGAGCGTGGACGACGAACCCCGATTCAATTATTCGTACGTCAACTACGTGGGTCGCAGCACTTTTGGCGGCTTTCCCGGCACCGACCGCGAGAGCCCGGCGCTCGTGAGCGAGGCGATGAAAGAGCTGAAGGAAGTCTATCCGATCTCTCACTATCTGGTCGGCGGCCACTCTCAGGGAGGTTTTCTCACCTACAGTTTGCTGATGAATTTTCCGGAGTCGATGGCCGGAGCGTTTCCGATCTCGTGCGGAGTGATTTTCCAGTGCGAGCCCGAGGCCTACAACGACGGATCGCTACGACGCCGCCCAGCGGGCAGTGCCGCTGGCGATCGTTCATGGCACCAACGACCCTGTCATGGGCTTCGGCATGGGCCAGTACGCCGCGACCCTGTTCGGCGAGTCGGGCTGGCCGGCCTTTCGATTCTTCACAGACGACGCCGGCGCACACATGTTTGGTCGTCTGCCGGTCGGACCGGCGATCCGCTGGCTGGAGGCGCAGTCCTCGACCAATCCCGTGGCGCTGCTCGACTTTGCCGAGTTGCGACTGGGCCAAGGCGGCTATCGCGACGCCGTCGCCGCGCTCAAGCACGCGCGCGGCCTGAAGCTCGATGAGCAACAGCAAAGACGCGCCCAGGACCTCGGCCGCGCGATCGATGACAAGGCTGCCGCCGGCGCCGGAAATATTTGCCACTCATCCGCGAGGCCAAGGACGGCGCATGGATCGACGGCTTTCTCGCTTTCCGCGACGACTTCGAATTTGCCGGCGCGGCCACCGACGTCATGTCCGCATTCGGTGAACTTCGGGCCCGCCACGAAGCACCCGCCAAAGACGCGTTTGCCGAAGCACGCAAGTTGTTTCAGCAAGGCAAGCAGGACGACGGATACGCCAAGTACCGAGAGATCGTCACGTCGCACTACGCTTCGCCCTTGTACCGAACCGTCAAACGCTGGCTCGAAGAACGCAGGTGAGCGTTCCGGCCGGCACAGAATGATTCGCACAGCCGACGGTTTGGTCAACCGGTTGGGCGATCGCCGCTCACGAAAGGCGCGAATGAACGTAGGGCTGCGGCTTGCGTATCGTGGATCTCGGCGACGGTCCCGAGCCCGACGATATCGGCGCCAATGCGTACGTCGTGGTGCATACAACAGAACTTCACGACCCGCCCGGCCGCCTTGGCCCGATTCACCGTGCCGAAGAGGGCAGCGAAGCCGGTGCTGCTGAGAAAACGAATTTTCTGACAATCCACCACGAGCTGTTTAGCCCAATCCTGGTGAATCACTTGATTGAGCTCGGCACTGAGCTCTTGCGCAGCTTTTGGACCTTGCAGATCCTTGGAGACGATCTCGACCAGCGCGACGTCTCCTTCCATGCTCATCCGGATATGCTGAAAATTGTGAGACGACATGAAACGCCTTTCTTGCGATGATTACCAGGGGGCCGCGGCAAGCGTCGGGCGCGGGTGTCCCCTGCGGCAGCACTGTTTGTGCGCGTTGTCTCGCGATCGACTGAGACCGATTGGCCAAGCTCGACCGCTCCAAGATAGCGGCGAGCGGCGCTCTCGTCGATGAGCGAGCCTGGTTCAGTTTGACACCGGAGCCTCGCGATCTCAATCCTCTTGGCAGTACACCCACCCACCCCCGAGCCCAACGCCTAGCCCGGACGTCCCGATCGGGCCGCGGCGGTCCGAGAGGTTGCGAGGGTTCAGCCGGACAAGCCCAGCGGGTCCGCTAGGCGCGGATCGGTGATCAGGCCGACGTCGCCCGATGCTTGGTCAACCGCGGTGCCGACGATCTGAAAGATCCCGGCTTGCTGCGGGAAAGCAATGGTGCGTCCGCCGGCAACCTGATCAGCGAGCGAATTCAAGGCCGGCCTGGCGCACAGGAAAGCCAGGTGCAGCGGCCAGAGCGTCCACAGGGTCGCCAAGGGGAGTGCGGTCAGGGCGAAGACCAAGAGCGCAGGCTTTCTCCGAGGAGAGCCTTGGGACCGCATCCTCGCGGGCAGCCAGGCTCGCCCACGCCGCCCCGAGGCCGGCGAGCGTCGGAACCACGATGAACATCCATCCCAGGAACAGCGCCGGAAGGAGCATGTAGTGCGGGTAGACGCACGCTCCCGCGTACAGCGAATTGATCCCGATCGCCAGGCCGCCGAAACAACACGCGGCCAGTCGCCGGCGTTCTCGAAGCACAATCCAGTGCGCGGCAAACACGGCAAGGCATGGGAAGCCCAAGTACGGCACGAGCGCTCGCGAATCCGACGGGATCGCCAGCACGACGGCCACAACACCGACGATGATCATCATGCTCTTGATGCTGAACTGCGCGCGTGATCGACGCATGTCGCCGGGCCTCCTGCCTGCATGATCCCTGCATTTTTATCAAAACGCCACGAATTCGCAAATCTCAACACGACCTGTATTGATAGTCCGGGCACAGAATGTCATGCTAGGATACGTCGTTTCTTTTACGGAAAGAGACGACGGGCTCGCCAAGTTTTTTGGAACCTCGTAGCACGGTTCGAACGACGTTCAAGAGGAGACTTGAGCAATGGGCGATGCGCGTGATACTGCCAAGAAAAAGAAGGCCGCCGAGAAAAAAGGAGCCAAGGGCAAGCCTGCCGCCCCGAGCGCGGCTGCCGCTCCTGCGAAGCCGACCAAGAAGTGATGGTTCCTGACGATTGCAGCCATTACCCGGAGCGGGGGCCGCGGAATCCTTGATGGTTTCGCGACTCCGGCTCCGGTTTCTCGTTTCTGCGATTGCTCGCGCCGGATGACGTCACGCTCCGGAAGACTCGGTCGGGCTGACGTGATGCCGGCGGGGATCCATGGGCGTGCGCAGCAGACGAGTCGCGGCCCGCAGGCTTCGGGTCGTCAGCTCCACGGCGAAGGGATGCGACGGCACAGCGTACTGCTCGTCCGATAGCTCGGAAACGAGCGCAAGCGCCGAGCACGAGAGTTCCGGCCGAGCCGAGCACTTCCAGACCCATGCCATCCACAACAGCATTCGGCGGTACAGGTCAATTCTGTTGATGATGCGGTGCTCGAACAAGAAGCGATACAGACCGGCATCCCGGACAGGATCGGGACCGGCAGCCCTCCGGCCTTCGCGCAAGCTGATCTCCTCCGCGAGCTCAAACGTGAGCGGCGAGGTATCCCGCCAGGATGGGCACGAGTCCAGGAGATCGTGCACCCGCGCCGGCATCTCGGCTGACGAAATCACCGTCGGGTCCAGACCTGGTATTCGCGCCGGAAACGCGATTGGCTGGAATTCTCTCCCCAGCGTACCGTCGATCCAGTCGCGCACCTCGGGGGGGACGACGGGCCCGCACAGCATCAAGCTTCCCGCGAGCAGTCCCGCCGCCAGCTCCGGGATGTCCCGCGCGCCGTCAGCTCCCCAGTGTTCGTCCATTTCGTCGAGGAGTGCGCCGGCCCGGCCCGAATCGGACTCGACGTCGCCCACAACGTCACGGACTCCACGTTGCAAGTCACAAAAAAACGCGACGGTTCGGCGCTGCGAGTTGTGAGTGGTGGAAATCACGATCGAGCCGCGCCCGAGCCCGTCGACCGGCGTCACCAGGCAGCCTGAGATCCGCGATTCCGGCCCGTACGATCGCAACGCCCGATCGGCACGTTGGTCGGCGGCCGAGGGGCGGATTCGTCGTCGAGCCGGCTCTGGTTTGTTTTCCGCCCAGGGGAATGGCGATGCTCCGAGCGCCGGGTGCCCCGCGGCTTGAGGATCGCCGCATCGCAGAGCGGCCCGCGCCGCCTGTTGCGTCGCCGGATCTCGTCCCGTTGCCAGTAGACGAAGCAACGTCTGCGCCACCCTGGCCAGGCGAACCACCGGAAAGTGCGTCGATGATGGCCAAACGCAACTCCGGCTCGACGGACGCCAAGCCTTCGAGCGCCTGCCAGCATTCGTCCCGATCCCGTTGCAGTTGCTCGGTAATTTCCCGCAGAATCTCGGCCTCGCAAGACCTGGCGTCGCGCCTTTCGGACGCGCCAGAGTCTTGCAAGTGATTGCGTCCGGCGACCGGCGAATCCTCGAGCTGGGACGAATCCATGGCATCCTCCCTGACGACCCGTCCGACGGGGGCTAACTCAGACCCTCACCAAAGCCTGAGACGGGCCGGGTTTAACCAGACGCGCCCGAGCACCCGCGAAGTCCAGCGCGATCGTCCGCTCGGGCTGCGCGGCTCGACGGAATAGAGTCGTCCGTTTCCTCCTTCCGACTGGTATTCGTACAGCGGTGCCGTCGCCGACGTGTAATCCTTGATGTCGGCGGGCAAGATGAAGAATAGCGGCTGAGGCTCGTCCGGGCTCGACTGCCGATCAGTGCTTCCCACCCTCAACGTCTGGCCGCGCTTGGCGTCGAATTGCTCGCAGACCGGCAAGGTCGCAATCCCTTCGCGCACCGGCGCGAAAAACGCGACTTTGCGCGGCGCGGCGGATTCGCCGCCGGTGAGTGACGCCTTCGGCACAAGGCGAGCTGCCACACCCGTGCCCGCAGGATCCTCGTAGATCGCCACGGGGAGAGCCAGCCGTCGATCGGAGAGATCAAGCTGGTACATGACCTGGTTGTAGTCGTAGCGCGGCGTGGGATCATGATTCCCGGAAAACGTCGTCGTATACGTGCCCTCGAAGAAGATGATTCTCCCGTTGTCCTTGTCAAAGAAGGGGTGCTGCTTGGGGTTGTAAAAGCTGTACTTGTCGTGGGTCACGATCTTGCGTGCGTAGACCCACGGGCCAACGGGCGTGTCGGCCTCGGCATACCAGACTTCGCCGAGAAACGAAGTACTGCCGTAAGACTCGACCGTGATCATGACCCAGCGCTGGCGGTACGCGTTCCAGTAAACCGAGCCTCCGTGGGCCAGCACCACCTTGCCCGAATCGATGTCGCGGAGATTGAGCAGAGACTCGTCGGGCTCGATCTGACGACCGCTGATCAGTCGGTCCTGCTGGTCTTGCCTCAGCAATTGCGTGTTCGGCTTCCAGCCATACCGTAGGCCGCCGTCCGGACTGCGGTCGAATTGCTGTTGCGACGACCGTGTGCCTCGTACCAGGCTAGAATACGCCTCGCAGTTCACCGGCTGGGTGAGCAGTTCTGGCTTCGCGGGAATACGGATCAAGGGAAACGGAGTGGCATAGTACACGTACTCGACGCCGTGGTCTTGATAGAGAAAGGGATGACCGTCGGGATGCTCGCCGGCAAACTTGGACGATTCGGGAAACTGAACGACCTTGTTGAACCGTTGGGTTCGAGGATCGAATTCGACAAGCCCCCGCTGGTAAACCTCGAGCTGCCTGCGGATCTTGGCGTAAACCGCAAACATGCGCTCGCGCGCGTCCTGGTCCTTGAGAACGACCAGTCCCGACAACCAGGTCGGACCCTCACCGGGCAGGGGGGCGGTGGGCCGCGCGAATCCCTTGTCGTCGACCAGGTAGGTCAGGTTGACGCCGGTTTCGGGCTCGAGCCCGCCGTGCCCCGGCAGCTCGGATGTTGCGCCGGGAACGTGGAAGTTGCCAAGCGGATAGTCGGGACGATTGGTGTCGCCCCAGAACCAGTGAACTTTGCCCTGATAGACCGCGTTCAGCACACTGTCTTGTCCGACGACCTGTCCATTCAAGAGCGGCTCGCGGATCGGAACCTGGTCTCCCGTGAGCACGCTGTCGCGATAGATCCCGGCACCCGTCACTCGATACAGCCGCGCGCGATGTTGAGGCGGCGGATCACGACCTGCGCCCGACCCCCTTCGCTGATGACCATCGCCGCGCCGCGGAATCCGAAGTTATCCTTTTCAATTTCATAACCATGACTGCGGACCGAGAAGAAGACTTTTTGGCCGAAGAGTCCAGGCTCGTCAAAAGCCACGATGCCGTTGCTGTCGGTTACATAGCGGATTTGATTGACCGTCTTGAGCTCGACCAGCGGTACGCCCCGGCCCGTCCCTTCCTCGACGACCTGGATGCGAAAAGGCCGCGGCCGAGGCGCGGCCACGCCGTCGCCGGCCTGCGCGAAAACCTGCGTCGCCGGTGAATTCGCGAGCAACACGATTGCGGCGAAGATCGCGCTGGAAACAGGTGGGTGCGACATGATCACGGATCCTCCTGAGAGTCATTCTGCGATCCGCGGTCCCGGTCCACGCTGGCGTTCTCCGCCTGTGGCGCGGCTGGACCATAGTTCGCCAAATCCGGGCCCCGGGTCGATTTCGATCTCGGCGCGCTCGAGCAGACGAGCGTCGATCTCGGTCAGGAAGCGGCTGGGTACCGTGAAGACCGTCGGGCCGCGGCCTCCCAGGGCAATGGTAAGAGGGTAGGTCAGAGTGAGCTGGTTCATCGCCCGCGTGACCGCCACGTAAAAGATGCGCCGCTCTTCGTCTCCGCCGCCGGGCTCCTCGAGCGAGCGGCGGTGAGGGAAGCTCTCCTCGACCAGGCGCGGAATAAACACGTGCGACCATTCCAGGCCCTTGGCCTGATGAATCGTCGAGAGCACCAGCACTTCACCGGGATCGTTGTCGGCAGCCGAGTCCATCCCGTACACGTCGCCGGCCAATAGTAGGTCGGAAACCAATCGCTCCAGGCTGTCGAACTTCGCGGCCAAGAGCGCAAACTGCTCGATGTCGGCGATGCGATTGTCGGGCCGTTCGTACAGGGTCCGGACTGTGGCCGGATACCCCCCCTTCAGGATCGCGCTCACCGCGGCGGCCGGGTTGCGTTCCGGATCGGTCGCGCGCAACTGCATGAGGTCGCTCACAAACCCCGCGAAGAATCCCTTGCTCTTCGGCGGAATTAACGCCATCGCCTCTGCCGACTCCAGTGCGTCGAAGGGCCGGGTGCTTTGCGACAAATGCCGGTACACCGCCGCGGCTTTGGCGGGACCAATGCCCGGCAACAGCAAAAGCAGTCGGCGCCAGGAGGCCTCGTCGCGCGGATTGACCACGATCCGCAAATGCGCCATCACATCCTTGATGTGGGCCTGCTCGAAGAAGCGAAGCCCGCTGCGGACCGTGTAGGGAATTCCTCGCGCGAGCAGCTCACCCTGCAGCAGGATGCTGTCGTGATGGTTGCGATACAGCACCGCTATCTGGCCGAGCGCAAGGCCCTTTTCACGCGCCTCGAGGATCTCCTGGCAGATGAGGACGGCCTCGTCGTAGGCGTCTTCCGTCGCGATGACGAGGGGGAGTAGTCCATCGGAACGCGCGGAAACCAGCTCCTTGGCAAAGCCCGAAGCGTTGTGCGCGATCGACGCCCTGGTGAAAGCGACAATCTGGGGCGTCGAGCGGTAATTGATCTCGAGCTGAAACACCCGGGCACCCTGGTGCCGATCCGGGAACTTGAGGATGTTGTCGTAGTCCGCTCCCCGAAACCGGTAAATCGACTGGGCGTCGTCGCCGACGGCCGTGAGGTTGCCTGCGCCGGCGGCCGCGATCGCTTCCACCACTTCGACCTGCACGGCATTGGTATCTTGCATCTCGTCGATCAAGATGTGGCGGAAGACGCGCGCCTGGGCGGCTCGCTCCTCGGGAAACTCCCGCACCAGTCGGCCCCATTGCAGCAGCAAGTCGTCATAGTCCATGCAGTTGGCGGCGCGCTTGCGCTCTGCGTACGCGGCGGCCGTCGCATCGATCTGCGACTGCCACGCGACCAGCTCGGCGTCGCGCTCGGCAACGATCTGGCTGAGTGGGCGGTTGACGTTGGCGCTGTAGCTGATCATATGGTGCACGGCCGCCGGCTTCGGGGCCAATTTACCCGTGCCGGAAAGCCCGGCGTCGTCCATCGCCAACCGGATCAGGTCGAGCTGGTCTTCGCTATCGAGGATTGTGAAGTTGGGTTCGTAGCCCAGGAGTGTCGCCGCGCGGCGAAGCAGGCGATTACCGATGTGATGAAACGTTCCGGCCCACACCTTGGCCGCACGTTGCCCGATCAGTGATTGCATGCGCCGAACCATCTCGCGAGCGGCGCGCCGGGTGAAGGTGACCAGCATCACCGATTCGGCCGGCACCCCCGATTGGATCAGGTAGGCGACCCGATACGTGATGACCCGCGTCTTGCCCGAGCCGGGACCGGCCAGGATCAAATTGTAGCCGTCGGGCGCCGTCGCCGCAGCCCGCTGCGAATCGTTCAGCTCGCGCTGGAAATTCTCCGCCAGACGAGCATTCAGAGGCGAGCTGAGGCGAATCTTCCGCATGCGACGGGCCCGTCGAAAGGCAAGCCATGGAGGTTCCGTTCCACGGATGAGATCGCATTATACCAGGGAAAGACGAGATTTGCCGGCCACACTTTCGCCGGCTCAAGCGCGACCGACTGAGGCCGGAACCCGGCGCGCTCGGGTATGCTCGATGTTCGTCGTTGACCTCAGACGATAGGATAGTTGCCCGATGGCGACGACATTCGAAAATTCTGATCAAGAGGGTGCGGCATGGCCGAGGTCGAATCACAACCCGCGATCGAAATCATCCACGAGCCAAGGTCTATCTCCTGGGCCGCCAGGTGGTCGATGAGGAGGCGCTCGCGGCGTTCCTGTCCGACCATGATGTCAGCCAGTGGACGACCGACACCGAGGTCGGTGGCGAGAAACTGATCGAGACGGCCGGGCGGGTCTGTTACATGTCGTTTCAAAACCCGCGGCCGGGCGGCAACAAAGCCTACATCGGGCATATGCTCGAGGTCGGACACGGCTCGGTGCTCGAGCACGCCGTGTTCAACCTGCTGTTCACCGGCGTGAGCCGCAGCCTGACCCACGAGCTGGTGCGGCATCGGGCCGGCTTTGGCTTTTCACAGTTGAGCCAGCGGTTCGTCGATGAGTCGGAATGCTCGTTTGTCGAGCCCGAAGTGATCGCCGCCGACCCCGAGCTGCACCGGATCTGGCTCGAGGCCGTTCAGGCCAGCCAGGCAGCCTATCGCGACGCTGGCCGACCAGCTCACCGAGACATTCAAAGACCTCCCCGACAAAACCGCGCGGCGCAAGAAAGCCCGCGAGGCCGCACGAAGCGTCTTGCCCAACGCGACGGAGACCAAGATCTTCGTCACCGCCAACGCCCGCGCGCTGCGCCATTTCATCGAGATGCGCGGCGACGCGGCGGCCGACGTCGAGATCCGCCGCCTGGCCATCGCCGTTCTGCAAGCTTCTTCAACAGGAAGCCCCCAACCTCTTCGGCGATTACTCGCTGATCGACCTCCCCGAAGGCGGCCAGGCCGTCACGACCGAGCATCGCAAGGTCTGACGAGGGGCACCATCGAAAAGGGTGTGAAACCGCAGACTTTCGACACTCTGGGCGCGGTGAATCTCACTGCGACCAATCCGTCGGCGTTCGGTCCCAGCGGTGCGCCTTCGAGTTGCTCCAGCAATGCCGGGTCGAGCGGCTGGCCGTCGCTGGCGGCCAGGTTGGCCTCGACGTGCTTGACCTTGCGCATGCCGGGGATGATCGTCGAGACCGCCGGCTCGGCCAAGATCCAGCGCAGGGCGAGCTCGGGCATCGTCATCCCGGCAGGCACGAGCGGCCGGAGGGCCTCCGCGCGGTCGACGCTCTGCGCGAGGTTCTCCGGCACGAAATAGCTGTTGCGCCAGTCGCCTTGCGGCCAGCGGCTCGTCTTGGTCAAGTTGCCGGTGAGCGTCCCCTCGTCGAACGGAACCCGCGCGATCACGGCGACGTTCGAGCTCGCGGCAGAGCGGGAAACAACTCGTCCTGCGGAGACTGGTCGAAGATGTTGAAGATGACCTGAACCGCGTCGATCAAGCCCGGTCCGCAACGTCTCGACGACGTTGGCCGGCTCCCAGCGATTGACGCTGACGCCCGACGGCGCGGATCAGCCCCTGGCGCTTCAGGTCGTCGATCGCGCGCTGCCAGCGCGTCGTCGTGCGCCCAGGCATCTTCCCAGACGTGGAACTGGAGCAAGTCGATCCGGGGCAGATCGAGGTTTCGCAGGCTCTTTTCGGCATATTCCCGAATGTGGTCGGGCGGAAAACAGTCGTCGAGCGTGAAGCCGCGCCGGGACGGCCACTTGAAGTTCTTGGGCGGGACCTTGGTGGCGACATAGAGCTCGCTTCTCGCGGGTGGTTGCGCACCAGGCGGCCGAGCATGCTGCTCGCTGTGGCCGTTGCCATAGGCCCAGGCCGTGTCGAAGAAGTTGCAGCCCAGCTCGACCGCTCGCTCGAGCGCCGCCGCCGTCTCGTCGTCGTCGGACCCGGTCCAGCCCGCCAAGCCCCACATGCCGTAGCCGATCTCGCTGACCGGCCAGCCCAATCGCCCAAAGCGTCCGATACTGCATCCGAGTCTAGCCCTCACGACGAGAATTCGACGCACGCGAACATCAAGTCGTGCGCTCGCAGCGGCGGATTCACCGATCGATGACTGGCCTCGGCGTTCGAATCCTCAGCCGATGCCGGACGAGCCCGGCGCTGTCCGCGGTGCGCAAGGAACATGCGGCCCACGCATGCCTCCACTCGATCAGCTCGGCGACCAGGGCGGTCCAGCCGGTCTGGTGGCTGGCCCCCAGGCCCGAGCCGTTGTCGCCGTGGAAGTATTCATAAAACGGAATGTGGTCGCGCCAGTGTGGATCGGACTGGAACAGTCCTGGCTCGCCAAGACCGGGCGCCGGCCGGACGGAGTCGCGGAGGAAGATCCGCGCCAGCCGACCGGGCGATCTCGGCGGCGGCTTCGTCGAGCGTCGCCTGCGCGGCCGCGCCGCGGGGCAGCTCGACGGTCAGGGTCGACGCCGTAGTAACGGTGACATTCCCGCAGCGCCTCGATCATCAGGTAGTTGACCGGGAACCAGATCGGCCCTCGCCAGTTGGAGTTGCCGCCGTAGATCGGCGAGGCCGACTCGCGCCGGCTCGTAGGCGACCCGATTGCCGTCGTAGACGAACGGCTCGTCGGCCAAGCCCCGCGAGAGCGACCGCAGGCCGAAGTCGGAAAGGAACTGCGACGGGTCGAGAACACGGGGCAGGACCGCTTCGAGCTTGGCCCGATCCGCCAGCGCCAGCAGCCGGCGGCCGCCCTGGCCCGGATGCGTCATGCAGGCAGAGGTTGCCGGCCAGCATCGGGCGATAGCGAATGTACCACTCGACCCGCCGGCGAAAATGCGGCAGCCGCTCGAGCGTACCCGGCTCGATCGCCAGGCACGGCGAAGAGCGGGATCAAGCCCACGAACGAGCGCACCTTGAGGTGTTCCGGCGGCCCGCCCTTGACCCGGACCACGTCGTAGTAGAATCCGATCGTCCGGGTCCCACATGCCGATCTCGCCGCCGAACCCGTTGATCGCGTGCGAGATCGCCACGAAGTGCTCGAAGAACTTGGTGGCGATCGCCTCGTAAGCCGGCCGGGTCTGCGACAGTTCCAGCGCGATCGCCAGCATGTCGAGGCAGAACATCCCCATCCAGGCGGTTCCGTCGGCCTGCTCGAGCCGTCGGCCTCTCGCCCAGGTTGGGCCGGCTGCGGTCGAAAACGCCGATGTTGTCCAGGCCGAGGAAGCCCCCCTGAAACGCGTTGCGGCCCTCGGGGTCCTTGCGGTTGACCCACCAGGTGAAGTTGAGCAGCAGCTTGTGGAAAACCTCCTCGAGGAAGTCGGTATCCGCCGCGCCGGTCAGCGTCGCGCGTCGATCTCGTAGACCCGCCGGGCGGCGTGGGCATGCACCGGCGGATTGGCGTCGGAGAAGTCCCACTCGTACGCCGGGAGCTGGCCGCTCGGGTGCATGTACCACTCGCGAAGCAAGCAGCACGCACCTGCCGCTTGGCCCACTCCGGGTCGAGCCGGGCGAGCACGATGCAGTGAAACGCCGTGTCCCAGGCGGCGAACCAGGGGTACTCCCACTTGTCGGGCACGCTCAGGACGTCGAGGTTGTAGACGTGCCGCCAGCTCGGCGTTGCGACCGTGCTTCCGCTCCGCGCGGCGGCTCCGGACCGGCCGGGTCGCCGTCGAGCCAGAGCTCCACGCTGTAATGGTAAAACTGCTTGGTCCAGAGCAGCCCGGCATACGCCTGGCGCTGAACGCGCCGCTCGTCTTCGTCCAGGCCCGGCGGCTGGATGGCCCGGTAAAACTCGTCGGTCTCGGCGCATCCGCCGCTCGACGATCGCGTCGAAGTCGCCGAACGGGTCGTCGCAGAGAGACATTGGTGAAGCGCGTTCGGACCGTCAGCGATCTCGCCGGGCGCGACCATCCCGCGGTAATGGGCCGCCGCCTTCGAGCCTCGTCTGCTCGGGATTCACCTTGTCCGTGCGGCCGCCGACGATCGCTTCGTGAAACGCGTCCTTGACGAAGGGCCCGGCGTTGGGCACCCCGAAGAGCCGCTCGAAGTTCGTCTCATTCTCGGTGAACAAGAGCGCCGGAACGTGCGGCTCGACGTCGAGATACCACCAGCGCTCGCCCAGATGCCGGTGGCTGGTTCGGACGACCGTCGGCCCGTCGGCCTCAGAGCTCCGGCCGTCCGGGCGCGATAGCCCCACGACCAGGTGTTGCGAAACCAGATCTGCGGCAGGACATGCAGCGGGGCCGGCTCCGGGCCCGCGGTTGATGTGCCGTGATCCGGCAGAGGATGTCTTCCTCGCTCCGCCTTGGCGTACTCGACGAAGACGTCAAAATAACGCCCCGCGGCGAACGCGTCGCCGAGCGCATCGATCAGCTCGAACTCGGGTCGACCGCGGCCCCGCCGCCGGTTTTCCTCGAGAAGCAGATCGATAGGGATATTCGACCTGCGGATACTTGTAGAGCATCCGCATAAAAGCATGGCTTGGCACGCCGTCGAGGTAGTAGTAGTACTCCTTGACGTCCTCGCCGTGGTTGCCTTCCTCGTTGGCCAGGCCGAAGAGACGCTCCTTGAGAAACGGGTCGCGCTCGTTCCAGAGGGCGATGCGCCATGCAGAGGTTCTGGAAGCGGTTGCAGAAGCCGGCGAGTCCGTCCTCGTTCCAGCGATAGGCGCGGCTGCGAGCGTGGTCGTGGGGGAAATGGTTCCAGGCATCGCCGTCTGGCGCTGTAGTCTTCGCGGACGGTGCCCCAGGCCCGCTCGGCCAGATAAGGCCCCCAGTTCTTCCAGTCGGCGCGGCGAGCCGCGCTGTCGCTCAGGCGGCGGTGCTCGGCGGTCAGGTGTTGCGGACACAAACCCGTTTCCTTCGAGTGCGATCGCGATGACCTGGAACGCAAGGACCGAGACACTCCGACCGCGCGACGAAGATCGCCCCTGGCAGTGCCGGTGCGATGCTACTCGACGAGCAAGTCGCCGTCCACCGCCTCCAGAGATGCCCAGGGAATTGCTGCGGCCTGTCTTCCCCTCCGAGTCAGCGCTCGTTCGGAAGTATACATCTGTCTGGAAAGATCGGCATTGCGCGATCTGCCTTCGCAGGAAGAGGAAGTCCGAGCGGGTTCGGCTTGCCGATCATTCCCGGGTCGCGTTACGCTGAAGCGTAAGATCATCGATCGCGGAGACAGAGGTAGCGGGTGGGACTTCTCTGGTTCCGGACCCGCTCGGTCCCTGTAAGGGGAGGCGTTCCGTGTCCGAGACCGAGGAACCCGAGCCTTCGAACCGTGCGCGAAAGCCCGTTCAACCGTTGCCCCGTCTCTGGAAAGCCGAGCCCGAGCCCTCGGATGACGCCGCGCCTGCCGATGTCGGCGGCGATGCCGCCAAGAAACCACGCAAAGACGACCTGGCAGCTCAATCCAAGTCTTCATCGAAATCAAAGTCGGCGGGAGGGAAGGCAGGCTCCGGAAAACGGAAGGCGTCGTCCGACGCAAAGAACGGCTCGGAAAAGAAGGTATTGATCGAAGAGACGCCGTCGCTGGACACGTACGAATCGCGGCGCCGCGCGCGGCTCATCTTGGGGGGATTGTCCACCGCAACTGCGCTTCTCGTCGCGTGGGTCACGTATCGCACCTTCTTTTATGACCCCAATCCGATCGTGCTGTCGGCAAACGACTCGGGCCTGACCCTGTCGGCGCCCGAGCCCCGCCTGTCGCCCGATAACGAAGCCCGATTCATGCTCAGCCGGGCTCAGGATCTCGCAAAGGAGCATCGCACAGATCAGGCGATCGGTATGCTGAGCCGCCTGGTCAAGGTCTACAAGGGAACGCCCACGGCGGTCGCGGCGCAAGCGGCGCTCGACAGATCCAAGAAGGACTTGCCCTTATTTCCCGATCGCCCCATCGTCGTCGCCGAAGTCGAAAAACCTGCACCCGCTCCCAGTCCTCCCGAGCCTCCGGCCGTCGTCGCGGCCACTGCGGGTGAGCCTCAGGCCAAGAAAGGGGAAGTTGCCCTGGTTTTGCCGGCCAACCCGTCCGAGGCAATCGCCGTCCCGCCGTCGGCTTCCGCCCGACCCGCCACGGCGGCGAAGGCGATCACGTCGCGGACCCTCCCCCAGGGATTCCAGGCGAATCTCCAGGCAGGCGTCCATGAATCGGGCTGGCCCCTCGTGGTCGTTGGCGATCGTGACGGCGCTCCCATGGTCCTCGTGCCAGGCGGCACCTTCACGATGGGCAGTAATGAAGGACAGGCCCCGGAAAAACCGGCTCACTCCGTGCGCCTCTCGACCTTCTACATCGATCAACATGAGGTCTCAAACCGACAGTTTCGCATTTTCCTGGGGGAAAGCCGATATCACGGCCAGCCGCCGGGCAAGTGGCTCACCGACCAGCAGGCCCGGTCGGAGCCCGAGACCATGCCGGTGACCCATGTCAGCTTCCATGACGCCAATGCGTTCGCAGCCTGGGCCGGCAAGGAGATGCCGACGGAGGCACAGTGGGAAATGGCCGCCCGCTCGCCGGACGGCCGCCGCTCGCCGTGGGGCGACGAGCCGGCGAAATGGTCGCGGCCCCGCGGTGCGCCAGATTGATCCAGTGATGTCGTTTCCCGAGGACGTGTCGCCTTATGGCGTCTATGACATGGTGGGCAACGTGCAGGAGTGGACCAAGGACTGGTACGATTCCAAGTATTATCGCCAGTTTGCAACTCAGGCTGCTGACAATCCGACCGGTCCGACCGCGCGGCCGCACTCCGGGCAAGTGGTGGTCAAAGGGGGTTCGAAAAACTGGACCCTCTACTACCGCGAGGGAGTCCCGCTCGACAAGCGACTCTCGTTCATCGGCTTTCGTTGCGTGCTCGTCGTCGAGGCAAAGGGTGCCACCACTCGGGCGGGCAGTCCCGCGGCCGCGCCAGGCACACCCGCGCCCAGGCGCCGAGCCCTTCGGCCGTCCCGTTCTGAACTGAGCTGACGGACTCGAATCCATCTCGACCGCCCGCTCAGTTCGCCCGACCTGGAAGCGGCGACGGCTCACCCTCCCGCTCGAGAAACCATCGCACGGTGCGCTCGATGCTCTCGTCGTACCCAACGGTGGGCTGCCACCCCAATCGGCGACGCGCCTTCTCCGTGCTGTACTCGAGGCGGCGCCCCAAGAGCCAGGCACCGTAGCGCGTCACCCGCGGAGGAATCGCACGCCGGAGAATTCGACCCTCTAGCTCCAGCAGAAAGCCCCCCGCGAACGCCAGCCGATACGGTACGCGCCGGTGTACCCGCGGCGCGCCGAGCGCATCGGCAAACATGTCGAGAAACGCTTGCTGCGTGATTCGCCCCTGGCTGGTGATGTTGTACGCCTCGCCCGCCGACCCGGGATCGCGTGCGGCCAGGATCGCGGCGTCGGCCACGACACCCGCATACACGGCGCTCAAGGGATTGTCCCCGTTGCCAACCGTCATCATTCGCCCGCCGCGAAATTCCCGGATCAGCCGCGGCACGGTCGTCCGGTCGCGCTCGCCGAAGAGCCAGCTCGGCCGGATCACCGTGAGCGGGAGACCGCCGGCGCCGGCCGTCATCCATAGCACTCGCTCACATTCCACCTTGCTGCGGGTGTAATAATCCAGGATCCAGACGTTCTGACCCAGCGCGGCCGTTTCGTCGATCGGGGTCTCTTGGTCGCGAGGATGGCCATACGCGCTCGTCGAGCTGATGTGAACGAAGCGATCGACGCCGGCGCGTGCGGCAGCACGGGCAAGCGTTTCAGTCGCGTCCACGCAGCCCGTCTGAAACTCGTGCCATCGTCCCCAATCACCGACCTTGGCCGCGCAGTGGAAGACCAGCGAGATATCCGCCAGGGCCGCATCGCAGGCCGCCGGTTCGGTGAGATCCCCGCGCCCTATCTCAACGCCAAGCGCGTCCAGGAATTCGGTCCGGCTTCCCCGGCGAGCCAGGCGCGGACTCGATAACCCTCGGCCAGCAGCCGCTCCGCCAGATGACTTCCCAGTAGACCGGTGGCCCCGGTGACCAGAACCACGTCACCGCGCGCGGCAGAGTCGAATTTCGCCATGCCTCGATGATCCAATCGACCAGGCCTGCGTTTGCCACGAGTTCGGAATCGGCATCATCGTCCGGGCCGCCGTTCTGATCGTCAAGGCGAATCCGCGGCTTGCCTTGCGCCTGTGAATGCGTATGCGTTGAAAGTTGGGTAAGCTCGCGGCAATCGCCCAACATCGAGAGTCCGTCGCCGCAGGCCGCCACTTGCGCGGGGCTCTGGCAAGCGCGTCTGCGTTGTGATAAGTTTCCCATCAACAGGAGTCCTACCATGGTATCGCATGCCAAGAGAGTGCCGCTCGACGGCAGTCATCGCCCACTCGTTGACGGGTCGCAGGTGATCGGCCCCCTTCATCCCGACGAGCGCATTGAGGTCACGATCCGGATCCGGCCGCGCGCGGCCATTTCGCCCGAGACCCGATCGCTCGCCACGTCCTACGGGCCGGCAAGCTCGCGCTCGTACCTGACCCACGACCAGATGGCAGCGCTCCACGGCGCCTCGCCCGAAGACATCGCCGCGGTCGCAAGCTTCGGCCAGCGCGAGGGTTTGACCGTTGTGCACACGAGCAGTCCGCGGCGAAGCGTGTGGCTTTCGGGAACCATAGCCCAGTTGAGCGCGGCGTTCGGCGTCGAGCTTACCGAGTACAGCCATCCTGTGGGCGGAAGCTTCCGCGGCCGCACCGGGCCGGTCATGATCCCCGAGGAGCTCGCCGGCGTCATCGTGGGCGTCTTCGGCCTCGACAACCGACCGCAGGCTAAACCCCATTTTCGGAGACGCACACCCAAGCCTGGTGAGCGAGCACTCGCCGGGCCCGCCGCCGGGCTGCTGGCCCGGTTCACGCCGCCGCAGGTCGCGTCGCTCTACAACTTCCCGCCCAACCTCGACGGAACCGGAGAATGCATCGCGATCATCGAGCTCGGCGGCGGTTTCAACACGCGCGACCTGAACGACTACTTCTCCGGTTTAGGCCTCACGACTCCCAGTGTCTCCAGCGTCTCGGTGGACAAGGGCAGCAATCGTCCGACCGGAAACCCTGACGGACCCGATGGCGAGGTGATGCTCGACGTCGAGATCGCCGGCGCAATTGCGCCCAAGGCCAGGATCGTCGTCTACTTCACCTCCAACACATCCCAGGGCTTTCTGGACGCGATCACTCAGGCAGTGCACGATACTGTGCACAAGCCATCGGTCATTTCGATCAGCTGGGGAGGACCCGAGACGAGCTGGACCGGGCAGGCGTTTCAGCAATTCGATCAGGCGTTTCAGGCTGCCGTCGCCCTGGGGATCACCGTGTGTGTCGCGTCGGGCGACGACGGATCCTCCGACGGTGTTGACGATGGCCAGGCCCACGTCGATTTCCCCGCCTCCAGTCCCAATGTTCTGGCGTGCGGAGGAACCACGCTCCAGGCCAGCGCCACACAGATCTCTGCCGAAGTCGTCTGGGATACCGCGAACGACGGCGCCACCGGGGGCGGTGTGAGCACCCAGTTTCCGCTGCCGGATTACCAGAAAGGCGCGGGCGTGCCTGCGTCGGCGAACAACAGCAGCCAGACCGGAAGAGGCGTGCCCGACGTCGCCGCCGATGCCGATCCGGCGACCGGCTACACTGCGCGCGTCGACGGTGAAAACACCGTTGTCGGAGGTACAAGCGCCGTCGCACCACTGTGGGCCGGGCTGATCGCGCGCTTGAATCAGGGGCTCGGCAAGCCCGTGGGATTCTTGAACCCGCTCCTGTACGGCCAGGCTTTCGCGAGCGGTGTCTTTCGTGACGTCACGAGCGGCACCAACGGCGCCTACTCGGCCGGACCAGGCTGGGATGCGTGCAGCGGTCTCGGCGTCGCCGACGGCACCAAGCTGCAGAGCGCCCTGCCTAAAGCTGGAAGTTGAACAGCTTGTACCACCACCGCAGCAGCCACCAGTACAGAGAATACGTGCCGCCGTCGATCTTGGCGGCACCTCTCAGACCGGGTGAGAGCGTCAGGTCGGCGTTCTCGATCGGGATGATCACCTCGTAGACAGCGGTGATCGGCTTGGGTGCGCCTGTCTTCGAGTCTTGTTTCGTGGCGACCTCGCCGCCGGCCAAGTTCGTGAGCTCTGTCGGGATCTCTTCGCGGGTGTGCTTGGTGATCTGGGATACGCGGCTCTTGTAGGTTCGCTCCGCCTTGCCGTAGATCTTGACCCAGGCTGCTCCATCCACGTGGATCAGATGGATGTCCGACTGGTCGACGATGAGGTGCGCCTCGAGCTGATGAGGATCGCCAAGCTCGCAAAACGGCTTGTTCGCCGGCTTGAGCCACTGGCCGACCGTCTCCAGATGCGGCGAACCGACGACCTGGCCGTCGCGGTCGGCGATCAAGGTCAACTTGCCGATCTGCTCGACCATCTTCTGGATCATCGGCTCCAGCTTCTCGGCGAATTCCTCGTGAAGCTTTGCCTGGGCCCGATTCTCCGGCTCCTTGCTCTGGCCAAACCACAGTGCTTTGTGAAAAGCGACCGCCTGGTCCTGCTGTCTCTGGATCAGCTCCTTTTGCTTATCCGGATTGGAAAGCCGGGCGATTACCCTGTCTTTTTTGATCCATTCGCCATCCTTGACGTTCAGATCGACGAGCCGGCCGTCGACCTCGGCGTAAACTTCCGTGGGGCGAGCCAATCTGAGGACCAGGGTCCCCTGAATTCGCAGCGGCGTCGGGATCAGCAGGATGCCGGTGACGATCGCGATCGCCGCCGCGGCGTAGGCGGACGCGCGTACCTTTTTCACTTTACGCAACCTCCCAGGCGTGCGCAGAAACTTGACGATTTGATAGATCGGCATT
Source organism: uncultured Isosphaeraceae bacterium (assembly GCA_963806595.1). Lineage (GTDB taxonomy): Bacteria > Planctomycetota > Planctomycetia > Isosphaerales > Isosphaeraceae > CAWDZZ01. Next base: position 16,317 of record CAWDZZ010000033.1, on the reverse strand, counting down.
CCGAGTAACGGGACAACCGCTCCCGTCGCCAGCAGATAGCTGACCGACTCGAGCTTGTACGGCTTCAAGAACTGCGAGAGAAACCACAGGATCGCGAACGTCACAAACCAGCGATAAACGTAACTGGCCACCGAGTAGGTGACAAACAGGATCCGCCGCGAGCGTGGCAGATAGCTCTGGACCGGGATCTCCAGGCCGAGCACTTTCTCCTGGATCAGATAGCCGAAGAACTGCGTGCTCTTGATCCGCAGGTTGGGGATCTCCAGCCAGTCGGCCATCACGTAATAACCGTCGTAACGGAGCAGGGGATTGGCATTGAACAAGATGGTATTGACCGAGCAGATGAACATCGTGGCCATCGCCAGGCTATTCATGAGCCCGGGCGTGCTGTACCACCACACAAAGGTGGCGATGCTGGCGAGGAAGCACTCGACGTAGATGCCGGCCGCCGAGATCCAGATGCGCCTCCACTTGTTAGGCAACAGCCAGCTATCGGTGACGTCGCAGTAGAGGGCCGGAGTGAGCACCAGGAACAGTATTCCCATCTCGTGCACTTCGCCGCCGAAGTGCTTGGCGGTCAGTCCGTGGCCGAATTCGTGGATGATTTTCACGACGGCCAGGCAGACCCAGAAGCTCATGATGGTCCACCAGTTGAAGAAGCTCTGGAAATCGGGGAGCTTGTCGTAGAACAGCTTCCACTGGCTGGCGACCAGGGAGACGGCCAGGAGCATCGACGTCGTGCTGATGGCGATGAAGGTCCGCGTGAAGATCCAGCGGAAGTACGGATACATCCGCGTGAGCAGTCGCTCGGGGTCGATGATCGGGATCTTGATGAAGAGAATATTGGCCAGAAACGCCCAGACCTTGCGCCACCGGTTTTTCTTGCGGCGGCGGATCAAGACCTTCGCCTGCTCGTTGCTGTCGATGTGGATGATCCCGGCCTCGTGAAGCTGGGCCACGAAGCGGGTCAGGTCTTCGATCGAGATCGTCTGGGGCCGATACTTTCGCTCGAATGCCTTCTTGACTTCCTGAAGAGTCAGCTTGCCGTCGAACTGCTGAAGCAGAAAATACTCTTCGATCTTGAAGCGGAAGTACTTCAGCGCGAGCGGATCCTTGATGACATAGTGCGTCATCCCCTCGTAGAACTGGGGCTGGACGACGAGGTCGGGCCGGAGCTTGACCTTCAGATGCTCGGCGGATTGCCCGAAGGGCAGGGCGGGGGCCAGGGTGGGAGCGGCGCTCATGGGTCGGCAACCTTCGTCGTTCAGAACATTAGCCGGATGCCGGCGCGGGGTCGACCGAGCGGTCGTCCCCGCCGGCATCCGTGGTTGTCATTGGGCTCGCGCGGTTCGCGTCGGCGCGGCGGCATCGGGACCGGCCGCGGCAACGTCGGCATTCATGAAGATCGTCATCTGCACCATCAGGCCCGGCCGGAGGTCGCCGGGATTCTCAAACTCGGCTCGGATGCGGACAGCCGTTTCGGCGACAGGCTGAATCTGGGGATCAACAAAGGTGATCTTGCCCCGGAATCGCTTTTTCTCGATGGGCAACGTCTCTCCTCGGCCCCCGCGGATGCGGGGCTGGATTTCCACGACCTGACCTTCCTTGACCCGGAAGGCATACTCGAGCGGAACGTAAGTCTCTGCGCTCAACTTGCTCAGGTCGCCCAGCTGAATCACCGCTTCGTTGGCCCGGACGCTCTCGCCGGGCTCTTTCATTCGCTTGAGAACGACGCCGTCGAAGGGCGCCGTGATCGTGTGCTCGACCAGGATTCGCTCGGCCATCGACAGCTCGGCCTCAGCGATGCCACGGTTTTCGAGTGCTTCCTTGATCTGGGCCTCGGCGACCTTGAGCTCCCCTTCGGCCTTGGCAACGTCTTCGGCGGAAACAAGTCCGGGCGACCGCGTGTTGAGCCGGAGGTTGCGGGCGACCACGGAGGCGGCGACCTCCTTCTGGGCGCGGGCCTTTTGCTCAGGGGCGACCTGCTGCGCTTGCAACTGGTTTTTCCGGACGGTCAACTGGGCGATCTCATGGTGCAATACGCCGATCTCTCCGTGCTTCTTGACCGGCATGCCGATCTGGAGCTCCATTTTCTCGATCACACCCTCGCGCAACGCGGCGACATCCGACTTCGCAATCCAGTTGACTCGCGCTAGCTCTTCCAGCACGAGCGTCTGCGGAGCCGCCTCCGCCGGGGGCTGAGCGGCCCCGCCGCCCTGGGCCAGCGCGGCCACGCCGGCGAGCAAGGAACAACCCGCGAACAGTGCCGCGATCGGTTTCGAGACTGACATGATTGGACGAGCCTCCTCGCCTCCAGGATGTTGCCGGGGGTTACCGGCATTCAAATCGAAGTCGCCGCCATTAAGTTAAGCCGGCCCAGCCGCCGGTGCAGCACGCTCACCGTATGAACGGCCAGCGGAACAGCACCGATTCATAAAAGACCTGGATCGGCTTGCGGAGCAGGTAATAGGCCAGGTTTGTCCTCCCGCATTCGATGCGAGCGCGGACTTCAGCGCCCGGGCGCATCACGTCGGTATGGTTGCGCGCCAGGTAGTCTTTCTGGATTGCCGAGCTGAAGCCGACCGTGACCTTCACGACATGGCGGTTTGTGCTCTTGTACTGCTCGGATTCGACCTTGGTCTCGGCGTTGGGCGCGATCTTGACCACGTAGCCCTCGTATCGGTGCTCGGGGCCCGTCATGGGCACAAAGAAGGCGTTGAGCGGCGTGCCGGGCTTCTTGCGGCCAGCCTTGATATCCGCCTCGAGGTGGCTCTGCGCATCCAGGATCGGTCCCATGTCGTCGTCCGGGACCTCAACCTCCAGAATCCAATCGCCGTCGGTCGCGGCAACCTGCAACAGCTCGAACCCGATCTCGACCGGGCGCCCCATCAAGACTTTGCGGGCCTCCCAGGTGGTGACGATTCCGTCTTGCGGCGACCGGACGTTCATCGACTCGATCTGTTCCTGGAGGATGTCGATCCGTTCCTTCGAGCTCTTGGCCGTGATCCGCGATTCAGCCCGCTGGGCCTGGATCTGGATCAGCTCCTGATCGTCCTGGCCCGAACGTAGCTTCTGAGCCTGGACGTCGAGCGATTGAGCCTGGCTCTCGGCCTTCTGCATTTCCGCGATCAGTGTCTTGAGCTCCTTCTGCAGCTCGTAACTGTCGAGCTTGAGGAGGATATCCCCCTTGTGCACAATCTCGTCGTGATCGACGAGCACTTCGCTGACCTTGCCAGCGACCGGGGCATACACCTTGTGCCGGTCCTCAGGGAGCAGTGAACCCTGGCCTTCGATCGTCAAGTCGCAGGGGATGAACGCGCCGGCGAGGACCAGTGCCAGCACCGCGCCCACCGCGGCGGCGATCTTCGCGAGAGTCCGGCCGCGGAACATCCGCCAGGGAGAGCCCATCGCCTTCAGCATCGGCTTCAAAAAGATCTTGTGATGTTCCTGGGAATTCCAGAGCGCCGTCGACGCGTGCCGCGAGACCACCTCGGTGCGGGCGTGCATGTCGGTGGGTGCCAGCTCATCGCCGATCTGCTCGGAGACCAGGCAGCCGAAGGGAACTTTCTCCTTGCTTTCGGCCCCTTGTTCGGTCTCGGGCTTGTGCAAGAGCGTGACGACCACGACCTTCGACCCCGATTCGTCGACGTACATCTCGAGGGCGTCGCGAAGGTCCGGCGCGAGGCCGTCGGTATTCCCCGTGTAGACGAGGTCTTCGCCTGATCGGATCACGACCTTGCACAGCCTCGTCAGCTCTCGCACCAGGTTGGATCGCTGCTCGACGACTTCCTGGCCGCTGACGGCTTCGACCATCGTTCTGCCGCCGATCTTGAGCGCCACGGTGAGCCGGTCGCAGCCGACCAATCGCTTGCCGTCGTTGCACACCGCGTAGGCGGTCTCCTTCAGGTCGAGAGAGCCGTGAATCTGGTGCGTGAATCCCTCGAGCTGGTTCCAGAGGCGCTGCTGCGACATCATCTGCCGCATCTGCCGGTTCTTGAGATAAGTACCGGCCAGATCGCACAGGTCGCTCACAAACCGGAGCGTGCTCTTCTGCTGGGCGGCGCGCCGCGTCGGGTCCATCAAGATCTCGAGCAGCCCGACGACTTGCTTATCCACCAGGAGCGGCGCGATGATGAGCGCGTACTCGGTCGGGTTGAATGCCTGGGGCACTCCCTCGATCACCGCACTGGGCGGGACGATCTGCGCTTGCGAGGCCTGCAGCATGCATCCCAGGAGCGCGTCGTGCGGCGCCGTCTTCACACGGCCGTCCATCATCCCCGTCACGCCAAACTCGACCTGGTATTGCAGCCTCAGCCCGCCACGCCCGTCCATCATCCAGAACGCGCCGCCGGTCGCAGCCACCGCCGCGACCGATCGGTTCAGGAATTCGACGTAAAACTCGTTCGGTTGAATGTCCGATTCCGCCAGGTCGGCGATCTCGGCCACCAGCTTGCGGATCTGGTTTTTCGTCTGCTCGAGCAAACCAGGATCGATTACTTCTTCCGTCATGGTGGTACCAGTGGGAATTCGCCCGGGTCCATATTCGCCGCGGCAAGTCGAGCCCTGACTCTGCCGGGCAACGATCACGGGTCGGAACTTGATTGAGCGAGCGCACACCACGCACTCACAACGGGACGCCGTCGTCCGCAAACTTCCTGACCAATTTTCCGCATCCCAAAATCGAGAGCTTACTCCGCTTACCGTTCGTAACTTGCGTAAGATGCGCAAATTTGACGATGCTCACCGCGGGACGTGATCTCGTAACAAGAGCTCGGGCGCCGGAGCACAAGAGCCTATGCGATCGTGGCTTGCGACCGGACCGTCGGGCTCGATCCTCGGCCGCAACTGCGGTGAGACGAGCAGGGTCACCAACCGAGGCGCGCAATAGCACGAGTCGATGCCGTCTGATCGACGAGTCAGGCACCACGCCACCGGCCTCGCCGCGGCCCCGCACACTTCGCGCGCACGCCGAGCCCCGGCCGGGATCGTGTCGCACTGCGATCAGCGCCCGTTGCTCATCCCGGCGGCGTGACGCCGAGCACGACGTCAAACTTCGCCGCGAGCTCACCGATGCGCGAGCCCGGCATCGGGGAAAAATCGATGGTGACCGCTTCGCGAGCCTTCGGGTCGCGCAGACTTCGATAGATGCCGTCCCTGTCGTTCTTCGGCTCGCCTTTGACGTAACATTGCGTCGTCAGCAGCTCTTTGCCCGCTCGCAGGATCTTGTAATGAATGTGGCTCGTGCGGCCGGTGTAAGGAACCGGCTTGATCGTGCGGAAGTAGTACTCGCCGGTTGACCCGGTCAAGAAGCGGCCGAAACCCTGGAAATGCGCGTCGTGCTGGGAATGGTGAGGGTCGCGGCTGTGAATATATGCTCCGTTGTTATCGACTTGCCAGATCTCGACCAGAGCATTTCGCACGGGATCGCCCTTGGCGTCGAGGATGCGACCGGTCAGGTGGGTCACCTCGCCCACGGCCGGTGTGATCGTGTCGTTGACGACGAGCAGGTCGTTGTCAGTGTCGAGAGGAAGCTTGTCGGGGTAAAACGGGCCCTCGGTTTGCCGGGGCGTCCGCACCAGCTCGTCGGCGAAGAGCCCGCGTGTGGTGAAGGCGGCCGCGCCCGCGGCGAGAGTCCCGAGAAACATGCGGCGGCTGCGTGGTATTACGATCTGGTTCATCGGGACCACCCTTCCTGGCTGCAACGACAAGCGATCGGCGGTAACAACAAGAGACGCCTTGACCACGGCATACTGCCCCCCAGCTTAGTGGGATGACGGGCCGGCAGTCCAGTTGGATGTGATTTCCAAAGCTGCGCTCGATCAGCTGTCGCGGCGACGGATCCCTCTCTGCGAAAGCAGCGATGGAGATACTCAAAGCGACGGACTTGGTCATTTCCGGTATGATAAGAGCGGCGCCATCCCCACGACGCCCATTCCCTGTAAACACCCAGTCGCCCTGCCGCCGATGTCTCATCCATGACGCGAATACTCGGCCTTGATTTCGGCACGCGGCGGGTCGGGGCAGCGCTCTCCGACCCGGGCCGAACGATGGCATTTCCGGTCGAGGTGTACGAGTTGCGGGGGCCCCAGGCTGACGCGCGTCACTATCACGAGCTTGTGATCGAAAACGAGGTCGATCGCATCGTCGTCGGCCTGCCCATTCACACGAGCGGCAGAGAGGGACAGCTCGCGCACCGGGCTCGCGAGTTCCGCGATTGGCTGGCTGCCATCACCGGAAGACCGGTCATGTGCTTCGACGAGCGTTACACGACTGTCGAGGCCGAGCATCGGCTGATCGACGCCGGGCTGACGCGGCAAAGGCGGAAAGCGCTGCGCGACAAGCTGGCCGCGCAGATCATGCTCCAGAGCTACCTGGAGGCAGGGTGCCCCGAGACCGAGGCCGCTCCAGCTCCCCTGTCTGATCCCGGCGAGACCCCATCGTGACGACATTGATCGTCGGCTGCGGCTACCTGGGCGAGCCGCCGGCTCGCTCATCCGTCAGAGCGGCGAACAAGTCTACGGAACTGTTCGATCGCGGGCGCGCGCCGACTCGATCGCCGCGCTGGGGATTGAGCCGATCGTCGCCGACGTGCTCGTTCCCGAGTCGCTGCGTGAACTGCCCGCAATCGAGCGCGTCTTCTACTGTATCGGGTTCGATCGGTCGTCCGGGGCCACGATGCGCTCGGTCTACGTCGACGGGCTGCTCCGCGTCCTCGATGCGCTGCCGGGGTCCGTTACCAAACTTGTGTACGCGAGCTCCACCGGCGTGTACGGTCAGGCCGATGGCGAATGGGTCGATGAATCCTCGCCGACCTTCCCCCAGCACGAGTCCGGCAAGGTTTGCCTCGAGGCCGAGGAACAAGTCCTGGCCTGGGCTAAGGCGCGGGATGATTTCGGATCCGCGACCGTCTTGAGGTTCGCAGGGCTGTATGGGCCGGGCCGAGTCGTGCGCCGTCCGGCCATCGAGCGCGGCGAGCCCATCGAGGGAGACCCCCTGAAATTCCTCAACCTGATTCACATCGACGATGCGGCCCAGGCAACCTCGGCCGCCCTGGCAGCCACGCCGGCCGATTCGATCTACCTGATCGGCGACGATCGGCCCGTCACGCGCCTTGAGTATTACAGTGAACTGGCGATGCTTCTGGGCGCGCCCGAGCCCCGGTTCGACCCGCCGCGGCCGGGCAGCCTCGAGTCGGCCCGCGATGCGACCAGCAAGCGCGTCATCAATCGCCGGATGAAAAGCGGGCTCGGCGTCGCACTCATCTACCCCGATATCACGAACGGCCTGCCCGCTGCTTTGCACCCGAGCCGTTGCCCGTGATAATCTGAGCTTTGAGATCGGCATCCGCTCGAGCGGGCAGGCTCATTCGGGCGCTCGCCCGCGACTTGAGGAGACGCGAACGGTGCGGATGATGTTTCGAGCGGGCATTGCGGTGATCTTGTGCGTCGCAGCGGCCGGAGTGGTCGTCGTGGTGCTCCTGGACCCGAAAAGCAGTGCGCCGATCGAGAGAACAATCCGCTGGGGCTCGAAACACATGCCGTCGTTCTCGCCGGCGCCGGCGCGAACAAAACGCAGCAACGACCGTGCGCCGAATGAGTCCTTTCCGCTCTTCAGCAGCTCGGGCTTCGAAAATGCAGGCTATCCCACAGCCGCTCGCTACACCGGCGCGATCGCGGATCGCGGCTCATTGCCGCAGGTCAAAGCGGCGATCAAGGGGCGAGCCCAGCGCGGGATCGACGAATTGAACAAGACGCTCGACTCGATTCCGGCGGATTCGCCGGATCGGCCATTCTTGACCTTCCAGATCCACGCGACGACCGCTCTGCTCCTGGCGTATGAGGGAAAGTTTGACGACGCGGCCGCACGCACGCAGCTGGCGCTGGAGGCAAGCGCAAAGATTGACGTGCCACCGGGCCTGCGTGCCAATCTGACGGCGACTCCTGGGGGTGATCCACCTGCGGCGAGGAGAGACCGAAAACTGCGTCGAATGCATCGGGCCTTCGAGTTGCATCTTTCCGATTGCCGCCACGGCCGTGCACCAGCGGCCGTCGGGATCGCGCGAGGCGATCAACCATTTCCGGGCCTACCTCGACCAGCGGCCCGACGATCTCGGCGTGCGCTGGCTGTTGAATATTGCTTACATGACCTTGGGTGAGTATCCCGCGCTCGTTCCACCAGACCTCTTGATCCCGATCGCGCCCTTCCGATCATCGCTCGACATCGGCCGTTTCGAGAACGTCGCGATGCGATCCGGCCTGACCGCGCGCGGCCCGAATATGGCCGGCGGCAGCGTGTTCGACGACTTCACCGGCGACGGACTGCCGGATGTCCTCACCTCGTCGTTCGACGTCGATCTTGGGGCATCGCTATACGTGAATCGCGGTGACGGGACGTTTGACGACCGCTCCGCGGCGTCGGGCCTGGCTGCGCAGACCCTGGCGGTCAACACCTGCCAGGCCGATTTCGACAACGACGGCCGGCTCGACGTGCTGTTGATACGCGGCGGCTGGGAGCAGCCTTCCCGGCTATCGCTGCTCAGAAACAAGGGCGACGGTGTGTTCGACGATGTGACCGTCGCCGCCGGGCTTGCCGAGCCGATCGCATCGCACGCCGCCGCCTGGGGCGACTATGACAACGACGGACTTGTCGACCTCTTTGTCTGCGGCGAATTTGCCAGTGGCTTGCAAGATGGTCTCTTCGGCGGCGACGGCGACCTCTCGCGTCTCCGATCGCCGAAATCGCTGCCGGCTCTATCGGAATCGGGGCGACGGCACGTTCCTCAACGTCGCGGAACACGCGGGCGTCGAGAATGACCGCTACGCCAAGGGGGCAGCCTGGGGCGATTACGACGCCGACGGCTTCCTTGACCTCTATGTCGCGAACTTCAGCGGGGGAAACCGACTGTACCACAACCGCGGAGACGGGACCTTTCGGGACGCCGCCGCCGAGTTGGGAATGACGGAGCCGGAGCACAGCTTCTCCTGCTGGTTCTGGGACTTCGACAACGACGGCCGGCTCGACGTCTTCGTCAACGACTACCAGGGTGACCTCCAGGCGGCCGTGGCCAGCGCCCTCGGCCGTCCGACCCGCGTGAAGAGTCATCCGCGCCTCTACCGGAACCTCGGGCCCGCCGGCTTTCGCGACGTCGCGAGCGATTCAGGGCTCAACCGTGTGGCGCTGGCGATGGGATCCAATTTCGGCGATATCGATAACGACGGCTTCCTCGACGTTTACCTCGCCACGGGGCTTCCGGGCTACTCAGCCGTGATCCCAAATCTCATGTTCAAGAACGTTAATGGCCTTCGCTTCGAAGACGTCACCACATCCTCGGGAACCGGACACCTCCAGAAGGGCCATGGTGTCTCGTTTGCCGACTCGGACGGCGACGGCGACCTCGATCTCTTCGTCGAGTCAGGCGGCGCAGTCCCCGGCGACAAGGCCTTCAATCTGCTGTTCCAGAACCCTGGACACGGCCGTCACTGGCTGAAAGCAAAGCTCGTCGGCTCGCGGACCAACCGGGCGGCTCTTGGAGCCAGGATCCAGGTCGATCTGACTTTGCCAGACGGCCCAGCGCGCTCGATCCATCGCCAGATTGGAGGCGCATCCAGCTACGGCGGTAACAGCCTGGTCGAATTGATCGGCTTGGGCGACGCCCGGTCCGTCGACTCCCTCACGATCACCTGGCCCGCCGGCCGAACGCGGCAGACGTTCCGGAACATCGCGGCCGACCAGTTCATCGAGGTGACCGAAGGAGTTGATACTCCGCGGGTGCTCGGCGTGCCTCGACCGCGCAATGACCGCAATCCTTGAACGGGCGGCGCGGGAAGAAAACGTGCTGCGGGAAAACGTCGTGAGCTCAGTCGGCCGGCGCCGGCTCCACGTAGCAGCGGAGCGGCCCTTTGGACGTTTGGAGCCGAGGATCGGCACCGAAGGCGATGACCTGGTCGCGCTTGAGCTCGGCGAGCTCTTTGTGGGTCGTGTAGACGATGGCGCGCCCGGCGGTGTGAATGCGCAAGGTCAACTCTTCGGCCTTGGGAAGCGAATGGCGGAAGAGCTTGACGAGCAGCTCGATGACATACGGAAAGGTATGTTCCTCGTCGTTGAGTATGACGACGTTGTAGGGAGGCAGTCGGCGCGTCTGCGGTTCGGTCGTGACTTCGGGTTCGACAACAGTGGTGGTCGCTTGCTTCTCGCCGGCCATCTCACATTGCTCCCGGAGGCGATTGTGCGCATTGACACTTCCCTCTAATCTATACTCTGAGAGCGGAGAAGACAAAGCGATTTCTCGGATTTGCGGCAAGCAATGACGCGGGGAGGGATGATGCCGGGAATGAGCCCAGGCGCTGCGCTGCGCGAGCTTCAGCAAGCTCACGCCGGACTGAGGAAAGCACGCGAGCTCTTGAAGCACGTCCAGGGACAATCCGGGATCCGCGGCGGCGGTATTTGGTGCCGGCTGGGAAAGCCTGACGCAGGCACACCGGCTGATGTCGGCCATTCCGCTCGCGGCGCTCGACGACGACGTGCTCACGAAGCAGCTCGCCGTCGAGCCGCTATGCCACCGCGCTTCTGGTCCGGCTACGGCGGCTCAAGCGGCACGAGTCGGCGGTTCCGGATCTCGGCGACGGCGACGACGGCCTGAGACGACGGCGAGGATTAAGCTCATGGCGCGTCCGCGACATCCCCGCGGGGCCGCGGATCCCTCGTCACGCGTGCCCGACCGAACCTTGACGCCAGAACGAATCCCTGCCGACCGTGGCCATCCGCGCCGCGGGAACCCACCAGTTCGTCTATCGCAAGATGGTCGAAGGTCCAGTCGGTGCCGCCGCGCCCAGCCACGGCGACCTGGTGCGAGTGGTCGATCGCGACGGCCAGCAGCTCGGCTTCGCCCTCTGGAACGGCACGATCGCAGATCAGCCTGAGGTTTCTCTCGCGCGAGGCAAGCTCCGCCGGGGCCGGAGTTCTGGAGCGGTCGCATCGACCAGGCGGTGGCGCTGCGGACGACGGTCCTCGGCCTCGATCGAGAAACCAATGCGTATCGCGTCGTCCATGCCGAGGGCGACGGCCTCTCGGGCCTGATCGTCGACCGGTTCGACGACGTGCTCTCGGTCGAGGTGTTCAGCCTGGGAATGTACCAGCGGATGGACGCGATCCTGGGCCTGTGCTCGGCCCGTCTGGGCACCCGTCATTTTCGCGTCGGCGTCGATGAGCGGGTTGCGCTTCAGGAGGATTTTTCCGGCCGGCCCCTGTCAAGCGCGCAGCTTCCGCCTCGGGTGACGGTCGAGGAACATGGGATCCGGTATCGCATCCACTTCGAGCGAGGGGCACAAGACGGGCTTCTTCTGCGATCAGCGCGACAACCGCCGCGAGCTGGCCGAGGTTCTGTGCCGACCAGACTGTACTCGACCTGTGCTGCTACACCGGAGGCTTCGGCTTGAACGCCCTGATCCGCGGCAAGGCCCGCGAGGTGACCTGCGTTGATCTGGATGAGAAGGCGGTGGCGCTCGCGGTCGAGAACGGCAATGCCAATCAGGTCCGGCTCGAGGCGGTCCACGCCGACGCGTTCGGCTACATGCGCCAGATGGGCCAGAACGGTCAAACCTATGGCGTCGTGGTGCTGGACCCTCCCAAGCTGATCCCGGATCGTCTGGAGATCTCGGCCGGCAAGCGAAAGTATTTTGATCTCAACGTGCTGGCGATGAAGCTGATCGAGCCGGGGGGTCTTCTGGTGACCTGCTCCTGCTCGGGCCTGCTGGACGCGTCCGAATTCCTGGCCTTGCTGGGCGCCGCCGCCCGAAACGCCGGCCGCCAGGCCCAGCTCCTGTCGCTGATCGGCGCGGCCGCCGACCACCCCGTCGCCCTCGACGCCCTCGAAGGCAGCCTACCTCAAAGTCGCCTGGCTGCGCATGGACAACGGGGACGCAGCTAGTTTTCGCTAGGAACGGGGACGCAGCTAGTTTTCGCGCCCTGCAGCCATCAGTCGCACCCTGCGAGCCTCGATCGGCAACCGCCCAGCGGAGGCCTGCTGAGGGCGGGGATGGTCTCGCAGCACCGTAGCCAGCACCAAGTCCGCTCGGGCTTGGTATCCGCCAGCCACGATCCTCGCTATTTCGACCGCCGCTCACGCCGGCCACCATGGCCGCCCGTCCCTCACCGCACCTCGAATCCCTCGCCCTGCGGCAGCGATCACTTTCCAAACAGTTTCAAGTCGACCACGCCCGCCATGATCTTGTACCCAACAGGGCCCGGGTGCAGATGGTCGCCGCCGTCCGCGACGGCGGAAAGGCGCGCAGGTTTCCGCGGGTCGCGGGTGGCCGCGTCGAAATCGATGACCGCGTCGAAACGGCCCGACCCTCGGATCCAGGCGTTGACCTCCTGGCGCGCGGCCTCGAGCTCCGGGTTGAAGTAAAACGAGCCCTCGCAGGGCAAGATCGTCGCCCCGTACGCTTTGATCCCCCGGGCGTGGGCGCGCACGATGATCTGCTCGTAGGCTCCGATCAGGTCGCGGGCCGTCGCCGAGCGCGTCCCCAGGTCGTTGATCCCCTCCAGGACGATCAGCCAGCGCACGCCCGGCTGCGCCAGGACGTCGCGATCCAGGCGTGCCAGGGCATTCGGGCCCAGGCCGTCGTTCAAGAGGCGGTTGCCGCCGAGACCCTCGTTCAGGACACCGACGAAGGAGGTCCCCTCACTCTCGTGCAGTCGGCGGGCCAGGTGGTCGGTCCAGCGGCCGTTGCCGTCGGTCGGCGAGCCTCGGCCATCGGTGATCGAGTCGCCCAGCACCGCCACGGCGGCGGCCTCGGCGGCGGGGGCGTCCACGTCGACGCCGCACAGGTAGTACCAGTGCGGCACGCGGGCCGCGCAGGCAGGTCGGGCTCTTCCCAAGCATCGCCGGCCTGCAAATACGAGGTGCACCGCGCCCCCGGATGACCAGTGACCGCGTCCGTGGGGTCCTTGACGCGGACCGTCACGGCCAGGTCCGAGAGCGGGGCCAGGTCGAAGTCAACCGGATCCGAGACCACGGGCGCACCCTGGGGTATCGTCACCCTGGACCTCCCGCCGAACGCGAGGGGCTTGCGGCTCTCGGCCCGGATTGCGGCCCTACCGGCGGGCGTGGCCACGTGCGCAGACAGGATCGTGAGCGGCTTCGCCCCGAAGGCGTTGGAGAAACGGACTCTCAGGCGCTTCCCGCCCAGCGAGACGTGGACAACCTGCCGGAGCGTGGCGTCGGCCAGGCCCGGCGCGGGCGGCATGTTGCCCGGCTCAGTCCGCTGGGGCGACGCCGCCCATGTCCCCAACCAGCGAACTTCGTCGCCCCGCCGCCGGCCCCAGCCAGGGCGACGAGCGCCAGGGCGAGCAGGCCTGCCGGGCGCAATCGACGGATGCGGGCCGATGAAGGACTCCCGCGATCACGGATTGCCCGTCCCGCTCGTCGCCAGGGCATCCTTGAGCTTGATGTAGCGATCGGCGAACTTGAGAAACGTCGGCCAGTTCGGGCCCGTGGTGTGACCTCCCTTGTGCTGCCGGAACGCGAGCTCGCCGTCGACGATCGCCGTCTCAACCTCGGGGAATTCCGACGTGCCGAGGTCCTTCTTGCCCAGCAGCCGGAAGACCGGACCGGCCGCCACGGCCGCCATGAAGCTGCCGCGCTGGTCCACCCACTGTCCCTCGGCCCCCGGGCCGGTCGAGGCGCCATAGCTGATGAACGTCGGCCGCGGCGCGCACAGCGCGATCAGCTCGTGCGCGTCGACCGGCAGGTCGCCCGGCGTCAGCGGGCCGCCGTACTTGAGAAAGTTTCCCGCCATCCAATGATATTCACCCGAGCCGGTGAGATTCTCGACCAGCTCGCCGAAGGTGCGGCGGTGCAGCTTCGCCCCGCCCTCGCCGGAGGAGCCGATGAAGCCGATGGCGAAGCGCTGATCGTAGGCCAGGGCGACAGCGCGGCCTTGCCGTATCGCGACAGCCCTTCGATCCCGACCTGCTTGGCATCAACGTCCTTGTCGGTCTCGAAGTAGTCGAGGGCGCGGCTGGCGCCCCAGGCCCAGGCACGCAGCGACCCCCAGTCATCGGGCTTGCGCGGCTGCCCCTTGTTGCACAGGCCGATGATCCCCTTGGTGAGCCCTGCGCCGTTGTCGGCCTGGATGCTGTTGGGGACGATGATGGCGTAGCCCCACCCCTTGGCAAGGACCTGCTGCTGCCAGGACGGCCCTCCAGCACCGGGGCCCGCGCCGAAAGCGTTCTTCGGCATCGCCTTCTTCCGGGACGCATCCCCCCCCTTTGGCGTGGTCCCTCTCGCCTGCGGCCCGGCCGGCCGGGGGCCGAATGCCCCGAACCCGAACTCCATCATCACCGGCACTGGACCCGTGGCCGCCGCCGGCCTCGTCAGCGAGAGCTGGATCTCGACCTTGATCTGGGGGCACCGGGAATTGTCGACGTGGCCCACCAGTCGCTGGGTGATGGCCGGAATCTCGCCGACCTTCTCCTGGGTCGTGCTCGTGACTTCCCACTTTACCTTGGGGACGTCGTGCGGGACGCGTCCGTAGACCTCGCGGTCGAAATCCTCGACGATCTCGGGCCGGCGCCCTCCACCACTGCTCGGGGGTCGTGACCTTCGCGCCGTTCTTCAGCGTGAGTGGATCGGGCAGGTTCGGGTAGAGGTTGGCCTTCGATTCGTCGTAATTGGCGGCGTTGGGCGCGTTGCGATTCATGCCATTCGCGCCCTCGCGCAGCGAACTGATCCCAAGCGCGTTCATCATCAGCTTGTGGTCCTGCGCGGCGGTCAGCTGGGCAGGGGCCGGGTCGGCCGGCTTTGGCTCTTGGACCGAGGCGGGCACGGCAATCATGAGCACAAGACTCGCGAAAACGGCTCTTGGCATGGGAGGGGCTCCAGGGCCGAGACGAGGAATGTGAACAACGCTCGAGCATACGCGATCAGCCGGCGGAACGCTCGGCCCTGCCGCGCGGATCTGGGTCACGCCAGGATCGCCTTGTGGACAACTCCTTTGACGTCAGTCAGCCGCATGTCGCCCGGCGTAGCGGTAGGTCAGGCGCTCGTGATCGAGCCCGAGCAGGTGCAGGATTGTGGCGTGCAGGTCGTGCACATGCATCGGGTTCTCGACGGCCTCGTACCCAAGCTCGTCGGTCTGCCCGTAGGCGATCCCGGGCTTCACGCCGCCGCCGGCCAGCCAGAGGCAAAAGCCCTTGTTGTTGTGGTCGCGGCCGTCGGCATTCTGCCCGTGGGGCGTGCGGCCGAACTCGCCGCCCCAGATCACGAGCGTGCTGTCGAGTAGCCCCCGGGCACGAAGGTCCGTGAGCAGGCCGGCGATCGGCCGATCGACGGCCCGCGCGTTGCGGGTGTGGCCGGCCTTGAGGCCGCGGTGCTGGTCCCAGTCGCCGTGCGTCAGCTCGACGAAGCGCACGCCGGCCTCGACGAATCTCCGCGCGAGCAGGCACTGGCGGCCGAAATCCGCGGTCGCCGGGTCGTCCAGGCCGTAAAGGTCCTTCGTCGCCGCCGACTCACCCGCGATGTCCATGACGCCCGGGAGCTTGCCCTGCATGCGGAACGCGAGCTCGTACGACTCGATGACCCCCTCCACGCCGGGGTGGACGCGCTCGCGCTCGAGCAGGTCGCGGTTCATCGCCTGGATGAGGTCGACTTGGAGCCGCTGGGCCGCGGCGTCGAGCCGGGGGTTCTTGATATTGCCGATCCGGGCCTGGGCGACGGGCTGCCCTTCGTTGCCGATCCTGGTCGCCTGGCAGGCCGCCGGCAGGAAGGCGCTGCCGTAGTTCTGGCGCCGCCGTTGCGCCCGGTCGGCTTGATCGCGATGAAGCCGGGAGGTCATCGCTCTCGGTCCCAGGCCATAGAGAGTCCACGCCCCGAGCGAGGGCCGGATGAACTGCGAGCTGCCCGTGTGCAGCATCAGATAGGCTTCCGGGTGGGCCGGCAGGTCGGTTTGCATGCTGCGGATCACGCACAGCTCGTCGGCGTGCGCGGCGACCTCGGGGAATAGCTCGGAGACCCACAGCCCGCTCTCGCCGCGCCTCCGGAATTTCCAGAGCGAGCCCATCAGCTTGGCGCCGGGGATGCGGCCCGGCCGGGCCGACGCCTTGCCGTCGGCCGAGGCAGCTCGGGCTTGTAGTCGAACGTATCGACGTGCGAAGGCGCACCGTTCATGCACAGGAAGATCACTCGACTCGCTCGAGCCGGGAAGTGCGGGGCCTTTGGTGCCAGCGGCGAATCCTTCGAGCCCGCCCCGGCCGCCATCGATGACAGGCCGGCGAACGCCAGGTAGCCAAAACCCCGAGGAGACTCCCTTCAACAGG
>CAWDZZ010000032.1:0-516279 GCA_963806595.1 uncultured Isosphaeraceae bacterium | reverse complement strand
AATGGACAAGCCGTCTCAGGCATGAAATCGATATTTACAACCTGGCATCGTGGTGCGTGGCTAATACAATCTCACTGAGAGTCGGCACCGACTTCAGGGAGCCTCGAGATGCCCCAGGATTTGAAGCCTGACGCGGACGCGGAAGTCACCCTCGGGGTTGTGAATCAGGAGCCCTCCGGAGCCAGCGAAGGTCACGGGGCGCTCGATGTCGCCGCCGATCCGAGCTTTCGCTACGACCTGCGCGAGATGATCGCGCGGGGTGGGATCGGAGAGGTCTACCTGGCGGACGATCGGACGCTCGGGCGGCAGGTCGCGGTCAAGATCCTCCAGAGCCGTTACCATACAGGATCGGCCGTGGCCCGGAGGTTCGTGGACGAGGCCCGGATCTCCGCCCAGCTCCAGCACCCGGGCATCCCGCCGATCCACGACCTCGGCACCCTGCCCGGTGGCCGGCCGTTCCTGGCGATGAAGCTGATCAAGGGGCAGACCCTCGGCGACCTCGTCGCCGATCGCCCGAATCCCGGGGCCGACCGCGGCCGTTTCCTGGCCGCCTTCGAGCAGGTCTGCCAGGCCGTCGCCTACGCCCATGCCCGACGCGTGATCCACCGCGATCTCAAGCCGCAGAACATCATGGTAGGTTCGTTTGGCGAGGTCCAGGTGATGGACTGGGGCCTGGCCAAGGTCCTCGGGCGGCCGACGGGACAGACCCGGCCGTCCGACTCCGACGAACGGATGGCCACCGAGATCCTCTCGGCCCGCGACGACTCCGACGGCTCGCAGACCCAGTCCGGCAGCGTGCTGGGCACGCCGGCATACATGGCGCCCGAGCAGGCCGTCGGCGCCGTCGAGCAGGTCGACGAGCGAAGCGACGTCTTCGGCCTCGGGGCGGTCCTGGCGGTGATCCTGACCGGCCAACCCCCTTATGTCGGCGACAATGCCGAGACGATCCGCGTGCTGGCCGCCCGGGGCAAGCTCGATGACTGCTTCGCCCGGCTCGACGCCGGCGGCGCCGAGCCCGAGCTGGTTGCCCTCTGCAAGTCCTGCCTCAACCCCGAGCGCGACGACCGCCCGAGCGACGCCGGCGCGGTCGCCCGAGCGATCGCTTCGTTTCGCGCGAGGCCGAGGAGCGGGCCCGCCAGGCCGAGCTCGACCGCGTCCGGGCCGAGGGGGACCGCGCCCGCCTCGAGGCCGAAGCCCGGGCCGAACGGCAGAAGCGGCGGGCGCGACGGGCGGTCGCCGTCGGCGCACTCGCCCTGCTGGTCGTCGGCGCCTCGGCCGCGTTTATCATCCGCAACCAGGCCGAAGGCCGCCGCAACGATGCCGACCGCCTCGCCAGCGTCGCCCTCGGCCGAGCCGAGGAGCTCGAGGCCCAGGCCGGGGCGATCGACCCGGCGGAGCTATTCGAGGCCAACGCGGCCGTCAAGCTCTTGGAGCAGGCCGAGGCCGCCGTCGCCCAGGCCGAGAGCGCAGTCGCCGGGGTCGGCGGCGCGGACGTCAGGGCCAGGGCGGGCGAGGCGGCCAGCTCGGTCCGCTCCCGCCTGGCCGGGTCCCGCCGCGACGCGAGATTACTGGCCGCCCTCGAGAACGCCGAGGGCGCGGATGCCGGGACGGCCGGAGGCCTGATCGACGACCAGGAGAAGCGTCGACTCTACCACTCGGCGTTCGAGGAGGCCGGATTGCCCGCCGGCGGCGACCCGCCGACGCTGGCCGCCGCCGTGCGTGCCGAGCGTCCCGGCCTCCGCGGCACGCTGTTGAAGGCGCTCGACCGGTGGCATACCTCCGCGTTTTATCGGGCCAACCCGACGGTCGACCGAGTCAGGGCGGCGGCCGATCTCGTCGACGGAGATCCGGTCCGCCGGGAGATACGGGCCGCCATCGCGGGCGGATGCGAGGCGTTGAACCGCCTGGCCGGCCGCCTTTCGGCGCTCGACCTGCCTCCGCCGACGGCGGTACTCATCGGCGATGCCCTGGTGTTGCAGTGCAGATCCTACCGGGAGGGCGCCCGAATCCTCCAGCACGCCTGGGAGAAATCCCCGTCCGATCGCACCCTCCTGAGGGATCTGGCCTGGGCCTTGAGCGAGGGATATCCCACGGACCCGGTCCGCATCGAGGAATCCGTCGGCTACGCGCGGACCCTGATCGCCCTCAACCCCGACAACGCGGTCGGGCACTTCGTGCTGGGGCAGATTCTCCAGTACGGGAAGCGGGACCTGAAATCCGCCGAGTCCCAGTATCGCCGGACTATCGAGCTGAACCCTCGCTTCACGCTCGCCATGAACAACCTCGGCTACATCCTCCGCGACAGGGGGGACGCCGCCGGGGCCGAGCAGCTCTTCCGGAGGACCGTCGAGGTCGACCCGGGGGACGTTTTCTCTCGGAAGATTTTCGCCAGTCTCTTGCGCCAGAAAGGTGACCTGGCGGCTGCTGAGGCCGAGTTCCGCAAGCTTGTCGAGCTCGATCCCAAGGACCTTGGCTCGGCGAGGGCCTTGGACCGCGTGCGGCGGGCCGCGGATCTCTTGCCTCGTCTCGACGACGTCGTGGCCGGACGGTCGGCACCGGCCACCCCGGCCGAGGGCCTCGAGTTCGCTCGCCTGTGCGCCTTGTCCTACCGGCGCCAATATGCTGCGGCCGCTCGCCTCTTCGACGGCGCCTTCGCCGGAGACCCGAAGCTGGCCGAGGTTCCGAATTCCGGGGATCGATACGACGCCGCATGCGTCGCCCTCCTGGCCTCGATCGGCCGGGGCGTCGACGCCCCGGACGTACCGGCCGAGCGGGCCGCACTCCGCGGGAAGGCCTTGGCCTGGCTCCGCGCCGAACTCGCCGTTCGAGCCGCGCAGGCGAATTCCGACCAGCCTGCCGAGCGGAAGGCTTCCGCCGACAAGCTGTCGTTGTGGCTCTCCGACGCCGACCTTGCCATGGTCCGGGCCGGCGACCCCCAGCTCAACCTCCTCGCTGACGAGCGGCCGGCCTGGGAATCGCTCTGGGCCGACGTCCGCGCGACGATCGAGGCCGCTACGAAGCCGGTCCAGGCCGCCAAGGCGATCCCGAAGCCATGATCGCTCCTTCCATTTAATCCTCTCTTGTCGATACCGAGTGATTCGCCTCTTTGGCAGAGCAATATTGTTTGGATGTCTACAAGAACCGTCTCACGCGAGACGAGGTTGGTATCAGTCTCGAGAACTTAAGGCAACTCCGATCGCAGAGGCCGCTTGGAAACTCATCGATAACTCCGAGCATTCTCAGTTACGATTAATAGAACCAGAGTTCAACCGACGCGGCCATTCGAACCTCATTCGAGTGACCAGAAAACTCTACGCCGCACACGCGCCTTGATCGCCCTCCGCCTTCACTCTCCCCCTGAACCAGAGTCGATGCCTCGTCTTGGCATCATAGGCCGTGCGGATGGAGGCTACTGTAGACATCAATAACAATCAATCATTATTTGAGCAGTTTCAGTGCATTGCACCAAAACCTTCACAAAACTGCGTAAGACCAGGGAAACCTTGCGAGTTCCTGGGAAACGTTCTGAGTGACTTTGTATTGCATAAAGGCATATTTTTTCAATAAGTTGCGGCGAGAGAATCACTGGGATCCAAACTGCTTTACACGCAGGATGTCGGGGGTTCGAATCCCTCATCGCCCACTTCAAGTCGCTTTTGTTGAAGAATCTGCACTCGGCAAAGTCCCAGCCAAGGTGACACAGATCATGGCAGAGCTGCCACATCGATGCTGAAAGAAAAGGTCGAACTGAGGTTTGCCAGGAGCCGGGTATCGGCGGTGACCAGTTCGCACCCCTGCGCTCGGCAAGCCCGACGTAGAGGCAGTCGTAGACCCCCACGCGCAGCGTCGAAGAAATGTCGGTAGCGCACAGGAGCAGCACAGGGATGGGATCAGGATTGGAGAAGAGGCTAATACGTCGATCAGTCGTGTGACTCGCCAGTGATTCGTCCTTGGCGCTCCGCCGTGTCAAAGCGTGGGCGAGCTCCAGGGGGAACACATCTGGTGCGATCAACTCGTGGACGCCGGCGCGGAATTCATCGCGCAACTGGACGGCCCTGGGCGTGTCGCGTCCAGGGACCACCCACTTCACTTCGTGCAAATAGGGAACGTCCGCTGCACCCACTTATGTGGCCGACGTTCACAATGCGGCGACGACGCTAAACCGGAACAAGGATCCTGCGTAGGCGGAAACGGACGACGACCGGGAGAGGAGGCATCGCGTACGATTGACGAGCACAGGGTGGCCTTAACTGAAGCCACGCTTCCGGCCTGGTCGGCGATCCTCGCCACCAGAAATGTTCCTTCGCGGGATCACGTGGCCCTCCAGTTCGCGTCTTCAATGGGCGATTCCTGGAAATCGGCCGCTGCGTGCGGGAAATGCTGCCAGGCCCCACCGGACGGGTTCGTTACGCGGTTGCGGATATGCGGGGAACGCCGGCGGTTGGCTAGCGCGCAGAACATCCTTATTCATCGTCACGATCGTGATCGCGTCACGCAGCACGCCGAACGCGGCTCGGCGACTCGGCCCATGTTTCCACTGTCTTGATTCGCGTTCATCATCTTCATCCGCGGCTAATCATGATTTCGATCGCTGGGAGAAGACAAATACCGCAGAGAGATTTTGGCCGCTGATGAACGCGGGTTTACGCGGATAAAACTGCAGAAGCTGATGGACGCGAAAAACCACAGATCGTCAGTCCTCCAATCTCGGCTGCGAGCACAGGCCCGACAGGACGAATCGTTTCTCACCGCTACGACGCAACGAGCGCAACAGGGAAGAGAGACAGATGAAGATATCAAGACGACTGAATGTTTTACCGCGAAGATCGCCAAGAGCGCGAGAGGGAAGAGGGACGAAGAATGAGAACGAGCAAACCACTGAACTGGTGGTGGCTACATATTAAAATAATAGACCATGAAGATGCTATGGGATGCATCGCGACGGCGGCGCATGTAATGGATCCCGATAGCGGGCCTGACGCAACGCCAAGGGCACGGGCACGCGGCATGCGGAATGACAATCCGCCGATCGGGCGCGCAGGGAACGCAAGACAGGTGGCGGACCGGCGCGTGGAGACGTGAACGGGCCGGGGAATTGCCCGCTCAAATGCGCGTCGAGACTTGAGAACGGGTCGCGCTCTGCCCTTGCGCTATCGCGCCGGGCATCCGGCGAGGTTTGCCAGGTGATGTACCCGCAGGCGTGCGGCGACCTCGCGCAGGCGCTCTCGGCTGGCGGCGAAGAATCGGCCGAACAGGCGCCGCCTCTCAGCTTTTCGAGCCGAGCCCGCCAGCTCTCGGCACTGCTCTGGAGCCGATCGAGGATTCCCGTTACCTCCGACGACATCGCGGCCTTGCCATCGCGGAAGAGCCGCCCCGTGTAGTCGATCAGAATCAGGTAGCTTCCCAATGCGAAACCTTCCAGCATCCCTTCAGGTGACGACTCCAGCTTGTGTCGATCTTCGATCGGGCAAAGCCAGAGCGATTCTTCCAGCCCGGCCGACGAATTTGAGCCCTGCTCGGCCCCTTCAGGTCACTGGCTCGACCTTGAGCGTTCACGTGCTCGACACGCGTACTGACCGACGTATGCGGGCTTGCTTCCGGAACCAACGCAATGCCGGCGGCGACCGGGTTGAGTTTGCGAAAGTTCTTGCAGTCGACACTCGATCCATTTCTTGCGGTCTTCGGGTCCTTCGCCGAGTAGAACCGCCGGACGCAGCGCGTGATGCAGTGATACCAGCGAGTCACGGCCGGATCGACGAGATGCGCGCGAGCTATCGTCATGGGTGCACTGCTCCCCGGGTGATCGGCAGATGATGCGAACATCGCGGGACGCGTCGATACTGCGTTGTACGTCCTTGTTCTTGCAACGAGAGTTGCATCGATGGCGACCCGACAATCGAGCGCACGACGGAGGTGTCGATGCCCATCTGAGCGTCTGCCTTGAAGCGTCTCGTTGCGAATACGAAGGAGAATTGCGGGGCTTTCTACGCTACTATCTGCAAAACGTCGAAAACTTACGCCACGCCGCTAGCGATTTTCTCGAAGTCGTCACAAGCGGGATGAATCAATCGCTATGAGGGCCGTCGCGAACGGCCAGACGCCGCGACCCTTGTGGCGCAGCGTCGTTCAAGCCGGAGTGATTGCAGCAAAACGAAAAGAAGGTTAGCCACAGATAAAGATGATGCACACAGATGAGGAGATCGGGAAGATGAACTGAGACGGGAGATTGAAACGGCGATGCCTGGTACCGATCAACAAAATGGAGTCGTTTCCGATCACGAAGACGGCAGCGCTAACCGTGGCTGGGTAGGGTCCGGCGGACGATCGCCCGCGCCGCTGGTTCCCCGTCCATCCAGCCGGTGCTCCGGGCGGGCCGACGGCTATCGTCGCTGATGTCCTCGACCGGATCCGCCATTTGCAGGGGAGCGTCCAGACGCACGGGACCAGGCGATGCCGCCCGGCATATCTGGGGCAACCCGTCTTAAATTGCAGGCCGGTTGCGGCGGGCTCAAGGTGATTTCCAACTCGCGAAGCAAGCCCACGATCAAGGTCGCTAGTTTTTCATATGTCTGCGACCCTCAGCCGCCGGGAGCTGCCCGCGGGATCCGATCCGGGGCTGTCGCTCGTGGTTCTCCACGTCACGTGCCGTGAGAATTCACGAGTGAGATCGGCTCCCGCTCGGTTCGCTCGCCGGGATATCACGTAAACGGGTAAGGAAGCCGCTCCAAGTGGTGCATCCGCCAAGAGGCGAGACATCCCCAGCCGAGGCAACTTCAATTGATGGCGAGACTTTGGTTGGGAGGTCTCCCTATCGGGACCTGGCGGATGCACCAATAAGGCGCCTATGCGATCCTCGCGCCGGTGGTTCCGCTGAAGGCAGCGAAGACCACGAGCTTCCTCCCCCTCCTGATGTTGATGACCAGGTCGGGGATCGTGTCGCCGTTGAGGTCGCGCATCTGGATGACCGGCCGAGTCCTCAGCGTGAACTTTCGCAAGGGCTGTCCGTCGTCGAGCACCTGCAGTGTGAACCGACCGCGCTTCCGCTTCAGCGTGGTCGTCAAGACCGGCAGCTCCGGCGCGACGACGGTCTGCGTCGCCGTGCTTGGGGTGAAGAGCACGGAGCCGTTATAGGTGGCGGATAGTGTGTGATTGCCGGGCGTGAGCGTGGTCGGCGTGGGGGTGATGGTTTGCGTGGCCGAGCCGTTGACGAGCGGGACCGTCGCAAGCGCCACTCCGTCGATGCTGAAAGTGACCGTGCCCGTCAGGGGGTTTCCGGGCACCACGGGCGTGACCAGGGCGGTCAAGGTCAGCGGTTGGCCATAGGTCACCGCTCCCGATGTGCTCACACGCGTCTGTGTGGCCGGCGGTTGGTACTCGACCGCCCCGATATCCACCGTAGTGTTGACGATGCGCAGGAAGCCGCGCTGGTCCGTCGCGGTGAGCGACCCGAGATTGACCCCCATGTCGATGACCGGGCTGCCCGGCAGCGGGTTCTTGGTCAGTACGGTCAGAGCCACGGTCGGGGCGCCGGCGAGCGGGCCGCCGTTGTTCTGGAGTGGCCCCAGTTGGGCGAAGAGCGGAGCGGCGGTCGTCCCCACCTGGTTGAAGCTGCCGGTGGTGATGGTCAGGTTGCCGTCGTTGATCCCGATGAAGTTGCCGGTGCCGGTGGTGACCGTGGCGGAGATGTCAGGGGCCGTGCCGCCCAGGAAGTTCGCGGGTCCCGCGAAGTTCTGGGCCACGATGCTATTGTTGAGAGTGAAGGTACCCGTCGTGACGATGATGCCGCCGCCGGTAGTCTGCGCGGAGTTCCCCGTGACCGTGGTGTCGAGGATCGTCGTGGTGGGGCCGTCCGCCTGGATGCCGCCGCCGATGTTGGCCGAGTTATAGGCGAAGGTGCTGTTCTGGACGAACAGCGTGCCCTGGCCGTTCTCGTCGCCGTAACCGCCGCCGGAGCCGCCGGTCACGTTGTTCGAAAGGGTGCTGTTGGTGATCGAGACCGCCTGGACCTCTCCCGCGAGCGGGGCCTGGCCGGTCGCCAACGTGTTGTTGCCGGCGTTGCCGATCCCGCCGCCGAACTGATCCGCGGCCAGGCCGACGTTGCCGTTGATCAGGCTCTGGTCCACGGTCAGGACGGCGCTCTGGTGAACGGTGCCCACGTCGATCGTGTCGAGCCAGATCCCGGCGCCCTGGTTGACGCAGATGTTGTCGCTGATGACGCTCTGGGTGACCACGACGCGGCCCGATCCCTTCGTATTGATCCCGCCCCCGGCATCGCCCGCACGATTGCCGCTGATCGTGCTGTTCAGGACCTGCAAGGTCCAGGGCGTGCTGAATCCAAGGGGATTCTCCATCGAGATCGCGCCGCCGGCGGCCTGGGCGACGTTGCCGGAGACGACCATGTTCTGCAGGGTCAGGCTGGCGTTGAAGCTGTCGCGGATGGCGCCGCCGCTGACATCGGTGGGATTGTTGCCCGAACCCAAGGCACCGTTTCCGTCGGTGAACGCGGGGGAGGACGCGAACCCATCGGTGATGGTGAAGTCCTGCAGGGTCACGGTGAACTTCGGTGTCGGGTTGTTGATGTCGAACTGGAAATTGGGGTTGATGTCGAAGACGCGGTCCAGGCCGCCGCCGCTGACGGTGACGGCACCTCCGCTCGCATTGGCGATCATCAGGTCGCCGCCGGAGGCGAGGATGTCGAAGTCGCCGGTCTGGTTCTGGTCCTCGCCCACCCCCCCCACGTTCGGGCGGCTGATCTGGTACACGCCCGGAGTCATCAGGTCAATGACGTTGGCGGACGGCGTGATGTTGTGGAAGGAGATGGCGGCCCGCAGGCTGGGGGCATTGAATCCTCCCGCCGTGGGTGTCACGAGGGCGGGGTCGCCCGCGCCGTCGGCCAACGAGGTGACGAAGATGGCCGCCAGCAGGCAGCGATCTTCCATGCGTTCCATCGAGGGCCGGGAGGAACGTCGACGTGCTCGAGATCTCGCCGGGCGGTCGAAAAAAGTCTCGCGTATGAAAAACGAAGATGCAAACATAGAATGCTCCTTAGATGGAAGATCGTGGAGTTTCCTCTACGTGTGTTCACCTGTCGTGGCACGGCCAGGAACGGACGAGGAGAGCTTGGCGATCGTTCGGGAGTGGGCCGCGTACAGCGAGGGTTCGGCCCGCGCCGGGGCGACCAGCAGAGCGCGTGACACGGCCAATACGGCGATGCGCCATCGGTACCTGCCGCGCGTTCGTCCCGTTTTTTCCCATTTCCTCCAGATACATTACTTCGCCTGATCGGCACGATCCGCGATAACGGCGACGGTGGCCCGTATCTTGCTGGGTCTAGAGAATCGCTACATAATGGTTCTCTTAGCCATCTTCGCGCCTCGCCGACTTATTAAGAAACGATTGGTCGCGGAATACTTGACAGTAGTTGGTCGAAAACGCACAAAAAAGTTTTTCATTCTCCCGGAACCTCCACCAAGTAGGTAAACAGATCGATATCATGCATGAAACCAGGCATAGCTTGTTGTTCCGCGCTCAGGCCGGCCAAGCGGATGCCTGGAAGGATCTAACGGACCTGTACCGCCCCCTGATCGTGGCCTGGCTTACTCGCCAGGGCGTGCCGCCGGTCGATCTGGAGGACCTGAGCCAGGACGTCCTCCTGAGCGTGGTCAAGCATCTCCCCAACTTCGAGCACTCTGGCCGCCGGGCGCGTTCCGCTCGTGGCTGCGCACCATCGTTTGCAACCGTGCGACCGATTACTGGCGGACGACCGGCGCGAGCACGCAGGCCGGGGGCGGCAAGGACGCCGCGGCCGCTCTGGAACTGATCGCCGACCCCGACAGCGATCTGAACCGGGAGTGGGATGAGGAGTACGACCGCTGCGTGGTGGCCTGCCTGCTGGATGCGGTAGAAGCGGCGTTCGAGCCAGCCACGCTGCGCGCCTTCCGGCGATTGGCCCTCGACGGCGCCGTCGGCGCCGAGGTGGCGGAGGAGCTGGGGATGTCGGTGGCCGCCGTATACCGTGCCAAGTCGCGTGTCCTGCAGCGCATCCGCCGGGAGGCGCAGGGCCTCATCGACTGAATGAGGATAGTCGCAATTTTTCAGGCTCGCTATGTCGGAGGACGCGTTGACCCACCCGACGCCCGACGAGCTGCGTGCGCTGTCTCTTGGCCGGCTCGCGGACGCCGAGCTGACCCGCGTCTCTGCCCACCTCGACGACTGTCCCGAGTGTTGCCACGGCATCGATCAACTGGCAGCCGCCGACCCTCTGCTGGCGCGGCTCCAGCAGAGCGATGCCCGCCGGGGACGGGCTCTGACGAGCCCGACCGAGCGCCGCTCAGCAATTCGCGCCTTGCGCCAGGTGGAAGCGGCCCGGGCGGCCGCGCAGCCAGCCGGTCCAGAAACCGATCCGGTCATCCTCTCGACCCCCAAGCAGTTCGGCGAGTACGACATCGTGGCCGAGGTCGGTCGCGGCGGCATGGGGGTGGTCTACAAGGCGCTGCACCGGGGCCTCGATCGGCTGGCTGCGCTCAAGATGGTGCTGGCGGGCGAGTTTGCTTCGCCCGCCCAGGAGCTCCGGTTCCGGCTCGAGGCGGAGCTGGCGGCACGGGTGCAGCACCCGAACATCGTGCAGGTTTACGAGGTCGGCAGCTACCACGGCCGGCCCTTCCTGGCCCTGGAGTGGGTCGAGGGCGGCAGCCTGGCGGACAGGCTGGACGGCAAACCCTGGCCACCGGGCGACGCGGCCGCGCTCCTCGAGACGCTCGCTCGTGCCATCCACGTGGCCCACTGCAAAGGGGTCGTCCACCGCGACCTGAAGCCGGCTAACATCCTCTTGCAGCAGAATGCCGGCGAAGGAAACAACGATCGAAGCGTGTCGAGCCGATCTGGATTCACTGCTGATCCAGCATACTGCCTGCTGCCGAAGATCACCGACTTCGGACTTGCCCGGCCAACCGAGGGCGGCCTGACCCTGACGCAGAGCGGTCTCCTGGTTGGCACACCGGGATACATGGCTCCCGAGCAGGCCGACAGCACGCGCGCCCTGGTGGGGCCTGCGGCGGACATCTACGCCCTGGGAGTGGTCCTTTATCAACTGCTCACCGGACAACTGCCGTTCCAGGGAGACAGCACCCTGGCGGTGCTCCGCGCATTGACGTCCGACGAGCCGGTGCGGCCGCGCCGCTTGCAGCCCCGCTTGCCGCGCGACCTGGAGGCCATCACCCTGCACTGCCTAGAGAAGGAGCCTACCCGCCGCTATCCCAGCGCCCTGGCGCTGGCCGAGGACCTGCAGCGGTTCCGCGAGGGGAAGCAAGTCGCGGCGCGGCCGGTGGGGGGGCGCACGGATGGCCCGCGCGTGCCGGCGACGGCCGCTGGTCGCGCTGTTGCTCGGCCTCCTGACGGCCTCGTTGTTCGGCGGCCTGGCGGGAGTGACCTGGAAATGGCTGGAGGCAGACGAGCAACGAGACCTCGCGAACGCCCACGCCCAGCAGGCGATCGGCGAGAAGCGCGAGGCGATGTTCGAGTCGTACCGCGCCCGCCTGGCAGCCGCGGTCGCGGCGCGTAGCGGCCCACAACGTGGCCGATGCGGCGCGGCAGCTCGACGCGGCTCCGGACGACCTGCGGGATTGGGAATGGAAGCACTTGCGCAGCCGGCTCGACGACAGCGACGCAGTGATCCCATTTCCCGCGGGCGGGAGCGGAATCCTGATCCCCGGTCCGGACCGACTCAGGGTCGGGATCTTGAGCAATGACGGCCTGCGGCTCACGGATCTGGAGGGCGGAGGAGACGTGACAGTGCCGCTCCGCCCGCCAGCCCCGCAGGCCGTCACCGCCGCTGTCACGCGCCTGGGGCTTCGGGTCGCCGTGTGGGTCGCCGGAGGCTTTGACCTCTTCGACGAGGCTGGCCGGCGCATCGGTCGCGTGGAACCTCGCGGAGGCACCCAGCCCAGGGTCGCCATCAGCCCGGACGGCACCCGGCTGGCGTGGCCGAAGAACGAAAGCGGCTGGTCGCGGATCAGGCTGGGCGACGCGACTACCGGCGAGCGGACCGTCGACTGTGAAGGTCACCGCGAAAACATCTGGTCATTCGCCTTTAGCCCGGATGGCACCCGACTCGCCTCGGCGGGCGAAGACCAGACGGCGCGTGTGTGGGACCCGGCCACCGGTGCGCTGCTGGCCACGTGTCGGGGGCACGCGAGCAAGGTCCTCGGCATCGCGTTCAGCCCGGACGGCACGCGCCTCGTCACGACCTCATCGGACGGGACGGTGCGCCAGTGGGACGCCAGGACCGGCCGGGAGGTCGAACCCGCTTACGACCGCCATTTCGGCGAAGTCACCGCAGCGGTGTACAGCCCGGACGGGCGATGGGTCGCCTCGGCGGGCACCGATCGCACCGTCCGGGTCTGGCAGGCCAGGGGTCGGCAGGACGTGGCGGTCCTGCACGGCCACACCGGAAATGTGACCGGGGTGGCATTCTCCCCGGACAGCCGCCGGCTGGCCTCAGTCAGCCGTACATCGATGCTCCGTACGCCGGGAGACGAGACGGTCCGGGTCTGGGACGTAGACCCCTCGGCGACGCTGCCGGTACTTCGCGGCCACACCAGCTACGTCTACCCGGTGGCCTTCAGCCCGGATGGCCGCTGGATCGCCTCTGGGGGCTGGGACAATAA
This sequence comes from uncultured Isosphaeraceae bacterium, assembly GCA_963806595.1. Taxonomy (GTDB): domain Bacteria; phylum Planctomycetota; class Planctomycetia; order Isosphaerales; family Isosphaeraceae; genus CAWDZZ01. Next base: position 503,614 of record CAWDZZ010000032.1, on the reverse strand, counting down.
GGTACGCTTGTGGGATGCCGCGACCGGCGAGCCGTGCGCACCCTTGCCACACCCCGGTGTCGTGACGAGCTTGGCCTACACCCCTGACGGATTGTGGCTGGCGAGCGGGAGCTACGCGGATGGCCGCCTGCGCATCTGGGACACGATGACGGCACGCGTCCGCAAGGAAGTCAACGTTACCGACGGGGTCATCAGCTTTCTGACCGTCAGTCCGGACGGAAACCGAGTGGCCGTGACCGCGTTCGACCCGCACAACGAGGTTCGCCGCCTGCTCGTCTGCGACATTCGGTCCGGCGAGTGCTTGTTCTCGGCCGAAGGCTGGGCCCTGGCTTACAGCCTCGACGGCCGCTGGCTGGCGACCCTCGCTGCGGATGGGAAGACCTTGCTCCTCCTGGATGCGCGCACGCATGAGACGGCAGCCCTATTCCGGGGCCACGAGAAACGAGTCATGTCAGTTGCCTTCAGCCCCGACGGTCGTCGGCTCGCCTCCTGCGGGCTGGACCGCACGGTCCGCCTCTGGGAGCTCGATGGCAGCTCGTGCCGAGTGCTTCGCGGGCACACCGACGAGGTCTTCGCGGTGGCGTTTCACCCCGACGGCAAGCGCCTGGCATCGGCCGGCCGCGACGGCGCCGTCTGGCTCTGGGACCTGCGCGAGGCGAGGAGGTGGCGCAGCTCCCGGGCCACACCAGCTACGTCTGGTCGCTGGCCTTCAGCCCCGACGGCGCGACGCTGGCCTCCGGCTCCGGAGACAACACCGTTCGCCTTTGGGACACAGCGCCCCTGAAAACGCGCTACCACGCCCGCCGTGACGCCGAGGCCCTGCGACCCGAGGCGGAACGGGTGGTCGAGTCGTTATGGCAGCACAAGACCGACCCGGCCGAAGTCGTGGAAGCTCTCCGATCCGATCGCGTGCTGAGCGGCCCGCTCCGCCAGGCGGCCCTGGCGCCGTACTGCGAAGGGCGATCCCTCCGGAAACCGCAGCGGCCATCCCGCCCTGACGGAGCCGTTCGGGGTGGATCTCCTTGAGCTTGACCAGAACCGTCTCGTCGTCATGGGTCTCGTCATAATGCGGCGGATCGAAGAGCGAAAGCTCGGGGCGGGGCCGGTGCTTGCCGGAGAGAGCACGGCCCAGTTGAGCCCAGCCGCTCTTCTCGCCGCGGCTCAGATTGCCAAGGTAGATGACGATGCGGTGTCTTCTGCCCCGTGGCGTCCGAATGGATTCAATGAGCACCCGATAGGTAAGGATACCCAGTGTCACTCGGCCGACCGCTCACTGAATGAAGCGGGTCATTCTCTGCTTCTTCCGCGATGCAGGCTGTTGATCGTGCTGGTCGCGCCAAAAATGGGGTCGGGCAACTGGGGGCCGACTGTGGCGTACGCGCCTGTGCCTCCCTGATATCGCCGGCCATGCGACCAGCCCAGGATGCCTCGGCGGCGAAAGCGGTGCGAGCCGGTCTCGTCCCAGCCCCAGGTTCCCTCGTCGCGGCGGCGCGGATCGCCGGCGCCGAGGCAAACGCCCCCACCGACGTACGAGCCGATCCCACCGGCGGTGACCGATGGCTCGAGGTGCCCGGCCAAATCACGCGGGTTGCCGGCGCGGCGGTCGCTGTGCGGGATCAACCGCGGTTTGCCGGGAGGCGGTGTCCCTTCGTCCTTGTGACGGTGAAGATCGAGGTGATGGTGCGGTTGCGGGTCGTCGGCGCGTGCCGCCCCGGCAGCGGCCAGCACCAGGCTCGTCCAAGCGGCCGCGAGCAACGGATTTCGCATCGCCTCTCCTCCGCGATCATTGCTGGTGATCGGTTCCTGTCGACCCGTACCGGCTCAACTTCTCTTCTTGCGCGGTGGCGGCAAGGGGGGCTTGATCTTGATGATCGGCAATTTGGGGCCATTCAATGGAATGTGCGGCTGACGGTTGAACTTGTCGTACGGCAGCCGAACGCCGCGGACCTTCACCATGTCGGCGCGGGGGATGGTGTATGGCGGGTTATAATCGAGCGACGCCTCGTAGGTAACGACGTCATCCTGGTCAACGCCGTCGCCGCTGACGCCCAGGCCCCCGACGAGCTGGCGGGTACTACTGCCGTTTAACTGCTTGTACAGCGCCGCGCTGCCCGGAAAGAAGACGATTCCATTCTGGTTGTCCGTGTTAAATGGGTCGCGGAAGTTGGTGTTGGGATTGAAGGCATCATGGCCCTGAACGCTCTGGAATGCCGATGCAGGGAGGGGCGCCCCCTTCGTCGTTCCATTCCTGTTCACACCTCCATCGTTAAGAATCGAGAACGGGCCTGGCGGGTTGATATTGATCCCCTCGGGGAAGTACGGCAGCGCCAGGTAACGGAACGTACGGTTCGTGAACGAAGTACCGGCCGGCACACCTGTTACTTGGTCGATCGGCTGAAGCTGGCTGGGGTTGTCGTAATACGCGACGTTGCGCGCTTTGGCGACAGCGACGCCCACCGAGAAGGTTGTGGCATCGGGCATGCGGTAAAGGCCGAGGATATTGCCACTCTTGTCGCTGACGGCGAAGACCATCTTGGCCGTGCTGTTGAGCGGCAGACGAATCGCCGAGCGAACCTGGTTGGCCTCGGCGATCCCGCGTGCGACGATCGCCTCGACATCGGCCGCGGTCAGGCCGCTGCCGTCGGTGGCATCGTGGGGAGTCACGAGCCAGCCGTAGGGGACGGGCTGGCCCGACAGATACAAATCTCCTGTTGAGTCGACTGGCTGATCCGTGCCGTCGGTAGCACTGCCGGCTCCCAGTGTGCGACCGAAGCTCAAGAGGTTCTTGATTCCTTGCAGCCCATGACCACCGAAGAGGTCCAGCGTGATCCCGACCAAGTCAATGCGGCCGAACGGTTCGGTGAATCCGGGGAGGGCCGGCGCACCGTTCACCGTGCCGATAGGGATTCCGGCCATCCTGCTCCCTCCGGCTGCGACGAACGCCATGTACTCGCCTTCCTCCGACAGGTCAGTCATCTTGGGGTCGTACAAGGCTGGTGTGTTCAGCTTCGAGTTTTCCTCGGTCGCAAAGCCGGTGGTACCGGGAAAGAACACACCAATCCCGCCGACCAACACGCCGTTCTTGAAAAGGGGAACCCCGCCCGGCAGGGTGGCGATTCCGCGTGCTTGAGCCGTGGGCAGTAAACCGGTGATCTGCCCGTAGGACTCGGGAGCGGTCGTGAGGAAATTCTGCGCCGATCCGCGATGTATTGCGTGGGCACGTTGAACCGCGTGCCATTCACAAGGCTGTCGCGGTTTGTGTCCTCGATGCCAAACAGGTCGACCTGGGGCGTGAACATGACGCCCGGTGGGAAGTGCCCCTTGAGGCCGACGGGGGCAACGAACCCGGGCCCGTACAACGTGGAATCGCCATTGGGATCGGGGACGTCCGGGGTGGAGTCAACCTCGCGCTGGGTGATCGTCGATTGACTGATGTCCTGGACCGTACGGGAGGTGAGCGGCGCCTGGTCATTGGCGAAGAACGCGCCGGTGCGAGCCAGGGAAACGGCTCCGTCGATCGCGAAGACCTTGTTCGTGAGATTGCCCGTGACGAGCGGCGACACGCCGTTCTCGATCCGAACGCCAAGGATGTTACCGCTGCGGTCGACGACCGCGATGATGGCGCCTTGGGTGGATGAGGCCGCGGCGGCGCGCTCGAGCAGGATCTTGACTTCCGAAGGCGTGATCAAGTCGCTGACATTGGAGGGATCGTACCCATCGACCCCCAGCGTATGCGCACTGGAGCTGTTGTCGCTGTGCGGGGCCTGGACCACCGAGACGTTTTGGCTCTTCACGGCAGACGAAGCGCCGGCCGCCCGGGCGTTCAACAGCTCACGGGCCTCGAGTGCCTCGATCGAAGGAACGGCGGCACGGCGCTTCGCATGCCGTGGGTAGTGTATTCGGAAATCGAACCGCCGCATCGGGTTTCGTTCCTTCTACTTCCAAGGGCAAGACGCCGCCGCGCGCTTCCAACTTCTTAATTCGGTTGCTCATTCTCCTGGATCGAGCGTTTTTCGGAATAATCGATGTCATCGTGAAAGTCACTGCACGCGCAACAGTCGCTGTAATCCTCAAGATCGGAATTTCCCGAACCGATTGATAGCTGTGATAAAGATTCACTTTTTCGCAAAACTGTTGGGATTTCTCCGCGCAGCACCAGGGAACGTAGCGCGCTCGGAGTGGATGACGTGATGATTGTGCCTGACGATGGTTTCAAATCCAGGGCGCGCGGCAGGGGTCCGTCTGGATGGAGAAGTCTGGGCCGGCACTGGCACGAGGGTGGGTTTTGCAAGTGGTCGTCGGCTTGGCCGCCGGGGCCAGCGGGCTGCGCGCGCCCAGGACGGGTCGAATCTTCCCCTGCCAGCTTTGCCACCTTCGCCCGCCCAGTCGGCGACGGAACCTCGCGTTCGAGCTCCCACCGCCACGGAATCAGCCGGGCTTGGCGGGGCCACGGTACCCGGCTCTTCGCCTGAGCGTTCAACCCCCACGGCGATTCCTCGTCGCGGTGTCCTGAGTCGGCCGATCGACGCGCCGGCCGCGCCACTCTCCCCCGAGTCGATCCTCCCGCCCGAGGCGATCTTTGAGCTTCCCTCGAACCCGCCGCCAGGATTCACGGGCCCGTCGGGCGTGTTGCCCACCGAAGACCAGCAGTCAGCCGCACTTCGTCCCGATCGAGGACCGCTGGCGGATCGGCTTTCCCGAGTGGGACCGCTACGGAAAGGGGCATCCAATCACGGATGATTATCCGTATATGCCCGGCCGATGGTTCGACACGTTCAATCAAAACGTCTTGAAGGGGGATTATCCGATTTTCGGGCAGCACACGTTTCTGGTCGTCACGGGGACGGCGAATACGGATTTCGAGGGGCGACAGGTCCCGACCCAGACCACCCCCTTCGAGAGCACCGAACGTCCCTTCCAGGCGAATTTCTTCGGGCGACCCAACAGCTTCGTCACGTTCGACTTTTTCTCGATCGCGTTTGACCTCTTTCATGGCGACGCCGCGTTCAAGCCGGTCGACTGGCGGATCAAGCTGGTACCGACCCTCGGCGTCAGCAACTTCTCATTTAGCGAGCTGGCGCAGACAAGCCCCAACGTGCTACAGGGAGCCACGCGAACGCGGGCATTCTGGTGCTTCAGGAGGCATTCCTTGAGAAGAAGCTGGCCGATGTAGGACCTGACTACGACATCGTGTCGATTCGCCTCGGAACTCAGCCGTTTATCAGCGACTTTCGCGGTTTCTTGTTCGCGGACACCAACCGGGCTGTCCGGATTTTCGGCAGTTTGTTTTCCAATCGCGACCAGTACAACCTGGCCTATTTCCGCCAGTGGGAGAAGGACACCAACACGGCCCTCAACACGTTCAACGACCGCGGTCAGAACCTCTTTTTCGCCAACTACTATCGCCAGGATTTCATTTTCCCTGGCTACACGTCGCAAGTCAGCCTGACCTACGACAACGACCCGGCGTCGTTCAAGTTCGACAGCAATCGGTTTCTGGTGCGACCCGACCCCGTGGGGAACTTTCAGCCCCACACGGTCAACGTCGGCTATCTTGGCTGGGCCGGCGACGGACACTTCGACCGATTCAATATCACTCACCAATTTTACTGGGCATTCGGTCACGACAGCATGAACCCGCTGGCCAACCGGGCTCAGACGATCAACGCGCAGATGTTCGCCATCGAAGGCTCGTACGACCGCGACTGGGCGCGCTTCCGCATGTCGTTTTTCTGGTCGTCGGGCGACCACAACATCAACGACACGCACGCCAACGGTTTCGATACGATCCTCGATAATCCCAATTTCGCGGGGGGTGGTTTCAGCTACTGGAACCGGCAGCAAATCCCGCTGTTGGGGGTGAACCTGACGCAGCGTTTGAGTCTGGTGCCGGACCTGCGCTCGAGCAAGATCCAGGGCCAGGCCAACTTCGTTAACCCTGGGTTGATCCTGCCGACAATCGGCGTGGACTTCGAGCTGACGCCCAAGCTCAAGATGATCAACAACTTCAACCTGATCTGGTTCGACAAGACTGCCGTGCTCGAGCAGTTCCTCTTCCAGGGACACGTTGACCGGTTCGTCGGCGTCGACCTGGGCTGGGGCCTCGAGTACCGGCCGCTCCTGAGCGAGAACGTCCGGTTCATCGGGGGCGTCCAGATGCTGATCCCCGGCGAGGGGTTTCGCCAGATTTACGACAACTTCAGCAGCCAGGTCGGCGCCATGACCGCGGGGTTCATCAACATGGTGCTGACATTCTAGAAGTTCGGCTATTGCGGCGATCGTTGCGGCGTCTGACGGCGGCACCCGGCCCATTCGATCAACCTTGACCCATGTCGGTATCGCGGTTACGTTTTGGCCGCTTCTGATCGATCACTGCGCGCTCCAGAGGACGGCGCCCTGTTGACACGGAGGTTGGCAGCCGATGCCACGGCTACGGCCCGACTCCTCGCCGAAGCTCCGAGCGGGACCCGCGCTTGCGCTCGTGATCCTGACGATGGGATGCCTATTCTTTGGCCTGCCCGATCGCCAGGATCGGCAAGCTGCGAGGGCCCAAACACCGCCTGTTCCCTTGCGGCGGCCTGAACGGGCTGGCGAGACCAGGGCCGGGGCGGCTTCCGTTGTCCCCGTCGCGGTCCCGGACCTGCCACAGAGGATCGACCTATCAAGGCAGAGCGCTGCCGCGGCCGCCGCCAAAAGCGCGAGCTGCCTTTCGTGCCATCGGGGACAGCATGACCCGCACGGTAAGCCCGAAACCGTCCGGCTCGGTTGCGTCGATTGCCACGGCGGCAACCCGCAAACTGACGACCAACGGCTGGCGCACGTGTGCCCGCGGTTTCCCGAGGTCTGGAAAAGCTCGGGCAATCCCGTGCGGTCGTACACCCTGTTGAACCACGAGTCGCCCGAATTCATCCGGTTCGTAAACCCAGGCGATCTGCGGATCGCACACCTGAGCTGTGGCACGATGGGGTGCCACGGTGACCAGGTCCTCCGGGTCCGGAAGAGCATGATGACGCACGGCTCGATGCTCTGGGGATCGGCGCTCTACAATAACGGCTCATTCCCGATGAAGTGGGCGCACTTCGGCGAGAGTTACAGCATGAACGGGGCGCCGCAGCGGCTGCAGACGGTACCGCCGCCGACCCTCCTCGAGACGGCCACGAAGGGAGTGGTGCCGATGCTGGATCCCTTGCCGCGTTACGAAGCCTCTCAGCCGGGCAATGTTCTGCGGATCTTCGAGCGCGGCCGGCGCGAGCCCCAGGAACTCGGACTGCCGGACCCCTTCGAGGATCCGGGCAAGCCCAAGGCGGGCTTGAGCGACCGCGGGCTGGGCACGCGCAATCGCACCGACCCCGTCCTCATCAGCCTGCAAAAGACTCGCCTCTTCGACCCGACCCTCAACTTTCTGGGGACCAACGATCATCCCGGCGACTATCGATCCAGCGGCTGCACGGCCTGCCACATGATCTACGCCAACGACCGCTCCAAGGTGAACTCCGGGCCCTACGCCGTCTTTGGCCACGACGGCACCAGCTTCCAAGGCGACCCCACTATCCCGCGCGGCGAGCCTGGGCATCCGATTACGCACCAATTCACCGTGGGCATTCCCACCAGCCAGTGCATCGTCTGCCATGTCCATCCCGGCACAAATGTGCTCAATTCTTACACGGGCTACATGTGGTGGGATGAGGAAACCGACGGCGAACTGATGTATCCCAGGGAGCAGAAGGATCCCACGGCCGAGCAATTCACGCAGTCGATGCTGTCGAACCCGGATGAGACGGCCGCTCGGGGCAACTGGTCGGACCCCACTTTTCTGGAGCGGGTCGCCGACCTTAACCCCCAGGCGCGGCACACCCAGTTTGCCGACTACCACGGGCATGGCTGGGTCTTTCGCGCGGTCTTCAAGAAAGACAGGCATGGAAACCTGCTCGACCACCGCGGGGAAGCAGTCGCCGACGCCTCGACCGCAGCCATGATGGCGGCGGTGCAGATGCCGGTCGAGCTCAAAGAGCGGTATCGGGTCCGCAATGCCGCAGCCGAGCAACAGGCGGCCTTCGACCGGGCTCTATCGCGGCGCGATGGGGTGCCGGTGCATCAGCTCGACATCCATCTCGAGAAGGGAATGCACTGCATCGATTGTCACTTCATCCAGGACGCGCACGGCAACACCAAGCTTTACGGCGAGGTGCCGCGCCGCCATCGAGATCCAGTGCGTCGACTGCCACGGCTCACCGGCAAAGCGAGCGCCGCTTGTGACTTCCGGCCCGGCCTCTGATACTTCGGCGGCCGAGTCGGGCAACCGCAAGCCTGGCCGTGACCTTTCCGCCCTCAGAACGCCGTTCATGCAACGGCGCTTCGAGAAGCGGGGAGACACGATCATTCAGCGTTCGATGGTCGAGAGCGACCTGGCGTGGGACATCACCCAGGTCGCCGATGTGATCGATCCCGAGGTCGAAGCACTACAACGAGAAGGCACGACTGGCCAAGACCGTCCGCTTCGATGGAGATCAGATCGTCTGGGGCGACGTGCCCGGCGGCAACGAAGCTGCCTGTGCGCACGCCAACGCCAAGATGAGTTGTATTGCCTGCCACTCGGCCTGGAACCCGAGCTGCTTCGGCTGCCATCTGCCCCAGCGCGCCAACAAGAAGATGCCCCAGCTTCACAACGACGGAGACGTGACGCGCAACTATGCATCGTACAATTTCCAGACACTCCGCGACGACGTGTTCATGCTGGCCCGCGACGGCGATGTGACCGGCAACCGCATCGGGCCGGCGCGGTCGTCGTGTGCCGTCCACGTCGGATCGTACAATGCCAACCGCGAGTCGATCTACGTCCAGCAACAGACGATCTCGGCCGAGGGGATGTCGGGGATCGCGTTCAGCACTAACGTGCCGCACACGGTTCGAGGCGGACCGCCCTTGGTGCGAGAACGCGACCTACCGGACCATGGCCGCGCTCCAAATCCCGGCGCCTACTTGCCGGGCCGCGGCGATACCAAGTCGTGCACGGACTGTCATCTCTCCCGCAATGACGACAACAACGCCGTCATGGCCCAGCTCCTGATGCAGGGGACGAACTTCGTCAACTTCATCGGTCGCTATTGCTGGGTCGCGGCGGGCGACCACGGGCTGGCGGCCGTGGTCGTGACCGAGCGCGACGAGCCCCAGTCCGTGATCGGCAGCTCGCTCCATCAGCTCGCGTATCCGGACCGCTACCGCGCGCACGTCGAGCGGAAAGGGGACCTGAAACACGCGCACAAGCATCTCGGGCATGACGTCAGCCAGCAACGCGTCGCGGCCGGAGATCCTGTCAATCCAGGCCCGCGGCGAGTACCTCTACGCCGCTTGCGGCGAAGGCGGGTTCAGGGCTTTCGACATCGCGTTCATTGACCACAAGGGGTTCTCGGACCGCATCGTGACTGCGCCGGTGTCTCCCCTGGGTCAACGATTATTCCTACGGACATCGTATGCCACGGCGGTTGCCGCTCCGACCACGATCGCCCCGGACCCAACGCGCACCCACCGGGCCGACAACCGTGAACAGCCGGTCCACCCGCTGTTTGGGTACATCTACGTGACCGACCGGGAGGAAGGGCTGATCCTGGTTCCTGCCGGAACGCTGCTCGACGGCAACCCGCTCAACAACTTTCTGGGACGCGAGCTGACCTACAACCCAGGGGGCATCCTTAAAGGGGCGCGGGCAATCACGACCATCGGGACTTATGCGTACATCGCGTGCGACGCCGGCTTGGTCGTGGTGGCGCTCGAGGACCCCAAGCAGCCGAGCGTGACGGCGGTCGTGGGCGAGCCGTTCCTGAAGCACCCGCGCGCGATCCAGGCTCAATTTCGTTACGCGTTTGCCTGTGATGCCGAGGGAATCAAGGTCATGGACATCACCGACCTGCGCCATCCTCACCCGGTTTCGGCGCTGCCAATGCAAGATGCCCGAGGCATCTACCTGGCACGGACGTATGCGTATGTGGCGGCCGGGGCCGCTGGGCTCGTGATCCTCGACATCGAGAAGCCCGCCCAGCCGAGAGTCGACCAGGTCTATAACGCCAGCGGTATCATCAACGACTGCAACGACGTCAAGCTCGGGATCACTTATGTGAGCGAGTTTGCCTACCTGGCCGACGGGCGGAACGGGTTGCGGGTGGTTCAGCTCACGTCGCCCGAAACGCCGGGCAACGACGGGTATAGCCCACGTCCCACGCCCCAGCTCATCGCGAGTTACAAGCTGCCGCTCGGAGGACATGCCGTGGCGATTTCGGAAGGGGTCGACCGCGACCGCGCCGTCGATGAGTCGGGCAATCAGATCGGCGTCTTTGGCCGCGTGGGGGCTCGACCGCTCAACGCCGAGGAGCAACGCAAGATGTACTGGCACAACGGTCGGATCTGGAAGGTGAGCGACGACCCGCGGGATTTTGGACTCCCTCGCGGTTTGGCCCCGCCCTCGGTTGGAGTCGGCGCAGCCAGATGAGACGGGTGAGCTCTCCTCGAGACTCTCATCCGCGATTCGGTCGGAACCGATGTCGAGGCGGGCGCGGGGCTCGTCCGACTCGTTACTTCGAGTGTGCCTGATTGGGCAGCTTCAAAAAGCGGGCCATGAACTTATTGGGGTCGTAGTCAGCGCCGGCCTTTAACCGGCTCGCGATGGACTTATCAATCGGCTCTCGCAGGACGGCCGAGGGAAGTCCGAAAGAGAACTCTGCGTCTATGCCGGAGAGGAGCGCGGGCACCGGGGCCTGGGGATCCGGCTTGGGCTCGAGTTCCTCGTAGATGGCCCTGTACGCCCAGTAGAGCTGGCGGGCCGTATCAAAATCGGGCTTCCTCCACTGCGCCTCCTCAATAGTCCGATCGAGAAGCTCGTGTGCCCTTGGTCGGTCGATCTTCACTCGGCTCAGATCGGCGATGATAGGATTGGCCCACGCGATCAGGACGTTTGCGGCGGCGACCGTGATTACCCTATCGCCGAATGGTTTTGCAGTGATTGCTTTCTGAAGGTCGCGGAGTTTCGATTCGAACTCCTGGAGGCGTAACGGCGCCTCTTGGGATCCGCCGCTACAACGCCAAGCCGAACAAGAGCGGTCGGCCAGCTTGGCAATGTCGGACGTCCAGGGGTCCCATCGACAGCACGCGCCTGCCTCCATGCCGGTGCCTTTAAATCATGGTGACACGCCAAGCAATCAAAGGACGAGAGCTCTGGCCATGAAGGGCTCGCTTTCCCCTTGAGATCCGTCTGGGCCACGAGCAACGTCAGCGACTCCCGAAACAGCACGATCGCGCTGACGGCGACCAGTTCCGTATGTTCAAGCCGTTCCAGGTCGAAAGTCCTCTTGATCGCTTTCTGAACCTCGGGCTTCATGTTCCCAAGCCGCTCCAGCTTCTCACCCGAATACTCCCAATGCCTTGGCGTCGCCTGGCTGAAGGTGAAAACCTCTATGCCTGGCAGGGGTGGATGTCCTGCCGCGTACATGGCGTGGGTTAGTACCTTGTCCTCGTCCGCCTTGCCGACATGACACGACAAGCACTTGGCGGCTCGTGTCACCGGATTCCAGAGGTCGAGCATCCCCTTCAAGCGTTCTTTATCCTGCCTGCCAAGTTTCCTCCAGGAGGGGTCTCGATAGAGCTGATGTTCGAGCACCCATTCTTTGAACGCGCCATGGCACGCAACGCAGCTAACACCATTCGACCCTCGATCAAATCCTGGCATCGGGATGGGATCCTTCGCACCGGGAACGTTCGGATCACCCGTCGTCCAATCCATGACGCTGTGACAAGCGAGGCAAGCCCGATGAGTGGTGACATCGATCCCGAGTCGCGTTCCAATCTCCTGAGCGCGCGAGTGAGGAATGATGAACGATTCGAATGCCTTGCGGTGCTTGTCTTCACGCCACCAGATCAGGGATTCGTTCATGCGGCAGATCACGTCTTCTTGCTTCCAGTCCTCCGGGTGTGAATGGCACTTGATGCAATCCTCGGCCCTGCTGATGTAAGGCGAGGGAGGAATATCTTTCGGGTTAGCATCACGTGCCGGCCTGACCGGTCCGGGCTGTCCGAATGTCATCAGACCACTGGCAAGCGTGAGCAAGCCCAGCACAACGACTGCTATACCTCGACGGTGTCGATGCATCGAACAACTTCTCCTGGGCCCAGCTGCAATATCGACGAAGAGATGTAGGCAGTCGACAAGTTGCTGAGGACCCTGTCGGCGGAAGTCTCTTCAGACCCGGACAGGACGACACAGATTATCGGATCACCACGTCGCCGATGCCCTTTCTCGACATGAATGTTCACCGCGGTCTCGGCTCGGTGGCATCGGTCTTCCACTCAGCGTCCAGGGACAACTCGCGCCGGGTCGAACCCGCTTGGGCTATTCTGGGCTTCGTTGAATCGGAGCTTTCGCAGTAGCTCCTTCAGCTCGTTCCCAAGACGCTCCTGTTCCTGGCGCTGGTGAGGATCCAACCGCTCCCAGGTCTGTCGCAACGCGACAAGCGCGAGATACCGTTGAGTTGCGTGGTCCCAACTCCCCACAGACTGCCAGGCATCATCGCAGTCAAATCCGCAGATCAGGCGTTCGACCGTCGGCCCGTTGATGACGGTCGTCGACAGTCTGTTGAGCTCGCGATCGATCAGAGCGATACAATCGTCGACGTGTGGCGCGATCTTAGCTTGGTCTGGGATTGGCTGGTTCATCAGCTTGACGAGTTCCTGATAGGGTGTCCCGAACTCCCGCTTGTCGCCGCTGGGCATGGTGACAACCCGGCTTTCGGCCAAGGCGCGCGTCATTGGGAAGTACCAAGAGCCCCAGGGGGCCGTTCCGCGTCACCTACGCTGTCGCGAGCATTTCTCCTCCAGGCTTCATCGGCGAGGTTGTGGTGACACGAGAAGCAGTCGTATTCGGAGAATTCAGGCCAGTGGGCCGACAGCGTCTGGTCGGCTCGCGCCCGAAGCAAGTTGAGGGAGGCTTTTGCTGAGACAACCTGCCCGATAGTCCACGCTCTGGCGGGAAAGTCGGGACTGGAATTGCGGCCTTTTTCGTCCCAGTGCGACGGCAAGTTGTCCTGATAGGCCGCAAACTCGAAGTTCAGACGTGGGTGCCCCGCGGCGATCAGCTCATGATTGACGTCCTGGACCAGCAGCCCGTCGGCGGAACGGCGGCCCACATGGCATCCCGCGCAGACTTCAACCCGACGAGCTAGATTCTTGGTGGGGATGAGCTTAAAATCCCGGTCCTTGATTCCAGGATCAAGCTGCTCCCACCCCACGGTTGTGTGTGGTCCGAGCCAAGTCGCGGCGGCGCCATGGCACGATTCGCAGCCGACCCCGTCCTGATTCATCCAATCGGTATTCTTCAACTCGGGCGCGGGACGCGGCGTGGTGTGGCAGGCCAGGCATCGCTCGTTCTGGTCGGCCGGAACAACCCCTGTATTCCCTCCCACCAGGCTCTTGACGATCTGTTCTGATTCCGGCTTGAACAGGGTCTGGAAGGCCCCGGAGTGAGGGTCGGCGGTAATCCAGGTGGTATGCTCGTTGCGCTTCGTACGCTCTTTCCGAAGGGCCTCCGGCCATGCAATCGGGGCGATGCTGCCATGACATGCGACTGCGGAGCAGGATCCCGCGCCTTGGAATTGGGAGGCAGGCCCGATCGCTGCCGGGGCGGGGACCGGGTGGTTCTGGCCGCTTGCCGCCCAGCGCACGACGAGCAAGGAGATGACGATCCCGGCACCGACCCATCGTATCCAGCACATGATATACCTCGACAGCCCGAACGACGCTCCGCTCGCCTCGCGTGATCGCGGAATGGGGGACTGTCTGGGTTAGAGCACGCAACGGCTCGCGTTTGCCGCAACGGCAAGTTTCAAATTATAACCTCGGACCAGACGATCGTACGCCGGAAACCGCGATACGACCCACGGCCCGGATCGCACCTGCCGACTCTGTGAGGACTGGTCAGGTTTCGGCACGCCGGTAGCGTGTGTGGAATATCGCGTGCTCGTTCTCCTATCGCTGCGTCAGCGGGGGCGAGTCGCGGGTGATCCACATCTGGGTCGCCCGAACGCCCCCACCCGCCCGAAGTGAAGCAGCATGTCAGCCTGGCGTTTCTTGATGTGCTCCCGCGTTGGGGATACTCCGAAGCGTTCGAGCGATGCGGTCGTCGCCCGCTGGCGAATGGTCCGGGTTCCCAGCGAGCGCTTCCCTGCGTCGCTGGATGCATTATCATCATCATCCTTCCTCGCAACCGATCTCCCTCGAGCAGCGACGCCCGAGATCAAGGGGCACCCGTCAATCGTCGCAGCTCGAAACCGACAAACGATCGATCAGGACACCCATGGCACGGGAACGCAATCAGCACACGAGGGCACGGCTTGGTCCGGATTCTTATCGGCCATATGACGGGATCGCTCGGTGGCGTTTGGTGATGTCGATCGCCTTGCCTCTCGTGGTCCTCGTGTTGTTCGTCATTGCACCGGCCTGGAACGGAGGCCCCGCACTTTCTCGATGGGGCCGATTCGCCTCACCCGGGCCACTGATCCGGTCTCATGCGGCCTGGGAGTCCCGATGCGAGGTTTGCCACTTGCCGTTCAGCCCGGTTGCCCGATCGAAGGTCAGCGACCAGAAATGCCAGGTCTGCCACGACAGGCGGCCTCACCACAAATCGCAAATGATCACCGGCGTCCCTGCTTGCGGATCATGCCACAGCGACCACCGCGGGCGTGAAACGTCACTCGTCCGGATGGACGACTCTTCCTGCATTCAGTGTCATCGCGCTTTGGCACCTTCTCGAAACGGTGATGCCGGTCCTCTGACGATTGCGACTTCGGTCACGCGATTCGATGGAAACCCGGCCCACCATCCCGAGTTTCGCTGGCTCCGCCAAGGTTTGACGGGCGATCCGGGGCAGGTCATCTTCAATCACAAGCTGCATCTGGCGCACGGCTTGACTTCGGGGCCGGAGGGCAAGCCATTCACGTTCGAGCAGCTTCCCGAAGCCGCGCCAACCGATACGGTTGGGAGCAGCGGCAAGATGTGAAAAGCGCTGTACAACTCCAGTGCGTCTCGTGCCATCTCCTGGGCAGTGAGGAGCCGGGCGCGACCTCGGGCCTTGCAGGGTCCTCGCCCATCGGTCGCGCAGGCGCGTACATGCTTCCGGTCTCGTACGCGAAGAATTGCCGCGACTGTCATCCGCTCCATTTCGATCCCAAGCTTCCCGAACGTGAGGTCCGGCACGGAGTCCAGCCCCCGGGCGTCCTCGACGAGCTTCGGACGCTCTACGCTGCGCAGGCCGTCGAGACCAACCCCCGGCTGCTGGGTCGCCCAATCCCGCGTCGGTCGCTGCCGGACCGGCCTTTGGACCGCGACGTACAGACGGCTCAACAGGCTGTCGAGGAAAAGGTGTTGACGGCACTGAGGGTCCTATTCCAGTCCGGGAAGCGAGGTTGCACTGAGTGCCACAGATTGTCGAACAAGCTCGTCCCGCTCATCGACTCGAAACCGCTCGAGGAAGCCGCGATCCCACCAACGAATATCCCGCGGCTCTGGTTCGAACACGCTCGTTTCGACCACTCGGCCCACCGGGCGATCGACTGTCTGAATTGCCACGAGAATTCCACCGAATCGCGAGTCAGCTCAGACATCCTACTGCCCGGCAAGAAGACGTGCGTGAAATGCCACGGTCCGGTCAGGAGCGAGGGCGCCGTAGTCTCGGGAGGTGCTGGGGACGCTTGCACAGAATGCCATGGCTGATCACAATGGCGACCAGTCTCTGCAGGGCCCGGGAGCCTCGGACCGGGCTGTTTCGCAGCGGCACGACATCGAGGAATTCCTCCGCGGAACGATTCCCGCCGCAAGACGATGACTTGCTGCGGAAGACCTTTCGAGACGGCGCACCGATTTGACTTCTGCGCTGGGCTCCACGAAGGTACCAACCGGGTTCGTCGATACAGTCACGGGGTTGGGCCTTTCTGCTGCATCCCGTTGTCACAGGCCGATCAGTATCCACCATACCGCACGCTCAGGCAGACGTGGACCAAGACAAGCAAGAGGAGTGCCCAGGACGCCGGGCCGTGAATGACGAGCCAGGTGCGACCGAGGCGGTGTAGCCAGGCTTCGATGTCCATCTGGCGGCGGATCTCGACGAGCCCCCAGACCTCCTCAAGCTTTTCGCGTTGGGCCGTGCCGCAGATCTCATGAGCGCGAAGGTAATGGTTTTCGGGAATCGGGGTATGGGCTCGACCGGAGAAGAGCCAGCCCCAGGGGGCGAGCGCAGGTCGCAGGCTCTCCGACAGCACACGGTCGAAGAACCCCGCGACTGCTTCGGTGTGCGCCAGGGCCGGGACCAACACGTCCCGCGTCAGCAACTCGCCCAAGAGCCAGTGGTTTGACAGCGTCGCCTCAAAGGTGGTCCGAGAGGCCGGACTCGTGGAGAGAACGCCCTCCAGCCAGCGGGGAGGCGTCAGACCGACAGTATCGTTCAGGTCAAAGAAGCCCTGTTCTCTCATCAAGCCATTGACCGCGTTCAGGATCGTATCTTTCTCTTTTTCTGGGTCGGGCCGCTTCTGCGGAGCCAGCGCCCTCTGGACAGAATTGACGGCGTCCCGCAAAGCCTGCCGCGGATCTGGCTCACTCGACGCCTGGCGTTCCGGCTGCGACGGTCTGGTAACGGCTGGTGGAGTGAGCTGAGCGCTCCAAGCGGCGGACAGGACTCCAAGCCGGTCCCGCAGACCCGGCCAGTCGCGCACGTCTTCCGCCTCCAGTACCGGTAGCGTCGCGCGCAGTTTCACCGCTCGCTCGATCAGTTGTTCACGTTCAGGCCCCAGGCGCTCCAGGCCTACCTCGTTGTCCACTATCAATGACATGAGGCGATAGACCAGCTTCTGTCCATAGAATCCGATCACGCCTGAAACGATCACGGCCCAGAGCGCGACCTGGATCGTAAAGGTAAGTTCGTTGTTCGAGCGCGCCCGACTGTGGATGATCGCCAGACCGAATCCGAGGTAAGCCGCCAGGATGTGGCACCTCATCCAAGTCGCTGTCCTCCCCCAATAGCGGTATCGGAACCCGCGCCGGAGGATGTGCAAGTACGGGACCAACATCAGTCCCGCCGCCCCGTAAGCAGACAAACGTGAATACTCCCGGAACCAGCGGGGGGCGGGCTCAGGAAGCGTGCGAAACCCAAACCATAAAATGGTGAGCGCCGCGAACGCGACGATCGACCATGGGGAGAGAGGGTCGAGCGTGGCCGGCGTTTCCACCGTTGTCGGGCCGACTCGGTAACGTCGACGGGAGCTCGGGACTCGTCCGCTCTGATGGATCGCCATGGGCCACCTGAATCGGACTCGGCACTTCGGGAGTGTCGTCGCGGGGGGGTTCAGTTGGCGCCACGTTCGGATGCCGTCGCCCAACCCTTTATGCCGGGAAACAGCTCGATCGGAGAGCCGCGCCGGGCGGCATCGTAAGGGCAGGCGACAACGCAAGGAGGGTCGCGGTCGCTTGACAGGCAGAGGTCGCACTTCGTCGCCAGCTCGGTCTTGTGTTGCATCATGCTGACCGACTCCTCTGGGACAAGCGGCGTTTCCATGGTGATGACGTCATAGGGGCAAGCCTTCACGCACGCCGTGCAGCCGATACAGCGGTTGCGGTGAATTTGAACGGCTCCGTCGTCGAGTAACGTGATCGCGCCGACCGGACACGCCCATTGGCACGGAGCTTCACTGCAATGCAAACAGGCGGCGGCGACCTCCCACTTGCCGAACCGGAACTCGGGGTTGGCTCGGTGGAATCGGGGGAGGCCGTCATGCGCCTCGGCGCAGCCGCGGACGCACTGGTCGCAGCGCGTGCAGCGGTCCATATCGATCAGGAGGATGTTCTGGGTCGAGGCGAGCTTGAACGCGATCTCTTCGGGTGGATACGCGGTAGGCAATCGTAGGCCCGTCATCAATTCGTCATCACGTTCCGTAGCATGCTCCCGGGCACTATCCAGTCTGGCGGCAATCTCGGGGAACCGGTCCCTGTTGGCCAGTTCGCTAACGACCTTCCGATCGATCCTCAAGAGGTTGACTGGGCCGACAGCCGTCACGGTCGCCTCGCGAACAGCCCCCTCCATCTGGCAGGACTCACCGAAGTAACCCCCGCTCACCAGGTGGTTCAGACTCATGGGTTCGTCCGGAGTCCCGCGGGTCACGCGGACCATCCCGCTCAGAATGAGATAGAGCGCGTCCGCGGGGTCGCCGGCCTTGTAGATGTCCATCAGATCGTCAGTCTGTTCCGACCTTTTCAGTTGCCTCTTCCAGGGCTCCTTCGGATATCGCACGACGAGTGAGTAGCTTTGTTCCCTCGGCACCGAGCCGAGGAGCAGATCGCGGATCGCCTCCAGGTCGGCATCACCCAAGCCGCGGAAGAGCCGGTTCTGACCGAGTCGATTCGGCAGGGTGTTGTTCAGGTGATCTCGGATCTTGCCTTGATAGAAGGCAGGAGCCTTTTCGATAATCTCGAGCAGCGCCTTGCGTTTGAGCAGGACCAGGACGACCTCCTCGTCGTCGGCGATGAGCGTAGCGGACCTCGGCTCGTTCCAGACCGCGGCGGTTACGCCTATGAATCGTTCCGTCACGGGTCTGCCTGATGCGGGACTCGGGAGTATAAACTGGTCCTCGAACGTCTGATCTTCGGTGCTGCCGGGGGCGTCGGGGCGGTCCAAGTCGGTTTCACGGCGCCTCTTACCCACTCCGAGCGAGAAGAGGTATTCTGCAATCATTCGAGACAGCCTCGAGTGACGACGCAAGCCGGTGCGCTGCTGAAAGTAGCGATGAAACTTGGTCGAGTCGCGGACGGTCCGGTCGAGAACCCACTGCTCAAGGGCGCGATGGAGCGGGCCGGGTCGATTCCAGCAACTCGGGAGCGGCCGTAGCTCCCGGTCCCCGAGCTTGCTGGAAGTGCCTTTGATCTGTCCGCTGAGGTGGATCGCTGCATAGTCGCTGCGCACCCCCTGCGTCATGATGATGTCTCGGCGTTGGTAGGCGACCTTGTAGAAGTGGATGCCCGAAGCACCAAACCCCTCCTCAAAGTACTTTTTGAGATCGTCCGGTTTGAACGCGGGATTGCTCTCCTGGATGTTTTTCAGGAGCGGCTCAATATCGTTCTTCCAATCGCACCCTAGGTCTCTCACGGAATTAGCCCCCGCCCCTGAGTTATACAGGCCGGCACGCTCTCTGGTCTGGCTACCACGTTGAGTTGAACCACTGGCGGTTCCTCGGGCCATTGTCACGGCACTTCACGCTTGTTTCCAGCCGGTTGTGCGGGCACGAAAGGCTCCAGAGCCTTGAGGAATCTCGGCATCTCGCGGGGACCGTTGACCCTACGGAAATCGGCTTCGGCTCGCAGCAGACCGGCCGCACACGAGCGCTGCCGCATGTTGCCGTCGCGCCTCGGGTCAGCTCGGGCCGGGGCCGGGGCTTGCCGGGGCGAGCACGGACCAGTTGAGCCCAGCCGATGCCGTCTTTAACCTCGGTTCTGAGTTTTATCATTATTTGTTGCTCAATTATTTCGCCGGGCGTCATTGCCCGTGCGAATGGAGGCTATTGCAGATCGCAATAACAATCAAGCATTATTTCGCCTGTGGCGCGACAAAAAACCCAGCCGAGTGGCTGGCGGTAGTCTCTATCTGCTAACGTCGCAAGGGTCAGCCTTGCCGGCCGCCAGTCCGCTCACGGAGGCTTGAAGGGCCGGGCCGTTGGCAATGAACGGGTCGGCCGCAACGCCGAGGAACGCACGACCTCCGCCTTCGAGTGCGAAGACCTCATCCGTGACACCTGGCCCAAGGCGGCGCCCACCCGTCCCGGTTCGCGACGGCTCCCCCTCCTCGCGACCTACCTCCACGCGCTGGCGCTGGCCCACCAGGTCGATCACGACCAGGCGGAACGACGCGTCCTCTCGAGCGTCGCCGTCGGTGTCGATTCTAAATTCACAGAGGCCCAGATCGCGCAGCTCGGTCGGCGAGGCGAGCAGGGCGTCCGGGTTCTTCGTCATGACCAGGACGGTAGTCGCCGCCGGGCCCGCGAACACGAAAAGATCGCAGAGATTCAGGGGCGGAGCTTTTCGCCCCGTGGGAGAATCGAAATACTGGGACATGCGTGAAAATGCTGCCTAGAATTGCTATCGAGACCAACGTCATTTCCAATTATCTGTGGCTACTTGACTTTCCGGTTCAGCTCATCTATTTAATGGGTTCGTCAGTTCTTTTCGTGCGGCTCACAATCCGTCCGGATCTCCTCTCTAAAAGCCTGTTCAGCTTCGCCGGAGCGTCCGTCGTTGGGGGCGGCCCAGCCTTTCCCTCGGGGAGAGGCCGGAGTCTGCGCCGAGCGGCCGCATCGGCCCATCTCGTCGGAACGAAAGGGTTACTCCATGCAAAGTCGACGTCGTCGCTCCGCCTTCACGTTGATCGAGTTGCTCGTCGTCATCGCCATTATCGCAGTGTTAATCGCATTGTTGCTGCCCGCGGTCCAGTCGGCCGCGAGGCACGCGCGCCGCCTTCAGTGCGTCAACAACCTCAAGCAGATCGGCCTGGCCCTCCACAACTACCAGACGCGCCACCAGCGGGTTCCCGCTGGGGCACACCAAGGTCCAGGTCTACGCAGGGAACGACTTCTCGACATGGGTGGGCTGGAGCGCCCATGCCCTGATGCTCCCTTACCTGGAGCAGAGTGCCGTCTACAACTCGTGCAACTTCACGCATACGGGGTTCGGCTTCACGTTCACGCCCGGCGACCAGATGAACGCTACGGCCACACACACGCGGATCAACGCCTTCCTCTGCCCGTCGAACCCGATCTCCGGCAGCGCGGTCGTTGGCCTCTACACCGGCGGGAACGTGACGCCGACCGACTATGCGGGGAGCGTGGGGACGACGACCCACGACCTGACCCAGGGGGCGGAGACCACGTCAACGAACAAGGCTTATGGCACCACCGGGATTTTCGGTTGCTGGCTGTCGTACGACATCCGCGACGTCATCGACGGCACGTCGAATACGATCGCCTTCGGCGAGTGGTGCTCGAACGATTACAGCATGATCGCGGCAAAGCGCAAAGGCGTCGGGATCGACAGTGTCCCCGATTCCACCCCGTCGGCCCTGGTGGACGACGCACGGCTAAACGCGGCGGCGGTTATGGCGGGGCTGCAAAACTGCGCGACGGCCTACCAGAGCGCCACGGCCTTCCCCGCCCTGAACGCCGAGAAGGGGGCGATGTGGTCGCTGGGCGAGCAGGGCTACTCGATGATGAACTTCATCCAGGTGCCCAACGACAGCCAGTACCCGTTCGGGACCTGCACGATCCTGGGGGATGGCGCCGACGGCGGCGCCGACGACTCGGCGTTCTGCGGGCCGGAGAGCTATCACCCCGGCGGCGCCAACGTCCTCCTCTGCGACGGCAGCGTCCGCTTCATCAAGAACAGCGTCAATCGCACGGCGGTCATGTGGTCGCTGGCCACCCGCAACGGCGGCGAGATCGTCTCGGCCGACCAGTATTGAGCCTCGCCGCGCACGCAGATCGACAACGAGTTGCCCCGACCGGGGGACCGCTCGAGACCCTCGGCCCGGGGCCGAGGGCGTGCGGTCCCCGTTCCCATGGAGCCATACCAGATCATGATCGCGATGCGATGGGCCTGCCTGACCCTCTTCGTCGTTGGCCTCGCGGGGTGCGGCGGGCAATACGACCCGGCAAGGACCCCGCGGCCGCCCCGGCACGCCAGGCGCAAGAGGAGAGGATCGAGAAATTGAAGCAGAAGTCCGCCGAGGCCGCCGCGAAGACCTCCAACCTCAAGCCCGGGGCGAAGCGCTGAAATTTCATCCCCCGGGATGCTACGCGGCCAGGGGCTTGCTAATCCGCGGGTTCGACGGCGATCCGGCGGGATTGTGTTGCCATGTTGTCACACCCTGGTCCGTGAGCGGCCGCCCTCGAGAGGCGGGGTGGGGACTGCTTTGGCCAACACTTGGTAAAACAGACTCACCACTTCAGACCGTCTGCCCGAAGACCGATCCGCCAGGCCTGGCGATCCTCCCAAGGATAAAAGCGGTGACGACGCCACCGTAGAAGTCGCTCGCAAGTGGCCTTCGTGGCGTAGAGGGCGACCAGAAAGAGGACCCCGTCGAGGACCAGGACACATCCTTCAACACCGCTGGAATGGAATCGCAGGCCGTGAGTGAGGCAGACCATGAAGGGGGCGAGAGGCCAACCGCGATAGAACATGGCCTTTGTGACTGGGTCCAACCCCTCAGGAGCGCGCTCGTTCCACATTTCCTGCGATCCGGAATTTCGAAGATTCGCCCAGAGCAGGACGCCGGTCAGCAGAGTCAGAAGGATGGCTGTGATTGGATGGACGGGATGAGGCCGTCGCGCGGCGCGGACGAGCGTCAAGACTGCTACCAACCCGATACAGAGGTCGGTGTGCGAGATCATTGTCGGGTCGGCATTGGCAGGACCCGTTCATAAAACATCTGTTACGTTTTCCGGGGAAGCTTTAGACCTCCCATCGATGATACCTCGCCGTGCGGTCCATCGCACCGCCCGTGAACCTTCACGAAACGTCGGGATTCCCTCACCCGGCGAGCTGCACCCGGTCGCGCCTTCCGCGTAGAAACCGGGTCCGCCGGCCTGAGTTCTTCGGACCGTTGTCCAAGTAGACCACCAGGCGTTTGATGTTTCCGAAGCCTGCCCGAACCTGCTGCCACTACATCTGCAACGCATCGGCCCAGGCGTCGCTGGTCTCCCGCGACCCGAACAACAACGCCAAAGGAATCGGAGCCCCCTCGGCTGGTAACGCGGACACCTGCGTGGCGAGCCGGTCGAGCGCCCCGCGAATCGCCGCTCCTGGGGCCGCCTCGACGAACACGGCCTGCCGGAGCAGCGGCTGCTGCAGTTCCCGGCCGACCAGGTGATCCTCTTGGACGAGAAAACGTCTTTTTCAGCAAGAAGGTCACGGTCGATCACGCCCGAACTGAACCATGAGACCAAAGAAAAGCGCCAGCACTCTTGACAATTGTCAGACGATTCTCTGACAATTGTCGTTGATTAGGCAAGCCGCTGGCTTTCCACGGTTCGAGGCCATGAACGCGTCCGTCTCCGTTTGCCAGGAGTCATGCCGTGTCGCGAATTCTCCTCTGCTTCGCCGCGATCGCCGCTCTCGAACTTCCTTGCCGGGCCCAGCAGACAAGCACTGCCTTCGAGACGCTGATCCGGCTGAATGTACGGCCGGCGCCTGCCCCCAAACCGGCTCTCCGGTATCGATTGTTACCTGAGCTCAAGGAGATGCATCCCGGCAATCCGATCCAGAGCTACATGAAATGCATCATGGAGCAGAAGAAATTCTTCTTTGATGAGGAGGCATTTCAGCATCGTGAGAAGCTGCTGACCAAGCCGCTCGAGGAGCTGCCCGCGCAGGAGCTGCCGTATGAGGGGCGGTTCGAGTTGAGTCAGATTGATCGGGCCGCCCGGCTCGACACTCCCGATTGGCAGGTCCTGCGGAAGCTGAAGGCCGATGGGATCGAAGTTCAGATTCCCGAAGTGCAGAGTATCCGCGCCATGCAAAGGGCCCTTCAAGTGCGGTTTCGGACCGAGATCGCCCAAGGCCGCTTCGACGACGCCATCCGCACCGCCAAGACGTTTTTCGCCATGTCGCGCCACCTGGGCGAGCACCCGACACTCGTTGGCGACCTGGTCGGTATGGCGATCGCCAGGGTGGCCATCTTCCACCTGGAGAAAATGCTGGATCAGCCGGGTTGCCCCAACCTTTACTGGGCGCTGACCAACCTGCCGCGCCCGCTGATCTCCCTGGACAAGGGCACCGATGGCGAGCGGGTGATGATGGCATGGGTGTTCCGCGACCTGAACGACCGCGCTGCGATGAGTGGGGAGCAGATCAAGGAATTCATCGCGCACATGGACAAGATGCTCGCGGACAGATTGCTCGTGATCGAGGGAACCCCCACAAAGCCTGGCGTGCGGGCGTGGCTGGACGCTCGGACCAAGGACGATGCGGTGGTCAGCGCCGCCCGCCAGCGCCTCGTCGAACACGGCCTGAGGGCGGAGCGGCTGCTGCGGTTCCCGGCCGACCAGGTGATCCTCCTGGATGAGAAGCGTGAGCTGGAAGAACGCTTCGACGACGTCGTGAAAACCATCGATTATCCGTTCTGGCAAGTCGAAGCGCTCAATGCCCAGATTGAGCTCACGAAGCCGCCGCCACTGTTCGCCGATGTCCTCGTGCCGATGATGCAGGGCGCCCGCAGGGCGCAAGGGCACGTGGACCAGTTGATCGGGCTTCTGCGACACGTCGAGGCACTGCGGCTCTACGCCGCCCTGCACGATGGCACACTGCCCGCGAAACTCTCCGACGTTCCCGTGCCGCTGCCGGTCGACCCGTTCACCGGCAAGCCGTTCCGCTACGAAGTCACCGGCAACACAGCCCACCTCCGCGGCACTCCGCCTGCGGGCTTGGAAAAGGAGCTTCGGTTCAACATGCATTACGAGGTGACTCTTCAGAAATAACGAAGGAACTTCATGGCGCGTCACAACTGTCGGCGCCATATCTTGCAATTGTCGTTGACTGAGAGAGAGCCCTTCTCATTCCAGCATTCCAGTGTATGAACGCTTCGCACTCTGTTCGCCAGGAGTGATCCCGTGCCGCGAATTCTCCGCTGCTTCGCCGCGATCGCCGCTTTCGCTCTTTCTTGTCGGGCCGAGCAGACAGGCTCTGCCGCGGAGACACTGATCCGGCTGAACGTAATGCCGGCGCCGGCGCCGAAACCGGCTCTCCGATACCAGCTTTTGCCTGAGCTCAAGGAGATGCATCCCGGCAATCCGATCCAGCACTACATGAAGACGATGATGGAGCAGAAGCAATTCTTGTTCGACGAGGAGGCTTTTCAGCACCGCGAGAAACTGCTGACCGTGCCGCTGGAGGAGCTGCCCGCGCAGGAGCTGCAGGATTACGGCCGGTTCGCGCTCCGGCAGGCCGATTGGGCCGCCCGGCTGGACAATCCGGATTGGCAGATCCTGCTGAAACTGAAGGCCGATGGGATCGTAGTGCTGCTCCCCGAGTTGCAGCAGATGCGCTCCCTGACCAGGGCCATTCAGGTGCGGTTTCGGGCCGAGATCGCCCAAGGCCGCTTCGACGACGCCATCCGAACCGCCAAGACGCTGTTCGCCATGTCGCGCCACCTGGGCGAGCACCCGACGCTCATTGCCGACCTGGTGGGGATGGCGATCGCTTCGGTGGCCACCGGCGGTCTGGACGAAATGCTGGAGCAGCCGGCCTGCCCCAACCTTTACTGGGCGCTGACAACCCTGCCCATCCCCCTGATTCCCCTGGACAAGGGCATGGATGGCGAGCGGGTGACGGAGCAATGGTTGTTCCGCGACCTGAACGACAGCGCTCCGATGAGCAAGGAGCAGCTCGATAGGTTTCTTGCGGATAAGGACAAGGAGCTCTTCGGTGAGGGAACCCCCACCAAGCCTGGCATGCGGGCGTGGCTGGACGCCCGCACCAAGGACGATGCGGTGGTCGGCGCCGCCCGCCAACGCCTCGTCGAACACGGCCTATCGGCGGAGCGGCTGACGCGGTTCCCGGCCGACCAGGTGATCCTGCTGGATGAGAAGAGGGAGTGGGAAGAACGCTTCGACGACGTCATGAAAACCATGAGCTTTCCGCGCTGGCAGGTCGAAGCGTTCGATGCCCAGAACAAGGTGAAGATGCCGCCGGCACTGTTCGCCGATGCCCTGCTTCCGAACCTCCAGCACGTCCCCCTGGAGCAAGGGCGAGTCGACCAGCGGATCGCGCTTCTGCGACACGTCGAGGCATTGCGCCTCTTTGCCGCCGAGCGCGATGGCACGCTGCCCGCGAAACTCTCCGACGTTCCCGTGCCGCTGCCGGTCGACCCGTTCACCGGCAAGCCGTTCCGCTACGAAGTCACCGGCAACACGGCGCACCTCCGCGGCACTCCGCCTCCCGGCAAGGAAACGGATGCCGCGTTCAACATCCATTACGAGGTGACCTTGCAGAAATAGCTTTCGGAAAAGTATTGTCTTTGTTTTAGTCATGTTGGACCATGTCGTTCTATCTGAATCGTTCCGTGGAAGTGGAGTATTCCGCAATGACTCGCGTTCTCCTCAGCGCCGTGGCACTGGCTGCTTTTCCTCTGAATTCCCGCGCGGAGGAGGCCGTCGTTCATCTGGCCGTGCGGCCGATGCCGGCGCCGAAACCGGTGCTCAAGTACCAGCTTCTACCGGAATTGAGGGAGTTGAATCCCGGCAATGCGGCCCAGAATTACCTGAAATGTTTCATGGAGCAGCGGCGTTTCTTCTTCACGAAAGAATCCGCCGCTCTGCGTGTTCGCTACCAGACGATGCCGCTCGCCGAACTGCCGGTAGACAAGCTACTCGACTACGGCGGCTCCGCGCTCAAGCAGGCGGACTGGGCGGCCCGGCTGGATGCACTCGACTGGCAGACGCTCGAGCGCATCCAGCACGGCGGCATGGAACCGCTGTCTGACGAGCTGGGGCCGCTCCAGGATCTAGCGGCGGCGCTCCAGGTCCGATTCCGAGCCGAGGTGGCCGGGCGTCACTTCGACGCCGCCCTCTGTACTGCCAAGACGTTGTTCGCGCTGGCCCGCCACCTGGGCGAGCACCCCACGGAGGTCGCCAATCTTGTCGGCCTGTGGGCCGCCCATCTGGGCCTCGGCACGCTGGAAGAGATGGTGCAACAGCCGGGCTGCCCCAACCTCTACTGGGCACTCACCGATCTGCCGTGTCCCTTGGTGGACCTGCGCAAGGGCGTGCAGGGAGATCGCACCCTGGTGGCGGCGGAACTGCGTTCGCTCCACGACGACACCCCCATGACGGACTCGGCGATCGAAGAGCTGGTGAGCCACCTGTCCGGCGTGATGGGTTTCGCGCTCGAACAGTCGGGCCGCCCGCCCCGGAACTTGCGAGCCCGGCTACAAGCGCGGGTCAAGGACCCCGAACAGGTCCGCGCCGCCCGCCAACGCCTGATCGAAGCGGGTTATGGGCCGGATTCGGTCAAGACGTTGCCGCCCATGCAGGTCATCCTGATGGACGAGAAGCGCGACTACGAGGTCCAGCGGGATGAGCGCATGATACTCCTTGCCCTGCCGCTCTGGCAGATCGACTCGCTGGTCGGCGGCAAGGAGCTGACATCTGAGGGGGACGGGTTGCTGGTTGATCTCCTGCCCCACATTATCAAACTCCGTCGGACCCAGGGACAACTGGAGCAGCAGATCGCCTTGTTGCGGCACGTGGAGGCGCTTCGCATGTATGCCGCCAAGCACAACGGCAAGTTGCCTGCGAAGCTGTCCGACGTCTCCGTGCCATTGCCCATCGACCCGGTCTCCGGCAAGCCGTTCGTTTATGCCGTTGATGGAGCGATCGCCCACATTCGCGGCGGTTCCGTGCAGGCCGAGGAGAAGGATCCACGATCCAACGTCCGCTACGAGGTGACTCTCCAGAAGTGACCGAAACGCCGGCCCTCACGCGGGCCGTCCTCTTCAGCTCGACAAGTCGCCGCAAATGATCAACGAGGTGAAGCGATGAAGGCGAAGTTCGCGACGCTGGACCAGATCGACCCAGACGAGTGCTGGCAGTCGTGGCAACCGACGGCCGCCGACCCCTGGGGACGCAAGTGGGCCGCCCACCTTTACCGCCGTGCGGCCTTCGGCTCCAGTCGCGAGGATCTCCTCGAGGCCGAGTGCCTCGGCCCTGAAGGCACTCTCGACCTTTTGTGCCAGGGAAGGCCCGACGCCACCGAAGTGTTGCAAACTCTGGTCGATGTCGGCCGCATCGCCGCCCTTGGCGACGAGGCTGGCGAATCGGACGAGAGCGACGATGGCGGCGAGCAACTACGCGGTTGGTGGCTCTACTGCATGCTCCAGGGAGGTCATCCGCTCCGCGAGAAGCTGACCTTGTTCTGGCACAACCACTTCGCCACCAGCCTCGTCAAGGTGCGGAACTCGGCCCTGATGTTCGGTCAGAATTGCTTGCTGCGCAAGCACGCCCTGGGCCGGTTCGGGCCCTTGCTCCAGGCGATCAGCCGGGACGCGGCCATGATGGTCTGGCTCGATTCCAACAGCAATGTCAAGGGGAAGCCCAACGAGAATTACGCCCGTGAGCTCTTGGAGCTCTTCAGCCTGGGCGTCGGCCATTACAACGAGAAGGACATCCGCGAGGCCGCCCGCGCCTTCACCGGCTGGCGCACCGACGGAAAGGGCTTCGCGTTCGACGCCCGCCTCCACGATAGCGGCACCAAGACCGTTCTGGGCCAGACCGGCGCCTGGGATGGCGGCGATGTCGTGCGCATTGTGCTGGAGCAGCCTGCGGCGGCCCGCTTCCTGGTTCGCAAGCTCTACCACTTCCTCGTCAGTGAAAAAACCGTGCCGCCCGACTCCTTGCTCGAGCCGCTGTGCGAGTCGTTTCGCAAGAGTGACTACGACATCGCGGGGTTGGTGAGGACTATCCTGGCGTCGCGGCATTTCTACTCGGATCACGCCTTCCGGCAGCGGGTCAAGGGACCGGTGGAGTACGTGCTGGGAGCGGTCCAGACGGTGTACCGGCCTTATGGAGAGCAGGACGCGGAGTACCGGTCGTTGCCGCAGCGTATGCTGGTGTCCTGGCTAGGGGCGATGGGGCAGCCCTTGTTCGCGCCGCCGAATGTCAAGGGCTGGCCGGGCGGCCCGTCCTGGCTGAATACCTCCACGGTGTTGCAGCGCGATAACTTCGCCGGGGCCGTGGCCATGGGCGCGCTCTGGTTCAACCCGACCCCGGAGTCGCTCGCCGTGATGCCGGAGGCCGCTGCCACTCCAGGCCAAGTGACCAGCAAATCAACGCAGTCGCCGCCACCGGTGGAGATGCCCGAGGAGCCGGCGCCGCCTTTGGCCTTCGACCCGGCGCGGCTTCTGGCTGAAGAGCGAGTGAGTTGTCCCGAAGCTGTCGTCCGCGCCCTCGTGGATCTGTATCTGCCCGGCGGGGTTCCCTCGGAGGTGCGAGCGAAGCTGGTGGCCTTTGTGGCCGAGGGCAAGCCGTCCGGACCCGTGCTGGCCCGCCGCGTGCGCGAGGCCGTCCATGCCATTCTTTCAATAGCGGAATATCAACTGGCGTAAGCGATACTCATTTTTCAAGCACGGCGTACCAATCATGTTTCACCGTCGACAGTTTCTGAGCTATACCTTGACGGGCTCGTCCTTGGTGGCCTTGAGCTGACGCGGCGGTTCATCTGAAGCTGGGTTCAGGTGCTCGCAGGTTTACCGGACCTCGGACCGGATGCGCCGCCTTGACGGAAGCGCCAGTTCGAGGGTCCAAGACGTCTGCGACGCTCACGATCCTGCCTTCGATACGGCAGACACGCTCGACTTAGAATCCGGTTCCTCCATGGGAGTCGGCGATTCGCCGCCAGCGCTCCGAGTCGCGTTGCGGCTGAAGTGAATTTCGCTGCCACGGCAGAGAACCGGCGCACACCAAGACTGTACGCCAATAACGAGCACCAGTCTTACACGCAGGAAGTCGGGGGTTCGAGTCCCTCAACGTTCATTCTGACAGTTTTGCATTCATCAATTTACGTCGAGGTAGAGCACCTGCTTTTCTCGATTGCGCTCTCCATTGCGAGGTCGACGCGAGCTTTGTCACCCCAAATCAGGAGACCCGGAGGGTGTCCGAGGGGTGAGGCTTATCAAGGGCTATCCCAACAACACGGCAGAACAGGCGTGCCGGCCGACCGCTGAGTGAAGAGGCCTTTCTGGCGACGCTCGAACAAGACTCAGGCTGTATTGCTCGAGGTTCTTGGGAATCGTGGCGTGAGAGGGTTTCTCGGGGCAGAATAGGTTAGGTCGTGGCAGCCACGCCGTCATGACCGCATACCCCGAGGAGCTGAATTCGATGGGAAAGCGCAGTGACGTACCAGTAAACGAGCGGCGGCAAGCTGTATTGAGTTTATTGCGCCGGGAAGAACCAGCAGCGGCGATCGCACGTCGCTGCGGCGTTGCCGAGGCGACGTTGTACCGATGGCGAGATGACTTCCTCGCCGGTGGAGAGGCCGCGTTGGCTGGCGGCACCCAAAACGGCGGCAGCTCGCGCGACCGGCAGATCGCCGAGTTCGAACGCCAGCTTGAGAGCCGAGACCAGGTCATTGGGGAGTTGACGGTCGCCAATCGAGTTTTAAAAAAACTCTCGGCGCAGTCCCGCTGACCACGGAGACGCGCCACGTGATTACAGACGAGATCACCGAGACCCAGACCGCGCCGCATACTGCGACTTGGCCGGGTTCTCGCTCATCTAGGCATCGCCGTGAGCAGTTGGTATCGACCATCAACGGACGAGGGCTTGCGGAAACGTCCTGGTCCTCCGCCGAAGCCGATTGCCGACGAGGTGGTCCAAGCCGTGGTAACGATGGCGACTCAGAATCCCTGGTACGGCTACAAGCGGATCGCAGTAATGTGCCGTCGCGCCGGCCACGCCGTGAAGGATCGAGAGGCGTACATCGTCATGCGGGATAATCGACTGCTTCAGAAGCCCCGCGAGCGAGCAGCCGAGGTTTATCAGGCAGCACGGCTATTCGAGCTCCTGCCGCAGCAGCCGAACGATCTTTGGCAGATGGACGTCACCTACATTCACATCCCCGGACACGGCTGGTGGTACGCAGTCACGGCGATCGACTACTACTCGCGTTACCTGTTGGCCTGTCATCTGACGTTCAGTTACAGCGCTAGCGAAGTCATGTACGCGCTGAAGCTGGCGCGTGAGGAAGCAGAGCGAGTGGTAGGACCGCTGGTGAAACGGCCGTTCTTGGTAACCGACAACGGACCGTCCTTCATTGCTCGGCGGTTCACCGAGTTCGTCCGTGAGCCCTACAGCCACGTGCGAATTCAGTACCGGACGCCCCAGCAATTGGGGCTATTGGAGCGGTTTCACCAGACCCTGAAAACCGAGGAGGTCTACTGGAGATTATATGAAAATCCCCAGCACGCCCGTGCGTGTCTGGCAGAGTTTCATGTCCGCTACAACACCCTGCGTCCCCACTGGGCCTTGGTGCCCGAAGAAGGAGGTGACCCGCTCGTGCCCGCTGAGGTTTATGCGGGCACTCGATCGATCCAGATTCCCCGTTGGCAGGACTGGGCTCGCGCCGCAAGCGCGAGGCTGGAGACGTTGCTGGAGGACGTAGCATGAGCCCAACGTCCGGTTGGGAATTTCGCCGGCTTCGTGCCGGCGAGCGGGGCTGCTCATTGCCGCCCCCTGCACCCCAGGCTAGCCTCTCTCTGTTCCGTGAAAACTCTAATACTTGATGGCCGAGAAATTCCTCTCACAAAAGCGGGCCGAAAAATTCCACTGGAACCCCGTCCCAAGACAAGGCACGGTCCTGAGACCGCAGAAACGCGGTCCGAATGCGAGGCCACGCAATCAAGGATGGTGTCCTCAACTCGTATTGCAACCACCGCCGAGTTGAATATCTCCCGCGGCACTGTTTACAGAAGCGTCATGCCTTTCGCATTCACGTCAATCGAGAACGTGCCGTTAGTTCCGCTGGAGCCCGTGTGCTTTCCGTCTAACAGGACGCCTGCCGCTGCTCCTGATCCCGCCGGATGACGAGGCCATCAGCGTAATCTGTCCCCCCTTTGAGAACGTCTGCCTGCCGAGCGCGACCAGTATTACTGAATTGTTTGACGCGTTATAGCTCCCGAGAGTGAAGCCGATCGGATTGAGCCGACGCACCTTTGTGTTCTTCTTGCCAGCTTTCTTGGTGACGTAGGCATAGGCGCCCACTGTGTAGTTGTTCCGGTTGCCGACCGTGGCCGGATTCATCGCGGCGCTGAAGTCGAATTCGAATCCGGAGAGTTTCGGTTTGCCCACGGGTTTGTGCTTCTTGTTGTAATGCCGGGCGAACAATGCCTTCCCCATAACAGTTGGGGCGGAAGTGGATGTCGGTGTTGGTGTCGGTGTCGGTGTCGGCGTTGGCGTCGGTGTTGGTGTCGGCGTTGGCGTTGGCGTTGGTGTCGGCGTCGGCGTCGGCGTCGGCGTCGGCGTCGGCGTCGGCGTCGGTGTGGGCGTTGGGGAGGATGCTTGCGAATTGACATGAACCGCCACGCTCGGTATGGACAAACCGTTGTACCTGTTGTCCGCGCTGGCGGCTGTGTGGACGATCGTGGCGGTATAATTACCAACGATGCCGGGTTCGGCGATTTGCTTAACCGTAACGGTCTGCGCCGAGCTCCAGTCAGTTGGGGTAAACGTGAGCGCGCTCGTTGAAAGAGTGAGCGGATTGTCGTGGCTCAGCGTGATGGTGACATTGCTCGTGGGTTGACTGCTGAGAGCGATGGTGTACGAATCGGCGGCGCCTCCGACGGCGACTTCCGTCGAGCCGCCGGTCTGGACGACAAACACGCCAACGGCGGCTGTGGTGGTGGCTTCGGACGTATTGCCGTATGCCCCGAGGTTGATTCGGCCCCCGTTTGGCGCCGGCTGGGCCGAGTAGTCCGAGGTGGGGTCTCCCGCGGCAACGCCCGGCGAGCCGCTCTGAAGATGGAAGTTGTCGTCCTGGCCTCCGTCGATCCCGGTTGTGGCGTCGATACCGAGGATGCCATCAGGGCCGGCGGCCTTGAGGAACTGCGGGTCGCCAGTGATGCTCTTGGAATCCTGTCCCACCTCGAATGACCAGTCGAGCAAGCTCGTGTAATCAGCCTGCCAGTAGCCGATCTTGCCCGTGCCGGTCGTGTACAGGAGGTTGTAATTGCTCTCGAATCCCGCCTGGCTGTCGTTGGCGACGTAGATGTCGTGTCCCGAGTTGGTCCAGAGGATGTTATTACGCAATTTCACGTTTTCGGATGACGTGACACGCACGCCATCGCCTTGGGGTTGATAGACCGTGTTGTTCGTGACCTGTCCACCAGCCGTTCCCGTAATCAGGATACCTGCATCTGAGTTGGCGTAGACGACATTGTTGACGATCGTCCCTCGAAAAGGCACGTACGGATCCCCGGTGATGGTCTCAGCTCTTCCCTGGATGCCGACCGCGTTCGAGTACACTTGATTGGCAACCACCAAACTGGCATCGATCGCGCTAATCCCGGCATTCGTGTTGCCGAAGACGCGGTTGCCTTTGATGGTATCGGCGGTCGTTGTGAACTCGCCAAAACCGAGGCCCTCGCCACTCTGGCTGATGCCGTCGTTGTTGCGGAAAACGACGTTGTCACGGGCCTCGGTGTAATTCCTGACTAAGATGCCGGTGACCGCATTGCCGTAAACAATGTTACTCACGACCAGGATATCGTCACCATATCCTGTATAATCAGAAAGATAAGCATACCCGTATGTTTCTATTCCGTTAGAGCCGTTGTCGTGGATTTGGTTGGCGGTCACGACAAGCTGGTCGTTCCCCGCCGCCGTGACCTCCGTGTTAGCGGCGAAAACGCCGCCCGAGCCGTTGGCATAAACATCATTGCCGCTGATCAAGCCATGCACGCCAGAGACCACATCGACGCCCGTGTTGCTGTTTTCATAGACGACGTTGTCGCTGACAGTGGGGTGCGGTCCCTGGGTTGCGATGCCGCGCTCCTGATTGCCATAGACTGTGTTCCCCATGATGACCGGGCTGGCGGCCGCGATGAAGACGCCGTCCTGCGTCGAGCCGTGCACGCTCGAGTCGACGAGGTTGGCCCCATCGTTGGAAGCCTCGAGATCCACCCCCATGACGTTGCCGTACAGGTCGGCGTTGAACACCGTCAGGCCTCGACTCCCCGCGCTTGGTCCGGCGTAGATGCCAGCGGCACCGCCGGTGATGGTGAGACCTGATATGCTTACATCGGTTGCTCCGGCGAGTTCGATCCCGTAATTCCCGGGGGAACTGTTGCCGCGGTCGAGGACGGCGCCGGTGTAAATTGCCTGGGCGTAATGTGCCTGAATCTGTTCCGGCGTCAGCACCTTGTCGTAGAGCGCAACCTCGTCGATGCCCCCCTTCCAGGTGGTATAGCCCGGATAGAGGCTGGAACCGATCTCCAGCGGCTCACCAGTCGATTGGAAGGCCCCGGTAACCTTGGGGCCATCGACCAACCTGCCGTTGAAGTACAGCCTGGCGGTGTTGTTACCGTCCAAAGTCGCGACGACGTGCGTCCATACTCCCACCGGCAGCGCCGCGGTCGGCGGAGAGACGGAATTGTAAGTCGAGAAACGGATCTCGCCGCCCAGGTACCACAAGATGTAATTGCCCACTTTCACGATGGCCTGTTGAATGAGTCCGGGATGATCCTGGTAATTGACCCAGGCCTCGATGCTGAACTGTTTCGGGTTCAGCGCAGGCACGTTGGGAACGGAGACATGACCGCCCTGGCCATCGAATTCAGCAGCCCCGTCGTTCGAAGGGCCGGATGCAAGCGGACTCACCCCGCCGACGTACGTCCCGTTATAGCCGTGGCCAGTGGCGTCAACGGCCGTTGTGCCCCCGGCATCGCCCAGCCGCCAGAAGGCGACCGGCCCGTCGGCGAGCACGGCACTGCCGTCGAGCGACGGAGTCACCTGACGCGGCCCCGGCCCCACTATGCGCACGTCGCTGAACTGCGGCCCGAGCGTCAGGTTACGAACCAGATCATAGGCGCCGGTGTCCACGTAAATGGTGTCACCGGGATGGAACGTGTAGAGCGAAAGCAATCCGGGCAGGCTGGCCACCGGCGTCGCCGGAGACTTGCCGTCGTTGGAATTATTCCCGGGTGTCGTGCAGAACACGTCGCCGACGGTCGAGGCGTCGTTGACGTAGTAGCTCGTGCCGCCCGAATCGCCGAGGATCGTGCCCACACCTTGCTGTCCGTTGGCCGCCAGGATGCCGTTGATCGGGTTCACCAGATTGACGAAGAACGTCTCGTCCGCATGGGGCTGCGAATTGCCATTCACGAGAATCGTGATGGTCTCGGTGGTCTCGACCGGGGTTGAACGTCAGGGTGCCCGCCTGGGCTGGTAATCGCCGTTGGCGACCGTTGCGGTGCCGTCGGCCGTCGAGTAGTCGACCGATACCGGCACGGTGCTGGCATGAGCGACGCTGACGGCGAACGCGAAAGGCGTCGTGCCCAAATTTGCCCCGTAATCCGCCACGTCGTCAATCGAAATGGTCGTGGTGTCGACGGTCAAGCTGGCCGCCGCGCTGGTCGGCGGTGCCAGACGAGTTGGTGAAGACGGCGCGGTACTCGTTGCTATTCTGGGCCGCGCTGGCCGTGAAGGTGAGGGTCGCGGACGTGGCCCCGGCGATATTGGTGAAGGTGGTGCCGCCGTCGGTGCTCACCTGCCACTGCGACGGTCGGGGTCGGCGTGCCGGCGGCGGCGGCCATGAAGGACACAGTGCTGCCGGCGCTGACGACTCTGGCTCGTTGGATTGCCGGTGACTCTCACGAAGTTGGTGATGTTGATTGTCGGCGCGGCGACGTGCTGATGGCGAAGCCGTCGATGGTCGCGGAAACCGTGTTGCTGCCGGCGATCCTGCGCGAAGAACGTCGCCGTGTACGTGCCGTCGCCGTTGTCCGTGACGGGGCCGACGGTTCCATGTCCGGTCCCGGAGCCCAATGCGAACGCGACTGTCCAGCCTCCTTTGGTCTCCTGGCTGCCGTCGGTATCTCGGGCCGTGAAGGTGAAGGTTGCAGTGCCGTCGGCCGAGATGGTCGCAGGCGTCACCGTGACACTCGAATTGGCGAGGCTCAGCGGCACGACGGTCATGCCGGCAGGCGGCAGCGAAGCGATCGGCTGACCGTCGATCGTGGCGGAGAAAATCGGCGGTTCCCGGGTTCGTGGCCGTGAAGGTCGCTGAGTACGTCCCGTCGCCGTTGTCTTTGACCTGGCTGAATGTCCCGACCGGGTCATCGACGCCGAACCTAACCGCGAGGCCGCCGGTGCTTTCCTGTTTCCGTAGGCGTCCCGGGCCGTCAGGGTCACTGTTGTGGTGCCCCCGCCGGTAGGCCCGCGGCCGACGCCGACACTGTCGATTGAGTCAGGTCGACGAGGCCCGGCGTGACAGTCACGGTAGGCGCCGGCGTCGTCACCGGCTGACCATTGATGGTCGCGGTGATGGTGTTGGTGCCGGCGGTGGTGCCGGTGAACGTGGCGGTATAGGTCCCGTTGCCGTTGTCGGTGACGGCAGCTCGAACGTGCCGCTCGCCGCTGCCGGCGCCCAGGCCAAACGCGACCGTCAAGCCCCCCGGTCGTTTCCGTTGCGCCCGACGTCATGATGGCGGTCAGCGTCACGCTCGCCGTGGCTCCCGCGACGATGCTGAGCGGGGTGACGGAGATCGTGGAGCGGGACGGATCGGCAGTGGTCACTGTCAGGGTGTAGTTCTGCCGAAAACCGATGCCGACGCTGTCGGTGGCCTGGACCGTGAAGCTCACCGTTCCGGCGGTCGTCGGGGTGCCGCTGATCGCGAGGCTATTGGTGCCGCTGCTGCGGAATCGACAGGCCGGGAATGGAGCCGGTCATGTTGCTCACCGCGAGGGTTTTGTCTCCCGTCCCGCCGCTGGCTGTGATTGTTTGGTCATACGAGGTTCCGACCGTGCCGCCCGGCAAGGCGCTGAAGGAGATCGGCATCGGCACCGTCAGCACAAAGACGGTGCCACCCAGGTCGCCGACCGCGGGCGCTGGTGTTGTTGTCGAACTGGACCGGCAAGCTGATGGTGCTCATGCCGGTACCGCCGACCGGAGAATCCTGTTCCTGGATCGGCGTGTCGCCGGAGGGCCCCACCTGCACCCACGCCTGAGCCGTTGTAAAAGGCGGCCGTGTGCCATTGCCCGTCATCTCCGAAATAGGACAGTGCGGCCTGCTTTAGCTGCTGCGTGGGGACCTGGGCGGTGAAGGTCGACAGCGGCGCTGGCGGATGCCGTCGCGTCGATCCCGCTGGTCTGCACGTCGAACGTCGCCTGGGACACCTGGCCCGCAGGGTCGGCTCTCGGGGTTTTGCGTGTAGTTTCCGAGCGAAAATTGGCCATCCCGCTGAAATCAGGGCCTGTCGTCATGCTCCCAGAGACCTGTTGGTTGTTGGCCGTGTCGTCTGCTTGTGCCTGGCCGGTCGAATCGGGGCCTTGCACGGTTGTCGTGTTGATGTTGCTCACGTCCGTTGCGTTCAGGTCGGTGATCAGGTTCTTGACGATCGAGTCGAGCAGCGGAGCGGAATTTGGGCTGAAGTCGCTCGCCGGGGCGCTTGGACCGCGGAGTCGAATGCTTGCAGATCGGCCTTGGCTTGCCCATAGCTGCCTTGGCCCAGGTCGGTGGTTGCCATGTTGAGGTCGCTGGGCGAGCGCGTCGCTTCGTTCGGGTTGGTCGACGAATTGCAGGGAAAAGGATCTGTCCCAGGGTTACGGTGTTCTGGCGGCGGAGCCGACCGCCTGACGACGCTGGGAACGGCGGCGCCGAGTCCAGCGCCAGTCCGGTCACGACGTGTTTTCATATACCATTCCCACACGTCGCTATGCCCGAGCCCCAGTGGGCTTAAATCGTAGTCTGTTTGTGACGGTTTTCACGGGATCTTGAAATGTAATCTGCGATCGGATCTCCCTGAAGGTTGAAGACCGAGCTCTTCCGGTTGGCCATGATGCAGGAAGGGCATGTCGACAGAATATTGAGGTTGGAGTTCTGCTCGTAAAAGTCCTCGACCTGGTTGACCCGGCCGGCCACTTCGACCGGCGGATCGGAGAACCCAGAACTGAACGACCCGTATAGCAGAAAAGCAGCCAAGTCGAGATGCTGGGAATAGGTCAGGATTGATGCTGACGTCCTTGACCGTCTGCAGATTTGCCGGGTGAGGATCCAGGAACGTCAGTTTATAGTAGCCCTGTTCGAGGGCTGGCTCTTCAGGAGCCAGTTTATTGACCAGATCCTGCATCGCCTGGCCGATCACCGCCGAACCGCGGCTGTGGCCGATGAGCTGCACGTCGATGACGTCGTTTGTTCCGAGTTGGGAGTTAAGCGCATCAGCTTGTCCGAGAATTTGCTGGTAAAGCAGATTGCCGCCGCCACCGTCTCGCCGTGCAAAGGCGTGGAAGCGTTCCATGTGAATGCGAGAGCCGAATCGTAGCCGGCCCGCATCAGCAGGAGGGTCATACTGTACGGCCAAGTCTGGTGGCGGCGATAACGGGAGCTGGAATCCATACGTCACGTCGGCAATGACCCAGATCTTGAAGTGGGCGCGGGCTTCGTCAACTGTCAGGTCCGTGGGTGGGTTGCCCTGCGCATCGACGACGACGGCAAGCACGTAGGGTCGGCTTGGGTCAGGGCTCAAGGGCTGCTTGGGCATTCCGGGAACGAAGAGGTTTATCGGAATTGTGTCATGATGCCCCAGCGTCGAACCGGGGACGGAGACCTGGTACAGCCCGCCGACGGCGATGTTGTTCGAGTCGCTACTATCGTAGGTGGGCTTGTCGGATCGGAAAATTCGGATCGCGATGGGATGCTGTGTTACATTGGGATTATTGATGTCGTATCCGACAATCGCCTGTCGCGAATCCGTGGTCTTGACGTAGTCAAGAACGACGTCGGCGAACTTCGCAACGAGGCTGGTATCCACAACCCAGCCGACATTGTTGAGCCCAGCGCCGAGGAATGGGGCCACCGTGTTCCCGGCAAGGATCTCCGAGAACGAGATCGTGAACGTGTCGCCGATCCGGGCACTGAGTGTCGCGGACGTGGTGTCACTGAGCTCATGTCCAATCCCCTCGCCGCCAAGTTCATGCGCGGTGGACGCCAGGGATTTGGTCGCCCCCATGTATGTGTAACTGACGGAGTAAGAGAAATTGGTCGTTGCGTTGTTCGAGGTGAACGTTTCTACGTTGAATGAGAAGGGAACTGCACGGTGACAGTGTCGCCGACCTGTTCGGATGGGTCGCTCGGTTCGACCTTGACCTGAACTGCCGAGCCGATCCTCCCACTCGAGTCGGCCAAACCGCCCTGCACAGCGACGCTGGCCCGACCGTTGTCGGCAACGCCTCCCTGAGATAGGACGTCAAGGTTGACTCCCCCGGCCCCGTACGCTCCGGTCGTCAGCGTTACGTTTGACCACGCTGTGCCATCGCTGTGCGGGAACGTCTCAGTAGACGCCTGTTCACGACAGGCAGATAGTTCGCGGTCTCCGACGACCGAGTCGAGCGTGGATTGCTCGCCGAGACCGGCGGTAAAATGCAGCACCGCCAGGACGCCTCGATTCTCGAGCGGTTCGACCCGAAGCACTCTGCGGTGGTGAACAAGGGCCCGGCGCTCGGAGTGCGTCCAACCTTCCGAACCGATCGACGGTGCCGATTTAATCCAGACATGAACGAGTCCCCTTTGCATGGCAGCGTGACGGAAGCTGGTCGAATCGGCGGCTAAGACAACGCCTCGAAAGGCATAGTGAAGCATATGAGCACTATCACATCAGAAAACAAGCCGACGCAGAGAATTAAATGTGAACATTAGCCGATTGATTTCGTTCGTTTGGTTTCGCCGGGGGCCAGATCTCGTGGGGCCAGTGAGTTGCTGTGCTTGGCGGCTCACACTCACCGGCCGTTTCTTGCTTGCTTCTCAACGCCGTTAGAGGCGGAATACTCGGCGCGTCCTTGTTTCTGGTTCGCTCGTCGCGTCCCTGTTTGGCTCCTCGTCCGTATGCGGCAAATCAACGGACGACTCCTCCGCCATTCGGAAGGATGAAAAAGACGGCATCACTCCCAGGGAAACCATCGCCGCTGCCATCGAGATAGTCGCCCGAAGCGCTGGTGATCCCTCTCGGCGACGACGCATTCACGACGATCTGGCCACCCAGTGCGAACGAAAGCCTAGCCGCGAGAGTCAAGCTCACCGTCTCCGACCCGGCTTGATACTTCGCATGAAGCCTGACCCGCTGGGTGACCGTCTTGCGGCCGTGCTTGACGGTTTGAGTGACACGGTAGTTGGCGGCGTTCCGGGCACGGGAGCCGTTGAGCGCCGCGTTGAAGATCAGCTTGAATCCGAGGAGGTGTTTGTGTTTCCCGTGGCCGGAAGTGAGGATTCCCTCGCCGACGATCGAGATTGGCGAATACGAGCCAGGACCCCCGGGCCCAGTTCGTGGAGGCGTGTAGGTGGAAAAGGATTCATAGGCGCCGATGTCGACCGTGTTGTTGTAGGTTCGCGCGTAGCCGGCGCCGCGCTGGTCGGTATTCAAGGGTTGCCCCGTTGTCGGGTCGACGGCCAGAGCGACGCTGCCGGCGCCGATGGCCTGGCTGCCGGGCAAGAGCGGAATGTACTCGGTTGTTGGAAAGCCGTTCTTGACCAAGTACAAGAAGGTCAGTGAGCCAAGCCCCGGGTTGGCGATGCCGAGCTGATTCCCGTTGACCCCGTTCTGCAGCCCGCCGAAGCCACCGGTCCCGATCAAGTTGTGGCGGCTGGACGAGGAGACCGTCCCGACGATATCGCTGGCCTGGGCGCCGCTGCCGGTGCCCTTGAGGTTGCGCCGACGATCGTGTTGTTCAAGACGATTGTGCCGCCTCCGATAACCAGACCTCCCCCTTCACTTGGCGTGGTGGCGTTCCTGACGCTATTATCGGTGATCGTGCCATTGACGATCGTCATCGTGCCGCTCACGTTGTAGATCGCTCCGCCGCCGTCGTCGCTCACGTTAGACACGAAGGTGGAGTTGACGGCCGTGAAGGCGCCGAGGTTATAGATACCGCCGCCGCAGTTCAGGCACTCAGTGGGGCTACCGCCGCCGAACGAAATGCCCACCGGCGTGTCGTTCCCTTCGATGACCGAATCCTCGACCTTCAGCGTGCCCGACACGTAGTTGTAGATACCACCGCCATAACTGCCAGAGTTGCCGACAATTCTGCAGCCGTTGACCGTCAGGATGCCCGAGTTGTAGAGACCGCCGCCGTACCAGGCACCGTTACCACCGATGATGCAGTCGTTGACTGTCAAGGTTCCTTCATTGTCGATACCGCCGCCACCGCTGGTGGAGAAGCCCGGCGTAAGGCTATCGCTGTTGCTCTTGCCGCTCCCCACCCCCAGTCCCGAGAGGCTCGCCGTCACCCCGCTAGCGATCTTGAACACCGTAACTTGGGTAACCTGACCCGGGCCGATAACACCGTTTCCACTGATGTGCCCCCAGTTGTTGACACCCGGCCCGTCAATCATTTCCGGCCCCGCTTTTTCGGACAGCTCGAGGGTGCTCTTGAGGTAGATCGTCCCCGACGGGGTCGGTTGCGGAGCGGATGCGTTGAAGACCGCCGGGTCGAAATGGATCAGGCTGCCCGCGGGGTTGGCGTTAGCATTGGCCTGGTTGATCGCATAGCGAACAGAACCCGTGTCGCTGGGGTCGTCGCTGGTGTCTGTCACCGTGTAAACCGTGGCGTTGCCCGACAGGAGGACCCGTTCCTCCAAGCCCTCCAAGCTCCAGATCCGACTGCGCCGTCGGGTGCGGGCGGGGTTTCGGAGTCGGCTGACCCAATCGTGGCGCATCGAGGAGAGGCGGCTCAACATAGGTGCAAATCCTTAGTAGCGAAACGCAGTGACCGTCTTGGTTGATTCTCGAAGCCCCTCAACGGGCTTCAGTCTTTTGTTGTCTCAGCGGGCTTTGCTGATTTCACAGCGGTCAGCTTCTTGCGCCATTGGTCGGCCTCGTCCTTCTGGTCCCAGGGCCGTAGAGCTTCACGAGACGTTCCATCGCTTCGGTCAGACGGACCTTGCCCTGTGGCGGAATCTTCTCCTCGCGCTGCTTCAGCTACTCGTATCCGGACCGGAGCGGCGGCTCGG
The DNA here is from genome assembly GCA_963806595.1 of uncultured Isosphaeraceae bacterium. Classification (GTDB taxonomy): domain Bacteria; phylum Planctomycetota; class Planctomycetia; order Isosphaerales; family Isosphaeraceae; genus CAWDZZ01. The sequence continues at coordinate 461,841 of CAWDZZ010000032.1, read as the reverse complement.
CCTCGGCGTAGTTCCTTTGCGAACGCGGGCCGGCGAGGCCGTTCGGGCGAGGCTCCATTTCTGCGGGCTGCTAGAATAAAAAACCACTGCGGCGCGCAGACCGTGCGCTCGCGGGGCACGCTGACCGGTGAGAGTCTTGCTTCGCGGCTGAACCTCACCGGCCGCGTGTTCTCTGCGATCAACTAGCCCTCGTTCGGTTTCGTCGTCGGCTCACTTGCTGACTTCGACTTTTCCTTGATGCCCAGCAACTCGGCGGCTTCCGCACGCCAGAACTTGATCTCGCCCCGTCGTCCGTCGGCCGATGCCCCAGCGGTGGCCAGCGTGTTGCCGTCGGGGGAAAACGCCGCGCAGCGAACGGCGCCGGTGTGGCCGACGAGACTGATTAGCTCTTGAGCGGTGGCCACGTCCCAGAGTTTCACCTCGCCGCGATCGCCGCCGCTGGCCAGAGTCCTGCCGTCGGGAGAGAAGGCCAAGGACCAGATGATACCGCCGCCTCCACTCAGGGTTACCCGCTCGCGACCCGTGCTCGTGTCCCAAAGTTTGATCCGCCGCCGGTCAACGGCTCCCGTCGCCAACGTCCGACTGTCGGGCGAGTAGGCCAGGCAATTCACACCGCTCATGTCACGGGTCCAGAGGTCGCGACGGACGCCGGTCGCCAGATCCCAGCACGTGACTTGGCCGTCAGTTCGGAGTGCAAGCGTCTTACCGTCCGGAGAAACGGCGACGGACCCGAGGGACGGAAGGTGCCCTGTTTGCGTCAGGGCGTGGAGTTCCTTCCCCGTCTTCGTATACCAGACGCGGATGACCCCGTCGTTGCCGTCGGCGACCAGCAATCCGCCGTCCGGAGAAAAAGTCAACGAGCCGTTCGACACGCCGGGGCCGGCAATGGCCGACCGCTGGTTTCCCGTGATCGCATCGACGAGGGACACGGTTTGGTCGGAACCGGTCGTGGCCAGGATCGGACCCGCAGGCGAGAACGCCACATACGACACTTCCCGATCGGGGTGGTTGAGCGTCACCGCCCGGGCCTCGCCCGTCCTAACGGTCCAGATCATGCTGTGTTTCGCGCCGATCGACGCCGCCAGCGACTCGCTATCGGGAGAAAAACTGAGGGCGGTGAACGGCTCGGGCTGGTCGAGTGGCTGTTTCGCGCGGCTCGTTGCGGCCATGTCCCAAAGTTTTACGGTTCGATCGTCACTGGCGCTAGCCAGCGTCCGGCCGTCCGGGGTGAACCTTACCGATCGCACCCGGAGCGCATGTCCGCCAAGTGCTGTATTCAGTGGTCCACCGCTCGGTTCCCATAAATATACCGCGCCATACTCGTCGCATGCCGCCAGCAGCCTGCCATCCGGCGAATAGGCCACGCCGTGTACCGACCCCGCCCCAGCGATGCAGGTCCCGCTGCAACCCATTGAAATCCCATAATCTGACGGTGCCGTCGTGGCTGCCGGTTGCCACGGTTCCGCCGTCGGGTGAAAACGCCCCCGTGAGCACGTTGCCGCTATGGCCGCGCAGGAATGCCCGCTCCTGGCCGCCGGTCACATCCCACAGTCTCACCGCCATGTCCCAGTTGGTGGTCGCCAGCGTGTTAGCGTCCGGCGACAGGGCCAGCGGGAAGTGACCTTCTATCCTGATGCGCTTTTGCCGCGATGAAACGTCCCACAAGGTGGTCGCCAGAGCTTTCGGTCGCTCCGAGAGTTCGCCTGTGACCACGAGCTTCCCGTCGGCGCTGAAGTCCACGCGGTGGACGGGCATGCCGAACCCGGTCAGAGCATGCGCGGAGAGCTCTCGACCGCTGACGGGATTCCAGAACCTGACGGTCCGGTCGTCACTGGCGGTGGCCAGCTCGTTGCGATCCGGGGCGAACGCGACGCAATTCACTTCGTCGGTATGTCCCCGGAGGGTGTGCCGTAATTGTGCCGTTGCCAGGTCCCAGAGCTTCACCGTTCCGTCCTGACTGGCGGAGGCCAGGGTCTTGCCGTCGGGCGAGATGGCCAGGTGATGGACCTTGCCCTCGTGGCCAATCAGGGTTGAGCGGGGGGTTTGGCCACACAACCGTTTCAGGTAGTACCAGGCAAAGCCGCGCACGTCTTCCCGGTTGGCATCGGGCTCGTGTCGAGTCAGCAGGCGCCGCACCTGGTCCAGGTCATCATTGTTTCGGGCATTGCTCCAGGCCTGCCAGGCCAGCTTCATATCCGCCGCATAGAGGTAGCGGCGGAGCGACGCCTCGCGCGACACGACCACGAGCTTCTGCCGTTGCGCTTCATCTCGTTGCCGGACTGCTTCAGCGGCGCTTCCTTCCGCCAGGTCGCGCTGTCTGTCGGCTCGCGCCTCGGCGTGTGTCGCCCGCACCGCCTGCCAGATGCTCACCGCCGTGCCGGCGAGCAGCGCCACGACGACCAGAGCCACCGTCGCGAGCGGCGACTGATTTCGCCGGGCGAACTTGCGGAACCGATACGATGCCGACGGCGGGCACGCCGCGACAGGCTGGTCGGTGAGGTACCGCATCACGTCAGCCGCGAAGTCGTTGGCCGTCTCGTAGCGCCGCCTGCGGTCCTTTTCCAGCGCCTTCATCGCGATCCAGTCCAACTCGCCCTGCACAGATCGATTGAGGTGCCGCGGATCGGATGACCGCTTCGTGGAAGTTGTCGTGAGCGTCTCGCCGAGGGTGCTCAGCCGCACGCTCGGCGTATGCGGCTCGTCCTCGCGGATCATCCGCCGCATCTCGTCGAAGGCCGCCTTCTTGAGCGCGTCGGGATCGAACGGGGTCGTCCCGGTCAGCAGCTCGTAGAGCAGCACGCCCAGCGAGTAGATGTCGCTCCTCGTGTCGATATCCAGTCCCGAGAGCTCGACCTGCTCAGGGCTCATATAAAGGGGCGTGCCGACAAGCTGCGTAAAGGCAGTGTAGACGGTGTTCTCGGTGAGGTTCGGCCCGGTAGCCTTGGCGACGCCGAAATCGATGACCTTCGGGACGGGCACGCCGTCGTGGAGCGTCACCAGGATGTTGGAGGGTTTCAGGTCGCGGTGGATGATCCCCTTCTGGTGGGCGTGCTGCACGGCGCGGCACACGAGCACGAACAGCTCCAGCCGTTGCCCGATCGAGAGCCGCTCCCCGTCACAATACTCGGTGATGGGCACTCCGCGGACCAGCTCCATGACGAAGTAGGGCCGGCCCGACTCGGTAAGGCCGCCATCGAAGATCTTGGCGATGTTGGGGTGATCCATCATCGCCAGCGCCTGGCGCTCGGCGTTGAAGCGGGCGACGACCTGCTTTGTATCCATACCCGGCTTGATGACCTTCAGCGCCACCTTGCGTCGAACCGGCTGCATCTGCTCGGCGACGTAGACGACGCCCATGCCCCCCTCGCCGATCTGCTCCATCAGCTTGTAGGGGCCGATGACCGTGCCGCATGCTTCAGGTATCGATTCGAACAGGGCGGTTTCGTTGATTCCGGCCGAGCACCCGTCGAGCAGGCTTCCTTCAGCCGCATGGGCCTTCAGGAGCCCGGCGACTTGCTGGCGGAGCCTCTGGTCGCCGCGGCAAGCCTGTTCGAGATACGCCTCCCTCTGGTCCTGTGAGCGATGCTCGACGGCGCCGAGGAAGATTTCCCGGAGTTGTTCAAAGCTCACGCTCATGGCAAGCGGCTCCCGCTATCGCACTGCTACACACACAGTGCGGAAAGCAGAAGGGGTTCGTCTCAAATCCGGAGATTAATTCTCGCGGGGTGCATCCTCGCAGCCAAAGCGGTCGCCTTCGGACAGCTGGCACCGGAGCCAGGCTCGGGCGAAAGTCAACTGGCGATAGGCGGTTGCGCGAGACAGTCCGAGCACTTCGGCGGCTTGCTCCACGGTCAGGCCGGCGAAGTAGTGCAACTTGACGAGTTGGCTGCTAAGAGTGTCATGTCGGTCCAGTCGGTTCAGTGCCTCGTCGAGGGCGAGCAGGTCATCCGGCGGCGCGGCGGTGAGTGGTACGGCCTGCTCGAGATCGACGTGGTTGCCCCCCTTGCCGCGTTTGTCCGCCCGCTTGCGGCGGGCGCTGTCGATGAGGATGCGCCGCATGGCTTCGGCGGCCGCGGCGAAGAAATGGGCCCGGCTGTTCCATCCCGGGTCCTGGGTACCCACCAGCCGCATGTAGGCCTCGTGAACCAGCGCCGTGGCCTGGAGTGTCTGGCCTGGTGCTTCCCGGGCGAGCTTCTGCGCGGCCAGGCGGCGCAATTCGGCGTAGACCAGCGGGAGCAATTGCTCCGCGGCCCGATGATCGCCCTGCTCGATGGCCGAGAGAACTCCGGTAACGTCGTTCATAGGCGAGCGCTGCCCAAGGCCGTCCCCTCCGACGTTCCCGGCCAACTCCCGAGCTTCGTTGCTCTGAAGGGAGTAAGCGAGGCCGTCACGGGTGGGATCGACGGAAAATGAGTTTAACTCCTTGGCTCAAAAACTGACAGTCACACCACACGGGACGAGGGACCGATTCGTGCTGCTGATCCAGTGATCGTGCACCTTGCTTGCCAAGTCTCTGGTCATCGCATACCGAACTTCGTACGGCGCTGACGATGAGTTGGCCGATCGAGCCGAAGCCGTTCGCACTTCACCGTGAATTAGCTGGAATATCGCCGAGGAACCTATCAACGCATCAAACTCTGCCACGGCTGAGAAACAGCGCTGAACCATAATAATCAGGTAGAAAACTTTGGAATCCCCGGAAACCAACGTCGCAGTAAAGCCGTGTCATCACGCTATGCTGGGATGCCACGTGGGGTCGCAATTTCCATGGACATTTGCCTGCTTTGCACGCAGGGTGTCGGGGGTTCGAATCACTCATCGCCCATCGCAACTGCCGCTCCGTAACTCATCGCTTGATGGTGCGCGAGGCTTTGCCCGTCGCGCCGAAATTGTCGGTCACGGTCAGGGTCACCGTGTAGAGGCCTTTCTTCCTGGTGCTGAACGAGAAGCGCTGCCCCGATCCACTGGCGATGACCTTGGGCAGCGGATGCTTGTGCTTCTTGGTTGGCTTGACGGGAATGGTCACTGTCCAGGAGTAACTGAGTGTGTCACCCGGGCCAGGATCGGAGCCGGCTCCCTGGCAACGCGCTGCGCCCTTCCTGGGAAACTTGCTGGGAGCAACGACGACCTGAGCGGTTGGCGCGACGTTAATCACTGTGACAGCGATCGACGAAGTCTCACTTTGGCCGGTGGAGTCTGATACCCGCACGGTCGTCGTGAACGCCCCGGCCGTTCGGTAGCCGTGCGCTAGCGAGAACGTGTTGTTGGGATTCACAGTGACGGGCTGCGGACCACTTCCATCGACATAGTCAACCGTTGCGGTGACATTGGACGTGCTCACAATCGTGCCCGCGGCGATCAACATCTGTCCCTCGTAAAAGGTCGCCGCGCTCTCGAGCGAAATCGTCGGTGGTGCTGGAGGTTCCGTGATCAGATTGAACGTTCGGACCACGAAAAGACCGGTAGCGTCGGTTGACGTGACCTGGAGAGAGATCGGAGTCGCCGACTCTGGAACCGTCTGGCCCGGGTCAACGACCAGCACGCTGCTCACGACTTGAAATCGCGGGTCATTGACGGCGTAGGTGTACTCCCCGGGTGTGTTCGCCACGGAGGGGTCTACGTTCGGATCGATCGTTTGCAGCTGTATATTTTCTAAATAAAGCTCGATGGATGGGGTTTTCTTGCTTCACACACGTCTCTACCCGTGATGAATGCAATTCGTTGCTGCTGGCGGAATGCGGGCACGAACTCCGTGCGTAGGACGAGCACACGGCGCCGATGCCAAGGCGTTCAGATCATTTTCATCGATCGTGCTCGGTTTCTCGATCAGATCGAGAAATCGCGCCTGGCTTCGATCGCGCAGAATTCGGGAGTGGTGACTGCCCCTCTTGAGCTTTCGGACCCAGAACGCCAGGCCCGCCGGCTCGGCAGGGCGAACGTGCACGGCGTGATCGGCGTGACCGATGGAGCGCTCGCCGGAATTGCCGATACGATTGACCGTGAGCGTAGACGTTCTCGGCCCCAGGTCACCGTTGCCGGTGATATCGGACGCCAGGACATTGGGACCAACGGCGAGCGCCGCGGTGGTGAGGGTGGCGCTGTTTGGAATGAGTGGGGCCGGCTGCCGCGCGACCGAGCCGTCGAAGGAGCTCACCGCGGCGGTCGAAACCGTGCCGCCGGGGACGGCCGACGTCACGGTCGCCTGGGGCACGACCCGCATACCAGATGCGAGTCGGTCACGGCCGGCCGTCAGTGTGACGGTGCCCCCGGTGACGACGGTCAAGACGACGTCATTGCCGGCGCCGCCGGCGTAGCTGATCCGGAAGGTCTGCCCCGCCGCCACGAAGGTGGCTCCTTCGGGTAGCCCGGCGAACGACCCGGCTACCGGGGCGATTCCTTGGTTGCGGATCAACGTCAATGCGTGGCCTGGGTTTGGTGTGGATCCGTCGGTGCTCAAAGTCGCGCCCTCGATGCGCACCAAGCCGCCGACGACCAGTGGGGGGCCGCTCACGATCGCCGAGAACGTGGATCCGGCGCCAAGCACGGCGGCGCCGCTGACGGTGAGCGAGTGCGAGCCGTCGCTCGGGCGGACCGTACCGCCGAGGGCCACGAGCGATTGAATGCTACCCGAGCCGTCGAGGGTGCCGCCAGGGCCGACGACGACCTCGTCAGCCAGGGAGCCGTCGGCCGTGAGGGTACCGCCAGTGATCACGGTCGTGCCCGTGAACGTGTCATCGCCCGAGAGCACGATGCGGCCGGCACCGTTCTTGATGAGCCCTCCGCCGCCATCGACGGCAGCCGTGATGGCCACCAGTCCGCCGGCGCCGACGGTCACGGTCCGCGATGTCTGGCCGAGCGAGACGAAGCCAGCAATCGTCGAGGAGGTCCCCGCGGTGGCCGTCACATTGCCGCCCAGGTCGAGCTCGCCCCGGTCGCCGGTGGTGATCGTGCCGCCGTCCAACGTCACTGAAGCGAAGGTGATGGAGTGGTTCATCAGGTCGAGCACGCCGTTCTCGGCGATGGTCAACGTTGAGGAGGGGGCTGTCCGATTGTCGCGGCCGCAGCCGACCGTCACGGTGCCTGAGCCCGCCGACGGCTCGATCAAGAGCGCACCGGGAACGGCAACCCCACCGACGGTGTCGAGCAGGACGGAGCCCGCGGTGACCGTGGTTGGGCTCGAGTAAGTGTTGGCGGCGAACATCTGCTCGACCAGAAAGCCCAGCCCGTCCTTGGTGAGCCCGCCTGGGCCGCTGAGGACTCCACGCAGCGTGAGCGTCGAGCCGCTCGTAACGCCGATGGTCGCATCGCTGCTCTGGAGCGTGATCGGCGCCGTCCAGAGGTTCGCACCGCCGACGCTACAAAACGCGCCGGCACCATCTGGCCCCGAGCCGCTGAGCGTCACGGGCTCGGCCACGCTGATCCCCCCCTCAACGTCAAGGGCCGCACCACGAGCGACCACCGTCCCGCCCGACGTCTGGCCCAGGGCCGACGTGCTCTGGATATCGAGCACCCCCGCTGCGACGTCGGTAATGCCAGAATACGTGTTGGTGCCCGAGAGGACGAGCAGGCCGTTGCCGACCTTGTTCAAGCCGGCCGCGCCGCTGACCACGCCGCCAAGCACGACCGTCGACTTGGTGCTGGCGATCGAGATGGTCTGGTCGCCGCTCATCGCGACACTGGCATTGATTGTATCGACGCCTGTCGTGCCAGCGGCCGTCGAGATCCCCCCCAGGAGCGTCACTGGGTTGCCGCCGATCGAGTAACCGCCGCCCGTGAACAGGATGGATCCGATCGTCGCGCCGGAAAGGTCGTTGGTGCTCATCAAACTGGACGCACCAGCGGGGAAAACGAGGACTGCGCCGGCTTCCGTGGGAGCGCCGCCTTTCCAATTCCCGGCGTCGGACCAGAGCGGGCCGTCGGCGCCGGTCCAGGTGTGGGTGGCCGGCATTGTGGCTGACGGGGCCGCCGCACTCGAGACGGTTTGCGCTCGGACGGCCGACGGGGATGGCGGGGCTGGACAAGGCCGAAGATTGCGTGGCGGCGGCAACCGGACGGAACGTGGCCATGAGCGCGAACCAGCTGGCGGAGGGTGACTGCGTGAACGTGGCCGCGATGCTGCCGGCGGTGCCCTGGACCTGATACTCGTCGGTGTCGCCGAACATCGTCGAGAGTTTCTTGAAACCCGCGCCCGCGGTCGCACTGTTGCCGACGAAGGCGTATCCGTAGATCAACTCTCCGTTCTGCGTCGTGGTCTTCGCGCCACTGGAAATGCTGGTACCCGTGCCGGTCGCGGATGCAGTCTGATCAACGGGGGAGGTCGCACTGATCCCGGACCATTCCGAAACGCGGATCTCCAGGGAGTCTGCGCTACCCGGGGTCAACGTGACGGTGTCGGCGCCGCCCTTGGCGCTCGTGACGTACCAGACGTACGCCGTCGCGTTCTGCGTGGTGTCGCTCACCGGCCCGATTGCGGCCACATACGTGTTTCCCTCGCTATCAGAAATCGTGAGGTTCTTCCTCGGTGAAGACGCGGTTCCGGTGACGATCAGGAAATCGCCCGCCTTGACACTGGAGGGGAATGCGAGCGAGATCGTGGAAGCGCTGTTCGCTGTTCCGGTGACGGCGTCCTGGATCAGTTGAATCGCCGCGGCCGCCGTAGCGGTTGCCGTGGCCTGATTCGACGGATTGCTGACGTTGCCGGCCGCGTCGTACGCGGTGACGAGGTAGTAATAGGTGCCGGCGGCGACCTTGTCGGTGTCTGTCGTGCCCGTCACCTGGCCGATCAAGGTCGATGGCGACGGCGTGAATCCGCTGGCGGTGGAGCGATAGACATCGTAGCCGGCAACCCCGACGTTGTCCGTGGAGGCGGTCCAGGTGAGGCTGACGCTGCCGACGGCTCCCGTGGCTGCGAGGTTGGTCGGCGCACTTGGCGGCTGGGTGTCGGCGAGCGAGATTCCGGTAGCCTGGTTCGACGGGTTGCTGACGTTGCCGGCGGCGTCGTAGGCGGTCACGAGGTAGTAATAGGTGCCGGCGGCGACCTTGTCAGTGTCTGTCGTGCCCGTCACCTGGCCGATCAAGGTCGATGGCGACGGCGTGAATCCGCTGGCGGTGGAGCGATAGACATCGTAGCCGGCAACCCCGACGTTGTCGGTCGAGGCGGTCCAGGTGAGGCCGACGGTGCCAATCGCGCCCGTGGCCGTGAGGTTGGATGGGGCACTCGGTGGCTGGGTATCAGGCGCGGTGGAAGTGCCGGTCGCCTGGTTCGACGGGTTGCTGACGTTGCCGGCGGCGTCGTAGGCGGTCACGAGGTAGTAATAGGTGCCGGCGGCGACCTTGTCGGTGTATGTCGTGCCCGTCACGGGGCCGAGAAGGGTCGCTGGCGACGGCGTGAATCCACTGATGGTGGAGCGATAGACATCGTAGCCGGCAACCCCGACGTTGTCGGTGGAGGCGGTCCAGGTGAGGCTGACGCTGCCGAGGGCCCCCGTGGCGGCGAGGTTGGTCGGAGCACTCGGCGGCTGGGTGTCGGCGAGCGAGGTGCCGGTCGCCTGGTTCGACGGGTTGCTGACGTTGCCGGCGGCGTCGTAGGCGGTCACGAGATAGTAATAGGTGCCGGCGGCGACCTTGTCGGTGTAAGTCGTGCCCGTCACCTGGCCGAGGAGGGTTGACGGCGACGGCGTGAATCCACTGGCGGTGGAGCGATAGACATCATAGCCGGCAACCCCGACGTTGTCGGTGGATGCGGTCCAGGAGAGGCCGACGCTTCCGATACTGCCCGTGGCCGTAAGGTTGGACGGGGGACTCGGCGGCTGGGTATCGGCTGCTCCCGTCCCGAATGTGGCCATGAGCGCGAACCAGTTGCTAGAAGGCGATTGTGTGAACGTCGCCGCAACACTGCCGGCGGCGGTCTGCACTTGATACTCATCCGTGTCGCCGTCAATCGTCGAGAGTTTCTTGAAACCCGCGCCCGCGGTGGCAGTGTTGCCGACGAACGCATATCCGTAGATCAATTCTCCGGGATGAGTCGTGGTCTTCGCGCCGCTGGAAACGCTGGTACTCTTGCCGGTCGCGGATGCAGTCTGATCGACGGGCGAGCTCGCACTGATCCCCGACCACTCCGAGATATGGATCTCCAGGTCGGTCGCGGCGCTTGGGGTCAGGGTGATGGTGTCGGGGCCCCCCTTGGCGCTGGCGACGTACCAAACGTATGCCGTCGCATTTTGCGTGGCGTCGGTCACCGGGCCCGATTGCGGTGACGTAGGTGTTTCCCGCGCTGTCGGCGATCTTGATGTTCTCACTCGGACTCGAAGCGATTCCGGTGACGATCAGGAAATCGCCTGCCTTGTTGTTGGAGGGGAACGCAAGCGAGATCTTGGAACCGCTGGTCTCGGTACCAGTGGTGGCGTTCTGAATCAGTTGAATCGGCGCGGAGGTTACGGTCGCCGTGGCCTGGATTGAGGGGGCGCTGATGTTTCCGGCTGCGTCGTAGGCCGTCACGAGGTAGTAATACGTTCCTGCTCCGACCGTATCGCTGTACGTGGTGCCGGTCGACTGGCCGACGAGGGTCGAGGGGGAAGCCGTGAAGCCGCTCGTGTTCGAGCGGTAGACGTTGTAGCCGACAACCCCCACGTTGTCGGCCGAGGCAGTCCAGTTCAGGGCGGCGATGCCCACGCCGGCGGTGGCCGTGAGGTTGGTAGGTGCCGTCGGCGGCTGGGTATCGCGGGGCGCGACTGGCACCTGGAGAATCGCCGCGACGGACGGGACGCCCTTGCCGTTGACCAGGAACAACATGTAGTAGCCGGGAGTCGCCAGGTCGGCATTGGCGGGGGCCTGGATGTTCAAACCGCCGGTAGCCTGCTGGAACGAGAGATTCTGGAACGACTGGCCCATGTTCACCGAATGGGTGACCGAGCCCAACTTGATCAACGAAACCGAGGCGATCGACGACCCATTTGGCGTCTGCACGAAGAAATTCGAGCCGTACTGGATGGTGGACGGCGCGGAAGTGATCGTCGGGCGCGGGCCATTGAACAGGTACGGGGGCGAGTAGAGCTGCGCGCTCGGGTAATTGTCGTTGTTCACGTAGTTCTCGCCGCCGCCGGCCACCAGCACCTGGCCGTCGGGGAGCAAGAGCGCGGTCGAGTGGTACAGTCGAGGAACCTGCATGCTCGCCAGGGTCGTCCATGTCCCTGTCGTCGGCGACCACTCCTCGGCGGAGTAGACTGCGTTTGCCGGGTTGACGCCGCCCAGATCGGTCGAACCGCCCGTGGCCAGCACATTGCCGTCGGGCAGCATCGTCAGGTTCAGCCAGGTGCGCGGGCTCGACATCGAGGCGGTCTGCTGCCATTTCGGCGACGGCTGGGTCGTGTCGAGCACGTAGGCCGTCGCAGCGGACGGGGCAGAGTTGCTCGCCGTCTCGGGATCGCTGGCACCGGCCTTGAGAATCTTGCCGGGCTGGTACTCCACTGCGCTGCTGCCGTCGACCACATTGGGGTCGACGATCGACCAGGTGTCGGTGGTGAGGTTGAGCTCTTCCGATGCGTACGCACCCTCATCGGAGCCCGCCTGGAGCACGTTGCCGTTGGGCAACACGAACATGAACGGATAGTTGGAGTCGGAGATGGGGGCGTTCAGCGTCGCGACGGTGTTGGAAACAGGGTTATAGATCTCAGGAATCGAGACATAATCAGTATTCGTATATTGTGATCCTACGCTGATCAGGACCTGGCCATTGGGGAGGGTCGTCGCGGTCGGATACCACCGGTGGTAGGCCATTGTTGGGCCGGACGACCATTGAAGGGTGGCGGGGTTGAAGATGTTGGTCGTGTCGGCGCCGATGTAGGTGCCGGTACAGTCGTGGCCTCCCACGACGATAACCTCGCCGTTGGCCAGGGCCGTGACGCCCGAGCAGAAGATGTCGTTGTCGGTGGTGGGGTCATTCGGGACGGGCACGGGAGTGAAGGTCCCCGTCGTGGGGTCATACACGGTCGCTGACGTGCTGCCGATGCAACCTGGACCGCCGTCCCACATCAATACATCACCGTTGTCGAGCAACACCTGGTTGATCGCCACGAGCCCCCAGTTCATCACGGAGGACCACGCCCCCTGGGTCGCGTCGGCATTGGAGACGGTGACCTGCACGGGGAACGAAGTGGTCTGCAAGCCGCCGACGTTGGTGGCCACGGCCGTGAGGATGTGTGGTCCGTTGCCGATCTGGGTGGTGTCGACAGAAATCGAGTAGGGTGCCGAGGTAACAGGGGCGCCGAAGTTCGATCCGTCGACCTGGAACTGGACGTCGGCCACGGCCACGGCGTCGGAGGCGGTGGCGGACACGGTGATCGTGCCCGAGACCGTCGCATTGTTCGCCGGGGCGGTGAGAGCGACGGTGGGCGGCTGGTTGTCGTTGGGAGGGTTGACCGGGGTGTTCATGTCGGTCTGGATCTGAGACGCGGTCAAGGCGAGGTTGTAAACCCGGACCTCGTCGATCAGCCCGTTAAAATACTCACCGAAGACCGAATCGCCGCCCAGCCGCAGGACGCCCCCCTGTTCGACGATCGAGCCGGTGGCGGCCTGGGTGCTCACCAGTGCGCCGTTGACATATAAACTGAGTTTTGTGCCGTCGTAGGTTGTGGCCAGGTATGACCAGGTATTGAGCGGCAGAGGGGACGTGCCGATTGCGTTTGCGTTGCTGGCGCCGGTATTGATCGACCCAGAGGGAGGCTGATTGGCGGCTCCCGAACTGTAGAGAGCATACGAGAGGCCGCCGGGACGCTCCTTGACCGCGATTGCCCCGGCCGCGCTGACCGAACTCGGGTCGACCCAGGCCTCGACCGTCATGCCGGTTGTGAGGTCGAGCGACGCGGTGTCCGGGATCGTGACCCAGCTGTTGGTCCCGTTGAACGAGAGGGCGCCGCCGTACATTCCGCTGGTCACCCAGGTGGCGCCGGAAATGGTGCCGTTGTTGCCGTTGCCCGAGACGTCGGTGACCGTTGTGCCGCTTCCTTCGTTGAACCCGTACGCCGCAACCAGGCCGCTGGTCGGCAGCAGACGGTCTTCCAGAAACTCCAAATCGGCACGGCCCGCGGCCAGCCGCACACGGCGTGAGACGTTACGATGCCCGGCGCTCCCGATGGGGCGGACGGTCGCAGGGCGTAGAGCGGCGCATTCGGTGCTTCTCCTGGGATCGTCATCGAGCGGTTCAGACCGGGTCAGCCATTTTTGGCGGCAGTTCGTGGCCGGAAGTCATCACGCCCATCGCCGGCTCGTTGGCGCACGACAAACCTTCGGCGATGAAGTTCTGTCGTTTCTTGGCTCGGAGAGCATGCAGTTTTTGATTATGATCTTTAGTGACCGAAAACGCAATAATGTTTCATTAAGCTCGAAAGTCTATTAAAAAATAACGCTGTTTCCGTACAAATTCGGACTTTTCACCGACATGTTTTGGGGTCATTTAATTGCGATGCGGCAGTCATGCTTGCACGGTTAGTCGCGACTTTCGGCGGCGCCGATGGCCGCTTCGTAGGATTCAGAGCATTACTTTGCTTCTCCGAAATCCACGGCGTTTCCTTCATCCGACATCATCGTCGAGACGGATCGAGGTTATTGCGACGCGCATTAGCTACTTAAGATGTGATCACTTATTAGTGAGACGAGAAGGCCGCAGCCAGGTGCGCGCTGAGTCGCGGGATGGGGTGGATGCGGCTCGAGGTTAGCTCATGTCGCGCATGAGTTGTCGTAGCTTGCCGAACACTTCATCCAGCTCGTCTTTATGCTTGATGGCGAAGTTGACAACGCCCTCGCTGGGGTAGGCCCAGTATTCGCCGTAAAGCAGGCATTTTTCAGCGAGCTCGATGTCGTAGCGCCGCACGGCCATCGCTGCTTTGATCCAGAGCCTTGAGAGCTGTTCTTCCTCCTTCTTATCGCGTCTTTGCTCGCGAGATGATTGGCGTAGATGCGAGTCTCGCTGACGGCGGTATAGAGAGCGGCAAGCGTCTCATCAGCCTTCTCCTGGCCCTTCTCATGAGCGCGAAGCAGGTAATCGAGAATCTTGGAGATTGCCTCGAATGCGGACATTGCCTGTCCCTCGATTTCGCCGACCACCAATGCAAATTGCAAAATAGTAGACGTGATTCTATTTTTATTCAACCGACGAAACTGGTTGGTTCGTACTGTGTAGCACAATCTAACGCATTCAGCAACCATCGGCTCAAGATCAATGTAAGTGCCCGGTGGCCGGGCAACGATCGCGCTGGCTGAGGGTCGACGCACTCGCGCCCCCGCGGATCTCACACGAGGACGGGGACTACGTTGTCATATAATTATTTAATAATGTATTGTAGTAGAAGCGATCGAGCTAGCAGGTGCTGCCGATGCTGTTACTAATGGCTCGCGTGCCCGACTTCCGCTGCTCCGGCGGCGCCTCGTCAATCCCCGTTTTCGCGCCGAGGCCGGCGCTACGGGAACGACGAAACGCACTTCTTGACGTTGGGTGACATCAGAGTGTAGAATTATTTGTATGACAACTATGCAAGAAAACCTGATTTCCGAGCAGATCGCCGCGCAAGCCGAGTTCATCGTCGACAACGTTCGGCAAACGGACTACCAGCACACCGACAACATCGACGTCGAAAACGGCGTGTACGATTGCGATTGCAATGGCTTTGTGGGCTTCGTTCTCGGGAACGCGGCACCCGACCAGTATGCATTGATCAAAAAAGAACCGCATCAGTCGCGACCGCGCGCGTTCAAGTATTACGGATTCTTCGCTTCCCTCACTCCGGAATCACCGGGGGCATGGCGGAGAATCGATTTAATGCGGGACGCTCGTCGTGGCGACATCATGGCGTGGCGCTTCCCGACCATCGAGAAGGACCAGAACACCGGTCATGTCGTCTTCATCGCCGAGACGCCGACCGTGGATGACTCTGGCATCTATTCGGTGCGCGTCTACGATTCCGCGGCTGAACCGCACTTCGACGATACGCGGGGACTGCACCCGGAGAATTTCCGACGGGTGTCGGCTCGGGCGTTATCCACTTGAGAGTCGATGGCGCCGGCAGGCCGATCGCGTATCAGTTGCGCCTCCGTTTTCGGCTGACTTCGAGTACCGGCCGATCGCCATCGGACGTGCTGAATCGGTGTAGTCCGTCTCAAGTCAGCAATCTCGTCCGCCAAGCCGCCTCGAGGCTTTATCGCCGGCCGAACCAAGTCGGCTCGATTCACAGTCGAGCCATGAACCGGGCGCCCGGATGCGATTTCGAAATGCGCGCACCGGGAATCGTCATGCGCGCCGACACGGCGCTCTTCTGGCTGCCCAGATGCCCGTTCGCCTTGGCCTCGGATGTGGCCAGGGGTTATGCTCGCTTCATCCCGGGCGATCTCGCGGTGCACGGGATGCTGGGGGGCACCCACGCCGACGCCTGCGTGCTCCTTCGGAGCGAAACGCTGGGATGGTTGCGCAGGCAGCCGCCTTGCACCGGCGGCGTATCCCTAATTGCGCACGATACAGAGCGACTGAGATTGGTCGAGCGGATGCTGTGCTGCAACCTCTCGACAACTTGGTTGGCTATGGATTCGGAGCGTTATTCCCGTGAAGACTGTGGTCATCATCGGGGGCGGGTTCTGCGGCACTCTCGCCGCGATCAACCTCGCCCGCTTGAGTACTCGTCCGCTGCGGGTCATCCTCGTGAACTCACGGCACCCGCTGGGCCGCGGGATCGCATACGGGACGCGTCGTCGCGAGCATCTCCTCAATGTCGTCGCCCGCAATATGTCGGCGTTTCCCGGACCTCCCGTCCCACTTCGTGGACTGGCTCCGCACCCGCGCCGACTTCGCGGATCTTCCGCTGGCGGAGCTGCGCGAACAGTTTGTGCCCGCGGCGTGTTTATGGCGACTATCTCCAGGATCTCTTGTTCTGGCAGGCTGCAGCCGCTGGGTGGACCGGGACGCGTCCACTGCGATTTGATTGACGACGAGGTCATCGACGTGGCACCCGCCGGCCGTGGTGCGACCGTCGTGTCTGAAGGGCGGCGAAGCGCTGGAGGCGGACCGGGTGCTGCTCGCCACGGGGAACCTCACGCCGCGCGACGTGATTCCACCCGGCCCAGTGCGACGAGCACCCCGCCTACTGCCGCAACCCGTGGGCGGCGTGGTACGAGCAGCTTCCGGACTCGCAGTGAGGATGTTCTCCTGGTCGGGACCGGCCTCACCATGATCGACGTGTTCCTGACGCTTCGCGCTCGGTTGGGCAGGACGATTCACGCCGACCTCGCGGAACGGCCTGCTGCCGCTGCCGCACTTCAAGGGGAGCGATTATCCGCTCTTCCCGCCGGACGAGCCTCTGGACACTCGGCCTGCACGAGCTCGGCGGCGCGATGGAAGAGCACTGCGCCCGGCTGCGGGCGGACGGGATGAATCCGGCCCTCCTCGTGGACAAGCTTCGCCCGTTCACCCAACGGATCTGGCGCAACTTCGTCGACGGCGGAAAAGCAGGAGTTCTCGCGGCGATTACCGCACCCGCTGGAACGTGGTGCGCCACCGCATGGCGCCGGCCATCGCCGGGCAGAGTCGAAACCAGCTCGGGAAGCAGGGCAGGCTCCGCATTCTCCAGGGAGGCTTCGGGACGTGCAGAGCGATGGCGACCGGATCAGGGCGACGATCGATCCGGGGAACGGGCAGCCGCCGCACCAACTCGCTGTGGGATTGCTGGTCAATTGCACCGGCCCCCGAGAGACGCTCACCGACTCGCCGGAGGCCCTGTTCCGAAACCTGTTTGACGCGGGCTGGTCCGCCCGGACGAGCTCGACATGGGAATCGAGGTCACCCCAGACTTCGCGGTCGTCGACCAGGAAGGGCGGCCCTCGGATTTTCTCTTCGCGATCGGCTCCCTCTTGAAGGGCACGCTCTGGGAGACGACCGCGGTCCCGGAGCTGCGTGCCCAGACTCATCAGGTGGCACAAGCGCTACTGGCCGACGACCAGCGGCACCAGCCGGACTGGGTGCAGGAAACGCCGGCGGACCTCGTGGAATACTATATTTGACGGTGCGCTTGTGCCGAAACGGCGATGACCCCAAACGTCTTTGCGATACGCGGCTGCCAGACGGCGGCCGCCGTGATTCGCCGGGCGGTCGCTCGTTTCGCCGCGGCCGAGCTCAGGCAGCAGCCGGTGCCGTGCGCGATCGTCTCGGTCTGTGCGTGCCAGGGCTCGAATCAGCCCTGGACGATCCCGAAGATCTGGCTGCTTTGCGTCGTTGCGCGGTTCGCGACGACGAACGTCGACCCGTTCAGGAACACAGACGCACCCGATTGGATGTAGAGGCCTCCGCCCACACCGGCGCCGGCGAGGGCACCCATGAACGCCGAGCCGGCGGAAGCCAGGTTGGCGACAATGGTCGAGGTTTGAATGTTGAACGTGGTCCCGGCGCCGGCAAAGGCACCACCGCCGGAGCCGTTGCCGGACTGGCCGGCGGCAGAGCCCGACCCGCCGCGCGCGGTGTTTCCGCTAACGATCGTCCCTTGCATCGCGATTGTGCCGCCGCCCAAGTCGATCGCGCCTCCGTCGGCGTTGCCGGCGGTGCTGCCTGAGCCCCCGAGCGCGGCGTTGCCGGAGAGCACGCTGTTGCGAATCGCGACCGACGATGGATCCGGAAACACAAAGCCGGGGGTGCTCGAATTGAAGCCCAACCCAACGGCGAGGCTCCGCCTTCGCCGGCCGACCCGGTCGTCCCGTCGGGGCTCGTCGCGCCGAGCGCGGTTGCCGCCGAGCGTGACGTTCGTGATCGTCGCTCGCCCGTTCTGGAACACCGCGATTCCGCCGCCGGAGCCGTTACCGAAGGTACCGCCGCCCCCTTGAGCGACGTTGGCGGTCACGACCGTGTTCGTCACGTTGAGGACGGCTTGACCCATGAAACTGCCGATACCTCCGCCAAACGCCGCGCCGCCGGATCCGTTGGGCCCGCCGGCACCGCCCTGGGCGCGATTGCCCGAGACGAGGCTCGCTGCGCAGGTTGAAGATGGCGCCTGAGTCATTCTCGATCGCGCCGCCAACGGCGATTCCCGCGAGCACATTGCCGGCGGAATTCGCGCTCGGCATCGCCGCAATCGCCTGGTTGCTCGTGAAGCGGCTGGCGCTACGTTGACCGTCACGGCCGAGCCCGACGTGCCCATGGCACCTCCAAAGGCGGCGCTCAGCGTGGTCGTGCCATCCCCGCCGGTTCCCATCGCAATCGCCTGGTTGCCGGTGAACGAGCTGTTACGGATCGTCATCGTCGCCGAGCCCGCCGAATCGCTCTTATTCGTCACCGCCCCCGAGGCGGCGGTGGCGCCGGGGCCGGTGCCAATCCCTCGGTTGCCAGAAAAGACCGAGTTAGCGATCGCGACCGCGCCGTCAAGATTGTGGATCGCGCCGCTTTCTCCGAGCAGGATTCCCGAGGCCGAGTTGCCGACAAAGCGGCTATTCGCGATCGAGAGCGTGGCGCCGGTATCCGCGATCGCGCCCCCGGCCGCGCTACCGCCGGGACCCTGGTTGGAGACCACCTGGTTGGAATTGAAAACCGAGCCGCGGATGAGCACGCTGCTTCCTGGTGCACTCTGGATGGCGCCACCGGTGGCGCTGCCGCCCGAGGGCACATTGTCGATCGCCTGATTGCTCGTGAACTGGCTTTGAATCAGCGAGAGCCTCGATCCCGGCTCGTCATAAATCGCGCCGCCGGCTCCGGCCGCGGCGGTCGTCCCGACCGCCTGATTATTCACAAAGGCTGACGCTCGGATCACGAGATTACCGGCGTTGTCGATCGCTCCGCCGCGCGTGGCGATACCGCCAGTAAGCCTCAGGCGGGCGAGCGTGACCGACACGCTGGAAGATATCTGGAAGAGCTCGGTCGCGCCGTTTCCGCTGATGATCGGCCCGCCGCGGGGAAAACTGCGGATCGTCAGACTGGTGTTCACCGGGATCGGGCTTGCCAGCGTGATTGTCTGACCCCGGAGGCTGCTCGCAAACGTGATCAGGTCGCCCGCGCTCGCCGAGCCGATCGCGGTGCGCAGCGAGCCTGGCCCGCTGTCGGCGTCGTGCCGACGACGAGATGGCTCAAGAGCTGGCGGGTTTCCAGCTCAGCCACCTGCGGAAGCAGGCGCCTTTTGCTGCCGGTGCGCCGCCTGGCAGCTTCTCTAGCGACCGTTGACCGAAGTGCTCGTACCCGCCCTTGCGTGCTGTTACCAGCCGACATGGTTGGTTCCCTCGCGTTGCTGTTCCGGTTGATTCCAGTCGAGCCGCAAGCCGAACCGTCCGGGCGCATGAAACTCAACGTTTCCGGCGCTTCCAGGCTAGAATCGGCCGGCGAGGCTCCCTCCGTTTGCTTCGAACACGCGAAGCTTGGCCGGCGGCTTTCGCCAGCAGGCGCCGGCATCTCGCAACGCGAGGCTGCGACGAGCGGCTCCTCGGCAACAGGCGAACAGAAGAGTCTGGATGATCGCGAACGCGACCTCCAGCGCACCGTCCAAGTCGACCCCCAAAGCCATTGTATCCAGGGCCGGCCGATCGTTCAAACGGAAATAAACGGGCAAAGAGATGAGCAGAGTAAGAGCACAGAATCACAATCGGCCCGTGAGTGTCGCCGCCAAAGCGAGGACACTGCAGGCGAACAATCAAATGAGCATTCGTAATTAATCGTTGCCCCTCTCCGCAGTTAGCCTTGCGCGGTTCCGCAGAGTGCGGCGGGCGGAGGACGCCGGCCGGAGTCACTTGGTTCCGGTTTCGGGCAGGCGGCCGCGGTAGACGAAATTGCGGTCCTGGCCGGCCTTGACGTGACACTCGGCGCAGGCAAACGACCTGGCGGGCGGTGTCAGATACGTGCCGTCGGGGCGGTATTCAACGTATTCCCATTCGTCGGTCCGGTTGTTGCCGTAGGCCGCGCCGAATCCCTGCTCGCGGCGCATCACGTGAAGGCCGACCACGTCGCCCTTGGGAATCTGACCACTTTCGCCCGCGCGCGGCTTGCCTTCTTCGTCCTTGAGGGCACCTGCGGTTTCCATCACGATCACCGAGCCGTATGGGTACGGCAGATCGCCGGCCTTGTGGACGGAAGCGGTGCGCTGGTTGCCGAAGACCGTAACGATCTGTTGCTTTTCCGGCCGCGCAAGGTCGCAATACCTCGAAGGTCTTGGCGTAGTCCTTGGGAAAGCCAACGCGATCCTCCGTGGGCGCGGGCGGAGTGGCGGCGGTCGAGGACCGGTAGGCTCTGTCGATCGCTTCCAGCAAGGACTTGTCACCTTTGACGTCGTTATTGAGTGACCAGATCATGATCCCCGCGAGCTTTCGATCGACGGCGTACCGCGTCTTGGCCTCTATCGTCGGCACGCCGTTATACCAGATGGTGTCCCCGACTTGGTCCAGGCTCGCGGCCTCAGGATGCGCCTTGATGATCTCGGAGTAGGCGTACGATTTCCTGCGAAACGCTTTGCCGAAGCCGTAACCATAGAACGGGACGCCGAGTACTGTCTTTGACGCGGGCAGCCCTGCTTCAGCCAGTAGTCGACGCTGCGCTTGGCGAGTTCCAACGACGAATGCTGCCCGGGCGCGTTCGGGTTCCAGGGGCCGGCCCCGTCATAGGCCATCACGCTGATGAAATCGAAGTGCTCGAACACCGAATCGGGGACGTTCTTGCCACCGTAGCCTTGCGACAACGCCGCGGTCAGCAATTTGCCTTTCGGCTTGAGGGCGGAGGAAAGCTCGCGAACGAACGCCCCGTAATCCCGGTTGATCGCACCGCCTTCGATGTCGACGTCCAGGCCGTCGAAACCGTGATCGGTGACATAGGACGCGAGCTTTGCCGCGAACTCGGGGCGCTGGGCTCGGACACGAGGTGAAATAGTGCGCCTGCAGCGTCTTGTTGCTGCCCGTCGACCCGCCGCCGATCGAAACCAGGATCTTCACGTGATTCGCGTGCGCTTTCGCGATCAGGAACTCATCCTGCGGGTGGAACGAGAGCTCGCCGCTGTCGTTGACCGGATTCTCGAACGCGACGTTGATGTGCGTGACCTTGGTGTAATCGATCGTCTCCGCGAATGATTTCAGGTCCACCCAGTTGGGAACGTAGGCGACGATTTGCTCCTTCGCGAGCGCAGGCATCGACAAGAAAACCAGGGTCGAGGCGGTCAAAACGAGGCGTCGCGAGCTTGCTGCGATCATGGTGAGTCCTCTCGAATCCGCGACGGGCAAATCGGCCCGTCGATGCCACGGCGGTCACGGGTGTGGGCGGAAGCGTCTTTGGTCTCAGGCTAATCTCACCGCGCCGACGTTGCAACCGCCTCCCTGTGCCTGCCGGCGGTCCGCCCGAGCGATGATTGATGAGCGACGAAATGGTCGCGAACCCGAATACGTCGGCGCGTGTCGGTTGGTCCAAGGAGGATCAGCCATGGGTACACGAAGCCTGCTCACCAAGTTCTCCCGGATCGGCGCGGCTCAAGGTGGCCGACGGACCGTCGCGCCGCAATCGCGTCGCCGCGGGCGTCATCAGCCTGGACGTGAGGGAAGACCGCGACGGCGAATTCTTCGAAGTCGCCCGCGCCCGGATCAGGAGACCGACGCAAGCGTCGCGGTTCTGGACGTTCAGCCAGCCGACCGGCATTTGCTGCTCTTGGTCAGGGAGGGCGACGAGAAGCAAAAGTTCCTGTGCGGCCACGACGAGCGGCACTGGTTCGTCGCGGCCATTCCCGAGTCTGCGCCGGTGGGGACGGTTCGGCAGGCCAAGGAGGCGCTCAAGCCGGCCGACGTCCAGATGGCCCAGAGCCGCGAGGGGCTGCGGGCGAAGGCTCGCGATCGTCGCAAGAACGCCGCGTACCGTCGCCAGGGCGAATGGTTTTTCTTGCCGGTGCCCGACATTCGCCTCGACGAGCGCTTCGTGCTGCGAAACGAGGCGCTGCGCCGCGGTGACGGCGGGAAGCCGCACTGGGTCGAATTCTGCTACCGGACCGGTGGTGAGAGTGTTTACGTCTGTTCTCACCGCCCGAAGGGTCTGACGCGCACGGAGTACGAGCGACTTCTTGCTTCAAATCCGCGTGCCAAGGCGTGGGGATGGCAGGCGATGCGACGCAACGCGGGTGTCTACGTCCGCGGGGAGAGTCCGGCACGCCGATCACAAGACGATCGTGCTTCAGGGGTGGCACCGGGTGCTGATGAATACCGAGGGCGAGTCGCGAGCTCTGAAAAACGTCGCATTCCTGGACTGACGAGCTCGGTGCCGAGAACGAAGCCCGTGGCGGGACTTTTCCGTCGCGGGCTCTTTCGTCTTGATCGTGGCGCGAAATCGGTGGATCGCGGTCAGCGCGGCCCGGAATACGCGGCCGCGTGTTCCGGGGCGGCGATCTCGGGCGAGAGCCTGGGGTCAGGTACCGGGCGGGAGACGGACAGTCCGAGCGGAACGACGCCGGCCCATACGTCCAGCGCGTAGTCTTCTTCGTCGTCCAGCGGAGGACCGACGCGGACCTTGGCGGATGCCTCGTCGATGGGGATGGCCAGAACGAGTGTCCGCTTGAGCTCCTGCGGATTCGGATGACGGATGTGGGGCCAGCGTCCCGGGACCAGGTGGTCGACGAGTGCGTGGAGGACGTCCATTTTGTCCTGGGCATCTTCGACCAAGGACGCAGTGCCGAAGACGACGACCGAACGGTAGTTGATGGAATGATGGAAGGCCGAGCGGGCCAGGACCAGTCCGTCCAGCAAGGTGACGGTCACGCAGGCCGCCACGCCCTTTTCGAGGGCTTGCAACATCCGGCTTGCCGGCGATCCGTGCACATAGAGAGTATCGCCCTTGCGAACGTACGTCGTCGGGATCACGAACGGCTGGCCGTCGACGACGAAGCCAAGGTGGCACACCAGGCCGGCGTCAAGGATCCCATGGATGACGTCCCGGTCGTAGACGCCGCGAGCGGGAAGACGCTTGACGGTCGAGCGCTCGGTCGGTTTCGAAGCGTCGGGCATGCATTGATCCTTACTCTGGAGCGTGACAATCTCAGTATCCGTGTCGTCAAGGGCGGCGGGACAACCCGTCCCCCGGCGACGCCGAGTTTCCGCTCGTCGTCACAGACATCGCGCCCGCGTTCAAAGTTCGCTGAGAAGCGCATCGACGGCTTCCCACGAGATACCGCCGCGGGAGCGGGATGGGTAGGACATAAGCTCGGCCACCGATTCGATCCGCGGAGCCAGGATCCCGGTGATGGGCCGCATGCGGCTGACCGAAGCTGCCGCACGGCTCGAAAAGCTTTATGATGTTCGGTGCAAGCTGCCGGCTGAGGCCGGGTGGCATAAGAGAGTGCGACTCGCGCCGCAGGCGTCGGCCGACTTGCCCCCGCGCTCATTCGTCGCTGCATCAAACCCGCCAGCGTCCGCCCCACGATCGGTCGGAGCCTACCCATGAACGAACGCGAGATCGTTGAAACGGCACTTCAAAAAGTTCGTGGGGAGTGCCCCGCGTTTCTCGACCAGACCTGCGGCGGCGACTCGGTGCTGCGGCGCCGGGTCGAGGAACTCTTGAAGGCCGAGGAAACGGTGCGCGGGCTGAGCGACGTCCCCACCGAACGGGCTTCGACCCTCGCCGGCGGCGATGATACCAGCGCCGGCCTGGATCGACCCTCCGCCAGTCGAGCCACGGTCGAATACGAAATGGGGCCGCCCGCAACCGCAGAGCTCCCGCAATTGTTGCCGATCTCCGAGGGGCCCGGCACTTCCATCGGCCCGTACCGGCTGCTCCAGAAGATCGGCGAGGGAGGCATGGGCACGGTCTACATGGCCGAGCAGGAAAAGCCGGTCCGTCGCCGCGTCGCGCTGAAGATCATCAAGCCGGGCATGGACACCCGCCAGGTCGTGGCGCGGTTCGAGGCCGAGCGCCAGGCGCTGGCGCTCATGGACCACCCCAGCATTGCGAAGGTGCTCGATGCGGGCTCGACATCCGCCTGGCGACGGCGCGGGTCAGGGGGGTGGCCGGCCGTTCTTCGTCATGGAGCTGGTCAACGGGATCCCGATCACCGAGTACTGCGACGGACGCCCGGCTCTCGACCGCGCGAGCGCCTCGAGCTGTTCGTCGCCGGTGTGCCAGGCGATCCAGCATGCGCATCAGAAGGGGATCATCCACCGCGACATCAAGCCGTCGAACGTGCTCGTGACGCTTGATCGACGGCAAGCCGGTGCCGAAGGTGATCGATTTCGGCGTGGCCAAGGCGATCGATCAGCGTCTCACCGAGAAGACGATGTTCACCCAGTTCGGCGCGATCGTCGGCACGCTCGAATACATGAGCCCCGAGCAGGCCGAGCTTGTCCGGCCAGGACATCGACACGCGGTCCGACGTGTACTCGCTGGGCGTGCTGCTGTACGAGCTATTGACCGGCACAACGCCGCTCGAGCGGCGCCGGCTCGCGAGGCGGCGTATCACCGAGATCCTCAGACGGATCAAGGAGGAGGAGCCGCCAAGGCCGAGCACGCGGCTGGGCGACTCGCAGGGAGCGCTTGCCTCGATTGCGCCGCAGCGTAAGACCGAGCCGGCGCAGCTGACGCGGATGCGTACGGGGCGAGCTCGACTGGATCGTGATGAAGGCGCTCGAGAAGGACCGGAGCCGCCGCTACGAGACGGCCAACGGCTTCGCGCGCGACATCCAGCGCTACCTGGCGGGCGACCCGGTCGAGGCGTGCCCGCCGTCAGTGCGGCCTATCGGTTCGGCAACTTCGCGGCAAGCACCGGGCCGCGCTCATGACGGCGCCGCGTTCGCGGCGACCTTAATGGTGACGTCGGCGGTGAGCACCTGGCAGGCGGTCCGCGCGACGAGGGCCGAGCGGCTGGCGACGGGCCAGGCGCTGCGGCGCTCGCGGCTGAAACGGGATCGCGGGCCGAGCGTGACCGCGCGGTGAAAGCCGAGGCCCAGGCGCAGGCCGAGGCCGACAATGCGAAGCGCTCGGCGGCCGAGTCTGAGGCGGTGAAAACGTTCCTGGAAAATGACTTGCTCGCTTCCGCGCGCCCGGCGGGACAGGAAGGGGGCCTGGGCAATGAAGCCACCATTCGCCAGGCAGTCGACTCCGCCCGCCCAAAGATCGCCAAGGCGTTCAAGGATCAACCCGCCATCGAGGCCGCGCTCTGCGCCAGTCTGGGCACGACGTACTACTACCTGGGCGACTCGACCGCGGCGATCGAAGAGCTGGAGCGGGCAGTCGTACTCCGGAACGAGCAGCTCGGCTCCGATCACCCCGTCACGCTTCAGTGCCAGAACGACCTCGCGGCGGCATACCTCGAGGCACGGAGGACGGCCGAGGCCATTGCGCTGTTTGACAAGACCCTCAAGCTCCGGGAGGCGAAGCTCGGCCCGGATCACGCCGAGACTCTCGAAGGCCGCAATAATCTCGCCCAGGCCTACCGGACTGCCGGTCGGACGGCTGAGGCACTCGTGCTCACCGAGGAAACGCTCAAGCGGATGGCTGCGAAGCTGGGGTCGGACGACCCCGCGACGCTCACGCTGCGCAATAACCTCGCCAGCGCCTATCGGGCCGTCGGCCGGACGTCCGAGGCGATCGCGCTGCACACCGAAACACTGAAGCTCAGAGCCTCGAAACTCGGCCCCACCCACCCCGAGACACTCAGGAGCCGCAACAACCTGGCGGAAGCCTATCGGTCCGCCGGCCGGACCTCCGAAGCCATCGCGCTGCACGAAGAGACCCTCAAGCTCATCACCCCCACGCTGGGGCCCAGCCACCCGCTCGCACTCAGCAGCCGAAACAACCTCGCCTTAGCCTACGAGGACGCCGGACGGAGCGCCGAGGGATCTCGCTGCACGAAGAAACCCTCAAGGCCCGGGAGGCTAAATTCGGGCCCGACCACGCGGACACGCTCATCAGCCGCGGCCAATCTTGCCGCGGCCTATGGCCGTGCCGGCCGCACGGCCGAGGCGATTGCACTGAGCGAAGACACCCTCAAACGTCGCATCGCGACGCTCGGCCCCGACCATCGCGATACGCTCAACTCCCGCAGCAACCTCGCCGAGGCCTACCGGGCCGCCGGCCGCGCGGGCGAGGCGATTGCGATCTGGGAGGCGATGCTACCGGCGGCACGAAAGACGCTCGGACCGGCAGATCGAAACACGCTCGGCCGCGAGCTTGCTTTGCGACGCCTATGAATCGCTTCGCGCTGGCCCGATGCCGAGCGTCTGCGGCGCGATTTGATCGCGGCGAGAAAGGTGAAGCCGCTCGATGGCTCGGCCCTGGCCGGCGACCTCGCCAGCTTCGCAGGTCCTGCTGATCCAGGGCAAGCCGGCGGAAGCCGAGCCGATGCTGCGCGAGCGCTCGCGATTCGGGAGGCGGAACGGCCCGACGGATGGACGACCTTCGAAACCCGCAGCCTGCTGGGCGAAAGCCTGCTGGGCCAGCGAAAACTCGACGATGCGGAGCTCCTCGTCGTCGGCGGATACGAGGGAATGAAATCCCGAGAGTCGAGCATCCCGGCCCCGCAGCGCAAGCGTCTCGCCGACGCCTCGCTCCGCATCGTCAACTCTACGAAACGCGGGGCGATCCCGAGAAGGCGGCCGAGTGGCGAAAGAGGCTGGAACCAACGCGTTAACGGGCGATCGGCCATTGTGCTGCGCTCCGCACGTCGGCGATTCTCTCCGAACGCGGCATCATCCTGGCATGTCGACGGCGCGTCCGTTCGACAGAAGCGTAACATAGCTCGTGCCCCGAGCCGACTATTCCGACTAATTTGGTCGGATTTGATGCGCGATGGCGGCGCGAGGTCAGAAGACGTGGTCGAGTGACTGGGGGGGTTGGGCGAGATCAGCGATCGTGGTTTCGCTGAAGATCGCTTGTTCAGCCGCATGGATCCGTGATAGCAGGCTTGCAAGGTTGCGTGCCGCATTTGACGCCACTTCTCGCGGCGGCTGGCTGGGGCCCTCGATCGCGTCGATCACTTCGCCGACCGAGATCTCGGAGGGCTTGCGGGCGAGGACGTAGCCTCCGACTGGTCCGCGCCGCTTGTACGAGGCCGGCCGCCTTGAGACGAAGGAGGATTTGAATCAGGTACGCCGCGGGAATCGCCCGGGCCGGCGATTTCGAACCCGCCTTGGCGTTCCATCGTTTCCTGCCTGGCCAGCTCGATGAGTGCCAGGCAGGCGTACTCCGCCTTCGCAGAAATCCTCATCGTAGCCCCAACACGGAAGAGCGCGGTCGCGCGGCATTTCGCTCGAGCAACGGCCGCGAACAACTCAGGATTTCCGTCTCCGAATTCCAAGCGCCGCCGCTCAATTGCAATACACGCGCTGGGCCACTTCGTACGCGGCAGGCCGCAGTGCTGCCTGTGCCCATTCATGAGCCAGGCGATAGATCTGCTCGATCGCCTCGGCCGTTAAACTCCCCACAGGCGTCAGCATTGGCCAGACGACCAGATGAGGAACCGATGGCGTCATCCCTGAGTAGAGACCTGGGGCGGATCCTCCGTCATCGCCCATTACCTTTATTGGATGCATGTTATGCCTCATCACTGTTCGGTCGAGCTGGAATGGCCTCGATTCCTCACTATTGTTATCGACTTAATCGGGATCCACAAGTAGGAATTGAGGTCACGCGCTGTTTGTTGCAAAGAATCGACAGGATGCAGCGATGAAGAATCAACTGGGATTGGAACTTAGCTCGGAAGCACCCGACCTCGCAGTTATCTTATTCGGACTACCTAGTGCACGTAGATTACCAAAACCCCGAGATTGCGGTTGCGAGTGGATCGTTGACTAACTTCGTGATCATGATCAGGATACTCATGATCGATTGCCTATATTTTGCTCAAAATGACTTGAAGTTACGGCGTTCCCTTGGCATCGTGTACTACGTTCGACTCGGAGGCGGCTGTTCTGACGAGACATCTCGAGATTCTCAGGAGACGAGGATGACATCCGCGATCATGATGGAACGCACCGGCCTGGGCATGCCCGGCATGCCCGATGTCGAGTCCGAGTGGGATGATGGGCACGCCGGGCGACGACGACGCGCGGCATGAACATGATGATGGTGCCCCGCTGCACCATGACCTTCGAGAAGTGCACCGGCGGCATGAAGATCATCTGCGCGTGCGACGACAAGGTCTCCGCCGGCCATGCTGCAGAACCTCTGCACGATGATGGCCGGCGGGCTGTGCAGTTGCTGCTGCATGATGAACGGCATGATGGTCTGCTGCTGCAACATGACGATGGGCCTGTGCAAGTGCGAGCCGACCGAGGACGGCGTCTGCATCACCTGCACCAGCGGCGACCCGGCCTGCTGCGCGATGATCGAGGCCTGCTGCGCCTGCATGACCGCGATGATGAAGGCCGGCTGCACCTGCTGCCTGATGATGAACAACATGCCGGTCTGCTGCGGCTGCTGAACGGCAGCGCTGACCGTGCGACGGCTCGACCCGGCAAAGCCTTCGGGCTCTCCGGCGAGTCGTGTCGAATTGGACCGGCGTGAACCTGCGCGAGATCGGCGGCTCATGACAGGGCCGCGGCGAGGTCGTCGCGCAGGTCCTCCACGTCCTCGATCCCGACGCTGAGCCGGACCAGTCCGTCGTCGACTGCCGCGGGCCGTGCGGATCTCGGCCGGGATGCTGGCGTGGGTCATCGTGGCCGGGTGGCCGATCAGTGATTCCACGCCGCCGAGGCTCTCGGCCAGGCTGAAGAGGCGGGTCCGCGACAGCATGCGCGCGGCAGCCTCGCGCGCCGCCTCGCAGGCGGATGCTGATCATGCCGCCGAAATCCGCGCATCTGCCGGGCCGCCACCTCGATGGCCGGGGTGGTCGGGCAGGCCCGGGTAATAGACCCGCTCGACCTTCGGGTGCTGCGCCGAGCCACGCGGCGAGCTCGCTGGCGTTCTGACAGTGCCGCTCCATGCGGACGGCCAGCGTCTTGATGCCGCGCAGCACGAGCCAGGAGTCGAACGGCCCGGGAACGCCGCCGGCGGCGTTCTGATAGAAGGCGATCGGCTCGAGGAGCGTCGCGGCGGCCGATCACGGCCCCGCCGATGACGTCGGAATGGCCGCCCAGATACTTGGTCGTGCTGTGCACGACGAGGTCGGCGCCGAGCTCGAGCGGCCGCTGAAGATAGGGCGAGGCGAACGTGTTGTCGACCACCAGCAAGGCGCCGCGGCGATGGGCCAGTCGGCGCACGGCGGCGATGTCGATGATCTGGAGGAGCGGGTTGGTCGGCGTCTCGATCCAGACGAGCTTCGTGGCGGGCGAGAGGATCGCGGCGAAGCCCTCCGGGCTGGCGATCCTCGGTGTAGCGAGGGACCAGTCCCCAGGGCTTGAAGACGCGCTCCAGCAGGCGGAACGTCCCGCCGTAGAGGTCGGCGGCGGCGGCGACCTCGTCGCCGGGCCGGAGCGTCGAGAGCACGGCCGTGGTGGCCGCCAGGCCCGAGGCGAAGGCCAGGGCTCGCTCGCCCCCTTCGAGCGCCGCCAGGCAGGTTTCCAGGCGCCGCGCGCGTCGGGTTGCCGCTGCGCGAGTACTCGTAGCCCTTGTGCCGGCCCGGGCGCCTCCTGGGTGAAGGTCGAGGTCGCGTAGATCGGCACGACGGTCGCCCCGGTGGCCGGGTCGGCTCCTGGCCGGCGTGGATCGCCCGGGTCGAAAACCCCTGATCGGATTGATCGCTGGTCCATGTGGAGACTCATCGTCATTACCGGGAGGAATCGAGATCAGGCTCGACCGCGGGCTCGGTTCCAGTACGGGATCAGGTCGATCCGCGTGACGATATCGACGACCGCGCCGTCCGGCCGTCGCCAGCACGCCCGAGTTGCCCGCCAGCAGCAGGCGGTAGGCCTCGTCGAGGTGGACGCCGACGTCGACCTGCGGCAGCGGCCGGGCCATGACGTCGCCGACGCGGACCCTGCGTCGGGTCGACGCCGTCGTGCAGCAGCCGGGCGAGCGTGACTTCCTGGATGCTGCCGACCGGCTCGCCGTCGCTGAAGCACCGGGAGCTGCGAGATCCCGCGCGATCTGCATCCGCTCGACGGCCTCGGCCGCCGAGCGTCGGGCCCGACCGATCGACAGCGCCCGCGCGCCGCGGATCTGGAGCAGGTCGCCGACGGTCTGCGGCGACCGGCTCGGCGCCTGAGCAGCTTGTTCTCGGCCATCCAGCCGTCGTCGAAGAACTTGCTCAGGTAATTGCGGCCGGTGTCGGGGCAGAGCACGACCACGACGTCGTCCGCCGTCAGGCGCCGGGCATACCGCAGGCCGCGGCCACGGCGGTGCCCGCCGAGCCGCCGACGAGCAGGCCTTCGCGCCGGGCCAGTCGCGGGCCGTGCGGAAGCTCTCGGCGTCGCCGACGCGGATCCACTCGTCGACGACCTGGCCGTTGAGCGTCTTGGGGACGAAGTCCTCGCCGATCCCCTCGACCTTCCAGGGCTTGGGCGCATCGCCGGAGAGGACCGAGCCCTCCGGGTCGGCGCCGATGACCCTGATCGTCGGGATCCTGCTCCTTGAGAAAACGCCCGACGCCGGAGATCGTGCCGCCGGTGCCGACGCCCGCGACGAAGGCGGTGATCCTGCCGCCGGTCTGCTCCCAGATCTCCGGGCCCGGTGCTCCGGTAGTGGACCTCGGGATTGGCGAGGTTGGCGAACTGGTTCGGCCGCCAGGCGCCGGGGATTTCACGCGCGAGGCGGTCGGCCACGCCGTTGTAGCTCTCGGGGGAGTCGGGCGGGACCGAGGTCGGCGTGATGACGATCTCGGCGCCGTAGGCCTTCAAGCAGCCGGATCTTCTCGCCGCTCATCTTGTCGGGCAGGACGAAGATGCAGCGATAGCCCTTGACCGCGGCCGCCAGCGCCAGGCCGACGCCGGTATTGCCCGCGGTCGCCTCGATGATCGTCCCGCCCGGCTGCAGCCAGCCGCGCCGCTCGGCCTCCTCGACCATCGCCACGCCCACGCGGTCCTTGATGCTGCCGCCGGGATTGAGCGACTCGAGCTTGACCAGGATTCGCGCAGGCACGCCCTGGGCGATCCGGGCCAGCGGACCAGCGGCGTCCGGCCGATCGCCGCCAGGACTGACGGCACGACCCCCGGCCGGGTGGTGCTCTCCTGTTCCATCGGCCCCGGCGGCGAGCTTGGTCTTCCGGGCGACGCTATCCCCATGGCTGCAACCCGCCGTTCCATGTTAGAAGAACCGATCGCACCGCTTTGAAGCGCTCGAACACGACTGGCCTGGAGCGTCCCCACGGGAGCGGGGCTGTAACTGCACTCAATATCGCGGCAACGCGAGCGCGGTCAAGATGAAGTTGGTCCCGCGACGCCGGATCCAGGCTGTCGGGATCGGCCGCGGGGCTGTTCGGAATGCGGACGGCCGGGCGGCTCCCGCCGGCTGGCGATCCCTCTCGAACGGGTCGCCTGTAAACGTGATAGTACACGCCGGCCGGTAACGGCGCGACGACGATGCGCGGGACGGCCGCGGGCGGCGCTCGAGCAACGGTCGAGCCAGCGATACTCGGCTCATCCGGCTGGTCTCCGGGGTGCAGCGACCGCTCTGGCAGGCCGCCCGCGAATCTGGGAAGATGAGTGCGCGATTGATCGACACACGGATCCAGGATCGCTTGAATCGAGAGAAACTGGCCACACGGCTTTTTGACGAGGGCGTCAGTCTCCTGGCCCTTGCTGCTAGGGAACAATTTCGTCCGGTATCAACACAACTGGGACATGCCCGGGCGCCAGGCCGCTGCGCGCGGGCAGTGGGGGTCTGGGCGGATCGAAGGACGGGGCCGATGGGCATCGTTTTCCTTTGCCAGAACTGCGGTGCGAGGTTTGACGTCGACGCGGGACTGGCCGGAAGAAAAGGGCAGTGCAAGCGCTGCGGCCAGGGCCTGTCGATCCCCAAGGCCGAGCCGGTGGGCTCGACGGCTGATATGCCAGCGCTGGCCGGCGCGGCCGAGCGGGCTGCCGCCGCGCGATGTGTTGCGGTTTCCGGCAGGAAGTCATCCGTCGAGGAATCGTCAATCTCGTCGTGGCTGAGGTCGCGCCTGGGCGAGGCTGGTCCGGCGCCGCCGGGCCCGCAAGCGGCGTTTTCCGACGCCACGCGCACTGCGCCGCAAGGAGGCGGAGATTCCAACATCAACACGCTTTTCAAGTCCGACACGCGCGAGTCGCCGCAGCGTCCGCGGCCCGCGGCCGGCGTTGTCGGCTCACCGAGGCCTGAAGCGGGACCGTTCGCGGCGGCCCTGCGGTGGCTCAGCGGCGGGCGTATCCGCTCTCGGTGCCATTCCTCGTGATCCTGCTGTTCGGTGCCGCCGTGAAGAACCGGCCGATGGCGCTGCTCGGGCGCGACCTTCGTGATTCTGCTCAATCTGGGCAGGCTGGTCGCTGCGGTCGCAACCGGAGCGGGCGTGTGCCGGCGGCACGGGCTCAAGCTCGAAAAGCTGAGGAATCCTGCCAGGCGCGTTGCCGAGCCGGCGCTCACGATCGTGCTGGTGCTCCTGGCCTTCACGTTCGTTCCCTGGCTCGCCGCCGATCGGCGCGGCGAGACGATCCCGGGCGATCGGGTGCGCCTGAGTGCCGGGCTCCCGGAGAACGGTATCGGGGCCCGGGCGGCCGGGAACGACGGCGACGCCGGCACGGGCCGAGTGCTGCAACGAGCGCCCTGACCCAGTACGGCGTCGATCGTGCGCTTCCGTGACCGCGAGGACATCCTTCGAGACCTCGACATCTCCATGCCGCAGACCGACCGTTTGCCCGACGCTGAAGTGATCGAGCTCGAGCCTTCGGCGCCCTTGAGCGTGGCCGAGCCATGGACGGTCAGGGGCTCGGCGTCATCCCTGCCAGGGATCGATGTCGCGCCGGCCGAGGGGAGTCCCGCCAGCCTTGCCCGCGAGACTTCGTCGCTACGAAGGAGGCGGCTGGCCTCAACCGCGTTGCTTCTCACCGTCACCTACGCGGTCCTGGGGGCGTGGCACCTGTTTTCCGGCGCGAGCACGCCGCCCCCGATCTGGATTCTGCTGGTCTCGCGATTCCTGATTGCCGCCGCCATCACGGGCGTGCTCTGGAGCGCATTGCCGTTGTCGCCGCGACGCGTGCGTGCGCTCGAGATCGCGCTCTTCGGCGGCTTGACGGCCATCGTCGTCGCCGCGCAGTACACGGTCAACCTGTCGCTACTCGAGCGGGAAGGCTTGCCCGAAACGGTCGCGTTCATGAAGAACGGCGTGATCCAGATGGTCGTGCTCATGCTTTTGTATGGGACATTCATCCCCAACAAGCCGAAGACCGTGGCCTGGGCCGTGCTGGCCATGGCGCTTGCGCCGCTCTTCAGTGTCGCCTTCCTTACCGAGCGTCCGGAGTTTGCCAGCTCGCTCGAGAGGCTGCGGTCGGTCGAGCAGACCGGCTCGAATGCTCTTTTCCTCGCAATCGCAGCCGGCATGGCGATCTACGGGTCGTACATCTTGAACGGCCTCCGGACCGAACTGCACGAGGCCCACAAGTTCGGCCAGTATCAGCTCATCCGCAAGCTCGGAGAAGGGGGGATGGGCGAGGTCCACCTCGCCGAGCACTTGCTGCTGAAGCGCCCGTGCGCCCTCAAATTGATCAAGCCGATTGCCGGCTCCGACCCGGTCGCGCAGGCCCGCTTCGAGCGCGAGGTCCAGTCGGCCGCCCGGCTTTCGCACCCCAACACGATCGAGATCTACGACTACGGTCACACAAGTGACGGAACATTCTACTACGTGATGGAATACCTTCAGGGCATGAGCCTGGCCGACCTGGTTCGGAGCTTTGGACCGATACCGGCCGGCCGCGTGATTTACCTGTTCCGGCAGGTGTGTGCGGGGCTGGCCGAGGCGCATCGGCTGGGGCTGGTCCACCGCGACTTGAAGCCCGCCAACGTGTTCGTGGCCGTCCGCGGCGGCGAGTCGGACGTCGCGAAGGTGCTCGACTTCGGGCTCGTGAAGCTGACGCAAGACCCGAACGCCCCCGAGCTCACGGGTGAGATGGCGATCAGCGGGACTCCCATGTACATGGCGCCGGAGCAAGCGATCGGAGACCGCGCGCTCGATGCCCGGGCGGACATCTATGCCCTGGGGGTCATGATGTACGCCGCAGTCACGGCGGAGCCCCCATTCAAGCGCGAGAATGCATTTGCCATCATGATGGCGCACGCCAAAGACGCTGTCGTGCCGCCGTCGCAGCTTAACCCAGGCGTTCCAGCGGACCTCGAGCAGGTGATATTGCGCTGCATGGCAAAGCAGCCCGCTGGCCGTTATGGCAACGTGAAGGCGCTGGGTGAAGCCCTGGCTGCGTGCGGCTCGGCGGCCGATTGGGGCCCGAACCGCGCCGACGCCTGGTGGGCAGCGCTTGCGAACGAGAGCGGATGAACCACCGCGGTATCCGTTTGCCGCGATCGAGGGCGAGCGGGCGTGGGCCGAATGCACGAGATAACCGTCACGATCGCGCAGCTTGACTGGTGGTCGTGCTGGTCATGCAGATCTTTGACGAACCCGGCGGAAAGATCCGATCCCCAAGGATACGGTTTTCTTCCGTGCGGCGCGAGCGCGCAGCCGGCAGGTCGGTCGCGAGTCACGGTTGACGTCGGGTGAATTGCGCGGCGAGCCGGTGCCGGCGGTGGAGCAGTGCCGGCGGCATTCAGCCGCGCGATGTTGCCACGGATTGGTTCGCACGACGCACCCGCAAGGGCCTGGGGGAGATAATGACGAAGCGACCATGGCTGGCGGTGGCGCTCTGGGTACTGGCAGCGGGGCTGGTCATTGCGACGGCGCCCGACCTCACGCGGCTGGCCGCCGAGTCGTTCGGGATTCTCTTGCCGGATGACGCCGAGAGCATGGAGGCGGCCCGGCTGATCCGCAAAGCCTGGCCCGATCGCAGCCAGGGCTCGGTGGCCGTGGCGGTGATGCGCCGGCCGTCTGGTTTAACGGAGGCGGATCGGCGGTTTGCCGCGGCCTTGGCGCAACGATTCGAGGCCGCGCGCCGGGAGTCGGACGTGCCGCAGACCGCGGGCGCTGGCGCCGCCGTTTCAGCCGGCAAAATCATCCGCGTGCTCGGACCGGGCTCTGATCCTGAAGTGGCCGCCCGGCTCGTGAGCTCCGACGGCACGACGCAGCTTGTGGTCGCGGCGCTCGACGCGGACTGGGTCGCGCCGCGGGCCGATGCGCTCGTGCGGAGCCTCAAGTCGGCGTCCGACAGCCTGGCCGTGCCGGCAGGCCTCGAGCTGGTCTGGTCGGGCGACGCAGCGCTCGGCAGCGCGTACATGGACGCCGTGCACCGCACGCTCGACGTTGCTGTGATCGTCGTGGTCGTGCTGCTCTTGATCATCCTGCTCATCGTGTATCGCTCGCTTTTCCTCGCGCTGGTGCCGCTGGCGACGATCGGCATCTCGCTATTGATTGCGCGGGGACTGGTCGCGCTCGCGGCTGTGTGGACCGGCGTCGATCCCAATCCACTCGTCGAGCTGTTCTTAGTCGCGGTTCTGTTCGGCACGGGGACCGATCTGGTCCTGCTTTTGACGTGGCGGTTTGCCGAGCGCTGGGACGGGCTCTCCGACCCGGCGCCGGGCGTTGCGCAGACCGTGCGGCACGAGGTTGTCGCAATCGTCTCGAGCGCCGGGACCTTGATACTCGCGCTTTCGCTTCTTGCCCTGGCACGATTCAAGTTGTTCAGCCAGACCGGACCGTTCGTGGCGCTGGGCATGGCCGTCGGCCTTCTGGCTGGCGCTCTCGCTCGCGCCGGCGCTCCTGGTGCTCCTGGCGCGGCACCGCCCGCGTTCGTTTGCCGGGTTTCGCAACGAGTCGTCGCGGTTCTGGCCGACCGTCGGCCGCGTCGCGATGGCACGGCCGCTCGTGAGCTGGACGCTCGGTGTGGCGCTTCTCGGTTTGCCGGCGCTCCTGGCCTTGCGCGTCGAGACCAACTACGACATGGTCGGCGAGCTGCCGCACGACACCCCTGCCTTGAACGGGCTCAAGACGATCGTCGAGAAGTTTGGCCCGAGCGACGTGTCGCCGCTCGAGATCGTCGTCGAATCGAAGTCGGACTGGCGCGGCACGGAGGGTCTGTACTTGATCGACGAGCTCTCGCGAAGCCTGAGCCACCACAAAGATTTCGGCGAGATTCGCTCGGCCACGCAGCCGCTGGGCTCGCGCGACACGCTTAAGGCCGCACGAATCGACTCACGCCTGGCCGCAATCCGCGCGGGACTCGGGAAGATCGGCGAAGGAGCCGAATTGATGACGACGAGCTTTATCAAGGAAGGGGCGAGGATCCGGTTGCTGCTGGGGATGGAGCGATTGACCGGCGTCAAGCTGCCGGCGCTTGTCGAGCGCGCTCGAGCCGAAGCCGAACGCGGCCGCAAAGGGGGCGGGCTCGGCGGATCCATCCCCGGTCACGGCGATGCTCGAGAAGATTGGCCAAGCCGCCGAAGGAGCAAAGAAAATCGCCGACGGCGCCGCCCTGGCCGCGCCGAGCTCGGGGTGGTGATCGAGGGCCCGGTCGGAGCCGATGCGCTCGACCGAGTGCTGCTCACTCGCGAGAATATTGCTCAGCACCCCGAGCTTGGCCGGGCGTTCGACGAGTACATTTCAACGGACGGCCGGACGACGCGGATCAACGTTGGCATGACGGCGCGGCTGCATTCCCGTGAGGCGCTGGACGATGCCGACGAATTACTCCAGCGCGCCGCCGACTTTGACGACGATTATCAGACGCGCTACCTCAAGCTCCGGCTCACCGGCCCGAACGTCGCGATGGCCGACGTGCGCCGCATCACGAACGAGGACATTCGCCGCGCCTACCTCGTGCTTCCCCTCGGCGTCTTCTTCGCGATGCTCGTGTTGCTGGCCGACTTCGGCATCGCACTCAACCTTGTCGTGACGATGCTGCTGACGTACGGGTTCACGATCGGAGCCACCGACCAGATCTTCGCGTGGTTAACGGGCACCGCGGGGCTCGACTGGAAGGTGAAGTTCTTCGCGTTTGTGGTACTGATGGCCTGCGGCGTCGACTACAACATCTTCCTGGTTTCGCGCATGCGAGAGGAAGTGAAGGCGCACGGCCTGCGTGAGGGGATCGCGCGCGCCGTAGGGCATACGGGCGCGCTGATCACGTCGGCGGCCGCGATCACGATCTGCAGCTATCTCGCATTCCTCGTCAGCCCGCTCCGCTCGCTGCGCGCGCTGGGGTTTGCCGTGGGGCTGGGGATCGCGGTGGACTGCGCTCGTGGTCCGCACGCTGATCATGCCCTGCGGGCACTGGCTCATGTTTCAAGCCTACGAGGCGCTAGGGCGTCAAGGGTCGCCGAAACCACGATCGCAATGATGGGCGATCGTCGCTGCCTGTCGAAATTGAGCCGCGGAGCGGCGGCGACTTCAGCGTGAGCTCTTGCGGGTACCGTTCAGCGATCTGGCGCGATACGCGCGGCTTGACCGATTCGGCCGACGGGTTCTTCAGCCGCTCGACTTTGCGCTCGCGGCCCGCGCGCTGTCGGCGAATC
Organism: uncultured Isosphaeraceae bacterium; assembly: GCA_963806595.1. Classification (GTDB taxonomy): domain Bacteria; phylum Planctomycetota; class Planctomycetia; order Isosphaerales; family Isosphaeraceae; genus CAWDZZ01. The sequence goes on along the minus strand of CAWDZZ010000032.1, from coordinate 424,376 downwards.
CGTGAGCGAGCGCATTGTCGGAAGGAATCGACTTTGCGATCAGTACCGCCGGGAACACGACTCCATAGGAGAACGTGTAGGACGTGGTGTACACCAACCGGGATACGAAGCGGGTCACGGCCGGGAGCGATTCTTCGGCGCTCGCTCGCGCGTCGACGGCACCGTTCCTTGCCGCTTTGACGGCAGAATCCAGCGCGTCTGCTACTCTCTTGAATGGGTCGCTGGCCGTTTTCTTTGCGGGTACATCCCTTGGCATGGAAAAGACTCCTGCGATCGATGGTTGCGACGGTCGTTCGAGGTGAATCGAGCGCTTCGAAAAGCGAATCGGCGTACTCGTTCCGAGCAGGTCACGCCCGTCCCATCAAGGCAGTTCTTGTACCAAAGAATCGCGGAGGACGTCCGCCGAGCGCGTTAGCTAAGGTTAAAATAGGAAGTCTGGGAAGTCAAGGATATTCTTTCCGTCTCGGCGAATCGTTTCTGACGTGGACTTTGACGTCAACCGGCCGAGCTGGTCGGCCAACCGCCATGACGGTCGACCCAGAGGACGGCCCGGAGATACCAGAGCGCCGGCAAAACGAAAAGCGCGCCCGCAGAGAAGCGGATGTCGCGGAAACCATAGAGCACGCTCGCCGCGGCGATCGCCATCGACAGCCAGATGGAACCGACCGCCGACCTGCGGTTGGGCAGGCCCAGGAGAGGGAACTTTACCCACCAGGGGCGGGGCACCGACGGGCGACCTTCGGCCATCCAAACCTCCGTGCTCGAGCTTGCGCTTGCTACTTCAGCCTCGGCGACTTCTGCTGCGGGGACTGCCGACGGATCGACCACCCGTCGTCAGATCCGCATGGCGCCGATGTTAAGACGCGACTTTGTGGTGGCCGGGTCGCCCGAATCTCTCATCCGCGAGCATGCCAAGTCAACCAAGAACAAGTTTTGCGGCCCGTCCAACGCGCGGCCCGAGGCCGCCCGCGATCGCTACCGCGGCCTGCCGAGCCTGCCCGCGGCGGCGCGATTTGCTAAAATTGACTCTTGATCTCGGCGGTCCGGCTTCGTTGAGCCCGGTCGTGAGGTTTACCACGGCACGTCGAGGCGATTTCGTCATCAAGTCCGTCGCGTCGTCAATGAGAAACGCGCTGCGAGTTGCCTGAGAGGAGCCGATGATGCTGCACCCCGCACTCGGATCGTCGCTCGACCCTGTGGCCTCGTGGCAGGTGGATACGCAAGAGATCACCGTTGTGGTTGGGCTCTATGACCGGCAGCTATCCGATGTGAGCGATCCCCAGCAAATGGCCAAACGCCTCGGTTTGCTGTGGAAGAAACTGGCCCCGGCAACGCGCCTCGCCAGTTTGCTTGTGGAATACACCCGTTTGCAGCTCGAGAATGCCGCGTCATCCACGGGAGCAGGCCGGCAAGGCGAGACTGGCCTGGCTGCGCGTCTGCTCGCGGCCTTTCATCCGACGTCGTCGCGCGACGATTTGCGATCGCGAGTCGTCTTCATCCAAGAAGATCCGTTATATGATCGTTGGCTTGATGCGTAGCGGAGTCCGACGCTCTGTCGCGCGCAGTGCATTTGGTGAATGACTCTGTCTCGCGCCGTCGCTTACGATGGGATGGCCGCAATGAAAACCACCGGACGGGCTCTCGCTACGCGGTACGATCCGCCCGTCCTCGAGCGCAATAATACGGTCGGCGACGTCGGCGATCCGGCTGTCGTGCGTGACCATGAGGATCGGGCACCCTTGCTCGCGTGCCAGCTTCATCATCAGCTCGACGACCTCGCGGCCGGTCTGGCCGTCGAGCGCCGAGGTTGGCTCGTCGGCGAGCACCAGGCGCGGTCGGCTGGCGAGGGCGCGAGCGATCGAAACTCGCTGCTTCTGCCCGCCGGATAAGTGGGCGGGAAAGGCGTCAACGCAGGGACCGAGCCCGACTTGCTCGAGGAAATGCGACGCACGCTCCTCGATCTCGTCGCGGTCGAGCTCCGGGTGAAGCTGGAGCGCCATCTGGACGTTCTGTCGGGCCGTGAGGAATTCCAGCAAGTTGTGCAACTGGAAGATGAAGCCGATCGACCGCCGCACTTCCAGCAGCTCGGCCCGGCCGCAAGCGTGTAGCTCGTGCCCGAGCACGACCAGCTCGCCGGTCTCGACGGTGCGGAGGCCGCCAATGAGCGTCAGCAGTGTGGTCTTGCCGCAGCCGGAGGGGCCGGTCAGGAGCACGACCTCTCCCGGCGCGATTTCCAGGTTGATGTCGAAGAGCACCTGGTGGGGGCGCCCGCCCTCATGATACGCGTAGTCGAGCCCTCGGATCTGTACCACCGGTTCGGGCTGCAGTGCGGGCACGGCCAGACGTCTCCGGAATACGTGGGGCGATGTCCCCAAAAGAGTGCTGGCACCTGGCCGGTCTCCCATGAGCGTCGTGCTCCTTGAACGGAATATGGCTCGGCTCCGCGAGCCCGGGATCAGAATACGTCCGCCGGATCGGCCTGACGGAGCTTTCGCATCGCCAGCAGCCCCGAGAAGCTGCACATTATGACCGTGAGCAAGAGGATGAGCAGCCCGCGCTCCTGGGTCAGCCGCATCGGCAGGTTCGTCACCTTGACGGCAAAGGCATAGAGACCCCAGGCCAGGACCGTCCCGGGCACGTAGCCCAGGACCGACAGGATGAGCGACTCGACGAGAACGACGCGCTGAAGCTGGAGGTCGGAGTAGCCGATCGCCTTGAGCGTGGCGTATTGCGGCAGATGGTTGCTGACGTCGGTGTAGAGCACCTGATAGACGATCGCAAAGCCGACGAGGAAGCCCACGCCGGCTCCGAGCGTGAACACGAAGTTGATCGGCCGGGAGCGCAGCAGGAAATCGGTTTCGCGTGCGATCACCTCGGGGATGGTCATGACGAGCAGGTCGAAACCATAGAGCTGGCTGAGCTCGGTTTTCACTTGCGCGCTATCGGCCCCGGGACGGAGGCGGACGACGCCGACGTCGACGGATCCGGGCGGCCGCGTGGGAAACAATCGCAGGAAGTTGGCGTCGCTCGTGATCACGTTGCCGTCCACGGCGAAATTGGCCCCGATCGTGGTCGTGCCCACGACCTTGATGCGCCGGAGGCCGTTCACCTCGGCGTCGACGGTCTTGCCGGCGGCCAGCATCGCCGCGACCTTGCCGAACTCACGGCGCGACTGCTTGTCGAAGAGGCACGTGTCGGTCTCGCGCAATCAGCGCCGTCGACTCTATCACGCCCGCGGCGCTGATCGCGGGGGCGTACGGGACGACTCCATACACGAAGATAGGCCGCTTTTCGCCGGTCTCTGGGTCCTTCCACTTGACGGTACCCATGGTGAGAGAGGTCACTTCGGTGACGTCGGGGTGCCCCTTGGCTCGCGTCAAGAGCCGGCGCGGGAATGGCTCGGTGCTGGTGAGCAGCCGCGTTTGCGGATTAACAATCACCAGCTCGCCGCGCAGCCGCCGATGAATCGTGGTCGCGCTGTCGATCGCGGCGCCCAGGAAGCCTAGCTGCATCCACAGCAGCAAGTCGGCGAAGACAATCCCGACGAGCGCGGCGATGAGCTTGCGTCGCCCGTGCTTGAGCTGAAGCCAGGCGACGGGCAAGTTTCGGAAACGAATGCTCATTTCGTTTCCCCTTCCACGTCGATCACCACCTCGGCCCGGGCGTTGGAGAGGCCTGCGAGCTGGCGCTGTCTTCGCGCGAGAGGCGGACGCGCACCTCGACGACCCGCGCGTCGATGTCGGCGACCGGATCGTTGCTGAAGATGACCTTGCGGCTGACGACCAGGTCCTTGCGGACGACCTTGCCGTCCATCGTCGCACCGAGCGTTGGTACCCGCACCTTGGCGGCCTGGCCGACCTTCACCCGGCCGACGTCTTGTTCGTATACCTCGGCGACGGCGTGCATTTCTTCGGTGTTGCCCACCTCGAGGATGCCTTTGTCGCCGACGCGCTCTCCCGGCCGAGCGTGGATGCGCAGTACGCGGCCGCTGATGGGCGACCGAACGACGGCGGCTTCGAGATCGGCCTGTGCCACTTTCAAGCCGGCCTCTGCTTGCGCCAGTTCCGCGGCGGCGACCTGCACGTCCACGACGGGGATCGCCTTGATCGCATCGAGCTGCGCGATCGCCTGGTTGAGCGATTCCTGCGCTTGCTGGTACTTCAGCGTCTGGTCATCGAATTCCTGCTGCGACGCCGCCGACTTTCGCAACAGGAGCGAGATTCGTCCGAGGTCTCGCTCCGCGGCGCGAGCTCGGCCTGGTAGCGGCACACAAGTGCCTCCTGGGCCCGGACGTCCTCGGGTTTGGCGCCGGCTTTTACCTGGGCGAGCTTGGCCGCGGCGACGTCAACCTGGGCCTGCGACTGGACGACGGCCGCCTCGCGGCGCTTGTGGGTGTCGAGCACGGCGACGACCTGGCCGGCCTCGACCTTGTCACCGACGGCGACGGCGAGGCGATCGACGCGGTTCCCGTCCGCCGCGCTGCCGGGCGCCACCGCGATTACTTCTCCCTCGGGCGCCAGCCGGCCCAATGCGCTCACGCCGATCGAGATCACTCGCGGCGCGACCGGCGGCGGTGAAGACAGGGATTCGGGCGCGATCGAGAATCGCGCCCACGCCCCGGCCGCCGCCCCGGCGGGCACGAGCAGCCACAGCCAGCGCCAGCCCAGCCCTCGCCGTCGGTCCCGGCGGCCCGGATGGGCAAGCACAGTCCGTTCGGATCCCGTTAACACGCTTGTCCCCATGACGAGGTCACTCCTTGACTTCGGAAGGGAAGGGCCCCTCAGCCAGGGCCAACAGCTCGTCGATCATCGACCGACGCAGCGGATCGTCGTCCGCAATCAAACCGAGATGTTTCCAGAGCAGCAGTCCGTAGATCGCCGGCCAGAGCGCGACCTGTCGCAATCCGTTGGGACCCTCGGCCAGTAATCTCCCGCATGGCCGTCATCCGGCGCGGACGGGCTCGAGGAGTTTCGGGTTGTTTGCCGACGCGGCCAGGATCGCGGTCATGAAGCGAGGCAGATCCGTGAGCCCGGGACACTCGCTGTCGCCCGAGAGCGCAGGCACGAGGATCGTGTGGATCAAGGATCGGAGGAAACGGCCCCGCGGATTGCCGTCGTCGGCCATCCGTTCCTCCAAGGCGTGCTGAACCTTCGACGAATAGTGTTGCAGCATTGCCGCGATCAGCTCGTCCTTGCTCGCGAAGTGGTGGAGCAGGCCCCCCTTGCTGACGCCGGCCTCTCGGGCGACGGCTTCGAGCGTCATCGCCAGAATGCCGTCTCGAATGGCGACCTGCACCGCCGCCGTCAGCATCCGTTCGCGGCTCGATGAACCCGAGCGCACCACGCGAAGCCCCGTGGCGCATCCCAGGCAGCCTGATGATCGAGTGCCATGACTCATCTCCTGTACCGTCTGGTCGGTTTTTTCACTATACCAAATGGACGGTTTATTGGCTACCGAAAAAATTGCAATTCCAGCGGTCAGCTGGATGCCGTTTTTGGAGCCGCCTGCACTTTATAAGGCCGATTCAGCTGGCTTCGAATTGGGCAACAAACCCGCGACCATCGCTCGAACACGTTCGGGCCAATGGAATTACACCGTAAGTGCGGGCCCGACACGAACGGCCAGTTCGAAACGAAGCTGCCCGCCAGTGGCGAGCGCACGTACAACCTGGTCGCGCACGACGGCACGTACAACCAGTGGCGGACCTGGGCCAACGACGTGCGGCCGCCGCTGCGGACCGAGCCTGGCGAAGTCGGCGCGGGCCGTGAGGTCCGCAGTAGCGCTGCCGACCTCCTCGAAAACCGTTACTACGACCCGACCGAAATTACCGGCGCGGACGGCACATTCGAGCTCAGGTTCGTCCGTGGCGGCGAACAGTTCATCCAGGTTGCCCCGTTCTGGCTCGATCCCCGTTTGGCCCCACCCGGAACTACCCAGACTCTCGTTCTGAAGCCCGGCGAAACCAAGGGGGACAACAATTTCCAGTTGAAGGAATAGGCTGTGCTTGCGGCGGGTCGGACGCGTCGCTCGCCGCGTGCAACGGCCAACGCGCAACGGACCATTCAAGAAATGTCCAGTCTGTTGATCGAGGCAGGGGGCAAGACGCAGTGGATCTCGCCGTCCGCGACGCGCGGGGCCGTTTCGTTTGGCCTGGAAACGACGGTCTCGGGCTGATCGAACGTGTTGTGCGCGTTGAGCTCCTTGTGAGCGAGCACGGTGTGACGGACCTGGCTGGCTGTCCCGCCGCGCAGACGGACGACGACTTCCGCGGGCTCGGTCGCGTGGGGATGAACCAGGGTTACGGTCGCCTCCTTGGGTCCGGCGAGCGAGGCCGAACCGGCCAGCCGGAAGATCTTGAGCTCGCCCCCATCAGCGCGAAACGCGATGTCCGGCGCTTCGATGTTCATTCGCACGGCGGTCGCGCCCTGGTGTCGCCGGTACATGGTGTAAACGTGGAAATTGGGCGTGGCCACGAAGCGATCGCCATCGGCGAGGAACAGGGAATGCAAGTTATTGATGAGCTGCGCCACGTTGGCCATGTCGATCTTATCCGCGTGCCGGTTGAAGGTGTCGAGTGAAAGCGCAGCAACGAGGGCGTCGCGCAGCGTGCTCATTTGCTCGAAGAGGTGCCGCTTGTTGATCTCGGTCCCTTCGGGATGCCAGCTTCCCCACTCGTCGATCACGAGCTTGACCGCGTGCGCGCGGTCGATTTCACCGAGGGTGGCCCACTGTTCCTTGACGAGGGTCTCCATCCGGTTGGCCTTGTGGAGCTGCTCGTACCACTGGTCCACAGTGAACCTGGTTGCGTGGCCGGTGGTGCCGCAGTAATAGTGCGGAGCCCAGCCGTGGATCGGCGCCCGCTGGCCGTCGGCCCACTTGGTGAAAAACCGATGCGTCCAGTCGCGATCGTTGCCGTTGGGTCCGGCGGCGATCAAGTAAAGGGGCACCCCGTAATGAGGCAGCCAGTCGCTGAACCGCCGGTATTCGCGGCAGTAATCCTCGGGAGTGAACTTGCCGCCGCATCCCCAGCTCTCATTGCCGACGCCCCAGTACCGAATCTTGAAGGGCGTGCGCTCGCCGTTGGTGACGCGTTCGTCGGCAAGTGAAGTGGAGCCCGCGGGTGCATTGCAATATTCGACCCACTGCTGAAACTCTTCGGGGGCGCCGGTGCCCACGTTGGCCGCGAAATAGGGCTCGACGCCGCACAGCCGGCAGAAGCGGATAAACTCGTGGGTGCCGAACTGGTTGGACTCGGTGTCTTCTCGCCACCGTCCGAACCGGCGCGGGCGATTCGGGCGTGGGCCGATACCATCTCGCCAGTGGTACTTGTCCGCGAAGCAGCCCCCCGGCCAGCGCACGACGACCGGCCCGAGCTGCCGCACGTGCTCCACAAGCGCGCGCCGGATTCCGTCGAAGTGGGGCACCTTGGAATCGGTGCCCACCCAGATCCCGTCGTAGACGACCCCGCCGATGTGCTCGGCAAACTGGCTATAGAGTGCCGGCTTGATTGTCGCGATCGGCTCGTCCACGAGCACCGTCACCGACAGCTCGCCGGGCCGGCGGGCGGAGCGGGCGGCGCATCGCTCGCGGCGCGGCCACGGCGGCCGCTACCGCCGTACCGCCGAGCGCCAGATGATGCAAAGCGCCACGGCGAGTCATCGGATTTTGCTGCATTTCTTTGCTCCACGGCACGACTCGATCGGCTTTCGGTCGCATTCGTGGGGCATTCTATCCGGGTAATCGCGGCGCCGCCAATTCCTTCGCGCGTCCCGCGCGAGAAACGGCCCCTCCCGGTCGAATCACGCGAGAGGGGCCACGCTTTCCGGGCTTCACATGCAGCCGCCTGCGCCGTCGTCTCCCGGTCCCGCCAATCCCAGATCAGCGCGGCCAGTCACCAGGCTGAAGTACGGATACGCGGTGGTACTTCTGCTGCCCTTGGCTGCGAGGACGGCCGCCCAATCGGTATCGATGGTCGTGAGGTCTGCCGAGGTGACGTTGGCCGACTTGACCGCCGCCGCCAAGGCGTTGTACGCCGCTGTCAGGTCCGCCGTTTCCTGCGTCGTCGGAGAGCTGGTATAGAGCGCTTGGAACTGGGCGAGAAGCGTCGCGTCGGTGGCGAGGTCTGTCCCCGAGGCGTTGGCTGTTACCAGGCTGTTCTCGAACGACTTGAGTGCGCTTGCGCTCGTGGGAGAAAGTCCATCGCTTGAAAGCGTTTGAAAGGCGACCTGAATCGCGGCCAGCTGGCCGATCGTCGTGCTCGAGGCGAGCTCGATCGTCTGGACGTCGTCACGAAGCGTCTTGAGCGCGGTCGACAACGACGAACTGGAGCTCGAGGAGTCGTCGGGCGAACTGGTCGATTCGCTCGTCGAGCTGGAAGTCGCCGCCGCACTGGTGCTCGCGGCGGCCGTGGACGCCGTCGCGTTGCTCACCGAATCGCCGCTTGCGTGGCTGGAGGCGTGCTCCGCGTGGTGGTGCGCGTGCAGATGAGCCACGGCGTGATGAGCCAAACCGAGATGGGCGGGTGCGACGCGCCCTTCGAGATGATCGCAACCCGGGACGACTTGATTTGACCGCCGGGTTCTCCTGGCGCGAGCTTTGCTTCGCGCGAACAGCAGGGCCTTCAGTACGTTCCTTCCACGTGGCATTGCGGTTTCTCCAGAGATCAAGGAGTGGGATTGTTCGGGACGCGAGAGGGGATTTTGCCGTCGTCGGCTTTATCGATGAATGGCTTGAGATCTGATCGCGATTCCGCCTCGGATGCGCAGCGTGGTCGCTAATGCGGAGTCTCATCACCCATGATTCCAGAGCGATCTCGGCGATCGCGCGGTCGACGGCCGAGAACCAGAGCGCCTTGCCGCGCCAGTGCATCGGCCGGTCGCCGCCGGTTCCGGCGCGGTCGCGTCGTGGAAAGCGGCAGCCGCGTTCGCAGACAACTGTCCGCAAGGTCTTGATCGATGTCTGAGAGCCGTTCTGCGAAGCTTTGCCGCAGTAATCGCATCTGCCGGATGATTCGATTCGGTTTCATGGATGTATACCTCTCGGAGACAATCAGGCGAAGCGCGTCGGGGGAGCGTCGTCGCTGCTGGTCAGGACAGGCGGGTGTGATGCGTGGGCACGTGATTTCGCCCGCTCAACCCGTGTCGATGGTCGTGAAGAGGAGCGACCGGTTTCGCGCTTGGCTGCGATCGCTCCGTGAGCTCTTCCCTCAGCACCAGCACTTCGCCGGCGCGTCGATTGCGATCCGGACTTGTCGGCCGTGGACCGCAGTCAGCGTGATCCGAATGTTTCCGTCGATCACGATCGTCTGATTGATCTTTCGCGTGATGACTAACACGAAGCTTCTCCTTGCCGGCTTGCGGTCCCAGGTGCCCAACGGACCACGGCGCATCGGTCGTGCACTGGCTCGTTGCCATGGATCGCGCCCTCGCGCCTTTTGCATTCATATCTCTGTCTACAAAACAAGCGGAGAAGTGCCGATCTAGCGCGCAGGCCCGCTGGAGATATTGCCCAGTCCGGAACGACGAGCCTCTGCCCTCTCTACCGCTGGCCAGCTCGGCGGCGCGCGGTCGTCCTCGAGCGGTCAATCTACCCCGGAGCCGAAGACTCCACCGAGCGACCGTTCGAGGGGCTAGCGCCCTATTCATCGGTCGTGCGGCGCGTTATCTCGCTTTGCGATCAAGGGTTCTGGCGCAGGCGATCGCATAGCTCGCGTGCTTCGGCGTGCCCGCGGGCGAGGGCCTCGTGTGCGCTGCCAGCGCCTCGAGGCGGTCGCCACGCGCGGCGTAGGCAAGCGCCAGGTTGAACTGAATGCGGCCGATCGCCGGGGGGTCGGACGCGGCGTGCAGGGCCCGGTGGAAGTCGGTGATCGCGTCGTCATAACGGCCGGACTTGTAAGCGACGATCCCGCGGTTGAGCGCAGCGGGGGCGAGTCCTGGCTCGAGCTCGAGTGCGTGGCCGTAGTCACGCACGGCCTGGTCGCGGCGTCCGAGTGCGTCGGCGGCGAGTGCGCGATTGAAGTAGCACTGGGCCGAGCCGGGCGCAGCGCGGTGCAGGTGCGAAAGGCAGCGAGGGCGTCCTGGAACTGTCCGAGGCGGTATGCGCAGATTCCCTGGTAAAAATTCGGCCAGAAGTCCTGTGGCCGCTCATCGAGGACGCGCTGCAACTCGAGGGCGGCTTCCCGGAACTTGCCCGCGCAAATAAGAGCGTCCGAGGTCGTAGTGGTCCAGGGCCGACCCTGTGTTGGCGCCGGCCGGGTGGGCCAAGTCGGGCGAGGCGATTCTGCCGCTCAAGCTGCCGCGCAGCCGCTGTAGCCGGGTACTGGGTCCGCACGATTCTTCCGCCTGGTCTAGCACCTGAATTGCTTCCGCTCTTGCCTGCTGGGCCTCGCCGGGCCCGGCCTGGCGCGCGCCGCAGCTCAGCCCATAGGATCGCCAGGTCGAGGAGGTCGGTCCGGATGGCTTGCTCGGTCCTGGCGTCGAGCGCGCCCTTCGCCGGTGAAAGTAGGAACTCGCGACCGTCCCAGACAGCACGGATGCCCCGCAACAGCGACCGGGCCTCGTCCGCGGCGGGCAGGTCGACGCCGTGTCGAAAACGGATCAGTTCGGCCAGCTCGTGCAGCGCGGCGGCCTTCTGGCCTCGGCGCAGCAGACGAAGCTCTTCGGAGAGCCCACGCGTGAGTTGCCCGACGGCGGGGACGGTCTTCGCGCGCTCCATTCCGCGCCCGAGCGTCTGTGCTGCTTCGGCAAAACGACCTTCACTGCGAAGAGATGTTCCGTTTGCGAGGGCCGTCTCGAGCTCGCGCAGCTCAAACGCTCGCTGCTGGTAGAACGCCCGCGCCAGGATGAGCACCGCGAGGAAGATCGCGGTGGTGATGACGAGGGCCGTCGCTCTCAGCAGGGCGACGGGCCGGCGCCGCCGCCACTTCTTCCAGCTCTCGGCCAAGCTGCGATTGGGAACGCCGCGCAGCGGCAGATCGTTGAGCTGGCGGCGCAGGTCGTCTGCCAGGAGCGCGGCGGTGTCATAGCGGCTGGAGGGCTTTGGCGCGAGGCATTTTTGCACGATATCCGCCAGGCCGACGGTCACCTCATGGTTGCGGCGCTGCCACCGCTGTGCGGCGGAGGCGTCCTGGGCGGCCCCGGGCCCGGCGAGCGTCTCGCAGAGCAAGAGGCCCAGCGCGTAGAGGTCGGCACGGGGATCGACCGGCTCGCTGATCGCGTTTCCCAGGCTGGCCGCGTCAAATGCGGCGCGGTGCTCGGGGGCCATCCAGCCGGGTGTGCCCCCGAGTCGGTCGGCAATTCGCTCGCCCGAGCGGATCGGCCGTCGAGCCAGGTGGAAGTCCAGAAGCATCGGGAGGCCGTCGGCCGCGATCAATACATTCGAGGGCTTCACGTCGAGGTGGATCAGACCGTGCGCATGGGCGCTCGTGAGAGCGCGTCGGCAAGGCACGCCGCGATCCAGCAGCCCGCCTGCACGTAGCTCGCTTGCTCCAGATAGCGGCGGTACGGGCCGTCGGACTTCCACGGCACCGGGTGGTTCGCCTCCGCGCGATCCAGCACATCGAGAAGGTCTTGCCCGCGCCGCTCTGCCGGAGGGATTCCGGACACGCCCTCCAGGATCCGGGCGAGGGTCGTGCCGCCCAGGTACGGCATGCAAAGCGCTCGGAGGCCACGGTCCGGAAAAGTATGCTCGGAGAACAGCGGAATGATGTGCGTGTGCTGAAGCCGCGCCAGCGAGAGATGCTCTTCCTGCTGGTCGGAAATCACCTTCAAGACGACCGGCCGGCCTGCGAGCGCGGGTTCTTCGGCCAGATAAGTTCGTCCGGACGCGCCGCGGCCGAGCTCTGCCAGGAGCCGGAACGGACCGAGCTCATCGCCCGCATCCGGCAAGGCGGCCGCGCGGCAGAACGGCCGCAGCATCCGGTCACAGCCCAGGAGGACCTCCAGCTCGTCCTTCCAGCGCGGGAACCGGCTCACGACCTCGGACGTCGCGATGTCCTGGCCCGAGTCACGGCGCAGGCAGACTTCCTCATAGATCAGCCGGACCGCGGCCTCGTCGCCCAGCCCGGGAAGCCGAGCCAGCAGCTCCTCGGCCGAGACGCGCTCGCCGCGTGACCAGGCACTGGCCATCGCCTGTACTTGCCGTGACACCCACGTGCTTTCGGCCTCGCCGCCGGCCACCGCCCTGGCCGCCAAACCGGGGTAGGGGGCCTCCTCGCCGAGTCCGGATGACTCCGAGGACCGTGATGGCATGGCTCATCCCTCTCCGGCGTTCTCGTCGTCCGCCGGGCTCGATGCCCGTCTGCGCGATACGGCAAGCTTTCGAGCCAGGTCGTAGAGGATGCGGCGGATACTCCCCTCGTGCAGGCCGGACCGGGCGGCGATCTCCGCCAGCGGCAATCCCTGGCGCTTCAGGAACAAGATCTCGCGATGGGCGGGCGGACACTCGTCGAGCATCAGTTTCCACAGCTCATTCCCTTGGGCGACCTCGCTCGGGCGCGGCTGGCGTGCCTCCGGCAAGAGCTCGGGCGACGTTTCCGCGAGAGCGGCGCTCGTGCTCGATCGCACGGTGGTGCTGCCTGCGGCGATCGATGAGCCTGTTCCGTGCAACCTTCACCAGAAACGCCCGGAGATGGGAGCGATCGGCGAATCGCCATCCTGCGTCGCGAAAGCCGCAGAGGACGTCGGCCCAGACCGATTGCACGATGTCCATCGAGTCGAGCTTTGCCCGCAGCGGCCCGGAGAGCTGGCGCCGAACGGCCATTCGCAGGAACGGTTCGTATGCGAGGAACGCGCGCTCAGCGGCCGACATGTCACCTTGATTCAGCCGATCAATCAGGTCGTCCAGGTGGTCGACGTTCATGTGAGCCTTGAAGACCAGCTTCCTGGCAGCTCGGGGAATCCCAGCGGATCTCGGCGCGAGAGCGGATCGCGGATCCGGCCATGCGAAGGGCCGGCCTCCCCTCGCTGCCAGCGCCGGCGGGCAACGTCAAGCGCCAAAACGGTGCTCGTGAGCGTCAGGGAGAACAGCACGATACGAGTCGAGCTTTGCCCCACCAGATCCCTGACGTCCACGTCGTCGAACTGCTCGAAGAAGCGATCGACGGCACGCTCAAGCGACGTCCGGTCGAACGGCAAGACGCTGGCGATCAGATCGGCGCCAGCCGGCCGTGGAAGGCTGCCGGGCTCGTCTCCGGGTGAGCGATCGGGGAGATCCGATCGCGAGATCGATAGGAGGCGCGAGCCGATCGGCGAGGCACCCTGAGCTGAACCGAGACGCGGCAGCGCACTCGCGGTCGCCACCCTGGCGGCATCGGGCCGTCCCGCAATCGCATTGCCAGCCGCGGGTGCGTCGAACGGCAGTGGATCGCTGGAGGCGAGCGGCACCTGACGCGCCGGCGAGGAACTGAGCGCCGTCGGGACGGGCGATGACGGGACGGCGGCTTGCGCGGACTCAACTCCCTTTCCGCTCGAGACCAAGGCCGCCTGCGCACCGGGTTGAGGCCCCGCACCGAGGCCGCCCAGGTCGACAGGGTCGCTCGAGGCGGAATCAGTCGTTTGGGGTTTGCCCCAAAGCGCGGCGATCGCCAGAAACGGTGCCGCGTACGTCGGCGCGTCTGGTGCCGGCAAAGAATCGTCGTGCGCCAGATAGGAGAGCAAGGCTGGCATCGTGAATTCGCCGCCGGCCGGCTCGAAATTCGGCGTGGTCTGCTGCTGGCTCGACGCCATCGGCATGAGCGCCTGAGCGGACCCTCCGTGATTGAAGGAGTCAGACAGCAATCCCGGGATGTCGCCGGAGCCACCGGCATGGACCTCATGTAAGTCTTCGATTGGAGCGTGCCATGGCGATGGCATCGCGATGAACGCGAATGTCGACTGCGGCCCCTTAGCTGCACTGGACTGGAAGTCCACCTGGAACTCGACCTGCGAAGCGCCAACAACAATGCTGTCCGGCCCGAGCGAAAATCGAGCGCTCACGGACGTGACAATTGCCAATGGCACGAACGGACCCACGCCGAACGGTTCGCCGCTCAACAGAGATCGGGCTTCCAGCGAGTCAAAGCAGGGCCGGTGGCGTGCCATCCTTTTGGAGGGAGTCCGCATCATGACGGTTGCCTTCTGAAGCGTGGGCCGCTTTTGACCAGCGGGGAGCGCAGAAAGTCCACGATAACAGGGGGCTATTTTATCGTGGCGGTTGCTGTCGATCCAGTCGTCCTGCCGCGGCGGCTCGGCCATGGCGCCCGCGAGCCGCGCGGAACAGCAGGGTGTTCCGTCGGCTGTTGCGAGTATGGGCGCCGCCGCGGTGCGCCCAACCAGGTGATCCTCGGGCGGACCAGCGCGCTCTGCGCGGCCCGGCCAAGGAAGGCAAGCCGCCAGCTCGCTCGCGCCGCCGGCGCCAGGGGTGCGCGCGACAACGCGCGCCCCTTGGCCACTCGTCCAGCAGCCGTCCTGCCACGGGTCGAACGGTGGGCGCGATCAATCGAGACATGATGTCTGGGCGCGAGGAACGCGCTCCAAGGGAATTTCGCCCCGTCCCTTGGGCCAAGCCAGGGAACGTTCGGACGGCATGACGGAGCGCGAGGCAGGATGGATTCGTTTCATCGACTCGCCTTATCATCGAGAGCACCCGAGGGTCGCTCAGACGTCCTGTCCGGGTGTCCTTCCTCATGTTGATTGATCGCGCCCTCGAGTGCTCCCTTCGCCTCCCGCCGTCACTCGACCGGCCAATCCGCCGCCTAGATGGAGGATAGGCCGACCACGGCCGGCGCGAGGCGAATTTCGTCGACTTGTCGGCTGTCGATTCTTGGTCTCCTCGGGCGATCGTCGGTTGCCGCCCAACGCATCGGCGTCACCCTTTTCACCGACGTTTGCCATCGCCCTGCTGCCTCCTACTGCCAGGTTCGCCGGCGTTTTCGGCCGTCAGGTTTTCGCGCTGCGAATCGATATCCGGCGGCTGCGACGACCGCCGCGCTCAAGAATGTCGAACTGCGCACCTCGGGTTCCGAAGCACGCGGTCGCACGCGATCGGCGGTTGTCTGGATCGGATCACTCCGGCCGAGCTGCAGGCTCTCGCTCAATTCCTCGAGCGCTTCGTCAAATTCGTCCCGCGAGTGTGCTGGCAGCGGCGCCGGCGTGACCGGGTGGTCGGCGGGAGCCTGGGCTCGTGGCGCGGCAGGCTCGGCCCCGGGTGTTTCTGCCGATGTCTTCGCGGGAGGCTCTGTCGCCAGGGTAATGTCGGTCGAACCGGATGACTCGGGCTGGTCGTCCGCCGGCCAGACGCGCTGGTCCAGCGCTTGCGAAAGCCCTTGACCTAGCGCGGTAGGGGCGCAACGACACCTCCGGCACTGGCCGCAGTCGTGGTGGCCGGCGACGACGTCGATGTTTGCGCTTGTGTGATCTCAATTGCTGGTGCGGGTATCGACAATGAAGGCGAAAGACCGCTCGGCGCGGTCACCGCGGTGACGCCGGTGGTCGTGGTCGCGCCGGTCGCGCCGTCATTCGTCGTGCCGCTCGCTGTGGTCGATCCAGATTCGGTCGATGATCCGCCGGTTGACGTCGACGACAGGTCGGCTCGATGCATCTCGACGTGCCGCGCATGGCGAACATGGTGATGGGCGGCCGAGACCGGTGCGGTCGAGGTGGCGGCGGCGGTGCCAGTCGCGCTCACGGTGTTCGAAGTGACCGGGCCTTCCGATACGCCGTTGGCTGCCAGGAGTCCGGCGATTAGCTGCTGGGACTTGGGGCTGCCCAGACCGGAGACGAGGTCGTAACCCGACGTGGCGGAGTAGCCGTTGAAACCGCTGGTGACGTCGTTGAAGTCGCTATTGGGCAGGGAGTACAGATCGGTCAATACTTGTGTGGAACTGAGGGGGCCTTTGCCACCGGTCGCGAGGCCCTGGTCGGTGATGGCTATCAGTCCGGCCCAGGCGGGAGCGGCTGCGCTCGTGCCGCCAATCTGGAACCAACCCGACTGGCCGTCGTACGGCGTCGAGTCATAGACGGAGACGCCCGAGTTCGGATCAGCGTTGAACGAAACGTCGGGTGTCGTCCGCGCGCCGAAGCTCAGGCCGGCTGACTCCAGCGTCGACGTCTGATAAGCGGGCTCGGGCTCGGACGACCGGAAATTGCTGTCGAGACCGCTGAATCCGCCCGTGCTTCCGCTCCAGCCGGATTCCGCGCCGTAGCGCGCGGCGGGGCTCAAGTTCAGAGTCGTACCGCCAACCGCAAGCACGTTTGGCGAGACCGACGGGTACTCTGGCCCGGACCATGCCCCCGCGTCTCCGGAAGCGGCGACATAGGCCACATTGTTGTGGCCCGCCGGAGTCGTGAACAGGCTGTCGTAGCTCGACTCGCCTCGGAACTCGTCGGTGCCCCAGCTCATCGACACGACGTCGACTCCTGGCTGCTCGCTCGCGAACTTGACGGCGCTGAAGAGACTGCTCAGGCTGCTCGAGGCAGCCTCGACGAGGATGATGTTCGCCGCGGGCGCGATGGCGTGGGCCCACTCCACGTCGAGCGCCGTCTCGAGCGCCCAGCCCGCGTCCGTCGTCGTGGCACCAAGGTTCTTGACCAAAAACGACGGTGGAGCGGAAATGCCATAGGTCGCATCAAAGGCCGCCAGGTCCGAAGCGATGTTGGAATCCTTGTAGGCGTCGACGATTGCGATCGTTTCACCCGCGCCGTTACCGGTGATCGTGCCTCCCGAGAATGCGACGAGGTTGATTCCAGAAGCAGCCTGGATTTGCTCCGGCGTCAGACCGGTCGGGCCGGTTGATACTGCCGCCATCACGTCCAGATTGGGTGACGCGGTGATCAGACCCAGCGACGATTCCGTGCCAGCGGCTGCGAGGAGCTGCCGCTGCTCGAGCGGCTCGCAGCAGAGGCGGAAGCGCTGGGACCTGCGCAAGCGCATCACCCGACTTGCGCGATTTTCGGACATGCGTGCTCGGCTCAAGATGCTCATCGCGCTACTCGTTTGATGGCGAATCAAAGGTTGCTCCGGGCGTCTCAGACCGCGCCCTCTGTGATGTACACGCAATCGAGAGAGAAAACCGCGCGCGGATTCCAAGGCGCCGGCCGCAATCCACCTGGGATCGACCGCGGACCAAGTGGCGTGTGCTCGGCGCATCCAAGACGTCTGCCCGCTTCGCCGGCCAGATGAACCCGCCGCGCAAGCTTCTCGAATAGCGTCGGGCGGCTGGCGGTGTGAGAGGACCGGCCAGCGCTTTCGGACCAGCCGGTTCCCTGCTCGTGGATGATCGTCGGTGCTATTTGGACTTCCAGGCGTCGGCGAGGAGTCGCATAATATGGCGCTTGCTTTGCTCTGCCATCGGACGGATAGGACCGGCGCCGGTCGGCGACGAACGGGCCGGGGCTCAACGCGTGAATCCGGGCGACCACCGTTCGTCCGCCGCGCGATCGAGTCGAGAGTGCGATCAGTGCGGGCGAAACTTGCCGGTTTTTCGCCGCTCTTGAGACAACCAGGTCTTTCATCGGTGCACCGCAGTTCTGGCTACGCTCCGGGTCGATTCGGTCCCCCGGGGCGGGCTTCGGGTTCCTCCGGCGGTCGTTTGAACTTAAAATCGTACACCGTTCTCGGAGATGGGCTACAATAGCGGCGTCGATTCCAGCGGTCACACCACGAGGAGTCAAAAGGATTTGCCGGACGAACTTACTTGTCGACGGACCTCCTTTCGCCCGGGAACGCCGATCCGGCTGGCCGATGGCCAGATGTGGACACTCCCTGCGCCCCCGCACAAATCCGAATGGAAAGCGGTCCCGTTCGCGGCCGAGTACACGGGGATCGTCCAGGCGATCCTCGAGTCAGAAGACATTTCGGAACGCCGGCTTGGCGAGCTGGCGTTCACGATCTTTCTGCTAGGTCACAACTACTGCCTCACCCCGACTGACTACGAACGTCTGCTCGGATCGAGCGCGCCCTCGTTCGACACCAAAGCGCGCAGGCCGACTTCGAGCGGATCGCACAAGAGCATCTTCATTCGTATCTGGATGCGTCCCGGTTATCGATCGCCGAGCAGCCGGCGTCGCGTTCCCGCAGCAGGCCGGCTGGACTGCTCGTGTGGCTCCGCGAACACCTGCCGGCAAGCTGGTCCGCATTCGAATCTGGTAGTCTCGACCACTTCAAAGTGCCCTGAAGTTCGGTTGCGCCAACGAAAGATTCGCGGAATTCGCGCTTGCAGGCTGTGAGCCGCGACGACGGCACGCCGGCCACGTTTCTGATCGTAGCCGGTCATCCTGGAGGGGACCTGTCGTCCCGGTGCGACTGCACGGATCGGCTGCCGTCATCATTGGCAAGAGACGCGTCGAGTGTTCGCTCCACCCACTGCGCACGACGAGTCGAGATATGGCGCGGCTCTCCGAGTCACGATCGGGATCCGGGAACCAGAGTGATTAATAAGGCCGTTCGAACGGTCGAAAGCCCGCTGGCGCCATCCCGGATGTTTCTGACCATGTTGTCGGCGGCCTTGGAGGCGCCCGGTCAATCTTGAATGGAACAGCGAGGGGAATCGAACACAGTCCGAACAAAGTGCAACCGTCACCGAGTCGCCGCGCTCATTCCGGATGAGACAACTTAGACTCGCTATGCGGCTCAAACACTTCATTTAAGGCTGACGTTTCCAAAAAACAACGCTACCCCTTGACACAACGAGTGCATCATCCAAGTAATGTATTGAGTCATTGATGCGCCTTCAGACGCAAGCATGCATGTATGATCGGTCCAAAACCTTGGATTTCGGGTTTTGACGTGCGGTCCGCTGTTAGTTTTCGCCGGTGTGGGACCTATTTCGTTTCGAATCTCTTGCAAACATTTAGTATCGGAAGCCACGCAGTCGATCGCGGGCAGGCGTACTAAAGCAGACCAAACATCAGACGGCGCGAGGTTCTGGACCGCGTTTCGAGCGATTGGGCATGCGTTTGGTTTCGAGAGGGTACTTTTTCATCACGAGCGTCGGCGCAACGAGCTAGGATTCTCGGCAAAGACGCCGGGGTCCCGCGGTGTCGCGATCTGACCGATCGCGGGTCGAGGGATTGAGAGACATCGAACGATCGTCGCCGCGCTCTGGTGGCCACTTGGTTGGTTGAGGGGGACTCACGCAACCGACGGGGGCGAAGTCTGCGCGACGCTCGAATTCGTTGCTCCGGTTCGCGTTGATTCGGTTCGCGTTCGATCGATTGTTCGTGAGGATCCGCGGCGACGATGGCGGAACCAGCGGCCGTGACGGGCTTCAGGTCATGTCACGCACGCGGGAACCGGTCTGGATCAGGCCAGTGCGGGAGTCTTCGCCACCCTTGAACTCGCTCCTCGGGTCGAGACGATGAGACGACTCAACCTGACTTTCCTGGCGATCCTGGTGACGGCCGTTGCCGTCATGGGCGGAGCGGTGTACTGGTTGCATTCGCTGCAGGTCGGGCGTAATGCGTCCGCCTTGCTGGAGAGCGCCCGCCGCGCGGAGTCCGGCGGCGACCTCGAAACCGTCGAGCGAATGCTCGGCCGCTACCTGGGCATGCGACGCGAAGACCCGGCCGCGTGGGCATGGTTCGCGCGCATCGTGGATCAACGAGGTGCGGAACGAGGCGACCGAGATCGGAACTTTTTGATCCACGAGCAGGCGCTGCGCCATAATCCCGCAGACCCCACGCTCGAGCGTCGCTGCGCCCTACTTGCCCTCGAGCTCGAACGATATAGCGACGCTCGACGTCACCTGGTGAGCCTGCGCGAGCGGGCCTCGACTAGCTCGCGGGACCAAGAACCGCGGAAGCGCCTGGCCGAACTGGACGATCTGCTGGGTCAGTGCGAGCGCGGGCTGGCCCGCTTCGACGACGCAGCCAGCCGGTTTCTCGAGGCAATCGAGGAAGATCCCGCGCGAATCGCGTGTTACGATCGGCTCGCGCGGCTGCGCCGGGCCGAGCTGCGCCGGGCCGAGCTTGGCGACGCGACGATCCGCGAGATGGTAGCGAAGAACCCCGAGGCTGGCCGGGCCTATCTTTACCGCTGG
Organism: uncultured Isosphaeraceae bacterium; assembly: GCA_963806595.1. GTDB lineage: Bacteria > Planctomycetota > Planctomycetia > Isosphaerales > Isosphaeraceae > CAWDZZ01. The sequence goes on along the minus strand of CAWDZZ010000032.1, from coordinate 404,362 downwards.
CGATACGCACTCGAGTTCACGCCGCCGGCGGATTCGAGCGACATTCAAAAGGCCCTTGAACTGGCGCCGGAAGACCCGGAGGTCCTTCTGAGCGCGGCCGCTTTCAGCGAGGAGAATCGCGATCTCCCGGCCGCCCGGAAATACCTGACAGAGGGTTGCAAGCGCGATCCAGCCAATAGCTCGCTCGCCATGGCCCTGGCCCGGCTGGAAGTGAGGGAAGGGCACCTGGATCGGGCGGAAGCTGTCTTGCGCACGGCCGCACTCGCCAAGCGATCTCCCGATCTTGCGTTTTTCCTGGCCGAGGTTTTGATCCTCCAAGACAAGGTCGAAGGCGAGGACCAAGCCGCCGGCCTGATCGGCCGACTCAAGTCCGCCGGACTGGGCGAGACCGTTGTCCCGTATCTCGAGGCCGAGATCATGGTCCGCCGCGGAAACTGGTCCGCCGCGGTTCCCGCGATCGAGAAAGCCAAAGTCGCCCTGCGATCCGATGCCAGGCTCTCGGCGCGGTTGAATCTCATGCTCGCGGAATGCTACGGACGCCTTGGGAACGACGAGCGACGGGTGGAAGTGCTCCGGCAAGCGGCCGAATCCCAGCGCGACGACGGCTCCGCCCGGGTCGAACTCGCGCGAGGACCTGCGCGTACCGGCAAGCTCGACGAGGCGATCGCGATGCTTCGCCGCGAGGCGGAGCGCGACCCCGAGTGTCTGCTTGACCTGGTGCGGCTCCAGATCGAGGTTGAGAGTCGCCGGCCCGCCGTCGAACAAGACTGGCAAGCCGCCGAGCGATACCTGCTCCAGGCCGAGCAGAGGGTCCCGCAGGCGGTCGAGGGGCTGGTGCTGCTTCGCGTCGATTTACTCGCTGCTTCGGGCCGTCCGCAGGACGCGATCACGCTGCTTTCCTCAGCGAGCACCAAGGACGGCCGCATCCTGTCATACCGGCTCGCACTGGCGCGGTTGAACCAGCGACTCGGCAACGGAGCGCACACGCGCTGCAAATCCTCGACCAGGCGGAAAAAGACGTGGGACCAAGCGCCGATCTTCAACTCGCTCGACTGGAATTCTGGGGTCGGGACGGGGGAAACCGGGCTGTGGCCGAGGTCACGAGGCTCGCGGACGGCCAGCCCCAGCTTCCGGCTGGCGCCCGAGCGGCGTTCCTCGAGCGACTCGCTTCGGTCGAGCTCCAGCTCGGCGAGCCAGCCCTGGCCCGGAAGCACCTGCTCGAGCTCGCCGAGCTGCAGCCCGAGGACCTCCGAGTCCCTTTGCGCCTGCTGGAGCTGGCGATCCAGTCCGCCGATCGGAAGCTCGCCTTCGACTTGGTGGCCAGGATCCGCGCGATTGAGGGTGAAGACGGCACGCTGTGGCGGTTCGGGCAAGCCTGCTGCCTGCTCGAAAAGGCCCGCCGCGGGGCCGGCACGGAACTCGAGGCCGCTCGGGGCATCGCGAGGGCGCTTGCGTCCGCGCGGCCGGAGTGGTGGGGCAGCGCGCTTCTCCTCGCCGAGATCGCCGAGCTCGAGGGCCGGACCGAGGACGCCATCCACGGCTACACGCGGGCCGTTGAGCTGGGGAGCACCCGCGCCGTTCTGGTTCGAAGACTTGTCGGCATGCTCGGAGAAAAGAAGGATTTCGACGAGATCGATCGCGTGATCCGGCTCGCTTCCAGCCAGGGCTCCGTCACGGCAGACCTGACGATCGCCGCGGCCTTGGCCGCAATGCGACAGAAGGATTACGACCGGGGAATCGCGCTGGCGCGTCGAGTGTTCTCCGAACGATCGAGTCAGTTTGCCGACCACCTTTACCTGGGACAGTTCTACGTCGCCGCCGGCCGCCCCATCGAGGCCGGAGCGGAGTTGCGTCGCGCTGTCGAGCTCGGTCCGAGGGTTCCCGTCGTGTGGGTGACGCTCGTTTCGTACCTCGTCGCCCAGAAACAACTCGATCAGGCGAAGGCCGCCATCGAGGCGGCGCACGGGGTGCTGACCGCGCCGCGGGCCGATCTGGCACTGGCGCAGTGCTACGCCCTCGTGGGGGACGGTGAGCGATCGGACGCGATGCTTCGCCGAGCCGTCGAGTCACCCAGCTGCGACGTGACCACAATCCGAGTCGCGGCAGACTTGTACGTCAACCAGGGACGGTTCGACCGGGTGGAGGCGATTCTGGACAAGGTCAGCGCCGCCTCGATGAACGCAAGCGCCGAAATCCGGGCCTGGGCGAATCGAACGCGGAGCCTGGTGCGGCTGAGCACCGGTCAAACGGCCAAAATGGACGAAGCGCTCGCGTTCCTGGACGAGAACCTGCGGGCCAATCCCACAAGTGCCGACGACTTACGGCAAAAGGCGATCATCCTGGCGCTGCGGACCAGCAAACGCGGCGATGCCATCAAGCTTCTCGAGTCGCTCGACCAATCCGGCCGGCTCGGCGTCAACGAGCAGTTCGTACTGGCGCAGATCTATCTGCTGGAACGGCTCGATGCCAAGTATCGCCGCCAGATGACGAGAATCCTCGAAGCCCCGCTCAAGAACCCGGGGCACCTCTCGCACTTCGTCGACTTCTTGATCGACCATCGAGAGCTCGACCAGGCGGACCACTGGCTCGCCGAGCTCAAGCGGATCGCGCCGCGATCGTCGAGTGTTCTCGAGCGCGAGGCACGGCTGCTCGCCGCGCACAATCGCCGGCCCGAGCTGCTCGCACTCTTGCTCGACCGCGAGCACAGATTCCCCGAAGAAATCAAGCTGGTCGCACACGAGCTCGAAACATACGGGTTTGCCCGAGAGGCCGAGGCAGCCTACAAGGCGTTCATCGCGGGCAATCCCGACGACCCTGAGCGGGTCCTCAGCATGGCCGTGTTTCTGGCCGGGCAGGACCGATCGGGTGAGGCTGCCGCGATTCTCGACGCGGCATCAAAGAACTGCCGTCCCGAGTCGGTGGCGTGGACGGCGCTGGCACTCTATTCGGCCTCATCCGCCGACGACGCGCTGCGGCGCCGGGTCGAGTCCTGGGTCGCCGAGGCGATCCAGAAAAACCCAGCCGCCGCATCATTCTTGCGCCCGAAGCTCGCCACGATCTACTCCAACCGGGGACGACACCAGGAGGCCGAAGCGCTGTTCCGCGAGATCTTAGTCAGCGATCCCGATCATGTGGAGACTCTCAACAACCTCGCCTGGGAGCTGGCGCTTCGCGAGGGCGGTGATCCGCGCGAGGCACTTTCGCTCATCGACCGCGCCATCGAGAAAGCGGGCACGACCTCCACCCTCGTCGACACGCGGTGCGTTGCGCTGATCCGCACGGGCGATGCCGGCCGGGCCTCCCACGAGCTTCGCGAGGCGCTCGCCTCGGATCCCCGAAACGTGAGCCTCGCCCTTCACCTCGCCTGGGCTTGCCAGGCATCGGGAAATGACGAGCAGGCTCGCGACGCGTTCCAGCAGGCCCGCGCGCTTGGCCTGCGGTCCGACACTCTCGATCCCTTCGAACGTGAGATTGTCGAACGGCTGCAGACTCAGTTCGGGACGCCGAGGATATCTCCTTTGAATCGAGGTTGAGCCGCATGAATCGATGCAGTACGTACCGCACTCCTGAGCCCCGGTCGAAAGGGCGTTCCCGCGTGACACGAAAACTTTTCGGAGGTACCCGCTTGACGTTTCATTCGGTTCTTTGTGTAGTAAACAGTGCTAAAAGCGCTGCGAGATACGGGCAGGAGGTCCTGGATTGGCGCACTGTTGGCCGCTCGAGCGTTGATTTTTCGGCAGTTTTCGATACTTTCCAGAGGCAGCTACCCGTGAAATACGATGTTCTGTCGGCTCGTGTGCGGGTGCTCGGCTTGATGCTCGCGGCGTTTCTGTTCACAGAAAGCGCCGTCCACGCAAACCAGTACTCGGCAACTTACAACACGACTGGCGCCTTGGCCGCGCAGATCACCTTCACCGGGGGGCCGAACAAGCTCGTCACGGAGGCCGTTTACGTCGTGCCATTCACTGTCACACCGGCGAGCGGCACCCCGTTCACGGCGCTGTGCATCGACCTATGGCACGCCGCAGTGAAGGGTGCAACGTTCCAAGCCACTCCCGTGACTCCGGCGGCGGGCGCCGGCGGGTTCGGCGCTGTTGTGCCCACCTACGCCACGTCGTCGATCGCGGACCCCGCGCTCACGAACGCGGTCAACTATCTCGGGACCATCTTCTCGCAGATCAGTACGACTGACGCGAACTACAAGGAAGAGATCGGTGCGATTCAGCTTGCCATCTGGCATCTGATCGATGGAAGTTTCAAATTCAACGCGGTCGACACGACACTCACCGCCGATTACCATGCGATCGTCGGGACCTTCAACGCGAAGACCAATAGTTACGCCGGCGGTTTGCTCGAAGGTGGGACGGCGAATACCACTTTGATTGCTGGTAAATCGATTGCCGCCTACGACTCGACGAAGACGTACACCGGTGGCACGGTCCTGTTGGTCGACCAATCCAAGGGTGCCGACCAGGACTTGATCACCTGGCAGACGCCCAGTGGCAGCACGACGGTCACGGGGATCGCTCCCGAGCCTTCGACGCTGGCCATCGCCGGAGTGGGCGCGGTGATGTTCGCGGGCTACGCATTGCGGCGGCGCCGGGCTCTGCGCGTCTGAGCCGGAGCGTCCCTCCGCCATCTGGTCGTCACGCAATTCGGCCGAACGGTGTTGCGCAGTCTCCTCAGGCGCTTGCGTTCGGCCACCTTTCCCCCGCCCGGTGTGCGAATGCGTACCGGCACGGCGACTGCGGGACTCACCGTCCCTTTGCACGCCTTCGTCGGAACACAATGCCGCGGGGAGCCGCCGCCGGTCGGATCATGCTCCGGGCCGGCCGATTCCATCGCCCGTGAGCGCACCACGGCGTGTTCGACAGAAATCGCTGCTCGGGCTGCCGATATCAAGTTGCGGCAGGCCGCCGATCGGCAGCAACGCTCGGTCAACGGCGTCCGGCATCCAGAGGCTGGGCCGCATAGAGTGGACTCACGTGCGGTGCATGCGAGCATGATGATCCCGGTAAACATTCTGACCAGCGCCTTGCGCCGAAATCAACCTGAATCTGCGACGTCATCTCGGCCGGGCCGAATTGACGTAGGCTTCACTGCGACGTCCGGGTCGTCCGGTGGCGTCGTCGAGAATCGAGGCTGCTCGCCGTCAGGCGGGATTCGACTTGCCCGTGAACGGTGGGCTTGGCAGCTTGCGTCGGCTGGGAAGTGCTCCCGGTAACCGGCCCGGACGAAGTCTGCGCGAATTTGGCGAGACCTCGGTGGGCTCAGGTGGATTGAGCCCAAGAGGTTCATGGACGGTCGTGGTATCAAGGATTCCCGCTCCAAGGGACGAGTGATGAACGATTCCATGAATCGCCTCTGGGCCACGATCACGCATCCGAGCCGCCGGCGGCAACGATCTACTGCGGCGTCGGTATTCATTCTGGGCGGCTGCGTGCTGTGGTCGCTCTGGCCGGTGATTGCCGGGATGGTGGATCGGTGGTCGCGCGATCCGCGGTACTCCCACGGCTATCTGGTGCCACTCTTTGCGGTCGCCTTGCTATGGATGCGGCGGTCACGGCTGCACGGGGAGAGTCGGCAGCCCAGCACCTGGGGACTTGCCGTGGTCGGTCTGGCGTCGGCTCTCCAGCTCGCCGGCGGCTACTACGGTGTGGAGTCGCTCGAGGGCTGTGCGCTTTTGATCTACTTCGCGGGACTGACTCTGCTTTTTGGGGACGGCCGCTACTCTCCTGGGCCTGGCCGGCGATCGCGTTTCTCATTTTCATGATTCCGCTCCCGTGGCGAATCGAGAACGCTTTGGGCGGACCGTTGCAATCGATCGCCGCCGCCGCCAGCACGTACTTCTTGCAGACTCTGGGCTTCATGGCGATCACCGAAGGAAACGTGATCCAGCTCAACGAGGCGCGGATCGGGATCGTGGAAGCGTGCAGCGGCCTGAGCATGGTGATGACGTTCGTTGCCCTGTCGACCGCCGCCGCTCCGTGGTGAAGCGTCCGCTCGTCGACAAGATCGTCCTGGTCGCAAGCTCGATTCCTGTCGCCCTTGTGGCCAACATCGCCCGCATCGTGTTGACCGGCGTGCTTCACGAACGGGTCGGCGATCATGCGGCATCGACGTTCTATCACAACCTGGCTGGCTGGGTCATGATCCCTCTGGCTCTCGTCTTGTACTGGTCCGAAATCTGGCTGCTGTCGCACCTGCTGGTCGAGACCACGTATGAGGCTCCCTCGGCGCTCGGACTGGTGGCAGCGACACGGCCCGCGGCTCCGGCCGCTCACACTCGCGACAACCTCGACTGACCTCCGCTCATGATCAACTTCATACGCGTTTCGATCGCTGCGGTATTCATCCTCGGGGCGGGGCTCATCGGAGGCGAGTGGACCAATCGCTTTGGCTCCTCGGCCCCGCTGGCGGCGCTCGAGTCGCGCCTCGACTGTGTGCCCATGAACATTGGCGGCTGGCGCGGGAGGCCGTTCGAGCTCTCGTCGGACGATCGCGTGACCGTGGGCGCCGCTGCGTATTTCTCGAGGATCTACACTGACCCGACCCGCGGAGTATCGATCTCCGTTCTGTTGCTGGCCGGCCTGCCGTCGAAGATCTCGAGCCACACGCCCGACGTGTGCTTCACGGGCGCCGGCTACACGCTGGGATCCTCGTCGATCGTGCAACGTCCGGATGGCTCTAAAGCGAGCACTGCCGAATTTGCGACGGCGGTCGCGACGCGGGGAGGCACGAGTCCGTCCGTGCTGCGGGTCTTCTGGGGTTGGAACGCAGGGAAACGGTGGTCGGCCCCGGCAAGTCCGCGCTGGGAATTTGGATCCGAGCCCGTGCTATGCAAGCTTCATTTAGTTCGGGAAACGCGAGCGCGGTGATCTCACCTGGAGACGATCCTTGCAATGCGGTTTCTCGACGTGTTGTTGCCGGAGCTCGACCGCTGTCTTTTTTCCGGTCGGCGATAGCGGCTGTGCAGGGCCGAGCGATGACAATTCGCGCAACTACCTCTCTAATTTGAACCATTTAAGACTTTTTTAGCACGACACACCCCAATGCGATGTGTTTCGGAAACACGATCGCCGCGGATTCCGGCACATTCTTGACGCGACCGAAACGACCGGTTTAAATCGTGAAGCGTACTGAAGGCGCTAAGATCTGCGAAGATGCAGGACCTCTTAAGCAGTTACGGATTTAGGACTTGAGAGGGGCAGCAGGGAATCCGGGCGTCGACGCGTTGCAGCGCCTGCAGCGCCGTCGATCAAGAATGGCCGTGACTTCTGATGGCCGCCGAGAGCTGCACCGTGTGGCGGTTACTCCCGATCGATCTGCGATTCCGGCCGGTCGTCTCTGCAGTTCCTCGTGACCGGATGCTGCGGGCGGCTTCCGCACAAGAAAGTCGTGAACGGAAATGACGGGCAGCCAAAACAGTCGGCTGCCATGCCGGATCTGATTACGCCGAACGGGTTTGAATCCAAGGTCGTCGAGCCTCGAGCCATTCAGTGTCAATAAGAAGCCTTTTAGAGCGTAATAGTGGAAAACCAAGGATTACCGATCGTTTCGGAAGAAAAAAAAGAGTACATCCTTGACAGGGAGGTTGCACACAAGATTTAATCATGACGCGCAATGACCTGCGCGTCCCAATGCAAGGTTGCAACCGTTATAGAGGCGTAGCACTGTGGGACGGCGCGAACGAGATCAAGGTTCGGAGGATCACGCGCCTTCCCAATCTTGTGACAGTTGATATCGGGACGGGGGAAAGCCCTGTAACCGAGGCTGACGGAGTCTGCGCAAACCGGGTGAGAATCGGACTCCACCCTAACGATTTCACCCGTCGGCGCAGTCGCGAGTACAGAGAAGCGCTTTTGTGCGTTCTCGCTCCGTCTGAGGTGTGAAATGTTCAAAGTTCTCGCCGGTTTTCGGAAGACTTTTTCATGAAGCTCGAGCCAAAGCCGAACGGTGAACTGGCCCGTCCGGGCTCCTCAAGCGCGAATGTCCCAGCGGTTTCGCCGCGGGATCCATCGCGGGGCGTTTCGATACCGCGCCCTGGGGCGGTGAGCGCCTCTGCGGGGGGCACGGTGAGCGTGATGAGCCTGCTCAGGGCGCTGCGACGCCGTTCGGTGCTGGCCTTGGGTGTGGCGATCCTCGCCGCCTTGGCGGTCGCGCCGGCAGCCTGGTATCTGGTCCCCTCGGCCAAGTACCGGGCTCAGGCGAGCCTTCAGGTAGTCGCCCAGCCACCCAAGGTGCTGTTCCAGACGATGGAAGCCGAGGCCGACGATTACAGGCGGTACCAGAGCACGCAGCAGACGCTCGTGAGGAGCCGGCTGGTGCTGAATGCGGCCCTGGCTGAAAAGGAAGTCAGCGGCTACCAGATGCTCAAGGACCGTGTGGATCCGATCGCCTGGCTGCAGAACGAGCTGAAGATCGATTTTCTCTCGGGCTCGGAGGTGATGGAGATCTCGCTCTCCGGCGATTTCCCCGAAGAGCTTGCGGGGCTTGTCAACGCCGTCAAGAAGGCCTATATGGATGAAGTCGTTGACGTGAACATCAAGCAAAGGATTGCCCGCCACGCCAAGCTCAAGCAAATCAAGGATCGGTACGTCGAAACGCTCAAGGAGAAGCGAGCGACGTTGCGAAAACTCGCCGAGACGGTCGGGTCTGACGACCGACAGACGCTCGGCTAAAGCAGCAGTACGAGCTCGACCATCTCGCGTTTTTGAGACGAGAACTGCTGGACGTCCAGTCACAGAAACGGAAAACCGAAGCGCGGTCGGCGAAGGTCGCGGCCTGAAGAGGCCGATGACGTCAAGTCGTCTCCGGTGTACACGGAGGCTGACATCGCCGCGCTCGGTCGACCAGGATCCGGCCGTTGCTGATGTTCTGGCCAAGCTCGCCGTCCAGGAAGAGCGGTTAAACGCGTCTCAGATCCACCTGCATCGCGTTGCGCAATGCCGCTGCCGACCCCGCGACCCGGGCGACTCGCGAGGTGCTGGCCGCGACCAAGTCGCTGCTCGCGCAGCGGCGGAAGGCGGTGCGCCCGATCGTGATCCGCAGGCTTCGCGAGCACACCGCCGAGGAGCGGATCGCACAAGGTGAAGATCGCGACCAGGATCTGGCGATGCTGAGTGATCTCGAGGAGCGGATCAATGACGAGATCAAATCGATCGTGGATGGCTCGCAGTCGATCGCGAAAAGCACCTTGGACCTGCGAGACAAGCAGGACGAGGTCGCCCAGATGCACGCCGCGGCGACCAAGGTCGGCGATGCGGTCGAGGCCTTGAGCGTCGAGCTCGAGGCGCCGTCGCGAATCCGGAGTATCGAGGATGCCGTCGTTCCTCGAATCCGCGATCAGAAAAAGCGCTATATGATGATCGGGCTGAGCGTTCTCGGCTCATTTGTCGGGGGACTCTTTGGAATCGCATTCCTGGAATTGCTCAGCCAGAAAGTGGATTCAACCGAGCAGGTCCCCGCGGATCTGGGTCTCCACATCGTGGGCACGCTGCCGATCGTGCGCTCTCGGCCTGCGCGTGGCGAGTGGGTCGGCACCAGGCGAGTGGAGAAAGACCGTTACTACCAGAACCTCATGCTGGAGTCGATCGACGCCACGCGGACGATCCTCGTGCATGCGGCCCGCACGGCATCGCACCGCGTCGTGATGATCGCGAGCGCCGTCGCGAGCGAAGGGAAGACGTCGCTGGCCAGCCATCTCGCAACCAGCCTCGCTCGCAGCGGCCTGCGCACCCTGCTTGTCGACGCCGACCTTCGATGTCCGTCGATTCATAGGCTCTTTGATATGCCGCTGGCCGCAGGGATTTCCGAAGTGCTGCGCGATGAAGTCAACCTGGCCGAGGCGATTCAGGCCACGCCGATCGAGGAACTCAAGATCCTCACCGCCGGTCATTGTGACCGGCAAACCATTCGCGTGCTCTCGCTGGGTGGTCTGAGTCCTCTGTTTGCCACACTCAAAGAAGAATTTGACTTCATCATTGTTGATTCGTCGCCGATCTTGCCGGTGGCCGATGCACTCCTGGTGGCCCAGCAGGTCGACGCGGTCCTGTTTTCGATTTTCCGAGACGTCAGCCGGAAAGCAAAAGTGTCCGCTGCCTCGCATCGGCTGCATTCGCTTGGTGTGCCGATTTTGGGCGCGGTTGTCACCGGCGATCATGGCGGACTTTACGGGAGCGAGTACGAATCGTCCCCCTACCATCTGCTGCCGGACTCGGCGTCCCGGAGAAGCTCAGGAACCGCGGATCACGAACCGCGAGGCTCCGATAGTTCATCGCCCTTGCGACCGAACCTCGAGGCGTCACGCAGTACTGACCACCATGATTATGAACATCAAAACGCATACTAATACAAATCAGGCCACGTCGGGGTGGCCCTCTGGCTGCTTTACTAACGACGAGGAGGAACGCAGCACCATGAGTTCCGTGTCGGAAATGAGTCCAGTCGCGGTCTTGCCCGGGGCTATGGGGCCCGCGCCGTGGAAATCGAGGATGGACTGGATCCTCGCGTTTGTAGTGTTCATGCTGACATGGCCGCTGATCGGCTTAGCGATGTTGGTCGTTCGCCTCACGTCGCGGGGTCCGATGATCTACAGTCAAACGCGACTCGGACTCCACGGCCGGCGCTTCACGATCTACAAGATTCGCACCATGTATCTCGACTGCGAGCGGCTGACGGGGGCGTGCTGGTCCAAGCCCGGCGATAAACGTGTGACCCCGATCGGCAAGCTATTGCGGGCAACTCACATTGATGAGCTTCCCCAGCTCTGGAATATTCTGCGCGGCGAGATGAGCCTGGTGGGACCCAGACCCGAGCGCCCCGAGATCATCGCCGCGCTTGAGCCGGCGATTCCTTACTATCGCGAGCGTCTGGACGTGCTCCCGGGGGTGACCGGCTTGGCCCAGGTCCAGCTTGCCCCTGACACCGACTTCGAGAGCGTGAGGCGCAAGCTCGCCTATGACCTTTACTACGTCGCGCACGCCACGCAGTGGCTCGACCTCAGAATCATCCTGGCGACTGCCCTCGGTATCCTCAGAGTTCCTGCTTCGGTGATGTCTCTGCTCTTGGCAATTCCCGGCCGCGACGTCGTGGAAACCGCCTATCGCGACCGCTCCGACGAGATGGACACAATCCCCCAAGCGCCGAACCGCTACGGCAGGTCAATCTCGTCTGAGCAGTGTATCGCCAAGCCGCCGGTCCAGGCGCAACGATGGTGTCCCGCCTGTGGAATCCGCCGGGCAACGAAGCATCAAGAGCCAACGTCAGGCGTTCATGTCCAATTCTGCGCAACCGAAGGTGCTCTATCTCGTCCACCGCGTTCCGTATCCGCCTGATAAAGGTGACCGGATTCGGAACTATCACATCCTCACCTGGCTGGCCCGCCGCGCATCGGTCCATCTGGCATGCTTGGCTGACGAGAGCGTTGAAGACTCCGCGCTGGCAACTCTCGAGGGGCTCGCCGATCGCGTCGCCGTCGTACGGCTAGGGCGCGGCTCGCGGAGTTTGCGGGCGGCCCGTTCGTTCGCAATGGGACGCACCGTGAGCGAAGGTGCCTTCCGATCGCCGGAAATGAGTCGCCTGCTGCGGTGCTGGGTGGGTGCCACCCGATACAACGTCATACTCGCGTCGGCCTCGAGCCTGGCGCCCTATCTTCGGCTCGAGGAGCTCCGCAACATGCCGGCGGTCGTGGATTTCGTCGACGTTGACAGCCAGAAGTGGCTGGACTACGCCAAAACTTCCAGTGGGTCGCGTGCGTGGCTGTATTCGACTGAGGGACGCCGCCTCCAGCGATTCGAACATGACGTGACGAGGTGGGCTCGGGGAGTGGTCCTCGTCAGTCAGGCCGAGACCAACCTGTTCGGTCGCTCGAGCGACGCGACCAACGTCTACACCGTCCCCAACGGCGTCGACTTGACGGGCTTCCAGACCACGGAAGAGGTCGTCGGATCGGACCGGACCTGCGTGTTTGTCGGCGCCCTTGACTACCGGCCGAACATCGATGGAGTTTCCTGGTTCTGCCAGGACGTATGGCCGGAGATCCGCCGTCAGCGTGAAGGTGCGCGGCTGCTCTTGGTCGGGCGACGGCCGGTTCCGGCGGTCCGCCGGCTGGCGAGCGTCCCCGGCGTCGAAGTGGTGGGCCAGGTCCCCGACGTGCGGCCTTATCTCGCACAGGCCGCCGTCGTCGTGGTGCCGCTGCGGCTGGCACGCGGCGTTCAGAACAAAGTCCTGGAAGCAATGGCGATGGGCAAGGCGACGGTTGCCTCGCCTCAGTCACTGGCCGGACTGCCGGCCCGCGGCGCCGTCCCGGCGTTGACGGCGTCGACTCCGTCGGAATGGGTCGACGCAGTCATCGGGCTGATGGATGATCCGGAGCGGAGACGCCGGCTCGGTTCGCGAAGGTCGCCGATACGTCGAAGAATTGCACCGCTGGGATCGCTGCCTGGAACCGCTGGAAGCCATCCTCGGACTGCCAGCACGCACCGACCTGTCCGTGGCCGCCTGCCCGGCGTCAAAGGTCGACCAGTGAAGAATCCTTTCCTGTCTCGACTTGATCAGAGTGTCAATAGTGGAGGTGTCGTGAGTATCGCGACCGACGTGCTCGACGAGGTGGAAGCGCTGCCAGACCGTCCGGACCAGCGTCTCGCGGGGTGTCCTCCGGTCGAGTTGCAGGTGACGGTGATCGAACATCGCCCCGGGTGGCAGGTGGTCGATGTACGGCGAGCTCTGGCGGTATCGCGAGCTGCTGTTCTTCCTGACCTGGCGCGACGTCAAGGTCCGGTACAAGCAGACGGTCCTGGGCGCCGCCTGGGCGATCCTCCAGCCGCTGGCGACGATGCTGGTCTTCAGCCTGTTCTTCGGCCGAGTCGCCGCCGAATCCGTCGAGCACTGTGCCCTACTCGCTGTTCGTGCTGGCGGGGCTGGTTCCCTGGATGTTCTTCTCCAACGCGATCGCGTCGGCCGGTCAGAGCGTGGTGGGAGCCAGAACCTGGTCACCAAGATCTACTTTCCCCGCCTGATCATCCCCATGGGGGCGGTTGGGGCCGGCCTGGTCGACTTGGCGATCGCCTTTGTCATGCTGCTGATCATGATGGTCTGGTACGGCGTCGCGCCCGGCGTGGTCGTTCGCTCTGGTCCCGTTCCTGACGCTCGGCCTGGTGATCGCGGCGCTCGGGGTCGGGACGCTCCTGTCGGCCCTGACGGTGGCTTATCGCGACTTCCGGCACGTCGTGCCCTTCATGGTTCAGCTCTGGATGTTCGCCACGCCCAGCATCTACATGCAGGCCGGACTCGGACGCGGGTTCGCGGCTGCGGTATCTGCTCCCCTTGAATCCGGCCTACGGGCTGATCGCAAACTTTCGCCAGGCGATGCTGGGCGGCCCGATCGATTGGTATTCGCTGGCCGTCTCCGGGGCGGTGAGTGTGCTCTTGTTCGCTGGCCGGCTGCCTTGTATTTCCGCCGGGTCGAGCACGACTTCGCGGACATCATCTGATCGATTCCTGAGCCTCTATTGAGGGCTGATATCTGACTATGGACAGCATCAAGGTCGGCATCGTGGGTTGCGGCTACTGGGGGCCGAACCTGATCCGCAACTTTTCGAGCTGCCCCCAGACCGAGGTCGTCGCCGTCTGCGACGCGAATCCGCTCGGCTGGAGGCGATCGGTCGCAGCTTCTCTCATCTGACGCGAGTGCGCGTCGCTTGACGAGCTCCTGGCAGCTCCGCCTGGACGCCGTGGCGATCGCAACCCCCGTCTCGACCCATTACCCGCTGGCCGAGCGCTGCCTGAACGCAGGGCTGCACGTCCTGGTCGAGAAACCTCTGGCGTCGAAGCGTTCCGGAGGCCCGGGCGCTGATCGAGCTGGCGGCCCGGAACCACCGCGTGCTGATGGTCGACCACACCTATCTGTTCAGCAACGCGGTGCGCCGCATCAAGGAGATCGTCGACGCCGGCGAGCTGGGCGAGCTCTACTATGTCGACAGCGTGCGGATCAACCTGGGGCTGTTCCAGAGCGACATCAACGTGGTCTGGGACCTCGCGCCCCATGACCTGTCGATCGTGGACCACGTGCTGGGCCGCGAGCCGCGGAGCATCTCGGCCTGGGGATGCGCCCACGCCGATCCCGAACATGGAAGACATGGCCTACGTCAACATCGACTACGACGATCGGCTGCTGGCCAACTTCCACGTCAACTGGCTCTCGCCGGTCAAGATCCGCCAGATGATCTTCGCCGGGTCGCGCAAGAGCCTGATCTTCAACGAGCTGAACGCGACCGAGCCGATCAAGATCTACGACCGCGGCATCGACGCTGGGCGAAGGTCCGGACGAGCGCCGCAAGATGCATGGTCAATTATCGGTCGGGCGACGTCTGGAGCCCGCACATCGAGCCGGGCGAGCCGTTGCAAGAGGTCGGTCCGCCACTTCGCCGAGTGCATCCGCGAGCAGAAGCTACCTCTGAGTGACGGGTCGCTCGGCCTGCGCGTGGTCCGGCTCCTCGAGGCGGCGACGCGCAGCCTCCGCGCCCAGGGGGGGCGAGTCGTCCTTGTCCAACGGGTCCCATGGAGCCTACAGCAATGGGTTCGCCGACTCACGAGCGAACGGATCCGGCCAACTTCATCCGGATCGCGCCGGACGTCCGGCTGGGCAAAAACGTCGCCCTGTACGCGTTCGTTAACCTCTACGGCTGCCAGATCGGCGACGACACCCGAGATCGGCACGTTCGTCGAGATCCAGAAGAACGCCGTGATCGGCGCGCGGTGCAAGATCCAGAGCCACACCTTCATCTGCGAGGGCGTGACGATCGAAGACGAGGTCTTCGTGGGCCACGGCGTGATGTTCATCAACGACCTCGACCCCCGCGCGACCGCCGACGGTCAGCTCCAAACCGAGGCCGACTGGCAGGTGATCCCCACGCGGGTTTGCCGCGGTGCGTCGATCGGCAGCGGTGCCGTGATCCTGGGGGGCGTGACGATCGGCGCGGGCGCCTTGATCGGCGCGGGTGCCGTCGTGACCCGGGACGTCGAGCCGGGTGCCGTGGTGGCCGGGGTTCCGGCGCGGCTGTTACGCTGGCGCGATCAAGCAGGAGTCGATCGATGACGATCATGACGACCAGTACCGAAGACGAGCATGCCCGATCCCGATGGCCGCCGTCGCGGCGAAGGAGCCGCCCATCCCGTTCCTCGACCTCGGCGCCCAGTTCGCGACGATCCGCGACGAGGTGCTCGAGGCCCTGCGCGAGGTGGCCGAGAGCACGACGTATGTCCTCGGGCCCGAAGGTGGCCGAGTTCGAGAAGGCCTTCGCCGATTATGTCGGGTGCCAAGCATTGCATCGGGGTCAATTCCGGGACCTCGGCGCTGCACCTGGCGTTGATCTGTGCCGGCGTCGGGCCCGGCGACGAGGTCATCACGGTGCCGATGACGTTCATCGCGACCACGTGGGCGATCAGCTACATCGGGGCCCGGCCGGTCTTCGTCGACGTCGACCCGGTCACCTACACGATGGATGTCCGGCAGGTCGAGAGGCGGATCACGCGGCGGACCCGGGCGATCCTGCCGGTCCACCTCTACGGCCAGCCGGCAGACCTGGAGCCGCTGCTTGGAGATCGGCCGCCGCCGCGGCATCCCGGTCATCGAAGACGCGGCGCAGGCCCACGGGGCCAGGTATCACGGCCGAGGGGCCGGGACGCTCGGGGCTCTGCGGCTGCTACAGCTTCTATCCCGGCAAGAACCTGGGCGCCTACGGCGAAGCCGGCGCCGTCGTCACCGACGACGCCGGAGATCGCCATGCGGCTGCGGGCCCTGCGGGACCACGCCCAGAGCCGTCGGTACCACCACGCCGAGCTCGGCTTCAACTACCGGATGGACGCGTTCCAGGGGGCCGTGCTTGGCGTCAAGCTCAAGCACCTGGAGGCGTGGACCGAGGCCCGCCGCCGTCTGGCCCAGCGCTATCGCGAACGACTGGCGCGGCTGCCACTGAAGCTCCCCGCCGAGGCAGCGGGCCGGCGACACGTCTGGCACCTCTTCGTCGTCCTGCATCCCGAGCGCGACCGGATCCGCCGCGAGCTGGAGGCCCGCGGCATCCCGACCGGACTGCATTACCCGGTCCCGGTCCACCTCCAGGACGCCTACGCGCACCTCGACCACAGGGAGGGCGACTTCCCGATCGCCGAGCGCGTCGCGCGCGACTGCTTCACGCTGCCGCTCTACCCGGAAATGACCGACGAGCAGCAGGACCGCGTGATCGAGTGCGCTGCACGAGATCCTTTGAGGCGAAAATGCATGAGGAACTCCGATGCGCCAATCGCTGGAGGGAGCCACGGTCCTGGTCACCGGGGGCGCCGGACTGATCGGCTCGCACATCGTCGATCGCCTGATCGACAAGGGAGCCGGCGAAATCCGGGTGCTCGACAACCTGGTCCGCGGCCGGCTGGAAAACCTCGCGGAGGCGATGGCGCGACGCCCGATCACCTTCCTGGCGGGAGACGTCCGCGATCCCACGACCGTCGAGCACGCCGTTGCCGGCTGCGATTACGTCTTCCACCAGGCGGCGATCCGCATCACGCTCTGCGCCGAGCGGCCGCGAGAGTGCATCGACGTCCTGGTCGGCGGCACGCTCAACGTCTTCGAGGCCGCGGTCGCACGCCGGCGTCAAGAAGGTCGTCTACGCGTCGTCGGCCTCGGTCTACGGCGGCGCCGACGTGTTCCCGACCGACGAGTCGCCACCATCCCTACAACAATCGCACGCTCTACGGCGCGGCCAAGCTGATGGACGAGGGAATCGCCCGCAGCTTCCGCGACATGAATGGACTGCCCAGCGTCGGCCTCCGCTACTTCAACGTCTACGGTCCGCGGATGGACGTCACCGGCGCCTACACCGAGGTGTTCATCCGCTGGCTCGACTGCGTCGATCGCGGCGTGCGGCCGCAGATCCACGGCGACGGATCGGCCAGCATGGATTTCATCTACGTCGACGACATCGCCCGTGCCAACATCCTGGCGATGGAGTCGGACCGCGAAGACGACGTCTACAACGTCGCCAGCGGGACCGAGACTTCGCTGCTGGACCTCTGGCACGCGATCCAGCAGGTCACCGGCGCGCGACCATCTCGAGCCCGGAGTTCCATCCGCCGCGCAAGGTCAACCCGGTCCCGCGGCGGCTGGCCGACGTGCGTCGGGCCCGTGATGAGCTGGGATTCGAGGCCGAAGTGTCACACTCGAGGACGGACTGCGCCGGCTCCGCGAGTGGCAGCGCGCGACTCACGGCAGTCGAAGAGGTGCTGGTTTCATGACGACAGCGACACGACCTCACGCCCGATGATCCCGATCGGCAAGCCGAACCTGGGTGAGGACGAAGCCGCCGCGGCGCGGCAGGCGATCCTCTCGGGCTGGGTGACCCAGGGCCCGCAAGTCAAGGCATTCGAGGACGAGTTTGCCGCCTACGTCGGCGCACCCCACGCCTGCGCCGTCTCGAATTGCACGACCGCATTGCACCTGGCTCTCCACGCCCTGGGGGTTGGGCCTGGCGATGAGGTGATCACGGTCAGCCACTCGTTCATCGCCACGGCCAACGCGGTGCGCTACTGCGGCGCAGTGCCGGTATTCGTGGACATCGACCCGCGGACGTACAACATCGACCCGGCCTGATCGAAGCGGCGATCACCCCTCGGACCAAGGCCATCATGCCCGTGCACCAGATGGGCCTGCCCTGCGACCTGCCGGCGATCCTCGCCGATCGCCGAGCGGCATGGCCTGCCCGTGGTCGAGGATGCCGCCTGCGCGATCGGCAGCGCGATCCGCGTCCGGGATCGCTGGGAGCGAATCGGCCGGCCGCACGGGACGGTCGCCTGTTTCTCGTTCCACCCGCGCAAGGTGATCACGACCGGCGACGGCGGGATGCTCACGACCCGCGACCCCGAGCTCGACCGCCAGTTCCGTCTGCTTCGCCAGCACGGCATGAGCGTTGCCGGACACGGTTCGCCATGCCGCCAAGCGAGTCATCTTTGAGGAGTACTCCGATCCTGGGCTTCAACTACCGGATGACCGACATTCAGGCGGCCGTCGGGCGGGTGCAGCTCGGCGCTTGCCCGAGTTCGCTCGACCGCCGCGTCAGGCTCGCGCGACGGTACGCCGAGCCTTCCGCGCGATCCCGGGCCTCGAGCCGCCGTTCACTCCCGACTGGACCCGGCCCAACCACCAGTCCTACCCGGTCCGGGTCACCGACGGGTTTCCCCTGGGCCGGGATGAACTGATGCAGGCCCTGCTCGACCGGGGGATCAGCACCCGCCGCGGGATCATGAACGCCCACCAGGAGCCTGCTTACGCCGATGCGATGCCGATCGTCCCGCCCTGCCGTGTTCCGAGGCAGCGAGGGACGAGTCGTTGCTGCTGCCGCTTTACGACGGGATTACCGACGAGGATTTCGACTGGATCATCGATTCGCTGAGACAGGCCGGGCGACCGTTCGAGTAGCAGAAAAGCAGTGGGTGGGTGCTGCCCCGCTCCCTTGCGGCCGCCGCGGTCCGGAGGAAGCGGGCGGATCCCCTGGACTCGAACGAGGACCGCTCGCAAGGAGCCGAAATTGCCATGCCCATGCTGGTCGCCGATCAACTTCAAACGGTCGTCGAGTCGGCCGTTCGCATCCGTGCTTTCGAGAAGCAGCTCCTGGAGCTGTTCCGGGATGGCTTGTTGTCCGGAACGGTTCACACCTGCATCGGCCAGGAATTCTGCGCGGCGGCCCTGCATCCCCACCTCGGAAGGGAATTGACGCATTCTTTGCGACGCACCGCGGCCACGGCCATTATCTCGCCTACGGAGGGCCCGAGGACGCCCTGCTTGCCGAGCTGATGGGCCGCGAGGGAGCCCTCTGCCTCGGCCGAGGCGGGACACAGAATCTTTGCTTCGGGCGGTTCTTTTCGGGCGGAATCCAGGGCGGGATGTGCGCCGATCGCGACCGGTTATGCCTGGGCGATGAAGCGCCGCGGTGAAGGCGCGATCGCGGTCGCCCAGATTGGCGACGGCACGCTGGGTGAGGGGACGTTGTACGAGGCCTTCACGTTCGCGGTTCTCCTGGAAGCGCCGGTGCTCTTCCTCCTTGAATACAACGGGTGGGCGCAGTCGACGGACGTGCGGACGACGACGCCGGGCGACATCTTGCAGCGGGCTGCCGGATTCGGGCTTGATGGGCACTGGATCAAGGATGACGACCCGTCGATCGGCTCGTACGAGCACCTGGGCTAGGTCGTCGCGAAGGTTCGCCGCGGATCCCCGTTCCTCCAGGTGATCGAGACCAGGCGGCTGATGGCCCACAGTAAAGGGGATGACAATCGGCCCGAGGAGTTGGTCGCATCGCTCTGGCGGGAGGATCCGCTTGCCGGCATGCTGGACGAGGACGGATCCACCCGCGCCCTCGAGTCGGCCGCGACCAATTCGATCCGGCGCATCGTCGCTCGGTTCGCGAGCTCCCCGTACTCGAGTACCGGGGACGACCTGTCGCTTCCGCCCAGCACAGCTCGGCTGGAAGGCGACGCGATCCGATCGGATCGTGAATCGACCGGTGAGTACGGCGAAGATTTCCGACGAATTGAATCGCGCCCTTCATGCGATCATGGCCGAGCATCCCGAGGTCATCCTGCTCGGCGAGGACTTGCTCGACCCGTATGGCGGGGCGTTCAAGGTCAGCCGGGGCTTGTCCACCCGATTCCCGGCACAGGTGCTCTCGACGCCGATTGCCGAGGCGGGCTATCACCGGCGTGGCCAATGGCATCGCCCTGGCAGGAATGCGACCCGTGGTCGAGATCATGTTTGCCGATTTTGCGACCCTCGCCACCGACCAGATCGTGAATTTCGCGGCAAAGTTCCACGCCATGTACGGCGGGAAGGTGACCTGCCCGGTGACGATCAGGCTGGTCTCCGGCGGAGGCCGGGGCTATGGACCGACGCACAGCCAGAGCCTGGAGTGTCTGTTCCTGGGTATTCCCGGCCTGCGCGTGGTTGCCGTCTCCCACCGCCACGACCCCGGAGCGCTGTTGCGGCATGCCGTGTTGAACGACGAGGCCCCGACCGTGTTCGTCGAACACAAGCTGCTGTACGCGGCTCGCCCGGCCGCGTGCCCGCCGCTGGACCTGGAACACCACTCGGTGACCGGTGTCGATGGTCACTATCCTCCGCTCTGCTACAAGCCTGCGGAGGGCAAGGCCGATCTGACCCTGGTCACCTACGGCGGCATGGCCGGTGTCGCCGAGCAGGCGATGCAGCGACTCATCGTCGAGAGCGAAACGCGCTTCGATTACGTGATCCTCACCCAGCTCTGGCCGCTGGATCTCGACGAGATCGTCGACTCGGTCCGGCGAACGGGGCGACTGGTGGTGCTCGAGGAGCACACTCCGGACTTCTCGGTGAGTGCCGCTGTGATTTCGGGCGTCGCTCAGCGGATCGCTGGCGGTTTCGCGTGTCGGGCGGTGGGCGCGAGGCCCGTCCCGTTGCCGAGCGTCCGGCATCTCGAAGACGAGGTTCTCCCGTCGGTAGATCGCGTGGTTTCGGCGATGGCCTCAATCCTATGACACGAGAGCGACTGATGGGCCAGCCCGAGGGCTACACGGTGATTCCCGCCCCGCGCGAGGGGGTCAACGACGACGTGATCCGAGTTGTC
The DNA here is from genome assembly GCA_963806595.1 of uncultured Isosphaeraceae bacterium. GTDB lineage: Bacteria > Planctomycetota > Planctomycetia > Isosphaerales > Isosphaeraceae > CAWDZZ01. The sequence continues at coordinate 383,714 of CAWDZZ010000032.1, read as the reverse complement.
GACTGGATTGTCTCGGATGGGACGCGCGTGGACGAAGGGGATCCGGTCGCCACGCTGGAGACGACCAAGGCGACGTTCGATGTGGCGGCAACGCGCAGCGGCTTCCTGCACCGGCTGGTCGCCGCTGGGGCCGAGGTCCCGGTCGGGGCGCCGCTGGCCCTGGTCTCCGAACGGCCCGAACGGCCTGCGCTGCCGGCTGATTCATCCAGCACGACCCATCGGAGTGCCGCGGGGAATCAAGTGGTCACGAAGAAAGCTCTCGAGCTGATTGCCCAGCACGGTCTCGCGATCGACGAGCTGGCGGGCCTTTCGGTCGTCCGCAGCCAGGATGTGGAAGCCCTCCTGTCGCGCCGCGCAGAGACGCTCCGGCGGAGGCTCTCCGCAAGTTCCGCGGCGAGAACCTCGACCGCGGCGCGGACTGGGACCGCCTGGTCGAGGACCACGAGCTCCACGCGCAGTTTCAGGGATTCCTGGACCTGCTGCGAAAGCGGCTGAAGGCCAAGCATGACCGCCACGTCCCGCTGGGCACGCTGCTCCACGACCGCTGGGAGCTGGCCCGGGAATATGGATTCGGCGAGGGGACATCCGTGTACGACGAGTGCCTGATCCTGGGCGACGTGCGCGTCGGGCGCCATTGCTGGATCGGCCCGAACACGATACTCGACGGCGGGCACAGCCCACTCTCGATCGGCGACTATGTCGATATCGGCTCGGGAACTCACATTTATACCCACAATACGATCGAGCGCGCTTTGAGCGGCCACCGCGCTCCCTTGTTCTCGAAGCCCACGACGATCGGAAACTGCTGCTTCATCGCCCCCATGGTCGTGATCGCCCCGGGGACCAGGATCGAGGACCACTGCTTCGTGGCCGCCGGAAGCTACGTCGAAGGGAGCTTTCCTGCCTTTTCCTACATCGCGGGAAACCCGGCACGAACAGCCGGCACTGTCGAGATCCAGGGCGAACGGGTCCGGATTCACGTGGACAGGAAGAAGCGCCTGATTCGCGCGATCAGATCCGAGCGTCGGTCTCGCGATCGGTGCGAACAATGTGGCAGCCAGCCGCCAGCCGAGGGAATCGTTGATGAGCCGTGTCGATGTGATCATTCCCTGTTACAAGTATGCACACTACCTGCGGCAGTGCGTGGAGAGCGTGCTCTCTCAGTCGCACAAGGACCTTCGTCTGCTCGTGATCGACGACGCCTCGCCGGACGACACCCCGCAGGTGGCCCAGGAACTCGTCGCCCAGGATCAGAGAGTCGCGTACCTGCGCCATGAAGCGAATCGCGGGCACATCGCCACGTACAACGAGGGACTGGAATGGGCCGCGGGCGACTATGTGCTCTTGCTCTCGGCCGATGATCTGCTGACCAAGGGCGTGCTCGAGCGGGGCGTCACGCTGCTGGACGATAATGCTTCCACGGGCTTCATCCACGGCCGCCAGATCCGTTTTGACGGAGATCGGCCGCTGCCTCCCTGTCGGACGGTCAGCGATTATTCCTGGCAAGTCCATCCCGGACGCGAATTCCTGGCGACTTGCTGCGAGACCGGGGAGAACCCTGTTGCGACGCCGACGGCCATCGTTCGAAACACTCTGCTGCGGCAACTTGGCGGGTACCGTCACGACCTTCCTCATACCGCGGACATGGAACTCTGGATGCGGCTCGCGGCTCGCGCGCCCGTGGGCTGGCTCGAAACCCATCAGGCGTACAAGCGAATGCACGCGGCCAACATGCAGTTGCAGTATCAAGCGGCGCTCGACGAGCTCCGGCACCGCCGGGCCGCGTTCAGTGCGGTCTTCGAGGGAGGCGCCCTTGGGCTCGCGGAAAAAGATCACTTGCGAGCGACCGCATGGCGACGGCTCGGAATCTCTGCATTCTGGGCGGCCAGCGCGGCCTTTGATGACGACGACGCGTCCCGCTGCCAGGAGCTCCTGGAATTCGCCTTGTCGCACTATCCCGAGCTGCCGTCGCAGCCGTACTGGGCGCGATTTGTCATGAAGCGCAGGCTCGGATCGCAGTTCTGGCGGATCGTGCGCCCATTCGCCGATTTCGTGCGAGGTCCGTTCGGCGTCGGTCGGGCGGTCTGACTCGTCCGGCCGGACTGGTTGTCTTGGTATCACGGCTAGCGCCTGAGTAAGACGTCTTCGGAGTAAGAGACAGAATTCATGAATGCTGCGATCTCGGTTGACCGTCTGAGCAAGCAATACAGGATCGGAGCCAACCGAAGCTCCGGTTATCGCACCCTTCGCGAGTCGATTGTTGACGGACTGGGCGCCGCTGGCGGCAGGCTGCGGGGACTCGGGGACTCCGGGGCGTCGTCGTCCCACATCCACTCGGCGCTCACGGACGTGTCGTTCGAGATTCAACCAGGGGAAGTCGTCGGCGTGATCGGGCGCAACGGCGCCGGGAAATCGACACTCCTGAAGATACTGAGCCGGATCACGCAGCCTCATTCCGGGCGGGTGGTGCTACGGGGACGCGTTGGCAGCCTGCTGGAGGCTGGGGTCGGCTTTCACCACGAGCTGACTGGCCGCGAGAACATCTATTTGAATGGTGCCATCTTCGGCATGTCGCGCCGCGAGATCGCGCGAAATTCGACGAGATCGTCGCGTTTGCGGAGGTCGAGTCGTTCCTCGATACGCCGGTGAAGCGCTATTCCAGTGGGATGTACGTCCGGCTGGCGTTCGCCGTGGCGTCGCACATGGAGCCGGAGATCCTCCTGGTGGACGAGGTCCTGGCCGTTGGCGATGTCGCCTTCCAGAAGAAGTGCCTCGGCAAGATGAGCGAGGTCAGTCGGTCCGGTCGCACGGTGTTGTTCGTCAGCCACAACATGGCGACGATCATCAACCTCTGTACCAAGGCCCTGGTGCTCGAGCGCGGCCGGCTCGCCTTCGAGGGTCCCTGCGAGGAAGGCGTCCGGCTCTACGTCAAGGGATGTAACGCCGAAAGCGCCAGCGAGGTTGACCTGCTCGATCATCCTCGTCGCCGCGCGGGAAGCCGGCCAATCCTGGGCCGGATTCGGGTCCTGGACGCCGATGGCGAGCCGGCGGATCAGATCCCCTGCGGCGAGCCCGTTCAGATCGAGCTCGAGGTGGACCCGCGGTGCACGATATCCCGACCACATTTTGCCGTCGGGTTTGAGGACATGCTGGGCTGCCGTTTATTCACCGTCGCCACCTATCTCACGGACACATGGACGCCCGGCGACGGCCAGCCGCGCCGCATCCGCTGCCGCGTCGACCAGATGCCGCTCACGCCGGGACGCTACAGCATCTCGCTCAACGCCGGCCCCCGCGAGTGGGTCTGGACTGACGTGATCGACCAGGCTCTCTGGCTGGATGTACTCGAGAACGACTTCTTCGGCAACGGTCGAATTCCGAATCCGGATTGGGGGGCGTTCCTCGTGCGGTCGACCTGGGAGCCAGCGACGGAACTGACCTTCCGCGACTGACAGTGCAACATGACATATAATCATATTTTAGTTTCGAGGGAACTTGGCGGCGCGGCGCTCGTCGGTCTCCGGATTGCCGAGGCGCTCCGACGTCGATCGCAGCCCTCGCGAGTCTGGATCCCCGGCGAAGGCGCCGCCCTCGGCGAAGCGCGCCGGCGCGGGCTCGACGGCCGGTGTTATGACGCGGCTTTGCTATCGGGCGCTCAAGGGCGGATGCAAGCGGCGCTGGGCAATCTGGGGTACTTGAGGGATCTGAAGCCCGAGGGACAGGGCGTCGTCCACGTTCACGCGCCTCATGCATACCGGATGTTGCTGCCCAGCCTCTGGATGTCGGGGATGTGGCGTGTCGTGCATGTCCACCTCGATATGGAGACCGAGGGCTTCCGCTGGGCGTTTCGGCGTCCGCCGCACCTGATCATCACATGCGCCCGGTACTTGATCGAGCCAGTCCGCCGATCTCTCCCCAGATCGCTGCAAGAGCGTCAATGGATTGAGGCGGTGCCAAACGCTGTGGATTCGCAGAGGTTTTCGCCCGGCGATAAGCAGGACGCCAAGCGGCGTGTGGGCGCGCCGGTGGCGGCGCCTCTGGCACTGATGCTGGCCAACCTCGCGCCGCACAAAGGGCAGGAGACGGCGATTCGTGCGGTGGCGGCGCTCAAACAGGCGGGCGTGACGATCCAGTGCTGGCTCGCGGGGATCGAGCGCGAAGGCGGAACGGCGTTTTCAAGCCGTTTGAAGGCGTTAGTCGCCGAGCTCGGCGTTGCCGACCGGATCCAGTTCCTCGGCCAGCGTGCCGATACCGATGTCCTGCTGCGGGCCGCTGATTTCTTTTTGCTCCCTTCGACACGGGAAGGCCTTCCCTTGTCGATCCTCGAAGCCCAGGCGACAAAGGTCCCGGTGCTGGCCGCTCCGACCGCCGGTGTGCCCGAGGTCGTTGCTGACGGCAAGACGGGGTTCCTGATTCCAGCGGACGATGCGCAGGGATATGCGGACCGGATCAAATCGCTGCTCGAGAACGCCGAGCTTTACGAACGCGTGGCCGCAGAAGCACACGTGCAAACGGCGCGGGAGATGAGCTGGGAATCGCACTGTGAGCGGATCATCGGCCTTTATTCCGAGTTGACTGCTGGAAGCCGACGCCTTCATGGTCGAGGGCGGTTGACGAGCCGCCGCCCTAGTGCCGCCTACAATTGACAAGGTTACCTTGATGTCGCGCATTGCCCGTCTGCCCCTTCACGAGCGATTCAAAATATGGGGTCGGATTCGAGTCGCGCTCCGGCGGCGGTATTTCCGCCTGCTGGCCAGCACGTTCGACACCGAGGACGGTCGCAGGATCGCCTGCGACGCGGTCGCTGGTCTGTGCACGGAGCGTCCGCAGTCACTCCTGCGCGGTGCAGCGACATCCACTCCGTATGCCGACCTCGGGTTGCCGGTGCGTCACTCGCGGCCGTCGGATCGATCCGACGTGGTCGTCATCACCGGGCGGTTCCGCAGTGGATCGACACTGCTCTGGAACCTGTTTCGCCAGGCGGGCGGGTTCACGGCTTACTACGAGCCGTTCAACGAGCGGCGATGGTTTGATCCGGCGGCTCGCGGCGACCGCACCGATTCCACGCACCGAAACGTGTCGGACTACTGGCGCGAATACGACGGCCTGGAATTGTTAAGCCAGTTCTACCGCGAAGACTGGATCCGGCGCCACCTGCTGATGGACGAGCACTCGTGGGACCGCGCAGATGAAGGATTACGTCGACGTGCTCATCGACCGGGCCGTCGGCCGGCCGGTGTTGCAGTTCAACCGCATTGACTTCCGGCTGCCCTGGTTCCGGCGCCATTATCCGAATGCGACGTACATCCACATCTTTCGACATCCGAGGGATCAATGGTGTTCGATGCTCCAGTCGGACTGGAAGCGGTTTTCCAGGGATGCAACGATGGCGGAATTCCCGCCGTACGACAGGTTTTACCTCCGGATGTGGGCCGAGGACCTCAAGTATTCTTTTCCGTTTCTCGCCGAAAAGCGTAACCAGCATCCCTATCAGTTGCACTATTTCATATGGAAACTTTCGTACCTGTTTGGTTTGAAGTACTGCGATCATTCGATTCCGTTTGAAGCGATCCGCGACGACGCCCATGCACAGCTGAGAACGCTATTTCAGGTGGTCGGCGCCGGACCTGTTGATCTGGAGAAACTGAAAGCCATCGTCGTCGAGCCGATGTCGGTCCGATGGCGAGAGTACGCCGACGACGCGTGGTTTCAGGCTCACGAGGCGCACTGCGAGGCCGTGCTGGCCGACTTTCTGGGATCGTGGGAAAAGCCGTTGGCGGCGACGCGGGCTGCGCGCGCCGAGCGAGCTTCGTATCCCGTCGTGGGCTGACGGGTCAGCCGTCGCCGATCGCAACGCGGCAACGAAGCCGACGGTCGCGTTCATCATCGAGGTAAGCTCCTTGAATACGCTTCTCTTGAGCGAGATTTTCCCTCCGAAGACGGGGGGCAGCGGCCGCTGGTTCTGGGAGATTTATCGCCGGCTGCCGCGGGAGTCCTACGTGATTGCGGCGGGCGAAGACCCTCGCCAGTGCGAGTTTGACAGCGGGCATGACCTGCGAGTGGAGCGACTTCCGCTCTCGCTGCGATCCTGGGGAATCGTCAGCCTTGCGGGGCTGCGCGGCTACTGGCGATCGATCCGCGGGCTACGGCGAGTGGTCGCCGCGGAGCGAATCGGCATGATTCACTGCGGCCGCTGCTTACCGGAAGGGATCATGGGGCTCGCGCTCAAGCTGTCCTCGGGCATCCCTTACGCTTGCTACGTTCACGGAGAGGACGTCGGGACCGCGCAATACAGCCGAGAACACCGCTGGCTGGCCGCATCGCGTATTGCGGGGGGCGTCGTATCTGATCGCCAACAGCCGTAACACCGAGCGGATCCTCATCGCCGAGTGGGGCCTCCCGGCTGAGCGGATCTGCTTACTCTATCCCGGTGTCGACACCGATCGATTCCAGCCGGCGGCGCCGAACAGCGGAGTTCGCGCATCGCTCGGGTGGGGCGATCGCCCGGTCGTCCTGACCGTGGGCCGGCTGCAGCTTCGCAAAGGGCACGACCAGTTGATTCGTGCGATGTCGAGGATTCGCGAAGCGGTCCCGGAGCGTGCTCTACGCGATCGCCGGCGACGGCGAGGAGCGGCCCGCGCTCGGGCGACTGGTCGCGGTCGAGGGCCTCGAGCACCACGTCCAGTTCCTGGGCGAAGTCGCAGACGAGCTCCTCGTGCAGTGTTATCAGCAGTGCGACCTGTTCGTGCTGCCCAACCGTCAAGTCGGCCGCGATATCGAGGGGTTTGGGATGGTACTGCTCGAGGCTCAGGCATGCGGCAAGCCGGTCATTGCGGGTGCCTCGGGTGGTACGGCCGAGACGATGCGGATCCCCGACACGGGGCTGGTCGTGCCGTGTGACGGACCCGACGAACTGGCCGCGAGTGTCGTGAAGATCCTTCCTGACGTCAGGCGTCGGGCTCGCATGGGGGCCGCCGCCCGCGCCTGGGTGGTCGAGCACTTTGACTGGCAGAACTTGAGCCGCGAGGCCGAGGCCCTGTTCCGGACCGGCACGCGCCACCCACTGCGTTTGCCACGGTGACCGCATGAAAGAGTTGCTCAAAGCGGTCGCAGATGGCGCCGCGCTCTTGATCGTTTTGCCGTCTGCCTGCGCCTACTGGATTGGTCGCGCGGCGGTGGGGGCGGACAAGGCATTTCCCGGCTGGTCGCAGGCGTTTGCGCTCGTTCCCGGCCTCACCGGCGTTTACCTGCGGCGTGCGTTCTACCGGCTGGTGTTGTCACGCTGCCAGCCTGGGTGCTGTATATCCTTCGGTACGATAATCTCGCATTCCTCGGCGGAGATCGGCCGAAATGTTTACGTGGGCCCGTTTGGTTGTCTGGGCGACGTCACGCTCGAAGACGACGTGCTGCTCGGTTCGCACGTCTCGGTCATCAATGGCGGGGCTCAACACGGTATCGAGCGGCTCGACGTGCCGATCCGCGAGCAACCCGGGATCTTGCCGCGAGTGACGATCGGCGGCGATTCCTGGATCGGCGATCGCTCGCTCGTCCTGGCCGACGTCGGGTGCCACTGCGTCATCGGCGGCGGGTCCGTTGTCACCAGGCCGATCCCCGACTACGCGATCGCTGTGGGTGTTCCGGCCCGGGTGATCCGATTCCGCAACCGGGACCTTGCTTCGCAGTCGTGGTGATGAGGTGGCCGGCTCGGATGCCGCGCCGAACGGTGTGCCGGAATTGATCCATCGCGATTCATGATTTGTCATCTTGCTTCTGAGGAAGACCCCATGGACGCTCGTCAGCACCAGCCCGGCTTTCTGCGGAGATTCGCGAAAAAGGGATCGCAACGCTCCCTGGCGATGCGTCGGCGTTTTCGGTCTCGTCACCGAAGCATCCCACTGCTGGAAAACCTCGACGGCCGGCTCTTGCTCTCGGTCAACCCGATCGTCGCCGAGAACCAGCTTCCCGGGCACTCCGGAGAGTGTCTGGCAGGTCAACCAAGGCTTCGCCGATAACAACCTTCAGGGCTTCACCACCGACATCAGCGTCAATGTCGGCCAGACGATCTCGTTCAAGATCACCGACACGACGCTGGATCCCTACGAGATCGACATCTATCGCATCGGCTATTACCAGGGAAACGGTGCGCGCCTGGTCACGACGATTCCCTCGTCGCAGACCGTGCCGCAGAATCAGCCGGCCCCGCTCTACAATGCCGCGACCGGAGAATGGGATGCCGGCAACTGGGCGGTCTCGGCCTCGTGGGCGGTCCCTTCGACGGCCGTCTCAGGCGTCTACGTCGCCGACCTGGTCGACCAGAAAACCGGCGGGATGAACATGATCATCTTCGTCGTGCGGAACGACGCCAGCCACTCCCAGATGCTATTCCAGACCGACGATGCCACCTGGCAGGCGTATAACGATTGGGGCGACGCGAACGGCGTTCTGGGAAGTGGCAACAGCCTCTACGTCGGCACCGGACCCAGCGCATACCAGGGTGCCGCCTACGCGGTGAGCTACAATCGGCCGCTGAACAACTACAACAACACGAGTGAAGACAACTATCACGACGAGTTCTTCTATGCCGAATTCCCGATGGTGGAATGGCTCGAGGAAAACGGCTACGACGTCAGTTACTTCACCGACGTTGATGCCGATCGCTCCGGGGCCTTGATCCAGAACCACCAGATCTGGATCGACGCCGGTCACGACGAGTACTGGTCGGGGAATGAGTTCTACAACTGCTCGCGGCCCGCGATGCCGGCGTCAACCTGGCGTTCTTCAGCGGCAATACGTGCTTCTGGAAGACTTATTACTCGACCAGCCTTGACCCGCTCGGCTACACGCGGACCGCACGCTGGTCTGTCTACAAGGAGACCCATCTCAACGCGCATCGTCGATCCCGACCAACCCCAACGTCTGGACCGGGGCGTGGGCCGACCCGCGATTCAGCCCGCCTGCCGACGGCGGCGTCGGCCAGAACGAGCTGACCGGGACGTTCTTCGACGTCAACCAGGGTGCCGATCCCACGGGAACGCCGATCACGGTCCCCTCGACCGACGCCACTCTCCCGATCTGGCGCAACACGGCCGTCGCCAAGCTCGCGCCGGGCCAGTCGATCAACATCGGCGGCCAGGTCCTGGGCTACGAGTGGGATTCGGATATCAACAACGCGTTCCGGCCCGTCGGCGAGATCGACATGTCGTCGACGACCCAGAACGTCACGCAGTATTTCGTCGACTGGGGAAATACGACCGAGCCCGGCGACCGCGACGCACAGCCTGACGGAGTACCGGGCCAGCAGCGGCGCCCTGGTCTTCAGTGCCGGCACGGTGCAGTGGTCCTGGGGCCTCTCCGCGGATCACTACGGCATCGACAACTTGCCCGATCCCGACCCCAACATGCAGCAGGCGACGGTGAACCTGTTCGCCGACATGGGTGCCCAGCCAGGCACACTCCAGACCGGCCTGGTTGCGGCCGCCAAGACCGCTCTCAGCAGCACGCCTCCGACCTCGGCGATCACCTGGCCGCCGCAGGGCATGTCGCTGCCAAGTGGAACCCGGTCACGATCACCGGCACGGCCCACGCCGCCGCCGGGGCATTCGTGGTCGGTGTCGAGGTCTCGACCGACGGCGGGCAGACCTGGAATCCCGCCCAGGGCACGACGAACTGGAGCTTCTCCTGGACGCCCGGCGCGACCGGGCCAGTCACGATCGAGAGCCGAGCCGTCGACGACACTGTCAACCTTGGCCCACCCTCCGCGGGAGTCACCGTCACGGTCACGACAGCCGACGACCTCGCTGACCATCTTCGGCCTGGGGGCGACGCCCACGGTTCCCGCGGCGAACGATCCCAACTCCCACCGAGCTGGGTGTCCGGTTCTCCTTCGGACGTCTCCGGCTATATCACCGGCATCCGGTTCTACAAAGGGCCCGGCAACACCGGCACCCATATCGGCAATCTCTGGACCAGCACTGGCACGCTCCTCGCCACCGTCACCTTCACCGACGAGACCGCCTCCGGCTGGCAGGAGGCCGACTTCTCCACGCCGGTCGCCATCACCGCCGGCACGACCTATGTTGCCTCGTACTACGCCCCCGCCGGCGACTACGCCGCTGATACGTTCTATTTCGCCCTGTCGGGAGTCAACAGCGGCCCGCTGCACGTCGGGTCTGGACCTGCCCAGCAGTCCGGCCAGCGTGTTCCTCCAGGGCTCGAATGCCTTTCCGACCAACACCTTCGACTCGACGAATTACTGGGTCGACGCCGTCTTCAGCCCGACGGCCACCGTGGCGCCGCGCGTGATCGAGCGTTTCCCCGTCGCCGGGCGCCAACGGGATCGCGTCCAACACCGACGTCACCGCCCGGTTCAACGAACCGATCCAGATGGGCACGCTCTCATTCGTTCTCACCGACTCCAATGGGAACATCGTCCCGGCGACCGTCAGTTACGATGGCTCGACGCACACCGCCACGCTCACGCCCAACGCCTCGCTGCTTCTATCCCGGCCACCTACACGGCGACGATCAGCGGAGCCCAGGACCAGAACGGCCTCGCGATGACGAGCTCCGTGTCCTGGTCGTTCAACACGGCTCGTACCAGCCGGGATCCGCGTACACCCTCTGGGGCAACTCGGTCAAGCCGACCGATCGCCTGGACCGGCGACGATCATCCGATCGAGGTCGGCGTCATGTTCGAATCGACGCTGGCCGGCACATCGCCGGCATCCGTTTCTACGACGGGGACCTCGTTCAGCCTCGATGGCGACAGCTGGCGACGGTGACGGCAGCGCGGACACTTACGTTGTTCACCTCTGGACCGCCACCGGGCACGCTCTGGCGACCGCCAACTACGCCCTGAACGACGATTCCACGCTCGGCTGGCAGCAGGCCAATTTCTCCGAGCCCGGTCTCGATCGCCGCCAACACGGTGTACGTCGCCTCCTACTACACCGTCGGCGGCTATGCCCAGGATGTCGGCTACTTCGAGAACTCCGGCGTCACCAGTGGTCCGCTGTATGCCCTCTCGGCTGGCCGATGTCGGCAACCTGTCGCCAATAGTCGCGGCCGACGGCAACGGTGTGTTTCTCAAGGCACCGGCGGCGGCTTCCCGACCAACAGCTACGCGGGCACCAACTACTGGGTCGACGTCGCCTTCAACGTCGGCAAGCGGCGTCGCACCGCCGCCGGCCGTGACCGCGCAGACACCCGCCTCGGGCACAACCGGGCGTCTCCACCGCGCTCGTCGAGCATCTCCGCCACGTTCAACGAGCCGGTGATTCCAGCAAGCCGTCGCCGTCTCGGTGAAGGACGCCTCGGGCAATAGCGTGACCGGGTCGCTGAGCTATAACAGTCACAACCAACTCGATCGTCTTCTACACCCGACACTCAGCTTACGCTCTCGACCGCAGTACACAGCGACCGTCGGCGGGGCGACCGACTCCTTCGGCCATGTCATGACGGCTCCCGTTGTCGCTGGACATTCACCACGCCGCGACGCTGACCTACACGCTGTTTCCCAACTACGGCGACGTCCCGCGATCGCTCCGTCAACGACCCGCCGCCGCAGGAGCTGGGCGTCAAGTTCGAGTCGGCCGTGCCCGGCTACGTCACCGGCATCCGGTTCTACAAGGGCACCGGCAACACGGGCACCCACATCGGCCATCTCTGGACGAGCACTGGCACGCTTCTGGCGACCGCCACCTTCACCAATGAGACGACTTCGCGGCTGGCAGGAAGTGACTTCTCCAGTCCGGTGGCCATCGCGGCCGATACCGTCTACATCGCCGTCGTACTACGCCCCCAATGGCGACTATGCCGCCGACGGCGGCTACTTCGCCACCGCCGGGTGTGACCAGCGGCCCGCTCACTGGCGCTGTCCAACGTCGGCGGCGGGGGCAACGGCGTTTTCAGCGCCGGCGATGTTTTCCCGACAAGCGTCGTTCAACGCCACCAACTACTGGGTCGATGTCGACTTCACCCCGGCCAATGTGAACACGCCCGCCGCCGACCGTGACGGCCCAGACGCCGGCCCCGGCGCCACCGGCGTCTGCGACGATCAGCTCGCTCTCCGCCACGTTCAGCGAGCCGGTGCAGTCGAGCATCGATCTCCTTCACCTTGAAGGATTCCGTCCGGCAATATCGTGACCGGCGTCGTCGAGCTACAATCCGACGCACCGACACCGCTTCCTTCACTCCCGCTCGCCGCTCTGGCGACGTCGACGCCAGTACACCGCGACCGTCAGCGGCGTCGACCGACTTTTACGATCATACGATGGCCGCTCCCGTGAGCTGGTCGTTCACGACGTCGACGCCAGCCCACCTTCATCGCTCTGGAACGAGTGCGGCGACGCCGGCGATCACTTCGGTCAACGACACCGTTGCCGCAGGAGCTGGGGGTCAAGTTCGAATCGGCGGTCGCCGGTTATATCACCGGCATCTCTGTTCTACAAGGGAACGAGCAACACCGGCACCCACGTCGGCCACCTCTGGGATTCGCCAAGGCAACCTGCTGGCGACGGCCACCTTCACCAACGAGACCGCCAGCGGCTGGCAGCAGGTTACGTTCGCCAGCCCCGTGCCGATCGCCGCCGACACGGTTTACGTCGCCTCCTACTTTGCTCCCAGCGGCGGCTACGCCGCGGACGGTGGCTACTTCGCCAGCTCCGGGTTTAGCAGCGGCCCGCTCACGGCCCTCTCCAACGCCGCGGCCGGCGGCAACGGCGTCTTCGTCGACGGCGGTGGGCTTCCCGACCGGTTCCTTCAACGCGACCAACTACTGGGTCGACGTCGACTTCAACCCGGGCAATGTCAATGTCCCGCCGCCGGCCGTCACCGCCCAGACGCCGGCCGCCGGTGCCGTCGGCATTTCCACGATCTCGCCCATCTCCGTCACGTTCAGCGACGCGATCCAGCCTGGAACCATCGTTTTCACGCTTGACCGATCCATCGGGGAACAACGTCGGCGGGCTCGCTCGACTTACGACCCGACCTCGAGTACGGCAACCTTCACCCCTAACAGCCCCTTGCCGTATCGACCCTGTATACGGCGACCGTCACCGGGGCGATGGACTACTTTCGACCACACCTTGACCTCGCCGGCCACCTGGTCGTTCACCACCTCCGCCTCGCCGACGTACACGCTCTTCAGCAACGCGACGGTACCTGCATCGCCTCGGTCAACGACCCGACCTCGCAGGAGGTCGGCGTCAAGTTCGAGTCGGCGATCCCCGGCTTCATCACCGGCATTCGGTTCTACAAGGGCGCGGCCAACACGGGTACCCACGTCGGCGATCTCTGGAGCAGCACCGGTACCCTGCTGGCCACCGCCACCTTCACCAGTGAAACGGCCACCGGCTGGCAGCAAGTCAGCTTCTCCAATCCCGTGGCGATCGCCGCCGACACGGTTTACGTCGCCTCCTATTTCGATCCCAATGGCGATTATGCCGCCGACGGCGGTTATTTCGCCAGCTCCGGGGTCACGAGCGGCCCGCTGACGGCACTTTCCAATGGCGCCGTGGCCGGCGGAAATGGCGTCTTTGCCGATGGCGGCGGCTTCCCGACCAGCTCGTTCAATGCGACCAACTACTGGGTCGACGTCGACTTCACGCCGGGGACTGTCAACACGCCGCCGCCGACGGTCACCGGCGAGTCGCCCGCCCCGGCGCCACGGGGGTCTCCACCGTCAGTCCCCTTTCGGCAACGTTCAGCGAGGCGATCCAGCCAGGCACGATCATCGTTCACGCTCACCGATTCGTCGGGCAACGCCGTGAGCGGATCGCTCGTGTACAACGCGTCGGCCAACTCGTCCACGTTCAACCCAGACGCCCCCCTCGCCGATCTCGACCACGTACACCGCGACTGTCAGCGGGGCGACCGATTACTACGACAATTCGTTGGCCTCGCCCGTGAGCTGGACGTTCACAACGTCTGCGTCGCCCACCTATACGCTTTTCAGCAACGCATCGCGACCCCGGCCAATCCCGTCGGTGAGCGACACGCAGGCCGACGAGCTTGGGGTCAAATTTGAGTCGTCCGTACCCGGCTATGTGACCGGCATTCGGTTCTACAAGGGGCCGGCGAACACGGGCACCCACGTCGGCTATCTCTGGAGCAGCACCGGCACCCTGCTGGCCAGCGCCACCTTCACGGCTGAGACGGCCACCGGCTGGCAGCAGGTGACCTTCTCCAATCCTGTCCCGATCGGCATCAACACTGTTTACATCGCCTCGTACCTGGCCCCCAACGGTGGCTACGCCGGCGACTCCGGCTACTTCACGGGCACCGCGGTGACGAGTGGCCCGCTCACAGCACCGTCGGACGCACAGGCGGGCGGCCAGGGCGTCTACGTCTACGGCGGCGGGTTCCCCGACCAACACTTTCGGCGCCACCAACTACTGGGTCGACGTCGAATTTAACCCGGCTAACGTCAATACGCCGCCGCCCAACGGTGACGGCCGAATCGCCTGGCCCTGGCGCGACCGGCGTGTCCACGATCAGCCCGATCTCGGCGACCTTCAGCGACCCGATCCTGTCGAGTACCATCTCGTTCACCCTCACGGATCGCGCTCGGTAACAGTCATCAGCGGCCAGACGATCTACAACGCGGCCACCGAGACCGCCACCTTTACGCCCGACGCCCCGCTGGCTATGTCGACTCAGTACACAGCGACCGTGAGCGGGGCCACCGACTCCTTCGAGCACTCGATGGCATCGCCTGTGACCTGGACGTTCACCACGGCGGCGACTCCGACTTATACCCTCTTCAGCAATGGTTCGGCGCCAGTCATTGCCTCAGGCAGCGACTCACAGTCCGACGAGCTGGGCGTCAAGTTCGAGGCGCTCACCAACGGCTACGTATCGGGCATCCGCTTCTACAAGGGGGCGGCGAACACGGGAACGCATGTCGGCTACCTCTGGGATGCCAACGGCAACCTGCTGGCGAGCGCGACGTTCACGAACGAGACAGCCACCGGATGGCAGCAAGTCACTTTCGCCAGTCCCGTATTCATCACCGCCAACGCTGTCTACACGGCGTCGTACCTCGCCCCGAACGGCGGTTACGCCGCGGACGGCGGTTACTTCGCGACCGCCGGCGTCACGAGCGGGCCGCTGTATGCGCTCTCCAACGCCGAGGTCAACGGCCAGGGCGTCTTTTCTTACACCGACGCCTTCCCGACCACGTCTTTCAACGCCACGAACTACTGGGTCGATGTGATCTTCAACAGCACGCCGCCGGCCGTCGGAGCCACCGCGCCGAATCGGCGCCATGGGCGTTGCGCCGGGATTGGCCGTGACTGCAACCTTCAACGAGGCCGTGCAGCCGGGCAACATCTCGTTCGTCCTCAAAGACGCCTCCGGTAACGTGCTGGGGGCGACATCCAGCTATAACGCGGCAACGCATGTGGCGACGCTGATCCCCGTCGCCCCACTGGCTGCCGGCACGACCTACACGGCCACGATCAGCGGCGCCCAGGACCAGGCGGGCGACGGCATGGCAGGTCCTTACTCGTGGACGTTCACGACCATCGCCGCCGACACCGGTGCGCCAACGGTGAGCTCGAAGACGCCGGCAGCTGGCTCGACCGGCGTGACCACAGGCAGCACGGTGAGCGCGACGTTCAATGAGGACGTCCAGGCCAGCACAATCAACTTCGTCCTCGACGATTCGTCCGGCCATGCCGTTCCGGCGACCGTCGCCTACGACCCGACGCACATGACGGTGACGTTGCGCCCCATCGGCCGGCCTGGCGCCCGCGACAACCTACACCGCGATCCTGAGCGGTGCCCAGGACTTGGGCGGCAGCGCGATGACGACGGTTTCCTGGACGTTCACCACGCTGGCCGCCGACACGACGCCGCCGGTGATCGTCCTCGCAAAGTCCGGCTTCCGGCGCGACCGGCGTGTCGGTCGGCGGGAAGGTCACGGCGACATTCAACGAGCAGGTCCAGGCGGGCACGATCCAATTCACGCTCGTGAACGGCACCACACCGGTCGCTGCGACCGTCAGCTACGACCCCACGACCGAGACAGTGACCCTCGACCCATCCGCCAACCTGGCGTACGGGACGACCTACACGGCGAGCCTTGAGCGGCGCGGAGGATCTGCTGGGAACCGTGATGGCGACCGCGACCTGGTCGTTCACCACGGAGGCGGCAGTCACGTCCACACCCGTGGTCACCGCGTTCAAAGCCGGCGGCAGGGAGCGACGGGCGTGGCAACCAGCAGTCAACCCACGGCGACGTTCAGCGAGGAGATGCAGTCCAGCACGATCAGCTTCGCCCTACAGGCCGGGTCGACTGCCGGTCCCGGCGACGCTCAGCTACAACCCGGCCACGGATACGGTGACCCTCACGCCCACGACGGGGCCTCGCGGCCGCGACGACCTACACCGCCACTTTGAGCGGCGCCCAGGACTTGTACGGCAACGCGATCTCGACCTTGTCCTGGTCGTTCACCACAGCTCCCGCACCCGATACCACGCCGCCCTCGGTGACGACCAGAACGCCGTCCTCCGGCGCCACCGGGGTGGCGCTGGGCAGCCCTGTCACCGCGAGCTTCAGCGAGCAAATCCAGGCCACGACCGCGAGCTTCGTTCTCAAGAATGGCTCGAACACCGTCACGGCGGTTGTGACGTACAATCCGGCCAATGAAACGCTGACCTTGGCCCCGAGCTCCACTCTCTCGGCATCGACGACCTACACGGCCACCTTGAGCGGCGCCCAGGACCTCTCGGGTAACACGATGAGTTCCGTCTCGTGGTCGTTCACCACGACCGCGGCAACGGTCACGACCGCGCCCACGGTGACCTCGAGAAACCCAGCGGCGAGTGCCACGGGTGTGGAGATCGCCAGCTCGATCGCGGCGACATTCAGCACGGAGGTCCAGCCCAGCACGATCAGCTTCACGCTCAAGAACGGGTCGGCGTCCGTGCCCGCATCGGTCGTTTATGACCCGGCGAGCGACACCGTGACGTTGACCCCGAGTGCGAGCCTGGCGTATGCCACGACGTACACGGCCACCTTGAGCGGTGCCAAGGATCTCTACAGCAATACGATGTCGACGCTCACGTGGACGTTCACCACGACATCCGCGCCGGTCACCTCCGCGCCGACGGTCACCGCGGAGACGCCGGCGTCGGGGGCCTCGAACGTGGCCGTCACCAGTCCTGTCTCTGCGACCTTGAGCGCGCTTGTCCAGCCCGGGACGATCAGCTTCTCGCTGACAGCCGGCACGACGACCGTCGCGGCGAGCGTTGCCTACAATCCCGCGAACGAGACGGTAACCCTGACCCCCACGACCAGCCTGTCGCCGTCGACGACTTACACGGCGACCTTGAGTGGCGCCCGGGACCTCCACGGCAACACGATGTCACCGGTCACCTGGTCGTTCACGACGACCGCCGCTCCCGATACGACCGCACCGACGGTGACGGCGAAGAGCCCAGCCGCGAGTGCCACTCTTGTCCCGATCGGTTCGGACGTATCGGCGACCTTCAGCGAGCCGGTGCAGGCCAGCACGATCACCTTCACGCTCAAGAACGGCGTCAACACCGTCGGGTCCACGGTCAACTATGACCCCGCGACCAAGTCGGTCGAGCTGGTGCCCACCTCGAACTTGGCGGCATCGACGACCTACACGGCCTCGTTGAGCGGGGCCCAGGATCTCTCCGGCAACGTGATGACTACCTTGACATGGACGTTCACGACGGCGGCCTCGCCCGGCACGACGCCGCCGGCGGTCACGGCGGAGACGCCCGCGCCGAACGCGCTGCTGGTCGCGACCAACAGCACGGTGACCGCGACCTTCAACGAAGCCGTCACGAGTTCCACGGTCAATGCGAGCAACTTCGTGCTCAAGAACTCGAGCGGGACCACCGTCGCAGCCACCGTCAGTTACAACACGACCTCCCACGTGGCAACCCTGACGCCCACGACCGCCCTGGCAGCTTCGTCGACCTACACCGCGACCATCAGCGGCGTGACCGATAGCGGCGGACACACGATGGCGAGCGCGTTCAGCTGGAGCTTCACGACGACCGGGCCGGCGGACACGACCGCCCCGACGGTGACCTCCCGCAGCCCGGCGTCGAGCGCGACCGGCGTGGCGATTGCCAGCACCGTGACGGCGACCTTCAGCGAGCAGGTCCAGCTCTCGACGGCGACCTTCACGCTCAAGAACGGCGCGACCACTATTTCCTCGACGGTGAGCTACAATCCGGCGTCCCAGACATTGACCTTGAAGCCGGCGCGAGCCTGGCGTACGGGACGACCTACACCGTCAGCTTGAGCGGTGCCAAGGATCTCTACGGCAACACGATGTCGACGATCACGTGGACCTTCACCACGACGTCGGCGCCGGGCACGACGGCGCCGACGGTGACTGCGCAGACCCCGGCGGCGAACGCCACTGCGGTGGCCACGCAAAGCCCGGTCACGGCGGCCTTTAGCGAGGAGGTGCAGCCGAGCACCATCACATTCACGCTCAAGAGCGGGGCATCCACGATACCGGCGACCTTGAGCTACGACCCGGTGTCCGACACCGCGATCCTCACGCCCACGTCCGGCCTCGCCCTCTCGACGACCTATACGGCGAGCCTGAGCGGCGCCAAGGATCTCTTTGGCAACACGATGTCCGGGATCACGTGGTCGTTCACCACGACATCCGCACGTGGCACGACGGCGCCGACTGTCACCGCGCAGAGCCCGGCGGCCAGCGCGACGGGTGTCGACGTCACGAGCAACGTGACCGCAACCTTCAGCGAGGAGGTGCAGCTCAGCACGGCCACCTTCGCCCTCAAGACGGATCGACCACGGTCAGCGCGACGGTCAGCTTCGATCCGGCCTCCCAGACGTTCATTCTCAATCCGTCGGCCAATCTCGCGTTTGCAACCACCTACACTGCCACCTTGAGCGGCGCCCAGGATCTCTTCGGCAACACGATGTCCCCGTTGTCGTGGACATTCACCACGGTATCGGCTCCCGACACCACCGCGCCGACCGTGACCGGCCAAAGCCCCGCGGCGAACGCGACCGGCGTCGCGATCACCAGCCCAGTCACCGCGACCTTCAGCGAGGAAGTCCAGGCCGCACGATCAGCTTCGACGCTCAAGAACGGGTCGACCACGGTGCCCGCGAGCGTCGGTCTACAACCCGGCGTCCCAGACCGTCACCGTGACTCCGAGCTCCAACCTGTCGTAGCTCGACGACCTACACCGCCACGCTCGAGCGGCGCCAAAGACCTTTCGGGTAACACGATGACCACGGTGTCGCTGGTCGTTCACCACCAGTTCCACGCCGGACAATGTCCGCGCCGACGGTGACGGCGCAGAGCCCGGCGTCGACCGCCACCGGCGTCGCGATCGCCAGCTTCGTGTCCGCGACGTTCAGCGAGGAGGTCCAGGCGAACACGATCAGTCTTCATGCTCAAGAACGGTTCCACCAGCGTTCCCGCGACGGTCACCTACAACGCGGCCGACGCAGACCGCGACCTTGACGCCGCTCGCAGCCTGGCTTACGCGACGACCTATACCGCGACGCTGAGCGGGGCCAAGGACCTTTCCGGCAACACGATGGCGTCGGTCTCGTGGTCGTTCACGACGACACCGGCGCCGCGTCACGGCCGCTCCGACCGTGACCGCGCAGAGCCCGGCTCGGGCGCGACCGGGTGCCGGTCGCCAGCTACGTCACGGCGACGCTTCAGCGAGGAGGTCGCAGCCGGGCACGATCAGCTTCGTGCTCAAGACCGGGGCGACCACGGTCGCCGCGCACGGTCGACCTACAACCCGGCCACCCAGACCGTGACCCTGACCCCAGCGCGCAGCCTGGCCTACGCGACGACCTACACGGCGACGCTGAGCGGGGCCCAAGACCTCTACGGCAACACGATGTCCTCCGTCTCCTGGTCGTTCACCACGGCGTCGGCCCCGAGCACGACGGCGCCCGACCGTCACGACGAAGAGCCCGGCTCCAGACGCCACCAGCGTGCCCATCGGCACCGACGTGACGGCGACCTTCAGTGAGGCCGTCCAGGCGAGCACGATCAGCTTCGTGCTCAAGAGCGGCTCGACCACCGTGCGCGGCGACGGTCAACTACGACCCGGCGACCCACACCGTGACGCTCGACCCCAACTCGAACCTGGCGAGCTCCACGACCTACACGGCCACGCTGAGCGGGGCCCAGGACCTCTCCGGCAACACGATGACCTCGACCTCGTGGTCGTTCACGACCGCCGCATCTCCGGGCACCTCGCCGCCGGCGGTGACGGCAGAAACGCCGGCCCCGAGCGCGATCCTGGTCGCAACCAACAGCACGGTGACCGCGACGTTCAACGAAGCCGTCACGAGCTCCACGGTCAATGCCAGCAACTTCGTGCTCAAGAACTCGAGCGGGACCACCGTCGCAGCCACCGTCAGCTACAACACATCAGCCACGTCGCAACGCTGACGCCCACGTCGGCCCTGGCTGCCTCCTCGACCTACACCGCGACCATCAGCGGCGTGACCGATAGCGGCGGACACACGATGGCGAGCGCGTTCAGCTGGTCGTTCACCACGGCCGGCGCCGCCGGACACCACGCCGCCCACGGTAACGGCGCAGAGCCCGGCCTCGGGTGCGACCGGCGTGCCGACCGCCAGCTTCCGTCACCGCGACCTTCAGCGAAGAGGTGCAGTCCAGCACGATCAGCTTCACGCTCAAGAACGGCTCCACGACCATCGCCGTCGACCGTCAGCTACGACCCGGCGATCCCAGGACGTCATCCTCAAGCCCACGTCCAGCCCTGGCATATTCGACGACCTACACCGCCACCTTGAGCGGTGCCAAGGACCTCGTCCGGCAACACGATGTCGAGCGTCTCGTGGTCGTTCACGACGACCGCGGCCCCGGTCACGACGGCGCCGACGGTGACGGCCCAGAGCCCGGCCTCCGGCGCGACGGGCGTGGCGCATCGCCAGTCCGGTCACCGCCACCTTCAGCGCGGCGGTTCAGCCCAGCACGATCAGCTTCGTGCTCAAGAACGGCACCACAACGGTGCCCGCGACGGTGAGCTACAACCCGGCAAGCCAGGCCGTGACGCTGAGCCCGACCGGCGGACGGGCCTATGCGACGACGTACACCGTCACGTTGAGCGGTGCGCAGGATCTGTACGGCAACACGATCTCGAGCGTCTCGTGGTCATTCACGACGACCTCGGCCCCGGTGACGACGGCTCCGACGGTGGTGCCGCAGAGCCCGACCGCCGGCTCGATCGACATCGCCACTGCGAGCTCTGTCTCCGCCACCTTCAGCGCGGCGGTTCAGAGCAGCACGATCAGCTTCGTGCTCAAGAATGGCTCGACAAGCGTCCCCGCGACGCTCTCCTACAACCCGGCCACGCAGACCGCGGCCCTGACGCCCACCAGCACCCTGGCGTATGCAACGACCTACACCGCGACTCTGAGCGGGGCCAAGGATCTCTACGGAAACACCGTCTCGCCGATCTCCTGGTCGTTCACCACGATCACCGCTCCGAGCCCGAGCGGACCGACGATCGGTGCCCGGACGCCAAGTTCCAATGCGACCTCGGTGTCGCTGACGGCCAACGTGACCGTGACCTTCTCCGGAGACGTTCAGGGCAGCACGGTCAGCGTTTCCCTCTCGAACGGATCGACCAGCGTGCCGGCTCTGGTCACCTTCGATCCGACAACGCGCACGGTAACGCTCAATCCGACGACCAATCTGGCACCATCGACGCTTTACACCCTGACCGTGAGCGGAGCACAGGACCTTGCCGGCGATACGATGACGAGCACCTCGTGGTCATTCACGACGGAGGCGCTATCGACCGCGGCACCGACGGTCACCACACAAACACCGGTTGCCGGCGCCACCGGCATCGCGATCGGGTCGGCGGTGAGCGCCACCTTCAGCGAACAGGTTCAGGCCAGCACGATCAGCTTCTCGCTGGCGAGCGGGACGACCTCTGTCCCCGCGACCGTAAGCTACAATCCGGCGACGCAAACAGTGACGCTGATGCCGGCCGCTAACCTGGCTCCCTCGATGGTCTATGTCGCGACGCTCAGCGGAGCGAAGGACCTTTCCGGCAACCTGATGGCGACGGTTTCGTGGTCGTTCACGACGGAGGGGATCGACGCGACGGCGCCGACGGTCGTCGCCCAGAGCCCGGCCCCGGCGGCGACGAACGTCGCGATTTCGACCGGCCTGTCGGTGGTGTTCAGCAAAGAAGTGCAGGCGAGCACGCTCAGCTTCTCGCTTGCGAACGGGTCCACTTCGATCCCCGCGACCTTCAGCTACAACTCGGCTACCCAGACGGCCACGCTGGTCCCGCAGGCCGCGTTGGTCTATCAGACGACCTACACGGTCACATTGACGGGCGGCGAGGATCTTTCGGGGAACGTGATGGCGCCTGTCACCTGGTCATTCACCACGGCCTCCGACACCGTCCCGCCGACGGTGACGACCCAGAGTCCGGCCCCCGGCGCGACCGGGGTGGCGGTCGGCTCGAACGTGACGGCGACCTTCAACGAGGCCGTCCTGTCCGGCGCGATCAGCTTCACGCTCGCGAACGGGACGACCCCCGTTGCAGCGACCTTCAGCTACAACGCCGCGAACGAAACCGTCACATTGATCCCCACGCTCAGCCTGGCCTTTTCCACAACCTACACGGCCACGTTGAGCGGGGCGACAGATCAGTTCGGGCTCGCGATGTCTCCGGTGTCCTGGTCGTTCACGACCGCGGCCGACACGTCGGCGCCCTCGATCGTGAGCGAGACGCCGTCGGCAGGAGCCGTGGGTGTCTCGACCGGCGCGATCGCGACGGCAACCTTCAACAAGGCCGTTCAGCCGACAACGATCGTATTCACGCTGAAGGACTCGAGCGGAACCGTGCTGGGTGCGAACACGACCTATAATGCCGCCACCAACACCGCGATCCTCACGCCCGTGTTCCCGATGGCTCTCTCCTCGAGCTACACGGCGACCGTCAGCGGCGCACAGGATCTCTTGGGCGACGCGATGACCAGCCCATTCTCGTGGTCGTTCGCGACGGCGGACGGCCAGTGGAGCCAGTCCAGCGTCGCTGACTTCCAGGGCGGGACGTCGAGCAACACCGCCGTCAGTGCCACATCCTCCGGAGGCGGCCAAGTGACGCTGGCGCCAGCCTTCTCCGACGATTTCGCGGGGACGGCTCTCGACTCGAACTGGACGACGACCTCGTGGACGCCCTCTGGTGGCGGCCCGACCAGCGTTACCGTTGCCAACAACGTTGTCTCCGTGGCCGGCGCGGAAGTTGTTTCCACGTCCATGATCTCAAGCGGCGGCGGCGTACAGGGCAGCGTCAATTTTGGCGCCGCACCGTTCCAGAACTTTGGAATGGCGACCGACCTGGCGAACACGACCGGAAACAGCTGGGCTCTCTTCGGTACCAGCGCGACCACCGACACCTTATTCGCGCAGGTCAACCAGTCAGGCACAGTCCAGTCCGTGAACGTCGGTCCGTTGCCATCGGGTTTCCACACCTATCTGATCCAGGAGGTCAGCGGCGGCGTCCAGTTCTCCGTCGACGGCGTTGCCGTGACCACGATCGGCCTCGCGATCCCCAGTGCCACGCCGCTCTCGATCGCGATGTCGGCCTTCAATGGATCGCCGCAGCCGGCGCTCCAGGTTGACTCGGTCGGCGTCACGAACTACGCTTCGAGCGGGACGTACACTTCGTCGACGTTCGATGCCGGTAGCAGCGTTGCCTGGGGGACCGCCAACTGGACCGCCACCTTGCCGGCCGGTACGTCGATCACCATCTTGACCAGCAGCTCGACCGACGGCGTGAACTGGTCGGCCTGGTCGGGCGTGACCAACGGCGGAACGATCGCAAGCCCGAACGGCCGTTTCTTCCGGTACCAGGTTCTCTTCACCACGACCGACCCGACGGTGACGGCTTCCTTGACCGGAATCACGTTCGGCTGGATCTGACCGGTTGGGGAGCTGTCGCGGGACAGCTCTCCCCACCGGAGCGCGGACTGCTGTGCTGGCCAGGCTTTATTTGTGGCGAGCACAGGGCGCGGGGTACGCGGCGCCGTCTTCTTGGGGGATAGTGGCTCTGATGTGTGGAATCGCGGGTATCGTTTACGCCGACCGTGACCGTCCGGTCGATCCCGCCCTGCTGAAGGCGATGGGCGACGCGATCGCCCATCGCGGGCCGGATGCCGAGGGCTTCTGGTCCGATCCCGGCATCGGCCTGGTGCATCGGCGGCTTTCGATCATCGACCTGGCGGGGGGCGATCAGCCGATCGGCAACGAAGACGGCTCGATCCAGGTCGTCTTCAACGGCGAGATCTACAACTACCAGGATCTGCGCCGCGACCTCGAAGCCCGAGGACACCGCTTCCGCACCAAGAGCGATACCGAGGTGCTGGTCCACCTCTACGAAGAGCACGGGGACGCCCTGGTCGAACGGCTGCGGGGCATGTTCGCGTTCGCCCTCTGGGACCGGAACCGACGAGTATTGGTGCTGGCCCGCGACCGACTGGGCCTCAAGCCGCTCTACGTCTACCGCGACGCCGAAAAGCTGGTCTTCGGCTCGGAGCTCAAGGCCATCCTGGCCTGCCCTGGTGTTTCTCGGGCAATCGACCCCGCCGCGGTGGAGGACTACCTCGCCTATGGCATGGTCCCCGGCGAGCGGACGATCTTCCGGGCCATCGAAAAACTGCCGCCGGCCCATGTCTTGACGACCGGCCATGGCAGTCTTGCAGCGCCGGCGCGCCGCTACTGGCAGCTGCGCGATCGAGCCCGACCACGGGCCGACGTCCGAGGAGTGGCAGGAGGCGATCCGAGCCAAGCTCGCCGAGACGACGCGGCTGCACCTGATCGCCGACGTGCCGGTCGGCGCGTTCCTGAGCGGCGGGATCGACTCGAGCATCGTGGTCGCCTTGACCGCTGGCGCGACGCAGGGGCGCTCCGGACCTTCTCGATGGGGTTCGCCGAGGAGCGCTTCAGCGAGCTGCCGTATGCCCGCGAGGTCGCCGATCGGTTCGGCACCCAGCACACCGAGGAGATCGTCACGCCCGACGCCGTGAGCTTGATCGACGAGCTGACTCATTACTACGACGAGCCGTTTGCCGACTCGTCGGCGATCCCGACGTTCCTGGTGTCGCGGCTGGCGAGCCGGAGCGTCAAGGTGGTGCTCTCGGGCGACGGCGGCGACGAAGCCTTCGGCGGCTACGCGCGGTATGCGCACGACCTGAAGGAAGCGGCGGTGCGGCGCTGGCTGCCGGCCTGGTTCCGCCGCGCGGCCCTGGGACCGCTGGCCCGCGCCTGGCCCAAGGCCGACTGGCTTCCGCGGCCGCTTCGCGCCAAGACCGCACTGTCGAACCTGGCGCTCGACGCCGGGCCGGCGTACGCCAACACGCTGACGCTCTGCCGCCAGCCGTTGCGTCGGCGGCTGATGGCGCCGGACCTTGCGGCGGGTCTCAACGGGCACCGTCCCGAGCGGCTCATCTGGGAAAGCTACGCGACGGCCCCGGCGGGCGACGCCCTGGCGGGCATGATCGCCGCCGACGTCGGCGTCGTGCTTCCCGACGACTTCCTGGTCAAGGTCGACCGGGCCAGCATGGCCCACGGCCTGGAAGTCCGGCCGCCGCTGGTCGACCACGAGCTGCTGGAGCTCGCCGCCCGCATCCCGTCGCGCTGGAAGGTCCAGGGCGGCCAGACCAAATGGATCCTCAAGCAGGCCTATCGCGAGATCGTTGCCGGAGTCGATCCTCGGGCGGAGGAAGCAAGGATTCGAGATCCCGATCGACGACTGGCTCCGCGGCCCGCTTCGGCCCATGTTCGAATCGGCGGTGCTTGATCGCGATGCCCGAGTCGCCGGCTTGATCGACCAGGCCGTGGCGCGACAGATCTACGAGTCTCACCTGGCCGGCACTGGCCGGCAGGGAAGCACGCTCTGGAGCTTGCTAGTACTGGCCCGCTGGGCCGAGCGTTATCTGGAGCACTCGGCACCTACCGGTTCTGTCTTGGCTGCCCGGGTCCCGAGGAAGGTTGCCGTCGATCGATGAAGGGCGAATTCTCGTCTATCTGATGACGTACGGCGGGGCGATTGCCGCCCTCTTCAACCCGTTCGTCGGGCTCCTGGTCTACGTCTCGTTCGCGGTTCTGAGGCCCGAATACGTCTGGCCATGGTCGGTTGAGGAGGGCAACTTACAGCCGGATCGTCGCCATTGCCTTGCTCGCGGGATGGGCACTGCACGGCTTCGGCAGGTGGGACCTGGGTCGCGCGAAAGCCGTGATCCAAGTTCTGGTCGGGTACTTCTGCTGGATCATCGTGAGCGCCTTGCAGGCCCCCGATCAAGGACTCGCCTGGGAGTTTGTCGAGCACTACGCCAAGATCGTGCTGCCGATCCTGGTCGCCATGACGACGATGAAATCGGTGCGACAGCTCAAGCTTCTGGCCTGGGTGATCCTTCTGAGTCAAGCGTATCCCGCCTTCGAGCTCAATCAAACGTATTTCGGCGGCTACAACTTGCTCAAGGAGGAAGGCTTTGCGGGCATGGACAACAATTCGTATGCGATCTCGCTGGTGACGTGCACCGGCCTGGCTGGCTTCCTGTTCTGGCATTCCGAGCGGTGGTGGCAAAAAGCACTCGCGGCGGCGTCGGGCGCGTTCCTGGTTCATGCCGTCCTTTTGAGCTTTTCACGCGGTGGGATGCTCGGCTTGATCACGCTCGGCGTCACCGCCTTCGTCGTTATGCCCAAAGGACGGAAGGAGCTGTCGGCATTTGCTGTGGCAATCGTGCTCGCGCTCGCCGTCGCGGGTCCGGAAGTCTGGTCAAGGTTTCAAAGCACGTTCGCCGGCAAGGAAGAGCGCGACGCGTCCGCGGAGAGTCGCCTCGAGCTCTGGGCGGCGTGCCTGGACACGATGGTGAAGCATCCGATCGTCGGCGTCGGCCCCGATCACATGCCGCTCCAGATGGATCAGTACGGTTTCCGGGTCGGCAAGGAAGCCCACACGCTCTGGCTCCAGATCGGGGCGGAACTTGGTGTGCCGGGAATGCTTCTGCTCATTTCTTATTATGGAATTTGCGTTGTTCGGCTCTGGCCGATCGCGCGCGGCCGGATTCCCGTATCCGACCCGTGGCTTGTGTTTCTGGCGCGCACGGTCATTGCGTCGCTGTGCGGTTTCGCCGTCTCGGCCCAGTTTGTGAGTCTCGAATTCCTCGAGACGCCGTACTACATTGCGCTCGTCGGCGCCGGGATACTGAAACTTGCCAGCACGAGCGTCTCGTCGGCCGAGGACTCGGAGCTCGACGCGGAGCCGACCAGTGTACAGCCCACCACGATCCTGCCTTCCGGCTTCATCGCTCACCATCGACGCTTCTGAGGTCAATCTCCCAAAATGACCCGATTGACACAAACTCTCGAGATTGAGCGGAGACACTCTGAGCGTGCGAGCGCGGATCGACTCGTCAAGGCGACGAGCTCGGACGTCATCACGGTTCAACTGGTCGTAGAGTCGGCGATCGCAACATCAGGGCCACAGCCGGTCACGGTTGGTGTTCCGTGGCCGCGCGGCGTGCTCCATGAGAGCCGGTCGCTCTCACTCGTCGACTCGTCGGGGCACATCGTCCCGCTGCAGACTACTCCGCTCTCCTACTGGTCGGATCGCAGTGTGCAGTGGCTGCTCGTCGACTTCCTCGCCGGTCCGAGCGATGCTGGCCGCCATGTCTGGAAGCTGGAGCTGACGAATGCCGACTCTGAGTGTCGAGTACGGCCCGCGACTCAGCTTCGCATGAGCGAAAACGAGCGAGAGATCGCGGTCGATACGGGTCGGGCGAATTTCACGCTCGATCGGGCGACGTTAGCCCCGATCACTCAGGTCGAGATAGGCGGCGTGCCCGTCCTGGACGCGATTCGCACGTCGATTGTACTCACCGACGCTGGAGGCAGGGCCCGCCGGCCGAGCATCGAGCGGTGTGAGATCGAGGCCTCTGGACCGGTGCGCACCACGGTGAAATTCGACGGCGTTTTCGAGGGCCGTCGCCGCAACCGCTTACATTTTTGCGCACGGCTCTCGTTTTTCGCGGGAACGGCGCATGGCGGCGCGTCGAGCTGACCCTGCACAACCCGCGACGCGCTCGCCACCGCGGCGGTCTGTGGGACCTGGGCGATGCCGGGTCCGTGTTCTTTCGAGATCTTTCGCTAAGGCTGGGCCCGATCGGGTCTGGTCCTGGCGAGGTCTGCTGGACCGAGGAGGTTGGTAGCGCGATCCGGACTTCGGAAGCAAATTCCTTCGAGATCTATCAGGACTCGAGCGGCGGCGAGAACTGGCAGAGCCGAAACCATGTGAATCGAGCTGGAGAGATCCCGTGCCGTTTCCGTGGATATCGGGTCCGGCGGGGAGGAGACACGTCCACCGGCTTGCGAGCCAGTCCGGTCGTCTCGGTTGGCGGTCCGTCGGCGGGCATCACGGTAGCGGTCCCGGAGTTCTGGCAGCAGTTCCCCAAAGCCATCGATACCCAGGAGAACACGCTCAACATCCGGCTCTTTCCCGGTCAGTCGCGAGATGTGTTTGAGCTCCAGGGCGGTGAGCAGAAGACGCATACGGTCTGGCTTCAATTCGACGGTGCGGGCCAACCATCGATCGAGGCTCTCAACTGGGCTCATCGACCGAATCACGTCCACTGCACGCCGGAATGGTACGCCGCGACCAAAGTCATTCCCTGGAGCCTCCCGGCCTCGAACAAGTCGGACGATCGTTACGAGTCCTATCTCGCGCCGGTCGTCGACGGATCGACGAGCTTGTTTGCTCGCCGCGAGATTATCGACGAATTCGGGTGGAGGAATTATGGAGAGGTCTACGCGGACCACGAGGCCGAGCATTACGAAGGCGAAGCGCCGGTCGTTTCCCATTACAACAACCAGTATGACCTCGTCTTCGGGATGTTGCTCCAGTACATGAGGAGCGGGAATTCGCAGTGGTTCGACCTGGCAGATTCCCTGGCAAGGCATGTGATTGACATCGACGTCTATCACACAGACCGTGACAAGGCGGCTTACAATCGAGGCCTGTTCTGGCATACGAACCATTATCGCGACGCGTCGACGTGTACGCACCGAGCGTATTCTCGGCACAATTTCCGACCGGGAGATCCTTTCGCCGGCGGCGGGCCGAGCAGTAATCACAATTACTCGACGGGTCTATTGCATCATTACTACATGACGGGCGATCCGAAAGCGCGTGAGACGGTCATCGGCCTCGCGGAATGGGTCGTGAACATGGATGACGGCCAGCAAAGCGTTTTCGGCGTCCTCGACCCGAGCCCCACTGGTAACGCGACCTATCCCGGCGAACCCAACTATCAGGGCCCCTGTCGCGGAGCCGGCAACTCGATCAACGTTTTGCTCGACGGATGGCGGCTGACGCGGCTCGCAGTCTATCTGGAAAAAGCCGAAGGTTTGATCAGACGCGTTTCGCATCCCGAAGAAAACGTTGCCGGACGAAACCTGCTCTGCGTCGAGCCGCGCTGGTCGTACACCGTATTCCTTTCCGCGCTGGCTCGGTATCTTGCGGTCAAGGCGGAAGCCGGTCAGCTGGATTTCATGTACTCGTACGCCCGTGCCGTCTTGATGCGGTACGCGAGGTGGATGCTCGAGCACGAAAAATCCTATTTTGATCAATTAGAACAACTCGAGTACCCAAACGAGACGTGGGCCGCGCAAGACTTCCGCAAAGCGAACGTACTCAGACTGGCCGCGTCCCACGCCGGCGAGGCAGAGCAGCTCGCCATGCTCGAGCGCGGCAACCAGCTGGGAGAACGTGCGTGGAAAGAGCTGTTGCGGTTTGGCTCGCGACACTCAACCCGCGCCGTTGCACTTCTCCTCGCCGAGGGGCCGCGCGACGCTTTCTTCGCAAATTCGCCTGCGATCGCCCCCTCGAGTCCCGGACTGGCCGTTGACTTTGGAACGCCGGCGCCATTTGTGCCCCAGAAAGAGAGAATCGCTGCCAGGCTGCGGTCCGTCCGCGGCTGCGCGACCGTTTTGCTGCAGCTGTGCGATCCGCGAAGCTGGAGAAAGCTGCGGCTCCGAGGATATTTCTATTGAGAGCGCATTGGTCGGTTGAAATCCTGGCTTAACGGATGGTTCCCGCGCGATTTCATCCGGCTCGACCGTTTTTTTCAAACCGAGGTTTTGCATGCTGTATCGCATACGGCGTCGACTGAATTACACGAACTTTCGCTTGTGGACCAGAGGCATGCAGGCGTCGCCGCCGATCCCGTGCCGGACCGATGCGGCGTGTGAGATACACACCATGCTGAGCGAGGCGGATCTTCCCCTCTATCTGGTGGCGATCAAGTCGTTTCTGCGTTTCTATTCGAACGTCGGCGTCGTCGTCCATTCGGACGGGACACTGGCGGACGCTTCGCAGGCGGAGATTAGCGCGCATATACCAGGCTGCAGGATCGTGACGCCGTCGGTCGCGGATAAGAGCGCGTCGGAAGCGCTCGATCACAAGTCGACGCTTTTCGAAATGGAGGCAACTCGATGCGAGCTATCGGCGGCTGGTGGACACCGAGCTTCAGTGCCGGGCACCGGCTCGAATCATCATGGACGCCGACATACTGGTCTTGAACCGTCCGGACGAGATCATCGAGTGGATCGAGAATGGCGGAAAGCCCCCATTCCTGCTGGGACAACCTCCCACGCGTACCCCGGACAAGCCGATCGACCAGGCCCCTCGGCATATGCAGGAGGTGTTCAGAAACAACGTTCCGGCCTTGAACGCGGCTGTCCGCGTCCCGGTTGAGTTTCTCGACGGTACGACGAGCGGATTCTACGGTTGCAGGGACGAGCTCTCGCTGGAGAAGGCTCAGGAAGTTCTATCCGCGTGCCTGAAACTCAACACTCCGATGTTCGAATGGGGAGGGGAGCAGTGTCTTGTGATCTATCTGCTCTCAATGGCCGGTGGCAAGCGTCTCGATCCGGCCCATTACTTCAATTTCTTCCCGGATTTGCTCGGCAAGCTCGGCACCGCTGACGCCGTGCACTTTTTTGGAACGCACCGGTTTTTCAAGAATGCGTACTGCCGCGCCGCCGCGCGAATCGTGAATGACCTTGGTCGCTCGTCGAGAACGGTCGCTTAGCACCCATGCTGGTCGCTTGCATTCTGTCTTTGGTGATTCTGCAGGACGATGCCTGCGCCCGCTGTGGGTGGGCGCCGCCGCATTCGGAGGCGACGGTCACTGTGCGCGGCGTGAAAGAGCTGCGCGGCGTGGTCGCGCGAGCCAAGCCCGATACCACGATCTTGCTCGAGGATGGGACGTACCAGCTCAACGGTGATCAGCTCGATCTTTCCGTCCAGGGCTTGGTCCTGCGGAGCAAGAAAGGGCGGCAGGCCCGGGTCGTGATCCGCGGGCGAGGGATGAACGAGCGAATGGTGGCGGTTTCCGTGAGCGCACCGCGGGTCACGGTGGCCGATTTGACGATCGGCCACGTGGGCTTTCACGGCATCCAGGTTCGCGGAGAGAGGGGAGCCTCTGATGTCGTGATTCACAACGTGCACATCCTGGATACCGGACAGCAGCTCATCAAGGGGAGCACCGCTCCGGGCGGAGCACCCTGCCGCAACGGCCTGGTGGCCTGTTCATTCCTGGAATACTCGGACCACGCTCCCGGCGATTACACCAATGGCGTCGACGTGCTCAACGGGGCAGGGTGGACCGTCCGGGATAATTCGGTCCAGCGGATCCGTGGGCCGAGAGCGCAAGGCTGGCGCACCGGCCCTGCCATCCTGTTCTGGGGCGGATCGCGCGATACCGTCGTCGAGCGCAACTGGCTCGTCGACTGCTACCGCGGGATCGCGCTGGGGCTCGTGCAGGACCAGCCGAGTGCGCCCGGACCGCCTCGACCACCAGGGAGGCGTCGTCCGACGGAACGCCGTCTGCAACTTGAACGACTGGGCCGACGAGGCGATCGAGGTCAATGCGTCGCCCGGCGCGCTCGTCGAGCACAACACGGTCCTCGTCGAAGGAAAGGTCCCGTGGTCGATCGGCGTGAGATTTCCCACTGCCAGCGCCCGGGTCTGGAATAACCTTAGCAATCACCCTGTTATTCTCCGAGACGGGGCGAAGGCCGAGCTGAAGGCAAACGTCGTGACGGCCCAGCGCGACTGGTTCGTCGACTCCAGCCGGGGAGACCTGCGGCTTGCGCGGGGCGATTTGGCGGCGGTCGACGCCGGCCGTATTACCCCTGGTGGTCCACAATCCTCTGACGCCGGTCCATTCCTTCAGCGGTACGGCTCCCGACGCGGGGGCGTTCGAATTCCGGGGGCCTCCTTGATGCAAGCTGTTGACAATTGGAACGGACAGGCTGTCGGAGTCGACGCTGCCGGCCGCTGCCAAGCGGACGTCCGGATCGGACGTGCCGGTTGCCGTCGCCGGTCGCGGTGTCCGGATCGCGACCATCTGCCAGGTCCTGCACGGGCTTCAGGTGGGCGGGGCTGAGGTTCTCGCGGCTCGACTCGCGCGACGGATGGGCCGGGAATACGGATTCGTGTTCATTTGCCTCGATGAGCTGGGATCGCTGGGTCGAGAGTTGCGTGACGAAGGGTTTCGATGTAGAGGTCTTGAATCGGCGGCCCGGTTTGGACTGGCGCTGCATGCGTCGGCTGGCCGAGATCGTCCGTCGAGAGCGGGTCGACATCTTGCACGCTCACCAGTACACTCCGTTCTTCTACGCCGCGGCCAGCCGCCTGCTTGGCTCGCGGCCCCCGTTGCTCTTTACGGAGCACGGCCGGCATCATCCCGACTATCCGCGCCGGAAACGCATGCTGGCCAATCGCGTGTTGCTTCGGAAGCGGCGACCGCGTGGTCGCCGTCGGCGAGGCGGTCCGCCAGGCCTTGATCCATAACGAGGGCATCGCGCCACGCCGAGTCGAGGTCATCTATAACGGGATCCCGCTCGAAAAGTTCCGCGTGCAACCCGCCGCACCTGAGCGGGCCGCGATCCGCGCGTCGATCGGCGTTGGACCCGGCGACCTGGTTCTGATCCAGGTGGCCCGGCTCGACTATCTCAAGGACCACGCCACGGCGATCCGGACCATCGAGCGGGTCGCCGTCGATGTTCCCCGCGTTCGCCTGGTCCTGGTGGGCGACGGCCCCGAGCGTGCGGCGATCGAGAGCCTGGTGCGTGATGCGGGCTGGAGGAGCACGTGCGATTCCTCGGCCAGCGTGACGACGTTCCCCGTCTGCTGGCGGCCTCGGACATCGTCCTGCTTGACGAGCATCAGCGAGGGCATTCCCTTGACGTTGATCGAGGGCATGGCGGCGGGACGGCCCGTGGTGTCGACCCGTGTCGGTGGCGTCGCCGAGGTCGTCGTTGACGGCCAGACCGGCCTGCTTGCGCCCGCCGGCGACTTTGACTTGCTCGCGGAGCACATCCTGAGTCTTGCCGCCGGTGCCGAGCGGCGAGATCGAGATGGGCACGGCGGGCCGGCCACGGGCCGAGACGTTGTTCTCCGAGCGGCAAATGCATGAACGTTATCGGAAATGTTACGACGAGATGCTCGGTGGCTGATTTCATGAAACGACCGCAATCCGCCGCTTCTGGTCTTCGCCGATGATTGGGGCCGCCACCCGTCGAGCTGCCAGCACTTAGTTGGCCGTCTGCTCGACCGATACGAGGTCTGGTGGGTCAACACGATCGGGATGCGCCGGCCGCGAGCTCGATTGGGCGACCGCCTCGCGCGGCATGGAGAAGCTCGGGCACTGGCTGCGGCCGGCGGCCGCCGGGGTTCGAAGCGATCCGCAGCGGCCGACTCATCATAATCTCCGTGTGCTGAACCCTTGGATGTGGCCTTCGTTTGGCTCGCCGCTCGAGCGCCGCATCAACCGCGACCTGCTGATTCGGCAACTGACGCCTCAGCTCGCGGCCATGCCGAGAGCCGCCGATCGCGCGTGACGAACGTCCCGATCGTCGCCGATCTGGTCGGCCGCCTGCCCGTGCGCCGCTGGGTGTACTACTGTGTCGACGACTTCGCCGAATGGCCGGGACTCGATGGCACGACGCTTCGCGAGATGGAGGACCGATTGATCGAGCGGGCTGACGTCCTGATCGCGGTGAGCCGAGACGCTCCAGGCAAAGCTCAGCGACGAGCGGCGTCTGGTCCAGCTGCTGACCCATGGCGTCGACCTCGAACACTGGGATCGATGCGACGGCGCGGTCAGGCTTTTCGGACCGCACGACAGCTGCGGGGCGACGGCGGTCGATAGAGCACCTTTCTGGAGTCGAAGCACACTCGCGCGCGTTTTCATTCGCTCGAACAGTTCGAGCGCCCGCTGATCATGTTCTGGGGCGTGATCGATCGCCGGATGGACGTCGCCTTCCTGAGCGGCTGGCGAACGACCTGACCACGGGACGATCGTGCTGGTTGGGCCGGAATCGGACCCGCACCCGTCGCTCTTGGCGGCTGCCGCGCGTGGTCCGGCATCCGGCAGTGCCGTTCGCGGAACTACCCGAGATCGCCAGACCGCCGCGGTGCTGATCATGCCATATGCCGACCTTCCGGTGACCCGGGCGATGCAGCCGCTCAAGCTCAAGGAATACCTGGCGACCGGCAAGCCGGTGGTCGTGCGCGACCTGCCTTCGACCCGGACCTGGGCCGATGCCCTGGACCTGGCGGCGACGCCCGAGGCGTTCTCGCAGGCTGTCCGAGATCGACTGGCAACCGGACTGCCGGAATCACAGCACGAGGCCGCGCCGACGGCTGGCCGAGGAATCATGGGCGGCCAAGGCGCGCGAACTGGAGCGGTGGCTGCTCGCCGATGAGTGGCGCCGAGCAACGCGCCGGATGAAAAACCGCCGCAACTGATCGAGGCCTGCTCGTGAACGCCGTACTGCCTCGACGCGTCACTCGTGCACTGCGATTCCCGTCGTCCTCGATGCCCGCGTTGTGAGCGGGACCGGCGGCGGTCCCGACAAGACGATCCTCAACTCGCCGCGGTTCCTCGAGCCGATGGGCTACCGCAACCTCTGCGCGTACATGCACCCGCCCGGGGACCCGGGCTTCGAGGTGTTGCGGCGACGAGCCGAGAGCTGGAATGCGCCGCTGGTTTCGATCCCCGATCGCGGCCCATGGGACTGGCGCGTCGTCACGCGAGTTGCTCGCGGTCTGCCGCCGGGAGCAGGTCGCGATCTGGCACGGCCACGACTACAAGAGCAACGCCCTGGGCCTGCTGCTGCGCCGTTTCTGGCCGATGCGGCTGGTGACCACCGTCCACGGCTGGGTCAAGCACACGCGCCGCACGCCCGCTCTACTACGGGATCGATCGCTTCTGTCTGCGGCGTTACGAGGTCGTGATCAGCGTGTCGAGCGACCTTGCATCAGATGGCTGCCTGGACTGCGGCGTTCCTGCCGAGCGGTGCATCCTGATCGAGAACGGCATCGACACCCGAGCAATTCGTCCGGACGCGGACCGCAGCGAGAAGCCAAGAGTCGCTTCTGGGCATTCCCCGCGACCGGCTGTTGATCGGCGCCATCGGCCGGCTCTCCGAAGAGAAGGGATTCGACCTGCTGATCGAGCGGTCGACCGGTTGCTCGCCGGTCGGCAGTCGACGTCGAGCTGCGGATCGCCGGCGAGGGCGATCAAGCACGGTCGCCTCCAGGACCTGATCGCGGTCGCTCCATCGCGAGGATCGGATCCGACTGCTCGGGTTTCAACCGGACACGATCCCGCTCTTCGAGGCGATGGACGTCTTCGCCCTGAGCAGTCTTCGCGAGGGTCTGCCCAACGTCGTGCTGGAAGCGATGGCGATGGGCGTGCCCGTGGTGGCGACCCGGGTCGCCGGGGTCCCGCGGCTTGATCGAGCACGAGGAGAATGGACTGCTCGTCGACGTCTGGAGACACCGAGCAACTGGGCTCGACGCTGGCCCGGCTGCTGGCCGACGCCGGCTTGCGGAGTCGCTCTGGGCGAGGCCGGCCGGCGGACCGTGGAATCGCGCGTACAGCTTCGAACGACGCATGGAGCGAATCCGGGAGATCTACGACCAGCTCCTGGCAGTCCCGTGCAGGGGCGGCCGTCTCGTGAGGTCTTCGCCGATTCGCGAAAATCAGTCACAGTGTGATGCTCGGGACCGATCAGGAACCGTCATGAATCTGCGATGCGACACCCAGTTTGACGTTGCATGTCCACGGGCACTCGGGCGTAGGCACGCGGAATTGCCTGCCTGGGAATCTGTTGTGACTCCGGAATGCACCCATCCCGCTCAGCTACCATCCCAGGTTGGTTGAGCGTGCTCGGCGAGCGGCCTTCGACAGAAGCCTTACTGCCTCGAGGCATGTGCGGGAGGCACGACGGTCTGGGATTACTGCCCGTGATGTTTGTCCGGAGCGCGCTCTTCGGACGATTCTTGACCGGACTTCCTTATCTCGAATTATGGCGGCGTGACGGCCGACGATCCGACAGTCGCCAGCCGGTTGATCGATCGCGCCATGGCGCTGGCCGACGAGCTCGACGTGCGATATCTCGAGCTGCGGCACGAACGCGCCTGCGAGCATCCCCGGCTCATGACGCGGGCCGGCAGCAAGGTCCACATGAGGCTGAAGTCTGCCCGCGACTCCAGGGCAGCTCTGGGACGAACTGCCTTCAAAGGTACGCAACCAGGTTCGCAAGGGGACCAAGAGCGAGCTGACGGTCGTCTGGGGAGGGAGGAGCGGCTCGGCGAATTCTACGACGTGTTCAGCCGAAACATGCGCGACCTCGGGACACCGGTCTACGGCCGGCGATTGTTCCTCGAGACCCTGAGAGCAGTTCCCCGATCGCGCGGAGTTCTGCATCGTTCGGGCCGGCACAACGCCCGTCGCCGCTGGCGCTCCTGCTGCACGGCTGGGGGATCACCGAGGTTCCGAGCGCCAGCTCGTTGCGAGAATACAACCACACTTGCGCGAACATGCTGCTTTACTGGAAGCTTCTGGAACGGGCCATCGAGCGAGGACAATCCCAGTTCGACTTCGGTCGCTCAAATCCCGATAGCAATACCTATCGGTTCAAGAAACAGTGGGGCGCAGACCCGTTCCCGGCCGAGTGGCAGCACTATGTTCGCAAGGGCGCCGCCGCGGACATGCGGCCGGACAATCCGCGCTACGACCGAATGATTCGCATCTGGCAACGACTGCCGGTCACGGTCACGCGCTGGATCGGGCCTGCCATCGTTCGCGGCATACCCTGATCCGCGACGAGCGCCGGCGTCGAGTCATTGTGAAGTCGTCTCGGTTTCCAGATCGATCGTAGCCGGCCTGCGGCGGTGATTCCCGGCGGATTGCAGAATCAAGGAGCATCTGAGGGCCAACGTACCAGCACATGCCGGTGTCTATCAAGAAGCCCGCTTTCGCAATGAAAGCGGGCTTCTTCTTTTGAGACTACGGATTGAACTGGGTCCGCATTTTGGGCCAATGGCATCGGAGCCAGAGCCTCACAGCGTCCAGCGGTCAAAACGCGACAAGGGGGAATCGACCGTGGGCTGCGCGACCTGAGTCCGGCGGAAAGCCGTCGTTGCCGATGGGCCATGGATCACATTGTTCGGAGCGTCCTTGGCGGAATGGACCAGGGAAGGCGACCTTGAACCGCGGAACGAATTCGCCGTTGCAAAGGGTGCGCTCGAATCAATACTGGCGGTCACAGAGTCATTCCGGACTTGGTTCGACGCGACGAAAGCCAGCGGCATGATCGCGGATGTTGACCCTTGAGCGCCCAATCCCGAATTGCCGCCTGGTAACGGCGCCGTCACCGCGATGGTGAGCTGCTTAGTGTAACCCGATGGAGCAGCCGCCGCGGGCTGAGCCGCCATTCGTCCCAGGTTGATAGAGTTGCCATCGAGTCGCCGGGGCGTACATCGCGCCGATCTGGGTTGCGTTGAGTGCGGTGTCATAGAACCGCAGATCACAGAACATTCCCTGCCAGGCGTTACTGTGGCCATCGTCATCCGCGCCGATATACATCGAGAAGGGATTGAGGAGATTCTTCGGGTTGTCGACCGTGGGCGATTCCAGCTCAGCCATGGATTTGCTGGTGCCGTCCAGGACGCCGTCGATGTAGATATTTCCGGTGCTGGTCGGACGGGCGGTCGAAGACGCGGGTGTGTAGGTGGCAACCAGCAGGTGCCACTGTCCGTCGTTGATGATGCTCGAGCCGAACATGGAAGCTTGCGCTTCATGCCCATCCACGTCGAACTCGCTTGTGATCGGACCGTTGTTCGCGAACGTCGAGGCGGCACCGAACCCGTAGCCAGGATACGACGCACCATCATTCGCGTCGAAGGTCACAACGTACATGTTCGGAGGATTGTCCGAGTCCGTCAGAGAGCTTGATCGAATGGAGACGTTCACCCAGGTTGAGATGGTGAAGGGCTGGGCGGTGTCGTTCGGGTAAGCGAAGTCGAGATAGGTGCTGTAAGGAATCGCAAAATTGCTCGCCGAGCTACCCGCATCGAAGACATTCCCCATCGTTGGATCTGTATGGGTTTGAATATTAGTCGGTGTCCCGACCAGCCCATGTGGGCCGTAGTCGAGCGTGTTTGCCGTCGAGCTGGTGATCCAGAGCGGGAAGTCAGCCACCAGGTTCTGATACTGGCTCGAGCTGGTATTGAGGCTCGTCGGTTGTGGGCGAGTCGGATTGGTCGCGGAGCTCACAGCCAGGGTGTAGTTTTGGCTGCCGGACAGGCCGGTGATGCTGCCGTCGCTCGCGGTGACAGCGAAGCTGGACGTGCCCGCGGCCGTGGGTGTTCCGCTCAACACACCGCTAGTCGCGTTCAGCGCCAGGCCCGACGGCAGCGAACCCGACGTGACGGCGAATGTGTAGTTTCCAGATCCGCCCGTCGCGGTGAGCGTGGCGCTGTAAGGGCTGCTCAACGTGCCGCCGGGCACGGTCGCCGGGCTCAGTGTGAGGCTCGCAGCCGGCGCGACCGAGAGCGAATAGGCTTGGTGCCCCGAAAGACCGCTGATCTGGCTGTCGGTCGCGGTGACGGTGAAGCTTGATGTACCCGTGGCGGTTGGAGTACCGCTAAGCACGCCGGTCGACGCGTTGAGAACCAGCCACGATGGCAGGCTGCCCGCCGTGACCGAGTAACTGTAGTTCCCCGACCCGCCAATCGCGGAGAGCGCCGCACTGAAGGCGCTGTTGGCGGTGGCACCGGGAAGCGCTGACGGGCTAAGCGAAAGCGAGTTGGCTGCGCTCACCGCCAATGTGTACGACTGGCTGCCCGTCAATCCGGAGTTTTGATTGTCGGACGCAGTAACGGTGAAGCTGGACGAGCCCATGGAGGTCGGCATTCCGCTCAGCACTCCGGTGGTCGCATTCAGCGCGAGCCAAGACGGCAGGCTTCCGGCGGTAACTGTGAACGTATAAGCTCCGGACCCGCCCGAGGCGGTAACGGTCGCCCTGTACGTGGTGGCTGCCGTTGCGCCAGGCAGCGTGGTCGGGCTGATCGTCAGAGTCTTGCTGGCGGACCGCACGGTCAATACATCCGTCACGCTTCCGGTCGCGTTATTGCTGTCGGAGGCAGTCACCACGACGGCAAAACTGCCCGACTGGGTCGGGGTGCCGGCCAACGTACCGTTGTGGAAAGTCATGCCCGAAGGAAGGCTGCCGGATTCCGAGTAGGTGTACCCGCTGCCGCTGCCGCCGGAGGCCGTGAATGTGGCGCTGTAGGATTTGCCGGACGTGCCGGACGGCAGAGTAGTCGGGCTGACGACGATCGCCGGATTCACGGTCAGCGTGTATTGCTGGCTTGCGACGTGACCGGCGGTGTCAGTGCCCTTGATCGTGAAGGTCGACGTACCCGCACTGGTCGGCACGCCGCTCAATGACCCACCGCCGCTTGCGCTACCCTCGAGCGCAACGATCCCTGTCCCCCAAGCAATTGTGCCGATGTTGTTCCACTGGGCGGAGTATGTTGTGGCGCCGTTCACAACCCTCCAGATCGCCTGCCCGACTTCGTAGTCGTTGCCGTTGGTCACGACCCCTGTCTGCGTCCAGCCCGAGGGAGTTGTTACGGTTGCCGGGTCCTTCGTGTTATCACAAGCCATGACTGAGCATAACAAATCATTCGCGTTGCTGGTTGTTGCGCTGACGTTCGGGGCCGTGGTTGTTCCGGAATTCACTCCCTTGGTATCGACACCAACCACGCCGCTGAACTCCGACGCGACCACAACGATGTTCCCACTGGGTATCCCCGAGACGTGGATTGTATCGCTGAAGTTCGTCGCGCCCGTGATTCCCGTCGCCACGAAAATGCTCGACCAGTTACCGTTGCCGACGCCACCGTCCTCGAAGCCGTATTGCGTGTAAGTATTCTTACCTGTGTCGCTGCACGTGATTTCACTGGACGTGGCGGCCGACGTGTTCCAACCCCACGCCCAAACAACGATGGTATCACCCGAGATCGGGGTCGTGGCGAAACTCTTGGTTGATTGCGAAGTACCGCTCGACGTTTCGCCGAGGCCCGCATCTTGCACGTGGTTGATGGAACCGCCGATCTGGCCACTGCTGACGGCCAAGCCAGCGGGCAAGTTGCCGGTCACGCCTAGCGTGTACCCTCCCACTGCACCCGTGTCAGTGATGCTCACGTTATAAGGATTCCCCACCGTTGGAATCGGCAAGGTCGTCGGGGATATCCCGGATAGCACGCAACGGTTTTCCAGCAGCTCGACATTGAGCCGGCGTTGGACGCGAACATGAACTCTTCCGGTCATCAGATGCTCCAGCAATGAAAGCAATCGCATTTGAACAAACGCATTCGTATCGTTTAGCCGGCATGCGCGCCGGTACGAGCGGATGGTCCAAACGCTTTGGTGCGGTTGGCCGTCGTCTGTTTCGTGGTCAATGAAACCGCGGAGCGGACCCAGTGGTTACTTGGCCACGGTTCCCCGAGCGGGCG
Organism: uncultured Isosphaeraceae bacterium; assembly: GCA_963806595.1. Taxonomy (GTDB): domain Bacteria; phylum Planctomycetota; class Planctomycetia; order Isosphaerales; family Isosphaeraceae; genus CAWDZZ01. The sequence continues at coordinate 342,794 of CAWDZZ010000032.1, read as the reverse complement.
GGCAAAACAGGTTGTAGTCAATTTGGGATTCTGCTCTTCCTCGCAAATACTGTTCCCAACGGCACTGATCAGTCCCCGGCCCCATCTTTATCCCGGGTCTCTGCCGGCGTCGGCTCGAAGCGTGGGTAGCGAGAAGCGCGGAATTCAGCCGGAAATACCCAGTCGTCATAAGACCGCGCACGACAAGCGTCGGGCCAAAAACTCCGCGATTCGTAGGGCAATTCCGACTCCGCACCAAAGAACCGAATTTCACGAACGTACGCGACAGCACAGGCGGTCAAGCTCGTGGCACCACGGCCGACATGGCCGAATGCACAAACGCATCCAGCCATGTCGGCTATTTCGTTAACGAGCCTACGATTGGGAAGTGTTCCGCTTGTTGTGATCATCCGATGAGTTCAAGTGGATCACGACTGCGCACAGCGACATCTGCAAGACAAGTATTTCCGATGGAGTCGGTGTGATTAACTGATGGCCTCGGGCTAGACGTCATGCCGCTCCCGCTAGAGCCTCTTAGACAGGGACAGCCGCAAACGTCTCCGGTCGCCTCGATGAGAATGTTGAGTTCACAACGGTCGTGCCAGAATCGCTGTTCGACGCGACAGCATAAACATGTCGATCAGAGTGAAAACGGAGCCGGAGGCAAGGGGGCGGAGTTTGCGGCCGGCATCCTCGCGGATTCATGCTCATCTATGGCGGAGCGATGCCGCCATTGGCCGTTACCCGCCCCGCCCCCACGATCGCAATATCTGTCGGGCCGCGCGTGGAGTCCCGAGATCACCGTGTGCGAGCGGCCAATGTGGCAAATGCTCCTGCCGGGTTTCGCTCCCCACGGCGATCGAATCGACCGGGGGGGATTGATCATGAGCTATACACAACGCTGCGCGCCACTTGGAAAACGCTCATCGAGGCGCGCTCGTCTCGTTCGGGACCGGCGCTCAGTCGGAATCGAGGTTCCACCGGGCGCGGGAACCGCGGCGGCCGTTTGCACGATGTTGTTTCGACGCGACAGCGTCAGCACGAGCGGACCTCCGACGACGGTGTTGGCGGCCGTCTGAGATCCACGAGCGCTGGTCATCGGCTTGGACGTGGTCGAGGTCGTATTCTTGGTCGGGCTCGCCGTAAGCTGGGTCACTCCGGACACGTTGGAGTTGGTCGTTCCCAGCACCAATGACGCAGGGTCTGCTGTGGCAGGTGGCGTGGCATTGGTCGGCAGCGTGACCACCCACTGCTGCATCAGCGGCATTGTGTTGTTGCCTTCATTGGTCACACGGCTCGGATAGACCGCGAAGTTGTTGCCGGCAATGCCGTTGTAGCTGTAGACCCACGCGACTTGCAACAGCGACAGATTGGGCGTTCCCAGGCCCGCCGGCACGTCGTTGTCCTCGGAGATGTTCTCAAAGCTCCTTGAGACTTTGGGCTGCGCGAATGTGACATTGTTTACGACCACCTGGATCGGCGAGAGATCGCCGCTACCGTTGACGCAGGACGCGGGACCCGACTCGATGTTCACGACGTTTGCGAGGTAGCTGTTCTCTATCGTCTCGATACCGGCGTTAGGTCCCGAGGCACCCTGGACGTCGGCATTGATCGGCGCCTCGATGCCTGTTCCGAGGTTTTGAAGATCGGCGTTGCTGATGACGAGCTGCCGGGTCATATAGTCCGAAAACCAGAGGCCGCGATTATCGTCATATGGGTTTGAAAGGATGTTCGGATCGCCGCGGCCGACGATGTGGTCGATGGTGAGCTGATTGGTTTCGTACCCGAAGTACCCCCACTGGTACAGGTTCCAGAACTGGAAATTCTCGACGGTGCCCGCGGTGCCCTGCGGCGTGTCGAAGTACGTCCCGATCCACCACAGCGAGAGTCCATCCGGAGTCGCGCCGTAGACCTCATCGCCAGAGAATTGCAAGAGCGGCGTTGCGTTCATATTCACACTGATCGATTGACCGCTCACCGCCGGGTCGGCCCCCTGGTAGGCCGGGACATTCTGGTTGCTCAAGTAGGTGGCGTTGATATCGAACCCGTAGCTGTAAATCCCGCTCTGATTGATGTCGGTCGCCACATTGTTCACCCACGAGTCGTCGGGCGTGAGTGACCAGTAGCCGAGTCCATCGAGACCGGTCTGAGTCCGTTGTCCGGTGCCGTTGATCTGCATGACGAAGTTTCCCTCGATCATGTTGTCGATCTCGGTACCGTTCGAGAGCGCGATGCCGGCGCCGTTCCAGTTGTCGACCACGTTGCCCTGGATCAGCCCGTAGCTGCTGTTGTTGACCTCGATGCCCCAGATGTGATCCTGGTTTTCCATGATGCAGTGCACGACGTTGTCGTTGAACGTGTATTGATAACCGTCGGACTGGGGCGACGTGGGTCCCCAAAGGTCCAGGAATTGAACCGGCGTGCGGTCTTGCTCGTTGGTCCCGATGTGTGTGACTTGCCCGCTGGAGTTGAAGGTCGTGTTGTCGATGGCGTTGTCGGTTGTTCGTCCCAATCCGAGGAACGCCGCCGAGTTGATGTTCACGTTGGCCCTGTCGAGGAACATCACGATACCGCGATTCCCAAGCGAGTTCTGAGACTTGATCACGACGTTTCTGGTTTCATCGACGACCTGGGGCAAGAACGTCAGATTACCGTTGATGTCGCGCGCCCCCAGGTGGCTGAATTGAAGCGCGCTTGTCAGCGTCACCGTCAATCCGTTGGAGGACACGCTGGCGATCGTCGGGAATTCCCACTGGGGCGACATATTTACTTCCATACTGCGCATCGCTCAAGCTGCCGCGTGTCGGGCACGAACAGCTCGTCGCCAGGCTGCCAGCCGGTCACCGGACTTGAGAAAGTCAACGTTGTATTGCCCGCTTTCGGTTCGGCCGCAAGTTGACCGAATCGGCGTTTTGGCGGCGCCGTAGATCGTGACGTTTCCAAGGCCGATCAGGCTGTCGCCGTACTGCTCGGGATCGATTGTCGTATTCAGCGGCTGATCAGCCGTGAGGATCGAGGCGGTGACGTTGGATGCGATCGGGTTGGCCTGGGTGCCGACGTCAAGCGTGCCGCCCTGCAACACGAGATAATTCGCGGCGATCACCTCGGTGTTGACATTGGTCGCGAACTGTAGTGTTCCCCCGGACTGGATCACGATCGTGTTGAGCACGACAGTGCTGTTGGCGTCGTAGGTGACCGCAGTGCCGCTGGCGATCGAAACGATGGCGCCGGCGCCCGGCACCTGCCCGGTCGACCAGGTGCTTCCGCTGGACCACGACCCGCTTGCGACGCTGACCACCGTGGGATTTGAGCCGAAATTCGGGATGTTGTCGTAATCGGTGTGGATGATATTGGGAGCGGCGCCGAGGAGGCCGTGGTGAACGTCCACGAAACCGGCGCTGTCATGGCGACGCCCGAGCTATTCTGTGCACCGCTGATGGTAACGGTGTAGCTCGTGCCGTTCGCCAGTGCGGCGAGCGGCGTCCACGTCGCGGTGTCGGTCGACGCGTTGTACGTCATCGAGGTGGACACTGACCCTGATCCACCCGACAAAGTAAAGCTGATCGTGCCCGACTGCACGGACTCGCTGAAGACAGCGCTCACCGCCGTTGTTGTTGCGACTCCGGTAGCTCCCGCGGCCGGCGTCTTGCTGGTGATCGTCGGGGCCGGCTGCGCGACCGTGGTGAACGACCAGGTGACCGGTCCGCTCATGGGGTCGCCGACGGGGTCGGTGGCCGCGCTGATCGTGGCGGTATACGTCGTCGAGTAACCGAGTGCCTGTGTCGGAGTCCAGGTTGCGACGTGCGTCGTGGAATTGTAGGAGAAGTTGGTGGCGACGGCGTTCGACCCGTTTTTGAGCGCGAAGACGATGGAACCGGACTGAACCGCTTCGTTGAACGTCGCGGTCACGGCCGTTGAAAGGGCCACGCCCGTGGCGCCGGAAGTAGGCGTGAAACTGGTCACGGTGGGAGCCGCGGAGGTTGTGAACGACCAGCTAAACGGCGAGCTCATGCTGACACCGCCGGTGCTCTTGGCGCCGGTGATCGTGGCCGTATAGGTCGTTGAATACGCGAGCGCGGCGCCGGGCGTCCAGGTGGCCGTGTTAGTGGTGGAATTGTAGACGAGGTTGGTCGCGACCGAGTTCGACCCGTTCTTGAGCGTGAAACCGATCGTGCCCGACTGGACCGCCTCACTGAACGTTGCCGAGAGCGTGGTCGCCGCCCCGATGCCGGTGGCTCCGGCCGCGGGGGTCGCGTTTGTGACGGTCGGGGCCGGCTGCGCGACCGTGGTGAACGACCAGGAGACCGGTCCGCTCATGGGGTCGCCCACGGGGTCGGTGGCCGCGCTGATCGTGGCGGTGTAGGTTGTGGAGTTCGCAAGCGCCGAGACCGGGGCCCAGGTTGCGACGTGGGTCGTGGAATTGTAGGAGAAGTTGGTGGCGACGGTGTTTGACCCGTTCTTGAGCGCGAAGACAATGGAACCGGACTGAACCGCTTCGTTGAACGTCGCGGTCACGGCCGTTGAAAGGGCCACCCCCGTGGCGCCGGAAGTAGGCGTGAAACTGGTCACGGTGGGAGCCGCGGAGGTTGTGAACGACCAGCTAAACGGCGAGCTCATGCTGACACCGCCGTGCTCTTGGCGCCGGTGATCGTGGCCGTATAGGTCGTTGAATACGCGAGCGCGGCGCCGGGCGTCCAGGTGGCCGTGTTAGTGGTGGAATTGTAGACGAGGTTGGTCGCAACCGAGTTCGAGCCGTTCTTGAGGGTGAACCCAATGGTGCCCGACTGGACCGCCTCACTGAACGTTGCCGAGAGCGTGGTCGCCGCCCCGATGCCGGTGGCTCCGCCCGCGGGGGTCGCGTTTGTGACAGTCGGGGCCGGCTGCGCGACCGTGGTGAACGACCAGGTGACCGGTCCGCTCATGGGGTCGCCCACGGGGTCGGTGGCCGCGCTGATCGTGGCGGTGTAGGTTGTCGAGTTCGCCAGCGCCGAGACCGGGGCCCAGGTTGCGACGTGCGTCGTGGAATTGTAGGAGAAGTTGGTGGCGACGGTATTCGATCCGTTCTTGAGCGCGAAGACAATGGAACCGGACTGAACCGCTTCGTTGAATGTCGCGGTCACGGGCGTTGAAAGGGCCACGCCGGTGGCGCCGGTGGTAGGCGTGAAACTGGTCACGCTGGGAGCCGCGGAGGTTGTGAACGACCAGCTAAACGGCGAGCTCATGCCGACACCGCCGGTGCTCTGCGCCGGTGATCGTGGCCGTGTAGGTCGTTGAATAGGCGAGTGCCGCAGCGGGCGTCCAGGTGGCCGTGTTGGTGGAGGAATTGTAGACGAGGTTGGTCGCGACCGAGTTCGGCCCGTTCTTGAGGGTGAATCCGATCGTGCCCGACTGGACCGCCTCATTGAACGTTGCCGAGAGCGTGGTCGCCGCCCCGACTCCCGTCGCTCCTGTCGCGGGGGTCGCGCTCGTGACCTTTGGGGCCGGCAATGCCACGGTCGTGAACGACCAGGTAACTGGCCCGCTCATCGGGTCGCCCGCGCTATCCAGCGCCCCGCTGACCGTCGCGGTGTACGTCGTCCCGTTGGCCAGGGCCGTTGTCGGCGCCCATGTGGCGGTATTGGTGGATGAGTTGTAAGAGAAGTTTGTCGCGACGGTGTTCGACCCGTTCTTGAGCGTGAAGCCGATGGTGCCCGACTGGACTGCCTCGTTGAAGGTTGCTGTGACAGGCGCGGTGATCGCGACGCCGGTCGCGCCCGAGGAAGGCGAGTCTTTGGTCACTGACGGGGGTGCCGGGTCGGTGGCGAACGACCAGCTAAACGGAGATGCCATCGGTACGCCGCCGCTGCTGGTGGCTGCGCTGATCGTGACGGTGTAGGTCGTTCCGTACGCCAGCGGCGAGTTGGGCGTCATTGTGACGGTGTTCGTGCTGGAATTGTAGACCGGGGTTGCCGCCACTGTTGCAGTCCCGTTCTTGATTGACCAGCCGATTGTGCCGGACTGCACCGCTTCGTTGAATGTGGCCGTCATTGCCGCGGAGACCGCGACGCCGGTAGCACTGGTCGCGGGACCATGCCCGGAGACGATTGGCGCAGGCAATGCGGTGGTGAATGACCAGCTTGCTGACCCGCTCATCGGATCGCCCGCCATGTCCATCACGCCCGACACGTTCGCCGTGTACTTCGTACCAGCGGCGAGCGCCGCGTTGGGGGTCCAGGTGGCGGCGTGGGTCGAGGAGTTATAGCTGAAGGTCGTCCCGATTGTGTTCGACCCGTTCTTGAGAGTGAAGGCGATCGTGCCCGACTGCACCGCCTCATTGAAGGTCGCCGTGACGGGCGTAGTCACACCCACTCCCGAGGAGCCCGTGGCCGGTGACTCTTTCGTCACCACCGGGGCGGCGCGGTCGGTGGTGAATGACCACGACACCGGGCCCGACATCCCGACGCCGGAAGTGCTCTGCACACCGCTGATCGTGGCCGTGTAGCTCGTGTTGTACGCGAGTGCCGCACTCGGAGTGAACGTGACAACCTCTGTCGATGAGTTGTAAGCGACGTTCCCCGCGATCGAGTTGCCGGATGAATTCTTGACTGTGAAGCTGATGGTGCTCGCCTGCACGGCTTCGTTGAAGGTCGCCGCGACCGGCGACGACACGGCGACGCCGGTGGCGCTTGAAGCAGGCGACTTGCTGACCACCACCGGGGCGGTCGAGCTGGCCGAATTGGATACGGGTGTCGTCATGTCCGTCTGGATCTGGGACTGGGTGAGCGCGGTGTTATAAATCCGCATGTTATCGATCAGTCCCGTGAACATCTCGCTATCCCAATCCCCACCAATTCGCAGGGGATCGGTCGTGGTGACGATGTTCCCCTTGACGGTCGCGCTCCCGACCAATGTGCCGTTGACATATGTGTTGAGAGTGGTGCCGTTGAAGGTCGCCGACAGGAAAGTCCACGTCTTCAGGGGAATCACCGAGGTTCCCTGGGCCCCATGATCGTTATTGCCGACAAGGATGTGGCCCGCGGGGGGAGTACCGGTGCCGTTGGCGGCGTAGAGGGCATAACTGATGTCGTTGGCGGAATTCTGGTGTTCCTTCGAGACAACTGCGTCCCAGCCCTGGTCGGGACTGCTCAGGGTCGTCGGGTCCACCCACGCTTCCAAGGTCATGCCGTTCGTCAAGTCGAGAGACGACGAGTCGGCAACCGTAACCCATGAATTGAGCTTGCCGGTGAAGGAGAGGGCGTCTCCGAACTTGCCGCTGGTGGACCACGTGGCATTCGTGATCGTGCCGTTGTTTCCGTTCCCCGAGGAATCATTCACGGTTGTGCCCGTCCCGTGGTCGAACGAGTAGGCGGCCACGAGCCCGGTGCTCATGAGGGCCCGTTCCTCAAGGTGCTCGAGCGAAAACCTCGACGCCGCGCGTCGCGAGAACTTGCGATTCGAAAAGAGACGCCGAGTCAGATTGGAGCGTTGCATCGTCTTGAATCTCCCTTGAATCAGCCGCGCGGACTTGGGTTTATCGAGCCTTGCGCGTAGATCAATCGCGAAGCTCGAACAATTCCTCGTATTGACGCATGGGTTGTGAAATCAACGGAAAGTACCGTCGAAACATCGCGTCCTTGGCCAGGCGGCGCATTTTCGAACGGCTCACTTCACTTAAGGGAACGGTGAGATCAACAATGCCGGCATATCTGATTGTATGGTTGCGTTGTGGTCGTTCCCGAAGCGATTGCGGCAGGGTTAGAGGCAAGTTGGCGCCGCGCATCGGAGTCGGGCATGCAGGGAAAGTCAGAGATCGCGGTCTCGTCTCAACTCAGTTCGTAATTAACTCCTGATGAACCTTGGGGCCCCGGATTGCAACTGGGTGCAGCCGTGCGCATCCGAGGTTCCCCCGAATCAAACCCACTTTCGATGCACGGTGTTGCGATCCTCGGCTGGCACTTCAAGATCCAGCTTTCGGTTAGAAGGCGCCAGAACAGACCGATCGTGAATGTCGCGATCGCGCGCCCTTGAAGCTGAGTCGGGAATCACAGTTTCCATCGAGTCGCGGCCAGCGTGATTGGGCCGCCGTTGGTCTGCGCCACATGTTTCCCGTGCGAGACGGCGACTGGCGTTTGCCCGCCGATTGAGGCACCCGGGCCACCGTTGGCTCGGCGATGGCTTCTGGCCACCTTGATCACTTCCCGCTGGGACGACGGCGCGGTTGCGCCCAGGCTCCCGCCGGGTGCGAGCGTGGCCGTCGTTGTCAAGCCTGCTGCTGCATTCGTGATGCCCTGCGAAAGACTCGCGCTGGTCGCGGGCTGGGAACTATCGGTCGACGACAAGGTCGCGTCGGCGCCGATGTCGGTGAGCGATCCCACTGTGCGAGAGTTTCCGTTCCAATCGTTGGGATCGTTGGCGAGCGCGACGACCTGGTCGATCACGTGTGCCAGAGTCGCGCTGTTGGAAACCAGATGCAGATCGCCCGTGGACGGGTTGACAAACATCGACGGCGTTGCGCTCAAGTAATTTCCGCTGCTGGTATACGTTGCGTTGTCGCGAGCGCGGATCGACGCATCTGACAGGTTGTCATCCACCACGGCGCCGGTCGTCGTGAAGCGAAGCTGGATCGAGTTGGCCGAGTTGCCGTCGGTGAGAATCGTATTGAACAGGACCTGTGAGCTGGGTGAGTCCCAGACGATGATCTGGCCGTCCGACGCCGCGGCTCGCGACGTGCTGAAGAGCCCCGGCGCCTGGTAGATGAAGTTGTTTCGGATGATCCCGCCCTGGTTGTCATAGCCGGAAGACTGGTCGATCAATCCAAATGCGATCGCGCGGTCGCAGTTGATGATCGTGTTTCCGTCGACGGTCATGTTGGACGAGTGGTTCCAGATCAAAATGGCCGGGTTCCAGAGATTCGCCGCGGGGTCCGAGTCGGGCGTGTGGAGGTTTTCGATAAGATTGTGCGCGATCAGCCAGTTCGCGCCGTCGTGGATGTCGATCCCGTTGGTGTAGCCGATGCCTCCGCCGTGGTCGGTCGTGGGGGGGCCGTTGCTGTAATCGATCATGCTGTACTCGACCGCCGAGTTACTCGCACCCACGGCGCTTGCCGGTGGGTCCGCCTTGATAAACTGCTCGCCGGCGTCGTAGAGATGAACGTGGTAGATCGTCACCGCCGACGCGCCTTGATCGCCCTTCACCTCAATCGGATCGAAGTAGACATTGCCGATCGAGAGGTCGGCAATTGTCACGTTCTGCGCGTTATAGATGGAAATCCCCATGGGCACGTTGCCGTACGATGAGTTGTCCATGCCCTTTCCCAGCAGGGTGACGTCGTTGAAGTTGTCCGTCGATCCCCGGATGGTGACGTTCGTGATGTTGCTGTTGACGCCGATGTAAAGCGTGTTCGAGAGGTTATAAGTCCCGGGCTGAATCACGATCGTCTGGCCGGACTTCAGGCTGCTGAAGGCGCTCTGGAGCGCGGTCTGAGTGCTCACCCAGATGACGTTCGGGCCCGGGCTCGGGGGTGCGCCGAGCGACGGAGCGAGCGTTGTCGGGTCGCCTGTCGAAACCGGCTGCGCGATCGTCGTGAACGACCAGGAGAAAGGCGCGGTCATGGCGACGTTCGACGCGTTCTCCGCGCCGCTGACCGTGGCCGTGTAGGTTGTGGCGTAGGCCAGGGCGCTGGGTGTAAACGTCGCGGTGTTGGTCGATGCGTTGTACGTGACCGACCCGGTCACGCTCCCGGAGCCGCTCGCGAGCGTGAAGCTGATCGTTCCCGACTGCACCGCCTCGTTGAAGGTCGCGGTCACGGGCGACGAGACGGCGACGCCGGTTGCCCCCGACGCGGGCGTCTCGCTGATCACGGCCGGAGGCGGCTGCGGCAGCGTTGTAAACGACCATGTCACCGGCGCGTTCATGGGGTCGCCGGCGGTGTCCAGGGCACCCGTGACGCTCGCCGTGTATGTGGTCGAATAGGCGAGCGCCGATGTGGGCGTCCACGTCGCCGTGTGCGTGGTCGAGTTGTAGCTGAAATTTGTCGCAACTGTCGCCGACCCGTTCTTGAGCGTGAATCCGATCGTGCTCGACTGCACGGCCTCGTTGAATGTTGCGGTGACGGTCGTTGCCAACGCCACGTTCGTGGCGCCGGCGGCTGGCGTTTTCTGGGTCACGGCTGGGGGCGTGGTGTCGGTCGAAAACGACCAGACAAACGGCGAGGTCATCGCGACTCCCGCGGTGCTCAGCGCACCGCTGACGGTCGCCTTGTAGGTTGTCGCGTACGACAGTGCCGCCCCAGGCGTGAAGATCGCGGTCATCGTCGATGCGTTGTAGGTGACCGACCCCGATACGTTGCCGGAGCCGCTCGCGAGCGTGAAGCCGATCGTGCCGGATTGCACAGGTTCGTTGAAGGTTGCGGTGATCGACGGAGAGACAGCCACACCTGTGGCCCCTGACTCCGGCGTCTCGCCGGTGACGGCCGGGGCTGGAGCAGCGACTGTCGTGAACGACCAGGTCACTGGCGCCGCCATGGGATCGCCGGCGGTGTCGAGGGCGCCCGTGACGCTCGCCGTGTAGTTCGTTGAATTGGACAGCGCCGAGGTGGGCGTCCACGTCGCGACGTGCGTGGTTGAGTTGTAGCTGAAATTAGTCGCGACCGTGGCCGACCCGTTCTTGAGCGTGAAGCCGATCGTGCTCTGCTGCACTGCCTCATTGAACGTGACCGATACCGGCGACGTCACGGCGACACCCGTCGCGCCAGACGTCGGCGATTCGCTGGTCACCTTCGGGGCAGCAGGGTCGGTGGCAAACGACCACGAGACCGGCGAGGCCATGGCCGTCCCCGAGGTGCTCAGTGCAGCACTGATCGTGGCGGTGTAGCTCGTTCCGTAGGCCAATGCCGGAGTGGGGGTCCAGGTTGCGGTGTTGGTCGACGTATTGTACGAGAACGTCGTTGCGACGGTGGTCGACCCGGTCTTCAATGTAAAGCTGATCGAGCTTGGCTGCACGGCCTCGTTGAAGGTCGCGGCGATCGTCGAAGAGACTGCGACATTCGTGGCCCCGGATGCCGGGCTCTTGCTGGTGATACTGGGAGCGGTCGTGCTGGAGACCGGCGAGGTCATGTCCGTCTGAATCTGAGACTGCGCAGCGCGGTGTTGTAGATCCGTACATTGTCAATGAGACCAGTGAACATCTCACTGTCCCAGTCACCGCCGATCCGCAGCGGGTCGGTCGTCGTGAAAATGCTTCCCTTGATCGTCGCGCTACCCGCGAGTGTCCCATTGACATAAGTATCGAGTGTTGTGCCGTTGTAGGTCGCCGAGAGAAACGTCCACGTCTTCAGGGGAATTACCGAGGTTCCCTGTGCGCCATGATCGGTGTTGCCAACCAGGATGTGGCCCGCCGGCGGGGTGCCGGTGCCGTTGGCGGCGTAGAGCGCGTAGCTGATGTCGTTGCCGGAGTTCTGATGTTCCTTTGCGACCGCCGCGTCCCAGCCGGCATCGGGGCTGCTCAGGGTCGTCGGGTCCACCCAGGCTTCCACTGTCATCCCGGTGGTCAGATCCAGAGATGATGAATTGGCGACGGTAACCCAGGAATTGAGCTTGCCGGTAAACGAGAGGGCGTCTCCGAACTTGCCGCTGGTGGACCAAGTGGCGTTCGTGATCGTACCGTTGTTTCCGTTCCCATAGGAATCATGCAAGGTAGTGCCCGACCCCTCGTCGAATGAGTAGGCCGCCACGAGACCGGTGCTCAAGAGATTCCGCTCCTCGAGATGCTCGAGTGAGAACTGCCGACCGGTTCGATGAGCGAGGCGATTCTTCCGCGGGAAGTGGACGTTAAGAAGAGTTAGTCTCATCAGAGCCTCTTTGAGCGAATTACATGTTGCTTGGTCTGAGGCAGTGCGCAACGGCGAGCGGCGTTCTGGAGCCCTGCTGGGCGCCGTTGCGCATGCGAGCACACTTTCGCGAGATCGAATCAGGCGTGGCGCTGGAATCCGCCGCGCCCAGTTTTGGGGAAGGCTATGCGTTGCAGCATCAATTCAACGAGATTCTTCATCCTCTACTGGAACACATAGAACAGGGCCGCTTCCCTGACAACTCGCCGTCGCCGCGGCGAAACGACGTTGAAACCCCCGATGGGCCAAGGGAGATCCTGGGCCCGCGGTTCCAGAAAACACGTTCTTTGAATAGAAGATAATTAATAAAAGCTTGCGGCAGCGGAGGTGGACGAGCGCGATCCAGGGCATCGCGTTCTCGCGCAGACGACATCGTACGAAGCCCAGCGGAGGCTGTGACGTCGATTTTTGTAGGCAGATGATGATTTTAATAATCGCGAATGCAATTGAGTCTGCATGAGTGCACGCCACAAAGCATTACATTCTCATTGTATTCAATGCGAATATCATTCGCAGATCCATAAAAGAGCGCAAGCCCTCACGGCGGATGGTAAAACCGCGTGCTTTTCCCGGGCAAATCTCGCGAAATCGTCAGACTCAGCTTGAATCGAACGCATCCAGACGCCTGGGTCCGAGCCCAACGCGACGCTTGCCGCTAACGCTCCGCTGTCGCTCGGTCTGCCAGAGCCGAGCGCACACAGCTCTTCGCCCATTGCGTCGACAGCGGTGCCAAGTAGATACAGTCTCGTCAAGCCGCCGTCCAGCGGGTAGCTACATCATGTTTCCTACACGCGCTAACTTAAGCAATTCCTGCCGCCGCTCAAATCGGTAAACCTTGAGAGCCCGCTAGCGGCATTCTGGTCGCACATCGAATCGCCTTTGCACATCTGCAATGATCGACGCATGCGTCCTGCGGACGTGCAGTACCACAAAAAAACGAAGGCCGATTCGGGCCTGCGATGCAGCACGCTCGCTGCCTGTAAAAGACGACGACCGTTGCCGAATCCAATTCTGTTTCCCAGAATCCTCAACTAGCCTAAGTGATGCATTCGGACAAGTCGTTCGAGCTTCTCGTTGCAGTCCAGGTTGCGAAGGCACTTTCTGATTTGCTAAACTTTGCGTCTTGAAACAGTGGCGCAATATCGCGAACAAATCAGCGTTCTCAGGTCGCGTTACAACGCCGCCACAGGCATTTCGCGACGAATGCGCTACGATTAAACTCGCGCGGTGGCGTCAAGAGCAGCACTCGATGCTTTATCTGGCCGTACGGCGAGCCCTTGTCTTGCTAGAGCAACATGACGGTTTCGTATGGCGAGTGCAGTTCGCATCTTATGAGTGACGATGTCAGCATTATGAACAACTCACGGCCAGCACCAGATTCGCGAGCTAGGATGTCGTCTCAGCTCGCAGGGGATGAATGTCCTGAGAGCATCCTCAGCTTCGACGTCGAATCACACCACCAGATTGAAGCAGCGGCCGGTCTAGAGATCGACGCCGCTGTGGCCGCCGCCTACGGCGCTCGCGTCGAGCCGTCCACGCGCTATCTGCTGGACCGGCTCGACGAGCACGGCACGCGAGCCACGTTTTTCATCGTGGGCCAGATCGCGAAGTCTGACCCGGGTCTCGTCCGAGACATCCACGGTGCAGGTCACGAAGTTGCCAGCCACGGTTGGGATCATCAGCGCGTTCACCGCTTCAACCCGAAGTCGTTCCTGGAAGACCTCCGCCGGAGTAAAGACGCGCTGGAACAGGTGACGGGCGCGCCGGTCGTGGGCTATCGCGCTCCGACGTTCAGCATCGTTCGCCAGACTGCGTGGGCGATCGACGTGCTCGGTGAGGCTGGGTTGCTCTACGACTCGTCGATCTATCCGGTCCGACACGATCGTTACGGGATACCCGACGCTCCCCGCGCGCCATTCCGGGCTGCGGGTCGAGAGCATACCATCCTGGAATTCCCCCCGACGACATTACGCCTGCTCGGGATGAATTTCCCCGTCGGAGGCGGAGGCTATTTTCGACTATTCCCACTCTTTGTGATGGAGCGGGGCTTGCGACAATCCCAGCGCGATTGCCGCCCCAGCGTTGCGATGATCTACTTCCATCCGTGGGAGTTCGACCCGGAACAACCGCGGTTGCCGTTGCGAGCATTCAGCCGTTTCCGCACTTATGTCGGAATGCAGAGGTCCAGGGATCGTCTCGACGCTTTGCTCTCGCATCATCGTTTCAGCCGAGCGTTGGATGTGGCCCGGCGGCTCGAGGGCACCGGTTTGCCTGAATTCTCCCTGGTCGACCACAATGAGCGAGTTCCGTGCTGAGATCACTCAGTTCCGGCGAAACCGGTCCTGAAGTCCGCGTCCGAGCGCGGCAGACTGCCGATTCTCGGGCGCTCGCAAGCGATGGTCGAAATTGCTTTCAGAGCCGCCCCGGCCGTGATATCTTCACGAATCCGGAGATGCGTCGCTCACGATAACGCGCCGGATCGCTGCGCCCTAATTACGCCGACCACGTTTTCCTGCACGGACGTGGGGATTTTGCCTCGATCGGCCCTGATAGAAAGCTGGCGACGATGAGAACGATCGTGACTGGAGGGGCCGGTTTCATCGGATCGCATCTTGTCGATCGGCTGCTGGCAGAGCGCGCCGAGGTGACCGTCGTCGATAATTTCGATCCGTTTTACCCCCGTGCCAACAAGGAGGCCAACCTCGCAGCGGCGCTTGCGAGCCCGCGCTGCCGGTTGGTCGAGCTCGATATTCGTGATGCCGGCGCAACCAAGCAGCTGGTGAACGACTTTCGCCCCGACGTGATCGTCCATCTCGCCGCTCGCGCGGGGTGCGCCCGAGCATCGAAGACCCGGCGCTCTATGCCGAGGTCAACGTCTCGGGCACCGTCCACTGGCTCGAGGCCGCTTCGCGTCTGGAGCCGCTACCGCGGTTCGTGTACGCCTCGAGCTCGAGCGTCTATGGCGATCGGCCCGACGCCCCGTTCCGCGAGACTGACCCGGTCGATCATCCGATCAGCCCTTACGCCGCCACCAAGAAAGCCTGCGAGCTGCTCGCCTTCACGTTTCATCACCTCTATAAGCTGCCCGTCACGGGATTGCGGTTCTTCACCGCTTACGGGCCAAGGAACCGTCCCGACCTCGCCATCGCGAAATTCACCCGCTTGATTGATCGTGGCGATCCGATACCGATCTTTGGTGATGGCTCGACCCGCCGCGATTACACGTTCGTTTCCGATATCGTCGACGGCATCGTCCGAGCGGTCGACCGGTGCTCGAGCCACCATCTCTACAACCTGGGAAACTCGGATCCCGTCGAGCTCAAGAGCCTGGTCGCCGCGATTGCCTCCGCCTTGGGGAAAACGCCGATTATCCGGCACTTGCCCGAGCAGCCCGGTGACGTTCGCCAGACGTACGCCGATATCACTCGCGCCGCGAACGAGCTGGGTTATGCCCCGAAGACCTCGATCACGGAAGGACTGGCGCGATATATCGCCTGGTACCGAGCCGAGTCCCCTTGAACTGTACAAAAGGCGAGGCAAGTCGCGCGACATCTGTCCGTACGAAACGTGGCATTCGCCTGGCCATTGCGATATCCTGATAGGGGTAGTCAGTTCGACCGCGATCATCGCGCAAAGCTTGAGGGCAGTTCCGTCGAAGCTCGCGAGCCGTTTCGCATCATCTCGCTGATCCAACACCTGCATGAATGAGCCGGCGCTGGAACGATTTCGCAACGCCTGCGGTTTGAGCGCTCCGCTTGCCTTGGAGTGCCAGGAAGCCAGTCAAACGACGGCGCAAAGGCGCTGCGGGTCTTCGATTATCCGTTTGTGCTGATCGGGCGAGATCCCAAGTCGGACCTCTTCCTTGACGACCCTTCGGTCAGCCGGCGGCACGCGTTCCTGCAAGCGGTCGGCGGTCGAATCCTCGTGATCGATCTCCAGAGCCGCACCAAGATCTACTGGGAAGGCGACGAAACGGCCAGAAGCCGCGCCTGGCTTGATCCTGGCGCTCCATTCGGGTCGGTTCTCACCGGATTCGCCTGGCCGGCCGCGGTCGGTCTGAGGGCTCGGACGACGGTTTCGACGATTTGTCGCTGCTGGCGGATGACGAGTCCTCCGAGGGTCTGCCGGGCCCGCGCGCGGTGCTCGAGTTGCCGTACCGCATCGGCGATCTTCCGTCGCTCTGGCCGCTGGTCGGGCGTGTCATCACGGTGGGTCGGGCAGACGAGTGCCAGCTCGTGATGACCGACGAGCGCATCTCGCGGTTCCATGCGGCGTTTGTGCCGACGGCCTGGGGAGTGTGGGTGGTCGATCTGGCGGCGAGGGAAGGGGTGTATGTCAACGGTGAGAGCGTCCGCTGGGCGTGGCTCGACGAGGGCGACACCGTACGCATGGGCCGTATCCCGTTCATCCTGCGCTATCAATCCCCGCCCAACGGCATTCGTCGCGAGGATGTACCGCTGGAAGCCGGCGCGGCTCCGCGAGAACAACCGGGAACCGAGCTTGCTGTTCGCTCTGAGCCGTCGGGCACCGATCGCGCTCCGCTGGCGATTCCGGCGCGGCGCCCGCCGTCCGTTGCATCGCTGTCGCCGCGCGTTGCACGCGCGCCCGAGCCGGTTGTTCCAGTCCGCGGCGAGGTCTGGGAGCCGCCGGTTGCGTTTCCGCAGAATCCGATGGCGATGTGGCAGCAGCAAATGCAGCTGATGGAGTCATTCCATAACGACATGATCATGATGGTCCAGATGTTCGTCGCGATGCACCGGGAGCACATGTCGTCGGTGCGCCACGAGCTGGACATGGTGCAGAAACTGACCGGCGAGCTTGCGGTGCTGCAAGCCAAGATGGCCCAACCTGCGAGCGCGGAAGACCCCGCTCCAGACACGGCTTCGGAACGTCCCGCGAAGGAGCGCCGTTCCGTGCCGGCGGAGGACCGTAAGAAGGAAGAAACGCAGCCGTCCGCCGAGCGGACGGACCGAGACACACGCGGCCGACCGAAGCCGGCCGAGCCGCGAGACGGCGTCAAGCCCGGCGGCTCGAAGGTCCCGATCGCGAAAAGTCCCGCACCAGGCCAATTCGATGAATCCCCACCGCTGGAGAACTCGCAGGTTCATGCCGTCTTGAGCCAACGCATCGCGCAGCTTCAGCGCGAACGGCAAGGGTACTGGCAGAGGATTCTGAGCTCGATCAATCGCTGAGCCGAATGCAGAGCTGCGCCTGGCATGGGCATGACGACCAGACGAACGGGAAACTGCCGGAGACAGGACTTGAACCTGCACCCGCTTGTAAGCGGACCAGCCCCTCAAGCTGGCGCGTCTGCCAATTCCGCCACTCCGGCGCGGCACCTCTCAAAATACGGAAGAGACGCTCACTAGAGGCCCCTCGCACACGCTCCTGTCGGCGATCCCGCGTCACCGATCAACGCGGGAGCTCGAGAACACGCGGAGGGCACCGGTCTTCTCGCCGACTCGCCGGCCTGACGAGGGTCTCTTCGACGTCTCCAAGGAGCCATCATCCAAACCGATGCAGGCCGGTGTCAAGACGACGCTGAACCGCGTTTGCCGGCGAGCTCCCTTTTCTCTGCCGGTTGCAGCACCAGCGGAGAATCGTCGTCATGACGGCCGACGTCACCGATCACGTCGGCAATGACTGTGTGATTCGAACAAACCATGTCGGCTTGCCTGGTTTGACATGGGGCATTATCCTCGCACCGTGAGTACACCTGCGAGGCTGCCTTTGACACGGATGGAGGCCAGGTCGATGCGAATGGGATGGTCGAAACCGACTGCAACGCCGCGTGCCCCAGCGTGCGTGTTGCTGGTGATGCTTGGCTGCGCTCTTCCCGCGCCGGCGGTATCGCACGCCCACGACGTGCCTTCTGATCCCGCGCGTCCAGTGCGGGTCGTCGCCAGGGTCGAGGGATTTGTCCTTCGCGTCGAAAACCGAATCGTGCCGGGGACTGACGTGGGACTCCACGTTTACCGCGTCGAAACCCAGAGTGGACCATGGCTGTGGCTATGTGCCGAGAGCGATGGGCCCAGCGGCTGGGCCCCCGCCGACCTCGTCATCGCGGCATCCGAGGGAATCGACTACTTCACCAGCCGGATCCGGGCCAATCCGCACGACGCGTTCTCTTACGCGATGCGTGGGCGGCTCTGGCAGGACCGCAAAGAGCCGGAGATCGCACTCGCCGATTGCAACGAAGCAATCCGGATCGATGCGACCCATGCGTGGTTCTTCAGCGAGCGCGGAATGCTGCGATTGTCGATGAAGGACTTTGACGCGGCCATCGCCGACTTCAATGATGCGATTCGCCTCGATCCCGATGCGAGCGGAAACTATACACGGCGTGGTCTCGCCCGGTCGGCCTGCAAAGACTACGACAATGCGATCGCCAGCTTCAACGAGGCCATCCGCGTCGATCCGCGGTTCGCGCCAGCCTTCACCGGTCGCGGCTTTGCGCGATCGGCCAGGAAGGAATACGATCGAGCCCTCGCCGACCACAGCGAGGCGATCCGTCTTGCTCCCCAGTCGGCCGCGGTCTACGAGGGCCGCGGCGCGGCCTGGTCCGACAAGAAAGAGTACGACAAAGCGATCGCCGACTTCAACGAGGCCATCCGCCGCGCTCCCGAAGACGCCGCCATTTATTGCAGCCGCGGCGCGGCGTTCGCGGCCAAGAAGGAATACGACAAGGCCTTCGACGACTACAACGCCGCCAGCCGGGTCGATCCGGGCTGCGCCGCCGCGTATGCGGGCCGTGGCTACGTCCTGGATAAGCGAAAGGAATACGGCAAGGCGATCGCCGAATACAATCAGGCGATCCGGCTCGATCCTAGCGACGCGGCCGCATACTGCGGTCGGGGTCGCTGCTGGAACGATATGGATGACTACGAAAATGCCATCACCGACCTCGACGTAGCCATACGGCTCGATCCCCAGGATGCCGAGGCCCTCTGGGCTCGGGGCTGGAGCAGGAGCAGCAAAAAAGAGTTCGACATGGCCATCGCCGATCTGACACGGTCGATCCGTATCGATCCCCAAAGTGCAGGAGCCTACCACTGTCGCGGATACGCCTGGGGCTGGAAGGGAGATCAGGACCGCGAGATCGCCGACTACACCCGGGCCATCGAGATCGATCCGGAATCCAATTACTCGCTGACGAACCGTGCCCGCTGCTGGATCGTCAAGGGAGAGTACGCCAAGGCGATTGCCGACTGCGAGCAGGCGATCCGCGTCGACCCCAGCGAGGTGTCGAGCTACCGCACCCTCTATGACATGCTGACGTCGGACAAGGCAGCGCAGCGCGTCGACGCCAAGAAGACCGTGGAATGTGCGCGTAAGCTCTGCGAGCTTACTCACTGGCAACAACCCGCCGACGTCCACAACCTTGCCTCGGCCTTTGCCCACGCCGGTGACTTCGCATCCGCCGTGAAATGGGAGACGAAGGCAGCCGACCTCGAGCCCGATACCACCAGCAAGCGGACTTACCTCGACTGGCTCAAGCTATACAAGGAAGGAAAGACCAGCGCGCCTCCGCAGGAACCCTATTTTGTACCGACCGCGACCGTCAATCCGTAGCTCGCTCGGCGGCTCATCGCCGGACCCCCCTTCGCCGGGTCGCCTTGCCTCGTTTGGCCATCCCGATTATCCTCGCATCTGAGTTCGCCACCGCAAGGATGAAATGATCAAGGGGGGAACGGATGGCCATGGGATGCGCCACGACGATCAAACGAGCCGGCGGCCGCTTTCGTCGGGGCATCTCGGTTCCGGCGATCGGTCTGGTGCTGGCGATGGCAGGTTGGGCATGGGGCCAGAAACCGGCGAGTGACGGCTGGGTCGGCAAGCCGGTGGTGCCGAAAACCCTTCACTTCACGATTCGCGTGGGAACACCCCCCAACGAGCGCCGCGGACCCCCGGCGATCTACCATGTCGAAGAGGCCCGCGGCGCGATGCTCTTGGTCGCGAGCCCCGAGCTCAGGGGCTGGGTCTCCGCCGCATCGGTCGTTCCGCTGGACCAGGCTGTCGCGCACTTCACCGGTCAGATCCAGGCCAATCCCGCCGAGTCGTTTAACTACGCGATGCGGGCGAACGCCCTGCTCGCGCAGAAGCCCGACCTCGACCGGGTCTTGTCCGATCTCAACCGGGCGGTCCAGTTGAACCCGCGCGACGCCTTCGCGCGGAAGCCGCGGCAATGCCCTTGCCACCAAGCAGGAATGGGACAAGGCCATCGCCGACCTGAGCGACGCGATCAAGCTCGACCCCGAGGAGCCCACCTACTGGATCGACCGGGCGAGCGTATGGCGGGCACGGCGCGACTACGACAAGGCCGTCGCCGATTGCGAAGCCGCCATCCGGCTGGATCCTCGGCCGCTTTCCGCGCTGGTCCTGCGGGCATCGATCTGGGCCGACCGCAAAGAATTCGACCGGGCGATCGCCGATTACAGCGAGGCCATCCGTCATGACCCGTCTCTGTTCCCTGCCTATTTCGGCCGGGCGACCGCTCAGGGCGAGAAGGGCGAATACGACAAGGCGATCGCCGACCTCGACACGGTGATCGGGCTCGATCCGCGTTTGCCCGACAGCTACCTCGTCCGTGCCGCCGGGTGGAAACACAAGAAGGAGTTTGACAAGGCGATCGCCGACTTGACCGAGATGATCAGGCTCGACCCGCAGAGCGCCGTCGCTTATCACGACCGCGGCCTGGTGTGGAGCGAGAAGAAACAATACGAGAAGGCGATCGGTGATTTCAGCGAGTCGATCCGTCTTCAGCCTTCAATTGCCTCGAGCTACTGCAACCGCGGCTTTGCCTGGAAAGCTGAAAAGGAGTACGACAACGCGCTGGCCGATTTCACCGAGGCGGTCCGGCGCGATGCCCGAGACGCCGACGCGTTCTGCGGACGCGGCTGGACCTGGCGCCAGAAGAAGGAGTTTGCCAAGGCGCTCGCCGATTTCGGCCAGGCCCTCGTCCTGAATCCTCGCGACGCCTGCGCGCTCGACGGCCGCGCCTGGATCTGGGCGACTTGCCCCGATGCCGCCTATCGCGACGGCAAGAAGGCCGTGGAAGTCGCGATCGAGGCCTGCGAGCTCACGCGCTGGAAGGAAGCCTATTGCCTCGAAACGCTCGCCGCCGCGCATGCCGAGGCCGGCGATTTCGCCGCCGCGATCAAGTGGCAGACCAAGGCGATCGAGCTCGAATCCGACCCCAAGGAACAGGAAGAATACCGCGCCCATCTGCAGCTCTACAAGGAAAAGCAGCCCTACCGAGACACGAACCCCTGAACCGCGCTGCCATCGCGCGGATGTGACCGGCACCGCGGCACGGCCGAATCGATCGCGCCCGCGGATGCTCCGCGCAACCCCGACCCTGACGGTTGCCGCCCTCAACGGGAGCTCGACGGCTCACTCGCCCCGCGCGAGCGGCCTCGAGCAGACGTCGAGCCGCGCCAGCTTATCGGCGAGCGCGGCAAGCTGCTCGGCGGTGAGGTTGCGCAAGGGCGCGCGAACCGGCCCGCAATCGACGCCGACCATGGCCATGACGGCCTTCGACGCGGCCATGAAGCCGAATCCGGCGAGGGTCTTGACCAGCTCGGTCGCGCGGAGCTGAGCTCTGCGGGCGGCCGCCAGATCGTCGATCTCGAAGGCGTGCACGAGCCGCTCGTAGTGCCGGCCGGCAAAGTTGTACGTGCTGCCGACCGCGCCGCGGGCCCCCATACAGAGCCCGGCCAGGAGCGCTTCGTCGAACCCGTAGAGCACGTCGAACACGCCGTCATCGGTGGCAACGCAGCCCTGGAGGTCCGCCATGTCGTCGTGCGAGAACTTCAGGCCGCGCAGGTTTGGGATGCGAAACCGCGCTTCGTGAAGAAACTCGGCCATGGGCAGGCGCACGCCCGTCATGATCGGGATGTGATAGTAATAAAAGGGCAGGGGGTCGGCCTCGGCGGCAATCGGGATGCAAAACTCGATCAGGTCGTGCACGGTTGCCGGCTTGAAATAGTAGGGCGCCATCGCCGCGACTGCCGCGACACCCGACTGCCGCGCATGTGCCGCGAGCGCGATGGCGTTTACCTGCGAGTTGTCGCCGACGTGCACCGCGATCCGCAGCGTATCGCCGGCCACCTCGATCCACTGCTCGCAGAGCGCTTGCGCTCGTCCAAGGTCAGCGAAGCGCATTCTCCCGTGGTGCCGGCGACGAACACGCCGCGCAGCCCTGATTCGCGGAACAAGGCCGCCTGGCGCTCGACCATCCCCAGGTTGAGCCGGCCGTCTCGATGAAACGGCGTGTGGCAGGCGGGGACGAGTCCGGTCAGTACTCCGGCCATGGGCGGGCTCCGGCTCGAACGGCCTGCTTCCGAACCCGCGCGCGAGCCAGTCGCCGGGATCGATCGCGATCATGCCTCGGGCCCGGCGCCACAGGCCGGCCTCAATCAACGAGGCGCCACACCAGCTTCCCCTGTTCCACTCGAGCCAGAACATCAGTTTACATGGCGGCCACGGTCGAGGCAAATCCGCGCCTCGGTGGTTGCCTGCGGCCCGAGAGCTCTTTACGATCAAGTCGAACTCGATCCGCCGCACCCCATGGCCTGACACGCCGCCGTATCCCGTCGAGGGCATGAGTGATCATGAAAGCGATCGTTGCTCGAGTTATCGTGATGACGGCTGCCTGCACGCTTACGCTCGCTGGCTGCCTGGCCAGGGCGGCTGCCGATCGCGACGGATGGATCGAGCTGACCGGCGAGCAGGGCTTTGGCGGCTGGCGCCAGCCCACGGGCGACTGGATCCTGGCCGGCGATGCAAAACCCGATGCCACGAACGTGTCGCGGCTGGTCGCGGAATCCGGGCACGGCACGCTGGTCAACGGCGTCATAGGCAAGACTCGAAACCTGCTGAGCAAGCAGGATTTTGTCGACGTCGAGGCCCATTTCGAGTTCCAGATTCCGAAGGGGTCCAATTCGGGCGTCAAGTTCGAGACGCTGTACGAGATCCAGATCTCCGATAGCTTCGGCAAGGCCAAGGCAAGCGCCAGCGATTGCGGCGGCATCTACCCGCGAGCCGAAATGCTGCCCAGGTACCGGCACATCGATGACGGCACCCCCCCGCGCGTCAATGCCGCCCGGCGGCCGGGCGAATGGCAGACGCTCGACGTCGTTTTCAGGGCGCCTCGGTTCGACGAGAGCGGCAAGAAACTCAAGAACGCTCGCTTTGAAAAAGTGGTTTTGAACGGCCAGCTCATTCACGAAAACGTCGAGATGAAAACCGCCACCGGCCACGCCTGGCACCTCAAGGAAGTCGCACGGGGACCGATCCTATTGCAGGGCGACCACGGTCCCGTTGCCTTTCGAAACATCCGCGTGAAACCGCTCGATTGACCTGCAAGCGCACGCGATCTATCCGCCGGTGCTGACTGCGAACTGCGTATGGCCTGAAGCCCGCGGCAGCGCGCCCGTACCAATGCCACATCGCTCTTCGCTCATCGTGCCGCGGCCTCGGCACCGTGTTGCTGCCACTGTTGCTGCTGCCCCTGCTGCTGCCGATACCCGGCCTGGGGATTGAGCTTCACGCGCTGCGGCGCGGGATTGCGACTGAAACCACGAGGCGGCCGGCCTGGGTGCCGGCGTGATCGCCCAGTCGCTCCAGTCGGTAGGCACGCGCGGGATCTGGTCGACGGTGACGGTCACGGAGATGGTCTCGTCGGCCCGCCCTTTCCACACGCCGCGGTTGGGCGGCACGTCGGAATAATCGCGTCCGACGGCGATCTTGACGTATTCGTCGTCGACGAGCGAATCCCGCGTGGGGTCGACGTCGACCCAGCCGGACTTGCCCGCCCAGACCTGGCACCAAGCGTGAGTGGCCACCTCGCCCGGCTGGTGGACGTAACCGCTGACGTACCTGGCCGGCAGCCCCAGCCCGCGGCACGCACCCAGGAACAGGTGGGCGAAATCCTGGCAAACGCCTCGACCCAGTCGCAGCGCTTCGCCCACCGGCGTTCGCGCGGTCGTCACCTTCTTTTCGTAGGCCAGGCTGCGCTGTACCGCATGCGTCAATTGCTGGGTCACGTCGAAGAGCCGGCCTTCCGGGTGCGGCAGCGCGGCGAGGAAAGCGTCGAGCTCGGGGCCTGGCTTCACGAGCGGGCTCGGCCGAAGATACTCGAAGGTTTCCAGCGGCAACGACTGGGAAACGCCAGGCGTCCACACAACGTCGGCCAGCCGCGACTCGGCCGAGCCGGCGCGGTGCGTCCTCACGATCGACGTGGCCCGGATGATCAGCTCGCGATAGGACGCCAGGATGTTGAAGAGATCGATCCGGTTGCCGAATCCATCCCGATAGATCGTGACCGGCGCTCCGGGAACGATCCGCAGCCGGTATCCCAGGTTGGTCTGGTCTTCATCGGACGACGGGGCCATTCGCACTTCAAACACCGTCTCGGAGACGGGCTCGGAATAGCAGAGCGTTGTCTCGTGCTGTATGCGTAGAAGCATGATCACGCCAAAAAGAAAGAGCGTTGAATTTCATCGCCCACGCGCAGGCACGTGGTCTGGATTCCTTCCAGGAACGGAACCAGTCCGCGCTCGAAGATCTCGCCGGCGTCCATGTAGCGCAGCTCGCTTTCGAGCCGTCCCAAGAGCCGCTCGGCCTCGCTCGCGTATTCGTCGTCGTCGCCGCCGGCGATTTCCTGAAGCGACTCGCGGCACCGGGCCACGCAAAAGCGGATCGCGCGCGGAAAGTCGGAGTTGAGCACGAGAAACCGAATGACGCCGACCGGCTCGACGCGGTCGCGCTCGACGCGCAGATACTGCGCCGTAGGCGGAACAGCTGCGCAACAGGCCAGTCCACCGCACCAGCTCCATCGCCGGATCGGCCGGGGCGGGCGCCTTGCGCATGGCTGCGGCACTTGGCGCGGAGAATCCGGCCCATGACGTTGACGCGCTCGAGGTGCCTGCCCAGCCGGATGAAGTGATAGACCTCATCGCGCGGCAGCGTGTTCTGGATCAAGCCATCGTAAAGTATGCACGACTGCTTGATCTGGGAGTAAAACGCCGACGGGCCTGCTCGAAACCGGCGCCGCGCTCGCGCGCCGCACAGGTAGAGGTACAGGCGATTGACCTCGCTCCAGGCGTCGACGCCGAGGCTTTCCTGGGTTCCACGCGCGTTTTCCCGCGCAGAGCGCGATGATGCTCACGATCGACTGGGGATTGGCCCGGTCGAAGGTGAGAAACTCCAGTGCGGTCTTGCGGCCGGACCCGTTGGCCATGCTCCCGAACGTCTCGGCGCAAGACAGGATCTCGAGCGCGATCTCCGTCGGCGCCGAGCCGTCCTCGACCCCGGTGGATGGTGCGTCCAGCTCGAGATAGAGCCCGATATCCAGCAGCCGGGCGACGTTCTCGGCACGCTCGAGGTAGCGGCTCATCCAGAACAGGTTTTCGGCGACCCGGCTGAGCATTTCAGTCCCTCGCGAGGCCGTCGCCGGCCGGACCGGCCGTGGTTTGTCGCGCCCCGCCGTCGTGGAGAACCCAGGTATCCTTGGTGCCGCCCCCCTGAGAGCTGTTGACTACCAAGCTCCCTTCCGGCAGCGCAACCCGCGTGAGCCCGCCGGGCATCACCGTTATGTCTTCCCCGTAGAGCACGAATGGGCGAAGGTCGACGTGCCGGCCGTCCAATCGGCCGTCGATGCTCGTCGGATGCCGGCTCAGGCTGATCGTCGGCTGGGCGATGTAGCCCCGCGGGTTTGCCTCGATCCTGTGGGCAAAGTCGTCGCGCTCGGCGCGGGTGGACGCGGGGCCGATCAACATCCCGTACCCGCCGGAGGCATCGACCGACTTGACCACCAGCGACTCGAGATTCGTCAGGATGTGCCGCCGGTGGGCCGGCACCAGCGGCCGGAAAGTCTCGACATTGTCCAGGATCGGGTCTTCCTTCAGGTAAAACCGGATCATCTCCGGCACGAACGGGTAGATCCCCTTGTCGTCGGCGACGCCGGTCCCGAGCGCGTTTGCCAGCCCAACGCTACCGGAGTGATAGGCACCCAGCAGCCCGGCCACGCCGAGCAAGCTATCCGGCCGGAACACGAGCGGATCGAGATAATCGTCGTCCACGCGGCGGTAGATCACGTCGACGCGCTGCAGGCCGCGGGTCGTGCGCTGGTAGATCTGTCCGTGGTCGAGCAAGAGGTCGCGGCCTTCGACCAGCTCGACCCCCATCTGGCGCGCCAGGAAGCTATGCTCGTAGTAGGCCGAGTTGTGGATTCCCGGAGTCATCACAACCACGGTCGGGTCGTCGCAGCCGGCGGGCGCGATCGAGCGCAGCACCGCCAGCAAGTTGTCGGTGTAGGCGTCGACCGGCCGCACGTTGTATTGCTCGAACAGGTGCGGAAACACCTGCTTCATCACCTGCCGGTTCTTGAGGACGTAGCTCACCCCCGAGGGCGTGCGACCGTTGTCCTCGAGCACCAGAAAGGAGCCGCTGGTGTCGCGGATCAGGTCGATCCCCGCGACGTGGATATATACGTCGCGTGGCACACGCAGTCCGACGCATTCGCGCCGGTAGGCGGTCGCCCCCAGCACCAGCTCGGCAGGCACAACGCCATCCTTCAGAATCAAGCGATCGTGATAAACGTCATGGATGAAGAGATTCAACGCGCGCACGCGCTGCTTGAGCCCGCGCTCGATGCGGTCCCACTCGCCGGGGGCGATCAGGCGCGGGATCGGGTCGAAGGGGATAATCCGCTCAACACCCTGCTCGCGGCCGTAGACGGTGAAGGTGATGCCTTGCTGCCGCATCATCAGGTCGGCGACTTTGTTGCGGCGCTCGAGCTCGGCAGGCCCCTGCTCGATCAACCGCTCGAACAGTTGCGCGTAATGGGGCCTGGGAGCTGCGCGGCTCTCGAACATCTCGTCGTACGCCGCCATCTGGTAGTCACCAAACAGGGCGGCCTCTTCAGGACGTTGCGTGGCGTGCATCGTGGGTCGGGACCGCCTGCGGCGCTGGGCTTGGACTGGCCAATCCGAGAATGAGTGGGTTTTCCCAGCGACCGGCGCTGGACCCGTCGGGCGCGGCCGCTTCCGGCCCGGAGAGAGGGGGGACCGGATCACGCCGCAGCGATTGTGAGAGTACGAATCGTGCGAATTCGGGCGAACCACGCCAGCGGTTTCGCCTGGCAGCGAGCGCTGCACCGGCCGCCAAGCCGGCCGGCGCGCCGGGCCGCGAGATCGTTATCCCCTTGCCGGTTGAAGCTTATCTCGACGCACGCTCGGGAGCAGAGTCTCGACGGGGATCACGCTGTTCATGCTGCCGGAACGGAACCCTTCAAGGTCGAGCGCGACGTATTTGAAGCCCAGAGCGCGAAAAGCCGGAATCAACGCGTCGCGAAGCTCTGGCTTCACAAAGCGGGGCAATTCACTCGCCGGGACCTCGATGCGAGCCAGGTCGCCTTTGTGGTAGCGAACCCTGAGCTCGTGTAATCCGTGGCCGCGCAGCCACTGCTCGGCTTTATCGATCATCTGCACCCGTTCGGGCGTTACTTTTTCGCCGTAAGCGATCCGGCTCGACAGGCAGGGCATCGCCGGCTTGTCCCAGCTTGGCAGTCCCCATGCGAGGGCGAGCGCACGCACGTCGGCCTTGGTCAGCCTGCATTCTTGCAACGGATGCCGGATATTGTTCTCGTCGGCGGCGCGGAGGCCGGGTCGGTAGTCTCCCATGTCTTCGAGGTTTGCCCCCGAGGCGATCACGTCAACCTGCAACTCTCCGACCATTCCCTGCAATCGCCCGTACAGCTCGCTCTTGCAGAAATAGCAGCGGTCGAAATCATTGCGCAGATAATTGGGATCGGCGAATTCGTCGGTGTGGATCACGCGGTGGCGAATGCCGATCCTGCGCCTAGCTCCTCCGCTTCTTCAAGCTCTCCGGAAGCCAGGCTATCGGAAACCGCAGTCACGGCGATCGCCGCGCTCCCCAGAGCTTCCTGCGCCGCCTGGGCGACGACCGTGCTGTCGATCCCGCCTGAAAAGGCGACGGCGACCCGTCCATAGCTGCGGAGCGTCTCGACCAGCTCGGTGCGCTGGGCATTTCGCGTCGGGTCGTTTTCGGTCCATACGCTGTGAGTCAGGATCCACCTCCATCGCGTCCCGGCGGCAGGTTCCGTGAATTGACGGTTTCCTTCCTCCGATTATACAACGCACCAAATGCTCGCCTCAAGGTTCCGCCGGACGCCGGGGGCGGTTGCACGAGCAGGCCTCGCCGCGAGAGGATCCATTGCGCGGCGTGTTTGCCGATCGGCACCGTGTCGCCGGTGCGGCATTGGGGCCTTGATAAAACGCCGCGGATTTGCGAAAAAGCGGCTGGAGACCCGTGGAGCACAACCATGTCTGAACACAAGGCTACGATCCAGTGGCGCCGGGAGACACCGGATTTCGCTTACGAGACCTACAGCCGTGACCACGACTGGCTTTTTGATGCCGGCATCACGGTCCGGGCGTCGGCCAACCCCGCCTACCTGGGCAGCGAGCAGTCGGTCGATCCGGAGGAGGCGTTCGTCGCGAGCCTTTCGAGCTGCCACATGCTGACGTTTCTGGCGATCGCGGCCCGGAAGCGGCGCGTCGTGGACAGCTATTTCGACGAGGCCGTCGGCATCCTGGCCAAGGATGCGAGCGGCCGGCTGGCCATCACGAAGGTCACGCTGCGACCGCGCGTCGCATTCGGCGGCGACAAGCCGCCGTCGCCGGCGGACATCGCATCAATGCACGACCAGGCCCACCACGCCTGCTTCATTGCCAACTCGGTCAAGACCGACGTCGTCGTCGAGCCGCAGTAGGGGCTCGACACGCGGACGACCGAGTCGTTTGTGATCGATTCGGCATCCAAGGGAAGCCGACTGAGTCATCCGCAGGAGATTCTCGCTGTGCGCGCAACAGGCGCGGCCAGGATCGCGGTGCCCGAGGGCTACGTTCCCGAATCGATGAGGACGGTTGCCAGCGCCGGCGGGCCGCGCACCGTGACTTCGTGGTCTCGGCTGAGGCAACTCGGGTGCCACTTGCGACGGCTCGAGAAGATCCATGGACAACTCCGCTCCTCCCTCGGCTACCTCGGAATTGTGGCGCAGATCGACAAGGCCCGAATCCACCACTGGAATCGCCGTAAGGTCAACTCGCGAAGCGGGGAAACATGCGGTTCGACGGATGGCTCGATCGTCGCGGTCGCCGAGCTGAGCTCCTCCGGATTCAAGAGGGAAGACCTTTAGCCACGGAACGCGCGGAACGACGCGGAAGCGGACATGGTTCTGCGTGCTGAAGCGACAGACGTGCCGTGCGCGGAGTCATTCTTTGAGGTTGCGCGTGAGAACGGATCATGGGTTCGTTCGCCATCGGGTGATTCAGGTCGAGCCGACGCAATGCCCAGGATGAGTCTGCCGATGTTCCCCTGTCTTGATCCGCGTTCATCATCGCCATCCGCGGCTAATCATGATTTCGTTTGCCGGGAGAAGTCAAATACCGCAGAGAGTTTTTGGCCGCTGATGAACGCAGATTCACGCGGATAAAACTCCAGAAGCTGATGGATGCAACAAACGACAGATCGTCAGTTCTCCAATCTCGCCTGCAAGCGCCGGCCCGACGGGCAGAATCACTCCTCACCGCGACGACGCAACGACCGCGACGGGAAGAGAGACGAAGGGAGAGAACGAGCCGACGGACTTTTTCACGGCGACGGCGCGCGGGTTTCCAGGTCAGGGCGACTGCGGCGGGCGAGGCGGACGACGCTCAGCGTCCGGCGGGGGCTTAAGATGATCCGGGAACCGCACCGCCCTACCCGTGGGTTCGTCGGGCTTTAAGCCCCGCTTGTCAAGTCCCGGAGGGATCACTGAATTCGCCGCAACTCGAACGGGCTCTTGGTTGTTGGTAATGATTACGTTTTCATAAAATTTGGCTTCGTTCGCCTGATTTTCGCGATCGGGCGCTTCTGCCCGGCGACGGCGAGCGGCCCGGTTCGAGTGACGGCTCACCGCGTCCTCGCTGGTCGGCCGCCACGGCCGACGATCCGTTGGAATCGTCGTCCGATCGTCCCACCGCTTGCGCATGGCTTTGCTCCCCAGTTGTCAAGTTGGGAAGCGACCACGGAATTCTCCGCAACTCGAACAGAGCCTTGGTTTTTTGCGATGATCACGGTTTCATCGCGGTTGGCTTCGGTCGTCTGATTTTGAGTTCACGGGGCCGAGTTCCGAAGCGGGCGACCGAACGACGACACATCCACGCTCTGACCCGGAGAACCAATCGCTGTCGCGCATTCGTTTACTGTTTGGTGAGGAGCAACCAAGTCTTTCTTCTTCGGGCTCAAAGACCTCACGCGCGGAAAAGACTGACATGCCAGCGCCGGCGGCGCGAGCGCTCAGTCGCGGTCACCCGAGGAATGCGTGCGCGCGAAGCCGCGCATCATCTGCCGGTAGTTACGGATCGCGGACGACAGCATCTTTCGCTCGTTCGGCTTCGTCCGGTGTCGACCGCGCGCCGATCGGCCGCGCGGAGGGCCCCGAGTTCCCGTTTGCGGCACTGGTGCGCGGGAAAGCCGCCCGCGGCGACGGCGTCGTTTTCTGGACTTCGATCATCTCCAAACGTGTTGTCGCCGTGGTGAGTGGGCCATCGCGGGGCGGTGGCTTTGTTCTAAGAATTCTCCTCTGCCTTGCCGGTGGGTTCGATTTGAGGATTCTCGTCTGCGGAGCCGGTGGGTTCGTTTCGAGACTTTCCTTCCGCTCCGGTCGAGACGGCTCCGTTGCGGAGGGCTGGCGCGGCAGCCGGCCTTGGCACGGCGGCGCCGGCAGTGTTCTCCACGTCGTCGTCGGGCATTTTGTCATAATCGAGAATGTCGTCGTCGGGCATTTCGTCGTTGTCGGCCAGGGCGGCAGCGCCGGCATGATTCGGTCGCTGGTCACGCCCGCCGCTCTCATACGAGCGCGCCTCCTCGCGGCGGGTCTTGAACACGGCGTCGACGCTGCGCAGCAGCAAGCGGCTGGCGGTCCTTCTTGAAACAATTTACGGCGTCCCGTCCGCGAGCGCACCGCTCTCCAGAATTCCCGGAGTCGGCAACCGGAATGATCGGGAGAGTCGGAGGAAGCCGGGGAATCGATACCGGCGGCGGGCAACGAGGCGAGGTAGGATTCGCCGGCGGTGCGCAGCATTGGACTGCGCGGCTCGGGCTGAGCGAGTTGGACCACGAAGGGCACGAAGAGCACAAAGGGAGAGACACGGGGCAGCGTTCGACAGTGACCTTCAGGCGTCGGAATCGACCGGCGCAGTGCATCCATTCGTGCCGGTCGCGAACGGTTTCAACTCGGTCGAGGTGTTGACACAACGGCGGCCAGGCGTGAATACTAGCTGCGTCCCCGTTATGGCGCTCTGCGGCCAGGCGTGAATACTAGCTGCGTCCCCGTTTCCGAGAGGATGTAATGAACATGGCGACCAGCAGCGATCAAACACGGCGGCCGGAACGGACTGATCGTCGCCGCCTGGTCCTCAGCGTCGGGTCGAGCCTGCTCATTTTTGTGCTGTGCCTGTTTCTTCCTGCGGGAACCTGGATGTGGTTCAGGGGGTGGCTCTTCTTCAGCGTGACCGTCGCGGCTTCGATCCTGATCACCGTGTACCTGCGACGAGTGAATCCCGATGTCGTCGCCGCTCGGGTCAACCGCCACAGCGGCACCAAACGTTGGGATCTTTTCCTCGGGGCGATCTGCTTCCTACCGACGATGCTGGCGATCCCGATTGTGGCAGCCCTGGACGACGGCCGCTTCCACTGGTTTCATCTACCCTGGTGGGGCTGCGTGCTTGGCTATACGCTTCTCTTCACGGGCATGGCGGGTCTGACATGGGCAGAGTCAGTGAACAAATTCTTCGAGCCGACCGTCCGCATCCAGACCGATCGAGGGCACCGGGTCATCAGCAGCGGTCCATACGCCATCGTCCGACACCCAGGGTACGTGTCGGGCTTCCTTGTCTTCATCGGCATGGCCCTTTCCCTGGGTTCCTTGTGGTCATTGATCCCCGCCGTCCTGGCGTGCCTGCTCCTGGTCGTGCGCACGATCTGGGAGGATCGAACCCTGCGCGATGAACTGACAGGTTATAGGGAGTACGCCGAGCGAGTCCGATATCGGCTGATTCCTGGCGTATGGTGAAGACTCGCTTTGGACCAGTTTCCGATCCGAGGTGACCCCAGACGCAACTCTGATCGAGCACGACTCAGCCCTGTTAGCAGCGACCTTCCAGCCCTACGTCTGGTGCATCGCTCGCTTCGCACGTTCCTCTAACGCGTCGCCGGAGCACCTCGGTCGCGAACACGCCGGCACCTTCCTGCTCGACCTCGTGCAAGCGTGGCGCGGCTCCCTCAGCCACTATAAGCAGACTCGTTCCGCTCCCACCACCGGTCGCGATTCATTCAGTGTACGGGGCCGCGGCGAGCTCATGACGTGACGAGGCGTATGCCCGCGAGAGTACGCATGGATCGCGGGAACACTGGCGGCAGCTCGACTTCAGAGTGATGCGGTGCTGGCGTCGCGAAGTGTTGGCTCGAGCATCGTCTTCTTGTCGACGGCTGGTGACGCCGGCTGGGCCGTGACGGCCGCGCTGATCGGTTCGATGATGGCCAACGCGGAGAATAGCGCAGTGGCGAGTGTGAGATCCAGGAGTTCGGCGTCTGAGAGCCCAAGCGCAGAGATCTTGCGGATCTGTTCGTTGCTGATCGTGTAGGCCGCGTTTGCCACCTGCCACGAATATCGGCGACACGCCGACACGAGATCCGAATCGGAGGCGGCACCTGACGGAGTAGCCCACGAGAGGAGCGTGTTCGAATCGGGCAACGATCCCTGGGACAGGCATTGGTCGACCGCCCTGCTCAGTCCGGAATCCCGCATCGCCCTGGATGCGACGGCGATCGCCGCCGCTTCCTTCAAAAGGTCGAAACGGACGCCGGCACTCGTGACGTTGACTTCGATCATCTCAAGCACCCCCTCGAGCACCACAGGCGATCGACTCAACCAGTTGAAGACGTCGGGCACAGCCGGCGCACCCAGACGCTCAAACACGACACCGAGCCGATCCAGCAGTTCTGCCGGCGAGTGACGGGGCTGATGCTTGTAAGACAGGTCATAGGCCAGACTCGTCATCGACGCTAGCCGGCGCTCGACCCAGCCCCGAATCGGCTTCAGCTCGCGAAGGAAGCTGTATTCAAGCCGCACCCGGCGCGCGTCGGCGATGCGATTGATGGTGTTAAACGCGAACACGACGCCGGCCGTCTCGAGCAGGAGATCCGCGTCCCCGATACGAGCCGCGGCCGAGGCGAGCCAGTCGACATCCGCGTCTCTTACGGGTGAGGCGATGGTCGCGTGCGCCGCGAGCGCCACGAGCAGGCTCTCGGGACTTTTACAACCAGCACGCTCGACGCGCTCTGCGATCCGCTCTGGATCCAGTGCAGGACGCCTGGGGGCAAACCCATTAATTTTACTTGAGTTACGATGTCTAAGTTTACGGATATCTCCGGGTGCCTGCTCGTCGTGCGGCGCTCGGATTGCCTCCACGACGGCATCGACAAGGTCATGTGCTCTACCGAAGTCGGATCCTGCAGCCTGCAGGAAGAGCAGATGCTCTGACGTTCAGTAGAAGCACTGATTAGCCGCAGAGATTGCTACGGCGATCGACTCCCGCAATCGCCGTGTACCGGCCTCGCCGCCCCACATGAGAGAAAGCCAGGTCTTCTTGAACGAATCCTGGTACGTCGGCCGACAACGAAACGTCTCAGCAATACTTGGATGCGTCCAGATATAACGCTCGGCGAGCTGCCTGGTCGTGCGAACCAGTGCACTCGTGATCAAGCTGGGCATCGTCGGGTAAACCTCCATCCTTCGTCGGAATCGGCAGTCTCAGTTTGCCGCCGGGGAGCCGCGCTGCACATTGAGCAACTGCCAGGGCAATGAATTATGACGCGAGAATCTGAGCGGGCCGCGCGAATCTGATGAAATAGAAATCACGGTCGGCGACGAGCCGATCAAGGGCACGAACCCGCGGTCATGGATCGGAATTGGTGTCGAATATCCATTGAATCTGCCCTGGACGCCGTTGTACAGGGAGCGTTCTCTTTTTCGCCGCCGAGGCCTGTGGATTTGAGTCAACGCATCGCGGTCGGCGGGAACAGATTCGGCTTGGCCCTCCTCAAGTTGGCGTTCTCATGCTCAGGGGCGCAGATCCAGGGCAAGTCACGGGCTGATGCGCGGAATGTGAGTTACAATCCCTGCGATCGTTCGATCTGCCACCCCGGCCGCGGCGGCGCGGGCGTCAACCCGCCGACATTCCTTTCGCGGTGCCAGCCAACCCCGGCTGAAGCATGACGGGTCCTTGCTGATTTGCGCGAAGGGACTGCCATGCCGCCCAGGCGTACAAAACCGCGCCCCGCATGGCGCAGACGATCGCCAGTGCGATGAACAAGCCGTAGACCATATGCTCTACCAGGAGCACGCCGTAGACCGCTGCGATGGCAATGGCGAAGAGCGCCTGGCGCAGCGGCTTGACCGGCGTCGTTGCCGGGTCAGGGATCATGTACAGGGTAAATACCATGAACGCCGCACTTGTCATCGGCGTCAGGGGCACGATCCACGACGTCCCGAAGTACCAGCTTCGGAACTGACCCTGGATGACAAACGCGACCAGCCACGTCAGAACGAGCGTCAATCGGCCCGTGAAGAGCGCATGGACAATGATGCCCGTCGCCATCACGAAGCCCGGCAGCGCCCAGTGCCACATCCCGGTCAAGTTCTCCGTGAAGTGATACGGGGGTGCCACTCCGATCGAGGGGAACAAAAGCAGCGTGGCGACAATCCCAAGGTTCGACGGGTTGAAGATGTGCTGTGTTTTGCCGTCAGCCACTGGTGCGCGGAAAATCACCTTCGAGCAGATGGCGACGCCGACGCCGAAAAGCACCGGCATCAGCCTATCGTTGGGAAACAGAAGCATCGTGACAGCCAGGCCCGGGATGATGGCAGGCGGCAGAAAGTTGAGAAGGTCCGCCCACGAGCCGGCGAACCGCAGCTTGCGGCCGCTGGCTCGCGCGTTGATCCACTCGAGCAGGAACTGGAGGCTGATGGCCGTCGCTAGCCCGACAAGCGGCTGGATGTGTGACTGCTCGAAGCCGAGGAACAGATGGCCGAGGAGGTTCCAGACAATGAGCAAAATGGTGAAGTACCACAGGGCGAAATATCGACGAATGGCGCTGCGCTTGGGGTAAAACTGGAGCGTCGTGATCGCGTCGGCTGTTGTCGTCATCAAAGCTCTCTCTTCCTGTCTGCCGGCCAACCGAGTCGGATGGTGTGCCAACCCGCCTTCAATTGAAAAGTCTCCTCATGTGGATTGCCGTCTGGGTCGCGCCAGCGAATCTGTACGGGAGCTTCGGTGATCGTGTCGAGACCCAGGTGAACATCCGGGGCGCGTTTTCCGGCATAGCCGCTTCCGCCGTCGACCTGGGACACCCGCTTCCTCCCTTCCGGCAACTGGATCGCCACTGCGGCGCCGAAGGCCGGCCGGCCCGGAATTTCCTCGACGGGATGACCGATACCCGGCTCGACGAGCGTCGGCTTTCCCCTTTCCAGAGGGAGCAACAGGTGCAGGCCCATGAAGTTGCCGGGTTTGGGACTCTCATTGTGGTAAAAGTAAGACGGCTGCCATTGATTCGCGAGGGCGAAATCGAGCCGGCCATCGCCGTCCACGTCGGCAAGGGAGATGCCGCGCGTCACCATCGCCTCGGACATGGACTGACCGTCCTGCAACTTCAGCTCGGGGGCCACGTCGTAATAGCGGCCGTCCTTGGCCCGTACGAAGAAGGCGAACGTGTCATGGCCGCTGACGTCGTCGCCAGGCTGGAGGTTCGGCCAGAACTTCGGGTTGTTCAAGAGCTGGTTGTTGCTGGTGCCGAGGCTTTGCAGCTCGGGCCACTTGTTGACTTGCCCCTTGATGAAGCCATTCGCCTGAAGCGCCTCAAGGACGCCGTCGTTGTTCAAATCCGCCAGCCGGCAGTCCCATGACCAGCCACTGCGTGAGAGGCCCAGTTCTTCGCTGACTTGCCGGAACGGAGCGATCCCGTCTTTCATGCGCTCGGTCTGGCCGGTGTTCAGCCACAAGAAATGGCTCTCGGTGAGGGCCCAAGCAGACGTCAGATTGCTCACGTAGATATCAAGCAGCCCATCGCCGTTGATGTCGCCGAAGTCCACGCCCATGCCTTTGAAAGAGTCCTGGTTGATCACGCACGAGGCGGGCGTGTCCATCGTGCGCTCTCCGTGCAAGGCAACGAACTGAAAGTGGCCACGGGTCGAGCGATTGTGCAGCAGGCGGTCGGGGCCAAAGTCGTTGGAAACGTAAATCTCCGGCAGCAAGTCACCGTCGAGATCAGCGGGCCCGATTGCATAGCTCCAGCCGTGGGTCAGTTCCTCGGCGATCGCATCCTTCTGCTGCTCGAAGCGGACCGTCGGATGCTGGCCCGAGGTCGCGCTTTCAAACCGGAAAAATCGGAGACCACCGCCATTGCCGGACCTCGCCAGCGAGTCATGCAAGGTTTCGGACCCCTGGGCATTCTCATCGATCATTCGGGAGCCGTCGGGGAGGTAATTGCCGATGATCAGATCGAGGTGTCCGTTGCCGTCCAGGTCGGCCGCAGCCGCCGTTGATGAGTACCAGCGGTCGCCGCCCTTGATCAATTCCTGCGCTTCGAATTCGGCGGCCGAGGGCGTGGTCTTCGAGTCGGCCGGAGTTTTGCGCAGATAAACGATCGGGCTACGGCCCCAATGGACGACGAGCACGTCCATCAGACCGTCCTCATTCAGGTCGGCGATCAGGGAGCCCTGAGGGCACATTGTCGCGGGGTTCCAGTTGGGGAACGATGATCCGGGGTCGAGTGCGAATGTTTCGTAACGCGCGCCAGTACCCGGCACGGGCCCGCAAATGACCTGGTCGGTGCGTGGATCGACCCAGACGACGTCGTTTTGCCGTCCGTCGCCGTCCAGATCGCCCATCGCCACACTGGCCCCGAGTGTGGACACGTATGATCGGATGTGCCGCACGCTGGGGTGGACCTTGCGGACATACTTGTACGGCGGGTGGTTGGCCACTTCGGGCAACGGCGTCCGGCTAAACCGGAAGTTGTTGACGACCTGTTCTGACTCGGTCCTGGATAGTGCCGGCTCGCGAGTCATTACGTACAGGCTGATGACAATGGCCGCAGACACGAGCAAGGTGGCTCGGCGCCGGACCGATCCAGGCGGTCGGTTCATACTGCAAGATCCTCTCTCAATGCCACTGGGACTTGAACTTGGCGGCGCAGAATCTCATAAGCGGGCTCCTTCCCGTCGGACGGCAGGCCAAGGAAGGCAGCGTTTACCATGCGGACTGCCGCTTCCGCAGACAGGCCGGCCAGCGACTGGCAGTCCAGCTCAGCGTGTTCGACCACCGTGCCGGCACGGTGCCGCAGCTTGCCAGCGCAGACGGACGCTTGATTGACTTGGGAGAGCCACGCCTACAAACGCGAAGCCTCGAGATTGCGGGTCGATGGCGTTTAGCCAGAGTGCGAGCGTCTGGGGCCGGCTGTCTTCGAGTGTGGCGTGGTCGCCATCGACGAAGGTGCGCCTGATCGGCTCCGGATGCTGGCACTGGACCGGGTCTGCCTCGGGGAAGCCGCGGCAGGCAAAGTACCACTCCCGGCGCGGAATACCGAAAACTCGCCTGCGTAACGAGCGGAACGGAACGGCCATCGCTTCACCTGCGAGAGACGCCTTGCCCGCCGCACTTACTCGATGCGCCAGCGCTCGAAAATCGTTCAAGAATATCAGTCTAATCCACGCCGGGCCGCGTCACAAGCGAAAGGATGGGGACAACAACTTCAGAACCAGGCGATGCCACCCGGCATTTCTGGGGCAACCCGTGTTGAAATGCAGGCCGTTTACGGTCGGCAGAAGGTGATTTCCGACTCGCGAAGCAAGCCAACGATCAAGGACGCTGTTCATGATCTCCGCGACGCGGGCATCAAGTCGCCTTCTCCGAGGCGGTCGCCAAGATTTGTTGCATCCTGCCGAAATCGGCGGGCTTGACCAGGTGATGATCGAACCCCACTTCCTGCGAACGTTGACGGTCTGCATCCTGGCCATACCCCGTCATGGCGACCAGCACGATGCCTTGAAGAGCCGGTTGTTGACGTATTCGCTTTGCTACCTCATAACCATCCATCCCCGGCAAGCCGATGTCCAGCAGCACCACGTTCGGTCGGTAGTCGAGGGCCGCTTCCAGTGCCGTCGGACCGGTGTGAGCCATGCGAACCTGATGGCCGGAATCCCTCAACAGCATGGCCAAAGACTGAGCCGCATCCACGTTGTCCTCGACGACCAACAACCTCAACGCGGGTCCGCTTGGCTCGGCGGTTTCTGCGGGGGACGACGGCTCCTGCAATGCGGGAGACTCCACGATCGGCAGACGCACGACGAACTCACTGCCATGCCCCAGAGCACTGTAAGCCATGACAGTTCCCCCGTGCATTTCCACAAGCCGATGCACCAAGCACAGGCCGACGCCCAACCCGCCTTGCGAGCGGGCCAATGATCGTCCCGCCTGAGTGAACAGGTCGAAGATGCGGGGCAGAAGTTCCGGGGCAATACCGATGCCGGTATCTCTCACCCGCAATACGCAGACGTGGTCCTCTTGTTCGACGGACAGCCAGATATGACCGCCTTCGTCGGTGTACTTGGCGGCGTTATTGAGCAGGTTTACCACGACTTGTTCCAGCCGGGCGGCGTCGGCGTACAGCCAGATCGATTGAGGCGGCAACGACACGGTGAGCTCATGCTTGAATTGCTCGATCAGGGGACGAGCCGACTCCACCGCGCATTCGATGATGCCGCTGACGGCGACCCGTTCCTGGCGAAGCTGAACCCTGCCGGTGGTGATGCGGGAAATCTCCAGCAGGTCATCAACGAGATGTGACAATTGCGCCACTTGACGCTCAATGATACATCTGGCTTGTTGCTGGATGGAGTTCTCGCCTTTCTGGAGTCGGAGTAGATGGACGGCGTTGGAGATGGGAGCAAGAGGGTTTCGGAGTTCGTGGGACAGCATCGCCAAGAACTCGTCCTTGCGGCGGTGCAGATCCGACAATTCTGTCGTCTGCTCCGTTAGCTGCTTCTCCAGGAGCCTGCGTTCGCTGATGTCCCGGATGTTGCACTGAGCGACGGGCCGGTGGTCCACCTGATAGATGTTGCTGACGAACTCGACTTCGGCCCGCACGCCGTTCTTGGTTTCGAGCGGTAAGTGGTCGTAGCGGATATAGCCCTTCTCTTGCAGTTCTTGGGAGGCGGCTTGGCTCGCCCGTTCATCTCCAAATAGACCGATCTCCCACAGTTCCTTGCCCAGGAACTCGTCGCGTGAATAGCCCAACAACTCCGTCATGAATGGGTTGGCATCGATGATTTTCAGGGTGTTGGCGTCGAGGATAAGGATGCCGTCCTTGGCGGTCTGGAACAGCCGTCGATAGCGCACTTCGGAAGTCTGCACGGCGATTTCCGCCTGCTTGCGTTCGGTGATGTCCTCAATGGCAAGCAGGATCAGGCTCGGCTGACTGTCCACCGACTCGAAGCGCCTGGCGTTGAGCAGCATGATCTTCTTGCCAATCGCCGGGAAGTCGTGTTCCAGGTTTAAGTCATGAATCGGATGGCTGTTCGAGAGGACGCCGCCAAGAAGCGTCCGCAGGCGAGGGATGTTCCACTGGCCGTTGCCCAAGTCGTAGAGGAAGCGGCCTTCAGTTTCCTCAGTTGAGACGTGGAATGTCTCGTAAAAAGACCGGTTGGCCGTCTTGACCCGCAGGTTCTTATCGAGGACGACGAATGGTTCTCGCATTGTCGCAATGATGCCTTCGGCGTAGGTGAGCGCATCCCGCACACGCTGCTCTTGCCGCCTGCGTTCGCTGATGTCTCGGAACACCAGGACGACCCCGGCGACGTCCCCTCTGTCGTTGCGGATCGGGGCGGCACTGTCGTCAATGGGCCGTTCCGTGCCGTCTTTGGCGATGAGCAGCGTGTGATTCGCCAGCCCGACGACGACGCCTTCCCGCAAGGCCCTGGTGGCCGGGTTCTCGACCGTGCCGCGACTCTCTTCATTGACGATCTGGAAGACGGTTTCCAGCGGCCTGCCGGCTGCGTCCTCTGAGGTCCAGCCGGTCAAGGCCTGAGCCACGGGGTTCAGGAAGGTGACGCCGCCGCTCGTATCGGTGGTGATGACCGCATCGCCAATGCTGGAGAGCGTCACACGGACCCACTCCCACTGCTCATGCAATGCTTCGGCAGTCTGCTGGCGAGGTGCGGTCATAACTCTTCCCAGTTCTGATCTTTGCCTTGCCATCAAGCCTCTACGGGTGGGACCATCCCTCCGAACGCACAAATAGCCCGAACCGCCTGCCTTTGGCTTCGGAATGTTCACCAAAGCCCGTGTTCCCAGGAGGAGCATGACCAGCACGGACCGAGGTCGATTACGAGGTCGTGGCTTTCATTAAATATGTCAGCGTACGGGAAGACCCTCGATGTTGTCGGTCCGCTAGGTGGCAGAACAGGCGCTTGGCAGGGCTTTCCAGTCGGGAAAATCCCGCGAAGCACATTTCCGTCCAGTCGACTGCTGGCGGCATAGTATTTGCAACATATAATTTCTAATTCTTGGGCGGTCATACAGTTTGCCGGGCTGGAAAAGAAACGCCGACGCCCTCTTGAAGCTCACGAAGGGGCGTAATGTCGCTACCCGCCATACCGAACCAGATAGGGAACCGCTTACTGAACCGCCTGTCAAAAGAGGAGTACAACTTCTTGGTTCGATCCGAGAAGTCCGTCTCCCTGGCACACGGAGATGAGGTATACCAGGAAGACAGTCGGGGCGGTTTGTCCCACGTTTACTTCCCGACGAGTGGGATGATCTCACTGACGGTCCTCATGGAGGACGGCAAAGAAGTCGAAGCGGGAACCGTCGGCAATGAGGGCATGGTCGGCCTCTCCGTCGCCCACGGCCTCGATTTCAGCCCGACCAAGGCGATCTCGCAGATTTCCGGCGACGGGCTGCGCATACCAGTATCCGCGTTCTTGAAGGCGATGAAGCGGGGCGGGACGCTCGAGACGCTCATGCGGCGTTACACCGCTTTTTCCCTGCGGTATGCGAACCAGACGCTCGCCTGCAACCTGTTGCATTCGGCGGAACAGCGGATGTGCCGGTGGCTGCTGATGTGCCGTGACCGGGTGGAGCACGGAAGACTTCGTGCTGACCCATCAGTTCCTGGCCGAGATGCTCGGCGTTCGCCGCCAGACTGTCACTGTAATCGCCGGGACGCTGCAATCGGCGAGCGTCATTACCTATCATCGGGGCGTCATCCGTATTCTCAATCGGAAAAGGCTGGAAGTCGCCAGTTGCGAATGCTACGGGGTCATCAAGGCGTACTACGACCGCATCATGCAGTAACTCGCCGCGGCTGTCCGATCAGCGACGGTGGCGGACGGGGGCGTGCCGCGACCTTAAGAGTCAGTTTTTCATATGTCTGGGAAACTCAGCCGTTGGGAGTTGCCCGCGCGATCCGATCCGGCGCAGTCGATCGTGATTCTCCGCGTGACGGGCGGTGAGAATTCGGTCTGGTGTCCCCGGAACTCCGCGGTCTGGTGTCCCCGGAACTCCGGAACTCCGGACCGCGCGTGGGCGTAACTTCTGGGTTTTCAACAGTCTTGGAGGCTGACTTGGCTCGCTGGCGGCGCACTCTCTCTGCCTGGGTGTGTTTAGCTCTGGCGGCCGCATCCTGTCGATGCTTGGCATGCCGCCGGGCTGCGTGCCACCGGTCGACCAGCCGCAGGCAAGTCGGCTCCTGACAGTAGCGCTGATTCCTGCACCGCGGTCGGTAGCTACGGCCACACCCTTTGCGCATGCAGATTCGCGGTCGCGGTCGGCGCCCTCTGGCCAGACGGCAATGTGTTCCCGTAACGTGGCAAGCGCCTACGGGAGGTGCATACTCCCACGGGAAAGCTCGGAGAGAGTGCGCGTATTTTCTGTCCGGGCGCCATCAAAACACATCAAGCAGACGGTCGCTTGCCAGATTGGCACGATTCAGGAAACACGGCCGAGAACTGAACGGCTTTTAGAAGTGCAATTCGAAGGAGACACCGGAATCAACGCTTTGTCCGGTCGCGCTCGTCAGATGATCGAGAACGGCGTTGTTCTATTGCTCGGTTACTTGGCTGTCATTGATATTCGTGAGAGTCCGATGCAGGTCCGAGCTGTCACGACGATCCGCATCAGGGAAAAATCGGGCTATGGATACAGATCGCAACCTACTTTTTGGTGCACTGGCACTGCACGCAGACCTGATCGATCCGCATCAGTTCGTCGAGGCCTGCACGCTCTGGACGACGCGAAAGAATGTGCCTCTGGCGGACCTGCTGATCGAACGTGGCTGGATCGAGCCCACCGATCGGGCGCATGTCGATTATCTGGTTGAGCGAAAGTTGAAGAAATATCGCGGAAATGCGAGTGCCACTCTTGCCGCTGTTTCGAATGACGTTAAACGTTCGCTGGCCGCCCTGGAAGACGCTGACATTCAGCGTTGCCTGGCCGATCGTCTCGAGACCAGTGCGCTCGATTCGGTTGCGACCATCGATCAAGTTTCCGGTCTTCGTGAGCGCTACACACTGTCCCGCTTACACGCCACGGGAGGCATCGGCCGCGTTTGGGTAGCCCGGGACGTCCAGCTCGGTCGCGATGTTGCACTGAAAGAGCTGCGACCAGAACGCGCCGGCAGCGCGGAGCTGTGTGAGCGATTCCTCCGAGAAGCCCAGATCACGGGGCAACTCGAACACCCGGGGATCGTACCGGTTTACGAGCTCTCGCGTCGGACAGACGACGACCAGCCGTACTACACCATGCGATTAATACAAGGCCGGACGCTCACTGAGGCGGTCCGGGTCTATCACGAAAAGCGTGAACATGGCCAGGCCGACTCGCTCGAATTGCTCATGCTGCTGAACGCGTTCGTCACGATCTGCAACACCGTCGCCTACGCTCATTCCCGCGGCGTCATTCACCGCGATTTGAAGGGCCAGAACGTGGTCCTGGGGGATTTCGGGGAGGTGTTGGTTCTGGACTGGGGGCTCGCCAAACTGGTGGAGCTCGCGCAGGACGAGCCAAACGCGCCTCCGGTAGTCTTCGACTTGCCGGG
Organism: uncultured Isosphaeraceae bacterium; assembly: GCA_963806595.1. GTDB lineage: Bacteria > Planctomycetota > Planctomycetia > Isosphaerales > Isosphaeraceae > CAWDZZ01. Next base: position 299,725 of record CAWDZZ010000032.1, on the reverse strand, counting down.
ATCAGGTGAGGCCAACCTCACCGTGCACGGGCAGGCTTTGGGTACTCCGGCTTACATGGCACCTGAGCAAGCTGCGGGGCGTGTCGACCTGATCGACCTCGGACCGACGTCTACGGTCTGGGCACCATCCTTTACGAAATTCTCACCGGGCAACCGCCGTTTGCCGGGTGCGAGATCGTTGATGTTCTGAGGAGAGTGAAGGAGGAACAACCTCTCTCGCCGGCGCGACTCAACCCCGACATTCCGCCGGCACTGACAGCCGCCTGCTTGCTAGCCTTGTCGAAGAAGCCATCGGATCGATACGCATCGGCCGGCGAACTCGCCAAGCAAGTGCAGCAGTGGCAGGAGATGCAACGGAGGCAAGCCGAGGACGCGTTACGACAGCAAACCCGAATCTTGCACTCGATCCTTGAAAGCATGGCCGATGGGGTGTGTGTTGCCGATCGAGATGGGAAATTCATACTCTTCAACCGCGGGGCAGCACGAGCACTCGGTATCGGTGCGACCGATGCACCTCCTGAGCAGTGGACCGAGCGCTATGGTATCTTCCTGCCCGACGGAGTCACTCCCTGTGCGACCGAGGCCTTGCCTTTGGTACGGGCCATCCGAGGGGAAGAGGCAGACGGTGTTGAACTATTCATGCGAAATGCGAACTTGCCTGAGGGTATTGTTATCAGCGTGAACGGGCGGCCGCTCAAGGACGATGACGGAGAGCTGCAGGGTGGCGTTGTCGTGTTCCGTGACATCACCGACCAGAAGCACGCGGAGGGGGTATTGCGGGAGAGCGAAGCACGCTATCGCTCCATCATCACGGCGATGAAGGAAGGGATCATACTGCTCGCCGCCGACGGGAACATCTGGGACTGCAATGCCAGCGCCGAACAAATCCTCGGACTCGCGTCCGAGCAGATCATCGGGCGCTCGGCGCGCGATCCGCGCTGGTGTGCGATCCGCGACGACGGCTCCCCCTTCCCGGAGGACGAGTTCCCCGCGATCGTCACTCTGCGCACGGGCAATTCTTGCCGCGACGTTGTCATGGGCGTCCACAAACCGGATGGCACCCTGACATGGATCGCCATCAACTCACACGCATTATTTCGAGAAAAGGAGAGCTCTCCCTACGCCGTGATGGCCTCATTCACCGATATCACCGACCGAAAACGGCTTGAGCATGAGCTTCGACACGCTCAATGCGAACTGGATCGCCTCCAAAAAGAGACGTGAGGAGTGCTGTGTGTCTAATACAAGTGGACCACATTAAACACCGTGTACGTCTTCTGTTCAGAAAGACGCGTCTCATGAAATGATGCCGTCACCAGTATATCATCGATCAGCCCGTGCTTCCCGGTGGAACCAGGTTCTTTGGACATTCGGCCTGAGCAGTTTTTCGTTTCGGGGCAAGTAATTCCGCATTGTTCCAAGAAGACGCTCGACTGATTTCCGCCAGCCGGGTAGGGCCGCCGTTTCATTCCGCGTTGCGCCGGGATCAGGACTTCCGGACGGTCTGCTTATTCTGTTGACGCCGGTTCCTACCCCTCGTACGTTGTTCCTGACCGGTTCTGTCGCGGCTCCGCGATGGGGTCGGACGAAGCCGGGCTCACACTTCTCAGGGAGCCGATCATGCCACACCACGCGTTGCACCCGGGAAAGTCGCTCGAGCTGCACCAAGGTGACAAGGACGAGGTCCAGAACAAATCTGACAAGGAGGGCGATTATACGATCGGGTTCAACACCCATCCCCTGATTGTGAAGCATACACTCAAGGCCGGTCACCATGTCTCGATGCTTGTCCCGCATGGCGGAGCCAAGATCACAAACGACGGGCCCGTCGAGCTGACGGTCACCACCCCCAAGCCGTGATCACCGGTCGTGAGGACACTTGCCGAGCCCAGCCGCGGCCGGCCCACGCACGGCAATCGACGCTGGTGACCGATCAGGACCTGGTTCAACAGCAGGAATCACTGAACCAGTCGAATGGAGTTTCCAAGATTCAGTGATTTTGGCACCCCGCTGCCCGGCGGATGTCGGGCAGCGGCTGCGTGATCCGACGTAGTCCGGGACGTAGCCGGTGTGCGGCATCGTTGTCCTGGGCCCCCGGACAAATAATGATCGACGGCAATCGAATAGGATCATGACGTAACTGGTGGGCGCTGGCGCACCAGGGCAGTTTGCCACTCCGGCGCGGCGAGAGTGAGCAAGGGCATTCGCGATGGAACAGCAGGCAACCGGCGACGGGCCAAGGGTGCTGCCCAGCTTCCGCTCGCTGGTCGTCAAGACGATCGTGACCCACACAATCACGTATTTCGTGTTCGGCGTGCTGGCCTTGTTCGTTTTCGACTATGCGAGCCTGTTCACCGAGACGGATCTGCGGTTCATCATGCGGCCGACCAGCGATCCGATGGTCATGGCCGGCCCGCTGCTCCAGCCGATCCGGGGGTTTCTTTTCGCCTCGTTGCTCTTTCTGCTGCGCGAGACGTTCTTTGCAACCCGGTGGGGCTGGCTACGGCTCTGGCTGGTGCTTCTGGTCTTTGGCATCCTCGGCACGCCAGGCGCCGTGCCGGGGTCTCTCGAGGGATTGATCTACACGAAGATCCCGCTGTGGGTGCAGCTCAAAGGGTTGCCGGAGGTTGTGCTCCAGACCCTGGTCTTCTCTCGGCTCCTTTGCTACTGGGTCGACCACCCGGAGAAGCGGTGGTTGGGCTGGAGTCTGGGCATCGTCTTCGCGGTCGTGTACGTCTTGCCGATACTGAGCCTCCTGGCAGGCCGTGCCGCGGTTCACTGATCGGGGCGCGTCATCAGTATGCAACTCCGCGCGTTCCACGCGTCGAATCTGGCATACCTCCGTTGCACCCACCGGCTCGGTCCCTCCTGAGCCACGGACAAACACCGAGCTGTCACCGTCCTCTTTGGTCCCGGAGAGAGTCGGGCACCCCCGCGGTGTAAGCGTCCGAGATAACCATTCTTGCGGCGTCGGGTAGCCTGAGAAGCGGACCAACCCGTCACTTCTCAGGAGCCGAAACCGTGCCGAGAATCGCTGACCCAAAGCTCCATACGCTCTGGCGCGATCGCATCCACCGCCAGGTGGAAAGCGGTCTGAGTATCGCGCAGTTCTGTACCCAAGAGCGTCTTTCCGTCGCGTCGTTTCACGCTTGGAAACGCCGACACCGGCTTATAGACCTCGCAGATCGTCGCCCGGGATTGCCCGCCCCATCGGCTTTCCTCCCCGTTACCGTGCGCGTTGTCGAGCGCCCGTCCGACGCGCCAATGCCAATCGAGGCCGACCTACCAAATGGAGTCCGCCTTCGGATCCCAACCGCGAACGCCCGACTGGCCTGTCACCTCGTCCGCGCGATCGCTGAAGCCAGGACCAACTCCGGAGGTTCGCGATGATAAACCTTCCCCACCTCGTGCGGGTGTTCCTCCACGCTCCACCGACCGATCTTCGCAAAGGTTTCGACGCCCTTTCCGGTTTGGTGATCGCAGCCTTTTCGCAGGATCCGACGTCCGGCCATCTTTTCTTGTTCGTGAACCGACGCCGCGATCGCCTCAAGATCCTCTACTGGGACCGCGACGGACTGGCCATCTGGTACAAACGACTCGAAACACCAGGCTCGTTCCAGATTCCCGTAGCCCCGCGCGATGCAGTATCGATCGAAATGACCCCGACCCAACTGGCACTGATCCTCTCCGGCATCGACTTGAGATCTGTTCGGCAATGCAAACGGTATGAGCGTCCGACGTTGGAAGCCGAAAAATCGATCGGTGCCCCCTTGTAAGATCGCATGTTCGCGCTATAATCCAGGCCATGATTCATCCAGAGTCGTGGCCGACTGATCCTCGCGAATGTCATGACCTGCTGCAACGATTCACCCAGCAGGTTGACGACCTCCAAGCGGCGCTTGATCAAGCCGCGAAGCTGCACGATCAGGTTCTCCAAGAGCACGAGCTAACCGTCCAAGGGCTGCGTCATCAGCTGGAGCTCTACCGCCGCTACGTCTTTGGCCCGCGACGGGAACGGTTGGTGGAAGCCCCGGGACAAGGACATCTCTTTGAGCTCGACCTGATCGAGACCATCACCACGCCCTTGCCCGAGCCGCCGGCCGGCGACCCAGGCGCTGCGCCTCGACAGCGCCGTTCACGCAAGCCGGATTATGATCGACTACCTCAAGTCCGCATCGAGCACGACATACCCGAGGCCGAGAAGGTCTGCACGCATTGCGGAGAAGCCAAGGCACGCATCGGCGAGGATGAGGCACGCGTGCTGGAGTTCATCCCCGCCCGCTTTGAGCTCCAGGTCCATGTGCTCCCCAAGTATGCTTGCTCCCGCTGCCGTGATGGAGTCGTGGCTCCTGAGGTTCCCGCGCGTCCTGTGAGTGGCTGTATTGCCGGTGCGGGCGTACTTGCCGAGGTGGTCGTCTCCAAATTCGCGGAACACATGCCGCTGTATCGGTTCGAAGACATCTCGAGCCGTTATGGTCTGCATTTGCCCCGCAGCACCCTTTGCGACTGGGTCCGCAATGTCGCTGACTTGCTGAAGCCGCTCTACGAGTTTCAGAAGGACTTGGTGCAGTCGGCACCGGTGATCTGGACTGACGACACGCACGTGACAGTCTTGGGCGGCGATCAGCCAGGCAGCCGCAAGGGGCGGTTCTGGGTTTACATCGGTCCCACGACGATCCCCTATGACGTGTACGACTTCACGGAGGATCGCAAGCGCGACGGACCCGCCCGGTTCCTGGCGAACTTCACGGGATACTTACAGGCCGACGCCTTCAGCGGGTACGACGCCATTTATGCGGGGTCCGACGGCAAGATTCGCGAAGTCGCGTGCTGGGCACATGCGCGTCGGAAGTTCTTCGATGCACGATTGTCGGCTCCCGCGGAAGCTTCGCTGGTTTTGCAGATGATCTGGCGGCTCTACAAAGTCGAGGATCGGGTTCGGCCACTTGATGACGATGCGCGACGTGCAATGCGCCAGACGGAAGCAGTGCCGATCTTGGAGCGGCTCCGCGAGGAATTGGATCGCTTGTCATCGAAGTTGTTGCCCAAGTCGGCGCTGGCGCAAGCGGTGACTTACGCGTCCAACCAATGGCAAGCGTTGTGCCGGTACACGGAAGACGGCCGGCTGACGATCGACAATAACATGTCGGAGCGTCGGGTTCGGGATCAGGCAATCGGGCGCAAGAATTGGATGTTCCTCGGGAGTGTCGAGGCCGGGCCGCGAGCGGCCGTGCTGTGCACGATCCTTGCAGGAGCGAAGCGCCATCGGCTTGAACCTTGGGCCTACTTGCATGACGTGATCCTGCAGCTCGCGGTCGACGCGAGTCCGGAGTTCTTGGCCGGCTTGCTGCCGGATCGTTGGGCGCTGGCGCATCCCGAGCACATCCTGACGTATCGGCTTGAGGAATCCCGACAGAAGGCACAACGTCGGGATCAGCGCCGGCGCAAAGGTCCTGGCCGAAGTGAAACCGGGTGAGGCGACGACGCCTCGCCTCACTGCTCTCTCATCTCGCTGCGCACCCAACGCTGCCGCGCGACGCCCTGGAAATCTCGGACGCTTACCCCGCGGTTGCAGGAGCGAGTGCGAGCCGTGGCGTGAGGTGATTCAAGCCAGGTGCGATCTCGGGCTGAGCGCCCAACGCATTTACGAGGACATGATCACCGAGCACAGCTTCAAAGGCGCCTACTACAGCGTTCGGCGCTTTGTCCGCGGCCGAGAGCCGACGAGTCCGCTCATCGAGCACCAGCTCTTAAACGGCGAACTTCTCGGCGATGATCTGAACGTCAGGGTGAGCACGACGGCTTGTGACAGGGGAAGTAGTCGGGGTTGCTGAGGGCATCTGCGTGACGAGCTTACATTACGATCTTTCATCACATTTTGCGGCTCACCGGAAGTTGGGACCGAGCACGGAATCCGGGCCGGTTTTGAGCAGATAGAGACTGCCAGATGATGTGAAGATAGTGGTTGCTTCGGCGCTGGCGCATACTCCAACGCCGCTCGGCACGCTGCAAACGACGCGGAGTCTGATCGAGCCAGGAATATGGCGTAACCGAGCGTGGCACGGACGGGCCGGCCAGGCGTTCGAGCTTGTTAAGTCCGGCGTGGTAGACAGGGCCACCGCTGATTCCTCGCCGCGGACCGCCACGGGCCACAAACAGGATGACCAGACCGCCAAGACGAAGCCTCCCCCAGGAAGCTGCTCGCGGATTCTGGATCAGAGCCTGGGGTCAACGCGAGCCCGCTCTTCAAGGAACCGGCCGCTCGAACGTCCCAGCACGATGGCCGGGCTCGCTCGAGGGTGGGCTGGACGTTCCCTGTCCCTCACGCCAAATCCAACTCACTTCGCACCGAACACCCGATGTAGACGTTGACGTACTGTGCTTCGCTCACTCATCGGTCGAATCGGGCTCTTTGTCTTTCATGCGGAAACTGGCTCCTTGAATAACGATTCCCTCCCCGTGATGCATCAGCCGGTCGATCAAGGCTGTTGCCAGGGTGTTGTCCACATCAAAGAGTTTGCCCCATTCCCGGAAGGGTCGATTCGTAGTGATCACGATCGATCCAACTTCATTACGGGCGGCGACAACCTGGAACAACAAATCGGCCCCGCGCTTGTCGATGGGCAAATAATCCAGCTCATCGAGGAGGAGAAGACTTAAACCGCTGTATTCGCCAGGTACCATCAAACCACGAAAAAAACGGTGCCGCCAGCCTATCGCAGTCGTCGGAACGAGACGAGGAACAAGACAATCTTTGCGCGACTCTCGGATAACTAGACAAAAAATTCGACGCCGATGGTGGCCCTCCGCTGATGATCAAAAATGGCACCGTTTCTGTGATCAGTCCCAGGTTCAGCGACTTGATGAACCAAGGGTTCGGGGTCGTCGCCAGCGAGCTCCTCACCGCATCGGCGGCAAGCAATCGGTTTACAGTGGATCGTCTCGCGAATCTTCTCGGGCGGTACCAAAGCGCGGTGAGCCTTGCGATGTCCTGGTTGCCCGCCGCGTTTCCTTCCAGTAGATGGAGCTGGAGGCTGACGCTTCAGCCCGATCGGATCAGAGGACGGGGGCTTGGACGAGTTGGTGGAGTTGAGTTTGAGCCGGTTCTCAAGATCATTGACGCGCGCTTCAAGTTGGGCAATGCGCTGTTCGTAGACCGCAACGAGCGCGAGGATCGCCGCCTGGAGTTCAGGCGACGCCGTGTTCCATAACGGTTCTGGTATCGGAGGCGTCCATGCCATACCGGTAGAATAATTCCGTCATTCGCAAACGACAATCCCAGACTGTGAACGGCTACGTTCTTTCAAATACAAGCATTTAATTCTTGCGTGAACATTCATGCCGTACTAAGCGGGTAGGGAGCGGTGGGTGCCGCTCCCTGTATAACCTCTAAGTATGGTAGAGATTATGAATCAAATATTAAAACAGACGATTGTAAACGCAACTCTGAATTGCGGGGATTGCGCATGAAATAATGCCGCTACTTCGCATTGTTTCGGCCGTAGCAACCGATCCGCCTTCTTCATCCGACTCAAAAACCAGAAGCGGTGATGGAATGGTGCATTGGCTGGCTCCCCGAAGGTTGCCATACAATCCTCGACCTCTTCATGGGGAGCGGCACGACCGGCGTGGACTGCGAAGATAAGGCGCAAAGGATGGCTCTTGACCCACTGGATCTGCTGCGCCTCGAAAGCCGTGCTGACAGCCTCAGCGGGCCCTCATGGCCACCTGCACCCACGACGCAGTGCGGCACAGCGGCACGAACTCGCGCATATAGGCGGCCGTCGCGTCGTGGAACGCCCGGTATTCACCCAGAGGGTCATCGAATTCATCGAAGATCAGGATGGAACCGGGCTTCAGCCTCGGCAGGAGCTGGGTCAGGACCACCAGCGTCGACATGTAGAGATCGGCATCAAGGTGCAGGACGGTGCGTCGGGGGAATTCACGGCCGATGCGCCAGTCTGGCAGGGTCTCCTGGAACAGACCTTTGACGAATTGGCACCGCTCGTCGGGAATCGAGGGAATCTCGCCGTTGGTCGAGAATGTTCCCTGGGGCCAGGTCGCCCAGGCCTCCGGCAGTCCCTCGAAGGTGTCGAAGCCCACGAACGTGGACTCGCGGTGGCGGTTGGCTTCGACCCACCATCGGATCGATCCCCCCCGGCTGACCCCGAACTCGAGATAATCGATCGGACCGTCCAGGCCCTCGCGATCCAACAGGAAGCGATACAATTCCCGCGGCCGGGCCACCACCTCGCACTGATGATCCCGGCACCACCGGCGAAACCGGGGGCCATAGACCCAGTAATGGAGACGCTCGTTGACGGACGGGCGGATTCGGATGCGATCCAACAGATTGCGCACCGGGATAAGAGTGCTGTTCATGTTGCCTCTGCTCCCAATACAAGATCCGACGTGGTCTACGATTCCGGTCCCGTCGGGTCACATGGCGCCCCGGTGGTGGATCATACCATAACGACCGGGCGCGAGGGGACCCGGCAGACACCTCGATGTTTTGGACACGCGTCCAGCCGAAGGTGATGGCCCGATCCCGCCCCGCAGTGGCTGCCCGCCTGGCCGAGCAAGGAGCGCCGGCAGGCGCAATCTCAGCCTGATGCAGAGCGCCGCACAGATCCTTGAGGAAGACTTAGCCGGCGAGCCGGAGCGTTAGCCGACGTTCTGATCAGCCAACAGCACGTCCAAGGCCGTTAAGGCGATCGCCGGTCAAGAGTTGGTCCCGCCATGTCGATTCGGCTGGGCGGCCAATGAATAGCGTTTGACCCAATCGCCAGTACTCAGAGGATCTTCAATAAAGCGGGCGATAAGATCGCTCCATTCAATCCCGAAGTACAAGCGCGATAACGCCGAGGCGCTCGCCCGTGACAGCCGAGCGTAAAGTCCGGGTTCGTGAATGAGTCGCTCGACCTGTTCGGCAAGTCCCCGTGGATAACCAGCCTTGAATCGCAATGAATCCACTTCAGGCCGAAGACGCTCGACGAATGCAGGATGATCCGAAGCGATCAGGGGGCTACGCGATGCAAATGCTTCGGATATTGTATTCGGAAGGCCCTCCTGGTAGTCGTGTCGAGACGGTACGACCACCGCGTCGCTGTCCCGCATCTCCGTGAGTACTCGTTCTGCGGCGATCACGCCTAGGAGACGGATGGACGCCTCGACACCGTGCCGTCGAGCAAAAGCGGTCCAATTGTCGATGTCCCCAGGCCCCGCCAGCATGAGTTCGACTTCAGCGTGCGCTGCGTTCGCGATCGCGACAGCCTCGATGCAGTCGCCGACGCCTTTTGATTCGCTGAGCGCTCCGGCGAAAAACAATCGGAACGGCCGACCCGGCCGTGGAGCATCCTTGGCTTCGTCCATCGGCTTCATCCGCTGCCATTCCCAGGGTACGATCTGGTCGGGTGAAAGTCCGATGCAAGTGAGAGAACATGACGCCGAGAGGCTGTGGTTCGCGACGCATGGTTTGACGCAACGACGAATGACGCGGCGCAGCCTCCAGTTCCTCAGACGGTTCCGCAACCCCACGTTAGTAAATATATCGGCGAAGGCGGGCAGAGTGGGAACTCGATTCTTCGCCGCCCATGCCAAGGCGACCCGACTCGGAGTGCGGCAGATGAAGGCCTCCGGGGCGCATCGATCAAGCAAAGGCCAAAGTCGGCTGTTATCCCAAACCAGGTCGTGTGGAATACCTATCGACCGCAAGCCCGGCGCCACTTCTTCATCGTGAGGACGATCGCAAATGGCCACTGTTGTGACTTCGTGGTTCGGCGCGAGCGATGCGACAAAATTCACGCTGTGGCGTTGCTGGCGGTAGGTCTCAGGGCCGCCGGTCTGCAATCGACGGTACGCCTCCCCGTAATCTCCATACTGAAGGATTACAATGCGCATGCGTTGTTATATGCCTCCCAACGGGCTGCCACTCCTTGAAGGCAAAAGCCTTTTTGCGAACCGACATGTCATCGCTGAGTTCTTTCGGCCAAGTCATCGTGGAGCTTCGCGCTCTCTGGACTGCCATCTCATCGTGGAGATCGGTGGCGGCACCGATGCACCCGCCTGCAGCTGATGTCCCTGACTCGGCCGCCTCCTATGTCTAAGTTGTCCCCCGCGGGAACGCACCAGCGGCCGCATCGTGGAGGACACCATAAACGACGAACTCGCGTTGCGCCCGAGCGCCATCAGTCTCCGTCTGGCCGGCCGGCCCGTCAAGCACATCTGCTCGGCGTTCCGGAAGATGTCCCAACGGCACGAACGTTTTCTTATGCCGACGTCGGTGCTTACGCAGATAGCGTTGCACCTGAGCGAAGCCGCCGCGGTAGCCCAGTGCGTCGCGGTGGCGTCGGATGACCTGAGCAGCGGTGTGCCGTCGCTTGGGCGGAGCAATTTCGTCGTCGACCAAGATCTGGTCGATGACCGCCCGGAAAGGCCCAAGCCTGGGAGGCCCAACGGTTCCTTGCCAACGGTTCGGGATGGGGGTTCGCATGCACGAGAGCGTGCCGTACGGTCCTTCGCGAGTGTCCAAACTGTCGGGCGATCTGCCGGATGGACAAACCATCGCGCAAGGCTCGCCGAATCGCGCCATAATCATCCACGGTAACCACGTTCTCAGCCTCCGTGCTGGTGATCGATCCATGTAGGAACGTTCACCATACCGAATGTGGCTGGGGTGGGTCCCGCTTATGCGCTCATTTCCACCTGATGGCGTTCACCTTGTCAGCTCTGAGCTCCGATTCGCTGCGCGTCGCCGGGAAGTGCAACGAGCGGTGCAACGGCGCGGTCGTTGTACGTGCCTGTCGCCTTGGCTCGGGCTCGCTCTTGTCAGACCTCTGGTCCCGCATCGAGCTGGAGGATCGGCAAGGCATCGAGAGCGCCGGGTATGTCCAAGAGGTTAGGGTCAATATACACCTTGGCAGCTGAGCATCGAGCCGGAGCTGTGCAACGCTCAGGGTCGCCAGCTCGTACTTTCTGAGCGCCTTCAACACAAGCGTCTTGTAGACCAGAACCTGCTCTCGGCCGACCGCTGCGAGTCGCTCACGAACTTCGGGCCGGACACTCGCGTAACGTTCACCGATTCGCTTCCCCTTTCGGGCGGTGAGAGTTTCCAGCAGAGGGCGGCGGCGCGCTGACGTCGAGCAGGCGCATCAATTCGTCTTCCGCCATCGCGCGGCGGCAGCGAGGGTCGGCCTTTTTAGCCGCCTTCGATATACCCCGAAAGGGGTTCGCTCCCAGTCTGCCGTTCGCTGCGCACTAGCCTGGATTCCCATGCAGAAAAAAAGGGCTAACAAACCGCCGATACGCTGATCAATGTTTGATTTTGGCTGCTGTTAGTTTTCGACTTAACACCACGCTCCCATGAGCAACGGCATGAGTCTACCCGAAGACGAGTCGCAGCCGCTTGCCTCCCAGCCACGGGATGACCGTCTCGGTTCGGTCGAAGCCCGCCGCGACGAGCAGCGGGTTGTGAGCACGCTTCTGGTCGCGGATGACAACCTCCGACTCTCCGATCGTCACTGCGGCGGTCGCATCCACGAAGTCGCGGAAGAGATGTCGAGACTTGGCTTGTTCGTAGCCGCGGCCGATCCGCCCGGCCAGCAGGCGGTACAGGCTGCTGGCCATCAGCGTCAGCTACAGGTCGCAATCGACCTTCATCGCCACCGCCGAGCTCAGAGCGTCCATGTGAAAGAAGTCGATACTATCCTCAATGCTGTTCTCGATGATCATCCGCCGGGCGTAACGTTCGATCAACCTGGCCGCGATCGGCGTCATTTGGTTGGTCAACAGGATCGTCGGTTCCTCGTGACCCAAATCGGCGACGGTCACCTGACGCAACGAGCCTTCGTACTCGGCCAAAGTGATCTGCCGATCGAGGATTCGCGGATTCGCGTACTGCCGCGAGACTCCCTTCAGCTCGATCCGACGCCATGCGGAAGTCGATGTCTGGTCGATCTCCCGCATCAATCCCTTGGACCGACGGCGCAGGGTGATGAACTGGATTCCCAATTGGTTGAGCTCATTGAGGTTGGCGTAGGTCGTCAACTTGGAATCGAAGATCAGTTCTTGGGGATAATGCCCTGTTCGTTCTTTCCAGAACCGGGCGAAACGAAGGACCTCGTCGTTCTGGTCGCCCTTGCGCAGTTCTCCGTTGGCATAGCAGAAGACGCGAGTCGCGGCATCCTGCGCCAGGAAGGCCAAGATGCCCTTCTGTCGTCGGCTCCGCTTGGAGATATAGTGCTTCTCCATCAGGGCGTCCTCGCCATGGAACGGGATCGTGTGGAAATCGAGGTTGAAGGACCGCCCGCGGGGCAGACCGAGCCGGCTGACGGCGTCGAACCACCGTCGCATCAATTCCGGATAGCAGGTCGGAGCGATCCGGCAACTGTACTCGGTCAAGTAGGATCGTTCAGGGATGACGTTCAAGCCCGCGAAGAGGGCCAGTCCCTGGTCCAAGACCAAGCTCATGACGTGAGAGTGGCGTGCGGTCCCGAAGAGCTTCAAAGCCAAGAGCGACCGCATCGCACAGCCAGCCGGAATCATCTGCGAGCCGGGAAAACCGGCGCCGTGGAGGATTCGGTCCAAAGGGATCGAAGCCAGCATCGGCAGGAAGACGGCCATGGGGCGAATCGGTCGCGGGCGGTTTTCCAAGTTATGTACGGACGTTCCCTATCTCGCCAACGTGGCGATTTGTTCACATATAAACACGGCGGTCACCAGCCATCCGGGGCCACCTCTGTCGATTCAAGGACCACGTCTCGCCATTCTGAAATATCAGGGGAGCGACCCCACACAGCCGTATCCGACGTTTGTGGTCCGACAGAGCGCCACGCTTCTCTACGGCTTTGCGCCTCAGAGGAAATAACGACGTTGTTCGGTCCCTTCAGTCGGACGACTGGGTGACGATTGCTTCCCCTGACTCAGGTGATCTTACCGGTTTCACCCCCAGTTTGGCCAAGACCACGGGGAGAATTTGACCGAGCGGCCGCGGTCCCTTTCCCCGCTTGTTCAGGACCCGGTCGAGTTCTTCAGCCAGCGGGACCGCTTCCTCGCGATGTTCGGAACGAGGGAGTTGGGCCACCGCAGCATCGAGATCGCGCATCAGTCGATCACTGCCCGTTTCGTGTTGAGTATGAAAGTCGATCAATTTCTTAAGCACATAGTCCTTTCGCTGAGAGCAGGGGTGGCGATATGCCTTGCGGCCGGCCACCATCTGGTAGGCGATCCGGCTGAACCGACCGGCTACCTGAACGCGGATCGCGCGGGGATCTCTCCCTTGAAGCTTCCAGCCCGTGGCAAGCACGCGGAAATGGTCGTTGCACTTCACCAGGTTGTCCGCGATCATCATGATCGCCCGACGCAGGCGGCGGTTGGCGCAGCGGACGAGCTTGCCATTTGGGTAGTCCACCTCATCGCTCTGATAGCGCGACGGGAACAGCCCAGCTCGGCCGGTAATGGCGCGGCACGTAGGGTAGCGGTCGATGAGCCCCATTTCGCCGGCGAATTCGGCGGCCGACACCACGCCGATCCCTGGGATCCCCAAAAGCAGGACGTATGGCGTTTGCACCAGCAAGGCCGCCAACTCCACGTCGATCACCCGTACGCCCCGGACCTTAGCCAGCCGATCGTCGTCAAGTTCGGTCAACATTCGCAGATGGAGGCTGGATTCATCCTCAGCGCCGGGCGCCAAGCGAGCCCAGGCCACAGTCTTCTCCAAGGTGGGGAGGTGAATGCGGATGCCGGCCTGACGAAGTTGCTCGATCAGCCCGGACAGCCCGGTACGAAGGATTGCTGCGGCGGAGCCGACGTGCCTGGCGACCCACAGTGGGATCTGCGAATCGTAGATGTCCTCGAAACAGCGGCTATATCCTGGCATAATCGCATGAAGATGCTCATGGATCTGGCAGCGCACCGCCACGGCTTTCTCAACCTGGTCACGGCGGTGCCGCGCCAGCAGTTGCAGACGGACCGACATCGGATCAGGCGGCGGTTCGAGCAAGCCGAAGCCATTGACGCCTCCACGGTAGATGGCAGCCAGATCGGTGTCGTCTGTCTTGTTGCCGGGGTTGGCCGATTGTCGGTGTTGCTTGGTCGTCAGCGGATGGATGATCCGGACTTCAAAGCCTGCCTTGGTGAAGGCGCGTTGGATCGGCCGATGGTACCGTCCCGTCCGCTCGATGACTACGATCTGGTCGCGGATCCCGGCCTGCTCCAGAGTGGCGCGCAGGTTTTCGATCATGGACGTGAAGCATGGTCGAGTGTGCTCAACCTCGGTCGGCGGCATGAGAACCCGGCCGAAGAAATCGGTGAGCATCCATTTGGATCGAGCCTTGGCGCAATCGACGGCAACAATGCCGAAGCGCTCCGGTCTGGCCATCTGCACACGGGAACTGATCACTCCACGGGGATTGTGAACCGATTGTAGCGACTTTGCCGACCGTTTCTTGGGCTTGGCAGCGCGAGTCATCAGAACGACCTCCTGGAAGGATTTGGGGAGAAAACCAACTCCCCCACAGGAAGTCTGCATGGCAAAAAGAGTTAGAATTACCAATTCTGACTTGCCACATTTCAGAGGAACAAGCCGCCGAATTTGGTCCGAAACGACGTCGGACTCAAATCGAGCTGCCGGACATCGGCGACATCGGCAATGGTCGGCCGCGAGCCGGCGGGACGTTCGTCATCGACCCGACGAGGCAGGCGAGCGAATCCTTCGTTCTTGAGGACATGCGCCACGGCAACGGGACTGAGAGAATTTCCTTGATGGGCCAAGTTGCGGCTGATGTCATAGATGGAAAGGTAGCCGTTCACGGGGTGGGAGAGGCGGAATCAAGCGAGTCTAGGTCGCTTGCTAGGAACCGGCAAGAGGGAAGGCAGCGCTTGGCCACGGCGATGGCCTTCAAAGCACGAGGTAAGGTAATCCAAAACGTTACGGCGCTGTTGCCGACAGGTTGCCACCACAGTCAGCATTCGCTCCACGAATCGGCTGCCATGCACACTATCGGTCCCGCCGCTTATACGCCTCCAGATCACTGCATGGCGCAACGCTCGTGCGACCGTGTTGTTCGTCGGCGCGATTCCCTCGACGCATGCGAAGCTCCAAAGACCTTCCTCGACCTTGAGAAGCTCGAAGCACGTCGCCGCCGTCTTCGCGCACGGGCACCTCGACCCTTCCTGAAGGGTTTGCTTCACCTCGCGCCGCAAGCTGCGCATCCGCTTTTGAAACGCACTCCAAGGCAGCGTTCCATCGCGTACTCTGTGCCAGTGGCGGAACAACCGGTTCGACAACGAAAGCAGCCGCTTTCCAATTGTCTCACCGTTGCCACCCCGGTCGATCATTGCCTGAAAGTCTCGGCGGAGATGAGCCCAGCAGACTTGTCGGCAGGATGCCTTAATCCACTCATACGCGCTGAATCGGTCGCTGCCGACTACCTGGTCCTCTTTGCTCCCCAACAGAGCCGCGGCGATTTCGCCGCTACGGCTCTTGGCGATTGTGAAGACTGTGCACAAGCTGGTCACCGTGGCCCACAACCAAGCCTTGAGGCGATTCTCGCGCCAGGACGTCTCGTCGATATTGACTACCTCGGACCGATGCACCGACGTCGCGAATTCGTTGTAAGGAGCTTCAAGGGCGCTCGCCGAGTGCCGTTCCAGCTTGGAGACCATCCCGGTGGAGATCGAAAGGGTAAACAGGTCGCTTACCAACTGCTGGATCTGTCGCTTGCTGAGGCGATAGGCCCCCGCGAGCATATCCAGCACGGCTTGGAGGTAAGGGCCGAAGCATCCAGTAGGGATACCCTGCGGCAACGCGCCGCAGGTCGTCTCGCCGCAGCCAGAGCAGGTCAGGCGATGGAGCCGATACTCATCGACGATCGGTTCGATCTTGGGCAATTCAGCGACTTGATGAACCAAGGGTTCGGGGTCGTCGCCAGCGAGCTCCTCACCGCATCGGCGGCAAGCAATCGGTTTACAGTGGATCGTCTCGCGAATCTTCTCGGGCGGTACCAAAGCGCGGTGAGCCTTGCGATGTCCTGGTTGCCCGCCGCGTTTCCTTCCAGTAGATGGAGCTGGAGGCTGACGCTTCAGCCCGATCGGATCAGAGGACGGGGGCTTGGACGAGTTGGTGGAGTTGAGTTTGAGCCGGTTCTCAAGATCATTGACGCGCGCTTCAAGTTGGGCAATGCGCTGTTCGTAGACCGCAACGAGCGCGAGGATCGCCGCCTGGAGTTCAGGCGACGCCGTGTTCCATAACGGTTCTGGTATCGGAGGCGTCCATGCCATACCGGTAGAATAATTCCGTCATTCGCAAACGACAATCCCAGACTGTGAACGGCTACGTTCTGAGAGCCGAAGTGCGTCCCGTTTGTCGATTAGAACGTCAACTCCGTCCGGGTCGTTTGCTCTGATCGCAGACAGATACGCGTTATAGGGCCGCGCTCGCTCGACGGGAGTGGCGTCCTCTTCAAGCTTGTACAACAGAACAATCGATTTTGACGTTATGATTCGCGCCTTGCCTAAGCCTGGCACCCTGCGAAACTCGTCGCAGTTCACATAGATTTCACCCTCCGATCCAACCGGGAAAGCGACCGATGGTCAATGGCCCATCTTGTCGCGAATCGTTGTGAGACCCCACCCGGGGCCATACGGCGCCGCTCAACCCCGGGGCCGCTCCCTGACGAAACGAAAAAGCTTCTGGTCGCCCCAATTCTCAACGTAGTCGCGGCGAAAGCCGGCCCGAGAGAAGATCTCTTCAATTTCTTCCGAAGTAAAGCTGTTGACCCACCCCATCGAGCGCCTGGTCAGTCTTTCGGAGACGCACTCGCGGACGACGTAGGAAGCGATGATCGTCTCCACGGACTGACCGATGTGTGAAATGACTGATTGTACACTATTAATATATTCGAGAACCCCGCTGAAAACAGCGAAGTCGTGGGGCGAGAATACTGGCAGTTCCGGTGCGTTGAGGTCACACGCTATCATCCCATCCGCTCTGGCCACTAGGTCGGAAGGGGTATATGTGCATCCCGCGGCCAGATGCTTCTTGAGCACCATCCTTCCAGCGCCGAACTCGAGCACCGAGGCGCCGGACGGATCAGCCGCGCGATCTGTTCGGTCCGCGATCCCAGTCGGGCGACAAGGAATGGTAATCCGCCCACCGCCGATAATCGCTCTTGCCCCAGAGTTTCCGGAACGAGGTCCTGGTAGCGTGCCACACCATCCTAGCTCTCTGTCTGAGCTCGCTCATCATGGAGGGCATTTTTCCTCCTCCGGGGTCCGATCCGCCTGCGGCATCGCCCCGGTGTCGCGGACAAATCACGGTGAAGACCGCCACGCAGGCTCGGGGCGGCGACCGCGGCGCGCATCCTACCCGGACGCGCCGATGGCGAGGTTCGTGGGGGACATCTTGCCAGTCGCCACGCGTCTCACGGCCACCTCGGTTGCAAAACGCGATCGCTACCACGACACCAAATACTCACGTTCCGCACCCCCTGGGCAGGTTCTGAGCCGGGGGGATAGCGTTGCCGCGGCTGCCGTGGCAAACCTGGGGGACCCCGATTTGCCAGGAGGCAGCACCATGGATGCTTCGATCCAGTAGCTCAAATCAATCGGTATACATGGGAACCGCCTCCACCTTCCGACCAAGGTGCGGAACGTGAGTATTCAGGATACTTCACTTGACCGTGTCGAGCCACTCCAGGAACGCGTTCATGCCCTCGAGCGTCTTGGATTTGGCCCGGTCGAGCGCGGTCTGAACATCCGCTTCAGGGAGCGAAGGGCCATCGTTCAGAAACCGCTCGATCGTCGGCCAGTTAACGTCCTCTTGGCGGTGGACTGGAATGGAGTGGAGGCCCATGTCGCCGAGAATCTCCTGGGTCTTGTTAGTCCCGCCTTCAATATGGAACTGGAGGATCTTGCGGTTGCCGTTGAGCAGCCCGACCAGCGTCGTGTGCAGGCGGGAGGAGACGACCGCGTCCCGACGATGGAGGAACGGGGCGTACATCGTATCATCGTAGTACACGCCGGTATTCCGCTTGAGGTAACTCCCAAAACCCTTGTCCTTCATCTCGCGCCCGAAGGGTTCTTCGACGCGGACGAAGTCCACCTGCGTATCGAGCCGCTCGAGCCGCCCGACGATGTCCCGCAGCGTCTGCAAGTAGTCCTCAGTCACCCCTCCATTCGGCAGCCGCAAGGCGACGGCGATGCCGGGCTTCTCAGCGTACCGTTGCGGGTGTTCGAGGAAGACGACGTCTGCCGAATCGACGACCCATTTCGCGCCCGCGTCCCGCGCGTTGCGGGCCGACTCGCTCGTGCGCACGATGACCAAGTCGGCCGTGGCCACCGACTGCCTGACCTCGTCTTTCTTGAGGGCACCGGCCTCGATCGAGTGGAACAGGATCGCGCGACGCTTGACCTTGGGATAGAACCGGAAGATATCGTACGTAGTGTAGAACTCGTTGATGCGACCGCCCGGCGCCTCGCAAACAGCGTCAAACCTGTCGAGCAAGCCGAACGGGCGATAACCGCGTCCGACGTGATCCTTGACGTATCGCATCCAGCGCCGGGTGGGGCTTACATCTTCCGTCAACTTGAGTTGCGGGAACCGGGTGATCAGCTTGACGCAGTAGTCCGGGTCCATCATCGGATCGAGGAGGAAGTCAAACTTGTCGAGCACGCCTTGCTCCTCAAGGCGGCCGAACAGGGCGAAATGATGTGGGAAATCGGTACCCCCGTGCGCCCTCACGTAAGCGATCTGCGGCATGTGACAAGGTCCTGCAATAGAGCGAGATATTAACAAACCTTAAGCCGGATCGGTCGGCGTCTCGTCTCAGGGATCGGTGACTTCGGGCAGGTGCCAGCGGGGTGCCGGGCTTAGACGTATGCGTAGTTCTTGAGCGTGAATCGGCAGAGCCAGTCGAGGTCTTCGTCGTTACCCGAAAGCCAGCGCTCGATCAAGTTTGCCCAGAAGAGGGAGATTCGGAGCCTTTGCCAGGCTCCCGCCGACTGGCTGGATAGTCCGTTATAGAGCGCCTCATCCTCCGCCAGTTCGCGCAGCCGGCTCGCAAGAGCGTCGGGATCCTTCTCGCGGAAGAAGATCGCCCATTTACCATCGTCGAGGCAGTTCACGAACATGGGATGATCCGAGACAATGAGCGGAGTACTCGTTATGAGGGCATCGCAGATCACCATCGGAATTCGGCGAATCCTCCTCGACCCGCTGCAGGATCTCGCGGGCTCCGTCGGCCTGGTAGGGCTTCCCGGTGATCCCGACGCATCGCATGCCGCTCGGCAGCACCACGTCGTAATGACGGCTCTCAACAGTCAGCACTGTCACATGGGCGTGGAATTGCGGCAGACGTTCCACCAGGTCCACGGAGTAGCGCTGGGCGACGTACGTCTCCTGCCCTCCTGCCGGAATCGCTCGACGGTCTCCAAGTAGTCGCCGTACTGGATCAACACGACCTTCTGATCGTCCTTCTCGCTTCACAGAGACATCGGCTGGACTCCCCTCTGAGTATCAGGCTGGGGTCCTTCCCATGGCCCGATGCGTCGTTGCTCTAGCTGCCAAATTTGGTAGTAGGCTTGCAAGCCGTCCAGGCAGCCGACGGACCACGTGCTCGCGATGCTATGGTAGCTGGCGCATTCCCCCACGTCCAACGCGCAGCCTCGCGCCACCCCGCGGAGCAACCCCGTGATCGGATCCGCCGCCGGCTCGTCGCCGAGCCGCTGTTCGAGTTTGTGGGCGTGCTGGTAGATCGTCTGGCGGCTGCACCCTGCCTGCTCGGCTTGTCGAGTGACGGCAACGTGGCGGCCGGAGAAGACGGCGGCGGCGTTGAAGATCCAGGTGCGAACGGGTAGCTTGAACATGGGGCCCCTCCGTGATGGGGACATGCCTTGGCCGGCGGTCATTTGACCACGGCGGGACCCCGCCGGCCACCGATCTGTCTACTCGGTCGATGGCCCTCTCGGCCGATTTGGGACAATCCACCCGCCCCCACTGTTGACGCGGAGCCCGGAGGGGGCGATCACGACGAGCCCGCACACGACCCGCATCGCATCCGGGAGGATCCACTATGAGCGGTGGTCTGTCGATCTCCTGGCGAACCGATCTCGCCACGACCCCTCGGCGACGGCGCGGCCGGCGACGGGCTGCCGCTCGGCTCGCGTCCCGCCCGCTGGTCGAGGTGCTGGAGCGGCGCGTCGTACCGACGAACTCGGCGACGTTCATCATGTCGGACACCGCCACGCAGGGCGATTGGTCCGGAACGTACGGGGTGCAGGGCTACGACATCGAGGGCAGCCCGGCCTCCCTCCCTGCGTATGCCAGCGTCGGCTTCACCGGCGCCTCGACCACGACCTGGGCGGCGAGCACCACCGACGCTCGCGCCCTGCAGACCCCCGGCGGCTCGTCCCGCGCCGCCACCGCCTGGTCCAGCGCCAGCAGCTTCACCATCGACTTGAATCTCACCGACGGCCTGGTGCACGACGTGGCGCTCTACGCTCTGGACTGGGACCGGCAGAGCCGGCAGGAGCAGGCGCAGATCATCAACGCGGGGACCGGCCAGGTACTCGACACCGAGTCGCTGGCGAACTTCGGCGGAGGCGAGTACCTGCAGTGGGCCGTCCGCGGCCACGTGCGGATCGTGGTCACCAACCAGGGACCGGTCAACGCCGTCGTTAGCGGCCTGTTCCTCGACCCGGCGGCCACGGCCGCGTTCGTCGGGCAGGACTCGACGACGCAGGGGACGTGGATCGGCGCGTACGGCGCCCAGGGCTATGACATCGAGGGCAGCCCGGCCAGCCTCCCCTCCTACGCCGCCCTTGGCCTCGCGGGCACCTCGACCACGACCTGGGCGGCCAGCACCACCGACTCCCGCGCCCTGCAGACCCCCGGCGGCTCGTCCGCGCCGCCACCGCCTGGTCCAGCGCCAGCAGCTTCACCATCGACGTGAATCTCACCGACGGCCTGGTGCACGACCTGGCGCTCTACGCGCTGGACTGGGACCGGTCGGGCCGGCAGGAGCGGGTGCAGGTGATCGACCAGGCCACGGGCGACGTCCTGGACACCGAGTCGCTGGCGAACTTCGGCGACGGCGTGTACCTGCAGTGGCACGTCCGCGGCCCCGTGCAGATCGTGGTCACCAACCAGGGACCGGTCAACGCCGTCATCAGCGGCCTGTTCCTCGGCGGCACGCCGTTGACCGCCGTCCACCCGATGACCGTGTCGGGTCCACCGACGGTGGACGCCAACGGCGTCAAATACTACACGGTGGTCTCGGGCTATCTGGGCGACCAGCCGACCACCATCCGCATCCTGGAACCGACCAACCCCGCGCCGGGCGAACCCCACCGGTTCCTCTACCTGCTCCCGGTCCAGGAAGGCGTGACCACCCTCAGCTCGCAATGGGGCGACGGCTTGGAGCA
Organism: uncultured Isosphaeraceae bacterium; assembly: GCA_963806595.1. Classification (GTDB taxonomy): domain Bacteria; phylum Planctomycetota; class Planctomycetia; order Isosphaerales; family Isosphaeraceae; genus CAWDZZ01. The sequence goes on along the minus strand of CAWDZZ010000032.1, from coordinate 278,305 downwards.
GGCCCGCCTGCTCAACCTGCAGAACCTGTATAACCTCACCCTGGTGGCGCCCAGCTTTCCCATAACTCCATGGTATGGTGACAACGACATCGACCCTTCCGCCCGGCTCGAGAGTTTCCTCGTCAAGGACGTCGTTCCGTTCGTCGATCAGTTGGATGCAGCGGGCCCGGACCCCGAGCGCTGGCTGGTCGGGTTCAGCAAGTCGGGCTTCGGCGCGCTGGCCCTGATCTTCCGCCACCCGGATGTCTTCGACGAGGCGGCCGCCTGGGACAGTCCGGCAGAGCGGACCACAGTCGAAGCGGATATGGGGCCCACTTTCGGCGACGAGGCCAACTTCGTCCAGTACGAGATCCCGAGCCTTGTCGCCAACGATAATGCGCCCTTCCTGAACCGCAACCGGATCTGGATCAGCGGCGACACAGCCAACTTCACGGCCAGCATGGCAATGCTTGACCAGCAGATGACCAGTGCCGGCGTCTTGCACACATTCGTCGGTGGGGTCGTCCGCGCCCACAACTGGAGCAGCGGCTGGTTGCAGATCGCCATCGGGGACCTCGCCAACAGCGATGGCAGCATCAGGCAGGACACGACGACACAGGGGACGTGGATCGGCGCCTACGGCGCGCAGGGCGCCGACATCGAGGGCAGCCCGGCCGCCCTCCCGGCGTATGCCAGCGTCGGCTTCACCGGCGCATCGACCATCACCTGGGCCGCGAGCACCACCGACGCCCGCGCCCTGGAGACCCCCGGCGGCTCGTCCCGCGCCGCCACCGCCTGGTACAACAAGGTCGGCTTCACCATCGACGTGAATCTCACCGACGGCCTGGTGCACGACCTGGCGCTCTACGCGCTGGACTGGAACCGGTTGGGCCGGCAGGAGGTGGTGCAGTTGATTGACCCGGCCACGGGCGCCGTCCTGGACACCGAGTCGCTGGCGAACTTCGGCGGGGGCGTGTACCTGCAGTGGGCCGTCCGCGGCCACTTGCGGATCGTGGTCACCAACCAGGGACCGGCCAACGCCGTCATCAGCGGGTTGTTCCTCGACGCCGTGGGGGCGGCCGCATTCATCAGGCAGGACACGACGACGGAGGGGACGTGGATCGGCGCTTACGGGCGCAGGGCGCCGACATCGAGGGCAGCCCGGCCGCCCTCCCGGCGTATGCCAGCGTCGGCTTCACCGGCGCCTCGACCATCACCTGGGCCGCGAGCACCACCGACGCCCGCGCCCTGGAGACCCCCGGCGGCTCGTCCCGCGCCGCCACCGCCTGGTCCAGCGCCAGCAGCTTCACCATCGACGTGAATCTCACCGACGGCCTGGTGCACGACCTGGCGCTCTACGCGCTGGACTGGAACCGGTTGGGCCGGCAGGAGCTGGTGCAGATCATCGACGCGGGGACCGGCCAGGTACTCGACACCGAGTCGCTGGCGAACTTCGGCGGGGGCGTGTACCTGCGGTGGGCCGTCCGCGGCCACGTGCGGATCGTGGTCACCAACCAGGGACCGGTCAACGCCGTCATCAGCGGCCTGTTCCTCGACCCGGTAACCACGGCCGCGTTCGTCGGGCAGGACTCGACGACGCAGGGGACGTGGATCGGCGCGTACGGCGCCCAGGGCTACGACGTCATCAACGCCGCCGCCAGCCTGCCCGGCTACGCCACCGTCACCCCCGCCGGCCAGAACCCCTTCACCGCCGTGGCCAGCACCACCGACGTCCGCGCGTTGCAGGTCCCAGTCGGCGGCAACCGCGTCGTCGCCGGCTGGCACGCCAGCCAGAGCTTCACCGTGACCGTTAATCTCGCCGACGGCTCGGTCCACGACCTGGAGTTGTATTTCCTCGACTGGGCGAGGTGGGGCCGGGTCGAGCAGGTGCGGATCGCCGACGCGGCGACGGGGGCGGTGCTCGATACCCGGACGATCTCGTCGTTTGGTGGCGGGGTGTACCTGGACTATGTGGTGAGCGGGAAGGTATTGATCACCATCACGAAGCAGGTCGGGTCAAATGCCGTGCTCAACGGGCTCTTCTTTGATGGGAATGCGACCGCGGCGACGTTTCTCGGGCAGGACGCGACGACGCAGGGGACGTGGATCGGCGCGTACGGCGCCCAAGGCTACGACGTCATCAACGCCGCCGCCAGCCTGCCCAGCTACGCCACCGTCACCCCCGCCGGCCAGACCCCCTTCACCGCCGTGGCCAGCACCACCGACGTCCGCGCGTTGCAGGTCCCAGTCGGCGGCAACCGCGTCGTCGCCGGCTGGCACGCCAGCCAGAGCTTCACCGTGACAGTTAATCTCGCCGACGGCTCGGTCCACGACCTGGAGTTGTATTTCCTCGACTGGGCGAGGTGGGGCCGGGTCGAGCAGGTGCGGATCGCCGACGCGGCGACGGGGGCGGTGCTCGACACCCGGACGATCTCGTCGTTTGGCGGCGGGGTGTACCTGGACTATGTGGTGAGCGGGGACATCCTGATCACCATAACGACGCAGGTCGGGGCCAACGACGTGCTCAACGGACTGTTTCTCGACCGACTCAAACCCTCTTCTCAGTCGCCTGGATGAGCACGCAAAGAACTGGTGGGGGTGAGTAGACAGGGATTGAGAAGCGGTTGCGATGGCTACGGAAGCCGGGCCGGGCTTTTGATCAGGGAATCGACCTACCGAGTGACTCGTCCGTGCGTAACGAACCCCGCCAGCCACGGCGGTCGTCGAAGCATCGGCCCGCCGCGGCTTGCAATCAGAATCTCAAGGCCTCAATGCGGGAAAGCGATAATTCGGCGTCCGGATCTCGTCGCGAGTTCCATCTGAGCCTAACGCGGCGAAGCCGCAACCAAAAAGAATAAGTAAAAGCGGCGTTCTGCAGCCAAAATGGTGTTGTCTAGACACCCACTCTGGAGCAGAACGCCATGAAGACGCTTTCGCGCTTCGTCATCAAGTTTACCAGCCTGATCGTCGCAGTGCTTTCTTGTTTTGATCGCGTCATTTTCAAAGGCTATCTGCCCATCACCAACGGGCTGGCGCTGGAGGGTTTTGTCGATCACATCCTCAAGATCCGGCGGTGTGACTTCATGGCCTTTGCCGAGGAACAGTCCAAGACCCTTGTTGACTATGCCAAGCGGCTTGCCCAAAAGGCCGGCGCCGAATACCGATTTCTTCAGGGCCATCACCGCAAGGACAAGCTTGTCGAAGCGATCCTGCGGCAGCGGCCCAACCTTGATTGTCTGATCTGCGTCCTCCGCTGCATGGAGACCTGCCCTAGCTTGAAGCTCGTCTACGGCAAGGGGCGCCCTCGACTGGTCAACGCACGCCGACCTCAGCGCGTGCTCTACTTCTACTTCATGGATACAGAGCTGGGCCAGATCTACGTCCGCCTGACCACTTGGTTCCCGTTCACCGTCCAGATCTATGTCAACGGTCACTCTTGGTTGGAAAAGCAACTGCTCAAACGGCGCATCGGATTCAACCTCCGAGACAACGCTTTTACGGCCTTGGACGATCCAGCGGCCGCTCAAAAGTTGGCCGATTCGTTCGGCCATCTGAAATGGCGCAAGATCCTCAACCGCCTGGTTCACAAGGTTAACCCTTTGATGAAAGAGCGATGGTTTCGCGGCTACAATTATTATTGGGTCGTCGACCAAGCTGAGTACGCCACCGATCTGATCTTCACCAGCCGCGAGTCGTTGGCTGGTCTCTACTCGCGGCTATTGGACTACGCCGCGATCAACTTCTCGGCCAAGGACATCCTGACTTTCTTGGGCCGACGGTCCCATCCCCGGTTTGACGGGGAAGTGCTCACCAGTTGCCAGAAAGATCGCTGGCCCGGTGCCAGGGTCAAGCATCGGATGAAGAACAACTGGCTGAAGATGTACGACAAGGTCGGCCTTGTCTTGCGGATCGAGACCGTCATCAACAATCCCAGAGAATTTCGCGTCCGGCGATGGCGGACTCGTGAGGGCGCCGCGAGAAAGCGTGGTGCCCGATGAACAAGAGCGTCATTGGTTAAGTGGTAAAATGCTAAGAATATATTTGTGTCGATGAAGAGGTGCATAAGTTGACTGAATTGAGGGGTAACGGGAGGTTGCCCAGGTGGTAGTGGAATAGTGAAGGAGTCGGTTCCACCGTTCCGGTCGCTAGACTGGACGTCGCTTTTTTTCCTTTGATGGACGAGGAACCGCCTTGAAACGAGACTATGCAAAGCCGGCCGACAGCTGCAAGCGGGGTCGGAGGAATTGTCGACTCGGAGCATCAGCCGTGGCGAGTGAGATCCAGCTTCCTCTGGATCGAGAGGAACTCCTGGCGTTGATGCAAGATTCTCCGGAGACTTTGGGTTCTGGGGACGCCATGCCGAATTGAGGGTTGAGAGTCGGGCCAACTCGGTCGATGTGATCGACTCGTGCCGGTGAACGCCCAAAGGCGACTCGCCGACGAAATAGCGAGCCTATTCGACCTGACGAAAGCTCGTGGACGCCCGCAGGGACTGGGATGATCTCCCGGCCGCGGGGGCCCTGGCAAGTGCGGCGCACACGGCGTATCCTCTCGGGGCGATCTGGCAGATCCTGGCGGGGCGGGATCGATCGTTTCCCAATCACAACCCGCTCGGAATCCCGCCGGGGTGACGGTCAGCCTCCCGTCGCCGAACGGCTACGCCCCTTGCGGCGTCTCTGCTCCACTTTCGGCACGCGGCCCAACGCGATCCGGTAAGCGCACCGCCGGTCCCCGTTGACGATGTGTTCGGTCCGCTCGACCGATGCGTCCGGCCCCAGCACCTGGCGGAACGTGTCGAGTTCGGCCCGGCAGAACCCCTGACAGACCGTCGCGGCCACGCAGATGGGGCAGTGGTTCTCGACCAGCAGGTACCCGTCCCCTTCCGCCCGGGACTCCGCCATGTACCCCTCCCGCGTCCGCGCCTCGGCCAGCCGGGCCACCCGCTCGCCCAGGCCGGCCGCCCCCTCCAGCGCCGCCGCGTAGGCCGTCCGGGAGTCGGCCGCCCGCGCGTCGATCAGCCGGTCGAGCACCTGCTCGCCAAACTGCGTCCGGATGGTGCCGATGAGCTGGGCCGTGAGTTCGGCGTGAGCGTTCGGAAAACGAGCGTTCCCCGCCTCCGTCAACCCCCACACCTGAGCCGGACGCCCGACGCCGCGCGGCTCCGAAGTCGCCACGACGAGCCCTTCATCGGCGAGCCGGGCGAGCTGCTGCCGGGCTGCCTCCGCGGTCACGCCCGCGGCCTCACCCAGGTCGGCCGTCGTTTGCGGCCCCCGCGTCTTCAGGAGGACCAGGAACCGGTCCGCGGCGGGACGGCCGGTATTTTCCAAGCGAACGCTTGACATATTCAGTGGCCTGCCTATTATCAAAGTGAGTTCTTGGAAAATTATAGAGGCCAGCGGTCCTGATGCAACCCGTCGTGCGGAAAAACCGTGACCGGGACAGGCATCCCAACCCGAAGCCATTCCATGGGACACTTACCTTACTCTGATTCACCCGGTCGATTTGCCGGCCGGCGGGTCGCGATCACGGGCGGCACCTCCGGGCTGGGCCTGGCTCTCGTCCGCGAGCTGCTCGGCCGCGGCGCGCGAGTGGCGTTCGTCGCTCGCACAGCGGGCCGCGTCGAAGAGGTGGCGCGGGAACATCCGGGCGCGCACGGGATCGTCGGCGACGTCTCGCTGAAAGGCGACATCCACCCCATCGCCGTGCAGATTGTCGGCGAACTTGGCGGGCTCGACGTTCTGGTCAACAACGCCTCGGACCTGGGGCCGACGCCGCTGCGCCTGCTGGGCGATACGGACTGCGAGGACCTGGAACGCGCGCTGGCCACGAATCTGCTCGGGCCGTTCCGCCTGACCAAGGCGGTGCTGGGCGCACTGGCCGCGTCGGCCCGCGAGGGCCGCGGCGCGGTGGTCCTGAACGTCTCCAGCGACGCGGCGGTCAACGCCTACCCGCGCTGGGGCGCCTACGGCGCGAGCAAGGCCGCCCTGCGCCACCTGAGTGCGATCTGGGACGCCGAACTCGCGGCGGACGGGGTGTGCTTCTTGTCGATCGACCCGGGCGACATGGACACGTCGCTGCACGCGGCCGCCATACCCGACGCCGACCCCGCGACGCTGAAGCGTCCGGAGGTCGCGGCGCGCGAGCTGGCCGACGCCATCGGCGCCGCACTCCGCGTATAGGGAGGAGTCGCCTTATGATCCCCGCCGACCGCCCCGTCCAGCGCCCGCTGCGGGCGAAGCTGCTCGTGGTCGATACGCGCGGGGAGATTGCCCACGCTCCCCGCGCCGCGTTTGTCGAGTTCTTGCGGCCCGGCGACCTGATGATTGCCAACGACGCCGCGACCCTGCCCGCCAGCCTACTTGGCGAGCACGTGCCCAGCGGTGGCCCCGTCGAAGTGCGGCTTGCCGGCCGGCGCTCCCTCGCCCCGCACAACGTCCGCCGGTTTTCCGCGGTCGTGTTCGGCGCGGGCGACTACCGCACGCGCACCGAGGACCGACCCGCACCACCACCCCTCAAACCGGGCGACCGGCTCGCCCTCGGGCCGCTGTCGGCGACGGTCGAGCGCCTGCTCGGCCACCCGCGGCTCGTGGCGCTGCGCTTCGACGGCCCGCCGGACGCGTTCTGGGCCGGCCTGGCGCGCCACGGACGGCCGATCCAGTACGCCCACGTCCCCGCGCCGCTGGCCCTGTGGGACGTGTGGACGCCGGTCGCCGGCCCGCCGGTCGCCTTCGAGCCGCCGTCGGCCGGCTTCGCGCTCGACTGGCGCGCCCTCGCGGCCCTGCGCAACCGCGGTGTCGCCTTCGGCACCCTCACCCATGCGGCCGGCCTCTCGTCCACCGGGGACGCCGAACTGGACCGGCGGCTGCCGTTCGATGAGCCCTACCGCATTCCGCCGGCTACCGCCGTTGCGATCCGCCGGGTGCGGGCCTGCGGGGGGCGTGTCGTCGCGGTCGGCACCACTGTCGTGCGTGCCCTCGAACATGCGGCAAGCGGCGACGGCAGGGTGCGGGCTGGCGACGGGATGGCGACGCAGCGCATCGGCGCGGCGACCCACTTGCGCGTCTGCGATACGATCCTCACCGGCACCCACGAGCCGGGCACCAGTCACTACGAGTTGTTGCAGGCGTTCACGGACGACGCGACGCTGGGCCGCGTGAACGACGAACTGAGCGTGCGCGGCTACCGTACCCACGAGTTCGGCGATTCGGTCCTGATCGAGCGAAACGCGGGAGTGATTGAGGCGCGGAGCTGGGGCGATCCGTCGCGAATCATCTCAAGCGGGGCATCTGATCGAGTCGGGCGCCAAACCCATGTGACGCCGTGCTCCTGACAGACAGGTGCCGATAGACCGAGGATTAATCGTAACCCGACGCAATCATAGCGACCACGCGCAAAGTTCGTCACGGCTGTTGAACGGAATGAACCGCAACAGGCGGCCGGCCCGCTACCGGCGACGAACCGTCCGCAGGGCCACATGGCGACGCCTTGCCTTTCAGGGAGATGTGCGGGCCGGAAGGGAGGACTTCCTGCAGTCATTCTTCGGCGCTTGCAGGCGACGATTTCGGCGAAGACGACTGCGGCAGGTGCGAGCCGACTGTACAACGCTAAGGTTCATCCGACAGCAGATCGCTGAGCTTTGGTCGCTCGGGGCCGACAGTACATCGCTCAGTTCTGAGGCGGCGAGCGTTCTCCCTTTTGATTCGCGGGATGTCTCTCCGTTCCCTCGCCGGCATAAAACTACCTCTGCGGGTAACCGCCGGCGGCCGCCCAAGGATGAGAGAGGGACCGGACGGGGTTTGGACATGGCGCGGAAAACTTCGAATAGAAGGAAACGAAGTCAACGAAGTATGTGAGAGGGACCGGACGGGGTTTAGACGAGGAGAGGAAAACCGATTCGTATATTGATAGGCGGCAGTGGGGGGCGCGTGCGGTCGATCAGGTCAATGGGCGTCGAGGGCTTCCCGAAGCAGCTTGTGGCGGTTCCGGTGCATCGCCTGGTGGGTCGAGTGCTGGACGCTCGCCGGCCCACGAAGTCCCATCTCGCGCAGTGCCGGTCGATTCCGGCCGGCCCACACGATCGATTCGGTCAGGGCGCCGACGTCGTTCGGCGGCGACAAGCGGCCGGTGACCCCTGATTCCACGACCTCGCAAATGCCTCCGGTCGCGGAGCCGATCACGGGGACCGCCTGCGACAGGGCGTCGTAGGTGATGCGGGGCTGCTCATCGGAGACGGAGGGCACCATCACGGCATCGGAGCTCCGGATGAGGCTCATGTATTCGTCACCGTACGGTATCTCATCCACGACGGAAACGGCTGCCTTGCCCGCGCTGGCGAGCGCCCGCGCGGCGGCGATGTATTCATCGTGCCATTCCGTGGTCCGGAGCGGATGGATCGCGAGCTCGACGTTTGCCCCGGCTCTGGTCGCCGCCTCGATCGCGGCGAGGAGCTGGGGGACCCCCTTTTCCGGGATCAGACGGCCGACGAACAACAGGCGCACGGGGCCCTCCTTGGCGTCCCAGGCCGCGACGGCCTTGTCTTCCTCGAGGATCCACTCGGCGTTGAGCCAGGTCGCCGGAGTCACGTAGGCCCGCGGCGTTCCGGGCGGTAGCAAGTCCTTGAAGTATTGATTCGATGTCACGAGCTTGAGATCGGCCATTCGCAGGGTGGCGCGGGTGACGAACTCGCCCATAGAGCCTGCCAGTCGCGAGTACCAGGGGAGGCCGACGCCGGAGGCCCTCCACGGCGACGATTCGACGTTGCCCAGGGCGAATTTTCCCCGGAGCTTCGCGAGGGGTACGGCGACCCAGGACTGCACGATCGGCCAGCCCGCAAACCCGGAGTGGACGACCCGCGGCGGGGCGATGGCCTGCCAGTATCTCAGCAGGTGTGCCGGCCGGGTCTTCAAGGCCTCCCAGTTGCCGGTCGGGCAGGGTAAGTCGATGAACTTCAACCGATCAAACGGCGGCTCGTTCAGCGAGACCGTATCGGCCGATCTCGTCTTCACCGCGATCGCGGGGCTGACGAGCGTCAGATCGGTCAGGTAATCCAGGTGCAGGGCGAGATCCTTTGCCCAGGCCCCGATGGTCCAGCGCCGGCCTTGCTCGTCGATTTCGAGAGGCTGGCATACGAAAAGCGCGTACGGTTCGGTGATCGGGGGAATGGTGTCGGACTCGATCGCCGGCCCGGACGTTTCGGAGGAATTGGGCGTCATGGAATACCAACGGTAGAAGGCCCGAGGAGGCGAGTGCGATCGCGTTGCTCACGCAGTGCGCCCCCAATGAAACGTCGTGGTTGCTGGAGATCACACGCGGCAACATTATCTGCCGAACCTTGCCGTGACACAACCGGTTTGTCCGACCCTATGACGATGCGTCAGTCATCCTCAGCTTCGCGGTGACGGCCCACGAACCGCGGCGCTGCGCGCGACGATGGGCGTGGCGCGCTGTCACGGAGAAACAACAAGCACAAAGAATTGGTCGGATGCTGCGGGACCTCGTCGTGTGATCGTGGGCATGTGATCGACCACGTCGTTCCAACAGCCGAGCTCAATTTCGTGTGGGCTACGTTCGGGAAGTCCACACCGAATTGACGGTAGGGAGTGGGTCTCACTCGGTCGATGCGACCGCCGCGTGGCGGTGGAAGCCCAAACTCATCCGCCGGCGATAGCGAATGCGAGGGCTGTCTCGGTCATGGCTGTGGAATGGCCGGGCTGCGTCCCTGGAGGATGCCTTCCATCCGCGTGCGAACCCAGTCTTTCGCTTCGGGGTGTGTGAGGATGTAAAACTGGTCGCGCCGGATCGCGTCGAAGACCGCATCGGCAACTTGCCCGGCAGGCATCCCAGTCTCCACCCCTTTGCGAAGGGCTTCCCACCGTGCTGCTGATGCTGGATCGCGTGGCGCCGTCGTCGAAAAGTACCCGGGGCGGTTCCGCGCTGACTCCATGATCCGAGTGTTCACAACCCCAGGACAGAGCACCGAGACCTTGACCTTCGCGTGGCGCTCCGCCAGCTCGTGGTGGAGCGTTTCCGAGAGGGTGACGACCGCGTGTTTGGTCACCTTGTAGGCCCCCAATCCGGGGCCCGAAATCAGTCCGGCCATGGAGGCGGTGTTGACGATGTTACACTCCGTGTCTTCCTTCAGCATGATGGGGACAAAGACGCGCACGCCATGAATCACGCCCCAGAGATTGACGCCGATGACCCATTCCCAGTCAGCGACGGTGCTTTCCCAAACGGCATCAGCCGTGCCGACACCGGCGTTGTTGCAGAGCAAGTGGACTGCGCCAAAGGCCTCAAGGGTCTTTTGCGCGAGTGCTTCGACGTCCGCGGCCCGCGAAACATCGGTCTGGACGGCCAGCGCCGTCGCGCCGGCGGCTTTCATGCGGGCTTCGGTTTTCGTCAACGCTTCCTGTTGCACATCGGCGAGAACAACTTTCATGCCCTCCTGGATACAGCGATCGGCCATGGCGAGCCCGATGCCACTGGCCGCGCCCGTGATCACCGCCACTTTGTCTTTGAAGTCCTTCATGGCTTCTCCTGGTGCGTCCGCTTGTGACAGCGGGACTGTAGACGTTGATCGAGGAAGCGGCCGAGCGCAAGAGCTCGGCGGTCTGGTCCTGTCCGTTTTCAGCTCTGGCGCCAACGCAGACCGTGGGCGCCCGGGCCAGTGGCCGTCTTCCTTGATACTCTCTTTTCAGACGATGGGCTAGCGCACGCCGATCTGGCTCACCCTTGCCCGGTCGTGGGACTTCGTTCCGAATGCGCTCTCGATCCGGAGGGGGCGGGTTTGATGGCATTCCACCTCTCGCAGCGAGCGAAAAAACTCGGACACTTCGAGGGACCGTGCCTTTCCTGGCAGGCCGCGCACACTTGAACGCAAGCTCAAGACCGAGGTGACGTGTTGGAGGCTGACGTGTCGCTCGAAGGCGTTCCGGTTCGAGATTGCCTTCACCGGCTTTCTTGCCGTTTCATGGTCGCTGGCCCGAATACCTGCTCGAAGGCGCCGATGGTCTCGCCGGACGAGTCGAGGACCGCGAACACGACGTGTGTGAACGCCCCGCGAAATCGCCCCGCGAGCGCGAGATGAAAGAGCTCGGCGATCATCCCTGGGTCGTTCCGAACACACCGCATCCCCACGCACCCAGCACCAGCACTTCGTGCCCATGCAGGGCCGCCACGCCGAGAACCCTCTCCACTCTCTCTTGCATCGTCCCGCGGATTTCATCCCCGCGACGAACTCGGTCATGCAGCGCCCCGACATTCACGGCTGGTGATGTCAGGAAGGAACAGAAATACGGCTCGTCCAGCAGTTGCCCTTCGTCGATTCGGAAGACCGGCACGTCGGGGCTATAGATCACCCAGGTGGTGTACAACGGATCTTTGCGGGACCGGTGGTGGTCATACATCGGATCGTCGAGCAGCATGGCGTACAGGCCCGAGGCGCGGGCCAGCGATTCTTCCTGCGCTTGGGCACCGGTCAGAAACCCACCTCCGGGATTCTTGGCCGAGGCGAAGTTCAGGGCCGCCACGCGATGCCCCTTGTCGGCCAAGCCACGGGCGGCCTCGAGCGTCGTCGCGTTCACGACTTCGATCCGGGTCGCACGATCGGGAAAGGCCGGGACCTTCACCCGGGCTTCATGCGGGTACGAGCACGTACCATCTTTCGCCTGGCGCAGGTGCTCGCCCAAGGCCACGACCCGCCCAGCCGGGCTTGTGTAATGGCCAGCCCTGAGTATCGCGAGGGTTTCCTCGGCAACGCTCGCCACGATGGCTGCGCTTCATCTCTATCACACTCCAGTCGATCCACGCGGTTCTTTCTGTCAATAAGACACGGGTGAGATCGCCTCGGTTCGCCTGCCGGACGGACGTATGGAATCACGGGAAGTGCTGCATCGCTCGTCGAACCATCAGGTGAGGCGGATGGGGCGTCTCAGTTGACGGAACCGTTGCTCCTCGCGCCCCGTCTAAGGATTTGTTACGAGAATCGTTATCAGGTTAGCGTCTCAGTTTCGTCAAGTCGCGAATGCAGGCGGATTCGCGGCCCAACACGCGCTCGACCTTGGGAGGAGATCCATGCGTCTGCTATTGAGTCTGCTCAGCGGCGGGGCTCTTTTGTTCGCGACGACGCACGCTCGGGCCCAGAATGACCCGGCCGGGCAGGTCAAAGACGTCGCCGTTGGCAAGCCGGCGATCGAACTGGTCTTCGTGATCGACACCACCGGCTCGATGGGCGGCCTCATCGAGGGCGCGAAGCAGAAGGTCTGGGGCATCGTCAACGAGGTCATGAAATCGCCCTCTCAGCCGGAAGTCCGGATGGGCCTGGTTGCGTATCGCGATCACGGGGATGCGTACGTCACGCAGGTTTTGCCCGTCACGCGAGACCTCGACAAGGTTTACAACACGCTGATGGCTTACAAGGCGGATGGAGGCGGCGATACTCCCGAGGACGTCCGGCAGGCGCTCGCCGACGGAGTGCACAAAGCCGGCTGGTCGCCCCGTTCTCGTGACATCGCCCAGATCCTCTTCCTGGTCGGGGACGCACCGCCCCACGACGACTATGGTAACGAGCCCGACACGATCGCCACGGCGTCGGAAGCCGTGAAGGCCGGGATCATCGTCAACACCATCCAGTGCGGCGATCTACCGGGCACCTCCGAAGTCTGGAAGAGGATTTGTCGATCGGGTGAGGGGCAATACTTCGCGATCGCCCAGGATGGAGGCGTGGTAGCCATCTCTACGCCGTTCGATTCCGAGCTTTCCAAGCTCGGTAGCAAAGTTGGGGCAACGTATTTTGCCTATGGTGGCGGCATGGGCGGGATGAGCGGCCCAGCCCTTCGATTGAGCAAAGCTGAAGCTCAGAAAAAAACCGAGGGGGACGTCGCAGCGGCCGCTCCGTCGGCAGCCCAGGCCGACCGTGCGATCAACAAGGCGATCAACCCCACAGCTTACGACGACAGCGACCTGATCCAAGCCATCGAGAACGGCACGGTCAAACTCGCCGCCCTGAAGAATGAGGAGCTTCCCGACGAACTCCAGAAGCTCTCGACCGATGATCGCCAGAAGGTGGTTGCGGACCGGATCGAAAAGCGAAAGAAGATTCGCGAGCAGATTCTGGAGCTGTCGAAGAAGCGCGATGCGTTCATCCTCGAGGAACGCAAGAAGCAATCCGCCAAGAACCCGACCGGGTTCGACCAGGCGGTGAGCGAGGCTCTCAAGACGCAGATCTCTCGCAAGGGGATCAAGCTCTGAGCTTCGGCCGCGGCGGTCGGCGACGATCCATCCGCGCGGGGCGATGATCAGGCGCGGAGCGATCCCGCTTCGTGGTCATGACTGAGAGAAATCAATCAGGTCCTTCCAGGGAATCTCCTTCCCGGGATTCACTTGTCGCTCGGCCTGTTCCGTCGATCCAGAGGAGGATGGTTCGCTCAGATTGGCCCCGAGCTTGGTGCGGAAGAAGTCGGCCTCCTTCTTGGTCGATTCGGCCTGAATGTCATCGAACGTGCGTCTCAAGGCTATCAATTGAGACAGATTCCTGACGCTCAGGATGGCGGTGATTTGCCTGGCCGGAAGCGTCAGTCGAACTGCCGGGCAAGCGGAAAGCCCGAAATAAAGGATCCCCTCTCGAGCGCCCTCGGTCAGCGCTTCGCGTGGAATGATGAGACTCCAGTATCCCGAGTTGTCTGGCGCGGAAATGGAAAATCGGACCCGATGCGGACCTCGTTGATGTACGATTCGAGCAAGATTCTCGCCTGTGTCCTCAATTTTCCAGCGAACCGGCAAGTCGTGGAGCGACAGGGGTTGCCCGAAGCCGCGATCGAACCGGCCCGAGAGCCGCAAGGGAATCGGCGCGGGACGCTCGGACACCACTGTTTGCGGCACGCTATCACCTTGCGCGATCAAGTTCATCGGCCGGAAGATTGTGTCCCGTCGTACCCAGCAAATCAGGAAAAGCACGAGAGCCGACAACGCGAGGGTCGTTTGAAGGACGGGATACGCGAGCGGGATTTCCAGGGGAAACGCCGGCCAGGGCAATCCTAGCGCGGACGCCCCCGCGAAAAGATAGAAGAGAAGAATCGCCACCACGATCCAGTCGACGCGAATCATGTGATACACATGGATCGATGCACAGATTTCGTGAACGAAAGCCATCAGTCCCAAAACACGGTAGAAGAGCCCCATCAGGAACTATGCCTCGCGTACGACGGATCGGCGCGTCCAGACATGCTGACGCCCAAATTCAGCGGCTCGCCGCCAGCGGTTCCACCGCGTTGACTTGCGCTCAGCGTACGTGCGGTGCGTGCCCCTGCATCCCCAATGTGCAACATCAATTCGGATGGTGGATTCGGACCGGCAAACCACCGAAAAAAGGCGAACACGATGAACGATACGAGTCACACGACTTGACACGCTTCCTCAAACTCAAGACGTGGGCTACGCGAAAAAAGTTTGGTCCCATCGCCGTGGCCGAGGTTGCATAGGAAGTTTGACTTCACGGTCGTCCCGGCGAAGAAAGCCGAGTCCACCTTGGCGTTGTCGAAGCCCGACATCGGTCCACAATCCAGCCCGAGCGACCGGGCCGCCAGCATGAAGTAGGCGCCCTGAAGCGAGCTATTGCGCAGGGCGATGGTCTCGAGCACGTTCTCCGGCAGGTCTTTGAACCAGGCCCTGGCGTCGGCATGCGGGAACAGTTTGGGCAATTTGTCGTAAAAGTGAATGTCCATGCCGATGATCGCCGTAACCGGCGCGGCCATGGTCTTGTCCACGTTGCCCGCATCCAGAGCGGGCTTGAGTTTCTCCTTCGCTGCCTTCGACTTGACGAACACGATGCGCATCGGACACATGTTAGCCGACGTGGGGCCCAACTTGGCGAGGTCGTAGGCCTGAGCAAGCAGCGCGTCGTCAACAGGCTTGTCGAGCCAGACGCTATGCGTGCGTGCCTTGCGGAAGGTGAGGTCCAGGCTTTCATCATTCAATTGAAACACGTTGACTCTCCGTGAAATTTTGGAGTTTAGAACTGTGCGATCCCGCGATCGACGAAAAGCTCGTTTCTGGTGCTGTCATCCGACGCGAGGAAGACAACACCCTTGGCGATCGCTCCCGCGCGCCCGGTCGGCCAAGCGGGGACGTGACCGCGGTGCTAGCCACATATTCGTTGATCTGCTCGCCGCTCATCAGACTATTGTACGCCGGGGTGACGATGACGCCCGGCCTCATGGCATTCACACGGATCTTACGTGCCTTCAAATCGCCGGTCCAGGTCCGGGCGAACGGCCGCACGGCTGCCTTGGTCGCGCTAAACGCGGCTGAATGCTTCCATTCGTGGCATCGGAGCCATTCTGCCGCTGACACGCAGAACTCGGCTTGTGGCCCTTGCCGGGCGACGTACGCCCAGGACCGCGAATTGGACGCCCGGCTCAGGGACTGAACATTCGCGCGATTGAGCGTCAACGCGTTCAGGCCCGCTGCGTGAGCCCGATGGCATGCGATGTGCAGCTTCATTGGCTATTGCGATCAGCGAGGGAGTCGATCCCGGCGTGATCTTTCCCTGTCGAGTCACCACCGCTTTCACGTGAGGTTCACCCATGAGCCACCGACAATATAAAGACAATCGCCGTAGAACTGTATGCGACCTCGAAGTTCTCGACGACCGGACGTTGCTTTCGCAGGGCATCATTCGGCCCGTCGTGCCCATCATTCCGGACGATCGGATTCCACCGACGGTCACCCACGCGGGAATGCACACCACCGCACTCGCGGATACGGATACCGCGTCGACATCCGCTCAGGTTCAAGCCAGACACGAACGGCAACTCGCCAGGCGCCTCCAGAAGAAGGAGCGAGCGGCGGAGCGGGCCGAGAAACGGCTCGAGCGGCGGGCAGCCCGGTTCCTCGCGCATCACCCCGACCTGTCCGCGGCTGCCGCTCGTGCGGCGGCAAGCGCACCTGCCGGCACGCCGGTGCTGCTCTCGATCGCCAATTTCGGAGACTCGCGTGCGCCCGCCTCGACAAACGTGGCGACGCCGTCGACACCGACTTCGGCCACGCCGACCTCGACGATGCCGACGGGCAGCAACAGTACGAATACCGGCTCGACTACCAGCGCCCAGTCGGGCGGATCGACGACGAGCTCGGCGACGGTCAGCAGCCTCCCGGCGAATGTGGCGCAGGTCCTCTCGGTGATCTACGCAGAGTACGCGGCCGATCCGTCGGGGTTCACGGGAGTGACGACGACCGCCAACGGCGCCAGCCTCGTCGTCGTCCAGGGAGACAATGTCGGCATCCAGGTCCGCGACGGCAACGTGGCCGACTTCAGCACGCTGGTCACCGAGCTTCAAAACTCAGGCATGCAAATCACGAACTCCGATGCAACCGACGGATTGATCGTGGGAATGCTGCCCATCAGTCAGCTACCAACCGTGGCCATGCTTCCTCAAACGCCCAGCGTGACTCCCATGTTGCAGCCGAATTTGAACTGACGCCGGCGGTTCGGTCGGGTCTGAGTGGCCGTGGAGCAGCGGGAATTCTATTGCTGGGGGACAACCTTGGGCGCCATGCTGCAGGACGAGACGTCGCGGAGCTCGAAGAAATGCCGTAACTCCGGGCGCGCTCACCGCGAGGGGCAAGAAGCATCCACGTCCTTGGCTGGAGCCCATGTGGTCGAGACAACCAATCAGAGCGGCGCAGAGGGACCTCGCGTCGATCCTTCGATCTATGATCGCCTGGCAGCGGCGACTCCAGCGGAGCGAGCGGAGATCGTGCTTCGGTTGATCGAAGAGCATCCGCACGGGCGGCTGGAGCTGCCGACGCGGAACGGGATGAACGCGACGCTGGATGAGATCGATTTGAGTCCAAAGGCGCTGGAAAGCAGAGCGGGCCAGCGAGAGGATGCCCCATGGTGGGACCGGGACGGGCGGTGCTTGTGCCTGAAAGGGGCTGATTTGCGGGGGGCTAGCCTGAGAAAAGCCAACCTGCGACAGGCGAATATGGTGCACGCCGACCTGCTGGGGGCTGCGCTGGGAACTCGCCAATCTCCAGAATACAAAACTGGACGGCTCCAATCTTCGCGGGGCGGATCTGGCGGTGCCGACCTGAGTGGTGCCAGTCTCGGCGAAGCGGATCTCCGTGAATCGATGCTTGAGGAGGCCAACTTACAGGGCGCCGTCTTGAGATTCGCCAAGCTCGAGCGGGCAGCGCTCGAGCATTCGATCCTCAGCAGTGCCGATCTGTGGGGCGTTAATCTGGAATCGGCTGTGCTCAAGAACGCGGATCTCCGCGGCGCGGTGCTCGAGGAGGCAAATCTCCAGTGCGCCGACCTGGCCGGAGCGAACGTTCGAGACGCCGTTTTCGGTCGGGCCAGCCTGCGCCAGCGCTGCTGCGCGACGCCCAGCTTCAAGGTGTCGACCTGACCCACTGCGACCTGACCCACGTGCATCTCAGCGGGGCTCGTCTCGACGAGACCCGGTTCGAGTGCAGACAGCTCGGGGGAGCGATCGGCGAAGAAATGGCCTGCGCGTTCGACGAACTGCCGCAAGGGCTATCTGGTGCTGGAACGGGCCTTTCTCGAATCGGGCGATCATGACGCCTCTGCCTGGGCCTACTGCAAACGTCGGCGCATGCAGAAGAGACGCGCGCTCGAACAGGCGCGGACGGCATGGGCTGCGAGCAATGGGGGACGTCGATCCGGTCCTACGCGAGCTTTGCCAGCGACCAGCTCGTCGAGTGGCTTTGCGACTATGGTGAGAGCGTCCCCCGCGTGCTCGTCTCGCTGCTTGTCCTCTACGTCGTTTTCGCTGTCATTTACGGGCTGACGGGCAGCGTCGTCCGAGAGGTCGAAACGGCGACCGGCGTCGTCCGAGTGCCGACGCGAAACGCACTCGATCTGGCAATCTTTGGGTTGCTCGCAATGACGACGGGGAGCATCGGAATGCGACTCCTGCCGGCCAACGACCTGGCCCTGGTGCTCGTGGGCATCCACCTGTTCCTGGGGGTCGCCCTGATCGGTTTGCTCGGCTTTGTGCTGGGGAACCGGATCAGGAGATGATGCCGCTCGGGCGGGCTTTCACGCGGATCGCATGGCGGCGAACCAGGTGCTTGATTTCGGCGGCATGAGCCACGCGGCCGGTCGATCATTCCTGCGACTGGCGGTTCAAGAGCGCCTCGATCTGGGCCAGCAACCGTGTGAGGTCGACGGGCTTGATGTGGTGCTCGCTACAGCCGGCCTCCATGATCCGCTCGCGATCGGCGGCCGTGCCATGGGCGGTCACGGCGATGATTGGTACCGAGCGCGCGTCAGGCGCCGCGCGGATCTGGCGCGTTGCTTCCCACCCGTCGAGGACGGGCATATCCATGTCCATCAGGATCAGGTCGGGAGTCTCGGACGCGGCCATGTCGACGGCCTGTTGCCCGTCATGCGCGATCACAACGACATAGCCCCGGCGCGTCAGGCGACGCGAGAGCATCTCCCAGTTCTCTTCGTTGTCTTCCGCCAGCAAGATCTTGGGCATGGTTCACTCTTCCGAAACTGAGCCAGGACGCGGTTCCGGCTCCGATCCGCTCGCGCGGAAGATAGTCACGGTGCGGTCTTCGGGATGGAGGAGTGCCTCGATTTTTTCGAGCAGCCGGGGAAACTCGATCGGCTTGCTGTCGTAGTCGTCGCAGCCGGCCTCGATCGCCTTCTCGCGGTCGCCGGACATGGCGTGGGCCGTCAGGGCGATGATCGGCGTCGTGCGGGTCCGGGCATCGGCCCGCAGCTGCCGCGTCGCCTCCCAGCCGTCGAGCACGGGCAGGCTCATGTCCATCAGGATCAGGTCGAAGGCGCCGTCCTGCGCCATCGCCACGCCCTGCCGGCCGTCGGCGGCGACGGCGATCTTCGTAGCCCTTGCGCTGGAGGCGCCGCGCGAGCATGTCGCGGTTCATCTCGTTGTCTTCGACCAGCAGGATCTTGTGATGCATGTCTCGAGTCCTCGCTTCCGTGGGGCGTCCGCGGCACTCAGGTCTCGACAGGACTCGGGACGGATGCGCCTGTCGTCGGCGGAGATGGGCGGAGACTTCGCGGCGGATCTGAGCGCAGCAGCTCGTCGCGAGTGTACTCACCCTTTCTGCAAGTAGCCGAGCACATCGCCATGCAAGCCGCCGCCGATCCTCCTGCGGTCAGATCCTTGGCCGTCAAGACCAGGATCGGGATCGTCGCTCCATTCCTCGTTCCGGCGCAGCTCCGCCGTGAAGCCGAAGCCGTCCATCTCGGGCATCATCAGGTCGAGCAGGATCAGGTCGGGCCGCGCTCCCGGACGCGGTCGAGGGCCACCCGGCCGTTCTCCGCCTCGACCACGGTCCAGCCGTCCTTCTCCAGCATCTCGCGCACCATCTGCCGGGTCATTTCCTCGTCCTCGACGACCAGGGCAACGCAATTGGCCGCACAGCGACGGCGGTGTTTCTTCAGGATCGCCGACAGCCGCTCCCGGTCGATCGGCTTGGTGAGGTAATCCGACGCCCCCAGCGCGTAGCCCAGGTTCTGGTCGTCGATGATCGTGACCATGATGACCGGGATCTCGGCCAGCTCCGGATCCGACTTCAACGCCGAGAGTACGGCCCAGCCGTCCTTGTCGGGCATCATCACGTCCAGGGTGATCGCGTCCGGGCTGGATCTGGCGCGCCAGGCGCAGTCCCTCCTCGCCCCCGCCGGCACAGCGACCCGGAATCCTTCCTTCGCGAGGGTCCGCTTCAGGAGGTCGTGAACCGTCGGTCGTCGTCGATGACCAGCACCAGGCCGCCTGGCCCGGCGACGATGCCGCCTGGTCACCTGCGGGTCCGTCGGCGGATGGGAACTTGGTTGCTGATCGGGCATGTGTGCGGGCAGGCGGATCGTGAAGGTCGTGCCCTGGCCGGGCTCGCTGCCGACCGTGACGTCCCCGCCCATCATCTGGCAGAACCGGCGGGTGATCGTCAGGCCCAGGCCGGTGCCGCCGTACTTGCGCGTGGTCGAGGCGTCGGCCTGGGTGAAGGGCTGGAACAGCTTGGCGACCTGCTCCGGCGTCATGCCGATGCCGCTGTCGCGACCCGGAACACCACCCAGTCCTGCCCGTCGAGGCGCTCTCGCGGCCACCCGAGGTCGAACGTGCCATGCTCGGTGAACTTGCTGGCGTTGCTCAGCAGGTTCAGCAGCGCCTGCCGGACCTTCGTCAGGTCGGCGTGCATCGTTCCCAGGTCGGCGGAGCAATCGACCTGCGAGGGTGTTGCCGTTCTTCTCCACCAGGGGCTGATCGTGCCGACGACTTCGCTGCACCATCTCGGGGACGTCGAACGTCTCCAGGAAGAGTTCCATCTTGCCGGCCTCGATCTTCGACAGGTCGAGGATGTCGTTGATCAGGCCCAGCAGGTGCTTGCCGGCGGCTTGGATCTTCTTCAGGTCGGAGACAGTCCCGTCGCGCGTCGTCGTCGGCGGCTTCCTCCTCGAGCATCTCGCTGTAGCCGATGATGGCGTTCAAGGGCGTGCGCAGCTCGTGGCTCATGTTGGCGAGGAAGGTGCTCTTGGCCGGCTGGCGGCCTCGGCCGCCTCCTTGGCCTCGACCAGTGCGTCCTGGGCCTCTTTCTGTTCGGTGACATCGGTCATGACCCCGACGAAGTGAGTCACCCGGCCGGCCGGGTCTTCGCACCGGCGAGATCGCAAGGGCGCACCAGAACGGCCGGCCGTCCTTGCGATCGAGGCACAGCTCGACCGAACACTCGTGCTGCGCGCGGAAGGCAGCCCGTAGCTCGGCGAGAGCGGCGGGGTCGGTCTGCTTTCCCGCGGAGGAAGCCGATCTCGCGCCCCGCCGCCTCGCCCTGGGTGTAGCCGGTCATCGCTCGAAGGCCGCGTTGACATAGATGATCGGCTCGTCCGACCGCGACGGGTCGGTGATGAACAGGCCCTGGGCGATCGCCGCCAGCGAGCGGTCTCGGAGACGCATGGTCTGCTCAGCCCGCATTCTCAACGGTGATGTCCTCGAAGGTGATGACCGCCCCGATTCGCTCGCCATCGCTGAAAGATCGGCCGCGATTGATACTCGACGGGAAATGCCGTCCCGTCGCGGCGCCAGAAAACCTCGTCGTCGACCTGCGTGCCGTTACCCGTGCTTGAGCGCCTGATCGATCCGGCACTCGGACTCGGGGTACGGGCTTCCGTCCGGCCGGGTGTGGTGGATCAAGGCGTGCATGTTTCTGTCCGAGCAAGTCTCGGCCGAGTCGTCGTAGCCCAGCATCCGCATCGCGGCGGGGTTGCAGAAGGTGCAACGGCCCTTCAGGTCGATGCCGTAGATTCCCTCGCCGGTCGAGTCGAGCAAGCAGCCGGACCCGTTCCTCGCTCGCGCGGAGCTCGACCTCGGACCGCTTGCGTTCGATGCCCAGCGCGATCCCGCTCGCCACCGTCCCCATCGCCTGGAACGCGCCTGTCGGTGAGCGGGTGGCGTGCGAACATCGCCATGACGCCGATCAGCCGGTCGCCGACCATGAGCGGATAGCCGGCGAACGCGACCATCCCCTCGCGCCGGCCCATTCCTGGTCGCCGACGCGGGGGTCGCCGACGGCGGTCATTGGTCAAATGGGGCCGCCGCTCCTGGGCGATGAGCCCGATCTTGAACTTGCCGACCGGACGCGGGCGTGCGGCCCGTCGATGTGCGTGTACATCCCCGCGCTGGCCTGGAGCACCAGCACGTCTCCCGCGGTCATCGAGCGTCCAGATCCGCGCGAACGCGCCGTCGAGGTGGCGGACCATCGCCTCGCAGCAATGCCGGAGCATGTCGGCCAGGCTGTCGCCCTCGATCAAGAGCGGCCCCCACGTCCATGCCGAGGTTCGCCAGGCGCGACGCGCTCCTCGGCCGCCGCCTCGTCGCGCTTCCGCTCGGTGATGTCGCGGAGGTATGCCGTGAACATCGGCGGTCCGTCGCCGCGGGCAATCGGCGTGATGGCCAGCTCGACCGGGAACTCCGACCCGTCGCCCGCAGCGCCGGCAGCTCGATCCGCCGGCCCAGGACGGGGCCCTCGCCCGTCGCGATGTAACGGGCCAGGCCGCTACGATGCCGGTCGCGCAAGCTGGCGGGGATGATCAGATCCGCCAGCTCGCGGCCCACCGCCTGATCGCGCGGTACGCCGAACGTCTGCTCGGCCGCCGGGTTGAACTCGACGACCTGCCCTCGTGATCCATCGTGATGATCACGTCCAGCGCCGACTCGAGGATGGCGGCCTTGCGAGCTTCCGAGCGCCGCAATTCGCGACCCGACCGCTTGCGCCCGGCAACATCGCGGCGCACGAGGTAGTAAGCCACGCCGAGCAGCCCGAGCGCCAGCAGCGTCGCGACAGCGAGAGTGCCCAGGCACCAAAATATGCTCGCACGGACGGCGCAGTGCGCTCGGCGAGCAACGCGTTTTCTCGCTCCTTGACCTCGTCGGCGATACGCGAGACCTCGGACATGACTTGCACGCTCTGCCCGGCGCCGATCGCCTGTCGTGCCTCTTCGAATCCCTGTTCCCGGCGCACGCTCAGGTTCGTCCGGAGGGTTGCCATCCGGGCTTTCACAGCAAGGTCGAGCTGCGCGACCGAACTATTTTGCGCGGGGTTGTCGGCGGTCAATCGCGTCAGATCGGCGAGCTCCCGCTCGATTTCGATGGCGATTCGTTCGAGCCGGCCCAGATAGCCATCCTGGCCGGTGATGATGTATCCGCGCTGGTCTACCTCGCTCTCGCGGAGTGATGAGACGACCCCCTCGAGGTGTTCGATGACATCGCGGGAATGCACAACCCAGGCGTTGAGTCTGGCGAGGGTCTGGACTTCCCAGGCGACACGAGCGCATTGACGAAGAGGACAATGAGTGCGATCCCGAACCCCGCTGCCAGCCTTCGATCCGTGAACTCGCTCATCTCGTTGAGCCTCGTCGGCCGCTGGGGTGCGTACGCGATGTACCAAGAAGAGTCAACTGGAAGGGGTCCGACGAGGAGGCGTGTTTTACATTAGCGGGCATGACAATCCTTGTCGGCATGCCAGGCGTCTGCGGCATGCCGATTCATGAAAGCGGGGCCACTGGTGTTGCAAGAGAGAGCAATTCCTGTGCCGTTCAGTCAAGCCCAGTGTCGTTTGAGAGAACAGGCTCGGGCTCAATTCCTTGATACGGACGAATTCGTGGGGCAAACCGACGCGTGGTGATTTGCACCTACGGTCCACCGGGCGATCGGTCGGATTCGATCATCACCTGGTCAAGCCCGTCAGCTACGCCGATCCTCTCACACTTCTGGTTCCCAAGGGCGGCGCGATCGATGTAGGGGCCAGGCATCTCCTGGCTCGCGGCACACTATTTGCGTCCTCCAAAACTGCGCCTGCTCCGGCGAACTAACTCGAGCGGGATGCTCGCTCGTATGACTGAGGCGTTCGCCCCACGCCTGCTGGAGTCTCGATGGACCTGTTCCGACAGCGACTCATCCTCATTGCGGATGACAATCACGACGGGGTCGCGACGCTGGCGATCCTGCTGCGACTCTTCGGCTTCGAGGTCTCCACCGTCCACCGTGGCAATGATGCACTGACCGTCGCCAAGGCGCGTAAGCCGGACGTACTCTTACTCGACATCGGGCTTCCCGACCTGGACGGTTATCAGGTGGCCGCCCGATTCAAAAGCGACGCAACATTGAAGAGTGTCCTCATCATCGCGATCTCGGGTTACTCCCCGGATATGTTTCCTGCGCGGTCCAAGCGGGAATTCGACCACTATCTCGTCAAACCAGTCGACCTCAAGGCCCTCCTGCCACTCATACGCAAGACCGCTTGACCTCGTCGGCTAGCGTCGACTGCTCGAGCGGTTCCACAGCGGACGTCTTCGAAGATCGTCATGGATTCGGTCAGTTCATGACCGTGTCCTCGGCCGCCTGCGAAAGCCTTGGGTGAATTCGACCACTCGGCATAAAAACGGAAAGGCCGGAGTATCGGCGGATCACTCCGCGCAAGACTCCGGCCGACTGCAACTGCTTTATCCTGATGCTCGCGTGGCCGACTAACGACCGCCGCCGGATTTTCCGGCGGCCGCGTGCTCGATCCGATCCCAGGCATCGCGCGTGGCGTGCTTGGCCTTATCCCAGGAAAGCTTGGCGTGTTCCTTCCCCGATTCCCAGCCGCGCTTTAGCTCGGTCTCGGCCTCTTCGAACGACCGTCCCGCATGCTGGCCCCGCGATTCCCAGCCGTACTGGTAGGCCGGCCGGTAGTGATCATAGGCCGTGGAACTGTCGTAGTACGAACGTCGAGGGTAATTTGCACGCCAGTAGGCATCTTCGACGGTCGGATCGATTGCCTCGGCAACGCCCTTGCCGGCCAGTCCGCCAGCCACGGCGCCGATCACTGCGCCGACGGCGGCGCCGGCGGGTCCGGCGATCAGGCCTCCGGTGGCGCCAGCCGCCGCGCCCGCCGCGGCCGCACCAAGACCGGTCCCGACCGGATGAGCACCCGGTGCGCCAGTGATCGGATCCGGATTGGCGTCGGGATGCCGGCCGCCCTTGTCAACTACCGTCCTGTCATCTCGTGTCATGATATTCTCCTGTGCAAGAAATCAAAGATTTTCCAAGTTCTTATGCCTGCAAATGCAATGCCAGGTGGCGGGACGTCCCTGCGACGAGCGTGGCTCACTCGGCCGCCGCCGTTACCCATTCGGGGGTCGCCCTGTGGTCGTCAACGAATCGACGGCATAAAAATTCAAATATTCGATCAGTCCGGCACGACAATTGCTACTTCAAGGGTCTGTGTTCAGAATCTGGCGACGGGAACTCTTACCAAGGACTGATCGGATGTCAGACACCAAAGAAAAGGTAGAGGACGCGATCGACGCGGGTGCCCAAAGGCCAAAGAGGCGGCCGACGCGGCCGCGAAGAAAACGAGCGAGGCGGCCAAGGGAGTCGGCAACGCGGTGCAGAACGCGGGCAAGAAAATTGCAGACATGGGCAAGTGATTGTGTGTTTGAACGGCCTCGCGCCGCATTTTGTTTGCGTCGCGCGGATTTGATACCATCACGTACGGGCTTTCCTGGTCGATGCGAACAGGGGGCCCGTTCGGTCTGCGCGGGAGGCCGGTCTCGGCAATCTCTTCGGCCTTCGGCGTTGGATTGGTCGTCGGTGTTGTCTTGGTCCTGGCATGGCGGCCAGGTCAGGTCACGGTCGGATTGTTCGTCGCGACCACAGCGGTAACTTGAGACCGCGCGTCCCTTACGCAAAAGGATGAATTGCCATGCTCCGATGGGCTCTTGCCTTCGCGATTCTCGCGCTGATCGCCGGTGTGCTGGGTTTTGGCGGCCTCGCGGGTGACTTTGCCTACTTCGCAAAGATCCTGCTGTTCGTCTTTCTTGTGCTCTTCATCGTCTCGTTGATCTTCGGCCGACGCGGTCGCGTGATCGTTTAGCCACCGGGAAGTAACTGCGACAGATTGATGCGCTTGGCTGGCGCAGAGCCTGGTCCGTGTTCCGGACTGGCGATGCTGGACCGTCGACAGTGCCGACGGACGATCGCTCCCGGAGACATTGTGGGCGCGAAGGATGAGGTTGTCCCGCGCCTGCCCGGCCGCTTTGCGGCTGGCGATCTGGCGCTGCGCCTGGCGCCCTTAGGTGTGCGGGCCGCTTCGCGGTGATCCATCGGGCTACCGTCGCCCTGTTCCGGGGCTCGTGTTTTGTGACGCGTCATTCCAGGGGCGGCGGCCGGCTCTGGCCATGGAAGCCAGCCCCGTGGCGGGGCTGAAGAGCGGCGACGCCGCAGACGAGTCGACGCATCACCGCGCAGGGGCGCCCCGTGGCGCGGTATCCTCGTCTCGGCGGGGCACAGGTGCGCGCCTTTGCCGGGCAGACGCGAGGAGATTGCCATGTCGCAGTACGATAGCCCTTTCCGACGGAGTGCTAACGGGTACTTCATGGAGATCATAGGACCAGCATGGTACACGAACGAGAAGCAACCATGGTATAAGCAGAAGAGGAGCTGCCAGAAGAAGCTGTGCTTCGTCGCCACGGACCAGGCGCTCCTGGCCGAAGTCCTGCGCGAGCTGGCAGAGCGGCCCGACTGCCGCTACGTCAAGTACTCGAACTATCAGAAGGACGGCATGTACCTGGGGCGATGCTTCTTGATGTACGAGCACGAGGTCGGGGTGCTGTGGGCCCAGTACAAGTCTCATCCCCGCTTGTTCTGCTCGATTCAAGATGACGACTTCACGGCGCGGTTTCGCCCGAGCTGAAGCGGAGCGGGGAGGGCCGCGCCGCGTTGCCGCGGGCGAACGCGTCGGCCGGGAAACCGAGGTCAAGCTGGACCATCGGGAAGTCGGGGCTCGTGTGGAGGGGGGCCAGGTCGGGGTCGACGTCCATCAGCTTGCTGACGGGGACGCCGGCGGCGCGGGCGCGGCGGAGGAACCAGATGGCGAGGTCGGCCTCGTTCCGGCGATCGTCAGCGCTGCGGTCGGAGTCGGGGCCAGCGGCGATGGGCAGGCCGCTCCGCTCACCGGCCGGCGGGGCGGACTCGCCGGTCGCCTTGGCCAGGCCCCAGTCGACGACGAGCGTCTCGCTGTGCTTGCCGACGATCACGTTGCCCGGCTTGATATCGCGGTGCAGCACGCCGCGGGTGTGGGCGTACTCGATCGCCCCGTGCCGATCGCGGCCAGGCTTTTCTCGGCCTGGCCGCCGTGCTTCTTGAGATGCAGAGCGACCATGGCCTCGACTGCCGCGCGGCCGTCGGCGTCCAGGTCGCCCCGGTCGGCCAGGTGGTCGGCCAGCGGGCGGGCCTTGTCGCGGGTCCATGCGTGGAAGGCGGCGACGAGTTGCGCCTGGTCGATCAGGCCGTACTGAAGCGACAGGAGTCCGAAAAGGAGGTGGCGATCGGCATCGGCGGTCATGGTCAGGGCTCCGGTCCGCTGTGCGCCGTCGGGCCGGCCGCCGGATCGCGTTGCGGATCGGGCATATTCCAAGCGAGTTGCGGTGGTCGTGGCGGATTTGCCACCGGCCTGTTCCCAGGCGCCAGGTTGCCTGGGCGAACGGCGCCGGTGGTGCGCGTATCGACTGACCTCGCCCTGGGGATTGGCGGCCCGAGTTGCCCCCCGAGAGCGGCAGTGCTATCTTTGGGATGCCCTCCCGCGGAGCGACGCCGGCACTTCAGGGAAACCGCGCGGCAGATTCCGGCTTCCGGATTCAAGACACGGACTGGTTCCGAATGAAGACGATTCGGATCGCCGTCGAGCGTAACCGGGTGCGGATTGGAGGAGACTTCACGATCTCGTTCCAGCGGACTCTGCGCATCCCCGAGGACGGGGCGCGTGTATCCGCTGCCGCCCGGCCTGGGCGTGTTTCCGCTGCAACGCGCGGGCGATTACCCGGACACGGTTCCGGCCGAGTGGCGCGGAGCAGATTCGCTGTTCTTGCCGATGTATCAGCGCGAGGCGCTCTGGATCGCGTTTGAATCCGAATCCGCGCAGCCGCGCGTGGTTCAGGTGGGCACCGGCGGCATCAATGCGATCACCGGCGCGCCCTGGAGCGAGCGGCTCTCGGGCGATCCGCAGAATTACGTCGTGTGCCCGCCGCAGCTCTGGCTCGACGGCTTTAACCACGGCGACGGGACGATCCGCCAGTTCGTCGCGATGCCGCTGGGCCTCGGCTACACGGTCGAGGGTCAGATCAGCGGGTCCGAGTCGGTGGGCGGGATCCAGGTCAGGGTCCACCTGCCGAAGCCACGCGCGATCCCCGAGCGCCCCCGGCTGGTCCACGAAGGGCTCGCCCAGGAGGGCGTGGCCGGCTCGATGGGGCTGGCCGCCGGCGGGATGATCCGCCAGAAGATCTACGACGACCCGTACCGCCTGCCCGCGTGGAAGCCCGATCCGTTCGCGGAGTTCACGCTCCACATCACCAATTCCGAACAGTTCCTCGGGATCACCGGCAGCCAGCCGCCGTCCTCGCCCATCTCGGCGCGGAGCTACGCTGAGAGCGGGCTGCCGTGGTTCGAGCTGTACGACGAGACGGCCGCCCACGTCGGCGGATCGAAGCGGCTGGGCGGCGCGAAGGGCATCCGCGAGCGCGATCATGACCTGGGTATTGCCGCGGAGAGCGCGGATTTCCCGGTCCCGCCGGGCAGTCTGCCGGTGATTCCGCTCGACAAGAAGGGTGCACCCCACAGGAGGCGCCGCTCCGGAGGGGGGAGCTCGTAGCAGCGCGCGTCGAGGTCCGGCAGCGGGAGGGGAGCGACGGCTCGTTCGCGAGCAGGGTTCCGGAGTGTCACACCTGGCGGCGGCCGCCGGTCGTCGGACCCGTCTGCTGCGGGTGCCGAGCTCGAGCGCCCGATTGTCTCGAGATGCCGCTTGCAAACCCGTCTGCCAGCATCCAGAATGTGCGATTGACTCAGTGTGGTGGGCCCCTCGCCGGCTCTGCGAGAGTCTTGCACCGCGATCCGCGGGGTTTGCCGGCGCCCACCGCGAGTGCGGCCCACGGCGACTCGTGATCCTGTCTGCGACCGCGGCCCGTCTCTTGCTCACCCGCAATTCAACGTCAATCGGCGAGGCGAGCGCAAAGAGTCCCAGCGGTCGTGTTCCCAACCCGATGAGGCGCTCATGGCGAAATCGAAACAGAGTCCGAAGCGGAAAGTCCCGAAGTCGGGATTGACCACGGTGTCAAACCTGCCCTCAGGCGCGAGTTCGTCGGCGGAGAAGCGGTCGGTGCATGCGCCGACCACGAAGTGGACGGCTACGGTCGCGCCTCCGGCGCCGGCGGTCTGGAGTCGGTCGCGAACTACCGGCCGCTCGCGGTCGCGGGATCGACGCTCGAGTCAGTCGCGGCCGGGTCCAGTGCCCGGGTCTGGACGCCCCCGATGAAGATGCTGCCGGACGTGGGCGAGGCTTCGTTTGGCCCGCCGCCTCCCCAGCCCGAGACCGTGCACGGACCGGACGACCGGGTACAGATCGAAAACACGCAGGAATTCCCCTGGAGCGCGATCGCATCGCTGTTGATCACCGCCCGCGACAACTCGACGTGGATCGGCACGGGTTGGTTCGTCTCGCCCAAGACTCTTCTCACGGCGGGGCACTGCGTCTATATCACGAACAGTGGGGTTCCTGGCCGCGACGGGTGGGTGAGATCGATCAAGGTCATGGCCGGGCGAAACGGCAGCTGCGCTTCCGTTTGAGTCGGTGACTAGCACTGTCTTCAAGTCGGTCCCGAACTGGACCGATCACGGCGACGAAAACTTCGACTACGGGGCGATCATCCTGCCCGTGCCACTGGGCGAGACCGTCGGGGTCTTCGGCATCGCCGCTTATCCCGACAATGAACTGACCGACGCGGTCGTCAACGTCTCCGGATACCCGGGCGACAAGCCCTCGGGGACGCAATGGTACGACTCCCGAAAGGTCGCCTCGGTCAACTCGTGGAAGGTCTACTACGACATCGACACGGCGGGCGGCCAGAGCGGAGCCCCGGTGTTTCGCGTGGACGGCGGCGGCAAGCGAATCGGCGTCGCGGTGCACGCCTACGGGGGGTCGTCGACGAATTCGGGGACCCGGATCACCGGCGATGTGCTCACGACCATGAAATCCTGGATGGTGTGATCCGGCGCAGCTTTCCCGGTCGGCTGGCGATCGGGACCGTGGCGCACGCCGGGTGCTTCAGTGCAGGTCGACCATGAGCGCAGCACCCAGCTTGATCTCGGGGCGAGTACACACGGGCGACGCCAGGCCGCTGGCCGAGGTGCGCGTGTTCTTCGCGGGCGGGCCGGTCCCGCTGCCGGACGTGTGCGCGCCTCACCGGCCTGGACGGGGGGTTCACGCTCACCGCGCCCGCGCCGGGCAGGTACCAAGTCGAGTTCGTCGCCGACGGTTTCAAATCTCGAAAGGTGAGCGTGGATGTGGGTGAGGGACGCGAGGCGGCACTTGATGTGACACTGCACGAGGCGTGAAGGTGCCCGCGCGGCGCAAGGCCGCGACGTCAATTCCGCCGGCGCCCTACGCCGGGACGACGTGATTCCAGACTCCGCCTTAGCGGCGGCCGCCACCGCGTGAGTGAAGGCGATTGACCAGTGACTACGAAAGGTCGTTGACCCATGGCCATCATCGGCATCGAGAAAGTGGCCCGCGGCGGCGAGAGCCGCGTGCGGCCGCGCCGCGCGGCGGCGGCCGGGCGCAAGGCCAAGCCGGCTGGGCCGAGCACAACGCTCGTCGAGGGCATCCCGCTCGATCTCGCGTTTTACGCGGGCCGGATCTATCCCAAGCTTGGCAAGGCGGAGGCCATTAAGAAGGTGATGAGCGAGATGAAGGCGCAGGACAAGGAGCCTCGGCACGAGTCGGTCGGCGCCCCGGAGTCGGTGGTCAGCGGCAACCTCGTGAGCTATCCGAGTCTGTACGCCGACCCGGGGACGATTGCGCCCGACGAAAGGATCCCGGCGGAATGGCTGCCGATCTTGAAGGAGCGCCTCACCGTGGTCGACACGGTGCTGCGTCTGTTCGGCCGGGTGCAAATCCAGTCGTTCGTCCCGTCGCCGGCGACCAAGCTGCGGGCATTGGGCTATGAGGTCGGTCTCATCATCGGAACGGCGTTTGTCGTCGCCGAGGGGATTGCGATGACCAACAGCCACGTGGCGAAGGAATTCGCCAGGGCCGGCGACGGCGAATTTCCGTTCCTCAAGGATCTGCGCACGTCGTATGAGCCGGAGATCCTGATCGACTTTGCCGGGGTCTACGCCCGGGCACCGGAGCTTTACCGGGTGTCGAAGGTGCTGTATCTCGCGCCGGAAAACGAGCTGGACGTGGCACTACTCAAGCTCGAGCCGCTTTCCGACGGCTCGCTGCCGGCCCCGCTTCCGCTCCAGACCGAGCGTCCCGCGGATGTGGCGCCGACGCGGCGAGTGTTTGTGTGCGGCTATCCCACGCAGGACGACGACCCGCGGGTCCCCTACATGTTCCGGATGCTGCGCGTGAAGCGAGTCTCGCTCGGCCAATTCCTTGGCGAAGAGCCCTACAACGGCAAGGAGTGGCTGTTCCACAACTGCACGACCCTGGGGGGCAGCTCAGGCTCGCCGGTCGTCGACTTCGAGACGGGCACGGTGTGGGGGCTTCACGCCTCTGGCCAAGTTCGGAGCCTGTCTAGTGAAGGAAACCTGGCCGAGCCAATGTGGAAGATCTGCAAGCTGAAAGCCGTGGCCGATGTCCTGAACGGAGCGACCAGGGTGGCGCCGGTTGCGCTCGCGCCGCTGGCCGCGGCCGCGGGCGACGACGGCCAGACCAGTCGTTCGAGCGTGCGGATCACGCGGCCGGTCTCGTTCATCTGCAAAGGGGACATTTCCGCCACCGATCAATTCCACCCGGAGTGGTTTTGCGCCTGACAGCGATGCGCACGGGATCGTCAAGAGCACCGTGGGATCCGTCGGCCAGATCCGGTTGAAGCAGGGCCGTGGCGCGTCGAGCTCCGGGGATTCCCTGGGCACGGGCTTCATGATCGCGGAGGGCATCCTGATCACGATGGCGAACCCATCCATCGCGTGGGAGCTCAAGAAAGAGCGGCCCGGTTTGACGGTCGAGTTTGCCAGCACGGTTTGCGACGAGCCGTCGCACGCCTTTCGCGTGAGCGAGGTGCTCCTGAACGCGCTCGAGGGCGCGCACGTCGCGCTACTGCGGCTGGAGAACCGGCCGCAATCGCCGCCCGCCGCCGCCGCTTGCGCTACAGAAGACGCGCCCGACCGAACCTCTGGTCGGCCACAAGGTCTTCGTCGTGGGCCACCCATTTCAGGACACGCGGGCTCCGGACCAGGAGATCCTGACCCTGGTGTTTCCGCCTCCGTATGGTGTCAAGCGGGTCGGGCCTGGGCTCGTCATGAAGACGAAACGGCGCGGTCAGCTTCCGCACGATTGCAGCACCTCGCTCGGCGACGGCGGCGCTCCGCTGGCGTCGCTCGCAACCGGCAAGGTGCTGGGAATTCACGTTGGCGGCGATTACATGCAACACAACTACGGCTGGCAGATGTGGACAGTCCTCGCATCGCCGAAAGTGCGCAAGCTCCTGGGCAAAAAGCTCGGTCTGAAGCCACCGCGCTAACAAAACAGGGACGCAGCTAGATTTCGCGCACGGCGTGCTGCCAGGGACGCCGCGCCCGCTGGTCCAGCTCGCCCTGCTGGTGACCTCGCCGGTGGCTCTCATCGCGCCGTCGCAACATTCCCCGTTGGCCTCGCGACGGGAGAAGGCGCTCTCAACAGCCGAGAGCGCCGGCGTTTCAGAGTTCCGGCTCAGTGCGACTTCCTGAACATGAATTGTGTTCATGAGTTTGATCGGTGGCTGAGCTTGGTCTTGCGGGTCGTCGCGCTTGTTAGTGTTGCAACCAGCATCGCACCCGTGTCCAATATTAGCTCGCGCGAAAACCGGGCGTCCGGCCTTGTTGGGCTCGGCTGAGCTGCGAGCGCCCTATGACCGGAACTGACACAAAACAAAGGTGAATTGGCACCGCATTGCTTGAGGAGCGTTCATGAATCCGCTGTTGAGACTGAAGATTAAAATAAAGTCCATCGAAAACGATGTGGCGGAGAGACTGGGCGAGCAGCGCAAGAAGAAAGTTCAATCACTTGTGCGATCTGTAACCGGTTATGACCTGCGAGATTGGGCGCGGCAGGTGGTCTATGAAGAGTGCTTCAAGCTGTTGCAGACGATCGAGCCCGAGAAGTTGAATGTCCTGGAAATCTCGGCCGGGCAGAAATTTCAGGCGTTGCCGTTCAAGTCGTTCCGCGAGTTGTACTTTCCCGAGTTCGACGTTTGCAAGGACACGCTCCCCGAGCGATTCGACCTGATCATCGCCGACCAGGTCTGGGAGCACCTGGCATGGCCATATCGCGCCGCCAAAAACGTCCATGAAATGCTGGCGCCCGGGGGCTACTTTCTGAACACGACGCCGTTTCTGATCCGCGTGCACGAGATGCCGCTGGATTGCACGCGCTGGACCGAGTCGGGCATGAAGTACTTTCTCGCCGAGGCCGGGTTTCCACTGGAGAAGATCGTGACGGCATCCTGGGGCAACCGCGCCTGCGTGAAAGCCAATCTGCGGACATTCCCCGGCTGGGCTCGACGCGGATGGTTCGGGTCGCTCAAGAACGAGCGGTCGTATCCGGTGCAGGTGTGGGCACTCGCGCAGAAGGGGACGGGCGCTGAGGACGCCCTGGCAACTGAGATCACGGCGAGAAGGTGCTGGGGCGCAATCGGCGCACGCGATCACAGAGATTTCAAGAGCGCGACGATCTCCAAGGCGCTGTCGCGCGCTACGCCGGGCCATCCCGGCAAACGCGGACGACGCGCCTCAGCCGCGGTCAACGGTCTGAGGGCGTCGTCCGGCAAGGTCAGATGTCCGGGACCGCGGAGGGGCCCGCCTCGCGTCCCACGGTGCGGTTACTGCCAGCCCGTCGAACGAACCCCTCGAGATATCGCGCCACGCTTGGTCGGGTCGAGCCGTATAGTGCCTGCTCGACCCGGCGGATCTGTTTCTCGAGCCACGCCCAATGCTGGGGCGGAAGGTGACCGATGCGAGTGCAACAGTTAAACATATTAATAGTGTTCACATCAGGATTCTCCAGGCCAGGCAGGGCCGTCTCCATCGCCTCGCTGTCCCCGCCCAGGTAGAGAAAGTATGGCAAGATCGGCAGCACGTGGACCCGATCTCCGAGGTCCGATCGGCCAGAGACCAGGTCCGTATAGTGGCAGATCAGTTGCGACGGATGGACGAGCTTCACCTCATCGATCAGCCGGACTGCGCGCTTGGGCGACATCCACTGCGCGTGGAGCATCGTGTCAAAGTCCACCACGCGCCCGTCCATGAGCGCCAGCTTGTTGAAGAGGTCGAAAGGCCGGAACCGCCCGCGCACATACTGCACGTCGAGGGCCAGCTCGAAGGTGGTGACCAGACCCATCTCCGGGGTGATCCCGCTGCCCGAGTAGAGCCGGATGCCACAGAACTGCGCCCCGCCTCTAGCCAGTTGTCGTAGATCGTTTCAAAGAGGCTTACGTCCAGTGGCAGCGCGTCGAGGTCGTGGACCACCACCGCTCGCGTTCGGGCGTGACCGATGGCCAGGCACCAGGACATCCACGAGTAAACCCACCCCCAGTTGAACTTGGCCGCTACCCAGTGTTGCCGGGGATTGTAGCCCAGGAGCCGCACGGGGATGCCGCCCGACGGCTCGCGCGCCGCCGCGACCACTTCCGGAGGGATCTCCTCGAGGGGCGCGTCGAACACCAGGATCAGCTCGCGCATCCGGGGCGACAGCGTCCGAGAGCATAGCCGCAAGTTGGCCAGCGCCACCGGCGCCAAAGCCTTCATGCAGGCGATGGCTACGGTGTAGCCCTCTTCCGGGTGAGACAGGGGCTCCCACGAGACCAGGTTCCTGAGCGCGAGGTTCAGCGGTATCCGCTTGGCTTGTTTGGCCAGGAGCCGCAGGTTCGTCATGACCCCGCTCCCGTGCCCAGGGAGCAGGGGATCCGGCGCCTGATGTCCGGCACGTGTCTTGAGTGTTTCAGCACCAACGCTTGCGAGAACGGGGCGTATTGCACGTTCCGCGGCAAGCTGTCCGACAAAAGCTCCAGCAGCGAGAACGGACGATCGTCGGGGAATGGCGTGCGGGCGATCGGCAAAACGTTAGCCTCCAGCTGCCTCGGGATGAACCCGATCAGCCTGCTCTTGATTGACAGCCACTTTAATTGCTTGGCCCGGAGCATGAGCTGATTGAGCATGAGCAATTTCCGAAGTCGGCTCGCGGTGGTCAATCCGGCGGTTGGGCCCGAAACGGAGCCCGGCGCCCATGGTCGCGTCCCGTGATCGTGCGGGATCACATTGCGAGGGACGAGTCGCCACCACGTGAAGTCTGACCGAGTCGAATCAATTCAAACATTTTCTCGCCTGCGGGCATAGAGCGCGAGGCTCGATGTCGCCTGGTCGCGTGCGCCTTATCGCGCTCATTCGTCCAGAGACGATCCACTGGTCGGGGCACCCGCCACGGCCTGCTCAATGTCGGGCGCCGCCAGTCGGTAGAGGACGTGCCGCCTTAGCGGGTGCCCTTGCGGCAGGCGCGGGTGGTCGAAGTCGTCGGTGTGCGAGTGCGTCATGCCGAGTTTTTCCATCACGCGCCGGGAGCGGGCATTCCCGGGCACCGTGAACGAAACGATCTGCTCGAGCCGCAGCCATCGGAAACCAAAATCCAGCGCCGCCCGCGCTCCTTCGGTTGCATAGCCCTGGTTCCAGTGCGCGGGATCGAGGCGCCAGCCGACCTCGACGCAGGGTGTAAACGGCGCATCGAATGCCGGAATCGCAAGGCCGACGTAGCCGGCGAACGGGCTTTTTCCCGGAACCTCGACCGCCCACAGCCCAAATCCGTGTTGCTGGAAATGGGCCTCGATCCGGTCGGCAAACGCGTCGCTCTCGGGCTGTCGAGCGCGCGCGGGGAAAAACTCCACGACTCGCGGATCGGCGTTGAGCCGGGCAAACGGCGCTCGATCGCCGGGACGCCAGCGCCGCAGGTGTAGCCGGTGGGTCTGACGCTCGCGGGGTGGATCCATGATCGTTGGGCCGCCGGGCGCTCGGCTTTCGTTCGCATTGCCTCGGCTCGAGCACACGAACGTACGCGGGCGATGAAATGCTGCGCGAGCGGCCGGAACGGATTGGTTGTCTTCAAACTCCGGCGCCGGTCCCTGGCCCGTGACCGATCTTGGCGGAGAGCTCCTCGACCTTTGCCTTCAATCCCGCCACCTCGTCTTTCGTTACGAGATTGAGCCTCTTGACGACGGCGACCACGGCCTCGTCGAGCCGGGTCTGAAGGTCGTTCCGCGCGGTTTCCGACTGCTTCAGAAGGCTGTCAAACAACTCTTTGCCCTCCTGCTCGGAGAGCTTTGCCTGCTGGGTCAGCTCCTTGACAAGCTCTTCCGCCTTTTCCTTGGTCAATACCGCCAGCCCAACGCCGGTGTAGATCGCCTTCTTGATCAAATCGACCATGTCGCGCTCCTGGAAAGCCTTCGGACGAATGGAACCACCGCGATTTTATCATGGACGCGCTGGCGATGCCTCCCTGGGGACGATGCCGATCCCGGAATGGCACCTGGACGCGAATTCCGCGCGTGCGGTTGCCCGAGTCCGGAATCTTCCTTCAGCGCACACGTTGAACGATCGTGCCTGGGTCGCAGCCAGCTCACTCCTCCGGCTCGATCAGCCCGGGCAGGGTGCCGATGTCGAGCGGCCGCGAGCGGTCGGCGTCAGAACCTGGTTCGCCGTCGCCGCCGCGGTGCGAGGCCCGCAGGAAGGCGATCAGGTCGGCCATCTCGGGCTTCGAGATCGTCTTCTCGAACCCCTCGGGCATCAGCGACAGCCCGGTACTGGCCATCTCGGCGATCCTGCGTGCGGAGGATCGTGTCCTCGGCCCCGTCGCCGCGGCGGAGGGTCAGGCTCGTCGCCGTCTCGGCGGCGATGATGCCCGAATAGGTCCGCCCGTCGGGTCGACGACCACGTACTGGAGATAGTTGGGCGGGACGCTGGCATTGGGGTCGAGGATGTTGGCCAGGAGCGACGCGGACTCGTCCGAGGGAGAGCCGGTCAGGTCGGGCCCGAGCGCGAATCCGCGGTCGCCGACCTTGTGGCAGGTCTTGCATTCGCGGTCGAAGACCTTGGCTCCGCGGGCGGCGTCGCCCTTGGTGCCGGACCACGGTTGCGTAATCGGCGATGACCAGTGCCCGCGAGCGCGAGCCGGGCTGGCCGAAGAGCGCCTGCGCCAGCCGGGCGATCTCGGGGTCGCGGTGCTTCAGCAGCGGCGCGCGGTCGGCCGGCTCGATGAACGAGGGACTGATCGCGCGGCGTGGGATCGCCGCGCCGGCGGCGTGCAGCAGGGCCTTGGTCCAGTCTGGCGCGGCCGAGCAAGGCTGCGACCGCGGCCGCGCGGACCGCCGGCTCGAACCGCGCAGCCGCGGCAGCAAGATTCGGGGACGTCGGCCGATCGTCCCTGGCCAGCGCCTGCACCGCGGCGACCTGCACCGGCAGCGGCTGCCGCGGCTCGAGCAGTCGCAGGAGCAGCGCCTGCGAGCCGTCGGGATCGAGTCGCACCAAGTGTGCGGATCGCGTCGACCCGGGCGGATTCGGGCGTGCGCTCGTCGATGATGGCGGCCTCGAGCGCGCTCGACCAGTCGTGCCACAAGGCCGCGCCCGGGCTCGCGGGGTCGGGTCGACCGCCAGCCGGCCGCCCGAGCGCCGCAGCCGCGAGCCAGGGCGAGGACCAGCCGGTCCCGCAGCGCTCGCCGCGGCGCCAGGGCGGGCTCGGCCGCCAGGTCGTCGAGGACGCGGCCGACCTCGTCGGGCCGGTTCCGGGCGCCGACGATCTCGGCCAGTTGACCGAGGAACCGGTCGCGTGCGGCTGCATCCGTCGCGGCGGCCGTGGATGGTTTGTCGTCGTTCCAAGATCCACGAACAGCCGGTCGGCCGTCGCGGCGCACGAGCTGAGCACCGCGGTGCGGATCCACCGGTTCGCCGCATCGCGGCGAGCGATCCGCAGGAGAGCGGCCGCGACCCGCGGGTCGTCGTTTCCCCCAGCGCCAGGGCCACGCGGAACCGCACCCGCGAATCGGGGTCCGTGGCCAGGGCCAGGATCTTTTCGAGCAGCACGAGCGACCGATCCAGCCGCCGGGCGGCGAGCTGGACCGCCTGGGCGCGGACCTGCGGCACCGGGTCGGATAGCGCGATCACGATGTCTTCTCCTCGCAGTGCCTTCGAGCCCTCGAGCGACCAGAGGGCGTTGACCCGCGTCTGGGGCAGGGGGGCTCGCGTCGGGATGAGCGAGCTGCGGAGCGGCTCGATCGCGGCGGGGTCCTGCCGCTCGTAGATCAAGCGGTGCGCCGTGTCGCGGTACCAGGCGTCGGGCCGCAAGAGCGCGGCGACGAGCTCGGCCGGTCGTCGCCTGGCTCAAGCGCGGCGGCGGCGATGAACGGAACCCCGGGCGGAGCGATCCGGTAGATCCGGCCCTGGTCGCGCCCGCGCTTCAGGTCGAGGTGCTTGACCACGTCGAGCGGGATGTGGATCGCCTCGATGACGGCGCGGCTCATGTCCAGGACGTAGAGCGTGCCGTCCGGCGCGTTCACGAAATTGACCGGCCGGAACCAGTTGTCCGACGAGCGGACGAACTCGGTCGCTTGCTCGCGCGGGCCGCGGATCGCCTGGAACGTGGGGCCGTCGGGGACGAGGATCCGCCGATGGACCAGGTTGTTCTGGGCGTCGCCGACGAAGACGTTGCCGTAGAACTCGGCCGGGTAGGCGCTGCCGCGATAGACCGTCACGCCCGCGCCGGCGTCGACGACGTGGTGGCTGGCGCCGGCCGATTCGGCAGAACGCGTGCCGTGGGCGATCCGCCGGCTCGACCGGATCTGCCGCCAGCGCTCGACCGGGCTGATCCGGAAGATCGGCACCGAGCCGCCCGAGATGTCCTGGACCGCCGAGGGGACCGCCAGATACGGGTTCCGCGCCAGCTCGCGGCGGGGCAGGACCGGCTGCGAGAGCGGGTGCGACTCGTCGCAGGTGAACCGGTTGCCCCAGTCGTCGAACGTGTTGCCGAACTGGTCGGTGCCGCTGATCGGCTCGAAGGCCCCGGACACCGGGTCGAAGCGGAAGTCGTTGTGCTCGACCGAGACGCCCGGTGCGCTCGGGATCGTCGGCCGGGCGGATCGTCCCGCCGTTGCCCGAGGCCGCGCCGTAGATCCTGTGGTCCAGCCCCCAGGCCAGGTTGTTGACCATCGCCTGCTGGTTCTGGGTGCCGAACCCGGTGTAGACCTTGCGGCGCACGTCGGCCTTGAAATCGCCGTCGGTGTCCTTCAAGTACCAGATGTCCGGCGGCGCGGACGACGAACACGCCCCCTTCCAGGGCGCGATGCCGGCGGCCCAGAGCAGGCCGTCGGCGAAGACGTGGCTCTGGTCGAAGCGGCCGTCGCCGTCGGTGTCGCGCAGCAGCCGCACCGTCCCCAGCGGCGTGTGCCCGGGCCTGGGCTTGTAGGGATAGTCGCGCATCTCGGCGACGTAGAGGTTGCCGTCGGCGTCGAAGGCCGCGGCGACCGGGCTTTGCACCAGGGGCTCGGCCGCGACCAGCTCCATGCGGAACCCGTCCACCGTCTCGAACGTCTTCAAGGCTTCGTCGGGAGTGACCGCCGGCAGCGGCTGGAGGAATTCGGCGCAGCTCGCTGTCGGAGTGCGTCCGCTGGCTGGGGTCGATCGCCGCGGTCGCTCGTCGTCGATCCAAGCGTCGGGAATCCCGCCGGCGGGCAGCCCGCCGGACTGGCGGATTCGCAGCAGGATGTCGCGCGACTTTTGAAAGTCGTCGAGCACCCGCGCCTTCTCGGCGAAGCGCCGCTTGCGGTGCGACGGCCATCTGCTGGTCGATCCGCGCGACCAGCCGATCGAGCGAATCGCGGTCGTAGGGGGCCTTGCCGCCGAGATCGACGTAAACCGGGTTGGTGTGCGCCTCGGCGTCGGGCGCGCCGGAAGGGGCTGCGCCGAACGCCCGCGCCGCGATCCACGACGAGCGGTCGAGCGAGAGCGAGTGCTCGAGCTCGATCCACGTCCCCTGGCCTGCGCCGGCGGGGACGCTCTGCTCGTGAACGACCTTGCCGCCGACGATCAGCTGCACGGTCTGAATCGGCGCGACCTCGCTCCTGGCGCGCACGTCGCACGTGGATCGTGTGCGGCCCCGTGCCGATCTTGCGGATGATCCCGCCGGGCCGCTCTCCGTCCACCTCGAGCAAGAGCAGCGGCCCGGTGGTGACGAAGCTCCGGCCCTCGGCCGCGCCCTTGAGCCAGGCGGCGAAAGTCGGGTTGCTCCTTGCATTGAACATAGGTCAGGCAATCGCCCAGCTTGCGGCAGGCGGGGTAATCGCTCGCCCCGACGCAGGGGAAGCGATAGCCGATGTTGAGGATGTGGTACCAGTCGGCCAGCTCGATCCCGCGGTAGACGCCGAACTGGAGCAGCTCGACGGCGTCGACGTTCTTCTGGACGAAGTCGGCATAGATCGACCTGGGCATAGCCGCCGTGGGCGTGGATGGCGAATCCGCCCGTGCGCCGGGTCTCGCGGCCGAGGGAGCCGTAGAGCGGCCAGTTGTTGGCGTTGACCCTCCGGCCCGCGAGCACGAGGTCGTCGCGCCAGTAGAGATTGAGATGGCCATAAGTGTCGCCGCGATACTCCTGGCCGGAGGCGATCGAGGTCGCGCCGCGACGCGGACCGAGGCTCGTCCCCAGCCCGCGGAGCTGGGGCGAGGCCATGCGCTCCATCACGCCGGTGTACGGGCCGGCCGGCTCGTTGTAGGCCAGGATCGAGCCGAAATGGATGTCCTCGGCCTCGAGCAGGTCGAGGATCGCCTGGTCGTCGGCCTCGGTCCGGCGGGGGAAGTGGAGGTGCGGGTCGCCCGAGTAATAGCCCGCGGCCGCCATCGCCACGGCGCGTGTCGAGCTCGAGCGTCACTTCCGTGGTTTCGGCCGCCGCGACGTGCACTTCCGCCTGCGCCGGCGTGAACTCGAATCCCCTTCCAGGCCTCGATCCGTGCGCCTGCCCGCGGGAACGGCGACGTCGATCTCGCCGGAGCTGTAGAAGAACCGGCCGAGGTAGCGGATCGGCGCCTTGCCCTGGCGGTTGCCCTTGCCGGTCTCGGGCCACTGGCCGGTCAGGGTATAAGGAGAGAGCGGATTGGCGGGCGGCTGGTAGAAGTGGCCGTCGGGCCCGACGACGTTCAACCGGCAGAACGTCGGCCGGCCCGTCGCGCGGTCCCGGACTTTGATCCGGAGCCGGCCGGTCGCGCTGCCGGACGCCGTCTTCGCCGTGCCGGGAGTCGTGAAGCCGGTCGGCGTGACGACGTAGGCCTCGTCATCCGCCAGCGCCTTGGCTCCCGCGCTTGCGGCCACGAACATGGCCGCCAGCACCACGCCGTTTGTCCGCGAAACGCTGGTATCACGTTGGCCTGGCACATTTCACCTGCGAGCGTGTCTCGGTTGGTGCGGAATCGTGTTTCAGACGGCGGCCCCGGCGGCGCGCCCGGCGTTGCGCCCGGAGAAGATGCAGCCGCCCGAGGAACGTGCCCTCGAGCGCCCGGTAGCCGTGCACGCCGCCGCCGCCGAAACCGGACGCCTCGCCCGCTGCGTACAGGCCGGGGAAGATCGCACCGCCGGTTGCGAAGACGCGGCCGGAGAGGTCGGTTTCGAAGCCGCCCAGGGTCTTGCGGGTCAGGATATTCAGCTTCACGGCGATCAGCGGCCCGCGCTTCGGGGTCGAGGATCCTGTGGAGCTTGGCCGCGGATCAGCTTGTCGCCCAGATAATTGCGGGCCTGGCGAATGGCGGCGATTTGCAAGTCCTTGCCGAAGGGATTGTCGAGCTGCCGGTCGCGGGCGATGATTTCGCGCTCGACCGTGGCGAAGTCGAGCAGCGGATCGGCCGTCAGCGCGTTCATTCCGGCCACGAGCTCGTCGAGATTGTCCTCGACGACAAAGTCGGCGCCATGCTTCTTGAACGCCTCGACCGGCCCGGTCGCTGATCTTGCTCGGCGCGGCCGAGCGTCTGGCGCCAGTCCTTGTTGGTCAGGTCGGGGTTTTGCTCCGAGCCCGAGAGGGCAAACTCCTTTTGATGATCTGCTGGTCGAGAACGAACCAGGAGTACTCATGGCCCGTCTTCATGATGTATTCGAGCGTGCCCAGGGTGTCGAAGCCGGGAAAAAGCGGCGGCGGCAGTCGCTTGCCGGTCGCATCGAGCCAGAGCGACGACGGGCCGGGCAGGATGCGGATGCCGTGGTTGGTCCAGATCGGGTTCCAGTTGCGCAGGCCCTCGGTGTAGTGCCACATGCGGTCGCGATTGATCAGGCGGGCGCCGGCCGCTCTCGGTGATCGCGAGCATCCGGCCGTCGACGTGGTCGGGCACGCCTTGAACCATGAATCCGGGCGGCTCGCCCAGCCGCTTGGGCCAGTTCTTGCGCACCAGATCGTGGTCGCCGCCGATGCCGCCGGAGGCGACGATGACCGCCCGCCCGCGCAGCTCGAATTCGCCGATTTCCTTCCGCGAGCTCTTCACGCCACGCGGCACGTCGCTGGGCTCGAGGACGGCGCCGCGGACGCCGTCGACCGTTCCGTTCGTGACCGAAGCCATCGACGCGGTGGCGAAACCGGAAGCGACGAGGCCGCGCTGCCTCGGCCGCCCTGGTCCGGCGGACGAACGGCGCGAGCACGCCCGGGCCCGTGCCCCAGGTGATGTGAAATCGCGGCACGGAATTGCCGTGGCCGATCGCCGCCGTAGCCGCCGCGCTCGGCCCAGCCCACGACCGGGAAACCAGCGCATGCCCTGCTGCGTGCAGCCAGGGCCGCATCTCGCCGGCGGCGAACGCGACGTAGGCCTCGGCCCACTGCCGCGGCCAGTAATCCTCGGCGCGATCAAACCCCGCCGTTCCCATCCAGTCGCCGAGGCGCGAGCTCGTACGAGTCTTTGATCCCCAGCCGGCGCTGCTCGGGCGTATCCACCATGAACAACCCGCCGAGCGACCAGAACGCCTGCCCGCCCAGGTTCTGCTCGGCCTCCTGATCGACGACGATCACCCGCTTGCCCGCTCGGCGATCTCGGCCGCCGCAACCAGACCAGCCAGCCCGCTTCCCACGATGATGACGTCCGCGTCGTAACTCAAGCCACGCTCCTCGACATTGGCCCGCCGACCGCCGTGCCCACATCCTCGACTCGAGCGCCCGCGCACGACAGCGGTCGGGTAACGCGATCAAGAGACCCCAGGATCGACACCATGATCAAAGGAGCGACGGGGAGTATCAAGACGCTTCTCTAGTTCCCTGCGGCTGGACGACGGACGTACAATCCTGAGAAACCATATGACCACAACAGCAACTGGTGTTCAGTATGATGGGGCCGGAGCCGCCCTGGCTGATCGGCCGGGCGGCGCGGCACGGCGAGCAAGGTCGGCGCAATCGCGCGATGCGGCAAAACCGACACGAAAGTCAAACTGCCGGGGCGCGACTGCCCGGTTTCCTTGCTGGGCTCGCGAATGTCGTCGTTGATCGGAGAATTACGATCAATCTACGGCGCAGCGCCCGTTGGCGGTGAGCGAGCATCGCCCGCGCGAGTCGGCCTCCGCGAAAAAAATCCGCCGACTTCGCAGTTCTGACGATAAAGACCATTGATACGATGGAGTGCGGAGCAGAGGAGCGAAAGAGCTATGGCTTCACATCCGCCAGTCCCCGGGCTGCGCGGCGCACGACGCGGCCGGCGGCTTCGTCCGTGCGTTCTGCCGCTGGAAGAGCGGACTGGTGCCGAGCTTAACGTTTCCGGGCATTGCCGGGATCACGATCGACTCGTCCGGCGACGTGTTCGTCAGCTACGACAGCACCACGCCTTCTTCGGGCCAGCAGGAGTCTGTCGCCGAGATCGGGTCCAATCGGATTCCTGGCCAACGCCAGCGTCTTCAGCACGAGCGGTCCATCCGCGGTTCCCGGCGCCTGACCACAGTCGGCTCGTCGGCGTCGCTCCCGGGCATCGGCTAACGCGAGCCACATTCTCGAGCTCCAGCCCGACGGGCAGCTCTTCGTCTTCGATCCCGCGAGCGGGGCGGCGGGGTCGTACGACAATCTGCCGAACTACACCGCGAATGCGTCGAACGTCTACGACGTGCAGACCGGCGCCACGGTCAATCTCACCAGCCAGATCAGTCTGGCCAGCGCGACCTACGGCGATTTCGGTGTTTACGGGAACTCGCTCGTGGTCTCGGCCGAGTCGAACGACTGGGACTTCGTGATGCGGCTGACTTACGGATCGTCGGGCGGCGTGGCCACTGTGCTCGCCGCGTCGCCGGCCGCGAGGGCACTTCGGCTGCCCCCGGCGGGGTCGCCGTCGACTCGACCGGAACGGTGCTTACCACCTTGCCGTACCTGCGGGCCGGTGCCACCACGGCGATCCACGTGGCCGTCGGATTCGGCCTGTTTTACGATACCGGCAGAGCCCGGCCCCGTTTGTCCCGATGCTCGGCTTGACCGCGTGCCCGACATCGACAGCAGTGCCATCACGGTGGACTCGCAGAACAATTTCATCCTGGCCGTGAGTAATTCGTCGCTCTTTACGGCGAGCGGCCGGGCAAGTGAATCCGGGGATCGTGCACATCAACGCGACCCTCACCGCCTTCCTCGCCGATCCGACCAAGAACCCGGATGCGGTTCCCGCGGGCATCGCGTACCAGAACGTGGACGGAACGAATGATCTTGCGTACACAGACGCATACGCTGATGTTCATTTGCCAGGAACCGAGCTGCCGCTTTTCAGCGGTCAAGCCAGTGCAGGCAGCTCAGGAGTGCCTACGGGATCGACCAGATCCGCTTCGCGGGCCCCGGCGGGACCACTGTTACCGGCGACGGCACCGGCCAGACGATCGCGATCGTCGAGGAGGGGGTCGATCCCACGCTCGGCGCCGATCTGACGACGTTCGACTCAGTACTTTGGAATTCCGGCTCCGCCGAGCTTCCAGGTGGTGGACCAGAACGGATCGACCACGCAGAACGTCG
This sequence comes from uncultured Isosphaeraceae bacterium, assembly GCA_963806595.1. Taxonomy (GTDB): domain Bacteria; phylum Planctomycetota; class Planctomycetia; order Isosphaerales; family Isosphaeraceae; genus CAWDZZ01. Next base: position 233,790 of record CAWDZZ010000032.1, on the reverse strand, counting down.
ACATCGTCGGCGAGGCGTCGCTCGACGTCGAGTGGGCGCATGCGGTCGCGCCGGGCGCGTCGATCATCGTGTACAACGCCGAGTACGAGCCCAGCGATCCGACGGCCTCGTCGGAAAACCTGCTCACGGCCATGCAGCAGGCATCGGAGATTCCGGGGGTCTCGGTCGTCACTCTGAGCTATGGCAAGCCCGAGTCGGCGCTCGCCCGGCCGGCTCGGAGCAGTCGCTGGACGCGGATTTCACGACCCCGGGCGTCACGTTCCTGGCCGCCGTCGGGCGATTCGGGGATCTTCGGCGACGGCGGTCCGGTCGTCGCGCGAACTATCCGGCCGCGTCGCCCAACGTTGTTTCGGTCGGCGGCACGTCGATCGTGATCGACGCGGCGGGCGACTATCCCGGCACGGCGCGTTCAGGCGAAGTCGCCTGGGGCGAATGGGACCAAGAGCGGGTCGGCCGGCGGCGGCGGCGGCGGCCTGAGCGCCGTCGAGCCCGAGCCGGCGTGGCAGAGCGGCGTCGTTCCCGCCAGCATGGATCCCGACGGTGCTCGCGCGCTGCCGGACGTCTCGATGGATTCCGGCGCCGGCCAGGAATACGACGTGTTCACGAGCACGCTCAGCGCCTCGTCCGATTCGGAGTCGGCGGTCGGGTGGCTCGGCGACGCCGGCACCAGCGCCGCCGCTCCCATCTGGGCGGGGTTGATCGCCATTGCGGACCAAGGCCGTGTGCTCGCCGGCGGCACGCCACTCACCGGCGACACCCAGACGCTGCCCGCCTTGTACTCGCTGCCTGCCGCGGATTTCCACGACATCGTACTTGGCAATAACGGCGACCCCGCCGGGCCCGGCTACGACCTCGCCACCGGCCGGGGCACGCCGGTGGCCAACCTGCTGGTTCCGGCACTCGCCGATTATGAAATCCCCAGCGCGATGTCGATCAAGGTCCAGCCCCCCGCGCTGGTCGCAGTCGGCCATCACTTCGGGCTGACCGTGCAGGTCGTTGACGGGTTTGGGAATCCAGCCACGGGCGGCGACCTCACGATCGCGCTCGAGAATAACCCCGGCGACGCGATCCTGGGCGGAACACTCTCGGCGCCGGTTGTCGACGGCGCCGCGACCTTCTCGGGGCTGACCTTGAGCCAGGCCGGCACCGGCTACACCCTCAAAGTGAGCGACACGGCCATCGCGGGCAGTCAGACGACGACCGCGCTCACCGTGACCGCGAACGGCATCGCCGCCACGCTGAACCTGGGAAGCTCGAGCTTCACCTTCGACGGCTCACCGCACGCCGCCGTGGTCACGACGAATCCGGCCGGGCTCGCCGGCGTGATCGTCACCTACACCGAGAACGGAGTGCCCGTCGCCAAGCCGACGCAGGCGGGCGACTACTCGGTGACGGCGACGCTTGATAACCCGCTTTACTCAGCGCCCGCGACCACGGCAACACTGGTGATCAGCCAGGCGACCCCGATCATCACCTGGGCCGCGCCCGCGAACATCACCGCCGGCAGCGCACTCGGCTCGGCCCAGCTCGATGCGGTGGCGTCGTTCAACGGCACCGCTGTGCCGGGAAATTACACCTACACGCCCGCGGCCGGGACCGTGCTGGCCACCGGGAACGGGCAGTTGCTCTCGGTGATTTTCATTCCGGCCGACAGCACCGATTTCAAGACGGCGACGGCGTCGGTTGCGATCAACGTGACCCCGCCTCCGACCATCATCGAGAGCGTGCAGCCGGTGTTCCGGCGCAAGCTCAAGAAAAACGGCAAGCCGACGGGTAAGGAGATCCTGACCGGATTCACGGTCGTCTTCAACACACAGCTTTCCACCGCGGCCGCGGCGGATGTGCTGAACTATCAGCTTGACACCGTGACGAACAAGAAGGTGGGGAAGAGCCTCGATCACACGCTGCATCCGGTCAAGCATTTCATCGTTGTCGAAACGCTCGGCAGCGCTGCGGTGACGCTCAAGCTCACCGCCGCGCAGACGTTCCCGACCGGCGGCCGGATCAGGGTCCTGCCGGGTGTGACCGGCGGCACGGACAGCGTGCTCTCCGGGACAACCGTGTTCACGATCGCGCCCGGCGGGAAGAAGGTCAAACCGTCGTGAGTTGAACCGTGAGCGCTGACTTGCCGCCGCCGGCTTTGACGACTCTGGTTGACCATCCGGCCCGCTCATGATGATAATCGAAACCGATCAGAGCGGTCGTCCTGAACTGACCTGTGTACCCGACGCACATCACCAGGCGCAGGAGCTCGACATGGCCAAGAAAAAGGCAGCAGCCAGCAAGACGCGGAAGGTGATCAAGAGCGCAGACGACGGCCAGTTCAAATCGAAAGGCTACGCCAAGACGCACCCCAAGACGACGTACAAGCAGTCGGTCACGCCGAAGAGTCCGAAGAAGAAATAGCCGCGAAGCGCCAAGACCGCGCCGGTTGTGGGACCGGCGCCTGGACTGCGCATTCACCCGGGCGACGCCGCGCGTGGTGATCGGGGTGCTGTTCCGTGTTGTCTGCGCCGCTCGTCGAGCCTCCCGCGCCGGTGCGGGTGGCCACGGTCTGGACACTGGCCCACTTCAACCCCAGACGCGAGAATCCCATGTCAATGTTCATTTCCCTGGTGCTAGAGGATGAGGAACTGCCCGAGTCGATCGACGGCGGACCGGGCATTGCCAAGTCGCTGGCTTCTTCGATCGGCGAATTGGATGAGATTGCGCGGCAACTTGGTCTGAAGCCGCTGGGCGAATTCGTGGTGGATTCGGGTGAGGAGCTGGACGAAATCATGGCGGATGAGGACCTCGTTGATATCGAGGACCTGGAGGCGGCGATACGCGAGATCGGAGGCGCCGGTCCGTGGTTCGAGCCGGAGACGGGGCTCGCGACGGTGGGCGGCTTGATTCAACATTTCGAGAAATCGCCAAGCTCCGGCTCGGAAGGGTCGCTCGTCATCCTGCGCAGCCTCGAGACCGAGCTTGCCTACGCCAAGGATCGGGAGAGCCGTTTCCACCTCAACTTCGCGGAATAGCGTAAGGTGCAGTTACGCGCGAGCGCTGGAGCCATCGCCTGGCGTCTATGGATCGGGCGATGGACCGCTTGACCGCGACACTTGAGATTCACGGCGACGACGTGGACCCGCGCGGGGAGGCTCTCATGCGACCTCGATTCTCGATCGCCGGCCTGATGGCCGCCGTGTTCCTGCTCGCGGTCGGATTCGCCGGCCTGGGCATCGCTTCGCCTTTGTGGGCGAGCGCCATGTTCACGGTCACTGTGGCGCTCTTGGCGGCGTCGGTCGTCGGGGCCGCCGCCGGGCGCGGGCCGTCTCGATGGGCATCGCTCGGCTTCGCCGTCTTCGGGTGGACCTATCTGCTGGCGACCTTCTGTCTGTGGCCCGATGTCAACGGCGTCACTGCTCCGCCATTCTTGACAAAGGCAGTTCTGGATGCCGTTCGACCCACGAACAGCGGCGGCGCCGTGAGGTGGGTCGATCCCGGTCCGCCGGGCGAGACGGCCTTCGATCCCCTCGAGATGGTGGTGAACCTGCCCACCGGGAAACCCGTTGTCTCGCGAATGGTCAATCGCATGCAGTTTCGGCGAATCGGCCATACGCTCGCCACGATCATCTGCGGCCTGGTGGGCGCCCTCTGGCGGCGCTCGTCTCGGCCAGGGCGGAAGGCCAGTCCGATCATCGCGAACGATCCGGCGAGTCCGAGTTATCGCGATCGGCGACTGGTCTGGGTGGTGACGGTCAGGAAAGCTCGAAATCGGCGACGACGGGGCGATGATCCGACGCTTCCGCGCCGGCGGGCTCGTCGACGATTCCGGCGTGAGTTACGCATCGTGCCCAGTCCGACCGCAGCCAGATGTAATCGAGCCGGACCGGCTCGCGTGCGGGGACGAAAGTGCCGCCGCCGCGGATTCCTTTGTGGATCAAGGCGTCGACGTATCCCGCCTGTTCGAGCGCGCTGGCCACCAGCGGACCGGCCTTGCCGTTTGTGAGGTGGCGCGCCACCGGATGCTGGCTAAGGGCGTGGAGTGCGTGGGGACGATGTTCGTATTCGCCGGGATGAATGCAGTTGCAATCGCCGATGATCAGGTCGGGCCGGCCGCCGGCCTGCCGGCACCAGGCGAACAGGTCGCCAACCTGAGTCAGCCGGGTGCGCTCGTCGGTGTGGTCGAGGTGAATGACGGCTACCCTGCAAGTCCGGCCGTTGCCGAGGTCGAGCCGAGCCTCGAGGAATCGGCGCTGTTTTTTTTCCGGGACCGGGGCGAACAAGCCCGTCTCGACGGACGCGAACGGGAATCGGCTCAAGACGGCATCGCCGCTGGCGACGGTCGCGGAATGACCGGGCAATCGTTTCGGCTCGCGGGCGGAGAACGCGAACGACATCCCGAGCTCGCCGGCCAGCCACGACAGCGCGGCACCCGCCGGCGCCCTTCTGGGGTGGAGCACTTCGTTCAATCCGATCACATCGGCGCCGATCCCCTTGAGCAAGCTGGCCACCAGGCCGAAATTCGGCTCATCGCCGATCGTCTGCCACTTGTGGATGTTGTAGGTGACGACTCGCACGATTTGCCCTCAGACCGTCGCCGCTATTGCTCCCTTCTAGGTTTTCAGTTTCAGCTTGAAGGTATTCTCATCCGTGAAGCTATGGCTATAGCCACTCTGCGTGAGCTTTACCTTGACCGTGCCGCTGCCGCTCCATCCCGCGTACTGGCCGGTGCCGTGCTGGACCGCCAGCTTGAAGGGCCCCGTTCGCTTCACGACGACGCTCAGTGTGAGCGTCCCGCCCGCGGAGGTCAGCGTCATCGTGCCATGTCGCGTCGTGCCGCCGGTTACCGGAACGGTTGTCTTCATCTGAACGAGACCCAGCACCGGGAGGCTCCCCTCGCCGTCGTAGTTGCTGACGGTCGACGCATACGTGTTCGCTTGCGAAGCCGAGTACCTGCCGGCGATCGTCCCGACCACCGACGTGGTTTTGGGCTTGGGCTTGGCGAGGATGGAAGCACCGTCGGGCGCCGGGGCGGCCAGATGCGAGAGCAGTTGCCGGGTCTCGAGCCTTTCCAGGCAGAACTTCCGCGAATGGCCGGCCATGGTCGAACGTCCTTTCGTCGCTGGTCGCGCGACGGTGAGAAAGCGTTTTGTGCCGGCTTGCGTCGTCAGGGCAATGACCGGCAAACGGCGCCGTCGAGCGGGAAGACCAATCAACAATACAAGGCGATTCGGCGCCCTTCAAGGCCAGCGGCGTCGGATGGCTGGCGGCAAGCTTCAAACGCAAGCGGGCGAGGCTTCGCCGCGCTCGGCGACCGACTCCGACACCAGCGAGGATTAGCCCATCCCGGACAGCCCCGCATCTGCGTTTCTACGCTTGCGCGACCGGTCAGATATGCCGCACATTTCAGCCGTGAGAACCGATTCGCTTCCCACTTGATCCAGGAAATCGCGATTGCTACAAGACTGGTAGGGCGCAACTCCGACGCGCGGTTCGCACGCGCATTGACACGCTCTCTGAACTCGATCACACTCGGCCGGCGTCGTGTCGACTGCGGCCGCCAGCGGTGGAAAAACCGGGAACGGCTCGGTGGCTCGGCTTTTGCCGTTCTTGCGGTTTCTCCTGTAGAATCATCACTCGGACCGTGGTGTCGCGCGGTCGTTGACCTTTACCGAATCCCGCTCGGTTTCTCGGGCGGGGAGGGGTGAATCACCATGATCCCGGTTGGCCAGCCCTATGTTCCGGCTGGTGCGCTCGACGCCAGGTCGGTCCTGATCACCACCATCCTGGGCACGACGGCCGCGGTCATCGCGGCGGCGCTCGTGTGGGTCTGGGAATGGAGCCCGATCCCGACGTTGCTGATCCTCACGCCGCTGTTGCAGGGTCTGGCGGTCGGCGCGGTCATGGCCTTTGCCATCGGCCGGCTTCGGATGCGCAATCCTCGGCTGGTCGCGGTGGTCGGGTTCGCCTGCGGATTACTCAGCGTCGGACTGGTGCACTATGGCCATTACCTCCACATGGTCTCCTCGGTGGCCAGCGAGGTGCGGAGCCAGGTCGCTCAGGACAAGACGATTCCCGACGCCCAGCGACAGGCTCTCTTGACCCAACTCGATTCCGACCCTGGCCGCTTTGTCGACACGATGATCCTGGATCGGACCAATCACGCCGGGTTCATCGGGTCGCTGTTCTTGAGGAACGAGCAAGGGGTCACGCTCAAGAGCAGCGTGGTCCGAGGTACGTTTTTGTGGATACTCTGGGCTGCGGAAGCATTTCTGGCGGCGATCGTCGCCGCGATCACCCCCAGGGAGCGAGCCTCCGCGCCATTCTGCGAGGACTGCGGCTACTGGTGCGAGATGCAGCCCGATCTGCTCGTGCTGCCGGGCGCGGCGGCCACGCCGCTCGTCGACGCGGTGCGGGACAATAACCCGTCGCGGATCACTGCGCTGCGCGAGAGCCCGCCGGCTGACGACGGATCCGGGCTCGTCGGCGCGACCCTCCATGCCTGCCCCAGCTGCGACCAGAGCTTCGCCGATCTCTCGCACCGGGTCGCCAAGGGCAACCAAACCAAGGTGACGCCCCTCGCTGAAGAAGCACCGCGTCTCGCCCGAGGTGGTCGAGGCGATCCGGAGCGCGCCGGCACCTGTTGTATCCGAGTCGACGACCGAGGAGGGCACGGACGCAAATGCATCGTCCGCTATGTCCGAGGAATCGGACGAACTCTAGCGGACGATTCCGCATTCACTCGCTCAGGACCCGAAGAGCTGACCAAAAAAGTCGAACACCGGGTTGAGATTGGACAGGAACGACGAGTTTTCCTGAGTGCTGAGGCCCCTCACGACCTGCTTGCGCACCGCGTCGATCCTTGCAAATAGGTCCCGGTAAACGGCCCGCTGGCGAGGAGTCGTGGCGGCGCCAAACCGAAGGTTGTAGATCTCCATGAAGGCGATCAGGTTGCCAAGCTTCGTCTGCTCGATCCTGCGCAACTGGTTGAACGCGTCGGTGGTGTCGGGCTTTTCCAGCAGCCGGATCAGGCCGGCCAGCGTTTTGAGAAACCGAGTCGCATCGTCGCGCGACTTCACGCCGTCGAGCGGCTGGGCCGCGAGCGCAGCACGCAGACCGTTGACGAGGTCGTGACCCGACTTCAAGGTCTCGGCCGACACCTCGCCGGCTTCGTCTTCCTTGACGGCCTGATCGACGATTGTCTCGAATACCCTCTTGTACGCCGCGAACCGCGGGATGTCGAGCGCGGCGGGCCATCGGGTGACCTCCTTGATCTTGCTGAGCACGATCACCACCGCGGATGCGGCATTGCGAAACGCGATTTCCCGGATGACGTCGCTTCAGGATCGGCGCATCCGCCAGCCGCAGCGCGGCACTCGAGACTCGAGGATCGGTCAATTGATTGACTGCAGCGTTCAGCGCATCACCGGTCTCAATGTCGCGAACCGTGGGATTGTCGCGGATCCTTGTGATGATCGCGTCGTTCTGAGCACGGATGTTGGCGGAGTTTTCACGGCGCCTGGCCACGTAGCGGCGCGCGGCCTCGTCGTTGGCCTGATAGATATAGTCGTTCCACCGCATCAATGTATCCGTATTAATGGAATTCGCGATCGCGGTTCGCTCGTTGAAAATACCGGCGCCTGTGTAATAGTGGCCCATGCCCTGCGCCAGGGCACCTTCCGGCGTCGATCCCCAACCACCCCACGCGTCCCACCCCCACAACCCCGCGAATGCACTGGTTGCCCCGACGGTCAGAACCACGGGAACGGCGAGGAGGGCGCGGATCGATCGCAACATCGTGAGTCTCCGGGCGGCACGGGCTCGGGCCGCGCCGTTGGTAATGTCCGAGCGAATGGAAGTGTGAAACGCGTTATCGCGTATATTTGAATCGCAAAACCACGACATCAGCATACGCCCCGAGTGTGAGGGTCGCAACCGGCGGGTTCCAGCGCTCGTGGTTCGCGGGGCCGGCAGAGCAGGAATACCACGATCTCTCCAAACTGATAGAATGAATCGCTCCTGCCGCTCGGCCGAAAAACCACCATCTGCTGCGTGGCAAGAACTATTGACCACGATGGGCGCGGAGAGAAAAGCACGATTTGTAAGAAACGAAGGGAAGTAAGATTGGCCCGCGATGCGGGGCGTTGGACGGTGTGGCAGGGAAGAAGAGATTTGGACCACGAAGATGTACCGACGAAATTCAAGTGCCATCAGGCGTGATGATGCAGGCGCTTTGGCCTCAACGGCAGGACATGTCGGTTCTCCGAGGCGGACGCGGAGCTGCTTTTGTATCAGATATATTCGTAACCGGGTATGCGGGGTCGTGCGGGTTGATTCGACCGCTCTTCTCAGGATCGCGTCCCCCTCGGTCGTGCCGCCAGACGTGTTCTGATCATTGGTTCCTCGTCTCTGTTCACGTCGAGCGTGAAGGTTTCAGCAAGATGCAGAGCGGCTTCGTACAACGGGAGGTGATGGATTGCGGCCCATAAGTCCAGCACGTTGCCCTTGGCTCGGCAGTCCGCATGAAAACACTGAAACGCCTTCTTTCTCCGAATCGACTGAGAACGCGGCTGCGTCTCCAGGGTGGCCGTGCAGCGGGCACGCGCCGCCGTACACCGATAACATCGAATATACATAGATGTTTAAGCACTTCCTGCATTGACACTTGTTGCCGCAAGAAAGCGAAGTCGACCCTGGGGCGAGTTAAGGGCGAAGTCGGTATCACCTGCTTTAGACAGAGCGGTCGGCGCTACGGTAATAGAGGCCGTGGTGACCACTTTCTTCGCAGGCGAGTCCTGTTGTGGCCCACGGCTTCTTTGTTGGCCGATGGTGGCCTTGCGGCCCGCTGCTTGGTGGTTGCCGTCGACGATGTGGCATTGCTGAGGCCATCCCAGTGAAGGTGAGTGGGGTCGAACGGACGATCGGTCTTCCAGACAGCGAAGACCAGGTGAAGCAGCTTGCGTCATGCAGTGCCCCATCGCGACGTCGCCACGTTTTCCTTTGGCTCTCTGGCGGCGATAAAGCCGAGAACGGCCGGGTTGCAGCGAATGGCGCACAGCACGCATTCCAGAGATGGCCACGAACCAAATCGTTCCCTTTGGTTGACATGGACCTTGCCCCGAGAGGCAACGAGTTGCCTTTCTTGTCGACGCCTGAGGAGTGTTCCTCGGGAAAGGCACCGAAGTAGCTGACGAGTTTGCCGGGAGTCGCGAAGCGATCGATGTCCACGATCTTGGCGACGAGGATCGCTGCGGTGGTTGGGCCGATGCCGGGGACAGTCGCGACCTGGCGATGAGCCGAAGGAGGCAGTTCGTCGAACGTGGAGACTAACAGCTTCCGGAGTTCCTTTTCGTTCTTTCGGCTGCGCTGGACATCGGCCACCAGGTTCCGGACCAAGATCTCGGCGGTGTCGCCGCGAGCCGTCGACCGTGTCTTTGCGGCTTGTCGCAGTGCCGCGGCTTGGTCAGCTCGGAGATAGGGAATACGTTCCAATGAACCGCAACGGGTCAAATGCAATCCGTTCGGCCGTTCAAGATATCGCATGAGGAGTCGCAGTACCCAGCCAGTGGCGATGTCATCGGTTAACTGGGCCAGTTCTGGAAAGGTGCGAGCCAGGATGTTGTGCAGTCGATTGATGGCCCTGGTTGACTGCTTGACCTGGGATTGCAAGCGGCCGGCGATTTCCCGTAACAGGATCCATCGTCGCCGGACGTGGCTGTGTGGCCCCGGGTTGCTCGACGACCGCGAAACGGGCCATAGCCTGGCTCTCGGTGTCATCGGTGGTACGCTTGGGAAAGTGTGCTTTGCGATAATCCTTATTGCGCTCGGGCTCGCCCGATGGATAGGGTCATGGGCAAGTCAAGAGCTGGGAGGAACTGCTCGAGATTGATGAGCGTACTGGCCGGCGGTCGTCGATGCGGAAGCAGAAGTGGGCCTGCGGGTGTTGCTGGTGCAGTTGCTGCAGGCGTTCGTGCAGGCTCTGATATCCTTCGCGATTCTCCATCACTGTGAGTGGCTTGGCGGCCGGACGGCGATCAGGCCGGCAGGAAGGTAACGCGATGGCCGTCTCGAGCGGTATGCGATTCCGACCCCGATGAGCTCGACAGGTGCTGTTGGACATCGGAAATCTCTCAGCGGGCGTGGGGGCACATACAACGCTGGGAAGCGTCGGAGAAGGCGCCAGACGTCATCTGCCTCCGCTGATCTCGGGCAAGGCCAGCCTTGTGATGAGCGGTCCAGGCCGCAAGATGTCCAAGGCCTTGAGCCAAAGACGGAGGGAGTAATCTTCGCGAAGAGGTCAATGCCTCAGGACGCTAACAACTCTCCTCACGACACTGCCGCCAGCTTGATCAAACTGGCGGCATTGCAATACAAGGGCACAAAGGTCACAAAGCAGATAAAGACGATGTGTACGGATCGCGGGGAAGTAAGATTAGCCGGCGATGCGCGCATTAGACGACGGGCCGTGGATGAAGAGATTGGGACCACCAAAAGCACAAAGAAGATAAAGATGATTTGTGCGGATCGAGGGGAAGTGAGATTCGCTGCCGGTGCGGGGCATCGGACCGCGGGCCACGGACCAGGCTGATTACGCACCAGATGCGGATGACGCTGTCTGCCCGCGATTGCGAAGACGAGGCAACCGCATGCAAATCCCAACCGAACCGATCGGCAGCATCCCGAGGCCCCTCGCGCTGATCGAAGCGCTCTCGAAGGTCGACGGCACCGACCCGAGCCTCGATCCGATCTACGACGAGGCGATCCGCGACACGATCGAGCGGTTCGAGGCCACGGGCTCGCCGGTGATCTACCGACGGCGAGCAGAGGAAGTACCACAACTTCTGGACGTATGGCGTGCACGGGCTGCCGAACATCGCGCCCGACGGCTTCAAGATTCCGTTCTCGGCCGGTCACACGCGCCGGATGCCGCGGCTCACGGCCGGGCCCGTTCCGCTACAAGAGGCGGGCGGACAGCTTCCTGGACGTGGCGCTGCGTTACGCGCACGTGCCGGTGAAGCAGGCGGTCATCTCGCCGTCGGCCATGAGCCTCATGTATCCGGCCGACGAGATCCCCGGATATCCCCGCGAGCAGTTCATCCACGACCTGCTGCACGAGCACGAATCCGAGGTCCGCGCCTGCCTGCAGAAGGGCGCGCACAAGGTGCAGATCGACTTCACCGAGGGACGGCTGGCCGTCAAGATCGACCCCTCCGGCGATCTGCTCCGCAGCTTCATCGACCTGAACAATCTCGCGCTCTCGCGATTCTCGGCCGAGGAGCGCAGGCGCATCGGCGTCCACACCTGCCCCGGCAGTGACCGCGACTCGACGCACAGCGGGGACGTCGATTACGCCGAGCTGCTGCCCAGCCTGTTCGAGCTGCAGGCGGGGAACTTCTACATCGCCCTGGCGGGCGAGAAGGACCGCGATCCGGGTGCTCAAGATCATCCGCGAGCACATGAAGACAGACCAGCGGATCTTCGTCGGCGTGGTCGCGCCGATCGACCCGCACGTCGAGAGCCCGGAAGAGGTTCGGGACCGCATCCTCGAGGCGGCCGAATACATCCCGCTCGAGCAGCTCGGCACGACCGATGACTGCGGATTCTCGCCCTTCTGCGACGACACCTCGACCAGCCGCGACACGGCGTTCGAGAAGATCCGGGCGCGGTGCTCGGCACCGAACTGGCGTCGGAAATCCTCGGAGGCGGGTGATGGCGGCAGACGATGACGAGGAGAAGCTGCTTCGCACCGTCGCCCTGCAGAACGCCAAGAGCATCCTCCAGGCTCGCGCAGCAGGCCGAAGAGGCATTGCGGAAGCAGTCCGAGTGGTTGCGAATCACGCTCGCCAGTATCGGCGACGCCGTGATCAGCACCGACGCCGAGGGCCGGGTGACGTTCATGAACGGCGTCGCGGAGGCGCTGACCGGCTGGCCGCAGGCCGAGGCGATCGGTCGTCCCTTGCCGGAGGTCTTCCACATCGTCAATGAACGCACCCGGCAGCCGGTTGAGAACCCCGCGCTGCGTGCCTTGCAAGCAGGGGACCGTCGTGGGGCTGGCGAACCATACCGTGCTCTGATCGCCCGGGACGGCACGGAACGGCCGATCGACGATAGCGCCGCGCCGATGCGGGATGCGTCCGGCGCCATGCTCGGGGCGGTGCTGGTCTTCCGTGACGTCACCGAGCGCAAGTGGGCCGAGCAGTCGCGCACGCTGCTGGCCGCCATCGTCGAAGCGTCCGCAGGATGCGATCGTCAGCAAGACGCTTGACGGCGTCATCCGGTCGTGGAACGCCGGGGCCGAGCGCCTTTTCGGCTACACGGCCAGCGAGGCCGTGGGTCAACCGATCACCCTGATCATCCCGCCGGAGCGGCACGACGAGGAACGCACGATCCTGGAGCGGCTCCGCCGCGGGGAACGGATCGAGCATTTCGAGACGGTTCGGGTTGCCAAGGACGGTCGACGGATCGACATCTCCCTGACGGTCTCTCCGCTTCTGCGACGAGGACGGCCACGTCATCGGGGCGTCCAAGGTTGCGCGCGACATCACCGAGCGGAAACGGGCAGAAGCCGCGCTGCGAGAGGCCGACCGCCGCAAGGACGAATTCCTGGCGCTTCTGGCGCACGAGCTGCGCAACCCTTTGGCGCCGCTGCGCAACGGGCTCCAGGTGCTGCGGTTGGCCGGCGGCGACGCCGACACCGTCACCCAGGTCCGCGCCATGATGGACCGGCAGCTCGGGCACATGGTGCGGCTGATCGACGATCTGCTCGACATCTCCCGCATCGGCCAGAACAAGATCGAGCTTCGGCGGGCGCGCGTGCCGCTCGCCGCTGTCATCGATTCGGCCGTCGAGACGGCCCGGCCCGCCATCGAAGCAGAAGGCCACGAGCTCACCGTCTCGCTTCCCGCGGAGCCACTGTTCCTCGACGCCGACCTCACCCGGCTCGCCCAGGTCTTCTCGAACCTGCTTACGAACAGCGCCAAGTATACGCCGCCGGGAGGTCACATCTGGCTCACCGCCGACCGGCAGAGGTGATGACGTGGTCGTGGCCGTGCGAGATGACGGGATCGGCATTCCCGCAGACGCCCTGCCGCGCGTCTTCGACATGTTTTCGCAGGTGGACCGGAGCATCGAGCGAGCCACGGGCGGCCTGGGCATCGGGCTCGCGCCTGGTGAAGGGCCTGGTCGAGATGCACGGCGGCCGGTCGCGGCCGAAAGCGACGGGCCCGGAAAAGGCAGCACCTTCACGGTGCGGCTCCCAGCCCTTGATACGATCCCCGAGCCAGCGGCTTCAGTACCAGCCCGCGAAGATCTGCCGACCGCGGCGGGAAACGCGCGACGGATCCTGGTGGTGGATGACAACCGGGACGCGGCCTTACGCTGGCCAGGATGCTGAAGCTTCTGGGTAACGAAGTCCGCACGGCTCACGACGGCATCCAGGCTGTCGAGAAGGCAGAAGAATTCCGCCCCGAGGTCATCCTCATGGACGTCGGAATGCCCGGCCTGAACGGCTACGAGGCGACCCGGCGAATTCGCGAGAACCGTGGGGCCAAGGCGCGATCATCATCGCGCTCACCGGTTGGGGCCAGGAAGGCGACCGCATCCAATCGAGAGAAGCGGGCTGCGACGGCCATCTCGTCAAGCCGGTCGCGCTGCCCGAGCTCGAGAAAATACTGAATGGCCGGGGCTAGCGGTTTTCGGTTTGGGCAGTTTTCGGTTTTCGGTTTTCAGTGATCCAATGGCGTGCACTGTGCGTGAGCTTGGCGCACGTCCGTCGTTCGCTGTTCCGCGCCACCAGCTCGCGGCCGTGGAGCGGTGACAATGCCGAATTGTGATATATGCAACCCTGCTGGCATGCCGGATGCGTGAGAAGGATTCTCGCGTTAAGGTCGTTGGGCGTTCTTTCCCACACGACCGCGATAACCCTCAATTCCGTTGGAGGACGACCATGCTCCGGTTGCTTTTCGCCGCCTCGCTTGCGACTTCGTTAGCGGCCACGGTTCACGCTCAGGAGGGCCCCATCCAGCGCACGGGCAGGCCCTGGACAACGTGGGGAAGAACATCCGCTCCCGCGTGGAAACCGAGATCGCTCGTGGGCAAATAACCGCGCAGGAACGGGAAGTTCTCGGCCGAGTGACGCGCCGGATCGAGTGGGACAAGCGGTTCGTCGGTTCCGCATTGCAGCTCGAGGCTCGAGCCGGGGGCACGGTGGTCCTGCGCGGATCTGTGACGAGCGACGGTGTGAAGCGATGCGCAGTCGACCTCGCGGAAAACACGCTCGGCGTCACCGCGGTTGTCGATGAGCTGGCGGTCGTGAAGGACGTCAAGGTGATCAAGGCGAAGCCGGCGACCACCGTGATCGAGGTGCCTTCCCGGTCGCGCCTGAAACCAAGGTCGTCGTTCCGCCCGACACCAAGGTCATCGTCAAGCCGTAACGAAGCCCGCGCCGGATAGGGGCCGCCGGGCATCCGTCGGGACGCCTCGCGGCCGGTTTCCGACGGGAGCTGCGATGATCGCGGTGCGACAACGCCCGATTCGTGCGGGAAACGCGCATCCATCGCGGCATCGATCGTCACAAATTGTTGCAGCTGGCGTGCTTGCGCTTGGGAATGGTCCGATCCACGCTGGACCGGAACGGTCGCGGCGGCGCTCGCCTTTCATGAGCGGCCGGCCGGGAGTCGCCCGGTCCCTCCGGATCGCGGCTGGAGATTTGCCCGACTACGGTCAATCGCCCGGCCTCACACCCGAAAACAGCGAAAACCGCGTGTGCACCCCGTTCGCATCCCGGCGCAAGCCCGTTAGAATGAAGCGATGCGGATGCTGGATTTCCGCCCGTTCGCAACTGCGGGGAGTCGGCTGACACCATGAAGAGCGCGATGTCACAGCGGCGCGGCTCATGGTCGCATTTGGCGTGGTGGTTGCGCTCGGCGCTGCCGGAGCGGCCCTTGCCGATGAGGAGCCGGCCGTGGCCGCCGGCGTTCGATATCTGAAGCTTCACACTCACGCTCGGCCAGGCGAATCGGCGATGATCGCGCTCGGGCTCATGAAGGCCGAGGTCCCGCATCCGATCCGGCCGTGCAGTCGTGCATGAGCCGGGTTCGCGCCGCTTCGCCTCCGGCGGTGGCTATTCGCCCGCGATGGGGATGGCGCCGGCACGTACGAGGCCGCCGCGTCGATCATGGCGCTGGCGACCGAAGACGCGGGCGCAACCGCGACTCGATCGCGACGATCGCGACCTACATTGTCCGGCGCCAGAACGCGAACGGCTCGTGGGATTACACCCACCGGACCGCGGGCGACACCTCGATCTCGCAATACGCCGTGCTGGGATTGTGGGAAGCCGAGAACGTCGGGGTCGACGTTCCCCCATCGATCTGGGACCGCGCGGCGTCGTGGTACATGTCGGTCCAGAGCTCGGCGGGAAGCTGGAACTACCACCGCGACGAGGCGAGTCAGCCCGAGACCTGCGCCATGACCGCCGCCGGAATCGGCAGCCTGCTGATCTGCCAGCGCCAGCTCGAGCGCTATCGCCATCGAGCCGAACCGCGAGACCAGCTCGCTCTTGACGGCCCTGGTCACCGAAGTCAGCCGAGCATGCGGATTTCGACCCGTCGACGACCATCGCCCAGATCAACGCGGCCGTCAACCGCGGCATCACGTGGCTCTCGTCGAATTTCGCGCCGAATGTGCCGCCCGACGCCGGCCAGACGCCGTATTACATGCTCTACGGCGTCGAGCGAATCGGCGCCCTGGCCGACAGCCAGACGCTCGGCAGCGTCGACTGGTACGCGAAGGGGCGCGACTTCATCCGGTCGACCCAGCAGACCGACGGCTCGTGGCACAGCCAGCACGGGATCGAGATGAACACGGTCTGGGCGATCCTGTTCCTGGTCAAGTCGACCGCCAAGACGATCCAGAAGATCACGATCAAGCGGCTGGGGGCCGGCACGCTGCTGGGCGGCCGAGAGCTTCCCAAGGACCTCTCGTCGATGACGGTCGCCGGCGGCCGGGTCGTGAGCCGGCCCATGAACGGCGCGATCGAGGGGATGCTCGCCGTGCTCGAAGATCCGCGGCCGAGCAGGCCGATGCCGCGGTGGCCGGCATGGTCGACCGGTACTACACGGAAGGCCCGGCGGCGCTTCGTCCGTTCAAGGTTCGATTTCGCAAGATGCTCTCCGACCGAGACGTCGGCGTTCGCCGGGTGGCCGCCTGGGCGCTCGCGCACACCGGCGACCTGGACGTCGTTCCCCAGTTGATCGATGCCCTGGTCGCCCCCAATGAAGACGAAGAGGTCGTCGGCGCCGCCCGGCTCGGCCTCCTGCTCCTGAGCCGCAAGATCGACGGCTTCGGGCCCGCCGAGCCCGTCGACGCCGAAGAGCGCAAGGCCGCCGCGCAGCGAATGGCGCGAATGGTTCGACGCCATCCGGCCGCTCGATCTCGACGACCACGACGAAGCGCCGAGCGCCGCACCGGTCAGGGCCCACTGCAGCCCGAGTGCCGCGCCGGCACGGAGCAGCTCGCCATGAGCCAGAGCCGCAGAGCAGCGCCGCAGACATCGAAGCCGAGCCCGAAGAGCCCGAGCTCGAAGTCAAGGTCCTGGGCGAGTCGAAGTACGACCAGATCACGTCGCTGCTGATGGCGATCTCCTGCGGGGCGATCCTGGTCGTCGGCTGGCTGGGGCTGTCTACGTTTCGACCCAGGCGTACGCGTCGCGGGTGAGCGCGCCGCTCCAGATCATCGACGTCTTCGGCGGCGGCGGCGGCAGCCCGGACGGAACGCCCGGCTCGACCGAGAAGATCGACGTCGCCGGCGCCGACGCGGCCGCCATGGCCTCGAACAACGAAGAGGCGGCCGGCGACTTCGAAGAGCCCTCGGTCCAGCAGACTCCCGGTGCCATGCTCGACGTGGCCGTCGAAGCCGGCCAGAGCCTGGCCGAGGTCGATCTCGGGGCCGTCATGCCCACGGGGGGCCAGGTCGCCAGCGGCAAGCGGGCCTCGAAGATCGGGACCGGCGGGCCGGGACTGGGCTTCGGGCCCGGCGACGGCGGCGTGCCCGCCGAGCAGCGCTGGAGCATCATCTACAAGCCAGGGCCAGACGCCCGACGAATACGCCCGGCAGCTCGATGCGCTGGGCGTCGAGCTGGCCGTGTCGTGCCGCCGGACCAGCTCCTCTACGTCTCGAACTTCTCGAGCCCGACGCCGACCAAGCGACAGGGCTGCCGGGCGCGGCGACCACCGGCTGTACTTCCTCTGGCAAGGCCGCGGCCGAAAGGCGTCCGATATCGCGCCTCTTCAAGAAGGCGGGAGTCGAGGTCGGCGACAGCGTCGTTTCCAGTTCTATCCCGCCGGGGCCGAGCAGCGGCTGGCCGAGCTCGAGGTCCGCTACAAGGGAAGACAGCCGGGCGAGATCCGCGTCACGCGATTCACCGTCGTCCCGAGCGGCAACGGCTACGACTTTCAAGTGGTCGCCCAGGAAGCGCTCAGGTGACCGTCGCGAAGAGCCCACGAAGACGAGTCTTCGTCCTGCATGGCCACCCTGGAAGTACACGACGGTCAAGGCCGGGTTCAGTTCGTCGAGCTCGACGCGCGATCATCCGGTCTTGTTCGGGACCAGCTCGGCATGCGACGTGCTGCTCGAGGGCGAGGGCATCCGGCCGGTCCACGGCCGGATTCGCTGGAAGTCGCAAGACGATTCAAGGTCGAGGCTTCGCCCGACGCCGAATTCGTCGTGATCAACGGCCACAAGATGACGACCAGCAGCATCGCACAGGGCGACGAGATCACCGTCGGCGACTGCCGGATGTTCCTGATCCGGGCCGACGAAGACGCTGGTCGCGGCCGTCAGGGACCGAAGTGCGCCGCCCGAGGACGACCGGACCAGAGTGCTGTCGGCCCACCGCACGGTGCCGATCGCGACCGCAGCTCAAGGCGACACGGCGCGAAAGGCGGCGACCGCGACGAGCCCCCGTTCTCGAGACGCGACGACTGGCTCGATTCGCTGCAGCTCCGGACCGAACCGCGGGCGATCGCAGTCGGTCGAAGGCGCCCCTGCGCAGATCGTTGGCCGGAGCCGCCAAGATCGCGGCCGCCGAGACCGAGGCGAAGCCGCAAGCCGCAGCGAAGCGCCGGCATGCCCGAGCGGATCGCCCGGCTTCTGGCCGTCTGGGCGATCAGGTCGCGCCGGGCCGCGAGAAGATCTTGACGTCGCCCCTGGTGATCGGGCTGGTCGCCTCGCTGGCGATCCTGGTCGGGATGGGTTTCTGGCTCAAGTCGATCATCGCTTCGACGATCGCGAGCCGAACCTTCGACCGCGGCGTGCAGAACTTCGACGACGGCGACTATCGCACGGCCATGCGCGACTTCGACAGCTTCCTCGCCGCCAATCCCGAGGACTCGCGGGCCGGCAAAGCGCAGGTGCTGCGGGCATTCGCCAACGTGCGGCAGTACGTCACGGCCGAAGGCGGGACCTGGTCATCGGCGCTCGAGGCCGCCAACGAGATGGTCGAACAGGTCGGCCAGCTCCCCGAGTTTCGTGACGAGCAGGTCAACCTGGCCGAGCTGATCATCAAGATCGGCGAAGGCCTGGCGGACCGGGCGCGGCAAGGCGCCGACGCCAAGGCTCTGGCCGAGGCCGAGATCGGTCGTGGCGCTGCACGCCCGGGTCGCCGGCGAGCCGGCGCCGGCATTCCTGAATCGCTCGCGGCTGCCGTCGAAGCTGGCCGAGGCCCGGGCGGCCGTGCGCAAGGCGCAGGTCCGCGCGCAGGCGCTGGCCACCATGGACCAGGCCATCAAGGACGGCTGCGCCCGCGCAGGTTTACGACGCCCGCGACGCGCTGGTCGAGCAGTATGCCGACCTGGCTCACGACAAGGAGCTGATCGCGCGGATGACCGCCGCCAACGAGCTGATCCGCAAGGCGGTCACGATCGATCCGACGCGGCGGTCGGCCGAGCAGTCGCCGCGCCCGGACCCGCTCGGGCCGCCGACCAGCCTGGTGCTGCGTACCCAGCTCGACGCGCTCGAGGCGCCGCCGGCGGAAGACGATCGTCTATGCCCTGGCCGACGGCTATGCCTACGCGCTCCACGGCCTGACCGGCGCCCCGCTCTGGCATGTGCCGCTCGGGCTGGCGGCGCCGTTCGCGCCGCAGCCGGTTCCCGGCGACGCGACGGCCGTCGCGATCGACGCTCGATATCAACGAGCTTGTCCGCTTCGATGCGAGGACCGGCGCACTTGCAGTGGCGGCTGTCGCTCGGCGAGCCCGCCGGCGACCCGCCGCTCGTCCTGGGAAACCAGCTCGCCCAGGTGCTGCCCAGCGGCAAGCTGCTCTTGATCGGGCTCGAGTCGGGCGAGCTCGAGTCGACCGTCAACCTGGGCCGGCCGCTGGCGCGCTCGCCGGTTCAATGACGAGTCGGGCCAGCATCTTTACATTCTGGGCCGCCAGGATTGCCTCTTCGTGCTGGCGCGCGAGCCGCTCTGCGTGCATCGCGGTCGTCTATCTCGGACATGTCGATGCGTCGATCCCCTGCGCGCCGGCGCGGCTGGGCCGGTTCCTGATCGTTCCCGAAAACGACTCGCTCTACAACAGCCGGTTGCACGTCCTGGTTCTCGACGAGGACGGGGCGAAGGTTCGCCCGGTGCAGGACCTGGACGTCTCCGGCTGGACCTGGCAGACGCCCGCGAGCGCGGGCCCGATCGTCTGGGGGCTGGGCGACAAGGGCGGGTACGAGGCCTTCTCGGTGGGCGACTACGCGAGCAAGACGCCGTTCCGCTCGCTGGCCCGGCTCACGGCCGATGCTCGTCGTCGGGGCCGGCATTCGCGCTGGCGCGGTCGGATCGCGAGCTCTGGGTGGCTTCGGGGCACTCCGGACGATTCGACCTCGACCTCGAGCGGGGATCGATCGAGCCCACGGTCGCCGATCGTCCAGCCCGGGTCCGGCGCTGGCACCGATCCAGAAGGCGGGAAATGCTCGTGTCATGACCTTCCAGGACCAGACGAACCGGCGGCGTCGGCGCTCTGGGGCGTCGATCCCGAGACCGAACGCCGTCGTCTGGAAGACGGTCGTCGGCGCGCCGTGGCGTCGCCGCCCCGGCGTCCGGCCGGCGGTCAGACGCTCTGAGCGTGATCGCGCGCGACGGCCGCGAGGTGCTTGCTCAGCCGGACCAGATCGAGCGCGGCGGCTTTCGTCGTCGAGAGCATGCCGCGAGCCGGGCGCATTTTCGCTGCCCGCGGGGCAGCGGCTCCGGCTCGAAGCCGCCGGCAAGACGATCGACGCCATCGTGCCGCGAAGACGGCTCGAATTTCCTCTGGGTGCAGGACCCGGCGAAGCCCGGGAGCCTGGCAGAAGATCGGCCTGCCGGTCGCGCTGGCCGCCGAGCCGATCGGCTGGGGGGGCGGCGTGCTGATCCCGGGGCCGTGACGCGCGAGCCTATCTGGTCGATCCGCTCACGGGCCAGGCGCGATCGCCGAGCCGTTCGTGCCCAAGTTTGACCGCGACCACCAAGGAAGCTGGCTGTCGCCGGCCGTGGTCGATCGGGAAACCGTGGTCCTGGCCGACGACGTCGGGCACATCCACCGGGTGGCGCTCAAGACGAACGCCGGTGCCGCGCTTGGTCGGCGAGGCGCAGGCGACGCTTCCGCAGCGGATCATCGCCGGCCCGGTCTCGACCGGCGGCGCCGTGATCGTCGTGACGGCCGACCAGCGAGGTCCGCGCGCTCGCCGTCGCGCGACCTGAGCCCGGTCGGGTCGTGGGCGCTCGAGGCGCCGCTGGCCGGCCGCCTCGGCCAGCCAGGCGACGGCTGCTTCGTCATGGATCGCGCCGGCGGAGTCATGGCGCTCGGCGCGCGACGGCAAGCGGACCTGGTCGATCAACTTGAAGGCCGGAAGTCGTCGGCTCCCCGTCTGGTCCAGGATCAGTCGGTCTGGTTCTTGACCAGCGACGGCAATGCTCCATGTTCGCGGCGAGGTCCGACGGCGACGGAGCTCGACCGGATCGCGCTCGGGATCCTGCCCGACGGGCGGCTTGCTGCAGGGCGGGCAACGCAGTGTTCGTGGCCGCCGGAAGGGGGACGATCCGCCCGGTGATCGGCCGCACTGCCGGCACCGGGACCAAGCCTTGACCAGGCTCCGGAAAGGCAGCTTCCGTGAAACGACTGGCCTCTCACGTCGGCTTGGCGACTGATGGCGGCACTTCTGCTCGCGGTCGCCGGCCGGCCGGCCGGCGCATGCTCGCGCACAGGCGCGACGGACACGCGCCGGCAATGTCCACGACGACCTGCTCCGCGCGGTCCCGTTCGATCGGGTCACCTTGATCGACGGGACGGTCCTGATCGTCGATCCGATCAGCCCTCGGCCCCTGCCGACGTACGATCCGGCCAAGGAGCGCGAGAAGCAAGCGGCGTCGCGAACAGCGAGAGATTCCCGAGCGAAGGAAACATCATCCTCGGCGTGCCGACCAAGCTCGAGATGCCCAAGTCCGAGAAGGACAAGTCGACCCGAACGCGATTGCCGAAGACGAGGTCAAGCTCCATCTGCTGCAAGGCGGGGCCAAGGAAGTCGTCGACTTCAAGGTGAAGCGGCCGAGCATCAAGAAGATCGAGTACTTCGAGGACCTGCTGCTCGAGGAGTGCGATCGCCTGGTCGCTGCTGCACGACTACACCCGGGCGTTCGAGTGCTGTCTGCGGGTCCAGACGCGCAACCCCGGCTGGCAAGGGCTCGTCGACCGTGTGAATCGCGTGCTCTTCGCCGAGGGGAGCAAGGCCTTGATCGACGGCGACGGCGAGCGCGGGCTCAGGCTCTTGCGCGAGCTTCTGGGCAGAAAGCGCGATTACCCGGGGCTGCTCGACCAGATCGGCGAAGCCTACGGCAAGCGGATCGAGCGCGCCATCTCGCTGGGCCTCTACCCGCGGGGCCGGCGCGTGCTGCACGAGCTCGAAGAGCTCGTGCCCGAGCACATCCTGGTGAAGCAGATGCGCGCCCTGTTCGTCGACAAGGCGACGCGAGCGAGTCGAAGCAGTCACAGTCGGCGACGGCCCCCGAGCGGCTCGACGCGCTGGCCGAGGCGCTGCGGATCTGGCCGACGCTCGAAGGGAGTCGAGCCGCTTTACGAGAAGGCGTTCGCGGCCGAACCGACGCTCGAGGTGGCCGTGACCGACGTTGCTTCTCCGCTGGGCCCGTGGGTCCGGACGCCGGCCGACGCGCGGATCAGCCGGCTGCTGTATCGCCCGATCCTGGCCAGCGACGACGACGAGGCGCGGCAGGGAAAGCGGCCCGGCCAGCTTGCCGCGGCGATCGAATCGTCTGACCTGGGCCGTCGCCTGGTCATCAAGATCCGGCCGGGCTTCCACTGGTCCGACGGCTCGCGGCCGGTCTCGGCGATCGACGTCGGGCGCGACCTGATCGATCGCACCGATCCTCATTCGCTGCGGTACGAGGCGCGCTGGGCCGACCTGCTCGACCGCGTCGAAGTCGCCGACGAAGCGCGGCTCGAGCTCCGGCTCAACCATTCGCCGCTCAAGGGCGGGTCCTGGCTGCTCGGGCCGGTCGGGCCCGCCCATGCCGGCTTCGACGGCCGCGTGACCTCGTCCGGCCACAGATCGCCCGCTGGTCACCGACGGTCTGTTCCGATGCGTGGCCGCCGCGGCCGATTCGCGTCGAGCTGCGGCTGCGTGACGACTCGAAGCCGCCAAATGCGATCAGCGCGCCGCGAAGCCGGAATCGCCCGGCGCGGGCGATCAGGCCAAGCTCGCGGCGGTCCTGGCCTTGGAGCCGGCGGATGCCGGTATGCCCGCCGGAAGCCCGGCCGGCGGCGGTCCCGAGCGGCGAAGATTGCGGATCAAGCGGATTCGCGAGATCCGCCTGCCGCCGGGCCAGTCGGCGGTCGTGCGCCTGAGGCGCGGCGATGTCAGCCTGATCGAGCACGTCCCGCCCGACCAGGTCGTGGCGCTGACGGCGTCGCCCGAGATCAAGGTGGCACGTTATGCCAAGCCGGTCGTGCACTTCCTGGCGCTCGACGGCCGCAACCCGGCCTTGCGCAGCCGGTCGCTGCGGCGCGGGCTCTCGTACGCGCATCGACCGCAAGGCCTGCTCGAGGATTACGTGCATCAAGCGCCCGGCGACCGAGACTGGACGCGGTCGCCGACGGGCCGTTTCCCAAGGGGAGCTATGCCGACGCGCCGGGCGTCAAGCCGCTGGAAGGCCAACCCTGTGGCTGGCGAAGATGCTGGTGGCCGCCGCCCGCAAGGAGCTGAACAACGCCCCGATCAAGCTGAATCTCGAGTATCCCGTCGATTCCCGAGGTGCGTGCGATCGTGCCCAGGCTCGCCGACGCTTTTCGCGCAGGCGGGTGTCGAGATCGTGCCGTCCGAAGTGTCGCCTCTCGCAGCTCGAGGGCGAGCTCGCGCCGGCAGGCGGTTCGACCTGGCTTTTCGCGTGCTCGAAGTGCGACGAGCCGGTCCTCGATGCCGGCGTCTTGCTCTGCCCCGGCTACGACGCCCCTCCCGAGGCCGACGCGCTCGCCTCGGCCGCCAGCCCGCGGATCCTTCAGCTCCTCTTGCAGCTCGAGCGTGCCGCCGATTGGCCCACGGCGCAGGGCTTGCACGCAGATCGATCGCGAGTCGCGCGACGAGCTGCCGATCATTCCGCTCTGGCAGCTCGCCGACCATTACGCCTGGCGAGATCGCTTGACCGGCCCGGGCAAGACCGCCGGCGAGCTCTATCAAGGGATCGAAACCTGGGAGATCGTGCCGTGGATCGCCAAGGACCCTGGACAGAGTCGAGATCTGATCGCGGCCTGCCGGGGTGCGCTTGGCGTGCTGGCAGTCCTGGGATGTCTAGCCGCGGTGCGCACTCCGGGGCTGCGAGCACAGGAGACAGCCAAGGAGCCGGATCAGCCGCCGCCTCAATCGGCGCCGTCGAAGCCCTCGGCCGAACCAACGAAGCCGGCCGTCGACGTTCCCAAGAAGCCGGCCGAGGATGTTGCGCAAGCGACCGCTCCCGCGGCGGAGGGCTCACCGAAACTGCCGGCCAAGGCCGACGCCGCGGGAGCCGATCGAGCGGCGGCCGTATCGGATCTCGTTCCATCTGGCGTGCGATCCGTCGGCCCGAATCGACCGACGGCGCCGCGCCGGCCTTGCTTCGCGATTGGCAGGTTCTGGTCAGGCGGTTCGTCGGGCCGCCCTGGGTCGTGACGATCGAGCCGAGCCAGGCAGCCGCTGGCGAGCGTCGATCTGCTGGCGATCGCGCCCGAGGCGTTCGCGGGTTCACGTCGTTCGACAAGGTCTGGGTCGTTCGCATTTCCGGCGTCCGAGTCGGGGTCGGGACTCGTGTTCTCGGGCGCGAATACGACACCGCCTCGCGGCGGCTGGGCCCGCTCCAGCGGCGTCGGTCGAGGCGCTCGGCGATGCACCGCGCGCGCTGCTGGAATTCGCACTCGATCTCTTCAATCCCGACCGCCGAGATCACCGGCGCAGGAAGGCGGCGGCGCGCTTCTTAAAGTCCAGGGAGGGGCGATCACGCCGGCGAGCCCCGTCGGGCGCGGTCGTCACCAAGGGGATGGTCTTCATCCCGCTCCGGCTGGTCTCGCTGCGCGACGGAAAGCTGCAGATCCTGAGGATTCCGTTCACCTATCTGCAAGTCGAATCGGTCGAGGGGCCGGTGGCGCAGTGCGCGATCATCAGTCCGACTGCGCGACCCGCTGACGAAGCGGATGGCGCGCCCGAACAGCCTGGCCGCGCTGGGGCTGAAGCCGGGAGAACACGCCGCTTCGGCTCCGGTTCGTGACCAAGCCCGATCAGGCGCCGGCCGCCGGCTATACGCTGACGGCCCGGCCAGTGCCGGACGGGCAGCCGCGCGAAGCTGGGCATGACCGATCGGGCGGGCCGCATCGTGCTTCAGCCGGGTTTCGCGACGGTCTGGTCATTCTTCGCCTGCTGGCGGGCAACGTCGAGCCCATGGTCGAGCTGCCGATCATGCCCGGCGAGAGCCGGCCCGACGAGCAACCGATCCCCTTCGATCCCAAGCCGCAGACAGTCGCCCTGGAATCGCAGATCGACTCGCTGCGCGACGAAGTCGTCGACCTGGTGGCGCTGCGCGCGCGGCTGGAGGCGCGGATGAAGGCGCGGCTCGAGGGCGAAGACTGGACCGGGCTCGAGGCGACGCTCAAGGAGTTTGCTCGTCTGACCCCGCGCGACGATTCGCCCAGCGGCTCACGAAGCTCAAGGACGACGCCGCCCATCAGCAGGCCGAGATCAAGAAAGCCGCATCTTGACCAAGACGGCCCAGGCCCAGATCAGCGACCTTCAGTCGATGATCGACCGCTACCTGGACGACGACACGTACAAGGCCTACGCCGACGCACTCGAGCGCGACCAAGTCCGACGCGGTGCGAAGGAGCAAGGCCAAGGCCAAGAAAGCGGCAACCGTTCCGCCCCGGCTACAGGGAACGCCGTCTCCAAGCCGGCGCCGCTCGCCCGGGTCGAGCCGCCAGCCGAGCCACCCGCGGCAGCCCGACGCCGCGCCCGTGCGCAGCCCAAGCGCCTGCTCCGCCACCAGGTGGCAGCCCGCCGTGCCGTTCTGGACGAGGCACGGTGAAGCGCAGGCATCCTGTCGTGAGCGATGCCCGGTTGCAATCGAGAAAATCGACGATGATCAAGCGTGCATGCCGGGAACTCAATCGTCTGGCGATCTCAGGGAATCGAGCCGGCCCCGGCCTTCTCCTGGTCGCTCGTGACCTTGCTGGTTGCGAGCCTTCCTCTGTCCGAAAACCTTGGCGAGCATCGTGCCGCCGCGGAAAAGCCGGAGCAGCGCGGGCGTCGACAGGTTGTCGATGTGGCCGTACCAGGTTGTGACCATCCGGGTGAAATTCGAGCATCTTCTCCAGCTGCTCGCGGGTGTATTGCTCGGCGGGATCGCCCAGCTTGGCCTCGCGGACGCAATGTTCCAGGAGCGCGATCGTCGGGTCCATCTCCCGGCGCTTGCGCTCGGCCATGATGACCCGAAATGTCTCCATGACGTCCTTGAGGGCCTCGAAGCGGTCGCGGCGGTCGCCGATGATGTGCACGCGCCGCACCACGCCCCAGGTGATCAGCTCGCGCAGGCTCGTCGATACGTTCGAACGACTGACGTCCAGCAAGCTGCTGATCTCTTCCGCGTCGAGGGGCGTCGGCGCGACGAATAGCAGCGCATGCACCTGGGCCATCGTTCGGTTGATGCCCCAGGCCTGACCCATCTCGCCCCAGTGAAGCACGAATTTCTGTGCGGCTGGTGTGAGTGTCACGTTGATTCTCGTCCTGTCTGGCCAAACTGTTTCTACTGAAATGATACTTTGGTACACGAAGAACGACAAGAGTGGCGCAGGATCGACGGCGCTCGCCAACGAGTCAACCGGTTTCGCGGGTTGTCACCGATCTGATGACTCGTGGCCGCCCTATTCGGACGCGCTCTGCTTCACTGTGCCGCCGCCTCCGCGGTCGAGCGTCCGGGCACTGTCGCGGCTGACCGCGTAGCTGGTCCCTCTCCATGAGATCGTGCCGGTCAGGCACATGCGGATGGCCCGCAACAGGACCAGGTCAACGACCAGGTTCGCCAGCGGATACCAGATGGCCGCTCGCGAACGGGGGACAGACAGCTTGTAGACGCGGCGGAAGACCAGGTACATCAGAAAGTGATGAAGCAGGCTCATGCCAATAAGAGAAAATGGGAATTGCCCGCGGTATCCCATGGCCAGCATGAGTAGACCGGCAATGAGTGCCACCTGGCCGCTCTGACAGAAAATCACGGGATCGAGCAGCTTGCGGGCGAGCCGCCAGGGATTCCTGCCGAGCCCATCGAAGAAGATCCGGCTCCAGCCCCGCACGAGCTGGGCGACTGATGCAGTACATACGGCATGAGACCAAGCCTCGCACGAGTGCGACGCGCACTCGCAATCCCAGCTCCTTGATCCGCGCCGCCAGTGCGATATCTTCAACGAATCGGTCCCGAACCGCGCGGTGACCACCGGCCTCGGTGTATGCCGATTGCTTGATCAGGATGTACTGGCCATTGGCAAAGGCCACTCGCGACCGCACGTTATGAACGGAAGTGAGTGGGAATGACTGCATCAAGGTGATGCCGCCCATTGGTTGAAACACGTCCTCCCAGAACGTCTCACAGCGCAGCTCGGGGAGCAGGCTGACGAGCGCGGCATCATGGGCTCGGCCGTACTCCATCAAGATGGCCAAGCTCTCGGGCGAGTGCAGGGTATCAGCATCCACGAACAGGAGCCACTCTCCCCGAGCGTGCGGGACCGCCTGCGCGAGTGCGTGGGTCTTGCCGATCCAGTCGGGAGGCAGGAAGTCGATCGTCAAGACACGGATCCGCGGGTCGCGGGCGGCAATCTCACGCGCGATCTCACCGGTTCGATCGGTGCTCCGATCATCGACGACCACAATTTCGAGATTTGGGTAGCTTTGCCTGGACAGCGACGACAGGCAGTCCGGGAGGTTGGCCTCCTCGTCCTTGGCGGGGAGGATGACGGAGACAAGTGGCGGGTCGGCTTGCTGATACCGCGGCGACTGTGGCGTCAGCATATCTTGCCGGCGCAGGCACGAATTCGAGCACGGCCCAGCGAATAGGCCAGATTGCGATCAACGCCGCGTAGCCCCAGAGAATGGCGGCCTGGGAAGGCGTCATGGCGAAGGTGCCCGGGATGGGAACGAATGCTTATTCAAATATGGGCAGCATGTGGTCTGGTTGTCCGGCCGTCGTGGATCTGCCGCCTGAGCCCGAGGATCAGCTCGATTTGACCGATCGGTTGGCCGGTCGCCCGCGCGATCGCGTCTGGCGAGGCCCCTTGATCCGCGAGCGTCCAGACGGCGGCATAACGCATGGAGAGGCGATTCACGGCCGCATCGCGGTCGCTCGAGGAGACATTCGACAGATCCGGAATCGCAATCAAAGCTTGGTTGAGATCCGCTTGCTCGCTAAATTCGTCACGCGGCTCCGGTGCCTGTTTGACGTGTGATTGCGGCAGGCTGCGCCCGCGGATACGACTTCTCTGCCGAGGTACGTCGGCCTTCGGCTCGGGCCTGCCCGACTGTTTCTAGCTGCGCCTCGAGCTCGTCCATCCGGCGCTAGCTCGCGCCATTGCTTCTCGAACTGTGCTTCCAATCGCGACCGCCGGTGGAGAAGTGCCACCCACGCGAGGGGGGATGCTGCGATTCCTAGCAGCAGGAACGCCGCGGCGACTGTCAACACAACCCAGGAGTCTGGTGTCATCGATCTTGTCCCTCCTTGATTTTCTGAGTTTCACGATCCGTCGTGCCGTCGTCGATGACCGTTCGCTATCGTTTTTACAGGCTTTCTGTCCCGATGGTTTCGGCGGAGGCCGCGTGCGCGGCGTCGAATACGTCGCGAAGTGGGATCGACCGGGCCGCGGCAACGCGGGCACAATCGTCATACTCCGGGCTGAATGACGGTGGGCGGTTGTCCAACCAGCCGAGCTTTCCACGTATCGGACCGAACGGCGTTTCCACGTTGACTGGCTTTCGCTTCAGCTTATGCCGGCTCACGGCGTAGCGCCGAATGCCGAGCGTGCCGGTCTCCTGAAAGAGCACATCCTCGAGCACCGGGATCCTGGACTCATCGCACAGCACCGTGACCATGACACCCGGCCTGTTCTTCTTCATCTGGATGGACGTGACAAAGGCGTCGAGGGCCCCAGCTTCCATGAGCCGGGTCATGGTGTAGCCGACAACCTCGCCGGGAAGGTCGTCGAGGTTCGTGTCGAGGACCCAGATTCGGTCGCTTGCGGCCGGGAGCGCAACTGTTCCGACAAAGAGACGCAGGATATTGGCTTGCTCGGGTGTCTCGCGCGTGCCCGCCCCCACCCCGATCGTTTCAATGGTCATGGGCGGAAGCGACGAAAACTGCTCGACGACCGTGGTCAGGATCGCCGCTCCGGTGGGAGTCGTCATTTCACCGTCGGCCAGCGATACGGCCAGCGGGACCCCGCGCAGTAGCTCGGCTGTGCCAGGCGCAGGCACGGCCATTCGTCCGTGGGCCGCCGTCACCCATCCGCGTCCGGGCGGCACAGGGCTTGCTTCGTAACGATCGACTCCCAGCAGATCGAGGCCGACGGCGGCGCCGACGATGTCGACGATCGAATCGACCGCGCCGACTTCGTGAAAATGAATTTTGGCCAGGTCGCTGCCGTGTACCCGCGCCTCGGCCTCGCCGAGCTTGAGGAAAATGCGCTTGGCCAGGTCTTTTTGCGCGGAGTGATCGTGCTCTTGTCGATAATCGCCTCGATGTGGTGCCAGTGGCGATGAACATCGTCATGCGGAGCGGTCACCCGGGCGTAAGTCGCTCGGAACCCGCCGCGCCGGACGGTTTCGAACCGGAGCTCGCACGGTAGGCCCAGGCTCGCCACCGCGTCTTCGATCGCGCGGCGCTCGACGCCGGCATCGACGAGGGCCGCCAGAGTCATGTCGCCGGAGATGCCGCTGAAGCAGTCGAAGTAGCCGACGCGCACGCCCTTACCCCTTGCACCAGATGCGGAAACGACAGATTCGGTTTATTGTATCCGACCACCATTCGACGGCAAGGCCGGAAAGCGCGAGGTCACGGAAGCGGGTCGCACGACATGGTTTGCATGGCCACGGGGGCGATGCTCAGGACGCGTTGCGAAAGAAGTCGATGACATTCCGCAGAATCTCGTCGAGCGACTTTGTCGGGCGATATCCAATCAGGTCGCCGATCTTGGAAATGTCGGGCACCCGGCGCGGCATATCGTCGAAGCCCTCTCCGTACGCTAGCTCATAGGGTACGCAGATGATTTCGGACTGCGATCCTGCGAGGCGCGGACGCGCTCCGCCAAGGCGCGCATTGTGACTTCCTCGTTCGAGCCAATGTTAAATACGTCGCCGACTGCCGATGGATGTTCCATGAGAGCCGCCAGTGCGGTAACGACGTCGCTGACATGCGCGAAACAGCGTGACTGAAGGCCATCGCCGTGCACCGTGATCGGGCGCCCGGTCAACGCCTGCTTGACGAAGGTGGGGACGACCATTCCATACTGTCCGGTCTGGCGCGGTCCGACCGTATTGAACAGCCGAGCGATCACGGTCGGCAGCTTTCGCTCCCGCCAGTAGGCCAGCGCCAGGAATTCGTCGATCGCCTTCGAGCAGGCGTAGCTCCATCGCGCCTTCGATGTCGGCCCAAGTACGAGGTTGCCACTTTCGCGGAAGGGGACTGACTCGCTGAGACCGTAGACCTCGGAGGTGGATGCGAGCAAGACTTTCTTCTTTTTCTTGTTCGCTTGCGACAGCACGACTTCTGTGCCATGGACGTTCGTTTCGATTGTTCGCACCGGGCTCTCGACGATGAGCCGGACGCCGACAGCGGCCGCCAGATGAAACACGACGTCGCACTGGTCGACGAGCTCGGCGACGGTCGGCGCATGGTGCACGCTTTCGATCACGTACTGAAACCGGGGGTGCCCGCGCAAGTGGCGGATGTTGTCGATGCTCCCGGTCGACAAGTCGTCAAGGATGAATACGTCATCCCCGCCGCGCGATATACAGGTCGGATAAGTGCGATCCGATGAAGCCCGCACCACCCGTGATGAGAACTCGCATGATCACTCCCCCACTACGCCCTCTTTCGATGACGCGATTATACGAGGAATTCGCCCGGGGTGCGCCGCGGTTCCATGATTCGTTAGAGTAGGGATCTGATCCTTGGCCAACGATCGCGGAGATCATCTTCCGGCACAGAGAACAATTCCCATGATTCCGAACTCGCTCGTCTTCGTGGACGTCGACACGCAGCGCGATTTTCTGGAACCTGGCGGTGCGCTCTACATGCCGGGATCGTCGGCAATCATTCCCAATCTGGCGCGGCTGACCCGCTTCGCGATCAGTCGACAAATCCCGATACTCGCGACGGCGTGCTCGCACCATCTGGACGATCAGGAGCTCCGCCGATTTCCCCCCCATTGCATTGCGGGCACGCCCGGCGAAGAGCGCATCGCGGCGACCGCCCGGCCGCAATCCACGGTCGTGGCCGTCTCGGAGCGATTCACCGGTGGAATCCCGAACCATCTCACGCTACAAAAGTGCGAGCTCGACCTCTTTAGCCGGCCGGACGCCGACCGCTTGATCGCCCGAATCAACGAGGCGAAACCGACTTTTGTCGTCTACGGCGTTGCCACGGAATACTGCGTTCTCGCGGTCGCGAGCGGGCTGCTCGCGCGAATGCCGCGTCGCACTCGTCGCGGATGCGGTGTGGGCGATCGATCCGTCGGCCGAAGCCGCCATCCTGACAGAGCTCGCGATCCGTGGAGCGATCTTAACGACGACCGACGTCGTTTGTGTTGGTTCGGCGTGATGAAGCGTCCATTGAATGGGATTACTGCGAGCATGGCGATGAGCTGTTACGCGCGGGCGGCCAGGTAACTCGTGTGCGAGATCGCCCCCAAGTCGCACCATGCTGGTCGTGCACTCGTCGAGGGGCACGGCGGGCTCAGGCCGGTGTCGCGCGTCCCGCAGCCGGCGGGACCATTCAGTCGATCTTGCCGACGAGCGGCTCCAAAAGGGCATCGCGGCTATAGACGACGCCCCCCTTGACCACTCGGTGTACGCGGCGGACATTGCTGACGTTCTCGAGCGGGTTCGCGTCGAGCACCACGAAGTCGGCCAGCTTGCCGGGCTCGACGGAGCCGAGCTGATCGGTTCGCCCGAGCGCGTAGGCGCCGTTGGAGGTCGCGGCCTTCAGCACGTCCATCGGAGGCAGCCCGGCCTCGGCGAAGATCTCCATCTCGCGCCAGAGGCTCCATCCCGGGAGCATCGAGAGCAGCACGTAATCCGTGCCCGTGCTCAAAAGGCAGCCGGCTTGATGCGCTCGTCGGACGAACTCCAGGTTTTTCGCTCTCTCCCGGGCGAAGTCGGCGGCGGAGACCTTGAAACCCACCGGGCCCGTCAAAATCTCCTGGATCGCTCGCCAGGCTGGGCGTGTGTAGAACCGCTCCTGCTCTTGCAGGTGATGCGTTTTGCTGCGATCGGCGACCGAGAAGGTTTCCTCCACAGCTAACGTGGGCGTCAGGATCACTTTCCTCGCGCCGCAGACCGAAACATCGCCTGGATGCCCGGGGCGGCGAGATCGAGCTGGCCTGCCCCCCTGATCCGTTCGTTAAAGTCATCCACGGGCGTTCCCGGCTTTTGTCCGTCGGGCATCACCAGCACACCGTGGAAGAGCTGATCCACCCCCATGTCGATCGCCCGCTGGAAGGAGACCGCTCCGACATGGGCCCAGACGCGCATCGACCGTTCGTGCGCCCGTTCGATCGCGGCCGCAAGACATCGCCTTGTGTATGATTGTAGATCTTGATGGCCGTCGCACCCTGACTCGCCGCATCGTCGACGAGCGCCGCGAGCCTGGTCGGCCGTCTCGATCATCTTCATCCATGGGACCAGTTTCGGAGGCATCTGGATGTATTCGCCGGCCAGGAAAAATCGGGGGCCGGGGAGCTGGCCGGAGTTGATCCTGTCGCGCAGGGCGACATCCCCAGCGAAGTCCATGGAACCGGGGTTTCCGACCGCCGTCACGCCTGCGGCGAGGTAGAACGCAGGGAGCAGGGCGTTGGTCTTCCGCCACGCGCGGCCGGTCCGTGTATACAAGTGTCCGTGAGTGTCAACGAGGCCCGGGATGATGAACTTGTCGCCGAATTCGATGACCTTGGCGCCGGGGGCGATCGGGTTCTCGGCCGCCGCGCCCACCTCGAGGATTTTCCCGCCCGCCACCTCGATGATCGCGTCGGGGATCGTTTTGCCTTCGGAAGGATTGATGACCAGCCGGCATTTGAAGAACAGGTGACCGGTCTCTTCTTCCTCGCGCAGGAATGAGCCGGAGCCGCCATGTACGAACCGATCATCAGAAACGCGACGGTGGATGCGAGGCGCATCACGGGGCCTCCGTAGGAACTGCCTGACGAGCTGGTGCCCACCAGACGAGACGGCGGCTGGGAATCTTCCCGGCCGATTTCGTCCCAATCTACAGCATCGCGTCCCAGTGCGGAACGCCCGCGGTGTGGCAGGTTGACCGAGGTCTGCGCGGCCGACGCTCGTCTAATCGCTGTGCCGGCCGTGCGCCTTGCACGGGGAGCCATTCGGCCAGTTTCCGCCTCATCATGCATCCCGGTTACCCTTGAGTCTCGGCTACGACGTCCGGTCGCTGGTAGTGCGTCATCGGCAGGTAGAGACTTGCGTCGGGACGCCTGGGGTCTTAAAACTTCAAAATCCGACTCGGACGTGGCGGACAGCGCAGTCGGGCCCGCAACGCCAAGGTCCAGTCGTGTGTTCGTGCCGTCGGTCGTGATCCACCAATAGTGATGGGAGAGTCGAATGACCGAGCAGAATTCCGCCACAGTGGTGCGCACGGCGCTCGATGCCGGCGAAGGAATCTTGCGACTGGCCCCGACATGGGTGCCGCGGTCGTTCTTGATGCCGGGAGGACGGCTCAAGCTCGCCCGCGAAGACCTGTATGCGCTCGGGACGCAACGGGGCGGCATCGACGAGCGCTGGTTTGCTTCGACGACGGCCGCAGCCAACGAAGGCGCGCCCGCTGACGAGGGCCTGAGCTACGTCGTCCACAAGGACGGGCGCTTCACGTTGAAGGCCGCCATCGATCACTTCGGCGCCGAGATGATCGGCGCGAGCATGTGGAACAAGTACAAACGGTGGCCGGTTTACAGCAAGTTTTTCGATAATCTGGGCCCATCCCCCACCATATGCACCAGAACCAGGCGCAGGCCGCGAAGCTTGGTCGCGAGGGAAAGCCCGAGAGCTACTACTTTCCGCCCCAGCTCAACTGGACCGGCAACCATTTCCCGTTCACGTTTTTCGGACTCGAGCCGGGTACCGACGAAGGCCGACATCCGCCGCTGCCTCGAGAACTGGAACCGAGGGGATAACGGCATCCTCGACCATTCGAAGGCTTATCGACTGAAGCCAGGCACCGGCTGGCTGGTCCCACCGTGCGTGTTGCATGCGCCTGGCTCGCTCGTGACGTATGAGCCCCAGTGGGGCTCGGACGTCTTCGGCATGTATCAGTCCATGGTCGAAGGCCGGCGCGTCCCCTGGGAGCTTCTCGTCAAGGACGTTCCCGAAGCCCATCACCATGACCTCGATTACCTCATCGAACAGCTCGACTGGCCCAAGAACGTCGAGCCCGAGTTCAAGAAGCGGAACTATCTCGAGCCCATGGTCCGCTCGGGAGGCGAGTCGGCGGGCTACGCCGATCGGTGGATCGTTTACGGCCGCGTGGACGGCGAGCAGCTCTTCAGCGCGTGCGAGCTGACCATCGAGCCTGGCCGCTCGGTCACCGTCAAGGACCCTGGCGCCTATGGATTGGTCGTGGTCCAGGGAAATGGACTGATCGGCAAGCTCGCCGTCGACAGCCCTAACTACATCCGGTTCGGCGAGGTTACAGAGGACGAAGTCTTCGTTACCGCCAAACGCGCGGCAGAGGGAGTGTCGTTTCGGAACAACGGCAGTGAACCATTCGTCAGCCTCCGGTATTTCGGGCCCGATACGCACGCGGATCTGCCCGAGGTGGGGAGCCATCGGTAATTCGCGTAATGTCGCGCCGCGATGACGATAGCGGTGACTGCGGTGCTACCGAAATGACCAGCCGGTCCTGCCGGCATCGAGCAGTTTCGACGATTGTTTGACTGACGAGCCCGCAGCCGTATGAATGCAGAGCTCGAGACGGGCGGACGAGGCGACACTTGCACGCGAGTTGACGGTCAGGACGAACATGGAGCGCTTCACGTCGAGGATCATTCGATGAGCACCGGTCATTCCCATACGTTTCCCAAGCTTCATAACGCGATGTGGCCTGGTCTGGTCGGCAAAGGCAGCGAGGGGGCCGAGCCATTCATTGATTTTGACACCATGCTCGAGCTCACGTGCCGCGGCCGAGGTCGACAAAGTCAAGTTCGATGGGATCGACCTGTTCCTTTACGACCCGCATGTAAACATCGATATCAGTGACGATGGCATCAAGGCCCTGGTCGCCAAGATAGCGGGCAAGGGGTTGGTGGTGGGATCGGTGGTGGCGCCGGTGTGGTTCGACGCGTCGGCCATGGGCGACGACGGCCAGCGCGAGAGGTACTTGATCGCGATCCGGAAGGCCTGCCGAATTGCCCGCAAGCTCAGAGAACTTGGAATTCGCCCGTACGGCGTGGTGCGTATCGACTCGGCATGCACGCCGGCTGACTGGGCCAAAGACCCAAAGGGCAACCAGAAAAAAATCGCCGAGACGATCAAGAATGCGGCCATCATTGCGGCGGATCACGGTGAACGATTGGCGGCGGAGGGGGAGATCTGCTGGGGAGGAATGCACTCGTGGCGGACCATGGTCGACTTGCTCGAGCAGGTGGGCGAGCCTGCGATCGTCGGCTTCCAGGCCGACATGGCTCACACGTTGCTCTATACCCTCGGCGAGAATGCACCCGAGGATCGAATTCTGCCCAAGAACTTTGACTGGCAGGACAAGGCGGCCCTCGATCTGGCCCTCAAGACGCTGACCGCGTCGCTCTTGCCGTGGACGATCGACGTCCACATCGCGCAGAACGATGCCACCGTGTTCGGGTCGGGCACTCATGACCACACCGGCCGCCATTGCCTGGCCTCCGACCCGCGTGGCAAGCTCGATATACCCCATCACGCCGGATTCTGGTTGCGCGACGAAACCGGAAAGCTGACCAAAAAGGTTCGGCACATCTGCTGGGACGGCTGCATGTTTCCCAATGCTGTCATGGCAGACCCCAAGACCTGGAACGACATTCTGGCGGCGATGATTGCGGTGCGCGCTTTGCACGGGTGGGTCGAGTGAACGCCGCAGAAGGGCGATCGGAGTATTCCGCGGGCCACTCGATGCGTGCTCGCCCAGACCAGAATCGATCGATTGACGGGCCTCGAGCGGCGGCCATGCCGCCCCCACGCGACAATCCCCAATCAACCCGAGGAGCGAAGCACATGAGTGCGAAGAAGCCCTTGAATGTTGGCATCATCGGTTACGGCTTCATGGGCCGAACGCACTCGAACGCATACAAGCGTGTCAACGATTTTTTCGACGTTCCGATCCGGCCCGTATTGAAGGCAGTCTGTGGGCGGGCGGGCGATGGAGTGAAAGCTTTTGCCGAGCAGTGGGGGTACGAGTCCGTCGAAACCGACTGGCGGAAGCTGGTTCTCCGCCAAGATATTGATTTGATTGACATCTGTACTCCCAATAACACGCATGCTGAAATCGCGATCGCCGCGGCCTCCGCCGGCAAGTCGATCCTGTGCGAGAAGCCCCTCGCGATGAATCTGGTCGAAGGGCAGACGATGGTTGATGCGGTCGAGAAGGCGCGGGTGCCGAATTCTGTCTGGTACAACTACCGCCGCGTGCCGGCCGTCACACTGGCCAAGCAGTTGATCGACGCCGGACGACTTGGCAAGGTGTTTCACTATCGCGCCAACTTCCTGCAAGACTGGACGATCTCGGCGGATCTTCCCCAGGGGGGGACCGGGCTCTGGCGTCTGGATGCGGCTGCCGCGGGGTCGGGCGTGACCGGCGACTTGCTGGCGCATTGCATCGATACGGCGCTCTGGCTCAATGGCTCGATCAACGCGGTCTCTGCGATGACCGAGACATTTGTCAAAGAGCGCATGCACAACCTGACGGGCAAGGTTGAGCCGGTCGGCATCGACGATGCTTGCGCGTTCCTGTGCCGTTTCGACAATGGCTCGCTGGGCCTGTTCGAGTCGACCCGCTACGCCCGCGGTCACAAGGCACTCTATACCTTCGAAGTCAACGGCGAGAAGGCGTCGCTGAAGTGGGACCTCGAGGACCTGCACCGATTGCTCTATTTCGATCATCGAGACGATGGGCTGGTGCGCGGCTGGCGATCCGTCCACGTGACTGACAGCGAGCATCCTTACATGAAGCACTGGTGGGTGCCCGGGCTGCAAATCGGTTACGAACACACCTTCGTGCATCACGTCGCGGACTTGCTCGAAAATCTCGCCAAGGGTGTCCCGACGTCTCCGACGTTCCGCGAAGCCCTGGCGACGCAGGCCGTCTGTGATGCGGTGCTCGATTCGGCGGAAAACCGCAAATGGGAGACGGTCGTTCCGGTGTGACTGGAGCCTCCGTTTTCGCGGTTTGCCGTCGTCTTCAGCTTTCTCGAACCCGATTCGTGGCATGGGAGAATGAATCATGAAGATCGGGATGAACCTGCTCCTGTGGACCACCCACGTGACCGAGAAGCATGATGCGATCCTCGATCGGATCAAGGCGCTGGGTTTTGACGCCGTCGAGGTGCCGATCTTCGACACCGCGGACCTCGCTCCCTTCGAGCGGCTCGGCAAGCGATTAAAGAGTCTGGGTCTGGGAGCGACGGCAGTGACGGTGATGGGGCCGGAAACGAATCCGATCTCGAACGACGCGAAAATCCGCGAGGCCGCGGTGGCACATCTCGATCGCGTGATGGAATGTGGCCAGGCCTTTGGTTGCGAGATCCTCTGCGGTCCGATCCATTCCGCGATCGGCGTTTTCTCGGGTGATGGTCCGAGCGACGATGAATTCAAGTACGGCGTGGAAACGCTCCAGAAGGCTGCCATCAAGGCCCACTCCCGCGGGATCGAGCTGGCTGTCGAATACCTGAATCGATTCGAGATCTACTTCTTGACGACCGCCGCCGCGACAGTCCGGTTCGTGCGTGCGGTGAACCACCCCTCTTGCAAGATGATGTACGACAGCTTTCACGCTCACATCGAAGAGAAGAGCCAGGCCAAGGCCATTGCTTCTTGCGCCGCCGAGACAATTCACGTCCACATCTCAGAGAACGACCGTGGCATACCGGGCACCGGCCAGGTCCACTGGGATGAAGTTTTCGCTGGACTGAAGCACAGCGGGTACGACCGTTACCTCACGATCGAGGCATTCGGTCGTTCGCTGCCGGCCTTGGCGGCCGCGACCAAGGTCTGGCGCGACCTTTTCCCCGACGCCCTGGACCTGTGCCGTGACGGCCGTTCGTTCATCAAGTCACGCTGGTGACGGGCAGCGATCGAACCTCTTGTAGCGGTTTATTGTCTTATCCCTCTATGGGCGGACTGATTCGCCCGGAGAATCCCATGCAAGGCGTCATTCGCGGAATCGCGTGTGTGCTGGTCGGACTGCCGATATTGTGCCTCGCGATCATTCATGCTCCGTCAACGCAAGCCGAAGCGCAACAGCCAACTGGCCGGCCCGAACCCAAGGCGCAGCAGCGGCCGAGCGGTCAGCGAGTGCGCGTTGACCCGGCCGCGATTACCGTTGAGGACGGTGACGGCG
The DNA here is from genome assembly GCA_963806595.1 of uncultured Isosphaeraceae bacterium. Classification (GTDB taxonomy): domain Bacteria; phylum Planctomycetota; class Planctomycetia; order Isosphaerales; family Isosphaeraceae; genus CAWDZZ01. The sequence continues at coordinate 195,455 of CAWDZZ010000032.1, read as the reverse complement.
TGGTCATTCGCTGGTCGACTGATGACGTCGAAATCGTGCGCATTCTCGGGATCGACACCCCGGAGATTCGCCGGCTCGAGCACAATCTGCCGTTCGACCAGCCGTTCGGCCAGGAGGCTCGTGCCTTCGCGCGAGGGGCCTTCGCCGCTGCCGCAGATGTCGAAATTCTACGATGCTCGACCCTGGATCCGTACGGCCGGACGCTTGCGTATCTGTTCGTGAATGGGCGCAACTATTCGGTCCTCGCCATCAAGGCACGGTACTCGACCGAGACGGTCGGCATTTATGGTGACAATGGACTGGCAAAAGAGGCCGCGGAGGTTGTGGCTGCATCCAAGGACCTGGGGCCGCTGTCGTTTGAGCCGCCGCACCAGTTCCGCGCAGGATGCGCGATCTGACGACCTGGATGAAACAGACCGGACAGTATCCGGCGAATTAGGAACGACGTGGGAGCGAGGAGGGAGGAAGTACGTGGAAATTGTCGGGTTAAAGGGCAACCGAATCCGTCTCGTACCGCCCGACCGGACGCTTCACCTCGAAAACGCCTTGATCTGGATGAACGACCCCGAAACGACGGCGACGATCAAGCTGAACCTGGGCGTAACGAGGCGCCAGGAGGAGCAGTTCTTCGAGAGGATCGAGACGAATCGCGAAACGGACTTCACCTGGGCGATCATCGATGAGAACAGCCGGCACATCGGGTTTATCGGGCTTCACGGAATCAACTGGCGCAATCGATGGGCGACCGGCGGACTGGTCATCGGCGAGCGATCCGCGTGGGGGCGAGGCTATGCCAGCGATGCGGTGCGGGTTCGAACGCGGTTTGCCTTTGCTGAGCTGGGGCTCCACCGCGTGAGCGGCCACACCATGAACCCAGCGATGAAGCGCGTCTACGAAAAGTGCGGCTATCAACACGAAGGTGTCGCGCGCGGCATGTTCTGGCGCGCGGGCGCTGGCATGACGCCGAGCTGTTCGCAATCCTCGCCGAAGACTGGGTGAAATCGGAAAGCCCGAGCTAGGTCGCCGACCGTGATGACTCACGGAAGACCGGATCAAGCCCCGACTTTCTTGCCACCGACTCGCTCGGCTCGCTTGCGTCGGTCGTCGCTCAAGACCTTCTTCCGGAGCCGGATGCGCGACGGCGTGACCTCCACCAGTTCGTCGGGCTCGATGTATTCGAGCGCGATCTCGAGAGTCAGCTCGCGTGGCGGCTTGAGCAGGATATTCTTGTCGGACCCGGACGCCCGCATATTCGTCAGCTTCTTCTCCTTGCACGGATTGACGACCATGTCGTCAAGGCGAGAGTTTTCGCCGATGATCATTCCTTCGTAGATGGGATCTCCGGGCTCGACGAACAGAGTTCCGCGCTGCTGGAGGTTGTCGAGCGAATACGCGACGGCTTGCCCACGGACCAGGCTGACCATCACGCCGTTGGGCCGGCGCGGAACATCTCCTTTCGTCGGCCGGTAGTCGTGAAAATTATGATGCATGATGGCCTCACCCTGGGTGGCGCTCATCAGTCGGTTGCGCAGGCCGATCAATCCGCGCGCGGGGATCATGAATTCAAGATGTGCGTAGGCCCCTTTTCCGTCCATTTTCGTCATCTCGCCGCGCCGCACGCCGACGAGCTCGATCACCGGTCCGATGTGGCCGTGTGGCACGTCGACGACGAGGAATTCGTACGGCTCGCAGATCTCGCCGTGAATCGTCCGGAAAATGACCTCCGGTTTGCCGACAGCCAGCTCATAGCCTTCTCGGCGCATGGTCTCGATCAGCACGGAGAGATGAAGCAGACCTCGGCCTGATACGTTGAAGGCATCGCGATCCTCGCTGGGATCGACGGTGAGTGCGACGTTCGACTCGAGCTCTCGCTCCAGGCGCTCGTCAAGGTGGCGGGATGTCAAGAAGCGTCCTTCTCCGGTCAGCGGAGAATCGTTGACGGTGAACAGCATGCTCAGGGTCGGCTGGTCGACTTCGATGCGGGGCAGGGCGACTGGATTTTGCAGGTCGGCAATGGTGTCGCCGATCTCGACGCTACCCAAGCCGACAATCGCGACGATGTCGCCGGCCTCGGCCGAATCGACCGCAACCCGGCCAAGCTTATCAAAGACGAGCACGTTGTCGATCGAGCCGCGGACGCTCACGCCGCGCGCCTTCAACAGGAGCGCCGGTTGCCCGCGGCTGACCCGCCCCGCGACGATGCGGCCGATGGCGATCCGGCCCACGTACTCGGAATAGTCAATCGTGGTGCACAGCATCCGAAATGGACTGTCGGGGTCGACCACCGGACCGGGTACATGATTGACGATCATGTCGAAGAGCGGCTTCACATCACCCGACGTCGCGGTCCGATCGTGGGAGGCGAATCCCGCTTTTCCCGAAGCGAAGATGTACGGAAAATCGAGCTGCGCTTCGCTGGCCTCCTGCTCCACGAATGTATCGAAAATCTCATTCAAGACCTCGGTGGGCCGAGCATCGTGACGGTCGATCTTGTTGATGACGACGATCGGTCGGATGTGACAGGCGAACGCCTTGCGCAGCACAAACTTCGTTTGCGGCATTGGGCCCTCGAAGGCGTCAACGAGCACCAAGGCGCCGTCGGCCATCTGAAGAGTCCGTTCGACTTCGCCGCCAAAGTCCGCGTGTCCGGGGGTGTCGATCAGGTTGATCTTGGTCCCTGCGTAATCGATGGCGATGTTCTTGGCGAGAATGGTGATTCCTCGCTCGCGCTCGAGATCGTTCGAGTCGAGGATACGCTCGCCCTGGAGCTGGGACGCCCGGTACTGACCAGACTGTCGAAGCATCGCGTCGACCAGGGTCGTCTTGCCGTGGTCCACATGGGCGATGATGGCCACGTTTCGGATATCTTCGCGACGCTTCATGAATCATCTGCCAGTCGATTAAAAAGGTGCGCGGATCGAACGGAGTTAAACCGTGGACGCGCGAAGGCGAGCTTCATCCCGGTAGGCGGCAACTGTGATATCTTATCCATCGCCGGTCCCACCAGGCAAGCTCAGCTGTCATGACGTCATGCATGGTGAATCACCTGACGATCTCGCAATTCCTAGGAATGTTGCTTGTGATGCTGCTGGCGGCCAAGGTCGCGGGATTCGTCGCGCAACGTCTTGGCCAGCCCGCGGTCCTGGGTGAGCTCCTGGGCGGCATCATCTTGGGCCACTCGGTTTTCGGGCTGGTGAACCCCGAGCTTCCGACGATTCATCTGTTGTCGGAGCTGGGGGTCATCATCCTGTTGTTTGCAATCGGGCTGGAGACCGATCTCGGCGGTCTGTTGAAAGTCGGGGCGGCCTCAGCGGCCGTTGCGGTCGCGGGCGTCGTGCTGCCGTTTGTCCTCGGGTTTGCGATCTGTCAATTGCTCGGCATCTCGACCCGAGTGTCGATGATGGCAGCGGCGACCCTGACGGCCACGAGCGTGGGGATCACGGCTCGCGTACTTGCCGACCTTGGCCGATTGAAGAGCTCCGAGGGCCAGATCATTCTGGCGCGGCCGTGATCGATGACGTGCTTGGCCTGTTGATTCTGACGATCGTCGCCGGCATGGCGCAAGGGTCGAGCCTACCGTGGCTCGATATCGTCACGATCACCGCGAGCGCCTTGCTGTTTCTGGTGGCGTCGGTCGTGGTCGGCAAGGTCGTTGTTCCACATTTGTTCCGTCTGGTTAGCCGGATCGAGCTCCCCGGCACCGCCATGGCGATGGCGCTCGATCACTGCGTTTGGAATGGCCTGGCTTGGCGAACGGTTTGGGTCTGGGCTGATCATCGGCGCTTTCGCGGCCGGGCTCGTGGTCGTCGCGGCGCCGCAAATTCGCGAGATCGAACGGGGAGTCACCGAGCTCGGACATTTCTTCGTCCCCATATTCTTCATCACCGTCGGAGCGTCGGTTAATTTGAGTGCCCTTGATCCGTTCCAGCCGGACGGGCGCTTTGCGCTGGTTGCGGGAGCCTCACTCGTGCTCGCAGGTGTCGCCGGTAAGCTGGCTGCGGGCTATGCCCCTTTCTGGTACCGCGGCAACAAGACCGTGATCGGCGTCGGGATGGTCCCGCGCGGTGAAGTGGGGCTCATCTTCGCCCAGACCGGCCTCGCGTCCGGCGTTTTTGACGAGGGCCTCTTCGGCGCAATCACTCTCATGGTCGTGACCACCACGCTGCTCGCGCCGCCGCTCCTGCGGCGCCTGCTCATGTCCTCTTCCGTGCCCCGGGAAGCCGATGCGAAGCCGATCGACTCACTCGCAAACGATGCGTGAAACTCAGAAACCGTGAAGATCGGCCGCGCACGAACGAGGCTGGGATGACAGCGAAACGGACTACAGCAGCGGCGACAACAACCGAACCACGTTCTCGGCCAGCTCTCGCGGCCAGCCCGGTGCGGGCAGATCGGGCTGGCAATCGGCCATGAGATCGCTGGCCCACGCGGCGACTTCCGCGACCTGCGTGGGCGACGACACGAAGAGCGCGACTTCGTAATTGAGGAACAGGCTGCGCATGTCCATGTTAGCCGAACCAATCACCGCGAGCTGATCGTCGAAGATCACGGCTTTGGCGTGCAGCATCACGGGCGTGTACAGCAGCACGTGGCCGCCCGCCGTATGCAGGTCGCGCAGATAGCTAGCCCGAGCGAGGTCAGCCGAAATGTGATTGGAACGCGCGGGCAAGATCAGCCGCACGTCGACTCCTCGTCGCGCCGCCAATCCCAGGGACCGAGCCAGCATCTCGTCCGGCACGTAATAGGGTGTGACGATCCAGATTCGACTTTGCGCCGCGAAAATCAGCGCCAGCAATGATTCGTACAGCGGATCACCGGCGACGTCGGGCCCGCTCGCGACAATTTGAACGACACTCGAGTCGAAGTCGGATGCCGGCGGCTTTGCGATGGGCTCGCGGTCTCCATCATCATCGGAAGCGGGATGCCCGGGATCTTCCGGGGGACGCCGGTTGCGAAAGTCCAGTCCGATGCAAACAGGTCTTCGAGGTCGGAAACCGCAGGTCCAGCGACGACGACCGACATGTCGCGCATAAGCCCCCCATGCTGGGCGGCCCGATGTAAGGCCAGGCGAGGTTCATGCCACCGGTCAGGGCTACTTGTCCGTCGACGACGACAAGCTTGCGGTGATTCCTCAGATTGGCACGGCCGCGAAAGAAGTGGAGGACCGGCATGAAGAAGGCGACCTGGGCGCCGGCGGCCGTCAGCGGGGCGAGGAACTTCCGATCCACTCGCCAAGAGCCGAGGTCGTCGATCAGCAGCCGCACCGACACACCATCCAGGGCCCTCCTGGTCAAACACTCGATCAAATGCTGGCTCCCTTGATCACGGCCGAGGATATACGTCGTGATATGGATCGTTGCGCGTGCCTGGCTGATGAGCTCAACCACGCGGTCGTAGGCCACTTCGCCGGACGTCACGAGCTCGAGACGATTGCCCGGCCGCGCCGGCGGAATGCCGTATGACGCCAGTAGCCGCTCGGCGGCGCCGCCATGATCGCCGGCGTACGCGCCTCCCGAAACCTGGTAGATCGGCTCCTTGCGCTGGGCCATCCGTCGTACTTTGCGGCCGCCAAACATGATGTATAGCGGAACGCCGAGATAGGGAACAAACAGGATCACCAGGAGCCAGGCCATTGTGCTGGAGGGCGTTCGCCGTTGCCGGAGCAGGCCGGCAAGCAGCACGAGCGCCAGCAAGAAACCGAAGTGCGCGAGCAGAAACTCGGGTATCAGCCAGTAGTATCCCTCGGGGATCCAGTTTGACACGTCCACGAGACTCCAGATCGTCGCTTGCCCGGGCATCAAGGCCGGGCCGCCATGACGAGGCCCGTCGATCTTATCAGACCGAATTGCGCAGACCAAAACCGGCGCGGCAAGTTTCGCACTTGGGTCGGCCTACGCGCGGCGATGGCGCTGTTTGCCGCCAGGTGCCCGCTCGAATCACTCGTCGAGTCGCCGAACCATGACATCGAGAACGCCGGCGGTCGCGCGGTTTCCCTCGACCCACGCCTCGAACCGACCGGCACCCGCCGGGATGGCCACATTCGCAAACGTTGCCTCGGTCGCTCCCGCGGCGAGAGGCAACTCCCGCCGGGCGCCGTTCAACGCAATGTGGGCCGTCGTCGGAAACTGCCTGGGCCGGACATGAATTGAGACGTCAAACCGGCCCGCACGAGCCACTTGCACTTCCCAGAAACCCAGGTCGTTGGCATTCCAGCCGTGCGCGGACCGCGCCAGTCCTGGCGCGTCAAGATCGAGGGATTCTCGCTCGTTGCGCCGAGGTCGATCCGGGCGGGCTCCAGCGCGCGTTCCGCGGTGACGTCCTGAAACCAGGCCAGATAGTCCCTGTGCATCCTGCTTGCCACGTCGGTCTGCTGGTCCACGAGATTGTGAAGCTCAAGCGGATCCTGGTCCATGTCGTAGAGCTCCAGCGGGGGCGGCTTGCTCGCGCCCGCGACGATTTCGTGGCGCAGAAGCTTGAAGCGCCCAGCCCTGGCGGCGAAGGCGCGGTCGCGCTCCGGCTGTTCACTGTGGTGCCACTGGAAGAAGAGCGTCCGTTCCGGCCATCCGGCGGTCTGCATGCCGCGCAGGAGTGGCATCAAGCTCTTGCCGTCCAGCTTGACACCGACCGGCACCGGCACAGCGCAGGCGTCCAGCAGGGTCGGCATGAGATCGATGTGGGCCGCAATCTGTTCGACGGCCAGCCGCGGGCTGAGATGGCCCGGCCACCGAACATAACACGGCACACGAATACCCCCGTCATACACGGATCCTTTCCAGCCTCGCAGACCAGCGTTGAACCGCACGGCCGCCGGACCGTTGTCGGTCAAGAAGACAACGATGGTGTCGCCTGCCAGCCGCCGGTCGTCGAGAGCCTTCAAAATCTTGCCCACGTTCTTGTCGATATTCGTGATCATCCCGTACACGCGCGCCACCGAGTCAGCCGGGGATTCATATTCGGGCGGGATCCGCTTGCCCAGCCCGGGAAACTCGCGGAGCGCCAGGTTCATTCCGCGATATTCGGAGAGCTCTGGCTCGGGGGCCTCGAGCGGCTCGTGCGGGCCGTTGAACGCGAGATATGCGAAAAACGGGCGTTCGCTCGCTACGCTCACGAAGTCAATCGCAGCCTGTGCAAAGATGTCGCTGCAATAGCCCTGAACTCGCTCGGCCCGGCCGTTGTGCTGCAACACCGGATCGAAGTAGCTGCTGCCTCCCGGAGGGTCGGAAGGCTGTCCGATGCCGCCCCCCTTGATCACCAGTGCCTCCTGAAAACCCTGGTCGATCGGCCGCAGCGGTGCGTTATCACCGAGATGCCATTTGCCGAAGATGCCGGTCCGGTAGCCAGCGGCTGCCAGAGTCTCCGCGAGCGTTACTTCGTCGGCATGCAAGAGCGCCCGGCCCAGATTCGTATCCACGACGCCGGTGCGATAGTTGTAGCGGCCCGTCAGCAGACTGGCGCGCGTCGGTGCGCACACGGGCGAGACGTAGAAGTGCTTGAGCCAGACGCTTTCGCCGGCAAACTTGTCAAGGTTTGGGGTTTTGATCTTTGGGTTGCCGTGGACGCCCAGGTCACCAAACCCCTGATCGTCGGTCATGATGACCAGCACGTTTGGCCGGCGGGCTGCCGCTGGATCGGCGCCATCCGCCGGCAGTCCGCCCAGGAACCAACCGAAGACCATCAGGAGCGAGATCGCCGCGCGGGACTTCCAGCGACGGCAAAAGCCGCGGTTGCGGCCCGCGGGTCGTTGGACCCGACTCGAACACATTGCGGTTGTCATGGATGCGCTGGACAACGTTGCTTGTCCCTCCATGGCCGTTGGCGGTGCGCGATTCCGAACAATCAGTCGACGATAGCGTACCTCGATCGCCGCGGCCGGGCCAGCGATTCCGCGGCGGCCGATGACGGACGCGCACGTGCGATACTCATGCGAGGATCTCCGTGACGACATGGCCGTGCACGTCGGTCAGCCGGCGGTCGATGCCGTCGTGGCGGAAGGTGAGACGGGTGTGATCGATGCCCAGGAGGTGCAGGATCGTGGCATGAAGGTCGTAACAGTAGGTCTGGCCATCGGCTGCCCGCCACGCCCAAGGGTCACTCTGGCCGTGCGCTGTTCCGCCCTTGACGCCGGCCCCGGCCAGCCAGGCCACGGACGTTCCCCCGTTGTGGTCGCGGCCGGTGGCGCCCTGCGTGAATGGCTGGCGGCCAAACTCCGTGCTCCACACGACGAGCGTATCCTCCATGAGGCCGCGTGCCCTCAGGTCGTGCAGCAATCCGGCTGTGGGCCGGTCGACAGTCCGCGCGATCGCGGGCAGCTCTTTGGGAATATCGGCATGATTGTCCCAGTTGTTCGCCGGGCCCCCTGCGCCGCTCCAGACCTGAACGAACCTGGTTCCGCGCTCGAGCAGCCGGCGGGCAAGCAGGCAGCGTCGCCCGAAATCGGCCGTGTGAGGATCGTCGAGTCCGTACAGCGCGGGTCGCGGTGGTCTCGCCGGAGATGTCCAGCAGCTCCGGCGCACTGCGCTGCATGCGCGCCGCCAGCTCGTAGGCGGCGATCCGCGACTCGAGGCGAGAATCGCCGGGGTTGCGCGCGGCATGCAGGCGGTTCAATTGCTCCAGGACGCGCCGACCCTCGCGCTGGCTATCCGCACTCAAGAACCCCACCGAGGAGGGTGGAAACAGCTCCGGTATCGGCCGCGGTTTGCCGGCCTCCAGGATCGTCCCCTGGTGCGACTGCGGCAGGAAGCCCGAGGTGAAATTGCCCTTGGCATTGTAGGGCAGGCCTTTGAGGTCGGGCAGGACGACAAAGGTCGGCAGGTCGTCGCAGAGCGAGCCAAGACCGTAGGAAAGCCAGGCTCCCATGCTGGGAAAACCCGGCATCAAAAACCCTGTGTTCATCATGTAGCTGGCCGGCCCGTGCACGTTCGTCTTCGAGCTCAACGCCATCAAAAAGCAAAGGTCGTCGACGCAGCCCGCCAGCTCAGGAAACACGCTACTGACCCAGCGCCCGCATTCGCCGTGCTGCCGGAACGCGAACGGGCTCTTCATCAGCTTTCCGGGCTTGCTCGTGGGTGCCTCGACGTGACTGCCTGGCTCAAATGGCTGGTCGTGCCGCCGGCTCAGCTCGGGCTTATAGTCAAACGTGTCCATCTGGCTCACGCCACCGTTCATGAAAAGCTGAACGACCCGGCGCACCTTGGCGGGATGGTGCAAGCCGCCGTTCCAATCGGCATGCGAGGAGGGCGGTTCCGGCCTGAGCTGGGTCTGAGCCAGCAGGCCGTCGTGCGCGAGCAGCTCGGCCAGGGCAACCCCGCCCAGCCCGCCCCCCAGCCGCCACAGAAAGTCTCGACGGGGGATGAGGTTTATCATGCGTGATCCAATGTCCAAATTAGTTAACGAATATATATTCGTTACTGTTGAAGAGCAGGCGGCACAGGTTTGGCAGTCCATACGAGGCGGTGTAGGCCGCCAGCAGCGCGGCCTCGGCAGCGGATGGCTCGCGGCAATGGGCCAGGATTAAGGCGAGGCGGATCTGCTCGTCGGGCGCGGGCTGGCTGCGCAGGCGATCCGCGCAGGCCTCGCACTGGCGGAGGACAAAAGGATGGTTGAGCAATTCGAGCGAGGCCAGCGGCGTCGTCGACTCGGTGCGCACCGCGGTGAGCTGCGAAGGGTCTGCGGCGTCGAGGGCCTCGAAGAAGGGATCGGGCAGCGTGCGGAAGGCAAAGCGGTACACGCTGCGCCGGCACGAGCCCGTGCTGTCCCAGTTGTAGCGAGTGTAGTCGACCACCGGCGTGACGTGTACGCCCGGGCTGAGCGTGAACTGCTGCACCGACGGACCGCCCATCGTCGTGTCGAGGCGCCCGGCGACTTGCAGGATCGCGTCGTGCATGGATTCCGCATCGAGCCGCCGGCGGCTCTGCCGGGACAGCCACTGATTGTCGGCATCCCTGGCCAGCATTGCCGGGTCGGACGACACGGCTTGCCGATAGACTGCGCTCGTGACGATCAGCCGATGCAGATGTTTGAGCGAGCCACCCGAATCGAGGAATGTCGACGCCAGCCAGTCGAGGAGCTCAGGGTGGGTGGGGGCCGCGCCCATCCGGCCAAAGTCATTCGGGGTCGCGACCAGGCCACGGCCAAAATGGCTTTGCCAGAGCCGGTTCACGATCGACCGCCAGGTGAGCGGGTTGCGGCGATCCACGATCCAGCGCGCCAGGCAAGCGCGGCGGACCGACTCGGCATCACCCGGCGCGATTGCAAACCGGGCCTCCAGTCCGGCCGCACAGCCGAGAGCGCCCGGCACGGCCACAGTGACGGGGGCGTGGATATCCCCGCGGTTGAGGATGTAAACCGGCCGGGGACCGTCTGGCGGCTTGTGGCCGGCGTCGGGTCGGAACTCGGCGGCCGCGGCGAAGACCAGGCTTTGCGGCGGCAGTGCCGCCAGCTCGGCTTTGATCCACGCCGCCTGCGCAGGGCTCTGGCGTTCCGTTTGCGCGATTGCGCTCGAGAGCGAGCGGCGCAGGCGGTCGAGCTCGGGCAGGCTGTCGTAGCCGTGCTCGGCCTTGTCGACACCCGCGAAAACCGCTTGCAGGCCATAGTAGTCTTGCTGAGAGATCGGGTCGAACTTGTGGTCGTGGCAGCGGGCACAGTGGACGGTCGTGCTGTCGAAGGTCGAGATCACCGTCGAAACCATGTCATCGCGGTCGATGTAATGGCCGATCTGGCGGTCGATGCTGTCGTCCCGGATGTCTCGGAGCGAGCTCTCGTCCCACGGACCGGCGGCCAGCATGCCCAGGGCCACGGCCAGGCCTGGCTCGTCCGGGAACAGGGCATCGGCGGCGACCTGCTCGGCGACGAATCGCGGATACGGCGTATCCCGATTGAACGACCGAATCAGGTAGTCGCGATATGGCCACGCGTTGGGCCTGACCCGGTCCTGGTCGTGGCCGTGGCTCTCGGCAAAATGCACCAGGTCCATCCAGTGGCGCGCCCACCGCTCGCCATGGTGAGGACTGGCCAGCAGCCGGTCCACCAGGCGTTCGTAAGCACCAGGCGACGCGTCGCTCACGAACTCCGCGAGCTGTTCGGGCGTCGGTGGCAGTCCCAAGAGGTCAAAGCTGAGCCGGCGGATCAAGGTTCGGCGGTCGGCCTCCGCGGCCGGCTCCAAGCCCTGCTCGGCGAGCTTTGTGAGGATAAACACATCGATCGGCGTGCGTGCCCATCCGGCCATCCTGTTCGGGACTGGCGGCACCGCCGGCCGGGTGAGCGGTGCGAGCGACCACCAGTCGCCCGTGCCGGCGGCTCGGCCTGCCGCGGCGGCCTTGCCGTCGCGCGGGTCGGGTGCGCCCGATGGTGATCCACCGGCGAAAGTCGGCGATCGTGGCCGCCGTGAGCTTGCCCTTGGGCGGCATCGGCTCGACCCCGTCCGCTGCGCTGATCGCCTGGAACAGGAGGCTCGCGTCGGCATCCCCAGGAACGATCGCCGGGCCCGAGTTTCCGCCTGCCCGACCGCCAGCCTGGCTATCCAGCCGAAGCCCCCCTTTCGGCCTGCTGACCCGACTCGAATGGCATGGATAACAGCGATCCACGAGCACGGGCCGGATCCGACTCTCGAAAAACGCAATACCCGCCGCGTCGTCGCCGGCGCTCGCCGGCGCGAGGCCGTAAGCAATCAGCGCGATCAGGCACACCCACACGTTGCGCAGTCGCTGCATCGTCTGGGAACCCGTTCCATCGGATCGGCGGTGGCCGTTCGAACGTCTCATGTCCGGCCCAACCCAACTGTCGTCATGCCCCACGCGGTTGCGATCACGGTTCGCCGACTGCCTCGACCTCGAGCGCACCGGCACGTCCTCACCGTCCGCTGTCATCGCCTCGCAGATATTAAACAAGAGTGTAACACGGGTTGACCAATTGGTCATCACCCCGTCGTCCACGCCAATCGCGGGTTTGGTGTCGGGACGAGACGCCGGTCTTCGCAAGCGGCGCAAAAACTCAATCACGCCACGCAAGGCGTTACCCGTCGTGGCCGGTTTGCGGCGCACGGCCACGCTCGCGGATCAGCGATTCGACGAGAATCTCTTCGGCACAGGAGCGCTTCGATTCGTTCCTAGCCCATCTTTGGGGTGACGCGTCGTAAGTCGTTGGGGCGTAATCCCCGAATTTTCGATTAGTCACTACATGACGGTATCCGCCACGTCCGCGGGGGGTGCCGGCGGTCGGAGATCTCTGAGTTTCAGAGCCTTCAGCACACGCCGGGCGTCCGGCGAGCCGCCAGCCACGCCGTTGCGTTTGGGCTGGCCCTCAAACAATGGAACGCTTGTAGCGGTCGTAGCCGATTTTCCGAGGCGAAACGTCGGCAGATGTCAGTGGATGTCAGTTTTCAGAAGGGTTCTCGGGTCGCGCAGGCCGCGATCGTCAATGAATTCTTCTCACGGCGGACCGAGCAAACTGCGTTCCCCGCACCCCTGCTGAGCGCTCACGCATACGATTGGTGGCCGTCGGTCGACTCGCGGCCCGCCCAAGGGCGTGGATCGAGGCTGCCTCCGATCGGCTCGCTCAACTTCGATCCAGCCTGCGCTTTCCGGCACGAGAGAATTGTTGCGCTGTGGGGACCGGTCGGGCCGTCACCCGCAATTCCGAACCACTTCTCTACAATTAGGTTACGTGTCGTGCCAGAGCTGCCCAAGAGGAAATGGCTAGCGTTGCGCTGCGTGTCCTTGCCGCTATGCACCGTACATTGGGCCCGACGCGCCGAGCAGACGGTCAAACTCCTATCATCGGCTTCATTGCCTTTCTTCGCGCTCTTGGCGATCTTCCCGGTGAATCGCAGTTTCTCACGCTGACTGGGCCGATTGAGCTGTCACCACGACGATCCGTGAGCCTCTCCTGTCCGCTCCATCGCTTCCTCTGGCTGTGCTCCCCCGCTTGACAAGTCCCAGAGCGACCAGCGAATTCGCCGCAACTCGAACAGACGCTTGAGCTTTTGGGATGATCACGTTTTCATCGAGTTTGGCTTTGCTCGTCTGAATTTGACGTTGCGGCTCTCTCGCCGGAGCAAAGTACGCGTGCCAACGACGGAACCGCCATGATCGAGGATCCCGGAGGCTTTCCGATTTTTTGGATTCCGCCGGAGAAGCATGCCGGGCGGATTCTCGCCCGGACGCTCGATTTGCGGATTGCAACGAGCACGCGGTCGCAAGATGAGAGACCTGGACTGCCTTCGCCGTTCACGTCCGTGATCAAGCCGCGCTCGCGGTGCCTGTCGACGTCGTCAGGGCTCACAACGCGCGACGCTTCGCCGTCGCGGTCTCACCAATCGGGCTCATCCCTGAACGTGCCTCGTCGTTTGGCAAACCTGGCACACAACCCGCCGGCAACCGCCGCCCTGTGCCCAGCTGACAAAAGCGCGCAGTCGCAGCTCTGAGCGCAAGGCCCATATAACACTATAGGACGTTTTCGGAATTCTGTGCGCCGCCGCGTTCACCGGATCGGCGCATGCTCAACGAGTTTACGGGATCAAACCCCGCAAAATAATTCTTGCGTCGACAACATCGTTCCGGAACTGCCGGACCAGGCATGCCGGGAGGATTCTCACCGGGACGCTGGATTTGCGGATTGCAACGAACGAGCACGCGGTCGCGAGATGAGAGACCTGGACTGCCCTCGCCGTTCACGTCCGGGATCAAGCCGCGCTTGCAATGCCTGGCGACCTCGTCCCTGGCTGCGCTGTTGGACCGACCAAGAAGTGCGACGAAAAGCGAGTCGGCACGGGAATACCCCGCGAGCAGATCGCCGCCATTAGTGACGCCGAATCCGACGCCAAGAAGCAGGCCCTTTTCGAAAAGGTGAGGAACGGATCGGTGCGCGTGCTGATCGGCAGTACCCAGAAAATGTGTACCGGCACCAATGTCCAGAAACGCCTCGCTGCCCTACATCACCTCGGTGCTCCGTGGAAGCCTGCCGAGGTCGAGCAACGCGACGGACGCATACTCCGGCAGGGTAACGAAAACAAAGAGGTCGCCATCTACCGCTACGTCACCGAAGGTTCATTCGATGTTTATATGTGGCAAGCTTTCGAAACTAAGGCCCGGTTCATCTCGCATTATGTTGTGGAGTTCATTATGTGGCGCCCGACCTCTCCCCCGCCTCTCACGCGGGCAACATCAACCTGGAACGCCACATAACCCGAGGCGATCCTCTGGAAGGCGGACCCTCGAACCCGTCGTCGGCCAGCCACGAACCCCTGTCCGCCCATCGCCAACCACCGCCTCGCCAGGAAGTGGCCCTCGGCCTACAATGACTATCCGTTCGCCCGGCCGGCGAAACAGCGGCACCCGGAAGCTGCCATCTCCCAGGCCAACAGGCAACCTCCAGCACGATCGACCGGAAGGCGACGGGCGTCGTCACGCCCTGCCGGAGAAGAGCATCCGTGGAGGGACGCGGCCATGAAGATCACCAACGAGATCCTGGAAGGGTATCTGAACTGCAAGACCAAGGGGCACCTGAAGCTCGCCGGCGAGAGCCGGCACCAAGTCGGACTACGAGGCGATGACCGAGGCGGCGAGCCGGGCGTCGCGGGAGGCGGCCCTCGCCAAGCTCGTCGCCCGCTTCGGCGAGGGCAACGCCTGCCGAGGGACCGCCGTCACCGCCGCGATGCTGAAGCAGGGGGCACCGCTGCTGGCGGACGCCATCGCTCGAGGACGACGGCATGTCGCTCCGCTTCGACGCCCTGAAGCGGGCGGACGGGGCCTCGAAGCTGGGCGACCACCACTACCTCCCCGTCCTCCACAACCACGGGGACAAGGTCGGCCGGCAGCAGAAGTTGCTGCTTGCCGTGCTCGGGCTCGTCCTCGCCCGCGTGCAGGGGCTGCGGCCCGCGACGGGGCTGGTCGCCCGCGGCCCCGAGGGCCGGCTGGGCAAGGTCCGGCTGGACGCGAAGCTCTACCGGCAGGCGGAGCAGGTGCTGGACGAGGTCAAGCGGCTCCAGGCAGGCGGCGAGCCGCCGAGGCTGACGCTCAACAAGCACTGCCAGGTCTGCGAGTTCCGGCAGAGGTGCCGCAAGCAGGCGGAGCAGGCGGACGACATCAGCCTGCTGGGAAGCGTGGGCGAGAAGGAGTTGAAGAGGTACAACCGCAAGGGCATCTTCACCCTGACGCAGCTGTCCTGCACCTTCCGCCCGCGGAAGAGGGGCAAGCGGGTCAAGCGAACGGGCTACATCCACTACCCCGCCTTGCAGGCCCTGGCCATCCGCGAGAAGAAGGTCCACGTCTACGGCACGCCCGACATCCCGCGGAAGCCGGTGCAGGTCTTCCTCGACGCCGAGGGCAGCGAGGACGGCGGCTTCGCCTACCTGCTGGGCGTCCTCGTCGTCGAGGGCGACAGCCAGAAGATGCACTCCTTCTGGGCGGATGGCCCGGACCAGGAGGTGCAGGCGTTCGACGCCTTCCTGGACCTGCTGGACGGCCGCGAGGACTTCGCCCTGTTCCACTACGGCAGCTACGAGAAGAAGTTGCTGAAGCGGATGAGGAAGGTCGTGAAGCGGAAGAAGCTCGTGGACCGGCTTCTGGCCAAGGCAGTGAACGTCCTGTCCGCCATCCACGCCAGCGTGTACTTCCCCACCTTCTCCAACGGGCTGAAGGACGATCGGCCGATACCTGGGCTGCACCTGGACGGACGAGAACGCCTCCGGGCTTGCAGAGCCTGGTGTGGCGGGCACGCTGGGAGCAGGCCAGGGAGCCAGTCTGGAAGGACAAGCTGCTGACCTACAACGCCGAGGACTGTGCCGCCTTGAGGAAGGTCGACGGAGTTCGTCCAGGCCGTCGGCGAAGCGGCACGCCGCCGGGGCGAAGAAGGAGTGGACAACCCAGGCAGGTCCCCGCCGTCGCCTGGGCGGACGAGGTCGTCAGCCCGTCGAGCCGCCGGGAGTGGTGCCGGCCGAAGTTCGCCCTCCAGGACTTCGACCACGTCAACCGCTGTGCCTACTTCGACTACCAAAGGGAGAAGGTCTTCCTCCGCACCAGCAAGGCGGTCAGGAGGGCCTGCCTGAGGCGACCGCAAGCGGAGGAAGCGGACCGAAGCTGCCGGTGAACAGGGAGGTCGAGATCAGGAGCGACACCTGCCCTCGTCTGCAAGGGAAACGGATCACCCGGCTCTCCAACGAGATGCACTCCAAGCTCGCCTACGACCTGAAGTTCACCGCGGGGGGCATCCGCCGGCAGGTGATCCGCTGCACCGCCGCCCGCCATCGGTGCGAGGACTGCAAGATGACGTTCCTGCCCAAGCAGTACAAGAGGCGGGACAAGCACCTGCACGGGCTGAAGAGCTGGGCCATGTACCAGCACGTCGTCCACCGCATCAGCCTCCAGCACCTCGAGGCCATGTTCGAGGACTGCTTCGGCCTGCGTGTCGGCTTCCATGGAGATTCACATGATCAAGTCCCTGATGGCCAGACGCTACCGGCAGACCTGCAGGCGAATCCTCGCCAGGATCGTGGAGGGCGGGCTTGATCCACGCCGACGAGACCCACGTCAACCTGCAAAAGGGCAAGGGGTATGTCTGGGTCCTGGCGAACCTGGAGGACGTGGTGTACATGTACAGGCCCAACCGGGAGGCGGCTTTCCTCCAGGACCTGCTCAAGGACTTCAAGGGGGTGCTCGTCTCCGACTTCTACAGCGGCTACGACTCGCTGCCCTGCGAGCAGCAGAAATGCCTCGTCCACCTCATCCGGGACATCAACGACGACCTGATGGGCAACCCCTACGACGAGGAGTTCAAGGCACTGGCAGCGGAGTTCGGCAAGCTGCTGCGGTCCATCGTGGACACGATCGACAAGTACGGGCTGAAGAAGCGCCACCTGCACAAGCACAAGGCCGAGGTCGCCCGCTTCTTCCGCGACCTGGAGGCCCGCGTCTACCGCTCCGAGTTGGCGGAGGGCTACCAGAAGCGGCTCGCCAAGAACGAGGGCAAGCTGTTCACATTCCTGGACCACGACGGAGTCCCCTGGAACAACAACCCCGCCGAGCACGCGGTCAAGGCGTTCGCTTACTACCGTCGGGTCACTGACGGCATGCTGGAGGAAGGAGGGCTCTCCGACTACCTCGTGCTGCTGAGCGTCCACCAGACCTGCAAGTACCGGGGCGTCAGCTTCCTCAAGTTCCTGCTCTCGCGGGAGAGGATGTCGAAGCCTACTGCCAGCGGAAGCAGAAGAAGACTCGCGGACTCGCCCTGGAGGTCTACCCACCTGGATTCCCCCGTATGTACCCCAACAAAAAGAAGCAGGAGGGCGAATCCGCCGCGACAAGCGCACAGCCATAATGGTGAGAATCCTAATTCGGGGGACACCATACCTGTGCGCCGTGACAAGGTGTTAGATCTTCAGTGGGTGCAAATCCCACCCGGCATCTGGATCGCTCCAGCCGGTAGCTATCGAAGCGACGCGTGGAGGTAACGAAACCGTCGGAGCCTTCGAGACAGACGGGTCGCTTTGGCGACTCGGCGAGCCGACAGGCCGTAATAGCCAGTGAACGTTGAGCAGGCCTCGAAAAGTCCAATGTGGTCGCCGACCTTGCGTGTATATGGGGAAGGCCGCAGCCGCTGGGTACAGGGAAACGGTTGGAATAGGCCGTCCCACGAGCGATCAAGGCCCAGCGGGCCACCGGGGTATTGACGACGGCATGTCGGTAAACGGAGATCGAACGCAACACGGGAAGCCCATGCGGTGAGGACGCGTGATCCTCAACCGGACGCCCGTGAGGGACTGGCCGGGCCGCGTTGGGTGGCGGAGAGGTCCGCAGTACCTACGAAACCGGGTAACGCCGGTGGAGGGAAGGGGCCTTGGTTCAAGGTCAGCGTCAGACGTGACTGACATCCAGGAGATTGGCGTGAGCCTAATACCTCCAACTACGGTTAAGAAGTTACAGACGGCGTTGCACACCAAAGCGAAGAACTCGCCCGGTTACCGGTTCTATGCCCTGTACGACAAGCTGTATCGTCGAGACATCCTGGACTTCGCCTTCGTCCGCTGCCTCAAAAACGGCGGTGCACCGGGGGTCGACGGCCAGAGCTTTGCGGACATCGAGAAGTACGGACGGGACCAGTGGCTGGACGAACTGACGGAGGAACTCAAGAGCGGAACGTATCGTCCCCGGCCGGTCCGACGCGTGTTCATCCCGAAAGGAGATGGCAAGCAGAGGCCGCTCGGAATTCCTTGCATCAAAGATCGTGTCGTGCAGATGGCTGCTGTGCTGGTCTTGGAGCCGATCTTCGAGGCTGATCTGGAGCCGGAACAACACGCCTACCGCCCGGAGCGTAGCGCCCTGGACGCCGTTCGCCAAGTAGAACGGCTGCTCAGGACGGGACATACCGAGGTGGTTGACGCGGACTTGTCTGGATATTTCGATACTATTCCCCACGCAGAGTTGCTTAAATCGGTGTCCCGTCGGATCAGCGACGGCCGCATGCTGCGGCTCTTGAAGATGTGGCTGGAAACACCGGTGGAAGAGACCGACGCGAAAGGGAATCGCCATCGGACAACCCGGAACAAGGACCAGGGAATGGGAACACCGCAAGGTGCTCCGATTTCCCCATTGTTGTCAAATATCTACATGCGACGCTTTGTAAAGGGATGGAAGACAGGAGGGCACGAAAAGCGTCTAGCCGCGAGAATCGTCAACTATGCCGATGACTTCGTCATCTGCTGCAAGGGCACGGCCGACGAGGCCATGACCGTGATGCGAGGGATGATGTCCAAGCTGAAGCTGACGGTGAACGAGACGAAAACACGATTGTGCCACCTGCCGGATGAGTCGTTTGATTTCCTGGGTTACACCCTTGGCCGGAACTATGACTGCCGGACGGGCGAGTCCTATCTGGGACCGCGTCCGTCGCGGAAGAAGATCGAGCGGCTCTGCCGCGAGATTGGTGAGTCGACGACGCGAAGGAAAGCCGGGCGAGACGTCGAGGTGCAAGTGAGGATGATCAACCGCAAGTTAAAGGGCTGGTCTAACTATTTTCGCCTCGGGACGGTGAGCAAAGCCTACCGACACGTCGACGGCCGCGTCCGCCATCGGGTGCGTCAGTGGTTGTGCGTGAAATTCAAGGTAAAGGGTCATGGAAAGAAACGATTCCATGCCGAACACCTTTACCAGGAGCTGGGATTACATCGGCTCCAACGAACGTAGCGTCGATCGTTCGTGTGCGAACGTGTGATGCAGAATATCAGTACAACCTTGTCCGAAAGCCGGGTGCCGGAAAACGGCCTGCCCGGTTTGATGAGCGGGATGTGAAAACGGAGTCATGGTGAGGCTAGTGAGGCACCGGCAACCGAAAGGGCCGGCAACAAATATGCTGCACCTAAAACCACCGCGTCACATCAGTGGGGTCAGATCCGTCAGTGGGGTCAGATCCGGTTTTTGGTTTACATAGTGTCTAAGGGGTGTTAAGCTCAACCGATGAGCAGGCCGTTGAGAGTCGAGTATCCTGGGGCGATCTATCATGTCATGTGCCGGGGTAATGCACGCCAGCGGACCTTCCACGAGGAGGCCGACCACCAGCGCTTGATCGACGGACTGGAGTCGACGGTCAACCGGTTCGGTTGGGAGCTATTCAGCTATGTCCTCATGCCCAACCACTTCCATCTATTTCTGCGCACGCCACAACCGAGCCTCTCGCGAGGTATGCAATATCTTGCGTCGGGCTACGCGAACTGGTTCGCCAAGAAGCATCGTTGCCCAGGGCACTTGTTGCAAGGCAGGTTCAAGAGCCAGCTAGTCGAGGACGAGAGTTATTTCTGGACTGTGAGCCGCTACATTCACCTCAACCCGATACGGGGTATGAGGCCGCTGGTCTCCCATCCGCGCCAATGGCGTTGGTCAAGTTACGCGGGGTATGCCACCAAACGGTCACGTGTCGACTGGATAGCCTATGACCTTGTATATGCGGCCTGGCAGGGAGGTATCGGTGGACGCGACGCTGAGACGGCGTACCGTCGCTATGTAGAGCGGGGGTTGACAGAGCCGCCCGAGAATCCGTTTCGCGATGCCGCTCAGGGATGGCTGCTGGGGAGCCTGGAATTTGTCGAGAAGATTCGAGCCAAAGCTGGGCTAGCCGGGAGCCATAACGGAGTACCTGCGGCTCGCCGGCTTTCGGCCATTGATCCGGTTAGAGTTCAGGCGGCCGTGGCGGCACACTACGGGGTCGATCCGCAGATATTTCGCTGCCGTCATGGCAACTCGATCAGCCGAGACGTTGCCGCATGGCTGTCCCGCCAATTGACGTCATGCACATTGCGTGAGCTTTCAGCCGTATTCGGTCTCGGGCACGCTGACAGTGTCCGCAATCTAACTCGTCGCGTTGATCGTGCCCTGCCTGGCTCCAGGAAGCTCAGGCAAGACATAGATGCTATTCGCTACGAGCTTCTTAAGAATGGCACCTAGCCACAGAGGATAGGGGACGCATCCGCTCTCTCGGTTAGAGAGCTCGTTCGCAGGCTCCCTTTCCGCTTATTACACACACCAGAACCGTTAACCGGATCTGACCCCGTTGAGAACCGTTAACCGGATCTGACCCCGTTGACACAGAACCGTTAACCGAATCTGACCCCGTTGAGAACCGTTAACCGGATCTGACCCCGTTGACTGACCCCGTTGACAGAACCGTTAACCGAATCTGACCCCGTTGACGGATCTGACCCCGTTGACGGATCTGACCCCGTTGACGGATCTGACCCCGTTGACATTGACGGATCTGACCCCGTTGACGACGGATCTGACCCCGTTGATGAGTTTCGCGACCGTGTTCTCAGCACAGGGAACGCCCTTGGCGATCAGCTCTCGGTGGATGCGCGGCGAGCCGTAGGTTTCACGGCTATGCCGATGGGCCTGGAGAATGTGTTCGCCAAGCGTCTCACGACGTTGCTCTTGCTGGCTGGGCGCACGCCGGCTCCAGGCATAGAAGCCACTTCGAGAGACCTGAAGAACATGACACATGAGATCCACCGGGAAAAACTTCAAATGAGCGGCGATGAATGCGAATCTCAGGTCTGTTCCTTGGCGAAGAAGACTGTCGCTTTTTTTAAGATTTCACGCTCCATGAGGAGTCGACGATTCTCCTCGCGGAGATCGCGGTTCTCGGCCTGGAGGCCTGCCACGTCCGCTGGTAGGGCGGACGAGGCAGGCCGAGCTGGTGCGTAGCGCTTGATCCAGGAACGAATCGATGCGGGATCGACTCCCAAGTTTTTGGCAGCCTGCTTTTGAGCTGTACTTTCCGCGATTCACTCCACTCTACGCCGCCAAGCTGAGCAGCCGGTCGGCGGTCGCCTGGATTTCTGCCTTTGAGAGTCCGGGTCTCAGAACCTCACGTAATTCCTCGCGCAGCAGCTCGCGGCGCCAGGCGTTGCGCTTATCCGCGTGACTCGGCCGCCGTGTCGCGACATCCCAAGGCGAAGCCGAACGGTCCACCAGATCTTCTTGCGAGCGTCCCCACGCCCAGACCTCGGTCATGGTAAAAGTCCAAAGGCACATGTTGTCGGTCGCGGTCAGAAACTAAGCCATTATCGCGGCGAGATTGAGCCACCGGCGTCGTTGCCGAGTGGAGCGATGGCGGGATGTCTTGGGGAAGTGAGGTTCGAGGAGCGGCGAAAGCGGCAAGAGCCAACGATGGCTGGTCGGTTCCGGCTCGCAATGCCAGCTACTTCTTGGGTCGCTTGACGGCCGAGGCGCGCTCCGCCCGGTGTGCTCGGTACGACTTGCCGTTGATCTTTAGGATGGCCGCCCCGTCCACGATCCGGTCCAGGAACGCCATGGCCAGCGGCGGATCACCCAGATACTCACCCCATTTCTCGAAATCAACGTTCGTCACCAGGGCTGTCGACCGGTCGTCGCGGACGTTGATCAGCTTGTACAACAAGCTCGCCGCCTGGGGCGATTCCAACCGCTCCACGCGGTCGAAGCCGAACTCGTCGAGGATCACCAGGTCGAATTTGGCGTAGTACCGCAGCAGCCGCGGCAGCGTGTGGTCTGCCAGGGCAGCTGTTAACGCTTGCAGGATCGAGGCGCTCGTCTCGTACCGCACCCGATAACCCAGGACACAGGCGCAGCGGCCAATGGCCTGCATCAGGTGGCTCTTTCCGACACCGCTTTGTCCCACCCAGACCAGGTTCTGCCGACGACCGATGAACTCGGCCCCGGCCAAGGTCTCGATTCGTACCCGATCGATGGCATCGGCATTGA
Source organism: uncultured Isosphaeraceae bacterium (assembly GCA_963806595.1). Classification (GTDB taxonomy): domain Bacteria; phylum Planctomycetota; class Planctomycetia; order Isosphaerales; family Isosphaeraceae; genus CAWDZZ01. The sequence continues at coordinate 173,232 of CAWDZZ010000032.1, read as the reverse complement.
ACTGCCAATCGAACTCGGCCAGGGTCTTGCTCTGGGCGAACGCGGCGACGTGAATGCGGTGGGCCAGACTCCGCTCGCGGCGAGCGTTGGCCTGTTCGTTGATCAAGGCCCGCAGGAATTCCAGGTGCGACATCCCCTGGCTGTCGGCACGCCCTAACACGGCGTCGAGTTGCTCGAGCCGCAGAGGAATATGCATCGCCTGAAAATCTTCAATGATCTGCCGGCGCAGCTCCGTCGGCGCTGGCGTCGCCGGACGCGGTGGGCGGGTTTTCAGCATCCTGGGGCTCCGGCTCGCAGAGATATTGATAGCTCGACGTAAGCCGGGGGGATATCAAGTCCTCACCCAGCCACGGGGGCAACTGCTGTTCTTCTTCGGCCAACGCCTCGAGGATGGTTCTGGGGCGGGCCTGGGCCGATAAGATCCGTTCCACGGCCGCGTGGGAATACGCGCCGTACCGCACGGCGCGCTCCAGCGCCGCGATCAGGTCCACGCGGGCGTAGGTGCCCAACAGGGTCAGCACCCGCTGCGCCTGGTCCTTGCCATAACGCTGAACCCGGAACAAACCCTCTAGAAATCGACAGCCCGGTTCCCCCAGTTCGGCGAACCGTTCCTGCAATGCCGCCTGCCGTCGTCGTGCATCGTCGACGGGCCGGTGCTCTTTGCGCACGACCCGCTGCCCCCTGACCGTGCGCGGCAATCGCGCGTGCCGGGCGATCTCCTCGACCTCACGACCGTAGACGATCAGTTCTTTCTCAGCGATCCGCACCGGCAGCATGCTGCCGATGTACCGCCACGGCACCGAGTAGCCGTTCTGGCAGTACATGACCAAGGCCTCGACGTTGACCGTGCGATAGACCACGGGGGAAACGTCATAGGCTTGGGCCGGTAGCGGGATCAGATGAGACTGCTCTTCTGAATGCAACTGCAGCGGGGTCTTCTTGGCTTCCCGCAACTCGCGGACATCGGCGATATTGGCCAGCCACCACACGGTCATCTCATTGAGATGATCGAGCGAGGAGAAAGTGCGGCCGTTGAACAAGCTGGTTTCTACATAATAGAAGGGGCGTTCCGCCTTACCTTTCGTCTGAGGCCGCCGCGGTCGGCAGGCCACCGGTCGGAAGCCGTAGTGCGTGGCGAACGCCAGGAACCGCGAGTTGTAGACCGGTACGTCGTCTTCGTAGCCAGTCACGACAACTTTCATATTGTCATACAAGCAGTTGGCTGCCACGCCCCCGAGATACTCGAAGGCTCGCAGGTGCTCGCGCAGGGTAGTCGTCATGTCCTGGGTCTCGACGAAGCGGAGGTACTGCCGACGCGAGTAGCCCAGGATGTAGCTGAACAGATTAACGCGGCGCCGGCCCTCGCTGGTGAAGTCGAGGTCGTAGACGGCGTAGTCCATCTGAGCCTGTGTACCCGGCGCCGTCTCAAAGCGGACCACCGGCGAGGGCGCTGAGCGGGGACGCAACGTGCCGAGCCGCCGACGGACCACGGTATATCCGCCCGTGAAGCCTCGCTCGCGCAGCTCTTCCAGGAGCCGCACGGCGGTCAGATCAGGGTATCGGCCCAGCAGTTCCTGGATGATCGGCTCAAAAGGATCGAGGCGGCTGCGCCGCCTCCGAATGGGCGAGCGTTCATGACCGGTCCGCTGGGCTTCGATCTGAGCTAGCACATTGCTGACGGTGTTCCGGGCCAGTCCCATCTCACGAGCGATCTTCCTGATCGAAGAACCGGCTCGCCAGCGACTGATGATTTCATTGCGCTTGGGCTCGGTCATGAGTCTGGAGCTCTCCGATGAGGTCTTCCGCAAGAGTGGCCACGTTGTGAGCATCGCGAGCTAGCCGGGAAAAGGCCGGCGTCAGCACCAAACGATCACAGGGGGTCAAGCCGGCGCGGCCCTGACTGTGAAGCCAGATCTCCATGCGGCCCAGGCCGTCCAACACGCCGGCAAGGCGTCGCGCAATGCGATTGCCGGCAAGGCTGAGTCGAGGGTCCCAGGCCCAGCCCTCCTGTTGCCGCGCTTGCTGCAAGGCAGGGCGCGGTTGGGCCAGAATGTACTCCTCTTGCGACTGGCTGCGCGCGGCGAGCACCAGATCCACCACGCCCTCGAGCTCGGCGGCCGTCAATTCGTCACGGTGCAGTGTCGCCAGTACGTCGACCTGGTTGCCGGCCGGCAACCGCACCAGCGCCCGCGCGGCGGTGGTGGACAAGAGCCCCAGGCGTAGGTCTTCCCGAGCTTCGTTGGTCAGCTTCTCGACCAGAGCCAGTCGCCGGCAGACCCAGCTCTTGTGCCGGCCCAAGAGCTCGGCGACCTCGACTTGCGTCATGCCGTCTTCACGTACCAAGGCGTGGACGATCCAGGCTTCTTCCCACTCCTGGGGGCGACGGCCGGTCTGGTTCAGCCCGTGGATGGCCGCCTTGGCCACACGCTCATCGGCTTCCAGTAGCCGGGTACTGAGAGCCTTCAGGCCGAGGGCCCTCGCGGCGGCGAGACGCTTGAAGCCGTCGAGGACCTCGTGCGTCTCCTCTCGGAGGCAAACGACCACGGGAGTAAGTTGTCCATAGCGCTGGAACGATCCAGCCATGGCAGCCTCGGCGTTGGGATCAGGCAATCGATAGCGTCGATAGCGCTCGCCCAGTTGAGCAAGGGTCAGGAAGCGGACGTCGCTGGCGTGCCAATCAGCCATGGGGGACCTCGCCACCACACCCCCAATTCCGAGCAAGGAAACGGGGGACCGGAAGACCCGGCCCACCCGCTTCCTCCTCGGTTTTGGGGGGCGAGAGAAACTTATTCCTGGAGGACGGCATGCTCAATACGTGGCGACATGACCGAGTTGGTTTGGTGGTGGTCCACGATGACGGAGGTAATGACCAAGGATGCCACGTCGGCGCCGCCGTCTGAGTCGGGTTTCCCGCTGGCGAACTCGCCGTAATGCCAGGCGGCATGAGCCGGAACAGAAATGTTGATCGGGAGAACGAGGCGAGGGCAGAAACAGGACGTAGCAGCCCGGTCTGCTGCACGGCAAACCGCAAGATTTCGGGAGAATTTCGGCTGGGCGCTGGCCTACGCTCTGGTTGCCTGCTGGGATAATCGGTATCGAATCGGACGTGGTCTGGGCTTCGATCGCCGGCAAAGCCGGCTCGCTGAGAGGTGTTGGGGACGCCGGCTCGGCAAGACCTGATCGCTGCTGTGCACGCTCGCGGTGGCGTCGGGCCTGTTCGCGACGGCGTTCCTTGCCTTGGATGGTTGCTCTATAAGTTTGACCGGCATGCCAGGACCGCCAGTGCTGTGCGGCTTCCTGACAAGTCGGGCTGCAATAACGAGCTTGGGGCCAAGGCGGCAGGAACCAGCGTTCGCAATCTTTAAGCAGGCACCGGCGACAGCAAGGGTGCCAACGGCGAAAGTTGCCTGGTTGACCCGATGCCAGCGCGCGGGGACACTCAGATGGGCCCACGGGAGGACTAGCTCCCGAGCGGTCAGGCGGCGGGAAGGTGGTACTTCCCGCCGCCACTTTGCGCCGACGACATGGACGCCGCTCGTCCACGCTCTGGCGGCAGACACATGCCAGCTTACTTGCAGCATTTCACAGGTGCGAGTGGATGCAGGAGCATGGAGAGAGGGAAGGCCAATGCCGCGATCGACAGATCGCGGAATGGCTCAGGTGGCTCTGCGATAATGGCTCAATTCTTGGCCGCTGCTTACAACATGTGGAATGACCCCACATTGGCCCACACGTGCCGGACCTGCTGCTGCCCCGCCCCGACGACATCCTTGCAGTCCCGGAACGCGATCTCGAGCGAGAACCGGTCGGCGACTGCGCCGAGGATCTCGGCCACCGTCACATTCGGGTCAGTGCAGAAGAACGCGACCCAGCCCGTCGGCTCGTCGACGAGGACCACCCGGATCACGCCACCAGCTGGCCGCCAGGTGGCCAGGAACGTCTTGTACCGTTTCTCGGTCGCCTCGCCGTTGAGGTGGAACACGCCGGTGCTCCAGCCGCGACGTTGTCCAGCCCGCTTGGCCAGGTCGATCCGCTGCTCGCCGTAGATCCGCGGCCGGCCTCGCCGACCGGGCTGGCGTGGACCGGGCACGATCCACAGGGCCGCGTCCTTGCGGAGCCGACTGACGACAGTGAACCCCAGCGACATCGCCGGCGAGAGGAACGGAGCCTTGGCATACGCCCCATCGACCACCACCCAGAGCGGCTTGCCCAGCGGCTTCACCCACCGCGCTACCCACTTGAGCAACTCGACCGCCATCTCGAGCTTGGTCCGGAACTCGGGCCGGTGATTAGGCCGAAGTTCGACAGCCGTTTTTGACGTAACGTCTCAACTTGCCGGAGGTTAACTGCGATTCTGGCTCTGAAATGTAGCCAGTAAAAACTGGGAAGTTATCTTGACATACTTCATACGCTGCGCAAAATGCCCGTATGCCAGCACGACGCGGCTCCGTTCATGTGGCCACGACCAGGAGGGTCTACAAGGGTAGAACCTATGTCACCCATTTGCTTCGGCGTTCCATTCGTATCGGGAAGAACGTCACTCACGAGACACTCGGCAACCTCTCCCATCTTCCCGATCACGTCATCGATCTGATCAAGCGATCCCTCAAGGGGGAGACGTTTGTCCCCGCTGCCGATGCCTTCCGCATCACTCGCACACTGCCGCACGGGCATGTCGAAGCGGTCCTGAAAATGATTCACAAACTCGGACTCGAGAACCTCATCGCCTCCGAGCCTTCCCCGTGGCGGAATCTGGTCGTTGCCATGATCGTTGAACGTCTGGTATTTCCCAGCTCCAAGCTCGCCAACACCAGACACTGGCACGACTCCACTTTGGCCGAGGAGTTGGACGTCGCCGACGCAACCGAGAATCAGCTCTACAACGCCATGGACTGGCTGCTCCAGCGACAGTCAGCGATCGAGAAGAAGTTGGCGAAACGGCACCTCAGTGATCGGGCGCTAGTGCTCTACGATGTCACCAGCAGCTATTACGAGGGAAAGACTTGCCCGCTTGCCCGGTTCGGGCACGACCGTGACGGCAAGACCGGGCTGCCAATCATCGTCTACGGCGTGCTCACCGACGCTGATGGCCGGCCCGTTGCCGTACAAGTTTATCCCGGCAACACCGGCGATCCCAAGACCGTGCCCGACCAGGTCGAGACGCTCACAAAGCGGTTCGGCCTGTCGCGCGTCGTGCTCGTCGGTGACCGTGGCATGCTCACACAAACACAGATTGACACGCTCAAGAAACACCCGGGCTTGGGCTGGATCTCGGCGCTGAGAAGCGGAGCGATTCGCCGCTTGTTGGCCGATGGTCTACTGGTCAGGAAGGATCTGGAAGCCCAACGCTTGGCGGAGATCACTTCCCCAGAGTTCCCCGGCGAACGATTGGTGGCCTGCTATAATCCGCAGTTGGCCGAGCAACGACGACAGAAGCGTCAAGACCTGCTCGCGGCAACTCAAGCCGAACTGGAGGCGCTGGCGGCGAGTGTGGCAAAAGCATCGAAACGACCCGAGACAGCGGCCGAGATCGGTGTGAGGGCGGGCAAGATCATCAGTCACTATAAGGTCGCCAAACACTTCAACCTCACGATTCGAGACGGCCATCTGAGTTGGGCTCGCAAGGTCTCCGCGATCACGAATGAAGAGATGCTCGATGGAATCTACGTTATCAGGACGAGTGAACCGGCCAAGCGGCTAACGGCGGCTGATTCGGTGCGATCGTACAAGCGGCTCGGATTGGTAGAGCAAGCATTCCGAGGCCTAAAAGGAATCGACTTGTTGGTGCGTCCGATTCACCACCGTACAGCCGACCGCGTCCGGGCACACATCTTACTATGCCTGCTGGCGTACTACGTGGAATGGCACTTGCGTCAGGCGTGGAAATCGCTGCTGTTCGAGGATGAGGAACTGAAGCTGGAACGACAGTGGCGTGACCCTGTCGCGCCAGCCCAAGCGTCGACTTCAGCGCGGCAGAAGAAGAAGACGCACAAGACGCCGGATGGCTTGCCAGTTCAGAGCTTCCGCACGTTGATCGCTCATCTGGGAACGCGCTGCCGCAATACCTGCGTCGCAAGTGCCGACTCTAGTGAGACCACCTTCCATCAACTGACGGAGGCCGATCCGTTACAGGCAGCAGCACTGAAATTAATTGAAATGTAGCCAGAAACGGGAAATCGGATTCGACGCAAACCGTTACCCCTCGTGGAAATTCCCGTCTTTGCCCGCTCGAACTTCGGATTAGGCGGGATGCCGATCAGGTTCTTCTTCCTCACGTAGAGTTGAGCCAGCAGCGGCAAGGCGATCACACCCCAGGCTGGGTGCACGACCAGGAGACCAAGCACGACCCAGACGTGGCCGTAGACGTAGGGCGCCCCGCCGGTCCAGGCGTTGGGTTGTGATGGATGCCGGCCCCCTGTACGTGCGGCCCGTAGCGTTGCGTCGGGGTATCGTCGAGTGCGAAGGTCAGGCGTGCCTGATCGCCAAGGAGGGGCCCGACCACCTTCGCGAGCAACCGGGCCGCGATTGACTCGGCCTTTTTGCCGGCGGCAGCGATGGTCGTGTAACACGGCCGGAACTGGTCGCTGAGCTTCGCGGCGCGGATCCAGGAAGTGACGGTCCGGCGGCCGGCGCGAACAGGGCGCCGAAGAAGAGGAGCGCGAGCCGAGCCGCGGACCTGCGGTCGAGCGGGGCAGTAAGTTGGGCGAACCACTGGCGAGAAGGGGCATCCTGCCGCAAAGATGACATTGGCCGGTTCCTTCCGGGGTGAGAGGCACTGTGGTAATCGCCATCGTCCCGGACGGACCGGCCTTTGTCTGCGCGAATGGCTCAGGAGCTTCTACGGGCAAACTACGGAAAGTGCAGTTTGAGTATAGCCTTGCTCAGTTACGAGCTTGGCCGCGGCGATCTTGAACTCAGTCGTGAACGGGCGACGCGCCATCTGCACACCTCCATGCTGGTATTATGCCAGCAAGAAGCGCGCCCACGAGTCTTGGGGAACTTCAGTAAACGATACACCGGTGCGTGTCGTGTTGCATGGTCTGATTTCGCGTATGCTGGATCATTGTCGTCGTCGCCGCATCGATCGGGTGATACGGAGTGCCGTCGCTCATGAACGAGCCGTGGCAGTGGGCGGAGTCGGATATCCTGAACCTGATTCGCGATCGGGAACAGGAAAGTCTGATACTCGACTACAAAGGTTCTGATGCCCTTCAAAAGACCGAGAGCAGAAAGAACGAACTGAGCAAGGATGTCTCCGCTTTCGCAAATTCGGCGGGCGGAATCTTGGTCTACGGGGTCGAGGAAAACGGCCACATTCCTGTGGGGATTGACGCCGGCTGCGACCCGAATGACATCAGCAAGGAATGGCTGGAACAGGTCATCAACTCTAGAATTCACCGGCGAATCGACGGAATCGTTATTAATCCGATTGCATTGTCCGGGGAGAAATACGGGAGAGTGATTTACGTCGTCGTCGTTCCGCCCAGTCTCCGGGCACCGCACATGGCCTCGGACAACCGGTTTTACAAGCGGTTCAATTTCCAGTCCGTGGCAATGGAAGAGTACGAAGTCAGGGATGTTTCACGGAGAATCGACACGCCTGAGCTGGACATCTCGATCGAGATTAGGAGTATGGCGAGAGCGAAGAAGGTGCTCTCGTTGCGGGGCGACTTTTGGCTCGCTTTTGCAATCGAGATTTTTGTTGGGAACCGCTCCGAAGTGCCCGGCGAGAATTGCTTCTTCGCATTTTATTGGGACAGGCGCTTAACCGTTCAGCGGCGAGGCACTAAAAAGAGTCAGCCCGCTATCACGCCGCTGCCGAACGAAATTCGATTTGAAGGGCATGAAGTGCCGGTTTTTTCCGGGTCGATTCACTGGAGACCTATGGAGCGACCGCTCATCTGGCCCGGAATTCGACACTTCCTTACGGCGATTCCAATACGGATCTTGAACCCGAGCGGGCCGTACTATTTTTTCTGGGAAGCACAAGCACCGTACATGGAGAAAAAGCTCGGCGGGTTCGTGCTGAATTTGGACGCGAATCATTCGGGGACTTCTGTGATCAACGTCGATTGGCGAAAAACCAGCAGGAATGTGTGATCGATTCTTGCTCCCAGTTGTTGTTGCTTGCACGTGTTGGTGTTTGCACTTATGGTAACAAACGGTGCAACTGCCAAATGTGCAAACGTGAGAATAATTGCTATCGTCATGATCGACGACAATTATATTTCCCACGTGTTGCCTCGAGGGTGTCCGACTTTTAGTTGAAAAGTGAGAGGGGGCGGTTCCTCCCGTCCGGTCATTAGACTGGACTCGTGGAATTTCTTGAAGGGGGAACCCCCCTTGAATCGAGATTACGAGAACCGACACCGTACCCACAAGCAGAAGCTGTCGCAGACCGCTGCGGGAGGACGAGTCCGATCCGCCAATCGTCAGATCCAATTGCCCCTGGATCGCGACGAGCTCTTGGGCTTGATGCGGGACTCGCTGGCTCTGAGTGATTGGTTGCGCACTGGTTTTCTGCGCCACCGGTTTTCAATCGCGCGACGGTGCTGCAATCGTCGAGGCGCAGCTCGTGCTCAAGAACAAAGCCGGGAAGGTGCTATCCATGTGCTCAACCGCCCTCTGCGCAGAGAATTTTTGCGCTGCGGAGCATCCTCGCGCATTACGGTCAGGTACGGGACAAGAAACTCCCTTTCGGCATCCGCGGCGTCGCCTGGATACGACTTCCGTGTCATGTTCATACCAAAACATGAGCAAATGTCTTACGATAAGTCAATAACAGGCTCTAGTCGCGCGTGTCGTCTCTCCCGCGTTCTTCAGTGGGGTCAGATCCGTCAGTGCGGTCAGATCCGGTTAACGGTTCTGGCGTGTATGCTCCGCGGAAAGGGAGCCCGCGAACGAGCTCTCTAGGGACTGTTATGCACTTTTCAGCCCCGCGTTAGCGAGCAGGAGTGCGACGAAGGCGAGCCAATGCCAGCAGATCGTTTGGCAGGAATCGCCACTGAAAGCCCGTCCTGACCACGTAACGTACCGCGCCCAACAGATCGCGCACAGAATGTTCGCGCTGTGAAGCACTCGCGCATCAAGGTCAGGTATGGGAGAAGAAACTCCCGCGCCGCATCCCAGACATCGCCTGGATACGACTTCCGTGCCGTGTTCATGCCACAATATGAGTAAAGCTCTCATAATAAGTCAATATCAGGCTCTAGCGCTCGGCAGCGACGTCGTCGTCCGCGCCCGGGTGCATTGCAGGTGCTCGCCCGCTCATTGATTTCGAAGACGATTGCTGGCGAGGCCGATCAAGGCAAGGACGCCCAGGCCAAGCAGTGTCAGGCCTGACGGCTCGGGGACGCTGCCGACGCGCAGATCGTCGTACATGAACAGGTTTCCCAGGTTGGGATCTTTCGAGCTCTCGGTAAGCAGCACGTGCTGGATTGGATCAAGCGAGTTGAGCACGAGCTGACTCCAGTCGCGCGTCGTGACCGAATCGGTGGCGACGAGTGCCCCGCTTGCGTCAAATCCCTGCATCGTGAACGTGCTGGTGGTGAATCCTCCCGCGGCGAAGATCGAGAGATGCTGGACCGGGGTGTCGAAGGCGATTGTCTCGGGATCGCGGAACGCCGCCGTTGGCCTCGGAATCGCCTGTGAAGATCGCCCCGCGGTTAAAGGCCAGGACGTTGGTGCCGCTATGGGCAAACACGCCGAAATCGGGCTGGGGCGGGCCGCCGGGCGAGTTGTCATCTTCGGGCGGCGACGGGACCGCGCCTGCGTTCAAGATTGCGCCGCCGTCGAATGTGCTCGGGCCGCTGAAATGAATGCCGAGTGGGGCGTACAGGTTTGTGAGCGCGGTCGCGTCATTGAAGTCCGAGGGAGCATTCAGCGCTTTCCCGAGCGCATCGGTGTCAAAGCTGATCAATACCTGCCCGGCCTCGGCCGGCTGCCCTCGCGACAGCAGCACGATCCCCAAAAAGGCGATCAAGAAACTGGGTCGTCGTGCGCGATTCATGGTGCCACCCTCTCGCCGATCGCTCGGTCGGTCGATCGATGAATCTGGCCGGTTGCTCGCGGGCTCCCTCGCTTGTCGCGAGGCGGCCGCGTGCGTCCGTGCCGCCGGTCCGTCAGATCGAAACAAACGTCTCGGACGCCGTCCGGTCGGTCGTGTCTGTAACCAGCGTGCCGAAAAACAGGTCTTGCCCCGTGCCGCCGTTGAGCGTGTTCCCGCCGCCGTTGCCGGTCACGGTCGTGGTATTGAGGACGAACGAGCCACTCGAGCCGCCGCCATTCATGACGCTGTTCACCCGGGCTGCGTACCCCTGGTCGGTGCGGGTCCACTCGGCCATGATCGCCATCAGCGCCGGAATGTTGGTGTCATATAAGGTCGTGCCGCCGATCAGAATGTCGTCGCCGCCGCCGCCTGTCAGGGTGCTGCTCGCAGGCCCCGCGATCAGCAGGTCGCGGCCGCCGCCGCCCGTCAGCGAATTTCCGCCGTCGCCTACAAGGATGTTGTAGCCCGTGCCATTCCCTCCGATCACGTTTTGAATGTTCTTGACGGTGCCACCTATGCCCGTCGCCGTCGACATCGGCAGGTCCACGATCACGTTGGTGGTGTACGACGACTCGTCGAGCGTGTTGGTGCCCGCGGCGCCGTCGATGTTGCCGGTGACCCCAGCGCCGTTGTGCAGGGCGAACGTGTCGGCACCCGCGCCCCCGTTGAGATTCTGGATCGACGTGAAGCTGACTGCGCCGGGGATCGCGGTGCCTGTGAGCTTGCCTGCGTTACTGCTGGTGACGGTCCAGTTATTCGTCGAATTCGAGCCGATGATCGTGTTATTCCCGCCCCCTCCGCCGATCGTGACCGGCGTGGCCGCGGCGGTGCTTTGAACGACGAACGTGTTGCCGCCGGACCCGCCGCGAATGGTCAGCGACTGAACGTTGCCGTAGGTGATGGTGGCGGCGCCGCCTCGCCACCGTCGTGGGCGTGATCGTGAAATTATGGCCCGCGCTCGAGCCCTGGTCATTGAGGGCGACCGTATTCGCCGTCCCCTGTCCGTTGATCGTGAGCGTGCCCTTGATGTCATCGAGCGTGTTGGACGCGCTGCCGACATTGACGACCTCGCTCGTTCCCGCGCCGGTATTGACCGTGACCGGAGTGGCCGCGGCAGTGCTCTGCACATTGACGGTATTGGCGCCGCGGCCGCCGCTCAGAATCAACGAGCTGACGGCCGCGTAGCTGATCGTGGCGGTGTTGCCGCGAGTGACGGTTGTCGACGTGATCTTGTAGGTCTGGGAGGCCGTGGTCCCCTGATCGTTCAGGGCGAGGGAATTCGTCCCCCCCTGGCCGTTGATCGCGAGTGCGCCTCGGATCCCGGCCAGCGAGTTGGCCGGCCCGCCGACGGTGATGACGTCGTTGCCGGTGCCCGCGCTCACCGTCGTCGAGACCCCCGCGGCGGTGCTCTGGACATTGACCGTGTTGCCGCCGCGGCCGCCGTTCACGTTGAGCGTTTCGATCGTGCCGTAGCCGATGGCGGCGGCGCCGCTGCGGGTGACGCTGCTGGAGGTGATCGTGTAGGTCTGGGCGCCCGTTGTCCCGTGGTCGCTCACGTTGAGCGTATCGGCGCCGGCCTGGCCGTTGAGCGCGAGCGGGCCTTGAATTCCGGCCAGCGAGCCGGCCGCGTTACCCACGTTGAAGACGTCGTTGCCGGCGCCGGCGTTGACGACCGTCGCCGTGCCCGCAGCGGTGCTCCGGATCGTGAACGTGCTGCTGCCCGCGCCGGCGTTGAGCGCCAGCGCGATCAGCTTGGCGTACTGGAACGAGAAGCCGGGTCGGCTCACGCTCGAGGAGGTGATCGTGTAAGGATCGCTGCGCGGGTCGGGCCCGTCGTTGAACACGAGCGCCAGGGTGCCGGCGCCCGCCGCGGCGACGGGGCCGGCGATATCGTCGAGGCCATGCGGGCCGCCGAGCGAGACGACGTCGTTGCCTGCGCCGGTATTGATCGTGGTCGTCGTCCCGGGCGCGGTGCTCAGGACGTTGAAGCTGCTGCTGCCGGGACCGGCGTTGAGCGTGACACTCGTGGCCACGAAGGTAAAGCTGAAGCCGGGCCGGCTCAGCGTGGTTGCGGTCAGCGTATACGGATCATTGCGCAGATCGCCCTGGTCGTTGAACACCAGCGAAAGGATGCCCGCGCTCGTGACGGCCACCGGCCCGTGAATGTCGTCGAGCCCGTCGGGGCCGCCGAGCGCAACGACGTCGGCGCCTGCGCCGGTGCTGATCGTGGTCGCCGTACCGGGCGCCGTTGAGAGCACCGTGAACCGGCTGCTCCCCGGCCCAGCACCGAGATTGAGGAACCGGATCCCTGCATATGCGATTCCGGCCATGAAGCTTCGCGTCACGGTCGCGGCGGTGATGCCGTAGCTGTCGTTTCGCGGGTTGCCGGAGTCGCGGAGGTTCAGCGTGTTGGCCCCGCGCCCCACCACGGCCAGCGGGCCGTGGATGCCATCCAGCGTATTCACGATGCTGCCGACGTTGATCACGTCGACCGCGCTTCCGGCGTTGATCGTTGTCGCCGTGCCAAGGGCCGTGCCCAGCACGTTGATGACGTTGCCGCCCACGCCGGCGTTCAACACCAGCGACGCGAGGTTCGCATACAGAATGCCGGCCATGCCGGGCCGGGCGACGCTCGCGGCCGTGACCGCGTACACCGCGCCGGGCGCGTGGCCGTCGTCGTCAATATCAAGCTGCGTCTTCCCGCCCGCGCCGCTCACACCGGTCACGCCCAGGATGCCGTTCACATTGCCGCCGCCGCCCGGCACCGGTATCGAACCGATGTTGACGACGTTGATGCCGCTTCCCGTGTTGACCGCGAGCGTCGTGCCCGCGGCGGTGGCCAGCAAGTTCACCAGGTCGCTGCCGGCGCCGCTGTTGATCGTCGTCGCCACCGCCACGAGGGCGTTGCCGGGCGTGGTGGTGACGATGAATGTGTTCCCGCCCGTGCCGCCGTTAACGGTCAACGAGCGCAGGTCGGCCGCGGTGTAATTGATCGCGGCCGGCGCCAGGCCCGTGATCCCGGCGGCGTTGATCGTCGCCGCGCGGCCTGCGGGATCGGCCGAGTCGTCCACGATCAGGCTCGAGAGCCCGAGCGTGTTGCGCACGGTCACCATCGCCGCGATGCCCTGGACGCTACCCGCCTTGCCGACGACCACGATGTCGGCGCCGTTGTTGCCGTTGACGACCAGGGCGCGGCCGTGGTCTGGACCGTCACTTGATCCACGCCCGTTCCGCTGTTGACCGTCGTCACCGGCGTGACGCCGCTATTTGGGTCGCTGGCCACGGAGAACGTGTTTCCGCCGGTCCCGCCGCTCACGGTGAGTGCGCGGATGTCGGCCTGGACGTATGAGATCGTCGCCGGCGCGATCCCGGTGACGGATGTGGCGGAGACCGTGACCTGGCGGCGCGCCTGCGTCGGCCGAGTCGTCAATTGTCAGCGTCGTGAAGCTGCCCGCGTTCCGCACGTCGACGACGCCGTTAATGGCCCGGACATTCCGCGCGTTGCCGATCGTGACGGTGTCTGCGCCGTTCTGGCCCTCGATGTTGAAGCGCCCGTCGTGGCCTGCACGGTGATCGTATCGGCACCGGTGCCGGAATTGAGCTGGGTCACGAGCGGCAGGCCGTTATTTGGCGTATTGGCGATGGTGAAGTTGTTGCCGCCGGTCCCTCCCTTGATCGTCAATGACGAGAGGTCGAGCTGCTGGAACTTGATGTCGCCGGGCGTCAGGCCGGTGAGCGCGGCCGCGGTGAGCGTGGCGGTCTGGGCCGCGGCATCGGCCGAGTCGTCGACGGTGAGCGCGGTCCGGCTCGCCGTGTTGGAGACGCTCACATCGCCCATGATCCCCTGGGCATTTCCGGCATTGCCGATATTGACCGTGTCTGCGCCGCGCTGGCCGTTGATGTCGAGCGGCCCGTCCGTCGCCTGCACGGTCACGCGATCGGCTCCGGTCCCGCTATTGAGCGTCGTGGTGGGCGTTCCCGCGCCGTTGGGGGTGTTGGTGACAGTAAACGCATTGCCCGCCGTGCCGCCATCGATCGTGAGCGCGCTCAGGTCATTGGCGACGTAATTGATCGGCGCCGGCGCCAGTCCGGTGATCGAGGCGGCGCCCACGGTGGCCGCCCGCGCGCCTGCGTCCGCGGAATCGTCGACCTCGAGCTCGGTGAAGTTGTTCTGGTTGGAGACGGTGACCGGTGCGGCGATCTGCTGCACGCTGCCGGCATCGCCGATCGTGACGGTGTCGGCGCCGTTCTGTCCTTCCACCGTGAGCGGTCCGGTGGTGGCTTCCACGTTGACGTCGTCGGCGCCGGTTCCGCTGTTGAGCGTGGTGGTCGGCACCCCCGCGCCGCCCGGCGTGTTGGCGACGGTGAAAGTATTGCCGCCGGCCCCGCCGTTCACCGTGAGGGCGTTCAGGTCGTTGGCCACGTAGTTGATTGCCGCCGGCGCCAGCCCAGTGATCGCGGTCGCCGAGATCGTGGCCACTCGTGCCGCGGCGTCGGCCGAGTCGTCGACCTCGAGCGCCGTCAGGCCGCGCGTATTGGCGATCGAGACGACCCCTTTGATTCCCTGGACGCTGCCGGCGTTGCCGATCGTGACCGTGTCTGCATCATTCTGCCCGTCGATCTTGAGCGGGCCGTCGGTGGCTTGCACCGTGACGGTGTCGGCGCCCACGCCGCTATTGAGCGTCGTGGTCGGGTTTCCCACGCCGTTGGGCGTATTGGTAATCGTGAACTTGTTGCCGCCGCTGCCACCGTTAACCACAAGCGCGCTCGACATCGTGCGCCACATACTTGATCGCCGCCGGCGCCAGCCCGGTGATCGTGTCCGCGCCGATCGTGGCGATGCGGGCGACGGCGTCGGCGGAATCGTCGACGGTGAGCGCCGTCATCCCGATCGTGTTGGACACCGTCACGTCGCCCGTGATTCCCTGCACGCTGCCGGCGGTGCCGATCCGCACTGTGTCCATGCCGTTCTTGCCATCGAGGAATAGCTCTCCGCGAGTGGCCTGCACCGCGACGGTGTCGGCCCCGGCCCCGCTATTTAACGATGTCGTCACGCCCCCGGGATTGGTGGGGGTATTCTTCACCACAATGAAGTTGCCGCCGCTGCCGCCGGCGATTGTCAGGGAGTCCAGGATGTCTTCATCGTAGAAGATCTGCGCCGGTGCCAGCCCCTTGATCATGTTGGCATCCATGGTCACCAGGCGCAGCGCGTTGTCGGCCGAGTCGTCGACATTCACGTCCGTTCGGTTGGGCGCGGTGTTTCCGATCAACACTTCGCCGCGAATGTTCTGGACTGTTCCTCCATCGCCGATATTGACCGTGGTGTCGCCGTCGCTATCGATCGACACGGGCACAGTGGCCAGGGTCTTCATGACGTCGATCGTGTCGATCCCCTGCGCCATTTTTCACCGTGATGCCGGCGCTCACCGTGACGCGGCCCAGCGGGCTCGGCGACGGCTCGAACTGGGCCGTCTCACCGTTCTCCGTCACGAGCACTCCGTTGTTGGCGGCCAGGCTGATCGCAATCGCGTCGTTGACACCGATTTGATCGCCGACGATCGTGAGCACCCCCGCGCGGTTGACGTAAAAGTCCTGAAGCTGGCCGGTGGGTACGACGGCGGCTCCCAGCGGAGCCCCCGCCGCGGCCGTGGCGTCAAACGTGTTGGCCGACCAGTACGACTGCACCAGCACGCCGTTCAAGCGATAGTCAAAGTTCTGCGGGCCTGCGCCGTTGGCAAAGTTGTCGCTGAGCTCGATGTTGCCCTGCCCGGGCATCGTCTTGACCTGGATACCGTTCTTGCCCGCGATGTTGACGAAGGGGTCGGACGTCGCTTCCACGAGCTCGTGCGAGAATGTGGAGGTCAAGCGGTCGAGCTGGATATTCGCCGCGAAGTCGTTTTCGCCGTAGCCGAACGGAAACCGGACGCCGCCAAACACGGCCGAACCATGTGCGCCGAAGGCGCCTTCGAGCGTGCTGCCCGGCTGCGTGAAAACATAATAGTAGAGATTGGGGTCGGTGCTGGGGTTGGGCAGCGTGTCGTTGCCCATGTTCTGGATCAGCATCGCCGCGGCGTTGCCCTCGGTGAAATTGCCCGCGGGGGGGGCAGGGTCGACGATGGTGAAGGAATCATCGAATACCGCCGTGCCGGAGATCGGCCGCGCGGCCGTCCCGTACTGGGAGAGATCGCTCAAATAGGGACCCGACACGATGCTGTCGACGGCGTCGACGAGGTTGGTGGCGCAGCGCCATGTTCGCGACGTTGGCATTCCAGCCCGCCCCCCAGAAGACGAGCTCGACCCGGGGCGTGTCGATCAGCGGGCCGCCGCGGTCGACGACGTTTTCATGCACCGAGCTGAAGACGATGGTTGGAACCACCCGGTCTTCCAGCAGCTCGAGCGGCCCGATGCCGCCACCGCCTTCGGGCACGGGGATCGCGCTCATTACGCTGCGGGCCCATCCGGACCGGTTGGAGAGCTCGGGGCAATCGCATGGTGGTTGGTCCTCCTGGCGGCTGGCTCGACGAACCATGAACTTCCCTCGGCCGCAGTCCCTTAAGCTCGCCGCGCCGGCGCGTCTTGGATCTGATCCCGCGCGTACTCCGAACTTAGCGATGCGCCTGGCTTGGCCCCGACAGGCCATCAATCAATCCTTTTCGTCGCGCGACAGTGCGTTCGCTTTGAATGACATGCGTGCGGGGGTTTAACATAGCCGGCGCGTGCGGAACAAACAAGTGCCGAACGGATAAAAACTATCAAGATGCGTCCGAGCCGTTGGGAGCAGCAGAAAGGACGGGTTTTATTCGAAGACTGCGGGCACAGGGCGCGAGCGCGGAAGCGGCCCATACGGTGCGCGGTGGAGGGAGCCAGAGAATGCAACGCACAAAATCGAAGTGTTAAGAAAGCATGAAATGCTAGAGCGAAATCGCTCCGTTCGTGCATTTCAGGCGGTGGTTACGCATTCGTTCGCCGTCGGGGCTCGGATCGACACCCGAGCGCGACTCGATTACGGGATCGGAGCCCTTTGGGTACAATTCGGTTGCTCGACTTCTTCCTGAGGCGCGGAGGTAATAAAACCTTGCCTGACCCCAGTAGCGGCACAGTGCCGCGAAATCTGGGACAGGACGTCGCTGGGCACTCACTGACGCCAGCCGGGCGAAATTCCAGTTCACGGTGAACCAACACATATGAGCTAATGATCATGCAACGGCTCCGCGTGCGGTTCACGGTGCGGCAGACGCTGGTTCTGATCGTCTTCATGGCTCTCGTGTCGGCGCTCGTCGTCCAGAGCATCAGGTTGGCGCGACGCGATCGTGAAGCCGCCAGGATCGTGCGATTGCTGCATGACTTCCAGCGGGCCGCCGACCGGGTGGAGTGGGCCGAGCGGATGTACGAGAAAGGGTACGTCTCGAAGGCGCAATTCGCGAACGAGGAACGATCATTCAAGAGGGTGGCGGACGAGCTCGGTCGCGAGGAATGACCGATACTCAGCAATGCGTCGGCCTGATCGACTGCGCGGCGCCGGGCGTTCCGTCGGCGCTTTCGGATTGATCCGGCGGCGGTGCCGGCGGCGTGCCGGAGACTTGCTCACAAGATGTTGGTCAGCCGGGCGATCCTGGCTTGCTTTGCCTCTTCGGAGCGTTGTAGCGAGCTTTTCCAATCGTCGATCTTGCGACGGGCCAGGGCCGCGAGCTGGGCGACGCGCCGGGCGTTCAGCCGACGGCCGACGTCGTTCATCTCTTTGCGCGAGAGGTAAACCAGGCTGGTGAACACGTGCAACGACTCGATCGTTCGCACGTAGCGCTCGAGGGCATGGTCGTAGACGACGAACCAGTCGTCGTTGCAGAAGATCCTGCGCGCGGACTGGCTGGCATGGGCGGCGACGCCGGCTCCGTCGTGGCCGACCTTGCTTCTGGACGCGAGCACGAGCGCAGGCCCGCAGAAATGCGAGTCGATCCGGGTGGCGCGCCGGGTCGCCGTCGGGTGTGCTCACGAGGTGTTCGAAAGACGAGAAGACGCTCTCGGACTCGACGTCGGCGAGTTGCGGCAGCTCGGTGTACGACTGGAAGTTGAACGGATTGACGATCGCCTCGGGGCTTTGTGTGTACTTTCGCGAGAGAGCCAGGCCGATCTCGGCCGACTGGTCCCAGAAGGCTTTCTCATGCTGGTCGATATGCTCGTGGTTGCCGGCTTCGCTGCTGACACCGAAGAGGATGACGCCGGCGAGGCGGTCGTCGGCGAGCCAGCAGTAGACATACTCGATGAAGTCGGGAAGCATCTCCGAGTCGCCGGTCTTCTGGAAGACGAGCGAGCGGGCTT
Source organism: uncultured Isosphaeraceae bacterium (assembly GCA_963806595.1). Lineage (GTDB taxonomy): Bacteria > Planctomycetota > Planctomycetia > Isosphaerales > Isosphaeraceae > CAWDZZ01. The sequence continues at coordinate 154,868 of CAWDZZ010000032.1, read as the reverse complement.
CGTCGTAATCGTAGAAGAATTCCTTGGCGGTCGCCTTCAGTCCCTCGCAGCGCTGGCGGTAGTAATCGCGTTTTTGTTCTTCCTCGTCGACCAACCGCAGGGCCAGATCTTGCTGCTCTGCAAGGGCGGTGAGCTCGTCCGAGGTCGAGCCCGCGACAAACGGACCGACCCGGTCCGCGACCTGAGACGTTGAGTGAGCCATGACTCTCTTCGGATGAACGTGTGTTGGTTGCGTGAGCGGAGAAGAAACATTGTCCACGGTCGCGCGGGTCCGGGCAACGGAGTAGAATCCAGGGTGGGAGACGCGATTGGTGCGGTCGCGGCGGGTTGGTTTGGCGCGAGGGCGCGGCAGCCACTGGACAGAGATGCTCGGACCGAGCCGTGGCGACCTCGGGACGCCAAGTTTGCTTCGGCGAGCTTTCGCGACATTCTCGGTTCGACGCTGATCGATTCGACCCCCGAGATGTGGGGACGACCCGCGGCGCCGAGATCTGCATCTTGGTTACGTACCGCTTTTCCGACTCGACCCGCTGCTGCCTCCTCAAGATCGCTCCACACGTCATTCATGAGATAATATGTCGCCCTTCGGTCACGTGACGATCCACAACTTCGATCGTTTTCGTGCCGAACGCTGGGTTTTTCGGTTTGACAGCGCCTTGTCAATTCGTTATAGATGCTCAGCTCACCACGTCCGCAAGGGAATGCACGATTGATAATCTCACAATCGAGGTACGCACCGTGGCAAGGAAGTCGCTCACCATTGCCGTCGCGCTACTGGCCAACCTGGTTCTCTTGGCCCCGAGCCGCGCGGGCTCGGTGCTAACTCTCACTGCGATACAATCCGAGACCCGCGGCGCAAACGATTTTGAAGCGACGTTTACCGGAACCGGCGGATCCATCGCTGACGTCATGGTGGCCTTTTCCGGGGTGCCGGTCCACTCGACTTCGATCATCGACAATGGGACCGGCTTCCAGATCGACTTCAAAAGTCCGCTCCCGCACGGGGGAGGGTTGGTCGTACAGTTTGAATCCGCAACCACTGATATCGCCCTCGCCACGGCAGACTGGACCTACAACACCGCTCCCACGTCGGCGCCGGCTACGGAAGTGGCACTTGTAGTCGGCGCCGTTCCCGAGCCGTGCTCGCTCTGGATGCTTGGCATCGGCGCGGTCGGCTTGGTCGCGGTCCAGCGCGTCGTCCGGAAGCGGATGCCGGCGCCCTGAGCGGTTTTGATCAAGGCGACGTGGCTCCGGCAGACCCGCGCTTGCCGCGCAAACGGCGGGCGCCAAGCAAATTCAGTCGCTGCGGCTCGGTATCGCTCGGCTTCAAGCGCGGTGACAGGATCAATGCCTCGGTGCGAAAATTCGGCAGGGATGACGGCATCGACATCCGCGCCTCGGCTACCGAAACAGGTTGATCTTCGCCAAGTCGATGATCTCGTTGCCGCGGCCGCTCAGCACGGCCTTCAGCATGAACAGGCTGAAACCGGTCATCTGCTCGAGCGTGATCGAGGGCGGCATGGCGAGCTCCTGCCGGTGCACCACGACTTCCACGAGCGCGGGTCCGTTGTGCTCGAGAGCTTGTGAAATCATCGGTCGTACCTGCTCGGGAGATTCGGCAGTCAGCCCCAACATGCCGGCGGCTTGCGCAATCTTTGCGAAATCCGGATTGTGCAGATCGGTGGTGAATTCGAGGAGGCCGGAGGCTTTCATTTCCAGCTCGACAAACGCCAGGGCGTCGTTCTTGAAGACGACCACCTTGACGGGAAGCTGCAATTGCCGAAGTGAGAGCAATTCGCCCATGAGCATCGCCAGGCCGCCGTCTCCCGAGAGCGTCACGACCTGCCGGCCCGGATGGCTGGCCTGGGCGCCCAAGGCCTGCGGCAGGGCGTTGGCCATCGAGCCGTGGTTGAACGAGCCCAGCAGCCGCCGTTTGCCGTTCATGGTCAGATACCTGGCTGCCCAGATCGTCGGCGTCCCCACGTCGCAGGCGAAGATGGCGTCCTCGGCGGCCAGCTCGTCGAGCACGCGGGCGACATATTGCGGATGGATCGGCTTGCGGCCTGGCTCTCCAGTAGCGAGCTCGTCCAGGCCCTTCCGCGCCTTCTGATAGTGTGCGAGCGCGGATTGCAGATGCGTCTGGTCGGTGTTTTGTTGCAGCTTCGGCAGCAGGGCTCGCAGCGTCGACTTTGTGTCACCGACAAAGCCATGGTCGACCTTGGTGCGGCGGCCGAGCTGTTCGCCACGGAGGTCGATCTGGACGATCGTCGCGTCCTTGGGGAAGAACTGTTGGTAGGGAAAGTCCGTTCCGATCATGAGCAACAGGTCGCAGTTCATCATCGCGTGGTAGCCGGACGCGAATCCCAGGAGACCGGTCATCCCCACGCCGAACGGGTTGTCGTACTCGATGACCTCCTTGCCGCGCATGGCGTGGACGATGGGCGCATTGAGTTTGCCGGCAAGCTCGATCAGCTCAGCATGCGCCCGGCGCACCCCGCACCGCCGAGGATCGTGATCTTCTTCGACCCGTTGAGTATTCTTGCCAGCTCGACGATTTCGTCATCGGCTGGACAAACGGTGGGTCGCGGCGGCGGAAAATGCAGACGCGGCTCCTGGGCGACGGCGTCGCGTAGTGCGACGTCACCAGGGATGGCAATCACGGCGACACCGCGACGCGAGAGTGCGGTTTGGATCGCAATTTCCAGCACGCGCGGCATTTGCTCGGGCTGCGAAATGAGCTCACAATAATGGCTGCACTGCGCGAAGAGATGTTCCGGATGCGTTTCCTGAAAATACCCGCTGCCGATTTCCTGGCTCGGGATCTGGGCCGCGATGGCCAGGACGGGAACGCGGCTGCGATGGCAGTCATACAGTCCATTGATCAAATGCAGGTTGCCAGGCCCGCAACTGCCGGCGCAAACGGCCAATCGTCCCGTCAGATGCGCCTCGGCACCCGCGGCAAAGGCGGCCGTCTCTTCATGGCGCACGTGAATCCACCGAATCTGCTCTTGTCGGCGAATGGAGTCCGTGATGCCGTTGAGCGAGTCACCCGAGACCCCATAGATACGCTCGACACCGGCAGCCGCGAGCGTCTGGACCAGCAGATCCGCCGTTTTTTTCTTCGCCATGAGCGTGCTCCTGTTCTCCAGCGCGACGTTCGGGCTTCCCATCGATCCCAGTGGCTCGGTCAGGGAGCGATGCGCCGGCTTCCCTGGCATGCGATCGCCGCCAAGCCGGGCTCCGTGCGCAACGAAAATTGCCCGGGTTCAGACGAGCATTATCTGTGCCAGGATCGCGTGAGACGTCTACGAACTGTCGAGACCGGCGGTCAACAATCGAGGCGTGCGCACGCGACCTCTCCAGCCTGTTCGCCATTTTATCCACGTTGGACGTGAATTTCTTCGACATGGCCTCTGACGCGCAAGGATATGCACGTCGTCGACGAAGAGTCCGAGACGGCCGCGGAGAGACGGCGACGTTGGCACGCCCCGGAGCGCCTTTCCCCGGCCTCGCGCGGATCGCTGCGCACGAGCACCGGGGGCGGGGTAGAACCCAATGTAGACACCACTGCTGATCGTTCCGCGCGAGCCACCAAAGGCGTCTCGCCAGAAATGTCCCCGAACGACATCGGGACGCAAGCCCGCGCGGCGGCTCATTGGAACGTCTCGTCGACGACGGCGAGCGGCCCCTGGCCAGCGATGTAATTGACGTTCGTCAGGCCGAGCAGCGTGCGCAGCTTCTCGGCGGGGACGTTCTTGAGAGGGCCCGGGGCAGGGGCCTTTCCCGGTTCCGGCTGCGGAAATCCGGTCGAACGGGCGGTGTGGAAGGTCATGTTCCCTTCGACCTTCCGGGCGATCTGGTGGATATGGCCGTTCAGGACAGTCACCGAGCCGAACCGCTTGAGGTAGCTGAGCGCCTGCTGTCCGTCTTGCGTGCCCCAGCCCCACTGGGGGTAGACCGCCCAGAGAGGGACGTGGCCGAACACGACGACGGGCGTGCTGGCGGCCAGCCCCGCCAGGTCTGCCTTGAGCCAGTCGAGCTGTTCATCGCCGAGGATACCGAGCCCTTGGTCGGTGCCCGCGCTTGCGACGTTTACCAGTCCGATGAAGTGCACCCCGTGATGGTCGAAGCTGTACCAGCCCTCGCCCCTGGTACCCTGGCCGAACCGCTTGAGGTATTCCGACCCGTCGCCGATGACGTCGTGCTCCCCGGGGACGTAAAAGATCTTGGCGACTTTGGCGCCCTTGAGGATCTCGGCGACGGTGTCGAACTCTTTGGGGGTGGAGAGGTGGGTGAGGTCGCCGGTGTGGATCACGAAGTCGGGTCGTCGCGGCAGCGAGTTGATCCTGGCCACGGCCTCCTCGAGTGTGGCGGCCACGGTCTTTCTGTACGGGTCCTTGCCGAACCCGATGTGGCTGTCGCTGATCTGAACGAACGAGAAGCTGCTCGTTGACGCCGGGCCGGAATCCCGACCGAACGTGCGGGACGAGAGCACTCCGCCGGCAGCGGTCCAGACGAGCCCTGTGCCGGCCCAGGCCATGCATTTGAGGAACCCGCGACGGTCCATGCTGTTGGTCTGGCGATCTCGGATGGTCTGTTCTTCCACGATTTCGACTCCTTCGGAAAATGATGGCGCGGATCAAACCCGGCCGCGCCTCCGGGAACTTGGTCAGTCGGGAATGTCGTGATTGCGGCCCCTCCGACGGCCGAAAACCTCGATCGGTCCACTCGTCCCGGGTATGCAACATGTCGGGCCGAGCGGGTCGGTGGCCGGCGGGGGGCTTGGAACGTTGTGGTCAACGACTTGGGCCGTCGGTTGGCAGAGCGCCTGGCCGCCCGGCGCCAGTGCCCTTGGTCTTGGCCCGGCTGTCGGGATCGTCGACCAGCGATGGCTGATAGCTCACGTGAAATATCGCCGTGCCGGTCAGGGCGGACGCAGTCAACAGCCCTGCCACGGCGGCCGCCGCGCCGGCCGCCGCGCCGGTCGGTGCGTGGGAATGTGCGTGACTGCCTCTGGAGGCATTGTCGAACGCATTCACCGCGACACGGATCGCCGTGTGCGCGCGGGCGAGATCGGGCGTCGCGCGGCCCAGCTTCGGTCTGTCGGGCCGGATGGCGGCCAGGACGGCCTGGTTGCCTTCAATGACGACATCGGTGGATAGCAGGCAGCGATCGTCGAGCGCCTCCGTCTCCGGGCGGAAGGCCGGTGTTCGATGTCTTCGGTTCCGAGGTGCTCGATTCTCCCGGGTGCGTGAGCTGGTCCAAAGTTGCAAAAACACGAGACGCACCTTTCATGTAAGTGGTCGACGTCACTCGTCACGGGGACGCCCCGTGCGAGCGCTGAGCCGTTACCGTTGAGCGCAACGCGCCCGGCCAAGGCAGAAGCCGCAGTCGCGGGCTCCCGGACCGGCCGAGTGGCGGGATTGTCGCGGCGAAGACCGAGGTGGTCACTGCGGGGCGCGGGCCATGCCCTCTGCCTCTCCTTGGCACGAGCAAGGCCGGATGCCGAACGATCCGCCATTTGTCGCCAACAGCCTAGACCGGCCCGGCCCGGAGATTATTCCCGCGGCGTGCTAAGAACGGGAATTTGAGGCGCGAGCGGCCGCGGCAGAGGAAATGCGCACTATTCCTGGAAACTTTCTTGGAATAAAAGAGCAGAAGGAGCGGTCTCACTTGATGTGGATATCAACGCGACGGTAGGAACGCCCTTGCAAGCAGCCGACGACCGCCAGCGGTTCGAACAAGCCCTCTTACCGCACCTGAGCGCCGCGTACAATCTGGCGCGCTGGCTGACCCGCAACGATCACGACGCGGAGGACATGGTGCAAGGGGCCTACCTGCGAGCGCTGAAGTCTTTTGGTGGATGGCACGGCGAGAATGCCCGCGCCTGGCTGCTCACGATTGTCCGCAACGTCTGCTACACGTGGCTCGAGCAGAAGCGGGCTCGCGGCACTGCGACCGCGTTTGACGAGGAAACTCACGGCGTCGAATCCGACGACATGGACCCTGAAAATCGACTGATTAGCGAGGATGATCGGCAGTCGGTCCGACGGGCCGTGGAAGAGTTGACCGTGGAGCTCCGGGAAGTGGTGGTCCTCCGCGAGCTGGAAGGTATGTCTTACAAGGAGATCGCTGCCATCGCCGGGATTCCCATGGGCACTGTCATGTCCCGCCTGGCGCGTGCCCGCGAGCGGCTGCAAGAGCGGCTCCGCGGCTGCGGGGAAGGGGGGTCGTAACTTGGATTGCCGAGAGACACAAGCACTGATCCACGGCCACGTCGACGGCGAGCTTGACCTGATCAAGAGCCTGGAGATCGAACAGCATTTCCAAGAGTGTCCAGCGTGCTCGCAGTCGCACACGAGGCTTCAGGCATTGCGGTCCACGATCCAGAACGGCGCCCTATATGACCGGACGCCTCCGGGCTTGACGAAGCGCGTTCAATCGTCGCTGCACAAGGCTGGCCTGGCGGCTCGCACCCCGCGCGTGGGTCGCGGGCGTCTGTTCGCAGTGGCGGCTTCGCTGGCCTTGATCACGGCCGCGGGTTGGTGGCTGGCGCGGGTGCGGCTGGCTCGTTCGGACGACGCGTTCTTGACCCAGGAGCTGGTCGCCGGCCACGTCCGCTCGCAAATGCTGCCCGGCCACCGGTTCGACGTGGCGTCGTCCGATGCGCATACGGTCAAACCGTGGTTCGAGGGAAAGCTCGATTTTTCGCCGCCGGTGAAAGACCTGGCGGACCAGGGTTTCCCCTTGCTCGGCGGGCGCCTCGACTATCTCCACAATCGGCCTGTGGCGGCCCTGGTGTACCATCGCCGCAAGCATTCCATCAACCTCTTCGTCTGGCCCTCCTCACCCGGTGATGAGGCCGCGCCCGAGCAGGCGACCCGACAAGGATTTCATCTGGTCCGATTCACACACTCACGAATGACGTTCTGGGCTGTTTCGGACCTCAACCTGGACGAACTGCGAGAGTTCGTCCGCCTGATTCAGGGTTAGGGTCGATCGTCGCGCGGACTGGCGTTCGCCGGCACACGGGGGTTCTGGTCACACGAGTACCGCCAGACATCGCCATCGGTGACGCTCGCGCACAGCGGAGTGATTGCCGTGCCTGAGCCACGACCACTGAGGATGCGCGGTCAGTCATCGATCTCGGCGAGATCGCTGAGGACGCACTCGACCAGGGCATCGAGTTGCCGCGCGATGTCGTCGCCGATTGGGCGCAGGGCGAAGTATCCCGCGCCTCGATCGTGTAAATCTTCAAGTCGGCGGGACGCTGGCTCAAGGCCTCGGCCAGTTGGATCGACTCGACCAGCCCCAAGCTGTGCGAGCTCAGGAGATGGGACTGAACCAGCTCGGGAGATGGCCACAGGAACGAGCGGATCTGCCCAGGTCGGCCCGCCGGCGCCGCCGCATCGATGACGACGACCGCGTCATGCCGTTCGAAGCATTCGATCAGCTCGATGGCGCTGCGAATCTTGTGCGCGAAGGTGCCGTCCGGCAATCGCGGCCGGATCAAGTCGATCGCGGCCCAGCCGAGCTGGTCGTCGCCGTGAAAGCTCCCAAGGCCCACGATCAGGCTCATGACTCCGCGATCCGCGTTGACTTGACTGAGCAGTCCGTCAGGTGCAAGTTTGGGGAATCCTCGGCGATGATCTTATTTGCCGGTATCGCGGATGAACTTATGACACTGGACGCAACTCATGGTGAGCTTGACGTAGGCGAGCGTGGCAGCGTCGATATTCTTGGCCTTCGCTTGCTTGACCAGCTCGTCGGCGTGGCGCTGAAAGTCGGTGGTCAACATGACGTAGTCGTTGGCGCTCGGGATTGTCGCGACTTCCCACTCGGCGGCCTCGCTCAATCTCTTGAGGGCTTTTCCCCCTTTCTCGATGGTCGCGTACTGTTCGAGAGCAAGACCCTCGAGCACGTCCTTTGAGAAATCAAGCTTCAGACGCATGAATTCAGCTCGAGTGCGTTTCTGGGCGGGCTGGCCAGCCCGCGTGGCGTGCCACGCCAGGATGAGACAGGCCAGTGCCGGTAGGGCCAGGCACAGTGATCGCGCGATGGTGCGTTTCATGATGTCCTTCCGTTTGGGTGCTGGACGTTTTGCGAAGCTGTGAACGGGTTCGTTGGTTCTGATGCTATTGAATACAACTGGAAGAGCCGATCGCGACCCAGCCGATCTGGATGTCGTCGCCAGGGTTTCCGAATCCCAAGATCAGGCTCATGACTCCACGATCCTCAATTTCAGGTAATGCGTCGCGCAACTGATGCACGGATCATAGTTCCGCACGACCTGCTCGCATCGCCAGGCAGCCTGATCCTCGGGCAAGCCGAGCACCGACGGCGCGAAGCGAATCAGATCTTCCTCGATCTGTCGCTGGTTCTGGCTGGTGGGGGGAATGATGGTCGCGAGCGTCACGCGGCCGTTCGCGTCGGCCTCGTAACGGTGGTAGAGAATGCCGCGGGGAGCTTCCGTGATCCAAGCGCCCGAGCCGGCGCGGGTCTCGAACGGAATGGCCGCGAGCTCAGGCGGCTGGTAAGCGTCGATCAGCCGCAACGCTTCGTCGACGGCATACGCAGTCTCAAGCGCGCGGGCCACAATGCTGATGTAGGGATTGCGGCAGGGCCATGCGATGCCGGTCTCGCGCGCGAGCTGCTGGATTGCGGTGCCGGCCTCGGCTGCGCACAAGTTCCAGCGGGCAAGCGGACCGACGAAGTACGCGCTGCCGCCTTTGCGACGGCACTGCAAGGCAGTCGAGTACGGCACCTGGTACTCCTCGAAATGGTCAGGAAACTCGCTCATCGCGATGTCGAGGCCGCGGCTGGAGACGAGCCGGCCTTCATTCATCGGGTATTCCGAGGGGTGCCGCAAGGCCACGAATTCGTAGTCGTATTCCAGCGGCGGAAATTCCAGCTTCGCCGTCCAGCGAACCAGGTCACGAGCGAGTTCCTGGGCCCGTTTCAACGGTTCCGCCAGCGCGGCCAGTTCCGACTTGCCCGGGGCGCGATAGAGCCCGCCCAGTCGCACATTGATCGGATGGATCGCCCGGCCCCCCACCAGATCAACGATGGCGTTGCCCGCTTTCTTGAGCTGCAGGGCGTCGCGCAATTTGTGCGCGAACTCCGGTCGATCGCGTGCCATCGCGAAGGCGCTCTCGTGGCCCAGGAAATCGGGTGCGTGCAGGAAGGCGATATGAAGCACATGGCTCTCGATCCACTCTCCGCAGTACAGCAGCCGGCGCAGGGCTCGCAGCGGTTCGGGAAGCGTGACGCCCAAGAGTGCTTCTAGCGCGTGGCAAGCGCTGTTCTGGTATGCGACCGGACAGATACCGCAAATGCGGGCAGTGATGTCGGGCACCTCGGCGATCGACCGGCCCCGCAGCAGAGCTTCGAAAAACCGAGGAGCCTCGAAGATGTGCAGTTGCACGTCGTCCACTCGCCCATCGCGCAGGCGGATGGTGAGCGCTCCCTGTCCCTCGACGCGCGCCATCGCTGCGACACGGATGGTCCGTGTGATTGGCTGCGACACGGCGTCGGCCCCGCTGGCCTCATCCGGCGCTCGCGCTGGGTCCGTCATGGCGTAGCCCTTCCTCGCGGAATTCGCGCGCATCTGCATAAAACGTCTGGAAGAGCCGCCGGATCTCTTCGCGCTCGAGCCCCAGTTGCTCAAACCGCCGGGCGAGTGCGGCCGTGTTGGGCTGGGTCGCCGGGCCGAAGCAACTGAAGCAAGGGCGATCGTAGCTGGGGCAGAGCACACCGCAGCCCGTGGATGTCACCGGTCCCATGCACGGAGAGCCCTGAGCCACCAGGATGCACACCAGATGCTGCCGCTTGCATTCGAGGCAAAGCGAGTGGTTGGGTACCTTGGGCCGTGCGCCTGCGAGCATCTGGCTCAACACACCGAGGAGTTGATTCTTGTTGATGGGGCAGCCTGGCAGCTCGAGGTCGACGGCCACGTAGGCGCTGGCCGGGCGCGAGCAGGCGAGCGTCTTTATGTATTGCGGTGAGGCATAAACGATGGCCAAGGCGTTCTCGACGTTCAGGCTGCCGAAATTACGGAGGCCCTGAATACCACCGTGAGAGGCGCAGGCCCCGAGCGTGATCAAGAATCGGCTGCGGCGGCGGATGTCGCGAATCTCGTGTTCCTGCTCGGGCGTGGAGACCGAGCCTTCGACCAGTGCCACGTCGAATTCACCCTCGAGCGGCCGGCGAGCGGCCTCGAGGAAATAGGCGATCTCGACCCGATCGGCCACCGCCAGTAGCTGGTCCTCGCAGTCGAGGAGCGAGAGCTGACAGCCGTCGCACGATGCGAACTTGAAGACGCCCAGTCGCGGTTTCGTGGTGTTCATTGGCTTTGCGGCGTCAGAGGCGTGAATCGTGTGTGATCACAGTAACTCCTGGCGGAAAAACGGAGCGAGCTCGCGATGAGCGAAGACGGGGCCGTCCTTGCAGAGGAAAGCCGGTCCGAGCTGGCAGTGGCCGCACATGCCCACGGCGCACTGCATGTTGCGCTCCATCGCGTAATAAATGTCAGTGTCGTCGACACGGCGATGCAGAGCTTCGGTGACGACCAACCGCATCAGGATCTCCGGGCCGCAAGTCAGGATGGTGGTGCGCGCGGCGTCGATCGAAAGCCGATTGAAGAGCGAGGCTGCCACGCCGACTCGCCCGCGCCAGGATTGGTCGGCGCGATCGACGGAGACCATCAGCTCGATCCCCAGGCGTTCCCATTCGGGGTACTCCGAGAGAAAGAGGAGATCGACCGGCTGACGCGCGCCGTGCAGGAGGGTGAGGCGGCCATACCGGCCACGGTCCGCCAGGAGCGCGCGGATCAACGGCCGCATGGGGGCCAGGCCAAGCCCTCCGGTCACCATCAGGATGTCGCGGCCGCGCAACCGCTCGATCGGCCAGCCTCGACCGTAGGGCCCGCGCAGGCCCACGATCGCTCCCGCGGGCAGCTTGCCGATCACATCAGTGACCCGACCGGTGAAGCGGATCGTGTGGCCGATTCCCTGTCCTTCCGCGGGGCTGCGCAGACCGAGATCGGCACCTCGCCGACGCCGGTCACGTAAATCATGTTGAACTGACCTGGCTGCACGAGATAGCGGCTCTGCTGCTCCTCTTCCTGGAACGCGAGCGAAAACGTCGCCACCTTGGGGCCTTCCGGCCGGATCGAGAGCACGGTCGCGGGATGCGGACAGAGCGCATCCGCCACTCGTGGCACGCACGGCGGAGCCACCCGCGCCATCCGGTCGCTCGGTTGGGTCGCGGCACTCATCAGGCCGTCGTTCCGTCACGAATAGCGGCGACTTCCTCGGTGATGTCGATCGCCACGGGGCACCATGTGATACAGCGACCGCAGCCCACGCATCCGGAGACCCCAAATTGATCGATCCAGGAGGCCAGCTTGTGCGTGAGCCACTGGCGGTAGCGCGAACGGATATCGGGCCGCATGTTGCCTCCGGCGGTGTGCGCGTGGTCGAAGTTGAAGCACGAATCCCAGACGCGGACTCGCCCGCTGCGCTGGCTCTCCAGATCGGGAACGTCTTCGATCGAGTGGCAGAAGCAGGTCGGGCAAACCAACGTGCAATTGGTGCACGACAGGCAACGATTCGCCACGTCGTCCCAGCGCGGGTGTTCGAGGTTATTGTAGAGCAACTCAGGCAGGTCGGACGTGTCGAGCCGCCGCTTGATCTGGCTCTCGGTGTCGCGCACGACGCGGGCGGCCGCGCCCAGTTCCGCGCCTGAGGCCTCGCGGCAAGTCACCTCGGCCATGATGGCGCGACCGCGGTCGGTGGCCACCTCGACCAGGAAGGTATCGGCCAGCTCGGTGAGCGCCAGGTCGAAGCCGCGGACGGCCTTCGGTCCGGTCTTCATGCTCGTGCAAAAGCAGGTCGCCGCGGCGTGGGCACAATTCACCGCGATGATGAAGGCTGGCTCACGGCGGGCCTGATAATGCGGGTCGACATACGGACCCTCCAGGAAGACGCGGTCCTGGATCTCGATCGCGTGCAAGTCGCACGAGCGCGCCCCCAGGAACGCGTAACGGGGAACCGATTCGGGGCTGGGATGCACGGCGAACGACTGCGCGGAGGGCTCGATCGTGAACAGTGTCAATCGCGAGGGGAACAGATATTTCTTCCACGAATGCGGCCCGACGGCGAACCCGAAATAGGACTGGTCGTCTCGTCGCTTGAGGCGATACGTTCCCCCCTCTTGCTCGTCCGTCCAGCCGATCGGCAATTGCTCGAGCCTGCGAACCTCGTCGAAGATGATCGCCCCTTGCGCGATCGTCGGCCCGACGACGGTGTAACCCCCATCCCACAGGTTGTCGATGATGCGGGATAGCTCAGCCTTGTCGATGACGAGAGTCGGTCCCAATGCGACGATTCCCAAGGATCCCGGCTACGAATCAATCCTTTGCCGACGACGCGACCGGCGGTCAATGACCGTAAATGTCGAGCAGTTGCATTCGAGTGGCCTGCAGGCGCTCTGACACCACTGCGAGGATCCGCTGCGTGAGCAGATAGCCGACGCGGGTGTCGGCGTCGCAGAGGGCGCGAAGCCGGGCCGCGTCGAGAGCGAGAGCCCTGGTCGGCTCGACCGTGCGTGCCGACGCCGTCTTGGGTCGCTGGAAGAACAGAGACGACCAGCCGAACACCTCGCCCGGACCCACCGTGAGGATGGTCACGCGTCCGCGGCCTGGCACGGAGATCTCGATCGCGACGCGCCCGACCTCGACCAGGTAAAGGGTGGAATCACGATCGCCTTCGCGGAACACAGTCGCGCCGGCATCCCAGGCGCACGGGCTGGCGAGCTCGGCGATTCGACGCTGTTCTTCAGGCTCCAAGCCCTGCGTGAACGCAAGGTGGCTGAGCGTGGATTCCGAGGAAACGTGAGATAGAGACATCGATCGACTCGATGACGAATATTCTCTGTCCGCCCGACCAGGAATTCCTCGGATGCAAATCATAGCGGAGACTAGTGGTACAAGAACAGAGGGACCGAGCTTTCTTCGAGCAGCCTGCGCGTCACCGACCCCACGAAGAATTCGCGCAGGACCGGCTGGCCATACGCGCCCATTACCAGCAGGCCGGCCTTCAGCCGGCGCACATGCTCGAGGATCACCTCCGCCGGTGGGGATTTCGAGGCCAAAGCGTGCACGATCACTTTGATCTTGTGGCGGTTGAGGAACGCACAGGCGCGCTCGGCGCGCTCGGCGGCGTCACTCGCGGTTGCACGTGCGCTGATCACGTGGACTTCGCCTGCGTCGCCCAGTCCGGTCGCCGCGAAAGCGGCCAGGACGCGAGCGGCCTGGACGCTCCCGTCATACGCGATCACAACCGGCCCTTCTTCGGCGCAATCTTGGGCACGACCACGACGGGACGGGGAGCATCTTTCAGAACCTTTTTCAAGGTGTCATCGTTTTCAACATCTCCGGTGATGAAACGAAAACCGGACCCTCGAGCGATCAGGATCACGTCGCACGACTGCGCTTCTTGTGCAATCTGTTCATGAGGCGAGCCGACGCGTTTCAATTGCGCGTGCGCGATATCCGCTTCAGTGCAGCGGTCGGCAAACTGGTCCAGGGCCTGACGAACCTGCTCGTGGACCTTCTCCAGCCGGGCGGGATAGCCCATGTAATAAATGGAGTCAACACTTGGCTTGCCGCCCACGGGCCCGGCCGGCTCGATCGCGCGAATCCCAGGCTCATCGACGATCCCCAGCCCCACGAGCATGGCGCCGGAACGCCGCGCCCAGCGAGCTCCCAATCTCTCCGCGACGATGCTGGAACCTGTGGTATCGATCCCGATCAAGATGCTGCGCAGCATGGATTGTGCTCCCAGCAGAAGGGTTCTTGTGATTCTATCGCTTCGCGTCGCGCGGCGCGGTTGCGCTCTCTCCGACGGTGGTGGTCGAGCCGGACACCGCCCTTCGACCGAACGCGCCGGCGATGGCGCACCGGTTGTTGACGTCTCGCGCGGGCCGGATCGCACAGCTCCTCGCGGACGATCGCGATCGAGCCAGGCGCTTCGAACCCGAGCCGGACCTGATTGCCGCGAATGCTCACGACCGTGATCCGGATATCGCCGTTGACGACGATTGATTGAGTGGACTTTCGGCTCAAAACCAGCATGTCGGTGGCTCCTTTTCTCCGTGAGTGGTCAGGGAGGTCGATCCTCCCCGCTCTGATCGAGTGCGTGACAACCGGCTTCCTGACTCAGGCTACTGGGCGCCTGGATGTCTGCGTCCTCACGTCGATCTTGTTGATGATCAGGCGCACGCCTGCCACGCCGGCGCCGATCTCCTGGGCGAGCTGCTTGAGGTAATAGGACGGGAGGCAACCATGGAGGTAAACCACTCCGTCGCAATCCGTACACGAAATGTCGCACAGCGGCCGGTAACCGCTCGAACGCAGCCGGTGCTCGACCGTGCGGCCGATCGCCGGAAAGTGAGGATTCGTGGAAGGTTCGCGATTTGCGCTAGCGACGACTCTACTGGTCATGCTGCCGTCTCCTCGGTTTCGCCATGGCCAAGCCAAGGCGGTGCCTGGGACGCGGCAGCCATTACCGCGAGAATCTGGGCCGAGACGGTTGGGATCTCGGTTGCCCGGTCAGCGGGCGCTCTGAAAATCCAGCGCAAACAAAAACCCCGCTCATGCGATGGTCGCAAGACGGGGCCGCCGTAGCCGACATTCACTTGCCCTTCGTGAGCAAGGATCAACAGATAGTAAACCGAGCTTCGAGGTGAGTCAATCCAAAATTCGAGAAATCGGTAAACTGGATCCAAGACGCTTTCCATCTGGGTATGTCCCCCTGTATGATGCATGTAGACAATCGGCCGGATCGCTCACGAGCGGGCGATCCGGAGGGCTTACGAAGGCTCACGCAACCGCCAGCAGGCGGGCGTGGGCTTTTTTTGTTTTGTGGTATCGCAGCACTCGAGTGAGAGACCGTCATGGACTCAGACCGATTGTTCAGCCGGTATCGCGAGCTCCAGTCTTATGTAGGCTGGACCGCTCAAGACGCCGAGCGCATCGTCGCGTCCGCAGCGCTCCTGGAGCCATGTCTGCACCGACTTGTCGACGACTTCTACGCCGAGATCGAGCGGCATCCGGCAGCTCGCAAGGTGATCACCGGCGGGCAAGCCCAGATCGACCGGCTCAAGGAAACGCTCGTGCACTGGATCCGCGAGCTCCTGGCCGGGACCTACGACGCGGATTATGTCGCCCGGCGGTGGCGGGTCGGCTGGCGGCACGTGGAGATCGGCCTCGAGCAGGTCTATACCAACGTCGCATTGTCGCGGCTGCGCACTGCGCTCATTCGCGCTCTCCATATGAGCTGGCCAGCGGATTCCCGGACCCTGGAAGAGACGGCAAGCGCGCTCAACAAGCTTTTGGACCTCGACCTCGCGATCATCGAAGACGCCTATCAGGCCGAATACATGGCCCGGCTGCAGCGCACGGAGCGACTGGCGACCTTGGGACAGGTAGCCGGCGGCGTTGCTCACGAGCTTCGCAACCCGCTGAATGTGGTCCAGACGTCGGTTTACTATTTGCTCAACGCTCGAAATCCGACCCCCGAGAAAAAGACCGACCACCTGAAACGGATCGAGCGCAATGTCGAGCTGGCGGACAGCGTGATCACGGCGCTGTCCAATTTCGCCAGAGTGCAGGTGCCTGCACTTGCGCCAATTGCGATCGAACCGCTGCTCAGCGAAGCGCTCGAATTGAATCCGCCCGGCGATGGCATCGAGGTCGCGGTCGATTGTCCGGCCGGGCTGCCGCGCGCTGGGCGACGGCGATCAGCTTCTGATCGCGCTTGGCAACTTGATTCGCAACGCGCGCGACGCGATGTCGCAGGGGGGGCGACTGGCGATCTCGGCCGTGGCCGACCTTGGCTTCGTGGAGATCGCGGTGGCCGATACGGGTGTCGGCATCGAGGCGACGGACCTGGTCAGGGTCATGGAGCCTTTGTACTCGACGAAGGCGCGGGGACTTGGACTGGGGCTTGCAATCACCAAATCGATCGTGGAGAGGAACCAGGGGGGCCTCGGCGTCAAGAGCGAGCCGGGGCGTGGCAGCACCTTCACAATTCGACTCAACGCATTACCTGCCGACGGAGAGAAGCCATGACTCGTCGGGAGGAACCCCGAATCCTCGTCGTGGATGACGACCCAGACATCTGCGACAACCTGCGCGACATTTTGAGCGACCTGGGGTATCAGGTCGACACCGCGCACGATGGACCCTCGGCGCTGGCGCTCTTGGGTCGGCGCCCGTATGACATCGCGCTACTGGATTTGAAGATGCCCGGCATGGACGGGCTGGCCCTGTACCGCGAGATCAAGAAGCGGCGCGCCGGCACAGTGTCGCTCCTGGTCACGGCCTTTGCCGGCGCCGCCACGGCCGAGGAAGCCATCTCGGCAGGCGCATGGAAAGTGCTCCCGAAGCCGGTCGACTTTCCCAAACTACTGAAGTTCGTCAAGCAAGCGCTCGATCAGCCGCTGGTCCTGATCGTCGACGATGACCGCGACCTGTGCGAGAATCTCTGGGACCTGTTGCGCGACCGCGGGTTTCGGGTATGCGTGGCCCACGACCTCCCTGGCGCGGCCGCAGCACTGCGAGATTCGTCGTTCGAGGTGGTCCTGATCGACCTGAGAATCCCGGACGCCGATGGGAGCAGCGTATTCCGCGCCGTGCGCGCAACCAACCCTGAATCCCGGACAGTGCTCATCACCGGCTATCGCCGAGATACGGATCAGCTCGTCGCACAGCTCCTTGCCGAGGGGGCGGACGCCGTCCAGTACAAACCGTTTCGAATCCCGGATCTGATCGAGACTTTGAGTCAACTGGCGCTGGCCCGAGCGGACGACGCCAAAGGTGGGCAGCGATGAGCGTCATTGCCATTTCTCCACCGGTTGACATTCTGGTGATCGAGGACGATCCCGATGCGCGGGCCAACCTGCGCGATATCCTCGAGCTCGATTGTCACCGGGTCACGACGGTGGGGAGCGCGGCCGAGGCCTTGCGGCAATTGAATCTGGAACGATTCTCCGCGATCATTCTCGACCGCCGGCTGCCGGACGCGATGGCCGAGCAGCTCATGCCCAAGCTCAAGGCCGCCGATCCCGCCGCCGCGGTGATCGTCATCACCGGCTATTCCGATCTCGAGGGCGCCATCGCGGCGCTGCGCCAGGGCGCGACGGACTACATCCTGAAACCCCTGAACCCTGACTTGCTGCGCACCAGTCTGGGTCGAATCGCCGAGCGAAAACGGCTCGCTCAGGCCAAGGAACGCAGCGATGCGGCGTTCCGCCACCTGGTCGAGGCGGCGGAGTGCATGATCGTCATCCTCCGTCGGGATCACTCGATCGTCTACTTCAGCCCATTTGCCGAACAGCTCACCGGCTACAAGGCGGCAGGCGTGCAGGGGCACGATTACCTTGAGCTGTTGGTGCCGGAGTGCGACCGCCGCGCGGTCGCTGACGAGTTCACGCAGGTGATCGCCGGCCGGCCAAACCGCGGGCTCGAGAATGCGGTCGTTTGCCGCGACGGCTCGCGCCGCTGGATCGTCTGGAACGCGCGGTACTTGCCCGACTACGAAGACGGGCCGGCGATCTTGAGCGTCGGTCACGACATCACGTTCGTCAAGCAGGCGCAGGAGCGAGCACTCCAGTCGGAACGTCTGGCGGCCATCGGCCAGGTCGTCACAGGTCTGGCGCACGAGAGCCGCAACGCCTTGCAGCGGTGTCAGGCATGCCTCGAGATGCTCGCGCTCAAAGTCCGCGACCGGCCCGACGCAATCGACTTGATCAATCGTCTGCAGAAGGCGCAAGACCACCTCCACCACCTCTATGAGGATGTGCGGAGCTATGCGGCACCGATCAAGCTCGAGAAGACCATCTGCGATCTCGGCACCGTTTGGCGCGAATCCTGGGCCCATCTGGAACACGCGCGGAACGACAAGAAGGCCACGTTCCGCGAGACGCTCGATGGCGTTGACCTGCGGTGCGCCGGTGATCTGTTCCGCCTCGACCAGGTCTTCCGCAATGTCCTCGACAACGCGCTGGCCGCGGGCACGCCTCCCGTCGCGATCGAGGTCAGCGCCTACTGCAACGGAGCTCGACGGCCAGCCCGCCCTGCGGATCGCCGTGGCCGATGACGGACCGGGAATCGCACCCGAACAGCGAATGAAGGTCTTCGACCCCTTCTTCACCACCAAGTCCAAGGGAACCGGGCTTGGCCTGGCCATCGCCAAGCGCGTCGTGGAGGCGCACGGCGGCCAGATCACGGTCGGCGACGCCCCAGGGGCGGGGGCCGCGTTCATCATCACCTTGCCAAGAGGCACACCATGACCAGATCGCTCAAGATCGCCATCGCCGACGACGAACTCGACATGCGCGACTACTTCCAGCAAATCCTCCCGCTGCTGGGACACCAGGTGATCGCCGTGGCGAGAGACGGCCGCGAGCTGGTGGAAATCTGCGCAGCCACGCGCCCCGACCTCGTCATCACCGACATCAAGATGCCCGACATGGACGGCATCGACGCGGCCTCGCGCATCTACAAGAATGCGCCGGTCCCGATCATCCTGGTGTCCGCGTATCACGATCCCGAATTCATCGCCCGCGCCGAGGCGGACCACATCCTGGCATATCTGGTCAAGCCGATCAAACAGGCCGACCTCGAGCCTGCGATCGGGATCGCGATGCGCCGGTTCGAGCAGTTTCAGGAGCTGCGTAAGGAGACCTCCGACTTGAAGCGGGCCCTCGAAGACCGCAAGGTCGTCGAGAAAGCCAAAGGGATCCTCATGAAGAAGGCCGGCCTCGACGAGCACGACGCGTTCCGCCGGCTGCAGAAACTGGCCAGCGACAAGAACCGCAAGCTGGTCGAAATCGCCCACATGATTCTGACCGCCGAAGAGGCCCTCGAGCCGCCTGGCCGGACTTGACTTCTCAGGGCACCGCCGCCTTCGGGCGGCCTTGATCCCGCAATCCGCGCACCGATTACAGCCAACTCAAAGGTCGATCACGGCCTCGATCACTGAATCGTCAATTTGGCGATCCAGGTGGAATCCGAGCTGCTCGCAGATGCACTTCATCTCGGCGTTCTCGGCGAGGATGTGGCCGGAAATCCGGACGATGTGTTCGGCGCGACCGATCTCGAGCAGGCATTCGAGGAGCCTGGTACCCAGGCCCAGCCCCTGGAAGCGGTCGCCAACCAAGAGCGCGAACTCGGCCTCGCCCGTACCGCGGATCCTGCTCAAGCGGCCGACGCCTCGGATTTCCCGGTGGCCGGCCTCCGACTGCTTGTACTCGGCCACGAGCACCATCTCGCGGTCGAAGTCGGTGAAGCAGAGCCGAGTGAGGCGCTGGTGTGCGACGCGGGTGCTCAGCTTAAACGCATGAAAATAACGGAGCCAGACGGTGCGCTCGGAGAGCGTGCTGTGGAACTCGACCATCGAGGGCTCGTCCTCGGGACGTATGGGCCGGAGCACAAGCTCGGAACCATCCCTGGCGGACCACGGAGTGATGTATTGCGTCGGGTACGGGCGGATCGCCGGCCGAGGCAGCTCGCGCTCGCGGACGTCCGGCCCATGAACAATCACCCGCGCATCGAGTGCCACGATGCGTTCCGGTGATGCCAGCACGGGGTTGATATCGATCTCCTTGATCCAGCGCTCTTCGAGGACCATGTGGCTGAAGCGAACCAGGAGCTGCTCGAGCGCGGCCAGGTCAACGGGCGGGCGGCCGCGCACCCCTTTGAGCGCCGTGAAGATCTTGGTCCGTTCCATCATCCGTCGCGCCAGCGTGGTGTTGAGCGGCGGCAGCCCGAGCGCACGATCCTTGAAGACCTCGACGAGCTGGCCGCCCGTGCCGAACAGGAGCACCGGCCCGAACTGTGGATCGAGGCTGCTGCCGACGATGAGCTCGTAGCCGTCGATCTTGATCATGGGCTGGACGCTGACCCCCTGAAAATGCTCGGCACCGACGCGCTGGCGGACGGCCGACTCGATGGCGCGAAACGCTCGCGGACCGCGGAGTCGCTCGTCACGTCGAGCTGCACGCCGCCCACGTCGGTCTTGTGCGTGATCGTGCTGGACTGAAGCTTGAGCGCGACCGGGAATCCGATCGCTTGCGCGGCCGCGACAGCGGCATCCTCGGTCTCTGCGATCTTGGTTTCCACGGTCGGGATTCCATAGGCCGCGAGCATCTGCTTCGATTCGGCCTCGGTGAGCGCGTTTTGCCCGCGCGCCCTCGCCGTCTCGACGATCACCTTCGCGTGCTCGCGGGCGTTCTTGCCATCGGCAGTCATCTCGCCGCCGGACGGCTCGTGCGGAATCTCGTACAGCGCCTGGAGGTTGTAGTAGGATCGCCACATGGTGGTGAAAATCCGCGCGGCGTTGTCGGGATAGTCGAGGGCGGGGATGCCCGCGGTGTCGAGGATTCGCTTTCCCGGCACAACTTCCTCGCCCCCCATCCAGCAGGCGAGCACGGGTTTGCCGGCGATCCTGGCATACCGGCATAGCTCCTGGGCGGTTGCCGTCGGCTCGCTCATCGCCTGGGGAGTGAGAATCACCATGAGTCCGTCGATGCCGGGATCCCGGGCCGTGACCTCAAGGGTCCTCGCGTACCGCTGGGCGTCGGCGTCGCCCAGGATGTCGAGCGGATTGCCATGACTCCAGGCAGCCGGGACGAACGCGTCGAGCGCCTCGAGAGTCGTGGGAGAGATCTCGGCGAGCTCGCCGCGGCTTTCGATCAGGGCATCGGTGGCCAGGACTCCAGGTCCGCCGGCGTTGGTGACGATCGCCAGCTTGGGACCACTGGGCCTGGGCTGCTTGGCCAGCACCTCGGCCATTTCGAAGAGCTGCGAAATCGAGTTGACCCGCAGGATGCCGACGCGCCGGAACGCCGCGTCCAGTACCTCGTCACTTCCGGCAAGTGAGCCGGTGTGAGACGCAGCCGCCTTCGCCGCTGCGGCGGTCCGGCCGGCCTTGATGACGATGATCGGTTTGGCGAGCGCCACCTCGCGCGACGCCGATAGGAACGACCGCGCGTCGCCGATCGATTCCATATAGATCACGATACACTTGGTGTCGGGATCGTCGCCCAGGTAATCGATCAAGTCGCCCCAGCCGACATCGAGCATCGAGCCGATCGAGACGAATGCGCTGAAGCCGACATTCACCTGCAGGCTCCAGTCCAGAATGGCGGTGCAAAGGGCGCCGCTCTGGCTCAGGAATCCGACCGACCCTGGCCGGGCGATCTGGGTGGCAAACGTCGCGTTGAATCCGCTGCCGGGACGCATGACACCCAGGCAGTTGGGCCCGATCACGCGCATTGGCCCGCGGCCCGCAGCCTCCAGCACCTGGCGCTCGAGCTCTGCGCCTTCCGGACCTACCTCTCGAAACCCGGCCGAGATGATGATCGCACCGCTGGCCCCGGCCGCCACGCACTCGGCGATCACGCTGGGGACCACTCGGGCGGGGGTCGCCACCACGGCCAGGTCGACCGACTCGGGCACCGCCCCGATCGTAGGGTAAGCCTTGATTCCCAGCACGCTGGGCCGGTGCGGATTGACCGGGTAGACCGTTCCTCCGAACGGGTTGCTGACCAGATTCCGCAGGATCGCGCGCCCGACGCTTCCCGGTTTCTCGGTCGCCCCGATCACCGCCACGGACCGCGGCGCAAAGATTGCATCCAGAGGTAACCGCTGGTGGGATCGGTCTGGCTGAGCCCATCCTTGCGAAGGAACGCTCGGATCGCTCATCGCAACGTTCTCCTGCGTAATATCGGGCTCGGGCGAATCGCTGGCCGGATTTCATGTCACGGCCCGAGCCGCATCGACCCGTCGATCCGATACGGGCATCGAGATGCGCTTCGCCGCTTTCACGACCAGGACAGGGCAGCTCGCCCGTGGCAAGACATACTCGGCCACGCTTCCCATCAATAGTCGGCTCAGTCCAGTGCGCCCGTGGGTGCCGACGACGATCAGGTCGCACGCCATTTCGCTGGCTGTCTCGATGATGGCTTCGGCGGCAAATCCGCGCCGGACGACGGTCTCGACCGGATGCTTGAGGTCGGGACCATCGACCCGTTTGCGAACGCCCTCCAACGCGTCATGGTAGACACGCGGATCAATGTCTGCACCTGAGGTTCCGTCCATGAGACCTTCGAGAGCGGCGACGTGCAGGATCGTGAGCCG
The DNA here is from genome assembly GCA_963806595.1 of uncultured Isosphaeraceae bacterium. Taxonomy (GTDB): domain Bacteria; phylum Planctomycetota; class Planctomycetia; order Isosphaerales; family Isosphaeraceae; genus CAWDZZ01. Next base: position 132,664 of record CAWDZZ010000032.1, on the reverse strand, counting down.
GGCACCATGCTCACGGGCCAGCAGTCTTGCGACCCGCAGAGCTGCCTCGGAATAGACCGAGAAGTCGGTGGCGTGGATGATCACCCGGATCTCCTTGGCCGGCCGTGGCTGCGCGGCCGATCGAAGCGCCAGTACCGGACAAGCCGCGCCGCGCAAAACCGCGACCGCCACGCTTCCGGCTAGAATCCGGCGCAACGCCGTATGCCCGTGAGTCCCCATCACGATCACGTCGCTGCCCTTTCCCTTGGCCATACGCAGAATCTCTTCCGCGGGCTCGCCCTCGCTTGTGCTGTACACGATATCCAGCGGCTGAAGCGGAGTGTAGATCAGGTGCAGCTTCTCCCGGAGCGCCTCGTGAAACGCTCGATCTCGTTCCATCGGGAACATCGGAGCATCCTGCTGCCGGTAATAACCGGGTTCCTCGGCAATCCTGCTGGGATCGGCCACGTGGAGGACGACGAATCGGGTCTTGTCGCCAGTCGCGAGCGAGCACGCCGCGCGGAAGGCTGCTTTCGAGTTCTCGGAAAAATCTGCTGCGAACAAGATCGATTGGAAGAGTGACATGGGAGATCTCCTGATCGGTGAAAAGCCATGGATGCAACGCTCACAAACCGACTTGGCGGGTGTGAGGCGACGATCATTTTTCAGACGGCGGGCGGATCGTCTCCGGTCTCTCGGATTTCCGCCAAAGCGTGGTGGGCTCCAATGGCTCAACGGCACGAGTCCGGTCGAAGTGTAGTACCGCATCGAACTGGTAAGTCAGGCACGAACGCCGGTAGTGGCTGGTTCGTTCGGTGTCCGGGTGGTAGATCGCGCCAATCGTGCGCAGCAGACGAGGCTCGCCCAGTCCTGCGACGCGGAGGCGACCTTGGAGGATGAGCAGGGACCGCTCCAAACCGGCGTCGTGAAACAGCGACTCGTAGCTTTCCGTCAAAGCCGGATGAAGCCGTTTTCGCTCGGCAGGCGCATCCCACGTCGAGGCCGCCGTGACGGTTCCTTCATAGGTTGTGCAACCGATCAGGAATGCGCTATTGACGTGGCGCTGGCGCACATGCTGGCCGAGATTGGTTTCGCCGCGCGCGCGGTCTGCATGGACCGGGCATCGCCCGCGTGCGAGTTGTGGGCCCATACGATGACCCTGACGGGGGGGCCTTCATCGGTCAGGAAGCCAGCCAGCCGGTCGAGTGTCAGGGCCATGTGACGATCTCGCGCTTGCCAAGATTCAGCGTCGCCGCTGCGCCCGCGTACAAAGCGATTGACCCGTAGGCATCAGGCCAGTCGGCCGCGACGGCAACAGCGCCGAACCCCTTCTCCAGGATCAGCCTCTTGGTGAACTGAGCGCGTTCTCGGTAAAACTCGTGCGTGCCATGCGTGGCATCCCCGATGATCACGAATCGGGCGTTGCCGACCTGCGCCAGCAGGCGATCGTAGTCGCCGGCTGTACCGCGCAATGGCTGAGCTTCGCTTCGAATGGACTTCACAATCGTGTCTCGTACTAACTCAGCCGCGGCCGCAGTGGTCATGTCTGTGTCCTCTTGTGATCCGCTTGAGGGTCGTCAGAAGAATCGTACCGACGTCAGGGCCCGTGCAGGTGGCATGCATGCGGGCCCATGACGTCGGCTGCGCTATTTACTGTCGCGGATCTCCACGCGCTGTGGCTTGCGATCGGTTCGCTGGGGCGCCGGGACGGTCACTTCCAGCACGCCGTTGCGGAATTCGGCCGTCGCCTTCGAAGTCTGGGCGCCCTCAGGTAACGGTATGGCGCGGTAGAACGAGCCATAGGAGCGCTCACTGTAGCAGCATCCCTCGCGTTCCTCTTTCTTCTCGAACTTGCGCTCGCCGTGGATCGTGAGCTGCTCGTCACTGACCTCCAGCGTGATGTCGTCCTTGGTCAGGCCCGGCAGGTCTGCGCGGACGACGAACTGGCCCTCGCGTTCGAGAACGTCAATCCGCGGCGCCCACTCGGCGGGCACGGTCTCGATCTCCCGTCGTAGTCGCTCACGGCCGCGACTGAGGAAACCCGGCAGGTGCATTCCGGTAGCGAGGCCGAAGTCCTCGACGGCTCGATCAAATTCCCGGGCGAACCCGCGCATCAAGTTGTACGGGCTGATCTGCGACGCCGGCTGCCTGGCAGTCGCGCGTGGCGCGACGGCCTTCGTCTGCGCTGAGCCGTCCGTCGTCTTTGGCCTGGGTTCTTCTTTGAGATCTGCCATGGCTGTCTCCTTTGTCAACGTGGAAACGAAACTGAGTCTGAAAAGGGAATCCAAGGTGTCGAATGCGGGTGGTGCCGTAGTCGACGTGTGGTGCCGTCGGCGCGGGTCGGCGACCTTGCGTGCTCGGCGCGACAATTCAGCGCGTGAGCCGGGCCTGGCGGACAGACGTCATCCTCGCTGCGCGGATCGCGGGCCGGATGCGCGTCGCCAAGCGGTCGCCTGAGCAGATTGAAGAACGGTGGTAACATGACGTCGCCTCCAGGAATTCCAAAGAGAGCGGAACCCTCTTCGAAACCCCAGTGCGCGGCAACCGTTACCGCAGTGACGGGACATTCCGGATCGGAATCATCCCGCGTGTCCGGCCATCGGACGCATCATGACATAAAAAAACCCACTCATGCGGAACCGCATGGTGGGGCCGTCATAGCCGGAACATTCCGTTGCCCATCGCGAGCAACTTATGCCACCGAGCTTAAGGACCTCAGAATTGCATGTCAAGCGTCGTCTTCTGAATCCCTGAACAAGAACTGGAACTCCTCGGGTCAATCCCATCGTCAAAGCCGCTGATTCATGTGCGCGACGACCGGCGGTCGCCGTCGCCACGCGGCCGACGACGCGCAGGATGTCGAGCCGCGTGCCATGCTCACGGGCGCAGGCGCAGCACCCATCGCTGTTTCAAAATCGACCGAGAAGTCGGTGGCGCGGAGGATCACCCGGATCCGCCGCGTCCCAGTTTCCGTCCGCTGCCCGCCACGCGCTCGTCTACTTCGTGATCGACGATCCTATCTGTCGCGGCGCCCTTTCGCTTGGCGAAAAACCAATCCTGGCCGACGCCACCGTAGAGCAGGTCAGGATCGCCGTCGTCGCGGATGGTTGCCTCGGATCCGGTCGTCACCAGCCGGACGGCGCCGCTTGCGCCGGTGCGGCCGCCGGTTCCTCGCAGGTTTGCAATGCGCGCTTTGTATTTTCGGCCAGAGGCCCATTCCGCCATGATCGAGCGCAGCGAATGGTGGTTGGCATCAAACGCGGTCGCGCCGCCGATCAAAATGTCTCCCTTGGATCTTGCGAAGAGCGCATCGGCTCCGGCGCCGCCGATGAGCAAATCGCGCCCGCGCGACCCAGGAGAGTGTCTTTGCCCGGGCCGCCGATCAAAATGTCGTTGCCGCCGCCGCCCAGTAAAATGTCGTTGCCTGGGCCGCCGTCGAGCAACGCCGGGAGCTTGATTCTGGTCGCGACCGAAAGGGTATCGTTGCCCGCGCCGCCGTACACGAACAATCCACCGGTCACGGTGAATTTGCCCTGATCCTTGCCGCCGAACCTGACTTGAACCTGCCCCCGCGGCGCCGCGACGATGGAGATGGAGTTGTCGCCCGGCATGCCGCCGACAAACAGGCTCATCTTGCCGGGATCGCTCGGATCGGGCATCAGGTGCTGGAATTGATTCTTTGCCATTTCGAATGGCTCCGTGCCCTCCGCGCAGCCTGACTCCAGAGACCACGCCGAGCGACTGTTCCGGTCCCCGTGATGGTCCGCGATGGAAACAAAAAAAGCCCCGACCGTGCTCTGTTGCACGGCCGAGGCTTCGCGGCCCGATCGACCCGCCGGGCGTGAGCGGGTCGGATATTTCGATGATTAGACTGAAGCGTTGTGTTGTCAAGGCCCGGGCGAGAATTCTCTTCAACCGAGGCCTGGTATTGTTAGTCGACTTGTCAAGAACGTTCGGCAATCGGCCTGAGAGTCAGTAGCGTCGTTCGATGACGATGACCCGCAGTGCGCTCACCCGCTATGTCGTCGCCGCCAGCTCCGGGACCGTGGCAAGGCGGGCCTGGCTTGTTCAGGCGACCCGTTCCGGCGGATTCAGGTATGTCGCAACAGCCTGGACAATGCGCTCACCGCCGCTCATGATCCAGTAGTGATCGATGTCGAATGGGCCGAGGCCAGTGCGGCCGGCCAGCCCTCCGTCGGCATCGTGATCCGGGAGAATGGGCCGGGCCTCACACCCGAGCAGAGGCGCAAGCTGTTCCCGGCGTTCTATAGCACCAAAACCCGCGGGACTGGACTCGGCATGGCCATCGCCAAGCGCATCACCGATGCCCACGAGGGGGTGATCGCCGCGGGAACCAATGACGGCCGCGGGGCAACAATCTTGATCTCTCTACCGCGACGGAAACCATGACTGTCGCTCTCAACATCGCCGTCGCCGACGACGAACCCCGGATGCGGGATTACTACTGCAACACGTTGCCGCTTTTAGGGCACCGAGTCGTGGTTGCTGCCAGAACGGCCGCGAGATGGTTGAGGGTTGCCGCAACACCCGCCCCGACCTGATCATCACGGATATCAAGATGCCCGACATGGACGGACTTGATGCCGTGCGGGAGATCTGCCGCGGCGAGCCGATCCCGATCATCCTGGTTTCCGCATATCACGACGCGGTCTTGCTCGAACGCGCCCGTGCCGAGCACATCCTGGCCTATCTCGTCAAGCCAATCAAGCAGGCCGATCTCGAGCCCGCGATCACCGTCGCCATGCTGCGGTTCGAAGAGTTCCGCGCCCTGCGCAAAGAGGCCGGCGAGCTGCGTGCAGCTCTCGAAGACAGAAAAATCATCGAGCGGGCCAAGGGTTTGCTGATGAAGAAGACCGGCCTGGACGAGCCCGAAGTCTTCCGCCGCTTGCAGAAGCTCTCCCGCGACCAGAATCAGAAGATGGTCGAGGTTGCCCGGATGATTATTCGGGCCGAAGAGGCATTCCAATCGGGCTAGGGGCGGTCCGCCCCAACCTCGGATCTCACGAGTGCCGATGCATTAGGATCACGTCGCTCTTCGCAACAGCAACCAATCCGACGAGGGACTGGCATCAATGGGGCCTGAAGGGTCCATCACCCGCTGGCTCGGTCCGCTTCAGGCCGGCGATGCGGTGGCGGCGCAGGAACTCTGGGAGCGGTACTTTCGGCGCCTGGTTGGCCTGGCACGCGGCAAGCTGCAAGTGTCGGCGCGGCGAGCCACCGACGAGGAAGACGTGGCCCTCAGCGTCTTCGATACATTCTGCCGCAACGCGCAGCGAGGCCGGTTTCCGCAGCTCGCCGACCGAGAAGACCTGTGGCGGCTGCTGGTGACGCTGACAGCGCGCAAGGCCGCCCGCCTGCGCCGCGACGAGGGCCGCCTGAAGCGCGGCGGCGGCAGGCAGGCGGTGCCCGCCGAGAGCGAGGAGGCATGCCTTGAATCCATCCTGAGCCGAGAGCCGACGCCGCAGTTCGCGGCCGAGGTGGCCGAAGCCTGTCGGCGCTTGCTGAGCTGCCTGGGCGACGCACAACTCGAAGAGGTCGCCCGCTGCAAGATGGAGGGCTACACCACGGAAGAGATCGCCCAGCGGCTCAAGTGTGCTCCCCGTTCGGTCAAGCGCAAAGTCAAGTTGATCCGCGACCTCTGGGAGCAGGAGCGTCTGTTGTGACCGACGCGCCGCATTCGCAAAGCAGGGCCTTGTCACCCGAACTGGCCCGCGAGCTCGAACGCGTTTGTGACCGGTTTCGAATGCGCCTGGCAAAATGGCCTGGCACCGCGCGTGGAGGATTACCTGCCCGGCTCGCCGCCAGCGCTACGGCGCGCCTTGGTCGATGAGCTCATCCGGCTGGACATCGACTATCGGCAGGCACGCGGCCAGTCGTGCTCGGCGGCCACGTATCGCGAGCGCTTTCCGGAGCTGAGCGACGAGTGGCTGGCCAGCGCGCTTGATGCGTCAACGAGGACAACAGCCAGCGAGGCCTCCGCCTCGCGTGAGCAAGCTCACGTGGCCGGTGCCCTTCACAATTTTGGCCCGGCAGCGACGACAGCGTTTGCATCCGAAATGCCGGGGAGCTGGATCGGCCCGTACAAGCTGTTGCAGAAGCTGGGCGAGGGCGGAATGGGCACCGTTTATGCCGCCGAGCAACAGCAGCCCGTCGCGCGCCGGATCGCGCTCAAGATCATCAAGTCGGGCATGGACTCATCCCAGGTGATCGCCCGCTTCGAGCACGAACGCCAGGCGCTGGCGCTCATGGACCATCCCAACATCGCCAAGGTGCTGGATGCCGGCGCCACCCTTGCCGGCCGGCCCTACTTCGTCATGGAGCTGGTTGCAGGTATACCAATCACCACGTACTGCGACCAGGAACAGCTGACGCCTCGGGAGCGCCTCGAGCTGTTCATTCCGGTGTGCCAGGCCGTGCAGCATGCGCATCAAAAGGGCATCATCCACCGCGATCTCAAACCGTCCAACGTGCTGGTCGCTCGGTACGACGGCCAGGCCGTGCCCAAAGTGATCGACTTCGGCGTCGCCAAGGCCACCGGCCAGAAGCTGACCGAGCGCACCATGTACACCGAGGTCGGCCAGGTCATCGGCACGCTCGAGTACATGGCTCCCGAACAGGCCGAGTTGAACAACCTGAACATCGACACGCGGGCGGACATCTATTCGCTGGGCGTGTTGCTGTACGAGCTTTTGACCGGCAGCCCGCCATTCACGGGGAAGCAATTGCGCAGCGCGGCATTCACCGAAATGCTGCGGATGATTCGCGAAGTCGAGCCGCCAAAGCCGAGCACCAAGGTGAGCACCGCCGAAGACCTGCCGAGCCTGGCCGCGCTGCGGAAGCTCGAGCCGAGGAAGCTGGCGCTGCTGGTGCGGGGCGACCTGGACTGGATCGTGATGAAGTGCCTGGAGAAAGAACGTTCGCGGCGCTACGACACGGCCAACGAGCTGGCACTAGAGATCCAGCGCTATCTGGCGGACGAAACCGTGCTCGCGGGGCCGCCTTCCCTGGTTTACAAACTGCGGAAATTCGTGAAAAGGAACCGAAGTCCGGTGGTGGCGGCCGGCCTCGTGCTGGCGGCGCTCGTGGCCGGGATGGTGGGAACGACCGTGGGGCTCGTCCGGGCGAAACACGCGCTGGCGGCCGAGGCAAGCCAACGCGGCATCGCCGAGGCAAACGAGAAGGAGGCAAAATCCCAGGAGCGGCGTGCCATCGAGTTTCAGAACAAGGCGCTGGATGCGCTGCGAGCGACGACCGACTCGGACGTCGAGAAGCTGATTGCCGGCAGAAAGGAGCTGGGGACAAACGAGCGGGCGTACCTGGAGGCGATCGTCAAGCGCTGGCAAGCGTTCGCGGCGCAGGAGAGCAGCGACCGGACGACCCAGGCACTGCGCGGCGAAGGACACTTTCGCGTCGCACAGCTATGGCGCAGACTGGGCCGACGCGAAGAGTCTCGAATCGAGTTCGAACGAGCGCTCGAGACGCGGGGAAAGCTCGCCGCGCAATTCCCCGAGGTGCCCGATTACCAGAATGACCTGGCGCATACCCACAACAACCTGGGGACCATCCTGGCTGGCCTTGGCAAACGGGACGAGGCCCGGCTGCAACACGAGCAGGCGCGGGACATCTGGCAGAACCTGGCCGCGCAGTGGCCTGCCGTATCCGAGTACGCGCGAGCTCGCCGCAGTCCACTACAACCTGGGTAACCTTTTCGGCAGCCTCGCCAAGCACGACGAGGCCCAGGGCGAATATGGGCTGGCTCGGATCATCCAACAGAAGCTCGCCGAGCGGTTCCCCGCCGTGCCCGACTACCCGAACGCCCTGGCCAAGATTCACATGAATGTGGGGGCATGCCTGACCCGCACCGGCAAGCTCGACGAGGCCCGGGTCGAATACGAGCGGGCGCGGGACATCGAGCAGAAGCTCGCGGAGCGGTTTCCCGACAGGCCCGAATACCAGCTCTTGCTGGCCGGCACCCACCACAACCTCGGACTCATCCTCGACGACCTGGGCAAGCCCGATGCCGCCCTCGGCGAGTACGAGCGGGCGCGCGATATCGAGCGCAAACTGGCCGAGCGGTTCCCCGCCGTGCCTGACTATCAGCAGAACCTGGCGCACACCCACAACAACCTGGCGAATCTCCTGGCCGTTCACGGCAAGCGGGACGAGGCCCGGGGCGAGCACCAGCAAGCCGTCGAGATCCGGCAAAAGCTGGCGGCGCAGTTTCCTGCCTCGCCGGGATACCAGATCGATCTCGGCAACAGCTACAGCAACTTCGGCAGTTTCATTCTGGACGACGGCAAGCCGGCTGAGAGCCTGCAATGGTTTGCCAGCGCCATCACCACGCTGACGGCGGTTTGCAAGCAAGAGCCTCGCGATGTGCCGGCCAGGGAAAACTTGCGGGACGGCTATCAGAACCGGGCCGTCGCGCTCGACCAGCTTCACAGAGGCGCCGAGGCCGCCAGGGACTGGGACGCGGCGATCGAACTCAGTGACCCGTCGGAACAGATGGGCGTGCGCGCCACGCGGGCCGCCTCGCGCGTTCAGGCCGGCCAGGTTGCGGAAGCGATCGGCGAGCTGGCCGGATTGATCGAGGCGGGAACTTGGAACGCCCGGCAATGGTATGACTTTGCCTGCGTCTACGGCTTTGCCAGCGGCAAAGCCGCCGACAAGAAACAATCGTATGCCGACCGCGCCATGGAGCTGTTGCGCCGGGCCGTGCAAGCCGGCTTCACGAATGATGCTCGCATGGCCCGGGACAATAACCTCGACCCGCTCCGCGATCGCGACGACTTCAAGAAGCTGCTGGTCGAGCTAAGTGCGGGCAAGGACAACAAGCAGAAGAAGTGATCGGCCCGCCATCTCGCAAATTTCGTGGCCCCGTCTGGACACACTCGGGCATTACCGTTCTGAGTGTATCTCACTGGCCGACGTCGCCGTGATGCGCGAACCATGACTCAGCAAGGGGCGAGCCACACCATGTATTTCTCCCGATTGATCGACAAAGTGCGGCGCGGGGGCGCTGCGATCGCGCTGGCCGATCGCTGCGCGGACGGTTCCATCTGCTCCTGGAAGAGCTGGAGACGCGAACCGTTCTGTCCGGTCTCCCGGTAGCGCCGACCGGGCTCGTGACGGTGATCAGTAACGATGACTCGGGCGGTCAGACGTCGTCGCTGGATCTGAAATCGATCTCCGATCCCAACGTGAGCGGCGTCGCCTTCCAGATCCATTGGAGCGACATCGAGCCGAATGATCCCAACACTCCCGCCCACCTGCTACCCGATTGGAGCCGGATTGATGCGGTTTTCAAGGCTGCGAACAAGGCCGGCAAATGGGTACAGCTCCTCATCATGCCCGGCTTCTGGTCGCCGGATTGGGTCACGCAACCCGGCAGCGGCGTGATCTCCCATAACTTCAAAGTTCAATACGGGCCCGGTAAGGGCGATTCACTGCCTCTGCCGGATCCGTGGGATCAGACGTACCTCAACGATTGGTATGCCTTCCTGGGCCAGGTGAGTGCCCGGTACGAAGGAAACACCGCGTTTCGAAATGATCGCCGCGGCCGGGCCGACGTCAGTGTCGGACGAATTCACGGAGCCGGACACGCCGTCAGAAATCAACAGGTGGAAAAAATACGGCTACAACTTCAACGAATACGTGAATGCTTGGCAACAAACCTTCGGTGTCTACAAGACGGATTTCAAGGAACAGTATGTTTCGCTTTCGCACGGCAACGGAATCACGAGGCCGGCCGAGACCCAGAACGACCTGGTTCATGGCGGATCTTCTGCCCTGCACGACCGGTTTGTGTTTCAAAGCAGCGCACTGAGTGGAGACCCCAGCCATCACTCATCCGCGATCCAGATGGTGATCAGTGACAACGGCAAGTTTGGTACTGGTTTTCAACTGGGGTCGGCCTGCGAGACGGCCCCCGCAAAAATGGGCGCCGCGGGCGACCCGCCGCTCGCGCTGGTGCGGTCGATCGACAATGGGATGCAGTTACACAAAGGGGTGCACGCCGATTTCATCGAGGTCCATGATGTGGATGTCGAGGCGGACGAGATGCAGCCCGTTCTCAAATGGGCTGCGGCGCTGTTCCCGATCGAGTCGGCGCTGAATGTGATCATGACCTCGCAGGCCGTGGAGGGAGCCCCCGGCTTGTCGCCGATCAATGTAACCGTGACGTTTAGCGAGCCAGTCAAGAATTTCACGGCCGCGGACCTCAAGGTCAGCGACGGCGTTGTCAGCGGTCTTACCAAGAGCGACGATAATTCCTATACGTTCATCCTGGGCGCATCCGCGCCAACGTCGATGCCACGGTCGATATTCCGGCCAATACGGTGGAAGACAAGCACGGCAATCGCAACACCGCGGCACCGAGTTCCGATTCTTCTTCGAACAAAAGGGGACCGGGTCGCTGCCGACGACTTGATCCCGTGGAAGCCGCACCGAGCGGTTTGCTTCGCAGGTCGGAAACAGGACGCCTCACGCGTCCTGCAACAGCAGGAATCCGGCAACCCGAGGCTGGAAATCGGATAACCGGAATCTTGATTGGTCGCTGGTCCGTCGCCGCGATGGGCGGGCACGCCCTCAGAACTTCGGCTTTTCGGGCAGCCGGTCGGCGGTCACGTCATCGGCATGGAGATCGCCGAAGATCGCCCGGTATTTCTCCGCGCCTTTCTTGCGATACCAGAAGAGCACCTTGTCGGCGTCGCCCAGCTTCACCCCTTCGGCCTTGTATCCGAAGGTGTTCTTCAGCTCGAACTGAAGGAAGACCAAGCTCGCGGCGAGTGACTGGCCAACGCGGATGACTGGGGATCGGCGGGATCCTTGAACTTCTCCGGCGGGAACTGCTTCCGGAATGCGTCCTGATCGAGGGGCGTGGGCGGAAACGTTCCTCCGGAGCTCTCGGCGAACACACGCAACAGGTTAATCGAGCGTCTTGCTCTCCGATGGCGATGGGTGCGTCGATCTTCTTGAGCGTGTAACCCTGGGGCGGCTCGAGGCGGAACAAACTGTCGTCGAGCTTCGGATCGATCTGGAAGTCGCTCATGGTGGACCGGGATGTCCTGGTCCTGGATGCGCGACGGTCGTCTCCATCAAGAGGGGCAGCTTTCGCGCCGGCGTCGACCCATACCGTCCACGGAAAGCCATCGGCCTCGACCTGAAAGCCCTGCGCCTCCACGTCGCCGATCCGTCGCTTGCCGGCGGGTTTCCCCTCTTTGCCGGCCATGGCCCGCAATTGCTCGACCTGGTTTCCGGCCCGGTCGCGCAGTGCGACGCTGTAGATCTGCGTCGAGTTTCCAGTCCTGGAGCATGGCGACCTTGGAGGTGGATCGAGCATCAGGATCTTGCCCAGGTTCGTGTCGATGATGGTCACGGCCGCCTGGGGCGCGTCGATCTCGGTTCGGACCAGGCCCGGGTCTTTGTAGTATTCCCGCCCTGTGGTCGGGCCTTTCTGGCCGGGCATCTGAACCGACATCCGGAAAGAAAGGGTGTGAGCATCATGGAGTTTCTGGGCGACCTCGGCGAACGTGACCGTGGCCTCGGCCCGGGGCACGAAAGCGAGGTACGACAGCCCGGCGGCGGCTGCCAGGGCCGCTGCTGTTAACTTCAACATGGTCAGTATGGTTCTTCTCCAAGGAACTGGGATCAAGGTCGGTCGATTGGCCGCGATCTGGAGAGCGGCCCGGGTCTGGGCGATGACTTCAGGGGCCGGCCCTTTGGGCACCGGTGCATCCCGGAGGACAGCCTCGGCGCGGGCAAGGCGGTCGTCGGGTTTGGGGTCCGGTGTGGTCGCGCTCATGACAGCTCCTCCCGGTGTACCGGACTGGAGTCCTGGGGGTGTCGGGTTGCCTGCGAGATATCCGGCGAACCGGCCATCAGTTGTCGCAGGCGCAGCCGCGCTCGATGAACGAGCACGCCGACAGCGTCGGTGGTCGCGTCCATGTGCTGGGCGATCTCGCGATAGCTCCATCCCTCCAGGACGTGGAGGCAGAAGGCCTCGGCCTGTTTCGGTGGGATGCGGGCGATCGCTTCACGAAGTTGCGCAGAGAGCTCGGCGTCCTCGACGGACTTCGAGGGAAGTGGCGCTGGCCCGCCCAGCGCGTCCCAGTCGGCGACCGTCTCATGGCGTCCGCGACGCAGTCGGCTGCGGAGCCGATCGACGGCACGGGAGGCGGCCAGCCGCTGGAGCAGGGCACACCAATGCCGGACCGGTCCGCGCCGGGAGATTTCCAGTGCGGCGAGAAACGCCTCCTGGAAGCACTCGTCGGCGTCGGCCCGGTTGCCAACGATCCGGTAAGCCGTTCGCCAGACCGCCGGCCCATCCCGGGTCAGGATCTCATCCCAGTCCGGCATACGTCCCTCCTCCGCCCGGTTGATCCAATGACCAAGTCGTTTGAGCGAAGGGTTTTCTTACACACAGGGGCGATTTACGATAACGAAAGGCAAAATCCACTGGACTCGATGGAGGCCAAAGTGACCCGAAGCGAGTGTACCGAAGTGATCCGGGCTGCCAAGCTGGCCAAGGGACTGACCTGGCAGCAGATTGCCGATGCGATCGGTCGCCATGTCGTCTGGAGCACCGCCGCCCTCCTCGGCCAGGCGGCGATGGACGAGGACGAGGCCACCAAAGCCGCCGAGCTGCTGGGCTTGGGCCCGGAGGTCGTTTCGGCCCTTCGGCAGTGCCCGACGAAGGGCTCGCTCGACCACGTCCTCCCGACCGACCCGCTGATCTATCGGTACTACGAGATCATGCAAGTCTACGGGACCACGCTCAAAGAGGTCATCCATGAAAAGTTTGGCGACGGGATCATGAGCGCGGTCGACTTCACCATGGACGTAGAGCGCGTGCACGACCCGAAGGGAGACCGGGTCCGGGTGACGATGGAGGGTAAATTCCTGCCCTACAAGAAGTGGTGAGTCTCCGGCGTCACGATCGCCATGGCCGGCATCGCCTGCTGGTCCTCGCCACTCTGTGGCTCCATGCCGGATTTGCAGTCGCGGGTAGGCGGCGGCTCGATCGCCCGGGCGCCCTGGCTGGTCTCGCGCATCCGGCCCAGCCGGCGGTCGAACGACCGCAGCGCCACCCAGTACATCGCCCCGGCGAAGGCCCAGGCCAGCAGGCACCAGCAGGACATGATGACCCAGAACTGCCAGCGGCCGGCGTAGGCGCTGTCCAGCGCCTGGATGGTCATGATGGGCGCGGCCATGGGGCTGAAGGCCATCAGGCCCGTAGTCGATCCAGATCAGGTCGATGCCCTCGATGTTGTAGCGGCCGTAGAGCCAGGTGTGCAGGGCCGGCAGGATGACGATCACGGCCAGGAAGATCCAGCCGAAGGAGAGCAGCAGGAAGACGGCGAGGCTGATGCCGATGGCGCGGCCGATTCGGGGGGTCCAGGTCGCCAGGAGCAGCCCCAGGCTGGTGAACGCGGCGCCCCAGGAGAGCAGCTCGGCGACGATCAGCACGGGGGCCAGCACGCGATCGGCCGGGCCGATCGGCCGAGATCCGGGCCACGGCCGCCCCGAAGCGCGGCGAGACGTCGGGGCACGTCGCGGCGATCACCGCCGCGGCGACGCCGGGCAGGACCGCCATCCCAAGGGCGACCCGATACGTCCCCATCCACTTGCCCCAGACGATCGCCCGCGTCGAGATCGGCGCGGCCATCAGCACGTCCAGGCTGCCACGGACCCGCTCCTCGCCCAGCGCCGGTCGGCGCCTGGACGCAGAGCAGCATCAGGCCGAGCACCGATTGCAGGACCAGCGCGGTGTGGATCATGAAGCCGCCGGTCATGTTGTCGATCCCGTAGGCGAACACGTCGTGGATGCCGATCGCCGTCGCGAGCGACCGCGCCGAGCCAGTAGAGCACCCAGAGAATCCGCGCCATCCGCGACGGCCGCGACCGGTGCCACTCGCGCCAGAGCACGGGGTTGCCGTCGAGCGACGGCCCCGGCAGCCGCTCCCGCCATCGCCGGATCGCCGCCATGCCCGCGCGGAGCCACGGCAGCCTCGAGGGCCGGGACCCGGAACTTCCGCTTGCGGCGGCCGACCTCCGCCGGCAGCACGAACCGGCGCAGCCGGGCGATCGTCATGGCGAGCAATCCGGCCGAGATCGCCAGGGCCGCGGCCACGAAGATCGCGACCTCGAGCAGGCCGAAGTGGCCCGGCCACGTATACGGGGCATACACCAGCACGAACGGATTGGTCGCGTAGAACCAATCCGGCGGCGGAGGCAGGCCATAGGCCCGCGCCATGCCGCCCCAGAGCGGCAGGCTCAGCAGCCAGCAGGTCGTGAACGCCAGCACGGCCATGACGACCTCGTCCGTCTTGACGACCTCGACCGAGATCGCCAGCGCCAGCGCGCAGCCGAGCACCGCGACCGCCGCCGAGACGGCGAAGAGCCCCACGAGCGCCCCGCCGTCGATGCCGCCCAGGAGCGCCGCCAGCGAGACCACCGGCAGGGCGCAGGCCAGGAGCGCCAGGATCGGCGCCAGCCGCGAGAACAGCTTGCCCAGCACGATCTCGGAATCCGAGAGGTCCGTGGTCGCCATCTGCGCCAGGACGCCCCGCGCGCGGTCCTGGCAGAGCGCCCCGGCGGTCGCCGCCGGGGCCACCAGGAGCACCATCGAGAGCTGGATGCCCGCCAGCGCGAAGAAGAACGATACCCCGGCCCTCGCCAGCGCCTGCAACGTACCCGGCCGGGACCCCAGCGGCTGCCCAGGCCCCGGGGCGTCGACGTTGTTCCACCACGAGATCCACAGCCCGGCCAGCATGGCCAGGACGAAGAGGACCCGGCCCGCGTAGACCTGCCGCCGCCGCGCGAAGATCAGCGACTCATAAATGAACACCGGCCCCGGCCCGACCCGCCTCGCCATCGCCCGGCCCCCGCCCCACGTCCGTCATCGCGACGAGCGCCCCCTCGTCCGGCCCACCCGGGCGATTCTATCGCATTCTCGGACTTTTGTCAGGGTGACGATGTCGGATGATCGCCGTCGGGGCAGCCGCTCGCGGCTCGCGCTCCCCGCGCGGTCGGCCGCCTGCGCCCGCCATAACTACATGGGCCGTGGCGCTGTGAAGATGGTGACGATGAAAACCGGCGTTCTCCGCACAAGCCGGCCGCCCGCACTACACGTCTATATGAAATATTAAGAAACTTATATGAGTATATAAAGATTAATAATGGCACTCGCCGCTCGAGCCGACTGTCCGCATTATCCTCCCGGCGGGTGCGATGAGTGCTGTCAAAAGAACCTGGTTTTCTTGCCCCGGCTCCGATAGCATCAGGGCGCATGTCGAGGCGGCCGGTTCTCCGAGATCGCGTGCGAGGACGGTTCGGCGCCAGAGTGGGTGATCTTGATCGATCGGCAGTCGATTCCTGTTCGCTCTCGTCGCAGCGACGACTGGGGGTTTCATGCCACGGCCCATCGAGTCGGTCCTTGATCGAGATCAGCGCGGAGAATATGCAGATTGGACGGAGTTCGACGATGAGCTCTGGGGAGTTGTGGCGGATGCCGTCGATATCGATTCCATCGGCGAGCTGCCCGAGCCGGTGCGGGTCTACTTTGCGACCCGGCTGGTGGAATGGGACGTCGGCAACGGCGGATTCGCCCAGGCCGCGATGAATTACGCGGGTGTGTTCGAGCACGCCGCCTTGGGTTTCCTGGCGCTGGGCAAGCCGGATATCGCGGCGCTGATTCGCGCGGCCGCTCTCGTCGCCGAGAGCGAGAAAGCCAGCATCGACGAGGCTCGTGACGGCGGTGTCGAAGGAGCCTTCGAGTACTTTGCCGAAAGCGACGCGTTCGACGAATTTGATCAGCGCCTCGATGAGGTTGGCTGGTTCGAGAATGGTGAGGCTCGACTTGACTACGTCCGGGCGCACCGCGACGACTTCATCAAACTCGAGCAGTCCGACGCAGGGTGACGTGTGCTTATGGGTGCGTTTCAGCGGCAGAAGGGATGCGCCGGGAACAATGCCAAGAGCGCGTGATCGGCTGGAGGGCTGCGCCATTGGCCGTTGGACCAGTTGGTCGCGAGAATCGCAGCCATGTCGCTTGATTGCCGCACGCGCGGCGGCTGAAATGGGTCCCGCCGGCTTGGCCGTTCACCTGGGAAGCTGGAAGCCCCAGCAGGCGTGCCGCGGCCGGCGATGGACCGCACGATGCCGGAATACCTGGCCACTGTACGCCGCCCCGACGGGCGCAAGGTCACCGAAAACGTTGTCGCCAGCTCGGCCGACGAGGCCGTGCGGTTCCTCCGTGAACGCGGGTACGACGAGGTCGCGCTCCACAACGACGACGTCATGGCCCTCTTCACCCGCCAGCGTGAGAAGGCCGAGCACGTCTCGCCCCGCGATTATCTCCTACTCCGCAACCTGCCCCGCGGCGTGGGCCTCTTTGTGGTGGTCACCCTCCAGGGCTACCGGAAGGCGGGGTTTGCGATGCTGCCCATGGCACTCGCCCTCGCGTATCTCCGTTACGCCGGCCGCCCGTGGACGTTCTGGGACTGGCTCTGCGTGGCCATCCTGCTGTTCCCACCGGCGTTTGCGCTTGGTCGTCGCACTCTTCGGCGGTCGCAACCGGGCGCGGCACCAGCGGATGCTGGACGCACTCTACTGGGGCCGATGGGAAGAATGCCTTTGAAGAGCCGACCGGGTTCGGACTCAAGTTGACCCCCCATGAAATCGCCCTCCGCAAGGCGCAGGCGCTGGCCGGCATGGACCGGCTCGACGAGGCCCTGAGAGTGGTCGAGCCGTTCGGCGACGGAAAGGCGGTGCCCGGCTGGTTCTACCGGTCGATGCTCGCCCAGGTCTACGAGTTTGCGCGGCGCCGCGACGAGGCGATCGCGCAGCTCGAGCAGGCGATCGAGCTCGCCCCCGACAACGCAACGCTGATGATCAGCCTCGCCCGCCATGTCATCTGGTACAAGCGCGATGTGCGGCGGGCGCGCGAGCTCCTCACCCAGGCCCGCCTGCACGCCCTGAGCGACATGACCAAGCCCTTTGCCGACCTGGTCGAAGGCATCATCCTTCTGGAAGAGGGCCGACCCCGCGACGCCCTTCCATCCCTCGAGACGGTGCATAAGATCTTTCATGCCCGCAGGCACATGCCGATGGGATACCTCCCGGTGGAGCAGGCGATGCTCGGGCGTGCCCTGCCCACGCCGCACTCGGCAAGAGTGACGAGGCGCAGAAGCTCTACGGCAAGGTCCGCCCACGCCTTGTGGCGCGACGGAACGAGCTGGTCGACCGCTGCGACCGGGCGATCGGCTTACCGCGAGACCAATAGGCCCGCAGGTTGCCCGGGATCGGCCGAGACACCCCGCGAAGTGATCGGGACCGTTCATCTCCAGGAGTCGAGCCGTGCGGTTAGTTTCAATCTTTTCCCGACCCGCGACAACGACGGACCTGGACCGCCCTGTTGACGGCTCTGTCCGCTGCTCAAAGGTCGAATGACTCGTTCGCCGTTACTGCGAGCACACGCCGCCATCGACGGGGAGTGTGTGGCCAGTGACCTAGCGGGCGTCATCCGAGAGCAGCCACACCACGGCGTCGGCGATCTCGTCTGGCTGGCCGATGCGCCCGATTGGCACGAAGTTCGAGGATGGTCACGGCGATTGCTGTCGCAAGAAACTCAGCACTGCTTCGTTGAAGATTTCGAGGCTTCTCCATATTGACCATGTGGCCGGCGCCCTTGATCGCCACCTTCTTTGAGTTGCTGATCCCTTTTCCCAGCGTCGTCGATCGTCGCCTTGATCTGGGGCACATCTCGGTCTCCGATCACCAGAAGCGTGGGAACCTTGATCTCGCCGAGCCGCGTGGCAGCGAGCGGCTTCGGGGACCGCTGCAGCACGGGGTTCTGCAGCCAGCAATGGGCATTCTCGCGGCCAATCCTCTTGAGACTGGGCACCAGCCGGGCCTGCTCCATCGCCGGCGCCATGAATGGGTCCTTTAGCCAGAGGGCCGTGGCCTGCTCCGGCCCCTCGTCGCGCGCTGCCTTGACGATGTTCCACATTCGGAGATCGGTTGCCGTCCCGTCGGGAGGCTCGTAACCAGCCAGGCCAGGGCCAGCGAGCGTAAGCGAGCTGACGCCGCGCCGGATGGGCCACGGCGAAGTCGATCGCAATCCGCCCTCCTAGCGAAAGCCCGACGATGTGGGCCTTGTTGACCTTGAGGTAGTCAAGGAGCCCGGCGAGGTCGTCGGCGTCCGAGTAGAGCATGTCGGGCTGGACCGAGCCGCCATAGCCGCGGACGTCGTAGCGGATCACACGGAAGTGCTGGGCGAGCGCGGTGAGCTGATCGTCCCACATGCGGCAGTCCAGTTGACCGCCGTGGATCAGCACAACCGGCGATCCTGTGCCCCTCACCTCATAAAACAGCCGCGTGCCGTAGACAGGCGCGAATCCATGGCCGGACTCATCGAGCGCCTTGAAATGGGTGGCACCGCCGGCGAGCGCGACCGCCATCGCCGCGAGCGCGGCGGCGTTCCGACTCGTACTGGTCATGTTTGTCACGCTGCTGTTTGCTTGAAGGAAATGCTCGAGACTCACCACGAATCTGAGCGGACGAGCCCGCACCGCTGGGATGCGTTCGTACCCGTGAGCGTCGAACGAACACGCTGTCGGCATCGCCGTCAAGTTGCGCGGGTGCGACCCATATATTAATCTTTGACTTGCCACCGTACATCAGCGAATGGCGGCTCGTTCGGCCGGTTGCCGACCGTGGGCACGCGCCGCGGCAGCGCCGGGTGACGTCAGGGACGGGGGCAACTCCCACAGACCGAGGGATCCGTTGCCGCCCCCAGAGAGAAACTGAGCGCTGTCGGCCGCGAAGGCCAGGCCCGAGATCGAGTTGGGGGTATTGAATCGGCAGCGTTGCGAACCGGTGGCAGCTTCCCACAAGCGGATGCCGACTTCGGACGGCGGCTGCCACTGATCAACGCCGAAATGCTCGCCACTGGTCCCGGAGACGATGTAGCGTCCATCGGGCGACCAGGCGACGGCTCGAATACCGGCCGTGTGGCCGCGGAACTGGCGGACTTCGCGCCCGGTCTCGATATCCCACAGCCGCACGATGCAGTTGATCGGGTCGAAGACCGCCCCATCTTTCAAGGCGTTGCCGCCGCAACCGCTGATGAACTGGCGGCCGTCGGGGGAGAAAGCGACGGCGTACACACGGCTGGTATGCGAGAACGTGCGCAGTTCCTTTCCACTGGCCACGTCCCAGAGTCGAACAGTTCCATCGAAGCTCGCCGACAGCGCCCGTAGACCGTCGGGGGCGAAAGCCACGCTGAGCACGGCGTCGCCGTGCCCGCGGAAGCGGCGAATCTCTTGACCGGTGGCCACATCCCACAACCGCGGAAAATCGTCGTTTTGCGTCCCGGCCCAGCTCGTGCCGGCCGAGAGGGCGAGCTTGCCATCGGGCGAAAACGCAACACCGTAGACCCAGCCGCGGTGTCCTGCAAAGCGGCGAATCTCCGCGCCGGTTTCGAGTTTCCACAGGCGAACGGATTTGTCCTGGCCGCAGGAGAGGACGTACTCTCCATCCGGTGAGACGGCAACGCCCTCGACCGCGCCGGTGTGTCCCGTGAACCGGCGAATTTCGGTACGCGTGTCGAGATCCCAGGCGCGCATGGTCCCGTCCGCGCCTCCGGAGACAAACTGCCGGCCGCCGGGCACGTAGGCGACGCAGTTTGCACCAATTCCGTGCGGGCCGTATTGGCGGGCAGGAAGGAGCACATCCAACGGTAGGGATGTGCTGGCGGCTGTGGGACGGCCTGGACTCGCTTCGCCCACGGTGCCCGCCTGAACGGGAGCACTCTCGGGCGCACCCGGACGAGCGACTTGCCGTTGCGCGTGACTGTCACCCAGTCCTCTTCCACCACCGCGCCGGCCCGGATTGCCTTCCACTTGTACTTGCCAAGACGCAGGCGCAGCTCATGGATGCCGACACCGCCGATCGTGACATCCCCTCCGTCGGCGCCGATAGCCACCGTCACCTGGGGGTCGTCGACTTCGATGACGAGCGCGCCCTCGGGCATAAGGATGCGGATGACCGTGGGGACGAGCCTGGTGACGCCCGCCCCTTCGGTCAAGCCGAGACCGCCCAAGGCGAGAAGAACCAGGGCGGCAACGGCCGCCGGGCGCCAGCGGGGCCGACTGCGGTGGGGCAGGGGCCGGGAGGTCGCGAGCCGCGCCGGCTCCGGCACGGCATCCGGCCGCTGCAGGTGCGAGAGATGCCATCCGAGGAGATCCGCCACCTCGGCCGCTGACTGGAAACGCAGCGCTGGGTCCTTCGCGTGCAGTTTCTCGATGATCTCGACCAGCCAGGCCGGGCTCGCGGGATTGACCTCGCTCACCGGGCGAGGTGTGTCTTCGGCGACCTGCCTGAGGACGGCCATGGTGGTGCTGGCCCGGAACGGCGGATGGCCGGCGCACATCGCGTACAGCACGCTTCCGAGGCTGAACAGATCAGCCCGATGGTCGACGGACTCGCCCCGAGCCTGTTCCGGCGCCATGTACTGCGGGGTCCCGGCGACGACCCCGCTTTGCGTCAGGCTGGCGTCCCCCACGGCCCGTGCCAGGCCGAAGTCGGTGATCTTCACCCGCGGCACGCCGTTCTCCAGTAAGATGTTTGCCGGCTTGATGTCGCGGTGGATCAGGCCCTGGGCATGTGCCTTGGCCAGCCCAGCGGCTGTCTGCATGGCGATGCGCAGGATCTGGACCAGCTCGAGCGGACCGCTCTGGTCCAGCCGATCCTGAAGCGACTGGCCATTGACATATTCCATGACCAGGTAGGGGAGGCCGTTGGCCTCGTCGACGGCGTGGATGTCGACGACGTGCTCGTCGCGGACCGCGGCGGCAGCCTGAGCTTCACGTGTGAATCGTCTCCGAGCCGACGCGGTCGCCGCAAGCTGCGGCGCCATGACCTTGACCGCGACGACCCGTTGCAGGACTTCGTCGAACGCCTTGAGCACCACCCCCATGCCCCCCTGGCCGACGACGGCGAGCACGTCGTAGTGATCCAGACGGCCCAGCACTCCCGGTTTTTCGGAAGGGCTGAGGAAATCCAGGTGGATCTCCCCGCGCGCAGCGAGCGTGGGCTCAGCGTGCGTTGGGCCGCACCGGTGTTGGACCCCCGCCTCGAGCGCCGGATTTTGCAGGAAAACAGAGTCTTCGTGGGACTTCAGTAACGCTTCTATCCGCTGCCGCATGACCGGATTGTCGGCGCAAACTTCATTCAGGTACGCCGAGCGTTCGAGGGGATCTCGCTTTCCCCGTGCCTCGGTAAAGATCTTTTCTTCCGTCATGGCTTGCCTCGCCTCGCGGAGGTGGGTGTGAAACAGCTCCACCCTGCAATGCGAAAATGGCGCCCGAAGTCCCCCATGCGCGATCCGATTTTTCGCGCGGCGTCCATTCAGCCGGGGGGCGAGCTGGCGCCACCGGAGATCTCTTGATGAAGCCAGGCGCGGGCGTAGGCCCAGTAGCGATCCGCCGTGGTCGTGGAGATGCCCAGGGCCTGGGCGGCCTGATCGATCGTCAGGCCGGCGAAGTAACGCAGCTTGACCAGGTCGGCCTTGACCTTGTCGCTCGCTGCCAGTTTATCGAGCGCCTCGTCAAGGGCCACGAGATCCTCCGCGGGCTCGGGAACGGCGAGGAGGGCTTCGTCAACGTCGCGGCGCACGAGCGCGCCACCATGCTTGGTACTTCGTTTGCGGCGGGCGTTCTCCACCAGGATGCGCCGCATGGCCTCGGCCGCGGCACCGAAGAAATGCCCCCGGCTGTCCCAGTGCCGTTCGGTTTCGTTGACGACCAGGCGAAGGTACGCTTCGTGAACCAGGGCCGTGGGAGTCAAGGTCTGGCCGGGGGCCTCGCGGGTCAGCTTCTGGGCAGCCAATCTGCGCAATTCGTCATACACGATCGGCAGCAACTGGCTCGCCGCGTGTGCATCGCCGTCCTCGATGGAGTCCAGGATCCGGGTCACGTCGCTCATATCGCGACGATAACGGTCACGCGGACAATCGGCAAGCCAACGTGAGTGCACGCCAGCCGCAAGACCGCATCGGCCGACCGCCGATCGACGGAGGCGAGCCGCGACAACCACTGGCACCCGGTGGGCGTCGGATGCGAGGATGTCATCGGAGTCCGGCCGCCGATTACAAGCGCGCCGGATCGGCGACGTCGGCGAAGATCGACACAGAGCGGGCGCAGTCGCCGGCCCAAGCGTCGTTTGCTCTGGATGAGGAATCGATGGCTGGCACTGTCCTCGTGACCGGAGGAACCGGGTTCGTAGCCGGATGGTGCATTGTCGAGCTTCTGCAACGCGGCTATACGGTGCGAACCACCGTGCGCAGTCTTTCGAAAGAGCCGGGTGTGCGGGCAACCGTCGCGTCCCCCGCAGGTTCCGGCGACCTTCTGACGTTCTTCCCCGCTGATTTGACGAAGGATGAGGGCTGGGATGCCGCTGTGCTCGGTTGCGACTACGTGCTTCACGTCGCATCCCCGCTCGGCGGTGTCGCGTTGCGGGACCCGGAATCACTGATTGCTCCGGCACGCGAAGGTACGTTGAGAGTTCTCCGGGCCTCCGTGAGCGCTGGCGTCAGGCGAGTGGTGATGACCTCCTCAACCGCCGCGGCCACGCCGCCGCCGCAGAATGCTGAGGACGTCAGCGATGAGGCCATCTGGACCGATCCCACGGATCGGAACCTGAGCGCCTATCGGAAATCCAAGGTGCTTGCGGAGCGCGCGGCTTGGGACTTCATGAACGGTAATACCGGTCAAACGACGCTGACGACCATCCTTCCCAGTGCCGTCTTCGGGCCAGTGCTCACGATGGAAAATCTTGGCTCGGTCCGCTTCATCGAGCGACTGCTGGCTGGCCGCCCCCCCGGCATCCCGGGGGCTGGATTTTGTATCGTTGATGTGCGGGACCTGGCGGATCTGCATCTCCGCGCGATGACCTCGCCCGAGGCTGCGGGAGAGCGTTTCATTGCGTCGGGCGATTTTCTGTGGATGAGAGAGATCGCAAGTACGTTGCGCTCGACGCTCGGTGAAAAAGCCAGCAAGGTCCCGACGCGCCCGTTACCGAACTCTCTCCTCAGGGTAATTTCGTGGTTCGTCCCGTCGCTGAAAGTGCTCACTCCGCTGCTCGGGCGAAGGTTGCGATTTTCCTCGGCGAAGGCCGGACGCATCCTGGGGTTTTCTCCACGCCCGGCGACGGCAACGATCGTCGATTGCGCCGAAAGTCTGCTGTCCCGGGGGTGGTCTCCAGATGGCCGATCGGGGAGTGCAACGTAGCGGCGGCGTGGCTGCGGAACTGCGCGTTGGTGATGGAGTTGGCATTTCCGGGTAACGTGGGAGACGACCAATCGTCACGGCGTGCGTTCGATTCCGAGGTCACTCGTCTTCGGTGCACAAAAGCGCGGAGTTCCGAGGACCCGCGGAAAAAGTGATTATGCCTGTTCCGGAGCGCATGATGTTGTCCACGCCAATGCCACTGTCGCGGCGATCCAGGATCTGCATCTGCTGCTGCGCTCTTCTGATCGTGCCGGGCTGTTCGCGGTCTGCCCTGACCTCTGATCAGACCGCGGCGCTGACCGCGGCCAAGGAGCGCTGGAAGCAGAGCGCCGTGCGCGATTATGCCTTCGAGATCCGTCCCTTCGCGCCCTGAGCTTCGGTGAGGACGCGGGCCGGATCGAAGTGCGTGGGGGCGTCGTGAAATCCGTCACTCCGCTAGGGCACCTCGACCCGCCTCGTGCGACCATCGACGAGCTATTCGCGAACATTGACGAATGCTCCGAGAGCGGCCGTTACGCGAAGATCGAGGCGACTTATCACCCAAAGCTCGGTTACCCGATTCGGATCGTTTTCACGGCGAGAAGCACATCCGTGACGGGAATTCGATCGTCGAGATCACCGCATTCCAGGACCTGACCGGCCAGTGACCGGCGAGTGCAGTAGTAACCGGACTCCTGCCGAATCCGCTTCCTCGGAACAGTCGCCCCATCACGATTCGTTTTCACCGGCTGTTTGCGTCGATCGGGCAACAGTCTTTTCAACCTCTGCGCAGATGGACCGGCTCGCCGCCGTCCCCCGAGCGGAACTGCGAGCCCAGGTCGCGGGTCCTGAAGAACGCGCCGATCCACCATTTGTTGCACAGTTATTCAATCGCTTGCATGGAACTTGCATCACAATCTTGTTCACGTATCATGAATTCGTCGCGGTCGGCAGACACGATGGCCGGGCAGGGTATCTGGATATCGCCTTGCTCTTGCCCATCGCCGGCCGGCATCCATCAATAGTTAAACAAATCGATTCAGGGATGAATGAGCCTCGAGACTTGAAGATGTTCGACGTTATTTGACGATGAGGGCTGCGCCATGATCATCCGACCGTCTCATTCGGACCAACGTTCGGGCTTCACTTTGATCGAACTCCTGGTTGTGATCGCGATCATCGCCGTTTTGATTGCGCTGCTCTTGCCGGCCGTGCAGGCCGCGCGCGAAGCGGCCAGGTGCGCCCAGTGCACCAACAATCTCAAGCAGATCACGCTGGCGATCGCGAACTACGTGGATATCAACGCTGCCACACCGTTGCACGAGTATCGTTACGCCACCGAAAATACGGGGGCCAACGGCAATGCCGGCTGCCACTCATGGCTAGCCGCCATTGCGCCCTTCATCGAGCAGACGACGATGTACAACGCGATGAATCTCATTTACACCGAAGAGTGGACGTACTCGGGTACGTTCTTCGGCCCGAACCCCACCGATTACACAGTGAACAAGGCGTCGATCTCGACTCTTCTGTGTCCGTCGGACGGCGTGATCAACACGTGTTCTGGCTATCCATATATCGACTATCAGCCCGGCAACTTCAACTACGTGGCGAATACTGGACATCCACGGAACATCCTGCTGCCGGGCGACCCGAAGACCAACGGCAACATGCCGCCGCTGACCGGGATTCTCTCGATGTCGAAAATGTATCTTGGTCAGTGGTGGTGCCTCCAGGCCGGCAGGGACCTCAATACCAACATCACCGTCAGCCTGGCGAGCATCACCGATGGGCTTTCCAATACCGCCGCGGTGAGTGAGTCGCTTACCAACGACGGCTCGGGAAACAGCGCCGACCGCAGGCGCAACCTCAACTACACAAGCTCGAAACTTGTCGAAGCGATCGATGTGTCTGCCCTTGCGGTCGTGCAGGACGGTCTCGCCGGGCCGATCAACTGGCCTCCCTGGAGCTACTTCAAGGGACTGACCTGGGCATACACCGACACCTGGGAGAAGCATGTCTACGCACATCTCCTTCCCCCTAACTCTGCGCCGATCATTGTTTACAACACCGACACCTTCGTCTGCCAGGAGGGCGACGGCGCGATGAATCCCACGAGCAATCACCCGGGCGGCGTCAACGTTTCGTTCATGGACGGCTCGGTCCACTTCATCAAAAACACCGTCAACCTCCAGACTTGGTGGTTCATGGGCACCCGAGGCCGCGGGGAGATCATCTCCTCGGATACATACTGATCTCCGGAACCAGCATCCGGAAGCGACCGCCAGTTCAAGCGCAGGCGTGATGTCCCGAGAGGCGCGCCGCTCGCGACCGATCTGTGTCCTGGCTCCGCGCCGCGTCGCCCTTGCGGAGGCATTGGCGCTCTGCGGCACGTGATGGCACCGGCGTGCCGGCCATCGTGAGATCATGGGTTCGGGCTCTGCACGCACGCGTGCTCGAGGCGTCGGCTAGCTGAGCTGATTCGTCAGTCGGCAGGGCCCAGCCGACGGCAGACATCGCAGGAGAGGATCAGTTGGAGGGCGATCCGCTTCAGTCTTTCTTCAACCCCGGAAGCTTCTGGAGCGCCTGAATCATGATTCCCATCTTCTCATTCATCTCGGTCATCAACGCGTTGCTCCGCAACGCCCTTGTTGGTCTCGGCCATTCCAGCAAGGGTCTTCGTCATGTTGTCGTTGGTCTTCGTCATGTTCTCATTTGACGTGTCCATTTTGCTGTTGGACTGGACGACCTTGCTGATGCTCGCTGCCAGCTGGCGATTGGAGTCAACGACCAGACGATTTGACTCGACGAGCAAGTTCTGCGTCGCGGCCATCTGCTGACTCATGGTGGCGATCTGTTCGTTGGTCGTCGATAGCAGGTGATTCGCGGTATCGAGACGCTCGATCGTCATATCGACCCGCTTGAGCACGCTACAACCCGTCGAAGCCAGAATGGCCAGTGCGGCGATGATCAGTCGGGTCATTGGGACGCTCCATGTCGAGGGCCGTACTACGTTCCTGCAAAGTCGAATCGGCATGCAAGTCTCGTCGCGTCAAGTCATTCCTTGATCCACGATCGTCGGGATGTGAGCTTTGGGCCGGTTGTATCGGTGGCGCGACCTGATCTTGTGCCGAAGCCGACGGCACGCTGGATCATGGAAACCGCGATTCGAATGCTCGTCGCGTGAACAACCTCCGATCGAATTCAGCCTCACGGCGGCACCGCCGGAGCGTGCCCACCGGGAATTCTCACTCGATTCGGAAAACCGATGGGCCATCGACCCCCAGCATTCTGCGCACGAGGGTTGTTTGCTCGTGGGAGACACGCCAAAGCAACGCCTGAATTCCCGGCTGAACTGTGACGCTTCATGCTCTTGACCGTAGCAGGTTCGGGCAAGAATATTCGATTTTCCGGCATTGTTTTCGCGTCCGGACTGGAGTTTTATAGTGACGTCTCGACACGGTGCGCGGCACCGGGAAGCGGAATAGCGCGATTGTCGCGCACGCGGCGGCCGTACCAGAGGTGGAGGAAAGGACGATGAAATCGCACGAGTCTTCGAACGACACTCGCGTCGCCCTCGTCACCGGAGGCAGCCGGGGCCTGGGCAAGAATATCGCCCTGCATCTGGCACGCGATGGCTTCGACGTCGTAATCACCTACCGCAGCCAGCGGGAGGAGGGCGAGGGGGTCGTCGCCGAGATCGCGGCGGCCGGCCGCCGCGCCGCAGCGCTGAAGCTTGATGTGGGCGAGGTCGGCGAGTTCCCGGCGTTCCGCGATGTTCTCGTTCAAACCTTGCAGTCGCACTGGCAGCGAACCACCTTCAACGCTCTGGTGAATAACGCGGGCATCGACCGCATGGCGCCTTTCGCGCTGACGACGGAGGAAGCGTTTGACAGCCTGATGAACGTCCATTTCAAGGGAGTCTACTTCCTGACCCAGACCTTGCTTCCCTTGATTGCCGACTCCGGGCGGATCGTCAACATCTCCAGCGGCCTGGCGCGGTTTGCCATTCCCGGTTACTCGGCGTACGGCGCCATGAAGGGCGCGATCGAAGTCCTGACGCGCTACCTTGCCAAGGAGCTTGGCCCGCGCAAGATCGGCGTCAACGTCGTTGCGCCCGGCGTGATCGAGACCGACTTCACCCGCGAGGCGCTCTCGCATCCGGGCGCCGGATTTCTTCGCGGCCAACATTGCGCTGGGCCGCGTGGGCGTGCCAGATGATATCGGCGGCGTGGTGGCGTTCCTGTGCTCGGATGCCGGGCGCTGGGTGAACGGCCAACGAATCGAAGCTTCCGGCGGCATGCTATTGTGACAGCGCGGCCCATTGCGCTTCCGACGCGGCGTGGCGGGCGCATTACCGGCTTACCAGCACTCGCTTTCATGGGGGAAATAGCATGGAATACACGACGCTCGGCAATACCGGACTCCTCGTTTCAAAACTCTGCTTTGGAACGATGACCTTCGGGGACGGCCGGGGCATCTTCAAGGCCATCGGCGCTCAGGGGCAGGCCGAGGCCGACACGCTGGTCAAGACGTCGATCGACGGCGGCATCAACTTCATTGATACGGCGGACGTGTATACCGAGGGTGAAAGCGAGAAGATCCTCGGGCAGTCGCTCAAGAACCTCAAGGTCGCGCGCACGGACGTCGTGATTGCGACGAAGGTCTACGGGCGCGTCGGCCCCGGGCGCAACGACATCGGGGCCTCGCGCGGACACATCATGGACGGCGTGGAGGCCAGTCTCCGCCGGCTACAGACCGACCACATCGACCTGTACCAGATCCATGCCAACGATTCCGTGACCCCCGTCGACGAGACACTCCGCGCCCTCGACACCCTCGTGCAGCAAGGAAAGGTCCGCTACATCGGCTGCTCCAACTGGCACGCGTGGAAGATCGCCAAGGCCCTGGGCATCTCCGAGTTCAAGAACCTGGCCCGATTCGAGACGATCCAGGCTTACTATTCGATCGCCGGCCGGGATCTCGAACGGGAAATCGTCCCCCTGATGGAATCCGAGAAGGTCGGCCTGCTCGTCTGGAGCCCGCTGGCCGGCGGCTTGCTTTCCGGCAAGTTCAGCCGGACGAATCAGAAGCCCGCGGATTCGCGGCGCACGGAATTCGACTTCCCCCTCGTGGACAAGGAGCGGACCTGGAGGATCCTCGACGTGATCGCACCGATCGCGCAAGCGCACCGCTGCAGTGCGGCCAGGATCTCTCTCGCCTGGCTGCTTGCCAAGCCGGTCGTCACATCGGTCATCATCGGGGCCAAACGGCTGGATCAGCTCGCCGACAACCTGGCCGCCGTGGAACTCAAGCTGAGTCAGGACGAGATAAAGCAGCTCGACGAGGTCAGTGCCCTGCCGCCGGAATATCCAGGCTGGATGTTGCCGTTTCAAGGTGCCGATCGACGGGATCCGACCAAGGCGCGATTCGGGCGATCTTCCTCTTGAATTGGTGCTCGCTGAGATGCCAGGAGTCGGGATTCGTGGAGCTCGACCAGCGAAATCCCGCGAAGAGGGTCGAGCCGGACAAACTGTCGAGACGGTCATTCATTGGCAAGCGGTTTGCTTGGAATCATGGCGAGTCCACCGGACCGGCAGTTGTTGCCGGACGGATCCATTGATAGACCCCATGATGCTGGGAGGCCACATGTCAGCCAACGTCAATCCGCAAAAGAAAGTCGATCTTCCGCCCAAGGGCCGGCGCAACGCCGATCCGATCACTGATGCACCCGGCTCGCATCCGATCGAGACGGGCATCGGGGCCGCGGCCTTGGGCGCGGCGAGCGGCCTGGCCGCTGGTGCCGTCACCGGCCCTGTCGGGGCCGCCATCGGCGCGGCCGTCGGCGCCATCGCGGGCGGGTACGCCGGAAAGCGCGTCGGCGAAATGATCGATCCGACGACCGACGATCACTGGCTACGAGAGAATTTCGCGACTCGACCGTATGTCCGGCAGGGAGACACGTTCGAGAAGTACCAGCCAGCGTACAGGTACGGGGCGGAAGCCGAGTCCCGGTACGGGACGGACGACTTCGAGACAATCGAAGGCGAACTGGAAAGCGACTGGCCCAACCGAACGAAGGACCCCCTCAGATGGGGTGGCCACGCGTACGAGATGCGGTCAAGGACTCGTATGAACGTACCGCACAGATCCGCCGCGCACGAGACGTCCCGGAAACCTGCGACGACGACCTTGCGGACTGACGCGAAGCCAGGTAACGCCTTATCGGCCGCCAAGCCGGCTCTCCGCCGGCGGGCGGCCGTTTTCCGTTTCGGGGACATCCGTGGGAAGCACGCCGCCGGTCGTCGCGAGGCAGGCCCGCGACGCGACCGAGGGTTTTCACTTCTGCAGGCGGGTCTGGCTGAAGACCGCGTTTTTGCGCTGCGCCTCAGATTCTCCTCAAGCAACCTCACATCGCTCGTTTCCAGCCGGGTCGAGATCGGCCGTCGCGCCGAGGGCGATTCAGGCGAATTCCATTCTCCGCGAGTTACTTGGCCGGTTCCGTGGTGAATGCGACGATCGCGGCGGCGAGCTTGACGTATAATCAGCCTTGGCCGCAATCATTGCTCAGCGGCGGAGGCGAACGCGTGGAATTCACACAAGAAGAGTGGGATGTGTTGATCGCGAAATACCCGCCGGGAACTCCAGTGAGCGGCGTCGTTGTCAGCTGCCAGGTTTTTGGTGTATTCGTCGCGATTGACGAATTGCCCGACGTGCCGGCCCTGCTGGAGATCATCCACTTCAAGGTCAACGAGGAAGAGTCGCAGCGCAGCATCCAGTTTCCAGCCGACTACCCGCCGGTCGGCTCACGCGTGGAAGCCAGAATTCTAGGCTGGTGTCTGCGCCCCCAAGGACGTACGGCTTACCCAGTTGAGCCACCTCGAATGGAGTCATCGGAGCTGGCTGAAAAGCCACAGCGAGTAACTGGCGACGGGGCGTTTTCGGGACGTTTGAGACGTCACTGCTCATCAGCCAATACTCTGCGCAGTGAGGCGATAACGAGCGGTTAAATGACGCTGATTTCCGGAACGATGGTGTCGACGCAAGGAATATTTGTCGGAGGATAAACTCGCAAGCTCGTTGAGCATGCGCCGATCCGGAGGACGCGGCCGATCACCAAAAACCGAAACCGTCCTATAGTGTCTTATAGGCGCCATGCGCTCAGAGCTACGACTGCGCACTTTGTCATCCGGGCTCACCGCGGCGGTTGCCGGCGGCTGGTGCGCGAAGTTTGCCAACCGACCGAGGCACGTTCAAGGATGAGCCCGATTTGCGAGACCGCGACGGCGAAGCATCGCGAGTTGTGAGCCGCGTGCCGTGATTGACGACGTCGACAGACATTGCGAGCGGGCTTGATCCCGGACGTGAACAGTGAAAGTCCAGGTCTCTCAGCTTGCGACCGCGTGGTCGTTGCAATCCGCAAATCCAGCGTCCCGGTGAGAATCCTCCCGGCATGCCTTCTCCGGCGGAATCCAAAAAATCGGAAAAACCTCGTGCATCCTCGATCATGGCGGTTCCGTCGTTGGGACGCGTACTCCGCTCCGGCGAGGGACCCGCAACGTCAAAGTCAGACGAGCGAAGCCAAGCTCAGTGAGAACATGATCACAACGCAAAACCAAGAGCGCGAGCGAATTGCGGCGAAATCCGCGGCCGCTCCGGGACTTGACAAGCGGGGAGCAAAGCCAGCGGAAGCGGTGGGACGATCGCGGGAGGATTCCAACTGATCGCCGGCCGTGCCGGCTGACCGGCGGGGACGCCGCGAGCTGTCACCCGAGCCCGTTGCCGATTCTCGTCGGGCAGAAGCGCCGACCGCGACAGTCAGACGAGCGAAGCCAAACCGAGTGAAAACGTGATCATCATAAAAATCCAAGAGCCCGTTCGAGTTGCGGCGAATTCCGCGGTCGATCCGGGACTTGACAAGCCGGGCTCGACGCCTGACGAACCCGGCGGAGGTAGAGTTGCTTCCGCCGAAATATCGCGGTCGTGATGAGCGGACCGCCGGCGATCGGAGACGTCATCGTCGATTCTGCAAGGTCGATGTGCGGCGCCGCGATCGTTGACGCGCTCATTGTGCGCACGCGACCTCTGGTAATCAGGCCGGCGAGTGCGGCGCCACGTGATGCTGTCGCAGGCGAGCCGCATGTCGATCGGGACCAAGAATTCTAACCACTGAAAACGCGGAACCGCACGGAAAGGATGAATCAACTTCAACAATGACCCAGCGAGGCCGTTTTTCTCTTCGGCATGCAGAACGCGGTCCGGTTCCGTGTCGTTCCGCGCCTTCCGTGGTTGAAGGTCTTCCTCTTGAATCCTGTGGGGACCATATCGGCGACTGCGATGATCGAGCCGGACTGCCGGCTTCGGGAGGCTCCCCGTGGCCAGGCAACCTGCCTCGCCGGCGCGGAGGGAGTCGACATGCAGGCAGCGACTGGCGACGATCACGACGAGGCCGCGTCCGACGTGCTCAATTACATGGTCCACTCCAGCCTCCTGCGGCGGCTCAGCTCCGACGGCGGCTCGTGCCCTGTGTCTTATTCGTGCCGGCGAGCCGATCGCCCAAGCGGCCCCCGCACGATGTCGTTGGTTGCAACCGACCATCCCCGGGCCCCCCTTCGCGGGCGGGGGGGAAATCGCCCGACGGAGCTGAAGGGAGCGCGGCGACAAACCCGACTTTGAGGGTCCAGGTATGCCGAAATTGCCGGTGGCACAACGAGGGCGAAATGGCACACCGCGCCGCAGCGGCGTTGGCTGCTTCCCAGCCCTACGAAACCAGGCTTTGCGACACTTTCGGTCAGTGCCAAAATGGCACCAAAACCACGACCCAAAAGTTGCCACTTTGTGCCAAATCGCGGCATTCTTTCATGACGATCTGAAAATCATTTCGAGGGCTGCCGTCCAGCCTGGGTTCCGGGCTCGGAACCGCGAGCTGGAGGTCTGAGATGTCACTTCCGGCTGATGCCGATTCCCTGCCGCAGCGCGGATCCAGATGCCAGAAAACCTCGAGCAACGGCGCTCTCCGTGGACCAGGCAGCCTGAATTCAGCAAGCTTCCTGAATCGAGAACCTGCGCGATCGAGAGAGAAAGCGTCATCGGACGAATCGGAGCGAGTCAGTGGTGAAATTCACGCTTTAATTGTTTAAGATCGCGGTTCTCCCAGTTTCGCAGAGGGAGACGGGTTTCTTGTCAATTTTCGTTCCCGGAGTCGAGGAGAACCGAGAGATGAACGAACCGCATTCCAATCCCATGGATCGCCGGGTGTTCCTCCAGGCGGGCGTGGCGGCGACGGCGGCGACGCACCGGTCTGGTCGCCGGCAACGCGGCGGCGCAGGAGCCCAGAGCCGGGAACAGACAAGCCGGTCCTGCCGAAGCGGATGCTGGGCAAGACGGGCGTCGAGGTGACTCTGCTCAACCACGGGACCGTCGGCGAGCCCGCCGGGCTCAACCGGCTTGCTCCGCTCCGCCTACCGCGAGGGCGTCCGCTACTTCGACACCGCCGAAGGCTACAAGAATTCCGAGAAGGTCATCGGCGAGTGGCTGACGGCCATGCCGGAGGTCCGCAAGATCGATCTTCCTGGCGACCAAGAGCCATGTGCAGACGCCAGTCCGACATGCTCAAGAAGCTCGACCAGCGGCTCGCCGCCCTCAAGACCGACTACATCGACCTCCTCTTCTTCCACGGCCTCAGCACCGCCCAGACCGACTGGCCCAAGAGCAAGGAGCTGAAGGAAGCCGCCGAGGCCCTCAAGAAGACCGGCAAGGTCAAGTTCGTCGGCTTCTCGACCCACGACGCGATGATCGCCGAGCAGATCCAGAACGCCGCCGAGGGCGGGTTCATCGACGTGATCATGCTCAAGTACACCCCCTGGCTCGACAAGAACGCCCCGCTCAACAAGGCCCTCGACGCCTGCCACGCGAAGAACATCGGCCTGGTTTCGATGAAGCAGCTCGCCGGCCAGACCCAGTTCACCGCGCGAGCACGTCCCGTCGATCAAGGCCAAGGGGCTGACCCCCGCCCAGGGCCTGCTCCAGGCGATCTGGACCGACGAGCGATTCTCGGCCTCGTGCGTGACCCTGCGGAACACCGAGCAGATCCGCGAGAACGCCGACGCCGCCCGGCGGTTCGAGCCGCTCAAGCAGGCGGAGATCGACGAGCTTCGCGACGCCGTCCTGGCCTCCAACCCGACGATGTGCCCCGGCTGCGACGGCCGCTGCTCGCTCGCCGGCGGCACCAAGGCCAGGCTCGGCGACCTCGCCCGGTTCTACACCTACTACGAGTCGCACGGCATGCGCGGCGTCGCCCGCGAGTCGTACGCCGAGCTGGCCGCCGAGGAGCGCGACTGGAAGGACGCCGACCTCGTCGCCGCCCGCGAGGCGTGCCATCACAAGATCGACTTCGCCGCGCTGCTTCCCAAGGTCGATCGCCTGTTGAGCTGACGTCGAAGTTCGTCGCCCGACGTGCGCCGCCGTCGCGTTCCGATGGGTCGGCGCCTTGGTCCAGCGCCCTGAATGCCGGCGGCCCATGAGGCTTTTCGGTGTTCAGGGGCAGAAGATCGTGCGCACCGTCTTTCACGACGCGCCATCCGCACCGCGCGATTCCGGTAGCCGATATCACGTATCGCCCGCGCACGCTTCCAATCCGGTGCTCGGAAAACGCCGCCAACAGCCGGATCGTGCGCTCGGCTATGCTCGATCGATTGAAAGCGCTACCACCATACATTGGCACGCGATTGCTTGAGGCATTTCAGATAAGCCTTCTCGTAGTCCAGTATCATCTTTTTGAGCCGTTCCTGCCCCCGGGTTTTCTCGACGCTCTCCTCGACGCGGATGCAAGTCTCGTCAAGCGGACCCTGGGCTCCGGCGACCTTGCTCGCTTGGGTCGCCGCGACCTGTCGCTCGAGCGTCTGGCTGTAATGTCTGATGACGGTCTGGGCGGCGATCGGCGCGGCGAGCGCGGCGGCGTAGGTTCCTTGATCGAGCCGCTCGATGATTTGTGCAAACGCTTTCTCCGCATTGGCCTGTTCCGTCTCGTAGTTCGCGAGCAGGCGCACTTGATCCGTCCTTAGCGCCGCTTGGGCCGCAACGTCCGGCAAAACCTTCGAGCGCGGCCCGTCGTGCTGCTTCGTGTACTGGCCGAGGGAGTCCTCGGCGGCCTCGCGAGCGAGCATGGCGTTCCCCAGATTGGCCTCCGCGGAGCTCACGGTGATCTCCTGGTCGATCACCATCCGATCGAGCCTTTCTATCGTTCGCTCGCGGTGCACGAGAACCCCGAGCGAGAGACTGACGACGGCAATCGCGATCATCAGCCGCCGGACGGTGAACTGCGCGGGTCAGCTGCATGGCCTCCGGCTTCTCGAATTGGGAGGCTGGCATGTGACACTGCCCCTCTCTGACGGCCCCTGCTTCAACGATCCGTCAGGTCAACAGGCGTGTGACAGCGTGTCCCTCGAGTCGGAAAATAGCCGTCCGACAGTGGCCGGCGTCGCTTCTCGACGCGGAAGTTGGCTGCCTGACGCTGTCGCCAGTCGGCTCAGGGCTCATGGCCCAGCAACTGATCCAGTGAAGGGCCGGAGACGAGGTATCGAGGGTTTTTTGTCTCCTTGAGCCACGCTGATTTTACGTAGTCATTGACCTGGATGCGCGTATCACCCCAGCCTTGTCCGCGGAACATGGGAATCGACTCCCAGTCCCAGTTGATGTAGCAGAAGGCTCGGACGTCGTGCCGGGCTATAAAATCAAAACACGGGGCGAACCAGCGACGCCAGGACTCTTCACCTTTGGTCACGCCAATCCCCCTTGGAGTTGCCTCGGCAATCATGAGTGGTTTATTTCGCCGCTGAGCGAATTCAGCCATCTTGGCCATACCCTCTGTGTCACCGCCGAAGAACGATACTCCAAACCAGTCCACATAGTCGTCCCCGGGGTACCAAACCGAAATCTCCTCAGTGACGCCGAAGCCATAAGAGTGCCATACGTAGGCGACGTTCCGCACTTTCGCCTCCACAAACAGGTCGCGAATTCTGCGGAAGGCCTTAACGTAGGCAGCGGGGTCGTAGCGGTTTCCAGGAAAGTCGAACTCATAACCGATTCGCAAGTACACCGGCCTGGCACTTTTTCTGAAGATTCCGGCAATTTCTTTCAGGTTCACGTCGCGCTCGCCTCGGTCAATGGCTTCCAGGTCGTCGACGATGTTGAGACCCACCTGGAAAACAGCCTGCGGGTACCGTTTCCGAAGCCTCTCGAATTCGCCCAGTCTGTCCGTATCACGGGCGTCCAAATAGGTCATGACACCGGCGAATGACCTTCCAATCGCTACGGCGTAGTCGTCGATGCCCTTCTGGTCTTGGCCGATAATCAGAAGGCATTTGCCCGCCGGCGGGACGAACTTCCCTCGTCCACCCGGCACGGCGTTTTTTTTTTGACGCGATCGGATCGCCCTTTATCAACGGCTCTGCCCGAGGGCAGCCCTTGACGAGCGGATTCCTGCTTTCGACCTTCGCGCGCGGCCGACGGTCCAAGGAGACAAAGGCATCCCGCGAGTGACAGTGACAGTAATGCTCGCATAGTCTGGCCTCAGGCAACGGCGCACGTGAAACCCGAATGCTTTCATTCTTCGCGGATTCTGCAGGGCAGGGTTGGTTCCATGCTCCATCGTCGCTGGCACATTAGCATCAATGAATGCAGTTCACAATGGAGTTTCGCTATTCATCAGCCGCGGTTGGCCGAGCCGCATAGTTGCATGGTGCGCCGGTTCGCGGGGACGATTTCGCGGCGAAGCGACCACGAGAGCCCATGAAGACTCGCAGCCAGACTCGGACAAAGTTCAGAAGAATTTCGTTGACAACGCGTGTCCGGCGACGATAGTTGTAGTCATGCGACTTGAATCGTAAACTGTCGGCCGCTGGCTTCCGGCTCTTCGAGTTGCCGCTCAGGAGGCGCTTGCCATGAAGTCGCGGAGTACCTGGCTGGGCGTCGTGGTCGTGGCCTTCGTTGGCGTCACAATCGTTTCGGGGCAAGTGATCGAGAAGTCGCCCGGAGCGCTTCCGGCGAAGCCGCGATTCATCTTGAGAGATCACAAGGACGTCGTGTGGTGCGCGGCGTTCGCTCCCGACGGCAAGTCGCTCGTGACCTGCGCGGGCAATCGAGGCGCGGTGTTCGGCGAGCTGCGCGGGTATGACCTGACGACCGGGAAACCGATTCAGACATTTCTGGCCCGGGAGCCTCACGGGATTCGCTGGGTCGCAATTGATCCAACCGGCAAGCTCCTGGCGACCGCCGAATACGACGGGATGGTCCGGATCCGCGATGCGGCCACGGGCAAAGTCCAGAGCGCACTCTTCGCTCATGCCGGCGGCGTGCAGTGCCTGAAGTTCACCCGCATGAGCCGGAGCCTGGTCACGTGCGGCAAGGACAAGAGGGCGAACGTGTGGGATCTCGCCACGAACAAGGTCAAGACGACGATGGTTGTCGACACCAATTACGTGTATACGCTCGACGTCTCGCCCGACGAACGGACGCTGTTGACCGGTGCCAACGAGCCGAAGGCCTACTTGTGGGACATGGCGACTGGAGAACGGAAACGGATCATCCCGGGCAACAGGCACGCGATCGAGGCCGTGCGGTTCTCGCCCGACGGCAAGCTGTACGTCACCGCCGGCTGGGACGGGATTGTGAATGTCTGGGACGCCGCGACTGGAGCGCGTCTCCATGCCCTCGGCGGCCCCGGCGGGGGAATTCTCGCCCTCGCGTTCACTGCCGATGGCAAGTACTTGGTGGCCGGAACCGAGATCGGATGCGCTGCGGCTCTGGGACGTGGCGAGCGGCAACGTTCTGGGCACGATCGAGGCCCACACCACCAATATTCGAGCGATCACGTTCTCGCCGGACGGCAAGATGATGGCGACAGCCAGCCACGATTTCACCGTCAGTCTCTGGGACTGCGCTCTGGGTCGTGCCGCCGCCCGCGGTCAACGGCCCGCGGTGACGCCGTTCATCCCTTCGCGTCCGAGACGACCATTCTTCTCGAGTCCGGTACCCTGCAAAGCGAACCACGACGTCGCTTCAGGGCAGCTCGTGCGATGCGAGAATCCGTGACCCGAAGCGTGAGTGGGCCAGCGTTCGACATTGTAAAGATCGGTGATCGGTCGGTGCTCGCGCTCTGTGCCCTCCGCGAGCTCGAGTTGTGCGACCAACCGCAGGTGAGCGCGGCTCGCCTCGGTGAGTTGAACACCGTTGCGAGCCTCCGAGAGATCATCTTCAAGTCCGAGGACGACGAGGTCTATCCGGCACTTAGGCGCGACTTTCCGGGCGTTGCGATCGGACACCCAGTTGCGGGCCGGTGTGCGGGAACAGTCGAAGGCCGAGGCGCCGGCAAGTGTACGAGGACGTGCCGGCGGGCGCCGGTAAGGTTATTCTGTAAACAGGTAGCAATCAGGCCGTTTCCCCCACGGGCTCGATCCTGATCCACTCCGCGCAAACCCAATGGAAAGGTCGCCAATGACACGAGTAACCCGATACGGCTGTTTGGCGTTTGTCATTCTGCTGTCAGGCGCGTTTTTCTGGCGCGAGCCCGCGGCGGCAGAGATTCTCTTCAAGGCCGACTTCGAAACCGGCGACTTCAGTCAATTTCGCGGCAGGAGCAAGAATATCAAACCCGGACATATCGAGGTCGTCACCGACATCGTTCACTCCGGCAAGTACGCCGGCCGATTCACGATCCACGAAGACAACGTCTTCAACAAACGGCAACTGCGGGTTCAGGCCGATGGACCGAAGGTCACGGTCAAGGAGGGGTCCGACACGTTTGTCTCGTTTTACATGTACATGAAGGACGCCCCGAAGGACCGCGACAATTTCTTCTACTGGGAAGGCGGCCCGCCGCCGCGTTACAACAACGTGATGACGTGGTGGGTCGAGCCCAAGGAGGGGGTGCGCTCGTCAAATACGGCACCGGCAATCTGGGCCGAAAGGGCGTGCATTGGGAGAAGGATTTCACGATCGGTCAGTGGCATCAGCTGGGCATGCACATTCACTGGTCGGAAGATCCGGCCAAGGGGAATGTCAGGCTCTGGTGGGACGGCGTGATGGTCCTGGATAAGAAGGTACAGACAAAGGGGCCGCAGACCGTCTACTTTTCCCAGCCGGGAATTCATCGCGACCCGCACAGCAAATCGGTCGACACCATCTATTTCGATGACTTCCTCTGCGCCACGACCCTCGAGGAGATCAAGATCCAGCAACCCAGCACGGCAAAGTCGAACTGACGGTAAGGCCGGCAAATCAGGGAGGTCGTCAACCATGAGAACGGCCATGTGCTCAAACGACGATCCCATTACTACTCACGGCGGTGCGCATTCACGGCTCGGGTCGCCGCGATGGGGCAGAATTGCCTCACCCCCTTCTTGACTTGCCTGCCCATAGTGATACTGGGTGCGAAGCGGGTCGGGGTCAATGTTTCCGCGGGCCGTTGGCCGTGGATTCAGGCCGCGCTCGTCGACCGACGCACCGACATCGTCGAGGTCCATCCAGAGAGCAGGCTCGGATGACGGCCAATCGGTCCACGTCCGGCAAGTACGTCAACGTCCGGGGGACCGCGCGATTAGCCAGCGACACCCGTGAGCAGTACAGGCAAAAAATCGCGCGAATCACGCTCGACTCCATGGTCCAGTTCGTCGGCCTTCTCGACGCAGACGGCACGGTGCTGGAAATCAATCACGTGGCGCTCGATGCCGTGGGGATCACGCTCTCCGAGGTCGAGGGAAAGCCATTCTGGACGACCTTCTGGTGGCAAGTCTCGGACGAGATCAGGGCGACTGTCAAAGACTCGATCCGGCGGCGCCTCCGAAGGCGAATTTGTGCGATGGGACACGGAGATCTACGGTCGCGCCGGAGGCAAGGAGACGATCGTCATCGACGCCTCGCTGTGCCCGGTCAAGGATGAGCAAGGCAGGGTCGTGTTCATCACAGCCGAGGGGCGCGACATCACCGAAAAGAAGGCGCATGAGCGCGAGATCGCGCGCGAGCGCGAGGCACTGGCGAAGCTCGATGAGCTGAAAACGCAGTTCTTTGCCAATGTCAGCCACGAATTTCGCACGCCGCTGACATTGATGACAGGGCCGCTGGAAGATGCGATGGCAGAGCCGGAGGGTTTATCCGACGTCAACCGCGAGCGCCTGCAGCTCGCGCATCGCAATTCGTTGCGGCTGCTGAAGCTCGTCAACACGCTGCTCGACTTTTCGCGGATCGAAGCCGGCCGCATCGAGGCTTCTTACGAGCCCACCGATCTCGCCCTATTGACCGCAGAGCTCGCCAGCGTATTCCGCTCTGCGGTCGAGCGAGCCGACGTGAAACTGAAGGTC
This sequence comes from uncultured Isosphaeraceae bacterium, assembly GCA_963806595.1. Classification (GTDB taxonomy): domain Bacteria; phylum Planctomycetota; class Planctomycetia; order Isosphaerales; family Isosphaeraceae; genus CAWDZZ01. The sequence goes on along the minus strand of CAWDZZ010000032.1, from coordinate 93,039 downwards.
GACTGCCCTCCCGTCTCGGAGACGGTCTACGTCGATCGTGAGATGTGGGAGAAGATCGTCCTCAATCTGATCTCCAACGCGTTCAAGTTCACGTTTGAAGGAGAGATCGAGGTCTCGCTGCGCGAGCTGGATCACCTCGTCGAGCTCACGGTGCGAGACACAGGGACCGGCATACCCGCGGATGAGATCCCCCGATTGTTCGAGCGTTTCAACCGCATCAAAGGCGTGCGCGGGCGATCCTATGAGGGCAGCGGAATCGGTCTCGCGCTCGTTGCTGAGCTGGTCAAGCTGCACGGCGGCTGCCGTGCGCGTGGAAGCGCGCTCAATCACGGCAGCCGGTTCACCGTCTCGATTCCGATGGGGAAGGCGCACCTGCCCGCCGACCGCATTGGAGCCGATCGCACTCTCGCGACGACGGCTCCGGGCGCGGAGGCTTACGTTCAGGAGGCCTTGCGGTGGTCGCCGCGTGAAATGTCCGCGGTCCCGCTCGAGGACCTGTTGCCGAGCCAGGGATTGGAAGCGATCGGGGACGACGGCTCTTCCGGCCTGCCGCAGGCCGACAGTGCGGCAGGTCGGCGAGTCCTGGTCGTCGATGATAATGCCGATATGCGTGAGTACGTAAGCCGATTGCTTGCGCAGGCCGGCTACGACGTGGAAGCGACGCCCGACGGGCTGGCGGCGCTCTGCGCGGCGAGGCAGAGCCTGCCCGATCTCGTGCTGGCCGACGTGATGATGCCGGGGCTTGACGGATTCGGCCTGCTGCGCGAGCTTCGGGCCGATAAGCGGACGAGTACGCTGCCGGTCATCATGCTCTCGGCCCGCGCCGGCGAGGAGGCCCGCGTCGAAGGACTGAAGGCCGGAGCCGACGACTATCTCATCAAACCGTTCAGCGCCCGCGAGCTCTTGCGCATGTGGCAGCGCAACTGCAGCTGGCCCGCGTGCGCCGCGAGGCTGCGAGGGCCGTGGAAGAGTCGGACTACCGCTTCCGCATGCTGTTCGAGTCGATGGATGAAGGCTTCTGCGTGGTCGAAGTCATTTTCGACGAGCAGAGCTGCCCCACTGATTATCGCTTCATCGAGATCAATCCCGCGTTCGCGCAGCAGACCGGCCTTACCGACGCCAAGGGAAAGCTGATGCGACAGCTCGCGCCGGCGCACGAACAGCACTGGTTCGACACGTACGGCCGCGTTGCGCTCACGGGCGAAACAATCCGCTTCGAGAAGCAGGCCGCGGTGCTCCGCCGCTGGTACGACGCGTGTGCATTTCGCATCGGCCCCGCCGAGCTCCGGCGCGTCGGCATCGTCTTCAACGACATCACCGAGCGGAAGCTTGCGGAAGCGGAGCTCGCCGCGGCCCGTTCGCGGGTCGAGTTACAGGCTCGCCAGTTCGACGCCACGCTCTCGGCGGTGCGGGACTATGTCTTCGCCTTTGACGCCCAGGAGCGCTTTCTCTACGCGAACAAAGCCCTCCTCGACCTCTGGGGGCTGCCCGGCGGTGAAGCCGTGGGCAAGACGATGGCGCGAACTGGGCTACCCGGAGGAGACAAACTCCCAGGTTCTGGCAAACGTCCGCTCCGTATTCGCGACCGGACAGCCGGTCGCTGACGAGACCCCTTACACCGCCCCCAACAGCGCCGCCGGGCGCTGACGAATACATCCTCGCGCCGGTATTCGACGCGGACGGGACCGTCGTTCAGGTGGCCGGCTCGGCTCGTGACGTGACCAAACGGCGGGTTGCGGAGGACGCACTCAAGGATGCCGACCGCCGCAAGGACGAATTCCTGGCGATGCTCGCCCACGAGCTCCGGAACCCCCTCGCCGCAATCTCGAACGCCGTCCAGCTCACGAAGCGCAGCGCGTCGGTCGAGCATCAGGAGTGGAGCCGGGAAGTCATCGAAGCCCAGGTGAAGAATCTGTCGCGGATGACCGACGACCTGCTGGACGTCTCCCGCATCACGAGGGGCAAAATCCAGCTTCGCACGCAGCAACTCGAGCTCACTTCCATCATCAACTCGGCCGTCGAAACGGCCCGACCCCTGATGGAGGAGCGGAAGCAGCGGCGCGTCCTCGACCTGGCCACGGAACCGCTTCTGGTCGAAGGAGACGCGACGCGGCTCGAGCAGGTCATTGTCAATCTGCTCAATAACGCGGCGAAATACTCCGAGTCGAGCAGTCGGATCACACTCTCCACACGGAGACAGGCCCCAAGCGCGACGATCTGCGTCGAAGACAAAGGCGCGGGGATGTCGCCGGAGCTACTCGCTCGCGCCTTCGACCTGTTTGCCCAGGGGGACAGGACGATTGCCCGCTCCGAAGGGGGCCTGGGTATCGGGCTGACTCTGGTCAAGAGCTTGGTCGAGATGCACGGCGGGACGGTGACTGCAGAGAGCGAGGGCCCCGAAACGGGGAGCCGATTCACCGTTGCCCTGCCGCTGGCCACCGAGCGCGGCCGCAGTCAGGGATCCGGTCGGGCGACCGGCCGCGGGCGCCGCGGGGAAGGGTTCGAGGGTCCTTGTGGTGGATGACAGTGTCGACACGGCCACCAGCATGGCCCGACTCCTCAAGCTGCTGGGCCATGACGTCTGGATGGCGCACGACGGACCCTCGGCCATCGAGGAGGCACGTTCCCGCCGGCCCGACGTCATCCTCCTCGACCTGGGTCTTCCGGGCATGGACGGGTATCAGGTCGCGCGGCGCTCTCCGAGGCGACGGCTTCGGCCGGACCATGATCATCGCCGTCTCGGGCTACGGAGAGCAGCAGGCCCGGGCCCGCTCCCGGGACTGGGGCTTCGACCACCACCTCGTGAAACCCGTTGACCTTGACTCGCTCCTGGCACTCATCGGCCGGCCGTGAGGTGCAAGTTACATATTCGAATCGGGACCGGGGCGTTTGGCGTTTCCGCCCCATTCGCTGCTATTGCACAGCCTGCAGCACGGCTTCGGCAGTGCGGCGCCAGGTGAACTGCTTGGCTGTCGAGATCCCGGCGTCGTTGCGGGGCAGGGAACCCTCCTGTTTCAGCCGGTGCACTTCGCGCAGGTGATGGACCATCTGCTCCATCTGGGATGGGCCGAGCTTGGCCCAGTTTCCGTTGCCCCAGAGCCATTCGCCGGTGCGCGCGGCTCGGTCTCGTCGATGTGCACCAGCCGGCAGTTCGCCGGATCGACGAATTCGGTATGGGCCGAGTAGTCGGTGGCGATGACGTTCAGGCCGACCGACATGCACTCGAGCAGCCCGAGGTTCCAGCCCTCGGCGCGGGACGGGAAGACGCCGCAGTCGCATTCCGCGAGCAAAGCCGCGACCTGGGGCTGGGTCGCGAGCCGCGGCACAAGCTGCACCTTGGTGCCGATACGCGAAGTGAGGAAGAGCTTTCGCCCACGAGTCGTTGGCCTGGTCCGAGAGGACGTGGTTGCGGCTCAATAGCTTCAGCACGACGTTGTCGCCTCGGCGTGAACGCATTGCAAAACGCCTGCAACAGGAAGTCGTGGCCCTTGCGCCATTCCCATTTGCCGTTGTTCACGAATATCGTTGGGCCGGGTTCGCGGTGCTCGTCCCGAGTCCGGGCTTCGCCGATCGCCTCGTGAAAGATCGAGCGATCGACACCGAGCGGGGCGACGACGGTCGGGACGCTGATTCCGCTGGATGCGACGACTCCGGCCGCCCACTTCGAGCAGACCAGGATCGCGTCCAACTGCTTCAAGTGGTGAATCTCGCTGGCGTCCAATCGATCGAGCTCGAAGATGGGAAACCCGGCGTGCTTGCCGCGGCCGACATGCTCGGCGAGCATCCGCGCCTGCGCGATCCGGACGCTCGGCGCGCTCGGGTCGTACCGCCCGGCGTTCGCGAGGCCCAGGCGGACCGGGTCTTGCGGATCGTCGCTCACGAACACGCTGTAGCTCAGCGGAAACAGCGCGACCTGGACGCCGGCACTGGTCAGCTCGTTCAGGATGAAGCGTCCCACGTAGCCGTATCCCGTCGGGTCGAGCGAGGTGATGAGGTTGAGATTCATCGTCCTATGGCCTTTGCGAGCCCGCGGCGGGCGCGCCCCGTCGAGTCCTCCTGCGCGACCGTCCCCGGGATGACGGTCAAGATACCGTGACTTCAGCGGGACGATTAGAAAGCTCCGGCGAGCATGCGCAGGTGGCGTGGGGTGAAGTGCCGGGAAAACGTCGTGTATCCACACACGATGAGGCCAATTAACGGGATCCATCGCTTCAGATTAGCAGCGTTTGGGTTCGGATTGAGGAACGTGTAGGCGGTGAGTAGGAAGCCTTGAAAGATATTGCCGCGTTCCGCTCGGCTGTTCATGTGGTTATCGTCGTGCTCAACCTTGGCCCAAAGGATATCATACAAGCCGATGAAGGCCATCCAGGATCGCTTGAGAATTATTGTGCGAGCCTCGGAGGAGGCGCACCAGCGTCATGTGTCCGCACGGCCCGTGCTTGTCATCGCGAGCGTCCCACATCGCTCGAAGATCGCGGTCGGCTGGCCCAATCATTGACGCATTTGAGCAAAGGACCGGTTCGTCATGAACAAGCGAACGTTTCTCAAGCTCTCGGCCATGACCTGGGCGGATCTTCCGGGGGCCGGCTCATCGGCGCGGATCCGAGGACCCCCCGGGCGGCGATCTGACCAACTGGGCCGGCAACTACCGCTACAGCACCGGACAACCTGCATCGCCTCACGTCGATCGAACAGGTTCGGAAGTTCGTCAGGGAGCACGATTCCCTGAAGGTGCTCGGCACGCGCCATTGCTTCAACGGCATCGCCGACAGCATTCATGCCCTCATCTCGCTCAAGTCCGATGGATCGGGTGGTCGCGCTGGACCCGAAGGCGCAGCACGGTGACGGTCGAGGCGGGGATGACCTACGGCCAGTTGTGCCCTTATCTCCACGAGAAGGGCTTCGCGCTGCACAACCTCGCCTCGCTGCCGCACATCTCCATCGCCGGCGCCTGTCGCCACCGCGACGCATGGGTCGGGCGTCAAGAACGGAAACCTGGCGACGGCGGTCTCGGCCCTGGAGCTCGTCACGGCCGACGGAGACGTCCTGACGCTTTCGCGCGCAAGGACGGCGACACGTTCCTCGGGGCCGTCGTGAACCTGGGCGCACTCGGGGTGGTGACCAGGGTCACGCTGGACGTGCAGCCGACCTTCATGATGCGGCAGGACGTCTACGAGGACCTGCCGCTGGCGCAACTGGCGGACCACTTCGAGAGCATCATGTCGAGCGGCTACAGCGTCAGCCTCTTCACCGACTGGCAGAACAAGCGGATCAACGAGGTGTGGGTCAAGCGGCGCGTCGAGAAGGGGGACGCAGCGGACGCCAGAGCCCGAGTTCTACGGCGCCGGCTCGCGACCAGGAACCTCCACCCGATCGCCGAGCTCTCGGCGGAGAACTGCACGGAACAGACTGGGCGTGCCCGGCCCCTGGTATGACCGGTTGCCCCATTTCCGCATGGGGTTCACTCCCGAGCAGCGGCAAGGAGCTGCAGTCCGAGTACTTCGTCCCGCGCAAGGACGCCGTCGAAGCGATCCTCGCCATCGAGCGGCTGCGCGATCGGGTGGGCCCCCACCTGCTGATCTCGGAGCTGCGCACGGTCGACGCGGACCGACTGTGGATGAGTCCTTGCTACGGGCGCCCCAGCCTGGCCATCCACTTCACCTGGAAGCCGGACTGGGATGCCGTCCGCAAGGTGCTTGCCGCTGATCGAGAAGGGAGCTGGCACCTTACCAGTGCCGGCCCCACTGGGGAAAGTTGTTCACCATGGAGCCCGCGCCGTCTGCGATCGCGCTATGAGACGCTTGGCCGACTTCAAGGACCTGCTCAAAGCCCACGATCCGACCGGGGAAGTTCCGGAACGAGTTCTTGACCAGAGCCCTCTACGCCTGAGCTCTACCCGGGCCGCCAGGCTGTCGTGCGACACTGACCGATTTCGCCGTTCCTCCCGAATTCTGAATGCGCCGCGGCCGTGTTGGCCAGTGTCATCAGGGCGGGTAGAGTCGATCGGCGAACCCGGAAGGGCGAAGCGGATGGAGAGGGGACCGGCCAGTGGCGTGCCGCGCGAGATCCGGTCGCTTTACAGCACGGCACATTGATCGGGCTGACCGATTCCGAGCTTCCGAAGCGTACTGGCACGTCCAGGTACCGAGGCCCAGCGGGATCGTCCGACCATGGACTGGCCGCATTGCCGCCGGGACGTGGGCCGCTGCGCGGTGCCAATTCCTTTCAAGGTTCTGAAATCTCCGGTGCGCGGACAGCCGGCTTGAAGTGCGCTTGTTGTGGCTTAACAATATTTGCCGGCCGGGATGGCCATCCCTTCCAGGGGACGGCCCGGACGGTCTTGCGGCTCGGCCCGTAACGGGATTACCACGGAAGGCTTCGAGGCGTCCTCCAGCAGTCGTATTTTACCGAGAACCGCGGAGAGCCCTTGCCGGAGATTAGTCGATGGCGGATGGAGCGCTCTGGCACCGCATTCAGTTCGCCTTTTCGATCACCTATCACTACCTGTTTCCGCAATTGACCATGGGGCTGGCCCTGCTCATCGTGGTCCTGAAGGTGCTGGCTCTCCGCACGGGCAACGAGCGATTCAACGAAGTCGCGCGTTTCTGGGCGCGCATCTTCGGCCTCAATTTCGCCATGGGGGTCGTGACCGGGATCCCGCTCGAATTCCAGTTCGGGACCAACTGGGCGCGTTTCTCCAACTTCGCCGGAGAGATCATCGGCCAGACCCTGGCGATGGAGGGGGTCTTCGCGTTCTTTCTGGAATCGACGTTTCTGGGGCTGTTTCTCTTCGGTGAGAAACGTCTCGGTCCCAAAGGTCACCTCGCGGTCGCAGTCGCCCTGTGTCTGGGTTCCTGGCTGTCTGGCTATTTCATCATCGTCACGAACGCCTTCATGCAACACCCCGTGGGATACACGCTGGGCGAGGATGGCGTACTGCATCTGGCGAATTTCCTGGAATTCCTCTTCAATCCCTGGGCGATCTGGCAGTACGCGCACAACATGACTGCGTCGGTGATCACGGCGTCGTTTGTGGTATCGGCCGTGGGGGCCTACTGGTCGCTCATGGAAAAGCACTCCGACCACGCGGCGATTTGCCTGCGAGTGGGGGTGATCGCAGGGCTCTTGTCGTGCGTTCTGGTCGCGTTTCCCGCCGGCGACGGCCACGGGAAAATGCTCGCGAAGCATCAGCCCGTGACTCTTGCGGCGATGGAAGGCTTGTTCGAGAGCGGACCATACGCGGAGCTGGCCATCATCGGGCAGCCCAATGTCGCCGCGCGAAAGCTGGAGAACCCGATTGTCGTGCCGGCGGTGCTGAGTTTCCTCGCATACGGCTCATTTGGCAGCACGGTCAAAGGATTGAACGATTTTCCGCGGGACCAATGGCCGGACAATGTCGAGCTTCTCTATTACAGCTACCACATCATGGTCGGACTGGGGACGCTCCTCACGCTCACGATGGGGGTTGCCGCGCTCTTGCTGTGGCGCGGACGACTCATGAAGACGCGTCCCATGTTGTGGGTGCTGATGCTGGCTTTTCCCTTTCCGTACATTGCCACCACGGCCGGCTGGTGGACGGCGGAGCTCGGACGGCAGCCGTGGGTCGTCCACGGATTGATGCGCACGGCGGACGCCAGCTCACAGCAAGTCAATACGGGTGACGTGGTCTTTACCCTGCTGGGCTTTGCCGGACTGTATCTGCTCCTGGGATTTCTCTTTGTCGCCCAGGTCCTGAAGGAAATCAATCGCGGCCCCGTGACGGCGACACTAGGACATTGTGATGGAAACGGTCTGGTTCGCGATTGTCTCCGCGATGCTCGCCACCTATGTCGTGCTGGATGGCTTCGACTTCGGCGCCGGCATTGTGCATCGCTTCGTCGCCCGCACCGACCAGGAACGGCGGACGGTGCTGGCGGCGATCGGTCCTGTCTGGGACGGCAACGAGGTCTGGCTGATCGCCGCGGGGGGTGTCTTGTTCATGTCCTTCCCGCGGACATATTCAACCGCGTTCAGCGGCTTTTACCTGGCGCTCATGATCGTGCTGTGGCTGTTGATCCTGCGCGGGGTGGCGATCGGTTTTCGATCCCAGCAGGAAAACCCCTTGTGGCGCGAATTCTGGGATACGGTTTTCTCACTGGCATCGGCGCTCCTGGCCGTCGTGTTCGGCACGTCGCTCGGAAATATCGTTCGCGGCGTGCCACTGGATCAGAAGGGCTTGTCGGGCATGCCTCTGTTCACGAATTTCCTGCCGGGTAAGGACCCTGGAATCTTCGACTGGTACACGACGCTCGTGGGGCTCTTCACGCTCGGCTTGCTTGCCGGGCACGGCGCTCTCTTTCTCGTCTGGAGAACGACCGGACCGGTTCAAGAACGAAGCCGTCTCGTTGCGCGCCGGGTCTGGCGGGTGGTCGTTCCGCTGTGGGTCGTCGTCACGCTGGCGACGGCCTGGATTCAGCCGGAGATCTTCGCCAATCTGCTCGCTCGTCCGTGGTCAATCGTTCTCGTCCTGATCATGCTGGCCGGAATCTGGGGGGTCTTCAAGTACCTGAACGACGGGCGAGAACTGGCGGCGTTCCTGTCGTCGTCGGCGTTTCCTCCTCGGCCTCATGGCAGCCACGATGGCGGGCAACTATCCCTTCTGGTTGCGGTCGACGGTCGATCCATCTTATGGCCTCACCGCGGCGAACACCGCCGCCGCAAGCTACGGGCTGCAAGTCGCCCTGGTCTGGTTTGCCGTTGGCATCACGCTGGCCGTGGGCTATTTCGTCAATCTCTTTCGTTCGATTCGGGAAAAGGTTGGCGAGGATGCAAACGGTCACGGCTACTAAGAATCGCTGATCTGATTACCGAAGGAAGCTGCCGATCTCCGAGACCGAACAGGTCGATGACTGGTCGCCCGACGGCAGCGCGTCATCCCATCCGCGGCGCTGGTTACGCGAACGCTGATTTGCCTGATCGAGGTGGTCTGCCTCCGAGGGCGAAGGCTCTCGGCGAGCATTGTTACGAGTCAGTGATGTTCGGCCGGAGAGTCAGGCGTGAGCGAGGCCATCGTCGAATTTGACTGAAATCCTGACGTAGAGCATTGACAACCGTCAGGGGAAGCGTTGGCGCTCGACGGTAGAGCCATTGCAAACGTCGCAGTGGCGAAGGCGAATCAACCCTCACCGGAGAAGCGTCATGAAAACCCAGCGACTGCTTGTCGCCGGCACGCTCGCCAATATTGCACTGCTGACGATATTGTTGTTTCAAACACGCCAAGCCGGCGCGCGCGGCGTGGCGCCGGTGCTGCGCGGTCGTGCGTTTGAAATCGTCGACGAGCGCGGCCGCATCCGCGCGAGTATCACGGTGCTCCCGGCAGATCCCACCGTCAAGATGCCGGATGGCACGACGGGCTATCCGGAGACAGTGCTATTCCGTCTCATCAATTCGAAGGGCCGGCCCAACGTGAAGATCGAGGCCACCGAGCTAGGCGCGGGTGTTGGTCTGGGGGGCGAATCCGATCCGACGTACGCGTCGCTGGCGGCCAGAGGAACGAGCACTTCCGTGAAGTTGAGTAACAAGGACGGGCGGCAGCAACTGATCACACCGTAAGGCGGGCGAGACCGTTCTCCGTCGGCCCGGCTTAGCGGAGTCGTCGGTCGCTCTTGACGGATGATGGTGCAGCCGTTTTCATCGGCCCAGACTCGGAGTTGGGCTTGCATACTGGCCGCCTCCTCCTCGGTATGCCACCTCATCAACAGGAGCCAGGGCCCAAGGAAAACGAAAGCGAAAATTGACGAGCATGAGATATTCAGCAGGAGCGCAATCGGGTGATTGGAGTCCATGCGCTGGTCGAGCGCGGGAAACGGATCGCACGAAGGATCGGCAGCCACCGCGATCTGGTCTTTCGACGTCGGTCAAGGGAAGGCAGGATCCATGTCCCCGCAAGACGAGTTCCAGCGCGTTGTCCAGGCCTTCATCGACCGTGATTACGCCGGCTGCGCAGCCTGGCATTTTCCTTGATTCAGACCGTAAGGGCCCACGAGCTGTTGCAGCTGTACCTCATCAGCTTGCAGCGATCAGGGCAGAACCAGCGGCTCGCGGACGTGGGCCCGAAGATCCTGGCGGCAACATCCGGGGATGAGTGGATCAACACGCTGGTGAAAGTCACCCTCGGCGTTGCCGACCTCGCCCAGGTCCGCGATCAGATCCGCGACGAAGAACGGGCATGCCAGTTTGCCTACTACAATGGAGCCCGGCTGCTGACGGTCGGGAACAGGGAGGCGGGCCGGGCGGCACTGGCGGCGGCGCGGGACGGGAGCGCCGATTGCCTGGAGCGCCGGCTCGCGGGGGTCGAGCTGGGCCTCTTTGAGCCGGCGATGCCGTCGCCGGGCTATCTGAACCCTGGCCAACGGATCAATCTTTTGAACGAGCAGATCACCCAGCTCTACCAGAGCGGCCGCTACGACCAGGCAATCGGCCCGGCCACCGAGATGCGAGACCTGGTGCGCAAGCTTGGGGCGAAGGACACTCCGCGTATGCCCATACCGTGAACACGCTGGGCGCGCTGCACCACGCCCTGGGCAACTACGAGGCTGCACTTCCTCTCTTTCGCCAGACGCTCGAGCTGCGCCGCGAGCTACCGTGGGTGAGGCTCACCCCCACTATGCGGCCGGACTGAATAACCTGGCGATGCTGTACCGGTCGACGGGGGACTACACGGCCGCGACCTGCCACTCCTGCGCGAGGCCAGTGAGATCTCGCGGGCGGCCCTTGGCGAAGGCCACCCCGACTATGCCGAAAGCGTGAACAACCTCGGGATGCTGTACGACATGATGGGGGACCACGCAGCCGCCCTGCCGCTGCTGCGCATGGCGGTGGATATCCGTCGCGCTGCGCTGGGGGAGGGCCACCCCGACTACGCGGCGAGCCTCGGCAACCTGGCGGACGCTCTACCAGTCGATGGGGGACTACGCATCTGCCCTTCCACCACTTCGCCAAGCACTCGAGATCCGCCGCACCGCACTGGGTGAGGGCCATCCCCGCTACGCGACCAGCCTGAACAGCCTGGCGGTGCTGTACCAGTCGATGGGGGACTACGCGTCGGCCGTGCCGCTTCTGCCGCCATGCCGTCGAGACGTCTCGTGCCGCCCTGGGCGAGGGCCATCCCGACTACGCCGACAGCCTTAATTTCCTGGGGCTTCTGTACCAGTCGATGGGCGACTACGCGGCCGCCATGCCCGTCCTCCGCCAGGCCGGCGAGATCCGCCGCGTCGTCCTGGGAGAGTCACACCCCGACTATGCCGCCAGCCTGAACAACCTGGCGATGGTGTCACCAGGCCATGGGGGACTACGCTGCAGCCGTGCCGCTGCACCGCCAGGCCATGGAGATCCACCGCGCGGCGCTGGGCGAGGGCCACCCTGACTACGCCGCCAGCCTGAACAACCTGGCGGTGCTGTACCAGTCGATGGGCGACTACGCGGCCGCCGTGCCGCTCTTCCGCCAGGCCAGCGAGATCACCGCGCGCTGCTCTGGGCGAGGGCCACCCCGACTACGCCCGCAGCCTGAACAACCTGGCGGCGTTGCTCAAGTCGATGGGCGACTACGCCTCGGCCGAGCCGCTCTTCCGCCAGGCCCTGGAGATCCGCCGCGCCGCCTTGGGCGAGGGCCACCCCGACTACGCCACCAGCCTGAACAACCTGGCGGGACTGTACCACGCGATGGGTGACCACGCGGCGGCCGTGCCCCTCTACCGCCAGGCCATCGAGATCTGCGCGCGTGACGGCTGGGCGAGGGCCACCCCGACTACGCCGCCAGCCTGAACAACCTGGCGGCGCTGTACCAGTCGATGGGGGACCACGCGGCCGCCGTGCCGCTCTACCGCCAGGCCGGCGAGATCCGTCGCGCCGCGCTGGGAGAGGGCCATCCCGACTTACGCCGACAGCCTGAACAACCTGGCGATCGTGTACCAGGCGATGGGGGACCACGCGGCCGCCGAGCCCCTCTTCCGACAAGCGGCCGAGATCCGCCGCGCCGCGCTGGGCGAGGGCCACCCCGACTACGCGACCAGCCTGAACAACCTGGCGGTGCTCTATTAGGCGATGGGGGACTACGCCGCCGCCGAGCCACTCTTCGCCAGGCGCTGGAGATCCGCCGCGCCGCGCTGGGGGAGGACCATCCCGACTTCGCCGACAGCCTGAAAACCTGGCGGTCATGTGTGCGACTACCGACGATGCCTCAGCCGCATTGCCACTGATGGAACAGGCCGCGGCCAGCGACGACCGGATGATCGGCCAGGTCTTCTCGATCGGCTCCGAAAGTCAGAGGATGGCGTTCCTCGCAGTCTGTTCGTGATAGCCAGCACGTGTATTTGTCCCTGGTCTTGCGACACCTCTCGGGGTCAGCGGAGGCGGTCCGAGCGGCCCTGGATCTGGTCCTGCGGCGCAAGGCGATCGGGGCCGAGGCGCTGGCCGCCCAGCGCGACGCCGTGCTGGGCGGGAAGTATCCGCACCTGGAGCCCCAGTTGCACGAACTGGCCGCGCTGGGCGACAGATCGCCCAGAAGACGCTGGCCGGGCCCGGACCGGAAGGCCTCGAGATCCACCTGCGACCCTGGCCGAGTGGCAGGCCCGGAAGGACGGCTGGAGGCGGACTGGCCCGGCAGATCCCCGAGATGAACCTGGAGCAGAAGCTCCGGCCGCCGACCGCCGCGCCGTGGCCCTGGACTGCCCGAGGGGTCGCCCTGGTCGAGTTCGTCCGATTCGACGTCTTCGACTTCCAGGCCGTGCCCGCCCGGGGCGAGCGACGATGGAAGCCGGCCGCGCTACCTGGCCTTCGTCCTGCCCGCCGGCGAAGCCGGACGACGTGCGGATGATCGACCTGGGCGAGGCCGAGCCGATCGACCGGATGATCGCCGACTTCCGGGCCGGCATCATCGGCGAGGCCGAGAGGGAGTCGACGCGCGACATGACGAAACGGCCAGACCGCGCCCCGGGCCGGCGTCGCCGGGCGGCGGCGGGCCAGGCTTGCGCGCGGCGGTGTTCGACCAGCTGGTCCGGCCTCTCGGCAGCCGCACGCGGCTGCTGTCGCCCCCGACGGCGACCTGACCCGGCTCCCCTTCGAGGTCCTGCCCGACGACGACGGCCGCCGCTGATCGACGACTATCGATCAGCTACCTGAGCTGCGGCCGCGACGTGCTCCGCTTCGGCGCCGCGTCCACCGGCCAGCCCGTCGAACCGTCGTCGTCGCCGACCCGGATTTCGACCTCGAGCCGATCGCTGCCGAGCCGCGCACCGCAGTCGCTTCAGGTCACGCTCGGCCGCGCAGGCCCGGCGCGACGCTGCTCGCGCGACCTGGACCGCGACTCGCGACGCATTCCCTTTCGATCGCCTGCCGGGCACGCGGGCCGAGGGCGAGCGGATCGCCGCCCTGCTCGGCGTTCGGCCCTGGCTCGATGCCGACGTCCTGGAGGGCCGGCTCAAGGCCGAGTGCCGCTCGCCGCGCATCCTCCACCTGGCCACCCACGGCTTCTTCCTGGCCGACCAGCAGCACGACCTCAACCGAGGCGAGGAGCTCGCCGGGTCTCCGGGCAGGCTGCCGGCCGGCTCGTCGGGCCCGATGATGGAGAACCCGCTGCTCCGCTCGGGCCTGGCTCCTGGCCGGGGCCAACACCTGGCTCAAGGCCGGCAGATCTCCCGAGGAGGCCGAGGACGGCCTGCTGACCGCCGAGGACGTCACCGGGCTGGACCTGCTGGCCACCGAGCTGGTCGTGCTCTCGGCCTGCGAGACCGGGTCTGGGCCAGGTCCACATCGGCGAGGGCGTCTTCGGCCTGCGGCGGGCGTTCGTCCTGGCCGGGGCCAAGACGCTGGTCATGAGCCTGTGGAAGGTCCCCGACGAGCCGACCCGGGAGCTGATGGAGGACTTCTACCGCCGCATTCTGGCCGGCGAGGCCCGCGCCGAGGCGCTCTGCGCAGGCCCAGCTGGCGATGAAGGCCAAGTACCCCGACCCGTACTACTGGGGCGCCTTCATCTGCCAGGGCGACCCCGGGCCGCTCAATGAGTTTCCAGCGGCCGGACGTTAGACTCGATCGGGATCTCCGCCCGTTGACGGGGAATACCGCCGGGTCCGTCCGCCGGTCGCGCCGTCAATCCGAGTGGACCCGGGCACGGATGCTGCCGCCGCAATTGGTGCGCCTGCCCGTCGGGTCGAACCCGGCGGCTTCGCAGTTGCACGGGTGTGATCGATCGAACCCGTACTACAGTCGCTGACAATCGTTTTCGGCGTTATTTCGGAGCTGGGGGAGCGTCAAGCAACACGACCTTGCCGTCCTGCCAGACGTAATGTGAATCAGGCGCGCCCGCGATTGCGATTCGGGTGCCGTTCGTGATCGGCCGTGAGAATCGGAAGTCACGGTCAGTCCACTTCGGGTCGGAGACGAATTCGCCCAGCGTGATTTTCCCGGCAAATCGGCGCTGGTCGATGATGACGTTGCCGTTTTCGTCCCGGGCCGGCAAGAAGCTCTCCACGCGCTTGCCGTTCACCGTCTTGACGATGCGCGTCGGCGAGAAGATCGGCTGCGGTCCCACGGTCCACGTCGTTGTGGCTTCCGCCGCCACATAGTGGCCTTTCTCGAGCCGGAATCTTGTGGCGTCAAGCTGATGCCAGCGGACGCACGGGTCGGCTTCGGAGGCCCGTTTGTCGAAACGGATCCGTCGCGCAGCATCGCCGAGGCGCGGGATCGATCCAGAGCTCGATCTTGGTGTCCAGAGTGAGCGATCGCAGACGGAAGACAGCGTGTCCGTCGATCGTTTCTGCCTGCACGGAGAGCTTTGCGGTTCGCAAGAAGTCGGGGATCCATTTCTGATCGATGAACCCGTAGCACGGTGCACACAGCGAACCTCCCAGCATATTCGTTTCGGCCTGCGCGGAGGGTTTGAGCCAGCCAAGGATGACCCCATCCGCAAAGACGCTGACCTCCTGCTCTGGCTGAAACAGCGACTCGAAGACCTCGTGGCCCTTCTCGCTGTCCGTGGTCTGGACCAGCCTCAGGCGGCCGCGGTCACGAAAGACGGCCCATTCCTCGGTCGCTTCCGGATGCTTCTGCACTTCATCCGGCTTCGACTTTTCAATTTGGAACGTCCACCGTCCTTTCATCCGCTGGTAAGGCGCCAGACTTTTCTCATAACGCTGCACGAGCGCAGTCGGCTCCGGCGTGGTGAGCTGGGACTGGTCCTTCGGCTTGGTTTGGCTCATCGCCCGCGCTGGTTCGGCTGCGTGAGTGTGGTCGAAGAGCGGGCCGTCCCCGGACGAAGGACGAAGGCGAGTACGATCGTGGCCGCGGATTTGCCGATCATCGTGCGATCTACTCCGCGCGAGCTACTCGGCAGACGTGCGGAACTCCTGGTGCCACGGGGACCAGGCTGACGGATTTCCATCCGCCTGGACCCGGCGAACCCGGCCTGAATATCGGGCTTGGCCGGCCAGCCGGTCCTGTCCGCCGAGGACTCCGACGAAGGCCCCGGAGGTCCCGTCGACGGTAACTCTGTCGGAACCTGTCACCGGTTTCGATTGCCAGACGACCGTTCCGTTCGGCGCAGCGATCTCGGCTTGCCAGCTGGCGCGATCGAGCGAAGGCGCCGGGCCGCCGAGCAGGAGCGTCGGCCGTCGCGGGGCGACGACCGGACCGATGGGATGCGTCGAGATCACGAAGTTGTCGAGCCAGCGAGTCTGGGTGACCGGCGAGCCATCGTTCCAGTACGCCTCGAGGAAGACTGCATTCAGGCCATGGCTCGCGTAGGTCCCGCGCCAGTCAAGGCTCGTCCGTTCGGATTCGAGCCGACCGTCGATCCAAAGCTGCATGAGCCCGTCGCGGCCTCCGGGGCTGTTGAGTTTCACGCGGGCCTCGACGCAGCACCACCAGCCCGATTCGGCCGTGCTGGAAAGCGACAGACGTGCCGTGGGTTGATTGCCCAGCCAGCGCAGGTGGGCAAAGTCGTTGTACCGGGTCGTCACTACCCGCCCGCCGCGGACACCGCTGGCCGGGTCGAGTGTCAGTGTCTCGCCGCTCGACCAGACGTGCCCGATCATGGCCTGGTCCCAGCGCGGGGAAACGATCGACGTGATCCGCGACAGCTTCGCCTCGCCCCCGCCGGTCCACCCCGGCTGGTGCTTGACATAGACGCGCCAGTACACGTCGTCAAATACCTCGCCTTTGCGGACAGCGCGACCCGTCGGACTGTCGCCGAAAAACACCTTGCGGTTCCCGATCCCTTGCTCGCCTTTGCGATACAGACAGATCATCGAACGTCCGGCGCCGCCAAAGCTGGATCGCTCGTCGACGCCGCCGGCGTCTCCGTGTACGTTTTTTCCGGTCCGTCGAAGTCATCGAACCAGATCACGGCCGGGTCCGCCGCCTCGGGCTGGCTGGGGTGCGGAACGATTGAGTCGATCCGTAGTGGAGCGTCTGCCTGCGCGAGAGTCCCCAGGGCCAGCACCAGCCCGAGTGTGAACATCGAAAACAGACCTCCATAGACCATCGCGGGGTGGATCGTCAGGCGAGTCTTCGCGTCACCACCGGGACCGCATTCGTCCGTCCTACAGAACGCCCGGTTTGTCGCTGTCGTTCCGAGACATGTTAACAAACGCTTCGGCGTGGGCGAAACACGGCGGAGGGCAGCGACGGACACTTCCGTGGTGGAAATTGAACGAAAGATGAGTTCGGGAGCGCGGTTCAACGAAGTTCAGCCGGGCGCCCTCGGAGGACCGACAGATCAAGTCACCCGCGTGTTGCCCGTCAGGCGCAACGTTCGGCAGAGCTCGCCGCGGATCATGCAGGGATCGTACGCCAGCGTCAGTGAGTTCTCCCCTCACTCGGCCTTCGGTGTTCGTCTCGCCGGGGGGAGGCGGCCAAAGCAAGGGGTTCTGCGACAGCGACGCCAGGCGGCGCCGGGAACCAATCCGGCGGTCGCTTGGTCGTGCCCGGATCCGCTAGTCGACGATCGGCGTCGGTTCCTCCGTCAGGTCGGTCGAGCCGTCGTCGGGCAAGCGCTTCAAATACGTGCCAACCAGGGCTTCGTCGGACGGCGGGAGGCTGCCGCGGTCGCGGCGATAGATCTCGGTGGCCAGCATGATGACGAGGCGCGGTATGCCCTGCGGTCGGGAGCGGTCCGGCGGTCCACGACTCGATCCGTCGGCCAGTGCCATTCGTTATACCCCCGCATGAGCTGCAGCCTGGCGTCGGAGGTTGAGACAAGCCAGCGAGCCAGCTCCTGCGGCGGTAGTGCGCGGGCTCCAGCCGGTGCCTCCGGACCCACGGGGTAAACCGGCACGCTCACCTTGCGCGTCGCGAATGGGTGCGATGAGCTGACGTACGAGAAACTTGCCCAGACGGCGGGCTTTGGCCGCGGCAACTCGAGGGTTTCCAAGTTCGCGAGGTAGTTGGCGCACAAGAGCCGCAGGACTGCGCCGGCTGCGCTCGGGCTCGCGCAGGAGGAAGCGGGCGCGGCCTGGAGATGATCGACCATCTCCGCCGAAAGCGACATGTCGCCGAGCCGAAATGTCCATTCGCCGGCGAGCTCCTGCTCGTCGGAAAGGGGCACCGGCCGCTCCATCGCGTCCATGATCTCGAGATAACCAGCTTTGATCGCAGATCGATCCCAATCGGGGTTTGGCTCGTTCTTGAGCACTTCCGCCAGGGCGGTATGAAGCTGGGGGATCGTGGTCCTTGGCTCCGCCGCCCAGCTGGTAAGCATGCGCAGCAGCACTGGGTTGGCCCACCGGGCGCAACCGTGCTCGTTGGTGCTTCCCCGTCGCCGGAAATGGGTGTTCATGCGGAGGACCGCGCGATAACACGCCCAGGCGCCCGCAGTGTCGCCGCTCTCCTGTCGCCTGCTGGCCTCGATGATGGCCACATCGAACAAGCCGCCTGGATTCACGTCGCTCGTCGGATCTCCGGCCGGGCTTGCGGCGTCGGCTTGTTCGGCCCCCTGCTGAAACAGTTCTAACGCCTCGAGATTCTCGCCGGCCCACTCACGCCAGTTCGGATTCGCGCTCGACCACGAGAAATTGGGATCGCCCGGGTTCGCCGCATTGCCCCACTTCAGGTCCCGAAGGGGGGTGAGCTTTTTCGCCGCGCCGGAGATACGCGAAGGCATTCTGATTGTCAGGAACACTGACGGCGCGAAATGCGTCGAAGTCGAACGGCTCGCCGATGTCCGGCAGCCCGTTCAGACTTGTCAGCCACCAGACGCCAATGGCCGTGACGGCGACTGCAAGGCCGATCACCAGGACGAGCGTGACCCGCACCAGCTGGCGCAGCCGCATGCGCAGCAATCGCAGCAGCTTCGACGAACCGGCGCTTGACGCAACGGGAAGCTCGTGCTGGGCCAACATGAGAAGGTGGTCTCCCGGCGATGCAGGTTGACTGGCGTCGATTCCATGCCATCCTAAACACAATGCGCGGCGTTTGCAACTACAATTGTCAGAGAGATGACCACCGTAGCCGCCACATCCTTTCTTGCGACATGGCGCCCGCCTATGATCATGCCGGTCGTGGCGCTGGCTGTTCCGTGTAATCTTGATTGAGCCATCGGGAGGACGGGACTGTGCGAGGTTTCATACGGATGGGCGAGAGCGTCGTTGTCGCGGTCGTCGCATCGGGCCTGATCGCCGCGAATGCGCCGGCCGACGAACCCAAGGCGGGAAACAACAAGCTGGTCGGGACCTGGAAGCTGATCTCCGGGAAATACGATGGGCAGGACAGCGACCTCGCGACACGGATGCTCTGCATCAAACACGTGACACCGACGCACTGGATGTGGGCGTATATCGATCCGGCGACGAAGCAGGTCATGATGACGGCGGGGGGAACGTACACGATCAAAGACGACACTTACGTGGAAGTACCGCTGTACGCGATGGGTCAGGGGCTCGAAGGGCTCCTCGAGAAACCGCAAAAGTTCACCTTCAAGGTTGAGGGCGACAAGTGGCAGCACTCGGGCGAGCTGTCGACGGGCCGCAAGCTCGAAGAGGTGTGGGAAAAGCAGCCGGGCGCGGCGGCGGAGAAATAGCCGGACAGAGCCTGCGCCGGCGCATGAGTCGGTTGCTGATGGGGAACGCGAATGCCTTCGCCGGTCGCGCGGCAGGTCCCGGATGGAGCGGCCGTTCGGCCGGACGGCGTCGTGGTCGGGTGCCGCGACCACGACAGGACCACGGCGTCGCCTTCTCTTGGCCAGGGATGAGGCACCTCGTTTCACGGTCCGATCACGCCCGCGGCGCACGGTCAGCGAAGCATCGCGTGAGCCGGCGGGCTCACCCCCTCCGCTCATGAGGGATCAACGGGCGATTCCGGAAGCGTGATTCCCGCCGCCTTGGCCGCCTTCTCGAGCCACTGCATCCCCGGCCGCATCGCGGCCACGTCCATCCCGTGGATCGTGTCTTCATTCTGATACATCGTCTTGAGCGACCGGAAGATCCCCGGATCGCCGCCCGTGAATTCGCTCACGAGCGCGAACCACCGCCGGGCAAGGTCTTGCGCTTTCGGGTCAGTCGGCTCGACGCCCGCGTCCATCGCCGCCTGGACGCTGGCATTGAGCTCGGCCCACCGCTTTGGTGCCTCCTGAACGATCGCGTCGCCCGCCTCGCCCATCTCCTCGCGCCGCTTCATCAGCGACTCGAGTTGCTCCGGGGTGTAATACTTCTCGATCATGGTCATCTCCTGGATGGTGGTCAGAAACTCGTCGGCGGAGACGATCGCCGCCTTCTCCATGGCATCGGACAGGGCCGCCAGGCGGTCTTCGAGCCGCTTGAGCTCGGCCGCCTGTCCCCGGACCCTGGCCAGGTGTAGCCGGACCACCTCGCGCGGGTCGTAGGTTGCCCGGGACAGATACTCGCGGATCTGCTCCAGTGCGAAACCAAGAAGCTTGAGCGACAGGATCTGCTGCAGCCGGGCCACGTCCGCGGCCGTGTACAGCCGGTGGCCGGACCCGTGCGCCGAGTCGGTCCGCCCGGACGGACCGAGCAGCCCGATCGCATCGTAGTGGTGGAGCGTGCGGACGGTGAGCCCGGTCCGCTCGGCCAGCTCGCCCACCTTCCAGAAGCGACCGGGTGCCGACGGATCGGCCGATCTTCGTGGCATATCAAGTCTCCTCGGGTACGGCCGGTATTCGGACGTCCGACGCGGGTATAGTAAGACCTGACGCTACGTCAGGTTCAAGCGGCCTTGCGAAAAAACTGCGACGCTCGTTATCAATGGGCCGTCGGCCGACAAGCACTGTTGGGGATCACTGGCATTTGCGCTTTGCACCGACGTGTTGGAGTCCGCAGGAGGGCAGGGGAGAGGGCGGGCATCCTCGCGCGAGCTGCGTTGCATCATTGAGGAGCCCGTTGCCCTGACGGAGTCCGGGAAGTGAATCGTCTTTCGCTCGATTGTCTCGGACGCCGTCGGCTTGCGCGAATGCACGAAAGCGAGCGGTGTTCGAGCGACATTCGCCAGCGGCGTGAAAGCGCCGAGAAAGGGCTAACGATGACGGCGTTTCCGACTTCGGTTTCGATCGTGGCCGTGTCAATTCTAGCTGCGTCCGCGTTTCAACAACTAGCTGCGTCCCTGTTTCAATAATTCGAGATCCTTGCAGCGGGCCAGTGAGTCGTCTAGGATGCGGGCACGCGAGACGAGAATCGGGTCCAAATCACCTCGAACCACGCCGATTGTGAGTATCCTGGGGATATTCACCCTTTCACGTCGTCAATCGGGCGTCGGAATAAAAACTTGCAGCCTGTTTCGCCACTGCCTCGCGTGCGTCCAGAGGCGGGGTCGGCTTTTTTTGGGAGTCTCATCATGCGCCGGTTCCTCGCGATTGCGATCGGCCTGCTCTTCGGGCTGAATCTGCTTGCAACACCCGCCAGCGCCCAATGGATGTACCCTCGGGGCTACGGCGGTTACGGGATGAGCCAGTGGGGGGCCGACCCCGCTTCCGGGCTCATGGCAGGCCTGGGGTCGTACGCTCGCGGACAGGGCGTTTACCAGGTCGAGAAAGCCAAGGCCGACTCGATCAATGTCGATACGATGGTCAAGTGGAACAAAGCCCTGCGGGCGCGCCAGGCCGCGCTCCGCGAAGAGAATCGCAAGAAGGCGATCAAGCGGGAAACCGAGCGCGAGGCGAGGGTCGAGGAGATGGATCTGAAGGACGGAACGACACTCAACAACCTGCTCCTCCAGATCCTTGACGCCGATCCCGGCGCGGTGAAGTCGGCCCGCGCAAGACACCACTCAGCGCAAGCGCGATCCGCGAGATCCCCTTCGAGTGGGACACCGAGGCGATCAGCGTCTGCATCGATCAGATGACCGGAAAAGACTCGCTTCCGCCCGCGCTCTCGCGTCCGGTCTACGTCGAGGATCGCAACGCGCTTCGCCTGGCCGTCGAGCCCGCACTCGCCGAGGACGCCAAGGGGACCGTCTCCGTCGAGGCTCGCAAGCGCATTGCCCTGGCTGTCGCGAGCTTCCGGTCCAGGTTCATGAAAACCGCCAACGACTTCGAGCCGGGATATCAGGATGCTCTTGATTACTTCGCCACCCTGGCCAGCCTGAGCCGGCTGCTGAATGACCCCAGCATGAAGGCGTTCCTCGCGCAGCTAGACGACGGTGAGCAACGGACCGTCGGAGACCTCGTCGCATTCATGAATTCCTATAACCTCCGCTTCGGGGCGACGACCTCCGACCGCCAGATCGAGATCTATAGCCGGCTGGTACCGGCCCTCGCGGCCATCCGCGACATGGCCAATTCCGAGAAAGCCGAGCCGTCCGCGCCCGACCGTACCGGCAGTGGACTGATCGCTGCCGCCAAGGACACCTTCAAGGGGATGAGCTGGGACCATCTCGAGGCGCACCTCCGCGGGCTGTAACCACGATTGCAAAGCGGGTCGCCCAGGGCGCGGCCGCCCGTTAGGAACCGCGATGGAACCGTGCCTCAGTACTTGCGCAGGGAGCTGTAGTTCTGAGCGGGGAGTGGCGGCGGGCTGCCGGACAGTCGTTGTTTCAGTCCGTGATAGCTGGCGCCAATCAGGCAGAAGACTCGAGAACTGACGAAACCGATCACACGGGTCGGCCGAGTTTTATCCTATTGAAGGAGATACGCAATGCGACGATCGATGAAACTGGCGCTCGTGATAGCGGCCGTCTTGTCGGCTGCCGGCCAAGCTCGGCCCAGTACGGGTACGGCTACCCCGGCGGCTACGGGCATTGCGGCTGGGGCGGCTGGGGGTCGACACCCCAGGGCAACATGGCGCGCGGCATGGGCATGTTTAGCATGGGTCGCGGTATGTACAACGTGGGCACGGCCCAGGCGCGATCGATCAACACGTCCACTGTGATGAGAATGAATCAGTTCATGTATGGGTCGCAACAAAACCAGCTCAAAAAGTACTCTGCCCGGCTCAAGAAGCTCGCAGCGGACAACACCAAGGCACGGAGTGAGATCTACGACCGGCTGCGCAACAACCCCAATCAGAGGGATATCACCGACGGCGACGCCCTTAATACAGTGCTGGACGTTTTGCTCAGTCCGTCGAGCGCCGACAGTTCGCTTCAGCAGATCAAGACCCCGCTGCGGTCCGATATCATTCGCGACATCCCCTTCGAGGTCGCTTCCGAGGGGCTGACCGTTTGTCTGGACCGAATGACGATGGACGATCAGTGGCCGCTGGCCGTTCGCGGCGACGCGTTCCGGCCGCAGCGAGAGGCCGTGCGAACCGCCATTTCCGCAGTGCTCGAGGAAGACAAGAACGGAAACCTCGATCCCGACACGATCCAGTCCGTCCAGACCGCAATCGATCAGCTTCGAACCAAGTTTGAGAAGGACGTCCCGCACGACAGCCCCGACTACATCACGGCCCACTGGTCCCTCAAGGCGATGAACGGCCTGACCAAGATGCTGTATAGCCCCCAGATGGAAAAGGTCCTCGCCGAGCTGGAAGACTACCAGGGCACGACGCTCGGAGATTTGCTCGGGTTCATGCAAGCTTTTAACCTACGGTTTGGTTCCGCCAACTCGTACCGTCAAAAGCAGATTTACTTGAAGCTCTATCCGATGCTCTCGGAGCAAACCAACAGTTCGGTCGGGTCCGCCGCCGGTGATGTGAGCGCCGCTGCGACGGGTGCGGTCGACACCGTCGAAAGCGAGGGCACCAAGGTGGTCGACGGGCTCAAATCAGCGGCGGTCGACTTCTTCAAAGACATGAAGCTGTGAGCCCGCGACACAGCGCATGAAGAGCGGAACGTAAACGAGGAGTCCACCGAACTTCAGAAGCAGAAAAAAGAATGCGTTGTGCTTGGCCGGTGATGTCGCAACGCACCACGACCACCGCTCCACTCATGGAATTGCGTTGGGCACTTCGCGCTCGTTGTGGCTCAATCTGGCGCGTAGTGGTCCGTGATTTCGCGACGCACGGCGGCCGCAGTTCGTCGGATCGATTTCTTGTGGTTTGAGTGATTCCGAGACGATGGCGTACTCGTGGACCTCGGTACGATTCCCCCGCCAGCGCTCGTGATATAATGACGTGGCCTAATCGCGCGGTGCTTGCACGAAACCCAGGCGCAGAAGTCTGGCTCGTCAGCGGCCGGTGATGGGGACGCTGTCTGGGCCGGCCTTGGCGAGTGTTTGTCGAAAAACCACGCACTCGGAACACCCTGCCGGCCGTGACTGCGACTTCTGCGGCGGAATCGAGGTATCGGGGCTGGCTGAGGCTCGGTCCGCCGGTCGACGGCGATACGCAGCTTCAACAGGGTAGGGTGGGCGCCCCCATGGAGTACGGCATCGTCTGCGGCTGCGGCAAGGTGCACGCTGTCTCCGAAGAAATGTGCGGCTCATCGATCTCCTGCGAGTGCGGGGCCACGGTGGCTGTGCCGCTGGCGGACGAGCTACGGTCGACGCCGCCCGCTGACGACGTGGCGGCATCGCTGCCTGAAATAACGTATCGGCCAGCCGGCCCGGGAACTGAGATTCAACTCGTTGCGGCGCCCTCGCCGCAGCGGCGGCCGTTGACGGAGATCATCGGCCCGACGGCGGTCGCGATGCGGAGCCAGTGCGGGTCGCGGACCGAGCGGCGAGCGGACGTCATGGTCGCCCTCGGGCCGGAGGCGGTCTGGATTCAGGACATCTGGCGGCTGCGATCGGTCGCGCTTCATGGCGTCAAATTCGAGAATAGTAGAAACGCCAGGGAGCTGGTCGTAAACCTGGGTCCGGCACACCAGGAAGAGACGCTGATCCTGACCTTTGCGAGTGCCGACATGGCGCGGCAGTGGTACGACAAGATTGCGGCCCTCCAGTCGACGTCGAGCCCGGGCGCGGCGAGCGCCGACCAGCCCACGCCGGAAGGCGTGGCTCTCGTCCAGCGCGCGCAGACGTGCCGTACGAAGTGCTGTGCATGGTCAAGTTCATGGATCGAACGCCCCGGACGGCGGACCGCGGCGCTCAGCTCCGCGCCGGGATGCATGGGGCCGACGCGGTGGTCGAGCTGCACCGGAAGAAGTGCCCGGAGATCGGCCCGGGAGCACGCGAGGTCAGCGGGCTGGCGGTCCGGCGCCGGACGTCGACGCCCGCAAGCGGCTGCGGTGGAAGTGGTACGCCGAGGAGGTCTCGGCCCTGGTTCGTCGTATGCTGCCGCTTGTGCTCCTCCAGGCGGCCTTGCACTTTTGGATCGCAGTTTATGCGGCGGGCAAGTCGTCGCTGAATGCGGCCAGTGGCGAGTCTGGCCAGCAAGCGATCGCGTCGGCGGGCCAGATGCTGGGTTTGCTTTACGGATTGCCGCTGGTGATGATCGGTTTGCTCTGGGCGCTGCGCTGGCGCGAGTTGCTGCGCCCAGCCGGGATCGCGGTGCTGGCGGTAACCACGGTCCGGGGCTTGACCGTCATGATCGCTCACCTGGCGGCGCTGGGAACTGCGACCACGGCGCTCGGCCAGCGCCGGCTCGGTTTCCTGGCCGACCCTATCGAATGGGCCTTCATCATCATCGGCGGGGTAATGTGCAGCCGGGCGTGGCGGCTCGCCTCGGACGCCGGGCAGATGCTTCCGCCGGATGCGGCAGATTGTGCGTTTGCCGCGCAAAACTCTCGCGCGCGGATTACTCGGGACCACCTGCGCTTTCGCCGTTGGCTTGGCCGGATGGGTGGCGTATTCGCGCTATGAAGAGAGCACGTACTTGCTGCAAGCGGGTGCCGATCCCCGGCGCGAGCAAGAGCGCTCGTGACGCTGAACGAGGGCATTGCGCATTCCGACAAGGGGGATCTTGCCGCCGCTGAAAAGTCGTTTGCGCGATCGCTGCGCCTCTGCGCGCGATGACCGAGGGACGATCGGCCCCCTCGAATTATCGAGTCAACCTGGTGCTCACGCTCTACGACCTGAGCACGGTGCGCCAGCGGCAGTCGCGCGTCGACGAGGAAGAGAAGCTTTTGAGGGAGGCCGTTGCCGTAGCGGACGTGCTGGAGCGCGGCCCCGCGCTCGACGATGAGTCGAAAGAAATCGTGAAGGTGGTCCGCCAGGCGCTCGCGGAATTCGCGGGCCAAAAGACAGCCAAGGTCCTGGATCAAAAGGATGCCGAGGCCTACCTCAAATACGAAGAAGCCCAGGTCAAGAGACATACCGACGGGCACCGGGCCGAGGGTCTATTTCGCGAGGCGATCGCGGGCTGGGAGGAAATCCTTCCCCAGGTGGATGATCCCGAATACCGAAAGAGCACCATCGTTCAACTGGCAACCTCGTACGTATTACTCGGCGAGCTGCGGCGGAAGCTCGGCGACCGCGCCGGCTCGGAGTCGAGCTTGAAAAAGGCGATCGACTACGGTGAGAAGGCGGTGGCGCTCGAGCCGGCCCGGCCCCTGCCCAAGCACAATCTCGATGTGGTGCGCCGGATGCTAGAGGAGCTGGGCGAGCAGAACCTGGACGAACAGATCGAAAAGCTTAGCAGGACCGAACACTTTGCCGACGCAATCGACCTTTTCAAGCGCAGCATCAAGGAACAGGACGACCGGGCACAATCGAGCGCCGGCAGCGATGCCGCGGTCGCGAGCCTGGCGTACCGGCTCGAGCGGTTCAGCTGGCTGCTCGCCCATTGCCCCGATAAACGCCTGCGCGACACGAAGGCTGCCGTGCAGCATGCGCGCCGTGCGGTCGAGCTGCGCCCGGACATTCCGGGGTACTGGTATACCTTCGCCATGGCCCAGTATCGCAACGGCGACTGGCAGGATAGTCTAGCGTCGCTCGGCCGATTGAAGGCCATCCAAGGGGAATACGATGCGTCGGACTGGATCCTCTATGCCATGGATCTCTTTCAGCTCAAGCGGATCGACCAGGCCCGGTCGGCCATGCGCAAGGCCACCGACTGGCTGGACGAGAAGCGTCAGCAAGCCGAGGACGACGCGATGTTGCGGATGGAGCTCGAGATGATGCGGCCCAGCGTCGAATCACTCTTGTGGGAGGCGAGGAACTTGATCGGCGGCGTGGAGACGGCGCGTCCGAAGGATGCGTAGGCCGGCGAGCATTGCTCGGGCTGGTTGTCGGACTGTGGGGCGGGATCGAGAATAGCTTGTTCGTGGTGCGCCCGCACCCGTTGCCCGGTTGGGCGACGTCCAGAATTGGTCTGGACGGTTATGTGCTGGCGCGGCGGATAATCGTTAGACTCAATCGGCGGTTCCAGAGGGGGGAGAGAAACCATGCCGGCACGTCCTCCGTTGCCTCCGTTCACTCGCGAGAGCGCGATCGCGAAGGTTCGCCTCGCGGAAGATGCGTGGAATTCGCGCGATCCGGGGAAAGTGGCGCTGGGTTACACGCTCGACTCGCGCTGGAGGAACCGCGCAGAGTTTCCGACGGGCAGGGAAGAGATCGTCGCGTTTCTGACGCGCAAATGGGCCAGAGAACTGGATTACCGGCTGATCAAGGAGCTTTGGGCCTTTGACGGCAATCGGATCGCCGTGCGGTTTGCCTACGAATGGCACGACGACTCCGGAAACTGGTTTCGCTCGTACGGCAACGAGAACTGGGAATTTGACGCCGAAGGACTGATGCGCATGCGGTTCGCGAGCATCAACGATCGACCCATCAAGGACAGCGAGCGCCACTATCATTGGCCGCTCGGCCGGCGCCCGGACGATCATCCGGGGTTGAGCGACCTGGGCCTCTGACTGGCTGCGCCGAGTTCGGAGTTGCGCAGGTACTGCGCGTCGAAGGCCAGTCCGGCTCCGGCATCCGAGTCACGGTCCTCACTCCGCGAGGCGAGCAATCGATCGAGGCCAGCGATGTCCTGGCGGCGGCGGGGCGGAGCCCAACACCGCGGGGATCGGGGCATCCTCGGCTTCACGATGATTGGCTCCCACGCCCGAGAGGTCATGGCCGTTGTACAGAGGGCGATACTGGCCGGGTTGCCCTATACCGGCCTGCGCGACGCCATTCTCACCCACCCGACGATGGCCGAGGGTCTGACCGCACTGTTCGAATCGGTGCCCGCCGCCCCGCGGTGACGGCACGCGACGGCCGGGAATGCGGCCTCACAATCGGCCCACTGCGCAAGATGATGCCGGAGCCGGCTGCCCGGCGAGAAGATCCGGTGCGGGGGCCGGTTGCACGCCCATTTCGCGCCGGTGTCTCATGAGGTGCTGCTCTCTCGACTTACGCGGGTCTTCCGACATCGCCGGGCCGCCGACCTTGGACCGCAGTGCACCACAACATTCCATGAATCCGTCCGTCCGGTGCGCGAACTATCATTCGAGCGTGTGTGTCACACAAGGAATCGATGCCGGAATCCGGCCAGCAGTCTATACTGAGACGGTGCCAGGCGGCGTGGTTTTCGAACGACCGCGTAACCGTGCTTCTGCTCGCATGTTGCGCCCATGCCATCATCACCGCCTGACCAAGGACGACGGCTTCGTGCACGACGGTCCGGCCGCGATCGGTCCATTGCCAAGGGATTCGTGATGAATCGAACCGCAGTCATGGAAGAATCTGCCGGACGAATCGAGGCACCTGCCGACGGCGAGGCCGCTGCCGCGGCCGCCGCGATTCCGCATCGCGAGTCGACGCGGCTGGGGGGAAGCCGCGAGCTGCTCGCGCTTGCGCTCCCCTTGGTCGTGAGCCAGGGGTTCATGACGATACAGGTATTTGTCGATACCATCTTGCTCGCGTGGCACGACCCGCGCGAGATGGCCGCGTCGTTTCCGGCGGTGATGTGGTACTGGCTGGTGTTCGGGCTGCTGCAGGTGACGGCCGGGTACGTTTCGACCTTCGTCGCGCAGTACACGGGTGCCGGCCGGCCGGAGCGGGTCGGGCCGGCGGTCTGGCAAGGAATTCACTTCGCGATAATCGCGGGGCTCGCGTGCCTCTTGATGGTCCCGGCGGCTCGCTTCCTGATCGCGGTCGGGGGACACACCCAGGCGCTGCAGGTGCTTGAGGTCATTTACTTGCGCTGCCTGTGCTTCGCGGCCCTGCCGATGCTGGTGATGGCCGCAGTCAATGGGTTTTTCTCCGGACGCGGGCAGACCTGGACCGTGCTCGCGATCGAGGCCGCGGGAACAGCGGTCAACGTGGTTCTGGCCATGGCATTGATCTTCGGCCGGGCGGGGTTTCCGGAAATGGGAATCGCCGGCGCGGGCTGGGCGACGGTGGTTGGCTCGTGGATTTCGGCGCTTGTTGCACTCGCGCTCCTGTTGCGGCCGAGGTACCGCGAGCGATTCCGCACCCTGAGCGGGTGGCGGCCCGACCCGGAGCTCTTCGGCCGGCTCATGAAGTACGGCGGCCCGGCCGGGCGCAGGTGTTTCTCGACGTACTGGTTTTCAACGTCTTCGTACAGCTTGTCGGCCGGCTCGGCGAGGCGGCGACCGGCGCGACCACGCTGACCATACGAATGAACATGATTGCATTTCTTCCGATGATGGGGCTGGGACAGGCGGTCGCGATCCTGGTCGGCCAGCGGCTCGGCGCAGACCGGCCCGACCTGGCCGAGCGGTCCGTGTACACGGGACTCAAGTGGGCGTTCGGGTACATGTGCACGGTGGCGGCGGTCTACCTGTTGTTTCCGGGCGTGCTGGTCGCCGCATTCCAGGGCGACCGGGACCCGGCAGGTTTTGCGGCGGTCGCGGCGATCGTCCCGAGCTTGCTGGCGTGCGTGGCCGTCTACTCGGTGGCCGATTCGGTCAACCTGACCTTCGCATTCGCGCTGCGGGCGCGGGAGACACACGGTTCGTCTCGCTGCTGACCTTCGCTCTCGCCTGGCCGATCATGGTGGTGCCGACATTCGTGCTGGTCCGCGCGGGCGGCAGCGTCCACGCTGCCTGGGTGTTCGCGACGGCGTACATCATTGCCATGGCCGCTTGCTTCAACCTGCGATTCCGGTCGGGAAAGTGGAAGACGATGCGCGTGATCGAGGCTGCGCCATCTGGCGGTGCGTAACGCGGCGCGGCCGAGAGCGGGGCCGATCTCCGCGGCGGCTCATGGACCGGGCCGGTTCGCTACGGTCGCACCGCGATCGTGAAATTTTGAGTGGCGGCGTCGGAGATCTCGGTGCCGGTGGAGATGACCTTCTCGATTCCCCATTTGAGTGCCTCTTCGTCCAGCCGGCGCTCGCCGCGCCCGAGCGTCACGGAGACGACAACCTCGGCCGGGCCGGCTCGATCGGGCGTCCCGGAGAGTACGCCGGTCATTTCGTCGATCGCGAGCCAGCGCGGTCCGCGCTCGATCTTGAATCGCGGACGCTCGATGTCCCAGTAGCCCATCGTTTCCTTGCCGCTGGCGACCCGCATCCGGAGATCGCCGAGGGATCGGATGGTCTCGACCGGATAGCGATAGGCAATCCCCGTCATCGCCTGAGTTGGGGGAGCGCTCACGATGACCGGCCGCGGTGCGGCGGCATAGTCGGATGGCCCGCTGCGATTCCCCTCCGCGTCGACGGCCACCACTCGGTAGAAGGCCTTGCTGACGCCTGGGACCTTGACGTCAGGACCGAACAGTTCCAGCACGGTGGCCGAAGTTTCGACCACGAAGTTTGAGGGAAAGTCGGGCGAGAGTTGCTCGGTGATGCCGACGGTGACTTTGTAGGGCTGGTCGCTGACGGAGAATCCTTTTTCATTGGCGGCGTAAATACGGTAGGACGAGGGCCGGCGCCCACGCGGGCCCGGCGCCCATCGCAGTATTCCCCGATTACGCGCGCGGTCGAAATCGACGTTGACATCTCGAGGAGGGGCTGGCCCGCTCGGGGTGAAGCTCCAGGCTTTACTCCAGGGGCCCCACACCCCCTGGGCATCGCGCCGGACCGCGCCAGAAGTACGGCGTGTCGGGATTGAGCAGGCCCGGGCCTGGCAGCGTGTAGCGAGGGTGTCCCGCGTCGGCGGTCCGTGAGATCAGCTTGGCGAAGCTCATGGAAAGGGGCCACTTCATGTCGGCGCGGTCGGAGAGCTCGAAGTGGTAATCGGCGATCGTGTCGCCGTCCGGATCGCTGGCCGGCTGCCACTCGAAGGTGAGATTGGTCCCTTCAGCAGTTCCGCCGTCCGGCGGCGCAATCGGAGCGGCCGGCGCCCGGGTGGCCGGCTTGCGGAACGCTCGACCCACCGGTGAGTGATCCGCACGCGGCGTGCCCCCGGCGACTGATCCGTGTACGTCAGCCGGGTGGCACCCACTCCGACGCCGGGAAGGGTGAGTGGGGCCATCTGCAGGTCGTTTTGAATCGAGAGCTGCCGGAGGCGGGCGGCGCCGGAAAGTTCACACTTCAGGTAGTACCGATAGCGCGCGGGCCCGTCGGGAGGGAAGAGCCCGTCGAGATCGCGGTCGACGTCGTGCCACGCGCTGTTGTCCCAGGAGAGCTTGAACTTCGCGCCGGTCGACTCGGCTTGGAGCTTTCCGCCGACAAATATGTACGGGCTCGACATCAGCCAGACGATCTTTCCGGTTTTCCCTTCCTCGGCAACAAGCCCGCCATCGCGCTCGCGGATCGACTCGACGGCCGCGGCACCGGGCGCCAGGCCGGCTGTTTGAAGTCGGGGCGATATTCCCAAGAACCGTTGCAAAGCCGGTCAGGGAACCGAAGGGGCCGCGGGCCGTGATACTTGATCGGGCTCCGATGTCCCCAGCGCCAGGTGATCGCTTCGCCGGGGCGCAGCCTCATGTCCATGCCGGTGCTGTCTGTGCTGCGGTCGCCGGTGACTTTCCCCTCGAACACATAGATCGAGGATTCCCACTCGTCGCCTGCGCGCCGGTCCGGCTCCAGGATCCCCTGAGTGTGGGTGCGACGGATGAGGTCATGGTCACGCACGAGATCCTGCTCGCCGGCGACGGTCACGTTGTCACGCAGCAGGTAGATGCTGTGCATGTCGCCGTCCATGAGGTGCCAGGCGCCATCGTAGAACACCTGTGTGACGCAATGCCCGACCAGACGCGCGGGTGCGACCTGGAGGCCGAGCGCACGCCACTGGCCAGCCAGACAAATGGAATCGTTGCCGCATGTATTGTATCCGTAGATATTGAAAACTTTGACGGGATCTCGGAGCTCGTCGTTGTCCCCCTCGAGGTGGAAGCGGTGCTGCACTTCCTGCCACCAGAGAGCGCGGGTTTTCTCGCTGTCGGTCATGGACGGCTCGATGGCCGCGGCGAGGATTTGATCGATGCTGCGAAAGCCGTTGCGGCCGTTGGACAGCCAGGGATTCACCACGTCGGATGACCCCAGGTTTTCCATCCGGACGGAGCGATTCGACTCCCAGGTCTGCTCGAACGGCTGCCACACGCCCTGCGGCGAACGGCAGTTCCAGCCGTCCATCGTGCCGCGCTGGTGCACGGTATACTCGACCCGGCCGTCGGTGATTTCCTGGATCTGCCGTCGCGCCACATCGGTTGCATAATGATTCGATGACCAGGGCTCACGCGAGTCCTCCGGCGCCAGGATCAAAAGCAGGACCGCCCAGGTCAGCAGTGCACTAGTCATGTCGTTGATTCCCGCTACGGGAGCAAATGGACGCGGCGACCGCCATTGCGCCTGAGCCACCGGTCTGTGGAGCCGAGAACAGGCAGCACCAGACGGCTGTTGTATCAAACGATCGGCATCCCCGGCTACGAGTGCGTTCACGCCGACGATCGATCGGTAGTCACAGCGGGAAGGGCGTGATCGCCAGTCCGCTCGAGTGGTAAGATTTCGCGTGAGTCGGATGACGTTGATGGCTGGGCGTTGTGCCGATGGCGGCGATCGTGAACGCGGAGGCCTTCGGTTGTGGGTTGTGGGACCCGCGCCGTGCGCTGTTGCTGGAATGAGAGGAGGATCGTCGCCCATGTTTTGCTTTCTTGTCATGAGCGCCATCGGGCTCGTCGGTGCGCCAGAGGGATCAGAGGCCGCGGAACTGCCGCTTTTGACTGCGGAGAACGGGCGGTTCCTGACCGACCAAAAGGGAGTGCCGTTCCTGGTGGTTGGCGACACTGCGTGGTCGTTGATCGCGCAGCTCAAAGAACCTGAGATCGACCGCTATCTCGCTGACCGCGCGACGAAGGGTTTCAACTCGGTGATCGTCAACCTGATCGAGCACCGATTCAGCACGTCGCCGCCCAGGACACGAGCTGGCCTGGCGCCGTTTGCGCAGCCGGGCGACTTCTCGACGGCAAACGCCGACTACTTCGCATTTGCGCACAAGGTCATCAAGAAGGCCAATGATCAAGGAATCGTCGTCTGGCTGTGCCCGTCGTACCTCGGCTTTGGCGGCGGCGAGGATGGTTTCTTCCGTGAAATGAAGGCGGGCGGCGCTGCCAGGCTTCGCGCGTATGGACGATTCGTCGGCGAGCGGTTCAAGGACTTGCCCAATATCGTCTGGCTGATGGGCGGCGACTACACGCCAACTGACGCCGACCAGTGGACCGTGACCGACGTCGCCGCGGGTATCCGCGAGGTCGATTCTGCGCATCCGATGACCGCACACGGCTCGCCGTCGTCGACGGCCGTCAGTGCCTTCGGCGAGCAGGCTTGGCTCACGGTCAATACCGTCTACACGTATGAGAAAACGCCGTTTCAGCGAATGCTCTCGGTCTACCATCGGCGTCCGAACCGCCCGTTCGTCCTCATCGAGGCCGTCTATGAAGGCGAGCACGATTCCAAGCCGGAACTGATTCGCCGCCAGGCGTACTGGGCCATGCTCAGCGGCGCATGCGGCCAGTTCTTCGGAAACAACCCGATCTGGCACTTCGACGGCCCGGGGCTATTTCCCGCGACGGCGACCTGGCAGGAGGCGATGGGCGGAACCGGCTCGCGGGACATGATCCGGCTCCGCAAGGTTTTTCGCACACTGCCGTGGCACCGGCTCATTCCCGAAGAGGACCACACCGTCGTCACCGACGGCTATGGCAGCGGCGAGGCCACCGCACTCACCGCACTCTCGACCGATCAGAAACTGTCGGTGACTTATATCCCCTCCACTGGCTCCGAGCGCCGTGCGCTGACCGTGCGGATGGACCGGTTCGCGGGACCAGTCACCGCCCGCTGGTATAACCCAGCGGATGGCCGCTATGCGGCGATTGCAGAGCAGTCGGTGGCGCTCCGGGATGTCCACGATCTCCGCACGCCGGGCGACAATGGGACGAAGACCAACGATTGGCTGTTAATTCTTGAGGTGCGCTGAATCGGCCGGGCGACCTCGGGCTCGTCGTGGAACCACCCGATCTGCGGCTCGCGTGGGTCCCTCACCACGGATTTGAACCACGAAGATCACGAACGCCACAAAGGAAGTCGATCAGCAGCGCCGCTGCCGCGACGGTTCGCGCGATGATGGGCGTCTGCGCCGGCTCCACTCAGTTCGTTCTTGAGGATTTCGTTTTCGTTGTGCTCTGCGTGCCCTTGGCGGTCAATTATTCAGGCGATCGATTTGTGGTTGTGCGCAGGGCGGTGGTGATGTCGCGGTTTTGCAGCCGGGCCGCCGAAACTAGCTGCGTCCCCGTTTTGCGCGGGGCGTCAAGAATTTGGGGGGGCGCGAGACAGCGTGGGCGATTGGCCGTATGAGACAGTGGAACAGGCAAGGGCGGCGGGGTTGGGAAGGGGCGAGGAGCCCGGCTCGACCACGAACGAGGGCTTGTTCGGGCGGCCCCGGGGATCGTTTGAACCTTGCGCAGGCCGCGATCGCAAGGCACGCGTTTACCGGCTGCCGTCGAAGGAGAGTTCCGATGAGTGCAATGACTGAAACCGACCCCCAATCCGAGCCAGAAACCGTGCCCCAGGATCAACCCGTTCGGCCGCAAGACACGGACCTGCAAACGATTGTCGCACACCTTGGCCCAGGGTTTCGCATCACGCCCATCGGATCGGGCCGGTTCCGATGCAACCGGTACGCGAGCCCCAGCGGGCTGTTTCCAACCGGCCGGCTGGCCGAGACCTTCGTCCTGCGAGTCACAAGCGCCGGCATTGAGAAACTGAGCGACAATCAGCCGAGCTCGAGTCGCAGCCGATACTGGTAAACTAAACACGCGATCAGTATACGCTCTCAAGTGCGGGGTCAAAGGCGAATGCAGTGAGGGCGATGCGGACCGACCCGGAAGGCGGCGTCGGCCTCGCGAAAAAACCGTTGTCTCTCGGTCGTTCCCACGGGATGTGTCACACAAGAAAAATGGGAGTCTTCATCGTGGATGGCTGCCGACGCCGACGAACCAAGGATCGATCGAGAAAAACCTGGTACGCCTACTATCGTCAGGTCAGGTTCGCACGATGGCTGGGATTCCGGGACGCCGATGCCGACCTGATCCAAGGATTCAGCGCCGGCCTTGCTCCCAGTAAAGCCTTGTTCGGACTGGCTTTACAATACTTCGCGGTTCGTGCGATTGGACCGCCGAGCCGACTACACGTATCCGTCCCGACTGGATGCCTCTCACGACGAATGGAGGAATGCCATGCATGCGACGTCTCAGGTCATGGTCACGCTGTCGAACGATCTCTTGAGGCATCTGTGCAACCTGGCCCGAACGCTCGATGTTCCGATTCAATGGATCGTGGCCGGGATGGTTTGCGATACGATCGATCGGAGCTCCGAGCTGGCGAAGAACCCAGTCTTGCTGCCAGTGCGCGTCACCGACGAACCTCCGGCGACCTGAGTGCTTCGGCGGCCGTAGGTGCCGTTTCTCATTGATGGCAACTACGGACGCGATGAGCCGCAGTCACCCCCTGCGCACCGGAGTGCGCGTTCACAGCCTGCTCTCAGCCCGTCCCGAATTCCCTCCGATCACGTAAGAAACCGCGACGACGCGGTTGCCCAGGCATGCAAGGCGGCACCGCAGAGTGCCGAGGAATGGGCGCCCGTCAGACCTGGTCGGCGTCGCCAGGATTCGCAAACCAGGTCAAAGAAAGCGGCTCGCTGTGCTGGTAAGATAAGCAGCGAGTCGAGCGCTTCCGAGGTTGACGAAGAGTTTGTCTAGCCTCGAAACCGTCACCGGTTTGAAAGCGCCCGATCGAGATCCCGGGAATTAACCCATGCCGGCTGACGGTGACGGCTCGATCACCAGATGGATCGCCGGGGTGAAGTCCGGAGACCTCGCGGCGGCGCAGCCGCTTTGGGAACGTTATTTTGCGCGGATGGTTGATCTCGCCCGAGCGCGGCAGCGTGCCTCAGGCCGGCGGAGCCGTGACGCCGCCAGCGACGAGGAAGACGCGGCCCTGAGCGCCTTCGACAGCCTGTGCGGGATTGGCCGGAGGACAGTTTCCGCAACTGGCCGACCGCGACGATCTCTGGCGGCTACTGGTGGTCATCACCACGCGGAAGGTCAGTGCCCAGGTTCGCCGCAAGCTCAGCCTGAAGCGAGGAGGGGGACAGGTCCAGCCGGCCAGCGACCTCCCCGCGAGAGACTCTGACGACGATGTACTCGCGCACGCCGTCAGCTCGGAACCGACCCCCGAGTTTGCCGCCATGGTCGCCGAGGAATATCAGAGGCTCCTCGACCGCCTGGGAGACGACGTGCTGCGCAAGGTCGCGATCCTCCGGATGGAGGGATTCACCGGCGATGCCATCGCCGACCAGCTCGGATGCGCCCGCCGCACCGTCGCGCGGCAATTGGCGCTGATCCGGCGGATTCTGCCCGTCGATGCCGATTTGGCCTGACGATGTCACAGATTGGCGAGGGATTGACATTTGTGCGGCGCATCCGCGGAAGACTCAGTTCTCGCAGTGCGTCGCACCTGCTACCCTTGACGCCACGAGCCGCCGAGTGTGCGGCTGCCCACCGGAGGGCCGGGCCCTGTCCACGCAACCTGATTTCGCCGAGTTTCTGCGGCGCGTACGGTGCGGCGATTCGCAGGCCGCCTGCGAGCTGGTGCGCCGGTACGAATCGGCCATTCGGTTGGCGGTGCGCACGCGGCTGACGGACCCGGCCTTGCGGCGCCAGCTCGATTCCGCGGACATCTGCCAGTCGGTGCTGGCCAGCTTCTTCGTCCGCGGGCCGCCGGCCAGTATGACCTCGCCGATCCGGCCCAGCTGGTCGCGCTCCTGGTGCGCATGGCCCAGAACAAGCTGGCCGGGCACGCCCGCTTCCATCGGCGGCGGCGGCGGGATGCGCGGTTGGTCACTGGCGAGGACGGCGCTGCCGAGCGGGTGGCCGACGGCGGTTCACCGCCCGACCAGATCGCTGCCGCGCGCGACCTGCTGGCGGCGCTGCGCGCCGGTTTGACGCCGGAGGAGCGCGAGCTGGCCGACCGCCGCGGCGCCGGCCAGGGCTGGGTCGAGATCGCCGAGGCCATGGGGGGCACGGCGACGGCGCGGCGGATGCAGCTAAAGCGCGCGATCGACCGACTCGCCCCGCGGCTGGGTTTGACGGATGACGACGACGACGAGGACGTCGCCGATGCCTGAGTCGTCCGCTCGTTCCCCGACCGTTGCCGTTGCGGCGGATCTGATCGCCGCCTGCGGCGCGCTGCCGCTGCCGCACCTCGTCGAGGCGCTGCGCGAGGACCAGACACGGCGCTGGCGGTCGGGCAACAGTCTGCCGGCGGAGACCTACCTGACGCGTTCCCGGGCTGGCCGCATCGTCCGAGGACGCGCTCGTCCTCATCTGGGGCGAGGCACTGCTTCGCCTCGAGGCCGGGGAGTCCCCGGGCTTTGAGGAGTTCCGCGCGGCTTCCCGCAGTACGCCGACGAGCTGGCGCTGCAATTCGATCTGCAACGACACCTGCAGCCGCCGCGGGACGCCCCCACGCTGGCCTTCGGCGCGACGGAGGTTGCCGCGGGAGCGCGGCTGCCGCAGGTGCCGGGCTACGAGTTGCAAGGCGAAATCGCGCGGGAGGCATGGGCGTCGTCTACCGGGCGCGGCAGGTCAAACTTGACCGCACCGTGGCCCTCAAGATGCTGCTGGCGGGGAAGATGGCCTCGGCCGATGAGGCGCTG
Source organism: uncultured Isosphaeraceae bacterium (assembly GCA_963806595.1). Lineage (GTDB taxonomy): Bacteria > Planctomycetota > Planctomycetia > Isosphaerales > Isosphaeraceae > CAWDZZ01. The sequence continues at coordinate 55,695 of CAWDZZ010000032.1, read as the reverse complement.
CGCTTCCGCACCGAGGGCGAAGCGGCGGCCCATCTCGACCATCCCGGGATCGTGCCGATTTACGAGGTCGGCGAGTTCGAGGGGAACCCCTATTTCTGCATGAAGCTGGTCGAGGGGGGCACGCTGGCTGGCTTCCGGGGCACCTCGAAGGAGGCGGCGCGGCTGGTTGCCGCATTCGCTCGAGCAGTCCACTACGCCCACCAGCGCGGCATCATCCACCGCGACCTCAAGCCCGGAAACATCCTGCTGGATCGCGAAGGACAGCCCCACGTCGCCGACTTCGGCCTGGCCAGGCGGCTCGAGGGCGACAGCAAGCTCACCCGCACTGGGGCCGTCATGGGGACGCCGGCCTACATGCCACCGGAGCAGGCATCCGGAAAGCGGGGCGAAGTCACGACGCTCGCCGACGTCTACAGCTTGGGCGCGGTGCTTTACGAGCTCTTGACCCACCGGCCGCCGTTTCAGGCCGAGACGCCGTTCGACACGCTCTCGCAGATGATGGACAAGGACCCGCAGCCGCCGCGAACCCTGAATCCTGAGGTGGACCGCGACCTGGAGGCGCTTTGCCTCAAGTGCCTTCAGAAGGACCCGCGCCAGCGCTACGGCTCGGCGGCCGAGCTTGCAGACGACCTGGACCGCTGGCAGCGCGGCGAGCCGACGCGGGCGCGGCCGCCGTCGGCCTGGCAGGCGGCCCGCTACTGGCTGCGGCAGAACCTCCGCGCGGCCGTATGCGTGCTGGTGGTGGGGCTGGTGCTCGGTCTGCTCGCCGGTTGCGTCATCTACCTTCGAATCCTCCACAATCCGCTGTCCGAAACGATCGACAGCAGCTACGGCCGCTTGCCCGCCACGCCGCGCCCCTGGCTGGCGGCACTCCCCCGGACCGCTGGGCCAGCGCTCATCGCCTTGGGCCTGGCGGCGCTGACTGGCGATGACCACGGCGGGCCTGGTGATTGTGCTCCTGGCCCGACCTCAAACCGCCGGCGCAGACCTGTCTCACGGCCTGGCCGTGGGGCTGGTGGCAGCGTACGTCGCGGCCATGTGCGGCGGCGTGTGGGCGTTCGCTGGATCTCAGATGAAGAGCACCCTGCAAGGGCGCGAAAACCTGCTCACCTTCAAGGACGACCTGTTGCAGCGGCAGCAGGCGCCGCTGGCCGATGTCTGGGTCGTCCCGCAACTCGGCGAGCTTCGCCGCGAAGTCTACGAGCTGGACTGGCAGGAGCGCCGCTACCCGGACCTCGAAGGGATGTCCCGCGATGATCAACGGAGAATCCTCTACGACAAGATGGTCTGCGACGCAATGATCGGAGTGCAGATCGCGCTCTTGTGGGCCATGCCGCTGTTCTTCGCGGTCCTGATCCTTGTCCCCGCCGTGGAAGCGGTCGCCGCGGGCAGCCTGTGGCGCCGCTATCGACGGCCTTGGCCCGTGACGTTTGCTTACGTCGAGCGCATCATCCCGCTGCGCTGACCTTGATGCTTGGCACCGCTACGGCGTGGACCGCCCTCATGCTGCGGAACATCAACCCCAAGGACTGGCTCGAGACGTACGCGCGTGGGTACTGGTCCATACAAGTCGCTCTCGCTGTACTGGTCCTGGCGCAGGTCGCCGCGTGGCGCGGGTGGTCCGTGTGGCTCCGGCTGCTACTGCACGCCGGCTGGATTGCCCTGGTTGTGTGGACGAGGATGCGGCTGCCTTGACGCCGGTGCGGGCCGTTCCTTGGCTGCGTGCCCCCGGATGCGAACCACGTCACTTTGAATTCTCTCACGGAATTGCCCCTCCTTGTGCCATTGGTCCGGCGATGGCGATGGAATAGATGGAGTAACGAGCCTCTCGCACGGAAAGGCCGGCCGATGGCCGATCAACCGAGGAGAAATCGCAGATGACCGTCGAGATCCTACGGAGTGCGTTGCTGTGGTGCGGAATCATCAACTACGCGGGGCTCGCGCTGTGGGCAGCTGCTCCTTTTCCTGCGCCGGGGCTGATCCGCCTGCCTTGCCGGTGGCTCCGGCTGACCGCCGAGCAGATCGACGCCATCAACTACAGCGGGATGCTGCTGTTCAAGCTCGGCATCTTCCTGTTCAACCTGGTCCCCTACGTCGCACTGCGACTCGTCGCGTGAGGCGGTCGCGCCGTGCGACCGGAATTCCGATGCGTCCACTGTGATCTGGCGAGCCGCCAGGCTCGGGGATTTACGTTCTTGCAACACAAACTCTTGGGAGGATCGGACCATGACATCGAACTGGATCGTCGAGGCGTCGCGTAACTTCCGGATGGTTCGTCTGGGATCTGGACGGGCCCGACGGCACCGCAAGAGTCCTTGCGTCGAGAACCTGGAACACCGGCTGTCGTTGTCGATGTACTCGACGGCCGGCGTGGTCCATACCGTGCGCCCTCTCAACCCGCAGCCGCTGCCGCCGGTCGTGGTCCATACGGTTCGGCCGCTGAACCCGCAGCCGCTGCCGCCGGTCGTGGTCCATACAGTTCGCCCGCTCAACCCACAGCCATTGCCGCCGGTCGTGGTCCATACGGTTCGGCCGCTGAACCCGCAGCCGCTGCCGCCGGTCGTGGTCCATACAGTTCGCCCGCCGAACCCTCAGCCGTTGCCGCCGGTCGTGGTCCATACAGTTCGCCCGCTCAACCCACAGCCATTGCCGCCGGTCGTGGTCGCCCCGAGCTTCTCGACGCAAATCGCACCGTGAGCGAATCGTCGGGTCGGCTGGTTGAAAACGACCGCCAGCTCGCAAGCGAATGCAGGCGGATCGACTTCGATTGGGATATCTGTCCGGCCGGTTGGACAGCGTTCCAGCACGACTTGCGAAACGCGGCAGCGCCGCCGGCCATCGGCCGTCGTCAATGACCGGCGGCATCGCGGGAAGCCGTCGCCTAGTGTGACCGCTCGTAGGCGCGATGTTTCACCATGCCGTCGTACGCAACGCGGGTAAACATGCCGCCCGAGAAAAACCCCTTGGCCCAGACGGCGTCGAGATCGTCGGTAGGCCGGGCGGCAATCGCCTCCCGGATGGTTTTGCCGGCGTCGAGCAGGGGAGCGAGGCGGTCATGGACCGTCACGAGCATCTTTCGGAACGCCGCCAGCTCGGCTGAGGTGGCCATCGCGCCGTGGCCGGGGATGATTCGCGTTTTCGGTCCGGCGAGTTTGAGGATGCGATCGGCTGCGGAGATCATGCCGCCGATCCATCCCAGGCTCGACGCGTCGATATTGGGATAGAAGCCGTTCGAAAACAGGTCGCCGGTGTGGATCACGTCCAGCGACGTGAAATGGGCGATCAGGTCGCCGTCGGTGTGGGCGGGTGGGACTGCGAAGAGGTGGACGACGTTCGCGCCCGCATGAAGATCAACTTGGTCCGACGTCACGGTCGGCCGGGCGATTGGCGGTGCGGCCGGCGTCGTCATCTTGAACACCTCGGTGAACTGGTCGGTCGACAGCCGCTTCCTTGTGGCCTCAGTTGCGTAGACCGTCGCCCCACTACGGGCGAAGACTTCATTGCCGCCGGCGTGGTCGAAATGCCAGTGCGTGTTGACCAGCCGCGCGACGGGCTTCTTGCCAACTCGCTTGACAGCGTCAAGGATCTCGGTGGCCCGCATGGGTACGCCCGAGTCGACCACGGTGAGGCCGTCCGGCCCGTCGAGCACGGCGATGTTTCCGCCCGGCCCCTGGATCAGGTGCAATCCGGCCGCGAGCTCAACCGACTGAATGGGTATCTTGGCCATGAGCGGACCGATCTTGGCGATCAACGCCGCAGGATCGGAATCGTCCGGCGGCTCATCACCGCGAAGTCGACCCGTCACCAAGAAAGCGCCTGCGGTCCCGAGCCCCGATTGCATCCAGTCGCGTCGATTCATCGCGGAAACTCCACGCCCTGAGAAATCCGACTCGAGCCCGTCACACTGCCGGGTCGAGGCCAACACGATGTAATCTTACACGAGACGTCTAGCCTGGAGAACCGCGGTTGGGTGCCCGAGTGCCGGCTAGCGGACGGCCGATTCGGAGAGATGATATGGCGACGACGACTGACGCGGGTTTGACGGGTCCTACGGTCACGTTCGGATGACAACCCGAGAAACGCGATTGGCGGTTCGGCCTAGCGAGTATTCGTCCTCACTGAAGTGGATCTTGCGGCTCTGTATCGGCGCCGTCCCAATCTGCGCCACTCCGTACGGGCGGAGGGCCGAGCTTCCCGACGACGACATTGTTGCCGAGTCTCTTGAACCCTAACGCACCGGCGGCCAAGTCCGCCCAGTCGGCGAACCTCACGCCGGGCCCGGTCGCGAGTGCGGGAGCCTCTACCATTCGGCTGGCCCCCGCGAACAGCCAGATCCCCGATCGCAGCATCGCGATCAGGACCACGCCGGCTGAGGCCAGCCGGATCAGCCGTCGGCGCACGGCGGAGCGGATGCCGACCGAGCAGTCGGCGGTCAGGACCGTGCCGTCCTTCCGCCGGTACAGGCGAACGCAGGAGTACCCGTCCGACTTCTGGATCAGGGCGACGGCCTCGTCGGCGGTCAGGTCTGACACGTTGTACACGTGCTTCGAACACGAGTCACAAAAGCGGACACGGTCATCGCCCAGCATCGCCTCCCACATGGCCGGGCACGGGGATGCGATTCGGAGGTTGTTCAGGACGGTCAAGGGTTCCATGCTTTCGACTCCGCGATCGTTGCGTACGAACCGCTCATCCCCTGGAACAACGGCCCGTGGCCTGGTTTCTTAGGGACAACAGGAGGAAGATGTCCGTTTCGCGGGCGATTGTGCCATCGCGATTACGACCTGGCCGGCGGGCATGAGAATGTCTTCCCCTGTACGAGAGCCGTTCATGGACACATGCGTCATCTACAATTCCGTGGCGGGACGACACCGAGCGAGAGAGCGGATGCGCCGGTTCAAGGAAACGTGGACCGGGAAAGTGGTGTTTCGACCGACCGAGCGACGTGGGCATGGGATCGACCTGGCTCGTGAGGCCGCTCTGGAGGGCTTCGCGACGGTGGCCGCGGCTGGTGGTGACGGGACCGCGCACGAGGTCGCGACGGGGCTCTTGAACTCTCAGCGGACCGACGTCACGTTCGCGGTGATTCCCCTTGGCTCGGCAAACGACTACGCCCATTCCGTCAGGCATCAGTTCGGCGCGATGAGCCTTCGGGAACCCTGCGGGAATCTCCTGGATGTCGGATTGGCTCGCACACCGGACGGGCGCGAGTTCCATTTCTTCGAGAGCCTTGGCACGGGATTGAGTGCCCAGGTGACGCTCGAATCCAACGCCATGCCGCTGGTTGCAAGGGCGGTTGCTCTACGGCTGCGCGGCGTGTCGCGTCCTGGCGCGGATGGACGGACCGACGCTCTTCAGCATCTCCGAAAACGGGCGTACAGCCGAGACGTCGCCCACCCTGCTGGTTTCCGTCATGCTGGGAAGGCGAGAGGGCGGCTTCGCACTCGCGCCTGAGGCCCGGCTCGACGATGGCCTGTTTGACGTGTTCCACGCCCGGCGCCTCAGTCGGTGGCAAGCGCTCGGGCTCCTGCTCGGCTGCGCGATCCGCGGAGTGCCGCAGAGCCATCCGGAAGTCCGCGTTTCGCAATGTCGCACACTTCAACGTTCGGTCGGAGAAGCCCCTGACCGTCCACGCCGACGGAGAGATCCAGGTCCGGCCCGAGGACGAAATCCACGAGCTCACGATCGATATTCTGCCTCGTCGACTGCGGGTCAAGGTGTGCGACCCGCGAGTAGGATGCTGCGATCACCGCTCGGCACGTCGCATGCGACTCGGTCGCGACCCTTCGGCGACGAGAACGGAAAGACGAATTGACTCAGCCAGCCGGACGGGACGTGATCGTCGCCGGCGAGCCCATAGTTCGCCGGCCAACGATCTGGCAGATAAGTACGTGCCGAACAGCCGGTCCCAGATCGGGCTGTGCACGGCGAAGTTCTTGTCGATCGCCTCGCGTTCCGCGCTGTGGTGCCAGTGGTGGAAGCAGGGCGTGGCGATCAGCCCTCGCACCGGCCGGAATTCCCACCGGACATTCGCGTGAATGAACGTCGCCTGCACGACCACCACCACGACGTAAACGACGATCGCCGACTGGGAGAACCCCAGCACGTAGATCGGCACATAGGTCAGGCCTCTCGTGACGATCGCATCCACCAAATGGAGGCGCGAGCCCGCGAGCCAGTCCATCGCTTCGGCGGAATGGTGAATCGCGTGGAACCGCCACAAGACGGGCCACGAGTGGAACGCCCGGTGCACCCAGTACTGGGTCAAGTCGGCGATCAGGATCGCCCCCACGATCTGGAGCGGCAACGGCGCCGCGCTGACCCACGAGACGACCCGCGCGTTTCGCGCCCAGTCGAAGAACACCATGGCGGGCCCGAGGGTCAGGATCGTGGTCACCTGAACCAGCAAGTTGCTGAGAAAGAAATAAGTCAGATCGGTTCGCCAAGCCTTGCGAAAGACCGGCTGTTCGGGATGCTTGGCAAACAGTCGCTCCAGCGGGATGTACACCACCGAGAACAGGATCAGGTTGAGCAGGAACCAGTCGAGCCCGAACAAACCACCGGCGGGGACGTCCCGATCGATCGGCACGCGCGACCCGCCCAGAAGCGCCGCGATCAGGACGAGCGTGATCCCCGTCAAGCCCAGGGCCTTGTTCTGCCGAAGCCAGACGCTGGCCGTCCCGAGCAAGAACGCGGCGACCAGGACAACGTGCACGAGCGCCCGGACGTAGGGAAGCGGATAACGGCCCCGAAGCTCGGGCATGGTTAGCCACTCGGGGTAGTGGAAGCAGAGGACTGCGCCCAACCCGAGAATACCGAGCACGACCGCGAAGACGCCGCTGATCCAGCCGTGACCGAACGACTGCGGCTCCGTCGTCTTCAGTGAGAGGTGCGCGCGAGGTCGTGGCATCGGGCGTCTTGTCATCCATCGTGGCCTTCTCCCGCTTGACCGCGACGCTTGCCTGGAAGGCGGAATCATCGTCGCGGGGTTGGAGACCGGTCAGCCGGGTGATCAGTCGTTCCAGTCGTGGAAAGAAGTCGATCGCGGCGAGACATCGATTGCACCAGCCGGTCGCGATGCAATAGTGCTGGGCAAAGGGCGCGACGTGATGTCGCGAATGCTCCTGGCGGCTGAGGATGATCCCGGTCCGTTGAAGAAACCGGACGAACGCCGGCGGCCTCCGCATGTGCGCCCACTGATGAACCTGGTTGGTGGGGATGCCGACGAGGCAGAAGGAAAACAAGAAGACCTCGGCAAGACGCCCCCATTCGCGATCCAGGGGGAAGACGAACATGGTCAGCAAGAAGGGAATGACGATCATCGTGACGTCGCCATTGACGTCGAGGAACCGCCGGCGCGTGAAGTCGTCGGGATTGACGTGATGCACGCGGAACGGCCGAAGCAGCCTGCGGCCGATCAAGGGCAGCGTCTCCCGGCCCCAGGTATCGGCCGTCCAATGAACGAGGCCCGACACGAAATCGGCCCAGACCGCGCCGACCGACGAAGACCGCCCGGCAGCCACCATTCGTGCGCGGGCATTCTGAGCACGCGGACGAACTGGACCGCGAGCAGAAGAACGGCCGTGGAAATGGCCAGAACCTCTGCTGCCCGCCGCCCGAGACTGAATTCATCGTGTCGCGGTCGCTCCCTGCGCGCGGGCTCGACGGCCTTTCGACCAGGCTTCACGAACGTCTCGCTTGCACAGATCATCTCGGATCAACCCTTCTGCCGCACTGGCTCTCGTTGCAAAGCTCATGCTTTCTGGGCGAACCAACAATCATACTATGCCCGAATCAACCCGACGTGCGCCACTCGTACGGAAATTGGCACCGGAAAACCTAAACCGCTCGACAGATAAACGCCTTCGGTAGGAAGGGACACATCGCCCCGCTCACGTCTGTGTTCGCCGGGTATGGCTTCAGACGCTCAGCCGCGATCCCGGGCAGCACGACGTCGCCGATGAATTGCAGGATTGCGAGCACGGCTGTGACACCCCCCACTGCCAACCCGCCGCGATCCCGGTGCTCCCGCCCGATGATGAAACAGCACTGCCGCCAGTCGGCTGGTCCGAAACTGCCCCACAGTTGAAGCGCAAAGGAGCCCGCGACGGGCGGAAGATTCCACGCGACGGCGATCTGCCCGAGCGCCACGCGTGTTTGCCGGCGGAGGATGTCTCGTCGACTGGCGTGGGCGCCCGTGTGCCAAGCGGGGTCCGCACAGCACTTGCGCGAGAAGCCGATCGCTCTACGCCACACCTGGTTCACTCGCTCAGTCACGATGGCGAATGATCGTTCGCGGCTGTAGCCCGCCCGGTGATTCGGCTGCCGACCGGCGTGGTCGGCACCACCTTGGAACGTATTCACATTGTCGCCGAAAGGCGTGTCGGGCACGTTGCGAACGAAGGCTGGAGTCGGCTATCTTCAATTGACGATGGGCGACATTCGTGCGCAAATGCCCAGACGCGATCGGCTGCCGCGCGTACACGATGGCGGTGAAATGCGGCCTACCCCGCTCGTGATCGACGACTCATACGAGGTGATTCCATGCGCCGCCGCCGCTTGATCGTCGTGGCCGGGCTTGCTGTGCTCGCAATCATTGCGGGCGGCGTTTACTTGGCGATACGCCACACCCAAGATCGTATCCGGTCGGTCCAGGAAGCCATCGGCATCGGTTTGGAGGAGATGGCGCCGCCTTGCCGACACGACGACCGAGACCGATACGACGAGAGTCGAATCGCTATTTGGCGCCACGCTCGACGGCGACACCACGGCCGTGACGATCAGCTACAAAAACACGACGAAAGGATCGCTGATAGACGTCGTACTGAATAAGCTTGCTCTGGGGAACGTCGAGCTAGCCGAGAAACGCGATCTTCCGCTACGAATCGCGCAACTGGCTCCTGGTGAAACCCGCCAGATCACGCTTCATTACGAGAACGTTCCCTGGAAGCTGCCGGGTGATGACTCGGCCCAGGTCGCCGTCCTTCGAGATGAACAATGGGCGGCGACCGTGAACGGGGGGCACAGGAAGGTCAGCACGCGCGGAGTCGTGGTCGATGTCAAACTTGACGACATGAAACTCACTGGCCATTCGACCGTAATCGGTCCGGTCAACCTCGACAGCGCGGGCGTCGCGGCGCTCAAACGGCGTCGCGACGCGGAACGGAAGGCGACTTCGCCAGACAACAACGGCGTGACGCCGAAAGTTCAAGCTCCTGCGAGCAACGTTCCGGCGGAATGCCAGCCGAAATAACCACGTCGTTCGTGTGCCCGGTAGACCAGCCAATCTGGCGTACCCGAAGGCAGGGGGCGGCGCCGACTCGGTCGCGATGCGGCACGACGCCGTCCTGCCCATCGGCTCAGTGTTCGACGAGCGCAGCTTCGCTGCGCATTCGACGCATTTTGCGGTCTGACCGAGCATCCTCTCCCGGTCAATGGTACGGCTTGGAGCCGGTGCAAAACTGGGTGATGTTGGCGATCCGCTTCCCGATCGGCGGGTAGGTCAAGTATTGCTTGAGGAACCAGCCGGTTATTCCGGAATAGATGTAACGGGCCTCGGCCTGAAGATAATCCTCGTTGAGCCGGCCGTGCAGCTCGTTGCCGACGCCCAGTCGCTTGAGCATCGTCTTGGAGCTTTCGAGGTCGCCGGCGGAGACGAGTCCCGCGTTGTCGCAGGTCATCTCTCTCGCAGCGCGGTACGCTGCCGGCTTATGAATCTCGAAAGTGCCGCGGGCACCGTGGTCGAGCAAAACGTGGGCGAGCTCATGACCGATGATGAACCGAAGCTGCTCGGGCTTGTCAAGAACCCCTTCCAGGGTCTCCGACAGCAGCACGATCACTTTCTTCTTGGCGAACTTGATGGCGAAAGCGTTCAGCGAGCTGTCGTTGATCACGAGCATCCTGGGTAACTCTTTGACCTGGAAGCGGTTGCACACGTCATTGAGCGCCTGCGCAACCTCCGGGAACTGCTCGGGGGTGGCGGTCGTGCCGATCGCCATCAACTTGCGGACGTGGTACTCGGCGAAGATCCGGTTGATGATCCAGACGACGGCATAAAAAATGAAGATGATCCCGAACGTCGTAATTAGCAGGATGAGCAGCACCAGCCACACCAGCCCATTGACCAGGGCAACCCCCAAGCGTTTCTTCCGCTCCTCGGCGGAGATGCACTGCTTGATCGAGCTGATTCGATCCAGTCGCTCGTTTCCGGTTCGGGCTGACGGCGGGCGACCTGAAACGCCCGGGTCCTCAACCGCGAGCGAGCGTGAGCCGGCGTCCCCATCGAACAGGCCCTTGACCCGGGTCGCCGGTACCCATTCGCTCGCGAGCCCTTTCCTGACAAACCCATCGCGGCGCAAGCGGCCTTCGCGCGCAAAGACCCGCAGCTGATCCGTCGTCACGGGACCATATTGCCTACCGTCGACCTGACAGTACCAGTCCTCATTCATAGCCCGTCTCCCTGACAGAAGTGTTTCAGCCCGAATGAGTCCCCGATCGTCCGGGATCACGCGTTCCGGGGATCGGGCGCCACGATCGAGTTCGAGCGTGTTGCGAGCGATTCGTTGGAACGTCAATCCGGCATCATGCCGTATTCCCGACTCATCATCGTCGATAGTCGATCACAAAGGCTCTACCCACAGATTGCCCATCCTCCACCCAAGGCGTCTGACATATTAACGCTGACCTGCTAAGAATCAAACAAATTACCGGATGCGCGTCACTGTCTGGAGTTCAATCGCGTCCGATCGGGACGAGAAACTCGAATGCGCGAGCTGCCCGGGGAGAGATTCAATCACGAGCCGAGCACTCGATCATGCGATTCGCAGCAACCGGCACGTCTCTTCGTAGCTGGTTTCCAGATCGAGGAACACGCCCACGTCGACGTCCAGCCAGATCGGCAGCGTTGGCAGAGGCCGGCCGAGCGCGATCGGGTAAAACCAGGTATCCAGCAACGGCCTTTGTCCACCGCGCTTGCGGCCGCGGACGGTGACCGCGTACAGCGCGGCGGCGTCTGCGCCGAGCATCGGATCGCTGCGGCCGATGAGTTCCAAGAGATCACCGTAGAGATTGAATTGACGAATGGTCACGGTGTCCAGAACGGAGACGCTGACGTCGCGCTGAAGCAACGCGGCGACCTTGGCGACGAATGCCCGCCGGCTCTCGGGACGATCCTTGTTCGAAGGGCTAACGATTTCAATCGCTGCGACCAACCGCCGGCCATGACGTGTATCGTAAACCCGTACCTCATACTCGTCCTGGTCGGGAAGCTCTGTTTCCAGCGTAAGCGTCGGTTTCGGCGGGGCTCACGTCGCGACTGCGACACGCGAGCCTCCGTCGCTCGGCCTGTCTTGCAGAGCCGGCTCATCTTGTTCGAAGGTTGACACGTCGATCTCGAATGCTGTGCCCAAGTGCACGCGCGGTGCGGCGATATATCCTTCCGGCAACAGGGGAAAGAGCTGTTGAACAATCATGGCCGGCCACATTCCATGGAGCTCATCCCATGAATGCTCGTTCTCAACGGGGGGGCGAAAATGATCGCGCAGCGGCATAGGTTGTCCCTCTTATTGGATTCTAACGACGCTCGTGACACGATCAAAGGCTGTCGCGTGCCGCTTACCGGTAGCCGCCGGAGTGATAGGCCCGACCTGCGGGGGTGCAGATCCGGTCGAGGGTCTCTATCAATCATTGCCCGGTTGGTACTTCTGCAAAGCGGGCAGCTCGGCAAGGATTTCCGCTCTCCCGGCAAGCTCCATTTCTGACGTTGTTTATTGTGGCGTCAGACGATCACGGCCACGCGCACGGTCGAAGTCATTACCGAATTCGCGCATTACGAGTCCGCCGAGAATTCGTAATTGCCATCGCCTTCAGCAGCCCGGGACGCCGAGCCTTTTCCAGTCTTTCCGGGATAGTTGCGACGTCGGTGCGGGCTCTCATGACGTGGTCGCGGCGAGCGCCTCGGCGTGATCGGCGACCTCCGGCGCAACGTCCGGCGCGGGCGACTGAGGCAGACGAACAACAAAGCGGCTGCCCGCGCCCGGCGCGTGAAGGGCGGTGATCGTGCCGGCGTGCGACGCGGCGATTCGCCGGGCGACCGCCAGGCCCAGCCCGACCCCCGTGTGGCCAAGCTCGCGGGCTGAATCGGCGCGATAAAATGGCTCGAAGACGTGCGGGAGGTCTTCGGGTGAGATACCGCAGCCGCGATCCTCCACCGCCAGCGTAAGGGCGGCGGGCTCGCGACCGACGCGGACGATGATCGGCGTGCCGGGTCCGCTGTACTTGCAGGCGTTTTCCAGCAAGTTGTCCAGCAACTGGCCCAGGAGCGGCCGGTGCGCCTGGGTCCAGAGCGGATCATTGTCGCTCGCCTCGAAGCGTAGGTCGGCCGCTCGCTCGTGTCTGTTCCAGGTGCGGAGGTGAAGGGCGCTCCAGGCGCTCAGGTCGAGGCGTTCCAGGTCTGGAAGCCCGGCCTCGGCTTCGGCTCGAGCGAGGAACAAGAGCGCCTCGACGACCCGCCAGAGCCGGACGGCGTCGTCATGAAGCCCGTCCAGGACGCGCTCATGCTCATCGACGGTGCGCGGGCGGCGGCGGGCAACGTCGATCGCGGCGATCAGGGCCGCAAGCGGCGTGCGGAGCTGGTGCGACGCCTGGCCGGTGAACTGCTTTTGCCGCTCCAGTGCCACGTGCAGACGGTCGAGGAGCCCATTGAAACTTCGGGCGAAGTCCTCCAGCTCGTCGCGCGTCCCCGGGCTGGGCAGCCGGCAGTCGTCGAACGGCATGGTGCGGGCCGACTCGGCCATCAGGGTGAGCGGTGCAAAAGCGCGTCGGCCGAAATAGCGGCCGATCCCCGCGGCCAGCGCCCAGAGCACCAGCGAGAGCAAGGGCAGTATGGCGGCCAATGAGCGGATCTCCGATTCCACCGGCTCGAGCGAGGCCCAAGCGGCCAGCACTCGAGGCGGACGTTCGCGGGCAAGGGGGGGGCCCTCGCGCTCGTCGCGTCCGGGCGGCCGCTGGCGACGTTCCGGTCCCCGGCCCTCGGGCGGCCCGCGACGCCGCCGGCCGCCGATCGGCCGCGCGAGCACCCGCCATCGCAGGCCGTCAGGACCCGCGATCGTCGTTGCGACGTCGACCGCGAGCGGGCCGAGATCGCGGCCGTCGAGGATCATCGGCCGCCCTGTACCGGTTTCGCCCTCCACCCGCCGCCCCATCTCGTCGTACATGGCCCAGGTCACGCGGCCGCTCTCGACCGCCGGACGATCCGGGAAGCGGTCTAGCGTCGCCTCCAGCTCCTGGTCGAGCGCGAGGCGAAGGCGCAGCCCGGCCAGGTAGTACAGGCACGCCGAGAACCCGCCAAGGGCCAGCGCCAGCGCCACGAGGAATGCCACCGACACGCGCGTGACCAGGCTCATGGATCCTCCTCGACACCCGGAGTGGGCGGACCGCCGAGCAGATATCCCTGGCCGCGCACGGTCTGGATCAGCCTCGGGCCTGCGCGCCTCCAGGGCACGGCGGAGGGCGTTGATGTGAACGTCCAGTGTGTTGGAGACGAAATCGTAGGTCTCGCCCCACACATGCCCGTAGATCCGCGCCCTCGAAAGAATCTCGCCGGGATGACGCAGGAAGAAGACAAGCACTGCCAGCTCCTTGGCCGTCAGGTCCAGGGGATGGTCCGACCGCTCGGCCTTCTGCGCCGCCAGATCGATGCGCACGTCGCGATAGGAGAGCGTGATCACCTCGAGCGGGCGCCCCCGGCGTATCAGGGCGCGGCGCGGGCGAGTAGCTCCTCGAAGGCAAATGGCTTGCACAAATAGTCGTCGGCGCCGGCGTCGAGTCCTGCGCACGCGGTCGCTGACCGCGTCGCGTGCGGTGAGGAAGAGCACCGGCGTGGTCCCATGCTCGCGGCGATGGCCCTTCAGGATCGTCAGGCCGTCCGAGCCGGGCAACCACCAGTCGAGGATGACGAGATCCCATTCGCCGTCCCGCAGCGCCTCTGGGCCGAATCGCCGTCGCCGGCATGCGCGACGGTGAAGCCGTCGTCCGACAGCCCGTCGACGATCGATCGGGCGAGGCTTGCGTCGTCCTCGATCACCAGCACCCGGCCCGCCACGACAACTCCTCCCGTCCCGCGACCTGACACGATTACGCCCTGCACCATTACTCGAATTCCAGCACAATGGATCGGGCCAGAGAAGACGCGAGGGCTTAGATTAAGCGGAATTTAGGGAGATTGCTTTCCAGTCTCGAATGACGCGCTGATACCGTTGGTGTGTTCTCGGGGGTCTCCCGAAACCACGCGAGAGCCTGAGCGCGGCTGGGGCTTGCACGTCGCTCGCCTCTAGCATACCAGCGTGAAGAAAATTTTAGGGAAGATCGCAGCCCGTCCCCCGGGGCTTATCGCCGAGGTGTACAGGGCGACGACACCTTGTCGGCAATTTCACACCACTCCAGTATCTCGGTAAGGAGGAAGCATGATGAAGTGCGCGGCAATCGCGGTTGCTATATTGATTGGAGCCACTGTGCTGGCCCATCACGGCTCGGCGCAGCAGCCCGGCGCCCCTGGTCGGACGGAAGAGAAGCGGCAAGGTCGCGGCCGAGGCGGCGTCGGTCCGTCCGAGGCTGGTAGTGACCTCTCGAAGCCCGCGTTGCCCAAGGACGACGGCGAGAAGAAGATACTGGCGGCGCTCGACGAGGCTCGTCACGGGCGCCGGTATGCCAACGTCTCGACCTCCGACGGCCGCCTGCTGCGTCAGCTCACGGAGGCGATGGGCGCCAAGAGGGTCGTCGAGCTGGGCACCTCGACCGGCGAATCGGGGCTCTGGTTTGCGATGGCCTTGCGCAAGACCGGCGGTCATCTCTACACCCATGATATCGACCCCGGACGGATCAGCGTCGCTCGTGAGAATTTCAAGAAGGGGGGCGTCGAGGGGCTCATCACGATCGTCGAGGGGAACGCCCACCAGACCGCGACGAAGAACACCGAGCCAATTGACGTCCTGTTCATCGATGCCGAAAAGGAGGGGTACGACGCCTATCTGAAGGAGCTGCTGCCGTACGTCCGCCCGGGAGGATTGATCCTCGCCCACAACATGCGGCGGCCCGCCCCGAATCAGCGATACGTCGAGGCGATCACCACGAATCCGGATCTCGACACGTCGTTCGTGCTGATGGACGGCGCCGGGCTCGGGATCACGCTCAAGAAACGCTGAGGCCTGGGGAGCAAGGGTTGCCGGGGAAATTCCACGCCCCGGTCGCCGCGGGATTCGTCGCTTTGGCCCGCGACAACAAGGCGATCGGCTTTCGGAGGAAGGCAACGCGATGGCGTCGTCAACAGAAACGGCCCCGGTCCGCGAGGCGCCGCGGGAGGATCCGCGCTTTGGCCTGGCGACGGCGACCTTCGTCGTCGTCTCGAGCATGATCGGCACCGGCGTCCTGACGACGTCGGGCTTCACCGTCTACTTCGTCGGCAGCAATCAGTTGATGCTCGCTCTCTGGGTCGTCGGCGGGGTGCTCGCGCTGTGCGGGGCGCTTTCGCTGTGCGAGCTATCGGCCGCTCTGCCGCGCTCCGGTGGCGATTATGTCTTCCTCTCGGAAGCTTACGGCCCGCTCGCGGCCTTTCTGTCAGGATGGGTCTCGTTCCTGATCGGCTTCGGCGGCCCGATTGCGGCCTCGGCGTCAGCCGCGGCGAAGTACCTCCTGGCACCGCTACGGCTAGGAGACGCGTCGGCAGCAGTCGCCCAGCCGGCGCTCGCGTCGGCGGCGATCGTCGCTCTCGGGGTGATCCACTGCCTCGGCCGCGGCTCGACGATCCGGCGCAGGCCGGCATGACCGCGGTGAAGATCGTAATCCTCGCCTCGCTTGCGGTCGCCGGGCTGGTGGCCGGTTGGGGCCGGTGGGAGAACCTCGTTGACGCCCCGCCGCTCTCCTCGAGCTTGCTCGTCACGATGGCCTCGTCACTCGTCTACATTTCGTACGCCTATACCGGCTGGAACGCGGCGTCCTACCTGGCCGGCGAGGTTGATCTCCCGCAGAAGAGGATGCCGCGCAATCCTGCTGGGCACAAGCCTGGTGCTCGTGCTCTACCTGGCCCTGAACACGGCATATGCCCTGGCCTTGTCGGCCGCCGACGTTCGGGCGATCGTCGGCGGGCCCGAGAACGTGAGCGCGATTGCTCCGATCGCCCAGATCGCCGTCGATCGGCTCTACGGCCATCGCGTCGCCGATCCGCTGTCAGTGGCCATCGGGCTGACGCTGCTGGCCTCGGTGAGCGCTTACATCTTGACGGGCCCGCGGGTCGCCTACGCGATGGCACTGCGCCGGCCAGTTCCCGGAAGTCGCCGGCCGGCTCTCGGTCCGGGCGCACCCGCGATCGCGACGGCCCTTCAGGTCGCGTGGTCGCTCTGTCTGCTCTGGACAGCATCGTTCGAGCGCATCTTGCTCTACTCGGGCGTCGGCCTCGCGATCTTCTCGATGCTAAGCGTCAGCGCGGTTTACGTTCTGCGCCGGCGGCAGCCCGACCTTCCGCGTCCATTTCGGACGCCCGGCTATCCGATCGTGCCGGCCATCTACCTCGCCGGGACTGGCGTGCTTACCGCGGCTGTGTTCTACGAGCGGCCGGTCGTCTCGTCGGTCTCTTTGCTGAGTATCGCGCTGGGCGTGCCCGTGTACTACGCCCAGATCTCCGCCGCAAGGCGCCGCAGCAACGCCCCATGACCCGACCATGTTTCTCCCATTGTTCATGACAGGAGTCCATCCGATGCTTACGATCGTCGCCCGCCCGAGCCGCCGAGGGTTCTTGGTGCGCTGGCCCTCGGCGCTTCCGCGTTCACGGCCCGTGGTGCCTTTGCTGATGAGCTGGTACGCACCCCTCGCGTTCAGGAGGGCCCGTTCTACCCCACCAAGCTTCCGCTCGACACCGACAACGACCTTCTCATCATCAACGACGCCATCACTCCCGCCGTCGGCGAAATCACGCACTTGAGCGGCAAGGTCCTCGACGCCAAGGGCGACCCCATTCGCAATGCGATCGTCGAGGTCTGGCAGTGCGACCGCGACGGGACGTACCTCAAGGCCCACGTCGAAGATGGCGCCAAGTTTGACTCGAACTTCCAAGGCTTCGGCCGCTTCTTGACCGGTTCAACCGGCGAGTACTACTTCCGAACGATCAAGCCGGTCCCTTACACGGGGCGTCCGGCCGCTCACATCCACTTCAAAATCTGGAAGGATCATAAAGTCCAGCTAACGACCGAGTGCTTCGTCAAAGGACATCCGGGCAATGAGCGCGACGGACTCTACCGGCGAGTCACGGCGACGACCGGTGGCAACCGGCTCCCGGTGGAATTCGCACCGGTTCAGGGCTCGAGGATC
The DNA here is from genome assembly GCA_963806595.1 of uncultured Isosphaeraceae bacterium. Lineage (GTDB taxonomy): Bacteria > Planctomycetota > Planctomycetia > Isosphaerales > Isosphaeraceae > CAWDZZ01. The sequence continues at coordinate 38,337 of CAWDZZ010000032.1, read as the reverse complement.
GGCGAACTGGCGGCGCGGTTCGACATCGTCCTCGGCTATACACCGCCGGCCTGAGACGCCTGCCAAGTAACGCCGAGCCTCTTGAGTGGAAACGCTTTCATGACGAGACGGCACCGGGGCTCGTCCCGTCGACGCCCGGAACGGCGGAGGGGCTATCGCTCCAGTTGGATAGGGAATTCCCTCTCCAGTTGTTCCAGTTTGCGCGCTCGCCGGTCCGAGCTGGCTTGCGTTGAACGTCATGCTGCTGTTTTCGCGTAGGCGCCCGTCAGCGCGGCGCGACGCGACTTCGTCCCAGAGGGCCTTCCACGCGGCCTGTTCGTCCGGCGGAAGCTTCGCCAGTTCGCCGGGATCGCGGACGCCGACCAGGTCCCGATCTTCCTGCCAGTGCCGCAGGTATCGTTGGGCCATCGGTCGGGCCTGGGGCTGGGCCTTGATGAGCGTGGCCCAGGTGTCCAGCTCGATCTTCAGCGCGGTGAGGGCCTGCGCGCGCAGGCTAGACCTTGCCGCCTCGTCGAGCGACGGGGCGTCCGTCGCCTGGCCGGTGGCAGCCAGTGCGGCGGCGCATGCGAGGTTGTATCGGGGCTGGGTCCGGCGGTCGCCGTCGGCCGCCGGGTCGGCCGCGAAGGCATCGGTCCAGAGACGGACCGCGGCGGCGTGTTGTCCCCGCTCGTAGAACATTTGGGCGAACTTGAGGCGCTCGCCGTTGTCCCGCGGATTGTCGTCGCCGCGGAGCACCGCGGGCAGCCGGCTCGCGAGCGCGGCGATCCGCTCCAGATCCGCAAGCCATTGGCCCGTCGGGTATTCCCAGCCGGGCCGCTTCGAGCCCAGGCGGTGGCCGATCCGCAGCTCTTCGACGGCCTCGGCGTACCGGCCCTGGGAACGCAGGGCGTTGGAGAGGTTGCAATGGCCCTCGGGGTAGTCGGGATCGAGCCGGACCGTTTCGCGGAAAGCGGCGACCGCCTCCTCGTGCCTCGCCATGGCCTCCAGGACATTGCCGAGGTTGTAGTGGGCCACGGCGAGGCGGGGGGCGAGGCGGACCGCCTCGCGGATCTGGACCAGCGCCTCGTCGAGGCGACCCGCCATTTCGTCGGACGTGGCCAGGGCGATGTAGGGCGAGGCGCGGTCGGGCTTCAGTCGGATCGCCTCGCGGAATTCGGGGTCCGCCTCGTCGAGCCGATCGAGCTCGGCGAGGACGCGGCCGAGGTTGTAGTGGTCCCGGGCGGGGTCGTTGGTGCCCAGCCGGATCGCCTCGCGGTATTCGGCGACGGCCTCCGCCCGCTTCCCCTGGTCCTTCAGGACGGTGGCCAGAGCATAATGGCCGATCCCGAGGCTCGGGTTCGCCCGGATCATCTCGCGGCATAGGGCGACGGCCTCGTCGAACTTCCCTGAGAGACCCAGCGCGATGGCGACGTCGCCGCGGCACTCGGGCAAGTCGGGTTCCAGGCGGGCCGCCTCGCGGTAAGAGGCGAGGGCGAGGGCAGCCTTGTCCTGGTCGCATAGGATCGCGCCGAGGCGGGAGTGGAAGTCGCCCACATCGGGAATGAGACGGATGGCTTCGCGATATTCAGCAGCGGCCTCCTCCAGCTTCCCCTCCTCCTTCAGGAGTTCGCCGAGCGAAGCGTGGCACTCGGCGAAGTCGGGATTGACGCGGAGCGCGTCGCGGAATGCGGCGGCCGCCTCGTCAAACTTTCCCTGTTCGCGGAGGGTGCCGCCGATATTGGCCCGGTCGCGGTCGTTGTCGGGCTTGAGTCGGATGGCTTCGCGGTACGCGGCGATGGCCTCGTCGTATCGCTTCAGGCCGTGCAGGATCCTGCCCAGGATATTGTAGGTGCTGTAGTAGGCGGGCCTGCGCCGGAGCCACTCGCGGATTGTGCCTTGGCGCGCGCTCGAACAGGGCGATCGCCTCCGCGTCGCGGCCGCGGTGCGCGAGCAGGTTGGCATAGCAACTCAGGTGCCGGGGATCTTCGGGCCGCCGCTCTACCAGATCCCGGAAGACGGTCTCGGCCTCGTCGTAGCGCCCGAGACTGTCCAAGGCGTGGGCCAGCTCGTGCGAGGCCAGCTCGGGCCGGAGGGCCCGGGCGACCGAAAGGGCCCGGATCACCTCGTCGGTCCGGCGCGGGCGGGCCTCATCGAGCCGGCGGCCGAGCGCGTGGTGGATCAGGGCGTCGCCGGGATTGGAGCCGGAGGCGCGGCGGAGCACGGCGACGCCCGCATCGACTTCTCCCGCGTCGGCGAGTGACTCGCCCAGCAGCAGCAAGGTGGCCGGGGCCCAGGCCGCGGGGTCCGCCTTCCCGGCGGCGGGGCGCAGCCGCGCGAGGCGCTCGGCCCGATCGCGGACCAGCAAGGCGGATCGCAGGCCGTCGCGGACGGGTTCGGCATCGGCGGCCCGGCCGGCTGCGATCAGCCGGGTCCAGCCATTCCCGTCCGGCTCCCGCTTGCGGCGGACGGCGGTCCAGTGGTCGAGCGCAGCGATCATCGCCGAGGCCACCGGCCCGGGTCGCGCGGCGATCCGCGCGCTACCGCTTCTGGCGGCCGTCGCGTCGACGTCGATGCCGACGGTGCGGAACGCCTCGGCGTAGGCGGCGTCGACCGCCGAGCCTTCCGGATCGTCGGCCACGGCGCTGCGGATATCGACGAAGTCGTCGAGCAGCTTACGGTCGGACCGGGCTTCGTCGAGGCCGCGATCGACGTCGCGGCGCAGACTCGCCGTCTCGGCGCCGTCGCCGGCATCCGCCTCAGCGCGGCCCACGGCGTCGCGGGCTTTCTCCCAGGCCACGACATCGAGGGGTAGGCGCGCGCGCCTGGTCGCGGAACAGGCGCGCCTCATACAGCAGCCGCTCGATCCGGGCGGCACGGGCCTGGCGCTCTTGGCGCCAGTAGGTAAAGCCCAGGCCGGCGGCGATCGTGAGGGCGAGGGTCGACACAGCCAGTCCGGCCTGGAACCGTCGCGCTCTGCGCTCGGCCGCGGCCGTCCGCCGGGCCTCTTCGGCCCGCGCCGCCTCGGCGGCCCGGGCCAGCTCGGCGGCGCGCAGCTTCTCCTGCACGCCAGCCAGGTAGGCCGTCACGCGCCCGGCCACCGCCAACGCGTCGCGCGGGCGGCTCGCGGCCTCGGCCGCCAGGCAGTCGGCGGCGAGGCCGACCAGCTCGGCGTCTGCCCCGCACCCCGCCAACCGGTCCAGGGCGTCGGCCGTCTCGGCTCCCGCGGCTCGCCGCAGGATCGTGAGGCTATCCGGGCCGGTGAACGCCGGCTGTCCCGTCAGGATCTCGCAGAGGATCGAGCCCAGGGCGAAGACGTCTGCCCGCTCGTCGACCGATTCCACCTCGCCGCGGGCCTGCTCGGGTGCCATGTAGGATGGCGTGCCCATCACACTGCCGTAGCGCGACTGCTCCGCGTCGGAATCGCCCCGCGCCGTCGTGACGACAGTCTCGGCCTTCACGGGGACATCTTCAGCTGGAGCGTCTTGGGCCGCGCCTCTCCGGGCGAGGACCTTGGCCAGGCCCCAGTCCATCACCTGCACCTCACCGAAGCCGCCGACCATCACGTTGGCCGGCTTGAGGTCGCGGTGGATCACGCCGCGGGCATGCGCGTAGGCCATTGTCTGGCAGACCTGCGCGAAGATACCAAGGAACCGCGGCTGGTCGAAGGACGGGCCGGCCCGCTCGGATAGCAGATCCGCGAGCGTCCGCCCCCGTACAAGCTTCATGGCGAAGAATGGGCGGAGATCGGCGAAGCGGCCGACGTCGTAGACGGGGACGATCCCGGGGTGCTGGAGCTGGCCGCCAACCTGCGCCTCCTCGATGAACCTCCGCACGAGCTCTGGCCGATCCTGATGCGATTCGAGCAGCACCTTCACCGCCAACTCGCGATTGAGGTCGGGGTCAACCGCCTTGAGCACCGCCCCCATGCCCCCCCGCGCGATTTCGCCAAGCAACTCATATCGCCCGATCTTCGTTCCAGAGCCGGATAAGTCTTTCGCCGTAGCCCCCAGAGGCTCGGTGGCAGCTTCCGCGGGATCAACGTCGCGCAAGAGCACACGCGGCAATCCGCCCATTACCTCGGCCACGTCGCGGAGCGCGGTCGCGGAGGCGGGCTCGAGCATCACGGTCAGCTCGTGTCGTCCCGCACCGTGTCGCCGAGGCCAGGAACTCCCCCAGGCGTCCGTGCTCGCATAGCAGGGCCTCGACCTCTGCCCGGAGGCCCGGGTCGTGTGCGCAGGCCGCGTCGAGGTAGGCGGCGCGGAGCGGCCCTTCCGGGCGCTCGAGCGCCGCGGCGAACACGTCTTTAAGCAAGTTTTCCGACATGGAAATCGACATCTCCGCAGCCGAGGGTCCTCACAAGTCAATGTTCCGTCCGCCGGTCGGGCACGCCAGGTTCGACGATTTTCTCTCGGGCGCCACGTTTCCGTGTCGGCGCCGGCGAGCTGTCGGTGCAGCCAGGTCCGGGCGAAGGTCCAATCTCGCTCGGCGCTGCGGCGGCTGACGCCCAGGGCTTGCGCGGCATCCTCGACCGCGAGCCCGGCGAAGACCCGCAGCTTCACAAGCGCGGCCGCCTGGGCGTCGATTTCGGCCAGCCGCGCGAGCGCCGCGTCAAGCTCGATGAGATCGTCGGGCGGGGCCTCGTCCCGGAGCACGGTCTCGAGGTCGAGAGTTTGCCTCTCGCGCGCCGCCGCGCTCGAGGCGTTTGCGGTCTCGAGCCCGGTCGATCAGGATGCGCCTCATCGCCTCGGCGGCGGCGGCGAAGAAGTGGCCGCGGCTGTCCCACCGCGGGGCGTCGCCGGGACCGACGAGCCGGAGGTAGGCCTCGTGGACGAGCGCAGTCGCCTGGTGCGTGTTGCCTGGCTGCTCGACGGCGAGCCTGTGCTCGGCAACCCTGCGCAGCTCTTCATAGACGAGAGGGAGCAGTCTCCCTGCCGCCTGAGGATCGCCCTTCTCGATCGCCGAGAGGACGCTTGTGACGTCATTCATCACCGACGGCTCCCTGGCAGGATGGATGCCTCGAGCCCTTTGCCCTCGATCGTCGGGGCCGGACCGCATTGTCGCCGCGACGCAGTAACAAGAAGCGTGTGCCAGAATAACCGCGCTCTCGAAGCGGGAAAAGGGAATGGAGTCTTTCCCGGGTCAGACATAGGAGCGTTGCCGTCGCAGCGGGTGCATCGCAATCCGGGTGGCGCGGGTGATCGCGCTGTCCATGAGAAGAACACCGGTTGGTATGGCAGACCGAGGCTTAACCATGCCGCCGCGCGACCATTTCCGAATGGCGCTCGATGATTCCAGGTCGTGAGATGAATCACGGGCGCGTGGCCGATTGTGGTTGTGATGGCACTGATCCGGAATCTTCCCGAGCGCTACGTGGCCGCGCCACGCGTCCACTTGCGGCCGTTCGCTTGGGTTCCGCGGACACCGTAGCTCACTGCGAGGCCGTCCTCTCGCGCCGGGTTCCCCACACCCCAAACCCCCGGCCGACAGGCACTGATTTCGCATTGTGTTCCCGGTCCCCGTCACCTTTCACGGTAGAGAAGTTCGTCCCGCAACCATTAGGCTGGAACGACATAAGGCTCTCGGCGACGCACGTGACGCAGGTGCCGCAAAATCTTTGCGCATCGCGTCGGCTCGAGTCCCTAGAGGGGCGGTCGCGCAAAGCCAGCGGTGCGAGCCGCGGGAATTGGCAGTGCCAACCACGGGAATTCGTGGAACGGTGAGATGATTGTCGACGCCGTTAGAGCTCGGTGCGGAATCGCACCCATGAGGTACGGCCGCGATGCCGCTCTGGATACTTTGTGACAACGAGCACGCCAGGCTGCCCGACGCCTGGGAGCTGGGCGCGGCGGCGAACGAGGTCACGTCCTGCATCGCCTGCGGGGCCGCCTGTGCGCTGCAGCCGATGCCGATTGAGTGGGAAATATTGTCCGGCAAGGAAATTCCGGGCTATGACATTCTGTGCCTGTCGGAAGGGGCCAGAAGCGCCGGCGTTTACAAGGCTCGCCATATGCAAAGCCGGCGTCTGGTCGCACTCAAGGTAAGTCGCCTGGGCCCGGATGCGGCGGAGGAACGATCGAACGTCCGGCGCGAGGCCGGCGTCCTTCGGAAGCTCGATCATTCCAGCGTCGTCGGCATGCTGGAATCGGGCATGAGAAGCGGGCGGGCGTTCTACTCGATGGAATGGCTTTCCGGTGGCCACCTCGGGGCGCGGCTTTGCGGCGGACCGCTGCCGCCTCGCCAGGCGGTCCGCATGGCGGCCCGCATCAGCGCGGCGATCCATCATATACATTGCCGACGATTTATTTATGGCGATCTCAGGCCCTCCAACATCGTCTTCAGCGGCCGGGGCGTGCCCAAGCTGGTGGATTTCGAGCTGGCCGTACGGCTCGACCGCCGTGGCCGAGCGCGGGCAACCGGCGGCGACCCGCGATACATGGCTCCCGAGCAATGGCTGCGCGAGCACGAACGAATCGGCACGGCCGCCGACATCTACGGCCTGGGCTCGATTCTGTTTCACGCGATCACGGGCAGGCTACCCTATGAGGGCCTCTGTGGGATCGACCGGTGCGACAAGCGAGCATTCTTCCCATACCGTCGATCGTCGCGCTCCGGCCGTCACTGCCGGACGTGCTGGATTCGATCTGCCGCAAGTGCTTGCACCCCGAGCCGGACCAAAGATACGCGACGGCAAGCAAACTCGCCGGCGACCTGCGGCGCTTGCTTCGGAACGATAAGGCGTTGAATGATTCCGAAGACCGGCGGTCGCGATCATTGCCAGCCTGATGAACGCCGCAGCCGTGTTCGGCAGTCCTGCGGTGAAACAGCAGATGAGAACCGCGCCTCCATACTTTCGGTGAATGGCGTGCCGATTTGGCTCACGCCTTGGGAAAAGGTTCCAGCCACCTTTGAACCCCCCGTCCCCGATGCCAAGCAGGAGTGATCGATATAACATGTTTTAGCTGTTTTGTTGACATTTTGGCTAGACAAATCGGAAAAAGTCAGAATTGTTTTGCATTTTGCAATGATTGGTTGCATAATCGGCGGCGCTAACGCACATCGCTGGCGTCCAGGACGGAATCAGTGGGACCGGAACGATGGTCCGACGGGGTGCGGGTCGCAACGTGGCAAGCTGAACCCGACCGATGCTGATGGCCGAGGCAACGGCCCCGATCCGTTGCCGTTCTGTGTGGTGGACGAACTGGGAGGGTTCCGGGTCGCCCCGCATCGTCCGTCGACCTCTGGACGACGGGCCGCCGTGGCGCAACCACCGGCAGGGCGATCGCCGAGACGCTGGGGGACCGACTGGGTCCGCGGAAGCCATGCCATGCCTTCCGCCTGGGACGGCGGACCGACCTGACGCCGGCACCTGGTTACCCACCGGGGTACCGATTCACATCGAGAGGTGAGCATGAAAAAGGTATTGATCCTGCGTCGACGCCGAGACGAGCGCCGGCCGTGCCGCGTCGAGTCCCTGCGGACCCTGGAACGCCTGGAAGCCCGCGCCTGTTGTCGGCGCTCACAATCGCCCAGGAGAACCAGCTCCCCGGCACACCGACCAGCCAATGGAACATCGTCAACGGAGCTGGCAACCCCAAGCTCCAGGGTTTCGCCACCGACATCAGTGTCAATCATGGCGAACGCCATCTCGTTCAAGATCAACGACAATGGCCAGGGGGCGTACAACGTCAACATCTACCGCATGGGCTACTACCAGGGCGACGGAGCCCGGCTAGTGACGACGATCCCCTCGTCGCAGGCGGCGCAGATTGTCCAGCCGGCCCCCGTCAGCGATCCGACCACGGGCGAGGTCGACGCCGGCAACTGGTCGGTCGCGGCCTCCTGGCGCCGTCCCGTCTGACAGCGACCTCGGGCATCTACTTCGCCAACCTCGTCCCCACCAACACCGGCGAGGCCGCGAGCCAGATCATCTTCATCGTCCGCGCCGACGAGTCGCATTCGGACATCCTGTTCCAGACCTCCGACAGCACGTGGCAAGCCTACAACACCTGGGGGGCCGGCAGCACCTGGGGAGGCAACAGCTTCGGTGGCAACAGCCTCTACCAGGGCTCGTTCGCGGGCACGGCCAGCAGCGCGACGCCCGGTCGTGCCTACGCGGTGAGCTATAACCGCCCGCTCACCATCGATGGGGTATCCGGCGGTTTCGGCAGCTATGACTCCGTCTGGCACGGCGAATACCCGATGGTGTACTGGCTGGAGGAGAACGGCTACGACGTTTCCTACTTCACCGACGTCGACAGCTCCCGCAACGGCAGCCTGATCCTCAACCACAAGATCTACATGGATTGCGGCCATGACGAGTACATCTCGGGCCAGCAGCGCTCCGACATCCAGGCCGCCCTCGCCGCCGGCGTCAATCTCGCCTTCATGAGCGGCAACGAGATCTACTGGAAGACCCGCTGGGCGAACAGCCTGGACAGCTCGGCGACGCCGTATCGCACTGTGGTCTGCTACAAGGAGTCGACCGACAATCAGATGGAGGATCCGCAAGACCCGCCGACCTGGACCGGCACATGGCGCGACATGCGGTTCAGCCCGCCGGCCGACGGCGGGCAGCCCGAGAACGCGCTGACCGGCAACATCTACATGGATGACCGGACCAATGTGGATCTCGGATTCCGCTTCAGGTCCCCGCCTCGGATGCGAGCCTGTGGTTCTGGAAGAACACCGCGGTGGCGAACCTCCAGGCGGGGCAGGTCGCGACCCTGGGCCAGTACGTCGTTGGATATGAGGTGAATGAGGATCTGGACAATGGATTCCGACCGGCCGGGCTGATCGACCTGTCGTCCACGACGTTCTCCACCCAGGAACGCGTGATCGTCCCATGGGGGACGGTGGTCGGGGCGGGCACGGGGACGCACTCGCTGACGCTCTATCGCACTTCCGCGGGGCGCTGGTCTTCGGGGCCGGCACCGTGCAGTGGGACTGGGGACTCGGCTTCAACAATTGGGGACCCATCAATGAGGGTGTGACCGAAGGTCCCGATCTGAGCATCGAGCAGGCAACGGTCAACCTGCTGGCCAACATGGGCTCGCAGCCGGTGACGCTCATCTCGGGCCTGGTGCCCGCTACCACCTCGGCCGATCGGACGCCGCCGACATCGACGATCACCTCGCCATCACCCGGAGCGGTCCTCACGAACGGGACGGCAGTCGCGATCTCGGGGACGGCGACCGATGCCGGGGGCGGCGTGGTCGCGGGCGTGGAGGTGTCGGTCGATGGCGGACAGACGTGGCACCCGGCCACGGGCCGAGCGAACTGGACCTACACCTGGGCCCCCAACAGGCTGGCCTCGTTCACGATCGAGAGCCGCGCCGTTGACGACAGTGGCAACCTGGAAACCCCATCGGCGGGGATCACGGTCTCGACCTCCGGCCCGTACTCCATCTGGAGCAGTCAGACGACCCCCGGCACACTCGACGATTCCGATACCGCGAATCTGGAGGTCGGGGTCAAGTTCACATCCGACGTTGCCGCGAACGTCCTGGGCGTTCGGTTTTACAAGGGGCCGACCAACACCGGCACGCACGTCGGCAGCCTCTGGTCGTCCACCGGCAGCCTGCTGGCCCAGGCGACGTTCACGAACGAGACGACCTCCGGATGGCAGCAGATCCTGTTCTCCTCGCCGGTCGCCATCAGCCCCAACACCATCTACGTGGTCTCCTACCACACCACCGTCGGCCATTACTCCTCGGATGATTACTTCTTCCAGAACCAGGGGATTAACAACGGTCCGCTGCACGCGCCGGCCAACAGCGTGAACGGCCCGAACGGCGTCTACGTCGTCAGCACGAGCAGTGCGTTCCCCACCAATACGTTCGATGCGGCCAACTACTGGGTCGATCTCGTCTACCAGCCGATCAGCACGGACACGACCCCGCCGACGGCGCCTTCGAGCCTGATCGCGACGGGCTCGGTCGCCACCGCCAGCCTCAGCTGGACGGCGTCGAGCGACAACGTCGGTGTCGCCGGTTACAATGTCTACCGCTCGACCACCTCCGGGTTCACGCCGTCGGGCTCCAACCTCATCGGCACGACCACGGCCATCACCTACATCGACTCGGGGCTCTCGGCCGGCACCTACTACTACCTGGTGACGGCGCACGACGCGGCCGGCAACAACAGCAACCCGTCGAACCAAGCGTCCGCTGCCGTCACCGCCGACACCGCGGCGCCGACGGCGCCCTCCAACCTGGCGGCCTCCGGCGGCGCGGGCAGCGCGTCACTGTCGTGGCAGGCGTCGAGCGACAACGTCGGTGTCGCCGGCTACCACGTCTACCGGTCGACAACGTCGGGGTTCACGCCCTCAACGCCAATCTCGTCGGCACGACGACGACCACGAGCGACATCGACGGGGGGCTCTCGGCCGGCACCTACTACTACCTGGTGACGGCGTTTGACGCGGCCGGCAACGTCAGCAATCCGTCGAATCAGGCCACAGCGACCGTCGCGCCGCCGGCGATCAAACTCATCCAGGACGCCACCACCGCGACAGGGTCCAGCGCCTCGAATATCTCGGTTGCATTCCCTTCCAGCACGAAGGCGGGCGATTTCCTGATCGTCACCGGGATCTCGTCGTCGCCGAGGCAGAACCTCACGATCGCGGACAGTGCCGGGGACACATTCGTCATCGCGATCGGCCCCGTGAACGACGCCTCGCAAGACGTGACCGAGTACGTCTGGTACGTCGCCAGCGCCAAGGGGGGCGCCGACACCGTCACCGTGACTCCCAGCAGCGCCGACGCACTGGAGCTCCATGTGTCGGAGTGGTCTGGGATCAGCTCCGCCTCGCCGGTCGACCAGACCGCGTCCGCGAACGGGCAGGGCACCAGCGTCTCGAGCGGCTCGAAAACCACGACCCAGAGCCAGGAGCTGATCTACGGCTACACGTGCGTCTCCGGAACTGCCGCCGCCGGGGCGGGCTTCACGAGCCTGACACTTGTGGACGGCGACGAGGACGAGTACCGGATCCAGGGCACCGCCGGGAGCGTCGCGGCCACGTTCAGCCAGAATTCTTCCGGATCCTGGTCGGCACTGATGGTCACATTCAAGGCGGGGTCGACCGACGCGCAACCGCCGACGGCGCCGACCGGCTTGACGGTGACGGGTTCGGTCGGTACGGCCGCCCTCAGCTGGACGGCGTCGACCGACAATGTCGGCGTCACCGGCTACAACGTCTACCGGTCGACGACCTCCGGGTTCACCCCGTCGGGCTCCAACCTTGCCGGCGCGACTACGGCCACCAGCTTCACCAACACGGGGCTGGCGGCAGGTACCTACTACTACCTGGTCACGGCGCAGGACGCCGCCGGCAACACCAGCAACCCGTCGAACCAGGCGCCCGCCACCGTCACGACCAACATCACCGCGCCGACCAACCTGGTAGCCACCGGCGGCCTTGGCTCGGCGGTTTTGACCTGGACGGCCGCGACGGACAGCCTCGGTGTGACCGGCTACACCGTCTATCGGTCGACGACCTCGGGGTTTCTCCCCGGCTCGGGCAACCAGATCGCTCAGCCCACGGCAACGACGTACACCGACACGGGGCTGGCGGCCGCCACCTACTACTATCTGGTGACGGCGCACGACGCGGTCGGCAACGTGAGCGGCTCGTCGAACCAGGCGCCCGCATCGGTCACCGCCGACACCACTCCGCCGACCGTGAACCTCACCGCCCCGGCCGCCGGGGCGACGGTCTCGGGCACGGTGACCGTCTCGGCCAACGCGACGGACAACGTGGCGATGGCGGGCGTCCAGTTCACTCTCGATGGCCTGAACCTCGGCGCGGAGGTGACCACGGCGCCCTACACCGTCTCGTGGAACACGACGACGGCGACCAACGGCGCCCATACCCTGGGCGCCATCGCCTACGACACCTCGGGCAACCACACTTCGGCGGCCTCCGTTGCGGTCACCGTCGCGAACACGGGCCCGCCGGGACTGGTCGCCGCGTACTCTCTGGACGAGGGGAGCGGAACGACCGCGAATGACTCGTCGGGGAATCACAACACGGGGACGGTCGCCAATGCCGCCTGGGTCGCCGGCAAGTACGGCTCGGCGCTCGCCTTCACCGGCGCCGCCAACTCCATGGTGACGATCTCCGATTCGCCTTCGCTCGACTTGACCACCGGCATGACGCTGGAGGCCTGGGTCAACCCGGCCAGTCTCAATCAGAATTGGGACGCGGCCATCTCCAAGGACCACAAGAATTCGAGCAACGACATCAGCTACGCGCTGTACGCGGCCGCCGACACGAACGAGCGCCCTGCCGTTCACATCCTGGTGGGGGGCAACGACGTCGGGGTGCAGGGGACCGCTGTGCTCGCGCTGAAGACGTGGACCTTCCTGGCGGCGACGTACGACGGCGCCACGTTGAAGTTGTACGTCAATGGGACTCAGGTGGCGACCAAGTCGATCAGCGGTAGTATCACGACCACCGTCGATCCCCTGCATCTCGGCGGGGACTGGGATGACGAGATGTTTACTGGCTCCATCGACAATGTCCGCATCTACAAGGCGGCCTTGACGCAGGCCCAGATCCAGACGGACATGACCACGGCCCTGGGGAGCTCGTCCGCAACTTCGGTGTCGTTGGGTCTCGGCAGCCCTGCGCTCGTCGCGGCGGCCATCAGCCCCGATCTCTCGCGGGCCACCGTGCCATCGGTAGCACGAACCACCGCGTCGCCGTCGCGTCTGCCGCTGCCGCGGCGATGCCGTCGTTCAGGCGTCGCGCCGCGCTCCCCGCCCATTCGGTGGCGGCGCCAAACTCGGTGAGTGTCCTGCCAGATAACTTATTCTCCGCAGCCGACGGTTCCGCCACGAGCGCGACGTCCAGCCCGAGGTCGGTAGACGACCGCATCGTGGAATCGCTGGTGCCTCCGGACACGACGAGCGATCCGTCCTCCTCGCTCGTGGACTCGACGTCGCCCGCCGGGGGCTTGCAGACCGACCGCTCCGCCCGACACCATCGCCGCCCCGGGCGGTGATCGGTCGATCCACCCTTGTGAGAGATCTGGCTAGGTTGGACCTTGGCATTTCCGTTTGCGCACCCTCAGCCTTCTGACTAGCCCAGCCGAACTCGCTGGGCTACGATCAATCGGCGAGAAGGTCCTCTCCGGAAGAAAGCTGTCGGGTCGATGTCGAGCATGGCGGGCGCAATCGAGGTCGATCTCGGCCAAAACTGGAGCCGCCGCCTTGTTGAACGCATGTCCAAAGTGCTCCTTCGAGCTGCGATTGGGCAACCCCGGGCGCGGCCGCTATAAACTGAAGTGTCCAAAGTGCGCGACACCCCTGGAATTGACGGTGTTCGCAGAACCCGGCAAGCCTTCCATCATCGCGGAGCGCGCTGGCAGCGTCGACTTTCCGGCGGAGCCGCAAGCAGTCGCGATCCCAGGCGACGTCGACGATCCGTCGCCCGCCCGGTCTTCGAGCCGACCGGAGCCAAACCGCGACAATCTTGAGGCCACTGTCGCGTCATGGATCGACGCCGACCGCTCCGACGTTCACACGAGGCCAGGCGCAACAAGTACGCCGGCCCAGCCGACGTTGGAAATGAGTTCAGCATTTACGCCCGACGCCGCGGGGAAGCAACGGGGAGAGGCCACTGTCGAAGTGGGCTTCGATCGTGGCGCGAGCGCTACCATCGCGGAACCTCAAGGTCAACCCGACAGTGAGGCTGGCTTCCTGGTCGCCGCACACCAGGCGGCCCAGCCGCAGAATGCAGAGGCCGCAGCGATCCCGTTGACGTTCCGTGGTTACACGGTGGTCAGTGAGCTTGGCAGGGGCGGGATGGGCGCGGTGTTTCTCGCCCGCCAGTTGTCACTCGACCGCAATGTGGCCTTGAAGGTCATTGCGCCCCGTTGGGCACGCGACCCAACCTTTCTGGCTCGCTTCACCCGCGAGGCTTACGCCGCGGCCCAGCTTGTGCATCACAATATCGTCCAGATTTATGACCTCGGCCAGGAGAAAGAGGTCAACTACTTTAGCATGGAGTTCGTCGACGGGCAGTCGTTGGCCGAGCTGATCCAGACCGCTGGGGCGCTGGGCCCGAGGTGGCAGCCAGTCATGTTCTCCAGGCCGCCCGCGGACTCAAGGTCGCGCACGACCGCGGCATGATTCATCGAGACATCAAGCCTGACAATTTGATGCTGAGCCGTCATGGAATCGTCAAAGTGGCGGACCTGGGGTTGGTCAAGACTTCTCACGACCCGGCAGTAGACGGTCGGTTGGAAGACGGAGACAAATCGCCAGCCGCGCGGTCAGAACGCGCAGGGGACGAGGAGGAATCGTCGCCCAGCATCACTCGGGTGAACAGGGCGATGGGGACGCCGGCGTACATGGCCCCGGAACAGGCCAAGGACGCCGCTCACGTCGGACGCCCGGCCGATATCTATTCACTGGGTTGTACACTTTACGCCTTGGTCACCGGGCGACCGCCGTTTCTGGGCAAGACCGCGATGGAGCTGATCTCGAAGCATGCCGTCGAGCCCGTCGTACCGCCGGAGCTTGTGGTCGACCTCGTGCCCAAGGCGCTGTCGGATATCATTCTGAAAATGGTCGCCAAGGATCCCAAGGACCGCTATGCGACCATTGACGAGGTGATCGTCGCGCTCGAGTCCTTCCTGGGAATCGTTGGCACTGCGCCCTGACGCTTCGGCCGGAAGAAGCCGAGGTTCTTGAAAAGTCGGTGCAGGCTTTCGCTTCATCGCCGTCGGCGCGGCGGGAGAAATGGGTGTTCCTTGGCTTCATCTTCGCGTGCTGCGCGGGGATTCTCCTGGCGCTTTTCGCCGAAAGGCCTGGCCTGGCTCAGATCATACTCGGCATCGGACTCCTGACTCCCTTTGCCTACGCCATCGTAAGTGGGTTCGCCCGGCACACTCCGGCCTACTCCAAGGTTCGACAGTTCTTCCGGGAAGGTGGACCAAGCGAAAGAGTTGCCGCGGCCGCCTGTATTGCGCTGGTGGTTCTGATTCTCTTGATCATGCACATCTTCTGGACGTCGCTGTTGGTGGTCGTCTCGGCGATGGTTCTGGCGATCGTCGCGCACTTGCTCATTAACGGAAAGCTGGATCGGGAGCGCCGGGAGCCGCTGGACCGGATTCAGGGCATGTTAAAATCGGCGCGGCTGCGAGGAATCGATGAGGAGACACTGCGTCGCTTCATCGAAGAGCGCTGCGGGCCGCGCTGGGACGCGCTTCAGAACGCGCTCTTCGGCTACGAAGGCCATCTGATCACGTTGGGACGCTGGGGACAGACCGAGTGGGCGCGTGCCCGTCCCCGGCTCGTCGTTTGCCGCGACGCGTTTCTTGCCTGGATTGACGCCCAGTTGCGCGCTCGACAGGAGACCGCGCTCGCCGCTATCTTCAGCACCTCGAGGAGCTCAGCCTCAAAGCGCAAGGCATGAGCTTCCTCGCGGCCCGACGGAAGGCGCGACTCGTTGCCGATGCGCTCGTCGCGAACGCCGGAGAGCTGCGCTCGGCGAGCCTGCGCGCATGCGCGCCACAGTGGCGTCACTGGCGTCGGAGGAGACACGCCTTCGGCTCTTTGAAAAACTCCGCGAAGCGGCCGAGCGACCGGAGCAGCTACTCGGCTCGATGGAACGAGGTCTCCTGACTCGTCGGTCCGCTGAGTCACTCGTCGCGCTCGTGGGTCCCCGCGTACGGTTCTTCGCCGGACTGGTGCTGATCCTGGGCAACTTGCTCTGGATGTTCCAGAACGGTCTGACGGATTCCGATATCCCGACCAAGCCGCTGTGGCTGCCGCTGATCCCTTCCTTATTCACCGGGGTATTCCGCGACCTCAATTCCGCGATCGCCGGGTTGATCCTGGTCGGCTCGGCCCTCGTGCCGGGCTGGAGGATCAGCCTGGTCGTCGTCCCCGCCGCAGCGGTCGCACTCCTGGGCACGACTGTCGGGCTACCGGGTTCTCTGTGCCTCGCGGCCGCCCTGATTCTGGCCGCGCTCGGATTCTTCGTCGAACGTCCGCGAACGTCATCGCAGTGAGCGGTCGACGATCAGAGCCCGGGCTAGAGGCTGTAACCGTTCGCGCCGGTCTGCCGTGGGCGTTTGCCTTGCCCGATCTTCGGCGCCGCGCATGGAAGCAGCCCCGCCGTAGCCAAAGCCTACGACGGGGCGTCACGGGACTGATGATGCGGAGGGGAGGGGGGGCCACCTGATTAGCGCGGCCTGGCGATTTTGGATAGTGGTGACCTGGGAACGGCTGGCCCGAGGCAGGCGCCGCGCGGTTCGACAGAGTTGCAGGAGAACGTCCGCACGCTCTTGACGCTCGAGTCTGCCAAAGCTGACAAGAGCCTTCTACAGTTCAATCCGAAGTGGCAGTCAAATGAAGACCGCTCTCCGTCCGCTTCTCGCTGTTCTGGCTGGCATCGTGCTGGCTTTCGTGCTGGTGAGGGCCGTCTAGCTCTTCGGTGCAGTGGTCCATCCTGTCCCTCCAGGATTAACGCGCGACACCGCGAATCGCCATCGACAATTAGTCAATGTTCACAGTTGGAAATCGCCGGCCGGTTCGAACGCGACTCGCTCGCGTGCACGTACTTGTAAACTAGCCCGCCACGTCGCATGATGTCACTGATATATCCAAGGCCCGCTCACGAAGATGTTCCCGAGAGGGAATGTGTGGCGGCACTTTCGTTGCTCTGACCGCAACGCGCAGTTTGCGAACTTCGGAAGGAGAACCCAGATCAATGAACCTTTGCTCGTTCGTCCGCATAGCTGCATCAATTCTCGAAACTCGGTCGCGGAAGTGGTGCCCAGGTCGGAACCGCCGATCACGGTGGTCCAAGCGGCGGAGTTCAGCCGATCGGTTTTCTGGCATCGAAATCGGGCGATTGCTGTTCCGTGACGCGCGTGCTGGGACTCACCGGAGCGAATCAGCGAAACCGCGCTCGTCAAAAGAGCGACGCGGTTGGCAACCTGGCGTGATAGTCGTCGTCAGCAAGGCCAGTTTTTTCGTGGCGCTCGCGGTATTTTCAGAATTTCTGTTCGTTCAGTTACATCGGGTGGAAGGCGCGCACGGGGCCGGACCCATCTTTCCCGGCAGTCATTGCAGGAGACCTCCGGCAAAATCGTTCGCGAGCCGCGCTCTGCGGCGGATGTCTGCCGACGCCAGCCGAGAAAGCCGTCGTTTTTGTCGCGGTTGGAAATGCAACCATTGACGACGATCCGCAGGCCATCGTGGCGGAGGAGAAACCGCGCGACGAAACCGACGCAGCCGAACCTGACCTAAACGATCCGCCAGCAGTAGACGAGGTGGCGTACAATCTCCGCGGTCCGGCGCCTCTCGTGGGGTTCAAGGTCCGAGAACGCACAGTAATCACTGGCACAAGAACGGACTCCGTGAAGAATCCTCGACTCAGGCGCGAGCTTGCGAAGATGAACATTACAATGGAGAGCGAGCGCTGTTTACTGTGACCAAAGTCGTGGACGACGGAGTGACCGAATACGAGACCGAAGTCGTCTCGGGGCATCAAACGCTTGCAACACGTGGACGTGTGTCAGAACGATTGGATGAGCTGCTTGAAGAGACGATTTCGTCGCAAAAAGTTGGAAACAAATGGAGCCATACCCTCGTCACTAGCGAAGCCGACGACAAGCAGGAGCGCGCCTCCTTCGGTTAGAACCGTGGTTCGCCGATCGAGAATCGTTTCCTCAGCGGGAACAAAACCTAGGAGATTCGTGGGACGTGAGCAAGTCGCACGTCCGGAAGTTAGTTGGGGGCGGGTTAGGCGCAGACCTCTGGAACCGTACGAGCAAACTTCGTTCGAATAAATGCGCTCGACGGCGAGCGGTGTGCGGTCATCGAGTATAAAGGAAAGATTCGAGGCCGGATTGACCCCTCGCAGTGGGAAAGTGGCGTCGGGGTCGCGGATCTGTCCATCACCACCCTTCGGTCTCTGAACACTGGAATCGACGTGAGCACGCGTGGAACGATCATCATCAACACCACGGACACGGCGACCATCGACCGTGTACCTGTCGACGTCGGAATCGAAGTGCGACTCACGATTCGATCATCCGCGACCGTCGAGAAATGACAAGCCGGTCACGTCGTCCCGACGTGGGCCAACAAGGTTCAGGGCGCGTAATGCAGATCGTTCGTCCACAAAAAGAGGAAGACATCCAGCTGCTCCGTTCCGACGAGCACACTGGCCGTCCCCTGGGAGATGAGGCGTTTCTGGTTTGCCGACACGGACCTCCCTCGCTAATGCGCAGCTGCAACCAGATCGCGGCCACGGCTGTATTGCCGCGGCGAACAGCCCATGACTCTCTTGAATGCCGTGCTGAAAGCGCTTTCGGACTCGTAGCCGAGTGAAAGCGAGATGACTGAAATGGGGTCACTGGAATTCGACCAGCCGGTCCCCGGCGAGAAGCATTCGCCAACGCGTCAGATAATCGATCGGTGTCGCCCCCACAGTCTCCTTGAATTTCGCGGCGAATCCCGATCGCGACATCCCGACGCGCTCCGCCAGTTCCTGCAGGGTCCAGGGATAGGCAGGATCGTCGTGCATGGCGTTGATCGCTGGGCCGATCTGTTCATCCGCCAGGGCGAAGAGCCAGCCAACGCCCCCGCTCAACCCTTCCGCCAGATGCGCCCGCAGGGCCTGGACCAGCATCATGTGGGCGAGATGCTGTAGGACCAAAAAGCTCCCTGGCTGCGGCTCACGCAGCTCCTGCATCATCCGCTCGAAGGCCCAGCGCAATGCCGCTTATCCGCTTCCTTCCTGATATGAACGATCGGCGGCAGCACTCCAAGCAGGATACCGGCGTGGTTGCCCGACAAGACCGAAGTAGCCGCCAACACCGGAGACGTCTCCTCCCCCATTCCAGGAGGCGATGCCACCATTCAGCGGCTTGCATAATGATTTGGAAGTCGACAGGCGGCAAAGCCAGGTCGCTTGCGAGGCGGAAAGGCCGTCCCAGCGGCAGCAGGAAGCAATCCCCAGTCTTCAGATGCACGGCTTCGGGGACACCCTCGACGGATAGCCAGCATTGGCCAGAACACCACTGCATAGCATTTGATGCCTTCGTGCTCGGGGAACTGAATCGACCAGTCGCCACCCACATCAAATCCACCGCACATCGTGTTGTGTGGCTTCAGAAGCGACAAAACGTCTGAGAGTGGGTCCATTGGGCACTCCTGGACGATCGCGAAGATTATTTGGACTCTAGAGCATAGATCGTATCAGGTCAATCACCTACCTTGTGGACCAAGGGGATCGAAAGTGCGGCTTTGAGTCGAATTCAATGGAGGCTTGCTGATGCGTGTTTTCGTTACTGGCGCCAGCTGGCTTTGTTGGCTCCGCGGTCGTTCAGGATCTCATCGGCGCGGGGCATAAGGTGCTCGGCCTTGCTCGTTCGGACGCGGCAGCCGCGTCGCTCGCCGCCGCCGGGGCCGAGGTGCACCGGGGGGATCTCGAGGACCTGGGCAGCCTGCGGAGTGGCGCGGCGTCATCGGACGGGGTGATCCACCTCGGCTTCATCCATGACTTCTCAAGATTCCAGGAGGTCTGCGAGGTCGGACAGGCGTGCCATCGAGACGCTCGGCGACGCACTCGCGGGCTCTGACCGGCCCCTCGTCGTCACCTCCGGGACCGGGATGGGGAACGCTGGGCCACGTCAATCCGCGACCGAAGACCACTTCGATCCCAACCACCCGAATCCCCGCGCAGGCTCGGAACTCGCGGCGGAGGCGGTCGCGGCGCGTGGCGTGCGCGTGTCGGTGGTGCGCCTGCCGCAGGTGCATAACACGGAGAAGCAGGGCCTCGTCACCCACGCGATCGCTGTCGCCCGCGAGAAGGGCGTCTCGGCTTACGTCGGCGACGGGCTCAACCGCTGGCCCGCGGTACACTTGCTTGATGCCGCGCCCGTCTACAGGCTGGCCCTTGAGAAAGGGATCGACCCGGGCAAGGTATCACGCGGTCGCCGAGGAGGGCGTTCCGGCCCGAGAGATCGCGGAGGCCATCGGGCGGGGCTTGAAGATCCCGGTTGTCTCCATGTCCCCTGAGGAGGCTGCCGGTCATTTCGGCTGGCTCGCGTTCTTCGCCGGGATGGACATGCCGGCTTCAAGCGCTCTCACGCAGCAACGGCTGGGATGGCGCCCGACGCAGAAGGCTGGGATGATTGACGATCTCGACCACATGAACTGGTCCGGAGATTGAGAGTCTGGCCGTTACGGCACGCGACCGGCCCGGGCCCGTCCCGCATCCGATCTCGGTTGTCAATGCGTCGTGAGGCGCTTCACGATGTCAGACTTTATTTTTGTTTTCGACTTCCGTGGCCGGTGCTTGGCCTTGGGAGTCTCCGGCGTTATCTGCCGCCGATCGGCCTCCGGGATGGTGGCCGATCGGCGGATTTCCTCGACAGCGCTACGCAGTTCCGGCTGCGACTTCAGTCGCGCTTGGAAGCGACGCGTGAGGCTCGGGACACTGGCACCGCGAGGCCGCCCACACGCCTTCGCTGTTTAGCTCCTGGCCACCTACCGCTCGAATGCCCCGATATCGACGATCCGGCTGCCGTTGCCGTCGCCATCTCGGGGCCGGACAACGCCGCGCTGGTCGGTGGCTGGGATGCCTGAGTTGTCCCCGTGATCGATGGCGGGGCTTCCGCTCAGCAGGGCCTGGGTCAGCGTGGGCCCGCCGTTATTCGCCAGCTCACCGAGGCCGGGGTCGATCGGGTCGAGGTCGGTGCCCACCTGGTCGCCATTCGTGCCGTTTTGAAAGCCGGTGCCGCCCGTGCCAACGCCGATCAGGTTGTGGCCGCCGGTGGTGAACGCACCGCTGACGTCGGGGGCGGAGCCGTCGAGATCAACCTGATTATCGGCGATGATCGTGTTGCGCACGTTGCCAGGCCCGATGCCGCCGTTGAAGTGGAGGACGCCGCCTCCCGTGTGGGCATCATTTTCGACGATGGTGTCGTTGAGCAAATTGAAGCGCAAAGGCGAAGACGCCGCCCGCCAGGTCGGCGGCGTGATTGCCGCTGACGGTGCAGTTGGTCAAGGTCGCCGTCTCGAAAGCGACAATGCCGCCGCCGTTGGCGCCCGAGTTGCCGCTGACGGTGGATCTCGTGAGCGTCGCATCGACCACTCGCATGCCGCCGCCGTCCGAGGCGGCCCGATTGTCGCTCAAAGTCACGTCGGTGAGCGTCACTTGGTTGGCGAGGATGCCGCCGCCGGCCGAGGTGGTAGCCCAGTTGTCAGTCACCGTGCTGTTGGTTAATGTCGCGACGCTCGCCAGGATGCCGCCCCCGCTGGCGGCCGAGTTGCTGCGGACGGCGGAGCCGGTCAGCGTTGTGGTGACGGCCCAGATGCCGCCGCCGTCGGCGCCCGTGCTGCCGTCGACGGTGGTATTGGCGGAGTTGCCGCTGATCGTGCAGTTGGAGAGCGTCGCCGTGTCCGAATACATCCCACCGCCAAGTAGGGCGGCGGTGTTGTTGCTGACCGTGGAGCAGGCGAGCGTCAACATGCTCACGGAGAGGCCGCCGCCATTGCCGACGGCGGCGTGGTTGCTGCTGACGGTGCTGCCCGTCAGGCTTGCCTGCGTTGCGAAGACACCACCGCCGTCGCGTGCAATGTTGCGCCGGATCGTGCTGTTGTTGGCGGTGAGCACGCTCCCCTTGTTCTGGCTATCGGCCTCGACAAAGACGCCTCCCCCCTGCGCGGCGACGTTGCGATCGACGGTGGTGCGAACGAGCGTCACATTTCCCGTTCCGGGCTGCTGGGCATTGGAGATGCCGCCGCCGGAGCCGGAGGTCTGATTGCGGGTGACGACGCAGCCCTGCAACACGAGGTTCGCGTTTCCGACCCGGATGCCGCCTCCTCCGCCGCCATTGGCGCGGCCGTTGCGGATGGTGAGTCCCTGGAAGGTGGCGGTGAACGCGTGGGGCGCGGTGCCGCGCACGTCAAAGACGCGATCCAGCTGCCGGCCGTCGACGATCGTTTGACCCGCGCCGGCGCCCTGGAAGAGGGTGCTCCCTTTCACGTCCAGGTCGCCGACGGCGTTAGCATCGTCGGTCCCTTTCCGACTCAGCCGGAACACGCCGGCCGGGATGACGATAGTATCGGCGCCGGGGTGCGAGTTGGCCGCGGTGATCGCTTCGCGGAGCGACATCTTGCCGTCGTCGGCGACCGTGTCGAGCGTCGTCGTGACGGTGAATGTTGACCGCACCGTCCGGTCCTCCAGGCGCTCGAGCCTCGAAACGAACCGACGCCGCCGGCGGTCTGCGACCGCCGCGCGAGTGCCGCTTGCATTGCCCAGGTAAGTACGTAGTTGCCGCAACATGAATCGCTCCTCGCTGCCGTACAACTTGGTTGTGCGTTCGTGCGCATGGAAATACCGGATCGGCGGAGCGTCAATCGTTTCCGCCGCCGCTCTATGCGACGCCGCGGGGCAAAACACGTCACGGTCGGGTGAATTTTCCGACGAACAATTCATGTGTCGCCGCTGACGAATGACCAGAGCAGCCCAGCCAATCAGTTGCTCACGGCGGGTGCGGCGCCGAGTCGGTGCCCGAGGCTGCGCCATCGACGCCCGGGCCGGCCAGATCTTGATCGGCGGGCTACCGGGGACGGCTCACATCCGTTGCCTTCAGCGCTGGTCGCTCGGCCGCTGTGAATCAATGAAGAAACGCGGTCGGTGGCGGCTCCGGCAGCCGGGAGGAACACTGTTCCCGTCGGCGAATCGGCACGCGATAATAAAAGGAGGTATTGAAGCTCTTTTCGCGACGGGACGTACCGGTTCGGCGGCTAATTCGGCAAAAAAGAGCGCATTGGTCGACTGATAAGCACTTGTTCGTTTATCGCGAAATCACCCGGAGTTTCGGGGAGATAGTTCCGGCGACATCATTCCTATCTCCCGACCCAGCCGGAGTAACGAGTCAGAGATCCGGAGAGCGCCTGGCATTCACCCGGGCGCTCGCGCAAGTGAAAAACCCGCATCCCGGGCCGGGTATGGTCTCCCCCAATCCGTTGCGATCGATTACGAGGCGCCGGCGGATTCGGGATTCATCCGAACGCCGCTGGCCGATCCCGCCGGCGACCGGCGCTAAGGTCGGGGGCCGCGCCGAAGCGTTCGGGCGCGGCCCAAGTTCAGTGTCCGTCGGCTTTCCCTGGAGCGAAAGCTCAGCGCTTCCTTGCGGCCGCGGCCGTCACCGTGGGCGGGATGGTGATGGTGATGGGCGCGCCGCCGTTTGCGACCTCGCCATCGGCACCCACGATCGCGCCCGGAGTGATCACGAGTAGGAACCCCTTGCCGATCGACCTCTTGGCGAAGTTGAACGTCAGCATGCGGCCGGTCGCGTCGAGGACTGGCCCCTTCAACTTGAGGGTCTTCTTCGGCTTACCGCCGCGAAGCATGTAGATTTTGACGTTCCTGGCCAGGGTGGGATTGACGGGCGTATTGAACGTGATCGTGACGCCCGCGGCCTTGGCCTTGCTGCCGGTTCCCGTGGTCACGATCGCCGCCGACTGGACCGCCGGCACCGGGGCCGTCGTGCGGTAGATGTTGCTCGGGTTGAGGTAGACGACCTTTCCGTCGGTCTGGACGAGCAAGTGGCTGTTGACGGTTCCGGGCAGGAGCGCCACGCCGCCCGTGCCGTAGGTCGTGTCGAGCGTACCGGCGGACGTCAAGTGGGCCAGCATCGCGTTTGAGTTCAACCCGCTATTCTGCTCGAAAGCCCTGCCGCCGAAGAGCAGTGAGCCATCGGCGAGCGTCGTGACGCCGAAGGCGTTGCTGTTGAACGTGATGCCAGCCTGGCTGAAGGCAAGTGTGAACTTGCCGCTGCCGTTAAACGACGTGTCGAGCGTGCCGTTGGGATTGAGCCGGGCCAGCGCAGACTCCTGGATCACGGGGCTGATGGCACCGCCGGTGGGCGCCGGGAACAACTCGATCGAATATCCAGCGATCACGATCTGCGATCCCTCGAGGGTCACGGCGCGCCCGAGGTCGGCCGATGTGCTGCCGCCCAGGCCGAAGTTGAGGGTGAAGAGACCGGTGGTGTTGAATGTCGTGTCGAGCGTGCCATTGTCGTTGAACCGCGCAACGGCAAAGTCGCTGGGAGTGCCGGTCAGTGGGGTCGCGCCTGCTGGGAGCATGGCCGTGCCGGCGACCACGACCCTGTTGTCGGGTTGGACCACCACGCCGTAGGGGTCGTCGTCTGTCGCCGTTGCCGTGCCGTTGGGAAACGCTGCCGTCGCGAACCCTGAGGTGTTGAACGTCGTGTCGGGCGTGCCGTTGGTGTTCAGCCGGTATACGCCGAATACGTCGGCCGCGGCGGCGGTTGCGTAAAGGCTGGCGGCCACCACGATCTTGCCGTCAGGCCCGAGGGCCATCGCGAGGCTCGGTCTGTCGGCGACGCTCAGCGAATAGCCCGTGGCGACGGGGATCAGCGCGACCCCTGAGGTGCCGAAGGACGCGTCGAGCGAGCCGCCGGGGGTAAACTGCGCGACCATGATCTCGTCGCTCGAGCCCGCGGCGGTTGACGCGACGACCGCCGCGACATCGATCGATCCGCCCGACTGGACCGCGATGTCGGGATGGAAATTCGCGTCGGCGTTGTAAGTCGTGCCTCCCAGGGTCGTGGGGACCGTCGCGACACCGCTCGAGCCAAAGGAGTTGTCGAATGTGCCGCCGGTCGTGAGCCGCGCAACAATCACGGCAATACTGGTGCTTGCGGGCGTGACGATATTGCTCCTCAATATCCCGGCCGTCACGACCTGCCCATTCTCAAGCGCGATCGAGTAGAGCACTTGAGAGTAGCTGGCGTTGGTCGTGTTCGGAGGAGCGTTGACTTGCGCGACACCGCCGAACCCGAAGTTCTGGTCGAGCCCAACAGACAGGAGCGTCCTCCCTTCCAGGCCCTCCGCAAACGGCCGCAACCTGCGACGCCCCCTGCGCAGCGCCGCCGTTCTACGAGAGCCGCCCAGGCCTCGCGCAAACACGCCCGCAGCATTTTCAGAATCATGATGTACCGTTCTCATGGGAAACCTCTCTGTCGCCGGAAAAATCGAAGGAGAATCGCGGCGCGGCCGCGAACATCGCGACTCTAGGACGTGGGATCAGTCGCACGTTCACAACGGAAGTGTGAGTTCGACCCACTTACGATCGAGACGGGCCGGGGGAGCAAGATTCGCGATCCCGGCACAACGGAATGGCGATATCGGCCTCTCCCCCGCCGAACCGGGGCCGGTCTCCGCGCACGTTCAAACAGATTCGCACATGAAGTGCCCTCTGCCTGGGCCCGCACATCCATCCTCGACGGCGGCTTTCATCGGACCACAGCGAGAATCCCCGGCTGAGGTCTCCCAGGTTCAGACGTTGCACCACTCGGACCAATAGACGCGGTGGTGCGCTCCCTAGCAGTCACAACCCCGTTCGCGCAATCAATCGCCGGAACATACGTCGATCGACCATAGCACAGCGTACAGACTGCCTCATCGTTTGTCAATCATCCAGATTGTCCAGTTTTCGCCGTCGACGGGGCTAGGATCGGGAACATCCAAAGGACGTCGCCGACCAGATCGTCGAGGGATCGCCCGGCATCGCGTGCCGGCACGGGTATGGGCTTTACGGCTAAATCGCAGAACTTTGAGTCCGCGACCGGAACGCGCTCGCGTCGCAAAAGCCGCAGTCCGCGTCAAGCAGCCAGGCGATGGCTCACCCCCGCATGGCGTTCTTTGCCTGCCTCGTTCTCGCCCCAGATTGGGGACAACGGCCAAAGTACGACGAGCGGGGAGTGTGACGGGATGGAATTCCGGAGAGCGCCTGGCAATCACCCAGGTGCTCGCGCAATATTCAAGAATCCGCGGAATCAAGGGATAATGCCAACCTTCTTGAATCGCGTGTTCACCCCCGAGATGAAACCGACAGTCGCAATCACTCGGAGCGCCGGGGACACCAGGTCGCCAGTGACTTCGTGAAGCTATTGACCCTGATCAAATGGCTTCGCTGATTCCGTGAATGTGTACTCGCCGCCGGCGAAATCAACGACAAGTCCCGCAAGGCGTCGAGCGTCTTCCTTCCGCACGATCACGGGCACGCCGTGGGATTCGCTCTTCCAGACCGAGCCGTCCTCCGGCGGCCGGTCGTCATAGCAGACGCTGTAATGCGGGGTGACTGGCTTTCCCGTGACTTCAACCTGCAATGCCGTGCCAGGCGGGTATTCGCGCTCCGTAATGATGCGCCGGGCGTTCTCGGCGGCGCGCTCGGTCAGTTGGATAACGACCCTTTCGTGGCCGCGAAGTTCGTCAATCAGGTCGCCGACGCGGCGGCGTTGTCCTCCGCGCAGGTTTGAAGAGACCGCCTGGATCGTATAGATTGGTCCATGAGGCAATCCCCACCAGCCAACGATCAGCGACGAAGCGGTAAAAGCCAGGGACGGAAGAACCGTTTCCTCCTCTCCGACGACGTAAAACCGCGATGGTGTTTTCAAGCTCATCACGAGCGCGGAGATCGCCAGTTGAAATTGAGTGACCTCGGTCTGCTCGACGATGAACATCCCCTTGTACAGTGCTCTCCCCGCTTTGATCGCGTCTCGATTCTCGACGAGCCAGTTGAGAAAGTTGGCCTGATACCGCGCGTGCCCCCGCATGAGCCACCAGGTCGCAATGAGACAGGCGCCGACGGCATAGCCTCCCGCGGCCGTGGCAAAATCCCGTTGGGGACCGAGTGATCTGGATACAGCCGCGGCGAGGAACAAAGCCGCGATGACGAAGACTAGCGGGTTCGACATGGAGCCGGTCCTCCGCGCGTATGTGAACCGAGCATGCGATGGACCTCGTGAATCACCGCGGGATGGTTGAGACGGCACGAGCGCAGTCACCAACTGTCTTCATCGACAAGGAGCATTGACCGGCCGTGCCGCGAAGGCTCGCTATTTGATTACCGCGGGCAACTCAGACGCTTTGGGATAGAATTTCATCGACACTGAGTTCACGCAGTGGCGCGTATCCTTGGCGGTGAGCGCTTCTCCCACGAAGACGTGGCCGAGATGACCACCGCAGTTATTGCAGACGATTTCGGTGCGAAAACCGTCGCGGTCGGGCACCTTCTTGACAGCGTCTTTGATCTCGTCGTCGAAGCTGGGCCAACCGCACTCGCTCACGAATTTGTCATCGGAACGATAGAGCGGCGCGTTGCAACGCCGGCAGACGTAGGTGCCTGGGTCCTTCAGATCGGTGTATTCGCCGACAAACGCCCGTTCCGTCCCTTTGCCGAGGATGACACGCGATTCCTCGGCCGAGAGCGGGTTGTACTTGGAATCGTGCTTGTCTGACGGCATATCGGTTTCTCCTGTGGGATGTATCGCAAACGAGCCATCCGTTGTCGGTCTGGACGCACCGCCGCATCCCGCGACTCCAAGCCAAATCATCACGAACGTCGAGCGCCGCATGCTTCCATTCGACATGGAAAACTCCTGGTGGAGCGTCCGAAGGAACGAGAACGCCAGCTCCGTTCAGCGGAGTACCCGATTGTATCTACAAACGGAGCGAAAAAGGAGCGAGGGACATGCACAACAGAGCTAAATTGACATTGATAGTAGATCGATTTGACACCAATTGTCTTACCCGTCGTCAATCGTCGCGGCCGTCGCCAACTGTCTTTGCAGAGTCGAGTTCGCAAAAGCGCCTGGTCACTCTTGAAGGGACTTCGTGGCGTCATGTGCTGTGTAGATAAGCACTCTCG
This sequence comes from uncultured Isosphaeraceae bacterium, assembly GCA_963806595.1. Taxonomy (GTDB): domain Bacteria; phylum Planctomycetota; class Planctomycetia; order Isosphaerales; family Isosphaeraceae; genus CAWDZZ01. The sequence continues at coordinate 10,646 of CAWDZZ010000032.1, read as the reverse complement.
CATCCGCAACCGACTGCAGCCCGTCTCGTCCGACTGCGGCAAGGCCCGCTGAACGGTGGTCGACTCAGAGTACTCGTCGTCGGGCGTGGCCTCCGGTGCGTCCCTGGGATCATCATGATCAGTGGGCTTGCCGACACCGAGGAGGATTTGAGCGGCGCACAAGTACTTCCTTGACTTGCCTGTCGTTCCTGGTAAAAAGACCAAAACGTGCTTGCTGGCACCGAGTCGCACGTCGCGGTTGGCGCAGATCAGCCAGACGGCCCGTTCGCGGTAGGTCTGGATGTCTCCACTGGACCGCTCATGACACCCTCGTCTCTTATCCTTCGGCTCATCTACCGCGCTTTTCCATTCCGAGATGCAGAATCTTCCTGTGTCTCCACGAATTCCCTCTGTCGGGGCTCCGAGAGTTTTCGCGACACTAGCTGCAGTGTCCCCGCTGTGAGATGAACGTGGCAACGGAAAACGACCCCGTTGATTGGGCGACGTCTTACTCGCGCTACCTTACGCGGTCGACGGCGCTCTCGTGCGGCACGCTGAAGCTTTATTTAGAAGCGCTCGAACGCATCTCCCATGGCAAGATACCCCCGACTGTGTTCCAGGAGTACTTCCCGCGCTTCGCCCAGGCGCATGCCGCGGAGTACGCGGCCCGGCTCACAGGAGCCGGGGCGCAATTCTTCAGCGAGCTGGTCAGGCTGGGTGCCGTCCTCGACCAGCCCCAGGCCGGTTCCAATCCGGTGGCGGAGCCGGAGATCGTTCCGCCGCGGTTCGATGCCTCGAATCCATTGCGCCGGTTCGAGCAGTTCGCCGACTATGCTGGACAGATCGGCGCGGGGGGTCAGGGCATACCGGGCCCAGCTCGACCGCGTGGCCGCGGGCGAGGCGACCCCGAGCGAGGTCCAGCGGGACGCGTCCGAACTCCTGTCGCGGCAACTCCCCGAGTCACTCCAACGGATGACTCGGCTCTATTTCGACCTGCTCAACACCTTGAGTGAGGTCCGCGCGGGGTACGAAGAGGCCTATTTCCGCGGTGTGCTCGCGCAGGCCGATGATGGGCAGGGCGAAGCACAGGCGGCGCTGAGCCTCTCGGGATCGCCCGGCGCGACGGTGTCCGCCTCGTTGTCGGTGACCAATACGACGGGGCGGCGGTCCCGGGTAGAGTATCGCATGATGGATGTGCGGCGGCCCGATGGCGTGGGGCGGGCCTTCGTCCCCGCCGTTACGTTCTTCCCCGAGTCGATCGAGCTGGGACCGGATGAGGAGGGGACGATCGGTCTCTCGTTGTGGCTCGACCCGGAGCAGTATGATCCCGATGCGATCTACACGGGAACGCTGGACGTGACCGGCGGGTCCGGCCTGCAGACCGAAGTGCAGGTCCGGATCGTGGTCAGCCCGGTTGCTCGCGATAACCCCACCACCCGGCTTCCATCATGAGGCGAGGCAAGAAGAGTCGTGCGTCGGGGACGACCCGATCGGAGGGCACTCCGGCGGAACCGATCGCGATCATCGGCATGGCCGGACGCTTCCCCGGCGCCGCGGACATCGACGCGTTCTGGACGAATCTCGCGAACGGCGTCGAGTCCATTGCCATCCTGTCGCAGGAAGAGATGCGAGCGGCCGGCATCCCGGAGGCGATCTCCAAGCTGCCGGGGTACGTCAACGCGGCGCCGGTCCTCGACGGAGTGGACCAGTTCGATGCCGAGTTCTTCGGGTTCTCCGCGCGCGACGCGGCGCTCACCGACCCGCAGCACAGGGTGTTCCTCGAGACGGCCTGGCAAGCGCTGGAGGATGCGGGTTACGATCCGGCGCGCCATCCGGGGGCCATCGGCGTGTTCGGCGGTTGCGAGCTCAGCGGCTACCTGTACCACCTCTACCAGAACCTGGACTCATTGAAGTACATCGATGGCATGCAGTTGATGGTGACGAACGACAAGGACCATCTCTGCACGCAGGTCTCCTACCGGCTGAATCTCCGGGGGCCGAGCGTCGCCGTGCAGACGACATGCTCGACTTCACTGGTGGCGGTGGCTCTGGCCTGCGAGAGCCTGCAGCACCGGCGCTGCGACATGGCGCTCGCGGGCGGCGTGACGGTCAAGGTCCCGCAACGGAGCGGGTATTTTTACACGGCCGGCTCGATCCTCTCCCCGGACGGCCATTGCCGCCCCTTCGACGCCAGGGCGCAGGGGACGATCGTGGGCAGCGGCTCCGGGCTCGTCGTGCTGAAACGGCTGGCCGAGGCGACCGATGAGGGTGATCATATCCGCGCGGTGATCATCGGGGTGGGGATCAATAACGATGGCAGCGACAAGGTGGGCTACACGGCGCCGAGCACACGCGGCCAGGCGGCGGCGATTCGCGCGGCCCACCGGAGCGCGGACATCGATCCGGAGTCGATCGGGTACGTGGAGGCGCATGGCACCGGCACGATCCTGGGTGATCCGATCGAGTTCTCGGCCTTGACGGAGGTGTTCCGGGAGAAGTCGAGCCGGCGGGGTTTCTGCGGCATCGGATCGGCGAAATCGAATTTCGGGCACCTTTCCTGCGCGGCCGGCATCGCCGGCCTGATCAAGACGGTGCTCGCGCTCGAGCACGAGACAATCCCGCCGACGGTGCACTACGAGTCGCCGAACCCGGCGATCGATTTCGCGTCCAGCCCGTTCTATGTCACGACGCGGCCGACGCGGTGGGAACGAAACGGAGTGGCCCGTGCGCCGGCGTTAGCTCGTTCGGCGTCGGCGGGACGAACGCCCACGTGGTCCTGGAGGAAGCGCCGCGGCGCGAGTCGAGGTCGGCGAGGCGCCCGTACCAGGTGCTGACGATCTCGGCCCGGAGCGAGGCGGCGTTGAACGAGGCGACCATCCGGCTCGGGGCGCACCTCAGGGAGCATCGCGGGGTCGAGTTGGCGGACGCGGCGTTCACGCTGCACCTCGGGCGGCGATTCTTCAAGTACCGTCGTGCCGTGGTCGCCGTCAGCGAGGGGCGCGATCGGGTCGCGGACGCGCTCGAGGCGCGGAGGATCAGCCGGCGTCGACGGCGGCGTTCGAGCGGCCGGTGGTGTTCCTGTTCCCGGGGCAGGGGTCGCAGTACCCGGAGATGGCGGTGGGACTCTACCGGAGCGAACCGGTCGTCCGCCGCGCGATCGATCGCTGTGCCCGGCTGCTCGAGCCGGCGCCGGGCGCGGACCTGAGGAAGCTGATGTTCCCTTCGAGCCGCCATCGCGAGGGGGCGGCGGAGGCGGTCAAGGACACGAAGTGGGCGCAGCCGGCGCTCTTCACGGTCGGCTATGCGCTGGCGGAACTCTGGAGATCGTGGGGCGTGACCCCCGCGGCGATGATCGGGCACAGCGTCGGCGAATATGTGGCGGCGACGCTCGCCGGCGTGATGACGCTCGAGGATGCTCTCTCCCTGATCGCGCAGCGGGGAAAGCTGATCGCGCAGCTCCCGCGCGGCTCCATGCTGGCGGTCCTGCGGCCGGCGGAAAGCCTGGCGCCTTTCCTCGATGGAGACATCTCGATCGCGGCGATCAATGCACCGGGGCTCTCGGTGCTGTCGGGGCCGGACGCCGCCATCGAGCGGGTGGAGAAGGTGCTGACCGGCGAACAGGTGCCCTCCCGGCGGCTGCATACGTCCCATGCGTTCCACTCGAGCATGATGGAGCCGATCCTGGGGCGCTTCGAGGAGGCGGTCTCCCGCTTCAAGCTGGCGAGCCCGGCCCGGCCGTTCGTCTCGACCTTGACGGGGAACTGGGCCGGAGAAGACGTCACGCGACCGGAATACTGGGGCCGCCAGTTGCGGCAGACCGTGCGGTTCGAGGACGGGATGCGGACGTTGATGGCGCCGGGGAGTCCAGCCGGGAAGGAGCCGGTGTATCTCGAGGTCGGTCCGGGTTGCGTGCTCTCGACGTTCGTGATGGAGGCTGCGAAGGAGACGGGTGCAACCCCGATCTGCCTGGCCTCGCTGCCGGGTGCCGGCGTTCGGCGCGGCGATGTCGAGCAGGTGCTGACCACCCTCGGCCGGTTGTGGGCCACCGGCGTGGAAGTGGATTGGACGGCGTTCCACCGCACCGAGCCTCGGTCGCGAGTGCCCCTGCCGACCTACCCCTTCGAGCGGCAGAGCTACTGGGTGGCGCGAAACCCTCCGCGAATGGGCACGACGCCGGGAGGCGCGATCCGTACAACTGGTTCTACCGTCCGGTATGGCGCGAGGAGGTCGCGGGTGGCGAGGTGACGGTGCTTGCGGGACGACGAATTCTGGTGTTCGATCGCGACACCTCGCCGGGCGCGGCGATCGCATCGAAGCTGCGCGGTCTCGGGTGCGAGGTCGTGACGGCGCGGCCGGGTGAAGCGTTCGCGCGGCTGAGCGACCGCGAATACGTCGTGGATCCCGGGCGAGAGGAAGGATTCCGGGAACTCGCGGCCGCGGTCTGTGCGGGCGATCGAAGATTGGCGGGCGTGGTGGAGTGCCTGGGCGCCGCGGCGCTCCCTGCGGACGCCGGTGCGCCGACCGATCTCGACGACGCGGCGAGGCTGTGCCTGCTCGCCCCGATGCGGCTCGCCTACGCGCTGACGCGGCAGACCACCGTGCGCCCGCTCCCGATCCTGATCGTGGCGGCGGGGACGACCCGCGTGTACGACGGGGACGAGATCGATGCGCCCCGAGCGCTGGGCGCCGGGGTGGCGCGGGTGCTGCCGCAGGAGCATCCCGGCCTTCGCGTCGCGCATATCGACGTGGACGCGGGCGAAGGCGTGGCCGACGCCGTCGCGGCGGAACTGGCCGCGTGCGCGCCGGATCCGGCCGTCGCGATCCGCGGCGGGCGGCGGTTCACGGAGGCATTCGAACCGGATTTGATCCGCGTGACGAAACCGCCGCCAGATCTGCCGGCGAGCCCGGTGGTGCTGATCACCGGCGGACTGGGATACATGGGCCTGACCCTGGCGGAGGCGTTATTTTCGAGCACGCCGCGCCAGGCTCGTGCTGGTCGGGAGATCGGCGGTGCCGGACCCGGCCGATTGGGCCGCGATGAGCGAGGCCCCGGAGACCCCGCCGCCGGAGAAGGCGGTCCTGGCCCGGCTCGCGAAGCTGAGGGCCGAACGCGACGAGGTAATGGTGCTCTCGGCGGACGTGAACGATGGCGCGAAGGTGAAGGCCGCCGTGGACGCGGCGTTTGAGCGGTTCGGACGCATCGACCTGGTGGTGCACGGCGCGGCGCGCATCGACGCCGCCGCGTTCGGCGCGATCGCGGAGACGGACTCGGCGGTCGTCGAGGCGCAGTTCTCGCCGAAGCTGCGCGGCCTGTGGCATCTCATGGGGGCCTTGCGGGACCGCCCGCCGCTGCGATGGCTCCTGCATTCGTCCATCTCGACGGTGCTCGGCGGGCTGGGACTCGCGGCGTATGCGGGGGCCAACGCGGTGCTCGACGCGCTGGCGGTCGAGGGCGGCCCGGGCTGGCTCAGCATCGACTGGGACGCCTGGGATAACGCCGCCGAGGCGCAGATGGCCAGCATGCCCGCCGCGATCAAGCCGCACGAAGGGAGCGAAGCCTTGCTGCGGCTCCTGGGGAGCTGGCAGGGTCCGCGCGCGCTGGTGGCGATCGACCTATCGGACCGCCTGAAGGCCTGGGTTCGCCGCGAGGTCGCGGGCCCCGAAACGAGGCCTGCCGGCGACCGGCATCCGCGGCCGAATCTGGCGACGACCTTCGTCGGGCCGCGCAATGATACCGAGCGTCGTCTCGCGGAGATCTGGGGATCGCAGCTCGGCGTCGAGGCCGTCGGCATTCACGATCGCTTCTTTGAGCTGGGCGGGCATTCGCTGCTGGCCGCGCAGATCGCCGCCGAGATCTGCGACCGGTTCCAGATCGAGCTGTCCGTCTTGAAGCTGTTCCAGGCGCCGACAGTTGCGGAACTGGCCGTGCTCGTCGACCGGACCCTGGCGGGCGATGAGGGCACCGGGATGCCGGCAGGGTCCTCCGGGCCCTCGGCGGTCGACGACTTGGGGACGGCACTCGAGGGGAACGCGCCGGAGATCGCGGCGAAGGCGAGCTACCGCGAATTCTACGATGACGTGACGCGGCGGCTCGAACAATCGGGGATGGGCGCGGCGTCGTTCTTCCTCAACTACGGGTACGTGAGCCTGGGGCGGGGCGACGAGGCGCCGCTCGAGGTGCCGGCACAGGTCTTCAATCGCAACTCGGTCCGATTGGCCTTCGAGCTGATCGGCGCGACGGAACTCCGCGGGCGCCGCGTGCTGGATGTGGGTTGCGGCCGCGGCGGCACGGTGGCGCTGCTGGCCGAGACGTTCGGCGCGGTCGCCTCCGGGGTGGACCTCTCGCCCGAGGCCATCGCCTTCTGCAGGAGGACGCACGGGCACGCGGCGAGGTTCGAAGTCGCGGACGCCGAGCACCTGCCGTTCGAATCCGGCGGCTTCGACGCGGTGATCAACGTCGAATCGTCGCACACGTATCCGAACCTGCGGGCGTTCTTCGGCGAGGTGAGCCGCGTGCTGGCGCCGGGCGGGAGCTTCCTCTACACCGATCTGCTGCCGGTGCAGCGGTGGGCCGAAGTCCGGATGCTCCTGGGCCCGATCGGGCTCCGCGTCGAGAGCGAGCGGGATATCACCGCCAACGTGCTCGCCTCGTGCGATGACGTCGCCTCGAACCGGGCGAAGGCCTTCGGCGGCCGGAGCGAGATGATCGATAACTTCCTGGCCGTGCCGGGCTCGGCGGTCTACGAGCAGATGCGCACGGGCGCGTGGGAGTATCGCATCGCCCGCGCCGTCCGCTCGTAGCGGGTGGCTTCAAAGCGTGGCTCAGTTGCAGCAGCAATCGCAGCCGCAGCCGGCGTGATGGGCGCCGCAGTGCGCGGGCAGGACGGCGACGGCGATCACGAGCGGGCGTACAGTACAACCCTCGGCTCGCAGCGTCGCGTAGAGCACCTTGCAGGAATCCACGACAGCGGGCTTGCGGTCGTCGTCTTGCTGGGGCGGGCCGAGTTTTGCGCAGTCCACGGGGACCGCGAGCACCACGGTCTTCTCCCCGCACGGGGGCAGCTTGAACTCGGTCTCGGAGAGCGTCGCCTGCCATCCGGGTTCCAGGCCGCTCTCGGTGGCGAAGGCCCCGAGCTGCAGTTTCACGGCGCGTTCGCGGCGCGAGTCGTTCTCGAAGGTGATCGGGATCTGTCGCACCTCGCCGCAGCGGGAATACTCGACAAGGTCGGCGCAGCGGATGCAACACTCGCAACTACAATCGTGGCAGTGATGGGCGTGATGCTGGTGGTAGCCGCGCCCCTGACCGGGGCGCGCCGGGGCGACCGAGCCGCTCATCATCCCGGTCATCGCATCGATCATGGGCTGCATCATCGTCGCCGGGGCCTGATAGATGTTGGAGTACCCGGTTTGCATGTTACGCATGTAATCCGAGTAATCCATCATCCTCATCCGGCCGGACTCGTGGCAGAAGCCGTAGAACACCTGGGGGCCGCTGCTCTGGCCGGCGCAGCCGTGGTGATGTGAGTGGTGGTGGTGTCCGGAGTGCATGGGGTCCTCGTCCCCGAAGCGGGGTGGTTTTCGGTCCCAAGTAATCACTTCACGCGCATGCGCAGCCCGCCAGCCCGGCCGGTGGTCGCAGGCCCGTGGTCCGGGCCGGGCGTGTGGTCATCCCGCCGTTCGCCGATCTCCACGCTCAGATGCCTCGGCCTGGGCGGGCTATGCAGGAACATCTCTGAGACGCCGGAGACGTTCAGTCCCCAGAGTTCGACCCCCATGAACGTGATGCCGAAGTGCTGCGAATACGGCTGCTCGACGCGAATCGGGGGCAGCGGTGCGAGCTTGAGCGTCTGGCACGAATCCAGGGCGAGCGGCTTGACGTCGATCGCGGATGTGCTGTCGCTCGACACCTTGAGCGGTTCGACCTTGATGTCGAGCGGCTCGAGTTTCATGTCGACTTTCGCGGTCGAATCGCTGGTCGAAGTCGACTGGGAGACGATGGGCTGCGTGACCGCGATATTCGTAGTGACGGTCACCGGCTGGATTTCGAGGTCGGAATCGGAGTGGATGGTCGAGCCATCGCTCCCGAGCTTGATGGTCCAGGGATTGGGGATGCTGACGCCGCCTCCCTTGCTCATTTCGGAAGCCCTTTCTTCGATGGTCAGGTTTTGCTGGGACCCTTGGGATTCCCGTGGTCCGAGCCGAAGTTGGCCGATGTGTAGATGTCGACGAGCAGCGACGCATTATAGAGCTGCAGGCTCGCGCGGTAATGTCGCAGAGGCTTGAGGCCCGCGGGGAGCACGAACTCGAGCTCGACGGGGAGTTTCTGGCCCGGGCCGAGGGTCATCGGCTTGCGCCTCGTGATCAACGCGCCGACCTGCAGTCCGCCCCACTCGCTCAGGAAGGCCCTCGTCAGCTCCTCGGCCGAGCCCTTTTCCGCCTTGTGGAGCCCCATCAGCATCGAGGTAACGAGGTCGTATGAGTCGAACAACGGCGCCTCGCACTGGCGCGCCCGATGGCAGTCCGACATTGCCGGCATTCTCGGCGACGATCGTCCGGGTGTATGAAGTGGCGGTGCCGGCCAGGATCGTGATCTCCGACGGATCGAGTCGGAGGTCGACCACCTCGGTAACATAGGCGGTGGCGGGCAGAGTCCGGGATCCGACCGTCAGTTCGAAATGATAACTCCCCGGGACCGTGTGTGGATCGAGCGTGATACTGGCCGGGACGCTGGCTTGTTCGCCTCCCTGGAGTCGGGCGTAGACGGGGACTTCGCGCAAGGGGAGCTGGGCGGCCCCTCGCAATTGTTCCGCGTTGACGGCCACGGATCGGATCTTCTGTCTACGAGGTCCGTTGTTGACGAGGGGTATGTTGCCCGTCAGGCTCCGGGGCGGACCCGAGAAGCGTAGCCGGGTGCCTTCCGGGCCGGCTAGGTGCACGGCCTGCTGTTCCAGGGGGAGTGCGTCGCCGTTCGTGCCCATGACTTCCACCTCGTATCCAGGCTCTCTTGCGGAAATTAACACAAAGAAGTGGACGTGTCCAGCATCGGAGAATTGTTGCTCGCGAAGACGGTTCCGGCCAGCGATCCCCTCCGATGCCCTCGATGACGATGCGATCCTCGCCGGTCAAGCGGTGATCGCCGGCCAACCTGACGACACCGTCATCCTCGCGACTACGAACCTGGCACACTTGAGCCGTTTCCCCCGGATCGACGCTCGGATCTGGGATCAGATCCAGCCGGGATCTTCGACGGCGAAGGGGCTGCGACGGTCGAAGGGCCGAGGGAGCAGGACACATCGCTCCTCTCCCGCTATTCCCGGAGCTAAAGCGCTACGTGCCTTTTTTTCCTGTCCCCGTTTTTCCATGCGCTGGTGATGACGAAATCCCATCCGACGTCCACGACCAGGGCATGGTGGTGAGCGGCGTCTCCCCCGGCGCGGAGCAGGCGAATCGGCCGTTGCGAATGATGAGGTGGGCGATCAAGGAAGCGTCCAGAAAGCAAGCGATTGTGTCGGCTCCGGAGGCTGCCGAACACTCCCCGGCGGCGCAAGCGAAGCCGCACGTGGGCAGTGGGTCAGTTTGAAATCATCCACCCGCGCCGCTCGATCCGGGTCAGAACACCTCGCCGCCGATTTGCTGGCCATCGAGGCAAATCTTGATCTCAACGGTGAGGTGCGCTCGGCAGAAAACGTCGACGGTGTGAAACAGGCCTTTGAGCTCCAGTTCGGTCGTCATGAAAGGCCTCTCCGCGGTGTGGGCGAACAGCGCCTTATTCTCGGCCCGGAGCTCGCCGTTGATGAACAGCTTGGCCCCGCTGAACCAAGTGTTCACGACGAGGATCTCGTGGCCATAGTAGTTGGCCATCACTTTCTTGACCACGTTGACAGTACCTCCGGTTGAACAGTTCGGAATCCGGCGGCGCGGCGAGCGGTCCGATCTGCGGCGGCGAGCTGGATTCGGACTGTGGGTGGAGACGAGCGTGATCGAACCGCCAACCTCCTGGTTGCAAACCAGCCGCTCGTTCTAGACGTAAGTCCTTTCGGGATAATCAGTTAAATTGCTAGAGCGGTCCGTCTGTCATTTCCAGCGTTTTCTGGGATTCTCGAGGATTTCCTATGGTTTCCCACCGTTTCTCTGCCGTGGCACAGAAACCCATTCGCGGTTATTGGCTAGGACGTCATCCCTTCTGGCCGCTGTCGTCCGGGTCAGGCCGCGAAGCGTAGCGTTCTTGCTTTATTCCCTTTTTTCGGTCTTCGTTACGATAACGCATTCAAGGGGATAAAGAAATCTGGAAGCCACTAGCCTATTGACCACGCTGGCAACTGGCGTAGAGTGGGAGTCAGGATCAATTCCGGGTACGGGCACGAACGGAAAGCCGACACAGGGCTCTGAGCGGGCTCAAATCGTTGTCGTTCGGTCGGGAATCTCGTCGCAAATCACATCGCAGAATGAAGATGTGTTGCTTCTGACTTCTGCAACACGGCGAATCAGCAGAATCCGGCTGCGGCGCTGGTGGTGCAGAACTTGAGAGTTTTGCGAGGCGTCGCCCTTCCACTTCGGCTCTGTCGGTTTCCTGTTTAATTACTGCCGGTACGCGAAATCCACCGGGACGTGGCTGGTTTCGAAAAGCGCCCACGAATGACTGGCGTTAAAGCGCCCGGTGCGACCAT
>CAWDZZ010000031.1:0-254788 GCA_963806595.1 uncultured Isosphaeraceae bacterium | reverse complement strand
TTTCGCTCGATCACACCTGTTTAACCCAACTTGCGCGGGTACTCCTCGGGGGTGTGGGGTAGGCAAATCAGTGCCTTAGACGAAAAGTCGTCACTACATTTTGGTTGAGAGGGCGGGTTCAGGCGCTGAGTGCGAGGATCGGCGAGTTGCTTTCTGGGGGGCGCATGCGTTTGGGCAAGACGAGGCCGAGGCGGTCGAGAAGCGCGGCCTGAGCGGCGTCGGGCTGGGCGACGCAACGCAATCGGATCTGGCCGTGCGTTGCGGTCGGCAAGACGACGTCGTTGGACTGGATGCGCGCAAGCTCTTCGAGGATGGTGCGCGGCGAGTTTCCGAGGCCCGCTCGCTGTTGCCACATCTCGAGGCTTTTCCAGAGTACGAAGGCGAGGAAGCAAACGAGGATGTGAGCCTGGACCCTGTCCTGGCGTTGATGCCAGATCGGACGCAGGTTGAGCTGATCTTTCTGGATCCGAAAAGCGGCCTCGGCCTGGGTGAGTTGGATATAAGCCTTCCAGAGCTGGCGGTCGCTCCAATCGCTGATGTTCGAGCGCAGCAGATAGGCGCCCTCCGCGAGCGCGGCCCAATCGTCGAACGCGGCGTTGTGGTCGACGCGGAGGCGGAAGCCGGCCGGGCAGTCGTCCGGCTCCAGCGCGATCGCAAAGCGCGCGGCGGCGCGCTGGTTTTGCTGGAGGATGCGGCCGATCTGCCGGTTCACCGCTGCCGGATCGAGCCGTTTCTTTGACCGCGCAACGCGCGCGCAGAGGCGTTCGAGCGCCTGCTCGATCCGCCGACTGAACTTATCGTGCATGGCCTGCTCTTTGCTGCGCCGGTCGGCCGAGCGGCACAAGACCACAGTCTCGTCGGTGTCGGGATGGCGGGTGAGCTTGGCCTCGACGCCTTCATGCACCGTACGCCAGCCGTCTCGACGACCGAGTTCCGAGCCAAACTTCTTCAGCTCCGACTTCGGCGCCCCGATGACGTAGCGCCTCCCTGTCTGGCGCAGCCATGCCAGATTCTCGGCGCTGGCCATGCCGCGGTCGGCGATCCAGACGCGCCCCAACACGCCATGCCGCGCCTCCATGGCGGCCACGACCGTCTGCAGGGTCCGCAAATCGTGGGTGTTGCCGGCGAAGACCTCATAGCCGAGGGGGAAGCCGTCAAACGTCACCACAAGAGCAATGCACACCTGCGCGCAGTCGGGGCGATGATCGCGGGAATAGCCGCGTTGCGCCAGCGGGTTCGCCTCCGCCTGGCCTTCAAAATAGGTGCTCGTGACATCGTAGAGCAGCACGTCGTTGTCGACCGCGAACAGCTCGCCGCACCGCTCGGACAAATGCGCCTCTACTGCCGCCTTGTGCGCGAGCAGATGATCCAGCCCGCGATAGAGCCGATCCTTGTTGACCTCATCATCGCCGAGCTGCAGCAGATCGCCAAGCGCCGTGCGGCGATACCAGTCCTCGGCAATGTGCAGTTCGCTCGACGGCTCGCAAAACCGAGCCGTCACCAGCACCGCCGCCATCTTCGACCAGGCGACGCGTTCCTGACCCGTCGGAAGCAAGCGCTTACACAACTCCTCGAGCCCCAGACCGCGCCACAACGCGAGCGCCAAATACACGTCGCCAAACCGGCGCGAGCGCTCAACGCGAACGCCCTTCAGGCGAACGGGCGCCGTCAATTGTCCGCTGCCGTCGTTGAACAGCGGCGCTTCTTCAGGAGCGCCGATCAGCCGGCGCGCCAGCGCGCGCGCCTCGATCCGTCCGCGCTCGTCGAGCTCGCCAAGCTGCGCCACCGTCTGCTGGATCACCCGCCGTCCGACACGAACGCTCCGCACCAGGCGCCAATAGCGATGAACCTTCCCGTCCTTCCTGCGAATTGTGTGGCGCAAGTACATGCGCCATTTGAACCAGCAGCGGCCCCCAAGAAAATACCCAAGGTCGGCACTATAGGGTGACTCGCGCCCTTCCGAAAATTGTTTGACCGAATTCAGCGAATCGATTCCAGTCGCCTGGTGAAGACGGACCGTAATTTCCTCAGTGCAGCGGATCGGGCCGACCTCGTGGCGATCGCCAGGGACGGGCTGGAGGAGATCGCGTCTCCCGCCGGGCGAACGCCATTCTGCTGCTCACCGGGGCTGGTCCTTCGCCGAGATTGCCGAGGCGCTGTTCATCGACGACTCGACCATCCGCATCTGGCTCAAGGAATTCCAGGAAGGCGGCGTCGAGGGGCTCGTCCTGTTCGACCTGAAGGGCGGCGCCGGTGCGTTGTCGCCCCTCCAGATTGACGAGCTTCGCGCCTGGGCGACGCGGGTGCTGCCGACGTCGACCACCGAAGTCGGGCAGTTCATCAAGGAGCGGTTCGGGGTCGACTATGGCCGCTCCGGACTGATCAAGCTGATGAACCGCATCGGCTTCGACTGGAGGAAGCCGGAATCCGTGCCGGACAGGATCGACGCGGAAACCCAGCAAAAGTTCATCGACGCGCATGGGGATTTGCGCAACTCGCTCGGTCCGGACGAGGCTGTCGTTTACGTCGACGCCGTCCATCCGACCCACCAGGCAAAGCCGTCCGGACGCTGGCTGCCGCGCGGACAGCGCTGCGCGCTTCCCGCGGCGTCGGGACGCGACCGGCTGAACCTGCACGGCGCGATCGACCTGGAGACTGGACTGACCCGCATCATGGATGTCCAGACCGTCGATGCGGCAAGCACCATCGCCCTGTTCGAAGCGCTGGAACGGGCCTATCCGGCGATGCGCCGCATCCATGTCTTCCTGGACAACGCCCGCTACCACCACGCCAGAGCCGTCCGGGACTGGCTGCAACAGCCAGGTCGGCGCATCGTCCTGCACTTCGTGCCGTCCTACTGCCCGCACCTCAACCCGATCGAGCGCCTGTGGAAGGTGATGCACGAGCATGTCACCCACAACAAGTGCTACGCCAAATTCCGCGACTTCGCCGGAGCCGTGCTCGATTTCCTGCGCGAAACCGTGCCTCGCCGGCTTCAGGTCACACCCGTGACCAGGTTTGCTCCGTTATACGACCATGAAGTGGGGTTTCCGAGCGGGTCCACCGTTGCAATGCGCCTGTTCTGCGCATCAAAGACCTGGGTCGTGACGTTGGCCAACGGATCAAGCAGCGCCTTCGCGTTGCCGGCGGCGTCATACTGATACGATCGGGTGTTCCCGAGCGGGTCGATCACGGCGACCAGACGATTACCGCCGTCGTACACTCGGGTCGTGGTGAATCCGAGCGGGTTCGTTGTACTGACCGGATTGCCCGCTGCGTCAAACCCGAACGAGGTGACGTTTCCCACAGGATCGGTCGACGAAACGAGACGACCGTTGAGGTCGTAGGCCCAAGTGACCACCGCTCCGACAGGATTGGTCGTCTGCGTGAGACGGCTATTTGCGTCATACGTGTAGCTATGACGATTTCCCAATGGGTCGATCAGAGTCGTCAACCGATTCACCTGGTCGCGCAGGTACGTGGTGACCGCCCCGGCCGGATCCTGAGCGGTCTGGACCAGCCCGTTGGAATTATAGGTAAAGCTCAGCCGCTGCCCGAGCGGGTTCACAGTCGCCGTCTGCTGGCCCAGGGAATTGTAGAGCAGCGACACGGTCTGCCCCAACGGGTTTTGAATCGACGTGATCTGACCACTGCTGTTATATGCATACGATGTACGATTGCCCTGGGCGTCGACGGCGGCGCCGAGGTAGCCCGCGCCGTTCCACATCAGGCTCGTGGCATTCCCCAATTGGTCGACCACGGTCGCAACCTGGCTGGACGCATTGTACGTGAACGAGAATCTCCCACCCAGCGGCTGCGCCACCGTTGCCAGGCTTCCGACCTGGTTGCCGAGGGTTGTGTACGAAAACGACGTCAGGCGCCCGAGACCGTCGGCGATCGAGAGCAGGTGGTTGTTTGAATCCCAGGAATAAGAAGTGAGTACGCCGGCACCGTCGGTCGCTGAGCCCAGCGCCCTGCCGGAATTGAAATTGAGCGTGGAGACGAAGCCGCGGGTTGGTGACGAGAGTTTGGTTGGTCTGATAGCTCAGGGTCGATACCTGTCCCAAGGGCGCCTGGACGCGCGTGACCCGGTTGCTGCTGTCGAAGCTGTAGGACGTTCGGTCGCCCAGGGGATTGATGACGGCGACTGGCCGGCTCGAGCCGTCGTAGACCAAGCTGAGGATGCACAGCTCGGGACTGGTGATCTGATTGAGGTTACCCGCGCTGTTGACCGAGATGCTCGTGATCCGCCCTGCGCTATCCTGGATACGGGTGAGGAAGCCGGAGACCGCGTCGTAGCTGAACGTTGTGAGGCGGAGTATCGGATCGGTGATCGAGCTGACGCGCTGGCTCGCGTCGTAGGTGACGGTCCACGAGGCGCCGGCGAGGTTCTTGATCGCGACGAGCTGCGCTCGAAGCCCGCCGCCGGGTGGAAGGGCGTACTGGAACGACGTCCCGTCGGGCTGGGTCTCGGTGAAGGACCCGCCGCCCGCCGCGAACAGCGAGTTGACGGTGGGCGATGTGGGCGTCAGGAAGCCGGTGCCGTTTGCGTAGGTGAATAGCTGGCCGGCGCCGGTGTCGACCGTGGGAACCTGCGGATTGGGCGGAGGGGGGCCGGGAATATGCGTGCCCAAGATAACCGAGCGTTTGAACGTGTGGCTCCAGCCGTTGCCCAGCTCGGAGGACGTCGCAACACTCGTGCT
This sequence comes from uncultured Isosphaeraceae bacterium, assembly GCA_963806595.1. GTDB lineage: Bacteria > Planctomycetota > Planctomycetia > Isosphaerales > Isosphaeraceae > CAWDZZ01. The sequence continues at coordinate 250,085 of CAWDZZ010000031.1, read as the reverse complement.
ATTGAACGAGAGGACGGGCTGAAGGTAGAAGGCATCGCCCCCCGGAGGCACCGCCTGAAGCTGAAGGTTGCCGTTGGCGGGGTTGATCAGGCAGCCGCCGCCCATCGAGCCGCAGCCGCCGGTGGGGAACCGCAGCGGGGGAAAGACGTGACCGGCGGCAACGCTGACGGCCTGCGGGACGCGGCGGATGGCATCGTCGCCGCCGCCGAAGCGGTTCACGACGATCGGGGGACTGAATCCAGCCGGGATGGGCGTGACGCCGCCAGGAAGCAGGATTCCGCCGCCGCCCGAGCCGCGAGCGCCGAGTCCGCGTCCCTGGAAGATGGGCCCACCCGTTGCTCCGATACCGCCAGTCCCGGTACCGCCAGTCCCGGTACCGCCGCAGGTTGTGCAGCCGCCGCCGGTGCCAGGACACTGAGACGGCGGTGGGAACGGCGGCGGCATCGGGGGCTGAGTCGGAGGAGGAGGCGGACCGGAAGGATAGCAAGGCGGGCATGGCGAGCCGGAGGCCGGGATGACGAGCGGTTGAACGGCGCCCGAAGCACCGCCGCGGGTGGCGGCCGGCCCAACATTGGGGATGCACGCGAGGATATCGCCGGCATAGCGGGATTAGCCATGACCCACCTCTCTGGTCGATTTGTCAGGATCCGGGTGCGCCGCGGCACCCTGGGATGCTGCGCATTCCTGGTGAGGCACTTCGAATTGAACGGCGAGCTGACACGGTGTGCTGAACGAACGAACGCCCGGCCGGCGGACTGCGCCAGTGGTTACGGTGCAGCGAGGTATTGGGTCGGCCGCAACGGCCTGGAGCGGCCGAAATGGAGGGCGGCTTTGTGGTCGAGCGGCACTCATTCAGGATTGCAATGGACGCCGCCACCGTGATGGCGGCATCGAGCGGTCGGGCACGTGCGATTGGCTTCTATATACATATGCGCTCGGCGGGCACCAAATGACGCTGCGCGTTCTTGAATTTTGTGCGTTTTTTTTTGTTCGCCGGCGAGATGAGCCCCTCGCCCGAGAAGCTGGCGAAGATAGGGGCGACCGTATCGTTGCACGCATGTATGTTGATGACACCCGCGATCGGCGCCGCTACCGCGGGGCTAGCGGGAGATTTTATCCGGAGTTAATGACGCGGGAGCGTCGGTGATGGCATTCCCACGCCGGGAGCGTGGGAACGAGTCAAGAAATGGGGTGGGCAGTCGGATCGTTCATTGACCAGCCACTTGATCACGCGCGTGATTTCGCGCTGTAGCATCGTCAGTCGAGGCGATGGGCGTCTGGTGCGAGATCCTGGCGAGCAACTTGATTGTCCGCCACGCGGGCGAGCTTGAATTGGGGCCTCTCCAGACGCGAGAGGGTCCGCGACCCGAAGAACGGGCCGGATGCTGCGCGCTTGCTTTCAAGTCGCACGATAACTGTGTTGCGCCGCTGTCGCATCGTGGTGAGCCGCGGACCGGTGACGACGCGGGAGGCAGCCTGCGGCCGCGCTCATCAGCCAATACTCTGCGCGGTCGAGGCGCTAACGAGCGGTTAGTTGACGCAAATTTCCGGAAAGTGGTGTCGACGCAAGAAATATTTTTCGGGGGATAAACCCGCAAGTTCGTTGAGCATGCGCCGATCCGGAGGAAACGGCCGCGCACAGAATTTCCAAAACGTCCTATAGTGTCTTATAGGGGCCTTGCGCTCATGGCTACGACTGCGCGCTTTGTCATCCGGGCTCACCGCGGCGTTTGCCGGCGGCTGGAGTGCGAAGTTTGGCAACCGACCAAGGCACGTTCAAGGACGAGCCCGATTCGCGAGACTCCCCATAGCGCAACAATTCTCTGAGAAAAATTCATTGACGATCGCGGCCCGCGCGACCCGCGAACCCTTCTGAAAACTGACACCCACTGACATCTGCTGACATTTCGCTTCGGAACATCGGCTACGACCGCTACAAGCGTTCCATTTGTTTCCGTACCCCTCGAGGGCGTGCCGGCCAGCCAGAGCCCCGGGCTGAGAACCGAGCGTCGGGGCGCACAGGAGCCTCGGTGACGAATCGCCACCGAGTCGTTCGCGCATGACCGGAGAATCCACCAATATGCCATTGACCGTCTGCTCAACCCGCCGGGTTTCCAACGCACGGTGCACTTTGAAAATGGTGCGCACCCCGGGCTCAGCAATCTCATCGATCTCTTCGTCTCTCCGGCGTTGCGCTGTTGCGCCGTCGCGGTGAAGAATTCCGTCTCGTTGACCCTTTCCGTTGTCCCCCTTCCCGTCGCGCTCGTCGCGTTGTCGCGGTAAGCAAATCACTCGCCGCAGGGGAACCGGCGCTCGCACCCTGGTTCGGCGAACAGATATGTTGTCGCTTTTCCCACCCATCATCTTGTGCGGAATGATCCGCGACCATCAGCGTTCATCCGCGGCCAAAAACTCTCCGCGGTATTCGGCCGGTCTCGCGAGCAACTTCAAGAATGGCCCCGCGGTTCGCAAGCCTCTTGCGTGATTTATCGATCCGGAGAATTCGGTTCGGTTCCTCCCCTTCGTTTCCTTCAAAACTTCTGTTCGAAATCCTGTTTGTTCAAGTCTTGTTCGTAGCAGGAACCGGAGACGTCATCGTCAGTTTTGCAAGGTCGACCCGCGGCGCCGCGATCGTTGATGCGCCATCGGCGGCACGCGACCTCTGGTGATCAGGCCGGCGAGTGCGGCGCACGTGATGCCGTCGCAGGCGAGCCGCATCGCGATCAGGACCAAGCGTTCTAACCACGGAAAGCGTTGCGCCAAGGAAGCTCGGGAAAGGGGGATCGACCTAAATGTGAAACCTTTCACTGAAACCCTGCGGGTAACCAAACCCGTCCGGCAGAGCTGGGCCAGCAGCCGGAAGCGAGTCTTGCGTGGGGAGAGGCGACTCTCACTGCGAAGCGTAGACAGCGAGCTCAAACGCTATGTGATTGAGCCCCGAAATGTGGTTTGTCGCTGTGAGCCCTCGTCTTCGTTTTGCGCGGGGGCCGCGCCAGGCAGGCTCGACCTTGGTCCAGAGGAGCAGCCTGGTCACGCCGGGGTCGGAGGAACATGGCGAATGATCACAAGGGTTTCCCGGGAACTTGGGAGATCCTGACAGTTCCCTGAAGACGACCGGACCTGGAGCAACCGGTATAGCAAACTCCGGAACGATCCGCCGGCTCTGTGGCTGTGGCCGAGCGGGGACGAAATGCAGCCGCTCCAAGGTATCGCCAAGCGAAGGAAACGAAGCGCGGCGAAAAGACTGTCAGGAAGTCGGAGCGTCTCGTAGTACCGCTGAGCCGGGGGAACCACCCGAGGGACCCTGGGGAGGGAAGGAGACGCCGTCTTATGAACCGTTGGGAGGAAACATGGCGGGTACACCGAGACCCGAGCCCGTGTACACGAAACAACAACGGATCGCGGAACTCGCCAGGAACTGCCCTGGTATGGCTTTCACGACCCTGGCACATCACATCGACATCGAATGGATGCTCACAGCCCATGCTCGGACACGCAAAGACGGGGCCGTAGGCGTGGACGGACAAACCGCGGCCGAATACGAGGTCAACCTGGAGGCCAACCTCCAGAACCTCCTCGACCGAGCCAAATCCGGCACGTACGTGGCGCCGCCAGTGCGTCGAGTGCACATCCCCAAGGCAGGATCTCCGAAAGAGACCCGACCGTTGGGAATACCCACGTATGAGGATAAGATCCTCCAACGTGCGGTACTGCTGCTGCTCGAACCGGTACACGAGACGGACTTTCTGGACGTTTCCCACGGGTTTCGACGCAACCGCGGTGCTCACGGAGCATTGCAAGCGCTGTGGCAGCTAGCGATGGACCTGGGATGTCGCTGGATCTTGGACGTCGATCTTCGAAAATTCTTCGACACGATCGATCATGGCCATCTCCGGGAGTTCCTCAAGCGACGGGTACGTGATGGTGTCATCCTGCGATTGATCGGCAAATGGCTTAACGCGGGGGTGCTTGATGAGGGGGTCCTAACAATCCCTGACGAAGGTACACCTCAAGGCGGAGTGATTAGTCCGCTCCTGGCCAACATATTCCTGCACTATGTGCTGGACGAGTGGTTTGCGAAGGACGTTCGCCCTCGCCTAAAGGGAAAAGCTTTCTTGATCCGCTATGCGGACGACTTCGTGATCGGGGTGGCCCGAGAAGATGACGCCCGGCGAATCATGGAGGTTTTACCCAAGCGGATGAGCAAGTACGGTCTGACAGTCCACCCGGAGAAGACACGTCTGGTGCGGTTCCAACCGCCCCAAGCGGCCGACTCCGAATCCGAGGGAAGGGAACGCCACGAACCGACGACATTCGACTTTCTGGGATTCACCCATTACTGGGGCCGATCCCGGCGAGGCGCGTGGGTGGTCAAACGGAAGACGGCGAAGGGCCGATTCAAGCGTGCGCTGGCAGCGCTATCGGAATGGTGCAGATCTTATATGCATCTTTCGATAAAGGAGCAGCACCAAACGCTCACGAGCAAACTTCGAGGGCACTACGGGTACTACGGGATAACTGGAAACTTCGCGAGTCTTCACCGATTTCGGGAAGCCGCACGAAGGATCTGGCGCCAGCGGCTCGCACGGCGAAGCCGAGGGAGACCCATTTCGTGGGACCAGTTCCAACGTCTCTCGAAGCGCTACGGTCTTCCGCCTGCTCGGGTGGTCCACCGGCTCATGAGTAGCGTAGCGAAGTCATGAGACGAAGAGCCAGATGCGTTCAACGCGCACGTCTGGATCTGTGGGAACCCGGGGCGGGCAACCGCCCTGGGTGACCCGGCCGTAACCGCACGGAAACGATGAATCAACTTCAACAACGACTCAGCGAGGCCGTTTCTCCTTTCATCATGCAGCGCGACAACGCCGGCTTTGAGTGTCCCGATACGCCGAGATTGCATGTGGCGCGGGTTGCGCAAAAATGTCACACCAGGCCGCAGCGGCGTTAGCCGCGTCAAACCCCTACTAAGCCAGGCTTTGCGACACTTTAATCAGTGCAAAATGGCACCAAAATTTTTACCAAAAAGGCGCCATTTTGTCTCAATTCTTGGTATTCTTTCATGACTATGCGATAAGTCATTCGAGGGCTGCCGGCCAGCCTCTGTTTGCGCTTGCATTGGCTCGCAATCGTTCTGCTCCTGCTCGCACGAGCGGAATTGAAAAGTGCATAACAGGCTCTAGTGAGCGTGGCGGACGCCTGCTTCAAGCCCGAGAGTTCGGCGTGCCATAATGGAGGCGCGGGAAGCGAGCAAGCTAAGCATCGTTAGTCGGCCGCTCTCTGATGAGTCGACCGGTCCGCCGTCAATCGGGGGAGACGAGACTTGCCACGTAAAGCGGCACGCAAGAGGTCGGCGAATCGCAAGAACGACGAGCCAGAACGCCGCCCGGCGGTTCCGCCGACCGCGACGGTCGTTGCCGCCGGGTCGCACGACTCCCTGGCAAGCGCGCCACCGGTCGCTGCGCGCTCACGGACCTGGCTGTGGACGTGCGTGGCCGTTACGGGATTGCTGATTCTCCATTATGCTCTGGCGGCCCATAGCCTGCTCCAGGAAAACCCGACCGTCGACGAGGTGGTCCACTTACCGGCGGGCGTGACTTACTGGCAGAAGGGGACATTTCGCCTCTATCACCACAATCCGCCGCTGGTGAAACTGGTGGCCGCGCTCCCTGTGGTGCTGGCAAACCCGGTGACCGGGCCGCTGTATGCCGCGGCGAGCTGGAGGTCGAAGGACCCGTCTCCGACGAGCTTTTCTCAGATTTTCGCCGTCGCCAACATCCCTCGATACCTCGAGCTATTCCAGCTCGCCCGGCTCACGGTGCCGTTGTTTTCGCTTGTGGGGGGGCTGGTCGTTTTCGCCTGGTCGCGCCGGCTGTACGGCGTATGGGGAGGGTTGCTGAGCCTGTCGCTCTGGGTGTTCTGTCCCAACATCCTGGCCCACGGCCGGCTGGTCACCACCGACGTCGGCTCGACGGCGCTGGGAGTCGCGGCGACGTATCTCTTCTGGCGTTACCTCGAAAGGCCCGGCTGGACCTGGGCCATCGCGGCGGGGATTGCACTTGGCCTTGCGCAATTGACCAAGTTCAGCATGCTGCTTCTGTACGCGGTCTGGCCGTTTCTCTGGCTGGCTCGGCTCGCGCTCAAATTCCGCGCGCGGCAATGGCTCGCCCAGTTCCCGCGGGCGGCGCTGCACGGCTGCGCGATCGTCGCGCTCTCCGTCGCGACGATCGACGCGGGTTATTTCTTCGAGGGAGTCGGGATTCCGCTGGGCGACTTTGAATTCGGGTCAGGCACACTGACTCGGCCGGCGCCCCCCGGCATGCCGCGACCGCGCAGCGCAAACCCACTGCTGGACTTGACCTGGCAGTTCCGCGTGAATCGCTTTCGCGAGGGCTGGCTCTCGCGCGTGCCTTGCCCGCTGCCCGAGCATTACATGCTGGGCTTTGACGAGCAGAAGATTGAAGCCGAGGGAATACCCAGCAGCTTCACCGGGACGCCCGAGCAAGAGTCGTCCGATCAATCCAACCGCGGCTACTCCGTTTACCTGAATGGATCGCTGCACCGTAGCGGGTGGCGATATTACTTTTTGCTCGCGCTGGCGTACAAGGTCCCGGAGGGGACGTGGATCCTTGTCCTGCTTTCGCTCGCGGTCGCCGCGTTCTCACGGCGCGCCTGCTGGAACTGGGCGGACGAAATTGTCCTCTGGACCGTGCCCGTAGTCGTGCTGTTCTCGATGAGCTTCTTGACCGACATCAATCTGGGACTGCGCTACGTGCTGCCGATGGCCCCGTACGTCTTCATCGCCGCCGGCAAGCTGGCGCCGTGGGTGCTCGGTCTTTCGGGACCGCGAAAGTGGGTCATGGCCGCGATCGTCTGCGGTTCGCTGGCGGCCACGGTTCTAGCGACGGCGCTAATTCATCCACACTATCTGGCCTACTTCAACTATGCCTCGGGTGGGCCCGACCGCGTGCCCGCACGCCTGGTCGACAGCAACCTCGATTGGGGACAGGACTTGGTCGGGCTGCAACGATGGTGGCAGGCGAATATACCCGGCCAGCCGATCGGCCTGGCGTATTTCGGACAGATCAACCCGTCGATCTTCCGGATGCGCGGCGAACAATTCGATTGGTTCCTGCCGCCGGTGATGCCGCGCACGACCAAGCCGTTGCCCGGCACCAAGGTAGACCGCATGGTGGGGCCGGCGAGCCGGCTGCGACCGGGATATTATGCCGTGAGCGTGACCCTTCTCTACGGCGTGCCGTGGCGACTCTATGATCCCGCCCCGCCGGAGACCGAGCCTCAAGCACTGGCGCCCGTATGGAACGCCTTCGAGTTTCACGCATTTGGATATTTCTGGCAGTTCGAGCCCATCGCGAAGATCGGGCACTCGATCTATGTTTATCACCTGAGCGAAGAAGACGTCGCGAAAGCCGAGCTGTTCGAGGCCGGTTCCAGTCCGGGCAATCGCGAGCGGAACATCGCCGAGACGAACATCGCGAAGGATTGGAATTGAACAACGCAGGTCAGGGCCGGGGCTTGCGGCCGACGTAAACCTGTGCGAGATCGTGTTCGCACGGCGGCCCGAAGTAGACCTCGACCTCGAAGCCCGCGTCGCGCAGTCGCGCCGGCAAATCGGCGCCGAACTCGGTGTAGACCGGATAGCCCCAGTCGCCGCCGGGATGGCAGATGCGCAGCGCACGCTCAACCACGCTGCCATCCGGCAGCACGACGGCCCGCGCAAAGGTCGTGGCGACCCCGGGCAAGACGGGCACGGTGAAGACGTGCCGGCCGCCCGGCACCAGCACGCGCAGGATCTCGCCCAGAGCCGCTCGCAGGTCGCTCACATGTTCGAGCGTTTCAGAGGTCAACACTATGTCAAAAGATCGGTCGGGGTAGCTGAGCCGAGTCAAATCCTCGGACTGCGCACCGCCCGCCGCTGCGGGGCCGCCATAGTCAGAGAACGAAAGCTGGGGCAGGCGCGCGAGCTGCTCATGCAGACCGTCAATGAGGTTGATCTCGGCGATCCGCAGCGCACGGATCCCGGACGTGTCGACCCACTTGGCAACCGACGGCGCCGCGCCCGGCGAATCGCCGGTCGGATAGAGCAACAACAACACCTGCGCGATCCGCCGCCCGCGCAGCTTCGCGCCGCAATGAGCGCAATCGCAAGATTCCTTACGCGCGACCGCGGCCGCAAGTGGCGGGGTGAGCCCCCAGAGTTCTTCGAGACGACGCGGAATGATCCGGCGCCGGTATAGCATGGGCCGAAGCCGGCCGCAGACGCTGCAGCGCTCGATCCGGCCGTGCGCAGAGCGCATTCAGGTAATCGTAGCAGAGCCAGCCATGACGACGGGCGGTGTTCCAGACGGGTAAGACCAGACGCTTGAGCCACGCCGGCGGTCGCAGAGGCGCCGTCATGCGGAAGTCGCCTCCGTTCGGGCGCGGTCGGCATCGAAACGCCGGCCGCCCACGGCGCACCCGCGCCGTACGCGATTAGACGAACGTGAATTACCAGCGATGCTCGAAACGGCCACAACAGTCATTACGAGCGTAACAAAGGCACGGGCTCGAAGGTACCGCCCAAGGCTCTCAGGCCGCCGGCCCGAGCCAATGCCGAAGATCGACGACCGGCCCGCGAACCCTGCCGTCGCTGTTCGTGCTCGGCTTGAACCACTCGCCGGTTTCGATTACGATAGAGTCATGTGAAGAGCGCGAGGGAATCAGGCGCAACCACTGAATTCACTAGAACTTCAGGACGACCAAAGATGGCCTATGCGACGACGATCGAGCGGCACAAGACGCGTGAGGTCGGTGTCGGCGACCACATCGTTGGCGGCGAACACCCGATCTGGGTGCAGTCGATGACGACGACCAACACCTTCGACGTGCCGCAGACGCTGGAGCAGATTCATCGGCTTGAAGAAGCAGGCTGCGAGATCGTCCGCGTGACCGTGCCCAAGAAAGAGGACGTCGAGGCCGTCAAGCTGATCCGCGACCAGATCTCGATCCCGTTGATTGCGGATATCCATTACGACTATCGGATGGCGCTCCAGTGTATCGAAGCGACCACGCCTTCCGGTCGTAGCCGGCGGTCGATAAGATCCGGATCAACCCCGGCAACATCGGCGGCGAGGAACGATTCAAGGAGGTCGTTCGCAAGGCGCGCGACAAGGGCATGCCGATGCGCATCGGGGTCAATTCGGGAAGCCTCGAGAAAGACCTGATCGACAAGTACGGCTTTCCCTGCCCGGAGGCAATGGTGGAAAGCGCACTGCGGCACATCGAGACGGCCGAGCGTCTGGGCTATCGCCTCATGATCATCAGCCTGAAGGCGAGCCATGTTCCGACCGCGCGTGGCGTGCTATACACAGTACGCGGCCCAGTGCGACTATCCCACCCACGTCGGGATCACCGAGGCCGGCTCGCGCGAGTACGGCACCCTGAAGAGCTCGGCCGGGATCGGCGCGATCGTGCTGCGCGGCATCGGCGACACGATTCGCGTGTCGCTCCTGGGCGACCCGGTCCCCGAAATTGCCGCAGGCTTCGACATCCTGCGCGCCTGCGACCGGCGGGTGACCAAGCCCGAGGTCGTCGCCTGCCCGACCTGCGGCCGCCTCGACATCGACCTGGAACGGATCGTCGCCGAAGTCGAGGATAAGATGAAGAACATGAAAAACCCACTCAGGATCAGCATCCTCGGATGCCTGGTCAATGGCTTCGGCGAGGCCAAGGAGGCCGACCTCGGCATCGCGGCGGGCGCCGGTAAGGGAATCATCTTCAAGCGCGGAGTGCCGATCCGCCATGTCAAAGAAGACGAGATGGTTGAAGCCCTCCTTCAGGAGGTCGCGCGATTCGACGAGGAAACCCGGCCGCTCGAATCTTACCTCGAAAAGGAAAAGCACAAGCAGCAGAAAAACGCGCTGCCTGTGCTCTCTTGAGCGCGGGTCGCCGATCGCGCCGAGAGATCATCGAGCGACACGGCGACGAACTTGCCAGGTCGCCGATTCCGGCTTGATTGCACGAGCTCGGTGAGCGCCCCTGATCCTTGCTTCCGCGCCGCGTCGATGGCGACGGCCGTCAGCCTTGCCGCAGGCCGATCGAAACACACTTGGTCTCGAAGTATGCGTCGAGGCCCTCGATGCCCAGCTCACGGCCCATGCCCGATTCTTTCATGCCGCCGAACGGGCACTGAGGCGTCGCCGGGACTGGGTCGTTGATGCCGATGATGCCCGCTTCCAGGCCCTCGGCCATGCGGGTGGCGATGGTGAGGTCATTGGTGAAGACGTACGCGGCCAGTCCGTACGGGGTGTTGTTGGCCGCGGCGATCACGTCGTCGATCTTGGAGAATTCGAGGATAGGCATCACGGGGGCAAACGGCTCCTCGGTCATGAGCTTCATTTCGCCGTTGACGCCGCGGACGATCGTCGGCTCAAACCAGTAACCCTTGGCGAATCGGGTCGAGCGGCCGCCGCCGGTGAGGACCTTGCCCCCCTTCTTGCGGGCGTCGTCGACGAGCTCGGCCGTCTTGTCGAGGGCGCCCCGCCTCGAACATCGGGCCGATCTGGACGCCCGGCTCGAGCCCGTTGCCGATTTTGAGCTTGCGCGTGAGCTCGACGGCGGCCTCGGTGAAGTCCTTGCCGATCTTGTCGTGGATATAAAACCGGGAGGGGGCGATGCAAACCTGCCCGTTGTTGCGGAACTTGCCGAGAACGGCGGCCTGGGCCACCTGCTGCGACGTCGGCGTCCGGGAAGACGATGAGCGGGGCGTGACCGCCCAGCTCGAGACTGAGCCGCTTGACCTGATCGGCCGACCGGCGAATCAGCTCCTTGCCGACCTCGGTCGACCCGGTAAAACTGATCTTGCGCACCGCAGGGTGCTGGAAGAACACGTCGGCGACCGCGCGCGACGGGCCGATCACGAGGTTGGCGACGCCCTTGGGAACCCCAGCGTCGGCGAGGCAGTGGAAAATCTGGATCATGGTGAGCGGCGTCTGGTCGGCGGGCCTGCTCACGACCGTGCACCCGGCGGCGAGAGCAGGCGCGATTTTGCGGCTAGGAAGGGCCGCCGGGAAATTCCAGGGCGTGATCGAGCACACGACGCCCACCGGATGCTTGATGGCGTAATAGCGCTTGATGACATTCGCGTGGGGATGATCCGGCCATAGGCGCGCTTGCCCTCCTCAGCAAACCACTCGAACGTGTCGGCGGAATGCAGGATCTCGGTCTTGGCCTCGGCCAGCGGCTTGCCCTGTTCTTGTGTGAGAATCCGGGCAATGCGGTCAGCACGTTCGCGCAGCAGCTCGGCTGTCTTCTTCAAGATCTTCGCGCGATCGTACACGGAGATGGCGCGCCACTCCGGAAATGCGCGCGGCGCGCGGCCTCGACGGCCCGCTGCGCCTCGACGCCGGTGCCGTAAGCCACGTCTGCCAGCACCGACTCGTCCGCCGGATTGATGACCGCCAGTGTCTTCCCGCCGATCGCGTCACACCACGTGCCGTCGATGTACATCTGGCTCGCTATCTCGGACGCAACGGCTGTCGACATCGGGATCGTCTCCTCGAGGATCGGAGCACTCGGCTGGGACCGGGTCGCCTGCCGAGCTTCTTTCGTAAGGTAACCGCACGGCCGTGAGCCAAGGCGCGACCGGCCATTATCATGCCAGGATACCGATCGCCGGAGCGACATTCAATCAAACCGGCTCGCCGTTACGGCCAGTCGTCCGCGGTCGATCATGAACAAGTGAGCGGTCAGCACGACGGGGGATGCGACTCTTCAAGGACGGCGTGAACCGAAAATGGACGTGAAGTTCTTGTTGAAGACATGCTCGCGATCTCCGGCATAATCCGCTCAATCATCGCCCGGTGAAAAGCCGACACAATCATTGCAAGGTTCGCCATGATTGCGCGAACGCTCAGCCAGCATGGGTGCATGCCCGGCTCTTCTAACATTTGGGTGACGCATGAACGGATTCACGCGAACGCCGCGGCACACGCCGGCGTTTCGCCTGCTCGTGTTGGGATGGATGGCCATCGGCGCGGGACTATACCGTCCCGGTCTACTCGAGGCGTCTCCGATTCACCGAGCCCACGGCACCGACGAAGCACTTGAATTACGCGAGGAGCGTGCGGCCGAGCGGACACGTGCCGCGCACGCGGAATCGGTCGCGCACCCAGGCATTTTCCGATCCTGGCCGGAGTTCCTGCTGGGCGGCCCCAGCGTCTGGTCCACGCTCGTCTACCCGCCCGTCACGCGCGATGCCGAGCGAGCGATCTGGCACGCGCTCAAGTCGGATCGGGCCGAGAGCAGTCCCTGGGTTGAATTCCTCGTCTACAAGCGCAGCCTGGACCAGGCACGCTTTGACCATTTCCACCCCAGAGTCGCCAAGGCGCTCGAGAGGCTCTCGGTGCCGCAGGCCGGCACCCTGGCGACTGGCTCCGGCTCAACGGCCACGTCGACCGGCGGCGGTACCGGCGCGGCGCCGGTTCAGTCACAACAGATTGGCCCGAACCCCGTTCCCGAGCCCGGCTCCTGGCTAATCGCAATCGGTCTGGCGGGGTGGGGCCTGTGGTGGCGTCGCCGCGCCGGCTAAGGCGACGCGCAGGCGCCCATGTTCGGCCGTCCGGTGACTCGACGCGGTCAACGCGGTCGCTTCGCAACGGGAGCGACAGGCGCCCTCGTTCAGGCGATCTCGTCGCATATTCGCGCGATGTGTTAGATTGAAACTCGCACGCGGCAGCCGTGAACCGCCGGCGGACTGAATTTGTCCGCTCTTCTGGGCAGAAACCGGGTGCACGGCTCGGCGCGTGGGGAACACGACGCCCCCCTCAATCGGGCGCAGGCGCATCGGAAGCGAGCGTTCGGGCTCTTTGTACAGCGGCACGCGAGGACTGGGATTGATGAACGAAGGTTCGCGTTTTTACATCACGACGGCAATCGACTATCCCAACAGTCGCCCGCATATCGGCACCGCATTCGAGAAGATCGGCGCCGATGTGCAGGCGCGATTTCGTCGGATGGAGGGCGAGTCTGTTCATTTCCTGATGGGCAACGACGAGAACACGATCAAGGTACCCCAGCGCGCGGGAGCTTGGCACGTCGCCGCAGCAATACGTCGACGAGATGGCCCGCCAGTTTCAGGAGGTTTGGCGTACCCTCGACATCTCGTACGACGACTTCATCCAGACCAGCGAACAGCGGCACCACCTGGGATGTCAGAAATTCATCCAGGCGGTGTATGACGCGGGCGATATCTACAAGGGCGTCTATACCGGGCACTACTGCAACGGCTGCGAGGCGTTCAAGACCGAGAAAGAAGTGGAGGAGGGGGGCGGGCGCTGTCCGCTTCATCCGAACACGCCGCTCTTGTGGGTCGAGGAGGAGAATTACTTTTTCCGGCTCTCGGCCTACCGCGACCGGCTCCTTGCACACTATGCAGCACACCCGGAATTCATCCAGCCTGAGAGCCGGCGCAACGAGATCGTGAACCTCGTCGAGACCGAGCTCAAGGACATCGCGATCACTCGCAAGGGATTCGCGTGGGGGATCAAGGTCCCGTTTGATCCCGAGCAGACGATCTACGTCTGGTTTGACGCGCTCCTCAACTACATCACCGCGATCGGCTACGGCACCGACCCGGATCGCTTCGCGCGCCTCTGGCCGGCGAGCGTGCACGTGATCGGCAAGGACATCACACGGTTTCACTGCGCACTCTGGCCGGCCATGCTGATGTCGGCCGGGGTTCCACTCCCGCTGCGGGTGTTCGGGCACGGCTTCGTCTATCGCAAGAATGAAGCGACGGGTGAGGTCCAGAAGCTGAGCAAGAGCCTGGGCAACGTCGTCGAGCCCATGGAGCTCATCGACCGGTTTTCGGTCGAGGGATTCCGCTACTACTTCATGAGCCAGTGCCCATTCGGTGGTGACGGCGAGTTTTCCTTCGAGCGGTTTGCAGAGACCTACAACAGCGGACTTGCCAACAACCTGGGAAACCTCTACAGCCGCATCCTGACCATGTGCCTGAAGTATTTCGACGGCCGGCTCGAAGGCGTGGGGTCGATCGATGCATCGGCGTGGCGGCGCGGGCTTGACCTCTCTGCCACGGTCACCTCGCTGCGCGGGCAGATCGGGGCTTTCGAGTACAGCCCGGCCCTGCAGCGCATCTGGCGCGACGTCGTGGAGACAGCCAACCGCTACATCCAGGAGACCGAGCCGTTCAAGCTCGCCAAGACCGACGTGGACGCCTGCCGCGCGGTCCTCGTGAACCTTGCCGAGTGGCTGCGCGTCGCCGCGATCCTGATCAAGCCGTTTCTGCCGAAGACCGCCGACACGTTCTACGCGTCGTTCAACTTCGGGGAGGCCAAAGGCTGGAATCTCGTGGGTTACGCCGACGCGATCTCGCCGCAACTGCCGTCGACTCTGAACGTCACGGCCCCGGTCTCAGGTGGCAAGCCGGCACCGCTTTTTCCCAAGATCGACCTCCGCTAGGACTCGTTGTCCGTCGCATCACCGACCAAGGAACTCTCTGAGTGGACGGAAGTTGCAAGCTCGCTAAAATGAGCTCGTGCATGCGTGCCGCGCCGAATGCGGTGGGAAAATCAGTTCCCGAGCGCGGTGCGGATTTTGTAGCGCTCACGAGCGTGTTACGCGGCCCTTGCCGTAGACAGAAATCGACGCCAATGTTCGTGTTCGATCCGCCGTGAGAATCGTAAATTAATATGAAGGCCTGTAAGGTCGGCTTTTCTTGCGCCGGGACGTCGCTAAGATCCATCATCGAATGAGTCGCTGGCGCGACGGGATGCTGTCACGGACGGATCGCTGGGCCGATCATTGGAAGGATGAGTAAGGTCGCTTCGTCGATCATGGAAGAGAGATGATGGCTTCACGTTCGATCGAGGACATTCTGGAACGCGACGGTTATCTCCGTGACGGCGAGACCGGAATCTGGCGCCAGCCCGACACGGAACCGATCGCTTATACCGACGGCATCGAGCTGGAAGAGCGGTTGGCGCTGGCGATGGCGCGGGTGCAAGACCGCTCGGTCAACTCTCCAGAGTGGGTCAGTCTGATCGTCGACTGGCCGTCGGAGTATCACTTCAGCGCCCTGCGCTGCAACCTGTTCATCCCGATCCCGATCAAGGCCGGCGACCGCGTGGTCGAGCTGGGCGCCGGCTGCGGCGCCATCACGCGCGGGCTCGGTGAGACCGGGGCCGAGGTCATTGCCGTGGAAGGGAGCGAACGGCGCGCGGCGATGGTCGCGACACGCTGCCGGGATCTGCCCAACGTGCCGCGTTGTCGTTCAAAAACTGCACTCGCTACCGCGGTTTGACGCCGACTGGGTCACGCTGATTGGAGTCCTCGAGTACGCACGCGTTTACCATGACGCTCCCGACCCCGTCGCCGCGACCTTGGTCGCGGCGCGCGATCATCTCGCACACGACGGCGCCCTTGTACTGGCGATTGAAAACCAGCTCGGCCTCAAATACTTCAGCGGTTGCCGGGAAGACCACATCGGAACACGATTCTCCGGTATTCAGGGTCTGTACCGTGACAACGGCCCTGTCACTTTCGGCCGCCGCGAGCTCGACCTCCGTCTAGCCTCCGCGGGATTTCCAGCGCGCAGATTCATGCTGCCCTGGCCCGACTACAAGCTCCCGACCGCCATGGTTGACGAGCGCACCCTAACCGATCCCGATTTCGACCTGGCGGGCTTCGTGGGCCGGTGCGTCGGCCGCGACTACGGACCGCCCACGCCCCGTGGATTCCTCGAGCCGCTGGTGTGGAGCGTGCTTCAGAAAAACGGTCTCGCGGCGGATCTGGCCAATTCGTTCCTCGTGATCGCGTCCCGCAGCGAACAATCGATCGCCGCGCGGGCTCCTGACAGTTCGACACTGGCGTGGAACTTCTCCAGCCACCGCCGCCCGGCCCTGAGCGTTGTGACGCGAATCGTGCGCGAGTCAGGCGGCTTGCAAGTGCGTAAAGATAAGATCAGCTCGATCCCGCTTACCGAGACACACGACTGGCAGCACACGATCGAGCCGGTCGTCGCGTACGTCGCCGGCGAGTCGCTGTGCCTCAGGATGCTCAAGCACGCCGAGGCACAGAACCACGAGGGGTTCTTCGGCGCGGGGCTCACCTGGATCGATTTGCTGCGGGAGCGATCGGTGCTGCTCGACCCAAGCCGGCCGGAGGCTGCCGGTGCCTGGTATGCCGATGGGGACACTGTCGATCTCATTCCGGGCAATATCATTGTCGAGCCGTCGGGCAAGCTCTACCGCTTCGATCAGGAGTGGCGGTCGGCCGAGCGGGTGCCTTTGATATGGATCGTGCTGAGCGGATTATTCAACTTTCCGCCGCTCACCGTCCAGAGCTCGCTCTTTCGAAAGTGCAGCGTTGTGACGATCGCACGCCACCTCCTCGGGGCTAGGGGCTTATCGCTCTATCAGCCCGACATCGACCTGGCGTGCGATTGCGAGGCGGGCTTTCAATCGTGGGTTCAGGGGATCCCGCCCGAGCATTTCCGCTGGACGGATTCCTGGCTGCAGACGCCCGGAATCGGCCTGGTTGCCGACGCTTTTGAACTCTCGCAATCCTCCCCCGATAACCTGGCGTGGCTCCAGGCGCAATCTCGACCAGGCTCATGGTCTGTTCACCTCGACTCAGCTCGGACTGTACAGGGCCGAGGCCGAGCAGCAACGACTGGCAACCGAGCTATGGCGCATGAGCGCGGAATACGCCGAGTGCCTGGAGCGGTTCCATCGTTTGAGCGCGCTTTCCGAACACCAGCGCAAAGTGCTCGAGAGATATGAGCGCCACCCGATTCTCGGCATCGCACTGAAAGGCCGAAGAACGGTGATGAAGATCGTGCGTTCGGTCACATCCCGCGCTGCGGTTTAAGCACCTACTGCCCCTCGCATCTGCCGGCCGCCCGTGAATTGACTGCCCATCGCCGCGACGAGCCGCCCGCGAAGAACCTCACGCAGGCGTCGACCAGCGTCGCCAGGCCGTTCGCGCGTGCCGCGCCAGGCGAAGAGCCGGCGTGGGAGCATGGTCTTTGACCAGCTTGAGGAACGAGGGCCGTTCTTCCTTGGGGGCGTCGGAGAGATACCAGTGGAAGTAGGATCGATCCACGTCGCCCGTCGCGAACGGGTCCGGAAAAGCGGTGGCCAGGTCAGCCCGGCGCCGATAGCACAGCCGGTGAGCGTCGGTGATGCGGCTGGCCGTTGCCGGAACAAATTGTAGACGGCACGTCGATCCTGGAGAAGGTCGACTGGCCGAGCTCCTCGCAGCGGGCGATGTACCAGTCGCGCAGCTCGAATAGCACCGGGCTGTGGGCTGCCGTAGCGATCGAGCATGCACCTTCTGGGCGCCGCTGTCGAAGCCCGAGAAGTGATAGAAGACCAGCGGCCGGCCGTTGATCTGGATTTCGATACGGTGCACGTGCCGGTGGCGCGGCGATGGGTCAGGTTCCAGGTCGCGACGTTGTATTGCGGGTCGCGCACGATCGCGATGTCGTCGAAGAACGCCGGCGCCAGGTCGACCCAGCGCTGATCGGTGAACAGACCGTTCGGAACCTCGTCGTAGCAGAACTGCCGCAGGCGATCGGCCCACCAGTCGATGAACCGGCGCCCTTGTCCGGTCATGCCGCACCGCCAGGAAACCGAGGTTGTAGACGCCGTGCCTCAAGCAGCAGATCTCGTTATCGAGGATCGCCTGCAGGTCGGTTTCGGGAGCGACCATGTGCGGCGTCAAGAGCACGCTGTGCCGGTCGAGGTTTCGCTCGAGATCGTCGAGCCGGCCGAGCACGACGATGTCCGGATCGAAATAGTAAATGCGCTCGGCGCCGAAGCGATCGGCGATGTACTGAAAGGCCGGTGCCCTTGACGGCCGTGCACAGCTCGACGAGCCGGTGCTTGAAGATCCAGGACGGGAGATTCTCGATCGGCAGTTCGTCGATCTTGATGATGGTGTCGAAGGCCGCGGTGGTGACGGCGGGCAGGCCGGCATGCTGGTCGCGAGAGCACGACGTGAAACGCCGCCTCGGGGTGAACCCGCTTGACCGAGTGGGCCAGCGCCGCGGCCTTGGGCAGGTAATTGGCCGTGATGCTAGTGAAGATGTGCATGGTCTTTCCTCCTGCGCGACTGCAGGGTGATTCGGCCGCTGGTCACGTCGCCTCGCAGGCCGGCTCTGATGAAACCGGCTCAGCTCGTCGGGGTGAAGTCGTAATAGGACGTCAAGATTTCGGGATAATCGGCCGGCTGCGGCGGCAGGCGGAGCGGCCGGCCGTTCGAGCCAGCGTCCGCGCGGCGGCCAGGAGTGCGTCGTTGATCGGCCCGGGTCCGCTCTCTCAGGGCAAGACTTGGCCCCAGCCCCAGGCTCGCAGCCGCTCGGCCTGGGCGCCGAGGTCAAAGCAGACGACAAACATCCGGGCCGCCATCGCGATCGACAGCGTGTACATGAAGGATTCGGGGCACGACGACGGCAGAAACGCCGAGATGACAGCGCTCGGCCGCCAGCCGCTGTGAAGACTTCGTG
Source organism: uncultured Isosphaeraceae bacterium (assembly GCA_963806595.1). Classification (GTDB taxonomy): domain Bacteria; phylum Planctomycetota; class Planctomycetia; order Isosphaerales; family Isosphaeraceae; genus CAWDZZ01. The sequence goes on along the minus strand of CAWDZZ010000031.1, from coordinate 231,559 downwards.
CTCCCGGTAGCGGCCCGTGATCCGGACGTTCCCCAGCCGGGCGAGCACCGCGTCGCGGTCGGTCGAGCCGATCACGTGGAACTCCAGCGGCAGCCTGCGGCGGCGCGCAGTCCTTGCGCACAGGCCAGGAGTCGCTCGGACCCCTTTACCGGCACCGATCGTCCCGATCACGGCGACTCGGACCGCTCTCGCCGGCCGCCAGCGGCGCCGCCAGGCTCTCCAGTGCGGGCAGCGCCTCGGGGTGCGGCCGCGACCAGCATGGTGCAGCTCCGGAAAATATCGCTCCAGCCGGCGCGAACATCGTCGCTCGGCGACGAAGACCCGCCGCGCACCGCCGAGCGGCGGCCGGATCGCTCGCGCCACGCCGTGATCGTTTCGATGACCGGCCGGCCCTGGTCGTCTCCCAGCACGGCCAGACAGCGATTGCACGAGCCGCGGCGTCGGGCTCGCCGCAGTACGTTGCCGCCGGTCCCGATCAAATTGACGCGAGGACAGATCGTGAAGTAGTCGTGAATCGTCCAGTCGTAGGGTGATGCCGTGCTCGGCCAGCAAGGTCGAAGAGAAGATCCGGCACGCCCATCAGATGGTGGACATGGGCATGGGCCGGACGGACCAGCGCCAGCATCGCGCTCGATCGAATCGCGCGTGTGCGTCGATTCCCGGCACCAGACCGGCTGCCCCCGATCGTCGTATTCTTCCCAGAGCAGGCCGGCCCGCTTGGCCGGGACGAACGAGCAAGGGTCGGGTGCCGGCCTTCTGCAGCAGCTGCGGTCATGTCCATCACGTGGCGATGGGTACCACCGCCGCAACTGTGGCTGATGAGGAGAAAAACCGCCCGTCCGTCGGGCTGCCATGCATGCCGCGACAACCGTGCAATCCTGACGCGGTCACGAACTGTTCTGACGGCTTCTGCTGTCTTCTTGCGTGCAAAAGTCGAGCGCACCTTGCTGCACAAGGATTCGCTCGAATCTGGCAAAACGGCTGGTGGCAGCGCAGCGGGCCGGCGGCGGCGCCAATGCCTCGCGTGGTCCCCTCGTCGCGCCGGCCCCGGCCGTCCCGCGCCGGCTTCCTGCTCGCTCGCGTGCACCGGTCTCCGCGTGCTGGTGGCTTCGCCGAGCTCGCTGGCATCCGAAGGGCTAGCGAAGGGGTGCATGCGCCCTCCACCGAAGCGTGTGAGGACGCAGCAAAGTTCGCGGTTCGTCCGGCGGTGGTGAAGTGCGGAAGCGCTCGCGCTCCTCGGCCGTGAAGTCGTAATACGAAACGAGCAGCTCGGGATACGCGGCCGACGCGATCGGCGGCGGCGCGACCGCGCCGGCGACCATCGACCGGGCGGCCTTCAAGAATGAGTCGTTGATCTGTTCGGGGCCCGCCTCCAGCGGCAAGACCTTGCCCCAGCCCCAGGCGCGGAGTCGGTCGGCCTGGGCCCCCAGGTCAAAGCAGATCGTGTACAGCCGGGCGGCCATCGCGATCGAAAGCGTGTACATGAAAGTTTCCGGCCAGACCGACGGCAAGAATGCCACGTGGCATTGCTCGGCCGTGAGACGCTGGAAGATGTCACGTTCGCGATAGCTGCCCGAGACGTGAACATTCCCCAGGTGCGCGAAGGCGCTGTCGCGATCGGTCGTTCCCAGGACCCGGAATTCCAGCGGCAGATGGCGGCGACGGGCATCTGCGCGCGCAGGCCATCAGACGTTCGGCACCCTTGATCGGCAGGATCGTGCCGAGGATTGCGACGCGCACGCAGCGCGCCCGGCCGCAATGGCGCTGCGAGACTGGGCAAAGCGGGCAAGCTTTCGAAATGGGGGCGACAAAGGATCGGCAAATCGGGGAAATAGCGGCTGAGACGGCGTCGGACATCCTCGCTGGGAGCGAAGACCCGGCGCGTTCAGAAGATGTTTCGAGAACCGCTTGCGCCATGCGGTGATGGACTCGTTGACCTGGTCTCCGTGATAGTCTCCGAGACGGACAAGACACGCGTTGCAAGCATCGGCGTCCGGCTCGCCGCAGTAGCTTCCGTCAGCCTGATTGAGATGGGCGCGGGACAGACCGTGAAATAGTCATGGAACGTCCAGTCGTAGGGCAATCCCGACTCAAAGAGCCAGTCCAGCACCGCGGTCGGCAGGCCCATCACGTGGTGGACGTGCATGTGGGCCGGTGCGAGCAGCCGAAGCATCTCCTTGACGGCTCCGCGATCGGGGGGCGTGTCGCGATACCAGGTGACGCTCCAGGATTGGTCTCGCTCCTCCCACAGGAGTGAGCCCGACCCGCTCGGCCGCACGATCACCGGGCGGACTCCCTCGGAAATGAGCGCGTCGGCCAGCTCGCGCACGTGTCGCTCGGTGCCCCCTCCGCCTTGATGGCTGACCAGCAGGAATACCGGCTGACCCGACGGCTTCCAGGTTCGTCGCGAGCCGTCGGCACCCGTGCGGAGCAATCCGGCCCAGCCGGCCTTGCGAACGACTTTGCGGGCTGCGGCGGCCAGCCCCTCGTTCGCGATCACCTCGGCGAGCCGCGAAAGCTTGAATAGCGCGAGCCGGCGCCTCGATCCGACCGGAATCATTCGCGCGTGAAGATTGTGAAGCTGCTGCATGAGCCGCCACGATCGAGACGACTGCAGCTCCGCGATATCGCTCTCGAACAAGGCGATGCGCCTTCGCAGCGCGTCGATTTCCGCGATATCTGCTTCGCTTCGAATACAACCGTACTCACCGGGCTTGCCGGATTCGCCTTTCAAGCGAGCGACGATTCGTCGTTCCCGCGCCAGATCCGCCTGCAGCTTCTTTAGCAAGAAGTCTTGCTCCAGCCGCTGGCGATCGACGAGATGCAGAGATTTTCGCACCAGTCGTAGATCGGCGCGGGCGGAATCTCGCTCCATCTCCAATCGCACTCGCCGACCCAGCTCGCGAAACAAGGTGCGCACCTGCTCGGCGTCTTCGTCTTCAATCGAGAGCAGCGTCCGAAACTCTTGAGGAAGATCGGAGCCGACTGCAAGTACTCCCAGGCCGTGCTCGTGACGGAACGTGAAGCTCGGATATTTCGCGGCCAGGTCTTCCCAGAGCTGAAACACGCCAAAGTCGGCGATGCGCTCCGAAACGTCGTGAAACAGGATGACTCCGCGGTCGCTGAGCTTGGGCCGCCAGGTTTCGAAGTCGTGAAGCACGGCTTCGTACTTGTGATATCCGTCGATGTGCAGGAGGTCGATTTCCTTGTCGGCGAACCGCTTGACGGCCTCGTCGAAGGTCATTTCCAGCAAGCTGGAGAACGACTCGTACCGCGGGTCGTGATAGCTCCGCAGCTCAGTCAGGATCTCGGGGCCATTGGCTCCGTTATGGGGATCGCCCTTCCATGAATCGACGGCATACGCGCGCGTAGGCAAGTCGAGCATCTCGATCGCCTGGCAGAATGCGCAGTACGACGTGCCGTTATAGGTTCCGAGCTCCACCAGCACACGCGGCCTGAGCACGGAAATCAGCCACATGGCGAACGGAGTGTGCTCGGCCCAGCTCGAAGGGCCTCGCAGCTCGGGGTTGACCAAGCAAATAGGCTGAGCGATCGGGTTGATCCGACTCGGCATCATCCTGCCCACCGTCCATGGTTTGGGGCCGTCGAGACGATCGACCTCAAGTAGTTTCCCGCAGTCGACTTGAGGGGCCGCTGAATCTATCGGAGACCTTCGGAGCTGTCAATCGAAGTCCCTCACGACGAGCCGCGTTGCCCGAGCACGCGATACGCGGCATCGCAAGCGAACGGAACGACGCCCCGATGAACAAACCGGTGCTTAATCGCACCACAATGGCCTGGATTCGAACTGTTCCGATGTCAGACGCGGACGACGGCTTGAAAAAGGCAATGGCCGACCAGCAGGCTCTCTATCCCGCCGAATACGCGCGGCCCGTGCAGGAGCTCGACCAGGGCCTGCCGGGGATCGTCGCCTCACAGACGCTCATCCCGCAGGCACTGCATCATGCCTTTGCCACAGTTGGCGCCCTGATGTCGCCCGATCTGGCACTGGCGCGGCGGCAGCACGAGATGATCGCGACGATGGTCTCGCTCACCAATCAGTGCCATTACTGAATTGTCTCGCACGCAGAGTTTCTGCGTCGGGTCACCCTGGATGATGCACTCGTCCAGGCGCTTCGCGATGATTTTAAGACGGCACCGATCACTGAAGCAGAGCGGGTGATGATCGACTACGTGGTCAAGCTCACGAAAGACGCGACCAGAGTCTCCCCGGAAGACCACACACGGCTGCGCGGCGCGGTTTTGACGACCGCGGAATACTGCAGATCACGTTGATCGCGGCTTGGTTCAACTACATCAACCGCGTCGCTGACGCGCTGGGCATCGGCCGCGACTAGAGCCTGTCATTGACTTATTGTAAGAGCTTTGCTCATGTTTCTGATGAGCGCAGTACGTTACGTGGTCAGGACGGGCTGTCAGTGGCGATTCCTGCCAAACGATCCTCCGCCTTGGACCCCAGTCTACCAACAAGCCCGGCGCTGGATGCAGGCCGGCGTGGTCGTTCACCCCGTGCTTGGGGCGCAGTGTGAAGGTCGAGTCCGATATCTTTTGATTCCTAGGGTATGGTGATAAAGCCGTTCCACATCCCCGATATGACAAAGATCTTGCCACACTTCTCGATCCCGGCTCAGGATGAGACAATGGTCTGCTTGGTAGTCATGAATGAGACCGGTGGATGGCGAGGACCGAACAATTGGATGAGACGAAGAGCCAGTCTGAAAATGAGGGCACGCAACCGCCCGCTGAGGATTCGGATGGCTCCTCGGATGAGACGAAAGACCTCTCCGAAACCAAAGGCTCGCAACAACCCGTTCGGGGCTCGGGTGGTTCCTCGATCAGCGATCCCTCCAAGATTGGGCGCTATCGGATCATGCATCGGCTAGGCCAGGGCGGCTTCGGCACGGTCTATCTTGCTCACGACGATGACCTCGACCGTCCGGTGGCGATCAAGGTGCCGAACCCAGAACGAATCACTGCCCCCGAGGATGTGGAAGCCTATCTGAACGAAGCCCGCATCCTCGCCAAATTGGACCATCCCAACATCGTTCCTGTTCATGACGTTGGCCGCACGGAGGATGGACTCTGCTTCGTGGTCTCGAAGCTCGTCGAAGGCAGCGATCTGGCCGCCAGGATGGGACAGGCTCGACTGCCCTTCCGAGATTCGGCGCAACTGGTTGCGACTGTCGCCGACGCCTTGCATTACGCCCACACTCGAGGTCTGGTCCACCGGGACATCAAGCCCGCCAACATCCTCCTCGACGCATCCGGCAAGCCCTGTGTCGCCGATTTCGGTCTTGCGCTCAGAGACGAAGATTTCGGCAAGGGTAGCGGGCTTGCTGGCACACCCGCCTACATGAGCCCTGAGCAGGCCAGGGGCGAGGGACACCTCGTCGATGGGCGATCGGATATCTTCAGCTTGGGCGTGGTCTTTTACGAGCTACTGACGAGTCGCAGACCATTCCGAGGTGATTCTCTTCCAGCGATCATCGAGCAAGTGACCCAGGCTGAGGCTCGCCCACCTCGGCAGATCGATGACACGATCCCCAAGGAAATGGAGCGGATCTGTCTCAAGGCGCTGGCGAAGCGGGCGTCCGAGCGGTACACCACCGCCAGGGACATGGCGGAAGACCTGCGCCTGTTCATCCAAGCCGCCGGAGGCACGGGCTCGCCTGCCGCCCCTGCGGTCCCCGTCACTCAAACCGGATCGACCCTGGAAGCTGCGCCGCTTCCGTCCACCTCCCGACAATCCGACTCCGATCAACGACCGATCAAGATCGTTCCAAAGGGGCTGCGTTCCTTTGATGAGAACGATTCTGACTTTTTCCTGGAACTGATCCCCGGACCTCGGGACCGTGACGGATTGCCCGAATGCATCCGATTCTGGAAGCGAAAGATCGAGCAGATTGACCCCGACCTGACGTTTCGTTTGGGGCTGATCTACGGTCCCTCAGGTTGCGGCAAGTCAAGTTTGGTCAAGGCGGGTCTTCTTCCCCGGCTGAGCAATCACGTCTATTCGGTGTACATCGAGGCAACCCCCGAGGAAACGGAAACCCGATTGCTCAAGGGCTTGCGGAAGGTGTGTCCCGAACTGCCCCAAGCATTGCGGCTGGTCGATTCGCTGGCAAATCTGCGAAGAGGTCGCATCTTACGTCCCGAGCGGAAAGTGTTGCTGGTCCTTGATCAGTTCGAGCAGTGGCTTCATGCGAAGAGGGGCGAGGAGAATACGGAGTTGGTCGCCGCCCTGCGGCACTGCGACGGTGAGCATGTCCAGGCGATTGCGCTGGTGCGGGATGATTTCTGGCTCGCCGCTAGCCGATTCTTGCGTGACCTGGACATTCGATTGCTCGAAGGTGAAAACAGCGCCCTGGTGGATCTGTTCGATCCCCGCCATGCCAAGAAAGTGCTGACCGCATTCGGAAGGGCTTACGGGGCCATCCCCGAAAGAACTGGTGATCTCAGCAGCGAGCAAGAATCATTCTTGGATCAATCGATTTCCGGTCTGGCTGAGGAAGGAAAGATCATATCGGTGCGGCTGGCTCTTTTCGCCGAGATGGTCAAAGGGAAGCCCTGGACCCCAGCCACGCTCAAAGACGTGGGCGGCATCGAAGGGATCGGATTGACCTTCCTGGAAGAAACCTTCAGCGCTCCGACCGCTCCACCCGAGCATCGGCTCCACCAGAAAGCCGCCCAGTCGGTGCTCAAAGCCCTCTTGCCAGAAAGCGGCACCGACATAAAGGGGGAGATGAGATCACGCCAGGAATTGCTGGAAGCATCCGGTTATGCAAATCGCCCGAGAGACTTCGATGACCTGATCCACATTCTTGATCCTGAGATTCGACTGATCACGCCCACCGACCCGGAAGGCTCCTCGCACGAAGGTCAGCCGACCGCCCCGCCTGGACAATACTACCAACTCGCACACGATTACTTGGTTCACTCCCTGCGGGACTGGCTGACCCGCAAGCAGCGTGAGACCCGTCGAGGACGAGCAGAATTGCGGCTGGCGGAACGGTCGGCGTCGTGGAACGCCAAACCCGAGAACCGCCTCCTGCCATCCGCCCTGGAATGGGCGACCATCAGGATGCTGACGAAGAAGAAGGACTGGACCAAGCCGCAGCGCAAGATGATAAAAAGGGCGGGGCGGGTTCATGGACTAGGGACGCTGGGATTGGTCATGGTTGTCTCCCTGATCTCGTGGGGAGGGATCGAGGGCTATGGAAGACTGCGGGCTTCGGCCCTGCTGGAGTCGCTCCAGAAAGTAAGCACATCAGAGGTTCCTGCCATCGTCAAGCAACTCTCGGGCTATCGCCGCTGGGCTGATCCTAAGTTAGTGCGTGCGGTACAAAGTATCGATGATCGGGAACATCTGCACGCCAGCCTCGCCCTCCTCCCCGTTGATTCCTCCCAGGTTGATTATCTCTTCAGCCGCCTAGTCAAAGCCACTCCAAGTGAGCTTCCCGTACTGCGTGATGCCCTGAAGCCCCACCGTTCCGCCCTGATTCCCAAGCTCTGGCCCGTCCTGGAGTCATCGAAGCCAGGCGATGCCAGCCTTCTCCCTACCGCCAGCGCACTGGCGAGCTACGATCCAGAAAACGCCAGTTGGGAGGCCGTGGTCGGCAAGGTGTCTCAGGAGTTGGTGTCGGTCAACGCCATCCAGCTTGGCCCCTGGATCGAAGCCCTGCGTCCCGTTCGGGGCAGGCTGATGACTCCTCTTGCCACGATCTTCCAGGAAGAGGAACGCCCGGAGTCCGAACATAAGCAGGCAACCAACATCCTTGCCGATTACGCCAGTGATCATCCCAACCGGCTTGCCGAACTTCTGATGGTCGCTGATCCAAAGGCGTATCTGAGCCTTTTCCCTGTTGCTGACAGGAAGGCAGAACAGGTCATGCCCGTCTTCCAGGGCGAACTTGCCAAGAAAGCCACCTATTCCTGGAGTGATCCGCCGCTCAACCCATCATGGACCAAACCCGACTCCGCACCTGTGAGCAGTATCGAGTCTGCTCACGGCATGCTCTTAGAGCGATTCGCCTTCTGCCAGACGATGCCACTGGACGAGTTCATTATGACCGCCGAAGCTCTCCGCAAATCGGGATACCGCCCAGAACGATTCCGCCCCTACACTGACGGGCAGGCGGTGCGGGTAGCGGCGGTCTGGACCCGTGATGGACGGAAAGGACGAGTCTTTTCCGGACTGGCCGCAGATGAAGTCCGACGACAGGATGAGCGGAACAAGAAAGACCAGTTCCTTCCTGTCGATGTCGCCGGGTACATGACGATGGAGAAAGACGGTAAGCCCGCACACCGCTATGCAGCCCTCTGGGTCGAGAACACCGGCGATGATGACGCCCGGTTGTACGTTGGAATGACCGCTCATCTAGAGGATGAAGTTCAGGACAAACTTAAGGAGGCGAAGCTGATTCCCCGAACTCGGCACGCCTCGATTGGGGCGGAAGGTCGCATGAGGTATTGCGGTGTCTGGGGACGCCCCCCAGGAGCCGACATCACAGGACAAACATATCGAGACCAGTTCGAGGGGAACTTTGAGCAGAGACAAGCGGACCTGGGGGATCAGTTGCTCATAGATGTTGTGGTCAGCGGGGCGAGTACGCCACAGACAACCCGAGATCGAGTGCAGGCTGACCTTCAGAGTGCAGAGAAGAGGCTCATGACCAAGCCTGATGACCTCGACTCACGGTTGGCACGGGCTATGGCGCACCTCCGGCTGGGAGAGAATCAGAAGGCACTCGATGATCTTCTGTTTGTGATCGGCAAGAACCCGGAAGTGGTCTCTGCCGAGCAGTACAAAGTCGTCGCTCTTGCCAGGATCGGCAAGAAGCAAGACGCCGAGTCCGAAGTGGAGAAGTTCCAGAAGGGAGACGCCCCGGAGCATTCCAAGCTCTACCTTGCCGCTGTCTTGGCAGCAGAACTGGGCGAGGGGGCAGATAAGGCAATTGAGACGCTGGAAGCAGCCATTCAGACACAACCCAAGGATGCAGACCTGCGATATGCCGCCGCCCGTGCCTTTTCCCTGGCGTCAGGAGCCATCTCCCGCTCGGACAAGGCGAAGGGTCGTCAACTTGCGCAGAGATGTCTTCAATTGCTCAAAGAGGCGATCAAGAATGACGATGCCGATTTCGGAAAGATGGATGAGGACGCCGACCTTGACCCGATCCGGGACGACCCAGCGTTCGCCGAGATCATGAAGGCGGGACTATCCGACAGCCGCCTAGCGGCAGTCTGGACGAGTGATGCGAGCTTCGAGGCAGTTTCGATCTACGGTCTTGATCCCGCAGCCCACATGCGAAAATGCCGGGAACAGATTGCGCAGGGTTATCGCCCCGTGTCGTCTTCGGTGACCCGGACTACGCCAGAGGGACCGCTGGTAACTGCATCGGTCTGGCACCGTCCTACGGTCAAGGAGGATGTCAAGGACCGCCTTGCCGAGCGTCAGGCTCGGGCGGCGGTCGCTATGGCCAGGCTAGGTAAAGCCGAGGAGGTGTTCCCGCTGCTACAGCACAGTGCCGACCCCCGGCTACGCAGCTTCATCGTCAACTGGCTGAATTCCCTGGGTGCCGATCCGACGCTGATTGCCGCCGAACTCGACCGGATCGACCCCAACGCCAAGCCCACTCCCGCCCAGGGGCAACAGTTGATGGACGCCATTTTGTTCCACCCTGAGACATCAATGCGCCGGGCGCTGATCCTGGCACTAGGGACGTACGGTACGGAGGGTCTATCCCCAGGTGAGCGAGCGCCGCTGATTGGCAAGCTCTTCGACCTGTACCGAAATGCCCCAGACAGCGGCATCCACGGGGCGGCGGAATGGACCTTGAGGAAGTGGAGGCAGCAGGAGAAGCTCAAGGAACTGGATGCTCAGTTGATAAAGGTCAAGGACCGGGGCGACCGCCGCTGGTTCGTGAACAGTCAGGGTCAGACCTTCGCCGTGATCGAGGGAACGGTCGAGTTCCGCATGGGGTCGCCGCCGAACGAGCCGGACCGGAGTGCCGACGAGACGCCCCGCCGCACCGTCATCGCCCGCCGGTTCGCCATTGCCGCCAAGGAGGTCACGGTCGAGCAGTTTCAACGGTTCCTGAAACTCGGCAACATCACAATCCACCGTTACCAACTCCCAGTCAGCGATCTCAGCAGGTACAGCCCCGATCCGGAAGGACCGTGGATCGGTCCCGATTGGTACTCGGCGGCTCATTATTGTAACTGGTTGAGCGAGCAGGATGGTTTGCCCAAGGACCAGTGGTGCTATCTCCCCAATGAGGCAGGGGCTTATGCCGAGGGAATGTCGATCCCTGCCAATGTGCTGGAGCGCACGGGTTATCGCCTGCCCACCGAGGCGGAATGGGAATACGCCTGTCGGGCGGGTGCAGTCACCAGCCGCTATTACGGCAACTCGATCGCTCTGCTTGACGCATATGCTCGGTATCAAGCCAACGGCAAGGATCACGCCTGGATGTGCGGCAGTCTATTCCCTAACGACCTGGGATTGTTCGACGTGCTGGGAAACACGTTTGAATGGTGTCAGGACAAACAAGGCGCTTCCAAACCGCTGAGGAAGGGGAAATATAATGATATTATAAAAATATCTGCGTCTGTCGTTGAAAAAGACCCTGGTGTCCTTCGGGGCGGGTCGTTCGACATGCAACCGGCGTACGTCCGCTCGGCGTACCGTCTCAGGCTCGCCCCGGCGGGCCGTGTCAGCAACGGCGGCTTCCGCCCCTCCAGGACTTACCACTGAGTTGCTTTACTTCTTTACCGCTTCCGCTTTGGCTTCTTACATGAGCATGTGATAAGTCGATCGCATTCTTGAAAACAGCCCTCGGCGAAGCCGGGTCGGACCCAAGAATCACAAGCCTGCTGCCATTTTGGCGGTCTCTCGTAACTGGAATCCGAGCATGTAACGATTACAAACGCCCCAGACCGAAGTCAACCATGTGTATTCACTGACCCTGACAGCCGACGACTGGCGAGCATTCGATTGGATAGGCGACAGGTACAACAGTGGCAAGGTCGCTGACCTCTTGCTCGAACTCAGACCAGAGGATCGTGAGCGGGCCGACGACGGCGACATCACCTTCGACATCCCAGAGCACCTTGTCTGGCAGATCAATGAGCTTGCCGAAATTTTTCCGGGGTTAAGCCTGCAAGCTCGTTGAGCATGCGCCGATCCGGTGAATTCGGCTGCGCACAGAATCTCGAAAACGTCCTATAGTGTTATAGGGGCCTTGCGCGTCGGCGCTGCGACTGCGCGCTTTTGTCAGCCGGGCTTACCGCCTCCGCTCCGGCGAGGGAGCCGCAAGGTCAAGATCGAACGGGTGAAGCCAAACTCGATGAAAACGTGATCACCGCCCTTGGGCGGGCCGCGAGTCGACCGACGTCCACCAATCGTATGCGTGAGCGCTCAGCAGGGGTGCGGGAGGCGCAGTTCGCTCCGTCCGCCATGAGAAGAATTCACTGACGATCGCGGCCCGCGCGACCCGAGAACCCTTCTGAAAACTGACATCCACTGACATCTGCCGACGTTTCGCCTCGGAACATCGGCTACGACCGCTACAAGCGTTCCATTGTTTCCGTACCCCTCGAGGGCGTGCCGGCCAGCCAGAGCCCCGGGCTGAGAACCGAGCGTCGGGCGCACAGGAGCCTCGGTGACGAATCGCCACCGAGTCGTTCTCCCATGAGCGGAGAATCCACCAACAGTGAGAAAATGATGCTCGCCATTGCCGTCGCCGACGGCATCCCCGTCGCCGAATGGGCGCTGCAAAACGGGGTCGACGAACGGACTGCGTACTGCTGGGCCGCCGAGCCCGAGGTTCGGTCTGAAGTCGAGCCGATCCGCCACCGCGTCCTCGACGAGGCGATTGGCCGGATGTCCAGGCGCGTCGCATGGGCCGTCGATAAGACCGCGCCGCGCTGAACAAACCGGTGCTTAATCGCGCCCGCTTGCTTGATCGTGCTGGCGGCGGGCGAGTCGTGCCCCCAACCCCAGAGCAGGGCAGATATTCCGACAAGCGGCGTGAGTCCGACAATCAGGAAGTTCGCCGTGAAGCTGCCCGTCACGTCGCGCAGCGAGCCAGCGATCGGCTGATATCCCGCCACGAACAAGTTGCCGACTGCGCCCAGGTAACCGACGACAAACCCGGTGTGGAGCGGGGAGACTTCCTGGGTGAACGCGAAATAGTTGGCCATGAACGCGGCGGTTCCGGCCGACATGATTGAGAGTAGCACGAGCGCCCGTGCATCGCCCATCGGGATGCTCATCGCAGGGCCCGAGAGAATCATCACGATGCAGAGCGACATCACGAGCTTCCGCGCGCGGGTCGGCGCCCCTGCTCGCGGCGCGAGCCAGCGCGACAGCCAGCCACCTCCTAGATTTCCGAAGTCGGCGGCCAGGAACGTGACCGCCGTCAGGTAGTTACCCAGCGATCCGGCAAGGTTGCGCTCGGTCTTGAGATAAGCCGGGATCCAGTTCACCAGGAAATGCCAGCAGACATTGATCGAGATCGAGACCACCACCATGATCCAGAATCGCTTGAGGCGCACGACCTCGGCCAGGATGGCCATCGTGCGCATGCCCTGGAGATCGCGCACCGGCAGAATGGCGGCAATGGCCAGCGGGCCCAGGATCAGGAGGGCGATCGCCAGCCAGACGGCCACCGGACCGACGCGGAACGCCGCGAACGCCAGCGCGAGCGCGGCGATTGCCACGCATCCCAGACGCGGTGATCGCCCCCCTTGAGAGCCGAGCCGAGCCCGCGGATGCGGGCGCGGTGGCGATCGCAGCCGTCTCCGGCAGTTGCGCGGCCAAACGACCGCTCTGGTCGCGCAGCACCATGACCAGCCAGGCCGCGACCCAGACGAACCCGGCCGAGCCGATCGCCAGAAACGTGGTGCGCCAGCCCAGGCTGGGAGCGAGCTGTGCCACCACGATCGGGGTCAGGACCGCGCCCACGGCGGCGCCGGAATTGAAGATGCCGTTGCCGAGGCTGCGGTCGCGCGGCGGCAAGATCCGCGCCGTTACCCGAAGCGCTGCGGGCCAGTTGAACGACTCGCCCACGCCCAAGCAGCGCACGGCACGCGATCAGCCAGCCCAGGCTCGGCGCAAACGCGGTCGCGACGGCCGCCAGCGACCACCCCGCCACCGCGGCGGCATAGGTGAAGCGCACACCCCAGCGGTCAACCAGATAACCCGCAGGCACCTGAAAGAGCGCATACGTCATCATGAATGCCGAGAGCACCCAGCCAAAACTGTTGAAATCGGTGATCGCGAACGACTCGCGGATCTCCTCTCCGACGAGTGCGATCGATTGCCGGTCCATGTAATTGAGGACCGTCGAGGCGAACATGAGCCAGCAGACAGCCCAGGCCCACGCCGTGGCGCGGCGCGGAAGGTTGTGAAAGGGCGCCCGGCGATCGTGCCGGCTCGTCGTGAGGCAACGCCAAGCTCCTTGGTTGCTTCGGCCGCACACGGTCCTGGTGCGGAATGGATTCCGCGGGCCCAATTTTCCGGGCCCGCCTACAATGCCAGAAGCCGCATGCCGTTGCAACGTTGCTCGCTCCGGGCTACCGCTCGCTGTCTCCGGATGGCCGCCCGACGGAACGTCGAATTGGTCATCCGACAGGCAGTTCGGGTAAAATGCGTCAATCATTTGGCTTCCGGGCCGAAGAAACTCGACCAGGAGTAGCGGGACGCGACCGACCACGGCGCGGCAACGTCCCGTTGATCGCGAAAGGATGAGCGTGGAGATGACGTCGAAGCGTCGAACGCGAGCGTGGCGCCGCTGGGTGATCGGGGTGCTCGCGGTTCTGGTCGTCGCCGCGGGATTGATCGCGGCGCTGCCATGGCTCGTCGCGTTGCCGGCAGGTCAGCGCTGGCTCGCGGCGCTGGCCAGCCGGATCATGGCACCCGGCCGGGTGGAATTCCGATCGTTACGGCTGTCGTGGCATCGCCCGACGGTCGTCAGCGATTTCGCGCTCCGGGATGCAGCCGGTGATCGCGTCGTGAGCGCCCCACGCGGGGTGTTCCAGTGGAACCTCTGGCAAATTCTGTTCGCGCAGCCGCCGGGCGCGACGCTCACGCTAGAGAACGCCGACCTCGACATCGAGCGCTTTCCCGACGGCACGGTCGACCTGCACGAGACCTTGAAGCCGATCATCGAGGAATTTCCGAGGAAGCGGCTGTTGATCCGGATCGAGGACGGTCGTCTGCGTTTTCGCGACCCGGCGTTTCCAGAACCCGTCGTCGCCGATCACGCGAATATCGTGGTCGACCTGTCCGTCCGATCGGAGCCGATCTCCTGGAAGCTCGACCTGGCAAAAAACGGGACGGACGGCGAGCGCCCCCAGCTCAAAATCGACGGCAGCTACAGCCGGTCGGACGTTGACTCCGAAGGCCGCCACGATTTGACCCTCTCGCTCGTCGGATCTCGCTGGCCCTGGACGCTGGCCAACAAGGTCGTGCAATCCCGCGGAGAACTGAGCGGACGAATCGACGCGAGCTTCGTTCGGGACGGATTCGGCTGGAAGGGGATGCCACCATCAACAACCTGGTGGCGATCGGCGACGCGCTTTCCACCGACACGATCCATCTGGATACGGCGCGCGCGCAGTGGGCGGTGGAGGGGGGCGACGGCACCTGGACGCTCGGCCGGCTCGATATCACGTCGCCTGTGGGCTCGATTACAGGCCAGGGCACGTTTCCTGCGCAGCCCGGGCATGGCGCCTGGCTGCTAGGGACGGTCGAGCTTGCGGCCCTGGCCCGGCAGCTCCCGGCAACCCTGCGGCTGCGCGACGGTCTGCGCGTCGAGCGTGGGTCAGCCCGGCTTCGGGTGGACATCCAGTCGGACGAACAGGGAAAGACCCAGGAGTGGAAGGTCGCAGGGGAAGTCAAAGACCTGGTCGCGCACCAGGGTCAGAAAACTCTCAGCCTCTCCGAGCCCGCGACGCTCGGCGACGCTGCATACCGGCGAGAACGCGATCCGGCTGGACCAGTTCTCGGTGGCGACTTCGTTCCTCAACGCCACCGGATCCGGCGATCTGGCTCGGGGAATCGCCGTGAGCGCGTCGCTGGACCTCGCGGTGTTTCGAGAGCGGTTTCGCGATTGGATCGACATCGGCAATCTGGAGCTGGCCGGCCAGGGGAAGCTCGATGCCCGTTACCAGCGTCGCGGCCACGATTTTGAGGCGGGAGCGACCGCCGTCTTTCATGACCTGCGGATCGGCGGCCTTCCCGTGGTTGGTAAGGTCGAGCGCCGCGACCTGACGCTCGAGGGATCGCTCGGCGGCCCGGCCGCGGCGTCGGGATGGCCCGAGAACTGGCGGTCGTCGACTCTGACCCTGCGGAGCGACCGATCCTCGGGCGAGATCAAGGCAGTTCACGACATGGCGACGGGGGCTCTTGCCGTCGAAGCCCAAGCTCAGCTTCCGCGCTCGGCGGACGGCCGCGGCGAGCGATTCGAGGGCGAGCTGAAACTGAAATGGGACGGCAAGGTGTGGGACGGCGAGCGCGTCGCGGTCTCACTCGTCCGCGACTCGAAATGGGGCCCGGGGATCGGCCAGGATGAGCGCATCGGCTGGCAGGGCAAGGGGCGGTATGACCCCGCGTCCGACGAGCTGGTGGTCGAGTCGATTGCTCCGCGCGAGGGTGCGCGGGAATCGACGGCCTGGATCACGGGAAGTCAGAAGGCACGCTTGACGGGCCTGCGATCGCTGGGTGCCGCTCAGATCGAAGCCACGGTCAATGCCGACCTGATTTCAATCAGCCGCTTGCTGGCGCCGCAAGACCAGGCGTGGACCGGCCGCATTGACGCGCTCGTCCAGGCCCGTCGCGACCGCGATCTCTGGAATCTCGGCGCGGATCGAGCTGCGCGACCTCGCGCAACTGGCCGGCGATGGCTCGAGGCTGGCGATCGGGGGAGACGTGGTCGTCGCGGCAAAAGCGAATTACGAGCCGCCCACAGACCGGCTCGAGCTGACAGAGATCGGAGTGAGAGCCCCGTACTTGCTGGTTGAGGGCGCCGGGGAAGTGCGGGATTTGACCAGCCGGCCCGATCTCGATCTCCAGGGGTCGCTCAGTCCTGACTGGAAGGAGATCGGCGCACTCCTGGCCCAGAAGATCGAGCCGCGCGCCCGCATTGCCGGCCGGCCCCGCGGCTGGCAGCTGGCGGGGACGATCTCGGGCATCCCCGCGGTCGACCAGCTAGGGGAGCTGCGCGGGGAATTCGGCGTCCAGATCGATGAGCTCGACGTCTTTGGAATGCGCTTGAGCAAGGTGCCCGTCGTCGTGCGCGCCGCCCATGGCCGGCTTCAGATCGACCCGATCGCGGCACGCTTGAACGGCGGTGAGCTTCAC
This sequence comes from uncultured Isosphaeraceae bacterium, assembly GCA_963806595.1. GTDB lineage: Bacteria > Planctomycetota > Planctomycetia > Isosphaerales > Isosphaeraceae > CAWDZZ01. Next base: position 215,175 of record CAWDZZ010000031.1, on the reverse strand, counting down.
ATCGAGCCCGAGATTCTTCGGGACAAGAACGGATCGACGTGGCTGCGAATGGGACCCTCGACCAGGCTCGATCACGCGGTGATCAACGACGAGGTCTCGCATCGCGTCCTCTCCTACGCCGCTCCCGTGCTGGACGGCGCGACGCGCGTCGAGGGACAGGTCTCGTTCGCGCTGGCCGAGGCCTTCCTGCCCGTCGTGGCGACGAAGGACGCCCAGGCAAGCCTGAAAGGGGACGTCCTGTTTGACGAAGTGCGGTTCATGCCCGGTCCCCTCGCCGAACAGCTACTGGGCGTCTTCCAGAAGGAACGCAAGCCGCTCCTGGTCCTCCGCGACTCCGTGTCGGTGCGCATCGCCGGCCGGAAGGTTATTCAAGAGGGGTTGATCATTCCCGTTGGCGACGTCGCCTCGATCGGCGTGGACGGCACGGTCGACTTTGATAGGAACATCGACCTGGTGGCGCACTTTGCCTTCAATCCGCCGCGCGCGAACGTGCCGATCCTCTCTCCCATCCTCGAGACCGCGCGATTCGAGGTCCCCATCACCGGGACCTTGAAAAACCCGCGGATCGACGGCGAAGCGCTCAAGGATCGCTGGCAGGGCATCGGCGCGGGATTGCTGCAAGGCTCGATGCAAGCCGGTATGAACGGGCTGCAGCGGCTCTTCCAGGGCATACCCGGGCAGCCATTTCCGGGATTGATTCCCCCCGGCGCCCGGATGGCCACACCTCCGCCACCGCGCGCGGTCTCCCCCGACCGGCCCAGGCCGCTCACCGACGACGAGCGTGCCCAGCTTCGCGACGACCGGCGCAAGGAGCGGCTCGAAAAAAAGGCGGAACGACGCCGCAATCGCGGTCTGCCGCCGGAATGATCCGTCGTTCCGCCTGCCTTGACACGCAGACCGACCTCGGACTATTGTAAGAATATATCTGACGTTCGTCGTAGGCTCATATCCACGTCGATCGCGGCGCTCCGCTTGATGTCCTGCTCGCCGGGGCGCAGCCACTAGATGGGCCGGCTCCGCTCGTGAGAACCGGCTCACCACTGGGGGGCCGACCATGCACGAAATTACATTTTTGACCGATGTCATCACGATCGAACTGAGTACACCGTTTAAGCGGCGGAAATTGGGACGTCTCGGGCGCGTGGTCCGCTGGGTCGCGCTCACGTCGATTGCCGGAATTGTGGCGTGGGTGGCTCTTGCCGGCGCCGGCGGCGCGGTGCGCCAGGCCCGGCGCGAGCAATGTGCCGGCCAGCTCAAGCGGCTGGGCCGCGCACTCCTGGGATACCAGGATGCCCACGGCCAGTTCCCGGCGCCGGCGGTCGCGGGTCGCAAGGGCGCGCCCGGGTTGAGCTGGCGGGTGGCGATCCTGCCGCAGCTTGGCTACGGGTCGCTCTACGCGCGATTTCACCTGGACGAGCCCTGGGATAGCCCGCACAATCTTGCGCTGCTCAAGGAAATGCCGCCGGAATTCTCCTGTCCCAGCGGACCCGGCCGCCGCGCCGGCAAGACGGGTTACCTCGTCGTTGTCGGGCCCGACAGCGACGCGTATAGCGTGAACACGGCGTTCGAGCCGGGGCGCGGCGTCGACGTGCGGGAGATCATCGACGGCACATCTGTCACTCTCCTCGTGCTGGAGACCGACTCCCTGGTGCCGTGGACAAAGCCCGATGATTTCCAGTGGGCGCAGGGCGGCCCGCCGCCGCGGCTACGGAGCCCGCACGCCGGCGGGACGCATGTGCTCATGGCCGACGGTTCGACGCGATTCCTGAAGTCGAGCTTTGACCCCAATATCCTGCTGGCGATCCTCACGATCAACGGCAGCGAGGTCACAAGCGAGTCTTGATAAGGCCAGCCTTCGCCGGGCGTGTCCCGGCCTCGTTGATCGGAGCGGCCACCCGAGGGAGCCCGCGGCGTTGGTGCGCGATCGATGCCTTTCACCGCGCCGTTTGTCTCCCGCACGCCGAAAAGCTACAATTCCAGGTTCATCGCGATTGGTTCCACGCGGTCGGTGCCGCGCCGGCGACGCGGGCCGAATTCGAGCGGACGAACGGCGCAGCCCGCGCGCTGGGCGAGACGGAGCTCGCAGAGGAGCGCATGAGAAGGCAGAAGCACTGGCGGCTCTCTGGCATGATGGCGCTGGTGTATTCGGTCCAGGGAGCGTTCTGGCCGCTGCTGGCGGTCCATCTCGCCGACCTCGGTATCGACGGGCGCCAGCGCGGTTGGATTTTTGCAACGCTCGCCCTGGGTTCGGTGGCGGCGCCTCTGGGAGCCGGCCAGCTCGTCGACCGCTTCATGCCGACGCAGTGGTTTCTTGCGCTCGTGTACGCGGTTGGAACCGTCGTCCTGGCGGTCGCGGCGTCGGCGACCGTGACGCAGGCGGGATCGTTGTTTCTGCTGTTCCTGCTGTACTGGTGCTTGATCGGCCCTTCGTACAGTCTGTCGAATTCGCTCGCAATGCGCAACCTCGAAGACCCTGGCCGCGAGTTTGGCTGGGTGCGGCTTTGGGGGACGGCGGGCTGGATGGCCAGCGGCTGGCTGGTCTCCTTCGTCATGCTGTGGTCGGGCGCGACCCGCACGGGCCAGGGTGCGTATGAGGCCCTGTGGATCGCGACGGCCCTGTCGGTCGTCGTGGCGATCTACTGCACGACGCTACCCGCGACGCCACCCCTGGCCGTCGGCCCGCGCGGGGCAAAGATTGCGCGGGAATGTGTCGAGCTGGCGCTGAAGCGCGACGTCCTCGTGTTGTTGATCGCGTCGTTCGGGGTCTATCTCACAGCCCCGTTCGTGTTCCAGGTCATGCCGGGATATCTGGAGTCGCGGGGCTTGCCCCGGGGCTGGATCTCGTCGACAATGACCCTGGGACAAATGACCGAGATCGCGATGCTGGCGCTCTTACCCTGGCTGTTGCGCCGGTGGGGAGCGAAGGGGACGTTGACCATCGGGATTGCCGCCTGGTTCCTCCGGTTCGCAAGCCTGGCCCTTTCGCCACCGCTTTGGATGGCGGTGATCGGTACACTGTTGCATGGCGTCGGCATCGCATGTTTCACCGTCGGAGGACAGGTGTACATCGATAGTCGGAGCGACAGTCGCCTTCGGGCCAGCGCCAGGGGGTGCTCCTCGTGTGTACCTCCGGGCTGGGAGCCCTCTTGGGCAGTTTGCTGGCCGGCGAGCTGACCGTGCCGGACGTCGCCCGGGTGATGTTCTGGTGTTCCTTATCCCTTGCGTGATCGATGGTGCGTTGCTACTCTATTTTTTGCGAGGCTTTCGGGCACCAGTCTCGTCCGTGGCATGGGCAGGCGCACCCAATCGCCGACCCTCCCTCCCCGGCTCCGACGGTGCGAGGGTCAGTCGGCTCGCTCAGGACATCTGGTGACGGAATCGGCCGATGGGTGATTACGTACGCCTCCTGACTGTCAACGACCGGGATATCCCCCTGGCCACATTGCAACGGGCCGTGCCCGTCGGTTGCGATCTGGTCGGTTGATCATCCGGGGGTGCTGGGCAATTATCTCGCGATCGGCCCCGAGCCAGGGCGACTGCAAAACGTCTGGGCGACGATCGAGCGCAACCCAGTCGGTCCCAATACTCTGGGTGCCGAAGAGGTCGCCGAATTCATCGACAGCCTGGATGCCGGCGGTCCTCCTTCGGCCGTCCGCTGGCTCAGCGACTATCTGGAGACGATCCGCGCGATCTATGCGATCCGGATCTACCCCGAAGCGATCGCCGGGCACCCCGAAGCCGAAGACGCGGTCTACGCCGTCCGCACTGCGCTGCGCGACGCGGTCGGCGGCATCGGCCAGTGGGACGGCCATGGCTTCACCAATGAAGACGATCGACTGATCTGGTGCGATCCGAGCATGGATTTGAAGGGGATCACCGAGGCCGCGCTCCTCGATGAGTCGACCGGCGAGTGGGTTCCGTTGCAGCTCAACCTCGAAGACGCCGAAGAACTATCCGGCTTCCTGCGCGGCGAATTCCCCAGGCGTCTGCGGCATCGGTCCCGCCGCAGCGGTCGGCCGTCGCTCTCGCCCGCGGGCGTGGCCGCGATCCGGGCCGCCCAGCGCCCGGTCAGCCAGGTTGCCAGCCGCGAGTCCAGCCAGCGGTGGTCGCCCAGCCAGGGCTTGCGGCTCAGGTAACCGAGATGCCCGCCGTGCGGAACCAGCTCGAGCGCCAGGCACGGCGATCGGTGACGCGCAGAAACGGCTCGGCCGTGATCGAAGGGATCGTCCATCGCGTGCACGATCAGGCCGGGAACGCGGATGCGCGACAACAAGTCGAAGACGCTGCAGCGCTCGTAATAATCGTCAGGCCGAGGCGAATCCATTGCGAGGCGCCGTGTAGCGATCGTCGAAGGCATAGATTGACTTGACGCCCTCGAAGCTCTGGTGGCCCGAGCTCCGGAAATCGCTCGATGGAGCCTGTCGAACCATCGCGCAGAGCCAGCGGATGAAATTCCAATTGTAGAGGCGATTCTCGGGCGCTTCATCTGCTGCGAGCAGGCGACCAGATCGATGGGAGGATTGGCCGCCAGCACGCAATCCAGCCCGTCGAGCGGTGAATCCGCAGCCTCGACGGCCAGCTTCAAGACCAGGTTGGCGCCCAGGGAGAAGCCGACGACGCCGATCGGCGAGCCGGGATTCCTCTCTTGCAGCCACAGGACCACCGACCGCAAATCCTCGCTTCGACCAGCGTGGTAAACCTGGCGCGCCAGTCCAAAGCCGGCGCCCGCGCCGCGCAGATTGATCCGCACCACGCGGATTCCTGCGCGGCGGAGGCGCTCGCCCACGCGCACCATGTATGACGCCTCGGCGCAGCCCGCCAGCCCGTGCACCAGGAGCGCCGTCGGTTGCGGGACTTGCCAGCCGGGAGGAGTCGTTTCCAGCACGAGCAGCCGATCGCCGTCCGGAAGCTCAATTTCGTGAGATTCGGCCTCAAGCCGACCGCGATCACCACCCAGGTATCTCCCGAGCACCGTCTGGGCATGAGCCCCCAGCACGAGCGGATGCGGCTCGAAGGGGGGTACGCTCCGATCGTGATCGGCGCTTTCGATACCGGTGAGAGGGAGAATCTTTCGCATGACCTTACAACCCGAATGCCACTGACGGTCTCTGAGCCGCCGGGGGATGGCACGCCACGTGCTGCACCGTAGCCGCGGTTCAGAATACTTACGGGCGGCCGCGGTCGCCTGGGACTCTTCCGGAAACACGGCCGACCGATTCCTTACCGATCCATCGGCTTTGACGAGGCGAAGGTGATGATTGTTCGCGCCAGCGCTCCGGAACGATCGAGCGACTGGCCGGAAATCCCAACCGTCGGGCCGAGTCCTGCCGCAGATGGCAAAATATTATGCCGGATCGCTCCTCACCTGGACAGGTTCGTCCAATGTACTGACGACCACGCGTTTCCTGGCACCGAGGCGCTACGGCCGTCCGTCGCCGATCGCCACCGCCTGCGCCGTTTTTGGCACTGCGTCGCCTGCGCTTCAAGGCGGTCACCCGCGATGACCGATCGATGTCGGGGCGCTGGTGGGTTTCCGGCCGGGGGTCAGTCGAGCTCGCAGTTAAGCCGCGGCGATTCACTTCATGGCGTGTCAGCACGGCCGGCGCTCGTGCAAATCACGGTCAGCAGCCGCTATGACAGGATTCCATCTTGAGCTAACATTTCTTTTAGCCCGCTGTCATCCAGCGGTAACCAGCCGCGCGACAACGCATTTCGGGAGCTCGTAGATCGATGGCAGACATCGTGCTCATCAATCCTCGTTTCGAGGTTTCGTACTGGGGAATGGAGTATGCGCTTGCCGTTCCTCGGCAAACGGGCCAACCTGCCGGTGGCCTGCCTGCCGCTCCTGGCGGCACTCACGCCGGGCGAGCATACCGTCACGCTCGATCGACGAAAACGTCGAGCCGATCGACTGGGATCGTTGCGAGCGAGCCGACATCGTCGGCTTGACCGGGATGAGCGTGCAGCGGTTCCGCATGAAAGAGATCCTCACCGAGCTCAAACAGCGGGGCTGTTTCTGCGTCGCGGGCGGGCCCTGGGTCACGGTCCAGGAAGATTATTTCGGCGACCTGCTCGACGTGATCTTCGTCGGCGAGGCCGAGGACACCTGGCCGCAGTTCCTGACCGAGTGGAAGCACGGGTCTGCATCAGTACCGCTACGAGCAGCTCGAAAAGACCGACATGAGCAAGGTGCCCACGCCGCGATTCGACCTGCTCAAGATGAAGCACTACGGCTTCGGCAGCCTGCAGTTTTCGCGGGGCTGCCCGTTTCAGTGCGAGTTTTGCGACATCATCGTGACGTTCGGCCGCCGCCCGCGGATCAAGACCGGCAAGCAGGTCATCGCCGAGCTCGACGCGATCTACGAGTCGGGCACCGACCTGGTCTTCATCGTCGACGACAACCTGATCGGCAACAAGAAGGCGATCAAGGAGGTGCTGCGCGAGGTGATCGTCTGGCAAGAGCGGCACAACTTACGAGCTGACGCTTTTCACCGAGGCCTCGATCGACCTGGCCGACGACGCCGAGCTCATGGACCTGATGGTCGCAGGCCAACTTCATCGCGACCTTCGTCGGCATCGAGAGCCCCGACGAAGACGTCGCTCCGCGAGGCCAAGAAGTATCAGAACGTGCGCAAGGGCGGCACGCTGCTCGAGAAGGTCCATCGCATCCAAGAGGCCGGGATGGAAGTCTGGTGCGGGATGATCATGGGCTTTGACAGCGACGACGAGGGTATCTTCGACCGCCAGGTCGAGTTCGTCCAGCATGCGCGGATCCCATTCTCGATGAGCGGCATGCTCTCGGCGATTCCCAAGACGCCGCTGCACGAGCGGCTCGCCGCCGAAGGCCGGCTCGACCTGGCGGACGTCTCCGAATTCGGCACCAACGTCGTTCCGCTGCAGATGAGCCGCGAAGACCTGCTGGCAGGCTATCTCCGCGTCCTCAACGAGCTTTACGACCCCGACGCCTACTTCGAGCGCACCGAAGCCCTGTTCCTGCAGCCGTCGTTCGATATCGGCATCAAGAAGAACGAAATACTGGCTCACGACGCCGCGATTCTCTGCCGCAGGAGATGGCTCTACTTGTCAAGGGGATCGGACTCTTCCTCCGGCTGATGACCCGCGTCCGCGAGCCGCACTTGCGGCGCGAATACCGCAAGCGGCTCTGGCGGTTCTTGAAGGTCCACCGCCGCCCGGGACTCGTCCTCTTCTACCTGTTCCACATGACGATGCACTATCATGCCCAGTATCTCGCGCGGCGAATGGCCAGCCGAGAGCTCCAGCTCGTCAATTCGTTCTGAGGACCGCGCCCATCGACGGGCGGCAGGACGTCTTCCTCGGGCGGTCACGTGCGATGGGCGGGACGCGGAATGTGAACGAGCGGACAACGGACAAAACCGGCAACGGCCAGTTCAATTTCCCGAGCTTCCGATCATCACGACCGCTGCGCCGCCCCGCAGCGAGCGCGAGAAGTACGGCGGGCTGTTCTATCTCGGGATCGGCGGGCTCGCGGTCCTGGTCGCGCTCGTCGGCTGGTTCGGCTACAGCGTCTGGCAGCTCCGCGACGTCTGGGCCGACGTGTACGTGCTTCACGACCGCGAAGCGATCCGAGGCCGAGCGCATTCAATCGGCGTTTCGGCTCAGCCGCGATCCGCGAGTGACCGACCCCCAGTTGATGGAGATCTGCCTGGAGCGAGACCTGCCCGACGCTCGCGAGATATCTGCTGGCCGAGGCCGTCTCGACGGAGGCAGTCGCGCGCGACCCGCGGGCGTATGCCTTCAGCGTTGCGCGCAGCCCGGACTGGCCCGACTGGCTGCGCCTGGTCCTGTCGCGCCGGCTCGCGTACGGGGCGGCCCGAGGCTACGCGATCCCCGCCGAGGCACTCGACGAGCTCGCGAAGCACTCCGACCCGATGATCGGCCTCTGGGCGGAATTCGCACTCGCTGCGCTCAGGGCGCCGGCGGGAAGACGCGTCGCCGAGCTCGACGAAGCCGCTCGCCTGCCGGACGAGAACGGAGAGCTCGCCGCGATGCTGCTGGCTGCGACGACGCGCCGCCCGGCCGAGCGAGAACGCCGCCTCGACGAGGCCACCGCCTGGCTGCGGCATCATCATCCTCAGGCAGCAAAGATCTGGCAAGGATGGGAGATCCAGGGCGGGCGGCTCGCGGGCGCTGGGCCCTCGTGAGTTGACACGCGCTTGATGCCGGACTCGAGGGCGTGCGTCTCTTCGCTGCCGAGCGATTGTGCGAGCGACCTCTCGCGGATCACCGCCGTCGCAACAGCGTCAGCCGCGCCCAGTTGAGGGCCGCCTTCGACGCCCGATGCTGGATGATGGCGCGCGGCTGATCGGCGCCGATGTCGAGCCGGCGGGTCTGCGTCCCTTCGGCGGTGGCCAGGCCCAGGTAGACCAGGCCGACCGGCTTTTCCGGCGTGCCGCCCGAGGGACCGGCGACGCCGGTCGTCGAGAGCCCGAGCGTCGGCGCCGAGGCGTTGTCGCACGCCTTCGGCCATTGCCGCGGCGACTTCCGGGCTGACCGCACCGTGCGCTTCGATCAGGTCGCGCGGAACGCCCAGCAGTTCGTGTCTTGGCTTCGTTCGCGTAGCTGACGACGCCGCCCAGGTAATACGGGCTGACGCCGGGCATTGCGGTGATCATGTGGGCGATCAGCCCGCCGGTGCATGACTCGGCGGTCGCCAGCGTCGCCTTGCTCCGAACGAGCTCGGCATAGAGGCTTTCCGGCACGTCGACGGTGCCTTCGCCCAGGACCAGGCTGCCGAACCGCTCGTAGATCAACTGCGGCCGTCGGCTCGATCAAGCTTCGCGCCTCTTCCTCGGTTGCACCAGACGCAGTGATGCGGAAGCTGATCGTCGCGTCGTGCGCGGTGATCCCGACCTCGGGCATCGCGGCCCCGGACCGTCAGGTCCAGCGCCTGGGATTCGATGTCGGCTTCTCCCTTGCCGAAGAGGTTGATCTTGCGATGGACGATGACGCGCTCGACCAACCCTCCTGTCGCAGCCTGGGCACCACTTGCTCGCGGAACATGAGCTTCATTTCCGACGGAACGCCGGGCAGGCAGGCGAACGTCGCTCCGCCGATCTGCATCCAGATGCCGGGGGCCGTCCCGACCCGGTTGGGAAGCGGCTCGGCGCCTTCCGGAAACAATGCCTGCACGCGGTTGCGCTCGGGCATCACGCGATTGCGGCGGGCAAACATCGCCGCGATCGCCGCCATCGACTCGGCGTGTTCGCACCAAGCGGCAGCCCGCGCATTCGGCCAGGGCTTCGCGGGTCAAGTCATCCTGCGTCGGCCCCAGGCCGCCGGTCACGACCACGAGATCGGCGCGGTCGCAAGCGGCTCCGAGAAGACGGCGACGTGGTCGTCGAGCACGTCGCCCAGCGTCGTGTGAAGCGCGACCGCAGATCCCCAGGTCCGAAAGCTCGCGGCTGAGCCACTGGCTGTTGGTATCGAGCGATTGACCGCTGACCAGCTCGCTGCCGATCGAGATGATTTCAGCCCGCATGATTGATTCCCGCCCGTTCGATTGCACATCCTCCAGACCTGCGTCGATTCCCAGCTCGCCGCAAGGATCCGTGCCACCGGCGGAGGCAAGAGCTACTCTAGCATGCGACGGTCGCACGGACACCACGGCTGTTCGAGGACAGTTCGATCCGAACGGCATCGGTCGAATGGGGCATTCTGCCGGGAAAGACGCCCTGGCACCATCCCTTTTCCGTCGGTTAAGATGTCGCGCTCGGCCCAGCGCCAGCCGGGAGGCAAAGAAGGAGAGTAATCAGGCGCTCTCGAGCGGGCCGAGAGGTTGCATCTCATGAGAGGCAGTGTGCTGCAACGGCCGACTCTCGTCCTGAACCGCCACTGGCAGCCGGTGCATGTCGCGCCGGTATGCGCGGGCCCTGGTCATGGTCTGGAATCAGGCGGCCTGCGTCATCGACCCCGACGATTTCCAGCTTTATACCTGGTCCGACTGGGCGAAGCTCGCGCCGCGAGACGGAGAGCCATTCATCCGGACGGTCCGGTTTCATCTCCGCGTCCCGGAAGTGCTGGCCCTGACTCGTCACGACCGGGCCCGGCACCAGACCGTCACGTTCAGCCGCCGCAACCTGTTCAAGCGCGATCACTCGACCTGCCAGTACTGCGGCTGCCAGCCGGGCACGGAAGAGCTGACGATCGACCACGTCATCCCGCGAGCCCAGGGCGGGCAGACCACCTGGGAAAACTGCGCCCTCGCCTGCGTCCCCTGCAACGCGCGCAAGGCAAATCGAACTCCCGACCAGGCCGGCATGAAGCTGCGCCGCGCGCCGGTCCGCCCCTCCTGGAAACCGCTCTACGACGCCGCCGGCATCCGGATCGCAAGCTGGTCCCGATTCCTGAGCGACGCCTACTGGAACGTGCCGCTGGAAAGTCCTGGATAGCGATCAACGCTGTCGACACGGCGCGCTGGGAGCGGACTGAAACAATCTCGCCGAGATTGTGTCAGCTCGACGCCTCACGCGCGGACGACTGAGCCACGGCTGACCAATGGGTCGTTGGCCAGATTGCCTGTTGAAGCAAGGGCACGCACTCTGGTCAGCGGTTCATCTCCGCCAATATTGGAGCGCTCATGCGACCGACATAGCTTCCTCGCGCTCTTGAAGTCGCCAAGCTGCGTAGGCCAGCGATTCATCGATATCTTGCGGTTCCAGGTAGGGGTAAGCCTCCAAAATGCGCTTGCGCGGCGTGCCGCTAGCGAGCAAACCTAATACGGCTGCGACTGTGACGCGGAGCCCGCGTATACAAGGTTTGCCCCCCATCACGTTTGGATTGTGGGAAATACGTGAGAATGTCATCGGCTTGCCTCCCCAAGTCCAGCCTCTTCTAACTTAATCGAACGGCCGTTTGCGAGAAATCGCTGACCAGGAACGACGTCGCACGGTAAAAGTCAATTCGACAATTGACTCACCTGCCGGGCTTCCCGCGATCAGGATCCCGCAACGATCGCGGCCTGGCCGACCCGCACCGACTCGCGAGGAAACCACCACCGACTTCGGCCTAATTTCGCCTTCGGAATGATGGTTCGCGAAAAAAGGAATTCTCCAGGAATTTTGTAATATGCCCGGCGACCTCGGCGTATCCTGAGTGAAGCACCATTCTTCGCGACGCCAGGACGAGCTGGCGCCACCACCTCTGGACCCCCACCATGAATGCGTGTCCCAAAGACGGGGTGTTATTGCAATTCCTCGACGCTGAGCTCAACGCCGAGGATGCCGCCTGGGTCCTGGCGGACGTCGAGGACTGCGCTGGATGCCACGAGCGCCTTGAGCGGTTCACGGAAGGTCGTCCCGTGCCGGGCGACCCACCGCCGATCGACACGGTGAAAACCGAGCCGGACTCGACGGCCGACCTGAATTCCACCACAGAGCTGAACCGCGAACCACGTTCCGGTGGCGATCCTGGAGCGTCTGAACCCGCGGTTACTTGGGAGAGAATCTCGGGCGCCGCTCAGGTTTTCGGCCCGGGTTGGACTGCGGAATGCGGTCCCGATCCGGAGGCGCCTCGACCCGTAGGCATGCAGGAGCTGCATGACGCCACGGCGTCGGAACCGGATGACTCGGACCGGACGGCCGCGCCTGCCGACACCGAGCCGGAAACAGGTCACCGCGTCGCGGAGGCGCCCGGCTGGCGCTCCACGATTTCGAGGCGGCGATCCGGCTCGATCCCGCGCTCGGCGACGCGTACAACGGCCGAGGTTTCGCCCGGCTACGCCTCGGCGAGCCGACCCCCCATCTCATGTACAACGCCGCCCGGGTCTACGCGCTGGCGGCCGCGGTCGTCGCGGGTGACGTCCGGAAGAAGGGTCCCGAAGCCGCGACCCTGGTGGCCCGCTACCAGGACCGCGCCACGGGCTTGCTCCGCGACGCACTGAAGCGGATGCCGGATGAAGATCGCGCGTTGTTCTGGCGCGGCATTGTTCCCGCCGACCCTGCGCTCCGGGCGCTCCGCCGCCGCGTGTCGTCCTCTGACCGCGGCGGAGTTGGCAGTTGACTTTGTGTCCGCCCCGACAGGGGCGGCGGCCAATAGCCGGGGGCTTTGAGCCCCTGGGCATGGCGTCACCCTGGGAGAACGATCCCCGAATAAATACCCGCCCCGACAGGGGCGGCGGTCAATAGGAACATGAGCGCCGAAACGAAACCAGCGCAGAACGATCCACGATGATCACCCCTCTCCGACCCACCACGCCCATCGGCCCCGCCCCTCAACGGATTTCTCGCCGCCGCCGGCGAACTGTTCCTCCCGCGTTGTTCAGCGGAACGCTCTTCCGTCGCCGCCCGCGCCTGGAGGCGATGGAGGACCGCACGCTGCTTTCCACCTTCGTGGTGAGCAACACCGGCGATAGCGGCCCGGGCTCGCTGCGTCAGGCGATCCTGGATTCCAACCATGCCGCCGGAGCGACGAACTCGATCGACTTTGATATCTCGGGTTCCAGCGTGCAAACGATTGCTCCACTTTCGCCGCTGCCCGCGATCTCCAGACCCGTGCTGATCGACGGCAGGTCGCAACCTGGCTACAGCCGTACCCCGCTGATCGAGCTGAGCGGGACCAATATTGTCAGCGGCGACGGGCTTCTGATCACCGCGCCGAATGTCGCCATTCGCGGCTTGGACGTTAACAATTTCAGCCAGGGCGCCGGCATCCACATCACCGGAACCAGCGCGACCGGGGATTGGATCTACGGCAACTTCCTGGGGACCGACCCGTCCGGCACGCAGGCCGAGCCCAATAACGAGGGAACCGAAACTGACGGCGGCGCCAGCGGCAATCTCATCGGAACCAACGGCGACGGCATCGGCGATGCGGCCGAGCGAAACCTGATCTCAGGAAACCTGTCAGATGGCGTCTGGATCAACGGCCCAGGCACAGATGGCAACGCCGTCGCAGGCAACTTTATCGGCGCGAGCGTTAGTGGGGATGCCGCCCTGGACAACGGGACCCCATACGCCTTCGTGTACGGCGGCGTGGTGATCGACGGAGGGGCCTCCGGAAACCGCGTCGGGACCGACGGCCGCAGCGTCGACGACGGCGGCCAGCGCAACATCATCGCCGGCAGTGACAACGATGGTGTTGACATCATCGGCGCGGGCACCGACGGCAACGTCGTCGCCGGCAACTTTATCGGGACCGACGTGAGCGGGACTCGTTCCATGGGCATCGCCGCTTACGGTGTATTCCTGTCGGATGCCGCGCATAACTGGATCGGAGTGAATCCATTGGGCGGCACGGCATTTGGCGACGAGGGGAACGTGATCTCAGGCACTGGTTCTGGAATCCAGCTCGACCAGTCAGACGACAATGTCATCGCCGGGGACCTAATCGGAACGGACGTCACGGGAGCGGCCGCTTTGGGCAACCGAAGCGATGGAGTGGCAATCACAAATATGAGCTCGGGCAATACGATTGGCGGAACGTCCGCCGGCGAGGCCGACGTCATTTCGGGAAATGGGACTCCCGACTCTGGGGATTGGGGCGTCGAGTTTAACAACGCGTCTGACAACGTGGTGGAGGGAGACTTCATCGGCACCGACGCGACGGGCACAAAGTCCCTGGGCAATGCGGGGGCGGGCGTTTCGATCTTCGATCTGTTTGGAACGCCTTCGACCGGCAACACGATCGGTGGCACTTCGGCGATGGCGGGCAACCTGGTCACCAACAACGGCGGGCCGGGCGTTGTAGTCTACGGGGACTCGACGAGCGGAAATCAGGTTACAGCCAATCGTATCTTCGGCAACACGGGACAGGCGATTGACCTCGGTGATGACGGAGTCACCGACAACTCCTCCTCTCCGCGCCAGGGACCCGACAACTTGCAGAATTTCCCGGTGATCGCCGCGACGGCTGAAGGGCAGTACGAGGGCTGGCTGGGTGGCAGCGCACCCGACATGACTTTTCGCGTCGATCTTTTCGCCAGCGCAGGCTACGGTCCCGGTGGCGCGGGCGAGGCGCAGGATTACCTCGGCTCGCTGGAGGTGACGACCAGCAGTCAGGGCCAGGCCTTATTCGACGTCCCGTTTACTCCGCCCGCCGGCCTGCCGATGCTGACGGCTACGGCCACTGATTCCGAGGGCAACACCTCGGAAGTCTCCGCGCTCCGCAGGGCCACCGTTGAAGCGCAGCCCTTGCGGCTCGGTGCCGGGCAACCGCCGATCTTCTCCGCCGAATTCGGCAATCAAATCGCCTTGCAAGACCCCGATGCCGGGTCGCTGGACCCCGCGTGGGACTTGCAGCTTTCGGTCGCGGACGGGACGCTCGCGCTTTCCACTCTCGACGGCCTGGTGGGCACCGGCAATGGCACGAGCATGCTGCGATATCAGGGATCTCTGTCCGCTCTGAATGCTGCGCTGGAGGGTATGGCCTTCACGGCGACCACGGCAATCTCTGGTAATACCACCCTGACCTTGAGCGCCGAATCGGTCGGCGCGCCGACACTCACGGCGCATGTGATCATCACGGACGGACTCTTTGCGGTGACCACCACGGCCGACAACGGACCGGGTTCGCTCAGGCAGGCGATTCTCGATTCCAATGCCGCAACCGGAGGGCGTAACACGATCGATTTCGGTGTCTCGAGCCCGGGAGTTCAGATTATTGCGCCCCGCTCGCCCCTGCCCGCACTCACTAACCCCGTCCTGATCGACGGGTTCTCCGAGCAAGGTTACGCCGGGACACCGGTCATCGAGCTGAGCGGGAGCCAGGCTGGCAGCGCCGACGGCTTGACCATCACCGGCTCAGACGTCACAGTCCGCGGCCTGGACATCAACGCTTTCGCGACCGGCGCCGGCATTCTGATTACCGGAACGACGGCGACCGACAACACGATCGAAGCCAACGACATCGGCACCGATCCCACGGGCCTGCAAGCATTGCCCAACGGTTTCGGGGTTCAAATCTCCGGAGGTGCCAGTAAGAATCTCGTCGGCGGGATCAGCGCAGCCGCCGGCAACCTGATCGCATTCAACCCGGGGCCCGGCGTTGACGTTGAGGGGGACGGCTCGGTCGGCAACCAGATCACGGCGAACCGGATCTTCTCCAGTGCGGCCCCGGCACCGCGGCAAGGAGCCCTGCAATTCGATGGCTCGAGCGACGTCGGACTGCCCGACTACCTGATGCAAAGCGCCTTCTTCCAGCCGCAGGGGACGATCGAGGCATCATTTCAGACGACGCGTGGTGGCGTCATCCTCGGCGATCAAGGCAGCCCCGCTGATTCTCAGGCTCAACCGGCGTCTGACTGGTTGCCCGTACTCTACGTTGGCTCCGACGGCAAGCTCTATGCCGAGCTGTCGGCCGGCAGTCCGAAGTTGAACAACTCCGATGTCGTGGTTAACGACGGCCGATGGCACAACGTCGCCCTCGAGTACGACGAAGCCGCCGTGACAGAGACTCTTTACCTGGATGGCCAGCGCGTCGGCTCCCTTTCGGGATGGTATCCGGACTACGTCCAGAGCTTCAGCCAGATCGGGACCGGATACACCTTCATCGGGCCGAGCGCCCAGGCGGTTGGTACGGCTTCGTTGGTCAGATCAACGACGTGCGATTCTGGAGCGTGGCGCGAACGGCGAGCCAGGTCCAGGATGATATGACCACGGCCCCGGCTCCCACGGCGCCTGGACTGGTGACCGATTATCCACTCGACGAAGGGCGAGGCGTGACGGCGCATGACCTGACATCTGACTACGACTACAACGACGGCACGCTCGAGGGGACCGATGGCGATCTCCCCACTTGGGTCGAAGGCAGCGGCCAGGCCATCGACCTCGGTCACGATGGGATTACTTACAACGCCGATGGACCGCGCCAAGGACCTAACAACTTCCAAAACTTCCCGACCGTCGTCACGACCGCCGACGGCAAGCTCCGGGGCTGGTTGAGCGGCAGCAGTCCGGACACGACCTACCGCATCGACGTTTACGCGAGTGCCGCCTACGGCCCAGGAGGATTCGGCCAAGCCGAGGCCTACCTTGGCTCGCTGCAAGTGACCACCGACGGCCAGGGCCAGGCGCTCTTCAACGTCCCGTTCTCCGCTCCGGCCGGTCTGTCAGCGGTGATTGCGACCGCAAGCGACCCGTCGGGCAATTCATCGGAAATCTCGCCCCGGCGCCCGACGACTCTGGAAGCGCCGTCACAGTATTTGCGCGAGCTTCCAGGTCAGTCGCTGACTTTCTCGGCGTCCGCGGGCAACGGCATCGCCGTGCAAGACCCGGACGCCGGACCGCTCGACCCGGCGTGGGACCTGACGCTTTCGGTCACGGACGGGACGCTCGCGCTCTCGAGCTTGAACGGGCTGGTGGGGTCGGGCGACGGGACCGGAAGCGCGGCACTATCATGGATCTCTCTCGGCGCTGAACGCGGCGCTCGATGGTATGAGCCTCACGTCGGCTGCGGGCTCCAGCGCCGACGCGACGCTGCGGATCATCGCTCAATCGGACGGTTCATTGCCGCTCCAGGCCGAGCTGACCATCGCGGAACGAGCCGTCGCAGACCGTCTTTTCTCGGTCACGACCACGGCTGACAGCGGCCCCGGCTCGCTCCGCCAGGCGATCCTCGATTCCAACGCGGATACCGGCGGAACAAACGCGATCGATTTCCGCATCCCCAGCCAGGGAGTGCAAACGATTGTGCCCAGCTCGCCGTTGCCCCCGCTGACCAACCCGGTGGTCGTTGATGGGTTTTCTCAGCCGGGGTACGCTGGCACACCGCTCATCGAACTTCGCGGCAGCGCGGCCGGTACGGCCGATGGCTTGACCATCACCGGCTCGGACACGACGGTGCGCGGCCTGGACATCGACAGCTTCAGCCATGGCGCGGGCATCCACTTCACGGGCGCCGGCGCCACCGGGGGCTGGGTCTACGGCAACTTCCTGGGGACCGATCCTTCCGGCACGAAGGCGGAGCCGAACGATGAGGGAGTCGAGACGGACGGGGGAGCCACCGACAACCTGATCGGCACTGACGGGGATGGCGTGAATGATAGGGCCGAGCGCAACGTGCTCAGCGGAAACCTTTTCGCGGGCGTCTGGATCACCGGGCAAGGCACGAGCGGAAATGCGGTCGCGGGCAACTTCATCGGGACCGACGTCTTTGGTACCACAGCCGTGTACAACGGAACCCAGGCAATCCTCGACTCGCTGGGAGACTACTTCGGCGGCGGCGTGGTAATCGCCGCTGGCGCCGCCAGCAATCGCATTGGTACCGACGGCAAGAGCGTCGATGACGCCGGCGAGCGCAATGTGATCGCGGGAAGCTACACCGATGGTATCGACATCTACGGCAGCGGGACCGACGAGAACGTTGTCGCAGGCAACTTCATCGGGACCGACGCGACCGGGAGAGTTTCACTGGGCATCGCCGGCGATGGTGTTTTCCTCGCCGAAGGCGCCTCGTCCAACTGGATCGGAGTGAATCCGTTGGGCGGCGCCGCGTTTGGCGACGAAGGGAATGTCATTTCCGGTAACCGGTTTGATGGCATGCAAATCTTTAATGGAAGTAACGACAACGTCGTGGCCGGCAATGAGATCGGAACCGATGCGACTGGCACTCTGTCATTACCGAACCCTGCCGGCATCGACATCGAGGGAGGCTCCAGCAACAACACCTTCGGCGGGACCACGGCTGGCGCGGGCAACCTCATCGCCGACAACAGTGGGCCAGGGGTCCGCATATCGGATACTTCCGTCGGCGACCAGATCACCGGCGACCGGATCTTCGGCAACGCCGGACTGGCGATCGACCTCGGCAACGATGGAGTCACTGACAATTCCACCTCGCCCCGCCAGGGACCGAACGACCTCCAGAACTTTCCGGTCATCGTTGCCACCGCCGCCGGCCAGATCCAGGGCTGGCTGGGTGGCAGCACGCCCGACACGACATTCCGCATCGATCTCTTCGCCATCGCCGATTCTGGTCCGGGCGGCGGCGGTGAGGCGCAGGACTACCTCGGCTCACTCATGGTAACGACCGATGGCCAGGGACAGGCGACGTTCGACGTCCCGTTCACGACACCCGCTGGTCTGCCCATCGTGACCGCCACCGCCACCGACCCGCAGGGCAACACCTCGGAAGTCTCGGCCCCCCGACAAGCTACGTTTCAGTCTCCCGTAGGCTCCATTCGCGCGGTGGCCAACCAATCCTTGGCGTTCGAGACCACGGGGGGAAACGGAATTGCGATCCAGGATCCCGATGCGGGTCCGTTCAACCCGGATTGGAGCCTGACGCTCTCGGTTTCGGCGGGCAGATTAACGCTTTCGAGCACAGCCGGCCTCTCTGGCTCAGGCAATGGGACCGCTTCGCTATCGTACAGCGGCCCGCTGTCGTCGCTCGACGCGGTGCTCGAGGGCATGATGTTCAATCCGCCTGCGGGACCTCACCTCTTCAGCACCCTCGCGCTCGATGCCCAGTCAATCGGCGCTCCAACATTGCACGGGCAATTCTCAATCACGGACGGCGTCCTCGTGGTCGATACCACGGCCGACAGCGGCCCGGGCTCGCTGCGCCAGGCGATTCTGGATGCCGATAGCGTGCCTGGCCTGACCGTTACCATCGAATTCGCCGTCCCCGGACCTGGTCTCCAGACAATCGAACCGATCACTTCTCTACCTGCGATCACGGTTCCGGCGGTCATCGACGGCACGACCCAGCCGGGCTTTGCCGGCTCGCCCCTGATTGCGCTGGGCGATCAGTCGCCGGGGAGCTTGGCCACACTGGTCGTCTCGAGCGAGAGTGTCACCGTTCGCGGCCTCGCGTTTGATCGAGTCGCGGTCGTCGCGACCACAAACGAGCGCCTGATCGCCGTCGTGGCGGCCGAAGGTTCCGCAAGCCGCCTTTCCCTACTTGATCCCCAAGGCCGGGTCCTCGTTCAGAACGATGGAATCTCGTCGGACAATCCGGTTCACGTGATCGACGAGGATCTCACGGCCGGCAACTATTCGCTCGTGTTGGACGGCCTCGGCACGCACGGTGCATCCACCTGGACGACCACGCTCGCGCCGGCCGACGCCCCGTTCCAGCCGCTCTCGATTGGCGCATCCACAACTTCAATAGTCGCCGCTGACCTCAACGGCGATGGCCAGCTTGACCTGGCCGTCACCGATTCCGTCGGTGTCCAGGTACTGCTAGGCAACGGTGACGGAACGTTCCAGCCCGCGAAAACTGTCGCGGCGGGAATTAGAGGCAATCTCGTCGCCGCCGATTTCACCGGCACTGGACGCCTCGATTTGGCCGTCGCATTCTCTGGCTACAACTCCGCCACCAACAGCTTTGTCAACGAGGTAGACGTCCTATTGGGCAACGGCGATGGAACATTCGAGCCCCAGGTCGCATACGCAGCGGGGGGGGCTCCGACTGCGATCGCGGCTGGAGACTTCAACCGCGATGGCCACATCGACCTGGCATTCACTGCCCTGAACAGCAACGACGCCGGCACGGTGTCCGTAATGCTGGGTAAAAGCGACGGGACGTTCCAGAGCCCAACGACCTCCGCGGTCGGGTACGCGCCTCGTGGCATCGTGGTAGGCGACTTCAACCGCGACGACCGGCTCGATCTCGCCGTCTTGAACCAGTTCGTTCCCGGCGACTATCTTCTTGAAAACGGTAGCGTGTCTGTATTGCTCGGCGAGGGCGACGGGTCCTTCCAACCCCAGGTCGTCTACGCGTCGGCGACGACTTCGCCAACCTCCATCGTGACGGGCGACTTCAACGGTGACGGCATACTGGACCTTGCCGTGGACGCGACGGATGCGGACGGCAGGCCAGCGGGCGTGAATCTGCTGCTCGGGATCGGCGACGGGTCGTTTCATCCCGCGAAAACGGTCGCAACGGGGATCGTTGGGGCGCTGACGGCCGGCGACTTCACCGGCGACGGACATCTCGACCTGGTCGTCACGGAAACGGATGGCTTTCAGCTCCTCGTGGGCGACGGCCATGGGACGTTCGAGCCCGCGAATCCCGTCGCGTTGGGGAACATTGGTGTTCTCGTGCAAGGCGATTTTACCGGCGATGGACGACTTGATCTCGCCGCCAGCAACGGCTCGGAAGGCGTGTTGGTGCTCTTGGGCAACGGTGACGGTACCTTTCAACCACAGTCCGAGACGCCGAATGTCGTTGGGTCGAACCCGGAAGCCATCGTGGCGGGGGACTTTAACGGCGACGGCCGCCTCGATGCCGCGGTCGTGGATTCTGGCTCCGACGATATCTCGGTTCTACTGGGAAACGGCGATGGCACGTTCGAGCCCGCGGTAGCGTTCGCGGTCGGGTCAGACGTTGACGCCATCGTGGCGGCGGATTTCAACGGCGATGGCCGCCTCGACCTTGCCCTCGGTATCGCAAACGACGGCGCCAACACAGTCTCGGTTCTGCTCGGCAACGGCGATGGCACCTTCCAGCCGCAGGTCACGTACGCGATTGCGTCGTACCCATCCGCCATGGTGGCGGGTGACTTCAACCGAGATGGCCGGATCGACCTCGCCATGGCGGACGGCGGTGTGCTCTTGGGCAACGGTGACGGGACATTCCAACTCGGGGTCCAGCAGCCGTTGCGGCTAGGGTACACCCCAACGGCCATTGTCGCCGGCGACTTCACGGGCGACGGCCGCCTTGACCTCGCCGTGGCTGGCAACAACGTCTCCGATTTGTTTCCTTCGGAGATAGTGGCGTTGAACGTCAACGTGTCGGTGCTCCTGGGCGACGGCGACGGCACCTTCACGCTCGTAGAAGAATACACGACCGGCCCTTTCGTAGGTGGGGGGTACAACACAGAGTCGATCGCGGCGGGAGACTTCACGGGCGACGGCCGACTCGACCTGGCCGTCACGGACAACGGCAGTGAGCAATACATCTCACCGGGGAACGACGCCGGCGGTGTGAAGGTGCTGCTGGGCAACGGCGATGGCACCTTCCAGCCTGCGGCCACCTATGCCGTCGGGTCCGCGCCCACCGGCATTGTGGCCGGCGACTTCGCCGGCGACGGCCACGTTGACCTCGCCGTGGCAGGCTACAACTTCGACACCCTCACACTGACCGATCTGGGCGAAGAGTCGGTGCTCTTAGGCAACGGCGACGGCACCTTCCAGCTCTCGGGAGAGTACTCGGCGGCGGCGTCTACAGAAGGTGGGCAGGATTTTTCGGTGCAGAACTTCGCAGAGGCGATCGCGACAGGCGACTTCGACGGCGACGGCCGGACCGATCTCGCCGTCGTTAACGCCGGCTCCGACACTTTGTCAGTGCTGCTGGGCAACGGCGCAGGCGCGTTCAAAGATCCCGGCCAGTTCGCCGCGACCCCCCACGCTACGCCTCTGGTGGCCGACGTCAACGGCGACGGCGCCGACGATGTGTTGGTCGTCGATGGGGCGGGAGCCATCGTCTATCGCCGGGGCATCCCTGGGCAGCCTGGTACCTTTGAGCCGCCCGTCACGGTCAACCCTCCGCTGCCCGACGGCTCGAATCCCTTTACCTCGCACGACATTGTCTGGCTCCCGAACACCGATCAAGGCCCGGTCCTCGCCAGCGTCGACGCCAAGAACAACGCCATCTCGTTTTACGCTTACCGAGATAATGTTTTCGTCCGGCTGAGCGGATCGCTCACCACCGGTGCGCTCCCGGCGCAGATCATCGCGGCCGACCTGAGCGGCCATGGCGTGACCGACCTGGTCGTCCGCAACGCCGGCGACGGCTCCCTCTCCGTCTACGCCGGAACCTCGAAAGCCAAGGTCGGGTTCATCGGTCCCATCGATCCGCTGGGTGCGCCGACCTTCCTGCCCGCCGCGACTCTGCCCGTCGGCCTGGGTGTATCCGACGTCCAGGCCCTCGATTCCACCGGGAGCGGCACGCTTGATCTGGTCGTCACCAACAAGTCGAGCGCCCAGGTGAGCATCCTGCGCAACCGTGGCGATGGCACCTTTACCCCGCTCGAGCCCTATCGCGCCGGAACTGGGTTGTCGGCGATCGATCCCGACACCAGGCCCGAGGTCACGAGCCTGGACGCCACGAAAGGTTTGGCCGCAGGAACATTTACCTTCGGCGGTCCAACCGATCTCGTGACGATCAATCCAGGCTCGAAGACGATGGACGTCATCGCTGGCCTCGGCGACGGCCGGTACTCCAACCCGGTCGCGATCCAGACCACGAGCCCCGCCCAGGTCGTCCGCGTGGCAGACTTCACGGGCGATGGAATCGACGACCTGGCCGTTCTCACCGCCAACGGACTGAGCATCTACCTCGGCAATGGCCATGGCGGCTTCCTGCCGCCGACCACGTACGCAGTGCCGCCGGAATCCGACGGACTGACCGTCGCCGATCTCACCGGCAACGGTAAGTTTGACCTCCTGGCCGGCGATGCATTCGGCGACGTCCTCGTACTTCTGGGCAAAGGCGATGGCAGCTTCCAGCCTTACCACGAGGCCAACCAGTCCATCGAGCTGGCCGTTGCCGACCTCACCGGCGACGGCTCCAAAGACATCATCTACGCAGACCAGGGGCTGGACCGTGTTGTGGTCGACTCAGGCGCCGGCAATGCGAGCGTTTTGGCCAATCAATCCACCGGGCTGCTCGATCCCGGGGCCGTCAAGCTGGCTGACTTGAACGACGATGGCATCCTCGACCTGATTGTTGCCAACAGCGGCAGCAACAATGTGCTCATCTACCCCGGGCTGGGCAACGGCCAGTTCGGGGCTGCCGTCAATGACGGGAATGGCTACTTCGTCGGCACCAAACCGGTTGGGATCACGGTAGCCAGCCTCACCGGCAAGCTCCCCGACCTGGTGGTGGCCGATGAAGGCTCCAACCAGGTGTCGATCCTGCTCAACCAGGGTGAGTTCCACTTCAGCGCGGGTCCGCGGCTGAGCTCCGGCGGCGCCGGGCCGGTGTCCACGGTCGTCGGCGACTTCAATGGCGACGATATCCCGGACATCCTGGTCACCAACAAAGAGTCGAATGACGTCGAGCTGTTGCCGGGCATCGGGCAGGGGTTCTTCAAGGACACGAGCCCCACAACCTTCAGCGTCGGAGCGGGCCCGGTCACCAGCGTCGTCGGCAACTTCAACGGCCAGCCCGGCCTGCTGACGGTCAACGCCGGGTCGAACGACCTGACACTGATCTCGGGCTTCGACGGCCCCGCGCCGACAACCACCACGATTGCTTCCGGCGGCGTCGATCCCGAGACGGCGTTCGCGTTCGACTCGGGTGCTGGCTTCGACGACCTGGTGGTCGGCAACGCCGGCGATGGTGAGCTGGCGCTCTTCCAAGGGGGTCCCGACGGCCTGAGCCTCTTGTCGGATACGAGCAATCCCAACCTTCCCGATCCAACGGCCCTGGCGTTCTCGGCGCTCACGGGCGGCAACGTTCAGTTCTACGCGGCCACGGCCGGCCGCGAGTCGGCCGAGCTGGTGGCGCTCTCCCTCAGCGTCGGGCCGTCAACGGTCGCGCCGAGCCCCGTGCCGCCGGAATCGAGCCCGGGCGCTCAACTGGTGGCGCTCCACGAATCGTCGCTGCCACTGGTGGCGACGGTGCTGACGCTCACGATCTCATCGTCGGGAGAGGAGCTCAGCTTCGAGCTGGTGGAGACTGAGGCCACAGCGGTGGCCGCGTTCTTGCCGGGGACGGCCGTCTCCGCGGGCCAAGGTTTGTCGTCCGAACGGCGCGGGAGCCCAGGTGGCGACGACGAACCAGAATCGGCGGAGCCGGGCATGAGCGTCGCCGGCGCGGCCCCGGCGGTCATCGCTCCCTGGCAACGCTTGGTCATCGGACTCGACGAGGCGATCCAGCAGTTTCACCGCGAGAACCCCAACGGAGTGTCCGGCCCGCCGGCTCGCGACCCGGCCGGCGACCGTCCCGATTCGCCACCGGCGGCGGGAATTCCCGCTCAAGGCGCGCCCTCGAGCTTGAAATCGGGCACCAACCCGCTTCCCAACGGCGGCGATCGCGATGCGATACAGAAGATGAAACTCAGCACCCCGGTCGAAGTCATCGACGCGGTCATCCACATCATGTGGGCTGAAGACCAGGCCACCGACAGCAGAGCGCGGCTTTCTCAAACGTCAGCGCGGTCGCATGACGTCCTTGCCTCCGCCCGGCCGGTCATCACATATTCGCCGCGCTCGCTTTCACTCGATGAATTCGTAGGTGAGCGGAAGTCTGCCACTCGCTCCGAGCTTCTTCTCGTCAGCGTCGATCGCGGCGTACGCGAGGTCCTGCCCGTGCGCGAGCAGGGCATGGGCGAGCCGGCGCTGGCTGCGACGTCCCTGTTCGTCGCTACGGTCGCGACGCATTGGGGGTATGCATGCCGATGGCATCGCACCGAACGACCCGGGTGGCCAGGCAGGGCATCCAGAAGGCGCTTCCGGACGAAGTGCGGATCTTGAAGTACGAGTGAGACTGTAGGTCACGGTGTGACGATGCGTTACACGAGGGCAGCCTGAATCTCCGCCCACAGCGCCGGTGAGATATCCGCCGTGCCCGATCGCACAGCGATCGCCAGCCCGTCCGCAGGAGAGCATTCGCGGACCACCGCGATGGCGGCGGCCGCGATCGCCGGTGAACGGCTAATGCCCGCTCCGCAGCAGACGAGCGCGGGCGTGCCCGTTCGCAACAGCAACGCCACGGTCTCAATCGCCGCTCTGAGTATCCACCGAGGATTCCCGGCGCCGTCGATCAGGGGGAACCGGCAATAGACGAGCTCTCGCGGGAGTGTGAGCGGCGGTTCGTTCAGTGCCAGGTCGACAACCGCCGAGATTCCCGTCTCGAGCAGCCTGGAAACATCGCGGGCATCGCCGACATGCCCGATCCAGAGCGGATACTCCGGGAGTTTGCGCATGCGGGACGGCCTCCGTAGTTTCAATGGTGTTCGCAATTCCGCGAGTCCGGCTCGCGGCAAGCGGGTATCGGCGGCTTCAGAGTCGATTGACCTCTTCGCTCGCAAGTGGCGTCTTGATGAACCCCGAATCGTCCGGCGGCCGGTAGTCGATCGCGGTGAGCTCGGGTGTTTCGATGCGCCGGTGATCGCGGACGCGGCTCTCGAGCGCGACGTCGAGGATCCCGCCGGTGAGCAGAGTGCGCTGCACGGGGTAGGGGGGTTGTCGCGTGCGAAAGAAGTCTTCGATGCGCAGCACGAGCGGATCGAAGAAGCAGGCGCCGGGGGCGCGGGCAGATACATCAGCGTCGACACGATGGACTCACCGCCGGCGACTGGCCCGCCGATGCGCGCCGCGATCGTGGTGTCGTCGACGTGTCCGTTCAAGATCAGGACCGTCGCTCGCAGGCCGTCGACGTATTCGACGACGAACGCGATCGGGTGCCGCAGCTTGGTGGGCGCGTCGTTCGCCGGCGCCGGCGGGGGCACATAGTCGCGAGTGTTCTGCTTGATGTCGCCGATATTGCGGGTGTGGCTGCGCCGCAGCGCGTGCTCGACCAAGGTCCACGACCACACGCCCCGGTCGCCGGCCTCCCAGACGGCGTCGCCTTCCAGGCAGGTCACGGCGGCCACGCCCTGCGTCTTCCCGCCTAAGTGCCGGCGCTCGACCATGCACTGGAGTGTTTCCAGGGCGTGGAACCCGAAGATTTCGAGGTCTCCGCGCGACGCGACCACGACCTCCTTGAACGGTCGTCCCAGGGGAATCTCCAGCGGTGGCAGCCGCCACGTCACCGGCAAGCTCGATCCCGCCATGATCGGAACGCTCTGAGCCTGCGCCTGCGCCAACATGTCGCCCGCTTCGGACCGGCTGTACGAAAGGTGTTTGTCGATGAAGACCGGCACCGCCCGCCCGGACGAGCGAAACACGTCGAGGACCTCGCGAAAGAACTTCCCGCGCGGATACAGCTTTTGCAGCTTCTGGTTGTAGGGATAAGTTCCGTGCTCGGCGATCAAGAGCACGGCGTCCACCGCGAGCTTGCCTGTTCCCAGGGTCAGTGCGTCGGCGATCGTGGGACACAGCCGCACGCCGTGCCGACGCGCTTGCTCACGTCCGAGGTCCGCCGGCGCGGGCGTCTGCTCGATGAACAGGCTGGCGACCTCGAACTGCGGCTTGTGCAAGCCATTTCCATCGTGGACGACGAACCCGTCGAGGAAGCGTCCCACGATGTGATACGCGTGCGACAGGTAGGAGTACACCGTCGCGAGCGCCGCAATCTTGGGCCGGGCGGTGGCCGGGCCTTGCGGCAGAATGAATTCCGCAGCCCGACGGTTGGGCGCGGCAGCGACGGTCAGACCGCTCATCCCGGCCGCGGCCCCGGTGAGCTCGAGAAAACGGCGCCGAGTCGTACCTGGATTCATTGGTGCGATTTCCCGTGGTAGAACCTGTGAGACAGCCCATCAGGACGCCGCAGGGAGCTGGTGATTTCAGCATAGTCGTGCGGTCCGATCGGGCCAAGCACGGGGCGGCGCTCGAAACGAGCGGAGCGGAGCCGGCCCGCCGATCCCGCTCTCGAATCGTCAGTTCGCGGGTCATCGTTGGCTCACCGGGCGGTTATAATGTGGTGACGTTCGGGGAGTCTCGAGCCCGTCGTTTCGGCAGGGGGCATTTCCGTCGCATGCAAAAGGATCTAGCGGCTGCGCTCGGGATGCATCAGTCGGGGAATCTCGGCGGTGCGGCGGTGTTATACGAACAGCTCCTCGCGCGCGACCCTGCCAACCACGAAGCCTTGCACCTGCTGGGGGTGCTGCATCACCAGCAAGGGGACCATGCGCGGGCCATCACGCTCATCGGCCGGGCCGTGGCGCTACGGCCCAACGTGGCGGCCTATCATGCCAATCTGGCCGAGGCGTATCGCGCATCAGGCCAGTTCGAGCGAGCCGTGGGCTGCTGCCGCGCGGCACTCAGCCTCTCGCCTGACTTTCCCGAAGCGCTCGGAAACCTCGGGCTCGCGCTCCAGGGCCTGGGGCGGCGCGAGGAAGCCGCCGATCAATACCGCCGCGCGATTCAGCTACGCCCAGACTTCGCGGTCGCGCACAATAACCTGGGCAACGTGCTGCGCGAGCTCGGCCTGACCGCAAAGGCACTGGCGCATTTCCGCCTGGCCGTCAAGCTGGACCCAAGCCACGCACCTGCGCTCTCCAACCTCGGCCAGTTGCTGCTGGAACGGGGCCAAGCGGCGGAAGCGCTGCCGTACTGTCAGGACGCAGTGCGGCGGCAACCGGGCATCGCCGCCTTGCACAACAACCTGGGTAACGTGCTGGGCGAGCTTGGCCGCCACGCCGACGCTCGAGCGGCTTACAGAGAGGCCGTGCGGCTGGATCCAGGTCTCGCCAAGGCTCATGCGCACCTCGGACAGACTCTCGCACCGGAAGGCCGATACGCAGACGCGGTCGACTGCCTCAAGCGTGCGATCGCGCTGGAGCCGGCGGACGCATCCTTTCCCGAGACGCTTGGCGATCTTCAGCTCGAGCGGCAGCGAGTTTGCCGAAGCCATCGCGTGTTACGAGCGCGCGCTTGCTCTTGACGACAGACGCAAAGCCGGTCCTGCATCTGTCGCTCGGCTGGGCGCTTCAGGAGGAAGGCCGGCTCGACGAGGCGGCCGAGCAGTTTCAGACGGCCTTTCGCTTGCGACCGGGCTCGGGCGCGGTGCAGAACTACCTGGGCGGGTTACACGAAGAGCGCGGCGAGATGGCACAGGCCGAAGCGGCGTATCGGCTCGCACTGCGCCTCGAGCCGGGGTTCTTGCTCCCGCTGGCCCGGCTGGCGACACTTCTGGGAGCCAGATTACCCTCGGCCGACCTCGCCAAGCTCGAACAAGCCGCGGCCGATCCCAAGCTCGGCGCCGAGCCGCGCGGCCGG
The DNA here is from genome assembly GCA_963806595.1 of uncultured Isosphaeraceae bacterium. Lineage (GTDB taxonomy): Bacteria > Planctomycetota > Planctomycetia > Isosphaerales > Isosphaeraceae > CAWDZZ01. Next base: position 187,369 of record CAWDZZ010000031.1, on the reverse strand, counting down.
CTGCTCTTTGCCCTGGGCAACGTGCTCGACGCACATGGCGAATACGCCAGGGCGGCTCCAGCCTTCCGCGATGCCAACGCTCTGACCCTCGAGTCGAGGCGCGGCCGTTTCGACTACGTGCCCGCGGAGCATGAACGCTTCGTCGACAATATGCTGAGGCTGTTCACGCCCGAGTTTTTCGACCGGACCGCCGGGCTGGGCTCGCCGTCGCGCCGGATCGTCTTCGTCTTCGGCCTGCCGCGATCCGGCACGACGCTGATCGAGCAGGTGCTGGCCAGTCACTCCCGCGTTCATGGGGCCGGCGAGCTGATGTTTGGCCGGCAGTCGTTTGAAGCCATTCCCCGCGCATCGGTCGCGATCTCCATCCGATGGAATGCATGCCGCACCTCGGCGCCGACTCGATACGATACCTGGCCGACCAGTATCTCGACTGGCTGCCAGACAAGCGTGCGGAACGTGTGATCGACAAGATGCCGGACAATCATCATGTACCTCGGACTGCTGGCCACACTGTTCCCGCACGCGGTATTCATTCACTGCCGGCGCGACCTGCGGGACGTCGCCCTTTCGTGCTGGATGACCGACTTCCGCACCATGTCCTGGCCGTCCGACCTCACTCTGATTGCGTCGCGCTTCGCGCAGTACCGCCGGCTGATGGACCACTGGCGCGCGACCCTGCCGGTGCCCATCCACGACGTCGACTACGAGGAAACGGTGAGGGATCTCGAGACCGTCGCACGCCGGCTCGTCTCCCTGTGCGGCCTGGAATGGGAGCCGGCGTGCCTGGAGTTTCACCGTAGCAGCCGCCCGGTGCGTACGGCCAGCCTGGTGCAGGTTCGCCAGCCGGTTCACGACCGATCCGTAGGTCGTTGGAGGCACTACGAGGCCGAGCTGGGCGGATTATTCAGCAATCTTCCGAGCGACTGAACCGCCGCGAACTTGATGGGGATTCCGTTCGACCGTGAACCAGTTGCCCCGGCGTGAACGAGCCCGCATCATGGCAACGGCTGCGGGCAGGAGGCCGGCGGCTGCGCGGCCTCGTCGAGGCGCCACGGTTGCGCAAACCGGCGGATGAGCCCCCGAAACGTCGCCTCGACCTCGGCTTCGTCGGGCGAGGTCGTCTCGGCCGCACTGGGAGCCACCGGCGTCAGGCCAAACCAGGTCAATCGGACCGGCCATCGCGCGAGCTCGGCCGAGCGGTTGAACCGCTCCACCACCCGCAGTGCCCAGACGACCCCCCAGTGGTCGCGAAACCAGAACCAGAGCCGCTCGCAAGGCGAGCCGGCCCGTGGCGCCCGTACGGCGCCGAGCGCGCGAGCCAGGCTCAGGCCAATCGCCCACGCGACCCACGACCAGAGGACGGCCCGCCGCTGGGGCGGCCAGTCCGACCGCGTCAAACCGAGGTACTCCAGCATGAAAACGACTGCCAGCGCGATCGCCGCGACGCCGAACCGCGTCGGCAGATAATTGCGTGACGCCGACCAGCACGAGCAGTCCGTAAAAGATCGTCCAGGGAGCGTCGAGGTGAAGCGGCGCGAGCCCCTGGGCACGTCGGAGTCGCGTCTGGTCCTCCAGCCAGGGAATCAAGAACACCAGCACGAGCAACACCATCAATCCAGCCCAAACCCTCTCGCCCGGGACCCGCGCGTTGAGCACCGAGACAAGTGCGGCCAGGAGCGCGAGCACCGCGAGATAGGTGAGTCGCCCCGCGGCCGGCCGCCCGTCGGCGAGCGGCTCGACAACGGCGACGGCCTGGGCGATGGCCGAGCAGCGCCATCGAGATTGCCACCCAGACCAGCGCCGGCCGCAGCGCGGTCCCGCGCGCCGAGTCCAGGCGCAGGCGCCAGAGGGCGAATCGCAAGCACGAAGGCGATGCAAAGCAGGACGGGCGCCCGCTCGGGATCGATCAGGATCGCGACGGCGGACGCGGCCAGGAACAGGCCGATCACGTGCGAGAAATCTGCGACCAAGGCGGGTCCTCGTGGCGGCTGGATCATCCGGACGGACGACCCACGGCATTCTCAATCACCGCCGATTTCGCCGAGCCGAGCGCGCGTCGCCTTCCTCGGGGCCGTCTGCAATCGGCCGCCGGCCGAGCATGGCCACGGCCAGGAGCGTCGCCACCATCACGCACGAAGGCGCCCAGGGCCGACCAGATGTCGGTGGCTTCGCCGCCGGGCCGTGCGAGGAGAAATCGATCTTCTTGCTCGAAGTCTTCAAAGACGACCAGGAACGCGATGATGATGCCGGCGAGCGAGCCGCCGGCGATCAGGCCGGTCGACATCAAGGTGCCGGGGCTCGTCTCGGCCTCTTCGGGCGTGAATCCGCGAGCGCGGTCGACCAGCCTTGCGGAGCATGCCCCCGACGAAGATCGGCAGCGTGGTCGAAAGCGGCAGATAGACGCCGACGGCGAACGCCAGCGCCGACACGCCGCACAGTTGCATCACGATCGCCAGCACCGCCCCGAGGATGACCAGCCCCCAGGGCAGGTCTCGCGCCATGATCCCCTCGATCAAGGTGGCGAAGAGCCGGGGCTGCGGCGGGTTGAACTTCTGGATCGGCGTCCCCGTTCGTCGGTCTTGGTCATCCGGCCGCCGATGCCGGGATCGATCAGATACTCGCGGCCTGGCCAGCGATTCGTCGACCAGGTACTTGCCCGGCTGCACGCCCGGCCGCGGATTGACACCCACCAGACGCGATAGGACTTTCCATCCTTGCCGATCTCGGTCCCCTTGAGCTCGTCGGCCGGCGCCTTGACGCGTGGGCAGATCAGCGGGGTCGTCGGTGATGCGGTCGTGTACGCCGTGTTCAGAGCGTGCAAGCGTGCCGCCCATGACCAGCGCCGAGATCAAGGCGCCGACCAGGATCGCGACCTGCTGCTTCCAGGGCGTCGCGCCGACCAGGAAGCCGGTCTTCAGGTCTTGCGAGGTCGTGCCGCCGTTGGACGAGGCGATGCAGACGACGCCCGCGATCGAGAGCGCCGTCAGGCGGTATTCCGGCCCGACCCAGCCCAGCAACGACGAAGATCAGGCAGATCAGCAGCAGCGTGGCGATCGTCATGCCCGAGATCGGGTTGGACGACGAGCCGATCACGCCGGTGATTCGCGAGCTGACCGTGACGAACAGGAACCCGAACAACACGATCATGACCGCCGCCGATCAGCCGGCCCGGCAAGTCGGTGGGGATCAGATGCGACGCGGCGATCACCAGCACCAGCCCGAGCGAGCCGAGGAGACCACGGACATCGGCAGGTCGCGCTCGGTGCGGGGCACGCCGCCCGTCGATCGCTCTGCTTGCCCGACCGCAGGTCGCGCAGGCTGCCGGTCACCGAGGCGATGATGAGCGGCAAGGCGTTGAGCATGCTCAGGATGCCGCCGGCCGCCACCGCGCCGGCGCCGATGTAGCGGCCGTACTGTCCCGGCGATCGCGCCGGGCTCCATCTCGGCGATTCGCTGCTGCTGGACCGGGGGCCAGCACGCCGGGCAGCCCGTCGCCGAAGTAGGCGATCATCGGCACGAGCAAGAGCGCCGTCGTGATGCCGCCGGCGACCATCACCGAGGCGATCCGCGGCCCGATGATGTAGCCGACGCCCAGGAGCATCGGCGACGGCTCGAGCGAGACGACGGCCTTGTTGTAGCCCGGTGATGCCGCTGATCGCCTTCTGCCATTCGCTCGGACCAGAACTTGAGCGCCTGCATCAGGATCTGGTAGATGAAACCCGACGCCGAAGCCCAGGAAGACGGTCCGGGCGTTCGACCCGCCCTGTTCGCCGACGATCAAGACCTTGGCGCAGGCCGTTCCTTCGGGGTAGGGGAGCACGCCGTGCTGCTTGACGATGAACGCCCGCCGCAGCGGGATCATCATCAGGATTCCGAGCAGTCCCCCCAGCACGGCCACCAGCATCACCCGCGTCCACTCGAGCTCGTAGCCCAGGAGCATCAGGGCCGGCATCGCGGCGCCGACGCCGAAGGCGATCGATTCGCCGGCCGAGCCCGCCGTCTGCACGACGTTGTTCTCCAGGATCGTCGCCCGGCGGATGCCGAAGGCCCGCGACAGCCCGCGGAAGATCGTGATCGCCAGCACGGCCACCGGAATCGAGGCCGAGACCGTCATCCCGACCTTGAGGAACAGGTAGAGCGACGAAGCGCCGAAGACGATGCCCAGCAGCGAGCCCAGGACCACGGCCGAAAACGTCAGCTCGGGCAACTCGGCCTTGTCGGGCACGTAGGGCTGAAACGCCGTCGTGCCCGGATCGCCCGGCTCGCGGGGCGACTCGGCAGCGGAGGATGCGGGGGCCGACATGTCCTGGTATGCTCCATCGGATGCGAAGGAACTGACCGCGGTCGCGCGTCCGACTCAGAGCTTCTTGATCTGCGGCGAGGCGGTTGGCGATGTCGCAGAGCACGTCGATCACGCGTCGGCCGGCGTCGACGTCGAAGATCAGCTCGGTCGGGATAGAAGCTCAGCGTCTTGAAGGTCTCGTCATAATAGGTCTGGAGCCGGCGGCGGATCACCTCTTCGCTCATGTCGTCGAGCCGGTTTTCGCGCAAGGCCCGCGCCCGCAGCCGCTCGATGGCCTTGGCCGTGTCGTTGATCTTGAGGTGGAAGATCTGGATCACGTCGATGAAGCCGTCGAGCCGCTCGGCCTGGGCGTAATTCCGGGGCAGCCCGTCCAGGATCAAGGTGTGCTGCTCGGGGATGACCAGCTCCTGCATCTCGAGGATGTTCAGGTGCCGCTCGAAGATCCGCACCGTCAGGTCGTCGGGAACCATCAGCCCCTGCGAGGTGTACTGCTCGATCTCGCGGCCGAACTTGCCGGTTCGGGGGATCTTGCGGAAGACGTCGCCCATCGAGATGTGGACCAGGTCGGGAAGCTGGCCGAGCACGGCCCCCTGCGTCCCCTTGCCGCTGCCCGGCATTCCGAACAGGATGATCGAGCGATACCGATGACGTTCTTCCACGATCTGGAATCCTCTAACGCGATGGCAACGGTCCGAGAACGGTCGACAGACGCCGGTGAATTGCTCGAGTCCGGCGCCAAAGCGTGCACCGCGTCGGTCGACAGGTCAAGCGCCGGCCTCGCGAATCTTCTGCCGGTGAACTGGCCTCCGCTCGATCCGTGAACCGGCTAGCTACTCCACCATTTTCGGGCACTCAAGGCAAGGAGCAAGCCATTGCAGGGTACACGCTTGCTGCTGGCGCGCCACGCCGAGACCGCGGCCCCCGACCGATTTCACGGAGCCGAGTCCGACATCGGCTTGAGCGAGCCGGGGCCACGGCAGGCCGAGCTGCTCGGCGAATCCTTGAAGAGCACCGGGGCCGCCGCGGTCTACAGCTCGGCGATGCGCCGGGCCGTCGACACCGCCCTGCCGATCGCACGCGCCTGCAAGCTCGTATCCGATCCCGATCGCCGCGCTGCACGAGCGCCGGATCGGGCCCCTGAGCGGCCTTTCTCGCGAAGAAGGATGGGCGGTCTATGCCGCGAGCAAGAACGCGCTGGATCGCCGGCGATCTCGACCACACGCACGAAGGCGGCGAATCGTACGCCGACGTTCGCCGGCGCGTCGTGCCCGATCCTGCAAGAGCTGGCGGCGCGGCATCGGGACCAGACGATCATCGTCGTCGCGCACGGCGTCGTCATCCGCGTCGCCCTCACCAGCCTGCTCGCGGGCTTCGCACCCGTCCGACTTCGACCGGTTCGCGATCGATTTCGCGTCGGTCAACGACCTCGCTTCGACGGCAAGATCTGGACGGCCCGCGCGCTGAACCATGTCGTCGCCCCATCACCTTCACGACCAGTGGCGTGATCGAGCGCCGAACACACGCTTCTCCCGCGGACGACGCCGTCTCGAGCGTCGCGAGCTGGCCGCGTCGATGCTGCGAGTCCCTCAGTGACTCAGAGTTTTTTCGACTTTCATCGGCTTGTAGTCGATTCCGAGCCCTTCCAGCACGTCGAGGATCTCACGATTCACGCGTGCGGCGTCGACGAGCTGTTTCTCGAGATCTTCGACTTGCGTTCGACCGGCCCGCGGCTCGTCTTCTTGCGACGCACGGGGCGCCCGCGCTGCCGGGAGTTTCGAACGGGATCGGGTCGTCCGGAATGTCGGTTTCATCGGCATGGGCGTGCAGCTCGCGCAGCCTGCGCCGACCATTGCTCCATTTGCAGCCGCGCCGAGTCGACCAGCGCCTGATAATCCAATTTGAGCCGATCTTGAACCACGAGAAGCTTCTGATTCCGGCGGCGGTGGAGCGCGCTCGACGCTTCGGCCGCAGTGTGTTGCTCGCGAAGGAGGCCATGCTGCTCGCTGAGTGCGGTCAGGTCAGCCGTGAGCTTTTCATGTGCCTCGCTCTGCGCCTGCTCGGCCTGCTCGAGGTCCCGGCGAGACTCTCGACCTGCTCGCCCTGGTGCTGCGTGTCGTCGCGAAGCGCGGCGATCTCGCTCGCCTGCTCTTCCGCGTGGCGTCGCTGCTCGCTCAGCCGGGCCAGGTCGTCGCGGGTGCGCGTTCTCGGCCTGCTCGAGGGAATCACGTAACCGGTCGACCTCGGCGCGTAGCGTTTCATCGAGCTTCTGCAGCTCTCGATCTCGATCGTCGAGCGCCGCACGCAGTTGCTCGATCTCTTTGAGCGCTTCCTGCCGTGTGATGCTCAAGCTGCCGTGCTCTTCACGTGCGGCTTTGAGATCGTCCTCATGCTGCTTGAGTTGTTGGCCGATGGAGACGCATTCCGCGCGAGCCGTCGCGAGATCAAGGTCGCGCTGCTTGAGTTGTTTGCCGAGCGAGTCGCACTCAGAGCGGGCGGTTTTGAGATCGTTCTCGCGCCGCTCGAGCTGGCTCTCGAGCGCGGCGCATTCCATGCGAGCGTCCCTGAGATCCTTTTCGAGCCCCTCACGTTGGACGCCCAATGAATCGGATGCCGCGCGCACCGTTATCAGGTCGTCATCACGCTGCTTGAGTTGATTCCCGAGCGCGTTGCATTCAAGTTGGACGGCTTTGAGATCTTTATCACGCTGTTTGAGCTGCTTCCCCAGTGAGTCGCATTCCGCGGGCGGCCGATAGCTCGGCATCGCGTTTCTTGAGTTGCTTCCCGAGCGAGTCGCGTTCGGCACCAACGGCAGCGTGATCGCCATCCCGCGCCTTGAGCTGACTCGCGAGTGATTCGCATTCCACGCGAGCGGCCTTGTGGTCTTCGTCGCGCTCTTTGAGCTGACTCGCGAGTGATTCGCATTCCAGGCGAGCGGTCTTGTGGTCTTCGTCGCGCTCTTTGAGCCGACTCGCGAGCGAGTCGCATTCCAGTCGAGCGGCCTGGTGGTCGTCGTCGCGCTGCTTGAGCTGGCTTGCCAGTGATTCGCATTCAAGGCGGGCGGCGTTGTGGTCGTCATCTCGGCCTTTGAGCTGACTTGCCAGCGAGTCGCATTCAAGGCGGGCGGCCTGGTGATCGTCGTCACGCGCTTTCAGCTGGCTGGAGAGCGAGTCGCATTCAACACGAGCGGCCTTGAGATCGTCGTCGCGTGTCTGGAGCTCTGAGCTCAGCGAATCGCCCAGAGCGCGGGCGGATCTGAGTTCGTCGTCACTCTTCTTGAGCTGCTTGCCGAGCGCGTCGCGTTCGGCACGGGCAGCCTTGACATCATTATCACGCTGCTTGACCTGCTTTCCGAGCGCGTCGCGCTCGGCGCGACTCGCATCGAGCTGCGCGTTCTGGTGCTCGACGTCGTTTCGCAGCGTCTCGAGCTCTTCCGCCATCCTGCGGAGCTCCTCCGGCGCGTCCAGAAGCTCGCCTGCCTTCAAACTGTCGAGCTCCGCCTTCAGTCGCTCGCTGCGCTCGATTTCCAGCCGCCATTTGGCAACGAGCCCGTCGTGCTCGTCGGTGAGCCGGTTGTGCTCGGCTTCGAGTTGAATGTGGGTCGCTTGAAGCTCGGCCCAATCGGCAAGGAGCTGGTCGTTCTCGGCGCGGCAGGCTCAAGCGGCATGCGAGCGTTTTCCTGCTTCAGCTCGAGCGAAGAGCCCGGCGCCGTCAGCCCATTCGAACGACGCTCCGCTCGCTCGGGCTGAGCCAGCGCAGGGGGACAAAAGAGAAAAACGTCGCCGCAGTTCTTGCATTGCACCTGACTGCCGTAGTAGGAGCGCCGAACACTCAAGGTCGCGTGACAATTCGGGCAGGGCACGGGTACGCGCTCGGAAGTCGGGTCCGACTGGGTCGGCAGGGCAGGCCGGTTGTCGCTGGAACCGATCGCGGCCGACGGATTCGACGGCTCGGCGCGAAACGTGTGAGAGCAATGTTTGCAGGTGACTTCCTGTCCAATGTGATTGCGGTTGATCTTCAAGCTGGCCAGGCAGCTCGGGCAGACGGTTCTGAAGTGCGCGGAAGTTTCGTTCACGGTGGTATTATCCTCGCGGATCGAGACCTTACGGCGGGGAGGATCCAGATCAGCTACGGTGAATTCTGCATCAGGCAAACATCTTTTTCAATTCGGCACCTCCCGACTTTGTCATGCCTGCTCGAGACTCGCCTGGAGCAGCTCGCCCGAGCGGCGCGAGTCAAGAAGCCGGCGATCAATCCGAAGGCTGCGCAGAGTGAGTTGGCCGTCGCCAGCATGCTCTGATGCATGAAACATCACCCCGTCCGAGAGGAAACACAGCAAGGATACCCTCCGATTTGGCGAGTCGCCGCCGACTGGCTCCGATTCGGGACCGTGCGTGCGGGCCCGGTCTCGCGCTCGCGTCATCCGGCCGAATGATTGACGGGGCCGGCTGTCCAGCTAGCCCGGTACGACGGCCACGAGTCTCGAAGAAAAAGGCCGAACGGCAGCCACCAGAGGAAATCATTCGTGAGGCAGAGGACGAGCGTCGCCGGCGGCCAATCCCCGCGAACGATCAGGGTCAAGAGGCCAATGGGACCCAGGATCTTGCCCGCGAGACCAACGGCGGCGATCAGCCAGCCTGACTTTGGAGCCCGAGCCACCTCGAGGTAGAGGATCCCATACAGCCCGATCACCATCGCGAGACACGCGAAGATGGCCGGGTGATTGGCCGGCGGAAGCCCGGCCATTCGGAAGAGCCACTGCGGTTGGGTGGCCGACCACAGCCCCCAAAGAATGTTGTAAATCCCCGCCGCGACAAACACGACCCGATGGAAACGCTCGCGCCGGATCATGAGACCGGGCCTTTCGTTTGGACGGCGGCGCATCCAGGTCGCCTGCGCGTGCCGCGAACTCCCGGCCACCGTGTGAGCCAGCGGCGGGCGTCGCCTGAAGGAGCGCAATCACGTCGCGGGTGATGATTTTGCCGGCCAAAAGGATTTCGCCGCCGTGACCAGTCAAGCGACGGACTTAGCACATCGGCGCGATCACGCGGCCGCGTCGCCCTTGCCTTCGCCGCCGTTCTTGAGGGCTTCCCATTCTTCCCAGGTGTAGAGGACCTCGCGGGCCGAGCCGCTCTTGAACTCGCCGACGATGCCGTCTTCGGCCATGAAGTCGATGAGCCGGGCCGCCCGGCCGTAGCCGATTCCGAGCGCCCGCTGCAAGAGCGAGCACGAGCCGCGTCCTTCGCGGATGACGATCTCGATCGCCGGCTCGTAGAGCTCGTCGCGATCCTTGAGCGCAGCCCCGCGGTCCTTGCCGCCCGGTCCGCCGGCGACCTGAATCTGCAGCAGCTCGCGGCTGAACTCGACGGGGTAGCGCTCGAGGTACTGGCAGATGCGGTTGACTTCCAGGTCGGAGACAAACGTTCCCTGGGCGCGGATGATGTGCGACGTGCCCGGAATCAGGAACAGCATGTCGCCGTTGCCCAGCAGCCGCTCGGCGCCCATCTCGTCGAGCACGACGCGCGAGTCGCTGCGGTTGGTCACCTGAAACGCGATCCGCGCCGGCAGGTTGCCCTTGATCAGGCCGGTGACGACGTCGACCACGGGCTTCTGCGTGGCCAGGATCAGATGCATGCCGACGGCACGGGCGAGCTGCGCCAGCCGGACGATGTGCTGCTCGACCTCCTTCTCGGCCGTCATCATGATCTCGGCCAGCTCGTCGGCGATGATCACGATGTAGGGCATGTAGGTCGGGATGCGCTTGCGCTCTTCGTCGTCCTCGGGCTGCGAGCCGCGCGTAGATCTCCTCGGCGCCAAGCTTGTTGTAGGCCTGGATGTTCCGCACCTCGGCGCGGCGGAGGAACTCGTAGCGCTCGTCCATCTTCTCGCAGGCCCAGGCGAGAATCGACTCGGCCTTCTTCATGTCGGTGACGACCGGGTGCATCAGGTGCGGGATCCGCTTGTACTGCGAGAGCTCGACCTTCTTGGGGTCGATCAGGATCATCTTCACCTCGTCGGGCCGCTTGGTCATCAGGATCGAGAGGATCATGGCGTTCAAGCAGACCGACTTGCCGGTGCCGGTGCGGCCGGCCATCAGAAGGTGCGGCATCTCGGCCAGGTCGAAGACCGAGCGGCTGGCCCTTGACGTCCTTGCCCAGGAACAGCGGGATGCGGCATTCCTTGCGACCGCTCGGCGACGCCGGCCATCACCTCGCCCAGCCGGACCATGTTGCGGTGGTCGTTGGGCACTTCGATGCCGACGGTCGTCTTGCCCGGGAATCGGCGCCACGATGCGCACGCTGGGCACCGCCAGGGCGATCGCCAGGTCGTCGGCCAGGCTCATGATCTTCGAGACCCGCAGCCCGGCCTCGAGCTCGATCTCGAACTGGGTGATCACCGGGCCGGTATCGATCTGGACGACGCGGACCTGGTAGCCGAAATCGAGCAGCGTCCGCTCCAGCAGCATGGCCCGGGCGTTGACCTTGGCCTCGTGCTCCTGGATCGGGAACGGACGTCGCCGGCTCGAGCATCTCGATCGGCGGCAGCTCGAACGGCGAGCCGGGCTGAACCGGGGCCAGGCGGCGAGATCGCCGTCGCCGATGCGACGCGGCTGCGAGGATGCCGGTCGCCGGCGAGCGAGAGCCTGCGCGGCGCCGGTCGCGCGCTCGTCGACGCGGAATCGGCCGGATGCAACGAGGCTGCCGCGGTGGCGGCAGGCGCCGGCGCGAAGCTCGCGGTCGATCCCAGTCGCCCGGATCGGCACGCACCATCGACCGTCGCGCCGGCGCGATGACGCCGCGGTGGCTCGCCGGCTCGCGCCGCCATCGATTCGACGATCCAGCCGCGCAGCTCCTGGACCGGCCAGAAGAAAAGGACGTCGTGGCAAAGCGCCAGGCCGAAAAGCCCGATCGCGGCCAGGATCAGGATCATGCCGGCGAGGCCGAAGTGAAGCTTCGAGGAAGATCGCGACGATCGCCCCGATGTAGCCTCCGCTGCCGACGGTCGGGCTGGGCGTCGAGCCCGGAGCGAGCCTGTGGATGAAGCCGGCCGCCACGATCAGGACGAGCACGAAACCCGATCGCCGGGCCCGAGCCGGTCGGGCACGGGCCGGCGGCGATCAAGAGGAGATTGACGACGGCGAGGCCCAGCAGCAGCAGCCACGACGACCAGCCCAGACGTGATGAACAGGACATGGGCGAAGAAGGCGCCGACGGGGCCGCAGGGATTGGCGGCGGGCTGATTGACCGGCTCGGCGCCCCAGCCCGGGGGATCGGCGGGGTCGTATCCGCCCAGGCTCAGGCCCAGGAACACGATCGCCAGGGCGAAGGCAATAAGCGGGGCTGACTGCAAGACTCGCTGGCGTACGGACATGGAACCCCCTCGGAGCGCCGACGTCACCGGTGTTCATGCGACTGCAGACCCGATCCCGAACTCGGTCGGGAGCGGCGCAGCTTCCACCTATTGATCGGCCGGCGATCCGGGGGCCTTGCGGATTCCAGCGACCAGAAGCACGAGCGTCGCGGCGGGCTCTATTCAATCTCCCGGTTGGGTAAGATCGACGGTTTCGCCGTTGGTCGCCGAGCTCCTCGGTCGGCTCGACGGTCTGCAGCTTGCCCGACAGGTCCAGGTAGATCTTCTCCTGGATGATCTCCTGGATCACGATCGTCATCCGGTCGACGCCGCGCACGTCGACCAAGGCGCGGGCGCCCTGGTTCAGCGCGATCATCCGCTTCTGGATCAAGGTCGAGAGCTTGAAGCGGCCCCCGACCTTGTTGACGATCTCTTCTTCCTTCAGCTCATCAATCATGGTCGTTCCTCGCTCCACACCCGTTTCGAGTCAAGATCGCGGCGAGCTCGTCGACGGCCCGTTCGAGGTCGTCGTTGATCACATGGACATCATAAGCCGCCGCGAGCTCGAGCTCGCGACGCGCGCTCGGCGAGCCGGCGCTCGATCGTCGGCTCGTCGTCGGTTCCCCGTGCACGCAGGCGGGCCTCCAGGACCTCGAGGCTGGGAGGCTGGACGAAGATCAGCAGGGCACCGGGAACTCGTTCTCCGCACCTGAAGCCTCCCTGGACGTCGATCACCAGCAGCACGCAGATTCCCTCGGCCATCGCCTGGCGCACCGGCTCTGCGGGCGTGCCGTAATAGTGGCCGTGGACCTGGGCCGACTCGAGCAGCTCGCCGCGCATTCGCTCGAATTGCTCGTGGTCAGAAAGAAGTAATCGCGGCCGGGCTGTTCGCCCGGCCGCGGCGGGCGAGTCGTCGCCGAGATCGAGACTTTCAGGCGCAGGTCGGGCAGCGCGAGCAAGCGCTGCGCCAGCGTGCTCTTGCCCGATCCCGAAGGACCGGAGATCACGATCAGCCGTCCCGGCAAGTTCGCCCATTCGTCCCCGTCATTCGACATTTTGGACCAGCTCGCGAATCTTTTCCAGAAGAGCCTTCACCTCCACGACCGAGCGGCTGATCTGCACGTCGCTCGCCTTCGAGCCGATCGTGTTGATCTCGCGGCCGATTTCCTGGCCACGAACTCGAGCTTCCGGCCCGACTCTCGGGCTCGTCGATGATCTCGTGAGAACTGGCTCAGGTGGGCCCGCAGCCGGACGATCTCTTCGCTGATGTCGCAGCGGTCGGCCAGGATCGCGACCTCTCTGCGCCAGGTCCTTGGGCTCGACCGTCACGCCGTGTTCTTGCACGAGCGCCTGGACCCGCTCGCAGAGCCGCGTTTGCAGGTTCTGGACGACCTGCGGGCCGCGCTCGGCGATCGCGCTCAACTGGTCGCGGATGCCGCGGCCGAGCGCGCTCAGCTCGGCGGCCATCGCCTTGCCTTCCTGCGGCGCGGCTGGCTTCGAGCTTCGCGAGCGCCTGCGCCGACGACCCGGCGATCTCGGGCCAGTCCTCGGTCGGGGATTCCAGCGTCGGCTCGACGACGTCCTCGACGACTCCCGGCAAGAGCCAGCAGCTCGCGAGACGTCGACCGACGCGCTCGTCAGAACCCGTGCAGGCTCTTGAGCTGATCGCGATAACTGGCCAGGGCCGTCAGGTTCAACCGGTAGTCCTCGGGCCGGCGCGGCCGTTCGATCCGCAGGTTGACCTGGACCGTCCCGCGCCGGACCTTCTCGCGAACGAGCTGTTCGAGGGCGGGCTCGATCATCGCGTGCGACTCGCTGATCTTGGCGCTCAGCTTGAAGTGCCGATTGTTGACGGTTCGCACCTCGACCACGATCGTCCATCGCGGATTCTGAAGCCGGGCCTCTCCGAATCCGGTCATGCTCAGAAGCAAGGCAGCCTCACATCGGTGGCGACGTGATCGGCCGGTGATCTCACGGACGCGGCCTGATCGACCGGGCGCGATCGTCGAGCACCGGCGGTCCGCCGCAGCTTCGGGGATGCCGCCAGCCTTGCTCATCGGCTTCGGCGAGCGGTGCCGGGATCGGTATCCGGCAGCTCGGGAGCATCGTCGGCAGGCTCGGAGCGGGCTCGCGAGCCGGTCGTTCGCGGCGCGGGGTCGATCCGATCGCTCGGCTTCGACTTGCGTCTTCGACTTGCCGCCGACGAGCTCGAGCGTCCTTCGACGACCGACGGCCGGAGCATCGTTCCAGGCGGACGCGGGCTTGCGGTTGGTGAGGACGACCATCAGCATCGAGAGCAAGATCCAGGCGATGGCGACGCCGACGGTGACCTTGGTGAAGACGTCGCCCGTCCTGGCGCCGAAGGCGCTCGAGCCGCCCATGCCGCCGAAGGCGCCGGCCAGCCCTCCTCCCTTGCCGCGCTGGATCAGGATGATGACGATCAGAAAGAGCGTCAGGATGACGATCACGACGTTGAGAAAGCCGAGGAGGTAGTCCACGAGATGTACCCTTCCACGTTTTCGAGTCATGCCGTCTTGCGCGGGGTCACGTCCTGTCCCGCCCGAAATATCGCCAGGAAGTCGCTCGCCTTCAGGCTGGCGCCGCCGACCAAGGCCCCGTCGATGTCGGGGCAGGCCAGGAGCTCGCGCGGCGTTGTCCGGCTTGACGCTCCCTCCGTACTGGACAATCACTCGGGCCGCGGTCGCCTCGCCGAACTGCTGACCGAGCCAGCCGCGGATGAATGCATGGGCCGCCTGGGCCTGCTCCGGAGTCGCCGTCAGCCCGGTGCCGATCGCCCAGACCGGCTCGTAGGCCAGCACGGTGCCCGCCATCTGCTCCGGCGAGAGCCCCGCCAGCGAGCCGGTCAACTGGGCGAGCAGGACGCTCTCGGTCTCGTCGCTCAGCCGCTGTTCCTTGGTCTCGCCCAGGCAGACGATCGGGATCAGCCGCGCGGCCGAGCGCGGCGTGGAGCTTGCGATTGACCTGCGCGTCGGTCTCGCCCATGCCGTGGCGGCGCTCGCTGTGGCCCAGGATCACATGCGTGCAGCCGGAATCGACCAGCATCGCGGCCGAGAGCTCGCCGGTGTAGGCCCCGCCGGGCTCCCAGTGCATGTTCTGGGCACCCAGCCCGATCGGCGAGCCCTCGAGGACCGTGTCGACCTCGCCGAGGAAGACGGCCGGCGGGCAGAGGACGACGCGCACGCCGGTCGCCTGGCCGACGCCGGCCTTGACCGCCTCCGCCAGGGCCACGGCTTCGGCGCGCGCCGCCGGGTTCATCTTCCAGTTGCCCGCGATCAGCAAGGTGCGCACGTCACGCGGCTCTCCTTTACACACGTCGATCGACTTGCCGAGCAGCTCGGCGAGCTGGCGGATTTCGTCCATGAGCCGGTCGAACTGGTCGGGAACGAGGGCCTGCGGGCCGTCGGAGAGGGCGCGTTCGGGGCAGGAATGGACCTCGATGTGGATTCCGTCGCAGCCCGCGGCGACGGCGGCCCTGGCCATGGCGGGGATCAAGTCGGGCCGGCCGGTGGCGTGGCTGGGGTCGACGATGATCGGCAAGTGGCTCTGGCCCTGGATGTTGGGCACGATCGACAGGTCGAGGGTATTGCGGGTCGAATCCTCGAAGGTGCGGATTCCTCGCTCGCAGAGGATCACCTGGCGGTTGCCTTCGGAGAGGACGTACTCGGCCGACATGAGCAGGTCTTTCACGGTCGCGCTCATGCCGCGTTTGAGCAGGATCGGGATCCTGGTGCGGCCGCATTCCTTGAGCAGGTCGAAGTTCTGCATGTTCCGGCGCCGATCTGGAGGATGTCGGCATAGCGCTCGACGTCCTCGACCTGGCGAGGGTCCATGACTTCGGTCACGACCGGCATGCCGAAGCGGTCGCCGGCCGCCCGGAGGATCTTGAGCCCGTCGCGGCCGAGCCCCTGGAAGCTGTAAGGGCTGGTGCGGGGCTTGAACGCGCCGCCGCGCAGGATATTGGCGCCGGCGTCGCGAACCCGCCCGGCGATCTCGAAGAGCAGCGCCTCGCTCTCGATCGCGCACGGGCCGGCGATCACCGCCAGGTGGCCGCCGCCGACCTTGACGCCCTTGATCTCGAAGACCGAGCCCTCCGGATGAAACTCGCGGCTGGCGAGCTTGAACGGCTTCAGGATCGGCACGACCTGCTCGACGCCCGGAATCGCCTGCAACGGCTCGACCTGCAGCTTCGCCTCGTCGCCGATCACGCCGATGATCGTGCGCGAAACCCCCTGGCTCAGGTGGGGCGTGAAACCCAGGGCCGCGATCCGATCGAGAACATGGTCGACAACCTCGGGCGAGGCGTGCGGCTTCAGTACAATGATCATCGCGATCCTCTTCTATGGGGATGAACGTAACAGTCTAGCGTCTTGAGTTTTATCCTGGAAGGACCGTTTTGCGAAATTGCAAATTGACGAAGGGATGGCCGACGGTCGGTCGGAGTGCGGCTGCACCATGTTCTTGGCCTTCGTCCGCTGCTAGACTGGCAGCGTCTTCCGTCTTCCCTGGCCGTGTCACTTCACCGGGTGTTCGATGCCGGACTCCTACGTCTGGAAACCCACGCTGGCGCTGGTCGAGCGCTCCAACGTCGGCCGGTTCATGAAACGGCACGGCATCGGCGGCTACCAGGAGCTTCTGGCCCGCTCGATCGGCGACATCGAATGGTTCTGGCGCGCGGTCGTCGACGATCTCGACATCGAATTCTCCCGGCCATTCGACACGATCCTCGATGCGAGCCGCGGGATCGCCTGGAGTCGCTGGTTCGAGGGCGGCACGATCAACCTGGCCACCCACTGCCTCGACCGCCATGCCGAGGGCGGCGCCGTGCGACGGTCGCGGTGATCTGGGAGGCGGAGGACGGCGTCGTTCGCCAGCTCACGTACGGCGAGCTCTACGCCGAGACCTGCCGGCTCTCGCACGGCTTGCGGCGCCTTGGAATCGAGCGCGGCCAGGCGGTGGGACTGTTCCTGCCGATGATCCCCGAGGCGGTCGTCGCGTTCCTGGCGTGTGCCAAGCTCGGCGCCATCGCGGTCCCGATTTTCTCCGGATTCGGCGCCCAGGCCGTTGCCGCCCGGCTTGCGGACTCGGGTGCCAGGGCCGTGATCACCGCCGAAACAAGCTCGCGCCGCGGCCGGCCTGTCGCGATGGAAGCCGTCGCCGCCGAAGCCGCCCTCTCCTGCCCGGCGCTTCGCCATGTGGTCGTGGTCCGGGGCCCGGCTGGCCCCGGCGCCAAGCGGGCCGACGGCCGCTTCTTGAACTGGGACGACGTCGTTGCGTCACAGCCCGCCGAATTTCTCTCCGAGCCGCTCGACCCCGAGACTCCGTTCCTGATCGCCTATACCTCCGGAACGACCGGCCGGCCCAAGGGGGCGGTTCACGTGCACGGCGGATTTCTGGTCAAGATCGCGCAGGAAGTGGCCCACCAGGTCGACATGCATGACGACGACCGGCTGTTCTGGGTCACCGACCTGGGCTGGATCATGGGCCCGTGGGAGCTCACCGGTGGGCTTGCCGCGGGCGGCACGGTCGTCCTCGTCGAAGGCGCTCCCGACTATCCGGCGCCTGATCGGCTCTGGTCGATGGTCGAGCGGCACGGAGTCACGATTCTGGGCGTCTCGCCGACCCTGGTGCGCGCCTTGATGAGGCACGGCACCGAGCCGCTCCGATCGCACGACCTGCGGGGGCTGCGCATCCTCGCCTCGACCGGCGAGCCGTGGGACCCGGAATCCTGGCGCGTGGCTTTTCGAGAATGCCGGCGGCAGCCGGTGCCCGATCATCAACATTTCGGGAGGTACGGAAGTCGGCGCGTGCCTGTTGACGCCCCTCCCGATCACGCCGCTGAAGCCGTGCTCGCTGGTGGGGCCGGCGCTGGGAATGGCCGTTGACGTCTTCGATTCGGCCGGCAGACCGCTCCGGCAGGGGGTCGGCGAGCTCGTTTGCACCAAGCCATGGCCGGCGATGACCCGCGGGATCTGGGGCGATCCCGAGCGGTACATCGCCACCTACTGGTCGCGCTGGCCCGATGTCTGGGTCCACGGAGACTGGGCGTCGATCGACGAGGACGGCGACTGGTTTCTCCACGGGCGCAGCGACGACACCCTCAACGTGGCCGGCAAGCGCCTTGGGCCGGCCGAGGTCGAGTCGATCCTCGCCGAGCATGCTGCCGTGGCAGAGTCTGCCGCCGTCGGCGTCCCCCACGCCCTCAAGGGCGAAGTCATCTTTTGCTTTTGCGTACTACGAGACGGGCACGAGGCGGTCACCTCGCTCCGGTCCGAGCTGCGCCAGCGAGTCGCTCTGGCTCTGGGCAAGTCGTTTGCCCCGGAGGAAATTCGGTTTGTCGACGAGCTGCCCAAGACGCGCAGCGGCAAGATCCTGCGGCGCGTGATCCGCAACGTGGCCATCGGCCACGACCCCGGCGATCTGTCGAGCATCGAAAACCTGGCTGCCATCGAGGCGATCCGGCAGTCGACTTGACCAGGTTGCCAGGCCCGACCGAGCGCTCGCGCGAGCCGCAATGCGCTGCGAACCGAGACTCGCGTGCAGTTCGTCGGTCGCGTCAACTCTCGACGCACGGGCTGCGGGGGTACGAGCCGAGGATGTCGAGCTGCTCGCAGCGTTTCCTGACGGCATCGAGTGCCTGCTGAACGGCGGTGTCGGAGGCGTGTCCTTCGACGTCGACGAAGAAGAGGTAGGAGGGGTTTGAGTTGTCCCCCTTGACCACCGGTCCGGGAATCGGGAATGACTCGATCCACGTCATGTTGACGCCGAATTTCTCGAACGGGGTGATCATCTTGGCGAGCGAGCCGGCCTGGTTGGAGAGGCGGATCATGAGCGTGGTCTTGTCGCGGCCGGTGCGTTCCTCGGCACGTTCGCCGATGACGGCGAAGCGGGTGACGTTGTGGGGTTGGTCTTCGATGTTCTCGGCCAGCACGTTCGAGCCGGTAGGCCCTGGCGGCGGCACGGCTGGCGACGGCGGCGGCAAACTCTTCGCGCTGGGCGAGCTCGGCGGCGGCGGCGGTGGAGACCACCTCGACCTTCGTCGCCTGGGGCACGTTCTTGCCCAGCCAGTTGCGGCACTGCGAAAGCGCCTGCGACTTGGAATAGACCCGGCGCACCTGGCTCCACTCGCAGCGGCCAGCAGGCAATGGTGAACGCGCAGCCGCACTTCCGCCCGGATCTTCAAGTTCGGCAGCTTGATGAACATGTCGAGCGTGTCGGCGATGCGGCCGTCGGTCGAGTTTTCGAGCGGCACCAGGCCGAACTGGACGTGGCGGCGATTGACCTCCTCGAAGACCGCCGCGATCGAAGCGACCGGCACGTGCTCGACGCCTTCGCCAAATTTTGCGACCGACGCCAGATGGCTATAGCTGTACTTGGGCCCGAGGATAGGAGACGCGGATCGGCCGCTGAAGCGCCCGCGAGCCGCTCATGAGCTCGCGAAAGATGATCCGCAGCGTCTCGGGCGGCAGCGGCCCTTGCTTGGCCGCCAGGACCTGGGCGATCACCTCGTCTTCGCGCGCGGCCGACCAGACCTCGAGCCCCTGGTCGTGCTTGAGCTGGCCGATCTGCGAGACGATCTCCGCGCGGCGATTCAAGCAGGCTCACGAGGTTTTGATCCAGCCGGTCGATCTCGCCTCGCAAGGTTCCGAGACGTGGGCTGCCGCTTCGAGTCGGACTTTCTCGAGGCAGGAGCCCGATCCTTCGGGAACGGGAAGGTTGATTGCGTGCTGAAGACTTCCGGTTCATTTGTCGACTCGGCATAAGACGGTCGGAAGGATCGTCCACGCATTCCATTCACGCGAGGCAGATCGGACCGACCCCGACGGATTGCGGTCGGTCCCCAGCGAACCCACCGAGATATGACGCCGACGGAACCGACGCAAGTTTCTCTCAAATAAGTAATTAAAAGACAAGAACCAACCGTGTCAAGCACATTCTCTACGTTCGATGCCGCCGCGAAACCCGCGAGGTCCCCTGATGTTAACCGGACGTGCCGCGACCGCGAAGCCCCACGAACAGCCGGAGGTAACGGGACGGCTCGGGTGCCATTTTTGCAGTCGCGTTCGACGTCCGCACCGGGCTCCTGTCGATTTGGCAGTCAACGACCATGTCGCGGCGGTGCGCGACCAGGTTTGGGAGAGTCCTAAGTCGCAAATGGATTGAATCTTTAGATTACATTATTCCGACACGCTTGTCGACTGGCATGGCCCTTGCTATACAACGACAAACCTGATTGAGGACCTGCTACGTGCGGATGATAGCACAGGGGTGGCGGAGGGCTCGGGTTGCCGGTTCGCGTGGCCCCGCAGGCCAAGACTGAAGATCGGCCGTAGTTCGTCGATCTTCGATCGCGCCAGCGTGATTTCTGGGACGAGATCAGTTACCTTAAAAAAGTTGAGACCGGCGCCGAGTCGCTCGTCGTCGCACACCTGGGAAAGGAGACGCGTCGTGTCGGAAGGCGAAAAGATTATTGGGATCGATCTGGGAACGACCAACAGTGTGGTCGCGGTGATGGAGGGTGGCGATGTCACGGTCATCGCCAATCAGGACGGCGGTCGGCTGACGCCGTCGGTGGTGGCGTTCACACCCAAGGGTGACACGCTGGTCGGCGATCCGGCCAAGCGCCAGGCGATCACGAACCCGACCGAGACGGTCTACTCGATCAAGCGGTTCATGGGGCGGCGTCATGACGAGGTGAAGACCGAAGAGAAGATGGTCCCCTACAAGGTTCTGGGGGGGCCGAACGAGTTCGTGAAGGTTCATACGAGCAAGCAAGGATTACACGCCTCCCGAGATCTCGGCGATGATCCTGCGGAAGCTCAAGGAGGCGGCTGAGAGCTACCTGGGGCACAAGATCCGCAAAGCCGTGATCACGGTCCCGGCTTATTTTAACGACAGCCAGCGGCAGGCGACCAAGGACGCCGGGCAGATCGCCGGCCTCGAAGTCGCGCGGATCATCAACGAGCCGACGGCGGCGGCCCTGGCCTACGGGCTCGAGAAGAAGAAGAACGAGAAGATCGCGGTCTTCGACCTGGGCGGCGGCACGTTCGACATCTCGATCCTCGACGTGGCCGACGGCGTCTTCGAGGTGCTTTCGACCAACGGCGACACTCATCTGGGCGGCGACGACTGGGATGAGGCCCTGATGAACCACATCGCCGACGAGTTCAAGAAAGAGCAAGGGATCGACCTGCGCAAGGACCAGATGGCCCTGCAGCGACTGAAAGAGGCGGCCGAGAAGGCCAAGAAGGACCTGTCGTTCCACGCCCAGGCCGACATCAACCTGCCGTTCATCACGGCCGACGCATCGGGCCCCAAGCACCTGGCGATGAGCATCAGCCGCTCTCAGTTCGAGAAGCTCACCGACAGCCTTTTCGAGCGCTGCCGCGGCCCGGTGCTCAAGGCGCTCGAAGATGCCAAGCTCAAGGCGTCGGAGATCGACGAAGTCGTGCTGGTCGGCGGTTCGACGCGGATGCCGCGCGTGCAGCAGATCGTCAAGGACATCTTCGGCAAAGAGCCGCACAAGGGGGTCAATCCCGATGAAGTCGTCGCGGTGGGCGCGGCCATCCAGGGTGCGGTCTTGACCGGCGAGGTCAAGGAAGTCTTGCTGCTGGACGTCACGCCGCTCTCGCTGGGGCTCGAGACCAAGGGCGGCGTCATGACCGTGCTGGTGCCGCGCAACACGACGATTCCCACCGAGAAGAAAGAGACGTTCACGACGGCCGACGACAACCAGACCGCGGTCACGATCAAGGTCTACCAGGGCGAGCGGCCGATGGCCGGCGACAACCGGTTCCTGAAGGAATTCAACCTCGAGGGCATTCCGCCGGCGCGGATGGGAATTCCCAAGATCGAAGTTTCCTTCAACATCGACGCCAACGGCATCTTGAACGTGACGGCCCGCGACCAGGGAACGGGCAAGGAGCAGACGATCCGCATCGAGGGCTCGGGCGGGCTCGACAAGGATGAAATCGAGCGGATGAAGCGCGATGCCGAGGCGCATGCCGCCGAGGACAAGAAGCGGCGCGAGCTCGCCGAGGCCCGGAACCACGCCGAGCAGCGCGTCTACCAGCTCGAGAAGCTGATCGAGGAGAACAAGGACAAGCTCAGCGAGTCGGACCGAGCGGCCGTGCAGCGCCGCGATCGAGAAGGTCAACCAGGTCAAGGACCAGGACGACGCGGCCGCGATCAATCGGGCTCTGGACGAGCTTCAGCGAGCCAGCCAGGCGATGGCCGAGCATCTGTACGCGGCGCCGAAGCCGGGCCGGGCGCTGGCGACGGGCCCGCCGCCCGGCGGGCCATCGCCCGGCGACGGCGCCGACGGTCCCAAGCCCGAGGACGTCATCGACGTCGAGTTCGAAGAGAAGAAGTAAGACGATCGATCGATGGCCGCGGTTTACTGAGTAGGCGGCGATGGCGTCGCGTGCTCAAGGGTAGCGGGTGTCGCAGGAAGGCCCAGCGCCCTGATCCTTTCGTGAGTCCGGGGTCGCGCTTCCAGCGATCCGCGCCAGCGTCGTTGATCGCGGGTGCTCGCCGCGGATGCCGCACCCTTCGATGGAAAGTCTCGAATATCGCGAGGCACGTACATGGCATTTCGATTCGAGCAGCTCACGCTCAAGAGCCAGGAGGCTGTGCAGAAGGCCCAATCCCTGGCTCAGGAGCGCGGGCATCCGCGGCTGGAGGCGATGCACCTGCTGGTGGCGCTCTTGCACCCGGAGCAGCAGGTCGTTCGCTCGCTCCTGACCCAGCTTGGCGTGAATCCGGACCAGATCCTGAAGGCCGCCGAGGAGGGGCTGAACATCTTCCCCAAGACCTCCGGCGGCGAGCTCTCGATCAGCCCGGAGCTCAACCAGGTCTTCGACGCCGCGCAGGCCGAGGCCGAGCGGATGAAGGACCAGTACGTCTCGGTCGAGCACCTGCTGCTGGGGCTCCCGAAGGTCAAGAGCCGCGCCCAGACGCTGCTCGTGGCGCTCGGCATCGGCGAAAAAGAGGTGCTGCAGGCGCTGCAAAAGGTTCGCGGCGGGCAGCGCGTCACCGATCAAACGCCGGAAGACAAGTACCAGGCGCTCGAGCGCTACGGCCGCGACCTGGTCGAGCTGGCGAAGAACGGCAAGATGGACCCGGTGATCGGCCGCGATTCCGAGATCCGGCGGGTGGTGCAGGTGCTCAGCCGCCGCACCAAGAACAACCCTGTCTTGATCGGCGAGCCCGGCGTCGGCAAGACGGCCATCGTCGAGGGGCTGGCGCAGCGGATCGTTTCGGGCGACGTTCCCGAAAGCCTGCAGAACCGCCGGCTGATCGCGCTCGATCTGGGGGCGCTCGTCGCGGGCACCAAGTTTCGCGGCGAATTCGAAGACCGGCTCAAGGCCGTGCTCAAGGAAGTGACGAGCTCGGAAGGCCGGATCATCCTGTTCATCGACGAGCTGCATCTGCTGGTCGGCGCCGGCAAGGGCGACGGCGCGATGGATGCCGCCAACCTGCTCAAGCCGGCCCTGGCCCGCGGCGAGCTGCGCTGCATCGGCGCGACCACGCTCGACGAATTCCGCGAGCACATCGAGAAAGATGCGGCGCTCGAGCGGCGGTTTCAGCCGGTCTTCGTGGGCGAGCCCTCGGTCGACGACACGATCGCGATCCTGCGCGGCCTCGAAAGAGCGGTACGAGGTGCACCACAAGGTCAAGATCAAGGACTCGGCGCTGGTCACCGCGGCCAAGCTTTCGTCGCGGTACATCACCGACCGGTTCCTGCCCGACAAGGCGATCGACCTGGTCGACGAGGCCGCCAGCAGGCTGTCGATGGAGCTTCAATCGGTTCCGACCGAGATCGACGTTCTTGCAGCGGCGGCTGCTTCAGCTTCAACTGGCCGAGCGCATGCTCGCGCACGAGGAAGAAGAGCATGCCCGCGAGCGCCTGCACGAGGTTCAGGCACGAGATCCAGGAGGTCGAGAAGGAGCTTCAAGACCTGCGGCGGCAGTGGGAGATCGAGAAATCCGGGCTGGGCGACATCCAGAAGGTTCGCGAGCGGCTCGAAGCGGTGAAGGCCGAGTACAACCGGACGTGGGACGAGATCCGCCACATGCAGCAGCGTGGCGAGCGGCCCGAGGAGAAGCAGTTTCAGGCCCTGGCTGCTCTCGATGCCGAGCGAAAGTCGCTCGAGAAGCGGATTGCCGAGGCCGAGGCGCAGGGCGACGGCCAGCCCAAGGAAGCCACCCGGCTGCTCAAGAAGGAAGTCGATTCCGAAGAGATCGCCGAGGTCGTCAGCCAGTGGACGGGCATCCCGGTCACCCGGATGCTCGCGACCGAGCGTGAAAAGCTCTTGAAGCTCGAGGACCAGATCCACCTGCGGCTGGTCGATCAGGAGACGGCGGTTCGCGCGGTCGCCGATGCCGTGCGGCGCAGCCGGGCCGGCTTGCAAGACCCCAACCGGCCGATCGGGTCGTTTCTGTTTCTGGGACCGACCGGCGTCGGCAAGACCGAGCTCGCCAAGGCGCTGGCGGAGTTTCTCTTCGACAGCGAAACGGCGATGGTCCGGCTCGACATGAGCGAATTCGGCGAGCGCCACAACGTCGCCAGGCTTGATCGGCGCCCCGCCGGGCTATGTCGGCTATGAAGAGGGGGGCAGGCTCACCGAAGCCATCCGCCGCCGGCCCTATTCGGTCGTCCTGCTCGACGAGATCGAAAAGGCCCACCGCGACGTTTTCAACGTCCTGCTCCAGGTTCTCGACGACGGGCGGTTGACCGACGGCCAGGGGCGCACGGTCGACTTCCGCAACACCGTCGTCATCATGACCTCCAACCTCGGCAGCCAGATCATCGCCGAGCTGGCCGAGACGGGCGACGAAGCGCGGATGAGCCGCGAGATCCAGAACGTGCTCAAAACGGCGTTCCTACCCGAGTTTCTCAACCGGATCGACGAAACGATCATCTTCCACCCGCTCGGCCGGAAAGAGCTCGCGCAGATCGTCGGCATCCAGCTCGGGCGGCTGGAACGGCAGCTTTCCGAGGCCGGGCTTGACGCTCGCGATCACCGACAAGGCGCGGCGCACGGCTGGCGGAAGAGGGGTTCGAGCCGGCGTACGGCGCACGGCCGCTGAAGCGCGTGATCCAGCAACGGCTGGCCAACCCGCTGGCGAATGCGCTGCTGGAGCAGAAGATCCGCGAAGGCGACGTCGTCGAGATCGACTACGACGGCTCAGAGTTCGTCTTCACACCGGTTCGACCCGATGCAAGTCGAAAGTGATTGACCCGGCAGGATCAACCTGAAGGTCAAGCCACACCGCAGGGTGGCAAGCTTACGCGAGCGCACCGCTGGCAGTGTCGTTTTCCGGCCGCGAATGCAGGTCGGCCTGGGCGATGATCGCCGCCGCGCCGAGGCCAGCGGCCGCTTATTTCTTGGCAGCACCGCCCTTTTGCCGTTTACCAAGTCGGATCGACGACTGTTGGTTCCTCGGCGTGTTGACCACTCGCGCGGACGGATAGAACGGAACGGCTTTTCCAGATTGATCGATCCGGCCGGCGGTGTCGGTGCCGGGCGCACGGATCGAGTTCATCTGGCTCGACGGTTTGGATGTCCTTGTCCGTCGCAGAATCGGGGGGGAGGGGGGATCGTCATCCGCCGGCTGGCTGAGGCCGTCGTGCCGCTCTTGCTGGCGGTCGTGGTCGCACGGGGGGCAGTTGGATTGGCGACGGCTGTAGTGGCATTCCGTGGAGCCGCGGCCGCGCTCCCGGCGCTCGCTGTCGCCGCGCGGGGTTTCGCAGTCGCGCCCGCTGGGGCCTGGGCGCTCGTATTGGGCGGAAGGAAAGCAGCCAGCAGGGCAGACGCGACCAGGACGGTGGTTGATTTCATGGTCAGTCTTCTACCAGAGAGTCCCAATTCATGGCGGTCCGAGGCGGCGCCATCAACAACGGATCAGGCATTCCCATCGCAGCAACCAAATTCTCTAGTCCAGCGTCGCCCATTCCTCGAACGCCGCTGGACTTCCGACTATCTTCCCCGATCGGTGCGAAAACTTCAAGACCGCCGGCCGAGGCACAGGAGTCCCTTTGTTTCAATGCGTCAACACCGGGGCGTTCCCGCGCGGTTTCGGGAAGCTGGGGTCTGCGGTGTTCCTCGAGCAAAATTGCGAATCACGACCTTTATCACACGTCGATCGCGCTTCTATGATGGGCCTTGCCCTGGTTTCTTTCGCCCGTCGAAGGCCGGACGCACGGGCGGCGCGGCCCGTCGCCGCCTTCGCCGATCGAAGCCGGGCCCGGAGCGCGACCCATGCCGCGACGCCTCGACGATTCACGCGAGCGGCTTTTCGGATTGCTCGCGATGCGTACCGGTCTGATCCGAAGGGATGAGCTGGTTGCGGCGATGAGCGACCGTGATCGCCCTGCGGCCGACGTCCTGGTCGCAACCGGCTCGCTCACGCCAGAGGTGCGCGGGCTGGTTGATGCCCTGACCGCCGAGCATCTCGGCCGCCACGGCGGCGATCCCGCGGCGAGCCTGGCGAGCCTCGCCGCCCTGCCCGCAGTCGACTTGCTTTCGGAGAGCACTGACGACGATGAGCTGACGGCCTCGATGGGTTGCATCGCCTCGGCCACGCCGACAGACCACGGGGACGACGCCCCCACGGCGACCTTTTCCAGGTCGGCTGGCGCCGCGCGAACGGGCCGATCGGCGTCCCCCGGTCATCGATTCCGCGTCTTGCGGCCACACGCCCGGGGCGGACTCGGCGAGGTATCCGTGGCGCTTGACACCGAATTGAACCGCGAGGTTGCCCTCAAGCAAATCCAGGAGCGCTTTGCCGACGATCCAGCAAGTCGAGCCCGGTTCGTGCGCGAGGCCGAGGTCACCGGCAGCCTCGAGCATCCCGGTATCATTCCGGTCTACGCCCTGGGCATCGATGCGAACGATCGGCCGTGCTATGCGATGCGGTTCATCCGCGGTGAAAGCCTCAAGGAGGCGATCGTGGGGTTCCACGGCGAAGGTTCCTCCCAGCAGGACGGCGGGGGACGCTCGCTGGAATTGCGGAAACTTCTGCGCCGCTTTTCCGACGTATGCAATGCGGTCGAATTTGCCCACACGCGCGGTGTGATCCATCGCGATATCAAGCCGGGCAACGTGATGGTCGGCCCCTACGGCGAGACACTCGTCGTCGACTGGGGCCTCGCCAAGATCCTGAGCCCTTCCGCCCGCTCCGAATTGCCAGGCGAAACGCCGCTGGGGCCCGGGTCTTCCGTCGTCGGCGCCGAGACATTGCCAGGGTCAATCGTTGGCACACCGGGATACATGAGCCCCGAGCAGGCCTCCGGCGACCTCGAGGGCATCGGCCCGGCCAGCGACGTTTACAGCCTTGGGGCGATGCTTTACTGCCTGCTCACCGGCCGTGCCCCGTTTGTCGAGCCCGAGATCCTCGAGCTCCTTCGTGCCGTGAAGGAGGGGGACTATCCGCGTCCCCGGCTGATCGACCCCTCGGTCGACCCGGCGCTCGAGGCCGTGTGCCAGAAAGCAATGGCGACCCGACCGCTCGATCGCTACCCGTCGGCCCGGGCGCTGGGTGAGGACCTGGAGGCGCTGGCTGGCCGATGAACCGGTGACGGCGCGCCGCGAGCCGCTAGCCGAGCGGGCGAGGCGCTGGCTGAAGCGACGGCGCACGCTCGCGACCGCCGTGTCGGCGTCGGTCCTGGTCGGTATTTTCGCCCTCGCCGCGGTGCTGGCGCTCCAGGCGCAGGCCAACAGCCGCCTGCACTCGACCAATCTCAAGCTCGACGCCGCGGTCGTTCGCGAACGCGAAAAGTTCGACGTGGCGATGGAGGCGATTCGCACGCTTCACACCGGGGTCAGCAGCGACGTGCTCTTGAAGAGCGGCGAATTCTCTGCGCTGCGCGGACGCCTGCTCGACGGGGCACGCGTGTTTTACGGAAAGTTGCTGGCGATGCTCAAGGACCAGCCCGACCGCCGGTCGCGGGTGGCCCTGGGCAAGGCTTACGAAGAGGTCGGCGGTCTCACCGGCGAGATCGGCTCGCGCGAAGAGGCCGTCAAGATCCTCGAGCAGGGCCTGGCCCTTCGCGAAGCGCTCGCGGCAGAGCCGGGCGCAGGGCCGGACGATTTCCTGGGTCTGGCCGACGGGTTGCATCACGTCGGCTACAACCAGCTCATGACCGGGCTCGGCTCAAGCGATCCAGAGCTTTTCTCGCCGCAAGGAGATCTTGACCGGGCTGGTGGCGTCGAGACCTGACAATGTCACATACCGGAGAGGGCTCGCCGATACCCTGCAAGATACGGCGGTAGCGCTTCATTCGCTCAGCCGGTTCAGCGAGGCTGAGGCACTCTATCGCGAGGCGGCAAAACTGTATGAGCCGCTGCTGGCGGCCGACACCGAAAACCTGGGCCTGGGGCGGAGCCTCGAGAAGAACCACCGGTCGCTCGCGACCTTGTGTGCCGGCACCGGGCGCCTCGTCGAGGCGCTGGAATGGATGGGGCGTGGGCGCTCGGTCGTCGCGGGCCTGGTGCAGGCCGCGCCCGGCGACGCTGAGTTCACGGCCCAGCTCGGCCGCGCCGACAACGACCGCGGAGCGGTCCTCTTTCTGCTCGGACGGTTCGACGAGGCGCACGCCGCCTACGGCCGCGCCCGCGACAGCTACGAGGCAGTGCTTCGCGTGAGCCCCAACGTGACCACCTACCG
Organism: uncultured Isosphaeraceae bacterium; assembly: GCA_963806595.1. Classification (GTDB taxonomy): domain Bacteria; phylum Planctomycetota; class Planctomycetia; order Isosphaerales; family Isosphaeraceae; genus CAWDZZ01. Next base: position 159,030 of record CAWDZZ010000031.1, on the reverse strand, counting down.
AAACTCGCTCGCGATGACCCAGTACAACCTCGCCGAGGTGCTCCTCCGCGCCGGGCGGCCGGCCGAGGCACGCGCGGCCGCCGAGCGCGGCCGAGATCTCAGCCAGGCATTGATAGAGGCCAACCCCGGTGTTTACAACTTCCAGAACGTCCTGGCGGCGCAGCTCAGCTTGCTCGGCGAAGTCGGCCGGGCCGAGGGCCGCTTCGGCGATGCCCTCGCGGCGCACGAACAGGCGCGGGCGATCCGCGAGTCCGTTCTGAAGGCCAACCCCGACCTGTCGCTGGTTCTCCCGGAGCTGAAGGACAACCTGATCGCCGTCGGCCGGCTCGAGCGCCGCGCCGGTCGCGCGGTCGAGTCTATGGCCGCCTTCGCGAAAGCGCGCGGTCCTGGAAAAACTGATCGCGAAGAACCAGGCCCAGTCATCGTTCCGAGCAGATCTGGCGGGCGTGTGCGTCGCGGTCGGCGGACTGGAGAGCGAGAGCGGGCGAACTGCCGAGGCGATGTCGTCTCTCGAGGAGGGGCGGGCGATGCTCGCGTCGCTCGTCGGCTCTGGGTCCGCTGGCGAGCGGTCCCGCAGCGCCCTGGCGGAATGCCAGATCGAGCGTTCCGCCGCGTTCCGCCGCGCCGGCCGCAGCGCGGATTCACGGGCGGCCTGGCTCGACGCCGCAGCGATCGTCGACCGGCTCCCCGACCGCTCGGCCGACCAGCTCTTCGACCTGGCGCTCGATGCGCCGCCCGCCTGGCCCGTGCCGCCCCGGACCGCGCCCTTGCCGCGTCTCAGGTCGATTCCGCCCAGAGCACGCTGCGCCGGGCGCTCCGGGCCGGTTATCGCGACGCAAACCGCGTTCGCCACGAGCCCGACCTTGACCTGCTTCGCGCCGGTGCCGATTTCCCGCTCCTATTGATGGACCTGACATTCCCGGCAGACCCGTTCGCGGAGCGGCACTGAGAATCGGCCGCTACCGGACGGGTGAGACTCCCTTCCAGCCTCGTATCAATAATGCGGAGAGCACGGTGTTGCAGCGCGCGACGAATCGCGCTACGATGTTATCAATAGCGATAACCGAGGCCGTCACGGGATTTTATCCATGATGGGCGAATTTGGCGAATTGTTGCGGCATCGTCGACTGGCGGCGGGAATCCGCCTGCGGCAGTTTGCGGCGATGGTCGGCATCAAAGCGTCGAACCTCAGCACTATCGAACATGGGCGTCGCGACGCGCCGGAGGATCCGGAGAAGCTGCGCGTGATCGCGAACGCCTTGGGTATTGTCCCGGGTTTGGACGAGTGCCGGCAATTCTACGACGCAGCGCGGCGTCCCGGCGGTCTGCCGGCCGATGTGCGTCACATGGCCGACCGACCGATGGTTTGCACTTTGCTGAGGGCGATTGACAACCGGCAGCTTGACGATGCAGCGATCGCTCGACTCATCGAAGCGCTGCCTCCTCGTCCCGAGGTGGCAGCGGATGGCGGCCCGGGAAGCGTGGAGCAAGTCGACCGAGCGCTGCCAACGCCTTGACGGGCTCCTTGTAGACGGAAACGTTGTGGGATTCTCGCTCGAGCCCGACCTCCATTCGCCGCGACCGGGCGTCACGCAGCTTCCCCGCACGCTCTGGGCGTCAGAGTCATTTATTTGTTAATCACCTCACGCTCCAGTGCAATTGAATCGAATTCCTTTTCCAGCAAGTCCGACACGCTGATGTCTTGCTTGGTGAGCAGAAACGCGACGAGAACGTGATAACGCAGATACAGGCCCGAGCGGGCAGGATCGAGTTGAGGATCGCCGTGGCGAAGGCGTCTCGCGGCGTCGTCATATTGAAAATCAGACGCCTTGGCGATGAAGTCGCAGTATCCCTCGTCCTTCCACGTAGGGAGTCGCCAGTACGCGAGGGAGCCCAGCCGATCGGCGATCATCGTGTGAGTGATTTCATGTGCGATGAAATAGCTGAGTGTGCGCTCTCCCGGCACTTCCTTGCCGGAGTGGCCGACCAGCCGGTTCGCGTCGAAATGAGCCGACCTCAAGAAGATGTTGTTCGAGAGTGGCGGGTAGGTGAGCCCACCGACCTTGTAGCGCGAATTGGCAAACAAAACGAACCGCCACGCGCGGTTGCAGACGTAGATCCGGCGTTCGGCGGATTCTCGATACAACGGCGAGCCGGCGATGCGGCGCACCGCGTCTTCTAGCACCGGCCTCGCACTGGCCGGGATCGGCAGATCGGATCGAAGCACGATCTGGCCCAACCGGAGTTCGTGGGCAAAGAAGGCGTCGGGAAATATTAACAGCACGAGGTAGCCCATGGCCGCGCCGGCGCCGAGTAGAATCGAGAAGAGCACACGGCGTTTCGTGATCACGCGACCTTTCATGGATTCTCTCGTTGCCGCGGCTGGTCGTGCGCACCAGGGTGGAGGACCGATCGACAGCGACCGGAAGCTCCGTGCTGTCCATATCGAGCCGGGCCGGATATCTTGGCCGGCAACCGTATCCTCGTCGCCGCGTTCTGATGTCGGGCCGGCCGCCTCTGAGAACGCCGGCTTCACACTGATTCGCGGCACGATGTCGTGACCGTCTGCGAACGGCCACCGCGGCCGGGTGCGCTGGGGACGGAGGATCCGCTGATGTTCATCATATGGGGGACAAAGGTCCGCCGCCGCCCAATGCGGCGTCGTGCCGACTTTTGCCCGATCTGCCGCCGCATCCGGCCCTTCAAGGTCGAACAGATCGAAAGCGTCCCGCACCTCTACTATATTCCGTACGGGTCGGGAACGGTCCACGGGCATATCAAGTCGTGTCAGCGATGCGGCTTGGACGTCGACGCGGATCTCGACGACGCGCTCGACGTGTCACAGAATCCAGTCGATGACGTCACGGAATTGATCGCGAACAACAGGGCGGCAATCGAGAAGAGATGGTCGTCCCGCCTCGAGATCGAGGAACGGGTCAAGTCCAGAAGGCTGACCGCCGCCGAGCGAGAATCTCTGATCCTCGAGCCCTTCGTTCTTACCAATCCGGCGCTACAGCAACGAGCGTCCCAGCTCTACTTCGACAAGTTGAGCGGCTTGTGCTGCCTCGCGACGTTCGTCGTCCCCATGGCAGTTCTCATCCTTGGCACCGGTGTGTTTCACATCTCACTGGAGCTAGTCGAGAAGATCGTCCTCGTACTCGCTGTGCTCTTGGGCTGCTGCACCATTGCGGCGATTGTGACCGACCGCGCGCGCTTCACCCGCCGCGAGATCATTCCGAAGCTCGCCACGGCCCTGTTCCCTCTGTCTCCTTCGCCCGACGAGATCGACGGGGTGCTCGCCAGGTTGAAGAAGATGGGATGGCAGATCGGGAAGAAGGCCAAGACCGAAGACATCACGACCGCGATCCAGTGCCATTTACCCGTCGATTGAACCACGGTAAAGCGGACGGCGGAATTCCCACACGCTCTAGAGTCGCGGGCCTTCCGACCCTGAGACCTCTTGAAGGATCTCGCCTGCCCGCGCCGGTGTTTCCGAGACGACCGCCAGATCGCCCAGTGAAACGATTCCGACCAGCCGCTTATCCCGGTCGACAACGAGCACGCGCCGGATCTGCTGCGATTGCATCAGGTGAGCCGCCACCTCGATGTCCTGGTCGAGATAACAACAGATCACATCCTGGGACATGACATCTCGCACCAGTGTGGTCTTCGGGTCCTTTCCCAGCGACACCGCTCGGATTGTGATATCGCGGTCCGTGACCATCCCGACCACTCCCTCATGCTCACACACCGGCAACGGCCCGACGTCGAAATTCTTCATTTTCGTGGCTGCCTCCTCGAGCGTATCGTCCGGCATGACAAATTCAACGTCGTGGGTCATGATCTCGCTGACCAACATGATGATCTCCTGGCGAAAGGCTTTTGAGTTGACGTCGCAACACATTGCTTGCCGTCATGCACCCGATTTTCGGCCACGCGGCCTTCCGGATCGCGGGGACGGTGTTCCAGAAGCAAAGACGCAAATCTCGCGCCGCGGGCTGGCTGGTCGAGCCTTTCAGCTCGGAGCCGATCCGCCGGCGGGCCGGACCGGCGCGATGACCGGGAGAGTGAATCGTGCTCGCGGTACGGTTTCGCGTGATCAAGGCCACGCGACTTCCGCAGGTTGCGTCAAGTCAATCCGGGCGGCAAGAATCAAATTGCCGCGCGACCGGACGTGAGCGCGAAAACGACGGTAATGTCGCTTGATCTCGAACGAGCACCCATCCGTGAAGAAATCGCGGGAGAAGAAAAAGACGCCGGCATCGGGGGCCCAGCCCGTAAAGGCGGTGCCGCTGGGACCGCCGGACGCGACCGCGCTGGCGCCTGTCCACTCCGAAGAGCCTCCGCTCTCGATCGAGGTCCGTGGCGCGCGCGTCCATAATCTGAAAAACGTCGACGTCGACCTGCCGAGGGACCGGTTCGTGGTCTTGACCGGCGTGAGCGGGTCGGGAAAAAGCTCGCTGGCTTTCGATACGATCTACGCCGAAGGCCAGCGACGGTTTCTTGAGTGTCTCTCGAGCGATGCTCGTCAGTTCCTCGACCAGCTCGAGCGGCCCGACGTCGACTCGATCGATGGCTTGCCGCCGACCGTGGCCGTCGACCAGCGCGCCGGCACTCCCAATCCGCGAAGTACGCTCGGGACCGTCACCGAGATTTACGACTACCTTCGGCTCCTTTACGCCAAAGCGGGCAAGCCTCACTGTCCACAGTGCGGCGCACCGATCAGTCGCCAGACGCCGGAACAGATGGTCGCCCACTTGATGAAGCTGAAGGACGGGCAGAGAATCCAGATCCTGGCGCCCCTGGTTCGAGGCAGAAAGGGACAGCACCTCGAGGCGTTCGCGGCCATCCGCCGCGCGGGCCTCATCCGTGCGCGCGTCGACGGCGAGATGGTCGAGGTCAGCGACAAGCCGCCCAAGCTTGCAAAGACGCGAGCGCACGCGATCGAGGCGGTCATCGACCGCATCGCGATTCGTGAAGGGATCCGCCCCCGGCTGGCCGAAAGTCTCGACCTGGCACTCAAGCTAGCCGCCGGCACCGTGCTCGTCCTGACCGAGACGCACAGCGGGTGGGAAGAACAGCTTCTGAGTATTCATCTGAATTGCCCGGAGTGCGGCACGAGTCTCGACCGGATCGAGCCGCGCAGCTTCAGCTTCAACAGCCCGCACGGCGCCTGCCCGGCTTGTCAGGGCCTGGGGTCTCGGTTGAGCTTTCGACCCGGCCAGGCGGTTCCCGACCGGTCGCGCTCGTGGGATGACGGTGCGGTCGTTCCGTGGGCGCTCCTTGTTTCGGAAGACAAGGCCGCGGATCGAGCGCACCGGCGCGGTCCGTGAGTTTCTCGATCGCCACCACTTGCAGGCGTCCGCTCCCGTCGAATCGTGGCCCGATTCGGACTGGGAGCTCTTCTGGTCCGGTGAGCCGGAGGGAAGGTTCCCCGGGATTGGCGCCTCTGGAGCAGGCCGTCCACGAAACACAGAATTCCGGTCTCCGGCGGGCTCTCGAGGTCTACACCGAGGAAATCCTGTGTCCGGCATGCGGCGGGTCGCGACTGCGGCCGGATGCGCGCAGTCCGGATCGAGGGCCGATCGATCGCCGATATCACCGCGCTCGCTATCGGCGACGCGCTTCGATTCTTTCAATCCTTGAAGCTTGATCCCGACCGCGAAAAGGTCGAGGCACCACTCCTGTCCGAGATTACCCGGCGGCTCGCGCACTTGGTCGACGTCGGTCTGGACTACCTCGCGCTTGGTCGCGGGTCCGACACGCTCTCCGGTGGCGAGCTACAGCGGGCTCGCCTGGCGGCGCACCTCGGCTCGGGTCTGGTCGGGGTCTGCACGATCCTCGATGAGCCGACCGCCGGGTTGCATCCCCGCGATACGGCTCGTTTGATCGCGAGCGTGCGACGGCTGCTCGAAGCGGGGAACAGCATCCTGGTTGTCGAGCACGATGCCGACGTGATCCAGGCCGCCGACTGGGTCGTCGATCTGGGGCCGGGAGCCGGTCCCGATGGGGGAGCCGTGGTCGCCGCTGGAACACCGAGCGAGCTGGCGTCGTCGAGCGAGTCGATCACCGGACGATACCTGGGCCACCGGCGCCGATGGCCGCTGTGCCGAGCGCAAGGGCTGGCGCAGAGCGCGGCTTGGATCCGGGTCGAAGGAGCGTCCGCTCATAACCTTGCGAATATCGACGTCAAGATCCCGATCGCGGCCTTGACGGCCGTGACCGGGGTCAGCGGATCCGGCAAGAGCACGCTCGTCCATGATATTCTGGCCCGCACGGTCCGCCGGTTTCTGCACCGCGGGGGCCAGCGCGGCGATCGTCTGGAAGGCGTGTCCGGCCTCGCGGCGATCGATCAGCTCGTCGAGGTCGACCAGTCCCCGATCGGCCGCACGCCGCGCTCGAGCCCGGCCACCGCGACGGCGATCTTCGCCGAGATTCGCCGGGTCTTTGCGATGACGCGTCAGGCAAAGATCCGTGGTTATGGAAGCAGCCGTTTCAGTTTCAACGCCAAGGGGGGTAGGTGCGAAGCCTGCCAGGGCCTCGGTCTCCGGAAAATCCCCATGCAGTTTCTTCCGGATCTGTATGTCACGTGCGACGAGTGCAATGGCAAACGATTCAACCCTCAAACCCTGGAGGTGCGGTTCAAGGGCTTATCAATCGGTGACGTCCTTGAAATGCGAGTCGATGAATGCCGCAAGGTTTTCGACGCGGTGCCGAGAGTCTTGCACGGTCTCGACGCACTGCATGATGTCGGTCTTGGGTACCTCAGCTTGGGTCAGTCGAGCACGACGCTCTCCGGCGGCGAGGCGCAGCGAATCAAGCTCGCGGCAGAGCTTGGCCGGCCAGCGCACGGCCGTGTCCTCTACATCCTGGATGAGCCGACGACCGGATTGCATTTCGCCGACGTCGAACGCTTGCTTCAGATCCTTCGCCGACTGGTCGACCTGGGCCACACCGTCGTCGTGATCGAGCATCAGCTCGATGTGATCGCCTCGGCCGACTGGGTGATCGACCTGGGACCCGACGGCGGCGCCGCCGGAGGCCGGGTGGTCGCGATCGGACCCCCGTTCGAAATCGCCCGCGCCGATCAAAGCCACACCGGCCGGGCACTTCGGCCGTTTCTCCTCGAAGCCCCGCGGCCATCAAACGGTCCGTCGTGATCGAGCTGGCCGGTAACGGCTGAATCCTGCGTGGTGTAATCTCATGGATCTCCGTCCCATCACCGAGCCGCGAGCCATGGTGCTTCCTTTGCGATCGGCCAGCGCACGTCGCCGGCGAATCACGCTTCCAATCGCGAACCGACGAAATTGCGGATCCGCCTCGAGCGCGCCGCCAGCGCGACGGCACCGTGTGTCCGGCTCGCGCGGCGTGCTTGTTCTCATCGCTGTGGGGGTACTGTGCCTGGCAGAGCCGCAAAAGGTGATCGCACAAGGGCGGCAACCCAATTTCACCAGCCCCAACTTGCTGATCGTCGTCGCGGACGACCACGCGGGGGGGACCCTCGGGATCGAGGGCGATCCCCGGCACGCCACTCCCAATCTCGACAAGCTCGCCGAGCAGGGCGTCCTTTTCGAGAGAGCCTTCTGCAATTCACCGCTCTGCACGCCCAGCCGGCAATCGTTGATCACCGGAAGGCTGCCGCACGCGATCGGCGTGACCCAGCTCACCACGGCTTTATCCGACGATGTACTGACCGCCGGCGAGTGGCTGCACGACCTCGATTACCAGACGGTGGCGATTGGCAAGATGCACTTCAACGGGCCGTCCCGTCACGGATTCTCGCTCCGATCGGATTCGCCGGCATGGGAGACCGAGCTGTTCGCCCATCCGCCGTACGGCGGCGACAAGCGGCGTCCCTGGCGGCCGGGGCAGGATCCGGCCGCGGATCTGGCTGAACGCCGATTGCCGGTCTTGCGGTTTGCCGGAAGCGTCGATGCGCTCCACTTTCTTTGTGGACCGCGCGATCCAGTTTCTCAGGCGGCAGCACGACCGCCCGTTCGCGATGGTCATCAGCTTTTACGAGCCGCACAGTCCGTTTGAATTCCCCAGGGGATGGACGGCGCGATTCCGGACGAGCCAGTTCGCCGTCCCGCCGGTTTCCGAAAGAAGACCGCCGGGAGCAGCCGGCAATCTTCGCGAGTCTCTCCGCCGAAGACGTCCAGGGCATTCAGGCAGCGTATTTTACGTCGCTCTCATTCATGGATCTTCAGGTCGGCCGGCTGATGAAGGCACTCGACGCGACGGGGTTATCGGATCGGACGGTCGTGGTCTACGTCGGCGACAACGGCTACATGCTTGGGCAGCACGGACGATTCGAGAAACATTGCTTCTACGAGCCGGCGGTCCGGATACCCCTCATCATGCGCTGGCCTGGCCGTCTCGAGGGCAATCGCCGTGTGCCCGAACTGGTCGAGATGGTTGACATCCTGCCGACATTGCTTCACCTGATGCGGCTGCCGGAGCCCCCCGGTTTGCAGGGGATCGACTTGATCCCGCTCCTCGAGCGAAGGCCCGGCGCCAGGGCGCACGAATTCGTTTTCAGCGAATATCTCGAGAACGAAGAGGCAATGGTCCGCTCCGCACGCTACAAGCTGATCGTGGGCACGGGACGCCGCCTGCGCCAGGACGGCTATCAGACCGCCCCGCCGCTGGTACTGCCCGGCCCGTATGAACGACTCTACGACCTGGTCGCTGATCCGAACGAGACCAATGACTTGAGCCACGATCCCGCGAGTGCCGCTCTCAAGGACCGTCTGCTCGAGCACATGTACCAGCGGCTAACCCAGACGAGACAGGGACTCCTGGCGATCCCCGCCGGCCTCTCCCGAATGGACGCGATCCACTGGTGTCTGGTTCCGCGAGATCGCCGGGACGAGCCGCCAACGAGCGACCGCGTAGGCCGGCGAGGACCGACCGTTCTTCGTGAATTGGCGCTGAATCGAGGGATCATGCAAAACTGAGCGTGAGCACGCTGCCGGACCGCCGCTCGCGGCCCGCGCCAGGGCGCGGTGGGCGGGAATCCTGACCGCCGCGCCCTCGGGGTCGGAGACACGAATCGCGCGGCGACCCGGTTGCCAGTCGGATTCCGCGAGCAATTAGGTTATGCTCAATTTGATCATGTCTGAAAACGCGAGCGAGACGAACCGCCGGCGGCGACAGACGGCGGATGGCAAATGGCAACGCCGGGGCGAGCTGCTCACGCGGCACGAGGACAAGCTGCGGCGCATGTTTGCGTCTCGCGTAGGGACCACCCTCTCCAGGATCCTCGGCGGTGATCGATCGCGGTGGCGACTGCTCGCAACCTCGGGCAACCGCCTTTGGTTCGCTGCCGTATTGATGACGGCGGTGATCGGGTTGTCCTGGTTGGCCGCCGACCGTTATCGCGCGGCTCCAGAACCTGAGACCGACAGCGCTTCAAGCGAAGGGTTGGTCGAGCGCATCGAGGTGAGTCGCCTCTGGCTGCCCGAGGGGCTAACGCGGCTGGCGATACGCCAAAATCGGTCCCCATTCCTACGGAATCACGAGGATTTGCAGGATTTGCTCGAGCTCGAGAACCTGGAAGACCTGTGCTATGCGCTCACGATCACTGGGCACCTGGTGAGCGGCAAGTCCACCGAGTGCACGTATATCCGCTATCCGTACGACCAACCGGGCTTCTTTGGCGAGTTCATGGACGTCCTGGCGACGGCCGCGGCGAATCCGCCGCCGTTTTCCGCGGTGTTTCGATGGGACTGGTCGCCGGCGGTCGTTCAGGTCGTGCCCGAGCAACCGTGGAATCGAGCACCGCGCACGTTCATCCTCGAGCAGCAGGGCGGCGCCGCTCCCGCTCGTGACCGGGCCGACCCGCGGTGACGAACGCAACGCCGCCGCCGCTCGCCCGTTCGCTGATTCGAGCGCAGCCCGCTCGTCGCCGCGATCACGCTTTCTTGCCCATCAAGGCATTCAAGATCAGCATCTCCAGCTGTTCGTACTGGCGGTGGGCTCGCAATTCCTCGACCTCGCTCGTCCACGCCGCGAACCACATCCAGCAGGCGCAGAAACATGGTCTTCGAGTGTGCGAGGTGAAAGGTGGATTCTTCGAACGTCGTCGTGCGCATCGCCTTGACGTCGAGCCCGACGCTCTCGCCGTTGCGACCGTAGCCGTTTTTCTCCAGCACCCACACCTGGTCGAACGCCCTGCGCAGGTCGACCGAGCCGAAGACCTTGTCCTGATCGTATTTCAAGCCATTTTGATCGTTCAAGTGGACACTCCACAATTTGTCGTGATACAGCGCGAAGGCCATGTCGTCGGCAGGATCGAGCCCGGCCAGGATCGAGTGAGCGCTCTCGATCAAGACGCCGGACCGGCCGGGGTCAATCGTCTTGTATGCGACGCCCACCATGTGGCCCACGGTCGGCAGGTAGGCTTGATCCATCGGTTCATTGGGCTTGGCTTCGCCGAGGACGCGGATCTCCTTGTCGTGCTCGAGGATCGCGTTCCAGGCCTCGACGATCCGGCTGATGGCGGTCTTCGCGCATTTTGCCTCGCGGATGTAGCTCCCCTCCCGCGCCAGCCATAACACATAGTTCTTGCAGCCAACCTCGCGGGCAAGGTCGACGCAGCGGCGTGCCCGATCCGCGGCGTACTTGCGATCGGCGGGGTTGTTGGAGGTGAATGCCCCGTCCACCGTGCGCGGATCTTCCCAGAGCCGGGGCGCGATGATTTCGACGTACAGCCCCTCGCCGTCTAGTATTTTCTTGACCTCGGCAACGCCTTTCTTGGTGCTCGCCCAGTCCAGATCGGCCGGCACGATGTCGTCGTCATGAAACTGGACCGCGTCGAAGCCTAGCTTTTTGTAAGCCTTGAGCTTCTGGGCAAACTCCATTTCTTTGCGGACCGGCGGACCGAACGGGTCCGCACCGGTGCTGATGTTCCACGGGCCGAAAGAGAATCGGTACTGGGTCGGGGTGCTGCCGGAATTCATGGAGCTTACGTCTCCTCGAACATGCGTTGGGCCAGTCATGTCGCAGCGTGGTCGGTTCACGCGAAACCTGCGGTATAGCGCTTAGAGATACCCGAACGCGGCGGCGGGCTCAATCTCCCAGCGCACCCCACCGTCGCGGATCGCCCTCGAGGTTGACAGACTACGCGAAATGGCGTCATGATCCATAGAAATTCGGGGGCGGCTCACTGGCCGGTTCAGGCTGCTCTTGGAACCGCAAGTGCTGACCTGGGGATCCTGGCTCCGATGCGACTGTGGCACATTCTCGTCTTTGTCCTGGCGCTCGCGGTCATCCTCACTATCGTGCGCGACCAGGTGGGGCGTATTGCACTCATCGTTTTCGTGACGGCCCTGGGCGAAGTGGTCATCGGCACCACCGCCGTCCTCGCTCTGTTCCAGACGATTGGCTCGCTGGGTCAGGCGAAGGGGCTGTTCGCGCATGCGGAGGCGGTCGCGACCACCACACTCGTATTGATCGTCGCGACCACGATCATGTCATCGTGGCTCTTTGGCGGTGCCTGGCTTGTCCGGGCTTCGCTGCCCTGACCACCACGATCGGATCCGGTTTTGCAACGGAGCTCACCGATTCGGAGGATAGATAGGCGCGCAGCCATCGCGGCCGCATTCTTCGCACGGGCGGCCTCGCACCACGTTTCACGGGGAGATTCACATTGAAGCGCTACGTGCCCGCGTCCTACCCGCACAAGTGGCTGCCGGAAACGATCGAGCTCAAGACCTGGGACCAGATCGAGCCGTGGTACCAGAAGTTGATGGCAATGCCGGTGGAGTCGGCCGGGGAGCTCGAGCGCTGGCTCATCGACGCGGGAGAGCTCAATGCCGTCGTGGGAGAGGAGGGGGTCAAGCGGTACATTGCGATGACTTGCCAGACCGACGATCCCGAGCGAGAAGCCCTCTACCTTTCCTTCGTGCGGGATATCGATCCCAAGCTGAAACCGATCCAGAATGCGATCCGAGCCCGATACCTTGATACCCCTTCGCGGAATGAACTGCCCGATGACCGCTACGCGGTCTTGAACCGCGCCCTGGAAAATCGCCGCGCGCTATTCCGCGAGGCCAATATCCCGCGTGAGACTCAGCTCGCCGAGCTGACGCAGCAATATCAAAAGATGATGGGCGCCATGACCGTGACCTTTCGGGGCGAGGAACGGACACTCGCGCAGATGGCCCCGTTTCTCGAAGAAACCGATCGATCGGTCCGGCAAGAGGCCTGGGAGCTCTCCGCGAGCCGCCGCCTCCGGGATCGGGAGAGTCTCGACGAGCTATTCGACCGCATGATGCTGCTGCGCGTTGAGATCGCGCGCGAAGCGGGCTTTTCCAATTACGTGGAATTCGCGTTCCGTGATCGTGAACGCTTCGACTACTCCATTGCCGACACGGTGCGGTTTCAAGAGGCCGTCGAGAAAGAAGTCGTCCCGCTCATGAGACAGCTTCAGATTGAGCGCAGAACTGCCCTGGGAGTGCAATCACTGCGTCCCTGGGATCTATCGGTCGATCCGTCGGGCCGGCCGCCGCTGCAGCCCTTTCAAGACGTCGAGCAGCTCGCTGGCGGAACCGAAACCATCTTTCGCGAAGTCGACGCCGAGCTCGGCGAGCAGTTTGCCTTCCTGCGGTCCAGTCAGTTGCTCGACCTGGCCAACCGGAAGGGTAAAGCTCCCGGCGGATATCAGACCACCCTCGAAGACGCACGGCTGCCGTTCATCTTCATGAACTCCGTCGGGCTCGACTCCGACGTCCGGACCCTGCTCCACGAGGGAGGCCACGCTTTCCACACGCTCGCCAGCCGCGGTGAGCCGCTGGCCCCCTACCGCGAATGCCCACTCGAGTTCTGCGAGGTCGCCTCCATGACCATGGAGCTCCTGGGCTCGCGGTGGCTCGACCCGTTCTACCAGCGCGAAGACGCGGAACGATCCAATCGCAAGCTGCTCGAGGGCATCGTGCTCATCCTGCCGTGGATCGCCACGGTCGACGCCTTCCAGAACTGGATCTACACCCATCCCCAGCACGACCGAGCCCGAGCGCAGGGCGGCATGGAATGATCTGTTCGACCGCTTTGGCGGCATCGTCGATTGGTCCGGCCACGAAGACGCCCGCGACCACGCGTGGCATCGGCAGCTCCACATTTTTCTGTATCCGTTTTATTACATCGAATACGGGATCGCGAGCTCGGGGCCTTGCAGATCTGGCAGCGCTCGTTGAGCGACCGCGCCGCGGCCATGGCCAGCTACAAGAAAGCTCTCGCGCTCGGCGGCTCGAGACCGCTTCCCGAGCTGTTTGCCGCGGCCGGCATCCGCTTCGATTTCAAGGTCGAGCTCATCGCGTCGCTCATGGAAACCGTCCGGAAAGAGCTGGAGACGCTCAGCCCGTAGCAGCGTTTGATCCGACTCTCGAGCTCCGCGATCTGAGCGGCCAGACCAGCCCTGCGGTCACGCAGACGATCGCCACCAAGGTTGCTAGAACGGACACCGTTGCCCACAGCAAGAGTCGCGGCGGTTGATACCGGAGTGCGACGTGATCGACCCCGGTGCCGCCCAAGCGGACCGCCAGAAAGCCGCCGTCGACCGGCAGGGCCGGCTGTTCGGCGCCGTCATTGTTGCGGGCGAGCCAGCCTGGATCGAAGCTCCGGGCAATCACCAGGTCGCATGGCCCGTCGTGCTCGACGACGGCGACACGGCCGTCCCATGACTGCAAGCGGGCCGACCGGCCGTCGGGACGCTCGGGAATGCGGTCCTCCCTCAGGAACCAGGCCAGGTCGAGATCATCCGAGACCGCGAGCCGATCGATCAAGGCAAACCGGTTGGGCGCTTCGCCGCGGCGCGGCGCGACCCGCGCATTCGGGAACGGCGCCGCCAGCTCGAGGATCGACCACGACCTCGTCGCCGGCTCAGAGGTCGCATGATAAAGGACGTCATCGAGCACGTGGTCCTGCCGGCGATCGATCTCGTTTCCGAGCCCTTTCCAGGAATCACGAGAGACCACGAGATGGCTCACTTGCAGCCGTCGCAATAACTGCCGTCGCGCGGCCGGGGCGATGCCGTCGGGTGGGCCGCTCGCCTCTCCCTTCACCAGCCGTTGCTGCAACAGCACCAGCAGCCTGTTGGTCTGTGCCGGAGCAAAGCCCAGGTAGGGGTATCCCGTCCCCAGTCCGGCACGCACCGGCAGATTCTCGGCCTCGCCGCCGATCAGACCGCCGTGCGCGCGTCGCGCTAGCTCGCTCAGGATCGGGCTCTCGCCGGGAATCGCGATCGACCGGCCCCATCGCGTCGTCCCCAGGTAAAACAGGATTCCGAGCTCGACCGCGGCGACCACGAGCGGAACCCAGCAATCGAGCCGCCGCCCGCGCCATAGGAGCACGATCGAGAGCGAGACCCCCCAGGCCAGCGCGGCCCAGAGCATGCCCGCGGGAATCCCGGCCACCACGCCAGAGAGATGCACGTCCGGCCTCATTGCCCACAACCCGGCCGCACCCGCCGCACCCAGGCCGAACACACAAGCGGCAAAGAGCCCGGTGCGAAACCGCGCCTTCGAGAGAGATAGGTCGAATCCTTGGGCGGCCAGCACGGCCAACCCGAGGCTCGCGAGCAGGGTATAGCGGGCCGGCACGCGGAAATATCCCGGCCCGGGCAAGGCGAGCAAGTCGAGGCTTCCCTGCGGCCACCATCGCGGCAAGGTCGCCATCGCGAAACTCACGGGAACCAGTACTTTCCAGGGTAAGGTCGCTCGGCTGCGCGGCCGCGAAAATACCGCGATGATCGCAAGGATGAGCGGGATCGTACCCACGTAAAACGCCGCCTCGTAACCCCACGACTGCTCGCCGTGCCAGTAGGGGTCTTCCGGGCCAAGGCGTAATTCGCGAATCAGTCGCGGCAACGCAAGCTCGAACCAGTGAGCCGGGGGAAACGAGTACCAGAGCAGCTCCCCCGCCGTGCGCCGAGTCTGCCCCACGATGCCGGCGAGCTGCCAGCTCAGGCCGAGCTGGATCGCCGCGACGGCCCCACCCCAGGCCACTCCCGCGAAGAGCCAAAGCGCTCGCCTCCAGGGCCGCCGGTCGAAAGTCAGGCGCCAGACGCCTGTGAGCACGACCAGAAGGGCAGTCCACGACTGGATCTGAAAATGTCCGATCGTCCACTGCAAGCCCAGGCAAACCGCCAGGAGCGCCAGCCAGATGATCCGCCCGCTGGCCATAAAGCGCTCCGAGAGACAAAGCGCCAGCGGCAGATACGGCATCAACGTGTAGAACGGTTCGTTGCTAGCATGAATCGCCTGGAATCCGCACAGCGTGAATGACACACCGGCCAGTCGCTTCCCCAGGAGGCCATCCCAAGAGCGCCGCGTAGACAATACGTGGTGGCAACCAGCGCCAGATAATGAATCCACATCGAGAGCCGGTATGCCAGCGCGACGTCGAGGATCCGGTAGCACACAATGTTGGGCGGATAAAGCGCGGCCACCTGACTCTCCGCGACCAGCGGAACCCCGAGCCCGAATCGTTCGCTCCAGAAGGGCAGCCGCCCCGCCGCCAGGGCCCGCGAGCTCGCTCTTGAGCGGGCGATACAGCCGATCGGGATCGCCGCCGGTCGGCTCAATTCCGACCAGTAATCCCCCGAGAACGACACCCACGAGTGCGACCGCGAGGAAAAGCGGCGCCTCGCCGCCGAGCAATTGCCAGCACAGCGTTGAGTCCCATGGTAGGTCGGTCCCGCATCGTCGCCCATCGAGATTGCTCGCTCCAACCGTGACCCCGGAGACGCCCACCGGGCGCCACCGAGAATAACCGCTCGCCGCAAGATCCGTAAGCGTCAAGGTAAGCGCGGCCCGCGCCGGCGCCCTGATGGCGAACGCCAGCCTGCACCCAAACTGTTGAAACCGGGCCAGGGCGGACACGAGATGAAGGGCATGCCCCGATCGCGCCGGGCGCCGGCAAAGTCGCGATGCGTCCCTTGCGTCGCGAGACTTCGCCGCCGATAATCAACGACAGGTGTCAGATGAGCGATCGATCGCGGCCCGGCTCAAGAGGAGCGGATCCCGATGGAACCCCGCAAGTCACGATGGGAGCAAAGCGCAGGGGCGCTTGCGCTCTTCCCGATCCTCGGGCTCTTGGGCGGTATTCTTGTTAACGTACTCCGCGCAAATCTGGGCGCAGACCCGTTCGCCAGCGTCGAGCTGATCGCACAAGGGGGTTTCCTCGGCTCGGTCTTCGGCGTGGCGGTCGCCGTACTGTGCGGCCGTTCTGGAGCGGAAGAGCTTTCGATCGCTCAAGAAGATGATGGCCCTCGTCTTCGTGGCCGCCGTGGTGCTTGCGGCTGTCGTCATACTCTTGCGCGACCTGGTTTCCAGCGGCGTGATCTAGGCCGGGCGCTCGCGAGTTTCTTCCTCGCAACGGGTCGTAGACAAAGCGCGGGCACGCTGATAAAGTCTTAACCGCGAATCGTCCGCGCCGTGATTCTCACACATTGATATGCGGACATAATTATCATTGTTCTTACACCGCGAGACAAATTCGATTATGAACATCACTCCATTGTTGGTCATTCCAGGGATCGATCCCGATCGGTGGGCCTACTACCTGGGCGAGGGGGCCGACACGATCGGACGGGGCCCTACCTGCCAGATCAAGCTTTCACACCCGACGGTCTCTCACGTGCACGCCGAGATCCGGCGCGAGGGAGACTGCCTGCGCATGCGCGCGACCTGGGAAGTCGCAACGGGACCTTCATCGACAACCTTCCCATTCAGGACGGCCGCTGGCGGTCGGCCAGTGCATCGTGATGGGCAGGGTGAAGCTCGAGGTGACCGATGTGAGCGACGACGAGAATGGAGAACACACCCATCCGCTTCCGCCCAAGACGAGCGAGATC
This sequence comes from uncultured Isosphaeraceae bacterium, assembly GCA_963806595.1. Lineage (GTDB taxonomy): Bacteria > Planctomycetota > Planctomycetia > Isosphaerales > Isosphaeraceae > CAWDZZ01. The sequence goes on along the minus strand of CAWDZZ010000031.1, from coordinate 142,172 downwards.
TCGGCCTTCAGCGGCGAAACCGGACTCTCAAGCAGCCCAGGCCCGCGTCCTCAACCTGCTGTTCCAGGGGCTCCCCGAGAAAAAAATCGCCCAGCACCTCGAGCTGAGTACGCATACGGTGCATGCGCACATGAAAACGATATACAAGCACCTTGGCGTTCACTCGCATACCGAGCTCATGTCGTTCTTTTTCGCCGGCCGCGTACGGTAGGGTTACCCTAAGTAGGGTATTCGTGTTTTTTTAGTTGACTTTGGCGTCACGCGTCACGCTATAATCTGCCCCGTGATGGAATGCTGACGGACAGTTATCGACGGATCGAATCAATCTGAACAGCATTCCAATCATTTGTTGATCGATCTGGGACTCAATGTGTCGAGTCATGGCAGTCGTGGTCGACCTTCGGCCCGACGCTCGAATTAGAAGGAACTGATAAGGATCATCCCGCCGAGCGGGCACGTCGCCCGTCTTGGGAAACAGGGAGAGTTAACAGAATCTCGGTCGACGCCCCGACCAGGTCGCCTGGAATGGGCCGTTCTCGTCGCTGAAATGACCGCCGTGCGCGCACGCCACACTCGTGGAAGGTTCGCGGTGCGCCGCCATGTATGGCTCTTGATTCTTCTATAGCGGCAAGAAGCCGTTCACCCGTCGATTCCAACTAGAGACATAGTGGTCCGAAGATTCACCACGGTTACAACTTCGACCTCGTGAAAAGGACAATACTCCAATGAAGCGACCCGTCGCAGGCACGTTGAAGAATCGCCAGGGTTTCGGGCTTCGGACCAGTTCATCCAGAGCGAGTCTACAGCGGTCGCGCCGACGGGCCGACGTTGGGCTTCAGTTGGAATCTCTCGAGGCGAGAACGCTGCTGTCGACGCAGCCGCAGATCGGGCTCTTGCCCGCTCGCGACGTTTTCGGGCCCCAGCCGGTGACGACCAACGACCCGGCGCACGCCCCGGCAACCACTGGCGGCGCAAGCTACTCCAGCCAGGATGTGATCCATTTCCCGTTGAGCTCGCCCTATCGCGGGCCGCTAGGCTCGACGTCATCCACGTCCGGAATCGGATCGGCGTATCCACAAAATCCCGACGTGGGCGAAACAATTGCCACCAAAGCCGGAGACAGGCCTTCCCCGCTCGGCGGACTACCTACGCCCCTGGTCCCCGAGATCGCCTCGGGGTACAGCGGGCTCACGAGCTTGGGCGTCGCCAATGCCACGGGCTTCTTCGTGGTTCCGGCCGAAGATTCGCTGGCCGTAGGCCCCAACCAGGTCGTCGAGGCAACCAACCTGGCGATCGCATTTTACAACAAGGCGAGCGGCTCGCTGCTGGCCTCCCGGTGTCGCTTCAGTCGTTCTTCGGCTCCGTGGGCGGCGGCCTCGACCAGTTCGACCCGCAGGTTTCCTATGACTCGTCCATCGGCCGATTCATCGTGGTCGACCGACGATTACTACACGGGATATCACATCAATATCGCCGTGTCGAACGACTCCAACCCGCTCGACGGCTTCTCGGAGATGCACCAGGTCGACGCCAGCGAGGGCGGATCCTTTTTCGGTGAATTCGTCAAGGTGGGCATCAACAACGATGCCGTGGTCGCCGCCGTGGACATGTTCAACGACTCGACCGGCGCCTTCGATCACGTGCAGGTCTCAGCTTCGACAAATCGACGCTGACCGACGCAAATCCGGCGACGTTCACGTTCTATCAGTCGGATCTCGGTTCGCCCAACCAGGGTCTAGCGCCGGCGACGATTTACGGCGGCGCCGCCGGCGGTCCGATGTACTTCGTGGAGGAGGACGGCGCCGGCGATGGCCACGACCTGTCGGTGGTCGAGATGCAAAACGTGCTCAGCACGTCTCCCACCTTCAGTTCGAGCGTCATGGCGGTCGACCCGTACACCGACGCCGCCGGCCGCGACCCAGCCCGGCGGAACCGTTTCCGTCGGTGATTCACGGATCGAAAACGCACAGATGATCGGCAACACCCTGGTCGCGTCCCAGACCATCGGGCTTTCCGGCGACAGCCAGGCGCCCACGCCCGCTGGTACCAGCTCGACGTCTCGGGCTCTCCAGCCCTGGTCCAGGATGGGACCGTCGCCGCCGGCGGCATCGAGTACCTACGCACCCGCGATCGCGGTACTCCCCAACGGCGACTTGGGACTTTCGTACATCCAGTCATCCAGCAGCTCAGAATCCCTCGATGTACGTCACCGGCCGCGGTGCGACCGATCCCACCGGTTCGCTGCAGACCTCCGTGCCTGACGAGCCCAGGGGTCGCTCCCTACTCCGACTTCGACGGCAACCAGATCGGTTATGGCAGCGGCATCGCCGTCGATCCGTCGGATCCCTACACGTTCTGGGCCAGCAACGAGTTCGCAAACACCGACCCCGTTGCCAACTGGGGGACCTGGATCACGTCGTTCAAGGTCGGGCATGCAGGTCTCCTCGAGTACGCCCGCGGCTGGCAGCATCGTCACCGGCAGCACGCCCCCAGTGACTTCACGCTCCACTTCTCCGACCCGATCGACACCTCTTCGATCCACGCGGCGGATTTCACCGTCAACGGCGTCTCGGCCACTTCGTTCACGCTGGTCGATCCCGCGACGATCCAGTATCACTTCAAGAAGACCCCGATCACGCAGCAGGGTCCGAGACGATGAGCCTGCCTGCCGGATCCATCAGGCGCCAGGGTGACGACGACCCGGTCGCGGCATTTAATGGCAGCTTCTTCTACACGACCTCGCAGCTACAGGTCACGAGCACCAGCCCGGCCGCAGGATCGGTCGTCACCCTTCCGTTCACCGATCTGGTTGTGCATTTCAACAAGGCCTTCGATCCGTATTCCATCACCACGAGCAATCTCAGCTCAGCCAGGGCACGGTCGTGAAGGCGGTGCCGCTCACCGCGTCGGACGCGAATACACGCTCTCGGGCGTGACCCAGGACGGCTCGCTCACCGTCTCGATCGCCGCGGGCGCGATTCCAGACCAGAACGGCGTTCCCAATGCCGCGTTCACCGAGACGTTCATCACCGACATCACCTCCATTCCGTATCCCACGCCTCTGGCGGCGCAGAACCCTCCGGGCAGCCTGATTTACGACCCGACGGCCACGGGCACGATCGGCTTCGTCGGCGATACCGATTCCTACACGCTCTCGCTCGCGGGCGGCCAGGGACTCTCGGTCACGTTGCAGACCGACGCGGGTTTGACCGGCACGGTCACGGTGACAGATCCGAGCAACCACGTGATTGGCAGCGCGACGGTACGCCGCCGCAGGGGAGACGATCGTGCTGCAATCGGCCCCCGTGCAGATTGCCGGCACCTACACGATCACCGTCGCCGGCGCGAGCGGCACGACCGGCGCCTACACGATCCAGGCCGTCCTGAACGCGGCCGTGAAACTGGCGAGCGACACCAACAATTCGCATCGGGTCCGCTTTCGACTTGACCAGCAGCTTCATCGGCATTGGGTACCACCCCGGCCGCCGACCGCGCCGGCGTCGCTCGGCACGATCGATTCCAGCTGCCGACTCTGACTATTACTCGTTCACATTGGCCGCTCGGCCAAAGTGCCTCGGTGGCGGTCAAGGGCTCGGGCGGAACCGCACAGCTTTCGTTCCTTGACAGCTCGGGAAATCCCGCTCGCGATTCCCATCAAAGCCAGCAATCTCGACGGGGTGATCAACAACTTCGTCTCCCCCGCCGGCGGCACCTACGAGGCCGTCGTCTCGGGGGCAGCCGGACTGGGCTACAGTCTCGTCGTGACGCGGGGCGCCGATTTCGATACCGAGGCCAACAACAGCTTCGACAACGCGCAGCCGCTCGACGGCGTCAACGTCGCGCTCGGTGCGATCAGCGCAGGCGCCGGCGCACTCTTCACGCTCGACGACAACCTCACTTCGCCGCCATTCCCGATCTATCAAACTGATCCGTTGACCGGAGCCTTCGGCCCGTCCATCCCTGCTCCTGCCACGGAAGAAAACAATCCGTTCGGCCTGAACATGGCCTACGACGGCACCTACCTCTACTACAACGACGGCGCGGAATTCGGCACCAATATCATTTACAAGCTCGATCCCAGCACCGGCGCGGTGGTGGACCAGTCGACACCGCCGAGTTCCGTCCCCCAGTTGACCGGACTTGCCTACCTGGACGGCACCTTGTACGGACTCACCCTCTTCGACAGCACGCTCTACGAGTTTGACGCGTCGACGCTCGCCTTCAAGGGCACGATCGCGCTGGGTGTCAATGATGCGTTTACCGGAATTGCCGGCGACCCGGATCGCGATGTCCTCTGGGCCGTTGCTCAGGGCTTTCCGGGCACAATTTACGAGTTCGATCCGAACACCGGGGCCCTCCTCAATTCCGCGCTCGACAACGACCAGGGTTTGAACGAGCAAGACATCGCATACGTCAACAACGAGCTGTTCGTCTCGGACACGGATGGCCTGGAGTCTGAGGGCGGCACGAATGTTCTCGACGTGTACAGCGCCGCTACGCTCGCATTCGAGCGGTCGATGCCGGTGGCCGTAACGGGCTTCGTCTCCGGCCTGGCCGGCGACGGCTTGGGCGGTCAGGACACCGATTGGTATTCATTCCAGGCCAACGCGGGCGACGGGCTCGTGATCCAGACCACCACTCCCGGCGCGACTTCGGCCAGCGGTCTGCAGTTTCCCAATGATCTCGCACCAAAATCGAGCTGTTTGATCCCAGCGGAAACATGGTCGATTCCAACGTGGGCGGAGCCGCCGATGGCCGCAACGCCTTCCTGAATTACACGGCACTGGTTTCGGGTGACTACCGCATCGAAGTCCTGGGCGCCACCAAGGCCAGCGTCGGCGAATACACCGTGAGCGTGACCGGAGCAACCGGAAGCGCACCGGCATTTCAGGTCACCTCCACGATACCGGCTAATGGCGTCTTCCTGGCGTCGGCTCCCACAACCTATGCGGTCGCGTTCAACGACAGCATCCTGCTCAGCTCGCTGTCCGACTCGGATTTCACCATCGACGGCGCTCAGGCGACCGGCTTCACGGTCGTCGACAGCCACGACGTGATCTTCAACCTGCCGGCGATCCAAGACGGCGTGCACAACGTCGCGATCAGCGGCATCTCCGATATCCACGGCACTCCACTCACAGATTTTACAAGCTCGTTTGACGTCGATTCGGTCCCGCCCACGGTCGTCTCGTCCTCGATCGCCAATGGCGCCGTGCTCGCACCGGGCGATATCACCGAAGTCGTCACCTTCGACAAGGCGATCATCGCGTCAACGGCGAATACGTCAGACATCTTGTTGTCTGGTCAGTATCGCGCGCGCTCATACACGCCGTCGACCATCAGCTTCGACCCGACCGGAAAGATCCTCACGGTCTCGTACACCAACATTCCCGATGATGCGTACACCTTCACTTTGCTGGCGGGTCCGAGCAACTTCACGAGCCTGGCCGGGCTTCCGCTCCAGAACAGTTTCGTCGTGAACTTCACCGCGCCCCTGGGCAGTGTCGCTTATCCCACGCCCGTGAAGTCGGTTTCTCCGGCGGGAAGCCTGATCTACCAGGGAACCGCCTCCCACGTGATCGTCAGCAAGGGAGACACTGATACATTCACGCTGCCGCTGGTCGCGAACCAGACTCTCACCTTGATCGCACTGCCCGCGAATTCATCGCTCCAGCCGACGATCAAGCTCTTCGCACCCAACGGCAACTTGGTCGGCAGCCAGACAGCCACCACGGCAGGCGGCACAGCCTTGATCCAGACCTTCCCGATCTCGGGCGGCACCTACAAAATCCAGGTCACCGGTGCCGCGAACACGACCGGGCTATACACCCTGACTGCGCTCTTGAACGCGGGCGTCGAGAATGAGGACTACGGCGGGCCGCGCGACGATTCACTGGCCACCGCCCAGCCGATCGACAATACCGCGATCTCGCTCGGCTCGACGACCGGAGACAGGCTCGCGGTCATCGGGACGATTGCCGGCGGACTGACTTCCGGCGACGCGATCATCTCGTCGCGCGGCGTTGGTCTGGTCATCGTCGACCAGGCGACCGGAAACGTGGTCGCGACGATCAACAACCCCATATTCAGCCAGGGAGCGATCAACGGCGTCAAGCTCGCGCCCGACAACACTCTTTACGTGGCTCTTTCCCTGAGTTTCAACGCCGACAGCGTTTCCGGCGAGCTGGTTCACCTCGACCTGGCCGGCAACGTGCTGGGAACGGTCAAGCTGCCCGACGACCCGGCCGACAGTGGCTTCTATTACCCCTACGGCTTCGACATCGCGTCCGACGGCAGCTTCTGGGTGGCTCAACCCAATTCGGGAAATGTCGTGCACGTGACTCCGACCGGGGGCCTGATCGCGAGCTATCCGGTCAGCCCCGATCCCGAGATGGTGGCCGTTTCGCCGTTGACCGGCCATGTCGCAGTCGCCGACGAGAGCGAATTCTTCTCCGGCCTGTTCGACCTCGACCCGACCACCGGCAATGTCAGTTTCTTCTCTGAGCCGATTTTTCTGCCGGCAGGTTTGAACTTCACGCCCAGCGGAAATCTCTGGGCGGCGGATATCTTCGGCTCGCTGACCCAGCTCGACAGCAACTACAACGTTTTGCAACAGATCTTCGTCAACGGCGAGCCCAACGATACCGAGGCCGACGCAAACGGCAACATCTGGGCGACGCTTCCTCTCTCATTCACCACGTTCGAGGGCGCCGCGTTCCGGTTCGATCCCACGGGCAACCAGCAGTTCAATACCACGATCCAGGGAACGCCGATCTTCCAGACGGTCATCGGTGCCGAGTTCCCGAACGCGCCGGCGTTGCCACCGCCGGACACCACCGACGTTTACTCGTTCCACCTGAACGCCAATCAGAGCGCAGCGCGATCCTGAGCGACCTGGGCGGGCCCGGAGCGCAATTTGACCTTGAAGACTCGTCCGGCGACGTGCTGGCCGAGAGCAACACCGGCGCGACGAATTATGAAGCCGGCCTCAGCGATTTCGTCGCTCGCACCGCGGGGACCTACTATCTGGTTGTGACCGGTGGCTCGGGAACCCACTACAGCCTGGTCGTGACGCGGAGCGCGGGCTTCGACACCGAGAAGAACGACACCTTCGCCACGGCACAGCAGCTCGACACAAGCGGCGTCGCGCTGGCTGCGCTCGTCCCTGGGATTCCGCCCTTCTTCGCTCTGGACGACAATCTCACCAATCCTCCGTTCCCGATCTACCAGACGAATCCCGAGACCGGCGAGTTTGGCCCGTCGATCCCGGCTCCCGCCACCGAGGAGAACAGCCCCTACGGCTTGAACATGGCCTACGACGGGACCTATCTCTACTACAACGATGGCGCGAGTGCCGGCACCAACACGTTCTACAGGTTGGACCCCAGCACGGGTGCCATCCTGCGCAGGCGGTCGCTCCTTCTTCGGTACCGCTCCTGACGGGGATCGCCTACCTGAACGGCACGCTCTACGGGGTCACTGCCCAGGACAGCACGCTGTATGAGTTTGACCCATCGACGCTCGCCTTCAAGGGAACGATCACGCTCGGCGCAAACGACATCTTTGTCGGGCTGGCCGGCGACCCGGACCGCGACGTTCTGTGGGCGGTCACTCAAGCGTCCCGGAACAATCTACGAGTTCAATCCGACCACCGGGGCCGTGATCGAATCGGCGCCCGACGATAACCAGGGGCTCAACGAGCAAGACCTTGGCTACTTGAACAACGAGCTGTACGTTTCCGATACCAACGGCCTGGGCAACAGCGGCGGAACCAACCAGATCGATGTCTACAATGCCGACACGCTGACTCTGGTGCGCAGCATGCCGGTGAACGTACAGGGCTTCATCTCTGGCCTGGCGGCCGATGGCCTCGGAAGCGCCGCCAACGACACCGACTACTACCAGTTCACGGCCAACAAGGGCAACAAACTGGTGATCAATCTCGCCGCCCCCGGCGGCAACGCGCTGAACCCCGGCCAGTTCCCCAATTCCCTGGCCCCGGCCATCAATCTCTACGACCCGAATGGCAACCTCGTCGCCTCGAATCTGAACGCGGGTCTCGCCTCCAGCGTTGTCCTGAACTATACGGCTCTCTTGACGGGAAATTATCGAGTCCAGATCGTCGGTGCCAATGATAGCCTGGGCGAGTACATCCTTCAGGTCAAAGGCTCGGCACACGCGGCTGCTGCCGTTCGTCGTGTCTTCGATTTCGCCGGCGAAAGGCTCGTTCGTGCTCCCGTTCACGACGGTCACGACGACCTTCAATCACGCGATCTACCTGCCGAGTCTCGCGGCGACGACCTGCTGATCAACGGCGTGCCCGCAACCGACTTCACGGTCGTGAATGCCAATACCGTGACCTGGACGCTGCCGTCGTCGGCGTTCATCCCCGGCTACCACATCAAGCAAAACATCACGTTCAACAAGAATGCCCTCTTTGACGTGAGCAACACCGGCCTCAGCTCGTTCTCCGCGGCTATCTACACCAATACGGTGCCCCCGGCGGTCGTCAAGTCGTCGATCACCGAGGGCGAGGTCCTACCCGCCGGCAGTCTTTCGGAAGTCGTCACGTTCAATCATGCGATGGACACGATCGTTCACGACGGCGGCGAGCTTCGATCTGCACGGCAACGACCGCGGCGCGGATTACGCCGCCGGCCTCATTCAAGTGGAATGCCGCGGGCACCAAGCTCACTATCAAGTACACCGGGCTTCCCGACGACTTCTACACGCTGACGCTCTTTGCCGCCGGCTTCCAGGACACGACCACGCTTCCACTCGCGAGCAACTTCACGGTTGACTTCGCACTCTCGCTCAGCAAGGCCGCCTTCCCGATCCCGCTGACCCCGGTGGCGCCGCTCGGCGACCTGATCTACCAGGGCTCGGATACCCACGTGATCGTGTCGCCGACCAACACGATCACCTCCACGATCAGCCTCGATCCGGGCCAGACCCTCTCGGTGATCGTGAGCGCCTCGGGCGGCACTCTTCAGCCGACCGTGACGCTCCTGGCACCCAATGGCTCGACGATCGCGACGGCGTCGGCGTCAGCCCCGGGCCAGCCGGCCGTGATCAATACGGGGGCTGCCACCGCCGGCGGCAAGTACAAGATCGAGGTCAGCGGCGTTTCCGGCTCAGTGGGGCTGTACACGATCCAGCTTGTCCTGAACGCCGCGATCGAAACCGAGACCTACGGCAATTCCAACGACAACTCGATCACGACGGCCCAGAACATCGACTCCAGCTCGTACTCCTTGGGCGGAGGCGCGGCCACCCGCGTGGCCGTCGTCGGGACGATCCAGGGTGGAACTTCCCCCGGTGATGTCTGGGTGGTTGCACGCGGCTCGTCGTCGGTACTCAGAGTCAATTCCAGCGGAGCCATCGTGCAGACCATCTCCGGCAGTGTGCTCGACGTGGGCGTGCTGTCGGGAATCGAGCTCGCTCCCGACAACTCGTTCTATGTCGCCGAGACCCTTCCTGCCGACGGTCCTGGGGTTTCTTCAGGCGAGCTGGTTCATTTCGATCGCTTCGGCAGCTTGCTGGGCACGATGAAGCTCCCCGACGACCCGGCCAACATCGGGTACTTCTACCCGTTTGGATTCACGATCGCCACCGATGGATCATTCTGGGTCCCGCAGCCCAATAGCGGTAATGTGATCCACGTGAGCCCCACCGGCAGCGAGCTGGCCAGCTACGGCGTCGGGGGTATCCCCGAGAGCGCCGTGCAGCGCACGGATGGCCTGGTGGTCGTGACCGGCTTCAACATGACGGCTCAGGCGATTCTGCTCGATCCGTCAACCGGAAACTTCACGACTTACACCAACACGCCGTCGACCCCCCAGCTCGCCAGCCTGGCGGGCACAAGCGGCGTGTGGATCGGCGATTTCGACAATGGCGCCGAGCGATTCGACTACGCGGGCAACTTGCTGCAGACCGTCGGATATTTCGGGACCGTTGGGTCCCAGTACGACCCGTCCGGAAACATCTGGGTCTCCAACTTCGACTTCAGCACCCTGTACCGGTTCGATACCAACGGGAACTTCCAGTTCGCCGACTTCGTGAACTCGCCGATCGGGCTCACCGTGGTCGGCGTCGATGCCCCCAATCCTCCCCCGGCGGACGCGGTCGACTTTTACTCGGTCACGCTGCAAGCCGGGCAGAGCACACGATCGCGGTGACGGGCATCTCCGGCGGGCACGCGCAGGTGAGCTTGCTCGACGGCAGCGGCAACGTGCTGGCCACCGGCGTGGGTGGCGCGACGAACGTCGACCAGGTGATTCAAAACTTCGTGGCCAAGACCGCGGGCAAGTACTACCTGCGGATTACCGGCGACACCGGAGAGAAGTACAGCCTGGTCGTCACTCGCAGCGCCAATTTCGACATCCAGCCCAACGACAATAGCAACCAGTCGCAGCCGCTCACGGGCACGAACGGCGTGCTCGGCGCCATGCCTCCGAGCTCGGGAGACCTGACGGTCGGCGTCAACTACAACGGACTGAGCTTCGACGACTCACCTTGCGGATGCTTGCCTCCCAACGACGTGATCGCCGCCGGGCCGACCCAGATCATGGAAGCCGTCAACACCGTGTTCCGCGTCCACGACGAGGCAGGCAATATCCTGCTCCAGGAGAATTTCTCCGACTTCTGGGCCCCGCTGGGCATCACCGCCAGCAGCTTCATTTCTGACCCGTATGTCGTGTTCGACCCCCTCGCCAATCGGTTCTACGTCGTGATGCTGGGAGAGAACAGCGACGGATTCCTCGACGTGCTCTTCGCCGTATCCAACGACGCCAATGCAACCGACGGGTTCTCGCTCGAAGAGCGGATCCACGTCGGGTCGACCGACGATTTCGACTTCCCGAAGGTTGGATTCAATTACGACACCGTCATGGTGGAAGCCAACGACTTCGTGGACGACAACAACCCGACCCTGACGACGTTCGCCGCCATCGACAAGGCACAACTGCTCCAGGGTAACTTTGTCGACTTTGTCTACTCGCTGCCGGGATTCCCGGAGAATTTCCGGGCGACCGTTCCTGCCCAGATGGACGACGCCAAGCCCGGCGACCCGTTGTACTTCGTGCAGGAAGCCGGCTACGACAACGGCCAGGCGGCTCGCATCGTCACCTTGACCGACGCGCTCAGCAACACGCCGGATTTCGTCGACACTGATATCCCGGTGAATCCCTACGGTGAGACGACGTTCTCCGACCAGCCAGGCACTCCGGGCTCGGTCCAGTCGATCGACACGACCTTCTCCCGCGCAGATGGCCAACGGAATGCTGGTCGCAACCCAGACGGTCACGGAGCCCGACACCAACTTCACCACCGACGTCGTCCGCTGGTACGAGTTCAACACCAATGGGGCGGCACCAACCTTGGTGCAACAGGGTTCGATCGCTCCCGGCCCGGGCATTGCCACCTACAACGGCCAGATCGCGATCGACGCCGCTGGCGACCTTGGCATCACTTACATGCAATCGTCGCTGACGCAGTTCGTCTCGATGTACGTTACCGGCCAGCTCCACGGAGCGCCCGCCGGGACGTTGCTCCCGGCAGTGGAGGTACAGGCCGGAAGCCTGAGCCAGCCCGACAGCTTCCGCACCGGGGATTACAGCGGCATCGCGGTCGATCCCAGCAACGGGCTCACGTTCTGGGCAATCAACCAGTATTACGGCCCTGACATCAACAATATCTGGAACACCTGGGTGGCCTCGTTCCAGGTGTCCTCACCCGTCGTGAACGACTGGTATTCCGTGAACGTGCTGGCAGGCAACACGCTGTCCTTGACCACCTCAACGCCCGGCGACGCCTCCGGCCAGTTCGTCAACAATCTCTCCCTCTTCATGAATCTGTACGACCCGACCGGCAACCTCGTCGCCTCGGGCATCAAGCTCGCCGATGGCCGGAATGTCAAGATCTCGTACAAGGCCCTGCTCACCGGCCAGTACAAGATCCTGGTCTACAACGAGGTCCAGGCGAATACAGCGTTCCCCGGCGGCGAGTACTTCCTGTCGGTCGTGAATCAGCCCGCGGCCAAGGGCATCGTCTCCGGCCAGGTATTCCTGGACAACAACGGAGACGGCAAGATCGACGGCAACGACTCGTTCCTCGACGGGTGGACAGTCGACCTGTACGACTCGCAGCACAACCTGGTCGCCAGCCAGGTCACGCACGACGCCAACCCGAGCGATCCCAACGAGCCGGCCGGAGAATCGGGACTCTTCGTATTTGAAGGCCTGGCAGGGGGTGTCTACACCGTGACGGAGGTTGCCCCCGCCGGCTGGTGGATCACCGCCCCCAACCCGAGCGGAACCTACAGCATCACGCTGCCTCTCAATGGAACCAGCTCCGGGCTCAACTTCGGCAACTTCCAGGGTGTCGCGATCAGCGGGACCGTGTACAACGACCTTAACGGCGACGGAACGCCCGAGTCCGGCGATCCGGGCCTTGCCGGATGGACCGTGAATCTCTTTAGCGGCGGCCTGTTGATCGGCTCGATGCTGACCGATTCGAGCGGCAATTACAGCTTCTCCGACGTCGGCCCCGGCAACGACACCATCCAGGAGGTCACGCCGTCGGGCTGGATCGTGACGCAGCCGGTGAGCCCGCCCTACTACGCGGTCACCACCAGCAGCGGCCAGAGCACGACCGGACTCGATTTCGGCAACTTCCAGCTCGTGACGATCACGGGCGAAGTCTTCAACGACCTGAACGGAAACGGTGCCCTCGACCCGGGCGACCCGGGCCTCTCCGGCTGGACGGTCAATCTGCTCGACTCAGGCGGCAACCTGCTCGCCAGCGAGACGACCCCCACCGACGGCTCGTTCAGCTTCAGCTTCCTCGGCCCGGGTCTGTACACGGTCCAGGAGGTCCGCAAGAGCGGCTGGTTCCAGACCGCGCCGGCCGCGCCGGGCACGTTCACTGTTGCCGCGACCAGTGGCGTCGCCCCACACTCGACTTCGGCAACTTCAAGCTGGTTTCGATCGCCGGCAACGTGTTCAACGACTTGAACGACAACGGCAAGAAAGACTCGAACGAGCCCGGCCTCTACAACTGGACGGTCGAGCTGCTCAATAGCTCGGGCAACGTCGCGTCCTCGACGACCTCCGACACGAACGGGAATTACAAATTCGCCAGCGTCTTCCCGGGCACCTTCACGCTCGCGGAGATCTTGCAGACCGGCTGGGTCCAGACACGTCCAGCCCCTCCGGGCACCTATTCCGTCACGACTTCCAGCGGGACCAACGTCACCGGGAAGAATTTCGGCAACCACTACACCGGCTCCTCTGGTCCCGAGTCGATCCGGATCACGGCGGGCTCGGTAATGACGTCGCCATCCTCGAGCACGCCGGTGGGCACCGCCGCCGCGGTCGCGATCGGAACCACCGATCCCGCCGCGTCGGAGGCCGCCAGTGCGGGCAAGACCGTCGCATCCGCCGTCTTCGGGCAGCGTCGGGACCGTCACCCTCAAGAATGTAGCCACGCCCGGCACCGTCCACGTCGTCTACAACGCGGGTGGCTCGAGCGAGGATGGCTCGGCGATCGTCGACGTCGCCTTGAACCAGTCGCCGTCGACCCGGTTGCAGGCTCAAGAGGAGGCGATCGGCTTGATCGCCCAGGAGCTCGCTCCGCGGAAGAAGTCCTCGGTTGCATGACAACACCGACTCGCGCGGCTCGAGCTCTCGACTGCCTCAGTCGGATTCGGGCCCGCCCGCGTCACTCCGGGCGACATGCTCGGCCGGCGTCCCACGCAGGCTTCGTTGATCTCGATCGCTCGCCCTTGGTAGGTCGCGGTTACCGGCTTGGTACCACGACCAGCTCGATCGGCGGCGAGCTGTCTTCCGTCCCCGCGGACTCGGCCTTACCCACGGCGTAGAACGGCCGGACCATCGGCTGCGCCCACGGCTCGGCCAGAATCGCGATCGTCCGCTCGGATTGCTGCTCGGTGACGAGCACGCCGTTCAGCCCGATATTGAGCACCGCGCACGCCCTGCGGCAGGTTCCGGACCTCGATCGGCACCCGCCCGCGGAACGCATTTCCGCGCGCTCCACCGCCAGCGACATCGAAACCTCCTGGCCGGGCCGAATCTCGACTCGCTTCGGATGCGCCACGATTTTCAGGTTCGCCTGCGGCGTCACCGTGATCCAGCCACCGGCCGGACCGCCGGGGTCGATCTCCTGCGCTGCGATCGGATCTTTTCCAGTCGTCGCCGCGTCGGGCGTTTTCAGGGCCCGCGCGACGACGGTCCACGACGGTGGCGAAAATGCCGGCGCCTGTGCGTCGGCGGTCAGGGCTAGCATGCCACCCAGCCCGCCGCGATCGACGAACGCAAGACGTCGCCGTGATGCCGGCGGGCAGGTGATCGGCCTTCACCTCGATCGGCCCGTCAAAGCCGTCCACGCGGGTGACGTTGAAAGCAACGAGCGCCGTGCCGCCCCGCGGTATGCTGGGGTTCTCGTCCTCCAGTTCAATCCGGAAGCCAGGCGACGGCCGGCGCAACACCAGGTGATAGCCGTAGCCTTCGCCCCCGAGCCCCCGCACGTCCGCGATCCGGGCGAGATATTCTCCGTCGGCCGGCACGTCAAACGTGACGCGCGAATCCTTGGTCATGGGCGGTCCGCCGTCGTCATTGGAATAGGTGAGCGTGGTCGCCGGCACCCGCCGCGCGGGAAACACCGCCCCGGGCGGATGGATCTCGACCTTGTACATCGGCTGATTCATCGGATGATGCTCGGGCGTGGTCTCGAGCATCCCCATGCGCAGGCCCTGCTGATTCCAGAAAACCGCGTCATCGTCCGGATTTCGCGGCAGCGCCTGAATGCGACCCAGCTCGCGGCCGAAGAGAATGTAATCATTGACGGCCAGGTTGTTCCATCGCGTCAGCCGGATGCCCGCGGCCGTCGCCGCATGATCGCGAAACGCCACCTCCGTCTGATCCACCGGCCGCAAAATCGCGCGCGGAACTCGCCCGCCCGCCGCATCGAGGATCTCGACAACCGAGTCCACCGGCGAGCCGAGCCGGCGGCCAAAGACCTCGACGATGATCCGCTCGCCCTTCCTGGCCCTGAAGCGATAATAGTCAACGTCGCCGTCGTGGCCGATGTGTCCGGAAACGCCTCCGGGAACGCTCAGTTCTTCCGCCCCGCTTCGGTCATCATTCGTTTCCCGTTCGACGTGTCTGCGGGCCGTCGGAAACGACGACGGTCCGCTCGGGGAACGACTGGTTGCCCCTGGTCAATTTGACCGGCACGCGCACGAGACTGCCGGGAACGGCCGAGGGCGCAACGGGAAGCGTCAACTCTTTCAACCCCTCGAGATTCGAGCCGCCGATCGCGAGCCGCGTGGTCTGGCCGCTCGCACCCCGAGCGGAAACACCGAGGCGACGTACGGGATCGAGCCGGCCGAGATCCGGTAGAAATGTCCTCCGGATCCGCCGTAATCGGCGTCGGTAACTCTGATCGTGACCAAACCGTCCATCCGCGCCGTGTACGCCAGGACCGGATCGGCGGCCGCACCGTCCGGCCTGGCCTGTGCGAGCGACGTTCCACTCGTGTCCAGCAGCTCGATCGCAGGCCGGAGCTTCGAGCCGATCGCGCGGGCCACGACCTGAAGAACAAGCTCTTGACCAGCCTTCGCCTGAACCGGAATCAGGTCGACGTCGCCTGGCCGGTCGATCGTTCCCAGCAAGGTTGCCGGGAGCACCGTCGGGCTTTGCGCCTGGTTTTGGATCCGCCAGCCGGTCGTTCGGTTCCTGCTCGAGAAGCTCCGGGTCTGCCGAAACGGCAAACGGCTGAAACTCCGGCACGCCAGAGGGGTGATGACGCTGAGCCGATGGATGCCGACGCGGGCATCCGGCGCGATCGTCAGATCGATCTCGGCGCGGTTTTCCTCAGGCCGCGCCATCGGAACGATCGTCGCGGACATCCCCGGCTCGGGCAGTACGACCGCCGTGGCTTCTCCCGACACCTTGACCGGTCAGCGTAACTCGGACCCGGCTCCCTCTGCACGGCGCCGCGCGGTGAGGGCGGGTTGAGCTTGGCGTACGCGCCAGCCGCGGTGCTGCGGCCGGCTTGCGCCGGCGGCTCGCGAATCGCAACCAGCTTTGATTCTGGAATATTCCAGAGCGCGAGGTACCCATCAAATCGCCCGAGCGCCAGTCGCCGGCTGTCTGCGCTGAATGCCAGCGACTGAACCCAGTCGGCCTGCGCGGGGACCGCGGACTGCGATTCGAGCGTGTCCAGCCTCCAGAGTTTGACCGAGCGGTCCTCGGCGGACGAGGCGAGCAAGCGTCCATCACGAGAGACCGCCAGCCGCACCACCGGCGCGTCGTGGGCAAACGCCGACCGCTCGAGCCGAAACTCGCCGCCCGCGGATCGCCACACCCAGATCGACCGGTCCACGCCGGCGGACAGCAGGCGCGATCCGTCGGGTGTGAACGCCACGGCATAAAGCTCAGCTCGGGCGTCCGAGAGCGTCGCGATCCGCTTGCCGCCCGCCCAATCCCACAGCTTGACAGTACGATCGGCCGCGCACGATGCCAGCGTTTTCCCGTCGGGCGAAAACGCCAGCCCGTACACCGAGTCGCTGTGGTCCTTGAGCGCGCCGGACGACCTTTCCCTCCGGAAGTTCCCAGATCAAGATCTGCTTGTCGTAACCCGCCGTCGCCAGCGCCCGGCCGCCGGGCGCAATGTCGACGGCCAGAATGGAATCGGATGTGCCCCTTTACCTCGAAACGCTTCGCCTTCCTGGCCACGTCCCAGACCGTCAGTGATCCGAACTGGCCAGGCGCGCCCCCCGGCGGCCGCCACCGACTCGCCATCGGGCGCGAACCGCACCGACGTGATGGCGCCGGGATGGTCTCCGAGAGTGGCAGCGTTCTTGGTCGAGTCTGGATCGATCAGCACAAGCTCCCGGCCGATTCCGGCAGCCAGCAGCCGGCCGTCCCCGCTGAAGTCGAGTGCCGTCACCGGGTCGCCGGCCGGAACCTTCAAGGCGACCTTCGGCAGATTCTTGAACACGTCGACCATCGAGACCAGCAACGTTTCGTTCCGGGAGGCACCGTCAAAGGCCGCCCCTTCCTTCACCCAGCGCGCGAGGACGGCAATTTCCGCGTCACCGAGCGGGGGCAGCTTGTAAGGCATGCGCGGCTTGCCCCGGGCGCACCGATTCGATCAAGTAGCTGCTCTCGGGATCGCCAGGCTCGAGGATCGTCTCACCCGAAGTCTTGCCGCCACGCGCCGAGCGCCGCGAAGGTGCTCATGCTGAGGTCGCTCGCGGCTTTCTTGTCGTTGTGACAGCCCAGGCATTTGCCGACCAAGATCGGCGCGACCTGTTCGCGGAAACTGATGCGATCAACCCGCGAAGGAGTCTGGGCGAACGAGTCGTCCGCCAGCGCAATCATGAGGCAACCGAGTGCGACGGCCAGTCGCGTGCACACCGCGCAGGACGCCTGTCTCGCCAGACGCGGCGCGCCGCCGGCCGCCCGCGCGGCACCGCACGATCGGAGCAATTCATGAAGCAACCCAAGAGCGACCAAGGTTGAAACATCGTCGGCGTCAGTGATTGAACAGGAATTCGTGGCAGGTGAGCACGGCCCAGTACAGGTCTTCGACGGCCTGGCGCCGCGCGGCCGCGATCGCTTTCGTGTCCGTCAAGCCGGCGGTCGCCTTCTCCAGGGCCGCTTGCATGCGCTGGCTCTCGGCCGCGGTCGGGCGCCGTGACAGGGCCGCTTACGAACAGCCGGTCGATGATCGCGCCGGCACTCTCGTTTTTCGCGATCGCCCGGGCGGCGCTACTCGCCTCGGAGCGAAGCTTTTCATTGATCGTGGTCCCGTTCGCAAGGTGCAAGGCCTGCGTCATCGACGGCTCAGCCGAGCGCTCGCACGAGCAGGTGGCCAGCCGCGCCGGCCGGCCAAACGACTCGAGAAATGTGTTCTCGACCTTGCTGTCCGGCAACTGCAGGCCCGCCAGCCGGCCGGATAGCCGGTAAACGGAGTTGGAACGTCCGTGACCCGGGCGATCGCATCCAGCAGCACCTCGGCCGGCAGCCGCTTCACTCGGTAATGGCTCAGGTACTTGGTATCGAGGGCATTTCCGGCAAAGGGCACGCTCGATCGTGCGTAGGCCGCCGAGTTCATGATGGTCTTGATCAGATGCTTCACGTCGTAGCGGTGCGCGATGAAGTCGGCCACCAGCCAGTCGAGCAGTGCAACGTCGCTCGGTGGATTGGAGACGCGCAGATCGTCCTCGGGATCGATCAACCCGCGGCCGAAGAAGTTGCTCCAGACCCGATTGACGAGGGCCCTCGCAAAATAAGGATTGTCGGGCCGAGCCAGCCAGTCCGCGAATACGGCGCGACGGTCGCGCTCGTCGCCCGGCGGCAGCGGGGGACCATCCAGGGGCTCTGGCGCCATCACCACGCCGCGGCGCGGATGCACGACATCTCCCACGGCGGCGCTTGCGACCACGTCATCGTCGTCCGAGTCGCCACCCTTGATTTTCACCCTCGCGAACAGGTTCGCAAAACCGTAGTACTGGTCCTGGGTCCACTTTTCCAGCGGATGGTTATGGCAGCGGGCGCACGTGAGCGAAACGCCCAGAAACGCCATGCTCGCGCTTTCCGTCAAGTCGATCGGGTCGCGGTGCAGCACGAAAAAGCCCGCGGCGCCATTGGACAGTGTGCTCCCTTGCGCAGTCACGAGCCGGCGGGCAAACTGATCCCACGGCACGTTCTTCGCCACGTTTTCCCGGACGAATCGATAAAACGACCACATCGCCGGACCGGCCAGCTTGTTCGACGACACCAGAAACAGATCCGACCACTTGTAGGCCCAGTAATCGATGTATTCCGGGCTCTCGAGCAAGCGATCGATCATCTTGACGCGCTTGGCGGGGTCACAATTACTCAGAAACGATTCGGCAAGCTCGACTCGCGGCAGGGCGCCGGTCGCGTCGAGAAAGGCCCGTCTCAGGAAAACTGCGTCGCCGCCATCCGGAGACGGCGGAATCCCGAGCGCGGCCAGCTTCTCGAGGTTCTTCTCATCGATCGCATTGTTTCGCGGCGCGGTCGCGAAGATCTCCGGGTCGAGCTTAGATTCGTGCGGAGAGGTCACTGTCGCCGCCGCGACCGCACTGGCAAACGCGACCGCAAGCGACGCCTCGCCCTGGCCGGTAACCTTGATCCAGCCGCGCTCGTCCACGGCGGCAACCGATTCGTCCGTGCTGGTAAACCGGCCCAGTTCGTGACATCCTCGACCCTGCCGTCGGAATACGACGCCTGGACCAGGAATTGCTGAGCCTGCCCCGGACGCAGCCGGACGGCCCGCGGATGGATCAAGAGCGCCTGGATCTCGGGATCAGCCGCGGAGGGTCCAGGCATCCCTGCGGCGATCCACTCCGAGATCACGCGGTATTCCGGCGAGTCGGTCGTGAATTTCATGCCGCCGCCGTGCTCCAGTAGGCCGGTGGGCTTCAGAAGCAGCAGGCTTTGCTCCGGGGCGGTCTTCACGATGCGCCGGCCCAGCGCTTGCCGCGTGAGCACCGCATAATCGACCTCCGGGCCGTAGCCGCGGAGCGTCAAGCGCAGCCCATTCTTCCCGGCCGCGGCGCCGTGGCACGCCCCGGAATTGCAGCCCTGTTTGGTCAAGACCGCCTCGACGTGGTTCCGGAAATTCCACGACTCAGTGGCGCCAAAGCTCTCGACCGAGATCGCTGCGCGCGCCACCTGGCCTTCGACCGTTGCGGTCAGCGTGGCAAACCCGTTGCCCTTGGGCGTCACGCTTCCCTTGAATCGACCGTGGCGACCCCGGGATTGTCACTTGCGAACACGGCCGCACTCGACAAATCCGCGATTCCAACGGTTCCGTCGATCCGCTCGACCAGGAATCGCTGGCGCGGCATGAGGCCCGACCAGTCGCGCCGAGGGAGGAAGCAGCCGCACTTCCGCACCGATCGCGGTCGCCGTGAAGATCGCGGACGCGAGAATCGCGATGAGCGGGCCGGGCGGGATCCGCGAGCTGGCCATGAATTGTTCTCGCATCGAATGCCAGGGCGTGGCCGATTCAAAACAGCTCGGCGATCGGCTCGACGCCGTGATCGACCAGGCGGAGCGGCCGATTCTGCGGTCCGGGAAGCTCAAGCGCAGGGTCAATCCCCAGGCCGTGATACACCGTGGCCGCGATCTCCGCCGTGCTCACCGGGCGATCCTTGGGGGCGTAGCCGGTTTCATCAGACGCGCCCACAACCCTGCCGCCACGAACCAGGCCGCCGGCAAACAACACGGTCCAGCAGGCTGGATGATGGTCGCGCCCGCCCGCCGGATTGATCTTGGGAGTGCGCCCGAATTCCCCGAAAGCCAGCACCATCGTTGTGTCCAGCATCCCGCGCTGCGAGAGATCCTCGAGCAGTGCCGTGTAGGCGTTGTCGAAATTCGGTCCGACCTCGTTCTTGTAACACTCGATCGGGCTGAAAGGCGCTGACCCGTGGATGTCCCAGGTGATTTCGTTGAAGACAGTCTCGAACATGTTCACGGTCACGAACCGGACGCCCCGCTCCACCAATCGGCGCGCCAGGAGGCAGCTCTGTCCAAACCGCGTCCGGCCGTAGCGATCGCGCACCCCCGCTGGCTCAGCGATCAGGTCAAACCCTTCGCGCGCCTGCGCTCGACATCAGCTTGAACGCCCCCTCGAAGTTGGAATCCAAGAGCCGTGCGTCGGCCGATGATTCAAAGGCGCCAACCTCTCCATCAATCGCGGAGCGCAGCGAGCGCCGGCGCATCTCGCGCACCGCGGTCACATAATCCGGAGGTAGCAGGTCGGGCACGTGAAACGTGGGAGAATTCGGATCCGCGTTCAGAATGAAGGGATCATAAGTCTTGCCGAGATAGCCGGCCGTGTGCCCGTGCGGCAGGTTGCCGCCGGTCGGCGCCGATCGGACGCGGCAACAGCACGTAGGGCGGGGTGTCATTCCGCGAGCCTTTGGTCTTCGAAAGCACGCATCCGTAATGCGGATAATCGATGCCCCCGCCGAACAGCCGCCCGGTCTGCATCATCTGGTGCCCGGTATCGTGCACCGCGGCCGCCGTGTGATTTACCGAGCGCACCGAACGACACCTTGTCCGTGAGTGCCGCAAGTCTGGGAAACACTTCCGAGATCTGGACGCCCGGTATCTTGGTTGCGATCGGCCGGAACGGCCCGCGGATTTCCTCGGGAGCTTCCGGCTTCATGTCCCAGGTATCGAGCTGAGACGGGCCGCCCACCAGGAAGAGCATGATGCAGTTGATGTCGCGATCGCGCGGCGTCGACCCGGAAGCCGCCAGCGCCTGCCACTGCGGTAGCCCGAGCCCCAAGGCCGACAGAGCTCCGGCGTGCAGGAAATCGCGTCGCGAGAGTCCGTCGCAGAAATGGACCGGCCTGTGCGCATCGACTCGGATCATCACGCGTCCTCGCGCCGGCGGGAAGCCCCGAAGGGCATTGACAATAAGCCAGAGTTGCTATCCTACCGCCTGCACCAGAGAGGGTCAAACAATCGCGGGCAGCCGGGCCGCTCGCATCCTTCTCGCGATCTACTCGGAATAAGCGGGCCACGTTGAATCTCGTCAACAGGGAAGATCGCGACGTTTCGGAATCGCAACATCACGCGGGTCAAATCCGCACAACATTAGTGCTCGTCACGCATCCCGACCCGCACCGTACGTCTCTACCTACGCAAGCATGCGTGTGGCATCCCGGTCCATGTTCCAGAAGACTTCTTCATGACGCGACGGCAGCTGCTGGCGGCAATCTTGATCGCCTATGTCATTTTCCTGCTGGATATTGCGCTCTTCCGCTTCCCGGCACCCAACCCCACGCCCAATGCGATTCCGTTTCGTTCCATGCTCGCCGACTGGCGGAGTGGCGGGTCGCGTTTCGTGATTAACTTCCTGGGAAACATCATTGCCTTTTTACCGATGGGCCTGCTTCCGCCCTTGATACGCCGGCGGCCGACTTATTTGTGGCACGTGATTTTCTTGAGCGCAGGCGATCAGCCTGACGATCGAAGCGGGCCAGCTCGCCTCGGGTCGCCGCGTTCCCGACGTCGACGACCTGATCCTCAACACGCTGGGAGGAATACTGGGATACCTGGCGCTTCGCATCTGGCGGCGACGCAGTGGTGCAACCGCCTTGAGTCTGCGATGAGCCGGGGGACGAAAAGAGCAACCGCCAGACATCGCCGTCTGGTGCCAACCAGCTCTCGTTGACACCGTATCAGGCGGGAATTGCTCCCGCCCACGTTCCGCGACTTCCCGCCGAGCGCCGCGATTGCGAGAGCGGAGCACGCGCGGTCGCGGGGCGTCTGCAAAGCGGCTGTTCGTGCTCCGGGTGCTGATGTGGTCTCTTTCCGATCACAGATAATTCATATGTATTTATATATAAGTAGTCTTCGATTCCCGGACCACCTTCGCGATAGTTGGCGCCGTGGCTTTTGAGGCATCGCCACCGGCGGTTCCTGACTCGTTCCCACGCTCCCGCGTGGCCCCACGCCCGCGACCTCGTCATAGCCTCCCCTTCGAGGCACGAATCCGCCCGTGCTCAGGGCCGGCTCGTCTGCTCGACGACCCAGTCCACGATCGTCGTGATGACGACCGGCGCCATCGTCTCCTCGATCCGGGAATACTCCGAGAGGCGCCGGTCTGACAGGTCTGGAAGAGGTGATTCAGCTTCGGGAACGATCGGGTCGTGGCCCGGACGTTGCCCGCGTCCTTCAGGGCTCGAGCGATCCCTTCCAGGTTCTCCCGGAAGGCCACCTGCGAGTCGCGCTCGCCGTTGATCGCCAGCACGGGGCACTTCACCCGCGCAGCTCCTTGCGCGGGTCGATCGCGATGAACGATCGCGGAGCCATGGCGAGCTGAGGCGCTCGACCACCGCGGCGGGGATATTCCGCTCCGTCATCTCCTTGCGGATCGCCTCGGGTTGCGTCTTCATCCACGCCGCAACCGCCGCCCGCAGCTTCTCGTCGATCACCTTCGATTCCGTCTCCTTCAGGATGATCGGCAGCAGCGTCTTGAGCAGCTCGGCCGCCCCCTTGATATCTTCTTCCTTGGCCCCGGCGGCCCGGAGCATGCTGTCCTGCTGAGCGATCGCGAGCGCCTCCCCGGGGACCCCCGTCCCTGCCAGGAGGACCAGGAAGGCGACATCCCCGGGCGATCTCGCGGCGACCATCGGCCCGATCACGCCCCCCTCACTGTGCCCGAGGAGCCCGAGCCGATTGCCGTCGATCTCGGGCCGGCCCTTCAGATAGAGCAGCCCCCCCAGGGCGTCGTCGGCGAAATCCGGTGTGGTGGCCGTCGCGAACACTCCGCCCGAGCGCCCGATCCCCCGGTCATCCGATCGCAGGACGGCGATCCCCCTGCGCGTCAGGGCGTCGGCCAGGACGAGGAACGGCTTGTGGCCAAGAAGGGTCTCGTCGCGATCCTGCGGCCCCGAACCGGTGATCATCACCACGGCCGGGAACGGTCCCTTCCCCTCGGGAAGCGTCACAGTTCCGGCCAGCCTCACGCCCGCGGCCTTGCTCGGATAGGTGACCTCCTCGACCTTGTACGGGAATGGTGCCTTCGGCGTCTGGGGCCGTCTCCGCTCCGTGGCCGCCGCGACCTTCTTCAGCGAGAGCGGTAAGACCGCCAGACCCAGCTTCGCCCGGCCGACGATCGTCTCGCCGGCCTTGTCGCGCTTCCCCTTGATTTCAAGCCCGACCGCCTGGATCCCGATCGTCACATCCTCGCCGTCCAGCGCGAGTTTATCGACCGAGATTCCCTTCGCATTCTCATCCGGCACGTCGAGCGTGGCCTTGGCATCCGAACCCGGCTTGCCCTCGACCCTGACCACGATCAACACTTCCAGGCCGGGTGGAACCGACAGCGTGCCCTCCCAGATGCCGACGAGCGCGCTCGCCGCGGATCCCTTGGTAGGTTGACCTGCCTTCGCCGGTGGATCATCGCCCCCGCACAACGCGGGACTCGCCAAAAAGCCAACCGCGAAGCCCAGCAAGACCAGGGTTTTCATGGGCTCTCCCGCAAGAACTCGAGGATACCGATTTCCGCAGACCCGGTTTTCGGTACCGAATTCTATAGATCTGACAATTTGCCGGCAACGGCCGTGGGCTCCGTCGCCCCTGCGGCCGGGATCGAGCGTCGATCCGCGGCGCCCTCCCAGCCCGCGCACCGACGGAGTCCGCGCCCGGCCCTGGCGCATCGCGGGGCGATTGGCACGGGAGTGGACTTTTTCGCAATCAGGTCGGTGAGTGCGATGATCGCGGCGCGACGCAGCACGGCGGTAGCCCAGGAACCGAATCGCGAGCGCCTCGCGTCGTACGGTGAGCGAGTTCGTCCTCGAAAGCGCTCTTGTCCGGGCCGATGAAACGTTCTCAGGCCGTACCCGGTTTGGCCTGGATGCCCATCAATGGAAGGTCTTTCTCGCGGCACTCGATGCCACTCCGCGTGAGCTGCCCCGGTTGAAGCGGTTGTTGCAACGGAATAGCGTCTTCGAGGGCGGCAAGGTCGAGTGAGCGATCCGTTGCGAATTGAGTAACTCGGGCCGGGGCATTCCCTCGAACACTTCGGGTTCATTCCGTCACCGACCGACCCACTCCACCTATTCCTGCTGATCAAGGACCTGAGGCGCACAGCGGGAGATTGAACCCAGCGCCGTTGAGACGCTCATTAACAATCGCAGCCCAGAGGCCGGCTCGAGGCTCCCTGCCATCGAGAACGGCGTGGCTACCTGAAGGTCCATGGCCGCAGCACGAATACCTTGCCCCGGCGACCCGGCCCCTATCCGCGCAGCTCATTGGGGCGGCATGTGACCGGTCGCCACGCGGTAGGCGATCGTGTAGATCACGCCCCCGAGGATCCCGCCGACGTTGAACAACACGTGGGCGGCGATCGCGGGACGAAGGCTGCCCGTACGGGCGGTGCGCCGTTGCGCAGACGTATCCGAGCGCCGTCACCGACAATACGATCACGACAGCAGCGACGAGCTCGAGGCTGCCGAAGAAGCAGCGGCAGGTGCATGGCGCCGAACAGCGCGGCACTCCACGGGATCGCGGCACGCACGCCGCTCGCCCTGCGTGTCACTCTCGCCCCCTGCGGCGAGTGTCTGAAACCAGCCCCGGCAGAAGAGCTCCTCCACGGTGCTCGAGATGACCCAGATCCACAGCACGATCCCGGGCAGGCCGTAGGCGGCGAGCCGCTCCCGCATGCCTCGCAGGCCCAGCGTCAGGATGACGCCCGTGCTGGCGGCGCCCAGCGCGAGCCCCCACAGCAGGAAATGGCCCCGGGCCGGCGCCGGGCGGCGGAAGCCGAACTCGGCCCAGGGCCGCCGCGACGCGGCCATCGCCCCGAGCGCGACCGCCGCCAACAGCCCCTGGGTGACGGCTTGCCGGGCCCACGGATAGCGCGTCGTCACCGGCTCGGGCACGAGCCTCGCCGCGAAGAACGCCGCGAAGTTGACGCCCAGTGCCAGCCCGAAAGCGGCGAGCGGCTTCCACGCCGACCTGGGAGTCTGCGGCTTATCCATGTAAGTTGACTCTTACGACGGCCCAGCAGCGTCCGGCCTCCGCGTCGAAGGCCGAGAGTCGAATTCGCGTCAGCGTATGCTAGGCTCAGGGCGACCCGCATGGCAAGAACCTGACAACGTCAGGATCAATAGACACCCATCGATAAGAGCCTCTTCTGTCATTCACCTGAATCGCTCATCCGGGCTCTGGATGTTCTCCGACCAGGATCGTCGGTCGAGAGGCCACCCCTTACTCACCTTCCATTCCTGCCACCAGCGGTAATTCTCGCGGATCGCCTCCTGCTCGTCCCGCGGGCAGGTCGGGGCCGGGCTCCGGGATCGGCCGCAGATCTGGCAGGCCCACGCTGGCGCGGAATTCATTGACCCGCTCGAGGTCGGCGAGCTTCCAGGGTCGAATCCGGCCGTCGCGGGGATCGTCGAGCCATTGCGTGCCGAAGCGCTGCGGACGGCCCTCGGACATCGCGATGCGATCCTCCAGATACGCCGCATGCCACGCCGGAGTGCGGCCCTGGTCCGAGCTCTCGCGCACCCATTCCAGCGCCGGCGCTGGAATTCCGGCTCGCCGACCGCATGCTGAGCGATCAACCAGGCCGCCTCCGCACCGTCTTTGCCGGCCGATGTCTTCGGACGGCCAGCCGTGCCGGGCGATCAACTCTCTCAGGCGAGCGGCATTCTTGATGTGGACCGCCTCCATGCGAGGGACATAGGGGCCGCCGAGTTCGTCGGCCGCCGCAAGTTTCGCCCGGACCTCAAAGTCTTCGGCTCGCATCGCGATGAGTTCGCTGCTCAGCATCTCATTGATCATGGTACGAATTCCTGGAGAAGGACCGAGCGCACCGCGTCCAACGGACGCTCATCGATCCAGAAGGGATCGATCCCCCTCGGCGAATCATAGCGACCCGGCCCGTCATGCGCCTGTATAGCTTCCTTTCTCGATCACCCTGTCCGGCCGTGTGTCGCCGTCCCGCTGGTGGATGCCCTTGGTCGTATCACACCCTGGCTTCAATGATGAGGTTCATCGGTGTTTGGGTCGCGCGCCGGAAGTGATTGAAACCGGCTTGCTTGAACACCTCTCGCAGCTTCGCCTCACCGGCCTGGGCGCCGAGACCAAGGCCCACCTCCTGCGAAAGGGAATTGGGCGTGCAAATACATGATGATGCCACGTAGAAGAGGGTGGCCATCGGGTTTTCGGTGATGTTCTTCGGGCGCGGGTCCAGGGCGAAGGGTTCGACCAGCAATACCGTGCCGCCGGGCAGGAGGTGCTCCCGGGCGTGCCGGGCGGAGCCGACGGGATCCCCCATGTCATGCAGGCAATCGAAGAAGCAGATCAGGTCGAACTGTCCCGCGTAGGAGGTTGCAGTTGCGACCTCGAACCGGGCACGTGCGCTCACCCCGGCTTCGCGCGCCCTCTTCTGGCTGGTCTCGATGGAAGCAGCGTGGAAGTCAAAGCCGGTGAAGGTCGATTGAGGGTATGCTTTGGCCATGGCCACGAGCGATGCCCCGTGTCCGCATCCCACGTCGGCAACCTGATCGCCCGCCTTGAGCTTCGGTTCGACGCCGTCGAGCGCCGGGATCCATGTCTTTGTGAGGTAGGCCCGGTATCCGGTCCGGAAAAACCACTCCGTCCCCGAGAACAGGCACGGGTGGTGGTCGGCCCACGAGAGCGCCCCGTCGCCCCGGAATGCGTTCGCGGTCTTCTGCACGTCCATGAACATCGAACCCAGCGCGTTCATGGCTCGCGCCACGAACACCGGCGAGGCGTCGTCGGCCAGCGCCAGGGCAGCTTCCGCAGGAAGCTCGTACAAGTCTGAGTCCGCGTCGTAGCGCAACAGGCCGCCCGCGGCCTGGGCATCGAGCCACTCGCGCACCAGACGCTTGTGGCAGCCGGTTTTTTCGGCCAACGAATCTGCCGTTCGAGGCCCGGAGCCCGTGAGCTCTCGGTAGAGGCCAAGCTCGTCACCAAGCCAGATGCTGTAACAAAGGGCCGCCCCGGTCATGTGGCCGATCATCGTGGTCATGAACGATTCGAGCTTACCCTGGTCGATATCCATTGTTCCCTCGCCATCAGGGGCCTTCGACTCGGGCCTGGCTCATGCTTCTGGCGCCTGACCCGCTTGCGGTCAGTGTAACGCGCTCATGTTGATCGTCCAGCACTCGCGGACCGGCCAGACGATCAATCACGCCCGGCCCGAAGGCATCAACGGCCAAAAGCTCTCTGCGGTATTTGTCTTCTTCCGGCGAACGAAGTCATGATTAGCCGCGGGCGAAGAAGATGAACGCGGATCAAGACAGTGGAAACATGCGCAGAGTCGCCGAGCCAGATTCGCCGCGCTGTGTGACGCTGTGACGATGGTGACGACGAAAAGCGGCGTTTTGTGCGCGAGCCGAGGGTCCGCGGCAGCGATCCCCGAGGTTTCACGCAGCCGCATCATGAAGCTCCTCCATGGGCCACATGATGCGGAACTGTCGACAGGAAAGGCCAAACCGATCGCGTCGAAAGCCAACACGTCCTGGTCAGTAGCGGCGGTAGTATCGGCGGTAAGGGCCGCCGTACCAGCCGTAAGGCCGGCCCACCACGACAGGCCGGGGGCCCATCCAGGGGCCAGGCATAATCACGGGCCGGCGCACGACCAAAAGCGCGACCGGTGCCGCGATCAAGGGCCCCTGTGCCACCATCGGATAGCCGCCGTAATAACCGCCGCCGTAGTAACCGACTCCGCCGAAGTATCCGGGCGAGCCGGTGGCCACGCCGACCGAAACGCCGGGACCCGAGTAACCGAACGAAATCCCCTGCGCCTGGGCCGGAGCGCCGGCGAGTGTGGTGCACCCGGCGGCCCCGATGATCGCCAGCGATAACGACTTCCAGTTCGTCTTCATGGCTGATGCGTCCTTCAATGGGTTTCCTTTGATGCCGCCCGACCTTGGGAGTGAGTTGCGTCCAGCAGCATCCTATCGCGTGACGCACGGCAAAGGTTCGAACCGTTTCTACAATCGCACTCGAGTTTCACGAACCCGCGGGCCCGCGCCAAGATCATTCGTCCGGCGGGCGTCATGGCGCAAGTTCTTCCGGGCGAAGGCCATTGATGGAGGGACGCATCGGACGGTACATTGTTTATTCGCTGCATTCGTTGCACTCGAGACCACCCAGCTCGCTGTGCCTTTTTTTATCTTCGCGTTCGGATCAATCACACGGCTCGAACGGATGATTCGGACCGCCCAACGAGGAGTTAAGAGTGATGGCCGATGACAACAAGGATCGCACCGACCGCCGTACATTCCTCCAGGCCGGCGCGGTTGCCACGGCCTCGGCGATCAGCTTGGCCTCGGGCCTCGAGGCGCAGGAGGCTGCCGGGACCCAGGAGGCAGCCAAGGAGCCGGCGACCTTGCCCCGGCGCAAGCTCGGCAAGACCGGCGTCGAGCTCACCGTCCTCGAGCAGGGAGCCGTCCGAGGCGGCGACCGGATTCTGCGGCTTGCGTTTGCCAACGGAATCCGGGTCTTCGACACCGCCAAGATCTACGGCACCGAGCCCCTCTTCAAGCGGTGGTTCGAGCAGTCGCCCGAGGTTCGCAAGCAGATCTTCCTCGTTACCAAGGACATGCCGCGCACTCCGAAAAACCTCCTCAAGCTCGTCGACGAGCGGCTCGCGGCCCTCGGCACCGACTACATCGACCTCTATTTCATCCACGGCCTGGGTGACGACTCGCGGTATGATCCCATCGAGCTGGTCAAGAGCCAGGAGTTCAAGGAAACCGCCGACGCGATCCGGAAGTCGGGCAAGGCCAAATTCATCGGCTTCTCGACGCACCACAAGAACCGCGCTCAGATCATCGAGGCGGCGGCCCAGGGCGGAATCGTCGACGCGATCATGCTGCAGTACACCCCCTGGCTCGACAAGGATTCGCCGCTGAACAAGGCACTCGACTCGTGCTGGAAGAAGGGCATCGGGTTGATCACCATGAAGCAGATCGCGGCGCACGGCTTTGGCGACGCGCCCAAGGGAGACATCCTCGACGACGTGGTCCGCCGGGTGCCGATGCTCGCCGAGAAGAAGCTGACGCCATTCCAGGGACTGCTGCACGCGATCTGGACCGACGAGCGGATCACCGCATCGTGTGTCTCCATGAAAAACACCGACCAGGTGCGCGAAAACGCCGACGCGGCCCGGCGCTTCGAGCCGCTGGCCACCGCCGACATCCACCAGTTGCGCGATGCCTTGCTCGCCCACGGCCCGACCATGTGCGCGACTGCGACGGCCGGTGCGCCGTTGCGGCCGGGACCAAGGCCGAGTTCGACAACCTTACGCGGTATCTCACGTACTACCAGCACCACGGCTATCGCGCCAGGCTCGCCGCCAGTATGCCGAGCTCTCCGCCGAAGCCCGCGATTGGTCCGGCGCCGATCTCCAGGCCGCGCGTGAGGCCTGTCCGAATCGCCTCGATTTTGCCAAGCTCTTAGTCGAGGTCGAAAAGCATCTCGCTTGAGCGCTCGTCATTCCGTGCGATCGGGCCGGCGACGGCCACGCAATGACAAATAGACTCGCGCCATCGGCACCCCCCTTCAACCGGCGGGGGGGACGCTCGTGGCGGGGCCGTACCTGGAAATCTTGATTCGAGAGCATCGCCGTTTCGTCGGCCCGCCATCCCATGATCCAGCTCAAACGTGGCATCGCGATCGCCGACGAAGAACTGGAATTTGAGTTTATTCGCGCATCCGGTCCCGGTGGTCAAAACGTCAACAAGGTGTCGACCGCCGCTCGTTTGCGATTCAACGTCCGCGAGTCGCCGTCGTTGCCCCTCGACGTGCGCGAGCGATTGATCCGGCTCGCGGGGAAACGCGTGGGAGACGACGGCTTCCTCACCATCCACGCGCGGCGGGGACGCACGCAAGAGACCAACCGCCGCGATGCCATTGATCGACTGATCGAGCTACTCGAGATCGCAGCCGAGCGCCCAGTGCCGCGGCGTGCGACCAGGCCGACGAAGGCGTCACGCGAGCGCAGGCTGACGGCCAAGCGGCGGCGAGGCGAGACCAAGCAGGCGAGGAAGACGCGAGACCCTGGCGATGATTGATAACCGAATTCAAATGGTACTCTCGCCGTGAGCGAACGCCACACTTTCGTCACGCTCGCTGGGGATTCCTCGTTGGCGTGCTCGTAACCCTCGGCACTCTTCGGGTGCCGGCGCAAGAGCCGGCTTCCAAAGCCCACGACAAGACGGCCGACACCGCCGCGACCGCAAAGCGCTCGCTCGCCGGCTACGACTCGTTCGTTCGTGACGCGATGAAAGCCTGGCAGGTGCCCGGCCTCGCGATCGCGATCGTCAAGGATGGCGAACTCATCCTGGCCGAGGGGTTCGGCATGCGCGACGCCGCGCGCGAGCTCCCGGCGACTCCCCGGACGCTCTTTGCCATCGGCTCGTGCACCAAGGCGTTCACCACATTCGTGATCGGCACGCTCGTCGACGAAGGCAAGCTCGACTGGGATGCTCCGCTGCGCACCTACATCCCCGAGATCCGGTTCCACGACCGAGTTGCATCCGAGCTGATCACGCCGCGCGACCTGGTCACGCATCGCTCGGGACTGCCCCGGCACGACCTGGTCTGGTACAACGCCCACCTGCCGCGGAAAGCGATCCTTTCTCGGCTGCCATTCCTCGAGCCGAGCGAGACGTTTCGCAGCAAATTCCAGTATAATAATATTATGTTCATGCTCGCCGGCTACCTCGTCGATCGCACCAGTGGCAGCACCTGGGAAGATGCCGTGCGGACCCGCATTTTCGCGCCCTTGCACATGAACGGCTCGAACTTCTCTGTCAAGGATTCACAAGAGAGCTCTGATTTTGCCAGGCCTTACGATGACCGCGACGACAAGGTCATCGAGATTCACTTTCGCGACATCACCGATGTCGGCCCGGCCGGCTCGATCAACTCGAATGTCGAGGAGATGTCGCGCTGGCTCGTGGTTCATACTAGCCAGGGAAAGTTTGAAGGGCGCCAGATCATCAGCGCCGCGGTTCTGGCCGATATCCATTCGCCGCAGATGACGACCGGCGCCAAAGCCGAGCGGCCTGAAATCTCTCCCGCCGGCTATGCTCTGGGCTGGAGCGTCGACGACTACCGCGGGCACCGGCGGATCCAGCACGGAGGCGGCATCGACGGATTCACCGCGATGACGACGCTCTATCCGGATGATCGAGCAGGGATCGTTGTCCTTGCCAATATGGATGGGAGCGAGCTTCCCGAGCTCTTGTGCCGGCATGCCGCCGATCGATTGTTCGCGCTTGCCCCGATCGATTGGAATGGCGAGGCCCTCCAGAAAAACGCGAAGCGCAAGGCAGCGGTCAAGTCGGCGAAGGAACAGAAGAACACGGTTCGCCGGCCGGGAACGACCCCGGCCCATCCGCTTGCCGAGTATGCGGGACAGTACGAGCACTCGGGATATGGCGTCGTCAAAGTTGAGCTGGCTGAGGGCAAGCTGGTTCTGCGATTCAACGGCATCGAAGCACCGCTGGACCATTGGCATTTCGAGGTGTTCGAAGTCCAGAAGAATCCCAAGGACCCTGCGCTCGAGAATCAGAAGGTGCAATTCCTGACGGGCGTGAAGGGCTACGTCGATGGCCTGGCAGTGGCCTTTGAGCCGCGGACGAAGCCGATCGTGTTTTCCAGGAGACCCGACGCCAGGCTCTCCGATCCGGAATACTTGAAGCGATTCGTCGGGGAGTACGAGCTGGCCGGCAGGACCGCCACCGTGCGTCTGGAAGGAAATACCCTGGTGCTTGACTCGCAGGGCCAGGGCTCCTCGTCGCTTGTGCCGGACCGCGACGACAGCTTCAAGATCAAGGAGCAGTCGGAAACGACGCTTCGCTTTGTCACAGGCGGGGACGGCCGGGTTTCCGAGATCGCCCTGGATACATCCCAGGGTGTTTTCACGGCCCGGCGAAAGTCCCCCTGAGGATCGGTATCCGCGCCCATGAAAAATGTCGTTTCGATCGAGATCCACGCCCCCATGCGCAAGGTCTTCGACCTCTTGAACGACGCCGAGAAGCATAAGCTCTGGCTCGATGGTCTGGAGGAGACGATCCGCGAGCCGGGCTACGACCCGAAAAACCCCCTCGGCTCGAAGTTCAGGCAGAAGATCCGGGAAGGGCGGAAGGTCGAGGTCTACGACGGTGAAGTGACCGCCTTCGAGCGGCCCCGGCACTTCGGCGTGCGCGTGCATAACGATGCGTTCACGGCACAGGTCGATTACCGGCTGAAATCGCTGAAAAAGGTGACGCGTCTGGATTTCACGTCCGAGATCACCTTCAAGAGCGTCGCTTTCCGCATGCTGGCAAACCTGTCTCGCCCCATCGTGGGCGGCATTCTCGAGAAACAGATGACCAAACTGAAAGAGCTCGCCGAGGCCGAGGCCTAGAGAATCGCGGGCCGACGCCGTCCGAACTGGCCGCGTCGTGATGCGGCCAGATTTCTCATCCAGAACAAACTGCTCCTGGCAGTTCCGGCACTCAGAAGGAACCGACCGCCAATGAAATCGCTCCTTTGTCACCTCCTGCGATCGACAGGCCTCACGGTAGCCGTTGCGATCGCCACGGCATCATTTTGCACGCAGACCCAGAGCCGGGAATTGTCGCTGGTCCAGGACGGCAAGGGGAAGGAAAAGCAGGAGCCCAAGGACAAGGAGAAAAAGGACGAACCGAAGAAGAAGGTGCAGGGGCTTCCCCTGAAACCAGACCGCACGATCGAGTTCACCACCGACGAAGGGACGTGGGTCTCACTCGACGTGTCGCCCGATGGCAAGACGATTGCGTTCGAATTGCTGGGTGACCTGTATGTCATGCCGATCGAGGGTGGCGAGGCCAAGGCCATCACGACCGGCGCCGCCTTTGACAGCCAGCCTCGCTTTTCGCCCGACGGCAAGCTGATCGCATTCGTGAGCGATCGCGATGGTGCCGAGAATCTCTACGTGGCCGCAAAAGACGGAACGGACGCCCGGCCGCTTACCAAGGACAAGCAGAGCCTGTTCACTTCACCTTCGTGGACGCCGGAGGGCGACTACGTGCTGGCGTCGCGCCAGCCGCAGTTACCCTGGGATGCCTTTGAGCTCTGGATGTACCACGTTCGCGGCGGCTCCGGCGTGCAGGTCACCAAGGGCAAGTCCAAGCCCGATGCGACCAGGGACGACTATACGCACGCTATCGGCGCGGTCGCCTCGAAAGACGGGAAGTACCTCTTCTACACCAAGCGAAACAAGCTCTTCAACGCCTATAACAACCTGAATTTTCCGCTGTCTCAGGTGGTGCGTAGGGATCGCACGACCGGTGATGAAGACACGGTCACCGATGCCCATGGAAGTGCGTTTCGGCCGGCGCTCTCTCCCGACGGCAGCAAGCTGGTCTACGGGACGCGCGTCGACAACCAGACCGGCCTGCGCATCCGCGACCTGGTCAGCGGAGAAGAGCGCTGGCTGAAGCTGCCCGTCCAGCGAGATGAGCAAGAATCGCGGTTCACCCGCGACCTGATTCCGGGCTACGCATTCACGCCCGACGGCAAGTCGGTGCTGGCAGCATACGGCGGCAAGATCCACCGGCTCGACGTCGATCGCGATTCCGACCAGGTGATCCCGTTCACGGTGCGGGTCTCGCAACCGGTCGGCTCGCGCTTGAATTTCCCGATTCGTGTCGACGACGGCCCGGTGCTGGCACGTCTGATCCAGGATCCCGAGCCGTCACCCGATGGCAAGCGACTTGCGTTCTCAGCATTGCTGAAGCTCTATCTGGTGGATCTGCCGGGCGGAAAGCCCCGCCAGCTCTCTGCAGGCGACGCGTTCGAGTTTCATCCCACCTGGTCGCCCGACGGCAAGGCGATGGCCTATGTGAGCTGGGCGGCCGAGGGGGGCCACATCTGGAAGCGCCCCGCCGACGGCCAGGGCCAGGCCGAGCGGCTCACGCGGGCCGCGGCGTTCTACCGCGACCCGGTCTGGTCGCCCGACGGCAAGCGGTTGGTCGGCGCTCCGTTCGCCGCGCCGCCAGCGCAGCGAAAGCTCCAGCGGCTTCGACTCAGGCGCAGGCCAAGACCTGGTCTGGATCCCGGCCGAGGGGGGCGACGCGACGGTCATCAGCCCCGCTCGTGGATCAAGCCGGCCGCATTTTGGTCCGGACCCGGAGCGCATGTACGTGACCACGCCGCAGGGACTGGTCTCGATGCGATTCGACGGCACCGACCGGCGCACCCATGTGAACGTCATCGGCAAAACCGCCTACTCGCCTGGTCAGCCCACGACCGCCGACGAGATCCTGCTCCGACCCGACGGACGCTGGGTGCTGGCTCGGGTCACCGACCAGCTTTATCTGCTGGCATTGCCGCAAGCCGGGGGCGAGACACCCAAGGTTTCGGTGCACGAATCGATTGTTCCGATCAAGAAGCTGACCGACGTCGGCGCCGATTACGCGTGCTGGGCCGATGGCGGCAAAGTCATCACCTGGTCGATCGGCTCGAGTTTCTTCCGGCTGCCCTTTGATTCGATCGTCTTCGACACCAAGAAAAGCGATGACGAAGAAAAGGCCGAAGACAAAGAGAAGCTCGAGGCCGAGAAGAAGGAGCAGAAGCCCAAACCCGAAGAGCTGGCCGTTGCCGTCGAGCGGCCCAGGAACCGGCCGCGCGGCACGGTCGTCCTGAGCGGAGCCAGGGTGATCACGATGAGGGCCGATGAGGTCATCCCCGAGGGCGAGATCGTCATCACCGACAATCGCATCGCCGCGATTGGCCCCAAGGGGTCGGTCAAGCTTCCCGACGGCGCCATGATCATTGACGTCGCGGGCACCACGATCGTGCCCGGGTTCATCGATACGCACGCTCACTGGACGGTGCGCCGGGGGGTACAAGACCTGCAGATCTGGAGCTTTTTTGCCAATCTCGCCTACGGTGTCACCTCGGGACGCGACCCGCAAACCGGCACGAACGACATGTTCGCCTATCAGGATCTGGTCGAGACCGGCGACCTGGTCGGCCCGCGCGCGTTCTCGACGGGACCGGGTGTGTTCTCCGATACCGATTTCCAGTCGGCCGAGGACGTCGAGCGGGTGGTGGCGCGCTACAAGAAGTACTACCGCACGAATACGATCAAGTCGTACATGATCGGCAACCGCCGCCAGCGCCAGTGGATGATCGAGGCCTGCCACAAGAACGAGGTCATGCCAACCACTGAGGGCGGCCTCGACCTGAAGCTCAACCTCACGCATGCCCTCGACGGCTTCAGCGGCAACGAGCACAGCCTGCCCGTGGTCCCGCTGTTCGCCGACGTCGTCAAGCTGTTCGCAAGCACGGGCATCTCGTACACGCCCACGCTGCTGGTCGCCTACGGCGGCCCGTTTGGCGAGACCCATTTCTTCACCACCACGGCGATTCATGACGACCCCAAGATCCGCCGGTTCATTCCGCACCAGGTTTTGGACGAGAAGGTCCGGCGCTCGGCATGGTTCCACAAGGACGAGCACGTGTACCCCCTGATCGCCGCGTCTGCCGCCAAGGTTGCCCGCGCCGGCGGCCACGTGTGCATCGGCAGCCATGGCGAGATGCAGGGAATCGGCTACCACTGGGAGATGTGGGCGCTGGCCAGCGGCGGCTGGCAGCCGCAAGAAGTGTTGCGTGCCGCCACGCTCCACGGCGCCGAGGCGATCGGCTACGCGCAGGATCTCGGCAGCCTGGAAACCGGCAAGCTCGCGGACCTGGTCGTCCTCTCCGCCGATCCGCTCAAGGACATCCACAACACCAGCGCGATCCGTTACGTGATGAAAAACGGCGAGCTTTACGAGGGCGATACCCTCGACCGGACCTGGCCGGAGAAAAAGCCGCTGCCTCGGCTCTGGTGGTGGGAGAAGACGGCGGCCAAGTAACAAACACCACTTCGACCCGCGTGCTACTCAATCCGAGCGTGCGCACGTCGCACGAAGGCTCGGGTTCTCCGGCTCGAGCCAAGCCTTGAATCGCGCGCGAGGTGGGCACGGTATTGCCCGCGACCCTTGATCCGGCACGTTCCATCCGATCTGTCGGTCGCAGTGCACGGTGTGGTTGCGCAGTCCGATCGAATCCAGTTCGTCGAGTCCGGTCGATCCCATTCGGGATGTATGACGCAAAGCCCGGCTGTACATTGGGTGAGGTGTCGCCTGGTACTGCTCCACGGGCGACGCTCCGGAGAATGCGACCGCGAGGCAGGGCGGCCCTGGACGACCGGCTTTCGGTTTTTCTGTCCCGGTCTTGGAACTGCGCACGGATAGAGGAGTATGGGGACAGACATGGATCACGCCATGGGCGATGCGACCGATCTCTTCGAGCGGCTCAAGGGTGGCAAAAGCGGGGCGCTCGCCGAGCTGTTCCACCAGCACCGCGACCGGCTCCGGCGCATGGTCGAGCTTCGCATCGATTCGCGGCTGCGGGCCCGCATCGACGCGTCGGACGTTCTTCAGGAGGCCTTTCTCGACGTGGCGCACGACCTTGACGCCTACCTGGCCGATCCGAAGCTGCCGCCCTTGCTCTGGCTGCGCCTGCACGTCGGGCGGCGGCTCACGACCTTGCACCGGAAGCACCTTCGTGTCCGGATGCGGGACGCCGGGCTGGAGCTGTCGCTTTACCGCGAGCCGCTGCCCGAGGCCAACTCGGCCGCGCTGGCCTCGATGCTGCTGGGACGGCTGACCTCGCCGACGCAGGCTGCCCTGCCGCCGAGCGGCTCCTCCGGGTCCAGGAGGCGCTCAACAGCCTCGACCCGGTCGACCGCGAGGTCCTCGCGCTGCGGCATTTCGAGCAGCTCGGCCGGGCCGAGACGGCCCAGGTCCTGGGGATCACGCCCCGAGGCTGGCGCCAAGCGGTACTTCCGCGCCTTGAAGCGTCTGAAAGACATTCTCGCGAGTATGCCCGGCGGTTGTGAGGGCCTTGACCATGTCCACGGCATCCGACGCCCGCGAGTACGGCCGATTCGACGAGCTGGCCGAAGAGTTTGCCGAGCGCGTACCGTCGCGGCGAACGGCCGAGCGTTGGAAGAGTACGTCGACCGGCTGCCCGAGATGGCCGACGAGATCCGTGAGATGTTTCCGGCGCTCGTCGAGGTCGAGCGTGCCGAGGAGGACGTCCGGCTCAGGCACCGCCGGCCCTCGCGCCGAGGCTCGCGCAGGTGGGCGACTATCGGATACTCCGCGAGGTTGGCCGCGGTGGCATGGGGGTGGTTTACGAGGCCGAGCAAGTCTCGCTCGCCCGGCGAGTCGCGCTCAAGGTATTGCCTGATCACGTGGCGGCCGACCGCAAGGCTCTCGAGCGGTTCCGTCGCGAGGCCAAGGCCGCGGCGCGGCTGCATCACACCAATATCGTGCCGGTCTTCGAGGTCGGTCGCGAGTGCGGCGTCGCGTTCTACGCGATGCAGTTCATCCAGGGTCAGGGGCTCGACCAGGTCGTCGATGAGCTCGCGCGGCTGCACGGCCCACTAGATCGGCCCATCGTATCGGAGCCCGCCGGACCGGCGAGCGCCGCGCGGTTTGCGGCGGCGACCGCGAGCGTGAACGTCGGAGACGCGCCGGCGACCGCGACCGGGTCGGCCGCTCGGCCGGGTCGCCGAATCGCTGCTCAACGGTCGCCTCGCGACCGAAGACTCGGAACACTCGCCGGCTGAGCGATCCGTCGCGGTCAAGCCGGCCGGGCTCAACGTTCGTGACGTTCACGCGACATCCCAAGCATCCGGCTCGTCTGTCGATGAGTCATCCCGCGCCGTCAGCGTGGCGGCGATGCGTCATGCTGCGGTGGGCGCGATTTCGGAAGTCTCGGAGCCGCAAACTGCCGCCGCGGCCGCGGGGACCGGCTCGGAGTCGTTCGAGCGTTCTGACGCGGCCCTGTCTCCCTCGCCCGCGCTCGCGGCCGTCGCAGCCGAACAGCTTCCGACCGTCCCTGCCGCCGGCCCATCGACGTTCGCCGTCCTTCCCGGCGGCACACCGCGTCTCGGCGGTCGAGCGATCGAGTCGCCGCCAGCCGTTCTTTCGGAGCGTCGCGCAGATCGGCCGCCAGGCGGCGCAGGGCCTGGCGTATGCCCACGCCCGCGGAATCGTCCATCGCGACATCAAGCCGTCAAACCTTCTGCTCGACATCGCCGGAATCGTCTGGATCACCGACTTCGGGCTGGCCAAGGCTGGCGACGATGGGCTCACGGCCACCGGCGACATCCTTGGAACGCTGCGCTACATGGCACCCGAGCGGTTCCGCGGCGAAGGGGACGCGCGGGCCGACATCTACGCGCTCGGGCTGACCCTCTATGAGCTGCTGACCCTGCGACCGGCGTTCGACTCGTCCGATCGGCTCAAGCTCATCGACCAGATCCAGACCGAAGAGCCGGCGCGGCCCCGGTCGCTCGACCACCGGATTCCGCGCGACCTCGAGACGATCGTGCTCAAGGCGATCGACAAGGAGCCTGCCCGCCGCTATGCATCCGCTGACGCGCTGGCCGAGGACCTGCGGCGCTTCCTTGACGACGAGGCGATCCTGGCGCGGCCCGTCACGGCCGCGGAGCGCCTGATGAAGTTCGCCCGGCGCCGGCCGGCAATCGCCGCTCTGAGCGTGGCGCTGCTTGCCGTCGCGCTCATCGGCCTGACCGGGATCATCTGGGAGTGGCGCCAGGCCGTTACCAGCTCGAGGCTGGCGAACGTGCAGCGACAGAACGCGATCGACAATCTCGAGCTGGCCAACGAACAGCGCGGCATCGCCCAGGAGAAGAGGCGCGAGGCGGCTGAGAAGGCCGATTCGCTGGAACGGCAGCTTTACTTCAATCGCATCCAGCTGGCCCACAACGAGTGGACGCACCAGTAGCTCGTCGGCTGCTTCGGACACGCTGGATCTTTGCCGGGCCGATTTGCGTGACTGGGAATGGTCGTACCTCCACCGGCTTTGCCACCTGGAGCGGCTTGCCATCGAAGGCGGGCGGGTCGGCCTGGCCTTCAGCCCCGACGGCAGGCGCGTCGCCGCCGCCGATCCGACGCACCGGATCAAGATCTGGGACACCGCGCCGGGGCGACCTGACAGCCACGCTCGTCGGACACACCAACTCCGTGTACGCGATCGCTTTCAGCCCCGATGGTCGACTGCTGGCGACCGGCTCCCGCGACACGACGATCAGGCTCTGGGATGCGGCGACTGGCGACCTTGCGCCGGACACTCGAGCCGGGCGGCTCGTGGATTCGCTCGGTCGCCTTCAGCCCGGACGGCACTCGCCTCGTCTCCGGCTCCGGCGCAGAGCAATTCACGCCCCGGTAAGACGGCCGAGCTGATCTTATGGGACGTCGCCTCCGGGGCGGAGATCCGCCGTTTTGCCGGTCCGCACGACCGCATCTACGGCGTTGCCTATCGCCCCGATGGCAAGCAGATCGCCTCGGTCGACTGCGAGTCGTCGCTCAAGCTCTGGGATCCCGAATCCGGCGCGCTCGAGCATCGCCTGGCAGGTCACAGCGATTCCATCAACTGCGTGGCCTACAGCCCCGACGGCCGCACCCTCGCGACCGGAGGACGCGACCACGTCGCCATCCTCTGGGACGTCGCTGGGGCCAGGATACTCCATACGCTTCGAGGCCACGACAGCGCCGTCGCGGCCCTGGATTTCAGCCCCGACGGCAAGTCCCTGATCACCGCCGACTCGGATTCCGCGATCAAGCTCTGGGATATTGCGCGGGGTGCCCAGATCGCGTCATCTTCGCAACTCGAGCGGCGTGGTTGCCGTTCGCTACAGCTCCCGACGGCCGCGATCTCGCGACGGTCGGCATCCGACGGCTGGCTCAAGCTCTGGGATCCGTCGACGCTCGAATCGGTCGAATACCGCGTCCTCGGTGGGCACCGCGGCTGGTGTTACCGCGCCGCGTATACACCCGATGGCACGGATCCTGGCAACGACCGGGTTGGGCATCGTTCGGCTTTGGGACGCGTCGACCGGGCAGCATATCCGCGACATCGAGACGGGCTTTGCCAGCGGAGTCTACGGATTCGCCATCCGGCCCGACGGCCGCATGATGGCGACCGCGCAGGAGCGCGGCCCGAAACAGATCGATCTCTGGGACATCGCGACCGGCCGGCGGCTGCTCGCGCTAACGGGGCACAGCGCCACCGTCAAGTGCGTCGCGTTCTCGCCTGACGGCCTGACACTCGGCCTCGGCCGGCGACGATTTTGACATTCGGCTCTGGGACCCATCCGATGGCCGCGGGCTAGCGACGCTGGTCGGCCACACGGCTGCCGTCGACGCGCTCGCGTTCAGCCCGGACGGCAAGCTCCTGGCATCGCAGGGGCTGGACAATACGGTCCGGCTCTGGGAACTCTCGACCGGACGCGAGATCCGCGCTCTACGAAGGCGTGCCGCGCCAGCACTCCGAGACGTACGGCATGGGCATGGCGT
This sequence comes from uncultured Isosphaeraceae bacterium, assembly GCA_963806595.1. Taxonomy (GTDB): domain Bacteria; phylum Planctomycetota; class Planctomycetia; order Isosphaerales; family Isosphaeraceae; genus CAWDZZ01. Next base: position 101,209 of record CAWDZZ010000031.1, on the reverse strand, counting down.
TTTCGCGGGACGGCGGGCGCCTGGCGGCGGTGCGCAGCGACGGTTTTGTGAGCATCTGGGACGTGATCTCCGGCGAGGAGGTCTTGACGCTGTCACGGCCACCGCGGACCGGTCAATTCCGTCGCGTTCCTCGGTAAGAATCGCGTCGTGACCACGAGCGACGACCGCACGATCAAGCTCTGGGATTTCACCACCGGGGAGAATGTGCTCACGCTCCGAGGCCACTCCGGCGCCGTCATCGGCCTGGCCTGTCGTCCGGATGGCAGCGAGCTCGCCACGACCGGCCCGGACGACGCTCGCATCTGGGACGCGACCGCGCCACGGGCGGCGCCGCGGCCGGACGCGCCCGCCCGATCGAGATCGCGGCGGCACCGGTCGCGTCCAACGTGTCCCCGGCACGCCTGCGCTTATGGTCGACGCGTGTCCTTGACGGGCACGAGGGTTCAGATCATACCGGATCGCGTACGCGCCGGATGGAAACGCTGTTCGTCACGGTCAGCGACGACAAGACGATCCGCGCTCTGGGACGCAGCGACGGGCCATCCGCGCGCCGTGCTTCGTGGGCACCGCTCGCCCGTGATTTCAGTGGCGTTCGCTCCGGACGGCCGCACGTTCGCCACCGGGGAAGGCGAATGGCGAGCGGCCCACGAGCCCGCTGAGATCAAGCTTTGGGACGCGGCCTCCGGAGCCTGCGTCGCGACCTTGCAAGGCTCACGGCGGGCCGATCTGGTCGCTGGCGTTCACTCCCGACGGCCGGACGCTGGTATCTGGCTCGTCCGACGGCCTGGTCAAGCTCTGGGACACGGCCGCACACGCCGAGCGCGCGACCCTTAGTCGCGGCGACTTCCGCTGGGTCCGCGGCCTCGCGATCACGCCCGACGGCAATACGCTCGCCTCGTCGCACGTGGACACGGTCCGGCTCTGGCACCTGAAAAATCGCGAAGCCATCATCGATCTCGAGGGCCATACCGCTGAGATCACGGCGATGGCGATCAGTCCGGATGGCAAGATCCTGGCGACCGCGAGTCGCGACGAGTCGGTGATCCTCTGGGACCTGGGTTCGATGCGGCAGACGGCCGCCGTGAAGGGAAACAAAGCCTGGGTCAACGACGTCGCGTTCTCGCCGGACGGCAAGACGCTCGCGCTCGGCGTGATGAACGGCACGGTCAAGCTTTGGGACGTCGCGGCCGGCCGCGTCAAAGCCGTTGCTCAAGTGCGTAACGGTTCGTCCCTCGGCGTCGCGTACAGTCCCGACGGCAAGACGGTCGCGTCGAGTCATAACCCATTCATAACCCTGCTGCGTGTCGCGGATTGAACGACCGCTCGCGCGAAAGTTCCAAAGACGCAGAGGGACGTTGCCGACCGTGCCGCGCCGGCAGAGAATAATGGGTCTGCGAGCTCAGTTCCGGACGACGACACGAAAGGGAAGCATCCTGTGGCGACGAGCAACGACGACGCGCGGATCGGGCTCAAGAGACGAACCGTCTTGAAACGGCTGGCGGCCCTTGGTGTCGGCACGGCGACATTCCGAAGGGCTTTGGCAGTGCAGGCGAGCCAGGCCGGCGCGGTCACGCCGGGGATGATCAAGCAGGCCGAATGGATCGCCGGTCTCGAGCTGAGCGATGACGAGCGAGCCAGCACCGCTCGCTCGCTCACGCGAAGCCTGCGCGCGTTTTCCGACCTTCGCAAAGTCGAAATCGGGTATGACGTGCCTCCGTGCCTGACGTTTTTCCCGAGCCCTCCTGCGCCGGCCGGCCCGGTCCGCAGGAATCAGGCGATGCCGGCGGTCGCGCCCACGCCGTCGCGGCCCGGGTCGAGCGAGGCGCTTGCGTTCTTGACTGTCGTCGAGCTGTCCGCCTTGATCCGCAGCCGCCAGGTCAGTTCGGTCGAGCTGACCTGGCTGTATCTGGAACGGCTCAAGCGATTCGACGGCATGCTGAAGTGCGTCGTGACCCTCACCGAGGATGTTGCGCTTGCGCAGGCTGCCAGGGCCGACCAGGATATCGCGGCGGGAAACTACCGCGGACCGCTGCACGGCATTCCCTGGGGCGCCAAGGACCTGATCGCTTACCCTGGCCATCCCACCACCTGGGGTGCGCCCGAGTTCAAGAGCCGGGTGATCAATGAGAAGGCGACCGTCGCGGCACGCCTGGAAGAGGCGGGGGCCGTGCTGCTCGCAAAGCTTTCGCTCGGGGCGCTGGCCCAGGGCGATCAGTGGTTCGGCGGCCGCACGCGCAGCCCGTGGGATCCCCGCGGCGGGTCGAGCGGGTCCTCCGCCGGCTCGGCGTCTGCCGTCGCGGCCGGCCTGGTGGGGTTCGCGCTCGGAAGCGAAACGCTCGGCAGCATTGTTTCTCCTTGCCGGGCCTGCGGCGCATCGGGGCTGCGTCCTACGTTCGGCCGCATCAGCCGCCACGGCTGCATGACGCTCGCATGGTCGATGGACAAGATCGGGCCGATCGCGCGCTCGCTCGAGGACTGTGCGCTCGTGCTGGACGCGATCCACGGCGCCGACGGTCTCGACACCGCCGCCGTCGATCGCCCGTTCGTCTGGCCGCCGCAGGTCTCCTTGGAGAAACTCAGAATCGGCTACGTCGAGGAACCCAACCGCCCCGCCGAGACCCGGCAGGAGCTCAAGACGCTGGTCAAGCTTGGCTTCGAGCTTGTCCCCATCACCCTGCCCGATGACCTTCCAGTCGACGCCATCACGCTCATGCTGGGAACGGAAGCGTCCGCGGCCTTTGACGAGCTGACGCGACGGCACGTGACCGAAGGCTTGAACTCGTGGCCCGACACATTTCGCACCGGCGAGTTTGTGCCCGCGGTCGAGTACCTGCGGGCCGCCCGGCGTGCGCACCAAGCTGATGCGTGCCATGGCCCAGCGGATGTCGACCGTCGATCTTTACGTCGGCTCGGGCCAGGACCTCTCGATCACGAATCTGACCGGCCATCCCAGCGTCGTGTTCCCCATGGGGTTCAGAGAGCGCAACGGCCGGACCGTTCCTGGCTCGGTCACGCTTACCGGCCGGCTCTACGAAGAGTCGACGCTCCTGGCCGTCGCATGCGCGATCCAGCGAGCCACCGGCGACCACCTCAAGTACCCCCCGCTGGAGCGTTACCTGGCAGAGGAACAGAAACAGCGCGAGCTCGACGCGCAGAAATCCAAGGAGGCAGCCGGGACATGATGACGCGCGGCGACGAGCGAGCAGCCGCGCATCACGAGCCGGAAAACGAACACGCGGCCTCCTCCCGCGAGGCTTGGCCGCCCTACTTCACGAGCATCTCGCCGTTCATGACCATCCAGTGGCCGGGAAACGTGCAGAGATACGGGTAGCGGCCCGGCTCCGCCGGCGCAGAAACGAGATCGTAAACTGGTCCTGCGGGCCGACGACGTCGGTGTAAACGAGCACGAGGTCGCTTTTCGGGATGTAGTGGCGCGTGACGGCATCCGGCTCGGCGATGATCCGGTTGACCATCGCGCCGACGCGGGCGGTTGAGCCCGGCTTGATGAGTGCCCAGTTGTGCGGCACGGCATCCGGATTGATGAAGGTGAGCCGGATCGGCTCGCCGGCGCGTACCTCGAACGACCGGACCGAGTAGCTCAAGTTCTTGCCGGCCTCGATCGTGATCGGCCGTGCCCCTTCGATCTTGCGGCGCCACGGGTTCGGCTTTGGCGAATCGGCGAGCAGGGCCATGTCCGCGAGGATCGGATGGGCGGCAATCGTCTTGGCGGTGGGTTGGTACCCAGGGATTCCGGTGAAGGGCGGCGCCAGCCGGTGGATCGTCGCGTACATGTCGATTGGCCGGCCGGAATTCGTTCGCAGGCGCAGGTGCAATTGATTGACCGGCTGGAGGTCGGGCAGTTCCAGAAACAAGGTCCGGTCATCAGCCAGCACGTGGGCCGACCGGATGAGAATCGCGTCGTGGCCTGGCTGCCCCGGGTGGCTGGGGGAGAGCTCGGGAGACCCGTAGCCACGAGAGTAGCGGTAATTCCAGGCCTGTGCGAACTGAGCTTTCGCATCCTGGGCGCGGCCGCGGTCGAGTGGTTGCGAAAACGTGATCGCGACTCCGTTCGTGTGTGCGTGAAACGCGATCGGCAACTGGACAGGCCCGCCGGTGTAGCGCCACCCGCTGAAAACAACCGTCGTCAGGACTGTAGGTGCCCCAGCCCGTCATCCCCGAGACGTAGAGCTGGCCATCGGCGGGATTGAATCGCCCGCGGTGAGGTCCTGAGAGAAACTCGCCCGGCAAGGGGACGGCTGCCCCCTGGGGCTGGCCTTCGACATTCTCTCGCAGCACGAGGAAATGGCTGCCGGCCCCGAACGAAAAGTGAATGAGCTGGCCTTGCAGTGGTCCGAATCGGTCGTCGGGCACCGTCACTTGCCCGCCGGAGGAATTATCGAGTCCGCGTGGCAGATACACGAGCGGCACGTCCGGAGGCCGGCCCTTCCGCGGGCCCTGGTAGCCGTAATGACCCCCGGGACGAATCTCGCACACCATCGAGGCCGGGATCCAGTCCCCTTCCGAGTTGGGAACCGTGACCGTTCCGTCCCTGGTCAGACCGAGGCCGTCGGGATTGCGCAGGCCTGTCGCCAGGTTTTCGACCGTTTTGCCGTCGGCCGAAATCCGCAGCAATCCCACCTTGCTCGAGGCCGAGTAAAAGCACCCGGAGGCATCGCGCTCCAGTCCGCACAGGAAGTCGTGGCTTGCCGTCGAGGTCTCGTAGGCGTTGCTGAAGCATTCGTAGTATTCGGCCTCGCCATCGCCGTCGACGTCGTGCAGACGAGTGATCTGGTCGCGGCCAAGCACGTAAACCTTGCGATCGGCGATGACCAGCCCAAGGGCCTGGTGCAGGCCCGAGGCAAATCGGCGCCATCGCACCTGGTGCAAGTCATGATCAAGCCCATCGACGCGCCAGACGTCGCCTTGCACCGTACATAGCATTGCCGAGCCATCAGGAAAGAAATCGTGGCCTCCAAAGAAGAGCAGGGCGTTCCATGGGTTGCGAATCGGCAGCTCGATCGTGTCGACGACGTAGGGCCAGCCTCGGCTACTGCCAAGCTTCCCAGTCGTCGAGATCACCTGCGGCCATTGCGGCAGCCCGCCGCGCATCCAACCGGCGAGCGGGTGCGTCGCCGCCGGGCCAACCACCCGCACAAACTCGCCGTTCTCGACCCAAGGTGCGTCCAGGATCTCCTGTTCGCCGATCCGGTACGCAAAGATGACGCGTCGGCCGTGTCGGTAAAACCCGTGATAGACGAACGGCTGATCGGGCTTGCGGCCCTTCGGCCGAGGCAGCGCGGTCCCGTCGATGATCAGGCCGTCCATGAGACCATGGCGCACGCTCGAGAACTTGACGAATCCTCCCGACCAGAGCGCTTCATAGCAAAGCGTCTCGGGGTTGAAGCAGGCGGCCATTTCGCCACGGTCTCCCAGCCGTACGCACACCCCCTTGGAAACCGTCGCGCCTCCGCCACGGAAAACCCCGCAGAGCACGGTTCCCAGGTCGCTCTGGTTCCAGCGGCCGTCGGCCCAGGTGGCCTCGCTCTGGTTGCCCCAGTGGCCGTCTTGACCTCCGTCCAGCCCCGGGTATTGCGGCAGGATCGCCGGGACGATCGGCTGCTTCGCAAAGTAGTCGGCCTCCTTGGCGTAGAAGTCGTAGACTCGGTCGCGGTTCACCGGCGCGCGCCAGCTCGGCCATTCGTCCGGGTCCAGCGGGCGCCGATCGAACGCAAAGGTGGCCGGCGAGTGCGTGTGGCGGGCAAGCTCGCCGGCCGCACCCGTGCCGGGCAGACCGAGATCCAGCAGGAAGCGGACGAGATCTCGACGATCCGTGGCCGACATCGCGGCCGACAATCCGTCTGGCATCAGGCTGCCGTCCGAGCGAACTTGCTCGATGTCCGCCTTCGCGATCCGAAATTGATCGGACGACGTCGGATCGCGGAGCAGCAGCTCTCGATCCGTGTCCGACAGCTTGTAACCCTGCCGGACTCTGCCGTCGCTCGTGACGACCGAGAGCGCCTCGAATCCATCCTTCACCTTCCGCCGCGGCCAGAGGAACGCTTCGACGATGTCCTCGGGTTTGACACAGACCCCCACGCTCGACAGATCGGGACCGACCAGTCCGCCCTGATCACCCACCCGATGACACGAGAGACACGCGAACTGGGGCGAAGCGAAGAGCTGGGCACCGTGCCGGGCATCCCCCGAGCGACGAGCCTCGTTCACCATCGCGACCACAAGCGCGGGATCAAACGCCGGGCCGGTCTCCGGCTCGACCTGGCGACGTTCGTGACTGCCCGCGCTCGCCTTGGGCGCCGCGGGCAGGGGGGGCACCGGCGTGCGAGGCTTCGGCTTCGGTACCGATGGCCCGCCGGTCAACTGCGATCGCAGCCATTCCAGGCCGTCCAGGTTGTCGCGCAGACGCTCCTCCGCGTCGTCCATCGTGTGGCCGAGGATGCCGATCGGTCCGTCATAGCCGCTCTTGCAGATCAGCGTCAGCAGCTCGAGGTCGAGCGCGCCCTGGCCGAGCGGCAATATTTTGCGACCTCCGCCGTCGCCGCCCTTGTCCATGCCGTTGATATTCACGGCCCTCAAGTAGGGCATCATCTTTGTGAACAAACGGGCGAGGCGATCAACGTGTTCATGGCCGTGGTGCAGGTTGTAGACGATGCCGATGTTCGTGCTGCCTTGAGTCTTCAAGCGGTCGATGATCGAGATCTGGTTCTCCGGCTCGCCGAACCAGCCGCCGTGATTGTAAAGCGCGAGCGAACAGCCGATCCTGGCGGCCTCTCGGGCGAGCGGACCGAGCTTTGTCACGGCGGATGCGACCCGCCGCTCTTGCTCGGCGCCCGCGACGACGTTTGGCCCCATGTCGAGCAGGACCCAGAGGTCGGTCTTGATCGCGTGTCGCTTGAGCAGGTCGAGGATGATGCGCGACTCGCGGTCGAGCTCGCCGGGTGCAACCCAGAATGCCTCGAGCGTGATGCCGTGCCGCTTGAGTGCGTCCATCTCGGCGTCGAAGCTCGGGATGTGCTCCGCGCCAGTCGTACGCAAATCGCTTGAATCCGAGCCGCGCGAGCATGGCCGCGCGATCCTCTGGTGCGCGTTTCTTGCTGTCAAACGGCACGATGCACCAGGCCACGAGATTGTCTCGGCGAAACAGGCGCTGTGCTGCCGCGGCCACGTCCCCCGCCGCGCGGCCGGCGGCCGCGCGATCCCGCGGTGCGCCCGATTGCGCAGAGCGCGGCTGGGCCGGCGCCAGCGCGCAAACCAGCAAGGTTGCGAGCAAATTCATCAGAATTGACACCCGGGGAAGGACGCGGAATGAGTGAATCGTCATCGCTTTCACTGACGGGAGCGGCGTTGCCTGGTGGGGGTGGATGCGGCTGTGCGAAAACTTCGGCGGAGTCCGGAATGCAATCTCAGAAGGCGTCGCGCGATCGCGGCCTCGCTTTCCAGTCGGCTGCCATCCCGCGAAGCTCGCGCGACCGTGACCGCGCCCGCGGTCAGGAGGTCTTGCTCGGATTTCCGGTCCTCGGTTGCCCGCGAACGCCGCGTTTGCCTATCTTGCAAGTTGAATGCAGCGTAAAGAGACGCCCGATGTCTCGTCAATGCCACAGCCACAGACCCGGCCGATCGCGGCGTCCGATCCTCCGCGGCCGCGAGGCGTGAAGCTGGCCCGGGCAAACTTCGACATTCCCCGCGGGCTAACGCCTCGCGGTACGACCGATTTGTGAGTCTGCCGCCGCGACAACCAACGAGGGCCGCCATGCGTTTTTCGAGACGGAGCACGCTCAAGCTGTCCCTTTGTTGCGCAGTTCTCTGGGCGCACGTGACCGCGCTCTGCGCCGCGGAATCGGTGCCAGCGGTGAATCGACGACCGTCGGTGCCCGAGCTGACGGTCGAGAAATTCAAGCTACCCAACGGCCTGACGGTCACGCTTCACGAAGACCACAAGACTCCCCTGGTGGCGCTGAACCTGATTTACAACGTCGGCTCGAAGGATGATCCGCCGGGGAAGAGCGGAGTGGCCCACCTGGTCGAGCACTTGATGTTCGAAGGCTCGCAGCATTGCGACGAGAGCTATTACTTTCCGATTTACCAGTTTTACACCGAGGCGCAAGGCTCGACTGGCAAGGATCGGACCGTTTATCACGTGACCTTGACCAGCAATGCGCTTGAATTGGCCCTCTGGCTTGAGGCCGATCGCATGGGCTTCCTGGCGCGCCTCGATCACGCAAGCCAAGCTCGACAATGCGAAGGGCGTGGTCAAGAACGAGCGCCGCCAGCAGCTGGACGACCTGCCGTTCGGACAGGTTCAGGAGGCAATCCTCGAATTGATGTATCCGCCCGACCATCCCTATCGGCACGTCGTCATTGGCTCCATGGCGGACATCTCGGCCGTTCGGCTGAGCGACGTGACCGCGTTCTTGAAAGCGCATTACGCGCCGAACAACGCATTCCTCTGCGTGGCCGGTGACTTCAAGCCCGCACTCGCCGGCGCTGGATCGAGGAGTATTTTGGTCCGTTGCTCCCAGCCGCTCGCGCCGAGCGGGCCGGCGTGACGGTTACAAAACTCACGGAATCGAAGCGCATCACGCTCGCCGACCGCGTCAGTCACGCCGGCGCTCATCTGAACTGGCACACGGTGCCGGCCGACCATCCCGATGAGGCGGCGCTCGACGTGCTGGCCGCGGTGCTCGGAGGTGGGGCCAGGGCAAATCGCCTTTATCGTGCCTTGGTTTACGACCGGCAACTTGCCGGTCAGGTCGACGCATCCCATCCCACCTCGAGGCTCTCCGGCACGTTCGAAGTGGATCTGTTTGCGAGGCCGGGCCAACCGCTCGACGAGCTCGTTCGCCTCGCTGACGTGGAACTCGAACGACTGAAAAATGACGGACCGACCGCCCTGGAGGTCCGCCGGGCCCAGATCGAGCGCGAGCGGTCGCAAGTCATGGAGCTCGAGTCGGTCACCAGTAAGGCCAGCGTCCTCAACCACCACGCGGCCGCCCAGGGTGATCCGCTGGCTTATCGTTCCGTACTCGAGAAAGTCTTCGCCGTCACGGCCGCGGACGTCAAGCGAGTGGCGCGCACCTACCTGAACTCGCCGCGGGTCGAACTGGACGTCCTTCCCGGCGACCGTCAACCGCGAGCCGCGCAAGGCGACTCCATTGGTCCTGCGCCCGATGCGGCCGACGACCCGCCGGCAAAGCGCGGTCTGGAAGACTTCAAATTCTCGATCATGCCAAATGTCGACCTCACGCCTACGTTTTCTCCGCCTGCGGTTGCAAGGCGCCGGCTGTCTAGTGGACTGGAGCTTCGAATTGTCGAGCGGCACGACCTGCCGATCGTGACTTTCAGGCTCATCGTCAAGTCCGGCGAGACCTCCGCCCCGCCGGGAAAAGAGGGCCTCGGATCGATCACCGTCGACTTGCTCGAAGCCGGCACCAGGTCTCGCAGCGCACTCGAGCTCGAGGGCCAGTTGCTCGATATCGGCGCCTCGCTCTCCACGAGCGGGGGGCTGGAGTCGAGCACGATCAGCATCACCACGCTGACAGAGTATCTGGACGCAGCCGTCGACCTCTATGCCGACGTGCTCTTGAAGCCGTCGTTCCCGGAGCATGAGGTCCAGCTTCATAAGAACGAAAGAATGAGCCTGTTTCATGCACGCGGTGATCATCCCGAACAGATCGCCGAGGACATATTCCCACGGTTGATCTATCCCGCGGACCATCCGTACGCGCGCAAAATGGGGAACCGCTGGTTCGGTGCAATCCATCACGCGCGACGACGTCGTCGAGTTCCACCGCAAGCATTTCGTTCCCGGAAACGCGGCGCTCGTGATCGTCGGCGACGTGCGCCCCGATGCGATCGCGACCGCGCTAGAGGCACGGCTCGCACGCTGGACGCCCGGACCGATTCCTGATTCCACCAGCCTGCCGCCGCTACGGGTGCCCGACCTCAACGACACGGTCAACCTGATCGACAGGCCGGGCATGGCCCAGACCGTGCTGATGATCGGGCACACCGCAACGGCCGTCAACGATCCGTGGCGTTACGCGCTGGGGATTCTCACTGACAAGCTCGGCGGCCGCATCAACTCGAAACTCCGCGACGACAAGGCGTATTCCTACGGATTCTCGGCGCAACTCGAACGTCGGAAGGGACCTGGACCACTGATCGTGAATGGCTCCGTCGAGGCCGACGTGACCAAGGAAGCCCTGGGCGAGGTTTTCAAACTGATGAGCCTCCTGACCGGCGAGGGCCCTGTCACCGAGGACGACATCGCCGAGATCCAGGGGGGGATGATCCCACCCTGGTTCGACCGTTTCGAGACCATTGCCGGTGTCGCCTCGGAACTTGGCAATCTGGTTTCCCTGGATCTGCCCGACGGGCAATTCTTGACCGACCAGGCCGGGTTTGACGCCGTGACAAAGACCGACGTGGATCGCGTCGCCCGGCAATACCTCATTCCCGAGCGGATGACGATCCTGGTGGTCGGCGACCGCTCGCGGATAGAGGCCCCGCTGCGCTCGCTTCCCCTGGTCAAGACGGTGCGTCTGCTCGATTCCAGCGGGCACCCGTTCAAGGCCGCGCCGGAATCGAAACCGACGGCGGCTGGAGCGAACATCCCCAGATCGAAGACGGACTGACGCCGCGAGTTTCCGCTTGACAATCCCAGGGCGGTTACTACTCTGTATCACGTAGTAGTCACGGCGGGGCGAGGGTCATTCATGAGCGATTGGGATGCACAGCTTCGCAAGGGAGTGATTGAGCTGGCCGTTCTGGCGTTGATCGGGCAGGGGGAGACGTACGGCTATCGCATCGTGGAGCACTTTCAGCGGCTCGACGGGCTGCACCTCACCGAGAGCACTGTGTACCCTGTCCTGACTCGCCTGGCACGCGACGGGCTCCTGGCCATTCGCACGGAAGATTCGCCCGCCGGGCCGACGCGACGATACTATCGGCTGACAAAGGCCGGTCACGGACGCCTGCGCCACATGGCGGAAGGCTGGAGGACGGTTTCCCGGTCCCTTTCAGGATTGATCGAAGGAGCACAAGCATGACGGTCGCCACGGACCATTCGTTGCATCTATCGGGGTCGATGCAGACCATGATCGACAGCCGGCTCGATACCGTCGAGCGGATGCTGCTGGGGCGTGTTCCGCGAGCGGAGCGGCTGGCCATCGTTCGCGAGGTCGAGTCGCAGATCCACGAGCTGCTTCGAGAATGTGACGCAGAGGAATTGAGCCGCGAGGACGTGCTCGCCGTCCTGGCGCGACTGGACCCGCCCGAAGCCTTCCTGCCCGAACACGGCGAGCTTGAAACGCCGCCCGCGGCGCGCCGAGCGTCCCTCGACCTGCCGCGCCAAGTTCGCCCTCCGGCAATAGCCGGGCCGCGCGCGCCAGTGGCACGCTCGGTGTACTGGCGATTGTAACGACCGTCATTCTCTTGCCGCTGAGCGGGATTGTTGCGGAACTCGCCGGATCGATCGCCGTTGCGGTGGTCCTGTGCGGGGGAGCGGTCCTCACTATGGTCGTTTGTAGCGTCTTGAGTATCGCACTTGCCGCCTACTCGCGCCGGGCGGGGCGTGGGCCGTGGTCGGCATCGTCACCAGCATTCTGTCGCTGGTTCTCGCACTCGCCATCGGCGTTGTTGTCATTTTAGCTAACTGATGCGCGACGATCATCGATCATGGCTGCGCTCGTGAATCCTGGAGGCGCCGATTCCGGTGGCGCGTCAATGATCCTCCGGGAAATCGTGCATGAAGCGGGCGGCGTAGTTCGTGCCTTCGACCAGGTGCTGCATCCTCTCCGGTCTGGTGACCGCGCGGGGCGGGGAAATAGCTGTAGAGAATCGGCATCATGTACCGGGTGAGGAACAGCGTGCAGAGCATGGCGCCGACGACGACGATGGCCAGCGGCTTCTGCGCCTGCGAGCCGATCGAGGTGGCGATCGCCGGCGGGAAAGAGCCCGAGCGCGGCCGTCAACGAGGTCATGACGACCGGCCGCACCCGCAGCTCGGGTCCGCGCAGGCACGTCTCCCAGACCGAGTAGCCCCGCGCGCGCATCTGGTTGCAGTAGGTGACCAGGAGCACGCCGTCCTGCACGGCCACGCCGAAGACCGACACGAACCCGACGGCCCCCGAGATGCTGAAGTGAGTGCCGGTGAAATAAAGGGCGAAGACGCCGCCCATCGCGGCCTCGAGCACGTTGACCATGACGAGCAGGCAGTCCTTCACCGAGGAGAACATCGAGTAAAGCAGCATCATGATCAAGGCCGAGCGACAGCGGGATGATGTAGAGCAGGCGGTCGTTGGCCTCCTGCATCTGCTCGAATTCGCCGGACCATTTCAGCTCGTAGCCCGGCGGCAGAGTCGACGCCGGTCTTGGGGTCGTTCACCTTGCTCATGGCCTCGGCGATGGCCGAGGCCAGGTCGCGGTCGCGCACGCTGAACTTGATCGGGATGAACCGGCGGTTGTTCTCGCGGTAGACGTACGAGGCCCCGGGCTTGTGGGCGACCATGTGGGTCAACTGCGAGAGCGGAATCCGGTAGCCCGGGCTGATCGTCCGAGCCGCCGGGCACGTCGACCAAGATCCGGTTGATCACCTCGGGATCGTCGCGCAGGTCCGGCGGCAGCCGCAGCGTGATGTCGAAGAGCTTTTCGCCCTCGACCATCTGGGTGAACGCCTCGCCGCCGATGGCCGCCTGCACGACTTTCTCGACGTCGGCCACGTTGACGCCGTGGCGGGCGCAGAGCTGGCGGTCGATCTCGATCTCGAGGTTGGGCTGGCCGACGATGTGGAACACGCCGACGTTCTCGATTCCCGGGACCGTCTTCAAGATGTTGGCGATCCGCTGGCCAAGCTGCTCCGAGGTCTGCAGATCCGTGCCGATGATCTTGACCGAGTTGGCCCCCTTGACGCCGGAGAGGGCCTCTTCGACGTTGTCGCGGATGTACTGCGAGAAATTGAAGTTGATCCCGGGGAATTCCTTGAACTTCTCCATCAGCTCCTTTTCGATGTCCTCGCGGCTGATCGTCTGCGTCCCAGAGCTTGTAGCCGAAGAGATAGACCGGCTTTTTTCGCCATTCTTCCATCGGCTTCAAGGGAGCGCCGATCTCGAGGTTGAAGAAGCCGGTGACGTCGGTGCCGTCGTCGGGGCGGCCGAGCTGCGAGACGACCCGGCTGACCTCGGGAACCGAGGCGACCACTTCGCGCAGTCTGGGGCGCCAGCTTGGCGGCGGCTCTCCAGCGAGATGGTGCGCGGCAGGGTCGCCCGGATCCAGAGATACCCTTCCTCGAGCGGCGGCATGAACTCGCCGCCCAGGTGCGGGATCAGGAACAGCGTGTAGACGAACAGAGCCCACCATCACCGCGAGCGTGAGCATCCGGTGCCGCAAGAACCCAGCTCAGGGCCCTCAGGTAGCGGAGCTTCATGATCCTGTCGAGGATCGTGTCGGGCGCCTCTTGCTTGTTGACGAAGAAGAACGAGCAGAGGACCGGGGCCAGCGTCACGGCCATCAGCAGGGCGCCGCAGATGGCGAAGGCGTAGGTGTTGGCCATCGGGCCGAAGAGCGCGCCTTCGGGGCCGGACATCGAGAAAAGCGGGATGAACGCGCAGACGATGATCGTCGTCGAATAGAAGCAGCGCGCGCTCGATCTCGCTCGAGGCGTCGATGATCCGGTCGATCAACGGCCGCGAGCGGTCGACGCCGGGCGCGGTGATGTGGCGGTAAATGTTCTCGACGATGATCGTCGAGCTGTCGACGATGATTCCGAAGTCGACCGCGCCGATCGAGAGCAGGTTGGCCGACTTGCCCTGCACGTAGAGAACGGTGATCGAAAACAAGAGCGCCAGCGGGATCATGATGGCCACGATGCCCGCGCTGGCGATATCACCCAGGAAGATGAAGAGGATGGCGATGACCAGCCCCATGCCCACCAGCAGGTTGTGCAGCACGTTGTGCGTCGTCACGTGAACCAGCTCGGTGCGCTCGTTGAAGATCTTGATCTTCATCCCGGCGGGCAGGATGCTTCTGCTCCTCGATCTCGTCGAGTCTTCTTCTTGACCGCGTCGGAGACCTTGAGCGACTTTTCGTACTTCCGCATCAGCACGATGCCTTCGACGACGTCGTTTTCCTGTCTGTGTGCCGTGGTGCCGGCCGACGATTCCCAGCCGCGGCTGATGCCCTTCCACCACCTTGGCGACGTGGCTGACCAGGATCGGATTGCCCTGGTACTGGGTGACGACGACGTTGCGGATATCGTCGAGCTTGTTGTCGATCAGCTCGGCCCGCTGGGCGACATTGTCCGGGCTCGAGGGGGTCGATGCCCTTTGCCCAGCAAGCCCGATTCCGCGCACGATGTGCGACTGGCTGCCCAGGGTGAGGATGTTGCCGCCGACGTTGGCATTCGACTTCTGAATCGCGTCCTGCACCTGCTGGAGCGTGATGCCGTAGTGGTTCAGCTCCATCGGGTCGACCAGCACCAGGTACTGCTTGACGGTGCCCGCCGAACCCGGTCACGTCGATCACGCCGGGGACGGTCTTGAGCGCGCGCTGGAGCACCCAGTCCTGGACCGCCTTGATCTCGTTCAACGTGTAGCCCGGGCCCTTCGAGCACATAGCGGACGATCTCGCCCGTCGGGCTCCACGGCGAGAGCCTGGGATTCACGCCCGGCGGAAGATTGTTGAGCGAGTTGATCCGGTTGATCACCTCCTGGCGGGCCTTCCAGTAGTCGGTCTCGTACGTGAACTGGCACTTGACGTCGGTCAGCCCGGCGATCGACGTGCTGCGCAGGTCTTCCAGACCGGGCATGCCGTTGAGCGCGATCTCGATCGGAATGCCGACCAGTCGCTCCATCTCCTCGGGGCTGGCGCCGGGGTTCTGGGCGATGACCTCGACCAGCGGCGGCGTCGGGTCGGGATAGGCCTCGACGTTCAGGTTGCTGCGCCGAATAGACGCCCGCGATGACCAGGAGCAACGTGCCGAGGATGACGATCAGGCGGTTGTGCAAGCTCCACGTAATGATCGCGCGGACCATGGGTCTGGCACCTCACGTCAAGTTCCACCGGAACGGCGGCTTGAAGAAGCAAACAAACTGATCGGCGTTTTCGACCGTAGTAGTGTCAAGCGGGGGAAAATCCCTGATGAGCATAGTCGTGCCGAGGCGAAGGGGACAAGTCGACCTGGCGTACGCCGCAGGCCGGTCGTTGCCGGTGCGGATGCAGCGCGCCGCACGCCAGTGACCACCCGCCGTCGCCCGGAGAGCACGTCCCCTTTACAGAAGGGCTGCAATCGCCCATAATTATGTTGGTGCGTCGCATCGTTCGTTCACCTCCTCCGCGGACAACGCGGGCAATCACGGGCGGACAGTTCACAACCGTGGCGGATCGCTCGAGTTTTCATCAAATCATGGCCCTGGTTCTGGCAGCCACCTTGAGCTGGCCGTGTTCGATGTTCCCGCTCTGCGCCAGGGGACAGGTGCCCACCGACACCCTCTCCGCGAGTGGTCCAGCTTCGTCCGCTTTGTCGTCGCACGCGTTCCGCTTGAGACAGGCGTCTGTCCGCCAGTTTTCCGTGAGCCACGGCGTTCTCGATGACGATCCGGCGCCCCTGTGCGATGACTCGGAAGATTGTGTGGAAGTTTGCTCCGGACTGGCCCCCGAATATCAGGATGCCTCGACTCACTGGATCGTTCCCCTCCGCCCGAAGCTTCAAGCGAATTCCGCATCTGCAACTCTCCTTTCTGACGCGGCCATCACCCGTTTGTGCCGTTTGCAATGCTGAATGGTCGGCGGTCGCGCACTCCTCCCCTAGTGCTACGTCGTGACGGAGAGTTCTGTTTTCATTCTGAGCAAAGCCCCGTGAAGCTCGCCATGAGCAGGGCTTGCTTTACATGAATTCGCCCGCGACCGGCTGCTGCGATGGCCCCATTCCTCGATCGTCTTCCTGTTCGAATGCGAGATCGCGGTCGTGGCCGCGGTGTGTAGCGATCCGCGAGCAGGCGGCGGCCGGTGGTCGCGCGTTGCGCCTTTCGGGCGTGCGGAGACGATGGCATGAATGCGTTGGAATCGGAATCGGCGCAGCTCTTCCAGGAGGTCGATGGGGTGTCCACTCAGTCGCCGCCATTCGCTCGGTCCGGCAGCCCGCAGGCCTCGCGCACCAGGCCCGCGCACGTGAAGATTCTCCTCTTCCTTCTGCTGGCAAGCGCCTTGACGGGAGCGGGCTACGCCTACGCTGCCGGCATCGAGCGAGTCAGGCGCGACATCGGCCGCGTGCTCGCGTACCTGCGCCATTCCCTGCCGGCCGCCCCGTCGCCTGCTCACGCGTCGGGCTCGCCGGGCGAGGCGCCCGCTGCCGCCTGGGACGGATTCGTCAGGGTTACGATGGACGAAGCCAAGACCATTGGCCTCCTGGTAGTGTCGGTTCAGCCGCAGGTCGAGCCGATCGACCTTCCGCTCATGGGCCACACCGCCTACGACCCGAATACGCTCAGCAAGATCCGGCCGCGGTTTGATACGCTGGTCGAAAAGAGTCCGCGCCGAGCTCGGCGAGAAAGTCAACAAGGGAAGTCCGCTCGTCGATCTGTTCAGTACGGAGCTGGCCGCCGCCAAGAACGACTTCCAGACCGCATACGTCCAGTGGCAGCATGACCTCAGGCTCCTCGAGATGCGCGAGCGGCTGTTCCTTCAAAAAGCAATCGCCGAGCAATTGCTCGTCGACACCAGGAACGACGAGCAGAAGAGCCGGCTGACCTTCACCACCGCCAAGGAAAAGCTGCTGGTATTCGGGGTTCCCGAAGACCAGATCGACCCGCTGATCCGCAACCTCGCGGATAAGCCGATCCCGAAGGAGCTGCGCACGATCAGCGACAAGGCCAAGATGACGCGTCTGTCCCCCGTCGACGGCATCGTGATCCAGCGGGATGCCGTTCCAGGAAATCTCTACGACAACAACGACGTCCTCATGATCATCGCGCCCCTGGACCACCTCTTCGTGTGGGTCAACGTCTACGAGGCCGACCAGGCCAAGGTGGCGGTGGGGCAGCAGATCGAGGTCCGCTTCCCTTACCTGGAGCAGCACGATTCCGAGCAAAGTGCAATACGTTGCCAGCGAGGTTTCCAAGGACACCCGCGCCATCCAGCTCAGAACGTCGATCCCCAATGTCGACGGCAAGCTCAAAGCCGACATGCTGGTCAGGGCCACCCTAAAGATTCCACCGGTGGCGGGTCAGACCGTGATTCCCCGACTGTCCATGGTCGTCATGAACGGAAACGAGTACGCCTTCGTGCAGAAGCAGCACGGCGACGCCAAGGGCCCGGAACAGTTTGAGCGCCGCCAGCTGGTGGTCGCGGAGGAACGCGACGAACACGTCGTCGTCAAGTCCGGGCTCAAGCCCGGGGAACATGTCGCGGCTTCCGGAAGTTTGGTGCTGGCCCAGCTCTACGAGGACCAGCAGATGGTTGCGACGGGCATGCCGCTTAAATGACGACACAGTGGTCAGCCGTCAATTGGAATGGTTCGCATGACCATCCGCGGCCGTCACGACGGAAAACGGACAGAAGGAACGACAGGTTTGACCGTGCGGATCGCGACGGTTAACATCCGCGATATCCTTGGCGGTATTGAGGCTGCGGGTTAGAGTAAAATACGCTCGAATGCGGTGTCGCGGCCTCACTTCCGCCCTGGCCCGGGAGCATCAAACACCGACTCGCGTGCTTTTTGTCGCACTTTGCGAGAAGGAGGGGTGAGGCGATCCTTGCGGCTTATGCCTTGATCGACGGCAGTCCGTCGCGCCTACAATCGAAGTCAGCGGTACCGAAGAATCCCTTCTCGCTCAAGAACCCGTTTCGGGAAAGGGGACCACTCATGCCTTTGTACGAGGTTGAGACGACTTCACATATCATGATTGCTTGTGTTGCCGATGAGCAGGCGGCCAGGGTTTTCGCTGCGTCGCACTATCCTCAGGAAGACGTCATGCGAGTTGTGCATCGCCCGCGAGACGCGTGGGTGATCTCCAAGAAGCTGCTGGGAATTCAGACTGCCGGAGACCCGTGCGCGATCGCTCGTGATTGTCTTTCGAAAGCGCAGGGCGACAAGCTACACGCGATGCGGCTCTACATGCAGTCGACGGGAAGCGACCTGGACGGCGCGCGCAAAGTGATCGAGTCCAACATGGTCCGAGGCTGGTGAACGACGGCTGGCGCGGTCCCTTTAGCCCGGTCGGCCTGCGGGCGATGTCGCCACGCGCGATCTATCGACGCCGGCGGAGGCCGGCATCGATCGCGAAACCGTGGAACTGATTGCGCCGGGGCCGTCGTTTCTGCGTTGACGTCAGGATCGAGTTTCAGAGCCACGTCGCGCGCAGCCGGCGGCCGAAACGCTGGCGATTCCTGCGCAAGCAACCGGCCAGCGGTGCCACCCGGCAGAGGGGCTGTTCGTGATCGCCGGCGGCGACGCCCCGGGGTCGAATGGCGGTGTGGCCAAGAACGATCGGGCAAGGCCACCCCCGACTCGCAGGCCGTCGCGTGTTCGTGTACGATACTTGCTGTCGCCCGAGTGCGGCGCGTGCGGGTCGATTCCGTGTTCGGGCGCATCTTTGCGTGCGGGCCATTGCCCGCGTACGGGAGGAAGGTCATGCCTCGGGTCATCTCGTTGATCCTGGGCGGCGGTCGCGGCACTCGGTTGTTTCCGCTGACACAATTCGCGCAGCAAGCCGGCCGTTCCGATCGCCGGAAAATACCGGCTGATCGATATTCCCGTGTCCAATTGCATCAACTCGGGTCTGAACCGGATCTTCGTGCTGACCCAGTTCAATTCCGTGAGTTTGCACCGGCACATCTACAACACCTACAAGTTCGATCCGTTCGGCGGCGGCTTCGTCGAGATCCTGGCCGCCCAGCAGACGATGGAGCACGAGACCTGGTATCAGGGAACCGCCGACGCCGTGCGCCGCAACATCCCCTATTTCACCGAGGCGCCCTACGACCTGGTCTTGATCCTCTCCGGCGACCAGCTCTACCGGATGGATTTTCAGGACATGATCCGCACGCACCTGGAGAACAAGGCCGCGGTGACGATCGCGGCGCTGCCGGTGGCCGAGCAGGAGGCGATCGTCGTGCGGGATCATGAAGATCCACGCCGACGGGCGGGTGCACGACTTCGAGGAGAAGCCCAAGACCCCGGAGAAGCTCGGCCGGGTTCGCACCGATCCGAGCTGGCTGGAGAGGCTGGGGCTGAAAGCCGCCGGCCGCCCTTACCTGGCGCAGCATGGGCATCTATCTGTTCAATCGCGAGCTTGCTGGTCGACCTGCTGAGGTCGAGCAACGCGGCCGATTTCGGTCACGAGCTCTTGCCGCGGACGATCGCCGATCACCGCGTTCAGGCGCACCTCTTCGACGGCTACTGGGAGGACATCGGGACGGTCGGGGCGTTCCACCAGGCCAACATCGATCTGACCGGTGAGGAGCCCGCCTTCGATTTTGCCTCGGAGGCCGGGCCGATCTTCACCAGGCCGAGGTTCCTGCCTGCTCGCGGATCGCCGGCGCGACCGTGAAGAACAGCCTGATCTGCGACGGGACCGTGATCGGCCGCGGCTCGGTGATCGAGAATTCGGTGATCGGAGTCCGCGCTCGCATCGCCGAGAACGTCACGATCCGGAATTCCTACATCATGGGGATCGACGTCCTGGAAGACCGGCACCAGCTCAAGCCGAGAACCTGCGCCTGGGCCGCCCGCCGTGGGGGTCGGCGACCAATCGGTGATCGAGGGGGCGATCATCGACAAGAACGCCCGCATCGGCAGCAACGTCAAGGTCACCAACCAGCGCGGAACCGAAGACTCGGAAGAGCATCCGACTCACGTGATCCGTGACGGGGTGGTCGTGATCCCCAAGGCCGTGCCGTGATCTTGAGAGGATGGACACCGTCATCTGAAGGCCGGAGGCCGCGGCTGTGAGGCGGCGACGGGGAGCATGGTGGATGAATGCGGAGACGAATGATCGGTGTAAGGGAAGGCCTGTCCGGACATGGGGAATGGGCGATTCGGGTGAAGGATCTGCGCAAGCAGTACCCGGGCGAAACGGTCCGGTCGACGCCGTCAACGGGATCGACCTGGAGATCAAGCAGGGCGAGTGCTTCGGGCTGCTCGGCCCCAACGGCGCGGGCAAGACGACCACCGTCGAGATCGTCGAGGGGCTGAATCAGCCCGACCTCCGGGCGAGGTCGAGGTCCTCGGGTTGAGCTGGGCACCGACGCAGTCGGCGATCCGCGAGCGGATCGGCGTGACGCTTCAGGAAACCCGGCTTCCCGGACAAGGAGACGGTTCACGAGATCGTCTCGCTGTTCCGGAGTTTCTACAAGACCGGCGCCGAGCCCTGACGACGTGATCGCCCGGGTGGCGCTGGAGGGCAAGGCCAACGCCTTCATCGAGCAGCTTTCCGGAGGACAGCAGCAGCGGCTGGCGGTTGCGCTGGCCCTGGTCGGCGATCCCGAGGTCCTGTTCCTCGACGAGCCGACGACCGGCCTGGACCCGCAATCCCGCCGCCAGCTCTGGGACGTGATCCGCGACTTCCGCGACCGCGGCCGCACGATCGTGCTCACCACTCATTACATGGACGAAGCCGAGCGGCTGTGCGACCGGGTCGCGATCATCGATCACGGCAAGATCATCGCGCAAGGGCTCGCCAGCCGAGTTGATCGCCCGGCTGGGAGGCGATCACATCATCGAGTTCGCCCTGGAAGATGCGGGCCCGCGCACCGGCCTGGACGTGAACTCGCTCTTGGGCTCGAGTCGGTGCTCGCGGCGCGGGTCGAAAACGACGGCTACGTGTTGACCGTCGCCGAGCCCCATCGCGCGATTCCGGCCCTGCTCGAACGAGCTCGACCGCCTGGAGCGACCCCTGGCCCGCTTGACGACGCGGCACGTCAGCCTCGAGGACGTCTTCGTCGTCGCTGACCGGCCGCCACCTGCGCGACGACAGTCGAAGACGGCCCGGCCGCAAGCGGGCCGGTCGGACGGAAAGGCCGCTCGAAGCGGCGATGCGTAGGCGGCCCTTTCGCCAGGCAGGAACCGCCAAAGATCGGCTTCCATCATCCTCGCAACGAGAACGGACTATGCTGCGATCGTCTCCGCTCTTCCAGCTCTACCTGGTCCGGCTTCGCGACTTCTACCGGCAGCCGGCGCGGGTCTTCTGGGTCTACGGCTTTCCGACCATCATGGCGATCGTCGCTCGGGTTCGCGTTTCAGAATCGGCCGCCGGCGCCGATCTGAGTCGACCTGATGCAAGGTCCGGGCGCGGCCGAGGTCAAGGCCGCAGTCGCAGGCCCACAATCAGCTCGCTCGAAAGCGACAAGTCAGCCGGGAAACCGCGACTGAACGTCCCGTCGATCGAGCTCCATGAGGCATCCGAGGACGAGGCGTCGAAGCGGCTGAAGACCGGGCAAGACGCCGCTGGTCATCGAGCCGCTCGGCTCCGAATCGATGCGTCTATCACTACGACCCGACTCGGCCGGAAGCCAGCGCGGCCCGCCAGGTCGTCGACGACGTGCTGCAGCAGGCCGCCGGGCGCACGAACCCGCGATCAACCGAGCGATGTCTACGTCACCGAGCCCGGCTCACGCTACATCGACTTTCTGATCCCCGGCCTGATCGGGCTCAACGCGATGGGCGGCGGGCTCTGGGGCATCGGCTTCCTGGTGGTGAACTTCCGGATCGCCAAGCTTCTCAAGCGGTTCGTCGCCACGCCGATGCCCCGGCGCGATTTCCTGCTGGCGCTTCTCGGCGCCCGGCTGACCTTCGTGATCCCCGACCTGACCGTGCTCCTCTTGCTCGGGACCCTTATGTTCCAGATGCCGATCCGCGGCAACCTGGCCCTCGTGATCGCGATCGACATGCTCGGCGCTCTTGCGTTCGCCGGGATCGGCCTGCTCGTCGGCATGCCGTGCCACCACCACCGAGACCGTCAGCGGCCTGATGAACCTGGTCATGCTGCCGATGTGGCTGTTCTCCGGCGTCTTCTTCTCTTCCGGCCGGTTTCCCGACTGGCTTCCAGCCCTTCATCCAGGCCCTGCCGCTCACTCAGCTCGTGAGTGCCCTGCGCCAGGTGATCCTCGAAGGGGCCGGGCTCTTCGACGTCGGCTCCGCCTTGCTGATCCTCGCCGCCTGGGCCGTCGTGACCTTCGCCCTGGCCTTGCGACTCTTCCGCTGGACCTGAGGGACGCTCGAACTGCGGGTGCGGTGAAGAGCTGATTCCAGTCCGACCACCAGCCTTCATTGCCTGGAGGCCCGGCAGCGGCGGGACATCGACTTCATCGATCAAGTGGCCGAGAAACGTCGCCTTCGCCAGGATCTCGGTGTCGAGGAACGACGATCGCGACTGGAAGCGGGATGGCCACCAGCTTCTCGAGCCGATGGAGCCGGCACGGGGAGTGGACGTCGTCCAGCGGAACGGCGAAGATCAGTCGCCGGGCGAGGATCGACGGCCAGCCCAACCATCGGGTCGCGGGCGCTCCCGGGCGCGCGGCCGATGACGTGGTCGCTCTGTCGATCGCCTTCAGCAGCGGGTCGAGATGCGCGACCGGTCCAGGGCTCGAGTGCGGTGGTCACCAGCACCAGAGGCAAGGTGCGCACCTTCGAGACCCTGCCGCAATCCACGGGCAAGACCGAGATCCTCGACCGGCACGATGCGGTGCTCGACCGGCCGCCCCAGCTCGCGATCCTGTCGGCGAGCGGCGCGATGACCGCTTCCGCGGGCTCGGCGGCAATCGCGGTCAGCAAGATGATCCGGATGCCCGCGCCGGGAAGAGGATCGCGCTTGAAGTGGCCGGAAAGGGATCGTCGATTTCCTCGCTCGTTGTCATTCCTGCTCCAGCCGGCGCACGTGGCCGCGAAACGATCGACTCAACTGGTCTGGGGCTGCCCGGCCAGCCAGCGTTCGACCTCGTGGCGATAGGCGTCGCCCAGCCGCCGCGCGACCGGGCCGGGCCGTCCCGAGCCGACCGTCTGCCGTTCGATCTCGATGACCGGGAGGACCTCGTTCGTGGTCCCGACCAGGATCACCTCATCGGCGGACGCCAGCGTCGGGCAGAGTCACGCGCGTGCCGGCGAACGGGATCCCGAGCGGCTGCACCAGGCGGAGCACGAGCTGCCGCGTCATCCCGGGAAGGATTTCGTGGCCCTCCGGCGTTCCCTCGAGGCGGCCTTGCCGAACCCAGAGCAGCGACGAGTGAGTCGCCTCGGTCACGAAACCCGCGGAATCGATCAAGACGGCCTCGTGGCAGCCGGCGCGCGTCGCGCCTCGCTCGCGAGCACGTTGGCCAGCAGGTTGGTCGACTTGATGTCGCATCGCTTCCAGCGCAGGTCGGGCTGGCTGATCACCGCGACTCCGGATTCGCGCAGCCGGCGGCCGGACCGTCGTCGTAAGGGCGAACCACGATCAGCTCGGTGGGCGGCACGGGGGGATCGGGAAACGCGTGTGCCCGCGGCGCGACGCCCCGCGTCATCTGCACGTAAACCGTCCCTTCCTGGATCCGGCTCGCGGCGATCGTGCGGTCCATCCGCTCGACCAGGCGTTCGAGATCGATCGCCGGGAATTCGAGCTCCGCAGGCTTCGTCTCAAGCGCGCGAGGTGCTCGGCCTCGAGCCAGCGCCGTCCCCGATACATCCGGAAGACTTCGTAGACCGAGTCGCCGAACAGGAACCCGCGGTCCCAGACCGGGACGCGAGCCTGCTCCATCGGCATCGTCTCGCCATTGAGACAAGCCAAGACCTCCATCGATGTCAATCCTTTCGCCAGGGACCGTCTGCGGCGAGCAACCACGGCTCTTGTGCCAGGATAATCGGCCGCGAGGCTCCTGAGCAATGCCGCAAGACTTACAGGCTTCCGTCCATCGCTCGGCCGCGCACCGCAGAACCACGGGTTGCGCAGCAGCCTGACACGCCGGGAACGAACGGGCGGCAAGGAATGCGCGGCACGCCTCGGCCGCTGGTCGGGACTAGAGCCTGTTATGCACTTTTCGACTCCGCGCTCGCGAGCAGGAGTGCAACAAATGCGAGCCGATGCTGGAGCAAACAGAGGCTGGCCGGCATCCCTCGAATGTCTTGTCACATCGTCATGGCAGAATGCCTCGATTTGGCACAAAGTGGCAACTTTTGGGTCATGGTTTTGGTGCCATTTTTGGCACTGACCGAAAGTGTCGCAAAGCCTGGTTTTGTAGGGCTCGGAAGCATCCAACGCCGTTGCGGCGAAGTGTGCCATTTCGGCCCTCCTTGTGCCACCGGCAATTTCGGCGTACCTGGACACTCAAAGTCGAGGTTGTAGCGCTGCATGCCGAAAAGAAAAACGGCCTCGCTGGGTCATTGTTGAGTTGATTCATCTTATCCGCGTGGTTCCGCGTTATCCGTGGTTAGAACGCTTGCTCCTGATCGAGATGCGACTCGCCTGCGACGGCATCAAGTGGCGCCTCACTAGCCAGCCTGATCACCGGTGGTCGCGTGTGCCCGGATGCCCGCAACACAAAATCTGCACCGCCTCGCGTGACACCGGCCCCTCATTGATCCACCGGCGGGCGTCGGAAATCCCCAACCCTGAGCCGACTGTCGTCCGGCGCCGTTCCTCGTTCGGAGATGCTCGGGCGTGCCCTTGCGGTGCTATTTCCGATAGGCGTCCACACTCAACACGCGTTGCTAGAGCGCGCACGGGCCTGCGCCTCGAGTTTGGCCAAGCGCGTTTCGAGTCCGGAGAAATTGGAGACAGCGATGAAGTCCGAGATCACGGCTCGCAGCGCCGAGAGCCGTACGGACTCGGAAGTGGCGTTTTCGCCAAGCGCGAAGATCTTATCGACGGCCCATGCGACGCGCTGGACATCCGGCCAATCGCCTCGTCGAGGACGCGGTGGCGGATCGACTCGACTTCAGACCGAACCTCGGGCTCGGCGGCCCAGCGGTACGCAGTCCGTTCGTTGACCCCGTTTTGCAGCGCCCATTCGGCGACGGGGATGCCGTCGGCGACGGCAATGGCGAGCATCATTTTCTCACTGTTGGTGGATTCTCCGGTCATGGGGGAACGACTCGGTGGCGATTCGTCACCGAGGCTCCTGTGCGCCCCGACGCTCGGTTCTCAGCCCGGGGCTCGGGCTGGCCGGCACGCCCTCGAAGGGTACGGAAACAATGGAACGCTTGTAGCGGTCGTAGCCGATGTTCCGAGGCGAAACGTCGGCAGATGTCAGTGGATGTCAGTTTTCAGAAGGGTTCTCGGGTCGCGCGGGCCGCGATCGTCAATGAATTCTTCTCATGGCGGACGGAGCAAACTGCGTTCCCCGCACCCCTGGAGCGCTCACGCATACGATTGGTTGACGTCGGTCGACTCGCAGCGCGCCCAAGGGCGTGGATCGAGGCTGCCTCCGATCGGCTCGCTCAACTTCGATCCAGCCTGCGCTTTCCGGCACGAGAGAATTGTTGCGCTCCGGGGACCGGTATTCGTACGAGGTGGAGCGGGTTGCGCGACATTGGAACTTATGTCCCTATTTTACGCACTGAGCTGCTCGAGAGGAAATGGCTAGCGTTGCGCTGTATGTCCTTGCCGCTAGGTTTCGTCGGTACTGCGGACCTCTCCGCCACCCAAAGCGGCCCGGCAAGTCCCTCACGGGCGTCCGGTTGAGGATCACGCGTCCTCACCGCATGGGCTTCCCGCGATGTGTTCGATCCCCGTTTACGGACATGCCGTCGTCAATACCCCGGTGGCCCGCTGGGCCTTGATCTCTCGTGGGACGGCCCATTCCAACCGTTTCCCTGTACCCAGCGGCTGCAGTCTTCCCCATATACACGCAAAGTCGGCGACCACATTGGACTTTTCGAGGCCTGCTCAACGTTCACTGGCTATTGACTCGTTCTCACGCTCCCCGCGTGGGAATGCCGTCTCCGACGCTCCCGCGTCGTCCCCGGTCCGCGGCTCACAACGCGCGACGCTTCGCCGTCGCGGTCTCATCAATCGGGCTCATCCCCGAACGTGCCTCGCTCGGTTGACAAACTTTCGCGCGCCAGCCGCCGGCAACCGCCGCAGTGAGCCCGGCTGACAAAAGCGCGCAGTCGCAGCGTGGCGCAACGCCCCTATAACACTATAGGACGTTTTCGGTTTTCTGTTGTCGGCCGCATTCACCGGATCGGCGCATGCTCAACGAGCCTGCAGGCTTAACCCCCGAAAAATAATTCTTGCGTCGACACCATCGTTCCGGAACTGCCGGACCAGGCATGCCGGGCGGATTCTCACCGGGACGCTGGATTTGCGGATTGCAACGAGCACGCGGTCGCAAGATGAGAGACCTGGACTGTCCTCGCTGTTCACGTCCGGGATCAAGCCGCGCTCGCAATGCCTGGCGACCTCGTTAGGGCTCACAACGCGCGATGCTTCGCCGTCGCGGTCTCGCAAATCGGGCTCATCCTTGAACGTGCCTTGGTCGGTTGGCAAACTTCGCGCACCAGCCGCCGGCAACCGCCGCGGCGAGCCCGGATGACAAAGCGCGCAGTCGTAGCTCTGAGCGCATGGCGCCTATAAGACACTATAGGACGGTTTCGGTTTTTGGTGATCGGCCGCGTCCTCCGGATCGGCGCATGCTCAACGAGCTTGCGGGTTTATCCCCCGACAAATATTCCTTGCGTCGACACCATCGTTCCGGAACTCAGCGTCATTGAACCGCTCGTTAGCGCTCGACCGCGCAGCGTAATGGCTGGTGAGCGCGGCCGCACGATGCCCCACGCGGCCGCTCGCGACTTGACGCGCGGCAGCGATCCATGGCACCGGCGGCCACTGCGATGGCGAAGCTCTCCGGCTCATCGGCGGTACTTCCTTCCCTGAAAACCTCAGTCGGAAACCCGCTCTGCCATCGGAATCGCGGAAACGGGGACGCAGCTAGTATGCATCTGTCTCTGTTCGAAATCGCGGGAACGGGTACGCAACTAGATCCCGTTTCGACCGGGCGGTTCCGAGAAAAATCATGGACACTTGGCGTGCCGGAGCGCCCGGTCAGCGAGATGCCCGGCGCACTTCTACTCGGAGGTTACTTGACTCGTCGCGAGCCGTTCCGGGACCTGCGCGGTGCATTTCTACCTTGCCCGAGGTCATTCCTTCCGACTCCGGTCGGGTCGGCCGGCGAAAGGCCGATGATCACGCGTGAGTCATCCACCCAGCTGTTCTCCGGAGCGCTGTCAGTTCACTCGGTGTGAGTTCGCCGGACGCCGGGTCTCTTCGTTTCGCGCACCCTTCGAGAACGTAAGCTGCGCGTCACAGAGGGCGTGTCTTGGCTTCCAAGTATCCTCTTATAAACGTATCTCGCTGCGGCGCGATGCACTCTCGATAGACGTTTCGTCCATGCTCGGTGAGCGCAGTAATTGTAAACGCCGCCGTACCGATCCCGCTCCCGCGTGATCCAGCCGTTGCGCTCCGCTTCCGCGGCCATCGCACGGATCACGTTCGTTCGGCTGATGCCCGCTGCCCCTGCGTGGTGATAACCGCCATATCCCGCACTCACCCGAAGAACCTGGTTGTTTAGCTCGGCAGCGAGGAAGACCATCCTACCCTTCATTTTGCTCTGCCGCTTGTGCTTTGTTCCGTCTGGCCCGACCGTGTATTCCGCATGTTCGACCATGAATGCGACGAGAGCCCACGCCCTACGGCCAGGGTCCTGGTAGTAGGCGTTGCGGGCCTCGGTTTCCAAGGGCAGATCGGGTCGTTTTGCCATGAGTCGGCACACCGAACCGCTGATGCGTTATGCACGCACGAAGCTGTGTACCCACGCGATCCTAATCGCGTATGGCCGAGGAGGTATCGCGCATGAGAGGAACACGCCTCGCGGAGGGCCCGTTCCTCGACATCCCTCACTGTCACCTGATCGGTTTTTCCGACGTACCCACCGCCGCGATACGCTGGCGGGCCTGCATCATCACCGACAGCATCAGCCGCCCCATGTCGTCACGCCGTTCGGCGTACTTGGCCGTTTCATACGCCCCGCCGTCGTAAATCTTGGGATCGAGATACGGCATCGACACCCGCAGGGCCGAGCCCTTCACGAACGGGCAAGCGGCGTCGGCTTCGCCGCAGACCATCAGGGCGGCAAAGCCCTTTTGGGGATTGGCCGGATCATCGTAGTGCTTGGAAAACTCGGTCGATTCCATCGGCGGCTCGCCCGTTCCGCCCGGCGTCCCCCAGCGAACGCGATACATCGGATTCGCCGTCTGCGGCTCACCCCTCGCCGCTTCCTTGCCGGTGGGCTCGATCTCAACGCCGATTTCCTTGAGCGTCTTCACCGTGCGGGCATTGAACGCGGTCGGAGCCGTGCCGCCGCTGTGAAAGCGGACCTCCGGCATCCCGTAATAGGCGGCGGCCATGTTGCCCATCGTCGACCCGAGGATGCTCCGCCGGGAATTGCCCGTGCACACCACGACGACATCCAGCGGTTCTCCAGGCCGGTAGTTTTTGGCGATCCACTCCACCAGCTTCTGCCCGGCCAGCCGGTGCGTTTCGCCGATCATGTCGAACGACGCCGTGAGCGTGTCGGCATGCTCCCTGACCTTGGGCAGCAGCCGCATGCGGCTCTCCGGGCACGGCGGTTTCCACCGCCTTGCTGATTTCCGCCGGGGTCATCCGGTCATCGGACCCGGCCAGCTTCTTGAATGTTTCAGGCTCCATAAATCCATCCAGTTCCGACAGCGTAAGCTCCCCTTCCTTGCCCAGAGCCTTGAACAATGCTCCCTTGAGCCGCTGATCGTTGGCGGGATGGACGGCGTCCGCCGTTCCATACCGCTGGACGAGCCACAGTGCCCGCACCAGCGGCCCCACGTCGTCGCCGGGTGCCGGGCCCGCCACTAAAGCCAGTGCCGCGATGAGCGAAAAAGACATCGGCGTTGCTCCTCATTTGGTGGCCGTGATGTTGACGCTGAGCAGATTCTCGATGCCAGGCGGCGGCACCACGCCCGAAACTTCCACCATCTTGCGGGCCGCTTCCGCGTGCTTTTCAACCTCGACGCGGCCAAAGCCCGCCTGCTTGAGCCGGGTCACGTAGTCATCCAGCACCAGTGCCCCGCCGATGCAGCCGACCAACGCTTCCATGTCCTTGCGGATCGCCGACGACGGCTCGCTTGCCCAGGCCATGTCCGAAACCGCCAGCCGCCCGCCGGGCTTCAGCACGCGGTGGATCTCGCGGAACGCCCGATCCTTGTCGGGCACCAGATTCAGCACGCAGTTGCTGATCGTCACATCAACGGAATTGTCATCGACCGGCAGGGCCTCGATGTCGCCCTTGCGGAATTCGACGTTGCCCAGGCCGGATTTCTCGGCATTGGCACGGGCCTTCTCCAGCATGGCGTCGGTCATATCCACGCCGATCACCCGGCCCGACCGGCCCGACCTGCCGGGCAGCCAGGAAGCAATCGAACCCGGCCCCGCTGCCGAGGTCGAGCACGGTTTCGCCCGGCTGCATTGCCGCCACCGCCTGCGGATTGCCGCAGGAAAGGCCAAGATTCGCCCCCTCGGGCAGCGTCGCCAGCTCGGCGGCGGAATAGCCGAACGTAATGGCCAGCCCTTCCGCGTTTTCGGTGCAGCCGCAGAGTGAGCCGCAGGTCGCTTCACCTTTGGCAACCTTGCCATACTGCTCCTTCACCGCCGCCTTGATTTGAGTGCTTTCCATCGTGTATTTCCTCTCATGTTGCATCCGTATAAACGGATATATTGGGTCAAAAAAAACTGCCTCAGTCTCAGCAGCAAGAGCCGCGATTGAGCTTTTCGCGGTCGTGCTTCAAGGATTCGAGTTCCTTGGAGCACGCCCCCAGGCAGCCCATCAGATGCCGGTGCAACTCGCCGGCCGGTTTCGCCAGCCGGTAATGCACCCACAGCCCTTCCTTCCGGCCGAGCACCAATCCCCGTTTCCTGAGATACGCCAGATGGCGGGAAACAGTGGATTGCGGCAGGTCCAGAGCCTCATGCAGATGGCAGACGCACACCTCACCGTCCGCAAGCAGATTCAGAAGCCGCAACCGCACCGGATCGGCGAACGCTTTGAAAAGTTCGATTGAAGCATCCAGAGGTTCAGCAGTCTGCTTGACTCATCCGCATAGCCGAATATACATGGCCCCATCACGGGCGTCAACTGGGCTGATCGACGCATAGGAAAAGAGAATCCAGTCTCCGTCGGTCGCTCTCGAACTCCTGGTTCGCCAAAAAATCCCGCCCAAGATAGTGCGCGAGCAGATCGCCGAGATCCGCCGTAGGGAACGCAAGGCGGTAGTAGACCCACGTGGCACGCCGTTTACTGAGGGCGATCCCGGCCTGCCGCAGAATCGTCAGATGTCGGGAGACAGTTGATTGCGGCAGCTCGAGCGCCTCGTGAAGGTGGCAGACGCACACTTCTGACTTTGCTGTGAGGAGATTCAGAAGCCTGATGCGCATCGGGTCGGCAATTGCCTTGAGCAGACTCACGCACGCGTGTAGGTCGTTGGTCCCACTGGGCAAGTGCGGCTCGGAGTCAGAGCCGGACGGTTGTTGGCTACTGCGGAGACCCGCTTTTCGAGTCACGGAAGTGCTAATCAGACTCTCAGTAGCCTGTACGAGGAGGCGGCCCGATCGCGTCGGTGCATAGATGTGATGGCGGCCACGCCGTCTGGACTCCGCCAATTTCGCCTGAACTAATGCGTGCAGGTGTTGATTAGTTACTC
Source organism: uncultured Isosphaeraceae bacterium (assembly GCA_963806595.1). Classification (GTDB taxonomy): domain Bacteria; phylum Planctomycetota; class Planctomycetia; order Isosphaerales; family Isosphaeraceae; genus CAWDZZ01. The sequence goes on along the minus strand of CAWDZZ010000031.1, from coordinate 70,500 downwards.
TCCGATCTATCCCAAGATCGCTGGAGAGCTGCTGGATGGTGTCGACGCCGTCGACCAGGGAAGCGAGAACGCGCAGCCGGAATGGGTTCGAGGCGAGATTGAATAGAAGCGACGCGTGACGAAGAGCCCGGTCGCTGTTCGGGGGGTTCCTCGTCTGGGCAGGTCCGGTCATGAATGCTGGGTCTACTCGAAGGCCTGGATCGGCGTGGGCACTCTGATGCTCAATCTACCTGGCCATCGTCCGTATCATGACACTCCGGGTCAACCGGAGAAATGCGTTTCTGACCCGCCCTCATCGAAATCTCATGGTTTATTCACAGAAGATACATCGTCGAAAACTCCACCTCCCGCTCGAGCAAGGCCCTAGAAAGGAACGTCACGATTCGACGTATCAAGGGCTCGAAACGCTCGAATTCGTGCGGCCGCTTCGCCGCTCAGTCTGAATCAAAGTTTCCGCGAAGGTTCATGTCATGCGGTGCGCGAGTCGCGTGTTCCTCGGGTATGACCATGGGCTGCCTTTCGCGGAGTCGGTTCCTGTTCCGTATCGTTGGAAGTTGAGGACGCTCGCACGGCGACAAAGCCTTCAGTCTGTTGCGGTCCGCCTCGAAGATCGTTGCGTCGGCAAGGCGCGCGCCGAAGCAACCCATCAAACTTCGGTAGAGGTTGCTGGCGGAGTGGGCGGCTCTGATGTAGACCCACTTCCCCTCGCGGCGTGTCAGCAAGAGGCCGTTTTTCTTGGGGCGAGAGATGGACTGGGTGATCAGGCCTTTCGGCAGTTCCAAGGCTGTAGGCAAATGGCACTCGCATACTTCTCGGGATTCGACAAGCAAACTAAGGATACGGAGGCGGATGGGGTTGGCGAAAGTCCGCAGGAGACAAGCCAGGCCTTCGGGCGAAGTTGGATCGAGGCGCATCCGCCTCACCTTTTTTGATGGGCTCGGGTCGAAGGATTAGCTTGCCGCGGCGGATGGATAACCCGCTGCAGGTCGCGCGTACAACCTGCACCAACCCCAGGCCGTTCGCGTTTAGCTGGTAAATGCGCTGCCTTCCGGAGTGATGGGACGTGACCAGACTTGCCACTTCGTAGAACGCCAAGGCTTGCCGCTGACTCTGCATCAGGCCGACGCCCCCGAGGTCTTCTGACAACGGGCGGTATCGCATGCTCCCTCCGACAATCTGAGCAGAAGTCGCAGCCGCAGCGAATCGGCGGCGTGAATGAGAAGCGTGAGCGCGGCGATGAGTTCGGCGGAATCAGCCGGAGGGCATTGGCGCTGCCGGGAACGACATTTCCCTTGTGATTTGGGCCTGGACGCCAACGCCGGCCGTGGCTGCTCCCAAGTCACCCAGCATGTTCTGGCACGCCTGCGCGATGCAGGCGCCTGCCTTTGTGAGGCGGTAGGCCGCGTGTATTCCACCCGATCGCCGTCGGGCGAGGCCCCCCCGTGTGCAGGAAGGCCAACTGTTGCCCGACCAATTCGCTGTCGAGGTCATATAGGACCTCGCGGATTCGCAAAGTGTCAATTTCTGCGGGCACCAAGGCCAACAGGACACGCAGGCGCGCAGGGTACGACGCGAGCCTGAAGATCCGTGCGACGTGAGTAAGATATCTGACGTCGGTAGAGGAAGCGTGGTCAGACATGGTGCCGGATCCGCGCGGCGAAGCCATACCGGCAAGACGACCGCGGTGACGGAAAAGGCCGTCAGTCGCGGCGAGGTGCGTTGGGCGACGCTGCAACTACAACCTGTCAATGCAGATCAACCAGAGCCACTTGAACATCATCGCTGCCCTCCCTTTGAACTGACCTTCATCGCGATCGCCCTTTTTGTGTGCCAGCCTTGAGCTCTGCATTTAGAGTCTCGGGGTCCGGTGTCGCCTTTTCGCTGATCTGGTGGGTGCCTGTCTCGGTCCCCCCACCGCAGCCGGTAACCCCGACCGTCGGTATTGAAAGCAGGCCCAGTGCCAGCAGAAGAAGAACGATACGGCGCATGCGTCGGCTCCTAGTCACTGCTCGGCCAGATCTCCGGAAACTGAGCGGCATGTTTTACAGTCGGACACGCTCCGGTGAGCGTGGAGAGCACCACCGGAGTGTCGGCAGGCGAAATTAGTACTGGTCTGAAGACACCACTTCTCCCCCTTGGAGGGAGATCAGTTGCCGTTCGACGACAATGCTCACACTATCCTTGAGAAATCGGACCGATCCGTCTCCGAACAACGCGTTGATTCCGCCGGGGTGAAATCCGAATAACTCGTCGTTAGCGCCGGCGTTATTGCCTGCAACTGGGTTGCCTGCTAAGTCGAGGCACGTCGTCTCATATTGCCCGGGGCAGTTACCCGGTCGAAACTTGTTGTTGATCTGACCGGAAACGTGGATCGCCGTGTCGGGCTCGGCCCAGCGCCAGAAGCGCTTGCGAGCTACGCCGTAGCCGACGATTCCGTTCCCATAATTCGGCTCCCCGCGATAACCCTCGATGTACGGGCTGGGAAAGCGGGCGTCGCGGCCGGCATCCTCGCCCATCGCCACCGTGTTGCTCGTTCCGTCTGTGCACTCGGAAATTCGGGTCAATCCAGCTTTCAACAACCCATTAATGCGGCTGCAATTATTGCGGTAGGGCGTAACCTGGGTTGAACCGTTGGTAGCACACGCGGGATTGAAAGCGATTCCCTGAGGGTCGATATCCGTGGCGATCGTGGCGCAGTAATCGTTGTAGCCATAGCCAGGACCATTGGCTTCAAACGGTGCGCCATTCGGGTCTCCTAACGCATCACGTCCGCCGTCAGGTTGCGCGTCGCGGAAGGGCAGAGGAATATTTGGACGACTGTTGAGGAGCCAGTGTAGTTCGCACCCGACAGGTCGTTGTAAGGGAGATTGAAGTTGAGAGAGTTAAAAATGTTTCCCCCCTCAAGATATTGGAGCACGCGTGCCTGTGTGCTCCACTGGCCGTCAACAAACTGCGTAGCCGGCGGGACCACTGTAAAGTCGGTTGACTGAGCGCCGGTCGGAAAACAGCCGTTGCTGCTTTCGTAGTTGTGAAGCGACAGGCCGAGTTGCTTGAGGTTGTTCGTGCATTGAACTCGGCGGGCCGCCTCTCGGGCTGATTGCACCGCGGGCAACAGTAACGCGATCAATACCGCGATGATCGCGATCACGACCAGGAGCTCGATCAGCGTGAAACCGGGCCGCCGTGGCCCCGTCATCTGACAATGCATGTCTAAGTCCTCTTGGTTGCTTGAGCAAACGATGGCTTGTGAGCAGACTTTCAATGACAACCGCGTCCTGCGGAGTTCGACACCCGCCGATTCGCGACATCTTCGCCGATCAGGCTGAAATGGCGACAAATGTGAATTGGCATGAAGTTGAGCAGCACAGTACCGTCGAAGCATGAATATCTCGTGAAGCACATGGATGGATTGTGTGAAATTTGGAACAATGGATGCCGTCAATGTCTGCCCTTGATCGCGGATAGTCCTATGAATGTAGCTGCGAGCACATGCGCAGCGCGACGTTCTCGCAATTCCTTGCATCCGGATATAGCGGTAGAAAATATCGTATTCCCGAATATCCGGATATAACCTGACACTGGATAAAGAAGCTCGCCATGACCAGATGAAACCTCATGTTCCAAGTGCGCCGGCGCCGCGTCGATCGGAGCAACGTCATCGTTCAGCTTCAATGTAGCTGGCACGCCGAGAATTGGTGGATGCGAGAGCAAGGGAGAGCAACGACATGCAACGCGGTCTTGAAGCGGCCGTGATGTCGTTAACATCTGTCAATCACCCGAGGAGCATTTCACCCATGACGATGGCTCGCGTACATCTCGTCGATCCCGCCGTGACTCGCTGGTATCACTGCGTCACGCGGTGCGTGCGATGGGCATTTCTACTGGGCGAAGGACCGGAAGACCGCGAGAAATGGATCGAGTATCGACTGCAAGAACTTTCGCAAACTCAACCCGTTCGCCGCCGGCATTGCGCTGGTTCCGGAAGCAAACCCGCATACGTCGGTCAGCACGCGTGTCGAGCACGTGAACGCTCAAGGTCGAGCCAGTGACTTGAAAGCCGCCGAGCAGGGCTCGAATTCGTCGGCCGGGCTGGAGGAATCGCTCTGGCTTTGCCCGATCGAAGATCGACACAAGCTGGATTCGTCACGTGAAGGGATGCTGGAAGGTTTCTCATTGGGAAGCTACCTGGTTCTGGTCGACTACACGGGGCGTCTCTTCCGCGATGGCAAGGCCGCGATCTCGGCGGAGGTGACGGGGATCCTCGACCGGCTCCAGAGCAGTGCCGAGAGCTGGCGGGACCGGCTCGAAAAGTTGAGAGGCGGCCGCCTGCTCGGCCGATTCTTCGCCGCCAGTCGAGAGTGCCTGCGCGAGGTCGCCGCACGCCTGGGGGTACATCACCTGGCAAACCTCGCCGGATGCCCGGCGCGATAGCGCAAGGGCAGAGCGCGACCCGCTCTCTACTCTCGAAGCGCATTTGAGCGGGTAACTCTCCCGCCCGTTCATGTCTCCACGCGACGGTCCGCCACCTGTCTTGCGTTCCCTGCGCGACCCGATCGGCCGATCGTCATTCCGCAATCCGCATGCCCTTGGCGTTGTGTCCGGCCCACTATCGCGATCCACCACATCGCGCCGCCGTCGCTATGCACGTCCTTATCCTCTATCCTCCAATAACAGGCTCTAGGGGCAATCCCGGGCAAAGGTTGGTTGCGCTGCGTGCACGTCGTCAATTTCTAGGATCGAGCGCGACGCCTGCCTGCTTTCTCGTGAAGAGTTTTTCGAGCTGGCGATCCGCTTCGGCGGAGGTCCGCAGGTTTCGGCTGATGACTTTCCCGTCGGCGTCGATCAGAAACATGCTCGGCAGCAGGATGATTCCGTAGTCGACGGCCAGGCGGCTTTCCATGCCCCCCGGCTCGAAGATCTGGGGCCAGCTCACGGGGTTTTCCTTGAGGAACGCGTCGAGCTCGGAGCGATCGTTGTCGAGATTGACCCCGATGATCTGCAGGCCGCGGGGATGGTACTTCTCGTATACCTTGACGAGCTCGGGCAGGTCGTCCTTGACGGGCTTGGCCCAACTGGCCCAGAACACAAAGAGAACCGGTTTGCCTCGATACTTCGACGAATCGACTGACTCGTTCTGAAGGCCGGTGCCGGTGATCACGAGCGGCTTGCCTTCGAGGTCGAGCCGCCGGAGGGCGCCGGCCGCTTTCTTGCCGTCTTCGGTCGCCGGAAACAACTCGACCAGCTTGGCATACTGCTTGCGCGCCTCTTTCTCTTCGGCATTGAACTCATTGGCGTTGGCGAGATGGAATAACGCCGAAGGGGCCTCGTCCGACGTTTCGAACTTGGCGAGGAAGCCGCCGAGATCGGCCATCCATTCTTTCTGATTGACCACGAAATCGGCGCCCCGCTGGTCGTTCTTCATCGCAAAATCCGCGTCGATCAGGCTGTAGGCGGCGTAGGAGGCGAGCTTGCCCCCCTCGGCGACGATCGCTTCGAGCGGCTTCCGGCCTTGTGAGTACAGCCCGGTCCGCAATGCCGCGATCAGGTTGTCGACGACTTGCTTGTTATAGGCAAGCTGCTCTTCAGGGGTCTTGAGCGCCTTTGCGACGTGCGCAAGAGCGGGACACGGCCGACGTGATACCGCGCGAGTTTCTCTTTCTCGCCTCCCTGCAAGAGAGGCGAGTTCTTGGTGTCGTAGTCGGCGAGCGCCTTGAGGGCCGCGTCTGCCGCCTCGTCGCGCGGCTCGGCGTTGTTCGTCCGGTCAAAGAGCATCGAGCGCAGCCCGCCCGCCATCGCGACGATTGGCTTCTCGGGATCGATGGCCCGCGGCAGCTCGATGAATTTCCAGGTCGGGCCCAGATCGATCATGTCGGGGATCTGGAGGAAGGCAAGCTTGTCCGGATTCTGCTGGGCGGCGGTCGTGCCGGGGATCACCATCGCATTTTCGTAGAGCGTGATGTCCTTCTCCAGCCCGCTCGAGGGCTCGGCGGGAATCACGTGGGGAAACGTGCCGTCAAAGCGGTTCCAGATCGTCTGTTTGTTCCAGCCGACGAGCTGCTTCTGAAGCGCGGCCGCTCGCTCGCCGCGCTTCTCGCCGTCCGCGGCCACACGCGCCACGATGTCCTTGGCCAGTCCGGCGGCCGCCAGCTCCGTCGGGCGTCGCCATGACCGTCTCCAGGAGCACCATGTCGCCGGCCACCAAGGCCTGTACCAGAACCTTGGATGCCTCTTCCGCCGAGATCTGCTTCCAGGTCTTGATCTTGCCCTTCTCCATCACCGCGATGCGGGTACCGCCGGCATTGAGCCAGCGACATTCGTCAAGGCTGCGGTCGCCGTCGAGGTCGTCCTCGCGGTAGACCTCGAATCCATCCTGATAGTAGCTCCACTGATCGAGCCGCTGGCCGCCATGCGCGACGACAAAGCGGCGCAACAGCTTCCCCTGCGCATCGCGCAGCGCGTAGCCGATGCTCCGTTTCTCCGAATTCAAAACGTTTTCAACCTTGCAAGCAGCGATCGCCGCCTGGTCGGCTGGAGTATCGAATTCGACGCCCGAGCACGTCGGTCGCAGCTTGAGCAGCGCAGCCGGGCTGGGAGGATCTTTCGGGGACGTCTGGGCCAAGACGGTCGACTGAGCGAGCCACACCGCCAAGCAAAAGATCACGGAGCATGGAAGACTCCGCATGGGTGTCTCCTTTCCCACCTGAACCGCATGTAATTCTTACCAGACCGTCCGCCGACCGTCGTCGCATCGACAAAACCGTCTCGCCCCATCCCAGAGGCGCAGGGATCGCAATCGCAGTCATCGGCATTCTGGTGTTTTCGCTCAAATCGCACAACGTCGAAGCGCAACGCGATTTCGATTGCCGCAATCGACGAGAAAGACGACGGCGGGGACTGGGAAATTCGAGTGAATTGTGCAAGGAATATGCCAACAAGCCTCCTGCGCTTCGACGGCCAGGTGACTTGGAGAAAGGCCCTCGCCATGAACCTCAACCGAAGTTGCTTGCTCGCATGGGCTTTCTTGGCGAGCCATCCCAGCGCTGACGCCGCCGCTGGCCAGGAAGCCGCACCGTCGCACGCGGCTCGGGCTCCGGCGTATCCGGACCACGCGAACCTGATGGTGGTGCGCGACGGAGCCGGTGGCGAGCAGCCGATCGAGACGCCCGCCGATTGGCGTGTCCGCCGCGACCATATCCTCGCGCATTTCCAGGAAGTCGCCGGCCCGCTGCCCGGCGGCGAGCGCCGGGTTCCGCTGGCGATGCAGGTGATCTCGACAACCAGGGAAGCCGGTCTCATCCGCAAGAAGATCTCGTTCGCCACCGAGCCGGGCGACCGCGTGCCGGCCTGGCTGCTGATTCCCGAGCAAGCCCAGGAAGGGCCGCCGAAGCCCGCGCGGCTGTGCTGTGCCTGCATCAGACGATCGCGATCGGCAAGGACGAGCCGGCAGGGCTCGGCCAGAACCGCGAGCTGGCTTACGCACGCGAGCTCGCGGAACGAGGCTATGTCGCGCTCGCTCCGGACTATCCCAATTTCGGCGAATACAAGATCAACGTTTACGATCTGGGCTATGCGAGCGCGACGATGAAGGCCATCTGGAACAACCTGCGAGCCGTCGATCTGCTTTGCAGCTTGAAGGAAGTCGATCCCGCACGAATCGGCGTCATCGGCCACTCACTGGGCGGCCATAACGCGATCTTCACGGCGCTTGTTCGACGATCGGATCAAGGCCGTCGTGTCGTCGTGCGGCTTCAATGCGTTTCCTTTCTATTACAAGGGCAATATCGCGGGCTGGTCGCACCAGGGTTACATGCCGCGGCTTAAGCGACGCGTACGGGCTCGATCTCAAACGAGTCCCGTTCGATTTTCCCGAGCTGATCGGCGCCCTGGCCCCGCGTGCCTTTTTCACCAGCTCGCCGCTGCACGACGCCAACTTTGAGGTCGAAGGTGTGCGGGCGTGCATCGCCGCCGCGCGCGCCGGTCTACGAGCGCCTGCACGCCGCCGATCGCCTGGTCGCCGCTCTATCCCGACGCTGAACATTCTTTCCCAGAGCCATCCGGTTGCAGGCTTATCGCTTCCTGGATCGGTTCTTGAATGAGGATCAAAGACCGAAATGACGGGGCCTGTAGGGTTTGCGGGACACGGAACGCCAGATAGGCAACGCGTGACCTCGCCCGCCCCCTGGTCAGGCGTTTCGCCCGCAAATGCTTGACAAAAAAGGAAATGAGCGTAGTCTACGATACCGCGAGAGCGCTAGCATGGATTGCAGCAGGGACCTCATCGTCGCGGCATCGAGACGACCGGCCGAGGATTGATGGATCGACCAGGATTGCCCCCCGCCAAGCACGGATGAAGGCGCCATGGAACGACGCATCCTCGTGGTGGATGACAGCGAGCTTGATCTGCCAGCAGCTTTCGCAGCTTCTCGCCACTTCCCGACCGGCAGATCGCGATTGCAACCGACGGCACCGCCGCCCTGGAATGGCTGGTGGAGCACCCGTGCTCGCTGGTGCTCGACCGACTTGCGGCTGCCCGGGATCAGCGGTCTCGACCTGATCAAGGAGATCCGCAATCGAAGGACCTGCCGGTCACGGTGATCGTCATGACGGGCTTCGCCACCGTCGAAGACGCCGTCGAGGCCATGAAGCTCGGTGCGTACGACCTGATTCAAAAGCCGCTCGATACCAGTCAGCCTCGAGGTTCTGGTCAATCAGGCGCTCGAAGACCGCCGCCTGATCGACGAAGTCGCCGACCTGCGCTGCCGGCTTCAGCGAAAATCGGCGTACCATAACCTGCTGGGCCAGAGCCCGGGCATGACCGACGTGTTCGAGCGCAGTCGCGCGAGTTGGGCTCGTCGTCGTGCACCGTCCTCGTCACGGGCGAAACCGGAACCGGCAAGGAGCTCGTGGCCCAGGCGATTCATTTCAGCGACGTCACGCGCCGCGGGCCGCTGGTCGCCGTCAACTGTGCGGCCCTGCCGGAGCACCTGCTCGAGAGCGAGCTCTTCGGCCACGAACGCGGGGCCTTCACCGGCGCCGATCGCCAGAAGAAAGGCCGGTTCGAGCTGGCCCAGGGAGGCACTCTGTTCCTCGACGAAATCGGCGAGATGCCCCTGGGAATGCAGGCCAAGCTGCTGCGCGTGCTTCAGGACGGCCGATTCGAGCGAGTCGGCGGAACGGACTCGATCCAGACCGATTGCCGCGTCATCGCCGCCACCAATCTCATCCTCGCCGAGGCCGTCGCCGCCGGCCGGTTCCGCGAAGACCTCTTCTACCGGCTCAACGTCGTCTCGATCGAGATGCCCCCCTTGCGCGAGCGGCTGGAAGACATCCCGCTCCTCGTCAATCACTTCCTCGACAAGATGGCCGAGAAGAAGCCTGCCCATGAAGACGCTCTCGCGGCAGGCGCTCTCGCGGCTCTTGAGCTACGACTGGCCGGGCAACGTCCGCGAGCTCGAGCACGCCCTCGAGCAGGCGACCGTCACGACCTGCGGCCCCTTGATCGAGCCCGAAAACCTGCCGCCGCAGATCGTCGCTCGTCACGATGAGCCGTTCCATCTCGATTTCGATCACCGCCGGCCGCTCCCGGAAATCACCGCCGAGTTCACCAGCCGGATCGAGCGAGCCTACCTTCAGCGCGTTCTCGAGAAATATCGCGGGCGCGTCGAGCTGTGCGCCCGGCACTGCGGCCTCTCGCGTCGAAGCATCAGCGAAAAGCTCCGCCGCTACCAGATCGACAAGCGCGACTACAAATCGCACTCTTCACGCCACCGGCACCTCGTCCTGGCCGGCGAGTGAACGGCACCGCCGGGCACCGCAGACAGGACTGGCGCGCAGGGTGGATCGCTCGACTTGGGCGTCTTCGCGTGGCCGGCTGATCGGCTGTTAAGATGCGCTGGCGCCGCCCGCGCGCTATTCTGAGCCCATCCTGCCGTCAACCGGAATGCCCCAAATGACGCCAAGCGACCTCGAAAAGCTGTGGGAGGAACACCTCGCCGGAGAGTTTCGCACCAAGGACGTCGAATCCACGCTCGCGACCATGACCGACGATGCCTCCGTCGACCACGTTCCTGTCCACAGCGGTGGCCGCGGCAAGCAGGCGCTTCGTGTGTTCTACCGCGACGTCTTCATTCCGTCTTGGCCCGACGATCTGCAACAGTCAACGACCAACCGTGTGGTCGGCCATGACCAGCTCGTCGAGGAAATTCACATGCGGTTTACCCATGATCGACCTATGGAGTGGTTCCTCCCGGGCGTACGTCCCACGGGCAAAGTGGTCGACGTCGACCTCATCGTCGTCGTCCAGTTTCGAGGCGACAAGATCACGTGCGAGCGAATTTACTGGGACCAGGCAACCGTTCTGCACAGGTCGGCTTGTTGTAGCAAGCCTTCGCGCGAAGGACGTGACTTACTGAAGTCCCACGGGCGCGTTGGCCCTCTATCCAAGATTGACGTCCTTCGGCGGCGTCGATTTGCTCGACCGCAGGGCATTCGGCCGCTTAGTTGGGCCGTTTTGCATGGTCTTTCGGTTTATTAAAAGGCGCCTCCGCGCTTGACCACTCGGACTGATCGCCCGAGGGCCCCTGCGCGCATCGATCAGTCTGCCTGCGGGCACGCCTTGACCGTTCGCAAGTATCAACGGTATAACTCCGCCAACTCCAATCGATTTCAAGCGCGAAGATGGGTCGTGTGCGCTTCGGATCCGGCCAAGGAGGGCGGGATGCAGGGAAGCGAGCCTGCCGCTGGTGTGGACACTGGGAGAGGCAATCCGCCCGCAATCAGCGTGGCCGCAGCGAGCGAGACCCGCCGGGCCGACACGCGCGCGGGCTGGCGTCGCGACGCTGCCGCCGGCCCGATCGCCAATTCGCCGAAGCACGGTTTCTTTCCCGGCCTTGACCTGCTCCGCGGCTTCGCCGCCGTCTCGGTCGTGGTCTATCACGTCATCAATCACTTCAAGTGGACGACGTTCCCGAGCGACAACATCGTCTGCCTCTGGTTCCGGCTCGGCTGGATCGGAGTCGACCTGTTCTTCGTCATCAGCGGCTTTGTGATCGCTTTGAGCGCACTGAAGCTGCTGGAGAAAGAGCCCGCGGGATATGCACGGATCTTCTGTACTCGCCGGCTGGCGAGAATCGTGCCGCTGCACTATCTCACGTGCCTGATCTTCGTCGTATTCCTGACCCCCGGGATCATGGTCCACCCGAAGTTCTGGGCACATGCGCTCTCGCATCTAACGTTCACGCATAACTGGCATCCGCAGACTGTCGGTTCGATCAATGGCGCCAACTGGTCGCTGGGCGTGGAGATGCAGTTTTACCTGCTGATTCTCCTGGTCACGCCCTGGCTACGGCGGGCTCGGCCGCTCGCGGTACTGGCGACGTGCATTGCCGTTTCATGGGCCTGGCGCGCTGCCGTGTTGCGCTCTGGCATGGACAAATGAAAGCCGGGGTAGAGCTCACCTGGTTCACGACGGCGCAGCTTCCCGGGCATGCTCGACGAATTTGGATTTGGCATCTGTTTGGCCATGCTGCTGCATTTCGACGCCGCCGGCCGGCTGGCGGCGGGCTTCACTCCACCCGCTGGCTCTGGCCTTTGGCCTTCGTGCTCATGGCAACGGTCACAATGCACTTTTTCTGGAAAGACCCCGGTCTCTGGACGAACTGGAAACTGGTCGTCTTCTGGCGGACGTTACTGGCCGCGACCTGTGCGCTCGCGGTCGTCTCCGTGTGTGCGATCAACGACGCATGGTTTCTGGGGCTCACCGCCCCGCTTCGCTACCTCGGCAAGATCAGCTACGGCATCTACCTCTGGCACTTGCTGGTCATCACGGCCATCAAGCCCATGTTCGCGCATGACCCCGCGCAGGCATGCCTCTGGACCGTCGGGCTCACGCTCTTGATGGCATCATTATCGTGGCATTTCTTTGAAAAGCCCCTCATGGAGCGATACGGTAAAAGCTCCGACGACTCGAAACGAACGCCTCAAACTTCATCGCGCTTGCGAACCTTCCTGATTTCCGCGCTCGCGAAACGGCTGCGCACCGGCGGGCCCGCGTGAGCTTGTGGTTGCGCCCGACTCGGCGGGGCTGCGACACCCCTTTTTGCTCGGATTGCGGCCTTGGCGTTCGCGCCTCGTGGCGATCGTCCCCCTGGTGCAGCGAGTGCGCCACCCCACGATACTCGGGGACGACATCATACGGATCGTGGACCTGATCCGGCTCCCGTTCCGCGAGCTGATCTTCCTGCCGTTCGCAGAGCACGTCGCGCCGTTGTTCCAGCTCGTGTCGTGGGTCACCTGGCAGTTGATCGGGCACGACATCCGGCTGGCTCCGCTGGGATTTTGTGTGGCGTCGGTAATCCCATGGGCGCTGGTACTCGGCTTGCTCGGGCTGTTCCTGATGCGCGAGACGGGCTCTCGGACGGCGGCCCTGGTCGCCGTCGCGCTCGTGGCCCAATCGCCGCTCGTGCTCGAGACGGCGTGGTTCTATTCGGCGAGTAGTTTCAACTGGGCGATCTGCGGCGTGCTGCTGGCGGTCCTGGGCGCGGGCTGGCTGGGACAGCGCATGCGCGGCCCGTTGATCATGATCGCCCTTGGGTGTGCGTGGGGCCGGCGGGCACGACGGTGGGAATCCTCGCCGCACCGCTGGCGATCCTGCGGGCCGCCTTACTTCGCTGCGCTCGCGCCGGAAGAAGCTGTGTGCCGCCGCGGCGGCACTCGGCGGGCTGATCGCGTACGAGCAAAGCTGCAACCTGGGTGGGCATGACCTGGTCAACACGGTGAGAGGCGCGGCGCACGTCCATATGCACGACGTGCCGGCGGGCCTCCTTTACGCGTTCTCGGTGCCCGGGCGATTGCTCTGGCCGTCGACATTCGGCGTGCCGGCGTCACTCCTCGTCCGGGCAATGCCGGCGGTGATGGTCTGGGGCGCCGGCGTGCTGGCGATCCTGCTGGTTCTGGCGCTACTGTACTGGCCCCCCGCGAGACGAAACCGCCACCTGGTGCTCCTGGGCGGGGCGTTCATCTACCTGAATTACATTCTGATCTACTGCTCTCGCGCCGGCCTGGTGAACCGCGGGATCTGGACTGAACCGCAACTGCTTTACGAGCTGGGCGGGCGCTACCACATCTTGCCTTTGCTGGGACTGGCGACGATCGTCGCGGCCGCTCTCGCTTGCTTGCCCGCGATCCGCCGCTGTGATGCGCGGCGCGGGCTGCCCGCGCTCGTGGCCGCCGCACTTGGCCTGGTGATGCTGGTTGCGCAGCACCGCGAGGCGCGCTACTGGGACTGGATGTTGTTTCAGCCAGACCAGCATCGAACCTTGGGCGCAGTGCACAGCCTGGGTGAAGTCGCTCGCGCCGAACACATTCGCGCTCGCAGCTTTTGAGGATCGTCGAGCCCCCCTGGCGTGCGTGGATCGAATCGCTGCTCGCGGACCGTCCCTCGGCGTTCTCGCTGGTGAACCTGGTTTCTCAGGCACCCGAGCACGTCGCGAGTCCGCTCACCGATCGCGAGGCACTCGACCGCCTGCGGGCTCGGCTGACGCCGCCCGAGCGCAACGTGATCGGGTCGGAGGCCTGTGTTTCTTTGAATCCAGCGCAACGGCGCCGGCGGTGCAAATCCTGTCGATCGGACGCCGCAGCGCGGTGCACGCAGTCCGCGAAATCGGGCCCGGCCGATATCGCGGCACGTACGGACCGTCCTATGTCGAATTCCAGTTTGATTCCACGGCCGGCGCCCGGTTCCTCGCACTTCCCGGCTTGCGCACCGACCAGGACGTGGTCGTGAGCTGGCGAGAAGGCTCGGAGCCCTGGCGCCCTGCAAAGAGCGTGCGCTGGCTTCGGTCAGGGCGGAGCGATCTGCCGGTTGTCATCGACCTCGAGCGGTTGATTCATTGGTCCGGCAAACCCGTCACCGGCGTACGCATCGCATTCACTCGCCCCGGAGAGCTGGCGGTCAGCGAATCACCGCGGCTACTCCGCTAACTCATCAAGAATGACCAGGCAGGAGACGAAAGATGCTGATTGGCGTTTCCGACGTGGAATCGAATGTCGCGCTTCACGACCTCGGTCGGCTCAACGAGAGCTGGACCGGCATCCTTTCTCCAGACTACGACGAGAAACTCGTCAAGGAATACGTCCACGAGCAGTTTCTGGAGAACGCCGACCACTACGCGAGCGTTTACCAGAACATCCCGCACTGGACCAACCACCTGAGGATCGCAGCGCGGCATTTCACGCTCGATCCGGCAGGGTCGCCCCTGGTGCTCGACCTGGGCTCCGGGGCCGGCAACACGATCTTCGCCCTGCATGAGCTGTTTCCGAACGCGCGCGTGATCGCGACCGACCTGTCGGTTCCGCTCTTGCGGATCCTCAAGGCCAACCTCGAGAAGCATGCCGACAACTTTGTTTGCTCGATCATTCACATGAATGCCGAGCAGATCATCTTCCCCAACGATCAGGTCGACCTGGTGGTGGGGGGCTCGATCCTGCATCACCTCTTTGAGCCCGACAAGACGCTGCGCGAGTGCCATCGCGTCTTGAAGCCCGGCGGGGCGGCGGTGTTTTTCGAGCCATTCGAGATCGGGAATCAGATACTCGCGCTGTTGCTCAAGCAGCTCATCAGCATGAACCGGCGGTTCTTCCTGATCGACCGCTTGAGCGATGAGACAGTGGCGTTTTTCGAGGTGATCTGCAACGACTTTCGCTATCGAAAGGGCGACGACAAGAGCGACACGTTTTACCGGTACATGGACGACAAGTGGCTGTTCACTCGCGGGTACTTCGAGCGAACGGCCCGGTCGATCGGCTTCCGAGATGTCGCGATCGAGCCCTTGTGTGAGCCGAACGAGCTGTTCATGAGCGAGATCAATGCGCTGCTTCGCATTCGCTTTGGCACGGACTTCCCGCCGCTGCCGAAATGGGCCGTGAGCGTGATCAATGAGTATGAAGCCCACTTCTCCGAGGGAATGCGCCGCGAGCTGCTGATGGCGGCATGCGTCGTTTTTCAGAAATGAGATTCCTTTGTGACTTCGACTGGTGACGTCGACGACGATTTCAGTGGAGCCGCCGTCAGGCTCACGGTCGGTCGCAACTCGCATTGAAAGGAACCCCCACGATGAGGCTCCGATTCAGACGCCGGCCGGCCGGCGCGGTCGCCAAGATCTGGCGAGACCCGAACAAGCCACCGGCCAAGCCGGCGATCGAAGTGGGAGGGCCAGGCAACCGGCGCGTGGAGTCGGGTCTGGCTCCGATCTGGGGATGGGCCCATACCGGGGAGACGGCGTTTCCCGAGGGGGTCGTCGAAGCGGCCATCGACGACGACGAATGGGTCGAGCTGCGAAATCGTGCGCACGTCGAGGGAGTCGGCCGCGAGTTTGAGTGGGCCAGCCGGTGCGCGTTCAAAAGCGCGATCAATACCTTTCTGCTGGCCAACGGCGAACACCGTCTGGGATTGCGAGTGAAGAACTCGTCGGGACGCATTGCCTGCTCTCGCAAGCTAAGATTCCGCGTCAACCGGACCGGGCGGCTCGCCGAGGAGACGGCCCGATTGATCAAGCGACATCCCAATACCAAGAAGATCTGGACCAGCCCGATCGATTCCGGCGATTTTCCCATGGACGAGGCCAGGGACTTCGCCTGGTTCGAACGCTCCGACGCCGAGCAGCACGTTGCCAGGGTCGTTGCCCGCTTCAACCTGCCTCGGGAATGCGAGGCTCACTTTCATCACTTCATCCAGAACGGCTACATCGTCCTGGAAAACTTCGTGGTGCGCGAGTGGTGCGACCGCGTGAGCGCCGACCTCGAGCGAATGGTGGCCGCGGGGACCTTTGCCTACAAGTTCAAGGGCCAGCGGATCGAGAAGCTGTACGAGCACAGCAAATCCACTCACGACTTGTGGGCACATCCGGGAATTCTGCGGATCCTCTCCGCCCTGTTTGACGACGTCGCCGAGCCGTGCCAGACCCTCAACTTCATCCACGGCAGCGGGCAAGACGTCCATCAGGACGTGATCCACTTGACGCCGTTTCCGCCCGGCCTCATGTGCGGCGTCTGGATCGCGCTCGAAGACATTCACCCCGATGCCGGGCCGCTGGTCGTCTACCCCGGGAGCCACCGGCTCGAGCGCCTCTATGTGCGAACAGTGGGCGCACCCAAGGTCTACGACGACGGCTGGGGCGAGTTCTCCGCGGTCTACACGCCCAGGGTCAAGAGTCTCATCGACCAATCCGGCCTCACGCCGATGTACTACACGCCCAAGGCCGGGTCGGTCTTGATCTGGCACGAGAATCTGGCACACGGCGGTTCGCCGCGAGTCAACGACGAGCTCACGCGGAAGTCGATGGTGAGCCATTACTTCTCCCGCGGCGGGCTGGCGTTTTACGACAGCACCGGAATGCCAGGCTGGACCGAGCCGCCGGCTGACGATTGATGGATCGCCCTGGCTTTGCGCTTACGGCTTGATGCCTCGCACGATCACGCGCACGCAGTCGATCTGGATCGAGCCGCTGGCGAGAAGCTGCGAGCGGAAGCTGCGGATACTCGGGCCGGAGAGCAGCTGCTGCCGCACCGATTCCTTGGTGTCGCCCGGTGTGCCCCGGTCGAACCATTCGTCGAAGTCGAGCGTGAAAGGTTCCTCGACCGCGCTGAGGTCGCGCAGGCCGGCCGAGGCAAACAGGTCCAGGATCTGGCCGCCCGTGAGGTTGCGGGTGTGCGTGCGGTCGCGCGCAATTTCAAGCTGCGCATGATGGGCGGCGATTCGTGGGTCCGGATCGGTGGTGTGGTCATTCACCACCAGGACCCCGCCTGACCGCAGCAGGCTCACCTGGCGCGCAGAAATGCGGCCGGGTCGACGACGTGGTGCAGCACGTAGCGCGAGAGTGCGCCGTCAAAGGAGTCGAGCCGATCGAGGGCTCCGTCGAACACCGAGACCTGAAGGAACGTGGACTGATCGGCGTACAGCGAGCAACGTTTCTTCGCCCGCGCGATCATCTCGGCAGAGAGATCAACGCCGACGACACGGCATCCGGATTCGAGCAGGGCTGCGCTCACCAATCCGGGACCGCAGCCGGCGTCGAGCACGCGGGCGCCCTGCGGGAATGCAGCCGCGCTCACGAGTCGCTGGATCGCGGCAGGGTCGCTCTGGACCAGTGCCCTCTCGAATTTCGGGGCCTGCGCATCGAAGCCGCGCACAGCTCTCGGTCGTGGTCGCGCACGGTCAGTCGTCCTCGCATTCCGAGAGAACCTTGCGGTAGGCCTCGCGCGCGACTTCGTAGGCCTTTCGCGCGTCTTCCTTCTCGGCTGCGCGGATCGCCGGCTCCTTCTTCGTCCAGCACTGGTCGACCGACTTCAAGCACCATTCGGCGGATTTCCTGGATGCCCGGATCGGTTTGCCGTCGATCGTGACGAAGATCGGATTGGTATGGGAGGAAGCAAAGATCCGCAGCGCGATCCAGCTCGATTTCTTGATCGGCACGCTGAATGACACTCCCTGCAGGCTGCCGTCGGCCGTGACCTCGGTGCGGGCGAGCGCCTCGCCGTTGACGATGAGCTCCACCGGCACCTTGCGAGTCTCGGCGATCCGGGCGCGCTCGAGATCCCAGTAGGGCTTCTGGTCCGAGGGCCGGCCGTGGATCGCGCGCGCTTCGCCGAGATCACGGGCTCGAGATACGCCGCGACCTGGGCCGTCACGTTGACCGTGGCCGGCGCCGTCAATTTCACCTCGCTGCCCGAATCACCGAGGGCCCGGTCGTTCACCTGAAAGTCGATGAGATGGCTGCGGCCGTCGCTGACATAGGATCGCCCGTCCTTGATCCCTTCGCACCAGCGGTCGAAATCGAGCCCGTCCGCAAGCTTGACGTACACGCGCCCCAGGCCCACGCGCTCGCCGTAGATGCACGGAAAGTCGGTCTCGCCGCTCAGCTTGGCGCGGTATCCGCAGTTGAGCGTGTGGTACCAGATATTGAGCTCCCAGGGAGCAGGCGTATCGACGCTGGAGATAAAGTCGACCGCGTCGTGCACCACGTCCACGATGTATTCGTTGGCGCCGATGCTGTCGTAAAGAGGGACCTCGTACGACGGGATCTTGTCGCCCGCGATCTTGAGCCCCCATCCCGAATGCGAAAAGCCGACCACGCCTCCTTGCGACTTGCCCCACTTCAGAACCGGAAGGTCCCAGCTCGGCCATTCCTCGATGCGGCTGGTTCCCGGGTAGTCGTCTTCCTTCAAGCGCAACAGGCAAAGGTGGCCGGCGTGCGACGACGGAAAGCCCGAGACCTCGACGTCATAGCGCATCAAGTAGTCGGCGGTGGAGAGTGGGTGGAGCTTGCCGCTGAAGAACTGCTTTTGCGCATACCAGCACGGACCCCACGAGAGCACGCAGCCGACGTCGAGATCCTCGCCCAGAATATGGCGCCACATGTCCTCGGGCTTGACGCCCTCGGTCGGGCTTTCGTAGTGGCCGCATCCGGCGGCGTGCACGTGATGGTCGCCGGAAAACCAGCTCATCTTGGCCATGTTGATCCAGCGCCTGAGCTGGAACCCCTCGCGATGTGTCTTGGCCTTGGGAATCGTGATCGACCGCGACTCGACGAGGTACTCGGGACCGCGTGTAAATTCCACTTCGTAGGTGCCCGGCGGCAGCAACACGGCCTCACCGTTTTGGCGATAAACCTGCGGATGGAAAAAAAAGTCGGGAGCCAGGCGGCGGCTCGGCGAAGGATACACGCGCCCCCTCTGGTCGCGGAAGATGAACGAGGCCATCTCGGGTCGTCCGTCCTCGTCGTGCACGTCCAGCACAACGGCCACCGCCGGCTCGCAGGTGAACAGAATATCGACGTCGCTGCGAAAGCCCAGGTCCTGGCTCCCCTGGCCGACGTTGAAGCTGATCCTCGCCTCGCGCTTTCCGGCGTCGCGACTGTAGATCTGCATCAACCTGTATTCGAGATTCAATCCGGAAAGTGGCGCTTTCATCGGACGATCCGCAAACATCACGACGTCGGCCCAGCGCTGGATCACCTCGGCGGGACTCACCGATTTTTTCGGCTCGGCGCGGCCCGTCGACTGCTTGTAGAGCGGCGCGGCGTTGGGGCTCTGCGCGACCAGCTCGGCTGTGACGCCGGCGAGGTTATGGACCTTGACGAGAAAGACCGACCACCCATGCTGTACCAGTCGGGGCGTCGCGGGACCTTGCAACGACTTGACGCGGCTCTCCGGGTTGATTTCGATGCCAGCCAGGCAGTGCTTGTCGAGAACGCTCTGAATGGTGCGAATCGCCGCGTCCTCTCCCGTCGAATCGATCGCCGCCTCGATCTTCGACTTTTCATCCCGTGTCAGTGGCTGACCCAGCAAATCGAGCGCGTCGATCACGCGCTTGATCTGCGCCGAGAGGGGTTGGAATTCGACGTCAAGCACGAGTGGAAGGTCGTCAGCGCGGCACGTCGATCCGACGACCGTCCCGAGTGCGACGACCCAGGTGAACTGCGAGAGGCGTGAAGTTCGCAGGCGCGCGCGCATGGACGAGTCCTGTGGAGGGGCGAATTCTTCGCGGTTGTCGGCCAGGATGGCTGATCCCAGGTTTAACCGTTTCCCGCGCCCCCTTCAAGCACGCGGATGGATTGCGCCGGATGAATTGGCAGATCGCTAACGGTGCCTGGGCACGAGCGCGACGATCGTGACCTCCGGATCGCTGCCGCGGGCGGGCGCATTCGAGCGCCGAGTGCCGTTTTCCATCGTGACCATGGTCACAGCGTCACGCGGCACGCCGAAGCCGGGTCGGCGACTCCGCCGAGGTTCCCACCGTCTTGATCCGCGTTCATCATCTTCATCCGCGGCTGATCATGAATTCGATTGCTGGGAGAAGACAATTGCCGCAGAGAGGTTTTGGCCGCGGGTGCATGCGAATTCACACGGATAAGCCCGCAGATGATGATGGATGCGAAAAACGACAGCACTTCTGTTCGCCGAAGTCCGCTGCGATGCCGGTCCCACCGCGGCGACTGAATTTATTCACCGCGACGACGCGACGAGCGCGACGGGAAAGGCGACGAAGCAAGAGATCGAGGAGACTGCAGAGCTGGTGGTAAACGCATGGCTCACGATGCACCGTGCGGTGGGGCCCATCCGGTCGGTGCAGGCGGTCAATGACTTCTGAGCGGTTTCGTCTGCATACGTCGTTCTCGCGGCGTCGTTGCGTTGAATTCTTTTCCTCACAGCGACCGGGGCGATTCACTTCTCACCGCGACGCTCCGTGGACCAGACCGCCCTACCTTTGGGTTCGTCGGAATCGGAGCCCCGCAGGGCACCACCGGAACGTGTTGGCTTGGCGAAAACACTGCTGGCCGGTAATCTGAGGGTGTGGGGCGCGGGGCACACTGGAGACGCTGGCATGAAACTCTCAGAAGTAGTCCGAGAGCTCATCCGCCTTGGAGATGCGAGCCGGGCGTACTGGGACAAAGAGTTGCCCAAGCATCATCCGCATTACCCGGTGATTCTCGCCGAGGAGCGCTCAGCACCTCCGCCGCCCGAGGACGCACAGATACAGGCGCTACTGAAGAGCTTGCCGGAAGATCAGCTCTACGCCGTCACTCTCCTTACTTACGTGGGCCGCGGGGATTTCACCGCTGATCATCTCATTCCCGCATACCGGACGCATCAAAGAGATTCTCCCTAGCAAGGAACTGGCGATCGCCCAAATTACGGGGCAGAAGGCGCTTGGCGAATACCTCACTGACGCTATGGCGGAGATACAGAAGCGTCACATCAATCTGGACAGTCTGACGTTCCCGAGCGCTGTGGCGGTGAGTTGAAGGAGCTCCGCTTTGCCCTCGAACGCGCTCTCCGTGCACCTGGATCAGCTTCTGGGAGATGCCACCGAACTCGACACGATCCATTCGCAATTGAGGACCGGGCTTGCCGGCAGGCAGTACGGACTGGCATCTCTGAACCGCGCCGCTGTTGTGATCAGCGTTTCGGCTTGGGAGTCGTATGTCGAAGAACTCATGCGGGAGTCGTTGCAGGCGCTTCGCCCCGCGGCCCCGCCCCTCGGTAATTGGCCGTCGCTCAGCGCGTTCGTCCTTGGGGAGCTCGGGAGGTTCCACACGCCCAACGCCCAGAACGTCGCAAACTTGATCAATCGATGCCTTGGACTTCCCAACGTGCGGACCTCCTGGGGATGGCGGAACTGCACCTCGGCGCAGGCAGAGGGCATTCTTAATCAAGCATTGGATCTTCGCCATCAAATCGCTCACGGCGTGAACCCCCGGCCGATCATCCACAATCCCTATTCCAACTGGCTGCCGGGTTTCATTCGGCGGCTGGCCCGGTGTACCGACGATGGCGTTCGGAACCACCTCACTGCGACCCTCGGCTTGGCGAACCCATGGCCGCCGTGATCGCCGCCCGCCAGGTTATCAGTTGCCGATTCATCGTAGAGTTTTCGGGATCGCACGTGCGCATCGCTTGCAGCGTCGACTGAGGATGTCGTGTCTCGGCAAGCAGCAGCAAAGGAAACCTCGATGACGGCATTCGAACGGCCCCGGTTCGACCTGGACGAGAACACGCCCAATACCGTGACATCCGGCCTTGCGGACCTCACGTCCTTTTCGGCCACCGTCGGCCCGGGCCCGTCGCTTTTGAGCCTGTCCCTGGACATTCGCGCGGTCCAGGGACCGGACCCGACATCGTACCCATGAGAGTTCACCAACTCGTCGCTCAATCCCCCAGACGGATAAAATATATAGTAATTTTATGATGTCCAGTCGTCTGGACGTCGGCGACCGCCGCCATCACCGCCATGACCGTACCCGAGCCCTCGAGCTTCACCCTGGCCGTCCTCGGCGTCGGCGCCCTGATCGTCACCGGCGGCTGGTCTCGCCGTCGGAAGGCCCGCGCGACTGCCTGAGGGAGACCCTGCCCGCCCATCAGCAGCGAGTTCGGTCGGCCCGTCCGGCGGCCCAGAACCTGAGGGAGAACAGGCCGCCAAGCACGGCGAAGGCTAACTGCGGCAGTCCCAATATGACTGCAACTACGAAGTAGAGGATCACGATGTAGCCGGTGGTCAAGATCGGCCCAAAGATTTTTACGTAGGGCTTGACGACCAGGTCAATGAGAGGCGATCCCAACTCGTTGCGGAACAAGTTCATTCCGGCGATGTAAACGGCCAACGCCGTCGCGCCGAATGCCTCAAATCCCAGGAGGAATGGACGGCTTGCACGACGCCGGATAGCGATGAGGAGGCCGACCAGAAGGACATTCGCCGTCGGCAGGGCTCCCGTGGCCAACAGGTCGTAGGGTTTGTACTCCCACACCGCCCGGATCGCCGCGAAGTTGAGTGCGGCGATGGCGACGAAGGCCATGACCTCGGCGATTCGGAAGCGGGGTGATTTCACGGCTTCCTCTTGGTCGTGGAACCCTGCTTGTACGGCGAGACCGAAGCCGGCTCACCTCCGAGAATGGAGTCTACCCTCCAATGCCCCACCCACGGGAAAAGTGTCTCACGGAAGCCGGATTATTTTTCCAGGGCCTCGCGGAGCCAGGCCCGCGCGTACTTCCAGTTCCGGTAGGCGACCGCCCGCGAGAGCCCCATGGCCTCGTCCGCGTCCGCGACGAAAACGCCGCCGAACAGGCGGAGGTGAGCGGCCCTGTGGCAATCGTCAATCAGGCGGGTGATCGAGATCGTGCGGAGCGCCGGGAACGCAGTCTTCCAATATCCGAATGCCTCACTTATGTTGAAAAAAAACACCACAGTGTCGCTGATCGCGCTTTATTTGGTTGCAATCTCGGCGCGGCGCGGTTTAATGCCCGCTGATCACTCAAATCGACACGGACGCACAATTCGCTCGACGCAAGTACCGACTTCGGCACAAGTGACGCGTGCTTGATCGCGGCGCGCGCTGTCCACGCTCACCCATCGCGCACACCGAGAGGCGGCAACCGATGCGATTCTTCCACAAACCGGACCGCGCCTTGAAACGCAAAGCGCGTCTGTGCGTCGAGTCGCTGGAATCCCGCATTGCGCTTGCCAGCGTCATCTCGCTGGAGATCAACAACACGGCCGCCAAGACAGACGACCTGACCCTCTTTAACCCACCGGGCTCGGCCGAGCCGTTCGTCCAGAAGGTACCGATGAAGGTGACGAATACCGGCCCGGCCGCCGAGCTCAAGCTGGTGGTGATGCCGGCTGGTGCCGTCACGTTCAGCGTGAACACGCTCACGCTGCAGGCCAAAGCCTCGGCCGAAGTCGTCATCACACCGGCTTCCGTCAGCAAGGCCGTGGACGACATCACGATCGAGGCGACGGTCGGGGCGAAAAATAAAATTGAGGGCAGCGAGAAGATGACGGACGTGAGCGTCATCGTCCCCCCACACGTCCGCAACAGCGATACGCCGGCCGCGATGATGCCCGACCGCATCCCGCCCAGAACGACCACGAAGCTTCCGGTGATGGTGATGCCCGACCTCGGAAACTCGGGGTTGTCGATCACCGTGGTCATCGCCGGGCAGAGCGCCAACAACGGAATGCTGACGGTCAACGGCGGGGCAAGCGTCAAGCTCACGAAGACGAGCGACGTCGATCTGGTGGGCACAGCGCAACCGCCCGACGGGGGGCGCAGGGGGAGGGAACGCCGGGAAATTGACGCTCTTGGCTCAAGTACGCGGCGGGGACACCGTTCGAAGCGCGGCTTCAGCGTGGCGGCGATCCCCCAGAACTGGACGATTACCTTCGATTCCTTGATCACCGGAGGGGGTGCTCTCGGCATTGTGGTGGCCGACAAATGGGAGTCAGACAGCGGCGACATCGCCGACCTGAACGCCGCGGAGATCTCGGAACAGGTTCAGCCGGGCGAAGGCACCGGCACCTTCATGGGGTTCAGGTCGGCAAACTCCAGCTACCTGTCCGCAACGAAGTTCACGAAGGACAGGCATTCGACGTCGATCGCGTTGCGGGTCAAGGCTCCCGGTGGGATGGTGACGGTCACCCAGGTATCGATCTTCCTCGACAAGCGGACGGGGGTGAAGGACATCCCGGTGACGAACTCCGGGTACACCGTGACGCGGAAGGTGTTCTTGAATGCGGACAAGGTATGGGCCCTCGAGACGATCAAGATGGCGGCCAAAACAACGGCTAATGGTTTCACCTCGAATGCGGGAGCCGGTGGCCCCGTCGACAAGACCCAGACTCCTTGACGCGAAACTGGTGGCTACGCATTCAGTGCGAGTGGCCATCGTGCGAACCGCCGCGGAACTGAGCAGGCCGTGGACGACAGTCTTTGACGACGCACGGGAGGAACCGATGACTCACTGGTCGCGCTGCGCGGGAGTTCTCGTGGGGGTCTGGCTCTTCCTGGCGCTGGTACCAGGAAAAGCGGCGACTGCGGGGGCGGTATTTTACACCGATCGTGCCGCGTTCGATGCCGCCGCGACAGACCTGGCAACGATTGGCTTCGAGGGCATCGCGCCCGCGAACGATTTCAAGGACGTCTCGAGTGGGCTCACCTTGCGGGGCGTGTCATTCAGCGCCCCGCTCTTGTACGTGGTCGACGCCGCGTACACCCCTCCATTCTACGACTGGGGGTCGGGGGCCGTACTTTCCGGCCAGGTTCCGCTCGGAGGCCCCGTCACGATCACCGTTACCTTGCCGGCGGGCATCACCGAGGTCGGCAGCGACATCATGACCTTTTTGCCCTACGCCGACCCGGTCACCTTCAAACTTGATTCCGGCGGCACCTTCACCGCGACGACCGATTCCTTTCCGACCCGCGCCTTCGTCGGCGTGATCTCGACTGACCCCATTGCCAGCGTCAGCTTCAGCGCCGCACCAATCTGAACCTCGACAACTTCAGTTTCGGCCCTGCCCCCATCCCCGAGCCGAGCACAATCATCCTTCTGGGTATCGGCGCCGGGGGGATATTCATCGTCGCCTCGGCGCGGAATCACCGGTTGAAGGATTGCCGCTGCCCCCAGCGCAGCGGCTCGCGCGCAATCCGAGGCTGACACCGGCGCGGGCAAACCCGTGTCTTCGAATCGCCGGCGGGAGATTAGTGTTTCGAAGGCACGCGGTCGGCCCGACGATTGCGCGTTTCTCCGTCAGCTTCGCGGTTCCATCATCCATTCGCGCTGGCTGAAATAGGGGCCGAAGGCGGGGTCTTCGTGGGTGAATGCCATTATCCAGGCCAGGCTCGCCGGCCAGACGTCGATGTCCAACCCGCTATGCCTGAAATCGGGACGTCTGACTAATTCTCAGCCCGGATTCCCCGGGCAACAATCCGATCGCTCTCTGTGGCCAATTCCAAGGAGACACGCATACCTGAGAGCAGGTCGGAGAGTCGGCCCTCCTTGGTGCCGATCAGGATGTTCGTATCCTTCGCCAACGAGAGATCCTCTACCGTCAATAGACCCGTAGTCCCGACGGCCACGCTGATCGTTCTTGCCATGTGGTCCACGGACTTCAAGAAGAAGTAGGCATTCTGCGATTTTGCCGTGATTCTCGTGATCTTGCCCCGCTCCTTGTCGATCTGGAGGTTGATCTGCATCCCGAGCTTGAGATCGGTCAGCCTCCCCTTCTTGTCGTCGATCAGGATCTCGGCCTCTTCGACGACTGGCAAGTCTCGGAATGAGAGGTGAAGGCCGGTCTGCAAGTTCGTCTTCGTGAACTCGTCGTTGCTCATGGAGTTCCATGTCCACCGCGCGAGGGCACTGACACGCCTCTTGTCCGGGTCAACCCCCGTCAAGGCCCAGTCCAGTGCCTCGAGCAGTCTGCCCGAGCCCGCCGTATCGAGGGAGTTTGGAGCCTTTGCCGGCGTCAAGCTTCGGGCGACCGGCCCGTCACCCGCTCTGGCAACTCCCAGTGATCGGACGGGATAAAGGATCAGTCCGAGCCCGAGGCCGATTGCGCCCATGACGAACAGTGCTGTCATCATCCCTTTGAGTTTGCCGAGCAACATCGTCTTCAATACGTCCCGTGTCAGGGCAGCGACCTCGGCAGAGACCATCCGCACCGACGCGGCTCGCCCCGCCGCGAACAGGTTCGTGGCCTGAACCGTGGAACTGATCAGCCGGGGCAGCACGCTGGCCGACTCTGCATCCTGGACAAGCAGCACAGTCAGCGATCCGCCCGACAGCGCCATGCCGGTCCGGGCCAGACGTTGCGCCAGCAACGACTTGGCCCTGGATAGCCGACCCGAGACCGTCCCGATGGGCCATCCGAGTAGTTCGGCTGCCTGCTGGTGGGTCTTCTCCTGCAATTCGCACAGGACGATCGGGATGCGGTATTTGCCTGGCAGGCGGCTCAGCTCTCGATCAAGGGACTCAGTCAGGTCGTCTCGATGGTTCAGCGACACTGTCTCGGGCTCCGGCATGCCCGTGACCTGGCCTTCCCGCATTCGCCTTCTCGCCCTCGTCGATCTCGCTTTCAAAGCCGTCTGGTACGCGACCCCGTAGAGCCAGTTGGCGACCAACTCCCGTTGGGCGATGGATTGGCCCTTCCTGGCCAACACAAGGAACGTCGCCTGGAAGGCGTCTTCGGCATCATGATGGTCCCGAAGCAGACGTCGGCAGATGCCCCAGACCATCGAGCCGTGACGTCGAAGGAGGGCCTCGAATGCCGCCTCGTCTCGATGGGCTGCGAATCGCTCCAGGAGCCTGCCGTCCGATAGTCCTCCCAGCGTCCCCACGCTGAAGAGCGTCTGGAGTTCTCGGCTGGAAACGTTCATCCTTCTGGCCTCCCCCGAATTGACTGGCTCGACCGGCATCGATGGCTTCTTCCTATTAACTACCTGGTCGAGTCGGTTTTCATACGCCTTTTTCCAAAAGCGGAACGGGAATGACGAATCCGCACTGGCATGGGAGAGGGGGCCTGGCTCTTCCTGGCGCTCGGATCGTCGCCTCGGCGAGAAAGCACCGGTTGCAGGCTCGCCGCCGCCCCCAGCCCAGCGGCTTGGCGCAAGCCGAGGTTGACACCGGCGCGGGCAAACCCGTGTCTTCGGATCGCCGGCAGGAAATAGGTCTTTCGAAGGCACCCGGTCCGCCCGACGACTCGCGTTTCTCGGTCAGCTTCGCGGTTCCATCATCCATTCGCGCCGGCTGAAGTAGGGGCCGAAGGCGGGGTCTTCGTGGGTGAATGCCATCGTCCAAGCCAGGCTCGCCGGCCAGACGTAGATATCCAAACCGATATGCCTGAAATCGGGAAGAGATCCGTGAGCGATCTCGAAGGCAGGCAGTGCTTCATCTTGTGGGCAGACGATCAACCGAGGCGGGGGACCCAGCGAGTTGTAGGCGAGAGCTGCCCGTTCGCCGTGGAGGGCAGGGGCCTAGCCATAGCTGAAGGTATGCCATTCGTAGCCGCGAAGTGTCCACGTCCCTGTGACGGCGGAGGCGGGCAGCGTAGACTTGCCGCCACTCGTGGAGGAGCTCCCAGCGGCGGCGAATGGGAATGAGCTGGTGTTCGCCACTGGTCGCATCGAGCGCGTCGTAAAAACTGGCGAAGGTTGACCTCCTCGCTTGGCAAGAACGCGCGAGAGCGCGGCGCAGGGTAATTGGGGGTAGCGCCGGACACGCGCCTTCAGACGTCGGAATGAACCGGTGCCGTTACTCATGGCGTCAAAGCTCGGCCAGGTCATCGCAGTGTTTGGCCTTGTTTACGGCTGTGAAGCGCAACAAGCAGAAAATGCAAACCAGAAAACATGCGATTCCAGAGAATCCGAAGACTTCGCCGAGAGGGCGTGCCTTGGCAACTGTGTCGACCAGGGAAGCAGTCAGGACAAGTGCCGCGAATGTCAGGAAGCAGCAGAAAGCCACGGCTCGATAACGAAGGGCCAACGGATTAGTGGGCGGCGCATCAAAGGCCCCGGAAGCGGCCGCGCGTCCCAACTTGGAGTAGATGATCCAGCCGATCAGGAACGACGGTATCAGAAGGAATGTACGCATTGCACACTCTGACGTTGATCAAACGTCGTCAGGCTTCTCAACGAAATCTCCGAATGACTTGGCGCCGGCAACCAGCACCTTCAGGCTAGCCGGCTTTGGCGGTGGATTCCAGTTCTGCCGACCTTATTGCGCGCGGCGAAATACTGGGCACATTGAGAGACCCAGCTTCCGACGTCGGAATCAGCGGGCGCCGCGCATCTGTGTCAAACGCTTCGAAGGGTGTCGGCTCAGACACAACCGGCTCACGGTTCGTATACAGTCGGCCGTCAGAGGGAGATTACTTTTCCTCGGCCTCGGGCTCAGAGGATGCGTTACGGGTTGCACGACCAGTTCGTCCGCAGGCAGGTCCGCGATGGGACAGATCGAACGACGCCGTCGGCGAGGGGGATGTGCGGGAAGCCGGTGACACAGAATCGGCACCGGGCGCGCTTGACGAGGTCGCGCTCATCGATGGTGTGCCCCGAACAGAATTCTGCGCACGCGACTGGGAATTTCGGATGCTTACTACCGAGCGTCGAACCGGCGCACGTTGTGAACATAAAAGTGACGCCGTTCGTAGATCTCCTCGAAGTGCTCGAACTTTACGGAACTTCGAACGAAGTCGAGGTCGGCGTTCCTAACTAAACATGCACGTCTTTCAG
This sequence comes from uncultured Isosphaeraceae bacterium, assembly GCA_963806595.1. GTDB lineage: Bacteria > Planctomycetota > Planctomycetia > Isosphaerales > Isosphaeraceae > CAWDZZ01. Next base: position 41,941 of record CAWDZZ010000031.1, on the reverse strand, counting down.
CGATGCTATTGTTCGTTAACTTACGCACCGTTTATTATTATCAGCTCGGGAATAGATTTGCCCTCGAACTCCGTCTGAGCGTGAGCGTCGTCGATTTGCTGTATCCTGTTCGCGTTTTTGAAGGGCCTGAGAGACCTCGTTGAATTCTCGAGCACCGTGTCCAAAAGAAGCACCTCGTATGCAAAGAGCACCCGCACGATGAGAACCGTTCGAAGCAATGCGGGATAGACGTCTGGTGCGTGATGCGTTACCACGCGTAGCTTTGCTTTCGCTGCTTTCCAGTCGCCGCGGAGTTCAGTCTTCGCGGTCGGCCTTTCGTCTCGCAGCCGCTCGACACCGTGGTCGAACGGCAGTGCGCATGCGTGCATTGTTGCGGCAGACAGCAACTGCAGGCGTTCAATGACCTTCGGGAACCGAGTATACAATCTCAGGCGTTTTGCAAATCCCGCGATTCCTGAGAGAAAAAGTTGCCGCTGAAATCGAAATCCATTCGACAGCGGTTCGCGTGATCGCGTTCCACGTTCGAAGGCAGAGGTCGGTCATTGGCCGGTCCGCCGGACCGCGAACCTCACCGCGCACCGGGACGCGACTCGGCTGTCATCGGCCGCTTCAAAAACTGCCGCTCGCGGGCGCCCGTTGAAAACCAGCCATGACGTCACGGGCTTCGTGTCTTCAATTCGACTTGGCAGCAACTGTCGACCTGATCAACGGGCCGGAGGGAGTCGGCTTTCCTTGTCGTCTCTTTCGCGGAGAACCGCGATGAGGCGTGCGGGTCGAGGGGCGGCAATGAGTCCACGGTCGCCGGCACGGAGTTGGCGAGATATTGCTGGGACGCTCAACCTTGATGTCTCCGGAGCCGGGGGCGAATTGGCTCGCGTTGGCGCAGGCCTTCGTCTGACCGAGGTAGTGCTCAACGGTCGCGCGACGACATGTCGGGGACCGGCTTCGCATGCCGAAGTCAGCCGGCAAAGCGCATCCTTTCCGTTCGTCGCGAAGCGTTTCAGCTCGGGCAGGGCGCTGACTGAGGTTACTCGGGTCGCCGAGAATCCACTGGCTCGTCAGTCTCTGGCACCCGAAACCGATCGGGCCGGTCGGCAAAGCGGACGGCGCGCGGTTGGATGTCACGGCACGTCGCCGACGGAAAACGGATGACCGGGGGTAACCACTGATGGCAATGATCCGATCGAGCGACCAGCCCGAATACTGGCCAGTCTCCCAGGATAATTAGGCGCGGCTCGCCCACTCGGGACGGGTCGGCGGACGGATCCGGATCGTACAAAACGCCTGATCGTACAGGCCGACTACGGGAGGCGCTGTCCCCCCCGATTTGATGATTTTTCAGTAATTCGCGGGCAGAACGCTAATTCTTTTGCCGACTTCGACTACCCTCCGAGACGTTCAATCTGCCCCAGGTGATTATAAATCGTTCATATCCCGAGTTTCGCTATGTGTTGAGCTAACGTTCATGATTCCGCCACATGCTGTAGTTGACCGGAGTACGGTTCATGACAGACGACTTCGTTAGAGAGAATAGTGGCGGTCGGGGGAGGGCCAGAGGTGCGGACAAAACCTCCGAGTCTTTGCTGGTCCGAATTGGTGCGAGGGATGAGGAGGCCTGGACTCAGTTCGTGGAGTTGTACGAGCCTCTCGTCCGCTTATGGTGTCGCGGGCTCGGCGTACGGGAAGCCGACGTGCCTGATGTGACTCAGGAGGTTTTCGGGACAGTTGCACGGTCGATTGAAACGTTCCACTACGACCGAAAGGGGGACACGTTCCGGGGTTGGCTCCGGACCATCACCCGCTCCCGGGCACTCGATGCGTTTCGCAAGAACAAGCGGAATGCCAGCGCGGTGGGAGGAAGCGACGTGCTGAACTTCATGCTCGCGCTGCCGGCCGAACCGTCCGATACCGGGACATCCGACGAGGACGACCGGCGGATGCTCGTCCGACGGGCGGTGGAGCTGATCCTCGGCAAGTTCGAAGAGAAGACCCGGCAGGCATTTCTGAGAGTGGTTATTGGCGGTGAACACCCCGCCGTTGTGGCAGAGGACCTTGGGATGACGGACAACGCCGTCTACTTGGCCACGTCACGCATCAAGCGCAAGATCCGACAGGAACTTGCAGAGCTCATTGACATTTGAACGGACGGACTGCCGCAGGGCGCCGTCCGTTCCGCAAATCGAGTGCTCACATAGGGGGCCGCCATGCGTCCGTCCGGACGTGGAGCCGCGCTGTTCGACTGCCCCAGTTACGAGGCGCTCGTGGAATTCGACCGGGGCGAGCTGTCCGACCAGGGCTACGACGCCGTGTCCGTGCACATTTCTTCTTGTGAACGGTGCGCGGACGTACTGAGGAACATGCACGATCAGACGACCGGCGATAGTCTGGTCGCCGACCTGAAGGATTGTTACCGAGGTCACCCTGTCCCGGACGGCCGGTCACGCGACGGTGCGACGGATCTTGCCTTGACGGTCACCATGCCCGCCGGGCATTCACATGATACCGTCGCGCCGATATCCCGCCCCGACACCGACGAGGTGGTCGGCAAGACGATCGGCCAGTACAGGGTGGACCAGCGGATTGGCTGGGGTGGGATGGGTGTCGTATACCGGGCGCGGCAGATCCCTCTGAATCGTGACGTCGCCCTCAAGATGATCTCGGCCGGGTACCACGCGAGCCCTCAGGCCGTCGCCCGCTTCAAGCGTGAAGTGGAAGCGGTCGCCCGGCTCAACTCCCCGAACGTTGTCCAGGTTTACGAGCTGGGCGAGCACGAAGGTCTCCCCTTTTTCTCGATGGAGCTGGCTGAGGGAGGAAGTCTTCAAAACGCCCTCCTCGCCAACGGTCCCCTCGGGCCCGTCGATGCAGCCGTACTGGTGCGAACGCTGGCCCTGGCGGTGAAAGCCGCGCACCAGGCGAACGTCATACACCGGGACCTGAAGCCGGGCAACGTGCTCTTCGCTGCCGACGGCACGCCCAAAGTCGCCGACTTCGGCCTCGCGAAACTTGTGGATTCCGACTCCGGCGGAAACGCGTTCATGACGTCCGCGGCAGACACGATACTTGGCACCGCGCAGTACATGTCCCCGGAACAAGCGGCGGGCCGCTCGGCGGAGATCGGTACAGCGACGGACGTGTATGCTCTCGGTGCCATTCTCTATGCGACGTTGACCGGCCACCCTCCCTTCGAGGCCGACTCGAGGATCAAGATCCTGGAGCTCGTACGTTCCACAGTTCCTCGGCCCCCCTCACGATTGTGCCCGGCGGTCCCATTTTGGTTGGAGTCGATCTGCTTGAAGTGCCTCGAAAAGGTCCCTGCTTCCCGGTACTCGTCGGCCCAATCGCTGGCCGATGACCTCGACCGCTGGCTCCGCGGGGCGCGTCCTGACGAGGCCACAGGCCGCCTCAATCGCTTCGGCCGCTCATTACGACGCCACTCGGTCGCCATCCTGATCGGTCTCGCCGTGGTTGCTGCGGGTGCGGCGGCGTTCATGGCCAGCCCCACCCGCGCTCTCGAGAGAATACGTTTGGAGCTGGCCAGCGGTCGTACTGTGGACTTGATCGGCAAGACAGGTGGTCCGAGGTATTCGCGGAATCTGGTTGGCAGGTCGAAAACCGAGGTGATCCACAATGCTGACGGCGCGTTCACCGTCTACACCGTGACGTTGAGCTTACTGGAGCTCGTGCCCGATCCGCAGTGCGATCGCTTCCGTTTTCGCGCGCAGATCCGACATGACGATAGCGATGTCTGGGGCGAGGTAGGGCTTTTCTTCGCCCACAAAGCCTATAGTTTGCCTCGGCGTGCAGTCCACTTCTTCACACGCCTGTCGTTCAACGCCGTCCGATGGCAAGACCAAGAGGAAAGGAGGCAAATGCCCGAGTCGGTGAAGCTCCAACTCAACCTCCCGCCGACCCCGAGGAGGAACACCGTCGACCTGTCCGCCGAGCTGTATTCGGACGATGGTAATGCGCCCGGACCTGACCTGAAAGTGGGTCTCATCACGGGACTGCCATTCGATGCCTTGGGCAAGCTCAATGGAGTATGGCATGACGTCGAAGTGGAAGTCACCCCCGAGCGGGTGACCGGCCGATGGGATGGTCAGCCCTTCTCCATAGCGACGGAGACCGTGAGGAATCACGCCGCCGACTATCTCAGATACAACCCCCCGCCCGCGGGCGGTCCGCCGCCGTCGGAAATCCGGCCGGCATTCTCGCCTCGCGGCGCACTGGGCCTCTACGTTCGTAATGGCGTGGCTGCTTTCAGGTCGGTTCGAGTCACACCACTCTGAAGCGAGTGAACCGACCAAACCACTTTCGGAAAGGCAATCGCATGGCTGTTCATATCAACTGGCCGATCATCAATACCACGATCAGGCGCGTTCCGCATGAGGGCATCCTCGTGTCTGTCTTGTCCGACATGTCCCTCAAGGACATGGCTCTGACTGGCAGCCTGACGCGGTCCGACAAGTCCGTGCACGCGATAACTGGCCAATTTGTTCAGGTGATTCGCGTGGCGGGGCGAGACCTCTGGCTGTTTGATGTGTGTCTGCCGTTGGACCATAAGGTTGCGGCGCAGGCGCAATGTTACCTCACGGCTAAGTGGACAGACGATCACGACAAAAAGGGGGTTGATGAGACGATCTTCCAAGTTGACACCCTTGATACTCCGGCTGGTGTGATTCATCCGTACGTCACCAATATCACTTCGCCCAAGAACGGCGATGAAATTCCGACGAGTTATTTCGTCGCGGGTGGTAAAGAGGATCACGCGCTTATCGCCAGCGCGGACGGCTCCTGCACATACGGTTACCCCTGCCTGCTCGATCTATCTACGTCGCCGCCGACCGCGATCGAGTTTACTAGATGTGTACAAATTTCGCAAACTTGGACTGCCACCTGGCCGTCTGTCCCTCCGAAAAGTACCTTTTCGCTCACAGTCCGAGACATATACCACAACGGCCAGACAATCACCGGGCTGTGGACCGCGTAGTGCGTGCAAGCGGCCGATCCGGGATCGCAACGTATGCCTTTCAGCGTGCCGAGGCGCCAGACCGGCCGCGGCATCGGCCTCGCGGCGAAAAGCGACCGAACTACGCACTGACTGCACTTCCCTTGCGTTACAGGAATCTCCGATGAGACACCTTCGATGTTCACCCGTGGTTCGACGCGGCTTCACGCTGATCGAGCTGCTGGTCGTCGTCATGATCATTGGCTTGCTGGTCGGCCTGTTGCTGCCGGCCGTTCAATCGGCGCGAGGGAGCGAGGCGACTTCAGTGCATCAACAATCTCAAGCAGATCGCCTTGGCCGCCATCAATTTCCATGATGTGAACGGGGCCTTACCGCCTGGCGGCAGCGACGCCCCGAGTGGCGCATCGTCGCTGGTCTGGTTGATGCAGTTCTCCGAACAGACGAGCGTCTTTAACGCTTTCAACCTCTCGCTCGACGTGACCGTTGCTCCGGAGAATTTCACCGCCCGGGACGTCAATGTCCCGATCTACCTCTGCCCATCCGATCCTTCGTCCGGATCGTGGCCGGACAGCAGTCCGTACACAGGACAAGCGGACGGCGCAATCGGTCGGTCGAACTACTACGGCAACTTGGGGATTAATGGTTGGACGTTCGAATCGAGCGGCCAATTCTTCAAGAGAGCCGACCAGTTGGGTATCTTCGCCATCGGGTCCGCGACGCGGATCAGCGATATCGCCGACGGGACCAGTAACACCGCGCTCTACGCCGAGGTCAAGCGCGGAGCTTACCCTGGGACCGACGCTCTCGACGTGACGTTGCTGTCTGATCCCGATTGGGTCTGGACCCAGGACCCGACGTCCGACCCTTATTGCCTGATCCCGCCGGCCGCCTGCGACGTGCCACCATTTACCTTCGGTACACTTGGTATCACTGGATTGCTTTATCAGAACGGTTCTCTCCAGCTCGCATTTCTATATACTCACACGCGTCCCCCTAACTACCAGGGTCGCGACTGCGTTCAATTCCCATTCCTCGACAGAGCTCACGTCGCGTCGCGCAGCTACCACCCGGGTGGGGTGAACATTGCGTTATCCGACGGTTCGGCCCGGTTCGTCAAGGGCACCGTTGCCCTCTCCGTCTGGCAGGCGATCGGGACACGAAGGGCCGGTGACATTCTTGCCTCGTCGAGTTATTAGGGTGTCAGAAGCGCGTCGGAGCGTCTGATGGGGGTCAGGTCGAACTGACGCCTGGCCGAGATCGCTCGAATGACGAAGGAGTCTCGCTTGAGACAGGGTCGCCCCTGTGGTCGTCCTGAGCCGTTTTCGGATGCCGGACTGGTGATCGACGTCCGAACGAATGAATCGTGGCGTCTCTTGGATATCGGCTACGTGGCGACATCGGGACGACCCGGTAATCCCGAATCGCTGGTTGAGCGAATCGCGTCACGTCGGCTTACGCTTCGTACACTGCCGGCAACGAGGGAGAAAGGTCTCCCGCGGCCTCGAGCACATCGGATGTGTTGCGGGTTGCATGACCAATTCGTCCGCGGACAGGTCTCTCACGGGCCAGATCGACCGACGCCGACGGCGAAGGGGATGTGCGGGAAGCCGGTGACACAGAATCGGCACCGGGCGCGGTGACACGGGCCGCTCATCGATGGGGAAGCCGCTCTCGTTGGTCGCGGAAGACGGGCCAGGCTTTTTGGTCACAGGCCAAAGCTGACCTCTTGATACGGTTCGCCGGGGTGGTGCGGGCTGATCTGAATCGTCACTTTTTGGTCAAGACGCTTGAGGAAATCGAGCAGTTTGTCGGTGGTGAAGCGGTTGAAATGGCCGTTCATCAGGTGGGATACCTCCGGCTGCCGGATGCCGAGCAAGGCGGCAATCTCCCGCTGCGTGAGCTGCCGCTCGGCGAGCAGCTTATACACGTGAAAGCCCAGCCGCGACCGGGGTAGCCGAAGGTCGGCGTCGGGCAGCCCCAGATCGGCGAAGACGTTGCCGGAGCCTTTCTCGTGCTCAATTCCCTCGGAGCCGTTATTGCTCGTCTTGCTCATGTTTCGCCAGCTCCTTCGCCTCTCGGTATCGCTGTTTGATCAAGTCCACATCCGGTTTCGGCGTGGCGATGCCCTTCTTCGACTTCTTCTGAAAGGCATGCAGCACGTAGATGTTCCTGCCGAGCTGCACGGCCAGAACCGTGCGGTATGCCTCGGCGTCGTGCCGCAGGGCGATCTCAAACACGCCGCTGCCGTTCGCCCTTGAACTGCTCGATCAGGCTCAGTCTGCCATCAATGACCGCAAGGCCGCCACGGAACAAGGCCGAATTGCCGCTCGAGGTGCTGTGGATGAGCGTCACCCTGCGCGGGTTCATGGGCCCGACCATTGCCACGATGAATCCCGGCTCGCTCGGGATCGCGAGCGTCCCGTCTCCCTCGAGAGATCAAACCAAGTTACCAAGTTTAAATCGGCGAGAGTGCGCTTGTCCGATCGGCCACATTGAGGTATGGTCCGCACCCAGCGCGCCCCAATCCCTTCGAAATCGATGGCGACCACGACGGGAGATTGGAAGGACGGGCGGAGACGATCGCGGGAAGGAGTCCCATGAGATCCCACCGAATTCGGCGCTTCGCGCTGGTATTACTGGTCATCGTCCTCGTGCCTCCGGTCCTCTGGATCGGAGTGGTCATGATCGCGCCCACCGATTGGGCGAGACGCCAGGTGGTCGCCGCGATGGAAGCTCGCAGTGGCCGGACCGTCGGCCTCGCGCGCCTGTCGGTGCGGCTGCTCGGCGGGATCCAGCTCACGAGCCTGGAGATCGGATCGCCGCAGAGCACCGACGATCCCTGGCTCACGACCGCAAGCGTTCGATTCGACTTGAGCCTGCGCCAGTTGCTCACCGGCAACGTCCGGCCCAAAACCTTGACCGTCGAGGGCGCATCGCTGCGCGTGCTACGCCGCGCCGACGGAAGCCTCGAGCTCGCTGACTTGATCGCGGCTCCGCCACGGCCGCCGCAGCGCGACGGTCGAGCCCCTCGCGCGGCCGAACCGATCGCCGTGGAATTCCGGAGCGGACGCGTCACCTTGATCGACGAGCCGTCGAACACGCGGATAAATCTACAGAACGTCGACGGCGAGGCAATCTACGAAGGCGAGCGTATCAGCATCGACCAGATGCGCGGCTCGCTCAACGGCGGATGGTTCCGGCTCGGCGGACACCTGGACCGAACGGCCGCTGGCCCTGCGGTGAAGGTCCATTTTGCGCGGAGGGCGTCGTACTCGATGACGGCATGAACCTGCTGCGCTATGCGGTACCAGTCCTCGCCGGTGCGCCGTTGAACCTGAAGGGACACCTCGATTCAGACCTCTACATCGAAGGGCAAGGTAAGACCTGGGACAGCTTCAGCCGGACACTCGCCGGGCACGGCGTTGTCGCCCTGGATCCGGTCGATCTCGACGGGGCACCTCTTGTGGCCGAGCTATCGAAAATCGCCGAGCTGTCGCGCCAGGGGGGCGGCGCGTCGGTCCGTTCGGATTTCGAGATCAAGGACCGGCGGATCACGACCGATCACTTCGCGATGAAGATCGGACGCGTCCCGATGACATTATCCGGCTGGACCGATTTTGACGGGCGAATCGATTACCGGATCAACCTCAGCGGACTGAACGCCCGTCTGCCGGACAAAGCCCGGCGGATTCTGGGCGAGCTGAGCGTGGACCTGCGGTCGCTCCGGATGCTGACGCTCCAGGGCACAGTCAACAAGATGGTCGTCCGGGTCAACGGCATCTCCCTCGATCGCGACCTGCTACGCGACGCGAAGCTCAATCGCGAAGACCGCGAGAAACTGCGGGTCCTGGGCCGAAAACTCCTCGACGATCTGGTCCGCTAGGTCGCCCGCCCGCGGCCGGGGCTCGCGAGTTCTTCGATCGTTCATCCCTCAATCCGTGATTGAAACCAGCGACGCCGCGTGCGCATAGGGCGGCTTGATTCAGGAGGGGGTGTGATCTACAATCCTTTGCGGTGATGCTTGCAGGGACAGCGGGCCGTTTCTGCACGGGAAGGGATTGCTCATGCCGAAGCGGTTTCGCGTGTTCGCTCTTTCGTTCTGGCCCGGCCTGCCGCAGATCTGGTCGGGCCAAGAAGTTCTTGGTCTGCTTCTGGGGTTGCTGTTCGCGTCGACGCTCAACCTGGCGATCGCCACTCGCTGGATCTGGAGCGAAGCGTTTGCACCGGGCTGGGCCGACTTTTTCGCGATACTCGCGATCGCTTCCTGGATCGTGAGTCTGGGATACACGCTCTGGTGGGTTGGTCTTTGTCATCCGGACCGTCATCGCCGTGAGATCGAGCGGCTGTTCCGCGAGGCTCACGAGGCATACCTGCAGGGGCGCTGGAAGGATTCACGGCTTCGGCTTGAGCGAATCCTGGCGGCGACGAGACGGACGCGGATGCGCTCATGCAGCTCGGGTCGCTGTACCTCAGGACGCAGCAGCCCGCGCTGGCTCGTCAGATGTTCCACCAGTGTTTACAGTTAAGAGGTGGCGCGAAGTGGCAATGGGAGATCCGCCAGGCGCTCGACCGGATGGGCTAGCGCTTCCATCTTCCCGAAATCGGTGTGCTTTTTCGGGTCCGGTCCGCGATGTTTGGCACAAAGGATTAAGTTAGTTAAGATTACGAGCAGTCATAAGCTGGGCGGGACGTTGATTGCGTGGACGCACCGCCGGACGGTGACCAGATAGGAACGACTGCACTCCCCATGAAGGTTGCAACTCCGCTGCGACGAACGGGCCGGCTGTCTCGTAGAATGGAAGTGGCCGTCAGAGGGGTGGAGACTGCGGCTGATGGGGATTATCGTCGGATCGGAGTAGACCCGCATGTATGAACGCTTCACCGACCGTGCTCGCAAGGTGATGCAGCTTGCCAATCAGGAGGCGCAGCGATTCAACCATGAGTACGTCGGAACCGAGCACGTATTACTCGGCCTGATCAAGGAGGGGAGCGGCGTCGCCGCGAACGTCCTCAGGAATTTGGAAGTCGACCTGCGTAAGATTCGCAATGAGGTCGAGAAGATCGTTCAGGCCGGCCCGGAAATGGTTACGATGGGCAAGTTGCCCCAGACTCCTCGAGCGAAGAAGGTGATCGAGTATGCCATCGAGGAAGCCCGCAACCTGAATCACAATTACGTGGGCACCGAACACCTCCTGCTCGGGCTCTTGCGCGAGCAGGAGGGGGTGGCCGCCCAGGTGCTCCTGAACCTTAATTTGAAGCTGGACGAAGTGCGCGAGGAGGTGCTGAACTTGCTCGGTCATGGGATGGACGCTGGCGGTGAAAGCGAACGCGGTGCCACGTCAAAAGGCAACAAGTCCAAGACTCCGGCCTTGGACTCTTTCGGGCGCGACCTGACCGAACTGGCGCGGCAAGGCAAGCTTGACCCGGTCATCGGCCGCCAAAATGAAATCGAGCGCGTGATCCAGGTCCTGTCGCGCCGCACCAAGAACAACCCCGTGCTGCTCGGCGAAGCAGGGGTGGGCAAAACGGCGATCGTCGAAGGCCTGGCGCAGATGATCGTCGACGGCAACGTGCCCGAGCTGCTTGCGCGACCGCCGGATCGTCGTCCTGGATCTCGCCATGATGGTTGCGGGAACCAAGTACCGCGGCCAGTTCGAAGAGCGGATCAAGGCCGTGATGAACGAAGTCCGACGTGCCAAGAACACGATCCTCTTCATCGACGAGCTGCACACGTTGGTCGGCGCCGGCGGTGCCGAAGGGGCCATCGACGCCTCCAACGTCCTCAAGCCGGCCCTGGCGCGCGGCGAGGTCCAGTGCATCGGCGCCACCACGCTCGACGAATATCGCAAATACATCGAGAAGGACGGCGCGCTCGAGCGGCGCTTCCAGACGATCCTGGTCGAGCCTCCCAGCAAGCACGAAGCACTGGAAATCCTCCGCGGCCTGCGCGACCGGTACGAGGCGCATCACCGCGTGCAGATCACCGACGAAGCGCTCGAGGCTTCGGTCGACCTCTCGGACCGCTACATCACCGGGCGCTGCCTGCCCGACAAGGCGATCGACGTCGTCGACGAGGCCGGTGCGCGGGTGCGGCTCAAGGCGATGACGCGTCCCCCTGACTTGAAAGAGCTCGACGAGCAAATCGAACGGCTCAATCAGGACAAGGAGGAGGCCGTCGCCAACCAGGACTTCGAACGCGCGGCCTCGCTTGCGCGACCAGGCCGACAAGCTCAAGAAGAAGAAGGAAACGATCACGCGGGAATGGCGCGAGCGGTCCAAGGAAATCGACGGCACCGTCGACGAGGAAGTCGTCGCCGAGGTCGTGAGCAAGATGACCGGCATTCCGCTCACCCGGCTCGAGACCGAAGAGACCACCCGACTGCTGCGGATGGAAGAGGACATCCAGAAGAGGGTGATCTCACAGACCGAGGCGATCAAACGGATCAGCGAGGCCGTGCGCCGCAGCCGGGCCGGTCTCAAAGACCCGAAGCGTCCGATCGGCAGCTTCATCTTCGCCGGCCCGACCGGCGTCGGAAAAACCTTGCTCGCCAAGGCCCTGGCCGAATTCATGTTCGGCGACGCCGACGCCCTCGATCCAGATCGACATGTCCGAGTACATGGAGAAGCACAACGTCTCGCGGTTGATCGGCGCTCCTCCCGGCTACGTCGGCTACGAGGAAGGCGGCCAGCTCACCGAGAAGATCCGCCGCCGCCCCTACGCCGTCGTCCTCCTGGACGAGATCGAAAAAGCCCATCCCGACGTCTACAACACGCTTGCTCCAGATCATGGAGGAAGGACGCCTCACCGACAGCTTCGGCCGCAATGTCGATTTCAAGAACACCATCATCATCATGACCACCAACGCCGGTGCCGAGGTGACGTCATACAGCAACATCTTCGGGTTTGACCGGGGACGCGACGAGGCCGGCAGCTACGAACAGATGAAAGAGCGGCTCAAAGTCGCGATCGAGAAGTATTTCCGGCCCGAATTCCTCAACCGGCATCGACGACGTCATCGTTTTCCACGCCCTCAACAAGGACGACCTCAAGCGTATCGTCGACATCGAGCTCGCGAAGATCCGCGCCCGCATGGCCGATCGCGGCATGGAGCTCATCTTGAACGACGACGCCAAGGACTTCCTGATCGCCAAGGGCTACAACCCGGACTACGGGGCCCGGCCGCTGCGCCGCGCCATCGAAAACCTGATTGAAAACCCCTTGAGCGAGGAGATTCTGCGGAACAGCTTCCAGGGCAAGGACGCCGTGAACGTCGAGGTCGTGCAAGAGGGAGAAATCAAGCGCCTCAAGTTCGTCACGAGCTCCAAGAAGGAGCAGGAAGAGGCGCTTGGTCGCCGTTGGCAGCCAGCAGGAGACGCCGGCACCCGACGACGGCAAGGGAGCCTGATCCCCGCGAAACTGAGTACCCTACGGCGCCGATCCGATCACGGTCGGCGCCGCACGGGTCGCTCAGGCCGAGCTTTTTCCGGCTCGGACGCGCGCGAGTGCAGCGGTTCGCATGCGCGGCCAGAACCACGAACGCCGGCACCAGGATGGGCCGGACCAGAAACGTGTCGAGCAGGACGCCCAGGCCCAGTGCAAAACCGAGCTCGCGCAGCGACGTGAGGCTGCCGGTCAGCATCGACCCGAAAGTTCCGGCCATGATCAGGCCGCACGAGCTGATGATCCCGCCGGTATGGGCGACGGCCCTGCGCGTCCCTTCGATCGTCCCGTGGGTCCGCTCCTCCTCGATCACCCTGGCCATCAGGAAGATGTTGTAGTCTTCGCCGACGGCCACCAGGATGACGAACAGGAAAAACGCGACCGTCCAGTCGAGCCCGGCTCCACGGCGCCGGTCCGTGGTGCAGGCGCGGAAGAGCAAATCGGTCAGACCCAGCGACGCCAGATATCCGAGCACCACCGTCGCGATCAGATAGAGACAGATCGCCGGCCGGCGCAACAGAGCGAGCAGGATGACGTAAACGCCGATCGTCACGAGGACATACATCCTGCGCTCGTCGCTGGTCGTCACGAGCTTGAGGTCGTGAACGGCGGAGGTCGAGCCGGCGATGCCGATCGACGCGGTTCCTTCCAGCGGCTGGCCCGGGGCGGCTGGCGTGTCGCAAAACGTCGTATACGCTTTCGAGGGCCTTTTCGCTCGGCTCCGAGAAGGGGTCGGTCTTGAAGATCACATCGATGCGCGTGATATGGCTCAGGTCGGCCGGGTCGGCAGGGCGAGTGCTGACATAGCGCGACTCGGCACCGCGCTTATGGCCTGGCCCGCAAGGCGATTCAGGAATCCCCGGTCGGCGCTCGGCCGAGGCGCCTTGCCGAGCGCCTGGGTGAGCGAGCGGACCTCGGCGACGTTGTCGACGGCCAGAATCCGGCGGCTGATCTCGGCGATCGTCTCGCGTCCGGCCGGCGATCGGAAGTCGATCGTGGGATTGTCGATCAAGGCAATCGCCGGGCTGAGCTCGCCAACCGAGAAGTAGCGCCTCACGACGTCGGCCCCGATCACACTCGGCCGATCCCGGTCGAGATCGCTTAACTGGTTGTGGTTGGAGCGTGCGGGCACACCGACGACGGCCAAGGGAGCAAGCACCAAAGGCAAACCGAAAGGATCGTGAGCGGGTATTGCACCACCAGATCGGCGACCCGGACCCAGAAGCCAGGCCGAGGGAGCGAATCGCCGGCCATCGAACCGCTTTCGGCAGCGGCGGTTTGGTGCGATTTGTGAAAAGGCCAGAAGATGGCTCGACCCAGCAGCGCGAGCATCGCCGGTGCAAGCGAGAGCGCAGCGAGCAAAGCGACCGAGAGCGACAGCGCGATCGTGGGCCCCGTGTATCGGACCTTGGCGAAGTTCGAAAAGTAAAGCATGCCGAGTCCGACGATCACGGTTCCAGCGCTCGCCACCAGGCGCCGCCAACCTGCTGGAGCGATTCGCGCAAAGCCTCGGGCCGCGACCGCCCGCGCCGTAGCTCTTCGGAATAACGGGCGATCAGGAACAGGCAATAGTCGGTGCCCGCGCCAAAGAGGACGACAATCACAAACACCTGCGTGATATTGATGACTTGAAGGCCCAGATAAGGCACGCGCGAGCAGCGCGATCAATCGCAGCGAGACAAAGACCGAGATCGCGATCGTGAGCAGCGGAATCATCGCCAGGAGCGGCGAGCGATAGACGAAGAGCAAGATCAAGACCACGAGCGCGATCGTGCTGACGGTGGTGTTCTTGATGCTCTCACTGGCGGCGACATTCGTGTCGTGACCGACGACTGCGGTCCCGGTGACGGTGAGCTCCAGGCCGGCGGGCAGGGGGGCGGCTTCATTCTGGAGCCACGCGCGGATCCCGTCGACGGCGACCCGTGTTTTCTTGGACATATGGGTCCCGCTCAGGCGCACAAATGCGAGCGCAGCCTGGCGCGGCCGTCGGCGCTGGTGCCGATCAAGCGCGGACCGATGAACGGCGTCAGTGGAGTTTCGGGCGGCTTGCTGATCCCGAGCTCGGGCCGTGAACCGAGCTGTTCATAGAGTCTCGAGGCCGCGTCGTGGACGTAACGCAGATCATCCTGCGTCACATGCCCGTTCTTCCGCTCGTACACCAGAACAAGCTGTGAGCTGGAGGCGTCGCGGGGAAACCCGCGCTCCATCAGATCCTGGCCGATCACGCTCAAGGACGCCGGTGGGAAGAACCGGACGTCGTCGTCCTTCGTAACTTGGTCCCAGCGCGGGGCAAAAAGATACAGCGCGGCCGTGAGGGCGAACCACGTCAGTACGACCACCCAGGGTCGACGGATGACGACGCCTGCAAGCGAGGAGAACATAAGGGGTTAAGCTTCCGGGCTAACCAACGATCTCGATGGGAAACGACCGAACATAGTCGATCGCAGCCCCCGATGTCAAAGAGAAATGCCTGCCGGGAATCCGTGCCCTGTTCCCGCGCCCTAGCCGGCCGGCGAACGCTCAACCTCGCGGCCGCGCCGCTCAGAAAACGCAGAGAGCTGGGACCGGTGCGGCACGCAACTTGCGGATCAGATGCGTGCTTGAAAACACATGGACGTCTCGTTTCGGCGCGACGTTCGACTGACGAACGCGCGACGACGGCTCGACTGGCGGTTGGGCGAGTTTCCCCGCGATGCGAACGGCGGCCACGCGTCGCGGCCGCGCTGACGCGACCTAAGCGCGACGGACCGTATCCGTGACGCGCCGCGAGCGATTTTCGCGCGCACCCGCGGCGTGCGCGCTTGTAAAAACGGATTGAGCCGCCGCTGGCGCTCCCCGAATTTTATCGCTCAATCCGGAACGAAGGACTTGCCCGGACGCATGGGATGACCTACCAATTATAAGGAGTATGGCGTTTGGATGATCATCATGAGGCCCAGAGGGTCATCGAGTCCGTGACCGTATCACTGATCAATTATCTGGCTCGCCACTGGCAGGGAAAGCTCGCCCACTACGGCTTGCACCGCAATGACGAGCATCGTGTCGCCCTCTTCGAGGAAACAGCTCGCTACACGGGCCTGCATCTCGAGAACGACCTTTCTCACTCTGAATACTGGTCGGCGATGCCGCTGCATCAACGAGCGATTGTCCTGTTGTTTCTGGTCGATCGCGGTGTCGTCGAGCGAACCATCCGGCGGGGACGGCGCGTCTTCGAGCCGCTTCCGCATGCCGAGGCTTGGGTCGAGAGCCAGCCGGCCTTGGAGCCATTCCTGAAGCAGACGCTCGAGCTCTTGGCTGCCCTGCGCCACGAGCTCTTGCGCCGAGTCCATTCGCATCAAGCTTGATCGCCTCCAGCGAGCGTCCCGCACGCTGCCGCGATATCCGCCCCGCCGGAATACCTGCGCACGACCGGCTGGTGCAGCGAGCGCGCCAGCGCGTCTCTGAACCGGCGAAATTCCTCGGGAGCCGGCGGGTTGAACCGGCCGGTCGCGTCGGTGACGTCGATCAGGTCGAGCCGCACGGGCGTGTCGCCGATCAAGTCGGCCAGGGCAGTTGCATCGGCCGGCTCGACATTGACCCCGCTGATGCAGACATACACAAGCATCACGCGATCGCGCCGCGCCGGGCGTGGCGGCGGGCGGCGGCCATCACAAGGGCGACCGGGGTCCGCCCCGCAAGCGGCAACAGCCACGCTCGTTTGGCGTCGGTCGCCGCACCCAGGCTGATCGCGAGCCGGAATCGCCAATCCTCGCGAGTGAATCGATCGATCTCCGGCACCAGCCCGACGGTACTGATCGTGATCGCGCGGGCTCCGACGGCCCCACCGTACGGGCAGCGCAGCAAGTCGGCGGCGGCGATCACTCGATCGTAGTTCAAGAAGGGCTCGCCCATCCCCATGAACACAGCCCCTGTCACTCGGCGGCCCTGGGAGCGCACCAGCTCGCGCGCCTGGATGAACTGGTCGATGATCTCCCAGATTTCCAGGTTTCGTCTCCGCGGCATCGCGCCGTCGCGCAGAAGACGCAGCCCATCGGGCAGCCAACTTGCGATGAGAGGCACACGCTGACCGCTCCAGGCTTGTGCAGCGGGATCAGGACCGCCTCGAGCGTCAGGCCGTCGTGAGTTCGGAACAACACCTTCTGAAAGCCGTCGATCGCGGAGATCACCGATCGCTCGAGATGTAAACGCGGAAGCGGATCAGCAATCGCGTCGCGCAGATGCCGCGGTACCTGAAAATCACGCCCCCAGATCGAAGGGTCGTGAATCCCGCGGGCCAGCACGGCCGCCATCAAGCGGCGAATCGACGGTTCCAGGGCGCCTGTAGCGCGGGCCTTGGCCATGAAGACCCCAGGCGCCAGATCCCGCGGGTCCAGCACGTGAGCAAGACTCCGAAAAATGACCAAAACTAACTCGGCGATTGTAATCAGTTCCTTAAAGTATCATGCTGATGCCATGGCCGAAAGCTCGCGAAGACGTCGCCGGGCTGCGTGACATGATTCCGCGGAGCACGACACACCTACCCTCGGTCATGGACGCGGCGATCACCCCCTCTCGGACGAGGCGTCGCCCCGGACCGGCAGCGGTCCCCGCCGAGGCCGGCCAAACCACCGCCGTCCCCACCCCCCACCACGGGCGATCACCGGCGATTGCGGGCATCTGGACAGATACGACCCAACCTTCTGAATATCTCGATCGTAACAATGAAGTACATGAGTGGGATGCGATCGAAACGGGACCTGCGACGTGGCATGGCCCCGCGCTTTCCCGTTTCGTGAGCATTGGTATACTAAGCTGTGCCGCCGACACGATCATCTGGCGGCGGTTTTACCCAAGTATTTTGGCAGTGTTCGGTTCGGGAACGAGGCAACGAACGTTTTTGCCGGTAGCGATCCATGCGACCACCCCCGTGGGGTTCGCGTGGGCCGACCCGGGGACGTTGCACTGGGTTCCTTTTCACCAATGAGTTCCGACGACCGCAGGGTCACTACAGGAGATGACAAAAGAATGAAACGAAATCCAGTCGCGTGGGCCGCGTTGCTTGTTGCTTCGGCCGCACTCGTCAGCTCGTCCGGGGTTCTGCGGCCGCTCCCGGCCGCTCCCAAGGTATCCGAGGAGGGCCAGCGCACCGCGAAGGCCCTTTCGCAGGCATTCGGCGCCGTGGCGGAATTTGCGCGGCCTTCGGTCGTCCAGATCAGCGTTCAGAAGAAGATGGGACGGGGCATGAACCTCCCCAACCTTCGGCGGACCCCACCGCGCGGCGGCAATCCAGGTAATCCGGGCGAGCCCGGCCAGGACCTCGAGGAGATGCTGCGCCGATTCTTCAATCCGGAAGGCTTCCCCCAGCGGGAGCAGTTCGGCAACCGGGCAACCGGTGTCGGCTCCGGGTTCGTCTATGACGACAAAGGTCACATCGTGACCAACAACCATGTCGTCGAAAACTCCGATAAGATCTCCGTGATCTTCTACGACGGCGTCGAGGCCAAGGCCACGGTCGTCGGTACCGACAAGCAGTCCGACGTGGCCGTGATCAAGGTCGACATCACCAGCTATCCGCCACTCCCGCGGGGCGACAGCAGCAAGCTCAAGGTCGGTGAGCTGGTCATGGCGGTCGGCTCGCCCTTTGGCCTGAGCCAGAGCGTGACCACGGGTATCATCTCGGCCTCGAGCGTAATGCGGAAGGCATCAACGAGTATGAGTCGTTCATCCAGACCGACGCCCCGATCAATCGCGGGAATTCCGGCGGCCCGCTGCTGGACATGAACGGCGCCGTCATCGGCGTCAATTCCGCGATCATCTCGGGGAGCCAGGGGAATGACGGCATCGGTTTCGCCATCCCCATGAATCTGGCCAGTAACGTGGCCACCATGTTGATCAAGGATGGGAAGGTGCATTACGCGCGGATCGGCGTCGCGCTCGCGGCGATGACGCCGGCACTGGCACGCCAGCTCGGTCTCGACGAGAACATCAAGGGCGTGCTCATCGAGAACGTCGTTTCCGGCAGCCCCGCCGAGAAGGCTGGGCTCAAGGAAGGCGACATCGTTGTCGGCTTCGCGGGCGAGAAGGTGCTTAACCGCTCGTCGTTCCGGCTCAAGGTTGCCACCAGCGAAGTCGCCAAGCCGTACGAGATCGTCTTCCTGCGTGAAGGCAAGGAGCGAACGGCCACGATCGTTCCCGCACCGTACGATAAAGTCGTCTTCGACCAGGAGCGCGACCGGCCCCAGACGGCCGAGGGCGAGAAGTCGACCTCGATCGGCGACTTCGGCCTGGAAGTCCAGCCGCTGACTTCCGACCTTTCCAAGTCCATGAGTCTGCCGGCCGACCTCAAGGGACTTCTCGTCTCGTCGGTCAAGGACGGCAGCGCGGCCGAGGCCGCGGGGGTCCAGGAGGGAGACGTGATCACCAAGATCGTTCGTGACAGGAAGATCCAGCCGGTCACGACCGTCAAGGATTTCCAGGACGTCGCCTCGAAATCGAGCGAAATCGCGGTTCATTCGCGAAATGGGTCCCGCGAGTTGAAACCTATGTGCCACGAGTTTGGAGCAAAGTCAGAGAATTTGTCCGAGAGGCGTTCCCAAATTGTCTTCGCGTTGCTGCGGAAACGCTCGAGGAGCGCCGTGAGTGCGGGCGATCGCGGACGTCTTCGGGGAGAGAGACGGATTCGGAGTTGCAGAAAATCTGGATGGTTTTGCGGGTGGCATTGACGGCCAGGTGAAAGCTTTTTCATAAATCAATAAAGTGGTATCCTCCGCGTGGACCATGTTGTCCTCAACATTTCAAGCTGACAACGACGGAGCAACCCAAATGGAAAGAAAAAAAGCGACGGATTATCCGCAGGAGTTGCTGGACCACTTTGACAAGTACGTTCACGGCGACATCGGCCGCCGTGAATTTCTGGATCGCGCGAATAAGTATGCGGTGGGCGGCGTGACGGCCATGGCGATTTGGGAGAGCCTTCGGCCGAATTATGCTTTCGCGCAGCAGGTTCCCAAGGACGACGCTCGAATCAAGGCGGATATGAAACCGTGTCCTCGCCGCAGGGCAATGGGAGCATCAAGGGATATTACGCGCGGCCCGCGAAAATCAGCCGGGAAGTTGCCCGGCGTTTTGGTGATTCACGAAAATCGCGGCCTGAATCCTTATATCGAAGATGTGGCGCGGCGTCTGGCCGTCGCGAATTTCCTTGCGTTTGCGCCCGATGGGCTGACTTCGCTGGGCGGCTATCCCGGGCGATGAGGAAAAGGCCACGGCGCTTTTCCCGAAAGTCGACCAGGCCAAAATGTTTGAAGATTTTGTCGCTTCCTACGGCTGGCTGAAAGCTCGCCCGGAATGCTCGGGCAAGATGGGCGCCGTGGGATTCTGCTTTGGCGGGACGACGGTGAATAAGCTGGCGGTGCGGTTGCCGGACCTTGCCGCCGCGGTTCCGTTTTACGGCGGCCAGCCCTCGGCCGAAGATACTGCCAAAATCAAGGCGCCTCTCTTGCTTCACTATGCGTCGCTCGACACTCGCATTACGGGCGGATGGCCGGCTTGGGAGGAAGCTCTGAAAGCAAACCACATTACTTACACCGCGTACATTTATGACGGCGCGAATCATGGTTTTCACAACGATACGACGCCGCGGTATGACGAGGCCGCTGCCAAGCTGGCCTGGCAGCGCACGCTTGAATTTTTTAATAAGTATTTGAGGAGCTAGGTTCAGCGACAGACTGTGAAGCTTGATGGGTTTCAGTGGACGCAGGCTTCAGCCTGTGGGGGTTGCGGCCTTGCAAGGACTAAACCCCACAGGCTGAAGTCTGTGCTACTTGGCGCCTAATTCGGCGGCAGGCGGTAAGCGATCAATTCGCCGGGGTAGCCCGGGCCGCTGACGGCGACGACAATGTATTGCTGGCCGTTGAGCATGTAGGTCATCGGCGAACCGCTTTGTGGCGCGGGCATGTAGACTGCTCCGGCGTCCTTGCCGGTCGCCTTGTCATAGCCGCGCAGCATCGCGCCTCGCATTCCGGATGGCGTCGTTACGTTCACGCCTTCGCCGGCGATGACGAGAGTTTTGGTCGTCAGCGTGCCGATTAAACCTGCGCTTCCCGTGCGCGGAATGGTCAAGCCTGCGAGCGCGGGATTGTTTCGAACGTTGTCCGGCGTTTCCCCGTGCGCGACCTGCCAAACGATTTCGCCCTTGTCCAGATTGATTGCAGTGATGCGGCCATAGGGCGGTTTCAATAGCGGCAATCCCCGAACAGTTAAAACAGGCTCGCCGCTCTCAGGATTCGGAGCGGGGACCGGAGGCGCGCCCATGGGTCTCCCCGGGTGAGGGTAAATGTCCGCAGTTCCCTGAACATATTCCATGTCCGAAAGTTTCGGGTCGGGCGAGGGAACGAGTCCGAGGGCGGAGATATCGCTTCGCGAATACACGTACAAGATGTGCGTGTCGGGATCGTAGGAACCGCCGGGCCAATTCGCTCCGCCGAGCGCTCCCGGAGACACGATCGTTGCCAGCGGCCCATCCGCTTTGCTCACCGAGGGCGGCGTAAACAGCGGCCCAATTTTATATTTTGAGACAAGTTTCTCGGCCTCCGCATGCAGTTCCGGCGTGAAGTTGATCAGACTATCGCTGGACACGCCCTGATTGTCGAACGCCGGCGGCTTGGTCGGAAACGGCTGCGTGGGGGAGTACCATTCTCCCGGAACATCTCCTTGCGGAACGGGGCGCTCTTCCATTGGCCAGATCGGCTCGCCGGTTTCGCGATTGAAAACGTAGAGGAAGGCCTGCTTGGTTGGCTGCGCCACGGCTTTCACCGTCCGGCCGTTGATCGTGATGTCGGCGAGAATGGGAGCGCAGGGGATGTCCATGTCCCACAAGCCGTGATGGACGAGTTGGTAGTGCCACTTTCGCTTGCCAGTTTCTAAATCCACGGCGACCAAACTCTCTCCAAACAAGCCGTTCCCCGGGCGATCGCCTCCGAAGTAGTCGCCGGTCGGCAATTCCACCGGCAAATACACGAGGCCGAGATTTTCATCCACCGAAATTTGTCCCCAGACGCCGGTATTTCCGGTGTAGGCCCAGGATTCCTTCAACCAGGTATCGTTTCCATATTCGGTGGGAAGCGGAATGGTATGGAAAATCCAGAGGCGCTTGCCTGTTCGCACATCAAATCCGCGGACATAGCCCTTCACGTTTTTCCTGCTTCTTGGCACTCCGCCGGTCAGGTGCGCGGCCCCGACGATCACCACGTTGCGGGCCACGATGGGCGTCGAATGAAGCCCGACTTCTCCGGTGACCAGATCAATATCCTGATCGTCGTCTTTTTTTAGATCGACCACGCCGCCGATGCCGAAGCTGGGCACGCGGGACGCCGGTCTTGGCATTCAGCGCGATGAGCCTGTAACCCGGCGTGACATACAGGATTCGCTCTTCCTTGCCGTCGGTCCAATAGGCCAGTCCATGCCCCGATAGCTGCCTCGGAGCATTGGCGGCGCGATCGCCTTCATTCTCGCTGTGCATCCAGAGCAGTTCGCCCGTGGACGCGTCCAGAGCCACCACCGCTCTTCGAGTTCCGCCCGTCGAATAGAGCACTCCATGAACCATCAGCGGCGTGGATTCAAATTTAAATTCGGGCCGTGGACCGAGCGAGTCCGTCTTGAAGCGCCAGGCGACGGCAAGCTTATTGAAGTTGTCCGCATTGATCTGGTCGAGCGGCGAGTAGCGCGTGCTCGCGAGATCTCCTCCGTAAGTTCGCCACTCCCCGTTTTTCGCGCCGGACTGCGCGCTTGCGGGCATGGCCACGCAAAGCAAACACACAACCGGAGCGGAAAGCACAATCCATCGAGAGAGCCGCTTCATCGACTTCCTCCTAGGCAGGGCGCTGCTTATATTCCAGAGCACAAGAGTCTTATCTGGCCTGCGAAGTGCGCCTTATTCTGTGCCCATTTTGCCGCGTAGTAAACAAGAATTATAGGTTTGAATGCTAGGTCGTTTTTGCGTTGCGGCGGAAGCGCTCGAGGAGCGCCGTGTGCAGGCGCTTGCGGACATCTTCGGGGAGAGGGACGGGTTCGGAGTTGCAGAAAATCTGGATGGTCTTGCGGCAGGTGTCGACGACCAGGCGGCAGTCGGTGCAGCGGGAGAGGTGCTGTTCGAGATCGCATTCGCATGGTGGAGTCGAGGACTCCGTCGAGATAGCTCGTCAATTCGAGGATTACTTTCTTGCAGTTCACTGCGTTTCGCTCCGTCGAAAGTACTTGTTGAGTTTTTGGCGGAGTTTCAGCCGCGCCCGCAAGAGGCGCGATTTTACCGCCGCCACAGAGATTCCCAGAATTTGCGCGGTCTCTTCCGTGGAAAGGCCCTCCACGTCGCGCAAGAGAAAAGCGACGCGGAAAATCGGATCGAGTTCGCCGATCACGCTGTTGAGAATTTCATTGAGCTCGACTTGAGCGAATTTTTTCTCGGGAGAAGGGCCCCAGTCCTCGATTTCGCGGAAGACGGAATCTTCGCCGTCGGTGCCCGTCAGCGGTTCATCGAGAGAGACCTGGTTGGGGCGCCGCTTGCGCAATTTCATCAGGGCTTCGTTGACCGCGATGCGCACGAGCCAGGTGTAAAAACGCGAGTCGCCCTGGAACCGGTCCAGATTCTGATAGGATTTCAGGAAAGCGTCCTGCATCACGTCTTCCGCATCTTCGCGGTTTTGCGTGATGTTCATTCCCAGGCGGAAAATCTTGCGCTCGTAGCGATTCACGAGCTCTTCAAACGCGGCCGTGTCGCCGCCTTTGGCCGCGGACACCAGTGCGGCTTCGTCGTCGCGGACGATTGTGGAAGCCAGCGGTTTGGGGTCGGTGGCGCTCACGATCCAGTGTGCTCCAGGCGGCTGCGCGCAGAGGCCAGTCGCACTCATTTGGCAGGGTACCATAGTTCTCCTTTGCATTTCCTGCCGGTCGGACCCTCCTCTTCCGATGCTGCCGCGGCGCCTCTCGATGCAGGTTTTTTTAAGTTTTGTGAGAGCACAAGCCGAAAAGGGCTTGCGCCGTCCGGGCGGCGCGCAATGGTACAATGAGCCGTTTCCTTCGAGGGGGAGACACTTCCGTTTCGCGTCCCGGCGCATGCGGACAGGAATCAGCCTGCTGGGTTGTCGGCAGAAGTGCATCGGCTGCAAAGCATGAATTCCGGGAGTGCGCGGATCTATACAAATTAAAATGCGGACTTTGCCCGATTATTTACGCAGTGGCATGAAACTGATCATCGTCGGCTGCAATCCCGGCGACCGTTCGGCTCGCGTCGGCCATTATTACGCGGGCCGCGGAAACGAATTCTGGCCGCTGCTCTACGATTCGCGCGTGGTGCCCGAACTGCTTGATCACCGCGACGACAAACGCATGATCGAGTTCGGCATAGGGCTGACCGACCTCGTCAAGCGGCCCACGCGCGGGATCGAGGAATTGAAGCGCGAGGAATTTGCCGAGGGGCGCATCCTGCTGGCGCAGAAGCTCGAACAGTACGCGCCGCAAGTCATCGCTTTCAATGGCGTGGGCACGTTTGAGAATTTCGCGCAGCGGCCGTGCAAGCCGGGGTTGCAAAAGGAACGGCTGTACGGCGCGCAGGTGTTTGTGCTGCCGTCGACGAGCGCGAAAAACGCCACGGGCCGCGGCCAAAAGCTTCGATACTTCCGCCAGCTTGCCAAAGTGCTCGAAAAATTGCAGAAGTAGGCCGCCAGGGGCCGCGGCATAGAATCTGTTTCGAGCATGCCGCGGAAGTGGCCGCTTCATTCCATGTCAGGGCTGACATCCTCCAATATGGCTTTGAAATCCTTCTCGCGAGGGGAATTGATGGTGGCGGCGGCTGCGCGCGAAATCCGCGATGGCGAACTCGTTTTCGTCGGCATGCGCTTGCCCATGATTGCATTTGCGCTCGCCAAACGGACGCACGCGCCCCGCGCGACGGGCCTTTTTGAAAACGGGATCATCCGCGACACGCCTGCCTCGACGCTGCTTTACACCATGGGCGATCCTCCCAACTTGTTCAAGGCCACGTTTTGCGGCGACATGATTTCCGTGATGTCGCTGCTCCAGCAGGGCCGCGTGAATGTGGGCTTTCTCGGAGCGGCGGAAGTCGACCGGTTCGGCAATCTCAACACGACCTGGGGCCGCAGGAATGGGCAACCGGTGCGGCTGCCGGGTTCGGGCGGGGCGTGCGACATTGCTTGCCTTGCGCAGCGCACGGTCGTGATTCTCGCGCACGATCCGCAGCGATTGGTTGCGCGCGTCGGGCACATCACTTCGCCCGGGAATGGCAACGGCGCAGGGTGGCGGCGCGCGCAAGGGCTGCCGGCGCGCTCCGGCCCTTCGGCGATTATCACGACGATGGGTGTGCTGCGATTTGGCGAGGACGGCGAAGCTTTCCTGGCATCGATTCACCCGGGGATTCGCGTGGAAGAAGTGTTGAGCAACACGGGATGGGCGCTGCGCGTGGCCGACGATTTGAGCTGTGACGCCGGAACCGAGTGAAGGCGAACTCGCCGCCATTCGCGAAATTGACCCCAACCATTTTTGGACGAAAACATGACGGCCGCGGCTCCCTCAAAATTGGTTTCGATGCGGGAGGCGATTGCCGAGCATGTGCCGTCCGGGATCGTCGGTCCTGATGGGCGCGGAACTCGAGCAGATGATTCCGTTCTCGGCGGGACACGAAATCATCCGGCAGGGGCGCCGCGATCTGACTCTTGTCGGCCCCATTTCCGACATTCTGTTCGATCAAATGATCGGAGCGGGCTGCGTTTCGCGCGTGATGGCGGCGTGGGTGGGCAACGCTTCCGCGGGCGTCGGCTATTGTTTCCGCCGGGCCGTGGAGCACGCGATTCCCAACGCGATCGAGACGGTGGACTACACGAATTTCACGTTGGCGATGGCGCTGCATGCGGCCGCGCTGGGCGTGCCCTTCCTGCCCACGTATGCGGCTCTCGGAAGCGACCTGCTCAAGAGCAACGCCAATCTGCGCGAATTTGCTTCGCCGGTGAATGAAGACCGCCTGATTGCCGTGCGCGCTCTGCGGCCCGACGTGGCGATCTTGCCGGTGCAGCGCGCCGATGCGTTCGGCAATTCGCATCTGTGGGGGAATCTGGGAGTGGCGATTGATGGAGCGCGCGCGTCGCGCAAGGTCATCGTTGTGGCCGAGGAAATTGTCTCGCCCGAAGTGATTGCTTCCGATCCGAACCGGACGCTCATCCCTGGATTTCTCGTGGCTGCGGTTGTGCACGAGCCGTGGGGCGCGCATCCTGTCGCCCGTGCAGGGTTATTATGGGCGCGATCACGCTTTCTTTGCCGAGTATCACGAACAGTCGCGCAAGCAAGAGGATTTCGAGCGCTGGCTCGAACACTGGGTTCTGAAAATTCCTTCGCGGGCCGAATATATGATGCAATTGGGCGAATCTCGGATCGCCGGTCTCAGAGTTCGCGAGCACGCCTTCACCGCGCCGGCGGATTTTGGGTTTTAAGGAGAGGGAATCATCGTGAAAGCAAAAATCAAGTTTCTGCAGAAGCCGTCTTGCACCACCTGCCGCAAAGCCAAGGCTTTTCTTGAAAAAAGGAAAGTGGAACTGGACCTGCGCGATCTCGGGAAGGACCGTATGTCGGTCGAGGAACTCGACGAGCTTATCGGCAAGCGCGACCATCGCATGTTTCTGAACACGCGCAACGAACTCTACCGCACGCGGAAAATGGGCCAGAATCCGCCGTCGCGCGAAGAGGCCTTGAAATTAATGGCGGCCGAGCCCAATCTGATCCGCCGGCCGGTCGTGCTGCGCGGCGCCGAAATTGTGCTCGGCTACGATGAGGAAGCGCTGAAACGCATCGCGAAATAACGCGCGAATTCGAAACGAAGCCCGCTTATGAGCATCGGCGAGAAAATCGTGCTTCTGCAAGGCGACCTGACGGAAATGGACGTCGACGCCATCGTCAACGCCGCGAACAATGATTTGCAGCTCGGCGGCGGCGTGGCCGGCGCGATCCGGCGGAAGGGCGGCGAGGCGATCCAGCGGAAGTGCGACGCCATCGGCAGCATTCCGATCGGCGGCGCAGCCATCACGACGGGCGGCAAACTGCGCGCTCGCTATGTGATCCACGCGGCCAGCATGCAGCTGGGAGGAGAAACAACGGCGCGCGCGCTGCGGAGTTCGACGGCGCACGCGTTGCGCATCGCGGCGGAACAGGGGCTGCGCTCGATCGCGTTCCCCGCCGTTGGCACCGGAATCGCCGGATTTCCGATTCCGGAATGCGCCCGGATCATGCTGCGCGAAGTTGTGGAACATTTGAAGAAACCCACGTCCCTCGAAAAAATCTATTTCGTTTTATTCGATGCGCAGGCGCTTTCCGAATTTGAAAAAGTCCTGGCGGAAATGGCCGCTGCCGGTGAATTGCAGGGCGCGCCCGAGGCGGGACGCAAATGAACGCGCTCGCCGAAAAAGTTCGCGCCGAGCTGACCCAATACGAACACCCGCTCTTCGTGTTTGACGCGCGCCCCGCCGCCGAAGGCGTCGAAGTGGTGATCCAGTATTCGCCGCCCGAGCCGCAAGTGCACACCTACGTGTTCCTGCTCCGCCCGCGCGAAATTGAGAGCAAACAATTTCCGTGGATTTTTCAGAAGCAGCTCTACGATTGCCTGCACGATTTCATCATCGAGATGTTTACATGCAATCCGCAGCGCCAGGACGTATGACGGCCGGCCCCTCCTCCGCATCCGGCGCCCGGGGCGAATCACCCAAGCCGGGAGAACACGCGCGCGCCCTTTCCGAAATTCTTGCCGGGCGCATTCGCGCCGGCGGCCCGATTTCCTTCGCCGAATTCATGCGCGAATGTCTGTATCATCCCGTTCACGGCTATTACTCGCGCGCAAGCGCGCGCCGGTTCGGCGACTACTACACCAGCGTCGACGTGCATCCGATTTTCGGGCGTCTTGCTCGCGCGGCAATTCGCGGAAATGTGGGAGCTGCTGGGCTCGCCTCGCCCGTTCGTCGTGGCCGAGTCCGGCGCCGGAGTCGGCCGCCTGGCCGGCCACATCCTGGATTTCAGCGCGCGAGCGCTCCCCGAATTTTATGCGGCGCTGGAATATGTCGCGGTCGAGCGCTCCAGCGCGCGCCGCGCCGAACATGCGGCGCGCCTCGCGGACCATGCGGCGGCAGGACGCGTTTCCAGCGCCGCCGAAATCCCGCGCGCGATTCCCGCCGGGTGCATTTTTTCAAATGAATTGCTGGATGCTTTGCCCGCGCACCGCGTTGTCGTGGAACATGGCGCGCTGCGGGAAATCTACGTGGGATTCGAGGGCGCGCGATTTACCGAGGTGCTTGGCGAGCCCTCCATGCCGGCGCTGGAGCGATATTTTCACGAGCAGGGAATTACGCTCGAAGAAGGGCAGCAGGCGGAAGTGTGCTTTGAAGCGTGCGATTGGATTGAAAGCGCGGGGCGCGCCCTGGAGCGCGGCTTTGTCTTGACCATCGATTATGGCCACGAAGCCCGCGCTTTGTACGACGAGCATCACAATCGCGGCACGCTGCTCGCTTACCGCGATCACGCCGTTACGGAAAATCTTCTCGATGCGCCGGGCGAGCAGGATTTGACTGCGCACGTCAATTTCACCGCGGTGGATTTGTGGGGGCGCCGGGCGGGGCTCGTGCGCACAGGCCTCGTCACGCAATCGCAATTTCTGGTCGCGCTCGGCCGGGGAAATGAATTCGCCGATTTGTATGAGCCCGGCCAAACGGAAATGGAAAAATTGCGCGCCCGCCTCTTGCTGAAAAACCTCATTCATCCGGAAGGG
The DNA here is from genome assembly GCA_963806595.1 of uncultured Isosphaeraceae bacterium. Classification (GTDB taxonomy): domain Bacteria; phylum Planctomycetota; class Planctomycetia; order Isosphaerales; family Isosphaeraceae; genus CAWDZZ01. The sequence continues at coordinate 13,741 of CAWDZZ010000031.1, read as the reverse complement.
CTTGGGGAAAAATTTCAGGTCCTGATCCAGCACAAGGGAATCGCAGCGCCGCGGCTCACGGGCTTGTCGGGGTATTGAAGTAGCGCAGACTTCAGTCTGTGGGTTTCTTAGGCCTGGATGGCGGATGATCTTGACCGGCGCAGGCTGGCTCTGCGCAACGACTTACGAAACCCGCACAGACTGAAGTCTGTGCTACTTAGGCTCCGGTTTCGCTGTAGGCTTTCTTCAGGGATTTTTCCGCTTCGGCTTGCGCGCCGCCGGTGTCGTCGGCGGTCTGCTTGGCCTTGCTGTATTCGTTGACGGCGCGCGTGCGGTCGCCCTGGATGTCGTAAATCCGCCCCAGGTAGATGTGCGACCACACTTCGGTCCATTTCGTGGTCAAGTCGGTGGCGCCATCGAGCGCGTCACGGAAGGATTGCGCGGAGGCCGCGTAATTCCGCTGGTAGAAAAACGCCTCGCCCATGCGGAAGTCGGCCAGCGCGTTCTGGCGGTCCTGCTCGAGCGCCTGCTGATACTGCTGCACCGCATCGTAGTAGCGGCCCAGCCCGGCGAGCGATTCCCCGCGCGCGATGATTCCGCGCACGCGCAGCCGCTGGCTCGATTTCAGAATGTAGTCGTGCGGGTCGAGGATAATTCCGTTGGGCTTCGGCCGCCCGAACGTCTCCACGGTGAACGGAGATTCTTTCCCGGAAATCGTGATCGTCTTGAATTCGGGATTTCCCTCGGTTTGGACTTCAATCTCCACGTCCATGTGGAAGACGTCCAGATTCTGCTTCGCTTTGCCGACGATCCGGAATCCTTTCTTGGTGCGGTAGATCACGTACTCCAAATTGAATTCCGGGACTCCCGTCGAATGCAGCCACTGCGTGAAGAATGGGCGCAAGCTGGCCGGCTCCGCGGAAGCGGCGGGCGCGTTGCCCATCTTGAATTCCGCGGGCGCCGGCTGAGCCTGGCGCGCCTCCGCCAATTGCTCGAAATCCTGAATCCGCGCGGACTTGCCCGCATACCGCGAATAAAAATCCTTCAGCAGGGCGCTGAAATTCGCGTCGCCGATGATCGCGCGAAGCATGTGAAACACCATCGCGCCTTTGTTCACGACCACCGATTGATATTCCTCGGATCCGGGCTCCAGCCGCCCGGCGTCGGCGATGGGAGCGGAATCGTCGAACATCAGCGCGCCCACCGCATAATCCTCGAGCGCCTTGTTCAGCCCATCCTTGCCCGAAGTTTGCTCGACATACAATCCCTCGGAGTAGCGCGAGAGGCCATCCGTGATCCAGACGTCGGAGGGGGTAGCGGCAGTGACTTGCGCGCCCCACCACTGGTGCGCGGCGAGATCCGCCAGCAGCCGTTCGTTTGGCTTTGCCGACCATTGCCGCGCGCTCACCAGCAGCAGGCCCGGCGCGGCGAATCCATCGACCGTCCCGTCCGGAAGTTGCGCGACCGTCAAGCCGGGCTCCGGCAGAGCGCCGAAATTCATCATTGTAGAAATCGAGGACGTGCGAGACCGCGTCCGCATAAGCCGGCGCGGTGTTTGCCGCCGCAGGCGGCGTGTAGATGGAATAGGTCGCGCCTTGCGCGCGCTCCGGGCTCAATTGCAGCGGCGCGATGACGAATGTTCCCGCGGCTTCCGGCTTATCCACGCGATACGTGTACAGCATGCGCTCGTTTTCCATCGAGGGAGGCGGAGGAGCGCTCATGCGGCGATACCGGCGCGCCACGCCGCGCGTTCCCCAGCATGGGAGCCGGAGCGGGAGACGTAGCAACTTTGGGAGTGACCGATGCCGGCGCTCCCGCCGATGTCCCGGTGCCCACCACCGTCATGGTTCCGGGCACTTCGATCTGGAAAATTCCGGTGTATCGATTGGAGGGAAAATCAGTCAGCGGAAACCAGCGCGAAGGAAGCAGCAAGTATCCGCCGTCTTTGGCGATGTAAGCCATCCGCACGCCTTGATCGGGATTGTTCATGCGGCTGGAAAGCGGGCCGCCATAATCAAAAAACAGCGTGACCTTTCCTCCGACGGGCACGGTATCGGCGAGAGTGACGTGCAGTTTCAGGCCGGAGTTGTCGTCCCGATCGTAGGACACCGGCTTGCCGGAGACGTCGCGCACCGAATTGACGCGCAGATTTTGATTGAGTTCCACTTCCACGACTCGGCCGGCTTCCCTTGCCGCGAAGTCGACTTTCGCCTGCGCGTTCATGACCTGGCCGACGGCGTCGAGCGAAGCGCGAACTTCGTAGTAGGTCGCGCGGAAGGCGGCAGTGGGAATGGTCTGGACCGGCGCGACGGCGCGGCCCGGGCCCTGCGGCGCTCCCGGCGATTGAGCCCAGCCGGGCACAGCGAAACCGTGAGGCCTGCCAGGAATAGGAGCAGTCGAAATTTCGACATGAGGTTCAGGTGCCTTTCTTTCCGGCGGAGGCCATCCAACATAATAGGATACCAACTTGGGCCGATGAGTTGCCAGTCCCAGCTTGCCCGTGTATGCCAACTTGCGTTACGGCGACGCTGCGTTCCGATGCATTCAACATGCCCGCGATCAGGTCCGCCGCGCGCTCGACCGCGCCGGGAGGGCCAAGTTTTTCGCGCACTTCCGCGAGGCCTCGGCGCATTTCCGCGCGCGCATCCGGCGAATCGAGCAGGCGAATCGCTTCGCTCGCCAGCCGCTCCGGAGTGAAATCCTTCTGCACCAGTTCCGGCACAACTCGCTTGCCTGCAATCAGATTGACCATGGCGAACATGGGCGTGCGCACGAGCAATCGCGCGATCGCGGCCGTGAGGGGAGCGAGGCGATAGACGACAATCATCGGCGCGTCCATCAACGCGGCTTCCACCGTCGCGGTGCCGCTGGACACAATCGACAGGTCCGCCGCGCCCAGGGCGTCGTAGGTCGCATCTTCCACCACGTGCATGGCCACGTCGGGCGGCAGATATTGGGCGATCTGGGACCTGCTTCACGCCCGGCGCGAGCGCCAGCACGAATTGCACCTTGCGGTCCTTTTGGATCAGACGGCAGGCCTGCATCAGAGTGGGCATGTGATGCGCGATTTCGCCGGAGCGGCTTCCCGGCAGGAGCGCAACGATTGGCTTGCTCGCGTCCAGTCCGCAGGCGGCGGCAAACTCCGCGCGCGTTCTCTTCGCCGCCACATTTCCCACGAGCGGATGGCCGATGAAATCAGCCTTCACGCCGCGCGAGCGATACCATTCCTCTTCGAACGGAAAAATGCAAAGCCCGCGGACGAATCGCCGCCGCACCAGGTTTGCCCGCCACGGCCTCCAGGCCCAGAACTGCGGGCACACAAAATAGATGTTCTGCACGCCCTGGCGCTTCAGCGCGCGCGCCAGGCGCAAATGAAAGCCCGGGAAATCGGTGAGGATCGCGAGCCGCGGTTTGCGGCGCGCCGCTTCGCCCAGCAGGCGCTTCCACACGCGCTTCAGGGCGGGATATTTTTTGGCGATTTCGACGATTCCGACCAGGGAGACTTCGGAGCAGTCGGCGACGAGTTCGACGCCGGCATCGCGCATGCGCGGCCCGCCCATGCCGAAGAGCTGGACGTCGGCGCGCGCGCGCAATGCCGCCGCGAGCCGCGCCGCGTACATGTCACCCGACGCTTCGCCGGCGGAGATGAGAATTTGTGTGGGAGGCATCGTGTAGCACAGCCACTCTTGGCTGTGCGATTTTGTAAGTCGTCCGCGCAGAGCTGCCCGAATCTAGTGACGATTGCAAAACCCGCACAGGCAAGAGTGCCTGTGCTACTCAGGGCTAATCGTTCCCGGGAACGGACGTGCCTGCTTCGCTTCCCGCCGTCTCGAAGGACGCGCGCAGCTCCTGGTCTTTGTACTGGAGCTGGTACAGGCGATAGTAAATCCCGCGCTGGGCGAGCAATTGCTGGTGCGAGCCCTGCTCGCGCAATTTGCCTTTGTGGAAAACGAGAATGCGGTCGGCGTGCTGAATGGTGCTGAGCCGGTGCGCGATGACCAGCGCGGTGCGGCCCTCGAGCAAACGGTCGAGCGCCTCGCGAATCAGAATTTCGGTCTTGGTGTCCACGCTCGATGTCGCTTCGTCAAGAATCAGGAACCGGGGATTGTGCGCCGAGCGCCCGCGCGAAGCTGATCAATTGGCGCTGCCCCACGGAAAAAGTCGCGCCGCGTTCGCTGACGTTTGTTTCGACGCCTTCCGGCAAGGAGTCCAGCAAGGAGCCGAGCCCCACTTCGCGCAGCGCGGATTCGACCCGCGCGCGGCTGATGTCTTCATCGCCCAGGCGGACGTTCGATTCCAAAGTGCCGGTGAACAGGAACGGATCCTGCAACACGATGCCGAATTGCCGGCGCAATTGGTGCACGTCGTAGCGGCGAATGTCCACGCCGTCGAGCAGAATCTGGCCGCGCTGAATTTCGTAGAACCGCAGCAGCAACTGGATGAGCGTGGTCTTTCCGGCGCCGGTGTGGCCGACGATGGCGAGGGTTTGTCCCGGCGCGATGTGGAAGGAAACGTCGCGCAAGACCCAGTCATCGTCCTTCGGGTTCGCGCCGCCGTGGTAGGCGAACCACACGTTGCGAAATTCGATATCGCCGCGCGGCGCGGAAAGCGCCAGCGGAGCTTCCGCGGGCGGCGCGGGCAGCGGCTCGTCGAGCAGCTTGAAAATGCGCTCGCAGGCGGCCATGGCCGATTGCAGGATGTTGAATTTTTCGCTCAGATCCTGGATGGGGCGGAAGAAGCGCTGCGCGTACTGCATGAACGTGATCAGCACTCCCACGGCCACCGCGCCGGCGAACGAGAGCAGTCCGCCGTACCAGAAAACGATGGCGATGGCCGTCATGCTGAACAGCTCGACCGCGGGAAAGAAGACGGCGAAGGCCGTGATCGCGTCCTTGTACGCTTCCATGTGGATGCGATTCAATTCGGCGAATTGCTCCTGCGATTTCCGCTCGCGGTTGAAGATCTGCACGATGCTCATGCCGCTGATGTGTTCCTGCAGGAACGAATTGATGCGCGCGATGGCCGTGCGGATGCGCCGGTTGGCGTCGCGCACGCGGTCGCGGAAGATCCACGTGGCGATCATGATCAGCGGCAGCACCGCGAACGTGGCCAGCGCCAGCCGCCAGTTCATCCTCATCATCACCGCGCCGATGCACAGCAGAACGATGGCGTCGTTGGCCATCGCCGCGATCCCGGCGGCGAACAAATCGTTGAGCGCGTCCACGTCCGTGGTCACGCGCGTCACCAGGCGCCCCACCGGGCTGCGGTCGAAGAAGCTCATCGGCAGGCGCTGCATGCGCTCGAAGATTTCCTTGCGCAGATCGTAGAGCGTCTGCTGCCCCACGTTCTGCATGATGCCGGACTTGCAGATACTGCACCGCGAAGCTCAGAAGCAACGCGGCGAGGACAGCAGCGAAATAAGACTGACGCCGCGCAGGGCATCCGAAACAGGAAGCGTGTGATCCGAGCCCGGGACGATGTACTTGTCCACGCCGTACCCGAACAGGTAGGGGCCGACCACTTCGAGCGGGCCGACCAGCAGCGTCAGGAACGACCGCGAAGACCACACTCCACTTGTACGGCCGCAGATACGTCATCAGCCGCCGCAAAAGCTGCGAGTCGTAGGCCTTTCCTAGAGCTTCCTCTTCGCGGAAGTCGCTCATTCGCGTTCCAACTCTTCCTCGAGCAATTGTTTCTGGTACAGATCGGCGTAATAGCCGCCGCGCGCCAGAAGTTCGGCATGCGTGCCGCGTTCGACGATCCGCCCTTCGCGCAGGACCACGATCTGATCGGCGTGCTGCACGGTCGAGACGCGGTGGGAAATCAAAATGGTCGTTCGTTGCCGCAGGATCGCGTCCAGGCGCTTCAGAATGCGCTCTTCGGTTCCCGTATCCACGCTGGAAAGGGAATCGTCCAGGATCAGGATTTTGGGATCGCGAATCACGGCGCGGGCGATGGCGGCGCGCTGCTTCTGGCCGCCCGAAAGCGTGATCCCGCGTTCCCCCACCATGGTATTGAATTGCGCGGGGAACTCCTCGATTTCGGCGGCGATGCTGGCGACGTCGGCGGCGTCGTGAATTTCCTCGTCCGTCGCGCTATCGACGCCGAACGCGACATTTTCGCGCAGCGTCTCGCTGAACAGGAACGTGTCCTGCGGCACATATCCCACGGCGCGCCGCAGCGTTTCGAGCGGCCATTCGCGGATCGGACGCCCGTCGATCGAGCAGCGTTCCCGGAGGCGCTTCCCACAGCCGCGCAATCAGCGAAGCCAGCGTGGATTTCCCGCTCCCTGTGGGCCCGACGATGGCCAGGATGGAGCCGGCCGGAACGCGCAGGGAAATATCCTGAAGCACGGGTTTGTTGATCGCGGCGCTGTCCATTCGATTTTGCTCCCTCGGCATCGCTTCGCACGGTGGGATACGTGAAGGTCAGATTCCGGAACTCGATTTCGCCGCGGATTTCGCTCTGCGTTGTCGCGGACTGCCGCGTCGCTGATCTTTGGCTCCGAATCGAGAATGTAGTTCAGCCTGCCCATCGACGCGCCGCCGCGCTGAAAGATGTTGGTCACGAATCCCAGCGCGATCATCGGGAAAATCAGGCGCGTCATGAACGTATAAAACGCGATCAACTCGCCGAGCGTGATCCGGTTCAGAATCACCTGGCGCCCGCCCTGCCAGAGCACGAGAATAAACGTCAACCCGAACAGCATCTGGAGCAACGGCATGAACAGGCTCCAGAAATAGATCAGGCGCAGGTTGCGGTTGATGTATTCGCGGTTCGGCGCGTCGAATCCGCGAATTTCCGCTTCTTCCTGCCCGTAGGCGCGCACCACGCGCACGCCGGCCAGATTTTCCTGCGCCTTCGCGGAAAGCACGGCGAGCGAGGCCTGAATTTTTCCGTACAGCGCATGAATCTGCCGGCCAAAGAGCCACACGCTGACGGCCACGATGGGCACGGGGAGCAGAACGTACACGCTGAGCGTCGCCGAAATCCAGAACATCAGAATCACGGCCAGCACCATGGTCGCGATCGTGTTGGCGCTGTACATGATGCCCGGTCCGAGCACCATGCGCACGGAGTTCAAATCGTTCGTGCAGCGCGACATCAGCTCGCCCGTGCGGTTTCGCACGTAGAATTCCGGCTCCATCAGCACGAGCTTGGACGAGCAGGTCGTTTCGCAGGTCGTACTCGATGTCGCGGGAAAGCCCGATCAGGATTTGCCGCGTCCAGTACGAAAAGACGCCTTGAACGGCGCAAATGATGACCAGCGCCGAGCAAAACACCGCCAGCGTGTGCGGATCCTTCGGGTGGTAGTAGGGAAGCAGGGAGCCCAGAGCGATTTGCGTCAGGCGCCCGAGCTGCGCCAGCGGAGCCTCGGCGCCCTTGAGGCAATCCGTGATGACGCCAAGGATCAGCGGCAGAAGCGTGCCGGTAATCCCCATGCCCGCCTGCGTGATAAAGCCGATGACGACTTCCGCCTTTGTGGCGCGCCACATACGGGAGCAAGCGCATGAGCTGCGCCCATCCGGAGACGCGCTTGTGCGCTGTCTTCGGTACCGATCCGGACAATGGTATTTGCCGCTGCGCTCATTTCAGAATGGACTGTGGAGTCTCCAGTGACGGGACCTCGCTCAGATACCTTTCATGAGACTGGTCGAACGATTGATAGCGTTTCGCATTTTTATTCCAGCGTACATCGAAAGCCGGATTCCTGTGCTCGGAACTTTGACCCGCGTTCCCGTGTGCCGCTTCGAATCTTCCGCCGGCGTGAACTTCATCTCCAACCCTTCTTTCGGGTCCTGCCTGTATTCCAGTCGCCAGCCGGTGACGCGCGCCGCGGGAGAGCCTCCGAGATACCCATTTGGATTTTTCAAATGCTCGTCGCAAAGCAAAACTTCCGACCACTTGCCGCCATTCTGTTCGAGAACGGCCGCCCGCGTTACAAAAATCGCCGAAGTGTTCGTCCGCACTGCCAGCATGCTGCTGCTCCTCGAGAAGCGATTGACGACGAGCATCTGGTCCCGCCCATTCAGCGCAAGATCCCCTTGGGCGAGAATTTCCGCCTGCTTGCCCAACGCTGCTTCCGCAACGCCCCCGCGCCTCATCCGCTCCATTGGCGCGTTCGGCAGCCGCGCTTCACCTCAGCGGCGCCGGCTGCTGCGCCGATTGGCATCCCGCCAGCATAACGCCATGACCCAGGGCAGCATTCCCGCAACAGTGCGCAGTCTCCGTCTCCTCATCGTCAATCAGCGCACTATAGGCTTGGGAACGCCAGAGTAATCTCGACCACCCGCCCGGTGTCCCGGGCGCACAGCACTTCCATCACCTGCGGAACGTCCGACCCGGCCCAGTCAAATTGGTAATACATCAGCTCGAGTTCCTGCCCGTTTTTAGATGCTGGGCCGCCGGAATTCGGCTCACCATATAAACCTACCACGCGATCCTGCGAATCGCCCATGCGCAGGCCTAGCCCGGTCAGCCAATTCCTGGGGTCCAGAAAATCCGGGCGCTTGTCGCTGCACTTTCCTTCCTGGGCGCCGAGCGTCGTGATCGTGACGCTCTGAATCACGGATTTGGCATCGACTTCCAGGCGGATCGAGCGGCCCGAACAGTCGTCGCGCCATTCCCTCGATCCCGAATTCGGCTCCTCGGAAAGACTCTTGCCCTTGAACCGTTTCTCCGCCATAGCGAACGTGTCGCGCCCGGGCCGCAACCCCGCGAGCAGCGTTTCATTGATGTGGCGCACGGCGGTTTGCCCGGCGCCGGGAGGAGAGATTCGCGCGCCCGCCGCGCCGCAACAGCGCTCGCCGCGGCGAGCGCCAGGCTAGCGCACAGCCAGAATTTCATCGAGCCGCGCTTCAAAGTTTTCCTCTCCCTCCGACCACAGGCGAAATCGCTCCACGGGCAAAGCTTCCTCCACCGCGCGCATCCAGCCCATGAGTTTCTGGATATTCTCTCTCGTTTTCTCCTGATATTCGCGCAAATTTTGCGGCTGCGACATCCACATCAGAAACCGCGCCTCTTCGGGATGCTGCGGCTCCGCGACGCGCCCGCTTTCCGCGGTGAGCAGCCCCGCGTGGCCCGTGAACAAGTGCTCGAAACCGAGGTCGGCCATGAAGTGCCCCGATTCGGCAAACACGCCCCCATCGTATTCGGGGCCGTAACAAAAAATGTCCATGCGCTCGGGCTGCAGTTTCCAGCTTGCGGATTCCTTGTCGCGAATCCACAAATCCCATCGCGCCCCCACTTCGTACGCAGACATCGGCGGAGTGATGTTCCTTCGCGAGATTGACGATCTCCGCAGGAGTCGTCAAGTAGCCGCGCAAATCGTATTCCTCGAGCGGCGTTTCAGTGAAATCCACGGCTCGAACCGTCATCCCGGTAAAGCCCGGCGGAGAAGAAGCGAGCGGCACTGTGGCGAGGAAATGCTCGAAGTGCGAGAGCATGTTCTCCTCGCTGAAGTCGCGCACCCAGACGCTCGCGTAGGCACGGTTCGGCATCCGGGTATTATACAGGCAACGGCCCAAAGGACCGAAAACGGTGCGCGTAACAAAATGAATCAATTTCCTATTGCGGGCGCCCCATCCTTGCGGGTTTTGCAAGGGTGAGTTCGGACCATCCATCTCCTTATTCCCCGTTGTCGTTGACGAAGCGCATCCGCCAAACTGCCTTGAATTCGAATCCGCGAAACTATAGGCACTTAATGGGCTAACGAGAACACTGGCGACGACCATTGGTCGAAGCGCGAGCATAATAGTTCGCAGACTTGGCACTCAACCGTCTGATTTGAGCACTGATCACTTAAACGCAATTGCCAAACCGTTAGAAAGCAATCGAGACGGAAGTGACTCATAGGAAATCCTCGGAGCACGGCCGTTGCACCCTAAGCTGGACGACCGCTATTTGCGATGGATACGGCTATTAACGTGATGGAACGATCGCAAGGCCAACTAGTCGATCATCTGTGACGGTCCGCGTCAGAGGATTCAAGGAGGGTGGCGCAGTGGCCATTACCGTCGGCACGATCTATCTATCAAATATAGTTTGCGCTAAAATACGACGGCTAAACTACGATTGTCACGTCTTTGATGTTCGAAACAATGCATCGTAGCGTATCTGACTATCGACACCAATCTCAAGGTACCGCGGATTGGAAAGTGCTCATGTGCATTTTGCGACGGAGTCGAGTGGTGGCATCGCACATGTTCGACGACCGAGTGAATCTCGACGAATCATCTTGGTACGCTGCAAACTAACCCCCCGCCCTTGAAATTCACAAAGTGCGGCACAGCGACCTCGAAATCTACCTACCGCACAGATGTTGCCGCTCAAGCGGAGGGTTTGCCCTGCTGGGTTTGCGTCAAGTAAACGCTTCCTGAGCTGCTGTTTCACCGCGTCGTCCACGAACGCACCGTCTAGACCCATTTGATTTGCGCGCAGAAAATCTTGTTCACTCCAATTGAAAACGCGCTGGAGGCTTTCATACTCCCTGGTCAGTGTCGTTGGAGTGAGCATGCGGCTGTCGGAATTTACGTTGAGAGAAACGCCCGCGCGGTAGAGGCGGTCGATCGGATGTTCCTGCATGCTTCCAATCGAAGGAATAATCTGGACGTTGGACGTCGGGCAAAGCTCCAGGTGAATGCGCTCCCGCCGCAGATGCTCCACCAGTTTCGGATCCTCGATGCTGCGGGTTCCGTGGCCGATGCGCTGCGGGTCGAGCAGACGAAGCGTTTCCCAGACGCTCTCCGGTCCAAGACCCTCGCCGGCATGTGCAGTACGATTCAGGCCATGCTCCCGCGCGTAACGATACGCTCGAACGTGCGCATCCAACGGAAATCCCGCTTCATCTCCCGCAAGATCGAGCGCCAGGACTCGGCTGCCGCGAAACTTTTCCACTAATTCAGCGGTCGACAGGCTGTCAGCTTCGCTGAAGTGTCGGAGGGTGCAAAGGATCAGCCCAGCCTGCATCCCGGTTTCCCTGATCAAGCTGTCGACCGAACGTTCCACCACCGCGACGACGCGTTCAGGTCCCAAGCCTCGCTCGGTATGCAGCAGCGGCGCAAACCGGATCTCGGCATAAATTACACCGTCCTCGACGAGTTGCCGGAATACATCTTCCGTAACCAAACGAAGCGAATCCTCGGTTTGCATGAGCCGAAAACCCTTGGGCGCCCGGGAAAGGAAGTCCGCCAGGTTGGCGCATCGCGCAGGAGCAATGTAATCGCGCTCATACTCCTCGCGAGCGACGGAAGGCGCCAGGGCGGAAACCGCCCGGTAGCTCAGCGAGCAGTCCAGGTGCAAGTGCAATTCGACTTTGGGAAGAGATCGCAATTCCATTTTCTCAAGATAACCCGTCATTGATTTCTGATCCACATGAGAGCGAATGCATGCAGCTGTGCACTTGTGATCGGGATGCAACATACGGATGCCCATTCCGCCCCGGAATACACGGGACGGAACGGGCGTTACAAAAGCGTACGCACCGTCCGCAAAGGTCTTGGAGAGGCCGCCCGTTTTTCGGGCGGGCAGCTGTTTCCACGAGTCTTCGCACAATTGCGCTAAAATATGGCAGGCACAAGCGGGAGGCCGACATGAGCATTCCTTCGAACTTGATGCAACGCCTCGGGCTCACGCACCCGATTATTCAGGCGCCGATGGCCGGCAGCGGAGACACCGCGAGCCTTGTCGCGGCGGTTTCAAACGCGGGTGCGTTCGGCTCATTTGGTGCGGCCTACATGACTCCCGAACAAATCCGAGGCATGGCCGCGGATATCCGTATGCGAACCTCCCGGCCGTTCGGAATCAATTTATTCGCCCCACAGCCGCCGGGCAAGTCTCAACAAAAACCGGAAGCGATGCTGGCACGGTTGACGCCTTATTTCGCGGAATTAAACCTGCCCGCTCCTGCGCTTCCCAAATCGGCGCTCTCCATTTGACGAGCAAATCGCCGCAGTGCTCGAAAGTGGCGCGACATGTTTCAGTTTTACAATGGGGAATCTGCCTGCGGACACCATCGGCGCGATCAAAGCCCGCAACATGTTTGTGGTTGGCACCGCGACTACTGTGGACGAGGCGATTGCGCTGGAAGCCTCAGGGGTGGACGCCATTGTGGCTCAGGGCAGTGAAGCAGGAGGTCATCGCGGTACGTTTGGAAAAGATTACGTTTCGGGCCTGGTCGGCGGCATTTGCCTGGTGCCGCAGGTTGTCGACGCGGTCCATGTGCCAGTGATCGCGTCCGGGGGAATCATGGATGGCCGTGGAATCGTGGCCGCTCTCGCGTTGGGCGCCTCCGCCGTGCAGATGGGCACGGCTTTTTTGGTGTGTCACGAAAGTGCTGCCCCTGAAGCGTACAAAGATGCAATCTTGAAAGCCCACGAAGATCAGACCCGAATTACACGTGCCTTTTCTGGCCGGGCCGCAAGAGGAATTCAGAATCGGTTCATGACCGAAGTCGAATTCGACCAAGATAATGATGGCGCGATTCTGCCTTTCCCTCTTCAGAACATGCTGACCCGGCCTCTCCGGGCGGAAGCAGCCAAACAGGGCCGGGCCGAGTTCCTGTCTCTCTGGGCCGGACAGGGCGTGAGGCTGGCGCGCCGCCAATCCGCTGCCGAACTGATTGCCCGCTTGGCGAAAGAGATCGACGCAACCATCGCCTCTTTTCAAAAATCCGCCTCCGCTGTAGGCTGACCTGCGTTTCTCCCCAATACTTTGCTATCTAGTGGCACAGGCTTCAGCCTGTGGGTTTAGTGCTCGCAAGGACCAAAACCCACAGGCTGAAGCCTGTCCACATTCTTCATTGTGAAAAGGATTCGAATAATTGGCGATGGAAGTACTTGCTACTTCTTATCTTCAGGTCCCGGCGAAGGCGGCGAAATGAGTCCACCGAGGCGCTGGCGCAGAGTTGCGCCCATCTCAGCAATCACGGCGCTGCAGACGGCCTTCAGTTTCCTGTCCGTGGATTCGGCCAACTCTTCGATGCGGGCTTCGGATTGCTCGGTGAGCTTGGTTACCGTGGTCAGCAGCCAGGCGTTCGACGCGTTTTCCAGCCGCTTCTTATGTTCGTCGATGGCAGCGTTCCCGACGGGGTCGAGTGCCATTCGGAACTGGCGTTGGAGCGCTTGAGATTCGTTCTGGAGGGTTTCCTTGGCCTCGTCGATCCGAGCTTCCAAGTCCTGGACGCCCTGAGCCAGGGTTTGTTTCACGTGCTGTGAAAGAGCACTGAAACTCCACGGCAAAGCCGCGGGCGTCGCTTTCAGCTTGGAACGGACCTGCGCGCCGTTGGCTTCCATGCTGGCGATATTCTGTTCGAACGCCGTTTTCGTTTTCGAGGCGTAGACTTCGAACTGTTCGCGTCCAAGCTGCGCGGCGCGCTCGGTGAAATGCGAAGCGGCTGCGTTTTCCTGCTTCGGCGATTTGTTGGCTGCCGCGTTCGGCGGCTTCGGTGGCGCTTTCCTGGATCTGTCCCTGAGCGTGTTCGACATAACTCCGGCTGCAGTTGTCGAGTTCCCGCGCGAACATGCCGGACAATTCCGCGGCCTTTTCCCGCAACTGCGCCGCGGCCTGATCCGCGCCCTTCTGCAGGATCGTTTGCATCTGGTTCTGAACTTTTTTCTCGTACCAATCGGCGGATTTTTAAAGCGCTTCAAAAGTGCCCTGCGTCGTTTCGGTGGCCTTGGTCTCGAGCTCGTTGATCCACCGGGTGATGGTTTCCCGCGCCGATTCGCCGAACTCGGTCTCGATCCGCGCGAACAGTTCCTTG
>CAWDZZ010000030.1:0-574156 GCA_963806595.1 uncultured Isosphaeraceae bacterium | reverse complement strand
TCCGATACGCCCGATCGACGCGATGGGCATCGTCGCCCTCAATGGCGCGGACGCGATCGGCGAGGGCCTCGGCCTGCCGGATCACGAGCGGTCCGTTCAGGAAGTAAAGCGCCTGGGCCGGGCCAGTCGTCGTCGCCCGCTCGCCCGTCACGAGGCTCGGGTCGGCAAAGTCGAACAGGGCGAGCGACTCGAGCACCCGATCGCGGACCACGGGCAGGTAGACCGACCGATACGTGTCCGATGCGTCCAGGCCCTCGACGCGGACGAAAAGCGCCAGCCCCTCGCCGCACGCGCCACCGGCGACCCCACCGGCGGCCCGGTCGCGAGCCGGCCCCCCGACGAACAGCAGGGCATCGCGCAAGGCCTCGGCCTCCAGGCGGAGCTTGCTCATGCGCCAGACGAGTGCGTTGTCGGGGTCGGCCTCGAAGTTCCGCGCGATCGTAGGCCGAGTCGAGCCCGTAGGCCCGGCTGAGCACGATCCGCCGGATCAGCCCCTTGATCGACCAGCCGTCATTCATGAATTCAACGGCCAGCGTGTCGAGGAGCTCTGGGTGGCTCGGCCGAGCTCCGGCGGCGCCGAAGTTGTCCGGCGTGGGCACGAGCCCTCGGCCGAAGAGATGCAGCCAGACCCGGTTCACGATCACGCGGGCGGTCAGCGGGTTCGACGGCGAGGCGAGCCACTCCGCCAGCTCGCGGCGGCCGCTGCCCGATGAGATCGATGCCGACGAATCCTCGCAGAGCACGCGGACGAGCCCGCGGGGGACGACCTCACCGGGCTGGTCGAGTTCTCCGCGGACGTAGAGCGGGCTGTCGACGGCCTCGTCGCGCTCGCGGACTCCCATTGCGAATGTGCGGGGCGATCCGCCGGGGCGGTCGATGAGCAGGCGATGGCGGAGCGTCGCGAGCATCGAGTTGGCCCGCCGGAGCCGGTCGCGGTTCGCCTCGCCCGGCGGAATCGCGTCGCGCTCGCGGACCAGGGCGGCGAGGCGCTCCTCCATCGCGGCCCTCTGCTCGGGCGGGAGCGCGGGGACCGCCGAGGAGACGTTCGCGCCCGGCGGAAGCTCGATCAGGGGCGAGGCGTTGAAGTTCGGGAACACGCCCGCGAGCGTGCCCGAGCACGTCTGCGTGCTCCGGAAAATCCCGGACAGCGCGTAGTAGTCGCGCTGGGGGATCGGGTCCATCTTGTGGTCGTGGCAGCGGGCGCACGCGACCGTCAGGCCGAGGAAGGCGCGCGTGGTCGCCTCGATCTGCTCGTCGACGACATCCAGGACGAACTGCCCGCGGTTCTCGGCGTCGTGGGCCTTGCTGCCGAGGGCGAGGAAGCCGGTCGCGATGATCTGTTCGGCCCGCTCGCGGTCGTCCCCGGCGGGCAGGAGGTCGCCGGCGATCTGCTCGCGGACGAACCGGTCGTAGGCTTGTCGGCGTTGAATGAGGCGATCACCCAGTCCCGATAGCGCCAGGCCTGGGGATAGCTGAAATTCGTCTTGCCGCTCGACTCGGCATAGCGGGCCACGTCGAGCCAGTGCCGGCCCCACCGTTCGCCGAAGCGGGGCGAGGCGAGCAGCCGATCGACGACCTTCGCGAAGGCGTCGGGCGAGTCGTCGGCGAGGAAGGCATCGAGCTCCTCGGGCGTGGGCGGCAGGCCGGAGAGGTCGAACGTCACCCGGCGGATGAGCCTCGGGCGGTCGGCGTCGGCGACCGGGGCCAGTCCTCGGGCTTCGAGCGCCGCGAGCAGGAAGCGGTCGATGTCGCCTCGCGGCCAGTCCGCCCTCCTCACCGAGGGCGGGGCGGGACTTTTTCGGCGGCCGGAACGACCAGAACTCGCGCGCCCTTGGCGAGATCGGTCGACGGGCTTCCCGCGGGCGACGCGGCCGGCCCGTTCGCGGGTCGGGGGCACCCATCCTGATCCAGGCCTCGAAATCCGCGACGACCGCGTCCGGGAGCTTCCCCTTCGGTGGCATCCGGAGATCAGGGTCGCGGTAGCCGATCGCGCGGAGCAGCAGGCTCTCGTCAGGCTGGCCGGGGACGATCGCCGGGCCGGAGTCGCCGCCCTGGCGGAGCCCCTCGCGGCTGTCGAGCCGGAGCCCGCCCCGCAGCTTGGGGGCGGTGCTCGAGTGGCACTTACCGCAGTGCGTGACCAGAACGGGCCGGATCTTCGCCTCGAAGAATTGACTTTGCTCGGGAGTGATGCCGGCCTCAGGCGCCGTTGCGCCCGGCGGCTGCTCCTCGGTGCACCCTTTTTCGCGGGTGCGCCGCCGGACCTCCGCGGGAACGACTTGCGATATTCCGCCAGCGAGAGGAATCCGTCGCGATCCGCGTCGAGCCGCCGGAACATCGGCTCGATCGACGCCGCCGCGCCCTTCATCCGCGGCGAGCTGCGCAGGAAATCCCGATACTCGTCGAGGGAGAGCCGGCCGTCGAGGTCGGCATCGCCCAGCATGAAGATCCGCTCGGGGTCGACGGCCGGGAACCGCTGGGGCTGCGTCTGCGCCAGCGTCGGGCCCGCCAGCAGCAGGACGGCCGCCGGAATCATTCGCGATGAGAATCGTGTCATCACAGCGCTCCACTCCCCATCGACCGGCAAGGATTCACGGACTCAACGAGCGGAGGTAGCTGACCAGATCGGCCAGCCCCTCGGGCGTCAGGCTCGCCGCGATCCCCTCCGGCATCGCCGACGTCTCCTGTCGCCGCCGCGCCTCGATCTCCGACCGCTTCAGCTCGTGCAGGGCGCCCGAAGACTCGCGGACCTGCACGGTCGAGGCCCCGTCGCTCACGACAAATCCCGTGAAGACCCGGCCGTCCGCCAGCGCGAAGCTGTAGGCCTCGTACCCCTGTGCAATCTTCACGCCCGGCTTCAGGATCGACTCCACGAGCTCGGCGGGGCTGTAGCGTTTGCCGATATCCACGAGGTGCGGCCCCTTGGGCGTCTGGCCGTCGGCGTCGGTGTGGCAGGCGCGGCACGACTGCGCATCGAAGAGAGCTTTGCCTCGTCCTGCGTCTCCCTTGGCCTGGAGTGCCCGCCGCGCCGCGGCTTCGTAGCTCATGTTGCCGATCTGGTCGGGGTTGTTGGGGTCGGCCTTCACCAGGAGGACGAGGATCTCCTCCTGGGCCGTGGGACGGTCGTTGGTTGTGTCGGCCGGCAAGCCCTTCAGTCGGACACGCCGCCGGCTGAATTCACCGCGGAGGAACCTCGCGGTCTCGACGTCGCCGTCGCTGACGGCCGCCGTGAGCACCGACGCGATCCGCCCGCTGCTCTCCCACTCGCGCGGGTCGAAGTACGGGCCGGACGTGTCAGGCCGGATGCCCCACCAGCTCCCGTCATAATCGGCCTCGCGGTGATACAGCCGCACCAGCGTGGCCAGGATGTCGCGGCGCGCCTGCGGGGAACGGGTCGTGGGCAGCTTCTTGATGAGTCCTTCCACGGCCTTCGAATCGTGCAGCGACCTCAGGGCGCGGAGGCGCTCCCTCGCGATGCGGTCCGTCGATCGCGTCCAGACAGGCATCGACTGCGTGGAGCAACACCAGTGCCCGAACGGCCAGGTGCGGCACCGCCCGGTCCGGGTCGGGCTGGGCGTTCACCGGCCTCGAGGTCGGCATCGGCGAGCCCTCGGGGCGCGAGGTCAGGGGGATGATGACGTGGCGCCGCCGCGATGTCTCCCAAGTCGCCCGAGCGCGATCACGGCCTGCGCCTGGACGCGGGGCGAGGGATGTTCGATCGCCGCGCGGAACGGCGCGGCCTCGACGCCGTCCAGCTCCGTCTTGCGGTCGGCCAGCGCCCGCAGCGCAACTCGCGGACGGCCTCGTCTCGGGCGAGCTTGTGCAGGACGCCGTGCGATAGGGCGCCGTCGAGCTGCTTGAGCGCGAACAGGGCCGCAACGCGCGCGGGCAGGGGGCTGGACACGCCCGACGCGAGATCGGTGAGCGCGCGGGTCGTCTCCGGCGACGGGCCACGGCGCAGGATCTCGCGCTGGCAGTGGAAACGCGCGGCGGCGCTCGGGCCGCACAAGCCGTCGACGAGCTCGGCCAGGCTGAGCCCCTTCGGATCGACGGGCGCTCGCGGGCTCCAGCCGGGGGGGGCGACGCACGCGAGGAATCCGACCTGCGGGCCGACGTAAACGCTCGCCTCGCCCCCGCGCCAGCTCGCCACGTAGAGCCGGCCGTCGGCGCTCACGTCCATTCCGGTCGGCCGGGGGATGGCGAGGAAGACGCTCTGATTGGCGCGGAACGAGGCGCCGGCGGGCTTCAGGTCGTGACGGTAGACCTCGCTCCGGCCCCAGTCGCCCGTGAGGAGGGCGCCGCGGTAGGCTTCGGGCCAGCGCTCGTCGTCGAGCGACAGAGCGCCGGTCCCGCCGCCCTGGCCGTAGGCGCCGAGAGTCGGCATGATCTCGTCCGGGAAGTTCGCGAACCGCTGCGCATAACCGTAGTCGGCGGTCTGGACCAGGTGGCTCACGCGCACATCCCAGCCGGCGCCGTCGTTGGTATTGTCGCGCGTGAAGAGGTTCAAGAAGGGGTCGATCGCGATGGCGAACGGGTTGCGCAGGCCGATGGCAAACACCTCCAGCTCGGTACCGTCGGGCCGCACGCGGCAGGATGCCGCCTCCTCGCTGCGAGAGCGTCGTCCCGTCTTTCCCCTTGGCGCCGTGAAACCCGTAATCGCCCACGGCGATGTAAATCCAGCCGTCGAGCCCCATGCGGATGCCATTGGTCGTGTGGTCGCCGCCCCGCTCGTCGATCAGGCTCGTCGTCAGCCCGGAGACCAGCACGTCCTGCCGATCAGACGTGCCGTCGCCGTTCTCGTCGCGGAAGACGCTCAGCAAGGGCGGGTGCAGGACCCAGACCTTCCCGTCCTGCGCGATCACGCCCCGCGGATGCTCCATCCTGGCAAACACATTCACGCGGTCGGCCCTGCCGTCGCCATCGAGGTCGATACAGCGGACGACCCGGCCTCCCCCGGGCGTCCTTCCCAGCGATCCCTGCTCGTCCACGGCCACGTACACCGCGCCATCCGGCGCGACCGACACCGCCACCGGATAGCCCACCGAGGGCGGCGCCGCAAACAGGCTTACCTTGAACCCAGGAGGCGCCTTCACGACCTCGCCGATCATCTTGTCATCGACCGGCTTCAGCGGGGCACCCCCGCCCGGGGGACCGAAGTTGAATTGCGGGCGATAGCCGTCCTTCTTCCCCGCGAGCTGATCGGCAATCGAGCGCGACCGCCTCTCCGCGAAGGTCCGCAGGTCGGGGGCCGCGGCAGCCCCCGGCGGCCCGAAGCCCACGGGCGGCTCCGCACGCTCGGCCCGCGCCGCCGCCTCTCGTTCGAGGATGGCCCTCGTGGCGCCCTCGAACGCCGCGACATCGGCCAGCAGGCGATCCTTGCGAAAAACGGTCGTCGCGAGATCCTTGACGATCTTCTGATGGGCCTGGCTCACTTCCTTGATGGCGAGCAGCCGGTCGGCCAGGCGGTTCTGGCCGCCGTACGGGTGGGCGAGGCTCATGTCCATGAGCTGATCGGCCGACCCCATCATCAGGAAATTCGCGAACGAGAGCTCCTGATCGCCCGGAATGAAGACGAACCGATTTGTCTTCGGGTCCAGGTACAGCGAGTAGTTGTACGCGAGCGTGAAGAAGCCATCGGCGTTCGAGATCAAGGCCTGCACGGCCATGAATCGCAGGAACCTGTCCACGTCGAGATACGACGCGATCTCCTTGCGGAATTGCTCATCGCTGCCCCGCTGGACCAGGCGGACGAACTCGATCAGTGCCTCGCTTGGTGGGGGATCGGCTCGGCCAGGGGCCGGTAGGGGCCGCGGTACTTCTCCCAGTCGTCGCCGAGGTAGTCGAGTCCCCGAAGCCCCTGCGGCTTCAAGAGAAGGCCCGTGTCGGTGCCAAAGCGGTCCTTCAAAAACGCCCGGTCCACGGGCTCGACGAGCGTGTACAGTCCGAGGTACGCCTTCTGATGCTCGCCGGGCACGCTCAGCGTCACCTCGGCCAAAGCGGTGCGCGGCGCGGGGACTCCGGCCTCGCGGAAGAGGCGCCAAGGCGATGGCCTCACGCGCCTTTGTGGGGTCGAGTGCCCCACTCTGGAGCTGCACCGCATGCAGGCCGCGAAACTCTGCGTGGCCCGTGCGGTCCAGCTCAACGAGGAAGGAACGCTGCAGACCCGAGGCCGAGGCCATGTAGGAGGCGTTTCCCGTGTAGCGCAGGCCGGCGCCCGGGAACGTCCTGCCCTCCGCCGTGACGGCCCCGCTCGCCCAGGGGAACTCGACGCCGAAGAGGTTGCGCTCGCTCGCGCGCTGCCCCGGCTGCTTCGGCCGAGGGGCCGGCGGCGGGCCTCCCGGGGCGCCGGCCGGGGCAGGGGGCTGCATGGCCTCGTACTCGTCCGCCGGGATCTCGATATGCAGCGGCACGACCCTGGTCAGTCCGAAGAGATCCCGGTCGGCGGCCTTGCCCTTCGCGTCTCCGTCATCCGGGGCCCCCAAGAGCGGCAACACCGTGCCAGCGAAGATGATTGCAGAGCAGAAGCAGGCCGTTCTTGCCGGGAGAGCTGCTCGACGCATGGTGTGACCTCACGAGGCGCCGACCGGCCGGCAGATGAGGGGCCTTGATCGGTCGCGCAGCGGAGCCATCCGGCTGCCGACGACGCCTCTAACAGTAACAGATGCGAGCCGCGCACGCGTGTAGCGCGCCTGAGGTGCGGTTTTTCGTGGCAGGCCCGTAAGCCCTTCGTCCGCCTGTCGTTCGGTCGTGCCGTCAGCGGGGCGCCCGCCGCGGTTCGCGATGCGGGCGGAACGGGATGGGGAAGGCGCTCAGCGGGCCCCGGATCGGATCGCCGGCCAGCTCGTTCCAGCGTTTCACCTGCTCCGCGGTGAGGACGGCGAGGATGCGCCCGATCGCCGGCTTGCCGGCGTCGTCGTGGGGCTTTCCCGCTTGCACCTCGCGGAACTGGCCAAAGAGGGCCTCGTCCTCGATCGCGCGGATCCGCTCGCGCTGGCCGGGCGCCAGTCCGAGCGCCTCGACGACCTCCGGCTCCCGAAATGCTGCCGGCCCCTCCGACTGGAGGGCGATCTGGCGGAGCCGCACGCTTTGCGGGGGCGTCAGGATCGCGTCGACCTCCTCTTCGTTGGCGCGGGCCTGCTCCAGGCCGAGCCGCACGCGCTCCGACGGGGAAGCGAGCCGGGCGGGGTCACCGAAGGCGTCGGTCCAGCGCGGCGGCACGGGCGGAGAGCTCGGCCACTTTCGACCTCTGGCTCTCGTCGAGCCGTAGATCGTCGAGGGTGGTCGGCTGTATGAGAAGATAGAGCTGCCCGGCGGCGCGGATAACCGCGAGGTCGGCGAGGATCGTCTCTACCCGCCGCGTGGTGTCGCGCAGCTCGGCCTGCGCATCCGGGTCGCTCCGCCGCTCGGCGATGAACTCGCGATAGTACGCCAGCGCACTGCCGAGGAGCCGCTTGCGCAGCCCCTCCATGCCCGGCCGGTGGGCAAGCTCCTCCTCGCTCGCCCGGATCAGCTCGTCGACGGCCCGACGCGCGAGGCGGAACCGCGCCTCGGCCTCAAGGGCGCGATGATGCTCCCGGCGGTAGGCCGCTTCGGCCTTTCGCTGCTCGGCGAGCGTCTTCGCCTGCTCGCGCCGGACCATCGCCGTGCTGACTAAGGACGCAGCCGACAGGAGGATGAGCGCCGCCACGCCGGAACCGACGATCGCAGGGTGCCGCCGCGACCAGGCCCGCAACCGCTCCGACGGGGTCGGCGGGCGGGCGACGATCGGCCGTCCGTCGAGGAACCGCTGCATGTCGTCGGCCATTTCTTGCGCCGTCGCGTATCGGTCCGCCGGGTCCTTGCGGAGCGCCTTCAGCACGATGGTCTCCAGTTCCACGGGGATCGACGGCTCCAGCGAGCGAGGCGACGCGGGCTCGTCGTCGGCAATCTGACGGATCAGGGCGTTTCGATCGCGCCCGTCAAAAGGGGGGCGGAGCGTCAGCAGCTCGTAGAGCGTGGCGCCGAGCGAATAGACGTCGCTGCGGTGATCGACGATCCCGCGCCGGGCGAGGACTTGCTCGGGGCTGGCGTAGCGCAGCGTGCCGAGCATTTCCCCCGAGATCGTGAGCCCGGCGTCGCCGGTGACCTGGGCCAGGCCAAAGTCGGTGACCCAGAGCTGCCCGCGCAAGTCCAGCAGCAGATTTCCCGGCTTGACGTCGCGATGCACGATGCCCGCCTGGTGGGCGTGTTCGAGCGCGAGCGCCGCCTGTCGACCCAGCCCGGCCACGCGGCGAAAGTACCGGAGGCGGTCCGCGGATCGCTCGCGCGAGATCGTTGTCGCGGCGGATGACGCAGCGCTCCCCGACGGCGAGTCGGGGCGCCCGGCGGCCGAGTCGGTAACGGCCGCACCGTCACGCCGCTCGTCGCGAAGCACACGCAATTCTGCGATCAGCGCGGCGAGGCTCTGCCCATCGATGAACTGCATGGCGTAATAGTGGACGCCGCGCTCGCAGCCGACGGCATGCACCGGCACGATCTTTTCGTGCTGCACGTGGGCCGCGGCGAGCGACTCGGTCTTGAAGCGCTGAAGGCGCCGCGGATCGATGGCGGCGGCGAACGGCAGGACCTTGAGCGCGACCCGTCTCCGCAGCGAGATCTGCTCGGCCTCGTAGACCACCCCCATCCCGCCCCGGCCCACCTCGCGCAGCAGCCGAAAGTCGCCCAGCTCGCCGAGGCCCGCGGGGCGTTCATCGGGCTCACGGCCGGGCGCCCCGATCAGCCCGTGAGCGTCGCTCCCCCTCGCGGCGCGCAGGGGCGCCGTCAGCCGCGCCACCTCGTCGTGGCCGGCAAGGAATTCCTCCATGTCGAGCCGGAGGTCCGGGTGCGCCGCCAGGAGCCGGCCGCGGTCGGGCTCGCGGCCATCCTCGAGCGCCTCCACGTACGCCAGCAGGACCCGGTTTCGCCGGTCCTCGCGGTCGGTGTCATCGGTGAGGTCATGCGCCATCGCCCGAACTCCCCGGCTCGCAGAGCAGCTCGCGGAGCCGCTTCAGCCCGCGGAAGAGCAGGCCGACGGCGGCCGGGCGCGTGCGGCCGATCCGCTCTGCCACTTCGGCCACCGGAAGCCCTTTCAGGTAGTGCAGCTCCACAACCCGCCGCTGGTCCTCCGGCAGACGCGCCAGGGCCTGCGCCAGCCGCAGCAGCTCCTCGCCGCGGACGGCCAGCTCGCTCGGGGAGGTCTGGTCGGCCGCCAGCAGGCCTTCCAGCCGCGACGCGGAGCGCTCCAGCTCGGCCTCCAGGGATCGCTCCCGGTCAGGATCGCGCGCCTGCGCATCGAACCGGCGGAACGCGGCCGCCAGGGCGTTGCCCAGAATGGCGCGGAGCCAGGCCAGCCACTCGCCTTCGGTCCCGCCCCGGAACTGGTCCCGCCGCTCGTGCGCCAGCAGGATCGCCTGCTGGACGACGTCGGAGGCGTCCAGCTTCGCGCGGAGGCGCGAGCCCACCTGGAGCCGGACGAGCAGCTTGAGGTAGTCGCGATGGTCCTCGATCGGGCGGAAGTCCTCGCGAGCGGTGCTCTCCACGAATCGGTTCTCCCGATCGCCCTCGACCGATCGCCTGTTCCCACACGCCGATTTCGCATCAAGGTGCCAGAATGGCGCTCTGCGTTCGCCAATGCTCGATCAACCGGCGGTCGTCGGTCGGCCAGTTCTCTTCGTACCCTGGAAGTATATCGCCGATGTGCTTCCGCATGACACCGTGTCCGCGTCAAGGGCGTCGCCGCTCGGCGCGGGAGGATTCTCGATACGGCTGGTTCTCGATCATCGCCGTTGGTTCAGGACTGGACGGCAGCTCCGGCAATGTAGATCATGACCAGGTGTCAAACCGAAGAATGCGAACCCAATGGCCATGCTCGCGAGGAAGCGAGTTTCCGTGTTTGCGGTGAGCGCTACGAGGGACGAACCACACGGGGGACCGTCGCATGCCCCGATCAATTCAATTCGACTGCCGCGCAGGGCATCAATGGGCAGTCGAGCTGTCCAGTATTCATGACGCGGCTTGCGCGACCACGGTTTGCCCCGTCTGCGGCGCACCGGGGACGTCGATGGCGACCGAGGAATCGGCGATCGGGGCCGATCTCGAGGATGTGCTGCCTCCTCCGCCTCTGGACACAATGAACGCGGCGGTGCCGGAGCAGGGACACCCGAGCGCGGCGCCGACGATCGGACCGGCGCGCGTCCGTCTGCGCGTCGAGACTCCGCGGATCGCCGGCTACGCGATCCTGGGAGAGCTGGGCCGGGGCGGCATGGGCGTGGTCTACCGCGCACGGCAAGAAAGCCTCGGCCGCGACGTCGCCCTCAAGATCGTGCTGGCCGGCGCGCACGCCGGCTGGAGCGAGCGCTCGCGCTTCCGCGTCGAGGCCGAGACCGCCGCCCGGCTCAAACATCCCAATGTTGTCTCGATCTACGAGGTCGGCGAGCAGGAAGGCCTTCCCTACCTCGCGCTCGAGTTTGTGGATGGGGGAAGCCTGGCGAAGGCGCTCGTCGAAAGCCCGCTCTCTCCCGCCAAGGCAGCCGCAATGGCCGAGACGCTGGCTCGGGCCATGGAGCATGTCCATCAAAACGGCATCGTCCATCGCGACCTGAAGCCGGCCAACGTGCTGATGACGGCCGAGGGTGTACCCAAGATCACCGATTTCGGGCTCGCCAAATGGCTCGATGTTCCGTCGGGCCACTCCCAAAGCGGGGCGATCCTCGGCACGCCAAGCTACATGGCGCCCGAGCAGGCCCGCGGAGAAGGCAAGCGGGTGGGGCCGGCCACCGACGTGTATGCGCTGGGCTCGATCCTGTATGAGACGGTGACGGGCCGGCCTCCGTTTCGCGGCGCCACGCCGCAGGAAACTGTGCAGCAGTTGCTGACCCAGGATCCCGTGCCCCCTTCCCGGCTCCAGCCGCAGGTGCCACGCGACCTGGAAACAATCTGCCTGAAATGCCTCGAGAAGGAACCCGGACGGCGCTACTCGGCCGCCGGCGCCCTGGCCGATGATCTGCGGCGGTTCCAGGCCGGAGAGCCGATCCAGGCTCGTCCCACGCCGAGATGGGAGCGGGTCGCGAAGTGGACGCGGCGCCGACCGGGTGCCGCGGCGGTGGTTGGCCTCAGCGGCGCGGCGGCGGTCGCCTTTCTGGCGGTCATCCTCGCGTACAACACGCGGCTGCGGCGCGAGCGCGCAGCGCGGATGCCCAGAAGGAATCGGCCAAGCTCGCCCAGAAGCAGGCTGAGGCCAACTTCCGCATGGCCCTCGACGCCGTGGACCGCTTCTACACCAGGGTCAGCGAGGAGCAGCTCTTGAACGTTCCCCGCATGGCGCCGCTGCGGGAGGGACTGTTGCAAACCGCCGTGGAGTTTTACGAGCGGTTCGTGCGCGAGCGCGGCCAGGACCCAGGCGCCCGAGTCGACCTCGGTCGAGCCTACCAGGCGCTTTCACAGTTCAAACGAAAATCTCGATCCAAGACCGACGCGATCCAGCTCCTGGGCCAGGCGATCGCGATCCAGGAGGAGCTGGACCGCGCGCATCCGGACGAGCCTGCCTACCGCGCCGACCTGGCCACCAGCCGCACCAACCTCGGCGGCCTCTTGGGCGAGATCGGCCAGATGGACCGAGCCGCGGAACAGTTCCGCAATGTCCTGCCTCTCTGGGAAGACGTGGTCCGCCGGCTCCCGACGAGCGGAGCGTACCGCGAGCACCTCGGGCACACCTGGTACAGTCTCGGGGCCGCCTGCAGCAACTCGGGTCGCAGCGATGAAGCCAGACGAGCGTATGCGCGCTCGCGAACGGTTCTCGCCGATCTCGTGCGCGACCAGCCCGAGGTCGCCGATCACCGCAAGGAGCTCGCAGCGACGATCAAAGCGCAAGCGCCTTGGCCGTGAATGAGGGTGCGCTGGCAGAGGCCGCGGCTCTACTCCGCGAGGCGATCGACTTGCGGAAAGCGCTGGCGCGGGAACACCCGGAGCGGCTCACCTTTCGTAGCGACCTGGCCGAAAGCCATCATGACCTCGCGGTCGTGGCCCGGCAAAGCGGAGAAATGGACAGTGCGACGACGGCGATCGAGGATGCCCGCGCGATCTATCAGGAGCTGGCGAAGGAACACCCCGAAACGGCCCCTACCGCATCGCCCTGGCCGGCTGTTACCACGAGGTGGCAGTCATCTACTACACCGCACGGAAAGACGTGATCCGGTCGGAGGAAAGCCTGCGCAAGGCTGTGGAGACTCTGGACGCGGTGACACGCGAACACCCCGAGGTCCCCGAATACGAGCACAGTCTGGTCAGGGTTTATCTCGACCTTGGAGAGCTCTATCTTGAGACGTCGCGACAGGCCCAGGCCGAGGCGAGCTATTCCAAGGCATGCGAAATCCTGGAACGGCTTGTCGCGGCGCATCCAGATGTGCTTGAGTTTCAGTTTGACCTGGGCGGCGCCTACAGTTTTCAGGCAAAGGCCCTGGCGCGATCGCGGAATCCCCGCGACGTCGTCGCGCACTACGATAAGGCAATCGACACGCTGAAGACCGCGCTCGGGCACCACGCTTCGCACGCCGAGGGGCGGCAATTCCTGGGCGCCGCGTATCGGGGACGTGGCGACGCATACGACGGCCTCGGGCAGACGGCCGAGGCCATCCGCGACTGGGACAAGGCCATCCCGCTTTGCGAGGGCGAGGACCGCGCTCGGGCGCGGCTCTCGCGGGCTCGGGCGCTGTTGCGCCTGGGCGAGCACGAGCGGGCCGCCGCCGCGCTCGAGGAAGTGGCCGGGGCCAGGTCGGCAACGGCAGCCGACCTGTATCGTTCGGCCGGCGTTTATGCCGCAACCGCGAAGGCTTGCCTCCAGGACGCCGGGGCGGATCGAGCCGCAGCAGCAGCATCCGCCGATCGCTACGCCGCGCGGGCGGTGGCATTGCTCGCACTTGCCCAGACAGCGGGTTATTTCAAGGACCCGGATCGCCTGGCCGCGTTCGGCAAGGACGCGAGCTTTGACGTGCTGCGAGCGCGTGACGATTTCAAGGCGTGGGCCGCGCCGTTGGAGCTCGCCAGTCCGCGCGACTCCGGCTCGCTCCGACGCGGTCCCTGACCTTGGCGCCGGTCAGCGCCCGACCCGGTCAAGCTCGTCGCTCCAGGGCGGAACGGCAGTACTTGAGTAAATCGAGCGCACGCAGCTCGTCGGCCAGCTCGTCGTGCGACGGGTTCCCCAGCGACGTCGCAACCTCGTCGACCAGCAATTCGGCAAACCTCGAGTGCGACCGCTGCAGCGCTCTTGCGCACTTGATCAGGCCGCATTGCAGTGCCGAGCCGGGCACCCAGTCGTTCGGCCATCTCCGGTGAGGGGCTATCGGGGTTCTCGACGCGGAACCGCAGCACGGCGTAGTAAGTCGGCTGGGCGGCCTCGAGCGCCTTCCAGGTTCGGTCCAGCAGCTCGGCGCGCCACGTATCGAGGAAGTCCACCTCGGCGTCTGGGCCGGCGGGCTCGGCACTGGCGGGAACATCTGCCGGCAGCGGCATCGGGCGGGCTTGGCGCGCCCTGTGGTAGTCGTTGACCAGATGAATCAAGGCGGTCTTCAGATAATCGCGGAACCGCCCGCGGCCGGGGTCGGCACGGCGGAAGGCACCTTGCAGGATGCGAATCGCAAACTCTTGCGAGAGCTCGGCGGCGGTATCCGGATCGCGGACGGCCCCCAGGAGGTAGCGGTAGACAACCGCCGAATACCGCTGTGCCAGTCCCGCGAGCGCCGCATTGGCCGCGGCAGCCTCGCTGCCATGCGCCTGGATGACCATCGTCCACATGGTCGACATCCGGCTGAGGCGCTGGTCCAGCTCGTCGCGGTTCATCCGATCACCTCCCGGGCGATCGCGAGTTTTCGAGCAGCGGGCCCCGCAGGAGTTCCACGCAGCTATTTGAGGTCTCGAGTGTCGATGCCATTTCCTCGATTGGGGAGCGGAGGGCCATTGTACCAGCCCGTCTGAGATCAGACGCATTCCGTGTCACGCCCTCCGTACAAGAGCGCGGAGGGGAAACGAGTCCTGCCCCGCAATTGAAACCGCGAATGCTGCCCGGCAGCAAGGAAATCTCCATGAAACGCGCGCTGGAACGAGCTCTTCGTGGCAACTCGCAGTCGCGTCGCGCCTCCCGCCCAGGCAGCCGCAGCGCGTCCTTCCGCGTCGAGTCCTTGGAAACGCGGACGATGATGACTTTGACAGGCCTGCCGATTCATCTGCCGGTTCTGCCCATCAATCTGCCGGTGGATACCTTCAGCGACGGTAATTTCGCCGCGCCGGCCCAGACCAAGGCCGCTCCCAATGATTACTCCTACAACCCGACCGGCTCGCCGTGGGTCTTCCTCGGGCAGGCAGGGGCCAGCGGCAATGCCAGCAGCTTCACCGCCGGTAACCCCGCCGTCGCCGCCGGAACCCAGGTCGCCTTCCTGCAAAAAACCGGCACCGTGTCGCAAACGTTCGAGCTTTCGCAAGGCACCTACTCCATCTCGTTCCAGGCTGCCCAGCGGCAAAACGTTCAGTCCAGCTTTCAAGCCTTTGAAGTCTGGGTGGACAGCACCCTGGTGGACCTGGTCGTGCCCGCGACCACCGGCTACACCGCCTACCACAGCATGAATTTCACCGTGACAGGAACGGGCGTGCATATCATCGAGTTCAAAGGCGTGAACCCGCTGGCGGGTGACAACACCGCACTACTCACCAAGGTGCAGATCAATGGCGCGGCGGCCACAGCCGACCCCAACGAACCCACCGTGCTGGGCCAGGCCGTATCAGACTTCCAGCGCGACGGATCCGTGACCTATGACGACATGCTCGGGCTGCTCGGCACCGCGGTGGCCGAAGTGCCGCCCATCATCACGTACCACAATGGGACCGGCAAGGGCAGCGTCTTCAGCCAGGGTGGCCTCACCACGCCGGAAATGCAGTGGCTGAAGACGATCGTCGACGATTCTGCGTGCTTGAAGATGCCCGCGGACGTCAGCAACCTGGCAAGCAAAGTGGTCAACGGCGACCCGGGCAATGCCACCTACCTCTCCCTGGGCAAGGGCGGCGTGGCCGTCAGCTCCCCCCTCGGCAACTTGTTTGCTGCCACCACCGCGAATAACTATCTCGGAAGCTCGGCCACCCAGTTTCAAGAGCTGGTCAACAAATGGTACCTGGGAGGCGATTATCCCCTCGCGGGCTACGCCTATGCGCCCACGAGCGGCGTCCTGTTCGGCAGCGGCGGCCCGAGCTACACGGACGTGTACCAAGGCGCTCTGGGCGACTGCTGGTTGATGGCGTCGCTCGAAGAAGCCGCGCTGAAAACTCCGTCCCTGGTCGAGGGCATGTTCCACGCCGAGGGCAACGGCGTCTGGACCGTCCGATTCTACACGGGAAGCAAGCCAACCTACGTGACGGTTAATGACGAGCTACCTGACGGCGGCGGCGCATACACTCATGTGGCACCGGGCGGGATCCTGTGGGCGGCGCTGGCGGAAAAGGCATATGCCGAGCTCTTCGGCAGCAACAATTACGCCAACCTGAACCAGGGCGGTTTCTCCCAGGGACCGCTGGCCGAGATCACCGGGCGCAGTGTGTGGGATACGAGCTTCTATCATAGTATTTTCGGGGTGATTGAATCGAACGGAACCGTGACTTCGGAAAACCACCTTGCCTCGCAGATCTACCAGGCCTTTGAAAGCGGCCAGCTCGTGACCTTGGGCTCCAATGGCAACGGCACGAACGGGCAGGTCTGCGGCAACCATATGTACGCCCTGATCGGCGCTCAAGACAACGACGGCGCTTATTCCTTCACCCTGGGCAATCCGTGGGGACCCGCCGGCGGCAGACCTGACGCCAATGGGAACTGGTACCCCGGAACCGTCTCCAATTTGAGCGAAGGCGATCTCTTCAGCAACTTCGACTACGTGGCCTTCACCCAGGGGACGAGCCCCGCGACGGCCACCAGCGGCTCGGCAAAGCCGACCGGCGAGATCGGGTCGGGTGCCGTCGCGTCGGCGTCTCAGGCCTTGCTGGACGCGGCGATCTCGCAACTGGGCCGTCCCGCTCCAGGCCCCGCCGCGCGGCGAACCGGACCGACTCTCCGAAGCCACGCTGCGGAGTCGCCGCTCGGGCGGCCGGCGATTCTTCTAACCCGCGGCGCCGCGGTCGTTCGCCGTGATCCCCCGGGAAGGATCAAGATCGTGCAAGACCAGCGCTCAGACGTCGTTTGACCCGGCCAAGATGAGCGGCGGGCCGGTGTGCCGATCGTCACTTTCGGCACCCGGCTAGCCGGCATAATAAAAGCCGATGCCGAGCATCACGTAGACCGCGATCAGCGTCGCGCCCTCCAGCCAGTCCGATTCGCCGTCGATGGTGACGTTCCTCGTGATGAAAACGGCGATCGTGAGCGCGACGAGCTCGAGCCGGTTGAAAAGCAAATCCATCGGTGTGACCAGGAAGAGGCTGGCAAATACCAGCGCGGGGGCCACCAGGAGCGCGATCTGGGTGGCCGCGCCGATCACGCTGCTCACCGCCAGGTCCATCTGGTTTTTCCAGGCGAAGACGACAGCGTTCATGATGCTGGAAATATTGCTGACCGAAGCCAGCAAGATGATGCCGGCGAACACCTCGTTGATGCCAAGCTGCTTGGTGGCCGGCTCGAGCGCATCAGTGAGGATTTCGCTCATGAATGCCAGTGCGAGCGTTGCCACCGTGAGCACGCCCAGCGCGGTCTTCCAGGAATGCGTCTTCGCCACGTCCAGCTCGGCCGGCTGGGCGATCTCAAAGAGCTTGCGGTGTGTCACCAGCGTGAAAACCAAGCTCAGGACGTAGACGACGAGCAGGATCGCCGCGATTTGAAGACTGATTTCGTGCTCGGCGCTCACTGAAGAGAAGTGAAACAGGGCCGGCACCATCAACCCGGCAACCGCCAGGAACATCATCGACATGGAAATCCGGGCTGCCTGGACGTTGAAATTCTGCTTGGGATAGCGCATGCCTCCGGCGAAAATGGCTAACCCCAACGTGAGCAGCAGGTTGCCCAGAATGGACCCGGTCAGCGAGGCCTTGACGACCGTGATCAGACCGTTTTTGAGTGCAAATACTCCGATGATCAGCTCAGGCGCATTCCCCATCGATGCATTCAGCAGCCCGCCGAGTGTGGGACCAAGGAAATACCCCAGCGTCTCGGTCGAGCTACCCACCATTTTCGAGAGTGGAACGACCGTGAGCGCGGCCGTCGCGAAAATCAACAGCGGGTCTGCCCGAGTCCAGCTCAGCCACACGGCGACCGGGATGAAGATCAAGAGGTAGTACAAGTTCAATCGCCGCATTCGCCCGTCCTCCGATGACCGAGAATCTGCGGATCAGGTAACGATTGTGGCTTGCGCTGCCGATGACTACCAGATAAGGCTTACGCCCGCGTTTGCTGGCGGGAGCCTCAGGCGGGCCTCAATCCTGTCGCTGTCGGCGTTGACGGTATCAGGCTGCGTCACGACCGCCGAGTATGCACACCAGAGCCGGGCGAACACCACAGCGCCGGCCGCACTTTCCACGCGCGATTCGCTCGCAGTCGCGCGATTGCAAAGCTCGGGTGATGAGCCTCCGGACGAATCCTGCGCGGCAGCAACTCGGTCAACCGCCGCTTCCGGAACCGGCCGTTCCGCTGCCAGCTCCCGACCCCTCAGCCCCGGCGATTCCGGACTTATCATCGGCCGCACCGCCGCCCAATCCGTTCTCGATCGAAGCGCTGGCCTCGCCTCCCGTGAGTGCCGCTCCGGTCGACGCCGGCTCGCCGGACCTTCGCGGCCTGAGCTCGATCGCGCGCAATCGCCGCGCGAATCGAAACAACTTCGCTCGCGACGTGAATGCCGCCCCAGGGTCGCCCAGTACCGCCGTCGGGCCGGGCGTGGACGGTCCTCGCAACGCCCGGTCCGGTGGTATGAGCTCAATCCTCCGCAACCGAGTTCAGAGCGAATTGGGTGCGGGAGAGGAAAAGGTCTTCAATGATCCCGACATCAACGGCGATCCGGCCAGGATGTATCACGACCGATTCAGTCTCGACGAAGAACTCGACCGCTTCGTGTTGCCTTTGCTCATGAACCTGATCTTCGAAGACCGCTGGCTGCTTGCAGAAAACGAGCCTGCGACTGCGCTACAGAACCAGCTCCGTCGCCGGATGACGGTCGACATCCGCTACCCGGATCCCGACACAGCCAACTTCCCGAGCTGCGGACACCGCTACGATTGTCCCTCGTACCCGCTCTCACCGACTTGGGCCAGCCGCGCCACGATGCAATAGGCGGCCCGGCGGAGCAGGAAGCACTCGTCGTTGTAATCCTCGACCGCGTACCGGGCGAGCCGAGGGTGGTATGAGGTGCCGAACTCGCTGTTCGCTTCGTCGGTGCCCTCCAGTACCCGAGTCCGCACGACGTCGGGGGTCGGGTCGCGGTACGGCCCCTCGGTTGTGTACCCGACGACCTCGAAGTCCTCGACCCGCTCATCGAGGAGTTCCAGCCTTAGCAGAACCGAAGTGGGGCCGGTGATGATCTGGACGCCGTGGAGGCCGTCGCGCTTGCCGAAGCTGGGCACGTCCTTAATGCCCTCCGTCTGAGCGTCCAGGCGATGGCGCGGGGGTCTTCGGCCACCGGAGGGTCGCCCCAGTTCAGGCGGCCGAAAGCCCCGCGTTCGAGCGGTCCGAAGCAGATTGACCGATCACGAAATCACTTGGCCGTCCCCGCAAATTTCGCGGGATTTTCTTTCACCTTTTGCGCACTCATCGCAGCAAACCTTGATCTCGCGCTCTCCAACCTTGGCCGAGATGCCGCCATCCTTGATTTCCCAGTCGCAGACCGGGCACTTCTTGGTCGTCATGAGATCTCCTCCACATCAGATCACGAAACGGGCCCAGCATTCGCCGCGACGATCACGGCGATTCTCATGACGACATCCTAGGCCCGCGGGTCGGGTCAGACTTTCAAATTCTTGCTCAGTTCGCGGACCTCTCGGGGATTGGAGCACTGGCGCGCACGCGAGGGCGTGCAGCCAAATTCGCCCCGGAAGGCGCTCGTGAAGTGGCTGTGGCTGGAAAACCCGAGTTCAAGCGCGAGCAAGGTCAGATCGTTCGCGCCGGCGGCCAGGCGCTCGAGCGCGGTCCGAAGGCGAAGCTCAGTCAGGTAACGATGCACCGGCACACCGGTTCGCTGCTGAAAGACCCGGGCCAGATGAAAGGGCGATGCGTGCACGGCGCGCGCAAGCTGTTCCAGATTGACGCGTTCACCGATCTGGCTCGCCAGGTAGGACTTCGCGGCCTCGACGTGGTCCACGTGCGCGGCATCCGTGCCGTCTCGCCGCCGCGTGCGCGTTGGCGCGTGCCGCGCGAATGCGGCTTCGAGCACGGCGGCGATGAGCTCGAGCGCCGTCACGTCTGCCCACAGCGGGTCGACAGGCGCGCACGACGCGGCTTGCAGCCCTTCCAGAAGCTCGCGGTGCCGCCGGAAGACCCGAGCAGTGCAGGGGCCCGTGACGAAGCGAAACGGCAGTTCCGGTCGGTCTTCGATCGCGGGATCAAGCTCGCGGACGATGTCGTAGAGCACGTGCGGTGCGAGCGAAAACACCGTGCCGAGATCGCCGCAGTCGGCCGGATGGCTGACGCGGTACGTCGATCCTTGCGAGAAGAACACAGCCTGATTGACGTCGGCGGTCATGCTGCGCCGGCCGAAGTGCTTGCAAAACGCGCCGTGCCGCATGAGGACGATGTGGTTGGTGCCCGAATATTCCTCGGCCGCGGGTCCTCCACGGCCTGCGTGGCAGCGGTACTCGCGCAGGCTCACCGACCCGCTCTCGTGGAGCGACCGAAACGTGAGGTGGTTTTCCAGGCATCGCGACATCGAGGGTATCCAGTTGACCGTCAAAACGCTCAAGTGCCGCCGGCTCGATCAGCGCGCGGCGACAATCCACGAATCTGCCCTTGACGCGAAATTAACCGACTCCGGCCGCTGCATGCAACGGTTCCACCACTTCGACGACTTGCAGCGCCGGCGTCGATCGCCAGAGCTCGCCGCGCAGAGGCGCGCGCGACTTCAATCGCCAGCGGTACTTTCGCCTCTTCGAGAGCGGTGGAAACACGCCGTGATTGCATCAGTCACTTGCCGACTGCGCCCGAGGCGGTTAACGTCGACTCAGGTCGTGGCCGCCGGCTCCACTCTGCTTTACATGCGCGGTGCGTCCGGTGGGATAAGCCGTTCCGCAAGCGACGTCACGCTGGTCACGACGCGAATTACTTCGAGTTTCCAGTCGAATCTTACCGTGGACCGCCAGCGCATTCGCTCTGGCTCTGGGAGGTTTCTGATGCACCGTTTTCCGCGAGTGTTAGTGGCGTCGGTCATGGCGTTCTCGATGATGGGCGCCGATGCCAGCGCCCAGTGGGGTTTTGACGGCTGGGGGTGGATGGGATGGGGCGTGCAGGACGCGGAAGGCTCCGCGCTGCAAGGCGCCGGTTTTTATGCGATGGGCGCGGGACTCTACAACCTCAATACCGCCAAGGCCAACAGTATCGACATGGATACCGCGATCAGGTTCAACGACTACGTGGCCACCATCACGATCGAATCGGCCAGGCGATACGCCGCGCGGCGCGATGATCGGATCGCCAAGAACCGCGCGCTCTTCGACGCTCGCCAGAAACAACTCAGGGATAGCCCAAGCCAGCGCGACATCGACAACGGCGATGCTTTGAATGCCGCCGTCGTCGATTTGAGCGACCCTCGCCTGGGGCGTTCGGCACTGCGCGCCGCCAAGGCCCCGATCCCGGCGAATGTGGTTGCCGACATCCCGTTCCTGAGCGCCTCTGATCGCGTCACGCTGATGCTGGATGACCTGCGCTCCGCCGTGAAATGGTCCGACGTCTTCGAAGAGGAGCGATTCGCCAGCGACAAGAAAACGTTCGACGACCTGGTTGCGCGACTGAAAGCCGAAGCCGACGAGGGTGAGCTTTCGCCGAGAATCCTCCAAGAAGCCGCCCGCTTCGTGAGCGAGCTTCGCGCCAAGGTCGACGCACAGCCGCTCAAGGACCCGCACGATCAATCGGAAGCCATCAGATTCATCACCACCTGCGAATCGTTGCTCGGACTGCTCAAGAAGCCAAATCTCGGCCCGGCGATCCTGGAGCTGCGAAAAGTCGAGAACACGATGATCGGCAACCTGCTCGGGTTCATGCACGCCCACAACCTGAGATTCGGGCCGGCGACCACACCCAGACAGCGTCAGATCTACACGCAGCTTTTCACGATCCTCGACCAGACACGCGACCAGATCCTGGCCGAGGTCAAACTTGATAATACCCCCGCTCCGAAAGCCGGCGCGACCGACGCGGAGAACTTCTACGAGATGCTGCAAAAGGCAAACGCGCGCACCGGAAAGTAACCGTCGTCCGTGCCGCCAGGATCGCGCACCGGCCGACCCGATGACCAGCGCGCTCGCGCACCTGGCGGTCTGTTGCAAAAAAACTTCGACCGCGGCGCGAACATCCAGAGCGGGTCGTGCGTCTTTCTTGGTGTGAGCCAAGCATGAGTTATCGCGGTGAGCGAATCCATACGCTTGGCAGCACAAACACAAAACAATGCGTTGAGGCTGCGATGATTGCCGGATGTTGGCTGTTTAATACGGGTCGCGAACACGGAAATCGGTCCGCCGATCGCTCGGCGAGTCGGTTACCGTTTTATCCCCAACGCTGTTGACGCCGGGCCTTTCTTGCACTTCCGCGTGGAGTCTCAAGGCCCGGCGTGAATAAACGCCGGGCCTTGTTGTTTTCCTGGGTCGGTAGCTGAGATGGTCTAGCAGCGGTCTGAAAAGCCGCAGACGTGGATTCGAGCGCCACCCGACCCACTTCTCGGCCGCGTCGGGGTCGAAAAGTCCAGGAATAGAACTTGGTCGTCAGGGTCGCCGAAGCACGCCCGCCCGCTCTCATGCGGTCCAGCGGCACGCGTTCGCGCAGTTCCTGGTCGACCGGCAGGCTTTGGCCCGTTCGTCTATCGGTTCGAGGATTCCGCCCTTTCAAGGCGGCGAGGAGGGTTCGACTCCCTCACGGGCTATCCGGCAGGGCGTAGAAACGCGTGGCAATCCGCCTGCACTGGGCGCAGGCGGCAGCCTGTCCTTTTCTGGCCGTCCCCACGGGAGGTGTTCGCGATGACGACTCGATGCAAACGCCGGCTCCGAGCGAATCCGACCCGGGGTCGTGGTGTAACGGCAGCATATCGGCCTTTTAAGCCGGGAGGTGAGGGTTCAAGTCCCTCCGGCCCCACTGGCGCTTGACCCAGGGCAAAGCGCTCTCCGGGTACGAAAGCGATGACAGTCTCGACTCCCCGGCGCCGGCCACGCAGGTCGACCAACCAGATCGGCCCGTAGCTCAAGGGCAGAGCGCTCGGCTGATAACCGGAAGACGAAGGTTCGACTCCTTCCGGGCCGACTCGGTTCATAGCCAAGACTCGAAGGGACCAAAGCTCTAGCGGCAGAGCACCTGGCTCTTAACCAGAAATGTGAGGGTTCGAGCCCCTCTGGTCCCATTCCCAGCAACGAATCGCATCGGTCGTCTAGCGGCGAAGACTCCGCACCCGTAATGCGGCGACGTGGGTTCGAGTCCCACCCGATGCTCTCGGTCTCCTTGACAATTCGGCTTCGGTGGCGTGTGCCCATGATGTAGCGGTAGCCTACTGCCTTGCCATGGCGGAAGCGCGGGTTCGATTCCCGCTGGGCACTTGAAGACGGGATGTAGGAAAGCCTGGCTCAATCCGCCTGCTTCGGGAGCAGGAGACCGCCGGTTCGAATCCGGCCATCCCGATTTTTCGCCGCCAGTCGCGGCAAACTCTGTAGAGGAGTGACGGCACAGCCGAGCCGGACGCACCACAGGCCCGGCCTCGATCCGGCGGCGAATTCTCCGAGCTCGACTTTCGTCCCGCTGTTCGTTCAATACCGGTGTGGCCAAACGGCAAGGCAGCGCCCTGTTAAGGCGAAGATTGGAGGTTCGACTCCTCCCGCCGGTGCTCGAATCGAGAAATCGACAATGCTTCAAGTCGAATCGTCCCATCAAGGAAGGGCAAGCCGACCGGCGACGGCACCCGGCTCGAAACCGGGCGAGCGATGAGCCTTGGGGGTTCGACTCCCTCTCCTTCCGCCTCTTTGCACGACGTGAAACGCGGGATTGGTCCAGCGGCACGACTCCTGGCTTCCAACCAGGCGACCGGGGTTCGAATCCCCGATCCCGCTTTGCGAGCAGTGAATTGAGAGTAGACCGCAGGAGTGCGTCGTAGCGCTTTCGGCTCTCCTTTATTCTCTCCACGCACTCCTGCTCTAGTTTTGTCGCCGTTGGCGACAAAACTCGCACTCGGGAATCGGCTAACCGGCAGGCTGCCTGACTTTGAATCAGGTGGTGGAGGTTCGAATCCTCCTTCCCGAATCAATGACTCCGGGGCAGTTGCTGCTGGTAGTGACACCACGCTCTGAACGTGGAGGCCGCTGGTTCGATTCCAGCCCCCGGAACTGAACTGACCGCGACGGAAGCCGACCGACCGGACGAGGAGCCTGTCTTGAAAACAGGTGGCGGCCACGGCCGCTTGTGGGTTCAAGTCCCACGGCTTCCGCCTCTGCGCTCAGGTACGCAAACCGGCAAAGCGGCCCGCCTTAAACCCGGGTGTTTGTGGGTTCGAGTCCCACCCTGAGTAAAACAGCCGCGGGCCCGTGACCCGCGCCCGCGAAACATCGGATCCGCTCACGCCCCACAACCCTGTGAGCAGTGGCAGTTCCATCGGCTCGGTAGGCAACCGGCAGACCACTCTCGCTCAGAACGAGAGATGCTGAGGGTTCGAATCCCTCCTGAGCCAGTTGCGGCTCGCCGCAACAGAGCAGGAGTCCCCACTCCTGCGGTCTACTCTCTACTTTCTCGACTTTCGAATGCGGCCCCGCCGCAACAGAGCAGGAGTCCCCACTCCTGCGGTCTACTTTCTTCTCTCTACTTTCTGCTCTATCGAATGTCGGTGACCAACGGATGAGGGCAGAACGCCCGCGACGCCGGAGTGCTCCTCACCTGCCGAAACCGCTTGGCAAAACGGGGCGTGCGTGATAGCGTGGAACCTGAAGGAGACATTCACGCATGACGATCCACCTACCCCACGATCTGGAAAGCTCTATCCAAGCGGCGGTGCATAACGGCCAGTTCGCGTCCGTCGATGACGCAATGGCCGAGGCTGCTCGTCTGCTGCTTCGTGCGATCAACCAGGCACGGCCAGAGCCGAAGCCGCCGCTAACCGGCGCATCGCCCGACCCGCTGCTGGGTGTGTGGCGGGATGCTGCCGAGGAGATGGACGAGATCGTTGCGGACGCCATGCGACACCGGCGGCAAGAGCCTTGGCGGCCTATCCTCGGTGATCAGGTCACCGCTTGATACCGACATCCTGCGAGAAATCCGAACTCCGGCGCGAACACCCAGGACGGGACGAGCGTCTCTCAGATGTACGACGCGATTGTGACGGACTGGATCAGGGCCTTGAGAGCGAGGCAGAGATGAGCG
Organism: uncultured Isosphaeraceae bacterium; assembly: GCA_963806595.1. Taxonomy (GTDB): domain Bacteria; phylum Planctomycetota; class Planctomycetia; order Isosphaerales; family Isosphaeraceae; genus CAWDZZ01. The sequence continues at coordinate 549,597 of CAWDZZ010000030.1, read as the reverse complement.
GCTGGTGTTTACGGCGACATCCGGATCGGGAAGCGATGCGATCCGCCGATCGTTCGGCGAGTAATCGCCCGCTGTATCCCCATCGCTGTTGACGCCCGGCCTGTCCTGAAGCCCTCGCGGAATCTCAAGGCCCGGTGTCAAAAGCGCCGGGCCTTGTCGTTTCATACACGAGGCGAGGCAGAGAGGGTGTCGATCTCGCATCCATTTCGGTACACATATTCAGCGACAATGGAAATGCAATCGACTGACCCATGGCAATTCGTGGAATTCGTAAAACGGCAAAGGTTCTTTGAAATCAAGGATTTCGGCTAACGCCCTCGCAGAGCAGCCCGGAGTGCTCGCCACCCTGTCAAGGTGGAGATCGTGGGTTCAAATCCCATCGGGGGCGCTCGTGCCGCGTGCGTCGGCGGCCAGTCGGATGTGACGCGCGAGCGGCGTCCACTACCAGGCGCGGCAGGTGCCCGACCGGCTCTCATAAAGCCGGCACGCCCGGCTCGATACCGGGGCCTGGTACTCCGCAGGTTGGCTGGCTGGTGCTCGGGACCGGCAACGGACACATTACGGCGTCCCAAATCGCACGGCACGGTACGCAAACCGGCAAAGCGACCAAGCTCAAACCTTGGTGAACTGTGGGTTCGACTCCCACTCGTGCCAGTTCAATACCGGCGGGTGGTGCTCCTCACGGCGGCCTGTAAAGCCGTTGCCTTCAACTTGTGAGGCGGTAGGCACGAGGTTCGACTCCTTCACCACCCACTTCGGCCATGGCCCCGTCGTCTACCGGCAGGACCCCCCTCAAGGACGACCGACCCGGGTCTCGATACCGGGGCCTGGAGACATTGCGCGGCGTTGCCGATTCCCCGTCGGGTTTCTAACTTCGGAAACCGTGCAGGCTGCCAGGGCGCCGCATAGACGCGGTCAGTCGAATGAAGTGATGCGACTCGATGGCACGGTACGCGAACTGGCATAGCGATCAGGTCGAGAGCCTGATGTCTGTGGGTTCGACTCCCACCCGTGCTACTGGCAGACATTAGACGCTCGACGTCCCGTGGTCCAATGGCGACGACACCTCTCTTACAAAGAGGAAACGGGGGTTCGATTCCCTCCGGGACGACTCGGCGATCACGTACGGTCTTCCGCGTACGCCAGAGCGGCACTCCGCCCTGGTAGCGCGCGGACCGGCCTCGATTCCCGGGCAGAGCACCTTCGGTCACTCAGCAAGCGGACGGTCCGCGAGTGCGCCGGCGGCATCCCTCCTTGTAAGAAGGGGGACCGAGTTCGATTCTCGGGCGGACCCTCGGCGTTTTGATGGCAATGGGCTGCTGGTCCAACGGAAAGACGCCTGGCTTGCAACCAGGAGATCGGGGTTCGACTCCCCGGTGGTCCACTCGGTCCGCTCTCGATCGTGATCTGACTGGAAGGTAGCCGGATACGGTTGGCCGGGCCGCACTGCTAACGCGGTTTCCCTCCGGGGAATGAGGGTTCGAATCCCTTGCCTTCCGCTCGATTGCCCTGATGGTGAAGAGGACGATCACGCCTCGGTCCTAACGAGGAGTCCCGGGTTCGAGTCCTGGTCGGGGCATCGACGTAGCAGCGATTCGACGGCCCCGGTGGTGAAACGGATGATCATGCCTCGCTTCTAACGAGGTGTTCCGGGTTCGAGTCCTGGCCGGGGCATCGTTGAGCGTGCAGTCGAGGTCCCGTCGTCTAGCGGCGAAGACGTCCCTTTGACGTGGGGAAGAGCGGTGGTTCGAGTCCACCCGGGACCACTGGATTTGTCTGGTGTCTGCGAGTCGGGAAGGGCTACCCGATTGGTGACGGGACCCGCCTGGAAAGCGGGTGAGCGATGAGCCTTGCGGGTTCGACTCCCGCCCCTTCCGCTCCGGCCTGATGTGAAACTGGGCCGGTCTTGATTGATGGTGTCCGTGGTGTAACGGAAGCACATGAGATTGTGGATCTCAAGGCGCCGGGTTCAACTCCCGCCGGACACCCTCACCGTTTCCTGGAGATGGAGGCGATGATGACGACCAACGTGCTGGACCAACCGACGCTTGTCTTGAACCGGCAATGGCAGCCGGTCCACGTCACGACCGTGGCCCGGTCGCTGATCCTGCTCTGGAACGACGCGGCCCGGGTGGTCGATCCGGAGGAGTACCGGCTGCTTTCGTGGAGCGACTGGGCCGAGCGCGAGCCGGACGACGGCGAGCCCTGCATCCGGTCCGCCCGGCTGCGGCTGCGGGTCCCCGAGGTCATCTGCCTGGCGCACTACGACCGGCTGCCGAGCACCGCGGTCACGTTCAGCCGGCGCAACGTCGCCAAGCGCGACCATTACACCTGCCAGTACTGCGGAGCGCAGCCGGGGGCCGAGTCGATCACGATCGACCACGTCGCTGCCGCGTTCGCAAGGGGGAACGTCGACCTGGACCAACTGCGTGGCCGCCTGCGAGCGGTGCAACGCCCGGAAGGGCGACCGCACTCCCGAGCAGGCCGGCATGCGGCTCCGTCGCCGGCCGGTCCGCCCCGAGTGGAAGCCGTTCTACGCCGCGCAGGGTGCCCGGATCGAGAGCTGGGCCAAGTTCCTGACGCCATGAGCCGGCCCTGGCGCATGGCCTGAGCCGAGATGAATGTCGCGCATGATTGCCTCATCCTTCGAACCTTCGTAGGGGTGTGCTCCTGGGAGAGCAGCGAGCCTCCAAAACTCGCCGACAGGGTTCGAATCCTTGCACCCCTGCTGTTCCGATCGTTTCTGGCCCTTGGAGTGTGACGGAATCGCACGCGACCCTCCGAAGGTCGTGGACCAGGTTCGACTCCTGGCGAGGGCACTGATGGCTGCTCCCCGCGAGTGTGGCGGACGCACGGCGGTCTTCGAAGCCGCAAGGCCGGGTTCGATTCCCGGGCGGGGGATGTCGGCGTTGCATTCACGTCCTCGGAGTGTGACGGATTCGCATACGACCCTGCGAAGGTCGAGGACCAGGTTCAATTCCTGGCGAGGACATTCCTTCTGCGTGACGCTGGAGCCAGACGGCCAGGCGACCGGCTGCAACCCGGTTCAAGTGGGTTCGACTCCCACCGGCGTCTCTTGTCGATCTGCGGTCACGCCGCTCGACTCGCCTGGCCCCTCAGGATCTCAAAGCGACATTCCGCCACCCTGGCCCCGGTGATCGTGACTCCCAGTCCCGATCACGTTGTTCCGCCTTCCCTGGCGCGGCCACGCGGCGTACGATAGAGAGGCGAACGAACGGCCATTGCACAGGCCATCCGACGCTGCCGTTTCCGCGGCCATCGATCCTGCAGCCGCGGAGATCGAATCGCGCCGTGCCCAGCCTGACCGTCGAAAACTATGTCAAGACGATCGCCCTGATCGCCGCGCGCGAGCCCGTCGGGAACTCCCGTCGGAACCGGCGAGCTGGCGCAAGCGACTCAACGTCTCGCCCGGGACGGTCACGGGCATGCTCAAGACGCTCTCCGAAGCCAATCTCGCCACTTACACACCCTACGAGGGGGCCCGTCTGACCGATGCCGGCCAGCAGCTGGCGATGAAGGTCATCCGCCGGCATCGGCTGCTCGAGCGGTTCCTGGCCGAAACGCTCACGATGTCGTGGGACGAGGTCCACGAGGAAGCCGAGCACATGGAGCACGCCGCTTCGGAGCGGCTGATCGACCGGATCGACGCCTATCTGGGCTATCCGGCGGTGGATCCCCACGGCGACCCCATCCCCCGCGCCGATGGCTCGCTCGCCGAGACCGAAGGGTTCCCGCTTGTCCCGATGCCAGCCGGGGCAGCATTTCCGAGTCGTCCGGGTCATGGATCAGGACCCGGCCTTCCTCCGCTATCTGAGCGAATGCGGGCTGGAGCTGCACTCCGACGGCGAACTTCTGAAAACCGGCCGGAAGCCGGCGCACTCGTCTGCCGCCTGGGCGGACGCAGCGTCGCCCTGGGCGTGACCGCCGCCAGCAAGGTTCTTGTCTTGTCGATGACGCGCCCCGGATCCAGCGCCACCGAGAGCCGGGATGCCAAGAAGCACAAATAGTCAGCCGGTCGTCCCCAGAGCGCAATCAACCGGCTGATGAGACCCGCGAAAGCCGAGATCGCCGCGCAGGTGGCTGAGCTTGCGGTGAACTATCACAATGAGCAGGCACCCCGAGGGCCGGCTCTCTCGATTCGTACTGGGGGCCTATCCGGCGATCACCAAGACAGACCTCGAGGCCGCGGCGTCTCCATCACCATTTCGGAGTCAAAGCCATGAGCGCGAAGCAGGGCCGATCTTATGAAAAGAACTTCGAGGTCGCGGCTCCCGCGGAGGCCGTTTGGAAAGCGATCACCGAGGGTGACGAGCTCACGCGGTGGTTTTGCGTGCAGGCGAGTTGCGAGCCCGGCACGGGCGGCCTTCAGCACATCGACTGGGGCGGTGGCGCCAAGGCGACACAGGTCGTCACCCACTGGGAGCCAGGCGCCCACCTTCGCACTGAGGCAGTCGACCCCAAACGGGCGGAGTCGTCGTCCGAGCCGTATGCGATCGATTGGTATCTCGAGCACGAGGGCGACGTCACGCGCGTGCGCATGGTCGCGTCCGGGTTCGGAGACGGGCCGGAATGGGATCACGAGTACGACGGCACCTTCCACGGATGGGATATGTTTCACCAGACCATGAAGCACTACCTCGAGCATCATCGCGGCAAGCCCTCGGCCAATATCGTGCTGTACGCGATGCTTGCGGTACCGACCGCCGAGGCCTGGGCTCGTCTCATGAGCGCGGAGGGGCTTTTGGGCGAAGGTCGCGCAGACAACCTCGCGCCGGGCGCGCCATTCAAATTCAAGACCAGTCAGGGCGACGTCCTCTCCGGTGTTGTTCGCAGTTACGTGCCCGGTAAGACTCTTTCGGCCATGGTCGAGAATCTCAACAACGCGATCCTCAACCTCGAGGCAAGCGCCATTCCCGGCCACGGACATTTCCTTTACTTGTCCCTCGTGACCTGGGGCCTGCCCCAGTCCGACGTGGATGCCCTCCGAACACGACTCAAGGCGGTCATTTACGGGTTGTTTCCGCAGAAGACAGACACGCCCGCGTCCAGTTGCGCTCCCTCGCAGGAGCAAACCTCCGCGGCACAGCCGACGTGATCTGATCGACTTCGCCCCCCGTCCGCCCGAAGGGCTTCAGCGCTCGGCCGGTCGCGCGGTCATCGAGGCGCGCCAGGTCTTCTCTCGCAGGCGATTGATCGCGCCCCCTTCGGCAACCAGGACCAGATCCCGTCCGTCCCAGGCGATGCCCTCGATGGCAAGGGCGCGTATCGCGCACCTCGCCCGCGAGCTCCCATGAAACAGGTTGCCCGTCGCCGCGACGATAGATGCGCGTGACGGTCCCGGAACAGACCGCCAGCAGCGTGCGATCTGCGCTCAAATCGGCTCCCGTCGCGGCCTCGATGAAGCCGGGAAGCCGGCCGATCGCACGCGGCTGCGCCGGTCGAGGCAGCGGAGCGGGCGGCTCGAGCGGAATCGAGAACAGCTCGGCCTCCCTGCCGTCACGGTATTTCGTGACCAGGATTCCTGTCCCCTGATCGTAGATCAGGCTCTCCGCATCGAAACGATTCGACTTCGGAACGGCGTAAAATGATGCGGCCGTCGCCTTCAGGGGTCCGTCGGCGGGCGCGGCCGGATCGGGCTCGTCAATCCGGTAGATCGCGCGCAGCGGGAGCACGCCGGCGTTGTTGCCGATGTCGCCCACGTAGAGATGTCCGGCGTCGTCCGTCGTGATGTCTTCCCAGTCGATGTTGGGAACCTCGAGCCGAAATCGGCGCACGATCTGGCCACTCGCGCGGATCGCGAACAACTCCGGAGGGTTCCCGGAGTCGTTGTGCACCCAGAAAATGCCCGGATAGCGCCGGCTCTTGACGATGCCGGACGCTTCCGGAATCTCTCGCACGTCGAGTCGGCCCACGGGCTCGAGTGGCGGCGGATCCGTCGAGGCTGCCCACACGAGCAGCACGCTTGCAAGAACCGCCGTCATGAGCGAAAAGCCTCCTCCGTTATTCTCGTCCGCGGCTCATGGTAACAGAGACGCCGGATAGCGGAACATCGAGCCTCGCCGCGGAAACTCGACGACTTCAGTCGCGGAGCCTGCTTGCCAATCGCCGGACTGTCCGTCAAACTTGCTGGCTGTCCGCCTTTGGCGGCGGCCGGCCGCCATCCTCTGCACTGATCCGAATCGAGAGTGTCCCTCCATGGATATGCCGCAAGTTCGGCCGGGGCTGGTCAATCCGGCCGCGAGCATGCCGCGCGTCGTCGTGTTTTTCCCCAACTCCGCGCTGGGCAACCTGGCGATCCAGCTGCTGACGCAGGTTGGGATCCCGAACGACCGCCTGGGCGTCACTCCACCCGAGCAGATCGAAGGCGGCCAGGGCATGATCCTCTCGATCGCCTGCCCCGACGAGAAGGCGCTGGCAACAGCCGAGTCGATCTGCCGCCAGCAAGGCGGCCGGATCCACCGCCAGCGCGCCTGAGCACTCGAACAACTCGGTCCTGTTCCGGAGCGAATGTGATGTCCTTCCGAGGTCGCTGTCCTTCGCGATACCTGACTGCCGGCCCCTTGTGCCTGATAAGCATATTGCTGGCGGGAACAACCGCTAGCGCGCAGGACATTCCAGCCTTTGCCCGGGAAGTACCCCGAGTTCGCACGGGCGAGCCGATCTTCGAGTTCAACGGCAAAGATCTCAGCGGATTCTACACCTATCTGCGCGACCATAAATTTGAGGATCCCGGCGGCGTCTTCAGCGTCAAGGACGGCGTTATCCGCATTTCGGGCGACGAGTTCGGCGGGCTGACCACGCGCGGCGAGTTTCGCGATTATCATTTGATCGCGGAATGGAAGTGGGGCGAGCGGACGTCGGGATCGCGGAAGTCGAAGGCACGCGACTCGGGGATCCTCTTGCACTGCGTCGGCTCCGACGGCGCCGCCGACGGAAACTGGATGGCGTCACAGGAATGCCAGATCATCGAGGGGGGCTGCGGCGATTTCATCATGGTCGGCGGCGGAAGCGAAAAGCCCAGCCTTACTTGCCAGACGCGAATCGGTCCCGATGGCGAGCACTACTTCGAGAAAGGCGGCAAGCCCGTCACGCGCAACTCGGGGCGATACAACTGGTGGGGCCGCGACCCGCGCTGGGAAGACGTCCTGGGATTCCGCGGCGCCCGCGACGTCGAGAAACCGGCAGGGCAGTGGAACCGGATGGAAGTCATTTGCGACGGCGCCTCGATCACCAACATCGTCAATGGCTATGTCGTTAACGAGGGCTCCGCGTCCAGCCTGACCAAGGGCAAGATCATCTTCCAATCCGAAGGCGCCGAGATCCTGTTTCGCAAGATCGAGATCCGGCCGCTGGTGAAATGACGCCGATTTGCGCCGTGGGAACGCACTTTCTCGCCGCCGTCGCCAGCTCCCTGACGATCAAAGTCGCCGCGAAATGTGCCACCGAAACCGCGCGCGAACAGAAGCGACAACCCACACACCCGACGCGTCGCATTTCCGGTCGGGTCGGTCGGTCCATCAGGCAGGACGCGTGACGTTTTCACGAGCCGGAGATCGCGTTCACCTCAATGGCTCGAGCAGCTTTCGAAGCGAACTCGTTCCCCGGAGACAATGATGCCGACCGATCCCGATCTGATTCGCAAGACTCGAACCTCGCGGACCGTGGCGGTGGTACTCGGTTGGATTGTGGCGTGGACGTGGGCGATCGTTGCCGGCGGTGGCGGCGCCGCGTTGCTCTGGATGAAGGGACCGTGGCCACCGACGAACGGCTGGTTTGCATTGCTCTCGGGTATCGCTGCGTGTCCACTGACAGCATCGCTCTTGAAAAAATATATGGGCGTCACGGTCAGCGTTCGGGTTCGGATCGCGGCGGCTGTGCTTTTTATCGTCGCCGGGAGAATTGCTCTGTCGATTTGGCCGCATGACGTATCCCGTGCTTTTGTCCTCTAGGCCGCCTGCGGTGAGGGCGGACGAGCGATCTCGGGCTGGCCGGCACTCAATATCCCAGCGCACATCCGTCCTTGCGCGGATCAGAGCCGCCGATCAAGACGCCCCGCTCGATGTCGATTCGGATGGCCTGGTAGCCACCATAAGTGCCCGGAGCTTCGACGAGCTGATGGCCCTTGGCCTCGAGCCGGTGTCGCACTTCGGCCGAGATGCCCGATTCCAGGGCCAGCGAGCCGCCCCCCTTGGCGGGTTCGCCCGTCGGCTCGGAAGATCCGAAGTGACGGAACCGAGGCGCATCGCCGGCCTCCTGCACGTCCATGCCGAAATCCAGCAGGTTACAGATCACTTGCGCGTGCCCCTGGGCCTGCATATCGCCCCCCATCAATCCGAAGCTGAGCCACGGTTGGCCGTTCTTGGTGATGAAGCCCGGGATGATCGTGTGGAACGGGCGCTTGCGGGGCTCGAGCCGGTTGAGATGACCGGCATCCAGCGCGAACAGCGAACCGCGGTTCTGTATCACAAATCCGAGATCCGGCGGCACGTGAAACGAGCCGAATCCATGGAAGTTGCTCTCGATCAGGCTGACGCAGTTGAAGTCCTTGTCGACAACCGTCAAATAGATCGTATCCGCCTGCCCAGGCTCGCCCGCGGTGGGCCGAAGGTTGGCTTTTTCGACGTTTAGCTCGGACCGGCGACTGGCGGCGTAGCGCTTGGAGATCAACGTCTCCACGGGAACATGTGCGAATTCGGGGTCGGCGTAGTATTTGCCCCGATCCTCGTATGCGAGCTTCTTGGCCTCGACCATCAAGTGAAGCGCCTCCGCCGACTGAGGGCCCATGCTCTTCAGGTCAAACGGCTCGAGCAAGTTGAGCATCTGAAGCACGGCGATGCCCTGGCCGTTGGGCGGCAGCTCCCAGATGTCGTAGCCGCGGTAGCTGGTCGTGACCGGTTCGACGAACGTGCTCGAATGCTCCGTGAAATCCGACTGTGAGAACAGCCCGCCCGCCGACTGAGAATATCGGACGATGGCATCGGCAATCGGTCCCCGGTAAAACGCGTCGCGGCCGTCTTTCACGATGGCCGCAAGTGACCGCGCGAGCCCGGGGTTGCGGAAGATCGAGCCCGCCGCGGGCGCGTGGCCCTCGGGCAGAAAGCACGCCGCCGAGCTTGGTATGGTCTTGAGGCTGCGCCTCGGCGCCGAGCCAGTCGGCGGCGATGATTTCGCTGACCGGGAACCCGCCTTCGGCGTAAGCGATCGCCGGTCCCAGCAAATCCGACCAGTTCTTGGTGCCGAATCGCGTGCGGAGCTGGTCCCAGCCATCGACACAGCCGGGAACCGACCAGCTCAGGGGCCCGTACGTCGGGATCGCAGTCAGTCCCTTCGCCTTGAATCCATCGATCGTGGCGGCGGCGGGCGCGTCCGCTGGCATTCAGTCCATACAGCCGCTTGGACTTGGCATCCCACACGATGGCGAACAGGTCTCCGCCCAGCCCACACGACATCGGCTCGACCACGCCCAGGACCGCGTTTGCGGCGATCGCGGCATCGACAGCGTTGCCTCCCTGCTGCAGGATGCGGATCGCGGTTGCCGTCGCGAGCGGCTGACTGGTCGCGGCCATCCCCTGGCGGGCCATCACGGCCGAGCGCGTCTTGTGCAAAGGGCCGGCGGGGCGGTCATGGGCCGACGCGGCGCGCTCGCCACCGATACCCAACCACGCGAGCGCCGCCTGCCCGATCACTAGCGCGCACCACGCGAACTCCCACCGATGGGCCATGACGCCAGTCCTTGGAAGAAGGTTAGATTGAGCGATGCCAGTTCGACGACGCCCAGATTACCGCACACCCCGCGCGCTGCCAGGCGGTCGATGGCGTCCCGATGCGGCAGGGCCGACTGCGCCCTCGCTCGGTGACCGCCAGCGCCGCGGCCGCACTGGCCCACGCAGCCGCGTCCGCCAGCGTCCGCCCTTCCGCGAGCGCGACCGCCAGCACGCCGTTGAACGCGTCGCCGGCACCGACGGTATCAACAACCTCGACTCGCGGTGCGCTCAGCCATGACCTCGTCGCGCCCTCGGCCAGAAGCGCACCCCGGGCACCCAGCGTGATCACGACGGCGCCCGCCCCCGCCTCGAGCAATCGACCGGCGCATCGCTCCCAGTCCGGCTCGGCGTCCGCACCGATATCCATTCCCGCCAGCGCGAGCGCTTCGACGCGATTGGGGGTCACGACGTTCGCCGACTCGAGGAGCGCCGCCGTCGCGGATTTCGAGAGCGGCGGAACCGGTGCCGGATTCAAGACCACGCGCATTCCCGCCTGAAAACCGCGCTGCATGGCTCGCATGGCGGTCTCGACGGGAATCTCCAGCCCGGCCAGGAGCACGTCGCCCGTGCGAAACAGCGAGTCAGGCAGCTCGTCCACGTCCCGCGGACGAGCGACTGGTTGGCGCCTGGAGCGACTCCGATCATATTCTCGCCGTCGTCGGCGACGAAGATCAGCGCCACGCCCGAGGCCGCGGCATCCACGACGCGGGCTGCGCTGACATCGATCCCCTCGCGCCGATACCGCGATAGCGACTTTTCGCCGAGGTCGTCGACCCCGACGGCCGTGACGAAGATGACTTCGCCGCCGGCGCGGCGAGCCGCGACAGCTTGATTGGCCCCTTTGCCGCCGGGCGACGTGGAAAAAGTGCTCCCGAGGAGCGTTTGCCCGGGCGCCGGCAGACGCGGGAGACGCACGGTCATATCCGTGTTGCTCGATCCGAAAACGACGACGCGCGGCATGGGCGAGCGGTTCCGGGCGGTTTACCGTAAGTCGAATTCAGATCAGTCGCGACCAGGGCCCGGATACCGGGCGATACCGTTTCAGCCGGCAACTCGAGAGACGTCGAATTCGATGCCTTTTCCGCTGCGGCTCAACGGTAGTCTTCGCGGATGGGGTGGAAGACGTCGATCGCGACGGCGGGGTCTTCCAGGGTCCGAACGCGATGGACGACTCCGCCGGGAATGCGCCACATGTCACCCGGGCCGAGCAATCGCGTCACGCCCCCCACCGTGAACTCGAGCCGTCCCTCGAGCAAGATCCCCATCTGCTCGTGAGGATGCGAGTGCTCGGTCACGACCGACCCTGGCTCGAGGCGGACGACCGAGAGCATGAGGTTTTCACACGAGGCGGTCCGGATCTCGACCCCGGGAAAGATCAGATGCTTCGAGCCAGAGCCGGCCGGCAGGAAGTAGGCCTCGGCAGCTTCTACACGCACCTGGTGATCCTGCGCCGAGGTGCGGTCATTGAACCCCTCCGTAGTGCGAGGCGATCCACTCGCCCGTGTCGTTGACGAAGTCTTCACGGGTCGCGCGATAGACTCTTCCCAGCGTTTCGTCGATTTTTTCACCGCCCTGCATCAGGCCGCCGACAAAGGCCGGGAACGATCGGCTCAGCTCGGTCGACATCATGGCTTCCACGATCGCGAATCCCACCGCGTGCAGGTTGTCGGGGGTGATCTGGTCGGTCCCGCCCAGCGCCTCATTCGCCCGATTTTGCCAGCCCTGCTGGAAACTGGCCATCGCGGTCTGGCGAAGCTGGCGATAGTAAACGCCTGCGCGGCTCGGCCTGGGCCGCCAGGTAGCTGCCGATCCCCAGCGCCAGCCAGCGTGGCGGGCTGCCCGCCGACGCCACGGTGGCCACGGCCACGGCCTCGGCGAGCTGACCGTTCAGCGTGCGATCCGCGACGTTGCCTTCGGCCTGCGCATCGTCACCTCGCTTGGTCCGTGTCCGTCGCCGGCCCGCGCCGGCCTCCTGTTGCCGATGTCCCTGGGGATCGACGACCGCGACGTACGGCTGCTCGACGGTGAACCTGGCCGTTGCCGGATCCTCGGGGTCGAGATCGCGCGTCTCCACCGATCGGACAAACTCGATCAAGTCCTTCCGGTCGGGGAATACGTAGAGACTGACCTTCTCGACCCAATCCGTTGCCGTCGGGCCGAGCAACTTCCTGAGCTGCCCGTATTGCACTTCCATCGCCCTCAGCGTGCTGGCCGCCCTGTCGCCGGGCAGCATGCTGAACATGACAAAATGCTCGCTGGGCGCAACCTGCGGCTTCAACTGCGGATTGGCCTTTTTCCAGCGGTCAAGTCCTGCAGTCTCGATCTTCTTGTCGCGGTCTTTCACCGGCAATCTGGCCAGGTCGGCGCGACGCACTTGCTCGGGACTCGCCGCGTACTTCGCCAGCGGCGTCTTGGAATCGATGCCCGGATCGAGCAGCGCCCCGGCTTTCACCCACTGCTCGATCTTGGCGATCGTCGGGGGCGACAAGACCTGATTGCCTCCTTGCGGCATGCGCGGGGTTTCCTCCCCCTTGATCCGCAAAATCAGCGAGCTCTCGTCGGGCTTCCCCGGTGCAATCACCTTGTGATCGGGAGTTCCCTTCTTGAGCGACGCGAACGTCGAGAGGTCCAGCTTGCCTTTGGTCAGGCCAGGTCGATCGCCGCTGTGGCACTGAGTGCAGTTGGCGACGAGGATCGGCGCGATATCCTTCGAGAACGTCAACGCGTCGGCGCCGCCGCTCTTCGAAGTTGCGCCTTTTTTCGATTTTCCACTCGAGTCGGCCTTGGTTGTGCTGCTCTCCGCCGGTCGAAGCTTCTTGCGAGCGGCTTTCGGCCTGCGGCGGGGCATCTCGCCTTCGTCAATGGGAAATGGGTCCGGTACGGGGATCGGGTTGTCTTGCCCGTACGGATCTTGCGCCCGAGCTCCTCGTTGGCCCGTGCGTCAGCCCGAGAAGGAGCCAGGTCGGTTACCTGGAACCCGACCACGGCAAACGCAACCAGGCCGAGTAGCAACACTCGGCCGGAAGCAGGTGACCGGAGGATCTTGGTCATGACGTCCTCCTCGTGGGAGTGTCGAATTGGCGCGAATGGATCAACTCATTGTTTCTCACGCCGGGTGGTTTGACAAGGCGCGCGATGAACTGCACAACGATTGTTTACGCGATGCGCACGACGATCCCACACGACAGCGCAATGCGCCGTCTCATGAAGATATCGTCCGACCGACGACAGGCTCGTACGGAGTGGGCTGCGCACCCGGAAGTAGCCCTTTCGTCGCCAAGCCGTATCCGCCCGCGAAGAGCTTCCAGATCTAAACGGCGTCTCTAGAACAGCTTAAGACGATTCAGCCGCGTCTGGATCCAGCCCGTTCGGCGAGGATGATCACCAGGCCTTCGACAGGCAATAAAACGGTGACCTGGCCAATGGCGACCAGGTTGAGGCAGGACTCACGGGATCACTTCCAGCGGAATCTCGGCGGAGGTCGAGCAGTTCGCGACCAGATCGGTTTGGAAAAGACGCAGACGATAGGAGCCTGCGGCGATGGATTGGGGAAGGTCGACGCGATAAGTCACGTAATAGTCGTGCCGGCGACGACGGCAGATATCTTCGCCGGCGCCCAGCTCGTGTTGCCATTGGACCGGTCCGCCGCCTGCGGCGCTGATCTCGATCCTGGAAGCGATCCGAGACACGAACGCCGTGTCCTTCGTCTCGTAGTGCAAGCCCGTCATCTCGCAGTAAATCAACAAGCGTTGGCCGGCTTTCACGGTTCGCTCGTCGAGCGGCTCGAAGGAGCCGAATCCGAGTACCTTGCGGCACAAACGCAGCTCGCTGATACCCATCGCGGCAGGATTCTCGTCCTTCGAGACTGGCGCTTCCACGTCGCCAGGGCCCTTGGTCTTGACGGGTTCAGGAGCCTCGGCGGTCTTGTCACCTTCCTTGGGTGTCGACAGCTCCGATGGCGAAGCCGCCGGCGCTGGCGGGAGAGCGAGGTCGCTCCGGCGTAGGGCGGAATCGACGACCGGTTCTTGTCGAACCGGTAAGTGTCCTTGCTCAAGCCCGCTCGGGCTTTGTAAGTCGTGACCAGGCGCAGCGAATGGTGCACCTTCGGCGTCCACTGGCTTTTTCGCGCTCGCGAGGGTCTGCGGCAGTAGTTCGGAGTCGTCCGGAACAATCCGCTTCAATCCGATCGAAACGTCGGGCTGATCTGTTATCGATCTCGAGGCGACGCGATCGCCGAGCGGCGAGCCGGACGGGATCAATGTGGCACTCACGTCCGGGAGGGACGCGGGAGGCGGGGTGATTTCGAGCGACTCTCGCTGCTGACGCGACACGTCGGCGACGCGCCTGATCGCCGCATCGAGCAACGGTGTGGCGCTCGACGCCGGGACAGTGTCGACCGGATTTGTCGCCGTCCTTGGCTCGTCTCTTGCTTCGCTCACGGGCGCGGACGATCGAGGCTCGGGCACGGTGCTCTCAGCCGCCGGATTCGATGAAGCGCCGGCAGAGCTCGCGGGTGGCACGGCCGCGTGAGTTGTCGCGAAGGCGTTGGGCCCGTTTGCGACCGGCGGCGAGGTGGGCAATGGCGATGCCGCGGGTTGGCCATTGCGGCCGGCATCGGTATTGGCGGGCGCGTTGATTCCGGGAATCGGCGTGAGGGTCGCAGGGGGGTCCGGCGGAGGATCAGACGCCGGCCGGACCAGCGAAGATCGGAGGCAACCGCCCGGAGCGCTGCGCAGACAATCGCGATGGCAATAAGGAGGGTTCGCCGCGTATGGCGATCGCTCGGCATCGGACGACCCCTGATTTCAGCGTGAGAGCATCCTGCCCACGTTCCGGTTAACCCGCTGGACCGCGGGATGAAGGGACCGAGATCCCGGATGTGGTGAGTCGCTGATGTACCTCAAGTCAACGATTTGGGCAAGCTCAAAGTCGCAGGAAACGGGGGGTCCAACCGACACCGCCCACATTGCGCGACTGATGATCTCGCCCCGGCCTCGCGCACTTTGTTGATCGCTGCAAAGGCGGTGGCTGGAAACCGAGATCGCGCCGCGCACACCGGTTCAGTCAGTCCGCACGCGGGTCGTCGCCCTCGCAGGCGAGCCGAAGCATCGCGTGGCGGTCGAACACGCCAAGGGAATCGTGATGAACCAGCCTGCGTTCGGCGAGAAGATGCGTTCCTGCCGGGGCCACCGCTCGCGCCTTAACGCATCGCCGCCAGCAACATCCGTTCGGCCTCGAACCAGTGATCAAGGTCGCAACCTTCGGGGCACCCTTGAGATTCCCAGAGCTGATAGGCGCGATGGGCGATCTGCTCGTGACCGGGCCGCGCCCGCCCCGCTGCCGGCGCGATGGCCTCGACCGCGGCAGTCCGCGGTGACGACCCGCTCACGGCCCGTGCCGGCGACGCCTCGGCCTGCGGCCTTGGCGGGGTGGGCTGCTCGTATCGCGGCTTCTCCTTCGTTGGCTTGCCCATGAGGATCTCCTTTTGGTGTGTTGAATTCCAGCGGGGTACGCTGCATTGAAACGACTCGCCGAGCGCGCCTGCCGCAGCCGGCGGCCACACGCCGAGAACTCAATCCTGGGCGAGCTATCATGGTTTCGTAGATCTTACAACCTCAGGCGTCGTGCGCCTGGCAGCAAATGCTTCGCTACAAGATTTCGGCTCGTCGACCAGTTCCCGGCCGTCTCAAGCGCCATCCGCGATTCGGCGAGTAGCCGGCACTGCGATCGAGCAGGGGGGCGAATGACACGGCCACGGACAAGCACGCTTCCGCATGCAGCCCGTGGCCGTGAACCTGGATCGCTGCCTGGACTATCCGCCAACCGCCTCCTCGAGCTCGGCGGCCGCCTCCAGGATTTCTTCCTCGCAAATGGATGTGAGTTTCTCATCCGCGGCCGATTCCTCATCCAGCGTTTCCTGGAGAAGTTCAACCGCGTCCTCGTGTCCCAGTTGTTGCGCGAGAGCGCGTGCCGAGCCGTACGCCGACATCTCGTAGTGCTCGACGCGCTGGGCTGCCGCGATCAGCGCCGCGTCGATGACCGGCCCGGGTCCGTCGGCTTCGATCACCTCCGCTCCTTCTTCGATCAGCCCCTCCATCGCCTTGCATTTCTTGCCGGATAGCTTGACGCCGAGCGACTGGCCGATCTGGTCGAGCCGCTCAACCTGGTGCTTGGTTTCTTCAAGATGGTTGGTGATCGCGTCCTTCAGTGCCTGGGACGATGCCTTTTTGGCCATTTTGGGCAACGCCTTGACGAGCTGAACCTCGGCGCTGTGAATGTCCTTGAGCTGGTCTTCGAACAACTTGGCGATGGTCGGAATCTTCATGTTGAACCTCATTGTGGTTTGGCGTGCGGTACGGAGCTGACCGGCTGCGGATTGAGAGACGAAACCAAGCCCCGTCGTGCAATCCCGAGCCTCCTCGGACGGCACGGGCGCGGTTCTTGATTCGGCCCCCCGATTGCTCCAAACGCTTCGAGCAAAGCGTGTGCCGTGCGCGAGCATTCGCCAGAGTTGCGCGACCGGGCAAGGCGCATGACTCGTTGATGGCGCGGCGCCATGTTCAGACGGCCGGCTCTCCGGATTCCGGCCGGCGGTTCACGAGAGGTTGTCGATATCGTCGAGGAGCCAGTCGAAGAGTTGTTGAATAATCTGTGCCGGCGCGGCGCCGATCGGGCCGTCGTCATGCGACCCATCCGCGTGGATTCGAAGCCACTTCGCCGCTCCGGGCCGCGGCCACAAATGCCAGCTCGCGGCCGTCGAGCCCGAAATGCACCGCTGTGCGGCGCCGATCGACTTCGACCACGGGTGTGGGGAGATAGGCGCGGTTCGCCGCTCCGAGCACGCCCAGGATCCACTTCGCCATCTCGGGGCGTGCACCCGCGTCGATCAGGGCAACTCCGATCTGGACCTGCGCGGGTCAGCATCGCGCTTCCGCGAGCACGCGCGTCGGTCAAGGCCGCAGGAAGTGGGCGGAGGGATCGAATCGGGCTCATCGCCCTGCTCCCTGGGGAAAGCTCCGCCGGCGATTCGACTCGAAAAAGACCACAGAATGCGCAAGCCGCCATCTCGCTGCGATGACCGGGACGGCGAAGCACGTCATCGGGATGAATCCTTTCGAAGCACGGGAGGTCACGCGACTGATGCGCATAAAAAACCCCCATGCCCGCGACGAATCGCAAGCTGGGGCAACCGCACCCGGCGTCGAGCCGACCTTGATGGCCGCCTCAACAGCTCCAGAGAATAAACGGTCACGACGAAAAAGCAAGACGCCACCCTCCGAAGAGCGCGTAACCCCCAACGTAACGTCGAGATTGCGCGCGCCCGGTCGTTCGAGTCGTTGTGCCTGAGAGCGCGATGCGCAGTTCCCCGTCCGGCCCTCCGTCGCGCGATGGTCATTCTCCCGCGTCCGCGGCCAGGGCGACGACTCGCGAGAACAGAGTCTTGCGGGCCTGGCGCGACTCTTGATCCAGGCAACGGGCGTCCTCGATCGTCAGACGGCAAAACTGAACGAGGTCGCCTGGTTTGAGCTGGCCCAGGCGATCCAGATCCGCCGAGATCACATGCGCGACGTGAGGATATCCCCCCATCGTCCCGCAGGCGACTCCCAGGACGATCAGTTGACCGCCAGCCACCTGGACGGCTCCCGGCGCGACGGGCGATGAAAGCCGTTCAGGCGCGGAGGCGACCCTCACAGGCTCGCCCGAAAGCCGCAGGCCCACCCGGTCGCTGCTCGAGCCGACGCGAAACCGGTGACTCGTCCAGAATGACGCATCAAGCTCCGGAGTCATTCGGCAATCAGGACCATCGACGACGCGAAGCGGGCCGGCCACCGTTGAGGGCCATCCGGACTGCTCCGGTCGGCGCGTGGCGGTGATTGCCGATTCGCACGGCAGGATCTCGCCTTTTCGGATCCTTGTTTCCGACGAGCGGCTGCCGAGCACGAGCCCGGTTTGCCAGCCCGCTTTGACCGCCAGGTAGGTCCGGACCCACTCGCTTGTTCGACCGAGAACCAGCCGTTCGCCATCCCTGAGAGTGAAGCTCAAGGGAGGGCGAATTATTCGCTCGGCTCCGTCGTGAGAGATCACCTTCGCCTGCATGGGCGCACCGGCCAGCGCGAGCGCGAGCTCACCCTCGGCCTGGTAATTGCCTCCCGACAAAGTCGATTCCAGCACGGCGCATTCGGGCGAGTTGCCGAGAAGCGCGTTGGCGAGGCCCGCGGAGAATCGGTCGAATGCGCCCCCCAGCGGCACGCCCCACTCGCGATAGCCCGGCCGCCCCGCGTCCTGCACCGTCGTGCTCAAACCAGGTTCGATGACCAGAAGGCCCATCAGTCGGAGTCACCCACAAACGAGTGGACAGCGAACCCGAACTTCTCCAGCACGAGACGGACAAGCTCCGCGTTGGCAAGGGCGCGCGGTTCATCGCCGTGAATGCAGAGCGTCGCAACCCGCCCCTCCTCCACGAGTCGAACAACCTGTGCTTCAATCTCCGACGGATCCCTTAGCACGGCATCGGGCTCGGTGCGGGGTACCAGCGAGCCGTCGCGGCGGTAACGCCGGTCAGGGAAACCCTCGGCGAAATAGCGTACGCCGCGCTCTTCTGCCTCAGCTTCCAGCCGGCTGCCCGGAAGCCCCAGCAGGGGCAAGTTGAACCGCTTCGCAACCATCACGACGGGCGCGGCCACTTCTTGCTGCGCTGCGCCTGATTGTAAAGCGCTCCGTGCGGCTTCACGAATGCAACCTTGATCCTGGACTCATTCGCCAGCTCGATCAGCGCATTGAGCTGGCTTTCAACCAGTTGGGCCACCTCGAGGCTCGTCAGATTCTGATCTCGACGGCCGAATCCATCGCGGTCCGCGTAACCTGGATGGGCACCGACGACGACGCCCTGGTCCGAGGCCAGGCGCACCGTGCGCCGCATCACGTCCGGACTGCCGGCGTGCGAGCCGCAACAGATGCTCGCCGAAGTCACGAGCGAGAGCAGGGCCCGGTCGTTGCGCAAAGCCCTCGCCCAGGTCGGCATTCACGTCGATCCTCGGCGGGCGTGGCCGGTGGCTGCCGTCAGAGCCGCTCATCGCGTCGGTCCTCGAATTCCATTACGGAGATCGGGCGGAACTGGATGCGATCACCCGCCCGGATCGGGAAGTAGCCGAGCTCGAGGTCGGCGATGCATAAAGGAGTTCTTCCGATAAGATGCCAGCCACCAGGCGACTCGCGAGGGTAGATCGCCGTCTGGCGGCCGGCGATGGCGACCGAACCCGCCGGCACGCGCAGTCGAGGGGAATCCCGTCGCGCAGACCCGGCGAGCGCGGGGGGAAGATAGCCCGCATAGGGGAAACCAGGCTGGAAGCCGATCGCGAAGACCTGGTATTCCACCGAGCAATGCAGGTTGACCACCTCGACCGGGCTCAGTGCGAGTCGGGCGGCCGCCGCGTGCAGGTCCTCGCCGTCGTAGAGAACCGGAATCTCGAGCCGCTCGCCTCTGCGCTCTGGACTGCCAGCCGGAACGACAGCGCGCAGGCGGGATTCCAGTTCCGATGGATCCAGCCGATCCGGATCCGCGAAAACGGCCACCGATTGATAGGCCAGGACGACGTCCGTCACGCCCGGCAAGCTGCAGGCCCGCACGCCGGCCGCCCAGTGGCTGGCCGCGGTCTCGTCGCCAAAGTGAGCGATGAATGCGCGGTCGCCAAGAGGCACGATTTCCACGGAATTCATCGGAAAGACTTCTCCGAACCAGCCGCGGCCGGCGTATGGAACAGTGGAGCCTCGGCAACCGTCCGCGAATCTTCAGGCGATTTAAGAGCGGCCGCTGGTTAAGATCAATGTTGTCGCTCCAGGAGCGGAAAGCGTTCACTGTCCAGTCTAACCCTCGAGCTCGAGAGGGGAAATCATCGATGATCGGCAATGCGATCGTCCTGGGAATGATTCTGCTCGGCGCGGATGGCCCGCGTGATCGGCTGCCCGAATCGGCCGCCGACACGATCACGCTGCGCGACGGCCGCGTGGTGAAGGCACTTGTGACTGCGTCAACACCGGGGCCTCGCGGTTCCGTCGAGTTCCTGGTCCGGCGCGGGTGGGCCGAGAAGTCGCTGAGGGAACAGCTCAGGCGATGGGATCGCGCGACGGCGGGCTCGGCTGCGGCCGCTCTCGGTCAGCGCCGCGCGAGGCTGCAGTCATGGCGGCGCGAGCGCACAGCGGCTGCCGGTCAGGATGACCGAATTGTCTCGTGGATCGATCGCGAGCTCGCCAAATCGGCGGCCGGCGGCAAATCCGAGAGCACCTACCTGGTCCCCGTCCGTCTGGCTCAGCACGAGCTGCGTGCGCTCGGGCGGAGTCCCGCCCCGGCAGAGCGTATGCTCCGGCTCGCCTGGCTGTGTGATCTTCCCGAGCCCGAGTCGATGCCGATCGCCCAGCTCAAGGATGCACTCGAGGGTCGAGGGTACGACGTCGATGCCGCCATACGGAAGCAGCCGGCGGCGCTGGATCGCCTGCTGCCGCCGGTCCCCGAGCCGGAGGTCGCGTGGCTCGGGCGGCGGGCCGCCACCGAGCTCTCGGTCGACTCGGACCTCCGCTTTATCCGTTTTCAGGACACCGTCATCCCCGATGCGGGCACCGGCCAGCTCACCGGTGCCATGGGCCTTTCGACGGCTGTCTCCGAGCTGAAGCGGTTGCTGGATCCGGATCAAGGCCCGGCCACGGATCCTCTGGTGGAAAAGCTCAAAGCCGTCGCGGCCCGCGGCCGCGTCGGAGCCCAGGTCACCCGACTCGAAATCCAGCCCGACATGAGCGGCGTCACGGTCGAATCCACGCTCTGGGTGCGAAACGGCGATCGCTGGCTCCCCTTCGGGTCGCGCACGGCCACCGTCCGGCCCGAGGATCTCGGGAACGAGGCCGGCAAAAACCTCGAGGCCGACCCGCAGATCCAGTCCGCCTTCAAGGTCGTCGAGATGCTCGGCCTCGGCGCGATCTCGTCCGACGTGAAGGGCCGAAGCCTGCGCATCGGAGCGGCGACCGAACGGGCGCTCGGCATGGCTCGCTCCGCGTTCAACCAGGATCTGGAAACTCTGGCCCTGCCGGTTCTCGAGCCCGCCAAGGACGATCGCGCCCCGGACCCCGCAAAATGATCGGCGCGCGACGGCTTGCTGGTGGAGGCCATTCGGGCTCATGGCGGCGGCGACGGCTGCTGCCCCTTTCTCTGCATCGCTTCCAGATAGTCGAGCAAGTCGTATGAGAGGTCGCCGTGCGAGTCATACTTCGTGTGGAACCGCTTCGCGACCAGGCGATTCCACAGGACGTCGTATGTCGGCTGAAACAGTAAGAACGCCCCCAAGAGCACCGCCAGCCACACGCCGCCACGTCGGGTCACGGCTGCGGCACCCTCGCTAACCAGCAGGTGAACCGACGGGACCAGGAAGAGCAAGAGCCGGCCATGGAAGGGATACTGGCGCAGCGCCGAGGCAAGGATCGCAAACAGGATCGGCGCCACCAGGAGGTAAACGCCCCCTTTCCACCTCCGGAGGAGCAACGCGCACCCCACGGCATACAAGCCCAGCGCGAGGAACGCCGATGCAATCACACCCAGCGGCGTCAGCACACCCGAAGGAGCGTTGAACACGTTGACCAGCTGCCAGAAATCACGCCTGAAGCTCGGCAATCGAGTGCGGAGGCAGCCGCAAGAAGGCGAAGTCCCACCAGTCCCAGAGGAATCGATCCTTGCTGAGGATCCGGTACGAGACCTTGAAGCAGATCAAGAAGCTGCCAGCCCAGGCAGCGCTGATGAGAGCAAAGCCGCACGCCTGCCTCCATTGCTTCCGCACGGCCGCCGCCGCGATCAAATAGCGTCCCTCCCGCCGCCAGCACGAAGGCCAGTGGATGCGAGAACCAGACGCCGACCATGCCGAAGTCCCAGACGCATCCACCGTGGCCGCATTCGCACCCGGACCGCTCGAGCGGCCGGCCAGCAGCAAATGCGACCAGCGTCAGCAGCCACGTCGCCGGAGTATTGCTTGATCTCGGCCGAGTAATAGAGCAGCCAATCGTTGAGCGCGAAGAGACCCACGGCGATCGGGACGCCGCGCAGGAGTGACATAGCGGCGCGCGACCGAGCGGCATCAGGAACATCGAGGCGATGTCCGCACACAGAGCGGCACCAGCCGCGCAGCCGGCATAACTCGCAGTCGGCATCCGCACCATGAGGCGCTCGACGGCGAGAAAGCCCGGCGGCGCAAGCTGGATTCCGGTCAAGGTCGTCGTGAAATCATCGACGCCAAACCCCACCAGGTTCCGAGCAGCGACCGCTCATCCTGATATAGCGTCGCGGTCGTCGCGATACTCGAGAGCTCGAAGCATCACCCCGGCCGCGACCAGCAGCCACGTCCAGGTCTCGCCGGCATTCAAGTCGAACTCGCGAGCGACGCAATCTCGTCCACGCCCGACTGACCGTCGTCTCACTGTGCGATCGCCGTCGACATCGCAGCACCTCGTCGCTCGCATGCCATCTCCGCTCGCGTTCCGCCGCAACCAGAATAACTGAATCCGCAAGCTCATTCAATCATCGAATGCGTCGCCCTTGACGATTCCGGCGCACGGCGCCCGGCGAGAAGTCCATGTTGAGAAGCCGTCGCAGTCCCGGTATTTTACAAAGGCGCAGATGAGCCGGGACGAGGTTACAGTCGCAACCGAGGTGAAAGGGGCCGAGGATGGGACTGTTCTCGGGGAAAAAAGGGCTGATCCTGGGCGTCGCCAATGACTTCAGCATCGCCTGGGCGATCACGCAGAAGCTCCTGGCCGAAGGGGCCGAGCTGGGCTTCACCCACCTGCCCGGCGACAAGATGGAGCGGCGGGTCCGCAAGCTGGCCGAACCGATCGGCGCCAAGCTCATCACCCCCTGCGACGTCCAGAAAGACGACGACGTGGCCCGCGTGTTCGCCCAGGCGGAGGAGACCTACGGCGCGCTCGACTTCGTGCTCCACTCGATCGCGTTCGCACCGCTCGACGACTTGAAGTGCCCGTTCGTGGACGCCAGCCGCGAGGGCTTCAAGACGGCGATGGACATCAGCGTGTACTCGCTGGCGATCGTGGCGCGGCACGCGGCACGGGTGATGCCCGAGGGAGGGGCCATCCTCACCTTGACGTATCTCGGCGGCGAGCGAGTCATTCCGGGATACAACCTGATGGGAGTCTGCAAGGCCGCGCTCGACGCCGCGGTCAAGTACCTGGCATACGACCTCGGCCCCAAGAAGATCCGGGTCAACGCCGTCTCGGCCGGACCGGTGAAGACCCTGGCGGCCTCGGCCGTCGGGGATTTCGAGGACCTCGCCGGCCTTTACGTGGCGGTTTCGCCCCTGGGACGCAACATCACTCGCGAAGAGGTCGGCGCGGCCGGAATGTTCCTGCTCTCCGACCTCGCCAGCGGGATCACCGGCGAGATCCTGCACGTCGACTGCGGTTACAGCGTCATGGGCTCGCCGGGCCGCGCGATCGAGGCCGCGAAGCAGGCTGCGCGCTGAGCACTCGCCAGGCGTGACCGATCGCGACGTTCCATGAAGCCGCCAGCGCGACCGAGCCCGACGATCCACCGATCCAGGTGGGCATCGCCCTGGTCATCGCGCGGTGGCTGCTTCCTGGTCCGGCAGCGCCCGCCGGGAACCGTCTACGCCGGCTACTGGGAATTCCCCGGCGGCAAGTGCGAGCCGGGCGAGGACCCCGCCCAGGCCACGGTTCGGGAATGTCTCGAGGAGACCGGCCTGGCCGTCGTGGTCGGCCCGCTGCGGCGCACCACGACCTACCGCTATCCTCACGGCTTGGTCGAGCTGTTTTTCTACGACTGCACACCGCTGGACCGACTGGCCGAGCCGGCAGCCGGCTCGGGCTTCCGCTGGGTCCCGGCCGCCGAGCTGGCTGCGCTTCGCTTCCCGGAAGCCAACGAGGCCGTCGATCGCGGAGCTCGCGGGCCAGACCGCGGTCGTAGATGCCGGACGAGTTGACTTCGAGGCCTGCGCCGTCGAATCGCTCAGGGAATGGGATTCGGATTCAAGGGATCGGCGGCTCGCGATCCACGACGTTATCGATCAGCCCGTACGCGCGGGCTTCCTCGGGCGACATGAAGCGGTCGCGGTCGGTGTCGTCCTGAAGCCGCTCCAGGGTTTGCCCGGTGTGCTTCTGATAGATCTGGTTGAGCTGCTTCTTCATCCGGATGAATTCCTCGGCGTGAATCAAGATCTCGGTGGCGGTTCCTTCCATGCCCGCCAGCGGCTGATGGATCATGATCCGGCTGTGAGGCAGGGCGTTGCGCTTGCCCTTGGCGCCAGCGGACAGCAAGAGCGAGCCCATGCTGGCGCACTGGCCGATGCAGTAGGTCGCCACGTCGCACGAGACCCATTGCATGGTGTCGTAGATGGCCAGCCCCGCGGTCACGCTGCCGCCGGGGCTGTTGACGTAGAGATGGATGTCGGCCTTGGCGTCTTGATGGGCCAGACCAGCATCTGGGCGACGACCAGGTTGGCGACCGTGTCATCGATCGTCGAGCCCAGGATGATGATGCGATCCTGGAGCAGGCGGGAATAGATATCCATCGCCCGCTCTTCACGACCGCTCCGTTCGATCACGATCGGAACCAGTGGCATGGTTGAAAGCCCTTCTCGAAAAGGAGCCGTCAGCGGTGCCGCAGACCCGAATCCTGAGAGCGGCGCTCGCAGTCGTCGAACGTCTCGCGGAAATCGTCTCGCTCAGTCACGTGATTCTGTCGCTTCGTGAGCGGTCTGCGCTCTGGCGATAGCGACGCCCGTCGTGGTCTCGCCTGTTCGTCTTGATTCCGGATTCAAGTGACGGGCGGCCAGCTGGCACCTTTTTCGGCGCCGGCGATCCGCCCCACGACTTCATCGACCAAGCCATATTCCTTGGCCTGAACGGCGGTCAGGTAGCGGTCGCGTTCCGTGTCCTTGGCGATGCGCTCGATCGGCTGTCCGGTGTGCTTGGCGAGGATCTCGTTGATCACCTGCTTGCTCTTGACGATCTCCTCGGCCTGGATCTCGATGTCGGAGACCTGGCCGCCCACCTGGCCGTACGGCTGATGGATCATGATCTTGGAGTGAGGCAAGGCGTAACGCCGCCCCTTGGAGCCGCCGGCGAGCAAGACCGCGGCCCCCGAGGCGGCCAGGCCGATGCAGTAGGTCGCGATCGGGCACTCGATGAACTGCATCGTGTCGTAGATCGCCAGGGTGCTGGTGACGCTTCCACCCGGGCTGTTGATGTAGAAGCTGATTCCCTGGGTGCGGTTTTCGTACTGCAAGAAACAGGAACTTCATGACGGCGAGGTTGGCCGCGGCGTCGTTGATCACCCCTTCGAGAAACACGATGCGATTCTCGAGGAGCAGATCGCCCAGGGTCATCTGGCGCTGTCGCGCATAGTCGCGATAGCGCTGAAGCAGGTTCGGCGAGGGGGGGTTCAATCGGCATGGAACAGTCCTCGGAAATCAAGGTCCAGGCCGACCGGCATCACGTGCCCGGCGCAGCGCCGGGGCCGACGGGTATGGAATGTATCTGCGAAGCCCGCGGACCGGCTCAGTCGCGTCGAGGGTTCACGATTCACGTATCGGAGGCTTTCCGATGCTGCTCCGAGTCACCCGTCGTGCGGCTGCGGCTCATCGGCAGCGGCAGTGGCCGTATGGTCCAGGGTCTCGACTTCGGCCGCGGGCTCGGTCTTGGCCGGCGATGTCCTCGATCTCGACGTCTTCGAGGATGCGGTCGATGACCTTGCGCTCCAGGATCTGGGTCGCCAGCGAGTCGGTCCCGCCTTCCTTCTCGACCCGGGCGCGGACCCGGCGAACGCTCTCGTCGGTCCGCTCGGCGATCGCCTCGATCTCGAGCGCGACGTCCTCTTCCTCGACCTTGATCCCTTCGGCGTCGGCGATCTTGGCCAGCAGCAAGAACTCCTTGAGCGACCGCAGGGTCGACTCGTGGGCATTGGCGCGGATCTGGGCCTCGCTGGCCCGGATCTCGTTGTCGCGACATGCCCTCCTGCTTCAGTTGCGCGACCAGCCTGCTGATCGTGCTCTTCTCCTCGCGGGAAACCAGCTCGGCGGGCAGGTCGAACGGCGTCTGCCGCAAGCAGCATATCCAGGATCTGGCGGCGGATCGCCTGGCGCTGCTCGGCCTGGATCCGGCGCTCCAGGGCCTCGCGCACCGCCTCCCGCAGCTCGTCCACGCTTGTGAAATCCGATCGAATCCAGGAATGCCTGGTTCACCTCGGGAAGCCGCATTCGCTTGAGATCGTTGATCCGGACCTGCACGGCGATCGTCGCGCCCGCAGAGCAGGATCGTCGACGGCCGAGCCGAGCTTGGCCTCGACTTCGCGTGCCTCGCCTGGCTTCGCTCCCACGAGCTTCGCGCCGATGTCGGGGATCGTGCCGTTCTGGAAACGAAGCTCCGACTGGAGGCGGAACTGGGCTTCCTTGAGCTCGCTCGATGAGCCGCCCGTCGGGGCGAAGAAGACCAGGTCGGCCGTGAGATAATCGCCGATCTCGGCCGCCCCCTCGAGCTTGGGCACGATCTGGCCGTGTTCCTCCAGGTACCGCGTGAGCTGGGCGTCGACGTCCTTCTCGGTGATCTCGACGACGGGCCGCTTGACCTTGAGCCCCTTGTACGTTCGGCACGTCGAACTGCGGACGCACCTCGACGTCCATCTCGAAATTCATCGGCCCCTCGTCGGGGAGCTCGATCGCCTCGACGTCGAGCCGAGGCTGGACGATCGGATCGAGCTTGTACTCCTTGTCGATCTGCTCGAGCGACGACATCAACAGCGTCGACTTGACCTGGTCCGAGACCTGCTTGCGGAACCGCTTCACGACCAACTGCCGGGGAGCACGCCCCGGCCGGAAGCCCGGGACGACCGCCTCCTTCCGCAGCGTCTCCAGCGATTCCTCATACTGACGGTCGATCTCGGAGCGAGGAATCGTGACCTTGAGATGCTTCTTGCAGGGCCGGCATCGGTGATCGCGACCTCGATCTCCAGCTTGCGCTCTTCGGCCACCGGCTCAGACTCGCGGCTCGTCGGTCACCGAGACGGACTCGCCTCGGATTCTCGTTCATCGGTGCTCATCAAACGCGCTTCCCTCAAGTGGCATCTGGCCGGGATGGCTTGATCCGCCATCACGCAACCGCAGGCGCATCGAGCGAAAGCCGCCAACGCAGGATGGCATCGATCAAGAGCGGGAGAAGGGATTTGAACCCTCGACACCCACGTTGGCAACGTGGTGCTCTACCCCTGAGCTACTCCCGCATGTCCCAGCAGAACCAGGAGATGCGCTCCAAGCCGCAGTGCGGCTCAGCCGGGTCGACCCGTCCGGAACCAAAATCAGTATAGCGCGGCCACCCGGGATTGCAAGCCGTCTTCAGAAAACGGTCGGACGCGGGCCGAAGAAGCTTCTCCGCTTTCCATTTGCGTACCGAGCCGCGAGACGATAGCTTACATGGAGATCGATCATCTCGCCGGCTGCATCGCGAACCAACGGGCCACCACGATGAATTACGTACTCCAGGTCGTCCGCGGCCGCAGCGCCTCGACCACACTCAAGTTGACCGACGGCGTCACCAGCATCGGTCGACACGATGACTGCGTGATCCGGATCAAGTCGTCGCAGGTCAGCCGGCGCCATTGTGAGATCTTCGAGGTCGCGGACAAGCTCACCATCCGCGACCTCGGCAGCTCGAACGGAACGTTTGTCAATGGCAAGCGAGTCATGGGACAGCAAGTCCTTAAAGCCGGCGACGAGCTCACCGTCGGGGCCGTTTCGCTGCGGGTGGCCAGGCTCGGCCAACCGCTCTCCGTCCCGCCCGAGGCCCGCTTCAAGCCCAAGGCCGGCGACACCGCCGTCGTCGAAGCGCATCGCTGTCGAGGACGAGGAAGAAGAATTCGAGATGGAATTCGACGACGGCGAGGCCGACCCGAGGTCGAAGGCATCCCCCTTGCGGACGACGAGCCGCGCACCTCGGCAGGCAGAAGGCTCTGCCAAAGCCGCCAAGACCCCGACGCCGGCTGCACACAACGAAGCAAAGCCCGCGTCGAAAGCCAAAAGCCGGAAGGAAGAGGATGCCATCGCCGAGTTCCTGCTCGACCTCAATCTCGACGACGACGAATGATCTCCACGAACATCCCCACGCAGCGACGAAGTCGGACGGCAGTACATCTATAATGCCCGCAACGACTTAAGCCGAGGAATCCGGAGCAGCCGGCGATCGCCTATGCTCCGCGCCGTTGTTTCGGGTTCGACATCCGATGTGCTGACTCGTCGCGTCAGGTAAGATGGACCGAGATATCCGTTCACCCGTCCTTTAGCGATTATTACAATTCGCACGCCTTGGCTTCGCACCGCCGGGCGGATGTTGTAGATCATAGGACAGAGGCGTGACCACGATGTCGCGGTCCGTCCGACTCACTCATCTCTTCGCTGCAAATGGTCCGCCGGAGGCCTCATTCGCCCGGCCCCACATTGCCAGCTGCCGTCATTTCTTTGTTGAACTTTGGCAGTTTTGTCGACAATCGTATTGATTTCTCCGACAAAACGCTTTAAATAGCTCCAGGTGCTCGATCGCGTGTGCGGATCCGCTTGGCACCTGGCTTGACCCGTAGGCACACGTTTGCTTGCAGGAATCCTCTCATGGCTCGCCGGAAAACCCTTCCCGAATCCGTTCGTGCGAAACTCGCCTTGGCCGAACGTCTGGCTGCGTTACGTTCCGAATTGTACGGAGATCGAGGTGGCCCCGAGATGGCCCGGCGTTTGGGAATCCCGGTCGCGCACCTGGTATAACTACGAGGGAGGGGTAACCGTTCCGGCCGAGGTCATATTCAAGATCATCGAGTTGACCTCGGTCGAGGCCGGCTGGCTCTTGCACGGACAAGGGCCGAAATTCCGCAACGCCCGGCCGGAGCGATCGCTCTCGGGTGCGACGTCGTCGGTGACGATCGGGGCGCTGCTAAGGACTGCGCTCCAGCTGCTGGAAAAAAATGACACGGGCCGGACGAGCTCCAGGGATGGTCACGACGGTGTGGAACAGCCCGGCCGTCCGGACGAGGATGGCGAGGCTGGCGGAGCTCATTCCGAGGGGCCGGCGCTGCACGATCTGGAACTCGCGGGCTCTTCCGACGACGACGGCTCTGCGGTGGCCACCGAGGAAGGATTACGGCTTCTCAACTCGCGTCGCGAGTGGATCTCCGCACAGCGCGACAACCGCTGCATGCTCGTGAGCGGCGATTCGATGGCACCCGATCGTGGCCGACGGCGCATCGGTCGCCTACGCCAAGAATGAGGAAGACGTACAGCACCTCGACGGCAAACTGGTCGTCGCCTGGCTGGAGGACCAGACCGTGGTCCGATGGTTCCAGCATTGCGATCGATTTGCCTTGCTTCGCGCCCAGAATCCCAGCACCGTTCCCCAGCAGGTCTTGATCGACCTGGAAGATTCCGCCCAGCGACCCCGCTTCCGCCGCGTCCTCTGGGTCAATACGCCCCATTGATGCTCGTCCGCGCATGCGGCCGACGCATTCATTGATGTGACTACCAGCTCAGGTATTCATGGAGACAAGGGAGCACGAGGATCTTGCCGTCGCCGATCCGGCCGGTGCGTGCTTGGCCGACGATGGCTTTGATCGCCGCCGGCACATCTTGCTCCCGCAGGAATAGCGCCAGCTCGACTTTCGGTAAGAACGACGAGTTGTATTCACTCCCCAGATACTGATGCAGCCGGTCCTTCTGCCGGCCATATCCCATCGCTTCGCGAACAGTTCCCCCAAGCACCTCGATTGACTCAAGCGCAGCGAGCACTGCCTGGGCACGAAATGGCTTCACCAAGGCGATGATCTGCACGATCCGGCCTCGCTGCAGGATCACCGTCGGATCGATCGCCTCCGAGCCGGGGTTCCGTGATTCGTCCTCGGCCATTTCTCCGGTTCCGGTCAAACTCGCGCCGCGGATGCCTTGACATCGCGCTCGATCCTACCGACAGTGAATCAGGATGCGATAGAGAAACGCGCGGGCTTTTGCATTCGCGAGGTGAATGATGAAACGGGCATTCGCGACCCTGGCGGTCGCGTCTTTCGTCCTGGGGATGGGATGTGCGGATTACGATATCCGGCTGGGCAAGACCTACGAGGAGATGAAGTATCAAAAACGGCTGAACGATAACCTCGAGGAGGCTCCGTCGAAGGGGCTGCTCGCTCAGGATCTCATCTACGTCCGCCCGCCAAAGGGATTGAAGGGTCCGGCCCAAACCTTCAGCCTGGCCGCAGTCGAGCCCGGAAAGTTCGAGATCGAAAACAGCTTCATCGACGACACCTCGAAGGCGAGCCTCCATCTGGTCGCGCGGGTCAAACGGCCGAAGGCGCCCGATACCAAGAAGGGGCCTGCGCCCGCACCTGCCGCCGCTCCTGCCCGGGGCAAATTTCTCGACGACGTGATCGAGCTTGTAAAGACCGCGACCGGCGCCGAGTTGACGCCCTCTCAGCTCAAGCCCGAGACCAAGAGCCACGCCGAACGAGATAACGCCTACAAGGCGGTCAAGCTCGATCTCACGACCAAGGAAGTGCACCTCTATGTGCTCGAAGATCCAAGCAGCACCCGGGAGGTGGCCCTGATCTTCGATTTTCCCAAGACCGAGGTCAACCGGCTGAGCCCGAAGATCGGTCTCTGCCTGGAAAGCCTGTCCGTGGGTGAGCGCGCCGCCGCGCGTTTTCTGGATCGACTGACCTCGACGAAGGTGGGGAGGCCGGCGGAGCGGCGCCACCGCCTCTCTAGCGGGAATGGCTCGCACCCGGCAAGGTCACGGTCAGACGGACTAGACGTGAGTCTCTTCTAAACTGGGTTCGGCCGGCGTCCGCACTTTGGCCGCGTCGTGGTCGCCGAGTTCTTTGCGCAGAATGCAGATATCCCGTGGCGCCTCGATGCCGATACGCACCTGATTACGGTCAATCTTCAGGACCGTGATCCGAATGTCTTGCCCAATGATGATTTGCTGCGCCACTTTCCGGCTCAAAACCAGCATCCCTTCCTCCTTGCGATCCCAAGCGCGGGTCATTTCGATTGCATTGTTGCCGTCTATATTTTCGTAGACTCCGGCTTTTCGACGACACATCTGTAACATTTCCGTGGGAATTCCTGGCAAACGCCCCGTGAAGAGTCAGAGAACGCAGTATTTTTGCATCGCGCCAGCGGCAAGCGTCCGACCGATCTCGGCGCGCCGGCTGATCGTCTGCGCGGCCCGGTTTATTGCTCTCGAGCGCGCTGCTCTGACTGCGGCGGCTTCTCGGTGAGCGTTTCCCAGAGTTTCCTCGCCCGTGGGATCACGTCGCGAACGAGCGTCAATTGATGCCCGTCGAGTTTCTCGGTCCGCGCGAGGAATTCACGAACGAGCGGCCGAGCCTTCTCTGGCTGCCGGGCGGCGAGATACGCATCCGCCAGCTCGAACGTCAGGAGTATCGTGTCGGGATGAGCATCGCCCAGCGCGACCCGCCGTCTCGCGAGGGTCGTCTCGTACAGCGCGATCGCCCGGGGAAGCTGGCCTCCGGACCGATACGCCTGGGCCAATCCGCGCATCGTCTTGAGCGTGGTGGGGTGGTCGTCGCTGAGCTTGGCCCGCAGTTTCGGCAGCGCGAGTTCGTAAACCCGGATTGAATCGGCCGTTCGGCCCGCGGTCTCGTACGCCCGCGCCAGGTTGTGCAAGGTCACCAGCGTTGTCAGGTGATCGTCCCCCAGCCCCGAGCGCAGCTTGGAAAGCGCTACCTCGTGCAGCACGATCGCGCGCTCGGCCTGGCCGCCCGCCGCGCAGGCGACCGCGAGGTTGTCCATGACCGTCAGCGTGTCGGAATGATCGTCCCCCAGCTTCGCCTTGACTTTCAACAATGTCGCTTCATAGAGCGAGATCGCCCTGTCGACCTGCCCGGCCTCCCAGTACGCCACGGCCAGGTCGTTCATCGACTCGATCGTGTCAGCATGATCGCCGCCCAGCTTGTCGGTGCGCTTCGCCAGCGTCACTTCCAGGATCGGGATCGCCTGGTCGTATTCGCCCGCGTCCTGATAGGCCATCGCGAGGTTGTGCATGGCGGCGAGCGTATCGGGGTGGTCCTCCCCGAGCGTCTCGCGCCGCAGCGTGGCCGCTCGTTGAAATGCCGTGAACGACTTTGCGGGCAATCCCAGCCCGCCAAAGGTCTCGCCGATCGCGCCCAGGATCGTTGCTTCCATGAGCGGCTGACCCCGCGAGGATTGTTCCAGGTCGTCCACGGCCCGATCCAGCAGATCGACAACCTTGAGGGAGCGTCCGTCGACCGACGGGTCCGGCCGGCGAAACGCGTCAACGAGAAACCTGAGCGCTCGCTCCGCTCGGTCGCGTTCCTCGTTGGCCCTGGTCTCGCTCGCCAGGGCCCGGGTGCGCTCGCGACTGGCCGATTCGTAGTTCTGCACCGCCTCCCTGCGCTGTTCCTGCGCTTCCCCGGCTTTCTGAAGCGCCAGGATGCGGAGCTGTCGCTCGTTGCGCCGAGCGGCCGCTTCGTTGCCCCATGCCACCGAAAGCAGCGGAACCGCCAGACTGAGCGCCGACAGCGTCACCGCAACCGTGGCCGCCAGACCCGAGACGAGCGGTTGATGCCGGCGAACCCACCGCCGCGCCTTGTCCGGCCACGGGTCGTCCCACGCCGAAACCGGCTCGTCCGCAAGCCAGCGCTCGATGTCTTCCGCCAGGACCAGCGCCGAGCGGTACCGCAGGCTCGGGTCCAGGGCCATCGCCCGCCGGCAGATCGCGTCCAGTCCCTTCGGCACCCGCGGATTGATCTGCCGCGGCGCGCGCAGTCGCCCTTTCTGGACGTCCTCCAGGATCTCGCTCGCCTCGCCATCGAATGGCCGGCGGTTTGTGAGCAAGACGTAAAGCGTGGCGCCCAAGCTGTAGACGTCGCTGGCCGGCCCTAGCGCGCCATGGTCCCCGCCGGCTTGTTCCGGACTCATGTAGACCGGGGTCCCCACGGCCTGTCCCGTTTGCGTCACCGACCCGCTTTGCCTGGGCCGGATCGCCGGCTCACCCGTCGCGATCGGCACCTCGTCGGCCAGCGTATCGCCGACTTCCGGTTCCCCCACCAGCTTGGCCACTCCCCAGTCCATCACCAGCGTCTCGCCGAATGGACCGAGCATGATGTTGCTCGGCTTCAAGTCACGGTGCAGCACGCCTCGGCTGTGCGCATAGGCGATCGGGTTGCACACGTCCATGAACCGCCTCAGCAGCCAGCGAAACTCGCGCCCATGAAGTCGGGCCGCGCCTGTGCGTGGAACCGCCGGATCGCGGTCGTCAGCAGCTCACCCTTGATGAACCGCATCGCGTAAAACGGACGGCCGTCCGCCGCGTTCCCAGGCCGTAAACCGGGACGATTCCCGGATGCTCGAGGTTTCCAGTGATCTCGGCTTCCGCAATGAACCGCGCGCGGCTGACAGGGTCGCGCGCGGCCGGGTTGAATCTCCTTGAGAGCGACGCGGCGGCGCAGCTCCGTATCCTCGGCCAGGAAAATCTCCCCCAATCCGCCTCTGGCATGCGCCCACAGGACCTGGTACCGCGAGGCAGTCGCCAGCCCGGACCCGCGCACGGCAGCCGAGTGCGCGTCGGGATCAGGCGCCAGTGGGCAGTCCAGGCCGCAAGCCTCGCTCGAGCCCGGAGACCAGTCCGAATCGTGCTGCTTCGCCGTCGTGCCGTTCGCGGTTCGAGGCGTTATCTTCACTCGCTTGACCGCGCTGACCACATCGCTCGAATCCGCCGCGCTCTCGTCCGGACCGCCGTCGGGAAACAGTCCCGCCAGGCTGCGCTCGACGTCGTCCTGGTTTTGCTCGAGATGACGCTCGACCAGCGCGTCGACGAGACTGCTGTCGTGGTCGGCAAGCGCGCTTCGGGCTTGTAAGACCTGGCCGAGCGTGCGGGTCCTGTCCTTGACCCAATCGCGCGTCGCCGCCAAGAGCTCAGAACGGTCGATGAGGTTCATCCGCAGCGCAACAATGCCGAACAGCAAGTTGCGGTCCGTTTGCAGGCTCGCCATAACATCACCAGAATTTGTGGGATACGCCCACGATCACGACGTGGAATCATCTCAGGTGCGCACCGCGTCACTTGCAAGCGTAGAACAAGCCCGGCCGCCTGGCGTCATTCCCGCGAAAAATGCGCGGTCACTCCTGATCAGCCGGCCCGCTGGACCGTCGCGGGGAAGTGTTGTGGATTGTTAAGTCGTCTTAAGGCGGCCGGGTGCGGGGTGTCGACTTTCGGTTCGATCGGGTGCGCGGGGACTGGATTCGCGGGTCACGGCTTGTCGTCACCGGCGCATTGATTTACCTTCAAACCGCCGCCTGGAATGTGAATCGGCAGTTCGTCCCTTCGCGATTTGAGACATGACGTCCTGGATCACGCCGGCCCCTTGCGAGATGAAGCAACGACCGATGCCGCGCACGAGTGTGATCTCACTGCTTGGCCTGTTGCTTTCGATCGGCAGCTCGGCACCCGGCCGCGCCGAGGAGCCGTACGATCTCCTCTTGAAAGCAGGCAGGGTGGTTGATGGGACCGGGGCGCCGTGGTACGTCGCCGACGTCGCCGTCCGCGACGGCAGGATCGCGGCCATCGGCCGCTTCGGAAGCACAGGCGCCCGGCGGACGGTCGACGCGGCGGGCCTGTGGATCGCCCCCGGGTTCATCGACATGATGGGCCAGACCGTCGCGCCGTTACTCAAGAACCCGCGGGCTGCCGACAACCTCTTGACCCAGGGAATCACCACGCTCAATGCCGGCGAGGGACAGTCCGACGCGCCGCTCGACGAAAAATCGGCGCAGGCCGCCGGCTGGAGAACCATGTCCGAGTACTTCGCAGCGCTCGATCGCAGCGGACTGACGCTCAATGTAGTCCAGACCATCGGGCACACCCAGGTTCGCCGGCTCGTCCTGGGCGAAAGCGACCGGCAGGCCACCCCTCTCGAGCTGCAGCGAATGAAAGATCTGGTGCGCGAGGCGATGGAGGCCGGCGCGATCGGCGTTTCCACGGCCTTGATCTACCCGCCGGCCGTATACGCCTCGACCGACGAGATCGCCGCGCTCGCGCGGGTGGCCGGTGACTACGGCGGCACCTATTTCACCCATATCCGCAACGAGGGCGATCGCCTGCTCGATGCGATCGACGAGGCGCTCGCGATCGGCAAGACGGCCGGGACGCCCGTTCATATCTTCCACCTCAAGGCGGCCGGAGAGGCCAACTGGCCCAAGATGGAGCAAGCGATCGCCCGCATCAAGGCCGCCCGGGCGGCCGGGCAGCAAGTGACTGCCGACATTTACCCCTATGTCCATAACGGATTGGGACTGGATTCGTTCCTGCACCCGCGTCACGCAGGCCAGGGCACCGGTGCGCTGCTTCGCAAGCTCGAGAATCCTGCGATCCGCGCCGAGATGCGCCGCGAGCTGGAGTCGACCGATGGCTGGGAAAACTGGTACCGGCACATTGGCTCGAACTGGGACAACGTGATCCTCGGCCAGATCCGTGCCCGGGAATTCGCCGGCCACACCGGCAAGTCGCTCGGTCAGATCGCGCGCGAGGCGGGCAAAGACCCCTGGGACGTCTTTTTCACCATCGTGGCGGCCGGCGGCGCTGCCGCGTTGCCACACAGCATGTCCGAGGCAAACGTCATCAGGACGATGCGCGAGGGATTCACGTCCTTCTGCACCGACATGGGCCCGCTCGAAGGCAACGACGCCCTCATCCATCCCCGCGGGGCAGGGGCCTTTCCTCGCGTCCTGGCCCGGTACGTCCGCGAGCTGAATGTCATTTCGCTCGAGCAGGGAATCGCTCGCATGACGTCGGTCGCCGCCAACGATTTGAGGCTCTACGACCGCGGGCGGATCGCGCCGGGCGCCGCCGCCGACCTGGTTGTTTTCGACGCCAGCCAGGTGCGCGATCGCTCGACCTTTGCCGAGCCGACGTTGACTTCCCAGGGGATCGTCCACGTCATCGTCAACGGCCGGTTCGTGATCGAGAACGGCAAGACAACGTCGGACCGTCCCGGGCGAGTGCTAAGGCGTCCCGGGCCCAGTGGCTTGTCCCGAACCGATCCGGACAATTCGGGAGCCGCTGCTTCCGAAAAACGGTGAACTCGGCGAGGCGTCGTCATGGAAGCGCTGGGAAAACGGAAACTTGTGTTGGCTGCCGCACTCCTCGGCTTCGCGGGGATCGCGATTGGCGGCGACGCGGTATGGGCCGACTTGATTTACTTTCGCAAAGGAGGGGAAGCGCAGCTTCCGGCGACGTCGGAAGGGAATCTTGTCATCGTCGCCATGCCGGACGGCAAGGTCGAGCTCTCGCGCGCGAGCATCCGCGCGATCATCCCCGGCTTCTGGCCCGCGACCGAATGGAGCGCCCGCCGCCGGCAAGCGACTGCCGGCGGCTTCGAGGGGCGATTTACCGCCGCGTGGTGGGCCATCGAGAACGGCCTCACCACCGAGGTCGCCGCCGAAGTGAGGGAGCTCCATCGCCTCGACCCGAAGCACGCCCCGTCAGCGCGGATGGCCGCGGTGCTCGATCGCCTTGACCGGCCGTGCTCGGATGGAGACTACGCCGGGTTTCAGAAGGCGCTCGGGATCGAGTCGCGGGTCGCGCGCGGTCCTCATGTGATCCTGTTGCACGAGCACTCCGACGCCGAGGCCGACGAGCGAGTCGCGCTGCTCGAGCGCGTGATCGCCGGCTATCACTTGCTGTTCGCGGCGCAGGGAATTGACCTGACGGTCCCGCGCCGCCGGCTGGTCTCGGCATGGTTTGCCGACAAGAAAGACTTCCTGGCTTTTCTCCACGCCGAGGATGCCGACGCGTTCGCCACGACGCGCGGCTACTTCCACCCCACCTGGAATGCCGTCGTCGCCTTTGACGCGCGGAGCACGCCCGAACAGCAATCGGCACGAGCAAAACTGGTGGAGCGACGCGACGAGCTGCGTCGGCTCGCGAATCAAATCGATCAGGCTCCGCCGCGCTCCCGGATCCGGATCAAGCCCGCCGGCGAGCCGTCGCGCAGCCTCGGCCGCACCGAGGCCAAGGCGCTCATCGATCGTCTCGACGGCGAGATTGCCTGTGAAGTGCTTCTGCTCGACCTGGATCGCAGGGCGATCGACCTGGGCACCGCGGCGCACGAGATGATCCATCAACTGGCCGTCGACAGTCGCCTGCTTGTCCGTCACGACACGTTCCCGGTCTGGCTGCACGAAGGTTTTGCGGCGCAGTTTGAAGTGATCCGCGGCGGCCGGTGGGCGGGCATCAGCCGTGCCCACGACCTGAGGCTCGCAGACTGGCGGAACGTCAAGGGCCCGCTTCGCCTGGAACGCCTGGTCCGCGGTGCCGGCTTTGGCCACGGATATCAGCGCGACCTGTACGCGCAGGCCTGGGCCCTGGTGTATTTCCTGCGCACCCAGCACCCGCGGCAGTTTCTCACCTTCATCGACCTCTTGCGCGGCCCAGCCGACGACGCCCCGGCGCCGGTCGCAGGTGCAGACGATCGCGTTTTCAAATCCA
The DNA here is from genome assembly GCA_963806595.1 of uncultured Isosphaeraceae bacterium. Classification (GTDB taxonomy): domain Bacteria; phylum Planctomycetota; class Planctomycetia; order Isosphaerales; family Isosphaeraceae; genus CAWDZZ01. The sequence goes on along the minus strand of CAWDZZ010000030.1, from coordinate 512,254 downwards.
TGGCTCGTGCCTTTGGCCCTGATCTCGACCAGCTCGAGGAAGACTGGCACGCCTTCATGAAAACCGTCCAAACGCCACTCGAGCGCCACGCCCCCGAAACCGAGGCACCAGCGGTCTCACCCGGTCGAACGAAGGGAGGCAAGAACTGATGCGATTGACAGGAGCGGCCTGATCGCTAAGATCGATTGATTCATGCAATCGCGGGGCGTAGCTCAGCCTGGATAGAGCGGCACGGTTCGGGACCGTGAGGTCGCAAGTTCAAATCTTGTCGCCCCGATTTTTCGGCCGCAGGCCGAAAAATAGAGCAGGTGAGTGGGAGAACAGTGGAGCAGGTGAACTGAAGCCGAATGCCGAGCCAGCCGCTAGCCGCGCACTTGCTCACCTGCGGTCTACTGTTCTACTGTTCAATCCGATTTTTCGGCCGCAGGCCGAAAAATAGAGCAGGTGAGTGGTAGAGCAGTTGAGCAGGTGAACTGAAGCCCAAAGCCGAGCCAGCCGCCAAACGCGCACCGGCTCACCCGCGGTCTACTGCGCAACTGTTCTACTGTTCAAGTCCGAGGCCCTTGACCACGGCCAAACCGTGCTCCTACCCGCTCTCGACGCCGAGACGCATCATGCCCTTCATGTTCGAGAAGCTCGACGTCTACCAAAAGGCCGTTGACTTCGCCGATGAAGTCGCGTCTCTCACCGAGAGCTTCCCACGTGGCTACGGCTTCCTCGTCGACCAGTTAAATCGCGCCGCGCTCTCAATCGCCACAAACCTCGCCGAGGGTAACGGCCGTTTCACAAAACCCGATCGACGCAATTTCTTTACCATCGCACGCGGCTCGGCGCAGGAATGTGTTCCACTGCTGGAAATCGCGCGGCGGCGCGGCCTCGTCAAAGAGCCGGCATCGATCGCTCTCAAGGAGCGTCTCGAAATCATCGCCAGAATGATCAACGGCTTGATCAACGGTCTCGACAATCGTGGTGAGTGATCCGGCCGACCGCCGAAACTTCTTCGGCATCGCCGGCGGTTCGGTCCAAGAATGCGTGCCACTCTTGGAATTGGCCAAGCGCCGTAACCTGCTGACCGACCAGGCCTGCGACGCGCTGAAGTCGCAACTCGAGGAGATCGCTCGCATGCTCTCAGGCCTGATCAAAGGTCTCGAGAATCGGGACGTGTAAACTCCGATCATGGATGCCAAAACAGGCGACCACTGGAATCGCGCCGCGCTCTCAATCGCGACAAACCTCGCCGAAGGCAACGGCCGTTTCACAAAACCCGATCGGCGCATGGTGCGTCAGCCGCGGGGTGACGGTAAGGACCGAGTGTCGCACGTCGATTCGGGAACGCTGAAACCGCTGCACAGGCGGTGTGGCAGCGCACGCAGGATTGTATCGACCACGGAATCCAGTTGCTTGCCGACGTCCTCGGCCAGGAACCGCAGCACGAAATAGCCGTGTTGTTGCAGGAGCATGTCCTTGCGGCGGTCGCGACGATAAGCTTCGGGGTTGTCGAGATGCTGAGCGCCATCCAGTTCGATTGCCAGCCGCGCTGAGGCGCAGATCAAATCCACCTCCAATTTGCCGTTGCCGTCGAAGGGAATCGGCAATTCGGCGTTCAGGCGAAATCGTCCGGCGGTTTGGGGAAGAGTCTCCAAACGGCGATAGAGAAACGCCTCGGTGGCGCTGCGAGCGCGATTGATCCCCTCATCACCGGGAGTAACCTCGCGGGCCACATGGGTGAACAAGTTCGCCAACGGTGCGTCCACACCATCGCGGATCAGCCGTTGCACGCTGGCCGCGTAATCGCGTTTCCACTGCGGATCGACGGGTAAGGGAACGCACGCCGGCCAACCCGGCACGGCACTGGCAGGGAGCATGATTTGATAGCCGACCGCTTCATAGCCGCGGCAGCGCCGGTCGAACATGCGGGCCAGCATGGGAACGTTGAGGTCGGCATAGTCGTAGACGCGGACTTCACGCTTCCCGTGGTACAAACGATGCAATCGGCCGACATATTGGGCGATCGTGCCGTGCCACGAGACCGGCAGCGTCAAAAACAGCGTGTCCAGCCGCGGGTCGTCGAAGCCTTCCCCGACGTATCGTCCGGTGGCGAGCAGAATTCGCGGCTCGTGCTCGGGGATGTCCGCGAGCCGGACGAACATGGCGTTCATTTCGTGTTGGCTCATCCCTCCGCGCAGAATGATCAATTCCCGCACGCGAGACGACAATCGTGCCGCCAGGGAATCGAGGTGCTCATTGCGCTCGGTCAGGACCAGAGGCGAACGGCCCTCCTCAATGGCGAGAAGCACTTCATCGCAGATTCGTTGATTACGGGCCTCGTCCGCAATGAGATCCGCATACAGATCTTGAAACTGGATGCGCAGGTCGTCGGCGGCAGATTTCAACGGACGAAAATCGGTCGGGCGCACATGGACGGTATGCTCGAATGGCCGTATGGCCGCCTGCTGTTTGGCGTTCACCCGGTATCGCACCGGTCCGCATTGCATGAAAACGATGGGATGATGTCCGTCTTTTCGAGCCACCGTTGCGGACAGGCCGGTGACGAACCTCGCCTTCGCCTGGCGAACGACCTGCTCGAAACTGGCAGCAGAGAGGTGATGGCATTCATCGACGATCAGATGTCCGTACTCGCCAACGCGGTCCTGCACAGTTCCCTTTCGAGTCAGGCTCTGGATCAGCGCCACGTCCAGCAAGCCTGTCGGATTCTTGCGTCCCCCGCCAATCCGGCCGATCGCTCGGGGCGGCAGATTCAGAAATGTCGCCAGACGCTGGACCCACTGTTCCAGCAGCTGGCGCCGGTGGACGAGCACCAGCGTGCTCATCTTTCGCTGCGCGACCAGCCAGGCGGCCACGACCGTCTTTCCGAAGGCCGTGGTGGCGGAGAGGATCCCGGTCTCGTGGGCCAGCATGGCCTTGGCTGCGATCTCTTGTTCGGGATGCAATTGTCCCTGAAACTCGACCTCCAGAGGTTGTCCGAATCGGCGCATGTCCCGCAAGATCACCGGCACTTTCAAATCCGCAAGCAGCGATTGCACGTCATCCAGGCAACCGCGAGGCAAGCCGATCTGCTGCGGGAAATCTTCGGCGCATCCAATGATGCGCGGCGTGCCATAGGTCGGCAGACGCATCGCCTGCGCCTTGTAGAACTCGGGATTCTGAAACGCGGCGATTTGCACCAGGTGGTTTTGCAAGCCTGGGGTGAGCTGGTCCTTGGCGATGTAAATCTGGTTTCCCAGGGTCAACTCGATCTGTTTCGGCAACGGTCCGCTTGATTGATGCTCTTTTCGCTGACGGAAAGGAGGCGCCAGCCGGGGTTGAGCCTCGTCGTCCATCGGGAAAAGCCGCACTCCGATAATCTTCCCCGTTCGTTCCGCGTGAGCGACCAGGTTTTCGACCACCGCCCGGCCGACGCGGCGGATCGCTGACAACCGCGCCCATTGATCGGCATGAGGCTCGAACTTTTCGTCGAGAAAGACGCTGTTTCCCTGCACGCGCGAGGCTTTCTGCAACGGGAGCGCGATGAGATTTCCGAATCCGCCTTGCGGAAGTGTATCCTGGTTCGGAAAGAAGCGGTCGTAGGAATCGAGGCCGATGCCCGGCCGCTTATTCATCGCCTCCGTCAGCAGAAAGGCGCCGAGCTTGCGCGCAGGTTCGCGGGGATGGCCTCGTCGAAGAAGAACCAGAGATGCCCGCCGTTTCCGCTCCGCGATCGTTCCAGGGCGATCGGCAGGCCGAGGCGGCGGCATGTTTCCATCACGGCCCGGACATCGTCCCGCCAGTTCTGCTTGTCCAGATCAACGGCCAGAAAGAAGCACGTTTCATCCCGCAGCAAGGGATAGACGCCCATCACGAAGTCGCGTCCCGTTTCGTCCTGTCCAGACAAATGCCAGCGAACGGCGTCATCGGTCACGGGCAAAAATCGTTGATGTGGACAGACGGCGCATTTGATCCGGGGCTTCTCGCAGATGCCTGGCGCCCATTCGTGGGCGCACGCGGTGGCGTAACCCGATTTGCCCGTGCGGCGATTGTCGAACCGGCGGGCATAGACATCGTCGCGGCCGCGGAATAGCGAGCGAAACAGAGCGATTTTATCCTCGGGACTGGAATGGCGGTCGACGAGCGGGTGTTGACGGTTCATCGGCTGCTCCAACTTGACGGCTCACGTTTCGTCGCCGCCGGGCATTAGCTCCCAGTCGCCGTTCTCATGCAGCCAGATAGGGTCGGCGTTAAGAGCGATGAACTTGTCCGCGGGCAGACCTTCGATCATGGGCGGACGCGGAACCCGTTTCTGCTTTCCGTTGACAAAGATGATCGTGAACTTTCGCTTTCGCTCGCGACGAGATCTTCTTTCGTCGGCGGTGAGCTTACGCTTGGGTTTCGACACCGCAGCTATTCCTCGAAATACGGACGTGATGATTAGCCCACCCGCTTGATGACGCGGCTAAGCGGCGGTCGGAATCGCCTGCTAGATCCGATCCACTTCGGCCTCATGATACCATTCGTCGCTGAAATCAAACCTGGCTCATGGAGCCGGCGTGGCCAGCGTAGCGCCCTCAAGCATTCGGCTACGTCTGGCTCCGTGCGGCACACGAGTCGCATTGCAGTTCGACGGTTTCGTTGGTGAAGGTCGCCGAGAAGGTCGCGCGGTGGCACCGGGTGCAAGCCAGCGGCTCGAAGTTCTTGAGCAGCGAGTTCCAATAAAGATGGTACTTGCAGCTGGCTCGCCTGCGTTGAATCAGCACCGGGACAACGAGAGCCGGTAGACGAACCGTTGCCACGACCACCGGCCGCAGCACGGCGCAAAGCGCATAGTGTTCGTTCAGCTCCACCAGCTTGCGCCGCAGTTCCAGGTCGACCGCGCGTTTCTTGGCCGCAATCTCGTCGGAGGACGGCGGGGCGGCGGCGCGGCGCTTCGAGCCGTCCGCCTCGCGGGCCAGCGCCCGGTAGTAGTCGCGCACGCGTTTGCGATCCCGTTCCAGGCGTTGATCGAGGCGGTGAATGAATTCAGCCGAGGCCGCCTTCATGCGCCGCTTCCCTTCGGCGATCGCCGCGGCGTAGGTCGACGACTCGCCTCGCTTTTCGCCCGGTTCGCAGCCGCGAAGGTCTGGTTCCTGGAACGCGTCAGGCAGGTCGAGGGGCGCCTTGCTCTGGGCGTTGATTGCAAACTGGAAGAGACTTTCCCAGACGTCTTCCGACTGAAGCGAACCGTGCAGGGTCCACCAGTGATAAGCGGCCGACGTCGGTTCGGCCGGGCCGCAGATGCCGCGGGCGTTTTGCCAGGTAAAGGTGTGGGCGATCTTGTCCGACAATTCACGTGTGGTGAGATAGCGCTCGGCAATGCAAAACGAGCCACAGCGCGGCACGGCGACGTCGAGCGTGCGCGCCGCTACGTCGAGAAAGTCCCCCGCCAGACTGACGTGTAGGGCGCCGGATTCCGGTGCCGTGCTCAGCCGAAACTCCTCGCCCGGCAGGCCCGCGGCGGCGGCCAGCTCGGGCGGCACGACTACTTCTCCCGGCGCCTCCGGCACCGGCCAATCGGCGGCGCCGCCGCTGCGCTCGAAAAGCTCGACGGCAAACGCCTGCAGTTCTCGATCGAGGGAGGTGCCCGACACGGTCATTGAAAATCCCCGCCAAAGATCGCTTCGTCCAGCTCCTTGGCCTGGACGTACTTTTCGTGGGCATCGAGCAGCGTGTCGCCAAGCTGCACGAACGATTGATCGAGCTCGGCCTCGTTCCGCGAGCGCAGCCAAAGGTTCAGCACCAACGACTCGAATTGATCGGCGTCTTCAAGGTTGCCCAGGATCGAGCCGACTTCGCCGACGACCAGTTCGAACATGCGGATCTTCTCGTTCAGCACCTTCAGAATGCGCTCTTCCAGCGAGCCGATGGTGCAAAGATTGAAGACGAATACCTCGCGGGTCTGGCCAAAGCGATGCACACGGCCGACGCGTTGTTCGATCTTCATCGGATTCCAGGGGAGATCGTAGTTGATGAGCGTGTCGGCGAATTGCAGATTGCGCCCCTCACCGCCCGATTCGGTGCAGAGCATGATCGGCACCCGCTCGCGAAAAGCAGCGACCGCCTCGTCCTTTTCGTGCGTCGTCTGCTCGCCGGAAAAGACAGACAGAGCCAATCCCTTCGACCGCAACAACTTCTCGAGGTGCGCGAGCGTGCGGCGAAAGTTGACGAAGATCAATAGCTTGTGCCCGTGCGACTGCTCGATCAGCTCCAGCAAGCGGGCGTCCTTGGCCGACAGGCCGATCGACGCGGCGAGGCTCGCCAGCGAAGCTGTCTCGGGATCGGCAATCGCGATGCGCTCAAGCGACGCGGCCGCGGTCACTGGATGGCTTCCCTGCGCCGCCAGCAGGCTGCTCAACTGCAAGCGCGAGACCGCCGCGTTGGTGCTGGCAGCCACGGCGCCCACGTCAAGGACCGTGTCGCCGTCGCCTGGGTCGTCGGTCGCCGCTTCTTCGGGCGTCTCGCTGCCGGGCGCCAGGCCGCTGCCGCGGCGGCGCAAGTATTCGGTCAGCTTGTGATACAGTTCCGCCTCGGCGCCCTGGGGTTTCGCGAGCACAGTCTGCGCATAGCGCGGCGGCAGGTTGAGCTGCACGAGACTCCGCGTGTTGCGCACCATCACCTCGCCCAGCAATGATCGCAGCCGTTGGCGGTTGAGCGCGCCGCGCGGATTGCCGCGCTTGACAAACTGCTTCTTGAAATCGGCTTCGGTGCCAAATGGCCCGGCGACAGCAACGTGAGCAGGTTGTACAGCTCCATCAAATTGTTCTGCACAGGGGTGGCGGAAAGAAGGAACATGAACCGCCGCTTCAGCGAATTGACGAGCTGCCAGTTCAAGGTCGCGCGGTTCTTGCAGTGGTGCGCTTCGTCGACGATCACCAGATCCCACGGTTGATCGGCTAAAAGCGCCGCTCGCTTCTTGGCCTTCACGAACGCCAGTGACGCCAGCACCCGCTCGTGCCGCGTCCAGAACTCCGCGCGGTCGGCCGCCGTTCCCCTGGGCGGAACGACGAATTCCAGGTCGAACTTCGTGCTCAGTTCCTCGTGCCACTGCGATACCAGCGGTGCCGGGACCAGGATCAGCACGCGCCGCGCCATGCCGCGCAGCAGGTACTCGCGCAGCAACATGCACGCCTCGATCGTCTTCCCGAGGCCGACCTCGTCGGCCAGCAGCACACGACCGCGAAAATGCCGCAGCACCTTGCGCACGGTTTCGATCTGGTGCGGCAGATGCTCGACGCCTCGCAGTCCCTCCAGGCAGAGCAACTCATCAAAACCACGTAACAAGCTCAGCCGGGCAAGCTTCTGGTGGAGCCAAAGATCGCGCGGGACGCTCGTAGAGTGCCCGGGAATGAGCGGCTGGGCCCGAAACGTGACGGCGATTCCGCCGGGAGTAAGCCAGCCATCGGCCGACGCCTGTCCGGGTTCCGAATCGGAGCCGATTTCGATTTCGTCTTCTTGGCTAATCGGCGCAACCTGCAAGGCCATGATTGCATTCCCTTCCGTGACAAGCGACTCCTTATCGCGCCAGCGCCATCCTAGCAGCCGGCTCGCTTCAAAACCATTCATTCGTCCGCGCGATTCGGCTTCGTCGGTGTTCAGGCGACCGTACCATGCGGGGATTCGTCCCAGGGGACTCACACCGTTCCTGTCCCGACTTTCGCACCAACGCCTTGGGAGTCTGCAAGCACGTCATGAAGGTCGCCTCGACCGTGAGGGTTTGCAAGTCTCCGGTTTCGGCGAAGCGCTGGGTCTGATCCAAGGAGCCACTCGAACCCCGAACGAGCGGTCGCGAGCCTTCCGTTTCAGACGGGATCTTCGTCTCATCCATTGTTCGATCCCCGACAGCGACCGAACCCTTTCATTTCCGCCAAACCGAGCTACTGTCGCACCGTGGGCGGGGACAGAAATGTCGGGCAAGACGATTGGCGACTTTGGGGCAAGGACTCTCCACGCAGGTGGCGCATGGACCACTCGCACGGGTTAACAGGTTGTATCACGCGCTGGATGAAGCGACGACGATTGATGACTTATACAATACTATATATATTGCCTCCACCACACTTGCTGGTATCTCGCCCGCCGCACAGGATCCACACTCATCGACGTATAAAAAATGACGTTGCATACAATCGGCGATAAACGGCGGGCACTCCGCGATGAGTTCGGCGAAGTGTTCGTTCGCATGGGAGAAATCGTGTACAGTCGGGAGAAGTCCGTCATTCCGAAGTGCCGGCCACGCGGAAATGCAGGGGTACGCCAAACCAGTCGTGCGATGTGATTGAGGCGGTTGAAATCGGCCGAGGGCGGTCTCGGGGGTGCTCTGTGATCCAAACAGTCGAGGCGGTCGTCGATGACACCGGTCGGGTCCGATTGCTCGGTGAGGTCCACGTCTCCGGTCCTCGGCGGGCGCCGGTGACCGCCTTAAAAGTCTGCCCGCGCGATCGCGAAATCACACTGGCGAATGAGGAATTGTTGCCGAAGGGACGGGAAGAATGTCGGATGCCACCTTTTACGCACGCTACTTTGGCTGCAGGAACGGCAGCACGTCGCGGGTGTAGTATGGCTCTTGCGTACCCCAGAAGATGTACTTCACATGGAGCTCGTCCGTCGCGTAGGTCACAAGCTCGGCGACCGTCACTGCTCTGCCTGTCTTCGGATTGATGTCGGCCAAATTGTTGTCCTGAACGGCGATTCCCATCGGGATGCGGTTGGAGAATTCACGGATCAGCGGATAGCTGTTGTACAACTGCGACTTCCTGTGGGGCAGCAGATCCGGGCCGCCCATCGCCAGTTTCAGTTCGGCGGCTTTTTCGTAGAGGCTTCGCAGATACACCGGATTGCCGTTGAGGTCGGGCTCGGACATGAAATTCGCGTACAGCAGCGGAGTCGATTTGGGAAAGGCTTTTTTTAACGCGCTCATCGTCTCCAGGATCGCATTGCGGTATCCCTCGCGCGTGTCGCCGCCGGGCATGAGCGGGCCGGCATAGGGAATGTCGATCGCGGTTTCGGGCAGATTGATCCCTTCGATCTGGCCGTCGAATTCCTTGCCGAGGGCGTCGAGCAGCTTGTGGAACCGCTCGCGGACCGCGGGGTCCCATCGCCGGGCGACCCAACCATAAGGCTTGGCATCTTCGGGTTTGCCGTCGGGGTAGCTGGCTTGCTGCGCGACGCCGCCGTGATAGGCGGGGTCTTCGCGGAGGTATTTCGGCACGGGCATGTATTCGAGGCCGAACGTGGAGTCCTGAACCTGGATGAAGAGCTTCTTGTTCTTTGACTTCAGGAAGTCCAGGTCGTGGCGGATATCGTCGAACACGTAGTTGTCTTTGCTCTGCTCGATCGATCGCCAGGTGTACTTGATTTGAGCCCCTTCGATTCCCTTGTTTTCGAGAAAAGTAGTCTCCCTGATTCGCTCGCGGTCGGAGCCGAAAAACACGTAGTGATGAATGTTCTGAGCGGCCGCCGCGGCGCAGTGGGCCGGGAACAAAAGCAGGATGAGAAAGACGAAAGTGGGCCGTGAAGTCATGGGAGGACTACGTTAACGAGAGTCGAAAAACGTGTAAAGAGGTCGCAGTGTGATAAGGGGGTCAGGTTTGCTCCGATAAAAACCTCGGATAGCCGGCTGACATGTCTTCTTGTCGCCAAAATCCGACGGTTTTCATCAGAGCAACGGCAATCGATCTAGGCCCGAAGATGTCCATCCAGTTCCGAAAGAAGGTCGATTGCACGCTGTCCCCTCGCTCTCACGCCCAGATCGATATCCCGCCGCTCTGCCGTCACCTCTTCGTCGAGAAACGTACGTTGATGGCGGTCGCGCCTGAAGGGAACCCGAGACCAACCGAGCAGACGTTGTCGCGCCGCCTGCTCAATTGCGACATACGTCGCGGAGAGCAACGAGGCACCGCGATCGTTCGGCGTTTGTCACCTTGATAGCGACCGGTCGGTCGAGGTCATCGTCGTGAGCGAGATAAACCCGTCCGAATCCGCCCTGGCCGAGCGGACGGACGATCCGATACGCCCGATTCTCGAGGGATCTCCGTCGGAGAAGTCACTCGCACTCTCAATGGGTGGTTGTGAGCGGGCGGTTCGCGACAGACTCCTGGTCTCTTCCGAGGAGCGATTAGACGCCGCGGTGGGCGATTGCGACGCTTCCGTTTCAGACGCGTTTTTCCTCTCATTCATCGGCCCGTCCCCGACGACGAGCGATCTCCTGATATGACAACCAAGCGAAGCCATTGTCTCATCCCGAGCTTAGACAGAGAAGCGAGGTAAGGCGATTGGCAACTTCGGCGGGATGACGCTCCTATGCACGCGTCGCATGAACTGCCGACCGCCTCGAAGAGGCGATTGCGACGCTGATACAGAATGAAGCTGCGTTTGTCAGTAGCTTGTGGGAAACCGATCGCCTTGACGCGAAGCTTGAACGCGAGACCGCGAAGCGTTTCGCGCGGATTGAAACGCAGATGTCGGAAATCATCCGCGTCGGCAATGAGCGTGGTCAGTTGCTCGAGCGCCTGCCAGAGGCTGTTCGCGAAAAGCGACGGCGATTGTTCAAAACCAGCCAACGCGCCGATCGGCTCTGAGGGCGTACTCAGCCTGTCACCTGAGACGCCGCAATCGTCCCCTTCTACTTCGAGGCGGGCCAGCGTCTGTGAGCCTTGGTGATCCACGATCGAGGGTAAGGTCGCGCTCTGCCTCTCGGCCCAGCGGATCTATCGAGACCTGACCGGCGGTGTGCTAGCCAGCGAGCAGCCTCCGGCGACCTGCTGCACCGCGCTGAGCAAGAATGCGTCCTCCCCGTGGGCCGCCACGAGCGACAGTCCAAGCAGCGCGCCCGCACAGCTCGCCGCGGGCACAGAGACCTGGGGTAGCCGACCGATCCCTGCCAGGGCACACAGCGCAGGGCGCGGGGATAGTATTCGCCGCCAGGCTGACCGCGGCGCGGGGCCGTGCCGCGCAACGGTGCCGGTGCAGGCGTGGTGGGAATGCACAAAAGACTGTCTGGGCCGAGCAACGCGGCTAGCTCCCGCGCATAGCGCTCCCGGCGGCGTACGGCCTCGAGAACGCGGCTGCGGTCCAGGTTCCTTACCAGCTCGAAGTTTCCTTGGGCTTCCGGGCCCAGTGCCGGCTTTGCTTCCTGAACCCAGGCCCCCAGGCAGCTCCAGATTTCGCACCATTGCAGCACGCAAAAGGTCTCGTACCAACTGCCCAGATCCGCATCTTCGGGCGTTTGGTCGATGCAGTGTATGGAAGTCTCGATCACGCCGCGTGCTGAATGCCCGCCTGAGGGCCGCAAGCGGTGCCCGCAGCGCACGCCGCGCCTGCGGCGTGCAGAGCGCAAACGTCTCCGGAAGCAAGTGGATCATACGAACGTCCACCTGATCGGGGCAATCACATCCCAAGAGCACCGACGCCGACCGCGCCAGCAACGCGGGACCCCGGGCGAAGAGGCCGACGGTGTCGAACGTGGGTGCGAATGGCATGACGCCGGCGATCGAGATCCGCCCGTGCGATCGGCGCATGCCGAAGATGCCGCAGTTGCTCGCCGGCACACGCACGGAGCCACCGGTGTCCGAGCCGAGAGCGAAATCTACCGACCCAGAGGCAACCGCGGAGGCGGAGCCGCTGGACGATCCACCCGGCACCCGCTCCGGGGCACTGGGGTTGAGCGGGGTACCGTAATGAGGATTCTCGCCGAGCAAGCTGAAGGCGAGCTCATCGGTCACGGTTTTCCCGACGCAGCGAGCGCCGCCGCCAGCAACTGCTCGACGCAGACGGCATGCACCGCTGCCGGCGGATGCGTTTCTAGCCAGCGCGGATTGCCGCAGCCGGTCCGCCGGCCGGCGACATCGATGATGTCCTTCACAGCGAAGGTTAACCTGTCCAGCGCCCGTTCCCCGTCGGTGCCAGCGCGAACTGTTCAATGAAGGCCCTGGACTTTTCGGGCGACTTCAAAGGCACCTTCGGTCGCATGGTCATTGCCCCATATCGCGCGGGCGAACGCTTCACGGGAAACAGCATAGCATCAGCCGCACATCATGGTCGTTGCCCTTGCGCCGAGCGGCTCGCTTTTGTCGGGTGGCGTGTTCGCGCGTCTTCGTCATCGCTCGCACGGTTGCGAGGTTTTATGAGCGCTCTCGCCTGGACCCTCCTGAATCCAGGCCTCGATCATTCCAGCCATCGGCGGCGGGTCATTGTCTCATCCCGAAACCGGATGAAGAAGTGGGGCAAGGTGACCTACGACTTTGGCGGGATGACTCTCTATCAAATCCGGTCGCCCCGACTCAGCAACAGAAAATCCCCCCTATCGCGGCAAACGGCCTGACTTATGTCAGCGCTTTTACCTTGATGGGCGCCCGCCGCGGCGGGTCGTCCCGATTTAAGCCACTGCCTGACAAATGACCGCCCCCCCGCAGCACGCAGCGCTAGTTTTCTTAAGTTCGACGATTTGAGTAAGGACCCTAGCCTTTGCTATGATTGGTCATGCGCGACGCTTTTTGAATGAGAAGGGGGATCGCGGTGAAAGTTGCTGAAATAGTACGCATGGACGGATGCCAGCTCGTGAAATTGCCGGAGGGGTTTCAACTGGAAGGAGACACCGTCTCCATTCGACGGCAGGGTGAGTCTCTTGTCCTGCAACCGATCAAGCCCGCAACATGGCCGCTCGGGTTCTTTGATCGCATTCGCATCGACGATCCGGCGTTCGCGCGTCCAGCCCAAGGGCGAGTTCCGCCGGCTCCGATTCTGGAGTGATCGTTGCCTATACGCTATTTGCTCGACACGAACACGTGCATTGCCGCGATGCGCCATCACACCCTGGTGCTGCAACGCGTGGCCGCGGTCCCGCCGGCAGACTGCGCGATTTCCAGTATTACAAGTTACGAGCTATTCACTGGGGTCGAAAAGTGCGCCGACCCGGCGAAGGAAATGGGCAAGGTTGATTTGTTGCTGGCCACGGTTAGCGAGCTGGTTTTTGACGGAGAGGCCGCGAGGGAAGCCGGGCGCATTCGCGCGCTTCTGGAATCACAGGGCTGTATGATCGGCGCGTACGACGTGCTCTTGGCCGGCCACGCCAGGTCTGCCGGTCTTACACTCGTCACCGCCAATACCGCAGAGTTCAGCCGGGTGCCTGGCTTGAAGCTGGAAGACTGGCACCTGGCGGCCACATGAACGTGAGCAGGATAAATCCGAAAGCCGCTGAGCAATCCGGACTCAGCCGGCGACCCCGAGCCGTTATGAGCGTCTTCGTCCTCCGAAATGTCTTCGGCATCGCCCGCGTCTCGGTCCAAGAATGCATGCCGCTCCTCGAGTTGGCCAGCTGTGGCGAGCAGTGGCTATGCCTGTGCCGCCCCGACGAATCGCGAACGACGCATTCCTCAGAGACGCACCAGCTTGGCACGATCTGACGGACTCTGTATCCTAGGGCGGCCTGCCGCGCAGATGGGTCAGCGGTATTGCCAATTGGCACTTGGTCCTCCACCCTGGGGCGGGAACCGACGAACTTCACGATGGCGAATGGCAGATCGTCACTTATTGAGCTTTCGCAGATCTCCCATCCCCGAACCGGCTTCGCCTTCGGGCTGCATAGGCGTTACAAAGGTCAGCCTCGTTTGCTCGACCCCTCGCCAGGCGCCCATTTTTTTTCGTCTTTGGAACCATGGCGTTCCTGTGATACAAATCCCTGATGAACGGACGCGCTCCTGCCCGATCAGTTCGAAGGGTAGCGCGGCCCCCCAGCGCAGGGCAAAGGACTTCTTATGTCGACACCCGAGGTTCATTGGCACCAGGGGATGTTCCTCCGTCCCCATCATTTTCAGGTCGCCCAAAGGCGTGTTTCCGAGACCGCGCATCGCAACGAGACCTTCGACCACGCTCATTACTGGGGCATTCATGCAATAGATCTCGATCTTGATGCCCTGGCAAACAATCGGTTCGTGGCGCGGTCTTTAGTGGCACGTTTTCGAGACGGAACGGTTATCGACATCCCCGAAGACGGGGTCTTGCCGGCGCTTGATCTGAAAGACGCGTTCGGGAGAAACAACGACCTGATGGTGTTCGTCGCTCTCCCCGTGCTCAACCCCAGCCAGGCGAACGTAGCTGACAGTGCCACGGCGGATGGGTTCCGCTATCGCCTTGCGAGCCAGAACCTGGTAGACGAGAACCTGGGCGATAACCCCCAGCCCATCAAGGTAAGGCTGCTCCACCTGAAATTGCTTCTGTCGGGCGAGGACCAGACTGGTCTTGAGGTGCTGCCGCTTGCCAGGATAACCCGATCGCAGCGTGCCGAAGCCGTTCCCCAACTCGACTTGACCTACATTCCCCCCATTCTTGCATCCAATGCTTGGATGCCTCTCTGGACCGGGATCCTGCAGGCGATTTATGACAGAATCGGCAAGAAAATCGAAGTGCTGGCAAGCCAGGTCGTAACTCGGAACATCACGTTCGACAGCCACGGCCAAGGGGACCAGTTGATCTTCAACCAACTTCGGGATCTCAATGAAGCCTACTCCTACTTTGGGATTCAGGCCTTTACCGAAGGGATCCATCCACTCCCCTTCTATCTTGAGCTTGCCCGCCTTCTGGGCAAGCTGGCCATCTACGGCTCGACCAGAAGGCCTCCCAGACTGCCGCGCTACGACCACGATGATCTGGGAACCTGCTTTTACCAGGCCAAACAGCTTCTCGATGCGCAGCTCGATATTCTTGTCGAGCCCGAGTACAAGGAACGGGCTTTCGTCGGTGCCGGCCTCCGGATGCAAGTTTCACTGGAACCGGCCTGGTTGGAGTCGGGATGGGAAATGTTCATCGGGGTCCAGAGCGCTCTCGACGCGGAGGAGTGCATCCGGCTCTTGACCAAGCCCGGCCAACTCGACATGAAGATCGCCAGCTCCGAACGGGCCGACACGGTTTTCCGGATGGGAATGGCAGGGCTGAAGTTCGACCACAGTCCTCGGCCTCCCCGGTCTTTGCCATCGGCTGCGGGCTTGATCTACTTTCAGGTGAGTCATGACGCCGCACAGGCAGAATGGCTCAATGTCCAGAAATCCTTGACACTGGCGATCCGCTTGAATGAAAACCTCATCGCTGGGAATATCCAGGGCCAGCGAGTACTGATGATTTCGAACGCCGAATGTCAGCACGACACTCCAGTTTACGCTTTACGTGGTTCCGGTCAGGCCCGTGACCTGAACGACTTTCTCGGCAGGACGATGGCATGCGAGACGAAACTGCGGCGTTCGTTCATACGGTGATCCGGAATGGGATTGGTGTGAAGAACCGCCTCGCTCGAGGCGAGGCACTGTCACTCGCAACCGAACAAGCTGCGCTCGAGCGTCTTCTGAGCCGAGAGAGCGACGCCAGCCGTTATGCCGACCTCAGCACGGAATTGGAGATCCGTTATGCGCTGGTGTGTTGGCTCGATGAAATCTTCATCCTCGATCCGGTATGGGGCCCAGGATGGAACGAACATAAACTTGAAGGGGTGATGTTCGAAACCAACGATCGTGCCTGGAAATTCTGGGAGAAGGCCCGGCGGGCAGCCGCCCGTTCGGACACCGATGTTCTGGAAGTCTACTATCTGTGTGTGATGGTGGGATTTCGCGGCGAATTGCTTGAGGATCCCGAGAAGCTCCGATCCTGGTCCGAGGTTACCCGAGGACAGATCGAGAAGAGCCAGGGAGAGAATTGGGTTTCGCCGCCAGAGCTCGATTCGCCCTCGAAAGTTCCTCCGCTCCACGGGCTCGACAGGCTCCAGACGATGGTGGTTCGAGGAGCGGTCCTCATGCTGATCTTGATTCCACTCGCCGCCTTTTTCGTGGTGCTCCAATTCGGCCGATAAACCAATGAAGATTTTCAAGTGGATCGGTAGCGTCTTTGCCGGCCTCGGCCGGCTTTTCCTCCCCATGCTCTCGGCTTCCGGGGCACGCTCGGGCGCCCAGAAAAGGCCCATCCTCCAATGGTTTCTGCGACTGCTCATCCTGTCGCTGATCTTGGTGGGTCTCTGGTTGCTCAACAGGTACCTGGGCCTTGACCGGTACGTTCGCGCCCCCCGAAACTTCCTGAGACAGCTATGGCTTCCGCTTCTCTTCCTGCTGTTTTACATCCTTTGCTGGCTGGGCTGGTCGCTCTGGAAGCTGGTGGGGCCGGACCAGCTCACATCGAGCTTCCCCGACATTGATCAAGCGTGGGATGAGGCGGTCGTTGCTCTGGGGCAGGGGGGAATCGAACTGAACGAAGCCCCGTTGTTTCTCATCCTGGGACGTCCGCGGGGTGGGGAGAAATCATTGTTCGGTGCGGCTGCTCAGCAGCTAGTAGTCAAGCAGGTGCCAAGAGAAACTGAATGCCCGATTTCGGTCTCGGCCAGTCAAGACGGCATCTTTGTCTCGTGCGCCGGTGCCTCGCTGCTGGGGCAGCAATCCGTCTTTCTGAGTATCGGTCCAGAGCGTGCTCCGACCACCGAGGAACGTCCTCCCGGGGCCATCGAACCGGCTGAGGCGACTGAAGGGGCCGCCACAATTCTCGACGACGATCGCAGCAACGTGGAGGCGCCGAGGCGCAGCCCAGAGCCCGCGGGCTGAAGCGGCGACTGCCTTGGTCACTTCGGACGCGTCATTGTCCATGACCGCAGAAATGCAGCGGGTTTCGATCTTGAAGGACGCAGCAGAGGTGGAGCGAATCTTGGCCCGGCTCCAGCACTTGTGCAAGAGGATCGCTCGATCGCGGCGCCCCTATTGCCCGATCAACGGCCTACTTGTCCTCGTACCCCTCTCTGCGACGAGCAACAATGTCGACGCCAAGGATACCGCAACCTTGGTGCGTCGCGACCTCGATAAGGTGAAAGAGTCTTTACAGGTGGAGTGCCCTGTCTTTGCCATCGTCTGTGACTTCGAGCGGGCCGACGGCTACCAGGATTTCATGGCGTTTTTTCCTGAGGGGCAGCGACGAAGGTTCCTGGGACAGAAGTTCCCGCTGGTGCCGGACCTCGACGAATCATCCCGGGTCAAGATGGTCGAGAGCGGAGTACAGTGGGTCGGGAACAACCTGTTCCCATCGCTCGTCTACCGGAACTGGGCGCCCGAAGACACCAAGATCACCGCAAGCCGGGATGACACATCGGCCAATGTCCGACTTTACGGTTTCCTCTGGCAGATGCGCGAACGCCAGCGGCGGCTTGCTCGAATTCTGACTCGCGGCATCCTCATCCAGGAAGGCCGGGGGTCCCCGATGTTCGGGGGGTTCTGCTTCGCCTCCACCGGCCGCGACCTGATGCGCGATCAGGGCTTCGCCAACCGGATCTTCCGTCTCATGCTTGAGAACCAGAATCATGTCGTCTGGACACCAGAAGCTCTTGTTGTCGAGTCCTCGTACCGGCGCTGGACCTATCTGGGCTACCTCGGCTTGGGACTCATCGCAATCCTGGCCGCCGGACTGCTGCTTTCCCTCATGTGGTGGCGAGCCTGATCAAGAGGCGTCTGCTCAACCGCGTCTGACGGCCATCACGATCCCCCGCCGATCACCGACCTATCCGGTAAAAAAGGTCGACCGTGACCGGCTTGGTGCTGCCGGGCTCGACCGAAGCGGTGGATTGACCTTCGGAAGGGGTGGCCTGCTTGAACGAATAGACCCGGTAGTCACCCTTTTCAAGCTTGCCGGTGAGATAGATTCCGTCGGGACCGGTTTTCCCCTGCTGCTTGACGGCGCCTTTCGCATCCAGCACGGCCACGTCGAGTCCCGATTGGAGACGGTCGCCCTCAACGACCTTGATGCGTAACTGCCCAGAAAGACTCGGGTCGATGTTGACGAGTTCAATGGTTCGGGTGTCAAAAGCTGATAGATCAGTAGCGCTCCGGAACTCGACACTCAGCGGCGTCGTTCCCTTCTTGTCTTCGGGCAAGGTCAGCCTGGCATTCCAGGTTGTTGCTGTCGAGTCGGCAGGTTCTGCTTTGATCAGCTCCACGTTGGGAGGAAGCTTCCCGTCGGGAAGTGGTTTCCCCCAGAAGAAGTTCACTTCCTTCGTCCCCGATTCACTTGGCTTCCCCGATGCTGTCACGACAACTTGTGATCCGCGTCGGCCTTGCTCTGGAAGGTTGACGATTCGGACATCCCGTGGCGCGGCGTCGTCGAGGATCACACGATGGGTGACCATTTTGATTTCACGACCATCCCGGCCGGCCAGGACCGCCCGCACAGCCAGTGAACCTGAAAGCCCCTCTGTGTCGAACGGGATCGACCAATCGGCAACGGCGGCTTCCAAGGCCAGGTTCCCTTGCGCGAGGCCCACCCGCACGCTTCGATCGCGGGGTCCCCGCACGGGAAGGATCCGCTCTGGAACGAACCCCGAGAGCTCGAGCCGTCCCAGGCTCAGTTGAAGAGTGGCATCCGGTGGTGCGTTATCAACCTCGACCTCGACGACGTATTTCGATCCACTCCGCGCCGACGGCGCCGCAAGCACACGCAGATCGGGCCGGAGGTCGATCCGCGGAGTTGTCGCATCTCCATGACGCGCGAACGTCGTGTTGAGCACAAAAGCCCTTTTATACTCATCGATATTAATGTAAACATAGCCATGTTCACTTCCGCGGTCGTCGAGTTGAATACCCTTGGCCATGAGAGTTGCCTGGCCAAGCTTGGGATCGAGCTCGGCGCGAAGTGTTCCTTCGAACGTTCCTCTCAGCCCCGGGATTCGAGAGGCAGGCAACACCAGCTCGGCCTTGATGGCGGGACCGGAATACAGGCCGATGGCCCGGAGCGTGGCGACAAGCCGGTTGATCCCTTTGTTTGCCGCGCTGGGGGGTTCAAACCGAGCATCCGTAAGGCGGACGTATTCGCCGGGCGACGCGAGACTCACGTCGAAGCGGGACTCGCGAAGCAGCTTCCCCGAATCCGCATCGAGCAGCGAGACAGTGAGCGGCCCTTCAAGTTTGACCAAAAGGGCCGGGCTGACGGGTCCAGGAGTGGGGGTAGGACTTGCGGTGGGAGTGGGACTTGCGGCGGCAGTGGGACTTGCGGTGGGCGCTTGACTTTTCTCGGCGAAGATAACGCCGACGGTGGATCCTCCATTGACTGTGATCTCGGCGGTTCCTCCCGGCAACTGCGCCGCTCCCGCCTTCACGACGATCTTGAGTTTGCGGACCTTGTCGCCGGGGTTGGTCAGGAACAGGTAATAGGGCTGGAGCTCCGGTGAGGGGCGAACGCCCAGAGCGCTCAGGCTGTCGGTGGGTTTCTGGGGGTTTGAGGTCAGAACGATGAATGGCTTCTCGGCCGAGGACTCGATGGCCAGATTCACTCTGGAATGAAAAGAACGATCAGCGAGGCGGGCCCTGACGAGAAATCCCTTGGGAGGCTGGGATCGGGAATGCTCCCCTGCTTGATTCAGCTCAACCAGAAAGGGAGCGACGCGTGATTCTCCACGTTGTGGGATGGGTGTTGTGAGCGAGGACACCTTGAGCCGGGGGGAGACGCCGAAGGGCTCGATCACGGGTCCACCCGGCCCAGGGGAGACGACGCGGTAATTGAGTTCCAGCTTTGCCGAGGAGTGTTCGTCGCTGAGTTCGGTGGGCTCGAGCCCGCCGGTGAACTCGACGAACGGATGTGCCGATGGGGCGGCCAGATCACGACATCCCTGGGCGGCCTCGGCGAGCAAGGGGGACGCGCCCAGATCCCGGCTCTCATACGCATATTGGTCTGCCAGCCATGCCCAGAGCTGTGCGATCCGGCGATCACGCCAGCGACGAGTGGGGTTCGTGCTGGGGTCGGCCAGCTTGTCGAACTGGTCCAGGGGGGGAACAATTCGCGAGAGCCGGTCCGCGCCAACGAGATCGGAGTCGTCCTTGAGCTTGGCTTCAAGGGCGTGAGGCAGCTCTTTTGCCCAGGCCGTGTACAGCCGGCGGGCGACGTCGATGGGATAAGAAATCACAGCGTCGGGCTCAGACGCTTTCTCCAAAGCGATCTCGGACTCTCTTGCGTCGAGACCGCCAAGCTCGAGCAATTCGATGGACCAGCGGGCAGCTCGACGCGCGTCCTCGATCACCGACTCGGTTCCGATCTCCTCGCCGTCATCCTCCGGTGTGTCAGTGGAGTCGACTTGTTTCGCTTGCCAAGCCGCGACAAGACTTTCCTCGAGGAGTTTACGGGAATGATCACGTCCTGCCTGCCAGAGCTCAACTCGCTGCAGGGCGCCGGGGAAGGGCGTTTCGAGAAGCGTATCGATTCCGGCACAGACCGAGCCGTCGGCCTCTGGCTCCTTGCTTTGCCTGACCAGCTGCGTCCGCAGATCCGTGGCAAAGGTGCGCAATTCGCCGAGGTGCGCCTTCAACGAGGAGCCCACGCTTTCGAGCGCCTTGACTTCCGGTCCGGGAGCGGTGGAGCTTCTGGTGACCTTGGGATCGACTGAAAGCAGGCGATAGAGATCCCGGGTTTCCTGGATCGTGGTCCGCCAGGCGCTCTCCATCTGTGGAGACTTCTTGAGAAGAGAAGAAAAGCTCGGGAGAACGATCATCGACTCATCCACCAGATTCCACGCGTTCTCGACTGGCTCCTGAATCGATCGCACTCGCTTGTATCCAGCAATGGCCAGATCGAGGCCCGCCTGAGCGGACTCGGGTGTGGAGTAGCCAGGTTCCCAGAGCATGATCTCGGCTTCGTGGCGTGATTGAGCCGCATCGTCCAGAAAAGGGCGAACCCAGACTAATGGCAGGGGCCTGTTTTCCGCGAGTCCGGCAAGTCTGGCGAGCTCCAAGGCGCCATGTATTACCTGTGGCCGCCAGGGTTGCGGGATCGAGGATGAACGCTCCGGGTTTCCAGCGATGGACTGCTCCGCGAGTTCCGCTGCGCGGCGCAAAGCAAGTGTTTCGAGATAACGTGGATCTCGGCGTCGCTTCCGAAGGATTCCATCAAGGAACAGAATTTTCTCGGGACTCGGAGTGGGATCCGACGTTGCCGTGAGAAACACTGCCCACGCCAGATTCCGTTCATCGAGGGGCTTTGGTCGATTGAAAAAAGCTTCGATCATCGCGTTCTGAGTCTTCGCGGCTTCCCCTTCTTTGGTGTTCACGGGCTGCTCGTTGAGCGCTTCGACCAGCAATCGGAGCTCCTCGACCAGCGCGAGATCGGGCTTGAAACCGAGCATGCTCTCCAGGCCCAGCGTACGTGGCTGGGGATGGGCACGCTTGCGGACTGCACCCCAGTGGCGCTCGAGATCCTCTAATTGATCGCCGAGGTCTTTTTCGATGACTTCCTCGGAGCCTCCGCTTCTCCAAGCTTCCTCGGCCCTCACCAAGAGCGCCTCCATCCTCCGGAAAGCCCAAGGCGCGACCGAGGAACTACCGTCCCCACTCCACTGGTCTCGCAGCCGCCATCCTTCGAGCAGCCATGACGGGTAATCCCTCGCCGCGGGTATCGCGAGGTGTTCCCGTCGCCGGCCAGACGGCAGAGCGACCAGTGGGAAGTCCAAGGCGCGAATCGACCCGCTGAGGACGGGTCGCTGTCGCGAGTTGCGGTTTCGTCGAGCCCAGTCATCGACACGCACCGCCACGTAATCGGCGAGTTCGGACGCGGTCACGATGCCGTCGCTAGAGCCATTCCTCCCTTCGCCGTCCGCCCAGCCACGGAGACCGTCCTCCAGAAAGAAACTGAAGATGGAACGTCCCAGGATCTCGGAGACGTGCGTTGTCTGCCCCGGGGAGCATGAGGAGAGGACAAGCCGACCGTCGTCCGGGACAACCTTCAACTCGTCGCCGATCCAGGTGGCGACATCAAGGGACAACAAGGCCAGCCGAGGATCCGCCACTCTCTGCATCACGTCCAGGATCAGCAATTTATGGCGCGCTTTGCACTGGGCCAGCGCCTGCAGGATGTTTCTCAAGGGTAGCCAGGCAACCGCGTCGTTAGGGTCCGCATCCGCAGGCAGAACCATGAGCTGTGCCCTCGGAGCGCCGGCTTCCAAGGGTCCCCCGCCAGCGGCGAGACATGCGAGGGCACGAACGTAAACGACGACGGGATCCCCCCGGCCCATGTCTTTCAATTGGGCCAGATCGCCGTCGATCCCCGCTCTCGCTTGGCTGGGAGGAATGGGCTCCCGAGAAGGGGCAAAGAGCTCACCCCGGATGACCGATTCGAGATCGCCGCTTCCCATGGCAGTGGGTGGGATTGATCGTGCCTGAGGAGTGGCCACCCAGATCGCTACGAGGCGTGGTTTGGCCACCACATGAATCCAGGTGAGCATCGCCAGGATCGCACCGACCATCGCCATGATCAGCGCGAGACGTAGCAAGATCGCCCGTTGGCGCCGACGCGCTCGGATGTCTTCCTCTCGTTGGCTCCGATCCTCGTGCCAGAACCGCGGAATCTCCTTGGAGGAGGGATCTGCCATGTTCGTTCAACCCTCCGGGGGGATGCCTGTGGATTGCTCAGAACGCCACCGAGTGAGCGTTGCACAAGTTCGACGCAGGTCGTTGGTTCTTTTCAGCGCCATCGTCCCAGCCTGCGGCAGATCGCTGCCGCCGCCTCTGTCCCGGGATCAAGGTGGAAGTTGAACGGGGCTGGGCCCAATTGGCAAGGGCAGGGTCTCCCCGGACCCTGGGCCTTCGAGAGGCAGCTCGATCGTCGTCCCATTGCGGCGGCAGGCCGCTTGGAAGTCGTCACCCCCGATCAATTCGAGCCGCAACTGCCGGACGGCACTCAGCACCTCGTCTCGTGTCTTGGTCCAGAAGATTCCGGTGTATCGCTTGGCGGCAAGGTAGCAACGGTGCTCGGCGCCAACGAAGCTCACGCCCGCGGGACGAACCCGAAAGGGCTTGTCTCGATAGGAGAGGCGAACGACCAGACACGGTCTCCCTTCCTGTCTCTGATCGTCAACCTGAACCGCATGTTCCTCGATGCCCACACTTTCGATCGTGACCGAGTCGGCACCCACCGCAATTGCTCGCCCGGAATCGATGCGCGAGTCCAGCTCGAAGTCCTCGGAACTCTTCAGGATCCGAGCCGGCGGAGCTTCGGAATCCTCGAACCACCACGTGCGGAGCATCGGCCGCAATGGGCTGCCGGCGTCGGCTTTCCCTGGCCAGTTTGGCGCTTCAATCGTCCAAGTGGGGACAGGGTACCCCTCCCGCTCCGTCCAACGTATCGTGATCGGTTCCTGTTTGTCGGGCCCGGCGGTCATCTCGAACCAGATGTCACGCGGTCGGATCAACCGAAGTGTCGTCTCCTTGGGGTCATGCTGCCGCTCCATCGCCAGCAGGATTTGCAGCGTGCCCGTCGCTGTCAACTGATTCTGGAGCACCGTCAGCCGCCAGCGATTGTGCGCATCAAAAGCGCTTGGGCTGAAGGGATAGAATTCTGTCGCGTACAGTCCTCGCTCAAACCCAAGTCGCCCGTCGCCCCCGACGAGGTTCACCAGGAGAAGATCGCCGAGATTGAGGGCCAAGCTGGGGGCCCGAACGGGTAGTCTCTGGTCGGTCTGAACCACGAGTTTATAGCCTCCGGGTTGGAGGGGGCTCGGGAACCAGCGGATATTTGCTTCGGGCCGGCTGACGAGGACTTGCCGCGCGGAGATGCCTGGTATCGGCTGCTCGTCTTCCGCCACGATCCGGAAAGTCAGCTCCCGGCGCAACGCGGAACGAATGTTGGACACGATCTCGGCAGCGTCGTCGACGTAATAGAAGCGTCCCGGGACGGGCAGTTGTGATATGACTCGATACTGCGAGTTCATCCGATCCATTTCTTGGGGGGTGGCAGGACGAAATCCGACGACGTTGAGCTGGATCTCCGTGCCTTGGAACGACTCCTTCAGGGCTGTGGGGACATCCTTGCCCTGAGGGTTTTTGATTTTATCGATGGCGAACCGGTTATCATCGCCGTCGGTGATGACGACTATCGACTTGAAACCAGGCGCATTGATGCTCAGCAGATCGTCGCGGGCCGCCAAAATGGTGCGGACGATGGGCGATTCACTCCATGGGACGACGCTCGGATAGCGGACTCGTTGCATCAGGGCGTCGGTCATCGACGGGTCCCACCGCGTCGGCGGCTGGACCGTCTTGATCGTCTCCTCCGCGGGACCATCCTTGCGATCGGGAGGCGCCGCTCCGAAAACATAGAGCCCCACGATGGTACCGCCGGGCAAATCCTTGAGGACTTGATCCATCGCGCGACATGCAAGCCCGTAGCGAGTTTTGTCGGTGAACGGTTCATTGCGGGGAGGCCCCATGCTGCCTGATGCATCCAGCACGAATGCGACAATGCCGGTGCCGCTCCCATGTGCGTTGAAGACAGCGTCGTCGGCCCGGACGGCGACGCGCGGCTGTCCCGAGAGCGGATGGCGGCTTGCAACCTGTTCGGGTCGAGGGTACAGGTCGATCCCGATCGTGTGATCGAACCGCTGACCACGGAAAAGACCGTGAATCACGAATCTCGACTCGCCACGGGGTAACTGACCAGCCGGGCTCCCTGCCTCGGCGGGCTGATTCTCCAGCCGATAATCAAGCTTGGGTTTCGTCTCATCCCCGACCGTCGTCATCGTCCGCCCGGAATCAGCGGGCGCCACCACTCGAAATGGTGGGTCGAGCTGGGTCCAGAGGACCGCGTAGCCCCTCCGGCGCGTGCCTTCGGACCCGAGCGAACAGCGAAGGTCGACCGTCCTTTCGTCGGTCACGAGCCTCCGGTTCGGCCCCTCAATCCGCAGCCCGTCCGGCGTCCGCTCGACTTCCGCCTGCAGCTCGGTAATCGGTGTTTCCGAGGCGAACTGTAATGGATCGAGTTTCGATGCATCTTCAAGGTAACCCAGGGCAACCGAACGGTAGTACGGCTGGGAATCTTGGGGCCCTTCACTGTACCAGTGATCGCCGAAGGTGCGCCGGGCTTGATTGACGAGCAAAGAACGAATTAACAATCGTCGATAGGCCGACAGCTGGGAATGGCTGATGCTGGCAGTCAGGGCTCGGGGATGATGCCGTGGTAAGAGATGTCGCTCCAGGAGATCTGCCGAAGCCCCGTCCAGCAGACGGTTCATGCCGTCTGCTTTTCTGAGCTTGGCGACGTTATCCTGATTCGACAGTCGGGCTCGCGGTCTCTCAACGAGCCGCACAATCTCGTCGACTCTCCCGACCCATCGATCGCCTACCCGAACACCCAGTCGGGCCAGCCAGGAACGATCTTGATCGAGGTCGAGAGTCCGTGTTCGCTCCCGGACCTGATCGAAGCTCTCGGCTTCGGGTTCTAGACCCTCTGTGTACCACGATCGACCGATGGTCGTGACCGCGAGCCGAGAGCCGGACCGCGCAGTCTTGGGTTGCCCGCGCACGGACCTCTGCCGCTATGGCTGGTGATCTGGAATCGCGATTTCCGTTCTCCCGCGAAAGCAGGTCCAGGTGGGTGGCGTGGAGCCGTTCCTCAATTTTCCCCGCGTGGGCAAGCAACTTGACGCGCGGGTAATTGATCCCCTGGCTGATGTCGATCTGCGTCAAGTGAGAATACCCTTGCTTGGCCGGTTCCGGGAGATCAAGAAACGGGACGCGGAGGGCCTCCTGGATGGCCAGGAAGGTACTCGGTTCTTCCGATCCCAGCATCGCCTCGCAGGCTCCGGCGAATTCGCGCTGCAATCGCGAAAAGCCATCGCGGACGTGCTCCAACCGGGCTGGAAATCCGCTCGTTGTGGATTGAGTCTTGCCGGGCTCGGGGGGCGAGATTTGACTGGTCAGTGTATGCAGATCGTCCCACAGCGCTTCGACTAGTTCGCGCACCCGCTGGTCATTGGGACGGCCAGTCGCCGCCCACTGGGTGTAGAACGGGAGTGCAGGCAAAATCTCATCCCGAAGGGCCAGAGCCCGCTGTACCGCGCTCGCCGCTTCCAATGCAGCTTGATACTGCTCGTAAGCCGCATCGAGCAAACGGCTCGCTTCCTTCCAGTTTGGCTCGCCTGGAGCGAACAGCAGATCCTGGCCGAGTCGCCGGTTTTCATCTGCTTGTGCGACCGTCGACTGGACCCAAGGAGCGACGCGCTCGCAGTATGGGTGTCCGAGCTGCCCCAACCCCAGTGCCGCGTTCTCAGCGAACAAACGAGCGCGGATGGCCTTGGACACGCCCTGGAAGTAGCTGTCATTCCGACCCGACGGGAAGTCGTCGGGCCGGTTCAACATCACGAGATCGTGGGCTTCGGCTGGTCGGGGTTCGGAGGGTGAATCGAGGACTCGCAGTAACGCCACCGCGCGGTCGAGGGCCTGTTCGGGAGATTCCATCACGCGGTCAAGGGCTTTGCGGATGACCTGAAGACGAACAGTCGTCCTGGTTGGATTGGTGGTCGCCGCGAGGGACTGCTGTAGTTGCTCCCAGCGCTTGGGAAATTCCTCGGGTGGAGCTCCCCAGAGCAGATTGAACTGCTCTTCGACGGCATCGGGAGCAGCCGGAAGCCGCCGACCGCCTGCCGCCGGCATGGCCAGGCTGTTGGCGCCCGAGCGTGCCAGAGGGATGGTCCGCGACTCGTTGAGATCGTGATTCAGCTCGGCGAGTCGCGGGAGGAGTAAGCTCGCCGATGCTCGATCGCCTGCCCTTTCCAGTTCCTCGAATCGGAGCAGGGTTGCCTGGTAGAGCATCCAGGTGTGAGGGGCATAGGAAGCCGGCGGCGGATCGTCGTGCCCAAGCCGATCGTATTCTTTCCAGGCGGCGAGCAGGTCGGTCGATGGCTCAGCACGTTTCAGAGCGGCTGGTGCGGGGGTCGTGCGCCGGGGCCAGACGGCAAGCTCCATGTCGGCCGCCCGTTCCATCCCTCCCTCGCGCGGGAACAACACCGGCGTTTGAACGGCACCGCGGGCAGCCTGGGTCCAGAGTGCGACCTGCGCTCGCACATACTCGAAGAGCCCCCGGCCATCGATGCGGCCGTTGGGCTGGGCCGCCCCTCCCTTGAGACCGTCGACGAGAAAGTGGGCGAACGCCGACCGCCGCCATTGGTTCGACTCCCAGGACCGTTGGTCGACGTCGCTGGCACTGATCACGACGAGCCGAGGAATGCTCCCGATCCGGTCATTGAGCCGCGCGAGCTCGCTGGCAAAGTCATTGTGAAGCATCCCGATCGGCCAGTGCGCCGTCAATCGGGTCGCATCGAGGATCAACAGCTTGTTCTTGGCATCGAGGGATTTCGCAGCCAGACGATCGAGCACGTCTCCCAGCCGCAGGCGGTTTCTGCCCTACATCCCGGGGATCCGCGTCATCCGCCAGCAGGTAAGCCCCTTTGGAATCGCTGCCCCCGTGCACGGCGAGGCAGATCACGACCGTTTTCTCAGGGAAAGACTCCAGGTCTTTGTCCCACGCTCCTCGGGTTCGAAGGGTTCGCGGGGAATGGGCGAGGATCAGTCGCCTGGATCTCCAGAACAGCGACATCGGCGAGCCGCGTGTCAGTTCTTCGAGATCCTTGAGCCATTCCCGTCCATAGACGTTTTCGGGGATGGCCAGATTCGGCTCGTAGCCCGCGCCGATCAAGACCAACCGAGCGCCTTGTGGAGGGGAAAGCCAGAGCACGACCCAGATCAAGAGCCCGCTGAACAAGAGGTAGAGCGCGGCGGCCGCCGCGATCCGCAGCAACGAGCGGCGTTTCCACCCGCGTCCCGACTCCAGTCGCCACTTGGGAAAGCTCCTGCGCGGCGGAGCCGAGTCGGCGCCCCGAGGGTTCCACGCCGCTTCTGACGGAGTGCCTTCGCTGTTCGCCATGACCATACGCCCTGCCAGTCGCCGCTGAACGCTCTGTTATCATGCGCCGTATTCACGGCCAGTTCCGCGCCAGAGAACTTTCCCGTCCGGCTGCGTCTCCCTGCGTCGCGATTACCGCCGGTTGCACGTGACCGAGGTGGATGTCAGAATTATCGCTCGCCGTCGTCGCCTCGCAACCGAGCAACTCGAATCTTACGAGAGGGACTGCATGGGTGCGAGCCCTTTCGAGAAAAAGAGGCCCCTGCCACCATGCACTACACCCAGACGGATCGTCCTCTCAAATTGACGACGCCCCTCGGTGAAGACGTCCTGCTTCTCGAGTCCTTCAACGGGGTCGAATCGATCTCTGGCCTTTTCCGATTTGAACTCGAATTGCTTGCTGAGTACCCGAGTCTCAGCACGATTGAGTTCGACAAGATTCTCGGGAAAAGTGTCACGATCACGCTCACCGTGAAAGCCAAGGCCGAGACGACTCGCTACTTCAATGGAATCGTCGTCCGGATGAGCCAGGGCCATCAGGTCATCCCCCGGCAAGGTTCGGTTGACCTTTACCGTTATCGGGCCGTCGTGGTGCCCAAGCTCTGGCTCCTGACCCGTACCGTACGCAGTCGGATTTTTCAGCAAGCCAGTGTCCCCGAGATCCTCAAGGAGGTCCTCACCGGACTGGATGTCGACGACTCCAAGATCCAAGGCAACTTCGACCCCAGGGAATATTGCGTTCAGTACCGGGAGTCGGACTTCAACTTTGCCTCTCGCCTCATGGAGGAGGAGGGTATCTATTACCATTTCGTCCATCGGGAGGACGGTCATCAACTCGTTTTGACGTAACAACGCCTCGAGCCAACCCAATATCCCCGGAGTGAAGAAGATTCCATGCCGCCTGGCGAGCGCCGCGGTCGAGGATGAAGAATCCGTCTTTTCCTGGGAAAAGAGTCAGGAAATCCGCTCCGGCAAGTACACCCTCTGGGATCATACGTTTCGAGATGTCGATCAAGAATCACCTCGAGTCGACTCAAAACATCGTCGAGAGCGTGCAGGCCGGTGAAGTGACCCAGATGCTGAAGGTCGCCGATAACGAAAAGCTCGAGATTTACGATTATCCGGGTGGCTATGCCCACCGCTACGACGAGGTCAAATCGGGCGGAGAATTCGATGGAGACGCCACCGCGAAGATCAATCCCGACGGCGACCGGACCGTGAAGATTCGGATGCAAGCAGAAGCGGCCGCCGGCTTGCTCATTTCCGCCGCGGGAAACTGCAGTCGCTTCTCTTCTGGACATGTATTCACATTGGAGAAGCACTTCGCAAACGCCGACGGCGATTATCTGATCACGCGCGTCGAGCACCGGGCCTCGATCGCGGGTGCCTATAACGACAAAGGGGGATCCACCGAGTCGCAACCTTACACGAATGAATTCCAGTGCATACCCTCGTCACTGCAATATCGTCCCCCTCGAATCAGCCCGAAGCCCCGGATGGAAGGCGCCGAAACGGCCCTCGTTGTGGGCGCCGACGGCAAAGAGATCGATCCGGACAAATACGGCCGGGTCAAGGTCCAGTTCCTCTGGGATCGTGATGGGCGCGTATAACGCCAGCAGCTCATGCTGGGTTCGAGTCGCCACCCCTTGGGCTGGCCAGCAGTGGGGCATGATCCATATCCCGCGCATCGGCCACGAAGTGATCGTCGATTTCCTTGAGGGCGATCCCGACCAGCCGATCATCATCGGCAGCGTCTACAATTCCGAGAACCTGCCCCCCTACACACCCCTTCCGGACAAGGCAACCCAGAGCGGAATCAAGACCCGCAGCACTATGAACGGAACGGCCACGAACTTCAACGAGTTGCGATTCGAAGACAAAAAAAGCTCGGAACAAATCTATTTTCATGCAGAGCGGGATTTCGAGCGGGTCGTCGAGAACAACGACACGCTCACCGTCGGCAGCGACGATCAGAAGACCTGTCCCGATGGCAGCCAGACCAACACGATCTACAAGAACCGGACGACCACGATCAAGACAGGCGACGAAAAACTCACCGTTGAGAAGGGCAACCGAACCGTCACAGTCAGTCAGCAGAACGAGAAGCTCGAAGTGTCCAAGGGCAAACGCGACGTGATCGTTGAGCAGGATGATACTCATCAAATCAAGAGCGGCAACTGCATCATCAACGTCGACAGTCAAAACTACCAGCTCACGGTGACAAAGGGCCAAATGACTTGCCAGGCGAAGCAGTCGATCCAGTTGACGGTGGGGGGGAGCACCATCACCATGAATCCGAGCTCAATTGAATTGAAGATCGGCGGAAGTACGATCACGATGAGCCCCGAGAGCATCGCATTGAAGATCGGCGGAGTACGATCACGATGAGCCCGAGAGCATCGCTGCAGTCTGTGATGATCACGCTCAACTGAAAGCAACCGACCCCAAGCGCGCGGTATCCTTGGAGGAAGGGATCGCCTGGGCTGCGGGCAAAGAACGATGCGCCGATGGCACCCCATGGCGAACTCGAGCCGCCTCGATCGATCGACTCGTTCTCGGGCCGAAGGCAGTCAGGACAAGGCCACGAAGAGCTCTCGGTCCTCGTCCCAGCGGAACTTATCCCGCACCTGCTCGAAAGCGGCAAGAGCAGCAGCGTTCTCCGAGGCCTTGTTATAGGCAGGACGGCCGATCTGTCCAAGGGCGCCCGCTCTGGCGGGGTGGGCTACCGACCCGGCCACCTGGCCGGCTAGACCACCGAAGGTGCTGCCCGATAAAACCCACAACCGCCTGTATGCTGCTCTCCAGGAGTGTGCGCTGAGCCGCCCGGGACATTTCTCGCGTGGCCGAGCCTCCCGCTTGCATCATTGATTCCGATTTTGCCACGATCTTGCCCGACACGGGACATTTCCAGGTGACAACAACGTTTGCTCCATCTACCTCGGTTTCCGCGACGTTTGGTTCGATCATATCGAAAGTTGTCTTGAGCATTGTGGCACTCGATCCTTTCAAGATCACGGCTCGCCATCGCCTGTACCGGAAGAAAAACGATCGGGCTTGAGCATGAACGCCTCCGCCCGTGCGAGCCTTAAGGGATAGGAGACCGACGACGACCAGTCAAGCAGTTTCCGTCCTGGCGATTCCGGATCTGTAAGAAAATGGGATCCTCGATCGCTCATTCTAGATCGGCCGGGTGGAACCAGGGAATCATGCGGGAAGGACGCGGTTGAATCAGGCCGACTGCTATGCTTGTGCGAATGATCGCGAGCGCGATAGGGGTCGCAGATTGCCTCCCGGCCAGCTCGACTGCCAATCCGTCGAGCCTTGAGTTTGCATCACAGCAGTTCAGCGGTTACAGTTCGCTATCGGATTCGTCGAAACCTGCGAAGCGCGTCCTGCCAAGCTCCCGAGCGACGACGATGGGTCGCTCTGGGTGGGGTTCACCATGTCCACGCCTGCTCTGATCGATTTCGAGGCTCTATTGGCACCCATTCCCGGCGATGGACCCGCCGGCAAAGCGGTTCCCTTCGCCACCCGCGAAATATTCGAAAAGCGCGCGCAAGGAGGTCAATCCCAACGCCTTACGCCGCGGATGATCCCCTCCGTCCCACGGATGTTGTCCGGGCGGACTGGGGTCTGATCGTCGAGACCGCGCAGGAGGTTTTGACCGAGTCAACCAAGGACATGCTGACGGCCGCTCGCTTGACCGAGGCCATCCTCAAAGTTCACGGCGAAGAGCTGCGCGGGTTTGCCGGCTTGCGCGACGGCCTTCAATTGATGCGCCGCATGCTCGACGAGTGCTGGGATCGGATCTACCCTCCGATCGAGGAAGAGGGTGACGAGGAGGTCCGCGCGGCGGCGTTATCCTGGCTGGATGATAACGATCGCGGCGCACGATTTCCGCTTTCCATCCGGACCACGCCGCTCGTACTTTTCGAGGGCAAGGGGCTCTCGTGGAAGGACTGGAAAGACTCCAACCAACCTAGCGAGAATCAGGAAGCGATCAAGGAAAACTTCAGCAAGGCCGTTGAGGAGGCTCCGCGTGAGACGTGTCAATCCGTCGCGGACGACCTCGCCGAATGTCTCACGGAGGTCGTTGAGCTGGACCGAGTTCTCGAGGCCAAGCTGGGAACCTACGCCCCGTCGATCAGCAATCTTCGTCAGGCGGTTTACGACTGTCAGGTCCTGGCACAACAGATTCTCGACGCAAAAAGGCCCCGCCCCCGTCGAGGCCTCCAGAAGCGGGTTTGGAGGCCGGATCCGGCGGCAGTGAATCGGATGGATCGGGTGCGCCGGTACCGGCGTGGACGGCCGGCGATGAACTCGCGAGCTCAGGTTTTCCAGACGATCGCCGAGGCTGCGAGGATTCTCAGGCAACTCGAGCCGCACAGCCCAGTTCCCTTCATGCTCGAACGGGCTGTTGAGCTCGGAGCACTCCCGTTCCCGGAGCTCATGAAGGTCCTGATTCGCAACCCTGACGTGCTGACGACGCTCGGCCGTGAACCGGGAGTCAAGGGGATGAGCGAGGAATTTTGACTGTCATCTTGGCCCCGGCGAAAAGCGATAGGGCTTCAAAAGGTCGGCGTGAGTTCGTCCCGACTCGCCCTTCTCGTGAGCGGGCTGGAGCCAAGGTACATGCGGAGGCAACTGGTGTTACTTTCGCCCAATATCAGACAAGATCATTTAAAACAAGAAATCTCTTGAAACCGCCCAGACCTGCATCAGAATGGTTTTCTTCATCTACAGCTCGGTAGATGCGTAAGTCAAGTTTGTCATCGCGTCGAGACTCTCCTGATCGATTGGCTTTGTGAGTGACCCGGAATCGATGCGGCTCCGATTTGCCGACCTCGTCACAGGGTCGAGTGTTTCCAAAATCTGCCGGCCGTTCGCGATTCCCGTCATGGCGGATCATCGCTGGCACTTGTTGCAGCCCGCTCCGGTCGAAGTTCGTAATTAGAGGATTCCTCATGCCAAGCATTCAGCACAAACTCGATCGCGTCCGCCGGCCTCGCGTCCAGATCACCTACGACGTCGAAACCAACGGCGCCATGCAGAAAACCGAACTCCCCTTCGTCGTGGGAGTGCTCGCCGATCTGTCGGGGCATCCTGCCAAGGCACTTCCGCCCTTGAAGGAACGGAAGGTCGTCACGATCGATCGTGACAACTTCAACGATGTGCTGGCCAGGGCAATGCCCCGCCTCGCCATGAAGGTCGACAACACCCTGACCGACGACGACACCAAGCTCGCCGTCGAGCTCAAATTTAAACATATTGATGATTTTGAGCCTGCCCGAGTCGCCGAGCAGATTGGCCCGCTGCGCGAGCTGCTCGAGGTCAGGGGCAGACTCAAGCAGCTTCTCACGAAGATGGAAGGCAATGACAAGCTCGAGCAACTTCTTAGGCGACATCATCTCCAACACGGACAAGGCGCACCAGATGGCTGTCGAGATGGGCATCGAGGTGCTGCCAGCGCTGGAAGACGGCGAATCTGAGTCCTTCCCGGAGGAGAGCGAGAGCGAGACCGACCTATCCGCAAGCGAGACCGATCACTACTCCAGCGAGACCGACCCAAGCGAGACCGACCAATCCCCCGCTGACGAAGAAAGTGCCGAGGTGACCGAATGAGCAGCAGGCAACAGAAGAAGGCGGCCGCAGCGACCGAGGGCCTCGAGGAATCGCCAGACCTGCTCCAGCAGATCATCGCGGCGACCCGTCCCCAATCGGACGTCGAGGCCGAGCGTGCGAGGGATTACTTCCGGCAATTCCTCGATCAGGTTGTGAAGCCGGGTCAGGTTGTATCCAAGGATGTCGAGAAGAACATCCTGACCTGGATCTCCGCGATCGACCAGAAACTGTCGGATCAGCTCGATGAGGTCATGCACCATCCCGACTTTCAGAAGCTGGAGGGAAGCTGGCGCGGCCTCCACTACCTGGTCCACCAGTCGGAAACGGGAGAGTCCCTCAAGATCCGGGTGCTGAACGTCAGCAAGCGTGACCTGACCAAGGACCTGGAGAAAGCCGCGGAATTCGATCAGAGCTCCCTGTTCAAGAAGATCTACGAGGAGGAGTATGGCCAGCTCGGCGGCCAGCCGTACGGGATGCTGGTTGGCGATTACGACTTCGGGCGTTCGCCGGAGGACATCGGCCTGCTCAAGCTGGTCGCCCAGGTCGCAGCGGCCGCCCACGCGCCGTTCGTTGCCTCGGCCGGTCCGCGCATGTTTGGGTTCGACAGCTTCACCGAGGTCCCCAACCCGCGCGACATGGCCAAGATCTTCGAGAGCGTCGAATACGCCCCCTGGAAGAGCTTCCGCGAGTCCGAGGATTCGCGCGTACGTGGCGCTCACTCTGCCGCGAGTCCTGGCCAGGTTGCCTTATGGACAGAATTTCAAGGCTGTCGACGAGTTCAATTACGAGGAAAACGTCGATGGCAAGGACCACGGCAAGTATTCCTGGATGAATGCCTCATGGGCCTATGCCGCGAGGATCACCGACGCGTGCGCGCAGTTCGGCTGGATGATCAGGTCGCGCGGCGTGGAGGGCGGGGGCAAGGTGGAAGGTCTGCCGGTGCACACATTCCCCACGGACGACGGCGACATCGCCATGAAGTGCCCGACCGAGATCGCCATCTCCGACCGCCGCGAATATCGAACTCTCGAGCCTGGGCTTCCTGCCGCTCTTGCATGCGAAAGACCGCGATTTCGCCGTATTCATGGGTGCCCAGTCCTGTCAGAAGCCCAAGACCTACTTCGCCGCGGATGCCAACGCCAACGCGGAGCTTTCCGCCAAGTTCAACCTCTTGCTCTGCACCTCGCGGTTTGCCCACTACCTCAAGGTGATGGCACGGGACAAGATCGGCTCGTTCATGAACACGGAGGACTGCTCGCGCTGGCTCAACGACTGGATCAGCAATTACTGCGTCGACCCCAGCGGGGCCAGCGAGTTGACCAAGGCGTCGCGCCCCCTTGCCGAGGCCAGCGTGGAAGTGCGGGAAGTCGCCGGCCGGCCCGGCTGGTTCGAATCGGTCGCTTATCTCAAGCCCCATTTCCAGATGGAAGGCTTGACGACCTCATTGCGGCTGGTCGCCGAAATCCCCAAGAAGGGCGGCTGACAAGGAATCAAGGATTGGATACCGAATTCCTCAGTTTTTCCAGGAGATCCATTCCATGGCATTCGACGCGTTTCTCTACTTCCAGTCCAGGGCCAAGGGCTTTCTTCCCCAGGGCGAATCGACCGATCTTCAGTTCGGGTCATCTACGGCATTTAAAGCCTTCGAGATCAAGAGCTTCAACTTCTCGGTTCAAAACAATGTGAAGATCGGCTCACAGAGCATGGGAGCCGGGGCGGGGAAATGCGTGCTCGAGAAGTTCAAGTTTCAGAAGTCGGTCGATACCGGCTCGACGGCGCTGTTCAGCAGTTGCGCGGCGGGTAAACACATTGACGCCGCCGTCCTCGTCCTTCGGAAAGCGGGCGGCGCTGCGGCGACCGCCAATCAGCCCTGCTATCTCGTTTTTAAATTCTTGTTCTGTTATGTCGACACGGTTGCATGGAGCGGCAGCAGTGGCGACGACGTCCCGGCTGAAGATATCAGCTTCGCTTACGGGGCGATGCAGATCACTTATCAAAAGCAGAACGCGCAGGGACAGCTGATAGCCACGCCCATCAGGTCGGAATGGAGCCAGGTGCTGAACAAACCGCAGTTCATGGTCGCCATCGCGGACGGGGCTGGAGGGATCACGCCGTCGGCCATCAAGGTTCCATCCGGCGTCGCAAAGTAGACTGGTGTCGCAGCGGAAACTCTTTCGGAAGTCACGTGACAGGTCGATCCTGGGAGATCGTATTCATTTCCAAGGATCGCACGATCAGGTTTAGAGCTCGCCAGCCCGTTCTGCATCGTGTTCCGCAGGGCGCATCGCTGGTGCTATTTCGTGGGGCAACAACTGCGGGCGAACACCCAGGACCGAGGTTTACGAGGAGATCGACTCCATGGCATTCGATGCGTTCCTCTATTTCCAGTCGTCGTCCGACACCTGGCTCCCCAAGGGAGAATCGACTGACGCTCAGTTCCAGAAATTCTTTGCGTTCGAGATCAAGAGTTTCAACTTCTCGGTCCAGAACAACGTGACCATCGGCTCGTCGACGATGGGAGCCGGGGCTGGGAAGGCCGTCTTTGAGAAGTTCAAGTTTCAGAAGTCGATCGACACTGGCTCTCCCACGCTGTTTGCCGCCTGCTCCACAGGCAAACACCTCGACTCCGCCGTCCTGGTGCTGCGAAAAGCGGGTGGTTCCTCCGCCGACGCCAATAGTTTTCAGCCCTGCTACCTGGTCTACAAATTCCTGTTCTGTTATGTCGACACCGTTGCATGGAGTGGCAGCAGCGGCGACGACGTTCCGACGGAAGACGTGAGCTTCGCCTACGGGGCAATGCAGATCAATTATAAGATGCAGGACGCGAAAGGAGAGCTCACCGGGAGCCCGTACCAGGGTAGCTGGAGCCAGGTCAACAACCGCGCGGATTTCATCTGCGAACAGAAGGGCGCGGTAACGAAGACAGACATCACTTGTCCGCCGGGAGCAGAGTGGGCTGCTCAGTAGACGAGCTGCGGAAGCTGTTCTCCAGTTAGGCCACGGGATGGCGATGGAGTCTCGGCCGCGAGAAAATCGTCATTCTCGCGGTGCCCCTGCGGGGCTGGCCCAGGGCGGCCGATGATCCATCGACCCCATCGAGATCTGCTATTCTGCTTCTTTGTTGCTCGCCGTGAACGAGCCAGAGCGGGCTGAAGATCGCACCGCGCCTGCCCGATTATTTCAGAGGCCGCCCCGATGCCTATTGGCTCACCGCTTGACGCATTCATGATCCTCGTGGGTGATGACGGCGTGATCTCGGGCGAGACGAGCGACCGCGAGATGTCCAATGCCAAGGTGACCGTGGGCGGTACCGAATACTCTGGGGCGGCCATCGAGATCACACATTTCTCGCTGTCCGGCCAGGTCAGTGATACCTCGAGGAGCGAGCGGTCCCAGAAGAAATCGACCCCCCGACTGAACGACAAGCTGACACTGAGCGTGACCAAAGACCTCGACAGTTCCTCGCCGTTCCTCATGACCGCTTACTGCCAGCATCTTCAGACTGCCTTGACCAAGGCGACTTTGAAGCCGTTCAAACAATTAAAGATCATCGTTCGCAAGGCCGGGAACATCCGCGGCGCCACGAGCCAGCAACAATATTTGAACCTTGTCTTCGAAGAAGTTTATCTCGCCTCATACAGTTGCGGCGGTTCGCATGGGTCGGATAGGGATATGCCAACGGAGAGTCTGGAGTTTCGTTTCAAGACTGTTTCCGTGTGGTACACGCCTCAGCAGGCGACAGGGAACGTCACGGTTGCAACGAGGATACCGATGGACTGGAATTTCTACGGACCCTCTTCCGCCTGAGGGGCGAATCCACTCAATACTCCTCCGGCAACCCCTAGCCGGTCGCGAGCAAGGGCATTCTCAATGGCATTTGACGCGTTCATGCTCATCAAGGTCCGCGGAAAGGAGATTCTGGCGGGGGAATCGACGGACGCAATGTTTCCTAAGGCATGCTGAGATTCTTCAGTTCCGTTTCACTTCAAGTGACGCAGGCAGCCAAATACAAGAGAGCTTCGACGGCACTGACGACGACGCATCAATAGCGTCGTCTGCCGACTGTAACCCATTCCACGGAAATCCGTGCAACCCATCCAACCGCCTCTCAAGGATGCGAAGGACATACCTGGGCTCAATGGATCGCTCAAAACGCTCGAGAAGCGGGTGGCTGACCACGAAGAAAAGCACGAAGAGGATCTCAAGCGTTTAAGGGATCAAACGGATAAGCTGTTGAAAGAGGCCAAGGATCAGAAAACCGGTGGAAGGCGGCCGAAAAGAAGTTGGAGCTTGTCGCGGTCAGCGCGGTGGCGGTTGAGCCATCGAGCGGTACGAGCGCAGTCGCCTCCCAGCAAAAGTCTGACCCGAAGCCTGCGGCTGCCAAGCGGCTGAGTGTGGCCCTGTCGAAATACGCTTGATAGCGCTTCACCGGGCCTTCTGAAGGCCTACTGCATTGCTGCGGATCCCAAGGAAGGAGGCGACAGGGTGCGCGTTCGACTCCGTGCACCTTATTTTCCGGAAGGCTGGCGGTACGAATCCTCTCCTTTATCTCAGGCTCAACCTGTACAAAGTCGATGTGACGGCCTACAGTCTGGAGAGCGGTTCCGGGACCGAACATCCCACGGAGAATCTGACACTGAGTTTCGAGTCATTCAAGATCGAATACACGTCTCAGTCTGCCGCGGGTACGACCTCGGTGAAGAGCAAAACCAAGATCATGGGCTGGGACTTTGAAAAGAACAACGCCCAGGTTGACGCCGGGCTGCCGGCAGGTTTTGGCCTGTTCGATTGAGATGTATAGTTGCGTGGGAAACTGTGGCCGGTGACCGATCCCGGACCCACCCGATCCCCGATCGGACCGCTATTTCGGTAGCTCAGGCACGACATGAACGCCAGTGAACTGTACAAATCGGGTCGGCTCACCGACGCGATCGCGGCGCAAGTCGAAGAGGTCCGCTCCGCGCCGCTCGATCGCGGCATGAGGTTTTTCCTGTTCGAGCTGCTGGCGTTTGCCGGAGACATCGATCGCTGCCGCAGCCAGATCGAGGCCATCAGCTACGACGAGGTGGAGCAGGCCGCCGCCCACGCCACATACTGTAGTTTGCTCGATTCGGAACAGTCGCGCCGCTGGCTCTTTGACGAGCTTGACCCGGCCATGTCCGAGGCTCTCCTGGCAAAGGACCGGATTCGGCCTCAATTCCTGATCGACCCCCCCTTCCATATTCGCCTGCGGCTCGACGCGACCATCAATACGCTTGCGCTCGTCGCCCGAGCAGACGAAGGAGCTGCTCGCGATGGCCGATCAGTGCACCCCGACTGTCGCCGTCAAGTTGAACGACAAGACCTATGAGTCGTTACGCGACGCCGACGATCTTTTCGGGACCGTGCTGGAAGTCATGGCCCAAGGGAACTACTACTGGGTGCCGCTCGAGCAGGTCGAGACCCTGTCGATGAACCCGCCCAGGTACCCGCGCGACCTCTACTGGTTCCCGGCCCGACTCTCGCTCAAGAAAGGCCCTTCGGGCGAGGTCTTCCTTCCTGCGCTTTACCCGGGGTCGCATGCCCACCCGGATGAGCTGGTTCGGCTGGGACGCAAGACCGAGTGGCGGGGCGAGGAGGGCGGCCCTGTCATCGGAGCCGGGCTGCGGTTATTCGCTGCCGACGAGGAAGCGATCCCGCTCCTGGAGTTCCGGAACCTTCAAGTGATTTCGGCGACCTGAGCCGAACCGGTTGAATCGGTTCATTTTCACGACTTCCTTGACGGATCACGCGCATGGCCCGAATCGGTGCTCGCCAGCAACTCATGCCCACGATCCTCGACCGGCTCACCGATCCCGAGATCGCCGGCGCCGGCGCACAGTGGGGTTACACCATCTCCGAGATGATCGACGCCGTGCGCCGCGACGTCGAGGAGCTCTTGAATACCCGGCAGTCGCATCAAGGACTTCCCGAGGAGTTCGTCGAGACTCACCGATCAATCGTATCCTATGGGCTCCCCGACTTCACCTCGATCAACGTTCGGAAAACCAAGGGCGTTGAAGAGATGGGGGCCATGATCGAATCCGTCATCGGAATGTTCGAGCCCCGGCTGCGGAACATTCGCGCCATCCCCGTCCAAGCGGTGGGAGCCACGCAGAGCAAGGAAGAGCCGCGCGTCCGATTCAATATTGAGGCGACATTGTTCGTGGATCCTTTTCCGGAAGTGGGGTTTTCCACTGTCGTGGAGCTGCTCTCGGGCCAGGCCTCGATCGCGCTGAAGGAGAGCTGATGTGAGCGAGGCGCTGTATCCGTATTACGAGCGTGAGCTGGTCTTCATCCGCCAGCTCGCCCGCGAGTTCGGCCAGCGCTATCCGGCTGAAGCGGGCCGGCTGTTGCTCGAACCCGATCGGAGCGGCGATCCCCATGTCGAGCGGCTCATTCAGGCCTTCGCGCTCATCGCCGCTCGCATCCACCGCAAGCTCGACGACGAGTTCCCCGAGCTGACCGACGCCCTCCTCGCGGTGCTGTATCCGCACTACCTCTCGCCAGTACCCTCGATGGCCATCCTCCAGTTCGATCTTGACCCGGCCCGGGGCCAGATTCCGGATGGCTTTGTGATTCCGGCTCATTCACGGTTGCGAACGCGAGCGCTTGGGGACTTGATGTGTCGTTACCGAACCGGCTACCCCGTCACACTCTGGCCGGTGAAGGTTGCCAAGGCGCAATACCTCCTTCCTCCCTTTCCCTCCGGTTCATCCCCGCCGCCGAAGACGGCGTCGATCCTGCGGATGGAACTGGAATGCTTCGGCGGGTTGTCCTTCTCGGAACTCGGTCTCGAGCGGCTGCGGTTCTTCTTGAGCGGTGAGCCTCAACTGATCGCCACGCTCTACACGGCCCTGTTCAACGAGTGCACGCAGGTGACCTTCCGGCCGGCCGACAAGGCCGAGGACCAGCCCCCTTGAAGGTCGCGCCGGCCGATTGCATGGGGCAGGTCGGCTTCGAGACGGCCGAGGGCTTGATCCCCTATCCCGAGTCTTCCTTCCTCGGCTATCGATTGCTCACGGAGTTCTTCGCATTCCCGGCGAAGTTTCAGTTCGTTGATCTTCTGGGGTGGGAGCGAATCCGCCGCGAGGGATTTGGCCAGCGGCTCGAGGTTCTGTTCTATTTCAACACGGGCTCCGAATTGCTCCAGCAGGGCGTGGGGACCGAGACGTTCCTCTTGGGCTGCACACCGATCGTCAACTTGTTCGAGCAAGTGGCCGAGCCGATTGCCCTCACCGAGGCCAAATACGAATATCAGGTCGTTCCCGACGTGACCAACCCAGACGGAATGGAGGTCTTTGCCGTCAATTCAGTCAGCAGCACAAACCTCGACTCCGGGAAGAGCATGGAGTTCTACCCGTTCTACTCGGTTCGTCATGGCGGGGATCAGAAACCTCGCCGGACTTTCTGGTATGCTGCCAGGCGTCCTAGCCGGCGCGACAAGGACCGGGGAGCAGACGTCTTCCTGAATTTCGTCGATCTCGACTTCAATCCACAAGCGCCGGCGAAATCAACCCTGGTCGTCTCCACGATCTGCACCAACCGGGACCTCCCCTCGAGGATCCGGTATCTTGGTGAACGTCTCCCCTTCGACCTCGAGGGGGCAGCCCCGCTGGCTCGGATCCGATGCGTCCGCGCTCCGACCCCCAGCCTCCGGCCGCCGCCGCGGAGGGGACGTTACTGGCGGTTGATCTCCCATCTCTCCCTGAATCACCTGTCGATCACCGACTCGACGCGTGGTCGCGACGCATTACAGGAGATCCTCCGGCTCTACGATTTCTCCGATCCCGACGTCGAAAACGATGAAAAGAGCCTCGCCAGCCAGCTCATCGAGGGTATCATCTCAATCAACAGCCGGCGGGTCGTCGGACGCGTCGGCGCCGATCGCGAGGCGGAGAGCGGCTTCTGTCGCGGAGTAGAGTTGACCG
Source organism: uncultured Isosphaeraceae bacterium (assembly GCA_963806595.1). Lineage (GTDB taxonomy): Bacteria > Planctomycetota > Planctomycetia > Isosphaerales > Isosphaeraceae > CAWDZZ01. The sequence continues at coordinate 470,984 of CAWDZZ010000030.1, read as the reverse complement.
TAGAGCTTGACGAGGAGAAGTACCTCGGGACGGGGACGTACCTGTTTTCCAGCGTGCTCGAACGATTCGTTGGGCTTTACACCTCGATCAATTCCTTCACACAGCTCGTCACCAGGACAAGACAAGGGATGGGGACCCTCAAGCGATGGCCACCCAGGGCGGGAGAGCATCCACTCCTGTGAAGCAGAGCGTTCCGACCGCCGGTTCCCAAGCCGAACAGAGAGTGGGGCGCGATCCAGCACCCGCCTGGACTGGAGTTTCTGCGCATCTGTTCGACGAGCCGTATGAGTTCGATTTTTTCCAGGCCGTGCGGCTGCTGCACAAGCTCCTGCCCGAACGAACGCCAATCGGCAAAGGTGGACCTCCCTCGAGAGAGACTGTGCGGTTTCGAGCCTGGGTGTCGCTCAACTTTCCCCCAAGTGCGATTTATGACCTCACGGTTCCCACCGCTCTGGAACCCATCCCCGTCTTGACTCAAGCGTTCATGGGACTTTTCGGTCCCTCCGGCATTCTGCCTCGCCACTACACCGAGCTCATGATCAGGCTGCAAAGGGACTCAAAGGGGCCCGAGCGGTTCCTGCTGAGAGACTGGCTCGACCTCTTCAATCACCGGCTGGTCTCACTTTTCTACCGGGCCTGGGAGAAATACCGGTTCGTTCTTCCTTACGAGCGACGCGAGTATGAAAGGGCTGATCCGGATCTTTTCACCCGATCTCTCCTGAGCCTCACGGGTCTGGGCATCCCTCCCCTGCGCAACCGGTTGACGATCGCAACGGGTTTGGTCCACGAACCCGCCGGCCACGAGTCGGTGCTGGCAAGCGTCGACGACCTGAGCGTTCTCTATTACGGCGGCTTCTTCGCCCATCGGCCAAGGAATGCCGTCTCGCTTCAGGCTCTACTTCGCGACTATTTTCAAACACCGGTCCAGGTCATTCAGTTCCAGGGGCAATGGCTGGTGCTGGAGCCTCAGGTGCAGACACGGCTGGGTGTGGTCGATGGCAACTGCGAACTGGGCGCGTCGGCCGTGGTCGGGGATAAGATCTGGAACGTTCAGAACAAGATTCGCATTCGCCTGGGTCCGCTGCCTTATGAGCGGTTCCTCGGCTTCCTGCCAGACCCGACCCCGACACCCTTCCGGAAGGACTTTTTTCTGCTGCTCCACTTGGTCCGGCTCTACGTGGGTCCCGAGCTCGATTTCGATGTACAACTCGTACTCAAGGCCGAAGATGTACCCGAGGCTCAACTGAGCGACGAAGGAACGATCGGAGCTCGTTTGGGCTGGAACACATGGATTCGCACTGCGCCCTTTCAGACGGACGCCGACGACGGAGTCTTCCCCGGGACCGACGTTTTTCACCTGGGGGAAGACCAATCCGGGCTTGGCCTTTGATCGTCCGGGAACAGTCGCACGCCGGCGTGCATTGCCTTGCCCCTGAATCAGGTAGGATCATCCAGGCCGAGCTAGCTTGGATGGGTGAATGATTTTCAGGGAATCCACCCAGTCGAAGGCGTCCGGCGGATCCTGCCCTTACCGCCCGGATCGGGTTAACCGGAAAAAGCGGTAGGATCAGACAAAGTTCTGCCCTTGTTTGAACCGATATAACCAGCAGGCGTTCCGGACTGGAACGCTTGGCGGGGCCACGCATGAGGTTTGAGACCGATGCAGAGCCAACCGAGGGGCGGATCGTATGAGATTCAAGGCGATTCTAACCGCAATGCTCGTTTGGTCTGCATGTTTGACGGTGACCGGACCTGAAGCTCAAGCGCAGGTTCCTGCTTCCCCGCGCGCACGCCGGAACCCATCCCGCTCGAATATTCGAGCTCCGCCGCCCTAGCGAGTCCCTTCGCGAGCGGCGAACTCGCTCCAGTGCCGAAGCAGTCGCCGGAGCAGGGCCGGAGGTTACCCAGCCCGCAATCTACTGATTTTCGCGCCGAGGGAGGGAATCACGCGATCGGCAGCCTCGCCAACCCTTTCGAGTGGGGGAGCGAGCCTCCCAGGAGATATCGACGCAAGTGCCCGCTGAGGTATCCGCAACCGACGGTTCCCCCCGGATCCGCTTCGACGGCCAGCCCACAAGCTGGCCAGACCGGAACCACCGGACCGGGCTCGCGGGGTGCACCCAGTACGGAGCCAGCTGAGCCGGGCGGTGCCGCGAGCCAGGCGCCGGAAGGGGCTGCACCACGCCCTGGTTCAAAGACAGCGGAGGGTGCCGGCACACCGCCTTCAGAAGAGGCCCAGAGAGCCCCTGGCGCTCCCGAATCGCCCAAACCGGGAGTCGCCCGCCGCTCCCGGGGCCGAGGCGCCGACCACCGCGCCAACACCGCCGGCGCCGGGCACGCCCGCCCCATCGGGCGCGGCAGCGACCCCCAGCCCGCCAGCGGCGCCAGCCGCCGGGACAACGCCGGGTGCCGAGGCCGCCGTGCCCTCGGCCATGGCTGATGCATTCGCATCCGCGGCGGAGTCGACCGGCCCGGGCTTCGGTGGCGGACTCGCCTCTTACTCTAACGCCTCCCCGATGATCGGCGATCAAAGCCCGTTCTTTTCCCAATCGGCTCACGGAGCCGGCGCTTCTCCGAAGGCTTCGGGGGGCGGGTTTCCGCCGCCACTCCCAGGCGCTCGTGCCGGGACCGCCTTCTATCCCGGCCTCCGCGGCTTCAAGATCTCTGAAAACATGTCACCACGTCCTCAAGATCGCTTCTTCTTTAATTTTAACTATTTCAATAATATCAACGACGCAGTCAATTCCCGCCTCGGTGTTCCGATCGATCGCATCAAGGCATACCGCTACATCTTCGGGGCGGAGAAAACGTTCAATGACGGAATGGGGTCGATCGGGATCCGGTTTCCCATCGATAATGTGACCGCTGACAGCCCGAACCACGTTCTGAACACTCCCTCCAGTACCGCGATCGGAAATATGGCCATCTTCGTCAAGTACATCCTTTGTCAGGACACCAAGACCGGAAGCTTGATTTCAACCGGGCTGTCGGTGGAGCCGCCAACTGGGCCGGGTAGCTTCGGCGGTGCTCATTACCTGTTCGGACTCAACTCGATCTACATCCAGCCTTTCATCGGCTACATCTACAACTGGCGAAATTGGTATATTCACGGGTTCTCGGCGTTTGAATTCCCGGCCAACGCGGCCGACGTGACATTGATGTACAATGACTTCGGAATTGGTAATTTCGTCTTCCGCTCCGTCAACCCGGACAGCTTCGTGACCAGCGTGGCTCCGACCTTCGAGGTGCATGTCAACACCCCGCTCAATCACCGGAACCCGTTTAGCATCACCGATATCTCCGGAACGCCGGACGTCGTCAACCTCACCTTTGGCCTGAACGTACTGTTCCGCCGCAGGTTCATGTTGACCGGCGCGTTCATCATGCCTGTAAGCAGCCCGCAACCGTTCAACACCGAGGCCGCGCTGCTTTTGAACGTCTATTTTGGACGAATGCCCTTGCAGGCTCCCGTCAGTCCTCCCTTCGCCGGATAGGTCGCCGCCTCCCCGCTGCTGTATCAAGCTGGGGCCTGACCGAGAGAGCAATCGCGGGGTTCGCCGAGCCCGGGTCTGCGAGCGTCCCCTTCCCGAGCGCTGGCGGTTCGGCTGACGAACCGCCTCGGGCGAGACCAGGGCGATCAATTGAGACGCAGCTGAGGTTCGGAAGGCTTGTGCGAGACGGGCTTGGAACTTGAGTCCTTGGAAAAGAGCGCGGGGACTCGGTGCCGATGCGAGACAACCAGATGCTTTCCTTTCGCTTGGTGCTTGGGATGGGAGGAGGTACGCGAAGGGCCTGAAGGCAGCTTCAGGTGCTTCGAGCGGGGAGGTGGTTGAGGCTTTTTCGAGTCGACGGCGCTGCGGAAATCTCGAATCTTCACCGGATTTCCGGAAAACAGGTTGCGGGTCGCGCCCTTGGTGCTGATCGGGTTATTGGGCGAATTGTAAAGTAAGACTCCGTAAATCCCATTGCTGCGAATCGAATTGTTCTGGATCTTGGTATGAACGGGAGCTGGGTAGCGGGTGCCAGCAGAATCCAGATTGGCAATGAAGATCCCGGTCTCGACGTTTCCGACAAGCTGATTGCCGCCTGTCGAACCAATCTGGTTGTTGGAGGCCCCGATCACGACGACTCCCTGCTCCTGGAGGCCGTAGAAGACGAGGATGCCAGTCGTCGGCGAGATAAAACTCGTTGTACTGGAGGTTTTCCGGAACGAGGCCTGACCCTGGGCGTTGCTGCCGATCAGGTTGCTCGAGACGGAGTTGTTGGTTGATCCCGTCCCGAAGATGTCGATCCCTGCAATGCCGTTACCCGAGATGAGATTCCCACTGATGGCGTTGCTCGCCGAATTCACGACAAAAATACCGATCTCGAAGTTCGGCACGGCCTGCAGACCGGTGGGGTCGGTGCCGATCTTGTTGCCCAGAATCGCATTCGCCCCGATTGCAGGCGCCGCTTGCGTGTTAGCCGAGGGGTTTCCGAGAATCTGGATGCCGAAGATATTCCCGGAAATCAGGTTGGAGCTGGCGTCCTGGAAACCTGCGCCTCCCACAGTGTTGCCCGAGACTCCGACCAGGAGCACGCCCGTGGGCTGGACTGGCAGCAGATTCGGCTGCGGTGTCGGAATGTCGGGAGACCCGGGCCGATCCGTTCCGTCGATGTTCGTCCCGATGTAGTTGCCGGCAACTTGGTTCTGGGAGGAGAGCTGGCCTGAAATCTGGATGCCCGCGACCGCGTTGGCCGAGATGACATTCCTCGCGCCCGCGGCGGTACCTCCGATGACGTTGCCACTCGAGTTCGTGACCACCACACCTCCGCCCAGGTTTCCCAGCGGCTGCATACCGGTAAGATCGGTACCGATGAGGTTGCCCAGGATGGAATTCGAGACCGCGGGGCCGACCGCATTGGTGATGAACACTCCGGCCCCGGCGTTGCCCGAGACCACATTGCCCGCGCCGACCCCCGCGCCGCCGATCGTGTTATTCGACCCGGCGATGTCGACACCGATTCCGTTAGCCACCGCCGCGGTGCCAGCCGCGTCGGTGCCGATGCGGTTGTCAAGCACCGAGTTGGCACCGCCCGTGATCAACACTCCCTCCTGCGCGTTGCCCGAAATCAGGTTCCCGCTGATCGTGTTGGAGGAGCTGGCGATGCTGATGCCGGCACCCTGATTCCCCACGCTCGAGGCGCCCAGGACGTCCGTGCCAATGTAGTTGCTGACAATCGTGTTGCCACTGGCGCCGGAACTGACGTCGATGCCGTCAACCGGAAAGCCTTCCACGACCAGGCCAACGACCGTGTTCCCACCCGAGCTCAGCGTCAGCCCCGTGCCCGTGAAACCAGAGCCGGGCTCGATCGCGATCACCGGGTGGGTGGTCGCCGAACCGGGTTGAGACTGCTGGCTCAGCCCGTCGACGACGACAATGTGCTGGACGCCCCCCGAAGAGGGCTTGTCGATGGTCAGACCGGCCAAAAGGTGAATTTTCCATGACCCCGTCGCGGCATCGTAATTGGGGTCGGTGGTTGGAATCTGGAAGGTGATCGTATCGTTGTTGGCCGCGTCTGCGTTGGCCGCCTGGAGCGCAAACCTCAGCGATCCAAACTGCGGATTCGTGGTCGAATCCGTGGTGTTGGTGACGATGAACGGATCAATGCCGACGATGGTCGCCGCCGCGGAGAACGCCGAAGTATCACCAGTCGCCGGGCTGACAGATTCCGGCGGGGCCGTCGTGACGCTGGCGATTGCCGTGATCGTCGCGCCGGTAGGCAGCGCCGCCGCCGTGACAAAGCTGAGCGGGACTGTCCCGTCAGATGGCTGTTGGGTGACCACCTGGCTGCCCAGGAGTGTCTGGCCCTGATCGGAAGCAGGGTTGTTGCCGAAGTACTGAACCAGATAGCTCGTCCCCGCCTTGACGGCGAGGGTACCATCGACGGTGATCTGGTTCATGCCCAATTTTGCATCGGTCAATACAGGGGCAAGTTGGTTGTTATTGCCGGCGTTCACCAGCAGAATTCCGCCAGCCGTGTTGTCGAAGATCGAGTTGGACAGCACGGCATTGCCGGTTCCCGTGTCCACCACCACCCCGGTGCCCGTGTTGTCGGCAATGGTGTTGCCCGCCTCGGCAGTGGTCCCACCGATCGTGTTATTCGAACCCGTGATGTCCACGCCCACTCCGTTAGCCACCGCGGCGGTGCCGTCGGCGTTGGTGCCGATGCGGTTGTCAAACACCGAGTTGGCACCACCCGTGATCAACATTCCCTCCTGCGCGTTGCCCGAGATCAGGTTTTCGCTGATTGTGTTCGAGGAGCTGGCGATGCTAATGCCGGCAATCTGATTCCCCGCGCTCGAGGCGCCGAGGACGTCCGTGCCAATGAAGTTGCTCACAATCGTGTTGCCGCTGGCGCCGGAACTGACGTCGATGCCGTCAACCGGAAACCCTTCCACGACCAGGCCAACGACCGTGTTCCCACCCGAGCTCAGCGTCAGCCCCGTGCCCGTGAAACCAGAGCCGGGCTCGATCGCGATCACCGGGTGGGTGGTCGCGGAACCGGGTTGGGACTGCTGGCTCAGTCCGTCGACAAAGACAATGTGCTGGACGCCTCCCGACAAAGGCTTGTCTATCGTCAGACCGGCCAACAGGGGAATGGTCCATGACCCCGTGGCGGCATCGTAATTCGGGTCCGTGGTCGGAATCGCGAAGGTGATCGTATCGTCGTTGCCGACGTCGGCGTTGGCTGTCTGGATCGCAAACCTCAGCGATCCGACCTGCGGATTCGTGGTCGAATCCGTGGTGTTGGTGACGATGAACGGATCAATGCCGACCACGGTCGCGGCCGCGGAGAACGCCGAAGTATCGCCAGTCGCCGGGCTGACAGATTCCACCGGGGCCGTCGTGACACTCGCGATCGCCGTGATCGTCGCGCCGGGAGGCAGCGCTGCCGACGTGACAAAGCTTAGGGGGGCCGTCGCGTCCGATGGCTGTGGGCTGATCACCTCGCTGCCCAGGAGCGTCTGGCCCTGATCGGAAGCAGGGTTGTTGCCGAAGTACTGAACCAGATAGCGCGTCCCTGCCTTGACGGCGAGCGTACCGTCGACGGTGATCTGGTTCCCGACCAAATTGGCATCGGTCAAGACTGGGGCGGTCTGGTTGTTATTGCCACCGTTCGCGAGCTTGATTCCGCCCGCCGTGTTGTCGTGGATCGAGTTCGAGAGCACGGCATTGCCGGTTCCCGTGACCACCACCACCCCGGTGCCCGTGTTGTCAGCAATGGTGTTGCCCGCGCCGGCAGAGGTCCCGCCGATCGTGTTATTCGACCCCGTGATGTCCACGCCGTCTCCGTTAGGCGCCGCCCCGGTGCCGGCGGCGTTCGTTCCGACGAAATTCCCCTCGATCAGGTTCGTTGAGCCGGTGATGCTTATTCCTTCTGTCGCATTGCTTGAAATGACGTTACGCGCGGTCGCGGTCGTTCCCCCGATGGTGTTGCTCGATCCGCCGACGATGATGCCGGTCAACTGCTTGCCCGCTGCCAGGGCATTGCCGCTCGAGTCGGTTCCGATAAAGTTGCCAACCACCAGCGTGCCGGTGTCGATGACCAGGCCCGCGTTCTGATTCCCCGAGATCACGTTGCGCGCGGCAACAGCGGTGCCCCCTACGGTGTTGCCCGTGCCGCTGATCAAGATCCCGGCTTCGACGTTGCCCGCCACGTTGTTCGAGCCGTCCAGTCCGACGATGTTGCCGGCGATCAAATTGCCGGTGTCTCCCGCGCCCGCTACGAGGTCGATTCCGAACCCCGAGTTGCCTGAGATGATGTTGCCCGCGCCGGCGATCGTCCCGCCGATGGTGTTGCCGCTGCTCGCCTCTTCTAGGCTGATTCCATCGCCGCCTTGGCCCAGGATGCTCGATCCGTTGGCGGCCAGCCCGATGATGTTTCCCTCGATCAGGACGCCCGAGGCACCGCTCAACAATACGCCGTCGGTGGTGTTCCCTGAGAGTACGTTGCCTGCGCCAGAGGCGGCGCCACCGATCGAGTTATTCGACCCCGTGATGTCCACGCCGTTACCGTTCGCCACCGCCGCGGTCCCGTCCGCGCTCGTGCCGATGCGGTTGTCAAGCACCGAGTTGGCACCGCCCGTGATCAACATTCCCTCCTGCACGTTGCCCGAGATCAGGTTCTCGCTGATCGTGTTCGAGGAGCTGGCGATGCTGATGCCGGCACCCTGATTCCCCGCACTCGAGGCGCCCAGGACGTCCGTGCCAATGAAGTTGCTGACAATCGTGTTGCCGCTGGCGCCGGCGCCGACGTCGATGCCATCGACAGGAAAACCTTCGACGACCAGGCCGCTGATTGTGTTCCCACCCGAGCTCAGCGTCAGCCCCGTGCCCGTGAAACCAGCGCCGGGCTCGATCGCGATCACCGGGTGGCTGGTCGCCGAGCCGGGTTGGGACTGCTGGCTCAGCCCGTCGACGAAGACCGTGTGCTGGACGCCTCCCGATAAAGGCTTGTCGATGGTCAGACCGGCCAACAGGGGAATGGTCCATGACCCCGTCGCGGCATCGTAGTTGGGGTCCGTGGTCGGAATCGCAAAGGTGATCGTATCGTTGTTGGCGACGTCTGCGTTGGCTGTCTGGATCGCAAACCGGAGCGATCCGATCTGCGGATTCGTGATCGAATCCGTCGTGTTGGTCACAACAAACGGACTGATGCCGGTGACGGTCGCGGCCGGCGAGAACGCCGAAGTATCGCCGGTCGCCGGGCTGACAGAACCGACCGGGGCCGTCGTCACGCTGGCGATTGCCGTGATCGTCGCGCCGGGAGGCAGCGTCGCCGACGTGACAAAGCTGAGCGGGACCGTCGCGTCCGATGGCTGTGCGCTGACCACCTCGCTGCCCAGGAGCGTCTGGCCCTGATCGGAAGCAGGGTTGTTGCCGAAGTACTGAACCAGATAGCTCGTCCCTGCCTTCACGGCGAGCGTACCGTCGACAATGATCTGGGTCAGGACAATTGTTGCACCGGTCAATACTGGGGCTGGCTGGTTGTTATTGCCAACGTTTACCAGCTTGATTCCGCCAGCCGTGTTGTCGTGGATCGAGTTGGAGAGCACGGCATTGCCGGTTCCCGTGTCCACCACCACGCCGGTGCCCGTGTTGTCGGCGATGGTGTTGCCCGCGCCGCCAGCGGTCCCACCGATCGAGTTCTTCGACCCGGTGACGTCCACGCCGACTCCGTTAGGCACCGCCCCGGTGCCGGCGGCGTTCGTTCCGACGAAATTCCCCTCGATCAGGTTCGTTGAGCCGGCGATGCTTATTCCCTGAGAGGCGTTGCCTGAAATGACGTTACCCGCGGCCGCGGTCGTTCCTCCGATGGTGTTGCTCGATCCGCTCACGCTGATGCCGGTCAATTGCGGGCTACCAGCCAGGGCATTGCCGCTCGAGTCGGTTCCGATAAAGTTGCCAACCACCAGCGTGCCGGTGTCGACGGCCAGGCCCGCGTTCTGATTCCCTGAGATTACGTTGCGCACGGCAACAGCGATTCCCCCTACGGTGTTTCCCGTGCCGCTGATGAACATCCCGCCTTTGACGTTGCCCACGACGTCGTTCGCGCCGTCCAACCCCACGATGTTGCCGGCGATCAGGTTGCCGGTGTCTCCCGCGCCGGCGACGAGGTCGATTCCGAACCCCGAGTTGCCGGAGATGATGTTGCCCGCGCCGGCGATCGTCCCGCCGATTGTGTTGCCGCTGCTCGCCGAGTCGAGGCTGATTCCATCGCCGCCTTGGCCCAGGATGCTCGATCCGTCGGCGGCCAGGCCGATGATGTTTCCCTCAATCACGACGCCCGAGGCCCCACTCAACAATACGCCGTCGGTGGTATTCCCTGAGAGAACATTGCCCGCGCCAGTGGCCGCACCACCGATCGAGTTATTCGACCCCGTGATGTCCAGACCGACTCCGTTAGCCAGCGCCGCGGTGCCGGCCGCGCTCGTGCCGATGAGGTTGTCAAGCACCGAGTTGGCACCACCCGTGATCAACAATCCCTCCTGCACGTTGCCCGAAATCAGGTTCTCGGTGATCGTGTTGGAGGAGCTGGCGATGCTGATGCCGGCAATCTGATTCCCCACGCTCGAGGCGCCCAGGACGTCCGTGCCGATAAAGTTGCTGACAATCGTGTTGCCGCTGGCGCCGGAACTGACGTCGATGCCATCGACAGGAAATCCTTCGACGACCAGGCCGCTGAGCGTGTTCCCCCCCGAGCTCAGCGTCAGTCCCGTGCCCGTGAAACCAGTGCCGGGCTCGATCGCGATCACCGGGTGGTTGGTCGCCGAGCCGGGTTGGGACTGCTGGCTCAATCCGTCGACGAAGACCGTGTGCTGGACGCCCCCTGATAAAGGCTTGTCGATGGTCAGACCGGCCAACAGGGGAATGGTCCATGACCCCGTCGCGGCATCGTAATTGGGGTCGGTGGTCGGAATCGCAAAGGTGATCGTATCGTCGTTGCCGACGTCTGCGTTGGCTGCCTGGATCGCAAACCTCAGCGATCCGATCTGCGGATTCGTGATCGAATCCGTGGTGTTGGTCACAATAAACGGACTGACGCCAGTGACGGTCACGGCCGCCGAGAACGCCGAAGTATCGCCGGTCGCCGGGCTGACAGAACCCACCGGGGCCGTCGTCACGCTCGCGATTGCCGTGATCGTCGCGCCGGGAGGCAGCGTCGCCGACGTGACAAAGCTGAGCGGGACCGTCGTGTCCGATGGCTGTGCGCTGACCACCTCGCTGCCCAGGAGCGTCTGCCCCTGATCGGAAGCAGGGTTGTTGCCGAAGTACTGAACCAGATAGCTCGTCCCTGCCTTCACGGCGAGCGTACCGTCGACGGTGATCTGGCTCAGGACCAACTTTGCATCGGTCAATACCGGGGCGGGCTGGTTGTTATTGCCAGCGTTCACCAGCGTAATTCCGCTACCGGTGTTGTCGAAGATCGGATTCGACAGCACGGCATTGCCGGTTCCCGTGTCCACCACCACCCCGGTGCCCGTGTTGTCAGCGATGGTGTTGCTCGCGCCGGCCGCGGTCCCCCCGATCGTGTTATTCGACCCCGTGATGTCCACGCCGTTACCGTTTGCCAGCGCCCCGGTGCCGTCCGCGCTCGTGCCGATGAGGTTGTCAAGCACCGAGTTCGCACCACCCGAGATCAACACCCCCTCCTGCGCGTTGCCCGAGATCAGGTTCTGCGTGATCGTGTTGGAGGTGCTGGCGATGCTGACGCCGGCAACCTGATTCCCCACGCTCGAGGTGCCCAGGACGTCCGTGCCAATGAAGTTGCTCACAATCGTGTTGCCGCTGGCGCCGGCACCGACGTCGATGCCATCGACAGGGAATCCTTCGACGACGAGACCGCTGATCGTGTTTCCGCCCGAGCTCAGCGTCAGTCCAGTGCCCGTGAAGCCAGTGCCGGGCTCGATCGCGATCACCGGGTGGGTGGTCGCGGAACCGGGTTGGGACTGCTGGCTCAGTCCGTCGACAAAGACAATGTGCTGGACGCCTCCCGACAAAGGCTTGTCGATGGTCAGACCGGCCAGGAGGGGAATCGTCCATGACCCCGTCGCGGCATCGTAATTGGGGTCAGTGGTCGGAATCTCGAAGATGATCGTATCGTCGTTGGCGACGTCTGCGTTGGCTGCCTGGATCGCAAACCTCAGCGATCCAACCTGCGGATTCGTGGTCGAATCGGTGGTGTTGGTAACGAGGAACGGATCAGTGCCGACGATGGTCGCGGCCGCCGAGAACGCCGAAGTATCGCCGGTCGCCGGGCTGACAGAACCCACCGGGGCCGTCGTCACGCTCGCGATGGCCGTGATCGTCGCGCCGGCAGGCAGCGTCGCCGACGTGACAAAGCTGAGCAGGACCGTCGCGTCCGATGGCTGTGCGCTGACCACCTCGCTGCCCAGGAGCGTCTGCCCCTGATCGGAAGCAGGGTTGTTGCCGAAGTACTGAACCAGATAGCTCGTCCCTGCCTTCACGGCGAGCGTACCGTCGACGGTGATCTGGCTCCCGACCAACTTTGCATCGGTCAATACGGGGGCGGGCTGGTTGTTGTTGCCAGCGTTCACCAGCGTGATTCCAGCAGTCGTGTTGTCGAAGATCGGGTTGGACAGCACGGCATTGCCGGTTCCCGTGTCCACCACCACCCCGGTGCCCGTGTTGTCAGCGATGGTGTTGCTCGCGCCGGCCGCGGTCCCACCGATCGTGTTATTCGACCCCGTGATGTCCAGACCGACTCCGTTAGCCAGCGCCCCGGTGCCAGCCGCGTTTGTGCCGATGAGGTTGTCTAGCACCGCGTTGGCACCACCCGAGATCAATAATCCCTCCTGCATGTTGCCCGAGATCAGGTTCACGCTGATCGTGTTGGAGGTGCTGGCGATGCTGACGCCGGCAACCTGATTCCCCACGCTTGAGGCGCCCAGGACGTCCGTGCCAATGAAGTTGCTCACAATCGTGTTGCCGCTGGCGCCGGCACCGACGTCGATGCCATCGACAGGGAATCCTTCGACGACGAGACCGCTAATCGTGTTTCCGCCCGAGCTCAGCGTCAGTCCCGTGCCCGTGAAGCCAGTGCCGGGCTCGATCGCGATCACCGGGTGGGTGGTCGCGGAACCGGGTTGGGACTGCTGGCTCAGTCCGTCGACAAAGACAATGTGCTGGACGCCTCCCGACAAAGGCTTGTCTATCGTCAGACCGGCCAACAGGGGAATGGTCCATGACCCCGTGGCGGCATCGTAATTCGGGTCCGTGGTCGGAATCGCGAAGGTGATCGTATCGTCGTTGCCGACGTCGGTGTTGGCTGTCTGGATCGCAAACCTCAGCGATCCGACCTGCGGATTCGTGGTCGAATCCGTGGTGTTGGTGACAACGAACGGATTGATGCCGGTGACGGTCGCGGCCGCCGAGAACGCCGAAGTATCGCCGGTCGCCGGGCTGACAGAACCCACCGGGGCCGTCGTCACGCTCGCGATGGCCGTGATCGTCGCGCCGGCAGGCAGCGTCGCCGACGTGACAAAGCTGAGCGGGACCGTCGCGTCCGATGGCTGTGCGCTGACCACCTCGCTGCCCAGGAGCGTCTGCCCCTGATCGGAAGCAGGGTTGTTGCCGAAGTACTGAACCAGATAGCTCGTCCCTGCCTTCACGGCGAGCGTACCGTCGACGGTGATCTGGCTCAGGATCAACTTTGCATCGGTCAATACGGGGGCGGGCTGGTTGTTGTTGCCAGCGTTCACCAGCGTGATTCCAGCAGTCGTGTTGTCGAAGATCGGGTTGGACAGCACGGCATTGCCGGTTCCCGTGTCCACCACCACCCCGGTGCCCGTGTTGTCAGCGATGGTGTTGCTCGCGCCGGCCGCGGTCCCACCGATCGTGTTGTTCGACCCCGTGATGTCCAGACCGACTCCGTTAGCCAGCGCCCCGGTGCCAGCCGCGTTTGTGCCGATGAGGTTGTCTAGCACCGCGTTGGCACCACCCGAGATCAATAATCCCTCCTGCATGTTGCCCGAGATCAGGTTCACGCTGATCGTGTTGGAGGTGCTGGCGATGCTGACGCCGGCAACCTGATTCCCCACGCTTGAGGCGCCCAGGACGTCCGTGCCAATGAAGTTGCTCACAATCGTGTTGCCGCTGGCGCCGGCACCGACGTCGATGCCATCGACAGGGAATCCTTCGACGACGAGACCGCTAATCGTGTTTCCGCCCGAGCTCAGCGTCAGTCCCGTGCCCGTGAAGCCAGTGCCGGGCTCGATCGCGATCACCGGGTGGGTGGTCGCGGAACCGGGTTGGGACTGCTGGCTCAGTCCGTCGACAAAGACAATGTGCTGGACGCCTCCCGACAAAGGCTTGTCTATCGTCAGACCGGCCAAGAGGGGAATCGTCCATGACCCCGTCGCGGCATCGTAATTGGGGTCGGTGGTCGGAATCTCGAAGATGATCGTATCGTCGTTGGCGACGTCTGCGTTGGCTGTCTGGATCGCAAACCTCAGCGATCCGACCTGCGGATTCGTGGTCGAATCCGTGGTGTTGGTGACAACGAACGGATTGATGCCGGTGACGGTCGCGGCCGCCGAGAACGCCGAAGTATCGCCGGTCGCCGGGCTGACAGAACCCACCGGGGCCGTCGTCACGCTCGCGATGGCCGTGATCGTCGCGCCGGCAGGCAGCGTCGCCGACGTGACAAAGCTGAGCGGGACCGTCGCGTCCGATGGCTGTGCGCTGACCACCTCGCTGCCCAGGAGCGTCTGCCCCTGATCGGAAGCAGGGTTGTTGCCGAAGTACTGAACCAGATAGCTCGTCCCTGCCTTCACGGCGAGCGTACCGTCGACGGTGATCTGGGTCCCGACCAATTTTGCATCGGTCAATACTGGGGCGGGCTGGTTGTTATTGCCAGCGTTCACCAGATTGATTCCGCCACCTGTGTTGTCGAAGATCGGGTTGGACAGCACGGCATTGCCGGTTCCCGTGTCCACCACCACCCCGGTGCCCGTGTTGTCGGCGACGAAGTTGCCCGCGCCGGCAGTGGTCCCGCCGATCGAGTTATTCGACCCCGTGATGTCCACGCCGACTCCGTCAGGCACCGCCCCGGTGCCAGCCGCGTTCGTTCCGACGAGATTCCCCTCGATCAGGTTCGTTGAGCCGGAGATGCTTATTCCCTGACTGGCATTGCCTGAAATGATGTTACCCGCGCCCGCGGTCGTTCCTCCGATCGTGTTGCTCGATCCGCTCACGCTGATGCCGGTCAGTTGCGGGCTACCAGCCAGGGCATTGCCGGTCGAGTCGGTTCCGATAAAGTTGCCAACCACCAGCGTGCCGGTGTCGACGACCAAGCCCGCGTTCTGATTCCCCGAGATCACGTTGCGCGCGGCAACAGCGGTGCCCCCTACGGTGTTACCCGTGCCGCTGATGAACATCCCGCCTTTGACGTTGCCCACCACATCGTTCGCGCCGTCCAACCCGACCAAGTTGCCGGCGATCAGGTTGCCGGTGTCTCCCGCGCCGGCGACGAGGTCGATTCCCAATCCCGAGTTGCCGGAGATGGTGTTGCCCGCGCCGGCGATCGTCCCGCCGATGCTGTTGCCGCTGCTCGCCGAGTCAAGGCTGATTCCATCGCCGCCTTGGCCCAGGATGCTCGATCCATCGGCGGCCAGGCCGATGATGTTTCCCTGGATCACGACCCCCGAGGCACCGCTCATGGAAACGCCCGTCAAGGCTACTCCGGCGCCGGTGTTCCCCGAGATCACGTTGCCCGCGCCGGCACTGGTCCCACCGATCGTGTTATTCGACCCGACGATGTCCAGGCCGTCTTTGTTAGCCACCGCCGCGGTACCAGCCGCGTTCGTTCCGACGAAATTACCCACGATCAGGTTCGTTGAGCCGGAGATGCTGATTCCCTGAACGGAATCGCCTGAAATGACGTTCGCGCGGCCGCGGTCGTTCCCCCGATGGTGTTGTTCGATCCGCCGATGCTGATGCCGGTCAATTGCGGGCTCGTTGCCAGGGCATTGCCGCTCGAGTCGGTTCCGATGAAGTTGCCAACCACCAGTGCGCCCGAAAAGACGCTCACCCCAATGTCCCCATTCCCCGAGATTACGTTCCGCGCGCCGGCGACCGTTCCGCCGATGGTATTTCCGGGAGTTTCGACGATGATGCCGGACATGCCATTGCCGAGAGCCGCGTTGCCTGATGCATCGGTCCCGATCAGGTTTCCCAGGATCTGATTGCCCGCAGTCGCCCCGAGCGCGATATGGATACCATTGAATCGATTGCCGGAGATGACGTTGCCAGAAACGACGTTGGGCGTCCCGGCCACCGTGCCGCCGACGGTGCTCTCGAGCGTCACGCCGTCGCCAAAATTGGGCAGCGCCTTGGTCCCGGCGGCGTCTGTGCCGATAAGATTGTCTTGGATCATGTTACCATGCGCTTGTGGACCGTCGAGTATAATCCCGCTCCCGCCAACAGGTCGCACGCCGTTGCCCGAAACGAGGTTCCCTTGGATGGTGTTACCGGACGATTCCTCGAGCTCGATGCCGGAAAAACCGTTCCCGAGAGCCGAGGTCCCGTCGGCGCTCGTCCCGATTCGGTTTCCTTGGATGGTATTCCCGCCGGCAGTGACGAATATTCCCTGAGCGGCGTTGCCTGAGATCAGATTGTTGGCGATCGTGTTCGACGTGCCTCCAACGCCCACGCCCCCACCGTTGGCCACGGCTGCGGTGCCGTCCGCGCTCGTGCCGATGCGGTTGTCAAGCACCGAGTTGGCACCACCCGAGATCAACACCCCCTCCTGCGCGTTGCCCGAAATCAGGTTCTGCGTGATCGTGTTGGAGGTGCTGGCGATGCTGACGCCGGCAACCTGATTCCCCACGGCCGAGGCGCCCAGGACGTCCGTGCCAATGAAGTTGCTGACAATCGTGTTGCCGCTGGCGGCGGAACGGACGTTGATGCCGTCGACAGGGAATCCTTCGACGACGAGGCCGCTGATCGTGTTTCCGCCCGAGCTCAGCGTCAGCCCAGTGCCCGTGAAACCGGTGCCGGGCTCGATCGCGATCACCGGGTGGGTGGTCGCCGAGCCAGGTTGGGACTGCTGGCTTAGCCCGTTGACGAAGACAATGTGCTGGACGCCCCCCGATAAAGGCTTGTCGATGGTCAGACCAGCCAAGAGGGGAATGGTCCATGACCCCGTCGCGGCATCGTAATTGGGGTCGGTGGTCGGAATCGCAAAGGTGATCGTATCGTCGTTGCCGACGTCGGCGTTGGCTGCCTGGATCGCAAACCTCAGCGATCCGATCTGCGGATTCGTGGTCGAATCCGTGGTGTTGGTCACAATAAACGGACTGACGCCAGTGACGGTCACGGCCGCGGAGAACGCCGAAGTATCGCCGGTCGCCGGGCTGACAGAACCCACCGGGGCCGTCGTCACGCTGGCGATTGCCGTGATCGTCGCGCCTGTAGGCAGCGTCGTCGCCGTGACGAAGCTGAGCGGGACCGTCGCGTCCGATGGCTGTGCGCTGACCACCTCGCTGCCCAGGAGCGTCTGCCCCTGATCGGAAGCAGGGTTGTTGCCGAAGTACTGAACCAGATAGCTCGTCCCCGCCTTCACGGCGAGCGTCCCATCGACGGTGATCTGGCTCAGGGCCAACTTTGCATCGGTCAATACGGGGGCGGGCTGGTTGTTATTGCCAGCGTTCACCAGATTGATTCCGCCACCTGTGTTGTCGAAGATCGGGTTGGACAGCACGGCATTGCCGGTTCCCGTGTCCACCACCACCCCGGTGCCCGTGTTGTCAGCAATGGTGTTGCCCGCGCCGGCGGTGGTCGCGCCGATCGAGTTATTCGACCCCGTGATGTCCACGCCGACTCCGTTAGGCACCGCCCCGGTGCCCGCCGCGTTCGTTCCGACGAAATTCCCCTGGATCAGGTTCGTCGAGCCGGCGATGCTTATTCCTGCAGTGGAATTGCCTGAAATGACGTTGTGCGCGGCCGCGGTCGTGCCCCCGATGGTGTTGTTCGTTCCGCCGGCGATGATGATGCCGGACAATTGCGGGCTCGCTGCCAGGGCATTGCCGCTCGAGTCGGTTCCGATGTAATTGCCAACAACCAGCACGGTGTTCGCGAAGATATACAGGCCCGTGCCGTTATTCCCCGAGATCACGTTGTGCGCGCCAGCGACCGTTCCACCAACGGTGTTGTTGGGCGTGATGAGATAAATCCCGAACCCATTGCCCAGGTTGGCTCCGCTGGCATTCGTCCCGACCAGGTTGCCCAGGATGACGTTGCCGGTCGAGGAGCCGCTGGTCAAGATCCCGGCGGAGACGTTGCCGCCGACCAAATTGCCCGCGCCGGCGGCCGTGCCACCGACCGTGTTATTCAGCCCGATTAGGAATACGCCGGTGACGTTAGGCACCGCCGCGTTGCCGTCCGCGTTCGTTCCAATCTCATTACCCTCGATCAGAATCTGTGATGCGCCGCCTTCGACCAACACTCCCTGACCGGTGTTACCTGAAATGACGTTGCCCGCGCCCGCGGTCGTTCCCCCGATGGTGTCGCCCGAGCCAAAGACGTGGATGCCGTTGACCTGATTGCTCGCTGACAGGGCATTGCCGCTGGAGTCGGTTCCGATGTAATTGCCAACGACTAACGTGCCCGAGTTGATGTTGAGCCCATCAGTGTTCCCCGAGATCACGTTGCGCGCGGCGGCAACCGTGCCCCCTACGGTGTTGCCCGTGCCGTCCAGGAGCAACGCGGTCGCGTTGGGCACGAGGTTGTTCGAGCCGTCCAGCCCGACGATGTTGCCGGCGATCAGGTTGTCGTTGTCTCCCTGCGCCTGATAGGAATTCGATTCCGTTCGCCCCGTTGCCTGAGATGATGTTGCCCGCGCCGGCGATCGTCCCGCCGATTGTGTTGTCGTTGTTTCCACCGCTTATGCCGTCGCTGCTTCCCCCGTTGAGCGCGATTCCATCGAATCCGTTGCCGGCCAGGCTCGATCCGTCGGCGGCCAGGCCGATGAGGTTTCCCTCAATCACGACGCCCGACGCCACGACGCCCGACGCCGCACTGAGCGCTACGCCGTCGGTGGTGTTCCCCGAGATCACGTTGCCCGCGCCTGAGGCGGTGCCACCGATCGTGTTATTCGACGCCGTGATGTCCACGCCGTCTCCGTTAGGTACCGGCACCGTGCCAGCCGCGTTCGTTCCGATGAAATTCCCCTCGAATCAAGTTCGTTGAGCTGCCGATGCTTATTCCCGCAGTGGCATTGCCTGAAATGACGTTGTGCGCGGCCGCGGTCGTTCCCCCGATGGTGTTGTTCGCTCCGCCGAGGATGCTGATGCCGGTGAACTGATTGCTCGCTGCCAGGGCATTGCCGCTCGAGTCGGTTCCGATGTAGTTGCCAACCACCAGCGTGTCCGACGAGATGCGCAGGCCCGTGCCATTCCCCGAGATCACATTACGCGCGCCAGCTACCGTTCCACCGACGGTATTGTTCGGCGCATCAACCGAAATCCCGAGCCCATTACCCAGGTTGGCTCCGCTGCCATTCGTCCCGATGAGGTTGCCCAAGATGACGTTGCCGGTCGACTCGACTTCGATCCCGTCGATGTTGCCGCCGACCAGATTGCCCGCGCCGGCGGCCGCGCCACCGATCGTGTTATTCAGCCCGCCAATTATCACGCCGGCGGCGTTAGGCACCTTCGCGGTGCCGTCCGGGTTCGTTCCAATGTCATTACCCTCGATCAGAATCAGTGATGCGCCGGAATCGATCAACACTCCCTGACCGTTACCTGAAATGACGTTGCTCGCAGCCGCGGTCGTTCCCCCGATGGTGTCGCTCGAGCCGATGACCTCGATGCCGTCGACCTGTTGGCTCGCTGACAGGGCATTGCCGCTCGAGTCGGTTCCGATGTAGTTGCCAACGACTAACGTGCCCGAGTCGACGCTGAGCCCATCACCAAGGTTTCCCGACATCACGTTGCGCGGCGGCAACCGTGCCACCTACGGTGTTGCCCGTGCCGCTGATGAGCACCCCGTTCGCGTTGGGCGCGAGGTTGTTCGAGCCGTCCAGCCCGACGATGTTGCCGGCGATCAGGTTGCCGGTGTCTCCCGCGCCGGCAAGGAGATCAATTCCGTACCCCGAGTTGCCCGAGACGATGTTGCCCGCGCCGGCGACCGTCCCGCCGATCGTATTATCGGTGTTGCTCGAGACCATGAACCCCTGGCCGAGCAGGATACCGTCGCCGCCTTGGCCCAGGTTGCTCGTTCCGTCGGCGGCCAGGCCAATCGTGTTTCCCTCGATCAAGACGTCCGAAGCGCCAGCCAAGGATACGCCGGCGTCGGTGTTTCCCGAGATCACGTTGCCCGCACCAGATCCTGTGCCGCCGATCACGATCGGATCAGGAGACGAGAAAGAGTTATAGACCTCGACGCCCGCCCCGTTCCCCGTGCCCGCTGCCGCAAGGCCAGTTCGATCGGTGCCGATCAAGTTCCCTTGGACCAGTGCGGGGTTGTTAAACGAATTAAAGATCGCGACGCCTGCTTGCGTGTTTCCCGAGATGAGATTCCGGTCCGCCAGGGCGGGGGTTCCAATCACATCTGCCGCGCCTGGAGGGCCTGCCAAGACTCCGATGCGGTTCGGACCGGCCGTCATTCCATCGGCCCCCATGCCAATGAAGTCACCCGCGACAGTCACATCGGCCGCTTCCAGTAGGATCGCGATATCCGAGCCGGTGCCGGCGATGATCGACAAGCCTCTGACCGTGCTCCCCTCCGAGCCAGGTTCGAAATCGAGCCCGAAATTGAAGTAATTGGTGATCTGAACCATGATCACGGCGTTCGTGCCGATAGCGAGCGTGTTTGGTGAAGCTCCGTCCTCGCTGTATCCGTCGATGGTCACCGGCCTCGTGATCGCCGGCAGGTCCGAGCTCAACGTGATCGTCTGTAACCCGGTGCCGATGTCAAAGTCGATCGTGTTAGTCGGGTCGCTTGATGCGTCCAGCTGGGTGATCACATACCGAAGCGATCCGTTAGGCCCCACACCGGTGCCGGGGTCGGCGTTGCTGATGACGGTAAACACGGCCATCAGAAAGCGTTCCTCGAACCGATCGAAGCCGAGGTCAATCGGTCGGCGTTTCTTGCTTCGGTGTCGAGGTGGCCCGGCTACCCGCTTGAACAGCTTCATGGTCGTCATCCCACAGCATGAACCGCACGATACTCAATAAATGAAGCAACGCCGTGGGGGTGCGCCCTTCCCCCCTCGAACCTGACCGGCGAGAGCATTAGCGACACCCAGCAGTGGCCGTCTTCGCCAGAGCTTGATCGCACGTGTCGCGGCGGTCTCGGATTTGATTTTCCAGGCCGAGCATCGCTCATTCTAACGAAGAGTCTGCTCAATGTGCGCTGCCCAAACTCCAACGGCAGCAGCCCTGCTATTCCTCCCGCAGCTTCGTCGCATGTCGCGCCCCTATGTTTCACGTCCAGACAGACGCGGTCTTGTTCGCGCTTCCAATTTATCATCCTTGGCTTCGCCGCTCTATCTTATCCAAACAAGTCGCACGAATGCAGATTACCAATTCTACCGCAGAAAAGCGGACATCCCGATTTAGGGAGCCAAGCAGAATCCCTCGAGCTGAGCGCCTCCTCTGAATTGGCGGAAGGCTCGTCTCTGAAAGCGGATGCTGCGGGCAATTCATGCGATCAGAAGCCTCGCGAGGCTGAAGAATGGTTGCCGTTCATTGTTGCCGGGACCCGTCGCACGACCGTCAATTCCCCTACAAGCCGCAAAGCCGGTAAAGTCGGGTCGCTGTGGCGGACGATAGAGCAAGATAAGGATCGGCGGCGCCGAAGCCGGTTCTCACGTCGAATCCCAAGGTGGGTGCGAAGTTCTTCAGCCCATTCCAAGACTCGAATAGGAAGCAGAGGCGGGAATGATGTTCCGAAAGCCATGGATCGCGGCTGTCGTGTGCGCTCTCGTGCCGACGTCTATCGCGCACTGCGCAGTTTCCGTCGCCTCCCGCGGTACCGGGCCTCGGTTCCTCCGCCTTGGGAGGCGATGGCGCGGCGGCAATCCCCGGGGCAGCGGGCGCTGCCGTACCCGGCGTTGGCGCACCCGCCGCTCCTCAAACCCTCTGGGGGTTCTTGGGTCTCTCGCCGACCGGTCTGAAAAACGCCTCGACTAATCTGCAAGCGTGCAAAACCAAGTTCTGCCAGTCTCAGTTCGGCCAGATGCTCAACAGCCTGAATGCAGGGCCGATTGCGGGGCTCTCGGGAGGCTTCATCCCCTCGATCTGCCCTCCGGCGCCGTCTGCCGCGGCACTCGCGGCCATGGAGAATCAAGGCGGGCCCATGGGCGCCGAAGCCGTGGCCGGGAAAATCAAGCAGAGCGAGGCCGATGCCAAGGCCCGCGTCGAGGCCATCGAATACCTGGGGACGGTCGACTGCAATCGTTGGAAGGAAGCGCGCATCGCACTGATCAACGGGCTTCGCGCCGACCCGAACGAATGCGTCCGGTATGCCGCGGCCCGTGTGCTCAATACCGGCTGCTGCTGCTCGAAGCCCGTCATCGAGGCACTTCGCGTCTGTGTTGCCGGCGAAGACACCGACGGCAACCCTCCTGAGACGTCGCCACGGGTCAAGGCCGCAGCCTTCACCGCCTTGCAGAATTGCCTGATGCGAGTCCCTGAAGATTTGCCGCCGGAGGTACCACCACCCGCCCGGGAAAGAGATCGCGGAGGGCCGCCGGCAGATCTCAGCCCGTTGCCCGCTCCGATCACGGAGCCGGGTACCAGCGATCTTACGCGCCCTGTTGACGTCGATCACATGGTCGTCTCGCACACCACAACCGCTTCTCGACGAACGGATCGCCTGGAACGGCAAGCACCTCCCAAGACGTTTTCTCAGACCGTCGATGACGCCCGGAAGACGCTCTTCCAGGTTTCCAGGAACCCGACACCGCCGGGGGTTTTGCCACCAGGTAAACGCACTCTGTTCCATGCGTTCCTGAAAGCGCGCCAGGATCTGGTCAACCGGGAACAAGCAGGGGTAGACGCGACTCCGACCGGCGAACTCGGGCCCGTGGACCGATCCGCGGAGTGAGTCCTGCGGAAACAGGGTCAGAATCGCGCGGTCGATGGGTGATCGCTTCGAGACCGTGAAGGTTGGCTTGCTAAGGAGTCGATTCGGTGAACGACCGAAAATCGTCAAAGCCAGGGCGTGGTCTCGCGACAAGAGCGATTCTCGTTTCCCTGTTCATCCTGACCAGCGTGACCCTGGCAAATGCGGGAGAACGCTGGCAGCTCGCTTCCGACCCGGATGACTTTTCTTACGACCCGTCGTCGGGGCCCAAGGCCGACCCATCGGGACCGGATGGAGCGGTTCGGTTAAGAGCCCAGGAGTATCTGTCGCAGGCAATCCAGGGCGGCGCACGACTCTCTTTCGCGGATAAACCTCGACCGGCTTTTTTATCACAGCCACTCGAACTGCCTGAGCCGCCTGAATTCGACCGGCTGACCTCGGGAGCTCGTCAGAGCCCGAGTCCGAGTATCGCGCCAGGCGAAGGGGACCTGCTGACCTATCCTGGCGCGAACAGCACGGACTCGGACACCGAGCCGAGTCAGCCTGCTCAGAAGCGCCAAAGTGTCAAGGCCGCCGATGACCAGATCGAGAAAGCGGGCTGTTCATCGTGTGGAGGCTTCCACAGCAGCGCCGATGGTTCGATCTTTCATAATTCGATGGGAGGCGCGCTCGGACAGTGCGTCCCCGGCCAGGAAGGCTGCACTCCTCCTGGCAATGAATGCGATACCCTCTTCGGCGCTATCATCAACAACGTGTACGAGATCTTGAACTGCAACGACCCTTGCTACCAACCTGTCTGGGATCCCGCGGCGTACGCCTCGGTATTCGCCGATTACGCTCGACCTCGTACCGTGACTCGCTTCCGTTACGACAACATCCAGAATCTCGTGCTGGCCGACCGCAACACGTACTTCCTCATGCAGACGAACTCGCATTTCCCCTCAAATTTCACCAACCGCCATGGAGTCCCGTATCGTACCGACCCGAGTGTCATGATCCAGCAAGGCTATTATTACCAGGAAGCCGCGGCCGGGAGGGGAAGCGTCTTCTTCGAGCTCCCTTATCGGTCGCTCGACCCGCTCTACAGCCCGGGCCAGGCCGGATTCGGCGATATCAACTTTGGCATCAAGTCGCTCTTGCTGGACACCGAGCTGTTGCAGGTCAGCTTTCAGTTTCGCACCTACACCCCCAGTGGCAATGCGGCTCAGGGGTTGGGTACCGGCCACTTCACACTCGATCCCTCGCTGTTGTCTTCGCTGAAACTGGCACCGGACACCTTTCTCCAGCTCCAGCTCGGCAACTGGACACCGCTGGGCGGTAACCCACAAACGACGGGCGCAATCTTTTATTACTACACGAGCCTGAACCGAGTCTTGTTCCGGTTCTCACCAGATTTCCCCGTCATCGGCATGCTCGAGATGGACGGCTGGGCTTTCGAAGGCGGTGGCTATACCCTTCCGGTAAAAAAATTCCCGAACGTAAGCATCGGCGAGCGAAACGCTGGCGGTCTGGGTTACTTCAATATCGGGCCTGGTTTGAGAACCGCGATTGGCCAGAGGGCTGATGTGGGCGGTGCGCTGACCTGGGCAACGACTGCTAACCATTGGGGCAGTCCCTGGTTTCGCCTGGAATTTCGCATCCTGTTCTGACTCCGTCTGGGACCAGGCAGTGGCGGCTCTACCGACCGAGGTCGCCGCCCAATCCTGGCGGCCGCCGCCGTCATTGGAGCGGCCTCGACTTGGGAGTTTTCGCGCGCTCTGCTCCAGTGGTACAATGAGCCCGGCCGTGGCACAGGCTTTCAAGAGCGCGACAGTGCACGTCGACGCGCCCCTCATGGACTCTCGGAAGGGAAATAGCATGAACGAAAGGCGGGATCTGCCCGTCGAGAAGCCCGGCGGGGAGTCAAACCACCCCCGTCCGGCGCCGGGTGACACTGAGCGAGATTCGAGTAGATCGGCGATCGATCTGATCACTGCAAAGACGGAAAAGACCGCGCCTCGTGCCAGCGCCCGCGGCGAACCTTCCAGTGAGTCCGATGAATCCGAGAGCGCCAGCGCCGAGCGGACCGATGCATTCGATCTTTCACCTCCGCCGGTTCTCGAAAAAGACAAGATCGTCTTTGGAAAGTACCGCCTCCTCGAAAAGATCGGCGAAGGGGGGATGGGCTCGGTCTGGCTGGTGCACAACACGGAGCTCGACCGCCGATCGGCGCTCAAGCTGATCAAGGCCGAGATCGCCCAGAACGACACGGGGTGGAGGCGATTTCGCCGTGAAGCCCAGTTGATGGCCAAGCTCGAGCATCCCAACGCGGTTTTTGTCTACGACTTCAAGCGCACGCTCGGAATGGCCTACATCGAGATGGAATTCGTGCGGGGTCGCAGCCTCGACAAGATCGTCGAAGAAAAGCAAGGCGAGCCGTTGCCGCTCGAGACGGTCGCCCCGATCCTCTACCAGCTCTGCTCGGTGCTGCAAGAGGCGCACAGCTACACCGACGAGGGTACCGGGAAAGCCAAGGCCATCATTCATCGCGATCTGAAGCCGTCCAATCTGATGATCGTGGATCGCAAGCCAGCCGAATCGAACCTCAAGGTCCTTGACTTCGGCATCGCCAAGATGATGGACGACGATGCGCAGCAATCGGTCACCCACCTGACCGGAGCCGGTGACATCATCGGAACACCCGCATATATGAGCCCCGAGCAGATCCGGGGAGAAAGCGATGGCGAGGGACCCCGAGAAGTCGACGGCCGGAGCGACCTCTATTCGGCGGGCGTGATGATGTATCACCTTCTGACCGGAGTCCTGCCGTTCCGGGGAAGCAGGATGTCGATCCTGGCTGCTCACCTCACCAAGACGCCTCCGCCGATGAAGGAGGCGAATCCCAAGGTGACAATTCCAGCGGGCATCGAGCGAGTCGTTCTCCAGTGTCTCGAGAAAGACCCCCACAAACGGCCTCAATCGGCACGTGAGCTCGCCGATCGGTTCCGGCTTGCCGCCGGTAACACGGCGGTCCGCGTGGCGGCCGCTCCCCGCAAAGTACCTACCCTCGCCTATGTCGGGGCCGCAGCGGCTCTCGCGCTCGTCGGCGTCGGAATCGCCTTGGCCTTGAGGTCGAGTTCCACCACCGCCGCGGTGAAACCCAATGTGGAGCCAGCAGCCGCGCCCGCCTTGGCGACGTCCAGTCCGACCACGGCGAAAGCCGGCGCTGACCATGCCGCCGCCGATCAACGTCCGGCGGCGGACCAGCCGAGCCTCTGGTCCGTCCCCGCGGGATTGAGCGCCCTTGCGGCGCCCGAGCTGAACACAGCCGAAGGTCCGGCCACCCTTGTCCGCGGCGTCGACAAGGTCCGGTTCAAGCGATGGAAGCCCGGCATCTACCTCCCCGAAAACTATACGGCCGTGGATGCCGGCGACGAGGTCAATGGCTTTCCCCGCATGATCGCTCGGCCTGACGGGGTCCGGTTCATCCGGATCACCGGCGGGGTTTATCAGCAGGGAGATTTTCGGCCGGGCAAGCCCATGGACGACAAGAAGCAGAGCCCGTGTACCCCGCATCCGGTGGAGGTCTACGATTTCTATATTCAAGAGACCGAAGTAACCAACGCCGAGATCGCCCAGTTCATCGACCCCGACGCCCAGCGCGACAAGTGGCAGCGGGCTTTCAGCCAGCTCAGCAAAGATATGACCGAAAAGGTGGCGCGCGACTGTCCCGCGGTGGGCCTGAATTGGGCCACCGCCGATAAATACGCCCACAGCGCCGGTGGCCGCCTGCCAACAGAGGCCGAATGGGAATACGCTGCTCGTTCCGGGGGCCAGGAACGTTTCTGGGCGACCAGGAGGAGATCCACCAAAGCAGCCCGCCCCAAAGCCAACCTGCTCGAGGCGAATTCTGAATCCCTCGCCCCGGTCATGAGCTATAAGGGGGAGGATGAGACCGACCAGCATGTTTTCGACTTGACCGGGAACGTCCGCGAATGGTGTGCAGACCCCTACAGAACTTACGCCGAACTTCTGCAAAACCACGTCGACAAAGATCAGGCGATCAAGGATCCTGGCCTGCGACTGGAAACCGCCACCAGCGACCCCGGCTCCGAACGTGTCGTCCGGGGCGGCTCTTTCCTCCTCGATAATCAGTCCGCCATGACCTTCAACCGTGACGCCGCGAAAGCAGCCGAAGAGAATATCGATCTGGGATTCAGGGTCGTTATCGAATGTCCCCGCCTCACGAGTTCACGGTGAACCGGTTCCGGGAGCATCCGGATCCGTGCCCGGCGGTTCCCATTCGAGCGCACCGGGCTACCGGTACAGCATGATCGACCCCGAAACATAACTGGCAGAGCTTCGCGCCCAAATGCCGCGAGAGAAAGCGACCGGCACCATGATACGACCGGCCCTGGTCATCGCTTCGCTTCTGCTTCTGACGATCGATCCCGCGGCAACCGCCCTGGCCCAAGGTCCCGGCGTCCCCAACCCGCAGCCTCAATTCTGGGTCATCGCCGTCGGCATCGACGACTATCAAAACCGGGCGATACCCCAGAGCACAGGGTCCGTCCGACAGGCCCAAACCCTGCTCCGGTGGCTACGCAACAGCGGAGGGTGGGACAGGAGCCACCTTCTCGAGCTTGCAGACCTTGGCAGCGCTCAACCCGGTGATCCTCGAGCACCCGCTCCCCGGATCCTGCCCACCAAGAGAAACCTGGAATGGGCCGTTCAGTTGTGGCTCGCATCGCGGGCCAGGCCCGGTGATGTCGTGATCTTCTACTATGCCGGCCAGACGGGTTCGGTCGTCAGCACCGACCCGAAGACCCATGAGTCAACGGTCGATTACTTCTTGATGCCCGATCGACGCCGATCCCGGTGACATCCCCCGTACCGGCTGGTCGCTCGACCGCGCTTTGAACATGTCCGCAGGCAAGTTCCGGGTCGTTTGCTGGCTGGGTACGACCGCTCCTGGTCTGGTGAAATTTGAAGGCCCAGGGCAAGCGCCCCGAGTCGCTCCGACCGGCCGCGACTGGCTGGCACGGCTGGTGCGCTGGCCTGGCGCCTCGGCATGGCTGGCATCCGACCGCGTTTCGAGTGCCAAAGACGAGAATCCGGCCGTTCTCTTCACGACCGCGCTCATCGAAGGGTTCGGGCAAGCCAAGAGCAAACGAAACCTCGCGGCCTGCCTCCGTGCGCTCAACGAGAATCCCGGGCTGAAAGAGCGGGGGTTCCAATCCGTGGGAGGCGTTCCCCCTGAGCTGACCGTCTGGAGCGACCAGTTCGCCCAGCCCCTGCACTCCGGCCCCGCCCGAGATGCTTCTCCAGGTTGGTCATGCCAACAAGATCACCGGAATCGTCTCTTCCGCCGACAGCCGGATGATCGTCTCGGCAAGCATGGACTCGACCCTCCGCGCTTGGGCCGTCGAGCCCAAGTCTTTGGTCCGCGTCCTGACGGGGCACTCGGTCGGTGTCACCGCGCTGGGCCTCAGCAAGGATGGACGGTGGTTGATCAGCGGCGGCGGCCGATCCCGAGTCCTCGTTCACGATGTGACCCACGACTTTGCAGCCAAACGCATCCTCCGCCAGCCTCATGACCGTCGGATCGAGCGAGTGCTCTTCCTCCCCGACGGAGCCCACTTCGTCACGGTCGACCAGGACGGCAAGAGTTTCCGCTGGAACCTCGCCGAGCCGACCCTGGAAGCACAAGCCTGGCTGGCCGATCAGGAATGCCGCAGGGAAGCCGCAGGCGGCGACGCCGACACAGGGAAAGTTGCCGTGCTCTGCGGCAATGGCGACGTCCTGATCCTCGGGCCCTCTGGCAGCACCGGCAACCCTGATGTGTTCAAGCCGCCGACCGGTGAGGTCTCAGCAATGGCAATGTCCCCGGACGGCCGCTGGCTCGCCTTGGGGAGAGACAACGGCGCGGTCCTGCTTCGTGATCTCACGACCCGAAAGCAGGTCGATCGAAAGCTCGCCGACTCTGCGATCCAGCAACTCGAGCTCTCACGGCGCGAGGCTCTGGCGGTCGTTCACGAACAAGGTGTCGCCGTCTTTCCGGTCTCCAAGGGACTCGACAGCCAATCCGCCAGCGTGATCCCAGCCAAGGCGGTCCAGGCTCTGAGCTTCTCTCCCAGCGGCGGAAACCTGGCGATCGCCACCCGTGATGAAGGCGTTTCGATCTGGAGCCTCGACGGGGGAAAGCCCGCCAAGGCGAGTCAGGTGGCCAGCTCCAATTCCGCCGCTTGCCTGAGTTTCACCAGCGACGGCCGCAACCTCGTTGTGGGAGGCCTTGACGGCTCGCTGCTCTTCCAGCCCATGGAAGCCCCCGGCGTTGCGGCCAGGCGGATTCCGCCCCACCG
The DNA here is from genome assembly GCA_963806595.1 of uncultured Isosphaeraceae bacterium. Taxonomy (GTDB): domain Bacteria; phylum Planctomycetota; class Planctomycetia; order Isosphaerales; family Isosphaeraceae; genus CAWDZZ01. The sequence goes on along the minus strand of CAWDZZ010000030.1, from coordinate 442,048 downwards.
AGGGATGGTTCGACAGCTTGGGATCTCGCCTCGCGGCCAGTCGCTTTTGATTGGCAACGAGCTCAATCAGCTTCAGATCTGCGATCCCAGGAACCGAACCTGCGTCCGGCTCCCGGGGTACTGGAGCGGGGCGGCGTTTCTTGATGACGAGACGCTGCTGCTCGCTGCGGCCGGCAACCCCGAACATCCGGAGAACTCCGTGGGATGGCTCGCTCGGATGGACCGCACCAAGCACACCATCGACCGGGGGTTCTTCGCGAGAGAGGCTCCGGGCTATAAAATCCCCGACACCGTTGCCTTCGAGGCGGTCACCCTCTCCCCGGACCGAAAACGTCTGGCCGCGACGGTTCCAGACTCGGCAGTTCCGCTCGTCTGCGTTTGGGATGTGAAATCGGGGAAGCTGACTCACTGGTTGACTCAGATCCAGGATCCGGTCCGTTCGGCAAGCTTTTCCACCGACGGACACTCCCTGGCGACGGCCGGCGACTCCCCATCGGCCCAGCTTTGGCAACTCGATGCTGCCGGCGGAGAGATCAAGCGGCCGACAGTGACCCTTCTGGAAGCAACAAGCGCGAATGTGACCTGCGTGCAGATACGGCCGGGCGCATCCCGACAACTCGTCACCGGCCACAGCGACGGCCGGGCGATCCTCTGGAGCTGGCGCGAGTCCAAGGCGACGGTGGAGGCGCCGCATCTCGTAGAGGGCGTGCTCGATGGGGCGGTCAAGGCGATCGCCTTCACGCCGAATGGTCGTACGCTGGCCGTGGCCGGCGATGGAACCACCATCTGGCTCGGCGAGCTCGAGCCGAAACCCAGACGCCTGGACCTTGATCAGCAGTCGAACCACTTCGAGCAGGTAAACGCCCTCGCCCCCTGGTTTGACGGTTCGCTGCTTCTTAGCGGCAGCGACGACACGACCGTCCGGTTCTGGGACCTTGAAAAGCGAGTCCTCAAGGGGACCTTCGCAACGGCGGCAAGCCCGCTGGACGATGACCAAACGGTAAAGCCCGAGGCTTCGACCGAGTCGGACTGGGTCTTCTACGCGCCCGACGGGCGTTTCGACGCATCGGCTCGAGGCCGGGGGCTCGTCCGGTTCCGGCAGCGCGACCGCGCCCGGCCCATGGAACAATTCGATGCGACCCTGTATACGTTTGGCCTGGGCGAACAGATGATCTCGCAAGAAATCCCCAAATTGACAGAAGAGACCAAGGAAACGCCACCGCTGGCCATCGACGCCCCGCTCCGGCCGGATCCCGCGCAACCCGAGACCCAGCTCTCCGTGCATCTCGGGGCGCCAGACCTGACGGACTTCCGCCTTTATCACAACGGCATCCCGATCTCGAGCAAGCTCGAAGAAAAGCCAGGGCCCTTGCCCACGGAGTTTCGGGTTCGCGTGCGGCTGCGCTCGGGAGACAACCGGTTCTATGCGATGGCCAGCCGGCAAGGGTCGTACGACAGCCGTTCACCGGAACCCGACCTCGAGATCCCTTGCGCGGCCAAGATGGAGCCCGGCAAGGTCCACATCCTCTCCCTGGGCGTCGGCAAATACACTCGCCAGCGGCTCAACTTCCCAGTGCTGGACGCCGAGCAGCTCAGTGAGCTCCTGCACCAGCGCGGACTCGATCCGCAAGGGCGGGGGGGACTTCGGATTCTTCGTTCCGATGATCAGGTCAATCTCGACAGCGTCAATCAAGCATTTCGTGAACTGGAAAAAGCGGTCAGGGACCACCCTCAAGATACGGTCGTCGTCTTCCTGGCCGGCCACACCGGCGTCTTTGACAAGGGGAGATTCTGCCTTCTGCTTCCTAGTTTTCCGTTCCCTCAAGAAGCCGCGTTGCAGGTTGCAGAGCGCGGCGACGCTCCCGACCTCGCCCCCGGGATCGAGCTGAAACCCGCCGATTACTTGCCGTTCTCCGTCATCGCCCTCAATCTCATGCGGCTCGACGCCCTCAACCGTCTGGTCATCGTCGACGCCTGCCAGGCCGAAGCCATCCTCTCCGACCCCAAGGTGGCCGCGATCCGCAAGTGGGCCGAGATCGAGTCGCGCAAGGCCAGAACCTCGTACTTGATGGCCGCTCGCCGGGGTGAGGCGGCGCTCGAGGTCGAGCCCCTCGGCCACGGCCTGTTCACGTTCACCTTGCTGCGGGCAATGGGCGGTATCACCCAGGACCAGGAGCCCGAAGAGCTGAACGAGCTCAAGCTGCGCGGCACTGCCGATTACGATGGCGACGGAACGCTCACGACGCACGAGCTTGACCGCTACGTCAAGGAGACCCTGCCTCAAATCGCGGCCAAGTTTCCCTTGATGGTCGCCAAGGCGCGATCGGCACAGGCCCTGCCCGGCGCGAAGAACCCCGCGGACCAGGCGCTTCGCCTTCAGACCTCGAATGTTTCGTTTCCCTTGTTCCGGATCGACCCGAGCCGAAAGTAAATCGCTCGGCTTCGCTCGCGGCCAGGGGCGCCTGGTCCCGCGCTCATGAGATTCAGGGTCGGGCGAAGAGGCTGGCGGGGGATACCGCCTGCGGGATGTAACACCCCACTTCCTGACGCCGATTGCTGAGGTCGAGGACTTGCTGGGCCACGGCCTTCCTGAATAGATCCAGTGAGTAGGGTGCGGCCCGATCCTTGCGGACCCCCGATGCCCCGCTTGCTGAAAACGCATTGAGCAGCCCCAGCGCGAAGTAGCCGCGCTGTTCGCGGATGCTCGCGCCGCTTGGGCCTTCCTTGGAAGCCACAAACGTGATCACGTCGCCGGTTGCGCTGGAGGTCTGCGCACCCAACCCTTGACGTCGCTCTTGAACGAGCCCTCGGCAAGCTCGTGAACCCCGTCCAGAAACACCACCACCCGGCAGCCGTAATCCGCCAGCTCTCCCAGACGCTCGGAGAGATCCCTGCCGGAGACCACCGGGCCTGGCGGAGCTGACAGCTTGGTGTCGGCCGTGACGATCACGGGATGCCTTCCCACTCCAGCACGTGAGAGTTGATCACCAGCACGACCAGGTCTCCGGCGCAGGCGCCCGGCCCGAGGCATCTCTTGCAATTGACCAAGCGCTCTCTGGATGGAATCGGCCGCCGCTTGCTTGCCGGTCAAGGCATGGCCCTCGACTTTCAAGTCCTCTAGTTGCGCGGTGCCACTGGCCGGCAGGAGATGCTTGCCCAGGAAATCCGCCAGGCTCGCCGCGTCCTTTTCGGCAAACCGTATGGGCTCGAGCTCGCGTGCCTGGAATTTCTCGTTGCCAATAGAGAGCACCACCACGCTGGGCTTTGGCGTCTCGGGAGCAGGGGCCGGCTTGACGTCCACCGGCGGCGCCGGCGGAACATACAGCAGGTCGATCGCTTCGGATCGCTGGCTCTCCTGCTCGTTGGAAGCCTGGATCTCGAGCCGAACGCGCCGATTCGGCGGCAAATTGACCGTGACCTTTTCATGGTGTTCCTCGACGAGCCCCAGCTTCCGGATCGGCAGCAGACGCTCGTCAAGAACCAGCCGAAGCTCGCGGATTTTGTGCTTGCCCTCCGAAAGCAGGTCCAGCAGCAAGGTGGGGTCGGGCGTGTTGACCGTCCAGACTTTCCCCGCCGGCTGTGGCTTCACCTCTTGTTGAGCCGAGCGGACCGTAATCTTGGGGGGCTGGTCGTCGTAGGCTTGGTTTTCAGGCTTGGGTGCGCTTGCTTCGACCGCGGCCAGCGCCAGGTCGAGATTGCCGGTCGTCCACACCTGCTGCAACAGGTCGGGGCGATTCATGGTCTTCGCGTAGGTACCGATCGGAACGAAATCGGTCGGCAGCGATGAGGTGAAGGGGGGATTAATATGCCAGCCCAGGAATCGAGAATCCCCTTCGATCGACGTATCGTAAAAGCCCTGGGGGGTCCAGAGTACCCATTCCTTATCCAATCCGTGCATGAGCGTGAGCGCCGGGTTGTTCCGCTTGGAGGAAGGCAGCATCTCCAGAACCTCGGAAGCCGAAAGTCGTGTCCCGTAGATGCCCGGCAGCGCAACCAAGCTGGTTCTTGCGATCAGAATACCGATCAATTCGAGGTTGGGAGCCAGTCCATCGACCCGGGAGACGAACGCTCCGATGCGTGCGGGATCGAAGAAGTCTTCACGGGGGGCCCCGCGGCGACTGATCGTGGCCCCGACGACCACGTCGCCCGGCTGCAAGCCCATCGCCTGGGCGAAGCTTCGGGCCTCGACGGCGTCGATCACCCACAAGCCGTCGGGCTGCTGGCGGAATTTGCCCCCGAGACCTGGGAGCGTGTCAGATCCGGCCAGCGAATAGAGCATGATCAATTGATCGATCGAAGAGCTGGCCAGCCACCGGCCATCAGGAGATGGAGCCAGCGAGACGACCGGACTGCTGTGGCCGGCGAACACTCGAGTACGGCGACCGGTTTCGAGGTCGAATATCACCACACCCGACTCACAGCCGATCGCCACGGTGGCGCGGGGGTGTCCTGGCCCGGGAGGAATAAACGTGGAGGACCACCAGAGGCGCTCCGACCCCGGGTCGAGGACGAGCTTCGACCGCCGGCCATCGGCATGGACCGCCTCCAGGAGGTACTGGCTGATGTTTCCTTGCAGCTTCCAGCCCTGGTATTCCTTGATCGCTCGCCGGAGCTCGTTCGCCGGCACCGACCGGGTCTTCCGCTGCGCCAGGTCGAACCCCTCGTAATCCTGGGGAGGCTTCGCCGGATCGAAAGCGCGCGGGTGAAACCCAGAACCTGGCTCTCGTCGGCCTTGAACCCGAGATCGAACGGCGTGCTGCCCTCGCCCCTCATCTCCCCGGGCGGCTTCGTGAGATCGCTCATCTCCTGAATGAAGATCGACTGGGACGTGCCTCCCGAATAGGCCAGGCGATCTCCCGACGGGCTGAAGCCGCACGTGTAAACCAGACCGTGGACGCGACGCCGGTGCGTGAGCCTTCCCTCGGGCATGGCCCGGATTTCGAGATCGCTCGAAATCGTCATGGCATCGATTGCCGCTGACCGGTCGCTCTTGATGCTGACCGCGAGCTGCCGGCCGTCGGGATGATAGGCCACGCATTCGACCGGCCCTTGCTCGCCGGAACTGGGCAGCTCGACCGGAGAGACCCTGGCGAGGTTGCCCGCATCGAAGCGGTAGAGCTTTCCCCCTCTTTCAGTCCCCACTTCCCGACCCACGACGATTGAGCCACCATCGGGACTGAACGCCAGCGAATTGATCGGATCGGGCTTCTGCGGATGCCCGAGTCGCGCATCGACCTGGGTCCCTTGCGCGACATCCCAGAGACGGAGTGATCCGTCCCCGCCTGCCGTGGCCAATCGCTTGCCGTCGGGCGAGAACGCCAGGGTTCGGATCTCCCGGTTGTGGCCAACGAGCGTCGCACGCGGCCGAACCTGGAGTCGGTCCCCAGGGATCACGTCCCAGAGGATCGCCTTCGCATCAACGCTGCCGGTGGCAAGGACCAGTCCGGTCGGGTCGAAGGCCATGCAAAGGATCGTGTTGCGATGGCCGGGTTCATTCGGATCATCGGTGCTCGGCGGAAGCACGCGCGCCGCGATCTCCCCGGTGCCGATCCGCTCGATTCCAGGCAGGCGAAAGATTGTGAAATCGGCTCGGCGGGCCTCGACTCCAAAACCAGCCACAGCCAGCAGCCGCTGGCCCGACGAATCGGCCTTGGGCGCCAGCGCCATCGCATAGATGATCCCCGCCGGCCCGCGCAGATCATCGGCCGGAGCGTTCGGGAGAGATGAGGGCCCTCGTCCAGGTCCCACACGCGCGCACCACCTTATCCATGCCCCCGGAGAGGAGCGTCGACGCGTCCTGCCAGAGCAGGGATCGAACGGGTGCGTGCGGACCCCCGCTCTCCACCATCAGGATCGGCTGCTTGAAGTTCCTCACCTCGTCTTGAGCCCGGACGGTCGCGGCTGTCACGGCCGCCAAGAGCGCAGCAAAGCGCGAGCCGGCGACATCTTTGAATGACGGTAAACCCCGGCTTCTCCACGAGCATGCTCAATCCCCCAAGGCTCACGCTGGGCTGATGAAAACTGGGCTTCGACCTTCCAGGCCAAACGCTGGCGCCCCGCACATTTTGTTGCGCCACGCGAGGGAGAGGGAAAAAAGGGGCGAGACTTTGCGCGATCAACCCGCGGTTTGTTCCCCGCTGCGTTCTCTGCTCGGTGAGTATCTCATGCACGACTCGCGAAAGCCACCCGTCGGGTGATCGAAGACGACTGAGCGCTCTGCCGAACGAGGCGTTTCGCCTTGCACGCGGCCGTTTTTCGGGTGCTTGGCTATAGTTCCCGTTTGATTCGCAGCCCCTCGAGGCGAACTCGGTTCTTTGTTTGCGGCCGGATATCGTTTTGGTGAGCGTAGATCGCTTGTCGAGACGACAGGGCAATCAAGCCCGGTCACAAACAATACGCCCGCACCTGGCGAGCGCACTTCCAGCGAATCGGGAGCACACACCGTGGCCAACGATGCGCAAGAATGGGAGACGCTGAAAACCGCGTACTTCAGGCTCACCGGTGAGAAGAAGCCGAAGGAAGCGTTCTTGAAGGTCTTCTCGACCTCGCATACGAAATTGTCCGGGAGTCTCAAGGCAGTCGACAAGGCCCTGAATACCACCGCAAGAAATGCGAAGGACGATGCTGAGAAGCTGAAAAACGCGAGGATCGCGGTGGCTGAGTTCAAGGTGTCCTCGGCCGAGTACCTCAAGTTGCTCGAGAAGCTAATCATCGAAGAGAAAAAAAGCACGATCAAGCCTGAAGGTCGTGAGGGCGAGGCAAATATGAAGAAAACGACCGCCCGGTACAAGGGCATGAAGATGCTGAAGACGAAGTTGGAGGAGTACCAGGCACAGTTTCAGATACAAATCGCGACGTTTGAAACGGCTGGCAAAGGATGGGACGTCATACAGCGAACCGAGCATACTCTTAAAGTTGTTTTGCAAAAAGCGTTCAAGACGGCTGCCACCATCTCGGCCGCCATCAAGGCAAATCCGACGGTCGAAACCTGGAATGCGACCATGGGCTCGGATTCAGCCGGCATCCGCTCGTTGACGACAGCGCTGAAAGCTTTCAAGCAATTGGACGACACATGCAGGGAGCAACATAAGCCGGTCCCTGATTACGTGACGAAGGATCTCGAGAGAGCCAATCATTGGATCGCGACGCTCGCTCCCTGGGCCAACGGCGACAAGCGGACACTGAAAGTGGATGCCAACCCCAAACCCGACATTCTGGCAGAGTTGAAACTCGCGATGACGCAAGTTAAGCTGTGCATGGAAGCTTTCCGAAACTACTTGACCTGAGCACCCGGCCGCGGGCCTGTCCATCCGTTGTGCCGATCTTCTCAACAACGCCAAACACCATCGGAGTGCATCTATGAGTCCACCGAGGCCGACGACACCTGCACCTCAGGGAGCAGTCGCGAACATCAAGGTGACTGCGGTTAATTCTGACAAAAAGGTGGTGGGGAAAGGCACGGCGCCCGAAGGGAACGTCGACGGATAAAGGCGTGACTATCGTTGCGGATATCAGATGGGACGTGCCAGGACAACATCATGGGCCGCCCGAGTACGTAGTGCTAATGACGGAGTGCACGGTCGAAGGCCTGATGGATGGAAGGCCATTGCCGTTTAAAAAATACAAAGTTGCCAAGGTGGAGTCCGGGGGAAAGACAACGCTCACGAAGATGAGCTGACCGATAGGGCAATCCACGGACAACGGAAGGCACGCGACTCGATACTTCGGTTTCCGGGGTCGCGTGTTCAGCGGAGAAGTCAGACAGCGGGTCAATGGGCCGCCGTATCTATGCGATGCGAGCGTACAACCGGCAACGGCGCAGTAATGGAATCGGCAGTCCGGACCCAGGGAGTCAGATCGAGAGCAACGGACTTGCACGGCGTCCGGCTCTCGCTGCAATCCCGCTGTCCGCTCCAAACTCGCGCTCGCGGAGCCCGTCAAGCGTCGCGCAATGACGAATTCTAAACGAGGGTCTTGTAGTCTTGTTTGAAGGCGGCCAGCGATTGCTCAATTTTCTTCAGCAGCGCCGTGACCGCCACTTTTCCACCGTCGTCTGCTTGCGGGAACGTGGGGTTGCCGTAAGGCGCCCAGGTTGCAAAGTATTTGTCTCTCAACTTCGGCAGGACGGCGATGGCGTTGCACATGCTGCGGCAGCGCTGGTGGACACTTTGGCCATATCCGGAAGGTTTTCGTAGTTGTGGAATGACGGGTTCGCACTGCATAGTTTCAGCGACTCTTCCAGGTTCTTGATATAAGTTTCTAGACCTTTCTTCTGTTCTTCCACCTGCGTCTGTAGCTTTGAGATAAGCTTGGTAAATTCAGTGAGCAAGTTGGTTATTGTTGGGGAGTTGTTCTTGAGCACGATCCAATAGGTGTCTGCGGTGGTCTTCACCTTGAGAGCATGATCCGCCGAGGCCTTGGGAATGAGCTTGCTCTTCGACCACTCGGCGTGGGCTTTCTCAGCGAGGTCTCGAATGTCCTTGATCTTCGGGCGAACTTTCCCCTCAATGACTTGTGTGACGTGAGTCTTCGCGGCTTCGAACGCTGCGTTGACTTTGGGGATCGACTTGCGATCCGCGACCTCTATCGCTTGGGCGGCGTCGAGCTTATCCCAATCAATTTTATCGAATTCCGCCTTGGCCGCAGTCATCGTCAGCGCCGATGTCGGTCGTACCGGCCATCTTGGCAAGGGCGCCCTTCTTTTTCTGCCAATCCGCGTTGGTCAACGTCTCGGGCGACTTGACGGTTTCTGGGACTGTGCCTGGCATGGCGGTGCACCTTTCACAACCGCGTACGCGATGAATGGGATAGTAAATTGGCCGATCTTTCGCCGGCGAAGAGCCGCGACGCTCTGGCTACGACAAACCGAAAGTAGCACCCCAGCGGAACACGGTCAACACCCCTCTCGAATTGACTGAATCCTCAAAGTGTTGACATGTTGTCCATGAAGCTCCAAGCTTGCAGGAAGAGACAAGCCGGCCTGCCGGATTTGACCGGCTCCCGTCGGCTCCGCCAGAGCCCCGTTCCCTATTTCTTGGGGTTCAAGAGCGCCTGGCCGTGGGCGATGCCGTCCTTCGCTTCCTTATCGGAGGCCACTTTTGCATCGTCAAATTCATTCATTTCTCTCTTGATCTCATTGATCAGTTTTAGCACGTCTCCAACGCGAAAATCCTGCGGCACATGATCCACGCCTTTTTCTGTCAGGGCAACCAGGCGCTTGTCGGCTTTTCTATAGGCGTCGATCACGTTCTGGCAATTGACGAGCTGGAGCTCGACGGCGTTCCGTGGAGTCGTTGCATTCAATCTCTTCATGATGGTGCCCGGGTTGGTCTTTGACGGCAAATCCTTCTTCGTTGATTGCACCGCGAGCAAGACCTCCTTGACGATTTTCTCGTATCCTTTCATGACATTCCAGGTCTTGTCGAGCATTGCGGAGATCGTGGTCTGGTCGACGGTCATCTGGTTAATCAACATTTTGATGGTCTTAACGTCCAGCTCGAACTTGTCCACGAGCGCCTTGTGTTCGGTAAATTTCTTGCCCAGCTCGCTGATGCCCTTGTCGTCCACTCCGTGATCCTTGCCGATGCCGCCGGCACCACGTCCCCGAAATTTCGTCAAATCGAAGCGCAGGCCCTCGGCGTGCTTATCCGCTTTCAGGGCAATGGCGGCGGCCTCGGCACCCAGCAATCCGACCTTCTGGATCAGCGCTTTCCGCTCCCCCTCCTGCATGCCGCTGACAGTCCTTTCGGCTGGCTTCAGCGCCTGTACCGTAGTGACCTTTTCCTTGAGGCTTTTCTTTTCTGCATCGAGGAGAACCTGATACTTTTTGACGGTGGTAAAGGCCTCTTCGATTTCCCGATCGGCCGCGGCCCGGTTTGCCGCCGCGAGTTTTTTCTCCTCCTCGATGATTTTCGTGGCGTACTTTTTGACCTCCACCCTCCATTCCGTGATCAGTTTCTTGGTCGGTTCGACCTTGGCTTTGTCATCCTTGTCCTTGGCCGAGGACAATTTACCCTCGCCCGTCGCCAGCGCCGTCAACATCGCGCTAATGGCCTTTTGCGCGGCATCGAGCTTGGTCGCGTTTTTCACCAGGGCGCCGACATCCGGAGGACAATTGTCTTTCCAGGCGCCACAAGCCTTCCCCACGCCGGATCCATTGCAACAACTCGGCCGCGTTGTTTGCCAGTCGTCCTTTTTCGCGAATGCCATGGCCGCCTCAGTGTAAGCTGAAACTCGTTGGTCTGCGGAGTTCGCCAGGTAACCTTTTTATCCGCACCGAATGCCGCTTGCAACCAGGAACAAGAATGTGATCTCGGCTTCACGAGATCAAATTCTGGTTAAGTTTGTCAGATTCGGTGCGTTTATCGATTTAATCGTCGCCGTTTGCTGGATCTGACCCTGGCCAGCCCCTTCACAGGCGACGGTCGCCAATCGCGATCAACGCGTCCCCAAGCCCTGTTCTCTGGGATTTTCCACCGGTTTTCGATGCGCCAACCCCCGTTCCCACGGGACCGTGGCTGTTTTCTCGAAAGGCGACACAAGTTTCCACAGCAAGGAGAGACCCGTCACCGCAATCGCCTGCGTCGGATATTGCTTCTGGGCCTCTCACAAGGTCGGCTTCTTCCCTGGCCGTCGCTCATTCATCTGTTCATCAGATCTACATTTCGACGACAGCAGCAAAATGCCACCGATTTCCAAGGAAAACTGGCAGAACACGCGTCCAAGCGATCGCACGGACACAGGGAGGGGGAGTGCGGCAAACGAGTGGAAGACCACGCGCATCCCGGTAGCGAAGCTGACGGATGCCCGGCCGCTACCAATGCGCGCGAACAACATCGCGCTGCTCACCGCAATTGACCGCTCAGGCAACCATCGTCTTCACCGTCCCGGGCGCGGTGATCGTGATGACCCCGCCCAAGCCGCAGTTGCATGTGCTCGTGTTGTTAAGAGCCGGCATTTTGCCGATCAGGACGGTGGGGGACCCGGGCTTCCAGGGCGTCGTCACCGGCACACACGGCGCCCCGAGCATTGCCGCGCACGATCCAAACGTCGTGATGTTCACGATCGGCTTGAAGTCCATGATGTTCGCCGCTGGCGCTTCCTCCGCCTCTGTCCTATTGACCGGCAAGACGATCAGGCTCGCCGGATTCGAACCGAAGCTGCACTCCATCACCGCCCCCATCTTCACCAGCTCCGGCACGGCATGTTCTCCAATCTCGATGCGACCCCGGCAGCTCACCCTCTGAGTGCTGATTTCACAGTTCGTGCCGCCGGCAGGGCGATCACCGATATGAGATCACGGACGGTATACAGCGTCAAGCGGCGAAGATCGACGGCCTGAAATCGCCCGAAGACGCGATGGCCACGATTTGAGTCGACTTGCTGTGTGCGGCGGGCGTTCGTGTTTGGCAACGGCCCATCCGGCGGTACAGTATGATTGACGGCTCTGACCCCGGAACCCATGATGTCCCGAATGTCCGCTCTTGCCTGGTGGTCAAGTCGGCTGGAGATCGCACGTTGATATGCTTGTGCAGGCTATCGCAGACGCAGATGCTCGGGAGGTTTCAGAACTTATCTGCCAATCTCAATTTCAGCCTGAGCTTGCCGCCAGGGTTTCCCGATCTCCTGCGCACCGTCGTCGCGCCCGCAGCGGCCCAGGCACAAGCTCGAGCTGCCGCTCAAATCCAGTTAGCAGCCAGCGCCGGGATACAAGCGATGGCGCAGCTCACGGCCGCGGCACAGTTCCAGATGGCCATGAACGCAGGCCTTGGCGTGAACTTGTGCTCTCCGACGGCCCCTAATTTGCTTGGCCAACTGGCGATGTCCGCGAGTAACTTTGTGAACGCGCTCGAGGCCCTCCCCCTGGCGGCGCTGGCCAACCTGCTGCCTCTGGCGGAACTGGCGAACCTCATGCAGGCCGTGCAAACGAATTTCGGGCTCAATCTCCTCAGCCCGGCTACGATGCCTCAGTTGCAGGCAGCGCTGACGGCGAATGCAAATCTCTCAGCCCAGGTCTCCGCAAGTGTGATGGCGCAGGCCGTCGCCTCTGCTCAGCTGGCTGCGGTCGCGTCTGTTCAGGCGGCTGCCCAGGCGGCTTTCGGTGCCAACATCTCAACAGCGGCGGGGCTGGCGCTGACCGCATCGGCGCTCAGTGCGATGCAGGCCGCCATGGCTTCGATGCCACCTTTTGAAAATCTGATCCCGTTTGCCCCCCTGGTTGGCGCGACACAATTGCTCGGTGCCTTGGTGGCCATCAAGCGAGCAATGGGAGTCGACATGCTTGCCGCAGGTGCACTCGCGCAGCTCCAAGCCCCGCTGGCCTTGCTCGGTCAGCTCACTTTTGCCCTTCCCACGGCCCCGTCCGTCACCGCGGGAGCCTCCCTCGCCGCACAAGCCTCCCTCGCCCTGGGCGCTTCCGCGTCGGCGAGTGTCTCGGCTGGGGCCAGCGCTTCTGCCCAGATCAACGCGATGATGACGGCCGGACTGGGAACGATGATGGCCGGATTCCCTGCAATCCCCCCGATCCCCGTGATGCTCGCGTTGCTCCTTCAACAGATCGCCTCCCAACTGGGAATCAACCCGATCGCAAACTCTCAATGCGAGTTGTGCACTCTCGTTACGAAGACCTAGGGCAGCACCAGTCACGCTTCCGCGGTCACCGGCCGCGGGCCTGTCCATGAGCGCCGCGTCCCTGTCCCGCCCTACAACTTGGCGGTGAACGGGATGACCACGTTGATTGCGATCGCCACAACCGTGAAGACGTAGAACGAGACCCGGTCGAACAACCGAGTGAGGGCCAAGCGACCGAGATGATCGTAGAGGTAGAGCGAGATGGCGGACTGGACAAGCGTGAGGAAGATCGTGGCCAGGCCGATGCCGTTCACCATGTCGATCATGGTGAAGGTGCCGGTCTCCGGGAGCATGGTCGCGGCGATGTACGAATTCGCAATCGCGGCGAACAGTGCTCCAACTCCGAGTCCGAACCTGGGGTCGACGTGCGTTGGCTTGATGCAGAAGACGACGAATGCGCACGCCAACGCCACGAACAGCCCCTGGAAGACCTTGATGTACATGCCGTAATCCTGCCGGTAGATCGGTACGCCGAAGACCAGTTGCGAGTAAGTGGCCCGGTACGAGGCGGGAAGTTGTGGGTCGCCTCGACTACTCTTGTAACCATGCGGCCTGACGATCATTTCCTTGTCGGGTGAAATCGCGTAATTGGCAAGTATCAGACGGCTGCTCAAAGCCGAATTCGCGACATCAGCGACATAACGAAGCTGGTAGGATTGGCGCTCTCCATCCTCCACGATGATCGACAGCAGGTGATCATCCAGGGGATATCGCGTCACATCGAAAACCTTCGTGATATTGGCCGCGACGCGGTAGAGAGCGTAACGCTCCTTCCCGTTCTCTCGACTGGCGAGCTTCTCTCGCAACTCGATTTCACCTCCAAGCAGCCGGAACGTCTCGCCTGGCTTTAGCTCGGGATCAGTCCAGTTGAACCAGATGAAGAACTCGGCCGACCAGCTCTGGTCTCGGATCGAGACCTGGTGGATCTGCTCGAGATACAAACCGGCGCGCACTTCCGCGGGGACCGACTTCTCCAGGCCCGGGGGCGGAGTCATCTCAGGCTCGGTCTTGTCGGACGCACCCGTCTGCCTCATCGCCGCCAGATGTCGCTCGACCGACCGTTGGCGGTACGACAGGATGGTCCAGACGGCCCAGGTCCCAGTTCCCAGCGCAGCCAAGAGGATCATGAACGCCCATGCCAACACGAAAGCACGTTCGACCCGGCTGACTCGTTCAGCCGGATGGTCGACGGTGTCGGGGGTTGCAACCGGGATCGCCCCAGCGTGTTCGCTCTGTGCCTTGCCTTCTTCACCCATGGTTCACGTCGACGGTGGCGATGAAAACAAACGCGGCCTTTCGCCCGCTCGCCCGGACAGGCCGACTCAGGGCGCGGGCCGTAGACCTCCAGCAAGGTCTCGCGGCGGTCTCGTTAGGGCGGCCCTGATCGTCCAGTTGCTCCGCCACGAGACATTCCGCTGGACTCCTCCGGTATTCAACCCGATGCGAGAGTCCAAGGCAACAACCACATGCCCAGAATCGGACCAACGAACCGGCCGGACGTGATAGCTCTGCTCGTAGTGAGCGGGAAGTGACGAAGGGGCAAAGAAACAGGGACGTGGACGAATGGTCCGGCAATGACATTAAGCCGCATTTAGCAATCGCTTGCGTGCTTGAGCACTTGTACAATTAAGCAGATCATACTGTTTTCGCCACTCGACAGTCTTGATATATTCGCCTCGTACGCTCCCGATCGCGCTTGCTCGACCTGCTTCAGGGCGACGGCGCATTCGCAGCGCCGCTGTCGATTCGGCAAAATGACGCGCGCCTGGACTTTATGCTGCCAGCGACGTTCGCTGATACCGGCCTGATCGCCACGATCAAATCGACACCTCAGGGAGCAACACCATGCCGAGTACAACGGTCAAGCTGGGCGACACCAAGCCCAAGATAGGGCTCGATTTGGACCCCCAGGACCCGCATAAGGGTGAGCGTGAGTACTTGATCAAAATTGGGAAAAAGATCATTGACAAGTGCAAAACCCAAAATCTAGCCATCGATACCGCGGCGTGCAAATGCACATTTGTTGGCAATGACGTCAAGTTCGAGTGGACCAAGGACGATGCTAGACCGGACGTCGTGAAAAAAATCATCAAGCTTTAAGTGACTTACCCTGCGCTCTTGAAAACTGGCGCGCCGTGTCTGTGCAAGTACACCGTGACGGAGCCGGGACCGGATCTGAACTACCTGGCTGAGGACCTCTGCCGGCTGTGCGCGAGCGGATCGATGGAATGGCCCGGCATCGCGGTCTCGATCTCGACCAGGTGGAGATCCACGTGATCACCGCCAACGAGCACCGGGCGCGGCACCCCCATCTTCGCCGGTCTATTTGCAGTTGGTCGCCACCGACGCATATACGACGCACCTGGAAGTCATCGCAGAGCCTGATGACGAGAATGGGCGCGGCCTCGAAGCGCAAGCGCTCGAATGTTCTCGCTCAAGGCGAATTGCTGACGCGAACGCGGCTAGGTGATGCCCTGGCGGTCAACAACGAGCGATTGGGCAAGGCGCTGGGGTCGCTGGAGCGAGCTGGACGGATCAGCCGCACGCCCCGCGGCCGGCAAGGTCTCCAGTGACCGTCAGGGGCGTATCGTTCCGTTCCCCATCGACCGAAGGGGAACGGAACGATACGCTCGCAGCGCACTCCGTAAACCTTACGAGTCAATCGAAGATCGACGGATCATCAGGATCGGACAGGAAGGATTCCCATCTCTCAATCGTTAGGAACCGTCTTGACCACGTGATCCTTGAAAATCTCGTGCTCTTTGTTATTCCAGGTGGCCACAACCAGTTTGATCTTGTTGTATTTATCGTTCTCAGCCACGAGATCGGGCCAATAAGTGATGCTCAATTTGACCTTGACTTTGTTATTCGCGAGAGCCTTGAACTTGGCGTTCCAAGGGCTGCTGCTCTGGACGACAGGATTCAGCCTGTCCCAGTCATCCACCACGTCTTTTGGCGCCAGCCCCAGCTTTTTTCCTAATTTGTCCTTCAGTTTGCCGAGGTCCTTCACGTCGTCGTAATGCTTGGTCGTCTCATTGGGCATGACGCTCGTCCTTCGTGGGGAAAGTAGAGTGAGTGATCAATTGAGGCGACGCCAAAGTCCCGGGTTCAACAAACGGCGAGCGGACATACGAACCTCGGGAGAATCGCCCTCGGAAGAACCCGAACCAGGCCAATGCGACTTGCGCAGTAGTCATTTTCTTCCAGCGGAGTCGCTACTTCAAGTGCGTGCCTGGAGGAAGAATCATGTACTCGGGCGCGCGGACAAGGGGGTCTGCCGGATTTGACCCGCTCTACTCGGCTTCGCGAGACCCCCGTTCGCTATTTTATCTGGGCCAGGAGCCGCCTTACCGCGGGCGATGCCTTCGTTCGCCTCCTTATCAGCTTATGCGCCCGAGTGACGTGGGGGATCGCACCGTCCAACCGGACCGTGTCGTAATTCACCACGAGCTCGGTGACGACCCGTCGAGCGTCTTCCCGAGATCAAAGGGGGCTTGAGGCGAATGCCCTCGGCAGGCCAGGCAAGCCCCTCAGCACGTCGCGCAGGTAGACGAACGGGTCATGGCCGTGGCGCTGGCAGCTTGAGACCACGCCGAACAGAATCGCCATCGTCTGGCCACCCTCCTTGCTCCGCGTGAACATCCAGTTCTTTCGTCCAGTTGTGGTCGTCTTCATGTGTTGCTTGGACACGTTGTCGTCGATCGCCAGGTAGCCGGAGCTCGCATAGCGCGTCAGCGCCTCCCAGTGATTTTGGACGTAGCCGATCGCGGCGTTGATCGGGCACTTTGTCAGCACGTCTTTCTTCCGCTCCTCGAGCCACTTGACGAAGCGCTCCAGGACCGGCACCGCCCGCTTCTGGCGGATTCGCAGGGCGACCGCGGCCCCATCGATTCGTCGGCCTCGTCCTCCGGCAAGGTCTCGGCGATCTCCTTCTTGATCGCCTTCTCGATGGCATAGTGCTCGCGATAGAACGCCAGCGCCGCCGCGGCTCGCGACAGATCCGGCTTCTGGGCCTCGGGTTCACCGGACGCACACAAATATTTCAAGACCGTCGAGAAGCTCGACGCACAGGAAAAACGCGACGGAGATCTAAGAGCCTGGCCGGGCGTCGGTGGGACCGATGCGCGATTTGGCACGCGGAGGCGATCGCGCATTGACAGCGCCGTTTTACATTCGCCAAAATGAGTGGCCCGTGGACTTTATACTGTCAGCGACGTTCGCTGATACCGGCCTGATCGCCACGATCAAATCGACACCTCAGGGAGCAACACCATGCCGGTTACAACGGTCAAAATGGGCGACATCAAGCCCAAGATAGGGATCAATATCACACCCGAAGACGCGCACAAGGGTGAGCGTGAGTAGTTGATCAAAATTGGGAAAGCGATCATTGACAAGTGCAAAGCCCAACATTCTGCCGTCGATATCGGGGCGTGCAAATGCACATTTGTTGGCACGGACGTCAAGTTCGAGTGGTCCAAGAACGATGTTAACGCGGACGTCGTGAAAAAAATCATCAAGCTATAAGTGACTCACCCTGCGCTCTTGAAAACTCGGTGTTTCTGACGGCCTAGGGCGCGCTCTTTTCAGTCTCGCGCTTGTTGCAGAGCGCGGCTCCGGAAATCATCACAAGAACCGCTCACTGGGAGATGACCATGGCGTTCGCCAAGAAGGACGACTGGGAAAAAACGCGACCGGATTGCTGCAAAGGATCCGGCGTGGGGGGGGCTTGCGACACTTGGAAGACCAGTTGTCCCGCGGATGTGAGCACCCTGGTGGCAAACCCCACCAAGCTCAATGCCGCGGAAACCGCCATCGCCGCCATGCAGAAGGCGCTGGCGACGGGCGAGACCAAACTGGCATCGGCCAAGAAGGACGACAAGAAGGTCGCGCCGACCAAGGCCTTGATCGCGGAATGGCGGACCGCGGTGAAAAACTACATGGCGAGCATCGTCGCCAAGCAGAAGGAAATTGAGACGGAAAAAAAAGAGGCAACCGCGGCGCAGAACAAGAAATACATGGAATACCTCGCCGCCAGCGATAAGGTGAAGGCGGAGCTTACCTCGCTGGACAAGACGAACAACACGTACGTTGAAAAAATTCTGGCTGAAAAAAAGGACGTCAAGGGTCTGAAGGCAGACGTGGTCAAGGAGCTGGAAGCACGGACAAAAGGATTGATTGTAGCCCAATGGCAGGGATCGAAAGCCGACCTCACCGGGATCATTGAGGACATTAAAGAGTGCCGCGATTTGTTGGCCGGGAGCATCGAACGCGGTAAAAAGATTCAGGGCGAGCACAGCACGTGGTATTTGACGGGACCGCGCGCTGGGATCGCTCCTATCCTCAAAAAGTTCAACCTCGGCGAGAAAGACCTGGCCCCGAAAGACGCCGAGACGTTCTCCAAGGCTTTGCATGCGATGTCGGGCGCAGCCAACGAGTTCAAGAAGATCTGGGACGTGGACATCCGAACCGCATCGGAGTCGTTGATCGCGCGCCTCAATAACCTCGAGTCGGCGCTCACCAAGGGCGCCGCAGAGGCGCTGGCGGATGTGAGGAAAAACCTGAAGGCCGAGTGTGAGAAACTGGTTCAGCTCGTTGCGAAGGCGGAAGCGGAGTTGAAGCTCGTAAAAACCCAAGAGCTGATCGCAGACCTGAAGAAACCAGACTCCGCGGCATACATACGCCTTAAGGCACATCCCGATACGATTAAGGTCGAGATGGAATCGAACAAAACCAGGCTCGGCAACATCCCCAAATACCTTGAGATCGTGCAGAAGCAAGTCAGCCGGCTGAAAAAAGGCGTTCCCGGCGTGTTTGTGAGCGACGGGGAGATCCAGAAACTGTTCCAGCAGATGGAGGGGCTTGAGAAGACAAACGCGTCGAACCTGGCAACAGGCAAAGCTCTCCTCGAGAGCTCTGACGCGGCGCTGGCGAAATTTGGAAAGTAGCACTTCATTCTTGCCGGCGCCGACAAGGGGGTCTGCCGGATTTGACCCGCTCCACTCGGCTTCGCGAGACCACCGTTCACTATTTTATCTGGGCCAGGAGCGCCTTGCCGCCGGCGATGACTTCGTTTGCCTCCCTATCGCCTTATGCGCCCGAGTGACGTGGGGGATCCCACCGTCCCACCGGACCGTCTTGTAATACACCACGAGCTGGGTGACGAGCCGTCGAGCGTCTTCCCAAGATCAAAGCGGTCCTGACGCGAATGCACCCTACTTTCAGGGTTTTGGATGAGCGCGCCAATTCGCCGGTGCTCTGAATCGAGCCGCCTCACGATCCTCAAAGACTTCTTAAAATCTTGATCGGGGGCGACGGCGTGATTATGATCACTTCTGTTCAGGCTCCGTTCGCCGTGTGGTAGTCATCTCCAGGCGAACGTCTCTCACCAGCGAAAAGCCGGGGCTTTTTGGTCATCTCCCGAAGGTCGCCGCGCTTGCTCTCCATTGCCTTCTGGACTCGTTGCCGATTCCGGCGATAAACATTGCGAGACCCGATCATGCAACCGCCCGCACCCAAATTCGACAAGCTCCTCGCCGCCAACCTGGCGAAGGCCAAGATGGCGCAGCCGGCCAAGCCTTACTTCTTTGTCCTGGTGCTCAAGGGCGGAACGTCCGGTAAGCTGCTGGTCGACCGCCTGAAGATCAAGGACGACAAGATCGGCGCCGCCAAGAAGGCCACCGGCGGCTCCGTTCTGGTGAGAGGCGTTTGCTACAAAGAGGGTGGCAAGTTGGTCTTCGAAACCGATAAGCCGCCCTTGCCGGTCTGGGAAAAGCTGGTGAAGGATCTGGCCAAGAACGAGGCCGGGCTGACGATCGAGGTGAGGTTTATACTGACCACCCGCAACCTCGATCAAGTCCAGGAGTCGGAAGACGACCAGCTTGACGAGCAGGGTGAGCTGGGGGCCGCCCAGCCGGCGGGAGCCAACGGCCCGCAGGCGGCGCCGGCAACGAAGCCCCAGCCTGGCTCCGCGCCTCCCAAGGGACCGCAAGACCCGGGCGCGGCGAGCGGGCCCAGGCCCGCCGCGAC
Source organism: uncultured Isosphaeraceae bacterium (assembly GCA_963806595.1). Taxonomy (GTDB): domain Bacteria; phylum Planctomycetota; class Planctomycetia; order Isosphaerales; family Isosphaeraceae; genus CAWDZZ01. Next base: position 422,389 of record CAWDZZ010000030.1, on the reverse strand, counting down.
GGGCGCCTCGAACAACTGGGCCGGGTTTGAAGCACGCTTGAGCGCTTTGATGCCTGCCTACAGCGCGGCGCAAGGCGGCCCGAGCCGAGTGGATCTCGAGCGGCTCTATGGAGACGCCTATCGGTTCCGCTTCATCAAAAACCTGCCCCAGGCGATGAAGGCGCTCGCCGAGCTGGAAGCGCTCGTCAGGCAAACTGTCGCCGCCTCGCCCGGCCCCGCGGCGGCCGCCGGGGGCAAAGCCGCGCCCGCGCAGGCGGGTCCGAAAAGGCAAGCCCCGACGGCCACCGGCCCAGCCCAGCCGGCCAAGCGCCAAGCCCCCGCCGCAGACAATGCAGCCGAGGCGCATGAGGAGGCCCGCCGGCGTTCGATCGCGAGGAGCCTGGATGATGTGTGTCGAAACAATAAAACACTCGCACAGACGGCGGTGAACAAAGATGAAATTGAGTACCACCAGAAACAAACGTCTAAGTACTTGCTAACCAGAAATTCGGAAGGACGCTTCGACTTGGACAAGGCGCTGGAACACTTGAGCAAGCTCCAAGCCGCGATTGCCATTGCGCCGGACGAGGCCTTGGGGTTGATCTTGAAGACGTTGACGAACCTGGAGCCAGTTTGTAAAGCTCTCGCAGGCAGGACGCCGGCGGAACAAGAAAAAACAATTATGTTCCTCTTTAAATTTACGCGGGAGACCGTCTCCCGCGGCGATCTACGACTGGCGGAGGAGGCCTTGGGGAAGCTCCGAGCCGTGATTCACCAGGTAGTAGTTGCCGCCGTGCCTGGCGCGTTGCGGCCAGAGTCTGGGCCCCCTTATCCGGGCGTGGAAAAATGGGCCGTGGAAAAATCGACGCGAATAAACAAGGTGGAGCTGCTCTCCGAGCAGCTTTGGGGCCTCGTGAACTTGATTCAGCAACAGCGCGGCGAGAATGACAATGCCGGGAAAAAGAGGCCGACAGACTGGATGCACGACGACGAAAACAAAATCCAAAAACTGAATTCGAAAGTGGGGGCATTCAACAATGATATGCAAGGCGCCTGGACGCCGCCCTGGACAACGGCGCGGCGCATCCGGTGCGCGCCAAAGAGGCGAAGGTCAAACAGGTCTTTGACACTTGGGCGGGCCTTGAGAAGGAGAAGAACGAGTGGGGCGGAAAGCTGAAGACGATTTGGATCGACAAGCAAACCAAGCGCTCCGACAACGAGGCACGTAACAATAAGTCCAGCTACAACAGCAAGGTCGCGGAGAGCTACGGCCGCGTGGAGATGCTGGAACTGGCCCAAATGGCCGAAGTCCAAGCGAGTCGTTACAAAGCCACGCCGACGGGCAGGAGTGATCCCCTCGCCCAGGGCGACTGGCGCAAACAGACGAAAATTGAGGTCGCGGAACTGGCCGCCATCTATGGCTACTCTACGGCCGACTACACCGTAATCGGCGAAATCTTGCGCAAGAAAGAGCCGAAAACGGACGCAGAGCGGAAGACTCTTGAAAACAACAAAAAGAGGTTCGACCACTTCATAAAGGCGGGCGAAGCAGGGCTCAAAAAGTTACCTGTGTACAAGGGCGAGGCGGTGCGCTGCAACAGGACGGTGTGGCAGGGCATGATCGACGGTCTCGCCACGGACGGGATCTGTGCCGAGCCAAGTTTCATGAGCGCCGCCAAGAAGTTGGTCCCGGGCTTCGGTGAGATCGTATGGCATATTAAGAACATCAAGACGGGCAAGGACATCAGCATGTTCTCGCTACATCAGTCGGAGGGCGAGATTCTTTTTCCGCCAGGATCAAAGTTCAAATTTATCAATGCGTTGGTAGAGAGCGCCAATGGCACGGTTTTCATTACGAAGCATGAAGATATCCCGGCTTTTGTGACGACAAAGACGACCGTCGGTGAGTTTTGGTTCGAGCAGCAGTAGTGAAACGCTGACGCGGCGGAATGGCACGGTAATAGCCGCTAACCCGCTTCCAGCAACCGTCTACGTGCGTCCGCACATGGGCAATTAAGCAGGTCGTATTGTTTCGGTCGCCGCTTCTTGGCACGCGGTTCAACCCGCCCTGCGCGATCGCCAACGCGGTCATGGGCTATCGTGACGAGCATCGCTTCCCAGCGTTGAGCCTGCCGCTCTGGAACGGCCGTACGCATTGTGTCCCGGAAGGCCGTGAACGCCTGCAATGTCCCTTTAAAGCTTATTTCACGCGGCTTGGCGTCGTTCTTCGCCGCCGCAGCCACCATCAACTGTCGAATGATGTTATAAGCTAGCATATGAACAGTGTCGTAACCAGCACAATCTCGTCCACGCGGTAGAACTCTTAAAATCTTGATCGGCGGCGACGGCCTGATTATGATCACTTCTGTTCAGGCTCAGTTCGTCGTGTGGTGGTCATCTGCACGCGAGCGTTTCTCACCAGGGGAAATGCCGGGGCTTTTTGGTCATCTCCCGAAGGTCGCCGCGCTCGCTCTCCATTGCTTTCTGAACTTGTTGCCGATTCCGGCGATAAACACTGCGAGACCCGATCATGCCACCGACCGCACCCAAGATCGACAAGCTGCTGGCCGCCAATCTGGCGAAGGCCAAGCTGGCCAGGGCTGAAAAGCCCTTCTTCTTTGCCCTGGTGCTCAAGGGAGGAGGAACCTCCGGCAAGTTGCTCATCGACCGCATGAAGATCAAGCCGACGCCAATCCAGGCGGCCAAGAAGGCCACCGGCGGCTCCGCCGTGTTGATCGGCGTTTGCTACTTTGACAACAAAGTCAGCAAGCTGATCTTCGAGACCGACAAGGCCCCCTTGCCGACGTGGCAGCAGCTCGTGAAGAAGCTGGCCCGCCAGGAAGCCGGTCTGGCGATCGAGGCAAAGTTCGTGCAAGCCAAGCGCCCCGTGGCTGCGGTCAAAGAACCGGAGGACGACGACAAGGACGAGGCCGGTGAGTGGGAGGCGGCCAAGCCGGATGCGGCCGAAGCAGCGGAGCAAGCGGCCCTCGAGAAGTGGAATCTGCAGCTCGACGCCATCAGGACCAAGCTGCTGCAAGCGTCCAAGGCGGGCATGCCCTGGGCGAAGGAGCTGTTGCTGAAGCAGAGCGAGGCCGGGGCGATCTACCGGCAGGGGAAGCGGCCCCAGGCCCAGCAGATGCTCAGGGATGTGGTCGTGCGACTCAAGCAGCACCTATCCGCCTCCCCCCCTTCCGGAGCGAACGGTCCGCAGGCCGCGGCCAAGCAACAGGCGGGCTCCGCGAACCGGCAGGCGCGGGCGCGGCAGCGGCGTCAAAGCCTGCGACGAGTCAGGTCGATTTGGACGGGGTGAAGCAGTCCTGGGAATCCGCCCTGGCGAAGGTGCGGGCTGATCAAACCAAGCTGGTCAAGGCGATGGTCGGCCGCTTCAAAGGCCATCCTGGCCTCCCCCAGGCCAAGCTCGCCGCCGAGCGCGTCGTCGCCGCGCTCAAGCCGTTCGATGAGCAGCTCAGCAACGTCCTCGACCAGGCCCGCAAGTCCGAGAAACCCGAGGACCGCCGCGTCTGGCAGAAGCGCGCCTCGGCTTTAGTCGGCAGCTACGTGACGCGCCTCGACACCGACCCGGTGATCGCCATGCTCGACACCAACCCGCTCATGCCGGTCGCCATCCACAAGACGCTCTCCAAGACGCTGCAATGGCTGGCGTCGAAACTGTCCTGATCACACGATCCTGCGCACGGCGCTCACTCCCCGGCCCAGTTTAACCTATCCACGAGTCAGGCTCTCCAGATGAACGATCCCGATCCCTTCGGCAAACCCCTCGAGTTTTTCGCTCTGATCAACGGCACCGCTTTGCCCCCGCTGCCACAAACGCCTGACGACGCGCCGCAGCAAAATCAGCCAGTAGCACAGCCTCATCAGCCCGGCCAACCGGGCGGAAACCGGGTCAGCCCTCCGACGGCGCCTCGAACGAACCGCAGGGTATTGGACCAGTCGCCACCGCTCCAGCAGACCCAGCCGCCGTTACAAACCACTCCAGTGACGAGCGGGTCTCCTACCCAGCCTCTACTCAGCCCGCGAGCGAAACCGAGTCCGTTGCTCAGGCCACAGCAGACCCAACCACGGCAGCCCGTTGGACCCACTCAAACGACGGACGACCCTTCGTCACAATCTACGTCGAACCGACCACCGCTACTGACTCCGACGTCACCGCGACTGCAGCCCCAGCAACGGCGTCATCAGCCGCTCCAATCCACTGAAACGACTAACGACCCTTCGTCACAATCTACGTCGAACCGACCACCGCTACTGACTCCGACGTCACCGCGACTGCAGCCCCAGCAACGGCGTCATCAGCCGCTCCAATCCACTGAAACGACTAACGACCCTTCGTCACAATCTACGTCGAACCGACCACCGCTACTGACTCCGACGTCACCGCGACTGCAGTCCCAGCAACGGCGTCATCAGCCGCTCCAATCCACTGAAACGACGGACGACCCTTCGTCACAATCTACGTCGAACCGACCACCGCTACTGACTCCGACGTCACCGCGACTTCAGACCCCGCCACGGCGTCAGCAGCCGTTCCAACCCAATCAAACGACCGACGACCCGCCTTCACAGTCCACGTCGAACCGACCACCGCTACTGACTCCGACGTCACGGCAACAGCAGCCCAAGCCACACGAGTATCAGCCGCACGAAACCACTCAAACGACGGCCAGCTCCTCTCAACCATCTTGGATGAAAGAGCCGAAACTGACTCCGTCGCGATCGCAAGCGCAGGACGACGTAGAGTTTGATGAGCCGATCTCACCCATTCGAAAGACGGACAGCTCTTCTTCAGAGTCTCCGCTCGGCCAGCCAGATATCGTGAGTCCGTCGCCAAAAGCCCAGCAGAAACCGCCACAGCTTCGTCAGCCGCACCTACCCCATCAAACGACGAGCCGCTCTTCTCCAATGTCTCCCTTGAACCGGCCGAAACTGACTCCGTCGCGATCGCAACAGCACGACGACTCAGATGACGATCAGCCGTCGCCGCCAATTCAAACGACGGGTGGCTCTTCTTCACAGTCGCCGCTCAGCCCGCGACAGCCTAGTCGGCCGTTCCCGCCCATTCAAAAGACGGTCGGCTCTTCTTCAAAGACTCCGCTGGGCCAGCCAGGCAAAGTGACTTCGCTGCCAAAAGACCAGCAGAAGCAGCCACAGCAGATGTCCTCAACCACTCACATGAGGGACGACTCTTCTTCAGAAGAGACTCCGTTCCAATTCACTCAAAAGAGGGGCGGCTCTTCTTCGCAGACTCCATTGAGCCCGAGTCAGAACCTGACTTCGTCGTCACAGCAATCCCAGGACCCGGGTCAGTTAAAAAAGCAGGCGGAACGGCGCCAGGCGAAGAAGGAATTCGCGGCCAAGAAGGCGAAGGAAGTCGACGACGGATTAGCGCCCATTTACGCTAAGAAGAGCGAGACCAAGCAGTTGCTGGCGGATTGCGAGGCCAAAGAGCATCACACGGTGGCAAAGATCTTCGAAATGCTCGAGGACGCCAAACCCACCTTTGAGGACACGGTCGCGAGCTATAACAAGGCCATTCAGATGGCCCAGACGTCCATCGCAGAGCACAAAGACAAAAAACTATCCGCGAGCGCGGCCAAGCGCGTTCAGCTCTGCAACGATATCGTGAGCAATATCAAAGCGAAATTGCAGTCAATCAAGCAACAGAATAACAGCGCTGAAGAAATGGCCCTCAGCTACATGTCGATGGTTAAAAACGGTGTAGAAGTGCCGTTTCAGGCGGCGCAGGAGATGGAAACACTGCTTCGCCGCACGCTGCTTGAAGACCGTATCAAGAAAATGCTTCGGGAGTTGATCAAAGCAATCAACGAGCACGAGCGAAAGGCGGCGTACGCCTCCATCAAGACTTTGCCGAAGGGCGATTCTCGCGGTGAGGCAGAGCTGCTCAATCGCCACGGCTGTTTCAAAAGACCTGATGGCGGCACCTCTGACGTCCGCTTGCTCCAGAACGAAGACGGGACGATTGCCCACGCGTTCAAAAGCGTGGCGGGCGAAAGCGCAGGAGGCCTGGATCGCCTCAACCTGCCGAAAGGCGCCTCGTCCATGCGCGAGGATGTCTCTTCGACGATCTGTGAATCGCTCAAGACCGCCACAGGAGGGAAACTGAATCTGGGTTTCCCGGTGGCCCGCGTCGTCAAGCTCGACGGCCAAGTGGGTGCGCTCATCGAGGGGGTCAAGGGTGAGATGGCCGATGCAGAGGAAATCAACAGCATGGCCGACTACGAGCGGAAGCATGGCGCGGCCAAGGCCAAGGAGAAAACAGAAAAGATCAAGAAGAACTGCCGCGAGCTTCCAGACAAAATCACCGCGGACAGTTTGGAGAACGTGGTGCTCTCGACGGTCTTCACCTGCCAGTGGGACTGCAAGTGGGGCAACATGATCGTGGACGATAACGGCGATGCCAAACCGATTGACGGAGGCACAGCCGTTCCGACCAAGGACGTCGTCCGCGACTTCAGAGACGGCGCCAGCGGGTCACCGACACCGTCAGCCCTTTTGTGCTACCCCCAGCATCATCCCAGAGCGGGCGAGACGATGGACCAAGCCAAGCAGAAGATGACACCCAAGAAGGTGGAGGCGATCGTAAAACTTAACGCCGCAAAGCTGATGGACCCGGCCAAAGACCGCCGCGACCAGCTCGTGCAGGAAAATGCAGGTGAGTTCAACAACGGCCTGATGAAGGACGAGTGCTTCGATATCGTCCAGGCCTCCATCCAAGGGGCCCAGCAGATACTCCTGGATAAGCCCGACATCACGCTCGAGGAGTTTGTCGAAGCCTACCAGGAGTGGTTCAAAGCGTGGGCCAAGACGGTGGGTGACTGATCGATTGCCGATTCCGGCGATAAACACTGCGAGACCCGATCATGCCACCGACCGCACCCAAGATCGACAAGCTGCTGGCCGCCAATCTGGCGAAGGCCAAGCTGGCCAGGGCTGAGAAGCCCTTCTTCTTTGCGCTGGTGCTCAAGGGAGGAGGAACCTCCGGCAAGTTGCTCATCGACCGCATGAAGATCAAGCCGACGCCAATCCAGGCGGCCAAGAAGGCCACCGGCGGCTCCGCGGTGTTGATCGGCATTTGCTACTTTGACAACAAAGTCAGCAAGCTGATCTTCGAGACCGACAAGGCCCCCTTGCCGACATGGCAGCAGCTCGTGAAGAAGCTGGCCCGCCAGGAAGCCGGTCTGGCGATCGAGGCAAAGTTCGTGCAGGCCAAGCGCCCTGTGGCCACGGTCAAAGAACCGGAGGACGACGACAAGGACGAGGCCGGTGAGTGGGAGGCGGCCAAGCCGGATGCGGGCGAAGCAGCGGAGCAAGCGGCCCTCGAGAAGTGGAATCTGCAGCTCGACGCCGTCAGGACCAAGCTGCTGGAAGCGTCCAAGGCGGGCATGCCCTGGGCGAAGGAGCTGTTGCTGAAGCAGAGCGAGGCCGGGGCGATCTACCGGCAAGGGAAGCGGCCCCAGGCCCAGCAGATGCTCAGGGATGTGGTCGTGCGACTCAAGCAGCAGCAATCCGCCTCCCGCCCTTCCGGAGCCAACGGTCCGCAGGCCGCGGCCAGGCAACCGGCAGGCGCGGGCGCGGCAGCGGCGTCAAAGCCTGCGACGAGTCAGGTCGATTTGGACGGGGTGAAGCAGTCCTGGGAATCCGCCCTGGCGAAGGTGCGGGCTGATCAAACCAAGCTGGTCAAGGCGATGGTCGGCCGCTTCAAAGGCCATCCTGGCCTCCCCCAGGCCAAGCTCGCCGCCGAGCGCGTCGTCGCCGCGCTCAAGCCGTTCGATGAGCAGCTCAGCGAGGTCCTCGGCCAGGCCCGCAAGTCCGAGAAACCCGAGGACCGCCGCGTCTGGCAGAAGCGCGCCTCGGCTCTGGTCGGCAGCTACGTGACGCGCCTCGACACCGACCCGGTGATCGCCATGCTCGACACCAACCCGCTCATGCCGGTCGCCATCCACAAGACGCTCTCCAAGACGCTGCAATGGCTGGCGTCGAAACTGTCCTGATCACACGATCCGGCGCACTGCATCACTCTCCAGCCCAGTTTACCCTATCCACGAGTGAGGCTCCCCTCATGAGTAAAGATCCCGATCCCTTCGGCAAACCCCTCGAGTTTTTCGCCCAGATCAATGGCACCGCTTTGCCCCCTCTGCCGCAAACGCCTAACGTCGCGCCGCAGCAAAATCAGCCACTGGCACAGCCTCATCAGCCCGGCCAACCGGGCGGAAACCGGGTCGGCCCTACGCCACCGTCTCGAGACACCCGGCCGGGACTGGGCCAGTCGCCACCGCTACAGCAGACCCAGCCGCCGTTACCAACCACTCCACTGACGGGCGGCTCTTCTTCACAGACTCCTTCGAACCCCGGACCGAGACCGACTCCGGTGCTCAGGCAACAGCAGCCCCAGCTACGGCAGCCCGTTGGAACCACTCAAACGACGAGCGACTCTTCTTCACATTCGACGTCGAGCCCGCGAGCGAATCCGAGTCCGTTGCTCAGGCCACAGCAGACCCAGCCACGGCAGCCCGTTGGAACCACTCAAACGACGAGCGACTCTTCCTCACATTCGACGTCGAACCGACCACCGCTACTGACTCCGACGTCACGGCAACAGCAGCCCAAGCCACCGGAGTATCAGCCGCACGAAACCACTCAAACGACGAGCGACTCTTCCTCACATTCGACGTCGAACCGACCACCGCTACTGACTCCGACGTCACCGCGACAGCCGACCAGGCCACAGGCTCAGCCGACCTACCAGACCACTCCACGGACGCTCGTCCCTCCGTCACAGTCTACGTCGAACCTGCCACCGACTTCGACTGCGTCGTCACCGCGACAGCCGACCACGCCACAGCCTCAGCAGACACCGCAAGACCTCCCACCTCAACTCCACCCTACTCCAACGACGGGCAGCCCTTCTCAACCGTCTGTGATGAACCGGCCGTCGGCACCGCCAACGTCGACCAAGCCACAGCTAAAGCCGATCAAACGCCCTCCAATGACGAGTGGCCCTTCGTCACAGTCTACGTCGAACCAGCCACCGATACTGACTCCGTCGTCAGCGCAACCGGCGACTAGGCCACAGCCACAGCCGTCGTCCCAGACCACTCCACCGACGGGCGTCGCTCCCTCACATTCTACGTCGAAGCTGCCACCGGGACAGACTCCGTCGTCACCGCGACAGCCGACCCAGCCACCGCAAGACGCCCCACCTGAACTCCCACCCACTAGACCCACGGGCGGCTCTCCTCCACCGTCCACGTCGAACCGCCCGCCGATACCGACTACAGCGCCGAAAGACCAGCAGAAACAGCCACAGCCTCAGGGAACCGCTTCAGCGCTGGGCGACGCATCTTCAGCTTCTGCGTTGCAGGCACAGCCTAATCACCCGTTCCCACCCAGTCAAACCACGGTCGGCTCTTCTTCACAGTCTCCTTTGAGCCCGAGACACAACCTGCCTTCGTCGTCGCAGCAAGGCCAGAACCCGCAGCCAAATGTCCAGCAAGCGCCAAAGCAACCGCCGAGCCCGGAAGAAAAGCGCGTAGCGAAGACGCAATTCGCGGCCAAAGTCGTGAAGCAATGCAACGACGGATTGAACCCGCTTTACCGTAAGCCGAGCGAAGTTAAGCAGGTGATGCAGGATTGCGGGATCGATTCGGAGCACGAGGTGACAGATATCCTCAGAGTGATGCTAAAGTGCCCGTCCAACTATGAAGCCCTGCTCGAGTGCTATGAAACGGCCAGGGAGAAGGCCAAGAAGTACCTCAAAGAGCACACCAGCACACAATCTGCGGCGGAGGACAAGTGCGTTAAGCTGTGCGCAGATATCATCAAACAGATCGACGCGAAATTGAAATCTGTCGAAGACCAGAATTACAACGCTGCCGTGATCGCCGCAAGTTATAGGGAGATGATGCAAAAGGAGGAGGAAGTGCCGTTTCAGGCGGCACGCCAGATGGAAGAACTGCTCAGATGCGAGCTGCTTTCCGATGATAAGAAGAGGATTCTTGGGGACCTGATCGGCCAGATCAAGGCCGCCGAGCGAAAGCGGGGGTACAAAGCCGTCAAGGCTTTGCAGAAGGGCGATTCGCGCGGTCAGGCGGAGCTGCTCAATCGCCACGGCTGTTTCAAAAAATCTTCCGCCGGTACTTCTGAAGTCCGCTTGCTCCAGAAAAAAGACGGCTCGATTACCCACGCGTACAAACCCCTGGCACGCGAAGCCCAGGGCGGCCTGGATTGGCTCAAGCTGCCGAAGGGCGCTTCAACGATGCGGGAAGACGTCTCTTCGTCGATCTCTGATTCGATCAAGACCGCCACAGGAGGGGCCTTGGATCTCGGGTTTCCGAAGGCCCTCGTCGTCAAGCTCGATGGCGAACCGGGAGCGCTCATCGAGGGAATCAAGGGTGACAGCGCCGATCCAGAGGAAGTGAACTGGGTGGACGATACGGTGCTTGGCACGGAAGTGGCCAATAAGAAGCGAGAAGCGATCTACAAGCGGTGCCGGGAGATTCCTGACAAAATCAAAGCGGACAGCTTGCAGAACGTGGTGCTCTCGACGGTCCTTACCTGCCAATGGGACTGCAAGTGGGGCAACATGATGGTGGAGGATGACGGCACGGCCAGACCGATTGACGGCGGCACGGCGGTTCCGACCAAAGATGTCGTGACCGGGTTCATGAAGCGCTTCGGCGGACCCCCGACACCGTCACAGCTTACGGTCTACCCCAAGCATCATCCCAAGGAAGGCCAGCCGATGAAGCAAGCCAACAAGCCGATGTCGGAAGACAAGGTGAACGCGATCCTGGGCCTTAAAGCCGACAAATTGATGGAGCAGGCCAGAAAACGCCGCGACCAGCTAGTGCAGGAAAATCCAGATGTGTTCACGCCAGAGCTGATGAAGGACGAATGCTTCGATGTCGTCCAGGCCTCCATCGAGGGGGCCCAGGAGATCCTCCGAGCGACCCCCAACATCACGCTCGCGGATTTTGCCAAGGCCTACGAGCAGTGGTTCGTGGGCTATGCCAAAAAGCTCGCGGGCGAATAGGCTGACCCACGCACGACCGAACGAGTCGTCTCGCACCGGGGCGCGACCGCAGGAGCCGTATGCCATGCCGAAAGGTCCCGCCGCGCGACTCACTGACAACGTCGCGCACCCCCTCCCACCCGTGCTCACGGGCGGGCCCGGAAGTGAAAACGTGCTGATCGGTAAGCTGCCCCCCTGGCGGCGCGTTCCGGCTGCGGCTGCGAAGGAGATCGTCCAGGCGATGCAGGTCGAAGACAGAGGCACCCAGTTCGCGCTAATTACACATAATGATGTACCGTTGTACCGAAACGCACTCAAATCGGTCGTAATGACGTATGGCGTCCCGGAAACGCAGCCCGGCTTTCTTCTTGACCGAGGGGATGAAGAGAATTAGCTTCGATTGGTCACCCAGCATCGCCGCTGGACAGGCAGGCTCTGTACGCATGCCGAGCACCGCGAACGCGCCGCACGCAGCCTTTGGGATTGAGCGACTCATCCGAGAATTCCTCGGACGTGCGGCCGGCGTCCTTGTATGTTCCTCGCGCCACGGCCAGTCGACAGATCCGCCACTACTCGCGGAACCAGAGACCGGGTTCGATGGAAGAGATAGATCCCATTCGCGGGACGTTCGGAATCCACAATAGACGAGGAGCAACCCATGCCTGACATCTCCAAAAAAATCTGGCAGGATACGCGTCCATCCGAATGCAAGGACACCGGAATCGGGGGAGCGGCCGACAATTGGAAAACGACCTGCGTCGCCGTCGGCCAGCTCAAGGATGCCCCGGCTCTTGCCGATGCAGGGACCAAGAACTAGGCCCTGATCGCCGCGATCGCCACCGCGCGCTCCGAACTGGAGAAGATCAAGACGAACAAGAAGTATCAGGCAACGAAAGCTCTGCTCGACGACTGGGACACAAAAACCAAAACGTACGCGACCAGCCTTGAAAACGAGTCGAAGCGGCGAATGCAAGTCGAGGCCGAGAAAGTGAAGGCGGCAAAGGAGGCCAAGGCCGATAAAGACGCGGAAAACCTCGCCGCGGCGAATGCGGAAATCGACGTGGCCTTCAACCTCACTCGTCAGAAGCAGACTCTCATGGACGCAAACAAAAAGGCCATCAAGGAAAAAGTCACCGCGCTGGCGGGGCTCGTGCCCGAAGAAAGTCAGGCCTTCGGGATGGAGGAGCAGCCTCGCAAAGCCCTGCTCCAAAGGGTCGGCACTTTGGCTGCCGAGATCTTCGGTATTTCCACAAACACGACCAAGATCTCTGAGGACCTTCGCAAGGAGTTAGCGCAGTTCCGGCTGCGGGCGTGACGGGCATCGCCAAGGATCACGGAGTGGACGAGAAGACTGCCGTCGCGCTCACCAAGCGATTCAATGAACAGAAGGTGCTCATGGACAAGTTCGAGCTCGACGCCAAGACCATCGGGATGTTGGCACACAAAGCCAACATCGACTCCACGGCGATCGAGACACGGCTCGAGAAGGGCTGGGAGATTATGAAGGGATACAAGAAGGTCCTTGAGCAGGTTTTGCATGCAATGGAAGAGACGACGAAGGCGTTGTCTAACACAGTCATTGCCAAGAATCCCGGCGCCAGTTGAAGACATGGGCTGCAAACAAACCGGGATTATTAGCGAACGCCGTCGAATTGCAGATCCAGGCCTGCCAGTCTGGGATCGACCTCTATCGAAAAGCCGAAAAGCGCCCGGAACAATTGACCTCGAGCGGCCTGGGCCACGTGCCGAAGCAAGATCTTAGCGAAGATGTGCACGCTCTGAGAAAAAAGATCGAAGCGGAAATGGCGGAGTTCAGCAAGGAGAAGGCAGCCTTCGACAAAGAAGCCAATGACGGCATCGCCCACGGCAAAACGCTCGTGACCGCCTTGAATCAATGATGGCGCGTTCGCGAAGCCGAAACTCAAAGCCGCCCCGCCCACCGTCAAGATCGGTGGTTGAGAGGTCGCTGCGGTGCGGATCCCGCGAGCGTGGTCGGGGTCGTTCACGCAATTCCGATTACGGCTTCGTGCATCGGTCAGCCCGGCCCCCACGCTTCGTTCGCGCGGTGCTGTACCGTCTTCGGGCTCCTACTTCTTCTGCGGCGTCTTTCTTTGCGTGATCAGCTTGGACAAGTTTTCCCGCGTTTGGTGCAGGCCGGCGAGATCTTCTCCCATCTGCTTCAGAAACCTGTGCGCTTCCGCGAGCTTCTTTAGCATGTCGACCGCCTCCTTTTGCGGCGGATTCTGAACCACGTTTTTCGCCTTGTCGGGGAAGTTGTTCGCCCGGAGTCCGAGCGTTTTTTGTGTGTTCTTGAGGTTCTTGAACTGGAGTTCCGATGCGGTCAACTTTCCTTCGGCGGCCTTCAGTTTGTTGGCGTCGTTCACGGGTGCCTGGTTCAGGTCCTTGAGCGCAGTCTGTGTCCTGTTCAAGCTATCCTTCGTGGAGCCGGCAAAGGTCTTGGTGTCCTCGAGGAGTTTTTCCGCTTCCGCGGCGAGCTCCTTGATGGACGCTGCCGTGTCGGACTTGAGCGCCGCGGCCGTTTTGACGCAATCCGTGCAACGCACGTCGAACTCGTTCATTTTCTCGATCTTCGGCGCCAGGTTGGCCGTGGCGGCGATGCCGGGGGTGCGCCCATCAATGAACCTCTTCTTCAGGGCGTGCTCCGATTCCGGGCCGACTGCCGAGGCGCCCTTGCCGGCATCCCAACCGGGGTCGGCGCGGAAGCCTTGATGTGCGGCCAGATCAATGCCGTGTTTTTTTCGGACTTCGATGATCTCTCGAAGACTCTTGAGCATGGGCGACATGGTGCTGTACGTGTCTTCGTTGAACTTTGTTTTCAGGGCAGCGAGATCCGCGATCAGTTTTTCGGACGTCTTTTTCGCTGCCTCATAGCACTTCATGACGATTTCGGCATATTCCTTCTCCTCCTTGACGTAGATGGCGACTTGGCGGTCAATTTCGTTCTCGCACTTCTGGATGCAATTCACCATGGTGTCTCGGTTGGCTTTCACGAGCTTCGTGGGGTCCTTCTCATCCTTTAACTTCGTGATCAAGTTCTTGCGATCCGAGATGCAAGTGTCAAACAATGCGTCGATGGGCGGGCCGAGGTTGAGCAGCGTGAACCCCATGGTTGTCTCCGATCGGTAAGGGAAACAGGGAATCGCGCGTTCCGGTACGAAAAGCGTCAGGAACCATTGCGATAGTTCAAGGATCGCCTCGCGGCAACGGATCCGGGAATCGACCTCAGCTCTCCAGGTCTTTCATGAGCTGGTCGAGATCAATGTCGGCGGCCGGCTCTTCTTCTTCGGCAGGCGAGCTCGTTTCGCCGGACCCCGCCAAAAGCGCGGCCAGCTCGGGGTCCATTTCCGGTTCGGCGGCAGCAGAGCTTGATTCGTCGGACCCGCCCAGAAGCGCGGCCAGTTCGGGGTCCATTTCCGCCTCGGCGGCCGGCGAATCGCTATCCCCCGTCGTGCTCAAATCAGTGCTCAAGCTGCTCAAGTCGACGTCTGCTCCCGCCGCGTCGCTGCTGGAGAAATCGCCAAGGCCGAAATCGTCGCTGCTGGAAGCGGTGTCGTCCGTGGTCGATTCGGAGGATTCCTCGCCGCCGCCACCCCCGGGCCTGGCACGGACGGGAATGGCCGCTGCCTCGCCGAGATCGCCCGTGGTCCGTCCCGAGGTTTCGCCGGACACCAGGCCGACGCTGGCCGAGATCGGCCACGACATGCCCGTCCGGGGCAGCCGGACGACGTCTTTCTGGCCCCAGCGCCCCAGGAGAGGGGATTTTGGCGTGCCCCGAGGCACGGCCAGCGACTGGATGAGCGAGAGCTGCAGCGCGTCTCGCCCCTTGACGCAGAGCAGCGGCATGAGCCCCACGCTGGAGAGCCACGCAGTGCGCTCCCGCACCAGCCAGGCTTCCGCCGTCACCGACCGCGGATCGCCGTCAGCATCAACGGTCGCATGCAGCGGCATGCCTTGCAGGTCGACGACCGGCGCCGGCTGAAACGCCCAGCCGTCCTTGTCAAACCCCTGGGCCAGCATCACGGCGCAGGCATAGGCCGGGTTGCCCCAGAGGTAGCCGTTCCAGTCATGGCGGCCGTCGCATTCCTCGTACTCGAAAGCGTCGATCGATCGCGTGTTGGCGCCATAGGGCAGGCGGAGCAAGAACCTCGGCGTCGCCAGGCCCACGACCGTGGACTCCGGCAGCTCCCGGAGCGCGCTCCAGGCTTCGGATGACTCGCTATCAAGCTTGAACGTGCGATCCGTCACAACCGGGTTGACGCCGGCAAGGAAGGGGGCCGACGCTTGCCTGGCGATCTTGCCGATCCGGCCGAGTATCTCGGCGTCCGGGCCGGAAAGGTCGAAGAGATAGTTGCCGATAAACAGCGACCACGGATCAAGGTCGCCGCGCGAGGCCGGCGCGTTGACGAAGATCTGGTACAGGCCCGTCGACTCGAGCTCCTCGACCGACGTCACATCGGCGATCAACTCATCAAGAGTGAGGTCGACGACGCGAAAATCCACCTGCTGGCATCGCGACGTACGCTGGAGCATCCAGTCCAGCCCTCGCCAGCAGGCCTCCAGGGCCTGAACATCGGGATGGTGCAGGATCGCGTCCATCAGCGACGTCTTCTCGTCGCGATCGAAGCAGTCGGCGAAGGCGTCCACCGCCTGGCAAATCGCGTCGGGATGAAAGTCATCCATCGACTTGAAGCAAAGCTCCAAGGTCGCCCCGTCCGGCCCGCCCGGGAGCAGGAGGGTCGGCTCGAGCTTGGCCATCACGTCGTCCAGGCTTTCCCGATCGACCTTGCGCGGCTTCGCCGGCCCAGCTCCTCGGACGAATCCGCCAGGCCGCGGTTGGACCGGCCACTGAAATCGCCCAGGACCGCGATGCGAAAGGGAGTCTCGGGCTTGGGCGCCTCTTGACCAACGGCTTGTTCGCTGGAAAGCGTTCCGAACGTGGGGAGGGACATGACAAGGCTCCCGAAAAGTCGACGGGCAGATGCCAGTTCACCGTGGGACGGGTTGCCAATCCGTTCCACAATCACGCGTTCCTGCGCATGTGTCCATCCGCCGGTCGCCAAAACTCCGCCAGGGGGCGAGCCGCTGCCGGAGTAATGATGCCGACGGGCCGCGCCGTCCCAGCCGGCGATCTGACGCGTTCTTGTCCGATCCGGCGTGGATCGTGATTCGACACTTCCGCACAAATTTGCCGGCAGATTGAGTCTGGCACGACCGCAGGCGCGGTTCAAGCGCGAACTGAAATGGAAACCGATTTCAGAGCCGTTTGGTTGCAAGCCATTTCGGCGAGGATCTACTCCAGGGGTGCAGCGAGATTCTTCACTCGAGGCGATTGCGACGAGCCTCGTGAAGATTTAATATCCTCAGTGAAGGTGGTTTGTCCCAATCCGAGCGGCCGTCGACCAAACGAGGAGTCACTGCCATCGCCGTTGATTCTGCAGCCCTGGTCCGGACCCTGAACCAGACCTGTCTGAACGCCTTGCAGTCAGCAGCCGGGCTCTGCCTGTCTCGCACGAATCCCAGCGTGGAGATCGAGCACTGGCTGGTGAAGCTGACTGAGCTGCCGGACAGCGACCTCGTCCGGATTTTCCGCCACTATGAGGTGGACAAGTCGCACCTGATTCGTGACCTGACCCGCGTCATCGATGGCTTTCGCACCGGTAACCAGCGCACGCCCACGCTCTCGCTCAAGATCGACCAGCTCATGCGGACAGCGTGGGTCGTGACATCGATTCAGTACCAGGCCCGCCTGGTCCGATCCGGAACGTTGCTTTTGGCCCTGCTTGACGACGCGGAGCTGGGCCGGCTCGCGCGCGATTCCTCGCGCGAGCTGGGCAAGATCAAGGTCGACCAGCTCCATCCGAACCTGATGAAACTGATCGCCGGCTCGAGCGAGGATGACGGATCGACCGCCGCCGACGTGAGTGCGCCGGCGCTGTCGCGGGCCAGCGCCCCTCGGGCGTGACCCAGACCCCGGCCCTCGACCAGTACACGATCAACCTGACTGAGCGGGCCAAGAAGGGAGAGATCGACCCGGTCATCGGCCGCGAGGCCGAGGTCCGGCAGATGGTCGATATCCTGATCCGCCGCCGCCAGAACAACCCCATCCTCACCGGCGAGGCGGGCGTGGGCAAGACGGCCGTTGTCGAGGGCTTGGCCCTGCGAATTGCCCAGGGGGACGTTCCCGCGGTGCTCAAAAGCGTCGTGCTCCGTACGCTCGACCTCGGGTTGCTCCAGGCCGGGGCCGGCATCAAGGGTGAGTTCGAAAACCGGCTCAAGCAGGTCATCGCCGAAGTCAAGGCCTCCCCCGTGCCGATCGTCCTCTTCATCGACGAGGCCCATACGATGATCGGAGCCGGCGGCCAGGCCGGCCAGAGCGACGCCGCCAACTTGCTCAAGCCGGCGCTGGCGCGCGGCGAGCTCCGCACGATCGCGGCCACGACGTGGGCCGAATACAAGAAATACTTCGAACAGGATGCGGCCCTGGCCCGCCGGTTTCAGGTCGTCAAAGTCGAGGAGCCCGACGAGGACCACGCGACCCGGATGATGCGCGGGATCACCGCGATTCTGGAGGCGCATCACGGTGTGCGCATCCTGGACGAGGCCGTCGCCAGCGCCGTCAGGCTCTCGAATCGGTATATTCCCGCGCGTCAGCTCCCCGACAAGTCGGTCAGCCTGCTGGATACCGCCTGCGCCGGGTGGCGATCAGCCAGAACGCCATCCCCCCCGCCGTCGAGGACTGCCGCCGCACCATCGATCACCTCCGGACCGAGATCGGCATCCTCGACCGCGAAGGCGCCACCGGGGCCAAGCACGACGAGCGGCTGGTCGAGGCCCGGCAGGCGCTCGAGGAGGCCCAGGGACGGCTGGCCGGGCTGGAGGCGCGGTGGAAAGAGGAGGGGACGCGCGTCCAGGAGATCCGCCGTCTGGGCAAGTCGATCGAAGAGCGCTACCTCCGCGACAAGAAGGACCAGGCGGCCGCCGCCGGCGGCGAAGGCAAAGACCAGCCTTCCCAGACCTCCGTCGAGCTCGCCACCTGGCGGGCCGATCTCGCGGCCAAGACCGATGCCCTCCGCGCCATCCAGGGCGAGTCGCCTCTCATGCACGTCTCGGTCAACTCGCAGACCATCGCCGAGGTGGTCGCCGGCTGGACCGGCATCCCCGTCGGCAAGATGCTCGCGGATGAGATTCAGACCGTGCTACGACTCGGCCCCAAACTGGAGGAGCGCGTCATCGGCCAATCCCACGCGCTGGAGGCCATCGCTCAGCGGATCCGGACTTCGCGCGCCAACCTCACCGACCCCCGCCGGCCGGTCGGCGTGTTCCTCCTCGTCGGGCCCAGCGGGGTCGGCAAGACCGAGACCGCGGTGGCGCTGGCCGAAACGCTCTACGGCGGCGAGAGAAACCTTATTACGATCAACATGTCAGAATACCAAGAGTCGCACACGGTCTCCGGGCTCAAGGGCTCGCCCCCCGGCTATGTCGGCTATGGTGAGGGAGGCGTGCTCACCGAGGCGGTCCGCCGCAGGCCGCACAGCGTGGTCCTGCTCGACGAGGTTGAGAAGGCCCATCCCGACGTCCTCGAACTGTTCTTCCAGGTGTTCGACAAGGGGACGCTCGAGGATGGCGAGGGCCGCGAGATCGACTTCAAGAACACGGTGATCCTCCTCACCTCCAACGTGGGTTCCGAGAAGATCATCAAGCTTTGCAAAGACCCCGACACGACCCCGGCGCCGGAGGCCTTGGCGGAAGCGATCCGCCCCGTCCTGCTCGGCGCCAAGTCCGAGCGGGGCGTGCAGATCTTCAAGCAAGCGTTTCTCGGGCGTTTGATCGTGGTGGCCTACTTCCCGATCTCCGACGCCGTGATGCGGCAGATCATCCGCCTCCAGCTCGGCCGGATCGGCCAGCGCATGCGTCAAAACCACAACGCACAGTTCAGCTACAGCGACGAGTTGATCGAGACCGTCGCCAACCGCTGCCGCGAGGTCGAGAGCGGCGCGCGAAACGTCGATCACATCCTGACGCGCACCCTGCTCCCCGAGATGTCTCAGGAGATCCTCAGCCGGATGACCCGGGGTGAATCACTGAGCAAGGTCGAGGTCTCGATCAACAAGCAGGGTGCCTTCCAGTACTCGATCGAATAAGACTTCCGGTTCGGGAATCGCTCGAGGGCTGCGATCTTCGTCTTCGATCATCTCGACCACGGGAAGGTGAGGTGGAGACAATCGTGCAGCGGGCTCGCCGCGCCTCCGAATCGGACGCGAGGGGCGGAACCCGTTGCTGGCGTTGCGGTACGTCGGCGCGTTCTTGTTACGGTTCGCCGAGCGGACGTTCGCCGGTTGATTGTTGAACGTCCCGCCCCGAATCCGACGAGGGTCTGGTCACCGCCCGCTGCAAGGTCGCTCGCTCTCGACCCAAGATTGATTTGTGTTCTACACAGTGGTACGATCGTGGACGACGTCTCGAGCCGGTGGTAGGCCGTGGAGCGCAGTGGATGGCGGCCCGGAACGAACACTCGTCCGGCGGTTCTGCCGGCTTCAAGTGGGAAGCCTCGGAATGGCCGACGTTCATTCACCTCGACATCTTTGACGATGAATGTGAGGCGCTTGGGCTGGGAGTCGATGACCTTCAGGAATTGCAAAGCGCGATACTGGGATCACCAGCGAGACATCCGATCGTTCGAGGCACGGAAGGGCTTCGCAAGATTCGGTTCGCCCCGTCGCGATTCGTGCGCGGAAAGCGCGGGGCTTACCGCGTTGGTTATGTAAGGTTCCCCGATTTCGGTTTCATTCTGCTGGTGACCGTATGGGGGAAGTCCGACAAGTCGGACCTGTCCGCCCGAGACCGAAATGGCATCGCCACGATCGTCCGGGACATCCGAAGGGCATTGGGAGCGAGGGAAGACCGATGAAGGAGGGATCGAAGTTTACACCGAAGGGAGCGAAGATCGTCGCGGCCTTGGAGCGTTTTCGCGACGAGATCAAGGCCGGCACGCCGATCGAGCGGCGTTATACTGTCCGTCGGGTGAAGCTGGACCTGACGCCCCGGACGTTCGGTCCCGATGAGGTCAAGGGAATCCGCGCGATGATCGGCGTCAGCCAGCCACTGTTCGGCCAATTCCTGGGAGTCGACGTCAAGACCGTCCGATCCTGGGAGCAGGGGCGCCGCACCCCATCGGGCATGGCCTGCCGGTTCCTCGAAGAGATTCAGGCTTCTCCAGCGCACTGGCGAAGCCGCCTGAGCGCCGTTCTGGGCGCATCAGAAAGGTCGAGACCGGGTCGGATGGTAAAACCTTGAGCGTTCCATGCTTTTAGATGCACATAACATCATGATTTTAATTGAACGCTGTTCGGCGGGCCTGAGACCGCGCTGAAAGGAGAAGCTCTCGACTCGTTCCCGCGATCCGCGTGGGAATGCCCTCTTCGGCGCTCTGCGTCGTCTCCGATCCCCGCACCACCACTCGGTCCTGGCGCCGACCATCGACTCGACTCCCGCACAGTTCCGGGCGCTCGAATATCTCCAATGCGTCGGATCGCTCACGTAGCCCCGCTTCACCGAGTTGTCCTGGATGTACTCCAGCTTCTGTCGCAGCATCGCCTCGGTCTCTACCTGCCGCTCGGTGGGAGATCGGCTTCGAATTGGATGGATTGTCCGGGCACCAGGCGGTCACAGTCGATCGTCAGCTTCGGGGCTTTGCCGCCGGAGGCGATCTCGTCAGTCCGCGATTGGCCGGGGAGCAGTCCCTTGAGCGACGTGCCGGCGCGCACGCCGTTGACGGCGAGGTACGCGTCGTGATAGATCGGCGCCACGCCCATGTTGGCAACCTCGACGCGCGAGCGCGTCGGGCCCGCCTCGAACGCCCGGATCCTGAACCGGTAGCCGCACGCCATGCCCGCCGCACTGATGCGCGCCATCGGCTGATGCCGTGGCTGTCCGTCGCCGATCATGAACGTGATATGGAAGGCGGCGGCCGCCTGCTCGAATGCGATGCCGTGCGGGCCAGTCGGGGCCAGCGCAAGCTTCTGGTCCTGCCCGGTGTAATAACTGAACTCGCCGCCGGCCGGCGCGCTTCCATCGCTCTCGGCCCATCACGTTCCAGTTCGGCTCATTCTCGCGCGCGTGCTGCTGACATAAGAACGAGTCGTCGAAAACGCCAAAAGGGAGCTCTAGCAGGTCGCGGTCAGAGCTAAACGGGGCTCGAGATTGGTCGGCCGCGTCGACCGAGATCAGCCAGGGCGTCTTGTGGAAGACCCGGCCCAGGTGCCGCGCAAAGTCGGCCTGGAACGCCTTGTCCGGGAAAGTTTTGCCTAGCCGCATCGGGCCATCGTAAATGTGATACTCAGCCCACAGGCCAAATCCCGTCTCGACAAACGCCAGGCGGGGATCAGCATCGTATCGCTGGGCCAGCTTCTCGTAAAACTCAAGCGTGAACCGCTTGAGCTCATCGTGCGACCAGTCGGCGAATCCCGTCGACTTCCCCTCGCTCTTGGCTTGCGTTTCGTGGTAATCCGCGAGTCCCTTGATATAGCGAGGGACAGTGGTCGGGCGCCCCGGATACGCGAAGTAATAACGCACGATCGCCTGGTGCCCGCGCGCGGCGACCTGCTCCAGCAGGCGGTCCATCGGCGCTCCAGTCGTATCGGCCGCGGTCAGACACCACATCGCCGTAATTCATGTAACTGTATTCAAGCTGGATCGCATCGGTGCGATTGTGTTCGGACGTCGACCAGAGCACGATGCCGGTCATCGGTTGAACGTGCGTGATCCGGCTCTGGAGCGGCACCGATACGAACCCCTCATCGGCGCCGACTTCCGCGGCAATGGCGAGGTATGCCACGACAACGTGCGCCGAAATTCGAAGTGGATGGGCGTGTCGACCTCTTAGTGCCGCCATGATGATGATCGCTTCCCCAGCATGAACTCTCTTGCAACGGCAAGTCCTGGCCCGAGCCCGGATGAGCAGCCGTTCCCAAGCAGGCAGGATTATAACGCGCGATTCGACCGCGCCGATCAGCCAGGTCCGTTGCAGGCGGCAGTCCTGTGCGACGGTCAAGGACTTCTCGGCCGCTGGCCGTTAGAATTGAGCGCGAGTTCAATCACGATTTAGTCACCGCGATGAGCGATGGCGGCATGCGAAAACGGAAGCTGGCGATGAGGGAAGACACGTTCGAGCGCAGCCTCGAGGCCTTCAGTCAGCGCCGTCCATTCAAGCCTTTTCTCGTCGAGCTGGCGTGTGGGTCTCGGTTCACCATAGACCACCCCGAGGCACTCGCACAGCGCGGGCCAGCAGCGGTTTACACGATTCCCGCTGGGCAGCGATTTCCCTCGGAGATCCAGGAGCTATTCCTCTGAATCCGATCCTCGCCGATATTCTTTCGAGTGGGACCGTTCAGACTGCCGACGGCAGGAATCGCATCGCCCATGGCCGAATCTCTGAGGACGTCGGACACTTGCTGCAGAGGATGATCCGCGAACAAAAGCCGAAGGTAAGCATCGAGGTTGGTCTGGCCAACGGAGTGAGTGCTCTCTTCCTTTGTGAAGCACTGACAGAAGTCGAGGCGTCCAAGCACTATGTCATCGACCCCAATCAGTCGAGTCAGTGGAATTCGATCGGGATCCAGAACCTCGAGTGCGCGCTGGCTATGGGGGCTTGATTGAGCTCCGAGAAGAGCCTTCGTACCTCGCGCTGCCCACCCTCTTGGCGCGGGAATCCGCCCTGATTTCGCATTCATTGACGGATGGCATACGTTTGACTACACGTTGGTGGACTTTTTCTTCATCGATCGGATGCTACCCGTGGGAGGCCTCATCGCCTTCGATGACGCCAGCTGGCCATCCGTGAGAAAAGTCCTCCGTTACATCATCACCAACCGCCACTATTCTGTAGTGGAGTGCTCCCATTCACCCACCTCGCGGGTAGAACAGTTGAAGAGTCGGCTCCAACCCGTTTCTCGACTCGTCCCAGGGATACTGACGCCAGAACTTATCAATACCGACGTGTCCCTCGGCCTTCGTCCCCTCTCGGGGTGCATCGTCCTGCGCAAGGTGGAAGAGGATGTGCGGCAGATTGCAGACCACTGGGCGTTTTAGGGGTCATGCGACGTGTCTGGAAAAGGGGAAAGGACCTGCGACGAGTTTGTCCAGTAATAGTATATGCATGCTTGAATCAAGTGAGATAAGCAAACGCTCTCGCTCATCACCGCTGGCCCGGCTCCGCGACATCGATCTCCCCTGATCCCACGGACTTACGTGAGCAGGAGCCGGGGTCTCGGGCCGCCGCCGGATGAATTCCGATCCCTGCCCTGTGGATGTTGTGGGCTCGGGCGCAGTTAATTCCGGGTGAGTCGTGTTGCGACGGCGCCGACACGAGGCCGAGAAAGTCCTGGCCGGGCCAATCGGGGAATTGCCCGAAGACGTGTTTGCACGGCCGACGCAGGAACTTCGCCGTCCGGTTCCATGAACACGCGGCGCCTGCGGAAGCGCCCCCCCAGATCAAAGTGACTGAAGCGCGCGCGGATACCGCAACCCGCCGCGGGTAGCGACGTCCGCGTGCCCGCGCTCGGTCCGCCCCCCCACGGATTGGCGTCGACAGCAGAGTGCCCGCACCCGTCGTGGCATCACTCAAACAGATTGCCGTTCAAGTCAAACAAGCCCCGAACGTTCGGTCGCAATTCCCGCGGTAGATGGCCGTGCTTGCGACTGTTCTCCGCGAACCAGCCAAATCGGCCGATCAGGTTCACATCGCTGCCAGAGCCGTAATCAATGCGATTGACTCGTTCCCACGCTCAACGTCGGCTCCAATCACCACATCACCATCCGGTTGCGTCAGCAACCATCGATGCGATTGACTCGTCCCCACGCTCCCGCGTGGGAATGCCCTCTTCGACGCTCTGCGTCTGCTCCGATCCCCACATCACCACCCGGTCGTGACGGCGACCAACGTCTCGACCTTGCATCGTTCCGCGCCTCGAATATCTCCAATGCGTCCGATCGCTCACGTGGCCCCGCTTCACCGGGCTCTCCTGGATGTATTCCAGCTTCTGTCGCGGCATCGCCTCGGTCTCGATCATTTCCGGCTGGCTCCCTTCCTGCCAAAGTTGAAAGGGACGATCGTTCTTGCGCCGGACTTTGTGATACTCCACTGCGACAAAGCGCCGGGTTGACAAGGGCGGCAGACAGCCCTGCGATTTGACGAAGCGACCTTGTTTCAATTCTCCGCACTTTTTTTCGGCCGCCGGCCGGTAGAATGGAACCGGAGAGTCAAGCAGTGTCGTTGGAATACTCAATCACGATCCGGTCACCACGATGAGCGGTGGCGGCATGCGAAGGCGGAAGCTGGCCATGAGGGAAGACACGTTCGAGCGCAGCCTGAGAGCCTTCAGTCAGCGCCGTCCATTCAAGCCGTTTCTCGTCGAGCTGGCGAGTGGGTCTCGGTTCACGATAGACCGCCCCGAAGCACTCGCGCAGCGCGGGCCAGCAGCGGTTTATATCAACCCTGACGGAGAGTACACGCTGTTTCGCAGCACGACCGTCACGCAGATGGCAGAGATCGCGGGCAACGGATCCAAGCGCTCGCGCAGACAAGCGTAGCTCGAAGGTTCCGAGACGTGGCGCAACGATGCCGTTGTCGCCTTGATGAGGTTACGGGGTCGAGGTTCAATTCCTGTCGATTTTTCGGCCGCAGGCCCAAAAATAGAGCAGGTGAGGGGGAGCCCAGTTTAGCAGGTGAAGGGAACCGGAGACCAACCGTGCAGGCGCTGTCCGCGTCGATCTCACCTGCGGTCTACTGCTCAATCGATCTACTGATCAATTCCAGGCGGAATCGTTGGCCCGTGACCACGTCAAACCGTGATCCTGCCCGCTCTCGAGACCGAGACGCATCATGCCCTTCAAGTTTACGCGCGTGGCGGGCCCGATGGCCGCTCGGTATATTGATTAGATGAGGCGGTTCAAGTGGATCGAGTGGAACCTGCAAAAGATTGCCGCCCACGGCCTCTCCGCCGAGGAGTCGAGCCGCTTCGACCGGGTCTACCAGCTCGACGAGCGTCGCGACGGCTCCTTCCGGATGCTCGCCGAGGTGCCCTCCGGCCGGCGGATCTGGGTCATCTGGCGGTATGACCGGGACGACGAGCAGGTGCCGGACGTGTTTGGAGAGGTCGAGGAGTCGCCAATCTTCGTTGTCACCGCCTACTGACCGAGAGTCTACCCCCATGCCGGTCCCCGAGCCCGACCTGAGGAGCGAGCGCCGCAAAACCCTCGACGAGCAGCTCGCGTCCGAGCCGCACCTGCCCCTCCCGGAGATCCCTTCGGGCGACCAGCCGCGCCCCTTGGAGACGCATCTTCGCTACCGTCGCCCCGTGGCCGTTGTCGGGGTGGTGGAGAACGGGTTGGTGCGCCTGCTTGACCCGCTAGTGAGGTTGCCCGAGCAGTCACGCGTGATCGTCGTGGCTTCCGAGCCCTCCTGACCTGGCATTCAGCATCCCAGTCAAGGCGTGATGCACGACATGGACCCGGACCGGGGCGGCGCTGATCTGGCGGGTTTTGCGCCTTTCGTCTGAATCGTAATAACCACAGCAAGAAAACCCTCGCCTACTCTGCTGCGTTCTACCCACTACTTTCCAATCCCAGTCAGTAGAACGCGCCGTGGCGTTCAGCTTCGAGAAACTCGTCGTTTAGCAAAAAGCCATCGACTTCGCCGACCAAATCTTCGCCCGCACCGAGCGATTCCCGCGCGGCTATGGCTTCCCCGTCGATCAACTCAACGGCGCCGCCCTCTCGATCTCCGCCAACATCGCCGGAGGCACCGGTCGCTTCACCAAAGCCGACCGCCGAAACTTCTTCGGCATCGCCCGCAGCTCGGTCCAGGAACGCGTGCCGCTCCTGGAATTGGCCAAGCGTCGAAACTTGCTGACCGAGGAGGCGAACCACGCCCTGAAGTCACAGCGAACGTGTGACGTCTTGCGGATGCGAGCTCGGTCGTTGCCTGGACATCCTTCCCTTGGATCAGCTAAGTTAAATCTCCCCCGACGAGGCCGTCAGGGCCAAGACAAGACAGCCGGAGCAGAGGCGCCCGATGAGCGAAGCGCGCGACCCACGAGCGGGCGACACGATCGCGATCCCCCCCGACAGCTCCCAAGCCGAGACGGTCGCCGTCGAATCGGCGGCCGCCGACATCCGGAGTGGGCGCGCCCTCCACGGCGCCGACGTTAGCGATAAATCCAGGCGAACGCGGCCCCACCGTCGCCGAGACGCAGGTCGCGCCGTCGCCGAGCCTGAACGAGACCGTCGACATGCCGTCGCCCAGCATGGGCGAAACGCTCGACACGCCCTCTTCGGTCGAATGGAAGACCGCCGGCAGAAGTTTTACGACAGACGCGGGATCCGGGGCGATCGAGCGTCTTCGCCGGACGACGAAACGACGGACGCACGGCTCGGATACGCCAGTCCCGGCGAGCGGCCGGCGGTCGAGGCCAGGCGGGCTGGCCGTGCCGGGCTACCAGATCATCGAGGAGATCGGCCGAGGCGGCATGGGCGTCGTCTACAAAGCCAGGCACGTCCGGTTGGATCGCCTGGTCGCGCTCAAAATGATCCTTGCCGGGGCGCACGCCTCGGCCGACCAGATCGCTCGATTCCACATCGAGGCCCGCGCCGTCGCCCAGATCCAGCACCCCGGGATCGTCCAGATCCACGAAGACGGCGACCACGAAGGGCTCCCGTACTTCTCCCTGGAATTCGTCCCCGGGGGCAGTCTCGCCCAGTTCATCGGCGGCAAGCCGCAGCCGCCGCGAGCGGCGGCCGCGATGGTGATGGAGCTCTGCCGCGCGATGGCCGTGGCGCACGCGGCGGGCATCGTCCACCGAGACTTGAAACCGGCCAACGTCCTGCTGACGAACGACGGCAAGCCCAAGATCACCGACTTCGGCCTGGCCAAGCAGATGGAGGGAGACTCTCACCAGACCCGCACCGGCGCCATCATGGGCACTCCTTCCTACATGGCACCCGAGCAGGCGTGGGGACAAACCCACCAGATCGGCCCCTTGAGCGACCAGTATGCTCTGGGAGTGATTCTCTACGAGATGCTCGTCGGCCGACCCCCATTCCAGGGGGCGACCGCGATCGAGACGATCGAGCTGGCCCGGAACCAGGAGCCGGTCCCGCCCACGAGGCTCCAGCCCAAGGTGCCGAAAGACCTGGAGACGATCTGCCTGAAGGCCCTCCAGAAAGACCCCGCCAAGCGCTTCCCCGATGCCGCCGCGATGGCCGCGGACCTCCGCAGCTTCCTCGACGGCGAGCCAATCGTCGCCCGCCCCGTGGGCGCCCCCGAGCGGCTCTGGCGATGGTGCAAGCGCAACCCCCGAGTCGCCGGCCTGGCCGCCGCCGTCATGCTGATGGGATTCGCAATCACGGCCGGGTCGGCAGCGTTTGCCGCATCGCTCAAGTCGCTCAACGGACAGCTCGCCAAGTCGTACCGCGAGGCGGAAAAGGCGCGCGAAACCGCGCAGACGAACGAAAGTGCGGCGATCGAAGCCAGGAACGAGGCGATCGCGGCCACCAAGGCAGAGGCCATGGCGCGCGAGCAGGAAAAGCAGGCCCGCGAGAAAGCCGAGGCGCTCGTGAAAGGGGCCTTCGCTCAGAACCGAAACGCGCTCGAGGCCCAAAGAGTACTCAGCATGCTCCTCAACCAGCGGCTGCAATCGTTCCAGGGCACCGCAAAGCATGCGCGAAGAGTTGATCAAAACGACCCTGACCGGACTCGAGGCCACAATCGCCTCGCTCGAGCAGCTCGGTACCGTCGCCCGCGACAAGGAGGGATTCGCGCTCGGCACTCGCACGCTGGCCGGGATCAACCAGCGCGCGGGCGAGATTGCCATGGAATACGGTAAGTACGACGAGACCGCCCGCTACTACGCCCGCATGAACGAGCTGGCCGAGCAGCTGGCCGCCGCCGACCCCGACGCGCTGGAACCGCGGAAGGTCAAGGCCAGCGCCAAGGCCACCCTCGGCGATTTTCAGATGTACCGGTTGGGCGACTCCCTGGCCGCCGTCAAGTTGTTCGAAGAGGCCCTCGGCCTTCGCCGGGAATGGCTGGCGCGAGCCGTCGAACGAAGACGCGATGCGCAGCGTGGCCAATATGCTCGGTTCCATCGCCCACGCCCGGTTGCTCCTGGGAGACCCGGCCAAGGCTCGTGACAAGTATCGCGAAGAGCTCGCGCTGCGCGACCAGTTGTCTCCCGACCGCGGCGATCAGCTCGAGATCCGCCGCGAACGCGCCGGACTGAGCCAGAAGCTCGGCGACCTGAGTGCCTCGCTCGGCGAGCCAAAGGCCGCTCTCGAACATTTCCAGCAGTCGCTCGCGCTCCGCAGGGAAATCGCCGCGCAGAACCCCGACGAGACCCAGGCCCAGCGCGACGTGCTGCTCTCGGTCGAAAAGCTCGGCAACCACGAGCTGATCTACTCGCGTGACCCGAAGACCGCCCGCCAGCATTATCAGGAGGCCCTGGACGGGTTTCTCGAGCGTCTGAAGGCCGCGCCGGACGTGGTGATGGCCAGGATGGACGTCGCCCTCGCGCATTACTACGTCGCCACGGCCGACCTTCGCGCGGGCGACCGCGACTCCGCGATGGCCCACTACCGCGCCTGCCGCGACATCCGCATCGAGCTCGCCAAGGACCCGAAAACCAAGCTCAGCTCGCTCGACTTGATGCTCGCCCTGGCCCGGACCGGCGACCACGGCAAGGCCTCACAGATCGCCGAGTCAATGATCAAGGAGCCTCCACTCGACGCCCGAATCTATTTCTCCTCCGCCTGCGGATTCGCCCTCTCGGCCGGTGCCGCCGCCTCGTTGCCTCCCTCCGCTGAATCGGCCCGCCTGGTTCGCCACTACACCGACCGCGCCGTGGACGCCCTTCGCCTCGCCCTCAAACGCGGCTGGAGGAGCACCGAAGAGGTCGCGACCGACCCCGATCTCGACCCGATCCGCGCCGATCCCGGGTTCGTGGCCTTGCTCGAACAGTTCCGCAAAGCAGGGCCGTGAAGCCCGCCCGGCCGGCACGGAGTCCGAGCTCCGGTCGGCCCCGAATCGACTGCTCAACTGCTCGACTGTTCTACTGCTCAGGACAGCCATCATTGGTCACGCCCGGGCATCCGAGTGGACCGGCCGGAGCGACATCCCCGTTGCTCCCTGCGAGAGGAGCGCGTCCACCAGCGGCAGTCGGAGGAAGATGGCGGCGGCGTCCCGAAGCCCAGGAGCTTTCGCGCTCGAGGTCGAGCTCCGCACCGATCTGGTGGTGGCCTTCGATGATCGCGCCACGCCCCTCGATGGGGTCGCGAGACCTCGCGGCAGGGGCATCTGTGACCTCCGCCGACAGTGGCCACTCCTTCGCCACGATGAGTCCGTCGTCTCCATCGGAAAGCAGACCACCCTCAACTTTGTCGCTCCGGACATACCCCGCCCTCCCACAGCCCGGGCACCGCTCTCCGACTGCGAGGAGCGGGAACACCGGCCGAAGCGTGACGACATCCGGAGTGAGGACCTGGACGAAGTCGCTCCGGCCGGAGAGGCCACGGACCTCGGCACCGGCGAGCTCGGCCACGGGCGCGAGGCGACCGGCCAGGAGCATTTGCATGTAGTCGGTGACCTGGACGTCAAATTGCGGCGCTGGACGCACCTTGAGCGGGTGGACCTGTTCCAGCCGTACCCGGGTACACCCGCCGCAATCCCACCACCCACGGAAGGCGACCATCATGTTCTCTACCGCGGGCGGCTCCCATCCGGTGTCGTGGTACAGCTCGGCCAGCGGCGAATCGCCCAGTTCCGCCCGATCGTAGCACTCGTAGACGCGGGCGAACCGGAGGATCGTCCGGCTGTTTATGCGTTGGCGGCCGAAACGCACGATTTCCTCCAGTTGGGATGGCGTCACCTCCACCTCCGCATTGGCCAGGGGCTCGACCCACCCCGTGCTATCCTTCAATACGGGGACCAGGAAGGCGAGGGATTCAGGGAGCCGCCGGATCAGCTCTGCCGAGGTCCCTCGCATCTGGATTAACGCCCTGGTTCGCATGTATCCCTCACGATCGGTGAATCCCCTCCTCCAGTCCGCGGGAGCAGGGCCAGGGTGCTGGACGCATGGGTCCCGGGTATCGGCGGATCGTCAATGGTCCGGTTGAGAAATGGCCCACCCGATGCTAGTGTCAAGAGTGCTCGAGGGCAATGAGTTTGGCACGTCTCCGGTCCCAAGGTGCGTTCGACGACGCCGCCGGCCGTGGCGTTCGTTGAAGCGCGGGCGAGAGCCGGCACTGGTTCCGCCCCTGGGATTCGGGCATGACGAGGGGCAAGGTTCGGCGGAACACGTCGCGTCGGTCAGGTATCGATCGGTTTGCAATCACTCGCGCCGGGAAGGGCCGGTCGAATGAATCCCATGGCACTTGAGCGACTCGGGGGGCTGCTCTACTCCAAGAATTGCGAGCGATCGCGCCCCATCGGCCGCGACGACATAGCGCGACTGGAGTCTGAAATCGGGTACCGATTGCCCGAGGAGTACGCCGAGTTCTTGCTGAGTCACCCCCTGGGCCCTGTTGGATTCGGGAAGAACGGCGTCTTCTGCCGCAACGAAAATGGGGGGCGGCTCTACCTTGACACTTTTTACAGTATCACGGACGGTGATGCCTGCCCGGGACGGGATCTGTGGAATGCATTCGGGGACGAGATGATCCCGCCGCATTTCCTGCCCATCATCGACAATAGCATTGGCGATTACGTCTGCATCGCGCTTGCGGGGGATCGTCTCGGGGCGGTGTTTTCCTGGCAGCACGAGCTATACGACTACCACGGCGGAAGGCCTTGGCTGCAGCCCTGGGAGCTTGCAGTTGCCGAGGTTGCGCCATCGTTCAGCGCGTTCCTTGAGTCGCTCGAAGTTGACCCGAACTGGGCTTGAGTACCGAACAAGCCCCAACGGCCAAGAGCCGGTTGTGGAGCGGGTCGGCGCTGATCGCGTCAACGTCATAAGAAGTCGATGCCATCGCACGCTCAGCGACCGCGGGTCCACTGCTCAACTGATCTATTGCTCTACCAGTACCCCGCAGCACGATCGGGAACGCCTCCGCGTCCGCCAGCCAGTATGCCGCGCGGGCCGGGCTCCCTTGCGGTGGCGGGCCTTGTTCGCGGCCGCTCGTCTGTACCACTGGCCTGTCAACGATTTCACTGTTGCGCACAGCATGGCTGAGAACCTCGATCCGAATGGTGTTCGGCGCTTCTGACCTGGCGACCGGGAAAGCCCACGAGCGGCTTGGGTGTCGGATCACGCCCTGGCCGCCGGTGGGGCTCCCGAGCTCACGGCTCGTCGATCGCCCCTGACAGGCCAAGCGAGAGCGGCGGTGTAGCGCCGCAGACGGGTCGGTCTTTTTTCAATGGAATGACAAACGGCGAGAATAACGCGGGTTCTCGAGTATGCTGCAAATGGTTTGGCAGAAAGATCGTACGAAAAATCGTCTCACACCCCCTGGCGGGTAGCGTATCTCTGGACCCCGCCGGGAGCTTGCTGTGCCGGTATGTCGGGGAACAACCGTCGAACTCAACCCTGAAGGGTGACGTCATGAGCAACGTGTGGTATGCGCGGCCGGTGCTGTTCGTGGCAGACATCGACAGATCTGTCGATTTCTACGTGAAGCAGCTTGGGTTCAGCAATCAATGGCGTTATGAGGACGAGGGAAAGGCTTGGGTCGCTCAGGTCGAGCGCCAGGGCTGCGAGCTCATTCTCTCCTCGCAATGGCCCGACAAGGTGGGCAAGGGCCTCATGTTCATCTCGCTCGATGTCGAAGTGCTGAATGCCTTGCGCAGAGCTGGAAGGAAGGGGCGTGGACGTGAAAGATGGGCAGTGGGGTTACAGGCTCATGGTCATTCTGGACCCCGACCTCAACGAGCTTTACTTTCCTTACCCGGCGGACACCAAGCAAACATGAACTGGTCGCAGCTATCGCCGGCGCG
The DNA here is from genome assembly GCA_963806595.1 of uncultured Isosphaeraceae bacterium. Lineage (GTDB taxonomy): Bacteria > Planctomycetota > Planctomycetia > Isosphaerales > Isosphaeraceae > CAWDZZ01. The sequence goes on along the minus strand of CAWDZZ010000030.1, from coordinate 390,359 downwards.
GTTCGAGAGCGCACCCGTCTGACGGTCGGCCCGCGCTAACCACGGCGGAAGGTTCACGTCCTCGGGACCTCCTCAGGTGGGACGTTGCTCAGTTCCTGGCCGTCTACCAGCCCGAACTGGTTCGCGGCCTGACCCTGACGTGACCCGTCGATGGGTCCATCAATCGACTCGATCGTAGTGAACGTCAGAAGGTTCCGGTATTCTCTACGCATTGTGGTGAGAGACGCATGTCGTTCGTAGCGACAGGGGAACACATGGCGATCACCGGCATCATAGCGCAGTTGCGCACGACGGACATGGCTTCATCCATCCGCTTCTACACCGAGAAGCTGGGGTTCTCGGTCGAGTTCAAGTACCGAGATTTTTACGCAGGCATCCGGGCTGGGAGTCAAATCTTCCACTTGAAGCTTGCTGATGAAAAAGACCCTTCAATCCCGTATGTTGACGAAGGTGAGCACTTTCACCTCTACCTCCAGACCAACGGCATATCCGACGTCGCCGCCCAGCTCAAGGCAAATGGTGTCGAGTTGGTGAAGGACGTCCACAACACGCCTTGGAATACAAGGGAGATCGTCATCCATGACGATCAAGGCCATACGTTGTATCTTGGTGAACCCCAGTAGCCGCCGACCATCTCATAGAAGCCGATGCCGCTTCGCAGTGCGTTTGAATTCCGGCGTTATGGTCTATCGCCATTCCGTTGCCACATGCCCATCCGCAGCAATGGCGAACGCAGCCACATACTTTGTGGCCTTACTGGAGGACTGATCATGCGATTTGCGAGGCTGCCGGTTGGCGTGCTGATTCTTCTCCTCGCCGCGTCCCAGGCACAGGCGCAGATCGCCCTGCGGTGGAAATGGAACCAGGGTGAGAAGCTCGTCTATGTACTTCAGGACAACTACACGAGCAAATCCACAGTGGACCGTGTCCCGGGCGATCTCGAGCAGTTTTTCGAGCTCACCCAGGACCTGACCCTGGACACAACCTGGCACGTCAAGACCGTGGGCCCTACGGGTGAGGCAAGCATCGTCGTTACGATCGAGCGCGTGAGATTCAGAGCTAATGGCAAGGGAGACGCCGCGATCGGCACGATGAGCTTCGACTCGAAGCATGAGACGAAACCGCAGAGACAAACAGAGAAGAGCCTATTCAGCGTACTCAAGTCACTACTCGGCTCCGAAATTGCACTCGCCGTGAATGCTCAGGGACGCGTTTTAAGGTTCGACCTACCGAAGGTGTTGGTTTCGACCATGGAAGACCGGGTGACCCGTGAATTGGCGGGATTCTTCGGAGATCTTTTCACAGCCGACGGGTTGCGCCATCGCTTGACCCATTGGCTGGTGGCGCTTCCAACCGAACCTGTATCCGAAAAGCAATCCTGGCAAGAGGACAAGCCTAGCCGTCTCGGCGAGAACTTTCCCTGCCTCTACTCCTACACATTCGCCGCGCGCGTGGAACGGGACGGGCACACGGCTATCAAGATCGACGTGAAGCCGGAACTCAAGCTGCGCGGCCTTGAGGCGGACAAGGATCGACCAAAGATCACAGAACAGGATGGCAAGGGGATCGTGTACTTCGACAACCGGGCTGGTCGAATTACGGAGTCTGTTGTCAGCCAGCGATTCGAAATACAAATGGCAGATTTCACAAAGACAATGGACAAGCTCGCGATAAAGACAACGGTCAAGCTCGCAACCGAGAACAGCAGATAGAACATCGACACGGTCTAGCCGTTACGTCGGCGTGGGGTCGTTGGCATGGCGTCTCGGGTCAAGCGGAAAGGACACGCATTGCAAGGTCGGCTCGTCCGCGCAATGGTGAAACGCCCCGATTCGGCCAGGCTTTGCGCCCATGCGACCGGCTCTACATGATCGGTTCGGACCGACGTGTTCGACCGTGCGCAGTTGGTTGCAGCGCAGAACACCGAGCGATCGGGACGCTCGTTCCTCGTTCCCCAGTTCAAGAATAGAGGGAACGGAACGGTCCGTGAGCACCGAGCCGTCGCGTCACCGAGTGAGGAACAACCGTGCCGGGCGTCGACTTCGACAGAGTTCGCGCTGAGATCACGATGGGGCAAGGTCTGAACTTGCTTGGGTTCGAGCCCTCGAATCGATCGGGACTGCAAAGGTATGGAACTTGTCCGTTGCACGAGTCCAGGCCAAGGAGTCGTCGTCGCTCGTTCTCGGTGAACGTGGCGATCGGCCGCTACGATTGCCACGCTGCCACAGCCACGGCAACCCGCTCGACCTCTGGGCTGCTGCCACGCGGGCGACTGGAGACCGTTAGAACTTTTTGTCGCCGGCGTCCAGAGTTGGACCGCCGGGATCACCCAGAGGTTTGACGTCCATTTCCTTCAAATCCTCCGGGTCCATGACCACGTCAATCCCCTGAATTTTCCCATTTTCAACGGAGAACAGGAAAACCACCCGGGGTTTTCCACCGCCGATCCAGGTGGTTCCCACGGAGCCGTTGATGAGGGCCAGCTGGGCAGCCAAGGCCCGGCCCTTGAAGGTTTCGGCCACCACCGTCGCTCCTCGCACCTCGCTTTGGAGGGGCGGCGCACCTTTGGCCTTGTTGGCATCGGTGACTTTGACGGCCACGTCATCCGCGGTAAGCAGGATTTCGGGATCGAGCAATTGAAGCAGGGCGTTGAAATCGCCTCCGCGTGAGGCGGCCAGGAAGGCAGAGACGATTTCCCGCTTCCTGGCTTCATCCTCCCGGCCCTCCTGGCCTCCCCTCACCCGGCGGCGGGCACGGCTGCCGAGTTGACGGGCGGCAGCTTCCGATCGCCCCACGATGGGGGCAATTTCCTCGAAGGATAGGTCGAACAAGTCGTGCAGCACGAAGGCTACCCGTTCGGCGGGAGTCAAGGTCCTTAAAACGATCAGCAGGGCGGAGCCAACGGAGTCAGCCAGCATGGCTTCCTCCGCGGGATTGGCTTGGCGCGGGTTTTCCGGTGCTTCCAGAAGTTGTTCCTCAATCGATTCCTCTTTTCTGGATTTGCGCGACCGAAGCATGTCCAGGCAAACCCTGGCCACCACGGTCGTGAGCCAACCGCCGAGATTTTCAGTACTCTTGGCGTCCGAGCGAGTGAGGCGCAGCCAGGCCTCCTGGACAGCGTCCTCCGCTTCCCCATTGGAACCAAGAATCCGGGAGGCGACCGCCCGTAAATGGGGGCGCTTCTCTTGAAACTTCTCGGCCAGCCACTCGTTTTCAGTCATTTTGACTCTCCATCTTCGTCACCTTTTCCCGCGGTCATCCGTCATCTTACTGACGAACACAAGGGGAAGGGTGTGACAAAGCTCAGTCCAGTGGACCTTTCAGACATTCCTTTAAGGAGATAAGTCGTGAGCGTTGTCTTATCGGACCTGCGCACGCCTCGCACCAAAGGAATCGTCATCGGCTTCTGGATCGTCACCGCGCTCTTCTGCCTGCAGATGTGCTTCACGGCCTACGCACAACTGCACTTTCCACAGGTGGCGGAGGCGTTTGCCCACCTCGGCTTCCCCGCCTACTTCCGGGTGGAGCTCTCGTGGGCCAAGCTCCTCGGAGTGGTGCTGCTGCTTGCGCAGGTGCCGGCGAGGCTCAAAGAGTGGGCCTACGCCGGCTTCGCCATCAACCTCGGCTCGGCGCTCATCGCCCACCTCGCGGTGGGCGATGGCCCAGAGGCGTGGGCCTGGGCGGCGGGCACCGGCGTGCTCTGGGGGTTTTCCTACTTCTTCTGGCGCCGCCTGCAGGCCACGCAGGCAAGCGCCTGATCAGGCACAGCCGGCCCTCGACCGTCCTCCGGGTGACGGGCGAGCGACGACAACCATGATGAAAGCACCAGCAACCATGAAAGAGAAGAAGAGCGGCTCGAAGGACGCAAAAGGAGGAGACTCTCCCTCTCAGCTGATCGACGCGAGAATCAGGGAGCTCGGCGATTGGCGGGGCGAGACGCTCGCTCGGATCCGAATTCTCATCAAGCAAGCCGAGCCCGAAGCGGTCGAGGACTGGAAGTGGAGAGGGGTACCAGTGTGGTATCACGCTGGAATGATCTGCACCGGTGAGACATACAAGAACGTCGTGAAGATCACCTTCGCCAAGGGTGCCAGCTTGAAGGACCCTTCAGGCCTCTTCAACTCGAGCCTCGAAGGCAACACCAGGCGCGCCATCGATTTCCATGAGGGCGACGAGATCGATGAAAAGGCGCTCGATTCGCGCCGCTGTGGCACTGAACACGTCGAAAGTCGCCCAGCGGCCGGGGACGAGAGGATAGACGACCGAGAGGGATTCGAGGCGCAGTGGGGTGAGCCCAGGACGTCGGCGTCGACGGCGGCGGAGCCGGCGGCGCGGTTTCGTGGACCATCCCCGCAATTTGAGGGAACACCAATGAAGATCAAGCTGACGAGCGTGTACGCGGACGATCAGGAAAAGGCTCTGCGCTTCTACACGGAGGTGCTGGGCTTTGCCAAGAAGGCAGATTTCAGCCAGGGGCCGTATCGCTGGCTCACCGTGGCCTCACCCGAGGACCCGGAAGGAACCGAGCTGCAACTGGCGCAGAACGACAACCCGGCGGCCAAGGCCTACCAGCAAGCCATTTTCCAGCAGGACCAGCCCGCGGCCATGTTCTTCTCCGACGACGTCAAGGGGGACTACGAGCGCATCAAAGCGCGCGGCGCCGAGTTCACCATGGCGCCAACCCAGGTGCCCGGCTCGACCATCGCCCGGTTGAACGACACCTGCGGCAACCTCATTCAAATCACCCAGCTGGCGCGCTGCTAGGGCAGGCGTAGAGCAGAATGGCTGCCCGGTGAGCGCCGACCTCCGGGGAGCGGAAGTCGGCGTGCCCACGATGCGCTCCCCGGCTCAGAACCTCGATGCGAAAGTGCACAAGACGCACACCCCCGCGCTCGTGAGGAGAAAAGAGTCCCCGCGAGCAGTCAACTCTCGATTCGTTTCGCGTTGTGGTCGTACAACTCATAGTCAGGAAAGACCGCCCCGGCGACGATGGTCAGGTCGCATAGGAAAGCCCCCTTGGAGTCATTACTGTCTCAACCTCCCTTTCCTCTCGGAATGAACCCGGGAACACCAGTCTCCACAACGGCATTGAACCTGACCCGCGACTTGATTCCTTCGCTAATCTCCCGCACGGCCTCTTCCGGAAGGGTGGAGACATCAAAGTTCTCCTTGATCCGGCTGGGGGTCTTCGAGGTGGTCAGGAGGGCCGTCCCGCGCTGGATGGCCCAGGCCAGCAAGACCTGCGCCGGCGTCTTGTTAACTCGCTTGGCGATAGTGGTAACGACAGGATCTTCCAGCAACTTGGGCTCGCTACTATGCCCGAGCGCCGCGAACGCTTGCAACACGATGCCATTCTTCCTGCAATAGTCCAGAAGCTCCCATTGCGGGAGATACGGATGGGATTCGACGTGAACAACTGCGGGCTTGATCCGCCCCGCTTCAAAGATCTCTTTCGCCTGGGCCAAGCTGACGTCGGATAATCCGATGGCCTTGCACTTGCCCTCGTCCACGAGACCCTCCAGCGCCCTCCATGTGTCCAGCAACGTCACCGCTTTGTCATAAATCACATTGCCATTCGCATCCCTCGGGTCTTGCTCGTCTCCAGGTTGGAAGGCAAAGGGGGTGTGGATGAGATAGAGATCGGCGTAGTCGAGTTGGAGTTTCTTGAGACTGGCCTCGAAGGCCGGTTTGACGCGTTCCGGACGATGATTGTTATTCCAGAGTTTCGTGGCGATAAACACTTCCTCCCGCTTGATCTTCCCCGCCTTCCACACCTCCTGCATCGCTTCGCCGACCTCTGTTTCATTTCGGTAGCGTTCCGCAGCGTCGAGCATGCGAAACCCTGCCTCCAGCGCCGCCTTGGTCGCGGTTCTGGTTGCGATGGGGTCGGGAATCAGTGTGCCAAAGCCGAGGGCGGGGATAGCACCGGATCCATCGTTGAGGGCTATCTTCGTATAGCGAAGGTTGTCGCTCTCTGCCATTGTTTCACCTCTCCGATAAAAACCAGGTGGACCAGAGCCAGCGGCCATCGCGGTAGAGCGCTAGATGTCAATGACCAGATCTTCCCGGGGACGCGAGCAACAAGTCAACAAGTTGCCGTCCGCCGGAGGCTCGAGCGGCTCGGGATCATACGTCACCGACCCGGAAATCAACCCGCACTCACAGGTGTGGCAAACCCCCGTCCGGCAAGACCAGCGCGTCGGGACGTCGCAGGATTCCGCGAGTTCCAGCAGGCTCTGGAACCTGGAGTCCCACGAAACCGTGAGGCCGGCACGAGCAAATGAAACGCTTGGACCCTTCCCGGGCGGCCCGGCAGGCGCATGCGGTAGCCTGCGTGGGGCCGTCTTCACACCCGGCGTGATGGAGCTGCCTGAACCAAAAGTCTCCGCGTGGACCTGATCACGGGCCACGCCCCAGGCGCCGAGCCCGGCGGTGAAGTCCTCGAGGAAGGCAGCAGGGCCGCACAGATAGAAATCGGATTCCCGCAGCACGCCGAGCTCTTCGAGGACCGTGACGGTCAGCCGGCCGGCAGCATCGAATTGAGCGCCCAGCCGGTCCGTCGCCTCGGGACGGCTGTACCGGACGTGGATTCGGGCCTGGGGCAGCTTGACCAGCAAATCGCGCACTTCTCGGCCGAAGGGATGATCCAGTCCGTTGCGCGCTCCATGAATCCACCAGACCGGGCGCGGCGACGCCTCAGCCGCTAGCGCGTGGAGCATGGCCAGCACCGGGGTCACACCCACGCCAGCACTCAACAGCACGATAGGACGATCGCCGAGCTGCAGGGTGAAGCGCCGCGGGCGCGCTGACGTCCAGCACATCGCCTGTCCGAAGCTGCGTACACAGGTAAGTGCTGGCGATTCCGTGCGGTTCCTCCTTGATGCTGATCCGATAACGGGCGGCGTCCGGCACACCCGACAGCGAGTAGCTTCGCAAAACCGGAGGCGCGTCGGCTTCTGGACGGAGTCGCAACACGACGAACTGACCGGGCAGGGGGACGGTCAAAGGGCGACCGTCCACCGGCTCTAGCACCAGCGAGACCACGCTGCGGCTCTCGTGATCCATTCCGGCCACTTCGAGCGGCCGGAATCCCGGTGTGGCCGTGACCATCTGCTCCGGCGAAGCCAGTCCGGGATTCCCCGTGTGTGGCCCGGACTGTGCCGTCTGCCGAAGTAGTGCCTCAAATGAACCTTTCCAACCGGAGCTCAAAGCCGGGATGCGCAAAGCGCGCTCAAGGTCTCCCTTGGCGGGCCCCGGAAGATAGAGCAGCGCATTGATCGCCCTCACAGTCATGCGCTCAGGGCCGTGTGCCACTCTGACGACTTCGTCGCCGGCGCCCACCTCGCCCTCTTCGAGCACACGGAAATAGAACCCCGGGCGCTGGTGCGCGACCAGCAAGGCCGCCATCCTGGGCTCATCCATGCGTATGCCGACGCGGTAGCAGGTCACGCGCGGCTGCGTTACTTCAAACAGCGCCCCGCCAATCCTGTAGCGGTCGCCGACGCAGACCTCGCTGTCGGCCAGGCCCTCCATGGTGAAGTTCTCTCCGAATTGCCCGAAACGTGAAATCACTTCGCTTCAGCTCACGCTCCCAGTAGTGATAAGAATCCATCTGGTAGACAAAAATGGCGCGATGTTCTCCGCCATGACCTTGCAGATCGCCTTGTGCGTCGCCATCGACGTTGAGCCGCCCAACCCGGCGGCGTCCCTGCACTGGCGCCTTCCACACGGACGTGTAGACGGTCCGCCCGCGCCACGCGATCTCCCGGGGATGCCCTACGTTGACCGACAACAACTGCGCCATCTACACCCCGCCTATCTCTTCAGTGTCCCGTCGGCCGACGCATCGTTCTAGCTCGAAGAATAGAAAACCGCCGGGCCTCGCGAGCCCGTCAGGAACCCGAGGCATCCTGCCCGAGGCGCCCTTCCGCCTCGTGGACGTAGCACCACGTCCACGTAGCCCCGGGCATCATGGATCGCATCACGGGATGGCCCGCCTCATGGAAGTGCCGTGTCGCGTGCTTGCCGGGCGAGGAGTCGCAGCAGCCGACATGGCCGCACAAGTGGCACTCCCGGAGCTCGACCCAGCGCGTGCCTTCTTTCAGGCACTCCTCACAGGCGCCAGGCGTTCGCGGCGGTGGGAAGTCGGCCGCGGTCAGGTCCTGCAAGTGTTCACACGGCTTTGCCATCGCGTTCTCCTTTAGATATTGGCAGTCAATGAGTCTCGCGCTCAGGGAACGGGGCAGCGGCGAATAAGTCTCGGATGCTCGGCCGCCGGCAACCTACAGCACGCACCTTGGTGGTCATGGCCAGCGCTCCATCCCATCACCAGCGGCCGAAATGAGCGCCGCCGTCGACGTACAAGATGTGACCCGTCACCGTCGCGGCGTCGGTCAGGTACAGGACCGCGTCCGCGATGTCCTTGACCGTCGAGACCCGACCCAAGGGCGACAGACTCTCCATCACCTCCTTCGGAGTCCCCCGGTGCATCGGCGTATCGACGATGCCGGGCGCGACGGCGTTCACGCGGATCCCGTCCTTGGCGTACTCCAGTGCCAGGTGCTGCGTGACCGTTTCCAGGCCGCCTTTGGTGATCATCGGCACCGCCGCCGTGATACCCCGGATCGGGTTGCGGGCAAGGGCCGCCGAGATCGTGACGATGCTCCCGCCGGTCTGCTGCGCCAGCATCTGCTTGACGGCAAGCTGGGTGACGTACAGGAACCCCTCGAGGTTCGTCGAGACGAGCAACCTGAAGTCCTCGACCGTGTAGTCCGTGAACGGCTTCGTGAAAAAGATGCCGGCGTTATTGACCAGCGCGTCGATCGACCGGAAGCGCGTCAGCGCCGTCTCGACGACCTTGGCGGCAGTCGTCGGATCGCCGATTTCGCCGTCCACCAGTGCCACGCGGTCGGAAGCCGCGACCTCGGTGGATTGCGTCACTTTCCGTGAAGTTGCAACGACGTTGTCGCCCCGTGCGACGAGCGCTCGCACGATCCCCGCGCCGATCCCTTGCGAGGCCCCGGTCACGATCACTGTCTTCCGCGTGTCGCTCATGGTTTTCCCCCGCAACGTTTATGGAGAACTTCGGTGAAGGCCGGTGCCGTCCTGTATCCGCGTCTGCGGCGTGCATCATCGCCTGCGAGCAGGCCACCGGCCTCATTACCGAAGTGGGGACAGCGGGCCGGCGGTTCAGCGGTTCACCGCGCTCATGTCCTCGTAGCGCTCCCCGCTGGCCGCGCCTTTCGGTGCTGCCTCGTCGATCCGCTGCAGGTCCTCGCGCGTCAGGGCGATCCCGAGCGCGGCCACGTTCTCCTCCAGGTTTTTGCGGCGCTTGGTGCCAGGGATGGGAACGATGCCCTCCCCCTGGGCCAGGAGCCACGCGAGGGCTAGCTGGGCCGGCGTCACCTGCTTCGTGGCGGCGATCTCCTTCACCCGGTCCACGAGTTCCAGGTTCTTCTGGAAGTTCTCTCCCTGAAACCGCGGCCTGCGGCGACGCCAGTCGTCCGGTGGCAGATCCTCGAAGCGTCGCAACTGGCCGGTGAGGAAACCGCGGCCGAGCGGGCTGTACGCGACGAAGCCGATGCCCAGTTCCCGGACGGTGGGGATGAGTTCATCCTCCGGGTCGCGGCTCCACAGCGAATACTCGGTCTGCAGGGCGGAGATCGGGTGTACGGCGTGCGCCTGGCGGATGGTCGCGGGCGCCGCCTCGCACAGGCCGAGGTAACGCACCTTGCCCTGCCGCACCAGCTCCGCCATCGCGCCGACGGTCTCTTCAATCGGGACCTTCGGATCGACACGGTGCTGGTAATAGATGTCGATGTGATCAATCCCCAACCGTCGGAGCGAGCCTTCGCACGCCTCGCGCACGTGCTCCGGCCGGCCGTCGATGCCCTGCCAGCTCTTTTCCGAGTCGCGCACGAAGCCGAACTTCGTGGCCACCCTCACCAGGTCGCGCCGGCCGCGGATCGCCTTGCCGAGAAGCTCCTCGTTGGTGAACGGACCGTAGGCGTCCGACGTGTCGAGAAGATTGATCCCCAGTTCCAGGGCCCGGTGGATGGTCGCGATCGACTCGGCTTCGTCTGCCGGCCCATAGGCATCGCTCATACCCATGCAGCCAAGTCCCATCGCCGAGACGGTCAAACCCTGCTTGCCGAGTCGTCGCGGCTCCATGTGCTACCTCCTCGTGAAGCGTGCTCTCTCTCCGTCGTGATCTCCTGGATGAGCGTCGACCGCGTGATCCTGGGACTCGCCCGGGGGCCCCGAACGCGCATTATACACCCCGCTGACCAGCCGTTCCTTCCCAGTACGCGTCCGAGCGAAACTGGCTGCATACGGTTGCGATTCAAATAATACCTGCGTATGTTGATAAAACAAGACGCGCCAGGACAGAGACCATCAGATGACGGAGAAGATCCAGAGGTAATCACGATGGCACGAGTCGCCCTGATCACGGGAGCCAGCCGGGGAATCGGCGCGGCGACCGCATTGGTACTGGCCAAACACGGGTACCGGGTGGTCGTGAACCACCGCGCCAGTGCACCACAGGCCGAGGAGGTGGTGGCGACCATCGTCGCGGCCGGCGGCGAAGCCGTGGCGATCAAAGCCGACGTCACCGTGCCTCACGACGTCACCGCCATGGTCGATGAAATCGACAAGCGGTGGGGTGGAACGGACGTGCTCGTGCACAACGCACTCACGCCGTTCGCCATCACGTCCTTCGCCGACCTGACCTGGGAGCAGCTCGGCGGCAAGCTGGACAGCGAGCTGCATGCCGCGTTCCTGACCACGAAGGCCATTGTGCCGGGAATGGTTTCGCGTGGATTTGGTCGGCTGATCTATCTGAGTACCGGGCTCTCGCGCCGTGCGCGTGAGGGGATGATCACGCTGGGCACGGCCAAGGCGGCCCTGGACCAGTTCGTGCGGTACATCGCTCTGGAGCTGGCGCCGCACGGGATCACCGCCAACCTCGTCGCACCGGCCACGGTGGAGGGAACCAGGGTGACCGAGCAATTGACAACCGAGCGGATGCGCGAGCTCGCCGCGGCCACGCCGAAAGGGCGGCTGGTCCGTCCCGACGATGTCGCCAGGACGGTGGCATTTCTGGCAAGTGAGGATTCCGGTTTCACCACCGGCCACTACCTTCCGGTCAACGGCGGCCTTGCAATGGACTGAACGCAGCGAGCGCAAGCGCACCGTCCGAGATTGAGAGAAAGGCGATTCCGCCCTTGCACACGATCGATCTGACCTACGTTGGGCGTGGTATCCACGAGGAACTGATCGCGTATGTGGCCGATCAGGAGGGATATTTCGACGATGAAGGTGTCCACGTCGCCGTCCGCGACGGAATCAAGTGGGAGACCGAGCGCCTGCGCGGTGGCGCAACCATCGGTTTGGGCCGGGCCTTGTTGTCGCGGCTGACCGACGGCATCCCATGGAAGGTGCTGGCCGTCAACACCCATCGTCCGTTGTTCTGGTTCCTCGGGCGTGGCGAGCTGAAATCCATGGATGATCTTCGCGGGCGCCGACTGGCGATCCACGCACCCCGCACCGCACCCGGCTGTTTCGCGCGGATCGTGCTGCGCACGCACGGTCTCGACCCCGATCGCGACCTGCAGTGCGTCGTTCGAGCCCCGGGTGACTACCAGATGGATCTGCGGGGCCTTCGCGACGGTTCGATCGATGCGGCCTACGTGGGCAGCACATTGGCGCCCGAACAGGTCGCCGCTGAGGAGGGCTTTTCGGTCCTGTCCTGGGTCGGCGACCACTTCCAGATCCCCACCGTGGGGATCGCCGTGGACCCCACTCGTATCCCGCTCGACAACCCGGCGCTGCAGGCGCTCGTGCGGGCCAACCAGCGAGCCCTTCTCACGATCGCAGAACAACCCCAGCTGGCCGTCGACTACATCGCCTCGTTCCTCGGCCGGCTGACCCGTGATGAAGTCGAGCGATACTACGAGCGCTACATCGGCCCATACTTCACCTCCGACGGTCGGGTAGACCCGAGCGTCGCCCAGCACGCCCTCGACGCAGTCGCCACCGAGCTCGGCGTCGCAGGATTTCCCTATGGCAGTTGAAGTAAGTCTCTGTGCACTGATTTCATTGAGAATGAGCCGTGGCTGCGTCAGGCGGAGCCTGACCTACTGGTCTGGTGCCCTGATTTTCCGTTTCTAATGAGGGGTCCGAGTGCGATTCAGGAGCGCATCGACCTCATTCCAGAGCGTGAGGCATGCCTCCCGCTCGTCGGCTGGCAATAATTCGAGGGATCTCCGCTCGCGCAGTCCGGCCAGCGCGGGGTCCACCCGCCAAGTCATCAGCTTCGCCACCAGCGCTCCGTCCGTTGCAGCGCTGTCCCCAATCCTCCTGTCCCACGCGGCCAGATCGGCGCGCAGCCACTCTCGTGCCTGGTCGCGCCAGTGGCGTCGTTCTTCCGCACTCATCCCCTGACCATCCGCGCCGGCTCCGCAACCAGCCAGTGCCGCGGAACACGCAGCGCTGTACCGGCGACCAGCCTGCAGGTCGTCTGCCAGACCTGGATCGTCGGCAAAGGCCGCGGCATACAACCTGGCCATGGCGACGCGCAGGTCCTTGAACTGACAGATCCCCATCAAAGCCAGCCGCTCGTCATTGTCCTGTGGCTGATAGCTTCCCTGCAGGAAGGCCGGAAGGTCGGGCAGGATCAAAGATTCGGCTTCGCGGCGGAAGATATGCCAGATCATGAAATCGCGCTGATCCGCCAGTTGCACGCTCCAGTCGAAAGTCCCGACTGCTGCCGCCAGGGTTCGGCGCGCTGTCTGCGTTTGACCCAGACGGTGCTGAGCCATGGCGATCAACAGACGGGGAGACGGCCCCATGACGGTTGACGCCGGTCCGCTCAGCACCGTCATCGCGCTTTCCAGCCGATTCTGCCGGTATTCCGCAAGGCCTTTGGCGAAGAGAAAGTACGGATGAGCCCACTCGGGCGCCGATTCTCTGGCAGCGACGGCAAGATCGACCAGGGCGACTCCCCTCCGCAACTCGTCATCTGAAGCCGGCCGGAGCAGACAAGTGCGGCCAACGCGCTCCGCGACGATGAGGTCATTCACCGCTGCGAAGCGTTCGAGGAGATCTCGGCAGGCGCGGTGGTACTCATCCTCTTCTTCGAGGAACAGGCACAGCTCGGCATAACCAAACCAGGCCGAGTGCTCGACCGGGTTGGATTTGAGCGCCTTCTGCCAGACCAGCCGGGCTTCGCGTCCCCGGCCGTTTCGCAGCAAGTGGGTTCGGATGGCCTCCTGGGCCGGCCAGTTCTCCGGGTCGACTCGCAACGCGTCGAGAAACTGGTCATGCGCCTCGTCAAACTGGCCCTTGCTTCGCAGAGCATGGGCCAGATTGAGGTGTGCCCACAAATACTCAGGATCGAGTTGTACGGCCCGGCGGTAGTAGTCGATGGCCTCGTCCAGCTTCCCCTGGTCGCGCAGAACGTCGCCGAGGTTGTTGTATGCCGGCACGTAACCCGGGTCGAGTTCAATCGCTTTGCGATAGTAATCGGTTGCCAGGTCGGAATAGTGCTCGAACCTCACGGCTGCGCCGACCGCACAGTAGCCCACTGCGGCCTGCGGTCGGCTGGCGAGCGCCGCCCGGTAATAGGCGGCGGCTTCGTGGGGCGACGTATAAACGAGGGCATTGCCCGCGATCAAGTTGGCCCAGAAGTCGGCGGGATTCGCCGCCTGGACGTGCCGTAGAAACATGGCGGCATCCCCTCCCATGCCCCACAGCCGCTGCCCCAGTGACAGCAGCACTGAGACCGATTCGTCGGCCACCGGGGCGGTTCGGGCCAGTTCCGCCAGCGCCCTGACGTCATGCCATGCGGCCGGATCGAGGGCTCGATCGCGCCACCCCTGTGAACCGTTGTCCGTTTGCCGCGCCACTTCCAGCAGCCAGTTCCGCTGTTCCTCGTCGCCGGCACAGAGCGCCCAGTCACAGACTGCGTCCACCAACGCTCCGCGCACAGCCGACGCGTTGATGAGGGAAGCCACTCGCGAAGGCGGGCCGCGACTCGTTCCCAATCCGGCACTTTCAAACGTCGTGAGATACTCGCTATTGGCCCTGGCCTTGTAGAATGCCAGTTCGCCCCGGGTTGCACGCTCGAGGCGGATCGTGTCAAGCTTGATGACGAGGTTGAGATCGCGACGAGCCTGCGCAATGCGCAGGCGCAAGTCGTCAGGTCCGCCACCCTGATACCAGGTTTCAGCCCGCCAAAGCGCGGCCCGCGCTTCCGCCCAACGGGCACTCCCCTGCAGGCGCGCCAGTTCCGTGAGGTCCGTTTCTACCCCATTCCGCCGGTGTGCCTGCTGCAACGCCAGCCAGAAGCCCCCGCCAACGAGCAAGATGGCCACTACCAGGCTTGCCGCCAGAATTGCCGCATGAGTCGGGTGTCGGCGCACCCACTTGGCAGCGCGCTCCGCAAGGCCGGGCGGCCGCGCCGCAATGGGCTCATTTCGCTGGAACCGCTGGAGATCTTCCAGGAGAGCGGAAGCGCTGGCATACCGCCGCTGCGGATCTTTGTGCAGGCACTTCAGGCAGATCGTCTCGAGGTCGCGGGGTACTTTCGGGTTTAATCGCGAGGGGGAGACGGGCTCGTCATGGATCGCCTGCCGCTCCGTCTCCGAAGCAGTCTCGCCTCGGAACGGCGGTCTTCCGGTGAGCATCTCGTAGAGCAGGACGCCGAGCGCGTAGATGTCCGCGGCTGGCCCGATCGTTCCCGCCTTCCCAATAAACTGCTCAGGTGCCATATAGCTGGGAGTCCCGATCCGAGCGCCGCTCAGGGTCAGGGCCGGCTCTCCGTCGAAGTGCCGCGCCAGCCCGAAATCGGCGATCTTGGGCGTGCCGTCGGCCGTGAGCAGGATGTTGGCCGGCTTCAGATCGCGGTGCACGATCCCGCCCTGGTGCGCCACCTGCACAGCCTCGGCCAGCGTGGCCAAGGTCGCGGCCGCCTGGCGGGCGGGCTGCGGCGTGCCCGCCAGGGCCTGGGCCAGGCTGCCCCCCTCGAGCAGCTCCATCGTGAAGTACGGCCACCCCTCGTGGTCGCCCACGTCGTGGACCTGAACGATGTTGGCGTGCCGCAGGCCGGCGACCGCCTCCGCCTCCCGCTGGAACCGCGCCCGCTCGTGCGGCCCGGCGTACGCGCCGGTGATCAGCATCTTGAGGGCGACGAAGCGGTTGAGTCGGAGGTGCCGGGCCTTGTAGACCAGGCCCATGCCCCCGCGGCCGAGGAGGGCCTCCACCTCATAGCCGGGTATCTGCGGCAACTCGGCGCCCGTATGCCAGGGGACGGGGGTATCGGCGCCGGGGCAGGGGTCGGGCCCCGGCGTGGGAAACAGCTCATCGAGCTCCGCCTCGACGGCACACATCCGCAGCCAGCGCCGGCGGACCTCGGGCAGCAGCTCGGGGCAAGCGGCGCAGACCTCCTCCGGAGTACACCCGGAGTCGCCGATCTCGTCGAGCAGTTGTTGCACCCGCGAATCGACAGCCATGACTGGGCTCCTCGAGGCGGCTGCGTGCCGGGACTCCGACACCCAGAGAACCCACTCCCTGCCGGTATGCACCTAGATCGCGTCCGGCGGCTTCTCGCCCGGGCGGAGGTCGGCCAGTTGCATCTGCCAGCAGCCGCAGGCCGCGGCTCAACCGTCGCTTCACCGTCACCGCCGAGACGCCGAGCACCTCGGCGGCCTCCGCCTGCGTCATCCCCTGGATCCGCACCAGGTCGAAGACCTCCCGCTCGTCCTCCGGCAGCTCGCCGATCGCCCGGAGCATGCGGCGGCCGTCCGGGGTGAGACCGGAGGCGCTGCTGGCCGGCGCCGGCACCAGCCCCTCGCGCAGCTCCGCGGCGGCCCGCTGCTCATCTAAGCGTCGGGCCAGGTCATTGCAGCTCCCAGCGCCTGTGCTGGTTGGCCAGGGCGAACACCTGGCGCACGGTGCGGTCGAGTCCGGCGCTTGCCGCTGGTTTGTCCGCGGCTTGAAGAGGGCTGGCCAGCCGGACCGAGGCCGCTAGCCAGCCAAGGAGCGCGCCAGCCATCGGGCTGCGCCGCGGCGTTCAGAGGCGTTCGCGTTTGCATGGTGGCGTCTCCGCACGCGATGCGAAAGTGTGGTTCCTTCGGGCATTTTCACACACCGGCCGGCCCGATTCCACCCGGTCGCCCCGGACCACAGCCTCCAGAGCCTTGAGGAGCGCACGCATCGCTCGTTTGCCCATAGGCTCGGGGCCCGAACCCGTGGCGCTCGACACACGATACCCTGTGGCCGGAAGGCCTGTACTCGGACGCGCCTATCGACCAGTGCGACCTGTTGCAACGCTTCGGTCAAAGCGCGATTCGGCTTGTTTTCCCACGCGCTTCAATTGCTGTTCGAGTTGTCGCAGTTCCTGACGCGAAAGTCCTGCGAACACTTTCTCCATCGTCTCGACGTGCGCGGAAAATCGGCGTGATGACGGATTTTCCGTGGGGGGTCAAAGCCACGATACGAACCCGGCGGTCCTGGGAGGATTCGGCGCGGCTCACCAAGCCTTTGGAGACAAGTCGGTCGACTGCCACGCTGATCGATCCGGGCGTCAGATTGACTTTCGGACCGATCACATTGACGGGTAGCGGTCCCTTGTGAAGCAAGGCCTCGAGGACGGCGAAATCCGAAAGCCCCAAGCCGGTTTCTTCAAGGTTTGCCTGGGCATATCGCGTGATGGCTCGCATGGCCTTCATCATCACCAGCCAGGTATGCACCGGTGCCGGAGTGTCTTTCTTCATGGAAGTTACTCAATTTTCGGGGAAGTTACCCAATCAATCCCTTTACTATACCATCAGATCAATTATATTGAGCTCAAGATAATTGACTTCAATGGAGCTGGGCCATACGATGCATTGACAATGCAACTGGCCGGATCGGTGCCAGGGCAAGTTCCAGCGCAAGCGTCGAACGACACAAGGGCAAGGAATAGAAAGGAATAGACATGTCACCCAGCGATCGAAAACTGATCGCCGTGATCGGCGCAACGGGACAGCAGGGAGGCGGAGTTGTGCGTGCCCTGCAAGCCAGCGGCCAGTTCAAGGTCCGCGCTTTGAGCCGCAATCCAGGCAAGCATCGCCAGCTCGCCGAGGAGGTCGTCCAGGCAGATCTGGACCGGCCGGAAACCCTCAATGCTGCCTTTGCCGGGGCAGATGGCGTTTTTCTGGTCACCAATTTCTGGGGACCAGGCACGGACGAGTTCAAGCAGGCAACCGCGGCGATACGTGCTGCCAAGGAAGCCGGCGTCAAACACTTTATTTGCTCAACGCTGCCGGATGTCGAAGCGATCAGCGGCGGCAGGTTCAAGGTTCCCCACTTTACCGGCAAGGCCAAGATCGATCGGATCGTGAAGGAAGCCGGGTTTGTGCATCACACGTTCGTCATCGCGCCTTTCTACTATCAGAATCTTGTGGGCGTTTCTGCTCCGCATAAGCAGGCAGACGGATCCGTGGGCTGGGCTCTTCCTCTTGATCCAGAGCTGCGTTGCATTCACATGGGCGACGTTCGCGAACTTGGCAACCTCGTCGCCGGAGCATTCGTACACACAAGTGAAGCAGGCAATGGCGAGTATCTGCCCCTCGTCGGTGACTTTCTGAGCTTCAAAGAAATCGTTGACACGCTGAATCGACAGGGTCACGAATTCTCATTCAAGCAAGTCCCAAAGGACGTTTTCGCTTCGCACTTCCCCGGCGCCGCCGAGATCGGAGAGATGTTGAGTTACTTCCAATCGCACACCTACCTGGGTTCGGATTCGCATGACCGAATTGCGCTCGCAAACAAAATAGCGGGCCGGCAACCGACCAGCTTCTCGGCGTGGGCCCGAGCGAATTTCCCGGTAAAGGCAACTTGAATCCACCGGCGCCAAGTATCATGACATGAAGAACCCAGGCCAAGAAGGAGAGCTTTATGAAGATCGCTTCCATCATCGCGCGATACTTGCTCGCGCTCGTCTTCATCGTCTTCGGTTTGAACGGTTTTCTGCATTTTATCCCGCAGCCGCCGCCGCCGTCCGAGATGGCCGGCCAGTATTTCACGGTCATGATTGCGTCTCACTACTTGGTGTTTGTTTTTGGACTGCAACTGATCGCGGGAGTGTTGTTTCTCTTTCGACGAACCGTTCCATTGGCATTGACAATCGCTGGGCCATTGATTGTCAACATTCTGCTTTTCCATGCGCTGATGGATCCGGGCGGGATTGTGCCTGGTCTCGTGGTAACGGTTCTCTGGTTCGTCGTTTACTGGCAGTTCCGCGCGGCTTTCTACGGCATTTTCTTCACCGAAGCACAATCCGATCGCTCTCGATGATCTGCACAGTCGGGAATCCGAGTTCCGCCTGAACGTGTTGTTCGAGATTTACACAAAGCTCAAGCCGGCCGCGCACCATGAGAAATCCGTTAACCAGATGCTCGATCAACTCATTGCCTGGAGCGGCGCCCTGAGGACCCTGCGAGCGGTGAGCCGGTGACACGCAGTGGCGCCAAGCCCACCCGCGTCGGCGGCTGGATGATGGAGAGCCTGTCGAGCACGTCGCTTAGCTTTTCACGATCTCGGACACCCGCTCGGCCAGCGCCGCTGCGATGGTCCCGCCGCCCGGCGCCATCTTGTTCATCACGTAGGCGAAGGTCATGCGGCGATCCGCGTCGATAACCACGAGCGAACCGCCGTAACCGCCAAAGGCACACCCCCGGCCTTCCGGGAACAGGCCATAACCGAGGCCCCACTTGCTCGGGATGCCGATCACGAGGTCGACCCCGTGGCTTTGCACTTCGAAGATCCGGTCGATCGTCTTGGGCGAGAGGAGCCGGACGCCATCGACCTCGCCGCCGCAGGCCACCGCCGACTGGAGGCGCACCAGTGCGCGGGCATTGCCGTGGCCGTTGGCCGCACCGATGTCGGCGCACCGCCAGCCTTCGGTCCAGGTCGTTTCCGGGGTCATGACCGGGTTGCTCATCGACTTGAACGCCACGCTGTTGGGGTCCGGTTGCATCGGCTCGGCCGGCGCCGGCGCCGCTGGCGGTGGCACCACGTTGGCAGCGCGATGGAACTCCGAAGGCGATAGGCCGATGTGGAAGTCGGCACCCAGCGGCCCCGCAAGGTGCGCGGCAAGGAACTCACCCAGGCGCTGGCCCGTGATGCGCCGGATCACTTCGCCGATCAGGTGCCCGTAGTTCAGCGCGTGGTAGCCCGAGGCCGTCCCGGGTTCCCACCAGGGCGCCTGCGCGGCCAGCAGGGCGGTCGACTTGTCCCAGTCGTACATGTCCTCGAGGGTGATCGGCTGCTCCCAGCCCGATACGCCTGAGGTGTGCGATAAGAACTGGCGAACCTTGATCCCCGCCTTGCCGTTGGCCGCGAACTCGGGCCAGTACTTGGCGACGGTCGCGTCGAGGTCAAGTTCGCCGCGATCGACCAGCACGAGCGCGGCGAGCGAGGTCACGCTCTTGGTGGTGGAGAACACGTTGGTGATCGTGTCCTCGGTCCACGGTATGGTACGGGTCTCGTCGGCCCAGCCGCCCCACAGATCGACCACCATCTCGCCGTCGATGTTGAAGGCGAGCGAGGCACCGAGGTCTTCCCCCGACTCGAGCTTGGCGGCGAACAGCTCGCGCAGGGCGTCGAAGCGGGCGCTGCACGTGCCGCCCAGCCCCGTCGGATGATCGCTCATGAGGCCTCCGTTAATCGCAGTTGAAGCTGACGCGAATGTGGCATGGCCAATTGTAGGTGACCGTCCTGCTGCCCAACACGTATTCCAGCGACGGGGCGACAAGACACCGTCAGAACTATTGCTGGACGGCGTCGGGCTCCGGGAAGTTGAAATGCGTCGAAGACTTGCCCGGGAATCAAATGCCTGCCAGCCGTAACGACACCGTTCACCCACCGCGGCGGTCGATGAAACGTTGAACCTCGAAATACCTTAATGCCCCGCGGCCAGGTGAAACCGCTGCTTCGCCGGCGGCTACTCAATAGGGCACTGGCGAAGCAGCAGGAGTGTGTTGGGCCACCTGTCGCCCACGCCCGGCTGCGCTTCGGCCTTTATTCATCCCCTGACGGGCCATACATCCCGGGAACAGGGATGTTGTTCAGGCGGAGATAGACGCACAAGATCGCGCGGTGGTGGATCAGATGGTTGAGGACGAAGCCCCGAATCACGGCCGCTCGCGGCATGGTGAAGAGCGGTGTTCCCGCCTTGAGCAGCGACCACGGCTGCGTCATCTGGTCGTCTTTCACGGCCGCAATCGCCTTCCTGGCCGCGGCGACGTTCCGATCAAACAGGTCGAGGATCTCCTGACGACTCGTCAGCTTCGGGGACTGATAGGGTTCGCCTCCGATCGGGGCGAAGTCCCACGAGGGCGCCGTGAGCATCCCTTCAACCCAGCCCAGAATCTCGGCGAGGTGGTTGGCGTTCCAGCCGATCGTGTGGGACTTGGGATGGGCTTGCCAATCCAGCTTGTTCTCGGGAACACGCTCCAGCACCTTCCGCGTGTTCGCCATCTCCCGGTCGAACTCGGGTAGGATCGTTTCGGCGTAGTTCATGAGGTCCACCTCCTGACGTGGAGAATGTCGAATGCTTTTGGCCGAACTTGTGATTCTCTAACCAAATTGCACGAAGAATAAGCGGCCGCCGTCAGCTCGTCAATGACCGAAATTGCCAATTTGTCGATGCGTTGCGACCGATTCAGGCGCGAGAATTGACCGAGCAAAGCCTGCGAGGAAACGCTCAACGCAAGCAACTGCCCACCGTGTGGCTTCGGCTTGTGCAACACGGCCTGGCGACCGCGACCGGCCCTATCCAAGAAAGACCAGACGACCTGGGGAAGCGTAAACTTTAGTGCTGATGGCTACCTTCTCGGCTCATACCGCATCGCCACCGCCCCCGAGCCGAACTCCAGCCGGCTCAGGAGCTTCAAGTCGACATGCTTCGATAGCCCCGCGAACAACGTCGGCCCGTGGCCCGCTAGCCTGGGTTGCACCACGAATTCGTACTCATCGATCAATCCCAGCTCCGTGAGCGCCAGCGGGAGCTTCACGCCCCCCACGAGCAGTCCCTTACCCGACTCCCGCTTGAGCTGCTGAACGGCCGCCCTCAGATCCCCGCGCACGAGTTCCGCGTTCCAATCGACCCCGTCCAGGGTGCTCGACACGACGTACTTCTTTGCCGCGTCGATTGTCCGGGCAAAGGGTTCCATCCAATCATCCCTCGCTCCCGTCCCCGCCGGCGGCCGGAACGCCGCCTCCATCATTTCGTACGTCACCCGGCCAAAGAGGAGGGCATCGGCCCGGTTGAGGTTCTCGATCGCGTGACGATGCAATTCTTCGTCCGCGGGTATTGCACGATGGTCGCAGCACCCGTCCAATGTGACGTTGATGGTATATCGAAGGGGTCGCATTACGTGCTCCTGCAGCGGGCTAGCTTGTGATGATCTAACGGGCTTATGGCGAATTTAAGCGACCATGGATGACGCCTCAACCGCCGATCTTACGAACCTCTCAAAGAGTTGGAGCGAATTCAGGCGCGCGAAATTGACCGAGCAATTCTTGCGCGGCAGTAACGATATAATTCGCAGATCAAGTGTACAACTTCAATGCAATGTGATTGGTATGCCACTGCAATAGTCGGGGCGATTGGACGCCGTTAGAACTTTTTCTGGCCGGGGTCCGCGGCTGGAAAGCCTGCTTGCAGCAATTGATTGGCAGGCTGGCGGATGGGAAATGACCGAACGACCAAAGCTCAGCGACCCGGCCCGCGCGACGCTTGGATTGCAACTGTGGCGCGATGGCCGTGTTCACTGCAGCGCACGGTGATACGCCGGGCACGCCTTAGCCGAGCTGCTCGGCAAGCGCGACAATGATGCCCTCAGGCCCGCGGATGTAGGCTAGCCGGTATGTGTCCTCGTACTGCATTTCGCCAATGAGCTCGGCTCCGTGGGCGCGCATGCGCGCGACGACAGCGTCGATGTCATCGACGGAGAACATGACGCGACGGATACCCAGCGTGTTCACTGGCGCATCCACGGGCCCAAACCTGATCGCATTGGGCATGTGGAATTTATCCAGCTCAATTCCCTGCCCATCGGGAGTCCGCATCATCGCCAGGGTGGCCCGGACATCCTTGAGCCCGATCAGTCTCCCGACCACAGGCCCTTCGACTGTCGTCTCCCCCTCGAGCTTGAGGCCCAGTTCGATGAAGAACGCCTTGGCGGCCGCGAGATCGTCGACAACGATGAGGACGTTGTCCATCCGTCTAACCGTCATATCCTTCCTTTCCTCCTTCACTGCGGAAGCCCGTGCTTGCCGCACGCGGCGTAGTTCAAATCCCGTCGCCAGTTCGGACGGAGGTGAACCGTTCCTCTGGGCAAAAACTGCAGGACAATTTGCGCGACAGAATTCGTCCCTTTGTTGCTGATGTAACGAGGAGTTCGGTCATTGAAGAGCCGTTGCGGGTCCACTATTATCCACGAGGTCTTGGAACATAACCACAAGCTCGGCGGCGGAGGGCGGATGGCGTTTTTCTTCGCGACAGCCGACGACCTGCTTCCGGTGCTGCTGAGCGTCGAGGCCAAGCACGCGGTCGTGTATACGCCGCTTGATCACATCCACGAGCCTAGAGCGGATCACTACCGCACGGCTCGGAAGCTACCCACCCTGTTCCAGCCGCAGCCGTTCGAGTCGGCCGTGGGTGGCCCCGCGTACCTCGTCACGGAGGCTGGCACCGAGGTGGTCTTGCGCCAATTGTCCCGAGACGAAGGCAAGGATCGTTGGTCGGTCGATCAGCTCGCTAACCCGGACAGCACAGTCCTTCGGCACGGTGGGTTGTTCAAGGAGAACGTCCTCCTCCAAGGCGAGGTTCGGACCGCTTACAAGACGAAGGTAGCTCAGCGGCTACAGCGAGCCTTCGATGCTGCGATCCGGAAGCACTTCGCCAAGATTCAGGCGTTCTATGTCGGGCCCGCTGCGGCGTCGTTGTTGGATTCGGGTTGTCGCCTGACTGCGGCCGAGCAGTGTCCGCCGGAGTTCGACCTGCGGCGCTGCGGACCAGACCAAGACGCCGAACCAGGTGCTGCAGCAGTCCGGGGCCGCATTTAGGTTTTTCGTTGTTCACAGGTCACTCAGCGGCCGCGGCTGCTGAGCTTTATCGTTACGGACGACCACGCCCTACTTGACGACTGACGATCCGCCGCAAGCGAGCTTCCCAGCCCAGGATGGCGGCGAAAAAAAGTTCTAACGGTGTCCAGTCCCCCCGAGGTACAAAACGACGGCCGATGGATGTCGCCGTTTGCTTTATTTTCGTCCGATCAACGTTTTGGCCTCGCGACGGAGAATCAGCGCTTCGAGCCAGTTGTGCACGTGCAGACCATCGACATCTCGATTCACGTTCTGGCGGTAGGCGGCCGTTCCGTTCGAGGTCTGGTCCACCCACGTTGACGCCTTGTTGTACCAGGTCACTGCTTCCTGAGGATGTCCCCGGCGGGTTTCGACCATCGATAGCCAGAGCCAGTTGAGTATGGCAATGCCCGGCCGGGTGTCGGATTTCAGGCTCCGCTCGAACAAGTTTGCGGCCTCATCGAATCTCCCCGCGCGATAGGCCAGAGCCCCCTGTTGGGTGAGCGACCAGTAATCGTTCGATCGCTTCAGCTGGTGCTGATCGCAGTCCGGACACCTTCTTTTCGGGCTCGCGAACCGGGGCTAAGACGAAGGGGCGGGAACCTCGCTTTCAGTTCATTTTCGTTCAGCCCGAAATGATGAACCGACACGAATTGCTTCGGCTCTACCGCGAACGATCGACCGTTGGATAAGCAGCCTTTATGTCTTTATGTCACGTCAGACTCTTGTTTGCTTGAGCGTCCCGGCATGCGGTTCCATGATGCAGGATCCCAGAAGACACCTTGAGTCCCAACGATTTGTCCATGGGCATCATGGATCGGGATCTTGATCACTTCGAATACACGTCCCTCTCCGGCCCAAGGAACCGGTTCGACTATCCGCAGTGTATGCCCGGTCTTGTGAACTTGTTCGTCGTCCCGTCGATACTTGGCAGCAAGCTCTGGAGGAAACATGTCGTGGTCGGTTTTTCCGATCATTTGCTCATGAGTTAGTCCTGTCGATTTACAGTATCCCTCGTTCGCGAACGTGAAACGACCTTCCAGATCCTTGCGCCACACATTCAATGAAGCGCATTCCATGAGTGAATGGTAGAGCTCCTCGGACTCGCGTAACGCCTCGATCGCCTCTCGTCTCTGGACCTCTTGCCACTGCTCGACGGCATGTGCCAGTTCTCCGGCGGAGGTAAATCGAGCCGAGGGTTCCTTGGACAGGGCCCGCAGACAGGCAGCCTCGAGGGTCACAGGTACGTCGGGCCAGAGTTGCCGTGGCGGGATCGGCTCCTCGGTCTGGACCTTCCGCAGCACCTCCACCACGTCCGAACCTGTAAATGGCGCCTCGCCTGTCAATAAGTAATATAAAAGTGCACCCAAACCATATACATCAGTAAGTGTATCAATCCTATCCCGCTGACCTTGGGCTTGTTCCGGAGCCATGTAAGCCGGAGTCCCCATCGCTTGGCCTTGAAGGGTAAGTTCCGACTCTCCCCCTCCAGTCAGGCCATTTTGCATGGGCAGCACAAGATCCGAGTCTCCGCAGTCGGGTTGTTTGGCGAACCCCCAGTCGAGCACCACGGTTTCACCGAAGTCGCCAAGGACGACATTCTGGCCTTTCAGGTCACGATGAATGATCCCTCGCGAGTGGGCATAAGCGACGGTGTTGCAGACGGCGACGAATGCGCTCAGCAGACCCACAAACGTCATCATGTCGGTCTGACCTCGCTCGCGAGCATCGCGGAACTCGCGTGCTGCCTGCGCCAGCGTGCGACCCTTCACAAACCGCATCGTGTAGAACGCTCGCCCCGAGTCCGATCCCGCGACGACGTCGTAGACGGGCACGATCCCCGGATGTTCAAGTCTTCCGGTGATCTTCGCCTCCCGTTGGAACCTGGCGCAGCACGGCGTCATTGGCCAGCTAGGGCTTCAGTTCCTTGAGCGCAATCATGCGACCGAGGTCCTTGTCTTGAGCGAGCCACACTCGACCGACGCCACCTACCTCATGGAGTGCCAGTAACTCGTACCGCTCGCCCGACTCTGGCACACATGGCGGCACCGTGAAGACGACCGTCTCGGCGACACCCTGGTTGTTGGACGCGCAGTGCGCCAGTGACTTCTGAATGTCTGCATCACCGATGTCGGCAAGTGAACGCTTGATAGCTGCCGGAACGCTAGCCAAACCGGCCTGTACATCACCGGCGTGCTTTTCCACTCTCCGTTCCAGGAGATATAGAACGTGTGATCGGTCGGTCTCATTGATCCAGCCGCGTTCCGTGAGCAGGTCGCCGAGCGCGACATCCTTTCTAGATGCCCAATGCGAGCACACCTCGACGAATTGCGCAGCGTCGATGAGTCCGGCTTGCATGCAGATCACGCCAAACAACAGGTTTCGATCGGGATCCATGGAAGCATTCTTTCGACGGGAGTTCGCAAGCGAGTTGTCGCTGGCATCCATTCTATGAATGACCCACGGCCCTGGGCCACTCTGCAATGGGCCACTTCTCGATTGAAATTGCACGCGCGGTCTCAGCAGCGGCCGTTTGATGAGACACTCTGGGCACAGAGGTACCAGCCGCCCCGGACACCGAAGCGTTCTCGAGCGCTACATGACTGGTTCGCGCACGCACCTCGAAGGGGCCTTCCTCGTGAAATCTCGCAGTCGCAGTCGCTAGAAGCGGGCCCACTCGAAGTCTCAACTCTACCCGCTCCGCAGCGATCAGGGCACCGCTCAAAAGCTCTCGACGTATGAACATCGGCTGGGCTAGCTTCTCCCGCAGAAAATCAACGACCAATCGCCGCATGTCCCGCGGCTCACAGACAAACCTTGGCATAACCATCGGAGTATGCTAGGCTAAAGAACGTAAAGGAGAATCGTGCTATGACCATCAATTTACCCAGGGATCTGGAAAGCTCCGTCCGTGCGGAAGTGCTGAGCGGGCATTTCGCCAGCGAAGACGACATGGTCGCCGCCGCCGTGCGGGCGTACCTCAGCCAGCGTCACGAAGAGCAGCGCAAGGCCAAGCCATCCGGCATGGGGTCAATTGGGGCCATGCGCGACGACGCCGAGCTCCTCGAACAGATCACCCAGGGCATCATGAACAGCCGCGAGACACGGACGTTAAGGCTCCCGCCGGATGAGTAAGACGCTCCTCGACACTGACATCTACTCAGAAATCCTCCGGGCTCTGAATCTCACCGTTGTTGGCAACGCCCGGTCCTACCGCCAGACGTATGGCGTCTTCACCCTTTCCGTGATCACCGTCATGGAGATGGTCAAGGGCTTCCAGCAGGTGCAGCGGCGCCAGAAAATCGCCGATCTGCTCACCTATGTTGCCGTCGAGGAGGTGCTCGATTTCGGACAACCGGCGGCCGAGCTTGCTGGCCGCATTTGGGGTGACCTCGAACGCACCGGGCAGCGGATTGGGCAGGCCGACCCGATGATCGCCGCCGTCGCGTTGACGCACGGTCTTGAGCTGGCGACCGGCAATACCTCGCACTATCAACGCATCCAGCAGCTCGGCTATCCCCTCACGTTAGTAAATTGGCGACAATAACTGCACCCCCCTTCCGCGTTCGCCCCCAACCCTGAATTGGCGTTGGATCGTCCCTATTTATCCAACGCCCTGTCGATGCCGCGGCTACGATGGCCTTCGCCATCGAATACCGAATTCCAGCAAGCGAATGTCGTCGAGGGCATTACTTAAGCTCGGGCCGAGGCAGCTCCGAGCTCCTGAACGAGCCCGAGAATCAGCGCGCACGGTGCGGCCTGTGTAGCGTTCGCGATTCGAAAATCGCCGCCTGCCCGCCGCAATCGGCCTGCAATGCCACAGCGGTTGTCCCAGATAAACGGGCGACAGCGCCTGATTCCGTGCGTCTGGACGCGATCCGACAAATGGCCGATCCGGTCGGGGGCGTCAGGGAACGTAGCCGAGCGGCCGGCCAAGAGCGCCGACATCGCGTAGCATGCGACAACGGCGCAGCGCAATTCAGTCCCTTTCCGACCCGAGAATTAGCGCACATCGTGCGGCCTGTGTAGCGGGCGATTGGCTGTCGCGGACGAGCGGCAAAGCGGAATCGAGCGGCAGGGATCCGGTAGTCGGCTTGCGCTCGCGGGACGTTCCCCACTGATCGCAGCCGGAGGCCACTCAAGACGGTCGTAGTAATTGCGCGTCTTGCAGGGCGTGAGAGGGGCAACCCGCAGGCATCCCGATGAATGCCATTCACACCGGCTACGCCCTCCATTCTGGGCACGAGCGGCTTCTCGGGGCGACCGGCCCCGTCGCCGCCCGGCAGATCGAACAGCTCCGCGAACGGTTCATGCCGGCAGGCAATCCCCATGACCTCCTCGCCGCCCGCGATTCGCTGACACTGCTCCTGGGAATGCCTCAGCCAGGCGGCTGAATTATCGCCGCCAAGCCGGTAGAACTTGGCAAAAGAGGCCCGGCGTGCTAATCTAATCTAAAGGAGCATAAAGAAATGACTATACGTCTATCCGAACATTTAGAGCGGTTCGTGCACGACCAGGTGCACGCCGGCCGCTATTCGACGGAGGATGAGGTCAAGAGCGACGCACTGGAGCAGCTTCGCAAGCACACCCAGCCCGTTGCCAATAGCCAAGGTTCCCTCGGTGCCATGCAGGATGCGGCTGATGAGCTAGACGAAGTGGTCGAGCACGCAATGCAGTTACGCAGACAGCCCTGGAGAGCGTTGCCCGGTGAATAAGGCACTGCTCGACACGGATATCTATTCCGAAGTCCTCAAAGCTAAAAATCCCACTGTCGCTCAGAACGCCGCCCTTTACCGCCAGCACCACGGCGTTTACACCGTGTCCGTCATCACGGTGATGGAAGTCGTGCAGGGTTTCCACCGCCTGCAAAATGCCCGGCGCCTGCTCAACTTCCTAAACGCCGTCGCTCTGGAGCAGATCGTCGTGTTCGACCGAGCTGCCGCTGAATTGGCAGGGCGGATTTCCGGCGACCTGGAACGCATCGGGCACAGCATCGGGCTGGCCGATCCAATGATCGCGGCCGTCGCCATCCAGATCAGCCTCGAGCTGGTCACCGGCAACACCGCCCATTTCCAGCGCATCCAGCAGCTCGGCTATGCGCTCACCCTGGTCAACCGGCGGCAGTGATTACGATCTGCGACAACTGCTCTGCCAAATTGGATCGAGCTCAGCCACGCGACGAGACGAAGGTTCTTTCATTGAGCCACGATCAAGCCCAGGGCGCTCGACCTCGCGCCCGCTCGCCCTTGCAGACCGACCGGGATCTTACGGTCGCTCGATACGTCGCGGGGGCTGCCTCCTTTCATGTCTCCCAACCAGGGCGAGTGATACGAGTCGTCGGTCTCCAGGTGATCCCCCTCGATCCGCATGAAGACCATCTCGAAGCCGTCGACCGTCAACCCGGTGTGCGTCTTGACGGCCCCGACCGCATAGCCCGGCTTGGCGATGGCGCTCGTCTCCTTGCCGAGCAAGTTACCATGCCGACTGCCGTCTACCAGCTTCTCGCCGATGCGATAGACGGGCTGGACCGAGCTGATCTTGGGACCTCCGAACCGCGTGATGTAGCTCACCCGGACGCCGACCAACACACCACCGGCCGGCGCGATGTCGAGGAACCGATCACGATTGCCGCCGAAGAACGAGTCAGGCAGGCCGACCAGCCCAGCGGGAAGCTCGCCCCCGCTTGGTAAGGGGCGCCGGGCCGCCGGTCCCGTCTTCGTCCTTGGTTTCGTCACGACCCGACCTTTGGCATCGTTGGGGCGCTTCTTGATCTCCGCCTTGCTGACGGCCGGGGAGCCGCTCCCGGCCGCCGATCGCCTGGGCGGCGCCTCGCGAGGGGCGTCGAACGGTGCGCCGATCAGCTCCGTCCAGGTCGCCTGTTGCGCCGGCGTCATGAGTGCGACGGCCTGGGCGAGCGCCGCCTTGCCGATGTTGTCGCGCTGCTTCGTCGCCGCCCTGGCGTCTCCCTGAAGTTCCATCCCCGATTGGCGGATCTTGCCCATCGCGTCGCCGACGATCTTCTCGACCTTGGCCTTCTGTTCGTCGGTCAGGCTAAGTTCCCCTTGGATCTTCGGGCTGGCAAGGACGGCAACCCCCCCTCGTTGCATCTCAATCTGTTCGATCCGCTTGAACTGC
Source organism: uncultured Isosphaeraceae bacterium (assembly GCA_963806595.1). Classification (GTDB taxonomy): domain Bacteria; phylum Planctomycetota; class Planctomycetia; order Isosphaerales; family Isosphaeraceae; genus CAWDZZ01. The sequence continues at coordinate 361,091 of CAWDZZ010000030.1, read as the reverse complement.
TCGGGCTTGAGGATCGCGTTCAATTGCGTGCGGGACGATTCGCGCATCTCCTCCATCAGCTTGCGTCGCTCGTCGTCGGTCGCCTGCGCGAACTTCTGGCGGGCCTCCCGTTCCTTGGCGTCGAGGCCGCCGAAGAACGCTTCGACCTTCCTGGACTGGTCCTCGGTCAGTTTCAGTTCCTTCTGGACGGCCGTTTCTTGCAAAGCGCCGGGGGCAATACCTTGCGCCATGACCCGGCCGGCGAGCAAGGCCACCATCCCGATCGCCAATGAAAACCGCGCGTTGAAACTGGCCAGCATGGTCAGGATGTCTCCGGAGTTTCGAGTCGGCTCGGCGCCTCGGATGCCTATAGGAGCAGGTCGGCGAAGTTGGATCGCCTCGTGGAGATTGTAACAGCGCTCCGGGCGGCTTCAGAAGGCGTCGAATACTTCCCGGAGAATCGAGGCGCTGAATAAGTCGATCAAGTCCTTGCGATGGCGAACGGTCCCATCCGTCGAGACCACGGCGCGGGCATCGCCGCTCCTCAAGCTTCCGTAGTTGTAGCCGCGAACGTCGAGGCCTACGAAACCCTGGTCGGTGGAGGAGATCAGAATTGACTCCGGGCATCGCTCGAGGCTCCCTTTTCCGAGCGGGATGTCCTCATCGCAGACCTTTACCTCGGGGTTGACGACGACCGTCCTCAGATCCCTGAGTCGGTCGGATGCCTCAGCCACCGCGGGGCTTCCCGGACGTCGCTCGGCGATCGGGAGGTGACGGGTGTGCACCGACCGGGGTTGGCCGGGCCGCCATTCTTCTTCACGACGATGTAGTATCTTCCCGCAGGGTCCACAGCCCGGAAATTCCTGAACGCGGCGTAGCTGTCGGCACGAGCCAGCGACCAAGAGAGGACGAGAATCAGAGCGATCAGGCGCGAAGCGGGCTTGATTCCAAAGGAAAAAGCCCACCGCCATTCACAGCGATGAGCGTGAAGCATTGCTCGAAAAACTTGCCAAAAAACATTTTCCTGGCCGTAATTATCTCCCTTGGGCTGCGACTAATCAGTTAATAGCCCGAGATTGATTCGATGCCAGCAGACGAGCATAAGTACCTGGAGCTGGTGGCCGAGAATCGAAACCCAATCCTCAAGGTCTGCCACTGGCCACATCGAAACGCGGCCGACGCACGACGGGCAACACGGCCAGAACCTTGCCAAACTTCACAGATCCATCACTCTGTTTTTGGAAGACCTCTCCTATGCGCGCATTTTTGCCGATCATCGTGGTTTTCGCGGGGGCGTTCTTCTCCACCGAGGCGGCGTCGGGACAAGGGACGGATCGCTCCACGAAAGTGGCCAAGCAACTCGTCGAGTTGATCAACGCGGCCGATTACGCCGCCATCCAGACCAAATTCAACGACGAGATGGACGCGGCGTTGCCGCTGGAAAAGTCGCGCGCGTTCTTCATCGGGCTGACGCAGCAGATGGGAAAACTCCAGAAGCTCGGCGACCCGCAGCCTATCGGCGGGACGCTGGTTTTTCCCGCGAAGTTTGAAAAGGGCACGCTCGACATGCAGATCGTGCTGGACAGTCGCGGTCTGATTGCCGGGCTTTCCTTCAAGCCGCACGTGGCGACGAAACCCGCGCTGGAAAAGCACCAGACCCAGTTGTCGCTTCCGTTCAAAGGCCGCTGGCTGGTTTTTTGGGGCGGGGACACGCGCAAACTCAACCAGCACCACGATGTGCCAAACCAGCGCTTCGCGCTGGACCTGTTGGGAGCTGGCGAGGGCGGAAAGACGCAGCAGGGCGACGGCAGTCGCAACGAGGATTTCTACGCGTTCGGTCGCGAAGTGCTTGCGCCGGCGGACGGCACGGTCATCGAAGTCATCGAAGGCGTCCGCGACAACACGCCGGGTTCGATGAATCCGTATTCCGCCGTCGGCAACTGCGTGGCCATCCAGCATCGCGAAGGCGAAGTCTCGGTGCTGGCGCATCTCAAACGGGGGAGCATCGTCGTCAAGGTGGGCGAAAATGTGAAGCGCGGGCAGTTGCTGGGCAAGTGCGGCAATTCTGGCAACTCCTCCGAGCCGCACTTACATTATCACTTGCAAAGCTCGCCGGTGTTGCAGGACGGGCTGGGCATCAAATGCGTTTTCCAGAAAGTGGTCGTGACCAAGGACCGAAAGGCCGAAACGCTTACGAACTGTTCGCCGATGAAAGGCCAAATCGTCAGCCCGCAGTGATGTGGCCCGCCTTCACACCGCCGCTGCGTGATTAGGAAGACGTTCGCACGAACTGTCCTGGCGGCATTAATTTTCCCTTCCGCAGCAACGAATGCGGTAAAGGCTCGCGATTGAATTCGACGCCTGCAGACGAACACAGGTTCCTGGAGCTGGTGACTGAGAATCGAAACAGGATTCTCAGAGTGTGCCGCGTCTATGCTTGGAATTCGGCTGACCAGGACGATTTGTATCAGGAAATCCTGTTCCAAATCTGGCGCGGCCTGCCGGCCCTGAAAGAAAAACAATTCGCCAACACCTGGCTTTATCGCGTCGCGATCAACACCGCCATCTCCTTCGCGCGCAAGCGCGCTTCACGCACGTGCCGCGTCGTTCATTTCGAACACGCCGACCTCACGCGCACGATTGAATCGCGGCAGACAACTGAAGAAAACGCTGACGACCGCATTGCCGATCTTTACACAGCAATCTACAAGCTGGACCCACTCGAAAAAGCGATCGTCACCCTTTTCCTGGAGGACTTCACCTACGAACAAATGGCAGAAGCCATGGGCATCAGTGCCAATCACGTCGGCGTCATGTTGCATCGCGCAAAGAAGAAGCTTTCCTGCCTGATGGTGGAGGAGGCGCCAAAATGAACGACGACGAGCTGAAGAAACTCTGGCAACAACAACCGCTCAGGGAGCCAGCCCCATCGGCGGCGCAACTGATTTCTGCCATGCAAAAACAAACGAGTCAGCTTCGCCGCATTTTGGACGCGCGCGATATCCGCGAACTGGTGGCTTGTGCTTCTGTGATGATTATTTTTGGGTGTTTTGCTTTCTTTCTCCATGCGCATCAGCCGATATCGCGTCTCGGCGACTGGATTGTCATCGCAAGCACCATTTTCATCGCCTGGAAAATCATTTACACCCGCCGGACAACCCCGTCCGGCGCCACCCGGCGCGACAATCGTCGAATCTCTGCGGGCCGAACTGAATTCAGTGCGCGCTCAATCGCGGCTGCTCGGTTCGGTGTTGTGGTGGTATTTGCTGCCGGGCTTTATAGGCCTGCTCGTGATGACCTGGGGTGGCTTGCCGATCAATGATCCTGTCACGCTGCTGGTGATGATTCCGGCCAACATCATTGTGACACTGTTCTTCATTGCCGTGGATGTGTTCATTTACCGGCTCAATCAACGGGCACGGGCCAAGCAACTTCTTCCCCTTGAAGCACAACTGGAATCGCTGCTCCATTCGGCCGAAACGGGCGAACCGGTGGATGAAACACGGATCGCTGATTTACGGCCCATAGCCCTCTCCATGGTGGCCGCCGACCAGGTTGAACCGGTTGAATTCAAGGTCGCCTTTTGGCAGATCGCCCTGTGGGGCGAAATCGGTTTTATTGGGATCTGGTTCTTTTCGATGGTCGCTCTGACCATAGGCAATACAGACTGGAAGACCACGGAGCAGGACCCGGAGACGTTCGCGCCGAGCGTTCGCGTTGAAGAATCCAATCGCTACTCCGTCGTCGCCCGAAAGGTTGTTGATCTGCTCAACGCCCGCGATTACGCCGGCGTGCAAAAACTGTTCAACGCGGAAATGAGCGATGCGCTGCCGCCGCAGAAGGCGTCTGAGTTTTTCACGAATCTCACCGCGCACTTCGGCCGCATCGAAAAGTTCGACGGCCCGACCGGTAACGGCTACCGCGGATGGATCGCGTTCCGGCTGCATTGCCAGCGCGGCGAGTTGACGATGAGCCTGGCGCTGGACGCGGATGACAAAATCTCTGGAATTTATTTCGAGCCCGCGCCCAAGCCTCCCGTGAATTTCAAATCGTTCGTCCTTGGACTCTTCAGTTGGCAGCATTTGCTTTGGCTCGTGCCTTTCTTCCTGGCCGGGTTGTTATATTCGTGGCTCCTGCAGAAATTCACCGAGCGGGCCGTGGGGATCAGCACGCTGGGCGTTCATTTGCATAAAGGGCAAAACCTGATTCTCTGGGACGAAATAAATGAAGTTCGGCCACTCAGGATCCTGAATATTCGATCGCTTTGGTTGATCAGAGAATCAGGCGAAAAGACGATCATGCCCTGGACTTCCCTGGAACGACATTCCGACCTGAATGCGGCGGTGGAAGGCTATGCCCCCGCAAACCATCCAATACGTAACTACCTATCTCTGTTGAGACGAAGCTAGATGGCTGGTCAAGCAGACACTCTGTTTGACCGCGATCCCAACATCGATGGGAATGCAAAAGGTGTCAGGTACCTTTCCGGCACCTGGTTTGACCACCGCGATCCCAACATCGACGGGTCGCACCCCGTTCAAAGCCCCTGAACGAGCCCGAGAATCAGCGGCTCGGAGTTCCGGGGACGCCATACCAGTTCCGGGACGCCATACTGAATTCTCACGGCACGTGACGCGGATCATCACGGTCGACAGCGCCGGATCGGATCGCGCGGGCAGCTCCCACCGGCTGAGTTTCGCAGACATAGGAAAGACTGACCTCCTTGATCGTTGGCTTGCTTCGCGAGTCGGAAATCGCCTCGAGCCCGCCGCAAACGGCCTGCATTCCCACACGCGTTGCCGCAGATATGCCGGATGGCTTCGCCTGGTTCCGTGCGTCTGGACGCTCCGCGGCAACTGGCTGATCCGGTCGCGCGATCAGTGACGGGGTTCCGGGGGCACCACTCGTCGCGGTGAAAACATTCGGTCGCCGCGGTAGGACCGGCGCTCGCACCCGAGCTCGGGGGCCTGTAAGAAATATTGTGTCAACGTAGGGAATCGGATATTTCTACCTATCCTGTTTTCCTTACGGAGATTCTCGCATGGATGCGATTTTGACAGATAAAGCTGAGCAACTCGCGACCGAGATCGCGACTCAGGCGAAGACGCTGGACGACCTCAACGGCCTCATGAAGCTGATGATGAAGTCGGCCCTGGAACGCATGCTCGATACCGAGCTGGATGTCCATCTCGGACGCAAACGGTTGCCTGGGTCGGCGGCGGATTCTCCGGCACGAGTCGTGGCGAACTCCGCTGCCGAGGCACCTACCAATAAAGTCGCGAAGAACCGTCGCAATGGGCATTCGCAAAAGACGGTGCAAGGCGATCTTGGCGAAATCAAGCTCACAACGCCACGCGACCGCGATGGCACCTTCGAGCCACATCTCATTCCCAAGCACCAACGCCGGCTGACTGGGTTCGACGAGAAAATTCTCGCTCTTTACGCCAAGGGGATGACCACTCGGGACATCCAAGAAATCGTCAAAGAACTCTACGGCGTTGATGTGTCGCCGACCCTGATCTCGGAAATCACCGCTGACCTCGATGCCCAGGTAGCGGCATGGCGCAACCGGCAGCTCGATCCCGTCTGGCCGATCGTCTATTTCGATGGCATCGTGGTGCATGTGCGTGGCGCAAATGGTCGGGTGTTGGCACAAACGATGTACGTGGCCCTGGGAGTGAATATGCAGGGACACAAGGAACTTTTGGGACTTTGGCTGAACGAAACCGAAGGGGCCAAGTTCTGGTTGTCGTGCCTGACCGATTTGCAGAATCGCGGCCTGAAGGACATCTTCATCGCCTGTATCGACGGTCTGTCTGGATTCGCTGATGCGCTCCACACGGCATACCCTGAGGCGAAGGTGCAACTGTGCGTCGTACACCTGGTGCGGGCGGCGCTCAAGTATGTCGTGGACAAGGACAGCGACGCGGTCGTCACCGACTTGAAAAAGATCTACCAGGCCGCGACGGTCCTCGAAGCGGAACAGGCCCTCGAGAGTTTTGCTCAAGCTTGGAGCGACAAGTATCCGACCATCGTCAAGCAGTGGCGGTTGAAGTGGCCGGACATCGTGGCCATGTTCGATTTCCCCCCCGCGATCCGCAAGGCAATCTACACGACCAATGCTATCGAATCGGTTAACAGCGTGATTCGTAAGTTCACACGGAACCGCAAGCAATACCCCAACGAGGAGTCAGCGTTAAAGCTCGTTTACCTGGCCATCCACGAGGCGTCCAAGAAGTGGACGATGCCGATCCGAAATTGGAGGGGAGCATTGAACCACTTCTCCATCATCTTCGAGAACCGACTCCCAGCTCCGGCCCGGAGCTGAGCAAGCAAACGTCGTTCCCACCTGCGCTGACACAAAAAGATTTACAGGGCCGAGCTCGGCGGCCACCATGGTTGTCGTTTTTCGCATCCATCAACCTCTGCGGTTTGATCCGCGTGAATCTGCGTGCATCCGCGGCCAAAAAAACTCCTCGCGGTATTCGACTTCTCCCCGCAAACGAAAACATGATTAGCCGCGGATGAAGTTGATGAACGCGGATCAAGACAGTGGGACCGTCATCCGGGTCGCCGAGCCGGGTTGGACCTGCGGCTCGACTTCGACACGCCGCGGTCGCCTGTCGAGCGGCACTCGCGTGCGAGCCTGGTGGACTGACAATTTGTCGCTTGTCGCATCCATCATCTTATGCGATTTTATCCGTGTGCATCCGTATGCATCTGTGGCCAAAAACTCTTCGCCGTATCCATCCGTCCTCGCGAGCAACCTTAAAAATGACGACGCGCAAGGCCCGTCTCACTCTTCGGCATGCAGAATCTCGTCCGTTTCCGCGTCGTTCCGCGCCTTCCGTGGTTAGAGATCGTCCTCTTGAGTCCGCTGGAGATCATCTGCCCGCGTCGGAAGCCGGAACGGGAGCGCCAATATTCGCCATTTTGCACCACGGAGATGAAAACGTGCTCATCATATAGCACCACAATGATGTTGAGGTTAGGGCGAATCCCCTGGTGGATCCGGGCCTTGATGATCTGCGCCACAATTCCGAGGAAGCGATGAGGTCTGGGGCGCGGCTACCGATTCCCCGGCTTTTTCCGACTCTCCCGATCGTTCCGGCTGCCGATTCCGGGAATTCTGGGAAAGCAGTACGCTCGCGGACGCGACGTCGTAAGTTGGTTGCGAGGGCCTGTTCTGCGCGCCGTGGCGGCGTAACCATGTAAAGCACCTCGCCTCCCCTGATCAAACTGAAACGAATGGGACAGCGTAAGACGGCTCATCGGCTCGACTGACGAAGCGGCCGGCGCAAATCAAGGGCACCATCAACGCGGATGGCCAATGAACGATCAGACAGCCCGCCTCATTTCTTTGCGCGCTTCGCGAACCTTGCGGTGAAACTCTGTAATCAACTCCCGGACGGCGATCTCCGCACCGCCGCTTCGGTGTAGCCAACCCCTACGAGGCCAGCAGCACGCCGACGACATTGATCCTTCGAAGCGGTGAGCTCCGTGGTGCGGTGCGCGCTCGAGGTACGTTCCCAGCTGATCGCAGCCAGCAGCCGCTGATGACGGACGTAGCGATTGTCCGCGTTGCAGCGCCTGGACGGGGGCACCCCTGGGAATTTCGCCGGAGCTATGAAGCCTTCTCACTTTTTTGAACTGGACGAACCAACATGACGTCGCAAGCCAAGATCGACGCCAACCGGCGGAACAGCCTGAAATCGACTGGGCCAAAAACGCCCGAGGGCGCGAGCGGTCGTCGATGAACTCGCTCAAGCACGGCATGCGGTCGAAAAAGATGGCGCTGCGCCGCGAGGATTCGTATGCGTTTGAAAACCGGCTGCGGAAGTGGACCGCACGCTTGGATCCCGAGGACGACATCGGCGAATTTCTGATTTATCGCACCGTCTTCTACTCCTTCGAGATCGAGTACGCCGAGCGTGCCGCATCGAACGGCTCGACGCGCGGATCGAGAATTCCGAAGAGGAACTGTTCGAGGAAGTTCTCGAGCTGGGCAAGCGCCTCTTCTTCGACCCGTCCGGACCGACCCAGCTCTACGGTAACGAGCCTGACTGCCGCGGCAAGGTGAGGACGTCGTGGACCGGCGAGGCCATCAACCCAAACGACCCCGGCGTGCTGGTGCGCATGCTCGAATCGATGCCCTCGGGTGCTGCTGGATGCGCGATCGCTGGGAGGAGCTGCGCCACTGCTCGAGCCGGGCAAATTCTGGCAATCCCACGATCGCTTCAAAGCCATCCGGCTCCTGGGCCGGCAGCCGCTCGACGCCGACGAAGATAAATGGGTCGCCGAGGTCTTCGTGGCCAGCCACGCCTTGAATCCCGGCAAAGTCGAGCGCCTTCTACGACGTCCAGAGCGACATGGGGCGGTTGTCTCACGGCCTGTTTCGCAAGACCATCGCCGCGCGGTGGCCCGAGCTTGACATCCTCGCCAAGAGCCCCGACTGCCGCGAGATGCTGCTCGAGCTGGTCGATCAGAACATCGAGCGCCTGAACGAGAAAATCGAAGAGTACAAAGCGGACTCCGACGCCCGGGCCGAACAGGAGGTCACCCGCCTCAAATTCGACCCGAGCCCCATCGCCAAGCAAATGCGAGAGCACCACTTCAAATGCTCAAACGCGTTCCACCGAGAGTTCGAGAAATTCCAAAAATACGAAAAATCCGGCAAAGCCGAGCGAGAGCGCATCGCATCCAGGGTCGACGAGCGGTTACCCCGCGTGCCGGACCCCCGTCCCCGCATCGCCGACTACCAAGTGTGGGCGCCGGCAGCCCCTTCCTCGGATAAGAATTCCGGTGGCTCGTTCGCCTCGCAGGCCGACCATCGGGAAGCCGTCCAACGGGACGCTTTCGCGGTGCGGGAGAGGCAGCCGGAAGGCGACAATCAGACGAGCGAAGCCAAGCTCAGTGAAAACATGATCACAAGACAAACCCATACTTGTGATCGAGTTGCGGCGAATTCCGCAGTCGTTCCGGAACTTGACAACCGGGGAGCAAAGCCAGCGGTAGCGGCGGGCCGATCGCAGGACGATTCCAACGCATCGTCGGCAGTGGCGGCCGACGGGCGTGGACGCCGCGAGCCGTCACTCGAGCCAGTCCCCCACCCCCACCGGGCAGAAGCCCCCGACCGCAACAATCAGGCGAGCAAAGCCAACCGCGATGAAAATGTGATCATCGCAAAAAACCAAGAGCCCGTTCGAGTTGTGGCGAATTCCGCGGTCGCTCCAGGACTTGACAAGCGGGCCTCAAAGCCCGGCGAACCCAAGGCCAAGCCAGCGTGGAACCTGAATCCCCCGAAGCCGCCGCCGGGCGCCGAGTCCCGTCCGACGCGTCCGCCGCAGTCACCCTGACCGGGAAACTCGCGCGCCGTCGCGGTGAAAAAGTCCGTCGGCTCGTGCTCTTCCTTCGTCCCTCTTCCCGTCGCGCTCGTAGCGTCGTCGCGGTGAAAAAATTCAGTCGCCGCGGCGGGACCGGCACACGCAGTCGAGCTCGGCGAACAGCAAGGTTGTGGTTTTTCGCATCGATCATCTTCTGCGGTTTTATCCGCGTGAATCCGCGTTCATCAGCGGCCAAAATCTTCTGCGGTATTCGTCTTCTCCCAGCAATCGAAATCATGATCAGCCGCGGATGAAGATGATGAACGCGGATCAAGACCAAGGAATATTTGTCGGGGGATAGACCCGCAAGTTCGTTGAGCATGCGCCGATCTGGAGGACGCGGCCGATCACCAAAAACCGAAACCGTCCTATAGTGTCTTATAGGCGCCATGCGCCAGAGCTACGACTGCGCGCTTTGTCATCCGGGCTCACCGCGGCGGTTGCCGGCGGCTGGTGCGCGAAGTTTGCAAACCGACAGAGGCACGTTCAAGGATGAGCCCGATTCGGGAGACCGCGACGGCGAAGCATCGCGCGTTGTGAGCCCTAACGAGGTCGCCAGGCATTGCACGCGCGGCTTGATCCCGGACGTGAACGGCGAGGGCAGTCCAGGTCTCTCATCTTGCGACCGCGTGCTCGTTGCAATCCGCAAATCCAGCGTCCCGATGAGAATCCTCCCGGCATGCTTCTCCGGCAGAATCCAAAATCGGAAAACCTGGGGCATCCTCGAGCATGGCGCTCCCGTCGTTGGATTCAGCGGGAGCCGCCTTGTACGAGAGACGGTGGGAGGCGAGCACGAGGGCGCTGAGACGATCGCCAACCAAAGTGCACAAGAGCTTGGAGCGCAACTCCCCTGCCGGCCGCGATATCAGCGCATCCGGACCGATGGATAGCGCACGCCGCTGGGCGCTCGCGTGATATATAGAGCAGGAGGATCGCGAACGATGAGTATTGAAGAATCCCCACGCCTGCGCCGGGCGATCCAGACTCTGCGCGGCCGGAATACGCGGAAGATCGGCAGGACGCTCCAGCGCGGTTGGACGTCCCACCGCATCGGTCCGCCGCCCCCCGGCCCCCCTTCGCGCGGGGGGGGAAAACCGCGCAACGCAGCGGAAGGGAGCGCGCGCGACAACCCCGACTTTGAGTGTCCCGGTACGCCGAAATTGCCGGTGGCACGGCGAGTGCCAAAATGGCACACCGCGCCGCGGCGGCGTTGGCTCGTTCCAGCCCTACGAAACCAGGCTATTCGACACTTTCGGCCAGTGCCAAAATGGCACCAAAACCATGACCCAAAAGTTGCCACTTTGTGCCAAATCGTGGCATTCTTTTATGACGATGTGACAAGCACTTCGAGGGCTGCCGGCCAGCCTGGGCCCTGGGCTGAGAACCGCGAGCGGGGCGCACGGAGCCGCGGTGGAATAACGCCATCGCGTACGTAAGCGCGCCATGTCGGAAGGACAACGCCAGAACCGCAAAAACAAGCTCGTCGCCGCCATCGCGGCGGGGAAGCCCATCGCCGTGTGGGCGACAGAAAACATGGCGTCCAAGCGGACGGCCTACCGCTGGGCCACCGGTTCTTGCCCCGACCGCCAAGCAACGTCTCTCGTCGATCCGCTATCCGAACATGGAGCGCGGCTCGTGCACGACGGCTGGATTCCGAGCCCGAGAATTCCGGAACAAAAGAGCGCTGAAGCAGACCGACTGGCAGCAGCAGGATTGGAGCACGGCAGGATTTGATGCGGCCAACTGCTCTGACTCCGGTGGACCGATCGATGATGCGAAACCCTGCGTCTCGCAGCGTCGGGTCGCGCGACCAACCGCGCTCGACCCCCATGCCCCGCGAGCTTTCCGAAAGCCCCGATCGAGGCAGGCGTGGTATCGTTAGTGGAACGGACCACTGGGTATGAAGGCCCGCATGAAATGAAAAAGCGATGTCGAGGATGCAACCAGTTGTTGGATTCCTCCTCCTTCTACCACGGCAATCAGGAGCCGGACGGACTGCAACAATTGTGTCGCTCGTGCGTCAATAAGCGGAGGCGCGAGCGTTATGCGGCGAAGAGCAGCAAGACAGATCGAGGAAGATCCGCCTCGTATTCAGGATCTCGTAAAAAAGGGCGATTTTGCCGCGGTCAAGAAGAACAGGAGCTTGATCAATGCCAGCAACAGGGAGCTACCTGCTCGCTGTGGCCGTCACGGACTTCAAGTCAGCGCCCAAGAAACCGAGCCACGTGGAACTGGTCAAGTTTCTGATCCAGTCGGGCGCGACGCCGGATTTTCATCTGGTATGTGCAGCGACCGTAGGACCCCATATTGACATCATGAACGCCTTGATCGACGCGGGGGCCGAACAAAACATCTTTACAGCCGCTGCCATCGGCGAGGTGGATCGCGTGCGTGACTTGCTCGCTACAGATCCAGCACTGGCCAACAAAACCACGGATTGTGCTCTTTGATAAGGACATGACGGCGCTCCATTACGCCTGTCGGTCTGAGCTGGGAAAAATAAACCAAGCGTACGCAGACCAATTGTTTCTTTGTGCTGAACTGTTACTGGATCGACAATCGGTCGCGCCGGGGCGGAGTTCGATCGCGGCGGAAGTCCTCACGGCTTTGGAAGTCCGCTTAACATGTGTGCATCTCGTGGAGGGAACGTCAAAATCGCTCAACTTCTGATTAGACACGGATGGCAGCCAACCGGTGAAACCTTGCTGGCGGCCCTGGGACATTTCCAGCGACATGGTCAAGGGAATTACGATGTTGCGGCTCTCTGCTTGGAATCGGGCGTCGATATCAACGAGAATGGAGGTCGTACTTTACTGCACGCATTCGCACACCAGGGCGATATCGTTGGAACAAGGTGGTTGGTCGATCACGGCGCCAAGATCGACGTGAGAGATCAGGGAAATAACACACCCTTGCATAAAGCCTGCGAGAGGAACTCCACGCTCACCGTAGTGAAGCTCCTTCTGGAACGCGGCGCAAGCCTGACCTCGGTTAACAACAACGGAGAGACAGCTTTCGATGTGGCCACCAAGTTTGAGAAGAACAGCATCGCGGCTTACCTGAAAACGGTCGGAGCAAAGCCCGGGGCAGTTGCGCCCATCGCCAACTCCACACCGTGATCGTGCGGTGTCTCCGCCGTGCGATTCGGTGGCCACAGTCTTTGGAACGAACGGGTCGAGTAGGTGTCCTCTCCGTGCTGGGTGATCCGAAGCCCACGAAGGAAAGGATGCCCGGGACGATACCGCGATGACATCGGCGTCCTGCCACCGGCGGGCAATCGCTGCAAGACTGTACTGAGTAGACACTTAAGCAATACCAATGCCACGCCAGACGCGCATCAGGCTGCCGGCGACGCCGCCTCGATCGCGGTGTCGCGATCCGCCAGAATTCCCAATTCGAGATTTGTCTGTTTCGCGGTGTCGATCTGACGGATCGCCGTTCGACTTAAAGATGGACAAACAGGCACGACATGAATGTAGACCGACGCGACCGTGATGAGGCGCTTCCCATGAATAGCCAGTTTCAGAACCGTCCCGATCCGAGCGTGGAACGCGAAACGACGGTCCTTCCGGTAGTCGACATCTCGGGGCCGCTGAAGGTTTTCCGCCCCAAGCGGGCAGGAGACGACGGCAAAGGACCACGACTCACCAATGAAACGCGCGCCCTCTTATGGTTTCGGCTGCGCGCCGCCGCGCTCATCCTGCTCGTCGGCTTCGGCGTCTTCCTCATCCGGCACGTGGCCGGCGTGCTCACGGGCGAGCCGCGTCATCCCGTGCTGCTGGGCTTTCACGTCGTGGTGGTGCTCGTCCTGGGTTTCAGCGCGACGCCGCTGTTCCGGCACGACCTGCTCTCCATCGCGGAAACTCCGGATCGCCGAGCTTGTCATCTTTGGCCTTGCCCGCCGCGTTTTTTCTGATGCTGCAGCACCGCATGACCCTTGCAGGCGGTCGGCCGCGGCTTCATGCCTCCGCCATTCGCCCTTTTGGCTGCTGCTCATCTTCACGTACGGCATGTTCATCCCGAACACGTGGCGGCGCGCCGTCGCTCGTGATCGGCGCCATGGCGCTGGCCCCAGTACTTCCTGGTCGTGCGGCATGATGCTGTGGTATCCGCGGTCGCCGAAGTCGATGACGGTTAGCCGGCTTCATGCAGCACGTGCTGGTGATGCAGTCGTCGCGGCCGTCGCGCCGTATTCGGCACGCACCTGATCAACACTCTGCGGCGAGAGGCATTCGAAGCCAGGCAGCTCGGCGCAATACCGCCTCATCAAGCCGCTCGGCGCCGGCGGCATGGGCGAGGTCTATCTGGCCGAGCACCGCATGCTCAAGCGACCCTGCGCGATCAAGCTGATTCATCCCGATCGGGCCGGCGATCCGCAGGTCCTGGCCCGCTTCGAGCGCGAGGTCCGGCATGACCGCGCGGCTGTCGCACTGGAACACCGTCGAAATCTTCGACTACGGCCGCACCGACGACGGCACCTTCTTTTACGTGATGGAATATCTGCCCGGTCTCGAGCCTGGAGGACCTGCTCGAGCGCCACGGGCCGCTGCCGGCCGTCGCGCGTCGTCGGCTTGCTGCGGCAAGCGTGTCAGGGGCTGCGCGGAAGCCCATGCGATCGGCTTGATCCACCGCGACATCAAGCCCGGGCAACGTGTTCGCGGCCCAGCGCGGCGGCTCGATTCGACGTGGTCAAGTTGCTCGATTTCGGCCTGGTCAAGCCGGTCGCCGAGCTCCCCGTCGGCACGCCTGACCCAGGATGGCGGCGATTTCCGGCACGCCGCTGTTCATGTCCCCCGAACAGGCCCGCGGTCTGCCGGAGCTGGACGCCCGCAGCGACATCTACTCCCTGGGCGCCGTCGCCTACGCGCTCTTGACCGGACGCCCGCCGTTCGACGCCCCGAATCCGATGGAAGTGATGATCGCCCACGCGCGCGACGATGTGATGCCGTCACGCATCGACGTCCCGGCGTGCCGGCCGATCTCGAAGCGATCATTCTCCGCTGCCTGGCCAAGAGCCCGGAGGATCGCTTCCAGGATGTCGAGAGTCTGGAGCAAGCCCTGGCCGATTGCGCGGCCGCCGACGAATGGACGCAGTCGCACGCCGCCCGCTGGTGGCGGGAGCACGACCAGGCCGGCACCTCCTTGCCTGAGCCGTGCGTAAGGTCGCGATCCTCAGTCCCGGAGTCTCGGACTATCGCCGTGCTGGCCGCAACCGTGGAGTCCGCCGCGTGATCACGGGGCCAGAATGGATCCAACAGATTGCAAGTCGCTCTCGCCGATGGCGAGGGCGCGCCCGCGACCAGAACCTGCGCTTCACATTGGCTCTTGCGTCAAAACCACTGGCCACGAACAATCTGGATCCGGTCGGATTCCGTCGAGACACGGGATTCCCGATCTCTTGACCTCGAAACATGTTTCGAAGCGATCGCCGTTGGGCTTCCGCGCCAACTTGCCCAATTTCCGAAAAAGACGTTCTGTGGCGCGTTCGGTATTCCGTACTCATGGTCCCGGTATGACGGTCCACTGTCGGTGCCGCGCCCGGTTCAGGTCCTCGCGTTCGTTGGCGTCCCTGATCCCAGCGCGGCGTTTGAGTCTTCTGATCAACACGACAAGCTCGGGAGCTACCATGATCCGCAATCCCTTGATCACTTCGTTGGCCGTCTGCGGCCTGGCATTGACGCTGGCTGCGAGTCCGGCGCAAGCCCAGGTCAAGCATTTCAAGATCGTCGGCGCCGGAATCGGACCAGATGGGCTGCCGCTGCCCGGCGAGCCCGGACGTCCTCACTGGGCGGTAGGCGAAGCGACGGCGCTTGGCTTGTATTTCGGCGAGGGAGAGGTCCAGATAAACACCGCCACGTTCAACAGTGACGGTACCATCACGGGTGAATTCGGAAGCCCGGTTCCTTTTGTGTTCACAGGCTTGGGCGGGGACAACCTGGCCTGCTACTACGGCCGAACCGACTTCGGCGCGAGAATCCAGGGACGTTCACACTGACTCCCATACCGAAGCTCGGCGCCGGCTGGTACGAGGCTCATTTCATCGCCGAGTTTGTTCCGTACGACCCGCTCTGCACCGGGAAATTTCAAGGGGTCAGCGGAAGCTGGATCATGTATGCTCAGACCGGCCCATTCCAGCTGGGCGCGTCCGACCCCGTCTTCTACTCGTGGGAGGGTGAAGGGTCACTCACGTTCATGAAAACACATCATTGAGCGTCGCTTGCCCCGCGGCGCGGGTCGGCTTTCGCCGCGGGATTCGGCTGTGTAGTCCGCGACTCGCGGCCGGCGCGACTCTGGCCGGATCGACTTGATCCGGCCTAGCGCTCGGTCGTCGGGCCGGGCGCAGCCACGGAGACGCTGGCAAAGGGATTCTCCTCCAGGAGCTGCGCGTAGATCGGAACCGTGCGCCAGCACCGCGCTTCAGCCGCCCTTGACCGGCTTTGCGCAGCTTCGCGTGCAGCCGCCCAGAGACGCGAAGCGGAACGTCGAGGATTCTCGCGCTATGTTCCAGGGGCACTGTCCTGGCGAAGATGCTCGGCAACAGGAAAACCCACATCGTGACGAAGACGCCGAGCAAGATCTGGAGCGCTTGCCCGCCCTTCTGCTGAAACGCTGTTGGCACCTTGATCGTCAGGTTGACGACATCGAAAGTCGGTTCACCGGAAAGGGCGAAGCGCTCGCCCGCGGGCAGGCTGCCGTCGTCGATCATGCGGCGGATCGAGTCAATCAGACTCGACTCGTACGGGTTCGAAACCCGAGCGCTCGCGCAACGTGCTCAAGGATGGCACGCGAAGCTCGCGCCGCATTCGCATGCGACGCTCGAGCCCGCCTCGGACGCTCTGACCGGCACTCGCAGGCCGCAGGAACAGTCGAGGTGGTACGGGGCCGGTGATCCGACGGACCAGTCGCGACGCCGAGCCACACGGTTGCCCGTCATACGCGTGGTCTGTTCCGGCGGTCCCACCGGCGCGACGGGCGGAGCGTACGGATTCCGTCCCGTATCGCCGGAGGAGTCGTCGGTCGGTTGGTTCATCAGGTATCTCCTGGCTGGGGCGAAGCGTCGACAGCGCGGCTTCAGGATTCCTCGACGCGCAGCAGCCTACCGTCGTTCGTGCGGTTTAATTTGACTCTGTCGCGTGGACCAGCTGCACTTCGATGTCAGTTGCGATCGACTTGTAGGTGGATCCCTCGGGGAACTCCACGCGGACGATTGCCTTGCCAGGGCGTGCCGAAGCGGGGACCCGAACCGGGCCGTGATACAGCATCCCTCAGCACCGCTCCTTGAGCAGACACACCGCCCTTTGCTCCCGATCCTCAGCGTCGCGGTAGATGAGCGTCGCCTTCACGCCCTCCGATTCCGGCAGAAAGTGTTCCTGGAATGCCCAGAACGAGTTCGCCCCCCGCCCGGCTGGCCGACGAATACCCTGAAGTCGTTTTCACCGCCGATCGCCAGCTTGCCGCCATACCAGCGCTGAAACCGGTACGGGCTATCGCCGTTTGCCCACATCACCGGTGCGTTCGCCGGTTTGTCGCCGACCTTCAAGTATCCGTCCTCTGGATCCTGGGGATATCCGCCTCCCATTTTGAGGCGCCCCTGCCACGTCAGGCTCACCATGATCGTGAGCGCCGGCGCACCGGTGAATCGGGCGGTGAATTCCGAGTGGACGGCTCCCGTCACCGGATCCTCGAGGTCGGGAAAGCGGAACCGGGTGGTGTTGCCCAGCACGTTGCCGACCACGCGCTCGGTCGGTTCCGTCAGGTCGCCGTTGCCGTTGAGATCGACGTATATCACGTCGTAGATCTCCGCCTCAGGCTTCGAATGGTCGAGCACCATCCAGACGCGGTGCCCAGCCGCCGGCCCGAGCACCAGCAAGCCGTAGAGCGGTCGACTGGCGACGTATCTGGGCTCCTTGGCGATGTGACGGTCGACGGATTGCAGCACCGCAAGGTCGGAAGCGGACACGATCACGGGCGTCAGAAGCATCCAGAGCAGGCTGGCAGAAGCAGTGCGCATCGCTGTCTCTCCTCCGAAAAGGATCGATCGCTCGACGACATCAACGCCTGCTCCATGTTACCGCGGGCGGCGTTTGCGGGCCTGCTCGAAATCGCGGCGAGTCATCAACGAATTCCCTTGCAATCCGCCCCCGCCTTCGACGAAAGTAAGACGAGCGTCGTCGTCATGAATGCGGTGGCCGAAGTCTCCGAATTCGAGCAAACCGTTCTCGAGGCCACCGAGGAAAGCCCGGGGGTCTCGGACTCAGGAGGTTTAGGATGGCAAGCCAGAGCCCCGAGCACCGCTGGACCGCGGTTGCCCTGCTGGCCCTTCTGACGATCATTTCGGGCGACATCGTCACTCGGCCGGCACTGGCCCAGACGACGAAAGAATCTGACAAGCCGGCCTCCGTCTTTGACGATGACAAAAATACGGATGCGACCAAGAATGCGCCGGTGTCCGACCGCGACACGATCGGATTCAGCCAGCAAAACGCCGCCGCCCAGATGAACGAGCTGGAGGAGCGGATGTTCCGGCTCTCCGAGGCACTCCGGGGCCTCGAGCCAGAGAACGCCTCGCGGCTCCGGCTGGCCCTGAAATTCTCGCGCGAGGAGCAGATTCTCGAGCAGATGCGCGAAACGCACAAGCTGTTGAAGGACGCGCAGCTCAGCAAGGCCGAGACCGAGACGAAAGAGCTCATCGCCAAGCTCGAGCACCTTCGCAACCTGCTTCTGGCCGAGGACCTGGACTTCCAGCTCAAGCTGGCGCGGCTCCGCCAGATGCGCGAAACGCTTGGCCAGCTCGAACGGATCGTCAAGGAAGAACGGCGCGAGCTGGGCTGGTCCCGCTTCGCCGTGGAGCAACGC
Source organism: uncultured Isosphaeraceae bacterium (assembly GCA_963806595.1). Taxonomy (GTDB): domain Bacteria; phylum Planctomycetota; class Planctomycetia; order Isosphaerales; family Isosphaeraceae; genus CAWDZZ01. Next base: position 342,873 of record CAWDZZ010000030.1, on the reverse strand, counting down.
AAGCGCCTGGAACGATTCACCACCCGCCGGCCCGACCTGGAGGCGCTCGTCCGCGACCAGCAGGCCGTGATCGCCGACACCAAGAAACACGCCAAAGAACAAGAGACAAGCCGGCCAAGGACGCCCGGGCGGCGATCCGCGAGCGCGAAGTGAAACTCCGCAACGCGGCGGCCGGCCCTTGCGAACGACCCACTGTTCGCCGACCTTCAGCCGCCCCACCTGCGGCGTGCCGACGCCCAGCTTGCCGAGGCGGTGACTGCCCTGGAAGGGGCCGACTCGACCGCCGCCGTCGCGGCCGAGGACAAGGCGCTCGGCCTGCTGCGCGACGAGCTCACTCGCTTGGACGAACAGGTGGCACAGACCGAGCGGACGATCGCCGAGGCCGAATTCCGGCGCCGCGCCGGCGATCAAGCCAAGAACCGCGGCACGACCGAAACGCCTCGAGCAGACCTCGGCCCGGCTGGGAGACGTCGGCGTCGCCTTGCGAAAAGACCTGATCCGCGCCAGCGCATCGATGCAGTCGGCCGAGCAAGGCCTGGGCAAGACCGCGGCCGCGAAGGCCGCCGATGACCAGTCGGCCGCGCTCGACGTGCTGGCGAAGATCGCGCGATGATTTCACTCGATTCCATCGAGACGGCTGCTCGTCGAGCTTCGCGTCGAGCTCCAGCGCCGGCTCATCGCCGACTTGACCGAGATGCACGAGATTCAGTCGTCGATCCGCGAGACGACCCAGGCCCAGGCCCCGCGGGTCTTGCAGAAATCCCGGACGGCCCTCATCACCGTCGCCGGCCTGTCCAAAAACGAGGCGGAGCTTGGCGATCGCACCGAGCACTTGCTCGCCCTGGTCGAGGAGACCGAGTTCGGCATCGCCCTGCCGACGACGCTTCGCATTCTTTCCCGCGAGATGCGCAGCATCGAGGGATGGCTCAAGGCCGGCGACGTGGCACCCGCACGTCGCCCTGCGAAACGCGAGTCGAGGAAGACCTGCTCGGGCTGATCCAGGCGGTCCGCCGGCTTCCGCCCACAACCCCGCCGGCACCGGGCACGCCCCTCCCCTCGGACCCGAGAGCAGCGCGAGCGCGAGCTGAACCGCCTGGTCGCCGAGCTCAAGATGGTCCGGATGATCCAGTCGCGGCTCAACGACGACACGGTCGGGGTCGACAAGACCCGCCCCGCCGCACCACCCTTCGCCCGCCGCCCTCCGGCACGAGGTCGAGACGCTCGAGGCCACGCAAGACGAGATTCGCGACTCGCTCGCCAAGATCGCCGAGCGGCTGCCGTTTCCCGAGGACAACCAGTAGTTTCTCGGTCGACGACGTCCTCGGCACGCGTCGCGCCGGCTGAATCATCTTGGTCGAGCTCACGGGCCGCTGCCGTCCGTCGCGGCCTGCTTGGCCTTTGCTGCCACGGCTCTTCGCCTCGTCGGCGTCGATCAGGCCGTCGTTGTCGCGGTCGAGGCGGTCGAACTGGTCGCGAGGGCCCAGGAACTCGCGGCGGGAGACGTCGCCGTCGTGGTTGCGGTCCATCTTCTGAAACCAATCCGGGCCGGCCGCGGCGCCAGCTTCGGGTTGCGACCATCTGACCGAGCCGCGGGAGCCATCACGCCTTCACCGGTCAGACCGGCGAGCCCGCTGCGGGCGATGTTGACCTGGAAGTGATACGGGATCTCGTCGGCCGAGACGCGGCCGTCGCCATCGCCGTCCCACGACATCACCCGGTCGACGGTGCGCATCACTTCACGGGCACCGAGCCGCCGGTCTCGGTCCAGGTCGACGATGCCGAAGATCGCCCGGCCCTGGTCGGCGGTCGTCACGACCAGGCGCCGCGCGCAGCCTCTTGCTGGCGATCGGCGAACTCGAGCAGCTCTTTCAGGTAGATCTTGCCGTCGCCGTCCCGGTCGATGACCTCCGACAAGCCGGCAAGGGGCGATTGCGGGGCATTGATCGTGGCCTGCTCCTTGCCTTCCAGGTAGCCGTCCTTGTTTGCGTCGGCGGCCTTGAATTGCTGCTGTGAGGATGCGGCGGGCCACCTCGGCGGCGGCGTTTCCGTCTTCGACGTGGACGTCGAGCCGGACCTGTCCGATCGGCGAACTCGACGTCGCCGTCGGCGAGCTGCCGCACCTGACGCTCCCTTGGGCAGGATCCCGCCGGCTTCCACCCGCGCCGGCGCCTGGCCGGAAGCCTCGGGCGAGAGTGTCGACGTCGAGCGTGAGGTCGATCGGCGCCGCGGCGATGAGCTTTCGCAGCTCGTCGATGTCCAGCGCGTCGTCGCCGTTCGTATCGGCGCTCGGCGAAGGCGTCCGGGTCGATCGCAAACTCCTCGGGCGACAGCTTGTTGTCGGGCCTTCCCGGTACGTCGCCCTTTCCCTTGTCATACTTCTTGAGCAGCAGCCGGGCCGGCCGAAACGACGACTCACCGGCGACGAGCTCGACGACCGGCGGCAGCGCGGTCGACGCGCGCCCGGCGCTCGGACGATTCCTCCATCACGGCCTGCGAGCGCCGGGCCGCTGTAGGGCTCGAGCTCGTCGGCGCTGATCATTTCGTTATCGTCGAGGTCGAGCGGCCGCAGCGATCCGGCGATCGCCGCCAGCTCGGGCCTGCGTGAGCTCGCCGTCCTTGTCGCGGTCGAGCTGATCGAAGAGCGCATCGGTGCGGCCGACCGCCTGCCGCCCGACCTGGAGCCGGAACGGACCCAGGATCGGACGGAGGGCCTCGGCCAGCTCGTCGATCGAGACCTTGCCGTCTTTCGGGTGGACGTCCAGCTCGCCAAGAGCGGGCGCCGCGGCCGCGCCCGTCGCCAGCCGCACGAGCGCCGTCGACGATCTTCGGATCGGCCTCCTTGGTCGTGAGCGTGCCGTCGCCATTGCGGTCGAGGCTCGCGTGAATCGCCCGGATCGAGTCGATCCACGACGCCTCGAACGGCCGGCCGCCGGAGGTCACCCGCAGGCGGACGAAGATCGGCCGTTGCTCCGCGAGGAAGATCAGATGCCGTGCCGCAGCCGCTCTCGGTCGGCGGCCGGCGCGGGCTCTTGCGACGGCGCGGCGCGCCAGGGCGAGGACCAGGAAGGCCGCGCGGCCGTCATCCGAGAAGTTCCTTGATCGGGTTGGCCTTCGGGTCGACGATCCGGATCGGCCGGCCGTTCTCGACGGTGTTCTGCTTGGTCGGGTCGATCCCCAGGCCCTTGATCGACGGTCGCGAGCAGGTCGGGGACCAGGACGGGCCGGTCCTTGATCTCTTCGCCGTCGGCCCCGGTGTCGCCGATCATCTGCCCGCCGCGGATCCCGCCGCCGGCGAGTACGGTCGACCAGGCGTTGGGGAAATGGTCGCGGCCGGCCGACTCGTTGATCTTGGGCGTCCGGCCGAACTCGCCCATCCAGACGATCAAGCGTGCTGTCGAGCAGGCCGCGCGAGCGGAGGTCGGTCATCAGGGTGGACCAACCGGCGTCGAGGACGCCGCTCAACTTCTCGACGGTCTCGAAATTCTGGGCGTGGGTGTCCCAGCCCAGGCCGTTGTTGCCGTCGACCGATGAGAGCGTCACCTCGACGAACGGAACCCCGCGCTCGACCAGCCGGCGGGCCAGCAGGCAGCCCTGGCCGAACGGGTTTCGGCCGTAAGCGTCTTGCACGGCGGCCGGCTCCTCGTCCAGGTCGAACGCCTTGGCGGCCGACGACCTCATCATCTTCACGGCCCGGCGGTAGGCGCTCTGGTGGCTGAACGACGGGACGCCAGGGCGGTTGGCCAGGAAGTCGTTCCCTAATGTGAGCATCAGCTCGAGCCGTTCGTCGGCTCGCGGGCGGCCGATGCCGCGTGGGATGTCGAGATCTTCGACCCGCAACGACGAGTTCCCCGCGTCCGGGCCGCCGGCCAGATTCCGCTCGCCGACGTTCAAGGGCGCGCATTTCGGTCCGAGGAAGCCCGAGCTGAAGGCGGCCGCGTTGATCGCCCGGACCGGCGAGATGCTGACGAACCCCGGAAGCTCGGCCGACTCGTCGTCGAATTCGTTGGCAACCAGCGAGCCGAGCGTCGGGTACCGGATCGGGCCCTGGGGCAGGTAACCGGTCCTGAGGTAATAAGTGGCCCGCCCGTGGTCTCCTTCCTTCGAGCTCATCGAGCGGATGATGGCAAGGTCCTTGGCCTGGCGGGCGAGCTTCGGCAAGTGCGGACCGAGCAGCATCCCGGGCACCGACGTCGCGATGGGTTTGAACGGCCCGCTATTGGCGTGGCCCGGGCTTGGGGTCGAAGGTGTCGGTCTGGCTCGGGCCTCCCGACATCCAGAGGAGGATGCACGACTTGCGGCGGCTCGGGTGCCCGGCGGCGTCCGCCGCCAGAGCCTCGATCCAGCCGGAAGCGGAGCGCGCCCAAGGCGCCCGCGGCGGCGAGCCGCATCACCTGCCGTCGGGTCAGTTGCGGAAGATGGCGGTTCGGGCGGACTCATGGCGACGCTCCCTTTGCGCCCGGCGGGCGCGAATCGAGTCAGTCAGACCGGACAGACACGCACGCTCGATCCCCGCGACCCGATCGGCCGGCGTCAATGGTTCAGGTGGAACTCAGGCCCGTTCAGGATCGCCCAGAAGATGTCGGCGAATGCTTTCGCCTGCTGTTCCGGCGGTCTTTCTCCGCTCGACGAATCGAACCAGAAGCGCCAGCTCGTCGGGCCTCGGGCGGCGCGTGAGCGTCGCGAGGTAAAGCGTTTCGATCCGACCCCGCGTGTCCAGAAACGGCGCCGACACGATCGCGCCCAAGACCTGGCTCGTCACCGGATTTGTGGCGCCGTCGATGTACGACCCGTTCATCATCGCCAGCGCCTGGATGATCGTCGTCTCGGCCTCGACCGGCCGCTCGTCGCGGCTGGCGAACAACTCGAGGAAACGGTCGCGAGCGTCGCCCGGCTCGGCGCCGGTCGCCTGGGTGAGGCTGTCGAAGAGCTGGCCCGGCGAAAGCCCTCGGACCGGCATCGAGGCGAACATCGGCGTCGTCGATTCCGCCTGGTTCGCCACGCTCGAAAGATTGTAGGCCCGCGTCGCCGTCAGGACGCGGATCAAGAATTTCAGGTTGTACCCGTGCGCCCGGAACTGCCCCGCCAGCTCGTCGAGCAGCGCCGCTCACTCCGGAGTCGGCTTCGCCGTCGAGGCTCATCGACCGGCTCGATCAGCCCGATGCCGAAGAACCGAGCCCAGACGCGGTTGACAACGGCCCTGGCGAAATACGGATTGTCCGGGCGCAGTGACCCATTCCGCCAGGATCTCACGGGTGTCGGCGCGGGGCCGCCATGCCGGTGTGGAACCGTCCAGGTGGGTCGCCTTGACGACCTTTTTCGTCCCGGGAATCGTCAAGCTCCCGGCGCGGGGCGGCATCTCGGTCAGCGGCGCGAGCATCGGCGTTCTCCGGCGCCGTCGGGCGGCAATTCCGCGAAAAACGCGGCCAGGCTCCAGAATTGCTCCCGCTTCCAATCGGCAAACGGGTGATTGTGGCACTGGGCACATTCCAGGCGGATTCCGAGGAACACGCGCGCCACGCCCGCTGCCAGGTTCTCGGGCTTGCTCTCCTTGGCCACGATAGTAGCCCGCGGGAGACGGGTCGAGCCGCGGCAGCATTCAAGAGCATGTCGCCAGGTCGACCGCTCAGCTTGGCGGTGAGGATCTCGCGGACGATCCGATCGTAGCCCGCCTCCTCGATCACTTTCTTGCGAAGCCAGGCCTCGAAGCTGCCCGCGACCTGCCTGGCCACGTCTTCCGTATCGGCCTCGGGCAGCAGGAGCTGCCGCCAGATCTCGGTGGCGCGCGTGGTGTAGGCCGGGCTATCGAGCAGGCGTTCGACCAGCGCGAGGCGCTTGCCCTTGCTCGGGTCGTCAAGGAAATCGCGGGCCTCGGCCGCCGTCGGGATCTTGCCGATCAGGTCGAGGCTGACGCGGCGCAGGAACTCTCCGTCGTCGGCGACCGCGGCAGGGCGGACCTTGGCCTCGGCCCAGCGGGCCGCGAGCACCGCATCAACCCGGGCCGTGAGCGCCCGGGCGTCGCTCGCGGACTTGACAGGGCCGCTCGGGCGCCCGCGAACGTTGGCCGTACCTTGAGCTCGGACCGCGGCAGCCATGAGGACTAGGGCGATGCAAGTCCGAAGAAGATTCATCACTACGATCCTCTCGGTTCCTTGCGACGTGGAACGGACGGTTGACGAAACAAGCCCTTGCCGGCTCAGCCATTGTGTCCGTGTGCGAAAGGCATCCACTCCGCAGCCTGCCGCCGGGTGCGCACGCCCGGCGGTCTTCCGAAGGAAACGCGTTGGCGACCAGTCCTAATTCATGAGTATCGCTCGCCCGGCGCGCTGTCAACGAGAATCTTCTGACAATTGTGACACGTTGGTGCGGATACCGCAACGCAAAGGCAGGCGCTCGCTCATCGAACCCGGCGGAAGTCCATCTCGTGAGCAGATGGCCGCGATTTCGTCGCGCCGGTCGTTTACACTGACCGAGAGCCGGGACGTAGAATCGTTGACCGCGGTCTGGTCGGGTTGATCAACCCAGCCGGCGCTCGGCACGGATGGTTGGCTCGTGTTCCCCTCTCTCTTGCCGGCTGAACATGCGCGAATTCGTGAGCGACCTGTATCGTCGGGAATCGCGTCGAGTGTTCTCGACGCTGGTACGGCTGCTCGGAGACTTCGATCTGGCCGAAGAGGCGCTGCATGAAGCATTCGCGGCCGCCATCGAACAATGGCAAAATACCGGCGTGCCCGCAAAGCCCGTGGCCTGGCTCGTCGCCACCGGCCGTTTCAAAGCGATTGACGAGATTCGCCGGCGCAGTCCGTTCCGACGACCTGCAACACACAGTTGCAAGCGCCTCGACGAATTGTCCAGCGTCAACGCTGAGCGCGGCGAGCCACGAGATCGAGGACGACCGCTTGCGACTGGTCTTCACCTGCTGTCACCCGGCGTGTCAATCAGCTCGCAGGTCGCGATGACGCTGCGGGAAGTTTGCGGGCTGACCACCGAACAAATCGCCGGCGCTTTTCTGACCACCGCACCCACCGTTGCGCAGCGGATCGTCCGCGCAAAAACGAAAATTCGCGACGCAAGGATCCCCTTCGAGGTTCCGTCGCTCACCGAGTTTCCCGAACGTCTCACAGCGGTTCTGTCGGTCATCTACCTCGTATTCAACGAAGGCTACTCGGCGTCTTCTGGCGACTCGCTGACCCGACCGAACTTATCCGCCGAGGCCATCCGCCTGGCACGGCTGCTGCTGGAGTTGCTGCCGGATCCGGAAGTCATGGGGCTGCTCTCGCTCATGCTGCTTCATGAATCACGACGCGCGGCGCGGACGACTCCCGCTGGCGACATTGTGCTGCTGGAAGACCAGGACCGCTCGCGGTGGGACCAAGGGCAGATCGCCGAAGGAAAAACTCTGGTCGAACGGTCGCTTGCGTCGCGCGATTCGGAATTTACACACTCCAGGCGGCGATCTCGGCCGTCCACGCCGACGCGGCTTCTACCGCGGCGACCGACTGGCCTCAGATCGTGGCTTTGTATAACGTGCTGCTGCAATCCGCACCTTCGCCGGTCATCGAGCTGAATCGGGCAGTGGCCGTCGCCATGCGACGACGGCCCCGACGCCGGATTGGCCCTGATCCACGCCATTCTCGACCGTGGCGACCTGGCCGACTATCACCTGGCCCACGCCGCGCGGGCCGATCTGTGCCGGCGACTGGGCAGAACCGATGACGCTCGAATCGCTTACGAGCAGGCCTGGCACTCGCTCAGCAGGAACCCGAACGCCGTTTCCTCCAGAAACGACTGGCCGAATTGGGTCGATGCGTGGATTGAGTAGGATTTTTTCTCGCCTCGTGTCGATCGGCCGCTGCTTCGTTCGACCATTCTGAGAAGCCCCAGATACGAAACGCAACATTGCGCTTGAAGAAAGGAAACCATGAAATACATGCTGCTTGTCTACAGCACCGAAGACGCCTGGACCGAGCCGGAACACGCGCGATGCCTCGCCGATTCGACGGCGCTCTGTCATGAGCTGGCCGCTCAGGACCGGTTCCTGGGGGCTTCGCCGCTGCACCCGGTCGCGACGGCGACTTCCGTCCGCGTTCGCAACGGCAATCGCCTCGTCACCGATGGGCCCTTCGCAGAAACGACCGAACAGCTTGGCGGCTACTTTCTCATCGAGGCTGCCAATCTCGACGATGCGATCGCGGTCGCCGGCAAGGTTCCCGCAGCGGCCAAGGGAACAGTCGAGGTCCGGCCGGTCTTCGAGCTGAGCGATTTGCCTCGAGCCAAATAGGTGCGAACCGCGATCGTGGTTATCGACAGTTTCCGATCGGCGCACTGAGAGCGCGAGCCGAGAGCGAACGTGTCTGCTGCCAGCGTACCGCCCGGTCAGCGACGCTCTGGTGGGTCCAGAACGGCCGACCCATGGATGAGACCATCCGGTCGCTTTGGCGCCGTCATCCTTGATATCCACGAATTCAGTCACGGTCGGTGGTACACCCGCCGGATCACCCCGAGCCCAGCGTGCGGCTCAGGGATTCGTACAGGAACTGTCGTAAACCCGGGAGTCAACGATGAAGGTCATGGTGATCGTCAAAGCCAGCCTGGCCTCGGGAGCCGGTGAAATGCCCAGTCAACAGCTCTTGGCCGAGATGGGGAGGTTCAACGAAGCCCTCACCGAGGCCGGCATTATGCTGGCGGGAGAGGGCCTCCACCCCAGTTCAAAAGGGTTGCGCGTCCGCTTTTCGGGCAAGAACAGAGCGGTGACCGACGGTCCATTCGCCGAAACCAAAGAGCTGATCGCCGGATTCTGGCTGTGGAAAGTCAAGTCGATGGACGAAGCCGTCGCGTGGGTCAAGCGATGTCCCAATCCGCACGACGAAGAATGCGAGATCGAAATTCGGCCCGTGTTCAGCGCCGACGACTTCGGAAACGCGCTTACACCCGAGCTTCGCGAGCGCGAAGCCACCCTGCGTGCCCAAAACCTGGGACTGGTTGCACCCAGATTCGAGCCCGGCCGCGCGATTGCGATCGCCGGACTGAATCAGACCTACACGATGGAATCGCGCAGAAACATCCCGGCGCAATGGCAGCGATTCGCGCCGCACATTGGCAAGCTGCCCGGCCAGATCGGCCGATCATCGTATGGCGTGTGCTGGAATTCAAAACCGGACTGCAGCTTCGACTACCTCGCCGGTGTCGAAGTCGCCGACTCGGCGAAACTGCCGCCCGATTTCACCCGGATCGAGCTTCCCGCTGCGCGTTACGCCGTGATCACTCACGCAGGCCACGTGTCGTCGCTCCCCCAGACAATCGACACCGTCTGGACCCGATGGATCCCTGATTCAGGGCTAAAGGCCGCCGGGTCGCCATGCTTCGAGCGTTACACTGAAGACTTTGATCCTCAAACCGGCCGGGGCGGAATCGAGCTCTGGATTCCCCTGGAAGCCTGAGCTCTCCTCGAAGAAACGCTAGGCGGCTTCCCCTGCGGGTCCGCGATCCGCCCGGTCCAGCCGAGATCCGCCATCAGTCGATCGAGTACAACAGCCTTTCAAGGTTGTCGTAGCTCGCGGCAACCCCTCGTTCCATCCCAGAGGCGATCGTCGCGTCGCGGGCCTCCTTCGACGGGTACGACACCGTGAGCGTGAGCGTCGTTTTCCCCCCTCCTCGGTGAGGACGACCGTCGCGAGCTGCTCGCCCGACTGTGCGTCGCATCCCATGTCGAATGTCTCCGTACGCACGATACGCTCCGGGGTGACGATTTCGCGGTACACGCCGCGCATCGCCATTTCCTTCCCGTCGGCGTGGCGCCACCGGTGGAGAAAGGCACCCCCCACCTTCAAATCGCTCTCGCAGTCGACCATCGACCAGCCAGGCGGTCCCAACAACCAGCGCGAGAGCAGATCAGGCTTGGTCATGGCCTCAAAAACAAGCCTGCGCGGGACATCGAACTCTCGGGTTATCACAATCTCCCGGTCGGTAGGCAAACTGACCTTCACCGTTGCGGTCGTTTTCATCGGCAGTCCCCTCTAAGGTTTGCTCTTTGCACGTTCTTTCTCTTCGTTTTTCAATTCGCCAAGCAGCGTGTCCAGGCGCTGGAAGGTGCCCTCCCAGTGCTGGCGGTAGCGCTCTAACCATCCGCTGGCTGCCGCGAGCGGCCCGGCTTCAAACCGGCACGGGCGACGCTGGGCATCACGGCTGCGCGATATCAAGCCGGCGCACTCCAGCACCTTGAGGTGCTTGGAGACCGCGGGCTGGCTGATCGCGAACCGCTTGGTCAAGTCGACGACCGACGCCTCGCCGGACGATAGCCGTGCGAGGATCCGCCGGCGCGTCGGATCGGCAAGAGCCGCAAACGTGGCGTCGAGGCGATCCGATCTGGTCATTCCATAACCTCCAGGTTCTAAAACCGACTGGTTATATAAACGGTGTCGTGACGTCCGTCAAGCCCCGAGCCGGCCGGCGGGCTCGAGCTGCCGGTAGCCTGACGGGGCTTGCTGTGTTACCGTCGATGCGAAATTCGACATCACTCACGTGAATCCTGCCCATGACGCTGGCGATCGAAACCCACCGGCTGACGCGGTTCTTCCACGAGTCTTGCGCTGTGAGCGGCATCGAGCTCGCCGTCCAGCGCGGTACGTTTTACGGTTTCCTGGGGCCCAATGGCGCGGGGAAATCGACGACGATCAAGATGCTCACGGGACTGCTCGCTCCTTCCAGCGGCCAGATGATCGTGCTGGGAAAAAACATGCTCGACCCGAGGCAGGCACTTGAGGCCAAGCGCCGCATGGGGGTCATTCCCGAAGACCTGGCGCTCTTTGACAACTTGACCGCGCGCGAGTACCTCACGTTTGTCGGTCGCATCCATCTGATGCCGCGCGAGACGATTCGCAGCCGCTCGCTCGAGCTGCTTTCAATCCTCGACTTGCACGAAGATGAAAAGAAGCTCACGCTGGAATACTCGCACGGCATGAAGAAGAAGCTGGCGATGGCCGCAGCGCTGTTGCCGAATCCCGATCTACTGTTCCTCGACGAGCCGTTCGAAGGGGTCGACGTCGTCACCTCCCGCGTGATCCGCGATTTACTCGCGTCGTTTGTGGCCCGCGGATCGACAGTCTTTCTGACATCTCACGTGCTGGAAATCGTCGAGCGCCTCTGCACGCACGTCGGCATCATCGTGAAGGGTGAGCTGGTCGAGCAAGCGTCGCTGGAAACGATCCGCGAGGCGGGCTCGCTGGAGGATCGTTTTCTGCAAAAGGCCGGGGCCGATCCCGATGCCACGCGCAAGCTCAACTGGCTGGAGGAGGCCGCCTCGTGAACTGGCAGCACCTGCAAGCCTTCGTGTGGCTGCGCTGGCGACTGCTCTGGAACCAGTGGCGCCGCGCCGGTGCCATCAATGTCGTGCTGATGGCGATCTTGATCACCGGCGCGCTCGTCACCGTGATCCCATTGTCGATCGCGTGCTTCGTGCTCGGCCTTTATGCAATCCCCAGAGCCGCGCCGGCACACCTGCTGTATGCGTGGGACGGTCTGGTCGTCGCCTTTCTTTTCTTCTGGGTCGTCGGCCTCGTGACCGAACTGCAGAGGACCGAGCCGTTGTCACTCGCGAAGTTCATGCACTTGCCCGTGTCGGCCAACGGCGCATTCCTCATCAACTATGTCAGCTCGCTGTTTCGTCTCAGCTTGATCGTCTTTGGCCCGCTGATGCTTGCCTTTGCGCTGGCGCTCGTTGTCACCAAGGGAATCTTGCTCCTGCCCGTCGTCCCGGCGTTCGCGGCCTTCTTGATGATGGTCACGGCGCTGACCTATCAGCTCCAGGGCTGGCTCGCCGCGCTCGATGAGCAACCCCCGGCGCCGCCGGACGGTGGTCGTGGCCACCACCGTGATCTTCGTGCTCATCGTTCAACTGCCAAACCTGCTCAACTTCTTCGCGCCGTGGGGACCACAACGGCGCAGACCAGACCACGGCTCTGCTGGAACAGCTCAAGAAGCTCGATCGCGACGCTCAATCGGAGGCCGTCGATGCCGCTGAGCTCGCGCGTCGACAACAGGAGACCTTGGACAGACACCGACTCGCGCGGCAGCTGGCCGACCGCCAGCTCGCCGAACAGTCGGAGCGAACGGCCCGTCTTGTGAATATGGTTATACCTGTCGGATGGCTGCCACTGGGTGTGATGGCTGCTGCCCAGGGGAACCCCGTGCCCGCTATTCTGGGCTTGCTGGGAATGACGCTGATCGGTTCAGCCAGTCTCTGGCGGGCGTACCGCACCACTGTCGGTCTGTACCAAGGGCAGTTCACAAAACAGAACGGCCGGCCGATGCCGGCTGTCGCAAAACCGGCGAACGCGCGGACGCCGCGCACCTTGCTGATGGAGGCCCAACTTCCCGGCTTGTCAGAACCGGTTTCGGCGATTGCACTCGGGGGCTTTCGCTCGCTGGTACGGTCGCCAGAGGCGAAGATGATGTTGCTCACGCCGCTGATCATGATCCCGATCTTCGGGTCAATGCTCTGGAGAGGGCGCATGGGCATTCCGGAGTCGATCCGGCCGCTCGTCGCCATTGCGGGAATGACCCTCGTGCTCTTCGGCATCCTTCAGCTGATGGCTAACCAATTCGGATTCGACCGCGACGGCTTTCGCGCTTTCGTACTGTCGGCAGCGCCCCGGCGGGATATTCTGCTGGGCAAGAATCTGGTATTTGCCCCGATAGCTCTGGTACTGGCCGCCATCGTGCTCGTGATCGTGCAGGTGGCATCGCCGCTGCGCCTGGACCATCTCCTGGCGATGATTCCGCAGTTCATCTCGATGTACCTGCTGTTCTGCATTTTCACGAACTTCCTTTCGATCTACGCGCCCGTCCATTTTGCGGCCGGCTCGCTGAAGCCCTCCAACCCGAAGCTCGGTACGGTGCTATTGCAGCTGGTAATGATCATGTTCGTTTTTCCGCTCATGCAGGTGCCGACCTTGCTGCCGCTGGGCATCGAGGTGGTGCTGAGATTTCTGGGCTGGGGCGACGGCGTACCGATTTACCTGTTGATATCGTTAGCCGTGTGTGCGGTGGTCTTCGTCATTTTTCACTTCTCGCTCGAGTGGCAGGGGAACCTGCTCCAGGCCCGCGAGCAACGGATCCTCGACGTTGTGACAAACCGAGCAGCCTGAGCCCGGCCGCGCTGTACGGCCGCACCCGAATTGCCGGTCCCCTGGCGGCGAGGCGAAGCTCGCGTGACTGCGCGGCTCGGCATTCGTTCGGCTCCGGATGCGCTGCACGCTCAGGGCGCGGCTGCGTCCGCGGGCGGGACCGGGTTCGCCGGACGGCCGCGCGAGCCGCCGACCTCGAGCTCGGCCCGCTCTTTCACGCGCGAAAGGCCGTCGATCTCCGCGTAAAGCCGGTTGACTCGCTCGATCTCCGCGCGGTCGTCGTGGCGCGTCCGCCGCACTGCGGGATCGTTCGGCGGTTGCCCCTGGGGTTGCAGCCGCGACCGCAGCTGCGCCAGGTCGGCTTCCGCCCGGGCCGCCGCATTCTCCGCGGCAGCCGCGCGTTCCATCGCCAGATGGGTCATTCGCGCCTGCCGCACTGTCCAGATCGTGACTACCGACAGCAGGGCACAGATGGCAAGTGCCCACCGGATCGAGCGTGTCGAGATCCTGTCCGAAAACTGCCGTATCGCACCGAAGTCCATGTTTTCGCCTCCTTGCGGGAGCCAGCGCGGCCGTTCGAGCTGGTTTAGAACCGGATCCTGCGGAAAGCATCGGTTTGTCCCGGGGCAGACCGATGGCACACCCTGGCCATTTCCTCAATTGGCGTGCCGGATCTTACACCGATCGCGAAAATCGCTCCACATCAACCCGCTGAGCCGCGGCGAAACGGCCCCGCCGCGGATTTTTTGCTGGAAGAGGCTGGCCGGACTGCGGTATGGTCGTTCGGCGGGAAGGTCGTGCCGCACTTCGACCGGCGGCTTCCGGTGGTGGCTCCCGCCGCAATCCAATCGTCTCTCGGCAGACGCGATCAGACAGCGGCATCGCGGGTGGCACCAGCTTGCAATACCGATGGAGCCGCGAGCTGGCGCGATGCCGGCCGTTCGGCACGGCAGCGAGGTTGCTCCGACGATTGAGAGATCCTGTCAGTGGACCAAGATTCTCGCGCGAATCGTACAGAGAGGAATCACTACCATGAGCACGCCGGCCGAAGTCCGCATCGCCCACAGGGTCCTGCGTCATGAGCTGGAGGCAATCCGCGGGAACTGGGGCTGGATCCTCACCTTGGGCATCGTGCTGGTTGTGGCGGGCACGCTTGCGATGGCAATGCCGTTCGTGGCGTCGGTGGCGGTCGCCGTTTCGCTCGGCGTGCTGTTCCTGGTGAGCGGCATCGCGCAGCTCGTCGGCGCGTTCTGGACTCGCGAGTGGAGCGGGTTTTTCCTCAACTTGCTGATGGGCGTTATCTACGTGGTCCTGGGCCTGATGTTCCTCCGCCATCCCGGCGAAGCCCTGTTCGCCATGTCGCTGTTCCTGGCTTGCGCTCTGATGGTCAGCGGGCTGTTCCGGATCATCGGTTCGCTGATGCACCGGTTTCCACACTGGGGCTGGACGTTGCTAGGCGGCGTCATCAATCTCGCACTCGGGCTCTACATCTACAGCCTATGGCCGCTGGATAGCTTCGTCATCATCGGACTATTCGCGGGAATCGACATGATCTTTTCGGGCTGGGTGTGGGTCGCACTGGCCCTGGCCGTGAAGAAACGGGGCCACCAGGTGACCGCCGGCCGAGCAGTTTCGCACCCGGCGGTCTGATCCGTCGGCAGCGAACAAGCCTACGCTGACCGTTAGAACGAGTCTGCTCGCCGCCAGACCGGCCGGTGATGAAGGACCTCGTCCACTCGCGCTCCAGGCGGTCGAGAGGCCACTTGTAATTCCCGGACGCGCGGGACTATGATGGCCCCGCTTGGACTGGTCCCAAACCGCGGGTCGGCGGGGGCCATCAGCACTTCGTTGTGCGTGCATCTTTTGTCATGAGCTGATTGCGACGCAGGCAACCCAGGACGCGCTCGGAATCCGGCCATTCGTCTCGGCCAGATCCCGTCGAGCTCAGGATCATTCCTCACCACAATGACGGTCGGTCACCCGGCGGCAGCGACGCGCCCGAGTGCACGGAAGCCAGGAACTAGCCGCAAAGCCGGGCCAATATCCCGTTCCGCAGCCACAATGGCGCCTCTCGCATCGCCGTCGTTCTTCGTTCGATCACCTCTCTTGATCATGCTCGGTCCGAGGGTTTCGGAAAGGATATCACGACCATGCTGCCCCCAGAGTTACTTCGAGAGCGCCGACATCGCAGTCACAAGTTGAGTCGAAGCGGCCGCAGGGACCGGCCTTCACTCGAGGTTCTCGAGCCGCGTCTGGTCCTCTCCGGCACTTACGGATTGGCCCTCGACCTGGGTGGGACGGGCTCAACCTCGGGAACGGCGATCGCCGCCGACTCAAGCGGCAATGTCTACGTCGCCGGCAACTTCCAGGGCACAAGCGACTTCGATCCCAGCACCGGAACCGACAACCTGACCGACACGGGGTTTCAGAACGCCTACATCGCCAAGTACAGTTCGTCCGGCGCCCTGGTCTGGGCGGGCAGCATCGCCACCACCGCTGGCGACAGCTCGACCGTCGCGGGCATTACTCTGGATTCGTCGAACAACGTGTATCTGACCGGCTCGTTCTCCGGCACGGCCGACTTCAATCTTGGTTCCGGCACCACGCAACTGTCCGGCGGTCTGGGTGCCGCATTCGTGGCCAAGTACGACTCCTCGGGCAACCTGTTATGGGCCGAGGCGATGTCCGGAACCAACAGCGGCGCCGGCGGAACCGCGATCACACTCGACAGCTCCGGAAACATCTATATCACCGGCGGATTCACCGGCACGGTCGATTTCGACCCGGGCACCGGCGTGCACAATCTGACGACGGTCGGCGGCAACAACGAGACCTTTGTCGAGAAGCTCGATCCCTCCGGCAATTACGTCTGGGCCGGGGCGATGGGTGGGACTTCCGGCACGTGGAGTGGCTCGATCGGGGTCGACGGTTCGGGGAATGTCTACGTGACCGGCGAGTTCTTCGGCACGTCCGATTTTGACCCGGGTACCGGGACGTACAACCTGACGGCGGTCGACAACTCGCTGGAGATATATGTCGCCAAGTTGAATTCCTCGGGCAACTTCGCCTGGGCCGAAGGCATCCAGAACACGGGCTACACCGACAACGACTACGCCTACTCGATGGCGGTGGATGCCTCGGGCAACGTCTTGTTGACCGGCTCGTTCGAGGACACCGTCGACTTCGATCCCGGCGCCGGGCAGCAGATCCTCTCCAGCTTCGGTAGCGACGATATCTTCTTACTCAAGCTCGACACCAGTGGTAAATTCCAATGGGTCCGGCAGTACGGCTCGACCACCACAGACGCAGCTCAGGGACTGACGCTCGACGCATCAGGCAACATCTACATGACCGGTGATTACACCGGCACGGTCAACTTCGATCCCGGCGGCAGCGCCAACCTGACATCGGCGGGAACACTCGACATCTTCGTCATGAAGCTCGACAAGTCCGGCGCGTTCGACTGGGTCAGCGGCATGGGGGGCACCAACTACGACCTGGGCGTTGCCGTCGCGGTCGATCCCGCGGGCGACGTGTATTCGACCGGCAGATTCTATGGCACGTCTGACTTCGATCCGGGAACGGCCACGCACAACCTTGTCGCCCACGGCGGGAGCAGCTATACCGACGCGTATGTCTCAAAGCTCCTCCAGCCGGCCGACACCGCGCCGGTGGCCACGAACGATGCCTACGTTGTGGAGAAAGGCCAGACGCTCACCGTCGGCTCGGTGACGCCCAATCTGGTCCTCCGATACGGATTCGACGACGCCACTGGCGGCAAGGCCGCCGCGACTGACAGCGGGGCCGCGCCGGCCTCGGGGGGTGTGTTCTCGGGCAACGCCACGCGCACCCTCAACACGCCCGGGGGCGCCTCGATCGGGGCGCTCGATCTGACCGGCGGCGGTGCCGCGAATAACGACGTGGCCACCGCCATCGACGCCGACAAGGTCGACGCTCTGCCCCAGATGACCGTCAGCGCCTGGATCAACCTGCAGTCTGCCCCCACCGATGCCGACTGGATCGTCGGCGACCGGCCGATCGGGATTCAGGCCGGCGGCGGCTGGGACCTCCGGATCAGCAAGCCGTGGGATAACAGCAATCCGCTCTCGGCGAGCAACTTCGCCCTGACTTTTGAGGTTGTCAACAACTACGGCTGGGGTGGAAGCACCCAGGCTGCGACGTCGGTCTCCGTGGCCGCCAACCAGAAATGGCTCTTCGTGGCGCATCTCGTTCAACAACACAACCGGAACCTTGACCTACTATACCGGCGGTGCGGCAACGCCGGTGGCGCAGCTCGGGCAGCCGGCCGGATTCTCGCTGTCGCTCCAGGACAATGACCAGCCGTTGGAGATCGGCGGGACCGATACCGATCCCGGCGTCGATCACACGCCGCCGGCCTGGCTCGACGACGTCCGGATCTACAACACGCTGCTCTCCGCCACCCAGCTCGACACCGTACGCCAGCAGAACTTGGGGACCAGCGCCGACAGCGGAGACAACGGTCTGCTCGCCAACGACACCGACGCCAATGGCGACCCACTCACCGCCGTGGTCTTGACCCAGCCGGCCCACGGTACGCTGGTTTTCAACAGCAATGGTTCCTTCATCTACACACCCAGCCCCACTTACACCGGCACCGATCAGTTCACGTACGAGGCCACCGACGGCGCGCTCTACTCGAAGCCGGCGACAGTCAGCATCAGGGTCAACGCCACCGGCCTTCCGCCGCTCGCGGTCAACAGCGTGCGCATCACCGAGGGCAACTCGGGCACGAAGAACCTCGTGTTCACGGTCACTCAGTACGCGGGCGAGGATCACACAGTCACGGTGAAATACGCCACGTCGGACGGGACGGCTACCGTCGCGGGCAACGATTACGTCGCCACCAGCGGTACGCTCACGATTCCGGCCCGGTCGACAAGCGGCACATTCAGCGTGCCGATCGTCGGCGACACGGTCTCCGAGCCCGACGAGTACTTCAACGTCTTACTCTCGTCGCCAACCAACGCGGTCATCAATGGAGGCGCCGGAACCGGAACCATCCGAAACGACGACAACAGTGTCTCGATTAACAATGTAACCCAGTATGGCGGGACAAGCGGGACCACGCCCTTCACCTTCACCGTGACCCTCTCGCCGGCCGCCGCATTCGCAGTGACCGTCCAGTACGCAACGGCAGACGGCACCGCCAAGGCCGCGAGCGGCGACTATGTTCCCGTGAAGGGTACGCTGACGTTCCAGCCCGGCCAAGCTTCCCTGCCGGTGACGGTGACCGTCAACGGCAGTTCCACCCGCGTCACCAACAAGACGTTCTACCTCGACCTCACCGGCAGCACAAACGCGTTCATCGTTCAGGTGACAGGGACCGGCAAGATCCTCCCAGGCAGCGCACCGGCCCTGGCGCTCGCGCCGCCGCCGGGGGGACCGCGCGTCGCAAGCAACAGCGGGCCACTCCTGCGCTATGCGACCGCCAGACCCGCGGATCAGCCCGATCTCGGCCGGCTCCGGGCCCGCGGATCCAGGAGCAACGGCGGTACGACCGCTTGCTGAAGTCCTCGGAACCATCAGTCTCTTGGTCGACGACACGAGCGCCCCACCCGCCGGACCACTCGCACTTGGTGCGCCGGGACATCCGGCGAGGAAGCACCCGCTCGTCTGAACGTTCGGACCGGGCGATCCGGTTTCGAGCTGACGGTTGCGGTTCCGCCGCCAGGGCTTTATTGTGAAGAGGGTCAGTCTTCTGGATTGGGGTAACGCCAACCGATTGATCGAAACACGAAGCCATGGTCGGCAAGCCGCCGTGGCCGCCCACCTGGCCAGGATCCTTCCAGGACACACCCGCGACCGGTCGCGCACATATTGAACAGGGAGCCGACATACCATGATTCAGCACCACGATCGCTTCTGGACACCCCGACTGCCGATCACACTTCTGCTCGCGGCGGGAATGCTTGGCACTGTGTCGATTCCCACCGTCAAGGCACAGGACAAACCCAAGGCGGATGGCCCCGCCCAGAAAAAGGTGGACGCGAAGGATCCAAAAAAAGCCGACGCCAAGGACCAAAAAAAGACTGACGCGAAGGATCCAAAAAAAGCCGACCCCAAGGACCAAAAAAAGACTGACGCGAAGGATCCAAAAAAAGCCGACCCCAAGGACCAAAAAAAGGCTGACGCGAAGGATCCAAAAAAAGCCGACGCCAAGGATCAGAAAAAGGCAGACGCGAAGCCCCAGCCCGCGGACGGAAAGAAGGCCGAGGCCAAACCTCCCCAGCCGCCGGCAGCGGCGCCGGCCGACGATCCGGCCAAGCTCAAGGAGCAAGTCGCCAGCCTCCAAAAAGAGGTCGCCTCGCTGAAGCTCAAGGTCGCGACGCTCGAGCTTGAAAAGCTGGGCGCCGTCGTCACCGTCGCCAAGGCGAAGGACGGCAAGGAGACAGCCACGGTCGACATTCCCAAGAAATGGTCGGGCGACAAGGACTCGCTGCAGCTATTGAAGAATGTGCCAAACCTCCAGGTCGTCTACATCGACAACGGCCAGCTCAACGACGCCGCGGTGGCGCCGCTCAAGGAGCTGACGGGCTTGAGCTCGCTCACGATCATGAGCCCCCAGATTACCGACGCCGGCCTCGAAAGCGTCAAAGGCTTGAGCAACCTCACGATGCTGTTTCTGACCAGCTCCAAAGTCGGCGATAAGGGCCTGCCAGCGCTCAAGGGGCTGAAGAACCTTCAGGTCCTGGCCTTGAGCCGCACGCAGGTCACCGATGCCGGCCTCGATGCACTCAAGGAGCTCAAGAGCCTAAAATCGGTGTACGTGATCGGGACCAAGGTGACTCCTCAAGCCATCGACAAGCTCAAGCAAGCACTCCCCGGCGTCGCCGTCTACAAGTGAGTGAGCGACTGTTCCGCGCCGGCGGCGTCCCAAACGAGCGCGGCGCCGCCGTCCGGCTCAGGCTTGGTCCCTCTTCCCATTGACACCCCGAATGGCTTCCCTCATGATCTGCGGTTCCAAGGCGGCGTGATCGCGCCGTGATCTGGCCCGTTCTTCATGGAGGAAGATCCTTGGGACCGCCGCGCCGGCTCGGCCTTGATCGGCTCGCCCGTCTGTTTCCGTCGCTTCCGCTACGACCGCCTTCACTCCGGGACACGGGGGACGACAGGGATATCCACCGTGTAGGGGTGGCGAATCGTCGATCGTTCCCTCGCCCGTCCGCCGTACGTTTTTCCGGCTTGCTCGCGACCGGGCCCAGCGCACCAGAACGGTCCGGCACGAGCCGCCGGTCACGCCTCGATGGTGTCGCAATCGCGTGCCTGCTCGCCCTGACGGCGCTGGCAATGCTTCCTGGACTGGGAAGCTCCGGCCGGTTGACCTACCACGAGGCGTTCGTCGCTCAGGGGCGCCGCGAGATCCTCGCTTCGGGCGAGTGGCGCTACCCTACGATCGGCGGACTGCCCTGGCTCGAGAAACCTCCGCTCCCCTGGTGGCTGACCGCCGCGCTCGGCTATTGCTCCGGCGGTGTGACCGAGACGGTCGCGCGCCTCCCGTCCGCTCTCGCCGCGTTCGGCTTGGTCCTGGGAATCGCAATTCTTGCCGCGCGGCATTACGGAGCGGAAATCGGGCTGCTCGCCGGCGCGATTCAAGCAACCACGATGTGGACCGTCATGCGCGGCAGGCTGGCCGAAGCAGACATGCTGCTGGCGTGCGTGATGACCTGGACGATCGTCGCCCTTGAGCGTGTGCTCGACCGCTCGCCATCTGAGGACACAAGAGGGACCAATGGAAGAATGATGGGGTGGCGTCCGGCGCGGTGGGCACTCTTTTCGCTCTGGGGTGCCACGTCCCTGCTGAAGGGGATCGGCTTTGGCGCTCATGATTTTCATCGTTGCCGCCGGCGTGCTGATCTGGCAGCGCGACGGCCTCGGGCTGCGCCGGCTGTGTTTCCCGGCGGGGTGGATCCTGGCGGCGGCCTTCGCCTTGGCCTGGCCACTCTGGATGATTGCGACGCACGGCATGGGCGCTCTGTCGCTCTGGACCATGCACCTTGCAGACCGCTTTGGCGAACGGGCCGGGCCGGGTCCGTTTGCCGGCGAGCCGTGGTGGGAATACGTGCCGGGTCTGCTGGCCCAGGCAATGCCATGGACGCCGCTTGCTCTGGCTGGCGCATGGCGTTCGCTGCGCCGTCGCGTTGCTTCAAAGCAGCGACGGTGCGTCGGTCTGTCGCAGTGACGTCGCGTTTCCGGCGGCCGTGATCGCCGGCGATCGCTTGCTCTGGATGTGGGCGGCGTTGCCCCTGGGCCTGCTGGCGATTCCGTCGGTCAAAAACGCGCATTACGCCGTTTTTTGCGCAGGTCCCGTGGTCCGTCTGGGCCGCACTTGCCGCGGCGCGATTGGCAAAGCGGCTGCCGTGCGCGACCTGGAGCGGAAGCGCGATGCGAAGGACGGCGCGAGCGGGTTTCGCCGGACTGGCGCTCGCGTACGGTCTCGGCTTCTGGCTGCTTGGTCCGTGGATTGATCGCCGCGGTCAGGAATGGGCTTTTTACCAATCGGCCGGGCGCACGCTTTCCAGCACCACGTCGATGGTCTTGCTCTACGACGACTGGGACCGCAATCCGTACGCGAGCCCATTCGGGTCGATTCCCCACGATCTGGCAGTCCGTCTCTTTTATCTCGATCGAGCAGCCTGCTGGCACACAGGCGCTCTCTCACTTGTCGTACATGAACATATGAGTGATCACTGCTCTCGACGTACGCCCCGCCGGGCCGCCACGACTGCCTCGGCAGGTCCGCCCGAAACGGCGTTCGCCGTGATCGGCCGCGGACGCGACCGCCCGTTGCTCGAGCAGCTTGGCCAGGTCGAGGCGATCGCACGCGGACCGAGCCTGCGCCGCGACCGGACCTACACGATGTTTCTCGTCTCGCCCGGGCAGGAAGCGGTCGATCGGTCGCTACCGGTCGCGAACACTGGCTCCCCCGGTGTCTATCGCTGAAGAGCGCAATGAGCCTGCCGCTGCCGCCTAGGCCAATCCCAGCTTGGCGGCCAGGCCGATGCGCTGAAGCTTGCCGGTTGCTCCTTTCGGGATCTCGGCAAGGAACAGGACGGTGCGCGGCACCTTGAAGTCTGCCAGGCGCCTGGCCGCGAATTCACGCACCTCCTTTTCCGTCAGGCTGGCGCCCTTGCGCAGCACCACCGCCGTGGCGATCTCCTCGCCCAGCTTCATATGCGGGACAGGGAATGTGACGACTTGCTCGATTGCCGGGTGGTCCAGCAGCACTTCGTCAACCTCGCGTGGAGAGATCTTCTCTCCGCCCCGATTGATGATCTCCTTGAGGCGGCCGGTGATGCTGACGTAGCCGCGAGCGCTCATCGTGCCCTGGTCGCCTGTCCGGAACCACCCGTTCGAGAAAGCTTCGGCATTGGCTCCAGGGTTGTTCTCGTAGCCCTGCATCACGTTGTCGCCGCGAATGACGATCTCGCCGATCTCGCCCGGCGGCAGCAAGCTTCCCCGTTCGTCCATGATGGCGACTTCGGGACCGGCAGCCACTCCGACCGTTCCCGGGATCCTTTCGCCCGGGGGCAGGGGGTTGCTTGCCATCTGATGCGACGCCTCAGTCATGCCGTACGACTCGATGAGAGGCGCGCCGAACGTCGCCTCCAGATCGCGGATGACCTGCGGCGGCATCGACGACGACGACGATCGCAGAAAGCGCAGGGGATTGGCCGCGATCACCTCGCGATTGGCGGACGCCCGCGCGAGGATCGTCTGGTGCATTGTGGGCACGGCCGTGTACCAGGTCGGCCGCGATTCGTTCATCCACGCGAAGAACCGCAGAGCGTTGAAGCCTGGAGTGCAAATCACACGGCTGCCGACCGAGAGCGGGGCCGCCAGCCCGGCCAATAGCCCGTGGATGTGGAACAGCGGCATGATGCAAAGCTCGCGGTCCTGCGGCGTGAGCCTGAGTGTGGACGCGATGTTTGCGGCCGAGGTGCAGATGTTTCGCTGCGAGAGCGGCACGATCTTCGGCCGCGAAGTCGTGCCCGAGGTGTGCAGAATGAGCGCGATGTCTTCAGGGATTGCATACCCGTGTGAGCAGGCAGCGCCGCGCGTCGCCGTGGTACACGCCAGATCGAACGCGCCGGCCCCCTGATCGAGCGCGGGCGTCAGCTCGAGCGCCGCGATACCCAGCTTGTCGGCCACGGCTACGACCGGCGACTGGCTTCCTCGCTCCACGATCACGGCCTTTGCACCGATGTCGGACAGATAGAATTCGAACTCGTCGGCGCGGTAGGCCGGGTTGAGCGGCGCCGCCGTTGCCGCCGAGGCGGTGGCAAGAAACGCGACGGCCATCTCCGGCCCGTTCGGCAGCACGATCGCCACACGATCGCCACGTCCCACGTTAAAACCGTTGAGTGTATGGACCGCGCGCGCCACCTGGGCCCGAAGCTGCCCGTACGTCATCGGCTTTACGCCACCGGGTGCAGCGATCGCCACCGACGAGTCGTCTCCGGCGGCGAGCAACTCCCAAATCGTCGATTGATGGGGCATGAATCTTCTCCCGACTGATGGCCGTCGTGCGCTCGCTGCGACAATCCGCTCAACCGCCCCGCCGCCTTGCGATCGTCCGGCGCGGCACTCTATAGTGTCTCAACTATACCGCAGCACGCCGTCACGGCGAAGATGCGCCATGCCGGCATCCATGCCGATCGCACCCTCGCGGATCGCGGCATCCCCCTCGAAGGTGATCGTGACGCGGAAGAGGCGACGTTCATGATCGGTCCGCCCGCTGACGGTAGCCGCGCAGGTTCCCTCGCCGTTCGACGATGGGTACAGCTCATCCTCGGCATCATCTGTATGTCGATGGTGGCAAACCTGCAGTACGGCTGGACTTTGTTCGTGAACCCGCTGGACGCCAAGTACCACTGGGGCGGCGCCGCGATTCAGATGGCATTCTCCGTGTTCCTGCTCACGGAAACCTGGCTGGTCCCTGTTGAGGGATACCTGGTCGACCGCTACGGACCCAAGCCGGTGGTGATGGCCGGCGGGATCCTGTGCGGACTCTCGTGGACAATGAATTCCGTCGCCGATTCGCTGCCGCTCTTGTATGCCGCCGCCGCGGTGGGCGGGGTGGGCGCAGGTGCGGTCTACGGGACCTGCATGGCAAGCGCGCTTAAATGGTTTCCCGACCGGGCCGGTCTGGCGGCAGGCTTGACCGCGGCCGGCTTCGGCGCCGGATCGGCCCTGACCGTTGTCCCGATCTCGAGCATGATTAAATCCAGGGGATACGAGGCAGCCTTCCTGAGCTTCGGCATCGTGCAGGGATTGATCGTCTTTATGCTGTCGTGGTTCTGTGCGCACCGGACCTCGCCGCGATTCCCGCGGCGAAGAAAGCTGCTGCGAAGTGCGGACGCGACTACCGCACCGGGGAAATGCTCGGAACGGCTGCGTTCTGGGTCATGTATGTGATGTTTGCCGCCGTGGCCGCCGGGGGATTGATGGTGACCGCGCAACTGGCGCCCATTGCCAGCGACTTCCAGATCGCCGACGTGCCGGTGAGCATCCTGGGGCTGACCCTGCCGGCTTTGACCTTTGCCATGTCCATCGACCGCGTGCTCAACGGGCTCACTCGCCCCTTTTTCGGCTGGGTGTCCGATCGGATTGGGCGTGAAAACACGATGTTCATCGCCTTCTCACTCGAAGCAATCGGAATATATGTTCTCAGCAAGTACGGACAGAATCCCGTGGCCTTCGTGTTGTTGACCGGGCTCGTGTTCTTTGCCTGGGGCGAAATTTACAGCCTGTTTCCGGCGACCTGCCGCGACACCTTTGGCGGACGATACGCCGCCACCAACGCCGGGCTGCTGTACACGGCCAAGGGGACGGCTTCACTTCTGGTCCCGCTCTCAAGCACGCTGGCGGCCTGGGCGGGCGGCTGGCATGCCGTGTTCATCGCTGCGAGCGCGTTGAACGCCGGCGCTGCGCTCGCGTCGCAGCTCATCCTGAAACCCCTTCGCCGCGAGATCCGGCTCAAAGACACTCGCGCGGATGATTCAAACTGGATTCAATGAGAAGCCCAGATTCCGCGCCTTGATCGCGATCCAGCAGACCGCCTATCGAATGTCGGTGAGGGTCGCGGCCGGCCCGAACCCCGCGGCGGCCTGTCAGCGCGGTCACAGCGCCCTTGGCTCGCGGCTGAGGATTTACTCCAGGACGCTATGGAAGTGGGCCGATAGAAAGAAAACGGACTCCTCCGGTTTTGCCGACTTTGCCGAAGGACCGGCCTGGATCCAGACCGCCGGGCCGAGGGTTCGGTCGTGCTCCTTGCGTTGCGGGGCAGGCAATAGAGTGATGATGAGGGTCTCCGGCCGACTTGAACTTGCTGGGGTCGTTTCCCGTGATCCTCGCCGTTCCCAAAGCCTCGGCGCTCGCTGAACAACCATCCGAAGAGACGGCTCGCGATCATTCCGATTCACCCCCTACGAATCGAGCTCCCGACGAATGACCGGTCGCACTTCACTGACCCTCTCACCGACGGAACTCGGTCGAGCCAGCTCACTGTCGTAATCATTATCAATATTTATATCAAAATAAAAAACATTACAGTCAAGCAGGGCGTCCGGGAGGAGCAGGAGGTACCGATGAATAGAATCGCCGCTTGGTTGTCGGTCGGCCTTTCGGGGCTCTTCGCCGTTCCCGGCTCGCATGCGCAGCCCCAACGGCTTGCGCCCTTGCCCGCGCCCACGTATGCGATCTCCCTCGGCGGCCGCGACGCCTGTGTGACACCACACACACGCAACCGGGCGCGGGCTGACGGGGGCAAGATCGACGTGCAGATCACCTCGCCGTCGGCGGGCTTTTTCACGGTCACGATGACAGGAACTCCGGCCGCAGAAAGTTATCTTTGCTGCACGTCCACGGCGGCCCAGACTTTTCATCTCGTGCAGGAGTTTGAGGTGAGCTGCTCCGACCCAAGGGTCCGGTTCGTCGCTCTCACGCTCGACAGCAGCCTGGTCGGCTACGTTCGCAGCGCACGCAAGGCGGGTGCTTCCGTCCGACTGGCGACCGCGTCGGTGATCGCGGAGTCGTCAGAAACAAGCCCGCTTTCGCTGTCTCACCCGACGCTTGCTAGCTCTGGGACCGAGGGGCATCTGTGCAACCAGCACCTCCCGCCGCTGGAGGGCCGCCTCATGCCGATCGGTCGCTATACGCTCGTCGCTGATTTCGTTCTCGAGACCACGGCCAGCGGGATCTCGACCGCGCACGCCGTCGCCGATTTCTCGCCGGATACTGCGCTCCCGGCGGACTGGGTGCGAACGCGAGACCCTTTTCAGGGGGTCTCCAAGAATGCGTTTGGGTTTACCCTCTCGATCTCGTGCGGTGCGCCCTCGGGTGCTCCACCACGCTCTGGCGTGAGCCGGGGGGAGCGGCGCACCGACGTCTCGAGCCCGACCGACCGCGGGTTGATGATCTCGATGGCGCTCGTGACGTCGCGATTGCGCCTTCGCACTCGGTCCGTGGCCATCTGCGTTGTTGCTGTGACTGCATCGCGGCTTCCGAGATGATCCACACCACGCCGGCTAGTTGAGCGGCTCGATCCGTAAGCGCCCGTGTTGCTCTTGCAATGTCTTTCCCAGCAGGCTCGCGCACGCGAAGACGGCGTCGATATGGGGAGTGGGTATGCCCGTGAGCCGGCCGAGCTCGACGACGGCGCCCATGAGTGCGTCAAGCTCGAGCGCCCTGCCCGCCTCGACGTCTTGCAACATCGATGTCTTGTGCTGGCCGACGGCTTCGGCGCCGGCGATTCGCCGTTCCAGTGAAACACGAAAGCGGACACCCAGGCGCTCGCCGATCGATTGTGCCTCGGCCATCATCTTTGCCGCCAGCTCGCGGCTGGGCGGGAATTGACAGATGTCCGCGAGCGTCGCATGCGCAAGCGCGCTCAAGGGATTGAAACTCAGATTGCCCCAGAGCTTCAGCCAGATCTCGGATCGGATGTCGGAAACAACCGGCGACTTGAATCCGGCTTTGCGAAACAGCTCCGACACCAGCTTTACCCTCGGCGTTTCCGTTCCGTCCAGCTCTCCCAGCGAAACGCGATGTCCCTCGATGTGCCGGATCACGCCGGGCGCGACCATCTCGGAGGCAGGGTAGACAACGCAACCGATCACCCGGTCGACCTCGATGTTCGCCGCGATCACGCCGCCGGGATCGACGGACTCGATGCGCGTGCCCTCGTACGGTCCGGCCAACCGGTGAAAATACCACCAGGGAATGCCGTTCTGCAGCGTCACGACGCTGGTGCCGCGATCGAACAAGCTGCGCACGTCCTGCGCGACCGGGGCGAGCTGATGAGCCTTCATCCCAAGAAGGACGAGATCCTGCGGCCCGGCCTCGCCGATTTGATCCGTGGCCTTCACGGGGCAAACGAGGCTCTCGGTGCCATCGTCCATGATCAGCCTCAATCCGTTTTTCTTCACGGCGTCGAGGTTGGCGCCTCGCATGATCAGCGTCACGTCTTCGCCAGCCAGCGCGAGCTTGACCCCGAGCATACCTCCGATCGCGCCCGCGCCGACGACACCGATTCTCATGACAAGCCCCTTCCTGCGCCTGAATTCCGGCTCCGCACGACACGTACCCGGAGCGCTCGCGGTCGCTCGATCGGCCGAGGTCCTCGGAGTCGCGGCAGGGCCGTCTCGAGCGATTCTAAGACGAAACGGCCTCGCAAGGAAGCAAGCCAATCGCGGGGTGGCTCCACGCCGTCGATTGTCGGTGCGCCAGCGGAAAAACAGCCAACACGCCTAACTAGAGCGCTCGAGCCCTGGCAAGCGGTGGCTCCGCCAACTAAAGAATGGAAGTTACGAATGTTGCAGGTGCTCAACGAGTTACAGCATGTGAGTTCCAAAAGAAAATTGTTGACATCGGCCCACTCGGTTTTAATAATGAGTCCCGCTGACCAGCGCCACGCCGCGCGGCATCATGCTGGCCGGGCTTCGGCCGCGGCTCGGCTGCGTGCCAAAAGCGGCAGTGCGCGGAGCCTTGTTGATCCTCTCCTCCTCCGGCTCTTCCGGGCTCGACTGAACCACCGCTTGGACGTCAACCCTCGCTCTCGTCGGGCGACTGCCTGCGCCCTGCTGCACCGGCTGATCAAGACCTGAAACGTAGCGTCTTTCCATTTCAAGCTTGGAGACGGTTCATGGATTCGCGCCGAGTCCGTCTCGTCTGGCACCTGCAACCGCTCGCTCCCCACGCCCCACATCCTTCTTACCCTGGAGCCACCCATGTTTCGACGACGCAAGGGATTCACGCTGATCGAGCTTCTCGTGGTCATCGCGATCATCGCCGTACTGATCTCGCTGCTCCTTCCCGCCGTGCAATCGGCCCGAGAGGCCGCCCGCAGAGCCCAGTGCACCAACAACCTGAAGCAGCTCGTGCTGGCCGCGGCCAATTTCGAGAGCGGCAACGGCATGTATCCGCCCGGGTATGGGCCAGTTCCCCTCTACACGCTCGACCCGGCTGGCTGGAGTGACGACGGCTTCGGCCGCGCGAATCAGCTCGCCCTCCTGTTGCAATTCCTGGAGCAGGGTGCTGCGTACAATTCCTTTAATTTCCAGATCGATATCAACGACATCGGCGTCGGATTTCCGAATTATACGGCCAATAGTCTGCTGGTGGGCTCCTTCGTCTGTCCGTCCGATCCGGGCACCAACCGGCTCTTCGGTTTTGAAGGCTACGCCAACTACGTTGGCAGCCTGGGCGGCACGGCAAGCCAGCTCACGGGCCCGGCGACCAACGGAGACAGCAGTCCCACGTACTGTGAGATCAATAGCGGAGTCCTGGGCATCTTCAACGTCGCGCTCAGTGCCACCACCGTCGCCGTGACGAGCAAGGTGACTGTTGCCAGCGTTACGGACGGTACAAGCAACACCTGCATGTTCTCGGAAACCAGGCGCTCGACCTTGCCCGATCCCGGCACCGCAGGAACCTACAGCGCCCAAGGATCTACGATCTCTCGAATGTCTACTGTCTCCTCGCCGGCGATTCGACCTGGAGCAACAACGTTTGGCCCCAGTCGTGCTCGAACTGGAACAATCCTCAGCCGCAATTCACCATCACCTACCGCGGGATGGAGTACTATCGCAACCTTCCCATGACCGGCTACTACAGCCACACCATGACGCCTAACTTCAACAGCTATGACTGCGGAAGCTCCGGCGGCAACTTCAACATCACCGGCAACGTCTGCAGCGGTGGTCCTTGCCCGCCTGTCAACTTCTTCTCCGCGCACATGGCGGCGCAAAGCTACCACCCCGGCGGCGTCAACGCGGGATTCGCCGATGGCTCGGTCCGGTTCTTCAAGAATTCGATCAGCCTCCCGACCTGGTATGCACTCGGCACTCGATCGGCGGGGGAAGTCGTCAGCTCCGACCAGTTTTGATCCCCAGTGAAGTCATGATCAAGATCGCGGTGAGCGTGCGCGGGACGGCCGTCTGGCCGGCCCGGGTACGCGCTTCGTCATGGAGTTTCGATCGATGAGCCGGATTCGCATCCTCAAGTGCACGCTAGTCGCGCTGTTTTTGTGCAACTCCGTTAGCGGCTGTGGAGGGCCATCGAGCTCGGTGGCCCCCGAGGCCGCGGTCAACAGCACGACGTTCGAAGAGCTCGGCTGCTCTACCGGGCCCGTCTCAAGCAGAATCTACCACCGCCGCAATCCATCAAGGACTTCACCGCCAAGACCAAGGGCCTCTCGCCCGTCTTGCGCGGCATCTCGCGAGGTGACATCGTTGTGGTCTGGGGCGCCGGCATGTCCACCGAATCCGACGCGGCGGAAGGTCCTGGCTTATGAAAAACAAACACCCGATCAATCGGGAATCGTGCTCATGCAAGACGGCACGTTCAAGAAAATGACGGCGCAACAGTTCAGCGCCGCGTCCAAAGCCGTCCAGGCGAACTGACTCGATTCCGCGGGCATAACTGGCACTGAACCTGACGCATCGATCGCCGATCGTGAAGACGGGGCGAATACTCCGCCGACATCAGGCCCCGCACGACGCTCCGTCACTCGGCGAGCCGGCCGGGCGCCATTGACCGGTACGCTCACGCCGGCATCGAGCGCCGCGCGAACTCGGGAATGTCTCGATAGAGCACGTGGTAGCTCTCGTCGAGCGACGCGAGCTTGAAACCGAACGGCTGCAGCAGCTTCTCCAGGCTCAAACTCGAATAAAGGGACACATTCGCATTTCTGGGGGCGGCATACCACCAGTTCAAACCCTCTCGATCGATGTCTTCGGGCTGAAGCAGCGTTGACAGGAAAATGAATCCGGAATCCGTAAGAAAACTGATCATGTCGGCAAGCGTTTGAGACGGAACAGTCGCGTGCTCGAGCACCTCGAAGCTTACAACGCAATCAAACAGGCCGGATGGTCTCGCGGCGTGGTTTCGAACAAACGGGTCGTAGGTCTCCACACCAGGAAAACCGGCGTCGCGCAGCGACTCGGCCAGAATGCCATTACCGCCGCCGTAATCGAGAATTCGCCCCGGCGAGCTTCTCGAAATAACCTGCCCAGGATCTCGGCATTCGCCCGCGGGCGCGTGGCCTTGAAGTCGGGATCAATCAGCAGGTACTCGTCGTTGTAGACGTACCGCAGAAAATCTTCCGTCGTGAAGTGGTCGAGAGCGGTCGTGAAAATGAATTTGCAGTCCGGGCAGCGATGGTAGTAGATAGGTACGCCCGAGATGTCGAGCGCATTTTTCCGGTATAGCTCGCAGTTCTTGTGGAAATCCACCACGCCGTATGGCACAGCCAAGGCGCCGCAGCATTTGCACGGCGTTTGCGGCGCACAGATTGCCTGCAATCCAGAGCTCATCACCAGACTCCCATCTCAACTGACACCACGGCGCTCGCGATCCATCTCGTCGGAACGCACGCGCTCGCACCGGCGTTTCAAGCGAGCTATAACGTGAGCGTCCATCCTTCTAAAAGTTCTCGCTGCTTGCGGCAAGCTCAAAACGTCGATCGCAGCGGACGGCCAGGCCGGCCGTTGCGGGGGGACGCCCGCCACAACCGCTACCGCTTTCACGATCGCGCGAAGTTGATCAGAGCCTGTCATGCACTTTTCAACTCCGCGCTCGCGAGCAGGAGTAGAACGATTGCGAGCCAATGCGGAAGCAAGCGGAGGCTGGCCGGCAGCCCTCGCATGGCTTGTCACATCGTCATAAAAGAATGCCAAGATTTGGCACAAAGTGGCAACTTTTGGGTCATGGTTTTGGTGCCATTCTGGCACTGACCGAAAGTGTCGCATCGCCTGGTTTCGTAGGGCTGGAACGAGCCAACGCCGCTGCGGCGCGGTGTGCCATTTTGGCACTCGCCGTGCCACCGGCAATTTCGGCTTACCTGGACACTCAAAGTCGGGTTTGTAGCGCTGCATGCCGAAGAGAAAAACGGCCTCGCTGGGTCGTTGTTGAAGTTGATTCATCTTTTCCGTGCGGTTCCGCGTTTTCAGTGGTTAGAACGCTTGGTCCTGATCGAGATGCGGCTCGCCTGCGACGGCACCACGTGGCGCCGCACTCGCCGGCCTGATCGCCAACGGATTCAAGAGGAGGACTTTTAACCACGGAAGGCGGGAACGACACGGAAGCGGACAGGGTTCTGCATGCCGAAGAGCGAAACCTGCCTTGCGCTGGGTCATTTTTGAAGTTGATTGCTAGAACCTGTACTTTCCGCGATTCACTCCACTCTACGCCGCCAAGCTGAGCAGCCGGTCGGCGGTCGCCTGGATTTCTGCCTTTGAGAGTCCGGGTCTCAGAACCTCACGTAATTCCTCGCGCAGCAGCTCGCGGCGCCAGGCGTTGCGCTTATCCGCGTGACTCGGCCGCCGTGTCGCGACATCCCAAGGCGAAGCCGATCGGTCCACCAGATCTTCTTGCGAGCGTCCCCACGCCCAGACCTCGGTCATGGTAAAAGTCCAAAGGCACATGTGGAATGACCCCACATTGGCCCACACGTGCCGGACCTGCTGCTGCCCCGCCCCGACGACATCCTTGCAGTCCCGGAACGCGATCTCGAGCGAGAACCGGTCGGCGACTGCGCCGAGGATCTCGGCCACCGTCACATTCGGGTCAGTGCAGAAGAACGCGACCCAGCCCGTCGGCTCGTCGACGAGGACCACCCGGATCACGCCACCGGCTGGTCGCCAGGTGGCCAGGAACGTCTTGTACCGTTTCTCGGTCGCCTCGCCGTAGAGGTGGAACACACCGGTGCTCCAGCCGCGACGTTGTCCAGCGCGCTTGGCCAGGTCGATCCGCTGCTCGCCGTAGATCCGCGGCCGGCCTCGCCGACCGGGCTGGCGTGGACCGGGCACGATCCACAGGGCCGCGTCCTTGCGAAGCCGACTGACGACAGTGAACCCCAGCGAAATCGCAGGCGAGAGGAACGGAGCCTTGGCATACGCCCCATCGACCACCACCCAGAGCGGCTTGCGCAGCGGCTTCACCCACCGCGCTACCCACTCGAGCAACTCGACCGCCATCTCGAGCTTGGTCCGGAACTCGGGCCGGTGATTAGGCGGGATGCCGATCAGGTTCTTCTTCCTCACGTAGAGTTGAGCCAGCAGCGGCAAGGCGATCACACCCCAGGCTGGGTGCACGACCAGGAGACCAAGCACGACCCAGACGTGGCCGTAGACGTAGGGCGCCCCCGCCGGTCCAGGCGTTGGGTTGTGATGGATGCCGGCCCCCTGTACGTGCGGCCCGTAGCGTTGCGTCGGGGTATCGTCGAGTGCGAAGGTCAGGCGTGCCTGATCGCCAAGGAGGGGCCCGACCACCTTCGCGAGCAACCGGGCCGCGATTGACTCGGCCTTTTTGCCGGCGGCAGCGATGGTCGTGTAACACGGCCGGAACTGGTCGCTGAGCTTCGCGGCGCGGATCCAGGAAGTGACGGTCCGGCGGCCGCGCGCGAACAGGGCGCCGAAGAAGAGGAGCGCGAGCCGAGCCGCGGACCTGCGGTCGAGCGGGCCAACAAGTTGGGCGAACCGCTGGCGAGAAGGGGCATCCTGCCGCAAAGATGACATTGGCCGGTTCCTTCCGGGGTGAGAGGCACTGTGGTAAGCGCCATCGTCCCGGACGGACCGGCCTTTGTCTGCGCGAATGGCTCAGGAGCTTCTACGGGCAAATTGCGGAAAGTGCAGCTAGAACGGATCAGGGGTTCGTTCGCCATCGGGTGATTCAGGACGAGCCGACCCAACTCCCACGACGTGCGCGATGAGTGCGTCATCGAGCGCGGCGGCGGAAGTCGACCTTGCGGAATCGACGATGACGTAACCGAGTGCCGGCGGTCCGCTCATCGCGACCGCGAGGTTTCGGGGGAAGCAGCTCTACCTCCACCGGCTTCGTCAGGCGTCGAGCCTGGCTTGTCAAGTTCCGGATCGACCGCGGAATTCGCCACAACTCGAACAGGCTCTTGGTTTTTTGCGGTGATCATGTTCTCATCGCGGTTGGGTTCGCTCGTCGGATTCTCCGTGAAGAACGACCGAAGTCATCACCGCGACGACGGGACGAGCGCGGCGGGAAGGGGGACGATCGAACAGATCGAGACGACTGAATGCTTTCACCGCGAAGAACGCCAAGAGCGCGAAGGGAAGAGGGACGAAGAAAGAGAACGAGCAATCTGATGAACTGGTGGTTGACGCCATTTTTAAGGTGCACCGTACGTTGGGGCCCGGCCGGTTGAGCGGACAGTCGATGTCCTATCAGCGGTTTCATTGGCTTTCTTCGCGCTCTTAGCGATCTAGTATGTTGCAATTGCCGCCAGTTTGATCAAGCTGGCGGCAGTGTCGTGAGGAGAGTTGTTAGCGTACTGAGGCATCGACCTCTTCGCGAAGAATACTCCCTCCGTCTTTGGCTCAAGGTCTTGGTACATCTTGCGGCCTGGACCGCTCATCACAAGGCTGGCCTTGCCCGAGATCAGCGGAGGAGACTCACGTCCGGCGCTTCTCCGACACTTCCCAGTGTTGTATGTGCCTCCACACCCGCTGGAGATCTCCTATGTCTAACACCACCTGTCTCGAAGTCATCGGGGTCGGAATCGATACCGCTCGATACGGCCATCGCGTCTCCTTTCTCCGGCCTGATCGCCGTCCGGCCGCCAAGCCACTCACAGTGATGGAGAATCGCGCCGGATATCAGAGCCTGCACGAACGCCTGCAGCAACTGCACCAGCAACACCCGCAGGCCCACTTCTGCTTCCGCATCGACGCCGCCGGCCAGTACGCCATCAATCTCGAGCAGTTCCTCCGCAGCCTTGACTTGCCCATGACCCTTTCCATCGGGGAGCCCAAGCGCAACAAGGATTATCGCAAAGCGCACTTTCCCAAGCGTACCACCGATGACACCGAGAGCCAGGCGATGGCCCGTTTCGCGGTTGTCGAGCAACCTGGGGCCACACCAGCCACGTCCGCAACGATGTTCCTGTTACGGGAAATCGCCGGCCGCTTGCAATCACAGGTCAAGCAGTCAACCAGGGCCATCAATCGACTGCACAACATCCTGGCTCGCACCTTTCCGGAACTGGCCCAGTTAACCGAAGACATCGCCGCTGGCTGGGTACTGCGACTCCTCATGCGGTATCCGACTGCCGAACGGATTGCGTTCGCCCGTTGCGGTTCACTGGAAAATATTCCCTATCTCCGAGCTGACCAAGCCGCGGCACTGCGACAAGCTGCAAAGACATCAGTCGCTGGGACCGATCACGGAATCACTGCCAGTTTTGAGCATTTTGAAGAGGCCAGCAGCATAGCGGACGTTTCTGGTGTCTCCGCTGAGTTGCTCATCTAAAGGCCGTCTGGTTCTTCGTCTTGTTTTCGAGAAGCGGGTAGACTGCCTGGTAAGCGTTTCATTCGCGTTTTGATAGCGCCCGAGGAGAATGGTGACACATTCCCCCCGGGCTTTCCCTTGGGAGCAAGCACCTCCCGTGGGCACCTGCCAGGGTACGAGAAAGCAGAATCGTTCCGCCAGAGCACGCCGACCGCGCACGCGAAGCTGCCTGCGCAAGGGATGCGGGTGTAAGTACAAGCCGCGGTGCCGGATTCAGCGCTACTGCCAGACGCCGGAGTGCCTGCGTCAGGTTCGCCGCTGGCAGGCGGCACGGCGCCAGGCCAAACGTCGCCGGGATGCCAATGTCAGAGCCCAGCACGCCGAGGCCGAGAAGGAGCGCCGTCAACAAACCAAAGTTGTGTCGCAGGCCGATGAAGATGCTGAAGTTACGCCCGCGCGTGGTCACGAAGATGAACTTTTTTTTCGCTCCCGCTCTGCGATCGGCCAGGCTGCCACGAGCCCCCCGTAACCTCGGTCCGTAACCCGGCACACTATTGCTCGCCCGCGTGTCGTCATGCCGTTCGAAACGTCAAGGACCGTGAACGCAAGTGGCTTGTTCGCGGCACGTCAGATGGCCGGAAGAAGCGTTCCTTCGAGTACCAAGCCGCTCGCCAACGCCGCAGTCCACAGCGAGCTACAGTCACCAACTCATCACCGCTACGAGCACCTCCGGATTGAAGGCCCTGCCAGTACGCGCCGGTCGTCAATTATCGCATGACGTCCGGAGGTTCTTTTAGCTTGGGCATCCTGTCTCATTTGAGGAGCCCAACGATGAACCAAAAGCCGATCCCGGTCCCTTCGCGACTGCGGCGTCCCCCAGCAACGGGCTGGTCATGGGTAGACCGCCGCTTCATCCGCGAGCACATGGCCTATCTCTCGCGCGAGGCCGTGCTGTTGTATTTCTTCCTCTCAGCCGTGGCCGACAAGCATGGGCTGTCGTTCTACGGCGATGGCACGCTGGTCGTCCAGCTCAGGATGACGCATCCCACCTTGGTCGAGGCCAGGGATGAACTGTTGGCCCGTGATCTGATCGCTCACGAGACTCGCTTCACTCAGGTGCTTTCCCTGCTGCCACCCCGCCAGCGCCGTCCCGGTGAGCCGGGCCAAGGGCTGATGCAACTGGGCGACATCTTGCGCAGGCCATCGCAGCAACGCATTCGAGCCAGGAGGGGGGTCTGCTGTGAAGGTCGCCTTGTGGGCCGAAATCCGCCGCTTGGCTGAGATCGAGATGCTCTCCGGTCGGGCCATTTCGCGGCGGCTTCGCTGCTCCCGAGAATGTGTGGCCGCAGCGATCAAGTTAGACCAGCCACCGGTTCGCCGGGCTTTGCAACGCGCCAGCCTCGTAGGCCCGCACAAGGCCAAGATCGACGCCCTATTGGTCAAGTATCCCGAACTCTCGACGATGCGTATCCGTGAGGAGATCGCTCGCGGTCCTGATGGCTACACCGGCAGCGCCTGCACCCTCCGCCGCTACCTGCGGACGGTCCGCCCCGCTCGCGGGCGCGTCTATCAGGAAGTCCACTACGAGCCGGCCCAAGCGATGCAGGTCGATTGGGGAGAGTGCGGCCGCCTGCAAGTCGGCGCCACGACCCGCAAAGTTTCGGTGTTCGTGGCCGTGCTCTGCTACAGCCGGTTGATCTACATCGAATTCACGCTCTCGCAGCGCAAAGCTGAGTTCTACCGCGGGATCGTCAATGCTCTCAACTTCTTTGGTGGCAGTCCTCGCGCCATCATCTTCGACA
Organism: uncultured Isosphaeraceae bacterium; assembly: GCA_963806595.1. Lineage (GTDB taxonomy): Bacteria > Planctomycetota > Planctomycetia > Isosphaerales > Isosphaeraceae > CAWDZZ01. The sequence goes on along the minus strand of CAWDZZ010000030.1, from coordinate 306,152 downwards.
ACTTGAAGGCGGGCGTGATCAATGGCTCGGGTCGGTCTGCCTGTTTCCATCCCGAGTTCCTGGCGCTGTGCGGTTACTTCTGCTTGCAGCCGATCGCCTGCGAACGGCGCGATCCGGAGTCAAAAGGAATCGTCGAAGGAAGCGTGCGCTACATCAAGCACAATGCCCTCGCCGGACGCGCCGATGAGCTCATTCGCTTTGAGGACTACCTGGCATTTGCACCGATGTGGCGCGACCAGGTCGCCAATGTGCGGATACATGAAACAACCCGCGAGCAGCCTGTTGACCGCTTCCAACAGGAGCGTTCGCTGCTGCGCACTGCCGCTGACTCCCTACGACACCGATGAGATTGCGCCGGTAGTGGTTACCCCTCATGCGCGGATCGAGTTCGATGGCAACCGTTATTCGGTACCACCAACCTTGGCACGCCGGCCGGTCAGCATTCGCGCCAACCGTGACGAAATTCGCATCCTGCACGACGGCCATCTGGCGGCTCAGCACGTTCGTTGCTACCAGCGAGGACAATTGATCGTGCTGCCGGACCACCGCCTGGCAGCGCTCGCCCTTTCGCGGCGAGCCCGGAGCTCTGCGCTGGAACAGGCGTTTAACGCTCTAGGCCCCGAGGCACGTCAATTTCATTTCCATCTCAGGAAGCAGCCGGTGAAGACCGGCGTCCACCTGCGTCATCTCCTCAGTCTGGCGCGGCTTTATGGCACGGCCGAGTTGCTTGGCGCAATCTCTCGGGCTTTGGAACTCACAACCTACGACGCCGCGTATGTCGAGAACCTCTTATTGGCAGAACGCCGGCGACGACAGCTTCCCACACCGACTCTACCCACTCCCAGGCGGCGTGAATTGATTGACGAGATCGATTTGGAGCCCGCCGACCCTTCCGTTTACGACCGTTTCTGCAACACCACTGACGAGGGCCCTCATGGCACGACGAGATGACAATCTCCAGGCACGGCTCGACCGTGACCTGGCTGAGCTGAAGCTTCTGGTGATCGCCAAGAGCTATCGCGAGGTTCTGGATGAGGCGGCTCGCAAAGGCAGCTCCTGTTTGGAGGTCCTGGCGATACTGATCGGAATGGAACAGGCCGCCCGTGAACAACGAGCTCTCGAGCGGCGGATGCGTGAAGCCCGGCTTCCCAAGCAAAAGACCCTGGCTGAGTACGACTTCAAGTTCCCCAAGAGAATCCCCAAGGCCGCAATCTTGCGGTTGTTCGACTGCGACTTCATCGAGAAGCATGAATGTGCCGTGCTGATCGGACCGACAGGAACTGGAAAGTCGCATCTTCTCACGGCGCTTGGGTACAAAGCGGCTGAGCGTGGCTTTTCAGTTCGCCATACACGTATCGTCGATATGATCAATCATCTCACTTCGGCCCAGATCAATGGGCAGTTAGGCAAAACGCTCAGAAGTTATGTTCGTCCCAGTCTTCTTCTCCTCGATGAGCTGGGCTATCTGCCCATCGACAAGCGCGGGGCCGATTTGTTGTTCCAGGTTGTCGCTGCCCGTTATGAAATCGGATCGATCGTGATCACCACGAATCGAACCTTCAAGGAGTGGGGCACCCTATTTGATGAGGACAACACCCTGGCAACGGCCTTGATCGACCGGCTGATGCATCACGGGGAGGGGATCGTTATTGAAGGAGCTAGTTTTCGCATGAAAGACAAAGGTCCCGACTCGACCGATGAGTGACCATAGCGCAATACGTCAACGTCCGGATCGGGTGTTCGATGCGAAGTAAGTTGCATTTGGCGTGAGTGGCAGAGAGCGTCCAGCCCACCCTCGAGTGAGCCCGGCCATCGTGCCGGGTCATTCGAGCGGCCGATTTCTTGAAGAGCGGGCTCGCGTTGACCCCAGGCTCTGATCCAGAATCCGCGAGCAGCTTCCTGCGGGGGGCTTCGCCTCGACGGTCTGGTCACCCTGTTTGTGGCCCGTGGCGGTCCGCGGCGAGGAATTGGCGGTGGCCCTGTCCAGCACGCCGAACTCAACAAGCTCGAACGCCTCGCTGGCCCGTCCGTGCCAAGCTTGGCCACGCCATACTCCTGGCTCGATCTGACTCCGCGTTTTTCGAACCGTGCCGAGCGGCGATAGAGTATGCGCGTGCACCGAAGCAACCACAGTCGCCTCTTTATTTGGCAGTGCCTATCTGCTCAAAACTGGCCTGGATTCAATGGTCGGTCCCAGTCGCCAGCTTGCGCGGCGACACCGCCGAGATCTTGGTCCGGAACCTGGTGGCCGATGTCCATCGCAGCCAGAAGAACGAAAGGGAACTCCGAAAGCTGTTAGTCTCCACGCTCGACGAACTGCTTCCTTCGGCTCATCGCCAGGTCGCGACCGTCCCCGGCATCGGCCCAAGCACCGCGGCGATCCTCGTCGCCAAGATCGTGGACATCGATCGCTTCGCGACGCCCGGCAAACTCGTCAGCTACTTCGGTGCCTTTCCTGAGGAACACTCCTCAGGCGTCGACAAGAAAGGCAACCCGTTGCCTCTCGGGGCGAGGTCCATGTCAACCAAAGGGAACGATTTGGTTCGTAGCCATCTCTGGAATGGCGCCTGTGTGCCATTCGCTGCAACCCGGCCGTTCGCGCTTTATCGCCGCCTCAGAGCCAAAGGAAAGCGGGGCGACGTCGCGATGGGGCACTGCATACGCAAGCTGCTTCACCTGGTCTTCGCTGTCTGGAAGACCGATCGTCCGTTCGACCCCAATCACTTTCACTGGGATGGCCCCAGTAATGCCACATCGTCGACGGCAACCACCAATCAGCCGGCCGCAAGGCCACCATCGGCCAACAAAGAAGCCGTGGGCCACAAGCAGGACTCGCCTGCGAAAAAAGTGGTCGCCACGGCCTCTATTACCGTAGCGCCGACCGCTCGTCCCGTCAAGCAGGTGATACCGACTTCGCCCTTAACTCGCCCCAGGGTCGACTTCGCTTTCTTGCGGCAACAAGTGTCAATGCAGGAAGTGCTTAAACATCTATGTATATTCGATCGGTTACGCGGCGCGGCCAGCAACGCCGAGGCGATTGCCCGCTGCACGGCCACCCTGGAGACCAGCAGCCAACATTCTCAGTCCATCTGGGAAAGAAGGCGTTTCAGTGTTTTCATGCGGACTGTGGGGCCAAGGGAAACGTGCTGGACTTATGGGCGGCAATCCATCACCTCCCGTTGTACGAAGCCGCTCTGCATCTTGCTGAAACCTTCACGCTCGCGGTGAACAGAGAAGACAGCCATGGGGCGAATCGGTCGCGGGCGGTTTTCCAAGTTATGTACGGACGTTCCCTATCTCGCCAACGTGGCGATTTGTTCACATATAAACACGGCGGTCACCAGCCATCTGGGGCCACCTCTGTCGATTCAAGGACCACGTCTCGCCATTCTGAAATATCAGGGGAGCGACCCCACACAGCCGTATCCGACGTTTGTGGTCCGACAGAGCGCCACGCTTCTCTACGGCTTTGCGCCTCAGAGGAAATAACGACGTTGTTCGGTCCCTTCAGTCGGACGGCTGGGTGACGATTGCTTCCCCTGACTCAGGTGATCTTACCGGTTTCACCCCCAGTTTGGCCAAGAGCACGGGGAGAATTTGACCGAGCGGCCGCGGTCCCTTTCCCCGCTTGTTCAGGACCCGGTCGAGTTCTTCAGCCAGCGGGACCGCTTCCTCGCGATGTTCGGAACGAGGGAGTTGGGCCACCGCAGCATCGAGATCGCGCATCAGTCGATCACTGCCCGTTTCGTGTTGAGTATGAAAGTCGATCAATTTCTTAAGCACATAATCCTTTCGCTGAGAGCAGGGGTGGCGATATACCTTGCGGCCGGCCACCATCTGGTAGGCGATCCGGCTGAACCGACCGGCTACCTGAACGCGGATCGCGCGGGATCTCTCCCTTGAAGCTTCCAGCCCGTGGCAAGCACGCGGAAATGGTCGTTGCACTTCACCAGGTTGTCCGCGATCATCATGATCGCCCGACGCAGGCGGCGGTTGGCGCAGCGGACGAGCTTGCCATTTGGGTAGTCCACCTCATCGCTCTGATAGCGCGACGGGAACAGCCCAGCTCGGCCGGTAATGGCGCGGCACGTAGGGTAGCGGTCGATGAGCCCCATTTCGCCGGCGAATTCGGCGGCCGAGACCACGCCGATCCCTGGGATCCCCAAAAGCAGGACGTATGGCGTTTGCACCAGCAAGGCCGCCAACTCCACGTCGATCACCCGTACGCCCCGGACCTTAGCCAGCCGATCGTCGTCAAGTTCGGTCAACATTCGCAGATGGAGGCTGGATTCATCCTCGGCGCCGGGCGCCAAGCGAGCCCAGGCCACAGTCTTCTCCAAGGTGGGGAGGTGAATGCGGATGCCGGCCTGACGAAGTTGCTCGATCAGCCCGGACAGCCCGGTACGAAGGATTGCTGCGGCGGAGCCGACGTGCCTGGCGACCCACAGTGGGATCTGCGAATCGTAGATGTCCTCGAAACAGCGGCTATATCCTGGCATAATCGCATGAAGATGCTCATGGATCTGGCAGCGCAGCGCCACGGCTTTCTCAACCTGGTCACGGCGGTGCCGCGCCAGCAGTTGCAGACGGACCGACATCGGATCAGGCGGCGGTTCGAGCAAGCCGAAGCCATTGACGCCTCCACGGTAGATGGCAGCCAGATCGGTGTCGTCTGTCTTGTTGCCGGGGTTGGCCGATTGTCGGTGTTGCTTGGTCGTCAGCGGATGGATGATCCGGACTTCAAAGCCTGCCTTGGTGAAGGCGCGTTGGATCGGCCGATGGTACCGTCCCGTCCGCTCGATGACTACGATCTGGTCGCGGATCCCGGCCTGCTCCAGAGTGGCGCGCAGGTTTTCGATCATGGACGTGAAGCATGGTCGAGTGTGCTCAACCTCGGTCGGCGGCATGAGAACCCGGCCGAAGAAATCGGTGAGCATCCATTTGGATCGAGCCTTGGCGCAATCGACGGCAACAATGCCGAAGCGCTCCGGTCTGGCCATCTGCACACGGGAACTGATCACTCCACGGGGATTGTGAACCGATTGTAGCGACTTTGCCGACCGTTTTTTGGGCTTGGCAGCGCGAGGCATCAGAAAGACCTCCTGGAAGGATATGGGGAGAAAACCAACTCCCCCACAGGAAGTCTGCATGGCGAAAAGAGTTAGAATTACCAATTCTGACTTGCCACATTTCAGAGGAACCCGTGATCAGAACACGTCTGGCGGCGAGAGCGCGGAGGACGCGATCCTGAGAAAGAGCGGTCGAATCAAACCGCACGACCCCGCATACCCGGTTACGAATATATCTGATTCACAAGCCAGCTCCGCGTCCACCTCGGAGCAACCGACACTGTGCGCCGTTGGACGCTAGCAACCACCTGCCATCATCACTCCTGATGGCACTTGAATTTCGTCGGTACATCTTCGCGGTGAGTCGCTTTCCTCACGCTGACCGGGCCAAATGACTTGTCACCGCGACGATTCGTGAGCCTTTCCTGTCTGTCCGACCGCTTCCGCTGGCATGGCTGCCTGCTTGTCAAGTCCCGGCGAGCCCGCAGAATTCGCCGCAACTCGAACAGGGTCTTGGTTTTTTGCGGTGATCATGTTCTCATCGAGTTTGGCTTTGCTCGTCTGATTTTGATCTCGCGGGTCCAGCTCCCGGAGTGGGCCAGCACCGGACTCGGGGCCGGCTCGTTCATCGCAGTCGCCGAGATGATCTCCAGGGGATTCAATACGAAGAATTTAACCACGGAAGGCTCGGAACGACACGGAAACGGACCGGGTTCTGCATGCCGAAGAGAGAGACCTGCCTTGCGTATCATTTTTGAGGTTGCTCGTGGGAACGAATCAGGGGTTCATGTGATGCTGGGCGATTCAGGGCCAGCCGATCCCAGCACCCGTGCCGAACGAATAATCCGAAAAGGGGGTTTTTCCGTGAGATTCCGCGCTTTCCGTGGTTAGAACGCTTGTTCCTGATAGACATGCGGCTCGCCCGCGACCGCGTCAAAATGATGGGCCGCCGACGGTGCCTCGGCACGACCGCGACAATCGTGATGTCCGGATCGCTGCCGCGGACCGTCGGCTTGCTCGCAGAACGTCGTTCTTCATCGTCGCCATCGCCATAGCGTCAAGCAGCACGCCGAAGCCGGCTTGGCGGCTCGGCCGACGTTGCCACTGTCTTTATCCGTGTCCATCATCGTTATCTGTGGCTAATCAAGTTTTCGTTTGCTGGGAGAAGACGAAGACCGCGAAGAGTTTTTGGCCGCTGATGCACGCGGATTCACAAGGATAAATCCGCAGAGGCTGATGGATGCGAAAAACCACAGATCGTCAGTCCTCTAGTGCTCTGTCACAGCTAAAAAGTCGGGTTGGCAGATTCGGTCGGAGCGGCGATGCTGCATCGCACAAGGAGGTGTGCCATGCAGAAGAAATACGTCGTGCGACTGACGGATCAGGAGCGAGATGAGCTTCGGAGTGTGGTGAAGAAATTGAAGGGGACGGGACAAAAGGTTCGGCGTGCCCAGATTCTGCTGAAGGCCGATGCCGAAGGACCCAATTGGACCGATGAGCGAATTGCGGAGGCGTTCGCGTGTCGGGTGCGAACGATCGAGCGGCTCCGACAGCGGTTGGTCGAGCGTGGTTTTGAAGAGACGCTCCAACGGGTTGAACGCGCACAGCCGCCCGTGGAAAAGTTGTTGACTGGCGAGCAAGAGGCCCGCATTATCGCGACGCGGCTCGGAGCGCCGCCGAAAGGCTATGCCAATTGGTCGCTACGGTTGCTGGCACGCAAGGTCGTGGAATTGCAGATCGTGGACGCGGTGAGTTACGAGACGGTCCGGCGCACGCTCAAAAAAACGGCATGACGAATCGGAAAATCGAGTACTGGGTAATTCCGCCGGAGGCTGACGGCGAGTTTGTCGCTCACATGGAAGACGTGCTGGAAACCTATGAAAAGCCGTATAATCCCGCGATTCCAGTTATCTGCATGGACGAACAACCCGTGCAGTTGCTGAAGGAAACGCGAACGCCCATCCCCGCCACGGTCAAGCACGCCAAGCGGGTCGAGTACGAATACGAACGTGCGGGCACGGCCACCATCTTCATGTTCGCCGAGCCGCTGGCAGGCTGGCGAGAAGTCGTAGTTCGCGAACGGAAAACGAAGATCGATTGGGCCACTGAAATGGCTCGACTGCTGGACAGCCGCTATGCGAAGTGTGCCGAAGTGATCGTGGTGTGTGACAACCTGAATACGCACACAATAGGAGCGTTTTATGAAGCGTTCGAACCGAAACGCGCATCGGTCCTCGGTCCGCCGCATCAAGCTTTGTTATACGCCGAAGCACGGCAGTTGGCTCAACATCGCCGAAAACGAACTGAGTTCCCTCACACGTCAGTGCGTCAGCGGCCGTCGTTTCGCCGACCTGGCGACCTTGCGCGAAGAAACGGGCTCTTGGTCGATCGACGTCAATGCCACGCAACGTGGCGTCGACTGGCAAATGAAGATCGACGACGCCAGAACAAAACTAAAGTCGGTCTACCCGACAATTAAGCTGTGACAAAGCACTAGCCCGCGCAGCCCGGGATTCCAGTCCGAGCATGGAGAACCTTCTCGATTTCGTTCATGCGCTTTTCCAGCAGTGCGAATTTCGAGACGCTGATCATGGTGGAAAACACGGCCTTGTTCGCCGACAGCCGGACCGACTCGGAATCGGCAGTCTCGCCGAGGTCGGCGATGGCAGTGGCCGCCCGCGCCAATCTCCCGCTCAGCACGCCGACCGAATGATCGAACGCCTTGCGGCGACGCGCATCGACAGCCGCCTTGGCCTTGGGATCCTTGGCCCAGCGGTAGGCCGTCCGCCTGGACACCTTGTTTTCTCTCGCCCACACGGCGATGGGCTTCCCCATCGCGATGGCGGCGACAAGCTTGTTTTTGCGGTTCTGGCGTTGTCCTTCCGACATGGCGCGCTTACGTACGCGATGGCAGTATTCCACCGCGGCTCCGTGCGCCCCAGCTCGCGGTTCTCAGCCCGGGGCCCAGGCTGGCCGGCAGCCCTCGAATGGCTTGTCACATCGTCATGAAAGAATTCAACGATTTGGCACAAAGTGGCAACTTTTGGGTCATGGTTTTGGTGCCATTTTGGCACTGATCGAAAGTGTCGCAATAGCCTGGTTTCGTAGGGCTGAGAAGCAGCCAATGCCGCGGCGGCGCGGTGTGCCATTTCGCCCTCGCTGTGCCACCGGCAGTTTCGGCGTTTCTGGACACTCAAAGTCGGAGTTGTCGCGCGCGCTCCCTTCCGCTGCGTTGCGCGATTTTCCCCCCGCGCAAAGGGGAGGTCGGGGACGGCTCGATCTTCGCGGTCTCCGCGATACCAGGCTTGTTCCTGCTACGAACGAGACTTGAACAAACGGTATTTTGAACATAAGTTAACGAAGGAAACGAAGAGGAACCCGGCCGGATTCTCCGGATCGATAAATCACACAAGAGACTTGCGAAACGCGGGGCCATTTTTGAGTTTGCTCGCGGGAACAGATCTTCGGTTCGTATGCCATCGGGTGATACAGGAGCAGCCGACTCAATGCCCGTGGTGAACGAAAAATCCGACACGCGCCATCTTTTCCGTGCGGTTCCGCTTTTTCAGTGGTTAGAACGCTTGGTCCTGATCGACATGCGGCTCGCCTGCGACGGCATCACGTGGCGCCGCACGCGCCGGCCCGATCACCAGTGGTCACGGCGCAATCGAGCGCGTCAACGATCGCGACCGCGAAATTTCGGCGGAAGCAACTCTACCTCCCCGGCTTCGTCAGGCGTCGGGCCCCGCTTGTCAAGTCCCGGATCGACCGCGGAATTCGCCGCAACTCGAACAGGCTCTTGGTTTTTTGCGGTGATCACGTTTTCATCAAGTTTGGCTTTGTTCGTCGGATTTTGATCTCGCGGGTCCGGCTTCCAGAGCGGGCCAGCACCGGACTCGGGGCCGGCTCGATCATCGCAGTCGCCTATATGGTCGCCACGGGATTCAAGAGGAAGACCTCTAACCACCGAGTAGAGAGGGGACGCACAGCATGAACCACCGAAGGCAGGTCACCTGTGTTTTCCCCTCCCCCTCTAAAATTCCGTACGGTGGGTTTTCCCCAGTACGGCTTCAAACGGAAATTCACCCGCCACCTTCGCCACCACCGCCAGGGTTAAGCGCGGCCCGCATACCCCCAGCCATGGCGCTTATAAGCGGGCAGAAGCCCAGCCACCCGAGCACTGCGGCCCACCGAAGGGCTAACCGTAGGGGGAGCAGGTTGACCTGCTCCAAGCGGCACAGCGATCGGCAGCACCAGGCAATTCCGTCCAGAGGCCCTTGGCTCCCCTGCGGGTTTTATTGTCCCGCTGGATCACTGCTTACTATGGCCTCATGTGTCGCCTCTTGCTCTCACCCAGCCGCTTATGGATTTGCGGTCGGGTCCTCCAACCCAGGGGCCTGCCTCGGGCGGAGAACAAGAGGGTCCCCAATTTAATCGGCGTGTCTGTTCGTGCGTGCCATCCCCAGGACCCCGGTGGACTGGACGGCTGCAATTGGCTGTTGCTTGACCGACCATATTAGCCTTCGCCATTTCCGCCGTGGCTCGGCATCCACGCTGTACCCACGCGCGTTGGTTCTTGCGTGGATCGCGTAACGAGGCGGACAGGTTCGCTTGCGCTACGGCCCGCACGGTTGTTAGCCCTCCACCAACATAGGACGTTTACGATCGAGCTTTCGCTGGCCGGGTCACGTCGACCAACGTCGATTATGACTACGCGGGTAAACAGCCAATTCCCGCGGCCGGACTCACACCGGCAAGACACACCGCCTTATGGGCTGCGAACGGAAGGCGCGGAACGACACGGAACCGGACGGGGTTCTGCATGCCGAAGAGAAAAACGGCCTCGCTGGGTCATTGTTGAAGTTGATTCATCTTTTCCGTGCGGTTCCGCGTTTTCAGTGGTTAGAACGCTTGGTCCTGATCGAGATGCGGCTCGCCTGCGCCGGCATCACATGGCGCCGCACTCGCCGGCGTGATCACCGGTGGTCGCGTGCGCGCAATAAACGCGTCAACGATCGCGGCCGCGACATTTCAACACGCGTTGCTAGAGCGCGCATGGGCCTGCGCTCGAGTTTGGCCAAGCGCGTTTCGAGTCCGGAGAAATTGGAGACAGCGATAAAGTCCGAGATCACGGCTCGCAGCGCCGAGAGCCGTACGGACTCGGAAGTGGCGTTTTCGCCGAGCGCGAAGATCTTATCGACGGCCCATGCGACGCGCCTGGACATCCGGCCAATCGCCTCGTCGAGGACGCGGCTGCGGATCGACTCGACTTCAGACCGAACCTCGGGCTCGGCGGCCCAGCGGTACGCAGTCCGTTCGTTGACCCCGTTTTGCAGCGCCCATTCGGCGACGGGGATGCCGTCGGCGACGGCAATGGCGAGCATCATTTTCTCACTGTTGGTGGATTCTCCGGTCATGGGGGAACGACTCGGTGGCGATTCGTCACCGAGGCTCCTGTGCGCCCTGACGCTCGGTTCTCAGCCCGGGGCTCGGGCTGGCCGGCACGCCCTCGAGGGGTACGGAAACAATGGAACGCCTGTAGCGGTCGTAGCCGATGTTCCGAGGCGAAACGTCGGCAGATGTCAGTGGATGTCAGTTTTCAGAAGGGTTCTCGGGTCGCGCGGGCCGCGATCGTCAATGAATTCTTCTCATGGCGGACGGAGCAAACTGCGCTCCCCGCACCCCTGCTGAGCGCTCACGCATACGATTGGTTGACGTCGGTTGACTCGCGGCGCGCCCAAGGGCGTGGATCGAAGCTGTCTCCGATCGGCTCGCTCAACTTCGATCCAGCCTGCGCTTTCTGGCACGAGAGAATTGTTGCGCTGTCGGGACCGGTATTCCTACCAGGTGGAGCGGGTTGCGCCGCGCACTGGAACTTATGTCCCTATTATACGCACAGTGCATGACATGGAAGAATGAGAAGAATGCAAAGTCTACGTAAGCGCGACGCGGCCAACGGGAAAAGATACGGCGAATAATTTACGGAAAAATGTAAGGACACCTGGTTAACGAGACAGAATACACAAAATAGGCAAGAACGGCGGAGCATTCGACGACGGAATCCCGACGCGATCCGTCGTTTGGAGGTTTGATGAACGGGAAAAGAGATGTTTGGAGCGGTTCTCGCTTGGTAGCTACCTGCTCCTGGTCGATTACGCGGGCCGAATGTTCTTCTCGAGCCTGACGAACTGGGCCGTCACCCGCAATTCCGAACCACTTCTCTACAATCAGGTTACGTGTCATGCCTGAGCTTCTCGAGAGGAGATGGCTACCGTTGCGCTGCGTGTTCTTGCCGCTAATCCTCTCGCCGCAGCGCCATCTGGTTCGACTGCATGCCGTGCTAAAGCGAGGTCATCGAGACCGCTCGCGCCCTCGGGCGTTTTCGGCCCCGTCGATTTCAGTCTGTTCCGCCTAGCGCCCTCGTGCTTGCCTCCCACCGTCTCCCGTACAAAGCGGCTCCCGCTGAATCCAACAACGGAACCGCCACGATCGAGGATGCCCCAGGTTTTCCGACTTTTGGATTCTGCCGGAGAAGCTATGCCGGGAGGATTCTCACCGGGACGCTGGATTTGCGGATTGCAACGAGCACGCGGTCGCAAGATGAGAGACCTGGACTGTCCTCGCCGTTCACGTCCGGGATCAAGCCGCGCTCGCAATGCCTGTCGACCTCGTCAGGGCTCACAACGCGCGATGCTTCGCCGTCGCGGTCTCGCAAATCGGGCTCATCCTTGAACGTGCCTCGGTCGGTCGGCAAACTTCGCGCACCAGCCGCCGGCAACCGCCGCGGTGAGCCCGGATGACAAAGCGCGCAGTCGTAGCTCTGAGCGCATGGCGCCTATAAGACACTATAGGACGGTTTCGGTTTTTGGTGATCGGCCGCGTCCTCCGGATCGGCGCATGCTCAACGAACTTGCGGGTTTATCCCCCGACAAATATTCCTTGCGTCGACACCATGCGTCACGCGCTGGGTGCGACGGGCGCCCTCTCCTATCGCGGCATAGTGGAGTACCCGGCAGAGCTCGACGCGCCGAAGTTGCGACTGCGTTCGTGACGCCGCACGGCGATCCCAGTCAACTCGCCGAACTACAACTGCGATTATGTATCGTTGAGGTGCGGTGGCGGGAATGTCGTGAGCCATGAACGAGGAGAATTTCCAGAAAGTTGGAACAAGCAGCCCCTCTGCTGCTTTACTGAGGTAGGACATCCGAGAGCGCCCGGCGGAGGAGTTCATGGCATCTCAGCGTCATCGGTCAGCCCACCGATACCTCCGCGTGCTTTTCGATGCGGGGACTCTCGCCGGGCTGACTGACGGTCAACTCCTGGAACGGATTGGGGCCCGGCGTGGTGAGAGCTCGGAACCGGACTTCGCGACCTTGGTCGAACGGCACGGCCCGATGGTGCTCCGCGTCTGCCGGGCTATCCTGCGCCACGAGCACGAGGCCGAGGACGCCTTCCAGGCCACTTTCCTCGTTCTGGTACGCAAGGCGGATTCGCTCTGGGTGAGGGACTCACTGGGACCCTGGCTCTATCGGGTCGCCTATCGGATCGCCGTCCGCGCCAAGATCGTCTCGGGCCGACGCAAGGCGGCCGAACGGCAGGTGGCCGAGATGGCATCCGACCGATTCAGAGCTGGGGGGTGGAGCGGCCCGGGTCCAGCTCTCTACGAAGAGATCGATCGACTACCGGACCGCTACCGAGTCCCGGTCGTGCTATGCGATCTGGAGGGCCGCACCTACGAAGCGGCGGCCCGCCACGTGGGGTGCCCGATCGGGACGCTCAAGAGCCGCTTGGCGCGGGGTCGGCAACGCCTGCGCGAGCGGCTGGCTCACCAGGGTTTGATCCCGACTGGTGCGACAGGGACTGTGCTATTTGCGGATGCGGCGCTCGCGACTGTCCCGGCGGCGCTCGCGGAACTTACGGCTCGGACCGCGAATCGTTTCGCCACCGGCGCGTTTTTGACAGCCGGGGCGGTGTCGCTGTCGGCGACAATGCTGGCCAATGGAATATTGAGGAGCATGATCATGACCAGACTGTGGTTGGTCGGGATGACGCTGGCGGCGGTCACCTTGGCGACCGGGGCGGTTGTGTTCACATTCGGGGCATCAGGCTTCCAAGATCAGGTCGTACCGAAGAGACAGACATCGCAGCCAGAGGGTGGATTGGGGTTAGCCGCAGGGCCGGTTCGCTCCCGCGCAGACCTGCTGTCGGCCCAAGCACGAGTGAGCGAGAAAGCGTATGAGCAGGCCCTTGCATCGCGAAACGGCAAGGTCGACGTGGATAAGGTTCACCTCTGGTCGGATCGCCTGATGCAAGCCCAGATTGCCACTGCTGTGGGCAACTACGTGGTCGACCCGAAGGCCAGGGCCGTCTATGTCGCGGCTGCCAAGGCCCATAGGGATCGCATGCGACGGCTTGAGGAGCGGGTCCGGTTGTTCGCGGAGAAGGGGACGGACCTGGCGCTGAGCGCATCGACAGCAGAGTATTACCGTATCGAAGCCGAAGGCTTGGTGCTGGAGTACGACCGCAGCGCGGATTCGAGCGACCAGGTGAAGCAAACGCGCTAATCTGCCGGGTCATCTCACGAGCTAACGTTGTACTTTGGCCGTTTGCGAGGGGAAAGCCGGGTTGTGCCGATGGTTGTTCGCGAGGTGTTTCTGCTCAGGAAGGGTGCGGACTCAAGGGCACGTGCGCCACACAGAGAATCAACCAGGTCGGGAGCGTCTTTCACCTGAACTCGATAGGGCCGATTGGCAAGAGCGACGGGTCGCCCTGGCGTCACGGGCTTCGTGTCTTCAAATCGACTTTACGGCGGCTTTCGACGTGGTCAATGGGGCAGACCGAATCGGCTTTCTTTTTGGTCTAACTCGCGGGGAACAGGGAGGTCCAGCGGCGGCGATGAGCCCTTGGTCGTCGGCACGTCGCCGGTGAAATCTTGTCGGGATTCTGAACTCAGATGCCTCCGGAGCCGGGAGCGCATTGGTTGGCTTTGCGCGGCCTTGGTCCGGCTGAGGTTGCGCGCGACGGTCTCGCGATTGATCCCCGGCGCGCTCGCAATCCGGCGGCAGTAGAAGCACCGCCGGCGTAGGGACTAGATACGGTGTATCCTGGCCGCTTTGAGCAGGATCGACATGACGCGGCTCCCGCGGCCCCGTCGCCGACTATCGAGAACGTGAATGGTGGCGTCCCTGGGATAACGGCTTAACGGCGACATCGGGGCGACCCGGTGATCCCGAATCGATGGTTGAGCGAATCGTGTCACATCGGCTCAGGCTTCTTATTCTGCGGCAATGACGGAGAATACTCGGCCTCGGGCTCATAGGATGTGTTACGGGTTGCATGACCAATTCGTCCGCAGGCCGGTCTGAGAGGGGCCAGATCGACTGAGGCCAAGGGCGAAGAGGGATGTGCGGGAGGCCCGTGTTACAGAATGCGGCACCGGCTGCGATTGACAAGGGAACTCTCATAGATAAATGTCTGGAAGTCTTCGCTGACGCAGGGAAGTCATGGTAAGCTCCTGAGCTGAAGTTGAGGGATGGGAAACCACCCTCATGATCGCTCAGGAGTTGCCGATGAGCGGTACCCGCACTCGACCCCTTCGACTCAAACTAACGGTGCGCCAGATGATGAAGCTGGTCGCCTTTAGTGCCATCGTGTCATTTTGCTTGGTGCAAGGGATACGGTTCGAACAGGAACTTGCAGCCCCTTCTGGATCAAAACGCCCGGTCGCCAGTTGGGTGTTCGTTCTCGCCGTGGAGGGTGTGGCGATCCCGCTGGTCCTTGCCATCGTAGCACTGCCCCTGGTCCGGAAGGGGCCCCTCAAGGATTGGGTGATCCGAATTCTGCTGCTGGTCCCGGTAAGTGCCACCCTCCTGGTGCTTTTGGTCGTCTTCGTGGTCTCAGCGATTGCTCGCAGAGGTCCCTTGGCCAGAGACGATCCCGGCATGCTCGTATTAGGCGGCTCCATCATCGTGTTCGGATGGGCCTTTGCCCATTTCCTGCGGCGGGCGGTGCCCGGCCGTTGCCCGGAATGTCGACTGCCGACGTTGCTCTCCACTCTCGCGATTACGCGAAGACTCACGAAAGAGCGGGTGTATCAGTGCCTCACTTGCGAGGGTCGATTTCGGAAGCTTGATGGTGCCTGGACTCCCGCCTCGCTCGAGCTCGACCCCGGTCCTGGCTCTTCTTAACTCGCGCCCCGGGGCCGTTATTATGCCGCAATGGCTCCGGTTCGGAGCGGGCAGGCCCTCGGCTTCGCGTTGTTTTTGTCCGTGTGCTACGGGAAGGCGACGATGTCGGCGCGGTGGTCAGCCCCGCAACATGGCTCGAGCCAGCGGCATCTTGGCGGGGAAACAAGAGGAGGGGGGGGTAGACAGGGCAACGGGGATAACGGACCCAGGCAAACCCTTGAAACACCTCCCGCGAAGCGTGTTAGTTTAACGCCCTTTATCCGACATCAATTGAGCGAGCAGAGGTGAAGCGTCGGTTGCGGTCGCTAGAATATTCCGGCCGCGACCAGGATAGCGCGTAAGGCAACGATCTGGGGATGGTTCATGCGAAGCACATCGATGGTCGTGCGCCCAATCGCCGTGCGGCCGGTGAGGGTGCTGCCGACGAAACGAAAATGATAGTCCCATTTGTGCTGTCGCGGGTGATAGAGCCGCGTCAGCTTGCCGGTCGCCGGATCGCGTCCGCTCAGGTTCGGCCCCTTGTAGACGTTGCAGTAATAGCAGGATAGCGCCAGGTTGCCGCCGACCGTGCGGCCGCGATGTTTGCGGGCGATGACGTGATCGATTTCGAGGGGCACCCGCGTCCAGGCCTCGGGCAGGCGGCAGTATTCGCAGCGCCTGCGTGCCCGTTGCCGTACCAGCAGTTCTAGTGCGGCGTCCATGCCCATGAGCCGCCTAGTGGCGGGTTCCAAGGGACAGGCGTGCCTTGGCGTGCATCAGGTCGATGAAGTAGCTGACGCGAAGGTAGCTTTCAAGCTCGGCTTTCTCGGCGGGCGTCAGCGCGTCGTCCTGGTTCCTGACCGCAAGGAAGTGCATCCGGTCGAGGTCGGCCTGGTCGAAGCTGAGCAGGCGCAGCACGGCCTGGGCGGCGTCATTGGGGAGATCGGCCTTTTCGGGGTGGATCATGCGGGCGATGATCGCCGCTTCCGTGCTGGTCGGGGTGCCTTGAACAGTGGCCATAAGATGCGCTCGCGTCGGGAGTTACAATCGATACCGTGAACTATTATAGCTGAATACGCAACCCCTGACAATCTGGAGTGTCTATGCGGCGGTCGTGGGTGCTGGACAATTCAACCACCGGCGGCAAGGTAATCTTATAACCAATTGAGTTTGCGTGTCATAATCCGCTTTATGACACGCCAATTGGGGGTGGGGGTCGAGCGGAAAACACGGATGGCGAAATGAGGCAAATGGGAATAGACTGAAATGGTGCTTGGATATGTATTAATGACACGAGCGCTACGCGAGATTGGTCGGGGGGTGTGGTGGTGGGCGAGTATGACGAATTTAAGGACGTACACTATCCACGATTATTTCCATACGTCATTCTGTTAGCACATGAAAACGAGGATGATGGCCGCGAGTCGCTCGGCAGCGGTGTCAAGATCGCGCTGGGCAGCCATCATTTGATCGCGACCGCCGCGCATTGCATCAAGCGTAATCCACGTGTCATCCGCGATGAGAATTTCTACATCACCACGGAGAACAAGATAGCCACCAGTCCGAGGGTACGACTCTTACAAAGCTGGGTACATGACACTTTAGACATAGGATGGTTGGAGATCGGCGAGGCGTTGGGTGCCGAGATGACGGAGGAGAGTTGTATTGCGAGTCCTGCCCAGAGGGGTTCTTCCACATCATAGGTCATCCGACCTGCCGTAACGAAGTCAATGAACGGCTGAAAGAGATAACCGTCGTAAAGAGCGTGTTCGGCACCATGGTCGATTGCGAAGAGCGATGATTCGCTGAAGTTAGATTATCCGAAAACGGGCAAGCGGTTCGAGGACGGACAATGGATAGAAGAACCGTTTATAGCTTCACCGCATGGCTTCAGTGGTGGGGGCTGTTTCGGCGTAACAAGCTCGGGCGATGTGCCGGTAATCGGTTACAAGTTGGTCGGGATTCAGTGTGCGTGGCATCCAACTGAGCGATGGGTTTGAGGTTGTGCCTATCCGGCACTTGTTCGATGGCGGGAACGCTCTTATTTAGGTCGAAGCGAACGTAATGGTGTGCAACGCCGTCTGTAACTTCTCAACCGTAGTTGGAGGTATTAGGCTCACGCCAATCTCCTGGATGTCAGTCACGTCTGACGCTGACCTTGAACCAAGGCCCCTTCCCTCCACCGGCGTTACCCGGCTTCGCAGGTACTGTGGACCTCTCCGCCACCCAAGGCGGCCCGGCCAGTCCCTCACGGGCGTCCGGTTGAGGATCACGCGTCCTCACCGCATGGGTTTCCCGTGTTGCGTTCGATCTCCGTTTACCGACATGCCGTCGTCATACCCCGGTGGCCCGCTGGGCCTTGATCGCTCGTGGGACGGCCTATTCCAACCGTTTCCCTGTACCCAGCGGCTGCGGCCTTCCCCATATACACGCAAGGTCGGCGACCACATTGGACTTTTCGAGGCCTGCTCAACGTTCAGTGGCTATTACGGCCTGTCGGCTCGCCGAGTCGCCAAAGCGTCGCTGCGCACGGCAGAACATTGCCAGGTAGTAGCACAAGGCAAAGAATAGCTCGAGTTGACGCAGGGCCCCGTGGGCAATGATCGGCCGAGCGAAAGACCCACGTGGCGATCCGCTCCGAGACGTTGACGCCCCTGGACCTGACAATCGGGACTCAGGTCAACTTCGGGAAATCAAAGGGAGATGTGCGGAAAGTAGGTTTTACCTTTTCGAGGAGGTTGGGCATTAATAGCCCTATTCGTGCTTCCCTCTCTTGCGCGGACGCTTCTTTGATTAGAGGCGAGTTCAGCCGCCGCCGGAGACGGGCTCGGTTTCGGCATCGGTGATGAGGAAAACGCAAAAGGTATCGATGTCTTTAATCGCCCTTGCTAAAAGCGAGGGATCGCAGTCCTTACGCGATCGTAGTGTCTTCGGCATCGAGGATGATGCGTGAGGGTGCTCTGGTATTTGGAAATGTTCGTGGTAATCCGCGTCGAAGCTGAATTGCTCGATCTGCCGAAGTTAGCGCTGACCCGCGGTCCCGAAATGCGTCGGCTTTATTACTGAACAACGACGGGTCTTCGGCGGCTCGCTGGAGTACGCCAAGCTGGGTTGTCGGACCATGCGCCTTAACTCAACTTACGTGGATTTCGAAGAGATGAACATTGCCGACTCGATCACCGACCACGACGGTTCGGCCATCGAGCGCCACGGCAAGCGCCTCAGGCGAGCTTTCAAGCGGGATCATCGCCTGGCATGTTCGCTCTTCGAGATCCCATAACCTGAGTGTTCGGTCTCTCGACCCCGAGATGGCTCGGCGCCCATCCGGTGATATCGCTACTACGACTACCGGCCCCAGGTGATCAGTAAACGCTTGCAAGTGCCGACCCGTTGCGACGTCCCAGAGCGCCAGCGTGCAGTCTGCGGATCCGGACAGAGCTTGGCGGTTATCAGGGGTTGTTGCCACTGCGTGGACGTCGCCGGTGTGACCTACCAACGAACGAATAAGAATGTTAGTACGCAAGTCCCAGAGCTCGAGACTGTTATCGTTGGTACCGGCCAGAGCGCAGCGGCCGTTAGATGTTGTCGCTACAGCATTGATCGAATGCGATCGGCTCAACGAGAGAAACCACCGATGAAGCACCCGGAGCGCCGATAGCCTCAGCGCGTGGTATCTCGTCATTAGCTCATGTTGCTTGCGACGGTCCCAAAGCTTGAGGGCGTCATCGAGGGAACTAAACGGGATGTTGCGCGTCGGAGGGCTGACTTCCGACGTGCCCTTCCCACGCGTGCGGCCAGCGAAGGTACACTCCAGCTCGCCTCGTTGGAGGTCCCATAGGCGGAGCGTGCGATCATGCGAGCCCGAGATGGCGTGGTTTCCGTCCGGAGAAATCGTCACCGCGCTCACCCCGCCCTCGTGCCCCACCAACAAATGCAGGAGTCGTCCAGTTTCCACATCCCACAGTCTGACTGTCCGGTCCTCCGATCCCGAGAGAGGCCGCGGCGGCGGTCGCGGCTAACCGCCACCGCGATCACGGGCGCTTCGTGTCCGGTCGAGATCGACGGAGACTGCCTCGTAACGAGGTCCCACAACTTGATAGTGCAGTCATCAGAGCCCGACAACGCGTAGCGCCCATCGCATGAGATCACCACTGAACTCACGCTTTGGTCGTGGCCGGCAAAAGTGCGGACGAGGCCGCCCGTCTGCAAGTCCCAGAGCATGAGCGTGCGGTCGAACGATCCGGAAACGACGCTACGGCCGTCGTGACTTATGGCTACTGCTGTCACCCCGTCCTGGTGCCCACCCAGCGTCCGGAGAAGCCGGCCGGTATTGAGATCCCAAACCTTGACGGTGCGGTCACTGGACCCAGAGAATGCCCGTCGTCCATCCGGGCTCAGCGCCACGGTGCAGACCATCTCCTGATGGTCTGCGCAGGTGCGAAGCAGGCGGCCGGTCCCCAAGTCCCAGAGCTTGACAGTACGATCGCGCGAACCCGAGCAAACGTGACGCCCATCCGCCGTGATCGCCACCGCCACCACGCCACCGTCGTGACCGACGAACGTGTGGAGAAGCCCGCCGGTTCGCAGGTCCCAGCATCTGAGCGTGCAGTCAATCGACCCCGAGATCGCGTGACAACCGTCAGAGGATATGGCCACGCTGGTCACTCCATCCTCATGGCCTCTAAGGGTGTGCCGGATTCGGCCAGTTTCCAGCTCCCACACTTTCAGCGTTCGATCGCCTGACGCCGAAAGCGCCATCCGACCGTCAAAGCTTATCGCAACTCCCCTTATCCCCGCTTCGTGGCCCCCCAAGGACCGCAGGGGCTGGCCGGTGCGCAGGTCCCATAAATTCAAAGTGCGATCTTCGGAACCAGAAAGGGCATGGCGGCCGTCGGGGCTTAATGCTACCCCACTTACCCAGTCTCGATGGCCTGTCAACGTTCGGATCAGATTCGGCGATTCTCGGCTCGCCATCCAGCAAAGTCGAAAGTGCGGATGAGCGAGCGCGGCCAGCCTCTTTTCCGCGGTGATTTGAAGCGCTTTGATACCACGCAAAAACTGCGCGGTTGCGAACTTGTTGGGCGAATTGCGTCGAACCGGATCCTTGATCGCTGACCCGCAGATTGTGCGCTTCACGTTGGAGCAGACCGAGCAGAGACTGGAGCCGATCGCTAAGCCCCGGCTCGGAAGGCGGACACAGCTCGAGGAGCCCGACCAAGTCCTCCTGAAGCGCATCGACACCTCGGCGCAGGTGTTGTGCTTCCAGCGTCGGGAAGTGCTCAAAGGACGTGGCCGCCCGATCCAAACAACTCGGAAGGAAGTTGTCGATCTCGTCGCGCGAGGTCAGTCCGCAAGCGAACTCGCGAATTAGCGGATGCAAGCGGACTTGGTCACCCTCGAGCCGGTCGACCAGGCAGCCATCATCGAGCAGCTTTACGGCGCGGCGGAGCCGCGACGGCTTGCCCGGCGTCGCCTCATCCGGAAGGCCTGCCAGCAGGCCTAACCGTGCGATTGGTACGGCGGACGACTCCGGAAACAGGCTCGCAACCCGAAGCAACTGCCGAGACGACTCGTCTTCAAGCGCAGCCCACTGCTCTCCAATTGTGGCCGCCACGGCCGGGTCGTGGGCCCGTCGCAGGTCGGCCTCGGTTAGCTCGGACGCATCAGCATCCAACGTTTGCAAGGCCCCCACGGACCTCAGTCCGTCGCGGTAGCTCTCCAGCGACACGTCGCCGCTGAACTTGCCCAGGTAAGCCCCAGCCAGCTCGAGGGCAAGCGGCAGCCGGCCCAACATCCGGGCGATCGCACGGGCGTGTTCGCGATCGGGATGCGAGAGATCAAGAACCGCCTGCCGAGACGGGTGGCGAAGCAAAAGCCGGAGGCGGGCCCCTCGGGTAAGACTGTGACTTCGACGGCCGTAAAGCGGCCCAGATCATGCCGTCGCGTGGTGAAGAGGAGCCGGCACCGTAGGTCCTCTGGCACGCAATCCGGCAAGAGCGGAAGCGCAAGCGATGCGGGGGTAGCCAGGTTATCGAGTACGAGCATCGACTGCGGTCGACGATTAAGCTCGGAAAACGCTGCACGGATCTGCTCGTCGCGCGGCCAGTCGTTCTCGGCCCACCGTAATCGGTAATCGGTCGCTAACCGCGCGAACCCCTCGGGAATTGGGAGGGCTGCGTCGATCCAGAAGATGCCATCAGGATAGTCAGCTTTGTGTTGGTGGACATACTCGACGGCGAGCTGGGTCTTGCCGATGCCCCCCATGCCGGTCAGGCCTGCCGGCCGTATGCCGACAGGTCTTGAGTCGCCCGCCCACAAGGCAACATGCAACCGTTCCAGGTCGCTTTCGCGCCCTACGAAGTCACTGTTTCGAGGAAATGGCACGATAAATGGGGACTCGATGGTGCGCTGAGCGACCTTCCTCGGGGCCGACCCGACCAACACGAGCCGCGAGGCATCGGCGCCAGCCCTCACTACGAGGTCCGGAGTATCAGCCTCGACAATACCTTCCGCGCACAGCCGAGCCACTCCTTGATCAAAAGCGTTCTGCACCGATCGGCCAATCGCGAGTGCGCCGTAGAACGATGCGGCGAACTTGATCGCGGCCCGGTCGCTGATCGCTCGATTCATGCTCACCACGCAGTCCACAACCTCCTTCAGGGCTTCGGCGTGCGACCGGGAGTTACAGACATTGAGGACGACCAGCCGCAGATTTCCCTCATCGCAGGCACGCAGCACGTATACCAGGGCCGACTTGCTCACGGCGTGAGGCTTGCTGGCGATCGTCCACGCGCCGGCTGCGTCCGGCCGTACGTGCTTCATGTCTCGATCATCGACCGATCGGGGGCTCGAGCCAGGGAAACCGCGATCGCCGATCTTTTCGTCTCCGGATTCGAGCACAAGCTCGTCTGGGCTGCCATGGCTGCTGAAGTGGACGACCTGGGGCTGGTTTTCGTTGAGTTTCCGCAGCAGGTCGACCGGCCGTGTACCGGGGACCAAGATCAGCTCCAACGCGGTGCCGAACGCGCCTCAGGCGGATTTCCTCTTCTATCTCGCGGAATTCACGCAATAGATCGAGCGCTGGCGTACCCCGCGGACTCGCGGCGAAGAGCAGGACCTTGACCTTCTCCATTCCGGCCTCAGACGCGGCGCGATAGGAATGGCCGGCGCTGAGGTTGGACACAAAATTCAGTTCGAAGCGACCATTCGCCGCTTATCTGCCGCTGCGAACCAATCGGTCGTTTCGGCAACCGTCCCGGCCACCCCTCATCGTAGCGCCACAACACCGCGGCCGCAATGACCCGTCAAGAGACGAACCGCCGTTGATTGAGATTTGTCGGCGGAATCTCAAGAGCGTGGCGATACTCGATGACGAATCGCTGCTGGCCACGTGGCGCGTGTATCGATCTCAACGCGGTCGCCGCCGGCACAGCGCTGGTTCCGGAAGCAAGCCCGCATACGTCGGTCAGCACGCGCATCGAGCACGGGAACGCTCAAGGTCGAGCCAGTGACCTGAAGGGGGCCGAGCAGGGCTCGAATTCGTCCGCCGGGCTGGAGGAATCGCTCTGGCTTTGCCCGATCGAAGATCGACACAAGCTGGATTCGTCACGTGAAGGGATGCTGGAAGGTTTCTCATTGGGAAGCTACTTGATGCTGGTCGACTACGCGGGGCGTCTCTTCCGCGATGGCAAGGCCGCGATCTAGGCGGAAGAAACGGGAATCCTCGACCGGCTCCAGAGCAGTGCCCAGAGCTGGCGGGCCCGGCTCGAAAAGCTGAGAGGTGGGCGGCTGCTCGGCCGATTCTTCGCCGCCAGCCGAGAGCGCATGCGCGAGGTCGCCGCGCGCCGGGGGGTACACCACCTGGCAAACCTTGCCGGATGCCCGGCGCGATAGCGCAAGGGCAGAGCGCGACCCGTTCTCAAGTCTCGACGCGCACTTGAGCGGGTAATTCCCGCCCGTTCACGTCTCCACGCGCCGGTCCGCCCCCGTCGTGCGTTCCCTGCGCGCGCCGATCGGCCGATCGTCATTCCGCAATCCGCATGCCCTTGGCGTTGCGTCCGGCCCACTATCGCGATCCACCACATTGCGCCGCGGTCGGTGTGCGTGTCATTGTCCTGGTCCTGGTCCTTGTCCTTTGTCCTTATGACAAGCGTGCTCGACGGTTGCAGCCGATACATCGTCCGCCGCCGCGGCGCGGATTGCCTTCCTGCGAACGCAGATCGCGATCGCCGAAGCCGCGGTCAGGGAACGCGAGCAGCAGAAGATGCGGATGAGGCACAGCGCCGTGCGCAGCCTCGCGCGCAGCGCCTCGTCGAGCAACTTGTTGACATTCTGCTGCGGCTTTTCGATCAACGCGGGGAAGCCTCTAGCCTGGATGCCCACGGAGGGGAAACTGGCTAACAATTCGGCCGGGTGAGGCTCAGAATCCCCTGAAGATTTTGTACTTTCTCGATTAGGCTTGCTATACGCCGCCAAGAATGATACGTAGTCGTGCCCCTGCGGCATCCAAAGCACCAGAAAGATGCCGATACGATTGTCGATGGCTGTTTTCCCCGGTGTTTTGGGGGAAAATCTCCTGATTTCCGATCGTATTGACGAAGACTTATCCTTCAGGATGAGACCGTCGCGTCATGGATGATAATTCCAAAGACAACCTAACACTGGCTCGCCGGTTCCTCGAACCCTCTAATTCCACTCATCGTCAGTACGAAGCCTTGCGGGCCTACTTCGTCGAAGGGCTCTCCTCGGCTCAGGCAGCTGCCCGCTTCGGCTATACTCCAGGCAGCTTTCGCGTTCTCGTCCATCAATTCCGGCAGCAGCCCCGCCGCGAATTCTTCCTCCCGCCCGGCGCGAGGGAAGGCCACCCGGCAAGCAACAGCGGCTGCGGCAACAAGTCGTCACGCTGCGGAAGCAGAACCTCTCCGTTCACGATATCACGCGCTCCCTCGCCCGCGACGGCGAGTCGCTGAGCCCGGCGGCGGTCGCCGCAATCCTCAAGGAAGAGGGGTTTGCCAAGCTGCCGCGACGTCGCGACGAGGAGCGGCCCGACCAACCCCGTCCCATCACAGCCGATGTAGCGGATGTCCGCCAACTCGATCTGGCACCGCGCAGCCTTCCATACCAAATTCGGCGGACTGTTTCTGTTTCTGCCCGACTTGGTCGCGGCTGACCTGGACGGCGTGCTGGCCGCAGCGGCTTCCCCGGATCGGCCATGATCCCCGCCGCCTGTGCCATGCGATCCTTGCTGGCCTTGAAGCTCTTCGGCACTGGGCGCCACCGAAATGTCATGGGCTACGTCCTCGACGAAGGGCTCGCCCTGTTCGCCGGCTTGAACGTGGTCCCCAAGCGGTCGTTCCTCACCGAGTACAGTTGCCGCATTGCGCCAACTTGCTACCCGAGGCTGATGCGCCACTGGTTCGATAGAGTCACTCGTCTGGGGCTGCGATGGGGAACATCCTTCGACCTCGACTTCCACACGATCCCCTTCCATGGCGAGGACGCGCTGGTTGAGAAGCACTACGTCTCCAAGCGGAGCCGAAGTCAGAAGGGGATGCTGGCGTTCCTGGCCCAGGACGCCGAGACACGCGTCTTCTGCTATGCCAACGCCGAGCTGCGCAAGAACCAGCGGGATGACGAGATCCTCCGCTTTGTGGATTTCTGGAGGCAGCGGACCGGCCGCCTCCCCGAGGAACTTATCTTCGACTCCAAGTTGACGACCTACGCCAAGCTCAGCGAGCTGAATCGGATGGGGATTAAGTTCATCACCCTGCGACGCCGATCCAAGAACCTCCTCACAGAGATCGCCGGAACCCCGATGTCGACCTGGCGGCGAGTCGAGTTCGAGAACGTCTCCCGCGCCTACAGGACGCCGCGGGTGCTTGATCAACGGATCGCGCTGAAGGACTACGACGGTCCGCTTCGCCAATTGACTATCGCTGAGTTGGGGCATGAGGACCCGACGTTGCTGTTGACCAATCAGTTGAACCGAGCGGCGTCCCACCTCATCGGCCGCTATGCCCAGCGGATGCTGATCGAGAACAACATCGAGGACGGGATTGACTTCTTCCACATGGACGCATTGAGCTCGGCGGTGGCGATGAAGGTGAATTGCGACTTGCAACTGACCTTGATGGGCAGCAGCCTCTACCGGTTGCTGGCCGTCCGCGTCGCCAACGGTTACGAGACCGTCAAGTCCCGGCACCTGTTCCAGGACCTGATCGACGCCACAGCGGACATCACGATGAATGAAGGTCAGATCGTGGTGAAGTTCCAGAAGCGAGCCTACAACCCGCTGCTGATTGCGGCAGGGTTCGACCAGACAGACGTCGTCATCCCCTGGTTGGGGGGCAAGCGCCTCCGGCTGGTTTTCGGATAGCTTCATCCTGGCTCACGAGGCCGAGCGTGGTGTAGAGTCGAAAACTAACACATGGATGAAGGATGCCTCCAGGGACAACCGGTCTTTTCGCGAGCCGACTCTCCCTCCATGGGCATCCAGGCAAGGCAGCGACGGTTCACATTCCGAAGTAGAAGTAATGGCGGTTCTTGCAGTTGTTCGCAGGGGAGAAGGAACTGGGTGTAATCTCCTTGCCCCAGATGATCCGGCCTGCCTTTTTCGGGTTCGCCCGGAAGAAGGCATTACGTTCGGAGAAATACCGGTCGATTGCCGCCTTGCAAGCCGCCAGTGAGTCGTAGTCGCTGTTGTGGATGATGGCTCGAGACATCCCGCTGAAGACTGACTCGATGACGTTGAGAAACTGCGCATGACGGGAGAGGGGCCAGCTCTACATGGGGTGTCTTGTGTTCCGCCTTGTATTCGGGAGAGTTGATCAGATCGACCCGCTTGTAGAATAGCTTCGAAGCATGCCAAGAGGCAGCGTCCCAGGAGAGATAGATCTTGTCCGTCTCGGCATATTGCTTCACGACGAGGATCTCTAACAGTTTGATCATCTCGGCGGTGTTCTTCTTCTCCGAGTAGAAGTGGGCGACTTGATTTGTGGAAAGTTCCAGGGCCGCGGTTATGATCAGGGAACCCTTGGATCTCTGCCGCTGAGGGATGACGCGCACTGTTCCGGGCGGCGTGAGGGATCGCCCGCCTTGCATCTTGACCGAGAAGGGGCCGTATTCGTCGATCGAGAAAAAGCGCTCATTCGGTCCAAGCGTTGAAAGGATGGCTTGGATCTTCGCCAGCTTCTCCTGGTACTGCGCGTCCGTACTGGTCAGCACTTTCCGCGCTTTCTTCCAACTATAGCCGGCTGCTTTGATGATTTCCCGGATCACGTCAGGACACGCTTTCTGGCCTTTCTCTGCGAGCACGCGTCTCAAGTCAGCCATGCGCCACGTCGTCCGGTTGATACCGTACGCCGATGGCGGTGTGTGCAGCACGGAAAACAGAGTGTTCTGCAGGAGCTCGTTGTCCGACTTCCTTGGGCGGTCATTGAAGCCTTTGAGAAGACGATGCGGTCCGTAAATCCTGTAAAGTTCGCAATATGAAGAAACCGACCCTCGGCTGAGGCGAAGGAAACGGGAAATCGATCGTCGGGAGATGCCCCAGCGATCGGCCAGAACGGCCAGCACTCTATTCCTGTCCTTCAGCCTTCCGTTTCTCACAGTATTTACGAATATCGGCAAATCCGCATCATTATTGACAAGCGGTCGTAGGTTGCCCAGCGTTCCTTGCACTGGAGCACTCGAAGCATCCATTGGCGACTCTCTTGCTCTGGGCTTGGCCGTAACTTGCGGACCTTCTGGCGGAGTATGGTGTGACCACCAGTGTAACCGGACCGCTGTAACTCTTCGCGGAGCCGTTGGACAGTGATCCTGGGGTATCGCTCCAGCAAGTCGGCGATCGCTGGTTCGTAAGCGTCCAGCATACTTCCCCGCGCCGCCTTTGGCGGCGGACCGGTACCACCGGCCTGCTTGTTCTGCTGGAGAGCCTTACTGACCGTGTTGCGACTGATGCCCAGGCCCCGTGCGATTCGCCGCATCGACGTGCCGCCGCGGAAGAGAGCGACTATCTTGCACACGAGGGTATGGGTCATGGAGCCGCCATCTCCTGGGCAGATCTGAGGCCTTTCGCCGTGCGAGTCGCGTTGTGCGCAAGCCACTCGAACACCGATCGCGAGACCAGGTAATTGTGACGAGCAAACACCACGCCGCTTCGGTTTCGAAAGACCCGACCGCCGCTGATTTCAGCGAACAGTCGACGTACTTGATATACCTCGGCTCTTCACCGCCAGGAGATCTTCGGCTGAACATCGGTGTCCATCGCCAACTCGTCCGGCGCAAGCGGCGAATCCTTCGCCGACTGGAAAACAAGCACGGTGTTGCACGCCCCGAGCCGATGATGCCAGCCTCGAACATCTACTACGAACTGAGCGATAGGACTGGGCCATCGCACCGGGCGGCATCGGGGCCCTCCATCTGCTGGCCCGGAAGGTCGGCCTGGTTCAGTGCATCGACCGGACCCTCCAGCTGCTGAGGCGGCACATGCCCTACTACGGATCGATGGAGTCCGACTCCGGGTCCGAATCGGTCGTTTTGTTAGCCGGTTTCCCCTCCGTGGGCATCCAGGCTAGATGACTTTTCTGCACCGTGACATTGATGCGTACGTATTCTTGATGCGTATTCTTAATGTGTATATTATAACATTCTAAATGCTATGTCAATATTATATAAATCAACGATTAATGAGGGGTTATTGCCTCTTCCGCCAACACCTTCAACGCCTCATCGAACGGGAGGACTTCCTGCTTGTCCGACCCTAACCTACGGACAGAGACGCTGCGGCTTTCCTGCTCCTTGGCCCCGACCACGAACATCAGCGGCACTTTATGCACCGAATGCTCGCGCACCTTGTAATTGATTGTGTTGGCCGAGATGTCAAGTTCGGCGCGGATGCCCGCGTTCAGCAGTTCGCTGTGAAGCTTGCGCCGCATAATTATCGGCGGCTTCGGTGATGGTGGCGACAACGACCTGCACAGGCGAAAGCCACAGCGGGAATTTCCCGGCATATTCCTCGATGAGTATGCCAATAAAGCGCTCCAGCGAACCTAAGATGGCGCGGTGGAGCATGACCGGGCGGTGCTTGGCGCCGTCCGGCGCCGATATATTCGGCGTCGAGTCGTTCTGGCAGCACGAAATCGACCTGCAGCGTGCCGCATTGCCAGTCGCGGCCGATGGCGTCGCGCAGCACGAACTCCAGCTTCGGGCCATAAAACGCGCCGTCGCCGGGATTGAGCGTCCATTCCAGCCCTGTGGCCTTGACGCGCGGTCATTCAACGCGCCTTCGGCCTTGTCCCAGGTGGCATCCTCACCCGCACGTTTGGCCGGGCGGTCGGAGAATTTCACCGCGATATCGGTAAAGCCGAATGCCTGATACACTTCTTTCAGCAAATCGCAGAAGGCGACGGTTTCGGCGGTAATCTGGTCTTCCGTGCAGAAGATATGCGCGTCGTCCTGCACGAAGCCGCGGATGCGCATGATGCCGTGCAGGCTGCCGGACGGCTCATTGCGGTGGCAGCTTCCGAACTCGGCCATACGCAGCGGCAAATCGCGGTAGGATTTCATGCCCTGCTTGAAAATCTGGATATGGCAGGGGCAGTTCATCGGCTTGACGCAGAGATGATTGTCCTCATCGGTGAGTGCCACGAACATATTCTCGCGGAATTTCTCCCAATGGCCGGAGGCTTCCCACAGGCTGCGGTCCACCAGCGTCGGCGTTTTGACCTCGATATAGCCCCGTGCGCGGATTTTATCGCGGACATAATTCTCGATGGCGCGGTAAATCGTCCAGCCCTTGTCGTGCCAGAAAATCATGCCGGGCGTATGCTCCTCGATATGGAACAGGTCGAGTTCCTTGCCGAGCCTGCGGTGGTCGCGCTTTTCGGCCTCTTCCAGCATGGTGAGATAATTCTTCAAATCCTTCTCGCTGGCCCAGGCCGTGCCGTAGATGCGTTGAAGCATTTCGTTCTTCGAGTCGCCTCGCCAGTATGCGCCCGCGACATGCGTCAGCTTAAAGGCCGTGCCCACCTTGCCGGTGCTTGGCGCATGCGGCCCGCGGCAAAGATCGATAAACTCGCCCTGGCGATAAAGCGAAATCTCCTGTTCTTCAGGAATCGATGCAATGATTTCGGCTTTGTAGTCTTCACCGATTTCCTTAAAAAACCGCACGGCGTCGTTACGCTGCCACGCCTCGCGCCGCACCTGTTCGTTGCGCGCCGACAATCTCTTTCATGCGCGCTTCGATGGCGGCAAGATCGTCGCTGGAAAACGGGGTAGGGCGGGAGAAATCGTAATAAAACCCGTTCTCGATGGCAGGGCCGATGGTCACCTGCGTTTCCGGGAAGAGTTCCTTGACCGCCTCGGCTAGCAGATGCGCCGTGTCGTGGCGGATAAGCTCCAGCCCGTCGGCGTCCTTGCCGGTGATGATCTGCACTTTAGCGTCGTGTTCAATCGGCACATAAAGGTCGAGCAGTTTCCCGTCCACGCGCACGGCCAGCGCCGACTTGGCCAGCCCGGCGCCAATAGATGCGGCGATTTCTTCGCCGCTGACGGCCTTGGGGAATTGCTTGACGCTGCCGTCGGGAAGGGTAATCGCGACCATAACTATCCGATAATCAATGAAAACAAGCGGGCACGAGTAGGGGAAGGATGTCCGACTTTTAGTTGAAAAGTGAGAGGGGGCGGTTCCTCCCGTCCGGTCATTAGACTGAACTCGTGGAATTCCTTGGAACGAGGAACCCCCCTTGAATCGAGATTACGAGAACCGTCACCGTACCCACAAGCAGAACCTGTCGCAGACCGCTGTTATGACGAGTCAGCTCCGCCAATTGTCAGATCCAATTGCCCCTGGATCGCGACGAGCTCCTGGGCTTGATGCAGGACTCGCTGATGAGCCTGGCCCTGGAGCTGGGCCTGCTGGTCGCAGCTGGCCTCTTGGAGGATGAGGTCACCCGTCTCTGCGGCCCCCGCTACCAGCGGCAATCGGGCCGCACACATACGCGGTACGGCCGCCAGCGCGGCGCGGCCACCCTTGCCGGCCAGAAGGTCGCCATCGAGCGGCCCCGGGTCCGGCAGGCCGGCGGCGAGGAGGAGACACCGCTGGAGACCTACACCCGCTTGCAGTCCCCCGACGCCATGCCGCGTGCTGTGCTGCGACGCATGGTGCGGGGAGTGAGCACCCGGGATTACGCCGGGGTTGTCGACCTGGCCCGCGGTGGTTTTGGCGTGGCCAAGTCGAGCGTCAGCCGTGATTTCGTCGGGGCCTCGGCTGCCGATGTCCAGGCACTGGCAGAACGCCGCTTCGAGGGACAGCGGTTCCCGGTGGTCATGATCGACGGCGTGGAGTACGCGGGGGCAACGCTAATCGTAGCGATGGGAATCACCGAGGACGGCACCAAGCGGATCCTGGGCCTACGGCGCGTGAGCGTCGTCGAAAGGCGCGACGAAATTCGCGTGAGATTGCGTGAAGAGCTCAAGCGCGCTACAAACGATACTGGCCTGGGCGGAGGATAGGGCTCTCTTGCCAAGGCCGAACACTCACGCCCCGGGCGCCGCCATACGGGGAACGCCGAAACTTGAGGTGAAGAGATGCTGACGCGCCGAGACTGCCTCCGCCTGCTTCCCGCCGCCGCGATGGCGGCGGCCGCTCGTCCCGCGGTCGCGCCGGAGTTCGTCCGGATCGACACGCACATCCATATCCACCGCGATGCGCCCGAGCTTCTGGCAGCACTCAAGGCGTCGAGCTGGCGCGGCCTGGACATCGTGGTCTGCCCGGCGGGCGGCGATGAGCCTTTCGACCTGGAAGAGAAGCTCCGCGCCACTCTCAAGGTCGAGCGCGCCGGCGGCGGCACGCTGGCCTGGGCATCCACTTTCGACGCCCGAGGCTTCGAAGAACCGGATTTCACCCGCCGCACGATCACGCGACTACGCCAGTCGTTCGATGATCATGCAATCGGCGTAAAGATCTGGAAAAATATCGGCATGTCAATCAAGGCGAAGTCAGGCGCATATCTGCTGCCGGATCACCCCGCCTTGCTGCCGGTCTACGAGGCGATCGAACACGCCGACCGGACGCTCGTCGCCCATCTCGCGGAACCGGACGGGGCCTGGCTGCCGCTGGATGCAAAGAACCCCGAGCTGTCCTATTACTCGAGCAACCCCCAGTGGCATTTTTTTGGTAAGGCGGGAGCGCCCGTGAAGGACGACATCCTGAACGCGCGAGACCGCGTCCTCGCGCGCTACCCGAAGCTGCGAGTGGTCGGTTGCCATCTCGGCAGCAACGAGGACGATCTCAACCGCCTCGCGCGCCGGTTCGATACGTATCCCAATTTCGCGGTCGATACTGCCGCCCGCGTTCGCTATTTCGCCCGCGGCGACCGCGAAGCGGTCCGGTCGTTCTTGACTCGCTACCAGGACCGCGTCCTCTACGCCACCGACTTTTCGCTACGCTCCGGCGACGCGGCGGCGGCCGGGCGGTCGCTCCAGGCCACTCACGACCGCGACTGGGCGTTCTTCTCGAGCGACGAAAAAATCGATTACGCCGGCGAGCCGACGCGGGGGCTTGCCCTTCCTGACGGCATCCTGAGGAAAATCTTCCGAGACAACGCCCTGCGCTGGCTGCCCGGGCTCAGGGGATAGCCGCGGACCAAGGGCCCGAGCCGCGTTGTTCCTCGAGCTGCTGCTCGCGGAATTGGTCCTGACCGCAGCCCCGCTCGCAAAGCAGCAGCCGGCCCCGGATCGTCCCGGAACAGATTCAGACTGACATGGGCGGCCTACTCGGCGGGTGGCTTAATCTTCTTCTGATACTCGGCCCTGATCGAGGCGATCGCACGAGCGAGCTCTTCGCCGCTGCCATCGTCTTTCGCCTTGGCCTTTTCCACCACCTTACCCCAGCGGATCAGGTCGGAGCTGCCTACCTTGCAGACGCTGGAATCCTTCGCCCACTCCTTGCAGATGTCCTTTCCGAACGCCGTGATCTCCTTGATGACTCTTCGCCGCTTTGGGCCCTCTCTCACAATATTCGTCACGCCCTTGGCTCGATCCGTCCAGCCGGAATAAAAGAAAGAACCCTCGTAAAACGACTTGACCCATCCCCAGTACTCGTCCCACGTCTGCTTCCGCCGGTTGGCAGTGTCTTCGTTGTATTCCGTTCGAAAGTCTTCAGGCGTCGGAACATACCATTCCTCGGACGCTGTCTCACTATCGGTGAAGCTGCACGCCACCGACTCGACGCAGGAAGATGACACCAATGTGATAGAAAACAAGAATGCCGCCACTGTACAGGTCAAAACTCGCATGCAGGCATTTTCTCCGGGCAACCAATGGCTGTGATGAAAACGGAATGTAGAAGTATACTACAAATTCGAGCGGGAGTCATTGTGATGACTGTCACGCCTGTGTCGACGGCGCGACGTCGGACCGTGTTGTCTCTGGAATCAACAAGCCATGCCCCGATCCACAATCGTGCTCGCACATGGCGTCCTCGGATTCGGCAGCCCGATCGGATGGACGCTGCCGGTGAATTACTTCAATGGCGTCGCCGCTCACCTGAAGAACCAAGGCTACAATGTCATCGCCCCTGAGGTGGATCCGATCGGCAGCGTGCGAGAACGCGGTGGGCAGCTCGCGGCAAAAATACTGCGTGAGGCGCCCCGGACGAGCAGGTGCACGTGATCGCGCATAGTATGGGCGGGCTTGATGCGCACTATGCCCTGGCTAAAGTGACGGGCTTCGCCGGCCGCGTCGCCTCGCTCGTGACGATCGGGACGCCACATCGTGGCTCACCGGTGGCCGATGCCATCGCGGATCGCACTGACCCGCTTTCCGCCTACATCCCTCTGTTGTTTCGCCAGCAACTGGAGCTCAATGCCGGCGCGCTCGACGACCTCACCACCAAGGTATGCATCGCGTTCGACGAGTCCACTCCGGATAGCGATGGTGTGCGATACATCGAGGTGGCCGGCGACGCGTCTCTGGGCGGCCAGGAGCTGTTCCTGTTCGAGCTCGCCGCGATGATCGGCAATCTCAAGGGCGAAGTGAACGATGGCGTGGTGACCTTGAGCTCGGCGCTGCGAGAAGGACACGAGCATCTCGGCAACTGGCCCGTCGATCACGCCGGCGAGATCGGCTGGACCCGCCCGTCGCTCCTGGCCGGTGTGATCCCGTTCGATTCGCCCGCGATGCGCGGCACCTGGCCCGCTACGACGCGATCGTACAGGCCCTCTAGGAAATCGTGTGCGTGCGACCGAGCCCGGCGGCAAGTCCGGTCCCCGCCCGCGTGCAACCCGGCGTTCTATCTGGACGACGCCCGCGCGGTCTAGGAGACGATCTTCATGCTCGACGGATCCCAATCGATCTCGCGACTCTGCCGGTAGCTGTCGTTGCACAAGAGCGCCGGGGCCGCCGCGCGGTAGCCGAAGGTCGCATCCTCATAAACCGGCTTGCCCTCGCGCACGGACTTGAAGAAGTTGGCGAAATGATCGAGTCGTTCGTCATAGCCTTCGGGCACAACGTATTTCTCCGACTGTTTCGGCCGGCGGCCCGACCACTGTGCTGGGATGTTCCGCGCGGTACTTTTCGCCAAACATCTTCTGCTGCGCGTTTGAAAACGTCTTCACGGAATTGTAGCCGTTGAGCACTTGATTGACCCCCGCCTGCTCGATGCCGACGCGGGTGAGGGTGAGCTCGCGGAAGCTGACGTCGATGACCCCTTCGGTGCCGACAAAGCGAAACGAAGTCGCTCCGCCGCCGCCGTCCTCGAAATCCGTCACGAGCGAGAGCGTGAAGCTGCCGTGCGATTGGGTCGCCGGATAGTCAAGAAGCCCCAGGATGATGTCGTAGACGTCCCGCCCGTCGTTCCAGTATCGCTGGCCGCCCATCGCCGCGATCCGCGTCGGCCCGATGGCTCCGGTGGCATGATGGATGCCGGTCAGCAAGTGAATGAAGAGGTCCCCGGCGACGGCCGTCCCGTAATCCCAGTAATTTCGCCAGCGAAAGAACCGCACTGGGTCGAATTCCCGCTTCGGCGCGCTGCCCAGGAAACGGTCCCAGTCGATCGTCTCGGGCGAGGCATCCGTGGGAATCGAATACTGCCAGGCGCCGATGTCCGAGTTGCGGTTATACCGCGCCTCGATGGCGTGGACCTTGCCGAGGGCACCCTGGGCGATCAGTTCCTTGACCTTGTCGTAAAGGACCGAGCTGGCGTACTGGCTCCCCACCTGGAAGACGGCCTTGGTTTCCTTTTGCGCCGCGATCACGCCCGGCCCCTCTTCGACGCTGCGGACCATGGGCTTCTCGCAATAGACGGCCTTGCCCGCCTTCATGGCGTCGATCGACATCATCGCGTGCCAGTGATCGGGCACGCAGATGAGCACGGCGTCGACGTCTTTACGGGCCAGGATTTCGCGATAGTCGACGTAGGTCTCGACGCGGTCTCCAAAGACCTCCTTCGCGTGTGTGCGCCGTCCGGCGTACAGGTCAGAAGCGGCGACCAGCTCGACGCCGGGCACCTTGAGCGCCGTCTCTGTGTCGATGAAGCCGATGATCCCCATACCGATCGTGGCGATCCGCATGCGATCGTTGGGGCCGCCGGCCTTGGGCAGCTCGACCGTGGGCTTGAGCACCTGGACATCGGCGGCGAGCGCAGTCGCTGCTGCCGTGGTGGCGGCTGAGGCGGCGGCCGCGGACTTGAGGAACGACCGACGCGTATTGCGACGCGGATGACGCATGAAACCCTCCGGCAGTCGTTGGTCCAAGAGGGCGGCCCCGCTGCACTAACGGAGCCGGTCCCCGGCAATTCCCTCTCAGCATACTGAGCCGGAACGTCGGAAAAAAGACGTTGCTCCCGCGCGGGTTTTCATCCGACGAGCGCTGGCCGTCGCGGGAATTGATGACATCGGGAACCGGGGGAGAGCGCGCGGCCGTGGGCACGCAGGCGCCGCGGGGGTGCTCAAGGCTTCTCGCGCTCGAGAACCTGGAGGATTCGCCCGCTCGACGGCGTGCTCTCGAATTCCGTCGGGCGAGGTTTGCCTGGCGCCGCGAAGCAAATCCTCTGAGTGTCGCCGTCCAGCTCGTAAATACCCTTCTGGCTTTGGTCCTTGCCGGGCCCGTCGGTAAACGTGACGTCGATCGTCTTCGGTTTCGCGGTCGGGTCGATCTTGAATACTGCCGTTGGTCGTTTTTCCGTTGATCGAGGACGTGAATTGTTTTCCCTTCAATACGAGCTTGCTTTCCTTGAGCAGCTCGACGGGAACCATACGCCCCTCGGCCTCGACCGAGACAAAAATCCAGGTCGCCTCAAATCGCTTCCGCTCCTCCTGCATCGCCTTCAGTTTTTCCCCCTCGATGGTATTCGATTTCTTCCAGACCACCAGCAAGAGACCCGAGCCATTGGGCGCGGCAAACTCGGCGGGACGATCCTTTTCCGGCGCCAGGCCGCGGCAGATCGTCAAGTTGTCGCCTTCGAGCTTGAAGATCCCCTTCGTCGTCTTTCCTTTCTGAAAGCCGGTCGTGTAGGTGAAGTCGATCGACCTGGGATTCTTCGAGCCATCCACCTTGATGGTCGATGGCTCGACGCTTGCGCCCAGCTTCGGGTTGTACTCGTCACCGTCGATGAGCAAGGATCCCGATTTGACCTGGTCAGCCGGCAACTCCTCTCCATTAATGAAAGCCAGGGCCATCGCCCAACCCCCCTGGAGCGCAGCCAGGTCATCCTTCACATCGGCCTTCAAGAAAGCGCTTGCTCCGAGCAGCAAGCCGATGGCGAGAGACGCCGCAACAATCGATCGCATAGAGAGAACTCCGACAAAGAAGCTTGTATGCTTTGATTTTGGACGTGTTGAAAAGTGAGAGTCAAGCGCGATCCGCTTCATTCAGGGTTTGCGGGCCCTCGATGCTTCGCCCGGATCGGCGAGCATCCGGGCGACGTTCATGAGCGCGCGCGCGGTGTGGTAATTCGCCTTCCACGGGTTGGCTTTGCTGCCGTCGCCCAGGAGCTTTCCTTCGCGCGTCGTCTCTGAAAACCAACCGCCGTGGACCGGATCGAGCATGTGCTTCTCGATGAATCCCCACTGTTTCAAGAATGCCGTCCAGTACTTCTCGGTGCGATCTCCGAATTTCTGGTGCAACAAGCAGCAACGCGTTTAACCCTTCCGCCTGTGTCCACCAGACCTTCTTCTGATCGAAGGCGGTGTTTCCGAATGACTCGCCTTTGTCGTAGAACCCGCCGTACGCTTCGTCCCAGCCCCACTCGAGCGCATGATCGACCAGCAGACGGGACACCGCCCAGGTCTTCGCGTCGTCGGGCATTCCAAGCGCAGCGGCGGCCTCGACCAGGAGATACGCGGTTTCGACGTCGTGCCCGAACGAGTCGTGCGCCGGAACCGCCCGCCAGTCGGGGGTCAGATAGAGATTGAGCGCCCCCGGCTCGACGGCGATGCGGTCTCGCACGATCAGGAAGACTTCGCGCAGCCGCTTTGCCACGAGCGGCCGCCGGTCGGCCCTGGAAAGCTCGGCCAATGCCTCTAACATATGGATGTGAACGTTCATCGATTTAAAGCCATAGTACACGCCCAGGCGGTCGACCCGCCGCTCGAGCGGGGCATCCTGGTCCCAGGCGAGAATCGGCGTACCGTCCCTCTTGAGCGCTTCGAAGTAGCCGCCGTGCTTCCGGTCGTGCGGCGTGTTCCTCCAGCCACTCGAAGGCGTCGCGGGCCACCTCGAGCGATCGCGCGTCGCCGGTCACCTCGTGCACCTTGGCGGCTGCATACACCACGAACGCGATTCCGTAGACGTGCTTTTCGTCGCCGCGCCGCCGATCAAGACGTCCCTCGGCATCCAGCTCCCAGTGGAATCCGCCGAAAACCTGGTCGCGCATCACGCGGTCAAGAAATTCGATTCCGTGCCGGGCATAGCCTACAAATTCCTCGCGGTGGGGCGGGGAATACTGGGCGAAAGCCGCTGCCGTCCAGGTCATTCGCGACTGGTAAACTAGAAATACATTTTCATCGGGCTGGAGCGACCAGTCACGGGCCATTCGCTCGTGGAATCCCCCCCGGCGTCGTTCCACAGCGTGCGGATACCAGTGACGAGTGAGCTCGGTGCGAACGATCTCGTCGATCTTGCCGCGAAGCCGCTCGGCTTCCTGGTCGCGGCTTGCCCCAGGCGTGGCCCCGGCCGGCACCCGGTCGTGCTGCGAGGGAGCCCTTGCGGCAAAGGCATTATGAGGGCGCCCGGCGGGCCTGCGCCTTGGGCGCTGCCCAGGGCGAGGGCAAGTACCATGAGCCGCGGAAGAGCTTTCATCGATCGCGCCTCCAAGACGTCAAATCCGCTGCGGCTTGTGGATCGTTCGGTCGCTCTGCACGTTTCCCGTATTGAGCGTTGTCGCCGGCTCGAACAGCAAGACTTCCGCTTCCGCGAGGGCGACCGGCCGATGCTCGACGCCGCGCGGGACGACCAGGAAGTCTCCCTCACCAAGCCAGATCTGCCGGTCGCGAAAGTCCATGCGGAACCGTCCCTTCACCACCAGGAACATCTCGTCTTCGTTGTCATGGTGATGCCAGAGAAATTCCCCCAGAAACTTGACCAGTTTGACGTGCTGACCGTTCAGCTCGCCGACGATCTTCGGGCTCCAGTGCTCCTGGAATTGAGACAGCTTTTCCTGGATGTTCACTTTTTCCACAATGAGCTCCCCGGCAGTTCCGAAACGATACGACCCTTCCGCACCTCGCGACCAACGATTTCGCCGATCCTCGCGCACCGCGTTAATGCCGGGCGTCTGTCGGAACCGCCATCTCCGGCACGACCGGCTCGATCGCATGCCGATCGGGTGGGACCCAGGTGCGTCGAGATATCTCAGAAAACAGGCGATCCTTCGAATAGAACCGCAGCAGGTAATCGACGCCGCCGCATTCTCGCGATAACGACTCGTCAAGCTCGGCAACCGACTCGCCCTCGCGGCGCGCCGCGAGGAAGCGGCAGATCACGGCGATCCACGCCAGCGTAACGGTCTCATGATAACCGGTCGGATTCGCGACGCTCAGGTTGTAGCGCTCGATGCCGCGACGGATTCGTTCGGTCGCCTCGTTCCGCGGATAGTGAATAAGATACCAGAGTGCGACTGTCAAATGCGCAGTATGGGTCCATTGTGGACGCGGAAGCGTGCATTCCTCGAAGGATCGAACCAGAAGCTCGATGTCAGCATCTGTCTTCATGATCGATGGCTCTCCCGCGACTCGAGCGAGCGGCCCAGCTCCCGGAGAGGGAAGTCGTACGCCGGTAGATGACCGCGACACGAATCGGTCATACCGCAATCCGCGCCCGTCAGACAGCCGCGCGAACCGCGAAGTTCGGGACACCGCCGGCCCGTTGATCGTTCGGCTCTGGTCTAGAAGTCGCGAAAGTCTTGTCGCGTCCCCGGCCGTTCTGCGAACATGCTTTCCCCCGACAAGCCCGAGACGACCCGGGGGTGCGCCAATTTCCGGGCATCGTTTGCTTGGACCGGGGGCTGGCGGGATGAACAACCCGAACCGACACGCCAGGAACTCCCTCGCATGATCGACGCGACAGCCTATATCGCCCAGGGGGCGATCGTCCTGGGCGACGTCTCCTTGGGCAAGGACGCGAGCGTCTGGTACAACTCCGTGATCCGCGGCGACACGGCACCGATTTCGATTGGCGACCAGACCAACGTCCAGGATCTCTCGATGCTGCACGCCGACCCGGACCTGCCGTGCCGGGTGGGCAGCCGCGTCACCGTCGGCCACCGCGTTATACTGCACGGTTGCACCGTCGAGGACGATTGCTTGATCGGAATGGGAGCCATCCTCCTCAACCGGGTCCGCGTCGGCAGCGGATCGGTGATCGGGGCCGGCGCCTCTTGCTCGAGGGAACCGAGATACCGCCGGGATCCCTCGTAGTGGGGTTCCCCGCCAAGGTCGTGCGCCCGTGGACGAGGAAACGCGGAAGCGCATCGAGCAGGCGTGGCAACATTACGTCGCTTTTGCACGGCGACATCGGAGTGGTGAATTTCCGGGCCGGTGAAATCCGCGGCGGATCGAAGGAGCCAAAGCGCACGTGAAATTCAGAAGATAATACGATGACAATTCGCAAAAATTATCACACTTCCTTTATACAGTAGCATTGAGCTTCGTTTCCCTCGCTCGTCCTGCCAGTGGCTCGGGCGGGGGGTCTGCCGAACGTGACCGGGATCGGCGGCATGATACCGCTTGTTTATCACCCCAAGTACAACATCACCGCCTTCGGACTGGAGCGCCTGCACCCGTTTGATAGTCGGAAGTATCGCCGCATTCATGACGAGCTCATCGCCCGTGGAATGCGCCGGCGCAGAGACTTCGTTCGCCCTCGGACAGCTAGCCGGCGCGACCTTCTCACACTTCACACGCCGGCGTACCTGCATTCGCTGCGAAATTCTCTTGTGCTCGCTCGCATCCTCGAGGTGCCGGTGGCGCGGCGACTGCCGGCGTGGCTCCTGGATTGGCGCATCTTGAAACCCATGCGGTACGCAACCGGAGGTACTGTGCTTGCCTGCCGGCTCGCCCTGGAACACGGCTTGGCGATCAATCTGGGGGGCGGCTTTCACCATGCCATGGCGAATTCCGGTGCTGGCTTTTGCGTT
Source organism: uncultured Isosphaeraceae bacterium (assembly GCA_963806595.1). Lineage (GTDB taxonomy): Bacteria > Planctomycetota > Planctomycetia > Isosphaerales > Isosphaeraceae > CAWDZZ01. Next base: position 266,283 of record CAWDZZ010000030.1, on the reverse strand, counting down.
TACGCCGACATTCCTCTCGCAGCGAGGATCTTGCACGACGAAGGACGCGTCGCCACGGTGCTGGTGATCGACCTTGACGCCCACCAGGGCAATGGCACGGCCGCTGTGTTCCGGGATTGGGCGTGGGCGTTCATCCTGGACGCTTATCAGGACGACCTGTTTCCCTCGCGAAAGGAACCAGAGGATTACCCGATCCCGATGCGGCGCGGCGTCGCCGGCAGCGAGTATCTCGCCAAGGTAGGGCAGGTCCTCCGGCACGCACTCGACGCGGTTCGCCCCGATCTGGTGATTTATAACGCCGGCTCGGACCCATTCGCCGACGACCCGCTGGCGGGTCTGCGGCTGACCGAGGCCGACCTCGCCGAGCGGGATTTGCTCGTGATCACCGAGGTCCGTGAGCGCAGTATTCCCGTGGCGATGGTTCTCTCCGGCGGGTATTCCGAGCGGTCGTGGCGAATTCACGCGGACGGAATCGAGGGCATCCTGGCGCGGTTCGACTGACGGCCGATCGGCGTCCGACGGGAGGGTTTGCGTTCATCCTTTCAGACTCCGCGGAAAACGATGTCGCCTCGGGATTCGGGAATTCGACCGATAAAGAGACTGCGCCGTCTTCTGCCGATCTTTCCCGACACGTGGCCGGGTCGCTTCCACAGAATCTTTCCGACAGTAATCTCCGCTAGCATCGAGGCTCGGACACCGTTCGTTTGCAAACGATCTGGGACAAGCCTATCGATTTAATCGGGCACCGGCCAAGAGCACAGCGCCTGACTGAGGGCACGCGATGAGGCGTTTAAGTGATTCTCAGACTTCCCTCACGTTGATGGAGTTGCTGCGTCAACACCCCTGGAACGCCGAGGCCTGGGAAAGATTCGTGCTGCGTTATCGCCCGAAGATCTACGGCTGGTGTCGCGCATGGGGCCTGCAAGAGGCCGACGCCGAGGACGTCGCGCAGGAGGTGATCGCCAAGCTCACCCAGAAGCTGGCGAGCTTCCATTACGACCAGTCGCGATGCTTCCGTGCCTGGCTAAAAACGATCACACAGCACACCTTGAGCGACCTCGTCGAGAAACGCAGCCGCGCTCTTGGGAGCCAATCCAATCCGATCTTCGAGAGCCTCGAGGCTCGCGCCGACCTGGAAAAACAGATCGAAGAGATCTTCGACCGCGAGCTGCTGGACCTCGCCATCGCCAGGGTGCGCGATCGGGTTGCGCCGGTAACGTGGGATGCCTTCCGCCTGACAGCCTTTGAACAGTACTCAGGCGCGGAGACGTCGCAGATGCTCGGCATTCCGGTCGCCTCGGTTTTCGTCGCCAAACACCGCGTGCAGAAGATCCTCAAGGAAGAAATTGGCAAGCTTGAGGTCGGGTACGCGGACTGAGCCGGCTGCGCCCTTCTGGCCCTCGGCAACGGATCGTCGAATCCGAGCGTCGTCGCTTCAACGACTCCTGAGCTCCGGCGCTGCGCGGGACGATCGCGGCCGGCGCCATCGCTTCGTCCAGGACCAGCCCGCGAGCATCGTTGCGGCGGCGGCCGCCGCGAGCGCCGTCACCGCGTCTTCGGCAGAGAAGAATCGCCCGTGCGCTCGCTGATTGATCGCTGCGTCGAGTTGCGCCGATTCGACTCTTGGGTCGTTCGACGGTGCGCTTGCGCGGGAACCCGGCAAGCTTTCCGCTTCGAGCGAGGGAGTTGACGTAGCCGATCTCGCACTTCCGCCGGTTCGTGGGAAGTCCGGCGTCACGTTCTTGATCGCTCGCGGGCCTGGTACGATCGATCCGTTCCATTCGAGCGGATCAAGACCCGCGGCGCCGGAGTGTGGACCGAGCGAGCCATGGAGCGCGCTCGGGAGCAGTTCCGCTCGCGTATTCCGACAACTTTCTTCCAGCGCCAGGTCCAGTCCGATCACAAACTCCCGCAGCGACGACAGCGAGGCCGCGCGGTCGACCCCGTCGCGACGTCCTTCGACCGGCCGATCGCACCCGGGTGAAATGATCCGAGGGTCAGACGGCGCAGCCCACAATGTCGCCGCCAGGGCCAGCGATGACGACTCGCCGGTCGGACTCAGCTCGGCGATCTCTTCGACACCCGAGGAGCCGAGCTTCCCCGGAGCGTCGAGAAGGCTCACGAGCATGGCGACGGGCGTCTTGCCGTCGATGACCGAGGCGCGCTCGAGGTCGTTCGCGGCCGGACCATCCGTCGAACGATCGAGATCGGCGACCGAGTTCGCCAGCTCGGAAAAGAGCGCGCTCCACCCTCCGGCTCCAAGATACGAGATCCATCCCCCTCCTGTGCCGGACTCGATTGTCGCCTCCATGCGCGTTGATACGACAGCGGTGAGCTGACTCACGTCGTTGTCAAAGGCCCGGTCATTCTCGAACGGCATGAAGAGCGCTTCCGGCGAGCTTTCGCCGAGATCGTTCCAGGCGATGATCCCGACCGTGCCGTCGTCGAATACGTCGTCCTCGCCGTTAGTCGGCGTATTTCCGCCCCGAGGCGATCCTGGGCCGACGGCAGGGAGCGGGCCTTCCGGTCCCGAACCGTCCCCGCCATCGGGGTTGGAGGGCGGCGGTTCGCCGATCGGGCCGGAGATGGGCGGATCGGCTGGGTTACTCCGCGCGCTTCACTCCCGGGCTCGTTCGTTCGCTCGAGTTGTTGCGGTTGCCATCGCCGGGCGCAATCGTCTGTGCAGCGGGAGGGGAAGTGTCCGCTCCCGAGATGGCTACCGCGGTCTGTGCGAGATCAGAAGGGTCGCTCACGACGCCGTCAGCGGTTTCCTCGGGTGTCGCATTCGAGGGCGCGGGCGCGGAGCTTGGATCCGCGACGGGCGTCGGGCCGACGAGGTCGGACCCCGGTGCTGGATCCACGCTCTGCGACGGCCGCGCGACTTCGACCGGGTCGGAACCCGCCGATGTCAGGTCGGGTCCCGGGCTGAGGTCGATGATTGAACCGGCCGACAACAGCGACCGGCCCTCGAGCGACTCGCATTGCAGGCGATGGCTGAGCGCGGACCGTCGCACGCGAGCCGTTAGCTGAGATTTGCGAGGACTACGGTCGTTTCCGGCAGATGGCATGGCTCTTCATCCTTGGTCGGGACGACCGATCACAGAGTTCGTGACCCGTATTCCGCGGCCAGTCGAGCGTAGTCCGGGAGCCGATGGATCGTCCAGAACGCAGGGTCCGTCGCGACGACATCCCGCCAGAACGCCGCGCGCTCCGCTTGCGGGGTTTGCCGGAGCGCCTCTTCCAGAAGACGAAGGGCGCGGTCCTGAAAGCGGCGGGCGGCGACCAGATCCGGCCTGCCGCACGCGTGTGATTCCTTGCTTTCCCACCGCGCGGCCTGAGCCAGTATCCGGGCGGCGGTATAGATCATTCGAGATTCGATTTCTCCGTGGCGGAAAGACTCATCGGCGTCGGCAACGGCCTCATGGTATAACCCGAGTGCGACCAAGGCCGACCCTCGGCCGCCGTAGGCGTCGCTGCTCGACGGGTCCAGGCGGATGGCCTCCTCAAAGTCGCGCCGGGCCAGCGGGTAGGCTCCAGAGATCAGGTAAGCCCAACCGCGGCGGCAGTGCAACGCGGACACCTCGGGTTGCAACGAGATTGCCAGCGTGTAGTCGTCGATCGCGCCGGCGAAATCGTCGCGTTTGGCCTTGGCAAGGCCGCGCAGGCCAAGGATTTCGGCCGAGCGATGTCCCGTCCGGAGATACGCGTCGCACGAGTCGGCGGCGGCCTGATATCGCTTGAGCTCCAGGAGCGCCATCACCCGCCACTGCTGGACTGAAGCGCTGTCTGGGTTAATCTGAAGAGACAGATCGCATGCGGTCAAAGCTTGTTCGTATTGCTTGTCCAGAATCATCACACGCGCGGTTTCGGCGTGATCCTCCGCCAGCTCGCGGCTGCCCTGTGTTTCGCGTTTGATGGCCTCCGCCAGGTCGGCCATTGCGGCGGCGCGTACCTCTGGCGTCACCTTGGCGACCTCGAGACGCCAGCGCCGCCCGCGTTCGATACAGCGCGGCCAGATCCGGATTGAGCGCGATGGCTTCTCCCAGATGCTCCATCGCCTGCTCGAGCCGGTGCTCTCGCCTTTCGAGCTGCGCAAGGTGACGTGGGCGTTGAGTTGTCGCGGATTGAGCGCGATCGCGTCTTTCAGGTCGGCGGCGGCTTCGGCCAGCTTTCCGCTCTGAAACCGCACGAGCCCGCGATTCGCCAGAAGCGCGTAGCGAAATCGACCGTCCGGATCGCGCTTCACCACCTCGCGATAATCGGCCAGGGCGGCCTCGAAATGAAAAGTCCCGTCGGTCTCGGTCGCGGCGGCCACGCCTGACTGCCCCGATGCAAAACCTCGCAGCAGGTATAGCCAGGCAAGATCCGGGTGGCTCTGGAGACACGCAGTCAGGTACGCCCTGGCCTCGGCCGGACGGGGCGGTCGCGCGTTCAAGTTGCAAATCGCGAGCAGGCATTGCGCCCAGAAATGGTTTGGCTGGGCTCCCAGGGCCGCCTCGAATTGAAGTTTCGCCTCAGGCAGTGACGCTTGTTTGTAATACTCCAGTCCGCTCAGAAAATGATCGAATGCCCCGTTCGGCTTGATGAGCGTCGCCACCGAACGCTCGCGCTGGGCCGCTTCAAGGTCGCCGGCCCGCTCGAGGCAAGCGGCCCGCCGCAAATGATACGCGTGCGTCGGCTGATGGCGCAGCTCGCCGGCGCGGTCCAAGATCTTTAAGGCGCCTTGCGGGCCTGTCGACCGGCCGATTCACCCGGTAGCGTCTGCGCGATCGCCTCCGCGAGAACCATCATCATCTCATAGCAGCCCAGGGCGACCTGGCTGCGCTCGTGTTCCGTGAGTGAAGCAGGGAGCGATCCCAGGGTCCATGAATCGTCCGGACGCCCGCTTGCGGCGAACACCGCAAGCGCGGCCAAGCTCGACTGACGGACCATCCTCACGTTCTCGGATCGGTCGAGGCCCGTGAGCTCGGTATCCTGAAAGAAGGCGTCGTCACGCCGCCTGAAAAACTCGTGATAGCGGTCTTTGGCCGCCGCCCTCGCCTGCTGATCGTCATGTCGGCGCCGTGCCTGATCGAGCAGCTCCAGCGCCCGGAAGTGCAGATCGGCCAGCCTGGGCTCCGACTTCGTCGTCGTTTCCAATCGAGACAGGTCCTCGATCGCAAGCCGACCGACGCTCAAGCCGTCGCGTGCTTCATTCAAGCTTTGTTCGCTCGCTACCCTCAGCGCGGCAATTCGTTCTTTTTCGTCCCGCACCCTCCCGTGGCGCTCCGCCCGGGAACGCAGCCCGGCCGCAACGAGTATCGTCGAGATCGCGCACGCAACTGCCAGGAGGCTGAAGGTCGTCGGTCGCCGCCGTACCCATTTGACGGCGCGCTCCCAGAACGGCGTCCGACGTGCACGGACCGGCCTGTGCGCGAGATACCGCTCCAGGTCCTCTGCCAGGGCTTCGGCGCTTCCATACCGCTTGCGAGGCTCCTTCGCCAGGCATTTCAAACAGATCGTCTCGAGGTCGCGCGAGACCTGCGACGAAAGTCGAGACGGGGGCGCAGGATCCGTGTGAAGAACCTGCATCACGGTCTCGACCGGCGTCGCACCCTTGAACGGCGGGCGGCCGGTCAACATCTCATAAAGGATCGCACCGAGCGCATAGACGTCGGCGGCCGGACCGACTTCCTTGGATCGACCGTCCGCTTGCTCGGGAGGAATGTAGCTGGGCGATCCCAGAACCTGGCCGCTTTCGGTGTGCCCGTTTTCATTCAGCCGCTTGGCCAATCCGAAGTCCGTGATCTTCGGGATTCCGTCCGCGGAAAACAGCACGTTGGTCGGCTTGAGGTCGCGATGGATGATTCCAGCCTGATGTGCAAAGTGCATCGCTCGCGCGAGCGTCGCCAGGGTCGTGGCGGCGGCAACTCCCGGCTGGGGAGTGCCGGCGACCAGTTCCGCAAGACTTCCCCCTTCCAGCAGCTCGAGCGTGACGAACGGAATGCCGCCCATCTCGCCGATGTCGTAGATCTGCACAATGTTCGCGTGGCGCAGCTTCGCGACCGTTTCCGCTTCAATCCGAAACCTCGCCAGATCCTCGGGCTTTGCCAGATTTCCAGCACGAATCATCTTCAAGGCGACAGCACGCCTCAAGCGCTGCTGGCGTGCCCGGTAGACAACCCCCATCCCACCGTGGCCGAGCACCGCGAGGATTTCGTACCCGTGGACCTCGGGGAAATCGGCTGCGGTGGTCGAATCGTCCGTCCGACCGTCTGTTGATCGGCTGGAACCACGAGAGAGCGAGTCCGTGGGGAGCGGCGTGTCCGGATCCGCAACAATCGTCGTCGACCACGGGTCCGCCAGATAGCGACCAAAATGCCCCCACGCGAAGGGACGCAAATCCTCACCCGTAAGTTCCTTGAGCCGCTCTTGGCATCGAGCGCAAGTCTCGACGTGCTCGATCAGCGACGCTTGCGCTCGATCGTCTTCGACCTGGTCTTCCAGCAGTCTCGTGAGGCATTGATCGCTGGCGCACGAAGCCATCGTCGTCCCTCGATGCATTCGCTCGACGCGACTCAGGTTACCTGCGCACCTTCGACGATCGCCGCCGTGCTTGCCCGCTGCTTCCCCCGCGAGGACGGCCCGCTTCGCCGACCTCCACAGCGAGAAACACCACTTCGACGACAACCCAAGCGATCGTCGTCCCCGACCTGCGAAAGTTCCCTGCCTGTCTCGAGTGTTGCGATTCATGCAGAATGACCCTGACCAGGTTCGAGCACGCGCTCCCCTAGTCTGGTGTCGTAGGAATACCCGACCTGCCGCCAGAATCTTACAGATCGCCGAGTCTGTTGCCGAAACGCCGCTCGCGGTTCAGACAATCTGCACGCCTGCAATCATGCAATATCGGTGGCTTCAAACGGAAATTCGCCTTGGGCGCTCCCCGGATGTCGCTGGGAGAACAAGGCACGAACGGAGTAAGCGCCCGTTGCAGAAAGGTGAAATGCGGGTTGATGGTCAGGGGGGAAGTCGTGCGTCGAAATGATCGCTAGTCGGGTGGGATGGCAAAGCCTACGAGGTCAGTTCACAACACCTCACAGGCGAGTCTGATCATGGTGAGGTCGCCCCCTTGGCTATAGTAAAACCGGCCTGGTTCAAATTCGGCGTTTTTCGGGTAACAGTACGGACGATGAGCGTGCCTTGACAGTGCAAGGTTTTCAGCGTGTCGCCCTGATGACCGTCTTAGGCGCGGCGAAAGAGGGTGTAGCCAAGCATTTCCAGCCAATGTGGGTGCGATTGCCCGGTCAGTAGTTCGGCTGGGGTCTTCCCCACGCGCTCGGGACGCTCGCTTCGCTCCAAACGTCGGTGGTTCAGGAAGAATTGCAGCAGCGCCAAGTAGTCGGGGCCGAGCTGTCGCCGCAGGAAGAAGTAGCTGCGGAGCCGGCTGTTGAGGTTCTCCACCAGCGAACTGGCCCGGACTGTCCCAGCGGCCAGCTCAGCCACTGCAGCCTGGACGTCGTGGAATCGACCCCGAAGTCGCTTTTGGAGGACCGCACGCTCACTCCAGTATCGAGGGTCGCGCTCGTCGCGCGTGATAGCCCCAAGGAACTGGCGGAGCAGTTCCGTGGGGATCTGGAACTCCCGCCCGAGCCGCTCCAATTCCTCGTCGAGCACGCGGGCAAAGGCCAGCAGGTCATTCCGCTGGTTCTCTAGCTGCCGACAGACCGGCCCCAGCCGATGGAGACACAATGGCACGCGGCTCCTCAGTTCGGCCACCACGAAGTCATAAAGTGTAGATCGCTCGGCGTGGCTCGGCCCGGCCACGGTGAGAATGTCGTGGCGGAACCACCTGATCAAAAGTGCAACATCATCGGCCAGGGTAATGGCCGCATCACTTGAGTCGCGGGCTCGATACAATCGCCGACCCGCAACTCTCGTTGACTCGGCACGCCCCCGCCTGTCGTACCGCCCGGCGGTCTCACGCTGCCGTCGACATCGTTCGGCACAGTGCAGCGCCTCATAGGCGCGGTTTTCCAGGAACCCGACAAGCTGCTCGAGATCACGGAGAATGTGGAATATGTCACCTCGGCAAGGGACCTCGGGCAGGGCCAAGGCTTGGCCGGCACGCAGTCCCGCGCCGGCGTCGGCGACGGTGGCATCGGGGTCGAAGCCGTGATCGACCAACTCCAGCAGACGCACGCCCCAGGTCTCGGCGTCGCGATGGTCCTCCAGGCTAAGCAGATAGCAATAGGTCGATGCGGTATCGACACCCACGAGCACTGGTTGACCGGCCTGAAAGATCTCGTCATGGGCACCGATGCGCACGCCGCCCAGATCGCAACTGCGGCTGATCGTCCAAGCCGGTTCGACAGCACTGGCGACGATGTTGTGCACTGTACCGAGGGAGATACGCCAGTCAAAGACATCGCGGAGCAATTCGACGACGGCCCGGTAAGGGCTGTGGCCAATCATCACCAAGGCCAGGACGAGTTGCCGCAACCAAGCCTTGGTCACCGGGAGGTAGAAGAGGACCTTCTCGGTCTTGGGTTCGGGGGCAAAGGCGCGGGTCAGAGCATCTTGGGCGGTGTGGGCTTGGTGGTAGAGGAACTTGCGGCTGACCTCATTCTCCCGGGCCAGATCCGTGACGGGTTGAGCCCCTGCAAGGACCTGGATAGCCAGCCCCTTCCGTTCCTCGGGTCGCAGCCTCTGCGCTGGCCAGGGAGGAAGGCTGGGCGGTTCCGCGACCGGGCCGAGATCGGATTGCGTGAATGAGCATGAGAACGTAGCTTGGGCGTCCATGCCTGTCTCCTTTGTGATGGTGCGGGATTGTCAGCCCCAACACCAACATGGAGGAAACAGGCATTTTAGAAAATCCCTCTCAACTCAATCTCCTGTTACCTGACTTTGAACCAGGTCCGCTCCGGCCTGGTTCAAAATCGGCGTTTTTCGGGTAACAGTACGGACGGTGAGCGTGCCTTGACAGTGCAAGGTTCTCAGCGTGTCGCCCTGATGACCGTCTTAGGCGCGGCGGAAGCGGGTGTAGCCGAGCATTTCCAGCCAATGTGGGTGCGACTGCCCGGTCAGTAGTTCGGCCGGGGTCTTCCCCACGCGCTCGGGACGCTCGCTTCGCTCCAAACGTCGGTGGTTCAGGAAGAATTGCAGCAGCGCCAAGTAGTCCGGGCCGAGCTGTCGCCGCAGGAAGAAGTAGCTGCGGAGCCGGCTGTTGAGGTTCTCCACCAGCGAACTGGCCCGGACTGTCCCAGCGGCCAGCTCAGCCACCGCAGCCTGGACGTCGTGGAATCGACCCCGAAGTCGCTTTTGGAGGACCGCATCGCTCACTCCAGCGTCGCGGGTCGCGCTCGTCGCGCGTGATAGCCCCAAGGAGCTGGCGGAGCAGTTCCGCGGGGATCTGGAACTCCCGCCCGAGCCGCTCCAATTCCTCGTCGAGCACGCGGGCAAAGGCCAGCAGGTCATCCCGCTGGTTCTCTAGCTGCCGGCAGACCGGCCCCAGCCGATGGAGACACAATGGCACGCGGCTCCTCAGTTCGGCCACCACGAAGTCATAAAGTGTAGATCGCTCGGCGTAGCACGGCCCGGCCACGGTGAGAATGTCGTGGCGGAACCACCTGATCAAAAGCGCCACATCGTCGGCCAGGGCAATGGCCGCATCACTTGAGTCGCGGGCTCGATACAATAGCCGAGCCGCAACTCTCGTTGACTTGGCACGCCCCCGCCTGTCGTACCGCCGCGGCAGTCTCACGCTGCCGCTCGACATCGTTCGGCACAGCTGCAGCGCGTCATAGGCGCGGTTCTCCAGGAAGCCGACAAGCTGCTCGAGATCACGGAGAATGTGGAATATGTCGCCTCGGCAAGGGACCTCGGGCAGGGCCAAGGCTTGGCCGGCGCAGTCCCGCGCCGGCGTCGGCGACGGTGGCATCGGGATCGAAGCCGTGATCGACCAACTCCAGCAGACGCACGCCCCAGGTCTCGGCGTCGCGATGGTCCTCCAGGCTAAGCAGATAGCAATAGGTCGATGCGGTATCGACACCCACGAGCACTGGTTGACCGGCCTGAAAGATCTCGTCATGGGCACCGATGCGCACGCCGCCCAGATCGCAACTGCGGCTGATCGTCCGAGCCGGTTCGACAGCACTGGCGACGATGTTGTGCACTGTACCGAGGGAGATACGCCAGTCAAAGACATCGCGGAGCAATTCGACGACGGCCCGGTAAGGGCTGTGGCCGATCATCACCAAGGCCAGGACCAGTTGCCGCAACCAAGCCTTGGTCACCGGGAGGTAGAAGAGGACCTTCTCGGTCTTGGGTTCGGGGGCAAAGGCGCGGGTCAGAGCATCTTGGGCGGTGTGGGCTTGGTGGTAGAGGAACTTGCGGCTGACCTCATGTCTCCCGGGCCAGATCCGTGACGGGTTGAGCCCCTGCGAGGACCTGGATAGCCAGCTCCTGCCGTTCCTCGGGCAGCAGCCTCTGGGCTGGCCAGGGAGGAAGGCTGGGCGGTTCCGCGACCGGGCCGAGATCGGATTGCGTGAATGAGCATGAGAACGTAGCTTGGGCGTCCATGCCTGTCTCCTTTGTGATGGTGTGGGATTGTGAGCCCCAACACCAACATGGAGGAAACAGGCATTTTAGAAAATCCCTCTCAACTCAATCTCCTGTTACCTGACTTTGAACCAGGTCGTAAAACCGCCGGCAGATCACCCTGGCATAGGCATAGGCGCCCGTGTCTTTCTCCTCCGGAACGTAAACGATATCGCCGGTCGCGGGGACTGCACCCTGCTGGCGCAGCGGGACGGTTGCAAAGACGCGGTCAGCATTTTCCTGCCAGAACTCGAGCTGTGTCATCGTTCCTTCCTGTCCAAAGGCAGTTCGAGAACAACGTCAACATCATGTTGAACGATTTGAGTGTGGTTCTGTGACCGGACCGCCGCGAGCAGCAGGTCACCGGTTGTCACGGTCGATTTCGCGGACGCTGAAAAACTTGTCTTCGGTGTCCGAAAATGGCCAGATCCGCGTACCGGCCCCGGTTACAATCCGGCTATGAGAATCGACGACGAGACTTGCTTTCGAGCCCTGGCCGCACGCGACGCCCGCTTTGACGGCTTGTTTTTCGTCGGAGTGACGACGACGCGGGATCTATTGCCGCCCGATCTGCCCGGCCCGGACGGCCGGCCGCGCCCGTTGCCGGTTCTTCTCCAACGCGGCACTGGCGGAGCGCGAGGGATTCCGGCCCTGCTTGCGGTGCCGGCCGGAGCTGGCCCCCGGCCACGCTCCCGTCGACGCGGTCCGGCGGACCGCCCGGACGGCCGCCGCCCGGATCGAGGCGGGCGCGCTGAACAACGGCGGAAGCCTCGAGCAGTTGGCCCGCGACCTGGATCTCGAGCGCGCGGCAGCTTCGCCGCGCCGTGAAGCAGGAGTTTGGCGTCTCGCCGGTCGAGCTGGCCCAGACCCAGCGCCTGCTGCTGGCCAAGCAGCTCCTCACCGATTCGAGACCTGCCGATCATCCAGGTCGCGTTTGCCAGCGGATTCGAGAGCGTCCGGCGGTTCAACGCACTGTTTCGCTCACACTACCGCCTGACACCCAGCCGAATGCGGCGCTCGCTCGCAGATCCATCACAACGGCGACTGCGTGCGGCTCACGCTCGCCTACCGGCCGCCGCTGGCCTGGAATGCGCTCTTGCGCTTCCTCGCCGGCCGGGCGACGGCCGGAGTCGAATGGGTCGACGGTCGACGCGTACTATCGCACAGCCGCCGTCGGGAGTCATCGGGGATGGCTGAAGGTCGAGCCGATCGTCCGGTCGAAACGCTCTGGCGGTCGAGCTGGCCACGTCGCTGTACCGGCCTTGCCGGAGGTCCTTGCTCGCTTGAAAAACCTCTTCGACTTGAATGCGAGACCGGACGTGATCGCGTCGCACCTCTGCGCCGATACGCGGTTTGCGAGCGTCGCCAGCGCGTGCCCGGGGTTGCGTGTGCCCGGCGCGTTCGACGGATTCGAGCTGAGCGTGCGCGCCATCCTGGGCCAGCGGGTCTCGGTCAAGGCGGCGACGACGCTTGCCGGCCGCCTTGCCAGCTCGTTCGGCGAGCCGATCGAGACGCCGTTCCCGGGCCTGAACCGCTTGAGCCCGTCGCCGCAGCGGCTGGCGGACGCCGCGGACTCAGAGCTCACGTCGCTGGGCATCAGTCGCCCGCGCGCCGCCAGCATCCGCGCCGTGGCACAGGCCGTGGCGCAGCGGCACATCGACCTGCAACCGGGCCCGGACCCCGAGGCGATGACACATGCGCTCCAGGAAATCCCGGGAATCGGCGATTGGACCGCTCAGTATATCGCCATGCGCGCGCTGCGCTGGCCCGACGCCTTCCCGGCCGGCGACCTGGGATTGCTCAAGGCTTCCGGAGACACTCAGCGCGCGGCTCCGCGACACCGCCGAAGCCTGGCGGCCCTGGCGCGCCTACGCAGCCATGTACCTGTGGGAAAGTCAGCGTCCAATTCCAGTGGGAGAACCGCGATGATGGCCTCAGATTGCTGCACTCGTCAGTTCACGACCACAAATCCAGCCCGATCGGCGAGCTGCTGCTTGACCTCCGACGGAGAGGCATTAACGGGCCTACACATGGCCCTGCGCAGGGGGAAGCCCGCGCCTTGCCCGCAACCCGAGTGGCAGCCGGGATGACTCGGCTTTTCGCGAGAGTCCAGCGACCAGTTGCAAGCCTTCTTCGCTGGCGAGCTGCGTGTTTTCGACCTGCCGCTTCGCATGACCGGTACGCCGTTTCAGCGGCTCGTCTGGGAGGGACTGCTGGCGATCCCGTTCGGAGCGACCATGAGCTATGCCGAGCTGGCGCGGCGGATCGGCCATCCCGGCTCGGCCCGCGCCGTCGGAGCCGCCAACGGTCGCAACCCGATCGCAATCGTCGTCCCCTGTCATCGCGTGATCGGCGCCGACGGTACGTTGACCGGCTATGGCGGCGGGCTCGACCGCAAGATCTGGCTGCTCGAGCACGAATCGAGCGTGCTCGGCAAGCGCAACGGAGCGCACCCTAGCCACCGGAAAGTTGCAACACGCCTCCAGAAGGCATAAGCTTTAGTTTGATCGGACTCGACCGCGCGAGCGAGGGATCGCACCTGGATTTCTGCGTCGCGTTTCCTCGACGTACCCGAGCCTGAGATTCCCGAGCCGGCACCATCATGATCAACCGTCGCGACCTTCTCATTGCCGGAGCGGCCCACGGACTGGCCTTCTGCACCGGCTCGGCATTCGCCCAGTCCCCATCGAAAAAATCCGAGGACCAAGCCGGCCAAGACCGACCAGCCGCCGGTCGAGGCCGACGAGCGAGTCAACGAGTTGCTCGCCCCGATTCGGGACGAGCATCACTTGCCCGGGTTGATCGCCGCGATCCAGATGGGCGGTCAGCTTGCGGCCATCGGGGCGCTGGGCCTCCGCAAGATCGGATCGCCCGAGCCGATCCGCGTCACCGACTCAGGTGCACCTGGGATCCTGCACGAAGGCGATGACCGCAACCGTGATCGGGGCCCTGGTCGAAGAGCGAAAGCTCTCATGGGGATCGACCATCGCTCATATTTTTCCCGAGGTCGCCGGCGAGCTCGATCCCCAGTTTCAAACCGTGACTCTCTCGCATCTCCTGACCCACCGCGCGGGTTTGCCTCACGACGTGGCCTGGTGGCAGCTGAGCGGCGAGACGCCGACCCGCAAGCGCTGGAAACTTTTGACCGGCGGGCTCATCAAACAACCCGCGAGCCGGCCCGGCTCGACTTACGCCTATTCCAACGTCGGTTACGCGCTGGCCGGATTGATGGCCGAGCAAGTCACAGGCGATTCCTGGGAGTCACTGATGCGCCGGCGCCTGTTCGAGCCGCTGGGCATGGCCTCCGCCGGCTTCGGATCGCCGGCCGGTCCCGGACGAGTCGCCCAGCCCTGGGGCCATCAAGCGCGGGGGGTAAACTCACGCCGACGCTCGTCAGGACAATCCGCCGGCCATGGGTCCGGCCGGCACCATCCATTGCTCCGTGCCCGACTGGGCCAAATTCGCCGCACTCCACCTTCAAGGTGAGCGCGGAACCTCCAAGCTCTTGAAGCCGGCGACCCTGAAGACCCTCCACACACCCCCAGAGGGCCGGGAATACGCCGCCGGCTGGATTGTGTGCGAACGCTCGTGGGCCGGCGGGCTCGCCTTGAATCACGCCGGCAGCAACACCTGCTGGTACTCCAACATCTGGCTGGCACCGGCCATGAATTTTGCCATCCTGGTCGCGACCAACCGCGGCGACTCGGATGCCGCAAAGGCGTGTGACACAGCCGCGAGCGAGCTGATCAAATCACTGCCCGTCTTCACTCAGCTCGCTCGCCGGCGCTGACATAGGGCACGCAGGTCGCTAGCGGCGCGGCCCCGCCGGAGATTTGCCGCTCTCCAGGTCGATGTCGCTCGAGGTTGGTGCCCCGCTGATCGGATTGGACCGCGCCACCACGCCGCCGGCAAACCGCACCGAGTAATCAGAGAATCGGCGATCGGCCTCGGCGTAATCCGTGCTGATGAACTGCGCCCGCTCGCCAGGGCCTTGTCGCGCTGGCCGACGTCATTGGCTCTGGCCTGGCGCGTGTCGGCGTCGGCCCGGGTGCGCACCATGAACCCGTCGCGGACGAGCTGCTGGATCCGATCGAAGTCCTTGATCGGATCGTTGATCTTGAACCAGGCCGCTGCGGGGTTCTCGGGCGTCACGGTGACGAACATCAAGCGATCACGGAGCGCCGGGTGACCCTCGAGGTAACGGTCCCGGACCGCGCCCTCGTTATCGAGCGCGAAATAGACCAGCCCCCGCACGTCTTCGAGCGCCGGCCAGCCGCCCGTGCGGATGGCCTCGGGCAAGGTCGCGAACCGGCCGCGCACCCGGTCCGGAGTCAGGATTTCTGTCCGTGCAAACACAGAGAGAATCTCGGCTTCAAGCTTCTCGAGCTGCTCGTGATCAAACGCGACGGTCCGGGTGGGCACACCCGGGTCTGATCCCGCCTTGAGCTCGACCAGGATCAAGATCGGGACATGGCGCCGGTTTGACTGCGACCAGGCGCGGATCTGCTGGAGCGCGTCGACAAGTGTCACAGCGGTCGAGAGGTAATCAAAGTCCGGTACGTGCAGCACCTTTAACCCGGGTTTGCGAAGCCGGCCCTCCGCGTCCGGATCGGGTCCGGCGTCCTTGCCCAGAGCCTTCAGCATTTTGCGCGCAGCCGGCGCGGCGAAGAGCCCTCCCTTGGGGTCGGCGAAGACGTCGAGCTCGACCTGCCGGATCCCCAGGCGTGAGAACTGCTCGGCCAGCGGTCGGTGCGTGTATTCGATCGCCTCGGCACGGCGGCGGCCGGTCGATGCGATCAGCTCGCGTACCGGGGGGGCCGGTTCGATGTGGTACGAGTTGTGGCTCCCGATCACCTGAATCTGGTTGAGTCTCGGCTCGCTCGACCGAGCGCAGGGCGCGCTGGCGACGCACAGGAGAAAGAGCCCAAGCCCGCAATCACGAGCACCGAGACCACGCTTCCGCATGCCAGCAACCCTCACACAGCGCGAGGCCAATCACACCCCACCGACACGATCGCGGCGCGCGTACCACGGCGACGCCGCTCGACGAAGCTTCGTCCCGGCCGTTGCGCCGCACCGGAAGCGCCAGCGTATCCCAGCGTTTTACCCCAATCCCGATTCTGGTGGACAGGCTCAGCCGGAGGAGCGCCGATCTCGCGACCTTGACACGAGCGCCGTGGCCGGTCCATATATTGCGCAGGAGTCTGCGGAACACCACGCGTCAAGCGGCGAACAAGTCATGCTGGGCCGGGAAACCGACACGCGAATCGAGACGACCCGCGCGTCGCCCAACCCCCGGCCGGTGGACGACCCGCGGGTTTACCTCGCGGCCGAGCGGACCTTCCTCGCCTGGGTACGCACCGCCGTCGCCTTGATGGGATTCGGCTTCCTGATCGCGCGGTTCGCCCTCTTCCTCCGCGTGTATGACTTGACGGCCCACTCGCATCCCGGCTCCTTGCCGGGTACCTCGACCTGGGTCGGTTTCGGCATGGTTTGTGTAGGCGTCTGTGTCTGCTTCATGGCCGCGCTGCGACATCGCGCCTACATCCGGGCGCTGGACCACGGTGTCGCAAACCCCCCGCTGAATACCGGGGCGTCATTGCTCCTTGCGGTAACCTTGGCGGCGGTCGGTCTCGTAATTGCGATTCATATCCTCATCCTTTGAAAATGAGGTAGCCATGCAGCTCGGCATGATCGGTCTGGGTCGGATGGGCTCGAACATGGTGCGGCGTCTGAAGCGCGGTGGGCAGGAGTGCGTCGTCTACGACGTTCACGCCGAGGCCGCCGCCCCCTTGATCGCCGAGGGAGCCACCGGCGCCTCGAGCCTCCAGGAATTCGTCGCCAAGCTCAAACCTCCCCGCGCGGTCTGGCTGATGGTGCCGGCGGCGGTCGTCGACAAGACGATCGAGCAGCTCGCCGGCCGGCTCGAGCCGGGGGACATTCTGATTGACGGCGGCAACTCTTACTATCACGACGACATCCGGCGCGCCGCCGAGCTGAAGCCGCGCGAGATCCATTATGTCGACGTCGGCACAAGCGGCGGCGTCTGGGGCCTCGAGCGCGGCTATTGCCTGATGATCGGAGGCGAAGCCGAGGTGGTGCGGCGTCTCGACCCGATCTTCGCCGCGCTCGCGCCGGGCGCGAGCACCGCCCCGCGCACCCCCGGGCGAGAGAAGAACAGCGGCACGGCCGAGCAAGGTTATCATCATTGCGGCCCCAGCGGTGCCGGGCACTTCGTGAAGATGGTTCACAATGGGATCGAATACGGCCTGATGGCCGCCTATGCCGAGGGTTTTAACATCCTGAAGCACGCGGGCGTCGGCAAGCATCCGCAGGACGTCGATGCCGAGACCACCCCGCTGCGCAATCCCGAGCTCTACCAGTACGACCTGAATCTCGGTGAGATCGCCGAAGTCTGGCGGCGGGGAAGTGTCATCGCCTCATGGCTGCTCGACCTGGCAGCCCAGGCGCTACTGCGCAGCCCCGAGCTCGCGGAATTCTCGGGCCGCGTGTCGGATTCCGGCGAAGGGCGCTGGACCGTCGATGCCGCAATCGACGAGGGAGTGCCGGCACCGGTCTTGAGCGCCGCCTTGTTCGCGCGGTTCAGCTCACGCGGGACCGACGATTACGCCGACAAGATGCTCTCGGCGATGCGGTTTGCCTTCGGCGGCCACCTGGAAAAAAAAGCGTAAAGAGAGTCATGCCATGCCCGATCGATCGACCCATTCCGACGCCCTGGTCTTCTTCGGGGCCACCGGCGACCTGGCCTACAAGAAGGTCTTCCCCGCGCTCCAGGTCTTGATCCAGCACGATCATCTCGATGTGCCCATGGTTGGGGTCGCCAAGTCGGGCTGGAACCTCGAACAATTCCGGGCCAGGGCCCGCGACAGCCTCGAAAAGCACGGCGGAATCGATGAGGCCGCGTTCGCCAAGCTGCTCAGGCTGATCCGGTACGTCGACGGCGATTACAACGACCCGTCGACCTTCGTACAACTGCGGGACGCTCTGGCGCGGCCAGGCGGCCGCTGCATTACCTGGCGATTCCTCCCAGCCTTTTCGGCGTCGTTGCGGAACATCTGGCCGACTCCGGATGTGCCGATGACGCCCGCGTCGTGATCGAAAAACCGTTCGGGCGCGACCTGGTCTCGGCGCGCGAGCTGAACCGGATCCTTCACGAACATTTCCAAGAATCGCGGATCTTCCGCATCGACCATTACGTCGGCAAGGAGCCCGTGCTCAACATTCTTTCCTTCCGATTCGCGAATCTGTTCCTCGAGCCGGTCTGGAATCGCAATTGCGTCGAAAGCGTCCAGATCACGATGGCCGAGACCTTCGGCATCCAGGGCCGCGGCCCGTTCTACGAAGAGGCTGGTGCGATCCGCGACGTGATCCAGAACCACATGCTCCAGGTGGTGTCGATGTTGCTCATGGAGCCCCCCGGCAGTAATGCGCTCGACGGCATCCGGGATGAGAAGGTCAAGGTGCTGCGGTCGATTCGCCCGCTGGGACCGGCCAGCATCGTGCGCGGACAGTATCTCGGCTACCGGGACGAACACGGTGTCGCTGCCGACTCGCAGGTGGAAACCTATGCCGCGGTCCGCCTCGAAATGGACTCGTGGCGATGGTCCAATGTGCCGATCCTGATTCGGGCCGGAAAATGCCTCGCCAGGACCGCCACCGAGGTCATGGTCAAATTCCACTCGCCCCCACAGCAGTGCTTCGCCAACCAGCCGCTCGACCACTCACACAACTATATCCGCATACGCATCAATCCCGAGGAGATCATCGCGCTGGGCGCGGTGGTGCGCAAGGAGGGAGAGGCTGACGAGCTCCAGCCGGTTGAGCTCATGGCCAGCCGGCAACCGGTCGACGAGGTGCCCCCCTATGCTCGGCTCCTGCAGTCGGCGATGGCCGGAGACCCCAGCCTGTTCTCACGTGCGGACGTCGTCGAGGCCCAGTGGCGAATCGTCGACGCGATTCTCGACAGCCCGAGTCCGCTGTTTCCGTACGAACCGGGATCATGGGGCCCGCGCGAATCGGACCGGCTCTTGACCGGCGGCGACGAGTGGCACAACCCTTGAGTCGCCGAACAAGGGTCCGGGGGCGCAGCCGTGCCAAGCGAGCCAAAACCTCACGTGGTCATCCTCGGCGCGGGCTTTGGCGGACTCGCAGCGGCACACGCCCTGCGGCGCGCTCCCGTTCGGATCACCATCATCGATCGTTCCAACCATCACCTGTTCCAGCCGCTTTTGTACCAGGTGGCCACCGCAGCGCTCAGTCCGGCAGACATCGCTGCGCCCATTCGCCGCATCTTCCGGCATCAGTCCAACGTCTCGGTGATTCTGGCCGACGCCACCGCCCTTAAGACGACCGAGAAGCGCGTGATGCTCGCCGACGGCGAAGTTGACTACGACTACTTGATCGTCGCGACCGGCGCCACGCACTCGTACTTCGGCCACGACGCCTGGGCCGAGCACGCACCCGGTCTCAAGACGCTCAGGGATGCGTTACAGATCCGGCGCCGGATCCTGCTGGCCTTCGAGATCGCCGAGCGCGAGCTCGACCTATCGCGGCGCAGGGCCTGGATGACGTTCGTGATCGTGGGCGCCGGACCGACCGGGGTTGAACTGGCCGGCACGCTGGCCGAGGTCACGCGCCAGACCCTCGCCCGCGACTTCCGCCACATCAACACAGCCTCCGCCCGCGTGATCCTGATCGAAGCCGCCCCGCGCGTGCTGGGAGCATACACTGAGGATCTCTCGGACTCGGCTCGAAAACAGCTCGAAAGCCTCGGTGTCGCGGTCTGGACCGGAGTGCAGGTCACGGGAATCGACGCCGAAGGGGTATGGATCGGCCGCGAGCGGATCCATGCGCGGCACCGTTCTCTGGGCCGCGGGCGTTGCCGCCTCGCCATTGGCCCTGACGCTCGCCGCCCCGCTGGACCGCGCCGGCCGGGTCATGGTCGATCCCGAGCTCACGCTCCCTGGGCGCGAAGACGTCTACGTCATCGGCGATCTCGCACACGTGGAGATCGATGGCTCACTCGTGCCCGGCGTCGCCCCGGCCGCCATGCAAGCCGGCCGCCACGCCGCACGCAATATCATCCGCTCCCTGAATCGTCAGCCGCGGCAGCCGTTCCGCTACGCCGACAAGGGAATGCTCGCGACCATCGGACGAGGCGCCGCCGTGGCCAGGATCGGATCGATCAAGGCGTCCGGACTCTCCGCCTGGCTCCTCTGGCTCTTCGTTCACATCCTGTTCCTGATCGGCTTTCGCAACCGTTTCGTGGTGCTGTTCCAGTGGGCGTGGTCGTACGCGACCTTCGACCGCGGCGCGCGGCTGATCACCGAGCCGGTCAGGGAGCCGCTCGTCGAATCCAGGCCGATCCCGACCTCGCCGGCGTCGGGACCAGCCAATACCGGTTGATCCCGGCGGCGGCCCGGCGGTTCGAGATCGTTGATCGGCTCGCCCAAGTGCGGTAGCTTCAGGTCGGGATTCAATCCACTTTTCGCAAGAGGCATCGATGAGACACACCGCGCTGCTCCTGGTCGCGCCGCTGGCCCTTATATTCCCATCCCTCGCCTTCGCGCAGCCTGACGGCACTCGCGACGCGGGCAGCGCGAGCGGGTGGCGATCCTTGTACGACGGTCGCACCCTCGACGGATGGGAGCACGTCGGCCCAGGCAAATTCGTGATCGATAACGGGATCCTCCGCACCGAGGGTGGCATGGGGCTTTGTGGTACTCGCGTGAGAAGCTCGGAAACTGCGCTCTGCGCGTTGTCTACAAGACGGCCAGCCCCCGCGCCAATTCCGGCGTCTACATCCGGATCGCCGACCGGCCGGCCGACGAGTGGTATGCCGTCCACCACGGTTACGAAGTGCAAATTGCCGACTCCGGCCCCGATAGTCGCGGCACCGGCTCGATCTACACATTCGCCAAGGCGAATGCGCGTCCGGCCAAGGCCGGCGAGTGGAACACCCTGGAGATCACGCTGAAAGGGGACATTGTCCTCACGTCGATCAACGGAGTCGCGGTCGCCGAGTTCGATCCGAGCGGCCCGATCCCTGAGCGCAAGGATAAGTCGGCTCACGGCGATCCCGAGCGCGGTCCGCGGCCGCCTTCGGGCTACATCGGCCTCCAGAATCATGACCAGAATTCGATCGTCGAATTCAAGGAGGTTTCCGTGCGGCCGCTCCCCGCGAGCTCGCGTTAACCCTTCGCGCCACGCCGCGCGACGGGATTGCCACTGCAGGCGCATTGCCGCGCTTATTCACGGACTTTCTTGGCGCCGCGCTCGCGCTGCGCAAGCCCGTTCTTCCGGGCCATTGTCCCGCAGGACTGGCATTCGACGCGGCATCTCGGAATAATGTGGCAGTTTCGGAGACAAGCCCTGCGAACCACGGAGGATGTCACCGCCATGTCAAGCGCAGCCGCTCAGATCGAAGTGCCCGTCCGGGAATCCGAGGCTTTTCAGGTCTTGCTGTCGCGAGTGGGCCGGCGCACCGGCGAGCTTCCCGCGGATCTGCTCGTCCGTCACGTCCTGGGCTGCGTGCCACCCCAGGAATGGCCGACTCGGGTCGAGGCGATGGATGCCCTGCTCAGGCGCTTGGAGTCGGGGCGAAAGGACAAGCTGCGCGTGGAGTCCCGCCCAGCCGATGGCAGGCTGCTCGGGCTGTACATCACGCGGCGGCCCGGCTCGGGCTTGCGCCCTTACCGTACCGTGGTCCAGGGAATCGATCCCATTCACGGCCGGTGTGACTGCCCAGATTTCCTGAAAAACTCGCTGGGCGTTTGCAAGCATATCCTTGCAGTGCTCGAGCACCTGCACGCGCGCCCGCGCGTCCTGCAGCAGGCGCAGAAGGAACAGGAATGGAATGATCCCAAAGCGAATGGCGGCCTGTGCTGGGACCCGATCCGGCCGCTCACGGGCGCTGGCGACTGGCTCGAGCGGGTCGTCTGGAAAGGCGATGCCGAGGCCGCCGCGGCGCGGTCCGCGGCGCTGGGCAGGCGATCAAGTGGTTTCGATCGAGCAAGAACGGGGCTTGTTCCCTGAAAAACACCTACCCGGACAAGCCGGCGCGGCGGCTCGAACTGGTCGAAGACTTGCTGAAGGCAGCGCCGAACGGCGCGGCGCGCTGTTCCGGACCCCGCGCTGCGCAGCTTGCTCGAGAGCGAGCGCAAGAGGCTCAAGATGAAGGTCGAGCACGCGCTCAGCGGCGTGGAGACTCGCGACGGTTGCCGGGGATTGAAGCGCACACTCTACGCCTACCAGCGCGAGGGCATCGAGCGATTCCTTGCGGCCGGCCGCTTGCTCCTGGCCGACGACATGGGGCTGGGCAAGACGGCCCAGGCGATCGCATCCTGCGAAATCCTCTATCGCACCGGCCGCGTCCGCCGCGGCCTGATCATCGCCCCGGCCAGCCTCAAACCCCAGTGGGCACGCGAATGGAACGTGTTCTCCGAGCTGCCGATCCACGTCGTGGACGGCAGCCCGGAAGACCGCCAGGCTGCCTACGCCAGGCACAGCCACGGGTTCCTCATCATCAACTACGAGCAACTGCTGCGCGACCTGGAAACGGTCAAGAAGTGGGATCCCGACCTGGTCGTGCTCGATGAGGCCCAGCGCATCAAAAACTGGGCGACCAAGACCGCGCTCTCGGTCAAAGGGCTCACGCCACGCTATCGGCTCGTCCTGACCGGAACTCCGATGGAAAACCGGATCGACGAGCTGGCCTCGATCGTCGAATGGGTCGACGATATGGCGCTGGAGCCCAAGTGGCGATTGAGCTGCGCTGCACTCGATTCGCACTGACGGCCGCCGTGAGGTAGTCGGTGCTCGAAACCTCGACACGATCCGCGAGCGGCTTGCGCACTGCATGGTTCGCCGAGTCCGCCAGGACGTTCTCGACCAGCTCCCCTCGCGCACCGACACCCGCGTGCCGATCGAATTGACCGCGGCCCAGACGGAGGCGCACGACAACCTGAACCAGCCGATCGCTCAGCTCATTAAACGCGCGGCCACGCGGCCGTTGACGCAGCCCGAGTTTCTTCGCCTCATGAGCCTCCTCACCACGCAGCGGATCATCTCCAACGGCCTCGCCCAGCTCGACTTCGACGGAATCTGGCCGACGATCCGCGGCCGCGCGCCGGAGGACGGCGTGTTGCAGGGTCTTTCCGCCCCCAAGCTGATCGAGCTCCGCCAGCTCGTCCGGCAGCTCGTGATCGAGCAGGGGCGCAGAATCGTTGTGTTCAGCCAGTGGCGCCGAATGCTCGCCCTGGCACACTGGGCTGTGAGCGACCTGCTCGCCAGCAGCAATCTGCGCCGGCTTCTTCACCGGGGCGGAAGGTCAGCGCAGGCGGACCCAGAACATCGTCGAATTCCATGACGACCCCGGCTTTCGTATGCTGTTCACGAGCGACGCCGGAGGCGTCGGCCTCAACCTGCAACGCGCGGCCAACTGCGTCATCAATCTCGAGCTCCCCTGGAACCCGGCCGTGCTCGAGCAGCGAATCGGGCGCATCTACAGGCTCGGCCAGAAGCTGCCGATCGACGTTTACAATCTGGTCTGCGAGCAGGGCATCGAGTCCCGGATCGCCGCGCTCGTCGGCGCCAAGCAGGCGTTCTTCAAAGGCCTCTTCGACGGTGACAGCGATTCCGTCGAATTCGGGCAAGCCTCGAGCTTCCTGGCGAGAGTCCAGAAGCTTTACGAGCCGGCCGAGATCGAGGCCGTCGCCGCGACGGGCTCCGCGTCCGACCTGGACCCCGAACTCTCCGACGCCAGCCTCGACGACCAGCTCACCGACCCGTTCGAAGAGCTGATCGAGGCCGCGGACGAGTCGCGCGACCAGGCGGTCACAGGCGACATCGCCGCCAACGGGACCGACGAAGGCGTGCCACCGCCCTCCGTGCGGTTTCCATCGACCGAGCCCGCTCCGTTCGAGCAGGCAGCCAGCGAGACCATGGCCGTTGCTGCGCTTCCGCAAGCGAGCGAGGTGCGGGAGCTGTTCGCTCAACTTCAGGTCCGCCGCGGCGCCGGCGGCCGTATCTTGATCGAGGCGCCGGCCGACGCCGCTACCACGCTCGGCGCCCTCTTCGAGGGCATGGCCGCCTTGCTTCAGTCGGCCGCTCGCCCCAACGACTGATCCGGCGTGGATCGCTCGAATTCGGTGCCATCGAACGGAAACTCAGGATGCTGGACCGAACAATCGAGCGTTCTCAATCCGCGGCAATGGGTTGCGGACTGCGTCGCGGAACGGCATGCTGAAGGTGTTGTGGGCCCCAGGACGACCGACCTGGGGCGTCACGCCGGCACCCCGGACCGGGATCGAGAGCCCTGCCCACCCTAGCCCAGGCGATCCGACCCACCCCCTATCCCCGGAGTCTCAAACATGGACCGTCGTGCGTTTCTCAAACACGCCGCGCTCGCGGGCACGAGCCCGCTCCTGCTCGGTTCGCCGGCCTCCGCTTCGGCGCGAGCGTTCACCCAACCTTCGCCGAATGAGAAGGTTCGCTTTGCCTGTATAGGCATCGACGGCAAAGGCGAAAGCGATACGGTCGACGCCGGCGAGCACGGTGAGATCGTCGCCCTGTGCGACATTAACAACCATGTCCTCGACAAGATGGGGAAAAAGTATCCCAAGGCCAAAAAGTTCTTCGACTACCGCAGAATGCTCGAGGAGATGGGCGACAAGATCGACGCCGTCACCGTCAGCACGCCCGACCATTCGCACGCCCCCGCCAGCGTGATGGCCATGCGCATGGGGAAGCATTGCTTCTGCCAGAAACCCCTGACGTGGTCGGTTGAGGAAGTGCGCCTGATGCGCACGCTCGCCGCCGAAAAGAAGGTCTGCACGCAGATGGGCAACCAGGGGACCGCCGAGACCGGGTTCCGCGAGGGCGTCGAGTTGCTGCGCTCCGGCGTCCTTGGCCCGATCAAGGAGATCATGGTCTGGACCAATCGCCCGATCTGGCCGCAAGGCATCGGCCGCCCCAAGGACACCCACGGCATCCCCAATCACGTGCACTGGTACGAATTTCTCGGTCCCGCCCACGACCGGCCGTACCATGCGGAATACCAGCCGTTCAACTGGCGAGGGTGGCTCGATTTCGGCACCGGTGCACTTGGCGATATGGCCTGCCACACCATCAACGTCGCCTGCATGGCTCTCGAGCTCTTCGATCCTGAATCGATCGAGGTCGTCGACACTTCCGGCATTGTCGACCACGAGACCTATCCCGTGTGGTCGATCATCCGCACCCGATTCGGTCCGCGCAACGGACGCGGCCCCCTCTCCATGACGTGGTTTGACGGCGGCAAAAACCTCCCCAAGGACAAGAAGCCGTTCCGCGAGCTGCTTCACGGCGAGGATCCCTCGGAAAGCGGGCTCCTGGTTGTCGGCGAGAAGGGCTCGTTCTTCTCGAAGAACGACTACGGCGCGGAATACGTTCTTCTGCCCAAGGACAAATTCAAGGACATCGAGAAACCCAAGCCGACTCTGCCGCGCTCGCCCGGCCATTTCACAGAGTGGGTGAATGCGATCAAGGCCGGCGATCCCAAGAAGGCGATGTCGAATTTCGACTACGCCGGCCGATTGACGGAGACCGTGCTCCTGGGTGTCGTCGCCCTCAAAGCCGGCACCGCCATCGAGTGGGATCCCGTCGCGCTCAAGGCCAAGAACGTCCCCTCCGCCGATCAGTACATCCGCCGCGATTATCGCAAGGGCTTTTCCATCCACGTGTGACGACAGCGCGAGGGTTTTCACTCGCCAGGTGCGCTAGCCAAAGTCTTCCCGCTCCGGTGACGCCCCTCGACCGGGTTCACAAGCGAACGCTCGGTCAGTAGGCGTCGCCGGAGACGACTTCATTGCCGCCGATGGTCCCGAGCGCTCGCCAGGTCTGCCAGGACCACTCCGCAGCGTCGTTGTCCGCACGGACTGAATCTCAACGTACGGCAGCACGCCGCCGGGGAGTGGTCCCGCATCCGTCGAGCCACTCGACGAAATGCTCTCCCCGGCGGACGTGCCGCCACACGCGGCCCGGGCTCGAGCCGGCAAATCGCAATCGCTACGTCGCTGTGCTCCGATGCAAACGCTTACGAAGCGTAGCTTTGATGTCGAGTATTGCCGAACATTGGCACGCTGGTCTGGGCTAATTGCGATCCTCAACATGGACGCGGTCCGTGATGACGGGTGATTCAGATTCCGGCTCGGCGGGACCAGGACCGCTTCGGAATTGCGTCGGCAATGATATTGAGATTCAGTCTCAATGGCTACCGAATGTACCGTGGGCGGCGGGCAGTGTCAAGCACGTCGCTGATAAATCGCGAGGGCGTGTTTGGGCGCACCGAGGCGGCGCCGCGTTCTCGATCGGCGCGACCGTTGAGTCGTCGCATCCGAGCAGTCGTCCGGCAGACGAGCCGCTCAGTGTTTGCGTCTGGCGGACGCCAGCGCGAGCAAGGCGTAGGCGGTGACGATGTTGGGGTCGCCTTCCATGAAGCTGTCGGCCGGATTGACCCAGCTCCCATTGGGATTCTGGCGCTTGGCAAGCGCGTCCACCAGCTCGGCCCGCCAGTCGTGCTCTTTGCCCGAGCTGTCGACGAATGTCGGCTTCCCGATCAGCGCCATGGCCTTGGCAAACGTCTGGTAGTAGTAATACAGCCCGCGCTGGCCGATACCGGGGTTCTCATCCAGGGTGTAATGCTTGGCGATGTACGCAGAGGCGGCCTTGACCCGCGGGTCGTCGGAAGTCAGCCCGGCATAGATCATGCTCTTGAGTCCCGCATAGGTCATGCCGGCGTACGAGCGGAGACCGCCGTCGTCCGTCTTGCCCGCGACGCTCGAGCCGCCGCCCGCGGCCGTGTAGATGAACCCGCCGTCGTCGACCTTCCCCGCCCAGGGCCGGTCATTGAATTCGCTCTTGAGATTCTGACAGCGCGACACAAACACAAGCGCCTTCTGCAGCCCGGGGTCGTCCGCCGGAAGCCCGGTGTCGCGCAAGGCCTCGATCATGAACGAGGTGTTCGACAGGTCCGGCCGGCTGTTCGTGCCGCCGTAGCCAGCCCCGCCGTAGAAGTCGTGGTCTCGCCCTTTCGCTTCCCCCTCGTCCCACTGCATCGTCTTCAAGAACTCCTGCCCCCCCTTGATGATCCGGTCGTAACGGCCGCCTTGGTTCGCTTCGTGAAACGCCATGAGTGCGATCGACGTCGTGTAATTCGAATGAGGGGCCTCCGTCAATCCGCCCTTGGGCCCGAGGAACTGCTCCAGGTAGGTAAGCGCCTTGGCCACTGCCGGATCGCCGGGTACGACTCGACCCGAGCGTAGCAGCGCCGTCACCACAAGTGCAGTGATCCCCGGCTCCTTCCGGTCCGGTGACCAGCTGCCGTCACCGGATTGGCGTGGCCGGAGAAACATCACGGCTTTCGCCGCCAGCTCTGCCGCCGTCCCGCTCTCATCGGCCCAGCACCACGATGGGCGGACCACCAATCCCAGCACGCCGCCAACCTGAAGTCCGCGAGCGAGAAACCCGCGACGCGAGCACGTCATCATGAGCCGAGCCTCCGAGGAAGAGCCTCCAGTGTGAACCAGCCAGACCGGCGCCGAGCACGCCTGTTCCGCTCGAGCGCGTACGACGCAAGCCGTATGCCAGATGGCCCCATTTCTTGAAATGCGTGCAACAACAAGGCTAATGACGATGAGGCGGGACTGGGGCGGCGCTCTTCTGGTGAATCGTTCGCCGGCGCGGCCAAGCATTGGCCGCGCGGCGATGGCCGTCACGCAATCGTCCGGCCGTTGCCACCCGCCGCATCGATCACCGTTGAAATCGTCACGGCTTCATTTTTTCCAGCACGATCTCCAGCATCGGGGAACCGTCCTCGATCGTGAAGGACGTCGGCCTCTCCGTGGCGCCGGCCATCGACGCCACGATCGTCAGTTTGTTCCCTTCGACCTTGAAGATTCCAAGCTGTTGTTTCCCCTCGTCGCGTCCTTTCTTGATGTCAAAATCGATCGTGTTCGGCGCCTTCGATGCATCGATCGCGTAGTTCCCCTCTTCGGAAAACGGCTCGACGCCCGTGATGGAGTAGGTCTTGTCGTCGAACACAAACTTCAAGTCCTTGATCAGGTCGGCTTCGACGGATTGCTTGCTGTGCGATAACGAAGTGACCGACCACTTTCCCTTGACCGAATCGGCGTCCTCTTTCTTCGCGTCGTCCGCGGCGACGAGCCCGACTGCCGACACGATGAGCATGAATCCCGCAATTCTCATCGGCGAATTCCCTTCAAAACTTGTTGACTTCGGTCCGAGCGAGCGCGATCCGCTCGCGCGGCGCTGCTCACGGTTTTACCTTTTCCATCACAACAACGACCGGGGCGCCCTTGGCCTCGACCTTGAACGAGGTCGGCCGTTCCTTCGAGCCAGGCAACGAGAATGCGATCGTTAGCTTGCCGTCCTCGATCTTGTACAGACCGACCTGCTGCTTGCCCGCGTCGTCCCCTTCCTTGATCGCTAGGTCGATTGTCTTTGGAGACTTGGACTCGTCGATCGTGTACTCTCCCTTTTCGACGGATGTATCGCCGGCCGTCAAGTTGTAGGTCTTGCCCTCGAACTCCATCTTGAGATCCTTGACGGAGTCATCTGCCGTGGCCACGCCATTGACCGAGAATGAAACGATCGACCACTTTCCCTTGAGCGCGCTCGCGTCGTCTTTCTTGGCATCGTCGGCTACGAGCAAGCCGGCAGCGGACAGAACGAGTAAGGTACCCACGATTCTCATGTGCGATCCCCGTTGAAAAAATACCTGTAGACCGGATGCCCTCCGCCGGATTGCAAAGCGCGCTTGTCACTGGTTTCGGCGAGCGCGCCCGTGCCGGGGGCGAATCGTGGATTTTGACACAGTCAAGCCCGGCAGGGAATCCCCTTATGCCCCCACCGTCGCGGCGTGCCGAGGCGACTCGGCCCCGCGAGGGCTCGCAGCCGATCGAGCACGGCACACGATACGGGTCGCGCGGCAATCTGTCCGTTGGTGCCTCTCGACTCATTCGTCGGCGAACTGCCGGAAATTGGAAACCACCACACTCGAGCTCGAATTTGGCAGCGTGCTCGTGAGCGTGAAGGTCACGCTGTGCGACACCTGTGGGTCGAGATCGCCCAGGCTGATCGTCCCCGGTCCGCTCTGTGACTGAACCACCGAGGCGTCCATCACGAACGCGAGGTTTCCATCCACGCTGATCGTCAACTCGTCTCCCGGCGCGGGATTCTGGAACTGGTATGTGAAGGTCAGGCCGCGAACACCGTCCGTGGTCGCCGCTGTGGTGAAGCTGCCGGTGTAGCTCTGCAAAGTGCCGTTTGTCTGCGAGAGCGCCACACTGGCGCCATTCGCAGGGTCCGCCACGTCAACCCCCGCCGTGCTCACGGCCGGCAGGCTCACGGGATTGAAGATCGGACTCGCGGCCGAGGGCGTGTACGTCTGGAGGTCAAACTGGTTGGACTGCGAGTAATCGAACAAATTCCACGACTGCTCGTTCGCCGGGGAAAGGTCCTGAGGGGGATTGCTTGGGCCCGAATTGCCGGCGAGGAGCGATGACCACATCCTGCCGACGACATTCCCGTAGGTCAAGCTCGGCTCTGCCGATCCGGCATACCAGAATGCCGCGTAGCTGTGCTGCCCGCCGACGTCGGTCGAGTCATAAGGCTCGCCATCCAGGCTCACGTCGACGACCTGGCTGAGGTTGGAATTCGAGCCAGGATACGAGATCACATCGTACGGCTCGTCGAAGTAAGAAATATAATTATCAACGAATGTGGCGCCTGGATCGGATCGGTTGATGCTCAGGTCTTGCAGGAAGAACCAGTTGTCGTTTGCGGCCCCGTCCGCGGCCACCAGGTAGCCGAGATTGGTATCCGGAGCCTCCGGCGAGTCCAGGATCGTGAGCTGATTGACCGTAAAGGGCGTGGCGGCGTTCGTGAGCGCCACCGCGGCCACGGTCGCGACTTTGGAGCCGTAGCTGTGCCCGATCAGCTGCAGCTTGCCGTGAAACTGTGCCTCTGAACCCAGCACTTGCTCGAGCGCGAACGCCAGCCTCTCCCCGTTGAGCGCGGTCTTGGCCTGGGCGAGATAGGCGTCTTCCGGGATGCCTGTGTCGGAACCGACGGGAGTCGCGGAGTCGTCGATCCAGCTATAGGCCAGCACCGCGGCACTCGGATCCGACGCCAGGATATCCTGCACCAATCCCTTGGTCGAAACCACAATCGAGCTTTCCGTATGACCATCGAGCAGCCATTCCGAGGCCGGCGCAAGCCCCCCGGAGATTGACGCGTCGTAGCCGATCTGGCCGGGAAAAGTCTGCCACCACTCGAGGACCTCACCTTGGGCGGCCGCGGCTTGAACCCACTGGATGTAACCGGGGGCCCAGCCGTGCACCAGCACAACGACGTCCTTGCCGACCAGGCGAGGGTCGTCCGCCACGACCGGTACAAATTGGCACGACGTCGAGTCGTAGTAAGCCAGGCGCTGGATCGGTGGGATCGACAGCGAGAGCGGAAGCGAGCTTGCCGACGCCGAGAGCGCTGCCGGCGTGGACTCGGCAACCGAAGAAGTCGCCGCCACGAACGCCCCCTTAGATAGGCCGGCACGCACGACGTAGGCGAGAGGGGGCGCCGCGTTCTCGACTCCCGTGAGCCCGGGGGGCTTCCCCCCCTCGGAGTAGCTGAACGGATCGGCCGCCGCAAGGCCCAGGAGCGACGTATCCAGGACCATCACTTTGCTGGTCTCGACAGCCAGGAGTGCCAGGTTGTCGCTGTGGTCTCCACTCGAGTCAATTGCGGCGACCCGCACTCCCCGCGCGAACTGATGACCGGCCACGCGGAAGTTTGCCACGACCGTCCCGGTTCGCCCGTTGAAGATCTTCACCGCGGCCGCGGTTCCGGCCTGGGCCGCCTGTGCCGTGATGATGTCGAGTGTATGGTCGCCCCCGATGTCGCCGACCGCGACCGAGATTCCCCCCTTCGCGGCGCGTCCATACGGCCGGAACTGCGAGAGCACCGATCCGGATGCTCCGCTGAAGACCTTGATTTTTGTGAGACCGGCTCGCGCGGCCGTGACGATGTCGTCATGCCCGTCGCGGTTCAAATCGCCGACAGCGACGTTCACACCGCCGTGGTATGACGGGGCATACGCCAGGAACGACCGCAGCAGGCCGCCCATCGCCCCGTGGAAGACCGAAACGCGAGACATCCCGCTCTCGTGCGCCGTCACAATGTCGTCATTGCCGCTCTCCTCGACGTCGCCCACGGCGACCGAGAGCCCGCCGTGATATCTGGCATTCGTCGCGAAAAACTGTCCGTTCAACGCCCCGTCACTCGCGCTCCAGACCTTCACCTTCGGGCGAATTCCACGGCCGGGAGCGGTGACGATCTCCTCGGCGCCGTTACCATTGACGTCTCCCACGGCAACGCTCACACCGCCGCGGAAGCGCGCATCATAAGCTAGAAAATGAAATAGCTCGGCTCCGGTGCCGGCGTCGTAGACCTTGACTTCCGGCGGAGCACCCGGCCCCGATCCGACCACCAGGATCCCCGACAGCAGCGCCCGATCCTCGAGCCACAACATCTCGCCGGCCGAAGCGCGGCGGCGTCGCGGCCGGCAAGCTCCCCGACCACGCGGATGAGACCGCGGAATGCCCGCCTCCCGAAACGAAGACGGACCATGTTCAGGCGCTTGCGGCATTGATTCGCTCCCACGCATCGATATGCTTGCGACCTCGGCCCCGGATTCCGTTGATCCCGCTGTGATCGTCTGCCTCATGCCTCTTGGTAGGCCCGGCGCAGCCAGGCGATCAGCTCGGCATCGACCTCCGCGGCGCTGCCGACTTTCACACGGTGGGTGACCATCGCATTGAAGCTGCCCGACGGCTCGAGTCGTCCCGACGCGGGCACGCCCTTGAGCACGAGCCCGACGTCAACTCTCGACGCGGTCGACGGCTGAATCAGCCCGAACTGCTTCGACCGCCGCAGGCTCACGTACGCCTTCTTCGGCCGAGCTCGACATCGGCTCCAAATCCGCGGACCGTGGATGCCAGCTTGTCAAACACTGGCCTCAGTCCGGCCTTCACCCCGGCGTACTGGGCGGATACCAGATCCTCGCTGCCCGCGGCCGGTGCGTCCTCCGCGGCGAGGGCCCGCATCGCCACCTGATTGGCATATCCATGTGTCAGCCCGTGCTCCTGCTTGAGGAACGCGACGACCTGCCCGTGCTTGGCCAGGCCGGAACCGCGCGCAATCGCGATCCAGGCGTCGATGGATTTCCCCGTCTTGGTTTCGAGATTCTGAATTAAACTGGCCAGACCTTCTTCAGGCGACTTTGCCATGAAACACCTCGCATCGTCGTGGTCGACGGACCTTCCGGGAACGGGGAAAAGGAGTGGAATAACCAGAAGCGATCGCTATTCTCGAATGCCGGTACCCTGCTTGAACAGGGGTAACCCGCCAAGCCCTCGCGCCGCCCGCGGCAGGTGGCTCGGGCGCGCTCATCACTGCCAATCGCACAACGCAATGATCATTTGTATGCGCGATGGTCTCTGACCGTCATGACCCATTGGCCGCTTGCGAGCATCCGGCCGGCTGTCATGAGAATCGGTGGTCCTTGAGGCTGGAACTGACCTGCCTTGAAAGTTACCTTGAGAATCCGGCAACCCGCGCGAAACCTGAACTGCTCGTCCTGGAAAAATCCGACGTGTCATCCGCAAGCGATTCTCCGCGATCCGACCCCCTGCCTCCAGGTCTCTACGATCAGATTGTGGATCGAATCCTCGAACACAGGATTGCGAAGTCGCGCGGACTTTCCTTGGCAGTCGAGGATGACGAGGTCGAGCCGATTCACGGTCACACCGTTGTAGCCGATCATGTCCGTCGCGTGGTCCTCGAAGCACTTGAGCGACGCGCCGGAGACGATAGCCTCGAGCGACAGATAGAGCGAGTGAATCGCGTCCTGAACGAGCTGGAAGAGGGCGTTTCGTCGGCGGACCGATCCCTGGTGACGCCCTTGCGTCGATTGCTGGCGGTCTGGACAAGCGCGACAGCTTCTGAATCCGCCCCTGAGCGCCCCGACACCCCCCTCTCGCTCGGGTGCTTGCTGGCTGCGACAAGATCCGACCCGAGCCTGGTGTCGCAACTCCGGAAGGAGCTTGCGTCGGCCGATTCGGTGGACCTGCTCTGCTCGTTCATCAAGTGGAGCGGAATTCGAATCCTCCGGGAGGACCTCGAAGCATTCACAAATCGCGGCGGGACATGCCTCCGCGTTCTCACGACCAGCTACATGGGCGCGACTGACCTGAAGGCGGTCGACCTCTTGTGTTCGTTGCCCAATACAGAGGTGCGCGTTTCGTATGACACTGAGCGAACGCGATTGCATGCCAAAGCCTATTTGTTCCACCGCAATTCGGGCTTCGGGACGGCCTACGTCGGCTCAGCCAACCTCTCGCGCCCTGCTCTGACGGACGGGTTGGAGTGGACTGTTAAATTGAGCCAGTACGAGTCGCGCCATTTGTGGGATCGTATCGCGGCGACATTCGAGACGTACTGGGGCGACCGCGAGTTCGAGCCATACGCCGAATCCGAACGGCCCAGGCTGCCGGCCGCGCTCCAGGAGGAGCGCTCGAGTGGGTCTGAGGCATCGGCACCGTTTCCATTCGAGCTGCGCCCATATCCGTTTCAGCAAGAGATACTCGACCGATTGGAAGCGGAGCGGCGAGTGCAGGGCCGGGATCGACACCTCGTCGTGGCCGCCACCGGCACCGGCAAGACGATGATCGCAGCGTTCGACTACCGCCGCTGGGCCAGCGATCAACCGGCGCTGCCCTCTCCAAGGCCGCGGCTACTCTTCGTGGCCCACCGCGAAGAGTTGCTGCGCCAGGCTCTGCAGGCTTTTCGAGCCGTATTGCGCGATCCGAACTTTGGCGATCTCTTGGTCGGGGGTGGTGAACCCGAACAATTCGACCATCTGTTTGTCTCGATTCAGAGCTATCAGAGCCGCTCGCTCGGCGAGCTTCCCGCGGATCGCTACGAGTTTATCGTCATCGACGAATTCCACCACGCCGCCGCGCCAAGCTACGAGCGGCTCCTGGCACACGTGCGCCCCAAGGTCCTGCTTGGCCTGACCGCAACGCCGGAGCGGTCCGACTCGCTCGACGTACTCGGCTATTTCGGCGGGCACCTGAGGCCGCAAATCCGGCTGCCGGACGCGATCAACCGCAAGCTGCTCTCACCATTCCAGTATTTTGGGGTGACGGACGTCGTCGACTTGCAAGAGCTCCGCTGGCAGCGCAGCGGCTACCGGACCGATGACCTCGATCGGATTTACACCGGTAACGACGTTCGGGCGGCCCTGGTCATCGATAAATTGCGCTCCATCTTGCTCGATTTGCGGCGAACGCGGGCGCTTGGCTTTTGCGTCAGCGTGGCCCACGCCAGGTTCATGGCAGCGAAGTTCCGCGACGCCGGACTACCAGCCGAGGCGCTGTCCGCCGATACGCCCAGGGACGACAGGCAAACTGCGCAGGATCGCTTGCGGCGGCGAGAGCTGAATTTCCTCTTCGTCGTAGACCTGTACAACGAGGGGGTCGATATCCCCGAAATCGACACAGTGCTGTTCCTTCGTCCGACGGAAAGCTTGACGGTTTTCCTCCAGCAGCTCGGGCGTGGACTGCGGCTGCACGAGGAAAAAGAATGCTTGACCGTACTCGACTTCGTAGGCCAGGCCCGCCGCGAATTCCGCTTCGACCTGCGGTTTCGCGCCCTGCTGACCGATCCTACCGTGTCGATCGAGCGGCAAGTCGAGCATGGCTTCACCCACTTGCCGGCCGGCTGCACGGTACTGCTGGAGCGCGTCGCCAAGCAGCACGTGCTGGCGAACATCACGCACAGCCTGCGTCAGATCCGCTCGACGCTTATCGGTGAATTGCGCGATCTTGCGAGCTCGACTCGCGCGGACGCCCAGCCTGTCTGAGTTTCTCGAGCGGACCGGAATCGATGCTGACGACCTGTATCGCCGGGATTTCGGTTGGACGCGGCTCACAGTCGAGGCGGGACTCCGCGCCGACTTCCGCGAGCCTGACGAACAGCGTCTGACCCGAGGACTCAGGCGAGTGGCCCATATCGGTGATGCCGAGATGATCGCTCGCCTCTTGGTTCTTATCGACCCCGACTCAACCCCCCGCCCGGAGCTGATCCTCGATACCCTCGACGAGCGACGACTGCTCATGCTTGAGCTCGGCTTGTGGACGCCCGGCGAGATTGCGCATTCGGCCGAGGAGGGCCTTCGGCGGCTTGACGCCAACCCTACGCTCAGGAACGAGCTCAGGGATTTGTTGGAGTATCGCCTGGGCCGCATCGAATCGGTTGCTCCACAGCTGAATCTGCCGTTCGCGTGCCCGTTGACGCTCCACGCGCCGTATACGCGCGACGAGATCTTGGCTGCGCTCGGCCGCTGGACCCGCGCCGCTCAACCCGGCTTGCGCGAGGGCATCCTTCACCTTCCGGACATCCGGACGGATGTGTTCTTCGTCACGTTGCACAAGAGTGAGAAGGACTACTCGCCGACGACCATGTATCGCGACTACGCGATCAACGAGCGGCTGTTTCACTGGCAGTCCCAAAGCACGACCTCAGTCGACTCACCCACCGGACGGCGCTACATCGAGCATTCTGCGCTGGGCTACACGGTGCTGCTCTTCGGCCGCGAGCACAAGAACCGTAGCGGTCTGGCTCAGCCCTATTCGTTCCTCGGGCCCGCGACCTTCGTCAGTCACGCGGGCAGCAAACCGATGAACATCACCTGGCGGCTCGAACATCCTTTGCCCGCCCGAGTGTTTCGTGCCATGGCTCGGCTTGCGGTGGCGTAGTCCGCAGCGATCGAAGTGGCTCCGACTCGCCTGCACAGCGACTGCGCAAAGCAACGCAATCCTATGACGCTGACTGTGCCGCGCCCGGTACGTCCGCTCCGATCAACGGGGGCATGGGGCAATCGATCGAATCGGAGATCGCCCGCAATAGCTCTCCTTCCTCGATCGTCACCTGGCCGTCGTACCCGACGCAGGCGGCGCATGCCAGCAGGATTTGCTTCTTGAGGGGCCGGCTCGCGCCATCCAGGGTCTGTAGCGCAGCGTCGAGTCGCGTCAGATCGATGCTCTCCTCGACCGAGAGCTCCATGCGGACATCCGGCCAGCCGAGAGCGCTCACGCCGGCGGCAAAGGCATTCCTGGCGCGCTCGGGCGATGATTCGCCCGCCCGAGCAAGGGCCGAGAGTACGACCTGCGTCGGCTCGATCAAGGGCAGAGGGACTGTGTATCTGGGCGGCGGGGGCGTTTGGTTCAAGAAATACGTCACCAGATGCCGCAGCAATAGCCGCTGCAGTGCGTATTCGAAGATCGTCAGCTTGCGGTCGGCCTCGACCAGCGTTTTCACGCCTGAGAGGAAGTCGTGCACTTGCGCCTTCGACATCTGGCGCAGCGCGGGCACCGCGAGCTCCACGAGCGGCAGCCGCGCCTCGGGCGCGAGACCCCGCGCTTCGGGCACAACCACTCGCATGAGCTGCACAACCGCCGGATGTACGTTTCGTTGCAGCCAGTAGATCTGCTGCTGCCGCACCGCCTCGCCCGAATCGAGCAACAAGGCAAACACCGCGGCCTGCGCACCCAGCGGGTCTTTCACCTGTGCCGACAAATTCCGGGGCAAATCCTCCAGCAGGCCTTGCGCATACAACAAATGCGGCGCGGCGATCGTGCCCACGCTGGCCACGGCCTGCGCCGGGTTAAATGAGAACGAGCGCGATCGTGGTCGCCGGGCCTCGGCCAAAGCACCCGCCGGCGGCCGATCGCTGGGCGCTTCGAGGCGAACCTTGGAAAAATCGCCGTCGAACGAGGGGTCGATGCGGCGGATCCGCTCCGCCAGCGGGGGGTGAGTCGACAGCAGACCAAAGAGCTGGCCCGCACCCCCCACGTTCCCGAAGAACATGTGGCTGGCCTCCTCGGCGCGCGGTTCGCGGATCGCCGAGCCTTCGGCCAGAGCGCCGATCTTCTTGAGAGCGCCGGCGATGCCGTCGGGATTGCGGGTGAATTGAACCGCCGAGGCGTCGGCCAGAAACTCCCGCTGCCGTGACACGGCCGCCTTGATCAGGTTTGCGAAGAATACCCCCACGTAGCCGATCACATAGAGCGCCAGCCCGATGAAGGGCAGGGGATTGACCCCTCGGCGATCGTCGTCGCGCGCGCCCAGCCGTACGGTCCCGCCGCTCGAGCTGCGTAGCAGGATGTAGCCGGTCAAGCCAATCAGCAGGATGCCGAAGAGGACTCCCATGAGTCGCAGATTGAGCCGCATGTCGCCGTTCAAGATGTGGCTGAACTCGTGCGCAATGACCCCCTGTAGCTCGTCTCGGGAAAGCGTTCGCACGCAGCCGCGGGTGACCGCGACCACCGCATCGTTGGGTGACCGCCCGGCGGCGAAGGCATTGATTCCGTCCTCGTTCTCGAGCAGATAGACCGGTGGCACCGGCGTCCCCGCCGCGATCGCCATCTCTTCAACCACGTTCAAGATCCTTCGCTCGTCCGGATCCGCGGTCTGGGGCTGCAGCAGCCGCCCGCCCAGGAGCTCGGCGACCGTGTGGCCCCCACCCGCGAGCGAGGCGATCTTGTACAGGCTGCCACCGGAGATCAATGCCGCCGTCCCCATCGCGATCGCGCCGAAGAGCTGCGGGTCCCAGAGCGACGACAGCGAGATCTCGCCGCCCGTCTGATCTCCCGGCTCCGCCAGGCGCAGACGCTGCCGCGATCGCCACGTACACCGTCACGATGATCAGGATGACCGCGAGCGCGAAATAGACGATGAGCAGGCCCGTCTTCTTCCTGCGCGACTTCCTGGTTCTGAAAGAAATCCATGGGCAACCGGCCTCGCTCAAGACCCAACCGCCAAAGACCTCGACCCGCGCGGCCGCTCCGACATACCGGGTTGTCGCGATCAGAACGCGACCCTCGGTACTTCTCGTTCCTTGGGCGATCCCAGCTCGAATAGCTGCGCGGCGCAAATCCGCCGATGCCGGCGATCAGCGAATTCGGGAACCGTTCGCACTGCGTGTTGTAGTTCATGACGGCGTCGTTGAACGACTGCCGCGCGAAGGCCACCTTGTTCTCGGTCGAGGTGAGCTCTTCTTGGAGGGCGAGCATGTTCTGGTTCGCCTTCAAATCGGGATAGCTCTCGGCCAGTGCAAACAGCCGGCCGAGCGCGCCTGAGACCTGCGCCTCTGCCGCACCCAGGCTGTTCATGGCCGAGGGATCGCCCGGGCTCGAGGCCGCTGTCTGCTGCGCCGTGACCGCTTTGTTCCTCGCATTGATGACGGCCTCGAGCGTGTCGCGCTCGTGCGCCATGTACCCCTTGGCGATCTCGACGAGGTTAGGGATCAGGTCGTTCCGCCGCTTGAGCTGAACATCGATCTGGCTGAACGCGTTCTTGTAACGGTTTCGCAGGGCCACGAGCGTGTTGAACGTCCCGACCCCGAACAAAATGAACACGACGGCGACCGCTCCCAGGCCCAGGAGAAGCGTCGCCAGGGTGGAAAGCGCAAAGAGAGGCGTCATGGTGCGAGCTCCGAAAGTTGGGGACCGCCCCGACTGGACCGCTTCACTCGACGTGAACGGAGTTCAAGAATCAGTCGGATGACACTTGATTGTCATTCGACGACCGGCCCGGAATCTTGCGGACCGCGATCGGTACGGCTTGGGGGTCATGACGTTGCTGAAACAGCAACAGAGACATGAAACCGCGGCAATACGAAAAAGGTCGTCGAAACAGGTGAAGGATACGAAGATACACGACCAGGACCGGCGCAGAAACCTCCCACTGGCACGCGAGATTGCGCTCTGTCGGTTCCGCGGCTCCATTCACCGCGCGGGGATGGCCCCGCCGCCCGACCTGTTCAACCGAGTGTCATCTCTTCGGAACAGCGGTTTCTCGGGGCCGGCGGCGGCGGCTTGTGGTAGGCTGAGCGTGATGTGCTGTCAACGCTTGGTCCGGCGGGCGGCCCAGTTCGCTCGCCGGAACGGCCGAGCGCACGCCGGGACCGGTCTTTGACGGGTGGAGTCCTCGATGCCAGACTCATCGCACACGATTCGCCAGGAGTTGAGCGGGGTGGTCCTCTTCGTCGCGGCGATCTGGGCCGTCTTTTTCGCGAGCCTGGGGTT
Organism: uncultured Isosphaeraceae bacterium; assembly: GCA_963806595.1. Lineage (GTDB taxonomy): Bacteria > Planctomycetota > Planctomycetia > Isosphaerales > Isosphaeraceae > CAWDZZ01. The sequence goes on along the minus strand of CAWDZZ010000030.1, from coordinate 227,482 downwards.
CCCTCGGCTGGACAGCTATGGTGTGGTTCCGCGCACGACTGTTGGCCTGGTCGGGATCGGGACCATGCCGTTTCTGCACGCGAATCTCCATCACCTGCTCAGCAATACGGTCCCGCTTTTCGTCCTGCTCGTGCTCCTGGCCGGCTCGCGCGCCGAGTCGTGGGAGGTTGTCGCGTTCATCGCCGTCCTGGGCGGGGCACTGTTGTGGATCTTCGGCCGGCCGGCCGTGCACATCGGCGCCAGCGGATTGATCTCGGGCCTTGCCGCGTTCCTGATCCTTTCCGGTTTCCTCGAGCAACGAATCATTCCGCTCTTGATCGCGCTCCTGGTCGGTTTCCTCTACGGCGGCTCACTCCTGCTGGGTGTAGTGCCGCGCGTCGGATCGGAAATCTCATGGGACGGCCACCTCTGCGGAGCCGTTGCCGGCGGAATTGTCGCGTACGCGCTGACGCGCGGCTCGCTCGGGCAGCGGCCGAAGTCTCCCACGGCGCGGGAGGAAGAGCAGCTCACGCTCTGAAGCGGTCCGCCCATAGCCCGCTCACCGCCCACCGGGGTCGGCGGATATTGTTCGCCACGGGTCGGCGAGCAGCTTCCGCGTGTCGGACGCTTCACCGCTTGGTTGTCGCCGCGCTCGCGTTCTCGACGAGCGAGCGAAACTGTTTCCAGGAAATCACCTCGATTTCCAGTCGTTTCAGCTCGGCGGCGATCGCGGGGTCGGTGAAGATCCGGCGGTCGCCGTCGCGATTGCCGGCGCTGCTGGTGATCGTGCGCAGCTCGTCGTCGTTGACGCCGCAGTGAATGATGAACTGGCTGAATCCGGGCTGCAGGTCCCGCAGCGCCTTGAGATAGCTCGCGACCCGCTCTTCGTGCGTATTGCCGCTGTAGTGCTGGACCAAGGTGTCCAGCACGGGCAGCCGCCTGCCGTCGAGCGCGGCGAGCAGCGCTTTGCCCCGCTCGCGCAACGACGGATACCGTTCGACGAGCGGCCCGTCGATCTTGCGCAGAAACAGCACGGGCAGGTCAAACTTCAGGCCGAGCCTGACATAGACGTCGACGAGGTCCGGCCGGCTCACCACCGCCCCCATGTGCGTGTCGAGATGACTGAGCGGAATCCCCAATGCCTTTGCTCGCTCGACCTGGGCCGTCAGCTCGATCTCGACCTCCTCGGCCTTGGCGTTCTTTGCCACACCCTCGACGTCGCGATAGAGGTAGCCGTCCTGATCCACGAGGCTCGGCACGCGAGCCCGGCCGGCGACGGGCCCCCAGCGGTAATGCTCCCATTCCGAGTTGAGCGTCAGGTGAACTCCATAGTCCTTCTCCGGGTGCGCCCGCGCGTAGTCGGCAAACTCTTTCACCCACGGGCACGGGATCATGATGCTGCACGACGACACGACGCCTTTTTCCATGGCCTCGACCGTCGCCCGGTTTACGGAGTGGCACATGCCGGCGTCGTCGGCGTGGATGATCAGGTACTTCTTGCCGGCATCCGCACGCTGCGCCTGGCTCCGCGGCGCACAGGGTCGATATCCAGGAAAGTACGAGGCCAACAGCAAACGCGCTCGTCTTGTTTCGGCGTCGCATGGGCGTGAGGTCCCGAGGGAGCAGGGCGGCGGTCCGCCCGTATCGAAACTGATCAGGAATCCTAAGATGAGCGCTCTGCACGGCGATTGCAAGCGCGTGGCTCACCAATACACGTGCCGCTGTAAGAGCTCGCGCTCGCGTGGGGGCAGCTCATCCACATCGGGGACCAGAAAGCGGTTGTCCTCGAGGTCCGAAAGCACCTTGCCGCGCGCACCAAAGTCCTGCGCCTGGCTCTGAGTCCAGCGCATCGTGAACTGGGTCGGACCTTGATCGGTGCGCACGTCGAAAAGTAGGTGGCCAAATTCCAGCTTGATGTCGTCGATTCCGGTGATCCGGCGCAGGAAATAGCGCCGCGCGAGCGCTGCGCGCACCAGCTCTTGGCTGGGTGCCGACCAGAGGCCAAGCTGCCGCACAATGCCGAGCTCGCGCTCGTTCCCGTCGCGATCCCAGGTGCGCAGGCTGATGAAATCATCGGGGCGGCTCGCCGGAAAACAGCGGACGGCAAACACGCTGCGAATTACGCTGCCGTCGGGCATCTCCACTTCGAGCGAATCATAAGGTCCCGCGCGAAATCGGGCTGAGTCGGGGTCAAGCCAGCTCGGCGCAAAATCGCCATCCTCGCCCTCGCCGGCCGCTTGATCGTCCTCGGCCCCGTCGATCACAGGGTCGGCGGCGCCGTTGATCGCGATCTCCAGTTGAGTGTTGCGGGCGATCTGCGTTTGGATCTTCACCAGCCGCGCGTACTGGCCGTCCAGCCGCAGCAACTCGCCATGCGTGCCGTGCTCGATCAGACGGCCCTGGTCGAAAACCAGGATCCTGTCCGAGTCGCGCAGCGTGCTCAATCGATGGGCGATCGCCAGCGTGGTGCGGCCGCGGGTCAGGACGCGCAGCGCGGACTGGATCGCCGTTTCCGACTCGGTGTCGACGCTGCTCGTGGCTTCGTCGAGTATCAGGACCTTGGGATCGTACAAAAGCGCCCGTGCGATCGAGACTCGCTGCCTCTCGCCCCCGGAGAGACCCGCTCCGCGCTCGCCCAGCCAGGTGTCGTAGCCCAGCGGCGACCGCAGGATGAAATCGTGTGCCTGGGCGGCACGGGCCGCGCCGATCGCCTCCTCGGCCGTTGCGTCGGGCCTCCCGTAAACCAGGTTATCGCAGATCGTGCCGCGAAACAGAAACGGCTCTTGAAGGACGACTCCGACGTGCCGCCGCAGATCGCTCGTGGCCAGGTCGCGGATGTCGACGCCGTCCAGAAGCACGCGGCCCGAGTCGACGTCATAAAACCGGCTGATCAGATTGACGAGCGTTGTTTTACCGCTGCCGCTACGGCCGACGATGCCGATCTTCTCGCCCGGTCGAATCGTGAAATCCACCTCGCTGAGCACCGGTCGATGGCGCTCGTAGCCAAACGAGACGTTCTCGAAACGGATCTCGCCGCGGGCCTTCGGCATCGACCCCGGCCGCGCCGGATCGTTGGTCTCGATCGGCGTATCCAGCAGCTCAAACACGCGGTGACAGCCGGTCATGAAGCTGGTCAGCCAGGTGGTGAGCTGCGAAAGCGTCGAGAGCGGGGCGTAGAACATGGCCAGATAGGCGAGAAACGCCATCAGCGAGCCAAGCGTCATCCGCGACGCCAGCACATCGCGCCCTCCCACGTACCACACGATCAAGCCGCCCAGGCTGAAGATCAACGCCATGATGGCCGTGAACGACGACGTGGCCTTCTCGACGGTCAGGCGCGAGCGCCGCAGGTAGTCGCTTGAACGGGAAAAACGGTCGAACTCGCGCGGCTCCTGCGCGAACGCCTTCACCACGCGAATCCCCGAGAGCATCCCCGACAACGTGCCGGCCTGCTTCTGGCTCGAATCCCAGTAACGGTAATAGTTGGGATAAACCCGGCGCCAGAAGAACAGACTTCCCCCCACCACGAGCGGCGTGGGGATGAGTGTATAAAGCGCGAGCTTGGGGTTGAGGGTGAAGAGCATGATGCCGACCGCCACGACCTGGACAATCTGGAGCAGGAACCCGCCGGTCACCTGCTGCAACAGGGTGTGCAGCACTTCGCTGTCATAGGCGACGCGGCTCACCAGCGAGCCGACCTGGTGGCGATCGTAGTAGCCCACCCCCAGGGCGTGCAGCTTGCGCACTAACTGAGACCGCAGCTCAAAGGTGAGCTCGACGCCGACCCTGCTCGCCACCAGTCCTTTGACGTAGTTCACCACGCCCAGCAGAACGCGGGTCGCCGCCAGCGCCAGCACAACCAGCAAGAGCGCCGCCACCAGCGGCTGCACGTTCGGCGCGGCCGAGCCCTGCGCCAGGATCCCGTCGACTAAGTACTGCTGGAGCTTCGGAGGCGCAAGCTCCATCGCCACCCCGACCAGCATCAGCCCGCACATCCCCAGAGCCTTGGGCCATTGCGGCCGCAATAGCTGCCATAGCCGGGCGACAATCGCCTTCCGCGGCACGCACCGCGGGCACGATTCACCAGCCGTCGATAGCCGTATACCGCATTTCGGGCAGTGAGATCGATCCTGTTGCTCTTCCGGGTGAAACGCGACCTCGCCTGTCTTGCGAAGGTCTTCCAGCTTGTCGGCTAGCTTGTGAAACGTGGTCGCCAGCGTGTTCGAGTAACGCGCGACATCGACCCAGGCGTCGTCGACGTACGCCTGCAGAAACCCCGAGCCGATTGCGCCATGCGTGCGGAACTTTTCCACACGCGAGAGCGCAAAGTGGTTCACCAGTCGAGGCTGGGCGCCGTCTGCGACAACCGCCAGGTGCTTGCCAGTGACGACGATCCAGTGTCCGCGCAGATCACCTGTTAACGACAGGTCGCTGGATGTGGAGAGCAAGACGGGGACGCCGTTGAGCTGCTGGTTCTCCAGCAGCTCCTTCACCTCGCACGGAACAGATTCCTTGAGCATCGGAGTTGATGCACACTCCTCATCGGGCGAATTGTGTTACTCGCGACAGACGTTTGGTTGATGGAGACGCTCATCGCCGCCGCCGGCACGCTGCTGGACTCCCTCGGCGGCTCACCCCGGCCGCAAATCCTCCAGGAGCCCAGCGACCACTTTCAGGTCTACGCACGTCTCACATTTTAGTTCGTCGTCAAGAGGGCAATCCGGCGCACACGGATGCTGTTCGCCGCGGGCGCGCTCGAACAGCGTCCGTGCCATCGCCAAGCCCGTCTCGCCGCGCGGAGTTAACCCGCATCGGATGCCTCTCGGCGCGACGCGACCGAGGCACGCTTCGGGGGAACGCGAGCGCCGATCGTTCGCCCGTCGCCCGGATTCGCGCGACAGCGTAGTCGACCGTGCGTTTGGATGGTCACCGTGGCACGGCGCATGCGCCCGGGCGGTTCCGCGCGGGATGTGTGAGACGACAACCCCTTTCGCGCCAAGGGGTTTCGCGGTGCAACCGGTCGGATGATCAGCAACGATCCATGTCGAAAACCGATTGAGAGCTGACGGAATCGGTCGTGCGTGGCTGTAAGGTCATTCCACGCTTGGGCCCTTCTGCGGAATGTCGCTGGGGATCACGAGCGCCAGAATCCCGTAGACAACGATGCCGGGAATGAACGCCGTGAACACCGTCGCCAGCGCATAGACCATCCGAATCCAGGTGGGGTCGACTCCAAAGAAACGCCCCAGACCGCCCAGGACGCCGGCAGCCATCGAGTCAACACTCGATCGCGTCAACCGCCGCGGCGGCCCGTATGCATGTGGAATTGTTTCGGGAGGCGTGGTCAGCCAGATCCCGCAGTGCTTGCACAGGATCGCCGCCGCCTTGATCTCCTCGGCGCAGTAAGGACATGTGCTGGTCGCCCCTGCTGCCCGCAGGTTCGCGCGCGTCCGATCGGCGGCATCGTGCCACATCGACGCCCAGGCCGAGGCCATTGTCTTCCAGCGCTCGGCGTCCCAAGTCTCGCTATTTTCCCACCATCGGCCCCAGTTCCGCCGCCCGGACCGAAATTCATCGCCGCGCTCCCGGTTGCTCTCGTCACCCGGGACAAATCGTTCGGACGCCATGATCGCAATCCTTCGTGAAGAATCAGTTCTTGCGAAGCGCAGCATGGGCACCGCCGCCGCGAAGTTATTCGCAGGAGCTCGCCCAATATTCGCCCAGCCGCCTGGCCTTTCCGCGGTACGCGCTGGCCGACCCCTCCCTGCAGTCATTCGCGCCCCGATCGTCGCGCACCTGCTTCCCCGCGCCGGCCGGCCATGCGTGACGCTCGTCCCCGCGAGCGCCTCAAACCCATCGCGACCTGGCGCACGCAAACCAGTCTGTCGCCAGTTCCGACACCAGTTGAAGATTGGCCCGTTCGCGGATTCTCGGCTCGGAAAGTGCGTGTCCGATCTTGAGAAGCTGGTTCGACGGCGACTTTCGACTGATACAATGATGTGTACGTCTTGGCTGGAACCAGACGCAAACACCCACGGTCAATCGGCACACGCAGACAAAGCCTTTTTCGACATCTGGCAAGACCAGGCGGGTCGTCGGTCCGCATTCAATCACAGCCTCCGCACCATCTCGAGCTCGACCCCCGCTGGGGAGACAGCATGGTCCTCTACTGTGCCCAAAATTATATTGATCTCACCGACCTGTGGGCTTTGAAGGCGGTCATGCACGAGTACGGCCATGCCTATCAACTGGAAAACTGGCCCGAGAACGAGCCCGAGATCGTGGGTGCCTACAACAACGCGACGGAGCACGGACTCTACCGCAAGGTCAAGGACGTCGACGGAAAGATGCTCGACGCCGCATACGCGACGACCAACCAGCTCGAGTACTTCGCCGAGCTCACCGCCATGTACTTTGTGGGCTGCAACTACCAGCCGTTCAACCGGTCGGAGCTGAAACAGTACGACCCCGTCGGCTACGCGATGATTGAGCGGTTCTGGAGAGTGGGCGAGGGTGCCTCAAAGACGGCCCCGGCGAAGCCGGCGCGGCGAGTTCGCCGCTGAACGAGCGTTCGCGGCGCGATCCAGGATTGGCGCGAGCTGATCGGAGCGAACCCAGCGGCTGCCGCGCCCGTGCTCTACGCGCTCGATGCTTTTGCGCGGGCGGTCCTTGGGCTGGCCCGCTGGGGCATTCGTCTTGATCTGTTCGCATGCCGCCGCCGCCTGCTTGCGGACTTCGGCGCTCGGATCTTCGCGCATCCGCTCCAGGGCGGGGATCGCGTCCTTCGCGCTCGGACCGGCAAGCGCCAGGAACTTGATCGCCAGCAGACGGACACTGTCCTGCTTGTGATCGAGTTGCTTGACGAGCTCGGGCAGCGACCTCACGTCCGGACCTCGGCGCTCAAAACGTCGCAGCATTCGCTCGACCGACCTGAGATTCTCTTTGCTCTCCGCCAGCATGATGATATCTGGGACGAAGATTGTTCCTTGCGGACCCAGTCGCTGAATCGCCCGCATCGTGGCGCGGCGCACCTCCTGCTTCTCGTCGCGGAGCGCCCGGGCAAGGTGCGGCCTGATCACTTGGGCGTCAAGCTCCAGGCTTCCGAGCGTGAGTGCGGTCGCCTCCCGGACTTCGACCTGTTCGGCTGCGAGCAATGGCGTCAGCCGCTCGAAGCGCGGGTTGTCCGGCCTTTCCCAGCTTTCCGAGGGTTTGCACGGCGATCGTTTGGATTCGCGGCGACGGATCACCAAGCAATGCACAGAGCGCCGGGACCGCCGCGCCGGCGGCCTGGCCGTGGCTTCCGATCAACTCGACGGCCGCGAGGCGTAGCTCGGGATTCTTGCTGTTGAGCTTCCCGATCACGACCGGCAGCGCCACCTTGCCCTTTGGACCCATGAATCCGATGGCGTCAATCGCGCGCCGCTGCACTTCCTCGTCGGGGTCATCGAGCATGGCCGACAGATCACCGAGCAGCCGGTCGTCGCGTGGTGCTGACTTGCACAGGATCGCGATCGCCTCGCTTCGGATCTTCGCAGATTTGTCTCGAAGCAAGGCACGCACGGCCGGCACGGATTCGCCGGCGCGCGGGCCGAGGTACCCGATAGCGGCAAGACAAGCGACTTTGACATCGAGGTCGGCGTCCTGCAGGCCGGCCGCCAGCTGCTGCGCGGTCCCCGGGGCCACGGGGCGAATCTGCCCCAGCGCCAGGCGCGGCGCCTCGACGTACGCGAGGCGACGGTGCTTTGACAGCCTGGCCGAGCGATGCCACAACCGGCCGGCCGCTCTGCGCCAGGGCCTCCGCAATCTGATCGATGCGGCTATTCTCCCGGGCGAGGGCATCAATCAGCCGGGGAGCTGCCTCCGGTCCGAGCTTGCCCAGCAGGAATGCCGCGTGCCGCGCGACTCCGTCGTGCTTGCCGGTCAACAGCGATTCCAGCCGGGGCGAAAGCGGCGCCAAAAGCCCGGCGCTCGACCAGCAAGTCAATCGCTGCCAGCCGGACCGCTTCGTCCTCGTCGCCAAGGATTTCCGGGAGGATCCCGAGCAGAGTGTCCGCGGCCGGCGCGACCCTTGCCAGCGACTTCACCGCGGCCGCCCGAACCTCGGGCGACTTGTCGCGCGCACCGTTGAGGACGGCCTGCCGCACCTGATCGCTCGGCGCCGGCACGTAGCCGAGTCCCTCGACCGCCCGACGCGCGGATGACCGCATCCTTGTCCGACGCGGCGGCGCAGAGCGGCCCGACCGCGGCCGTCCCGATCCGCCCGAGCGCAGAGACGCTTCCCGCCGGATCCGCTCATTCTTGTCTGCGAGCAAGGCGACCAACTCGGGGATCGCCGCGTCCGCCTCGGGTCCGATCCGACCCAGGCCCATCACCACTTCCGCACGCACGCCGTCCTTCGATCCTTTCAGCAGACCGCGCAGCCCCTCGACCGCCGGTTTACCGATCGCCGCCAGCGCAATCGCCGAGCGATAATCCTGGTGCTGTTCCTCGTCTCGCTGGCCTCCGTAAGCTGTCTTCAAGGTGTGAACGAGAGCCGGAACGGCCGTCGCGGCGCCGGGGCCAATGCGGTGACAGTATCGAGCACCGCCAATCGTACTTGACCGTCTTTCTCCTTCATCAGCAGATCGATCAGCACCGGCAACGCCTTCTGCTGGACCCCGCTGTCGGACATGCGAATTCGGTTCGCCGCGCTGCGGCGCACGTCCACAGCCTTGTCTCGCAAGTTCTCGATCAAGGTCTCCGCGCGAGCCGGCGCTGGCGCGTCCTGGGCGGGCGCGTACGCAGCTAACCCTGCGCAGAGGATGACCGCAAGCAGTGCCCAGTTCAGCTTACGAAACCCCACTGCGATTCTCCTTCATGACGCGTATGCGAGGTTGTCATAAAGGAACACTCTCTCACAATCCGCGGCTCAATTCGAGGGTGCTTGGATCGTCTGCCGGATGCAGGCCGATGCGGGGTGTCTTCGCGGTCGAACGAATTCGACTTCGCCGATCGCGGTGGACGAGCGAGGACCAACCGGTCACGTGAGCAGCCCGGACAGCAGCTCGGTGCTGTCGCCGAAGCGATCGACGGGCACGTTCGCCTGTTGAGCATCGCCAGCAGCAAGTTGGACATCGGCGTCTCGGGCGCGGCACTTCAGGTGCTGCCCGGCGCGGAGCGTGCCTCCGCCCTTGCCCAGCACGATGACCGGCAGGTTGACGTGGTCGTGACGGTCGCCGTCGCTGATCCCGCTGCCGTAGAGGACCATCGAATTGTCGAGCAGCGTCGTCCCGTCCGCCTCCTCGATGGTCATCATCTTTTCGATCATGTAGCCAGGATCGAAACATGGTAGCGGTCGATCTCGCGGAGCTTGCGGTTCTTCTCCTCCTCGCCGGCGTGGTGCGAGAGCTCGTGGTGCCCGTCGGTGAAGCCCAGCCACGGATAGTTGCGGTCGGTGGCTTCCTTGGTGACCATGAAGCTGGAGGCGCGGGTGCTGTCGGTCTGGAACGCCAGCACCATCAGGTCGCACATCAGCCGCAGATGCTCGTCGAAGTCTTCCGGGATGCCCGCGGGTCGCTCGAAATCGGCTCCCGGAAGCTCGCACCGTCGGCCGAGGCATGCTGGATGCGGCGCTCGACCTCGCGGACGCCGGTCAAGTACTGGTCCAGCTTGCGCTGATCGGTCTTGGCGACCCGGTCGCGGACGCGGTTGGCGTCGTCCAGCACGTAGTCGATCATGCTCTTGCGGTAAAAGTCGCGATCGGCCGACCGTGGCCTGCGTCAGGCTGGTGCTTCCCTTGGTGAACAGGCGGTCGAAAACCAGCTTGGGATTCATCTCGTAAGGGGCGGGAGACGTCGGGCGTGCGCCAGGAGATGTGCGTCTTGTAGGTCCCGCTGTAGCCGAACGCGTTTCCCGAGCGGGCCGATTCGCAGCCGAGCTCGAGGCTGGGAAACCGGGTCTCGTTGCCGACGTGGCGCGCGTAGAGCTGGTCGGCGGAGATACCGACGCGAACGGCGTCCTGCGTCTTGTAGGCCTGGGCGCCGGTCAGAAAGCTCGCCGACCCCTGGCCGTGGCCGCATCCTTCGCTGTCGCCGTTGGTGAGGGCCGTGTTGTGCGTCAAGCCGTGGAAGCAGTTGAGATACTCGCGGGCGAACGAGAGCGGCCGGAGCGTCTCGGGCAAGTCGACGAGCGTTCCCTCGTGCTTCGGGAACCAGGTAGGCAGGTGCACGCCGTTGGGAACGTACCAGAAGCACATCCGGACCGGCGGCTTGCGACGACTTCGCGGCCGCGCGGGCGACGGCCGGGCAGACTCTCCAGCCACGGCAGCGCCAGGGCGGCTCCCATGCCGCGGAGCAGCGTTCGGCGGGTCACGTTCATCGTCATCTCATCTTTCCCCTCATCGACACGAGAACGGCGGGCGATTTCGTCATGGCGGACCCGAGGTTGCGAGTCCGACGGTAGGCGAACCGATCGATCATCATCGGGCGACGCCCCGATTCTGGAACGCTCTGCTTTCCACGATCCCGAAGATGATGTTGCGAATCCGGTAATCGTTGGCGGCGAGCTGCTCGCGGATGTCCTCGACCGTACAGTAATCGTAGGCTTCCAGCCCTCGTCCCAGGCCATAGGTTAGCATGTTCTCGACCAGACACCTCGCAAATTTCTGTCGCGGCCGTCGACCCCAGGAGCTGCTTCAGTTCCTTGACGTCGGCAAACTTGCGTCCGCCGATCAGCTCGCCCGACGGATCGATCGGGAATTCGCCGTCCATGGTCCTCCAACCGCCCCACCGCGTCGTAATTCTCCAGGGCAAAGCCCAGCGGATCCATCTGCTGGTGGCACGATGCGCATTCGGGCTTGGTCCGGTGCAGCTCCATCCGCTCGCGCAGCGAGGCGGCTTCGGCGGCCTGCGGGCTTTCATCGAGCTTGGCGACTTCCGGCGGCGGAGGCGGCGGAGGCGTCCCGAGAATCTGCTGCAAGATCCACTGACCGCGCTTGACCGGAGACGTCCGGTTCGGGTTTGACGTCAGCGTGAGGATGCTCGCCTGCGTCAAGCACGCCGCCCCGCCGCCGATCCGTCAGAGCCACCCGCCGAAACTCGCGACCCTTGACCCCTTCGATCTCATAATGCCGCGCCAGCGTCTCGTTGACAAACGTGTAGTCGGAATCGATCAGTTCGAGCACGCTGCGATTGTTGCGCAGGATGTAGGCGAAGTAACCGCTCGGTCTCTTGCCGCATCGCGTCCCGCAACGTGTCGTCGAAGCCGCGGAAGAGGTCCTTGTCGCGAGCCACGCCCGCCAGCTTGCGGAGCTGCAGCCACTGGCCGGCGAAGTTCTCGACGAACTCGTCGGACCTGGGGTCATCGAGCATCCGGACCACCTGCCGGCGGAGATTGGACCGCAGCGTTTTCTCGCGTGCCTCGCGGAACAGCTCGTCGTCGGGCATGCTGCTCCAGAGAAAATACGAGAGCCGGCTGGCCAGCTCGAACTCGGTCAAGCGGGCGATCTTCGTGCGCCTCTTCGGGTTCGACCAGAAACAAGAACCGGGGCGAGGCGAGCACCGTCGTGAGGGCGAGCTGGACGGCGCGTTCAAAGCTCTCGCCCCGGTCGTGGGCCAGGCGAAAGATCCGGAGAACTCGTTCGACTTCGTCCGGCTGGACCGGCCGCCGAAATGCCCGTTCGGCGAACCGAGCGATCACCTCGCGGGCACAATCGAGCCGCGATTGATCGCCGTAAGTCGGGCGTGCGAAACAGGATTTTCCGATGCGACTCGGGAAGCTGTTCGGTCTTGACGACGACCGGGCCCGCGCACGACCATCGAGTCGACGTGCAGCCCGATTTCGTTGCCGTAGCGCTTGTCGCCGCTGACGTTGGCGGCCAGCTCCTTGGGCCTGACGACGTTCGGCGCCCTCTGCCTGGCCGGGGGCGAGCTCGACGTGGACCAGGTTGTCCCCCTCGGCGACCGTGAGCCAGTAGCGATAGACGACCGTCTCGTCCTGCACGCGCACGGCGTCCACGGTCCGACGGTCCTTGCCAAAGCCGATCACCAGCCTGGGCGGCGGGACGGATTCGGCGATTCCCACCCGCACCAGGCTGAAGTCGGCCAGGTACCGTCCGGGCTTCAGCGAGTGCTTGAACTCGACCGGCTTCGTCGGGCGGGAGCGGATAGGTCTTCAGGCCGATCAACTCGGCGGGCGAGCAATCCGGCGGCGTCGGGCAAGACGATCGCCTTGCTGCAGGGCGACTTCGGCGGCGTCGAGATACTTCTCGACATGAACGGGCGAGATATTGAGCGCGGAGCCGACGTTGTCGAAGCCGAACCCGATATCGTCGGCGGGAAAGGCATCCGCGAGGTGGAGATCCAGGCCGAGCAAGTCGCGAATCGTATTGTTGTACTCGTGCCGATTCAGCCGCCGCATCACGACCGGCGCCGAGCTGGCTTGCTTTGCACACTGAGCGGCCAGGAAGTCGTTCTCGATCCAGCGCGACGATCCTGTCCAGCTCTTCGATCGATGGCTGGGGCTCGTCGGCCGGCGGCATGATGCGTCCCTGCAATGGCATCCCGCACGCGGATCCAGATCTTGCCGTCCTTGACGGCCGCCTCTTGATTGGCGAAGCGATCGAGGGCGATCCCCGCCTCCGACTCGCCGTTCATGTGGCAGTCGACGCAGTAACGCTCGAGAAGCGGCATGACCTGCCGCTGGAACGCGTCGGGCTTCTCCGGCTCGCCCGCGCCGCTGGCACAGCCGCCGACAAAGTGCTAAACGCCGTGACGCTGAGAAACACGCTCGCGAGCTTGAGCGCCTTCATGATTGTGAATGTCTCTTGCCGCGGGGTTGCGAAGGAGGAGGGAAGATCACGCTGCCAACGGGGACCGAGGTCTTGCAGATCGCCGAGCGCCTCCCTCATCGCGGACAGCGAACGGCTTTATTGTGTTATGTATTGGACCCGGACTGAATTCCTACGTCCAGGGAATAATCGGCGAAATCGGTCCGACGGTCCGGATGAACACCGGGCTGGACTCATGCCCTCGGCCGCCGGTCCTTGTTTAACTGCGGGTCTTTGTCGCAAGCGATGGGTCGGCTCGGCTCTCGCGGGGATCGATCGATACTGCTAGGATAGGGTCCGGCGGAGATCCCCGGTCCGCCGATTCTCTGCATGCGGATTTCCAACCGTCAGGCCCCGCCCAGGCGCTCGGCCCTCAATTCCCGCGATCGGCGCCAACAGCCGCCCTGAGACGCGAGGAGGAAACGGCATTGCACCCAACGGGTAAGCCTTACCCAGACGAGCCCTCGGGCGATGTCACCGTGAAGTCGGATCCTCCGCTTCCAAGCCCGGCCGTCAGCCCGGCGGAGCCCAGCGAGCGAGTCGGGTCCGACCGCGAACTTGACGCCGGGTCCGCCGGCCGAGCCGGCGACGAAGAGGGACGCCGCCGGCCCCTCCGGCCGCCTTCGGCCGCTACCAGGTGCGGAACTCCGTGGGGGCCGGCGGCTTCGGCGCGGTGTACCTCGGCCACGACACGCAGCTCGACCGTCCTGTGGCGATCAAGGTCCTCCGAGGCGGCCCGGAGGCGCCGCCAGCCGAGGCGGAGCAATTCCTCCAGGAGGCGCGCAGGCTCGCCCAGTTGAGCCACCCCGGCATCGTGGCGGTCCATGACGTCGGCCTCGACGGGGGACAGGTTTACATCGTCTCGGATTTCCTCGACGGCCCCGACCTCGGCCGGTGGCTGGCGGATACACCGTCCGGCCTGGCCGGAGGCGGCCCGGATCGCGGCGGCAGTGGCCGACGCCCTGGCCCACGCCCACGCCCGGCTCATCGTCCACCGCGACGTCAAGCCGGCGAACATCATCCTCACCCCGGAACGCGGCCCCGTCCTCGTGGACTTCGGGCTCGGCCTCGACGAGGCGGGGGCAGGCGGCTCCGAGCTCGGCGTCGTCTCCGGCACCCCGGCCTACATGGCGCCTGAGCAGGTCGCCGGCACGGCGCACCGGATCGACGGCCGCACCGACATTTACAGCCTGGGCGTGGTGCTGTACGAGATGCTCTGCGGCCGCTTGCCGTTCCGGGCGAGCAATACCCGCGAGCTGCTGCGGCAGGTGCGCGACGACGAGCCGCAGCCCCCGCGCCAGCTCGCCCGCGAGATCCCGCCCGAGCTGGAGAGGGTCTGCCTCAAGGCGCTGGCGAAGCGTGCTGCAAGACCGCTACACCACCGCGGCGGACTTCGCCGACGACCTGCGGCGCGTGGCTCAGTTCGACCGCCGGACCGGCCACGCCGCCGCCATCCCGGCCATCCTGGGACGAAGCGCCGCCGAGCGGGTTGCTATGCGGCACGACCACTCTTGTCTCGGCAGAGCGCCCTCACGCCTTCCTCGTCCAGCCGCCGCGCCCGCGAGGCTGAGCGTCGGCAGGTGTCCGTCCTGGTCTGCGGCTGCGACCTGTTCGAGTCCGAGGCGTACCTGGAAGACCGCGACGCGGAGGACCAGTCCGAGGTGCTGAGCGCCTTCCAGCGGGCCTGCGAGCAGGCCGTGCTGCCCGTTCGAAGGCACCGTCGTGCAATGTAACGAGCAGGGGCTGCTGGCATGCTTCGGCTACCCGGTGGCCCACGAGGACGCCGCACGACGCGCCGCACGGGCCGGCCTCGGCATCCTCGAGGAGATGGAGGCCCTTGGCGTGCGGCTCCGCCGCGAGCACGAGCTGGAGCTGAATCCGTGGGTCGGCATCCACACCGGGCCGGCCGTCGTGGAGAGCGGGGAAGATGCAGTCTCACTGGTAGGGGAGGCCCGCAACGTGGCGGTCCGGCTGGAGGACGTCGCCGAGCCCGGCCAGATCGTCATCACCGCGGCCACGCACCGGTTGATCCGCGGCCATTTCGACTGCACGAGCCTCGGCTACCGCAAGGTCAAGGGGGTCTCGCAGCCCGTCGAGCTCTTCCTGGTGCAGGGACTCGGCGAAGATCGTGAACCCCATGGAGGTCGCGGAGCGGGCGGGGCTCACGCCGCTGACCGGCCGCGACCATGAGGTCAGCCTGCTGAAGGACCGCTGGGAGCAGGCCCAGGAGGGCATGGGCCAGGTCGTGTTGTTCATCGGCGAGCCGGGCCTGGGCAAGTCGCGGCTGGTGTACACGATCAAGCAGCATGTCCGGGAGCAGGCCGGTGACCGCGGGCAAGGCCGCCCCGCACCCGTCGTCGGCCAGCCTGCATGCCGCACTGGGCTCGCCCGTCATCGAGTGGCGCTGTTCGCCTCACCACCAGAACAGCGGCCTCTACCCGGTCATCGACTTCTTCGAGCGGTTTCTCGGCTTCGGTCGCGACGAGGCGGCTTCCGACCGATTCGACCGGCTGGTCCGCCACCTGAGAGACTACGACCTGGCGCAGCCCGACATCGTGCCGCTGTTCGCGTCACTCCTGTCGCTTCCACCGGACGACCGCTTCCCGCCCTTGGGTCTGTCGCCGGCCCGGGAACGGGATGAGACATTTCGGGCGTTGCGAGAGTGGATGCGCGCTTACTCCGGAGCGCCGGCCGGTCCTGTTTGTCGTCGAGGACCTGCATTGGGTCGACGCGTCCACCCTGGAGTTCCTGGGGCAGTTCCTCGCCGAAGGTCTGCACGACCGTGTCCTGACCTTGCTCACCTTTCGCCCCGAGTTCCAGACGCCATGGCCGGCAGTCGCCCACCAGACCAGCCTGGCCCTGAACCGCCTCACGCGGCGCCAGGTTGGCGACGTGATGCGCAAGAGGACGCAGGGCACCCTTCCCGAAGCACTGTTCGACGAAATCTACGACCGGACCGGCGGCGTGCCGCTGTTCGTCGAAGAATTCACGAAGATGGTGCAAGAGTCGGGCGCGCTGGAAGATGCCGGGGAAGACAGCGAGCGGGTCAAAGCCTTGATCGCCCACGAGATCCCGGCGTCGCTCCAGGACCTGGTCATGGCCCGACTGGACCGCCTGGAGGGCGACCGTGAAGTGGCGCAGCTCGTCGCGGCGCTCGGCCGCGAGTTCGGCTACGAGCTGCTCGCCGCCGCCGCGACCGTGGACGAGTCGACGCTCCAGGCAGAGCTCGCCAAGCTGGTGCAAGCGGAGATTCTCTATCCCAAGGGCCGGCCGCCACGATGCACTTACGTGTTCAGGCATGCCCTCCTGCAAGACGCGCTCTATAACGCCCTCGTGAAGAACAAGCGGCAACAGTTCCACCGGCGGATCGCCGAGGTGCTGGAAGCCCGGTTCCCGCAGACCGCCCTTACGCAGCCAGAACTGCTGGGCCACCACTTCACCGAGGCTGGGCTCAACGAGAAGGCGGTCGGCTACTGGCTCAAGGCGGGGCTGCGGTCGCGGGAGCGAGCGGCCGAGACCGAAGCGATCGGGCATTTAACCAAAGCCCTCGCTCTGGTGGAAACGCTGGCGCGAGTCGCGCGAGCACGACGACCAGAAGCTCCGAATCCTCACCACGCTCGGTCCCGCCTACATCGCGGTCCGCGGTTACGCCGCGCCTGAAGTTGGGCCGATCCTGCTCCGCGCCCGCGAGCTCTGTCAACAGATCGGGGACGAGCCCCAGCTCTTCGGAATCATGCTGGGCAACTGGGAATGGCACCTCGTGCGCGGGGATCTGCGCCCGTCCGCCGGCCTCGCCGCGGACGGGATGGCGCTCGCCGAGCGCATGAACGAACCCGGCAGTCTGATGGAAGCGTTGTTCATGCTGGGCGCCACGATGTTTTACCGTGCCCAGTTCTCCGATGCCCGCGCTTGCTGCGAGAAGGCAGTGGCCGATTACGACGACCGTGAGCGCACCAAGTTTTGGGCCGCCCATACGGGCCATAACGCGGGCGTGACCCACCGTTGCTATCTTGCGGTGGCCTTATGGCAGCTTGGCTACCCGGACCAGGCCCTGAGGCTTGATCGCGAGACGCACGAGCTGGCTCGAACGATCGGCCACGCGTTTAGCCTCGGCCATGCCGTGGATTTCACGGCTGTTCTCTACCATTACTGCCGGCTCGGAGCCGAGGTCGAGCGGGCGGCCGAGGAAGAGATCGCGATCGGCACCGAACACGGGTTTCAGCTCTGGCACGCACTGGGAACGCTCCACAAGGGGGCGGCGATGCTCCTGCAGGGCGGGCACGAGGAAGCGCTGCCAATTCTGGTCAAGGGATTTGCCGCCTTCCGGGCCACGGGCGCCGCGGTGCGTGTTCCGTATTACCTCAGTATGCTGGGGGATGCCTACACGCAGTGCGGGCGCTTCGATGACGCCCGCCAGGCGCTCCACGAAGGGCTGGCGGTCGCCGAGAAAAACGATGACCGTTGCCACGAAGCAGAGCTGCACCGTCTCACGGGCGAGTTGTTGCTGGCCGAGTCCCTTGACCAGATGGCCGCCGCCCTTGACTGCTTCCGCCAGGCCATCGAGACAGCCCGGCGGCAGCAGAGCAAGGGGTGGGAACTGCGGGCCACCATGAGTCTCGCCCGTCTGTGGCAGCGGCAAGGCCGCGGCGACGACGCCCGCGCTTGATGGCGGCCGTCTACGGCTCCTACACGGAAGGATTCACGACGCCAGACCTCGTCGAGGCCGCGGCGCTCTTGCAAGCTCTGGCCTGACGTGGCTCTCCCCAGACACTTGCATTCTGCGGCCTGAATTTGTGTTTCTGCTCGGTCCTGCAAGTCAAATCGCGCTGGCGATCGAGCTCCAGGCCTCATCCCACGGCCTGCGCCGCCGAGTCTGCTCCGGCAGCGGCCGGACCTTCGCCGGCGCGAATTCGTTCCCAGACCTCCGAACGGTGAACGGGGATTCCGGAATCAGCCTCGAATCCAAGCCGCACGCGATCGTTCTTGATTTCGAGGACCGTCACCTTGAGCATTGGCTCAAGGGCGCCTGAGGCTCCCACCACGACGGATTCCCGGCTCTTCCTCGATAGCACCAGCATGTTCCACCTCCGCGATGATTCGTCATAAATCAATTGGCCCACTCCCGCTCCATGTCTCCGTCGGCAGACTTCGAGCCAGCAGGAACACCTCCACCATGGTGCCGGTCGTGAAGACATGCACAACGGTGCCAGTCGCTGGCTCGACTTCGGCGGTCGCTTCGCGCACCGCCACGCCCGTGATTCGTGCGATCTCTTGCCGTAGCGTGTCGCAGGAATCGGTGAATAACTGGCGGTGAAACTCCTGCACTTGGGCCGCCCCGGCTGGCGTCTTGGCCAGGTCCGTCTCGGCCGCTGACAAAGCCCCGTGCAGCGTGACCACCAGCGTGTCTTCGCTCAGAACAACCGTCACGGATTTCGGCGCGTGCCCGGTTCGCTGCCGTTCGAATCTTGCGGCCGCGAGAGCAATCTGCTGCGCTGTGGTTGAACCGGTCTTCTGCATCGGATTCTCCACGCGCGCCGGCGACCGTCTCGCGCACCCAGAAGCAAAAAAAACCGGCGTGGCAGAACACCCTCGGGTATTCGACCACGCCGGCATACTCTCGAACGAGCCCCCCGGCGCAGCCGGGATGCCCTTTATCTAGTCGTCCGACGACATTCGTTCAGATTTTTATCGGAGCTGGCTGCCCGTTCCGCGGGCCCCCCGCTCGCCCCTACATTGTGCGAAGCCGCGCGGAAATAGCAAGAGAATTGTTTCGGTTTTTGGTATGATCTCGCCCGGAGGGATCTGGGACGGACGATTCCGGCACGTTCGCCATTCCGAACCGACCAATCGCCTGGTTACAGACCGGCAAATGGCCGCGCTCGAGGTCACCATGAAGACGCAGGGCGAAATCGAATCGGCCATCTGCGAAGGGATCACGCACTTCGAGCAAGAGTACATGGGCCGTGGGCCCAAAGATATTCGTGCGCACTTGATCGATGACCTTGTGGTGGTCCGGCTTCAAGGCGTCTTGACCGCGGCGGAACAGCATCTGGCGAGGTCGCTGCCAGCCGAGAAAGGTAGAGACCTTCTGAAGCAAGTGCGGACTCATCTCATCGAAACCGCGCGGCCGCTCATGGAGGCGATGGTCCACGAGATCACAGGCATCAAAGTGCAGAGCCTGCACCATGACGTCAGCACCGTGACCGGCGAGGAGGTCGTGTTGTTCACGCTGACCGAAGCACCTCGCATCCGCGATGGCAAGAAAAGGCCGACCTCCTGAACCGTCGGCTTCCGTCCGTTCGCGTCGTCCAATCTCGCCGCCGCGTGCTCCATGGTCGGAGCACCGCACGCAGGACAGACCTGGCGATTGGTCGCGCCACAACACCTTGCGCCCGGTCACCCCCGCTCGGCGCAGCGGCCCGGGGGCCTATACTTTGGAAGCGCTTGAAAACTCGTTGATCTGGCGCTCCGCTTCCTCCCTCGCGTACCCGTACTTTTTCTGGAGGAGGCTCGAGAGCTGCTCGCGCTTCCCACCGAAGGTCGTCAGGTCCGCCTCGGTCAGGTTTCCCCACTTTTCCTTCACCATGGCGGTGAATTGCTGCCAATCGCCTGCGATCTCATACCATATCATGCGTCAGATCCCGGGGAGAGCGCGCCGCCGACCACAAGTCGCGCGGATCACCGCACGACCAGAACGATCACGATCGTTTGCCCTGCGCCGGCAGTCGGGTCGCGGCCGCAGTTTCGCAGCGTGAAGGAGGCCCGAGACGAGTCGCGTCTTGCGAGCGAGCACCCCGCGGCGCCTGCGAACGGTACATTAGTCAACATATCATCACTTGCTAGATTCTTCATGCGCGCGGGTGGCTTGCTTGTGAGCTTGCCCGCTGTGGCGATGCGCTGCCTCAGAGTGCTTTTTGGCCGGTGCGTGCTCGCCCATCTCGTGGTGGTGGGCCGCCTCGAGGTGGTGATGAGCGGCAGCGGAGTGATGGGCGGCTGCCTTGTGGTGGTACTCGGACGGAGTGCGCTTGTCTTTCGCCGCCGATGCCGAGTCTTTCGTCGTCGTGGCCATGGTTTGATTTTCCTTTGAGGTTGACGGGGCTTTGTTTGTGCAGAATTCCTTGCAACATCGAAGGGCGATGACGTCCGTCATCGCGCTCTGGCGAATTGCGCCCTTCATCAACGCCTTTTCGGGCGCAACGGGACGGACTCGCCTTCGTCAGCAAAAAAGCCGGCGCGGCCGCACACCCTCGGGTACGCGGCCGCGCGGCTTACTCTTCAACGAGCCCCCCGTCAAACCGGGTTGCCCTTCATCGAGTCATCCGACAAGATTCACAGGAGATTTCACGGGAGCCATCGCCATTTTCGACAAACTCCTGCGCATACAATTATGCCACACACGGGCTGAAATAACAAGGGCAGCGTTCCCATACTTCGGCGAGCTCGATTGTTCTGAGCACAGAAGACTTCGAGGTCAGGCTCGCGACAAGCGCCCGGCCACCCAAGGACCGCTTCCGCGTTGCGTTCCTTGCCAGCTCCGCGCGCCCCCGCCGAGTCGGGCACTCCCGATCCTCAATCCTTGAAATATTCCCATTAGGGTATATAATCGCGGCATGTCACGTTCGCTCACGACTTCGCACGTCCTTAATCGCAGGCGCCGAGCCACGGCGACGGCAGATCCCCGACCTGGCGACGGTGCGGCGCGAGGCCAGTTTCGGCCGGGCGACATGGTTGCTACACTCGAACTGACAGGCTGCTGCCACTGCGATGGCTAATAGAAGCCTGAGATATGGAAAGGAGAGATGGATGAGTGGGGTACGCGTACTGGCCGGGACTCGCAAAGGCGCCTTCGTCCTGACGTCCGACGGCAAGCGCCAGCACTGGGATATCAGCGGCCCCCACTTCGCGGGCTGGGAGATCTATCACTTGAAGGGCTCGCCCGTCGACCCAAACCGGCTATACGCCTCGCAATCCAGCGGCTGGTTCGGACAGATGATTCAGCGCTCGAGCGACGGCGGCAAGACGTGGGAGGCCGTCGGCAACAAGTTCGTGTACGACGGCGTTCCCGGCACCCACCAGTGGTACGACGGAACGCCGCATCCCTGGGAATTCAAGCGGGTCTGGCATCTCGAGCCGTCGCTGACCGATCCGGATACCGTCTATGCGGGGGTGGAAGACGCCGCACTTTTCCGCTCGAGCGACGGCGGACAGTCCTGGGAAGAGCTCTCCGGACTGCGCGGCCACGGCTCGGGACCCCGCTGGCAGCCGGGCGCGGGTGGAATGTGCCTGCATACCATCCTCCTGGACCCGAGCAATCACGATCGGATCTTCGTCGCCATATCCGCCGCCGGCGCCTTTCGCACCGACGACGCCGGCAAGACCTGGCAGCCGATCAACCGTGGCCTGGTTTCCGAGCACATCCCCGACCCGACGGCCGAGGTCGGTCATTGCGTGCACCGCATCGCGATGCACGCATCGCGCCCTAACGTCCTGTTCATGCAGAAGCACTGGGACGTGATGCGCAGCGACAACGCCGGCGAATCCTGGCACGAGGTCAGCGGAAATCTCCCGACCGACTTCGGATTTGCGATCGACGTTCACGCGCACGAGCCCGACACCGTCTACGTGGTGCCGATCAAGAGCGACGGCGAGCACTATCCGCTCGAGGGAAAGCTGCGAGTGTACCGCAGCCGGACGGGTGGAAATGACTGGGAGCCGCTCACGAACGGCCTGCCGCAGCGCGACTGCTATGTGAACGTATTGCGCGACGCGATGGCGGTCGACTCGCTCGATTCCTGCGGCGTGTATTTCGGCACCACCGGCGGTCAGGTGTATGCGTCGTCCGATGCCGGCGACACCTGGGCGCCCATCGTCCGTGACCTTCCGGCCGTCGTGAGCGTCGAGGTCCAGACACTGCCATGATCAGGGTCGTGCTCCCAGCCCCTCTGCGCACGCTGGCGCACGTCGGCGGCGAGGTGCAGCTCGAGGTCGCCGGCCCGGCCACGCAGCGATCGGTGCTCGACGCGCTCGAGGCCCGCTATCCCATGCTACGCGGCACGATCCGCGATCATGTCACGCAGCGCCGTCGGCCGTTCGTGCGGTTCTTTGCCTGCCAGGAGGACCTCTCTCACGAGCCGCCGGACACTCCGCTGCCAGAGCCGATCGCGACGGGCACGGAACCTCTCCTCATCGTCGGGGCCATCGCCGGCGGTTGACGAGAAGTAATCCGAGCCACATGCACAATTTTCTTCGCAACCGCCGCTGATTCACACCGTACGCGACTAGGCACAAGCGGACTGTTGACGAAGCCTACTTCTCGCGTTTTCCCGCGGCAGCGTGCCCACGCGGGCGCGACCCACCGGATCACGCCGGACGGCACTCGACCACAAAGTAGCCGGATGGCTGGCGGACGGCCGCGATCACCTCGAGCCCGGTCTCGCGCGCGAGCTCCTCGAACTCGGCGACGGTGCGATGCTTGCCACCGAGCAAGACCATTTCGATCGACAGCGCTCTGGCGCTCGCCGTCCGGACCGACGCCCCCCAGAACCACAACGCGACCACTTGGCCGCGCGGCCAGGCGCAGCGGCCGAGGACCGCGCGGGCTTCGCGATCGGGGCAGCCGTTCAAGATCTTCCTCAACAGATAAAGGTCAGCGCCCGCCGGTAACGGGTCGAAGAAGCTCTGTCCGACGACCGTGACGCGCTCGGCCACGCCAGCGGCCGCAAACATCGAGCCGGCGCGAGCCACGGTCCGAGGGAAGTCCACCAGCGTCCCGTGAATCGCGGGGTGCCGTCGAAGCAGCTCGGCGAGCATCTCGCCGGTACCTCCGCCAACGTCGACAATCCTGTGCACCTTTTCCCAGCCGCCCGCGATCGGGAACTCGGGATCGGGACTGCCGTGCCCGACCAGTCCCATGAGCGCATCGAAGCTCGCCCCGACCTCCGGGTGCGCATCCAGGTCCGCCCAGAACGGCCGGCCGAACCGTTCGTGGTAGGCGGGCGCGCCCGTCCGAACGTAGCTCAGCAGCGTGCCCCAGGCATGTGCCATGCGACCGCCGATGCCCTCGAGGTCAAGCCCGATGCGCTGCCCTGGTTCGAGCAATCCTCGAGCAGCCTGATTCAGGGCGAACCGGCCGGGCGTCGCCTCCTCGAACACGCCCTTGCCCACGAGGTAGGTGAGCACCTGGCCAAGCGCGTATGAATCGCAGCCCGCGGCGGCCGCAAGCTCGGCGATCTCATTTTTGCCCGCGGCAATGAGCTCGGCGATCCGCAGAGTCGCCACGACGTGGACGCACCAAGGCGTACAGAGATCGCTCATTGCTCCCAGATCCGCACCGCTGTTCTCAGGCATGGAAAGCCTCCTGGGCACCGTGCGTCATCCGACACAACGCTCGCGCCTCATGTCGAGCCCGATCGGCGGCGGCCAGTATAGCACGGAGCTGTCGGCCTCGCGCCAAAGCCCGAGTGGGAACCCTGTTCGCTTCGCGCGATCGTGCAAATGTCATTTGCCTCAGTCGCACGTCGGCAGAACTTGGGCATCTACCTTCAATTCGCCACGTAGATCTTCCACGACACGCCGAAACGGTCGACGACCATGCCGAAGTGTGAGGAAAAAAAGGTCCTGGCGAGCGGGAACTGCACTCGCCCCCCGTCGGCCAGCCTGGCGAACAATTGCTCTGTCTCTGCCGCGTCGGGCACGGTCAGCGATAGCGAAAAGCCCTGGAAGCTCGGCCGCCCCAGGCATTGGCCGTCGGAAGCCTGCACGATGGTGTCACCGATCAGCAAGCTCATATGCAGCACCTTGTCATGGCCGCCAGGCGGCACCTGGATTTGCTCGCCTGGGCTATCCTTGTATCGGATGAGCATCATCAGTTCGGCGCCGAGTGCGCTCCGGTAGAATTCGACCGCCTCGTCGCAGCGGCCGTCGAAGTCCAGGTGAGGTCGCACTTGCATTGCGTCTCCTTTTCAGAATGATACCGGGCGCGTGGCTCTCGAGCTGACCTTGGATTGCGCCGCTCTTGCTCCCTCGGGCCTCGAGTTCCCAGCGCCGCTCGCAGACAGCGCGGCCGGCCCGACCCGTGCCGCGTACTCACGGCGACTGAGAGGACGCAAGATCGACAGCGTCACGATACTTCCCCAGGCTACTCCCAGGCGAGTCCCTGCATTCTCCGCTGATCCGGACGTGCGGCAATCAGGCGCGCGAGCTCGTTTGGCGACGCAAAAAACGCCGCGAACAGATCAGGGGCTGCGCGGCCAACGAACCACGCCGAAACCGAGCGACCACTGGCTCTGGTGCTGCGATGGTCGGCCGCTCCAGTAGCTCCCGCTCAGACGTGCCCCCAAAGATATCGGGAACAAATCTCGCCCGGAGACGCCAGCATGAAGCCATCCCTCAACAGGAAGACACGTACCCCTGCCCAGAGCACGATTTCGACGAAGGGCTCGATCTCTGGCGACATCGTGGCCAGGCAGACGATCGTCCCGTCGGCCGATTTCACGACGCGATGACGCCGACACGCTTCGCCGTGTGCCGCCTGGAACGTCAGCGTTACTGGTGTTCCCGGGACAAGCCGGGCCACCAGCTCCTGGATGCCGATCTCGCGCACATCTTGGGCCATGTCCTGGGTCATCTGGTCCTCCCCAGACGTACCCTAGAACGTGTCGCACGCACCTGTCGAAAACATACGAAGAAACCAGTATGCGTTTCTTTATTAGGGTGAGAGATGCCAAACTAGCGTGTGGCGAGGACCACGAGCGCGCAGTCGGGCAGGTCGCATACGTCTAAGAAAGTGGGACTGCTGCATAAAAAAGAAATCGGCGATCGGCCTCATCTAGCTGGGCAGGCGCTGTCGCCTGATGCGAGTCAACGCAAGACTGCGGTGCAACGTCGGCGACACACGAGCATGCTTGCGCCAAAACCAGTGCCAACTTGACCGCGCCATTCCGGCCTGCTCGAATTTTTTCATGCGACCGGCTATGTCACTGATTCGTCCGGTCAGCGCGATCAACTGGGAAACGTCGATTAGAATGTTTACCCTAGCTGGAACCAAACCCTGACATGACAAATCTCACACTTCTCTTGATCGGCCTTGTTTCCGTGACTGCGGCACGAGCCGAGAACGTCAAACGCAACATTCCTTACGCCGAGCCCGCAAACGAGCGTCAGATGCTCGACGTCTACGCGCCAGACAACGCCAAGGACTTGCCGGTGGTCTTGTGGATTCACGGCGGCGGCTGGCAAGGGGGTGACAAAACGAGCACGCACGCCAAGCCGAAGGCCTTCGCGGACAAGGGGTATGTCTTCGTCTCCACGAACTACCGGCTCCTGCCCAGCGTCGACATGGAAACCATCGTCCGCGACGTCGCAAAGTCCATTCACTGGGTGCGCGACCACATTGCCGAGTACGGCGGCGATCCCGAACGATTGGTCGTGACGGGCCATTCCGCCGGGGCCCAGCTCGCAGCGCTCTTATGCACCGACGACCGCTATCTGAAAGCTGAGGGGCTGACTCTGGCAATCATCAAAGGCTGCGTGCCTGTTGACGGCGACACTTACGACGTGCCACTGATGATCGAGACAGGCGCCGAACGTCGCAAGGCACTCGGCCAGCCCAATCCGAAATTCGGCCATTTCGAGAAGTTTGGCAGCGATCCGGTGAAACACCGGAATTTCTCAGCCGTCAACCACATCGCCCGCGACAAAGGCATTCCGCCCTTCCTGCTGCTGTTCGTCGCCGACCATCCCGACACCAGCGCGCAAGCCAAGCGTCTCGGCTCCGCGCTCAATGAAGCCGGCATCCCCGCAAAGGTCTTCGGAGCCAGGGACACGGAACACTCCAAGATCAACGAAAACCTGGGGCTGCCCGATGATCCATCGACGAAGGCGATGTTCGAGTTTGTCGCCGAAATGACGAAGAAGTGAGATCGAATCGTCATTCGCTCTGCTGAGAATATGTACGATGAATCCGCGGGATTGCCGTCTTCTCTGGCTGGTCATTTTCGCTCTGACGGTCCATCAACTCTTGGCGACGGTTTCCGTCGCTGTCGATGCACCGAAACCGAATCCCGCGGTCCAACCGGGGGCGTTGGGACGCGACGTGAATCCCTTCATCGGGACCGGGGGCGTGACCTATTTGTGCGGCAACAACTTTCCGGGGGCCACCGTGCCGTTCGGCATGGTGCGGCTCAGTCCGGATACGGTTTCGATGCTGGGCAATCGAGCGTCCAACTCGTCGGGCTACTACTACCCGGACGGGCGCATCCTGGGGTTCAGCCACACGAGACTGGCGGGGACAGGCGCCACCGACGGCGGGAATTTTCTGGTGATTCCCTGCACCGCCGAGACCGCGATATCGCACCGTCGCGGACTCAATAGCGCGTATTCCCACGAGCAGGAACGCGCCTTTCCGGGTTACTACGGCGTGACGTTGCCGAGCCTGGGCATCACCGCGGAATTGACCGCCACATTCCGCGTGGGAGTGCATCGCTACACGTTTGCTGACCAGCACGCCCCGCACATTCTGATTCACGTCACGAGCGCGCTCGGCAAGGGAATCTCCAAGTCCGGCGAAGTGCGCATCCTGCCGGAAGCGCGGGAAATCGAAGGGGCCGCGCGGACATTCGGCACATTTTCCAAACGGTACGGAGGACTGAAAGTCTATTTTGTCGCCCGATTCAATCGACCGTTCCGTGATTTTGCGACGCGGGTCGGGGAAACCGAAACTCCCGCACACGCGGCGGCCACCGGTGATGACCTCGGCGTCCATGTGAGCTTCCAGCCGGACGACTCTTCGCGAGTCGTGGAACTCAAACTGGCGATCTCCTATGTGAGTGTCGAGAATGCTCGCGCGCAACCTCGAACACGAAGCCGGCGAGACCAGTTTCGATCAGGTCCTGACCCAGGCGGTGGCGCAATGGGAGGAGAAACTCGGTCGGATTCAAATCTGGGGCGGGTCGGATCAAGAGCGGAAGATCTTCCGCACGGCGCTGTATCACTCACTCCAGATGCCGACGGTATTTCAAGACGTCAATGGCGAGTATCTGGGATTCGATCGCCAGGTTCATCGAACCGCCGGGTTTAACTACTACACCGACATGTCCTTGTGGGACACATTTCGTACGGTGCATCCGTTGTTCAACTTGATCGCCCGCCGTGAACAACGCGACATGATCGTCTCGCTGGTGAAGATGGCAGAGCAGGGGGGTTATCTGCCGCGCTGGCCGTCGGGGGCTGGTTACACCGGCTCGATGTTCGGCACGCCGGCAGACATTGTGATCGCGGAGTCCTACTTGAAGGGAATTCAAGACTTCGACGTCGAGTCCGCTTATGGATTCATGCGGAAAACGGCTCTGGGCCCGGTCCCTGCCGGGTCGCCGTTTTCAGGACGCGTCGGCGTCGAGCACTATCTGAAGCATGAGTACTGTCCCGCCGATCTCATGAAAAAGTCGGTCGCCAGCACCATCGAATACTGTTACGCCGATCAAGCGATCGCCCGGTTGGCGAAGCGCTCGGTCATCGCGACGACGCCATCTTGTTTCAGCGACACGGCCGATTTTATCGAAATCTCTGGAATCCGGAGACGCAGTTCTTTCATCCGCGCGATTCCCAGAGAAAGTTCCTCGCGGAATTCAGACCTGAAATGCTGACCTACGTCGACGTCGCGGGCAAATTCACGCACGCGTATGTCGAGGGCAGCGCCTGGCAATGGCGTTGGGGCGTCCCTTCCGATGGCGCGGAATTGGTGTCGCTGTTCAAGAGTCGCGAGTTCTTCGTGCAAGAGCTCGAGCAGTTTTTCGCCCGATCGCCCGCTGGTGTCGGACCGAATCCAAATGCCTATTACTGGCACGGGAACCAACCCGACCTGTATGCCGCCTATCTCTTCAATGATGCGAACCGTCCCGACCTGACGCAGAAGTGGGTCCGGTGGATTTTGCAGACGAAGTACGGGGATCGTGAAAACGGCCTGGACGGAAACGACGACGGCGGCACCCTCTCGGCATGGTACGTGCTCAGTTCGCTCGGGCTGTTTCCCACGGCTGGCACCGATCGCTACGAGATTTCCGGGCCGCTCTGGGAACGGGCCGAAATCCAGTTGCAAGACCGGCGCTTGACGATCATTGCCGACAACAGGGCGCCGAATCATCCGTATATTCAAAGAGTGTGGCTGAACGACAAGCTGCTGGATCGGTACTGGATTCAACATGCCGAAATCGCCGGCGGCGGAACGCTGCGATTTGAAATGGGATCCGGGATCGGGAAGCGGCTCTCCGCCACTCCCGCGCTGCCGCCCACGTACGGGCCCTAGTTCTCAAACGCAATGGGCGGGCTTATGCTATTCTTGGATGCGGAGTTTCCGGGTAAACCGTTTCAGGGTTCGAGGCCACGATGAGCCTCCTGGTCGCGCGATCCCCTAGGAGTTGTCTCGAGCGGAAAATGCCTACCGGCGACCTCGTACCGATTTTTTGTCGTCGTTGCTGACGGCCGCGCGGATACGGAGTACAAGACCCGCATCGACAACACGCCCGGCAACTCGATCCCGTCGACCGAGGTGTTCGCGCTAGTGCACCTCGAGCAGATCTACCGCGCCGACGCGGCCCAAGTAATCGGGATCGCACAAGAAACTGGGACGATCTCAAAGGCCTTCCCGCGACTTCCGATTGGTCTGCTTGACTTTGGCCGGGCGCCGGACTGTCAGGGACCTTGGGTACGGCGATGCCCCGGACAGGCTTGCGCGTGGGGTCGGTGCGCGGAGAATCGGGTCATTCGGAATCGGAGCCATGGCATGAGCAGTCCGTCGCAGGTCGAATCGATCGTTATTGCCGCGCTCGAGAAGAAAACGCAGCAGGAGCTGGCCGAATATCTGGATCAGACCTGCGGCGACGACGACGCGCTGCGCCTCCGAGTCGAGGAGCGGTTGAAGGCCCAAACCGAGGCGGCCGATTTACTGGTCCAACCGTCCGCCGACCGTGCCGACTTCGACACGCACGATGTTCACAGCAAGGTCGTGGACAGCCCGACCGACGCGAGCGCAACCATCGACTCCGTTCCGGTGCAATCGGCGGCGAAAGCGACACTCGCTCACGCGCCGACAACCGAGGCGTCGATCTCTCCCCGTTCGATCACCGAGGAATATCGATCACAGACCGGGCCCGATGTGCTCTTCGCCGGTCGCTACACGCTGCGAGAGAAGATCGGCGAAGGGGGCATGGGCGAAGTCTGGGTCGCCAAGCAGTCCGAGCCCGTGAAACGTAACGTCGCGTTGAAGCTCATCAAGCAGGGCATGGATTCAAGGGCCGTTCTGCGCGATTCGAGCAAGAACGCCAGGCGCTGGCCATGATGGACCATCCCAACATCGCCAAGGTCCTCGACGCCGGATTGACGCCCAACGGTCAGCCGTTCTTCGTCATGGAACTGGTCAACGGCCTGCCTCTCAACAGGTTTTGCGACGAGTTGAAGCTCGCGCCCAAGCAGCGGCTGGAACTGTTCGTGCCGATCTGCCAGGCGGTGCAGCACGCGCACCAAAAGGGCATTGTGCATCGCGACCTCAAGCCGGCAAATATTCTGGTCGCGATGATCGATGCCAAGCCGGTTCCGAAGGTGATCGACTTTGGCGTGGCCAAGGCGACGGCGGGTAAGCTGACCGACCTGTCGATGTCGACCCAGTTCGGTTCGGTGGTCGGAACGCTGGAATACATGTCGCCAGAACAAGCGGGCTTGTCAGGCGAAGACATCGACACGCGGGCCGACATCTATTCGCTGGGCGTGATCTTGTATGAGCTGCTCACAGGATTACGTCCGATCGACGCGCAACGGCTGAAAAAGGCCGCGCTCATGGAGATGATCCGCATCATCCGCGAGGAGGAGCCGTCGAAGCCGTCGGCCCGTCTCTCGACCGACGCGTCACTTCCGTCGCTGGCGGCGATGCGCCAGACGGAGCCGCGCAGGCTGATGACGATGCTTCGCGGCGAGCTCGACTGGGTCGTGATGAAGTGTTTGGACAAGCAGCGCGAGCGTCGCTATGAGACCGCGAGTGCGCTGGCCCGAGACATACAGCGGTATCTGACCGACGAAGCAGTCGAAGCCCGGCCGCCGACCGCCGGCTACCGCCTGGGCAAGTTCCTCAAGCGGAACAAGGGACCGGTCGTCGCAGCGAGCCTGGTGCTGCTGGCTTTGCTCGGCGGCATCGCCGGGACGACATTCGGATTGATCCGGGCAGAGAAAGCCCGCGCCGCCCTGGTCAAACAAGCCGAAGCCGAACGCCTCGCCAAGCTGGAAGCCGTGGCGGCGAAAGAGAAGGCAGTCGCCGCCGAAAAGGCCGAAGCCGAGCAGCGGGCCCAGGCCGTTCAAAACGCACGGCTCGCCGGGGTCCAGGCAACTCTTGCGCTCAATACCATCCAGGACATGATCGTCCAGGTCCGCACCAACCTCGACGGTCCCGACCTCTTCGAGGTCAAGACCGGCCTGCTCGACACCGCCCTCAAGCGCGTCGACAGCGTGGCGGGCGTTTACGATAAGTCCACGAGCAAAGAGGCCACGGCTCTGGCGGCACTCAACGAGCTGGCGAAAATTTATCGCGAGCTCGGGCAATCCGAAAAGGCATTTCGGCTCCTCGAGCGGTGTCTTGCGATCGCCAAGGAGCGGGTCTCGATCA
This sequence comes from uncultured Isosphaeraceae bacterium, assembly GCA_963806595.1. Taxonomy (GTDB): domain Bacteria; phylum Planctomycetota; class Planctomycetia; order Isosphaerales; family Isosphaeraceae; genus CAWDZZ01. Next base: position 197,051 of record CAWDZZ010000030.1, on the reverse strand, counting down.
AGGAGAACAGCGACCCCTCGCGGCAGAATCTCGCAAACGTCTACCGCGATCTGGCTTTGGTCTGCGAGGAGTTTCGCCGCGACATGAAAGCCTCGCTGGCTTACAACGAGGAATCGCTCAAGATCTGGGAAGACGTCTTCAAGAACCCCAAGGCCGACCAGTGGGCGATCGACAAGAAGGTCGTCCGTTACTTCCTGGCTGAGGCTTACACGCGCGTCGCCGTGAGTCGCTACCGTCTGGGAGACGTCGCGCTGGCCCGCGACGATTTCCGGAAGGCATTCAACCTCCGCGGTGAACTGGTCTCCGAGACGCCGGACAACCAGCAGATGAAACAAGACCTCAGCTATTCGACCATGGCTCTGGCCGAGACTTCGTTTCGATTGGGGGACAAGACCCTGGCTGACGACTATTACCGTCAGGCCCTGGAACAACGTCAGAAGATGTTCGAGGCGAAGCCCAGGGATGCGGCGGTCCGCGAGCAACTGGCCGCCGTACACTACATGATCGGTGAATTCAAGCTCAAGACCGGCGAACTTGCGGCCGCCCGGCTTCACCTCGAGCGCAGCAGGGAGCTTCGGGTGGCCCTCGTCGGCGCCAACCCCAAGAACGCGATCGTCCGGCGCGACCTGGCGATCACACTCTACCGGCTCGGGAGCCTGGCCGATCGCGAGCACAACGAGAAAGCCGCAGCCGAAGCGTTCGCGGCCGCGCGTGAGCTCCAGCAGAAACTCGTCGACGGCGACGAACACAACGACAAACGCCTGCTCGAGCTGATGCGGACGCTCGCACACGTGGGCCAGGTCAAAAAGGCCGCCGAGATCGCCGACCGCATGAACTCTGGCCCGAACGTCGACAATGAGCTTCGCTTGGAAATCGCCCGCTGCTACGCCCAGTGTGCCCGCCACGCTCCCGCCGATCAGGCCGAGAAATCGCAGAGCCACATGGTCGAATCCGTCAAGACGATAGGCGAGGCGATCGACAATCGCTTCCGAGACTACGTGTATCTCGAAACTGAGCCCGACCTTGACCCGCTCCGCTCCCGCAACGATTTCAAAGAATTACTCGCGAAGATCAGCCCCACTCGCTGACAGCCGCGAGCGCCTCGCGTGTAGCCGCGACTATTCCCCAATCCGGGTCGGCCCGGGAGCACACTGACCCGGTGAATGAAAGGGGCCTCCATGGTCGTTTCTCGTCATCGAGATCATCTCATCGAATTCGTCGGGAAGGGGTCGCCGTTTCGCCCAGAACGCCTTTTCCCGGCCGGGCCGCTGGTCGGTCCTCAGCCCTTCCTGGCTGCCGGCTGGCGGAACCGCCGCTCGAGCTCGTCTTTCGGGTCGGTGGAGACGGGGCCATCCCGCCACAGCCACCGCATCATCTCCGGCAGGATCGCCCCGCCAAATTTCTGACCGTGATTGTTCATCCCCCATGAGTAGTTCACGTCGTATCCCTTCTGGGCGAGAGCCTTCATCAACCGCACGTTCTGGTAGAACCAGTCCAGCGTCTGGTCGTACCGGCCCTTGCGCGAGGCCGCGGTTATCGTTGCGTCCATCGCACAAGTAGACGCGGATTGGCTTCCTCTCGGCCGCAAGGACCTTCTCGGGGTAGACGTGCCCGCCTCGCAGGTTGACGAAGCTGCCGACGTTGCTCAGCACCTTGCGGAAGTGGTCGGGCCGCTCCCAGGCGACCGTGAACGCCGCGATCGCGCCGGAGCTCGAGCCCGCCGATCCCATGCATCTCCGGGTCCTTGGAGATGCTGTAATCCTTCGCCAGCGCGGGCATCAGCTCCTCGGTGATCACCCGCGGCATAACGGTCGTCGAGCGAGTTGTACTCGGTCGGCCGATTGGTGTCCCGGTCGCCCCAGTTCCGGGGCGTGGGCTCGGGCTGCTCGGGCCGGCGGCCTGGGTTGATGAACACCCCGATCATGACCGGGATCTCGCGCCGGTAGATCAGGTTGTCCATCACGTGTTGCGCCCGCATGTCGCCCTTCTCGTCCTTGAACGCCTGGCCGTCCTGGAAGACCATGAGGGCCGCGGGGACGGCCGGGTCGTACTGAGCGGGAACGTAGACCCAGTACGTGTGCTGCGTGCCAGGGTAGACCTGGCTGGGGAGTGTGTACGGCCCGCGGATTTCCCCCTTCGGAACGCCCTCCTGCGGCAGGGAGTCGGGTCCAAGCCGGTACTGGGAATCAGGGCTCGGCGACTTCGCGGATGGTTGCTGTGCCATCGCCTGCGAAAGGGCCATGATCACCACCCCCGCGCATCCGAGACCGACCGCGTAGGTGATTACTTTTCTCATCAGACAACTCCCCGACGGGTCGGCCGTTCGACCGCGGATCGTGCAAGCCGCTGGCCGATCACGGTCGATCAGGATTGCGGTCACAGAACGAGTGCCGTCTGGACAGGATATGCGACCGGCCGGGCCAACACCATGCATGGCTCAGAGAAGTCGATGTCGGACGCGTGCACTGAAACTCCGGCAGCGAGTACGGTCGCGGCTCGAGGTTGATTCGCGTTGTAGAACGGGCTTCTAGGGCTTGAACGATCGGACACCCGGCCGTGCGACGCCGTGCCCATCGAAAAGCGCGAATGCGTCCCACAGCCCGCCGTCGTACCATTCGGGACTCCAGTAGAATACGCCGGCAAAATTTGGATCATGGCGGATGACCGCGGCCAGATCGGCGATCCATTTGGCTTGTCCGTCGTCGCTGAGAGGATAGCCTGCGGCCGGCAGATTCCACTCTGCGAACTGCCCGCCGAAATTGGCGGCGGCGGGATAGCCGGTCTCGCAGATCATTACCTGCTTGTGCAATGCCTCGACGATCTTGCCGACCTGTGTACGCAGAAAATGGAACGGACGCTCCTCAGGCACTTTTGCCGAAGAGGGAAAGTAGCTGAGCCCCGGATAGTCGAGTTGCACTTCAGCCGCGAGCATGGCCTGCCAGAACGGGATGCAATAGTCGACCTTATTCCACTGCGACAAGTGCAAGATGAATTTCGCCTTGGGCTGGGCCTTGAGCACACCAGCCTGCGCCGCCTTGAGAATCGGCACCATGCGCGGCCAGACTTGCGTTCGCATGAATTCGAGACTCACACGCCGCGGCCATTCCCCTTCGAACTCTCCACAGATTCCAAAATCGATCTCGTTGCCGATCTCGAAAGTGTCGATCTCAACCCCATTCTTGGCCATGTGGCTGACGACGCTTTCTGTGTATGCGGCCACGGCCGCCAATTTCTTCTCTGGTGTCAGGTTCTTCCAAACAGCCGGCGCTGGTTGTTTTTCAAAGTCCGCCCAATCGTCGCTCAGAAAGATGACCAGATATGGTTTGAGACCGGCCTGCTTCGCACGACGCGCGGTCTGCGTGGCGTAGGTCAGTCGATTGATCCCATCTTCACCGACCCACAAGCGGATGCGCGCGTTCTGGCACCCGTTCTTTGCGAACAACTCGCATGGGTCAACCGGTGCAGACCGATCTTTCCACGCCTTGTTACGCGTCGCCATGTCCAGGGCGTAGTTGCTGTCAATTCCAATCAGAGGGGCGTTCTGGGCCAGCCCCTCGAGCGAGAATGCCTGCGACGAAAACGAAAACCAGCACAATCCGCAGCATCATGGCGATCTCCTGAGTCGTCATCCCTGGTGGCCTCTCGTGGCTCTTGTGCCATTTACTTGCAGGAATCAAACAAGTGCGCACTTGGTTTCCCTCCCCGGTCAGTCTCCCTCCCCCTGGTCCTCACTTCAAGATTCCGAAGACGTTCGTTCCATGCCTTGCTGCGCGCGGGCCCCGGCCGTTTGCACTGAGTCCCGACCCCGACGACGCCACGCGTGTCCGCACGTGCTGTTGCCAGATCCGGGCGATTCTGCTATGAAACCGGTCCCCGGCCGTGTGAGGTCATCGAGTTCGACAAAACGGAGTGAGTGCGCATGCTTCGATTACTTCTGCCGATTTTGCTCAGCGCCTTATCCCCCGGCGACGAAGGCTGGAAGCCGACGGACGCCGAAATTCAACGGGCCCACGAGATGCTCGCCGGCTCGTGGCAGTTCCTCTCGATCAACGACAAGGGCGAAATTCTCGGGCCGCGCCTGGTCGAGTCGCGATTCGCCCGGGACGGCATCCTCACCATCGCCGATCGTCGCATGACCATCGCCAATCCGGTGACGGGTGAGAACCGCACGGCCACGTATCGGATCGACCTCTCCAAGAGTCCGCGGCGGATCGACCTGATCACGCGCGACGATCGCTTGCTGCGCGGAATTTACAAGTTTGAAGGTGATAACCTCACTCTGTGTCTACAGCCTGATGAGGCAAGGAGCATACCGGCGGATTTTTCGGCCACGGAAAGCTCGGACCTGATTCTCATCCGTTTGAAGGCGATGCCCGCGTCGACAGCGTCGGCCGTCAAGCCGAAGTCGAGCCGCGACCTCACGACCACGGCGAGCGCGCGCAGCGCCTGCCTCGGTGCGCGACCAGGGACCCAGCGAGAGCGAGCTCAGGCGCGCTCATGAATTGCTGGCGGGAAACTGGGACATCCTCTCGATGACAGACGACGGAGAAGTCCTGGCGCCGGACCTCATTCGGGCCAAGTTCGCCGAGAATGGCCGCGTTCAGATCGGCACGCGCAACCTGGCCATCGTCTCGCCCAAGGGGGGCGAACGCAGGCTCTCGGCCATTCGCCTCGACCCGTCCAGGACGCCGTCGGAAGTCGATCTGACAACCCAGTTCGACGAAGTATTGAAAGGAATCTATCAGTTCAACGGCGATCAGCTCGTTGTCTGCCTGGCCAAACGGGATGATGACGATCGCCCGACGTCGTTCGCGGCTCCCGCGGGCTCGGGCGACCTCCTGTTTCGATTGAAGATGGCCCCCGCGCAGCCAAAGACCGCCGACCCGGCGCCGGCCGTCCGGCGGTCCGCCTCCAAGCCAGTCGATTCCACCGCCGACAAGGACGAACAGATCAGGAAGAAGATCGTCGGTGCCTGGTGCTTGAACGACTTGCAGGGCAACTTGACCCTGGTCTTCCGTGCTGACGGCACGTTCGCGGCGACCCGGACGTGGCGGAGCGGCCTCAAGCGATTGTTTGAGGGCGACACCACGATCTCGGAGGGGCGCTGGAGCTACAGTCGCGGGCTTCTGGACGCGTTCGTCACGAGCACCATGGACCCCAAGCTCCTATCCCGCAACTATAACTACTGGGTCCAGTCGGTCGGTGACGATACGATCGTCGTGAAAACGCTTCTCGGGCAGCTCCGGACGGCGCGCCGGCTTCGCTGATTCTTCGTCGGCCGTGACAAAACGACGTAAACAGGGCCTTTCTCACCGGCTTCGCGATGAGAAAAGCCCTGTCTATTTGGCACTACGGGAGTTGGTTGCCAGGTGGCAAGTGCTCTCGCCGGCTGTCAGGGAGCAGATCATCGAAATGGCGCACGGTGCAAGCTAACGCCGGCAGCCGAATGTCGGCCTTGGCTGCGTTTTCTGAACATCGCATATGAATTCCTATGGATAATTACGTATAGTTTCACTCGAAACATGCACTTTGCACTTCATAGGCCCTTGGAACTCAATTTGGGGTAAGCAACCGTATTCCCCAGGAAATCCCCGTCGCCGTTGTAAACGATCGTGATCGCCTTCTTCAGCACGCTCGTGGCGCGGACCGTCAAGAGAGCATCACCACCACTCAACCCGGCAGTTCCCAGTACTTTCGTGATGATCTTCTTTCCCTTCTTCGTCGCGAGCTCGAACGCGACCGTGCCGGTCGGAACACCGCCGCCAGGCGCAGAAGTCTCGATCTCGGCAATCAGGCGGAACGACACCACTTTTCTCTTCTTGAGGACGGGGTGAGCGACCAGAATCACATGCGTGGCCCCGCGCGACACTGACTCAGAAGTCGCTGTCGAACCCGCGCTAACAAAGAAAGCCGATCCGTTGTAAAACGCGGTGATCGAATGGGAGCCAGGCGATAGGCTCAAGCTGCTCGATGTCGCACGTCCGGAGCCGTCGAGAGTGACGGTTTCCAGCGGTGAACCGCCGTCGAGGAACGTGACTGTACCGGTCGGCGAGCCGGCCGCGCCGCCGGTCGCGGATACCGTTGCCACGAGCGTGACGCCCTGCCCGTAGACGGCTGAGCCGCCTGTTGACAAGAGCGCGATATTCGGGCTTGCCTGGTCAATCGTGAAGACGACCGGTGGAGATACCGCGGGTTGGTAGTCGTTATCGCCCGGGAATGCCGCGACGACCGTATACGTCCCAGGTGCCGCCGGCGGCGTCGAGCCCAGGTTCGTTCCCGACGTGCCAGTACCATCATAATAAGTGAGTGTCGGGCTGATGCCCTGCAGGCTACCAGCGGACGAGTTATCATTGCCCGAGCCGGTGGCCGTCACCGAGGCCGCGAACGGAATTCCATCGTACGTGCCGCCCGGATCCTTCAAGCTTAGATTCGGCGTCGCCTTGGCGACGTCGATCGTCACCTGCGCGTCGACTGTGCTGTAATCGGTCGTGTCGGTCGGCGTGAAGACGGCCGAAAGTGTCAGGCCGGTGCCGGCAGGCAGATAGGTGCCCGGGACTGGCGTGTACTGGAAAATGCCGGCCACGTTCGCCGTCGCGTTCAACTGTGTGGTAGAAAGCGCCGTGCCGTATGTGATATCCGTCGGGTCGGCCCACGTAATGACGGGCGCGGGCTTCTTGACGTTGATGGTCGCGGTCGCCGTGGCCGTCGTATAATCGGTCGTGTCAGTCGGTACGAACGAGACTGACAGTGTCTGACCATTCCCCGCCGGTAAGACCGTTCCCTGCGCCGGCAAATAAGTCGGCGTCCCCGCCACAGTCGTCGTAACACCGCCCACAATCCACGAGGCCGACGCATCGAGTTGCGTACCCGAAAGCACGGTTCCATAATAGATATCCGATGGGTCGGGCCACGTGATTGTCGGTGTTGCCTTCTCGACATGGATCATCGCCGTGGCGGTGCCAGCGCTATAATCCGCCGAGTTGTCGGGCGTGAAGCTAACGGAAAGCGTCTCGCTCGCGCCGGCTGGCAGCACGGTGCCCACGGCCGGCGTGTACTTGAAGGTACCGGCCGCGTTTGCCGAAGCATCGAGCTGGGCATCGCCAAGTGCTGTCCCGTAAGTGATATCCGCCGGGTTGGGCCACGTGACCACTGGCGCGGCCCGATCAACGTTGATTGTGGCGCTGCCGGCCGCAATCGCGTAATCGTTGGTGTCGCTGGGCGTGAACGAGACCGAGAGCGATTGGCCATGCCCGCCTGGCAAGACCGTCCCCTTCCCGGGCGTGTAGTCAAACGTGCCCGAAACACTCTGGCTAACTCCGCCCACGGTCCACGACGCGGTCGCATCGAGCTGTGTGCTTGAGAGCGACGTGCCGTACGTGATGTCCGCCGGGTTGGTCCAGTTGATCGTGGGCGTGGCCTGATCAACATTGATCGTGGCGGCACCCGTGGCGGTTGTGTAATCTGTCGAGTCTTTGGGCGTGAAGGTCACCGACAGCTTCTGGCCCGCGCCCGCCCCGACGACCATGCCCAAAGCTGGCGTGTAGCGGAACGTCCCATCCACGTTAGCCGAGGCGTCGAGCTGAATGGAGGAAAGGGCCGTGCCGTACGTGATGTCAGCCGGATCTTGCCACGAGACGGTGGGCACAGCCGGAGTGACCGTCAATGCCACGGTCGTGCTGGCGGGAGCGAAGGTCGCATCTCCGGCGTAAGTCAAGTCAAACGTGTACGGCGAGCCGGCGACACCGAGGCTTGCGGTATTCGTAAACGTCGTGGAGAAGGCTCCGCCGGTTCCAATGGTCGCGGATTGCGTGGGCCCGTTGACGAGCGTCACTTGAACGTCCGCTCCTACCGGAGCTTTCGCTCCGCTGGCGAGCGTCCCGCTGATCGTGACACTCGACGTACCATAAGTGATGGTCTGCTTGGCGAGGCCCGGGCCCGAAAAGCTGAGTTCGATCAAGTTGGTAAGGGTGAAGCCGACCGGCGTGGCGGCTCCGGCGGCTGTCGCCTTGACGGTGTAGGTACCAGCGGTCGCGTTGGCCGTCGCGGTGACGACGGCCGCGTCGGCGTAGCTGGTCCCACCGATCACTGCGGCGCCAATCGTTGCCGGTGTGCCTGTCAAGGTCGCCGACGCGCCACCGCTGGAGCCGGCGTTGAACGTCACGGCACCTCCGGCCACCGGCTCGTTCGCATTGTTGGCACTGACCGTGACGGCCAGCGTAACCGACGCGCCAGGCGCCACGCTCTCCGAGGTCGCGCCCACGGCCGTGAGAGTGAATCCCTGGCTCTGGAACGCTCCGATGTCGGGGGTAGGCTCGTCGAGCGGTAGGCCCCGCTGGTCGGTCGTGACACCCGAAACGGCGGTCCCGGCCCCGATCGCCGGGCTACCAGGCAGCAGCGCGACAGTCTGTGTCGAGCCGCCATAGTCGCCGAGTGCGGCCAGGCCCGGATCGGAGACGTCCAGCACGTTGGTACCGTCATCGGTGAGCCCACCCGAGCCGCCGATCCCGACCAAGTTATACGTACCGGTGACATCCTCCGGGGCCAGACCGCCGATGTCGGCTGCGGAGTTGCCCGATGTGTTGCCGGCCACGATCGTGTCGGTCAGTGCGATCGTCCCGGTCCCGTTGCTGTGATAGTTCGCCAGCCCTTGGTTTTGGTTGCCAGTGACCGTGCACGCGATCAACGTGGCCGTGCCGAAATCGTTCAGAAGCCCAAAGCCCGCGCTATTGGCGAGCGTGCAATTTGTGAGCGTGACCGCGTTTTCGTTGTCGAGGTTACCGCCGGAAGAATTGCCGACCAAGGCGCACGCGACCAGCGTCCCGTTGCCGTCGATGAACAGTCCCGCGCCACTCGACGCCGTGTTGCCGCTGATCGTGCAGCCCACGAGATCGATCGTGCCGTCGTTATCGTAAACGCCGCCGCCGAACGATGTAGCCGTGTTTCCAGTGACCGTGCAGTTGGTGAGCGTCGCCATGCCAAGGCTCACCAGTCCGCCGCCCGTGCCCGCGGAATTGCTGCTGATCGTGGTGCCTGAAAGCGTGACGGTGTCAAAGAACGGGTTATCGATGCCGCCGCCCGCGCCGCTCGTGCCGGTTTGATTGTCGGTGACCACCGAGTTCGTGAGCGTCAGCGAGTCGTAACGCCCCGTATTGGCCAATCCGCCTCCTTCGATCGCGGCACTGTTCCCGGTGACCGTACAGCCAACGAGCGCCGCCGTTCCCAGGTTGAGCAACCCGCCGCCGTACCCGGCATAGCTGCCGCCCGCGGCGGTGCTGGTCAAACCGTCGGCGATCGTCAAGCCGGAGATGGTCGCCGTCACCTTCTTATCAACCTGGAAAACCCGCGTCACCTGGTCACCGCTCACGGTCACCCCCGCCGCGGGGCCGTCGATGGTCATCGTTCCCGTGGTGTTGCTGAGCTCGAGCTGGCCATTGGCAAGAGTGATCGTTTGGGGCGTGGCGAAAGCTGTCGCATCGAATGTGATCGCTGTCGCCTTGGCCTGGAGGTTGTCGATGTTGACGGCGGCGCGCAAGTCCAGTTCGCCGGATGGCGTGCCCACACCGTCGGTCGCCGCCGAGACCACGAGTCGGACGCTCACATCCTGGTAGGCGCCGATGTCGGGGTTGGGGGAATCGAACGCAAACCCGCGCTGGTCGCCGGTGAGCGCGTCGCCATTGGCATCAACCTCGAGGGCCTGGCTGCCATTTCCGATGGCGAGGCTTCCCGGCAGCAGGGCCATCGTTTCGGTCGGACCGCCGTAGTCTCCCAGCGGCGCAAGGCCGACCGGTGGCGGGTCGCTCATGCTGCCCAGGACGATGTTGTGAGAGCCGACCAAGGTCCCAGTTTCGCCATTATCATTGAATTCATAGATACCAATCAAGTTATAGGAGCCAGCGACGATTGCCGTGCCAGTGACGACGCCTCGATATGAAGTAGCGATATCACTGGGAGACGTGCCGCTTGAGGTCGTGACCGTGTTGCCGGCGACGATCGTGTCATTGAGCGTCAGCTTTTGCGTCCCGGGGTAGGCGCCGCTGTCGTAGAGCCCGCCACCCCCTTCCATCGAGTTGTTGTTGCCGCTGACCGTGCAGGCGACCAACGTCGCGTCGCCCGTGTTATTGACACCGCCTCCGCCCTGGTAATCGAAGGTATGGCCACTCGTGTTGCCATCGTTGTTCGCAATCGTGCAGTCGGTCAAGATCGCGGTGCCGCTGTTGTAGACCCCGCCACCCCCAAGTCCGGCCGAGTTACCCGAGATCGTACTGGCGACGACGCTCAGGATGGAGGGATACGGTTGGAGCACTGCATTCTGGATGCCGCCGCCGCGCGTGCCGGCGGCGTTGCCGCTGACGGTGCAATTCGTCAGTGTTGCGATGCCGCCGTTATAGACTCCGCCACCCGCGTTTCCGTTGCCGGCAGTAACCAGACAGTCCGTCAGATCGAGAGTCCCGCCGAACCGGTTGCCCAGATTGCCGCCGTAGGCCGGCGTGGTGTTGCCTGTGATCGTGCAATCCGTGAAGGATGCCGTCCCGCTTTCGTTCCAGACGCCGCCACCTGGGCCGTCGGCGCCGTTCCCGCTGATCGTGCAATTCGTGACAGTGAGGGAATCATCGTTGTACACGCCGCCTCCGTCGCCGAGCGTGTAGTTTCGGCTGATCGTCGAGTCAGACAGCTTACCCGTGCCTTTCTCGAAGACGCCTGCCCCTTCAGCACTGGCCGGGGATATTGACTGTGTGCCGTTATTGTTGATTGTGCAACCGGTCATCGTCAGCGTGCCTTTGTCGTAGACGCCGGCGCCGAACTCTGCCAAGTTGCCCGTGATGGAGCAATCGGTCAAGGTCGTGTTGCCGTCGCTGGCAACTCCCCCTCCCAACCCAACTACGTAATTCCCGCTGATCGTACAATTGCTGATGGAGGCAGTGCCGGCGTTATACAATCCGTCGCCGTTATTATCGCTGAACGTGCAGCCGGACACGGTCGCCGAGCCCTTGATATAGAGACCGCCCCCGGGAGTGGCCCTGCCGCCGACTCCCCCCGGCGTGCCGACGCCGGTGTTGTCGCTGAGCGTGCAACCGGTCAACGTCAGCGAGCCGAGGTCGTCAACAGCGGCATAGTAGGTGAATCCCTTGGTGATCGTCAGCCCGGAAATCGACGCAGTCACATTGGCGGCGATTTGAAACACGCCCCCCTGCTGATTCCCGCTGACCGTCAGCCCGCCCGCCCCTGGGCCGGTGATCGTCGTCGACTCGGCCGTGTTCGTCAAAACGAGCGGGTCGCCAACCTTGGAAATCGAGATCGTCGACCCCGCGACCAGCTCAAACGTGATGGTGCTCGGAGTGGTGGCGTGATCGGCCTGCTCAATCGCCCAGCGCAGCGTGCCGGCCACCGGAGTGCCATCGGGGTTGAAAGAATCGCTTGCGTTGGTGACCTGAATCGTCGTCAAGAGCTGGCGATCCTCCAGCTGAAACAATGCCGGCCTGAGCCGGTTCCTCCTGACGCCCGGCCGGCACGACGCCACGCGGTGGCTTGCCGGCTTCGATTCCGTTACCCGTCGCCCCCGGTGCTGAATTGCTCGCTTGTCCTGTTGCATCTGGCAGCTCTTTCCCATCGCGCACGGATCCCGCCGAAGTCACGCACTTCCCTTCCCTCATCGGCGCCGTTTCCCGCCGGGGAGGGCGCGCGAACGAAATGTTTGATTGAAAAAACATACCCGCACGTGCGGGCTCGATGGTCCGAAAACTCCGACACTGGCGCACCGCAGCGCCTGAGAAAGTGCTCCGGAAGAACGGAACACCGTCTGACGTCGACCGCGGCCGTCGCGTATTGCGTTCGCGTCATCGTGCAATCGCCGCAGGCGAGCATCGAGCGGCGCTATTTACATCAAGGATCGGCGGTGGGTCGGGTATTGGTCGGGATTCCAGCGGCGACGCCGGTGAAATACAACACGTGTTGACTCAGGTGTTTTCCGAGAGCTACGACTTAAGTTGTTCTCAGTGAGTTGGTTATGACCAATGTTGGCAGTCTGATATATTCAAGGGCGGCGGGTTACTTACCCGCATCCTTTGGTGTGAATCAGGTGTCGTAAACGCAATAAAAAAAAGCACTTGCGAGTTACCGCAAGTGCCTCAGGTGGAGGCGGCGGGAATTGCACCTGTCAGCCGGTTTTTCGCAACGCATTGCCCACAATATGGTTATGACCAGCCGGCTGCAAATGCGCAGGAAATGTGTCGGGAGGACGAGGCGCTCCGTGAACTGGTCGCTTGCTGGCATCATCTGACTTCCGATGTCAGGATCAGGATCATGGCGATCGCTCGGGCCGCACGGTGACGCTGCCATGAAATGTCAGCCGCGCTTCGGATCGCATTCACTGGCAACTGCAATCTCCGCAAGTCGCGTCGATCAGCCTAATGGTCGAGCTCGTTCAGCGCCTTCTCGATCAACCGGGCGACCTTGGAGCCGCGTCGGGCGTTGTCGCGGGCCTTGCGGAACTCGGCGATCGCCTCCTCGAGCTTCCCCTGCTTTGCCATTGCGAGGCCGAGGCTGTAGTGGGGCTCGGCGAGATCGGGCTTGATCCGGATCGCCGCACGGAATTCGGCGACCGCCTCGTCCAGCTTCCCCTGGCCTGCCAGGGCGAGGCCGACGTTGGAGTGGGCCTCGGCGTAGTCGGGCTTGATCCGGATCGCCGCGCGGTATAGGGCGATCGCCTCGTCCAGCTTCCCCTGCTCTCCCAGGGCGTTGCCGAGGTTGTAGTGGGCCTCGGCCAAGTCGGGCTTGATCCGGATCGCCACACGGTATTCGGCGATCGCGTCGTCTAGCTTCCCGTGGTTTGCCAGCGCGATGCCGAGGTTGGAGTGAACCTCGGCCGGGGCGGGCTTGATCCGGATTGCCGCGCGGTATTCGGCGATCGCCTCCTCCAGCTTCCGCTGGTCTGCCAGCGCGACGCCGAGGCTGGAGTGGGCCTCGGCGTAGTCGGGCTTGATCCGGATCGCCGCGCGGCATTCGGGGATCGCCTCGTCCAGCTTCCCCTGGTCTACCAGGGCGCTGCCGAGGTTGCTGTGGGCCTCGGCGTCGTTGGGCTTGATCCGGATCGCCGCACGGAATTCGGCGATCGCCTCGTCCAGCTTCCGCTGGTCTGCTAGCGCATGGCCGAGGTAGTCGTGGGCCTCGGCGTCGTCGGACTTGATCCGGATCGCCGCGCGGTATTCGGCGATCGCCTCGTCCAGCTTCCCCTGCTTTGCCAGCGCGAGGCCGAGGTTGCGGTGGGCCTCGGTGTGGTCGGGCTTGATCCGGATCGCCGCGCGGTATTCGTTGATCGCCTCCTCTCGCTCCCCCTGGACGGCCAGCGCGAGGCCGAGGGTGTAGTGGGCCTCGGCGTCGTCGGGATTGATCCGGATTGCCGCGCGGTATTCGGCGATCGCCTCGTCGTGAAAATCGCGCGCGACCGGTGAGACTTCTCGAGTGTGGGCGAATGGGAAAAATGGCGTTCGGTGTCCCAGTCGCTTGGGTTTATCGCCACAGTTGGTATTTGTCGAAAGCCGTCGTGCACGAAGTAAATGGGCAACGCTCGCTCGACGAACAGTCGTGACCTGAGGTCACAGTCCGAGACCCAGCTTCGGTCGACTAGGCGGACGGGCGCAAGCTCCTGCTTGAATGCCTCGTTCGACTTGTTCGCCGCCATCGGTCATCGTCCGTCGCCAGGGCGCCGGGGCGGGTTGCCCGGAGCGTTTTCCGGGGGCTGCGCCATCCGCAGCACCGCACGCAGGGCCGCCTGGCGGAGCGGCTCGCTTAACACCCCGTCGGCTCGGAGGGCGTCCACGACTCCGGCCGAGTCGTTCTGCTCCCGCAATATCATCGCCACCAGCCGTTCGGCCGCGGGCCGCAGAGCCTCGGCCTCGTGGCGCGCCTGGTAACGTGTCCTCAGCGGAGCGGTGTCCCAAAGGCGGACCGTGAAGTCGCCGGATCCGGACGCCAGCGTCGCGCCATCGGGGCTGAAGGCCAGCGACCAGATGTAGCTCGTGTGACCCGGCAGCCGCGCCACCTCCTCGCCGCGCGCCAGGTCCCACAGCCAGACGGATCGGTCGCGGCCGGCTGTCGCTAGCAGCGTGCCGCCGGGGTGGAATGCGGCTGTGAACACATCATCGGTATGCCCGCATAGGATCGCCTGACAGTGGCCTTTCTCCACATCCCACACGCGGACGGTCCGATCCAGGCTGGCGGAGGCAAGCCGGCGGCCATCTCGGCTGAAGGTGACGCAGAATACCTCCCCTGTGTGGCCGGTCAAAGGCGTCGTCGGCTGGTGGATTCGCACATCCCATAAATACACGTGGAATTCCGGCGTCGTGCTGGCCAGCCGGCGCCCGTCCGGACTGAAGGCCAGTCCTTTCGTCTGGCCTCCTCCGCCCAGTTGTACGCGAGCGACTTGCTGGCCGGTCGCCACGTTCCGGATGCTCAGGTTTCCGTCCCAATCCACGGCGGCGATCAGGGTCCCGTCCGGACTTACCGCGAGCGAAATGATCCGCGGGCCCGGCCCTTGAATCTCCTTCCGGTGCGTCCCGGTCGCGACATCCCAGAGCCGGAGCCGATCATCGGCGTCGCCCCCGGAGACCAGCCACGAACTGTCGGGACTGAAAGCCAAGCTCCGCACGACGCCTGGATGGCGCAGGACCGCGCACCCGCCTCCCGTCCGGGCATCCCAAAGCCGCACCGTGCCGTCCCAACTGCCCGAGGCGATCCATTGACCATCCGGGCTGTAAGCGACCGGGTAGACGTAGTTGGTGTGGCCGCGCAATACCGGGAGGCTGTCCAGGGGGTCCGCTTCCCAGATCCGTGCCGTGCCGTCATCGCTCACCGAACCCAGCCGACGGCCGTCCGCGGAGAACGCGAGCTGGGTCACCCTCCCCGTATGGCCGTGCAGGACCAGAGCATCTTCGCGCCCCGTGGCCCGCCACAGCCGAATGGTCCGATCCGTGCCGGCGGAAGCGACCCACTCTCCGTCCGGACTGTACACCGCCGTCCACACTTCCCCCAAGTGGCGCTCATAGGGCGGCTCGACGGCCGCTCCCGTCCGGGCGTCCCACTGACACACCGTACCATCGCCCGCGGTGGTCACGATGCGGGCCCCGTCCCGGCGGAACGCCGCGCTGAGGACCCGGCTGTTGCCCGGATGGCGCAGCGGGCCACTCATCGGCCGCCCTGTCGCCGCATCCCACAGCCGGGCGGTACCGTCGTCCGAGGCCGAAGCCAATCGCGTGCCGTCGGGGCTGAACACCAGCGACCAGACCTCGGCGCGATGGGGTTCGGTCATCCGGGCCAGTTCCCTCCCCGAGTAGTCGTACACCCTCGGGGAGAAGCTGTCCGGACCCCTCCAGACAATCGCCAGTCGTTTCCGGTCAGGACTGAACTCGACAACGTGGATCGAGCGGTCGACGGGCACCTGCACGTCGACCCGCACCGTTCCCGTCGGATCTCGCAACCGCGCGATCGTGTCACTCACCCGGTCCAAGGTGAGCAATCCTTCAGGCGCCTTGGCGGCGACCCAGACATTTCCCTGCTCGTACGGGAAAGGCACCGTCGGTTCGGCGTGGCCCCGCTCGTCCAGGAGGCGCACGCTCTGGTCGGCGACGATGAGCACGCGCAGCCCTTTCTGGCCGGGCGAAAGGACGGTCCACGAGGGCGATGCGGGGATGACGGCGATGCTGTCATCGAGCCGGCTGAGTAGGTGCCGCCATTCCCAGCCGCGCAGGGCCTCGGGGGCGGCGTCGAGGTGCCGCGCGGCGTCAGTCACGTCGTTGTTCTGCAGGGCGGCGACCGCAGCGGACAGCCGGGCGCGGTAGGCCTGGAACAGGGCTTCGCGTCGCTGGGCGTCCGCTAGATCCCGTTGCGCGTTCGCTTCCAGCCATTTCCAGGTCACTCCCGCCAGGCCGCCGAACAACGAGACCGTTAGCAGGCCGAGCAAC
Source organism: uncultured Isosphaeraceae bacterium (assembly GCA_963806595.1). GTDB lineage: Bacteria > Planctomycetota > Planctomycetia > Isosphaerales > Isosphaeraceae > CAWDZZ01. The sequence continues at coordinate 181,095 of CAWDZZ010000030.1, read as the reverse complement.
AGCGCGGTCAGCGGCCGGCGACGGCACGCGCGGGCCAGCCGGGCCCCCCGCCCCACCGGCCGCGCCATCACCGGCTTCCCCGTCCGGAACCGCTGCAAGTCCTCGGCCAGCGCCAGGGCGCTGGGATAGCGGCGCGTGGGCTCCTTCTCCAGGCAATGCAGCGTGATGGCCTCCAGGTCGCGCGGCACGCGGGGCTGCCAGCGGCGCGGCCGCACCGGCTCGTCCGACGTCACCGCGCGGAGCACCTCCAGGGTGCTGTCCCCCTGGAACGGCAGTTGCCCGGTGAGGAGTTGATACAAGATCACCCCCAGGGCATAGATATCCGCCGCCGGCCCGACCAGGGCGCGCCGGCCGGTGCCGCCGGCCTGCTCGGGGGCCATGTAGCCCGGCGTGCCGACCAGGAGGCCGCTCTGCGTCAAGCTCTGGCCGCCCTCAATCGGCCGGGCGAGCCCGAAGTCGGTGATCTTCGGCAGGAGGCCCGATGCCGGATCGGCGGTGAATCCGGACCGGCTCGACCCTCCTTGATCCGTCGTCTTCCCGCCTCCGCCCGTCTGCAAGAGGATGTTGGCGGGCTTCAAGTCGCGGTGGATGACCCCTTCACTGTGTGCTACGTGGATCGCATAGGCGAGGGTCTCGAGGAGCGAGGCCGCCTCGTCCGGACGCCAGGATTGGCTGTCCAGCAGGTTCGCCAGGCTGCCGCCCTCGACCCACTCCATGGCCAAGAAGGGGTGGCCCTGGTAGCTGCCAATCTCGTAGATCTGGACGATATTCGGGTGCTGCACCCGCGCCGCCAGCTCCGCCTCCAGCCGGAACCTCCGCTCCTGGGCGGAGGAGGCGAACTCGCCGGCCAGCACCATCTTCAGGGCCACCAGCCGGTTGAGGCTCCGGTGCCGCGCCTTGTACACGACCCCCATGCCTCCACGGCCGACCTCGGCCAGGATATCGTAGTCCGCGATCTGCCCGGGGGCCGCGAGCGTCGCCGATTCGGTTCCCCGATTGTCGCTTCGCCCGGTGTAGGGTGCCGATTGCCCACGACGCAAAGCGCGAACCGCCGAGCGGCGGTGAGCCGGGCTGACCAGCTCCTCATCCGGGTGGGCCGCGCTGTGTTGGAGACGCTTCAGTAACGGATCGGCGGCGGCCAGGAGATCAATTCGGTGACAACAATCGGGGCAATCAACGAGGTGGGAACAGACGCGGGCCAGTTCCGACTCCTCGAGCCGGCCCAAGGACAGCGCACGCAACTCCTCGTCAGTCGGATGGGCCGGCAGGGACACGGACATGGCAGACCTTCAAAGACCACGAAAGCAGGCGCATTCCCGGAGGAGAAAGAAACGAATGAAAACGCCCAACCTAACACGATGCCGATGTGCCAGCCGTCGGAGGGCGACGGCGAGCGGGCACGCTGGCTTCGCCCAGTCGAGACCAGGCGGCTGTTTCAGTCGATGAGGCCCACCGCCTCCTGGCGGATGCGCTGCAGGACACGCGATTTCGCCATGTAGACGGCGGCCACAGACAACCCCAGCTCCTGGGCTGCCTCTGCGCCGCTGGCGCCTTCGAGTGCCAGCCGACGAAAGGCTCGCAACGTGGCCGGCTCGAACTCCTCTTCCACCAGGTCCAGCAGGCAGCCGAGCACGTAGCGGTCATGCTCCTCGTCCCACTGCCGATTCAGGTCGCTTTCGGGGTCTGCGATCTGCTGAAGGGCCGCCGTGGCGCCGCTGCCGCCGCTGGCCCGGGCGCTTGCGACAAAGCCACGCCAGTAATCTATTGTGCGACTGCAAACGATGGTGCGCAGCCAGGATCGAAATGCGCCTCGGCGGCCGGAGTGCTCGAAGCTTGGGAGGTGCTTGACCACGCTTAGAAGGGCATCCTGGCTCAGATCCTCCAGATCGGCCGCCGGCACACCCTGACGGTTGAGCCAGCCGATGATCAGTGGCCGATACAGCTCCGTCAGGTCCTTCCAAGCATTCTCTTCGCCGGATTGAGCCCGAAGTAACAGGCTGTGCCGGGTCTCGTTCATGATCGACCTCACCGTGAACGGGTCAGGCGACGTTCCGTCTGATCGCCTTTTTTCGACGACTTCTGTTAGGTTCTCCGCCTCCCGGCGTTTCCTGTCCCGATCATCGAGACAACAACGCTAACGCGTCAGAGCGAACCCGCCTGCAGGTGCTATTCCTATCGCCCTGACGTCCCAGGCTAACGTGATCGTGCCCGCACCGCCCAGTCGTGCAGGCGGAGACGATTATCCGACGATCCTGCCGACCGAGCAACGATTCAGATGGTACCCGGCTGCGTGCCAGTGACGATTCCAGACGTCCCGCGAACACCAGGAGATTGTCGATGCGTCCATCTGCCAGAGATCGAAAGGGGCTCATGTGCAAGTCGCGCCGGCGAGCACGCCCGGGACACGAGACGCTGGAAGACCGACTCGTGCCGGCCGTCCAGCTCACTTACGGCGGCCTCGGGTTGACCCTTGCGCTTCAGGACCTGACCAATGGCGGTACTCCCCAGGTCAGTATCTCCGAGCCGGCCCAAAACCAACTCCGCATCGATTTGGGATCCAGCACATTTGACGGCTCGTCCACGGTACAGGCAACGGGCTTGTCCTATGAGAATGCCGGCTCGCCGACGACCTCGCACTCCGCCACCGTAGATATCAGCCAGGCATACACAATCGCCTCACTTCAGGCCGCCTTGCCCGGCGACGCGCTCACGCTCGGCCCGATCACTGATGCAGTCGGAGGACTGGCAAACGTCACGATCAGCGCTGGTTCCATCGTTGTGGTCGGCCTGGATACGTCGAACTCCGAGGCCGGAAACGTGGATTTGAAGGCAGCCGGGGCGCTTACAGTGGCCCCGAATGCGATGCTGAACACCGGGATTAACACGCTCTCTCTGTCAGCGGGGGTGAACGCTGACGGTACGAAAAGCGGCAGCAGCGGGATTCTGACGCTCGCCAGGGGATCGACCACGACGTCCTCGAACATCTTCGCGAACGCCATCACGCTCCGCGGCGACCAACTTGTAATCGACACCAGCAGCAACCCGGCCCTGGTCGGCGCCACTCCGATTGAGGGCGGGTCTCCGCGCACCGCCATCACCGGGCTGAGTTCGGCCCATGCAATGGCGTTCGACGCAGAAGGCAACCTTTACGTGGCCGACAGCGGCACCGGCACGGTCGACGTGTTCGCACCAGGCGGCACCCGGCCCAAGGCGAAGCTCTCCGGGCTGTCATTACCCGATGCCATGGCGTTTGACGCCAAAGGCAACCTGTACGTGGCTGACAGCGGCGCCGCCGCGGTATTCGTGTTCGCGCCAGGAGCCACCAGGCCCACCTCGAAGCTCACCGGAGTCGATTGGCCCGACGCTCTGGCGATTGACGCCCATGGTAACGTCTTCGTGGCCAACAACGACCCCGACGGAGTCGATAACACCGTGAGCATGTTCACGCCGGGCAGCACGACGGCCAAGGCCACGCTCACCGGGATCGATCTGCCGACGGCTCTGGCCTTGGATGCCAGCGGCAACCTCTACGTGGCCGACATCGGGACCACAGGTGGAGATCCCCCGGTGGCCGTATTCCCGCCGGGCGCCACGTTCCCAACCGAGGATATTAACGGGCCGAACTATGCTGACGCCCTGGCCTTCGACTCCAGCGGCAACCTGTACGTGGCTGACGGGCCGGACGGCACAGTGAGTTTCTATCCGCCGGGTGCGACGAGCACGAGCACCACGATCACCGGTCTGGATGATCCCGACGCCATGGGGTTCGACAAGAGCGGCAACCTCTACGTAGCCAACGCGCGCAGTGGTACGGTGAGCGTTTTCGCGCCAGGGACCACGAACGTGATCGCGACCATTTCAGGGTTGGACGATCCCTCCCAGTTGCTCTTTGACGCGAGCGGCAACCTCTACGTACTCGGCCCCAATACAGTCAGCGAATTTGGGCCCACGCAGCAGGCCGGAGGGGTCGTCCTCCGCACGGGGGACCCGGATCTGCCCATCAACGTTGGGACCGTTTCCGATGAGGGCTCTGGACTGACCTTGACCAGCGCCGAGCTCGCGCAGGTCTTCACAACCGCCACCGGAACGGTGACTTTCGGCGACTCAACCCAAGCGGGCAACATCACGTTCGATGACGCGTCTCCGGCCACCACCCCCGGCGCGAGCGTCGCTGCGGTCCAGTCGACCACCGGCGGAGGTGCCATCATTCTGGACGGCTTCAACGGAACTGCCCTGGTTGCCGGCAGCGGCAATGTCCAACTGAGTTCGGGCACCGGCGGTATCGTCGCCACAGGCGGCGCGAGCAGCGTGGCGACCACGGGGCAGGTCAGCCTCGATACGACCGGCGGCATCGGTACGCGTGCCGGCAGCATCTTGTTCGACTCTGTCGCCAGTCCCGCCGCCGTGACGATCGGAGATACGAACGCACCGACCGCTGGGGCCTACCTGGGCGGGCGGGGGACTCTCATACTGGGTGACGTACTCACCGCCAATTCGCCGCTTGATGTTACCTCAGCATCCGACCTGACGGTGGCACTCAACGCCCTGCTGGAGACAGGGACGGGCTCCCTCTCGCTGGCCGCCGGAATCAATCCCGATGGCACCACCGCGAGCACCGGCACGCTGACCATCCTCACCGGGGCCGTTGTGGCGTCGGAAGACACAGCAGACGACGCCATCACCTTGCGCACGACGGACATCACCATCGCAACAGGCGCCAATGCGGCGATCGTCGGCGCCCATCGCCCGACATCCACGACAATCACCGGGCTGAATGGTCCTTCCGCGCTGGCCTTCGATGCAAGCGGCAACCTCTACGCGGCCAACTACGGGGCCGTCACTTACGGTACCACAGTCAGCGTGGTTGCGCCAGGCAGCGTCAAGCCCACATCGACTCTCACTGGGCTCGGCACCCCCATCGCGCTGGCCTTCGACTCGCGCGGCAACCTTTACGTGGTCAACACTGACACGAGCACGGTAAGCGTCTTCGCGCCTGGCGCCACGGCACCGACTTCCACACTCACAGGGCTGAACGGTCCCTCCGCGGTGGCCTTCGACTCGCGCGGCAACGTCTATGTAGCCAACCTCAACGCCGGCACAGTGAGCGTCTTCGCACCGGGCAGCACTACGCCTAACTCGACGCTTACCGGGCTCAGCGAGCCCTACGCGCTGGCCTTCGACTCGAGCGGCAACCTTTACGTGGCCAACGTTTCCACCGACACAGTGAGCGTCTTCGCGCCGAACGCCACGAAGGCGACCTCCACGCTCACCGGACTGATCGAGCCGGAGGCGCTGGCGATCGACCGGAACGGCAACCTCTACGTAGCCAACAACGGGGGCGCCACGGTGAGCGTGTTCGCGCCGGACAGCACCACGCCCACCTCGACGCTTACAGACTTGAATAATCCCGCCGCGCTGGCGTTCGATGCCGAAGGCAACCTGTACGTGGCAAACGCGGGGGCCACGGCTACGGACGGCTCGGTGAGCGTGTTCGCGCCGGGCAGCACCACGCCCACCTCCACGCTCGTGGGGTTGAGCGACCCCACCGCGCTGGCGTTCGACGCCCACGGTACTCTCTATGTCGCCAACACACTGACGACGACGATCAACGTATTTCCGATCCCCCAGCCGGTTGGCTCGGCGGGCGGCGTGGTCATTCGCAACACCGAGCCGGGCCAGCCCATCGATGTCGGCGGCACTTCGGGTACCGGGTTGTCTCTGAGCGACGCCGAACTGGCGCAGCTCTTCACCACCGCTGCCGGCACCATCACCTTCGGCGAACCGACCCAGACTGGCGACATCACGTTCGCCGGCGCCAATCCGACCACCACCGCCGGCGAGAGCGTCGCGGCCGTCCAGTCGCCCACCGGCGGCGGTGCCATCATCCTCGACAGCTCCGCCGGGACCGCCCTGGCCGCCGGGACCGGCAACATTCAACTGAGTGCCGGCACCGGAGGCATCGTCGCCACGGGCCACGCCAGCAGCCTGGCGACCGCGGGGCAGGTCAGCCTCGACACGACCGGTGGCATCGGTACAGGGCCCAATCGCATCCTGTTCGACGCCAAGGCCGCCCCCGCCGCCGTCACGATCGGCGGTGCCGGCGCACCGGGCGCCGGCGCCTACCTGGGCGGCCTGGGGCGCCTCACGCTGGGCGGCGTACGTACCGTCAGCTCGCCGCTGGACGTCACGGCGGCATCCGACCTGACGGTGGCACCCAACGCCCTGCTGGAGACAGGGACGGGCAGCCTCTCACTGGCCGCGGGAATCAACCCCGACGGCACCAGCGCGGCGCTGGCGTGCTGACCATCGCCGCCGGGGCCACTGTGGTGTCGGACGACACGGCAGAGGGCGCCATCACCTTGCGCGGGACGGACCTCAACATCGCAACCGGCGCTAACTCCGCCATCGTCGGCGCCCATCGCAATGTGCTCAACCCGACACCCACCACAATCAGCGGACTGAATTATCCCGGCTCGCTGGCGTTCGACTCGCGCGGCAACCTCTACGTGGCCAACTATGACGGCGGCACAGTGAGCGTCTTCGCACCGAACGCCACGACGCCCACCGCCACGCTCACGGGTTTGAACGGCCCTGACGCGCTGGCGTTTGACTCCAGCGGCAACCTCTATGTGGCAAACGCCGGGCAAACGGTCGACACCACGGTGAGCGTGTTTGCGCCGGGTAGCACCACGCCCACCTCGACGCTCACCGGGCTCTCCAATCCCACCGCGCTCAGCTTTGACTCGCGCGGCAACCTCTACGTGGCCAACGGCGTGGCCGGCACGGTGAGCGTCTTCGCACCGAACGCCACGACGCCGACCGCCACGCTCACGGGCTTGAGCGGCCCCGCCGCGCTGGCGTTCGACTCCAGCGGCAACCTCTATGTGACAAACGACGGGCCGACGGACTACACCACGGTGAGCGTCTTCGCACCGAACGCCACGACGCCGACCGCCACGCTCACGGGCGTGAACCTCCCCCGGCGCTGGCCCTTGACGCCAGCGGCGACCTCTTTGTAGCCGGGCCCGGCGCCGCGGTGTACATGTTCGCGCCGGGTAGCACCACGCCCACCGCGACGCTCACCGGGCTCAGCTACCCCAATGCGCTCGCCTTCGACTCGCGCGGCAACCTCTACGTGGCCAACGGCGTGGCCGAAACGGTGAGCGTCTTCGCGCCGAACGCCACAACGCCGACCTCCACGCTCACGGGCTTGAACAACCCCTACGCGCTGGCGTTCGACTCGAGCGGCAACCTCTATGTGGCCAACCTACCGGGCAGCACGATCAGCAGGTTTTCGGCGCAGCCGTTTGGCACGGCGAGCGGGGTGGCTGTTCTCAACGCTCAACCGGGACAGCCCATCAATGTCGGCGGCGGCTCGGGCACCGGGTTGTCCCTGAGCGACGCCGAGCTGGCGCAGCTCTTCACGACCGCCGGTGGTGCTGTGACCATCGGCGACTCCAGTCAGACCGGCGACATCACGGTGACCGGTTCGGTCACACGCCACACCGGCTTCAGCACGCTCATCCTGCAAACGCAGGGAAGTGTGATCAACGCGGCCAGCGGCGGCGTCCTCTCGGTCGCCAACCTGGCCTTGCAGGCCGGGAGCGGCATCGGCACCACCGGCGCGATCGCGATTGACGCCACACACCTGGCGTTCGCAAGCCAGAGCGGCGCCATCCAGCTCAGCGACTCGAATGCCGTCACGCTTACCAGTGTCGGCACACTCTCGGCCTCTTCCATCCCGGGCGACGTATTTAGTGCGACAAAGGTGGGCGACAGTTTCACGGTGCTGCACACCGGGTTCGGTGTCACGGGGCAGATCAGTTATAGCGGCAATCCTCTGGCACAGAATGCGACATTGACTCTGGCCGACGGCAACCACTACCGCATCGACTACTCTGCGAATGGCGGTGTGGACGTGACACTGACGCGGATCGCAAGTCTAACTCTACCGCCGCCGGTGCCGCCGTCGCCGGGCCCTGGAGCCGGAACTGGATCGGGATCCGGATCAGGGCCCGGATCTGGGTCGACTACGCCGCCTGCCGGTGTGACCCCGGCTCCGGCGCCCGAACCCGGATCTGGACCGACGCCGTTCAGCGTGGCCCTGGCCGGCACGACGCTCGTCATCACGGAGAGCGCAGGCGATGGCGTTACCAGGCTCAGGCTGCACGACAAAGCGCTGCGCGTGTATGCCAGGTTCCTGCCTGCCGTCATCCGTTCGTACCTCCCGTATATGCGATCGTACCGCGGTGCGGTGAACGTGGCCTTGGGAGATGTGACGGGGGACGGAATCGCCGACATCATCACGGGTAATGACCGTGGACCGGCCAGGGTCAAGATTTTCGACGGAAGGACCGGCAAGCTGATCCGCGCGTTGCGGCCGTTCGGAATGGCCGAGCGAGGAGGCGTCAAAGTCACGTACGGCCATCTCGGTCCAGACGGCGATGCCGAGGTCGTCGCGAGCCAGTCCCACGGCGGTACGAAAGTGCGAGTGTTCGACGCACGCGAGCTTGCGCCGGTGCGGCCGTCGACGGCAGATCGCAAGAGCGTCGGTACCGCCGACCATCCTTGTCGAATGAGCCGGCGCGCGCACTAGCAGACTCCTCTCCAGCCGACTTCGCCCAGGCAGCCGGGCAAGCCCACTTTGGGACTTCTTACGATTCTTCGACCAGCTCCTGTTAGGTTTCTTCTCCGCGTGCCGTTTCTAAGGCTCACAGGGTTGATCACCATGCCGTACGTGCTAATGACTACCTTCCTGTTCCTCGTCATTACCATTGTGTCGGCTGCTACGCCGGCCGAGACGGCCTGAGCGGGCTTCGCTTGACGACTCGCTTTCTCCGTCCCCCGTCCATCCCCCACGACCTTTTCCTTCTCGAGGCGAAGCCGACTTCGACTGACATGAACCCACTGCGCGCTCAGGGTGCTGATCCCGCTCCGTTGCGGGCCGTCCACACCACGAATTTCCCAGGTCTCTTGCGCCGGCACAAATCAATGGCGACTGTTCGGTCGATTCAAGTGTCGACACTCACGAGCAGCCCACGCAATCAAGCTCAATTCTCCCTTCAATCAGAGGTGACCATAGCATGAATTATCTCACATTGAATAAGAAATCTAGTCGCCGACGTGGAACCATCGCCGCACGGACCCGGCGGCTGCGGCCGGCGGTGATGGCACTGGAGGGCCGCACGCTGCTCTCGACGTTGACCGTCAGCAACACGGACGACAGCGGCTCCGGCTCGCTACGCGCGGCGGTCGCCCAGGCGAATACGGACGGCGGGAGCGACACGATCGGCTTCTCCAGCCTGTTCAACAGCACGCAGACGATCACCCTGACCAGCGGCCAGCTCACGCTGAGCAACCCGGCGACCACTTCGATCGTCGGACCAGGGGCCGACCTCTTGAACATCAGTGGCGCCGGCATGCTTCCGGTGGTCCTCGAACTCGCTAAAGATGCCACCGCGCAGATCTCGGGGCTGAGCGTCAGCGGTGCCAGTGGCGGCTCTGGAGTCTTGAATCTTGGCGGGACGCTCGAAATGAATGCCTGCGAGATCAGCGGAAACTCTGGCTTCGATGGCGCAGGGGATCTATAACGAGACGGGCAGCTCACTGACGCTCATCGGTTGCAGCGTCAGCTTCAACAGCGGAGTGGGCCGAGGCGGCGGCATCTATAACGGCGAATCAGCCTCGGCCACGATCACCGACTGCTTGATCAACAACAACGGCTCCGTCTATAGCGGCGGCGGCATTTACAGCGGGCCATCCGCCACCGTGAATTTGAAAAACGTAACCATCACGGGCAACGCAGGTGGTCCAGGCGGGGGCTTTTGCGCCATCAACGCGAACTCTTCGCTGATCAACTGCACCATCAGTGGCAACTCCGCGCCAACGGGCGATGGTGGCGGCATGTACTTTTCTGGCACCTTAACGGCGATCAACACGATCGTCGCGAGCCAAAACAACGGCGGCGACATCAATGGCGCGCTACAATCGGCCAGCGCGAACAACTTAGTCGGCGACGGCTCGGGGATGTCCGGGATCGAAAACGGCACCAACGGCAACCAGGTTGGCTCCGCCGGGGAACCCATCAACCCGCTCCTATCGCCCCTGACGAATCATGGCGGGGTTACCTCCACCTTGGCCGTGCTCCCGGGCAGCCCCGCATACGGCGCAGGGACCACGGGGCCTGACGTGCCGTCGACCGATCAGCGCGGTCTACCGCGGTCCGGCCGCGTCGACATCGGCGCGTTCCAAAGCCAGGGCTTCACCGCCACTCTCGTGAGCAACAGCTCGCCCCAGTCCGCCGTGGTGGGCCAGCCTTGTCCCAACGGGTTGGCGGTGAGCGTGTCAGCCGTCAACCCGATGGAGCCAGTCGACGGCGGCATTTTGACCTATACGGTCGAGCAAGCCTCCGGCGGAGCCTCGGCCACGCTTTCGACGTCAAACGCGGTCATCGAGGGCGGGCAGGCGAGCGTGATCGCCACAGCGAACGGAGTCACCGGTGCCTATTCCGTCACTGCTTCCTTGCCCCAGGTTGGCTCGTTCACCTTCAGCCTGACCAACACGCCGCTTCCGAGCCTGGTCGTGAGCAGCACGCAAGACAACCTGAACTGGCTAGACGGCAAAACCACACTTCGTGAGGCAATCACGTACGCCGACAGCATCAGGCGCCGAGCACCATCACCTTCTCACCAGATGCCTTCGGCACGGCGCCACAGACGATCACCCTGACCGCCGGGCAACTCACGCTCGGCAGCCCGGCGATCACGATCAATGGGCCAGGTGCAACGCTGCTGACGGTCAGCGGCGGTGAAGTCAACCGAGTATTCGACGTCCAGGGTGGGTCCGCTACGCTTACAGGGCTGACGATCAGCGGCGGGCGTGCCGACCAGGGTGGAGGCGTTTTTAGCGACGGTGCCAATCTGTCCCTCACAGACGTCACCGTCACCGGCAACTCCGCCACGACCGGCGGCGGCCTGTATGTTGCAAACGGTACGACAACCCTGACGAGCGTCGCGATCAGCCATAACTCCGCTGCGATCGGCACCGACGCCGGCAGCGGCGGCGGTCTCTACGACAAGGGCGGCACGCTGACGATTACGAGCTCCACGATCAATGATAATTCCGCCGACCAGGGCGGCGGCCTTGCCAGTTTCAGCGCGTTGAGCTCATTAACCGGCTGCACCGTGACCGGCAATACCGCCTACGTTGGCGGCGGCGGCGTGTACGTCTCCTACGGTTCGGCGACACTCAAAAACGTGACCGTCAGCAGCAACCAAGCCCGCGTTGGCGGTGGAGTGTATCGCAACTGCGCACGGCACGGTCCAGTTGACCGGCTGTACCTTTAGCGGCAACACGGCCGTCGCCGGCGGCGGTCTGTACGACGTAAGCTTTGGTTCGCTTTCATTGTCCAATTGCACCTTGAGCGGCAACTCCGCCAGCGACGGCGGCGGCATGGACATCAGCACCAGCAGTGTGACGCTGACCAACTGCACCATAAGCAACAACTCCGCCAACAACGACGGCGGTGTGCTCAATGAAGATGCGCTTTCGCTTGTCAATACGATTGTCGCCGGGAACAGCAACGCTAACATCTCGGGTAGCTACTCCGACGGCGGTGGCAACCTGGCCAGCGGAAACCCGCTCTTGGCGCCCTGGGCAACTACGGCGGCCCAACCTTGACCATGGCCCTGCTCCCCGGCAGCCCCGCCATCGGAGGCGGCATCGCCGCGGCCGCCCCGCTCAAGGACCAGAGGGGTGTATCGCGGTCAGGCCCCGTCGACATCGGCGCCTTCCAGAGCCAGGGATTCACGCTCACGCCCGAAACCGGCAGCAGCCCGCAGTCGACGGGCATCGGCAGCGCGTTCGCCAGGCCGCTGGCCGTCACGGTGACGGCGATCAACCCGGTCGAGCCGGTGGACGGCGGTGTGATCTCCTTCACCGCGCCGGTCACTGGCGCCTCGGCCACGCTCTCGGCAGCCTTGGCGACGATCGTCCAGGGCGACGCCGGCGTGTCGGCCACGGCGCTGACGACCGCTGGCACTTACACCGTATCCGCCTCGGCGGGCGTCGACTCAACCGCGGCAAGCTTCGCGCTCACCAACAAGGCCGGCGCCTCGGCGTCGGTCGCGGTGAGCTCCGGCTCCGGCCAGTCGGCGACGGTCACAACGGGCTTCGCTGCGCCGCTGGTTGCGGTGGTCACGGACTCTTTCGGCAACCCCGTACCCGGCGTCTCCGTCACGTTCGCCGCGCCGGCCTCCGGCGCATCCGCAACCCTGGCCGGCTCGCCGGCCGTCACCGACGCCAACGGCCGGGCCGTGGTCACGGCCACCGCAGGCGCGTTCGTTGGCTCATACTCGGTGACCGCCTCGGCGGCCGGCGTCCCGGCCGGGGCCGCCTTCGGGCTCACTAATACCGGCGGCCCTCAGAACCTGGCCGCGCAGCCCGTCGCTGCCGTCGCGGGTCAGTCATTCACCAACGTCGTGATAGCCACCTTCACCGACGCCGACCCCAGCGCGAGCCCGAGCGAATTCACTGCCGGGATCGACTGGGGCGACGGCATCACGACGGCGAGCACTACAGTGATCGCCGATGGCGAGGGCCGCTTCGACGTCCTGGGTACGCACACGTACGTGAGCGCCGGCAATTACACATTCCACGTTCAGGTCGCCGACATCAACGGAGCCGACGCCAAGGCCACGAGCTCTGCCACGGTCACTGCAAAGAAAACCACCGAGTCCCCCAGCCTGGTGCTGAAGACCACCCGCGACGTGGTGGACAACGTCGATAACCTGACCAGCTTGCGCGAAGCGATCGCCTACGCCAACAGCCATCCCGGTCCCGACACGATCACCTTCGATCCTTCCGTCTTCGGGAAGACGCCGCGAACGATCGTTCTGACCGGCGGGCCGCTGGTGCTGACCGACCCGGCGACGACGACGATCATCGGCCCAGGTGCGAAGCGGTTAACGATCAATGGCGCCGGCCGGAGCCGAGTCTTTGACGTCCAGGGCGGCTCGGTGGCACTTTCCGGGATGACGATCACCGGGGGGAATGGCAAATTGGGTGGGGGCCTGCTTAACGCAGGCGGCACGGTCTCGCTCAACCGCGTCGTCGTCCGCGGCAACCGCGCATTGGTTGGCGGGGTGGCCAACTTCGGCACGATGTCGCTGACCCGCGTCGTTATCCGCGGCAACCACGCGTTGGTCGGCGGCGGTCTTTACAACGACGGTACGGCGACTCTCACCAACGTCCTCATCCACGGGAACCGCGCCCGCGTCGGCAGCCGCCTGTTCAACACCCGCCGAGCGATCATCCACTGGCGCCGAGCGCCGGTCGATCGCCCGAGACAAGCCCGGATTTCCATCGAGCCACACGAGAGAACTTCATGGATCACATCGAATTTAAGCCCGGGCATTCCCCGGCCGCGTGACGAGTGAGAGCTGGAATCGGCGCCTGCAGTTTCGGCCGTATCCGATGAAGTTGAGGGCCGCACGCACCTGTAAAGCTTCACGACCGAAAGCACGGCCGATGACGGCAGCATTGGCACTGTGCGCAGCGCCATCGGCTTGGCGAGTGGAGACACTCAGCTCGATACGATCGTCTTCTCCCGCTATTTCGGTACGCCCCAGAAGATCAACTTGATCGGCGCCGCGCTCGAGCTGACATCGATTCTTCGGTTGATGTCTGCTTATCGCCTGCTCCTTCGTCGGAGAGGAGTGATATACGCGAACCAATAATGAGATTCGAATCGCAGTCGAGAGCGCAGTGCGTACGAGTGCAAGCCGTTTCAGTAATTTGGTTTCCGTCGTTGAAACCCTCGAGCTCCCACACGTTCGCGTTTCGCAGATAGGACGAGGTGGCGGGAAACCAATCCGCGTCCCTACAATTCATAACTCGTTGGCCACCAGCGGCTTGCGACAGTAAGGATGGAGGCGGCGGGAATTGCACCCGCGTCCCGAAATTCAGAAGTCCGTACACAGCATAGCACTCGCGCCGTCACCCCTCTGTCATGTGTGCACATAGTCTGTGCTGATTTCGGCCTGCGCGACCTTGTCGCGTGCTGGCACCAGCTTTCGGCGGATGTCAGGGAAAAGATCACGGCGCTGGCGCGAGGAAGCTGACGCCGGCGTATTCTCTGGTTGCGTGACACCCATGGCTGTATCAGAATCAGGGAAATCGCTCAGGCCGCACGGTGACGCTTCCAACACATGTCAGCGGCGCCTCCGACACGTCGCGGACCCCGCAGATTCCGGGCACGACATTTCGATAAACTTCCCCGCCTGAATCGTAGAGTCGAGGTGTAAACGCGGTAGTTGAGATCAGGATCTCTCTCCGTTTCCACACGCCTCGGCTCGATCGGCTCGCCATCGATGCCGTTCATTCTGCGGATGGTTGGCATGGTCGGATCCCTCGCGTCGGTGCGATTACCACCGAGCGGCCGGCGTGCGAAAACGCCGACCCGCAGCGGTTCTTTCGGAGCTCTTTGGCACCCTGCAAGCAGCGTTGAAAGTCTGGCTTTCAAAAAATTCAGGGTCTTCGGCAGGTCTTCTGGGTAAGAAATAGGGCCTTGAAAGAGTATTGGCAGTGCATCGCATGCAGCCTGGAGACTCGATCATGTGTCTCGAGGAATCCTCTGATGGGTCCAAATCCACGCCGGTTCGCGATCGTCGCTGCGGTGCTCTGGTTCGGGTTCGGGTTGGGGGGCCGGGCCGAGGCCGGGACGATGCTCCAGACCCCGGCGGGGCTCAACCCGGGCGACCAGTTCCGTTTTGTCTTCGTCACCAACGGCATCCGTGACGCGACCTCCACGAACATTGCCGACTACGATAGTTTTGTGAATGCCGAGGCGGGCGGAGCGACGTACAATGGCGCGGTGGTCGGTTGGCTCGCCATCGGTTCGACGGATTCGGTAGGCGCGATCGATCATGTCGGTCAGACGAACGCTCCGGTGTACCTATCCGACGGGACGCTCGTCACCACCAGCACGACCCCCGCGGGACTCTGGTCCCGGACACTCGTCCATGCGATCAATCTCGACCTTGCGGGCGACCCCGTCCCTCCCTTCACGTTTGTCTGGACCGGCACGAATCCCTTCGGCAGCGGGTTTGGTGGACCGCTCGGATCCACAACGCCGCAAACTGGTTCGCCCTTCGACATCTTCGACAGTTGGATAGCCTCTGGTCGCAGCCCCGGTGGCGACCTCAGATCTCTATATGGGATCTCCTTGGTTCTCTCAGTGCCACAAAGTGTCCCCGAGCCTTCAGCCCTAGCCATGCTCGGAACGGCGCTGAGCGTGGGCGTCGCCATCGGCCGGGCACGCAAGGTCTTGGTCGGCAATCGGAGTTGTTTTCGCTCAACCGTATTGCTCAATCCGCAGCCGGGGGAGATTCCGGTCGAGGATCTCTGCGGCGATCTCCGACACGTTTGCACGGCGCTTGATCGCGCGCAGCTCGAGCCGTAAAAGCACGGCGTCGGGCAAGCTGAGCTTGTGGCCGCGAGTGTTAGCACGGACGGGAAAGGGTCGGCGCTTCAGGCGTTTTGGGCTCAAGACCTCGTTGGCAACGTTCGAGGGTGGCGGTGCGTTTATGGTATCAATTGCGTAGGGTGTCCCCCGAACCAGTTATTTCAAAATACCGTAAGACCCCGTGGACGAGCACGCAGCGCCGCAATCGCATGCTGATTCTGGTCACCGCAACCATTTCGCCGCGACCGGCGCTCCTTCAGGACACCGCGCTCAAGGATGCTGTGGAAGAGAAATCGACGCCAGAGACCTTGACGACGGCCTGCCAGGCGGCTTCCTGGTTGGCGCGATCGTGGAAGTGTGGGTGGCGCATCGCCTCAATTGGGCCTGTGAGCTTCTTGGGCGCCGAGGCGAAGAATTGCCCTGAGACGTCGGTTCCGAACTCCGATGCCTGGAGGTACCGACGGGCCGCGGTCTCAGGAGTCTGGGACATGCCGGGGATGAGCTTCACCAGCGGAACCATCAGCCACTTCAAGGCGGGGCCAGCGTTTCGCGTCGCCTTGGTGTCGGGCGCGCTGCCGGGCGAGACGGTGTACACGGCCATGCCGGAGGGTAGCCGCCGTGCCAGTGCAGCGGCCCACCAAGCGACGACGAGCTTCGCGTCGGCATACGCCCGGTTGGGCTCGTACTTCACGTTCGGCCCGCTGCGCACCAGGGCTTCAACAGCGGCGGTTCGGTCACCCTGGTGGTGTTTGGCCGCGAAGGGCGCCACGTCGGTGTAGCTGAACATAGGGACGTCCCCACGAGCGGCTTCCGAGCCGGCGATAACGATCCGCGCGCTGGGGCTCAGCAGGCCGGCGCCGAGCAACCCGACGGTCAGTTGATGATGGCCGATGAGCGGGGCCTGATCCTCCTCGATACCCGCCGCAGTGAGCACGCGCTTCTTACCTCCGACCATCCCTGCATTTAGCAGTAGGAAATCGATCGGCCGACCTCGCTTGACCAGCTCGGCGAGGGCGGACTGGACGCTGGTCGGTGCGTTCAGATCCAGCTCCAGCGGCGTGAAAACCTGTGTCTTGGTCTCAGCCGCGAGTTGAGCGGCCGTTTCCTGGACCCGGGCCAGGCTGCGGCCGGTGACGATGACCTGGCGGCAGCCCTCGGCGGCGAGCATGCTGGCTGCCGCATAACCGAGCCCGGAGGTGGTGCCGGTGACAAGCGCGATCGAACGTTCCATGGGCGTCTCCGTGGTGAAGGGTGAAGGTAGAGTCGTGAGGCCCCGCGAGGCCGGGACCGACTTGCTAATTTCGAACTATTCGGTTATATATTGGTGCTATGGAAATTGTCAAGGAGTTTTGAACTAAATGTTTCAAAATACCGCTAGGCCGCGTGGGCGGCCGCGCAGCTTCGACGAGAGGGACGCGCTGGAAAAGGCGACCCAGGTATTCTGGTCGAAGGGCTACGACGGAGTGACGATCGACGATCTCGTCGCCGGGATGGGCGTGGGCCGGCCAAGCCTGTATTCCGTCTTCGGAGACAAGCGGACGTTGTTCTTGCGCGTCCTTAGGGCGTACGCAGAAACGAAAGGCGCTCTCGCTGCGAAGGCACTCCTCTCGCCGCGCACTCTTCGCGACTCGCTCGCGGCCTTCCTGAGGCACGCCGTAAAAACTGCGACCGAGGAAGGATCCGCTCGGGGATGTCTTCTCGTGTGCGTTGCGCCGCTTGTGAACGACGCTGAGGTCCGGCAGTTCCTACAGAACGCGGCCGCTCACGCCGTAGGGCTAGTGGAACGTCGTTTCCGGGACGCGATCAGCGCGGGCGAAATCCCGTCCGACTTTCCTGTGGCCGTCCGCGCAAGCCAGCTCATTGATTTTGCTCGTGGCCTTACCATGCGTGCGCAGATAGGCACGCCGCGCAAGACGCTTCTCAGGGATGCCGAGGAAGCGGCCGACTTGGTGCTCCTGCCGCGCCTGAAGGCCATCGGCAAGCAGAAGCGATAACTTTCTCTCGCCACCGAAAGACTTTTTGAGAATTATGATCCAAGTTAAAGCATGCGATGCTCGGTGCAAAGATTTACCTACCAGCAATTTAATCCTTAAACCAACTTTCTGTTCCATTGCTACTCACACCCCTACCATCATGGAGGCGAAGGAACTCGCCCGCCACGCGGACATCCGGCAGACGGTGAAATACACTCACATTGGGATGGAGGACAGGGCGGAAGCGCTCGCGGGACGACCATCCCCTTTCACATCAGCAGACGTTGATTGTCTGCACTATGTCCGCAATTCAGGCGGCGTCTTGAGTCAGAAGCTCTCACCGGATGTCAGCGACAGCGGTGTCGGACGTCCTCAGTCTGAGCTGCGTCATCGCCCCACGCTGACATCAGTCGGGGCCATTGTAGCCGAGCGGTTTCCGAAAATCATCAAGAAGCACCGACTTGAATTCAATGAAGTCCCGCAAGCGATGAGGGTTGCGTCAACACGGTAAAGTATCACCGCCTCGTGCGCTCCACGGTTTCAACTGCCGCGAGAGGACGTGAAATACCGTGATTCCAAGCAAAGTGCCCGACGCCGACAACGGCGATGGGCTCGTGAAGAAATCGAGTTGGGGAGACGGGATTTGAACCCAAAGACCGAGCTGTCCCCCCCAACGAGCGGGCGATTCACAACAAACCCACGTTCGTCAACGAATGTGTGGTTGTTCGGCACTGCGAAGCCCGAGCCACAGAATGGTTGCGTTCGGCCTTGAGAAGTTAGCCAGAGGGCCATACGAAGTACCAAATCTTGCTGATATCAAAGAGCGAATTTGGGTTGCACATTGTCTGCGATTTCGGCGGCCAAGTTCCCTTCCGATGGAGGTTCTCGGATTTGAAAGGTAAAAAAACACTCCGAGTGCCTTACGTCCACTTAGCGAACGCGACGCTTGGCACGGGCCTTCAGGCTTGCCAGATCGCCACGGATTAGCGCGAGTTTCTTGATCTGTGTCCAGCGTTTCAACTGGCGTTCGCGTGCAACGGCTTTCTGCTCTGTGTCATGAGTTTCCTGGTACAGCAACTCGACCGGCCGACGGCACGCGGTCCATACAGCACCTCGACCATCGTTATGGGCTTCCACCCGTTTCTGCACGTCGACCGTGTGGCCGACATAAAGGGAGCCGTCGTTGCAACGGAGGATGTACACGAAGAAGGCACCTTCGCCTGATGGGGGCATGACTCTTATTCGACTCGCTGCTCGCGCGACCAAGCCGTGATCGCGCCCCTTCGATACAGTTTTTGTTCGAGGGACAAGGCACTCTGCCCTTCGATGCGCTTCGCTTACTCAGGGCATTCGACTCGCCGCACGTCCCGCATTCGAGCTTTCTTGCGGTTCAACGACAAGCCGGCCTGCCATGAGCAAGCACTGCACCCAGGGAAGCCCTTCGATGCGCTGCGCTTACTCAGGGCATTCGACTCGCTGCTCTCGGGCGCCTTCCGGCCTGCTATGAGCGAGCGCAGCGCCGCGGGAAGCCCTTCGATGCGCTGCGCTTACTCAGGGCATTCGACTCGCTGCTCTCGGGCGCCTTCCGGCCTGCTATGAGCGAGCGCAGCGCCGCGGGAAGCCCTTCGATGCGCTGCGCTTACTCAGGGCATTCGACTCGCTGCTCTCGGGCGCCTTCCGGCCTGCTATGAGCGAGCGCAGCGCCGTGGGAAGCCCTTCGATGCGCTGCGCTTACTCAGGGCATTCGACTCGCTGCTCTCGGGCGCCTTCCGGCCTGCCATGAGCGAGCACTGCACCGCGGGAAGCCCTTCGATGCGCTGCGCTTACTCAGGGCATTCGACTCGCTGCTCTCGGGCGCCTTCCGGCCTGCCATGAGCGAGCGCAGCGAGTCGAATGGAGGCGGCGGGAATTGCACCCGCGTCCCGAGAAGCGTCCGCGAAGGCATCTACGTGCGTAGCCGATCATTTGATTGTCGGCCGCCGGGCCCCGATCGGCAAGGTCCCGTTTGGCTTAACCCGTCATGAGTTTAACCCGAGCCGCAACAGGCGGTTAGGCTCGGACGATCCCGCATTTGTGTCCCCGGCCGCGTCTCGCGGGAGAAAACGCGACGCGAGGCCGTGGCTGCTGTTTAGGCAGCGAGACGGAACTGTCCAACAGTGTTGTTGGCAGTTAAGGTTTTGGTCGGCTTTTTACGAGGCCAGCTGACCAACCTCGGCACGCCACCAGTCGCTTCAGACATCCGGTCGATCCTGGTTCGCCCCCTTGGAATCACCAACGAAATCACTCGACCGAACCAACGTTCGGCCTCAATCATTATTCGTCCCCGCAGCATGGCGTCAAGCATTCCGTGCAATCCGGCCCGCAAGAGACAGGCGACCGACCGCCCACGCGAGGCTCCCCGCCCGCGACAAATCCCCTGGGCGCTTCTACGGCACATTGCAACAAGACACCTTAGTCGCCGGCTACAACAACTCTCCGTTCCAGCCCGGCTCGAGTCGCCGCATCAGCGATCCGTCGTCACGCCCGCGCATCCCACACTTCATGTAGGTCTCGTGCGCGGTGCGCCAGTTTGTCGCGATCGAGCGTCACCCCGAGCCCGGGCCCGGCTGGAACCGCCATCCGCCCCGCCGCGATCGCGAGCTTCGGACCTTCGATCACGTCGGCGGCGTCAATCAGCCAGGGGTAATGCGTATCGCTGGCGAGCGTCAACTCGGGAATGGACGCCGCGAGATGTATCATCGCCGCCATCGTGATTCCCGCGTGGTTGTTGCTGTGCTGGCTCATCGACCAACCCGCCGTCCGGCAGATCGGTCCCAGCGACTGGCAGCCGGCAAAGCCTCCGAAATAATGATGATCGCACAGTAACACGTCGATCGGTTTCACCTTGAGCGCTTCGGGAATGTGCGCAAAGCTCGTGACGCACATGTTGGTGCTCATCTTCAAGCCGGTCTCGCGCCGAACTTGCGCCATCGCCGCCTGGCCCGGGACGGGATCTTCATAGTACTCGAGATGTAGACCACCGATCTCCTTTCCGATCCGCACGGCCGTCGCCACCTTCCAGCGCCCGTTGGGATCGATCCGGAGCTGTGCATCGCTTCCCAGTCTTGCCGCCATCGCCTTCAAGGTGTCGCGCTCGACCTCGGGAGCGAGGACTCCACCCTTGAGCTTGAACACGCGAAAACCCCAGCGATCGCGGAACCGCGCCGCCATCTCGGCCATCGCCTCCGGAGACCGGACCTCACCCCACGAGTCGAGAGCGCGCTCGCCTCGGCCGCGCGCGTCAACCAGATGAGGATCAGCGAGCACGACCGGATGATCGGCCGCGTATCGATAAAACAGGTAGGCGGCAAACTCGACCGACTCGCGCACCGGCCCACCCGCCAGCTCGCAGAGCCGGCGGCCGGTGGCGCGAGCACAGGCGTCCAAAGACGCCAGCTCGATGCCGGCGTAACAGCCCATGCCCATGGCCTGCAATTCCCGGGCAAACTTCCGATAGGCGAATGCATTCTCGCCCAGGAGCAGCTTCCGGGCACCTGCGAGCGCCGTCGCCAGGCCGGCACCACCGTGAGTTTCACCAATGCCGACGATCCCGCCGTCCGTCTCTAGCTCGACCACATTGCGCAGAAAATAGGGACCATGACATCCGCTGGCCGCCAGGATTGGCGGGTCCGGAAGTGCGATCGGCGTCACCTTTAGCCCGGTGATCGCAAGCGGCGAACCCTCAGGCGCCGCAAAGGCACCGGCCGCACAAACCGCGCCGGATCCACCCGCCGCCATGCCGGCGAGCGCAACCCGCAGCCAGTCGCGACGACTCGGATTCATCAAGTTGCTCCTGCCAGGGCGCCGGATTCGGCGAGCGAGCATCCCGCTGGCGCAATAGACCCTCACCGCAGGCTCATCGTCGCCGTAGCGCCGCGGTCGATGTTGCGCTTCGCGTCTTGTTTCTTGATGGCCTCGCGCTTGTCGAACGTCTTGCGACCACGGGCAACGGCGAGCTCGACCTTGGCGATCCCCTTCTTGAAATAGATCGAGAGCGGAACCAGGGTCATCCCTTTTTCTGAGGTCTTGCTCGACAGCTTGGCAATCTCGCGACGGTGCAACAAGAGCTTGCGCGGCGCTTGGGAACGTGGTTCATGCGGTTGGCCTGGAGATACTCGGGGATATCACAGCCGAGCAGCCAGATTTCGCCACCGTCGAGGTCGGCGTACGCTTCTTCCAGGCTCGCCCGGCCGTTGCGCAGGCTCTTCACCTCGGTGCCGGTCAACACAAGCCCCGCCTCGACCTTCTCCTGCAGGTCGTACTCGTGCCGCGCGCGGCGGTTGCGGGCAACGATCTTGATTCCGGAATCGTCGCTCTTTGCCGCCGATTTCGCTTTGCCGGCATCCTTCTTGGCCATTTCGACCCCAGCAACCGTGATGGCAAACACAAGACCCGGCACAGCCGGCACTGCCCGGTGTGAACAAATGATAAAGGGGAGCTTGCGCAGCGACAAGGGGCCGCGGACAGCGATTCCGCTATCCGGGCGTCCGGTCGAAATCCGCCAGCATTTCCACGATCGTCCGTTTCGTGACCGGATCGACGGCCCGCGGCGCGACCTCGGCGAGCGGCTCCAAGACAAAGCGCCTCACCGCGATTCGCGGATGCGGGATCTGCAGCTCGGGCGTGTCGATGATCCGGTCGTCATACAGCAGCAAGTCCAGGTCGAGCGTTCGCTCCCCCCAGCGAACCGTGCGCACGCGGCCAAACCGCGATTCGATCGTCTGCAAAACACCGAGTAGCTCGAACGGGTCGAGCGCCGTCTCGATCGCCACGGCCGCGTTCAGAAACATCCCCTGTCCAGGCGGGCCGCCGGCGGGCTCGGTCTCGTGAAACGAGCTGACGCTCCGAACGATCACGCCCGGCGTGTGCGCGAGCGCCGCGATTGCGCCGCTGAGTGTCGCTTCGCGATCGCCAAGATTGCTGCCCAGACCGATCAAGGCAACGGAAAGCATGGCCAGAGGAGAGCTCACAGCTTGAGCTTGCCGATGCGCTCGACGGCCTCGACGAGACGGGGGGTCTCGACAGTGAGCGCGGCGCGGATGTAGCCGTCGGCGGTCCGGCCAAAGCCGATGCCCGGCGTCGTCACAACGTCGGCCTCATCGAGCAAACGCGTGCAAAGCTCGGCCGAAGTGTATCCCGCGGGGCAGGGGATCCAGACGTAAAAGGTCGCCTGCGGCGTAGGGACCTTCCAGCCAATCTGCCGCAGCGCCAGCAGAAACGCATCGCGGCGCTGCTTGTACATCGCACGGATCGGCGCGGCCAGATTCTGGTAGTCATCGAGCGCCGCCTTGCCGGCAAACTGGATGGCGGTGAATACCCCCGAATCCGTGTTGGCCTTGATCTGCGCGAGGGCGGCAATCAAGGGCGCGCCGCCGATAGCGAATCCGATCCGCCAGCCGGTCATATTGAACGTCTTCGACAGACTGTGAAACTCGATTGCCACGTCCTTAGCGCCTGGAATCTCGAGAATGCTAGGCGCGGGCTGCTCGAAAAACATCTCGTTGTAGGCAGCGTCCTGCGCGACCACGAATCCATGTGCGCCCGCCAGCTCGATCACTCTCTGGAAAAACGGCCGATCGGCCGTGCCACCCGTCGGATTATTCGGGTAATTGAGGAACATGAGCCGCGCGAGCGAAAGCACGTCGGCGGGGATCGCGTCGAGATCGGGACGGAACCCGAGCGCAGGCTCGAGCGCCATGGTGTATACGTCGGCCCCGGCAAACATACTGCTCGAGCGATAAACCGGGTAGCACGGGTCCGGGACCAGGCTGATCTCGCCGGGGTTGAGCACGGCCAGGGGCAGATGCGCCAGACCCTCCTTGGATCCGATCAGCACCAGGACCTCGGTTTCCGGGTCAACGTCAACGCCGTATCGGTGCCTGCAAAAGGCCGCGATCGAGCGACGGAGCTCAGGCGCTCCCTGGTCGAGGGCATACTGATGAAACGCCGGGTTCTCGACATGGTGCTGCAGGCTGCGGATGATCGGCTCGGGCGTCGGGTGATCGGGGTCGCCGACTCCAAGATTGATCACGTCGCGGCCGGCCGCGATGGCCGCCTTCTTTTTCTTGTCAATTTCGGCGAACAGATACGGCGGGAGCCGCCGGAGCCGCTCCGATTTCACGAATTGCTTCGACATCCCAGCCGGCCCTCAATCGCGATGCTCTCGCTCATCAAATTCGCTCAATCGACGGTTCGTCCCTACCGCGCAGCCGCGATCCTCGCCGATCACGAGGCCATGGCTTCCTGGGGAATATTGTCATTGCCATAGACGTTCTGCACGTCGTCGTTGTCGTCGAGAAGCTCCTTGAGCTTTCGCATCTTCTTGCCGTGCTCGACGTCAAGATCGACGTAGGTCGTCGGGATATAGCAGGTCTCGGCGCTTTCGACGGCGATCTTCTGATCCTCGAGGGTCTTGCGAACGCTCTCGAAGAGCTTGGGGTCGCATGTCACTTCGTAATAGCCTTCGACCAGTTGCACGTCGTCGGCGCCTGCCTCGAGGGCAACCTCCATCAGGCGGTCCTCGGAAACGTGCTTGGAGTCGACGACGACCAGTCCCTTGAAGTGGAAGAGATAGCTGACGCAGCCGCTGGCGCCGAGATTGCCGCCGGCCGACTCGAATAGCCGGCGCAGCTCGCTGGCGGTGCGGTTGCGGTTGTCGGTCAGGGCCTCGCACAGCACGGCCACGCCACCCGGACCATATCCCTCGTAGACCACTTCCTCGAACGTCTCGGCGCCGAGCTCGCCGGTCGCCTTCTTGATCGACCGCTCGATGTTCTCCTTGGGAACGCTGAACGAGCGCGCTTTGTCGATCGCGTAGCGGAGCCGCATGTTCGCGGACGGGTCGCCTCCGCCGTTGCGGGCGGCCACGTAGACGGCGCGGCACAGCTTGGTGAAAAGCTGGCCGCGCTTGGCGTCGACCAGCCCCTTGCGGTGGGCAATGTTGGCTGAATGCGAGTGTCCTGCCATCTCTGCTCGATGCTCCACGAAATGCGCCAGAATCGTTCAGATCGAGTTCGGGCGCGGATTAGTAAAAAATGAGACGGAATGCGACCGCAGTCGCCGGATGCCCGCCAGCCCGGATTTTAAAAATTGCAAATTAGAGAATCCGACGATACGAATCGGGCTCCGGTGTCTGAGATCCAGGATGGATGGTCCAGCAGCCGTGTTTGCGAGAATCCCGCGGTCGCCATCCGACCTTGCGCTAGGGACTCGGACTTGACGCCGGCTTGGAGATCGGGCCGAGCTGTTCCAGTGAATCGAGCTTCTTGCGGATCTCGGGCAAGCGCTTATCCGGCGGGACCGCCTGCTCGGCGCCTCGCGCCGCTTCACGCCAGGCATCGCCGGCCTGCCGAGCTCCCGGAGCTGGAAATGGACGTCGCCCAGATGCTCGAGGATCGTCGTGTCGGGGTTCGTTCCGCGTTGCTCGGCGCTCTCCCTCACTTTTTCCACGGCCCGCTTTAGCGGATCCAGAGCCTCCTTGGTCTTGCCGCGCTTGAACAACACCCAGCCCAGGCTGTCGAGGTACGCTTCATTATCGGGGTCTTCCTGGAGCGCCTTCCGGATCATCCCTTCTGCTTCCTCGAGGTTCTTACCCTGCTCGGCGTACAGATATCCCAGGTCGTTGTTGGGCCCGGGCTCGTCCGGATAGCGCTTCAAGAGAACCTGCAGCTCGGCCTCGCCCTTGGCGTAATTGCCTTGATTCACGTAAACCACCGAAAGGCTGGGGTGGACGATCTTGACGACGTCATCGTTGTCGGCAAAACGCCTCAGCATGCCTTCAAATAGCTTGATGGCTTCCTCGTTGCGGCCGAATTTCGTAAGGATGCCCCCCAGCATGAGGTCGTAGACGGGATTCGCCGGCTCTCGCTTGCTCGCGTCACGCAAGACTCGAACCGCCTCGTCGACCTGGCCGGTCTCGCTCAATAGGTCCGCCAGCATGCGCTGAGCGTCGCCGTCGGACGGGTCGAGCTGCATCGCCTCGCGCAGCGTGGCCTTGACTGCCTCTTGATGACCAGCCCGGCGGTGAAGACCGGCGAGAATCGACGAGCAACTGAACCGACCTGGCGCTGTTATCCTTGGCGATCAGTCCTTCGACAACCGTGGCCGCCTCGCCAAACTTGCCCATGCGGCGCAGCGTGTCGGCCACCTCGCGGTCGGCGATCGGGCTCGGCTCCTGCTCGGCGTGCAGGCGCTGGAGACGGAGCAGCTTCTCGAGGCGCTTCACCTTGTTCTTGGAGTTCGGGCCCGGGTTGTTGGCGATCAAGGTCAGAATCTCGTAACCGGCCTTCGGCAAGCTCGGTGGATTGGTCGCGCTCAAGCCCAGTCCGGCGTCGAGCATGGCCTCGGACGTCGCGTCATCGACGGCCGCCGCCTGCAAGAGCGGCTTGATCGCTTCCTGACTCTCCGAGCGCACCCACGCCTGGCTGAAGACCCGGAGCAGATCGGCCGACTTCTTCCGTTTCAGAAGCGAATTCGCCAGCGCCGCGATACGTTGGCGGCGTCGGTTGCGAGTTCAGCAGCTCTTTGTAAAGCGCCTCGGCCTTGTCGACCTCGCCCGTCTCGCGGTAACGATCAGCCAGAACGTACTGCAGCGGCACGTTCTTCGAGTCGCGCTTGGCGGCCGCTTCCAGTCGAGGCGTGATCTCTTGCTCGCGATTCAATCCCTTCAAAACCCTCGCCAGCAATTCGTACGCTTCCAGAAACGGTGTCTGCCGCTCGATCTGGCGCTCGACCAGGGCCAGCGCTTGATCCCCTTTTTTCAGCTTGAGCAGCGTGTCGGCCAGGAACAGCGAGATCTGCGAGTTGTCCTCGTCGTAAACCTGCCCGCGCTCGAGCGCCTTCACGGCCAGCTCGTAGCGCTTCGCCTCGAGAAACACCAGTCCGAGATTGAGATAGGCCGTCGCCGGGTCGTTACCCAGGATGCGGAACTGGTCCGCGGGAGAAAGTCGATTCGCCGACTTGTCGTCGAGCGCGTCCAGTACTTTCGCGAAGGCGTCGGCTGCCTTGTCGGTCTGATGCAGCCGCCCCGAATACAGTTTGCCCAGCTCAAATTCCGCCAGCAGCCGTCCCGGGGCGTGCGCCTCGAGCTTCGGGTTTGCCAGCACCTCGTTCAGCACGGCCTCCGCGCCGGCCGCGTCGTTCTTCCGGTAATAGTCCACGAGCTGAGTCAGTGTCTCGCTGTCGCCCGGCTCGATCTTCAGGACCCGTTTGCCGTATTCGACAGCCAGCTCGGGACGTGCGAGCGCACCGATGTAGATCCTCGTCAATCGCCGCGCCACGGCGATCGAGTCGGGATCCAGCTTGAGCGCCTCCTGCAACAAGGCCGCGGCATCCGCCCAGGCACGGCGGTCTTCCAGGGCGCGTGCCGCGCTGTAGAGGCGCACGACCTCGGTCCGGCGCCGATCGTCGACCGTCGAAGGGCGCAGCGGCACAAACGGGCGCGGTGGGTCTTCACCCTGCGCCGCGTAAAACGCCGCGATGTCGGAACCCGGGTCGCCCGGCGCGCGCCACTGGAGCCCTTGGTCTCGGGCTTGCCTGCGCCGTCCTCCGTGGCCGCTCGATCCGGCGCCCCGGCCTGCTGCAGCTCTGCGCGGGCAGCGGCGGCGAAAAGCGGCAGACCAGCGCACAGCGCGGCCGCAAGCACCATGCCCAATCGGGGTACTCGAACCAATCGAATCGACCCCAGCATCGTGATGTCTCCTCTGCGAAACCCTCGTGCGCCGCACCGCATCGCCAAATCTTGGTCAACCCGCGCTACCCCGCCAAGGGCAGCCGGTTACAGCCGGCGAGTCGACGTTCCTTCGTCTCACTTTCGGCCGCGAGAACCCTCGAAGTCATCGTATCGTAACACGGGCCCGCAAGGACTGCCAAGATCACCAGGTGCTCCGTATCGCCTCTCGCCGTTGACGGTTGTGCAAAACCCGCGACGCTTTTAACTCGCACCTCGCGCGCGCCGGATCGATCCCCGCCACCGGGCGCTCGGGCACGACGGCACGCTCGGCGCG
This sequence comes from uncultured Isosphaeraceae bacterium, assembly GCA_963806595.1. Lineage (GTDB taxonomy): Bacteria > Planctomycetota > Planctomycetia > Isosphaerales > Isosphaeraceae > CAWDZZ01. Next base: position 153,616 of record CAWDZZ010000030.1, on the reverse strand, counting down.
GTTCAACCGGTGACGCGGGCCGCCATGCCGCGAGCCTGGCAGCTTTTACTTGGCGCGTCCATGCTTGTCGCGCGACGGCTTGGCGGCACGAGGGGCTTCCTTGGCGGGCCTGGTTGCCGGTTTCTTCTTGACCGGTTTGGCCGCGGCGTGATCAACCTCCTTTGCCTTCGTCGCCTTGACCGCGCCCCCTTTCGTCGCGCGGGCCGCCGCCGATCGGCCCGCCGGCGCGGCCGCTTGGACTTCGTACTTGCGGGCCAGGGCGAACGGGCAGATCTTGCGCAGCTCGCAATGGGGGCAGTCGGGCTCGCCCTCCACGCACGTGTCGTTGGCGAGGTCTTCGATCAGGTCGAGGAACTCGGCGCCGCGGTTCTTGGGGACGGCGCGCTCCAGCGACCGCGCGAAGGGCCGGGAGCTCTGTTTCGGAGATCCCCAGCCGCTCGAGCGCCCGGCGTGCTGTCGCTTGTCGATCGGGATCGCGTGGCCGCCGAGCGCCTGCTGGATCACGGTGGCCGTGACGTAGTCCGACGCGAAGGCCTCGTAGGTCTGGAGGATCTTGAGGGCTTCCTTGAGCGGCTTCTTGGCCAGCGCGTCCAGGGTGAAGCCGTAGGTCCGGTTGAAGAGCTGGCGGAGAAACCGGCGGATCCGCTGCGCCTTCTGCTCGGGATCGGGAATCCCGGCCAGGCTCTCCTGGATCTCTTCGACGACTGCTGACGCGGATCTCGTTCCAGTCGAAGAACTCGTCGTTGAACCGCGAGAGGGCCTGGTTGGCGTGCTCGCGGGTCGTGTCTTCGTGGCAGATCCCGTAGACGACCGCCTTGCAAGACCGAGAGCCGGGAGGCGTTGCGATCGGCCTTGGGCTTGTAGCGCCGCTTGAGCAAGGTGTGGACGTTCGGTGAGGAACTGGGTCTTGCTTTGTGTTGCCATGGGCTTGATCGATGTGCTGAAGGCTGGTCGAGCGAAGGTCGTGGGAACGGTGCGGCTCGGGCTTGCACCCGGCGGCGCCGCGCCGAGACGGTTGAATCGTCTGGAGCGGCCGCCGGACGCGAACGGTCCGCGCCCGATCGTCCCGCTACGAGCTTTCGGATGCGGCCCCCTCGGCAGGATGACCTGCGCGTCGAGCTCGATCTCGCCGCCGCTGGTCGGCGCGGCCGCGGTGATCGGATCACTCGGGGCCGCTGCGTCCGGCCTTCTGGTCCGAGGCGACGGCCTCGTCGATCAGTCGCGTGAGCTCGACCGATTTCTTGACGCTGTCGTCGTGCTTGAAGCTCAAGACCGGCGTGAACCGGGTCTGCAGCCGGGCGGCCACCCGCGCCTGGAGAAAGCCGGCGGCGTGGTTCAGGCCCTTCAGCGCCCGCTTCCGCTCGGACTCGTGTCCCCATGATCGACACATAGACCGTGGCCTGCCGCAAGTCGCCCGAGACCTCGACCCGGAGCACCGTGACCGAGCGCACGCGAGGATCGGCGACCTCGAAGAGGATCGCCGTGGCGACCACCTCGCGGATCGCCTCGGCCATCCGCAGGCTGCGGTGTGACGGCATCGATGTTCACCTCGGTCGGATGGCTCGCGGCTCGTCGCGCGAGGACGTTCTCGAGCACGCTCGAGCACCGCGCAGCGAGCCGCCAGCCCAATCCGGCTCGGATCAGAGCGTCCGCCGGATGATGTCGATCCGGTAGGCCTCGATGACGTCGTCGACCTTGATGTCGTCGAAGTTGCCGATCTTGATCCCGCATTCGAAGTTCTGCGGGACCTCCTTGACGTCGTCCTTGAACCGCTTGAGGGCTTCGATCGCGCCCTTGTAGATCTCGCGCCCCTCGCGGATCAGCCGGACCTTGGCCGAGCGCTCGATGGTGCCCTGGGTGACGAAGCAGCCGGCGACGGCCCCGACCTTGGAGATCTTGAAGACCTGGCGGACGACGGCACGGCCCAGGTGGACCTCCTTGACCTCGGGGACGAGCATCCCCTCGACGGCCTTCTTGATGTCGTCGGTGACCTGGTAGATGATGTCGTAGCGGCGGATCTCGATCTTCTTCTCCTCGGCGAGCGTGATGGCCCGGTCTTCGGGAGCGACGCGGAAGCCGATGACGATCGCCTGCGAGGCGTCGGCCAGGACGATGTCGCTCTCGGTGATCCCGCCGACCGCCTTGAGCAGGATGCGGATCGGGACCTCCTCGTTCGTGAGCTTTTCGAGCTCCTTGGTGAGGGCTTCGATCGAGCCCTGGACGTCGGCCTTCAGGATCAAGTTGAGGCTCTTGAGCTTCTGCTCGGCCATCTTGCGAGTAGAGGTTTTCCAGCGTGACGGCCTGGCGGTCGGCGTGGGCGGCGTCGCGGGCGCGGAGCCGGCGAGCCTCGGCGACCTCGCGGGCGCGGGAGATGTCGTCGACGACGGCGAAGTTCTCGCCGGCGGTGGGGACGACGTCCAGCCCCGAGACCTCGACGGGGGTCGACGGGCCGGCCTCTTCGATCGAGCGTCCCTTGTCGTCGAACAGGGCGCGGACGCGGCCGAAGCCGTCGCCGCAGACGATCACGTCGCCGACCCGGAGGGTCCCTTCCTGGACCAGCACGCGAGGCCAGCACGCCCCGGCCTTCGGAGAGCGAGGCTTCCAGGCAGGTGCCGGTCGCCGGCCGGGTCGGGTCGGCCTTGAGCTCGTGCAGCTCGGCGATCGTTTCGAGCGTGGCCAGCAGGTCGGGGATGCCCTGGCCGCTCGTCGCCGAGGTCTTGACGACCTCGGTGTCGCCGCCCCATTCGACGGGATGCAAGCCCCTGCTGCGACAGCTCGCCGTAGATCTTGTTGATGTTCGACGGCGGTGTCGACGTTGGGCAGGTCGATCTTGTTGAGCGCCACCACGATCGGCACGTCGGCCGCCTTGGCGTGGGCGATGGCCTCGATGGTCTGGGGCATCACGCCGTCGTCGGCGGCGACGACCAGCACCACGATGTCGGTGACGTTGGCGCCGCGGGCCCGCATCGAGGTGAACGCCTCGTGGCCGGGCGTGTCGACGAACGTGATCGGCCGGCCGTTGGACTCGACCTGGTAGGCGCCGATGTGCTGGGTGATGCCGCCGCTCTCGGACTGGACGACGTTCGACTTGCGGATGCGGTCCAGAAGCGAGGTCTTGCCGTGGTCGACGTGCCCCAGGATCGTGATCACCGGCGGCCGGGGCTGCAGGTTCTCCGAGACTGTCGCGGCGCGAAGGCGTCGAGCATCTCGTCCTCGGCCGTGCGCGGTGGACCACTTCGAGCTCGATGCCGAACTCCATGGCCAGCATGACGGCCAGCTCGTCGTCCAGCGAGGCGTTGATGGTGACCATCTGGTTCATCGCCATCAGCTTGCGGATCAGGTCGTTGGCCTTGACGCCGATCGCCTCGGAGAGGCTGCGGACGGTGATCGGCGGCTCGATCTCGACGTGCGTCTTCCGCGCGGCTGCGGCCGCGGCGCGATGGCCGCCTCGGTTCTTCTTGCTGCCGGAGCGGGTCCGCCGCACATCGTCCTCGTCGACGAGCAGGGCGGAGGCGGGGACCGGCGAGGTGACGCGGCGCTCGCCGGCACGCTCGCTCCGCCGGGCGCGGCGGCCGGCGCGATCGGCGGCCGAGCCCAGGCGCCCGGCCTTTGTCTCTGCGGTCTTCTTCCTCCTCGGTCGTCGCCGGCGGCGGCGGCGGCGGCGCCGAGAGCCGGGCCCGGCAGGGCGCCGCGCCGCGCGGCAGGCCGCCACGGGCGCGGAGCCGCCGGCACGCGGCGGCCCGCGGGCGGGCCACCGCGCGCGGTGTGGCCGGGCCGGGCCCGCCGCCGGTGCCGGCCGGCGTCCGCCGGCGGGCTGCAGAGTCGCTCGAGCTGACCGGACCGCATCAAGGCCAGCATCTCGTCCTTGGTCATCGACTTCTCGGGACGCTGGGTCTTGGGCACCGGGACCGGTGCCGCCGGGCGCGGCGGGCCGCCCGGGCGCGGCGGTGACGTGGGCGCGGCCACCGGGGGCAAGGGCGCGGGCCTTGCGCGGCCCGCGCCGATCTCACGCCGGCCGCCGTCGGCTCCTCCCCGGCTGCGGCGCCGCGGCGCCAGGCCGAGGACGGTGACGACGGGGACTCGACCCGCGGCGTCATCGGACGGATTCCCGCCGAGGACATGTAGTCCTCCGGCTTCAGCGGCTGGAAGCTCGTGCCGACGCCCGACGGCGACGATGGCGAGGTGGACTGCCCGGCCCTCAGCTCAGGCCGCTGGCCTTGCGACGGGCCCGCCTGGCCGCGGACCCGGTGCCGCGATGCGGCGTGTGCGCCGAGAGCGGGCCGCCGCCGGGCCGACGTGCCCGAGAAACCCGCCGGCACGCGCGAGCGGGCGCCGGCGACGCCCGGCGCCGGCCCGCGGCCCGAGCCGGCGACGGCGATGCCCCGACGGGGGGCGCCGGAGCCGGTGGCCGCGCCGCGCCGGAGCGGAGACGACCCCGGGACCAGTCGTTGCGAGCCGGCGCTGCTGCCAGAGCCGGATTCATCCGCCGAGACCGCGGCTCGCGCCCGCCGCCGGACGACGGGGCCGGACGGTTCCGCGACGAGCCCGCCGGCTGGGCCGAGCTCGCCGGGCGCGAGAGCCGGCGGCCGAGGTCGCAGTGCGGCTCCGCCGCCGCCGCGCGCGGCGGCAGCGCTGGCGCGCGGACGCCGTCGGCTCCGGCCGCCGATCGCGATCGCGGCAGCGCGGACTCGCGGCCTCCTTCCCCGACGCCGGCTGATTCATCAACTCCCTGATCCGGTCCGACCGTCGCCGGATCGAGACTGGCCAAGGCGCTGGCCTTGACGTCCAGCCCCCACTTCTGAATGCGCTCCAGAGCTCCTGGCTCTTCAGACCCAGCTCTTTGGCCAGCTCGTGAACGCGCGTCGACAAAGGCAACTCCTCCCGGATGCGACTCCGGTCTCCCCGGGCCGGTCGCGACCCGGGTCTGTATTCGATGGTTCCGGTTGATCTCGTCTGATCGCCGATCCCGGCCCTGTCGTGCCGTCGTGATTCAGTCTCGGTGTTGCATCCAGTGATCCGACGGTCGCCGCGTCCTGCGCCGGCGACGCGGATGCGAGCCGAAGCGGACCGCCGGGTGATCGATCGATGCAGATCGGTTGACAGCAGGCCCGGACTTGCGCCGTCGGCTGGCCCACGCCGGACCTCGCAACGGTCGAGCTTCTGATCAGGTTCCGTCGCCGGTCGGTTCCTCGGCGTCGTCGGCGCGTTTGGGCGGGCGCGGTGCTGACGATGATGTCGCCGAGTTACGCGGGGGCGACGACGGCTCGGGTTTCGATGCGGGCGACCCGCCGGCCGGACGTCCCGGCTCGCTCTGCTCGACCGCTTCGGTCACGATCCGAATGCGTCTCGCCCTGATCATCGTCGCTGGGCGGGGAAGTCACCTCGTGGCCCTGGGGCGAATAACTCGATGTCTCGACCGCCAGGGCCACGTCGTGGATCTCGTCTTCGCTGGCCTCGTCACGCTCCGAATCCGTGCTGTCGTCGTGGGGATGGTTCGCCGGCGACCGCGTCAGCCGGTTCGGTAGGCAAGGCCGAACCGGCTCCGCGGTCGCGGCATCGGGGATGTCTGGAGATACTTCGGAATCTACATCCGGACTCGTTCGAGTATTCGCCGTCGCCAAGGTCCTCGGGCGCCGTCGTCCGACAACTCGCCGGCCGATTCGCCGTCTCCCTCCTCGAAGCGTCTCCACGGCGACGCTTGGCTCGCTGGCGGAGGCCCGCGATCCCTTGCGGCGCGGCAAGTCCTCGGTCTGCTCCTCGGCCAGGACCTCGGCCCTGGCCACGATCTCGACTGCCTGTTCTTCGGTCAAACCCTCGATTGTGTTCACCAGATCCGCGATTTCCATCACCGACAGGTCGTCGTAGCTCAGGATTCCCTGCTCGACCAGCCGCTCGGCCAGCTCGGTGTCGACCACGTCGATCTTCTCGAACGCCTTGACCGCCTTCTCGATGACCTCGTCGAGCTCCTCGGCGGTCATGATCTCGATGTCCCAGCCGACCAGCTTCGAGGCCAGCCGCACGTTCTGGCCGCGGCGGCCGATGGCCAGCGAAAGCTGATCGTCGCGCACCAGCACGATCGCCCGGCCCAGAAGATGGCAGAGCATCACCTCGTCGATCTCGGCCGGCTGCAGCGCGTTGGGAATCAACACCTGGAGCGATTCGTTCCAGCGGACGATGTCGATCCGCTCGCCCCCCAGCTCGTCGACGATGTTCTTGATTCGCGTGCCGCGCACGCCCACGCAGGCACCGACGGCGTCGACCTTGGTGTCGATCGAGGTGACCGCCACCTTCGAGCGATAGCCGGCCTCGCGGGCCAGGGCCCGGATCGCGATGATCTGATCGGCGATTTCGGGGATCTCGAGCTCGAAGAGCCGGCGGACGAAGTCGGGATGGGTCCGGCTCAGGATGATCTTGACCCGCTGGCCGACCTTGCGGACGTCCAGGATGATCGCGCGGATCCGCTCGTTGGGATGGTAGCTCTCGCCGGGGATCTGCTCGCTGCGCGGCAGGATCGCGTCGGTCTTGCCCAGGTTGACGATGACCGCCCCCCCCTCGAACCGCTGCACCGTCCCGGTGACCAGGTCGCCGCGCTGATCCTCGAATTCGTCGAAAAGACTGTCGCGCTCGGCCTCGCGGATCTTCTGGATGATCACCTGCTTGGCCGTCTGGGCGGCGATCCGCCCCAGCTCGGACGGGTCCATCTTGACCCCGTCCTTGGTCGCTTCGATGGCGCCCGAATCGGGGTCGATGCGGACCTCGATCTCGCCGGCTTCCGGGTAGTGCTTTCGCGCCGCGGTGGTGAGTGCCGATTGGATCCCCTCGAACAGAATATCCTTGGAGATATTCTTGTCGCGGTGGATGCTATCGACGATGCGAACCAGATCGACGCTCATTCATCTCCTCCGAGGCGTGCTCAAGACGATTCGCCGCCGGCCGGCGGAGCGGGAGGCCGGTCCGAAGCGGAAGAGGCGCCAGCCGCCGGAACTCCGTGCCCGCTCAGTCGGGGCTCGGAGTTCCGATCTGCGGTGCGCCGAGATGAGCAACACCTCCTTGGGACCACTCGACGGCCCAGGCCGCACGGCATCCTGAGCGCAGGGAGCGAACCAAGCCCCTGACGGGCCGAGCCCGACGATCGACTTCTCCAGCCCCGGCCCCGAGCTGCAATTTAACACGAGGTTGACAGGGCTGTCAAGCAGCCGAACAATGGAAAGGTAATTGCCTTGAAGGGATTGCGGCCGGGACTCGGTACGCCGATCGACGACCCCGGCGCGGGCTGCTGCAACGCCGTCGAACCGCGAGCCAGGGGATCGCAGACGAGCGATGGAGATCGTGCCGCTCGATCATCAATCGCTCCGCGTCGATCCTCGAGAACGCCGGCCTGCGGTGCACGCCGCAACGGCTGGCGGTCTACGACCATCTGAGCCAGGCTGCGCACCATCCCACCGCCGAGGATATCTATCAGGCCGTCCGCGCCGCCATGCCCCGGATCAGCCTGGCCACCGTCTACAAGGCGCTCGAAGCGCTGGTTGACCTCGGCGTGGCGGCCAAGCTCAGCTCGGGCGACGGCGCCGCCGGCCGCGCTACGACGCCCGCCGCGACCTGCACTATCACTTCCGCTGCCTGCGCACCGGAACTGTCCACGACCTGCCCACCCGTTCGACCCCGACCTCGTCGCCAAGCTCGACCCGCGCTTGCTCGACTATCTCAGCCGCCAGGGGTTTCAGGTCACCGGATATCGCCTCGAGCTGATGGGCTATCGAGGACCAGCCGGTGCGAGCCGACTCGCGCAAACGCCGCGACGCCGCCACGGCTCGCCCCGATCGGCTCGCCGCACGGCACGCACGACGCATGAGCCCCCCGGCACCACAGGCCGCGCCGCTGGTCGACACCCACGCGCACCTGGACGACCGGCGCCTGCGCGACCGACTGGCGGACGTGCTCGCGAAGGCCATCGAAAGCGGAGTCACGCAAGTCGTCGCCATCGGCACGACGGCCGCCACCAGCGCCGGCGCGATCGAGCTGGCGCAGGCCCACCGCGGCGTCTTCGCCGCGGTCGGCATCCACCCCAACGACGCGGCCGAAGCTGGCCACGACGACTGGCCACTCATCCTCGAGCTGGTCCAGCGACCGGGAGTCGTCGCCATCGGCGAGACCGGCCTCGACCGCTACTGGAACCGCACGCCCTTCGAAGATCAGCAAGAGTGGTTCGACCGCCATCTGCTCCTGGCCCACGAGCGAGGTCTTCCCGTCGTGATCCATTGCCGCGATTGCCAGCGCGACATCATCGAGCAGCTGGCGAACCTGCGCCGCCCGGTACGTGGGGTCATGCATTCGTTTACCGGCACCTGGGACGACGCGGCCGCGTTCCTGGACCTGGGCTTGCACCTTTCGTTCGCCGGAATGGTCACCTTCACCAACAAGGCCCTCGACGCGCTTCGCGACGTGGCCGCCCGCGTTCCGCTCGACCGCTTCCTGGTCGAGACCGACAGCCCCTACCTCAGCCCCCATCCCTTCCGCGGCCAGACCAACGAGCCGGCACGCGTCGCCCTCACAGCTCTCAAGCTCGCCGAGATCCGCGGCCTCTCACCCGCCGAGCTAGCCCAGGCCTCGACCACCAACGCCCGCAGGCTGTTCCAGCTTCCCGCCGACGAAACTCTCTGAAATAGCCCCTGGCGCCGTCCGTTCCTGGTATGGGAAGCTCGAACACAAGAGCCCAGCGCCAGCAAGCGTGGACGCCTGCGCGAGCTCGTGTTCACGGACAGCCCACGACCCCAGTTTGCCGCGGGTTTCGACCGAAAGTAGCCCGCGAAATTTGCGCAGCCGTCACAATCTCACTCTAACAAACTTGAAATTCTACAAAATTCTATATTAGCCGCCTCGACACCTTTCCTGAGGTAATCTGTAATCTAAGAATGTGGCATGGAAAATGCGAAAAAATGGCCGGCGGACCGGGGTATTTCCAGGGCCGAAGCCACCTGAGTCATTCTGACACCCACGATGTAGCACCGTGCACGGGAGCGAGTTCGATCATGGGACGGGGGAGTCTGGTCCGAGAGGCCTGGGAGATGGTCCCGATCCTGCTATTGCTCGTGATCGGCGGCCTGATTGTGTTGCAAAGCGGAGTGCGCCGATCCGCCGCGGGCCATGATTTCCGGCAGGTTGCCGCCAACCTGTCGCATCTGCTGCTCCGGGTCACGGGCTATGTCGCACTGTTCCTCGCATTGCAATCCTGGATTGGACTGCGCCCGTCGCTGGGATGGTGAGCCGACATGGCGACCTGATCTCACGCACGGCGATTTCGCCGCGGCGTCCGCGATTTCGGAATAACATCAGGCGCGGACTGGATTTCCGACGTAGCGACTAGAGCCGCTGCCTGCGCACCGCGGTTCACACCCCCCTGGCGGACGGGTCCCAAAGTATCTTGTGCTGCTGGAGCTGAAGGCGAACCGGCAGCCGCGATTCGAGGATCCAAGTCGCCAGCGTGATGGGCTCGACCTGGCCGAAGGCCGCGCTGAAGAGGATCGGGCAGCGCTGGGTCGACAACCGCGTACGCACCAGATCCGCGGCCCAATCGAAATCGCGGCGATCGCACAGGACGAACTTGACCTCATCGGTCGGCTTGAGCCGGTCGAGGTTGCTCCAGACGTTGGCGTCAAGCTCGCCCGACCCCGGCGTCTTGAGGTCGAGGATCACACGCACCCGGGGATCGACCTCACTGGTGTCGACCGCTCCGCTGGTCTCGAGGAGAACGGTCTTTCCGGCATCAGCGAGCGCGGTCATGAGCGGATAGACCTCGGCCTGCAGCAGCGGCTCGCCACCTGTGATCTCGACCAGTTCGTCGCCAAGTTCCAGGGCGCGGGCCACGACGCGGTCGAGACCGACCAGGTCACCCTGGGTAAACGCGTGCGGCGTATCGCAATACACACAGCGTAGGTGGCACGCGGTCAGCCGGATGAAAACGCACGGAAGACCGGCGAACGTGCTTTCGCCCTGGAGGCTGCGATAGATCTCATGGATGAGCAAAGACCCGGGCGGCTTACCTTCCAGCGGCCTCAGGCGGTGTTGCTGCGCGGTCGAGAGAGGTGCACCGTTGACCGTGACGTCTTGAACGGGTGTTGCGGACATGAGTTTCGGTTTCGATGGGGAAGAAACGCTCGCGACACGATGATTTCCGGGTCGATTGGTCACGATCCGATGGTCCCGCCCATCATACGCAGTGTCGCCACGACCGCCCAGAGCCGGGCCCGCGCCGCCCAAGCAACTGACCGTGGGCGTCCCGCCTGTCCAGCGCCCGGAATGTCCGGCGTCGACGCCCGCTCACCCATTTCGCGCCGCGGGGATCAACCTATGTTTCCAGGCGAGGCGCCAGGTTTGCACGGACCCATTCCCGCAATCGTAGCTCCCAGGCAACTTCGTCGTTGGAATCCTCCTCAGCCACCCATCGGAAGACCTCGCCAGCGCGGATCGGCAGGAACCGGCTCGACTCCACCGGATCGTATTTTCCGTCGGGCCCGAGCTGCTCGATGACGATGGACTCGCCATCGAAACGCCAAACCTCGGCGACCTTGAGCGCCGCATAGATGCTCGCGCGGTCGATCCCCGACGGGCAGATGTCGATCTCGATCGCCAGGTCGGGGTTAGGATAATCCGCGACCTGGACCGACTTGCGGGCTCGAGATTCAGCGTCGACCGCCCGCTTCTCGGGATCGAAATAGTAACACAGGTCGGCTTCAATTCCGCGCTCGATCTCGGGCCGCTTCCACGTGGTCTCACCGGCGCCGCGACAACGAATCCGTAACTCGAACGTGGCCGCGTTGACCAACCGGCTAAAGAGCTCTTTGAAGTCCTCGTGCAGGCGTCCCTTGGTCATGATTTCCAGGTCCTGCCCGTCGTAGGCCAGAAAAACGTGCTGCTTCTCGCCGATGGCGTCGGAAAGACGGTCGTACAGATCCCAGTTCAAACCCCGGATCACAATTCGTTGTCCGGCCGACTGGCCGTCGGAAAGGGTGGGATGGGATCGCGATCGAGCCGGCGCACCGGTGGACTGCGTGATCGTGCTCATGATCGGGACTCCTAGCAGCGCTGGCAGCAAACGTGGATCGAATCCATTGATTATAGCGAGGAAATTCCGAAGATCGGCGATAGCGATGGCCGATCAGGGGCGTCGCGGCGCCTCCCTTGACACTGGCTCGCCGTCAGTCGCCCTTCACGATCCGATTCACCCGCGCAGCCTCGGCCTTGATGAAATCGACGTCGAGGAACGGGTCAGCCGAGATCCGCTGGAATCGGACATTCCCCTGGGGATCGATCAGGAACGTGGCGTGCAGCGGCTGATGTTCAAAGTCGTCGTAGGCCCGGTAGCGCTGGAATATCTCGAGTTTGGGGTCTGCCAGCAAGGGCATCGGGAACTTGACCGCATCCTTGTTGTTCTTGAGGGTCTTGGTCGACTGCGCGTTGTCGCTTCCGATGGCGACGGTCTCGACGTTCAGCTTCTTGAGGGCTTCCATTTCCTTGCCGAAGAGCTGGAGCTGCTGCATGCAGTGGGCACACTTGCCCCCCAGGAAGAAGATGGCGAGGACATTCTTGCCTTTCTGGCCGTCAAGACTCCAGCGCACGCCATTCGTATCGGCCGCGGCGAGCGGCTCGGCGGGGAAGGGGGTCCAGACCAAAGGCCCGATTGTGGAAAGGTCGATGCGGTTGATCGCAGTCTCGTCGGTGCCTGAATTGCTGGCCGCCTCAGTCGCCTGGCCCGTCCAGGTCTTCTCGGACTTCCAGCCGGCGACGATTGGCTCCAGGCGCCGGAAGACCGGCAGGTCGCGATCCGCCGAGTGCGCGAGCGGCTCGAGCTTGCGAAAAGCCTCGCGGGCGTCCTTATCCTTGCCGGCCGCGTGCAGGATCTCGACTAGAGCCGCCAGTGGTGGAACCTGGTTGGGGTTCTTCTCGACGGCCTGCTGCGCCGTGCTCTCGGCGAAACCGTAGTTCCGGGCCGCCAGATGGGCTCGCGCCAGCGCCTCGGGCGCATCGAGGTCGCCTTCGCAAACTGCTCGAACGCCGGACCGATCTCGCCCCGCTGGAGGAGCTGGTGGCCCTCCAGCTCGGCCCGCGCGGCCTTCGCTTCCGTCCCGGTCAGCTTCTTGAGCGAGTCGATCTGCTGCGCGAGCTTGGCCTGATCGTTTTTGGCCGCATAGGCCAGCCCCAGCGTGTACGCCTTCTGCTCTTGCTCCCCGGAGACGTTGGACCAGTCGAGCGAGCCTTTGGTCGTCGCGTCGATCAGCTCGTCCCACAGCTCGTATCGCACCAGGACCTCGCTCCAGCGGCTGCGGCCGCTGCGCTGCGGCGAGCCCCCGTCGTTCGGTCCGTTTTTCTGCGGGTCGCGCGGCTGCTCGACCAGGTTGCGCGCCACTGCGATCGCGTCGTGCGCCCGGCCGATGTGGCTCAGGGTGGTGCAGAGCCACTGGTTGTTGTGCGCGTAGTTGTGGATCTCAAAGGGCATCACCCGGTCGCGGATCATATAGGCGTGGTCCACGCGGGCCGAGCCTTCCTGCTGATAAGCTGCGTCGAGATAGCGCTTTAGCTCTGTGTAGGTGTGTCCGGGCATGTGCCAGGCGTGCGCGATTCCCGGCGCCGTCTTGGCGTAAGTTGCCGCCGACTTCTCGGCGCGGATCGCCTTGTGACCGTCCCAGAGGTGGATGCGGTAATGATGCGCGCCGGGGTGCATCGGGTCGACTTGAAGCACGGTGTCGATCACCATGTCGACCGCCTGCCGGCTGCCGATCCCGTCCATTTGATTCTGCCAGGTCACCAGCGCCAGCCAGGCCCGCGCGTCGGCGTCACCCGGAAACTCGTGGACGATGGTCTCGATACCGCTCAGGCAGCCCTGCCGGCGCGTTTTCCCGTTGCCGGCCGTAGAGTGCAAGGCCTCGATCGCGTCGAGATAGAGCAGCTCGCGCCGGCTGATCGCCTTGGCGCGTTTACGCGCTTCCGCCAGAAACCCCCGGGCCCGGCCGGCGTTGTTGACGTTGGACATCGCCATGCCCCAGTACGCCATCGCACACTCGGGGTCGATCCTGGCTGCCTGGCGGAACGACCGCTCGGATTCGAAATAGTAGAAGGTGTGGAGCTGCGCGACGCCCTGGTCGATGAACGCCTGGGCCTCGGGCTTTTTGGTCGTCACCGGGAAGTGGAGCTTGCCCATCCCGGGCATCAGATAGGCGGCATGCCGTGGCCCGTCGTTGAATGCCTCGCCGTGCACCGAGTGCCCGGGCGCGGGAACCGCGGGGTTCCCTTCGGTGGCCGAGGCCGTCGGCTTGACCGGCTCGTCGCCACGAGCCACGGTGACGAGACAGTAGTGGGAAATCGTCGCGGCGATACAGGCCGCAAGCCAGCAACGAACCACGCGCATGTGACAGGCCTCCAATCGTCTAAACGGCGTCAGCCCGCTGGCTGCGGTCACGCGAGCCCAATCACGCCGATCCCGCCCCGATCGGAATGCACCACGCGCGAGCGACCCGAGCATTTTCGCCGAAAGGCCGGCGAAATGCGACACTTTGGCGCGTCTGGTTCACGACGTGCAAGAGCAGCGCCGTTCATGCTCACGAACAACGAGAACAAGCGGCGAGGCCTTCCGGCCCCGCCGGCCATCCCGCAAACGAGGAAATGAGCTTCCTTGCCCAGGGACATCATTCAGATTTCCCATCCCTTGCGGAAATACGGCTTGAGGTAGCGACTGGCATCCGAGCTGCCGGCGATCTCGCCGGTTTCGGCGTTGTAGTCGATGGTCTGGCCCGAGCGAACGGCGACGTTGCCCAGAAGCATCGTCTCGCTGAGCGACGCGGAATAATCGAAGTTCGAGAGCGCGATCGACGGCTTGCCCGCCCGGATCGCCTGCACCCACTCTTTTTTGTGGTTTCCGTCGGTGTCGCGCGGGTGTTCGTGGCGGGGCAGCGACGGCTCGGGGACCTTGAAATCCTTGAAATCGCCCTTGGGCCAGAGGACCTGGACGGCACCATAGTCGTTGGGCGAGTACATTCGCCAGTTCGAGCCGACCAGGATCGAGCCGCTGTCGGAAGGAGGTAGACCGCGGTCGGGAAGGAGGTTGGCCGGCGGGAGATTGCGCTTGCCGTTCTTTGCACCTTCGTACCAGGTCAGCTTGACGGGGGGCAAGTTGCCTCGCGCGGGGAACTCGTACGTGATTGTCGCCCAGGCAGGATAAGTCTCGGAATTGACTTCGCCGCTCTTGGCCGACACCCGCACCGGCAAGCCAAGCTGGATGCGCCATGTAGGCCAGGTTGGCCGTGTGACAGGCCATGTCTCCCAGAGCACCGGTGCCGAAATCCCACCATCCCCGCCAGTTGTGAGGATGATACACCGGGTTGTATGGACGCTCGGGCGCGGGCCCCACGAATAGATCCCAGTGCACGTGAGAGGGAACCGCAACGCTCTCCTGCGGACGGGCCACGATATCCGGCGCCTGCTTCCAGTAATTGAAGGGCCGGTTGGTCCAGACGTGGACCTCGGTAATGTCGCCCAGCGCCCCGGATCGCACCAGCTCGACCGCGCGGCGGAACCCCGAATCCGACGTCCCCTGGTTGCCCATCTGCGTACATAGGTTTTTCTTGCGGGCCGTTTCCCTCATCAACCGGGCTTCCCACACCGAGTGAGCGAGCGGCTTCTGGCAGTACACATGCTTTCCCAGCCGCATCGCCATCACCGCCGCCGGCGCGTGCGTGTGGTCTGGCGTCGAGACAACGACCGCATCGATCTTCGAGTCAAGCTCGTGCAGCAGCTCGCGATAATCGGCGTAGGTTTTCGACTCCTTCTGCCGTGCCGCCATCGCGTCGAGCCGGCCCTGGTCGATGTCGCACAGCCCGACAATGCGTCCCAACCGGGCCACGTGCTCGGTATCACTCCTCCCCTTGCCGCCCACCCCGATGCAGGCGAGGTTCAGCGTGTCGTTGGGCCCCACGCCCCATGCCAGGCTCCTGCGTCCCTGGGCAAACACACCGAAGCCCGCGACCGATGCGCCAAACAGCAACGTCCGCCGGTTCGTCTTGATGCTCATGAGCATTGCTCCTCAAGAATGTTCAACGTGTGCTGAACCAAAATGCCGGGACGCAAAAGCGGAGTGAGAATTCGGAGTGAGAATTCAAACGGCTGGCGACCATTTGAATGGGCTGCGTTCATTGTGGCGGAATGACCAGTCAATTGCGAGTCAGTTCCGAAACTCCACACCCCTCTTGAGAGCTTGCAAGCGCCGACGTGGCTGCGCGTGTCGGATTATCGCCGCGCCGGTGAGTTGTTTCTTGCGTTCGAGGCGAGTATGAGGATAATGATTGTGATGATGGCGATGGTCTCTGGATCGCGCGAACGGTTCCCTCGCCCCCCGGGAACGACCGCGAGCGGCTAATACAATGAGAACGCCGGGGTTTCAGCCGCAGGTGTCCTTGCTTGGAACGGGCCTGGTGCAATTATGAAAGACTACCGGCGGATTGGCTTGTTTGTAGTCTTGGCGGCGCTGGGTGATGCCGGCACGGCATTCGCGCAAGGTAACCCCAACTTCAACCGCGTGACGACCGCGCGTCGCGACACGCGCGTTCGTCGATGTCGGGCCTGCGCCGCCGCCGGGCGAATGGCGGTGCTTCGAGGTCCGCGGCGGTGAGCGGCGTCCGGGCCTCTGTGACGAACGCCAACAAGGCAGGCGGCACGAAAGCCGATCCCAGAACGAGCGCCCGCGACCAGCGCTTCACCCCTATGGTCCGAACGCCGTGGCGCAAGCCCCGACTCTCGGTTCCCCGTCATCCCAGACTTCGAGCTGGGAGCAAGAGCCCAAGACCCCGTCCGCGCCTCCGAAGGCGGTTCCCAAGTCACGCCCCCACAGCTATTTCCCAGGCTTGCGGCCTGGTCTGACCGCACAGAAGCCGGTCACACTTACCGCAGGCGCTACGATGCCGATGATGATGGGGAATTGCCTGCCCGGCCGTTCTCAGGGTTCCGCCGGCGGCGCCTGCGCCGGGGCCGGGGCCGGAGCCGCCGCGGCTGGTCGAGCTCGTTAATCCCCTTTCGGCCGTTTCGTCCGCCGGCCCCAGTCGGTCGACTCATTCTCGCGAAACGCTTCGGCAAGCGGGCCCACATGGCCGTTCCGGGCAGCCGCGTCCGGAGCGCGACCTTGCTCGGGCAAGATGCCGTGACGGCCAACGGATCTGGAAACAGCCGTCGGTGCGTGAAGCCAGCATTGTTTGTATGCCGCCTCTTGCTATGATAGGGCGACTCGCCAGCCCGGCGAGGGCACCGGATGAGGAACCGGTTCATCCCCTTGATCTCGCGCGCCGGAGCGGCCGGCATGCCCATTGCAGGAATTCGTCGGCGCCATTAGCCCCTCGTTCGGGATCGCACCCGGCGGTGCTCGGTCCCAAGGAAGCGAGAGGTGTTGTCGGCCGGCCGGACGATTTGGCGGCTCGGCGGGTTTCCCGAACCCGCACCGGCTGCCCGGCATCGAGGAATCTGGTTTTCAGACCCGTTATGAAGCGGAATAGCGAGATCCAAAAGATTGCATTCGTCGGCGACTACTTGCCGAGGAAATGCGGGATTGCGACTTTCACCTACGACCTGTGCACTTCCGTCGCGACTCAATATCCAGGGTCCGATTGCTTCGTCGTGCCGATCAACGATATCGCCCAGGGATACGAATACCCGGCGGAGGTCCGGTTCGAGATCGAAGAGCAAGAAGTTGATTCGTACCTGCGCGCGGCCGACTTCCTCAACTTCGCCAACGCTGACATCGTCAGCCTGCAGCACGAGTTCGGCATCTTCGGCGGCCCGGCCGGCAGCTACGTCGTCCGTCTGATGCGCGACCTGCGGATGCCGGTCGTGACGACCTTGCACACCGTGCTCCGCGACCCGACGCCCGAGCAGAAGCGAGTGCTCTCGCAGGTCGCCGATCTGTCGGCCCGCCTGATCGTCATGTCAGAGTGCGCCCGCACGTTTCTCAAGGACATTTACAACGTCCCCGATGCCAAGATCGACTTGATCGCCCACGGCATCCCGGACATGCCGTTCGTCGACCCCAATTTCTACAAGGACCAGTTCGGGGTCGAGGGCAAGTTCGTCGCGCTCACCTTCGGCCTGCTGTCGCCGAACAAGGGCATCGAGCGGATGCTGCGGGCGCTGCCGGCGATCCTCAAGCAGTATCCCAACTTCGTGTACATCGTCCTGGGGGCAACCCATCCCAACCTGATCCGCGAGCAGGGTGAGCGCTATCGCATCAGCCTCGAGCGGCTGGCGAAGGATCTGGGCATCAAGCCCAACGTGAGCTTTTACAACCGGTTCGTCGAGATCGATGAGCTCATCGAATTCATCGGGATGGCCGACATCTACATCACGCCCTATTTGAATCCCGCGCAGATCACCTCGGGTACGCTCGCGTACTCCTTCGGCTGCGGCAAGGCGGTGGTGTCGACCCCGTACTGGTACGCCGAGGAGCTCCTGGCCGACGGCCGGGGCGTGCTGGTGCCGTTCGACGACTCCGAGGCACTGGCGCGCGAGATCTGCGAGCTCTTGCGCGACGAGCCGCGCCGGCATGCGATGCGCAAGAAAGCCTACATGCTCGGCCGTGAAATGATCTGGAGCCACGTCGCTCACCTGTACATGGAATCGTTTCAGCGAGCCCGGCGCAGCCGGCTCGATACGCCGTACAAGCCGCTGGCGGTACGCACCTTGGCCGAGCAGCCGATCGACCTTCCCGGCTGGCGGTTGGATCACCTGGTCCGCATGACCGACTCGGCGGGAATGCTGCAGCACGCCACCGCAACGATCCCCAATTTCGACGAGGGTTATTGCACCGACGACAACGCCCGCGCGCTGCTTCTGACGGTGCTCCTGGAGCAGCTTGGCCAGAGCACCGCCCAGGTGTACCGCCTGGCCACCACCTACGCGGCATTCTTGAACTATGCGTTCGACCGCGCAAATGCCGGTTCCGCAACTTCCTGGGATTCGACCGGCGCTGGCTCGAAGCGACCGGTTCCGACGACTCCCACGGCCGAGCGCTCTGGGTGCTGGGCGCGTGCGTCGGCCGGTCCCGCCGCAGGGACCTGCAGATCTGGGCGTCGCAGCTCTTCGACCTGGCATTGCCGACAATCACCGAGACCTCGTCGCCGCGCGCGTGGGCCTTCGGCATCCTTGGCGTGTGCCTCTACCTCAACCGATTCAGCGGCGCCCGGCCGGCCAGCCAGGTGCGCGACACGCTGACCGAACGGCTCATCGATTGCCTTGATCGTGCCTCGACCGACGAGTGGCCCTGGTTCGAGGAGATCCTCAGCTACGATAACGCCAAGCTGCCCCACGCCTTGATCGCCAGCGGCCGATCCTCCGGCAACTCGGCGCGGTGGCTCTGGGCCTGCAAACACTCGCCTGGCTGGTCGAGCGCCAGAAATCGCCGACCGGCTACTTCCGCCCGATCGGGTCCAATGGCTTTTACCACCGCGACCGCGAGTGCGGCCCAGTTCGACCAGCAGCCCCTGGAGGCCCAGGCCACGGTCGCTGCCTGCATCGAAGCCTACCACGCCTCGGATGACCCCGTCTGGCTCCACGAGACGCGGCTCGCCTTTGAATGGTTCCTGGGCGCAAACGACCTCGGGCTCGATCTCTACGACGCCAAGGCCGGGGGCTGCTGCGACGGGTTGCAGGAAGACCGAGTCAACCTCAATCAGGGGGCCGAATCAACGCTCGCGTTTCTGCTCGCTTTGGGCGAGATGAAGCTTCTGGAAAGCACCTTGGCCACTTTCCGGCAGGTGCAGGTGAATTGAGCGGTTTCGATGCGGTTCGAAAACCAGGGCCTCTCTTGACATTGAGGTCAGGAGTTAAACAGACATGGATGCGAACGGATCGACGACTACCCCCGGATCTGGCTCGAGCCTGACCATGACAACCGCTGCTGATCTCGGCCCGGTCAGGCGCCGATCCACGTTGACTGTCCGGCGGACCGGAATCGTCCTCAAGCCCAATAATAGCCGCGTCGTGATCCGGCCGTTCGAGCCGACCAGCGTTCATCGCGTCGAGCGGATCCTCGCGCGCTTGATGTCGCTGCCGGAGCCGGACGTCGACATCTTGATCGACAACGTGATGCGCGAGTTTCACAGCCGCCATCAGCGCACGCGACAGTTTTTCCTGCACCGGTTCCAGCAAGTCAAGCAACATCTCCTGACCGACCAGCTCTTGAGCGAGAATCGCCAGATGCTGATCGGCTCGTTCTTCACCCAGGAATACGCGCTCGAATCAGCCGCGTTATTCAACCCCTCGATGGTGTGGCACCCCGATCAGACCGGCCTGTGCCTGGATCGCGCCGCTTCTTGCTGAGCCTGCGTGCAACCGGTGAGGGGCACATCTCGTCGATCACGTTTCGCAGCGGCTCGATCGACGGTGATTGCCGCATTCGAATGGACGAGCCGACGCGGTTCGTGACCGCGCAGGAGGAGGTGCCCAACACGCTGTACGAAAAGACCTTGTTCTTTCGCAAGCTGGCCGAGCTGGGCATCGACAGCCCCTTTGTCGGCCGGGTCCTGTCCACGCTCAACGAACAGTTCACGCTGGGCGAGCTCGAGCGTGCCTTGACGAGCGCACTGCAGCAAAGCCGCCCGCGCCACCACGAGCACGAGCCGGTCGTGCAGGGGATGCTGATCCTCGCCAAATCCAACTACGAAATCAGTTACTTGCCCGAGCAGCACATCTCCGAGCGGGTCGTTTTTCCCTCTTCGCCCACCGAGGCCAACGGCATCGAGGATGTGCGCTTCGTCCAGTTTCACGAGGATGACGGCTCGGTCCGCTACTACGCGACGTACACGGCGTTTGACGGCAAGGTGATCCTGCCCCAGATCCTCGAAACCGACGACTTCCTGCGTTTCAAGGTCAGCACCTTGAACGGCTCGGAGGTCCGCAACAAGGGTTTCGCGCTCTTTCCACGGAAGGTCAAGGGCCTGTACGCCATGCTGTCGCGGCAGGACAACGAGAACATCTACCTGATGTATTCGGACATGCTGCACTTCTGGTACACCAAGGAGCTGATTGCCAAGCCGACATACGCGTGGGAGTATGTGCAGCTCGGCAACTGCGGCTCGCCGATCGAAACCGAGGCCGGCTGGCTGGTGCTGACGCACGGCGTCGGCCCGATGCGCAAGTATGCCCTCGGGGCGTTTCTCCTGGACCTTGAAGACCCCTCGCGCGTGATCGGCCGCCTCGAATCGCCGCTCTTGGAACCCGACGCCAACGAGCGCGAAGGTTATGTCCCCAACGTCGTCTACAGCTGCGGCGCTGTCATTCACAATCGCGAATTGATCATCCCCTACGCCATGTCCGACTACGCGAGCACCTTCGCGACCGTCTCGGTCGACGACATCTTGGGCGCGATGGTGCGCGAGTGAGCCTGTGCTCGAGTACAAGCGCCCTCACAGGCTCGACGGCCGAGCCGCTCTCACTTCACCCGCAGCTGAAATCGCTGCTCGCCGATCTGGAACTGCGCGAGCGATTCAACAGTGATCTGCGACATCCGCACCCACAGCCCGTTCTGCGTCTTGTTGTTCTCGGCGTGCCACGTGCCGTTGCTCTTGCGCGAGAGCCGGACGTGCCGCGGCTCGCAGAATGGGTCGTCAGCGCGGCAGATCGCGCAGGACGGATCGGAGCCGATCCAGTACCCGGGCTTGACGAGCAGGACACGGTTGCCGATCTCGTGGCCGAGCAGCTCGGTGAGCGCGGGCGGGCGGACCGGCCGGCTGGCGTCGGCCCAGCCGTGAGTTTGGCAAGAGCCCGGCTCGCTCGCGAGGTTTTCGATCCGCGGTGCCGCCGGCATACTGGGAGGCGTCGATATCGATAACGGCCGCTGCCGACCAGGAATTCGGCCTGATCGGCCAGCCGCGTCCGGCTCACGCGTACGAACATGCCGTGCGTGCTCTGGAGATCGGTGATGACCCATCGGTGATGCACTCCGCCGATCGTTTGCAAGGTGATCTCGACATGCCGGGCCGAGATCCGCCCATCGAGCGGGATGCAGAGATCTCCATCGGTTCGGCCAATGATGAACCGATGCCCGCGGATGCGGATGACCTCCCCTTCGGTCTTTCCGTCGTCACACACCGTCAGCATCGCGATCTTCGGGCGGATCATCGGGCGGAAGGGTATCGCGGGACGGCACGGGGCGGGATCGGCGGATCGGCGCGGATCGTCTCGGTCGGCGGTTTCGCGTGCGCGCTCTCGGGAGCACCCATCGACTGCATGAGGATCATCTCGATTGTCTTGCCCGAGTTCTCGGGAAGGTCGGCCGGAGCGTCCGGCGGAGATGGTTTCGGTGGCTTGGCCATGAGAGATACCCTCGATTTCTTTCGCGCGTCACATCCGCCCGCGAGCCGGCCGCGGCGGTCAAGAGCTCCTACCAGATCGACTCGGACCACCCGAGTCTCCCGTTTGTGCTTCAGCTGTTCGCGCGAGGCGAGCCGCCATCACCGGACTTGCCACAAATACACCCAGCTCCGCAAGCTGCCCGACGCCGCGAACCGCCCGTCACTCGAGAAGCTGAGCGCGTGGCACATTCACGTCCGCAAGCTCGAACCGCTGAACTTCCTCTCCCGTGGCGAGACTGCGCAGGCGGACGGTGCGGTCGTCGTGGCCCGTGAGCAGCCAGCGACCGTCGGGACTGATCGCCAGCTCCTTGTGCTCGTCCGCCCCGAGGTCAAGGGTTCGGACCGCGATGCCGCTGCCCTTGTCCAGAACCAGCAACGTCTTCTCCACGCCCCAGACCGAGCCGACCACCTGCTGGCCGTCCGGCAGGAAGAATGCTTGAACGATGAGATCGTGTCCCTCGATCGCAGTCACGCCTTTGAAATTCAAATAAGTACGGACGAGTTTACCCGTTTCGACATTCCACAGCCGGATCGTCTTGTCCTTGCTCCCGGAGAGAATCTCCTTGCCGTCGGGCGAGAAAACCGGAAGCGCGGGCTCGACGTGTCCCTGTAGCCTCCAGAGCAGCTTTCCAGTGTCGAACTCCCACACTCGCAGCAGGTTGTCGGCGTGACCGCTGACGAGTCGCTTCCCATCCGGCGCAATCGCCATGCTCACGACCGGCGAGCTTGCCTCCCACGCGAACGGCCTGGCCGCCAGGCAGGTCAAATAACGAGATCGTCTTGTCACCCTTGTGGCAATGAGCTGCTTGCCGTCGGGCGTGAACAGGCCCAGATTCACAGGAAGCTCGAGCACCTGGTTGCCGCTGGCAACCTCCCAGACGCGCAGCGTTCCTGTGTCACCCCCGGCCAGGCAGAGCTTGCCGTCGGGCGAGAACGCCGTGTGAAAGATGTGGTTTCCCTGCCACTCGATGCGCCCAGCAGTTCGATGGAGGCCACGCGAGACGCTCTGGGTGGTGCGCTCTTCAGCTTGCCGCGCGTTCAGTGACTTCTTTGCATTCTTGGGACCGGCCTTTCGCGTCAGCGTCGCCGTCGCATCGGGGCGGGACGCGTCCGGGCCCGGCTGCCGCAACAGCTCGGCGGCCTCTCCCCAGAACTGCCGCAGTTCCGTGTTCCGGAGGTCGTTGGCCTTCGTCCATGTCACCCCTTTGTCGAACCATTTGCGGGCCTCTTGCTTGTCGCCCGTATGCCAGTGTGCGATCGCCAGGAAAAACCAGTCCACGGCGTCCTCGTCTTTCCGCAGCGCCAGCGAGCGTTGGCTGGCGGCAAGCGCCCCGACCAGTTGGCCGCGCGAATCTCGGCGAGCGCCAGCGAGTTGACGGCAGGCCGGTCGTCCGGCGCGAGCTCGACGGCTCGGCGGCGTGGACCAGCCCAAGGTCGTAGTCGGTCCGGGGGCGCTTGGGAAGAAAGACCAGCGCCCAGGCCAGATCGCTCACGATACCAGCGTGGTCAGGCTGCAGCCGGTTAGCCTCCTTGTATTCGACGATCGCCTCCGGCAGCTTACCCTGGCCCTGAAGAGTCTTGCCGAGGTTGTGATGCATGTCGGCGAGATCGCGATCGCGCCGGAGCGACTTGTCGGCCCCGGCGACCACGGTCGGCGGTGCCGCTGGGTGATCCGCGGGGCCGGGATCGGCCACGCGATACGTCCGCACAACGCCGTCGTCGCCACCCCAGACTGCCTGCGTTCCATCGGGGGAAAACGACCCGCGGTTGGGGGGGACATCCTTCCAGTCAAGCCGCTGAATCAGCTTGCCGGTGTCGACGTTCCAGAATCGCAATTCGCGGCCCGGTCCGTCCGACGAGAGCATCCGGTGGCCGAGCGGAGAGACGGCCACCCAGGTCGCGTCGTACGGGTGACCGCGATAGCGCTGGATCTCCCGGCCGCTTTCAAGGTCCCAGAGCCGGATCGTGCCGTCGCTGCCCGAGGAGACCGCGCTTCGGCCGTCGGGCAAGAAGGCCACACACTTGACACCGCGCCCGGTGTGAGGCTGGAACCGCCGGATCACGGCGCCCGTCTCGGCGTTCCACAGGATCATGGTCGTATCATCACCACCGGCGAGCACACGGCGCCCCTCGGGCGAAACGGCCACGCTCCTGACCGTTCCCGTGTGCCCTTCCAGTTTTCGCAGCTCGAGGCCCGAGTCCACGTCCCAGACTCTGACTGCGAAGTCGCTGCCGCCCTGGCAATACACCAGGCGCCCGTCCGGTGAGAACGCCACGCTGAACACATCGCCGCTGCGCCCGGCGAGGACGCGAATCGGATGTCCCGACTCGACGTCCCAGAGCCGCGGGGCCGAAGCGCCGCCGCAAGCGAGCGCGGTCTCCTTCGGGCGAGAATGCGATCGTACGGGTCGTTCCATCGATCTCGTCGAACGCCCGGATCAATTGCGTTGTCTCACGATCCCAAAGCCGGATGCCCTGCGGCAAGCCTCCGGTCAAGAGCCGCCGCCCATCCGGCGAGACGACCACGGCGCTCAGGGTCTGTCCATGACTGCGGAACTGCCCGACCTCCAGGATCGCGGCCGGCCGGCCGGGATCGCGGGCGGGCGGCAGCGTCCAGACCCGGATGCCTTCGTCCGTGCCGGAGATCGCCCGACTGTCATCGGACGAGAAGGCGACGTACGACACCGTCGTCTCCTGTTCCACGTGTGCGAGCTCTTCGTCGGTCTCCAGATCCCAGAGTCGCACGGCCTTGTCTGCGCCGATCAAGGCACGGGCGGCGTCCCGCGAGACAGCGACACAGCGACCCAAGCCGGAAATCCGCCGGAATTGCCGGCCCCTGTCCACATCCCAGACGCCGATCGTAGAATCCGAAAAACTCGCCACGATCAAGAGGCCCGTGCCACCAACCGCAGCGGTGCCGGAGACGCCGATCGTAGAATCCGAAAAACTCGTCGCGATCCGGCGGGCGACCGGAGCAACCGCCAGAGTGGTCACGATTTCCTCGGGCTCGCTGCGCGATCTCTCGCCCGTGCTCGACATCCCAGATGCGGATCGCACGGTCGGCATGAGTCGACACCAGCCGCCGGCCATCCGGGGAGAACGCGATCTGACCGGCCCCGCTACCAAACTCTCCCTGGAACTCCTTGTTGTTGCCTTTGGCGCCGGTGATCGCGTCGCAGAACTGGATCGCGCCCCGGCAGACGTACGCGACCAGACGTTGATCCGGCGAGACGGCCAGCGCCGTCAGATCAGCAGTCTCGTGCAGCAGACGATCCGCCTGGCGGGTCTTGAGATCCCAGCTCCGCAGAACGCGGTCTTCACTTGAATACACCGCGAACCGGCCATCGGTCGAAAGTGCCAGGTTGACCCACGCCGCGGCGCCGCCGTCGAGCCGTTGCGGGTTTTTCGGGTCGGTCAGGTCGCCAATCCAGAGCACGCGATTCTTGCCCCCAGTCTCGTACAGAATGTGGCGACCGTCGGCGAGCAATCGCGCCAGAATCACCCGATCGGCCGTCTTGAAGGATGCGACCTCGCGCACCCGCTCGGCCTCGGTTGGAATACGGGACTTCGGCTTCGCGGCCGTGGGCGGACTGGACTTCGTGGCGACGGGCGGGGAAGCCGGTATTGGCTCCGGCGCGACGCGCTCCGCGACACTCACGCGCATGGGCTTCGATTCGCCCGCGCCGACTTTCACCGGCTCGGAAATGAGCTCGATGCCGTCCCGCTTCACCAGCACCTGGTGGCTTCCGATCGTCAGCGGGAGCCCGCGCTCGCCCGCGTCTCCCCGCAACCGGGCCGTCACGTCCTGGCCATCGACCAGCACTTCCGCGCGATCCGGGAGATTATTGAAAACCAGCAATCCGGTCGCCGGCTTTCCGTTCATGAACCCGGCCGCCCACGCGGCAGCAAGCCCGCAACCGAGGAGCAGGGCGGCCACCGACGGCCATAGCCACCGGCGGGGCTCTTCGGCTGGTTTCCCTTCGGCCAATCGGCGTTCCGCATCGTTCAGCGTCGGCTCCAGCGCGATCAGGCCGGCCCACGTCCCGGGTCCGGCGCGGCCGCGGGTAGAGCGCCGGCATCGGCGATGGTCTGTGGCTCGTGCTCGACCGGCGCGGCCGCGGCGACGCCGGCGTCCGGCGCGAGAAGCGTTGAGTGCTCGAAGCTCGCGAACGTCGAAGCCGCCACCCCCTGCCTGAAAAACGGCAAAAGCGCCTTGGCGACCTCAGCGGGAGTCTCGAACCGGTCGCGCGGTGCCTTGGCCATCATCTTGGCCACCAGAGCCGCGAGCTCCGCCGGCACTTCGGGACGCACCAGGTTGAGCAGCTTGGCGTTCATCGAGTGGTGCGCCTGCAGGACGTCAGACAGGTTCGCGGCCTGGAAAGGCGGGCGGCCGCTCAACAGGTAATACAGCGTGCAACCCAGGCTGTAGATGTCTGCACGAATATCGGCGGCTTGCGCGTCGGCAATCTGTTCGGGCGCGATGTAGTCCGGCGTGCCCAGCATCTGCCCCATCAGGGTCAGGCCGCCGCCCGACTTCGCCTCACGGCGTGCTGTCGCCGAGCCGATCTCGAGAATCCCCTGCTCGCGACCCGCCTTGGCCAGGCCGAAGTCGAGCACTTTGATCACCGCGCGATTCCCTTTCTGTGTGAGCATCAGGTTGCCGGGCTTGATGTCGCGGTGGACCATTCCCGCCTGGTGCGCGTGCTGCAACCCGAGCGCCGCCTGCTGGACGAAGGAAGCCGCGTGCCCCACCGGCATCGGACCCTTGGCCTTCACCATCCGCGCGAGGTCGAGGCCGTCGACGTACTCCATCGCGAAGACCAGGCTCTCGCCACTGTGGAACGCCGTGTACGCGGTGACGATGTTCGGGTGTCGCAGGCGGGCGACCGCGCGTATCTCGCGGAGGAAGCGATCGTGAACGCCGGCCCGCTCGAGGATGTGCCGGCCCATGACCTTCAGCACTTCGTCGCGGCCCATGAGCTTGTTGTGGGCGAGATAGACCACTCCCATGCCGCCGCGGCCCAGCTCGCGCACGATCTCGTAATCGGGTTGGCCGGCCAGACCACCGGCCAGCGAGCCGGCCGCCGTCACGGGCCCCGGCTCGGTGCGAGTCGAGCCGAGTGAGATCGTCTGGTCCGACGGGCCGGCCGACGTGATTGCGGCGTACGCCACCCGCAGCCGGGCCAGGAAGTTGTCCGACGCCAGCCCGGCGACACTCTGCATGCATTCGGGACAGCCGGCCAGATGCGAGCTCACCGCCTCGGCCGCGTCGTCGACGAGCTGGCCCAGGCCGTAGGCCGCCAGGGTCTGGTCGCTGGGGTGCCTGGCGCCCTTGACGCCCATGCCGCGATCTCCTGGTCGAGGTGAAGGATTCCTGCGGTCGACCAATCATTACAAGAGAAAGGCCGCAACTGCGCTCGACCTGCCGCGAATCCGCGCACGGCCTCGCGTCGCATCAACGGCGCGAACCCTCGTAGCTGCCGCCGAATCGCTGGGAAAGCTTGTCCGGCGGGGGTTTACGTTCCGTCAGATAGTCGATCACGTTCTGGCCGATTTCCAGCGCGTCAATGACGGTGGGATGATCGGGATAATGATTGGCCTGGTTCCAGTAGCAGGATAAATCCGCCGGTGAGTAGACGACTGCGACCCGCCCGCGGCGGCGAATGCCCCAGAGCGGATGGGCGCCGGGCGTTCGTTGAAACGTGGTCCGCCAGATTGGGTGGTCGTCGGCCAGCGGTTGAATTTCGCTCTCCTTCTCGGGAAACATCTCCGCCATCAAGGTCCGGAAGCCTCGATCAAACTCCGGACTGCCGCAGCATGCCTCCGCGAAGATACATCCCCCGCGCTCGACGTACTCTCGCAGATTCTCCGCTCCCGAGCCGGCGATACTTGGCGCTTTGTGTCCGTTGATGAACACGATCGGCGCCCGCAAGAGCTCGGTGACGGTCGCGTTGCTGGATTCAACGATCTGCCACGTCAGCAGGGTCTTCCAGTCCCGCGACACGATCTCGACCAGGTTGCGGACGTCGTCGGCATCGTTGTTCCAGTCGCCGGCGGGCGCGTGACTGAGCTTGTTGATCAGGACCGGCGCCCGCCCCTTGGCCAGAAAGAGCACCGCGAAGCTCGTCGCCAGCACTTGCTGCGACTCGATCAAGGCGCCTTGCCAGGAGCCCGCGGCCTTGTTCTGCTCGCGCACCAGCTCGTCGGCTCCCACGCGATACCAGTCGTGCTGCCCGATCAACCGCACGCCGCTCAGCCGTCCGGTGCGCTCGAGGGCGTACAGATAGTAAAACTTCCACTGCTGGCCGGCGCCGTAATTTTGAACGGCCTGGAAACCGTGGCCGGCCAACCATTCGAAGCCAAAGAAGCTGCGTTCCGGTCCGCCATCACCGCAGTTATGGATCGCATCACCTTGAAGATACTCTTGTCCCCGCACGCGGCGCGACGAGCGACTGGACTTCTTGGAGGCGGTGCCGCGATTGTTTCTTCGGCGGCTCTTGACTCGGAGCGCGCCAGCTTCCCTGCCGAGCCAGCAGCAAGCTCGCGACCCCCGCGCACGTCATGCTCGCGGTGGAGTTACTGGAATTGGGTGTATAGGCCCAGCTCCCATCGTGCCTCTGGCTAGTCTCCCAGTACGCGCGGGCCGATTCCCACACCGTCGGATCGATCGAAACGCCGGCTTCGCTCGCGGCCTGCAGGCCGAGAAGCGCGTATTGCGTGTTCGAATTGTCGCCCGGGCGGACTGGTTCTGTGCCGGAGTAGGTCCAGCTTCCGGGCCACGGCAGACCGTCGGCAGACTTGATCTGGGCGCGCTCCAGCCACCGGGCATTGGCCGTGATCCGTGCTTTGTCGCGCTGCGGCTCGGCCGCGGCGAAGACCATCGTTTGCAGCGCGGTCGCGTAGGTGCTCTGGAGATTCATCGGCCCAAACCCGCGGAGGAACTCGAGCGCTTTGTGAATCGGAGGGGCATCCGGTTTCACGCCGGCGGCCAGGAGCGCCAGGCTGACAAGACTGGTGGTGCCGGTCTTTGCATCCGATTCGATATCGGCCCATGAGCCGTCTCTTTGCTGCTGCGACTCGAGGAACTGGACGCCCTTCTGGATCGCACGCTCGACATCCTCGCCGAACGCCGAGAGCCGGCGCTGAGGAGCAAGATCGGCGGCGCTTCCATATTCTCCACCGGGAATCGCTGTCTTGCGCGTCGGCGCCGGTTCCGGGGTTTTTCGGGCCTCGAGGGGCGGTGCAAGCGGGCGTGCAGCCTCTCCGCTCACGGTGGCGGCGGGCGCTTCGCTTGGCGTGCGCGCGGCGACTTCAGGCAAGGTCTGCGTTTCGCCGTTGCCGCCGTCGGCCGGCGCCGCCTTTGTCGCGGAGTTCGGAGGCGGAACGGCGGCTTGCTTGCGATCACCGGCGGTGCCTTCGTCCGTCGGACCGCCGATCACGGGCGGTGCCTCAGGCTTCGATGTCGCACTCGTGACCCCGCTGCCCGCGGCGTCCCCGGCAGTCTCGCGGCGCGGACCCAGGAAGAACAACCCGGCGTCGAGCAGGACCGCGGCCAGCGCGGCCGCGCTTGCGATACCCACCAGCAGTCGGCGCGACTGCTTTGCCGCCGGAATCCTTGCGGCGGACGAAGTGTGGCGATTGTCTTCGTCGAGCCCGCCGGTCTCGATCAGATTCGCGATCACCGATTCCACCCGGCGCGGCGCGGGGCCAGGCACGTCCGCCGGAGGCGCCGGACCCGTGACCGGAGGCGCCGGCTTTGGGGCGGCGGCGAACGGTGTGACCGGGTCGCTGGTGGTCGCGCGCGCCGCCTTGGGCTTCCGGAAGAAGGGTGCCATCGCCTGGGCAACCTCGAGCGGCGCCTGGAACCGGCGATGGGGGTCCTTGGCCATCATCTTGGCCAGAACGGCCGCCAGCTCCGCGGGCACGTC
The DNA here is from genome assembly GCA_963806595.1 of uncultured Isosphaeraceae bacterium. GTDB lineage: Bacteria > Planctomycetota > Planctomycetia > Isosphaerales > Isosphaeraceae > CAWDZZ01. The sequence continues at coordinate 124,305 of CAWDZZ010000030.1, read as the reverse complement.
CGCTCGCAGCAGGTTAAGCGGCCGGGCGTCGGTAGTGTGGTGGGCCTGCAGGACGTCCCAGAGTGTCGTCGCCTGGAACGGAGGGTTGCCGCTAAGCAGATGATACAGCGTGCAGCCCAGGCTGTAGATGTCGGCTCGAATGTCGGCACTCTGTGCGTCGGCAATCTGCTCCGGCGCGATGTATTCGGGGGTGCCGAGCATCTGGCCGGCCAGCGTCAAGGCCCGATTTCCCTCTTGGCCGCGCACGGCCGCCGCAGCCCTGAGGTCGAGCATCCCCTGCTCGCGGCCTGCCTTGGCCAACCCGAAGTCGAGCACCTTGACGAGCGCGCGGTCCCCCTCGCGCGTCAGCATGATATTGCCCGGCTTGATGTCGCGATGGACCAGCCCCGCCTCGTGTGCGTGCTGCAAACCAAGCGCCACCTGCTCCACGTAAGAGCAAGCATTCGGCACCGGCATCGGCCCCTTCGCCGTGACGATCCTGGCCAGGTCGAGCCCCTCGACGTACTCCATCGCAAAGACCAGGCCGCCCCCCGAGCGGAAGGCCGAATACGCCGTCACGATGTTGGGATGCTGGACCCTGGCGACGGCGCGGATCTCGCGCGCGAAACGGTCGGGCGCGCCGGGCAGCTCGAGGATGTCGTGGCTGATGACCTTGAGGACCTCGTCGCGGCCCATGATCCGGTTGTGAGCGAGAAACACCCAACCCATCCCGCCCTTGCCAAGCTCCCGGATGATCTCGTACTCGGGACGCTCGGCCAGCCCCGGGGGCACGCTGCCGGCCGCCGGCGGCGCCGTCGCGGAGTCCGGCGCACTCTCGGCGGACGATCCCCCAACCAGTGAGGGACTGGCTTTCGCAGGCGACGGCGACGGCCGGGCTTCGCGCAGTCGGTTCAGGAAATCGTCCGACGTTAATCCGGCGACCACGCCCCGGCAGTCGACGCACGATTCCAGATGCTTGCTGACCGATTCCGCCAGCGCAGGGTCGAGCTCGCCCAGGCCATAGGACCTCAGGGTTTGCTCGCCAGGATGGACGACGGCGCCCATGAGTGAACTCCGGGTCGGCGGGCAAAGTCCAGCGCCAACCGATCACAAAACTCAGCGGCAAGGTTGCCGGAAGTGCCGCGGGAATGCCGATCACGCCATCAGCTCGCCGGCCTCCTCTCGCAGCCGCTTGAGGATTCGTGATTTGGCCTGAAGCACGGCGTTGACGGTCACGCCCGTTTCCTCGGCCACCTGCGCCGCTGGCACGCCGTCCAAGGCAAACTTGCGAAACGCCTCCCAGCTCGTCGCGCTGAAGTCCGGCTGCACAATCGCGAGCAGCTTTTGAAACACGTGCCAGTCGTGATCGAGGTCCCACTCCCGGGCCAGATCGCTGTTCGGATCAGCCAGACGCTCGAGGAATCCAAGGGCCGGGTCCAGGCCGGCGGCCGGGCGCCGCTGCCCTTTCCGCCGGTAGCTCCGTACCTTGTTGATGGTCACTTGCCGCAGCCACGCCCGAAACGACCCCTCGCGCTCCCGCCGGAACCGCGGAATCTCGCGAATCACCACCACAAACACCTCCTGAGCGAGGTCGTCGGCTTCGTCTCGCAGCCCCGGCACCCGGGCCAGCCAGCGGCTGATCAGCGGCAGGTAAATGGTCTGCAGAGTGTTCCAGTCGGATGCATCCGGCCGGGCCACCCTGAGCCGGTCCAGCAAGCTGACGGAGGTCACATTCATGTTCGAACGATTCGCCGCGTGGCCGTCCCAGATCCACCCAAGTATGGTACCTGGAATCGCCGCGAATTGCACTCTGCGCCGATCAAGTCCGACGACGAGACACCGGGCGAGCGCCGCGCGACCCGTCACGTTGATTTTTGAAGCAAGACCTGAATGGGTTTCACGCGACATTCCGGTCGCGTCATCGGGATCACGCTGTCAAGGTAGATCAACATGATCAACCGTCCGTGGCTCGTCTTCCAGCCGTCGATAGATGGCATCGAGCCGCTCGTCGCCAGAACGGAGATCCTCGACATGCACCTGGACCTCGTCCTCCGACATGAAAGGCGAACCCGCCGCTTGCAGTTCCTTCCGAGTTCTCTGAAGAAAGTCCCACCAATTCTCGGAGGGGGAAGAGGGTTGACCGATTGCGCGAATGGTTACTTCAACCGGACCGGCCGGCAGCTCCGGTCGCGATTCGAGTTCGAGCGTGCCGTCGGGGTTCAACTGCCCTCGAATCACAGTGCTTTGAATCGTCATTGATCATGAACCCTCTGCTGACCGCTAGAAACAGCTTGAATCGATTCTCTCTCGGATCGCGCCGAATGGGAAGATGCCGCCGCCATCCAGTCATTCTGCTGAATCGAAAGACCGCTCATACACCGAGATCGTCGAGTGGAGTGCGCACGAGGCCACCGGTCCCGCGTATCTGCACAACGAGGTGGCGACGCTCCGGAAGGACTTGGGGCAAATCGGCGACCGACCGCGTCGCGAGTCTGGAAGCAGCCACAAGCCGCTTCCCACAGTTCGAGCCCGTCAACTTGTAAACCCAGCCCATCGAAAGGCGCCGGCGGCGAGTCACCGCGCTACTGGAAATGACGCCAACCGCTCACAGCTCCACTTTCCGAAGCCGCAGTGCATTCGCGATCACGGAAACGGAGCTCAAGGTCATGGCCAGGCTGGCGATCATCGGGCTCAGCAGGATCCCGAATGCCGGGTACAGAACCCCCGCGGCGACCGGCACGCCCAGGATGTTGTACAGGAATGCAAACGCGAGGTTCTGACGGATGTTCGACATCGTCGCCCGGCTCAGCCGGCGGGCGCGGACGATTCCCCGCAGGTCTCCCTTCACGAGCGTCACACCGGCGCTTTCCATCGCGACGTCGGTTCCCGTCCCCATGGCGATGCCGACGTCGGCCTGCGAAAGCGCAGGTGCGTCGTTGATGCCGTCGCCGGCCATCGCCACCTTGCGGCCCGCCGCTTGAAGACTCTTGATCTCCTTCGCCTTCTGATCGGGTAGCACCTCCGCGCGAACCTCGTCCACACCGAGCCGGCGCGCAACCACGTCGGCCGTGGCCCGGCTGTCGCCGGTGAGCATGATCACGCGCAGGCCGCCGCTGCGCAGATCGCTGATCGCGCCCGCCGCCGATTCCTTGATGGGATCGGCGATCCCGAGCAACCCCGCCGGACGGCCGTCGAGCAGGATGAACACGACCGTCTGCCCGTCCCGGCGCAGCACGTCGGCCTTCTCGCCCAGCGCAGCGACGGAAACGCCCAGCTCTTTCATGAACGTCTCGTTCCCAAGGGTGACGCTCCGGCCGCTCACCTTGCCCTCGATACCCAGACCGGTCCGCGACCGGAACGACTCGGTCCTGGCCAGCTCCAGGCCTTTTTCGCGAGCCGCCAGCGCGACAGCCGTGGCCAGCGGATGCTCGCTCCCCGCTTCGAGGCTGGCGGCATAGCGCAGCAATTCCGATTCGTCCTGGCCGGGCACGGGCACGATCGCGACAACCCGGGGCTTTCCCTCGGTGAGCGTGCCGGTCTTGTCGACCACCAGCGTATCCACTCGCTCCAGGACCTCGAGCGCCTCGGCGTTCTTGACAAGCACGCCGGCCGCGGCCCCACGGCCGGTCCCCACCATGATCGACATCGGCGTGGCCAGGCCCAGGGCGCAGGGGCAAGCGATGATGAGGACCGCGACGGCGTTTACGAGCGCATACGTCATGCGCGGCTCCGGGCCAAAAAACGCCCAGACCAAAAGCGTGATCACGGCGGCCACGATGACCGCGGGCACGAAATAGGCCGAGATCACGTCGGCCAGGCGCTGGATCGGAGCACGGGTCCGGCGCGCTTCGCTCACCATCCGCACAATCTGGGCGAGCATCGTCTCGGACCCGACGCGCTCGGCCCGCATCAAGAGCCCACCCGTGCCGTTGACCGTACCGCCGGTCACCCGGTCACCCGGACCCTTCTCCACCGGGATCGGCTCGCCGCTCAGCATCGATTCATCGACGGCACTCGCCCCTTCGAGCACGACGCCGTCGACCGGAATCTTCTCGCCGGGCCGAACCCGGAGCCGGTCGCCCGGGACGACCTGATCGAGCGCGACGTCCTCCTCCTGGCCGTCGGCTCGCTGGCGCCGCGCGGTCTTCGGCGCAGGCCCGAGCAGGCGCGGATCGCGCCGCCGGTCTGATGCCGCGCGCGCAGCTCGAGCACCTGCCCCAGCAGCACCAATGTGACGATCACTGCGGCCGGCTCGAAGTACACCGCGACGGCGCCGTGGTGGTCGCGGAACGAAGCCGGAAATAGTCCGGGAACCAAGGTCGCAATCGCGCGAAGACGTAGGCCGACCCGGTCCCGAGCGCGATCAGTGTGAACATGTTCAATTTCCGGCTCACGACCGACGCCCAGCCGCGCTCGAAAAACCGACGCCCACCCCACAGCACCACCGGGGTCGCCAGCAGTAGCTCGACCCACACCAGGCTCCTCCCCGACAGCCCGCTCGGCAGCGTGAGAATACCCACCATGTCGGCCATCGAGAGCAACAGAAGCGGCAAGGTCAGCGCGAGACTGATCCACAGCCGGCGGCTCATATCCTCCAGCTCGGGATCGACCTCGGCATCCTCGGAGATGGTCACCGGCTCGAGGGCCATTCCGCAGATCGGGCACGACCCGGGGCGGTCGCTCTTGATCTCCGGATGCATCGGGCAGGTGTACGCGGTTCCTGACCCGGCGGCCGGCCCGGCCGCCGCAGGCGTCGGGGCGGTCGCGCCGGCTGTCATTGGCAGCGCGATCTTGGTCACCACCTGCGCGGTGCGCCGGCCGCGCCGGCGCCGGAAAGGTACCGATCCGGGTCCGAACGAAACTTCTGGACGCAGTGCTGGCTGCAGAAGTGGTATGTGCGGCCCTGGTAGTTGACCGACCCGGCTGCCGTCGCCGGATCGACGTCCATGTGGCAGACGGGATCCTTCACCGTGCCCGGGCTCCCTTGCTCGTGAGCATGCCGATGCGAAGGGGGTCGGTGCTCGCTAGGGTTCATCGGAAGCGCCAGCGCGTGGCGCACTCGGACGGATCGGGCTGTCTGCGATTCATAAGTTCAGAGTTCCCCCGGCTGTTCACGCTTCCCGGCCGATTCTTTCCTTGGTCCGGAATTTCATCCAGCGCCGTACTCGCTTCCGGTCGAGCTTCTCCCAGATCTTGAAAAACTCGGCTCGCGCCTTGCGCGCGTCCTTGCGCTGAGATTCCAGCAAGCGTTCCGCGGCCTGAACAAACGCGGGATCGTCGCCGTGTTCGGCGAGTCCGGATTCGATCTCCCGGATGGCGACGATTGCATCCTGGTGCTCGCCGAGCGTGTCCTGGACGCGGGTCGTCTGGCGGATGAATCGGGCGGCGGCCGCGACGGCGCGAGGGCCCAGGATCGGGGCGACCAGCTCCGCGGTGTAGCGCGCTGCGCTTGGCACGCTTGCGCACCTCGTGAAACTCTTCGACGGGATCAGACGCTCGCAGGCCACCGACACCCTTCCTGAAACGCCGCCAGGCCCCGGCGGCCACCGCGGGCAGGACCGTCCAGCACGGCTCCCATGCCCGATCCTCCAGTGGCGGCCGCTCGGCCGCACGCGCGAGCGTCGCCACCAGGCGGCGATAGCGTTCGCTCACCAGCGCCGCACCGAGCGTCGCGGATGCGGGCCCGCGCCGCGCCTCGATGCCGGCGAAGAGCGGCTCGAGCGCGCCTGTGTCGCAGCCGTCTTCCTCGAGTTTCGCGGCAGCCTTCCGCAGCCGGGCCAGCAGGATGTCGACGTCGCGAACGTTGCCCAGCAGACCGGCCAGCCATTTCAGCTCCTGGTGAAGCTGCTCGCGCCATCGCTGGTCGACCACGCTCGCCAGCGCCGCGGAGCTCGCTCCGCAGCCGGCGCGTCGAGGTGCGCAGGTGGTGGATCCCCTCGCTGTTTCCCCGCCGCGTCTCAGGATCGCTGGCCGCGATTCGCGAAACCGCCCCGGTCAGAGCCCACAAGACAGCACGTCCCGCCGGGTCATCCGGCCTGACCTTGGGAGGCGCCAGCGGCAAGGTCGGGGGAAGAGCCGGTTCCGGAACCGGCCGATCCCCGGCTGGACCGCGTTCGTACCGCTCTCTTTGTGGCATGGTTTGCGCCGCTGCATCTCGCAATCCGCGGCGCCTCCTTTGGCTGACCCAGGCCTTGATCGCGCCGGCTCGACGGTCGGCGTGCCGTTTCCGTGACCTTCTCCTCGTTCGCAGGTGGTCCAACTTAGCCGAAGGAGTGGCCCCGCTCAAGCCGCTAACCCCGGTAAATATCGGTCGAATCCCACCTGGCCGTTAACGGCCAGGCGCGCTCGAAAACACCGCGATCGGGCGCCCGTACGGCCGGCTGCTCGTTTACGAAGGCAGCGGCTACTGGAGCGAGTACCGATTCATCTTGTACCGTAGTGTGCGCACGCTCACTCCCAGCAGCTGCGCCGTCCGCTCGCGGTGTTGATTGCATTGCGACAAGGCCGCGAGGATGGTCGCCTTTTCCGTCTGCTGGACCGCCGATTCCAGGTCCAGCACTCCCGGCGAGACCGGCGTGCGCATCTCCTGCGGCAAGTCGGCGGCGTGGATCACACCGCCGCTCGCTCGCTCGCGACGACTTCGGTGACGACGACCGGCGCCAGATGGAGCCGTAGCCCGATCGGCGAGGCCGGTGCCCGGGTCGATCCCGGGCCGGTCGCTCTTCGATCCCAAGATTTCTGAAAGTCCGCACCGCGGTCGGACCATCCGGCCGATCATGCCGGCGTGCCGGCCGCGGAGCCAGGTCGAAACGGGCGGCGCCGTCCCGGAGCTGGCGCCGCCCGTTTTCTCACCGGCTGCGCGGAAGGAAAAGCGCGCATTCCGTTCGTGCCACTGGAACTCGCGTAGTCGGTTTCTCCACGTCACTTGCGTTCTCAAAGCACTCCCTTTCCTGATAGTCTTGGAGCTTCGCTCCGGCTCGGTTCCCGCGAATCCTGAAACTGGGCGTGACGCGCCTGGGTATCACCATCATGACCGGCCTGAGGGCTTCGGCCTGGAGCGCGGCCGGATGCGGCCACAGCGAGATGCCGATGGACGACGCCGCGCTGGTCGAAGCGCTCCGGTCCGGCAATCCGCAGGCAGCTCGCCTGCTGATCGAGCGATATCAGGGGGTCGTCTTCGGCCTGTGCTACCGCATGATGAGCCACCAGCAGGACGCCGAGGATGTCGTGCAGGAAACGTTCGTCCGCGCGCTGCGATCGATGGCGGGCTTCGATGCCGCGCGGCCGCTGCGGCCCTGGCTGCTGGAGATCGCCGCCAACCGCTGCCGAACCGCACTGGCTCGCCGCGCGCGGCGGCCGCTCTGGCGCTCGCCGGCCCCGCCGAGGAATTGTCCGATCCCCGGGCCGGGCCGGCCGATCCTGACGACCTGGCCGGCGAGCTCGAGCAGGCCCTGAGCCGGCTCCGGCCCGAATATCGCCTGGTCTTTGTCCTGTTCCACGAGCAGAATCTATCGTACGACGAGATCGCTCGCGCCGTGACCCGGCCGGTCGGTACCGTCAAAACCTGGCTCCATCGCGCCGCGCCGAGCTGGCCGAGTTTTTGAGTAGACGCGGGATCGTCGGCAGTCGACCGTGAGCTGCACACCATGGCCTCCACCGACCGCCCACTATTGGAAACGCTACCGTGAATTGTCGCGAAGTCGATCGTGAGTGGAACGAGCTGCTCGACGCGGACGCGGCGAACGGGGCGAACGCAATTGACCGCGAGCGCGCGCTGCTCGAGCACGCCGCCCATTGCCCCGCCTGTCGTGGGGTGGCCGAGCGTTATCAGGGTCTGCGCCGGGCACTCCGCGCCTGGGGGCCGGCGCCCTTGCGCCGGCCGGTCTGGCGGATCGCATCCTCGCCGCGGTCGACTCACACTCACTGCCGGCGCGAGCGCGAGCCGCGGCACCAATCGCGGTCTCGCGATTCCTGGGATGGGCGGCCATCGCATCCGTCGCCGCCGCTGTCGCGGCGGCGGTCACGGTGGGATTTTTCGCGAAGCGCATCGATTCGCCGCGCGTCGCGCATCCCGCACCCTCATCCATTCGAAAGCCTGACGGCGATGTCGAATTGGTCACGGCCCGTCCACTCAACGAGGCCCTGGCCGGCGCGACCTCGGCGACCTGGGATCTGGCCCGCTCGGCCACCGAGCCGGCTGCGCGGATCAGCCGCAACGTGATCGACGTCGCGACGACCCCGGGCTCGACGGTCCCCGATTCTGGTGCCAGTGTCCCGGCGGTCTCGGTACCGTCGCTGGACTCCCTGGCGCCCGACTCGGACACCGCGGCGGCCATGCTGCGGCAGGTCGGCGACAGCCTCGTCACGGGTGTCCGGCCGTTCTCGTCGACGGCGCGCCACGCCTTCGGGTTCTTGCTCGGGCCCGTGCCGGCGAAGCCCGAAGCCCGCACAATCGTTCCTTCCGAGAAGGGAGCCTGATGGAAACGAGACCGGCCACCGCAGGCGGCGCGGCACGTCGATGGATTTTGCGCATGCTTCACGGCCTCCTGCGTCGTTTGGGCCGTGGCGGCGCCGGCGACCACCGCCGCGGAACCAGGCGCACGCCCGGCTGACGCCCTCCTGAAGCTTGTGCCGCCCGACGCCGGCGTTGTCTTGACCGTCGAGGGTCTGCGCGATCACGCCCGGGCCTTTGCCGCATCGCGCCTCGCCGCCGAGCTCTGGGAGCTTCCCGCCGTCAAGGCCTGGCTCGATTCCGAGAAGTACCAGCAGTTCCAGCAGTCCCGCGCCCAGATCGAGGCACTCGTCGGCGCCAATCTCACGGAACTCCGCGACGAGCTGCTGGGCGATGCCGTCGTGCTGGCGCTGCGGCTTCCCCGGGAGGGGGCCGCCGACGCGAGCCAGGCGCGAGGGCTCCTCCTGTTCCGGGCACGCGACCAGGCATTGCTCGAGCGCTTGATCCACGTGGTCAACACCGGTCAAAAGGAGAGCGGCGAGCTGGCTCAGGTTGTCGAGCGCCGCGCGCCGGAACGACCTACTACGTCCGCGAGTTTCCGCCCGCCGCCGATCGGCTCACCGAATGGTACGCCGCCTATCCCGACGGCACGTTCGCTTTCTCGAACTCCGAGTCGATGATTCATGCCGTCATCGATCGCAAGGACCGCCAGACGCGATCGGCTCAGACCTCGCCGCGCGACGGCGGGACCTCAGGCGCACCCGGCAAGATTGACACCGTGACCGCCACCGATCCCGGCCTGGGCGACCTCCCCAGGCTCAAGGAAATCGAGCGCCGGCTGCCGCCAGCCGCTTTGGCCCGGCTGTTCGTCGACCCCCGATCCATCGAGCGGTCGCTCGCGGCCGCGGCGCCGCCCAAAGATGCCGGCGATGCCCGCATCGCCGCAACGCTCAGGCGCTACCTGGCCGCCGTCGATTATGCCGGAGCCGCCCTGGTCTTGAGCAAAAGCGCGATCGTGGTCCACACGGTCGAAACGCTCGATCCGTCCCGGCTCGATCCCTGGCTCGCGCCTGGGCCGGCGATGCCCGGCGCCCCGATCCGGCCGTCCGCCGCGTTCCGCCCACCGCCTTGGCCGTCGCCGCTGTCCACGTCGACGCCCTGGCACTGTACGAGGCGCTGCGCAAATCGTGGTTGGCGATGACCAGTCCAGGTTGGCCAGTATCGACACCATCCTGACCGGGCTCCTGCTCGGGCAGGACGTGCGTACTCGTATCCTGCCGCGCCTCGGGCCGGGTACCCTCGCCTATCTGGACTCGCCTCCGGAATCGGAACCAGAGGCCGTCGCGAAGCCGGCGTCGACCGACGGATCGAGCTGGCTGTTCCCGCTCGTGATGGTGATGAGCCTGGCCCGCGACGAGCCGGCCGCCTCGGCACGGCCCGGTGCGACGGCCAGGGAACCAACCGCTCTCGAGCCGCCGCGGCCCGACGTGGCCGACGCGCTCGACAATGCGCTCAAGACCCTGCTGGCCGTCTCGGCCGTCGATGAGAAGCGCAATCAGGGGCGGTCGCGGATCACGACCCGCGCTGTCGCGGGCGCGACCGTCACAACCCTCGATTTCCCGATTCCGTTTGCCTATGCCGTCGATCGTCGCGGCTCTCGATTGATCGTGGGCACGTCTGCCGCCGCCGTCGCACGCTACCTCGAAGCCGCTGCCGACCCCCAGGCCGGCGAGCGATTCCGTCGTTTCCAGGCGGCCGCCTTTCCCGCGGACGAGACTTTCTTCTGCGTCGACCTCGACGCCTTGAACCGGTTTGCCGGCCATCACCGCCAGCGCGTCGTCGCCGCGCTGGCCGCCCGCAAGAACCGCCCTGCCGCCGACGTCGATCGCGACCTCACCCACGTACTGGCGCTCGCCCGCTTGTTCGAGGCCGCCTTCCTCACCAGCCGCCTCGAGCCCGACGCGACCGCCGTCCGCCGCAGCGTCGGGTTTATCCTCCACGACCAGGCCGCGAAATGATCCGCTGAGCCGCGATCAGTAGCCGCCCTTCTGGTCGTTCAAGAGCGCGATCGCCCTGATCTGCCAGTTGACGGCCGCGTCGAAGTCACCGAGAACACGACCCGCCGGCGCCACCGTCCGATCGTGCGCGAGAAGCTCACGAAAGCGGCGGTGGCGTATTCGGCTGGATCGTACTGTTGACACTGCCGTAGGTGATGTCGATGCCGGTGATGCTCCCCCCGGCGCGGATATTGGCGTTGATCAGCCCGTTCTGAGCTTTGTTGCCGCCGTCGATGGTCAAGCCGGTGAAGTTCAAGCCGACCCCCAGATCAAAGAACGTGGGCGCGCTCGTTCCCCCCTGACCCTGGAACGTCCCTACGACCGTCACCCCGTCGAGCTGGCCGTTGACGACGATGCCGCTCCCGGTCGGGTTGACGATCACGTTGCCGTTGACGATCAGGTCGCTCAGGTTGCGCCCGACCATCAACTGCCCGCCGGAGTCCAGCTCCAGGTTGCCGTTGATCGTGAGCCCGCCGTCCAGGTCGCGGCCGACGGAGAACACGCCGTCGTGGCTGATGGTCATATTGCCCGTCAGCGCGATGGCCGCCAGTGAGTCCTGGCCGATCACGAACTGGCCGCCGTCGATGGTGACGCCGCCGATCGTCATCGGGCCCGCCAGATCAGCCGTGTTGAGCGCTCCCGAAATCACCACGCGGCCCGACGGGCCCAGGTCGACGAGCCCGACGTTCATCTCGCCCACGCTGCCGTTGACAACCAGTTGTGCGGCAGGGCCGATCCCACCCAGGTCGATGGTGCTCACCGTATTGTTCAGCGTCGTCATCGATCCGGTCAGCTCGGCCGCGCCGGCATTCAGGCCGCCCAGCAGGCCCGAAGTGACCGTCAGGTTGTGGATCGGCAAGAGCTGGGCGGCCGCGTGCCACCGCGGTCGCACCAGCGAGACCGTGATCGTCGAATCGCTGGTGGTACCGAACGCCGAAAGCCCGATCGCTCCGTGGGTGCCGGGATGCACCTTCACCAGGCCGGGACCACTCACCTGGATCAGAAAGTGGCCGGCGCTCGTCAGCAGTGGCCGGATCGCCGAGGCACCGGTAAACGCGGTAAGCAGCCGCCGGCCCTCCAGCGGTTCCAGAGCCGGCGCAATCGCACGCGCCCGCCGCCACCGCCGGACCACCGTCCCCGTCGACGGTGACCCGCCACGAGCGACGCAATTTTCCCGGCCTCTCTCGTGCTGAATCATCATGAGCGGGGCTCCCTCCCCTGTACCCGACCAGGCGCTCCGTCAAAACCGGGCCAATTCGCGCAATCCGCACAAATTCGCCCCGCCGATGGGATGCGTAGCTCAATCGCGTAAGCAATCGGCCTTCCTACCCTCTCATTTCGGTCAGGAAGCATCACAATCTTTCCAAGCAATGGGTTATCCGCGCGTTGATGATGAGAGAGTCCGGTGAATTGCTCGCCGGCGCGCCTTGCCTCTCGGCGCGCCGAGCGCGTTGTTCCAGGGCCGTGCGTGGGCACCGGCTCACTGACCTTTTGACGCGGATGTACCCTAGCCGAAGGTCACAACGTCGCCATCGGTGTTAGCGATGAAGACGTTGTACTGCAGGGTGTTGTCGGTGGAGTAGATGATCAGAATGCCGTAAACACCGCTGTGGGCGACGACGTTGTACTCGACTGTGTCGCCCGACGTCTGATTCAACGCGATGCCGTAGTCGAGGTTGCCGAAATTGCGCGTGCCGCTCGCGCCAGTGCCGATTTCGCTGTCGATGACGGTGCTGTCGCTCGCAAAATCGATCTCGACGCCGATCACGTTGCCTCCGATCACGCAATTGCTCACCACGGCGCCGATCGCCCCGCTGGCAATTTCGACGCCGACACCGTCGTTGCTGAACGCTTCGCCAGCCTGCTTGACGATCGCCGTGCCGGCGGCGTTGAGGCCAATTAAATCAAACGTCACCGAGTTATACGCCGTCCCGGTTCCGGTGATCAGAACGCCGTCGCCGTCGTTCCCGGAGATCACGTCGAAGCTAACGGCGTTCAGGGTCGATCCCGCCTGGATCAAAACGCCGTTCTGGCCGTTCGGCACGGCGATCGCGCTGGTGCCATCGGTTCCGATGTAGTCGTTCTGAATCGAGTTTTCCGTGCTGCCGTCGTCGATGATGACGCCATTTTCGAGGTTGCCCGAAATGATGTTGCCGGCGGCGGTCCCCGCTCCGCCGATGATGTTGAAAGAGGTGTTGTCCCACAGGTAGACGCCGTCGCGGTGGTTGGCCAGGGCCTTCGAAAGCGCGACGCCAACGCCGATGGCATTCCCCTCGACCGCGTTCCAGGTCGTGCCGGCGTTGTCGATCTGAACGCCGTCGCGGAAATTGCCTGAGATCACGTTCCGTGCCGCGACCGTTGTTCCGCCGATCGTGTTGTAACTGGCTTCGCCCTGGATGAGGACACCGTCGTAGCCATTCCCCAGCGCGAGCTTGCCGGTGACGTCGGTGCCGATCTTGTTTCCCTCGACGACGACGCCGGTCGAGTACGAAGTGTTCAAATTGATGCCTTCCACGCCGTTTCCCGAGATCACATTGCCGGCGCCCGACGCGGTTCCGCCGATCGTGTCGTTGGATGAGATGACATCGACGCCGTCGGTCGTGTTTGGTATCGCGGCAGTGCCGGCGGCGTTCGTCCCGATGCGATTGCCCGCGACCAGAACACCGGGCGACGTCTCCACACTCAATCCGATGCCCGTGTTTCCGGAGATGACGTTGCCGGCGCCTGCGGCCGAGCCGCCGATCGTGACTTGCGCACCAACGACGATCTCCACACCGCCTGCGTTGGGCAGCGCGGAGGTCCCCGCGGCATTCGTGCCGATCCAGTTCCCCTCGACCAGTTCGCCCGACGCATTGCTGATCACTACGCCGGCCACGTTGCCCGAAATCACATTGCGTGCACTGGCTGTCGTGCCCCCGATCGTATTTGAGTTCGCATCCTGCCCGATGAACAGGCCGAACGTGTAGTTGCCCACAGAGTGGTTACCGGTCGAGTCCGTGCCGACGTAATTCCCCACCACCAGGTTGTTCGACGTTCCCGACCCCACGATCTGGAAGTTTGTGCCCGAAAGCCCCGAAATGACGTTGCGCAGCACCGGCCGCCGTCCCGCCGATCGTGTTGGCCGTGGCCCCGTCGTCGAGCACCACCCCGTTCTGGTTGTCCGATAGCGGGGTACCGTTTGGTAGAGCAACGCCAAGAGCGCCCTTCGCGTCGATCCCGACGTAATCCCCGGCGATCAGATTGTCGGCCGCCCCGTCGATCTCGACGTTGTCGGCTAGATTTCCGGCGATGACGTCGCGGGCGCCGGAGGAAGTTCCCCCGACCGTGTTGTGCGCCGCCGGCTCGCCCGCCTGTGCGAGGATGTGCACGCCGTCGCCGCTGTTTCCAAGGCCGGCCTCGCCCGATGCGGTAAGGCCGATGTAATCCCCGGCAACCAGGTTTCCCGACGAGCCCTGGATCTCCACGCCGTCGCCGTCGTTGCCCGAAATGACGTTTCGGTCCGCGGCGGACACGCCGCCGATCGTGTTGGCCGAGGCGCCGCCTGAGATCAGCACGCCGATCAGGTTGTAGTCCGACAGCGTGCCCGTGGGATCGGTGCCGATGTAGTCACCCTCGACCAGGTTGAGGGCGGCGCCCTGGATCACGACGCCGTTTTGAAAGTTGCCCGAGATCAGGTTGCGAGCGCCGCTGGTGGTGCCACCGATCGTGTTGTGAGTGGTCGTCTGCGTCGGACCCGGATTCGAGATCAGCACGCCGTTGGTATTGCCCAGCGACCACAGGCCGTTCAAGCTGTTGCCGATGTGATCGCCCTCGACCAGGTTGTACGAGGCACCCACGATGGCAACGCCGTCGCTGACGTTACCGGCGATCACGTCACGTGCGCCGGCGGTCGTTCCGCCGATCGTGTTGCCCTGCGACTGAGCATCCAGGATCACTCCATCGACCCGGTTCGAGAGGTAGACGGCGTTCACGCCGAACCCTCGCGCTGTCCAGGAGCCGGTGGGGTCGGTCCCGACAAAGTCCCCCTCGACCAGATTGTCCGACGCATCGGAAAGCTCGACGCCGTCGCCGCCGTTGGCCGAAATCACGTCGCGCCAGCCGACGTCGTGCCGCCGATTGTATTCTGGCTGGACCCGGCTTCGACAAGCACACCGTCACCGCTGTTGGGCAGCTCGAGCGATCCCGTGAGGTCGACTCCGATCAGATCCCCCGCCACGAGGTTTCCGGACGTGCCGGCGCCCTTGATGTCGACACCCGGGCCCGCGTTGGACGAGATCAGGTCGCCGGAGACCACGATGCCCTTGGCCTGCGCGTTGATGCGAACGCCATAATTGCCGTTGCCCGCCGCCGTGCTTCCCGTGGCGCCCACGCCGATGTAGTCGCCGCTGATCGTGTCGCTCGATCCGCCATTGACAAACACGCCGCCGCCGCCGAACGCCCCCACGACCAGCCCCTTGACCGTACTGCCGGCCGCCGAAGCCGCGAGGTCCAGCCCGACCGCGCTCGCGCCCGCGCTGGACCCATCCAGCACGATGACCGGCGTCTTGTAGCCGGGCTCGGTCGTGCCGTCGATCGACACCGCGTGCGTCACCACCGGCAGGGCGGAGAGCAGGTTGATCGTGTGGACGCCGCCGCCAGGAATGTTGAAGACGACACTGTTTGGTCCGCTGGTCGCATTGGAGTTCAGGAGCGCCTGGCGGAAGCTGCCTGCGCCGCTGTCGTTGGAATTTGTGACCGTGAACGTGCTGAGCATCTGCCTACCTTCCAGCGGCTCGATTGAAAAGCGGCGTCGGCGCTCAATTCGGCGGCGGAGGGCGCGATCGTGAGTGCGACGGGCAAGGAACCAATGAGTCGCCATGGTCGTGGGTCCTCTGGTTAGGGGCGGATCGTGATCGCAAGGGCCGGGGACGCTGAATACCCTGCCGTCGAACCGTGTAAGAATGCCGCCTATAGTCGATCGGAGACCGGCTGGGCGAGATCGGGCGTGAAGGGAAGCTCGTTCAGGCGTGACCGAGTCGTCTTGTGTCGTACTTGGGAATTGCTATTCAGGGCGTCGGAGCGACAACCCGGTTTTATTTCTTGCTGGAGGGCGCGCATTTCGTACACCGATCCGCTCGCCGCAGGCCAGCGCTCACGCGCGCGGCGCTGCACGCCCGTGCAGCCTGTGCTGCGAGCGTGTGACGACCTCAAACGCCTGGGGGGTTCGCTCCGTATGTTTCGAAGTTATCCGGAGATATGGCTACACGGGCTTCAGGGAGATCGGCGTGGGTGAGCGCTGACGGATCAGCTCGCGTCAGGCGCTTCGTCCTCGAGACTCATGAGCAGCGTCTCCAGCTCACGGCGTCGTGGCTCTAGCTCGGCGCGGATGGCGTACTGGTTCATCCAGTAAACACCGGCAAAAACGATCGCTACGAAGGCGACTACGACGGATGCAACGACAGCCGTCCCCCAGCCGCCCGACCGCTCCTGCCAGGAGACCTGGCCAACGAAAGCCAGGCCAGGAATGGCCAGAGGTAGCAGGTACCACCAGAGCACATTGCGCAGCAGCCAGATTTGATGCTCAACCTGCGCCTGTGAATTCTCCACGCGCCTACGAAACGTTTCATCCGGCTCGAGCGATTGCCGTTTTTGACGCATCCGGTCCACCAGCATGTACCCCGCGACCCACAACAAGGCCGGCGCCGTCAAGTACCACGTCCAGGGCAAAGAGAACTTGACTCCCAGGTAGAGCCACACGGGCACCCCCAGAAGACATGTGCCGACTTCACGAACATCCCGCCAGAAGATTGTGGCGGCGAAATACCGCTGGTTGCGGCGCACTTCTTTGAGAAGCACTTCGGCATCGATCGTCAGGCGGGTGTGCTTCGTTTGCGCCTGCCAGGCTTGTTTGAAGTCGTCAGGATCCATGTGAGTCCTCATTCATCAGTTCGCCCAAAGCTTTCTTCGCGCGATTCAATTTCACGCCGACGTTGCTCTCGGAGATCCCCAGCACTTCGGCCATCTGGCGATAGCTCAAGTCGTCCAGGTAGAGCAGGACCAGCGCTGCATCGGTTTTGGGCAAACG
Source organism: uncultured Isosphaeraceae bacterium (assembly GCA_963806595.1). Lineage (GTDB taxonomy): Bacteria > Planctomycetota > Planctomycetia > Isosphaerales > Isosphaeraceae > CAWDZZ01. Next base: position 107,753 of record CAWDZZ010000030.1, on the reverse strand, counting down.
GCGAATTGCGGCATAGAGCCGTTCGACCGCTTCGCGCTCGATCGCTTGCTGGGCGCTGTCGAGCGCCGCATTCGGCAAGTCTTCAATCTCGAGAATCGGCTGCTGGCGCTGCCGGCGGCGGTGTTCTTTGCGGTGCCAGCCGAGCGCGGTATTCGAGCGCGACGCGGTAAAACCAGGTCGATGCGCCCGACCGGCCCTGAAACTGCGGCAAGGATCGCCAAACTTGCAGCAGAATCTCCTGGACCAGGTCCTGGCAATCCTCGGCGTTGAGCGTATACGCGCGGGCCACCTTCAGGACGGCGCCACCATGCTCGAAGAGCCAGCTCTGGAATAGCGATTCCGGTTTTTCATTGAGCAACTCAGAGCTTCCCTCCCGGAAGTATTGGTAGCCCTGGGAGGCTGTTTCTTACAAGAATGGTGCGCCGGCGCCACCGTTGGCGCGAGATTCTCGGCGCTCCTGTTCCGTGGTCGAGTGAGCACCACGGCGGCCCCGTTCGACAATCTGGCCGCTTGACTCGGATTCCCTGGAGAACAGCATGGTCCGCCGCCTGACTTGCTTTTTGCAGCTCGCGATTCTGATCACAGGCGGGCTCGGGTTTAACCCGGATGCGCGCAGCGCGCAGCCAAGCCCGCAGACTCCGAGCCGAAAACCGCCCAACATCGTCTTCATCTTCTCCGACGACCATGCGTATCAGGCCATCAGTGCTTATGGCGATCCTCGCCGGTTGATCGACACGCCCAATATCGATCGCCTGGCCGCCGAAGGCATGCGGTTCGACCGCTGCCTCGTGCCCAACTCGATCTGCGGCCCCAGCCGGGCGTCGGTGCTGACCGGCAAATACTCGCACGCAAACGGCTTCTACAACAACACCAACAGTCGCTTCGACGGCTCGCAGACCACGTTTCCCAAGCTGCTGCACGCCGCCGGCTACCAGACGGCCATCTTCGGCAAGTGGCACCTGGTCAGCGATCCGACCGGCTTCGACGAGTGGCACATCCTGCCGGGGCAGGGGGTGTACTACAACCCGCCGATGATCCACAACGGCAAGCCGCGTCCAGCACCACGGCTACGTCACCGACATCATCACCGACCTGTCGCTCGACTGGCTGAAGCAAGCGCGACCGGTCCAGACCGTTCCTGCTGATGTGCCAGCACAAGGCGCCGCACCGCGAGTGGCAGCCGGCGATCCGCCACCTGGGCCACGACGGCGATCGCCGTTATCCCGAGCCGGCGACTCTGTTCGACGATTACGCCGGCCGCGGCCCGGCCGAGCGCGACCAGGACATGACGATCGCAAGCACGATGACCCCGCGCGACCTCAAGCTCACGCCGCCTGAGGGACTCACGGCCGACGAACGGCTCAGCCTGGAATGCCTACTACGAGCCGCGCAACGCCGCGTTTCGCGCAGGCCAATCTCGCAGGGCCGCGACCTGGTCCGCTGGAAGTACAACCGCTACATGCACGACTACCTGGCTGCGTCAAGGCCGTCGACGAAAGCGTCGGGCGGGTGCTCAAGTTCCTCGACGACGCAGGGCCTGGCCGAGAACACGATCGTCGTCTACTCCTCCGACCAGGGGTTCTACCTGGGCGAGCACGGCTGGTTCGACAAGCGCTGGATCTTCGAGGAGTCGCTGCGCACGCCGCTGCTGGTGCGCTGGCCGGGCGTCGCGAGCCCGGGCGGTCAGACGGCGCGTCTCGTCTCGAACCTCGACTTCGCCGAAACGTTCCTCGACGCCGCCGGTTTGCCCGTCCCACGCCGACATGCAGGGCCGCAGCCTCGTTCCGCTCTTGAAGGGGCAGACGCCGCGCCGACTGGCGAACCAGCTTCTATTACCAGTATTACGAATATCCGGCGCCGCATCACGTGCGCCCGCACTACGGCGTCGTCACCGACCGCTACAAGCTCGTCCGCTTCGATGCGCCCGACCTCGACGACTGGGAGCTGTTCGACCTCGAGACTGATCCGCACGAGCTGCGCAGCGTGTACGCCGATCCGGCATACGCGAGCGTTCTCTCGGGCTTGAAGCGCGAGCTCGACCGCCTGCGCGCCGCACTCGAAGTCCCCGCGCATCCACCCGAGGAAGCCTACGGCCGGCCAGCGCGGGCCCCGGCACGCGCACCGGCATCCCCGTAGACGGCAGGCATCGCCTCGCGATTCCGAATGCCGATCCGGGCTCGCCCGAAAAGAATCACTCCGCCTTTTTATAAAATCCGCGCGCCTCCGATCTGGGCGGACGGCGCCTGTAACTCACCGGAAGTGTCTGGCACTCGCCGAGCGATTTCCGGATTCGGGTCAACGCGTCGCGACACGCGACATCGACGTGCAGTCCATGCGTCCTGGCCAGCACGGCCGGGAAGCAGGCGCGCTGCGCCGCGCCATGGGATCGGCGTGCGATCGCGAGGCACGCGCGTGCTGCCGCGGCGAGAAGACGCGTCTTTCTGAACTCATTTCAAAGAGGAATCCACCGATGCGACTCAACGACCTGCGCGGTATTCTCCGGCGTCGATCCGGGACGGGCAACCCGTCCAGCCGCCCGCGGCCACGGCCGCGTTTCGTGCCCCGGGCCGACGCGCTCGAGAGCCGGGCGCTCTGAGCACAATCACCGTCACCAATAACAACGACAGCGGCGCCGGCTCGTCTCGCCAGGCGATCGCCGGTGCCGCCGATGGCTCCGTGATCCAGTTCTCTCACAAGCTCAACGGCGAAACGATCACGCTCACGAGCGGCGAGCTGATGATCGGCAAGAACTTGCGAATCACCGGGCCGGGCGCAGCCGATCTCACGGTCAGCGGCGGCGGGACCAGCGGTGTGTTCGCAATCACAGCAAACGGTCTGAACGTGACCATTTCCGGCCTGACGATCGCCAATGGCTTGGCCACAAGCGGAGCGGGGATTTCCAACGGCAACGCGACCTTGACAGTCACGAACGACGCCTTTGTCAATGACCAGGCAAACGGCACCTCGGCCGACGCGCCCGGCCTGGGGGGTGCCATCTATACCTCGGGCGGCTCGCTGACCGTTACCGGCACCGCCTTCACCTTCGACACGGCCGTGGGCAGCCCAGGAGTCGCGGGCACAAGCGACACCCCCTTCGGCCAGGGCGGCGACGGCGGCAGCGGCCTTCAAGCCGCAGGCGGTGCCATCTATCTCGGGGGCGGCCTGGCGGTCTTCAAGAGCAGCACTTTCGTCAATGATCAGGCGATCGGCGGGACCGGTGGCGCCGGAGGTGACGGCGGCACGGGCGGCGCCGGCGGCTCAGGCGGCAATGCCCAGGGTGGGGCCATCTATCTCGCCGGCGACGTCGTGTCGGTAAAAGGTTGCTCGTTCGTCGGCGACACGGCCACCGGCGGCGCGGGGGCTGACGGCGGCAGCGCCGTCTTCAACACCGGCGGAAACGGCGGCGCCGGCGGCGATGGCACCGGCGGTGCGGTCTTGAGCGCCACGGGTCTCGTGCAATTCACCAACACCAGCTTCTCGGCCGATCAAGCCGTCGGCGGCCTGGGAGGAAACGGCGGCGTCGGCGGCTTTGATGACCCCGGCACCGGCGGCACCGGTGGAAACGGCTCGGGCGGCGGCCTCGCCATCCTGAGCGGCACCGACGTGGTCGCAGGATCGTTCATCGGCGACTCGGCCAACGGCGGCAACGGTGGCAACGGCCTGGGAGGCGGCTTCTTCGGCGCCAACTCACCCGGCGGCGACGGCGGCAATGGCACCGGCGGCGGCATTTCGATCATTGCCGGTACCTTGATCGTCATGACCGGCGAGTTCATCGGCGACGGCGCCAGCGGCGGCTCGGGCGGCCTGGGCGGCTTCGGAAGTCCGGCCGCACCCAACGGCAACCCCGGCACCGGCGTCGGAGGCGCGATCTACATCGGCGGCACCACCGTCGCCGTGATCGAGGAAGTGACCCTGCTGGCAAATACGTGCCACCACCAGCAACCCCGATATTTTCGGCACCTACCTCACCTAACGTGCGCCCCAGCGCCACGCACCAGCTGACCCCTGCCCCCTCTGCACGAAGCAGAGGGCACGGCAGGGCCCGCCATCACGGGGCCGTGGTCGCCCGCTCGCTGCGCCGGCCCACCGCCTCCAGCTCGCGGCCGAGCAGAACTCCCTCGAGCTGTATCTGCCATGCTGCCTTGTTCCGTCGCAGCTCTTCCTGAAGCCGGTTTGTATCTGGATCCGAAAACGTGGGCGGCGGGCCTGTCCGCCCCGACCTGGAATCGCGGCTTGATCCGCGGGCGACTGTTCGCTCGATCAGCTCGCGGATCGCGGCCACCAGCGGCTGGCCAATCCAGTCCCGCTTGACGCGGACCGCCTCGTCGAGCCTGGCAAGGGCTTGATCGACTCGCCCTGCCCGGCGCAGGCCGCCGCAAGGGTGTACATCGACCAGGAGTCGTGCGGATTTGTTCGAGCCGCCTGCTCGGCCAGCGCAACGATCCGGTCGGTGCTCACTCCCGGGTCTCGACCGAGCGTACACACTCGGGCCGCCAGCATCGCGATGAATGGATCGCGGGTCGTTCCGAAGTGTTCCATGATCGTCGCGCAGGCGCGGCGGTAGCCGGGCTCATCCTCGGCATACGCTCGCAGCAGCGGCATGAAAGATACCAGGGAATCGCGAGCGTGTCGCCTCCCAGCTCCGACCATCGCTCGAAATCGCTGCGCTGCCAAGATCCCAGCGCTTCCGCTGGCCGCGCATCTCGCCACGCATCCCCCAGGCAAGCGGCGCATCCGGATCCAGGCGCGACGCTTCGCGAGAAATCCGCCAGCGCGGAATCGGCCGTTCCCCGTTTCTTGCGAGCCAGCCCGCGCCCCAGCCAGCTCCAGCCATCCTCGGGATTGGCCTCGATCGCGCGGTCGTACTCCGTCTCCGACTTCTCGAGCTGCCCCAGCTTCATCTGGACATGGCCGGCGGCGCGCCAGAACCACCGCATTCTTGGGCTGGCTTTCCACAGGAGCGGTCACGTGGGCCGCGACGCGGTTCCATTCCGCCGCGGGCGTGTCTTCGTGGTCGTCCATCACCCGCCGCCACAGCTCGTCGGATTCGGCTGCGTCTTCCCAGCGCAGACACCACCAGGCACAGGCCGAGCCGCGAATCGCGGCCGACCCCGGCTCCCGCTCGAGCGCCTGACGGAAATCGGCCATAGCCGCCGGCCAGCAGCCCAAGATGAAGGCGGGCCCACCCGCGCCCTATCACGTGCTCGCGCTCGCGCGAGCCGGCCGCGATCGCCCGCGAGGTCACGCGCTCGAGATTCCGCCAGTCGGCCGCCAATTCGTAGGCGACGGCCAGCTCAACGGATCGATTCGTCATCGGGCTCGCGCTCGGCCAGTCGATTGAGATGCCAGGCGGCCGCCGCAAGCTGGCGGCGCCTTCGAGCCGGCGGACCTCGCGGCGATGCCACTGCCGACGCAGCTCGCCTGCCGCCGCGGGCACCGCGGCGGCCCGCTCGCCGTCGTGCAGCTTTGCCCAGGCGCTTGCGAGCTCGCGGTGCCCAGTGAAACCTCACCGCCGGTCGATCGATGCGCCGGCCGGCACGCACCTGCGCCTCCAGAATCGAGCGCATCCACCGGGCGATCGTCCATCGGCAAATTCCAGAGCCGGACGGTGCCGTCGACTGTCCGCTGGAGAGCACGGCTCCGCCGTCGGGGCGAAACTTCACGCTACGATCTTCGTGCTCTTGTCGCGGTGGGGCAGGGGAGCGGACAGCGGTTCGCCGGTCGCGGCGTCCCACACGCGCCGGTCCCGTCCTGGCTGCACGTCGCCAGCCGCCGGCCGTCGACGCTGAAGTCCAGAGAAATCACCTGGTGCCTGTGATGCAATGGCGGCGTCACCGGCATCCCGGTGGCCGAGTCCCAGATCCGGGCTGTCTGGTCCTCGCTGGCCGTTGCCAGCCGCGAGCCATCCGGGCTATACGCCACCCACAACACGCCGTCGCTTGTCTCAGCGGAGGGCCGCAGCGCCGGCCGGTTTCGACGTCCCATTGCTGGGCCTCACGCGCGGCAAATGATCCATCCGAACACGCCGTCGCAACCAGCGTCCGCCCGGGATGAAACGCCACGCAAGCGACCTCGGCGTCATGGCGCAGCGGGGAATCGATCGCTGCGCCAGTGACCGCATCCCATACCCTCGCCGTTCCGTCCTTGCTCCCGCTCGCGAGCATTCGCCCGTCTGGGCTATATGCGAGATGAAGGACCTCGTTATTGTGCTGCAAGGGCGGTGCGGCAAGCCGGCCCGTGGCGACATCCCAGATCCGCACCATGCCGCCCGCCGACGCTGTCGCCAACCGCGAGCCATCCGGGCTGAAGGCGACCCAGTTGACTGTCGACTTCATGCACAAGCGGAGCCGTCAGGGCGGCGCCGGTCTGCGCGTCCCACACCCGCGCGACGCCATCCAAGCTCGGCCGTCGCCAGCAGGCGGCCGTCGCGCGCTGAAGCTCGACGCGACCGACCGCGCGGCGGTGCGACATGGCGCGGCGTGAGCGGTCGCCCGGTCGCCGCGTCCCACACCCGAGCCGTCCCGTCACCGCAGGCCGTGGCGAATCGTTTGCCGCCCGGATCCAATTCGGCATGGTTTGCCCAGTCGCCGAGCACCACCGTCACGGCCGAGCTGCCGACCGTCGTCACGTTCCAGAGCCGAGCGGTCGAGTCCGAGCCGAGCGTGAGCACGCGCGAACCGTCCGGCGTGAACGCCGTGCGCGACTGGAGCGCTCCGCCGTGATAGAGCGGGGAAGAGAGCGGTTCGCCGGTCATACGCATCCCAAACCCGAGCCATGCCGTCAAACCCGGCTGTGGCGACCCGACCGCCGTCGGGACTGAAGCATGCATCACGCACGGCGATCGATGCGCCATCGGTCCCGACGCCGGCGTCATCGGCCGACCCGTCTGCGCATCCCAGACCCGTGCCGTCCCGTCGTGGCTGGCGGTCACCACACGCGTTGCCGTCGGGGCTGAATTCCGCGTGGAAGACCCATCGGCCGTGCTTCATCTCGGGCGTGACCGCCGCCCCGGTCTCGACGTCCCACATGCGGGCCGTCCCATCGTGGCTGGCTGTGAGCAGACGCTTGCCGTCGGCACTGAATCTCGACGTCGCGGACCGTTGACTGCGGTGCGCCATCTTGCCGATATGCCGCAGGCCGCTCTCGCCGGCAACTGCCACAGCGAAGCAGATGCCGTCGCCCGCCCCGATCGCGACGTTCCGGCCGTCGGGGCTGAATGCGAGGCAGAATAGCTCCGCTGCCAGCCGATGTGGCTTGCCCAGGGACGTACCCGTTCGGCGTCCCAGAGCCAGACGCGTCCCATTGACGCCCCCGAAACAACGCGCCGGCCGTCCGGGCTGAACCGCGCGAACCGCACCGGCGTCGCGTGACTCAGCCAGCGCCCGCCGCTGGGCTGGCCGTCGCCGGCATCCCAGATCCGGATCGTCCCGTCAATCGGAGGCGGAGAGGAGACGAGTCCCCGTCGCCTCGAAATTCGACCCAGTTGACCGGGCCGTCGTGAGCCAATGGCGGCGAGACCGCCTTGCCCGTTGCCACATCCCAGATCCGGGCCGTGTGGTCGGCCGAGCCTGTGGCCAGCCGCCGGCCCGCTCGATCCAGAGTCCGCCCATAGTATCGTCTTATCGTGAGTAAGATTCCATCGAGGACCGGACATTGATTCAAGAGGGTTCCCAGGCGAAGGCGGTGCGTCGCCGCCGCGGCCGGGTCGTCGCGGTCGAGCCGCAGCGCTTCGGCAAACCACGGGAGAGCACCGGTGAGATCCCCCTGGTCGATGATGCGATTGCCGTTGTCGACGTTCATCCGCACCAGCCGCCACCGGATCTTGCCCGCGCGAGCATCGACCAGCTGCCGCGCATCGCGCGTGCGCCGCTGTCGGCCGACGCCTGGCGCTTTCCGGCGCAGCGCATGCTGACTGAACGGCCGACAACGTCGCCACGACCGCCATCGCCACCAGAAGCGCGGCCACGCTCGCCGACAAGCGCGGCGACCACGCGATTGCGAAGGCACCATCGCCACGCCCGCTCGACCGCGCCGACGGGTCGCGCCAGCATCGGCTCGCCCGCGAGCCAGCGGTCCAGGTCGGCCGCCAGCGCCTCGGCCGATGCATAGCGCCGTTGCGGATCCTTTTCCAGGCACTTCAGACAGATGGCCTCGAGATCGCGATCGATCCCCGCCCACCCCAGTGCTGGGCGGCGACCGGCTCTTGTTCCCGGACCTGCCGCAGCGTCTCGTACACCGAATCCGCCTGAAACGGCGGCCGGCCCGTAAGCAGCTTGTACAGCACCGCCCCCAGACCCATAGACGTCGGCCGCCGTGGTCACCTCGCCCCGCCGCGCCCGCACCTGCTCGGGCGCCATGTACGAGGGCGTGCCCAGGATCAGGCCGGTATGCGTCAGGCCGCTGTCGGTCTCGACGTACTTGGCCAGCCCAAAATCGGTCACGTGCGGCTTGCCGTCCAGATCGAGCAAAATATTCGAGGGCTTCAGGTCGCGGTGCAAGATCCCGCGCTGGTGTGCGTAGTGGACCGCCCGGGCGATTTCCTTCATCAGCCGCGCGACGGTTCGCGGCTCGTTCCGCAGCCGCGAGACGTGGCGGTCGAGATCGCCGCCGGCGATCAATTTCAGGCTCAGGAACGGAAAGCCGTCGTATTCTCCCATCTCGTAGATCGGCACGATCTGTGGATGGTCGAGCCGCGCGACCGCCTCGGCCTCGATGCGGAACCGGCGGATTGCGTCGGCGCCGGGCCGCAGGCCGCCGGGCCTGATCGTCTTGAGCGCCACGATGCGGCCCAATTTCTTCTGCCGGGCTTTGAAGACGACCCCCATCCCGCCGCTGGCGATCTCTTCGATCAGCTCGTAATCACCAAAATCACGCCCCGCCGTGAGCTCGCCCTTCGGGCCGGATTCCGGAATCGGAAGCTCGGAACCATCGCCGGCACGGGCGCCGGACCGCGACCGCACGGAGCCGGCCAGCCCCTTGAGACGATCCTCGCCGTCAAAGAACGAGAGCAGCTCGGGAGCAAGCTCCGCGTGGCGAGCCAGAAACTCCTGCCGGTCCGGTGGCTGGCCCGACCCGACGGCCTCGAGATAACACGCGATGGCCGAATCGATCCGTTGCTCGCGCAGGGCGCCAGGTCCCTCTGGCGGCTGCGCTGCGGCGGAAACAGCAGGTGCGGTCATGGCTCGCTCCACTCAAGCCGGCGCGTCAAGCTCCGCGCGAAGATGCTTCAGACCGCGTTTCAAAAGTCCAGCCACCGCGCTCTTGGTCCGATCGAGAGAAACGCCGACCTCGGCCAGGGAACACCCCTCTAGAGCCTGTTATTGACTTATTGTGAGAGCTTTGCTCATGTTGTGGCATGAACACGACACGGAAGTCGTATCCAAGCGACGTCTCGGACGCCGAATGGGAGTTTCTTCTCCCGTACCTGACCTTGATGCGCGAGGATGCTCCACAACGCGAACATTCTCTGCGCGATCTGTTCAACGCGATACGTTACGTGGTCAGGACGGGCTGTCAGTGGCGATTCCTGCCACACGATCTTCCTCCTTGGACCGCCGTCTACCAACAAGCGCGGCGCTGGATGCAGGCCGGCGTCTTCGAGCAAATCGCGCACGATTTGCGAGCGATCGTTCGATTTCTCGCCGAGCGGGATCCCGAGCCGACGGCGACGATCTTTGATGGACGCACGCTTCAATCGACGCCCGAGAGCGGTGAGCGGGCAGGCTACGACGGGGCCAAGAAGAAGAAGGGATCGAAGGTACATGCGGCTGTGGATACCTTGGGAAATCTGTTGGCTCTGAAGATCACCGCGGCGAACGAACAGGAACGTGCGCAGGTTGCCGAGTTGGCCGACAAAGTGCAAGAAGTCACTGGAAGCACTGTTGAGATTGCGTACGTTGATCAGGGCTACACCGGCGAAGACGCGGCTCACCAAGCAGAGCAAGCAGGAATCAAGCTGACCGTGGTCAAGCATAAGGAAGCAAAAAGGGGGTTTGTGCTGCTGCCGCGACGCTGGGTCGTGGAGCGAACCTTTGGATGGCTCGGACGCTTTCGACGATTGGCACGTGACTATGAACGACTGACCCAAACGCTCGAGGGCTGGCATTGGCTCGCGTTCGTCGCACTACTACTCGCAAACGCGGGGTTGAAAAGTGCATAACAGGCTCTAGATAGTGCAGGACCAGCGCCTCGCGCTGAACGTCGGGCAGCCTCGCCAGCGCGTTTGCCAGCAGGACGGCCTGCTCGTGTCGCTGCGCGGCTTCGCTGGGGGTCGGCTGGTCGAGCGCAAGCAACACCCCCAGTCGTGCCGATGACTCGTGGATCGCCGCCTCCAGCGACCGCTCCCGGGCCACGTCGCGCTTTCAGCCGCCCCTGCGCGCGCAGCATGTCGGCCACATTCCTCGCCAGGATCATCCGCAGCCAGGCTGCCTGCTCTCCGCTCGTCTCGCCGCGAAACTGGTCGCGCTTTTCGTAGGCTTCCAGGAGCGTCTGTTGCACCAGGTCCGACGGGTCGACGCGACCGGTCGGACTTGCACCCAGTTGCAAACGCGCCAGCAGTCCGAGGTAAACGCGATACCGCTCAAGTCGCCGCGCGTCCGGAAAATCGCCTGGCTCCATCGCTGGCCCCTGGCCTTCAGATCGACATGGCACGGTCGGTCGGTGCCTGTTCGAGGAGTCGCTAATCATCATCATCGCGCGGGGGCCGGGCTGGCTCAAGATGGTCCCGCTCTCGGTCGATCGCGAACCCCGCGCCGCCGTCCCCACTGCGCCCTCCCAAAACCCGCACAACCGTCACCAACCGCACAACCGGAATGACTGCGCATGCATCCGCGGCATCCCGAATGGTCGGTCACGCCAGAACCACCGATATCACCGATCGTGAGGGTGCCGGTTTCAACCGCATCAACCGGCGACCTGGCTCGCCCGACCGTCCGGGACCGCCTATTGGTATGGCGCCGTCGTCCGGTCTTCTGGTCGCTGTTCGTGCGTCGGCGCAGGAGCCACGTGTCCGGCGGTGACCGGCTGCGCGTTTCAGACCGAAACAGGAGGCACACGTGCAGGAAGCTCACGGCGACCAGACGCCGCAACTGCGCCTGCGCTTGCCCCTGAAGCTGATCCTGGTCGCGCTCGTGCTCTGCCGCGGCCTCGTGCTATTGTGCGTGATGCCGCCGTTTGAGGGCTGGGACGAATTTCAGCATGTCGCTTACATCGTCCATCTGAGCGAGACCGGCCAGCGGCCGATCCTGGGTGCGACGATCGTACCTCGTTCGCTGCAATCCCGCCTGCCCGCGTTCCCGCACGGGCCCTACGCATTGCGGATGCTCAGAGGCACAGGCGCGGTCGGGTACGGAAGCTTCTGGGCAAACCCCATCGCACCGGCCCCGACGGCTGCCGAGCTGCCCCCGTCTGACCCGCTTCCGCTCTATCAGGCACAGCACGGGCCGCTTTACTACCGGCTGGTCGCTCCGCTCTTCGCTGCAACGGGCGGCGTGGACGACCTCAGGATGTCGATGGGCATCGTGCGGCTGGTCAATCTGCTCTTGACCGCCGCGTCGGTCTGGATGGCCCTGGGCATCCTTGAACGGCTGATCCGGGACCGCACGTTGCTGGCACTCTCTGGTTTGCTGATCGCTCTTCAGCCCCATTTCCTGATCAACGGAGTGCGGGTCGCCAATGATGCCCTGGGTATCTTCCTGGCCACCGCCGCCCTTGCGCCGGCGCTCGATCGCCGCACCTTCCGTTCGCCGGCGTCCGCGTTCGCGCTCGGGCTGCTCATGGGCCTGGCGACGCTCGCCAAGTCGGTTCATCTCGGGCTGGTCCCGTTCGTGCTGATCTGTGCCCTTGTGACGCACCTTTCAAGCCGGCCGGACGGCTCGTCCGCTCGACATCGATTCCGAAGCCTCGCGGCCGCGCTCCTGGTTCTCGGCGGATTTGCGCTCGCCACACTTGCCGAGTTTCGGGAAAACCTGTCGCGCTACGGCAACTTGACGGTCATGCAGGAAGCGGTCGAGAACCGCCGGGCGGGCCGAGGTGCGATCGACCTGATGCACGCCGCGGGCGCTGTCCCCTGGGTGAAATGGTCGCGTAACCTGTGGCTGCGCAAGAACGTGATGGCCGGCGGCTGGAGCTGGGCCGGGGATAACCTCCGCATGCAGGATCGGCACGAGCTGCTCTTGAGCATCGCCCTCGCGGGATGGGCATGGAGCCTGCGGCGCCGGCGCCGCCACCGCGCCCCGCTGCAGGGCCCGCACGCGCCGTTGCCGGGCGTGGATCGGCCCGGCTGGGCACGGAGGTTCTGGCGCAGCCCGCGCGATCGCGTCCTCACCGCTTCTGTCGATCCACGCGACCCGTGGCTTTGCCTCGCGCTCTGCGCGTCCTACACCGCTGCGCTGGCCTATCACACGGTGCAATCGCAACTCTGCTGGGGGATGCCGACGACAAATCCGTGGTATGCGGCCGGGGGCGCTTCCCATGTTCCTGCTACTGGTCGCCGGCGGGGCCTATCGGTGGCCCATGGGCCGATTCCGATTCATCTTGCCGCTGGTGATCGGTTTCTTTTACCTCGAGACCGAGTCGTCAACGGTCCTCGGCTGGATGACCTCTCTGTACACAGCGCACGCCGAATGGCCTACGGCCCTGGCCCGCCTGGCTTTCCTTCAGCCCGCTGTCTTCGGCACGCCGACACTCGTTGCCGCGATCGCTGCCGTCGTCGTTCTTTCCGCGCTGGCGATCCGCAACATCTCGCACTCGATCATCAGCAACTTTCACCCCGATCCCGCCGATCAACCGTCCGCTCGCGGAACCGCATCGCCCCGCGCCTCCATACGGAAAACAGCCACTTCTTCAAGTGGTGTTGAACTCTGATCTCCAGACATTGTCCGTCGATTCGATTCGTGCGGTCTTGAAAATGAGCGCTACGGCTTTTCGCGCTTGCTGACGCCCAGGGAGTGCCCACTCCCCGCTGTGCTCGTAAGCTCCGTCGGCCGGGGCTTCCCGGCTGGCGCCAGGCAGTACTTGTAAGTGTCACCGTCCAGTTCGTAGATACCCAGTTTCGTCTTGTCATTCTTCATCCCAGACTCGTCCATGATGTCGATTTGCTTCGGCGTCGTCGTCGCATCAATCTTGAACTCGCCGCTCGCGACGGTCTTGTCGCCGACCTTGATGATCCACGTGTTTCCTTCGTACACGAGCTTCGTGGTCGGCCCCTGCTTTGCCGACACGTTCTCGTCCACGAGTGTCTTGCCGTCATTCACAAGCGACACCGTCAGCCACGTCCCGCGGATTTTTTCGAGATCGCTCTTCGGCGCATTGCCCTTGTCAGGGCCATCGGCTGCCATCAGCGCTCCTGTCGTGAAAACGAGGAAGCATACCACCTTCATGCGACACCTTTTTCCGTAAAGCGGCTGACCTGCGACGAATCAGTGATGGAATCAACCGGCTGGCAGTATATGAGGGTGCGCCAGTACCCGATCAAGTCGTGGCAGGTCAATTGTCGGTCCGCATCGCCGCTCGCCTTGCTGATGCCGTCTTCGACTTGCAGCCCCGCGTGTCGTCGCGGATAACCGATTGTCCAAGTAGCCGAGTTGATCGGCATCAGCGACCATTTCTGCGGGAGTAAACGGTGGGCGGCTTCTACGGCTCGCTGCAGGTCCGGGGCGCGGATTGCGATCCGGTGCGATCCGTGCTAGAGGATTTCGCCAAACAGACCAACCGCCGGTTCCTGCTCGGACCGTCCATCAACGGTTGGATCGGTGTGTATCCTTTCGGTTTGGAAAGTGGATGTCTGAGGTTCCCCGCGCGTCCGACGCTCCCCGGTGGAATTTTGGCGAGGTATCACGTAACTTCTCAAAATCCGTGGGCACCGACAGAACAACGGATTGAAGTACAAGCGAATTCACGAACGAGTGAACGACTGCTCCGTGAGACTCGACGAAGGCTGTCACCGGCCCTGCGCGAGAGGTCAACAGAGTGGGTGCGTCATCTGAACGAGAGGTAAGGCAATGATTCTTGTTTACAATGCGTCCGGATTCATCGTCGGACTGCTTGGGCTGTTGCTGGGTTTTTTGGTGATCGCGGCGAGCGGGCTGATTTCGCTGGGTGGCGTGGCAGCGGCGGCGGTATGGATCGGGGGGTTTGCCTCTGGTGGAAGTACCGCGCCAGGCCGGACGGAGCACCCGGTCGATACCCGGCGATCTTCTTCATCCCGTTGCCATTCTGGGCTGCCCCACTCGCGTTGTTCTCTCTGCGCATGCTGACGGTCGAGATCAGGGAAGGTAGGAGGCCCCCGGACCCCCGCAAGGCTCAGTTGACCGCCGATGCCCGGATGCTCGACTCGGCATCCTTCACCGGCGATGTCTCCCTTTCGAGAACCGTCCTCGACGCCCTCGGGAAGATCACCGTCGATGAGGCCAGGGCCGACAATTACCACGTCTTCACGAAGCTGGACGACGACCGCGTGCTCGTTCTCATCAAGTCGCCGAACCTCAAGAACTTCAAAACGCCGGCTCGCGTCCAGTTGCTGCGCGCCGTCGAGTCGATCCTCGCGGACGAACCGCGGACGAAGGGAAAACGGCCGTATATCGGCGTGAAGGGACAGTTCGCCTTCGGCGCGATCCGGACCCCGCCGGACCAGGTCAAGACCGGCTCGGTGCTCGACGACGCCCCGCTCTACGACTTCTACGGCCCGGTCGCTGAACCTGCCAAGTCGTCCGGTTAAGAATGCCGATGGCCCCGAACATGCGCGTTCGGGGCCATCGGCGACATCAAGGATCAAGTGGTCTTGTTCAGAAACACGACAAGCTTGTTGCTATCGCGGGCGACCGCCACCAGATCGAGCTTGCCGTCGCCGTTGAGGTCGACGGCGACCAGGGACTCGATCGCGACATCGGTGGCCAGGTTCACTGGGGCGGCGAAGGAGCCATCTCCTCTGCCGGAGAGGACGGCGATCTTGTTCGCGCCGGCACCCGAGCCAGTGTCGGGGAAGGCGACGTCTGTCAGTCCGTCGCCGTTGAAGTCGCCGGACGCCACGGCCTGCGGCGTACCGCCGGATGCGAGCTTCGCCGGCGGCCCGAACGTCCCGTTGCCGGCGCCGAGGAGGAGCGCGCCGGAACCGTTGCCCGGGTCGCCGGTCAACACGTCCATCTTGCCGTCGCCGTCAAAGTCGCCGACGGTGAGTGATGTCGGGTTGTTGAGGGCGGGGAAGTTGCCGCTGGAGGTGAAGCCCCCCTTGCCGTTGCCGAGCAGGACGCTCACGCTGCCGTGATCGGTCTTGCCGTTGCCGCCGCCGTTGGCGACCAGCAGGTCGGGTTTCTTATCGCCGTTCACGTCGGCGACGGTGATGGCATTCGGTAGCGACTCGACGGCAATCGTCTTGCCCGCCGCGAAGCCGCCGCTCTTGCTCAGGAAGAGCGTGATCTGCTTGGAATTGCGGTCGGACACGACGATGTCGGTCGTCTTGTCGCCGTTGAAGTCATAAGCGGCGATGCCGTTGGGGGCGGCGGCGGAGAGGGCCGTCGTCGCGAGCTTGAACGTCCCGTTGCCGGCGCCGAGGAGAATGCGAACGGTGTTGTCGCCCCGGTCGGCCACCGCCAGGTCGGTCTTGCCGTCCCCGTTGAAATCGCCCGCGACGATGCCCACAGGGTTGTTACCGACCGCAAACGTCTTGCCCGCGCCGAATGTGCCGTTGCCCTTGTTGAGGAAGACGGTCACGTCGTTGCCGGCCGAGTCCGCGGTCGCAATATCGGGCAACTTGTCGTTGTTGAAATCCGCCACGATCGTCGCCACCGGCTTGGCACCCGTGGTGGCCAGGCTCGTAGGGGCGCGAACTTGAGCGCGACAGGCTTTTCACCAAACAGCCCGCCCCGTTGGGTCGCGCCGCTGCCGACGGTCACGCTGTAGGCGCCCGCTCCCGGCGTGGTGACCTTGAAGCCGAAATCCGGCTGAAGCCTCACGGCGTAGGTTCCCGGCTTCACCGTGGTGAACGCGAACGCGCCCGTCGCGTCGGTGAGCGTGGTCGGCTCCGTCGACTGGCGCACGCCGTCGTTGTTCATGTCGAGGTAGACAGTGCGATTGGCCTCGCCGGTTTCGGAGGCGTCGCGCGTTTTGTTGCCGTTGGCGTCGAGGAAGACGGTCCCCGAAATCTGGGCGAGCTGCGTGTTCGCAAAATCGAGCTTCGAGATCGTCTGTCCGGCCTGGAGCGTCACGTCGTAGAACCCCGAGGCTGGTGCGTCGACGCGGAACGTGCTCGGCACGCTTTCGACCACGCGGACGCTTCCGGCCGGCACGTTCGTGAACGTGTAAACCCCTGCGGCGTTGGTGACGGCCGTCGCCTCGCCGGGGTCGATCTTGGAGTTCTTGTTCTTGTCGATGAACACGGTCCGTCCCGACAGGACTCCCTCGTTGGAATCCTTCTTGCCGTTCCCGTTCACGTCGTTGAAGAGCCTGCCGGTGACGGTGCCCACCGCGGGCTTCACGACTGCGGTGGAGGTGGCCTTCGCCGACGGGCCTCCCGTCAAGGTGAAGTGGATGACGAACGACTTGTTGCCGGTCGCATAGGTGTGACGGCCGCTGAGGATGACCGTGCCGTCGGGCTGGAGCGTGAGCTTGCCGACGGATTTCTTGTTGTCGCCCCAGTCGATGGTCGCGACGTAATCGCCGGGCGCCGAGCCAGGAATCGGCAGTTGCAGCTGCGCGACGGTGCCGGCGAAGTTCTTGTTGGAGGCGATCTTGATCGTGTGGCCCTGGCCGGAGGCCTCGGCATGTTCGGTCACCGTGACAACGACCGACTTGTTGCCGGTGGTGGCCCACTTGTGGGTCCCGCGCACCTCGAATTTGCCGGCGGCGGTCGACTGAAGGGTGCCGGCCGAGGTGGTGCCGTCGCCCCAGCTGATCTTCACGTCAAAGTCGCTGGCGTGGTCGCCGGAGGGGAGGTCGGTCAGCGTGGCGACCGTGCCGGAAAACGGCACCCCCGCGAACGCCGCGATCGTCGTCGAGGCCATCGTGAACTTGGCGTCGGCCACGATCGCCTCGCCGGTGGCTTGCCTGCGCGGGCCGCTGGAATCTGACAGCGTGATGCGGGTGGGGAAGTACCCCTCGTTGGCGTAGGTGTGCGAGCCGGTCACGATCACGTCCGCGCCCGCGGCCGCCACTTTCCCGGCCGACTTCGTGCCGTCGCCCCAGTCGATGACCGCGCTCAGCCCCGTCGGGCTCAGATTGGTGAAGCGCGCCACGGTCTTGTTGAAGGCGACGCCTTCCTTCAGGTTCAGCACTGACCCACTCCCGCCGTTGGCCAGGGTAAAGGTCCCCATCGTGCCGTCCGAGTGGTGGACGACGAGGGTGGCCTTGGCGGTCTGGAGGTCGGCCCAGTCATTCGGCACGAGGTCGACGGTGTCGCCGGCGGAGAGGGCCATCCGGCCGGTAGTGAAAGTCTGCACCAGCCCGTCGGCGTCGGAGGTCAAGTTGAGCGTGAACATGCCAGCGATGCCCTTGTTGTGCAGGACGACATGATCGCGCTGCGCCCCCATGAACTGGAGCGACTGCGCCGCGCCGGCGGTCGCGACCGACGTGAGCTGCGCCTCGCGCTGCACGCCGGCCGGCGCGTTGATCACCAGGTCGGCGGTCAACTTCTTGCTCGAGCCGGGAATGAAGGTCAGCATGTCGTTCGATGGGTCGAGGCCGAACTTGTCGGACTGCCCCATCACCGACGTCACGCCCGAGATCATCGCCATCGCGTCGGCGCCAGCGAGGCCGCGCCGTAGGTGCCGCTGCCCGTGCCGACGATGGTCTGCATGAAGTTGCCACTCCCCTGGATCAGGTCGATCGGCGCCGCGCCCTGCTCGGGCACGTATCGGGCGCCGCCGGGGATCATGCTGTTGGGGTTGGTGTTGATCGACCCGTCGGCGTTCAAGAGCGTGTGGCCGGCAGAGTCGGTCACCTGCGTCTCCGCCGCGCTGCCGAAGATCATGAGCTTGGAAACGAGGCCTTCGAGCTCGGAGGTGAGCAAGGTGTGGTTGTCGAAGACCGACAGCGGCGCCGCGGCGATGCTCCCCAGGCCGCCGCTGGCGCTGGTGCCGTCGGGGGCGTTGTAGGACCAGTTTCCATTGGAGTCGAAGACGATCGCGCTGCCGTCGACCCGGGACTTGTGGAGCAAGCCGTTCTCGAGCACGCTGCCGCCGGTGGGCGCTGGCGCTTCCTTGGTCAGGTACGGGGTGTTGGGGTCGTAGATGTCGAGCTTCTCCCCGCCGCCAGGCAAGTCTTCCACGTTGTACGCCAGCACACAGTGCCCGCCGAAGCCGTTCTCCATGAACGGGATCAGGACCGGCCGCCCCTGGGCAAGCTCGCTCTTCACGAGGCCGATCAGAGACCCCATGCCATGGATTTCATCCGACGCGATCACGCCGACGTAGTTGCTGAGGAACTCGGAGGTCGTCTGCTCGAGGTGCGCCTGATGAATGAAGTTGCGCAGGTCGGGCGACGGGCCGGACGGGCTCGACAGGTCCCACACCGAGGGCGAGTCGTCGTCCCCTTGTTGCGACGGGAAATTGGCGAGAGTGACGTCGCCGATTCCCAGGCTCAGCCGGGCCGAGGACAGGCTGAAGCCCAGGCACTGCCCCAGATCCGGCGGCAGAGCCTCGTTGATGATCGCCAGCTCCAGATACGCCAGCGGGTCGGGGATGCCCGAGTCCACGGTGCAATTCTCGATGCCCAAGGTGAGGATCCCGCAGACGTCGACGCTGATGTCGGTCTGGTCCGAGCCGTACAGCGCGGTCAGGTCGCTGAAGCTGTAATCGCTGTAACCGACGCCGTTGTTGACGAACGAATAACCATCGACGTTGCGGTAACTGTCGACGGTGAAATTATTGAGCAGGACGGTCTCGCGGCCGTTGGGCGAGAGCACGACCAGGGGGCCGGTAGTCGCGTACTGGGAAACGTTGATTGCGAACGACTGAAGGCCGCCGCTTGGATCCGCCACGAGATTGATCGGCTGCGTGGCGGACTGGTCGTTGCCGAAGAAGAAGACGCTGCCGGGGACGAAATTCGTGCCGATGATGTGAATGAGCGTCCCTTCCTGGTCGAACTGCGGCGTGCTGCCGTGCGCAAGCGCCAGGCTCTGGCCCACGATCGAGGTGATATGCGGGTCGGTAACGTCGCCGAAGTCGATACCCGACGCCGTCTGTCCCGGATTCACCCCCACGGTCCAGGTGTTTCCCGGCGGGAACGTGCTGCCGTGGGACGGCGAGAGCAATTCGTGCACGACGTAGTCGCCGATCTGGGCCGTCGGCAGCAATCCACCGAACGTGTACACGCCGTTCGAGTCGGTTTGCACGATGCGGTCGCCGGCATCGAAAACTTTGTCGTGGTTGAGATCGAGGAAGACGCTGGCGCCCGCGATTCCGCCCTCGCCGGCGTCGCGCTTGCCGTTGGCGTCAGGGTCGTTGAAGACGGTCCCGGTGATCGACCCGCGCAAGGCCGGCACTGCCACCACGAAATGCCCCAGCGGTCCGCCAGGCAAAGGGTCACCGGAAAGCGTCCGCACGTGGTTAGGCGAGAGATTGACGGTATAGATTCCCGTCGTCGCCGAAATCCCACGAGCCGCCCGGCGGCGTGAACGAAAAGGTCACAACCAGCTTCTGCGGGGGTCCCGAGAAATCAACTGAGAGCGGGATGATGGGGTCGCTCGCCGTCGACGTCACCACGACCGCGCCGCTCCCGGCGGTCGTGAAATCGATCCCATCACTATCGGTATAAGTCACCTGCAGCGTGTACGTCGTCGCGCCGAAGCCCGTCACGTTGGGCGCGCTCGTCAGCTTGGCCTGCGGCGGCGCGGCAACCACGGGCGTGAGGAGGAACGCATGCTCCTTGCCCCCCTTGATCCCGGTCGCGCTGATCTGGCCGGAGTCGTTGATTCCGGTCGCGTGCTCCAGTGTGACTCCCGAGCCCGACGGCAGCAGGCTGCTAAGCAGCGTGATCGCGCCGGCATGGTCCTTGAAGAAGGCGACAGGATTGCCACCCACCATGTCGTCCCCCACGATGTCGCCCAGCCCGTTGGCCCCGCGCGCCTCGCGCCCGCTCGGGCCTTGCTCCGCCGCGCCGGAAACGTGGCCCAGGTCGAGCACCGTGGCCGACTGAGGGGCAAACTCAGGGATCGTCCACACGACCGAGTGAAATCCGCCCGAAGAATCAATCGCATACCCTGTGGCGAACTGCAGCGACATGCCGTTGGGCGCGGAGAGGCCGATCGCGACGCTCTGCGTTTGGTTCGCGATGGCGGGGAGATTTATGGCAGAGTCGGGCGAGCTGGCGCCCGCGACAAAGGCTTGCGAAAGGTTGTTATCCACCAGGTTTCCCACGGCGTTGATCCCGGAGACCGCGGTCGTCTCGCTCACCCCCCGCGCCGAGTCCAGGCCGATCAGCGTTCCCGACGGCGGGTCGAACGAGTAGGCGCCCGTGGCGAACAGGTCGATCTCGTTGAAGAGCGCCTGCCCGACGATCAAGCCGGTATCGGTGACGCCCCTCGCGGTGAGCAGAGTCGCCAGCGTGCTTTCCGGCGGTGCGTTCGTCAGGTCGGTCATCGATCCGCCGGGCTGAAAGTCGAACGGATCGGTCGCCGAGCCGGTGTCGGAGGAACCCACAATCTCGCCGAGCAAGTTGATCGCCAGGGCCGTGCTGCTCGAGCCGCCGAGCGTGCCCAGGTCGATACCGGCCTGTCCCGGGTTCCACAGGACCGCGTGTGACGTGCCGTTGGCGAGCTGAGCCGAGCCGACCACCTGCCCTGCGGCGTTGATGGCATTGGCCTGGCTGCTGTTGCCGCCCAGAGTGCCGAGGTCCACGATGGTGTAGCCGGAGAGCAGCACGCGAGGATCCAGGGATTCGACCGCAAGAGGCGATTTTGTCCGACTTCGCCGCTTCCCGCGCCGGGCGCGGAGACTTGATGCGTCGTGAGACTGGAAACGGGAGGCATGAGCGAACGCGGGGGAGATACCGTGGCGGGGCATGATTCCACCCTCCTTAAAGGCGATCATGATGGTGAAGAGCGGGGGGGTTGACCTGGTGAATACCCGCACGACTCCTCGGTCGGGCCAGGTCGGTTGAGGTCGTCGGGATCGACTCCCTCAGAGGTAAGACCTGCGCGGCGGACAGGCTCGTAGACAGGTCGGTTCGATTTTGTCGAGCACCGAGCGGGCGTTCCGCCGGTGATCGGGCGAAGGGACTCATGCAGAAGGCTGGCCGGCCACGTCGTTGTCCCAATGCGTTTCTGCCGGGTCCCGGCCTTCGGTCTGGTGCTCCAGGATCAAGCGAAACCGCAGGTGGGCGATTCCGAGGACGTCGCCGTGTCGGAGACGGGCGACCTCGACGCGGCGGCCGTTGATCCAGGTCCCACTGGTGCTGCCGAGATCGCGAACAATGACCTCGCCCTTGCCGAGGGCCAGGCAGCAGTGGCGCCGCGATACCAGCGGCGAGTCGAGGCAGATTTCGCAAGCCCGAGAGCGGCCGACGAGTGTCAGCGGCCCGTCGAGGCGGAAGGACGGTTCCCCGTCCAGAGAGGCAAAGCACGGATGCATGAGAGGACCGTCAATCGGGGCGGGACGAACGTCAGTCGCGGGGGAGCTCGCAGCCGGAGATCGTCCCACGCGCCTACCCGCGAGGTTGCCTCCCCACCAGATCAAACCTGCGCAGCGGAGCGCGACGGAGACACGGGCTGTCGCGAATCCGCGTTGCTCATGGGTGGGAAGGCTCGATCATGGCAGTGGCTTCGCGCCGCAGGATCTCAAGCTCGAGCCGCGGGATCCACAACGTGTCGCCGCGCGCACCGGGCGTTTGCATGGCGACGGGATCGACCGCCAATCCGAGCCGCAGCCAGTGCCGCGCCAGGTCGGCATGCCCGAGCTGGTGATGGGCCATGGCCAGGAAGAAGCGCGCCGAACGGCGTGCCGTGAGCGCCCTGGACCTCGACCGCTCGTCCAAGCTCCCGGAGTGCCTCCTCATATCGACCGGCCCGGTACAGGATGGCGCCGAGCGTGCTCAGGCGCGCGGTCGTGGCGCGGCTGGCGACGGCAATCTCGGCGAGATGGACCACCCGCGAGAAGTCCTCCACGGCCCGAGATCCGAGGGCACAGGCCCGCGCGATGTCAGTAGCATCACGAGGCACGAGCGCGGACCCCTCGAACATTCGCACGAGCTGGCGGCACGCCTCGCGGTAGCCCTTCTCATCACCGCGAGCCGCGCGATAGAGCACCCGGCGAGCTTGAGCGTCGAGGTGTCGTGCCCCCGAGGCACTCGCCAGTTCGAAGGCCGCGGCCGCGTCGTCCCAGCGCGCCAGTCGCGCGAGCTCCTCGCCACGCACCAGGGGGGCCATCCAGGGTGCCCCCTCAACGACGATGTGTTTGGGGGTGAAGATCGGGGTGGTGACCGGCCCGGCGCCGGTCGCTCCCAGGCAGTCCAGTCCGAGCGATTCCAGCCCGCGGCAGATCGCGCCCAGGTCCCAGACCTGGACGCCGGCCCGTTCGAGCGCCACGGCCAGCAGCCGCCCGTCGGCGCTGAATTCGAGCGCGGAGATGTTTTTCGGTCCAGGCGCCTCGAGCGTCGCCAAATCCCGCCCCGACTCGGCGTCGACAAGCTGCACCTGGGTTCTGGTCTTTGTGATCGCCAGCACGCCGCCCGATGGGCTGAAGGCCACCTGGCCGGGTAGGCCGGTCGCGTGGCTTCTGGGAACCTGCCAGCGCCGGGTCCACGAACCGACGTCCCACATGGCATATTCGTCGCCCGACGCTGTCACGAGCGACCGGCCGTCCGGGCTGAAACGCACTTCGGCACTGCTCTCGACGTCAATCTCGCGGACCAGGGTCACACTGCGAACGTCCCAGACTCTTACCCCGTTACCGTGCCACGTACCCGTGGCCAGCCAGCGTCCATCGGGGCTAAGGTCCAGCCTGTTCAGGTTCGGGTGCGCGGGGAGGGTGACGAGTGGGCTGCCTCCCCGCAAGTCGACGATGGCCACGCGGCCGACTTCAGCGTCGACGACCGCCGCCAGGGTCCGGCCGTCGCGGCCGAGACGAACCCGCACGGTGGGCATGCCGGCCAGAGGCCCCACTGGCTCGGGCGGGCCAACACGCAGGTCGCCCGCCGCCACGCGCCCCACTGGCCAGCGTAAGAGACCAGTCGATCCGCTCGTGATCAGGAACGACCCGTCACGGGCCGTGGCCAGACCCGCGGTCCCAGGTAGTTCGACGAATCCCTTCGCCCCGCCGCCTGGGACTTCCAGGCGCACGCCGGTATCAACCGCTGAGGCGAGCACACCCGTCGCGGCGAGGAAGTCCGCGGACCACGTCATTTGC
Organism: uncultured Isosphaeraceae bacterium; assembly: GCA_963806595.1. GTDB lineage: Bacteria > Planctomycetota > Planctomycetia > Isosphaerales > Isosphaeraceae > CAWDZZ01. The sequence goes on along the minus strand of CAWDZZ010000030.1, from coordinate 84,420 downwards.
CCGACCCCATCGGCACCCGGAAGCGATCGGCACTCATCGCCAGGGGCAACCTCCCACGACCACGCCGCGGCACCGTCGAGCGCAGGCCCCAGGAACTGTCCGTCCAGGCTGAACCGGAGCGGGTGAACCTCCGGCATCGGGCATCTCACAAGCTGCTCGGCCGACTCGATATCCCACAGCCGCATCGTCCCGTCCCAGCTCGCGCTGGCCAGCAGCCGCCCGCCGGGATGGAACGCGACGGCGACGACCGCGCCGTCGTGCGCGTGTATCGTCTTGCCCGGGCACGACACATCACTGGCGTCGAGCAGTCGGATCGTGCCGAGCTCGCCGCCGACCGCAAGCCAGCGGCCGTCCGGATGCCAATCCACGGTGAGCAACGACTCGGCCAACGCCCAGCTCGCCGCGATCGTGCCGTCCTTGACGTCCCGCACGTGGATCCCATCCCGCGCCCGGGCTCACAGTCACGAATCGCCCGCCGGCCGCGTCGAAGCGAATGGAATGAGCCACCGGCCCAGGCGGATAGCGGCGCAACTCGCACCCTTGCTCCAGGTCGTACAGCAAGATCGAGCCGTCGCGGCGCCCCGCGGCCAGCGTCCGTCCGTCCGGGTGGAATTCGACCGCGTCGCCGTGCGCGCCGTCGGGGAGGTCGAGCAGCTTCGTGGCTCGGCTTGTGTCCCACACGACGAGGACGACCTCTCCGCGCTCCTCATGCTTCACAGCGAGGTAACGGCCGTCGCGGCTGAATCGAACCAGGACGACGCGCCGGCCATTGCCGGGCAGCCGGACCTCATCGCCGCGCCCGTCGGGGCTTCGGACGAGCACGTCGCCCTCGGGCGTGCCGCGCCATGCGCCCGGAGCTCGGGTCGAAGTCGACCCCGAGATAGCCGCCCTTGGGGCCATCGTCCCACGCCCAGACGCGGCGGACGTCCGGCAGAGCGAGGCACGCGATCGCTTCGTTGCGCAGCTCCAGGTGCCGGCTGCCAGCCTCATCCAGTAGCGCGGCTGCCCCGATCGTCCGCAGACCCTCGTAGCGCTGGCCTGCAAACCGGCTGCGGCGGCCGGCGCGAACGTTGGCCACGTATGAGTCCAGAAGCTTGCTGGCCACGTCGCTTTCCGCTCGCAGGGCGCGCTCGAGGTTCCTCGTCGCCGCCTCGTACTGCTGGCGAAGCCGCAGGTCGGAGACGACGATCACCACCACGACCAAGGCGAGCATGCCGGCGAGCGCGGTGCCGAGCGTCGCCAGCCCCGGATTGCGGCGAGCCCATCGCGTGAGGCGTTCGGTCTTGCCGACCCGGCGGGCCGCGATCGGCCGGTCTTCCAGGAAGCACTGAAGATCCTCGGCAAGCTCGGCTACGTAGTCGTAGCGATGATCTGCCTCCTTCTCGATGGCCTTGTGGACGATCGTCTCCAGGTCCACGGGGATCGAGGGATCGAGCTGACGCAGCCGCACGGGCTCGACCTGGTTGACCTGGTACGACAGGACCTCGCGGTCCGAGCCGTCAAATGCCGGCCGCAGCGCGAGTAGCTCGTAGAGCGTCAGGCCAAGGCTGTACTCGTCGGACCGGCGGTCGCACCGCCCCTGGAATCGCTCCGGAGCCATGTATCGCGCATCGTGCCGACCAGGTCGCCGGTCCGGGTCAGGTCCTCATCATCGACCGCCTTGGCCAGCCCGAAGTCGGTCACCCAGGCGACGCCGTGGATGTCGAGCAGAATGTTCGATGGCTTGATGTCGCGGTGGAGCGTCCCTTGCTCGTGCGCGTAATCCAGGGCCTGGGCCACCTGGAGCCCGATCCTCGCGACGCTACGGGCATACCGAGGTTCCGACGCAGTTGCTGCCGCCAGTGCCGGGTGGGTCGCGGTCGCCTCCTCGGCCGGGTCCGCCGATCCTCGGTCCTTCAGCCGTCGGACTTCCTCGAGCACTTTGTCGAGGCTCAGCCCGCGGATGAACTGCATGGCGTAGTAGTGGAGGCCCTCCAGCTCGCCCACGCTGAAGACCGGCACGATGTTGGTGTGATGGAGCTGTGCCGCGACCTTGGCCTCACGCAGGAATCGCTCGATATTGTGGGGTGACAGCGGTGTGCCCGGCGCCAGCACCTTGATCGCGACGTGCCGGTTGAGCGATTCTTGCTCGGCCTCGTACACGATCCCCATGCCCCCGCGGCCCAGCTCGCGCAGGATGCGGAAGTCGCCAAGCCGTTCCAGGGCGGGCGTGCCGCCGGGCAAGCGGCGCCTCCGGCGGGCGACGTCACGTCGCCGTGCAGCTTGAGATCCTCGACAAGCAAGAGCGCCGAGAGTAGCTCTCCAAGCTCGCCGGCACGCTCGGGAACCCTCGCGAGAAACTCGCTCACCGCCGGCTGCTCGCCGCGGCGCATCCGGCCGAGGTACTCTTCGGCCAAAGCCTCCAGCGGGTCGCGGCCGTCGTCGAGGTCCGATCCGGGCCGGGTTTCCCAGTCGGCCGAATCGGGCTCGATCTCAGGCCTGTCAGCGTTCAACCCGGTTCCCCTGTTCCCGACGAGTCACCGAGGCCCGGCGTGTCAGTGATGGCGGCTCTGAGCCGTAGCATCGCACGGACGTAGCGCTTGCTCGCCGCCGCCTTGGTCAGGCCGAGTGCCGCGGCGACCTCGTCGTTCTGCATCTCCTCGAAATGCCTTAGCGCGATCACCTCCCGGTCGATCGGGTCCATCGCGTTCAAGACGTCCTGAAGCGTCACCTTCATCTCCGCCCGCAGAGCGGCCCGGCTGGCCGTGGTGATCTGCCCGAGAAGCTGGGCAGCCAGCGAGGCCGAGCTCGCTTCGGGGAACGCGCCGCGGTGCAGCGAGATCTCTCGATTCGCGTCGCGCATGGCCGCGCCCAGATGGTGCCGATGGACGCGCAACAGCCGCTCGCCCACCACCATCCGCAGCCAGACAAAGAACGGGATCGCCGCCTTGCCCGCGTACTCCGGCAGCCGCTCGGCCATGTCGATGTAAGCGTCCTGCAACACATCAGACGGGTCGACGCGGCCCTGCAGCCGCCGGTCGAGGCGCAGTCGGATCATCTGCCGCAGCCGGCCCCGAAAGCAGGAAAACAGCTCAGCGAGCGCCTGCTCCTCTCCTTGGGCCGCACGCCGGAGGAGTTCGTCAATATGATCCGGATCGCCGTTCATGCTCGAGTCTCCATAGGAAGACCTGCGCAACACGAAGGCCGGGAGACTGAAAGATTCGGCGGAGTGATGATTGTATGCTTGGGCTCTCCCGCACTGCAATCGCCCGAGGCTGGGTCGATCCGCCGGCAGAGCAAACGGGGTTTCGGACGTCGTGAACCGAGATAGAGCGGCCCGGGAAGGGGAGCGATTCGAGACGCGCCGTTTCCTTCGCGCTGTCCCGTGACGTCCACTGGCCCGCCCCTGGCACCGTGAATCGCACCCAATCGGTTTTACGCGCAAAACATTCCCAAACGACTTGATTCTGAGTGACCCGGTTGCTCGTCAGTCAGCGCCGCCCAACCGCAACACTTCGCGGCCAACCAGTTGGATCCGCGGCGCACGTTGCCTCTCGAGTCGGAAACTGGGCGTTTCAAGCGACACCGCACAGACGCTGTGATGCAGGCAGCACTGCGCGGCGGCTGTGATTGAGGCCCCGAGCCAGACCCTTCGCGCGTCATTCCCAAAAAAAAGCGCAGCGCGCAACCGCTGGCATCTGACCGATCAGCCAGATCAGGTTCATCCCACTCCGTTCCGCTGATTGACGGCGGTGCCTCCACGCCCTATCATTAAACCATGAAGTTGAATGAGCGGCAGCGGTACTTCGATCTCACCCTGACTGCGCTGGCTCATCCGGTGCGTCGGGCAATACTCGAGCGCGTGATGCGGAAAGAGCTGGGCGTCACAGAGCTTGCCAGGCCATTTGCCATGTCGCTCAATGCCGTGTCGAAGCACATCCGCGTTCTCGAGCGGGCCGGCCTGGTCAGTCGACGTCGAATCTGGCGCGAACACCTGGTGTCATTCAACTCGGAACCGCTCGATCAGGTGTCGGCGTGGATCGAAAAGTCGCGTGCGTTCTGGTCCGCCCGGCTCGATGCGCTCGACGAGCTGCTCAAGGCCGAAGATGCCGCTCTTATCCAGCAACCCGATCAGAAAGGAAAGCCGAAATGACGGCCGAGAATCCTGGAACGATCATCATCACTCGCCGCTTCGATTTCTCGATCGAGCGCGTATTCGACGCCTGGCTCGATCCTGCCAGGGCGAGCAAATTCCTCTTCGTCACGCCCACGGGCAAGATGGTGCGCGTGGACATCGACGCCCGCGTTGGGGGCTCCTTCAACCTCACGCGCCGCGACGGCGATGATGTCGAGCATGTCGGCACCTACCTGGAGATCGACCGCCCGCGCCGACTTGTCTTCACCTTCGGAGTGCCGAAGTTCTCCCCCCAGATGACGCGCGTCACCATCGATCTCAAACCCCTGCCGACAGGCTGCGAATTGACGCTGACCCACGAGGGAGTTCTACCGGAGTGGCTCGACCCCTCGCGCCAAGGCTGGGGTATGATCCTCGACGGACTGTCCGCACACCTGGCCAGGGAAGCCGCGGCGCAGCCGCCCGACGGTATCTAGCGCGACATCCGCGCTCGTCGTTCCATGCGCAGCCCCGTGCGATCACGCTGACTACGCGCCGAGTGATTGTCGCTGCAACATCGCGGCTTCGCGCGGCGAATGTCCCTGGCCGGCGCTGACGATCCCGCGCAGCATCCCTCGGAACAAGAGCTGGTGAAGCGGGTAAACCAGGTACCAGTACGCGCGGCCCAGCACGCCCGCCGGTTCGTAGATCGCCGTCTGCCGGATGCGCGAACCGGCCGCCGTGGGCTCCACGGCAAATTCCAGCCAGGCGCGTCCCGCCAGCTTCATCTCCCCTCGCAGCAGCAGCCGCCGGTCCGGCTCGAACGCCTAGACGCGCCAGCAGTCCACCGTGTCGCCGACTCGCAGCGATTCAACGCTTCGGCGCCCCGGCGCATGCCGACGCCGCCAAGAAACAGGTCGATCGCTCCCCGAAGCCGCCACAGCCGGTTGCCGTAGTACCAGCCGGTCGCGCCGCCGATGCGCCGGATCGGCCCGAACGACTGGGCAGGCGGGACCGCCACCTCGGCAACCCGCGAATCAATAAAGCATCGATCCGCCGGTCCCGCGTCGTGGAGGCTGAGGGTGCCGGCCGCGGACAGCGCGTCCGACCATCGGGTCGTGACGAGCTCCTCGTCCTCAGTCGCCAGAACAGCCGCGATTGACTCGCGGTGTCCAATCGGTTCGATCGCGAAATCCCGCCGCGCCGAATCGTCGCGCACGATCGTCGGGTGGCGAATGCTCTCGATCAATTTGCGGCCGACGCGGGCGTACAACGGCGTGACGAGACCCAGCCACAGGCTCGACAGACGGGGTGTCAACATCGGCACCCGAATGATCAGCCGGCGCAGGCCGCGCTGTCGGGCATACTCGCGAATCAAGTCGCCGTACGAAACCTGGTCCGCCCCGCCGATTTCGTAAATGCGGCCGCCCTCGCTCGGCTGATCCAGTCCGGCGACCAGGTAGCGCAGCAGGTCCCCGATCGCTATCGGTTGTGCCGGCACCGACACCCAGCGCGGTGTGATCATCACGGGCAGTCGCTCCGTCAAGGTGCGAATCATCTCGAACGACAGGCTGCCCGGGCCCAGTACGATCGAGGCGCGAAACTCGATGACCGGCACCGCGCTGGCTCGGAGAATGGCACCAACCTCGTGGCGGCTCCGCAGGTGGGCCGAGAGCGCCTTGGTCTCTTCGCCCAGCCCTCCCAGGTAAATGATCCGTCGCACCCCTGCCTGCCGGGCCGCCTCCGCGAAGTTTCGCGCGCCCTGACGGTCTTCCTCCTCGAAGGAACCCGCCGAACCCATCGAATGCACGAGGTAGTAGGCGGTGTGTACGCCCTCGAACGCTAACGCGAGCGATGCCGGATCGAAGACGTCACCGCCAACGACCTCCGTCGCGGACGAAGCGCGCTCGCGAAGTATTCCGGTCGGCGAGCCAGACAGCGCAGCCGAACGGGCAGCAGCTCCAGCTCGTTGAGCAGCCGGCCTCCCACGTATCCGGTTGCCCCTGTCAGCAATACGAGTCGTTCCCGTTTGGTCATCGACATTCCTGGTTCGGGTGCACAAGAGCGATTGCACCGGCTGTTCGAGCAACGCCGTTACCGGGCGGTCGGAAGCCGGCAACGCGCAGGCCCGGCCAGGCTCAATCGCATTGAATGAGCCTGGCCTGGCAGCGGCATCAGGCCGCGATGAGTAGGGCGCCGTTCGGCGCCGGTTTCAACGATGTTCTTCACCAGGCGATCTCCGCGATGAACAGCGGCCGGAGGGCGGAATACGCATGTCCGGACGCGTCCATCCCTGAGCGTGTCGACTCGTTACTTGGTGTCGTCGGGAGGAAGCAGCACGGCGTCGATCACGTGAATGACGCCGTTCTTGCAGTCGATGTCGGTCTTGATCACGTTCGCGTCATTGATCTTGACCTTGCCGTCCTTCGCCTCGATCGTCACCGGTTTCCCCTGGACCGTCTTGGCGGAATCGATCTTGACCACGTCCGCGGCCATCACTTTCCCGGAGACGACGTGGTACGTCAGCACGGCCTTGAGTGCTTCCTTGTCCTTGAGCAGCGCCTCCAGTTTCTCCTTCGGAACCTTCGCAAACGCGTCATCGGTCGGGGCGAACACGGTGAACGGGCCCTCCCCCTTCAGCGTTTCGACCAGGCCGGCCGCCTCAAGCGCTGTCACGAGCGTCTTGAACTGACCGTCATCGGTGGCGGTCTGGACAATATCCTTGTCCTCCCGCTCTGCCGCCGCCGTCCGGTGTGCAGCCAGCCCACCAACCACGCACAGCCCGAAAAGCGCGGCTCGCCAGAGCAAAAATGCGTCGCATGAATGACTCTCCCTTCCAAGGTGCCAGTTCGTCAGTCGCCGGATCCCTGCCGGCCAGACTCGACCTTACAAAAACGTCCATACCGTTCATATTAATAATCGAATGAACCGGAGAAGTCAAGAATTTCTTCAAGATGCTAGCGGTCTGACCTGATAAATAACGTCCAAAACGTCCAAAATCGATGCACACGACTCGCTGGGTCGCAGTCGGGTAACGCGGTCGACGCTCGGACGCTTGCCACGCACGGCGCCCTTCAAGTGAGCCGCGGACAAGCGCGGTGGAACGCGGACCTGAGAACCCCGATCATCGATAAGCGGTTCGAGAATGGGCCGAGCAATTCTCCCAACCGGAGCGGCGGACAAAGCCTTGCTGGCTGCCGGTCCGATTTATGGCGCCTGCCGTGTGGCCAGAAGATCAATAGCGCTGACGCCAAACCAGAAGTTCCCGGATACCGCGTTCTTGCTTACAGCCGTGAAGCGGATTCTGTGGCTCGTCGCGGTGAAGTCGTGGACGCCTAGTTCCAGCGAACCCGACGGGCCCAGCATGCCGGAGTAGAGGTCGAACGGAGGGCCCGTTGGCTTTCCGTCCAGGGCAATCCGGATGATGCCATAATCCGGCGCCACGGTTCCCTGGACGCACAGGCGGTAGCGACCTGCGTTCTTGACGTGGAACTCGACTTCCACGAAACCCTTTGGCTCGGCCCTGCAGAAAAGTTGCTCGCCATGGCTCCACATTCCGCTGCCCCATGGCTTCATGGCCTGTATGCTGACGTCGCACCGATGGCGGGCACGGACAGGCAGCGCATTGGCCTGGAAGCGTTCCTTTGGCACCTCCGAATGCGGCGGACCCCATTCCAGCCAGACGGCGTCATTAAGGTAGGCCCGGACGTAGGCGTAGGACATGATGCCGTAACCATCGTGGCCCCATTGCGGACCCCAGCTATTGCGGATCCGAAAGGTACCGCCGCCCGGCTTGCTGGCGTCGTCCTCGTACCCCACGAAGGAAATGCTGTGGCCATCTTCCACCTCATCGGCTGGCGGCTGAAGCAAGCGATCATCGCCGCTCGAACGTTTTGGCCAGCGCAAGCCACAGGCGACGGGATGACCCCCCGCCAGGGCCTGTTTGAGGGCGTGGAATTCCTCGGGATCGACCTTGCGATTCACGGCCCAATGGCGAATCCAGATCACCCGCCAGCGCTCGGCGCGCCGGGCGGCGTCCTTCAAAGCCGCCGCGGGAGGCTTATGTGGTGAGTCTTTCTGCTTTGCATAGGGCATCAACGCCTCCGTGCAGATTCCGAAGGTGTTGAGCCCGTTCAACACTCTTTGAAACAAGACACTATGGTCCTTCTTCAGTCCGGCAGCCTGATCGCAGGCCCACCAGAGAAACTCTTCCGACAGAGCTGGAGCCGAGCCAGGATCGCCGCGGGCCGATTCGAGCTCGGCCAGCGCGGTGATCGCAAAGGTGCCACAACTGGGCCGGCCGAACTGGGTGCGGACCGTCAATCCCAGTTCTTTGAACTTCGGCGTGAGATCGACTTGCTTCGGCAAACGTCCTTCCTGTGCCGATGCCACCGCAACCGTCACCAGCCAGGCGATGCACCACAGTTTGTGATATTTCATGTGGATGATCCCCGTTGCTGAATCCCGCGGTGTACTATACCCACTCATCTTGCCGAGTGCCTTCCACGGTGAAGAGAGCAGGCTGGCACACGTTCGATCACGATTGAGCGATGTCAGCGAGTGCCGCGTGCCCATCGTTCGCCGGACAGAGGAATCGCGCCGGCGCGCACGGTTTGCCGCCCCAGAGGTTTCCGCTGCTCGCAAGCTCGCCGTGGGCGTCTCTCGAGCGGCGGGCGACCAACGTCATCATCAAGTGCAGGAGGCCATATTTCTCACGCAAATGCCATTCAGCGGCAGATCGACAAGCTCGGCAAAGCCCGGTTCAACTCTCGCGCTGCAGCGAGGGTCACCGAATGCCCCACGATGTCAAGCTGCGAGAGATTGGACAGGCCCTTCAAATGCGCCAGCCCTTCGTCCGTGACGTGAGTGTGGTGAAGGCAGAGAAAGGAGAGGCGCGTCAGCGGTTTTAGCTTCACCATGTCGGCGTCGGTGATCTGTGCGCCGTAAAGGCTCAGCGCAGTGAGTTTGGTGAGCTTCTTCAGATAGATCAACCCGCCGTCGCTGACCGACCAGAGGCCCAAGTGCTCCAGTCGGGAGAGGCGCCGACCTGCGCGAGCACTGCATCGGATGCCATTGGTGTCAGCCAGACAGCGGTGACGTGACCGAAATGGTCGATTCCGATGAGATCGACAAGCCACTGCGGGGGTCTCCCCGCTGAAACCATCCGTCCGTTGCTGTACTGCCAGTCATACATGACAGTACCGCCAGCCCGTTGGATCGTGGCCACAGCATCGCGCTGAACGTGGGCCTGCCGGACCACCCAGCCCAGCCCGGCGCCGATCCCAAGCACCAGGACGACCAGCCCCCGCACGCTGAGCCGGATGTACCGTTGCCAGGGAGCTGTAGCGGATTCAGCCAGCATGGTGGCCACTCTCCGGGATCGGGGACGCTCTGGATGTGATGCACCCGCTCGAATCAGATCGTACCCGCATCCGATTCAGTTCGACCTCAGATGGCGGAAGAATTCGAGACGTCGCACCCGGTTTCGCGGACCCGGGCAGCACCACGCTATTCGAATAGATCCTCGGAGGCGGTGTGCGGCGCGCTCATTCACGCGGCTAGGGCGCACACCATTCCTGCGCCGAGTTAATCGCTGAGGCGGGAACTGGCATCTCGGTAACTCGCCAGTCGGTTCTGAACCCCGGTGAAGCGGGGCGGTCTCACTTCCGGCCTCTCCGTCGACCAGCCTGCCGCCGCACACCCTTACAGGTTCGGCACGCCGCGCATAAAATCCTCGATGTGCTTGGCGGCCGCTTCGCGGTTCTTGACGCTTCCGAGGGAGTCCATGAATTCTATCACCTGCGCCGCCGTCGATGGATGGCGCGATTGAATCTGTTCACAAAACGTGCCCATCTCGAGCCTCTCCCGCTCAACGGCTGCTTGAAATAGTGAGAGGGGGTCCAGATGGTGAATGTTACATCGATAGATAAGTTCACTAAAATAAGTTGTTAGATAATCGTTAATTGCACGTCTCTCTATTGCGACGCTCCAGTCTGCCTCGAAGCCGAGTCTGGCTTCGCAAAGCAGCAGCGAGACCTGTTGCTTGAGCTTTCGTGTCTCCCGCAATCCCTGTAGCCTGGCGTATTCGTCATCAACCGGAGTGAAACCCATCATCGCTTCGTTGGCTTGCAGCATCGCGACCGTTGCATTGAGACGAGCGGTAAGGAATAGCTCGCGCTGCTCGCGGCTCAAGGCTTGGCGATTGGCCACCGAATCATGAGCTTGTTGCTGGAGCTCTTGTCGTTGTGCTTGAACCTGCTCGTGGTGGAGCAAGGCAGTATAAACGAGACCAGAGAGGGCCAGCCCGGTGAACAGGGCGTTGATTGCACCGAAGGCGTCTCCAAACTGGCCGAGACGGCTGATCCCTTCTGACTCTGCCGATCTCATGGTTTGAAACGACGAATAGAGATAAATCGCCCAGGTCGAAAACACGATCACGATCAGCACGAGAGCAGTGCCGATGTGCGGATACTCTCTGTTCCATATTTTCACGGTGCACCTCAGCGTTCTACGCAAACTCGTCGGAATCCCGGCAGTTCGAGTCACTGCTATCCATTGTTTTCCAGGAACAGCCTCGATCATCAAGCCATTGTTGAAGCGGAGCACAATGCCTCTGAACGCCGATCAGTGCCTCACCGGCGGAATAATGCCTCGTCATTCAGACTGTGGACGCTAGCCCAGCGTCTCACACCCGCGTACTTCTGAGGTCGAGGGTAGAAAGCTTGGTGAGGCTCGTCAAATGGGCAAGCCCGGCGTCGGACACCTCGGTCTCGGACGGCGTGAGCCAGGTGAGGTTTGTCAGCCTTCGCAGCTGCGCGAGCCCAGCGCCCGAGACCCGCGTCCCGCGCAGCAATCGGTGTGCGCTCGACTTCATTTCCTTCGCGATGTTCCGTGACTTGCACTTGCCCGCCGTCCGCTTCTCGATTCGGGCCGATCGGTCTTCGGTAATCGACGTCCCGCGCGACTCGATCTGGCATGACCCAAGTACCCGTGAGCCAGTTCGCCTCAGCTGGCGCAAGATCAACTAGCGTCTCTCACGCGTGCGCGGAAACCGGCACTACGAAATGCCCTCCACGATGATCGATGAAAGCATCAACCGGCGCCCGCGCAACCGGCACACCGGGACCGATGGCAGCGGAAACATCGCGACGAGTGCGGCGCTCGCGGCTCGGAACCAGCTTGCACTCAAAACAGGGCGCGGTAAATTCGCTATTCGGTCAGATGCGCCTGTCGCGGACTGATCCCTGACGCGCAAGTCCTCGGATACCGGAGTCATTTCATGCCTGCACCTGTTGTTCACTTCGAGATCGGCGGCCGCGACATCGAAAAGACGAAGGCGTTTTACGGCCCTTTGTTCGGCTGGGAGTTCACCCCCCATGGGCCCGCGGCCATGGTAGCGCCGACCGCGCCGGGCATCGGCGGGCACCTCAACTGTCTGGGACACGAACCGCACAATTATGTGACGATCTACGCACAGGTCGACGACCTGCAGGCGACAATCGACCACGCCGTCAAGCTCGGCGGCAAGATGCTGGTTCCCCCTCAGGAAGTCCCCAATATGGGTCACTTCGCATGGATCCAGGATCCTGATGGAAACATGATCGGCATCTGGAAGCTTTTGAAGAAGTAAATAAGCAAACGGCCGAGCATAACCCCGGTCATCCGCCTGCTGGTCGCCGTCGACCCCGCGTTGACGAAAACCTTACGGGCGAGACGAGACGGCTCGATAAACCCGGAAAACCCGGCCTGGCTTCAGGCCCGCTTCGGACTCGACGACCGCGAGGCGCCCGCCCGCTGCGCCGCAAGGGGCCGGAATTCTTGGAAATCGGTGTCCGCCTCGATCGCTAGACTGAGCCGTCGGTCCTCATGCGCCACGGTGATCCGCGTTGGAACCGAATCCGCGTCGCACCCCCTGACCGAGACTCGGATGCGGGCGCCGCGTCCATCAGTAGGGATCGAGAGGTTGGCGTCCTTCGGCTCTAGCCGGAGGGCCTTGTAAATCTCCATCGGGCACTGGCTCAGGAGATCGAGGATCTGAGCCGCGGAAGCCCGTCTTGTCGGCTTGGTCATCCTGGCGCGGCCTGGCCCGGATGACTTCGACGCGCTGCCCATCGTCTGGGGCTCCTTCCGAGGTTCGCCTGGTTTCGTATCCGAGTCCCATTCTACCGCGGAGTGGTCCCTTTGGCAGGATGCACTTACCCGGTGACGACGCGCAGCGTCAGCCCGGAGGTTGCCTGCAGCTCCCGCATCACGTCGGCGATCGGGTTCGCCAGGGTTTGCCGTTCGCTGCCCGCAAACAGCAGGCCGACCAGTTCGTGCTGGTCATTGAGGATCGCACTGCCGCTATCGCCGCGATCGCTGAACAGCCCGCCATTGTCTGGCGTGCCCTCGATCAGGAGCTGCCCTGCGAAGAAGGCTTTGCCGGTGGGATACGTGAGCCTCCCCGTGCCGGCGATCCCAACGACGTTGCCTTCCGTCGCCCCGGTAGTGCGTCCCACCTTGTACACGCGGGTCGAGCCCACGAGCGCCGCCGGTCGAAGACATGCGATAGGAATCGGCGACCCCCCGAATCACTCCACCGTAACAAATGCGGTCGATGTCGCCGTGGTCCCGGCCCGAGTCGTTGAGCGCTGCCAGCGCCGCGTCCACGCGATTCACGGGTTCCTGGGTCCCGCTCACGAGCTGAAACGGCACGACGGCCCGGAGCCGCGCAATCTCCATCCGGTTCCGCAGCTTGGCGAGAGTGTTCATCATCTGAAGCTCGTTGGCCGTGAGATCCAGAGTCCCGGGCTGGACCACGGGTTCGCCCCGCTCTGCGGCGCCCGAGCGGCCGATCACATGGCTGTTCGATACCAGGTAGGGGTGCTGGTTTCCGTCACGGACGAAGAACCCCAGCGTGCCCGCGTCAGCCGCAGAGGGTACTCGTCGATCGGGTTGGTGATGCCGATCCCGCAACGCAGCCCGTTGAAAAACTTCTGGGTATCGATCGTGGGCGTCGGCCCCCCCTTGGCGCCGCGAAATGCAGCCGGCGCGGAGAGCGATTGCCGCGGCGCGAAGTCGGAGCCGGACTCCACCACGTCCAACTCGATTCCCCCCATCGCGTCCACACCCGCGGCAAGGGCGACGCTCTTCTCGAACACCACCAGGTTGCGGGTCTTGAGCTGCGACTTTGTCAATTTCTCGGGCACGTACGCGGTGATGCAAAAGTCGGTTACCTCGGAGAGCGAGCGCCGGTTCTTCGCCCCGACCGCGACGAGGCGAACGTTCGAGTTCGGCTGGCTGAGGATCGCGAGCGCGTGCGTTTCGACCGCGTGGATCGCCTCCTTGAGCTTCACCTGATCAACCCCCCTTTTCATGGCGAGTCTGTCGGAATCGTCCCGAAGCCTGCCCCTTCGCGAGGCTCGCTGAATTCTCTCCATTGCACACCGGTACCGCAATCATCGGGCCCCGAGAAACTTTGCCCGCATTCCACGCGAATGGATTGGCGAAACCGTGCCCGTGCCTTGGAGCCGTGCAAAGGCCATGCGGACCAGACCAGGCGGATCACTGGCATGTGGCAAGCGTCGAGTGATGAATCGATCGCCTGGCGACTGACCACTGACCGCTGACCCGTATTTTGTTTAACATCATGCGGGGGCAAACTGTCGGTTGCTGCCATCCATCCCGGAGTTTGATGAGTTCATGAGAACCGCTCGGATGCGGCTGGTCGTTGTGATCGGCGTCTTGCTGCCAGGGTGGTGCGCAGGCCGCGGCGCCACAGGGCCGCGACGTCGATTACGCTCGGCGAGATCAAGCCGGTCTTGAGCAAGCGCTGCTACGCCTGCCACGGGGCCTTGCAGCAGAAGGCCGGGCTGCGGCTGGATACGGCGGCCTTCATGAAGAAGGGGGGCGACAGCGGCCCGGCGGTCGTGCCCGGCTCAGAGCGACGACAGCCTGATCATCGATGCCGTCACCGGCCGCGACGGCTGGCGGATGCCTCCCGAAAGCGAGGGCTCGCCGCTCTCGGCCGACGAGATCGCCGCGATCAAGGCCTGGATCGACCAGGGGGCCAAGAGCCCCGGCCGACGAGCGTCCGCAGCCCGACCCGCGCGACCACTGGTCGTTTCAACCGCCTACTCGACCCGGCGGTTCCGGCTGCCGCCCAACTCGGCGACGCGCGCGGGCTGGGTCCGGAACCCGATCGACGCGTTCCTGGCCGCCGAACATCGCAAACACGGACTGAAGCCGCGGCCGGCCGCCGACCCGGCCACCTTGATTCGCCGCGTTGCCTCGACCTGACCGGGCTGGTGCCAGCCCCGAAGATGGTCCGCGCGCTTCGTGGCCGATCCCAGCGATCGAGCCTACGAGGCGCTGGTCGACCGGCTGCTGGCCAGCCCGCAATACGGCGAGCGCTGGGGCCGGCACTGGATGGACGTCTGGCGGTACAGCGACTGGGACGGCTTCGGCGCCGAGGTGCGCGAGAGCCAGCCCCATATCTGGCGATGGCGCGACTGGATCGTCGAGTCGCTCAATCGCGACCTGCCCTACGACCGCATGATCGTCGCCATGCTGGCCGCCGACGAGACCGACCCCTGCGACGCCGACGACCTCGCGCGCCACCGGCTTCCTGGTCCGCAACTGGTACAAGTTCAATCGCAACGTCTGGCTGGAGGACACCGTCGAGCACACCGCCAAGGCGTTTCTGGGCATCACGCTCAATTGCGCCAAGTGCCACGATCACAAGTACGACCCGATCCCCCAGACCGACTACTACGCCTTCCGCGCGTTCTTCGAGCCGTACGCGGTTCGCACCGACCCCGTGCCGGGCCAGCCCGATACCACCAAGGCCGGCCTGGTGCGGGTCTTCGACGGCCAGCCGGCCACGCCGACGTTCCTGTTTCGAGCGCGGCGACGAGAAGCGGCCGGTCAAGGAAAAGCCGCTGGCGCCGTCGGTGCCGAGGATCTCGAGCTCCAGGCCAGGCTCGGCCCGATCAGCCGGCTGCCGCTGCCGCCCGAAGCCTTTTACCCCGGCTTGAACGCGTTCGTCCGCGAGGAAGCGATCGCCGAATGCCAAGCGCGCGATCGCGGCTCAGAAGGCCGCCTCTGGCCGCCGCCGAGCGAGCACTGGCCGACGCCCACGACGCTGCCGCGGCCGACAAAGCCCAGCACGCCGTGGCCCTGGCCAAGAAGGCGCTCAAGGCCGCCGAGGCCGATCTAGCCGCGGTCGAGGCCAGGATCGCGGCCGACGTCGCTCGGTATGCGCAGCCGCCGCCTCACGCCGACGCCACCAGCGCTCATCCGCGTCGCCGCCCGGCTCGATCGGAAGCGTGCCGTGCTCAAGGCCGAGGAAGCCCTGCTCAAGGCCGAGATCGCGGATCTCGAAGCCAGGAACGCTGCGCCAAGCAGCCCGGCAAGGCCAAGACACCGCCGCCGGAGAAGCGACACGCCGCTCAAAAGCAAGACGCGCGAGGCCGCTCCGGCCGCTCGCAAGGCCAGCGAGCGACGACGGCGCCGAGCTACCCGCCGCTGACGCCCGTTCTACCCGGCGACCAGCACCGGCCGCCGGCTCGCGCTGGCGCGCTGGATCACCGATCCCGACAACCCGCTGACCGCGCGGATGGCGGTCAACCAGATCTGGATGCACCACTTCGATACGCCCCTGGTGCCTTCGGTCTTCGACTTCGGCCGCAACGGAAAGCCGCCCGCGATCCCCGCGTTGCTCGACTGGCTGGCCGTGCAGCTTCGAACGGAAGGCTGGCGCATGAAGCCGATCCACCGGCTCATCGTCACCAGTGCCGCCTACCGCATGGAATCGACCAGCGGCGGCCCGGACGACCCGAACCTCGCCCGCGACCCGGCCAACATCTATTACTGGAGGATGAACCCCAAGCGCATGGAAGCCGAAGCCGTGCGCGACAACGTTCTGCACGTCGCGGGCAACCTCGATCAAAGTCCTGGGCGGGCCCGACCTCGACCCGGAGACGGGTCTGAAATCGCCGCGCCGCAGCTTGTACTTCCGCCACGCCAAGGAAAAGCGCGTGACGTTCCTTCGGCTGTTCGATTCGCCCAACGTGCTCTCGTGCTACCGGCGAACCGAGAGCGTGATGCCCCAGCAGGCGCTGGCACTGGCCAATAGCTCGCTCTGCCTCGAGCAGGCGCGGCTGCTGGCCAGCAAGCTCGAGCGACGAGCTTCCGCGCCGAGCCATCCCCCGTCGAGCGACGACCGCGTTCGTGACCGCCGCATTCGAGCGCGTCCTCGGCCGATCGCCGACACCGCGACGAAACGAACGCTTGCGAAGAGTACCTGGCACGCAGGCCAAGCAGCTCGCCGACCGCTCGCCGGCTGGCCCCGTTTCCAGCCGGCCCCGCCGTCGGCGGTCCCGCCCGCCGCCGACCCGGCGCAGCGAGCCCGCGAGGACCTGGTCCACGTGCTCTTCAACCACAACGACTTCGTCACGATCCGATGATGCAATGACGTCACGAAGATGGGTCAGGATTGTCACATGCGATGCAGCCATGACGAGCCGACGCGTGTTCTTGGCCGACATGGGCATGGGTTTCGCCGGCCTGGCCTTGGGCGCGATGCTGCATCGCGACGGGTTCGCCGCGCCGATCCAGCATCACCCGCCCGCTGGAGCCCGCCGGACGGGCAGCCCCACTTTCGCCCCAAGGCCAAGAACGTCATCTGGCTGTTCATGATCGGCGGCACCAGCCACCTCGAGAGCTTCGATCCCAAGCCCGCCTTGAATCGATACGCGGGCAAGACGATCGCCGAGACCCCTTTTGCCGATGCGCTCAAGAACAAGCTCACCGGACAACGTGCGGATCGTCGTGCCGAACGACGCCAACGGCCACATTCGCCAGGTGCTCTATCCGCTTCAGGTCGGCTTTCGCAAGCGCGGTCAGTCGGGGATCGAGGTCAGCGACTGGTGGCCGCACGTGGGCTCGTGCATCGACGACATCGCCGTCATCCGCTCGATGTGGACGACCGACAACAATCACGGCGCCCAGCTGCAATTCCACACCGGCCGGCACATGCTCGAAGGGGCGTTTCCCACGATCGGCTCGTGGGTCCATTACGGGCTGGGCTCGCTCAACGACGACTTGCCGCCAGTTCGTGGTGATGGGCACGCCGATCGCCGATTGCTGCGGCGGGCTGGGCGGCCATGGCGCGAGCTACCTCGGCCCCGAGCACGACGGCGTTCAGCTTTCGGTCGATCCCAAGAACCCGCTGCCGTTCGCCGCGCCGGCGCGCGATGTCTTCCGCGAGGAGCAGGCCGGCGAGTTCGAGCTGCTGGGCCGATTGAATCGGCTCTCGGCCGTCAAGTATCCCGACGACCCCGCGCTGCGAGCGCGGATCAAGTCGTACGAGCTGGCCTTCCGCATGCAGACGGCCGTGCCCGAAGTGGTGCGATCTGGACGACGAGTCGCCGGCCAGCCACCGGCTTTACGGGCTCGACCAGAGACGTGACCCGCGAGTTCGGACAGATGTGCCTGTCGGCCCGGCGGATGGTCGAGCGCGGAGTCCGGTTCGTGCAGATCTTCCACGGCTCCAACGGAGGCGCCGGCGCCTGGGATGCCCACGGCGGCTTGCGGCAAAACCACGCCGCTCAGTGCGCACAGGTCGACCGGCCGATCGCCGGGCTGCTGACCGACCTCAAACAGCGCGGGCTGCTCGACGAGACGATCGTCGTCTGGGCGACCGAGTTCGGCCGCACGCCCGGCTCGCAGGGAGGAGACGGCCGCGATCATCATCCCTTCGGCTTCTCGGTCTGGATGGCCGGCGGCGGAATCAAGGGGGGCATCGTCCATGGCGCGACCGACGAGATTGGCTTCCACGCCGTCGCAGGATCGCCATTACGTCACCGACATCCACGCCACGCTGTTGCACCAGCTCGGCCTCGATCCGCGCCGGCTCGAAGTTCCCGGCCACAAGCGGCTGGAAATCGATTTCGGCGAAGCCGATCCGGCAGATCATCGCGTGAGGCCCGAAACCTCCACAAGCGGAAATCTTCTGGAAAGCGTCAAGGTCGAGAACGGCCGCGGGACCAGTTTGACGGTCGTGGGCTAATCATCGCTTTGGGACGTCAATAGTAACAGATCATCCTATGATGCTTTCCTTCACGTGCGAAAACTGCGGCAAGCACTTTCGGCTCGACGATCGCTTCCGAGGCCGGCGCGGAAGATGTTCAAACTGCGGCCACGTCATGAGGATTCCTGCGCCGGTTGCAGAAGGGGCAGTTGGTCCCGCGCCCGAAACTCCACCGGCCCAGGCGGACAAACCGCACGAACCACCCGAGAACGCTCCGTTTCGCCTCAGTCCGCCGGAATCGCGGCCTCGCCGCCACGTTGAGCCACCGATCGCCGCAGAGCCCGTTCACGCAAATGAGCCCGGCACGCCACAGGCGCCCGTCCCGCACGGCTCTGTCTTCCGTCTCGAGTCACCGCTGCCGGCCGCGAATGAGAATCACACAGGCGATCCTCATGTTGGATTTGAGCTGCTCGACGACGACTCGGATCCGGCGTCGCTCGTCCCTGTTTCGCCGGCAATCGAGCGCGGACTGCGTGAAATCGCCGAGTTCGAGAAGGACCGCAGCGGTTACGCGGTCGCTGACGAAAAACGCGGTTTCTTTTTCAGGCTGGAGAATTCGAAGCCCTCAGGCTGGTTTTATGTGAAATGGCGGGCCGCGGTCGGCTCTGTACTCAAGGTCCTTCGCTGGATCGACGCCTGGGCTTATCTCATTTCTGTACCGTTCATCATTCTGATGATCTTTGGAATCGTCGTCGAACATCGCGCATTTGTGCATACAGGCGGCGTGGTGGTCGTGCTGGCGAATTACGGGCGGTTCTGGGCCGATTTGATCGCCTTCTTCCTCCGGCCGTACAAGGACGGCCCCCTCCAGGGTGTGGCGTTTCTTTTTCCACCCTATACCGTGTACTACCTGACCGTTCACTGGAAACATATGAAGCCGATCTTGCGTCGAATTGCCACATCGTGCATCCCGATCGTCCTCGTGGTCCTGGCCTATGCCTTCCTCCCATCGGTTAATCCGGGAATCAGCCACGTGAAAGGGATCACCGCCAAGATCGAAGCCGGCAAAGAAAAGCTGAGACAGGATGTCGCAAGCGATCTGGAAAAGGTCGAGGACGAGGTCCGGACCCTCGGGCACGCGAACGAGCCTGCTCCGAAGTCGAAGAACTGATCCCAGACGACCCGAGTACCGCGGCGAATCGGATGTCCGGGCAAAGATCCACCCGGCAGGCTACAATGAGGTGATGGACGGATTGGAGCGCGGCCCCGTGCGATTTCCAGGCTGAGAGCGCCGCCTGAAACGGCGAAGCAAAGCGATGCGCGACCGGACCGAACCTTGAAGATTTACCTCTTGTTGATCGATCACGAGCGATTCTTCTTTTACTCGGACGAGTCGGAGTCGCCGCTCGAGCAGGGTGAGGGTGACGATCCATCCACGGGAGTGCGCGGTGGGGCTGCTCGCTTGGCTTCACGATCGGTATCTGAAATTCAAATCCACCTGGCAACACGGCGACTCGCGAGCGTTGCGCTGGATGCGCCGATGCTGGGATTGGCTGCATACGCTGGCTCATCCCGACGAGGCCATGCTGGCGCGGATGCGGTCCGCCCGTCAGATCGACCTGTATCACCCCGCGCTGCAGCCCGCCGCTGATGTTCGTATTTTCTGGCAGGACTACCTTACACAACAACGCACGCGACATCTGTTCTGGATGAGCATTAACGCGGTGATCGCGCCGTTCACTGTGCTTTTCGCCCTCTTGCCAGGCCCCAACCTGATCGGTTACTGGTTTGCTTATCGCGCAGTCCACCACGCGCTTGTGCTCTGGGGGATCAGCCGGGTGAAGCGCAACAAGGTCGTGACAACGCTGCACCCAACGACGGCGCTCGACGTACCGATCGAGCGCGACCAGGCCGGTAAAGCACGTCACGTCGCACTCAACGGCGCAGCCGAGAGGCTTGACGAGCATCTGGATCGATGCCACCGGTCGTACAAAACGAGCGAAAGTCCCGGAACGACCGCGTCCACGGCGACCTCGACCGGGCGCGATCCCTCGCAAGTTCGGTCCGAAGAAACTTGAAACGGTGACCATGCGCCTTCTGAGCTATAACATCCACAAAGGTATCGGCGGTCGCGATCGCCGTTATCGGCTCGAGCGCATCATCCAGGTGATCGCAGCAGAAAACCCCGACGTGATCTGCCTCCAGGAAGTCGATCGCCAGGTGGCGCGAACCCGGCACGATGACCAGCCCAGCAGGCTGCGAGATGCGCTACGGCGCGGGCTCACCTTTATCAGCTCAACGTACGGTTCAAGACCGGCGGCTACGGCAACCTCTTGCTCTCCCGCTGGCCCTTTCAAAGCGCGCACCAGATCTCGCTGCGCCGCGAGCGCCGAAAGCCCCGAGGCGCCCAACTCGCGGTTGTCGAGACTCCTGAGGGTCCCATTCATCTCGTGCACTGGCACTTGGGCTTGGCCGAGCGCGAGCGGCAGTGGCAGGCGCGCCATCTGCTCGAGCATTCGCTGTTTCGCGAGTCCGCTCAGTTACCGACGTTGATCGTCGGCGACTTTAATGACTGGCTCAATACCCTCGCCAGAGGCCCCTTTGCCTCTCACGGTTTCGCACAGGTCACGGCGCCTCGTTCCCGGTTTCGTTCGTTTCCGGCATACTGGCCGGTGGTCTCGCTTGACAAAGCCTTTGTCCGCGGACCGTTCGAGGTCCGCCATGCCCACATCGTCCACTCGCGCTGGCTCGCGACGCCTCCGACCATCTGCCGCTCGTCATCGATTTCCATATCAGGCCGGGTGCGCCGCGGCATGAGCCAGAGCGTGAGCGCCGCCGGGTGCTCCCACGGCTGGGCCTCAAGCGCCTGTTCCGGTAGCCGGCGGTCACGCTCCTCCGCCCTACGCGCTTCATTTGGCCGTGTATCCTCCATCAACCATGAGGTGAGACCCCGTGATGAAC
The DNA here is from genome assembly GCA_963806595.1 of uncultured Isosphaeraceae bacterium. GTDB lineage: Bacteria > Planctomycetota > Planctomycetia > Isosphaerales > Isosphaeraceae > CAWDZZ01. The sequence goes on along the minus strand of CAWDZZ010000030.1, from coordinate 63,355 downwards.
GACGCATCGTCCGAGGCGAGAAACAGGATGGCGTGCGCGATCTCGCGGGGCTCGGCGCAGCGCTGGATCAACTGGGCGCCGGCCCATTGGGGATGAATGTCGGCGGCCGCGCGATCGAGCCCCATCGCCGCGGCCTGGCGCTCGACGATCTGCGTCCAGACCACGCCGGGGCAAACCGAATTGACCCGGATGTTGTCGGCCACCAGGTCCATGGCCATGCAGCGCGTCATGCCGAGTATCGCCGCCTTGGTCGTGTTGTATGTGACGAAGTTCGGCTGGGCGATGAACGAGGAGATCGAAGCCAGATTGACGATCGCGCCGCCGCCGGCCTTGCGAATCGCCGGTACGACGTGCTTGGCGACCAGCGCCGGTCCCATCACGTTGACGTCCAGCATCGGCCGCCATTCCTCGGGACGTCGCGTCGATCCCCCGGAGGATGAAGATCGCCGCGTTGTTGACCAGGATGTGCATCGCGCCGAAAGCTCGCGACAGCCTCGGCCGCCATCCGCGCTACGCTCGCTTCATCGGCCACGTCCGTGAGCACGAAATGCGCTCGACCGCCAGACTTCGCGATCCGCTCAGCCGCGTCGCGGCCGCTCGACTCGTCGCGCTCGGCGATCACGACGGCAGCGCCTTCCTCGGCAAACAGCTCGGCGGTGGCGCGGCCGATCCCCGCACCCGCACCGGTGATGACCGCGACTTTCCCGCGCAACCGGTTCATGACATCGTCCTCGCACTCGGGCCCGACGCAGCTCTGGTAACCGTGGAACGCAGCGATTATCACTCAAGTGCGAAGGAGTTGCACGATGGTTGATTCTCACGCAGGGCAGACCGTCGCTGGAAGCCCGCCGGAGCAGGCGCCAAGGCGGTGGCGAACAGCAGTCCCGATCCTGCAACTGCTGTTCATCCTGCTCGTCGCGGCGGGATTGCGACTCTGGGGCATCGGCTCGACGAGTCTCTACTACGATGAAGTCATCAGCATGCGCGTGGCTCGAGCCCCCGGCCCCGTCGCCCTGCTACCGCTCCTCGAGCAGCTTGACGGGACTCGCGCTCCATTGCACCCCCTCGTCCTGCAGTTGTGGTTGCGAATCTTCGGATCCTCCGATCTGGCCGGCCGATCGCTGAGCGCAGTGTGCGGGATTCTCACTGTTGTCGTCGTCTATCGTCTCGCACGCGCATCGTTCAACGACCGCACGGCACGCTGGGCCGCATGGCTGTCGGCGGTGTGCCCACCACTCGTCTACTATTCGCGCGAAGCGCGGATGTATGCGTGGCTGGTCCTGCTCACGTCCCTTTCCTGGCTGATCTTGCTGTCGTTCCGCCGCCGGGCCGAACCTGCTTTGTACGTGGCCTACTGGCTTCTGCTCGCCTCGTTGGCCTACAGCCACCCGCTTGGTTTATTCATGATCGCGGCCCACGGATTTGCCTATCTGTTGGTCCGATCTTCGCTCAAATTGTCGCTCCGATGGTGGCTCGCGATTCAGCTCGCCGTGATCCTGGCGATCGCGCCGTGGCTGTCTCGATACATGGATCACGGGACCGACTACCCCATGCCGCGCTATTCCGTCCGATACCTGCTTGCCGTCCCCATCGAGTACGTCGGTGGAAATGCCATTGTGCTGGGCGTGTGTCTCGCCATCATCGTTCTTGGGATCGTCTCGTGGAAGCAAAACGGTTTCAGGCGCCGGCTGGAAATCGTCGACCCGGTGGAAAACACGATACTCCTGGCGTGGTGCGCACTGCCGCCGTTGACAATGTACCTTTACTCGTACTTCTTTCAGCCGATCTTCGGCCCGCCGCGTTATCATCTCTTTGTTGCGCCGGCCTATCTGATCCTGCTGGCCCATGGCCTGGGCAAACTGCACGCGATGATTCGCTGGCCGGCCGCGATGGCGGCGCTCGCGCTTTCGCTCACGCTCCTCCGCTCCGACGTTTACTCGCAAAGCGTGCGGGCCGACTGGCGCTCACTGTCCGAATGGCTCGACAGTCAAAGCGCAGCGCACAAACCCGATGGCTCGGCCACGCCGTGCATCGTCGTGGTCCATCCCAGCGACCCCAGATTTCCTCGCGACGAGATCGAGGCGGCTCGCTATTACCTCAGCCCTCGGTATCTGGTCCTTTCAGATCGCGAGACGTCCGCCCCCCGCACCGGTGAACCAGCAACAACCTATGATGCGTATTGCCTCGCCGACACACGGCATGCCTTGGCCGACTCGGTCACGCAGCAGTTTCACGGTATCGTTCTCACGAGAAGAGTCGATCCGGAATCATTGGAATCGAAATAATTACATCTGACGTTCAGTCGCTCTCCGGATCCGTTCCGCGCCCAGGGCGTCGTCGCCAGCAGCGTCAAACGGCAGATATTTGATCGGCCGATCGGCCGTTCAATCCGCGTCGCGCCCGAGTCGGCGTTCTCATCAGCCGTCCCCGGAACGACCGTCCCACGCAATGACCCGTTCCAGGAAGGTGACGACATCGTCGGAAAAGACACGGAAGAGCGTTTGTCCCTTGAGTGCGCTGGCCATTCGAGGGTCGCCGATGTGGCCGGACGCGCTCCGATCCTTGGTGATCCAACCTTGCGACGCTGGGTCAAAAGGCATTTCGGAGGAGACCGCGCTCAATCCGCCGATCGCGCCCACGAGATGAGGCGCCAGATGGAGAATCATCGATGTCTCCCATTCGCAGGCGTGTCCCATCCGATTCTGTACGAACGTCGCGTCGACGTCCTGTGGCCGCGCTCCCAGCATCCAGTAAGTCGCCACCAGCAGCACCAGGTCGCTCCTTTGCCGGTAACGCTGACGCGCTTCAAAGATCGCCTGCTGGGCCGGCACGATGTTGCCGCCGTGGCCATTCAACAGCACAACACGGCGGAATCCATGTGCAACCAGATTGTCGATCAAGTCGTTGAGAACGTTCAGATACGTGCGCGGCGCGGCCGAGAGCGTTCCCGCAAACTCGAGATGATGATGCGAGTTCCCCAGCCACAATAGCGGCGTCCAAACGACACGATCGCGTAACACCTCGTTCGCCCTGCGAACAATTTCGGCCAGCAACATCGAGTCGGTAAAGACAGGGAGATGCCGTCCATGCTGCTCGACAGCCGCGATCGGCACCACGACGGGCCGCGCATTGGCGACAGCCGCCACCGCGGGCCAACTCATTTCTTGAAGCAGCACGGCCTATCCCCCCACCCGCTCTCGGGCTGATCTGCGGCGCACGATGATTCCATCGGCTCGACGGTATCCTTGTCGCTTGCGCTCGTCCAGGGTATGCGATCGCCTACGAGCAAGACGGAACCAGATAGCGGATGAACCATTCTTCGGTCAGTCGGGCCACTTCGTCGAGCGCTCCCGGCTCGGTGAACAGGTGCGATGCGCCCGGGACGATATCGAGCTGACGGGGGCACTTGAGCAATTCCAGGGCCTCTCGGTTGAGCTCGATGACGACTTCGTCGTTGCCGCCCACGATCAGTCTGGTCGGTGCGGTCACGAGCGGCAAAACACTGCGGGCCAGGTCGGGACGTCCCCCGCGCGACACGATCGCGGCCACAGAATGGGGCGCCCTCGCCGCCGCCAGGAGCGCTGCGCCAGCCCCGGTACTGGCTCCAAAATATCCCAAGGGCAATCCGACGGTTTCGGGCTGACTTGCCAGCCAGTCAGCAGCGCCTTGCAGGCGACCGGCCAGTAACTCGATGTCCAGAATCTTACCTCGGTCGTGACACTCGTTCTCTTCAAGAAGGTCGATCAAGAGCGTCCCCAGTCCGGCGTCATTCAATGCGCCAGCCACAAACTGGTTGCGCGGGCTCAACCGTCCGCTCCCGCTGCCGTGCGCAAATGCGACAACGCCGGTCGCGGCCCGCGGCAGACTGAGCCTTCCTGTGACCCTCCGATCGCCGACGGAGATCGACACATCCTCGCCCGAAGCGCTCGACTGTTCTCTCGCCTTGATGTCGCCGCGAGTTTCTGGCCTTCCCCTGACACTTCCCGTTTCAAAGACGTCCGATGGACGGTAGCTCGCCGGGGCTTGGCGGGCAGACGCGCAATCCAAGAGGGCGCAGACCTCCTCGTCGTCAGTCTGGACGAAGTCCTCGTACCAGAGCCCGACAGCGCGAAAATCCTTGGGCGCGACCGCGCACACACACTCGTCGGCAATACTCCCAAACTCGGCACAGGTCGATGCCGCTCCGATCGGCACGGCGACGACGATGCTTGCCGGCCGCTGTTTCCGCAGCGCGGCGATCGCCGCGCGCATCGTCGACCCGGTCGCCAGTCCGTCGTCGATCAAGATCACGACCTTTCCCTCGACATTGAGCGGAGGTCGCCCGCCGCGATACATTAACTCGCGCCGGCCCAGCTCGCGGCGCTCGCTCTCGACTTCGGCCCTGACCTCATCAGACGGAATTCTGAGCGACCGGACGACCTCGTCGTTGATCACCACCACGCCGCCCTGGGCGATCGCTCCCATCGCCAGCTCTTCTTGGCCCGGCGCGCCCAGTTTCCGCACGAGGAACACATCCAGAGGGGCGCCCAGCGCGACGGCGACTTCATACGCGACCGGCACACCGCCCCGCGGCAGCCCGAGCACGATCACGTCGCTCCGGCCGGAATACGCAGCAAGCTCGCTCGCCAGCGTACGGCCCGCGTCGGCTCGATCCGCGAATGGCTTGCTCACGGCACCTCCTCGCCATCGTTCCCACCGGCAACCGGCCACGACGTTGCCCGCGCCATCCATGGCCGTTTCCGCACCGAGGCCTCCTGCACAAAAGTTTCGCGGGCCTCCGAATCACGGCGCCGGCTCCAGGGTAGTTCCACGCCGCTCGGGGCGTCAAGCAACCCGGTCGCCGATCGACTCACGTCCGAGCCGCGGCGGAATACCGTCCGTTGTACACCCGAGATCCTGCATCCTCATCGGCTGAGTTGATACACGTTAAGGTGCTCAAGTGCGTCCAGAATCCACGGGTGGCTCCAGGGGTTGCGAAGGGCATAACCGACCGAGACCGCCGAAATCGCCAGCGAAACAAGTGCAATGCGCCGGACCAAGCTCCGCGTCTGGCCCTGCTCAACTCCGCTCGGCAGCAAGATCAGCCAGAGCGGAATCAGCCAGAACAGCCATCGCAGTCCCTGCGTCGAGCCACCGTAGTTGCGCGCTTTGGGGTTCCACGTATAGAAAGCCAGTTCGACGACCGTCAACACCGCCGTGAGCCAGGCCACTGCCGCCATCGCCGTACTGCGCCGCGCAGCACCGAGCTCAGCTGGCCCCTTTGCCACAAGATCCGTGCCGCGCCGAACATCGAAAACAAAAAGATCGGCGTCAGCGAGAATACTCCGTGATGTCCCAGTGTCATGTGGAACAAGTAAATCGCGTACGGCTCTGGGTGTTCGTTGAACCAATCGAGCTCCAGCGGCGTCTTCCAAAGGCTTCCCTCCCAGAGGTAATCATCCGTCCCGAACGACTCGTAGGCCAGCCGGACCTCGCCGAACACGGCGTACTGAGTGACGAGGAAGCCGATCAAGGGAACCGCCGCACCGGCGACGAAGTACAAAAGAGTCTCCCTGGGAAGACGAACAAGCAGCAGGCCAAAGAGCAACACCAGTAGCGCGAGCGCGGGCAGCTCGTTCGCAGCGGCGAACGCCGCAAGGAATCCCGCACCCGCCAGCCGCCAGCCGGCCACATCGCCGTTCTCGCAAATTCTCATGTATAAATACATCGCGAAAAACGCGCTGAATGCCGCGACAGTGTGGTTGTTCAAGGTCTGTGTAAATGGCAGGAGATAGGTACCAAACGCTGCGGCAACCAGGCAGAAAAACCAAGTCCAATCGTTGGCCGCGTGCCGGTCGAGCAGTCGGGCAAACAAGATCAAGAACACACAGTACGGAACGATGTTGAGTACAATCAGAATCGGCTTGAAATAAAACACGTAAACCGGCCATATCGCAGGTTCCTTGGGCGTCTCGAGAACTCCTTTGACCTTGTTCGGAGAGTCGGGGTCGAATTTCTGAGTCCAGCGCTCGGACCGATCCTGCGGGACAACGCGGTCCAGGGGAACTCCGGTCGCGATCCGGGCCGGATACAAGATGCCCGCGATCAAAGTAGGCAACAGCGCCGGCTTGCTCGAATAAAAGTGCTTGCCCGTTGGTAGGGCGCCGCCCGTTTTTGGCTCGCGCAGCACCTTGTCCTGGGTCTCGATCTGCCACGGACAATCGTCGATCACGTAGGTGCCGCGCTCGAGCAAGCTCCAGACGGTACACCAGCGAGAAATATCATTGGCGGACATCTTGCTCGGCTGCCGCAGGGTATGTCCCAGCGCGATGCCCGTCGCCGCGACAATCACGATCAGGGCCACGAACCGGCGCGATCCGTGCGACCCGGATAGAGCTCGAGGTCGTTCATCAGTCAGTTCCGCGGAATGCGTGAATCAATCAAAACGGTTTCACTTCTACTCGAAAACGCGAGATCGGGATCGACAGTCTTGAGGTCAACGAGGAGGCGCCGCCGGCGTCTCGATCGTCGGCACGGTGTCATCGCGGTCCGTCAGGTGAATCGCCTCCGCGATGCTGTAAGTGTCTTCAGCGCGGATGCTGTATGCGGTGACCAGCTCGGCCAGAACTCCCAGGCTCAGTAGCTGGATGCCAACAAGGAGTAGCGCGATCGAGTAAAACAGCAAAGGTCGAGTACCGATCGGACGGTTATTGGGATCGAGCCACAATAGCGCGAGAGACAGCATCCCCAGGCTTCCCAGCGCCAGGAGCACAAGCCCGATACCCCCCAGCACGTGCAGGGGCCGCTGACTGAATCGGGTCAGGAACCGCACAGTCAAGAGGTCCAGGAACCCCTTCAAGAATCGCGAGATGCCATACTTGGACGAGCCGTGCCGCCGCGGGCGATGGTGAACCTCGACCTCGCCGACCTTGAACCCTCGCGCGTGCGCCAGCACCGGAATGAAACGGTGCAGCTCGCCGTAGATGCCCAGTTCCTGAAGCACCTCGCGGCGATACAGCTTGTATCCGCAATTGTGGTCGTGCAGGCGGCAGCCGGTCAGTCGACTGACCATCCAGTTGAAAATCCGGCTGGGGTAGACCTTGTGCCACGGGTCGTGGCGCTTCTTCTTCCAGCCGCTGATCACGTCGAAGCCCTGTTCCAGCGCGAGCAGGAAGCGCGGAATCTCGGCGGGATCGTCCTGCAGATCGGCGTCGAGAGTGAATACCAGGTTGCCGCGAACGGCCTGAAATCCGGCCGTGAGCGCCGCCGCTTTGCCGAAGTTGCGCCGAAACCGGATCGCGCTCACCCGCCGATCGACGCGCGCCAGCCCCGCCAGCACTCGCCATGAACCATCGCGACTGCCGTCGTCGACGAAGATGAACTCGACCGGCGAGTCCGCGATTTCACCGAACGTCGCGGTGAGCTCGCCGTGCAGCGTCGCCAAGCTCTCCTCTTCGTTGTAGACCGCCACGACAACGCTGATCATGAATGATTTGAACCTGCTTCCAGCGCCGAATCCATTCTGGCTCGATGACGTCGAAACCCGGGTAAGAGAATGATCGCGGCGGCCAGTTCAACACTCACCCACACCAGCCGCAGCACGAGCGCCGCCACGACCGCTTTCGTCGAGCCCACCGCGGGCGCCAGCACCGACATCAACACGCCTTCCCGCACGCCAAGCCCTCCAGGAAGCACCGCCACCACGAAGCCGCTTACCGTCGCCAGGGCGACGCTGGCAATCACCACCGGCGCCAGAGCGAGCGCGATCCGCGCCACTTCATTCGCGTCGAAGGCGCGCAGCACGGCGAGCTGGCTCAGCCCCAGCAACACCCAGCCGACCCAGCACCAGGAGAAACCCTGATGCATCAGCCGCGAGGTGATCTCCGGCGACGCGTCGGGGCCAACTCCCGGAATGGGCAAGCTAACGAGCCCCACAATCCGCCGGAAAACCGGGGGCAGCACCAGCAGCAGAAACACGAGTCCCAGCGCTGCTCCCGCGAGTGCGGCAAGCGCGTAGATCGGAAGCTGGAAGCCGCGGCTCCAGGGACCGAGATTGAATTCGACCGGACGCGACCCGAGCGCGGGTGCAAAGCCAGCCGCTGCGATCAGCCCTCCCGCGGACATCATCACCAGCGTTTCGTAAAACGTCGCGATCGCCGCGGTCGACGCTCGGCCTCCGAAGGGAACGACCATCCCCGCCCGCAGCACCACCACCATCGCCTTTCCTGGGACATATTTACCCAGGTGGCTGATCAGGTAGGCACGCAATGCCGGCCCAACCCCGACCGGCGCTGTGCTCGAGCGCAGAATCTGTGCATAAAACAGCCCATAGGCCGTGAGGCCCGCCAGGTAGAGCAGGCCCGACCACACCAGCCAGGAAGCCTCGAACCGAAGTGACACGCCCTGGTCTCTGAGCTCGTTCCATGTGCGAACGACATGACGCCCAACCGCCCAGAGGACCACGATCGCCACGATCCCCTTCAGTGACGTGATCGTCAACCGCTTCCAGCGCGGCCGAGCCATGGGAGGCACCTCTGGTTCGACCTCTCTGCAATCTGGGCAGATGCGTCACGTACGGAACCGGTCGGCGACAGACGCAAAATCCAGGGAGCTGGCCGTCGGTCCGTCGTTGCCGGAGCAGTCGGACCCAAGTTAACGGTCTCCTCGGAACCGAGCAAGAGAGGACAGTCGAGCGATCGTCGCGGATCTCTTCGAGGTGAGCCGATCGCGCAGCCCGCGCTCGCCGCATTCGGAATCACAAGCGGTCCGCGCGATCCCGCCGCCGCGGTCGGCGTGTGCCCGCGTGCGAATGACGAGCGCTTACACCCCGAAGTGGAGTTCATTCGCGCGGCAGGAGATCCCGCCGCGCCAGTTCGCGATCTCGTCGGCCCGCCTGCTCACGCCGATCTCCAGGCACTCATGACTGACGCGCGTGACGTGTTGCGAGCGAGTGCCGGCTGCGACGGTGCCGCGACGTGTTGCTCGATCTATCTGAATTCACATACGAACGATTGATGAACGACATGCTCAACTGCGACTGACGAATAGGGCCGGCGGTCACGCACGAGGCGATCGCGCCGACCGGGAACGTCTCGTGCCGTCAGGGCCATCGGGGCGCAGCCGGCCGGCAAGGGCGCGCTCGCTACGCGCACCCTTCCCCCTCAGGGGGCGCCGAAAGCGCGGTCAGCTCTTCGGCCGTGAGATCCTGAAATGCTCTCCCTTGCTGCTCGAGGCCGGCCTTCAGTCGCAGGGCGATCTCGTGAAGTTCCGGTGAGTCGATCATCGTCGCCAGCTCGGCCAGCTCTCCCGGGTCGAGGTCGCCCAGGCGGCACCCCCTGCGGACCAGTTCCTCTTCCATCTTGAGCGCGGTCTCGCGCAGCGCGGCATGAGTCTCGGCGGATCCGCCGAAAATCAAAGTCTGGTCGCCGCGGGTCACGCGCTGCTGGTCGTCACCGCTGTCGAGACCAAATCCGATCAGGGCGGCACGGAGACGACGTGGACGTGGGTTGGATTGCTGCATGAGGATCATCGCGCAGTAGACCTTTCGCGTGGGGGGTGCAGGAATCAATGGCGGATCGAGCGCGGGCGCCGGTCGCCGGAACACTCGATTCGCCATGCTCGTCACGCGATTGTCTTATCGGATTCTCGGTGGACGTCAAACAGCGCCGACCAGGAGAATTGAACAGGCACGCCAGACGCGACCGGCAACGGTCTTACGATCCGACCAAGCATTCCTTTGCCACCGTGCGGGCAACCCGGTAAGCAGCGCGGATCGTGATCGCACGCGCCTCGATCTGTTCCTCGCTGAAAAGCCGGCCCTCACTCGGCGGAAGGCCGGCAAGCGATATCGTCAGTGGAAGCAAGTCAAGAAGCTGCCGATACTTCTGTTGCAAGTCGTTGGAAGAGGCTGGTTGATCGGTCACGGGTTTTGTCCCTCATTCGATCAAGTTTTTGAGTTGCCGGCGCGACTCAGAAGTTTCTGCGTGATTTCCTTTTCTCTCAAGGAGAGGCAATCGTCGATCGCATTGCGGCCGCGCGGCCGGCCGCAGGCATCGCATTCGCATCTCCACCTTAGACACTAGGCGCAAGCCGCGTCCGCAGCAAGGCATCTGACGAGCATTTTTCGAGTCGACACGCTGGGATGACTTGCCGGGCGGTCAGGTGGGACGATGGGAGTCAAGATTGGCAGCGGCCGCGCTGCGGCAGTTGTATTGCCTTTGACGAACCCAGTTTAAATGGATAAGATAGTAGTAGCCATAACGACTCAGTCGGCGAGAAGAACGGATCGTGGTGTTTGGACTCGCGGCGAGGTGTTCCTAAAGGAGCCCTGAATCAGCCGTTCCGGTGGGTGGACTACCCGCAGTCGTTCGTGTTCCCAGTCGGTCACGCGACTGCCTTCCACCAGCCTCGAACGTCACCCACGATCCCTGTCAGAAAGAATTTACAGACGATTGTTTCCGGAGGATTGATTGATTCGACGAGTTGAGGAGGAACCCGCGTGTCGGGTTCCCATCCATGGGTCTGAGCCCGATCATGCTCAAGGCCCTCAAACACGCCCGCTACCTCACGCCCACCCCCATTCAAGCGGCCTTCATTCCCAAGGCGCTCGATGGACTCGACGTCATCGGCCAGGCCAAGACGGGTACGGGCAAGACCGCGGCGTTCGGAATTCCGCTCATCGAGATGCTCGAACCGCGAGCTCGAGGCCCCCAGGGCATCATCCTGGCGCCGACCCGCGAGCTGACGCAGCAGATCGTCGGCGAGCTTCAGAAGCTGGCCCGGGATTCCGACGTCGCCGTCTGCGGAACCTTCGGCGGAGAGCCGATCGAGCGGCAGATCCGCGCCTTTCCAATGGGGTCGACCTGGTCGTCGGCACGCCCGGCCGAGTGCTCGACCACATCGAGCGCCGGACGCTCTATCTTGGCGACATCGTTCACGTCGTGCTCGATGAGGCCGATCGGATGCTCGACATCGGGTTCCGACCCGACATCGAGCGGATCCTTCGCAAGCTGCCCACCCCGCGTCAGACGCTGCTCTTGTCGGCCACGATCAACGCCGACGTGCGACGGCTGGCCCAGCGATACATGTTCGAGCCGATCGAGGTCAACCTGTCCCACGACGAGCCCTCGCGTCGACACGATCCAGCAGTTCTACGTCTCGGTGACAACCGATCGGAAGTTTGACCTGCTGCTGCTCTTGCTCAAGCGCGACCGGCCCCGGCAGTGCATCGTCTTCACCCGCACCAAGCGCGGCGCCGACCGGCTTGCCGATCGGCTGCGCAAGTCAATCAACGGCGTGTCCGCGATCCATGGAGACCTTCCTCAAACCACGCGCGACCGCGTGATGCGCGGGTTTCCGAAGCGGGCAGATCTCGGTGCTGGTCGCCACCGACGTCGTCGGGCGCGGCATCGATGTCGAGGGCATCAGCCACGTGATCAACTACGACATCCCCGACGATGCGGAGAACTACGTCCACCGGATCGGACGGACCGGACGGATGGGCAAGGACGGCGTTGCCTACCTGTTCGTCTGCCCCGATCAGGGCGAGCCGCTGACCGCGATCGAGAACCTGATCAACCGGGTCATCCCGCCACTGCAAGTCGAGGGTTTCGCCGGCACGAAACCCAGAGTCGAGCCAGTCGGCCCGCGAGCTGTTCAACAACACGGTCGCGACCCGGTCGCATGCCCTCGCGATGCGGTAACCGAATCGACCGAAACGACAGCGTCCGGCTTCCGCGAGGTTGTCGCCCTCCCGGGGGCCGGCGAGCGTCCGGTCTCCGGCTGCGCTGGATGAGACCTCCGCCGGCCGGGAAGACTCTGGGTCGATTGGGGGCCCGCCGTTCACAGCGCCCACTTCACCCCGGCGTTCCTCAGTCCGTTCGCCACGCCCTCGGCCTCACACGCGCAAGCGCGATGAAGAAAGCTCCGGCCGCCTCCGAGAGTTCCCGAGCGTCCGGCTCACCGTCGGCCTCGCCATAAAGCGCCAGGTCGCAGCGAGTCGCGATCAGGCCCGCCTGCGACCCCAGTTCCTGCGAGCCAGTCAACTGCGCGACGCCCTCACTCGCCTCCTGCGGCGTGAGGGCGCCGGGGGTCGACCCATTCCCAGTTGCAGGTATCGAACGAGCGCCTCGCTGATGCGATGGGCCACGTCGCCATACGGCGACGAGCCGGGCGAGTTGGCGCGGGCGAACCGCGTGGCAAACCGGCTGGCGACGGCCAGGCCGTGCCGACCACTCTGGCGCGCTCGACGACGTACGAATGCCAGCAGCGCGTATGCGCCGAGGAGCAAGGCCGCCGAGACACACGCGACTGCCCACGCCACTCCTGCCGCCCCGGTCGAGTCGGCCGGCGAGACGCCGTCACTGATCGTCGCCGGATCAAACGCGGGGACCGCGACGACCCGGATCGGCACGCCGGCCGTGACCCGCGTGATGTACCGCGACACCGCCGGATCAAACGCCGCCACCGCCACCGGCGGCAACACCATGTTGCCGGCTCGCGTCGGCCGAAGGCGGTACACGAACGTCCGCGCAGGGGGCTCCTCGTTGAACACATCGGGCTTTTGCTCGACGCGCAGACCGAGCTCCGGACGCCGGTACCGCGCCAGCTCCGGGCGATCGGTCATCCCCCACGCGGCAGGCCCCGTGACCTTGATCCGAAACTCGAGCGATTGACCAACTCGCACGGCCTCCGGCACCGCCTCGGCCCCGATCGCGAACGTCCCCACTCCCCCGAGAAACTCGGCAGGACGCCCCTCCGCCGGCACCGGCTGAATCGCGACTTTGATCGGCTGGGTTCGGCCCGCACCCTCCCGCAGCGGAACCTTGATCGAGGGAATCTCCAGCGTCCCTGATCGTCGCGCCACCACCCGAAACCGCGTGACAAAACGGTACTGGTCGCTGGTGATGGTTCCGATGCCGGTGGCGCTCACCGGATGAAACTCGGTGCCGGCCGCCCACACGAGCGCGGTCGCAAGCTTCGGCGGCTCAATCCTCGGCCTCGGACCGGACGCGACCCCACTCACGCGCAGCTCGAATCCCTGGCCGACGAAGTAGGGACCGGGGCCCAGGCCAGCCAGAACCCGCGGCGGCTCGGCACCCGAGGCGATCGCTTCGCGCAGGAAGACAAGCGCCCATATGGGGGCCAACACACAGGCTCTCGAACCCATAGACGACAAACTGCCTCGCCGCATGTACAGGTACACTGCACAGTTCCCTGCCCACCGGCAAGAAGCCCTTATCGCCAGTGCTTGAATGAGTGCGATCGCCATGTTTTTCAACAAAAATCCGCGTTTAGCTGGCAACGCGGTAATCTGAATTTATACTATCTGTGTATTTTACCCAAATCTCGGTCCACCTCTAACGCATTGATGCGTGCCCGCCTGGCACGATCGTTTCCACGCAGCTCGCATCCAGACAGGCCACCATGAAGCGTTTTCGTCCCGCTGTGGAACAGTGCGAGAGCCGGATGCTCCCCACCCTTGTGTTCGTCTTCAACGGCAACGCCTTCGCCGCGTCCAAGCCCGACGGCCCGCACACGCAGCTCGCGGCCAGCCAGTTGATGCAGCACGGCGACCGTGCGGTTCAGCTGAGCACGCCGGCGATGGAGAGCCCGGCCGATTTTTACGCGCTCGTGCATGAGATCCGGTCGATCAGCAAGGGCCAGCCCATCGGTCTCATGGGTTTCAGCGCCTGGGGGCGCTGGCGGCGCGGCTCTCGGGCGTCGCGAGTCTCAATGTCAAAGCGGTCATGAACTACTACGGTCCTCCCGACCTGAAAGATTGGCTGGCCTTCCACAATGGCGATCGTTACTTCAAATACGTCACGTCGCACGTTCATTTCGACGCTGGAATCATCAGGCTCCTGAGCGGTCCGTCTCCCTCAACCGCGTACACCGTCAATGCGTTCGGCCTCAAGGATCGCAACATCGTCGCCTCGCTGAGCACGGCGAGTTTCAATCGCGACTTCAAGACGGGCGAGATTCTCTATTATCCCGGACCGCACGGGGTGACCCTGTACGCGGATCACGCCGCGTTTGATGACTTCCTGGAGCACTTGTAGACAACGGCGTCGGTCGCGGAACACCCCTGGCCACGCCTTACCAATCCTTGAGGTCACCGCTGGCGGATTCCGGTGGAGTCTCCTCGGGCACTCGACGGCTTTGAGCCGCGCGGATGTGCTCGAGCGCGGCGTCCAGGCGGTCTTCGGCAGAGTCGCCCCGGGCGGCCGCGGGGTTCGATTGTGCGCCGCCGGCTCCCCCCAGCCGGCGCCGGCTCGAGGGGGAGGGGCGTCACGCCCATCGGCGTCGGGATCCGTTGCGTCGCTCTTTGGCGAGCCCTGTTCACCCGAAGACTCACCGTCGTCGCCAGGAGGATGGTCCGGCCCTTTCCGACGCTCGGGCCGCTGTGTGCGCGGCTGGTCGCCAGAGCCGTCGTCCTGAGGCACGGCCAAAGATTGGGACTTTTCGATGGCAAACTGCCGATTGATCGCGGCGTCGCGGCGCACGGCGTCCATGGCCTCGCCCGCCGCGGTCGACGCGAGGCATTGGTCGTACGATTGGATCGCCCCGGCGATATCGCCTTCGACCAGCGCGGTGTTGCCCAGGGCGTAATCGATCTTGGTTCGCAATGGGCGATCGGCGTGCTCGCGGGCTTCCTGGTAGCACTGGCGGGCCTCTTCGTACCGGCGGAGCTGGAATAACGTCGCGGCCAGGTTGTACCGCGGCACCGCCAGATCCGGTGTCAGCGCGATCGCCGACTGAAACGCCGACCGCGCCTCTTCCATCTGGTTCCCGTCATAGGCCGCCTTCCCGCGTGCCACCGCGTCAGCTCCCCGTTGCCTCGCCGTTTGCGGAGGTGCCTCGCCGGCGCCTGTGACCAGGCCCGCCGCGGCCAGTACCAGGCCAATCGCACCCAGAGCCCTGCGCCGGTCGCCGCCAGTTCCAGGCCCACAGCCACGTCAAGCTCCCGTAACCGTTCACCGGCCTGCATCCCGCCAGCAGGAAGAAGAGCGCCCCCAGCAATAGGAGCGGGAACCGCTCGGTCCGCTCGGCCAGCGGGCCCGCCGCGCGGCGCCGGCGAGCCAGCGGCTCGATCTTGGTTTCATACATCTTGCCGAGATCGACCGAGGCCAATCCCAATTTCACGATCGTCCCTCCGGTCGCTTCGGCAATGGTTTCCATCGCAGTGTCCGACCGGCGCGACATCACAGGTGCGCCGTGATACTCGATCGGCCCCGACGCACCGCCGCCAGGAACCGGATGACCCTCGTCAGGGTCGCCGATCGCGACCGCATGCACCACCAGCTCTTCCTCGCGCAGCCTCTGGATGCGCGAATCCCAGCGATTGCCATGATCCTCGCCGTCCGAAAAGATCACGATCGCCCTCCCCTGGGCGTGCTTCTCGGGGTCAAAGACTTCGATGGCCTCATCGAGCGCGGCACCCAGGTCGGTTCCGCCGGGCCGCAGCGCCCCGGGCCGAAGGCGGTGCAGCGCGTCCAGCACGGCACCCAGGTTTTCCGTGAGCGGGCAGCGCAGCACGCCGCGCCCGGCAAACGCCACGACCGCCGCGCGGTTGGCAGGTCCCCGCGCCAGCGCCGTCACCAGGCTCTCGGCATCCTCGATCGCCGCCCCCAACCGGTTTGGCACCGCGTCTTCCGCAGCCATGCTCCGGCTGACATCGACCATCAAGACCACGTCGTGCCCCGGCGCCAGGGCCGGGCCCGCCAGTCGCCCCCACCGCGGTTGCCCGAGCGCGACAATCAGGCAAATGACCGATCCCGTCACGAACAGCACACCCGTCCCCGGCGGCCGCCCACGCTGCGCAACCGCCTGCCAGACCCGGCGGCGCAGCCGCCGGCCCCGAATCTCCCAGATCCAGAGTGGGACGAGAATCGCCAGCAGCCAGAGCCGTTCGGGATGAGCGAAATTCACTGTTTCGTGACTCGTCGGTGACCCGTGGCCGCAAGACGACACACCCAGCCGGCGCACACACCGGCCAGTTCCATTCTGGAGCCTTCCCGCGTTCTCGAACAGGGGGACGACATTCGTCAGTCCGTTGGCCGCGCTCGAAATCATGTTTGAACCGATCTCGGAAAACACCGTCGATATCCTGATTCCCAAAGGGCTTACATCAAGAGGCCTCCGGGAACACCGCGACCCGGCTGGCGTCGACATCTCGGGATTCTCACAAGGCCTGCATAACCCGACCATCCGCTGTCGAATTACTATGCACACGCAGCGCGCGGTTCTCGGTGAACGCAACGGCTCGCCGACGGACGGCGTCCCGTCCGACGGCAGAGATTCGCGAACGGGCTGCCAACGATTCTTCGCAAGCTGAGCGTATGTCATTTCCACAGGCGGGCCCGCACAACGAAACGGAACTTGCTTCGGTGGGGGGGCAGGGGATGCACCGTCTTGCGTGGTTGAGTGCCGGAGGCACTCGCCAGTGGCTGATCCCGTTGAGCCGCGATTCCGAAGAAATCGAGGCGGCTCGCACTCCGCTGGATCCCACGCAGCGCATGTTTGAGCGCGAACCGCGGACAACGAGCCGGTGGATCGTCCGCGCGACCTGGGGATTCGTCGCGCTCGGGTTACTGGTGCGGCTGGTCCGATTTCTGGTCAACTATCCGATCTGGCCCGACGAGGCCTTCGTCGCGGTCAATCTCATGAATCGCGACTACCGCGGACTCCAGAAGCCACTCGAATTCGGCCAGATCGCCCCACTTCTGTTCCTGTGGATCGAGCTGACCGCCGCACGCCTCCTCGGCGTGTGGGAATGGTCGCTCCGGCTGTTCCCAACCGTGTGCAGCCTGGCGAGCGTGATCGTGTTTCGCCATCTGGCCGCGCGACTGCTGCGCGGGCTTCCCCTTCTGCTGGCGGTTGGCGTGTTTGCGACCGCCGCGTCCCCAATACGCCACGGCGCTGAGGTGAAACCCTACGCATCCGACCTCCTGGCTGCCCTCGTCCTCGTGGCCTTGGCGGTGGAGTGGTGGCGAGCACCCAGGCGCAGCCGTTACTGGTGGGCCCTTGGAATTGCCGCGCCGGCGCTGCTGGCCCTGTCCTACCCCGCCGTGTTCGTCGCGACCGGCGTGAGCGTCGCCCTGGGGACAGCCGTTCTTCGTCAAGAAGGGGGCTCCGTCCGCCGTGCATACGTGTTCTACAACGCGATGCTGGCGGGGTCATTCTTGTTCCTTTATGTCACCTTCACGTCCGTACAAAGCGCGGCCATGCTGGCGATTCACCAGCAGAACTCCTGGCGCAACTCGTTTCCGCCATGGGCCGAGCCCTGGAAGCTCCCGGCATGGCTCATCGCCACGCATACCGGCAACATGCTCGCCTACCCGATCGGTGGCGCCGGCGGAGCCAGCACGACGACATTTGTATTCACCGTTGCCGGCGTCATGGCGCTCTGGCGCCGGGGACGACGGACCCCGCTCGCGCTCCTTCTCTGGCCGGCCGCCATGGGTCTGACCGCGGCCGCGCTGGGCAGGTACCCCTACGGCGGATCCGCCAGGATCATGCAATACCTCGCTCCCTCGATCTGTCTGTTGACCGGTCTGGGGATCTCAATCCTGCTCGTTCGTCTGCTGCCGCCGGCGTGCGCCCGGCTAACCGCCCACGCATGTGCCGCGCTCCTGGCCTCGCTCGGGATCTACCTGATCGCGAGCGACCTGGTCCGGCCGTATCGCGTGCACGAGGACGACGCGAGCCGCCGGTTCGCGCGCTGGCTATGGTCCGAATCCAGTCCCTGCGTCGAATTGCTCTGCGTCAACACGGATCTCGGTCTGGTATTCCAGCCCGCACTCTGGAAGACGGGGATGAGCGCGGTCTATCTCTATCACCAGCGACTGTACAATCACCGCGGCCGCATTGAGCCTGGCGATGGGTTATGCCTCAAGGCCGCGACACGTCCGCTGCGTCTCGTTTTCTTCGGCAGAATTCCCGACAACAAACCCACTTTCCGCAACTGGCTGGCGACGATCAGCGCCGATTACCAGGTCGGCCGGCGTTGGGAATTTGTGGTGAACCCCGCAAAGCCCGACCAGCTCGGCGAGCGAGACCGCTACGGAGTGCTGGAGCTCATCCCACGAGACGCCGTTCGCAAACCCAGCCGGTTGGCGGATTCACAGACGATCGTTCGCGAGTGAATCGGCCGGGCCTGTTGTCCTGTCCGTCGTCGCGCACGGCGTGTCGAATCCGGCCGAGTGCGCCGCGATCGCCGCAACCAGCGCGGATCAACCGCCTGGGGCTCTGTTACGGCAGCCTTCGTAGCCGCCCTTGCGAGAGCACTCGCTCGATCAGCAACAGCCCCACGGCCAGGACGGCCCAGCGGACGTAACGTTCCTCGTACCGTGTGAACTCGTGGCCGCTCACCGGGCTCTTCTCCAGGGCGTCGATCGTCCGGAACACCTCATTCAGGGCGTCGGTGTCGGTTGCCGCGAACGACCGCCCGCCGGTGAGCTTGGCCAGCCGCTCGAGGAGTTCTAGATTTGGTCCACTGGACTGGGCCCCAGCCGGCCGATCCCGCCTCGGATCGATTCCTTGGGCCGCGGGCGCGACCTGTCCGATCGCGATCGTGTGCAGCGTGACGCCGAAGTCGCGGGCCAGTACCGCCGCCTCCTCGGGATCCAGAAACTGCGGCACGCCCGGCTCGTTGTTGCCGTCAGTGAGGAGAACCAGCACCTTCTTCTTGGGAGGAGCGACCAGGAGCGCCTGGAGCCCCAGCGCAATCGCATCGCCGATATTGGTGCCGTCGTCCATCGGCCGTGCCGACCGGACCGCGCTCACCGTCTCGACCAGAAACGCGTGACCGAGCGTCGGCGGGCACGCCAGCTCGGGATAGTCGGCAAACGCGAGCAGACCGATCAGATCGTCCCGGCGCCCCGCCACGAAGCGGACCAGAGTCGTCTTCGCGGCTTCCAGCCGCGGGATCAGCCGCGTTCCTCGATTGGTCGGGAAATCGGCGACATTCATGCTCGAGCTCTGGTCGAGCGCGACCACGATCGCGACGCCTTTCCCCGCGATGCGCGTCGTGCCGCCGACAGTTTGCGGCCGCGCCAGCGCCACCGCAACACTGCCGATCGCCAGCCCCCGCAGCACGGCCGGCAGCGCCCGCAGCACCGTCCAGCTCAGGCGCGGCGCGCTCGAAAACCGTCGAAGCTCGGCCAGGCGATCCGCGGCCGCGCCCGCTCCAAGAGCAATGGGAGCGGCATCAAGATCGCCAGCCATAGCCAGCCGGGCTGAGCAAATTGCATCAGGCCGCCCCATGCGACAGAACCGCGCGACTCACGACCGGCCTCCCGACGATCCGCGCCCGCCCGCGACGAGCGCATGACGCGCGGCCAGCGCTCGTGCCAGCGCCGTCCCGGGATCCGGATCCAGCACCGTCAGATGACCCATCTTCCGCCCCGGCGCCGCCGTCCGCTTCCCGTACAGGTGCAGCGAAACCCCCGGGTCCGCCGCCATCGCGACGTCCCAGCGCGGCTCGCCGCCCGCCAAGCCCCACAGATCGCCCAGAAGGTTCACCATCGCGGCCGGCATCACCAGATCGGTGGCACCCAGCGGCAAGCCGCACAGTGCCCGCACCTGCTGCTCGAACTGGCTCGTGACCGCCGCCTCGATCGTCAAATGCCCTGAGTTATGCGGCCGCGGCGCGATCTCGTTGACCAGCAACCTGCCCGGCGCGGTCAAGAACAATTCGACGGTGAGCACGCCCACGGTTTCCAGCGCCTGGGCCACGGCCAGCGCCAGCCGGCTTGCCTCCTGCGACACAATCGGCCCGATCGGCGCCGGCATGAGCGTGGTGTCGAGGATGTGGCGCTCGTGGCGATTGAGCGCGACCGGATAGCACATCGCCTGGCCGAGGGCGCCGCGAGCAACCACGACCGACGCCTCCGCGGCGAAGTCGACCCAGCCCTCGGCCACGCACGGCGTCCGGCCCAGGCTCGCCCACGCCGCCGGCGCGTCGGCCCCGTTGTCGACCCTGACCTGCCCCTTGCCGTCGTAGCCGGAGGCGGCCGTCTTCAGGATCAAGGGCAGCCCGAGCTGCCCTACCGCCTGGTCGAGCTCGGCATCGTCGCGCACCGGCCGCCAGGGCGCGTGCGGAATCCCGTGGCTCGCCAGAAATCGTTTCTCCCTCAGCCTGTTCTGGCAGATCCAGAGGGTTCGCCACCCGGGCCGCACCGGCCGCCGCCGCGCCAGCCACCTTAGCGCCGGCGCCGAAACATTTTCAAACTCGACCGTGACCGCCTCGGCCCGCTCGGCAAACGCTCGCAGGGCCGGCAAGTGATCAGGCGGACCGATCACCGTCCAGTGGGCCACCTGCGCGGCCGGCGCATCCTTGGTGGCGCTCAAGACGCCCGCGTGATAGCCCATCCGCTGCGCTGCCTGGATGAACATCCGGCCCAGTTGACCACTGCCGATCACACCCAGCGTCGCCGGAGGAAACAACGGGCCGCGCTCGGCCAGGCCGGGGCGGTCAAGACCCGCGCTCATACCGGTGATTCTCCCACGGCGTCGGTCAATGCCTGGCGAAACTTCGCCAGGGCCGCCCGGATCTCGGGGTGCTTGCGAGCCAGGATCGCCGCGGCCAGAATCGCCGCGTTTGCCGCGCCCGCGCCGCCGATCGCCAGCGTCCCCACCGGAACGCCGCGCGGCATCTGCACGATCGACAGCAGCGAATCGACCCCGCGCAACACCTTGCTCTCGACCGGCACTCCCAGCACCGGCAGCAACGTGATCGACGCCAGCATGCCCGGAAGGTGCGCCGCTCCGCCGGCGCCGGCGATCAGCACCTCCAACCCCCGATCCTCGGCCTCGCGGCCATACCGAAACAATCGCTCCGGCGTCCGGTGCGCCGAGACAACCTTCGACTCATGAGGAATCGCCAGCTCGGTCAAAACCTCGGACGCATGGCGCAGCGTCTC
Organism: uncultured Isosphaeraceae bacterium; assembly: GCA_963806595.1. GTDB lineage: Bacteria > Planctomycetota > Planctomycetia > Isosphaerales > Isosphaeraceae > CAWDZZ01. Next base: position 42,452 of record CAWDZZ010000030.1, on the reverse strand, counting down.
CCAGTCGCTCTTGCTGCCCATCACCACGCCCACCAGCGGTTGTCCAGAGGTTTCGCTTGGCATGTCGCCCAGAATGAATGGGACCTTGGCTCAGATTTCGGACGTTCCCACACGGACGCCGTCGTCTGTCGATCCCGCAACAAGTTTCCTCACTCGCTCGAGCTTCTACTCTACACCAACTTGGTTCATCGTGAGCATCCACGGCTCGCCGCCACATCGCCGTCCTGAGATGCGGGCCTCGTGGGGCGGGGAGCAGTGCGGCGGGGTTTCGTCACGTTGCCTTCTCCAGCCCCGTCGGCGGCTGCGCGCGCCTCTGGCCACGGGCCCGAGGCGCTCTTGATCGGCCGGCGGACCGCGCCGGGCGAGCGCCGTGATCCCTGACGAGCCGGCAGAAATTATTGACCAGACGTAACTGCTCGACGGTCCGGCAGGGCACTTCGAGCAGCCTTGGGCTGGCAACGACCACGGCGAGGCACTCCGCGCGAGAGTGCGACGTTCAGCCGGTTGGCGCTGAACAGAAACTCGGCGTCACGCGGCAGGCTCTCGGCATCGGATGTCGCCATCGACACCAGGACCACTCGGGCCTCCTGGCCCTGGAACTTGTCGACCGTTCCCACCCGCGCGCCCGGCGGCAGTATCGACTTCAGATGATTCACTTGAACGTTGTACGGCGAAACCACGAGCACGTCGTCGCGGGTCATCGGCCGCACCGAGCCGTCCTTGTCTTGAAAGCGCTGGCGGATGAGCTGCGTATAGAGCTTCAGGACGACGACCCCTTCTTCTTCGCTTTTCTGCGAACATCCCGAATGCTCCACGGGCACAAACTGAGCGCCTTCCGGCTCGAGGCCGGGAATCGCCCGGTCGAACACCAGGCGGCGGCGCGCATTCTCCGGGGACGCTTTCAGGCGTCCTTCGTAGAAGGTGCTCGAGATAAAGTCGCAGACACTCGGGTGCAGCCGCCTCGTCACGTTCAAGAAGATTCCCCGATCGGGTGCCACCGTCGGCTGACCCTCGAGCAAGAAGTCGATAACGGAAGACCCAGAAGTCCCCGGGTGCACCCCCTTGACCGGCTGGCCGAGCTGCATCTGGTCGCCGACCAGGACGATGTTCCGCGCACACGTTGCCATCGCCACGGCGTTGGCCAGGGCAACCTGGCCGGCCTCGTCGATGAACAAATAATCGAAATGACGGTCGAACCGGTCGTCGGCAAACAGCCACGAGGTACCCGCGACCAGATTCGCGTCCAGCGATACGTCATCGTTGGAAGCGACCGATTGGATGCAGCGTCCCCGATATGTTGAGTCGTCGCCGGACGAACCTTTCTTGATGCCGGCGAATGCAAAACCCCGCTCGCTCGCCATCTCCTCGACCCGGTCGAGCACATTGTGGATCGCCCGATGTGAGTTCGCGGCAACTGCGACTTTCTTGCCCTGGCGCAAGACCTCCACCATGACGTGTGCGGTCGTGTAAGTCTTGCCCGAGCCCGGCGGTCCTTGAATAACCAGGTACGAGTCGTCGAGCGTCGAAACAGCGGTGGTGACGGCATCAAGCGCGCTTCCGTCGGCGACAATCGGATTCCGCCTGGCGCCACCCTGAAACCGCGGATAGGCCTTCCGCAAAATACCGGCAACGGCGGGGAAGCCCCGTCCTCCTTTCAGGATGTCGTCGGCGACTCGACAAAGCGCTTCTTGCTGGGTCTTGGTCGGTAACGGGTTGGGCGGGCCGATCGTGAGCCGCGCCGGCAACGGTCCGCTCTCGTTGCCGCGCTTGAGCCTGACAACGCAGCGACGTTCATCGAGTTCGACGATCGTTCCGGCATAGGTCAGCGTTGCGACGTCGTCTGCCTTGGAGCCCACGGTCAACTTGGTTTCCTGAAGGGGAAAACTGAATGTGAAAATCTGGGATCGATTGCTAATCTCCGGAGGTTGGATCTGAGTCAAGCCGGCCAGGCACTCGGCGTCGTCGATGAGCTCCTCCTCAAAACGGTCCCTGCGGTCGAACTTGGCCCACCACTCCGGCTTCGCTTCTCGGACGTGGAAGCCGAGCAGGTCCGCCATGCGCAGCGTTGGCAGCGCTGTACCCTCCGCCGGCCGCGTCCAGGCGCTCGCGAAGATCGGCGTAGCGACGCTCCCGCTCCTGCCGCGCGGCGGACGTCGGGGCGACTTCCTCGGCGTCGACCGGCTTTGTCTTGCCGGCAAACCACGGAATTTCATCAAGCCGCAGCGTGATCAGCCAGTCGCGAAGTCCGCGCGTCGATTGGCAGTCAATGCGGTTGTAGTCGGCGATATCGTTCAAGAGTTGCTGATCGCGCGACTCGCGCCACAGATTGTAGACGACGATACTATCTCCCGCGGTGGCAACCTGCCCGTCGCGCTTGCCCATGTAGAATGTCTCGAGGTTCTTGAGCGAATAGGCCGGCTCGGAGACGCGGACGGCCTCGCGAACGACTTTGTACAGATCCACGAACCGCTCGCCCCGGAGCAGTTCGTCTAGCTCGTGTTCGGCGACAGCATAGGTGGCGGTGAGTCGCTTTAGCGCGGTCGGCTCGTAGTGATTGTAATGATAGATAAAAGCATTGGGATGGGCGTCCAGGTGCGACCCGAGAAATGCCATGAGTTCGCCAACCGCCTGGCGTTCCTGCTCGTGGTCGTGAGCCCAGAAGGGCTTGAAGACATACTCGCCATCCCGCAGATAGTACACACCAAAGAGGTACTCGAGTCCGCCGGGGTGGAGGGGATCGCCCTCCATGTCGAAGAAGACGTCGCCGGCGTCCGGCCGCGGCAGGCGCAAAGCCCTTTCCTGGCTCCGCGACGATGAGCTCGTAGCGGTCTTCGCCGGTTTTTCGCTTGTGGTTCTGTAGGACTGCCTGCGCTCGGAGCCGGCTGAATACGTCAGGGCCGAGCCCGGGCACCTGCGTTTCGGACGGCGCTGCGGCGAGCGCGGCGATGCTGCGGATGCCGCGCGACTCGAGCTTGGCGACTTGCGACATCCGGATATTGGCGACCAGGCTGAGGTGATCGTCGGCCTCCCACTGAGATTTGCACCGGCTCTGCCAGTGGCACGACTTGCAGTGCTGGCACGGCAACGGATAAGAGTCGGCGGGCGGATTGGCGGCAAACGCTTCGAGCCTGCGCCTGGGCGTGCTGGATATATGCCGCGTACTCTTCGACGCGAAACGATTCCTGGCGGCCGTCGCCGAGCTTGAGGTGTGAAGACTCAGGCGCGAGCCCCTGGGCATGTTTCAGCATGTCCGAGTAGACGCCAAGCTGCACCAGGTATTTGGCGTCCGCCTCGCGCGCAGAGCTTGGTGTCGAGAACCTCGTAGCTGAACTCGCCGAGCGCCGACGGCGTGTCGACCTTGATCAGGAAATCCGCATACCCCCGCCAGTTGCCCAGCTCGAGCACAGCCTGGTAGATCACATCCGCGCCGGAAGACAGCTCCTCCTTCGTGATCGCGAGCCGCTCGTCGCTCACCCGATCGCCGGGTATCTCGGCGATGGTCATCCCGCGCTCCCGAAGCGCCGCCAGAAACTGGCCGTCATGCGCCAATCCTCGATCGCGCAGCAAGGCATCGATGGGGGACGTCTTGTCTTTCTCGCTCGGCTCGGTGAGATTCTTGAGATCAAGAACCGTGCAGTGCCGGCAGCCGAGAAAGTTGATCAGATCCCCCGGCGAGAACAGATACCCTCCCTCGGACGTCCTTTGCATCGAAACTCTCCCGCACCTTCCCCGCGGATTGATCCTGCACAAACTTACATCATAATCGAATCCCCAAAGAATTACAGACCCCGCCGCCACCGAAACGGGGACGCAGCTAGTATTCACCGCCGCCGCAACGGGGACGCAGCTAGTATTCAGGTCTCGCCGCCGTTGCCGGTCTCACTTGTCTGGCAGACGGCGTCCTCGCTTGGAATCCCATTCCGAGCGGCTCGACCGCCGCAATGCCTCCAGCGTCTTCTCCAGACGTTCGAGATATTCGCCACCGCCATCCAGTAGCTCTCGGATCATCGGTTCTCGCTCGGGACCGCACAGCAACAGGCACTCGAAGGCGGCTCTCTGAACCAACCAGAGATGCTTGCCAAATTGAGGAGCCCCGCCGCATTTGATCTCGTGTAGGCGAGCGACCGGACAGATCGCGACCGCGGGCCAGTTCTCCTCGCGCGAGGCAACAAACCAGTCACCCCGATCGCCAATCACCCATTCCAAGCCGGCCGCGCGGCGAACGACCTCACCACACACCATAGCCGAGCCTTCGATCCCAGCCTGAGGAAAGACAATGCCCTCGCTGTCCATATAATCAAGTGCTTGCACGTCTGCGATCGTACCCTCGAATGTCGCGGGGAACGGGGGCCGGATAGACGCCCACAGCTTCCGGAACGACTGGAACGTGGTCGTGACGGCTGCCAGTTCCTGAGGCGAAGGTAGATATCCCCAGTTCCGCATCGCCTGCTCCACACGACGGCTCTACGCAAGGGTCCTGCCAAATCCAGGCTTCTCAACCCGCCCGCCCAGTTCGCGCACCACCAGCCGCCAGTGCCATTCAATTGCACATCAAGGTTTCCGCTCCGAGTGCGCCAGCTCCGGTCCCGCGAGACTATGGTACCACCAGATCACCAGTGCAACCGCCAGCGCCGGAAACAGCCAGTAGTGGAGCACTTGAAACCGGTGGAAATTCATGGCGTCGATTGGCCCATATGACGGACCCACGTAGCCGGTGATCGAAGCCAGAAATACGACGAATAAGAAGCAGAGGAGCCCAAAGACCCGCGCGGCAGTGGCGAGGGGACGCCCACTGTAGCGGGCCAAAGCTTCGCCGACCGCGAGCGGGATTGCGTTCCAGTCGAGGATCATGAGGCCGTGGGACATCCACTTGTGGGTCGCGGCGACCGACGCTGGCCGGTGTAGCCAGCCCGTCGCGATGATGCACAGGAGCGCGAAACCGCTCGCGACCGCGAGGCACCGAGAGGCCCGTCGCATGGCGCGGGGCCACCGCCGGGAAACGAGGACCGCGCCAATGATGAGCAACGGGAAGCAAAGAATCCGAGCCGTGTCGCTCATAGCCGAGGCCTCTTCATATCCGTGCTCACCGCGCTGCCCGTCCAGGCGACTGTCGATTCCGGCCTCGAGGCGAATAGCACGCATGGAGCCTCAAGCGACGGTCATCAAACCACTTTGCGCAGCCCTTCGCGGCAGTTGCATCCGCGGGTAAGACATTGGTCTCCGCATGACCAGACGAGGCTCCACGCGATCACGTCGATCACCCGCCCACCTGATGATACGCGATCGCTCGACGGATAAGTCCTCTGATCCACGGGCGTGCTTTCGCCATCTTCGACGCCCATTTGAATCGGAATAACTCCAATCTATGCTTCCTACATTTCTTGCTTCGATCCGTCTATAATCCAGCCAGCTTCGCTCGGCACCGCCCGCGCAAACACAGGGGCGATCGACCGCCGCGCCGGCGGTCAGACACGGCTGCGACAGGAGGCACTGGCATACCCGCCGGCAATGAGCCGATGAGCGCTGGCGACCATCCAGCGCGGGACGTTCATGAGAACGAGACCGTCGTCCCCACGCGGGACGTCGATTTCGAGTCGACCGGACGTCAGGAACATGCCAGCCCCGCATCCGGGGGTGTCGCCACTCTCGCCGAGTTTTCGCACTCGCTCGTCGAGATCGGCCTGCTGGGCGCCGACGAGCTTGAACGCTTCGCCACTTCCCTCTTGTGGGAAGGACGGGCCCAGTTGAGCGCTCTCCTCGAGGAAGCCAAACAGGAGCTCGACCTGCCCCCGCCGCCCCTCTGACCCGGCGGCGATGGCACGTAACCAATTCGTAGAAAGCAGCAATACGACTGGATGACGCGCCGCGACCCGGCGACGGTTCGTGAGATCGGCCCGATCGCAGAGATGGCGCGAAAGGGCGTTTCGGACGGCTGCGAAACAGTGCGCGCTGTTCATTGCGGCCGTTCTACGTCAGAATCCAGGGGCCGGCGAGCCGTGGAAACGCGGCGACCGGACCGATTGGTGGAAATTTCGCGGGTGAGCGCAAGCTCCGCCGGGAGAGCGATAGGGAGATCACGGTCCCGGCCGTTCGGGGCTAACCCGATGTCGCGTCATTGCTCAAACATGGAGTGTCCATGAGCGCAGGTGAAATCGGGCTGGGCGTGATCGGCTGTGGGGGTTTCGGGCTGTACGCGCTGCAGCAGTTTGTCCAGGTGCCGGGCGTGAAGCTGATCGCGATGGCGGGAACCGCCCGTCCGGCCGCCGTGGCCGCCGGCGCGCGGTTTGGCATCCCCGACATCGAAGACATCAGCCAGCTGCTGGCGCGCGACGACGTCGATCTCGTCTACATCGCCACGCCGCCATTCTTGCACCATCCCCAGGCAATCGCGGCGCTCGAGGCCGGCAAGCACGTCCTCTGCGAAAAACCGCTGGCGATCACGCTCGAACAGGCCGATTCGATGATCGCGGCCGCGAGGAAACACGACCGGCTGCTGGCTGCGAATCTCATGCAGCGCTACAACCCGGTGTTCGACGCCGTTGCCCGCTTGATCCGCTCGCAAACACTCGGCGAGCTGCTTCACGGTTATTTCGAAAACTACGCCTCCGACGAAAACCTGCCCCCCTCCCACTGGTTCTGGGACCGCGCGAAGAGCGGCGGGATCTTCATCGAGCATGGCGTGCACTTTTTCGACATGTTCGCCGGCTGGCTAGGCTCCGGCACGGTCGCCGCCGCGCAGCGGGGCATCCGTCTCAATTCTTCGCCACCCATCGAGGAACACGTTCAGTGCACCATGCGCTACGGACCGACCACTCTTGTCAACTTTTATCACGGCTTTCACCAGGCAGGCCGGATGGACCGGCAAGAGCTGCGACTGGTGTTTGAGCGCGGCGACGTCACCCTCTACGACTGGGTGCCCACCCGCGTGCGGATCCATGCCATCGCCGACGAGGCGGCGACCCGGGCCCTCTGCGACCAGTTCCCACACGCCCGGCTCGATGTTTCAAACACCTACTCACCCGGCGACCGCGCCTGCGAGGGCCGGCACAAGCGCCTCGACATCTACCAGATGATCGAGCTGACCTGGGGCCAGGGGACGATCAAGTCGCACCGCTATGGCGAGCTCCTGCGCGTTCGTGGCCGACCAGATCGCCTGGATCCGCGACCGTTCTCACCACCGGAAAATCAACGAGGACAACGGACGCGACTCGCTGGCGATCGCCTGCGCCGCCGACCGCCTGGCTCAGGCGTAGGGTTGCCAGGGAAGGGAAGCAGAGGGCAGGGGAGAGAAGGAACGGGAGGGAACCTGCGATGCTGTTGAAGAGGCATTTCACACGGCTGCTTCTGAGTCCCGGCGATTTGAAGCCGCTGCGTGATGATTTCGAGGTCGTTGGGGTTTTCAACCCCGGCGCGATCGTCCACGAGGGCCAGGTCGTCCTGCTGGTGCGGGTGGCAGAGCGCCGCGCGAGCGCCGGCCTGGGTTCACCGCGCTGCCGCGCTGGGCTCCCGCCGCGGGACCGGTGATCGACTGGGTGCCCGACGACGCGGTCGAAGTCATCGATCCCCGCGTGGTCAGGCGCAAGGCCGACGACCTGGTGCGGCTGACGTTCATCTCGCACTTGCGAGTCGTGCGGTGCGGCGACGGCCGGTCGGCAGGCGCGGTCACGGACGCGCGGTTCCTGCCGGAAACCGAGCTCGAGGAGTTCGGGGTGGAAGATCCGCGGATCACCGCGATTGGCGGCCGGTATTACTTCACGTACGTCGCGGTCTCGCGCCATGGCGCAGGCACAGCGTTGGCCTCGACCGCCGACTTTCGCCGATTTGACCGTCACGGGATGATCTTCTGCCCCGAGAACAAGGACGTCGTCCTGTTCCCGGAGCCCATCGATGGGCAGTACGTCGCGCTCCATCGCCCGAACGCGGCGACGCCGTTCTGCCGCCCGGAGATGTGGGTCGGCCGGTCGCCGGACCTGATTCATTGGGGTCGGCACGAATGCCTGCACGGCGGTGGCTCGGAATGGGAGACCGGCCGCGTCGGGGCGGGCACGCCCCCTGTGCGCGTCTCCGGCGGCTGGCTGGAAATCTATCACGGCAACCGCCGGCCGACTCGGCCCGGCGAGGTCGGCATGTATTCCACCGGCGCTTGCTGCTCGATCCCGAAGATCCCGCCAAGATTCTCCGCCGCACCGCGGCCTCGATCTTCGAGCCCTCGGCCGATTTCGAGCGCCAGGGGTTCGTGCCGGATGTGGTCTTCCCCACCGGCATCGTCGCAACCGGCAATTCATTCCTCGTCTACTACGGCGCCGCCGATTGCGGTACCGCGGTCGTCGAGTTTTCGGTGGACGAACTCCTGCGCGGCTCGAATGACAACAGCCCGCGCGGATGTGTGATCCTTCTCGACCGCAGTAGATCGAACGGATCACGGGTGCGGATCGTCCAGCGCGGAAAGCAGAGCGCGTCTTACTCGACGACCAGCCGCTGGAGTCTTGCGTAGCCATTGCGGTCGAGCGCGATCATCGCCGAGAGATTGCGGTTGCGAACCGCGTTTTCATAGTCATGACCCGTTCCCTCCTGGACGTAATAGGATTCGATGCCGTAGTTCGCCCGGCCTTGGTATCCGGCCGTTCCCCGGATGTACAGGCCGGAATCCGGCGGCCCGTCGCGGAACTCGCCCGCGCGATAGTGGCGGCCATCGGCTTCGGCCACCAGCGTCACGAACACCGGCTCGCCCGCCTGAAATCTCCCGCCGGGTATCCGGCTGATGTCGTAGCCGAGCGTCACGTAATCGCCCCGGAACAGGTCGCGAGGGTCGACCGGCTCGACCCGCAGCAACACCGTTTCCGCGCCCAGGTACGGCACCGTTTTGCCGAGAATCATCCCGACGAGGATCAGGAGCTGAAACGCCATCGCCGCGACGATGGCCATTCGCTCGAATCGGCCGGCAGGTGCAAACGGGCCGCTCGCCGTCTTCTCGGTGCCGACGCCGAGCTCCGTGAGCGACAGCTCGGGCTCGGGAGCAAGCGGTCGCGATTCCCGATGATCATGCAAGAGACACCGCCTTCCGGTTCCGCCAGTACAGCGCCACGCCCAGCATTGCTCCCCCGCACAGGAAGAACATGAGGGATGCGCCGAGCATCCCGCCGAACGCGCCGAACAGATCGATGTAGCGTAAGACCGCCCAGAGCAGCAGATAGATGACCCCCACCGCGAATGGCCGGCCGCGATCCTCCGTCAAGCCGAGACGAAGCAGCACGAGTGCCAGTACAACCATGGACACGTTGGCCGCGATTGTCGGCAGCCACGCCTCCCTTGTCGTCGACTGATAAACCGACAGGAATGCAAACAGCCCGAGGAATCCGAACGGAATCCCGTGCCGCTGCAAGATCTCCCATGACGACTCGAGCAGCGAATGGGGATTCCGGTCTGGGTCGCCACCCGAGCCTCGCTGCAAGAAAAACGCCGCGCTCAACGCCGCGGCCGCCAGCACCAGGATCAGGATCATCTGCTCGACGCCGCCGCTCGGTTGCAGGCCGAGGCTTCCGGCGATGTGCTCGTTGAACTGGTGGAAGCTGAGCGGCACGAGGGTCGCCCCCACGAGTGCGACCCCGTAAAACCGAAACGGGATTGCCAGTGGGCTGCGCCGCGGGTGCAGCGCCGCCACCGAGAGCAGCAGCGAGCCGATTGCCCCGATGAAAAACGTCGGGTTGGCAGGCAGCTTCCATGCGATCGGCTGCAGCACCACCCACCAGGCGAAAACCGCCACGTAGATTGCCACGGCCATCGGCTCTTTCTTCCGATACGCCCACCACAGCCCGGGCGCGGCGAGGAGTGGCAGCGAGTAACCCCCGTTGGGTATCCCCCAGATCAATCGGTCGAGCGACAGGACCTCAAACCCGACCCAGAGCGCGAGTAGCCCGGCAAGGAGGAGATGGAGCAAAACCGTGTCCAGCAAGAGTGCAAACGGCAGCACGCCGATGGCCCACCACCACAGGGCGTCGTAGTTGCTGGAGCTGATGTGGAAAATCTGCGCCAGCAGCCAGATGGACGCCCCAAAGAAGAGGCATCCCAGAAAGAACACGACCTCGGAGAGTCGCCGCCAGCCGAGCCGATATCGGAGCCAGAACCCCGCGTGATACGTCCCGCACAGCGCCGCGAAGATCGCGGTCACCTTCAAGGGCGCCGACAATTGGTCCCAGTTGTAGCCGACGAGCAGCAAGACGCCGAGTCCCACGAAGGTCGCCGCCAGGGCCAGCAACGTGAATAGCCCCCGGGATTGCTGCCGGGCACTGAATGAGTCCGGGGATTCGTAAAGCCCCAGTAGCACCCGCCCTTGTTCGGCCTCAACGAGTCCCAAAGTCTGCCATGCAGCGATCTCGTCCTCGAGCCAGTCGCGCTGGGATCGTGTGGCCTGTCGGCTCATGTTGCCCCTCCCGGTCGACCTCGATCCGCGGACCGCGGACCCAGTGATGTCTCCCTGGAACCTATATGTCGAACGGACCCGCCCGTGTGTCACGACGTCAGGCAATTGGCGATCGTTCGAGGTTCCGCGATTAACCTGGCGGCCATGGCGGCATCGACGAGGCGGGCTGTGGCGAGTGAGGCCCGCAAGCCATCTGCCCTGCGGACATCCTTTCGAATTGATCGGAACAATCATCGAGCCACTCATCCAGATTCTTCGAGTAGCGATCGCCGGCGACCCCGAATTGTGTAGATCCTGGCAAGACTTTGTGAATGAAACCGCCTTAAATAGAAAAGGAAAGGCTGTGCCTTGCATTTCAGTTCCCGATTAGCACAATGAGGGCTCACCGGAGGCAGTGCGCACGGATCCCGGTCGCCGAAAAACCCAGACCGGATCGTGTCGGACGACTTGATGAAGGGCAACCTGGCCGTGCCAGGAGCGCGTTGAGAAGTTGGCCGAAATGGTCGGATACTCGCGGGGTGTCTGACGGTGTCGGCTTTTTCTTTTGGGCTACATCCGACGTTCTGAACCATCGAGGAACACGTATTCATCGGATGCATCGCAGATTATGACAACGTGTGCAGCTTAGTTGCTGAATATCAAAGAGGGGCTCGGCGAACGCGCCAAGGATTTCGGAATCTCCCGAGCTCATTCCAGGAGCGCGTGCGGTAAGGAGGATGCAAGGTGAAGGTTGAGCATCAGGAACTGCGGTCGGCTTTCATACAGTTCTTGGCGGCCAAGCGAACCCTGCGCCAGGCTTATGGAAAATCCGAGGCCGCCCGGAAACCCACCCAGTCGATACCAACGCTCGAAGGGGAGACCACTGAGCAGGCACCGGCTGATTCTCTGCTGTGGGAAAGGGTACAGGAGCTCACCGACGAGAACGTACGACTGAGGAAATTGCTCGGCCTGCTCTATGAGTACACTCTGAGGGTCCACGATGAGCGCGACGACCTGGAGTGCAAGGTGACAGATAGCCGCAAAAAACGTCCATCACGCCGAGTGCCGCAGCGCGCGGAACTGCTTGGCAAAGCTTCGAAGGCGTAAATTCTGGAACCCGAGGTAGATATTCGCGCATGGCGATCTATCTTCGCCATGATCTCGAAAGCTTCATTCCACACTGCTTTTCGCAAGACGAATACACAAATTTCCCAGAACGCGACGACCGGGATTGACGCCTGCCGGACGATGGAAGGGCGACTCAAGGCGGCTCGATTGCTCGGGCCTTTCTCGCCCCACTCATTCCGGGTGGCGACCGTCACCGACCTGCTGCGGCAGAGCGTGTCGCTGGAGAACGGATGCAGTTGGCTGGTTCTCTCAGTCTCACGCCCGCGTGAGCAGAAATGCCCCTGCCATGGCCCCTGCCGCACACATGCTGATGAGTCCATAACGCGCCTTGCGGTGCGCCATCTCGTAGGCCAGGGTGGTGAGAATCCGTCCGCCGGTTGCGGACCAAGGATGCCCGCTGGCGATCGAGCTTCCATTGACGTTGACCCGATCCCAGTTCACCGGATCGGTGGCGGGGCCTTTCCAGCCTTGCTCCCATGCGGCGGCGTTTGCCAGCACCTGGGCGGCAAACGCTTCGTGGATCTCGATCAGATCGATGTCATTGAGTCGCAGACCGACGCGGTCGAGCAATCGCGGTACTGCGATGGCGGGGGCCATGAGCAGCCCAAGGTCGGGATGAAGCGCTGCGTACTCCATGGCCTCAATGAAGGCCAGCGGCACCCGGCCCTCCTGTCGCGCGCGCTTCTCGCTCATTAACAACACGGCCGATGCCCCGTCGGTGATGGGTGACGAATTGCCGGCGGTGATCGTTCCATCGGCATCGAACGCCGGCTTTAGCGTACCAAGGCGTTCCAGCGATGTATCGGGCCGCGGGCCCGTATCGCCAGCGATCTCATCGAGCGGCAAAATCTCTTCTGCGAGCCGTTCGCGCGCTGCCACCGCGCGGCGGTGACTCGCAAGCGCAATCTCATCCTCGCGCGCTCTCGATGTGCCCCACTCCTTTCGCGTGATCTCCGCGTGCTGACCCATGGAGAGGCCTGTGCTCGGCTCGTTGAATGTGCTCGGGTCGGACCCGCTCAGCCATTCGACGCCGCCTGCGATACCGGCTGTTATCCTTCCGTCTGATATCGCGTCGGCAATGATGGTCGCCGTCCGTAATCCGGTGATGCAGTACGAAGAAACCGTCTGCGCCTCGATGCTTGGCGGCAAGCCTGCTTCCAGGACGATTTCCCGTGCAAGGTTCGGTTTGCCGCGCTCGGGGACGACTACGCCGAAGGCGATGGCGTCGATCCGATCGGGATTGACGTTGTGGCGATCGAGCAGCCCGCGCACAGCATGTATTCCGAGCGCGGAGGGGCCGCGTGACGCGAACGCCTTCCCGGATTTCACAAAGGGCGTGCGACCGCCCGCAACGATGGCAACCCTGTGATGACTCATCAGTCGATACTCCCACTCGGACGAGCAGCTTGCCGAAGTTACGTCCCTCCAGCATGCCGATGAAGCCGGTCTGGACTGCTTTCACGGCCGCTCGCTCCACAAAGTTCATCTTGCACCCTTGAACTTCATTCAATCGCCTTGGCCACCAGCTGCTCCAACTTTCGATCGAGCATGGTGGCAACGTCCGTGACCTTCGCGTTGCCGAATTGTCCGAAGAGCGACGACGGCTTGTCGTACTCCACACAGGTCTTTCCGTGTTCATTCTCGTAGATCAAGACCCGCAGGGGCGCATACAGGCCGGCCCGGATGTCGTGCTGCGTCATCTGGATGGCGAAAAGCGGATTGCCGAGTAGATACTGGATCGCTTTTTTCTTTTGGCCCGCTAAGTGCAGGAGCGCCCCGTGATCGCTGGTCCGAAAGAGCATGAAGCCGCTCGCCCCCACCATGGCTTCGATTCTCGCTCTGACTTTCTCGGCGTCTTCCCCTGCGCCAAGCGACTTGTAGACCTCCGGGTTGAACTGCCCCATTTGCCGTTCCAGCGCTTTCACGACTTGCTCGAATGGTTCGTCGGCCACGACTCGAACGTGTTCAACCGTGATGCGCGTGACATTCATCGGATTACCTCCTTCGGACGCGAGTCCCGATTGGTCGTGATAAAAGCCGCCGCTCAGCACAAGAGCCAAACGCGTGACAGAGACAGAGAAGAGAAGAGAAGAGAAGAGTCCTCATCGCTGTTTTCCTCGTCCGGTCCAATCGATTTCAATGAACCCAGTCACGGCCCGCGAACCCCGCCGCAGCGCGTTGCACAGGCACATGAAGCTGATCGGACTGCCGTGCTCGCTTTTCATATTAGATGTATATGCATGAAATCGGCGATTGTCAAGCGGCTCGCACGGTATCCGACCAAGCTTTTAGCGCGAGTCAAAATGTCTCGATTCACTCAGTGCCTCGTGTTTATGCTTGTTTACGTGAAAGTCGGTCAACTCCTTCTACCGCCGGTCCCAGCGTGCAAGAAGTCAAGGCTTGCGTGTGCCGCTACTCCGTTATGTGCATGGTTCACTCCCGGCGTCGCCCAGTCCGGAGCTTCGCGGATCGCGCCGGTCGGCGCCGCGTCGGGCCGGGCCTTGCGGTTGGTCAACCAGTCCACCACGTAGAAGAAGACCGGCGTCAGGAAGATGCCGAAGAGCGTCACCCCGAAGGCGCCCCAGAGGACGGCAGTGCCGAGCGAGCGGCGCATCTCGGCGCCGGCGCCGGCAGCGAAGTACGGCGGCACCATGTGGATAAAGCACGCCGAGGTCATCACGATCGGCCGCAGCCGGGTAACTGCGGCGGAAACGACGGCATCCACGCGAGACTTGCCCGACTCGCGCTGTTGCTTGGCAAACTCGACGATCAGAATGGCGTTCTTGCACGCCAGGCCGACCAGGACCACGAAGCCGATCTGCACGAAAATGTTGACGTCCAAGCCGCGCACCGCGGTGCCCGCGAGCGCACTCAGCAAGCACATCGGCACGACCAGGATCACTGCCAGCGGCATCGACCAGCTCTCGTACAACCCGGCCAGCACGAAGAATACCAGCACCGCCCCCAGCACAAACGCGCTGAACGGGTTTTGCCGCAGGTCCCGGAACTGCTCGATCTTGGTGGCCTGCTTTTGCAAGTAGGAGAGCTCGGTCCACTCGTAGGTCATGGAGCGCGGCAGTTCCTGGGCCGATAGCCGTTCCATCGTCCGGAGGACCTCGCCGGTGCTGACCCCCGGCTGCCACGAGCCGGTGATCGTCGCCGCGGGGAACATGTTATATCGTGTGATCGTGACCGGGCCGGCCGACTCGCGGACGTCCACCACGGCGCCCAAGGGCACCATGTCACCATCGGCGTTGCGGACCTTGAGCTGTTTGACGGTTTCCGCGTCCTTACGGAAGGGAGCGTCGGCCTGGACGTTCACCTGCCAGGTGCGGCCGAAGCGGTTGAAGTCGTTGACGTAGTAGCTGCCCAGGTAGGCCTGCAGCGCATCGAAGACATCGGTGATCGCCACCCCCATCGTCCGGACTTTGGTCCGGTCGATGTCCACGTAGAGCTGAGGCGTCCGGCGCGGAAGCCGTTGAACAGGCCGACCAGGCCGGGCTCTTGGTTCCCCTTGGCGGCCAGCTCGTCCGCGCGGGCCTGGAGCGCGTCGAAGTTGGGTTCGCCGGTCGCTTCCACCATCAGCTTGAAGCCGCCGGCGTTGCCAAGGCCCCGCACCGCGGGCGGCCCGAAGGCGAGCACGCGGGCCTCCGGCACCTCTCGCTGGAGGCGTGCGCGGAGACGGCCCGTGATGGCCTCGCCGCTCAGCGCGGCGCCCTGCCGTTCGTGGAACGGCTTCAAGATCACGAACATATTGCCGTAATTCGAGCTGTTGGCATTCAAGACGAACGACAGCCCCGGGACGGCCACCGTGTGGGCAACGCCGGGCGTATCAAGGGCGATCTTCTCGACCGCTTCGGTCACCTCGACCGTGCGCTCCAGTGACGCCGAATCGGGCAACTGGATGTTCACCACCAGGTAGCCCTTGTCCTGAATCGGGACGAATCCGCTGGGGACGCGGGCAAAGCCGAAGCCCGTCAAACCAATCAAGGCGACGTAGACCAGCAGCACGAACGCGCTCTGGCGGAGGCACCGGCCAACGGTCCTGCCGTAGGCTTGCGTCGTCCGCTCGAACACCCAGTTGAAGCCCCTGAAGAACTTTCCTAGAGCCCAGTTCACCGGCCGGATGACGACCCAGCCAATCGCACCACCGGCGACCGCGCCGGGGAGGAAGAGGACGAGGTCGATGCCCCACGTCAAGAGTGCGGTCTTGAGGCCGCCGGGCGCCGCCTCGGCGCCCTCGTCCGCCGCGGGCAAGCCCAGCCAGGCGCCCAAGGCCGGCGCCAGGAGCCACGCCGTTGCGAGCCCGCCGAACAAGGCGAAGCTCCACCACGGCAGCGCTTCTTTCCCCTGGTCACCGTGCGTGCCTGGCTTACGGCTGGCAAAAATCCAGGCTGCCCGGGCCGGCGTCATGGTCATGGCGTTGATGGCCGAGATGATCATCGACACCGAGATGGTCACGGCGAACTGGCGGAAGAACTGGCCAGTGATGCCGCCCAGGAAGGCGCTCGGCACCAGCACCGAGCTGAGCACCAGCGTCATCGCGAGGATCGGCCCGGTGATCTCGTTCATCGCCTCGATCGTGGCTTCGCGCACGGGCAGGCCCTTGTCCAGCCAACGCTCGATGTTCTCCAGGACGACGATGGCGTCGTCTACGACCAGGCCGATGGCCAGCACCAGCCCGAAGAGCGTCAGGTTGTTCAGCGTGAAGCCCAGGAGACTCATGACGGCGAAGGTCCCCACCAGCGACACCGCCATGTCGATCACGGGCAAGAGCAGGGCTTTCCAGTCTTGCAAGAACAAGAGGATGACGATGGCAACCAGGACGACGGACTCGCCCAGCGTATGGAAAACCTCATTCACGGATTCGCGGATGAACGGCGTGGTGTCGTAGCCGACGAGGTAATGCAGCCCCTTGGGGAAGCGGGTTTCCAGCTCGCGCATCTTGGCCTTGATGCCGTCGGCGGTGTTCAGGGCGTTAGCGCCTGGCAGCAGAAAGATGACAACTGCCGGCGACGGCCGGCCGTCCAGCCGCCCGAGCGTGTCCTGGTTTCGGGCACCCAGTTCGGTTCGGCTGACGTCCCTGAGGTAGGTCACTTCCCCATCCGCGCCGGTATTGAGAATGATCTCCGCGAACTGCTCGGCCTCGACCAGCCGGCCGAGGGTGCTCATCGTGTACTGGAAATCCTGGCCATCGGGGACCGGCGGCTGGCCGATCCGTCCCGCAGCCACCTGCACGTTCTGCTCGCGCAAGACCCGGATCACGTCGCCGGCCGTCAGATTGCGCGACTGCAGCTTGTCCGGGTCCAGCCAGACCCGCATGCTGTAGTCTTGCTGGCCGAGGATCGTCACGTCGCCGACGCCCTCCACCCGGGCCACGGCGTCCTTGATCTGGATCGTGGCGTAATTGCTCAGGTAGAGCGAATCATAATACGGCCTGCCGGTCTCCGGGTTGTCGTCGGAATACAGACTGATCCCCAGCAAGACGTCTGGAGACCGTTTCTTGACCGCCACGCCGATGGTCCGAACCACGTCGGGGAGCGTGGGCTCGGCGATCGCGACGCGGTTCTGCACCAGCACCTGGGCCATGTTCACGTTGGTGCCCAGCTCGAAGGTCACGTCGAGGGTGTACGAGCCGTCGTTGTTGCTCTGCGACGACATGTACATCATCCCTTCCACGCCAACGACCTGCTGCTCGATCGGCGCGGCCACGGTGTCGGCTACGACGTTCGCATTGGCCCCGGGATAGCTGGCTGTCACCCGGACGGTCGGCGGCGTGATCTCCGGATACTCGGCGATTGGCAAGAAGCCCGCCGCGATGGCCCCCAGCAGGATGATCACGATGGAAATCACCCATGCCAGGACCGGTCGGTCGATGAAGAAACGCGCCAGCACGTGAGCCTCCTTTCACGACCTCTTCGCTCACTACCACGCCCAAGGCCGGAAGTTATCGTTAGGTGAGTTTATAGGAAGTTCTATTTGATACTCTATAGAGTAATTGTTAGAGTCACGGAATGGATCGGTACGTTGGCTTGAACCGATCGAATGTTCCTTTGCGAAAGGAGATCCTGAAAGTGGAGGCAATCCAAACGGTTGCCATCGGGCAGGACCGACATTTCAAGGCCGCGAAGGACGTGCTCACCCGGTTGATCCAGGCCAAGGGGTTTGAACTCAAGGACCGGCGCGGCTCCGCCAGTTGGTTTCCGGGGAAGTCCCAGCCGCTAGCACAGGGCGCAAGGTCACATTCAAGCTCGGCCGCCTGGCTGGAGGTGAATTGCTTTTCGCCATCCGAAAAAGTGTTGTCGACTCGACCCCCGCGCTCCAGGGCGTCGCGTGGACCCAACCCGAGTGCTGGTTCAAGCCCCGGAAATCCGCCGGCACGTTCGTCGGGTTTCGAGTAGACGCGGCTGACTTGCCGACGTTACGTCCGCCGTGTCGAAAAGATCCTGCACGTCGTAAGCACCGCGCCACTTACGAGCCGTGACCCAGCCCTCGAAGCCCAGCTGGACCGGGATCTGAAGCCCCTGCCAAAGATGCCTGATGCAAGCGGCTCTTGAGCGAAAGCTTTCGATGAATCGTCCCACCCACCTCGACCTGGCGGACGTCGACATGGACGCGCTCGGTTGGTAGGAGGCCTTCGTGAAAGCGATCGACTCCAATTTGCTGGTGTACGCCTCGCTCGCCGACCATCCGGCCATGACGGCTTGTGAGCGGTACATCACGGGCTACCCAGTCTGGGTCACCGGTATCGTCAACCTCGTCGAGCTGTGGCGCGTGCTCGTTGCCGTTTACGGTGTCTCGGAACGTGACGCGGATGCGAAATTCACCGATCTGTGCCAGGCGCTGGTCGTGGAAGACCTGACCGCGGCCGTCGCAGCGGGGGCTCTGTCTCTTCGGCAGTCCCACGGGGTTGATTTCAATGACGGGGTGCTGCTCGAAAGCTGCCGGCTGCGCGGCGTGACCGTTCTGGCCACCGACGATTCTCAACTGGCGCTTGCCTGTGCCACGATGGGGATCAAGGTCGAGAATCCGGTTACTAGGGCGGTGCGCGCGCACATGACAAATTGGGAAAATCAAAACCTTCCCGCAAAAGGACTGCCCCGCATCTTGTTGCGCGTTCATCGCTGGATCGAGCAACATGATAGCAGCGCTGGCTGGTCACTTTCATTCGGCGACGCAGGCGCTGTCCCGACTCGTTTAAACCCGGCGATGCTCTTAACATGTTAATATACTACATATACTGCAATATATAATCGATCGCGGGTTGGGTGCCCGGCCGGGGGCCGGCACCAGATCTGCCGGCGGTCGGTACCGCTCACAATCACCCTTCCTTCGCAAGCCGCGCTGACAGACTTCCAACTTGAGCTCGGCATGTCCAGGACTTTCGGTTCGACCGTCATACCTGGCCGCACTTGTTGCAAGCCGCTCACGATCACCTGCTCGCCCGGCTTCAGCCCGCCTGTGATCTCCCGCAGGCCATCGTGGATCGCTCCCAGCCGGACGGGGCGCGAGACCACCTCGTGCTCCTGGTTGACGATGTAGAGGACCTTCTCGCCCTGGTCGGTGTCGATCGCGCGGTCAGTCACCAGCAGGGCCTCGTGAGCTTGACCGATCGGCACACGAACGCGGGCGAAAAAGCCGGGGGAGAGCGCCTCGTCCTTGTTGGGGAACACGCCCCGGACGCGCAGAGTTCCGGTTTTCGGATTGACCTGGTTGTCCTCGAAATTAATCGTGCCGTGGTGGGGAAATCCCTCTTCAGTGGCCAGGCCCAGCGAAACTGGCCACCTGGTCTGGCCGGCTGACTTGGCCTTCCCTTCGCGGATCAACTGCCGGATGCGCAGCACGGTGCGCTCGTCCACGTCGAAGTAGGCATACATCGGGTCCACCGACACGATGGTGGTGAGCAGCGTGCCGCTGTTCTGGTCGCCCGACTGGATCAGGTTGCCCACCGTGACGACGTATCGGCTGATGCGCCCGCTCACCGGCGCGATGACTTTCGCGTACTCCACGTTCAGCGCGGCCAGGTCGCGGTTGGCCTTGGCGACATCGAGGCTGGCCGCCGCCTCCCGGTAATCGCCCTCATACCGGTCATATTCTTCCTGGCCGACCGCCCCGCGCGTGATCAGGATCTTCGCGCGCTGGTACTCTCGCTCCAGCCGGTGCACGCGGGCCTGAAACTGCGCCACGGTCCCCTTGGCGCGCTCAAGCTCGGCCCGGTACGGCCGGGGGTCGATCTCGAAGAGCTTGTCGTCCTTCTTGACCAGCGCGCCTTCCTTGAAGTTGACCGAGTCGAGGTAACCCGAGACGCTGCGCCCGCACCTCGACGGAATCCACCGCGGCCGTCCGGCCGGTGAAGTCCGCGAAGTCGGTGACGCCCCGCTCGACGGGATAACTCACCGTGACCGGCATCGGTGCTGCCGCTGGCACTTCCAAGGGCACCCGGCGCAGCCGGCCAGGCCGATAACAGCGGCAAGAAGTAAAACCCGCCCTTTCATCGCTCACTTCCCTCCCGCGTAAAACCCAGCTCGCGGCTCGTGACGGCGGCCATGACCATTCCGTAGACCACGAGGCCGCAAGCCACCAGGGCGAACAGGGACTCGATCGCAGAACCTTGTATATGCATCTATATGGCCAAAAAAACTCAAGCTCCCGCCGTCAGTCTGACGAGCTCTGGAAGGACCGCCAGCAGGCGCTCCCATGTGTCCCGCGGCAAGCTCGCCCGCATCCGCGCCTGCGCCCGCTCCCACGCGGGACCGGCCTCGGCCAGCTTGGCTGTCCCGGCCTTGGTGATCGTGATCAGCTTCTCGCGGCGGTCGTCCCCGCTGCGGACGGCGATCCAGCGAGCATTCACCAGGGGGCGAAGGTTCCGTGTCAGCGTCGTCTCGTCAAGCGACGTCAGCCCGCTCAGGTCGCCCTGCCGCACCTGTCCCGCCCTCGCGACGACGTGGAGCAACGAGTACTGGGTTGTGCGCAGGCCGACCCCGCGCAACTCCTCGTCATAGAGCCGGGTGACGGCTCGCGACGCCTGACGCAGAGCGCCGCAAAGGCAGTGGGCCGCGTCTGGGCTGTGGTGTTTGGCGCTCATGCTAGATGTATATGCATCGACTTGGTGGTTGTCAAGGCGTGCGCTGTAAACCTGGTCCTGTTCCTTGGCTCTTGGGAGGTGTCTCGCGCGGGCGACGACGGCAGTTGTGAAAAAACCGCGTTTCGAGCTTCCGCGATCATCCGGTGCGCGAGCATGACGCCTCGCATGCCTGTGTACTCACCCCAATCGTCCCGTATGGCGACGGTGACCGACCTCGGCCCGACGGCCCCGTGCCGTCGCTACGGCCGCCATGGGAAATGCCCTTTCCTGACAACCGGGAGTTATGCTGCATCCGTGATGATGTTCCGTCGTCGTGGCCCTGGCTGGATTCACTCGAAGGAGAAGAACATGTCGCAACCCGAGGAATACGACGTGGTCATTCTGGGAGCGGGGCGCCCGGCAAGCTCCTGGCCTGGACGCTGGCCTCACAAGGGAGGCGCACCGTAGTCGTCGAGCGGCGGTATGTCGGCGGGTCGTGCCCCAACATCGCCTGCCTGCCGAGCAAGAACGTCATCCACGGCGCCAGGGTGGCCGACTATTTCCGCCGCGGCGCCGAGTTCGGGATCGCAAGCGGCGACTGGAAAGTCGTCATGACCACCGTGCCGCGATCGCAAGCGGAGGATGGTCGACGGACTGGTCGAAATGCACCTCGCCAAGTACCGGGAAAGCGGCGCTGAGCTCGTCATGGGCCAGGGGCAATTCGTTGCGCCCATGACGATCGCGGTGGCGCTCAACGGGGGCGGGACCCGGACGCTCCGCGGTCAGACCGTCATCATCGACACCGGGTTGCGCGCCCGGATGGACGACACCACTGGGCTCGCGGAGGCTCGCCCGCTGACCCACGTCGAGGCTCTGGAGCTGGGCCAGGTCCCGGGACACCTGATGATCCTGGGCGGCGGCTACGTCGGCCTCGAGCTGGCGCAGGCGTTCCGCCGGTTCGGCAGCCGCGTGACCGTCGTCGAGCGGAACGGGACGCTGATCCATCGCGAGGACCCGGACGTCACCGAGGCGATCGAGCGGCTCTTTCGGGACGAGGGGATCGAGGTCCTGACCAGGACGGCCGTCGATCGCGTCGAGGGGCGATCCGGCGAGTCCGTCCGCCTCCACACGGGCCGCGGCGTGATCGAGGGGACGCATCTGCTCGTCGCCGGGGGCGCACGCCGAACACCGACGGCATCGGCCTGGAGAAGGCGGGGGTCGAGACGAACGAAACAGGGCACGTCAAGGTCGACGCGCGGCTCCGGACGACGGCCGCGGGCGTCTGGGCGGCCGGCGACTGCGCCGGCAGCCCTCACTTCACGCACATCGGCGAGGACGACTTCCGCGTGGTGCTGGCCAACCTCACCGGCGGGGACCGCGTGACGACCGGGCGGCAGGTGCCGTTCTGCCTGTTCACCGACCCGGAGCTGGCCCGCGTCGGGCTGAGCGAGCGGGACGCCCGCGACCGCGGCGTCGGCTACCGCCTGGCCAAGGTCCCAATGGAGGCCGTGCTGCGGGCTCACACGCTCTCCGAAACACGGGGGTTCCTCAAGGCGCTGATCGAGGAAGAGGGCGACCGCATCCTCGGGTTCACCGCGTTCGGGGCCGAGGCTGGCGAGGTGATGGCCGTCGTCCAGGTCGCGATGCTCGCCGGCCTGCCCTACACGGCACTTCGAGAGGCCATCCTGACCCACCCGACGATGGCCGAGGGGCTCGCCGCCCTGTTCTCGTCCGTGCCGCGGGGATGACGTCCGAGCTACCCGGGGTGGCCGGACACCGCGGCGGGTGGGCGAACAGGGACGCGCATACCTGCGCGGATCGCACACCGCCCGAGGACGGACACCGGATGTCGTCGAGTCTGGCCCTCCGCTCATGAGGAGGGACGCGGCGATGGGTCAAGACGGCCATGCTTTCATGGCCAGCGCCGAAACCAGTCGCAACTCCCTTCTCGGTCGCCCCGCTGGCCGACTGAACTGCCAGGCCGTTCAGCACCGTCGCGACGTACCGCGCGAGCGTCGCGCAATCGGTCCCCGCCGGCAGGTCGCCGTCATCCACGGCCCGCTCCAACCGCTCCCGTAACGCCGTTACTGTCGCTTGCCTCAATTGGGCCAGCTCACGGCGCACCGTCTCCGCCTCCTCGCCGCACGCGAGTGCCCCGGACACGACCAGGCACCCCCGTGCCTTGTCGCGGTCGCGCTGCATCCTCACGAACCCCGAGAAGATTGCCTCGACCGCAGCCCGGGCGGTCGGCTTGCGCAGGGCCTCGCTCACGAACGACATGGGCCCCGTTTGGTAACGGTCGAGCGCCTTGCGGAACAACTGCTCCTTGTTCCCGAAGGCGGCGTAGAGGCTCGGTCGGTTGATCCCCATGGCCCTCGTCAGCTCCGGGAGCGTGGCACCCTCGTACCCGCGTGCCCAGAACACCTCCAGTGCCCGGTCGAGTGCCAGATCCAGGTCGAACTGTCGCGTGCGCCCCGACGGCACGGCGAACTCCTTCAAAAAAAATGTCGTCGGCCCTTGACCGGCATCGCCGGCCCTCTACACTTTCATTGTACCGCTCGGTACAAGAAACTCAAGTCAGGAGATCACCATGTCAGGCAGCACGCGTGAAAGACCACTGGCAGGCAAGGTCGCGCTCGTCACCGGCGGTTCGCGCGGCATCGGCGCCGCGATCGCCAAGCGCCTGGCCGCCGACGGCGCCAAGGTCGCCGTCACCTACTCCAAAGGCGCCGACGCCGCGGCGTCCGTTGTCAAAGAGATTGAGCGCGCAGGCGGAAAGGCGATCGCGATCCAGGCGGACGCTGCCGACGCCGATGCGGTCAGGAACGCCGTCGAAAAGACGGTCACGACCCTTGGCCGGCTCGACGTGCTGGTGAACAACGCCGGCACGGTCATTCCGATGAAGGTCGAGGAGACGTCCCTCGCGGACTTCGATCGCGTCTTTGCGGTCAACGTCCGCGGCGTCTTCGTCGCGACGCAGGCGGCGCTCGAGCACCTGAAGACCGGCGGGCGAATCATCATGATCGGCTCGTGCGTGGGCGAGCGCGTGTTCATGCCCGGCATGGCGCCGTACTCGGCAACCAAAGGGGCCGTCAAGATGTTCACGCAAGGGCTGGCGCGTGAGCTCGGAGTGCGCGGCATTACCGTCAACAATGTTCAGCCAGGGCCTATTGACACCGATCTGAACCCCGCCTCAGGCGAATGGGCCGTTGGCCAGAAGGCGGTCGTTCCGCTTGATCGGTATGGACACGCCGACGAGGTGGCTGCGCTCGTCGCGTTCGTCGCCGGTCCAGAGTCGTCATACATCAACGGTGCGAACCTGACGGTCGACGGCGGCACCAACGCCTGACTCGCCTTCGGCGTCTATCGCGCGACCGAGGCTGCCGTCCGCAATTTCGTGCGAGCCTGGACCGTAGAGCTGAAGGACCGCCGAATCCGCTCAAACGTCCTTAGCCCTGGTCCGACCGAAACACCGGCTATCGGTCAGCAGCCTGCGGACGCTATTGAAAGGATTGTGTCCACCATCCCGATGGGGCGCATGGGCCAAGCCGATGAAATTGCCAAGGCAGCGCTGTTTCTGGCATCGGATGACTCCAGTTTCGTTACGGGCATCGAACTATTCATTGATGGCGGCAGAGCGCAGATCTAACCGAAAGGGCGGAGACCTTTTTTGGCGAGATCGCTCCGAAGTCCCGAGCGGCGACATTCACGTCCAAAGGAGAAATGCCATGTATGTGATTCTGGGGGCGAGCGGGCACACCGGCTCAATCATCGCCGATTTCCTGCTATCAAAGGGCGAGAAGGTGCGCGTCCTCGGGCGCGACCCGGGGCGACTACAGCGATTTGTGCGCAACGGCGCCCTAGCGTTCACAGCCAACGTGAACGACGCGACAGTTCTTGCCAAAGCCTTGAGCGGTGCGCGCGCGGCATACTTGATGTTGCCGCCGGTGACCTCCCGCGAGGACCAGGAGCGACAGAGCGATGCGATCGCGAAAGCCGTGAAGGAGTCGGGCCTGCGCTACGCGGTGCACTTGAGCAGCTACGGCGCGCATGTTCCGGAGGGCACCGGGCCAATCGCAGGGCTGCATGCTTCGGAGCAAAAACTGAACGCGATCCGCGGTTTGAACGTTCTGCACCTGCGTGCCGCGTATTTCATGGAGAATAATCTCGTGGCGATCGGCATGATAGATCGGTTGGGAATCTTCGCAGGTGCGCTGCTACCGGACCTGAAGCTGCCCATGGTCGCGACGCGCGACGTCGGCGACTACGCAGCGAAGCGCCTCCTGGACCTGGATTTTTCCGGCAAACAAACGCGCGAGCTGCTTGGCGAGCGCGACCTGTCGATGGCGGAAGTTGCCGCGGTGATCGGGCGCGGCCTTGGCAAACCAGATCTGCGTTACAAGCAGTTTCCTTTTGACCAGGTGCAGCAGGTGCTGACGCAAATGGGTATTCCGCCGACGACGGCCACGGTGTACATCGAGATGTACAAGGCCATCAACGCAGGAGTCGTCGCTGCGCAGGAGCCGCGTTCGCCGGAGAACAGCACACCGACTTCGTTTGAAAAATTTGTGCAGGATGTCTTTGCGGCCGCGTATCACGAGAAGGCTTCCACCGCATAGGCAGAACACCCAGGTGGCACCGGTTGCACGCCTGGATGTGGCTGTCAATAACGCCGGCACCGAAGGCGCTCCCGGTCCGGTGACGGAACAGACTGCCTACTTGACCGCTCGACAGGCTGTTGCTATGACTGAGTACTCACTCATTTTTGGAGAAAAATGGCACGCCCTCTCAGCGAAGGCAAGCGGACCGCGATTCTCGAGGCGGCCACCGAAGCGGTGGCCGTGCTCGGCTTGAGCGCGCCGACCGCAAAGATTGCCAGTGCCGCAGGCGTGGCGGAAGGCACGCTCTTTACTTACTTCGCCAACAAGGACGAGCTGCTGAACCAGTTATATCTGGAACTCAAGATGGACATTCGCGACGCGATGATCACCGGCTATCCCTCCGGCGAGAGCCTTAGAGACCGGATGCGCCACGTGTGGGTTCGCTATGTCGGTTGGGGTTCTGCCCATCCCTTGAAGCGGAGAGCCGTGAGGCAACTGGCGGTCTCCGACCGCATCACCGAAGAGAGCAAGAAGCTCCTCGCCGAGGCATTTGGAGAGGTCAACGACATGATGCGTGAGTGCGCACGCAGTGGAGCCCTCTGCCACCAGCCCCCGTCATTCGTGTCGGCGATCATGAGTGCGATCGCCGATACGACAATGGACTTCATCGCCCGCGAGCCCGCACACGCAAAGCGCTACACAAAGGCAGGGTTTGATGCGTTCTGGAACGCTGTCGCCAGGTGACTTTTTTTTGCTTACTGAATGAGCGAGTGCTCGCTCATTCGTCAAAATCTCGGTGACGTTTCGCCTTAGTCGTGACTGACTGGACACTCCAGCGAAAACTCGCAAGAAGGAGAGGACTTGCAATGAGCAGAACAACATCAATGACTGACGGTTCGATGAAGGAAGGTTCCGCGACCAGAGTGTGGTTAGTGACCGGCAGCGCAAGCGGATTGGGCCGCAACATCGCCGTCGCCGTGCTCGCATCGGGCGATCGCCTCGTCGCAACGGCCCGCGATCCTCGCCGCCTTGAAGATCTGGTGCAGAAGTACGGCGATCAGATTCGCACGGCTCCGCTCGACGTGGCGGATGAGGACGCGGCCTGTAGAGCGGTGCAGGCGGCGGTCGACGCGTTCGGGCGTCTCGATGTCGTCGTGAATAACGCGGGCTACGGCGACATTGCACCGTTCGAGCAGTTGAGCTCGGCGAGATTCAAGGCGCTGATCGACACCAACTTCTACGGCGTCGTCAACATGACCCGTGCTGCGCTGCCGATCATGCGGAAGCAGAAGAGCGGCTGCATCCTTCAGATCTCTTCCGTGGGCGGGCGCCTGGCCGTTGCAGGCAACGCTGCGTACCATGCCGCCAAGTGGGCAGTCGGGGGTTTCACCGAGGCCCTGGCCCAGGAAGTGGCCCCTTTTGGCGTCAAGGTGTGTGCGCTCGAACCGGGCGGAATGCGGACGAACTGGGGCGCTCGTGCGAGCAAAGAAACACCTGACCTGATCCCAGATTATGAAGCGTCCGTGGGCGCGGTAGCCGGGATGCTGAAGTCTCACTGGGGCCACGAGACCAGCGATCCGGGAAAGGTGGCTCAGGTCGTTCTTCGTCTGGCTGCCAGCGATCGTGTGCCTGCACATCTCCTGCTGGGCAGTGACGCCGTTGAGTACGCTGGCCAGGCCGAGGCGACCCGCGCAGCCGATGCCGAACGCTGGCGAGAGGTTAGTGTTTCAACAGACGTCAACGATCCGGGATTCTTGCCTGCTTTGCGATTCTGAGATCAGTCCATTCTCGGTGACCGGGGTCTATGTACATCCACTCCGGCCACGGCACTTGACCCCTGACTATAGGAGAAATCACATGCGCTACAAACTGCTGGGCAAAAGCGGCCTTCGAGTCTCCGAACTGTGCCTGGGGACGATGACCTTCGGCGAGGATTGGGGCTGGGGTTCTACAAAAGATGAGAGCCGTAAGATCTACGACGCTTTCCTGGAGGCCGGCGGCAACTTCATCGATACCGCAAACGTCTACACGAACGGTACAAGCGAACGGTTCCTGGGCGAGTTCATGTCGGGCCACCGGGACCGGGTTGTGCTGGCGACCAAGTACAGCAACGCCGCCCCCGGCAACGATCCCAACGCGGCCGGCAATCAGCGCAAGAGCATGATGCAATCGGTCGAGGCCAGTCTGAATCGTCTCAAATGCGATTACATCGATCTGTACTGGCTGCACATTTGGGACCAGATCACCCCCATCGAAGAAGTCATGCGGGCTTTCGACGACCTTGTGCGGCAGGGAAAAATCCTCTACGCCGGCGTGTCCGACATGCCGGCCTGGGTTGTCGCGAAGGCCAACACTCTGGCCGAGCTGCGGGGGTGGACTCCGTTCGTCGGGCTGCAGATCGAGTATAGCCTGATCGAGCGGACCCCGGAGAGGGAACTGCTGCCGATGGCGGCGGACCTGGGTCTGGGCGTCACGGCCTGGTCGCCGCTGGCGGGCGGAATGCTGACCGGCAAGCAACTGCAGCCGGGCGGAGCCAAGGACTCCCGGCAGGACAACCCATCCATAAAGGAATTCATGAAGTCAGACGCTCGCAAGGAAGCCGTGGTCCGTGAAGTCATGGCGGTGGCGCGTGAGGTCGGCCATGCGCCGGCGCAGGTGGCTCTGGCCTGGCTTCGGCAACGCGCTACGCCTGTGATACCGATCATCGGCGCACGCAAACTGGCCCAGGTCAAAGACAATCTCGCCTGCGTTGACATCCGACTGGAACCTGCGTTCCTCCAGCGACTCGATGCGGTCAGTCGCATCGAGATGGGGTTCCCGCACGATCATGTTCGCCACCGAAATGGCGCGCAGCCCTCTCTTTGGCGGCATGCGGGACCGAATCGACGCCTGATGAGATCCGGCCAACGACCGGCACTGCGTCACTTGACCCCCTCGCGTGCCAGGCCCGGACCTCTTGCGAGCAACCTGAGTCTACGCGCGACTCCCCGTGCTCGCCAACCGCGTTCCGGGCAAGTCATGCAGGTAACAGTCTCGCGAACGCGGTTCTGGTCCGGCGCGAGCGGCTCTCACTGAACACCTCATGCCCGGCGCGTCGCGCCCTGCGGAGCGTTTTCGACCCGGCACTCATTGGCGATCTGGATGGGGCCCTTCTGGATCACGCGGTCGAAGCAGGAGAGCACGGCAACGATCAAGCTGGTAAACTTGGCGACGAAGCGCGACAGCGTCTTCATGGCGTCCCCCTCCGAGATGGGGCCTTCAGCAAACCCCATTCTGGCGGGAGGACGCCGTCTTTGCTCATCCTACTTGGTTGCGGCCATGCCGCGCTGGAAGGAGGCAAGATGAATGCTCCCGTTCAGTCCGCTGGCCAGACCGACCCCTGGTCGCGCCGCAGGGCGAAGAAGGCGGCTCGCTTGGCCCGAATCGCTCCGTGGATGAAGGGACATGTCCTGGAAACCGGGGCCATCGTCGAGGCACTGCAGACGCTCCTCGAACCCGGCGACGCCGTGGCCCTGGAGGGTGACAACCAGAAGCAGGCGGACTTCCTTTCGCGTTCGCTCGTCCAGGTCGATCCGGCAAAGATCCATGACTTGCACCTCCTGATCTCGAGCATCAGCCGGCCGGAACATCTGACGCTGTTCGACCGTGGCATCGCCCGCAAGGTCGATTTTTGTTTCGCCGGCCCGCAGAGCGTACGCCTGGCGCAAGCGCTCGAGGACGGAAAGCTCGAGATCGGCGCCATTCACACCTATGTCGAATTGTACGCACGGATGTTCGTGGACCTGATGCCCGACGTGGCGCTGGTTTGTGCCGAGCAGGCCGACCGCCAGGGCAACCTCTACACCGGCCCGAACACCGAGGACACGCCGACCATCGTCGAGGCGACGGCTTTCCACGACGGGGTGGTCGTCGTGCAGGTCAACGAAATCGTGGACGAGCTGCCGCGCGTGGACATCCCGGCGTCCTGGGTCGACGTCGTCGTCACCGCGGACCGCCCCTTCCAGGTCGAGCCTTTATTCACGCGCGACCCGAGGCTGATCAGCGAGGTGCAAATCCTGATCGCCATGCTGGTGATCCGAGGAATCTACGAGCGTCACGGCGTGACCACGCTCAATCACGGAATCGGTTTTGACACCGCCGCAATCGAGCTGCTGCTGCCGACGTACGGCGAGAAGCTCGGCCTGCGCGGCAAGATCTGCCGCAACTGGGTCCTGAACCCTCACCCCACCCTCATCCCGGCGATCGAGAGCGGCTGGGTGGAAAGTGTCGTCTGCTTCGGGAGTGAAGTGGGGATGGCGGACTACACCCGCGCCCGCCCGGACGTGTTCTTCACAGGGCACGACGGCAGCTTACGGTCGAACCGCGTGCTCGCGCAGCTCGCCGGGCAGTATGCGGTGGACCTGTTCATCGGGTCCACGCTGCAGATGGACGGCGAGGGCAACTCCTCGACGGTCACCCAGGGGCGGCTGGCCGGCTTCGGTGGTGCCCCCAACATGGGCAGCGATGCGCGTGGCCGCCGCCACGCCAGCGCCGCCTGGTTAGACATGATCACGCGAACCAGCGCCACCGCGCGGGGACGCAAGCTCGTGGTCCAGGTGGTCGAGACCTTCCATAAGGGCGGGCAACAGTCGATCGTCGACACGCTGGACGCCATCGCGGTCGGTAAGAAGGCGGGAATGCCGATCGCGCCGGTGATGATTTACGGCGACGACGTCACCCACGTCGTGACCGAGGAAGGCATCGCCTATCTCTGCAAGACCGACAGCCTGGAGGAACGCAAGGCGGCCATCGCGGCGATTGCCGGCGCCACCGACGTCGGCCTGCGAGCCGACCAACAGTGCACCACCGAGTTGCGCTCGCGCGGCGTCGTGGCGACTCCCGAGGACCTGGGAATCCGTCGGACCGACGCCCGCCGGACTCTATTGGCGGCGCGCAGCATCGACGACCTCGTGGCCTGGTCCGGCGGGCTCTATCAACCGCCCGCCAAATTTCGGAGCTGGTGAGCCGTCATGAATCAACTCCTCGATATGACAGGCTCGGTAGAAGTCGTTCCCGAGAATCGACGGGGGCGATCTGTTCCCGCTTGACCTGTCAATCTTGGCCGTTTCCTCCCTCATCGAGGAAGCGGAGCTGACGCCGAAGCCGGCGCTCGTGGACCGCAGAGGTAACGGGGCGCATCACGATCTGGATCTGGCCCGGCTGCGACGTTCCGCCCAGTGCTTGCAGGACGGGTTCGCCGACATCGCGCGGGCGGCAGCATTCGAGAAGCCGCCGCTGCGGCTGCGCGAACAGATCGGACGGATCGGACGCGACATGGAGCGGCGCATGCTGGTGGCGACCGGTGGCGGCAACGCACACCGCGGCGCGATCTGGGCGCTCGGCTTGCTGGTCGCCGCTGCCGCCCGGCGCCGGTCGGAGACAAATGCCACGCGCATCGCGACCGCGGCGGCCGCCCTCGCACGGCTGCCGGACAGGTTTGCCCACCCCCGCCCGCCGAGCAACGGCGAGCGGGCCCGCTTGCGATTCGGCGCGGCCGGTGCTCGCGGCGAGGCGCAGGCGGCCTTCCCGCATGCGATCCACGTCGGCCTGCCGGCACTCCGCGCGGCGCGTGGCCGTGGGGTGCCTGAAGACTGTGCGCGACTCGACGCCCTCATGGCCATCATGTCCCGCCTTGACGATACCTGCCTGCTCCATCGCGGCGGCCTGGCTGCGCTCGAGACGGCCAAGGCGGGTGCCCGAGCCGTACTCGTCGCGGGCGGGACGGCAACGCCGGCCGGCATGGAGCGCCTGCACCGGCTGCATGCCGAGCTCATGGCGCTGTGGGCCTCACCGGGCGGCAGCGCCGACCTGCTGGGGGTCACCCTGTTTCTCGATCGACTGGAGCGCGGATCGCGGTCCGTCAGCTCGCAACAGGAGTCCTGTTATGGAAACACTGAATTACGAGTATGAGGCAAAGGGGCCCTTGACGCGTCGGGCTCATGTCGGCGTCGTCGGCTCCGGTGACCTGGAAGTGCTCATCGAGCCGTCCAGCTCGCCGACCACCCAGGTCCGGGTGCGGACCAGCGTCGACGGCTATGCCCGGGTCTGGAAGGCGGTGCTCGACCGGTTCTTTTCCGGTTTCGACAGCGCCGCGAAAGTGGAGATCAACGACTTCGGGGCGACACCCGGGACGGTGACGCTGCGGCTCCAGCAAGCTGCCGAGGAGGTGCGGTCATGATGCACGCCACACACGGCGATAACCCGATCACCAAGGAGAGCCGCGAGCGTTTCCTGTCGCGCCTGAGCATCATCGAGATGCGGGCGCGCGAGCGCGCCAGGGCGATTCTCGATCCAGGCAGCTTCCGCGAGCTGCTCGGCCCGTTCGACCGGCTGGAATCGCCCTGGCTTCCGCTTCAGGGGATCGTGCCCGAGTCGGATGACGGTGTCATCATTGCGCGCGGTCAGCTCGCCGGCCAGCCCGCCGTGGTCATGGCGATCGAGGGGGCGTTCCAGGGCGGCGGCATGGGGGAAGTCTCCGCCAGCAAGATCGCGGGCGCACTCGCGCTGGCCCGGCGCGACTGCGAGAGCGGCAAGCCGATCTTGCCGGTGCTGCTGCTCGAGACCGGAGGCGTTCGGCTGCAGGAGGCCAATCTCGGCGAGGCTGCGGTGGCCGAGATCCATGCCGAGATCATTGCGCTGCGCCGGCACGTGCCGGTCATCGGCGTCATCACCGGCATGGTCGGTTGTTTCGGCGGCATGTCGATCGCCGCCGGCTTGTGCAGCTATCTGGTGGTCTTCCCGCAGGCGCGGCTCGAACTGAACGGCCCCGAGGTGATCGAGCAAGAGGCCGGCATCGACGAGCTGGACGCCGAGCGACAAGCATCTGATCTGGAGTCTGATCGGCGGCGAGCAGCGATATGAAACCGGCTTCGCCGACGCACTGATCGAGGATGACGCCAAGGCACTGCGACAGACCATCCAGGCTCTGGCGGCACGTGGCGTTCCCGCCCGGCATCGGAGCGAGAAGGTTGAAGAGTTCAGGCGCAGCTTGGCGAGAATTGATCCGGCGGCGCCGCCGGACGGGCCTGCGCTGCGGCGGATATGGCCGAAAGGAGAGATGCCATGAGCACGACGGCGCCGCTGTCGAGCCGCGGTCGGACGTGGTTCCAGGCATTTGCCGAGAACGCACAGCCTGTTGACACCGGACTGGGGAGCGTGGTCGTCGCCGACGCGACCTGGGGAGGCGAGCGGGTGCGGCTACTCGCGATCGTGCCGGACCCGCAGAATCGCTTCCCTCGTGCCCGGCACGGCGAGCTTGGACTTGAGGAGGGATGGGCGCTCGCCCACCACGTGCGTGAAGCCATCGCCGCCGATCATTCCGGCGCCAAGCGGCCGATCATCGCCATCGTCGATGTCCAGAGCCAGGCCTATGGGCGCGTCGAGGCACTGCTGGGCATCCACCTGTCTCTCGCCGCGGCCGCCGACGCCTATGCGACGGCCCGCGTGGCGGGACATCCGGTCGTCGCGCTGATCGTCGGCACAGCCCTGTCCGGAGGCCTCCTCGCGCATGGCGATCAGGCCCATCGGCTGCTGGCATTGGATGCCCCCGGGGTCATCGTCCAGGCCATGCGCAAGGAATCGGCGGCGCGAATCACGCGGCGGACGGTCGAAGAGCTCGACGAACTCGGCAAGACCGTCATTCCGATGGCGTACGACATCCGGCAGTTCGCCAAGCTCGGCTTGCTGCACGAATTAATCGCCGGGATCGACGCGGATGCTCCGTCGGCCGCGCAGATCGCGAAGGTCAAGGAACGAGTGGCCGCGGCGATCGTCGATATCCGCAACACTCCCGGCGATCTGACCAGCCGGCTGAACAATGCCGAAGCGAAGGTCAATCGCGCCGCCTCGATCGAGGTCCGGAGGAGATTGGCAGAGCAATGGAACTCGCCGTGATGCCTGGCCGTCCGGCCACGACCCATGACCTGATCCGGCTACGTGAGCCGATCGCGCTGACGGTGGACGCGTCGGTACCAGCTTGGGTCGAGCCGGCGCTTGACGGACTCCCTGGGTGGTCGTCCGTCGCGGCCATGTCCGTGACGGTATGATCCCGGTCGGCGTACGCGGCCTGGCGCGACAAGAGCGGTTTGCCGCCGTTCTGGCGGTCGCCGAGATCGCCGACCGGCTGTCGCCCGAAGAACTGACCGAATCGCGTTACGTCATCGCGCGAAGACGCAAGGACGAGGCGCCGGCCCTGGCTGCGCTGGCCCGCGTGGCGCCCATCTTGGCGAGCCGCGGTCACCGCTGGGGACCCGGCGGCAGTGTCGGCTTCGAGATCGCGACGGGCGTGGCGACGGCGACATCGTCAAGCGATCTTGATTTGATCCTCCGGCAAGATCACCGGCTTGGGCGGGACGAGGCGATCGATCTGCGAGCCGTCCTGGCCGAAGCGGCAGCCCCGGCGCGGGTCGACGTGCTGCTCGAGACGCCGCGTGGTGGCGTGTCGCTCGCGGATCTCGCCGCGATGCCGGCGCGGCTGCTCGGTGCGCACGCCGGACGGTCCTCGTCTTTCGGCCGATCCCTGGATGGCGGCCGCGCGTGCTCCGTCGGAGGGGGTGTCATGACGATCGCCTTCCTGTTCCCGGGACAGGGGGCCCAGAGCGAGGGCCTGCTTCATCATCTTCCGCAGCATGCCGAGGTTACGCGGACGATCGAGGAGGCGAGCGACGTCCTCGGCGTCGATATCGCGGCCCTCGACAACTCGGAGGCGCTGCACTCGACGGCCGCCGTGCAGCCCGCGCTGTTGATCGCCGGCGTCGCCACCGCCCGGGCCCTGATGGCCGAACACGTCCATCCCGCTGCCGTGGCCGGCATGTCGATCGGCGCCTTCGGCGCCGCGGTCACCTGCGGCACGCTGTCCTTTGCCGATGCCATTCCGCTCGTCCGTCTGCGTGGCGAACTGATGCAGGAAGCCTTCCCGAGCGGCTACGGCCTCGCGGCCATCGAGGGCCTCGACGAGGTTCACGTGGAAGGCATCGTGGAACGGATCCGGACAGCAGAGTTCCCGGTCTACGTTTCCAACATCAACGCGCCTCGGCAGATCGTCGTCGCCGGGAGCGATAAGGCGCTCGATGCGGCGACCGCCCAGGCTCGCCAACAAGGTGCGCGCCGCGCCGAGCGTCTAGCGGTCAGCGTCCCGTCGCATTGCCCGCTGCTCCAGCCCGTCGCGGATCGCCTTCAGCAACTCATGGCGGGGCTCGCCCTCAGGCCGCCTTCGATCCCGTATCTGAGCAATCGCGGCGCTCGCCCCCTCTACGACGCCGAGGCCATACGCCAGGACCTCGCGACCGGCGTCGCGCATCCGGTCCGCTGGTACGACACCCTCGAAGTCGTGCGCGAGCTCGGGGCGAACCTCTTCATCGAGATGGCTCCGGGCCATGTGTCCACTCATCTCGTCGCGGAGTTGTTTCCCGACGTGAGGGCGGTCTCGATCGCGGATCAAGGCCTCCGCTACGCGACCGTTCTCGCCGCACGCGAGCGCGCTCGGTAGGTTTTCCCCACTGACGAGGAAGCCAGGCTCTGGCCCCGCGAAGCGGGTCAGCTCCTGACCGACGTCCGTGCGGGGATGGTTGAGGTCAATTGGTTGCCAAGTTTATTGAGCTCGCGGACGAGGGCATTCTCCGATCTCCGGCCGCTTCGAGAGATCGCCGTGCCCGTGGACTGATCCTGCTCGACCAGTTCGGCGAGGCTCGTGAACACACCGTTTGGGATGTAGATCTCGTCGGAATTCGCCTGCTGATCTGCGAGGCCACGGGCCACGTCGAGCCCTTGCTCTTCACGGGCGGCGTCCGCTCCGCCCCGGTCGAGCAAATCGCGATCCCGGCGGATGGCGGCCGCAATCGCATCAGCCTCGTGCCGGTTCTTACTCTGGCGCAATACGGCGTTCAGTTGCTCGATCGCGAAGACCGCATGGCTGGCGAATTGCGCGCCGGCTGCCTGGACCTCGCGATCGGAGTCGCCCAGTGATCGAAGCGTCGTGGTCTGAATCGCCACGACTTGTTGATACGCCGCGCCGAGTTGATGCGAGGTCGGGGTCCCGGTCGGTTTGGCGCCGATGGGCATCGGGTTGGTCGGTGACATGCCGGCCAGCAGCAGCCGACCTTCGAGGGCTTCAAGAACCGGCCCGATCTGCCGACGGCACCGTTCGCGTCGAGTATGCGGGCGAGGTCGCTGCCAGGCGCCCGTCAGTCGCGTGCCCGCCCCGGTTTGAGCGGCCATGAGATCGCCTCCTTCAGGCGTGTCGTGGCGAGGGCGTGATCGACAATAGGGTAGTCTATCATACTCCGGATCTAGCGGCGGATTCGGGAGGGGATCGCCGAGGGCGCCCGGTGGGCCAATTCGGTCACATAACCCGCCGCGGTCAAATCGCAGGGGCGAGGCGCGTGCCGGTTCGATCGAACGAAGTGTTCTCCGAGTTCAACTTGCTAAAATCTGTGACGTTTCTATACTAATATCTAGATCCGTTAAATATCCACTCACGATTGGCCCGCGCGACATCGACCAGCTTGTTCTTGACGCTCGTCTTGATCGTTTCGCGATCCCCGTGCGCCTCGGCTCGGTCATACCGGATCAACCTGGTTCGGCGCCCAGCCCGAGGCGCGCAAGGTCGCGGGTGCGATCACACCTGCAGGGTCTTGAGAAAAGCGACGCTCTGCTTCGTGAGCTCCCAGTTTTGCTCGACGAAGTAGTTCTTGACCCCGCCTGTCTTCGCGGCGGTGAAGGTCTTGACCCAATCGATCGTGCCCTGGCCCACCGCGACCTGGGGACGGCCGCGCCTGCCGCCCCGCTTTCCCGTCGCGCCCTTTGGCGGCGCGGCCGGCACCGGGGCGTTCATGTCGATGTCTTGCAGGTGCATCGAGCTGAAGCGGCCCGGGTACTTCAGGAAATACTCGGCGCCCACGAACCCGGCCGTGATCGTCGACATCTGGAACTGAAACTTCACCAGCTTCGGATCGAGTAGCTCCAGCAGCAGGTCGTAGGTCCGCTTGCCGTCGACCATCGAGATCTCGAAGCCCTCGTTGTGCAGACCCTGCTGCATGCCGGCCTCGGCCGCCACGGCGGCAATCTTGTTGTACTCGTCCGCCGCCTTTTTCACCTGGTCGAGCGTCGGGTTGTTACGCCCGTTGCCACCGCCCAAGGACGCGGTCATCATCTGCGTGATGCCGACGTCCTTCGCCCAGGCGATGCTTTTCTGCTGGCTGTTCCGCAGCTCTTCCATCGTGAAGTGCGAGCTCTCGGCTTTCATGCCGTGGTCGTCGAGGATCTTCCTGACCTTGGCGCCATCGGCAAGCGCGCCGAAGTCAGAGCCGTAACCGATCGGCGAACACAGCTCGAGCCTGGTCACGCCAATCTCGGACATCTGCTTGGCAAACGCGGGGAAGTCGTTGAGCATCGCCCGCACCGGATACACCTGGCTTCCAATCGGCAGCCCCAGCGGATTGGCTCGCAGCTCTGCCGTGTTCGCCGCCAAGAGCCGGCCACGCCGGAGCAGGCCGCCATCCTCTGCAGAAACTCTCGTCTTGATGTCACAGTCATGAGCATTTCTCCTGGTTAGATTTCCCAGCCCGGGCGATATTCGCGCGTGAGGAACTTGTTGGCCTCGGGGATATTGGTGATCTTCGCGCCGGCGGAATCCCACAGCAGCCTCCGGCCGCCGAGCCGCAGCGAGATCGAGGCCAGGGTCACCGTATCGCAGATCGGGCCCGCCAGTTGGAAATCGCCGTAGCTCGCCGGGCCTCCCTTGAAGGCGTTGATCCACGCGGCATTGCGCGCGGATGGGTCGCCCCCTTGCCGCCCGCGGCCGCGCTGTCGCGGGGCCGGCTCGGGCAAGTTGTTCGCCGTCCGAAAGGCGCGCATCTTCGCTTCGGGAATCAACTGCGAGTTTTCACCGCGGAAGCCCCCCACGATCTTTCCCTTGTCGCCGACGAACATCATGCCTTCTTCCTGCAGTTCCTTGTTCTCCGACATGAGTTCTTCGGGCACCGGCGGCTTGATGCCGCCGTCGTACCAGAAAAGATCCAGGGCCGGCCGCTCCCCCTTGGCCGCGAATCTCATGCGAATCGTGCAGGCGGCGGGGAACGAGTAGTCGTTTTTGATCCGCCGGCAGATCGCGTCCGAGACCGTGCAGACGTGGCTGGGCGTCGATTCCACGCTGATCGGTGAGTCCAGTTCCAAAAGCTGGAAGATCGGCCAGAGGCTGTAGTGGCCCATGTCGGCGATCGACCCGCCGCCAAACTCGTACCAGCCGCGGAAATTGGTATGAGTGTAGTTGGGGTGATACGGGCGATCGATGCCGGGCCCAGCCAGAGGGTCCAGTCAAAGCCCGCCGGGACAGGAGGTTTGTCGGCCGGCAGCGTCGGAAACTGGGGCCACATCGGCCGCATCGACCAGTTGTGGATCTCACGAAGCGTGCCGATCGCGCCCATCTTGATCATGTCCAATGCCTGTTTCTGACTGGCGCCGTCACTGGCCGGCAGGAAGTGAGTGGCGATCTTCTTCGAGCGGGCGGCCTCGATGACGGCCCTCGCTTCGAGCAGGCGATTCGCCAGCGGTTTGTGCACCATCACGTTCATTCCCTTCTTCAGGGCCGCGATTGAAATCGGGGCGTGGGTGTGATCCGGCGTCATCACCTTGACCGCGGTCACGTCCTTCTCGTTTTCCAGCAGCTCGCGGAAGTCGGCGTACGTCGCACATCCCTTGTAGTGCTCGGTGCCCCGGCGCTTCGCGTAGTACGCTTCCACGATCTCCTTGCCCACGTCGCGGCCGCCGGGCACGTGGTTCGATCCCTCTCGCCAGGTCGGGTTGTCAATGACCCGCCGGATCACGTCGCGGATATCGTTCTTGCTCCATTCCAGGTAGTTGACGCCGTCTTTCTCGACGTCACACATCGCGACAATCTGCACGTCGGGGCTGGCGAGTATTCCGCCGATCTCCCGGATCGCCTGCGTTCCGAAGCCGATGCAGGCCAGAGTGATCTTCTCGCTGGGCGCGACAAATCCCGCCCCGCCCAGCACGTGTCGCGGCACGATGGTGAAGGTGGTGAAGGCCGCGCCGCCGGCCTGGATCAACTGGCGCCGTGAGAGGCCCCGGGGAGGAGGAGGGTTGCTCGCTTCGTCGGAATGATTGGACGCGGAATCTTTGGTTTTCATAAAAACCTCGGAATGTCCTGTGAGCGTGGTCGCGGAAAAAAGAGTGCCCGCCCGCAATCCGGCATCTTCAATCCCAGGCGGAGACTCGTCAATATGGGGCCGGTTTCGAGTGACGCTGCCATCGCCGCCCTGGCGCGGCGAACCGGCATGACTGCGCGTCGCTCTCGGCGCGTCAAGCGCAGCGCCCGCAACCCGACATCCCCCTCGAGCGCTCAAGCCACGGCTGCCGATCGCCTCGTTCTGCCAAACGTCTCGACAATTGGCTTCCCATTTGCATTCGAGATCCGGATCTGGTCGTATGAAGACAGCCACGCCGAGCGTCAGCGCCCGCAACAGCACATTGTCCTTGGACCCTTGCTGACCGACACCGCGGGTCGGCCGTCACTTGCGAGTGATCAAGCCTGCCACGCGAGCGGGCGCTACCCGGCCTGAGGTCTTTCCGATGGGCATCGAGCCGCCGGTAGAAGGGCAGTCGGGCGTCCACGCCGAAGAGAGTGTGATTGCGCCGCAGCATTCTCGCGGAGAGACCGACGACGCTGCGGGCCCACATCCTTTTCCGATCGTCGGCGTCGGCGCTTCGGCTGGGGGCCTCGACGCCTTCCGGCAGTTGCTCGGCAACCTGCCAGCTGAGACTGGGATGGCCTTCGTGCTGGTCCAGCACCTCGATCCCAAACATGAAAGCCAGCTGGCCGAGCTGCTCGGCAGGGCCACGCCGATGCCGGTCCACGAAGCGCGGCACGGCCAAGCCGTGCTCCAGAACCACGTATACATTATCGCACCGATACCAACCTGGCGATCACACAGGGACTCCTTCATGTGACGTCCCGCGGCAGCATGCCGTCGCCTCACTTACCGGTCGACTATCTCTTTCGATCGTTGGCAGAGGAACGACAGGCCCATTCGATCGCTGTTGTGCTTTCAGGCACGGGCGCCGATGGGACCCTGGGTCTGTGCGAAATCAAGGCCGTGGGGGGCATCACCTTTGCCCAGGATGAGGAGTCGGCTCAGCACGCGGGCATGCCGCAGAACGCTGTGGAGAGTGGTTGCGTGGATTTCGTCCTGTCCCCTCCCGAGATTGCCAGACAGCTCGCGACGATCGCCGGTCATCCCTACCTGGCTGCCGAGGCGGCGAGCCACTCCGCCGAGAACGATGATGAGATTCAGTTCCAGAAAATTCTGGGAACGGTGCGGGCGGTCGCAGGGATTGACTTCAGCCAGTATCGCGACACGACGCTCAAACGCCGGATCATGCGCCGGATGGCGTTGCATTTTGACTGCACGGTGGCACAGTACGCCAAACGGCTCGAGTCCGACGGCGAGGAAGTCGATTCGCTGTATCACGACCTGCTGATCAACGTCACGAGTTTCTTCCGCGATCCCGGAACTGTTTGATTCGCTGAAAGAGCGCGTATTTCCCGCCATCAGCCAAAGCAAATCGCCGACAACGGCCATCCGAGCGTGGGTCCCCGGCTGCTCGACTGGACAGGAGGCTTACTCGCTGGCCATGGCTCTGATCGAGTTTTACGACGACCACGCCGTGCGTCCCCCCATCCAAGTTTTTGCCACCGACTTGAGCGACCAGAGATCGCTGGAAAAGGCCCGCGCAGGCGTCTATCCCGAGAGCATCGAGGGAGAGGTTTCGACGGAACGGCTGCAGCGGTTCTTCACGCATGCAAATCATATATACCGGATCGACAAAGCGCTTAGGGATATGTGCATTTTTGCGCGACAGAATGTGGCATCAGATCCGCCGTTTTCACATCTCGATATCATCAGTTGCAGAAACGTACTGATCTACCTGGCCTCGCCGCTACAGCGTCGCGTACTTCCCACCTTTCACTACGCGCTGAACATGCATGGGTTTCTCGTGCTGGGCACCGCCGAGACGGTGGGAGAAAATCAAGATCTCTTCGAGCTCGTGGATCGATCGAACAAGATCTACGTCAAGAAAATGGCGCCCGCACGTCCGGCTTATTTTGCGTCTGAGGGCTTGCAGAATTCGGTCGCCGCGTTCACGGGGCGGCACACCGCATCAACGCATCTCACGCCGGCGATTTTCAGCGCGAGGCTGACCGGGTCGTGCGGGACGCTTCGCCCCGCCTGCGGTGCTCGTCAACGCACATTTCGATATCGTGCAATTCCGCGGCCGTACCAGCCCTTACCTCGAGTCCCCGCCTGGAGAGCCCACATCCAATCTGCTGAAAATGGCACGCGACGGGTTGTTTCTCGATCTTCGCAGCCCTCGCCGAGGCCATGCAATCTGGCCAGACCGTCCGCAGATCCAACGTTCGGATCCGGAACGACGGAAGTTCTCGCGAGATTGATCTGGAGGTCGTGCCTGTAACGCCGACCGGCGCGACGGACGGTTGCTTCCTCGTCCTGTTTCTCGAGCTCAAACAAGAGCCCCGGCATCCCCTCCCGCTGCGCCTGCGGACGCCCGGCGCCGGGCCGGGACGAGCTGTCGCAGCTGAGGCAGGAACTCGACGCCACCAAGGAATACCTCCAGTCAATGATTGAGCAGCAGGACGCCGCGAATGAAGAGCTGCGCTCAGCCAACGAGGAAATCCTCTCCAGCAACGAAGAGCTTCAAAGCACCAACGAAGAGCTGCAGACGGCCAAGGAGGAAGTCCAGTCGTCCAATGAAGAGCTGAGCACGGTCAACGAACAGCTTCAGACAGCGCAACCTCGAGCTGACACAGTCCAACGACGACCTGGTGAACCTGTTCGCCAGCACGAACCTTCCCGTCGTGATGGTCGGAAGCGACCTGCGAATCCGTCGTGTCACCCTACCCGCCAACCGGGCTCTGAACTTGCTGCAGACGGATGTCGGACGGCCAATCGGCGACATCAAGCCGCCGATCAATGTGCCCAACCTCGAAACATTGATCCGCGAGGTCGTCGAAAGTGGTCAGCCGCACGATGAAGAGGTGCGCGACCTCGAAGGCCGCTGGTACTCATTGCGGGTTTATCCGTACCGCGTCGCCGGCCAAAAAGTCAAAGGCGCGGGATCGGATGGTCGACATCGACTCGCACAAGGGGCCGAAGAGTCTCTGCGCAAGCCGACCGGCGAAGGACGAGTTCCTTGCCACACTGGCCACGAACTGCGCAATCCGCGGCCCCGATCCGCAAGCCGTTGAGATACTGCACTCGCCGCGGCCGATTCAACGCTGGCCGTCCAGGCCCGCGAGGTCCTGTTTCGGCAAGTGAACCAGATGTCAAGGATCGTGGAGGATTTGATCGATGTCAGCCGGGTCGTCGAGAAGAAAGTCGAGTTGAAAACCACCCGTCTCAATCTGGCCGACCCCATCCATGCCGCCATCGAGACGTGCCGGTCGTACGTCGAATCGTGCCGGCACCAGATCATAGCTTTCGCTGCCAGCCGATCCGCTGGAATTCGACGGCGATCCGGAACGATTGACGCAGGTCCTGCATCAATTCGCTTAATAACGCAGCGAAATACACCGAGCCAGGCGGCCTCATTTGCGTCGACGGCAGAGCCCGGAAGGTCCCGGCTGGATCGCCTTGCGGATCAGGGATACCGGTATCGGAATCGACGCCTCGCCTTGCCACACATTTTTGAAATGTTCACACAGGGCAGGGGAGCACCCGATCATGGGCGCGGCGGCCTCGGTGTTGGACTCCGCTTTGGCCCGCAGCCTGGCAGCTGCACCACGGAACTCTTGAGGCATTTAGCGACGGCCCCGGCCAGGGAAAGCGAGTTTTTGATGTGTTTTCCCGCCGCGAAACGACGATTGCCTCTGCCTGAGAAAACTCCGCCGCGACTGGCTCCATGGAGATCGGAGCTGTACCACCACGCCGCATCCTGGTGATTGACGACAACCGCGACCAGACCGAGAGTTTGGGCTAACTTCTCGGGCCAACGGGACACCACGTCCGTGTCGAGTACGACGGGCCGGCCGGCCTGGCCGCGGCCGCCCAGTCTTGTCTCGACGTCGCCCTCATTGATATTGGCCTGCCGGGACTGAGCGGGCTCGACGTCTGGTGCGTATTCGCGACGACTTGCAATTGCGAATGTGTTGCTCGTGGCTGAGATTCTGGCTGGGGCCAGGAA
Source organism: uncultured Isosphaeraceae bacterium (assembly GCA_963806595.1). Classification (GTDB taxonomy): domain Bacteria; phylum Planctomycetota; class Planctomycetia; order Isosphaerales; family Isosphaeraceae; genus CAWDZZ01. Next base: position 4 of record CAWDZZ010000030.1, on the reverse strand, counting down.
AGCG
>CAWDZZ010000029.1:0-288361 GCA_963806595.1 uncultured Isosphaeraceae bacterium | reverse complement strand
AGTTTAGTTCCAGGACCGGAGTTTTTCGCGGTCACGCGACCGGAAGCGTTGGGGCAGTGCGGCGGTGGGATGCAGCCGTGCTGGCGCGGTGAATCGTAATGCAGCGGGGCAACTGTTCGCGGAGGCGCGCTGGCCGCACCGCGGTCGGCGCAGCGCGGCGTGGAGCGCGGCACGAGGCCGTTGTGCGGCGGTGCCACGCACCGCGGCAGTTGCGTTTGTCAGCGCGACAGGAGACTTCGGAGTCAATCAGGCAGTAAGGCTTGCTCGCGGTTAGGATCCCGCCATGCCGGGACCGGCATAGATGTACCGTAAGAGGGCATCCGGAAACTCCCCAGCGACCGTGGCGAGTCGATAGAGAACGTCGAGCACCCGACGCCCGTGTCGCTTGGCTGTCTCTTGGATCGTCATGAGCCGCGCCATCCTCGTGGCCCCCCACTCCGTGCGATGCCCGAATGTGATCTTCCGGAGGATGACCAGAGGACGCAGGCAGCGTTCGGCGTGATTGTTGGTCGGCGGCACGCGGGGATCATCCAGAAAGACCAGCCAGCAGTCCGCATAGCGGTTGATCCGCTCTTGCAACGTGGTTGCCTTGTCGTGGTCCAGCGAGCAGCTCCGCAAGCGCTTGAGTTCCAGCCGCAACCAAGCCATTTCGTCGGCTTGCTTTCGCGGCGAGAGGTGCTGACGGCGCCGATGAAACTCGCAGCCGCGCTTCACCCACTCCTGGACCCTCTTGAAGAAGCGATATTCCGGCGAGTCAGAGGAGGTGAGTTTCTGCCAGTCGCGTGCGGTGCGAGCGAGGTGCGACAAGCATTTTTGCTTGGCCTTGGCGCCCTGGGCATCGTAAGCCGAATAGCAATCGGTGACCAACGTGCCCGCGAAATCGACTCCCAGCAATTCGCGCGAAACTTCTCCGGCGCGGGTGGTGTCGAATTGAAAGTGGATGTATTCTTCCGTCGCGTGCACCCAGTAATAGGCCCGCTCGCCATCAAGCGTCCAATAGGTTTCATCCGCATGCACCGCGCCGTCGCTGGCGGCGATCTTCTTGCGGATGTCGTCGGCTACCGGCACGGCGTCGGCCGCCAGCAGCTTTTCGAAGCCGATCAGGGCCGCGGGAGTGAAGCGAAAATCGAACAGGTCGGCGATCGCGCGTGGCACCTTGCGGAGACTGATGCCGATGTCGGTGTGCAGATAGACGGCGGCGGCGCGGAGCCGCGGACCGATCATGCTGCCGAGATTTCGCCCTCTCCGGCCTTGTGCACCCAGCGTCGGCATGATCGACAGCGGGCCTGAGGATGGCGAAACAGGGTGACGTGGCGACGCCCCGCGACAAGATCCTCCTGAAGATGATCGGTCGGATCTTGCGACGTGTAAACGCTCACGGGCCCACCGCAATGCGGACAATCCGCCGGAGGCAGCACCTCGACGAGCGTGTCATACTCGGTCGGTGTGGGGCGAAACCAGCCTGGATGACCCACGGGAGCGCCTCGCTTCCGCGACTCAACCTGGGAAGGGCTTTCCGACGGCTCGTTCAGGACGGCACGGGCCTGTCGCTGGCGATTCGTTGCGAACTTGGTCTGACGCTCGTGCTTGAGTTCGAGTTTCAAACGCTCGATCTCTCGTTTGAGCGCCTCGTTCTCGACCACCAAGTCCGAGACCGATTTCCGCGTTGCGTCCAATTGGCGATGCAGCAGGTCCAGGCTGTCACCGCTCTGGTTAGCCAGATGGACCACAGCCCCCAGCGACGCTCCCCCCAGATGCGGGCAGTGGCAGAGCTGTGGGCAGGCGTATTCGTGTTTGGGATAAAAGCAGAAGCTCATGGGCGTTCATCCTTGAACGCCCGCAACCTAGCCGATTTCCTCGGCGCCGACCAGCCGAATTCAATGCACCCATCCAGAACTCGAGCGGTACCCCTGGTCCCATTGACGAGCTCGGCGCCCAGCGGACCGCGGTCCGGGAACTAAACTGATACAAAAACAAGAAGCCGAAAAGGTACCTGACACCTTTTCTATGCGTTGAAGATCGTCGAATTGAGCGGGATCCGTGTATAGGCCTGCCCCGAAACGACAAACTGATTGTTGTTCTGGAACTGGATCGGCATGAACTGGCCCCCCATCACGATGATGCCCTCATTGAGGTACTCAGTCGGCGAGCCCCCCGTGATGGTCAGCCTGAGCAATTTCTTGTTCAAGAATTGATATGTTCCCCAAGACGAGAACTGATAGTAGGACGTCCCGAAATACCCCGGCACGGCCACGCCCGTCGTCGAGATGAACGTCTTGGCGCCCTTCGGTCCCGTGAACGTGATCTCCTGCGCGCCTTCTGCTCCAGCGCCGAAGAGGCTCGAGGCGTCGTAGATGACCCGCCACTTGCCCGGCAGGAACTTGTTCTCCTGCGCAATCGTGAACGACCGCTGTTTCTTCGCGGCATCGTTGTGCACGAGCGCGACCGCCGCTTGATTCCGCCCGCCAGCCGTTTGCGGCCCGACCAGCGCCGCCGCCGACCGGTGCTCTTGCGCAATCGCCGCCGGAACTTGGTGCCCGCCGACCGAACAAAGGCTCCGGGTCTCCAAGCTCTCCAGCTCCGAACGCCGACGCAAACGCCTCACCGAGCCTCGCGCCGTTCCACCGCGCCGATTGCCAGGTCGGTCAGTCCGTCCGCCCGGTCGAAGGAACAGCGTCCACATGACGATTCAAACCCCCATCTGGGCCCCGAATTCAACCCTCGTGCACCCGCGGGAAGCACACTCCTGACGAATGATAAATAGAATGCATTGCGAATGCCATAGATGCTGCATGATATCATCATTGTGCGAGGCGCCCTGCCGAAACTCAAGCCCTAGCCCAACTTCCGCAGATAGTAGGCGCGGAATAGCGAGTTCCCCGAGCTTCTTGTCTATCACTGCCTGAAGTTGGCACCACATATAAATGATCCCTTTTGGATGGCCGAGGCGTTGCGGCAATAAGTATTTTGCGAAGTACATAAGCCAGGAAGCACACCAAGATGTGCGCCTGAACGCGCTTTGCCACTTGATGCCACACGGGACGTAGGCGTAGCTCGTCTTTCTGGATTCGAAACGCGGCTTACGCTCTGTCAACTCGATAATAGGACATGCACAGCGCCGGCGGCGCGATGTCGTGGATCCCCTATAGCGGGCCTGACGCAACGCCAAGGGCACGCGGCATGCGGAATGACAATCGGCCGATCGGGGCGCGCAGGGAACGCACGACAGGTGGCGGACCGTCGCGTGGAGACATAAACGGGCGGGGGAATTGCCCGCTCAAGTGCGCGTCGAGACTTGAGAACGAGTCGCGCTCTTCCATTGCGCTATCGCGCCGGGCATCCGGCGAGGTTTGCCAGGCGATGTACCCCCAGGCGTGCGGCGACCTCGCGCAGGCGCTCTCGGCTGGCGGCGAAGAATCGGCCGAGCAGGCGCCCACCTGTCAGCTTTTCGAGCCGGGCCCGCCAGGTCTGGGCACTGCTCTGGAGCCGATCGAGGATTCCCGTTACCTCCGCCGAGATCGCGGCCGCGGGTCATTACTGCGTCGTATGTCCCAGTTCTTCAGTTCATCAACAATGTGCCGGTCTGACCGCGGCGCAGCACTCCGTCCGGGTTCGGGAATTCCGCGAGGAATGTGATGTCACCGGTTTCGTTGTGGAAGCTGGCCAGGACCTCAACGATCTTGCCGGTGTGAGGATACTTGCTGTGGTCCGCCAGGAAGAGCTCAAGTTCCGGACTTCGCCAATCCTTGCCCCGTTCGGTCATGAATGCGAGGTAACGTCTCTCGGGCATGTCGAAATGGACCCACATCGCGCGGTCGTCGGACAAGGTCGCCAGGCTCGCGCCCTTGCGAACACGGCTGCCCAGCAGGGTGGGCAGGCGGCCCACCAACAGGCCGTCGCAAGGTGCATTGATGAAGACCGCCTTGTCCCGGTCTTCGGCCTCCGGCTTTTCCTTGTCCCTGGGCGGTCCGACCTGGAACAGCAGATCGCCCTGCTTGACCGCCTGGCCCTCCTTGACGAGGATCGCCGCAAGCCGCCCCTCGACCAGGGAGTCGACCGAGACGCAGCGCTGCGAGTCGATCCGGCACTTATAGGACTGCTTGATGCTTGCGGACTTCGACTGGACGACGGCGACCGTGATCTTCCTGGCGTCGTCCTGAGGTTGCCGCTCGTACGCATGGCACTCGGGCAAGTCGAGAGTGATCAACAACAGGATGAGCGTCTGGACCCGCGAGACTTCCATGGTGCCACCTCTTGTTGTCTGTCCGAACTGCTCCGGCCCTGAATCCATCGGGCTGATCCGGATCGGCTTTCACCTCGCTGCCCGCGTCCTGCTGATTCAACACGTATCGGAGTCGGGCAGAATGCCGGCGTCAAGAAGTTACAGGGTCTACAAAACCTTTGGGCAACCTGAAGAGAGCGGTATACCGGGGTTTTGTCAGACTTTGTAAAGCTGGGGCTCTGCGCAACCACACGCCCAATCACGGGCCAGACCAGACCCTTGGCTGCCCTGCAATGCTTTTTTCACGCGACCGCCACGCCAGTGACGAGTGGCCTGCTTTTCCGTTCTCTCTGGCAGTGTTCTCAGCCGCTGGAAATGACCGCGTATGGCATCGAGGCCCGGCACCCACCCGGCCGAGTTCGTCGTGCGCCTGCTCGACGTCGCTCCCGCGGCGGTTACCGCGACCGCGAAGCACCAGCGCCAGGGATTACGAACCCGGCCCGGACCGCGGACGAATTCCTCGCGACCCTGGAGACGCACAGGCTCGTTCGGACGGTTGCCGTTCTTCGCCAGTTCGCCGAGCAAATATGAGCCCTAAGCCCCGAGGAGTTAGGTGTGGTGTTTCCGGAACCCCAGCTCAGGTTCCGATGACGCATTCGAGCGAACTTTCTGACACGCCTGAACCATAGTTGGCGCGGACGGGCGGGCGCGGGACGATGCTGGAAGCTGGAACGGGTGTTCCAGAGATCAGGATTGCCAGGAGGTTACCGCCATGCCATTGCCTCGCTTGCGGATCACGGTGCGGCGGATGATGATCACGGTGGCATTGATCGCTGGTGTCTTCTCCTTCGGACTTAGGATCTTCCGGGCGAGTATGGAGCCGCTCGAGGAATCTTATCGACGAAGGTGCGCATCTCACGCTCGAATAGCAGAGGAATGGAACCGGATGGTGAAGAGCGATCTACAGCTACACGTTGCGGCAGCCGGCTCAACATCACGGCCATTTCCATTGGAGGATTGTGTTTTCCCCACTCCTGGATCGTGCATTGTGCGCGTCCCGGAGAATTTCACCATATCATCGGAACCCTTCCTCAACGTCTATCGACCGATTCAAAAGAAGGACATGCAAGCGCGTGCGGCCTACCACGCAGCGATGAGCCGAAAGTATGAGCGAGCCGCCCGCTACCCCTGGCATACCGTCGGGCCCGATCCGCCGCCGCCGCCATAAGCGCCCCGGGTGAACCATAGTTGGCGCGGACACTCGCGAGTGGAACAATGGATGAAAGTGACAATGGTGAACTAGAAATCAGACTTGCCAACCAGCGGCTTCACCTCGTGCGCGGACGGAGCGCCTGTCCCCGATCAGGGCGCTTCGCGGGCTGATCGCACTTATCGCTATACTCGGGCTGTTCTTCGCCATGCTGAAGTCCCGTCTCAGCGATGAGCTCTTGCTCCGCGTGCCGATCGACGATCAGGGCTTCTTATCCATCTATGCTGAAGTGGCGTTCCACTTTGAGCCACCGGGCTTTCTCTATTGCGAGATCACGCGTAGGGATCGCATAGGCTTGCCGAGGCGGCGATTCATGAGCATCGGGTCCGAGCGAATCCCCGGGGGCCACCTAGCGGTGCTGACGGGTGGCGATCACGAGATCGTGGCGATCGCGCTCGATGGAGATCTGGCGTTCTTGTACGACCTTCGCACGCGAGGTGCGTGGCCGGGACCATACACGGTGACCGATCAGCAAAACTACGCATTCGCGAAGGAGGCCCTCCGCCGATTGCGGGTCGATCATCCGGGCTTGCGTTGTCGTGGGCTCGTCGAGTATGTGCCGAGGGAAGCGAACCGGCCCTTCGAGTAAGCCGTAAATCGTGAATCATCGTCGGCCCGGACAGTCGGGCGCGGAACGATGCCGGAACCTGGCACGGGTGATCTAGAGTCGGCGTCGACAGTTCTGACCAATGCGCGTGATGGGGCCTTCCATTCCTTTCAGCCTTCCAATGCATACGATGGACGAGGTCGAGCGGATCGACGCCCTCGAGAGGCGAGTCGTTGACTTGGAGGCGCGAAGCCGGTCGGCACAAACCTGGGGTGCGTGGTCACGATCCGTCCTCCGCTGGCTGGCGACTACCCCGCCTTTGATCCTGTTGCTCCTGTTCGGATTGGATCGCTTATCGACTGCCGCGTCGCTGTCCTTGGTTGTCCTGCTGTTCGTTCTCTGGGCGTCGGCTGCGGTACTTTGGGCAGCGGCCGAGGTATTTGCTGGCGGCAAATTGCGATTCCGGATCACGCGCCTGATTCTCATCGTCGCGATGCTTGCCGTCATAATGGGATACTGGCGGGTTACGGTCTACGAGCCTTATTCTGGCTGAGCAGAGTTGCTTGGCAGGCCTCGATGGTCTTCAAGGCGGGGTGTTCAGGGAAACAGCGGGGCCGGGCTGGCTGATCGGACTCGTCGGAAAAGCTCCGTTCGAGCGTGTCGTCCAGATCGAACTGGCTGGGCCGAAGGTTGACCAGCATCAGATCAATCGACTCCATCGACTTCCGCGCCTTCGCTGCCTGTTTCTAACCGGGCCAAAGTTCGACGACCGGATGCTCGACGACCTGGCAGCTCTGCCCAGTCTGACGCAGGTGTGTCTGACCGACAGCGGGGTGACGGCGGCTGGAATAGAACGCTTCCGTCACGCGCGCCCGAATGTTGAGTTTATCCGTCAGGGGGCGACCGTCGATGATAGGTCGCGGACACAGTTTCGATCAGACCGACGCGCACTGCGCCGAGGAGCAGATCGCGTTCGCCCTCCTCCAGGAAGGGGGCAGGCCGGTAGCCGAGATCGTTCGTCAGGGGCGCGGCCGCTGGTGCTCGCGTGCCCGATAACCTGGTCGATGCGACTCGCCCACGGGCAGAGCGGCAGCTACCACCTCGTCTGGCGTCCCGATGCCCGAAGACGCATCGCCGATCCGCCTCGCGAGTTCATAGGCGCCCACGCTGATCGGGACGAACACGGTCAGTGCGAAAATCCGTTGCAGTAGCCCCCCGTAACTATGCGTGTGGATATCGATCATCCTCATCATGATCGGGAACATCACGAGGAGAAGGCCGATCGTGGCTACGAGGTAGGCCTTGATCGCCGTGGAGACCCCGAGCCGCCACAGCGCGAAGCTCAGGACGAACGGCACCGCGAGCATCGCGATGAGCAATGACGGGTGGCCGACATGCCTCGGGTCGGGCATGGGGAAGATCCCTGCCCAGAGGCTCGACAGGCCGGTCCCCCCGACCACGAGCAGCGTGAGCCAAGCGACGATCGGATGGGCGCCGAGCCGACGCAGCGCTCGCAGGAGCCCGATCGACCCGACGAGTGCGGCGATCCCCGTGAGGATCGCCCCGGCATTCAAGATCCACGGGCGGGTCGAGCGGTCGGACCCCAGCTCGCTGGCCGTCGTGCCCAGGACGCTGAAGTCGGGGAAGAATGGCGCGGCGACGAGCTGGGCGCCGTAATAGAGCAAGGGCACCGCGATACCGAATCCGAGCGTGGCCAGTGTGATGCCGTCGCTTCGCGGGGAACGTCGCATGCGGCCAGCTCCGGGGGGTAACGAACATCGTACTGCAACGGGCTGCGTCCATTCGTCTTTCGTGGACACCGCGAGTTTATTGACACGCCGGTTTGCGCTACTCACGGCTTCCGTCCGGCCGCGAACACCGCATCGTCGCTGCGGATGGCATCTCGGCCACCTTACCTCGGGGGCCGGTGACGAAACGGACGCTCACGACACGACTGATTCCCGACGAAAGGGTGGGTGTCTTGCTTCCCGATGGAAAACACGGTGTATGTGATGGCCGTGAAACGGGTGGGCGAGGAGAGCGGATTCCGATTCATCGGCCGTGGCTCGATCGTCGACCCGAGCGGAAGACGCCTGGCGCAGGCCGGCGCCGATTCCTAGGAAACCCTGTACGCAGAGATCGATCCGTCGCTCGCTCGCCGAAAGCGGCTGGTGCGCGTGCCGGGACGGCATGAGATCAACCGAATCGCCGACCGCCGACCGGGGTTTTACCGCGTCTTGACGGAGCCTAGCGGACGGGATTGATGGGCGGCGGTCGCATGGAGATTGCGGGTTGCACCGTTCGAGGCGTATCTTGGCCGGCGATAAATTCGAATCGTCGCAACCCCAATCAACGATCGACGACCCACTATGGCTTGACGAACTGGGCGGTGTATAGCCACCACCCTCCTTCAACCGATTCGAAGCGAAAGCCAACTTCTTCAGCGAGCCGCCGCACGACCGCTCGAGTCTGGTAATGCGGGTCGCCGATCATCTCCGAGATCGATAGAACTCCGCCCGGTTTGAGAGCACGAAAACACTGTGCCAGCGCGGCAGTACGCTCAGGTATCTCGCCCAGGACCGTACACAGAAACACGACATCGAAGCTCGATTCTGGGACATGGGGATCCCTGGCATCACCGACGATCGTTTCCAGGTTCGTGATGCCCGCCTCGCGAGCTCGACGCTTGAGGCGTTCGATCATCGCCGTTTGGATGTCGACTCCAACCGCCGCGCCTCCCGGCAACACCCGTTTTGCGGCCGGTATCAGCAGTCGCCCCGGTCCCGGCCCGATTTCCAGGACCTTCTGCCCCGGCTGTAATCCCAATCGATCCAGGACGACCCGAGTGCCATTGAAGCGCTGAAAGAAACTGCTCTCGAGCGACCACGCCAGGATCGATGGACAAGGGAGCGACCATCGCCGACTGGCCCAGCGCCAACTCAGGCTGAGCAATACGAAGGCGGCGGCCAGGACCAAGGCTAACCCGACGATCTTCAAAGCCATGATGGTTGCAACCCACCAACAGTTTTCAAGCCTGCGACCATAAGCATGTCGTCCATTCATGACAAAAGCCGCGATTCATCTCATCAGAGATTGCCGCAGCCGTCGTTGAAATGTTGGCGGTTCCTCGAGGACATTGTCACGCCACTCGTTGTTCGCTTCCAGCCCGTTGCTCACGCACCACGAGCACGTGCAAATGGTTGTTCAGCACGTAGAACCCGCCGGCGGTGCTACGATGGCGTGAGGCTAAAAGTCACACCCACGGGATGACCCTGCGAATCCACGAGGTTGATCACAATTCGGTGGGTGGAAGAATCGACCGTCGCGACAAAGTCCCCCTGGGTCCCCTGCGAACCAGCGGTATCGGCAGCGAGCATATACGTCCCGCTGACATTCCCCTCGGCATCCATCGTGCCGGTGAAGGTTGCGGTCGCCGAAGTGCCGTTGTCGATGAAGCCAATCCCCTCTTCGTATGAGGGAAAGTCGGTGATCGTGACGGTACCGGAGAACTGTCCGTTCGTCGTGACAAGGTTCGCGGTGGCGGGCGACGTGAAGCTGGGACCACCATTGGGGTCAATCTCCGAGAACGTTCCGGTGTAGCTCGAGCTCGGAGATGTCGTCCCTGTCGAGCCCCCGCTTCCGGCGTCGTTGCGAACGTAAGCAAGCAAGGACGAGTTTTCGCTTTGGAACGGGGCGTTGACCGCGTCGCGAAGCGCCTGGAGAGTTGCGGACGTATCCTGGGTGGGAGATTGAATCGATTCGAGGAGCGGCAGGCCATTTGCGTCGAGTTGAGTTTGGGAGACTTGGTATGCTTGGTTTTCGGCTGTGACGACGCCCTGCCAGCTCAGAATCGCATTCGCGATGCCTGTCACCAAGTCATTATAAATCGTGACGAGACTGTCTGACTCATAGGCCTGATAGACCACGTCCGAGACAACGGCGGCGAGCGCTCCGAGTAACGCGGCTTGGGGTAGGGTGAGGGCCGTCGCAGCCTGTCCCAGCCCAAGCAGCCCGCGAATCTTGCCGGAGACATTGATGGCGTGAAACACGTAGCCAAGTACGCCGCCTGCGACTGCGGTTGGCCATCCGATGGAGGCTCCTCCACCGGTGCCGTGATTGAAGTAAGGTCCCAACGGCTTGCGTTGAGCCGCCATCGGCTGGCCGACCGCGTCATACGCCGGGCCCAATGTTTGTTGCGCAGCGGGGTCTGGGTCGAGCTCGGTGCTAGCGGTCGTTGTTGGGAAATTCAGATTAGCGAAGACTCTGTCGAGAGCCTTCAAAGACTGGCGGGAGAGCGCCACGGGTTTTCCTGAGAACTGTCCCAGCACGACTTCCTTCGCACTACCGCTCACGACAGGGCCGATCATCTGCTGAATGGCCTCGATATCTTGCCGAAGCGCTTGCAGTTGAGCCAAAGTCGTCGCGACGTTCTGCGCGCACCCACGCCTTCGCCCAGGACTTCGTAGTTCTGCATTGCCTGGGCGAGATTCGTCTCGGCTGTGGAGATCACCTGCTCGGTCGTCGATCCGGTGGGTTGGTGTATCTGCCGAATGGGGGCGATCTGAAGTCGAAAAATGTCGCGATAAGCGACCGTCGAACTTTGCTCGGTCTGGAAGATCGAGACCTGAACCGACCCTCGGGCAAAGTTGAGGTTCTTGGGATTGAGCGCCATCGGGACCTCGGCGCCAACGCTTCCCAACCCGACGGCGGTCGGGACCTCGGTGACGGAATTCCCCGACGGGCCGGTGAAGACGATGGTGGTGGGAGCGTTCTCGTCGAGTTGAAACTTCGTCGGAAACGAGTACTCCTCGCCGGGGAACGCGGTTCCGTGTCCCTCGCGCACGCTCGCCATCGCCCCGCTCAAGACGAGGCGCCGCTCGAGAACCTCGATCATCGGTCGTTTGAACGCGCGTCGCCTTGCCATTGCTCATCTCTCTCGTGGGGGAACAATTCCGGGTGGTGCCGATGATCTGATGCTTCTGTCGTGCATGCAGCGAAGGAGCCTGCCCCTGATTCTGAGCACCTTCCGCGGATCATGCCGGCGAAACTTCCCAAATGGAATGGCGCGTCGGTCGCGACGTCACGACAGCGCGGGCTTTTTCCCGCGATTGGAGATAATGGAAACGGCGATCCCGGTCAAGATTCCGACGGAGGCGGTCGGCAGGCCGCCGAGGATTTTGATCTGGCCGCCGCCGGGGAGAGTCTCTTGGGACGCGAGCATGATTTCGACCGCATCGCTGGCGAAGAGATACGAAACCGTGAAATTCGAGATTGCGTGCGGAGGAACGTCGCCGTCGGGACAGCCGGATAGCGGTCGTGAAGAGCGTGAACGGACCGCGGTCCGTCGTGACGCGGGCGACTGTAGTCCTCGCGCCAATGGCGGGGCTACGGGCCGAAGCAAGGGTGGCAGGACACACCCGGCGCCGGCGACGTTCTTCGCCGCCAGGAGGCTAAATCGGAGCCAGGGCTGGCGACACCCCTCGAGCGGCGTGCACACCCCGACGCGTGGCGAAGCGTCGGGCTGCCTGGAAGGGTACTGAGTCAACGGTCGATCGTCGGGCGGGGAAGCGACCGCTTGAGCTCATTCACTCCAGCGTCCGTGATCTCCGACTCGCGGACGCGGAGGTCGGAGAGAGCGTGGTCGAATGGGCCGGGCTCCTCGCGATGATGCCGGCGCCTCTGAGGTCGAGGTCATGGAGCCTTGTCGGCCCTTTCAAACGCACCAGCCCGGCGTCGGTGACCCGAGTGCCGCTGAGCCGGAGCTCAGAGAGATTGGTTAGCCCCCCCAGATGCTTCAGCCCGGCGTCGGTGACCCGAGTGTTGCCGAGGTCCAGGCGGAAGAGATTGGTCAGTCCCTTCAGCTGCACCAGCCCGGCGTCGGTGATCTGAGTGCTGTCGAGCGCGAGGTCGCCGAGATTGGTGAGTCCCTTCAGCTGCACGAGCCCGGCGTCGGTGACTCGAGTGCCGCCGAGCCCGAGGCCGTAGAGATTGGTGAGTCCCTTCAAATGCACCAGCCCCGCGTCGGTGACTCGAGTGCCGTCGAGTCCGAGGTGGGCGAGATTGGTCAGTCCCTTCAAATGCACCAGCCCGGCGTCGGTAACTCCCGTGGAATAGAGCCCGAGGGCGGAGAGATTGATGAATCCCTTCAGATGGACCAGCCCGGCGCCAGTGACCTGAGTGTCGCCGAGCCACAGGACGGAGAGTTTCGTCAGCTTGTTGAGATGGACCAGCCCGGCATCGGTGACATGAGTGCCGCGGAGATCGAGCTGGTAGAGGTTCGTCAGTTCCTTCAAATGCACCAGCCCGGCGTCGGTGACTCGCGTGCCCTGAAGGTAGAGATAGAAGAGACTCGTCAGCCCCTCCAATTGCGCCAGCCCAAGGTCAGAGACCTTCGTCCGGTCGAGCATGAGGATGGAGAGATTCTTCATCTCCTTCAGATGCACCAGACCGGAGTCGCGTATGGCCGAATTACTGAGACGTAAAGACCTAATTTGCGTGAGACGCCCGACCTGCGGCATGACTTCGTCGGATGTCGCGGCGGACATATTGTCCGCGCAAGCTTCGGTGACGCGACCGAAATAGTCGACTCCGAGGAGATTGACGAGCCATGTTAGCGCCCGCGGTTTGTCCGGCCGGCAAATAATTTTCGATGCTGAGCTCCGAGTTGTAGCTGACCGAGCCGCCGGCCTTCCGAATCGCCGCCACAGCATCGCACTGGACGTGAGCTGGGCGGACAGCCCATCCCAATCCCGCTCCGATCACGAGCACAAGGACAATCAGTCCCCGCACACCGAAGCGCAGGATTCTCCGCCACGGACGCGGGCTACGATTGGGCTCACGGACCATTCCGACCTCACGAGTGCCGGCCATCGGTGTCCCTTTGATAACGTCAGTGTATCGTCCGCGCCCGCGCCTGGCACCTCGTCAGGAACGATTGCAGCCGCGGGGACCCGGATCGATTCAGCGCCTGACACTCAAACGGGGCAACGCGTGCTGCAGCTCTTCCACGCCCGCGTCGGCGACCTTCGTACCAGAGAGGGGTGTCTTGCTTCCCGATGGAAAACACGGCGCACGTGACGGCCGTGAAACGGGTGGGCGAGGAGAGCGGATTCCGATTCATCGGCCGTCGCTCGATCGTCGACCCGAGCGGAAGACGCCTCGCGCAGGCCGGCGCCGATTCCGACGAACCCCTGTACGCGCAGATCGATCCGTCGCTCGCTCGCCGGAAGCGGCTGGTGCGCGTGCCGCGATGGCATGAGATGAACCGAATCGCCGACCGCCGACCGGGGTTTTACCGCGTCTTGACGGAGCCGAACGGACGGGATTGATGGGCGGCGGTCGCATGGGGTGCACGCTCTTGCGCACCGTCGTCGAAGGTTAGCGCCACGCGCAAGAAACGCGCCAAATGGCCTGGCTTGATCTGGGGGCGGCACCCTTCAGCGAGAGGCAAACGCTCGCGCGGCTCGGACGGAGCCTCACGCTCCCTGGAATTAGCCGCGAACACGTCGCGCGGGAGGTTCGTAACCAAGGAAGGAACGAAGCCTTGTTCCGACTCTCAATGGGAGGCGCGCCATGAGTGTTCCTGGGAACTGGCCGACGACGGGGCCGAGACTGTCGCAGCAGGGCTGGCTTCGTGGAATGCTCGTGGGTTATGCCGCGGGCGTGGGGTTTTGTGCTTCAATTGCTGTCATGCTGGCGGCGTACACCTGGTGCACGTGTGGTCCGAAGCGCGTGCGACGGGCAGATAGCGGGCAACCGGTCGCCTCGAAAACCGCACCGGCTGAGGACGTGTCCACACCACCTGAGCACGCGGCGGTGCGGATCGCGAAAGCCGACCGTCTGCCGAGCTCAGAGACCCAGGTCGAAAAAGAACTGATCGCTCGACCTCGCATTGAGAAGTCGCCGCCGGTCGACGTAGCGGGGGGGAATCCGGAAACCAGCAGCCCGCCGCCGATCGCGCAGCCAGAGCGGCCGCCGGCCTTGCCGAAGCCAAGCGAGCGATTGGTGTCTTGCGACACCGATCCGTTTGCACTTTCGCCGGGCGCGGTCGCAACGGACGCGCCATTCGTGCTCCCGGAGCAGCCGTGGTTTGCGCTGGCCGACCTCACGCTTCCGGAACCAGAATCGTGCAGTGGCGCCGCGAGGGTTTGCTCCGCCAACTGCTCGCTCGACACCGCGCTGACCTGGGCCAGATCACCCGCGGAGGCCGCCGACCTGGCCAGTCGCGACGGAAAGCTCGTTTTCTTGATTCACGTCTCGGGTAACTTCGAAGATCCCGGATTCACGTGAAACAACGCGAGCGCATACAGGGCGGGCGCCCTGTCAGACCCCAACGTGGCACGATATTTCGCCGCGCACTTCGTTTCGGCACACCAGCAGGTTGGCAGTTTTGAGGTCGTCAATCAGTTTGGCATCCTGCAAAAGAACGGCGGGAACGTGGCGAGCTATTTCTGCACGCCGGACGGGCGGGTCATTCACGGATTGACCGGCCCGGCCAGCGCGGAGGAACTGCTGGCGGAGGCGCGCTGGGCGGTGGAGCTCGATCGCGAAGCCCGCGGCAACGCCGTCCAGGTTGCCGCTGGCCATCGTGAAGCCTGCGAGAGCCTGGAACAGCGCGGGAGTCGTTCGACGCTTGTGCAGATTCACAGGCTGCTGTCCGAACAGCCGCTGCCCTTGCTGAAGGACGTTTATCGCCGAGTGTTCGCAGACATCCTCGCGCAGCCCTTGAGCGGGCCCGAGACCGAACTCGATGGCGCCGAGCGGGCATTTGCCGCCGCGAAGCGCGCGAAGCTTCCGATCTTGTTGATCTTGCACAAGGCCGCGCGGACTTCGGATGTTCTGCGTGAGTGGGAGCGCACCGTAGCCGGCCGCGGCCTCGTCCGGTCACAGCCGCTCGACGCTCTGGCGCGCTGCTATGTGGTGATCGCGCTGCCGATCAACGAGCTGCCGGCGCTATCGCGGCGGCTAGGCGTCTCGCCATATGCCGCGCCCGATCAGGGGTCACCGCTCTTTGTCATTACCCGAAGCAATGCCCGCCAGCTGGCCGCCGTTACAACCTGGGACAAGACCGCCGATCTGGCCTACGCGCTGGCTCAGGGGATCGTCCAGGAAGCGAAGGAGCACGACCGATCGGGCCCGCAGCTGCGCAGGCTGCTGGCCGCGGTCGAGCCGAGCGACGCCGGTTTGAGCAATCAGGTGCGCAGGCTTTTGTCCGAGTCGAGCCGACGATCGGGTCCGGGGCGGCTGGCACACGACGGCCGCTGACGGAGGAGGCTTTACCGATGTGCATACGACAGCGGTTGCCCTGGACGCTCGTTGTATTGATCGGCCTGGTTCTTCCGCCGGTCGCGTCGGCGGGACCGGAGATTTTCTCGATGACGCCCGAATCGGGACCGGCTGGTATTCCGGTGCAGATCAAGGGCAGGGGGCTGGCCACCACGTGGCGTGTCGTCTTCGCGATCGACCGCACGCTGAGGCGAGCGAGCTTCAAGGTTATCTCCGACGAGGAGATCGAATTGCTCGTGCCGGAGTGCTATCGACCGGGCGCGGCTGCGACGGTTGCCGTCTTCACCAAGAGTGGGGTGGCGGTGGCGATGCCCGCGACAGTGCAGACCGTCCGGTCGTCGGTACCAGGAGCCAACGTCGCCGAGGCCGGCGAAACGTTCTATCAGGTGCAGAGCGGTGGTGTCGTCTCGAGCGCCGAGAGCGTCGCGGTGATCGAGAAAGGGGGCGTCGTGGTCCACAGCACGAACGCGGCCATGCATTTCGTGAAGAGCGGCGGAACGCTGCTGGAATTCCGCAATCGCGGCGGCATCGTCTTTTACGAGCCGGACGCGCAGCTCGGCCCTGGTGTTGCAAGGCCAAACCGGCCGGCCGCGGTCACGCTCGTCAGGCTTCCCGAGATCACGGCGTGCCCGGGGGTCGGACCATTCCGGTATGTGGCTCCGCCTGTACCCGACCTGTCGGAAGCGCGAGCAGTTCCACCGCTGATTCGAGGGTTCTCGCCGCGCAGCGGGCGGATCCGGCGAGATCATCACGCTTACCGGCAAGGGGTTTGCCCGCACGAATGCAGTGCGGTTCCTGGGCCAAGCCGGCGGCTCGCGAGCTGCCGGTTTCCGCGTGGTTTCTGACCGCGAGCTCCGCGTGGAAATTCCGGAGGGGGAGACCACGACGGGCCCGCAGCTCCTGGCTGTCGTGACCAGCGAGGGAGTGGCCGTCACGGTCCCGCGGAATCAGACCATCAGTCCGACCGCCGCCGCGAGGTACCGGCTCAGGGCGGCGCAGCTACGCACAGCCGTGATGTGGATCAATTCCGGCGAGATGGTCAGTTCGCTACCGGGCGAATCGGTTTTCATTTCCCCGGGGGGGCTCGTCACGCAGTCCGACCAGAACCACAATTACTTCATCCAGCACGACGGCAGGCTTGGAGATGCTGGCGGAAACCCAACCAGCGTCTTCTTCGAGCCGAACGCGATCGTTCCCGATCGGCTCAAACGCGCTCCGATCGGAGAGATGGTCCGGGTCATCGTGCCCAGCCCGGTGAGCGAGGCGTTTCTCGTGCTGAGTGCGCCGGTTGCAGGTCGTTGATGTGGCGACGTGAGCGTCGGGGCACAGGAACGCATGGCGCGGTTGTCCATGACCGAGAACCCGCCGACTGCGGCTGCGAAGAAATCCGCAAGTTCCTTGAGTCGAAGTTCTGATGCGGTCTTCGGCCGAGAGGGCAGACGATCGAATTCGCCGGCTGGCACCACTTCCCCGTGACGGTGGGATAAAACCACCTGCCCACATTTCCTGGGATACGTAATTAATAATCGACTTGATGTACTCAACCATAACGACTCAGCAACGATTGCGCAGGTTGGTTCTGGGCGGAGGAAGAATTTGGTGATCGGATTCCTTAACCCCGAGTCGATGAAGACGCGAACCGTCATCAACTCGTCGTGTAAGGCCCAAGATGTCGTTGTTCGATGTGGTATTACACATGAGAAAGCTCAACAAGTACTTTCCGGATACACAACCTGTCCAGGTTGTTAAACGTCCGACGAAAACCGCTCCAGGTCATCGTGATAGTCCCAGGATAGTTTCACAAGTTTCACAGGGTTGCCGGCGCTGTCAGCTATCGCAAAGGATTCAAGACACCGAGCGTTTTGTCGCATTCGCAAAGGATTCAAGACACCCAGCGTTTTGGCGAGTTTGAGGCAGGCATGGGTGGATCACTCGGAGAGAATGGGTGTCTGTGCGCAGTGAAAAGGTGAGGTTCTTCAGTAGGTGAAATCCCCACGCGGAAGGATTCAAGACACCCAGCGTTTTGGCGAGTTTGAGGCAGGCATGGGTGGATCACGCGGAGAGAATGGGTGTCTGTGCGTCGTGAAAAGGTGAGGTTCTTCAGTAGGTGAAACCCGTACCCGCCAAAGGGTCGCTCCAGCAGGTAGCTATCGAAGTGACGGTGGAGGTAACGAAACCGTCGAAGCCTTCGAGACAACACGCCGCTTGGCGGTGTGGCGCGTAAGCACGCCGTAATATGATGTGAACGCTGTAGAGGCCTCGAAAAATCGTACGCGGGAGCCGACCCATCAGACACCTGGGGAAAACCGCCGTCTTTGGAGATCGGGCGACCGGTTGGAACAGGCCGAGCCACGCGCGACACATCCCAACGATTCCGCCGGGGTAGAGATGGTCGGAAGGCTGAACAGGGAATTGCGAGGCTGGGCGAACTACTTCGGCGTGCGCGAGGTGACCCGAGCGTATAACGCGCTAACTACCACCCGTTCCTCAAGGACGTGATCGCCCATCACGGCAGGCGCTACGACCCGGAGGAACCCTATCACAGCGAGCCGTTCGCCCTCGATGCGGCTGCGGGCAAGAACGACACGATCGACATTGCGGACGAAACTCCAGCCACCTTGTATGATCGATACACCATCACATGGTAGTGGCAGGGCAAGCCGGGCTCAGTGCAGGAAGGATGATCGATGGCACGACCAAAGACCGCAAAGAAACCAACGGCTCGAACGAAGCTCCCCACCAGGACCCAGGCAGGGCCGGTTCGGGAGGCCGGGTGGCCCGAGGTGCTGACCCTAGCCGAGGCCGCCGCCTACCTTCGGGTCGCCGAGGCCGAAGTGGTCCGCATGGTCGGCCCACGTGGTCTGCCCGGTCGTCTGATCGGCTCCGAGTGGCGATTCTCCAAGACCGCTCTCGATCACTGGTTGCGGACCCCGCCCGAACCATCCACCAAGGAGTCCTTGCTCGCCTTGACCGGCGTCTGGAAGGGCGATCCCGATGTTGAGGAGATGCTCCAGGAGATCTACCGCCAACGTGGTCGGCCCATGCCCGAGGACGCTCCGTGATCCTCCTGGACACGGACATCTTGACGCTCTGGTTTCTGGGGCAGCCGCTGGTCAGCAAGCGTGTGCTGGGAAGCTCGGATGACGTTGCCACCACGGTCGTCAGCCGCATTGAAGTCCTGCAAGGGCGTTTCGCCTTTCTGCTCAAGGCCAGTGAAGGCGTCCAGCTCCAGGCGGCCCAATCGAGGCTGGATCAGACCGAGCGCCAGCTGCGGGGTGTGGTGGTCATTCCCTTCGACGCCCGGTCTGCCATCGAGTTCGACAGCCTTCGGCAAATCAAGAACCTGAAACGCATCGGTCGAGCCGACCTGCTCATCGCCAGCATCGCCCTTGCGCAGAGAGCGACCCTCGTCACTCGCAATCTGATCCACTTCCGCCAGTTCCCTGGATTGACCCTGGAAAACTGGGCAGTTTGACTACAGGCCCGCTCGATCGGTGAGTATGAGACAACCAAGACAGTCGCTCGCTCGAAGTCAGTTGCAAGAGTAGTGCAGGAGATGCGCAAGTAGCGCAAAAGCTGCGCAACCAGAGCAAACCAGACATCCACGTTCCGCTTAGGAAAACCATCCTCCGTCGTGCGCCTGTTTCGAAAGCAAACCAGAAATCCATGTTCCGTTTGGGAAAACCATTTTCCGCCGTGCGCCTGTTTCCGGTTCGGCGCGTCGAACGTGGCATCGCGGGGCGAGTTTGCTTCGTCGTGACTCGGCGACGAAACGATCCGACCGATCTATGATCGCGTTGCTCAGATCGGGCTGGCCTATTGCAACGGTGGTGGGCGCGCGGCGGCGCGATCCGTCGAAATGAAAGCTGCGGCGACGATGAGGACGTCAGGCGTTCTGGATCAAGCAGCCAGCTACCGGAACGCGATCCGCGCGGCGCTCTGGTCCTGGAACCGGCGGAGCCCCGCGCGTTCCGCGACTGCTGTCAGCGAATCCACGCGGGCGGCTGCTCGCTTGAACCAGCGGCCAAAGTGCCGGACCGTCTCGACCCAGCCCTCGCGATTCAAGCCCAGTCGCTGCAAGATCGGCGATAGCCGAGCGGGGGGATCGTCCGGCGATTGTTCTTGGGCGAAAACGATGAGTGGGCGTCCGGAGATTGGTCTCGCGTGAAGCGCGAGGTTTCGATTCGCTCAAAGGCGGGTGAGCAGAGCGGCCACCTGGATGTAGTGGAACTCGTAGTCGGCCGGATTTGCGTGCAGGCGGGCGCGAACTCGCTCGTACACGGCATCGAGCAAGTCGTCGAGATTGGCGTGCTCGGCGAGCGATTGACGGAGGATTGGCTCCGTGAACGCGCGGAGGAATCCGGTGAACTCTTCCGCGTAGACCGTCAGATCGCCGGAGCGCTCCAATCGCTCCACGAACGGGACCGGGATTTCGATGGTTTCCGCTCGCTCGATCCGGAAGCGGCCGGCCAGGGGTGAATCGTCCCCGAGCACCGGGGCGATCAGCTCATCCCGAGAGCGGTAGTAGATCGGAAACACCAGTCGACGGTAGGCGTCCCGGCCGATCCGACCCGTGTCACAGAGGTCAAGAAGCGCGTCATTGAGGACGTCGTACAGGCCATCGCAGCATCGATATCGTTCACCGGTACCGAAGCTCGCGACGAGCAAGGCGCCGCCGGCATTGATCTCCTCGGCCCGGGCACGATAAAAGTTGATCAAGTCTTCGGCCGCCTGATCAGCGTAGGCGCGCTTCTCGGCCGCAGAGACCGTCACGCCCGGCCGGGAGCGGCCCGGCCCCATCGGGAGGATGTAGCTGGCGATATCGGTCTGGGGTCGGCACTCGAGATACCCGATGGCGTTGAACGTCGTCGCGATTGTCACCGTTTGCGATGGTAGCAACTGCTGGAACATCGAGCCGCCCACGGCGGAGGAGTAGACCTGTTCGTGGCATCCCCTGGGGGGAGCGCCCGACAAGTTGAGGAAGAGCTGGTTGAAATTGTTTGTCGGCAAGTCGCTGTGTACGGTCTGGATCGGTCGCGCCGTCCGCTTGCGCAGCGCGGTCACGATCTCGCGCATCGCGGCGATTGAATTGCGGCCCTCCGAACATGCGTAGTCGACGACCACGACGGGCGCGTGTGCCCGCGACAGGTCCATCCGGCCGATCGCGTCGCCTAGCCAGGGGAGCACGGACGAGATCGCGGCGTATTGAGGCGAGGAATGCTGATCGTAGAATCCTTCACCTTTCATGCCGGTGGTCACGGGCATCGGAATCTGGCCTCCGGGGCGCGGGGCGTACGGCCTGCTGACGAAATCCGCGAATCGTCAAGCGGCGCCTCGTCATCGGCTGGGCCGTGGTTGCGGTGGCAAGAGAGACGAGAACGTGTTGATTTTCCCCTGGGATCGAGAGACCGACGCTATACAGTCTGGCCGAGTGCGACGGCGCTGCGATAGACTGAGGCGGCGGACAGCGGAATTGCGCTGGTTTGCTGTCGAAGAACACAGCCGCTTGTTTTTGGAATTGATCCCATGGGCGATGCCGATATTGATTCGCGTGCGAAAGCGAGAGTGCGGCCGTGAATCCGAAGTCGCGTGACGCGGAGAGCGAGCATGACGACGCCATCGATGCGAAGCTCGATGCGGTGTTGAAGCAACGGGACGATCCCGGAGCGCACGATATCCCACTCAAGCGGCAGTGGGACAGCGGGTTGGAAGCCGAGCTGGAGGCGGCGCTCCAGGGCTTCGACGCGGCGACATTCGAGGTGTCGTCGCCGCGCGCGGGCGGCCGATCGAAAGAATGTGCCCGCGAGTGAGCGCGGGCAGGAGAGCCGGCCCGGGCTGCGCACCGGTAAGGTGATTGGAGTGCGCGGAAAGAGCATCTTTGTCGACCTGGGGGGCAAGAGCGAGGGCGTGCTCGCGGTCGACCAGTTCACCGGAGAGCTGCCTGCGCCGGGGTCGGACATCGAGGTCGTTGTCGATCGTTTCGATCCGACGGAAGGCGTCCAGCTCCTACGACTCAAGGGAGCGGCCATCGATGCGGACTGGGAGACGCTTCGAAAAGGCGTGATTGTCGAGGCCCGCGTGACCAAGACCGTCAAGGGGGGGCTCGAGGTCGACGTCGACGGAATCCGCGGCTTCATGCCCATCAGCCAGATTGACCTGGGCCGGGTCGACGACGCGTCGTCTTACATCAACCAGAAGTTCAAGGCGATCGTCACTGAGGCCCATGCCCGACAGAAAAACCTGGTCGTCTCGCGCCGCGACCTGCTCGAACAGGAGCGGGCCGAGCTGCGCGAGCGCACCTGGGCCGCGCTCGCGGAAGGCCAGGTCTGCGACGGAGTCGTCCGATCGATCAAGCCCTTCGGCGCCTTCATTGACATCGGCGGCGTCGACGGCCTGCTGCCGATCGGCGAGATGAGCTGGACGCGGCTCGCCAAAGTGGACGACCTGATCAAGACCGGCGACCAGGTGAAGGTGAAGGTGCTGAAGATCGACCAGATTGCACGCAAGCTGACCCTGGGACTGAAGCAGCTCACGCCCAGCCCGTGGGAGAGCGCAGCCGTCAAATATCCGCGCGGCGCCGTCGTCAACGGCAAGGTATCGAGGCTGATGGATTTCGGCGCGTTCGTGGAGATCGAGCCGGGGATCGAAGGGTTGATTCACATCTCCGAGCTGTCGCCAAACCGGGTTCGGCGCGTCGCCGATATCGTCAAGGCGGGGCAGGAGGTCGAGGTCCGGATCCTCAAGGTTGAGCCCGAGGCGCGGAAGATCGGACTTTCGCTATTGCCGTCGCCCAAAGGAAGCCTGCCGGCTGAGGACGACGAAGAAACCGACGAAGACGAGCCTGCGCCTGCGCCGAGTGTTGAGTCAAAGCTGCCGCTCAAGGGGGGCCTGGGCGACCGAGAGCGGCGAAACCGGTGATTTCCCACGCGGGCAACGGCTGTCCTATACGGACGAAGCCCCAAAGTGTCCGAGCGACAGGACACGTCGAGGCTTCGTGCGGCGTAGGACGACAAACGAGAACTATCCGACCTGCGCCGTCGTGAATTCGGGCGCAAAGCTTGCGACGGAAGAACCGCTCGCTCCGCCGGCCTCCGGCCAGTAATTGAAGCGGAATTGCGATGGCGGTAGGCCGGTCGAGGGGAGGAGGCTGCCGGAGACGGTCACCTTGATCGTCTTGCCGTGGATACTCACCGAGCCGGCGGGCAGAGCCGTCGTGTTACCGCTGGCGAGGTCGGTGACGCTTGCCGTCGGTCTCAGCGAAGCGTCGAACGAAACGATCACGACGGCGTCGAACGTGATGTTCGGCCGGCCGGTGAACGGCCCGGGTCCGAGGTTTCCGTTGCGGTCGATTCCCCAGACGTAGACGGCGGGACCCGATTTGATCCTGCCGACGTTTGTGCCGGTGAATGTGAAATTGCCGTTTGCCGATCGCTCCCCACTCGCTTTTACGGCATTGAGCTCCGCCAAATGCGGTCCCGTGTAGAGCGGGTAGAAATGGGGGGTTTTCCTGACGACGCCCGTGGGGTGAAGCTGGCTGTTCAGACCAAAGCCTCGCGGGGCTTTCGCCGGCGGCGGGGTGTTTGCCGGCAGCATGCGGTACAGGATGTTGGTCCCCGAGATCGTCACGCCCGAGAGTGGATTGCTCAGGGTCGGCCCGGTCAACGTTGGCAGCGATGTCACACCCGTGGCCCCGCCACCCAGCGAGCCACCGCCTCCACTCCCGCCGCCGCCACCCCCTCCGCCGCCGCCACCCCCGCCCCCGTAAGGGCCGGAGAGCAGGGCTCGCGACTCAAGCGACTCAAATCCAAGCGATACGGTTCTCCGGATTCGTCGACCTGTCGTGGTCGGCCGACGATGTTCCCTGTCGGATCCCATGGTCCTCTCCCCTTCCGAGTTGACTGCGCACCCGGTGCCCTAACACGTAGACAGAGTCCTGCCGACCGCCGGCGGTTACGCAAAACTGGTCGCAACGACTTCAATTGTTTCCGTCCATGCGAGCGTGAATAATCAGGGAGTCTCGAATCGTCGATTCGAAGATGCAGCGGCCTGTTGATCCCGAGGCGATGAGCCGTCGAGATCGGGGTTTCGCTGGGGCTCGCGTCTTTCGTTTCGCTGCGAGCGGAGTCGATCCATGTCGCGTTTTTTGAAGGTTGCACCGCGATTGGCCGTCGACGACTTGAGCCGGACGATCGCATTCTACACGGAAGTGCTCGGCTTTACGATTGGGCTACTCTGGCCCGAGGACTCGCCGAGTTTTGCACTGCTTGAGCTCGACGAGGTGTGCGTGCAGTTCAGTGCTCGGAGCGCGGCGCCCGGTGAATCGGCCGGCGGCGCGACGCTTTCGTTCGATGTCAGCGACGTGCGGGCTCTGCACGGGGCACTCGGGAGCCGCGTGCCCGTCGAGTGGGGACCTGAGGTGTACTGGTACGGCCGGCGCGAGTTCGCGATCAAGGATCCTGGCGGGAATCTGCTGATCTTCTCCGAGCAGACCGACGATCCGCCGACGTGCCGGGATGAGGGCTGAACGCGCACGGTCGGGAAGCATCTCCTCGACCGCCGCGCGCTTCACGGGTCAGTGATTCATCGCAGTTCGATCCCACTGGCGGGTTTCCCCGCCGTACGACATGGACGATTCTTGCCATGCGCCCCAACGACCTTGGATTGTCCTGGCATCGGCCGACCCGCTGTGGAGGCGTGGGCCGAGGAGCCCACGGTCTTGCTTCGTGAAACACGAGCGGGTGGACGTCTTTCATCGTTTGTGCGAGATCGACGAGTGTCCCGACTTGGTACCGTCGGTCTTGGACGGATTTCCCGAGTAGACCAGGGAAGAGGCGGCGCTCAGGTGATAGCTCAAGGTTTCACTGACCTCGAGCGCGGCCGAGGAGGCGCTCGAGAGCCGGATATCCGCGGACCGGAGGGTCAGGCTGGCGAGATCGAGCTGACTGGCGCCGTCGGCGATGAGCTTCGCGTCGCTTGCCGCCCCGCTGAGCTTGGCTTGACTTGCTTCCGAGAGCTCAAGAGCGATGCTCGCGACCTGCACCTAGCCCGTCAACTGGCCGGCGCCGGCGATCTTCGCTTTGAGAGGTTTTTCCGACTTTACCTTGACCGCGGCGCGTGATGCACCGTCGATGCTGACCTCACAGGCGCTCAAGACGAATTCAGCGAGCTTGAGCTGGCTTGCGCCATCGGCCGAGAGACGAGCCGACGCGGCTCTTCCCGTCAATGAAATTGTGGAGGACCCGTCGACGAGGACATCGGCGTTTTCGACGCCGATGGCGCCGTCGAGCGTGCTGGCGCCGGACACGTTGAGAGTGAGTGTTTTTTCGGATTCGAAGCCTTTGAGATGGGCCGTTGACGCGCCGCTCATGTCGAGACCGATCAGTGTGGGGAGCATGATCTCGGCCGTGAGCGGCTTTTTGAATTGAAAGCCGCGGCGAGGTTCCAAGCCGATCTTCAGGGTCTCACCTTCCTTGCTGACGCGAACGAAGGGGAGAACATTGTCGTCGGCGGTGGTGGTTATCTTGAAGGTGGTCCCTCTGGCGATCTGAGCCTGGAACGTCGAGCCGATTTGAATCCGCGTGAAATCGGCCAGATCCCACGTTTTTGAGGCAGCAACGCCCGAGCCGACGATGGGTGTGTCGGTGGAGCGTTCGGCGAGGACCTGTTTCCCTGGCTCGCCGACGAGCGTTGCGTGACGGGTACTGGCTCGTAAGCGCGGATTTGTCGGGAACAGCGAGTGACCGGGCGAGTCGCCGGTTGCGATCGAGGCGACGGCCACACCAACGGCGAGAATCGACAGGACAGCGGCCGCCGCCGTTTTCCGTCCGAGCCGTGCTGGCCTAGCCGGCGTCGGCATGGGACGGCATGGCTCGGGCGCCGATCCGCGCTGCAATGCAGCGAGGCATCGGGCCATGACTTCGGCGACCTCTGCCGCGGACTGGTAGCGATCGGCGGCGTTCTTGGCATGGAGTCGCTCGATGATCACCGCGAGCCAGTGCGGGATTTCGGGATTGACCTCACGCAGCGGCCGGGGCCGGTCGTCGCACACGCGTCGCAGCACGGCGGGCGTCGAGTCGGCCCGAAATGGCGGGCGGCCGGCGCACATGAAATACAGGACGCTGCCCAGGCTGAACAGGTCGGAACGGTGATCGACGGCCTCGCCTCGGGCCTGCTCGGGGGACATGTACTGGGGAGTACCGGCGACGACGCCGCTCTGGGTCAGGCTGGCGTCGTCGACGGCCCGGGCCAAGCCGAAGTCGGTGAGCTTGACCCGTTCGACGCCGTTTTCGAGCAGGATGTTGGAGGGTTTGACGTCGCGATGGACGAGCCCCTGCGCGTGCGCCGCGTCCAGGCCCTGTGCCGTCTGCATACCGATGCGCAAGACCTCCTTGACCTGCAACGGCCCGTCGCGATCGACGCGATCCTGAAGAGAGCAGCCGGCTATCGCGGGCATGACGAGGTACGGCAAACCGTTCCACGAATCGACGGCGTGGATCGCGACGACATGATCGTGAACAACGGCGGCGGCCGCCCGGGCTTCGCGAGCGAATCGGCTGCGCGCCGCCGCGCTCGTGGCCAGTTGCGGCGCCAGCACCTTGATGGCGACCGTGCGGCCCAGGGCAGGGTCGAATGCCTTGATCACGATGCCGAAGCCGCCCGTGCCCAGCAAGTCGGTCACTTCATAGGGACCCAGGCGGCCGAGCGAACCCGGCTCGACCGAGGGCGCGAGGAAGTCGAGCGTGCGATCGCGGTCGGGTGGCCGGAGCTCCGGCGGGGTGGAAAACGTCGCGGTGTCTGGGGCCTGCATTCCGGACGGCGACGGGGCGCCCGGTGCCGGAGCCAGATGGCGGAGCTCGTCCCAGAGCCGGCTTCCGGCGGCAAGCTGCTCCAGCGTGCGCCGGCAGCCCGCGCAAGTATCGAGATGGTCGCTCAGCATCGATTGTTCGGCCTCGGACAAGTCGTCGTCCAGAAGGGACCGCAAAAGTGATTCATCGCAGTCGCGCGATCGTGCAATCATGTTCTCAACTCCTGCAGAAAGTTTGCCGTCGGCCTGCGCCGGTCGGCCGTAGACAGTTTGCGGTACGCGCGAGGCTGCGGTTCATTCAAAGCCGGCTGCCTCGATCTCGCGGCGGATTCTGGCGACCACGCGGCTCTTGTACTGGTAGACCGTGCCCAGCGACATCCCCAGCGAAAGGGCGACATCTTTCGGCGCCTTACCTTCCACGCCCGTCTGCCAGAAGGCCTGCCAGATGGGGGGAGGGAAGGATGTGCAGACTCGTTCGGCCGCCCACGACAACAGGCGGCGGCGGTACTCGGCCTGAAACAGCGCCGATTCCTCGTGGGGCGGGTCGTGTTGCTCCTCCATCAGGCGCTGCATGTCGGTGTCGCCGGTGCCGCGCGGTTGCCGGCCTTGCGCGGCCAGCCAGTTGATCAACAGGTTGCTGGCGATCCGCGAGAGCCAGCCACGGAAGGAGCCTCGCGCCGGGTCGGGATCGTAGCGACCGATCGCGCGGGCCACTGCTTTGAAGACCTCCTGGGCAAGGTCCTGGGCATCGGCGTGCTGGAGCCCACGGCGACGCGCAAGCTGGTACACGAGCGGGCCATAGATCTCCGCGAACTCGCACCAAGCCCGCTCGTCGGCCGGGTCGCGAAGCCGGATCAAGAGGCTTGGGTGTGTCGTCGGCGCCGCGTTCATCCTGTGGCCCTCCTCATGTATTCACAGCGATGCCGCGAAGATTTGAATGAAAATTCTGGTTTTCGCCTTTCATTCCAAACGTCCAGCGTGCCGCGATGCGGCCATTTGTCGTTGGCCGGCGGGGAAACTCTTTCCCGATTCGCCGGGGATGCCCGCGTGCGGGCTGCGAATGGTTTTGACGGGTCGCCCGATGAGAATCGGGCGCGATCCATTGTCAGGCGAAGGCGATCGACCGCTCCCGGAGGATCTGCTTGAGCGCGTCGACGGCGTCGGCAAACCGCTCGGGCCCGGTGAAGCCGAACGACTTCTCGGCGACGACCAGGTGCGGCTCGAGCACGCAGAAGCCGTCGTAGCCAGTGGCAACGGCATCCGCGAGCAGCCGCGGAATCTGGCCGTCACCGGCGCCGGCGGGGACGTTTCGGTGGGTCTTGGTGTCGTAATCCTTGACGTGAAAGTGTTTGACGTGAGGGCGCAGCATGCGACCAGGCATCGTCGATCGATTGCCCGACCTCGAGATAATTGGCCGGGTCGAAGGCGTGGATCAAGAACGGTGAGTCGACCGACTCGAGCACGTCGGCGACCCGGGTGGCGGTGTCGCCGTAGATTCCCTTTTCGTTTTCGAGGATCAGCGTGATGCCGCGAGCGGCCGCGCGCCGCGTGAGCTCGGCCATCCGGCTCAAGACTGGCTCGCGGTGCGCGGCGGGATCGTCTCCCGGCGGCATGTAGAAGCTGAAGATGCGGATCCGGGGCGTTTCGTAGTAGTCAGCCAGTTCCATGGCCAGCTCGAAGCGTTCGAGTGCTCGTCGAACGGCTCGGTGATCGGGACCTTGCCGATCGGCGAGCCGATCGCGCTGAGCCCGAAGCCACGCGAACGCAGCAGGTCGCGAAACGCGGCGTGCTGGTTGTCGGAAAGGTCGAGGACGTTGGTGCCGTGAATCGCGCGGAACTCGATGAACTTGATGCCGTGCTCGAAAGGACGTCGACCTGTTCGACCGGGTCCTGCGAGATTTCGTCGGCGAATGCACTCAAGCGAATCATCGATGATCGTTTCCCGAATGTCGGCGCCGGCCAGCGGGCGGGCCGCGCCTGGCTGAGTGATCATAAGCGGATGATGGCGAAACGACGAGGCGCTGGTGGCTTGTGCCGGCGGCCTGGGGTACGATAGGAGTTACAGGTCGATACAAGGTACCTCTGTCGAACTGCATCGAGCATACGGTTGTCCTTCGATGACGACGATCGTCTGGCCGCTCTTGATCTACTGGCTCGTCCTGTTTGTCGCTTGTTTCGTGGTGGTCGAGATCGGCCACGATCAGCTCTACGACGAGGTCACGCCGCGGGCGGGCTTGAAGGTCGCCGGCGGCTCGTTCTTGCTCGCCGCGCTGCTGACTGCCCTGCGGTACAGGCTTCCCGGCGTCGTTCGAGTCGATGTTCACCACGAACATCGGCTGGACGCTGCTTCAAGGCGTGGTCTGGTTCCTCGTCTTCATGTTGGTCTTTCAGTTTCACCCCTGGCATGCCCTGGGGCTGGGGATCGTCACGATGCTCCTGGTCTCGGGGCTGGCGACGATGGGGGTCGAGAGCGTGCTCGCCAAGCCGGCCCGAACGTCGGCCGCCGGCCGGGCTGTTCTGCCCACTGAGCCGGTCCGGCAGTCGCTCGGCGGAGCGGCGCCCGAGCCGGCGGAAACGGCGAAATAGACGCGAGCACGAGCACAGGAATGACGCCGTGCTGCGAGGTCCTGTGCAAATTGTGCAGATCTTGCCTATGATTCGGATAGGATGGAGCTAGTCGAGTTGGGCGCGATCACGGCCTTCATGGCTCTCGGTTGCGTCGCGGCCGCAGGCGGCCGTGAATCGAGAAAACAGAGGAGGGTTACGATCGTGGGATACGTGACTCGTGAATTCGCCCATCTCGAAACGCTCGAACGAGCGAAGCGGTGGTTGATCGAAGTGGGTTTCCATCCCAGCCGGATCGAGGTGCACACGCACGGCACGCCTCGGATCACGGTCTCCGTCGAACCAGGCCAGGCGACCGAAGTCGAAACGATCCTCGATGCCGTCGCAGTCGAGCGACCCCGACGGAAGCCCGAGCTTCTGGGACCAGTCCGCCAGCAGCACGTGGATCCCGAAGCAGGGGCACGCCGGCATGCCGGCGCCGGTGCCGCGCCGATCGGAGTCGTTCGAGATCGGCTGGCGGCCGCTCGATGCGGATCGCGAAGTGACTCAAACCTCGACCGAGATCGAGAAGCAGAAAGCATTTCGCGAAGGACGGGACTGATCGGCGCGGCGCGGAGACCCGACGTGGACCCGCGGCATGTGTTCAGAGCGGGAGTTCGTCGACGCAGCGCACAGACGAACTTCGCCAGCCGGTCCGCGGCCTCGAGCGCGTGCTCGTAG
Source organism: uncultured Isosphaeraceae bacterium (assembly GCA_963806595.1). Classification (GTDB taxonomy): domain Bacteria; phylum Planctomycetota; class Planctomycetia; order Isosphaerales; family Isosphaeraceae; genus CAWDZZ01. Next base: position 258,948 of record CAWDZZ010000029.1, on the reverse strand, counting down.
AGCGTCCAGAAATCCTTGAGGCTCGACGGCCGTTGCCAGACCGCGCGCATGGCGGCCCCCACGCGATAGCTTCCGGCACGGGCAAGAGCGTGGCGACCTCGCGGGCAGGTCGGTGTGGGCATCGTCGCTGATCACGCGGATCGACAGGAACCGGACGAGCTTCTCGCGGCACGCGCCGCCACGGCCGAGGATTCCATGTCGACCAGTCGGCCTGGATGCGGCGCCGCAGCTCGGCTTTCTGCGAGCTGAGCTCAGACACGAGCTCGATCGACCGTGAGCAGCCGGCCCCTGGCGTGCCGGATGCCTGCTCAGCGAGTCCGGCCGGCGGATCGACGGGATGGCGGCCGCCTTCGCGATCGATGACCTCGTCCGGCAGGACCAGGTCGTTGCGGACAAGGCCGGATTGAGTGCCCCGGCGAATCCGGCGGAGATGATCCAGCGCGGCCGGTGGCCGCTGATCGAGAGCTCGGTCGCGCGCCGGGCGGCCGGCCGGCCCGGCCCGCTGACGGCCACCGCCACGATCTTGCCGCCGTGCTCGCCTTCGATCACCGGAACCGAGGCCGACTGATACTTGCGGACGTTCTTCAAGCCCGTCGACCAGGTCGCCGACTTCGATCGGCAGCGCCGCGACGATGCCGACGTCGGCCGGGACCGGCGGCGGCGCCACCCCTCGCTCATCGCTCATCGTGCTCGATCGCTCTCGCGATCGAGCATGTCTCGAGCCGGCCGTCAGGTCAATTGCCACTTGATCATCTTGAGCGTGTCGCCCAGGCGGCTGTTGACGCCCACGGCGGCCCCGGTCTCATAGCCGACGTGCACCATGCAGTTCTCGCAGCGGGGGTCTTTCCCGTAACCGTACTTGTCCCAGGCGGTCTTGTTCAAGAGGTCGGCGAGCGACTCGTGGTGGATGTCGGTGATCAGGTAGCAGGGGCCTTTCCAGCCCTTGATGTTGCGGGTCGGGCTGGCCCAGGCGGTGCACTGCATCTCGCGCTTGCCCTGGAGGAATTCCTGATAGACCGGCGAGGAGTGGAAGCGGTACTTGCGGAACATCCCTTCGGCGGCGCGGAACTTGGCCTTGATGTCTTCGCGGGTCATGAAGATCTCTTTGGAGTTGACGGCGGCGTAGCTGTAGGCCGGCGAGATGATGAAGCCGTCGACGTCGAGCGTGGTGAGATAGGCGAAGAGCGTGTCGATCTCCGCCATGTCGGTTTCCTTGAAGATCGTGGTGTTGGTGCAGACCAGGAAACCGGCCTCCTTGGCCGCCTTGATGCCGTCGATCGCCGCGTCGAAGACCCCCTCGCGCTCGACGGCGATGTCGTGGTTCTTCCGCATTCCGTCCAGGTGGACGTTGAAGAAGAAGGTGCGGCTGGGCTTGAATTCGCCGAGCTTCTTGCGGATGAACATCCCGTTGGTGCAGAGGATGACGACCTTCTTCCGCTCCTGGATCTTGGCGACGAGCTCGCCCAATCCCGGGATAGATCATCGGCTCGCCGCCGCAGATCGAGACGACCGGGGCGCCGCACTCGTCGACGGCGGCCAGGCATTCTTCGATCGACAGCTTCTGCTTGATCGTCGATTCGTATTCCCGGATCCGCCCGCAGCCGGTGCAGGTCAAGTTGCAGGCGTGCAGCGGCTCGAGCATCAGGACCATGGGGAATTTCTTGGTTCCCGACAGTCGCTTGCGGGCGACGTAGCCGGCGATCCGGGTCGTCATCGGCAGCGGGAATCGCATGGGGCTCGACCTCCTGGGCATATACGGTCATCAGGCCGTGCTCGACAGTCGAGAACGGTCTCAGCGCGATCGCCACGATGCTGCCTGACTCTAGAGATCCAGCGACAGGGGCTGGGCCGGGATCCGGCAGGCCAGGGCCGGGCTCGACCGGCCGAGCCGCCGCTCGATGGCGGCCTGGTAGCGCGCCATCGCCATCAGCGGGAAGTAGACTCGATAAAGATGGTAGCGCAGGTAGAAGACGCGGGGAAAACCGGTGCCGGTGAACGAGTGTCTCGTCCCACGAGCCGTCGGGCGAGCTGGGTCTCGATCAGGTAGTCGATGCCGCGGCGGACCGCGGCGCGAGCTGGCTCGGCCGGCGGCGATCAAGCCCGAGCGTGGCCCAGGCCGTCTGCGAGGGGGTCGGCTCGCCGGTCCCCTTGAGCGTCGGGTCGTCGTAGCTCCGGCAGGTCTCTCCCCAGGCCCCGGACGGCTGCTGGGTCGACTCGAGCCAGCGCACGGCCTTCTGGATCGCCGGATGATCCATCGGGAAATCGAGGGCTGCAGAGCCCCTGCAAGACCTGCCAGGTGCCGTAGATGTAGTTGACGCCCCAGCGGCCGTACCAGCAGCCCTCGGGCTCCTGGGTGCTGCAAGAGATAATCGAGGGCGCGGGCGACCGAGGGGTGGTCGGCGCGATAGCCGAGGGTGCCGAGCAGCTCGAGGACCCGCGCCGTGATGTCGGCGCAGCTCGGGTCGAGCATGGCGTTGTGGTCGGCGAACGGGAGCTTGGTCAGGACCTGGTTGTCGATGTCGACGTCGTAGGCGGCCCAGCCGCCGTCGCGGTTCTGCATCGAGAGCAGCCAGTTGACGCCGCGGCCGGATCGCCGCCTGCGACGGCCGGCTCGTCGGCCAGCGGCGACCGCTTGAGGCCAGCAGCACCATCGCGCTGTCGTCGAGATCGGGATAGAACGCGTTGTGGAACTGGAAGTGCCAGCCGGTCGGCTCGACCCCCGGCCGGCGGATCTGCCAGTCGCCCGGGTTGCCGCACCTCCTTGGCCAGCAGCCAGTCGACCGCGCGCCTCCAGGCGGGATGGTCGGCGGGCAACCCGGCGTCCGCCAGCGCGATCGTGGCGATCGCCGTGTCCCAGACCGGCGAGAGACAGGGCTGCACGCGCACCCGGTCGCCCTCGGCGATCTGCAGGTCGCTCAACTGCTCGAGCGCCCACTGCACCGTCGGCGAATCCAGGTCGTAGCCCAGGCATCGCAGCGCGATGATCGAATAGACCATCGGCGGGAAGATCGCACCCAGGCCGTCGGTGTTCTCGCAGTGCTCGAGCATCCAGCGGTGCGCCGCCCGAACCGCCGGCTGCCGCCAGGCCGCGGGCACCCGGCGGTCGAGCCACTTGAGCACGCGGTCCATCCCCAGGAAGAAGTTCGTCCAGGAGAACCAGCGGGCCGTGCGCCGCGACGGCCGAGCCCGGTCGTCTCGGAACAGCTCGGCGATGCCGCGCTCGGGCGTCGAGCCGGCGCACCGGCTTGAAATACGACATGATCGACAGCGGCACGACGATCGTCCGCGTCCACGCCGACATCGCGCTCAAGCTGAAGTTCAACCGCGACGGGAATCAGCACCAGCTCCGGCGGAACGCACGGGCACTCGTCGTAGCCGATCTGGCCCAGGAGCGCGAGGTAGAACCGCGTGAAGCTGTTGCACTCGTGCGCGCCGCCCGCGTCGAGGATCGCCCGCCGTGCCCGCGCCATCGCCGGGTCGTCCGGCGATCGATTCCCACCAGCTTGAGTGCGAAGTAGGCCTTGACCGAGGCGCTCACGTCGGTCGGGCCGCCGGGATAGATCGCCCAGCCCCCGTCGGCGAGCTGATGATCCTGGATGTAGCGCGCACATCCGGATGCAGACCGGGTCGGATTCCCGACCCAGGAACGCCAGCAGCAGGATGTATTCCGACTCGAGGATCGTGTCGCCTTCGAGCTCGCCGACCCAGTAGCCCTCGTCGTGCTGCCGCGCCGAGCAGCCAGTCGCTCGTTCGCTCCAGCGCCGATTCCAGGGCATCGTGCGGAAGAGTCGGCACGGCGCATCGAGCGACGAGCGGTCGACCATTCCGAAGGCTTCGGGAAGACGCCTCCGTCCTTGTTGGCGATCATGCGTTCGCGACCCTCTCCCTCGATCCGAGGTGTCTGGAGGATGGCAAGACCATCGAGAAACGGACGACAAGCGATGGCGAATGCCTTCGCCTTACCCGCAAGCGGTGCTCATCCTACGTGCGTCATGCAGATTCGATCAAGATCAAACTTCAGCCAGGAACTTGGGTCGGATTTGCGATGATTTCACGAGCGCGCTGCCCTTAAATTTTGCCTATTCTGCGAGCATCGGGCGAAACTGCGTCAACGGATGCGCACGAGTTGATGCGGCAGCGCTACGGCGGACAGCCCGGACGCAACGCGTAGTCATTCGGCCGTGAACTCGGGTTCGAGCCGGAAGCCGTGAAGCACCGGGATCGACCGCAGGATGGCGAGGAGCCGGTCCCGGTCCGGTGCTTCGAGCAAGGTGCCGCGGATCTCGATCGACGTCGCCGTGGGCCTGGATCGCGGTCGATGTGGGCGAGGTCGCCGACGTGACGGCGGATCTGCGACGGCGAGGTAGGGCTCGAGGTCTTCGGGCCGTCCTTTCTGGAGCAGAGGGTTGGGGTGGTCTTCGTCGGGAACGGTGAATTCGAGGCGATCGACGATGTCGCGGACGCCGGGGTCTGCTGGGCGGCCCGGTAGACGATCATGGCCTCGTAGGCCGACGGCACCTGGCCCGAGAGCGTGACGACGCCGTCGCTCGAGCGGACCTTGACCGGCAGCTCGGCCGACCAAGCGGCCGGCGCTCGAGCGCGGTCACGACGCGGCGGGTCAGGTTCTGGGATCCAGAGCCGGTCGGCCCCGGCGCGGTCTGGGACGTCGGGAGCCTGCAGCCGGCGGCGATCGCGCGGGTCGGCGAGCGGCGGGGCGGAGCCCGATCTCGGGGGCGGACGGCTTGAGCGCGGGCTCGGGTGCGGGCGGCTTGAGCATCGGCTCGGGCGGCGGCGGCGGTGTTCGTCGGCTTCGGCGCGCCGGGGCAGGACCTGGAAGTCGGACTTCGACGCGGTCACGCCCGGGACGCTTCGCGCCGCTTCCTCGATCTCGCGGGCGGCCTCCTCGCTGGCGACGACCCCGCGCAGGAAGACCTGGCCGGACGCATCGACGGTGATTCGACCTGTCCTTTGACCGGAGGCATCATCGAACGGCTGGCCGGCCGCTCGGGAGCACCGATTCGCCCTGGGCCGTCGGCTTGCGGACCGCCGATCGGCAGGCTGCGCACGTTCTGCGGGACCGGGACCGGGCCTGGGCTGGCGAAGCGCTGTCCGACCGAGCCGGCGCCACCACGGGCGGAAAACTCACGAGCGGCGGCACGAAGCCGAAGAACGGATCGTCGAGCCGGCCCATGAGGGGCGGCGGATAGATGTAAGGCGACGACGACGCAGCCGGCGAGGACACCGACGAGCCGCCGCCGACCGCCATCGCGGCACTCATCGCCGCGAGGTGCGACAGGCCGGTGTCGATCACCAGGTCGTCGCGGAACGGCACGCCCGATGTCGATCGCCAGCCGGACGGCCACGTCGTGGACCTGCTTGGTGCCCACCCGCCCGAGAGCACGACGGCTCCGTTGTCGCCAGGTCGCCGATGATCGGGTAGGGAGCCGTCAGCGGATGGGACCGGATCGCGCTCAGGACCAGCGATCTCGGGCTCGCGAGCCGCTCGCCGGGCCTCGAGCCGCGGAGCTCCTGGCGGGCCGCGGCCGAGCGTCCTGGCCGAGGACGGCCGGAGCTCCGCCGGCAGAAGTGCCAGCAGCGGCGAACGACGATTGCGCCAGCAAGCGATCGCTGCGTCTTCATCTTCGTCCTCCCTCGGCACTCGGAAGGCGCGACTCGAAATCGGGTCGCATGGCCCTCTTAGTCGCAGTCTACGATTCGCCGGCCACGCCGACAAGAGTGCCCGAGAGAATTCGTCGAAGCATCGCGGTTCGGCCGCGAGGCGTGTCGAACGACGAGCGATTGCGATGCTAGCGCAGCTCGATCGGCTCGATCTCGAGCTTGCCCATGACCCGGATCAGCGGCAGAAACGCCTCGAACGGGGCGACGCCGTCCAGGCTCGAGTCGGAGAGCTTGATGTGAGCGGCGTCGACGGTCGTCTGGTCCCAGGACGGGTCGATCGCGACCCAGCGCTGGTTGACGTAGACTTCGTCCCACATGTGGTAGCCGAAGCCGTCGAGTTCGTCTCGACATAGACCAGGCCGATCGACGACCCGGGACGGGATGCCGGCGGCCCGGCACATGGCCGCGGCCAGCACGGCGTGCTCGGTGCAGTCGCCGCTGAAGTTGCGGGCGACCTCGTTGGCCGCGGCGAACGCGACCGTGAAGTTCTTGTCGTTCGACATTCTCGATAGACCCAGTGGTTGATGCGGACGGCTTTTTGCCAGGGATCGATCGACGCCCCGGTCGCCTGCTCGGGCCAGGCTGCGAACCCGTGCGTCCTCGCTGGTCACCAGCGCGTTGGGCTTCAGGTATTGGGGGTCGACCTCGGCGGCCCGGGCTCGCCGTCCAGTGGCCCCACGCTCTTGACTTCCAGGATCGCCGAGTTGCCGGCTGCCCTCCGGCGTGACGGTCTGGCGCGAGTCGGCGGGGATGATCTGGGCCGGGTCGCCGTCCTTGAGCGTGATCCGGTACTTGACGTAGCCGAGTCTTCGTCGGCGTCGGGGATCGTGCTGTGCGACCTTGATCACCGTGTCCATTGATCAGGTCGAACTGGATCGGGCCGCCGGGTGAATGGGCGGCTTCCTTGGTCGTGCGGTACATGACCATGCCGCCGAGGATATCCTGCTCGTGCTTGAGGACCTGGCCGTCGGTTGTCGACCCACAAGCGTGACGTCGAACTCGGGCCTCGGCTTGCCGTCGACCTTGGTCGTCTGGTCGACGCGCAAGAGCGGCTGCGGATGCTCGTCGCCCAGGACGACGGGCTCGATCGCGCGGGCCTGGAGCTCGATGTCGCAGATCTTGTTCAGCGTCGGGCATGAACATCTTGAGCGGCCGCTCCTCGTGCTCCTTCATCGGCTTGCGGGCCATGCTCTGCTCGGGGGCGTAGGGACCGCGCACCTCGGGTCCCCAGGGAATCGTCAACTCCTGGCGCTCGCCGGCCCCTTCCAGGATCAGCTTCATCTGGCCGCTGATCACGTCGCCGTGGGCCCGGAGTCGTTTGCTCGCCGGTCTAGGTGAGGGTGTCGAGCCTCAGCACCCTGCCCGTCGAGAGTCTCGATCGTTCCGTAGCTCAAGCTTGGTGACCGTGACGTCCTGGTCGCGCTTGAGCTTTTGCTCGATGTCGATGCGAACCCGAGGTAATCTTGGCCCTGGTCCTTGACCTTCTCGACGAACATGTGCACGTATCCGATCTTGGATCCGGCCAGGTAGATTGCGTCCCAGGATTCCTGGGCCAGGCGGCGGGCGGCAGGCAAAGTGGGCCACCGACCGCGAACAACCAGCCGGCGATCCAACGTCTCAAGAGGAATAGCTTGCGAGTCATGCGAAGGTCCTTCCGATCCGGATGCCCGACCAGGTGCGTGCGTTCCGGGCGACTGGGACGTGCCGCCGGTGGCCTGTATCCACCAGTGTCCGCTACCAGGAGCGAGTCGAGCCCGGCTTACCGTGGTCGGACTCGGTCCATGGGACCTCACTATGGTCGAAAGCCGCGGCTCTCAAGTTCAACCGCGACTCGAGGCACATTCGACAGGGCGACTCTCCCGGCGAAACGCGAATGACCGGGTCATGCGCTCGGACTGGCTCGATCCGGAGTATCCACTGGAAATGAGCACGTGGAAGAGTGGGGACGATCACGGTCGGGAATGGAGCCAAGCGCCAAGCTGCTCAGCCGATCGTGATCCTCTCGGCGAAGCGATCGCCCGAGAGCAACTCGAGCGCACCTTGAAGCGCGAGCTGCTTCGCGTGTCGCGAAGGGGCCTGTCCGCTGACGATCACTTGTCCCTGGACTTCCTCGACGACGAGATTGCGGATCCGGCCGTGGGCGGACTGGCGAACCCTCGTTTCGACCCGCTGAGCCAAGCTGGGCGCCGGCTCGAGACCGTTGAACTCCGTCATATCTCGCTCCATGAGAAGTGCGAAATAAAAAGCGGAATTAGCGTATCGACCCAAATATAGTACACGCGCGACGTGTCATGGATCTCATGCTAGCGATTCGCGACGGTTTTCAAGAACCAGTCGTCAGATTTCGCAGGAAATTCCGACTCGGCCCAGTTGCTGCCAACCGAAGTGGCGACGGTGAATTGCGTCGCCGTGACGCAGCGACGAAGCGCGTCGTTTCTTCACGCGAAATAAAGCAGTGAAATGGGTCGAGCTCAATCGGCTCGCGGCACGGCGAGGCGGACCAGGAGCGATTCCAGGACGACCCGGGCTCGAGCGAGCTTCCTCCCTTGAGATCGAGGTCGGCCCGTGAGGAGCATGGCAGGGAGCTGGTCGACCCGGCTCGGGCCGAGGTGGGCGTGTTGCTTGCCGGTTTTTTCGACGGCGAAGGGCGGGATGCCGGCGATCCGGCAGGCTTCGTCGAGATCGAGCCGTGCGGCCCGGAGCTGCCCGGCGTGGTGGAGCTTGAGCAGGTTGGCGCTCATGGCCGCCAGGAGGGGGACCGGTTCTTCGCCGGCAGCCAGGAGATGGTCGAGGTGCTCCAGTGCGCAGCCGGCCCTGGCCGGCCAGCGCGGCGTCCAGAGTCTTCCAGATCGTCTCGACCCGGCCTGCTCCGACCAGCTTGGCGACGTCGTCGCGTTCGATCCGTTTCGACTCACCGGCGTAGACCGCCAGCTTTTCGACCTCGGACGCCAGAATCACCGGCCTCGGGGCCGACCAGCTCCACCAGCAGACGGTGCGCGGCGTCGGCGATCGAGCTCGGCGTCGTGACGGGTCGTCGCGAGCTGAGTGAGCCAGGCGACGAGCTCTGCTCTCGCGGGGGCCGGAGCAGTCGATGGCCAGGCCGACCTTGTCGACGAGCTTCGCCAGATTCGTGGTCGCCAGCCATTGCTTGATCTGGAACAGCAGGATTCCCGAGTCGACTGGGACTCTCGACGTAGGCTTCGAGGTCTTTCCTGTATTTCGTGATGAACGGGTCGGCCTCCTCGACGATGACCAGCCGCCTGCGGGTGAAGAAGGGGAGCGTGCAGACCTCATCCAGAACGGTCGCCAGTGGAGTCGTGGCGCCCGGGAAACCGGCTGACGGCCGCTTCGCTGTCCTCCGCCGGGAAACACGGCCCCGACAACCGCGCTCGATCGACTTCGCGAATCAAGTAAGCGATCATCGCCGAAGACGGCGTAGACCGGCCGGATCGGCTGCTCGGCTCGATCGCGCAGCCAGTCCAGTGCGTTCATGGAAATGCCCCCGGATCGACTGGTCGAAGATTGTAGCACGAATCGAGCGCCATCGAGCACGTGAGCCTGCATGCCTTCATGCGATTTACTGTTCAAGTTGCACATTGACGTTCTTCCGAAGAACTATACAGTTGATTGAAACGCCTGTTTGAAACAGGTGTTTTGGGAGCATCGGAGCATGATGGAAACACAAGACCCGACGAAAGTGCGGTTGCTGGAGGCGGCCGGGCGAGGAGTTTGCCGGCAAGGGTTTGAGTCGGCTCGCATTCGCACGATCTGCGAGCGGGCCGGGGCCAACATGGCGGCGGTCAACTATCACTTCGGCGACAAGGAGCAGCTCTACGTCGAGGTCGGTCTTGCATGCGCATCGGTGCGGGATCAATGCCGAGGGGGACGAGGAGGAGTCGATCGCTGGCGCCGGCCGAGCAGCTCCGGTGTTTCATTCATCATTTCCTGCGTCATGTCCTGGCGCATCAATCAAGTCCGGACGACTGGCGGCATCGGCTGATGCTGCAGGGAGATGCTCCATCCGACCGTCGGCCTCGGATGTTTTGATCCGCGAGGCGATCCGGCCCAAGTTCGAGCGGCTCCAGGAGATCCTGCGGCAGTTTTGCCCGGAGGCCGGACGAACGAAGTTGAATGCCCTGGCGTTCAGCGTGATCGGCCAATGCCTGCATTACAGGATGGCCCGGCCGTTCACCGAGCGGCTGATCGGCACGAGACGCTTCGATGCGCTCGACCTGGATTATCTGACGGATCACATCACGTCGTTCTGCCTGGCGGCGCTCGGCCATGCACCGCTCCGGTCGAGCGGGCGAGACCGACGGCGGACCGTCTCGGCCGGCGAACGTTGAGCGGAGGTGGCCGATTGGGCTGGATCGCGATCAAGATGCTGGTCGGGCGATAGGACGAAGTTCCTGGGGATCGTCCTGGGGCTGACCTTCTCGGCCCTGCTTGATCACCCAGCAAGGGTCGATCTTCTGCGGATTGATGCTGCGGACCTGCGGGCAGATCACCGACATCACGGGCGCCGACCTGTGGGTCATGGACCCGGCGGTCCGGTACATCGACGACGTCAAGCCGATGCTGGAAAACAACCTGTATCGCGTCCGCGGCGTCGAGGGCGTGCGAGTGGGCCGTTCCGCTTTACAAGGGTCAGGCGCGGGCGAAGATCAACCCCGCCGTGCCGCGCGGCAATCGAGAAGACGGTGATCGAGCAGGTGATCCTGCTGGGGCTGGACGACGCGAGCCTGGTCGGCGCCCCGCACCACTCGAAGATCCTGGCCGGCAACCTGCGCGACCTTCGCCTGCCCGACGCGGTCTTCGTCGACAACGTCCGGCTCGACAAGCTCTTACCCCGACGAGAAATGGGACGAGCTCGCCAAGGCGGAAGGAAATGCGTTCTATCGCCGGTTCCTCCACCGCCAGTTCGAGATGAACGACCATCGGGCGGTGATCGTGGGCGTCTGCGAGGCCACACCGAACCTTCCAGACCAACCCGGTGGTCTACACGACGTACAACCGCGCCAAGAACTTCGCTCCCCAGGAGCGGAAGATCCTCTCGTACATCCTGGCCAAGACCGAGCCGGGATGGACGCCACGAGGACGTCGCCGATCGGATCGGTCGACAACCGGGCTGGGCGCCAAGACCAGCGACGAATTTCACTGGATGACGATCGATTACTATCATGAGATACACGGGCATCCCGTTCAACTTCGGCGATCACGGCGCTCCTGGGCTTCCTGGTCGGGCACGGCGATCGCCGGCCAGACGTTCTACAACTTCACGATCGAAAACCTCAAGCAATTCGGCGCCTTGAAGGCGATGGGGATGACCAACCCGCGGATCGTGGGGATGATCCTGCTGCAAGCGATGGTCGTCGGCATGCTCGGCTACGGGATCGGCGTCGGGCTGGCGGCGCTGTTCGGCTGGTCGGTCCAGGGGACCGAGCTGGCCTTCTTACACCCCGTGGCTGCTGCTGCCGATCACGGCCGGCGCGATCGTCCTGATCTGCGTGCTGTCCAGCCTGCTGAGCGTGCAGCGGGTGATCCGCCTCGAGCCGGCGATCGTTTTCCGTTGAGACCAGAGGGTCTGGTCCGAGTCGATGGAGTTGTCGGACTCTTCGAGGAACGTGTTCGATGGTGCGCGGGGATGTCAGCATGGCATCTCAATCGACCGGTCATCCGAGTCGAGAGTGCTCGGCCGGGCTCGGAGGCCGCGCAGCCGCGGCGGTGCGGATCCGCGGGCTGACCAAGCACTTCGGCAGCGGCGAGCAGCGGGTCCAGGCGCTTGCGCGGCATCGACTGGGACGTTTACGCGGGCCGAGATGACGCTGATCGTCGGGCCGTCGGGCTGCGGCAAGACGACCTTGCTGTCGGTGATCGCGGGCATCCTCGACTGCGACGACGGCGAGGTCAGCATCTTCGGCCACGAGCTGACGGCGATGAGCGACCGCGCAGCGGACGCGGTTCCGGGCGGAGAACATCGGGTTCGTGTTTCAGCAATACAACCTGCTGCCGGCGCTCTCGGCCGCCGAGAACGCGGCGATCCCGCTGGTGATCGCCGGCTGGTCGAAGACACGAGCGGTGCAGCCGCGCCGGCGAGGTGCTGGCGGCGCTGGGCATGGGGAGAAGCTCGACCAGTCTGCCGGCCGAGCTCTCCGGCGGCCAGATGCAGCGGGTGGCGATCGCGCGGGCCCTGGTTCACGAGCCTCGGCTGCTGGTCTGCGACGAGCCGACCGCCGCGCTCGACCACGAAACCGGGCTGACCGTGATGGAGCTGGTGCGCAAGATGCGGCGGTCCGGCCCGACCGGGCCGTCGTCGTCGTGACGCACGACAACCGCGTCTTCGACTTCGGCGACCGGATCGCTCACATGGACGACGGCGTCATCTCCCGTGTCGAGGAGCGCGAGCGAGACGAGCTCGATCGTGACCGCAGTTCGCTCGATCCGCCTCATCCAGAAGCGAGGTCAAAGCCATCATGATCACAAAATATGTCTTGCCGATTTTGGCACTGGCCGGGCTTGTCGTTCGCGATCTACACGCGTGGTGCAGGCGCGGCAGCCGCAGCCCACGGCTCAAGCCGATCGTCGAGCCGCCGGCGCGGCCCGAGCAAGTGCGCCATGATCGCGGGATCGGGGCTGGTCGAGGCGCGGCGCGAGAACATTCCGATCGGCGTCAACATCCCGGGCGTGGTCACCGAGATCTTCGTCAAGAAGGGGGAGAAGGTCAAGGCGGGCGCGCCGCTGTTCCGGATCGACGACCGCGATTACAAGGCGCAGCTTGCGGTGCGCGAGGCCGAGCTGGTCGTCCGCGAAGGCGCAGCTCCACAAGCTGCTGGTCGCCCCCCGGCCCGAAGACATCCCGCCCGCCAAGGCGGCGGCCGAGGAAGCCCAGGCCAGGATGGACGACGCCGAAGCCGCACTGGCCCGGACCGAGAAGCTGTTCCAGAGGCAGATGGTCGCCGCCGAGCGATTACGACAAGGACCGTTACGCCTACTATGCCGCCAAGGCGACCTATGCCAAGGCCAAGGCCGACCTCGAGCGCGTCCTGGCGGGAAGCTGGAAGGAAGACATCGAGATCGCCAGGGCCGCCGTCCTGCTCGCCCAGAGCCAGGTCGACACCATCAAGACCAGCCTCGAGCGGCTCACCGTCCGCGCCCCGATGGACGGCGAAATCCTCCAGCTCAACGTCCGGCTGGGCCAGTACGCCGCGTTCGCCTGGAAAGAGCCGATGATCGTGCTCGGCGACAGCAAACGACTGCACGTGCGGGTCGACATCGATGAGAACGACCTGCCGTATTTCTCCGAGGGTGCCGCGGCGGTCGCCACCCTGAAGGGCCGGCCGCAGGTCCGCTTCCCCTTGAAGTTCGTCTATGTCGAGCCCTATGTCATCCCCAAGCAGAGCCTGACCGGCTACAACTCCGAACGGGTCGACACGCGCGTGCTCCAGGTGATCTACGAGCTTGCCGGAAGACCGCGTGATCGGACGTCCATATCGGCCAGCAGATGGACGTCTACCTCCAGGCCGGGCGAGCGAGCAAGCCGCTCGCTCCGGAATCCGGCACGACCGGATTGCAGCTTCCCTTCGAAGAAAACCGGCTCACGGGGCATCCCGCAGTGCCCGACGCTTGAGCGTCATCAATCGCGACCGATCGAGGGGCAAGTGACGGCTAGTCGTCGTGCTGAGCGGTCTTTTCGGCCTTCGGCTGATCGGCGGCAAGCTCGGTCAACAGATCGGTTTTGCGGGGATCCTTGACGGGGATGATGCGAAACGGCAAGACCTTGGTCACGACGGCACCCTTGTCGATCTCGTCGTGAAGGATGATGGTGAGGTCGTAGTCGCCCGGCGGCAGTCCCTTCAAGGAGACCTGAGTCTTCAGGTAGACGAGACGCGGCGGCTCCTTGCCCGTGGGCTTGTATTCGAACACCTTTTTCTTCTGGCGCAGGATGGCCTTTTTCCCGCGCTTGCTGATCGTGAAGTCTGGAACCAGATGCGCGTGAAATGAGCCGTCGATGAGCTTCGACTGATATCCGAGCGGGCGAAGATAAACCAGCAGTTTTTCTTCGCTGGTCTGGGCCGCGCCGGCAGCGCTCGTAGTGTTCGTAACCGGTGATCGACCGGCACACGACCGCCGGCGAAATTCGCAGGGATGATTTGCGAATGGGGGTGGCTTCGGCTGCGTCTTTGTCGTCGCGGCTGTAAGCTTCCCGGTCGCCGTCGGTCCTTGGAAAGGGTGGAATTGTGCAGCCCAGCGACACCACCAACACCATCAGAATATTTTCGCGCATTGGCCGCCTGTTGCTTCCGACCGGTCAGAAGTGGGCTGAGGCTGATAGCGCAGCTTAGCTGACTGTCACCGCATCCGCAAGCGAGCAGGTCGATTCCAATCGGGATGATTGCGCAACGGCATCGCAATGCGACCATCGCTAGACTCGACCTGACCCGCCGTCGGTGTTGTCGCGAAAGCGCCGTCTTGTCGTCGCGGACCAGGAATACGGGTCGGAGGACTGACGGAGACTATTGGGGGAGTTCGGGACGGGAGGGGAAGCCGGGTGAACCAGGAAGAAATGGGCCGCACTCGGGCGGCGATTTGGGCCGATGTTCAGGACAGCGGGCTGACGGAGCAGCCGCGACTTTGCGCAGGGATGCGTTCATGTTTTCGACAGGATTGAGCCAACGCACGTCAGCGACCACTTCGCCTCGAGCGGCGGAATCGCCATGCCATTCCGCCGGCCAGGCCCGCCCAGACCAGCCAGGTCGCGGGCTCTGGGATTTGCTGGGCCTGGATCAGGGTCGACGGCACGTAGTCTTTGCCGGTCACGATGCTATTGATCGAGCCGTCTTGCGCGCTGACATAGAAGCCATTCAAGGGATTAGCACCCAGGAGCTTGCTGAAGTTGGTGATCGTGAATTCGAATCCTGGATGAGTGGCACTCGGATTGAATGCGAGGTTGCCCATGCCCGAGGGCAGCGACTGCCCGAAACTGGTGACCAGGTCGAAATTGGGACCGCCGGAGCTTCCGGTCGGCGCGTACTTGGCGACGGTGAATCCATCGAGCCCGCTGCCGGCCTGCGACTTGTCGCCGGGGATGCCGGCGACGATCACGGGCGCGGGCGGATGGTTGGGGGTGGAGGTCAACGTCGCCGGGGCGAATCCGACGGCCATCGACTTGTCGCCGCCGAAATTCGCCGGGTTGGCTCCGCCTGCGGCGGTAAGCTGAGGGTCATTCTGGCCCGGGTTTCCTTTGCCGTCGACGTCGCCGGCGACTCCGAAGGTATTCACGCCGACGTACATCGTGTCGGTCGGCGCGTTGTAGTCCAGCCGCACGTCCTGGATGTTCCAACCGGAGACGAGACCCGCTTGGGTCATCCACGCCGGCTGGGCGATGTGTTCCGGCACGTTACTGTGCGGGATGACGATCACCGACGGGTTGGTCGAGGGATTAAATCACTCGCCACGTTGCCCGTGAGCGTGATCCCGTCCGCCATGACGGATCGCGCCCCGAGCAGGACGACTGCAATCACACTGCACCGGAGCACCATTCGGCCTACCATGACGAGGCTCCTTCCTCGAAGAGTCGATTTTTCCCATCCGGCCCGCCGTACCCAGACGGCGGCCCATTTGGGAACAATCACGCCACCAGTGTGGCCAAGTCGCGAACCAGCACGAGTCAGCGGTCGCCTGTCTGTTCTGGTCGGGTCGCTGTTTCACACCGCCGGGTCGTCCTGATCCTCGGTGACTTGTTCACTGAGCGGTCAGGCGACCCTTCCCTGTTGGGGGCCGTTCCTACCGGGACCGGACCCGGAAGAAAGGATGATGGGCGATGTTCCTGATCTCCAAGCTGCTCCAGGCCGCTCGAATGTGGCGGCGCCGTCGGATCGGTCCGAAGACCGCCAAACGTCGCGCCGTCGCGGTGGAACAACTAGATCATCGGCAATTGCTCAGCGTTAACTTCACCGGAAACGTTGCCACTCGATTTCCCCGCTACAAACCAACCAGGCGTCGTGATCTTCAATTCCTCTAACACACCGGGCATACAGCACCCGATCATCCCCCCGAACCTCCAACCACTGATCCCTGTGTCGGGATTCGACCTATCGGAGATCCGGGTCTCGTACGACGCGGCGAACGACACCCTGAGCGTCGGGTTCAATCAGCCGCCCGCCAATCCCTCGAATCCCGCATCGGGATCGGTGATCGCGGGTGATGCGGATGATAACGGCAACGCGGGAACTGTCAACCCCGCCGTCGAGACCGCCGCCCCCGGGTTCACCGAGTTTTTCGCGCTCGGCGGCAGCGACACGATGGCGGCGTTCCTGGACCTGACCGAACACGCCATGCCGGACATCGTCGCGGGCTTCTCGCCGACGCCTCCGCCGCCAACCGTCGACCGATCCGTCCCCGCAAAAACCGTACCAGGTCGCTGAAGCGATTCCGAACATGCTCAATCCGCAAGGTGTGCCTTCGTTCGGCACGCCTTTGCCGGCCTTCACTGGCAACGTCTACCTGTTCAATTCGGCGGCTCACCCGAACCTCGAGTTCTCGATCACCCACTTCTCGCAGCTCTACCAAGATGAAACCGGCAAGCCGCTCACCTCCACGAGCGTGATCGGGATCGGGGGCTTCGCGGGCTCACTGGACGACATCGGCATCAGCGACGCGTTCTTTCCGGAGAACACCTTCACGCTGAGCCAGGCCACCGTCCGTCCTCAATCCGCGCCTTCGCCGCCGCATCCTGATCAATCCTCACGAACACCGGATCATCGACACCGAGCATCGCGATCTGGTCCGGGTTTCGATCTTCGGAACCTCCGGCTTCCCGGTATCGCAGATCAATCCTGCCACCGTCGAGCTCGACGGCGTGCACGCCATCGCGCACATCACCCGCAAGGTCAGGCGGGACGAGTTCCCGTTCGCAACCTACGTCTTCGTGGCCGACCAGTTGAACCTGCCCGCCGGATTGACCACCGCGACGCTGACCGGCCAGACCAAGAGCGGAGTGACGTTCGAATCGCAGAAGGCATGTGCTCAACATCACGGACTCGGCCCGGTCTTTCGGGCCAGATGAAGAAGTATATGGGCAACGCCTCGTTCTACAGATGCACTGGCCAAGATCGAGAAGCGCAATCCTTCCACTGTGATCTCGGTCAATAACACGCCGGTCACCGCGGCTCGCGGAATCCGGCGGCCCGAGGGGCCGCCAGATCAAGGTCAACTACACGCCGGCCGTTGCCTCAACCGCCAGGACCGAGAAGGAGGCGGAAACGGTCAAGGTTCGCCCCGTCGTTGCGATCAAGAAGAGCGAGCCGGCACACGAGCAGAGCAAGGTCCCCACCAGGCTCCGGCACAGCATGCACGATTTCCTCGGCTAAACTGGCCCGAACCGCGCCTCATTCGCCCGATCCTCGAGCGCGGGAGAGAGGCGCGGTTGGTCCGGAACGCAGATTCCGCTCGTCTCACGCGGGATCGCGGTCGCGCGCGGCGGATCTGAATACTCTTGATCTCTCCGCCGGCCGCGCTCGTGATCGAGCGGACCGCGAGTCCGCGCCTTGACCGGCGAAGCCATACTGGTTCTCATTCATTGGGTAGGGACGAGAATCGATCGTTCTCGACCGGGCTTTGAGCAAGATGCGGCATCACCTGAGGAGGTGTTTCAATGGCCGACCACACGCCGTACCAGCGAAAGATCATCGACCGCTACTACAAGAACTTCGACGCCATCAAATTCCAGCGGCTGTCCGAACTCGCGACCGACCTCTATCTCGCCGAAGGGAAGAAGCGCGATCGCCTCTGGAGCCAGGTGAGGACAGCCTGCGGAAGCTCGAGTTCCCGGAGGCCCGCATCGCACATCTGCTGCAAAAACGCGACCCGGCGCTGCTGGTCGCGATCCTCAAGGAACTGGAAAGCGGGGCGTGATTCGATCCCGACCTTCACGGATCGTTCTTGCATTATCTAGGCGTACTTGCGGTTTGCCCTTCACATCGATTCGCCTCCCGGCGGTTTTGTGCCGCGCCCAACTCCACGAAGTCGATCACTCGCGATCAAGAACGAATCCAACGCATCGCAAACTCGAATGGGATCGAGTCCACAACCGGTCTCTGCGTTCGATTCTTCTGACAACTTCCAATCGCGATTCTTGCTTAATGAGGTAGACAATTTCGCGGCCAGATCGCGTGTCGCCATCACACAACCTTAAATCTATAAATAACTTAGGATTCGCAACCGCGCACGATCGACCAAAGTGGCTTTTTTTTTCCAGTCGGGACTGCCTTGACGCGGAAATGAAGGTTTTGTAAATTTTTGAGTGATCCGATCACGCTTTTTGTGACCAAGTTTCCGAGAGCGAGTGGACTCGGGCGGAGTCGACGAAGAGCGGATCGGGGGGCAGGGACGTATTTCCCTTCACCTCAATGTTGAGGAGTCACATCGATGTCGTTAGCTCAGCGAGTGCGCGATATTCGTTACGCGAAGGGCTGGGGCCCCGATGAATTGGCGAATCGCGCCGAGATCTCGAGGACGGCCCTTTACCAGATCGAGAGTGGGAAGACGGGTCTCCCGCGTGCCGGCACGCTGCGGCGGATCGCCGTCGCGCTCGAGGTTCCGATGGAGGATCTGCTCGGATTCGAGGATCATGTCCGAGCAGTTATCGACCGCTGCCGAGCGGACGGGTCTTCCGCGCCGTCCGCCGCGTCGTGTACGACTGGGCTTCCGCGGAAGGAGGGCCGCTGTCGATGCCGGGCGGCGGCGAGCTTCAGCCCGCTCTCGATCGCCAACGGCGATGAATCGCGATTTGCGGTCGAAGCGCCGATCGCGGCCAAGGCCAATGGGCACGAGTCGATGTACCTTCGCGAAGGGGAGCTGATGTCGAAGCTGCACGACCTGCTCCATTCTCCGATCGGCGACGGCGTTGTGCGCATCCTTGAGGAGCTGCACGGCTGCTCCCTCGCATCGCGTTCTTCGATTTGATCGACGAGATTTGACACGGTCGCGTTTTATCGGGTAGATTTCCTCAAGGAACGGCATCGAGGCGACGACGCATTCGACTTGCGCCTTTGCGGGCAGAGCGGATTGCGCTCGAGCCGGCATCCCTTGAGGTACACCCATGACTCGGCATCCCCGTCGATGGCGCGGAACCGTGGTATTCGGCTCTGCGTCGTTCTTCAGTTTGCGCGGAGCGGTTGGCTACTGCTCGGGCGGGTCATAAGCCACCGTCGACGAGCGGGCGAACCGCTCGTGGTCGACGCGTGCAACTTCCTGTCCACGCGCCGACGTCGACCCTGGGGACGTTCTATCCCACGCCGTCATCACGGTCCGCGGTAACATCCCGATCGGCGGCGGCTATTCGCCGCTCGAGATCTACGGCGACCAGACGTTGGCCCTCTACGGCCCCCTTCGCCCCTGCGCGTAACGACCGCGCCGGTCGTGACCTACGTTCGCGGGTACGACGGCCAGATTCGCGCTCACCGAAGCGCCTTCGTTCTCCAACCCCAATCTCCCCGACCTCTCGCCGGTCAGCTATCCCACCGAGGCGAACTACTTCTTCGGTCCCAGGGTCAGCCGTACGCCGCCGTGGGGTTCCAACGCGATCAACTGGATCGACCAGAACTGAGCGCCAGTTCTTGACTGAGTGCACCGGGTATAGACGTTGAACATCGTCGGTCAGGTTCTCCAACCTGACCGATGGTACGAGGCGCGCGTCGTTCGAATCCCGCTGCCGACCGTGACCTTGACGATCCGCAGCCACCGCCTCACGAACTTCGGCTCTCGCTGCTGGACTCGTTCCGAGCGCGAGCCGCGGTTCAAGGCCGTGCGCCTGTCTCCTCGTCAAGCGTTGAGCGCGGCGACACACCCCTTCCCGATTGCCGTCGACGGGGCCGCGACGCAGTCTTCTACCGACCAAGACGCGGTCATCGAGAATCCGACTGACGTGAGCAATGGACGGTGATCGCTCGCATCGGGAGCGATCATTGTGTGCATTCGTGTGCTTTACCACGGATATGCGATCGGCTAAACTTTGGATTCACCAACGGGATGCGCCGCGTCCGTCGGCGATCTGCCGCAGATTTAGTGGGATTGGCCGCAGGAAGTGCGGGCCGCCCATCCACTCCGATCGTGACTCTTCGCCATGCAAGACGTGCTGACAGCCGCAATCGAGATGCATCGATCGGGTCAACTGGGACCGGCGTCCCAGTTGTATCAGCGGGTCCTGGCGCGTGAGCAGGGGAACGCCGAGGCGCTTGCACCTGCTGGGAGTGCTGCACCACCAGCAGGGAATCACCCGCGTGCGATCGAGCTGATCGGCCGGGCGGTGGCGATCAAGCCCAACTCGCACATCTATCATGCGAATCTCGCCGAGGCGTATCGCGCGCTGGGCGATTTCGAGCGCGCCGCCGGTTGCTGCCGGGCCGCCCTCGCGATCTGGCCCGACTATCCCGAGGCGCTGTGCAACCTGGGTGCGGCCCTGCAGGCCTGGGCAAGAGCGCCGAGGCCGTCGAGCATCTCGACCGCGCCCTCGAGCTGCGGCCGATTTCGTGGTGGCCCACAGCAACCTGGGGATCGCACTGCGCGACCTGGGCCGAAAGACGAGGCGCTCGAGCATTTCCGCCGCGCCGTCGAGCTGGATCCGACGTTCGCTCCGGCCCAGACCAACCTGGGTCAGACGCTGCTGGACCTGGGCAAAGCCGAAGAGGCCTTGCCGCACTGCCAGGAGGCGGTCCGCCTCGACCCGAACTCGGCGGTGCTGCATCACAACCTGGGCAACACGCTGCGGGTGCTCGAGCGGTCTGGTCGATGCCAAGGTCTCTTATCTGGAAGCCCTGCGGCTCGATCCCGAAACTGGCGCTTGTCGAACGCCCATCTCGGGCTGGTGCTGCAGCAAGGAAGGCCAGTTGAACGACGCGCTGGTGTGGCTGAAAAAGGCCGTCGAGCTCGAGCCCGCAAAACGTCGACTTCTGGCAGTGGCTGGCCGAGTTGCACGACGAAATGGAAGAGTCGACCGAGTCGATCCCCTGCTGGGAGCGGGTGGTCGCGCTGGATCCGGATCGGGCCACGGCGCATGTCGCCCTGGGCTGGGCGCTGCAGGACGAATCGCGGTTCGACGAGGCTCGCGAGCACTACGACGCCGCGATCCAGCTTCAGCCCGACTTGGCCGCGGCTTATGTGAACCTGGGCGGGCTGCAGGAGGAGCTCGGCGACCTGGCCGCGGCCGAGCAAGCGTTCCGGACCGCGCTCGCGAAACAGCCGGCTTTCGCGCTGCCGCACGCCCGGCTGGCGACGCTCTTGCGATCCGAAGCTGCCCGACGCCGACCTGGCCGCCCTCGAAGAGCGCTTGAAAGACGACAAGCTGCGCCGAGCCCCGCGCGGCCGGCTCTTGTTTGCGTTGGCCCATGCCCTGGACGGCAAGGGCGAACATGCGCGGGCCGCGGAATGCCTGCGCGAGAGCAACGCGATCTCGACCTCGAGACCAATCGCACCCGGCGCGAGTACGCCGCGGCCGACCACGAGCGATTCGTCGACGGTCTGCTCCGCGCCTTCGATCGCGACTTCTTCGCGCGGCTGGCGGGTGCCGGCGTACAGTCGCGCCGGCCGGTC
Organism: uncultured Isosphaeraceae bacterium; assembly: GCA_963806595.1. Lineage (GTDB taxonomy): Bacteria > Planctomycetota > Planctomycetia > Isosphaerales > Isosphaeraceae > CAWDZZ01. The sequence continues at coordinate 237,681 of CAWDZZ010000029.1, read as the reverse complement.
TTTGTCTTCGGACTGCCGCGCTCGGGCACGACGCTTGTCGAGCAAGTCCTGGCCAGCCATTCGCAGGTCTACGGCGCCGGTGAGCTGCGGCTGGCCCGGCGCTCGTTCGAGGCGATTCCCGGGTTGCTGGGCCGCAGCGGTGCCCCTCGCGGACCTCGTCGCTCACCTCGATCCGGCTACGGTCGAGCGCCTGGCCGATCTGCATCTCGAGCGCCTGGCCGCGATCGACGGCGGTGAGAATCCGCAGATCGTTGACAAGATGCCCGACAACTACATGTATATCGGCCTGTTGTCGATCATGTTTCCGCGAGCGACGCTGATCCACTGCCGCCGCGACCTGCGCGACATGGCCGTCTCGTGCTGGATGACCGATTTCCGCAGCATTCGCTGGTCGAACGATCAAAAGCACATCGCCTCGCGGTTCCAGCAATATCGCCGCGTGATGAACCACTGGAGGCCGGTGTTGCCGGTGCCGATTCTCGACGTGAATTACGAAGAAACCGTCACCGACCTGGAATCGACGGCGCGCCGGATCGTGGCGGCGTGCGGCCTGGCCTGGGAACCCGCCTGCCTCGAGTTTCATCGCACCGAGCGGCCGATACGCACGGCGAGCGTGATGCAGGTTCGCCAGCCGGTCTATCAGCGGTCGGTCGCGCGCTGGAAGAACTATGAATCCACGCTGGCCGAGCTGTTCGCGGCCCTGCCTCCGGAGCAAGGTACGTCGCTGCCGCGGACATGAAAATCGTGCGGATGCGAGGAGACGGGTAACGGAGCGGGGGCGTCCTACCGACTCAGCGGCGGTGCTATCATTCCGCGCCCGGTTCTGCGATTTTTGGCAAAGTTGCAACCAAATCGGCCTACCGCCGCATTACTGGCATGGAATGGAAGCTCGCGACGGCCGAGGACCACAGTCATGAAGACAAAAAAGGACGGAGCCCTACTGCGGCAGCTCGATGCGCTCTTTAACATCGGAGCGATCCGGGAGCTCACAGACGGGCAATTGTTGGAGCGATTCTCGACCGGCCCGCGCGAGGTCGCCGAGCTGGCTTTCGAAGCGTTGATCGAACGCCACGGCGCGATGGTACTGCGCGTTTGCCGCGCCCACGCTGTCGATCATCATGATAGCCAGGAGGCCTTTCAGGCGACGTTCCTGATCCTGGTGCAGAAAGCCCGCACCCTGTGGGTGCGCGACTCATTGGGGCCCTGGCTCCATCAGGTCGCAGTTCGCACGGCGTCGTGCGCCCGATCGACCGCTCTCCAGCGGCGAAGGCACGAATCTCGCGCGGCGCAGATGGCGATGCGCCCGGAGCTGCATCACGAGCGGGTCAACTCCGAACTAGAAAAAGTGCTCCATGAGGAGATTGACCGACTCCCAGAATGCTATCGGGTGGCGATCGTACTTTGTGATCTACAGGGTTACACCTGCGACGAGGCGGCGCGGCGAATGGGCCGAGCAGTTGGAACAGTTAAGAGCTGGCGATTTCGTGGGCGCGAGCGATTGCGGCACCGTCTGACGCGGCTCGGGGTTGCACCTTCCGGCGGACTGGGAGCGGCGCCGGCCGTCGACTTTGCACGCGCGGCGGTGCCGAAGACAAGCACAGACGAGTCAGCCCAGATCGCGGCCCGGATCCTTTCTCAGCGGATGCTGTCCGGAGAGTTCCCGGCATCGGTACACCGGCTTGTCAGGGGAGTGCTCAAGACCATGCTTCTCGGTCAGCTACCGACGGCACTGACTGCGGTCCTTGCGCTGGCATTTCTCTCGGTGGGTCTCGGGGTCATCGCAGGGCATTCGAACCGGGTTTTCGATGAAGCCAAGAACAACGCGCCACGTCCGACGCGGGGCGAGCAATCCCGCCGGACCACACTCGGCCTCAAACAATCGGACGAAGTCTGGTCGCTGACTCTCCATCGAGCAATCGGTATCGGCCTGGATCACTCCAAGGCAATTCGTCTGATCTCCTACGCGAGCGACGGAACGCCGTTCAAGATCGCCCCGCTCGACGGCGGCGTAGATGTAGAGGCCTTCAAGTCTGCAGCTATGGCGATGGTGCGTTCGATCGAACAGAGTTATTGGAACTTGGTTCAAGCCCACGCAGCCCTTGGGGCGGCCGATCGGGCCGTCACCACGGTTCAGGAAATCCTCGAGAAGGAACAGTCGAAACTGAAGACTGGTCGGGGGACGATCGCTGACGTCGCCGAGACGTCTCAGCATCTAGAACAGCTCAAACTTGGACTGGTGACACGAACTTCCGAGATGATCAAGACCGAGCGGAAGCTTCGCGATCTCCTCGGCCTGCCTCCCAGCGACAGTCGGCGGATTTTGCCTATCACGACTCCCGCGGAAGCGAAGTTAGAGCCGGACTGGGAACAATGCAGAGCGGCAATGCTCGAGCATCAGCCGGACCTCGTGCGATCCAAAGCGATCGTCGCGGGGGCCGAAAAGGACGCGAGTCGCGATGGCTTGGCCCAACTCGAACAGCGTAAGACCAACCAGAAGCAGCTCATCCACGAGACGACCCACGCTCTCGCGCGTTCTTTCCTGGAAATCGAGGCCAATTACAAGCAGTTCAGTGCGGCAGCGCGGCTTCGTGCCGGCGCGGCAGCAGCGGCTGGAACTCCACCGTTCTGAGCGCGATGCCGGTCGGATCTCTCTCGATGATTTGCTCGACGCCGTGAGCAAGCACTCGAGCGCGATCGTCCAGGAAAGCCAGTTCCGGACCGAATACAATGCCGCGATCGTCGGACTAGAGGAGACCAAGGGGACACTGCTGGAACACTACCAGATTACTGTCGTCGAGGGTCCGACGGCGGCCGCGTCTATGGTTGCTCTGCCAGTCGGCGCGACGAAGTCCGCGCGTGACAAGCCCACCGCCCTGGCCTTTACCCCAACCCTAGCGTCACCTTTGAGTCAGCCGACGGCGCTGCTTCCGACCGCGCCGGCGATTCGGCTTGATGGCAGCAAAGCGCAGTCGAAGGACCGGAACCCGAAAGCCGACCCCGGCGGCAAGACGTTTACGTTCCAGGTTACGGTCAGTTTTGGTTCTCAGCCGGTTGAGATACGCGGCTCGTTCGCCATCACGACCGCTCGATCGGCTGACGCTCGAAATCAAGAATTCTCGCCTGATCGAGCTCTGCGCCGCAGCTCATCGCCGTAACCACCAGAGCGCTGTTGATAGGCGGCCAACTATGAACTTCCACGGCGAAATCCAAGACGCGCGACTCGACCAGTCCTCGCCAGGAGTCGGAGCACTCACCGGCGGTCGGAAAACCTTCGTCCGTGCTTATCCATAGTTGGGCCATCAGTTCAGCTGATTTTGTAAGCGCAGGTCTAAGTCCTCTCCTCGCCAGTGTTACCCTCCTGAAGAGGCCTGATCGAAGAGAACGAGTTGGCGCTGGGCAGTTCGGGAATCTGTTGGCGTGAGTGAGTCCATTTGAGGTATCCTGAGAATCATCCCCGAGTGCGCCGGCGTGCGCACCGGCGGTTGGTCGAGCGGTGTCGTTCTCTCTCGGATTTCCTCCCTCAAGATCGCCGACGATTCATCGAATGGGCAGAGTGCACCCTCGATTGAAGGCGGGGACGGCCTGGGCCGCCCTGGCGACGGCGTTGATCGTCATACCGATCACGGCCGTTGGTCCGGCGACTCGGTCAGCGGACGGGTTCTGCGCCGGTCGACTATGCGAGCCAGGTCAAGCCGATCCTGACGCGACACTGCGTGTCATGTCACGGCGCAGCCAAGCCCCGAGGCGGGCTGCGGCTCGATACGGCAGCGGCCGCGATCACCGGGGGCAAGGGCGGACCGGCCGTGCTTCCCGGCCGCGGTGAGGAGAGCCCGCTGATCCTGGCGGTCCGGGGCGACGGCGAGACCGAACGCATGCCGTTAAATCGGCCGCCGCTCGCCGAGACCGAGATCAAGCTGCTCTCGGAGTGGATCGACCAGGGGGCCAAGGCGATTGCAGGCGAGAAGCCGGGAGTCGCGCCGGCGCTGTCGCACTGGGCATTCGTTGCTCCGGTCAGACCGGCTGCACCGAAGGTCGCCAAGCCGGGATGGGCACGCAGCGCGATCGACGGCTTCATCCAGGCCCGCCTCGAGCGGGCCGGGCTGGCCCCGTCGCCAGAAGCCGATCGTGCGACATTGCTGCGCCGCGCCAGCCTCGACCTGATCGGCCTGCCGCCATCGCCCGAGGAGGTCGAAGCTTTTGCTGCCGATCAATCGGCCGATGCGTATGAGCGCGCCGTCGATCGGCTGCTGGCATCGCCTCATTTCGGCGAGCGGTGGGCGCGGCCCTGGCTCGATCAGGCGCGCTATGCCGACTCCAACGGCTACAGCATCGACGCCCCCCGATCGATCTGGAAATATCGCGACTGGGTCATCGCCGCCTTCAACCCCGACATGCCGTTCGACCAGTTCGCGATCGACCAGATCGCCGGCGACCTCCGGCCGATGGCTCGTTCGGCCCGCGGATCGCCACCGGTTTTCACCGCAATACGCCGATCAATCAGGAAGGGGGATCGACGTCGAGCAGTTTCGCGTCGATTCGATCGTCGATCGCGTCAACACGACGGGCACGGTCTTTCTCGGGCTGACGATCGGCTGCGCCCAGTGCCACGACCACAAGTACGACCCGATCTCCCAGCGCGAGTATTACCAGCTTTTCGCCTTCTTCAACAACGTGGATGAGCCCGAGCTCGAGATCGCGACCGAAGAGGAGCTCGAGCGGCGAGCTCGGATCCGGGCCGAGATCGACGAGCTGCATCAAGCACTCGCCAAGAAGTATCCCGACCTCGATGAGCGGGAGCAGAGCTGGGAGAAGACGCTCAAGCTCGACATTCACCCAGGCGCAAGATGCCGACGTCCGGCTGGCGTTCGACTTGCCGCGTGAGAAGCGGTCGACCTCCCAGCGCCGCGCGTTGATCGAGCTCTTGATGGCCGCCGACCCGGCGTTGCGGACCGAGTTTGCGCAACTGAGCAAGCTGCGAGGCGCCGAACCGCGACTTGTCACGACGATGGTCGTGCGCGAGCGGTCCGGCAACCCGCGGCCGACGCACGTCCACCTGGGAGGCGACTTCACGCGCAAGGGCGATCGCGTGGAGCCGGGCGTTCCCCGAGTTTTGCCTCGTCTGGAGGATTCGAGCCCCGGAACTCCGCCCGATCGGATGGACCTCGCGCGCTGGCTGGTCGATCGCCGCAACCCGCTGACGGCCCGGGTCGTGGTCAACCGGATCTGGCAGGCGTATTTCGGCCGCGGCCTGGTCGAGACCGACAACGATTTCGGGACCCAGGGCTCGCCCCCGAGTCATCCCGAGCTGCTCGACTGGCTGGCCTGCGAGCTGATGGACCAAGGCTGGAGCCAGAAAGCGATCCATCGGCTGATCGTGAGCTCGGCGACCTACCGGCAGGCGTCGCGCGTGCGACCGGAGGGACAGGCGGTCGATCCCGACAATCGTTTGCTGTGGCGGCAAGCGCGACTGCGCCTGGACGCCGAGCTGATCCGCGATGCGGCCTTGACCGCCAGCGGCCTCCTGACGCCAGTGCTTTACGGCCCGAGCGTCTTTCCGCCTCAGCCCGACGGCGTGATGACGCTGGGCCAGATGAGGCGCCCGTGGCTGGCCGATCATGGGCCGAACCGTATCGGCGAGGGCTGTATACGTTCTTCTGGCGGGCGACGCCGCACCCGTTCCTGACGACCTTCGACGCACCCGGCGGCGTCCAGACCTGCACGCGCCGGTTGCGATCCAACACGCCGCTGCAGGCCCTCACGCTCTTGAACGACCCGGCGTTGGTCGAGATCGCCAGAGGTCTGGCCGCTCGAATCCAGTGCGAGCGGCCGGACCCGGCGACCGACCGCGATCGGCTCGAGCACGCGTTCCTCTTTGCCTGGGCCGCCGCGCCTCCGACGCCGAGATGGAGACGCTGGAAGCAGTTCTGAAAGAGGAGCAAACGGATCCTTCCGGAGCGCCAGGCCTGGCCGGCAGTCCGGCGAAGGCGCCGTCGCGCGGGCCCCGTTCCTCGCACGAGGGACCGTGGGTCACCGTGGCCCGCGTGCTCCTGAATCTCGACGAGTTCGTGACCCGAGAGTAGTCGGGTCCACCACCGCGGACCAGTATTGAGGAAATTCGGTCATGGCAGGCGACGTCGATCCGAGGCTCATGGTCAAGCGCAGTGCTGCGCCGCCAGACCCGGCGCCACTTCTTCGCCGACTGCGGCGTCGGGCTGGGGGCGATGGCGCTGGCGTCGTTCTTCGCCGAGCGCAAGGTCGAAGCCGAGGCGCCGGCGGATGGAGCTCCATCTCGCCCGACACGCTCATTGCAGGACGCAGCGCGCGGCCGATCCGCTGGCGGTTCGCCCGGGGCCTTTACCCGCGCGGGCCAAGAGCGTGATCTATCTGTTCATGGCCGGCGGTCCCAGCCAGCTCGAGCTCTTCGACTACAAGCCGCAGCTTCAGAAATATAGCGGCCAGCCGATCCCCGACTCGTTCATCGAGGGCCGCCGATTCGCGTTCATGGACATCTTCACGAAAGAGCATCCCAAGCTGCTGGGGACCGTCGGCAAGTTTGCGCAGGCACGGCCAGTCGGGGGCCTGGGTCTCGGGGCTCTTGCCGCACATGGCGGAGGTCGTCGACGACCTGACGATCGTCAATATCCGTGGCGACCGACGTCTTCAACCACGCTCCGGCCAAGCTGTTTGCCAACACCGGCACGGTCCAGTTCGGCCGGCCGAGCATGGGCTCGTGGGTCACCTACGGCATCGGCAGCGAGTCGGCCGATCTGCCCGGCTTCGTCGTGCTGCAATCAGGCCCGCGCGGGCCGCGGGGCGGGGCGGTCAACTGGGGAAACGGCTTTCTCCCCTCGGCCTACCAGGGCGTGCCGCTGCGCGGCGGCGGCGAGCCGATCTTGAACCTGAGCACGCCCGAGGGCATCTCACCACGGCAGCAGCGCCGGACCATCGAGGCCGTCGGCGCCCTCAATCACGCCCGGCTCGACGTCACCGCCGACCCCGAGATCGCCACGCGGATCACCGCCTACGAGGTCGCCTTTCGGATGCAGTCGAGCGCTCCGGAGCTGATCGACCTGGGCTCCGAGACGCGCGAGACACTGAAGATCGTACGGCGCCGAGCCCGGCAAGCCGTCGTTCGCCAACAACTGCCTGCTCGCCCGCCGGCTGGTCGAGCGGGGCGTGCGCTTCGTTCAGCTCTATCACACCGACTGGGACCACCACGGCGTGCCCGGCCAGACCTTGACCCGCGACCTCGATCAAGTCTGCCGCGATATCGACCAGCCCTGCGCGGCCTTGATCAAGACCTGAAGTCGCGGGGTCTGCTCGAGAACACGCTGGTGGTCTGGGGCGGCGAATTCGGCCGCACGCCCATGGGCGAGATCCGCGAACACGTCGGCCGCAACCACCACATCGACGCCATGACGATGTGGATGGCCGGCGGTGGCGTGAAGGCCGGCTTTGACCCTGGGCGAGACCGACGAGTTCGGATTCGCCCCGGTCTCCGACCGCGTCCCACATCCACGACGTGCAGGCCACGATCCTGCACCTCTCGGCCTCGATCACACCAGAGCTGACCTTTCGCTTCCAGGGCCGCGACTTCCGGCTGACCGACGTCGCGGGCGAAGTCGTGGACAAGCTGCTGGCGTGAGCACGAGTTCGACCACGTAGGAGTCCCTGGCCAAAGCGCCAGGGGCGACGTATTCGCTGCGGTCGACCGCGGTGTTGATGGTATCGGAATGATCCACTCCTGCGCCTCGCGCACCCTGCTTTGGCCTGGCAAGCGATCTGACCGGGAAATCTGCTCGTGGAGTGGATTCGAGAGAACTGAAGCGATGCGTTGCCCTCGCGCTGTCAGTATTTAATAGGCGGACGAAGATCGCGCGAGCGAAACTCGCGCCTGACCGAGAAAGGAGCCTGAGTTGGACTGGCATGCGACGACGATCCTTTCGGTGCGCAAGGGAGACCGGGTCGCGATCGGCGGCGACGGCCAGGTCACGCTCGGCACGCAGGTCATGAAGGCCGACGCCGTCAAGATCCGCAAGCTGCTTGACGGCCAGGTGCTGGTCGGATTCGCCGGCTCGGCGGCGGACGGGTTTGCGCTGCTGGAGCGGTTCGAGGGGAAGCTCAAGGACTACCCGAACAACGTGCCGCGGGCGGCGACCGAGCTGGCCAAGCTCTGGCGCACCGACCGGATGCTGCGGCGGCTCGAGGCCGTGCTGGTCGTGGTCGACGCGCGGCACAGCCTGCTGCTTGACCGGCTCGGGCGACGTCATCCAGCCCAGCGACGGCATCCTGGCGACCGGCTCGGGAGGCGGCTACGCCCTTGCGGCCGCGCGGGCCCTGTTTCAGCACTCGGGCTTTGCGCCGGCAGAGATCGTCCGCGAGTCGCTGGCGATCGCGTCGGCATCGATATCTACACTAATTCGAACCTGACGGTGGAGGAACTACCGTGCCAGAGCACGAGCGCGAAGCGCGAGTTGACACCCCGGCAGATCGTCGCCGAGCTCGACCGCGACATCGTGGGCCAGGCCGAGGCCAAGCGGGCCGTGGCGATCGCGCTGCGGAACCGCTGGCGGCGCAGGCAGCTTCCCGAGGACCTGCGCAAGCAGGTGACGCCCAAGAACATCATGCTGATCGGCCCGACCGGCGTCGGCAAGACCGAGATCGCCCGCCGGCTGGCGATCCTGGTCGGCGCGCCGTTCGTGAAGGCCGAGGCCACCAAGTACACCGAGGTCGGCTACGTGGGCCGCGACGTCGAGGGCCTGATCCGCGACCTGGTCGAGGCCGCGATCGTCCTGGTGCGCAACGCCGAGCGCGCGCAAGGTCGTCGAGCAGGCCAAGGAGCAGGTCGAGCAGCGGCTGCTCGACCTGCTCCTGCCGCTGCGCTCCCGGCGTCACTGGCAAGATGCCGAAGCACCGCAGGCCGCCGAGGCCGCCGACCGCCGCCAGCGGTCGCGCGACAAGATGAAGGCCCGCCTGCTGGCCGGCGAGCTCGAGGACCGCGAGGTCGAGATCACGTTCCCCGGCCGGTCGATTGCGCCGGTCTCGATCCTGGCGCGGGCAATTTCGAGCAGATGGAGATGGACCTCCAGAACATGTTCGAGAAGATCATGCCCAAGCAGGCGCAGACGCGCCGACTGACGGTCAGCCAGGCCCGGCCGATCTTGCTCCAGCAGGAGATCGACGCGCTGATCGATCCCGAGAAGATCAACCAGGCGGCGGTGAACCTGGCCGAGGAATCGGGCATCATCTTCATCGACGAGATCGACAAGATCACCAGCGACGAGGGCTCGAGCCGCGGGCCCGACGTCTCGCGTCAGGGCGTTCAGCGCGACCTGCTGCCGATCGTCGAGGGGACGACCGTCAACACCAAGCACGGGCCGGTCAAGACCGACCACATCCTGTTCATCGCCGCCGGCGCGTTCCACCGCTCCAAGCCGTCGGACCTGATGCCCGAGCTCCAGGGCCGGTTCCCGATCCGCGTCGAGATGCACGACCTGACCCGCGACGACTTCGCCCGAATCCTCCGCGAGCCGCGAGCCTCGCTGCTGCGGCAGTACCAGGCGCTGCTGGGCACCGAGGGAATCACGCTCGAATTCGCCGACGCCGGCCATCGAAACCATGGCCGACCTGGCCTACCACGTCAACCGGTCGACCCAGAACATCGGCGCCCGGCGGCTGCACACGATCCTCGAGCGCGTGCTCGAAGACCTCAGCTTCGATGCCTCGGACCGCGACCGAGAAGCACGTCGTCATCGACGAGGCCTTGGTCCGCGAGCGGCTCGAGGCCCTCTCGCAGGACGAAGACCTGAGCCGGTTTATTCTGTAGCCAGGCGGTGCCGGCCGGTCGCTCGCCGTACTGCGCCTCAGGCGGTGGCTGCCGTTTCACCGGCCAACCAGCCGGTGCTCCAGGCAGCCTGGAAATTGTAGCCGCCGATCAGGCCGTCGAGGTCGAGCATTTCGCCGGCAAAGTGAAGACCGGGAACCAGCCGGCTCTCGAGAGTCTTGGGGTCGACTTCAGCGAGCGCGACCCCGCCGCTGGTCACCTCGGCCTTTTCAAATCCGAGTGTTCCCGCGATCGGGAGGCGAGAGACTTTTTAGGGTCGTGACAAGCCGCTGGCGTTCCTGCCGCGTGAGCTCCGGACCCATGCGATCCGGCGGAATATCCGCGGCTCCGATCAAGCATTCGATCAGCCGGCGCGGCAAGTCGGCGGGCAAGAGACTCGTGACGGCCGGGCGACCGAGACGGCTGGCGTCCTTCAGATGTTGATCCAGCTCCTCGCGAGCGACGTCCGGAACCAGGTCGAGATGGAGCACGAGCGGCTGCGAATCGTCAGATCGTGCCGCCGCCCGGCTGACATCGAGGATCGCCGGTCCGCTCAATCCGAAGTGAGCGAACAGCACCGCCTCACGACGCTGCTGGAGCATCTCGTTCCCAGCCGAATAAATCGAGGCGACGACGTCGTGCAGGCTCAGGCCTTTCAATCCCGGGACCCAGCTCGCGGAGACGCGCAGCGGCACCAGAGCCGGCCTGGGATCGACGACGGTATGGCCAAATCGCCGCGCGATCGCATAACCGTCGCCCGTCGTGCCGCAACCCGGATACGACGAGCCCCCAACGGCGACGATCACCCGGCGCGCGTTGATCGTCTCGTCCGGAAGTTTGACGGCGAATCCCGGGCCGACCCCGACTGCGGCGTCCGGAGGGTCGACCGCGAGCGCCGGGCACAAGCATCGAAGCGTTGCTCCCGATCGCTCCAGCCGTCGTAGCAGCGCATCGAGCACGTCGGTCGCGCTGTCGGAGACCGGAAAGATCTTGCCGTTGCCTTCGATCTTGGTCGCGACGCCGGCTTCCTCGAAAATTCGGATGGTCGCATCGACGTCAAGCCGGCGCAATGCCGGCACGAGGAACGCGCCGTTGTCACCGAACGCTTGCTGAATGGCCCGGATGCCGCGCACGCGTGTGCGGTCGAAAGCCGGATCGATCGGGCCGCAGACGACGTCGACGCTCCGCAGTCCCCTCGCGTTGGTGATATTGCAGCGCGTCCCGCCGGACATCAGGATCTTGACCCCGGCCCGGCGGTTCTTCTCGACCAGGACAACCCGCGCACCGCATTCGGCGGCCCTCGCCGCGGCGACGAGTCCCGCCGCGCCCGCGCCGAGCACGACGACGTCGTAATCAAACGAGCCACTGGAACTGATCACGGAATCCGATGCGTGATGAATTTCGGAAATTGCGCTGGCGCTGCGTCCAGGTTCGGGCCGGTATCTTCCGACCCGGCGCCCTTTCATCCTAGCATAGCGACGACCGTGAAGACGCGCCTGCAAATTCGCCCAGCGCACGGGCATCAACTTGCGGTGAAGTAATTCATCGCGGCGAAATCAAAGTACTCGGGCTTGAGCTCGAGCTCGAGGTCGTTGTACACACAATAGTTGCGGACCTGGAGCAACAGGTCGCGCGGGTGGCAGCACCGGAACGCCCGGCCCGTGCGCTCGTAGTGCTGCTTGATCAAATAGTCGACCGCCGCCGGATCGAACTCCTTGAACCCAAGCTTGGCGGCGATCGTGGCGACCATCTTCCGATACATCGCTTCCTCGGGATTCGCTGCCTGAATCTTGTAGGGAATGCGGCGGAGAAATGCCTCGTCGACGAGCTGTCTGGGCTCGAGATTTGTTGAGAAGATGATGAGCTGATCGAACGGCACGCGGATCTTCTTGCCGTTGGCCAGGCCGAGGAAGTCGTAGCGCTTTTTCGAGCGGAACGATCCATCGGTTGAGCAGCTCGACTGGCTGCATCCGCTGGCGGCCGAAGTCGTCGATGAGGAAGGTTCCGAGGTTGCTCTTGAGTTGAAGAGGCGCTTCGCTGACCTTGGTCACGGGATCCAAGTGAATCTCCAGGTCGTCCATCCGCAGCTCGCCGCCGGCGACGATCGTCGGGCGGCGGATCTGAACCCAGCGGCGGTCGAAGTCGGATTCATCGAGCAGGCCGGCGGATTGCTCCGTCTCGATCAGCTCGTGGTTTGCCATGTCGAAGAGCTTGATGATCTGCCCCTCGACGAAGATGACCCTTGGGATCCATACCGTTGTCCCGAAGCAGCGCGTGATGCGCTCGGCCATGCTGGTCTTTCCATTGCCCGGATAGCCGTAGAGAAAAAGGCCGCGGCCCGAGTTGATTGCGGGACCGAGCAGCCGGAACGTTTCCTCGGGGATCAGCAGATCGGAAAGCGCGCGCCGCAGGTCTTCCTCCTTGGGACGCTCGTTCATGATCGTCTGAGCGGCCACCGACGCGAGATAGTCGTCGAATGGAACGGGGGCGGTTCCAACGTAGGCGCATTCCTCCGAGTACATCCTGGCCCGCGTCCGCCCGGAGTCGGTCAGAGAATACACATAGTCATTCGCCGATGCCGAGTTGGCGTACGACAAGAACTGCTGGTTCTTGAGGATGCGCAGGAACTCCGGAAACGGCCGAAACGGCAAGCCCAGCTCGGCTGCGATTCGTCGCCCCGAGGCCATGCCGCAGTTGACCAGGAATTTGAGGACCAGCCCTTCGATGATCGCCGTGTTAAGTCCCGATTGCTCAAAATCTTCGACCGCCTGCGGGTGGTACGTGTTTTTTCGGTTCAAGCTCGGTACTCGCGAATGCGATCGATGGGCTGTGAGAATCATGTGAAGGCTCTCGATCCGTTCCCGCCGGCCCTGACTCGGTCCGTCCGGTCGCCGGGGCGTGGGAATCTCCGCGCAACACTAGGTCACTGCCACAAGAGCGTCAACGCGGGGAGCGGCCTCAGTCGCATGCCAGCCGATCAACCAGACCGTCGATCACCCCGGTCGACACGGTGGACCACGCGACTCGAACTGACCGAGAGCTTGGTCCGGTGGGATCGAGTGTGATCATCCAGTGTTCCGCAGGCAGCAGGCTGCGGACTCGATCGGCCCATTCCACGAGACAGAGCCCCCCAGCGCTCCAGTAGTCGGCCAGTCCCAGGTCTTCGAAAGCCTGCGGGCTCTCCAGCCGGTAGGCGTCGAAGTGGAAGACCGGCAGACGCCCCGCATATTCGTGGATCAGGACGAACGTGGGACTTGAGATCGCGGACGGGTCGACCCCGGTCGCCTCGGCGATCGCGCGCGCCAGCCGGGTCTTGCCGGCGCCGAGCGGACCCGCCAGGCCGATCACGTGGCCAGGTTCGACCAGGTCTGCGATGGCTCGGCCGAGCCGTACGGTGTCGTCCTCAGTCTCGAGCTCAATGGTCAGGCCTTCAGTCGTCTTTGTCACGCGCATGGGGATTGTGCTTCGAACGCCAAGCGGGGCTCCAGGCCAACAGAACGCGATCAATCGATGCCCGCGAAGTGATCGAATCCGCGGGGTTCGATCGGACAGGAGCGACCGTCGGGAAAGCGGAGTTGCATTCCGTGGCGGCTCGGTCACCACGCCGACTTGATAGAGCGCAGCGGGTGCAGGAGGCGCGGCGATGAGCCGCTCGGCGTCTTCCGGCGCGACCACCAGGCACAGCTCGAAATCCTCGCCGTCGTTGAGCGCGTGATCCAGCGCAGCGACTCCGTCGCGGTGGGAGAGTGCGCGGGCGTCGGGATGGATCGGAATGGACGCCGCGTCGAGAACGGCCCCGAGCCGGCCACTTTCATCGAGGATGTGGCCCAGGTCGGACGAAAGCCCGTCGGAGATGTCGATCATGGCTCGCAGCGTTGTGGCATCGTTGAGCGCAAGGGCCTCGGCGATCCGAGGTTCCACTCGGAGGTGCCGTCCGGCAAAGAAGCTTCCCCCAGCGGCCCGGTGACCAGGACGACGTCACCCGGTCTGGCACCCGCACGCCGGACGGCACCTCGCGCGGTCGCTTCGCCGAGCAGGGTGACGCTGACCACCAGCGGGCCGTCCCAGGCGTTGGTATCGCCGCCGACCAGGTCGATCGCGAATCGATCGGCCAGCGCCCGCATACCGGCCAGCACTCCCTTCGCAACGCGCGCCGCGTCCGACCGCGGCAGTGCGACGGCCACAACGGCGGCGCGGAATGCCCGCCATCGCGGCGATATCCGAGAGGTTCACCGCAAGTGCCTTGTACCCCACGGCCTCCGGCCCGTCGTCGGCCAGCTGGAAATGGCGGCCGTCCATGAGCATGTCGGTCGTGACCAGTAAGTTTGTCCGCTCCTTGATTCCGAGGATCGCGCAGTCGTCACCGATGCCGAGTTCAATCCACGGTCCGGCTCTTGACCGCTCGCGCTCCGCTCGCGCTCCCGCTCGCGGATCCAGTCGATGAGGGCGAATTCACTGCTGCCGGCTGAATCAGGCATGAACTTGGTTCTTCTGAGATGAAATTCGAGCGGCATGAAGCGGAATCGCTCGTCCCGTCAGCGCTGTCGCGCTCGCCCCGCTAGGAACGCGCGGACGACCTGTTCGGTCGCTCTTTCGAGGAGCATTCCCGCGTGCTCGATCGCGTCCTCGAGGCTGATCGGCCCTGGACAGATGCTGAAGTACGCGTCGATCCCCTCGTCGAGCACGGCCCGGGCGCTCGGTTCGATCGTACCGGTCAGAGCCACAGTGGGGCAGCCCAGTGACCGAGCCAACCGCGCGACGCCGACCGCCGTTTTCCCGAAGGCGCTCTGCCCGTCGAGGCCTCCCTCGCCAGTCAGGCACAACTCGGCGTTCGTGAGCCGATCGCCCAGCTTGACTGCATCGATCACCAGGTCGACGCCTGGGACGAGCTTGCCGGCGGCGAACGCCACCAGGCCCGCGCCCAGGCCGCCCGCTGCACCCGAGCCAGGCAAGTCCTTGATGGCCACGCCGAGGTCGCGCGCCGCGATCTCTGCGAAGTGGGCGAGATTCCGGTCGAGCGTCGCTCTCATTGCCGGCGACGCCCCTTTTTGCTCGCCGTACACGGCTGACGCCCCATTCGGGCCGCACAGCGGATTGGTCACGTCGCAGGCAACGGAGATTTCGACATCGCCCAGCTCGCGTCGTCTACTGGCGGCGTCGATACGTGCCAGGCCGCCCAGACTGCCGCCACCGGGACTCAGCTCGCGGCCTTCCTCGTCGAGCAGCCGAAAGCCCAGGGCCTGGGCCATCCCGACGCCGGCGTCGTTGGTCGCGCTGCCGCCGATACCGACAACAACCCGCCGTGCGCCGGCGGCGATGGCCGCCAGCAACAGTTCTCCCGTTCCCCGCGTGGTCGTGATCAATGGGTTGCGCTTGGCGAGCGGAACGAGTACCAGACCGGAAGCCGCCGCCATCTCGATCACAGCGGTCAGACCGTCGCCCGATAGTCCGAAGCGGGCGAGAACCGGCTCGCCCAGCGGTCCGGTGACTTGCACCTCGCGAATCTTGCCATCCGTGGCCGCGACCAGGGCGTCGACGGTTCCTTCACCGCCGTCAGCCATGGGTACTCGATCGATGACGGCGGCGGCGGTCGCGGCCGCCACTCCCCGCGCCATCGCGTCCGCGGCCTCGAGCGCGGTCAAGCTCTCCTTGAATTTGTCAGGCGCAATCACCACCCGCATCGTCGCCGGCCCAGACGAGATTCGCCGACTACCGAACTCGCCGCGCCTGGCAGGCGTTGCGTTTCAAGAATGAATCGGACGTCCCCATGCGATCTTAATCAATCGGCAAAGGGCGGTCCAAACGTGCGCGAGTAACAGTGCTCATTCGCCGGATGAGTCTCAGCGCAATCGCGCTTCCACGGCAAGCTCTCTCGCCCGTGGCAGCTCGAACGCAATCTCCTCGCGCTGCACCGGCACTTCGCCCGGCGCCTCGATCCCCACGCGGACAGAATTGCGGTCGATCTTCACGATCGTGACGCGGATGTCCGGGCCGACATGAAAACTCTGACCGAGCCTCCTGCTCAGTACAAGCATGCTTCGCTCCTCCGTGAGTCTTAACAGATCACACCGATCGGGTCAGGCTTCCACCAGGCGTCGTCGCGGTCTCCCTGCGTCGTTTCCTCGAAAGCACCTTTTATGCCAATGCCGGGACGATCACACTAAAACGGAGAGAGCGATCCGTCAGGCAGCCCGAAACTGCCAGGCTGCGGCTGTTTGATCCGCGTGTGCCGGCGAAGCGATCGCACGTGTAAAATCGAACCCGGTTTTGAAAGAATTTCCTGGAGGCGGGTCCGCAGGCACCGTCGGCGCGGTCGAGTCGCACGATGCATGCATGGCATCATCGAAATCCGGAACACACGGAGACGACGTGATGAAATCGATGATGCTAGCCGGACCGGCCCCGCCTGGGCTGAAGTCGCGAGCTGTCGTGCTGGCCTCCCTGTTCGTGGGCGTGCTGGCCTGGCTCTGGCCGATCGGCATCGGCGGCAAGATGCCGGTGGGTGGCGACGTCACCCACTTTTTCCTCGGCCTGATGGGTGTATTGAGCCAGTGCGCTGCGTGATAGACAACTGGCGGTGTGGAATGACCTCTGGGGTTACGGTTTTCCGGGACTGGCGGAGAGCCAGATGGGGGTCTTTTACCCGATCCACGTGATCCTCTATCGATTCCTGGACACGGAGACGGCCTACGTCGCGAGCCTGGTGGTCCATACGATCTGGGGCGGGCTCGGCGCGTTCTGGGCGGCGCCGGCGGCTAGGGATCTCTGACGCGGGTTCGGCGCTGGCGGCCTTCGCGTGGACGACCTGCGGCTTTTTCATGATCCACCTGGCCCACCCTTGGGGTTACACGACGGGGTGCTGGATGCCGTGGGCGTGGGGCTTGTCGTGGTCGCTGCTGGCGCGGTATCGCACCGCAAGCCGCGCGACGCCGTTTTTCTTGAGTCTGGTGCTCGTCCTCCAGATCTTGCCGGGTCATTTTCAGCTCGCGTTTTTGACCCAGTTCAGCATCATCGCAATGACGCTGTGGGCGGCCGCGGAAATGATGCTGGGCCGCCCGACCGCGAGCACCGGTTCGGAAGCGATGAGCCCAACCCTGAGCTGGCGTGGAGCTGGATGCGTTGTGCTCGGTGTCGCCGTCGCCTTTCCGCTGACGGCGATTCAGCTTTGCCCTACTTTCCGCCTGGCTGAACTGGCCGAGGGATTACGTGATCCCGCGTATCTTTCCGACTTCGCGTCGACGCCGTTTCACCTGGTCAACTACGTGGCGCCCGGGCTATTCCATCGCTCGCCGCTATGGCGTCCCTTGATCTGGGATCCGTTTCATGCGATGCCCGAGGAGCATCTGCCATACGTCGGGCTGGTGCCGCTGTTCCTGGCGTGCATGACCATCGTCCGCCGATGGCGGAGTGATGCCTCGGTCCGGATTCTTGCGATCCTTGTAGCTGTGACGCTCTGTCTTAGTCTCGGCCCGTTCGTGCCGGGTTTTCGGCAGTTGATCCGGCTGCCGGGATTCTCGTTTTTCCGAGCTCCGTCGCGCTGGAGCCTGGCCGACGGCACTCGCACTCGCATTGCTGGCGGGCAAGGGATTTGATTGCTGGCGCGAATGGGCCGCTCCGAGCCGGTCGCTGCGGCGATTGTCTCTCGCCGCAGTGACTCTGGATCGTGGCGATTGTGGGTCTCATCGAGCTGGCGCTCGCGAGCACGGCGAGTCCGGGCTGGCCGGCGGTAGCCCGGGGGTTTCAAACGCGCGTTTTCGGCGATGCCGTGGGGGCGATCCTGGTTTCAGGAACGTGGCCGAGCTGGCCCGGCGGCCGCTAACCGATCGACGCGCCTCCCGTCGGTTTGCCTCGGCCGGGCAAGATCTTCGCGGACCTTCGGATCAATATCTATACCGCGGAGCTGGCCGAGACGGCGGTCCTCCTGGCCGGCTATCGTTCGCCGTCGCCTGGATGAGTGGAGCACCGTCGCCTGGGCACGGTGCTGCGAAGGGTGCTGGTCGTGCTCACGGTTCTCGACCTCTGGTCCCTGGGACGTCACCGGCTGCTCGACGTCGGTCCGCTCCGACCGCTCGCAGAGCAGAGCCCGGTACTGGCGCGGCTGCACGCAGAGTCACGCGGCAGCCGAGTCACCGGCGGCCGGCTGCGAAACCTGCCCATGCTCGTCGGGCTGGCGCCGATCTCAGCCTATCGCACGCTCGACGTGCCGGCGGTACAGCTCGCTGACGGCGATGGCGCACGGGACATTCGCGCGACCCCCGTTTTCAGTCGGAAGTGCTGGCGGCCCTGCGAGCGACCGGGACGGGGGTACGTGTGTTTGACCCGACTCGAAAACCGGGTCGATCAGCTATTGAGGCGAACGGGTGCGGCTCCGGAGACGATCGAGGATCCCGCGCTGGCGAGCTGGCTCTTCGACGCGTCGTGGGTGGCAGAGGAAGGGGCATGGGCCAGGTCGTTCGCGATCTGGACTGCCGACGAGCCGGGAGCCCGCGCCTGGCTTGTCAGCGACGCCGATCTCCGCCATCCCGAGCAGCTGGACGGCTGGTCGGGCGATCCGCGGGAGATTCTGGCCATTCTCCAAACCGCCGCGCCGCTCGAATCGGAATCGCTTCGACCGGAAGAATGGACGATCTCGGTAACAGCGACGGACCGGCCTGGGTGATCATGTCTCAGCTTGCCGACCCGCAATGGACGGCCCGCTGGATCAAGGAAAATGAAAAGTGGGTTGCTGACGACGAGATCGTCCCGACCTTCCGCAAGAAGGCGAACCGGGGGGCTGGCAGCGTGTCAGGGTTCCCGGGCCTGGGCGATGGACGCTACGATTGGAATACGACGCGCGCGACCTGGCCCTGGGCATCAAGATCTCGACCCTCGCGTGGTGCCTCATGGCTCTTGGCAGCGGCTGTACACGGGTTTTCGACGGCAGGCGGCCGCGGCTTGACGCGCGGCAAGGTCAAAGCGAGGGCTGACGTGACGACGAAGATCGATGTGGCGATCGTGGGAGCCTCAGGATACGCGGCGCGTGAGCTGATCGGAATCTTGCTGCGCCATCCGCACGCACGCATCACGGTCGCGACCTCACGGCAGGACGAAACGCCACGGCTGGACGCCCTTCACCCCAGCCTGGCTCGACGGATCGAGCTGACGTGCGAGGTGTTCGACGCCGGAGCGGATCGCCGGTCGGGCCTCCTTTGCGTTCCTAGCCCTGCCGCATACGGCGAGCATGGCGGTCGTGCCGGCCCTGCGCCAGCGCGGCATGCGCGTGATCGACTTGAGCGCGGACTATCGTTGGCCGACCCGCAGATTTACACGGACTGGTATGGCCACGCACATACCGATCCCGATGGGCTGCGCGCAGCCGTGTATGGATTGCCGGAGCTGTTTCGGGATCGCATTCCGCCGGCCGACCTGATCGCTAACCCGGGTTGTTACACTTCCGCGAGCATCCTCGCACTTGCGCCCCTGATTGCGGGGGACCGGATCGAGCGTTCCGGGATCATCATCGACGCCAAGAGCGGAATCTCGGGGGCGGGCCGCTCGCCCAAACTGATGTACCACTTTCCGGAATGCAATGAAAGCCTCTCGGCCTACAGCGTAGGCCAGCACCGGCACACCCCGGAGATCGAGCAGGTACTGACAGCCTGTTCGGGCGGCCGCGGGGGACCGGTCGAGGTGATCTTCACCCCCCACCTGGTGCCGATGGACCGGGGAATCTTTGCCACGGTCTATGCCCAGCCCAAGCGACCGGCCGTCGAGCACGACCTGCTTCGCCTTTATCGCTAGTTTTATGCGCACAGCCCGTTCATCCGGGTTGTCGGCCACTTGCCCGCGACCAAGGATTCGGCGGGCACCAACTTTTGCGACATCACGGTCCGTGTCGTGCGTGGTCGGATCGTCGTGCTTGCCTGCCTCGACAACCTGATCAAGGGGGCGGCGGGTGTGGCCGTCCAGAACTTCAACCTGATGATCGGCTGCCCGGAAGAGACCGCCTTGCGTGACGGCGCGACACGAGCCCAAGATCGCAATGCTTGCGTCCATCAAAGTCCAAGTGATAGACGACAACCCGGCCGCGCAAGCGGATCATCGCATCGTGCTGCAGCGGACAGAGTTTGCGTGGCGGCGACTGCATTGCCCACGTCCTGCTGTGGTCAGGCGGTGAGCTCCCGGCCAACTTTTCATAATAACGTCGTGAGCCCGAACGAACATCCCTTCGAATCGCCGCGCGTGTCTTCGTCCGCGAAGAGTGGCGATTTGTATCGTTTCGGCGGTGCTGTCAACCCTGGCAACCGAGCGAGCAACGGGAGTTCCTGCCGTGTCTGATGGCCTCAAGCGCGTTTACGGGATCGACCTGGGAACCACTTACTCGGCGATCGCGTATGTCGACGAGCACGGAAAGCCCGTCATCGTCCCCAACCAGGAGAGTGAGCGGATCACCCCTTCGGTCGTCCTGTTCGACGGTGACAACATCATCGTCGGCAACACCGCCAAGGAGTCGGCCAAGGTCGAGCCGCACTCGGGTCGTTTCCCGGATCAAGCAGAGCATGGGCGATCCCAACTTCGTCTTCCAGTACGAAGGGCAGGCGTATCAGCCCGAGGACATCTCGTCGTTCATCCTGCGCAAGGTCGTGGGCGATGCCGAGATCGCGCTGGGCGACAAGATCACCGACGTCGTGATCACGTGCCCCGCCTATTTCGGGACGCCGGAGCGCGAGGCGACGGCCAACGCCGGCCGCCTGGCGGGCCTGAACGTGCGGGCGATCTTGAACGAGCCGACGGCCGCCGCGATCGCCTACGGCCTCGAGCAGGGCGAGGACCAGACCGTCCTGGTCTACGACCTGGGAGGCGGCACGTTCGACATCACGATGATCGAGATCAAGGACCGGCTTGATCCGGGTGATCTGCACCGGCGGCGACCACCGCCTGGGGGGCGTGCTGTGGGATGAGTCGATCGTGATGTACCTGGCCGAGCAGTTCCGGACTCAGACCGGCGAGCAGGCGGACCCGCTCGATGATCCCGAAGTCCTGAACGACCTGTTCCTCCAGGCCGAGCGCGGCAAGAAAACGCTGACCCAGCGCGAGAAGGCCCCATTCCGGGTCACGCATGCCGGGCATCAGGCGCGGGTCGAGCTCGACCGCGAGCAAGTTCGAGGAGATCACCAAGCACCTGCTCGATCGGACGATCGAGCTGACGCACGAGATGCTGGCCGACGCCCGCGCCAAGGGCTACACCCGCTTCGACAAGGTCATCCTGGTCGGCGGTGCGACCCGGATGCCGCAGGTCCGCAACCGGCTGGTCGCCGAGCTCAACATGGAGCCGGAGATCTACGACCCGGACGAGGCGGTGGCCAAGGGAGCGGCGCTGTACGCGCTCAAGGAATCGCTGCTCGACCAGGTCGCAGGATTTCCTCTCGACCAAGGTCGCCGCCGACGGCAAGGCCGGCCAAGCCGGTCGATCATGGCGCACGTCTCCGAGGAAGAGGTCACGCAGGCGCTCGATCACCTGGAGAAAGAGCTGGGCTTCACCTTGACCGGTCCGGTGCGCGAGCTGGTCAACACCCGGATCGTCAACGTGCTGTCGCAAGAGCCTGGGCGTCATCGCGCGCAACGAGCAGAGCCTGGACGTCGTCTTCTACCTCTTGCCGCGCAATTCCGAGGTGCCGCTCGAGCGGATCACCGACTTCGGGACCGACGCCGACAACCAGTCGGCGGTCGACATTCGCGTCATGTCCGGCGAGCGCGACAGCCCCGACCCGCTCGACTGCCAGGAAGTCGGCGTCGCCACGCCTCAACCTGCCCGAGCGGCTGCCGGCCAAGAGCCCGATCCGCGTCAAGTTCGCCATCAACAAAGACGGCCGGCTCGGCGTCTCGGCAACCGACCTGACCGGCGGCGGCTCGATCGACGTCGAGTTCCAGACCGAGGCCGTCATGAACGCCGAGGAAGTCGCCGAACGCTCGACGGCGCTGCGGTTGCTGAATGTGTCGTGAAAACACCCAGGTCTGTGGGCCCTTGGGTCGGCGCGTAGAGTCCTGCCACGAGCACCGAGGTAGATCGACGTGATCGATCGTGCGAGGCTGTTCCCGCTCGGAACAGTATTCGCCGGGATGCCGCTGCCTTGATTTGCGATCACAGAGGAACCGTGACCTGATGGCCACCTTCGTCGGCATCGACCTGGGAACGACCAACTCGGCGGTGGCCTACCGCAACGCGTACGGCCGGCCCGAGGTGATCGCCAACCGCGAGGGGCAGAACATCACGCCGTCGGTCGTCTACTTCGGCACCGATCCGCCGGTGGTCGGCCAGGAGGCGAAGGAGTGGGCCCGGCTGGGCAACGCCGAGATCGCCAGCTTCTTCAAGCCCCACATGGGCAACCCGCTCTTTCAGCTCCAGTTTCACGGCAAGACCTATTCGGCCGACCGATCTCGTCGACCCTGGTCCTGCGGCGGCTCAAGGAAGACGCCGAGGCTCGCCTGGGCGATCGGGTGGATCGCGCGGTCATCACCGTGCCGGCCTACTTCGCCGATCCCCAGCGCAAGGCCACGATCGAGGCGGGCCGGCCGGCGGGCTTCGACGTCCTGCGGATCATCAACGAGCCGACGGCCGCGGCGCTGGCGTACGGGCTGCAAAAGACGGGCGTCGATGAGACCGTGCTGATCTACGACCTGGGCGGGGGAACGTTCGACGTCACCGTGGCGCGGATCACGCCCGACGAGATCGTGATCCTGGCCGACCGCCGGCGACCACGACCTGGGCGGCAAGAACTGGGACGATCGGATCGCCACGTTCCTCGCCGAGCGGTTCGCCGCCGAGACGGGATTCGACCCGCTCGATGACCCGGTCGCGCTCAACGAGGTGCTGGTCCGCAGCGAGCAGGCCAAGTGGGCGCTCTCCGAGCGGTCGTCGACGCGGATCACGCTCCAGCTCGGCACCGAGCGGCGGAGCTTCGAGCTGGCCCGCTCCGAGTTCGAGGCGATGACGTTCCCGCTCATGGACCGGACCCGCCGGCTGACGGAGGAAGCGCTCGGCGAGGCCGAGCTCGAACTGGCCGCGGCTCGACGGCGTGCTCCTGGTCGGCGGCTCGACGCGGATGCCGATGGTCCGCGCCTACGTCTCGCAGATGGCCGGCAAGCCGCCGCGCGACGGGCGTCAACGTCGACGAGGTGGTCGCGCTCGGCGCGGCGATCCAGGCGGCGATCGAGGTGGGCCAGAGCATCGGCGACGCCGTGCCCCGGTTCACGCTTCGGAGCGGCGCAGGCGCGGCCGCGAAGCACGCGGCGACGGCCGTCCGCCGGGTGACCGACGTCATGTCGCACAGCCTGGGCACGATCGCCGTCAGCCCCGACGGGTCGGCCTACGTCAACGACATCGTGATCCGCCGCAACCTGCCGATCCCGGCCAGCAACACCAAGTCGTACCTCCACGAAACGCACGGCGGGGCCAACACGCGGCTCGAGGTTTATCTGACGCAGGGCGAGAGCGCCGCGCCGCTCGATTGCACGATCCTGGGCAAGTATGTCTTCACCGACATCCAGCCGACCGACGCCGAGGTGACGGTCGACGTCGGCCTGTCCTACGACTCCAACGGCGTCGTCCAGGTCCAGGCCGTTCAGCGCGACACCGGCCACCGGCTGCCCATGACCGTCGAGCCCGTGCCCGACGATCTCTCCTGGCTGGGCCGCCCGCCGGACGTCGCTGGCGGCCGCCAGCGAGCCGGAGCTGATCCGGGTCTTCCTGCTTGATCGACGTCTCGGCGAGCATGACGGGCCAGCCGCTGATCGAGGCGCAGACCGCGGCGAACGAGTTCCTGTCGAGGTGCGACTTCACGACCATGGAGGTCGGCCTGATCTCGTTCTCGACCCTGGTCACGCTGCAATCGGCGGCGACGAGCAACGTGCGCCGGCTGCATGCCGCGGTCCACCGCATCGAGGCCGAGGGGAGCACCAACCTGACCGACGCCCTGGAGATGGCGCGCGGGCAGCTCGTTGCCGGCGATCGCAAGCGGTATGTCGTGATCCTGACCGACGGCTATCCCGACGCGCCGGAGAGCGCCGTCGAGCAGGCGCTGGCCGCGCGGCAGCAGGGCATCGAGATCGTGGCGATCGGCACCGGCGATGCCGACCGCGACTACCTGCGGCGGCTGGCCAGCAGCGAGCAGGCTTCGATCTTCGCGCGGAGCGGCGAGCTGGTGCAGACGTTCGGGCACATCGCCCGCGTGATCGCCGAGGGAGGGCGCGGCCTGCGCGTCTTGTCATGAGCCGAGTCACGCTACCTGGGCCGGTGTCGCCTGCCCCCCGTGCCGGAGCCGTCGCCGCCGCCGCTGCCTCGACCGCTCCGGGCTCGGGCGAGCCAACCTCCGCCAGGCCTACGACCTGGCGCTGACCGGCGGCCTGGGGGCGCTCTTCGGGCTGTTACCTGTATGTCGAGATGGTCCAGGCCGAGTCGGTCTACGTTCGCGATGCGCTGGCCGGGCTCTTGATCGGCGGGTCGCTGGGCGTCTTCCTGAACGCGTATGGCCCGCTGCGCGACGGTGCCTGGCTCAAGCTGGCGCGCGCCGTGACGTGGGGAGCGCCGGCCGCGGCGCTCGGGCGGCGCGCTCGGCCTGGTCGCCGGCGAAGTCGTGATCGGTCTGTTGCGGGGCGGCCTCCTGGGCCGGGCGCTCTCGTGGGCCGTGCTGGGGCTGGGCATCGGCCTGGGCCAGGGCCTGGCCGACCGGTCCCGCGAGCGGCTGATCTACGGCCTGATCGGCGGCGGGCTGGGGGGATTTGCCGGCGGCTTCCTGTTCGAGCTGCTCGCGCAGCGCCTTGGCCGACCGCTCTGATGTGAGCCAGGCGATGGGAATCGTGATCCTGGGCGCGGGCTTGGGCCTGTGCCTGGCGCTGGTCGAGCAGGTGCTGCGCCGCGCGTGGGTTCAGGTGCAGAGCGGCCGCCAGGAGGGTCGCATCTATCTGCTGGCCCATCCCGAATGCCGGCTGGGCCTGGACGAGCGCGCCGAGATCGGCATCTTCGGCGACGCCGTCGGTCGCGCGCCGCCACGCCGAGATCGAGTCGACCCGCGCGGCTACGTGTTGCACCACCTGGCCCCGCAGGCGTCCACGCGCGTCAACGGCGGCGCCGGTCGCCGACGCGCATCCCCTGCACGACGGCGACCGGATCGAGCTCGGGCGCACACTACTGGTGTTCCGACAGCGCTGATCGTCATTTTGAAACTCTCGCAGGCACTCGAATCGACGCCTGGAGTCCTGGACGTGAAGCTTTGCCGGGAACCTCGCGACAGGGACCTCTGATGAGCCATCAGCCCGCACAAACGACGACCGCGAACAAGGCGCAATCCGCTCTCCGGTCGCTGGAGGTTGTCCGCGGCTGCGACGTTGGTCACTCGTATGCACTCGAGCAAGGCGAGATGATCCTGGGAAATGCACTGGGCGGCGAGCGTGGAATCGACCTGCAGAATCAGGAGGGAAACACGCCGCGCAGGATGGCCGGGCGCCATGCCACGCTCTCGCATACAGGCGAGGTGCTCACGATCCGCGACCTGGACTCTCCCGGCGGCACATTCGTGAACCAGCAGCGGCTGCTGTCGGGGCAGGCCCGCCGGCTTCAGGCAGGCGACGTGATTCAGCTCGGGGGCGTGCAGCTCAAGGTGCGGCACGACGTCGCGGCCGTCGTGCCGCTCGACCGGAAGCGGCCAGGGCAGTGGGCGTGCCGCCGGCTGCCAAAGCGGCCGGCGCGCACGCGGCGCTTCCGCCGTGGCGGCGCAAGCAACCGTCGCTGCACCGACCAAGGTACCGGGTGCCGCGGCCCAATCACCCCCAGCCGCGGGCCGGCTGACCAGCCCATTTCTTCTGGCAGGCGGAGCCCAGTGCCGCAACTGGGACGACTTTCTGGTGCTTGCGGCCCAAGGCTGGCAGGCGATGCGCGATGAATTGACGTCCGGACGTCTCGCCGACTATCTCCGGCGAATTCATCGTCAAGATCTCATGCCACATCCCGAATCAAACCGGTCACCGGACGACCAGCTCGACGAGTGGCTCGCTCGAATTCCGGTGACACAGTCGAGCGCTCCGGAGCTGGATGTGCATCCCGAAACCCTGCTCATCCGGGCCGCTGGCGGCGGCGGGGTCGCGCGCAGGCGCTGCGGGTGACGAACGTTGGGTACCGCTTGTTGCGGTGCCGGGCGCGAGTCGAGCCAGGCGAAACTCGCTGGATCCGGCTGAGCCCGGAGCACGACGGTCAGTATTTTCGCACGATCGACCAGACCGAGCTGCCGATCGAGATCGAGCTCCCCGAGTCGATGGATCGGCCGCAGCGCGCATCGATCGTGATCGACGGAAACGGCGGCACAAAGCGCATCGAGGTGCGGATCGAGCGGCCAGCAGACCAGTTCGACGTTCCCGAGCACACGACAAGGGCGGTCATTGCGGCTGGAACAAACTGGACGAGGCAGCTCCGCCAGCATATCGCCCGTGCGCGGCCGATCGTTCGGATCGCCGCTGGCTGCGCGAGCGCGATCGCGCTTCGTCTCGTGGTGTTGATCACGAACGTGCCGCCGTGGGCCGCGACAGCGCCCCCTTTCCCAGCCGCGGCTCGTCTCATTCGCGATCGTGATGGTTGCGGTAGGCGTGATCGTGGGCCTGAGGCTCTCACGCGGGAGCGAAGGGCGGCGCGACCTCGCCGCGTCTGGGTTTGCCGGCGGCGCGCTCGGGATGCTGGCGGCCGCCGTGTGGTTCGCTGCCGTACAGAGCTTCGAACGGCTCCTCGGCTCCTGGTCGAGTGCGCCCTTGGCCATTGTACTCCTGTGGGGAGCCATCGGCGCGCTCGTTGCCCTGGCCTCGACGATTCTGATCCCTTACCGGCTGGACGACAAGGAGGCGGCGCGATGATCGCCTGGTTGAGGTCGGGTGGCGCGATCATGCTGGTGTTGCTTTCCGCGGCGAACCTTGCGCGCGGGCAGGGGAACGCACCAACCGATCGGGAGATCTCCACCGCGATCAACCGCGGCGTCGAGTTTCTCCAGAGTGAGCAGGCACCAGATGGCCACTGGGAGGATCCGGCCCAGGGACAGCATCAGCTCGGTGTCACCGCGCTGGCGGGGCTTGCGCTCCTGGAAAACGGCATTGCCCGCGACGCGCCGGCGATCGCCAAGGCGCGTGAGGTTGTCGCGCGCTGGCCCGCCGCTCGGATCAAACGTACGACCTCTCGCTGGCCGTTCTGTTTCTGGCTCGATGGCAACAGGGAAGCAGGGGGGAGGCCGATTCCGTCATTCAAACGCTGGGGCGCCGCCTGGCGGGCGGGGATCACGGCGGAATCTGGAACTACACCGTGCCGCGCGACACGGACGAGACGCGCGAACTTCCCGGGCGATCGCGCCGTTCCGAGCGCCGTAAGGTTGGCGGGCGGATCCGCGGGAATTCCGGCAATGGCGACAACTCCAATACGCAGTTCGCGCTCCTGGGCCTGTGGGCGGCAGGCCGGCACGGCTTTGATTCGGATCAGGCCCTGGGATCAATCGATAGCCACTTTCGCTCATCGCAGCTCGACGATGGTCGCTGGGGTTATCGGGTCGGGATGCCGGGATCAGGGGCGATGTCGTGCGCGGGCCTGATGGGTCTGGCGATCGCAGCGGCCCGGCCCAGCGCTGCCGAACGTCAGACGGCGCGGCGCGCGGGGCGGCGCTCGCCGCCGATCCCGCGTTTCAAGCGGCGCCTGCGCGCGGTCGCCCGCGATGCTCGCGGCGCCGATCGCGGTTCCGATATCTACTACCTGTGGTCACTTGAGCGGGTGTGCGTCGCCCTGGGCCTGCGCTCGCTCGACGGCTTCGACTGGTACGCCCGGGCGCGCGGATCCTGGTCGATCGTCAAGATGACGACGGCGGCTGGCCGCACGACCGCTGGGGCAGGTTTTCGAGCACTTGCCTCGCGCTCCTGTTCCTGCGAAAAGCAAACCTCGCGTTCGAGATCGACCGGGTGCTGCGCCTTCCCGCGTCGACGGAAGGCTCGACGATCCTGGCCACCAGCCTGCAACCCCCCGAGGATGGGGTTGGCTCGGTTCCACCCGGCCCGGCGCAGCGTGAGCCTGCCCCCGCCGGTCCCGCCGCGCCAGAATCAGGTGCGGATGACGTCACTGTCACCGTGACCGGGGCTAGCCAGCAGTCCTTTCCCCGCATCGCGGTGCAATTTGAGGTCAGGCTGCCGAACGGCTCATTTCTCCTCGACGCGGCCGCCCGCGATTTCCGTGTCACCGAGGAGGGGCGCGACGTCGAGGTCGTCGAGTTCCAGGCGCCCGAACGACCGAGGTGATTCCGACGACCTTGGTTCTGGTCGTCGATCGCAGCCTGAGCATGGAGGAAGAAGATCGGATCGGCGGGCTGAAACGCGCGGTCGGGTCGTTCCTGGAGAAGCTGCCGCAGGGCTCGAAGGTCTCGGTCGTCTCGTTCGGCTCGGATGTGGTGCCGCTCAGTCCGTTCACGAACGATTTCGCCCAGATCAAGACGGCTGTCGACGCCATTGAGCCCGCCGGAGCGACGCGGTTTTACGACGCCGTCGCCGCGGCGCTGGAGATGCTCGACCAGGAATCGGGCCGGCGGGCCGTGCTCGCGCTCACCGACGGCGAAGACACGTTCAGCCAGACAGCCAGCCTTGAGTCGGTGATTGCGTCGGCGCCGGCTCGGGCTGCCGATCTACACCTTGGGCCTCGGGACGGAGGAAGAAATCGAGAGCGGCGACCTGCGCCGGCTCGCGGGCTCGACCCGCGGCCAGTACTACCCCGCCAAGAGCGCCGACCAGTTGAGTGTGATCTACGAGCAGATCGCCGACCGGATCCGCGCGAGCTACGCGCTCGTCTATCAAAGCGATCGCAAGCTTCCCGACGGCACCTTGCGTCCTGTCCGTATCTTTTATCGCGGCAGTCAGTCCGCCGGCGAAACCGCCGTGTTTATTCCCGGCATGGTCGTGCCGGCCGGCGGCTGGTCAGAGCTCTTTCTCGGACTGATCGCGGTGCTCGGTGCGCTCTTCGTGCTCCCCGAGGCGCTTGCGCGGCGAAAAGGCCCAAAGCCAGCATCCACGTCACCAGCCGCAAAGTAGAAGGCTACGCCGCCAGCACATCGTTCGGGTTGAGGGGTAGTCGGACGTTCATATCGAGCTACTCTTACCGGACAGCACGGTCCAATCGCCCTTCACTCCGCGGCGCTCCTGCTCGGGGCGAAGCCGCTGGCCAGCTTGCGAGCCAGCGACAGGGAGCTTGCTCGGAACCACCGAGCGGTTTATGATTTCGCAGAATTGCGGGCATCGCCCAGCACGTCCAGCCCCATCTGTTCCGGCACCAGATCCTGGCCTTACTGACGGCACAGGGCCTGCCCGACGCCCACTCCGGTTGATCTCGGGGCATGGGAGCAGGAAGAGCCTGGAGGTCTACCATCGTCTCTCGCTGGAGGCCGTCGGGGAGGCGTACCAGGCGGTGATGAAGTCCGTGGGCGTTTCAGGTGAGGGATCGGTGGCCGGGTGGACGCACGTCACTACAGGATTCAGTCAGAAGAGGCCGCGCCCATGGGTCACGCCGACCGCAACCTGCTCTTTGGCATTCTGGCGGTTCAGATGAACTTCGTCACGCGTGACGCGCTGATCGCGGCGATGCACGCCTGGGTCCTGGAGCGATCCAGACCGCTGGGCCAGATCCTGGTCGAGCAGCATGCCCTCTCTCCATCAAGGCAATCTCTCCTGGAGCAATTAGTCGGCGAGCACCTGGCGGCTCACGACGGCGATGCCGAGAAGAGCCTGACCGCCGCGGGCGGGGCCGGGCCGATTCGTGACGCCCTGCGAGACATCGCCCTACCCGAGCTCCACGCCACCTTGAACCGCATCGTGACTCATCGCGAGAACACGGCGTGCGAAACCGAGGCCACGATGACCTACGGCGTGGGCCCTGTCCCCGCGGCTGGCTCACGATTCTGCATCCTTCGCCCCCATGCCAAGGGGGGTCTCGGTCAGGTCTCCGTGGCCCTCGACTCCGAGTTGAATCGCGAGGTCGCGCTGAAGGAGCTCCGACCCGAACGCGCCGACGACCTGGATAGCCGCGCCCGCTTCCTGCTCGAAGCGGAGGTCACCGGGCGGCTGGAGCACCCCGGCGTCGTGCCGGTCTATGGCCTGGGCTGCGACGCCGAGGGCCGCCCCTTCTACGCCATGCGGTTGGTCAAGGGGCAGACTCTCAAGGAGGCGATCGAGCGCTTCCACGAGGCCGAGCGAGGAGACGGGAACAACCAGCGGCCGTCGAACCTCGCCTTGCGTCAACTCCTGAACCGGTTCGTGGCCGTGTGCAACGTGATGGCCTATGCGCACAGCCGGGGCGTGATCCACCGCGACTTGAAGCCCGCCAATATCCTGCTCGGCCCGTATGGCGAGACACTGGTCGTGGACTGGGGTTTGGCAAAGGTCGTCGGCCGTGGCGAGGCAGCCGCCCGCTCGGGCGCGGCCGAGGCGACCTTGCAGCCGGGGTCAGGCTCGAGCTCGAGCGAGACCTTGCCCGGCACGGCGCTCGGCACCCCGGCTTACATGAGCCCCGAGCAGGCGGAGGGGCGGCTGGAGCGGGTCGGCCCGCAGAGCGACGTGTACAGCCTGGGGGCGACGCTGTATTGCCTCCTGACCGGCCAGCCGCCAATCGGCGAGACCGATGTTGGGATGGCGCTGGGCCTCGTGCGGCGCGGCGAGTTTCCGCCGCCGCGGGCCGTGCGGCACCTTGTACCGCCGGGTCTGGAGGCGATCTGCCTGAAGGCAATGGCACTCGAGTCGCAACAGCGTTACCCAGGGGCGCAGGCGCTGGCGGACGAGCTCGAGCACTGGCTGGCGGACGAGCCGGTGTCGGTCTATCGCGAGCCAGTCACGGTCCGGCTGATCCGCTGGGGCCGTCGGCATCGGACGCTCGTCGCCGCAGCCGCGGCCTTGCTCGTCGCATCGACCGTCGCGTTGACCGTCGGTACGATCCTGCTCGGATCGGCCAACGCGCGGACCGAGCGGCAGCGCGAGGTCGCCCAGTCCCACTACCTGCGGGCGGAGGCTAACTTCCGCAAATCGCGCGAGGCCGTTGATGAGTATTTCACCAAGGTCAGCCAGAGCAAGTTGCTCAACGTGCCGGGGCTCCAGACCCTGCGCAAGGAGTTGCTGGAATCGGCTCAGAAATACTACCAGGATTTCCTGCGCGACCACGGTGACGACCCGACAGTCCGGGCCGAGGCGGCCGAAGCCTGGTACCGACTCGGCATCATCACGCACGATATCGGTTCGCAGACCGACGCCCTCGCGCAGCTCCGGAAGGCAGAGGCGATGTACGAGGACCTCGCTCGTGACCAGCCCGATGAACTCCGTTATCCGTACAAGCAGGCCATGTGCCTCAACGACATCGGCGCGCGGCATCATGAGCGTGGTTCCGGGCCCGAGATGCTGGAGGCTTTCGTTCGGGCCACGTCGATCCGGGAGGAAGTGCGCGCCGCGCGCCGACGGTGGCCGAATACCAGAAGGAATTGGCTGTCAGCTACGCGAATCTGGGCCTCATCTACACCGACCAGGGCCGGTTGGATCCGGGTATAGAGTCCCTGCAGAAATCCAGGCGCATTTACGAACGGCTCATCCTCAACCATCCGGAGAACGTCGACTTCAGGCGGCGACTGATCTACGTCGATTCGATTCTCGGCCAGGCCGAGAGCGACACCGGGCGTGTCGACCAGGGGCGTCGGACCCAGAATCGCGCCGTCGAGGACGCCGAGACTCTGGTTCGCGAGCACCCGGGCGAGCTCCAGAACGCGGATCGCCTGGTCTGGTGTCTCTACATGCTCGGCCTGATGCAACTTCGAGAAGCGCGACCGCCGGACGAGACGTTGAAAACCTATCGGCGCCTGTCCGAGTTGACCGAGAGGCTGCTCCGGGAGAACCCGACCTACAATCTCTACCGCCAGCACCGGATCGAGGCGCTCGCCCGCAGCGGCCAGATCCAGGCCGACCTTGGCCGGGCCAGCGAAGCACGGCCCGCGCTAGAACGGGCCTGTGAGCTCGGCCGGGACTATCTCCGCGACGACCCATCGAATGTTTGGGTCCGGCAGAGCGTGGCCTACGCCTCGATGTCCCTGGGCGGGCTTCACCGTACCGCTGGCCGCAACGCGGAGGCAGCCGACCTTTGCCGTCGATCCTTCGAGCTGTTCGAGTCGCTGGCCGGGACGGGGTCGATTCCCGTCTACGAGCAGGCCGCCAGCCATGCCCTGTGCGCGGCACTCATCGCACGGGTGCCGACCCCCGAAGACCCCGACCGGGGACGGCGGCACGCGGAGCAGGCCGTCGCGATGCTCCGGAACGCCGTCGCCAGTGGATTTCATAATATCGACGTGCTCGTGTCCGACCCTGACCTCGCGGCAATCCGATCGCGCACCGATTTCCAGTCCTTGATCCAGGATCTCCGGCGGCGCCCAGCCGCTGACGCTGCATCGGACGCCGACCCTCCGGCCGATGGAGGCAACCGGAGTGCCGTGCCGACTCCGCGTCCATCGGGGTGATCGGCTGGGCTTGAAGGCGCCGTCCCCAGAGTCCGGCCGCGCCGTTCCTGGAGCCGCGGCGCCGTGAGCTCAGCCCCGAGCGCCTTACTCTGGCTTCTTCAAGGGCACCGCGTGCTCTCGGACGTAATCTTCGGTGCGGCGCTGTCCCCGGTCCGATGTAGTGAAATGCCTCGGCGTATTCCACGCCATGCTTCCGGCCAAGCTCGCGGTCGCGCTCCAGCACGAATTCCTTGATGAAATTGCGGTCGGCCGTCAAATCGTCGTCGCCCAGGAGCGGAAGCCGCTGATCTTGCTTGGCAAGCTCTGCGCGGAGCATCGATCCGTGCCGGCCGGCCGGACCCTTGGCCTGGTTGGCACGGTTGGAGTCGACCTTCTTATCCATGAATGCTGTGATGTCGACGATGCGAGTGATCTCCGGCCGCCGCGCGTAGTAGTATTTCTCGCGCACCGCGTGCGGCTTGAGCCCGGCCGCGAATTGCTCGGGATAGTCGTGGTCGCGGCCCGCCATCCAGCACGAGGCTTCCACCCCGCGCGATCGCGGCGTGGTCAGGGTTCTCTTCGTCGTGCGCCCACGGGTCCCAGCAAACGACGGTGTCGACCTTCAACAGCCGGATCAAAAAGATGAGACGGCATTGCAGCTCGTTTTGCGAGACATCACCCATGCGATGGTTGTTATAATTGAGATTGAACACCTGCTTGAGGCCGAGAACCCGCGCGACCTCGTCGTTGTCGCGCTCGTTGCCCAGCACGTTCTCGCCGACCGTGCCGCGCGTGCCAAGGCCGGGGGCGTCGCCCATGTCGTCGTTGGTTGCGCGCACCAGGTAGCCGGTGTAGCCCTCGTGCACGAGTTTGGCGACCGTTCCCGCGGACATCAGGGGGACGTCGTCTGAGTGCGCCTGCACCGCCAGCAACACCTTGCCGGCATGAGGCGTGCCGGACGCCGCGCGCTCGAGGAACGGCTTGGCAGCCGCTTCCTGAGCGGCGGCCGATTGCTGCCGCAATAGTGCCGCGCCCGCCAGCATCTGGGTCAGAAAATCACGTCGTCGCATCGCCAGATCTTAGGGGCACGTTCCGAAGCGGTCAAGAAGGCCGTGCGCGTCGCCGGGCCGCTGCGATAGGGCGGATGCCGCACCATCTTCGGGAGTGGCGATTGTGATCTCAGGGGCGAAGCCAATCGTCCCGGTGCCGGGCGACGAATTCATCGTCATTGAGCTCAGGGTAAGCGCGATAGACGCGGTCGATCTCCGCGGCCTGGCCGGCACTCAGGGTCTCGTTCGGGTCGAGACACCAGATGCCTTCGAGGATGCCCTGGCGGCGCAGGACCTCGTGAATTCCGGCAATGCAGCCGGCGAAGCCGTTGGCCACATCGAAAAGCGCTGCGTTGGCGTCGGTCGTGGGAACGGCAAGCCGCAGCAGATTCGCGGGGATGCCGTTCGCCCCGTGCGCTGCGTCGTGGCAGGCCTGCAAAAGCTCGACCGCGCGGCGCGTCCAGACGGCCCAATGGCCCAGCAGTCCGCCAGCGATCCGCCGCTCGACGGACCCTCCTGTGCGTGGAAACACATACGGTGTGAGCAGGTCGAGAACGATGTTGTCGTCATTGCCGGTGTAAAGCGCGATGTCGTCCCGGCCAGACTCGACGACCGCGCGAACGACGTCGAGGGTCCGGTAGCGATCGAACGGGGCGATCTTGATGGCGACGATCCCTTCGATTTCCGCGAACTGCCTCCAGAAGCGATAGGACAGCTCCGGCCCGCCGACGGCCCGTTGCAGGTAGAAGCCGACGAGCGGGATCACCTCGGCCACGGTCCGGCAGTGGGCCAGCCGCGCTGCGTCGTCGGGGCCGGCTCCCGCCAAGCTGACCAGCCCGGCGTGGTAGCCGAGGTCTCGCAGGACTGTCGCTTCTGCCGTCGCCTGCCTGGTCGCTCCGCAGATCCCGCCGATCCGCAGGATTGGTTCCGCGCGGCCCGCGGCTGCTCGCTCGATTTCCTCGGCGACCAGCGCGAGCACAGGCTGAAAAAGGCCATACCGTGGCTCACGGATGGCGAACTGGGTGGTGTGGACCGCGGCGGCGATGCCGCCAGCACCGGCGGCGATGTAGTAGCGGCAAAGCGCCCGTTGTCGGCGCTCGTCCAGGCGTCGCTCGGCCGTGAGGGCCAGCGGAAGCGCGGGAATGACCGCTCCGCGCCGCAGGACATCCAGCAAACGGGTCGGAAGTGACACAGCCATGAGGCGGAGCCTTCTTTTGGGAGCAAAGCCGGCGGGCTAGAATCGCCCGTCGCGGGCCTCAAAGTGAGTTGGCTTGTCCAGGGTTGGGCCGCCGCCTTTGAGCCAGTCGGCCGTCAGGTCGATGAGACGGCCGGCTCCGAGCTGGGGAGGGCCGAACAGCCGGCGACAGAGACCGGCGTCGCTGAGCAGGGCATCGGGTGCCTCGGTGCCGCGCAGTTCCAGCGGCAGCCCGAGCCGCGCTGCGAAACGCTCGGCCACCTGGCGGACGCCGAGCGTTTCCGGTCCCGTGACATTCAGCACCAAGGGCGGGGTGGCGACGTGCTCCAGCGCTTTTAGCGCGATCGCGTTGGCATCGGCCTGCCAGATCACGTTGAAGAACCCCATCGACAGGTCGATCGGCTCGCGCAAGCACCTTGCGGCGAGGTCGACGAGTACTCCATAGCGCAGCTCCGTGGCATAGTTCAGCCGGATCAGAGCCATGGGGATGCCCAGGGTCCGGCTAAAATGCTCGAGGATCCGTTCGCGACCCAGGCAGCTCATCGCGTACTCGCCAACCGGCCGCGGCGGGTCCGACTCGGTCGACCCGCCGCTCGAGGCGGGCACAAGCCCGTACACGTTGCCCGTCGAAAACGCAACGATCCGGCTACGGCGATACCGCAGCGCGACCATCCCCGGCAGGAAGCTGTTCATGGCCCACGTCTGGTACTCCCGGCCGGTCGACCCAAACTTCATGGCGAACATTGAGACGACGTTCGTGACCTCGGGAAGCCGCTCGAGCGCATCGGGCTCGAGCAGGTCGCAGCGGATCGTTTCGATGCCTCGATCGCGGAGCCAGGACTCGCTTTCCGCGTTCGTGAACCGTGCGACTCCGAGCACGCGGCGATCCCTGCGGCCGGCGGCGTCGAAGGCGCGCCGGGCCATCCACGCGAGCGTCGGTCCCATTTTGCCTGCAACGCCCAGGACGATGACATCCCCCTCCAGACGCGAGAACGTGTCAACGACGCCCTGCGGCGGATTGGAAAGAAGCAGGTCGAGCTCATCGACGTTCCGGATCGTGTCGGGAATCGCAGTCGAACAGTCGATCGCCATCTTGCCTCCCCAGCTTCTGGATTCGAGCGATGCTCCGGTCAACCGAGTCAGGCGGCCCGTCTGCGCCGGAGCCCGAGGATCCGGCCGGCGCGATGGCAGTCCCGCTCCATTCCGGAATACAGGTTCACGGTGAGCGGCGATTCTCGGATTGCGGCGGCCCTTCCCGCCAGATCCGCGCCGGCCAGTCGCCCAGCCAGGGCCAGATTTCGCGCTGGTTCAGGTCGACTTCGCTGACCAGAACCGACGTGCCGTCGCCCGCTTCGGCCAGCGAACGGCCGGTCTTGTCGAAAATTGCGGTCTTGAAGTCGTAGCCGCTGGCGACCAGATAGATCTGGTTCTCGATGGCGCGTGCGCGAGCCAGCGCTTCATTCCCGCCCCAGATCGGCATCAAGAGCACCTCTGCGCCGCCGGCCGCGAGCGCCCGGGCCACCTCGGGGAAGTGGACGTCCCAGCAGATCATCATGCCCACGCGTCCGAAATCCGTCTCGAAGACCGGGTATTCGTGCCCCGGCGTGATGCCGCCGTCGATCTCTTCTCGCGGGAGGCAAACCTTGCGGTACTTGCCGGTCAGACGGCCGTCGCGGTCGATCAACACACTCGTGTTGTAGATGGTCGTGCCCGCTCGCTCATACAGGCCGGCGACCACGTACATTCGATGCTTGCTGGCCAGCTTGCCCAGGAATTGTGTGGACGGGCCGGGGATCGGCTCAGCAACCTCTGCGTACGTTTTTCCGTTTCCGACCACGGTGATTCCCTCGGGCAGGCAAACGATGTCTGCCCGCCGCCCGGCGGCATCGGTCACCAAGCTCGCGAACTGCTCGAGGTTTTCTTCCGGCGAGTGCGTCCCTCGGGGACGGTGATTGACGGTCGCGAGCCGCACCACGCGCCGTGCCGGCGGCGCGGTCGCCGTGAGACGGACGCCGCGCCAGAGTACCTCGCCTCGCGAGCCGCCCAGCGCAGGTGCAATTCCAGGCGCGCCGCCGCGGCGTTCCTGGGCGCCGCGTACACGCCGGCCAG
This sequence comes from uncultured Isosphaeraceae bacterium, assembly GCA_963806595.1. Taxonomy (GTDB): domain Bacteria; phylum Planctomycetota; class Planctomycetia; order Isosphaerales; family Isosphaeraceae; genus CAWDZZ01. The sequence goes on along the minus strand of CAWDZZ010000029.1, from coordinate 201,000 downwards.
CACCGTCCAGCCGTCTTTCGTCTGGCCGGGGCTGGTGAGAGGATATTCGGGAGTTTCCATGCGCCGTCCCCGGTCGTCCAGCCAGTCGACACGCCCCAGAACACTGCGCTGCGGATGCTCGACGTTTTTCGACTGGTACTCGGCCCGGAACTCGTAGTGAACGCCGGCCGTGACCGGCACGACGCGGACCCACCGGCCGTCAACGGCGGGATCACCGCGCCCCGCCATACCGAGTAAATAAATTTCGCGCGAGCCGCCGCCGGATCGGTCGACGCGAAAGCTCGGCGCGATCTCGTCGCGCGGGGCCTCGCTGCGCCAGCCGTCAGGAGCCTGCTCGGCCGGCTCTCTCGGCGCGGGCTCGTCGCCCGAGCCGCCGAGTGCAGCGACCATCAGAATTGGTAAGAGTGATGACATAATTACCGTCCATTATTCGAGAACGCCGGGCGCCGTTTCTTTTGGAATCGAAGGAGGCTCAAGGCATGATCGTGAGCAAGTAAGGGAAGCCCACCGCCAGGAGCGCAGTCAGATAGATGAGACCAAACCCCAGTCCCAATCTCCAGAAATCCTTCCGCGCGATGAACCCACTCCCAAAGTAAACGGGCGCCGGTCCGGTGGCATAGGGGGTGATCACGCCCATGAGGCCGATTGAGTAAACGAGCAAGAGCGCGAGCATGCGCACCGGCATTCCCGGGATCGCGGCCCCCGCGGCTAGAACGGCCGGCAGGACCGCCATCGTGTGGGCGGTCAGGCTGGCGAACATGTAGTGGATCACGAAAAAAAATGACACCAGCACGACGATCGCCACGAGCGGCGAATAGCCGGTTAACGGGCGGGAAATCCCCTGCGCCGCCCAGGTGACGATCCCGACGCGGTTTAGCCCATCCGCGAGCGTGGTAAGGGTCGCGAAATAGAGCAGCGTGTCCCAGCGCCGCGGTTTCCCACGATGTCATCCCAGTCAAGCACCCGCACGAGTAGCAACACCGCAACCACGGCAAGGATGACCGTCGTCGGGTTGATCCGTTCCGCCGCGAACACCCAGAGCACAAACGCCAGCAGGATGGCGAGGATCATCACCCATTCCTTGCCTGTGAGGCGTCCCGACCGGGACAGTTCGACCTCTGCCCAGGCCGCGACTTCCGGGCTCGAACGAATCTCGGGTGGATAGATCCAGTGCACCAGCTTGGGGAGCGTCGCGAGCAGGAGCAAGCCAACCGGCAGGAAGCCAAGCGCCCATTGCGACCAGGTGAATTCGAGCGCCGTCGCCTGCCGAACCAGATTGAGCGCGAGCAGGTTTGGTGCCAGCGAGGTCAGAAACATCGAGCTCGTGATCGCCGTGGACGCAAACGCAGTCCACATCAGATAGGCACCGATCCGCCGTGCGCGTCGGGACCGGGCGCGGATCCATAAAGCGCGGGGATGCCGCGAATGATCGGGAAAATGATCCCGACGCTGCGCCCGGTGTTTGACGGAGTGAATGGCGCGATCAAGAGATCCGCGAGCATCACGGCGTAGCCCAGGCCCAGTGTGCTCTTTCCCATGGACCTCACGAGCGACAAGGCGATCCGTCGCCCGAGGCCGGTCCGCTCGTACGCCGACGATAACACGAGTGCGCCGAAGATCAGCCATACGGTGGCATCGGAGAATCCGCTCAATCCCCACTTGATCGAATCGGCCGGGTTCGACGTGATGTAGCCAAACGCGACGCTCGTGGTCAGGCCGACCAGACCGACGGCGGCCGGCGGCAACGGCTCCAGGATCAATGCCGCGATCACCGCGGTGAACAGACCCAGATAGTTCCACGCGCTCGTTGAAAGCCCGGGTGGACCAGGGGCCAGCGTGATCGCTGCCCACACCGCGATCGGGACTGCCCACCGTACGATCGGCCTCATCGTGCGCTCCCGCGGTGCGGATCAACCTCGAAAGCGCTCGACGAATTCCCGTGAAAGTTGCCTCTACTCATTGCTCCGGAGATTTCTCCGGCGCGTGACCCGGCCGCAAGTAGTCCCGGCCGCGGAAACGCTCGGGCAGGCAGGGCATCGCTTGCTGATCGCCGGGATCATCGTGGACGTAGCGGTAGCCCCGGCCGTAGCCGACGGTTTTCATGAGAGGCGTGACGGCATTGCGGAGGTGGAGCGGCACCGGTTCTCGAGCGGATTCGACGGCATCGGCCGCCGCGGCCCCGTAGGCCGATTTGACAAGATTTGACTTCGGCGCCTGTGCCAGATAAATGGTGGTCTGCGAGAGCGGAAACATCCCTTCGGGCATTCCGATCTGATGAACGATCTGCGCCGCCGCGGCCGCCTGAACCATCGCCTGGGGATCCGCCATGCCCACGTCCTCGGACGCCAGGATGCACAGCCGGCGCGCGATGAAGAGCGGATCGGCCCCTCCCTCGATCATCCGGGCCAGCCAGTACAGCGAAGCGTTCACGTCGGAATTTCGCAACGACTTGATCAAGGCGGAAGCCAGGTTGTAGTGATCTTCTCCCTGGCGGTCATAGGCATAACGCGCTTGCCCGAGCGCCTCGACCAGGATCGACTCGGTGAGAGCTCGCGTGCCGTCAGCACCGGCGGCCGTGGCGGCAACGGCTTCCTCGATGGTTGAAAGCGCCACGCGGGCGTCGCCGCCGGACCAGCGCGAGCTTCTCGACCAGGTCGGCGGCGATGCGCGGTCTGCTGCGCCGCAAGGCCGCGCTGCGGGTCGTCCACGGCGCGGCGGATGATCGTCGCGACGTCGTGTGCGCTCAAAGGCTCGAGGACCACCACGCGGCAGCGCGAGAGCAAGGCCGCATTCACCTCGAACGACGGATTCTCGGTCGTGGCCCCGATCAGGCTGATCGTGCCGTCCTCAACCGCCCCGAGGAGCGCGTCTTGCTCCGCCTTGTTGAATCGATGAATCTCGTCGATGAACAGGATGGTGCGCGCCTGCCGGCGCTGGTTCTTCTTGGCGTCGTCAATGGCCGCGCGAACCTCACGCACGCCGGCGAGCACCGCGGAAATCGCGATCAGCTTCGCCCCATTGCGCTCGGCGACCAGTCGGGCGAGCGTCGTCTTCCCCGTTCCGGGCGGCCCCCAGAGTATGAGCGACGGCAGCTTGCCCGTTCCCCGTAACGTCGACCCCAAAAGCGATTCCTCGCCAACGACGTGCTGCTGACCCACGAATTCATCCAGGCTGCGGGGTCGCATGCGCTCGGCGAGGGGCGCATCCCGCGGAACGCTCGCGACCTCTTGCAAGTCGTCGAACAGATTCCCGGTCGCTTCGCGCGTCAATGGTGTCACTCCGAGCAAATGGTCGCGCAGTCGAGTCTCAACGGATCGCCGCGCACGGTTCGCTCGCCGCCGTTCCGGCAGCATCGCGGTGTTCATCATTCACGGTAGCGATTTTGATCGGGGCGCGATACAGGCTCTCGACATCAACGCATCTGGCCGGCGATCGCCTTCCCTGTCCGTGTCAGTGAGGCCCCCCCACCTTCTTGAGGACTCCCCCTTTGACCTCGGCCAGCGGATGGATCGTGACGAACGCGCCGGGGTCGTTCCCCTTGACGATATCCATGACCTTGCCGATTTCCAGCCGCGTCACGACGCAGTACAGGATCTCGAGGTCGACGCCGCTCTTCCCGCCGCGGCCCCTGAACACCGTCACTCCTCGTCCCAATCCGTCGCTGAGCGTCTGCCGGATCGATTCGCTCCGGTCCGAGACGATCGTGATCGCCGTGTATTCCTCGATACCGTGGAGCAAGAACTCGAGCGTTCTGGACGCGGCGACGTAGGTCAGGATCGAATACATGCAAGACTCGGATCCGAGGAAAAACGCCGCGCTCAAGAAGATCACGATGTTCAGGCCCAGGATCACATCGCCGACGCGGAACACGTGACTACGCTTGCTGACCAGGAGTGCGGCGATATCCGTCCCGTCCAGAACGGCGCCGCCGCGCATCGCCAGCCCCATCCCCGCGCCGATAAAGAACCCGCCAAATACGGCGGTGAGCAGCTTGTCGGGCGTCACGTCCGGAAAGTGGACAGTCGCCAGGCACGCCGACAATCCCACGATGGCCAGGGCGCTGCGAATGGCAAACGTCCGGCCGATGTGGCGGAATCCCAGCGCCACGAAGGGAAGGTTGAACACCAAGAGCAGCACCCACAGTCGCACGCCGAGCACCTGGGCGAGTAGCATCGAAATCCCGGTGACGCCGCCATCGATGAAGCGGCTGGAGTGCAGGAACCCGTGCAGCCCCATCCCCGCCGAGAAAATCCCGGTGATGATGAACAGCGCATTCAAGAGCTCACGCGGCAGCATTTTCATGTGCCAGAGATTACCGGGAGGGCCGGGAAGCGGCAACCTGGAACGAATCATAGGCACGGGCCAATTCGTCTCGGTCCGGTGGAAGGAGCCGCACCTTCTTTCCGCCGACAACGGCCCACGATCCTCGACGCGGCGACACGAACGTGCCGATCTTCGTGAGGTCGGTCCTGGTGTCAGAAAACGCGTCCGTGAGCGCGCCTAGGGTGCCGGGCGCAGCCGCAATCAGCATCGATCCGCTGGCCAGCAACCGCAACGGGTCAAGCCCGAGCGATCGGCAGACGGCGGACGTTTCGGGGAGGATCGGGATCGAATCAGCCTGCAAGAGTATCCCACACCCCGAGCGGACGCCCAGCTCGTAGACGGCGGCAACGATCCCGCCCTCGGTCGGATCGTGCAGCGCCCTCACGTTCCCGACCTGCGCAGCGATCTCTGCTGCGCGGACGATGCTGATCCCAGGGTCGAACAGTAAGTTACCGGCGCGGCGCAACAATCTCGGACCCAGGCCGCGAGAGCGGAGCACTGACGGAAAATCCCGGGCCAACGCTGCCGTTCCCTCGATGGCGACACTCCCCGTCATGAACAGCTCATCGCCCGCGCGGATCATGCGCTTGTCCAGGATCCTCGAACCGCAGATTTCACCAAACATGGCGCCGACGGCGATCGGCCGAGACAGACCATCGGTGACTTCGGAATGCCCTCCGACCAGTGCGATATTCGCCTCATCACAGGCTTCCTGGACCTGCCGCATGATCGTCGAGAAGTGCCGGCGGGCCTCGCGCCCGGGCGGCAAGAGGATCGTGAGCAGCAGCCAGCGCGGCTTCGCTCCCAGCACTGCGATGTCATTTGCATTCACCGTGACGAGGTACCGGCCCAGATCGCGACTGGCCAGCGTGATCGGGTCTGACTTCGCAACGAGCAGCCCCCCGTTCAGGCGGACGACCGCCGCGTCCTCGCCGACGGCCGGGCCAATCACCACGCCGGCGCCCTCCGGCGAGCGCCCGGCAGCAGGCTGTTCAGGAGATTCAGGGGGACTTTCCCGGACGGAAGGTTGCGTCGCAACGGCTGGAACTCCGCAGGATCCAAGACCGACTCGGAACCGATCGCTCTGGTGCTTCGGACGTTCGATTTCGCGGGGAGGGTCGCGTGATGACCCGATGGTCCTTGTCATCCCGGCGATGGTACGGTCGGTCATGATGTCGGCGAGATCTAACCTGCCAGAATACAAGCGCGCTCGGGGTCAACCGATAGAGCAGACCCAAGAGCAGGGCGGGCTGGTCACGGTGGGGGACCTTGCATGCGGAACGCCGGAGGCATGCTCTTTCGGATCGCGCGGGCTCTCCCGTTACTGCTCCAGGCAGCGTAGACTACCGGGATGCCGCATCGAGTGGACCAACCAGCAAGCCTCGACGTGTTGCGGCTCGATGGCGAGCTGGGCGCCTCGGTCATGACGACATCGCGTCTGCGCAAAGTGTCCCGCAGATCAAAGTGGATTCTCGAGCGCGGAAACCGCAGATGATCGCTGGGCCAATAAATCGAGCGTGGGTCAGGTAATTGGCGGGGAATTGTCAATGTCATCTGACGCCGCCTGGGCTTCGCCAGCGATTGACGATGAGATTGTCGCACTGCGGGCGATCGTCGAGGGGACTGCGCGGAGCACGGGCGCGGACTTTTTCGAGTCCCTGGTGCGACATCTAGCGGCCACGCTCGGCGTGAATCATGCCTTCGTCGCGGAATTCGCTGGCGTTGTCACACGAGTGCGGACTCTCGCCAACTGGGGCAACGGCGAAATCCTCCCTAACGTCGAGTACGAACTCGCCGGCACGCCGTGCGAGGACGTGGTGGCCGGAGGGCTCTGTCATCACCCACTGGGCGTCCACGAGAAGTTTCCCCTCGACCGCGATCTGAAGGATTTGGGAATCGAGAGTTACCTCGGTGTTCCGCTGCTCGACGGTGCGGGAAACGTCCTGGGGCACCTGGCCGTGTACGACGAGCGGCCGATGCCGCCGGAGCCGCGCAAGCTCTTTCATATTTCGAATCTTCGCTGCAAGGGCGGCCGTGGAGCTGGAGAGGTTGAGGGTCGAACAGAGGCTGGTTGAGAGCGATGCGCCGGTATCGCGATCTGTACGAGGAGGCACCGAATGCTTACGTGGCACTCGGGAAAGACCTTCGCCTGACGAGCGTGAACCGCCGTGCCGCGCAGCTTCTCGACCATCCTACGGACGAGCTGCTCGGTTCGAACATCCTGGGATACTTCGCCGATACACCCTCAGGCCGGATACGAGCCCAACGGGCGTTTCAGGAGTGTCTCGCGGGGGCGGAGATTTCCGGACTGGAGCTGGAGATGCACCGGCGGGACGGGGGCCGTCTCTGGGTCAGTGCCTGGATCCGGCTGATGCTCGGCGATGATGGGAGGCCCGTCGCGATGCATTCGATCTGGGTCGACGTGACCGGCCGCGTGCTCGCCGAGGCGGAGTCTGCCCGGTTGGCCGAGCAGAACCTTTACCTCCAGCAGGAGCTCAAGTCCGTCCACAACTTCGAGGAGATCGTCGGCCGGAGTCCCGCCCTGGTTGCCGTCCTGGACAAGGTCCGCCGCGTCGCCTCCACCGATGCCACTGTCTTGATCTACGGCGAGACGGGAACGGGCAAGGAGCTGATCGCGCGGGCCATTCACTCGGCCAGCCGGCGAGCGGCCAAGCCGTTGATCAAGATCAACTGCGCGGCGCTCCCTGCGGGGCTCGTCGAGAGCGAGCTCTTCGGCCACGAGAAAGGGGCCTTCACGGGAGCGATCGCGCGTCGCACCGGCCGGTTCGAGCTGGCCGACGGCGGAACGATCTTCCTCGACGAGATCGGCGAGCTCCCTTCCGACACCCAGGCCAAGCTCCTGCGGGTCCTGCAGGAGCACGAGTTCGACCTGGTCGGGGGAGCCTCGAAGAGGGTCGACGTCCGGGTGATCGCCGCGACCAATCGCGACCTGCTCAAGGCCGTGCACGAGAAGGCCTTCCGCGAAGACCTGTACTACCGCCTCAGCAATTTCCCGATCCGAATCCCGCCGCTCCGCGAGCGCACCGAGGACATCCCGCTGCTGTCGATGTTCCTCCTGGAAAAATTTGGCCTTCGAGTCGGGCGGCGATTCGAGGGGTTCGCCTCGGGCGCGCTCAACCGGCTCGCAGCCTATCCGTGGCCAGGCAATGTCCGCGAGCTGGAGAACATCCTTGAGCGAGCGGTGATCCTCTCCGCCGGCCCGTTGCTCGACGTCGATCCCGAAGTCCTCGAACACGCGTCTTCGGAAGCCCCCGGCAAGGCCGCTGGTTCGTTGGAGGAAATCGAGAGAAACCACATCCTCCACGTCCTGGGGCAGACCCGGTGGGTCATCGAAGGATCTCAGGGCGCGGCCGCGATCCTGGGACTCCACCCCAATACTCTGCGCAGTCGCCTCAAGAAGCTCGGCCTCTCGCGGCCAGCCCACGAACGCTCGTAGTTCCCACGAGATTTCGTGGCGGCGTCCGATTGGAGCCCGGTCGACGTCGCCCCCGCCCTGTCACCCCAACCAAAACTCAACGTCCAGGATTGCCGATACTTGCGGTGATTCCGCTGTGCGCAGCTTGCGGGTCGGCACGACGTTCGCTTTTCTCGCTCGATCGGTTCCTCTCGGAGATCCGACATGCTGATGATCACGCGATCCGAAGTGAGCGACCGGACACAAACGCTCAAGATCGAGGGAAAGCTCGTGGGACCGTGGATTGGCGAGCTGGAATCGGCCTGCTGCACGTGGGACTTTGTGCCGGAGCGAGTGCTCCTCGACCTCGCGCGCCTCACCTTCGTCGACGCGGAGGGGGCACGATTGCTCAAGGCATTGATCCGCGATGGGGCCCGGGTCATCGCGTGCTCGGGATTCGTTGCGGAGATGCTCCACCACGAATGGCCTTGATGCCAGGCCCGTTTCCCTCGATGACGCTGCGCGGCCCGAATCGACCATTCCGTTCTCCAAAGGAAAACATCGATGAACCGCAGTCCTGCTCACCTGTTTTCGACGCTTGTGTCCATCTTGGGCGTGTCCTTCTTCTCGTTCACGGCCCTTGTCGCGCAGGAGCCCGCGCAGCGGGCGGGTGACGCCCCGCTGCGCAAGGAACTGGAGGAATTTCGCGCGAAGTCGTCGAAAAGCGCACCGCCGGAGCGCATCAAGATTTATGAGCAAGGGATTGAAGAGGTCCGCAAGTCCGGCGCGACCGACAAGGCGCTCAAGGTGGGAGACCGGGCGCCGGACTTCGAGCTCCCGGATGCAAGCGGCAAGATGGTCAAGTTTTCCGATCTGAGAGCCGAGGACCGGTGGTCGTGACCTGGTATCGCGGGGGCTGGTGCCCTTACTGCAACATCGCCCTCCGTGGCTTCCACAAGAGCCTGCCGGGAATCAAAGCCGCAGGCGCCAGCCTGGTCGCGATCTCGCCCGAGTCCCCCGATAACAGCATGACCACCGTGGAAAAGAACCACCTGGAATTTGCGGTCTTGAGCGACAAGGGGAGCAAGGTCGCGCGTGCCTACGGCGTGTCGTACAAGATCCCCAAGGTCCTCGCCGACCAGTTCAAGGGACGGCTCGACCTGGGCAAGTACAACGGCGACGATTCGGGCGAGCTCCCGCTGGGTGTCACTTATGTGGTCGACCAGGAGGGAATGATCCGGTACGCGTTCATCGACGCCGACTACCGCAAGCGGGCCGAGCCCAGCGACGTGCTCGCCGTGCTGCGCGGCTTGGGAAAGAAGCCCTGAGACGACTCTTTGGTCGGGCTCCAACTCACCGCGCACGCCGGGACGGTTCCTTGAGCGGCCTCGAAGCACGATCCCCCGGACCAGAGCCTGGGGGATTCCAACAACCGAGAATACTGTTATGAGCACATTGAGACTGCTTCTGATCGCGGTCGTCTCGGTCCTGGTCGGCCCGGCGGCCGTCGGACAGGACGAGAATCGAGATGCACCGAGGCGCATGGTCCTGGTCGAGCTCTATACCTCGCAGGGATGCGACATGTGCCCCGCGGCTGAGAAGATCCTCGGCGGCCTGGCCGAGCGGGACCGAGGAATCGTACCGATCGCCTTTCACGTCGACTATTTCAACAAGCCCTGGAAGGACGTCTTCTCGGATCCGGTCTATAGCCAGCGACAGATGGTCTATAACGACATCTACACCGGGCCAAGGAATCCAGAATACGGGCTCTACTATACTCCGATGCTCATGATCGACGGCGTGGAATCCGTCAACGGGCGCGACCCCGTGTCGGCCGAGGCCGCGATCCGCCGGGCTCTCGCGCGGAAGCCCGCCGTGGGACTCGACGTCAAGATCGACGTCAAGCCCGATGGGTTCAGTGGCTCGGCCGAAATCAAGGTAACGAGCCTGTCTGCCCGAGCCGAGAAGACACCGCTGCTCGTCTGCGCGGTTCTCCGCGAAGACGGCGTTGTCACCGACATCCCGTCGGGCGAGAACGCGGGCAAGTCGCTCGTGGCGCGATTCCCGCGCGCGGACGCAGTACGACTTCGTCGAGCTGAACGGGAAGGCTCCTGCGACGAAACGCTTTTCGTTCGGCGTCGATCCCGCCTGGGAGCGTCAAAACCTGCGATTGGCTGTATTCGTCCAGGATCAGCGCACCGGGACCGTCCACCAGTCAAACGACCTCGCCTGGAAATCCACGGCGAACGGAGTCGCGCGAGAAGGCCAAGACAGTTCCCCGATTGCGCTGAAATCCCTCGCGGCTCGCTTCGAGAGCTCGCGACTTGCCAGTCATCCGGCGGTTCGCACCGTCGTCGTGCTTGCCCGGGTCCCGGCGCTCGCCGCCGGCGTCCCCAGCCGCTGACCTTGAAGAAGCTTGGCGGCAAGGTCGTGATCGTCCACTTGTGTTTCCCGCTACGAGGGTCCCGCGATGTCAAGGTCGGACCACATCCCGTCGAGCGCGATCACCTCGCCGGAGGTGTATCTCAATCGTCGCACGTTCATGCGGGCCGGCGCGGCCGCGGCCAGCCTGGTCACGACCGGCGCGGTCTACCGTCGACTCAACCGCGCGGGGACGGCAGCGATCGAGACCCGCGAGCTTGCGGGCCTGTCGATCACCGCGGCGCAGCCCGAGGACGCCGCGCAGGGCTTCCGGACAGACGAGCAGAAGTCGACCCTTCAGCAAATCGGGAACTACAACAACTTCTACGAGTTCACGACCGACAAGGAAGCGGTCGCCCTCGCGGCGAAGGGGTTCGTGTCGCGGCCGTGGACCGTGGCGGTTGCGGGAATGGTCCATAAGCCGAAGGTATTCGACCTGGATGAAGTGCTCCGACTCGGCTCGCTGGAGGAACGGGTGTATCGGATGAGATGTGTCGAAGGGTGGTCGATGGTGATCCCGTGGGTCGGGCTCCCGCTGGCCCGGTTGCTCGATCGGGTCGAGCCGAAAGCAGACGCGAGATACGTCGCCTTCCAGACGCTTCTCGACCCTGCCCGCATGCCGAATCAGCGGGGTTCGGTGCTCGACTGGCCCTACGTCGAAGGGCTGAGGATCGATGAGGCGATGCATCCGCTGGTCCTGCTCGCGGCCGGCATCTATGGCCGGGAGCTGCCGCCCCAGAACGGCGCGCCGCTGCGGCTAGTAGTGCCGTGGAAGTACGGGTTCAAGGGCATCAAGTCAATCGTCAAGATCAGCCTCACGGCGGACCAGCCGATCTCGACGTGGAACGCGCGGGCACCTTCCGAATACGGGTTCTTCTCGAACGTCAACCCGGACGTGCCGCATCCCCGATGGAGCCAGGCGACCGAGCAGCGCATCGGCGAGGGCGGCCGGCGGCCGACGCTCCTCTTCAATGGTTACGCCGATCAGGTCGGTCACCTGTATGCGGGCATGGATCTGCGAGCAAATTTCTGAGCGCTTTGATATTCTCTTTTTTATAAGTGTGGGCGGCGCCGTTGAAGGTCGATCGATTCACGAAGACCGTGGTGCTGCTCAACTGCACGGTGCCGGTTGCCCTGCTTGGCTGGGACGCCTGGGTTGGACAGCTGGGATCGAACCCGGTCAACTTCGCCATACGCACGACCGGCATCCTCGCGCTCATCTTCCTCGTGCTTTCTTTGTCGGTCACGCCCGCGAGCCGGCTCACCGGCTTCGGCTGGCTCGGCCAGTTTCGTCGGATGCTGGGGCTGTACGCCTTCTTCCACGCGGCGCTGCATTTCCTCCTGTTCTTTGGCTTGGACCGTGCGGCCAGTGTCCCCGACACCGTCTCGGAGATCGCGAAGCGGCCGTATCTACTCGTGGGGATCGTCGGATTGGTCGTCATGGTCCCGCTCGCGGTCACGTCGACCAACGGCATGATCAAGCGATTGGGGCCGGCGCGCTGGAAGGCCCTGCACCGGCTGGCCTACGTCGCGGCGACAGCCGGAGCATTGCATTTCTACATGCTCGTGAAGGCCGACACCCGGCGGCCGATAGGGTTTGCCGCCGCCCTGGGCATCCTGTTCTTCTACCGCCTGGCCGCCCATTACCTCCAGATTCGCTCGGATGCCCGCAAGTATCGGTCCGCGCCGCCTTTTGCCGTTCCCAGGATCTCGAAATCCTGGGCTGGACAGCTCAAGGTCGCGCAGGTCTTCGACGAGACGCCCGAGGTCCGCACGTTTCGGCTCGTCTCGACGGCGGGCCCGCGCCTGCCGTTCGACTTCCTGCCGGGGCAGTACCTGAACGTGATGCTCGTGATCGCGGGCCGAAAGGTGCGTCGGTCGTACACGATCGCCTCGTCTCCGTCCCGCGTGGGGTCCTGCGAGCTGACGATCAAGCGGGAAGAACGCGGGCTGGCGTCGCGGCACTTGCACGACTCCATCCGCGCGGGTTGCCTGCTCGATGTGCGCGCGCCGGCCGGCCGGTTCACCTTCAGCGGTACCGAGGCCGACAGCATCGTCCTTATCGCCGGGGGTGTGGGAATCACACCGCTGATGGCCAAGATCCGCTACCTGACCGATCTGAGCTGGCCGGGGGATATCTACCTCGTTTTCTCGGTCAAGACCGACCGGGACATCATCTTCCGCGACGAGCTCGAAGCCCTCGGGCGCCGTCATCCGAACCTGCGTGTCGCCATCACCCTCACCCGCGATCACGGGACCGAATGGACTGGCGAGCGGGGCAGGATCTCGAGCGCGATGCTGGAGAGGCTCGTCCCGAACATCGCGACCCGCCGCGTCCACATCTGCGGGCCGACTGAGATGACCGAGCCGACCTGCCAGATGCTCCGCGACCTCGGAGTAGCCGAAGGTTCGATCCAGGTGGAGTCGTTCGCATCACCGAGCCGAGTCGGTTCGCTCGATCTCGCAGCCTTGCCCGACATCAGCGCGACGCCGGCTGCGACAGGTAACGACGAAGGGGAAGCCTCCATCTCGTTCGCTCGATCAGGCAAGTCCGCGCCCGTGCCCCCGGATCGCACGGTGCTCGAAGCCGCGGAGGCGCTGGGGGTCGCCATCAACTACGACTGCCGCGCAGGCATTTGCGGTCAGTGCAAGGTCAAGCTGCTCGCCGGTCGCGTTGTCATGGAAGCGGAAGACGCCCTCACGCCGGTCGATCGCGCGAACGACCTGATCTTGAGCTGTCAGGCCCGCTGCATCGATCAGGTGGTCGTGGAGGCATGAAGATCGTCGGCCCAACACCGTTAGCTGACCGTTTCTTGCCGCGACATTTCACGTCGATCCACCTCGCTCACTCCTTCACGAACGCCCGCGCGGCGCACTCTTGGTCCCGGCAGCACCCGCCCCGGCCGGGGTCGATCCGGCCGGCGACCGCAGCGCGGCCGATACGTCGGCTAGTGCCGCGTCGGGCACGACGAACGAGTTCTGCAGCAACGTCTCGTCGTCGTTGATCAAATCGGGATACCTCCGGCCCGGCAGCACCGTCACGGCGAAGACTTCTTGCACGGCGGTCTCGAACCGCAAGAGCGCGACCACCTGGCCACTGTTCAGGTCGATCGCGCACACGCCGCAGGTGCGCTCTTCGGCGGTCAGCCGCTCGGTGATCGGGATGCCGCTGAAGACGGCACTCTCGCGCACCTGCGAAAGCCCGACGAAGGCGAAGTTTGCCACAAAGTCAAGCCCGCGGGTGAAGCCCGGCACCTCGGCGATCGGGGTGTACTTGCCTGTGTTTGGCTCGATGTGACCGAGCGTGCCCGCGCCCGACTCGCACACCCAGAGCCGGCCGGCGTACCACCGCGGCGAGTGCGGCATCGACAACCCGCGGGTGATCACCTCGCCCGAGTCGACGTCCATCAGGATGCCGCCTGAGGCCTTCTTCTCGCGCCAGCCGGCGGGCGTGTCGGTCTCGCCGAGCGCCGTCACGTAGCGCGGGCGTCCTTCGACCATCCCCAGGCCGTTCAAGTGACAGCGGTCGGTGGGCTCGAGCGCCTTTACAAACGGCGGCCGCCACTGGGGAGTGAAGCTGGCCGAGCGGTCGAGCGTGCAAAGACACGAGAACCGGGTATTGACGACCCAGAGCGCGCCTCCGGTGCCCCAGGCCATCTCATGAATCTGGATGTTACCCGTGACGTGGCTCGAGCGGGGCAGGAAGCAGGCATCGTGCCGGCCGGGCGGGTCGAGCTTGGCGGTCACGGCCGGGACGTCGACAAACTCCCAGACCTGGATCGTGGTGCCGACGGCCAGCCGGTCACCCACCAGGGCCATGCCCATCGGGGCCTGGAACGAGCGGAAGTGGGTGTTGAGATGGTCCCCCTCGTCGCGCACCATCACCAGCTTGCCGGCCTGGTAGGTGGTGACCAGGAGCGACGCGCCGAACTGCCGCAACAGTGCCGGGAAGTTCGGCGTGTGGACCGCCCGTAACGGCGCCGGAGCTTCCTTCTCGTTCTTGGGGCCGGCAGGGTCCGGGTTCGGGGCCGCGGCGGAAGCCGGTGTCGTCATGATTTTCACCTTGGATGTCAGGAAAGACCGATCGCTGGGTTCCCAAGAGGAATCGCGACCGTGGTGGACGGCGGAAATCGTTCAATTCATTGGGTCGACCGACATCGGCCGGAGGTCAACGCTCGCGCGATCAGCTTCAAAGGACGTGAGCACGCTGGCCGTGTGGCACTTGCCTGGAAGAAACTGTCGCACGAACGGAAACGACCGTCGAGGGCTGAGTCTGCCAGGGAGCGAAGTGTCTACGCAATGGACCATTTCCTGAGCCAGCGTCGCCAGGATCTCAGTCGGCAGTTGGACGAGATCGAGGGCCGAGAAGAGCCCCTACTCATTTTGGAGTGACTGCTTCGTTGCCGCGGCCAGGCGCGGTGGATGGCGGTGCCGCGGGCGCTGCGGCAACAGGGGGCTGGCTCGGTCGGCGTACGCCTCCGGGTCTCTGTCCGTAGGGACGCGGCGGGCTGGCGACATGGCTGGCGACGTCTTTCGCCGCCTTGGTTTCGATGCCGGGCTTCTGGAGGAAGCCAAGGTCTCGCGCCCAGTCGATCAAGCGAAACTGCCAGGTCCCGAACGGCATGTTATTGCGGTCGGTCAGGCCACCGGACATGCGGCTCCCGTCCGGCATGGAGTCGCCGGGGTGGCGGCCGTTGCCGTAGAGGTGCAATTCCACATTGGGGACACCGGCGGTCAGCATCGCCTCATAATATTCGAGTGCCCAGATGGCGTGGACCCGGTCGCCGGCGCTGCCGCAGACGAGAAACGCAGGCGGAACGTCGCTGGGGACCGGCGGCGCGGTCCGGTTGCCCGCGAAGGGCGACGGGCCGGGGTAGATGATGCCGACGAAATCCGGACGCGAGGAGATGCCGGCGAACGGGTCGGAGGGATCGCTGTTTTTTTTGTCCCATTCTCTGTACAGCACTGCCGCCGGAGCGGCCAGCTCAGCGCCCGCCGAGAAGCCCATGACGCCGATCCGGTTGGGGTCGATGCCCCATTCCTTGGCGTAGGCGCGGCACGACGCGGACGGCCTGTTGTGCATCGTGAACAGCGTCAACCTCGGCAACGTAGCCGTCGGCACGCAGCCGGTTCCGAAGAATGACGGTGTTGATGCCGTAGTTATAAAAGAACGGCACGAAGTCTGCGCCTCACTGCCCACGTTCAGGGTTCGGTGACCACCCCCGGCGATGACGATGACCGCGGTGCCGGTGTTGATGGACTTCTCCACCATGTGGACTTCGATGGAGGGGTTGTGGATGGAGACAATGCTGCCGATGCGCCCGTGGACGGTCTGGCTCATCTTGTAGACCTCAGGCAGGTGGAGCTTGTCGGCCTTGAGGTAGGGCGAGCTCGGCGGGAAGAGCGGCACCACAATGCCTCCGGGCAGGATGGCCTGAGGCGCGTAGGGCTGGCCCGTGTCGGCGGCCGGCCTGGGTACGGATTGGGGCGGCGGGAGCGGGGGTAGCGGAGCCTTCGTCTGGGCAATCGCGGCGGAGCCGATCAGGACGCAGGCGGAGAGAGCTGCGGTGCGTTTCATCGGTTGTGAAGTCCTTGTGCTTGTCGCTGGCGGGACACCCATGCCGAGCTCGCTCGGCACTGCGCACTGAGACGATTTTATCAGGTTCAGAAGCCAAAGCAGTCGACCATCACGCTGCCCGCGCCGTTCACGCGCGGTCACGCTACGGCCTCAATGCCGAGCGGATCGTACTCAGGGGAAGGAACAACCGTATCTCATCGTCCGTCAACGCCGTGAACCCGAACCGCTCGTAAAAGGACTCGGCCGCGGCGTCGAGTGCGTCGACGATGGCCGCATGAATTCCGAGCGACTCTGAAAGGCCGAGCGATCGGGTCAGGGCATCGCGGAGGAGAAAGCCCCCCAAGCCTGTTCCGTGGACGCTTTGATCGACAGCCAGCCGCGCAAGGAGAACGACCGGCACGGAATGCCGCGGAAGCTTCCTGGCCTGGCTCGCAGGCAGGCTCTGGGCGTCGACCGCCCCGCTGGCCAGGGTGTAGTAACCCAGCACGCGCTGATGTTCTCCCTGGAGCGCACCAAAGGTCCGTCCCAGGTCGCGCTTCTCGTACTGGCTGACGAGCGCGTGGAGGAAGTCGTTGAGCGAAGGTTTGCCACAGTCGAAGCCGTCCCGCACGTGGCCGCGGTCGAGCCGCTCAATTCGCCACTCACCCACGCTTCTTGGCCTTCCCTGACATCAATCGCCGCAGCGCGGCGTTTGGCTTCGGCGGATGATCGAGCGCTTGCAAGAACTGCTGGCGATCCCGTTTCGAGAGCACGATCGGTGTTTCTTCCGTGAAACGAATCTCGTCCTCCGGGATCACGCGAGCTTTGCGGATGCGCAGCTCGTTCTCGCTCACCTGCTCGATGATGACGGTCGCATTGGCGAAGGCTTTGGGGAGGCTGACGCGGCCCTTTGCGTCCGTCGCCCTCGTTACCAGACTCATCTTTGTCCCTCTCGAAATTTCGGTATTCTACCCAAGTATCCACCACGGTGGGATTGCGGTCAAGTGGGAGTATCCCACCCAGGGCTCGCGAAGGCGTTGGAACGCGGCATTGGGAACAGGTGCCTTCCGTGCGAATGACGCCCTCTCGAAGGCTGTCGCAAGACTCATCGCATCGGGCCAGGACACAGAACGTTCAACCCGGGGAGACCTCGGCCGCCAGGATGGAGATATCGTCTTGAGGGCTCTCGGGCCCATGCCACCGCGCGACCTCCTCGCAGGAGGGTAGCAACACTCTCCTGTAGCGGTTCGGACCGCCCTCGGCCGATCGCCTCCAGGAGCCGGGCGTCGCCAAACTGCTTGCCGGCGGGGTCCATCGCCTCGGGGACGCCATCGGAGTAGAGGTACAGGCGGTCTCCCGCCCCCAGGCGGACCGACCGCTCCTCGTAGGCGTCGTCGGCCAAGCCGATCGGGAACCCCTGGCCCTCCAAAATCACCGGATCGGCGCCGGAGGGCAGGTGCACCGGGCCGGGGTGCCCGGCGGAGACGTAGCGGAACTCCCCGGTCGCAGCGTTCAGGATCCCGTAGACCATCGTAGCGAACTGCTCGGTCGCCAAGTCGAATGGGAAGAGCCGGTTCAGGCGGGCGGCGACCTCAGCGGGCGGCGTGATGTCGAACCGCTCCCGAACGTCTCCATCCCGGGTCAGAATCGAGGACGGCTCCGACGGCGGCGAGAGGAGACGGCTCAGCGTCACCGACAGGAGGGCCGACGCGACGCCATGGCCGCTGACGTCCAGGATGTAAAGCCCGACCTTGCCATCGCCGAGTGGGATGACGTTCAGGCCATCGCCGGCCAGTTCGTCGCAGGGCCGGTAGACCCAGGCGAAGTCCGTGCCCGGGACGCGAGGCACCTCGCGGGGTAGGAACGTCTCCTGGATCTTGGCCGCCGCCTTCAGGTCGCGGGACATCCGGCCGTTGGCCTTCGCCAGTCGCGCGTTGGTCTCCTCCAACTCGATTTGCAGGCGGCGGAGCTTCAGGTGAGTTTCGACACGCGCGTGCAATTCTTCCATCTGAAACGGCTTGGTGATGTAATCCACCCCGCCGATGGCAAAGGCCTTCACCTTGTCCAGTTGCTCGGTGAGGGCGCTGATGAAGATGACGGGAATCCCCTTGAGATTGTCGTCGGCTTTGAGGTGTTCGCACACCTCGTAGCCGTTCATCTCCGGCATATTGATGTCCAGCAGGATCAGGTCCGGGGGATCGCGCCGCGCCGCCAGCAGCGCCAGCTTGCCGCTGGGAACCGGGCGGACTTTATACCCGCGGTCCTTGAGCATGCCGGCCAGCACCTGGAGATTGGCGGGGGTGTCATCCACCGCCAAGATGCTGGCGGGTTGGCCGGCGCCACTTTTCGGCTTCTCCGGATTCAATGGGGGCTCCCCGTGCTGAATAGATCAAGAAGTTTCTGGTATTGGAAGCCCTCGGCCAAGCGGCGCAGCCCCTGAGCAATGCGGGGATCGCGGGCTTCAACCTCCTGGATCCTTGCCAGCAACTCGTCCAGATCCGCTGTGATGACGGCTTCACGCATCGGGTCGATGAGGTCTTGCGGCCAGCCCGCCAGGGACTCGGGTGTGAGCTCAGCCGCTTCCTCCTGGGCCGCGGCTGTGGGATCCTCGGCGTAAAGGTACTCCACCCCCACGTGGGCGTGAATCTTCTGGAACAGCTCGGCTTCCCTGAACGGCTTGCCGATAAAATCGTCGGCGCCGATCCCCATCAACTCCTGGCGGTTGTCGTCCATCGCACTGGCAGTCACGGCGATAATCTTGGTGTCCTCGCCGCCGGCCATGGCCCGGATCCGGCGGATCGCCTCATGGCCGTCCATCACCGGCATGCGGAAATCCATCAGGATCAGATGGGGCCGCCATTCCTCAAACTCCTGGACGGCTTCCGCTCCGTTGGTCGCCAGCCGGATCTCGAAACCGACGGGGGCTAGAAGCTGCGCCAGTAGCTGGCGGTTATCCTCGATGTCGTCGGCAATCAGCACCCGGCACGTCGCCTGCCCGGGTTGGAGCCTCAGGACATGCCGGGGGTTGTCTTTCGTTTGAACCGCCTGTGCCTCCCCCTCCTTCAAAGGCAGGTGAATCACGAAAACGCTGCCTCTGCCGACCTGGCTGCTCACCGTGATGTCTCCTCCCATCAGGCGAACAAACTCCCGGCTGATCGCCAGGCCCAGCCCCGTACCGGTCCCCGCCTGTTGCCCGGTCTTGGTCTGCTCGAAATGCCGGAACAACTTGTCCTGGTCGTCTGGCGAAATGCCCGGGCCCGTGTCCTCGACTTCGACCCGGAGGCAAGGTCCCGTCGCGCCCTCGCGGTCCGCGCGCACGCGCAAGCCGATGCCGCCCTGCTCGGTAAACTTGACGGCGTTGCCTAGCACGTTAATGAAGACCTGACGCAGCTTGTTGATATCAGTCACGATGAATTGGGGAACATCGCCGATCGTCTCCACCGAGAACGATAACTTTTTCTCATCCGTGCGGACGCGGAACATCATCTCCAGGTCTTTGAGCAGGACGGGCAGGTCAAACGTGGAGGGGTTCAGGGTCGTGCGGCCCGCTTCGATCTTGGACATCTCCAGGATGTCGTTGATCAGGGCAAGGAGATGCTCGCCGCTACGGTTGATGGTTCCCAGGTACTGGCATTGTCGGGGGGTGAGGTCCTGGTCGCGGAGCATCAGCTGGGAGAACCCGAGGATGGCGTTCATGGGGGTGCGGATTTCGTGCGACATGTTGGCCAGGAAAACGCTCTTGGCGCGGTTGGCTTGCTGCAACGATTGCTCGTAACGTTTGCGTTCGGTGACGTCGCGGGCGGCGGCGAATACTCCCTGCAGCTTCCGGTCGCGGTCGTGGAAGGTCGTCGCGTTGTAGGACACCACGGTTTCCTTGCCGTCCCTGGCGCGCGCGGTGAGCTCGTAGTCGGTGACTTTGCTTTCGCCCAGCACCAGTTTGATGCCGGCTTCGGCGCGCTCCGGGTCGGTGAAATAGTCCTTGAACGGTGCGCCGATCAGCTCGTCGCGCGTGCATCCGGTGAGCGCCTCCATCTGCTTGTTCACGTCGGTGATGATGCCGCGCGGATCGGTGGTTATCAGTGCATCAATGTTTGATTCAATAAGCGATCGCGTATAGAATTGTTGATCTCGCACGCGCTGATCGAGCAGCATTCGCTCGGCTTCCACCTGCTTACGTGCGGTATTATCGGTGCCGATCAACAGATAGCCGATGATTGCGCTTTGATCGTCGCGCAGCGCCGTGACCGAGACGACTGCCGGAAAACGGCTGCCGTCCTTGCGGATGTAAGTCAGCTCGTAGATGTCCTCGATCCCGCGCGCGGCCTTGAAGACCAGCGCCTCGAAGCCCGGCGTGATCTTGGTCCCGAGCTCGGTGCTCAAGGCTTTGGCGCGCGTGATCACTTCCTGCGGATCGGAAATGTCGGCCGGGGTAATCTTGTTCATCACTTCGGCGGCCGCGTAGCCCAGCATGCGCTCGGCGCCGACGTTGAAGATCTGAATGACGCCCTTCTCGTCGGTGGCGATGCTCGAGAAGTTGGCGCTGTTGAAGATGGCGTTCTGCAAGGCGCCTGCCTTGAGCAACGCCTCTTCTGCCTGCTTGCGCTCGGTCACGTCCCCCATGGCCAGGACCAGCAGCTCGCCGTGGTGGCCCGCCTGGAGCTTGCGGGCGTTCAAGAGCATCACCCGGCGGCCGATGGCCGGGAAGGTGTGCTCGAGCTCGAAGTCGTCGAAGACGGAGCTCTTGGGAACGATGTCCTCGAGCAGGGTCCGCAGGTCGGGGATGTCCCACTGGCCGTTGCCCAGCTCGTAGATGAGGCGGCCCTCGGTCTCCGCGGGCGAGACGTGGAACGTCTGGTAGAAGGCGCGGTTGGCGGACCGGACGCGCAGCGTGGCGTCGAGGATCAGCAGGGGCTCGCGCACCGTGTCGACGATGTTCTGGGCGTAGGTTTCGATGGCCTTCAGGTCCGCCTCGGAGCGTCGCCGCTGGGTCACGTCCTCCATCGCCAGGACGAGCAGTTCGCCGTGGTGGCCCGCCTGGAGCTTGCGGGCGTTGAGCAGCATCACCCGGCGGCCGATGGCCGGGAAGGTGTGCTCGAGCTCGAAGTCGTCGAAGACGGAGCTCTTGGGAACGATGTCCTCGAGCAGGGTCCGCAGGTCGGGGATGTCCCACTGGCCGTTGCCCAGCTCGTAGATGAGGCGGCCCTCGGTCTCCGCGGGCGAGACGTGGAACGTCTGGTAGAAGGCGCGGTTGGCGGACCGGACGCGCAGCGTGGCGTCGAGGATCAGCAGGGGCTCGCGCACCGTGTCGACGATGTTCTGGGCGTAGTTCTGAATATCCTCGACCAGTGGTTCTCGAGTCATCGAGGCCCTCCTCCCTTAAGCTTCGACGTTCGTCCGGGGCGGCGACCGGCCGCAAGAAAAGCTTCCGGACTGGCTTCCCAGGCGTTCAAGATGGCGGCTCACGGTGTCCCGTGATTGGGTGTTCCCTTGCGGTCGTATCCGATCCTACAGCGTTTCGAGAGACCGTGCGCCGTCCAGTTCGATCCGAATCTCCGGATTCGTCAAGACTGTCGACGACTTGGCCTCCCGTCGCGCCGAGCCGCTAAGACTCAAATCGAGGTCCCGCAATCTACCGGTACGTCGGTGGGTGTTGCGTCGTGCGCTGTCAGGCGACCATAGGTGCGCGGTCTGCTGGGCCGATTTCACTTTCGGCGAATTCTGAAAAATTCGGAATAGTCCTCCGGCGTCGTTAGTCTATCTTGATAAAGAGATACTCCGGCATGTGGACTCCAAGCCGATGGCCAGCAATTCGAGCGCGACGGCCCTCCGAACGATCCGCGAATTATTCACCGCGGGGACGGTCGGCGGGCTGACCGATCGACAGCTCCTCGAGCGATTCACCGCCAACGACGGCGATGGCGCCGAACTGGCCTTTGCCAGCTTGGTGGAGCGGCACGGTCCGATGGTGCTGCACGCGTGCCGTACCGTGCTGCGTGACGCCCATGAGGCTGAGGACGCCTTTCAGGCTACCTTCCTCATTCTGGCACTCAAGGCGGGGTCGATCCGAGGGCAACATTCGCTGGCGTCGTGGCTTTACAGCGTGGCTTACAACGTTGCGGCAACGGCGCGCTCGTCCGCAGCCAGGCGCCGCGCACACGAATGGAGGGCGGGCCGGAGGAGACCGCTTGCGATTGTGGAAGATGCGCGGGATGACCTCGGGCCGGTGATCCACGAAGAGCTGCACCGAATCCCAGCGCGGTATCGGGCTGTTCTCGTGCTCTGCTATCTGGAGGGGCTAACGCAGCGTGAGGCCGCCCAGAAACTGGGCTGGCCGATCGGGACCGTGCAAAGCCGGCTGGCACGCGGTCGCCAGCGGCTGCGCGGTCGACTGGCACGACGTGGCCTGGATCCTTCGCCGGCAGTGTTGACGTTGGCGCTCTCGTCAGAGGCGCCGCGCGTGGTTCTGCCGGCGCCGCTCGCGAACGCCACGGTCCGGCTTGCTCTGGCGATGGGACCGGCACGGGCGCTCGCGATCGGGGCAGGCCCGGTCGCTGCCATGCGGCTCGCCGAGCGAGTCGCCCGAACCATGTTCGTGAGTAAAGTGTTGACGACGAGTGTGACCGTGCTCTTGGCCGCTGGCGTGATCGCGCTCGGCGCGGCGGTCTACGCCTATCAAGGCGCCCGGGTGTCGAGCCCGGAACCGGCGAAGGTTGACTCGACACCGCGGGCCGGCGGTGCCGCCAGGCCCGTGAACGGAAAGGCGGAAGGGGAGCTTTTGCTGTGCGCCGTCGCGGCGGAGACCGGCGAACCGATCGAAGGCGTGTCCATCGACTATTGGTGCGTGATCGGCGACAAGCGTCAAAAGGCGACCGTCACCACCGGCGAAGACGGCACGGCGGTGATCGAATGGGATCCCCGGAAGCGGTGGTCAGTCGATTGTGGCTCACCGCGAGCCAGCCGAGCTCGTGCCGATCCACATCCTCTGGGACGACCAGCGGCACCCGTGGAATTGCCGGCGATGAAGGAACTGCGCTTCGAGCCGGGCACGACGATCGGCGGAATCTTGCACGACGAGGCCGGCCATCCGGTCGCAGGCGCCACGGTCGATGTCCACGCGCCCGGCGACCGAGTACGAAGGGGGCAATTACGTCTTCACCCTGGGTTCCCCCACGACGGATGCCCAGGGCCGATGGCGGCTGGACGTCGCTCCCCGAAGAATCTGGCCGGGGTCGGGGGCCGGACCAACCATCCGCATTATCGGCCCAGCGACGTCGTCGCGTCGCGCAATCTCGACAGCGTGACGATCCTCAAGAAGGGGCTGGCGGTCACCGGTCGCGTCGTCGACGCCGCCGGGCGGCCGGTTCCAGGGGCCAGGGCGATCATCGGCCACGATACGTGGGGGAGCAATTCTCCGACCGCGTCCACGAACGAGCGCGGCGAGTTCACCCTGGAAAACTGCGTCGCCGGCCCGTCGCTGATCACGGTCCAGGCCGAGGGCTTCGCGCCCCGGATCCAGGACGTCGGATCGACGAGCGGACCGCACCCGTCGAATTCCGACTGGCCGAGGCCGGCGCGCGTGCTCCGCGGCCGGGTCGTCGACGTCCAGGGCAACCCGGTTGCCGGGACAAATGTCGTCGCCGACACCTGGCGCGGGCATCGGTCGATCCAATTCCGGGCCGAGACCGACCCGCAAGGCCGGTTCGAGTGGCGAAGCGCGCCCAAGGACGTTGTGCTCTACGACCTCTTCAAGGGCAGACTACATGTCCATCCGCCGGACGCCCGTTGACCGCATCGGACCGCGAGCAGACCGTCATCCTGTACCCCGAACTGGTGATCTCCGGCCGAGTGACCGATGCCGAGACCGGCCGGCCGGTGCCGAAGTTCCGCGTCGTCAAGGGCTGGAAGATCGGGATGGCGCGATCGGATCGACTGGTCCGAGAACATGGGCGTGGAGGTTACGGGCGGTCAGTACACGAGCCTCGTTCAACGATCCGCGCGAGGCACTATTCGTGAAGATCGAGGCCCCGGGTTACAAGCCGGCCGAGTCGCGGGCCTTCCGGCCTGATGAGGGCTCGCAGAGTCTTCGACGTCAGCCCTGGCACGCGCGGCGGGGCTCTCGGGTGTCGTCCTGCTGGCCGACGGTAAGCCCGCGGAGGGGGCCGAGGTCGCGCTGTCCACATGGGAGAATCGCGTGAGCTTGCAGTTGGGCCGCTTCGATCGCCGATGCGAACTTCCCCAAAGTCGACGACCGGACCCGACGGCCGGTTCGCGTTTCCACCGCGAAGTGACAAGTTCCTGCTGATCGCGGTGAGCGACGCCGGGTATGCCGACGCCTCGTCCGAGGAGTTCGCAAAATCCGGCAAGCTCGTGCTGCAAGCGTGGGGACAGATCGAGGGCGGCGTGCGGATCGGCGCCCGGATCGGGGCGAACGAGCAGGTTGTGTTTCATCCCATCCGGCCCGAAGGGCAGGTCGGGATTGGCGACTACGAGCTACGGCTACACGACGCGGACCGACGAGCGCGGCCGCTTCCATTTCGACCGGGTGGTCCCTGGCCGGGGGACCGTGGCGCGGGTCGTCGGCAAGGTGTTCCGCGGGGGCCTTCTCGATCAATGCCTGGCTGGCAGGAGCGCGTCGAGATCAAGCCGGGCGAGACGGCCCAGGTGACGATCGGCGGCAAGGGCCGGCCGGTGATCGGCCGGGTCGTCCTGGATGGGACGCCCGAATCGCCGGTTGACTGGACCCGAGAACGAGTCGGTGATGCTCGGCGTGCCACCCGAGAACTCGGATCCGGAATCGGTTCGGCATGCTTCAATTCGGCCCGCTCCTGTTCGCCTCGACGATCGACAAGGACGGCCAGTTCCGCATCGAGGATGTTCCCGCGGGCAAGTTCGAGCTGGAGCTCGCTGTCAACGGGGCTCCCGACCCTCGGTTCGCGGGTCCCGGCGACGCGATCGCCCAGGTGAAGATGCCAGTCGATCGTGCCCGAGATCCCCGGCGGCCGGTCGAATCGACCGCTCGACCTGGGGACGATCACCGCCAAGCTCTTCGACGCGATCAAGATCGGCGACCTCGCCCCGGATTTCGACGTCGAGCGAATCGGCACCAACGACAAAGGCCACCGGCTCAAGCTCAGCGATTATCGAGGGAAGCTGGTCCTGCTCAACTTCTGGGAAGCCTTTGCCCAGAAGAACGACATGACCGTGCTCAAGGAAGTCCAGGAGACCTTCGGCGGCGATCCGCGGTTCGTGCTCATCAGCCTCGCCTGCGGCGAGGACGCTGCGCAGGCCGAGCAATCGATCAAGCAGAACGGACTGAGCTGGACGCACGGCTTCGCCGGCGACTTTGTCTCCGGCGTCGCCCCCCGGTACAAGATCCGGGCGATCCCGAGCTCTGCGTTCATCGGCCCCGATCAGAAGCTACGGAGGATCCCAGTGACGTTCCTGATCGGTCCCGATGGGCGAATCGTGGCACACGACCTGCGTGGGGCCGACCTGGAGGCCGTCCGCAAGGCCCTGGAAAACCCCAAGCTCTTTCCCCCCGCGGCGGCCACGCCGGCCGATCGTTCCAGTTCTCGATAACCCGCCTCGGTGCCGATACGCGGGAGCGGAAAGTCGAGACCTCCCGACGGCACGCGATCGCTTGATGTTCCCCGAGGTGCCGTCACGCACGATTCGCCCCAATGGGCCGGACGGCGCGCAGAGTTTTTGGTAAGATACGCGAATCTCCCGCAGCAGAGTGCAGGACGGTGATTCGACACCCGCACCCAGGACGCTGTCGCGGAGCAGATGGATCGACCACACTTGCACGGAGGTAATCATGAAACTTCCTTCATGGATTCTGCTGGTCGTTCCGATCCTGGGCACGGCCGCGGGATCCGATCCGGGGGATTCCGGCCGTTCTGACGTGGCGCCGATCTGGCGGATCGCCTATCAGCCCGCACGATCGCCGGCGCGATTCGAAGCGCGCTGGATCGGACAGGATGGCCACGATCATGTCGGCCCCGGCAACCAGG
The DNA here is from genome assembly GCA_963806595.1 of uncultured Isosphaeraceae bacterium. Taxonomy (GTDB): domain Bacteria; phylum Planctomycetota; class Planctomycetia; order Isosphaerales; family Isosphaeraceae; genus CAWDZZ01. Next base: position 175,271 of record CAWDZZ010000029.1, on the reverse strand, counting down.
CGAATCCCAGCGACGTGCAGGATATCCACATCAAGCTCGCCGGGCTCGACCCGCGCCACGAGGTGGTGTGGGTCGATGTGACGGGGCACGGAGGCGACCAGTGGCGATACGAATCCAAGCCTCTGTGCTGGCGGGCCGAGCTCAAGAGGTCGAAAGCATCGCGGAACGCCGATCTGTTCGTCGAGCCCAGCCGCGTTGAAACCGGGCGGATGTTTCACGTCGTTGTTGCCTATGACAACGGCGCGACCGCGGCCGCGGATTTTCGCGGCGGCAAGGCCGATCCCAATCTGCGCGTGACCGGCGCAGCCCTCTCGGCCCGCTGGATCGGTCAGGACGGGCAGGACCGCACCGGAGCAGGGCCGTCGGTCGGCCCCGACGGATTCCGGGACGTTCGGATCCATCTGAGCCGGCTGTCGCCGAAGGTGGCCGCAAAGGCGGTGCGCATCGAGAGGCCCTCCGGCGCGTACTGGGAATCCGGCATCAATCCCGGCCTGGCTTCGAACGCCGAGCTGATCCGCGATCCCAGGGATCCATCGCAGGGCGACGTGTTCTTTCAGCCCGCTGGCAACATGGCAAGCGAGCCGGTCAAGCTGACGGTCGCGTATGAAAATGAGAAAATCGATACGACCACCGTCGTGGCGGGCCGGTGCGATCCAGGGCTGCGCATGCCGAAGGCGACGCTTCCCACGTTCATCGATCAAGCGCCCGTGGCGCAGTGGCTCGGGCAGGACGGTCAAAACCCCGCGCGCCGGGGTGATGTCCATGTGGTGGTTTCCCATCTCCCAGCGTCGTGGCCGATCGCAGGCGCTGTGCTCGACGACTCGGTGCAAGGCGCGTGGATGTACCGCGCCAACGACCGCGTCGCGCTTCCCGTCGACACGTTCGCTCTACCCCTCACGCTCAACGTGCGCCCCGATCGAACATCAGTCGACCTGTTCTTCACGCCCAGCCGCGACGAAGTCGGCGCGACCTTCACCTTGAGATTGTTCACACTCGACGGGAAAAGTGCGGTCGTGCGATTTCCGGGCGAGCGCTGCGACTTGAGCCGCAGGGCTCCCCAGCCGGAACCGACGCGCGTCGCGGCCAGGCCGGGCGACGACCTCCAGGGACTGGTCGACCGCTACGGCACCGTCGACCTCGCGCCCGGGACGTACCGGCTGGGCCGGCCCTTGGTGTTGAACCGGCCGGTGACGCTGACGTCCGAAGGAGGCGCCACGCTCCTGTTCGGCCAGGCGGCGGGCGAAGCCCCCTGGACCACCGCCGTCAGGGTGCGCTCCAGCAATACCACGCTCCATGGATTCGCGGTTCGGTTCGCGGGACCGATCCGCTGGAATAACGAGACGTTCTGGGGGCCCGCCGTGATCGGCATGGCCGACCAGTTCGACGCGGGTCATGATCAGCCGATGGTGAATGTCACGATCACGCGCCTCGATCTCGAGATACCGCCGGTCGAGAAGCCCGAGGGGTGGATCGAGGCGCTGCGACTCATGCGGCTGATCCGTGCGAAGAGCGGCGTGATCGCCGGGAATCGTCTCCGCGGCGGCCCGATCGAGTTTCTCGACGGCCCCTGGGCGATTGTCGACAACGATTTCCGAGGGACGATTCCCGGCACCTATTCGCACGGCGTCTTCGAGGGACACGGCACCCACGACGTGGTGATCCGCGGCAACAAGACCAGCGATTTTCCACCGAGCGGCAAGACGTGGCGGTTCCTGGTCCTGACCTGGTTTGGCACGAACGACGTGATCGAGCACAACACGATCGAGGGGCTCGGCGCGCGCGACGATGACGCGATCCCGTGGACCAACGAGCCCGAGATCATGGTGACGGAGGCCTATCACCTGCGGTACGAAGGGAAGGTGATGGCCCTTTCTGACGATCGCCGGCTGCTGCGGATCGGCGAGCTGCAAGGAGGGACCGCTCGGACCGGGGAAGTCGTTTCGCTGTTGAACGGTCCCGCCGCCGGCGGCTGGTGCCGGATCGCCCAGGCGATCGACGCCACCACGTTTCTCGTCGATCCCCCCATCCCCGCCGGTGCCGACCTGATCTCCATTTCCACCGGCTTTGTCTCCGAGGTGTTTCAGGACAATCGCATCGACATCCGCGGCGGCCGCAAGTCCGATTGTCTGGCCTTCATCGGCAATCATTTCGGCACGCGGGTCGTCAACAACCACCTGCTGGGGGGCGCGCACGCACTTCGCATGACGGCCTGTCCCAGCGAGACCCCGGTCTTCTGGGGCTGGTCGCACGTGCCGAATCTGGGCGGTGTGATCGAGGGCAACATCTTCGAGGACGCGGAGCTCGGGAGTGTCCTCGGGTTGGAGCACGACGCTGCGCTATATCAAATCGAACCAGGGTCGGACGTACATGGCGGTGCAGGTCCGCGATAACGTGATCCGCTGGTCGGATGAATTTCTGCGCCGGCTGCACGCGACGGGAGAGAAGAAGCCGATCGTGGGCCTGACCCTGGGTTATGACCCTGCCCACGATCCCGGCGAGCTGGTGGTGGCCGCCCAGGACAACCGGCTCGACGCCCCATCTGGAACCCGTGGTGTGACGCCGCTGCTCGTCCGCGCGGCCGAGTTCAATTCCCACCGGATCACCAATCGCAGGTTTTCGTTGCCGCCGGAGACGTCCACCGCCGCCCCGAAGTCGACGCGTCGCGACACTGCACGCGGCGGCGGTACGCCGCGCTGAGACACGTGCACGAAGCCAGAGAGAACGATACGGCTTCGTGCCTCAGACGCGCAACTGCCACAATCCGCCTCGCCGCTTGCCGACCAGCGCTTGCGTTCGTAGACTCGTCGTTTCGCCGGAATTGCCGTGGACCCGCGCTGGAGACGGACACCATGCCCTTGCGCTCCGAGCCCATGAGATGGCTGCTGGCCTTCGGTGCCGCCGCTTCGATCGGCGGCGCGAGTGCCCGCGGCGCAGACCCCCCCTTGCTGGAGCGCACGGCGATTTTCCCGGCGAATCCCAAGCACAACCACGCCTCGTGCGTGGTCGAGACGCGGGACGGGCGATTGCTGGCGACCTGGTATGCCGGCAGCGGCGAGCGCAAATCCGACGACGTCGTGATCGAGGGCGCGTGGCTGGAGAAGGACCGTTCGGCGTGGGGACCAAAGTTCCTGATGGCCGACACGCCCGGTTATCCCGACTGCAACCCGGCGCTCTTCGCCGCACCCGACGGGTCGATCTGGCTGTTCTGGCCGACGATTCTCGACCACCGCTGGGAAGGGGCACTCCTCAAGTATGCAGTGTGTGAGCAGCCCACCGGAGAGATGGGGGCGCCGCGATGGTCGCGGACCGGGGTATTGCACGTCACGCCACAAGATTTCGCCGGCCACGTGGAACGCGCCATCGCGGCCCTCTCCGCGGCCGAGAAGACCCGTTACGCCTCCCAGCTCAAGGCGGCCGAGGAACGGTCGCGCGACCTCCTGTACCAGCGGCTGGGGTGGATGCCGCGAGTCCATCCGGTGGTCTTGCCGTCCGGGCGATGGATTCTTCCCCTGTACACCGACACGTTCTCGGCCTCGATCATGGCGATCTCGGACGATCGCGGCCAGACCTGGACGGCGAGCGCGCCGCTGGTCGGCTTCGGCAACATTCAGCCCAGCCTGGTGCGCAAGAACGACGGAGGACTGGTCGCGTTCATGCGCGACAACGGTCCTCACCGTCACATCCGGCTCAGCACCTCCCGAGACGATGGCGCATCGTGGTCGCCGGTGATCGATTCTCCGTTTCCGAATCCCGGCGCGGGCATCGAGGCGATCCGGCTGGCGAGCGGACGCTGGGCCCTGGTCTATAACGACACGACCACCGGAAGGCACTCGCTGGCGGTGTCGACCTCGGACGATGAAGGGACGACCTGGAAGAGTACGCGTCACGTCGAGCGAACCGCGCCCGGCCAAGGCCAGTTCCACTATCCGTCGATGGTTCAGGCCTCCGACGGCATGATTCACGTCACTTACACTCGCAGCCAGCCGGGCCAGGGGAGCAGGATCGAGCACGCGCGGTTCAACGAGTCGTGGGCGACGTCGAACGACAAGGAATGAAGAGGCAAAGTGACTGGCGATCCCCGTCGTTCCCGTCTTGGCTCGCATCCGGCGTACCCGTGGTTCGTCGTCGCACTCCTCTGGTTTTGCGGCTTTTTCAACTATGCCGACCGCCAGGCGGTTTACTCCGTGTTTCCCTTGCTCAAGGACGAGTTTGGGCTGGGCAAGCCGGAGCTTGGCCTGCTCGGCTCGGCGTTCATGTTCGTGTACGCGATTGCTTCGCCATTCTCGGGTTTCACGGTCGATCGATACTCGCGCCGGGTGTTGATCACGCTGGGACTGGCGTTCTGGAGCCTGATCTGCGGCGCGACGGCACTCTCGCGGAACTTCGTTCAGCTCGTCTTGTTCCGAGGCGCCGAGGGGCTGGGAGAATCGTTCTATTTCCCGGCGTCGATGTCGCTGCTGGCGGATTACCACGGACCGCGGACGCGCTCGCGCGCGCTCAGTATTCATCAGACGAGCGTATACCTGGGCGCGGCCGGCGGGGCGGTCCTTGCCGGGTTCCTCGGCGAACGCCTGGGCTGGCGATCGCCGTTCTGGGTTCTGGGCCTGGCTGGAATTGCCTATGCCGTGTTGCTGGGACTTTGCCTGGTCGAACCGGGTCGTTCCGCGAGCGACATCAAGCCGGGCAAGCCTCGTCCCTCCGTCGACGAGTGGAATCTCCCGAACGGCGATTCGGGCTCGCTGCCCGCCAAGATCGCGCGGATCTTGACCAATCCAGCGGCCGCGCTGCTGCTTTGTGTCTTCGTCGGCGCGAATTTCGTGGGCGCCACGTTTCTTGCCTGGCTTCCCTTGTACATTTTCGAGCGATTCGACCTGGGCGTCTACAGTTCCTCGCTAACTTCAACGTTTTGGCCGCTTGCGAGTCTGCCCGGCGCGGTCTGTGGGGGCGCGGCCGCCGACTGGGCCCAGACACGGCGGAGAGGGGGCCGGATCCGGGTGCAGAGTCTTGGCCTGATCGCGGCGTCGCCGTTCGTGTTCCTGACCGGATGGGCGACGTCGGTTCCGATCCTGATCGCGGGGTTGATTGGAGCCGGGATCTGCAAGGGCATTTACGATTCGAATATCTTCGCGTCGCTGTTCGACGTGATCCGACCCGAGGACCGCGGTACCGCGGCGGGGCTGATGAACAGCGTCGGCTGGACCGGCGGGTTCGCGGCGCCGGCGGTGGTCGGTTTTGTATCGGAACGACTCGGGCTCGGGAGCACGATCGCGCTCACGGCGGCCGTGTACTTCCTCGGGGGGTTGCTTGCGCTCGCGGCGGCGCGATTCTCGGAGTTGCGCAGCTGGGCGGCGACATGAAGCCGCCGCGGTTTTCCTGGGGGGATCTCTGAAGGTGAACTCAAGGTCGGTCAGCGCTCGCGAGACTCGTGGCGACTATGTCTGGGCCCAGCGCGGCGACATCAATGCGTTCTTCGGGCTGATGCTCGATAACATCAGCGGCATGATCTTGATGGCCAGTCTCCTGGTCGAGGTATTCAAGCTGCCGAAGCTCTTTGTGTTGACCCGCATGATCCCGGGCACCGCCGTCGGTGTGGTTGTCGGCGACCTCATCTATACCGCCATGGCCTTCCGGCTTGCACGCCGCACCGGCCGCTCCGACGTGACCGCCATGCCGCTCGGGCTGGACACACCCAGCACCTTCGGGTCCGTGTTTCTGATCATCGGGCCGGCTTATCAAGCAGCGCCTCCAGAGGGGGCTCGATCCTGAGTCGTCAGCACGTCACGCCTGGTTCATAGGCATCACGATGTTGCTTGCATCAGGGCTCTTCAAGCTTGCGTGTTCTCCCTTGTGTGGTTGGGTACGTCGCGTCGTGCCTCGGGCAGGATTGCTGGGTTCGCTTGCAGCCATTGCCTTGGTCTTGATCAGTTTCTTGCCCCTTCTGGATATTGCCGCCTATCCAATCGCGGGTTTCGTGGCGTTGGGATTGATGCTGGCGACCTTGACGGCGGGCTGGCAGTTTCCGTGGCGGTGTCCGGGCGCGCTGGGGTCAGTCGCGGTGGGGTGCCTGATTTATTACGTAATCCACTGGCTGGGTTGGGGACCGGGTGTCGGCGCTGAGGGAGCACCTCCCGAGCACGCGCTGCGGGCCGTGTTGCCGGTACCGCTCCTGGACTGGGCCGGTTGGTTGGCCGGCGCCATGCGCGAGTCGGTCAGTTATCTGCCGGTGGCGATACCGCTGGCACTGGCGACGGTGGTCGGCGGCATCGATTGCTCCGAGAGCGCCGCCTCGGCCGGTGACGATTACCCGACGGGGCAAATCGTCGCGGCGGAAGGGCTGGCGACGATCGCCGGCGGCCTGTTCGGGGGCGTGATCCAAACCACGCCGTACATCGGCCATCCGGCTTACAAGGCGATGGGTGCCCGCTCCGCCTACACGCTGGCGACGGCCATTTTCGTCGGAGCCTCGGGCATCTTCGGGTTCTTCGACTGGATCTTTTTCTTCATTCCCAAGGCGGTCATCTTCCCGATCCTGATTTTCATCGGGCTGGAAATCGCGGCCCAATCCTTTCGCGCCACGCCGGTGCGGCACTTTCCGGCCGTTGCCTTGGCCTGTGTGCCGGCGCTCGCCTACCTGGCGGTGCTCGCATACAATCAGCTCGCGCCTGATCTGAAGCCGTTTGCCGAGCTCCGGCCGGCAGCTCAGCACTGGATCCAGACCGTGACCGTCCTGGCCGGCGGCGGGGGCTTCATCCTCACGAGTCTGTTGTGGGCGACCGCGCTGGCTCATTTGATCGACGGCCGGATCCGTCCGCTGTGCGCCTGCCTGCTGGTCGCGGCCGCGTTTTCGTGGTTTGGCATCATTCATTCGCCGTTGCCGTCGAGCCCGATCGCGTCGCCGTCGGAAGTGATCCGTCGCCTCGAAGCCGATGGCAGGGCCCACGTCTCCGCGTATCAAACTCCTTACCACTTCTCGGCCGCTTACGCGCTTCTGGCTATTTCGCTCTACGCACTCTATCGGTTGGGGACGCGGCCCGCAGCCGCCGGCGTCTCGCATTCCCAGCACCCGGGATGACGGGCGTGATCCCGGCGGCCGGTCCTTTGCAGGATCGCGGCGCCCCGGCGAGCAAGTGAGATATAGACGCGACGCCCATCGCGATATACCCTAGTGGTCACGATTCGTTTTTTATTATCAACGAGAAAACATCCAGTCGTAGCGCTGGTACAAAAGTTGCTACGGCAGGCCGGTGAAGGCAACGTTTCGAGCGCTTAACATCGTCGATTTCCCGTGTTCGCTGAATTCGCCCGCGCGCAACTTTCGGATCGATCTTCCCGGCCTGATTCGTCCAAGAATGCCATGCGACCCGAGCCGTGCCCCGATGTCAACGTGATTAAATAAGCCAGTTGGATCGCATATCGCAGCGTTCGGGAAGAGATTCCTGTTCGGTTGAAACGGCAGGGAACGTTGAGACGGGCTCGCCATGCGTAAAGGAATCGGAGTCAGTCCAGGGGTTGTGGTCGGGGTGGCGCATCGCGTGGAGTCGGTGCTCGGCTCGATCGAGGTGCAGTCTCTGGACAGCCCGAGCCAGGTTCCGGCCGAGATCGACCGCTTTGACAACGCCGTGGCGGAAGCGGCCTCGGAACTGGAGACCACCGTCCAGCGCGTCGCCGAGGTCCTCGGAAACTCGGCGGCCGATATCTTCAAGAGCCACCTGCAGATCGTCAACGATCCGGCGCCTGGCGAAGGTGCACAGCTTGATCGAGAACCAGCACCTGACGGCGCTGTCGGCGCTTCAGGTCGTGATGAACGGCTACGCCGCGCAGTTCGCGCAGATCCAGCAGGATTTTTTCCGCGAGCGCATGACCGACATCCGCGATGTGATCTTGCGGGTCGAGTCGCATTTAAGCCGCAAGAAGATCCGGCATATCGATTCCTCCGGCGATTCTCACAACGGCGAATCGGTGATTCTGGTTGCCCACGAGATCCTTCCCAGCCAGGCGATGAGCCTGGGGGACCTGCCGATCGCGGGGATCGTCACGGAGCTTGGCGGCTCGACAAGTCACTCGGCGATCCTGCGCGCAGCCGCGGTATTCCCGCGGTTTCCGGCGTCGACGGCATCATGAGCGAAGTGGAAAACGGCGACGTCATGGTCGTCGACGGCCGCGACGGCGTCGTGATCGTGCGGCCCGACCAGGAGGCGACCTCCGCCTATCGCAAGGTCCAGCGCGAATTCTTCAATCTCAAGGACCGGCTGATCGCGAACCGCGACCATCCGGCCCAGAGCGCTGATGGCACGCACATCGAGCTCCAGGCCAATATCAACAACCTGGCCGACGCCCAGGCCGCTCATAAAGTCGGCGCCACCGGAGTCGGCCTGTTCCGGACCGAGTATCTCTTCCTGACCCATCACGACGTGCCGGGCGAAGAGGAACAGTACGAGTATTACCGCCAGATCATCAGCAACTCACCCAACCAGACCATCACCATCCGCACCCTGGACCTCGGGGGAGACAAGACCGTTCCGTACCTCGGCCGCCGCAGCGAGCCCAATCCGTTCATGGGCTGGCGCTCGACCCGTATTTTCTTCGAGAATCCCAAGCTCTTCGTCACCCAGATCCGCGCGATCCTCCGCGCGGGGCGGCACGGGAAAGTCTCGATGCTGTTCCCGATGATCACGACGCTGGAAGAGCTGATGTTCGTCAACAACCTGGTCAAGGAGACGCGCAGCAACCTGCTTCGCGAGGGGGTTGCCTTCGGCGAGGACGTGAAGACCGGCGTGATGGTCGAGGTCCCGGCGGCGGCCGTCTGCATCGACGCGATCCTGCGCGAGACCGATTTCATTTCGATCGGCTCGAACGACTTGATCCAGTACCTGGTGGCCGCCGACCGGGACAACCCGAAGGTCGCCCATCTGTGCGAGGCACTCGCGCCGGCGATATTCCGCGTGTTGCGCATGGTGCTCGACGCCTGCCAGCGGACGGGCACGCCCGTCACGCTCTGCGGCGAGATGGCCGGTCAGCCGCGCTCGGTCCTCGTTCTCTTCGGAATGGGCCTGCGGCGCTTCAGCATGAGCCCCGCGTTCATACCCACCGTCAAGGAGCTGCTCGGCTCCGTCACGACCGCCCAGGCCGAGCGGTTCGCCCATCACGTCCTGCAGCTCTCCACCAGCGAGGAGATCCGGTCGTACCTGACCGCACGGCTGCACGAGGTCTCGAGCACGCTGGAAGTCTTCGATACCAATTGACGTTCCGCTCTAGCGCGGCCGCGTGCTCTCGCTGCCGCGGTCGTTTGCCCGCAAATCGGTTCTACGAGCCAATTGCCCGCTTCCGCACCCCAGGCCAACAACGTGTTGCCCGGCGGCATCGGGCCTGATAGTCTATTCCCTTCGACCAGGCAGAACTGGATGAGGCAACGAGTGGATCGCAACTGGGCTTCCCCGCACGAGGCCAGTCCACGACCGCTCATCGCGCGGGATCGCCCATTCCAAGAAGTAAGAAAGCTGGTGGGTGCGTTTTCTCCGGAATGAGAATGGTGGCCGGTGGTGATCGGTTGATCGGGCGCGGCAAGCTGCAACGGCCCTGATGTTTAGAGGTCCGGATCGCTCTGAGTTCAAGTGGCATCCGCTTTGCGAAAGCAGTCGGCGCTCACCGCTGATCCTGGCGCAGAGACCCGGTCCCGATGGGCGCAGGGTAATTCGGAAACGAGAGTCGAGCGATGGCGAAACGTCTCAGCGTGAAAGAGATTCTCGAAGCCGCTCGCAAGGGCGGGCCTGCCAAGCCGGCGGACGCGACACCTGCTGCGCCTGAAGTAGAAGAAACCGCGGCGGCACCGGTCGCGGACGAGCCCGAGGGCGGGGCAGACGAGGCGGTCGAATCGGAAGCCGTGGTCGCGGCGCCCGCGGCTCCCCCAGTGAATGTCCCGACCCCGGCGTCGCTGGGCCGGCCGCTCACGCTGAAAGAGAAGCTAGCGGCGGCTCGTGCCGGCGGAGCCGCTGCCCCAGCCCCGAAAGCGCCGGCCGCGAAAGCCGCGGCACCTGCCGCGCCGATCGAGGCGACCGAGGAAGCCGCCCCGGTCGAGGAGCCCAAGAAACCGTGCCCGCGCCGGCCAGGCCGCTGGGCCGGCCGATGACCCTCCAGGAGAAGCTGGCCGCGGCCCGGGGCGGCGCGGCCGCGCCGGCGGCTCGGCTGCGGCCGCCAAGCCCGGCGGCCGCCAAGGCGCCCGCCGCCGCAGCCGCCAAGCCGGCGGCCGCCGCCCGCGCGCTTCCGCCGCTGGAAAGATGACCGACCCTCGCGACCTGGCCGAGGCCGCGCGCCAGGCCTCCGCCAAGAAGAGCCAAGGAGCTGGCCGCGAAGGCCGCCGCGGCCGCGCCGCGCGAAACCCGCGGCCAAGGCCGCGCCGGCCAAGCCGCAGACGGTCCCGCCCAGGCCCGACGCGCGAGCTCGCCGGCGCCGCGGCCGCGCCGGAGGACCAGCCGCCGCGGCTTCTTCATCGGCAGCGCTCTTCGTCTCCTGGACCCTCGCCTGGATCGTCGTTGCCTGGACGACCTTCACCGCCGGCCTCTCCGCGATGACGCTGATGACCGTGCGCTTCATGTTCCCCAACGTCCTGGCCGAGCCCCCCAGCACGATCAAGATCGGCCTTCCCTCGCAATTTCGAGCCCGAAGACGTCAGCGAGCGGTTCAAGGCCGAGTGGGGCTTCTGGGTCGTCCGGTCCGACCAAGTACAACGGACAGGACATCCTCTACGCTCTTCAATCCGTCTGCACTCACCTGGGCTGCCCGCCCAACTGGCTGGCCGGCCGAGCAGAAATTCAAGTGCCCCTGCCATGGCAGCGGCTTCTACATCTCCGGGATCAATTTCGAGGGCCCGGCGCCGCGGCCGCTCGAGCGATTCAAGGTCGCCTTCGCCGACGACGGCCAGATCATGGTCGACAAGAGCCAGAAGTTCCAGCAAGAGCTGGGCCAGTGGTCCGACCCGGACAGCTTCATCCCGGCTTGAGTCAGTCGCAGTCGTCCGTTGGCACGCGGCGAAGCGTCGGAGGCCGAGCAGCGGCCGACTCTCGCGACCCGCATGCGACTGAGAACCGAGCGACGAACGACTCACGTCGATGCACGAATGCATCCGAGAGAGATCGCCCATGCCGATCCTGGAAAAAATCGCGGAAACCCAGCTCTGGAAGAGCGTTTTCCGGCACCCGATGCCGACCGATCGGCGCAATCGGGTGGTGGTGATGCTCACCAACTTCTTCCTGCACCTCCACCCGGTGAGCGTGCGGAAGCAGGGGATCGCGCTTTCTTACACGTGGTGCATGGGGGGGACGACGTTCTTCCTGTTCATCGTCGAGACCGTGACCGGCGTGCTGCTGATGTTCTACTACCGGCCCACGCTTGAGCACGCCTACAACGACATCCTGGCTCTCCGCGACGTGACGACGCTGGGCATCCTGCGCGAGCTGCATCGCTGGGGGGCCCACGCGATGGTGATCGCGGTCTGGCTGCACATGTACCGCGTGTTCTTGACGGGCAGCTACAAGCCGCCGCGGGAATTCAACTGGGGAGTCGGCGTCATCCTGCTGGTGCTTGACGCTCTTGCTGTCGTTCACCGGCTACCTGCTGCCGTGGGACCAGCTCGCGATCTGGGCGATCACGGTCGGCTCGAACATGGCGCGGGCCACGCCGGGGCTGGGGGTGGAGGGCCCGGGGCGTCGCTCTTGAAGCTCAACGGCGTCAGCCTGATCACCTCGGGCTCGGACGCGAAGTTCGCGCTGCTGGGCGGCCGGAGCGTGGGCGAGATGACGCTGAATCGGTTTTATGTTCTCCATTGCGTGGCGATCCCGCTGGCCGCCGCGCTCCTGATCATGATCCACTTCTGGAGGGTCCGCAAGGACGGCGGGATCAGCGGGCCGATGTGACCGCGGCCGCGGGACCGTGCTCCGCGCGCGCGGCCGCGCGGCGGAGGCATCTGGTTCGCTGCGCCCGCGTGGTGGCTCGAGTCGATCTCGGAAATCGGTCGAAATATGCCTTCTTATCGAACCTGGTTTTCAGACACTCCCATGCATCACCAAGATCTGACACCGGCGTGCTCGGCTGGGCTGGCGTGGTACTACTTGCTCGCCGCCATGATGAACGCGGCCGCCGCGGCCTACGTCGCCTATGGAGAGATGGTTTCGGCGGGGGCCTCGCGGCTCGGGCCTGGCCCCAAGACGCGGCGGCTGCCGGCCTGGCTGATCACCGGCTATTTCGGCCTTTACGGCCTGGCCATCCTGATGATCCTGGGCCGGCACACCCTTCCCGGGCGCGTGGCGGTGGCTTACGGGTCTGTGCGCGGCCGCAAACGGTTGCTCGCCGTGATGGCGGGAGCCGACGCCGCCCACTTCGCCGAGCATGAAGGCCCACGGCCATGGCGAGGGAGACCCCTCCGTTCCCCCCAGCCTGGACGATCACCAGCCGGCCGTCGGGCTTGGCAAGCCGATCGATCGCACGCTCTGGACGTTGATCTGGAGCGTGTGCGGCGGTGATCTTCCAGGCGATGGGCATCACGTATCATGCCTGGGCGGCGAAATCCTGACCTGCCGCAGTTCTGTGCCGCGATGCGGATCGACGCTCGGTGGCCGGGCCGACGACGTTCTTCGTGGGGGCGACCGCTCGCCTTCATCGCGGTCCTGCGGTGGCGGCGGTTCTTCGCCAACGGCCTGGTCGGCTGGTCGATCGTCAACCTGTTCCTGCTGTATTTCGGTCTGAGCATGACCGACTACGACTTCCGCGACATCGTCACCAAGCCCGACAACGTCCCGATCGTCGGGCTGTTGATCCTGGTCGGCTTCTTCGACTGGTTCGCGCTGCGCCGCGCCGTCATCAACGACTCGCGGATCGCCCAGGGCCTTCCCAGCCTGGAAGAATCGAGCCCGAGAAGACGCTGACCTGGCCCGACCTGGTCTACACCGAGCTGATCTGCATGGTCATCCTGACCATCGTTCTGGTCGTCTGGGGAATCGCCCTCCAGGCGCCCTGGAACAACCGGCCAGCTCGACCGTCGCCCCCAACCCCTCCAAGGCGCCCTGGTACTTCCTCGGGCTGCAGGAGATGCTCGTCTACTTCGATCCCTGGATGGCGGGCGTCGTGCTCCCGCAGATGATCATCGTCGGATTGATCGCCATCCCCTACATCGATACCAACAAGGGCGGAAACGGATATTACACCTATAACGATCGCAAGTTCGCCTATATCACGTTTCAGTACGGCTTTGTCGTCCTCTGGGTCGTCTTGATCCTGCTGGGAACGTTCCTGCGAGGGCCCAACTGGAACTTCTTCGGCCCCTACGAGTACTGGGATCTGCACAAGCTGATCCCGCTGAACAACGTCCAGCTCTCCGACATGATCTGGATCCAGCTTCTGGGCACGACCAAGCCGGCGAACTATTTCTGATTCGCGAGAGCGCCGGGGATCCTGCTCGTGCCTGGCGTACTTCACGCTGGCGCCCTACGTGCTGTACCGGTTCTTCTTCAAGAAGTATGCCGAGCAGGCGGGGATGCTGCGGTTCATGACCCTGGCGGTCCTCGATGCTGTTCATGGCGGCCTTGCCGATCAAGATGGTGCTGCGCTGGACGCATCAACCTGAAGTACATCGTGGCCATCCCCGAGCTGTTCTTTAATATTTAAGTTCAGTTTCGATCGCATAGGACCGACCACATGCCGGCAACCGAGGAACCTTTTCGACGCCAATCGACGCTGCACCTGGTGTTCGCCATCTCTTCGATCGCGATGCTGCTTTCGACCGTGTGGATGGTGATGGCCGATCACTTGCGTCCCTGGAAGCAAGTGCAGCGCGACTTCCAGTTGAGTCGAGCACGAGAAGCTCAGCCGCCACCGAGCAGGAAAAGCTCGCGGACCAGAAGCGGACCAATGAGCAAAAGATCAAGGAGATCGAGAACCAGATCGAGGCCGCCGAGACTCAGCCGACGAGCGGGCAGGCAAGATCCGCGCGATCGACAAGGAGCTGCGGGGCCTGGAGGCGACGTTCGAGCGGCTGGACATCGAGCGCCGCTTCAAGAAGACCGAGCTCGACAGCAAGCGCAGTCTCTACGACGGCATGATCGATCGCGGCGACGAGCAACTGGCGCGAAACTACCTGGCGACCGTGGTGGTAGAAGCCGAGAGGGAGCTCGACGAGCTCTCCAAGAAGCTGGAAACGGCCGACACCGCCGTCAAGGCCAAGCGGAGCGACAAGGAAAAGCTGCTCGGCAACATCGACGACCTCAAAAAGGAAAAGGATCGTCTCACGCGCGAGGTCGATCGCGTGCAGCGCTTGATCGAGCAGAAAGACGCTCACGTAGCTTCGGCCTTCAGGCGTGGCTTTCGCAGTCTGCCGCTCATGGATTTCGCGGCGTCTCCCACGCGAATCCAGCAGATCAGCCTTCCCGATCTCACGATCAACTACAATTTCAAGGAAGTGCCCCGCTACGACCGGTGTGCGACCTGCCACCAGGGCATCGATCGCATCGGCTACGAGAAGGATGCCCACGGCCAGGAGATGACGAAGGTATTCCTGTCGCACCCGTTCCTGACCACCGGCGCGACGACGGTCAACCCGCGCGGCAAGGTGGTGACCGCGGGCCTGTATCTCGACGCCAATGGACCACATCCGATCAACAGCTTCGGCTGCACGATCTGCCATGGCGGCCAGGGCTCCGGGACCGACTTCACGTTCGCGTCGCACACGCCTGATTCGCCCGAGGAAGCCAAGAGGTGGCACGAGGAGTATGACTGGCACGACTTCCACTTCTGGGATTTCCCGATGCCGCCCAAGCGTTTCATCGAGTCGGGCTGCCTCAAGTGCCACACGCAGGTCACCGACATTCCCCAGGCGAAAAAGCTCCAGGCGGGCTACCAGCGCATCGTCAAGTTCGGCTGTACCGGCTGTCATACGATCGGGGGTGAGGGCTCGTACGGCCCCGATCTCACCGACGAGCGCCAGGTTGGGCCCAATCTCTCGCACATCGCGTCCAAGAACGCCAAGGAGTGGGTGACAAAATGGATTGCGAACCCGCATGCATTCCGGCCCGATTCGCGGATGCCGCGGTTCTACGGGCTCAGCAACAACTCGGCCAAGGAAGACTGGCCGAAGAACTACGCTGAAATCCACGCGATCACTCACTATCTCTACACCAAGAGCACCCCGCCGGCCGGCTTCGTCGAACCGCCGGCGAAGACCGACGTTGCCAAGGGAAAGGAGCTGTTCCTGCAGAAGGGTTGCATGGCCTGCCACCAGCACCGGCCCTACCAGTCCGGCGACCTCCAGCAGCTCGACGTCCGCGCGGCCAATCCCGATTACAAGCCCGACGCCGCCCTCACCTACGATCCCAAGGGGTTCCCGGCGAGCGTGCAGCACTACGCCAAGGCCGATTTCGGGCCAAACCTGTCCAACATCGCCGCCAAGTTTCCGTCAAACGCGCAAGGCCTCAAGTGGCTGGCCAACTGGATACTCGGCGCCGGAGCGCTACCATCCCAAGACCTTGATGCCCAGCCTCCAGCTCTCGCCGCAGGACGCCGCGGATATCGCGAGCTGGCTCCTCTCGGTGCCCGGAGAGTGGCCGGTCACCGTGGCCATGCCCGCCGCTGAATCGAAGGAAGTCCGCGAATCGGTCGATGAGCTGGTCAAGCTCTACATCTCCAAGAGCGGCAGCTTCAAGCCCGAGGGTGCTCCATCGCGGGCCGTCGCGCTCAGCGAGGTCGACGATCTCGTCACCAACAAGCTCAAAACCAATGAGAAGCTCTTGTACCTGGGAGAGAAGACGATCTCGCGGCTTGGCTGCTTCGGCTGTCACTCGATCCCGGGCTTCGAGAACGCCAAACCGATCGGGACCGCGCTCAACGACTGGGGAATCAAGAATCCCGCCCGTCTGGACTTTGGGCACATTGCGGAATACCTCACGGACCCCGAGCATCCGCCGGACGAGAACGGCACTCGAGACGGCACCAACGTCTTCTATCAAGAGAAGATCACGCACGAGACGCGGATGGGCTTCCTGTATCAGAAGATCCACCGTCCGCGCAGCTTTGACTTCTTGAAGAAGAATGAAAAGTACAAGGCCTGGGATGACCGACTTCGTATGCCGCAATTTGCCTGGGCGAATGATCCCGCCGCCATCGAGGAAGTGATGACGTTCGTGCTCGGGCTCACCAACGAAAAGATCACCGCCAAATACTTGCCGAAGATCCACACGACCGCCGCGAGAACCGCGGTTGCGGCCGGCGCCAAGGTGCTGAACCGGTTCAATTGCGGGGATGCCACGTCCTGGAAATGCCCAAATACGCCGTCCTTCCGGGAATCACGGTGGCCCAGGCCTTCACCGACTGGAAGAGCAACTTGCGGTCGTCCTACACGGCGCGCGGGAGCGACTATATTCCGCAGGTCTACCCGGACCTGACCTTTGACCCCAAGAAAAACCTGTCGCCCGAAACGATCGAAAAGGAGCTGGAGATCGTGGACGACGACGGAAAATCGACGGTGACGGTCGAGGGGATGCCCATCGGACTCTTCGAGAACGAGCTGACCGTCCAGCTCTGGAAGCCCGTGACGATCCGCGGGTACAAATTCAACGTTGGCGACAACGTCACGCTCGACCAGACCAAGGTAGAGCAGACGGCCGCCGAGGGAGGGAATTTCGCCTGGCTGTACGCGACTTACCAGGCCGAGCGGACGGGCAACCCGTTCGACTCGTTCTGGAACCGGCTGCCCCCTCCGCTCTTGCGCGAAGGGAACAAGGTTCAGACCCCCTGGCTGAGCTCGTTCGTGCGAGATCCGCACATGCTGCGCCCCGCGGCCCAGCTCAGGATGCCGCGGTTCCATTACGGCAAACTGGAAAACGTCGTTTCCAGGGAGCCGGCCGAGCTGGCCGACTACTTCGCAGCGCGGGATCGGGCCGAGTTTCCCTATCAAGCCATTCCCCAGCAAGACCCGAGCTTCCTCGCCGAGCGCAATTCGGTCCATCCCGGGTATCTGAGCGCCGGGTGGCTGATGATGACGAACAACGCGTCTCCCTGCCTCCAGTGCCATGCCATCGGACAGTTCAAGCCGAGCGGCGGCGCGGCGGTCGTCAACGGCCCTGATCTTCGCGAAGTTGCTCCGCGGTTCCGGCCGGACTATCTCGAAGCCTGGATCGCCAACCCGCGCCGACTGGTTCCGTTCACGGCCATGCCCCAGAACATCGCACCCCACGGCGCGGTCCAGATCATGGTGCCCAAGACGTTCGAGAATCAACCGATCGAGATGGTGCGAGCAGTTCGGGACACGCTGCTCAACTACGTGAACGCCGTCGAGCTTCAGCTTGCCAGCAGCAACCCGCAAAGCCCAGCGACCGGCACCGCGCCCAAGACCTCGGGGAATGCTCCATGATTGTCGGTTCGCGGTAGGAAATCGCGAGTGTTTCCGCCGGGCTGCCAATCAGAAGTCCCCGGTTGTTGATTTGAGTGGGATTGTTGCATTCGCTTTCGAAAAGAAACCAAATCCGCCCGGGGCCGTTTCGCTCTTGGGCGGACCGATCCACTCGGACGGGATTAAGTCACGAGAATTCAAACCAGGGAGAGAGACGCGATGGTTACTTGCTGGAGTCGCAAGCGGTTGGTCTTGGCGTTGAGTCTGGGCGCGACGATCGGGGCCGCCGCCGGCGGCTGCGGTCAGCCGACCGATTCAAGTGACGTGAGCGTGGTCGTTCCCGACCCGAGCCAGAACATAGCGTCCAAAGCGGGGGGCGGCGGCGCGCCGATCCCCGTGGCCGGCACGGCCGCGGAAGCCGCTCCGAGAGCGGCGGCAAGCCCGGCGGCGTCCGCGGCCTCGGGGTGGGGAACACTCAAGGGCCAGATCGTTTTCAACGGCACGCCGCCTCCCGTCAAGGTGCTCGAGGAGAAGGGAAAGGCCGAGAAAGATCCCGACATGTGCGCTGTCGACAAGCCGATCCTTTCCGAGCGGCTCATCGTCGACGACGCCACCAAGGGGATCAAGAATGTGCTCGTCTACCTGCCGAGACCTTCGGCGGTCAACGAAGACGCCAAGAAGGCGGCCCTGGCCAAGACGATCGAATTCGACCAGAAACAATGCGTGTTCGAGCCGCACGTCCTGGGCCTGATGACAGGGGTCAAGGTCCGGTTGAAATCCAGCGATTCCAAGAACCATAACGTCAACGTCAAACTCAAGAAGACGACCTATAACCAGACCATCGCCGGCGGCCAGGCATTCGAGTTGCCCCTGGCGGACCCCGAACGGACCCCGGGCGCCGTGGTCTGTGACATTCATCCCTGGATGACGTCCTGGTGGATGGTGCTCGACCACCCCTATTTCGCGGTGACCGATGAGAAAGGAAACTACGAGATCAAGAACGCCCCCGCCGGAAGTCAGAAGGTGGTCGTATGGCAGGAATTCGTCAAGGGCGGAGGCTTCGTGACGTCACCGTCGGGAGAAGACGTCGAGATCAAGGCCAACGACAGCACGACCAAGGATTTCACGGTCGACCCAAGCAAGCTGCTACCTGCCAACTGACCAGCCGGCCAGCCCAGAAGAGGAACGGACAATGAAAGCGACTGGAGAGGTTCCCCGCGTCAGGTCAGGTGTTTCTCGGCATTTCGGGTGGCTCGTGCTCGTGGCGCCTCTGGTCTTTCCCGGCTTCGCAGCGGCTTCGCCGGAAGGCGCCGGCGCACTTGCCGCGGCTCTGGTCGGGCAGGCTTCCACGGGGACGCTCAAGGGTCACCTCGTCTGGGGCCAGGACGATATCCCGCCAACCACGGTCCTGGTGGAAAAGGGAAAGTCCACCAAAGACCCCGAGCTTTGTGCCAAGGACGCGCCGATTCTCTCGCGCGACCTGGTGGTCGATCCCACCACCAAGGGCGTCGCTTATGGGTTTGCCTATCTCGTCCGGCCCAAGGGCGATTTCGCCGAGAAGGTCACGACGCTCCTCGCCAAGGAACCGAAGGTCGTGCTCGACCAGAAGCTGTGCGAATTTCAGCCTTACGTGCTGCCGTTCCACAAGGACCAGACGCTGGTGATCAAGTCGAGTGATCCCAGCAACCACAACGTGCGGTTCTCCGGCTTCGGCAATCCCGGAATCAATCAGATGATCGCGCCCAACGGTCAGCTCGAGGTCAAGCTCGTGCCGGATCGTCCCCTCGAGCTGCACTGCGATATCCATACCTGGATGAAGGGATACCTGATGGTATTCGACCATCCCTTCTTCACCACAACGGCGGCCGACGGGGCGTTCGAAATCAGCGGAATACCCGCCGGCGACCAGAACCTTGTCGTGTGGCAAAGCACCGTCGGATATGTCACGACCGGCTCGGCCCGCGGTATGCCGGTCAAGATCAGTGCCGGCCAGGTCACCGACGCGGGGCAGATCAAATTGGGTCCCCCCAAGAGCAAATGACCGTGCTCTGGTGGCCGCGCCGTGGCCACCAGACCGCTCCCGGTACGGGGTGGGCGGTCGCATCGTTCCATGCCTGGTTCCGGCACTTCGAGTCGCGACGAGACGTCGTTCATGTGGCGCTATCGTTTGGGCCGGCTGCTTCAGCTCGTGGGTCTCTTCGTCCTTCCCTTCGCCATCGCGTCGCAGCTCATGGACAAGGTCGGCCTGGGCCAATCGCTCTTGATCGCGGCGGCTGGAGCCGCGGTGTTCTACGTCGGAGTGCAAGTCCAGCACCGGGCCTGAGCCGGCGCGGGGTTGTTCTCGGATCTGGACCCGACCGAGCCGCGATCCCACAGGGACCGCCGCGCGCGGTCCGGTTGCAAAGATCGTGCGCCTCAGGCGCGTTGCACGGATCCCAACGGCGAATCGTGCTGGGAAATCCGGGAAGCCTGTTCGGGATCGCGCCTCATGTCTTATGTTCGTGTTGGCGGGCGTCAGTGGCGCGGGGGTCGGTGACGGTGTGTGCTCGCCCGGCCAATGCGACGACCGCCTTGTTGGTTAGCGGTCTGCCTGGATAGTGGGCAATTGAGCCGAGCATCGATTCCTCGATGTGCGTTGCGTATGATTAGATTCTACGTCTGCGACTTCTCCGCGCGGTGCGCCATCTTCTGACTGAACTACGCGGCTGTACCAAGAGCGGCTGGAATGCCACGGTGATAGAGTTGTATTAGAGCTTGGAGCACTCGATGTCCTTTCGGACCGACGTGCCAACGGCGGCTACGCGGCACTTTTCGAATCAGTCCGCGCACATGAAGCCGTTTCAACAAACGGCCGACTGCAGCGCTTTGACGACGACGTTCCACTTGATCGGCTGTTGTTCCATACAGTGCCTCCCGGATGTCGGCGTTTCGGAAGCCCCGCACCACATGGTCGCCATCCAAGACCGCCCCGAACAATTTGACGTCTGGGCCGCTGGCCAAGTTGAAGCCCGCATAACTCCGACCCGCTTTCACCACGGGCTCGGTGATTCTTTCGACCTGGCGATAAGCCGGCGCCGGA
This sequence comes from uncultured Isosphaeraceae bacterium, assembly GCA_963806595.1. Lineage (GTDB taxonomy): Bacteria > Planctomycetota > Planctomycetia > Isosphaerales > Isosphaeraceae > CAWDZZ01. Next base: position 154,821 of record CAWDZZ010000029.1, on the reverse strand, counting down.
TTCTCGACCACAGACAATGCCTCCAGGTACCGTTCGTTGGCGGCCAAGGAAATCTCGCGGTAGCGGTACAGATTGATCACACCTTTGTTCATCGGGCACCAAGCTATCTCGCGGCGGCCCTCACGAGTCCGCCACCGCCGAACTCGAAACTCTCTGGGATTGTTGATGACGGTCTCAATCCGCAAGACCAGACCGAACTTGTCGTACATCTTCAGCCAGTTGTTCTTCATCCGATGTTTGATCCTGGCGCCAGGCCAGCGATCTTTCTGGCAACTGGTGAGCACCTCCCCGTCAAACCGGGGATGGAAGCGTCGGCCCAAGAAAGTCAGGATGTCCTTGGCCGAGAAGTTGATCGCGGCGTGGTCCAAGAGCCGCGGATAGAGACCAGCCAGTGCCTCGCGGCTGGAGAAGATCAGATCGGTGGCGTACTCGGCTTGGTCAATGACCCAATAATAGCTGTAGCCGTGAAGCCATCGCTCTTTCATCAAAGGGTTAACCTGGCGAACCAGACGGTTGAGGATCTTGCGCCAGTTGAGATGGGTGAACGAATTGGCCAACTTCTGAGCGGCTTCTTGATTGTTCAAGGTCGTAAAGGCGTTGTCTCGGAGGTCAAATCCGATGCGCCGCTTGAGCATTTGCTTTTCCAGCCAGGAGTGACCGTTGACATAAATCTGGACGGTGAACGGGAACCAAGTGGTCAGGCGGATGTAGATCAGGCCGAGTTCGGGATCCAGGAAATAGAAGTAGAGCACGCGCTGGGCTCGGCGTGCGTTGACCAGTCGGGGGCGTCCCTTGCCGTAGGCCAGCCTGAAGCTGGGGCACGTCTCCATGCAGCAGAGGACGCAAATCAACCCATCGGCGATGGGCCGCTGCCGCAGAATCTCTTCGACCAACTTGTCTTTGCGGTGATGGCCCTGAAGGAATTGGTATTCGGCGCCGGCCTTTTGGGCAAGTCGCTTGGCATAGTCGACAACGGCGTTGGACTGTTCCTCGGCAAAGGCCATGAAGTCACATCGCCGGATCTTGAGGACGTGATCGACAAAGCCTTCCAGCGCCGGCCCGTTGGTAATGGGCAGGTAGCCCTTGAATATGACGCGGTCAAAGCAAGAGAGCACGGTGACGATCAGGCTGGTAAACTTGGAAACGAAGCGCGAGAGCGTCTTCATGGCGTTCTGCTCCAGGGCGGGTGTCTCGACAACACCATTTTGGCTGCAGAACGCCACTTTTGTTCATTCTTTTTAGTTGCGGCTCCGCCGCGTTAGGATAGAGAATGTGCGCGGATGCATGCGGTTTGGTATCCTATTTGCCGTTGCACACACGCAGCCACTTGGTGTCCAATGAAATGAAGGCTCCGAAACTTGGGAAATGCATTGCGCCACCAGGTCTTTCGTCACGCGTTGAGACCCAGCCGCTCAGTCGGTCACTGGTTTTTCCATCCGGACGATGGTCAGACGTGATTCCAGGAAGGGAGCTCAAACAGGTTGGCACGACGGCGCGGATTCCGGGCGAGGCGCTCGGGAACGGCATACACGACTGACCCCGGGCGGCAACGATGGGGGACGGAGTCTCGGGTCAAAAGCGGACCGCGACGGTCTCTACGCGGTCGGGGGGTCGCCGTGCGCGTGCTGGCCGCGGTTTGCGTTGTCGCCGGATTCGCGATGCTGCTGTTTCAGCCGGCCTGGGGCCAGGTTGCGATCCGGAGTGCGTCGCGGTTCGACCCCGACTGGAGTCAACCAGCGGAGAACAAGCTCCGTAATGCGGCCAACCATGCGCGCGACCGGCAATGGTCCGAGGCCATCAATATCTATCAGCAGGTCATCGATCAGTTTGGAGACAAAGTCGCCAAGCTGCCTCCAGCCGAGGCGGGTGCCGACGCTACCGGCGAGTTTGTCCTGTTCGTGGACGACCGCCGCTTATGTCATCGACGCGCTGGCCCAGTTGCCGCCCGAAGCGCGGGAGATCTATCGCAACCGGGTTGACGGCGTCGCTGAGCGCTGGTTCCGCGAGGGGGCCAAGCGGCGCGATCTTGGTTTGCTGCGCCGTGTCGTGGACCAGGCGTTTTGCAGCTCGTGGGGCGACGACGCGCTCGAGTTGCTGGGGGACCTGGCATTTCAGGACGGCCGTTTCGGCGAAGCGCTTGCGATGTACAGCCAGCTCGTGGCCGACCGGCCCGACGACCCTTTTGGGCTGGTGCATCCCGATCCCTCCGTGGATCTGGCACGAGTCGCCGCCAAGAAGTTCCTTTGCCGCGCGGCCGCCGGCGAATACCCGCCGTCGCCGGCAGAGCTTGCCGAATTTGACCAGCGGTATCCCGGGGCGGCCGGGTCGCTGGCCGGCCGCAAGGGAGGCTATGCCAAGATCCTGGCCGACGCACTGGCGTCGGATCACCTTGGCCCGCAGGAGCAAGCCTGACAATCGGTGGCCGACATTCGCCGGGTCGCAGCGGCGGTCGAAGATTGTCGCCGGGTCCGATCGACGTCGGCCCGCTCCAGTGGCGCGTCGAGCTCGAAAAGGTCACCTTGAGCCGGGCTTCGCCGTTTGGCCCGCGTGCCGGGATGGCCTCGGGTACGCCGGGCGCCAGCCGGACCGGCTGCTGGCGTTCCATCCGATCGTGCTGGGCGACCAGGTGATTGTATGCGACGGGTCGCGGGTGCTCGCGTATAACCTGAGCGATCGGCCGGCCGGACGCCGATGGCGGCACGATTCGGCCGGTCGAGCCGGCTGGAGGCATCCCCCCGAGGACGACGCCCAGAGTTCCCAGTCGCGCCAGCACAGCGGGGATATTCCGCGTTACACGCTGACGGCCGTCGGGCACCGGATCTACGCCCGGATGGGGGCGAACAGCACCGCGTTTTTCCCGGGCATGGGCGGGCCGGGCGGTCGCGGAGCCAGCTCGATCGTGGCGCTCGACTGGAATACCCAGGGCAAGCTGCTCTGGGAACAGAAGTCGACATCGCTCGTACTTCCCAATCGGCCGCTGGACCGGAGCAGCAATCGGACGGTCAACTTCGAGGGGACGCCGGTCGCGGACGAGCGCGGAACGTCTACGTGGCCGTGACCGACCGCCGCGAGCGAGACGACGACGTACGTCGCCTGCTTCGACGCCGAGACCGGCGCCGACCGCTGGGTGCGATACCTTGGCTCGGCGTCGGCCGATGGCGTCAACAATCCGTTCGGCGTGGGCATGCCCATGCAGTTCGGCGCGATGTTCTCGGGCGATTTCAACCACCGGCTGCTCTCGCTCGACGGGCCGACACTCTACTACCAGACCAACCTGGGCGCGCTGATCGCCGTCGAGGCCGAAACCGGCGCCACCCTCTGGGTGGCGACCTATCCGCGGCAGGAGCCCAATCAGACTCAGCGGCGAAGGCGAGCGCGACCTGAACCCCGCCGTGGTCCACGACGGCCGGGTTTTCGTCGCGCCCAGCGATGCCGACGCGATCTTCGCCTTCGACGCCGGAAGCGGCCGGCTGCTCTGGAAGACCGACCCGATCGCCGACGACGTCAAGCTCGCCATGTCCTCGGCGTCGCCAAGGATCGGCTGGTCGCGACCGGCGACCGCGTGCTGCTCTTCGACGTCAAGGACGGGCAAGCTGCGGCACGCCTGGCCCGACTCGGGCAAAGTCGCTCGAGGGCTACGGCCGCGGGCTGCTGGCCGGCGACCTGATCTACTGGCCGACCCAGAACGAGATCCAGGTCCTGGACCAGCGGACGGGCCTGCAGCGCCGACCGCCGATCAAGCTCCAGGAGACGTACCACACGAAGGGGGGCAACCTGGCCGCCGGCGACGGCTATCTGATCGTGGCGCAGGCCGACGGCCTGGTCGTGTTCTGCCAGAACAGCCGGCTGATCGAGCGCTATCGCGAGGAGATCGCGCGGACGCCCGAGCGGGCGGCGAACTACTTCCGGCTGGCGCGGGCGGCCGAGGCGATCGGCCGCGATCGACGCTCGCACTGGAAATGTATCGAGAAAGCCGCTCAGAAAGCCCGTCCCAACGAGACGATCGACGGAGTCCTGCTGGCCGGTGTCGCTCGCGATCACCTATTCCAGACTGCTGTTGCCGCTTGGCGACGGACTGCGCAGCGCGCCCGGCGCTGGGACGAGGCGGTCGCCCATCTCGAATCCGCGGGAGTCGCGCCCGATCGACCGCGAGCGGCTGCAGGCGCAGCTGCTGCTCGCGGACATCCTGCTCGGAACCGGCCAGCCCGGGCGAGCTGTCGAGATCTGCCAGCAGCTCTTGACCGACGAGCGGCTTCGACCACTGGCGGTCTCTGCCGCCGACGGACATCGAACGGTCCGCGCCGATCTGCTGATCGCCGATCGTTTGAGCTCCATCCTGCGCGAACACGGGCGCGGCGTGTATGAGGCGTTCGACCGCGAGGCGCTTCGGCTGTTCGAGCGCGGGCGGAGCGACAAGGACCTGCGAGTCTTGAACGAGCTCTGCCGAGCGTTTCCCGAGGCGCGGCGTGGTACCCGAGGCCCTGCTCGAGATCGGGACGCTCCAGGAAACTTCGCATCGCCTTGGCGAGGCCTGCCAGGCATACCGGCGATTGCTGGCGGTCGCACCCGACGACGATCGCCGCGCCGGGCGCTCTGGCGGCTGGCACGCGTGTACGAAGCGCGCAGGCCTGTTCCTCGCGGCCCGTGACAGCTACCTGGATTTGCAAGCGCGGTTTCCCAAGGTCCGTTTGCGGGACGCAGGCCGCGAGGCGACGGCTCTGGATCTGGCGGCGGCCGAGCTGGCACGCCCCCAGTATGCCCAGTTGATGCGCCGATCGTTCTCAGCCGCAGACGCCGCTCCCACTCGTGCGGCGCTGGCACTGGGATGCGCCCCTCGGCCAGCCGATCCGATTGCTGAGCGCCAGCGGCGTGGTTCCGTCAACGGACGCAAGTCGGCATTTCGTGGTGGAAAAGGCCGGGATGCTGCGCTGATCGACCCAACGACCGGACTACCGCGCTGGTCGGCCGAAATGGGGGAGCCTGCCGTCTGGGCCGGTTACCTCTGCGACAAGCTGATCGCCGCCACCAGCCGGCAGATCGTCGCCCTTGAGCTCTCGCAAGGGACGGTGCAATGGCGTTTCGACGTGGCGCGATCGGGCAAGGACATGACCGGGCCCGACCCGTTTGCCGACGCCAAGCCCGGCGACGCGCACGAGCGCCACGACCGCGCCGGCGAGGTCTTATCTGGCTTCCACGTGATGAACGGGCGAGTCTTCTGCCTGCGCGGGCGTCGCGAGCTCATCGCCCTGGATGGCGACAGCGGCGCCCTCGACTGGTCGTTTTCGTCACCCCCGGGCGAGATCAACGCGAATCTCTGGGTTGGCCACGACCGCGCGGTGCTCCAGATCGACAAGCCCAACGAACTGCTCGTGCTGCGCACCGAAGACGGGCAGCCGACAAGGCATGTGGCACTTGCCGAGAATGACCTGCTCTGCGCGCCTCCGTGCCGATCGATGAGGATTCGGTCCTCCTGGTGCTCGATCGGCGGACGGTCAAGAAATTCGACATCAATTCCGGTCAGTTTCTCTGGACGTACCAGGAGAGCACTGACCTTCCCGTCAATGGGCCACCGTGCGTGCTCGGTGACTCAGAGCGCCTGCTCGTCCTGCACGATGGGCGGTTGCTGATTCGACTCGATCCCGCCACCGGAAGGAAGCGCTGGTCGAGCTTGCTGGGCATCGAAGACCTGAGCCAGCGCCCCGATGCGATGGCCAATGACGAAAACTACTTTTACTGCGTGAACATCGAAAACATTTTTGGAAGCTTGAACCAGTCGATCCGCGCGGTGTCGCTCAAGGACGGCTCACGCGCCTGGTCGCGCCCGCGAACCGGCCCGGAAGATCTCCTGTGGTCGATCGCGCTCACGGACCGCTGCGTGATCGCGTATCCCAGCGCCAACCGGGCCGCCAAGAACAGCGGCACCGAGAACATGCCCGTGATTGCGCGGCGGCGTGAAAACGGCGATCTCGTCCAGCGGTTTGTTTTCCAGACGGCGATCGCAAACGTCGCGTTCAAGGCCGATTCCCGCGGGGCGATGCTCGCGACCTCAGACGGCATCTGGGGGCTCGGAGTGAAGAATGCGGGCCAGCCTCCGCTATCGGACCGGCCACGGTGACGTTCCCCGCGCTCCATTCTTCCGATCTTCCGGCGTGCAACGGTGGCCCGGCGCAGGCTAGACTGGTTGCTCCGCGCGACGACGACCTTCAAAACTGTTTCTGCTACGGTGCGGTATTCGAGTCTTCGAGCGTTTTCTCCACCGCAGGGCGGTGCATGAAAACCGCGACCCAAGGGTTGATTTGGGAAAGTTAAGCGGAAAACGTCCCATGGCCAGCTTGATTCCGGGAGGCACGCTTGAGCGACACCAACACGACTGAAACCCCCCAGAGCGACGACGACCTTGCGGCCGTCGAGCGATTGAAGGATGCCTTCGCCAAGCTCAAGGCCGAGATGTCCAAGGTCATCGTCGGCCAGCAGGCCGTGCTCGAAGAGTTATTGATCGCCATCTTCGCGCGGGGGCACTGCCTGCTGATCGGAGTGCCGGGCCTTGCGAAAACGCTGATGATCCACACGATGGCCGACGCCCTGAACCTGAGCTACAACCGCATCCAGTTCACGCCCGATCTGATGCCGTCGGATATCACGGGAACCGAGGTCATCCAGGAGGACAAGGCGACCGGCGTTCGCCAGTTCAAGTTCTTGAGGGGGCCGGTCTTCGCCAATATCGTCCTGGCCGACGAGATCAACCGGACGCCCCCCAAACCCAGTCTGCTCTGCTGGAGTCGATGCAGGAGCGGCAGGTGACCGTCGGCGGTGAGCGCCACAGGCTCCCCGACCCATTCTTCGTGCTGGCGACCCAGAATCCGATCGAGCAGGAGGGCACTTACCCGTTGCCCGAGGCGCAGCTCGACCGATTCATGCTCAATATCATGGTCAACTATCCCTCGGAGCAGGAAGAGCTCGATATCGTCCGGCTGACGACCTCGATTCACCGCCCGTCCGTGTCCAAGGTCCTTTCCTCGGCCGACATCCTCGCACTCCAAGAGCTGATCCGGAAAGTGCCGATCGCGGATCACGTCTCGCATTACGCCGTCCGGCTCGCGCGCAACACGCGGCGCGACAAGGACAGCCAGAACTTCATCCGCGACTATGTGAGCTGGGGCGCGGGCCCGCGCCAGCCAGTACCTGGTGCTGGCCGCGAAGGCCCGGGCGGTGCTGCACGGCCGCTATCATGTCTCGACCGACGACATCCGCGCCGTCGCCGGCCCGGTATTGCGTCACAGGCTCATCACCAACTTCAACGCCGAAGCCGAGGGCCTCAAGCCGGACGATATCGTGGAACGGCTGATCAAGACCGTCCCCGTCGACGAACACGAGGCCGAACAAAGTGGAAAACTACCAAAAATATTTAGATCCGCAAACGTTGGCTAGCCTCGAGGGGCTCGACCTTCAGGCGCGGATGGTGGTGGAAGGCTACGTCGCCGGGATGCACCCGAGCCCGTATCACGGCTTCTCCGTCGAATTCGCGGAGCACCGCGAATACGTGCCCGGCGACGATATCCGCCACGTCGATTGGAAGGTGTGGTCGAAGACCGACAAGCTCTACCTCAAGCAGTACGAAGAAGAGACCAATCTCCTCGCGTACATGCTGCTGGACACGAGCGAGTCCATGGCCTACGCCTCGGGCGACAACGTCACGAAGCTGCAATACGCGCAGTTCATCGTGGCGGCACTTTCCTACATGATTCTCCAGCAGCAAGACTCGGTCGGCCTGGTGGTGTACGACGACGCGGTGCGCCGCTACTTGAAGCCCGCGGGGCACCCGGCTCAGCTCAAAGAGATCCTCAAGCTGCTGGAAGTGACGCCCGCTCGCGAAAAGACCGACATCGGAGTGGTGTTCAACGAACTGGCGGAACGGTTCAAGAAGCGCGGGGTCGTGGCCGTCTTCTCCGACATGTTTGATGACCTGTCGCGGGTGATCAACGGTCTCAAGCACTTTCGGCATCGCCGCCACGAGGTCATCGTGTTTCACATCCTCGATCCGGCGGAGCTCGAGTTTCCGTTCCGGGAGACAACGCTCTTTAAAGGATTGGAATCGGTCCCGGAGATCATGACCGACCCCCACGCCCTCAAGCAGGCGTACCAGGCCGAGCTCGGGTCATTCCTGAAGGAGCTGGAGAAGGGCTGCCGGATGTCCGACATCGACTACGTTCCGCTGCGCACGGATCAAAACCTCGACACGGCGCTTTCGAGCTATCTCGCCTCGCGATCGGCTCGGATTCGCTCAATCTGAATGGCCTGGTTTCGGACGGGGAGCCGACATTGTCACTGCCGCTGGTGTGGGCCCTGGGGTTTGCCAACATTCCGCTCCTGTACGGGCTGGGGGCGGCCGCGGTCCCGATCGTGATCCACCTCCTCAATCGGCGGCGGTTTCGCGAGGTGACCTGGGCCGCGATGCAGTTTCTGATGGCCGCCGTCCGCAAGAACCGGCGCCGCGTCCGCATCGAGCAATGGCTGCTGCTGGCGATCAGGACCCTCGTGATTCTTCTGGTTGTCTCCGCGATGGCCAAGCCGTTTCTCGAGACCTTTGGAGCGGTGATCCCAGGCACGAGCACTCATCGGATCATCGTGCTGGATGCCTCGCTCAGCATGGGATACACCTCGGGTGAAGGAAGCCGGTTCGAGCAGGCCAAGGGGATCGCCTCGCAACTGGTCAGGGACTCGCGCCGTGGCGACGTGATCAGCGTCATCCTCATGGGCGACCCGCCGGGATTCGTCATCAAGAACCCCACGTCCGACCTTCGCGAAGCCGGTAAAGAGATCAACGAGCTCGCCGTATCCGATAGTGGCGTCAACCTGAAAGCCACGTTCGAGATGATCCGCGACGTGCTTGGTGTCTCGTCGATTCCCCAGAAACAGATCTTTTTCCTGACCGACCTGCAAGCCACGAGCTGGCGGGCACCGGAAGCGAGTTCCAAAGCGCTGAAGGCGTTACTGGAACAGATCGAAGAGCACCGGCCGCAGTCCGTGGTGATCGATCTGGGGAAGCGGGGCCTCGAGAATCGCGCGATCACCAAGCTCACAGTCGATGCGCCCGTGGTGACGGTGGGCAGCAATGTCTTGATTAGTGCGGTCCTGCACAATTTCGGCGCCTCGCCCACCCTCGGCGTGGCCGCGGGCTCACCGTCGACGGCCGGCGAGGCCCGGAAGAATCCCTGGACCTGCCGCCGGGCGAGGATGTGTCGGTGGTCTTTCAGCAGCAGTTCAGCACACCCGGCGATCATGTCGTCGAGGTTTCGATTGACGACGACCCACTCGCGGCCGATAACCGCCGCTGGTGGGTCGTGCCGGTCCGCGAGTCACTCTCGGTCCTACTGGTGGATGGCCATGTCCGGTCCGAGCCCTATCAATCCGAGACCGACTATCTGGCGCAGTGCGTCTCGCCGAGCGAGGAATCGCCGGGACAACCGAGGCCGATACGGGTGGAATTTGTTTCCGAGTCGAAGTTCGCCGGTAGCGACCTGGCGCGTTACGACGTGGTGGTCCTGTGCAACGTTCAGGAATTCAGCCAGTCCGAAGTCTCCGCGCTCGAGGCCTTCCTGAAGCAGGGCAAAGGCGTGGTGTTTTTCGGTGGCGATCAAGTTGACCCCGACAGATACAACCGGGTGCTGTATGCCGACGGCACCGGATTGCTGCCCGTCGAGATCGGACCCACCCAGGGCGACGCCGCGAAGAAGGAAGCCGGTTTCCTCTTCGATCCGCTCGGCTACCGTCACGCGATCATCTCCGAGTTTCGCGGCGAGGCCGACACGGTCACGGCAGGGCTCACGCGTGCGATCTCCATGAAGTACCACAGGCTCACTCCTAAAAAAGGCTCGAATGCGGAAGTCGCGCTGGAATTCGACAACGGCGATGCGGCCATTGTGGAGGCAAAGCGCCATCGAGGGACCGTGTTTGTGGTGGCGACCTCGGCCAACTTGTCCTGGACGACATGGCCGCTCCACAAGAGCTACCCGCCGGTGATGCAGTCGATCGTTCTGCGTGCCGCCGCCGGCCGCCTCTCGGAGCGGAATATCCAGGTCGGCAAGCCGTTCGACCGGTCGTTTTCCGCGGAGGGCGCCGGCGCCACGGTGACCGTGACGCCACCCAAGGGACAACAGGTCCCATCCAAGTTGCGGCTGGCCAGCGGGGGTGATGTGAGTGAGTTCCACTTGCCCCACGTCGACTTCGCGGGACCCTATCAAGTGCGGATTGGCCCGCCCCTGACGGAGGATTCCTCGTTCGCCGCCAACACCGACCCGCTTGAAAGTAACCTGGCCAAGCTGGACCGAGCTGACATTCTGCCGGGATTGGGCTGGAACTTCCTGTACCTGACCAACTCCAGCGATCTGACGAAGGACGCCAGGTCGGTCGGTCACCGCGGTGAGCTGCACCGCCCCCTGTTGTACGGACTGCTGATACTCTTGCTGGTCGAGTCGGTCCTGGCCTGGCGATTCGGGCACCATGATTCCTCGACCTGAGGCGCGCTTGACGTGACTAGGATTCTCCAACACCTGGCCAATCGCTTGGGCGTGGCCCCCCCGAACGCCGGTGAGGCGACGACTCCTGAGCTCCGCTGCGAGCAGCTCTGGTCGCAGTCGCTTCTCGTCTTCGTCATACTCGGCAGCGTGGCCTTGATCGTGTGGCTCTATCGCCAGGAGGGCAAAGCGTCCGTCGCTTCCAAGCTGATGCTGGCCGGCCTGAGGATTGCACTCGTGCTGCTGGCGATACTGATGCTTCACGAGCCGGTACTCTCGGTCGCGCGCACTGGGCTGCCGTTCCTCACGATCCTGGTCGATGATTCGGCGAGCCAGCGCATTGCCGACCAGTACGACGAACCGAATGTCAAGGCTGCCCTGGACGCGCTCGCGGCAAACTCGGTCGCAGACGCGAGCGCGGCCGCGCCGGCAATCGATGATCAGACCCAGACGACACGGCTCAAGATCGCCCAGGGATTGATCTTGAAGGACCGGGCCAAACTGATCCGCGAGCTGTTGCGAAAGGAGCACAAGGTCAAGCTCTACCGCGTTTCCACCGCGCTGACTCCGCTCTACGAGGTCGATCGTCCGAACCAGATCGAGAAGGCTGCCGCTGCCCTCCGGTCCGTCGAGGCCTCGGGCAGTCAGTCGCGCCTGGGCGACGCGGTGCGACAGGTGCTGACAGAGTTCCGCGGCGCTCCTCCGTCGGCAATCGTGCTCTTGACCGACGGACAGACCACCGAGGGTGAGCCCCTTTCGAAGGCAGCCGAGCTGGCCGGGAAAAAGGAAGTTCCGCTGTTTACGATCGGCCTGGGAAGTGGCCAGCCGCCCCGTGACATCGAGCTCAAAGAGCTCTTGGTCGACGACGTTGTCTTCGTGGACGACGCCGTTCGGTTCCAGGTCAAGCTGCATTCAAAAGGATTTAAGGGTGAGAAGATCGTCGTCCATCTCAAGGAGCTCGAGCCCGGAACCACCGATCCCAAAGCCGCGCGCACGCTCGAGTCCAAGGAAGTGAAAGCGCCCGCCGACGGAGAGTCGGAGCCCGTGGAAATCATCCATCACCCCAAGGCCACGGGAGAACGGACCTTCATCATCGAGGTCGACAAGTACCCGAGAGAGCTGCAGACCGATAACAATCGGATCGAGCGCCTGATCACGGTCCGCAAGGAGAAGCTCAAGGTCTTGTTTGTCGACAGCGAGCCGCGCTATGAATTTCGGTATCTCAAGAATTATCTCGAGCGCGACGAGACCATCGACCTGAACGTGGTCTTGCTGTCTTCCGACCCGGAGTACAGCGAGCAAGACCGCTCCGCGCTGCCGACCTTCCCCGCCGCCAAGGATGCGCTGTTCGCGTACGACGTCGTCCTGTTCGGCGATGCCGACGTCAGTTTCTTGAGCCACTCTCAGATGCAGAACCTGGTCGAGTTCGTCACCCAGAAGGGCGGGGGAATCCTGTTCGTGGCCGGCGAGCTGTTCGATCCGTTGTCGTATCGAGGAACGCCGCTGGAGCTGCTCCTGCCGGTCGAGCTGTCGGATGGCGCAACCCCACCGCTGTCGGGACGTCGGTCACGTCGTTTCGCCCCGAGCTGACGCTCGAGGGACGCGGCAGCCCAATCTTCCGCTTCGGCGACGACGACTCCTCGAGCCTGAAAATTTGGAATCAACTTCCGGAGCTGTTCTGGTACTTCGAGGCGCCGCGCAAGAAGCCCGCGGCGCTGGTCCTGGCCGAACATCCCAGCGCCACTGGCTCCGAGGGCAAGCTGCCTTTGATCCTCTACCAGTTCCTGGGCGAAGGCAAGACGATGTTTCATGCCTTTGACGACACGTGGCGCTGGCGGTTTCGAGCCGGCGACAAGTATTTCGGGCGATTCTGGGTCCAGACGGTGCGCTTTCTGGCGCGGTCGCGGCTCGTCGGCCAGCGCCAGGCCGAGATTCAGACCGACCGCCGGCGCTACCAGCAACGGCAGCCGATCCAGATTCGCGTCCGGTTTCCCAACGCCGGGCTGGCTCCGACCAGCGGCGACGTCGTCGTCGAGGTGAAGCGAGCGGGCCACGGCCCCCGCAAGCTGGCGCTCAAGCTTATGCCCGGAACGCGGAACGTGTTCGAAGGCGCATTACCACAAGCCGCCGAGGGCGACTACGAAGTCCGGCTCATGCCGCCGCCGGTGCTCGAAGGGCCGATCCCCAAGACCAGCTTTCGTGTCGAGCCGCCGGTTAACGAATTTGAGCGCATCGAGATGAATGAGACCGAGCTCACGGGTGCGGCCACGTCTACCAAAGGTAAGTTCTACAAACCTCTCGACGCGGAGGCGCTGCTCAAAGACTTGCCCCCTGCGGCCAAGGTCCCGCTCGACACCGATCCTCCGATTCCTCTCTGGAACACCTGGCCTGTCCTGACTTTGTTCCTGGTGCTCATCACCGCGGAGTGGGTTTTCAGGAAACGTCAACAAATGGTATGATTCTTGTAGTAGCGGGCTGCAATTTGCAGGTCCGATCGCACGCGCGTTGATATCTCTGGCGTGTTTCATTGTCCCCGTAACCAAATTTGCGACGCTCGGGCAACCACTGGCCATTTCGTACATTCTCCGGCGCGGCCGGGCAGGGGGGGGACCAGGTGACTCCTCGTCAGTTGGAATCGCGAATCAGGAGACTCCGCGCCTCGGTCCGGCGGCTGCTGGCGCTCCACGGGATCTCGTGGATGTTTGGCCTCGTGGTTCCCGTCATCATCCTCGCCGGCCTGGCCGACTGGCTGTTTCACCTGGACGCGGCGATCAGGGCAGTATTGCTCGCGCTCGTCTGCGGCGGGGCGCTCTGGCTGGGATACGAGCGCGTGCTGCGGCCGCTGTTCGTCCGGTTCGCCGATCTCGACATCGCCATGCGGATCGAGGAGCGCTGGCCGGGCTTGAACGACCGGCTCGCGAGCACGATCCAGTTCTTGCACCTGGATCCCGGCGACGATCGCCATGGCTCAAAAGCGATGCGGGAGGCGACCGTACGTGAAGCGGTCAAGGAAGCCGAGACCATCGATTTTCGCCAGGTGATCGAGCCAAAGCCCGTCATTCGGGCGCTGGGCGCGGCATCGGCGGCTTTGGTCGGCGCGGCCGCATTGCTGCTGGCCGCACCGCTGTCGTCGCGGATCGCGATCACTCGGCTGTTCGTCCCCTTTGGAGCGACGGCGTGGCCCCAACAAACGCATCTGATCCTCGACGACCGCGAAACCATGCGGACGGTCGCGCGCGGCGATTCGTTCACTTTGTCGGTGCACGTTCGGCCCGGCGATAAGATCCCCGAATCGGCCCGCGCCACCTATCGCTTCGCCGATGGCGAGGAGGCCGGCGAGCCGCTGCGCTCGATCGCAGGGGGCGAGTTCCGGGGCCGAATCGAGTCCGTCAATCAGCCGTTCCATTTCACCGTCACCGCCGGCGACGATAAGACCTCGATCCGCGACGTGCCCGTCGCCGTGGTTCCCCCTCCGACCTTGAAATCGCTCACGCTGCGGCTGTTCGCGCCGGCATACACCGGATTGCCCGCTCAAGTGCTGGCCGCCGGTCTCACGCAGTTCCGCGCTCTGGAGGGGACCCGGCTCGAGCTGGAAGGGATCGCCAACAAGCCGCTTGCGCACGCCGCATTGCGGATGGGTGAAAGCGCCAAGGGGGGTGAGCTGGCGTTCGATGAAACCCGGACGCGCTTCAAGACGTCGCTCACGGTCAAGGATAACTTCACGTTCTGGTTTGACCTGAAGGATACGGAAGGCTTCCAGAACCGCGACGCCGTGCGCTACGAGGTGCGCGGGTTTGCGGACGAGGCCCCACGGGTCGTGATCGAGGAGCCCAAGAATGACCGCGACGTCCCCGCGGATGCCATGATTCCGGTCCGCGTCGTCCTCGAGGATGATTATGGTCTGCATGCCGCCGCGCTTGAACTACCGGCTCGCGACCGGCGACTCCGAGCCGCACGCGCAGGTCGCAATCCCGCTCTGGAGCGTTCCTGAGCCCGGCGGCGATCCCGCCGCGCCCTTGTCGGTCAAGCACCAGGAGGTCTCGCACGACTGGGAGCTGGCCCCGCTCAAGCTTCCCGTCGGGACCGTCGTCACCTTTTATGCCGACGCGAGTGACTTCGACTCGATCAAGGGGCCAAAAATCGGCAAGAGCCGCGAGATTCGCCTGCGCGTCGTTTCCAAGGAGGAAGCCGCTCGCCAGTTCGACGACGCGCGGCGCGATCTTCAGGGAAGAGCTGGCGCGTGTGCTCACGATGCAGAAGCAAGCGATCGCGCCGGTCGATAACGTGATTCGCACCTTGCGCGAGACCACGCGGCTGCAGCCGCAGCAGCGCGACGACTTGAGCAACGCGGGCATGATTCAGCGCCAGGTTTCCAGCCGCATCAACAATCGTGACGACGGCGTCGATGCCCGCATCCGCCGCCGGCTCGACGATTTGCAAAACTTCCGGATCGATAACCCCGACGCGAAACGGCAGATGGAGGAAATGCTCGAGCGCCTGGTTGCGATTCGTGATCAGCACCTGGGCCCCGCCGAAGCAGGGCTCTCACGCGCGACCAAGAGCCTCGAAGAGAACACCACAGGCGCGAGTCCCGCGCCAGCGCCACGCGACGCCGCCGACCCGGCTTCGAAGCAGGCTGCCGCCGATCGGTCGCAACCGGACGCATCCAAAAGTGCTCGTGGCGACTCGACTGCGCAACCGAAATCCAGCTCTCCCCAGGACCGCGGATCCCAGACAGCCAAGGATGGCTCCGAACGCGCCGAATCATCAAAGGGCGGCGAGTCATCGAAGAGCGGCGAGTCATCGAAGGGCGGCGAGTTGTCAAAGGGCAGCGAGTCATCGAAGGGCGGCGAGTCATCGAAAGGTGATAGCCAGCGTGGCAAGACGCCCCAGCAGCCGTCGAAGCCCGACGCCGCGCCGCCCGATTCGAACAAGCCCAGCGTCGAATCGGCCAGGTTGGCACTGGGTGAAGCCAAGACAAATCAGAAGGCGATCGCCGACGAGCTTCAAAAGATGCTCGACGGGCTCAGCGAGTTTGAAACGTACCGCGGCATGGTCAAGGATGCGCAAGAGCTGTTCAAGCAACAGCAACAAACCATGAAGGAAACCAGCGAGGCGGCGGCGAAGCCCGAGATGGTCGGCAAGCCGCTGGACGCCTTGTCGCCCGAGCAAAAGGCCGACCTCGGCAACCTGTCCTCTCGCCAATCGCAGGTTGGCAAGGGACTGCAGAACCTTCTGGAGCGCATGGGCGAGATGGCCCGCCGGCTCGATGGGTCGGATCCGCTGGCCGCCGCGGCCATGCGCGAGGCGGGCGAGAAGAGTCAAAAACAAGGGACCGTCGGCAAGATCGGCGAGGCGGCCGATCAACTGGAAAAGAACCAGATGGGGCAGGCGAAGTCGCGGCAGGAACAGGCCCGCGACGAGCTGAGAGAGCTGGTCGACTCGATTCAAAACCGCCGCGAGCGTGAGCTTTCCCGGCTTGTCAAAGAGCTGAAGAATGCGGAGAGCGAGCTGGAAAAGACCAGGGCACGGCAGGCCCAGAACTTGAAGAAGACGCGGGAGGCCGAGCGAAACCCTGATGCGGCAGCGCGCCGCGAGCAGCTCAAGAGGCTGGCCAAGGAACAGCAAGAGATCCGGAAAGACCTGGAGCGCCAGTTGCAGCGGCTGGCCAAGCTGAGCGCCGACCGCGCCTCACGGGCCGGACAAAGCGCGAGCGGCAAGATGAGTCGCGCTCAAGGCAACCTCGACGAGGATCAGGGTGACGAAGCCGGTAAGCAAGAAGAGCAAGCGCTCGCCGACCTCGAGGAAGCTCAGGACGAGCTCGAGGAAACGCGCCGCGACGCCGAGGAACAACTTGCCGTCGAGCAACTGGCGCGGATTGGCGATCGGCTCAAGTCGCTTGCCGAGCGGCAGGCGAAGGTCGCGTCGGACACGAGTTCTTACGAATCTGTCCGCCAGAAAAACGCCGGCAAGCTCACGATCGCGCAGCGCGCGGGCGTCAAGGGGCTCGGCCAGGTTCAAACCGGGTTGAAGGAAGAAACCGCCGAGATCACTGAGACTCTCGAGGGTGCACCTGTGTTCGCGCTCACGCTGCGGCGGGCTGGCTCCAACATGGACACCGCCGCGAAACGGCTCGGCGAGCTGAAGACCGACAAGCCGACCGAGGAAGCCGCCAAGGCGGCGTCCGATCGTTTCAAGCAGCTCCTCGAATCGCTCAAAGCTGATGCGGCCGGCGGTGGAGGTGGCGGCGGCGGCGGAGGTGGCGGAGGTGGTGGCGGCGGCGGCGGTTCCGGCGACGAGATCCCGGCGACGGCTCAGCTCAAGATGCTCAAATCGCTCCAGCAGGAAATCAACGAGCGCACCGAGTTCTACGACGAGGTGCGCGGCGCAACAAGTCGCTGACGCCCGAACAGAATGGCGAATTGAAACGGCTGGGAGAGGACCAGGGCGAGCTGGCTGACCTGGTTCGAGACCTGACGCGACCGAAACACGACGATGGAGAAGAGTAATCCATGTTCGGCAAGCCTTTACGAATCACGGTCTCGCTCATGCTCGGCCTCGCGGCAGCCGGTGCGGCGTGGGGCCAGGAGACCGGCAAGAAAAGTGACGAAGCTCTCGACTCGTTGATCGAGAAGCTGGGCAACCGTGACGACGGCGCGCCATCCAAGAAATCGGGCAAGAACGGCGAGTCGGCGAAACCTGGTGAGAAGGCTGGCTCTCGAGCCAAGGCTTCCGCGGATGATTTCGAAGGATCGACCGCGCACCAAGGCGACGACGGGCCGCACCGGGACGTCCTCCGCGGACCAGACCGACAAGCCGCCGGCAGCGAAGTCAACCGGCGGCGGTTCGGTCGCACCCAAGGATCAGGCGATCGACGATCTCCTGGAAAAGCTCGGCGAAACCAAGGAAACCCCGGCGCCCGATGAACGGCCGCGCGGTCAAGGCGCCGGCGAGCCCAAAGACAAATCGCCAGATCAGACGCCAGGTCAGGCCAAGCTGGGTGGCAAGGATAAGGATATCGACGAGCGACTCGAGGAATACACCGGGCGGAAGAAGAAGC
Source organism: uncultured Isosphaeraceae bacterium (assembly GCA_963806595.1). Classification (GTDB taxonomy): domain Bacteria; phylum Planctomycetota; class Planctomycetia; order Isosphaerales; family Isosphaeraceae; genus CAWDZZ01. The sequence continues at coordinate 137,247 of CAWDZZ010000029.1, read as the reverse complement.
GTCCCCCGGGCGACGAACAGAGAACCGGGGCGATCGGTGAAATCATCAAGGAGATGCGAGACGTCGAGCAAAGGCTTGGCAAGCCGGATCCCACGGCCGACACCCAGAATAAACAGAAGCAGATCGTCAAGCACATCGAAACTCTGATCGAGCAGGCGCGCCAGTCCGGTTCCTCCGGAAGCCGACTGGTGCTGCGCCGCGTCCGCCAGCCGGGCCAGCCGGGCGGCCAGCAGCCCGGCGATCAGCAAGGTGCGCTGGCCCGCGGCGCACCAGCCACGAAACCCTTGAAGCCAACCAGCCAGCACTCGACCGCCAGTGGCAAGGAAGTCTGGGGCCACCTGCCGGAAGAACTCCGGCAGGTCATGGAAAACAGCTTCAAGGAGTCTGGGCTCACGTCCAAGGCCGAACTGATCAGCCGGTATTTTCTGTCGGTCGGCAAGGGAAAGGTTGACCGAGCGGAGGAGTGACGACATGGTCCCAATTTCGGCACTTTCTCGACAAGTCATTCGAACCGCCGCCTTGGCGCTCACCTTCCTGGTGATGGCCTGTGGCTCCGTCGCGGCGCAGCAGCCGCCTGTGCCGCCGGGCAAGTCGGTCGGCGGTTTCGGCGAAGCGCGCCGGGGTGATGTCCCTGACGGGACCCTCGAGATGATGACGCCCGAAACCGACGAGGCGATCAAGAACGGCCTGGCCTGGCTGGCGCGCACTCAGAATGCCGACGGTTCCTTCGGTATCGGCACCTACCGCGGTAACATCGCGGTCACCAGCCTGGCCGGCCTGGCGTTCATGTCTGCGGGGTCGAGCCCCGGTCGCGGGCCGTATGGAGCGCAGATCGACAAGGCGCTGGCTTACGTCATGGACAACACGTCTCCCTCGGGCTTCATCGCGGTGGCCGCCTCGTCCACGCACGGTCCGATGTATTCGCATGGGTTCGGCACGCTCTTTCTGGCCGAGGCCTACGGGATGACGCATCGTCCGGAGATTCGCGAGAAGCTTCAGAAGGCGGTGCGCCTGATCATCGACTGTCAGAACATCGAAGGAGGCTGGCGGTACCAGCCGGTGCGTCGCGACGCCGATTTATCGGTGACGATCTGCCAGATCAATGCGCTACGGGCTGCGCGGAATGCCGGATTGTTTGTGCCGAAGGAGACGGTCGCGGCGTGCATCAACTATGTGAAGCGATCGCAGAACCCCGACGGCGGCTTCCGATACATGCTGCAGGGCGGGGCCAGCGCATTCCCGCGGTCGGCCGCCGGCGTGGTCGCGCTCCAAAGTGCCGGCGAATACGATTCCAAGGAGGTCCGCGAGGGGATCGCCTATCTGCGTCAATACACCCGCGAGATCAAGCACGGAAACCGATACAGCCACTATTACTACGGGCATTACTATGCCGCGCAGGCGATGTGGCTACGCGGAGGAGACGAATGGGCGGATTGGTATCCGGCCATTCGCGAGGAGCTGGTCCGCCGCCAGGCGGCCGTCGGGCTTCTGGCTCGACAGCATCTGCAATGAATATGGCACGGCCATGGCCCTCATCATCCTGCAGATTCCCAATAACTATTTGCCCATCTTTCAGCGCTGAGCAGCCTTGCATGGGTATCGCCGATGAATAAACTGGACCGGCGTCCGACATCGGGAGGTTCGCTCTCCTTCGCCCTCGTTGCCACTCTGGCTGTGCTCGTCCTGGGCTCTGGCGGCTCCGCGGGCCCAGGCTCCCGATCGCCCGAAGTCGGGCGGTGCGTTCGGCGAATCGCGCCGGGGCGACGTCCCCGAGGGGACGCTGGAGATGATGACGCCGGAAACCGACGACGCCATCAAGAACGGGCTGGCATGGCTGGCTCGCTCTCAGAGCGCCGACGGCTCGTTCGGGAGCGGGAGCCTACCGCGGCAACATCGCGGTGACCAGCCTGGCCGGCCTGGCGTTCATGTCGTCGGGTTCGAGCCCCGGTCGCGGGCCTTTTGGAGCACAGATCGACAAGGCGCTGGCTTACGTCATGGACAATACGTCCCCCTCGGGCTTCATCGCGGTGGCCGGCGTCGTCCACGCACGGTCCGATGTATTCGCATGGGTTCGGCACGCTCTTTCTGGCCGAGGCCTACGGGATGACGCATCGCCCGGAGATTCGCGAAAAGCTTCAGAAGGCGGTGCGGCTGATCATCGACTGTCAGAACATTGAGGGAGGCTGGCGGTACCAGCCGGTGCGTCGCGACGCCGATCTATCGGTGACGATCTGCCAGATCAATGCGCTGCGGGCCGCGCGGAATGCCGGACTGTTTGTGCCGAAGGAGACGGTCGCGGCGTGCATCCGCTATGTGAAGCAATCGCAGAACCCCGACGGCGGCTTCCGATACATGCTTCAAGGGGGGTCGACCAGCGATTTCCCGCGGTCGGCCGCCGGCGTGGTCGCGCTCCAGAGCGCGGGGGAATATGATTCCAAGGAGGTTCGTGACGGCCTCGCCTACCTGCGTCGTTCCGGCCACGGCGCTTCGGCCGACGCGGCGCAACAGCCATTACTTCTACGGCCAGTACTACGCGGCGCAGGCCATGTGGATCCAGGGCGGAGAGGCCTGGGCACAGTGGTATCCGGCCGTTCGCGACGAGCTGTTGTTTCGCCAGAATCCGGCCGGGTCGTGGAGCGACCAGGGCGTCTGCAACGAATACGGCACCGCCATGGCGCTCATCATCCTTCAGATACCCAACGATTTTCTTCCAATCTTTCAACGATAAAGGGAAGGGCTCTTCGCCGTGCTCTCCTTCGTGAATACATCAAGATCGGTTTACAGAATCGTCGTCGTCGCGGCGGGTCTGGGCCTGGCTGTTTTCGGCCTGTTCCCGCGGGATGGCTCAGGCGCGGATCGGCCGGGCCCGCTCCGTCGGATCCGGTGTTCAAGGTCCTCATGCTCGACGGCCGCACGCTCTCGGGACGGATCGCGTCCCTGGGCCCGGATTCGATCAAGCTCGCGACGACGGAAGGAGCCGAAGCCGACCTGCCCCTGGCCAAGGTCGTCAAGCTCAAGCGCGAGGCTGCCGCCTCGCTGGCCCCCACCGATCGCTCGCTCGTGATCCTTCCCGAAGGGGACCGGCTGATGCGGCTGGTCGTCGGCACGTCCTCGGAGACGGGGCTGGAAGTCCAATCCGATGCACTCGGCAAGCTGGTTCTTCCCCTGGACTGCTTGCTCGGGTTGGTCTCAACCGTGCCGGTTCAGCCGGATGAGCTCGATGCGCTCTGCGAGCGGATCCGCTCTGAGCCTCGGACGAGCGAAGTGGTCTGGCTGGGCAACGGTGACCGTTTATCCGGCGGGTTCCTCGCTCTGGACGACCGCAAGATCAAGATTCAGGCCGACGGCAAGCCCGTGGAGGTCGATCGCACCGGTGTGATCGCGGTCGGATTCGACCCGGCGGCCGTCGACTATCCCCGCCCGAAGTCGAGCTTTCTCGAGTTGACCCTGAGCGACGGGACCAGGCTGGGCGTCGAAACGCGCGGATCGACGACGGCAGCGTGCAGGCAAAGTCCCGCTTCGGCCAGGCCATCCGGTTTCCGCTGGCCGAGCTGGTTGGCGTGCACGTGCGGAGCGCCTCGGTCGTTTATCTCTCGGAGCGCACGACGGCCGGAGTGCAGTACAACCCGTACGTGGGACCGGCTCGCGACTATCGCACCGATCGCACCGTCGACGGCCACTTGTTTCAACTGGCGGGCCAGAGCTACGATCGCGGCATCGGCACACAGAGCCGCACCCTCCTGGCCTATGCGCTCGAGCCGGGAGATCGCCGGTTCCAGGCCCTGGTGGGCGTCGACGAGCGGGCAGGCCCTCTGGGCAGCGTCGTGTTTCGCGTGCTCGTCGACGGGAAGGAACGCGTGAAGACCCCGCCCATGACCAATCGTGATGCACCGAAGCCGATCGATCTGGATGTCACCGGCGGAAAATTCGTGATCCTGGACACCGACTTCGGCGATCGCGGCGACGTCCGCGATTTCGGCGACTGGGTCGAAGCCCGCTTCATTCGCTGAGCGCCAGCGTCCCAAGGATGTGCGCGGACGTTTTCTGTGGCATTTGTTGGATTCCGAGAGTCCCGAATCGGTATCGCCCGGCGCCATCATCATGACTCCAGAGAACCGGGGGACCAGTTCGGACGCGGATCGGCTCCGCGACCTCGCTTATCTCGCCTCCGCGGTCGGGCATCACGTGATCAACGGCTTCAGCGCGGCCGTGAGCAATGCCGAGCTGATCCGCTCGCCGGCCGGTGTGCGCATGAACCCGTCGGAGCTTGCCGAACTGGGCAACGGCATCGTCGAAACATCGCTGGATGCCTCGCAGGTCGCGCGAAAGCTGATCGACTGGGCGCGGCAGGTAACGGCAATCGACGTCGACCCGAACAGCCGCACAGCGCAGTTCGTGGACTTGAATCAACTGATCGAGGATCTCGTTGAAGCCGAGCGACGCTCGTCGGGATCCGCGATCGAGTGGATTGTGAAGTCGAGTCCGATCCCCGCGATTCGGGGCGACGCTTTGCTCCTGCGCGCGATGCTGGCCTACGTCGCTCTCAACGCACGCGAGGCACTGCCCCAAGGGTCGGGCATGGTCGAATTCTCAACGTTCCTCGACGCGCGGAATTTTGCGGTCATCACCGTCCGCGACTCGGGTCGCGGGATGAGTCCTGATGTCCTGAGGCGCGCCACCGAGCCTTTTTTCAGCACCAAGCCCGATCGCGCCGGCATCGGACTGACAATCGCCCAGGGAATCTGGCGCAGGCACCTCGGCATGCTCGCCATCGAGAGCCGTCCCGGCGAGGGAACCACCATCCGGTTTTCCATCGGACCGTATCCGCCGGCGCGTCCGACCGGTGCCGAGGATCGCTCGATTCCGCAAGCGGAACCACGTTCACCGGCGCGAAGTCCGGTAGCGCCTCCGGCCACTTGATCTTCCAGCGGCCGCGGCCGCGCAACTTTTCCAGCGCCAGCTCCGAACTTGCCGGTCGGCGCCTCGGTCTGACAGATACTACCGAGACCGCGGGATCGCAGGCCGAAGCCGTCGGATTACTGCCAAGGATACGCGCATGATCGTGATCATCGACTTCGGGATGGGGAACCTCCGGAGCGTCCAGAAAGCGATCGAAGCGGTCGGACAAACGGCCGAGATCACGTCGGACCCAGAACGGGTGCGGCAAGCGTCGAAGGTGATCTTGCCGGGGGTAGGCGCATTTAGCGACGCAATGGCGGAATTGCGCCGATCTGGACTGGGCGACGCGTTTTGCGAGGCCGTGCACCAAGGCAAACCGTGCCTCGGGGTGTGTCTGGGCCTCCAGCTTCTGTTCGACACGAGCAGCGAGGACGGCGAGCATACCGGGCTCGGCCTGCTGCCGGGCCGCGTGATCCGTTTCGCCGCCCAACCGGGCTTGAAAGTCCCTCACATGGGCTGGAATACGCTTTCTATCACCAAAAGGGCGCCCCTCCTGGCTGGGCTGCCTGCCGCCCCGTCGGTTTATTTCGTCCACTCATATCACGCCGTGCCGGATGATCCCGACCACATTGCGGCCTTCGCCGATTATCCTGATCCGTTTCCCGCGGTCGTGTGGCGCGACAACCTCACGGCGTGCCAGTTCCATCCGGAGAAGAGCCAGGCCGTCGGGCTGCGGATCTATGCGAATTTCGTCGGCGGATGACTCGCCAGGCAAACTGGCGCGGTTCGTGGCGCCGTGGAAACAGCCAGCTCGTCTGGCACAATGTGTCGCCCTGGACGAGCCCGACCCATCGTCGGTCACTTCTGATGTCGGGATCAGGTAACCGGCGGCGCCGTCAGGATCCACACTGATCCCGTTCGCTCGCCGCCGCTTGCGTTATGAACGACGAAATGGTCCGCGTCGGCAACCTGCAGCGCGACGTTGCCCGAGTAGTCGATCGTGATCATGTTCGTACCGGCAGTGGAGGTAAAGCCTCCGGCCAGCGTTGGCGCCGCGCCTTGCGATGCGTTCGTCCCTGTCCACTCGAGGAATGAGCCTTGAGCGTGCTCCAAGCTCATGAAGCCGGTACCACGATAGCCCACCGTCGTCGTATCGGCGACGATGAAAATCGGCGTATCCGCAGCCACGGCAATGGGCGCTGACGAGCTTCCGGGAGCCAGGTCGAACGACACGACGACTCCGGACGGTCCCGCGGGCCCTCTGGCTCCCGCTGGACCCTGCGGTCCAGCAGGTCCTTGCGGCCCCTGGGGTCCTTGCGGGCCAGTCTTCACCTTCTTCTTCTTCGGCTTCTTGGCCTCGTCCAGTACCCCGTGCGGCGTGTGCCCGTGCAGATGTTGCCGGGTACTCTGGGCGTCTCGTGACCGGCTTTTTTCTTGACAAGGTCTTCCGAGCGAACGTCCTTCGATGCGCTCGCGACTTCATGCGTCGCGTGTCGTTCGACCAGGTGAAGCAGTCCCGCCCCGGCGGCAACGGTCGTTGGGGCGTCACGACGGTCCAGGAAGTCCAGGGTCGGACAATGGCGATGCTTGGATCTGCTGGTTCGCATGGTTCACTCAAGTTGAAAAAGGAAGCACTCGATCTGCAAATATCGGTCGGACAATGACCGAGCGGAGTTTTTTAGAGCTGGGACAGCCGACGTGGCTGGCGGCGTGATCACGGAGGCCCGAACCATAGCGCTGGACCCGTTAGCCACCCTGCGGCGTTCGTCTCTACTCACGCGGCGCCTTCGAGTAACGGCGCGGCCACGTGTTTGGCGTGGACCCACCCCGCGGAGGTTCACGCAGCGGCGGCCAGTCCACGCTAACGGGTTTTCGACAAGTAGTTGTCAACAATGCGCCAAATGGGTCCGCATCACACCACGGGGATCGTTTTTTTGTTGCGAAGGCGCATCAAGATCGGCAAAGCGCTGCCGAATCACGACATCCAGCCGAACGGAATGCGTTCTCAGGGATTTCTACGCGCGGCCGCGTGCACTGGCGTTGCGCTCGGCGATCCCTCGGGTCGATGGCCCGTGACCATCGTCTGGAATAGCTTGCGCTTCTTCGGTTAAGTTGACTGTTCACGAACTGGACCGACAACCGCCGTTGCGGTGAACCCACCGCGGCGCGGGAAACGGCCGGTTCTTCAAGGCTTGGGGCAGCGTTTGCCCGAAACGGTAACGACGCCGGGAGACCACCTGGAACCCGGCCCGGAGCCACTTCCGCCAGAAGGAGAGTTCTGCATGCAAGCCTATCTGAGAGTGGTCAGCGGCCCCGACGCGGGCAGGACCATCGAGCTGACTGAAGGGACGAAACTGACGATCGGCCGCGGCGAGAAGTCGGACACGCGACTGACGGACATGGGGGTCTCGCGGCTGCACTGCGAGCTGAGCTGGGAAGACGGCAAGTTCAAGCTCGTCGATCTGGGCAGCGTGGGAGGGACGATCGTCGAGGGAGCAAAGATCACGGATCACGATTTGAAGCACGACCAGGAATTCCAGATCGGTGGTTCGCGGATCAAGCTGCACACGACGAGGATCCCCGACGCCGCGACCCTGGTGGCGGCGCAGAAACCAGCGCGCGAGCTGAAGGCCGACGAGGGCGTCTTGACGGGCAAGACATTTTCACACTTTGTGCTGGGACCGGTCGTGGCCAAGGGCCGCACCGGCACGATCTACAAGGCCCGCGATTCGCGAGACGGCAAGGACGTTGCCTTCAAGGTGCTTCACGCCGACTTTACCAGTGACGACGAGGACGTCCAGCGGTTCGTGCGCGCCATGACCACCGCCGCCGAGCTCAAGCACCCGAACCTGATCAGTCTCTTTGGAGCCGGCAAGCAAGGTAATACCTGCTGGTTCGCCATGGAGTATGTCGATGGCGAGCCGCTCACCAAGCTGATCGAGAAATTCGGGACCCTCAAGATGCTCGACTGGCGGTTCGCGCTCACGGTGGGCGTGCACATCGCCCAGGCGCTCGAGGTTGCCCATGAAAAGCACATCATCCACCGCAACATTTCGCCGGAGAACATTTTGATCCGCAAGCAAGACAAGGCGGCCAAGCTCGGCGACATGATGCTCGCGAAGGCGCTCGAGGGAATCAAGGCGAAACAGATCACGAAGCCCGGCGAGCTGGTCGGCAACCTCGCGTACATGGCGCCCGAGCGCACCAAGAGCGACGTCGAGGTCGACACCCGCGCCGACATCTACAGCCTGGGCGCGACCCTGTACGCGCTCTTGACCGGCAAGCCCCCCTTTGAGGGAAAGACGCTCGTCGAGACCATCGCCCAGATCCGCCAGTCCGATCCGGTTCCTCCCAAGAAGTTTCAGCTCTCCATCCCCGACAAGCTTCAGGATGTCGTCATGGTCATGCTGGCCAAGCGTCCCGAGCTGCGCTGCCAGACGCCGGCGCAGGCGGCCCGGGCCCTTGAGCAAGTGGCGAAATACCAAGGGGTGTCGGTGTAGCGGGAGATCGGGTCGCTCTCAGATCGGCGGCGGCGGCAATTCCAGTTCGATGCCGGCTTCTTCGAGCAGGGCGCCTAGCTCGATCCGTTCAACCCAGCCCAACGACTCGGTTTTCGAGAGCATGCGCGCCTGATCGAGGGCCTCGCGGTCGCCGGGCTGCCGGGATTTGTGCCGGGCCATCGCCAGGAACACCCAGTCGAATGCGTTGCCCTTTCCTTTGCGGGCGTCGATCGACCGTTGCAAGAATCCGATCGCGCTTGGGTATTTGCCCGCTCGATAAAGGATCGCGCCGTAGGTGTTGAAGTAGACCCCGCCGGTCGCGGGGATGTCCATCAGCTTCTTGCCGAGCTCGAGAACGTCGCTATAGTTGTGGACCGCACTGGGGATCATGGCGATTTGCCGCACCAGATGATTGGCGAGGTTGCGATCCTGGGTTTTGACGTGCTGTTTGATCGCCGACTCGCAAAGCTGCCGGCAAGACTTGAGATCGTGGAGCGCAACGTAGCAGTGCGCAAGCAGGCGCTGTTTGTCGAAGCTTCCGGGCTCGGCGGCCAGCGCCCGCTCAAAAGCCGCGGCGGCCTCCTTCGAGCGACCGAGCTCGGCCAGCGCGAGCCCGCCTTGCCGATGGAATTCGGGATCGCGATTGCCCGCGTCGCTCGCGATGGCACGCGCGTAAGCCTCGGCCGCTTGCGGCCATTTTTTGAGGTGAGCGAAGGCGCGGGCAAAGTCAGCCGGCTGCGCGCTGAACCGCAAATGAAGGGTGTAGTATAGCGGGCCGTTCACGACCTTCGCAAAGAACAGGTTACGCCCCGGCTCGAGCGTGGCGGCGACGAAATAATGGCCCGGCTCGGTGGCACGGGGTGAATCGAGAACCAGCTTCCCGTTGTGCCAGATTCGCGCGGAATCGTCGGCGCCGGCCAGCAAGACGACGTCTTGCCGCGTGGTCGAATAAACGATTGCCAGTGCATATGCGGCGATGTTCTCGGCGTGGAAGACCTTGTCCAGTTCGACTCGACCCCAGTGATGAGTCGGCACCGTCCGCCAGTGGCGGGGCTCGTCGCCGGCGGGAGGCGGAGGCTTCGAGGGATCCGGCGACGGGTCATTCTCAAGTGCGGGATTGGCGAAGTCCGGCGCATAAGGCCCGGCGACCCACCACCCGGCATCGAGGAAGAGCTGGGGGCTCTGGGGCGCGCGGAGGGCGGCGCGTTTGAAGTCGGCGTCTGCTTCTGTCTCGCGCCCCAGCCCGGCCAGGAATCGGCCGCGCTCGATCGACAGCCGGGCGTCGTCGGGACGGGCCGCCGTGGCCTTGTCGAATTCGGCGATCGCCTGTTCGACCTGGCCCCGTCCCGCGAGATCGCGCGCACTCTCGAGCGCCGGCGGCAAGTCGCCACAGCCGGACGATGCCGTCGGCATCCGTGGTTGCGACACCGCCGTCGGGCAGGCGGGCGAGACCGAGATGGCCCGCCTCGCCGCGCGCAGCGTGGATGCGGTTGCCCGATTGGACATCCCATTCCGCGAGCTCTCCATCCTGAGTGCCGTAGACCACGCGTTGCCCGTTGGATTCGAACGCGAGCGCCGGTACCGCGCCGGCCTGGGCGGATAGCCGCCGCAGCTCAGCCCTGCGGTCGAGGTCCCAGTAGACCAGGCAACCGTCCGAGCTGCCCGAGACCGCGCGGCGGCCGTCAGGCGAAAACGCCGCGCACCATATCCGGTCGGTGTGACCTCGCAGCTCCTGGGGTGAGCCGTTTGCTGTCGTGTCCCAAAGGCGGAGGATCCCGTCGACATTGCCCGAACAGAGCCGCTGGCCGTCCGGCGAAAACGCCACGGCCCAGGCATCGGACGACTGCCCCGCGAGCTGCCGGATCTCCGTTCCACCGGCGATATCCAGCAGCCGCAGCGTCTGGTCCTCGCCGCCCGACACGGCGAAACGACCGTCCGGCGAGACGGCGACAGCCCACACGCGACCGGCGTGCTTGCCGAGCTTGCGAATCTCCTGGCCGGTCTCGAGATTCCAGAGCCGGACGAATCCATCGTCGCAGCCGGTCACCGCGTGATGACCATCGGGAAGCAGAGCGATCGGCCGCGAGCTTGCCGGATGTCTGAACCGTCGGAGCTCGCGGCCGGTCGCCGTGTCCCAGATCAGCGCCGTTCCGTTCGAGCCGATCGTGATCGTTCTCCCATCCGGCAACGCACAGATTCCCTCGACGAAGGATGCGGCATGCCCCAGGAATCGGCCGACCTCCACAAACGGCTCCGGATGCGCAACGGCTCGAATCGCGGGCACGCCCGCGCCTTTCTCCGCGATCGAGTAGGGCGCCGACAAAGACCCGGCGGGAGGAGGGCTTTTCATGACGATATTTCGGTACCAGCAGTCGCCGCGTAGGTCTTGAAAACCGATGTATCCTTTGCGCCAGCTTCGCGAGCGCAACACCCTTGAACCTGTGAGCGCTGCCGTCCGGGCGCTGGCCCGGGACCGTCCAATCGTCGAGATTGATCTGTGCGACATCCCGCTCATTCAGGACCACGGCGATCCGTGGTCCGAGGGCGGTGATTGTCATGTGGTTCCAGAGGCCGGCGGGCTTCTGGGCGAATTCCGTTGGCTCGACCAGCCCATTGAAGCCGCCGGAATCCCGGTCGTCATTTCGCGCGACGTCGTCAAGCGACACTTCGATGCCCGTATTGATCGGGTCTTTCAAATCGCTGACGCGGAGTAACACTCCGGAATTGCAGTCTTTCGTCAGCTTGTAGTCGAAGTCGAGCACGAAGTCGCCGAGCGGCTGATCATGGACGACCATGAAGCTGCCGGTGCCGTGCGGATTCAGTCCATCGGCCTGAATGTTAGCACGGGGAAGCGGTTTCCGGTCGCACAGCATCCAGCCCCGGCCGGTGAGCCCGTCGAAAAGTGTTTTCACGACAGGCTCGGGCGCCGGAGCTGGTGGAAGCGCAACGTGCCGCCGATCGGTGGCCTTCGCGACCTCGGCTGCGCCGAGGGTGGCTCGTTGTTTCTGGAGCGACGGATCAGGAATAGCGAAGCGGATGCGGCTGCAACGAGCGCGACCGATGTTACGGTTGCCACGAGAGACGCGCGGCGAGGCGCGCGGCCCTCCGTGACCCGAGAGGCGCGCTTCAGCGATGCCTGCGGAGTCGGCGGCCGCGCCGCCCCGGGCAAATCACTCCGCGGTGTCTCCGGTCGCACGTCCATGACCAGGTCTTCAAGGTTCAGCTCGTGGCCGATCGCCAAACCCTCGCGTTCCTCCTCGCGGACATAGATCGACGGAGCCCGCTCCGTCCTCGGAGGTTCCGCCCGCTTGAGGGCGCTTCGTTGAAGACCATGAGCTCCGGCCGAGGCTTGGCAGGTTCGCCGGCACCCGTTTTGGCCTCGGCGATGGCCGCGGCTTTGCAGGACTCTAGCAGCGAGATCACCTCGGTCATCGAGGCCGGCCGGCCCTCCGGCCGCTTCGACATCATCCGGGAATAGACCGCATCGAGCTTCGCGGGCACGTTGGGGCGGCTGATGCGAAGCGAGGAGCGGGGCGCTCCATGTGGGCAATCATCCGTTTCAGGACGGTTTCCCCGGGAAACGGCTCTCGGCCGGTGAGAAGGTAGTAGAGTGTGCAGCCCAGGCTATAGATATCTGCGCGGTGATCGACGCCGTGAGAGTCTTCGGCCTGTTCGGGAGCCATGTAATCAATGGTTCCCATGTACACGCCGCTCTCGGTGAGCCGGCCGGCGGCTGTCTTGTTGAAAGGATTGGAGGCGTCGATGATGCGGGCCAGGCCGAGGTCGAGCACGCGGACGGTGCCGGCGGAATCGAGCATGAGGTTGCCCGGCTTGATGTCGCGGTGAATGATCCCCTCGGCGTGTGCGGCCTCAAGCCCGCGGGCGGCGTGGATCAAGTACTCGATCGCGTCGACCACCGGCATCGGCCCCCGCGCGCACAACGTGGTCGAGGTCGCGGCCTTCGACATAGTCCATGACCAGGAAATGCACGCCGCGATCTTCGTCGGCATCGAATGCGGCGACGACGTTGGGATGCTTGAGCCGGCCGGCCGCCTCGAACTCGCGCCGAAACCGCATGACGGCGTTGCGATCGCGCGCGAACGACGGCGGCAGGATCTTGAGCGCGCCCAATCGGCCAAGCGTTCGATGCCTGGCCTTGAACACGACGCCCATTCCGCCCTGGCCCAGCTTGTCGAGGATGACGTAGTTGCCAATCAACAGCCCGCGGGCTTTCCTTTGATAGACCGCGGCTGCCTGGTAGGCCGTCAGCTTGCCGGCCTTCACCAAGGCACGCGACAAGCCGAGCACCCCCTCCGAACGATCGGCGTCGAACGATTTGAGCTCTGAGTCGGTGATCAAGCCGGTGTCAACAGAGCGCACGCGCGAATTCGTCGAGGTCGGCGAAGCCGGTCGTCGCGGCCGTCCCGGAGGATGCGGGGTACCGCGAGATCGGCATCCAGACCGTCGAGGAATGTGTCGGACTCGTGCACGCCCTTCGGCGGAATTGGGCGCGGGCCCACGGTGTCATCGCCGTCCGGCATGATCGCAGGTCTCCGTGAATCTGGCTGTTTGGACATCGTTCGGAAGAATCAGCCCGCCGCGTCGCTGGCCCGGCGAAATCTCGATCTGGTTGTTGATTATAAATGGATCGGGGCGCAGAAGTTAGGGATGTCAGGCAGAGGACCCGCCAGCCACGCTCGTGCTTGCACCTGCGAACGAAGGACCGGCGTCCGCCAATGCGGCGCGCCCGATCCGCTCGATCTTGACGCGGACTGCGCCCTTGCCCCTCAATGGAGCGGGGCTAAAGCGATCGGTCATCCATCGGTAACAAGGGTGTCGTCATGGACTCCAAGGCCAAGAGCCCGGCGAAGCGTGCTCTGACAGTGCTCGACGAATTCAAGGCGTTTGCCTTCAAGGGAAACGTGATCGACCTGGCCGTCGGTGTGATCATCGCCGGCGCGTTTGCCGCGATCGTCAATTCATTGGTCCAGAATATCCTCATGCCGCTCATCGGCGTGATCGTGCCCAGCCGCCACGGATATGAAAACTGGGTGGCTGTCATCGGCGGCAAGAGGATCCCTTTTGGCCGCTTCATCGGAGATGTCGTCAACTTCCTGATCGTGACGACGGCCCTGTACCTTTTCATTGTGAAATTCATGGGCTGGATCCTGGCCTTCCGGAAGGAGCAGGCGGCACACGGTCCCTCCGTTGACCACGGACCAGGCTCTTTTGACCGAGATTCGCGACCTGCTCCGCGAGCGAAATTCGCCCGGCGATCCTCCATGACTCCGCGGTCCATGGGCGCTGGTCGCGCGCTCGTCGGACAGCCGCGCGCGACGTTCGGTTTCCGGTCGGTCGCGGGTTCACGGCCGTGTCGGGTTCAAGACCTTCTTCGACGTGACGTGCTTCATCAGCTCGTCTGGCCGCAGAAAGTAGGTTCGCAGCGCCTTCCCGCGGCTGAACAGCTTCTCGGCCTGGTCGTCCCAGTGGCCGCTCTCTTTGTGGTCGCTCTCGCCGAGCGGGATGACCGCATACGACTCGGGCGGATCGGTGAGAATCACGACCTGGGTCGACGACTGACCGGACTGTGGCCGATCATCTGCTTGCCGTCGGGTGAAGGCGCGAAGCTGATCGCCCGCGGAGTCGCCATCGCCACGTCCCGGAGACTGCCGCCGCCGACAGGCCACGAACGGTCCCCGCCCCGGCGGCCGACCCGAAAATAGCGGCCGAAGGGGACCGCCACTTCGCCGAAATGAGTCGTCAGTCCACGCCGCCCCCTTGCGCAGTCGCTTCCAGCAACTGCTCGTCCGTCAGGCTCGCCGGTGGATCGGTCTGGCCGGCCGCCTCGCCTCCCAACGCCTTCTTGAACGCGTAATACGCAAGCGCGCCCTGCGAATCGGGCTCGCTCTGGCGGTTCCATTCTTGGATCAGCGTGTAGACCTGGTTGGCGTCGCCCGATTTGTCGGCAGCCGACGCGGTTTTCCACGCCTCCTTGAGCCGGGCCTGCCAGCGCTCGGCGCGCCAGACTATCGGTGCTGAAGGCGATCTCGATCGCCTGCTCGGCGGTGACCTTGTCGGCGGCGTTCGAGCAGGTCGGTCATCATCTCGGCGCGTTGATGCGCGTCGCGGAGAGGGTGATTCGTTGTAGATGTGCGGATATTCCGAGAATTGCTCGTGCCGAGGCTGGTCCTGGTTCATCATCGCCGCGGGCGAGCAGTTGCAGTTCTGCATCCAGCCGCACGGCGGGTTTTCGATCTGCACCAGGTCGGACATCGGGATGGATTCCCTGCCACTCGGTGCTCGAGGTGTTGCCCGGGATCGGCTTGCTGGGATCGACCCCCTTGGCGCGGATCGGCACGCGGCCGTTTCGGAGGTAGAAAATGTCGCCCTGGACCGTGCCGACCATGATGTTTTGCGCCATCAGTTGCAGATGCGAGAGGGCCTGTTTCATCTCGGCGAGGTTCCGGGCCGTCATCATCTCGTAACGACTGGTCGATCAGGCCGACTTCGTTGGCATAGGGGATGGCCATCGCGTAGGCTTTGCCGTTCTTTCGCGCCACGATCGGCCCGTGGTGCGAGAACGCGAGCGTGACCGGCGCGGTCTTCGACCTTGTCGCCGTTCTTGACGTTGATCGTCAGCTTTTCGAATGGTGAGATCGCGCCACTGGCCGTCGTAGCGATACTGGTCGGGGTTCGACGGGTTGATCTCTTCCTCGAAGATGTCCGACGTGTCTGGCCCGCCGGTGGTCATGGCGACCGAGCAATAGCGGCTGTGTCCCAAGCGTGGGCAAGGGCACGCCCAGGATCGACACGCCCGAGACGTTGAACTCGGGCGTGTAGATCCGCACCTCGTAGAACCGCATCGCGTCGTACCAGCCGCACATGCGGGTCGATGATCGCGATGGCGGCGTTCATGGCGGTGCGCTTGGGTGCGATCAGCATCTCATTCGAGCCGCGGTAGCGCAGCGGCCCGAGATCGATGCCCGCGCGCTTGAGGTCGCGCGGCGGCTTCGCCCATCGGCCAGTTCCAGATGATGTAGCGGCCGAGCGCGACCGCGTCCCAGGGCTGGATCTGCTGGGCCCACGAGGGAACCTGCTCGGGATGGTCCTTCATGAACTGCTTGATGCCGTTCTGATACGACTCGATCACGCCGCGCATCCTGGGGCTGATCTGCGCCGTACCGGGCCTGGCTGATCTCGGCGTGCCGCATGGCGCGCTGCTTGACGTCGTCCTGAAACGAATCTGGCCCGAAGACTTCGGCCATCGTGCCGGTTGCGCGTCGATAGTTCTTGAGCAGCTCCTCCAGGCGATCCTCGGCCTGGGCGTAACCGACGGCGAAGGCGGCGTCTTCGAGCGTCGGGGCGAAGATGTGCGGGATGCCAAACTCGTCGCGGTAGATCGTGGTCGAGCTATCGGCGGCCGCCGCGGGCACGAGCCCCGCCGCCAAGGGCGCCAGCAACATTCCAGAAACCAGCAAAAGGAAAGGTCGCGTCATTGCAATTGGTCCTGAAATTGGATTCACCGTGTCTTGGGCTCGGGGCGCGGTTCGCGAGCGTTGCCGTGTGTTGGCGCTGAAAACAGGGCTGTCCCCGGGCGGCCAACGGCGGCGCGCGTTCTTCAATCGCTATGCTAATCCTTCGCACACTTGCCGTCAGCAGCCGGCTGCCGAGCGACGAGCCACCGGTTCCGCCGGCTCTCGCCGATCGCGAATCGCCAGGCGAGCAAAGCCCGTCAGTTGACTCTCGGCCTTGGGTCGGTCCTTGCGACGCCCTCGCCGTCGGGGATAGATTGAGGCTATTGAAGGACCTCTGTGGTTTTGGTGAAGATCATGCAAGTGATCCCGGCGATCGACCTGCGGGGAGGGCGCTGCGTCCGGCTCCGGCAAGGGGATTTCGACCAGGAGACGGTTTTCGGCGACGATCCCGCGGCGATGGCCGCGCGCTGGGAGTCGGAGGGGGCGAGTCGCATCCACCTGGTCGATCTCGACGGTGCCAAGGCCGGCCGGCCGGTCAATGTCGAGGCGGTCACGCGGATCGTCGAGCGGGTCGAGGTTCCGTGCCAGCTCGGCGGCGGGCTGCGCGACCAGGCCACGATCGCCGCCTGGCTGGAGGCCGGGCTGGACCGCGTCGTCGTCGGGACCCAGGCACTGCGCGACCCGGACTGGTTCGGCCGGATGGCCGAGACCTATCCCGGCCGGCTGATCCTGGGGCTCGACGCGCGCGACGGGCGAGTCGCCACCGCAGGGCTGGCTCGAGCGTCTCGAGCGTTGCAGGCACTGACTCTGGCCCGGCAGTTCGACGCGCTGCCGCTGGCCGGCATCATCTACACCGACATCGCGCGCGACGGCACGCTCGAAGGGCCCAACCTGCGACGCCATCGCCGCGCTGGCCGAAGCGTGCGGACGCCGGTGATCGCCTCGGGCGGGGTCGGCGAGCTGGAAGACCTGGAGCGGCTGGCGGTGCTGCCCGATCGCGGGCTGCATCGTCGGCCGCGCCTTGTACGAGGGCCGATTCTCGCTGGCGCGAGGCCATCGAGCGGGCGTCGGCGCGACTCGTCGCGCGTCGACTCGTCGGAAGCCGCGCAGAGGCTCGATCCGCATGTCTCGACTCCCGGATCGTTCTGAAACGGGAGCCGGCTCGAAACCTGCAGCTCAACCTTCCGAACAGGGAGAATCGACGCCATGACCACGACCTATCACATCACCGATATCCGCAACGTCGCCCTCGCTGGACATGGGGCGTCGGGCAAGACCAGCCTTGCCGACGCCCTGCTTTTCGCCGCCGGCGCGACCAGCCGCAAGGGCTCGGTCGACGACGGCACCAGCACCCTCGACATCGACGAAGAAGAGAAACGCCGGCATTTCACGATCGACTGCCACCTGGGGCATCTCGCCTGGACCGGCAAGCAAGTCCACCTGATCGACACGCCCGGCTATCCCGACTTCATCGGCAATGCCCTCAGTGCGCTGGCGGCCGTCGAAAACGTGGTCGTGGCCGTCTCGGGACCGTCGGGGATCGAGGTCAACACGCGCCGGCTGTTCCAGGAGGCGGGCCGGCTGGGCCTGGGCCGGTTCGTCGTGGTCACCAAGATGGACGCCGAGAACGTCGATTACCGCTCCGACCTGGCGGCGATCCGCGAGACCTTCGGCACCCTGTGCGTGCCGTTCAACGTGCCCGTCGGCCAGGGCTCGACGTTCTCGGGCGTGGTCGACGTGATCCAGTCGCACGACGAAGACCCGCCCGCGTGCCCGCTGGCGCCCACCGAGGCGTATCGCATGGTCGTCGAGCAGATCGTCGAGCTCGACGAAGACCTGATGATGCGTTACCTCGAGGGCGAGACGGTCGAGCCGGACGAGCTGCGCAAGGCCGCCCACGACGCGATCGCCCAGGGAAAGCTCGTGCCGGTGCTCTGCGTCTGCACCCGCAAGGACCTCGGCCTCCGCGAGCTGCTCGACCTGATCGCCACCTGCGGCCTGAGCCCGGCCGACATCCATCGCTTCGGCACCCGCGGCGCCGACGGCCGACGCGCCCGAGGAGGAGATCCTGCCCGCCGAGGACGGCACGCTGGTCGCCCAGGTCTTCAAGACGGTCAACGATCAGTTCATGGGCAAGCTCGGCTACCTGCGCATCCTGACCGGCCGGCTGGCGTCCGACACGACGATCGTCAACCTGCGCAGCGGCAAGACGGCCAAGGCCGGGCACATCTACGTGCTCCAGGGCAAGCAGCAGGAAGAGGTGCCCGAGGCGATCGCCGGCGACATCGTGGCCATCGCCAAGTTCGACGACCTGCACGTCTCCGACACGATCAGCAACGTCGGCGGCAACACGACGGTCCCCCAGCTCCGGGTCCGGCCGATCAAGTTCCCGATGCCGATGGTCCCCCGCGCCGTCCAGCCCAAGGCCCGCGACGACGAGGCCAAGATCTCGGCCGGGCTGGCCAAGATCGCCGACGAAGACCCGACCTTCTCGATCCGCCGCGATGCCCAGACGCACGAGCTGGTGATCTCGGGGATGAGCGACCTGCACCTGGACGTCATCCAGCAGCGGCTCAAGAACCGGCACAAGGTCGAGATGAACACCCACGTGCCCCACGTCCCTTACCTCGAAACGATCACGGGCGATGCCGAGGCCAACCATCGGCACAAGAAGCAGACCGGCGGCCGCGGCCAGTTCGGCGAGGTCCACTTGCGGGTTCGGCCCCGCGAGCGCGGCCAGGGCTTCAACTTCGTCAACGCGGTCAAGGGTGGCACCATCCCCAACCAGTTCATCCCGGCCGTCGAGAAGGGCGTTCGCGAGCAGATGGACAAAGGGGTGATCTCGGGCAACCAGGTCGTCGACGTCGAGGTCGAGGTCTACTTCGGCAAGGACCACCCGGTCGACAGCTCGGAGCAGGCGTTCAAGACGGCCGGCGGCCACCGCGTTTCGCAAGGCGTTCGAGCAGGCGCAGCCCGTGCTGCTGGAGCCGATCGTCTCGATCGAGATCACGATCCCCGGCGAAAAGTTCGGCGACATCTCGGCCGACCTCTCCACCCGCCGCGGCCACATCACGGGCATGGATTCACTCCCGGGCAGCCTGCAGGTCATCCGCGCCGAGGTCCCGCTGGCCGAGGTGCTTGACCTACGCCTCCCAGCTCAAGAGCATGACCGGCGGCCAGGGCTCGTTCACGATGGACTTCAAGTCGTACGACCCCGTGCCGCCCAACGTCCAGCAGCAGATCGTCGACAAGTACAAGAAGTCGCGCGCGGGGATCGAGGAAGAATAGCCGCAGGGCTCGCGCCCGAGCACGGCCGCGAGAGCGATCATCAGGGCGAACGCCCAGCGATGGGCCGCTCACCCTGCCGTGCTCCACCGTCGCCGCGGCGGGGCGAGTGAGTCGACGCGTCACTCGTGCTTCAAGCTGCGCACTTCATCTTGAAGCGCCTTCTGGACCCGGTGCTTGGCGACGAAGACGTGCCCGACGGGCATTCCCAGCTTGTGGGCCGCGTCGGTGCCGGAGAGCCCCTCGATCGCGGTCAAGTGGAACGCTTCCCAGTTGGCCGGCTTGGTCCGTCCCTTGATCCTGCGCATCGCCAGCTCGAGCAGCTCGCGGTCAAACGCGTCTTCGATCTGGCGCTCGAGGTCCGACTGGGCCTCGGCCGAATCGGAGATCGTGTCAATCGGCCTGGCGATCTGGTCGGGGCCGCCGTTGGCGGGCCGCGACGAAGTCGCTCCAGGCGTGCTGCGTCACCGTCTTGAGCCAGGCCCGGAAGCTGCGCGACGGGTCATACTGGAATTTGCGGAGCGCGGCGAAGAGCTTGACCAGCACCTCCTGCGCGACGTCATCGGCGTCGGAGTCTTGCGAGCCCCAGCTCAAGCACCAACCGCGAATCCGTGACTGGTACCGCTCGACGAACAGCGTCCAGGCCTGCGGGTCCTCGGGGTTCTTGTGGAGCCGCTCCAGCAGGGTGAGCGAGGTATCGGCATCACGGTCAGCCGGCATCGGCGCACTCTCACACGCCGGCGGCGCTGCGCCGGACACCAGAACTCGGGCGATGCTCAATTCGGGAGCACCACCGGACCGGACATTGACGTGACTGCGCCTCGCAGCGCGCCGCCACTATATCACGACGCGGCGCCGCCGAACAGGATGCCACACCCTCCCTGACCACCCCGGCCGGTCAGTGCGCTGCCATCGGCATGCATACCCCCAATGCGTCGCCATCGTGGCGACGAACAGGGACGTCGCGGCCAGCACCGGGTCGTCCATGCCCGGCTCGCGCACGGGTGGAAGGAACTCGCGTACGCCGCGGTCGACGCCGACGAGGCGGAGCTCGGAGCGCAGCCGCGGACTTCGGCTCGTCCACGAATCGATCGGGTGAGAGCAACTGCTAGGAATACGAGATCAACGGCCGGGCGGGTGGCAGCACGTCGTGCCAACGTTCTGACATGTGAGCGAGCCGCGCTCGGCTGCCTCTGGCCCGGTCTTCAGCCCACATGATCTGGATCACCGCGTCGAGGACTTCGACCGGGGTGCTGGGTCTCGTGTTCTGTGTCGCATCGCGATCGCCGCCGTTGGGAAGCGGGTTGGTGCCCGATTTCAGGCTTGGGGGCGCACCCTGGGCGGGCACGCCCGCCGGGGGCGGCGAATCGGGACGTTCGCCGGACGGGTCGCGAGCCGGCGGGCCGGCGACTCCGTTGGGGTTCTCGCGGTGAAACTGCTGGATCGCCTCGTCGAGACCGATGACCAACCGTTGCCAGGGAGCGATGACCGACGGGACCGCGCCGGCGACGTTCATGCCCGGCGCCGCCGATTCTGGTTCGTCGTCGCCACCTGGGCTGCCGCGCCCCTGAGTCGACAAACTTTGCCCCGCGGAGACGGCTGTCCCCGGCAAGAACGCGGCCACCGCCGTGGCCTCTGTCTCCACCAGCTCGAAGCTCAGCTCCTCTCCCGACGATGAGATCGTGAGCGTCAGCACCGTCGCCACCAGTGGCAGCGACGACTCGTGGAGCGCCACCAGTTGAGTGCCCGGGCTCTGTTCCGGCGGCACGGGGCTCGGCGCGACCGTTGACGGCTCGACGCTGAGGGAGAGCGCCACCAGCTCGGCCGATTCGCGGCCGGCCGTGGCCGCGTAGAACTGAACGTTGCCGCCGGTGAGCGCCGAGAACGCCAGGGCCGTCGGATCGGGAAGGTTGGGATTGCTAGTATCCGACAACAGGCTCAGGCCGTCGGGCCCCCCCTCGAAGAGCGCCAGCTCGCCATCGCCGGCGTTGCCGACCACCAGGTCTTCGAAGCCAGCACCCGAGTCGAACGCGAACGCCGTCACCGGGTCGAGCCCGCCGGACGAGATCGTGGTGGTTACCGGGTCCGGTCCGTCAAAACCGGAGATCAAGGTCAGATCATTGGAACCAGCGTTGACTGTCAGCAGGTCGTTGGAGCCGTTATGAAACGGGTCGACAAAGATCGGGCCCGGCGTTTGGCCCACGGGCAGGGTCGTGGGATTTTGATCGTCGAAGAAGCCCTGTCCGCGGCCTGGCAATGATGTGACGTTATTTGACTGGCTGTTGCTGACCGCGATGTCGAGCTTGCCGTCGTGATTGAAGTCGCCGACTGCCGTGGCCACTGGCCCATAACCGGCGGTCAATCGCGGACCGTCGGTCATGGTCCAAGTCGACCCGGTGCCCTGACCCAGCAATACGGTGATGTCGTTGGAGCCGGTATTGGAGACGAGCAGGTCGGGCTGCCCGTTCAAGTCGGCGACCGTCAGGCCGGTGGGGTCGGTGCCCACTGCAAAGCCCTCGGTGCCGCCGATGGGGGGGCCGAACTGGCCATCGCCCAGGCCCGGATAGATCAAGACGTCGTTGCCGCCGCTGTTGGCGACGATCAGGTCAGGAATGCCGTCGCCATTCATGTCGGCCGCTTTGACCGCACCCGGGGCGAGCAATCCGGTGGCCTGCGTGCCGACGACCTGTCGACTGGCCGAGCTCTGCTTCGTTGCGCCGTAGACGACCGTGACCTTGCTCAGTGACTGGTTCGCGAAAACGAAGTCGGAGACGCCGTCGCCCTTGAGATCGGCCACCGCCAGCGCGATAAATTGCTTGACCGGCTCGAAGGGACGGAAAGTTCCGTCGCCATTGCCCGTGAGGATCAAGACGTCGCCCACCGCGTTGCCGATCAAGAGGTCAGGCCGGCCGTCCCGATCGATATCGGCGACGGCGAGGCCACTGGGCTCGGACCCGGCATTGTAGGTGACCGGCGGCGCGAACCCCCCTTCACCGTTCCCCAGCTCGATGCTGACGCCTTCACCTCCCAGGATCACCAAATCCGAGACGCCGTCACGATTCAAGTCGGCTACTCGAAGGACCTCCAGGCCTGTATTAACGGTCGGGAGCGCGACAGGATTGGCAAAGCGACCTTGCCCGAGACCCGCCAGCACAGCGACAGCGTCTGAACCGGAGTTGGTTGCCACCAGGTCAACAGGGGCACCGGTCGTGAAGGACGCGGCCGCGACGCCCGAGGTTCCTTCCAGGCTTTGGACCACCGGCGATCCAGAGCTGGCGTCGATTCCGGAAAGGCCTGTCCCCGCCCGGTACGGGACTGGCGCGGCAAAGGTCGAATCGCCCAGGTTGCGCAGCACGCTGACCTGGCCCGTCGACCTGTTGGAGACAACGAGATCGAGCTTGCCGTTGCCCGTGGTATCGATGGCCTCGACATCGGAGACACCGAGTCCGACGGCGAGAGTGACCGGCGCCCCGAAGTCAACCGAAATGAACCGAGGATCGACGGGACCCGTGAAGCTGGTGCTGAAGAATACGGAGAGAGTGCCGACACCGTCGTTACGCAATACCAGGTCGTCCAGACCATCGCCTGTGAGATCGGCGGCAATGACCTGGCCCGGCAATCCGCCGGTCGCGCGCGTGCCGACCAGGATGAAGCTGCCGTTGCGAAAGGCGTAGAACGAAACGTTGTTGTCCTGGGCGTCGACGCTGGCCAGCATCGGACCCTGCGCGGTGGCCGCCACCCAGGTGATGTCGCGCGAGGGGGATTGCGGGTTGACGGTGACCGGCGACTCGAATGTGCCCGGTTCTCCGAGAATTCCTTGGCGATAGAGGATATTTCCGCGAGAATCGATGATGAAGGCATCGATGGCGCCGTCGCCGTTGACGTCGGCGATCAGGGGATTGGCAAGCGGCTTGGCGGCGACCAGGCTACTGTCGAGGAACTGACCATTACCATTACTCAGCTTAATTGATACATAATCATATGAATAATTGATGACAATTTGATCATTATGGCCGTCGCCATTAAAATCGGCCGCGACCGCGGAACCGAAACCATTAAAATCGCTCGTAGCGAGGTCACCGGGGCTAGCGCCGGCAGCATAGTCAATGGCAGGCTGGAACGTGCCGTCGCCTTTGCCCAGAAAGACCTCCACCTGCTTACCGTCGAGCACGGCCAGATCGAGCCGGTGATCGCCATTCAAGTCACGCGCAATGAGCCGGCTGGTGGCAGATGCGGCTTTCCGGACATAATTCCCTGGCTGGAACGTGCCGTCGCCGTCTCCCAGCAGGATCTCGACACCACCGAAAGCCGCGGCAACCAAGTCGGTCCGGCCGTCGCCGTTGAAGTCGCCAGCCAAGAGAGATGATTCACCAACTCCCGGTACAAACAACGGCAACTCGAACGTGCCGTCGCCATTACCCAGCAACACGGAGATACCGCCCAGATCGCCAAATTGGTTGGCGGTTGCCAAGTCCATACGGCCATCGCCGTTGAAATCAACCGCTACTGCGAACGTCGGCAATACGCCCGTCGGATTGATGGGCGCATTCAGGAAGGTACCGTCGCCTTTGCTCAGCAGAATTGAACTAATTGAGCCACTGGTGTTTTCTTCGGTTATGTCAAACTTGCCATCGCCATTGAAATCCGCAGTTAGACCTGGAGCGATGCCAAAAAACGGAATCGCCTTCCCGAACGTGCCGTCGCCGTTACCCAGGAGGACGGTGTATTCCGTAAGTAGATCAGGGTTGCCATCGCCGTTAAAATCAGCGATCAGGTCCACGTAGCCGACGTAAGAGATTGGGATTGGCTGCTGGAAGGTGCCGTCGCCGTTACCCAGGAGCACTCCCTGATCCGTAACCACGTCGAGCTTGCCGTCTCGGTTGAAATCGCCCGCCCCGAGGAAGTCTTCAGACGAAAAGTCTTCGACGTCCAAGCCCGGTTGAAAACTGCCGTCGCCGTTGCCTAACAGAAGTGACGCGCCCTCGCCCGCAACGAGCAGGTCGGTTTTGCCGTCGCCATTGAAATCGCCCGGTACCACGAATCCGAGTTCAGATACTTCCGGACCGGTCGAAATCGGTTGGAATGTACCGTCTCCATTGCTTAGGAGGACGACGACCTTGTCGTAGTTATAATCAGTCACGGCCAGATCGGTCCGGCCGTCGCCATTGATGTCGGCCGCCACAATCCAGTTCGCGGGGTCCTGCGTAAGATAGGTTCGTTCGGGCTGGAACGTTCCGTCGCCATTGCCGAAAAAGACGACGACGTCGGTGGAATACTGGTCGATCGCAGCTAAGTCGAGTCGACCATCGTCATTAAAATCACCTGTCACCATCACAGGGCTTGCGAACGCAAAGTCAAGTTCGTCGTTTTTGGCGGGCTGAAATGTTCCGTCACCGTTGCCGAGAAGCACGGACATCGTCGCCTGGCTGCCGTACATCCAGATGAGGTCGATTTTTCCATCGCCATTGAAATCACCAGAAGCCGTCTCATAGGCGCTGGAATTCAGCGGCGTAAAGGGCAAGTTTGAGTCGGCCTGGCTCAACGTCAGGGCGTAGGAACCTGCGCCGCGGGCGCTTTCGACTTGCAGAAAGTAGGTCCCGGCCGGCATGTGCTGGTCGAGCAGATCATTGGCATTGCCTAACGAGAGACCGTCGCTTCGGGCGAGCACATGGCCTTGCGCATCGAGTAAGGAAAGTCTGGTTACCAGGCCATCGGGTATTACTTTCGCGATCAGCAGGCCTTCGGCGGACATATCGATCTGATACGAATCGACTTCGCCGCTCTGGCCTGGTTGGAGAATGCCGGTCTGGAGTGTAAGTGTCGCTCGGAGGGTATTGGATTCGAGCAAGACGCTGCTTATCGCCACTCCGCGGACGGTAACGTCGTAGCCGCTCAGTGTCAGTTCGTCCGGTCTATCGGGCCCCTGCGTGGCCAGCAATATAGACGAGCCCACGACATCGCCCGCTTGAGAGAAGCCATCGATCAAGACGGCGTTGGAAACGCGCGGCAACGGCGAGTCCAGTTCAATCGTCTGGACACCGTCTCCAGCTATCGCAAAGTCGATCGTGTTACTGCCGCCCGTGGCAGCGTTGGAATCGAGGATCGCCTGACGCAGAGTTCCGGGCCCATGATCGGTACTCGTCGAGACGACGAACACACCGTCGGTGATGGCTGGCACGACCGTCGAGATTGGTGCGGCAGCGTCGGATACAGCATTCACCGTGAGCGTACGATTGCCGTGAAACCCAGGCAACGGCGTGAAGATCAATCCCGCCAACACCGCGTTGAGCGACGAGAGCGGCCCATGATAGATGAGTTTTCCTGTCCCGTTACCTGACCAATTCGGGCCGTTCTGCGTTGACAGTTGCAGCGTACCGTCGGCAGCCGATATTGCGACGTCCCATTGAGCCTGGAGAGGTCCGGCCTCCGGGTCCGTCAGGGCGATGGCGTCACCGTCGCCGGCCGAGAAAACAACCGACTGCCCGGCGACATCGCGATCATAGTGAGTTGGCGCTTGAAGGACGGCTTGTCGCGGGGCGGAGACCTCGGAGGTGTTTCCCTCGGGATCAGTCGCCGTGGCTGTGATCGCCGGCAGGCCGGCCGGTGTCGTGAACGGAATGTCGAAAATGACCTGACCCTGGTCATCGGTCGTAACGTTCATCGAGCCCAGGTAGTCCTGGGCTTCACCCAGGCCGGATGGCCCGTAGGACGGACTTGCGAAAAATTCGAGACGAAGGGTCGTGCTTGGGTTGCTGCCACCCAGCCAGCCCTCCCAGTGGCCGGCGCTCGTCATCACGAACGCCGGGAAGTTCTGGAGATTGTTTGGGCCCTGTCTGGCGCGGCACCGTTGACCGTGGTGCCGTCGGCGCCCAGATCGATCGCCATCTCGCTGCTGGTCCAGATCGGCAGCGTAGACCCGCTGGCGGCTTCGAGGGTGCCGTCGTGGTGATTTGGTGTCAGGTCGCGGACGATTAGCCCACGCCCCTCGTCGAAGTTGTAAAACGCCTCGAGACCGGGCTCTTGCCCGGTGACCGCCGCGGTCATTTCCGCACTGAGCTGCCCAGGCGAAAGCGCAACGCTCCAAAGAGCCAGCGAGCTGACTTCGCCGTCAAAGGATTCGGGGGCCGCATTGGATCCCCCGATCACAAAGTTGTCGGCGCCGTTGCCATCCTCCGCGGGCCCGCTCGACACGGCTGCACCGTCAAGAAACAGGGTGCCGCGTGCCGACGGCCGCGTTCTGGACGATCGCGACGTCGTGCCAGCCGATGGTGACCGCCGGCCCGTAAATGTCAATCGGTCCGCCGGCGACCCACCTATCCGTGTCGCTGATCAACAAGCCGTACGACGGCGCTTGATCGCCGGAGCTGGTCACAATATCGCTCCACTGGCTCGGCAACGCGGGAACGTCCACCCAGGCCGACAGGGTAAAGCTTTGCTCGGCCGAGAATCCCAGGCCAGGGCGCCAGGCACCTCGACAGGGCTGCTCGCCGAGTCGAAGCTCAGGCCAGTCCGGCCGTTGCCGAATATGCGATTGCCGTTGATCCGGTTATCGATCGAGCCGTCATCGGTGACCACGACCCCCGCAGCGAGGTTGTCGGCAATCAGATTGCCAAAAGCGGGGTCCGTTCCGCCCACGGTGTTGTCGTGTGCCGCGCCGAGATCTCGATGCCGGGGCCATTGGGCATGCGTGTCGTCCCGGTGGCGTCGGTGCCGATCACGTCATCTATGATGAGGTTGCCGCTCGCTCCCGGCCCTTGGATGGCAATGCCCGGTCCGAACGGGAAATCGCCGATATCGAGGCCACGGACCGTTGTGTTGGCCCCGGTGATGGTCAGACCGTCGGCGTCGCCAGCCACGCTGCCGATGAGCGCGATCAAGGGAGAATGGGCGTATCCCGGCTGCGAGAAGCCGTCGACCGTGACGCTGCCAGTGATCGCGGGTAGCGCGGTCAGCGGGATGATGGTCTGCACGCCTGCGCCGGGAATGTCGAAATCGATCGCAGCCGTTCCCGGAGTCAAGTCGGCGTCGAGGATCGCCTGACGAAATGAGCCCGGACCGCTGTCGGCGGTGGTTGTGACCGAGAACACACCGTCGGTCAGTGTCACAGAACCCGCGAGCGACGAAGCACCGTACGATTGCCCATTCAGGCTAATCGTGACCTTGCCGGCGCCGTCCGGCGGCGCCCTATAGATCAAACCGTCCAGGGCGGCGTTGAGATTCGAGAGAGCACCGGAATAGCTCAAGGTGCTGGCGCCGTTTCCCGAGCCGGCCAGGCCGGCGAGACTCGAGAGCGTCAGCGTACCGGTCGGGACCGAAAGCATGAGATTCCACTCTGGGTCGAGCGGTCCGGCTTGGGGTTCATGCAACGAGATGCTATTGCCCGCCTGCGACGAAAGGACCAGCGGTTGACCGGGGACGATGCGCACGTATTCTTGGGAAACGTCAAAGGTGGCTTGTCGCTCGGCCGAGAGCTGGGAAGTGTTGCCCTGGGAATCGGTCGCCGTGGCCGTGATGACCGGAAAACCGGCCGGCGCCGTGAATGGGACGTCGAACTCGGCCTGGCCTTGGTCGTTGGTGGTCGCTTCGATTGACCCGAGTACGACGTCAGCTTGGCCCGCGCCGCCAAGTCCGTAGCCGGCACTGGCGAAGAACTCGACGGGAATCGTCGTGTCGGGTGTGGTTCCGCCAAACCAGCCGCGCAGCCCGCCGCCAGCGGTCCTTACGAGGACTGGGAAGTTCTGAGGCTGGGAGCGATCACCATAGACATCGACGATGTGGTCGATCGCCTCGCCGCTATTAATCACCCATGTCGGAGTCGCGCTGTATAACCCTGTCAGCGTGGCATCGTTGTGGTTGGGCGTTTGGTCGTGTGCGATTAAACCGTGGCCTTCATCAAAGGGGTAATAAGCCACAAGCCCGGGATCGGAACTGCTCGGCACCGTGAACATATCCCGGCTGATGTCGTCGGCCAGGCAGCGCTTCGCTCCAGATGCGAACGTCGTCGATGTCACCGGCGAAGGACTCCCATCCGGAGATTGTGGCTGGCCAGTTGGTAGTAAAACCGGCCCCAATCTGATCGAAACTGCCAGCGATGATTTCGCGAGAACCGAACACAGAACCCACAAGCTGGCCATCCAGGTAGAGTGTCAATGTTCGGGAATCGCCGTCGTATACGAGGGCGGCGTTGTGCCAAGCAAAATCGTTGACGGCGACCTTCGACGCAACCTGCTCGATGGAGCTTGAATCCGTGTCAAACATGCCGCCATGGAGATCGCCGTCGGTGCCGACATAGAGCGTCGGAACCCATCCGTTGGAGGGGTATGCACCTGACACTGCGCTCGTCGACTGATAACCAAAAATAACACCGCTGCCGACGCCAGTCTGGGTCTTAAACCAGGCCTCGAGGGTCTCGCTGTGCTCGGCACCGTCGACCAAGTTGTAGGGGAGGCTTACATCGGTAAATCCGAAGTGAGTGAGACCAAAATCGAGGCTGCTCGCAGGGCTCGCTCCGAGGATGTCGTTCGGAAAAGACTCGGTTGCCGATGATCTGGTTGTCGCCGCCGCCCGCAAAGTCAATACCTGGGCCGGTGTTGAAAGCGATCAGGTTTCCTGCAGCGGCAGCACCTCCGATCGTGTTGTTACGGGCTAGCACGATCCAAACGCCGAAACCATTCGGGCGCGGATAGGATCCGGTGGGATCGGCGCCGATCACGTTGGCTTCGATCGAGTTGCCGGTCGCCTGGGCGCCGCTGAGTAGGACGCCGGCGCAGAGAAAACTCAGTGATGTCCAGGCCGCGGACGACGACGCCCGAGCCGGAAATGGTCAGGCCGTCGCTGGAGGAATTGTCGCCAAATTGGCTGCCGTTAAGTTCGATCAGCGGCGTGCCGCTGTACCCCGGCTGCGAGAAGCCATCGACCAGAACGGCCGAAGTAATCGCCGGCAATGTAGACACCGGCTCGATCGTGTGAACACCAGGATTCGGGGATATCGAAGTCGATCGTGTTGGACTGACCCGTGGCCGCGTTGGAATCGAGGATGGCCTGCCGGAATGTGCCCGGTCCGCTATCGCCGGTGTTGCTCACCACGAAGGTGGAAAGGAGCATCCGGTCCTCCATCACTTCCACGCGGGGGCGGCGACGGAAGAGCGTCCCGCTGAACAACGCGGGAGGAACTCTTCGTCGACGCCGGCGGCTGGGCCGGCAAGACGCGGAGCCGGTTTGTGGCACGAGGCGGGAGAAGTGATCATTGTTTTGTCCGTTGTCCGTCGTCCGTCGTTAAGACAGCCGCAGTCATCGCCTGCCCGACCACTGGCCACTATTCCGCCGCCCGGTCGACCGACTTAGCTCGCCACTGGAGAGCGGTTCGCGGTTCACCACTGTGGTGGACCTCAAGTCGGCCGTCGGGTCGGGGTCGGCATCGGCGCCGCCGAACAGGAATCCACACCCTGCCTGGCCATCCCGGCCGGTCCGTGCGCAGCCATCGGCACGCATGACCCCAATGCGTCGCCATCGTGACGATGCACAGGGACGTCGCGGCCAGCACCGGTTCGTCCATACCGGGCTCGCACACGGGCGGAAGGATCTCGCGTAGTCCGCGGTTGACGTCGACGAGGGGAAGCTCGGACCATGTGACGGGCTTCCGCTCGCCTACGATTTCAACGAGTGCAAGCGAGCCGCGGGGAATACGTGATGACCGGCCGGGCGAAGGCGAGCGCCGAGTCATTCGACCGCCCTGGCGTGTGAGCGAGCCGCTCTCGGCTGTCGCTGGCCCTGTCTTCAGCCCACATGATCTGGATGACCGCATCGATGACCTCGACCGGGGTGCTGGGTCTCGTGTTCTGTGTCGCATCGCGATCGCCGCCGTTGGGAAGCGGGTTGGTGCCCGATTTCAAGCTCGAGGGCGCGCCTGGGCGGGCACGCCCGCCGGGGGCGGCGAATCGGGGCGGTCGCCGGCCGGGTCGCGAGCCGGCGGGCCGGAGACTCCGTTGGGGTTCTCGCGGTGAAACTGCTGGATCGCCTCGTCGAGACCGATGACCAAGCGTTGCCAGGGTGCGATGACCGCGGGGACCGCGCCGGCGACGCTTGCCCCCGACACCTCCGCTTCCCATTGGTCGTCGCCACCCCGGCTGCCGCGCCCTTCGGACGACAAACTTTGGCCCACGGAGACGGCCGTGCCCGGCAAGAACGCGGCCACCGCCGTGGCCTCTGTCTCCACCAGCTCGAAGCTCAGCTCCTCTCCCGACGATGAGATCGTGAGCGTCAGCACCGTCGCCACCAGTGGCAGCGACGACTCGTCGAGCGCACCAGTTGAGCGCCCGGGCTGGATTCCGGCGGCACGGGGCTCGGCCGACCGTTGACGGCCCGACGCTGAGGGAGAGCGCCACCAGCTCGGCCGACTCGCGGCCGGCCGTGGCCGCGTAGAACTGAACGTTGCCGCCGGTGAGCGCCGAAAACGCCAGGGCCGTCGGATCGGGAAGGTTGGGATTGCTAGTATCCGACAACAGGCTCAGGCCGTCGGGACCCCCTTCGAAGAGCCAGCTCGCCGTCGCCGGCGTTGCCGACCACGAGGTCGTCGAAGCCAGCACCGGAGTCGAACGCGAACGCCGTCACCGGGTCGAGCCCGCCAGACGAGATTGTGGTGGTTACCGGGTCCGGTCCGTCAAAACCGGAGATCAAGGTCAGATCATTGGAACCGGCGTTGACTGTCAGCAGGTCGTTGGTGCCGTTATGAAAAGGGTCGACAAAAATCGGGCCCGGCGTTTGGCCCACGGGCAATGTCGTGGGATTTTGATCGTCGAAGAAGCCCTGACCCAGGCCCGGCAACAATGTCACGTTATTGGACTGGCTATTGCTGACCGCAATGTCGAGCTTGCCGTCGTGATTGAAGTCGCCGACTGCCGTGGCCACGGGCCCATAACCGGCGGTCAATCGCGGACCGTTGGTCATGGTCCACGCCGACCCGGTGCCCTGACCCAGCAATACGGTGATGTCGTTGGAGCCGGTATTGGCGACGATCAGGTCGGGCTGCCCGTTCAAGTCGGCGACCGTCAGGCCGGTGGGGTCGGTGCCCACTGCAAAGCCCTCGGTGCCGCCGACGGGCGGGCCGAACTGGCCATCGCCCAGGCCTGGATAGATCAAGACGTCGTTGCCGCCGCTGTTGGCGACGATCAGGTCAGGAATGCCGTCTCCATTCATGTCGGCCGCTTTGACGGCACCCGGGGCGAGCAAACCGGTAGCCTGGCTGCCGACGACCTTTCGACCGGCCGAGCCCTGGTTCGTTGACCCGTACACGACCGTGACCTTGCTCAATGACTGATTGGCGAAAACAAAGTCGGAGACGCCGTCGCCCTTGAGGTCGGCCACCGCCAGCGCAATGAAATCCTTGACCGGCTCGAAGGGACGGAAAGTTCCGTCGCCATTGCCGGTGAGGATCAAGACGTCGCCGGCCGCGTTGCCGATCAAGAGGTCGAGCCGGCCGTCCCGATCGATATCGGCGACGGCGAGGCCACTGGGCTCGGAGCCTGCGTTGTAGGTGACCGGAGGTGAGAACCCGCCTTGGCCGTTTCCCAGCTCGATGCTTACGCCGCCTGCTTCCAGGATCACCAGATCCGAGACGCCGTCACGATCCAAGTCGGCTACTCGAAGGACCTCGAGGCCTGTGTTAACGGTCGGGAGCGCGACGGGATTGGCAAAGCGACCTTGCCCGAGCCCCGCCAGCACAGTGACAGCGTCTGAACCGGGGTTTGTTGCCACCAGGTCAACGGGGGCCCCGGTCGTGAAGGACGCGGCGGCGACACCCGAGGTTCCTTCCAGGCTGCGGACCACCGGCGATCCAGAGCTGGCGTCGATTCCGGAAAGGCCTGTCCCCGCCCGGTACGGGACTGGCGCAGCAAAGGTCGAATCGCCGAGGTTGCGCAGCACGCTAACCTGGCCCGTCGCCCTGTTGGAGACAACGAGATCGAGCTTGCCGTTGCCCGTGGTATCGATGGCCTCGACATCGGAGACGCCAAGTCCGACGGCGAGAGTGACCGGTGCGCGGAAGCCAACCGAAATGAACCGAGGATCGATGGGACCGGTGAAGCTGGTGCTGAAGAACACCGAGAGAGTGCCGTCGCCGTCGTTACGCACCACCAGGTCGTCCAGACCATCGCCTGTGAGATCGGCGGCAATGACCTGGCCCGGCAATCCGCCGGTCGGCGCGTGCCGACCAGGGTGAAGCTGCCGTTGCGAAAGGCGTAGAACGAAACGTTGTTGTCCTGGGCGTCGACGCTGGCCAGCATCGGACCCTGCGCGGTGGCCGCGACCCAGGTGATGTCGCGCGAGGGGGATTGCGGGTTGACGGTGATCGGCGACTCAAATGAGCCCGGTTCTCCGAGAATTCCCTGGCGATAGAGAATATTCCCGCGAGAATCGATGATGAAGACATCGAGAGCGCCGTCGCCGTTGACGTCGGTGACCAGGGGCTTCGCAAGGGGCTTGTCGGCGACGAGGCTACTGTCGAGAAACTCACCGTTGCCATTGTTCAGACTTATCGACACCTGGTCACCGTAGAAATCCACTGAGATCTGATCGTCACGTCCGTCTCCGTTAAAGTCTCCCTCGACGGCGGAACCGAAAGCACTAAAATCGCCGGCGACGAGGTCTCCGGCGCTGGCGCCGGCCGCGTAGGCGACGGCGGGCTGGAACGTGCCGTCGCCTTTGCCCAGGAAGACCTGCACCTGGTACCCGTCCAGCACGGCGAGATCGAGGCGGCCGTCGCCATTCAAGTCGCGCGCGATGAGCCGACTGGTGGCAGATGTGGTTTTTCGGAGAAAGTGCCCTGGCTGGAACGTGCCGTCGCCGTCGCCCAGCAGGATCTCGATCCCACTATAGCCCGCGGCGACCAAGTCGGTCCGGCCGTCGCGGTTGAAGTCGCCAGCCAAGAGCGATGATTCAGCAATTCCCGGTACGAACAACGGCGTCTGGAGTGTGCCGTCGCCATTACCGAGCAACACGGAGATACCGCCGCGGTCGTCCTCTTCGTTGGCGGTTGCCAGGTCCAAACGGCCGTCGCCGTTGAAATCACCTGTTACTACGAATACCGGCAATATCCCCGTTGGATTGGTGGGCGCATTGAAGAACGTACCGTCACCCTTTCCCAGCTGAATCGCATCCACGCCGCTGGTGTAGTCGTTTGCGAGGTCGAGCTTGCCATCGCCGTTGAAATCCGCAGTCAACAGAGGCGTCCCCGAAAACGGAACCGACTTTCGGAACGTGCCGTCCCCATTACCTAGGAACACGTTTTCATCCGTGATTAAGTCAAGCTTTCCGTCGCCATTAAAATCACCGGTCAAGGCGGCGGACCCGACATAAGGGATTGGCTGCTGGAACGTGCCGTCGCCGTTGCCCAGGAGTACTCCCTGGTCTGTGAGCATGTCGAGCTTGTGGTCTCCGTTGAAATCGCCTGCCTGGAGCAACCCTGTGAATAAATCGTTTCCGAAGTCCAAGCTCGGTTGAAACGTGCCGTCGCCATTGCCGAGTAGAAGACACTCGCCCATCGAGCCAGAGCTGACTCCCAGGTCGGTCTTGCCGTCGCCGTTGAAGTCGCCCGCCACCAAGAACTCCGGGAAAAACACTCCAGGACGGGTCGAGACCGTTTGAAACGTACCGTCTCCATTGCTCAGCAGGACGAAGACCTCATTGGAGGAATAGTCTGTCAGGCCATCGTCGTAATTGTGGGTGATGGCCAGATCGGTACGGCCGTCACCGTTGAAGTCGGCCGCCACAATCGAGGCCGCGACGTCCTGCGTAAAATAGGTTGGTTTCGGCTGGAACGTTCCGTCTCCATTGCCGAAAAAGATGGCAATCTCGTTGGAATACCAGTCGAGCGCAGCGAAGTCGAGTCGACCATCGTCATTAAAATCACCCGTCACCATCAACGGGTTTGCCAATGCGAAGGCAAGACTGTAGCTCTTGGGCGGCTGAAATGTCCCGTCACCATTGCCGAGAACCACGGACATCGTCGCCTCACTGCCGTACATCCAGATGAGGTCGGCTTTTCCGTCGCGATTAAAATCACCAGAAACCATGTCGTAGGCGCCGGAATTCAGCGGCGCGAATGGCAAGGTTGAGTCGACCTGGCTCATCGTCAGGACGTAGGTTCCCGTGCCGCCGGCGCTATCGACCTGCAGAAAGTAGGTCCCGGCCGCCATGTGCTGGTCGAGCAGGTCATCGGCATTTCCCAACGAGAGACCGTCGCTCCGGGCGAGCACATGGCCTTGCGCATTGAGTAATGAGAGGTTGGTTACCAGGCCATCTGGAATTACTCTCGCGATCAGCAGGCCTTCGGCGGACAAATCGATCCGGTACGAATCGATTTCGCCCGTCTGGCCTGGTTGGAGAATACCGGGCTGGAGTGTGAGCACTGCTTGGAGGGTACTGGATTCGAGCGAGATGCCGCTGATTGCCACTCCGCGGACGGTAAAGTCGTGGCCGCTCAGGGTCAGCTCGTCGGGTCTATCGGGCACCTGCGAGGCCAGCGCGATTGAGGGTTCCCCGACGTTGCCCGCTTGCGAGAAGCCATTGATCAAGACGGTGCTGGTAACCCGAGGCAACGGCGAATCTAGTTCAATCGTCTTGACACCGGCTCCTGGTATCGCGAAGTCGATCGTGTTACTGCCGCCCGTGGCATCATTGGAATCGAGGATCGCCTGGCGAAGAGTTCCGGCCCCATGATCGGCAGTCGTCGAGACGATGAAAACACCGTCGGTGGTGGCTGGCACGACCGTCGAGAACGGTGCGGCAGCGCCGGATACGGCATTCACCGTGAGCGTACTATTGCCATGAAAGTCAGGCGACGGCGTGAAGATCAATCCCGCCAGCGCCGCGTTCAGAGACGACAGCAGTCCTTGATGCTGCAGTGTATCTGTCCCGTTTCCTGACCAGTTCGGGGCGTCTGCGTCGACAGTTGCAGCGTTCCATCCGTGGCCGATATTGAGACGTCCCATTGAGCCTGTAGAGGTCCGGCCTCCGGGTCTGTCAGGGTGATGGCGTCACCCCCGCCGGCCGAGAAAACGACCGAGTGCCCGTCGACTGCGCGAATATAGTGAGTCGGCGCCTGAAGGACGGCTTGTCGAGGGGCGGAGACCTCGGAGGTGTTTCCGTCGGGATCAGTCGCCGTGGCTGTGATCGCCGGCAGCCCGGCCGGTGCCGTGAACGGAATGTCGAAAATGACCTGGCCCTGTTCATCGGTCGTCACGTTCATAGAGCCGAGGTAGTCCTGGGCTTCACCCAGGGCCGATGGCCCGTAAGACGGACTTGCGAAAAAGTCGAGACGAAAGGTCGTGCTGGGAATGCTGCCACCAAGCCAGCCCTCCATATGGCCGGCGGTCGCGATCACGAACGCCGGGAAATTCTGGAAATTGTTTGGGCCCTGTCTGGGCGCGGCACTGTTCACGGTCGTGCCGTCGGCGCCCAGATCGATCGCCATCTCGCTGCTGGTCCAGATCGGCAGCGCAGACCCGCTGACACTTTCAAGTGTGCCGTCGTGGTGATTTGGTGTCAGGTCGTGAACGATTAGCCCACGACCCTCGTCAAAGTTGTAATACGCCTGGAGACCGGGTTCTTGCCCGGTGACCGCCGCGGTCATATCCGTGCTCAGTTGCCCGGGCGAGAGCGCGATGCTCCAAAGAGCCAGCGAGCCGACTTCGCCGTCAAAGGACTCTGGGGCCGCGACGTTGCCGCCGATCACAAAGTTGCCGGCGCTGCTGCCATCCTGCGCGGGACCGGTTGACACGGCTGCGCCGTCAAGATATAGCGTGCGGGTACCGTTCGCCGCGTCCTGCACTATTGCGAGGTAATGCCAGCCGAGAGTGACAGCCGGCCCGTAAATGTCGATCGGTCCGCCGGCGACCCACCTGTCTGTGTCGCTGATCAACAAGCCATACCAGCGCGATTGATCACCTGATTTGGTCACGATGCCGCTCCACTGGCTCGGCAACGAGGGAACGTCCACCCAGGCCGACAGCGAATAGCTTTGCTCGGCTGTAAATTGCAGGCTAGCGTCGCCTGGCACGTCGACCTTGCCGTTTTCGCCGTCGAAGCTCAGGCCAGTCCGGCCGTTGCCGAAAATGCGATTACCGTTGATCCGGTTATCGATCGAGCCGTCATCGGTGACCACGACCCCCGCGCCAAGGTTGTCGGCACTCAGATTGCCAAACGCGGGGTCCGTTCCGCCCACGGTATTGTCGTGCGCGCCGTCCGAGATCTGAACGCCCGGGCCATTGGGCAGGCGTGTCGTTCCCGCGGCGTCGGTGCCGATCACATCATCAATGATGAGGTTGCCACTTGCTCCTGGCCCTGCGATGGAAATGCCGGCTCCAAACGGGAAATCGCCGATGTCGAGGCCGCGGACGGTTGTGTTTGCCCCGGTGACGGCCAGGCCGTCGGCGTCGCCGGCCAGGCTGCCGCTGAGCGCGATCAAGGGAGTATGCGCGTATCCCGGCTGCGAGAAGCCGTCAATCGTGACGGTGCCGGTGATTGCGGGCAGCGCGGTCAGAGGGGTGATGGTCTGCACGCCTGCGCCGGGAATGTCGAAATCAATGGAAGTCGTTCCAGGAGTCGCGTCGGCGTCGAGGATCGCCTGACGAAATGAGCCCGGACCGCTATCGGCGGTGGTTGTGACTGAGAACACGCCGTCGGTCAGGATGACGGAACTCGAGAGCGACGACGCGCCGTACGACTGGCCATTCAGGCTAATCGTGACCTTGCCGGCACCATCCGGCGGCGCCCTATAGATCAAACCGTCCAGGGCGGCGTTCAGATCTGAGAGAGCACCGGAATAGCTCAAGGTGCTGGTGCCGTTTCCCGAGCCGGCCAGGCCGGCGAGACTCGAGAGCGTCAGCGTACCGATCGGAGCCGAGAGCGTGAGATTCCACACCGGGTCAAGCGGTCCGGCTTTGGGGTCATGCAACGAAATGCTGTTGCCCGCGTCGGATGAAAGGACCACCGATTGACCGGGGACAATGCGCACGTACTGCTGCGGTACGTCAAAGCTCGCTTGTCGCTCGGCCGAGACCTGGGAAGTGGTACCATGAGAATCGGTCGCAGTGGCCGTGACGACCGGAAAATCGGCCGGCGGCGTGAATGGGACGTCGAACTCTGCTTGGCCTTGGTCGTTGGTTGTCACATCGATTGACC
Organism: uncultured Isosphaeraceae bacterium; assembly: GCA_963806595.1. Taxonomy (GTDB): domain Bacteria; phylum Planctomycetota; class Planctomycetia; order Isosphaerales; family Isosphaeraceae; genus CAWDZZ01. The sequence continues at coordinate 99,911 of CAWDZZ010000029.1, read as the reverse complement.
CCAGTACGAACTCAGCTTGGCCTGCGCCGTCAAGACCGTATCCGGCACTGGCGAAGAACTCGACGGAAATCGTCGTGTCGGGTGCGGTTCCGCCAAACCAGCCGCGTAGCCCGCCGCCAGCGGTCCTTACGAGGACGGGGAAGTTCGTAGGGAGACGTTGATCACCATAGGAATCGGTGTGGTCGATCGCCTCGCCGCTGTTAATCACCCACGTCGGGATCGCGCTGTCTACCCCCGTCAGCGTGCCATCGTTGTGGTTGGGCGTCTGGTCGTGCGCGGTTAGACCGTGGCCTTCATCAAAGGGGTAATACGCCACAAGCCCTGGATCGGTGCTGTCGGTCGCCCTGAACATATCCCGGCTGATGTCGCCGGCCGAGCGTGCTTCGCTCCAGATGCGAACGTCATCGATGTCACCGGAGAACGAATCCCATCCGTCGTATGTGGCAGGCCAGTTGGTCGTAAAACCGGCCCCAATCTGATCAAAACTGCCAGCGATGATTTCGCGCGAACCGAACACAGAACCCACTAGCTGGCCGTCCAGGTAGAGCGTCAAAGTTCGGGAATCACCGTCGTACACGAGTGCGGCGTTGTGCCAGTCAAAGTCGTCGACGGCCTCGTTCGACGTGACCTGCTGGATGGAGCTTGAATCCGTGTCATACAAACCGCCGCGGAGCTTGCCGTCGATGACGACATAGAGAGAGGGAACCCATCCATTAGCAGGAAATGCACCTGAATCTGCGCTTGCCGACTGATATCCAAAAATGACACCGCCGATGGGAAAGGTGCCTTCGGTCTTGAACCAGGCCTCGAGGGTCTCGCTCTGCTCGGGACCGTCGACCAGGTTGTAGGGCAGACTTACATCGGTAAATCCGAAGTGACTGAGCCCAAAATCGAGGCTGCCCGCACGGCTAGGTGCTGGGGGGATGTCATTGGAAAAAATTCGGTTGCCAGTGATCGTGTTGCCGCTGCCCAGCGTGTTAACGCCCGGGCCGGTATTGAAGGCGATCAGGTTGCCCGCGGCAGCCGAACCGCCGATCGTGTTATTGTTGGCATTGATCGAAACGCCGAAACCATCGGGGAGCGGATAGGATCCTGTGGGATCCGCCCCCAAAACGTTGGCTTCGATCAAATCGCCGCCGGCTCCCTCGAGTGCGACGCCGGTGCCGGAATATTCGCCGATGTCCAAGCCACGGACGGTACTGTTCGAACCCGCCATGATCAGGCCGATCGGGGAAGCAGCTTTGCTGCCGTTCAGTTCGATCAGCGGCGTGCCGCTGTATCCCGGCTGGGAGAAGCCGTCGATGAGAACGGCCGAGGTAATTGTCGGCAATGCAGACACCGGCTCGATCGTGTGGATACCAGGACCCGGGATGTCGAAGTCGATCGCTTTGGGTTGATCGGTGGCGGCATTGGAATCGAGGATCGCCTGCCGGAATGAGCCGGGACCGCTATCGCCAGTGTTGCTCACCACGAAGGTGGAAAGAAGCGTGCGGTCCTCCATCGCCTCCAGGCGGGGGCGGCGGCGGAAGATCGTGCCGCTGAACAGCGCGGGAGGAACTCTTCGTCGACGCCGTCGACTGAGCCGGCGAGACGCGGAGCCGGTGTGTGGCATGGGGCGGAGAGAAGTGATCATTGCTTTGTCCGTTGTCTGTCGTCAGTCGTTCAAACCGCCGCAGGCATCGCTTGCCTGACCACTGGCCACTATTCCTCGGCCCGCTTAGCCGGCGTTCGGCCACCCTTCCATGGTTGGAGACCATTCGGTCTGAGAAGCGCGGAGTCAGCAAACCCGCGCCCAACACTGGGCGGCTCGGCTACACACCGTCGCAACCCCTCACCCGGCCTTCGGCCAGCCGCTTCCCCCGGGGGGGAGGGGCGATTTCTGGCGATCGCCCGAGATGTCACCGGTCGACAGGCGGCGACGGAGCGTTCGCAGCGCGGGGTCGGTGGGAACAATGTCGCGCCAGAACAACGCGCGATCTTCGTCCGGCATCCGCTTCAGCGCGTCGCGGAGCAAGCCCGTGGCGCGGTCCTGGTAGCGGGCCACCAGGGTCGCGGCCTCGGGACCCTTCTTCCGGACGTCACCCGCGACGACCACGGCCGCCAGCGCATAGACCCGCGCGGCGTTGTACATGAGATGGGGAGTCGGCTCGCCGAGGCCGAGCGCCTTCTCGGCATCGGCCACGGCATCGCGATGCTCACCGAAGCGGAGACGGGCGAAACCACGGCCGTTGTACGCGTCGCCGAGCGCGGATCGAGCCCGATCGCCGCCTCGAAGTCGTGGAGCGCCAGCCGGGGCGCCTCCGCGACGACGTAGAGCCAGCCCCGCCGGCTCAAGAGCGCGGCGCGGTCCGGCCGCCGGGCCATCGCATTCGTCAGGTCGTCGATGGCGCCGGGGAAGTCTTTGAGCTCGGCGCGGGCCAGGCCGCGCAGCTCGTAAATCGCGGGCGTCGCCTGCGACCGGGCGATGAGCGCATCGCAAGACCGGAGGACGTCGTCGTACTCTTTCCGCTTGAGCTGGAGATCGAGCCGCAGGCGGTGTGCCTCGGGGTATTCACCGTCGACCGCGAGCGCGGCGTCCCAGGCTGCCAGGGCGTCGGCGTCGCGATGGTCGAGGGCCAGCAGCCGGCCCCGATTGGTGTGGTCGAGCGCCAGCATCGGCTTGTCCAGCGTCTCCAGCTCGATCGCACGATCCAGGTCTTCCAAAGCCTGAACACGCTGCGCAGCGGTCGAGGCCCTGCGCGCAAGTACGACGTCGGCCCGGCGGTACAGGGCGGCGTAGTCTGGCCGCCGCTCGATCGCCCGGCTGAACTGATCCGCAGCCTCGTCGAGCTTGCCCTGCTTGCGGTAGACGATCGCCAGCTCGGCATATGCCTGGGATGAACGGTCGTTGAGCCGGATCGCCGCCTGGAGATCCTTGGCCGACTCTTCAAGCATGGCATGCTGAAACCGGAGGACGCCGCGATTCACCAGAACGATGTAACGCAGGTCGTCGTTTGGCTTGCGCCCGAGCAATTCCATCGCGACGCGGTAGTCGGATTGAGCGGCTTCGTACCGGATGGCGACCTCCTCTGGCCCGGCGCTCGGCGGAATCAAGCTCGAGGCGAATCCTCGAAGGATATAGAGCCATGCGAATTCCGGGTCGCGCTTGAGGCACGCGTTCAACCCGGCGCCGGCTTCCACCGGCCGCTTGAGCTGCAACCAGCAGATGGCAGAGAGGCACTGGGCCCAGAAGTGGTCGGGCTGGAGGCGGAGCGCGTCGTTGAAACACCGGATCGCGGCGATCGGCTCCCGTTGCTTGTAACGCTCGTGGCCGGCGAGGAAGTGCTCGGACGCCGTCGTCGGCTGCACGCGCTCGGCCGCGCTGCGCTCGCGATCGGCCGACGCGCGGTCGCCAAGCCGGGCGAGGTAGTCGGCTTTCCGCAGATGGTAAGCCCGGGTCGGAGGGCGCAGTCGGGCCGTTTGCTCCACCCTGCGCAGCCCTTGCTCTGGGCCCGGCTCGGTCCGAGACAGAACGAGCAGCAGCTCGTAACAGCCCTCCGCCACCTCGGCCTGATCGGGACCGGACAAGGTTGCCGGCAGCGGTGCCAGCGTCCAGGCGTCCGCCGAGCCCGGGGCAGCGTAGAGGTCGAGTGCGTCGAGCGCCGCCTTTCGAATCAGCTCGCGATTGGTGGCCAGATCGAGGCCCGTGAACTCGGTGTCGTGAAGAAAGGTCTTCATCACCAGGGCTCGGAATTTCTGGAACCGCTCGGCACCCTGTCTTTGGTCGGAATCCTTCACCTCACGGGCCTTGATCTCGTCGATCCGCGACTCGACCATCCGCAACGAATCGTCGACCCGCGACCGCAGTAAATCCAGCCCTGCTGTCTCGCGGATTTCCACGCCGAGCTTCGAGAGCCCGAGCCTCACATCCTCGAGCGGCTTGAGGTCGGTGGCGGCCCGTGCCTGGTCGATGAGTCGACTTCCAGAGTCCTGCCGAGCCTGATTCCACCGGGCCTGTCGCTCTGCATTGAACCGTCCGGCACGCTCCCAGGCCGCGGCCCCCAGGGCCCCGCCGAAGACGATCAAGCCCAGGAAAAACCACGAGGCAGCGACGAGCGGCCGGCGGCGAACCCACTTGGCCCCGCGCTCCCACAGCGGCGTGCGCCGCGCCGGATGGGCTCGCCGCGCAGGAACCGCTCGAGGTCGTCGGCCAGGTACTCGGCCGATTCGTATCGCTTGCCTGGATCCTTGTGCAGAGCCTTCAGTGCGATCGTCTCCAGGTCGCGGGGCACGCGGGGCACCAGCCGCGACGGCGTCACCGGGTCGTCGTCGAGGACCTGGCGGACCGTATCCAGCGGAGTTTCGCCCTTGAAGGGCGGACGGCCCGTGAGCATCTCGTAGAGGATCGCCCCGAGCGCGTAGACATCGGCCGTCGGGCCGACGTTCCGCGAATGCCCGCGCGCCTGCTCCGGGGCCATGTAGCTGGGCGAGCCCATGATCTGGCCGCTCTCGGTCTGTCCCGCGTCCGAGTCGATCCGCTTGGCCAGGCCAAAGTCGGTGATCTTGGGCACGCCGTCGGAGGTGTACAGGACGTTGGTCGGCTTCAGGTCGCGGTGGACGATCCCCGCCTGGTGCGCGACGTGCACGGCCCTGGCCAGTGTGATCAAGAGCTCGGCCGCCTGCCGGGAGGGCTGCGGATTTCCAGCGAGCCGGTCATCGAGGCCGCCGCCATCGAGCAGCTCGAGCGCGACGAACGGCAGGCCGGCCGCTTCGCCAACGTCGTAGATCTGGAGGATGTTGGGGTGTCGCAGCCGCGCGACGGCTTCGGCCTCGATGCGGAAGCGGGAGTGATGGTCCGCCCGCGCCTGAGCGCCGCCCCGGATCATCTTCAACGCGACCAGGCGATGCAGCCCGTGGTGCCGCGCCTTGTACACGACCCCCATGCCCCCTTCGCCGAGCAAGTCGAGGATGTCGTAGCCCGAAACCGCTGGCCAGTCGGGCGGAGCCGGCGCGCGTCTGAGATGATCGGTTTCCGGCTCGGACTCAATAGCCGCGGCCGTCCGGTCCGAGTCATCCGCTTCGGATGCCGCGGCGTCATTCAGCTCTTGCGTGCTCAGGGGTCGAGCGCGTCCGGATCGGGACCGCATTCCGCAGTCAGACCCGGGCCGAAACCTGCGCGGCGCCCGAGACGCTTTCCGCGGTATCCTCGCGAAGCGACGCTCCGTGCTCGCCACTGACCAGCGGTTCGCGGTCGAGCAGAGCGGTGGAATTCAGGTCGGCCGTCGAGTCGGGGTCGGTGTGCACCGTCTCGATCGGCGGACGGTCGCCCGGCACGGGGCGACCCTCCGTGAACCGCTCAAGGCGCTCCTGACATCCAGCGCAGTCCTCGACGTGCGCCAGGACCCAGGCGGCTTCCTCGGCCTTGAGCTCAGCGTCGAGGAATTGCAACAACACCCCGTCTTTGGGACACGCATTCATGATGGGGGTCCAGAGATGATGGCGCCAGCTCGTCCTGACACCGCTTCGAATGGTGCTTCACTCAGGATACGCCCCCGTCGCCGGGCATATTACAAAATTCCTGGAGAATTCCAGTTTTCCCGATCCATCATTCCGACGGCGAAATTAGGCCGAGTTCGGTGATGGTGTTCCGGCGAGACGTGTGGGACGGCGAGCGCGTGATCGTTACAGGATCCTGATCGCGGGAGGCTCGGCCATCGTCGAATGTGCGCAAAATGACCCGGCGTCGAATCGCACCAGAGAGCGACCCGATTGCCTGTTACACGCTTTGACGCCACCGGAGGTCAAGTTTTCGCAAGGCCCGACGACGATCGGCCGTTGCGTCGCTGCGCGCGTCCGCTCAGAGCCGGCGAAAACTCCGGCGTAAGACTTCAAGGCGTAGGTTCGCAACCGCGGAGTCAACTGAGCTCGACCTGAGGTCGATCAAAATCGTTGATGCAGATGGATGTGTTGCGCCTTAAATCACCGGACTGGGTTCGTCCGCTCACGCCAGCTCGCCCACCAGCTCGGGATGCTTGACGGCGCCGTTGCTGTTTGCGTTCGATCCCCCCATCAGGCCGGCACCGAGGGCGGATTCTCCGTGCTGGCTCAGGTCCAGGCCCATGTTCTCCTGCTCTTTGGTAACTCGCAACGGGATGATCAAGTCCGTCAGCTTGTAGAGCAGCCACGAGCCTCCGAAGGCAAACACGGCGACGATCACGAGCGCAAGGAGGTGGAAGAGAAACGTCGAGAAATGGCCGGAGGTCAAGCCGACGTCCTTGGCGAAGATTCCGGTCATGATCATGCCGACCATCCCGCCCACTCCGTGGCACGGGAACACGTCGAGCGTGTCGTCGAGCGTCGAACGCGTCTTCCAGTGGACGGCGAGGTTGCTGACGACGCTGGCCACCACGCCGATCACGATCGATTCGCGAATCGAAACGTAACCAGCGGCGGGCGTGATCGCGACCAGACCGACGACCGCGCCGATGCAGGCGCCCAGGGCCGACGGCTTGCTCCCTTTCATCCAGTCGAAGAACATCCAGGAAAGCATGGCCGCGGCCGAGGCTGTGTTGGTGGTGGCAAACGCGAGCGCAGCCGTTGCCGTCGCTCCCAGAGCCGACCCGGCATTGAACCCGAACCAGCCGAACCATAACATGCCCGTCCCCAGAATCACGAACGGGACGTTGGCCGGATCGTGCGTCTCGTTGGCCACATGGCTGTGCCGGCGCCCCAGCAGGATCGCCCCGGCGAGCGCGGCAAAACCGGCCGACATGTGCACCACCGTGCCGCCGGCAAAGTCCAGAACGCCCCACTTGTGCAGGATTCCCTCAGGGTGCCACGTCCAGTGCGCAAGCGGCGCGTAGATGAACAGACTGAACAAGACCATGAACAGGAGATAGGCCGAAAACCGCACGCGCTCCGCGAACGATCCGGTGATGAGCGCAGGCGTGATGATCGCGAATTTGAGCTGGAACATCGCGAAGACCAGAAGCGGAATCGTCGGCGAGAGCTGCGGGTGAGTCGCCGCACCGACGCCGTCGAACATCAGAAATGTCAGCGGGTTCCCGATCAAGCCGCCAATGTCGTCGCCAAACGCCAGGCTGAAACCAACGACCACCCACAGCAGACTGATGATCCCGAGCGCCACCATGCTCTGCAGCATCGTGGAGACCACATTCTTGAAGCTCACCATGCCGCCATAGAAGAACGACAGCCCCGGAGTCATCAAGAGGACCAGACCCGCCGCGGTCAACATCCAGGCGACGTCGCCGGAGTCGATCGGACCCCCCACGGGCGTCACGGATGCCGGGCCTTTGACCACCAACGCGAGCACGCAGAGAGTAACCAGCGCCAAGAATGGAAACGGTGTTGCGCGATTCATGGGCATGCCTGTAGAGGTATGAGGCAGAATCAATCGAGAATTCGAGTCATCGCCAATCGGCGGGCCACCACGGCGCGCAGTGACCGCGCCGCAGCCACATTTTCCAAAGTGAAAGTTACTGTTAAGCTTAGGCTGGCCGGATCATCCGGGATCGTGGCGGGCGAGCTGAGCTCACCCGGACAAGCGCTTGACGGAAAGCACTTGGCGTACCACTTGCGCGGCTGTTTGACGACAACGGCACATAGCCTTGCCACCGGTTTCGCCTGCGCAGGATCTGACCTGGGTCGCAGCTCGAATCAACCTGCACCAGCCGTCGTGAAATCGGGACGACTCTGCTGCGTGGGCTGGTGGCCATTTTAGAGGATTGCCATGTTTCCTTTTCTCGCGTCCAGCGACTTCACGCGGGCCGACGCGGCGCGGATGCGCCGGATTGAGCGGAAGATCGATATGGTCATGAAGCACCTGGGCATCGCCGCCGACGCCGATGCGACCGACCCGGGCCAGTTGCCCGCGGAGGTACGTCGCCTGGCCGACGAAGGGCGCAAGATCGAGGCGATCAAGGCCCATCGCCAGGCCTTTGGCAGCGGCCTCCGCGAGGCCAAGGAGGCCGTTGAGGCGTACATGGGCCGATGAACAGTGGTCGCGGCGCAGCCGCCGTTCCGCGCCTATTGTGCGTCGTACGCCAGATTCGGGGCGAGCCAGCGCTCGACCTGGCTGACGGGCATGCCCTTGCGGACCGCGTAGTTTTCGACCTGATCGCGAGTGATGAAGTCGACCGCGAAGTAGCGGGCCTCCGGGTGTGCGAAATAAAAGCCGCTGACCGATGCTCCCGGATACATGGCGTTGGATTCGGTCAGGACGATGCCGGCGGCGTTTTCAACGTCCAGTAGCTGCCACAACGAGCGCTTCTCGGTGTGGTCGGGACAGCACGGGTATCCTGAAGCCGGACGGATGCCCCGGTATTTCTCTTCAATCAAGTCGAAAAACGACAGGTCTTCGCCGCGCCCGTATCCCCATTCGGCGCGGGCTTTCTTGTGGAGCATCTCGGCAAGTGCCTCGGCGAGCCTGTCTGCCAGCGCCTTGCTCATGATCGCGTTGTAATCGTCGTGGTCGCGCTCAAACTCGGCGACCAGCGACTCGACGCCGAAGCCGGTCGTGACGGCGAAAGCGCCCAGGTAGTCGGCGATTCCGGTCTCGCGCGGCGCCACGTAGTCAGCCAGCGATCGAAACGAGGTCTGTCCATCGGCGCTCCCATTGCTGGCGCAGGGCCGGAAGCCGAATCCGCTCATCCCGGCGTGATTCGTCGGTATACACGACCACGTCGTCGCCGTCGGCGTTGGCGGGGAAAAACCCGTAGACGGCGTGGGCGGTCAGGCGGTGTTCGCTCACGATCCTGCGCAGAGCGCCTGGGCGTCGTCAAACAGCTCGCGCGGCCCGGGCCCCGCGCTCGGGATCGTCAAAGATCCGCGGGTACTTTCCCTTGAGCTCCCAGGTGAGAAAGAACGGCGACCAATCGATGAAGGGGACGATCTCCTCGAGCGGGATCGAGCGCAGCGTGCGGGCACCCAGGAATGAGGGGGTGACGATCGGCGGATTGGTCCAGTCCAGCCGGAGACGCCGCTCGAGTGCCTGGGCGTAGGGGACGAGCTTGCGCTCGACGCGCTTGCCGAAGGCGTCGCGCTTGCGCAACTGCATCGCGCGGTTTTGAGTGTCGAGCTCGGCGCGGGCGTCTTCCCGGCCGAGGCGATCGACCACGCCGACGCTTCTGGAGGCGTCCTTGACGTGGATGACCGGTCCGTGGTACTGCGGGGCGATCTTGACGGCCGTGTGCCGTGAGCTGGTCGTGGCGCCGCCGATCAAGAGCGGGATATCAAACCCCTCGCGCTCCATCGAGCGGGCGACGTGCACCATCTCGTCGAGCGACGGCGTGATCAACCCGGAGAGCCCGATGATATTGACCCGGCGCTCCCTCGCCTGCTTGAGGATTTCCTCGCAGGGGATCATCACGCCCAGGTCGATGACCTCGTAGTCGTTGCAGGACAAGACGACGCCGACGATGTTCTTTCCGATGTCGTGGACATCCCCTTTGACCGTGGCCATCAAGATCCGCCCGCGCGACTTGTGCTCCTCGGGCGCAGCGCCGTTGCCGTTGCCGGCGGCAAGGGCGGCCGCTGCGGCCCTGGCCTTCTCGGCCTCCATGAACGGCGTCAGGTAAGCGACGGCCTTCTTCATCACCCGCGCGCTCTTGACGACCTGGGGCAGAAACATCTTCCCGGCGCCGAACAGGTCGCCAACCACGTTCATGCCATCCATCAAGGGTCCCTCGATGATGGCCAGCGGGCGCTCGACGGCCTGCCTGGCCTCTTCGGTGTCGGCCTCGATGAAGTCGACCGTGCCGGTGATCAGCGCGTGCTTGAGACGCTCGGAGACCGACGCGCTCGCGCCAGGCGATGTCCTTGGTCCGGTCTTTCTTCCCCGCCGACTTCACCGATTCGGCAAACTCGGTGAGCCGGTCGGCGGCGTCGGGGCGCCGGTTCAAGAGCACGTCTTCGACGCGCTCGAGCAAGTCCTTGGGGATCTCTTCATAGACCTCGAGCTGCCCGGCATTCACGATGCCCATGTCCAGCCCGGCCTTGATCGCGTGATATAGAAACGCGGCGTTCATCGCTTCGCGGACGACGTCGTTGCCCCGATACGAGAACGAGATGTTGCTCACGCCGCCGGACGTCTTGCATTCGGGGTAGATGCGCTTGAGCTCGCGCACAGCCTCGATGAACTCGACGGCGTAGTTGTTATGCTCTTCGATGCCGGTGCCGACCGTCAGGATGTTGGTGTCGAAGATGATGTCTTCCGGCGGGAAGCCAACCGTTTCAGTGAGCAGCTTGTAGACGCGGCGGCAGATCGCGACCTTGTGGTCCCTGGTGACGGCTTGCCCTTGCTCGTCGAAGGCCATGACCACAACGGCGGCGCCGTAGCGCCGCACCAGCCGGGCCAGCCGCAGGAATTCTTCCTCGCCACCCTTCAGGCTGATCGAATTGACAATCGACTTGCCCTGCACGCACTTGAGCCCAGCCTCGATCACGCTCCACTTCGAGCTGTCGATCATGATCGGGATCTTGGCAATGCTTTCTTCGGTCGAGACCAGGTTGAGGAACCGCGTCATCGCCTGCTCGCCGTCGATCAGCCCTTCGTCCATGTTGACGTCGAGGATATTGCGCCCCCCTCGACCTGTTCACGCGCCACGGTGAGTGCGGCCTCGAAGTCGCCGTTCTTGATCAAGCGGGCAAAGCGCTTGGATCCGGTGATGTTGGTGCGCTCGCCGATCATCACAAAATTGGTTTCGGGGCGGATCAAGAGCGGCTCCATGCCGCTATACGACGACCAGTGCGGTATCGAGGGGATCGGACGCGGTGCAACGCCGTCGACAGCCTTGGCGATCGCGGCGATCCATTCGGGTGTCGTGCCGCAGCAGCCGCCCACGAGGTTGAGCCAGCCGCTCTCGGCAAACTCGGCCAGCACGGCGGCGGTGTGTTCCTTGTCGCCCACGAACCCACCGAAACCATCAGGCATGCCGGCGTTGGGATAGCAGCTCACGCGGGTGCGGCAGATCGCCGACAAGCTCTCGATCGAGCCGCGCATCAGCTCGACGCCGACGGCGCAGATTGAGGCCGACCGAGAGCGCGTCGATATGCGAAACCGAGTAATAGAAGGCCTCGACGGGCTGGGCCGACAGGGTGCGGCCGTTGTCAAAGATCGTGCCGGAGATCATTACCGGCAGCCGCGTGCCGGTCTCCTCGAAGAACGCGTCGATCGCGAACAGGCAGGCCTTCAACACCAGGGTGTCAAACGACGTCTCGGGTAAGAGGATGTCGACACCGCCGGCAACCAGGGCGCAGATTTGCTCGGTGTACACCGCGACCATCTGGTCGAAGGTCGCGTCGCGCCGGCCCGCGTCCTCGACGTGGATTCCCATCGAGAGCTGCTTCTTGGTCGGGCCGATGCTGCCGGCGACGAACCGGGGCTTGTCCGGATTCTTTTTCGTGAACTCGTCGGCGACCTTGCGTGCGAGCTCGGCCGCCGTCCGGTTGATCTCGACGACGTGATCCTGGAGGTCAAACTCTTCCAGCGACACGGACGTGCCGTTGAACGTATCCGTTTCGATGATGTCTGCGCCCGCTTCCAGGTAGGCGCGATGGATGTCTTCGATGACCTTCGGCTGGGTCAGCACCAGAACCTCGGTGCAGTTCTTGATTCCGCACGAATGCTGCGCGAACCGGCGGCCGCGCACGTCATCCTCGCCGAGTTGATACGAGTAGATCGAGCGCACCCATCGAACCGTCGAGGATCATGATCCGCCGCGCCAGGATCTCGTCAAGCTGGCTGCGGACGTCAGCATTTCCAGTCGTCGCCATGGGCGTTGGAGCACCAGGTGGGAGCGTGTCGGTGCGAGCCGAAATGTCGGAGAATGGCACGGAGGGGGAGTGGCAAACACCGGCCCGGAACCAACGATCTTGACCAAACCTCGGCTTGATTATCTTGCGTTTTGGCCGATTGTGTCAAGCGCCGTCGGGTTCGTCCCGCGCGGTGTTCCCTGTTGCAGTGCGTAAACCGACGCCTGTCCTTCGTTTCCGCAACCGAATCGTTTCGGGAGGACACTGTAGAGACGGCACCCTGCGCTTTCCATCGATTCCGGTCGCATGGCGGTCTGTGCACCTGATTGCCGCGGGCCGGCGCCCGGCTCAGAATACATGGAACGAGCCCTCCTTGACACAACGCGGTTTGCCTCGCCCGAAATCGACCCAGCATGACAACAATGGGATCGACGTCTCAGTTTCAGCCCGCCCAGCGGCTCCGCCGCCGGGAATTGATGGACGAGCCCGGACTGGACTCCGGCGAGCACATCCGCGCGCTCGAGGGCCTGGGCCGGATCAATCGTCTGAGCCGAAGCCACATGATCCTTTGGCCTTCGATCGCACGGCTCGCCCAGGATTCCGCGGGAGCCATGGTCCGCGTGCTCGACGTTGCCAGCGGTGGCGGCGACGTCTGCATCGCACTGGCACGACGTGCAAGCATTCTACGTTGCAAGGTGAGGGTGGACGGCTGCGACATCAGTCCGGAGGCCGTGAATTTCGCCCAGCGGAGGGCGGATGCCCACGGAGTGCCGGTGCGATTCTTCACACTCGATGCACTGTCGCAATCGATCCCCGACGGCTACGACGTGGTGACTTGCTCGTTGTTCCTGCACCATCTCGACGACGCCGGCGCCCTCGGGCTTCTGCGAGCCATGGCCGATGCCGCCGGGCGGCTCGTGCTGGTGAACGACCTGGTTCGCGGCCGCCTGGGCTATGCGCTGGCGTGGGCGGGCTGCCGGCTGCTCTCGCGATCGGCGATCGTTCGCCACGACGGGCCCGCCTCCGTTGCCGCCGCCTTCACCGTGCCCGAAGCTCGCGAGCTGGCACTTCGAGCGGGACTCGAAGGTGTGAAGGTGACGCGTCACTGGCCCCGTCGCTTCCTCCTTTCCTGGAGCCGCTGATGCCCATCACGGACCCTCCGGGGCCGTTCCGTGCGCTCGATGGCACGGTTTGGGACGCGATTGTCGTGGGGGCGGGACCCGCCGGGGCCCTGGCCAGCCACCAGCTCGCAGTCGGTGGGGCACGAGTCTTGCTTGTGGACAAGAAGCGATTCCCTCGTCCCAAAGTCTGTGGCGCCTGCCTGAGCGGCCAGGCACTCGCGGCGTTGCGGTCGGCCGGCCTGGGGTCGCTGGTCGCGCGGGGCAACGGAATCGGGCTCGACGAATTGCAGGTTCGGTTTCGTGGCCGCACCGCCCGGCTGTCACTCTCAGGCGGCGCCGCCCTGTCTCGGGCGGCGCTCGATGCCGCACTTGTCGCCGCCGCCACGTCCCGCGGAGCACAATTCTTGCAAGAGACCGTTGCCAGCGTCGCCGATGTCGAGCAGGGACTGCGTCATGTCCGGCTGGTGCAGGGGGGGCACGGCGTCGAGGCCAGGGCGCACACTGTGCTGGTTGCCGCTGGCCTGGGCGGGTACGACCCGAGCCGAGATTCCTCCGGAACCACGCGAATCATGCGCGGGTCTCGCGTGGGCGCCGGATGCAGGGTCGATCGCGTTCCGGACTGTTACGGAATCGGGACCGTCTTCATGGCGGTGGGCGGAGAAGGATACGTCGGCATGGTGCGGATGGAGGATGGGAGCCTGAACGTGGCGGCCGCCTTCGAGCCGCCGATCTTGCACCGGCTGGGTACGCCGGCGAGTGCGGCAATCGAGATCCTCGCCGAGGCCGGATTCGCACCGATTGCCGAGCTCGAAGGGGCGCGGTGGCAGGGAACGCCTCCGCTGACGCGGCAGACACGCCCGGTCGCCGGCGATCGCTTGTTCCTGCTGGGAGACGCGGCCGGCTATGTCGAGCCGTTCACGGGCGAAGGCATCGCCTGGGCGCTCGAATCGGCGCGGGCGGTCGCCCCCCTCGCGCTGCGGGCAATCGAGCGCTGGGACCCGCGCCTGGGGCGAGAATGGTCACAGCTGCACTCGCGGTTGATCGGCCGCCGGCAGCGGCTCTGTCGCGCTATGGCCGTCGTGCTGCGCCGGCCGTGGCTGGTTCATCTTGGCTTCGTGCTTCACGCGCGACTTCCCTTCGCGGTCGGCCCGGTCCTCAACTACTGGAACGCAACCTCAACTTTGACGAATGCGAGCTGAGCATGCCGATGTTGATCCTCGGGATTGGGACTGCCGTTCCACCACACCGGATCCTCCAGGCCGATGCTGCCCAGATCGCGCAGCAGTTCTCATGCGAGACGCCGGCTCAAGAGCGGCTCTTCAAGGGGATGTATCGCCGCGCCGGTGTCGAATCGCGGCACAGCGTCGTTCTGGAAACCTCCCAGGGCGACCTCGAGCGGCGGCAATCGTTTTACACGCATGACAACCCGACCACGAGCGCTCGGATGCGCAAGTACGAGGAACACGCAGCCTCGCTCGCCGTTTCTGCCGGACGAAAAGCGCTTCTCGACGCGCACACCGAGGCCGAGCGGGTCACCCACGTGATCACCGTCTCCTGCAGCGGGTTCCATGCGCCCAGCTTCGACATTGCCTTGATCAAGCAACTGGGCTTGAGCGAGCGCGTTGCCCGCACCCACGTGGGTTTCATGGGCTGCCACGGCTCGCTCAATGGGCTCCGGGTCGCTCGTGCATTCCTGGGTTCCGAGCCGAGGTCTTGCGTCTTGCTCTGTGCCGTCGAGATGTGCAGTCTGCACCATCAGTACGGCTGGGATTCCGATCAGATCGTCGCCAATGCACTCTTCGCCGACGGCGCGGCCGCGCTGGTGGGAGTGGCCGGGGAAGTCGGCTCGGATTCGGTTTACCGGGTCGTTTCCTCGGCGTCGGCGCTCATCCCCGACAGCGAGGACGCCATGTCGTGGCGGATCGCCGATCACGGCTTTGTGATGACGCTTTCTCCGCGCGTGCCCGAGCTGATCACGGCCAGCCTTCGCCCGTTTCTCGACGGTTGGCTGGCCGAGCACGGGCTCAGTGTCCCCACGGTGCGCTCCTGGGCGGTTCACCCCGGCGGGCCGCGAATCCTCTCGGCGTTCCAGGAAGCCACCGGCCTCGATCGGCGGCAGCTCGAGCCGTCTCATCAAATCCTCGCGGAATATGGCAACATGTCGTCGCCTACGGTACTGTTCATCCTCGATCGCCTGCGCCGGCAGGGCGCGCCCCGGCCGCTGGTGGCGCTGGCTTTCGGCCCGGGCCTCGCCGTCGAGGCGGCCTTGCTCGCCTGAGTGATCGGGTGCGCACCGCGCTCGCGCAGCACGGCGCCGCCGCGATATTCGGAAACCGCGAGTCGAGGGTGCTCGACAGCCTGACGCGACAGTTCCACGGTGTTGTTGGAATTTCGAGGAGATGCCGATGCCAGTGAATACCGCCAAGGTCGATGGTCGCCGCAAGCTCGACTATAAGTCGCTCGACGAGATTTTGGCCGACGCCGGCCGGCTCAGTTCCGGCCCGGTGAAGCTACTGGGCAACTGGTCCCCGGGTCAGATCTTTCGACACCTGGCCACCGCGTTCAATGGATCGATCGACGGCTTCACGATGACCTTTCCCTGGTACTTCCGCTTGATGGCGAAGCTCTTCAAGAACAAGCTGCTCAACGGCCCGATGCCGGCAGGGTTCAAGCTTCCCTCTGATGGCGAGCGCGACCTCGCGCCGCACCGACCTCGACCGAAGAGGGGCTGGCCGAACTTCGCGCGGCCGTTTCGCGTCTCGAGCGAGAGCCGCATCGAGCCAAACACCCGATGTTCGGCGATCTCAATGCCGACGATTGGAACAAGATCCACCTGCACCATGCGAGCCTCCATATGAGCTTCATCGTGCCGCAGTGAGCGAACGTGATTCCTGGGCGGGAAACACGTTCGGTTTCACGGAACTCTCCGACGACACGCCGGGAGTGCGGATGCTTCAAATCCAGTCGATCGATCACGTGCAGGTCACCGTGCCCCGGTCCGCGGAGGCCGAGGCGATCCGGTTCTATGGCACGGTCCTCGGCCTCGAGCGTATCGAGAAGCCGGCGCCGCTTGCGCAGAATGGCGGCGCTGGTTTCGATGCGGGCCGATGGAGGTGCATGTCTCACCCGAAGACGGCCGGTCCGACTCCGAGCACAGCAAACGGCATGTCTGTTTCGTCGTTCCCAGCCTTATGGAAGCGGAGTCCGAGCTTGCCAGGCACGGGGTCCAGATCATCCCGGACCGGCAGCCGATTGCGGGCTGGCGCCGGTTGTACGTCCGCGACCCTGGCGGCAACCGGATCGAAGTCGCCCAGCGGCTCGAACAGAAACCGTTGCCCTCGCCGTAGGTGCGCGTGCCGGATTACCATGGCGGGAGCGGTCGAGCCTACGGCACGGCTTGACGACGAGAGCAAACGCAAACGCCGGCGAAGGACGCAGTCGTGGAGTCCGAGCGGGGTACCTTTGATCGCGAGCTCGATTCGAGCCCGGGGCGACCACGGCGGAACAGGCCCGCTTCGCTGGAAGAATGTCAGCGGATTATCGTGAATCCGTTCCTCGCCGTGACGGCGTGGGTTGCCGCGTTTGCACTGGTACGCGAGTCGATTCAAACGCGAAGCCTACCGCTCCTCGAGGTGGGGATCGTCCTGTTATTCGTCGCCTTCCTGCTATTCCAGTTCCACTGCATGGACTGCGGCGCGACCGACTGGCTGTCCCGCTATCGCAGTCACGCCTGCTCGGCGGTCGTGCTCCGATCACAGAATCACGAGGTGCGCCGATACACACGGCCCGGAGTCAAGACGCAGCTCATCGCGTGGTTCGCCGTGACGGCGACGGCGCTCGTGCTGGGGATGATCGTGTATCTGTCACGACAATGAGCGAGCGGGCGCACGGATCATCGAGCCGCTCCCGTCGCGCGAGCGGCGTTCCGCCCTCGCGCCGAAGACCTTCTCCGACTTGATGTAACGGCTCGCGCCCGAAGGTGGAATGTATCTTTACAAGTGGGGCGGCAAAGAGAAAGATATACGGTTTACCTGCACCACGGCCGGCCGGAACAGCGGGGGACGACGACGTGCATGAGGAAGCGATCCGCAAGGCGGATGTCCTGATCGAGGCGCTGGGCTACATCCGCAAGTTCCACGGCCGGTTCACCGTCATCAAGCTGGGCGGCTCGGTCATGGAAGACCCCGAGGCGCTCCGGGCCCTGCTGGTCGACATCGTCTTCATGCAGACCGTCGGGATGCGGCCGGTGGTCGTTCACGGCGGCGGCAAGGCGATCACCGTGGCGATGGAGAAGGCCGGGCTGACGCCCGCTTCGTGCAAGGGCCGGCGGTACACCGACGACGCCACGCTCGAGATCGTCGCCCGGGTGCTGGCCGAGGAGATCAACGCCGACATCGAGCGGCACATCAACAAGTTCGGCGGCCGGGCCTCGGGGCTGCACCACAAGACCCACCAGTGCCTCTACGGCCGGAAGCTCATGCTGCCCGACGGCCGACGGCGAGCCGGATCGACCTGGGCCGCGTCGGCGAGGTGACCGAGGTCGACATCGCCGCCGATCGAGAACCTCTGCCTGGCGGGCGTCGTGCCCGTGCTCCCCTCGCTGGCCGAGGACGAGGACGAGGAGGGCAGGCTCCTGAACGTCAACGCCGACACCGCCGCCGCGGCCGTCGCCCAGGCGCTTCAGGCCGAGAAGCTCGTCTTCCTGACCGACACGCCGGGCATCCTCCTCGACCGAGAACGAACCCGCGAGCCTGATCCGGGGTCTGACTCCCGACGAGTGCCGCGACCTGATCGCCCAGCGGCGTGATCGACAAGGGGATGATCCCCAAGGTCGAGGCCTGCCTGCACCAGCCTGGAAGCCGGGGTCCGAAGACCCACATCATCGACGGCCGGCTCCGCCACTCGCTCTGCTGGAGATCTTCACCGACGACGCGGGATCGGCACCGAGATCGTCCATGACGAAAACCGCGACCGCATCTCGCCCCAGGGCCGCCGGCCCGTCCTGGTTCGCTGACCGTGACGACAGCCCGTCGCTCGGCGATGCTCGATCGTCCGACGTCGCTCCGACTCTCGACACTCATTGCCCCGGAGCTCCTGCCTTGACCCATGCTCAACTGCCCACCAGAGCTCGCAGGAGACGATCGCCCAGTTCGAGCGGTACGTGATCCCCAACTACCGGCGGTTCCCGGTCTGCCTGGTCCGGGGCGAGGGTTCGTGGGTCTGGGACGCCGAGGGGAACCGCTACCTCGACTTCTTCCCCGGCTGGGGCTGCAACCTGCTCGGCCACTGCCCGCCCCGGGTCGTCGAGGCGGTCCGCGACCAGGTCGGCCAGTTGATCCACGTGCCCAACACCTGGTACATGGAAGCCCAGGGCGCGTTCGCCGCAGGCGCTCTCGGAGCGGTCGTTCGGCGGCCAGTGCTTCTTCTGCAACAGCGGGGCCGAGGCCAACGAGGCGGCCATCAAGCTGGCCCGGGCCTACGGCCATGCCGCAGGGCCGGTTCAAGATCGTCACGATGGAAGGCGGCTTCCACGGCCGGACCTACGCCGCGCTCACCGCGACGGCCCAGCCCAAGTATCACGCCGGCTTCGAGCCGATGGTCCCGGGCTTCGCGTACGTTCCCTACAACGACCTCGAGGCCGTCGCCGGCGCGCTCGACGACCAGACGGCCGCGGTCCTGGTCGAGCCGATCCAGGGCGAGGGGGGCATCAACATCCCCGTCGCCCGACTACCTTGCCGGGCCTGCGCCGGCTCTGCGACGAGCGCGGCGTGCTGCTGATCCTCGACGAGGTCCAGACCGGCATGGGCCGCACCGGCGAGTGGTTCGCCTACCAGCACAGCGGCGATCGAGCCCGACATCCTGACCTGCGCCAAGGCCCTGGCCGGCGGCATCGCGGCGGGCGTGATGATCGCCACAGCCCGACGTGGCCGCGGTGCTCAAGCCGGGGATGCACGCCAGCCACCTTCGGCGGCAACCCGATCGCCTGCCGGGCCGGGCTGGCCACGATCGAGACGATCGAGGCAGGACGGCCTGCTCGAGCGCGGGCACGGCGATCGGCGAGCGGTTCCGGAGCCACTTCGAGGCGCTGCAGGCCGAGCTGCCCGGCCTGATCCGCGAGATCCGGATCCTCGGCGTGATGATCGGCCTGGACCTGACGTTCGACGCCTCGGACGTCGTCGCCGAATGCCTGAAGCGGCGGCTCCTGATCAACGCCACGCACGGCCACGTCGTCCGGCTGCTGCCGGCCCTGACGATCACCGACGAGCAGATCGACGAGGGCTGCGCGATCCTGGCCGACGTGCTGCGGCAGGTCAGTCGCTGAAGCAACGAGCCGTTGAACGCCGAGGTTAGCGGCGTGATCAAATGTACAAATCAGTGATGTTAGATGTTTGAGATTACCGGGAATGGCCCTGACACGTCATTTCGTCGACCTGTTCGACCTCTCGCGCCGAGGACGCGCGCGGCTGATCGATCGGGCGATCGCGGCTCAAGCGCGACGACCAGCGCGGGCGCCGGCCGCCGCTCCTGCCGGGCCGGACGCTCGGCCTGGTCTTCGAGAAGCCCTCGCTGCGGACCCGCGTCAGCTTCGAGGCGGCGATCGCCCAGCTGGGCGGCAACGCGATCTTCCTCCGCGGCAAGGACGTCGGCCTGGGCGTCCGCGAGAGCGTCGCCGACTTCGCCCGGGTGATCAGCCAGTACGTCGACGCCCTGGCCGTCCGGACGTTCTCGCACGCGACCGTCGAGGAGCTGGCCCGGCACGCCGACGGTCCCGGTCATCAACGCCCTCTCCGACGCCTCGCACCCCTGCCAGGCGATGGCCGACATGCTGACGATCCGCGAGAGCTGCGGGCGCGCTCGACGGGCATGAAGCTCGTCTTCGTCGGCGACGGCAACAACGTCGCCCGGTCGCTGGCCGCTGGCCTCGGCCCTGCTGGGCGTCGAGTTCGTGCTGGCCTGCCCCGCCGGGCTACGAGTTCCCGGCCGAGTTTCGCGCCCGGTTCGCGGCCAGGTTCCCGCGGCGTCCCGCTGGTCGTCGAGCACGACCCGCAGCAAGGCCGTCGCAGGGGGCCGACGTCGTCTACACCGACGTCTGGGCGAGCATGGGTCAGGAGCACGAGGCCGACCAGCGGCGCGAGCGTCTTCGCGCCGTACCAGGTCAACGAGGCCTGCTGGCGCGCGCCGGCCCCGACGCGATCTTCCTCCACTGCCTGCCCGCCCACCGCGGCGAGGAAGTGACCTCCGAGGTGCTCGACGGCCCGCGCAGCCAGGTCATCCCCCAGGCCGCCAACCGGCTCCACTTCCAGAAGGCGCTCCTGGTCTGGCTGCTTGGCGACGGACCGTCGTGAGTCCCTGACCGCCGTCGTCGACTCATCGAGGAAGAGACCATGGCCATGCACGCGAGACGACGGCCGAGACCAGCGATCAGCTTCGTCCCGTCACGATCGAGCGCGGATTCGTCGCGCAACAGCCCCGGCAGCGTGCTCTACCGCGCGGGCGCGACCGTCGGTGCTGGTCACGGCGCAGCTCTCGGACACGGTGCCGCCGTTCCTGGAGGGCAAGGGGTCGGCTGGCTGACGGCCGAGTACGCGATGCTGCCGGGCAGCACGCCGACGCGCAGTCGGCGCGGGGCCGACGGCCGGGCCACCGAGATCCAGCGGCTGATCGGCCGGAGCCTGCGTGCCGTCGTCGACCGCGAGGCCCTCGGCCCCTGGACGATCCACGTCGACGCCGACGTGCTCAACGCCGACGGCGGCACGCGCACCGCCGCGATCACCGCCGCCTTCGTCGCCGTCGCCGATGCCGTTCGACGCCGCTTCGGCGAGTGCCGCGCAATCCTCCGCGACAGCGTCGCCGCCGTCAGCGCTGGGATCGTCGCTGGAAGCCCCGTCCTCGACCTCGACTACCCCGAAGACTCGACCGCCGAAGTCGACCTCAACGTCGTCCGGCTGGGCAAGGGCGGGCTGGTCGAGGTGCAGGGGACCGGCGAAGGGGGCACCTTCTCGCGCGGCCAGCTCGATGCCATCCTCGATCTGGCCGAGAAGGGGCTCGACCAGCTGACGGCCCATCAGCGGGCAAGCCTGGGGCCAGACTGGCCGCTGGCAGGCTGAATGCCTGCGTTCCGTGCCGGGCCCGGCGAACGGCCCGCGCGATCCTCGCGACATTTTTGCGAAGCTCTCTGGGCAGATCCGACCGGTCTTGCTAGACTTCCGCGCCTCTATTGCCGGACGGAGCCCCGCGCGCTCACCGTGACCCATCTCTTCCGGCGATCGAGCAAGCAGTCCATTTGAAGATAAACGCCTGAAGGATTCAGGGGTTCTGCGCTTTCGGATCCCGATGAACCAACCTCGGCCATCGGCCATCCGACAGGAGGGGATCTCCCATGAAATCGCCGATTGCAGCACTTGCTCTCTTCGGCATGCTGGCGGTTGTGCCCGCCTGCGCCCAGACCGAGCCGCAGGCTCCGCCGCCCGGATCGCCGCAGCCCAGCTCGCCGTTCGGAGGCGCCGTCGGCGCGCCCGGAGCCGGCGGGAGTCGGCTCGTGAAGGACGGGGCGGGACTGCCTGAGCTCACGCCGGTCAGCGATCTCAAGCCGCCCACGGTGGATTTGCCCAACGAGCCGGTCGAGCCCTACCTGCTCACGAAGGAAAACGGTCCGTTCATGGTGATGGCGCAAGTCTTCCGGGGCGCCGATGCCCAGGCGATGGCACTGGCGCTCGTCAAAGAGCTGCGCGGCGAGTTCGGCCTGCCCGCGTACATCCTCCGGACCAAGGATTTCCCAGGTAAGAGCTTGATGCGCGGCACTCCGCCCACCGTGCCCAGCGAAGTCATGGCCCCGGACATCAAGATGCCGGAGAAAATACGGACCTTCGATGAAGCCGCCGTGCTCGTCGGCAACGAAAAGACCCTCGCGGCCCAGGAGAAGCTCTGGCGCGACGTCAAGAAGACTCAAGCCAAAGTGCCTCGAGAACGTGTCCTCTCCATTTTGGTGGCGGACGGGTTTGAGCTCGGCGCTGCGCACGACCAATCCCTATATTCCGGCGCAGCACCTGTTCCCACAGGCGAAAGACCGGCTCGTGGTTCAGATGAATTCTGGCCTCAGGAGCATCGCCAACTGCCCCGGCAGATACAGTCTCCAGGTTGCCGAATTCTCCGGTCGGTCGTCGTTCCAGTTCAACCCCACCACGTCCCCGTCGCAATTGCTGCCCAACCTGCGCGATAGCCCCCTGCGCAAGGCTGCCGACGATGCCGAGCGCCTGGCGGAAAAGCTGGCGAAGTCCCCCGAAATCCAGCGGCTCGGCCAGCCGATCTATGTCTATCACGACCGTACCACGAGCAAGGTATTCGTCGGCGCGTTCAACAACCCGCAAGACCCCGCCGCCGGCGTGCTTCGCGACCAGCTCTTGCGTCAGGCTGTGCCGCTGGCCAGCAAGAAAGTCGGCGATCGAGGCCCGGTGGACACGATGATCGCCCCGGCCCTCGCGTTGACCGATGTGAATGCGTTCAAGAGCAAGCTGTAGGGACTGAAATCGCGGGGACTCATTCGATTCCAGTGCCTTCGCTCCCGAGCCACTCGCGGCCAGAACGCACCAACGGCGACGCCGCCGGGATTCATTCCGCAGGAGGCGCGGTCTCGATGAAGTCCCTGAATACTTTGCTGGCGCTGTTGGGCATGTTTGCGGCCATCCCAGCTTGGGCCCAGGCCCAGCCGGCAGATCCGGCGTCGCGATCGTCGCGGCCCCAACTTCCGGCCGACGGCGCTGCCACGGCGCCTGCCGCCGCAGATGGTCATGTGGTCAAAGCCGAGGTCGGTGTGGCGGAGCGGAAGCCGTCCGGCGATCCCCAACCCCCAGCGACCGCCCTGCCAACCGACCCGCTCAAACCCTATCTCCTTACCAAGAGCGCCGGTCCGTTCATGCTACTGGCGCGGGTTTTTCGGGGAACGGATTGCGAGCGCAGGGGCCTGGCGCTGGTGACGGAGCTGAGGGCCGAGTTTGGCCTGCCGGCGTACATCATCAGGGTCAAGGATTTGCCCGACAACCCGCTGATGCGTGGAGTGCCTCCCGCCGCGCCCGGCCCGGGCGTGGTCCCCGCTAACAACATGGGCGGGCCAGTACGCAACGTCGAGGAAGTCGCCGTGCTAATAGGCAATGAAAAGACGCGCGCCGGACAGGAAATGCTCTGGCGCGATGTCCAGGAAATCCAGCCCAGGTGCCTGGAAGACTCGCCGTTCTGGTGGCGTACCGACCTGCGCACCGCACGCCGTACGACGAATCCTCTCCTCGGCGCGATAGACCTGTTCCGTCCGGCGAGGGAAACCAAACAACCACTCGCTCGCTGAATTCGCCGACCTCACTTGCCGCCGGGACTCTTCGCTTTGCAGCCGATATCGGCGAGAATGTCCTGCCAACCTCGACCGCGCCGAGTCGCAGCGATCGCGCGGTCGGTCCCACGCCCGTTCGTCGCCGGGTCGTGGTAAGGAAGGCGAACCGACCTCGCTTGAGACTGTGACCGCAAGCCAATGGCGCAACCTATTGCAACGGCGACGCTCGTGCTGGTACTGGGCTCGCGTAACCCCAGCAAGTGCCGCGAGATGGCCGAGCTGATCGCGCCGCCGTGGGAAACGAGCGCCGCGCTATCGCGGCTCGACATCCGTTCGGTGGCCGACTTCGCCGGGCGCCCGAGGTTGTGGAGGACGCCGAATCCTTCGCCGGCAACGCCCGCAAGAAGGCCGCCGAGCTGGCTTGTGCGCTCTCGTGCTGGGTCGTGGCGGATGACTCGGGGCTGGCGGTCGACGCATTGGAGGGCGCGCCGGGCGTGCTGTCGGCGCGTGACGCCGGCGAGCCGACCGACGATTCGGCCAATAATCGCAAGCTGCTGGCCGCCGTCGCG
This sequence comes from uncultured Isosphaeraceae bacterium, assembly GCA_963806595.1. Lineage (GTDB taxonomy): Bacteria > Planctomycetota > Planctomycetia > Isosphaerales > Isosphaeraceae > CAWDZZ01. Next base: position 76,149 of record CAWDZZ010000029.1, on the reverse strand, counting down.
GGATTGCCGAACGAGCGCCGGGGTGCGGCATTTCGCTGCGCGCTGGCCCTGGCCGATCCCGCGGGCGAGATCCGGCTCGAGGCCGACGGGGCTTGCCGTGGACGATTGACGCGCGAGCTTCGGGGCACCGGCGGCTTTGGCTACGACCCCTTGTTTCTGATCCCCGAGTACCACAAAACGTTCGGCGAGCTCAGCGTGCTGGTCAAGCATCAGCTCAGCCACCGTGCACGGGCGTTTGCCCGCCTGCGCCGCGATCTCGAGCGAATGCTGGCACGCGGCGAACTCGAAACCTGCGCCTACGCGCGGCTGTCAAAAACAAAAACGCCCCCGTCTCGTACCGGGGGCGTTTTCTGGGTCAGGGAGCTTTAGCAACTCGGCCCAGGCGTGCGGCCGAGTTGCTCGCGGGCAGTCTCAGTGCAAGACGCTGAACTTGCGGCGCACCAGCGGGTAGCGGCTGTCGCACGGGTCGCACGGCGGCACCGTCGAAAACGGCACCGACTGGCTCGACGCCATCACGCTCTGAGACGACGGCAAGATCGCCGGCGGGCAGTAGGTGACCACCGGAACCTTGACGCACACCTCGACCGGTACCTGCCTGCAGACCGTCCGCGGCACACAGATGGTCTTGTAGTCGGTCACCTGGTGCGCGACCGACACCGGGCAGCAAATCGTCTTGGTCTCGGCGACCTGCCGGCAGGTGGAGTACGGCACCTTGCGCACGCACTGGATCGTCTGCATCTCGCAGATCGTCTGGTTCACGATCTTGACGCAGGGGTCGGTGACGGTCTCGCAGATCGTGTGGCAGACGCGCTTCACGCAAGGCTCGTACACCGTGCGGCAGGTCGTGACCGGCACCTGCTTGTAGCAGGTTTGGGTCACGGTGCGGCAGTTGGTAACGGGCACTTGCTTGTAGCAGGTCTGGGTCACGGTGCGGCAATTCGTCACCGGAACGCGCTTGACGCACGTCTGCGGCACCATCCGGGTCACCGTGCACGGTACTTGCTTGTACGCGCATTCGCGCACCGTTCGCGTGACCGTATACGGCACCTGCTTCGTGCACTTTTCCGGCACCATCTCGGTGACCGTGTACGGGTCCTGACGGTAGTCGGTCCTGCGAGCACATCTTGGTCACGGTCACAGGAACGCGCCTCATGACCGTGCGGGCTTCCGTGGTGCACACCGTGTACGGGACCGTCTTGTAGCACGTTTCCTGAACGGTCCTGCAAACCGTGACGGGCACCTGCTTCACACATTCCTGCGCGACGTACTCGCAGACGGTCACGGGGACCTGCTTGGTGCAGACCTCGCTCACCATCCGGCAAGTGGTTACCGGGACCTGCTTGACGCACTCCTCGGCGACCAGCGAGCAGGTGGTGACCGGCACTTGCTCACAAACGGTGTAGGGCACTTGCTTGCAGACGGTGACAGGCACGGATTTCCGCACGACCTGGGATTCATAAACAGTGCACTCGACGTTCTCCACCACGGTGCGGGGGCAGCAGACCGTTCGCTCGCACCATGTCGCAGGACACTGGTAGAGGCAGCCGTTGATGCAGACCGACTTACCCGGAACACAATAGCGCTCGACTCTCGCCTCGTTGTAAGTCCGGGTGACTGGCTTGAGCACCGTCTTTGGTACGCAGACGGTCTCGCAAGTTTCCCGGCACGCCGTCTCGGTGACAGTCCGGTAGCAGGTCTTGCTGACAGTCTTGTACGTGGTCGTCTGCACGGGACGACACACGGTGTAGCGGCACTCTTTCATCACCGTCTCGCGCACCTGGCGGCACACGGTGTACGAGCACGTCCGGAGCTCGGTGCGGCGCACGGGCACCTGAACGGTGTACCGGCACTCTTGCATATTGGTCTCGCGCACCTTCCGGCACACCGTATAGGCCACTTGCTTGTAGGCGCACTGGCGCACCGGCACCATCTCGGTTGCCGGCTGGCACTGCATGACCGTCTGTTGCACCGGTACCTGCACCGTGTACGGGACGCAGCGAGTGCGCACCTTTTGAACCGGGCGGCAGACCGTGTACACGCAGGTCTTGTAGTGCGTCTCCTGAACGGGGCGGCACACGGTGTAGCTCACCGTCTTGACCGTCGTCTCCTGCACGGGCCGGCACACGGTGTAGCACACATCCTTGTAGCTGACCTCGCGCACCACTCGGCTGACGTTGTAAGAGCACGTCTTGTACGACGTCTCGCGCACGCGGTGCGAGACCGTGTACGGCCGGCTCTCGAAGTGCGTTTCACGCACGGGCCGCGCGACCGTGTAGCTCACGTCCTTCCAGACCGTCCGGGTGACCGGGCGCTGGACGGTGTAGTGAACCTCGTGCGGGACAGTGCGATAAATCGGCCGCTGGATCGTGTACGGCTCGTCGCGCACCTCGTGGTCGATGACGTTCTTGACGGTTGTAACCGTCCGCGGCTGCATGACCGTCTCGTAGACGGTCCGCACGACCGGGACTTGCTGCTGATCGTAGACGGTCTCCGGCACGTTCTGGAGGACCGTTTGACGCTGAAGTTGAACTTCGGTGTGCCCGCAACACTCCACGGGCGTGGGACAGATTCGATACGATGCACCACCCGCGTAACTTGCTCCCTGCGCCGGGTGCGCGGCCACGCCAAGCCCAGCTCCGAGGGCCAGAAGCGCGACCGACAGCAGTTTTCTCGACATCGGAGACTCCACAAAACACTCCCGACCTTCTTCGGTGCACATCGGTACCCGAACCGTCAGGCTCCGCCTTGAACTCGGGACCGCCTACTCACTCTTAAACTTCGTCTTATTTCCTGAGATTGCTTCAAGAAGTTTCTCCAAATTTCCCATTGGCCTTGTCTTCCCAAAACGTAATGTTTCCCCAGTTGTTACGTCAGTCACTCAGAGCCCCCGAATTATCAGAAAATCTGGTGCAGCACGACGATTCGGAACGCCCGGATTGTTCCGCAGGCATCTCCGGATCGTTGCGATCGTCGTCGTGGCGCGTGGTCCGGCACACTCGGGCTCAAGAGCGCCCAGGAGACGGTCAGCGCGGCCGCCTGGACCGTTGCGCGCGTCAAATCTGGCGACGTCGCGGCAGGCTGCGCCCGGCAGCGCCGAGGTCTTTCCGGGTCGTCGGTGGTCGGATAATCTGATGCGACCAGCGTGCAGCGTCGCGGTTCTTCGTCATCAACCGAGAAAAAGCCATGAGTGCCAGCGTTCTGGACCGGTTTCGGATCGACGGCAAGGTCGCGCTCGTGACCGGGGGAGCGCGCGGGCTCGGCCGCGTGATCGCCGACGCGTTGGCCTCGGCCGGGGCTTCGGTCGCGCTCTCCGCCCGCCAGCTCGAGCACTCTCAGCGCGCGGCCGAGGTCATCGGCAAGCTCTCGGGCAGGAAAGCCCTCGGCGTCGCCGCCGATGTAACCGTTCGCGAGGACGTCGAGGCCATGTTTGTCCAGGTGCTCGACGCCTTCGGCCGACTCGATATCCTCGTCAACAATGCGGGCGTCAACATCCGCGGGCCGATCGAAGAGCTGCGGGTGGACGACTGGGACACAGTTGTCGACACCAACCTGAAAGGCCCGTGGCTGTGCTGCCGCGCAGTCAGCGCCGCCATGAAGCGGCAGAAGTGGGGCCGGGTCATCAACGTCTCGAGCATTCTCGGCGAGATCGCAATGCCGGGCCGCACGCCGTACGCGGCTAGCAAAGCGGGCCTCACGCTGCTGACCAAGACGCTCGCGCTCGAGTGGGCCAAGGACGGCATCAACGTGAATGCGCTCTGCCCGGGCCCGTTTGCCACCGAGATCAACACGCCGCTCTTGAACGACCCGGCCGCGCGGGCGGCGATGGAGGTCAACGTTCCCCTGGGCCGGTGGGGAGACCCAACCGAGCTGGGACCGGCCGCCGTGTTCCTGGCATCCGACGCGTCGAGCTTCATGACGGGCGCGACCCTGTTCATCGACGGCGGCTATACCGCGCGCTAAACGCGATGAACGTGCCGAACCGATCGGTCCGGGCGTGTGTCAGCCCCAGAACGACGCACACGCAGCCGATCTTTGACCGAGGAGCCGCTTACGATGAGTGAGGGTTTATCGCTGACCGTACCCCGCGGCTTTCAGGCCAGCGGCGTGAAGGCCGGGATGAAGGCGTCGGGCACGCTCGACCTGGCCGTTCTGGCGGCGGATGGGCCCTGTGCGGCGGCCGGCACGTTCACGACCAACCGCGTGTGTGCTGCCCCGGTGAAGTGGTGCCGCGAGCGGCTCCCCGCCGCCGACATCCGCGCCGTCGTGATCAATTCAGGTAACGCCAATGCCGCGACGGGCGCAGAGGGCCTGAAGAACGCCGAGCGCACCGCCGCCCGCGCGGCGGCGCTCCTGGGCTGCCGACCCGAACAAATCCTGGTCGCGTCCACCGGCGTCATCGGACATCAGCTCCCCATGGGCCAGCTCGAGGCCGGTCTCGAACACGCGATCGCCGCGCTCTCGCCCGAATCGCTCGGCTTTCGAAATGCCGCCTCGGCCATCATCACGACGGACACCCGGCCCAAGATCGTCACACGCCGGCAATCCGTGGGCGGAACCGACGTCACGCTGCTGGGGATCGCCAAAGGAGCGGCAATGATCGGCCCGCGGATGGCGACGATGCTCGCGTTTCTGCTCACGGACGCACCCGTATGGGCCGGCGAGCTCCAGGAGATATTGGCCGACGCGGTCGAGCGTTCGTTCAACTGCGTCTCCGTCGAGGGCCACGCCAGCACCAACGACACCGTCCTCCTGCTCTCGAGCACCGCGGCGACCGAGCCGATCCTCCGGGGAGACGATCGCGCGGCCTTCGCCGGTATGGTCCGGGCCGTGTGCGAGGAGCTCGCGCAGGAGATCGCCCGCGACGGCGAGGGGGCGACTCACATGATCACGATCGACGTCGAGGGCTGCGCGACCTTTGACGACGCCCGCGCCATTGCGCGGGCCGTCGCCGACAGCGCGCTCGTGAAGACGGCCATCCATGGCGCCGACCCGAACTGGGGCCGGATCGTCTCCGCGGCCGGCTACGCCGGTGTGCCGTTTCGGGAGGAGGAATTGTCGCTCCGCATCAACGATGTGCCGGTGTACGCGCACGGCGTTCCGGTCCCCTTCGACGCCGCGAACCTGTCCCGATCCGTAAAGGGCCAGCGCGACGTGCATCTGCGTCTGGTGCTCGCCTCCGGCTCCGAAGCCGTCCGCTTCTGGACCTGCGACCTGACCGCCGAGTACGTTCGCCTCAACGCCGACTATACGACGTGACTCGGGCGGCGAGTCTCCGGGTAGGCCGGGGCACGCTGCTCCGTACGGTCCGAGCTGGTCCGGTGTCCTTGAATCCTCGTCTCAACACAGCCGCAGCGAGCTCTTACTTGCCAGGAGAACGACCCGGCGCCCAGTTTCCGGCTAATCGGCCACTCTGCAAATCTGGCAATAACTTCAGAACGCAGTCTCCTGGGATGACCATGCCGCCGTGCGGACCGACCCTGGCGATCGTGACCCCGATTGCGCGCCCGGTGAGATCCACAATTGGCCCCCCGCACTCGTAGGAACAGAACGGCACGGCGCACTCGATCACCGTGGGAAAGTCGTCTGCCCGGTAGTTGTTCCCGGTATAACGCGTTTGCGGTGCCAGGGGGAGCAGCAGATCAATCATCTTTCCGGCCCTTTCGAGGCGGACCGGCACGACGTCCCCTGTCCGTCGGTGATTGACCGCTTCAAGCATGTCGGCTTCGGCCAGGATTCGGCGGCCGTTGATGCTATACAAAAGATCGTGCTGTCTAACGCCGGCTGAATAGGCAAGACCAAAAACGCTCCAAACATGATAGACAGTCGCTCGGGGTAGGCCGAACGCGGTGCGCAGCGAGTAACCACTGATCGGCCGCGGGGCTCCGTGGATTTCCGGGCGGCCGGCAGGTATCCGTAATGGCAGCGTGTCGGCAGGACGAACCGGCGCACCGAGATCGCGACGTGGTACACTGACCACGCCGACTGCCAAGGGCTGCTCGAGTGCCGACGGCTGCCAGGAGCGTTCCTACCGGTGGGATTGAAGTCATCAGCCCACCGCACCGGCTTCAGGTCCGTTGCCGGCACCGAGAGCAAGGCCAGATCAAATGCCGGGTCGACTCCAGCGACTCGGGCGGACACAACCTTGCCATCCGGAAGACGGCACGTTGGTTGGCCAGGTAATTCGCTCGCTTTTGTGAGGACCCACCCTTCGGCGGCGACGATTGTGCCAAGACCGACGGCAACTCCCGCGTTCAGCACAACGACAACGCTGGAGCGAGTCGGCTCCACGATCGACCGGTACCGAGCCAACGTTGCGGAGCCCTGGGAGTAGTCCGCCGCTTGCAGACGTGCGCTGGCTGAACAATTCGCGGTCGATTCTGGCGCTTTCCTGCATGTCCATGTCGTACGGGGAGACCTCTCCACGGCGCATCGCGTCAAGCAGAGAGTCGATGAGCTTGCTTCCCGTGACGCTCCATAAACTCCATCCGCCTTTGCGTACGAAGAAGCTGGCGTCATGCTGCTGCATGAGCGCGATTCTTCCGTCGCCGCTATGCACGATTCCCAGCAATTGTCCGTTGAGACTGAAATAAGGGCCGCCCGAGTCGCCGCCGGACAACATGCAATCGGTGCCAAAGAATTCCTCCGTCCCACAGATCACACGGCCGAGCCGCACGGGAGCGGATCGGCCCTTTCGGTATCCGAGCGGGTGACCGATCTTGAGAACCCAGTCGCCCACTTCGACCGGAGCCGTGGCGCGGATTGGCACGTGCGGATACGGACCAGGCTCGAGCAGCCGAAGGAGAGAGACATCATGAGTGCGATTCGCGCCCAGCAGTTCGGCAGGACACTCACGGCCGTCGTGGAGAATGACCGTCGTCCTGTCGCCCGCTGAGCCAGTCGGCGAACTGTCCGCTCGAATCGTTGCTCCGTCCCCATCTTCGGAATCCTTCCAGTGGCTGACGTGCCACTGTGACAACACGATCCCGTCGGCGGTGATGATCACCCCGGAGGCGTAATTCTTCTGGTGTCGCCCGACCTCCGATGGCTTCGCAAACGGATTTCTGACTGCGACAACGGACGGGAGCACCGCCTGGGCCGTTCTGCGGACCCGTTCTTCCAGTTGCGGTAGGTCGACCGGGGCACGCTGGACGGTCGCGACTGTTTGAGCGACACTCGCTGTCGACGCCGGCCACATCGTCTGCCTCCGCCGGCAAGTAAGTCATCCAGAGACGGATGGCCAGCCAACCAAAGAGAACGGCGGTGGTGCAGAACGCAACATAAGCAACTCGCTTTCGCCAAATGCGAAGGGAGCCAACGGCGATCGTTGCAAGACCAGTGAGCAACATTCGCATTGGGCCTCACCTCTCGGAAGGCAATCGCCATCCCGCTAAAGTCATTGACGACATGCTTGACGCACGGATGACGCTCGATTCTACCAACATCCCACAAATGTCAGAAGTAGGCAGACGAATCAGCCCGCCTGCGCTGGACCGACGCGACTGGGAAGGCCAAACGTGTCATCGCCTGACCGCCGCGCCGAGATCGCCTGCGACCTGAGCCATCATGAAGGTGGTTTCCCATTCTTCACCTTCATATCTGGATCTCCCGCGACGACTCGATCCGAACCATCGCTCCACATTTCAAAGTTTTTCGGAGTGCGGCCGCGCATGCTGCCACGAAGTTGTGTAGAATCCCCCCGGCTCACGTTTCGACGAGGCCGCCGGAGAGTTTTCTGGATGGCGCCGGCTGAATATTCGGCTCGCCGGCACGAATAAACTTGGAAGGGCGACGGGGAGACTACGTCGTGACGGCCCCGCAAATGAGATCGAGATCGATGAACAAGACGCTCAAGAAATTGTCGCTCTTGGCGAGCGGGCTCATTCTGCTCAGCTTCACGGTGGTCGTCGTGAACCAGACCGCCGGAGTGGTTCAGCTCGCCAAGGAGGTCCATCCGGCCTTCGGCACGGTGACGCTCTGGGGCCTGTTGATCGCGTACGGGGGGATGATCGGCGTTCCGCTCGTGATCTTGTCTGCGCATGCCGAAGCCGCTCGAGCCGCCGGCGGCCGAGTCCGGTCCGGAATTCGACGATTATCTGAAACGGCTCGGTGACCGCCTGGCCACGAACCCGCACATCCGGCAGGCCGCGATTCTGCCGACAGATCGGCGCAGCGTCGAAGACGCTCTGCGCATTCTGGACCAGGACGCCACCGCGATCGTCCGGCAGATGTCGACGACTGTCTTCCTCACCACGGCGGTCTCACAGAGCGGGCGGCTGGACGCGCTGCTCGTCCTTGCCGCTCAATCCCGCATGGTCTGGCGGATCGCTCACCTCTACTATCAACGGCCGTCGTTGCGGGAGATCGGCCACCTTTACGCCAACGTGGCCGGCACGGCGTTCGTCGCCGGTGAGCTAGACGACCTCGAGCTGCATCAGATGATCCAGCCCGTCGTTGCCGGGACCGTCGGTGCGGTGGGCGGAGCGATCCCCGGCTTCCAGGTGTTCACGTCAATTCTGGTCAATTCGCTTTTAAGCGGCAGTGCCAACGCATTCCTCACACTGCGGATCGGCTTGATCGCCAAGAACTACTGCGGTTCCCTGATCGCGGCACCCAGGCAGCAAGTCCGCCGCGGCGCAACCACCGAGGCCGCACGCCTGCTCTCCGGGATCGTCAAGGAAAGCGGTGCCCGCGTCCGCGAGGCGATCTGGAAAGAGATCAAGAGCAAGGTCCCGCGCCCCTGGCCCCTCCGCAAAGGTCAGCCCGAGGCCGTTTGATCGCGGGTCGAAAGGGCGCGCGTCGCATCGGTCGGACCGGGTCGTATCGCGCGATCGAATTCGAGGCCGGCGAGCGTGAATTTCGCGGTCGCAGACGTGTTCGCAGCGACGCGAAAAATACGAAGATTTCACCGATTTCGGTCTACCAGTCCCAATATTGCCTTTATTATACTGAAGCGCGGTTGGAAACCGAACGAGTGCGTGTCGTAGATCCCTCCGGAATCTGTTCGCTTGCCTCTCTCGCCTTTCCACCCACTGGGCCGCCCGCTCGGCCTTTTCGGATGCGACCCGACAACTGACTGACGGGTCGCGACACCCTGGCCTCAGGAGATTGATGGTGGGTAAGAAACTGTATGTCGGAAACCTCACTTACCGGGTGAGCAGCTCCGACCTGGAACAACTGTTTTCTCAGTATGGCAGCGTAGAAAGCGCGGAGGTCATCTCCGACCGCGACACTGGCAGGAGCAAGGGCTTCGGATTCGTCGAAATGAGCAATGACGCCGAAGCCAGGGCGGCAATCGATGCTCTCAATGAGCAGGAACACGACGGCCGTCGACTCACCGTCAATGAGGCCAGGCCCCGTGAGCCGCGCCCCGGCGGCGGTGGTGGTGGCGGCGGTGGCGGTGGCTGGCGAGGCGGCGGTGGTGGTGGCGGTGCTGGCGGCGGTGGTGGTGGTGGCCGGGGTGGCCGTGGTAGCGGCGGGTACGATAGCCGGCGATACTGAAGCCCTCGGCGTGTCCCACCCATCATCGAGCGAACTGTCACTAGTACTGCGCAGTCCGACTAATTAGTCAACGAGCCGCCGGCAAAGTCGCGAGACTGTCGGCGGCTCGTTTTGCATTGGCGATGGAGGCGGCGTTGCCTCTCGTCTTCAGCTCTCGGTCTTGCGATTCGCGGCGGCCAGCGGTCGCAGCACGGCGAGCATCGTATTCAAGTGGGCCAGCCTGGGGCCGAAGCGATCAACGAAGTCGCTCAGGGAAAAATCCCCTTCGAGCAGGTTCTCGTGGTTTTCTTCCACGTAAGTCGCCAGCTCGGTCATCAATGAGGCATGGACCTGCTCCAGCCTGCCCAGCGTCTCCTTGCACGTATCCAGCACCGAGTCGTGACCGGCCTGCCAGCGCTCCAGCTCTGCGACCTGGCGGGCCCGCTGCTCGCGGTTGACCTGGATCAATTCACGCGAGATTTCGAGTTGCTGGCGCTGCATTTCCAGCATCTGGCGCTGGGCATCGAGCGTCTGGCTCTGCAGGTTGGCAAGGAGGTGGAGCAAGAGGATTGGGTCGTTGGGATTCGCGATGGCGGTCGTGGGGTTCTGTCCAGTCGGAGAGACCTCCATGCGATAAGTCCAAGCTGGTGCGGGCGACGATGGGTTTTCACGCGTTGACACTCATACCTCCTTCGCTGGTTCCAGAGCAGAACCGCTCCGATTCTTCGCTCTGGACCTCATCCAAACCTGGCTGCCCGTCCTTACCCTGAAATATTCTACGCTCGGACGTCAATCTGGCATAGGCCATGATCGTCACTTTGTGAAGCAAGCGAACATAACCGAATCACGAGTGAACGGTGAGAACCGCGGTCGGAATCATCGCGCCTTTTCACTGTGTCCAGGTCGCCGAGTGCGGATCGGGCATGGCATGAACAAATGCGTCGGGGAGGGCGTCGACGATGTCGCCGGCGATCATGCCGATCTCGCCGTTCTGATCGCGGGCGATGTCGCCCGCGACGCCGTGGATGAATACGCCGAGCTGGGCCGCCTCGAACGCGGGAGCTTCTGGGCCAGGAGCGCGGCGATCACGCCGGTGAGGACGTCGCCCGCGCCGGCGGTTGCCATGCCGGGGTTCCCCGTCTGTGTTGACGTAATACCGCCTGCCGTCGGAAACGACGGTGCCGGCGCCCTTGAGCACCACGACGAGCGGCTCGGAGAGCGCCGCCAAGGCCGCCGGCGCGCTGCGACGCGATCGGCCTGGACCTCGTCGGTTTTCAGCCCGGAAAGCCGGGCAAACTCGCCGGGATGAGGCGTCAGGACCACCGGGCGCTTCAGCCTCGACAGCAGTTCGGTCTGTCCCGACCAGGGCATTGAGTGCCGTCGGCATCGATCACCAGCGGCTTGTCGGTCTCGGCGATCAAGAAGCGCACGAGCCGCCGGATGTCGTCCGACTGGCCGAGCCCCGGCCCGACCGCGACGACGTCGGCCGGCTCGATCAGCCGCTCGAGCGCGCGGCCGCGCCGGCAGAAACGCGATCAGCCCGTTGTCGTCGCACGGCAGGGGATAGGTCATGTACGACGGCTCGAAGCTGGCGACGGTCGGCTGGACCTCGGCCGGGCAGGCCACGCGGACCAGGCCCGCACCGAGCGCAGGGCCGATGCACCGCACAGCGCGGCCGCTCCGGCCATGCCGCGGGATCCGGCGATGCACCAGCACGTAGCCGAATCGGCCCTTGTGGCTATCGGCCGGGCGAGGCGGCAGCACCGGGATCGCTTCGATCGGTTCCAGGTCCATGAACGCTCGCTCCAATCAGGGCGTCAAACTCGTCGCAAGCTCGCACCCGCCACGGCCTTGCGATGCCGCCGACGTGCGGCCAGCCAATCACCGCTGCCGCGGCCGTCGATCGTGCCTGGCCCATGCGGCGCGCGATCAAGCTGGCGACGTGGCCGCCGCTGAAGCCGGCGTCGATATTCACGACCACGACGTTCGAGGCGCAGCTATTGAGCATCCCCAGGAGCGCGGCCACGCCCTGGAAATGGGCGCCGTAGCCGATGCTGGTCGGGACGGCGATGACCGGGCAGTCGACCAGGCCGCCGACCACGCTCGGCAGGGCGCCCTTCCATCCCCGCGACGACGACCAGTGCGTCGGCGGTCTTCAACTCCGGAAGCTGATGCAACAGCCGGTGCAGTCCGGCGACGCCGACGTCCGCGACCAGCGATACCTCGCAGTTCCAGGCCTCGGCCGTCACTCTGGCCTCCTCGGCGACCGGCAGGTCGCTGGTGCCCGCCGTCACGATCACGACCCGGCCCAGCTTCGGTGCCGTCGTCCGCCGGTGCCGCGAAGCCGGAACGTCCGGCCGAGCGAGTTATGCTCGCCTTCGGGAAACGCCGCTTTCAGGTGAGCGACGGCCCCGGGATCGAGCCGCGTCACCAGTCCGCCCTGATCGTGCGACAGCAGCGTCCGCAGGATTCCCTCGATCTGCTCCGCGGTCTTCCCCTGGCCGAAGACGACCTCGGGAAACCCGCACCGCACCCCGCGGTGCAGGTCGACCTTGGCAAACCCGCCCTGTGTCCTGGAACGGGTGGATGAGGATCTGCTGCGCTGCCTGCTCGGCTGGCACCCGGCCTGCGCGAACGGCTTCGAGCAACAGCTTGAGCTCGTGCGAATCCATATGCGGTCTCCGGTCTTGCCCCGCCGGGCGCGGCTGCATGCGCTCGCCGAGCAGCGTCCGTCCGGCGCGAAGGAAGGGCCGGTGCGGACGAAATCACACTGGAATTCCCTTGTAACCGGCCCGCATCGTGATCCGCAACCGATTTGAGCTTTCGAGCCTCCGCTCGGGCGTGGTAGACTCGAGTTCGCAATTGCATCGGTCCAGCTCATTTCGGGTTGATTCGACGATCGGGCGGCGCGGCCTGACGCCGCCGGCTGACCGAGCCAGCCGCCCCAGCACCAGCGATCGAGTGTGGCGATGTCGGCCGGCCCTTCACGAATCCGAGCGGCCAGCGCCGCCGCAGCGGCGCGTGCCGCCCGCGGCCCGTCCAGCCCGAAACGACGGTTGCCCGCCCGTCTGCGAAGGATCCGGCTCCTCTCCTGGAATGGGAATGGTGGACGCCCGAAGCCCGCAAGGGCTGGGCCGGCTCGCTGACGCTGCACAGCGCTCTTGCTCGTCGTCCTCGGCTTCTGGTATTTCGCGCCGCGGCTGGCCGGGCCGGCGGCCTTCGACTCGCGGCTGGCCGGCTCTCCCAACGGCGTTCCCGAGGGCGAGACTGCTTGACCGGCGGCCTGAACACGCCGCTTGCCGATGCCGGCTGCGCCGCTGGTCGAAGCCGAGCTCTCGATCGAGTCCCCTTCGCTCGCCCGAGCTCGAGCTCGCGGCGATCGAGCCCGAGATCCTGGCCGGCAGGGCCAAGAAGCCCAGCGGCGGCGGCGGCGCGCCCAACAAGAACCCCGGCGCCGGCGACGGCGACGGGTTCGGCCTGGCCCGCTTCGGTGACGGCGGCGAGGTCATCCGCGGCGTTCCAGGTCAAGGTCGGCGACCCTCAATTCACCCTGATCTGGAACACCGACGGCGTCGACCTCGACCTGCACGTCCTCGAGCCCGGCGGCAAGGAGATCTTCTGGGAAGAGCCCAAGGGCAGGCGAGGGCGGCGAGCTCGACGTCGACAACACCAAGGGCTATCGGCCCCGAAAACGTCTACTGGCTCGTCGAGTCGGACGGGCCCGGCTCGGAGAAGGTCAAAGGCCCGGGTCCCACCGGGCACCTACAAGTGGTACGTCGTCTACTGGGGCGGCTTCGGCGGCATCGCCAAGCCGACCCACTGGCAGGTCCGCGTCAAGCACGACGGCAAGGTCGACGTCCATCACGGCAAGTTCAGTCGCTCAACGAGCGAAGCAAGATCTACACGCTGAAAGTCGACAGGCCCGGCGCCCGGCGTCCGGCGCGGGCGGCTCCTCGTGAGCCGGCGGAATTAAATAATGTGACGGTGCGAGTGAATACCCACTAGCCGTTCTCGGTCACAGCCGCGTGAGCCCACCCCGGCGCCTGGCGAAACTCTGTTGCCTGTTTCGAGCTTCCTTCATGCGGACATGCCGAAATGGGCGTCGCGGCCCAGGCGCAACAGCAAACTCTCCCGGACGGCGGAGCGCAGGTACGCGGTAGCAAACATGGAGTGAGCACGGTCACACTCGACGCGATCAGCATAGTTCGTTATAATTTTCACAATGTGGTGCCTCTCCGCTGTCACACCTGTTCGCGCACAAGATTAAAACTGTCCATAAAACCTTTCGGGCTTGAGGTTACTCATGGCGAGCACGCTGCGAGATGAGCTCGCCTCGCTGAAGATCGAACGTCCCGGCGCCGATACAAATCGCGGCGCAACGGGCAGAAGCCGAAGTCGTCCGGACGTCAGGGCGGCGGGGGACTGCGCGTTCCTCTCCTGGCTCCTCTGGCTGATCCCGCTGGGATCCTGGCGGCTGCCGGGGTGCTGCGGCTACAAGCAATACGACCAGATGCGCTCTCGCCCCGAGGTGACGTGGGCCTGGTGGAAAGGATGAGCTGGGCGGAGGCCGCCAGCTTGCTGGACGCCAAGGGTTACCTGAAGTCGCGGTCTCAGGCGATGATCGGCACCAAGATCCCCGGCCGGGTCGAGCGGATGTGCGTCGACGAGGGGATGAAGGTCAAGAAGGGCGACACGCTGGCCGTCATCGAGCACAACGACCTGAAGGCGATGCTGGCCTCGCGGGAAGCGCAGCTGCTGCGAACCGCGGCCGAGCTCGAAGAAGCCCGGGCCGAGCTCTGGGAGAAGGAACGCGAGGATCGGCGCGTGACCCGGCTATACGCTCAGAAGAGCGCCACGCCCGAGGAATACGAGAAGGCCGCGGCCGGGCACAAGAAGGCGGCCGCGCGGGTCGCGGCCCTCGAAGCCTCCGTCAAGCTGACGCAGGCCAATATCCAGGAGATCCAGGCCACGATCATCACGATGTCGCTCTACGCCCCGTTCGACGGCACCGTCGTCGAGAAGCAGGGCGAGGAGGGCGAGATCATCACGCCGACCGCGATGAGCTCGTCGCTGGGCCGCACGGCCGTCGTCACGATCGCCGACCTCGACCACATGGACGTCGAGACCGACATCTCCGAGAACCTGCTCTCGCGGATCGCCATCGGCCAGCCGGCCGAGGTCTCCGTCGACCGCGATCCCGTCGAAGCGCTACCGCGGCCGGCTGCGGCAGGTGCTGCCGATGGGCGACCGGACGCGCGGCACCGTGAAGGTCAAGGTCGAGATCCTCGACCCCGACGACAAGCTCTTCCCCGAGCTGGCCGCGACCGTCCACTTTCTTCCCAAGCGAGACGGTCAGCAGCCCGGACGCGAGCCGCTCGTTCCTGTTCGTGCCCAAGTCGGCGGTCTTCCAGGAAAACGGGCACGACTCGTCTGGGTCATCCGGCCCGAAAACATCGCTCCGCAAACAGCAGGTCGAGGTCGCGACGACGACCGACGACCTGGCCCGGGTCGAGTCGGGGCTCAAGCAGGGCGATCGCGTCGTCCTGAACCCGATCAAGACGCTTCGCGACGACGAGGTCGTCCGGATCGCCGAGTAGAGGCGCGCCGCCGCTGCACAGCGAAAGGTTCATCGTCCATGGCCGAATCGCCTTCGATCGTCTTGCGCGGCGTCGACAAGGAATACCGCCGCGACGAGTTCGTGATCCCGGTGCTGGTGAACCTCGATCTCTCGGTCGAGCGAAGGCGAGTTTCTGGCCCTCATGGGCCCCTCGGGCTCGGGCAAGACGACGCTCCTGAACCTGATCGCCGGCCTCGACCGCGCGACCCGCGGCGAGGTGATCGTCCACGGCCAGGACCTCGGCGAGCTCTGCGAGGCCCAGATCACCCGCTGGCGGGCCAACAACGTCGGCTTCATCTTCCAGACGTATAACCTGATCCCGGTCCTCACCGCCTTCGAGAACGTCGAGCTGCCGCTTTTGCTCACCCACCTGTCGCGGCGCAAGCGGCGCGAGAACGTCGCGACGGCGCTGCGGATCGTCGGCCTCGAGGGCCGCGAGCACCACTATCCGCGCCAGCTCTCCGGCGGCCAGGAGCAGCGCGTGGCCATCGCCCGGGCCATCGTCACCGACCCGTACCTCCTGGTGGCCGACGAGCCCACCGGCGACCTCGACCGCACCACCGCCGGCGAGATCCTCGACCTGCTCGAGCTGCTCAACCGCGAGTTCCAGAAGACGATCGTCATGGTCACCCACGACCCGCTGGCCGCCCAGCGCGCCACCATCACGCTCCACCTCGACAAGGGCCGGCTGGTCGACGACGTCCGTCCCGGAGGAGCCGGATCTCGGCCGCGTCATGAAATACCTCACCTATATCTTCCGAAACGCCCGGCGCAACCCCGTGCGGTCGCTCCTCACGATCGCCTCGACGAGCATCTGCCTGTTCCTGATGATGATCCTGGTCTCGTTCTTCGCCATCAGCGACGAGGTCAACGCCTCGACACGGATCTACAACCGGATCGCCACGCTCAACGCCAACGGGTTCGCCGGCATGCTCCCGATCGCCCGCGTCAAGGAGATCGCCGCAGCTCGACGGCGTCGTCGCCGTCACGCCGTTCAGCTGGTACGGCGGCAAGTACCAGGACGAGATCCTGCCGTTCGCGCAGTTCGGCGTCGATCCCGACTCGGTCTTCACGGTCATGACGAGTTCACGGTTCCCGCCGACCAGCTCAAGGCGTTCCAGGAGAACAAGGACGCCTGCGTCATCGGCCGCAAGCTGGCCAAGGACAAGAAGCTCAAGGTCGGCGACCCGCTGCCGCTCAAGGGGGATGCCTATCCGGTCGACCTGAACCTTGACGGTCCGCGGCATCTACGACGGCCCGTGCAACCGCGACCTGCGGATGTGCCTCATCCGCTGCGACTACTTCGACGAGGCCTTGAAGCGTGTCGTCCGGCTCGACGCGACGGCCGCAGCTCGCCTCGGGCAACGCGGGGATGATCTTCATCAAGTGCAAGACCGCCGACGTCATGGCGGCGCTCTGCAAGAAGATCGACGACCTGTACCGCAACAGCGACTATCCCGACCCGAACCCAGACCGAGGAAGCGTTCGGCAAGATGTTCGAGGAGATGCTGGGCGACTTGCGGGGGATGATCCGGATCATCGGCCTGGCCGTCGTCTTCTCGCTGCTCTGCGTCGCGGGCAACTCGATGGCCATGTCGATGCGCGAGCGGACCAGCGAGGTGGCCGTCCTCAAGGCGATCGGCTTCAACAGGGGGCTGATCCTCTTCCTGGTCCTGACCGAGTCGGTCCTGGTCGCCGGGCTTCGGCGGCGCGATCGGCGCGCTGGGATGCAAGGCCCTGTGCGATGTCGTCGACATCTCGCAGTACACGGCCGGCTTCCTGCCGTTCTTCTACGTCCCCTGGAACGTCGCGCTTCAGGGCCTGGCCGTCTCGCTGTTCATCGGGTTCGCCAGCGGCATCTTTCCGGCCCTGCGGGCGGCCAACCTCTCGGTCATCGACGGCTTGCGGAGGGTCATCTGAGCCGCCATGATCCCGCTCAAGTACAACGTCCGCAACCTGCGGGTCCGCTGGAAGACGACGCTGATGACCGTCCTCGGCACGGGGCTGGTCGTCTGGTCGTCGTGCATCCTCTTCGGCCTGGTCGACGGACTGGAGCACAGCCTGAACATCTCGGGCGACCCGCTCGACCTGATCGTGATGCGCAAGGGATCCTCGAACGAGACGACCGGCGGATTCGATCGCCGACAGGCCGACGAGCTCCTCGACTTCTGCCGGGCATCGCCCGCGACGAGGAAGGCCATCCGCTGGCCGCCAAGGAGCTGCTTGAACATCCCGATCGCCGAGCGCGAGAACGGGACCAGGACCAACATCATCGTCCGGGGCGTGCAGCCGGCCTCGCGGAAGCTTCGGCCGCGACTTCAGGATCGTCGACGGCCGGGACCTCGTCGAGGGCAAGGGCGAGTGCATCGTCAGCCCAGCATGTCGCGCGCTTCAAGGGGGCCCAGGTCGGCGGCAGGCTCGACTTCGGCGACAAGGAGATCTACCAGGTCGTCGGCATCTTCACCGCCGGCGGCAGCTCGGCCGAGAGCGAGGTCTGGGCCGATCTCAAGGACGTCGAGAAGAATACCGGCCGCGAGGGCTCGGTCTCGTGCGTCCAGCTCCGCGCGGCCGAGCTCGACGGATTACGACCAGCTCCAGCAAACGATCGAGAACGACACCCGGTTCAAGCTGGCGGCGATCCCCGAGCCGGTCTACTTCCAGAACCAGAGCCGGTCGAGCATCTTCCTCAAGGGAGCCGGCACGCTGATCGCCGTGCTCCTGACCTTCGGCGCCATGTTCGCCGCGGCCAACACCATGTTCGCCGCCGTCAGCACCCGGACCCGCGAGATCGGCACCATGCGGGCCCTCGGCTTCTCGCAGCTCGACATCCTGATCAGCTTCCTGGGCGAGTCGCTGATCCTCTGCAGCCTCGGCGGCGCGGCCGGATTCCTGGCGACCATCCCGCTCAACGCCTTGACCTACGAGACCAGCGACTTCAACAGCTTCGCCTCGGTCACCGTCGCCTTCCGCTTCGGGCCGCTCGTCCTGGCGGTCGCGCTGCTCGATGACGCTGGCCATGGGCCTCTTCGGCGGCATGCTCCCGCGCCTTGCGGGCCGTCCGGCTCGATGTGATCTCGGCGCTGCGCGAGCTGTGACGTATCGCACCGAGTCACGCCGTGATCGCGCCACGTCTCTACCGTGCGTGCTCGAGCACCACGATCGTCACGCTCGCCGGGCAGCGTCGCTCGCGGTGATCTCGATCGAGCTGGTCCTGCCGACGCTCGACCGGGTCGCCGGGAACGCTTCCAGGAATCGCTCGAGCGGCTGGATGTTGAGGTTGATCTTGGGCGTCTTGTAGTGCATCGGGATCGACGATCCGCGGTCCGATCGCGTCGAGCAGCGGCGGGAATCTCGGGATAGTCGATCGTCGGCGGTCCGCCCGCGGCCGCCAGCACGATGTCGGCGCCGCGAAGCGGCGCCAGCTCGGCCTCGGTCAGCGGATGACCGAGGTCGCCCAGGAAGACGAGGTGCAGGCCCTCGGAGCGGAAATGGACGATCGTCACCTCGTCTCTCGGGCAGGCGCTCGGGCGTCTCGAAGACGTGGACCGCCTCGAACCGGATGCCACGGAAGACCGTGCCCGCTCGGCGGGAACTCGAGCGCCCGGATCGTCTCGAACGGCGGCACGATCTGGCCGAGGTGGCTGTGATAGCGGTCGTTCTCATGGCTGACGATGACCAGGTCGGCCGGCTCGGCGATCGGCTCGTATCCCCCCGAGTCGGGCGAACGATACGGGTCGAGGATGATCCGCATGCCCCGCGTCTCGATCAGGAACGCCGCGTGGCCGTACCAGGTGATCCGCATGGGCGGGCCTCGGCTCGTTTGGGCGACTGCGGCCACAGTCGATCGATCCGCCGGGTCGACTCGATCATAACCGTGCGGCCGGCGGTTGTGTTACCATGTCGGCGCGTAACGACTGTCGCCATTGCGGTCGACGGCCGACTGACCCGCAGGAGGGCAGCGCCGTGGATCGACTGTCAGCTTTCGACACGGAGACACCGATGCATAGCCGCCGCCACTTCCTGGCCGCTGCCGCCGGGGCTGTCGACGACTCGGTCTGCGCCGGGATCGAGCCGACTGGCCGCGACCGCCGCAGGCAGGCAGTCCTCTGCCGACGGCACCTGGCTGACCTATGCCGTCAACGTCGAGATGACCTGGACGCAAGCTGCCGTTCCTCGACCGGCTCCGCAAGGTCAAGGAGGCCGGCTTCTCGCACTACGAATTCTGGCCGTGGCGCAGCAAGGACATCGACGCGCATCCTCAAGCTCAACCAGGAGCTCGGGCTGACGCGCCGTCGCAGTTCTCGGCGTCGCCGGTCAAGGGGTTCGGCCACGGGATCACCAATCCCGACCCGGCGCGGCTGCGCGGAATTCGAGGAAGAGATCCGGTCGGCCGTCGCCCGTGGCCAAGAAGCTCGGCGTCAAGAAGATCTGCGTCGTGGCCGGCGAAGAGACCAAGGGCTATTCCCGCGACGAGCAGACCCGAGGCCGTCATCGCCGCACTCAAGGCCGGCGCCAGGATCGTCGAGCCCGAGGGGATCACGATCATCCTCGAGCCGCTCAATATCCTGGTCGATCATCCGCGCCAGCTCATCGTCCACTCGGCGCACGCCGCCCGGATCCTCCAGGCGGTCGGCTCGCCCAACGTCAAGATGCTCTTCGACATCTACCACCAGCAGATCAGCGAGGGAAACCTCACGGGCAATATTCGCAAGTACCACGACCTGATCGGCTACTTCCAGCTCGCCGACCATCCCGGCCGCCACGAGCCGACGACCGGCGAGATCAACTACCCGTTCGTGCTGCGGACCATCCACGACGTCGGCTACCGCGACCCGATCGGCATGGAGATGAGCCCCAGATCCGACCCGATGGCGGCGTTCCAGGCGATCCGGCAGGTCGATGCGCTCGGGCGCGATCTCAACCATACCGCCTGAGCGAGGGCCGGTCGCCAGGCGGGCTTTCACGCGATGCCGCGCGCGTCGTTCCCCTCGGCCGAGTCGGTGCAAAAGGGCGCTCTTCCTCTCCAGTCTCGGGGCCGGGTGAATCGGTATGGGTTGGTTGCGGCTGGCCGGGTCATCGTTCGCGTCGCGCCCCATCGAGCAAGACTTCGCGCGGCTCTGGCGCGCACTCCGAGAAATCCCGGAAGTACTCGTGCTGGGGCTGGGCGTTTTCCTTCGGTTGTTCGTCTACTTTCAGAATCGCGGCTACTTCATGGATGAAGGGTCGTTGCTGGGCAACATCGAGGGAAAGCCCATCCTTGATTTCTCGCAGCCGCTTTCCAGCAACCAACTCGCGCCCCTCGGTTTCTTGATCGTCGAGCGGGCCTGCGTATCGCGGCTGGGCGATTCGAGATTCGTCTCGCGGCTGTTTCCGCTCGCGAGCGGAATCCCCGCGCTCTTCCTGTTCGGCGCCTGGCTGGCCGCGTCTTGCCCCGTCGGCCGGCCCTGCTGGCACTTGTCCTCTTCGCGTTTTCGGACGACCTGATTTACTATTCGAGCGAGCTGAAGCCCTACTCGCTGGACCTGGCCGTCGGGCTGGCCATTA
The DNA here is from genome assembly GCA_963806595.1 of uncultured Isosphaeraceae bacterium. Classification (GTDB taxonomy): domain Bacteria; phylum Planctomycetota; class Planctomycetia; order Isosphaerales; family Isosphaeraceae; genus CAWDZZ01. The sequence goes on along the minus strand of CAWDZZ010000029.1, from coordinate 55,511 downwards.
CCCTGATTGCGCTCGGGGCGCTGGGAAAACCGGTTCAAATGGGCCGAGCGATCGCGCTGGGTCTCGCCGTCGCGATCGTTCCCTGGTTCTCGTTTGCTTCGGCATTCGTCGTCGCAGGCTGCGGCTCGACCTTGATCCTTTGCTGCCTGGCCTCCCGCCGGTACCGGGATGCCGCGATCTGGGGGACAATCGGCGTCATCTGGCTGGCGAGCTTCGCGGCCTGCCATCGCGCTTCGTTGGCGCTATTGAGCCCCCCCTCGGCGATGTACCGCTTCTGGGATTTTGCTTTTCTCCCGGTCTGGCCGCTCCCCATGAGCCTCGCCCGAGTAGGGCGATCCCTCGGCATCCTGCTGGAGATCTTCGTCAATCCCCTGAACCTGGTCGCTCCGGTCTGGCCCTGGTTCGGGCGCGATCCTGCCGCTAGTGCTCTTGCTGGCCGGCGGGACCTGGCTGGCAAGGCGGTCGTGGTCCGGTGGGCCTTGCTCGTCTTGCCGTTCGCCCTGGCCGTGGTGGCTTCGGCGATGAAGCGATATCCGTTGCACGGACGCCTGATCCTCGAGCTGGTCCCCGCGTTCTTTCTCTTGATCGCCGCCGGCACCGAGGTCGTTCGCGCGCTCGACCCGGCTCGTTCCAGGATGGTGTACAGGACCGTCCTGGTCTTGCTGTTCTTGTACCCTCTGCTTCGCGGCTTCTCACAGGTTGCGTTTCCGGCGATTTATGATTTCAATCCTCACGGCGATATGCACAAAAACATATTCATCGAGTAGCAGTCGCAATCTGGTTGCGCTTTCAGATCGTGGGAATCACGATCTTTTCTCCTCCCTTCATGGCCGATTCGTGGGCGCACAGGCCGACCATCGTCCAGTTGGCCGATGTGGCGGCATCGGGCAAGGCGGGGCGCTCCCCCTTGACGGCGCTCAGGAATGCGTGGACCAGGTGCGGATGCGACCCGCCGTGCCCGCCTCCCTGCAGGAACGAGAGATGCTCCGCATCTTGAATGGCGGCCGGCTGCGTGAACCGCCGGATCGGCTCGGGCAGAAGATGCGCATAGTCGGGCACCTTGACTCGCGCTGGTATCTCGGGCTCCGAGCGAGGATGTTCGGGCGTGCTCTTGGTGTGGATGACCGGGTCTTCGTTTTCGACCTGCTGCCACTCGAAGCTTTTCTTGCTGCCGGTGGCGTCGAAGCTTTCGCGGTACTGGCGGGCCGTGTCGAACAGGCTGCGGGTCACCTCGGCGGCGACGTCGGAATCCTTGATCGCGAACGTGGCCGTCTCGACGGCGAACGGGCTGCCGTAGCGGCCGATCAGCTCCTCGCGAATCCGGCCCGACCCGTGGCAGACGACGCTCTTGGCATGCTTTCCCAGGATCGCCAGGCAGGGGCTGACGCAGTGCGTGGCGTACCACATCGGCGGCAGACCCGGCCAGTAGTCGGGCCAGCCGTCCATATCTTGCTGGTGGCTTCCCCGCAGGAATTGAAGACGGCCCAGCTCGCCCTTGTCGTACAGCTCCTTGACGAACAGGTATTCGCGGCTGTAGACGACCGTCTCCATCATCATGTAGATCTTGCCGGAGGCACGCTGGGCCTTGACAATCTGGCGGCATTCATCGATCGATGTCCCCATCGGCACCGTGCAAGCGACGTGCTTGCCGGCCTTGAGTCCTTCGATCGACATCCAGGCGTGGTCGGGGATCGGTGAATTGATATGGACGGCATCGATCGTCGGGTCTTTGAGTAGCTCTCGATAGTCGGTGTAGCGGGCCTTGACCTTGTAGCGCTCGCCGCATTCTTCGAGCCCTTTCCGATCGCGGCGACAGATCGCGGGGATCTCCGCTCCCGGATACTTCTGATAGATCGGGATGAACTCGGCCCCGAAACCCAGGCCGATGATGGCCACGCGGATCGGCTTTTCGCTCGCCATGTTCCGGTCTCCCTCAAGTTGATTTCGACTTCCCTTACGAGGTTTTGTGCAGGATAGTGGTGGGATCCCGCAATGGCAAGCACCACGAGAGGACAGCAGATGCCAGAAACCTGGACAGGCGAAAAAGTGCGGGTGGCATTCATCGGCACCGGCGCGGTGACGGCGTATCATCACCTGCCGGGCCTGCGCTGGACCCTCGGGCCGAGCTGGTCGCCATCTGCGACGTCGACCCGGCAAACCTCAAGCTCCGCCAGGGCCGAGTGGAACGTCGCGGATGCGACGACCGACCCCGAGGCGTTATGCTCCATGGACTCGGTGGACGCCGTGGTGATCGCCACTCCCAACGACACCCACCGGCCGATCGCCGTGGCCGCGGCCAAAGCCGGCAAGCACGTCATGTGCGAGAAGCCGCTGGGCTGCAGCGCTCCCGAGGCTCGTCAGATGTACGAGGCCGCGCGTGATGCCGGCATCGTGCACATGACGGCGTTCACGTATCGCTTTGCGCCCGCGATGCGTTATCTGCGCCATTTGCTCAAGTCGGGTGCGCTGGGCACACCACGGCATTTTCGGTCTCAGCGTTTTCTCGACTGGCCCGAGACGAGCTGGGGCTGGCGTCAATACAAGTCCCGAGCGGGCGCGGGCGACCTCTTTGACATGACGATCCATCGCATCGACTTTGCCATCGACCTCCTGGGCCCGATCCAGAGGGTCTGCGGGGCGGTGGCGCGGTTTGCGCCCCGCGACCGTGCAGCCGACGGCCGATCCTGTCCACCGTCGGACGTCGATGACTGGTCGTGCTTGATCGGCGAATTCGCGTCGGGCGCGACCGGCGTCTGGGAGGGGACGACGCTGGCCAAGGGTTATCACCGCGACGGATTCGGGCACGAGTGGGCGGAGATCAACGGCTCGGAGGGCTCGGCCGTCTACCGCCTGCACGAACCGAACACGATCCTGCTCGGCAAGACCGGCCACGACCTGGCTCCCGTCGCCGTGCCGACCGAGTTCCTCAAACACCCTGGCAGTCCGCGCGATCCATCCGAAGGTGCACCCGCGACCGTGTTTCGCTATGACCTGATGTGGGAGTTCATTTCCGCGATCGTCGAGCGCCGTCAGGCGGTGCCCAGCCTGTACGACGGTCTGAATGCCCAGATCGTCGCCGACGCCGTGCTCGCCTCGCATGCCCGGCGAACCTGGATTGACACACCGCTGGCAGCGGTGTGAGCGATCGGAGTCGCGCCTGAAAAAACAGCGGCCAGCGGCGCAGTCAAGCGCCGCCGGCCGCCGAAGTATCAGCCAGTCACGAAGCTCGTCGATCCTCACTGAGGGCGCTTGTCGGCGCACTGCCCCGTCCCGCATTCTCGTGGCCCTGATCCATCGCCGTCAGGATCGTGACCGATGTCGCGGAACCGACGAACGTGCGATGACGTCCGTGCTTGTTGCGCATTTGCTCGGTCTGATGGGCTGACTGGGTTCCAGCAGAATCCTCGCGGCGAGTGAACTGGATCTCGACGTGATCGCCGACCTCGAGCCGGTCGAGCGCGACCTCTGCTTTCTGGCCCGCAGCGCCCTGGCTTTGACCGGCCTTCTCGGACGCTGCGCTTGACTCGCAGACCTTCGTCTGGGGCGAGAGCCACACGTAGTAAACGTTGTGGCGCTTCCGTCTCGCCGAGCCCGATCGGTCGCTATCCGCGGCGCCCGTTCGCTCTGCGGCGGGCCCCTCGGACTTCATCGCGGGCGACCCGACCACCGTCAGGAACATTGCCTCCGCGGCGACAGCACGGTTGGACCGAAAATCGAACATCGCTTCGCCCTCGGCGGTCACGGCCGCGATCACGCCGCGGATCGTCTCCGTTTCGGCAGGCGTCTGCTGGTTGCGGTCCTGCCCGACGCCCGCACTCTGCCCTGGATTCGCAGTGTCCCGCTCGCGCTGTTGCTGCGCCAGGGCGCTGGCCACCGGCGCGAGACTCAGAATCATCACGGAGCCCGTTACCAACCTCGATAGCCGACTTCTCATCGTGAATCTCCTTTTGCTGCATCGATTCGTGGTGAGCGCATCCGTGCCGAAGCGCAAAGCCAATCTCCGCGCGCGGCGAAAAAAGCGGCAAGTTCGATACCGGTTTCCCCGGCAGGCGGCATCTCGCCCTGCGATTCAACAAAGAATCCACATTCTCGTACCCGCTCAGCTATGCGAGCATGCTCGCGCCGCGAGCTATCTGTTCATCACAACGAATGAACAGCGCCTGCCGCCTGATCGATCGCCGAATTTTGGATTGCGTCGCGAGGGTGGTTCAGAGAGGTCTCGTCAAGTCACCGTAGCGTGACCTTGCGCAAAGCGCGCCAGGCACCGGTGGCGCGGACGTCGCGAATCGCCGCGATCGCGATCTCGAGCTCGTCGTCGCGGTTGTAGAAATGGGGTGAGAGGCGAATCCCCGCGCGTGGGCGGTAGTCGCACAGGATGTCGAGAGCTTTCAAGCTCTGAGAGATCTCGTAACCGTTTTCCACGTCGATCGCGACTGTCCCGCCGCGCCGCCCTGGGTCGCGCGGAGTCGTGCAACGGTACCCTTCCGCGTCGGCCAGCTCGAGCAAGCGCTGGGTCTGCCTGAGCGATTTCTCGCGGATCGCCGCCGCCCCGATCGCGCTCACGATTTCCAGACCCGGTCGGGCTGCGTACAGAGCCGGGATGCTGGGAGTTCCATTCAGCAGGCGCCAGGCATCGTCGCGTCGTTCCAGCCGCGCGTCGAACGCAAAGGGTTGCTGGTGCGACATCCAGCCGGTGAGTTTCGGCTCCAAACGCCGGCGCAATGATGGATCGACCCACACAAACGCGGCGCCCGGTCCGCCGCACAGCCATTTCAAGCACCCCCCGATGTAAACGTCGACTCCGAGTGCACGTACGTCCACCGGGATCGTCCCGACCGCTTGATAGCCGTCGATCACGGCGATGGCTCCGACACGGCGCGCTCGCTCGGTGATCGCCGCGACGTCGTGGATGAAGGCCGACTTGAACAGTATGTGCGACAGGCTCACAATCGCGGTTCGCTCGTCGATGGCCTCCACGAGTCGGGCTGTGTCGACCGTGATGCCGTCGTCGGACGGGACGACGACGATCTCGGCCGAGCTCCTGGTTTGTTGCTCGATCAGATACAGGATCGAGGGGAAGTGCATGGCATCGGTGACGATCTTGGGCCGCGTGCCTGCAAAGTCGAATGCACTGAAGACAACCGCGTGGGCAAGAGTGACGTTCGGTTGAAAGATGACCTCTCCGGATCCGGCCCCGAGCAAAGGCGCGACCAGATCTCCCAGAAGGGCGGACAGCTCCCACCACGCGTCTTCCCAGGCGCGCACCCCGCGGGTCGCCCAGGCCTCGTAGTAGCTTTGCAGGCTTGCACCCACGGCCGCGGGGGCCGCCCCGAGCGAATTACTGATCAAGTAAGTCGTACGCCCCAGGATCGGAAACCGGTCGCGGTAGCTTTCAAGCGGGTCGCTCGGCCCGGAATGCCGGGCGTCACCGGAATGGACCAATCCGCGCGTCGGTTCGCTCATGTCGTGTTCCTGACCGGACCCCGTCCGCTGCGCCAGAGCGCGGGGCGGGAAATGGCGGTTTCACTCGACTCGTCGGCGATCGATGACGTCAGATTAGCAGCGGATGGCGTAGAATGAATAGTGGCGGCGGCCCTTGGCACGACGGTTGCACGCACGTCCAGGTGTTTCTTCGAGGTCATTACCACGAGCGGGTTCCTTCTCATGAGAACGACAAGCACGACGGTCTTGCAGCTGTCAGTCATGATGGCCTGGGGCTGGCAGAGCGCTATAGGCAGCGCCTCCGCCCAGGACTCGAGTGGACCTCGCAGCGCCACGGGGGCGACCAGCAAACCAGCGGCTGCGCCCGCCGCCCCTGGGCAACCTCAGGGCCCGATGACCGATCGGCCGGAGGATGAGAAGGCCATTCGAGCGATCGCCGAAGCATTCACGCGGGCCTTCAACTCGGGAGACGCGAAGGCGGTCGCGGCCTTTTTCACCGAGGACGCCGAGTTCATCGACGAATATGGCGGCCTGTACCAGGGGCGGCCGGCGATCGAAGATTTTTACGCCGCCATGTTTCAGGGACGGCCAGGATTCACAATCGAGGTCGCGATGAATGCGCTCCGGTTCCTCGGGCCGGACGTCGCCAAGGAAGAAGGACAAACTCGACTCAAGAAGAGCGCCGGCGATCCGACGACGATCCGGAGCTACACGGTTCTTTTTGTGAAACAGCAAGGTCGCTGGCTCTATTCGAGCGTTCGCGAAGAGCACGCGATCGCCGTCAGCCATCATGAACGTCTCAAGAGTTTGGAATGGATGATCGGAGAATGGGTGGACCAGAGCTCGGATTCGACGGTTCACGTTTCGTGCCGCTGGTCGGACGACAAGAGTTTTCTGCTGCGCGAGTTCACGATTCACGTCCAGGGGCAGCCCGTGATGACGGTCTCGCAGCGGATCGGGTGGGACCCGCTGACGAAGCAGATCAAGTCGTGGGTTTTTGATTCCGAGGGTGGCTACGGCGACGCCCTTTGGACCCACAGTGGGGCAGAATGGATCATCAAGTCGACCGGCGTTCTACCAGACGGACAGATCGCAACCGCGACCAATATTCTGTCGCGGGTGGGTACTAACAAGGCGACCTGGAAGTCGACCGAGCGCACCGTGGGCGGCCAGTCGATACCCGAATCGGCCCAGTACACGATGGTACGCCGACCTCCGCCTCCACAGTCTCATTGATCAACCAGAGATCGTAATCATCCGGCAGTCGGCACCAGTTGGAGCATCCCATGGCGAAACGATTCACGCGATTCACTCTTGTCGGATTATTGACGCTGAACTTGACGATCCCGGCCTACGCGTTCCACGGCGGCGGGCATGGCGGCGGTGGTGGATTTCATGGGGGCGGCGGCGGATTTCACGGCGGCGGCGGCTTCGGCGGCTTTCGCGGCGGCGGCGGCGGATACGGCGGATACGGCGGCTTTCGCGGCGGAGGTGGCTACGGCGGCTTCCACGGGGGCTACTCGGCGCCCGCATTCAACCGCACACCTTCCTTCAGCATGCCCAGGACAATCACGCCGGGGCCAGCATGGGGAATTTCAATCGAGGCAACGCATTCAATAATGTGAATAGGATCAATACAGGCAACACCTTTAACCGCGGGAACGCCGTCAATTTCAACCGTGGGAACACAGTCAACAATTTCAATCGCGGAAACACGTTCAACAACTTCAACCGATCAAACACGCTGAATGTCGCCAATGTGAATCGCATGGGCACCGGCTGGCACAATCCCTACATGGGCTATCACCAGGGGTGGGTCCACGGCTACTGGAATGGGCATTATGCCGGGGGCTTCGGCTGGCGGCCGTACGGTTACGGGTTTGGTTATCCGGGCTACTGGGGCGGAGGACTCGGCTGGGGCCTCGGGATGGGGCTGGGGATGGGAATGGGCTGGGGTCTTTCGTCGTGGCTGTTCGGCCCAATGCTGTACAACTGGGGTTACTCGAATTATTACAACCCCTATTACGGCGGTTACGGCGGAAACGCGATTGCGCAGCCGGTGATCTACGACTATTCGCAGCCGATCGACGCGCAGGCAACGCCCCCGGATCAATCGGTCTCGAGCCAGTCCGTTTCCACGTTCGATCTGGCGCGGAGGCCTTCAAGGCAGGGGATTACTCCAAGGCCCTCGACCTGGTCGACCAGGCGCTCAAGGCGATGCCCAATGACGCGACGCTTCACGAGTTTCGTGCACTCACGTTATTTGCACTCCAGCGTTATGACGAAGCGGCCGCGCCGCTGTACGCCGTGTTATCGGTAGGGCCCGGGTGGGACTGGACGACGCTGATCAGCCTCTATGGCGACCCGGAAGTTTACACCCAGCAGTTGCGCGCGCTCGAAGCCTATTGCTCGCAGAACCCGAAATCGGCCGCTGCGCGGTTTGTGCTCGCATACCAGTACCTCACGGCCGAGCATGCCGATGCGGCGGTGCGGCAACTGAAGATCGTCGCCGCGCTCCAGCCGAAGGACACGCTGTCAGCGCAATTGATCCAGCAGCTCGAGAGCGGCCAGAAGCCGGCCGATGGTAGCGGCACCCCGGGCGCTGCGCCTCCCCGGAAGCGACGCCTCCTGCCCAGACCGCGGACACGACGCCGGCCGGCAAGGAAGGGAAAATGGAAGGCACCTGGACCGCGAGCCCGAAAGAGGATACGACGATCACACTGACCTTCGAGGGCGACGGACGCTTCACATGGAAAGTCACACGGCAGGGAAAGACCCAGGAGTTTAAAGGGAAATCGAGCTACGAAAACGACCTCCTGACACTCGTCCAGGATCAGAACAACAGCACGATGGTCGGCAACGTCGCCTGGAGCGACGAAACCCATATGAAATTCAAGGTTCTCGGTGCCGGCCCAGGCGACCCGGGATTGTCGTTCACCAAGTCGGCCTGAACCCTTGGTCCCGCTGCCGGGAAATTGCTAGACTCGCGACGTGATTCCAGCAGATCGGACAATCGCGCCGCGCAGGCGAGCCCGCGGCGGTTTGTTGGGTCTCGTTGTGTTTGCCGGAGATCGACGCCCATGACTGGTATGGCACAGCCGTCCGACCCTGAACTTTCCGCCTGCGTGGAAGGGGACGGCGGAATCCGCGTCATCCGTGCCGGCGGGAACTGCCGGAGCTGGAACAACATCAAGTACAAGGTCGGCTTGAGCGCCAAGAACGTCGGCGCAACCAAGCTTTCGATGAACGTCGCCACCATCCCGCCCGGCGGTGTGGCCTATGCGCATATCCACGTCGGTTTCGAGCTCATGCTCTATATCTTGCAAGGCAGGGTCCGGCACGAGTATGGCCCCGGGCTGAAAGAGTCGATCGAAAATGGGGCGGGTGACTTCATCTTTATCGAACCCGGCGTTCCTCACGAAGTGTTCAACCTGAGCGACAGCGAGCCCGTGGTCGCGGTCGTCGCGCGCTCCGATGCCAGCGAGTGGGAGAATATCGTCCCCTACGATCGGCACGCGGCAGCGCCCTGAGGACCGATCAGCCGCCATCCCACGCTGTCTTGCCCGCTTTGCCCCGTCTAACGTAGCGTTCGATCCGCAAAAAATCGTCGGGCCCAATCCGCGGATCTCATCGCTCTTGCTCTGGTACGATCCATCGTCATGATGTAATCCATAGACGACTAGGTGACCACGTTAACAATTCTTAACAGCGATTTGAAAGATTTGCTGTAAGGAAAGCGCAAACGCCCAGTCGTCTCAAGCGGCGATGTCGTGCGTTCCGCGAGAATTCGACATGACTTGCGGAGGGCGAGAGCGTCGCTCTCATCCGACCGCCGGTATCGACCGACCGTCGCCATGGACTTTCAGGAGCGCCCGCCGGCACGATCCCGCTCGGGAACAGCCAGGCGGTCCCATTGAAATGAGCGGATCGCAGGAGGCCGATATGGGAGAGATCGCTGCAGTCATCCATCGCTTCATTATGAGTGAATTCCTTCCTGGCGAGGACACGCACGAGCTCACGGAAGCTACACCACTCATCACGGGCGGGATCCTGGATTCGATCAGCACGCTCAAACTGGTGACGTTCCTCGAGGATTATTTCAGAATCACAATCGACGCCTATGAAGCGGGAGTCGATCATCTCGACACGATCAGGGGGATCGCCGCGCTCGTCGCGCACAAGCAGAAAACGGCCTGCCAGGGGCGCTGATCCGCTGATTCACCGCCGCTGCCTGGGCGGAATCACAAGCCCCCCTGAAGGAACCGCGCCGGCGACCAAATGCAGTCATGGATGTAACTGATCGAGATCCCTTGCAGGAACCCGCGAACTTGCCCATGATGCCGGCCCGTCGATACCGGGGATTCGCATGTACGCGCGAAACCGACCAGTGTCGGTGGTGCGGAGGCCGTCGGAATGTCGATTGCCGGTTCGCCCATCCGTGGCAGGCTGCAAGCTGCGATCGATGCATTGCGCGCTCCAGGGCGGCCGTCTGACGGGCGAGTGCGTAGCCACAGCGCCCCTGGCGGCGGATTCCGATTCCGTGGGGCGCCGTCGGTACGGTCGGGCTGATCATAGTGATCGAGCTCTTCGTGGCACGTCACTGGGTCGACTTTTCCGATCCGGTCAGCCTGAGTTGGCGGTTCAGCGCGGAGAAGGCCGCAACCGAGGCACCGCGATGCAAGTTGATTTGCCTGGGTGACAGCCTGGTCAAGCACGGGCTGATCCCGGCCGTGATGGAACGGGGAACCGGGCGGCGAACCGTGAACCTGTCGGCCGCGCGAGCCCCGGCACTCTTGACGTACACACTCTTGCGCCGGGCGCTCGATGCCGGCGCGAGGCCGGACGCGATCGTCATCAACACCAAGCCCGCCGTGCTGATCGGCGGCCCCGAGTATGACGCCCGGTACTGGCAAGAAGTGCTCACGGTGGGCGAAGGCCTCGATCTCTTGCAAATGACTCGCAAAACGAGCTTTGTGGTGTCGACGCTGGTGGGCCGGCTCTTGCCGTCGCTGCGCGCGCGCCTGGAAATCCAGTCGAACGTCCTGGCCGCCCTGCGCGGCGAGACCGATCGACTCCATGAGATCAACCGCGTGCTGTTACGGAACTGGACTGTCAACGCCGGGGCCAACATCGTCTCCGCCGACATGCGCTTTCAAGGTGACGTCGCCCCTGAGGTCGCACGCAAGCTGCATGCCGACCGATTCCACGTCGATGGCACCAACGCCGTCGCGCTCGACCGGCTGTTGCGCCTGTCCGAAGAGCGGAAGATCCCGGTCTTCTGGCTGATGGCCCCTGTCTCGCCCGGCCTCCAAAGGTTGCGCGATCACAGCGGATCGGAAGCAAGCTACGAACTATTTGTCAGGACCATTGTCGCGCGCGATCCGCGCAATTTGACGGTGCTCGATGCCCGCCGTTCCGGCTATCGCTCCGGCGTATTTTCCGACGCGACTCACTTGAACGCCACAGGCGCGGTCGCTCTGAGCCGTTCGGTAGCCGCCGCGATCGACGCTCGCGTTTCGCCTCCGAGTTCGTTCAGGATTGGGGGCTGGATCGCGCTGGAATCGCCTGCCGCGGGACCCACCGAACCCGAGGTCGCGCTCGAGGACCTGGAAATGTCCAAGCGGCGTCTCTAGCCGGAATGACCGCACGCAGCCGGGACCATTCGAATTTTGCACCTCCGCGGGCGAATCCCTATCCGGACCGCGCTTTCACGGCGAAGATAAGTCCACCAGGTGTAGAGGTGCTCGCCGCGGGTGTGCACGCGTGCGCGGGTAGACGCGACAAAGGGGTCGATCACGATGTTGATGACAGGTCTTTCCGGCAACGAGATCTATTGCCTGGCTCAAAAAGGACTCGCCCCCGGTAACATCGTCGTCGGGAACAGCGTCCACTCGCTCGGGTTCGTCCGCGGGATCACCAGCGGCTTGAAGACGCTCTCGGGCGGAGAGATCGGGAGCATCACGCAGCTCATCGTCGATGGCCGCCACGCTGCCATCAACCGTCTCGAGCAAGAGGCGAAAGACGAGGGGGATCAAGGGTTGACCGGGGTCGTCTCGGACCTGAGGAAGCTCAGCAACCTGATGGAATTCATCGCCATCGGATCCTCGGTGAAAAGCGCGTCGACGTCGAACCCGTTCTTCTCGACGGCTTGCACCGGCCAGGATTTGTTCTGCCAGATCGACTCGGGTTACGAGCCGCGCCATTTCGTGATCGGCAACGTCGCCTACGCCCTGGGAATCGGGCGCGGGTTGATCGGCGGGATGAAGGTCCTCGCTCGCCGCGGCGAGGTCAAAGAATTCTCGAATATGTACAATCACACGCGGCACCTCGCGCTCGAGCGACTGGAGCACGAGGCCTCCGAACGCGGGTGCAATGCCGTCGTCGACATCATCACACGGATCCTGCCGTTCGGCCCCGGCGTGCGCGAGATGCTCATGGTCGGAACCGGCTCATATAACCCGGCGCTCGGGCATCCGAAAACTCCGTATACGTCTGAGCTCACTGGCGAAGAGCTCTGGAACCTCACGCAGATGGGCTATGCGCCCTTGCGGCTGCTCCTGGGCACGAGCGTGTACGCGCTCGGGTTCACGGGCGGGCTCACGACCTTCTTCCAATCGTTCGCCCGCGGCGAGATCGATGTGGTCACCCGTCTCGTCTACGATGCCCGCGAAAACTGCCTCGATCACATCCGCCTCGAAGCCGAAGAGCTGAGGGCCGACGCAGTCATCGGCGTCAAGATTTACATCAACGAGATTGGTGCCGGCCTGGTGGAAGTGATGGCCATCGGCACCGCGATCCGCAAGCACGCAAGCGTCGCGACCACGACCGACCAGCTCATTCCGCAGGCAATCATCCGCGATCGCGATACGTTCTTCGAACAAGCCCCGGCCGTCCCGGGTGCCGCGCAGCCCGCGCGCTCGACCGCGCTTGAGTTCCCAGAAAGGCCGGGTGACGCGCAAGTCTGCCGCATCTGAGGAGCTCGCTCGGTAGCTCTCGAGCTTCACGCCGCCTTGCACGAGCGTTCGGGAAGCCCGAAAATCGCCGGTTTACTCGCAGCGCGGCCTCGCGGACCAGCACTCGCGGTCCCGGGGTCCGCTCGACCGGAGAAAAAGAGGCCCTCCCATGACGCGCTTCTGCACGACCCTCGGCGTGGCATTGTTCGTTCTGGCCGGGACGCTGGCGGCGATCGCCTCGAGCGGCGAGGCTCCGGCTGTGCCAGTCGGACCGAGCACGTCGGCCGAGGTCGTATTCGCGGAAGCGCCGCTCCCGCTCAAGGTTGTGGGGACCGAGATCAGGAACAGCCGCGGCGAGAAGGTCAGGCTGCGCGGCGTGAACGCCGCCTCACTCGAATGGACCAGCAACGGCGAGGGACACATCCTCGACACCGTGAAGACCGCCATCACGGATTGGCATGTCAATCTCATTCGCTTGCCGCTGGCGCAGGACCGGTGGTTCGGCAAGGCGCGCGAGCAGACCGACGGCGGTACGGCCTACCGCGCCTCGTCAAGCAAGTCGTCGACTCGTGTTCGGAAGCTGGCTGCTACGTGATCCTGGACCTGCACTGGTCGGATGCCGGGGAATGGGGGAAGCAAATCGGCCAGCACGTGATGCCCGACCAGAACAGCGTCACCTTCTGGAAGGATGTGGCCGCCACCTACAAGGACCATCCCGCCGTGATCTTCGACCTCTATAACGAGCCCCACGACGTGAGCTGGGAGATCTGGCAGAAGGGGGGAAAGGTCACGGAAAAGGCCCGGCGAAGCGATGTGGGAAAAAGTTACGAGGCCGTCGGAATGCAATCCCTCCTTGACACCGTGCGCGCCGCCGGCGCGAAGAACGTCGTCGTCGTGGGGGGCCTCAATTGGTCGTATGACCTCTCCGGCGTCCTGGACGGCCGGCAGCTTTCCGATCCCGACGGAAACGGCGTGATCTACGCCAATCACGCGTACCCGTTCAAGGGTGACACGGTCGAGCGCTGGATTGGAAAGATGGAAAAGGCCACGAAGACGCTGCCTGTGATCGTCAGCGAATTTGGAAGCGACTCGAACGGCGGCGCGGGACTGACCGGCGAGCAATGGGTCCGCCACGTCCTGCAAGTTCTCGAGGACCACGAGCTGGAGCTGGACGGCTTGGGACATGCATCCCGCCGCGGGTCCGCGCCTGGTTTCCAACTGGAAATACAAGCCGACGCCCAGCTTTGGAGCCTGGGTCCAGAAGTCCCTTCTGGGTACGCTTCCACCGTACACGCCGCCCCCGGCCACAAAGGTACCGCCCGCAGCCAAGAAGGCGCGCGAATCGCCGTGAATCCAGGAACGCCGAGCGGGCAGTTTTTCCTTTCAATCCGAAATGGGAATGTGCATCGATCGCACGTCGGTGACCGAAACAGGAAATTCACTCCGGGAGGAATCATGATGCGTCGCCAACGCTCTGGCGGAATCACCTTGATTGAGTCGCTCGTTGTGGCCGACCATGGCCAGCGTGCTGGCCGTGCTGCTTCTGCCGGCGGTTCTCGCCGCGCGGGCCGCGGCGCACGACGCCACCTGCGTGAATAACCTCAAAGTGATGGGTCTTGCCCTGCTCAACTACGAGAGTGCTAACGGCACTTTCCCGATGAGTAGCGCGCTGGGCGAAGGGCACGGCAACGGCCATAGCGCGTTCATGGCGATCTTGCCGTTCCTGGAAGAGGTGCGCACCTACAACAACAACAATTTCTCGCTCGAAAACTGGCACCCCGCCAATCAAACCGCGGTTGGGGCGCGAGTGGCGGTTTACCTGTGCCCCGACAACCCCGACGTCAAGAGCGTCTCGGCGCAGGAAGTACGCTTCCCGGAGAGCCGTTCAAACTTCGCCAAGGCGCACTATGGCGTCAACTGGGGTGGTGGCCGGGGCCCGTGGGGCGAGGATTTCGTCGCCACCAACGGGATCTACGCCGGCGTGATGATGGCCGTCACTGCCACCCGACGGCGCGGTCAAGCGTCCGGCCGCGCGCCGCCCGCACAACGTGCCGGTGAGAGAGATCACCGACGGCACGGCGTTTACACTGGCCATCGTCGAGAAGCGTGACAGCTTCGGCTGGGACGTCGGCGGGTGGGGAGGGAGCGAGTTCGACGTCCACACGGCGCCGGCCTACGTGGGTGACGATCCACTGGCCCGGAAGGTCTACAGCGGCTCACCGCACGCCGACGGTCCGACCGCGCTTTTGTGCGACGGATCCGTCCGCCGCCTGCCCGCGCGCCAGGACCGGATTCTGTGGTACGCACTGCTGACACGTGCCGGTGGAGAAGTGATCAAGTTCGAGGACTGACCTGATTCCGCCCGAGGTGTTTCTGCTCGCCGACGGCGTACGCCTCTCGAGCGAATTCCGCAAACTCGTCGTCCAGCTCGCTCGGCGATTCCAGCCGAAAATGATGGACGTGGTTTCGCGCCGAGATCGTGTCGATTCGGTTGAATCGCGGATGCGGAGCACGCCGAGCGAGTACCAGATGCCCGATCAGGCTGCGCCTTCCGTACAGAGACGGCGGCGAACGACATGCGCACCTGAAACGCGATCCGAGACTTCTCCGCGTTGATCGTCACCGGCCCGAAACTCTCGAGCAGGCGCACGAGCGCATCGAATAGCTGCCGGGCCTCTGGACTCTTGGACTCGAAATGGGTTTCCAGGCGGTGCTTGCCGCAAAAGTGAGTCTGGTTGCGGTTGGCGAACCGGCGATCGCACGCCGGACACTTCCAGAGCGGTGCCTCGCGCGGTTTCACTCGCTTCATTGCTCGCCCACCCGTGGCGCCGGCGGCCGTTTATCGGGCCTGACTCCCGGGGGCAGCGGGCCCGGATGAGAATCGATCTCCTCGATGCGACCGCAAACCACCGACCGGCTGCCAGTCGACCTTGTCGTCCGGCACGAGGTCGACCGCGTCCGGAGCGACACCGCCCGGTACCGCTCGAGGTGCTCGCAAACCGTGTCGAGCTCGGTGGCAAGACTCACGGTCGCCGTTCCTGTGGCCCGCGATCGCCCTGGATTCGAGATCGTCCGATTGCGGCACTATTCTACCAGCAACCAGGGCGGCAGCCATGGCCCGTCGCGGATGCTCCGCCGTCAGGCTCGCACGAGCCGCGCGGCCAGCCCGCGCGCTCGGCGTCGAGCGGTACGGCGCTAGGGCCACAAATGGCGCGGACGCAGAGACCAGTCGTCGAGTCGGATGGGAAAGAGCTCGCTCACCGGTGCGGCCGGCCGCAGCACGACCGAGCGGAATCCGGGCGTTCAGTCCGTCGGCCAGCATGGGCCGAGCGATCCAGACCGCCGCGGGATTTCGGCGTGACGTGCGCCGAAAACCCGGTGAGACACACTCGCCGGCTCACGTTCGCAACGCGCTTCCGGTAAGGCCGATCAACCCTGAGGGCTCGAGATCCGAACGCCAGGCGCCGGTGGAATGGCGCCCGACGGCACCACAGGAATGCCCTTCGCCGGTGCGCCGGGAAGAATGACGGTGCTCGGTATAGGAACGCCCTCCATCACTCCAGAAGCCGACTCGCCGCAGCCGCAGGGCTCACAGGCGCTGTAGCACGCGCGAGTGAAATGCTTGTGATGCCATTTGTGACAGCCGGCGGAAAATATCAACGTCAGGCCGAGGCATGTATAGGTCAGGAGAACTACGCGTCTCATGGTTCCACCCTTCCTTAAGTGATGGGAAAACGATGCACTCAAATCTGCAATACAAACCGCCCGAGACGCCCAGAATCCACAATCGGAGATTGCCGATTATTCTGACCTGCTCCTTTGGCAAATCTTCGCGGCGCCAGCACGGGCCTACAACCAATCCATCCCGCGATGTTTTCCCGTTTCACCAGCCTCCCGGAACCGTCATGGCTCAGAACTGGTCGGCCGAAATGACCTCCGCTCCGTTTCGCGTCGCGAGGGCCTGGTAGATCGCAAATCCGACCTGCTCCTTGATGAACCGAACGCTGCCGTCGGCGAACAAGAAATTCGCGCCGCCGGGATGCAGAGCCCAGTACTGGTCGCCATGGGCCAGCCCCGAAGGGGAGTTGGGCCCGTGTCCTTCGCCGGTGTGAGAGAGCACGAGCGCCCCGCCCCCTTCCGGATCGAAGCCAGCTCCGGCCAGGAGCGCCACCAAGGGCACGGCCGCATTGGTGACGGCACCCGTCCAGCTCGCGCACGACAGGTTTTGACTGCGCTCGCCGGCGGCAAACGTCTGGCTCGTGCCGTCGGTGATCTGGGCGACGCTCACCGAGCGGTTGCGAAAGAACAGTCCATTGCCGTTATCGCGACCGGGAGGTCCGTCGTCGTCGTCGATGATGAAGGGATAAAGGCTGGATGGATCGCCGCTGCCCACCGATCCCACGTAATTTGACGAACCGACATTGCAAATGGGCGCCCAGGCGCCGTGTTGCTTGTCGTGGCATCGACCACCGTGAAAACATCCATGCGGAACGCGTCGGAGGGGCAAAGGAAGCTCGCGAGCACGGTCACCCTCGAGGTCTGATTGGCCGGAAACTCGATTCCAAGCACAAAATTGATGCTGTTAAAGAGCGGCGTTTGCTCGACCTGACCGAGCGCGCGGGCGGCCCATCCCCAGCCCGGTCCGTCGTTGTCAAACGTCACGGGATCCACGAGCGATAGGTACTCCGGGCGGAAAGGTAAGGGCCGAGTCGTGGTAGTTATAAAGCGCGATGCCCAGTTGCTTCAGATTGTTCGTGCACTGGACTCGCCGCGCTGCTTCCCGCGCTGCCTGCACGGACGGCAGCAAGAGCGCGATCAGCACGGCGATGATCGCGAACACGACGAGCAGTTCGATCAGCGTAAACGCGCGACGACGATGCATGAATGAGTCTCCGGAATGATGCCCTTTGGAAGTCGGGCGCACGCGACGAGCCGACCGGGGCGAGGTGTGCCCTCGATCGCGCACGCGTCGGAATGGATCGAATGAATCAAAATGCCCGGAATGGGCGGGCGCGCCGCACGTGGCAGCGAGTCTCGACCGCCGGCGCGGCGGAAAGCCCCAGATCAGGCCGAATCGCGGATTCTGGGAGGCCTGTCAATCCGCGAGCACATAGCGGGAGGGTAATTCAGCGATCTTGGTTGGGCGACAGGTCCGCAGACCGGCAGCCGCAGGCTGCAGGATGAAACGGCCAGCATCGCGGCCCGAGGATTCGAGCTCGACGACGATGAGCTTGGAAGACCTGGGTCGCCGCACGGCGCCTCGCCGAGGCACGGATGGGGCTCCGCGCGCGGCTCGCTGCGCGGGACTGCTCGAGTCGTCCGTGACCGGGCGCGGTGCAGCAGAATGGCCGCAACAGCACGCGGCGCCTCGACAGGTGCTGCACTTGCAATCGTGCGCAGCCGCGCCCGATGCCGACGGCAATTCCGGATTGGCCCGCGCCTTCCCGCCGCCGAAACAGACCGCAAGCCCGATCACGAGCCAGAGTCTGCTTGGTCTTGGCTTCAGCAGTAACCAGCGAAAGCCCATTAGCTTGCAGTCGTTGCCCGTTGAACTCGATCGATGTCGTCCAGCGAACCAAGCCATTCCGAACGATCGTCGGGCTCGCGCGGTCTGCTGTCAAGTGGATGCCCCGTCAAAGGCGTGCTCGCCGCGCTCCGCCTGATTATTTCCCGATGAACGCCGACCGCGCCATTGATATTGAACCAAAGAACAAGGATTGTTTAACATCGGTTGTACGGTGCGTCGTAATTCCAATGCGTCGTCGCAGCATCCTGCCCACGACTCGATCGCCGCGTCGCTCGCGATGCAGGTGCGGGTCACCGATGATCCTGCCAAAGAGTCCTCCCGATGTTCTACCGCGGGTTGATTTGCACTGGGGAGCAAGCGGCGGTCCCACGCCGGGCCAAGCTGCTGCGCTGCTCGGCCTGGGTGTGCACGATCGTTTCGCTGCTAACTGGTCACACGTGGGGCGGCGAGCCGCTCGGCGACGAGAGCTCGTCGCTGCGCCTCGAGGTCTTTCCGGCCAAGGTCCGCCTGTTCGGCCCGGAGGCCGTGCAGCGACGTCGTGGTGCTCGGCGTCGCGCCCGACGGCAGCCGGCGCGATCTGACGGCCGAGGCGCGCCTGGAATCCACGACGCCCGAGCGGGTCAGGGTCGAGCCCGACGGCGCGATCCGGCCGGTGGCTGACGGGCACGGGGAGTTGATTGTTCGCTTTCGGGGCCAGCACGGCCCATGTTCCGGTCGAGGTCTCGAGGACAGCCTCACCGCGGACGGTCAGCTTCCGCAACGAGGTCGTGCCGCTGCTGACCAAGCTCGGCTGCAACCAGGGGGCCTGTCACGGCTCGCAGCACGGCAAGGGGGGATTCAAGCTCTCGCTGCTGGGCTTCGAGCCCGAGCGCCGACTACACGGCGATCGTCAAGAGCGCCGAGGAACGGCGGGTCACGCCGTTTGCCCCCGAGGAGAGCCTGCTCCTGCTCAAGCCGACGCTGGCCGTGGCCCACGGCGGCGGCAAGCGGATGGAGGCTCGACTCGCCCGCCTATCGGCTGCTCGACGCACTGGCTCGAACGAGGGCGCGCCGGCGCCTCGCGACGACGATCCGCGCGTCGTCGGGCTCAAGGTCTATCCCGAGCACAGGCTGATGGAGCCGGGCCAGGAACAGCAGCTCGCCGTCCTGGCGACTCTTGAGCGACGGCTCCGAGCGCGACGTCACCGGCGACGCCCGGTTCGACACCTTGAACGAAGGCGTGGCGACCGTGCGGTCCGCGGGGCTGGCCAAGACGGTCGGCCAGGGCGAGGCCAACATCATGGTCCGCTACCAGGGCCATGCCGCGATGGCCCGGCTCACCGTCCCCTTCGCCCGCGAGCAAGCCGTTCGAGTTTCCCGCCGCAGAACATCATCGACGTCAAGGCCGCCGCCAAGTGGCGCGAGCTGGGGCTCGTTCCCTCGGCCGTCTGCTCCGACGCCGAGTTCCTCCGCCGCGCCATGCTCGACACGATCGGCACCACGCCGACGCCGGACGAGGTCGAGGACTTCCTGGCCGACGCCGATCCCGACAAGCGGACCAAGCTGGTCGACCGCCTGCTCGATCGCCCCGAGTACGTCGATTACTGGACGCTCAAGTGGGGCGACCTGCTCCGGGTCAACTCCGACAAGCTCGGCGCCCAGGGGATGCTGGCGTTCAACCTCTGGCTCCGCGAGGCGTTCCGGGCCAACATGCCGGTCAACCGGATGGTCGACGAGCTGGTGACGGCGCAGGGGTCGATCTTCAGCAACGGGCCGGCCAACTACTTCCGGGTCGCCAGCAGCCCCGACGACCTGGCCGAGACGACCGCCCAGGTCTTCATGGGCGTCCGGCTCCAGTGCGCCAAGTGCCACCATCACCCGTTCGAGGCCTACGGCCAGGACGACTACTACGGCCTGGCGGCCTACTTCGCCCGGGTGCAGGACCAAGCGCAGCGACGAGTTCGGCCTCTTCGGCGGCGAGCAGGTGGTCTACGTCGCCAAGACGGGCGAGGTCTATCCAGCCGCGGACCGGCAAGAAGATGGCCCCGCGGCCGCTCGGGTGGTGCGCCGGTCGACGACCCGGTCGACCGCCGCCGCGCCCTGGCGAGCTGGCTGACCAGCCGAGAACCCGCGCTGGCTGGCCCGCAACGTCGTCAACCGCTACTGGGGCTACCTGATGGGCAAGGGGCTGGTCAACCCGATCGACGACCTGCGCGAGACCAATCCCCCGTCCAACCCCGAGCTGCTCGACGCCCTGGCCGGATGCGTTCGTCGCGTCGGGCTACGACCTCAAGGCCCTGCTCCGCTTGATCCTCACCAGCCGGGTCTACCAGTTGAGTGCCCTGGCCACGCCCGACAACCGGCTCGACACGACGTTCTTCACGCACTACACGATCAAGCGGCTGACCGCCGAGCAACTGCTCGACGCCATCGACGCGGCGACCGGGACCGATCGAGAAGTTCCCCCGGCTGCCCGCCGGCACCCGGGCGATCGCGCTGCCGGACACCAACTACGCCTCGTTCTTCCTCGACACGTTCGGCCGCCCGCTGCGAGCGATCGCCTGCGAGTGCGAACGGTCGAGCGACCCGAACCTGAGCCAGGCCCTCCACCTGATGAACGGCGACCTCCTCAACCGCAAGCTGCTCCAGACCGACGGCCGGCTGTCGCGGATGCTCAAGGACCCGAAGCTGACCGACGAGACGCTGGTGAACCGGCTCTATCTCCTCACCTTCAACCGGCCGCCCAGCCCCGCCGAGATCGGCCGAGGCCAAGCGCCATCTTCGCCGAGGCGCCCGAGCCGGGCCGCCGGGGCCCAGGACCTGTTCTGGGCGCTGCTCAACTCCAAGGAATTCCTGTTCAACCACTGATTGATTGCACCATGAGCCGATGCGAAGCCGAGCGGCGACCTGTTCGATCGGAGCGGGCCGGGCCTCGATCGGCTCGAGGCGGATCGCTGGTCTGCTGCTTGCCCTTGGCGATCGTCGGGTTGCCGCGCCGGATCCGAGCGAAGACCCGTCTCGCCGACTTACGAGCGCGACATCAAGCCGCTGTTCGCCAGGCGCTGCACGGTCTGCCACAAGCGCGTCCAAGCGTGACGACCTGGACATCTCGGGCGGGCTGGCCCTCGATTCGTTCGAGGCGATCCTGGCGGGGACCGCGCGTCGAAAGGTCATCGTGCCGGGTCGATCGGCCGAGAGCGAGCTGGTGCGCCGGCTCGCGGATCCGGACGAGGAGCGCCGGATGCCGCTCCAGGACGAAGCCGCTGCCGGAGCCGCAGCAGGAGCTGGTGCGCCGCTGGATCGACGCAGGCGCACCGCGTGGTGAGTCCCGTCGCAGGACGCCGGTCGCGACGGCGCTCGGCATCGCCGACCACGTCGCGCTGCGCTGGGTCCGGTCGCTCGAGGTCGTGTTCCCCACGGACGTCAAGCTCGCAGCCGGCAGACGCTTGAATCGCGCCGCAAGGAGGCGCGCTCGATCGTCGCGCTGCGGATCGGGCCGCTGCCGGCGGTGACCGCGCTGGCGCTTCGCGGCGATCAACCGGCTGCTGGCGGTCGGGACCTACGGCCAGGTCGTGCTCTGGGACCTGCACGACGGGCGCCCGGCGCGGTGCCATCCGGGAATTCCCGGCCCGGTGCACGCCCTGGCGTTCAGCCGCGACGGCACGGCGGCTGGCCGTCGGGCGCCGGCTTGCCGGCCCGCTCGGGCTCGTGCGGGTTTACTCCGTCCCCGACGGCACGCTGATCCACGACTTCGCGGGCCACGACGACGTCGTCTTCGGCCTGGCGCTCTCGGCCCGACGGCGCACAGCTTGCCTCGGCCTCGTTCGACCAGACCGTCCGGCTCTGGAACCTGGGCCTGGGCCGGCTCGACGGCGTGTTCCGCGGCCATTCCGACTTCGTCTATGCGGCCGCGTACACGCCGGACGGCCGCAGCGCTCGTGACCGGCGGCAAGGACCGGACGATCAAGCGGATCAACACCCGCACGCTCAAGGAAGAGCGCACCTACAGCGGCACGACGAAGACGTGCTCGCCGTGGCCGTGCACCCCGACGGGACGCGGTTCGTCTCGGCGGGCAACGAGCCGCAGATCCGCTGGTGGACGTTCGAGGAGGACAAGCCGGCGACGCGGCGTGGCGGGCATTCCGGGCCGGTCCAGCAGCTCGCCTTCAGCGGCGACGGCCGCCGGTTGATCTCGGCCGGCGGCGACCGCTCGGTCCGGCTCTGGGACGGCAAGACGGGCGAGCCGATCCGCCAGCTTGCCGGGCGCCACCGACTGGCAATACGCCGCCGCGATCTCCGACGACGGCCGCCTCGCCGCGGCCGGCGGCTGGGACGGCCTGGTCCGGCTCTGGGACGCCGAGCAGGGCCGTCTCCTCGTGACACTCGTCCAGCCGCCCAGCGCGGTCGGCGACATCGAGCCGGAACTGCGGAGCCCGCCACCGTCGACTGGCTCGCGATCAGTCCCAGCGGCCATGTCGCCGGCTCGGCCGAGCTTGATCCAGATGGCCGACTGGCGGGCCGGCGGGGTCGGCACTCGCCGCAGTGGCCGCGCGACGGCCTGCCATGCTCCGCGACTCGGTGGCGCAAGCCATGCGCGGCGAGCCGGTGAGCGCCCGTTTCGTTCCCAATCGAAGAAATAGGAGTCGAATCTTGCACCGCCATTTGCGCATACTGGGTCGAGCGGCGCTCCTGGCGTCGGTGTGGACCGTCGCAGCCGCCGCGCACGGCGCAGACCTCGTACCCGATGACGCTGCGGGTCGATCCGATCGCGGTCACGCGCGGGCAGACGGTCGAGATCACGATCTCGGGGCGGGAGAACTTCGGGGGGCGTGGGCCTTGCTCTGCGAGGAGCCGGGCCTGCGCGGCGAGGTCCTCAAGGTCGAAAGTGTCGAGCCGGCAAACGCCAAGGCCAAGGCCGGCGCCGGTCGGCGACGGGCAGCGACCAGCGCAGGTTCGAGCCCGGCTCGAGGTCGCGGCCGAGCGCCCCTCGGCCCCCGCGAGCTCCGGGTCGCCACGCCCCAGGGGGTCTCCAGCGTCGGGCTGGTCGTCGTGGTCGACGACCCGGTCGTGCCGGAAGCCGACGACCGGCCAACGACCGGCCCGCATCGGCCCAGAAGCTGACCTTTCCCGCCGTCGTCGCGGCGCGGATCGGCAAGGCCGAAGACGTCGACTGGTACGCGTTCGAGCTCGCGAAAGGCCAGCGCGTCACATTCGAGGTCTGGGGCAACCGCCTCGAGAACAAGATCCACGACCTGCAGACGCACCTCGACCCGATCCTGAGCCTGCACGACGACACCGGCCGAGAGCTTGCCACGGCCGACAACAACCGCTTCGCCGATCCCGTGCTCTCGTATGCAGTCCCCCTCCGGCGGGACCTATTACCTTCAGGTCCGCGACACGACCTACTCCGGAAACGCGGCCTGGTCCTACGCGCTCCACGGCGTGACTGGGCCGGTCGCGACCTCGGTCTTTCCGCTGGCGGTCAACCCCGGAACGACCGCAAATCTCGAGCTGACCGGGTCGGGCAACGATGCCTCCTGCCAGGGTCACACTGAAAGTGCCCGAGGGACTCGCAGCCGGGCCTCCACTTCTTTGCGCTCTCCTTCGCAGGGCGGGACGCTGCCGGTCCCGCTCCTGGTCACCCCGTCTGCCGCTTGTGCCCGAAGCCGACGATGCGCCGGCGGCCGGCGACCCCAAACGAGCGATCAAGCTCCCCGCCGCGCTCTGCGGCCGGCTGGGCGAGCGGGGCGACATCGATGGCTATCGATTCGATGCGCAGAAGGACGCGATCTATGCGTTCGAAGTGGTCGCCCGCCGCGCCGGTTCGGAATGCGACCCGGTCCTGCGGGTGCTCGACGCCAAGGGCTCGGCGATCACGGAGGCCGACGACACCACCGGGCTGGGCAAGGACGCGCGGATCGAATGGAAAGCGCCGGCCGACGGGCAGCTACGCGATCCAGGTCGCCGACCTGCACGACCGCGGCGGCCCGAGCTTCGGATACGTGCTCTCGGCCGAGGCGGCCGCCCCCGACTTCACAGCGGCGTGCGACCCGGACATGATCAACGTCGGGCCGGGGGGGCGCGTCCCGGTCTTCGTCCGGGTCGACCCGGCGCCATGGATTTGACGGTCGCGGTCCGCTTCCGCGTGAACAATCTTCCCGCGGGCGTCTCGGCGAGCCCGCTCTTCATTGCCCCCGTCGATGACCGAGGGCGTGATCGTGGTCTCGGCCGTTCCGGATGCCAAGCATGCCGCGGCTCTCGTCTCCGTGGAAGCAATCGGCGAGGGCCAGGCCGGACCGATCGTCCGGCCGGTCAGACCGCAGTCAGAGATCTACCTGCCCGGCGGCGGACGCGGGCACATGCCGGTCGAGACCCTGGCGCTGGCCGTCACCGACCCGTCCGACATCACCGTCGAGGCCAGGCCGAGCGAGATCGTCCTCGAACCGGGCGAGTCCGCCGCCATCGACGTGACCGTGACTCGCAACCCGCGCTACGAGCAAGGGGTCAACCTGGCGATCGTGCTGCAACACCTGGGGGGCATTCACGGCAACCCGCTGCCGCCGGGCGTGACCGTCAACGAGGCCGGCAGCAAGACGCTGCTCGGGCCCAAGGAAACGAACGGCAAGATCATCCTTCAGGCCGGCCCGGCCGCCCCGGCCTGCGAAAAAGTGCCGATCGCCGTCATGGGGCATGTCTCGATCAATTTCGTCGTCAAGACCGCTTATGCCAGTGCCCCGATCCTGGTCACGGTGCTTCCCAAGGGAAAATAGCCCGATACGGCTCATCCCTGAATCGCTATGCCCCCACGGGCGACCCCAGCTTGACCAGTGCCGAGCCCAGGTCGTCCACCATCTCGAACACGCGAAGCAAGTTCATGGCCTGGAAGACGTCAAGGATGTAGGGACTGACGCCGAAGATCACCACCTTCCCATGGCGGCGGTCGATCCGACGCTTCAGGCTCACCAGGAACCCGATCTCGGAGCTCGCCAGGTAATTGACGTCTCGCAGGTCGATCGCAAATCGCGCATCCTCGCGCGATTCGACGAGCTGATACAGCCAGTCACGCTGCGTGATTTGCCAGTCGGTTGTCAGGTCCTCCGTCGGCTCGAACGCGAGGACGAGCACACCATTCACCTCCTGGGTTGTGAATTTGAGCATGCCAGGCACCTCTCTGCGACCGCGGCCCGAGCGTTTCTCACCGTCCGGGCGCCAGAGAACACCAGCATCGGGAATGGCACCGGAACAGCGAATGAAAAACCTGCCGGCACGGCGACGATCGCGCGCCCAATATACGCGCTTTCGCGGCTCCTACGTCAATATTTCGTCGTGACAACGCGGCAATCAAGAAAATAGCGATCAAGCTTGATCATGTAAACCGTACGCCTGCGATCTTCGATTTTTGGGTTCCTCCCTTTCCAAATCTCCGCGACGGGGTACAATCAAGGTGGTCCTATGACATACGTAAGAGGTCCGCGCGGCAGTCGCGGACCGTTCCGGTCGTCTCGTGTCGAGTTGATCTCGCTCTTGGAGCACGGGAGTCCATCGCGATGACTTACCTATCCGAGGATCCGACGTATCCTGTCGTTGGCTTGGTCCTGCTGGCCGGCGCGATGCTGGCTGCACTGTATGCAACGCAGCAGGGCAAGTACCTGATCCGTGCGGGTGTCATTCTGGCATTGGCGGCGGCGGTCCTCGTGGTCGAGTGGTTGTGGGTCACCGACACCGAGCGGATCGAGCAGGCGGTCGATGAGATCCGACAATCTGTCCTCAGCTCCGACGCCGACCGCCTGCTAACCCATCTTACGACAGACGTCCAGTATGCCGCAGGGGGGCGCGGTCTTTCCGGCGGCGAGACGCGGGCCCTGATTCGAGCCAGTCTCGGCCGAGCGCATTTCGACGTGGTCCGCGTGAGTGGCTTGCGGACGAGCGCCGGCCAGCAATCGCGGCGGGGCACCGCCGAGTTTCAGGTATTCACGACGGGTACGATGAACCTTCAGACGGGGATGAGCGATTCCGGTACCGCGCTCACATCCTGGTCACTCGGATTTCAGGAGACCGAGCCCGGGGTCTGGAAGGTCAACCGGATCACCCCGATCTCGAGCGCCCGCGGGACAGTGCCTCAGCTCCCCGGGTTTTGAACGTCTGACGGCTCCCCTGTCCCCTCGAACGAGACCGGCTCGCCGCGAGCGCGGGTGTTCCGCAGGCCGGTCTTCAGTCGGTTTCCTCGAGCGTGTACTCAAGTTCGTACGCATGCGCTCCACCGGCGACGTTGATCGACATCGTTCCCGCGAGCCCCGCCAGAAGGCCGGTGCCCGAGTCCGGCACGACCGTGATCAAAAGACTCGCGGTGCCGCGCGTCATCGTGCCGCTATGCTGCAGCACGAAGCTGCCGCGACGACCGTGCAGCGTTCCGGTCACCAGTTCCATCGCGACGTAGCCGGCCGAGCCTTTGACTTTCGTGCCGGCCGAGAGCATCGTTCCCAGGCCCTTTGCGCTCAGGTCGCCTTCGTACCGCTTGTTGATTGAGAATCCCCCGAGCGAATCGTCGTGCGCGATTTTGATGTCCGCCAGCGGGCTCATCGTCACTTCGAACGATCCTGCTGCACGCGCCGTCATTTTGGTGTCCCTCCTCCGGCCTGACACATCGTCTGGACACAGTCTAAGGCATTTGTAAGTCGATCACCAACCGGTGCATCGTCTCTGGAAATGAACGAAGCTTCGCACCCTGAGCCCGCGTTTTCCTTCGCATGCCGAGAGGGCAGGTAGCGAGGGCATACCGGAAATAGTACATTCACGCTTCAGGCCGGCAATCCGCCAAGCTCACCGGCTGGGCCGAGGGACGGGAGCGTCGCCAGATGTTCGCAAGCCTACGCGCGCGCAGCGAGTGGAAGTTTTTTGGGGTCCTGCCGCAAGCGGACCGTGGTCTTGCGCTGGCCTGGTGGGCCGTGCTCGTGCTGCGCGGGATCCTGCCTGCGCTCTTCGCGGTTGCGATTGGCACGCTGGTGGGAGCGGTGCAGGGGGGTGGCGACCTCGTTCCGCCGCTCTTGCTGGTCGCGGTCGTATTCGTGCCTCTTCAGGTGCTTCCGCCGATCCATCAAGCCCTGGGAGCCAACCTCGGAAGACGGACTGCCGGATGGCTCTACGATCGGCTCACCGTGGCCTGTGTCCGGCCGCCGGGGATGGGCCATCTCGAAAACCCGAAGCTCACCAGCGACCTCACGATGGCGCGCGACTTCGATCTGGGCATCACCGGCCCCCCCATGCATATTTCGATGGACTTCATCGCCGGCGGGCTGGTCGAGATGGTCGCCGGGCTGGCTTCGGCCGCCGTGCTCTTCGGCTACGCCTGGTGGGCCCCGTTGCTGCTCGCAGGGGCGTGGCTCGCGACCCACTGGCTGCTGCGTGAAAGCGCCGTGTGGCGCGGACCGTAACACCGAGGAAGTTCGGCAAGCCCAGCGCCATGCAGATTACGCCTACCGCCTCGCGGTCGAGCCCGCCGCCCGCCAAGGAGCTGCGCCTTTTCGGGCTCGCCGGCTGGGCCGTCGAGCAGTTCCGCTCGCGTCGCCGCCTGCTCTTGGATCTGCGCTGGCGGGCGACGCGCTTGCGCGAGCGCCCTTGGTCTGGAGCCTGCTGCTGGTCCTCGCGGCCAACATCGTGGTGTTCTGGTCGATGGCAAGCTCCGCAGCCGACGGCACGCTTGCGCTCGATCGAATTGTGACGTACGCGAGCGCCGCGCTGGCCACGAGCATGATCGCGTTCGGCGGGCTGTCGTGGGCGCTCGACGGCGCCGCCGCACCGGTCGCGGCCGTGATGCGTCTCGATGGCGAGACCGACCGTGCCGGTGCGCTCCAGTGCCAGGGCACCAGGGCAGCCGCCGCGATGCCGGCGCGAGATCCGCTTTCGCAATCTGACCTTCGCTTACCCGGCGGCAGGCGCGCCGGTCCTTGAGGATTTCGATCTGACGATCCCCGCCGGGTCGTCGCTGGCCATCGTCGGTCAAAACGGCGCCGGCAAGACAACGCTCGCCAAGCTGATCTGCCGGCTCTACGACCCTCAGTCAGGCGCCATCGAGGTCGACGGCGTCGACCTCCGCGAGCTCGACCTGACGGCCTGGCGGTCCAGGCTGGCCGCTGTCTTTCAGGATTTCATTCGTTTCGAGCTGCCACTGCGCGACAACGTGGCACCATCGGGGGCGCCCGACGCCGTCATCCTCGCCGCGCTCGCCGATGCCGGCGCTGCGGGCTTGGCCGACCTCGACACCGTGCTCGGCGCGGCTACGAGGGGGGAACGGAACTTTCCGGCGGACAATGGCAGCGCGTCGCACTGGCCCGTGCCTTGTGCGCCGTCCGCTCGGCGCGGGAGTCGTGCTGCTCGACGAGCCCACCGCCCAGCTCGACGTGCGCGGCGAAGCCGAGATCTTCGACCGCATCCTCGCCGCGACGCGGCACGCCACCACGATCTTGATCTCGCATCGGTTTTCCACCGTCAGGCATGCCGATCGCATCTGCGTGCTCGAGGGGGGACGCGTGGTCGAGCTCGGCACGCATGACGAGCTGATTTCCAGTGGCGGCCGCTACCGCACCATGTTCGACCTGCAAGCATCGCGTTTCGATTCCGCGGGATCCGAAGAGGAGGAGGTTGCCTACGATGTCCTTCCCTGACGATCTTCCCCCGCGCTGCCGGCGATGTGGCGGCGCTCAAGCGCGCTTACGAAGCCGAGCCGCTGCTCCTGGCGGTGGCATTCGGACTGTCGCTCCTGGCCGCACTGCCCGATGCGTTCCTGGCACTCTGGCTCAAGCTCCTCGCCAGCGGCGTCGTCAGCCACGACCGGCGTCTCCTCTTGGCCGCGGCGGCGGGTCTCGGTATCTCGGTCACGGCGACCTGGTTTCTGCGCATCGTGAGCGATCGCACCCAGCGCCGGTTCCGCGAGCGCGTCACCGTCGCGCTCGAATCCCACGTGGTGCGCCTCCAGGCGTCGATCGCCACCATCGAGCACCACGAGCGGCCGCAATACCTCAACCGGCTGGCGATGCTGCGCGACCAGGTGTTTGTGCTAGATCACATGTATATGTCTATGTTCAACACTTGCGGCTGGATCCTGCGGCTGGGAGTCACGATAGTGCTCTTGGTCTCGATCCATCCGTGCTCGTGCTGCTGGTCGTTTTCGCGCTGCCGCCGGCGATCACCGCCGGCTGGCGGCCGGGCGTGGAGCTCGCTGTCCTGGAAGCGGGTGCGCCCGAGACCCGGCTGGCGAGCCACCTGTTCGCGACCGCCACGACGGCTGCGCCCGGTAAGGAGGTGCGCGTGACCGGAATCGGCGAGCGCCTCATCGCGAGGCGCCGCGCGGCCTGGGAGCGGTGGTTTGCCCCGGTGTCGCTCGCGCGCTGGGGAGTGCCGGGTGGCACGCGTGGCCTGGGCGATTTTTGGTGCTGGATTCATGGGCGCCGTGGCGTTTGTCGCACTCGAAATCCATGCGTCGCCGGGTAACGTACTCCTGGTCCTCGCCGCCGGTTCGCGGCTTTCGGCGTACGTCGGCGCGACGGTGGGCGAGATCGGCTTTCTGCGCGGGATCTGGCTCGACGGCTCGAAGCGCCTCGCCTGGCTCGAGGATTACGCGGCCGCCCTCTCCGAGAACTGCGACGTGCCGGTGCCAGAGCGCCTCTCAGCCGGGATTCGCTTCGAGAACGTGTCGTTCGCATATCCAGGAACCGAGCGCCGCGTGCTCGAGAACGTGTGCCTCGATCTGCATCCTGGCTCGGTGGTTGCCATCGTCGGCGAAAATGGTGCCGGCAAGTCGACGCTCGTGAAGCTCTTGTGCCGGCTATACCAGCCCACGACCGGTCGCATTCTCGTGGACGGGATCGACCTGGCACGAATGCCCGCGGTAGCCTGGCGGTCGCGGCTCGCCGGCGCGTTTCAAGACTTCTTCCGGTTCGAGCTCAAGGCGCGACATACCGTGGGCATCGGGGATATCCCGCGACTCGACGATGAGCCCGCCGTGCTTGCCGCCGTCGATCGTGCGGGAGCCACCGACGTCGTCGACCGGCTTGTCTCCGGGCTCGAGACGCAGCTTGGTCCGACCTGGCCCGGTGGCGTGGAGGTCAGCTTCGGCCAGTGGCAAAAGCTCGCCCTGGCCCGCAGCTTCATGCGAGATCATCCGTTACTCCTGGTGCTCGATGAGCCGACCGCCGCGCTGGACGCCGAAACCGAGCACGCGCTCTTCGAACGCTTCGCCATGGCCGCTGCGCGGCGGCAAATCGAACGGTGATCCCGAGAGCGCGTAGCGGCCGCATCACGATCCTGGTGTCGCACCGCTTCAGCACGGTCCGGATGGCCGATCTCATCGTCGTCTTGAACGGCTCGCGCGTGACTGAGGTGGGTTCGCACGAAGAACTCGTGGCCAAACGTGGCCAGTACGCTGACTTGTATGGAATCCAGGCAGCTTCATACCGTTGAGGCAGCCATCGCAAGATATGCCGATGGCGCCCGAGCGCCTCGCCGCCGCCTCGCATCACACTGCAAAGGCGGAAAACACAATCGGATCCAGGCTCACGGGAAATTCATTTGCTTTCTTAAAAGCAGTTCGCTAAGTTCGTGTCCGTCCCGCTCGAGCCCCTCTCCACGACCTGCTCGGCGATCATTGTCGGAACCTTCAAGCGGTTTCAGGCAGCGGTGTTTTCGTAGCCGTTCCGCGCCGGTCTCGGGCCCAACATCGTTCGTAAATCAATTTTAGAACACGAGTTCGATCGCTAGTGTCTTTCCAGACAGGAGTTGTCTTGCATGACATCAAGATCAATACCACGAAGGATGCGCGGGTTCACGTTGATCGAACTTCTGGTGGTCATCGCGATCATCGCGGTCCTGATCGCCCTGTTGTTGCCGGCCGTGCAGAGCGCGCGTGAGGCGGCCCGCCGCGCTCAATGCACCAACAATCTGAAGCAGCTCGGCCTGGCCGTCGCCAACTACGAGAGTGCCTTTGGCAGCTATCCCAGCGACTCGTACTCAGGCGCCCAAGCCTGGCAGTACCAGTACCCGAATTTCTCCGTCTTTGTATTCTTGACGCAATTCCTCGAGCAGCAGGGCGTTTACAACGCCACCAACTTCAACCTTTCCAATTACGAGCCCGACAACATCACGATCGCCGGCGTCCAGATCGCCAGCCTTCACTGTCCCAGCGATCCCTGGCAGCCCACGGTCATCAGCTTTGCCACCCCGAACGCGAGCTTCGTCGAGCACGTGAGCAAGCTTCCACCCGGCACTTGGTATCAGCAGTTCACCAGCTACGGATCCAACCAGGGAACGTTTCCGGGGACCTTTCAGCAAAGTTACGGCCAGGCCGAGTTTCGCTCAGTACAACGGCGTGATCTACAACGACAGCGCAACCAAGATCGCCGCGATCACCGACGGCACCAGCAACACGTTCCTCTTCGGCGAGCGTGCCCAGGCCTTGTTCGCCAGGAACGATCCTGCGTACCAGAATTCGGACGGGTCGTGGAATTCGCACCACTGGTTCGACACCATGGTGACGACCTATTTCCCGCCGAACGTCTCGACGGCTGGCGGCGGCGTCCCGATCATCGGCGGGATCGTTGCCTCGGATGCCGCGAGCTTCCATCCGGGCGGCGTGAACTGGGGGTTCTGCGACGGGTCGGTCCGGTTCGTCAAGAACTCGATCAACTCCTGGGCATTCACCGGCACGCCGGTGGTTTTCTCCAGCAGCACCAATTCGGCTCCCGCAGGCGTAGGCTACCTGACTTCCGGCGCCAGCGCGTACATCTGGACGACCACGCCGACGGTGACGCAGTTTGGCACCTATCAGGCGCTCGCGACTCGCTCCATGGGCGAGGTTTTGAGCGCCGACCAGTATTGAGCCCAAGTGGAGAATCGTGTCCAGAGAATCCCGGCCGCGCGACCACGATCGGAACGACAATCCCGATCGCGATCGCGCGGCTCTGGCAATAGGGCAATCCATCAATGCGAATCTATTATCGTGCGGTCGCGCTCGGCCTCGTTGCCGGACTTCTGGGCTGCGAGTCGACGGCCCCACTTGCAACGGTCTCGGTCGCCGTCGGACCTCACCACGGGATCATGATTCGATTGCCCGAGGATTCGGGTTTCGTCGAGCTGGTCAACGAGCCCGAGGTGAGCGACCGCCGTGATCCCGAGCCGACGGCAATTGTGGCCTACTATCTGCAGAGCGACGCCAAATCGCCGATGACTCCCGGTCCCTCGGACGTGAGCGTCGCGCTCCAGGCCGGAAGAGGAAAGGCCGCCGACGGAAAGAAAGCCGCGGCCGGGGCGATCCCCCTTGCCACCGAGCCCAAGCCGGACGATCCCTCGGGCGGCAGCCGATTCGCCTCCAAGCCGGGGCCATACGAGCTGGCAACGATTCGCGGCACGCTCTCCGCAAAGATCGGCGGGCAAGAGGTTGCAGTCCCGTTCGGCGGCGGCCGCTAGAATCGCGAAGCCAAACCCGGTCACCTCTCCGCGCTCCAACCGCCGGTGGGACCGAACGGTCGCATTCAGCGTGCCGAGCTGCGGGACGCCACGGGATCTGAATCCCGACGCTCAGGTTCGACGCCGACCGCGTCGTGCGGCGTATCCTTCCGGTATAGTGTCGAAGCAACCGGAGGATTCTGATGAGCGAGTCGGATCGCCGCAAGCTGACCGCGACGGATTCGGCGCTCATTGAGGAATTGCCAGCGCCGAGTACTCACGGCAACGCCAACTCCGATCTCGCCCCGACTACGCCCTCTCAGCGGACGTGGGGCGTCCGGGACATCGCTGCGCTCTGGATCTCGATGTCGGCTTGCATCCCGACATACATGCTGGCGTCGTCGTTGATCAGCGAAGGGATGAGCTGGTGGCAGGCGGTCCTGACGGTCTTCCTCGGCAACGTGATCGTTCTGTTCCCGATGGTTTTGAACGCACACGCAGGCACCAGGTACGGCATCCCGTTTCCGATCTACTGCCGGCCGTCATTCGGGATCCTGGGGGCCAATGTGCCTGCGCTCTTGCGCGCATTGGTCGCGTGCGGTTGGTTCGGGATTCAAACCTGGATCGGCGGCGAGGCCATCTTCAAGATCCTGGCGATCTTCATCCCGTCCTGGCGCACTTTCCCGGCAATCCCATGGCTTGGCATCAACCCCGCGCAGGCAGGGTGCTTCCTGGCATTCTGGGCGGTCAACATCGTCGTCATCTATCTGGGAATCGAGTCGATCCGTTTCCTCTTGAACATCAAGGCGCCGATTCTGATCGCACTTGGCCTGGCACTCCTGGCGTGGTCGTACGTCGAGGCAGACGGGTTCGGGCCGATGCTTGCCCAGCCCTCGCAGTTCGCTGCGGGTGGACCGAAAGCCGGCCAGTTCTGGGCGTTCTTTTTCCCGGCGCTGACGGGGATGATCGGATTCTGGGCCACGCTCTCGCTCAATATTCCGGATTTCACCCGCTACGCGCGGTCACAGCGCGATCAGATCCTCGGCCAGGCGCTCGGCCTGCCCACGACCATGGCCCTCTACTCGTTCATCGGAGTGGCCGTCACCTCGGCGACGAAAACGATCTACGGAGAGTTCATCTGGGATCCGATCGATGTCCTCTCGCGGTTCCGCAATCCGCTCGTGTTGTCGGTGGCGATGGTATCGCTCTGCCTGGCGACGCTGGCGACCAACATCGCGGCCAACGTGGTCAGCCCGGCCAACGATTTCTCGCATCTATGGCCGCGCAGGATTTCGTTCCGAACCGGCGGCTTGATCACCGGCATCGTGGGCATCGTGATTCAGCCGTGGAGGCTGATCGCGGATCCCTCGGGTTACATTTTCCGGTGGCTGGTGGCGTATTCGGCGTTACTGGGCGCGGTGGGTGGCATTCTCATTGCCGACTACTACATCCTCAGGCGCACGCAGCTCAATCTGAAGGACCTTTACCGAAGCGCGGGCCCATACTGGTACCATCGCGGCTTCAACCCGCTCGCCATGGTGTCGCTCGCGCTCGGGATCGCTCCCTGCGTCCCAGGATTTCTGGGCACAATCGGTGCGCTCGAAGTCGACCCGGTCTGGACGGCGCTCTATCACTACGCCTGGTTCATCAGCTTCGCGATCTCCGCGAGCTGCTATCTGCTTCTCATGACCTGCTTCGGCCTGCGCCCGACAGGCGACTCGAGCGCCGCGATCGCAATGGACTAGCCCCAGTGGCCGATCCGGCGTCGCGTAATAAACGTCACAAACCGGATGAAGCCCTGCCAGCAAGTCGTCGCGATTCCCCACGCGGCGGCCCCCGCCGCCGCCGGCCGCACTGCCCGCCTGACCAGCCAGTTTTACGTCCCGTCGCCGCTCCCAATTCCTGTTTCCCCCTTCGTGCCCTTGGTGCTCTTTGTGGTTCAAATCTCTTCGTTCCTGGTCCGTGGTTTATTGCCCGCCTCGCCGGCGGCCCTTACCTAGGTTCGCTCCTTCCAATTCCTGTTTCTCCCTTCGTGCCCTTGGTGCCCTTTGTGGTTCCAATCTCTCCGTCCCCTGGTCCGTGGTTCAATGCTCCGGGTGGCCAGCCAATCTTACGTCCCTTCGCTCCTTCCCTTCCAAATCCTGTTCTTCCCTTCGTTCCCTTGATGCCCTTTGTGGTCCAAATCTCTTCTTCCGTGGTCGCCTGGTCCTGCAAGCCTAGAAGCTTTTGATCGTTAATAGAACGTTGATATCGCGGCAGCCTGACGCCCCGTTAGATATTTTTTCCTCGCCGCATTGTGGTTGCCTCGGTTATCGTCAAACGCAGTATCCGCACAGTGGTCGTGCGCGAAACGGGGACGGTCCAGAAATCGCTTCGATGGGGAGGCCGGCGACATGCACGAGTTGATCAAGCGCGGTACGGCGTTAAGTCGCAGCCACGCCGCCATGTTGATCGTGGCGTGGGGACTGATGGTGGTTGCGTCAACGAATTCGCGTGCCCAGAAGCCGGCCGGCAACGATTGGATCGGCAAGCGAGTGGTCCAGAAGTATCCGAAATTCACGCTCAAAATCGAAAACCAAGCCGTCGATCTCAAAAGGATTTCGGTTTACGACGTCGTGCAAGTCAAAGGTTTGTCGCTCGGGCTCATGGACTCACACGTCATCGGCTGGGCTCCGGCCGACCAGGTCATTCCGCTCGAAGAGGCCATCGATTTCTTTACGAATTCGATTCGTTCGAATCCGCGCGACGCCCATGCCTTCGTGATGCGAGCTAAAGTCTTGGCATTGCTAAACAACGAATTCGACCGCGCCCTGGCCGACTTTAAGGAAGCGATTCGGCTCAACCCGACTGGTGCCTGGATTTACGCCAACCGCGCCGTCGTATGGCTCGGCAAGACTGAATACGATAAGGCCATCGCCGATTACAACGAGGCCACGCGGCTCAGTCCGAATGATGCCGACGCCTACTTCGGCCGCGCCGTCATCTGGCTCCAGAAGAACGAACGCGACAACGCCGTCGCCGATTTTAACCAGGCGATCCGACTCGATCCGAATGATGCACCCATGTATTACTACCGCGCCAGCGTGTTGATGGGCATGAACGAACTCGACAAGGCCATTGCCGACTTCAGCCAGGCCATCCGACTCAAACCCCGATTCGCCGACGCTTATCGTAACCGCGGAAGCGTCTGGTGCGCCAAAGGCGGATACGAAAAGGCTATCGCCGATTTCAACGAGGCCATCCGACTCAATCCGAAAGATGCTGACGCTTACTTCGGGCGAGGGACTGTCTGGAGCGACACTCAGGAATTCGACAAGGCCATCGCCGAATACGACCAGGTCATCAAACTCGATCCGAAGCACACACTCTCGTACTACCTCCGCGGCCGCGCCTGGACCGCCAAGAATGAGTTCGACAAGGCCATTGCCGATTTCAGCGAGGCCGTCCGCCTCAATCCGGAAAACGCCGACGTTCTCCGTGACCGCGGGAGCGTCTGGAGCGCGAAGAAGCAATACGACAAGGCCATCGCCGATTTCAACGAGGCCATCCGGCTCAATCCCAAAGACGCTCTCGCCTACACCCTCCGCGCCTGGATCGCGGCAACCTGCCCGGACGCGAAATACCGCGACGGCAAGATGGCCGTCGAGTTCGCGACGACGGCGTGTGAGTTGTCGGAGTGGAAGGATCCGAATCACCTCGATGGGCTGGCCGCGGCTTATGCCGAGTCCAGCGATTTCGACTCGGCCGTCAAGTGCCAAACCAAGGCGATCGAGCTGCTGGGCGACGAGCAGACAAAGGAGGTCTACCGTTCACGGCTCAAGCTCTACCAGGAAAAGAAGCCCTACCGCGAAGGCGGCGTGACCGCACCCTTCTGAACGCAGCTCCGCGAAGCTGTTCATCCAACATCCACGGCATTCAGCCTCTACGATACCGAGTCGGTCGACTGAATTGCCTTTGACGCCCCCTCACTCGGTAACCGCGACTTCCGCCGTCGGCTCACTCCAGGGCCCAAACACCTCGCACCGTTGGCCGATGCCATCCAGACCGTCGATCACGATGCGCACGCGGTAACGGTAGTGGAATCCCGGCACCACTGTGAAATCGAGTGACCGGACCAGGATCTCGGGCGCGTCCGTGGTCGCAAACGGCAGCCGCGATTCCGCGTCCGGTCAACCCTCGATCCGGGAGATTGAACTTTCGGCGCGGAATCAGTCTCTCGATGTCGACCCCTTCCCAGACGCCGACCTTCAGAAACGGTAGGGGGTCAACCAGCGCGGCGATTCGGACGTCATCGGGCGTTCGTTCTTCCTCCAGCTCGGGCATGTTTCGCAAGATGCGGCCGTTCTTGCCGCGGTCAACGTTCGACCATGGCGACCAGTCCGCGCCCGAAGCGCGCTCTTGCCGCTCGACCTCCGTCCGCCGGTAATCGGGGAGGTTTTCGATCGAATCCAGACCGCGGCCCCGCCCGAGTCGTTCGCACACCGTCTGATGGTCGAGCGCGCCCGTGATCACGACCCACTGGGTCTCCACGGTCGCCTCTTGGAAGAACATCCCGTTGCCCACAGGGTCGATCCGCTGGCCGTCCTGATCAAGGGCATAGAGGAGCAAAGCGCCTCGGCCGGACCGGGCCTTCAGTTCACGCGGGGCAACCAGCGGCGAACGATCGGCGTCGACGCCACGCGTCTGTCCCTGCGGATCGACCGCTTCACCCCCGTCTTTTGCGGCAGGCTGCGCTTGCCCGGAGGCCTGCATCGCCATGTACAGGCCTGCCCCCAGAACGAGGGCAGCCAGGAGCAGGGGGGTCATAACCACTTTGAGCCTGAGTATGAGCATGGCATTATCGACCTGGTTCGCGAGTCGGGTCATCGATACAGGAATCGCCGCCCCGTCCACTGAGAACAAGCCTGCAGTGCGGATTGTGGCACCGACCAGCCCGGGCGACAGTGCGGCGGCCGCCACGTCGCTCGAAGCCAGTCCCCCCACCACCAGGGCGCCAGGTGCCAGGCCGCGCCGGGTCAGGCGGTCGCGCAACAGCACCTTGCCGCGCGCCAGCCGGCTCTGGACCGTTCCCGCTGGCCAACCCAGGCGCCGCGCGGCCTGAGCGTGCGTCAGTCCTTCCAGCAAGCAAAGCACAATCACCACGCGGTAGTGATGCGGAAGACGGCTAACCTCTCCGTGGACGATCTCTCCCAGGTCGTGCGCATCCACATCCGCACCCGCCCATCGCGACGAGCGCACCGAGGCAGCCGCCTCGTGCCGCCATCGCCGTGCTGCGGCCGACCGGGCACAGACAGCGGTCCGGTGCGCGACCTGATGGAGCCATGGACCCAGCGAGTCGTGCACCCAGAGCGAGCCTGCCCGGCGCACCAGGACCAGAAAGGTTGCCTGGAAAGCGTCGTCAGCATCGTTTGGATCGCGGAGCACCGAACGGCAGACCCGGAATACCATCGGTCCGTGCCGCTCGACGAGCACTCTGAAGGCGAGCTCGGCGCCTTCGCTGCCCCGCTGATCCAACCGCTCCAGCAACTGACGGTCGCTCAGCCCGCCGATCGCCCCCACGTGGAAGAGCGTGCGGATATGCTGAAGCGTAGCGCCGGTCTGACCGCTCGGCATCGGTCCAGCCTCTTGCAGGTCCTTGTGCCCTCAACCATGAGTAATGTCGCGGGAAGGGCTCGCTAGTCCGACTTTTTGAGAAATTCTAGAAGCTCCTCACTTTGCCGGCTGGGCGAGCATGAACCCCCAAACGAAGTCGAGTTGCAGGCTCTTGCGGGAACCGTCGGCGTTGTAAAACAACGTGGGATCAGGCGTGCCGACGACGAACTGGAAACCGCCAACACTGTTCGCGTCGACCCTGGCCATCGCGTGGCAGTTGATGCACGAGGACTGGGCGACCAGGCCGTCCTCGATGATCGAGTTCCCCATCCGGAGCGGCCTTCCCGTCGAATCGAGGAAATCGGTCTGGGTACCGTCGAGGCGATAATTCTGCCACTGGCTGCCGAACTTCGCTTCGGCGAACAGCTTCTTGAGCGCGTCCGAGACGTGCCCGTCGCAGGTGGCCGGAGGAGTGACGCCAAACGAATCCTGACACCCGAGCACCTTGCCCCGGTCGGGGTTGTCGACGTGCTCGAATGTCGCCCAGAACCAGTTGGGCAGGGTTTTCGAGCTGATGTGCAGCGCCGTCAGTCCGAACAGGCCGCCGCCTTGGTCGACGTTCCAGTGAAAGCGCGGCTTGTCGGCCTCGGTGATCGGCTTCCAGCGCGCCTTGATCTCGATCGACATCGTGGGGAAGTCGATCGGCTTCCCGGCGGCAAATGCGCCCGTCAGGCCCTGAAGATACCAGAGCTTGTTGGCCATGATGAAGTCAAACGTCACCTTGTTGCGGCGGACTTCTTCAGAGTTCCCGTTTGGCGCGATCTCGGGGGTCTTCTGGCCCTGCAAGAGCTTGAGCTTGGTCAGCTTCACCGGCTCCCGCAGCACCTTCATTCGGGACCGCATGCCCGGCCACGGCGGTGGCAAGGTCGAGCTGGGCTGGGCGGGGAACGTTTCCTGATCCGACGCCCAGGTCTCCCAGAGCACGTCGTTCGTTCCGTTATTCGCTGGGCGGTTGATCTCGATGAAGAGCCTCCATGCCAGCAGATCGGGCTGGTGGATGGCGAGATCCGTCTCGTTCTCATAGGGGAGAGATTTCAACGGAGGCTGCTGGGCCATGGCCGGCGAGACGAAGAGCGCGGCGAGGAGAATCACGGTGCGGCGCATTGGATTTACTCCTGAAAGTGAGCCTTCTTGAGACGGCATGAATCGTTGTCGACCCGCGGAGCTTTGCAATCGCCACCTGGGACAATTCCCCTTCGGGTTGTGGGGAACGCGCCGTCGACCATGATGGCGGTTGCGGCGACGTTGAACGTGTGACACGCGCCCGCTTTGTGAGGTGCAGCTTGATCGCGGCTCAGGTACAGGTCATGGAGTTTCCCCCATCATCTGGCCGGCGGCCATGCTGAGCGGACCGGCCCGCCGACCATGACCCTGATGCTACCACATGTGCTGCGACTTTCCAGATCGTCGCGCAGTTGCTGTAGCTCATATGGTTCTGATTCCTGTCTTTTGTCCCAGGCTGTCGGCTCCACGCGCGATCTTCGTATGAGACGCCTCGCGCCGGACTGGCACGACCCCGGCGCATCGGATATACCATCGCCATCGCCCGCTCG
The DNA here is from genome assembly GCA_963806595.1 of uncultured Isosphaeraceae bacterium. GTDB lineage: Bacteria > Planctomycetota > Planctomycetia > Isosphaerales > Isosphaeraceae > CAWDZZ01. The sequence continues at coordinate 15,969 of CAWDZZ010000029.1, read as the reverse complement.
TCGCTCGGGCAAGCCCGCCATGCGAGCCGTCTTGGTAGCACGGCGGCCAAGTGTCAAGAGTCCCTTGATCGAGGCCTGTTCCATGGTCATGCCGCTGGGCGATGAGCAACCGACGCAGATCGTGCCCGTCGTCAACTATGCGATCATCGCTCTCAACGTCCTGGTTTTCCTTTTGCAGCAATCTCAGCCCGAATCATTCACGATCGCTTACGCGGCGACTCCCTACGAGATCACCCACAACCGCGATATCGAGAAGCCGGTGGTCTTCAGCCGCGAGGTTGCGGTCCAGGATGCGATGGGGCGGATCCAGTTGCGGCCCGAGGATCAGACGATTCCGCAGGCTCCGATCCTTTTCCCCGTGTGGTTCACGCTGCTTACCTCGATTTTCATGCACGGGGGCTTCGCCCACCTGGGCGGCAACATGCTCTACCTCTGGATCTTCGGAGACAACGTCGAGGAAGTGCTGGGCCACGTGCGCTATTTGCTCGTGTACCTCGCGTGTGGGCTGGCAGCCAGCCTCTCGCACATCGCATTGGCTCCTGACTCGTTGATCCCTTCGCTGGGTGCCTCCGGCGCGATTGCCGGCGTGATGGGCATGTACATCATCTGGTTCCCCAAGAACCAGGTGCGCGTGCTGGTGTTGCGTACGCTCACGTGGATGCCGGCACTCCTGGTCATCGGCCTCTGGATCGTGATGCAACTGGTGCTGGGGATGGGCGAGCTGTCAAACGCCGGCAAGCAGGGTGGGGTGGCCTACGCGGCGCACATTGGCGGTGCGGCGGCCGGCATCCTCTTCGGACTGGTCTATCGCGACCGCGCCCGCGCTCTCGGCGAGCGCCCGTCCAACCTCGGCTGGGCCTCGCGCCAGCACCGCGATCCGTACATGCCCTCCCCATATCGCTGAGCCAACCGCACCCGCCGCTCTTGCCCCGCGCCGAGGTTCTCTGCCTGACTCTGCGCCAGGCGGCATGATCAATGGGGTCGTTACCTGTTCAGTCCGAACGCCGAAACGAACGAGCACGATCGCCAGGCGCGTGGTCCGTGCTTCCGCCCGGCGCCGTTGCGGCCAGTCGTCCCCATGCCTCACGATCGAAATCGAAGATCTTGCCGAACCCCGCAATGAAGCGAGCAGACTCGGGATGAACTCCCAGGAGCACGAAGTCCGGCAAGTCGAAGTTGATCGCGGCGGTCGGGTGCACCGCCAGGTAGAGGGACCGCGCATTCTCGAACGCCGGCGAGCCCTCCTTTAGCGGCGCGGCCAGGCCCTGGATCGAGACCCGCGCGAGTGTGAGCGGGTTCCTCGACGCTCGATCCGGCTCGCTGATCAGCAGGCCGACACGCGCGTGCGAGAGCAGACCGCGGGTGTGCTGGGCGAGGCGACTGACGTGAATGTACAAGCAAGAGAGGTCCGGCTCGCTGGCGTACAGGACCATCGATACCAGCGGGCCATTTTCGACAATCGTTCCCAGCGCGGCGAGCGAGCGCTCCCGAACAAGCGAAATTAATAGATGTCGATCCGACTCGTCCATGGCATGCCCGGTCCGCGGAGGTTCACAGCCTCCGACGAGTCTAATCGCTCGGCCGACACTTCGCCACCACAGAGACCCTGCCAGCGCGGAAGCATCGGGACGGCCTCGCCTTGAGCGAAAAACGATCGCGCCTCCCTGTGTGCCATGACTCGTCCTTTAAAAAGCCCCACAGACGCGCGTGACAAGTGGGATCGACTTCTCGCCTCTACAAAGGGGCAAGAGCCCGTCCACCGTGACCGCATCGAGCGCTCTAGGAGCCAGCGCGGCCGAGCTCAGCGAGACGGCTCGGGAGTGCTCGGCTGCGCAGCCGGCGGCGCAGCCATTCTTGCACTGCCGTCATGGTTATTTCGCCCAGAACCACCACCGAGAAGGGGAACTTCGCATGGCATACTTCAGTCATTTTGCGTCAAGGGATTGGTCAGGATCTGGGGCTGGGCGCGGGAGATTCCGCCGCGATCGCAGGCGGTTCATGCCCGCCGCCCTTGCTCTTGAGGACAGGGCCCTCTTGAGTACGCTGGTGGTCACCAACACCCACGATTCCGGGCCGGGCTCGCTCCGGAATGCGATCACCGATGCACCGAGCGGCAGCACGATTCTGTTCGCGAATAGCCTGAAGGGCGCGACGATCATGCTCACCAGCGGCGTGCTCTCGATCAACCAGAACCTGAATATCGACGGACTGGCGCGGCCAAGCTTGCCGTGAGCGGCGGGGGCGCGAGCCAGGTCTTCAATATCGGCAGCGGCGCCCTTGTGACGATCTCGGGTCTGACCATCACGGACGGACTGTCCGCTGACATTGGAGAGGGCGGCGGGATCGTCAACGAGGGGAATCTCACACTCGACGGCACCGATGTGACCAGCAATCAAGCCGTCGGGTTCTTCGCGTCGGGGGGCGGCATCGAGAATACCGGTAACTTGACCATCACAGACAGCCAGGTGACCGGGAACCAGGCGAACGCCGCCGCCGGAGTATCTGCAATCGGAGGCGGGATCGACAACGAGAGCGGCACGCTGACGATCAGTGACAGCGTGATCGCGAATAATGTGACCCTCAGCTCGTCCGATTTCGGTTCTGCGGAGGGGGGCGGGCTGTTCATTCAATTCGGTACGACGACGACGATCGGCAACAGCACGATCGCAAACAACATGGCGCTCGGTGGCCCGGGGGACTTCTTCGGCGCGACGGGCTCGGGCGGTGCCATTTTCGACGAGGGCGGCACACTCACGATCTCCGGGAGCGCGTTGAGTGGTAACGAGGCGCAGGGCGGAAGCAACGACAATGAAGGTGGTTCAGCCATCGGGGGGCGCGATCGATCTCGAGGGGTCGATGTTGAACATGACAAACACAATTGTGAATAACAACCAGGCCATCGGAGGAAGCTCATCCGGCAACGGCTCCTTCATTGCAGCGGGATTCGCGCAAGGAGGCGCGATTGCCAGCTCCGGCTCGAGCCTCCAGTTCGCAGGCTCCGTCTTCTCGAACAACCAAGCTCTGGGCGGTGTGGGTGGCTTCGGCGAAGCGGACGGCGGTGCGATTCTCTCGAACCAGAACCTGACGGTGACCATTTCGAATAGCGTGTTTACCGGTAACCAGGCCGTGGGTGGCGCCGGGGTCGAGCAACCCGATCGCCTTCACCTCCGGCACCGGGGCGACCGGCGGCGCGATCGACAGCGCCGATGACTCGCTCGTGACCATCAGCGGGACCGTATTCAAAAACAACCAGGCGATCGGTGGCGCTGCTGGCGCGGTGCAAAGTCTCTCCAGCGCGGGGGGAACAGCGGTCGGCGGCGCGATCAGCTACGTGACTTCCGTGACATCCGCAACCGACTCCGTGACCGGCTCGACGTTCGCCGGCAACCAGGCCTCCGGCGGCGCGGGCGACGGAGCAGACGGCGGCGCGGGCGAGGGGGCGCGATTTCCATTTTCAGCAGCCCCGTGCCAGCCACGCCGGTGCTCTCGATCGCGAATACAACCATCGCGAACAACGTGGCACAGGCCGGCAATGATCCCACGACCCCATTTGGGTTCGCGGAAGGCCAGGGCGGGGGGGTTTTCAGCTCGTCGAACCTGACGATCTCGGCCAGCACGCTCACCGGTAACCAAGCCGTCGGCCCAGCCTCGAGCTCGCAGGCGCCCGCCGGGTTTGCTCAGGGGGGAGGCCTCTATAATGCGGGAACCGCGACCATCTCCACCACCGTCATCGCCGCCAATCGCGCCGTCGGGGGTGCGGGGACGATTGCGTTGTCCTCCGGCGCGGGCGGCGCGGGCGGCGGCGCCAAGGGGGTGGCGTGTTCAATGTCGGCGGTACCGTGACCCTCAGCAATTCGTCACTCGCCGCCAACGTCGCGCAGGGCGGCGCCGGGGGCAACGGCGTCTCCGGCGGCGATGGGGGCACCGGTGGTCTGGCCGCAGGCGGCGGGCTGTACAGCACCGGGACGTTCGCTTTTTCGTTCACGACTGAGCAGTTCGTCCCCGTTCCGGCGACGGTGACGGCCACGAACAGCTCGTTCAGCGGGAATGTTGCCCAGGGTGGCGCCGGCGGCGCCGGGAGACAGCGCCGGCAGCGGTGGCGCGGGCGGTCAAGGGGCCGGCGGCGGTGCGTTCAACGACGCCGGCTCGAGCATGAGCCTCTCGGGCTCGCTCATCACGCTGAACTCAGCCTCCGGCGGCGCTGGGGGCACCGGCGGCTCCAGTGGCGCCGGTGGCTCGGGCGGCGACGGATTCGGCGGCGGCGTGTACAACGCAGCGCCGGACGACTCCTTCCCTCCCGGCTTGCCCGGTGCGGCGCTTTCCCTGACCGACGTCCTGGTCACCTTGAACGCGGCCGACGGTGGTTCCGGTGGTCGCGGGACCACGCGCGGAGACGAGGGGCAGGGCATGGGCGGCGGGCTCTACCTGGCCGCCGGCGGCACAGCCACGCTGACCCGCACGCACGTCGTTTTGAATGTTGCCTCGACGAGCGATCCCGATATTTTCGGCACCACGAGCTGACTGCGTGTCTTTCGCTACTACGACGGCAGCCGATTCCGGCCCTGCGGCAGTCCCCCTGCCGCAGGGCCCGTTCCCACACGACGGCAAACGTCGGGAGGCGAATTTCGGCGCTCGTGCGCGGGGGGGTCTGGCCCTCGCCAGGCACGCGCGGTATTTTCAAATCACCGAATTCCTTCGGCGTCGCGCGACGTTTTCCGCCGAGCTTTCCGACCTTTCGTGAGCGCGGGGGAAGTCATCATGATCGAGTCGATGCGGTCACCGGAATACCTGCTGGAGCGGGCGCGCGCCGGCGAGACCGAGGCGTTCGGGGAGTTGCTGGCGCAGTACCACAACTACCTGCGCCTCATGGCGCGAACGCTGCTCGGCAGCACGCTCAGGATCCGCGTGGACTCGTCGGACCTCGTGCAGGAAGCGTTCCTGGAGGCGCATCGCGATTTTCCGAGTTTTGCAGGCTCGACGGAACGGGAGCTGCTCGCGTGGCTGCGCCGGATCCTGGCGCGCAACCTCGCGGACCGCGCACGCTATTTGAAGGCCGAGGTGCGGAATCATCGGCGAACACAGTCGCTTGGAATCGCTCCTCGAACAAGCAAGCCATTCCGTCCAGGAGGCCCTCGCCGCCACCGCGACAAGTCCGAGCGCCGCCGCGGCTCGCCGCGAGCGGGCGGTGCTTCTGGCTGATGCACTCGAGAGCTTGCGGGAAGACTATCGCGAGGTGGTCATCCTGCGGAACCTGGAGGGTCTCAAGTTCAGCGAGGTGGCGACTCAGATGGGCCGGTCATCGGGCGCGATCCGGATGCTGTGGGCCCGGGCGATCGAACAGCTGAGCGCGGCCTTGGAGGGTGCGGTATGAGTCTCGAAGAAAGCCTCAGGGCCGAGGACGACCTCGGCTCGTGCCACGACGACGAGCTGACGCGCGTGCTCGCGGATTACCTGGCCGAGGTCGAGGCCGGCCGGCCGGTCGATCCCGAGGAATGGGTGGCCCGTCATCCGGCCATCGCCCTGCGCCTGCGATCGTGCCTCAAAGGCTTGCACTTGGTCGAGCAATTCGCCGGCTCGATCGGGGGCGATGAGCTCCGCCGGCAACCGGGCCCTGACGGTTGGGCGCTCGGTGATTTCCGGATCGTTCGCCCGCTGGCGCGGGGGAATGGGCGTGGTCTACGAGGCTGTGCAAGCGACATTGGGGCGGCGGGTCGCGGTCAAGGTGCTTCCCTTCGCGGCCGCGATCGACCCGCGCCGGCTTGCGCGCTTCCGCGTCGAGTCGCAAGCCGCTGCCATGCTGCACCACCCGCACATCATCCCCGTGTACTCGGTGGGCTCCGAAGGGGGCGTCCACTATTACGCCATGCAGTTGATTGAAGGCGCCAGCGTTGCCGAGCTGATCGCCGAGCTGCGCCGCGGCAGCGGGCCGGCTGCCGCCGCGGATCGCGCGGGAACAGACGGGGAAAAGCCGCCTTCGATCTTGTCCTCGCTGTCATCGCAGTCCGGCGCCTTCTGGCGCGAGGCTGCCCGCTTGGGCGCGCAGGCGGCCGAGGCACTCGAGCACGCCCATCAGAATGGCGTGCTGCACCGCGACGTCAAGCCGTCGAACCTGATGGTCGATGGCAAAGGTCATCTCTGGGTCGGCGATTTCGGTCTCGCGCGATTTCAAGGCGAAGCGAGCTTGACCTCATCGGGCGACATCCTGGGCACACTGCGCTACATGAGCCCCGAGCAGGCGCTCGCCACGCGGAACGTGGTCGACCAGCGGACCGACGTCTATTCCCTGGGTGCAACGCTCTATGAGCTTCTCACCCTCCATCCGCCGTTTGAGGGCTCGAATCGTCAAGACTTGCTTCGGCGGATCGCCCAGGACGAGCCGCGGCGGCCGCGCGGATTCAAACCCGAGATCCCTCTCGACCTGGAAACGATTGTCTTGAAGGCCATGGCCAAAGAGCCGATGAACCGCTACGCCACGGCGGCCGAGCTGGCGGATGACCTCACGCGTTTCGTGAGCGATCAGCCGATCCGTGCGCGGCGGCCGAGAGCGCTTGAGCGGCTCACCCGGCTGGCGCGCAAGCACGCGGCGATCGTGATGGCCGTGGTGCCGCTCTTGCTGTTGCTGGTCGCAGGGTTGGCGGTGGGATTTGTCACGGTGCTCGCGAAGCAATCGCAGATCCTCAAGCAGCGCGGCGAAATCGCCCGCCAGAAGACCCAGGCGGAGCAGGCGCACGCCGACGCGCGCCGCCAGCGCGACGTGGCCAGGCGTGCCGTCGACGAGATGTACACGGTGGTCGCACCAGCGTGGCTCAACCGGCAGCCCAGTCTCCAGCCGCTTCAGCGTGCATTTTTCGAGAAGGCGCTCGCCTATTACGAGGAATTCGCCAGCGAAAACGACGCCGACTCCGAGCTTCGCACCGCCGGAGCGTGGGCTGCTCTCCGTTTGGCCAACATCGAGCATCAGCTCGGAAAGCTCGACGCGGCCGAGCGAGGCTACCAGCAGGCGATCGCCAAGCTGGAACCGATTTCCCCGGGCGAGCCGACCCAGGCGCGACGTACTCGAGCCGCTGGCGTCCAGCTATGCGGGTCTGGGATCGCTACTGGGCGACACCGGCCGTCTCGATGAATCCAAGCGAGCGCCTCAACCGCGCGATCGAGCTCGAGCGCACCCTGATCGAAAGCATCCCCGAGACCGCGGCGAATGCGTCGATCCTGGCCGCTCGATACGATCAACTGGGGAGCGTGCTCGCGCGACGCCCAGTACCAGGAGGCTGAGCGGGCTTACAAGAAATCCATCGCTCTGGGCAAGGAGGTCGGCCAGCCGCGCCCGTCACGCAGGCGCTCGCCGTCTCTGACCTGGCATCCGCTCTCCAGCGGCAAGGAAAACGCGCCGAGGCCGAGCGGGTATTCCACCATGCGATTGAGCTCTTTGAAGCGCTCCAAGAGCGCGAGCCGACCGTGCCGCAATACCGGGCGCTGTTCGCCGATACCCTGATCAATGTCGGTAAGTTACTCTCGCAGAATTCACAGGACGCCGAGCCCGCTTTCCGGCGAGCGGTCGCGACGTATGAAAAGCTCGCGGCCGAGGCGCCGGAAGTGTCCGCCTATCGGCTGGAGCTCGCGGGCACGATGTTGAATCTGGCTGAGATGTTCTTCGAGGCGGAGCGCCACGAAGAGGCGCTCCAGGCGGCGCAGCGGGCGATGGTGCTGCTGGAAATATTGGTCGGCCAGTCGCCGAGCCAGGCGGCCGCGCGAGAGCGGCTGGCGCACGCCGTGGCGCTGCTCGGGTACATTCACGATCAGGCCGGCCAGACCGCCGTTGCGCTCGCGGACGCCGAGCGCGCCGGGCGCTCTGCCAGAAGCTTGCGCCGGAGACGCTCTACGATCGATGGATCCGCGCCTGGAATTTCGCCGGCCTCGCCCGGCGCCATGATCGTTCGGGGCACCCCGAGGAATCTGACAAGTGCTGGCGGCTGGCGATCGCGGAAGCCGAGCGCCTGGTCAAAGGAGCTCCGGCCATGCTCGATTATCGCTCGGAACTCGCGTTTTATCTCCTCCAGTTCGCGCAGTCCTCGACCGCCGGCAAGCGCTGGGCGGAAGCCGAGCGCGACTTCCGGCGCGCTCTCGAGCTTCTGGAAGCCATCCTCAACGAGGCGCCCGAGCGGGCTCGCGAACGGATTCGCCTGGCGCGGGCGCGCAAAACTTCGGCTATTTCCTCTTCATCCATGATCGCTTCGAGGAAGCCGAGCGGCAGAGCAATATAGCGTTCCGCGGCTACGAGCGCCTGTACCTGGAGAAATATCAACCCGCGACCATGGTTCGCGAAGGTGCCGACTGCATGAACAACATCGCGTCAATGCAGGGATTACGGGGGCGCTATTCCGATGCCGCTAATTCGCTGGTCCGGGCACTCAAGCTCTTTGATTCACTGCCGCCGGAGCTTCTCGTCGAGCGCCCTGTGCGCGAAAGCCGCGGGAAAACGCTCGATAATCTGGGGGGGCTTTATCTCATGCACGGCCGCTTCAAAGAAGCAGAGCCGCCTCTCCGGCATGGGCTTGCACGCGCGAATCGCTGCTTGCCGAAGTGCCCGACTCGGCCGAATATCAGGTCGCAGTTGGCCTCAGCAAGTGGCACATGGGACAGCTTTTGAAGAGCCAGGGCGCGGCCGCGCAGGCTCGCGAACTGCTCGAGCAAGCCGTCGCGCTCGAGGAGCAGGCGGTCAAAGCCGATCCGGGCAATCAGGCAGCTCACGATCACTTGAAGGGAGCACGGAATCATCTGGCAAATTGCTTGACGGATCTGGGAGAGTACACCGAGTCCGCCCGCGTCGTGGAGGACCTGTTCCGCGCTATCTCCCCGGCCCGTGACAGCAACACCATGATGGACTGCGCCAGTCATCTCGCTGAGTGCGCATTTCTGGCGCCTGCGCGACGAAAAACAGCCCCCGGGCAGCCGGCACGCGAACGCTTCGGCCTACGTGCGCAGGGCGATTGAGGCTTTCGAAAAAGCCGCCGAGGACAAACAAAACTTCGTGGCAACAATGAACTTCGCCTGGTTCCTCATGACGTGCCCGGTGCCAGAGCTGAGGGACGCGCACCGCTCAGTGCGGCTCATACGCGCCGTGACCGGACGGTCGCCGCCGGTGCAGAACTCCTGGGGTGTGCTGGGCGCGGCAAGCTACTACTGCGACGACTTCTCAGGTGCGGTTCTGGCGCTCGAAAAAGAACGCCGCCTCAGTCCGCCGGATTTCGGTATTTGGGATTACTACATGGCGATGATTCACTGGCGCCAGGGCGCAAGGACGAAGCCCGGGCCTGTTTCGACCGCGCAGACCGATGGGTCAAGGCCAACGGAGCGAAACAGATACAACAGCGCTTGCGACGTGAGTCGGCCGCCGTGCTGGGTCTCGAAGATCCCGGCGCCGCAGGAGTCGCGGCCGCGTCGCCCCCACCACCTCGAGCCAAGACGAACTGACAAGGGCTGCCAACGCAAAGATGAGCCCTCGCGCCGAACAACCCCCCGCTACGAATGCGTTAGGAACTCCCCCGCCGAGGCATAGCGCGCTTTGGCGTCCTTGTCGATCGCCTTGTGCACGATCGTCTCGAGATCCTGGGGCACGTGGCGGTTCAGTTTCCCCAGCTGGGGCGGCTCCTCATCCGTCACTTGCTTGATCAGCCGCCTGCGATCCTTCTCGTCATACGCCGGGCGAAAAGCCAGCATCTCGTACAGGGTCAGGCCCAGAGAGTACACGTCGCTAGGGGCGTCCGTCTGGCCTCGAACGCTTCCGGCGGCATGTACCGCAGCGTGCCCAGGATATCGCCCGTATGCGTCAGGTTCTGCTGATCCTCCGCCTTCGCCAGCCCGAAGTCAGTGACCCACACTGTCCCCCGTCTGCCCAGGTGCAGATTCGCAGGCTTGACGTCACGGTGGCGGATGCCTTGCTTGTGCGCGCACTCGAGCGCATTAGCCACCTGCATGCCGATGGTCGCCACACTTTGTCAGTACGTCGGCTTCCGTCGTTTCGACTTGCTGTCAGCCCTGCTCACCCCCCCGGCAGCACCACGGAAGAGGACGATAGCGCGAACGAATCGGACGGATCGGTACAACGCGCGCTGTCAGACCTTGGATCTTCGTCGCATGCCGCGTCAATCGTAGGCGGCGCCGTATTCTCATCGCTCTTACCGTTGACCCACTGGTAAACGCCGAGTCAAGAAGTGAGAGCGAGACTTATCGCTTGCTCAGTGTTCCAGAAGACGCGAACAGACCACACCCGAAGTTCAGCCTTGTCGACCCTCCGAGCCGCCTCCGACAATAGGGGTTCCGGCACTGCTTAAATTAAGCAAGTCGGACGCATCGATCCTGGCATCACTGCAACCTCATCGTGCCTGGCGCGCTGTTGTCGGGCTCACACCACCGCGACGTTGACGCAGTGGATCGGCGGCAACGAGTCGAAGAGGCAACTCCATTCCTCGCCGCCTTCACGACCGATCCAGAGTTGGCCGGTCGTGGTGCCGAAGTAGAGCGCGGGCGAGCGGAGGTCGTCGATATCCATCGCGTCTCGCAGGACCGTGAAGTAGCTCTCCTTCTTCGCCATTCCGCGTGCGAGCCGCGTCCACGAGCCGCCGCCGTTCTCGCTGCGCCAGACCGCGGGGGCGCCGCCCGGGCAAGTGCGGGTCGCTGGCTCGAGCGGCATGACGTAGACCGTGTCGGCGTCGTGCGGGTGCACCACAATCGGGAAGCCAAAATCGGATGGCAGCCCCTTGGCAATGGATCTCCAGGTTCTGCCGTGGTCGTCGCTGCGCAGGACGCCGATATCGGGCCGCGGACCACCAGGCCCGCTCCAATCGGCCCAGCCTCCGTGGTTCTGCATGTAGAGCCGTCCGGGCGCGGCCGGATGGCTGGCGATCTTGTGGACGCACTGACCGAATTCAGGATAGGGATCCGGAGCGAACCCGGCGCCGACGCCTTGGTTCGAAGCCATGAACGTTTGGCCGCCATCCTCGCTCAAGTAGTGGCCGCCCGTGGAGATGCCGAGGTGTAGGCGATTCCCGTCGCGCAGGATCGTGTGCATGCAGAGCCCTCCGTTCCCGGGCTGCCATTTTCGAGCGTGCTCATGGTTGCTGATGCCCGTAACCATCTCCCAGGAATCTCCGCCGTCACTCGATCGGAAGAGCGATGCTGGTTCCACGCCACACAGGAGGTCCTTCTTGTCATACCCCGCTTCGAGCGACCAAATGTTCTCTAGCGCACGCCCGTCATCCTTCGGGAAGGCGGGAGCCGACTTCGTCTCCTTGAACTTCTTGCCGAGATCGGTCGAACGCAAGACCTTCATGCCGAAGAAGGCGTTACAACTCGAGGCATAGAGGCGCGGCGTTCCGCGCGTGTCGATCAGAGTGGCGTACACGGCCACGCCTGGTCCGACCGGCCCATTCAGCGCGAAGCGGCGGCGGGACTTCGGCGCCTGGGCGACGAACAGACCCTTTTTGGTACCAATGGTGAGTATGACTCGTTCTGGCATGTTGAAACTCCTGGGTGGACTGGCAGGACGCTACGAGTGTTGGTAAGGACCCCGGCCGCTTCTCCAATAATCAACCTCCTGAAACCGCGGGCAGAATGAAGAGCTCGTCCCCTGGCACTAGCGCTGTATCGAGCCCGTCGCGATCGCGCATGTGGTCGTTGTTCACGAACAAGTTCACGTGTCGCCTCACCGCGCCCGTATCGTCGCAGATGCCACGATACAACGAAGGATGTCGCCGCTCCAGTTCATCAAGAACAGCGCGCACGCTTGCGGCCGAGAGCATGAGCTCAGCGTTGCCTTTACAACAGGCGCGCAGCTCACGCGGAACGTGGATCGTGATGTTCTTCGATCGCGCCATTGCAAACCAAGTTGGTTGAGACCGATTTCTCACGCCGCTCATTACGTCGAACGACAATCGCCCGAATCGACATGAAAATGAGAAACCTCTAATTTCTTCTAACAAGTTAAGGTTTCCATCGCAGCGCTTGGGGCGGCATGCCAGGTTTGGTCGTACGTTTCGGAATCGTGCTCCTCCCGGTAGCAGCGGCCGGCCGGCGGCCCGACGAGCAATGGCAGGGCGCCGGCGAACGGATCGGGCGGGAAAGACTCAAGCGCGGCCTTATGAGCCTTCGCGTTTGTCCCAGACCTCGATAACGAGCAACGGTCCAGCATCATCCTCGGCGCCAGCAACTGGCAAAAGTGGCATCCCGGACAGGCAGCGCATCGTCCTTGTCGCTTCCGAACGCGCGTCGGTGTCGTCGGACAACGCGCGGAAGCGGTGATCAGGTGAACCATTTGCGAATTAAGTGTTGGGGCGGGACCTTCACTCCCGAGCGAGCATGCTGTTTGCTCAGTGCAGATCACTTCGCCTCTCGAGGGCGCGTTCGCAGCCATCCCATTCGACTCCGCCGACTTCAGCTCGATGACACCAGACGCCTGGACAGCCCAGGGCAACGACCCTAACCCCACATGGCGCGGCGGGCGCGGGAAGCGGAGAAACGTGCTCCGGGCTGTGTTCTCCTACTTTGTCTTCCGGCCTTCGGCCCGAAGCTGGTCGATCACGCCGGTCATAGAGACCGCGTTTCAGGTCACCATCGCGCTGGTTAACAAGTTCCGCTGACCCGCCCCTGTCGGTCCTGAAGACACAGGCAATACTCCCGGTGGCCGACCGCGGGACCGGCCTGTTGCCGCAGCAGCCCGCGGCGTCGTGGCCAGGCGACATCCTCTGGCCCGGCGGGCTCTGGGCGGCTCATCCGGCCGGAGGGGCCCAGGGTAGGGCCGAGGACGGCTCCTGATCGACCGAGGCCGACGATGCCTCTGAGCGATCCGCGGTAATCGAAGATGCCAAGGCAGGACGAACCCTGCGGTCGTCGCGCGGACTCTTCCGAAAGAGGGCGTGCAGGAGCACTCCCAGCCGGGCGAGGCCGATCCGTCCTCGGACGTGGAACACGAGAATCGGAGACATACGGCTCGCAATACCATCCCGCAGAACCTCTTATCTCGGGGCGGGTTGATTGCCGGCGGATCTTGAGCATCGCGCAGTCCCTCGTCTCCTCCGATCCGTTCGAGTTACTATCGATCACTACCTGATCGCATCTTCATTCATTGTGCTGGGTCAGGATCGATTCGTTCGTGGATGACACCAGCAACCCGATCGGACTCTCGATCGAGTCGGCCTCGACTTCGGAAAGATCGTCGCGGCGGGTCCCTTGCATCAGGAGGCGGCTGGCTGGACCAAGGGGTTGGCCCGGCGGCCATTCGACTGGATACCGGCGACGTGGAGCGGCTGCTGCACGACCTGCCCCAGACATCGTGCTGCCGGACGGTACTGGAGCACCTGGAGCGGGGCCGTGACCATTCGTGCCGATGGCTCGAGCAGACGCGTGGACAACCTGCTGCCAGTGGCCCCTCGCTCAGGGTTTGAGATCCCTCATGGGCTGCGGGAGGATCTCCTCCCACCGCCAGCGCAGATCCCGCACGTCATCGTTGGGCGAGTTGTCCGGCCGGCGTTCGCACAAGTGGAGCGATATCCCGCCGCCCCCGTTCTGACCAGTGCCTGGCCCGCCCTTCGCCGCCGAACGATGAAGCTCACCTGTCGCGGGGACGGGTGAGACAGCGGATCGCGGAAAGCCGTCGTGCCGCCGCGGTCAGGCGCAGCGGTTATCCCCGCCGTCCGACCCGGAGGTCAGGGAGGGACCGTGACAGCGACTGACATCACGAGCCATCGGCTTGCGGCGTCACGATCCCTCGTTCGCGTGCCGCAGGGCGTCGATCGCCTTGAGAACGCCCTGGGTCGAATACTTGATGTAGGAGCCCAGCATCAAAATGCCGCCCAGCCAGATACCGTAAACCATCAGGGCCGTGAAGAGTAGCAGCCAGTGCAGGCGGTCCTGGTAATCCATCGTCGTCAGCACGCACGCGAGCAGGGTGGCCTCGAACGTGATCAGGAACACTTTGCCGAACTTATAGCTGCGTTCGGCCCGCTCCATCCGTTCCAGGGCGGCGGCCCGGACTTTGTCGAGGTCGGTCGGTTCGGTCACGGAGAGCTCCTTTCTAGCTGGCGGGCAGGTCGTGTCGCGGCTGGGCGGCCGGCGGCAACGAGCCGTCCGACCCGATCTTCTGTCGCAGGGTGGCGAGGCCGTAGGCGAGCCGGGACTTGACGGTGCCCGGCGACACCTCCAGGACGTCGGCGACTTCATGCAGAGTCATGCCCTGCACGTAATGAAGGATCAGCACGGCCCGGCTCGCCGGAGACAAGAGCGCCAGCAAGCTGGGGAGCGCTTCGGCCCATTCCTGCGGGAACGGCGGCGCTTCGCGGGCCGGTATCCCTGCCAGGAGCGCTTCTGTTCCGAGCGCGCGGGCCTCAATACGGTGCTTCCTCAGCTGGCGGAACGCCTCCCGGCTGGCGATGCGATACGCCCAGGGCCGAAAGACTTCGGGGTCCCGCAGCCAGCGGAGTTTGCGCAGATCAGCACGAACACCTCCTGTAGGATGTCCTCGGCCAGGTGCTTGTCGCCGACCAGCCCAACGAGGTAACTGTACAACCCGTCCTGAAGGTCGCCGAGCAGTTGGTTCAGCGCGCCGCGGTCTCCTGACTGGGCGAGCAAGACCAAGGTGATCGAGCTTGGCGGGTCCAACATGCATCGCCCCCTTCAATCCCTCAGAGGCGATTCGGAACGGAGGTGTTCGGAGACCGCGTCGAAGAATCGCTCGCCTCGAACTTCCGGGTCGGAAAGAAGTCCTGGAGCCTCTCCCCTGGGTCAGCTCTTTTCATGGCGCTGGCCGGAATGGGAGAAATGGCTCAGTCTGGACGACTTGCGGGCCCGCGTGGCTGACGGGCGTTGGTTGCGCGTTCGGTCAAATCGACATCTGATCGACTGAAGCGTCAGAAGGACACTTTCACCTGACCGGCATTCGGCGAGGTGAGCATTTGCCAGACCACACGCGCCGGATCGGTCGTCATCTGTCGCCAGTCGCCGCCGCGACATACTTGTAGAGCGTCGGCCTTGAGATCCCGATGGCCTCGCAGATTTCGTCAATTGTGTGTTTCTTTTGCCGGTACACATCAACGGCCACGGCACGCTGATTCTCACCAAGCTTTTTTGGCCTGCCGCCTTTCCTGCCGCGGGCTCTCGCCGCGGCGAGCCCGGCATACGTCCGGTCGCGGATCGATTGCGCTCGAACTCCGCGAGCGCCCAAAGAGTATGAAACACCAGTTTGCCGCCCGACGTGGTCGTATCGATGGATTCGGTGATGTTCTGAAATCCGATTCGCTCGGTCTCCAGCTCGCCCATCAGCTCGATCAGTTGCTTGAGCGACCGCCCCAGCCGGTCGAGCCGCCAGACCGCGAGCACGTCGCCAGATCGGAGCGCATCGCGACACGCTCCAGTCCGGGGCTTTGCACCTTGCCACCACTGACCGTGTCCTCAATCATCTTTTCGCACCCGACCCGCTTCGGGCGTCAAGCTGCGAGTCAAGATTCTGCTCCGTTGTCGAAACCCTCGCAGCCGATAATCATACCTCACCGCCTTGCCGCCCGAGTTAAGAAACCCGTCGAAATCTCTGGGGGCGGGCTTTTGCGATCGAGCCGCCAAATCACCGGAGTAATAAAGGATCACTTTCAACCTGGCCTCCGTCATCGCACGCATCAGAACGCGCACGTCGGTGTGCCGGACAACGCACGTCGACAAATCGGAAGACCATCCGGGTGCGCTAGCCTGGAAACGAGCCGAGTCACGGATTTCAGACATGCAGATTCTTCAAAATTCGCGGCGGCGTCCGGCGAGGTTTTTGTTCAGCTTCCACTTTCGCCCCAGCAGGATTAAAGCAGCGTCAATATCAAGCGACCGTGTCGCCTCGATGCGAGTTCACTAAAGCGCTGCCTGCCTATCATGTTTTGAAATCTGGGTTTATGATAAGGGATAGTCCTCCGCCCTCAGGGCGGTCCCGCCCAG
>CAWDZZ010000028.1:0-768773 GCA_963806595.1 uncultured Isosphaeraceae bacterium | reverse complement strand
GAGAAACCCGGCCGAATTCTCCGAATGGACAAATCACGCAGGAAACTAGCGATCCGCGGGGCCATTTGCGAGCTTGCTCGCGAGAACAGATCATGGGTTCGTATGCCATCGGCTGATACAGGACCATCCGACTTAACGCCAATGACGAGTCGGCTGACGTTCCCACTGTCTTTATCCGTGTTCATCATCTTTATCTGTGGCTAATCAAGTTCTCCCGTGCCGGGAGAAGGCGAATACCGCGAAGAGTTTTTGGCCGCTGATGCACGCCCAGCTCGCGGTTCTCAGCCCGGGGCCCAGGCTGGCCGGCAGCCCTCGAATGGCTTGTCATATCGTCATAAAAGAATGCCGCGATTTGGCACAAAGTGGCAACTTTTGGGTCATAGTTTTGGTGCCATTGTGGCACTGATCGAAAGTGTCGAATAGCCTTTTTTCGTAGGGCTGGAGCCAGCAAACGCCGCAGCGGCGAAGTGTGCCATTTCAGCCCTCGATGTGCCACCGCCAATTTCGGCCTACCGGGACACCTAAAGTCGGGGTTGTCGCGCTGCATTCCGAAGAGAAAAACGTCCTCGCTGGGTCATTGTTGAAGTTGATTCATCTTTTCCGTGCGGTTCCGCGTTTTCACTGGTTAGAACGCTTGGTCCTGATCGACATGCGGCTCGCCTGCGACGGCATTACGTGGCGCCGCACTCCCCGGCCTGATCACCAGAGGTCGCGTGCGCAATGAACGCGTCAACGATCGCGACCGCGAAATCTCGGCGGAAGCAACTCGACCTCCGCCGGCTTCGTCAGGCGCCCGGCCCCGCTTGTCAAGTCCCACCGAGCCCACAGAATTCGCCACAACTCGAACAGGCTCTTGGGTTTTTGCGGTGATCACGTTTTCATCAAGTTTGGGTTCGTTCGTCAAATTCCGATGTCGCGGTCCCGGCTTCCTGAACGGGCGAGTGTCTGGCTCGGGGACGGCTCGATCATCGCAGTCGCCGAGATGATCTCTCGCGGATTCACGAGCAAGAGCTTTGACCACCGAAGGCGCGGAACGACACGGAACCGGACGGGGTTCTGCATGCCGAAGAGAAAAACGGCCTCGCTGGGTCATGGTTGAAGTTGATTCATCTTTTCCGTGCGGTTCCGCGTTTTCAGTGGTTGGAACGCTTGGTCCTGATCGACATGCGGCTCGACTGCGGCGGCATCACGTGGCGCCGCTCTCGCCGGCCCGATCAGCAGTGGTCGTGCGCGCAATGAGCGCGTCAACGATCGCGACCGCGAAATTTCGGCGGAAGCAACTCTACCTCCACCGGCTTCGTCGGGTGTCGGGCCCCGCTTGTCAAGTTCTGGATCGACCGCGGAATTCGCCACAACTCGAACAGGCTCTTGGTTTTTTGCGGTGATCATGTTCTCATCGAGGTTGGGTTCGCTCGTCTGATTTTGATCTCGCGGGTCCGGCTTCCGGAGCGGGCCAGCACAGGACTCGGGGCCGGCTCGATCATCGCAGTCTCCGCGATACCAGGCTTGTTCCTGCTACGAACAAAACTTGAACAAACGGGATTTTGAACAGAAGTTATCGAAGGAAACGAAGCGGAGAAACCCGGCCGGATTCTCCGGATTGATAAATCACACAAGAGACTTGCGATCCGCGGGGCCATTTGCGAGCTTGCTCGCGAGAACAGATCATGGGTTCGTATGCCATCGGGTGATACAGGACCAGCCGACTTAACGCCAATGAAGAGTCGGCTGACGTTCCCACTGTCTTTATCCGTGTTCATCATCTTTATCTGTGGCTAATCAAGTTCTCGTGTGCCGGGAGAAGGCGAATACCGCGAAGAGTTTTTGGCCGCTGATGCACGCCCAGCTCGCAGTTCTCAGCCCGGGGCCCAGGCTGGCCGGCAGCCCTCGAATGGCTTGTCACATTGTCATGAAAGAATGCCACGATTTGGCACAAAGTGGCAACTTTTCGGTCATGGTGTTGGTGCCATTTTGGCACTGGCCGAAAGTGTCGAATAGCCTGGTTTCGTAGGGCTGGAAAGCGCCAACGCCGCTATGGCGCGGTGTGCCATTTCGGCCCTCGCTGTGCCACCGGCAATTTCGGCGTACCGGGACACTCAAAATTGGGGTTGTAGCGCTGCATGGCGAAGGGAAAAACGGCCTCGCTGGGTCATTGTTGACGTTGATTCATCATTTCCGTGCGGTTCCGCATTTTCAGTGGTTAGAACGCTTGGTCCTGATCGACATCTGCTCGCGTGCGACGGCATCACGTGGCGCCGCACTCGCCGGCCCGATCAGAAGTGGTCGCGCGCGCAATGAGCGCGTCAACGATCGCGACCGCGAAATTTCGGCGGAAGCAACTCTACCTCCACCGGCTTCGTCAGGTGTCGGGCCCCGCTTGTCAAGTCCCGGATCGACCGCGGAATTCGCCACAACTCGAACAGGCTCTTGGTTTTTTGCGGTGATCATGTTCTCATCGAGGTTGGGTTCGCTCGTCAAATTGCGATGTCGCGGTCCCGCCTTCCTGAGCGGGCGAGTGTCTGGCTCGGGGACGGCTCGATCATCGCAGTCGCCCATATGGTCCCCACAGGATTCAAGAGGAAGACCTTTAACCACCGAGTAGAGAGGGGACGCACAGCATGAACCACCGAAGGCAGGTCACCTGTGTTTTCCCCTCCCCCTCTAAAATTCCGTACGGTGGGTTTTCCCCAGTACGGCTTCAAACGGAAATTCACCCGCCACCTTCGCCACCACCGCCAGGGTTAAGCGCGGCCCGCATACCCCCAGCCATGGCGCTTATAAGCGGGCAGAAGCCCAGCCACCCGAGCACTGCGGCCCACCGAAGGGCTAACCGTAGGGGGAGCAGGTTGACCTGCTCCAAGCGGCACAGCGATCGGCAGCACCAGGCAATTCCGTCCAGAGGCCCTTGGCTCCCCTGCGGGTTATATTGTCCCGCTGGATCACTGCTTACTATGGCCTCATGTGCGCCTCTTGCTCTCACCCAGCCGCTTATGGATTTGCGGTCGGGTCCTCCAACCCAGGGGCCTGCCTCGGGCGGAGAACAAGAGGGTCCCCAATTTAATCGGCGTGTCTGTTCGTGCGTGCCATCCCCAGGACCCCGGTGGACTGGACGGCTGCAATTGGCTGTTGCTTGACCGACCATATTAGCCTTCGCCATTTCCGCCGTGGCTCGGCATCCACGCTGTACCCACGCGCGTTGGTTCTTGCGTGGATCGCGTAACGAGGCGGACAGGTTCGCTTGCGCTACGGCCCGCACGGTTGTTAGCCCTCCACCAACATAGGACGTTTACGATCGAGCTTTCGCTGGCCGGGTCACCTCGACCAACGTCGATTATGACTACGCGGGTAAACAGCCAATTCCCGCGGCCGGACTCACACCGGCAAGACACACCGCCTTATGGGCTGCGAACGGAAGGCGCGGAACGACACGGAACCGGACGGGGTTCTGCATGCCGAAGAGAAAAACGGCCTCGCTGGGTCATTGTTGAAGTTGATTGATCTTTTCCGTGCGGTTCCGCGTTTTCAGTGGTTAGAACGCTTGGTCCTGATCGACATCTGCTCGCGTGCGACGGCATCACGTGGCGCCGCACTCGCCGGCCCGATCAGAAGTGGTCGCGCGCGCAATGAGCGCGTCAACGATCGCGACCGCGAAATTTCGGCGGAAGCAACTCTACCTCCACCGGCTTCGTCAGGTGTCGGGCCCCGCTTGTCAAGTCCCGGATCGACCGCGGAATTCGCCACAACTCGAACAGGCTCTTGGTTTTTTGCGGTGATCATGTTCTCATCGAGGTTGGGTTCGCTCGTCTGATTTTGATCTCGCGGGTCCGGCTTCCGGAGCGGGCCAGCACAGGACTCGGGGCCGGCTCGATCATCGCAGTCTCCGCGATACCAGGCTTGTTCCTGCTACGAACAAAACTTGAACAAACGGGATTTTGAACAGAAGTTATCGAAGGAAACGAAGCGGAGAAACCCGGCCGGATTCTCCGGATTGATAAATCACACAAGAGACTTGCGATCCGCGGGGCCATTTTTGAGGTTGCTCGCGAGAACGGATCATGGGTTCGTTCGCCATCGGGTGATTCAGGTCTGGGCGACCTAACGCCCAGGATGAGTGCGCCGAGGTTCTCAGTGACTTGATCCGCGTTCATCATCTTGATCCGCGGCTTATCATGTTTTCGATTGCCGGGAGAAGACGAATACCGCGGAGAGTTTTTGGCCGCGGATGAACGCTGATGGACGCGGATAATACCGCACAAGATGATGGATGGGAAAAACGCCAACCTTTCTGTTCGCCGAACTCGGCTGCAAGCGCCGGCCCGACAGGACGATTCATCTCTCACCGCGACGACGCAACGAGCGCGACGGGAAGAGGGATGAACAAGGCGAATGCGCAAACTGCTGAACGGTGAGTTGCCGTCATTTTCAAGCTTCACTGTACGTCGGGGCCCGGTCGGTTGAGTAAAGAGTCAATGTCCTGTCAGCGTTTTCATTGGCTTTCTACGCGCTCTTGGCGGTCTTCGCGGTGAGTCGCTTTCCTCATGCTGACCGGGCCGAATGACTTGTCACCGCGACGATTCGTGAGCCTTTCCTGTCTGTCCGACCGATTGCCGTGGCTTTGCTCCCCGCTTGTCAAGTCGCAAATCGACCGCGGAATTCGCCACAACTCGAACAGGCTCTTGGTTTTTTGCGGTGATCATGTTTTCATCGAGTTTGGGTTCGATCGTCTAATTCTCCTTGAATAACGCCTGACTTCATCACCGCGATGACGCGATGAGCGCGGCGGGAAGGGGGACGATCGAACAGATCGAGAAGACTGAATGCTTTCACCGCGAAGAACGCCAAGAGCGCGAAGGGAAGAGGGACGAAGAAAGAGAACGAGCAATCTGATGAACTGGTGGTTGACGCCATTCTTAAGGTGCACCGTGCGTTGGGGCCCGGCCAGTTGCGCGGACAGTCAATGTCCGATCAGCGGTTTCATTAGCTTTCTTCGCGCTCTTGGCGGTCTTCGCGGTGAATCGCCTTTCTCTCGCTGACCGGGAAGATACGGTTCTCACCGCGACGATCCGTGAGCTTCTCCTGTCTGTCCCATCGCTTCCGCATCGTGGAAACCGGGACACACCTTACCAGCAGAAGTGGTCAAATTCATCAAAGGCCCGCGTGAAGCGCCCGGCAGGCGCAGCTCGTGCATGGGCCGGCGGAAACGTCGTCATCTGCCATCAATGAGGCGGTTTGGAACGGAACGCTACGCCAGCGTAGCGGCGCGATGCAGGGTTAATGCGCCAGGGGCTTTGCCCTCAGGGGCGCCGTTGGGTCTGAGATCGTGATCAATGGAGCTTCTTCAGAAAGCCTGACCCGGGAAAAGCAGATTTGTCGCGCACCGCCCCCATCCCCTTACGATGGAATTCTGCCGCAAGATTCCTGTGAGTCAAGCAAGTTCCTGACATTTGCGTGGACGGATTTTTCGCGCTTGACGGTTATGCTGATGATACCGCGTGGGCAACGGGAGAGAACGCCGCGGTGCTCTTTGCGAAGGGCGTCGAAGCATCCGCCGCGGTTTCTCGAGGGCGATCTGGCCGCTCTCAGAAGCGGATTTCACGGGCGGCTCCGCAACTTAATGGGTTCGATCGTATTACGATACTGGGGCATCAGATATGCAAGGCCCTAGCTGGTGGAACCTACTCGCCGAATTACATGGCGTTGCCGAATCGTACTCGTCGGTCCGATCCGCGCCGTCCTTCGCATCAGAATCGCCCGAAAGCCGAACCGCCGATGTCGATCATGGAAAGCCTGCAAGATTTCGTCGGGGAGAATCTATCCCTGCTGATTCCCGTCGATCGCGCCTGGCAGCCGACCGACTATCTCCCGGATCTTTCTGCGGAGGATTGGAGTGAGAAGGTCGAGGCATTTCGCGAATCGGCGCGGCGGCTACCCGATGATGTGCTCGTCGTCCTCATCGGGAACATGGTCACCGAGGAGGCGTTGCCGAATTACTCGGTCACGCTCGACAACGTTGTCGAGCATCCGGGTGCCAGCTCCGATAAGCCTTGGGGTCAGTGGCTGAGGGGCTGGAGCGCTGAGGAAAACCGGCATGGCGACCTGCTGAACGCCTATCTCCGCCTCACGGGGCGGGTCGATATGCGGGCGGTGGAGCGTACGATTCATCACCTCATCCGCAACGGCTTCGATACCGGGAGGAAGGGAGACCCATGCGCTGGGATCATCTATGCGGCTTTCCAGGAGCGCGCGACTAGACTGACGCACTCCAACATGGCGCGACTCTCCGCGCAGCATGGCGACGAGAACCTGGCGACGATCTGCCGCAAGATCGCCGCCGACGAGGCACGTCACGAGACCTTCTACTCCCGGATCATCGCCCGGATCATCGCCGACGTCCCCGAGCAGGGGATTCTCGCCTATCGGGCGATGCTCAAAGGGCTGGTCGCAATGCCCGGGAAGCGGATGAGCGACGGCCGGGATCAGAGCCTATTCGAGCGATTTGCCGCGGTGACCCAACGCCTGAACGTATACACCGCGGCCGATTACGGCCGAATCATCGCCCACCTGAACGCCCTCTGGGGCGTCGGGTCCCTGTCGGTCTCCGGCGTCGCCGCGAAGGCCCAGGATTACATCTGCCGGCAGCCGGAGAGGTATGAGGTCTTGGCAGCGGAACTTGACGAACGCGCGCTCGGATTACCCGTGGCTCCATTCTCGTGGCTCAAAGGCCGTGCGGTCTGACATGCCGGCAGTCGCGAACATGGCCGATACTCGATGTGAGCAATCTCCGGATCGGCGATGAATTGCGCGAGGGCGCCCGGGTCCACCGGCAGCTCACGTGAAGAGCAGAGGATTGTATCTGAAGTGCCGACGAGCGAGCATGGCACGCACGACGGTGCTTTTCGGCACTTCGGATACAATTGTTTGAACTGAGCCGCGTGGGACGGGCCTTCGTCTCTGGGGATCCAATCGAGGCTGCGCCTCTCGGATGGGGTAGTTCTGGGGCGATAAAGAGGGGCTGGGTCATCGCGAGGCAACGAAGGGGGACGCTCAGCCGGTCTTACGTTGATCAGTTGGGGGATGATACGGGCAAGCGGAAATGAGGGTTCGGCTTCATCAATGGAACGACAGTTTGGCCACGAGCGTTATTGGACTACCTTCGTCAAGGACCGAACCGACGGCTTCGCCGGTTTTCACCTTCATCGAGAACGATTCGGGAAAATCGGTGTCGCCGCACAAGTCATCTTTTGGGACGCAGCCTGGCGTTTCGCCTTTCAGACGCTTGACGGCGATGTTCCGGCTGAAATTGTTGAAGAAGTCATCGCTGAGGCCAGGGGAAAGGTGCGGATACAATGACGCCAACCGAAAGCCAGTGTCGCGTCGAAGCGGACGCACCGCGTCGCACGGGCTCCAGTCGATCTGCTCTACAGCTCGATCGCGCTCCATTGCTCATCCGAGACTTCGTGTCGCCGCATCGTTCTACTCCTCCATGAGCCAAGTGATGCGGTACTCATTACCGTAAAACGGAAAGCCGCTCAAGACGAATGTCCACAGGCCCTAATAGTCTGGCTCTACAACAACACGGGCAAGAGCGTGTTCGCCGCGGCACTGTTTCACACCATGTCAAATGTCAGTTGGCTCCTGTTTCCGATCTACGGTTCATATTACGATCCGTACATTTCAGGCCTTATCACCACGTTCGCGGCGGTGCTCGTCACAACCATATGTGGGCCACAAACGATGGCTGGGCACAGAAGAGCTTGACTGGGCCGGCCCCTAAACAGCCTACTAAGGTGATGGTTGCCGAATAAGCGCGCGGAGTGGGCGGCACCAGTGGTGACTGTTCGAACCGACCTCTTAGCCGCTGCCGTTTCTGGAAGCTTTGGATTGTTGTAGGGTCCCGATGATGTCCTTCGGGCGCAAGGTGCCGGCGGACGGACAAGACGTGACATGCAGGGGAGCCTCCAGCCATGACCCGTTCTCGCGTGCGGTTCACGATCCTCGGGTTGGTGATCGCGGTGACTCTGGCGGTTGGTTCCGCGATCCACGGGTTGAGCTTGTCGCACTTGTTCGAGAGGATCGCTCCACCACAAGCACCGGTCCAACCTCGCGATTCAGAGGCCATCGTCGTCACGGCGGACGTCATGGATTGGGAACCGATATACCCTGATGGGCCATTTGACGCCGCGAAACCCGATCGGCAAATCAACGTCGTCAAAGGCGGCGAAATTATCATTGGCGAGCACAATTGGATCGTTAGGTTCAGGGTCGCAGGAGTCGTAAACGGAGTCTTCGACCCGGCTGAGGTCCACATGCTGATTCATTCACCAGCGCAATCCGGAGTCAGAGCGCCGGGTCAGAGATTCGTGCTGAGCCTCAGCCGCCGTTCAGAGCAGCCGAAGGTGATCGCCTCGTCCAGTCGGAGCTTGTCAAGGGGCTTAACTTGTTTCAGTTTTTCCGAGCCTGTCTACAAGCTGATCTCATCCTACCCGGGACTTCTTTAGGCGGCCACGACGTGTAGAGCGTGATCCATAATCGGATCGTCGATGAGGATCTACCGAAGAATCCGGCGGGCAATGCAGTCTTGATGGTCGGTTGGGCGACACAGTTTGTCTTTTGTCACATTTTCGTCGTGTGACTTGACAGGACGTTCAGCAATATCCGGCGAAGGCTGCCAACGTAGCTGCGAGGTCGTTCGAAAGGACGCTGGACGTCGTCAGTCGCGACGTTGAAGCTGTCGGGCGATCTATCAACAATCCTCGGCCGCAACGTGATCGCTGTAGAAAAACGGCTTCATCGCGAGACGCCCATCCGGCTGATGGATCACGATTCCCCACGCGCGGAGAGATTTGTCAACAATGGGGAAATCGGAGCACCTTGCGGTGTTCCCATTCCCTGGTCCTTGTTCCGGGTTGTCCGATGGCGATTCCCTTTCGCGTCGGTCTCTTCCACCGGTGTTTCCAGCCACATCTTCACGAGCCGCAGCATGCGGCCGTCACTGATGCGGCGGGACACCGACTTCATCAACTCTGCATGAGGAATGCTATCGAAATATCCAGATAGGTCCGCGTCTACCACCTCGGTGTGCCCCGTCCTGAGTAGCCGTTCCACTTGGCGAACGGCGTCCAGGGCGCTACGCTCCGGGCGGTAGGCGTGTTGTTCCGGCTCCAGGTCGGCCTCGAAGATCGGCTCCAAGACCAGCACAGCAGCCATCTGCACGACACGATCTTTGATGCAAGGAATTCCGAGCGGCCTCTGCTTGCCATCTCCTTTCGGGATGAACACGCGTCGGACCGGCCGGGGGCGATACGTTCCGCTCCTGAGTTCCTCCGTCAGTTCGTCCAGCCACCGGTCTCGTCCATACGTCTCGATGTCCGCAAAGCTCTGGCCGTCGACCCCCGGTGCACCGCCGTTTTTGAGGCAGCGGACGAAGGCGAAGTCCAGGATGTCTCGACGATACAGCTTGTCGTACAGGGCATAGAACCGGTAACCGGGCGAGTTCTTCGCTTTGGTGTGCAACGCCGTCTGTAACTTCTCAACCGTAGTTGGAGGTATTAGGCTCACGCCAATCTCCTGGATGTCAGTCACGTCTGACGCTGACCTTGAACCAAGGCCCCTTCCCTCCACCGGCGTTACCCGGCTTCGCAGGTACTGTGGACCTCTCCGCCACCCAAGGCGGCCCGGCCAGTCCCTCACGGGCGTCCGGTTGAGGATCACGCGTCCTCACCGCATGGGTTTCCCGTGTTGCGTTCGATCTCCGTTTACCGACATGCCGTCGTCAATACCCCGGTGGCCCGCTGGGCCTTGATCGCTCGTGGGACGGCCTATTCCAACCGTTTCCCTGTACCCAGCGGCTGCGGCCTTCCCCATATACACGCAAGGTCGGCGACCACATTGGACTTTTCGAGGCCTGCTCAACGTTCACTGGCTATTACGGCCTGTCGGCTCGCCGAGTCGCCAAAGCGACCCGTCTGTCTCGAAGGCTCCGACGGTTTCGTTAC
Organism: uncultured Isosphaeraceae bacterium; assembly: GCA_963806595.1. Lineage (GTDB taxonomy): Bacteria > Planctomycetota > Planctomycetia > Isosphaerales > Isosphaeraceae > CAWDZZ01. The sequence goes on along the minus strand of CAWDZZ010000028.1, from coordinate 758,778 downwards.
CTCCACGCGTCGCTTCGATAGCTACCGGCTGGAGCGACCCAGTTGCCGGGTGGGATTTGCACCCACTGAAGATTGAACACTTTTCCACGGCGCACGTGTATGGTGTCCCCCGAACCCATCGGATATCCCGGTGCCGGCGGCTGAGGTCGGGAGGAGATTTCAATGACGCGGCTCTCGATACGCTTTGACGCCTCGGGTTCGATCGCCCATGCCGCAACGGCAGCGACCGATGCAACAACCGCGACCCAGCCCCTTGAAGGGTAACGCCGTCGAGGCGTCGCTGCCGCGTCGTCAGGTTCGCGGTCGGCCGCGGAGGGTTCATGTTTACCCGGTTGCGCTGGCTCCGGCACGCTGAACTCCTTCACGATCTGCCTCTCTTTGGATTGCCAATAGAACTTATCATGATAAAATCTATTCATTTTTTGAGCGAGGGATCTGAAGGCGGACGAGAGCACTCTCGTGTTGCGGGTAAGCTGCGGAAGCGCGTGCTGCGGCGACCAGGGCCGCCGCAGCCATCCCGCGTTGCCTATCACATCGTGGTGACGATGCCATAGATGTTATTGTCGCTGGTGGAGGCGAAGTTGCCCCTGACCTTGGTTTTCTGGAGCGAGACGCTGGCGCCTGTGGCGACATACAGGCCGCCGCCGCCATTGCCATCGCTGCCGCCACTGCCTCCCAGGCCGCCGAGGGCATCGTTGGCGGTGACGAGGGTCCCGAAGATGGTCGCACTGCCGCCGGAAGCGGTGAAGGCGCCGCCGCCGAACGCGTCGCCGAATGCCGCCGCGCCGGCAGCGCCGAGCGCCTGGTTGCCGGTGATCGTGCAGCCGTTGATGGTCAGAGTGCCGGCCAGGCTGTCGAGGGCCCCTCCGTCGGCCGAGACGGTGGCGCTCTCCATAGCCACATTCTGGGCGAAAACGTCCCCGGACAGGGTCAGATTACTGCCGTCGTTCAGAATGCCGCCTCCCTGGTCGCGAGCGTATCCGTGGGTGATTGTCAGACCGCTGATGGTCACGTTCAGGCCGGCCGCGATCTCGAAGACCCGGCCGGCGCCGTCGCCGCTAATGGCGAGCTGGTTGGCGCCGGGTCCATCGACGGTCAGGTTGACGCCGACGGTGAGCTCGCCCGAAGTCAGGGTGATCGTTTCGCCCCTGAGCTTGGAAGAAAAGTTGATGGTGTCGCCGCTTGCGGCGGCGGCAATGGTGGCGCAGCGAGCCGGAGCCACTCTGTGGTTGTTCATGACCGTGAGCGTGCTGAGCAACGTCCGGTCCTCCATCAAGTCGATGCCAGGTATGAATCGCCTCCGGAACGCAGCCGAGCGGCGCCGCGACAGCTTTCCATTTCGCATCATTTCGATCGATCCCTGGGACAGACTCTCAAAGCGCAGCTTCATCGTGCGCACCTGGTGTTGAGGAAGAGATGCGACTCATCACACGAACTAACGCACTCGACGAGAGATGCTTACAGAGCGATCCTTGCCGACATCGACCCTTTGCATCGATGTATGTAGATGTCGTTCAATGGCCCCCCCGTATGCCCGCTTCCAGCACGGCATCGACCGCGTGGGACGAAAGGCCGCCGATTCGCGCGAGCGGCCTGGTGCTTGTCACGCTCGTACCGGCCTTGCTGAGGACGGCCGTGAAATTCGCGCCTGACCGTCCAGAGTCGTTGCCGTCGAGCTCGCGGCCGAGGGCGTCCAGCAGGCTGGCGGCCTTGACCGTGAGCTCGAGCGGGGGCTTCAGCGCCAGCGTCTTGCGCGTGAGGAGCGTCACCGTGAAGGCGGAGGCGTTGTAGCTCGCGTGGGAGATCTGCACCGGCTTGCTCTTCTGCTTCGTGTTCTTCGGGACCGTGGCCAGGGTATACGAGCTGATACTCTGCGCCGCTGCCGAATCGAGAGCCTCGCTGAATTGCAGGATGATCTCTTGCACCGTCTTGTGCTTGCTCAGCTTGACCTTTTGGATCGAGACCTTTTCGACTGTCGCCGGCGAGAGGATCACGGTGAGCGTGCCGGCCTACTGATCTTGTAGTTGGGTCGGCGCCGCGGGGATGGGTAGCTGTAGGTTGCGGCCTGGCGGTGGCATCGTGAGAAGTCGCTCCCGGCGCCGTGAAGCCGTGATCGTGATCCGGGGGCGTGAGGGTGTCACGAGCGCGGCTGCGTGAGCGGCCCGACGTGGCGGTGACGTTGCGGCAGGCATCGGAGGCCGGCGATCCGCGGACCGTTCACCACGCTGGAATTGTCCCCGCCAACGAACCCGGTGATCGTATAGGTCAGGGCCGGCATGAAGAGCCATAGACGTCCGAGACATTGTTCACGCCGCACCGTCAGCGGGACGGGGGTGATGGTTCCGGAGGCGTCCTGGGTGGTGACGGTGTAGTCCTTACCGCCATCGCCGTCGTTGACGGTGTAGCCGGTGACCATCAGCGTGCTGCCGTTGGCCCCGAGTACATTCTTCGAGGTGAACGCCTGGGTCAGCCCGGTCACCGTGTCGCCGTCGTAGAGCGTGCCGTGGGTCGGGGTCTGTGAGGAGCTGGTGGTGCCGTCGTAGACCTTGGTGTCGCTGGTCGCGGAGATGGTCAGCGCGGCGGGTGTGATGGTTCCGGCGGCGTCCTGGGTGGTGACCGTGTAGTCCTTACCGCCATCGCCGTCGTTGACGGTGTAGCCGGTGACGGTCAGCGTGCTGCCGCTAGTCCCGAGTACATTCTTCGAGGTGAACGCCTGGGTCAGCCCGGTCACCGTGTCGCCGTCGTAGAGCGTGCCGTAGGTCGGGATCTTGGACGAGCTGGTGGTACCGTCGTAGACCTTGGTGTCGCTGACCGCCGTGATCGTGAGCGTCGCCGGGTTGACCGTCAGTTGGCTCGAGCCGTCGGCCGCGAGGAAAACTCCATCGGTCGCGTAGTCGTAGGTGACGTTGTAGGCCGTCGAGCTCGCGTTCAGCACCACGTCTGCACCGGTGAATTGGGTCGAGAACGAACCGTCGGAGCCGATCATGGCGTCGTGCGTGACACCCGTCGATCGTGACGGCGACTTCTTCTCCAGCCGGGACCTGCGAACCGGCCGCGAGCGTGCCCGTGAACGTCACCGTACTGCCGTAGGTGATCGTCTGGTCGGTCAGCCCCGAGAAGCTCGGCTGGATCTGGTTGGTCAGGCTGTAACGAAGCCGACGACGTCACTCCGGTGGCAGAGGCGGTCACGGCATAGGTGCCGGCGGTCGCGTTGGCCGTGGCCGTGACGCTCGCCAGGCCGTTCGCGTCGGTGACCGCCGAGCTCGGCACTGAGCGTGGCACTGGCACCCGAGGACGGCGCGGTGAAATCGATCGTCGCCCCCGGGAGCGGCGCGTTGGCAAAATTCTCGGTCAACAGGGCCACCAGCGGAGCATTGAAGGCCTGGCTGACCAGCGTGCTTTGCGGGCTTCCCGAGGAAACGGCCACGGTGTAGCCCTGGTCCTGGAATGCACCGATGTCGACGGCGCCGGAAGTCGGTCGGGGCGCCCCCCGCTGGTCGGTCGTGACGCCGCTCTGGGCTGTGCCGGCGCCGATGGCGGCGCTGCCGGGCAAGAGCGCCATGGTTTGGGTCGGCCCGCCGTAGTCGCCGAGCGGGGCCAGGCCCAGGTCGGTGAGGCTGGTCAGGACGATGTTGCCGCCCGTGCCGCCGGTGATCCCGCCCGAGCCGCCGGTGCCGATCAAGTTGTATGAGCCGGTGACCTGGCTGGCCTGGCTTCCGCCGATATCGCTCGGGCCGCCGAGGGACCCGGTGTTGCCGGCCACGATCGTGTCGGTGAGCGTCGCCGTGGCTGAGCCAGTAATATACAGGCCGCCGCCGTCGTTGGCGGAGTTGCCGCTGATCGTGCAGTGCGGTGAGCATTGCCGTGCCGTAGCCGTAGTTACCACCCCGCCGCCGTCGCTGGCGGAGTTGCCGCTGACGGTGCAGTTGGTCAGCGTGGTCGTGCCGTCATCGTACAGGCCGCCGCCGGTGCCAGTGACGGAATTGCCCGTGATGGTATCGTTGGTCAGGCTCAGTGTGTCGGGGCCACCGTTGGCGATGCCGCCGCCATTGACTGCCGCGTTTCCGGAAATCGTGCTGCCGACGACCGACAGGCTGTTGCTGAAGGCGTCATTGGGGTTGTAGTTGATGATTGCGCCGCCGGCGCCGGTGCTTGCCGTATTGTTGGAAAACGTGGAGTTGCTTACGGCGACGGAGCCCCACTCGTTGCCGATGGCACCGCCATACGGCGCGGAGTTCCCCGTGAACGTATCGTCCGTCACGGTCACGGTGCCCCCGGCCCAGTTATCAATAGCGCCGCTCTCGGCCGTGGCGGAGTTGCTTGAGAACGTGTCGCCGGTCAGCGTCAGGAAACCGTCTAGGGGATCGCTCCCCAGAGCGCGAGTATAAATGGCACCGCCATACAGCGCGGAGTTCCCCGTGAACGTCGTGTTGGTGATTGTCAACGTCCCCTCGTTGAACAGGCCGCCGCCGAAAATGCCGTTTCCGTCGATGATGCTCAGGCCGGACATGCTGACGACGGTGTCACCGGCGATGTTGAACACCTCGCTCGTGTTGTTGCCGCTGACCGTCACCAGTCCGGCGCCGGGGCCGTCGATCACCTCCGGGCCGGCCGTCTCGGAGAGCACCAGGGTGGCACCCAGCGTGATCGTCTGCGGCGAGGACGAGGTGAACACCGACGGATCAAACTCGATCTCGCTGCCATCCGTGCTGGTATTGGCGTTGGCCAGGGAGATGACGTAAGGCAGCGTGCCCGACGTGCCCGAACCCGAGGTGCCGCTTCCTATGGAATCGACCGTGAAGATCGTAGGCGAGAGCACCACCCGCGGTTCCAGCAACTCGAGCGGGGCCGATGACGCGTTGCGAGGGCGCTTGCCCCATGGACGACGTGTGGTTCGCCCTTGAGATCCCGAACGACGATTTCCCTGCGGCTCTTGGTCGTGATGGTAGACGTTCATGGGATCGGTCCTTGAGTGAGAGGAAGGCAGGGATGGGATCAGAATCGAGCCTTGAGGCAATAGAGCCGACAGCGGAACAGAGTCAAAGATCACGACCGCGGCCACAAGCCGATTGAGCCGCTCACGATCTGCACGCGATGGACTCTCTCTCCGCTACGAGGTACGCAGCGCTCTCGAAAACCTTTCATCGGTTTCTTCGTTTTCGCTGAACGTCTCTGCGAGCACCGCTTCAGTCCCCGAGCGGGTGCGGCTCACCCGCGACGACGACGGTGCATCAGAACCTGACCGGCGTCCGCATCGCTGCACATGTCGATTCTCCTAACACCACAACCGCGCGCTGCTGCTCATCGTAAACAGGCGACCGAGAAATTCGAGAAAGCGGTCATATCGAGCGCGGAGTCTCCTCAAGAAAGGGCAGTCTTCGCCATCGGCCCCAGGACGGACGGCGCACGAGGAGAAGTTCCATGGCGTTCCCGCTCAACTTCCGCGTCAGCGCATGCACGACCGCTGTTCGGTCCACCTTACGGAGGTGCGAACACGTGCAGGCAGCTAGTCGCTCGGGGCGGCTAGCACCGCGTCGGCCTCGGCGCGAAACATGGTCAACTCCTTGGCGTATTGTGCGGGCAGGGTTTTCTGTTCTCCCACCCAGCGCACCGCTCGTTCAAAGCATCCACGCGCCTCTGTGCGGTGTCCCAGCCGGTGGTGCGCCATGGCCAGGAAGAAGAGGTCGAATGCGTCGAATTGGCCGTTGCCGGCGGCCCGGCTTTTCTCCAGGATTGTGATCGCCTCGGCGAGCTTGCCGGCACGATAGAGGGCGAAGCTCAGCGTGTTGAGGTTAATCTGTTTACCCGGAGCCAGCGCCACGGCAAAGCCCGCCAGTCTGGCCGAGAGCTCCGGGTCCCTCTGGCGCTCGGGGCCCGTCGCCAGTGCCCAGGCCAGGTTGTTCACGACCTGGTCCAGGTTGAAGATCTGCGCGCACCGCTTTCGGATCAGCTTGAAATGCCGACTCAAGTTGATCCAGCGTCGGCGCGTACCGCTTCAGGTCGAAAAGGCAGCCCCCTCGGTCGACCATCAAGTGGACGTCGAGCGGACGCAGCGCGCACGCGGCGGAAAAATCTGCCAGGGCTTCTTCGAAGCGCCGTAGTCAGAGCAACGCATGACCACGTCGATGCAGGGCGTTCGGATCATCCGGATGCGCTTTCAACTGTTCGGTGTACCGGGCGACGAGGGCTTCAGCGGTAGCGGCGTTCTGCTCGATGGCACCGTTGTGTTTTGCTCGATCACGGCGCGGAGTCGCCCGTAGTCGACTTTGAGCGTGGGCAGCGGGAGCGCGGTGGGCCCGGCCGGGTCGTCGCCGGAATAGGACGGCGCGTCCCAATCTAGACCCATCTTACCCAGATGTATCCGGATCGCCCGCCGGTTCCAGACGTGTACGGCCGGGCCGTCGTTTGTACTGACGACGAGGCGCAGTCCCATCAGGGCTGAAGGTGGCGAAGCCCACGGCGCAAGCATCGGGACTTTCGAGCCGCGCGAGCGTACGTCCGGTCTCGGTCTCGACAAGGCGAAGGCCCATGTCGGCGTCCTGAACAAGTAGCTGGCAGCCCTGTGGGGAAAAGCAGTGCCCGGTTCCACTGATCTGGGCGCCTCCTCCCAGGTTCCGACCGCCCAGAGCCGGCAAGGAGAAGTCTGCGTCAACAGCCATTTAGCATCGGGGCTGAAGAGGACCCCCGTGCCATAATCGATGGGTAGCTTCATCGCTTTCGTACCGTCGCGGATGCGCCAGACCCGCACGCCCCCAGCGCCTTGAGGGCCGGTCGCCAGCCATTTGCCGTCCGGGCTGACCGCGACGCTGCGGCAGTCGTCGAGGGCGCCGCACGAAATTGCCGATCGGGCGTGAGTACGTAAGCCTCGGAACGGTTCGCCAGCGCGACGATTTCGCCTGAGCGGTCGTTTGCGATTTGAGAGCGACCTCCCGGGAGAGGGAGCTGTCGCGGTGGACCGATTTGGAACTCATTCCGATCGTTACTGACCTGGACTGGCCAGCGCCAGACGCCGAGCACCCGTTTGTGAGCAGGTCTCCCGAGGGCTCGAAGGTCGTGTGCCAGGCCTCGCTCAAGCTCACTTACAACCTGCTCGATGCGTACAATCATTCTGTCAGCGGGAGCGCTACGATCGGCAAGAAAGGAGTAGTCTTTTGACCAGCGGGCGGGTGTCGATGGACTCACAGTACCTCGTGAGTCCCGATGTCCTTGGCGGGGAAGCTCCGCGCGAATCTTAGTAATCCGTAGTGTTCCCGGCAAGAGAATCACCTGGAGCCCCGTCGTCCTGACCGCTCTTAACTATTCCCAGCGCATGCTAAAGTAAAGTCCGCAGGGCGGCTCCGCGGGGCCGCCCTGAGCACTTAGCGGAACCACTGGCGACGGTGGTGTCAGGACGAGCCGGAACCAAAGCCAGAGGCCTGTCAGCGCCAAGGGTAGGGCCAGGCTGGCAAGGGCCGCCTCGAGACGGAGTCCGCCGCCTCCACCGGGGGACGGGTGAGTTCCTGAGCAACGTCACTCGGCGACGCCGGCGTGTTTCAGCTCGCGGAACGACGTCAGCGTCTGGTTGACCCGGCGCGTGTGCTGGCAATGCCTTCGCAGGCCGGCTAACCGTTCGTGAACCACCGGAGGGCGAGCCTCCGTGCGAGCAATTGTGCCTTCGAAACAGGTCCCGACACCGCTAGCCTTGGATTTCACGAGAGAGCCGTAGCATCCTGCTCAGGACCCTGTCGCGTCACCGACAGCCTGCTCGCGCAATGATTCATCGAGCCCAGCCGGGCCGAACTGGTGAGGGAACGGCTCAGTCGCAAGTCCTCATTTTTCGCCGGCCTGAACCCGGTGGTGTTGAGCGAATATTCTCGAATTCGCGCGGTCGACCTGTTTACGATCAGGAGGATCGCGCGGTTATCATTCCAGGGGAATCAACGTGACCGACGACGCCGACGCCGATCAAGCCCTGATACGCCGCATTCGTGCGGGCGACCACCACGCGCTCGGGGAGTTCTTCGGCACGGCATCGCGAACGACTCCGCCGGATGGTGCAGCTACGGCTGGACCGGCGCCTGCAGGGCCGCATCGACCCTGACGACGTGCTTCAGGAGGCGTTCGTGGATGCCGCGCGTCGGCTCGCCGAGTACGCCGCCGATCCGGCGATGCCGCCCTTCCTCTGGCTCCGGTTCCTGACCGTCCAGCGGCTCCATACGCTGCACCGCCTCCACCTCGGAGTGAAGGGTCGCGACGCGGGGCGCGAGGTCTCGCTCTACAGCGGGCCGCTGCCCGCGGCCGACTCCCGGTCCCTGGCCGCCCAGCTCCTCGGCCGCTTGACGACGCCGAGCCGGGCCGCGATCCGGGCCGAGATCCAGATCAAGATCCAGGAGGCGCTCAACGCCATGGACCCGATCGACCGCGAGATCCTGGCCCTGCGGCACTTCGAGGAGCTCAACAACAGCGAGACGGCCGCCGTGCTGGGCATCCACAAGGCCGCGGCCAGCAACCGCTACGTCCGTGCCTTGCGCCGGCTCAAGGAGATCCTTTCGCCCGCGCTCGGACTTCTCGATGACTCCGGTACCGCACGAGTGCCGGCTCGGTGAAGTTCGAGGCAGACCGAGCGAGGGACGAACCATGAGCGAATCGACGCGCGGATCGCAATCCCTTCGAGCGGCTGGCCGAGGAGTTCGCCGAGCGGCTCCGCCGCGGCGAGCACCCCTCGCTCACCGAGTACGTCGAGCGTTACCCCGAGCACGCCGACGACATCCGCGAGCTGTTCCCGGCGCTGGCCCTCGTGGAGCACTACAAGCCGGCGCCGCGAAGATCAGGAGATCTCGTCCGCCGCGCCGGTCGCCCGGCCGCAGGCGACCTCCCCGAGCAGTTGGGCGACTACCGGATCCTCCGCTATCTCGGCGAAGGCGGCATGGGCGTGGTCTACGAGGCGGTGCGCGAGTCGCTCCGCAGCCACGTCGCGCTCAAGGTCATGCATCCCCAGTTCCGCAACCGCGAGAAGTACCTGCGCCGGTTCCGCACCGAGGCCCGCTCGGCGGCCCGGCTGCACCACACCAACATCGTCAGCGTCTTCGACTACGGCGTGCACGACGGCGTCTGCTACTACGCGATGCAGTACATCGCCGGCCACAGCCTGGACAAGATCCTGGCCGACGTCCGCCAGCTCCGCCGGGAGAAGGCGGGATTCGCGGCCGCGACCGGCCACGGTAGCCACCGGCGATGATGGCGAGCCCGTGCCGGCCGAGCGGAACATCCCCCGCGGAGCCGGCGCGTCAGGACGGATTCCTTGAGACAGACTGTGACGATGGGGCTCCTGACCGGCCGCTATGCCACCGCCTCTCCGGCCGAGGTGCTCGGACGATGGGGACACCCCGCCCCTGCCAACCGGATCCACCGCGACGGGAGGGGCGATCGGAGACGCGGACCGGATCGAGCTCCGGGCGCGAGCGGCTCGCCCTGGGGACAGGCACCACGCTGGGAGACGAGATCGGGCACACGGAGACCGCGTCACGCCAGGCTCGGGTTCGAGCCGGGCCGGACCCGGTCCGTGACCCCTCCGGCCACGGAGCCGCCTCCGAACTCGGGGGACGCCCAGGATCGCGAGCATCCCGTCTCCCGACGGCTCGGCCAGCTCCCTGACCGGCAAGAGCGATGCTCGCTACTATCGCGAAGTCGCCCGGCTGGGCGCCCAGGTCGCCGACGCCCTGGCCTACGCCCACCAGCGAGGCGTCCTGCATCGCGACATCAAGCCCCCGAACCTGATCCTGGATGCCCTGGGGAACATCTGGATCACCGACTTCGGCCTGGCCAAGTTCGAGGACGGGGACGACCTCTCGCAGTCGCACGACCTCGTCGGGACCCTGCGCTACATGGCCCCCGAGCGGTTCCGCGGCGTCTCGAATCCGCCAGTGCGACCTCTACGCACTCGGGCGCGACGCTTTACGAGATGTTGACGCTGCGCCCGCCCTTCGAGGGGCAGGACCAGCTCCAGTTGATCCGCCGGATCGAGAACGAGCCGCCGGTGCCGCCGCGGCAGCTCGAGCGCCGCATTCCCCGCGACCTGGAGACGATCGTCCTCAAGGCCCTCGCCAAGGACCCGAACGACCGGTTCGCCACGGCCGAGGAGATGGCCGACGAGCTGCGGCGCTTCGTGGAGAACCGGCCGATCCGCTCGCGCCCGCTCCCGTTCTACCAGCGGTTCTGGCGCTGGTGCAAGCGGAACCCCGGGCTGGCCGGAGCGAACATCGCCGCGGCGGTCCTGACGACCATCCTCGCCATCGTCTCGACCGTCGCGGCCTGGACCTACCGCGACCAGCGCAACCAGATCGCCGGCCAACGCGATCGAGATTCAGCCGAGGCCGAGGACGAAGACCGCGATTGCAGCTCTTCGAGGCGTTGCACGACCGGGCCCGCGCCGGGCGGTTCAGCCGCCGGCCGGTCAGCGGTTCGACAGCCTGGAGGCCCTGAAGCAGGCGGCCGCGATCGGCCGCGAGCTGAAGCTGCCGCCCGAGCAGCTCGACCCGCTCCGCGACGAGGCGATCGCCTGCCTGGCCCTGCCCGACCTCAAGCCCACCGGCCGGGTCATCACCCGGCCCCCGGGCGTCATCGCGATCGCCTTCGACCCCACCATGACCCGCTACGCCCTGCGGTTCCGCGATGGGACGATCTCGGTCCGCCGCGTCGCCGACGACCAGGAGATCGCCCGCTTCCAGGCCCGGGGCGATCGCGAGTATCTGGGTCTTCGGCTTCAGCCCCGACGGCCGCTACCTGGCGACCACGCATTATCCCGGCAACTGCCCTGACGGTCTGGGACGTCGACCGCCGCGCCGTCGCCGTGGACGACCCGGGCCCGGTCTGGCGGGCGGCCAGATTCAGCCCGGACAGCCGGCGGATCGCCCTGGTCCATCGGGATGGCGAGCTCCTCGTCTACGACCTGGCGACCGGTCGGCCCAGCCGGCGCTGGCGCGATCCGAGGTGCAGGCGACCTGGCCTTCCGTCCGGACGGGGCCCAGATCGCGGTCATCGACAATGAGTCGAAGACCGCCCACCTGCCGGATTCTCGAAGCGGAGACCGGCCGGCTCGTCCGGTCGATCCCGCTTGCGGCCGCCGCGGATCAGACGGTCGCCTGGAGCCCCGACGGCACCACGCTGGCGACGCCGTGCGACGATCACAAGATCTACCTCTGGGACGCCGCCACCGGCACCCGGAGGGCGACCCTCGAAGGCCATACCAACGGCGGCCTGCGTGCGGCCTTCCACCCCGCCGGCACGCTGCTGGCCAGCAACGGCTGGGAAGGGCGGCTGTGGCTCTGGGACCCGGTCCTGGGCCGGCCCTGGCTGAACTTGACCGGCGGCTCGGCGTCCCGAATTCAGCCGGGACGGACGGATCGTCGTTTCGCTCGAGGACAAACTGACCACTTACCAGGTCGATCCGGCCCTGGAATACCGGACGTTCGCCCATGCTTCGCGCCAGCCGATCGATTATGCAACGCCCATCGATCCGGCACGACGGCCGGGTGCTGGCCGTGGGCACGGACCGGGGCGTGGTGCTCTGGGACCTGGCCCGCGGCACGGAGCTCGCCTTCCTGCCGATCGGCAACGCCTGGCACCTGATGTTCGAGCCTTCGGGCGACCTGATCACCAGCGGCTCGATGGGCGTGCAGCGGTGGCCGGTCCAGCTCGACACCGACCGGAGCGAATTCCGCATCGGCCCGCCGCGTCAGCTCCCGTTGCCGGCGAGTAACTGCGCGGATCGCACGAGGACCGATCGGGCCGGATCGTGGCCCTGGCCGACCATTCACGATGCCTACGTCGCGACCCCTGAGCGGACGTTCCAGGTGGGGCCGCTCGACGACTGCCGCGGCGTCGCCGTCAGCCCGGACGGGCAATGGCTGGCGACCGGCAGTCATGCAGCCGGCGGCGCCCAGGTCTGGCGCATCGCGCGACGCGCACGAAGGTGGCCGATCTGCCCATCGATGGGGCACCGGCGGTCGTCTTCAGCCCCGATGGGAAATGGCTGATGACGGCGAATCCACCGTGCCGGCTCTGGGAAGTCGGCACCTGGCGCGAGGCGCGGCAGATCGGCGGCCATGGTCGCTGCTTCTCCCCCGACGGCCGCCTGGTGGTCGTCGCAGGACGCGAGCAAGGTCATTCGCCTGGTCGAGACCGAGACCGGCCGCACGCTCGCGCGGCTCGAAAGCCCCGACCTGTGCGACGCGTCGGGCGGCGACCTTCAGCCCCGACGGGTCGCGCCTGGTGGTGACCACCAATGACGGCCCGGCCGTGCACGTCTGGGACCTGCGGGCCATCCGCAAGCACCTCGCCGGCATGGGCCTCGACTGGGACGCGCCGGCCTATTCCGACGACGACCCCGCCAGCCCCTCCGCGCCGCCCCTGCCTCCGCTCCAGGTCGACTTACGGCCCGCTGGCCGGGCACCTCGAGCACTTCACCGAGCCCCCCGCAGCGCTGCTCGAGCGCTACACCGCCCGACTCAAGAGCGATCCCAACGATGCCGAGGCCTACCACCATCGCGCCCATGCCCTGGCCAACCTGAGACCGCCTCCCGGAGGCGATCGACGACTTGACCCGGGCGATCCGCCTGCGACCGGACGACGCTCACTTTCGGGCCACTCGGGGGAGGATCTACGAATTCCTGAAACAATACGAGCCCGCGATCGCCGACCTGGAGGCCGCGCTGGCGCAGAAACCGGACCAGCCCGACGTCCGAGAACGGCTGGCGCGACTGCTGCAACAACCGAGCCTGGGAGCTGGCCAACGGGCCTGAGCCGCGGCGCGACCTGGACCGGGCGCTGGCGCTGAGCCAGCGGGCCGTGGCCCTGGCCCCTGGCCAGACGCATCTCCCTCAACACGCTGGGCGTCGTCCAGTATCGCGTCGGGCCAGGTACGCCGAGGCCATCGCGACCCTGGAGCGAAGCCTGGCCGCCGACCGCGGCCAGTCCGACGCCTTCGACCTCTTCTTCCTGGCCATGGCCCACCACCGGCTGGGACACCGCGAGAAGCCCGCAGCTGCTTCGACCGCGCGGTGCGTTGGCTGCGCGAGCAGAAAGGCCTGACCGAGCAATACGCCAGGGAATTGGCCGCCTTCCGCGCCGAGGCCGAGGCGGTGCTCGCCGGCCCCGATGGCGAGCTGCCCGCCAATGTCTTCGCGGAGCCGCGGTAGACAACCGTGGGATAGAGACAGCAGAGCGTGATGGGCGGCTGCCAAGCCGCTCCCGGCCCGCACAACCGGCCCTACGGTTGACTGACCGGCCGATCGTTTCCGGTGCAAACGCTGAAGCGGAGGTTGAACGGGGAAGCCCCGGCCCTCTCGCCCGGTGCCCCATGTCGCCCTGGGGGCAAGCGACATTCTTTCCCAGTGCCTGAGACGGGCCAACGACCCCGGATGTATCGACCATGAGAACTTACCGATGGCTGAAAGCAATCTCCCTGGACGGCCGCGGCCTCCTCACCGCGAGCCACGACTCCATTGTCCGGCTCTGGGTCTGCGAGTCGGCCGCGCGGGCACGCAGCGGCATCCCGATCACCGAGCGGCTGACCGACGAAGAGCGGACCTGCGGCGTCTGCGTGATCTACCTGAGATCCGGTCAGCTTGTCGCGCTCTTGCGGTTCGAGACCGCCGTGCAAGAGGTCTTCGCCGTGACGGTGCTGCCGGACCGGCGGTTCCCGGAACTGATCAACGACGACGAAACGTTACTCGAGAACTCGTTCGTGGTGCCCGACGCGGCGCTGGCCGATCGTGCCGGCGTCGCTGCGGGGCACGGCCGAACCGACCCTGGCGCGGCGGGGTCGGCCGGGAACGGGAGTGTGCCGCGCGGCCGCTTGTGAAGGCGTGAGAGAGGTTTTTCATCACCAGAGGTTGCTTCAACACAGAGGAGCGACAGAACGATGAGTCACAACGCAGCGAGGGATCAGCGGAGGGGCGGGCGGGGAACGGTCGAGGCCCGGCAACGGGTGGCGGATGCGGCCGACGTTGCTGGCGCTGGAGGACCGCAAGCTGCTGTCCACGATCGTCGTGAACAACCCCACCGACACGCCCGTCACTGGCCAGATCGACCTGCGCCAGGCGATCGTCCAGGCGAATTCGAACGGGGGCGCCGAGACGATCACCTTTGACAAGACGGTGTTCAAGACGCCGCAGACGATCACCCTGAGCGGCCGGCCAGCTCGAGCTGAGCGACACGACCGGGACGGAGACGATCACGGGCCCGACGGCGGGCGTGACGGTCAGCGGCGGCGGGCAGAGCCGGGTGTTCCAGGTCGACGGGGGTGTCACCGCGTCGATCTCGGGACTGACGATCACCGGCGGCAAGACCGCCGGTATTGGCGGCGGCCTGTACAACGACGGCGGCAATGTCACGCTGACCAACTGCACCATCAGCGGCAACTCCGCCAACACGCGGACCTAACGGCGGCGGCCTCTACACAGCTCTGGCGGCACGGCCACGCTGACCGACTGCACCGTCAGCGGCAACATCGACGATGGTGCCAATCCGGCAGCTCAATTACGGCGGCGGCGGCTGTCGCCGCAGCTCCGGCACGATCACGCTGACCGACTGCACCCTCAGCGGCAACACCGCCAGTCTCGGTAACGGCGGCGGCCTGTTCAGCTACGGCGGCACGACCACGCTGACCAACTGCACCGTCAGCGGTAACTCCGCCGCCTTCGGCGGCGGCCTGATCCGAATACGGCGGCACGCCACGCTGACCAACTGCACCGTCAGCGGCAACACGGCCGCCGCTACCGGCGGCGGCCTGTGTCGAACTTGGCGGCACGCCACGCTGGGCGACTGCACCATCAGCGGCAACTCCGCCGCCGGGCAACGGCGGCGGCCTGTACACCTTCGGGGCACGACGACGCTGACCAACTGCACCGTCAGCGGCAACTCCGCCGCAGCGCAGCGGCGGCGGCCTGTGCGATCCACTCGGCACGACCACGCTTACCAACTGCACCATCAGCGGCAACTCCGCCAGCCGATCAGCGGCGGCGGCTTGTCGCTACTTCGGTGTCACGACCACGCTGACCAACTGCACCGTCAGCGGCAACTCCGCCAGCGGCTAGCGGCGGCGGCTTGCTATGTCGTCATCGCGGCACGACCACGCTGACCAACTGCACCGTCAGCGGCAACTCCGCCGTCGCCGGCGGTGGCATCTCCAACCACGGCACGCTGAACGTCGCCTCCAGCAATATCATCAACAACCAGGCCATCGGCGGCGCCGGCGGCGCTGGCATCGGCGGCGGCATCTTGAGCAACGGCGGGAGTGTCGCGCTCAGCAACAGCGCTGATGGCTAACACGGCAATCGGCGGCCGGGCAGCGGCGGCGCCGGCGGCGATGGCATCGGCGGCGGTCTCGCTCTCGAGAATAACGCGACCGCGACCATCACCAACACCATCTTCCTGGGCAACCTGGCCCAGGGCGGTGCCGGCGGCGCGGGGCCAACGGCGGCGACGGCATCGGCGGCGGCATCGCCGTGGCCATCGGCGGGGCCTCGGACACGTCGTCCGTCAGCCTCAGCTAGCAGCTTGCTGATCGGCAACGTGGCCCAGGGCGGCCGCGGCGGCACGGGAGCCAACGGCGGCAACGGCTCCGGCGGCGGCGCCTTCGTCGGCGCGGGCGGCTCCGCGACCCTCGACCAGACGGATATCCTCCTGAACCTGGCCCTCGGCGGCCTGGCTGGCGCCGGCGGCAGCAACGGCGACGGCATCGGCGGCGGCCTCTACGTCACCACCGGCGGGGTGGTCACCCTCAAGAAAACGACGGTCGCGCTGAACTTCGCCTCCACCAGCAACAGCAACATCTATGGCACCGTGACCTACCTCTGAGTGCCACCGCGATCTTCCCGCTGCTGGCCTTCCTTCCCCGGGCACGACACCATCGGCGCCCGGGGGAGGACCGTTTCCGGGCATCGATTAATCCAGTCCAGCGACTCAGATCCGGCAAATGGTTCCGACTTGAAGGATGAGCGGACCGGGACCCGCGAAAGAACGTTTACTGAAATTGACCACCCTGGATATCCCGATCACCGAGCGGCTGATCCAGGACGAGCGAACCTGCGGCGTCTGCGTGATCGACCTGACGACTGGTCAGCTTGTCGCGTCGCGAGGTTCGAGACCGCCGTGCAAGAGGTCTTCGCCGTGACGGTGCTGCCGCGCCGGCAGTTCCCGGAACTGATCAACGACGACGAAAAGTTACTCGAGAACTCGTTCGTGGTGCCCGACGAGGCGCTGGCCGATGTGCCGGCGTCGATGCGAGGGCACGCCGAACCGACCCTGGGCGCGGCGGGGTCGGCCGGGAACGGGAGTGTGCCGCGCGGTCTGTTCGTGAGGGCATGAGAGAAGTTTTTCTGCACCAGAGACAGCTCAACGAGAGGAACGACAGAACGATGCGTCACAACGAAGTGAGGGATCAGCGAAGGGGCGGGCGGGGAACGGTCGAGGCCGGCAATGCGACGCTGGCGGATGCGGCCGACGTTGCTGGCGCTGGAGGACCGCAAGCTGCTGTCCACGATCGTCGTCAACAACCCCACCGACACGCCCGTCACTGGCCAGATCGACCTGCGCCAGGCGATCGCCCAGGCGAATACGAACGGAGGTGCCGAGACGATCACCTTTGACAAAACGGTGTTCAAGACTCCGCAGACAATCAACCTGAGCGGCGGCCAGCTCGAGCTGAGCGACACGACCGGGACGGAGACGATCACGGGCCTGAAAAAGGGCGTGACGATCGATGCCGGCGGGCAGAGCCGCGTGTTTCAGGTCGACGGAGGTGTCACTGCCTCCGTCTCGGGACTGACGATCACCGGCGGCAGCGCCGTGAGTGGCGGCGGATTGTACAACGAGGGGGGCAATGTCACGCTGACCAACTGCACCATCAGCGGCAACTCCGCCAGCACCGGAAACGGCGGCGGTCTGTACACCTCTGGCGGCACGGCCACGCTGATCGGCTGCACCGTCAGCGGTAACATCGACTATGGTGCCAATCCCGGCAGCTTCAATTACGGCGGCGGCGGCGTCGCCGCCGCTTTCAGCACCCTCACGCTGACCGGTTGTACCCTCAGCGACAACACCGACAGTCTCGGTAACGGCGGCGGCCTGTTCAGTTACGTCGGCACGACCTCGCTGACCGTCTGCACCGTCAGCGGTAACTCCTCCGCCTTCGGAGGCGGTATTGAATTCGAATACGGCAAGCTCTCAGTCACAAACAGCCGCATCAGCGGCAACTCGGGGAGTCGATCCAGCGGAGGCGTGCAGAACTTCCGCGGCACCCTGTCGATGACCGACTGCACCATCAGCGCCAATTCCACCCCGAATTTTGGAGGTAGCCTGGGAGCCTACGGCGCCACGACGCTGACCAACTGCACCGTCAGCGGCAACTCCGCCGGCGGCGGCGGCGGCATCTACAACGTCTTCGGCACCGACCACGCTGACCAACTCCACCGTCAGCGGCAACTCCGCCAGAGTACCGGCGGCGGCCTTTTCAACGGCGTCGCCAGCACGACCACACTGACCAACTCCACCGTCAACGGCAACTCCGCCACGACCGGCGGTGGCATCTACAACGGCTACGACAGCACGACCACGCTGACCAACTCGACCGTCAGCGGCAACTCCGCGAGCAACAACGGCGGCGGTCTCTTTAACCAATCCGGCCTGAACGGTTACCCCGGCACCGCGACCACGCTGACTGGCTGCACCGTCAGCGGCAACTCCGCCGTCATCGGCGGCGGCATCTACAACGAGGGCACGCTGAACGTCTCCTACAGCAACATCGCCAAGAACCACGCGATCGGCGGCGCCGGTGTCGCTGGCATCGGCGGCGGCATCTTGAGCAACGGCGGCAGTGTCGCGCTCTGCAACAGCGTCCTGGCCGCTAACTGGGCAATCGGCGGCGCCGGGGCCAATGGCGGCGCCGGTGGCGATGGCAAGGGCGGCGGTCTCGCTCTCGAGAATGGCTCGACGGCGACCATCACCAACACCTCCTTCCTGGGCAACCTGGCCCAAGGCGGTGCCGGCGGCGCAGGGGCCAACGGCGGCGATGGCGAGGGTGGCGGCATCGCCGTGGCCATCGGCGGGGCCTCGGACGCGTCGTCCGTCAGCCTCTCTAGCAGCTCGCTGATCGGCAACGTGGCCCAAGGCGGCCGCGGCGGCTCGGGAGCCAACGGAGGCAATGGCTCCGGCGGCGGCGTCTTCGTCGGCGCGGCCGGCTCCGCGACCCTCGACCAGACTGATGTCCTCCTGAACCTGGCCCTCGGCGGCCTGGCTGGTGCGGGCGGTAGCAATGGCGACGGCGTTGGCGGCGGCCTCTACGTCACCACAGGCGCGGTGGTCACCCTCAAGAAATCGACGGTCGCGCTGAACTTCGCCTCCTTCAGCAACGGCAACATCTATGGCACCGTGACGTACCTCTGAGTGCCACCGCGACCTTCCCGCGCTGGCGTTCCTTCCCCCGGCGCGCACCATCGGCGCCCGAGGGAGGACTTTTCCCGGGCATGACCAGAGCCTGTTATGCACTTTTCAGCCCCGCGTTTGCGAGCAGGAGTGTGACGAACGCGAGCCAATGCCAGCCCTCGAGCGTTTGGGTCAGTCGTTCGTAGTGGCGTGGCAATCGTCGAAAGCGTCCGAGACATCCAAAGGTTCGCTCCACGACCCAGCGTCGCGGCAGCAGCACAAACTCCTCGTTTTGCTTCCTTATGCTTGACCACGGTCAGCTTGATCCCTGCTTGCTCTGCTTGTTGAGCCGCGTCTTTGCCGGTGTAGCCCTGATCGACGTACGCAATCTCAACAGTGCTTCCAGTGACTTCTTGCACTTTGTCGGCCAACTCGGCAACCTTCGCACGTTCCTGTTCGTTCGCCGCAGTTATCTTCAGAGCCAACAGATTTCCCAGGGTATCCACAGCCGCATGTACCTTCGATCTTTTCTTCTTTTTGGCCCCGTCGTAGCCTGCCCGCTTACCGCTCTCGGGCGTCGATTGCGGCGTGCGTCCATCAAAGATCGTCGCCGTCGGCTCGGGATCCCGCTCGGCGAGAAATCGAACGATCGCGCGATCATGCGATTTGCTCGAAGACGCCGGCCTGCATCCAGCGCCGGGCTTGTTGGTAGACTGCGGTCCAAGGCGGAAGGTCATGTGGCAGGAATCGCCACTGACAGCCCGTCCCGACCACGTAACGTACTGCGTTGAACAGAAACATGAGGAAAGCTCTTACAATAAGTCAATAACAGGCTCTAGTCGCGGCCGATGCCCAGCGCGTCAGCGACGCGGTTGATGTAGTTGAACCAGGCCGCGATCAACGTGATCTGCAGTATTCCGCGGTCGTCGAAGCCGGCGCCGCGCAGCCGCTGCGTGATCGTCCGGGCGAGACTCTGGTCGCGTCCTTCGTGAGCTTGACCACGTAGTCGATCATCACCCGTTCTGCTTCAGTGATCGGTGCCGTCTTGTAATCTTCGCGCAGCGCCTGGACGAGCGCATCATCCAGGGTGACCCGACGCAGAAACTCTGCGTGTGAGACAATTCAGTAATGGCACTGATTGGTGAGCGACACCATCGTGGCGATCATCTCGTGCTGCCGGCGCTGCCAGTGGCAGCTCGGGCGACATCAGGGCGCCAAATGTGGCAAAGGCATGATGCAGTGCCTGCGGGATGAGCGTGTGCGAGGCGACGATCCCCGGCAGGCCCTGGTCGAGCTCCTGCACGGGCTGCGCGTATTCGGCGGGATACAGGGCCTGCTGGTCGGCCATTGCCTTTTTCAAGCCGTCGTCCGCGTCTGCCATCGGAACAGTTCGAATCCAGGCCATTGTGGTCACCTCGTTTCATTCTCAGGAGTTCATGCCGATTGTGGGAACGGTCGAGGGATCGCCGTCCGTCGACGCGGGGACGGCCGGTTCATCCGGCGATCCAGCAGGCAGATTCAGGCCGGCAGACCGGCGTCCCGACACGATCGATCCGGAGACAGGGATGCCGATGACGACGACAAGCAGCCCGATCAGGGAATGCACGGGTCGCCGACGATCCCCACGACGATCACAGCCAGGACGGGAACCAAAAAGAGCAACGGAGAGACGCGGGTAGCCTACCACGGCCATTGGACCCTCTGCTGGCTGTGCGGCTGTGAAGGATGAAGACCGCCGCCGCGGCCAGCGCCAGGAAAACCAGGGTCGGGACCATGAAGTAGGAAAGGATCTGGTCGAAGCTACCGGAAAGCACGAGCGCCACGGCGAGCGTGGCCTGGATCGCAATCGCCCGCGCGGGGGTGCCGCGGCGCGGGTCGACGGCCGCAAAGCTCGGGAAAAACAATCCGTCCCGCGCCATTGCATAATAGACGCGGGGCGATGCCATGAGCACCGCGGCCAGGCTCCCGGCTACCGAGACGACCACGATGGCCGCGAATACGATCTCTCCGGTCCGCCCGAACAGCGCAGCGCCGGCCAGTGCCGCGAATGCCTCGTCCGGACTCGATCTGTGCCGGCGGTACCAGATAAAGGAATGCCGACACTCACGGCGATGTAAACCACCGTGACGATCGATACTCCCAGCATCAAGGCACGCGGCAACGTGCGGCCGGGGTCGCGCACTTCACCGGCGATCTTGCTGACGTCCCACCAGCCCGCGAACGAAATGAAGGCACCGATCATTGCCCCGGCCAAGGCCTGAAAGAGCGGGGCCGAGCCCGGCCGTTGCGACCAGAACGGCGTCAGATTGGACCAGTCACCGCGGCCGAGCGAGAAGCCCCAGACCACGAAGAAGCCCAGCAAGCAGAGCTTCAGTGCCGCCAGCCCGCCCAGGACGCGAGACCCAAGCAAGACGCCAATCATGTTGACCAGCGCCAAGGTCACAATCGCCCCGACCGCGACGACCTTCAGCCCCCAGTCGGAAAAAGGCCCGAGATGTCCGGCGTAGCGCGCCAAGCCGACGGCCAGCATGGCCGTGAGACCCGGGTCGGTCACCAGCAGCGATAGCCAGCCGTAGAGAAAAGCCGTCCGCTGTCCGTAGACTTCCCTCAGATAAACGTAGATCCCGCCGGCTTGCGGGTAGCGAGCTCGCCAGCGCGCCGAAGCAGAGCGCCCCGCCGATCGCACAGGCTCCCATCGTCAGCCAGACGACCAGGAGCCAGAACGGCGACCCAAGGGATTTGGCCATGCCGGCCGGAGTCAGAAAAATCCCGACGCCGATCACTTCGCCAACGATCATCGCCGTGGCGGTCATCAGCCCGAGCCGCCGCACCAGCCCCTGGTCGCCGGCGGCATCCCCGACATCGATTTCGTTTGCCATGACCCCTCGCGTGTTCCTCGCCGCCGGCAGCGCCGCGATCAGTAGTCCGAGCTGCTCACGACCTCGCCGCCGTTCCGCGTGCTCAAGGCGCGCCAGACGATCAGGCTGATCGAGTCCTTGACGAAATGCACCGACCCGTCACCAAAGACCATGTTGACGCCGCCGGGATGGTAACTCGAGGGCGGGAGCTGAACGGCCATGTTGGCCATCGAGCCGCCCATCATCATTCCGCTGTCCATGGCCGCGCAGGTGCGCGAGTTTGGCGTGGAGACATGGTTATAGGTGGTGCAGGTCATGTCGCCGACCGCCCACGTGGCCCCCATCCAGCTTGTGAGCTGCATCGCCATGGTCATATCGAGCGTGTTGCACTGCTGCCAGGTTTGATCGAGAGTCAGGCGCATCGTTCATCATGAACATGTCACTCTTGAGGTCGGGCGTTCCCTGGCCGCGGCGCCGTTCGCTGAAGAATGCGGTCTGGCTGGTTCCGTCAGTCATGCTGGCCAGGTTGACACAGCTGCGATTGTACAAGGGCCCCTGAGGCATAAAGCCGGGAGCGACCGTGCTGGGAGTCTGCTGACAGGCATCGCAAAGCCATGACCCTTCGTTGCCAAAGTAGTTGTTGCCACCATTCCATCCCGGCGGAGCTGCCGCCGGACGCCGGATCCGACGGACAGAGAAACGCCGACATCGTGATCCGGCAGACAGTGCTGTTTTCTCGATTCGGATCCTGGAACGCCGCCATGAAACCCATGTTGTTCGAATCCATGAACGGAGTTTCCGGCGGAAGGTTGAAGTTGATGGCATTGAACAGCGGCGTTTGCTCGAAGAATCCCAGAAGCTGGCTATGAGTCGACCATCGGGCATAGACCGGGGCCGTCATGACCTCGTCCATGTAATTGTCCCCCTTTCCGAAAGGGAGGCTTTGCAAGCGCATTGACGTAATTGTGGATGGCCAGCCCGAACTGCTTGAGGTTGTTGGTGCACTGGATGCGCCGCGCCGCCTCACGCGCCGATTGCACGGCCGGAAGAAGCAAGGCGATCAAGACCGCGATGATGGCGATCACGACCAGAAGCTCGATCAAGGTAAAGCCCGAACGGCGGGGATTCATGGAATCTCGTCCTCTCGAAGTTGCGAGAATATTAATTAGTATGAGTATGACGATCGATCGGTATCAAGTTCTTCGAAGTCGCAGGGGACAAGCGATGCCGCCTGCGGCGCGGTTGCCCGAATGAGAACGCACACGACTCAGCCTCAGAAGCTGGTGGTCGAAACCCTCACAGACTGCTGCCCGATTCGGCTTTGCGCTCCAGCGGCAAGCCCGCGCGTCTCGAGTCGCGGCGCTCCAGATCAAGGCGCTCGCCGCGCACGCGTTACAGCGCGTAAGGCAGGCAGGCAATCGATAAACGGACCTTGGCGTCGCCCTAGATTTGGCGAGCCGCGGTCTCGAGAGGGCGCTCAGCAGGGTGGAGGATGGAAGACGGACTGCTTTTCTATCAGCGAGTGTACGACCGGTTTGTCACCCGCCTTCTCGTAGAAAACGGCGGTTGGTTCTCCCGAATGTGCGCTGACGGTTCCCCACTGATCGAAGACCCTGGAAACCTGGGTGGCTGTTGGGAACGGCATGGACTTGCGGTTGGAACAGCTAGGTCCCGAGCATGGAACGTTTCGCCGCGGTGCCGGCTGCTCGAGCGGATTGTGAGCTGCATCGATCGACGCGGCGCCGAACGCACCGGCCGCGATGTGTAAGTCGAGCCGATCGGACTCGCGGTACGCTTCCGGCTGCGAGATGGCGAGGTGACCGCATCCAGCGCGCGCGGTTCGAGCGACCGAGAATTCGTGCACTGCAAGCACGATCAAGGCCGCAGCTACCAGCTGCGCAATTTGTTTCCGATAGTCGTGTGTCGTCACAGCTTTACGGTCACGGAATTCACATTCTGATCGTGGCCACGTTTCCCGCTGGTCGAGAGGAGACGCTCGGAGAACCCGCGAGAAGATGGCACAACTATCTCAAGATAGACGTGGACGTCATTCCACCGCAAGGAGCCTCAGAAAAATGGACGACTTGGTCCGAGGTTGCGCAGGGTCGCCGCGAAAGAATCCACCCCTCTCGTTCATCCGATGTACCCAAGCCCGCTCAGGCGTTCACGAACGATCGTTTCGTCGTCGGGCGCATAATCGGGGCCTCCGGAAGACGCCGCAGCATTGCCCGCCACCAACGACCGGCCTTGCATGGCGGATGGGATCTCATAGCCGCCGAGCTCCAGCAACGTCGGCGCGATGTCGAGCAATCGGGCGCCGGTCACCTCGCCGTGCAAGGGGCTGTTGGAGGCTGCCAGGATGAAGGAACCGAACTGAGCGTGGTTGCAGTCGTCCGGACCGGTGTCGTTCTCGAGGATGTGGATGCCCGGATAGCCGACGCCGCCGATCGACCTCCAGTAGAGCGCGCCGAAGTGGACGATGAGGTCTGGTGCCACGTTGCGAACGCCGTGGTAGATCTCTTCCGGCTTGAAGACCAGTGTTCCGAGTGGTTTACCCTCCGCATCCGCGGTCGCCTCGAACTTCGCCTTGATCTCGTCACGAAACGCGGCGTACTCGTGCGCGTCCACCGCACCCAGAGGCTCGCGCCCCTTGACGTTCAAGAACACGCGTGCGTAGTAGCCGCCTTCGCTCCAAACCTTGGTCTTCTCCCAGTCGACGTCAAGCTTGGCAAACGGCGTCACCGTTGCGGGATAGCTCTTGAGCACCAGTAACCCCTCGCGCACCAGCCATTCGTTGACGCAGAAGCCTCCGTCGAGGCGCTGCGCGCCGTGGTCGGAAACCACCAGAACGATGGTGTCGTCGGTCAAGAGCTCGAGAACGCGACCGATCTCCTGGTCGATGTGGCGGTAATAGTCGTGCACGGTGTTCTTGAAAGGGCTGTCGGGCTCGTGCAGAACGTGCAGGGGATCGTGGTACTTCCAGAAACCGTGGTGAACGCGGTCCAGCCCGATGTCCACAAAATGGAAGTAATCCCACTCCTTGGTCGCGAGCAGGTGCCGCACGACCTGAAACTGAGTGCGGCTCATCGCAAAGATCTCATCGCGGAGCCACGCTTTGTTCTCGCTGCGGAATCCCTGAACGTCGACCGGATAACGGCCGACCAGCGCTCGGATCTCTTGGGAAATCTCCGGCGGGTGAGTGAACACATTTTTCTCGGTATCGGGTGTCAAGAAACAGCTCACGGAGATCCCGTTGATCCGCCGCGGCGGATAGCCGGGTGGAACCCCGACAATGATCGAGCGCTTACCCTCGCGGGCGAGCTCGTCCCAGATCGCCGGCGTCGTGATCGAGCGCGCAGTGGCGATGGAGAGGCCGTCGTAAGAATGGTCGACGCGGTTGCGAAAGCCGTACACGCCGAGCGAGCCCGGGTCCTGGCTGGTTGCAAGGCACATCCAGGCGGGAACGGTGATGGGCGGCACGACGCTCTCGAGCCGTCCGTAGGCGCCGGCTTCCATCAGCCGCCGGATGTTGGGCAAGTCTTCAAAGCCGAAGAGCAATTCGGGGGCGGCACAGTCGAGCCCCAGGACAAGGATTTTCATGGCAAGAGCGATTCTCCTTCCATCGCCGGGCCTTTCGACACTCCAAGGGCCGCCAGGATCGTCGGAGCCAGATCCACGAGGCGTGCCCCCTCTCCACGGAACGACCGATTCATGAACAAGACACCGGGCACTCGATCGGGATCAATGATGTGATCACCGCTCCATTTTTTAATATTGTCCTCGAATTGACCCTGCGCGACGCCCCCCATCGACGAAGACCACGAGACGCGGTAGCCCGGGGCGAAATCAAGTACGAGGTCGGGTGCTTCCTCCAGGTACGGGCCGTGATAGACCGCCTCTCGCGTCTGTGCACGCTGGATCGCCACCCTCCCCTGACGCTGCGGGTCAGCCAGGCCGGTCAGCGCCCGGACCAGGTCGGCCTTGACCGAGCTGGCTTCCTCGGGAAGGACGATTCCCCTCTCCTCGCGGCCCTTCTGGTTCAGGTAGATTCCGCTGAGCCCGACGGCATATGCCCGGGTTCGGTCCCAGTCGACCTGGCGAAGCAGGTCGCCGGCAGCCTCGCCGGGCTGGACGCCAGCCCGGAGCGCGAGAAAGCCGTTGTCGTGAAGCCAGGTGTTGACATGGACGCCGCGCTGGAAGCTGTTGAACCCGTGGTCGGAAAGCGCGACGAACAATGTCTGGTCGTCGCTGTGCGCAAGCGCCTGGCCGACGATGGCGTCGCAACGGCGATAGCAGTCGTCGATGACCTGAGTGAATTCGCCGGTCGGTGCAGTTCCGCGGTTGGCCGGATGATCGGGCTCGCGATACCGCCAGAACAAGTGCTGAACCCGGTCGGGCGTGTCGAAAAGGCAGTAGAACAATCCCGCATCAAACGACTCCAATTCGTGGAGCATCATCGCCTCGCGCTCGCGCCATGCGATCGCGCACTGGTCGAGAAACGTTGACTCTGAGATCCGCTCGTTGTTCAGTCCGGCATGATCTTCGACCATGCCCGTCGTGTAAAAAAGCCCGATGCTCTGGGCGAGGTCCCCGGCATATTCAGGGGGGTCGCTGATCGGAAAGAAGGGCGCAGCGGGATCGAAATTGATCGGCGAGGCATACAAGGTTAGCTCTGGCTCGGTGCCGGCAAGATAGAATCGCACCATTCCACGTATCGATTGCAGCAGCCCGAGTTTGAACTTCACGCGCAACCAATCGCTCCAGGCTCCCGGATGGATCGTCAGCTCTCTCGGCGTGCCCTCGGATTGGAGCACGACGCGCCGCGCCGTCGAATCGACTCGAAGCGTGAACTCGACTGCGCAGATCGCTGGCCGTCTTGGGATTGCGGGGACCGATCAAGTGACCGGAGAACACCCCGTCGGCGACTCGGCCAATTTCGAACGACGTTCTCGCTCTCCCGGGGCTTTACCCCGTCCTCCGTTGTGTAAAACGTGGCTGTTCCGAGACCCCCTCTCAAGTCGGGTACGCCCATTCCAGAGAGCATCCGGCCACGGACGGAATCGGGCGGATAGGTACACGGACATCGCAGCACCGTCGTGCGCAAGCCCGCTCCCTTCAAGATGTCCCAGACCGGCGTGCCGCGCCGCAGATTGACGGCCTTGGGGGGCAGGAACGCATTCTTCTGCTCGTAGCGGTTCAGCGCCAGGTCGGGCAGGTAAGTTTTAGGGTTTCGACGCAAGAAGTCGAAAATCCCGTGCCCGCCCGGGTTTGTCCCTGTCGCAAATGTGGACCAGGCCACAGGTGTCTGGGCCGGGCGTGTGGTAGCGACACGCGCAAACCCACCCTGCTCCCGCAGCCGAGCCAGGTTGGGCAGCTGGCCCGCTTCCAGCAGGCGCGATACGATTCCGGGATCCAGACCGTCCAGACCGAGGATGATGACTTTCTTGATCGCTTGAACCTCCGTGCCGTTTGACGATCGCCGGAACCGACGTTGCCGCAACACCGGCCGCGTCATCTCGAGAACCCGTGGTCTCGCTCCCGACGCGTCCAACCCCGCACGAATCTTAATCCTGACAAAAAAAGTCCGCGGGGCACAAGCCTAGCTCAAGTCGCTCACGACTGTCGAGCCCGAGGGCCGCCGTTGGCGATTGCCCCCGAGCCGGCACAATTCCATACTGAGGGAAGAGCAGGGGGAGTACCCACGGGAACGCCAAGGAAAGCGAGGGACCAGGAATGGCCCGGAGTGTGCAGCCGTCGAGACTTCTGGTCGGAGCCCTGGTATGCCTGCTTTCTCCCCTCGCGCCCGCCTCTTCCACGGCCAATCCGCCCAACATCGTGATCCTGTTCGCCGACGACCTGGGGTATGGCGATCTCGGCTGTTACGGGCATCCCACAATTCGCACGCCTCACCTGGACCGGATGTCGGCCGAGGGGATCAAGCTCACCCAGTATTACGGGGCCTCCGTGTGCACTCCCAGCCGCGCAGCGCTCTCTGACCGGGCGGCTGCCGATTCGCAGCGGCTTGAACCGCGTGCTCTTTCCAAAGTCGACTGGTGGAATCCCCGACGACGAGACCACACTGGGCGAAGCACTCAAAACAAAAGGATATACAACAATGTGCATCGGCAAATGGCATCTTGGCCATTTGCCTCAATATCTTCCCACGCGACATGGCTTTGACCATTACTTTGGCATTCCATACAGCAACGACATGGACGTCGTGAAATCGGGCCATCCGCCCATTCCCCTGATGCACGACGAGACGACGATCGAGCAGCCGGCGCTGCAGGAAACACTCACGCTGCGTTACACGCGCGAGGCCATGCGGTTCATTCAAGAACAGGGGGGTCCGGCCGGGCGCGGACATCCGTTCCTCTTGTACGTGGCCTATACGTTTCCTCACGTTCCCCTCTATGCGAGCAAGGCTTTTCGCGGCAAGAGCCCGCGTGGGCTATACGGCGATGTCGTCGAAGAAATCGACTGGAGCGTGGGACAGATTCTGGCCAAGCTGCGTGACCTTGGCCTGGCGGAGTCGACCTTGGTCTTGTTCACAAGCGACAACGGTCCGTGGTTGAGCAAGCGTCTCGAGGGGGGCTCCGCGGGGCTGCTTCGCGAGGGGAAAGGTTCGACCTGGGAGGGGGGCGTGCGAGTGCCGTGCCTGGCTTGGTGGCCTGGCACGATTGCGCCCGGTCGCGTCGCGGCAGACCTTGCGAGCGAGCTGGACGTTTTTGCGACCTGCCTGGATCTGGCCGGCGCCACAACCAAAGACAACCACATCGTGGACGGCGTATCGCTCGTGCACTTGCTCAAGGGCACGGGGCCAAGTCCGCGCTCGCACGTATACTACTATCATGACAGCGAGCTGACAGCCATTCGCGAGGGACCCTGGAAGCTGCACGTGAAGACGAGCAATCCAGCGTCCGGCCAGGATAAGGCGCAACCCTGCAACCCAATCCTCTTGTACCACTTGGATTCTGACCCTGGCGAGCGCAGCAACGTTGCGAAGGAACACCCAGAAGTGGTCTCGCGCCTACTCAAAAAAATCGATGCACACCGCCGGGCAGTAAAGCCGGGAGTTCCTCAGCTCTGACGGCCGGGTGAGACTCCGGTGTAATCAATCGAAATACGTCGACGTGTTAAACGGTTGATGAATATTGAGTGAAGCCCGCGCGTGCCGTTGCAAACGGCAGAGCGATCAGGCAGAATCAATCGCGCACGATCAAATTCGGACTTCGCCTCTCCCACCCGTTCAGGGATGACGTCCACGCCAGGATGGCCTCCAGCGGAGATCGTTTTGCCAGGCGCGATCGAGTCTGCGCAGACGACAAAGGGGAAGTATCCGGAGGGTTCCTGCAAATGTTTCGGTGACGGAAAGGATAAGTCCGGCTTTGGCCCGGCCTCGAAGCGACCGAAATCGGCCGGGATGAAGCGCGAGACGGAATGTGCCAACTTGAGGAGACGACAGCGATGCGAAAGAGTCTGATGGCGATCGGCGTGATAGTGCTACTGGCCGCGTCGGGCGTGGCCGGACCGGGCAAGTACAACAAGGTTGTCGCCCCCGGTGACAAGGCCCCAGCGTTTGCCGCAATTCCCGCATTCATGGGCGAGAAGGACACGGTCGTCGGCCTCGACGATCTCAAGGAAGACGTCGTGGTGCTCGTATTCCTGGCCAATCATTGTCCGTACGTTACGAAGGTCGAGGACCGCGTGATCGACTTTACGAACGACTACAAGGACAAGAACGTGAAGGTTGTGGCCGTTTGTGTCACGCCGTCGACAGAGTATGCGCCGGAGGGTTACAATAAGGAGTACTGTGCACAGGATACGATGGAGAAGATCAAAGCGCGGATCAATGAGAAGAAGTATAACTTCGTCTACGGCCGTGACGACACGCAAAAAATCGGCCGCGACTACGGCGCGGTCGCCACACCGGTCTTTTTCGTGCTCGACAAGGATCGCAAGATCCGCTACGCGGGCGCGATCGACGATAACATCGACGACGAGTCGAAGGTGAGCAAGAAATATCTGCGCGACGCCGTCGACGCCGTGCTCGCGGGCAAGGCGGTCGAGACCGACGAGACGCGCGCGACCGGCTGCGGCATCGGTTACAGGAAAACCGAATAGGCATCCCTCAGCCGGCACCGCAGTGCTCGGCTTGATGCCCGGCCTATCGAAGCCTTGCCCGGTCGCACCATCGCGCGATGGTGCGCGACCGGGCTGGCTTTGCTCTGGTGTTCTTGCAATCTCCCGTGAAATGTGCGTCTCGAACCAAAGCCTCAGAAGGCCGTGATTTCTGGTCTGGGGTTGGGACCGGTGCCACGCGCTCCCGGTCCTTTTGTGTCCTGTTTCTTGTCACCCTTGAGGTCTTCGAGCTCCTTGAGGAGTCGATTCATCTTGTCCTCGAGCTCACGTAACCGCTGATCGTTACCGAACGGCGCGGGCCGCCGAATGCCACCCGGACCGCCAGGCGCGCCGGGAGGCGTCATCCGCCGAAGACTCCGTTGCCCAGGGCGGCCGGGCGCACCCGGAGCCGCCGGCGCGTCTGGCGCTTTCGGCGTGGGGCTTGTCTCTGCACGCGGAGCGGTCTGATCGCGGGGAGGCGTTGACCGACGCGGGGCCTGATCGCGACGTGGCGGCAGGTCTCGACGTGAGTCTGTAGCGCTGCGCTCGCAGCACTTCGAGCCGCCGAGTCGCTCTCTCCAGCTGCTGCCTCAGCTCTTCGACTTCTTTCCTCGCACTTTCCAGCGCCTGGGGTGCTGCCTCTCTGGTATCGTCCTTCAAGCCGCCTTTCTCGGACTCGGACCTGTGGCGCTGGCGGGCTGTCTGCCGTAGAGCGCGATCGCGCTCGCGCTCAACACGAGCCCGATCCAGCAGCTCGCGCTGGCGCTGCCGCACTGATTCACTTCGGTCCCGCACCGCTGCGTGAAGTTCCTCGCGAGCGCGATCCCACGCTCCGCGCAGTTCCTCCCGGGATCGCTCCCACGCTTCGCGCAATTCCTTGTCGACCGGGCCGCCGCTCTCGAAGGCGCGCCGGATCTCCTCGTAAGACTTATCCAGGGCCTGGTGGAGGTCGTCAGCGGACGGATCTGTTTTGTCCAGAGACTTACTGATCTCGTCAACCGACCGCTCCAGTGCCTTTTTTACCTCGTCGGCGACGGGCCCAATTTGATTTGAAAGCTTCTCGACCAGATCCTTCACCGTTTCTTCGAACCGCTCGGCCGCCTCGCGACCTTTGTCGTCCTTCCTGGCGTCGTCCTGGTCGCCGTCCTGTGCCAATCGGGCGAGAAGCGTGGGCTGCCGGTGCCTCCAGAGGTCGAGATACTTCTGGCTTACCTCGGTTTCCGCTCGCTTGGCTTCTGGCTCCGGCTGCTCGGGATCCTTTGCCACGTCGACGTCGAAGACCTTGAAATCAGTCAGCCGATCCAGCGCGGTTGGCGGCTGGTCGGGTTCGCTTTGCTGAGCCCAGCTCGGCGCCAACGGCAGTAGCACGGCAGCCGTGCCCAGGACAGCGAGACGTCCGGCCCAGGAAAGGCCCTTCGGGGTTCTGGCACCTACGATCATGCGCATTCTCCTTTTCAAGCAAGCAACTTGCCCGGTACCGCTGGTGGCCAACGCCGCGGCCGGTGCGGCACGAGCACCTGAGACGAAGTCAAGCGCGGCCATGAGCGCCCCTGCGTAAGTCTTGGCTTTTTGGGGCATCGCCCAGACAACCCAGGCGTCGCAGCATTGCTCTTCGGCCTCGCGTAAGAGACAACGGATCCACCACACGGCCGGGTGCCACCAGTACAGACCGGTGACGATCAACTCGAACCACCGAACCCAGTGGTCCCGGCGCTTCAGGTGTGCGAGCTCGTGGACCAAGAGCGATGTTCGCTCGTCCGGGCTCATCGCCGACCAGAGCTGTCGTGGCAGCAAGAGGCGCGGCCGATTGCCCAGTGCCCAGACCATGGGTGGGATGCGGCCCGGCACGAGGCAAATCGTTGGACATCCGCGCAAGCCCAGCCACTGCGAGAGCCCGGCAGCCTGAGCTTGCCATTCGCACGGGACCGGGCTGAGATCACCCAGAGCGCGCTCGAAGCGAACGACCCGCGCCGCCGCAAGCGTCCACCAGCAGAGAGCACCAACGAGAACGACGAGCACAACCACATGCTCCCATCTCCAATCGACCGGCCATCTCGCGGCGTTACCCGGACCGGCGATGCCGGCCGGGTCACTGAAGTGAGGTTCGCCCGCGCCGTTGGGAGAAAGCGGAGCAGCTGACGAAAAATCAGCGACGACGCCCCATCGGTCTTCACGGTCTGGTTGAGGCGGGTCGGTGAAGCGCGACTCGCCGGCAGTTGCTGGACCGACCGGCTGCGTGGTGGCCAGCACGCTGTTGCGGTCGATGCGGCCTTGCACCGTGCAGGTCGCCGGCAGAATGGCACCGACAGACACGGGCAACGTCACCGTCACGAACGGCGGCGTGACCAATTTGATCATGAGGACCAGGCAGAGCCCGTGGATCAAGGCGGGACGACGGCAAGCTCGTCCAACAATCGCAAGCACCACGGCCAGAACGCTCACAGCCAAGGCGTTGCTCAGCATGGCATGCACAAGCGATTCCATGATGCGGCAACCTCCTCGCGTTGCTCGTGCTCGTTGTTACCGTCCGACGCCGCCGTCCGCACCGCCTGATGCGCGACGACGGGGTGGACGCGACGCCTCATCAAGCGATTTTGCAGCCGGACGCTTGCTGTGATCGACCTCCGGTCTGTCGGCATCGGCCTCCTCGATGATCGCCCGCAGCGCGTCCGGTCGATATCGGAAAGGTCCGTCGCCGCGCCAGGTGGGTCAAGAGCGGTGTCAGCGAGCCGTCGCACAGCATCTCCGCCAGGCTGCGGAGCCGGCGGCCGATAAGCTCGTCGCGATCGAGCACAGGCCTGAAGACATGAACATAGAGAGCACGATCGCGCCGGACGTAGCCTTTGGCCTCCATGCGATCGAGCAGCTTCTGGACGGTGGCGTACTGCGCCGCCTCACCGCCCGGGTACAAGACGTCGGATAATTGCCGGATCGTCGCAGTACCGCGGTCCCACAGGATTCGCAAGACCGACAGCTCCGACTCGGTGATGTCCTGGGCAGGTCGCCCCATGGTGCGTCTCGTCCGTAGTCGTTTTGTCTGAACTTTCAGTCGTTTTGTCTGAGTTCAAGATAAGTGACCGGCTTGAGCCTGTCAAGTGGTCCGTGATCACGGCCATACGACGGTGCAGGCCGAGTCAAACGGAGAGCACAATTCACCCGGTCCGTTCAGCGCGGAGCTGGAGTTGGGCGATTTTTCCAGGCGCGACTCCAATCCGTCCGCCTGGTCTGCTCTGGGCGCTTCCGCGACTCAAACACGGAGAAAGATCCGGTTTCGATACAGATAGAACAGCAGGAGCCATTCGATCGCGACAGTGCCGAGTGGCAGGATCACTGAGCCGAAGGACCCCGAGAGCCGGGCAGCACCGCCGAAGAAGAATCGGGCAATGTCGTCGAAGGGGATGATCCGCGCGGCAACATAGATGGTGATTGCGTTGACGCCGATGACCACGAAAAAGAACGCCCAGGCACGGAGCTTGAGCGCGTCGATGATCGTGTAGAACAGTGCAAGTAAGATCAAGCTCCAGCCCCCGGCTACCAGAACGTACGTGCTCGTCCAGAGGATCTTGATCACCG
This sequence comes from uncultured Isosphaeraceae bacterium, assembly GCA_963806595.1. Taxonomy (GTDB): domain Bacteria; phylum Planctomycetota; class Planctomycetia; order Isosphaerales; family Isosphaeraceae; genus CAWDZZ01. The sequence continues at coordinate 725,824 of CAWDZZ010000028.1, read as the reverse complement.
GGAACTCCCGGCCCCAGAACATGCCCGCACCCAGACAGGCCAGCCCGGCTGACAACAGCCCGGCTGACTTGATCCAGCGATGGCGCTCCGAAAGCAGCCACCGGCCGGCCAACGCGCCGAGCAGCGCGGTCGCAACCGCTGGGATCGTCGAGAGTAAACCCTCGTTGTCGCCATATCCGTAGTAGTTTCGATTGATCCTGCCCGGCAGGTAGTGCCGATCGAGATAGCCCGCCAGGCTCTTCTCCATCGTCAGGTCACCTGCTTTCGCCTCGGGCGACGGCACGTACGTGAGCACCGCCCAGTAACCCAGGAGGATCGCGACAAACAGGATCGCTTGAGTGCGTGCCTGAGCCAGCAAGCAAATCACGGCGGCCATACCATAACAGATCGCGATTCGCTGCAAGACCCCGGTGCAACGAAGGCTGTCAAAACGAAATTGCAAAATGTTGTTGCAGACCAGCCCCAGCACAAACAACAGCACAACCCGCCGCGCGATCCGCCAAAGGGCAGCGCGTTTTGGCTGATCTCCCGTCTGATACTTCGCCAGCGAGAACGGTAAGACCACGCCGACCAAGAACAAGAACAGCGGAAAAATCAAATCGTAGAATCTGAAGCCTTCCCAGCGCACGTGCTCGAATTGCTCGGCCAATCGCCGGCTCAGAGGCGTGTCGAGCCACCTGCAGAAGGCCCGCGCAATATGGTCTCCCCCGACGATCCAGAACATGTCAAAGCCGCGCAGCGCGTCGATCGATGTCAGACGCTCCGGACTCAATGTCTTGGGCAATCGTGCCATCATCAGTAACCATACTCATAAGTATTATAAAAGTATTGTAGTATATTATTCGGATATTCAAACGGTTGACGCCACGCGAACTCAATCATAACCGATCGAATCCGGTTTCCAAGTGCCCCAAACGCCGGTATTTCTCGCTGAATCATTAAACACTCATACACCGACCATCAAGAGCGCGGGGGCAAATGCCGGTGAGCCGCTTTGTCGGGAGGACCTTCTACTCCGGAAAGAGGGAACGGACAGAACCAGTTCCGTTCGAGGCGTGGGTGCGGTGACGAGGCGGCCGAGGCTTTCGACGCTGGCCTCAGCGCGGCCCGGGCAACTCGTGAATGAAGGCCAGCTCAGGAGGAAGAGCGGCGCGGGCCAGATCGATAATGTGACGGTGATGAGTGAAGAACAATACCTGGGTCAGACGCGACAGCTCTCCCAGGGCGCGGAGCGCGGCCGTGGCGCGATGATCGTCGAAGTTCAGCAGGATGTCATCCACGACGAACGGAATGGGCTCATGAGACGCGATCCATGACTCGAGGCTCGCCAGCCGCAGGGCCAGATAAAGCTGATCATGCGACCCGTCGCTCATCCCATCCACGCCGACGAGCCGGCCATCGGGACGGACTCCCTTGAGCACCGAACGGCCGTCGTCATCGTTGTCGATTTGAAGCCGGGCGAATGAGCCGCCGGTCAATGAGGAAAAGAGCACGCTTGCCCGTGCCAGAATCGGACCTTGGTTCCGGTCGCGATACCGTTCGATTCCCTGTTTTAGAACTACGTCAGCCAGTTTCAGCGTCACGTACCGTGTGACATCGCCTTGAAGCTGGGCCAGCAGCGTCTGTACTCCTTCGGCGATCTCGGCGGCGCGATCGCCGCCATCCATGCGGGCGAGTTCCGCGCGCTCGGTTCCGATCGTCTGGTCCACGCGCTGGAGCTCATGGTCAAGCTCGCCGATGCGAGATTCGGCGTCGAGTATCGACGCGTCGAGTGCGTCGCGATCAGCCGCTTCAACATCGACGGCAAACGTATGCGGGGACGCTCCGGCCGCGGCGGCCGCAAGTGCGTCCTCGCAGGCCTGCTGGTCCTGTTCGCGCCGGCGCGCTGGTGAGAGCGCCGCTCTGCTTCGTATAGTCGGTCAGGTTCGGCGCAACCGGCTTCCTTGCAGAGGCGTTGCAAGTGGCTCGTTGCGTCATCATGTTCGGCTTGGGCTTTGCGGAGATTGTGCTCCTGGTGCTGCCTTTGCTCACCAAGGGCATCGGCCTTCTGAGCGTCGCGCAGACGACGTGCAAGCTCTCGAGCCTGTTCGCCGCTGGGCCGATCAGCCAGATCCGGCGCGATGCGTGATGCGACTGCCGCCACGTCCCGCGCAAATTCATCCGCATCGCGTTCCATCCCGCGAATCCGGCTCACGAATCCTCGCCGGTCATCCAGCGCTGTTCGTAGCTCGGAAATGCGAGTCAGAACAACCTCCGCCTGTTCGGGAGCCGCATAGATTCCAGGCCGATTCGAGCCATCCACGTCGCCCACTTCGTTTGCCAATCTTCCAGCGCGGTCTCCGTCCCTTCGAGTGAAATCCGGGCATCGCCGCGCTCGGCTCGGGAACGGGCCAGTTGTGTCTCCAGCGCGACCCGCTGCTGCTTCGCGGCTTGATGGCGATCGATCGCTGCGTCGGCCCGCTCCAGCAATTCTGCCAGGTTGCCGGATGGAGTCGCGGCTGGTTCGCCGACCTCGCCGCAGGCATGGCTCACCGCTGCGAGATGCGTCGCTAGCGCGAGCTCGAGTGGCTCTATGCTTGCGCGGGCCTCGTCCACCTGTTCGAAGAGCTGGACCACGTCGTCCCGCCGGCGGAGCCACGCGCGGAGCTCGGCCGGCGTTTGCGACTCCGACGCAATGCCCAGCGGAGCAACGAGCGCCTTCCACTCGCGTTCGATGCGAGCGTTGCGGGCATCGAGCAGTCCGGCCTCCTGCTCGAGGGCGGCCCGGGCGAGACGCTGCTGGGCGAGCTGAGCTAGCCATTCCGCTTTGTACGCAGTGCGCTCCGCCTCGCGGCGCAGCCGGTCGGCCAGCGCATCGACGCGCTCGACGCTCCGCTCGAAAGCAGCGGCCAGCGTGCCACCCGGAGCGAACTGAGCCACGAACGCTGCTGTACTGGCCTGGTCAACCGCGCCGAGGAGCCAGGCGGCCTTCACCAGTTCCCAGCCATCCTGCCGGAGCTTGCGAGCCGTCAGGAGCGCCTCTTCCGTGGGTACATCCTGCTCCAGCTCGAGCGCCTGTAGCCTGGTTTCGAGCTGCCGGATGGATTCGCCGATTTGTCTCAACCGTTCGACAACTAACTCCCGCTGCCGCGCTGTTCCCTGGAATTGGGATTCATATTCGTCCAGGCTGGCATTCAAAGGAACCGCGAGTCGCTCCAAATCTTCGCGTGGGCGGCACCAGCCCGGGAGTTGGGCTAGCAAGATCGACGCTTTCTTCTCGGCAACGACGAGCTTGGAGCGCAGCTCGATGAGTCGAGCGTCGATGTCTCCCGCCTCGCGGGCCTTCCGGACCGCTCGGGCCAGCGGCTCCAGATCTGGAGGCTGTGCCAGTTGCGCCAGGATGTTTTCGAGCCGGCGGATCTCACTGTCATTCCGGGCGACCGTCTTTATTCCCTCGTCGGCCTGGCCACGGAGCTTGGCGGCCTGCTGACCGAGCGAGCGGATGATCGTCGGCTCGTCGGCGCGGAGCCGCTGCGTGTCGGCGAGGTCGAGGTCGATTGGCCGACCCAGGTCGCGCAGGAGTCGCCTTGACTGGTGCTCTGAGTCGTGCAGGAGTTTCTCAACGGTCGCGCGGTCCGCGTGCGCTTTTTCCATCGCGCCCAAGCGTTCCTGGAGCGATTCGATTTCACTCGCCGCGCCCAGCAGTCCCTCGGACTCAGCGAGGCGAGCGCGCTGCGAGTCGATTTGCATGATCGCGGCACGCGCCTGGGTCATTGCGAGCTCGGCCTGTCGGAGCCGGGCTTGGCGCGCGCGACTCGGCGCCGAAAGTCATCCCGGAGCCGGACGACGTCGCCTAGCTCCGCGAGTTCCTGGCTTAACCGGCGCCGGCGCTCCAGAAGCGGAATCGCCGCCTTGATTCGCTTCAGGCGCGCCTGGTCGACTCGCGCAGCGCGCGATTCTTCCCGCACCTTCTCCGCGCAAGCCGTCGCATCCCGATAAATGCTGTCGTGCCGCTGCCACTCCTCGCTCGGCAACTGGACTTGCTTCAGGTCCTCCTTCGCCTGATCGTAATCGGCCCTCAGTTTATTGATTCTCTGGTTTTGCCCGCGGGGCTTGAAGAGCCCTTCCAGCTCTTGCTGAAGTGATTTCTGGGCCTGTCGCAGGCCCGCCAATCCAGCACCGGCCGCAAAAAGCAGCTCGCCCAGATGGCCTTGGCCCGTGCGGATCTCCTCTCCCGCCTGCCTGAGCCGAACATGGTCGATGCCGAAAAGCACTTTGAACGATTCCTGGCTCAATCCGCCCAGAAATTTCGCCAGGCGGTCGTCGGCAACGACCGTGGTATCATCCGGACCTCGCAATGTGCTCGCTCTGCCGCGCCGACGAACGAACTCGAGTTCCTCGCCGTCGCTTCGACGCAGAATCCCACCCACCCGGAGTTGATCGTTGGGATGGACGAAGCTATCGGTCGACAGGTGCGGGAAGCCGAACAGCAGGTGTGAGAGCGCTCGCAACGCGGAGCTCTTCCCTGCCTCGTTGGGGCCGTAGACGAGGTGCAAACCCTGTTTGCCACCGGAGAGTTCCAGCACCGTCTCCGTGAACGGCCCGACCGCCTTCAAGTTCAACCTGATCAACTTCATATCATAATAAAACTATTTGGCGGAACGGCTCGGCGGGCCGCCGTTCGACTTCATCAGGAGATCCAGCAGCATCGGCTGCGCTCTTTCGAGCAACGATTGCAGCCAGGCGGCGTCGTCCAGCCTTGGGCTATCGGGGGAGTTCAAAAGCTCGGCCGGCAGCTTGCGTTTGAGCTCGGCAAGCTCGCTCATCACCGGGCGGAGGGAATCGGGGTCGGCACGGAGCTTCTCCAAAACCTCAAGCAATTCCTCCATCGGACCCTCGGAACGAGAGAGAGCTCGCTGCGGCTGCGTTCGAGCTTCGACTTTCTCGATCCAGAGGCGGTCGGTGCCCAGTTCTGTCGCCAGGCTGCGGATCTCGGCGATGAATCGCTCAGAATCTCCTTGCAAACGGCCATGAACGGAAGTCGCGCCTCGGAAGATTAACCGGACAGCCAGCAGGCCGTCGACTTCGCTTGCAAGCAACTGCTCGAGAACTTCGGCCGCGCGGCCGAGTATTTCCGACTCGGTGTGAAGGTCCGAGACGTCGACAACACCGCATTCCCACCGTGCCTGGTCCAGCCGGTGGAAAGCATGTTCGATGGAGTGGTCCGGACGAATCGTGGCGAGCACACACCCTTTGGGCCCAAGCTCGCGAATATGACGTCCTTGAACATTACCGGCGAACACGACCGGCGGATCGCGGGATAAAACCTGGCGGGCATGAATATGGCCCAGAGCCCAGTAGTCATAGCCCCGGAGTCGAAGTTCCTCGAGCGAGCAGGGGGCGTACCGCTCGTGGCCGTCCACGCCGCCCATGCCGGTGTGGAGTAAGCCAATGTTGATGTAGCCAGATCTCGGGCGCCGGATATGCGGCGGCCAGATTCTCGGTGACCGCAGCGGTAGCGAAGCTTTGGCCGTGGATGGCCACACCCAGGTCATCCAGCAGCACAGTCTCCGGCCGCTCGTGGGACAAGACCTTGACGTTTTCCGGCAAGCGCAACGCACGTGTCATCTTGTTGGCGGCATCGTGGTTGCCCGCGATGATGAAAACGGGGATCGCGTGGTCCCTCAGCCGTCCGAGCTGCCGCGTGAGAAACAGCCCAGTGTTGTAATCGCGCCAGTCGCCGTCATACAGATCTCCCGCGATCAGTGCGAACGCAACGCGTTTTTCGATCGCTAGATCGATCAAGCGGGTGAACGCATGCCGGGTCGCTCCTCGAATACGATCCACCGGCGCGCTGTCGTACCGCTCAAGTCCCTTGAGCGGGCTATCAAGGTGTATGTCGGCTGCGTGCAGGAATGAAATCGCCATGAAGAGACACCGCAGCCGTTTGCCCGCAGATCGGGCGGATTCGCTTTCTCGCAGCAATTGTCAAACCGACACTGGCGACTCCAGTATCGCATTCCACACCAAAGGCGGGGTAGCCCCGGCGACGCGATCGCGCAGCTGCCGCGCGGGCAACGTCGTAGGCGCGAGAGAGAAACAGAGCGTCAGGTTGCGACCGGCCACGGCTCGTGCGGAAGCAACAGCAATTGCATCAATCCTTTGACCCGCTCAGCCTGACCTGGCTGTCTGTGGGAAAGTCGTCGGGGATGGGAACAGTCACCTTCCCCGTCGCGGCCCATTCGGTGCCGCGAAGCATGACGGTACGGAAGCCGACGCAGCGGATCGCCGTGGAGTCGTCGCCCATGACGTGGCCCATCACGGTCGTGAAGACCCGCCCCTTTCCGTAAGGGATGACCCAGATCATCGGCTCGTTCGTGCCTGTGCCCCCTTTGCCTTTGTCGGAGTAGGCCGTGGCGAGGATGTCCATGTCCTTTGCCGGCCCGCGCTGACCGTGGTAAAGCTCGTCCTTGGCGTGCATCCACTCGCGCGGGCATGCCGCGGGTGATCGGATGTTCGGGAGTCACGTACCACGACTTTGAATGCGTGTGGCGCACCGTGGCCCGATCCCGGACCCTGGCCTTTCGACGTGCGCACAACCTCGCCCTGACTCGTCGATGGTGACCCGGTCACCGAACTTAGCATCCCGCCAGCCCAGGCCGATCATCTCATTGAACGCGGGCCAGTCGGGAAACGCGTTATTCGCGGCGTGGATGATCGCCAGCCCTCCTCCACCCGCGACGTAATCTTCGAGTGCCTTCCGGACTCTCGGCGGCCAGGGCTGGCCGTTGTAGTTGCTGAGCACGACGTCGTACTTGGAGAACTCGGGATGGAAGGCGTCCCAGGCCGATGACGGGGCCTGGGGACCGGGCGTGGTTGCGACATCGACGGTAAACCGGCCCGATCGCTCAAGCTCGGCCTTCATCGGCGGGGTCATGGCCCGCCAGTTATGGTTGTTCTGGCCGTCGACGATCAGCACGCGGAGCTTGGTGTCGCCACCAAATGCGAGCGCGGCATGCACCAGGCCAAGCGCCGAACACGTGAGAAGACCAACGATCACCGCGCCTTTGCGAATGCTGCTCATTTGCGATTGCCTCCCACACGACCGTTCTCGACTCGTCCGACTCCACATTCACCGCACATGGCGCGGATCCCCGGATAAGGGGCACAACGATTTCCCGCATTCATCGTACCCTGCGCGCTGAATACCGGCACGGTATTTTCCACGCCAGCCTGTCTCCGCCCCGTTCGAAAACTGTCTCCCCGGCAATCGGCGTAGTGCCGCTGAATTCGACAGAATTGCACGGTATTGAGGCAGTCCGTCTCACTACCGCCCGTGAGCGTCAGTTCGGCCAACACCGGTCTAGTGGGTATAAAATATTTTCGGCGCTGATTTTAAGCAAACTAAGTATTTAGTGATTAAGACGGAATCCGTTTTGCATGTTCGGGTTTTTATCTCAGATCGTTTCTCGTCGACCGACATCCACGGCATCGCAGAACAGACACGGAGTGGGATTCACCGTCGCAGCTGACGAACGTGTCGGATGCTCTTCTCGAACCAATTGCTTAGGTAACGGCTCACGGCGTGCTTGGACCTCTGATTCTCGCGCGAACGGGAATGGCGCGGCTAAAATCCTGCTCTGGAGCCGAGTCGCGATGAATAACCTCACGAAAGCGATCGGTGTCGGCTTTTCGTGCGTACTCGCCGCTGGCGCGGTACTCGTCGCCGGGTGCGGCAGCCCCGAGGGCGCCGGGACGGTCGACATGGCCGCGGCGAAGAAAGCCGCGGCCGCGCGAGGCATCGCAACCAGCAAGGACGCGGATGTCGCAACGACAAACGCCGCCAATGCCGGCGACCGAGCGAAAAAAGCACCAGCCGGCCCGCGGCCCAAGGGAGGGCGTTGACCGATTCTTCTCGTGATTCTTCCGTAAGTTTTCATCGCGTCAGAGCCAGGTCGTCCATTCAACTTGAGGAATTGACACCATGTTCGGAATTCGTTCACAGATACGACGCCGGAGAGGCTTCACGTTGATCGAACTTTTGGTGGTGATCGCCATCATCGCGGTGCTGATCGCACTCTTGCTGCCTGCCGTGCAATCCGCCGCGAGGCGGCCCGCCGCGCGCAGTGCGTCAACAACCTGAAGCAGCTCGCACTCGCCGCTCTCAACTATGAAAGCTCAAACTCCACTCTTCCCGCCGGCAATTATTGGTTCCCCGCCTGGTACGACATCACGACAACGAGCTACGGCGCCAGCGTGTTCGTCAACATGGCGCCGTACATGGAACAGTCGATGGTCTACAATGCATGGAATTTCAAGTTCGGCTGGGAAGGGCCCTACAATTCGACGGTCGCCGGTGTCGGCATCGCGTCACTCTGGTGTCCTAGCGACACGGCGACTGCACCCGTCATGCTCGACACGGGAACCTCGTCGCAGTTTTACGGAGTCAACTCGTCAGTCAAGCAATCGTTTCCGAGCTACGCTGGCTGCGAGGGGACCTGGCCCCAGTACGTAGGCCCGAGTGACTACGGACTGCCGACCTTTCAAGCGTGGGAGGCCGCGACCAATGGGCTGATCTATTCCCAATCCGCGACGCGGCTCTCGTCGATTACTGACGGCACGAGTAATACGATCCTCTTCGGCGAACGAGCCCACGGCATCTTCGGCGGCACAGATGCCCCCTTCTTCTTTTGGTGGAATTCCGGATGGTGGGGCGACACCTTCTTCGATACGGAATATCCGATCAATGCGTACCGCAAGCTGGCCGCGAACGTCGACCTTTCCGATCCAAACAATCCGTACGGTGGGCCGACCACATGGTGGTGGGTGCCGCTGGAATCTGCGTCGAGCTTTCACCCCGGTGGTGCAAATTTCGGCTTCGCGGATGGATCAGTCAAGTTCATCAAGGAGTCGATCGCGACCTGGGTGAACGACCAGAATAATCCCAATGGCGATCCGATCGGTATCGCGTATGGCCCCACCTACGGCGAATATCAGTGGGGCACCACCAAGCCCCGCGTTTACCAAGCTCTGGCGACGCGATCAACGGGCGAGATTATCAGCGCCGACCAGTATTGATATTCATTCAGTTTGCGCAGTCAGTTCACTCTAACCAGGCGGATGGGCGCGGGAACCGCCATCCACCGGATGCGGGAGCGGCGCGCCTCGAAGGCCGGCCAAAAGATTTTCGACCGATAGCTCGGCCATTCGGCGGCGGGTCTCGACGGTCGCGCTGCCCAGGTGCGGGGTGATCACGACATTTGACATGGCCAGCAACGGATGATTGCGGGGTAACGGTTCCGGCTCGGTCACGTCGAGCGCCGCCGCGGCGATGTATTTCTGCTTGAGCGCCGTGGTGAGCGCATCGGTGTGGACGACGGCGCCCCGCGCGATGTTGATCAGGGTTGCGCTCGGCTTCATCATGCTGAGCTCGGTTGCGCCAATGGAGCCGCGAGTCTGGTCCGTCAGCGGCACGCAGAGCATCACGTAGTCGGATTGCGTGAGCAGTTCGTCACGGGCCGCGAATCTGACGTGTGGGTTCATTGCGCGTTCCGCATCGTCGTCCCGACGGCGGTTGTGATAGAGCACAGCCATGTCAAAGCCCAGCGCACGGCGGGCGACCTTTGTGCCGATCCGTCCCATGCCGATGATTCCCAGAGTCTTGCCGTGGACTTCACGCCCGAGCATATAACCCGGATCGTATCGGGTAAACTCAGCGGAGCGGGCGTAGCGATCGCCTTCGACAATGCACCGCGCCGAGGCGAGTAGCAGCCCAAAACCGATGTCGGCAGTCGTCGCTTCGAGGACACCCGGCGTGTTTCCCACCGGGATACCCCGCGCCCGTGCCTCAACAAGATCGATGTGATCGACCCCAACTCCGTAATTGCTGATCACTTTCAACCCGGTCAGCCGGCTGAGCATGGCTGCGTCGACACAGGGGTGACCGTAAGTGTATATCCCGTCGACCACCTTCAGGTTCCCCGCGAGCGCCTCGGCCATGGCAGCAGCTCGACCTGATCGCGCAGCAGTCCTTCGATGGTCGCGTCCAACGGCAGATCGGCGACAACGCGGGGCAATACCGTGAACCTCGGCGTGATGGTTACCGCGGCGGTTCGAGCGGGCAAAACTGGTGTCGAAGAGGAACCCTGCTGCTCGTGCAGGTCAGAAAGGCGAATCGCTCGGCGCAGCGGGATTTCGGGCAGGCCATGGCCACGCTCGTCCTGGCGAGGCCATGGTCGAATTGAGAGTGGAAAAGACCTGCGGGGGAGGTTGGCTTCCGATGGCGTGCTCGCTCAATAATCTCACCCAGGTTCGTGGACCGGCTGCTCAAGCTCACTTCCGCGTCAAGACAAACGTGGTTGTCGAGGCCTTCTTGCCGTCCATGTATCCGTCCCACGCACTACTGACCTTGCCGTCCGCGAGGAACTTGATTTCCAGGCTGTGAATGTGCATGTCCTTTGCGGGGTCAAAGTTCGTTCCGCCGTCGAAGACAAAGATCAGGTGGTCGGCAGTCGAATTAGCCCGATCGAGCTTGACCCGCGGTTGGTTCTTCGCGGCACAGTAATGGGTCATTCGCAAATCGTCGCCGTCGAGATGGTAGATGGACACCATTTCGTGCGGCGCACCGGGAAACTGTGTCTCGACCAAGGCGCTGCCGGCGCCGGTCAGCTTATAGGTGACCGAGCTACCCCCCTTGTCCAGCTCTTCGTGTCCATCCTTCTTGGCTGCTTGGTGCTCATCGCTGATCTGGCTCTTCCATGTTCCAACCAAGGTCTTGATCCGCCCGAAGGCAGTTTTAGCATCGATGCCCGCCTTGGCAGGGGTGTCGTCCTCGGCACTGGCCGCAGGCAGCACGGCCAGAACGCCTAGAACAAGCAGCGCTATGACGGATGCCGTGAATCCGAGCGTACGTCCCATGGAATCACCTCTCTCGCTTTTCCTTATCCAGATTTCCGAATGCAACGCGCGGCTTGCGTCGCACTGACTACAGCCGCGGGCAAACTCATTCGACGTCATCGCAAACTATTCGACGCCTGAACGCCTGTCAAGAATCCTCAACCCGACATCCTTCGCTTGTAAGTTTTCGGGCGATGGTGCGTATCAATCAGTTGAGGGCGACGATGGCACAGCGACCCGGGATCGACTTTGGGGCTGAGAGGGGAGAGCCGATGAAAATCACAATGCGATGGCTGGCAGCTCTGTTGGGCTTGTTGACGGCCGTGGGCGTGCCGGCGGGTGCGGCTGGCCCCGAGGATTCGATCGTGCGGATCACGAGCGTGATGCGCCTGCCGAATCCAGTGCGGCCCTGGACCCGGCAAAACCCGATGGAGGTTGGCGGCACTGGCGTGGTCATGGACGGTAAGAGAATCCTGACCAGCGCCCATCTCGTGCTCTATGCGGACGAGGTCTACGTGCAGCCCGGCCAGGGGGGCGATCGGGTCGAGGCCAAGGTCGCCGCGGTCGGGCCCGGGATCGACCTGGCGGTCCTGACGATTGACCCGGCGGAGAGCGAGTTCTTCGCAAAGCGGCCACCCTTGCCTCGATCTGGCGAACTACCGGAGGTCTCGGCACGCGTCGTCGTCAAGGGATTTCCGGTCGGCGGCATCAGCCTCTCAACCACCCAGGGAATCGTGTCACGCGTTGATTACGCGTATTACGACACGGGCTCGTTCGGATTGCGGATCCAGGTTGACGCCGCGATCAATCCGGGTAACAGCGGCGGGCCGGCGATGGTTGATGGCAAGATGGCCGGATTGGTCTACGGAGTCGCCGCGGCCGAGAACGTCGGCTACGTGATCCCGAACGAGGAAATCGACGACTTTCTGGCCGACGTCGCCGATGGCCGCTACGACGGCAAGCCTGGGCTGTTTGAGCAGTGGCAGACTCTGGAGAACGAGGCGCTGCGGGCCAAGCTCGGGTTGACCAAGTCTGTCCGTGGGATCATGGTCCGCGAGCCGCGGCGACACGATTCCACCTACCCTCTTCAGGAGTTCGACGTGGTCACCGCGATCGGCGACAAGCCGATCGACAACGAGGGGATGGTCCAGGTCCGCGACAATTTGCGGCTGTCGTTCTGCTACCTGGTACCCAAGCTGGCGAAGGACGGTTCGGTACCGCTGCAAGTCTTCCGGGCCGGAAGCACACGCGAGGTCCGCGTGCCGGTCGAACGTACCGACGACCGTCTGATCCGCAGCTACGACGGCCGTCAGCCCTCTTACTTCGTCGCTGGCCCGCTGGTGTTCTCCCCGGTCATGGCGGATGCGCTCAGCCTGTACTATCGGTACACTCCCGGAATCATGGGCCGCAACAGCCCGATGGTGAAGCGGGCGAACGATCGCACCAAGGAGCCAGGCGAGGAACTGGTGGTCGTGACTGCTTCGATGCTTCCCCACCGGATGACCAAGGGCTACGGCGAACCATTCGGGCAGGTCGTGAAGTCCATCAACGGAACGGACGTCCGGAGCCTGCGCCACCTGATTGAAACTCTGCGCGACTGCAAGGATGAGTTTCTCACGATTCGCTTCGCCGAGAGCGGTTCCGAGACACTCGTGTTCCGCCGGAAAGCACTGCTGGACGCGACCGAGCCGCTGATGAGCCAGAATGGAATTCCGCGACGAGGAAGCGACGACGTATTGTCTCTCTGGACCGCGACGCCGGTTGCGGCCCATTGAGCCACGGACTCGTCGTTCAACTCAGGTTTTGACCCGGCACGATCGGGCGCGTTCGCTCTGGCGGACTGCGCCCGTGTCCGTTTGAGAGGCGAGACTCTCGGGATTGCATGATGCGTGCCAGGCGCAAGTGCGCGACGCCGGCGCCACGATCCACACTGACTGTTGCTGCGGGTCTCGACGATCGCGATGTCAACCGCCGCGCTGGGGCGCCGCCAGAACTGGCCTGTGGTCGCATTTGACGTCATGCTAATGAGTTGCAACGCGGCTTGAGTGTCTCTGGATCGCCGGCGCTGTGACGTCTCTTCGGTCGTGAACCTTCAGGTTCTGCGGCCTTTGGGATCCCCTTCGGACTGGATTTGCCGCACGTTACTCGGCGCAACGGCGCTGAAAGCCGTGACATGCGCGTTGGTGCAGCGAGTTGCTGGGGTCAAAACGAGCTCGGGAGGACTGTTCCATGCTGGCGGCATTTGTGTTCGCGGTGATCACGACGGTCTCATCGCTGACTTCGGCTTCCGCTCCCGTCCACGAAGGCTCCACCGAGCCAGGCGTTGATCTGACGAGGGGAGCGTTTTTCGGCGCGGAGGTTGCGCCGGTCTCGAACGACGTGCGCGAGCGTCTGAAGCTTGAAGCCGGCGCAGGAACATTGATCGAGCAGGTGATCCCGGGCTCGAGCGCCGAGGCGGCCGGCTTCAAAACCGGCGACGTCCTCTTATCACTCGACGGGGCGAAGATCGACGGAGCGGGCGCGTTCGTCAAGGCGCTGGCCGGGCGCAAGGCAGGTGCCTCGATTGCGCTTTCATTTCGCCGCGGCGAAGCCCTTCGCACCGAGAATGTGACCCTCAAAGGGCGACCGCTGGAGAAAAGCGACGCCTACGACATCAGTTACGATTCGGTGATGGCCCGTGCGGGCCGCTTGCGAACGATCATCACCCGTCCCAGGACCGGAGGAAAACACCCCGCCTTGTTCCTGATTCAAGGTGTGGGAACGTTTTCCATCGACAATCCAGTGGGCGAGCTTTCTTCCTACAGAACGTTCGCCGACGACTTCACGCGCCACGGATTTGTAACGCTACGGGTCGACAAACCCGGCTGCGGTGACAGCGAGGGGGGTCCTGCGCGCGACGTCGACTTCGACACGGAGCTCGACGGTTACCGCGAGGCGCTCAAGATGCTCAAGGCACGTACCGACGTCGACGCCGAACGGGTCTTCATCCTCGGCCATAGCATGGGGGGGGTCATGGCGCCGTTGCTGGCCGCCGAGGTCCCGGTCAGGGGGATCATTGCCTACGGCACAATCACGAGGACCTGGACCGAGTACATGCTTGAAAATGGCCGGCGGCAGATGGAGCTAGCGAGGTCTGAGCCATCGACAATCGACCGTGACCTGCGATTCGATGCCGCGCTCCTGGTCTACCTGTTTGTGGAAAAACTACCTCCGAAGGTCATCGCCGAGCGCTACCCACACCTCCGTGGTCGGCTCGAGCAGAGCGTCACCGAGGACGGGTACTGCTTCGATCGCAGCTTGACCTTCTTTCGCCAGCTCGCCGATAAGAATCTGGGGGCAGCGTGGGATTCGTTTGACGGCCATGCGCTTGCGATCTGGGGCCAGGGCGATTTCGTCTCCAACGAAGACGATCATGCGCTGATCGAGCGGATCGTCAACCGCGACCATCCCGGTCACGGAACATTTCTCGCGCTTGACGGTATCGATCACGGATTTAACCGCGCCACCTCGCGCCGCGAGAGCTTCGAGCGCTCGCAGTCCAGCCAGCATGGTACGTTTAATCCTGCGATCCTCGAAGTGTGCCGCGCGTGGATTGAAAGGACAGCTTCGCTGCCGACGGAGCCGGCCAAGCGCGGAAGTTGACCACCTGTCTTGCGCCGATCTCGGTTGCTGCGCTGATCGCGCGCGTTTCGAATAGGGTCGTGATCCAGCGGCGTGAGTGCGCGCCGCTGGAACACGCTGCAAATGCCGGGAGCCAGCGGCTGGAATTCCGAAACCTTCGAGTTAATTCGCTTGACGGCACGAGTCTCCGCAAAATAGAAAGAGAAGGTTGATATCAAACGGGGAAAGAAGCCCTGAAAAAAACCGGGAAGGGGCAGAACGATGACTCGTACCGTCAGGACGCTTGCTGTGGCAAAACGCTGTGCTCTCGTGTGCTTGTGCATCGGTGCCCTCGCACTCGGGGAAGTTACCGCGGCGGGCGCGGAGCTGCGGGTTGGCGCTGCGGTGCGTGTGATCACGCCGAACCCGCTCTTGCCGGTGTCAGGCGGAATGGGAGCACCGAATCCGTCCCGCGAAAAACGAGGCGAGCTCACGGCGCGAGCGATCGTCTTTCGGAAGGGCGAGATTTCCGTCGCCGTCGTGTCGCTTGATCTGCTCGGCTTTCCGTCGGTGTTAGGCGATCGAGTCCGAGCCAAGGTCAGCCGCATCGCGCCGGATCGGATTCTCATCGGCTCGACCCATACGCACAGTGCCCCTGATTGTTACGCGTTCCCTGACGGGCAAGGCGGACACACAGGTGACCTCAAGTACATGGACTTTGTGTGCAACTTGGCGGCCGAGGCCGTCAATGAGGCGGTCGACCGTCTCGAGCCGGCCACCATCCGGATCGCGACCGGCGAGGCCAAGGGGAAGATCGCATACAATTACTACGCGCCCGATCTCTATGACCGGCGGATGAGCGTGATCCAGGCGATCAGCCCGCAGGGCAAGACCATCGCCACGCTCGTCAATTACGCGGTGCATCCGGAGGTGCTCGGCAATGACGTCGGCATTCTCAGCCCGGACCTGATCGGCCCCCTGTGCGATAAGCTTTCGTCGACCACCGGCGGCACTGCGCTCTTCATGAATAGCGCTCAAGGGGGCATGGTCACCGCCGACAACCGCAATCTGGACCAGCCCAAGGACCGCGATCGTGCCTACTGGCACGACGCACGCTCGTGGGAGGAATGCCTGCGGATTGGCCAGCTGATGGCGGACGAAGCGCTGCGTCTCATCAAGGACGCTCCGGAGCAGAAAGACCCGGGCCTCTTCTGCGACTCGATCACGGTGCGCTTTCCTGTCGAGTCGGCGCCCATGTGGGCTGTGGTGACGGGATCGCCGCTCAATTATCCGCGCAACGACGATCATTCGGTCAACGCGCGGGTCAATCTTGTCAACCTGGGTGATGCCCAGATCCTGACTATTCCCGGCGAGGCGTTGCCGAATATCGGCTTCTACCTCAAACGCAAGATGCACGGCAAGCACAACTTGTTGTTCGGACTGACGAATGAGGCGTTCGGCTATATTCTGACCAAGGTCGACTTCCAGAGCTTTCCGCGGTACGACTACGTTTCGCGTACTTCGCTTGGAGAAATGACGGGTGAAATCCTGATCGAGAAATCGCTCGAGTTTGTCAATAAGTCCCCGTCACCCGATCATTGAACTCCCAGGCGTGTCGGTCCTCGCGCCCAGCCTCCTCATTCAAGGGCTCGGTCGCACTTCGGCGTTTCCGTCTTGCAGCAGATATAACGCGGTGAAGCCCACTCCGGCGCAACATCGACCACGGCCTGAGTATAATAGGCCGGTGAAAGTTCGTCGGATCACAGGTGTACAGAGGCTCCCGCGAGATGCAGCGTTCAAGTCCGCGACCCGCGCGGTTCGGTGTCATTCTGCTGACGTACGCTTGGATCGCGAGCACGCTGGGCGGCACACCGGCGCTCGGCGGCAATCCCGTCGATTTCAACCGCGAAATCCGGCCAATCCTTTCGGAACACTGCTACCAGTGCCATGGACCGGACCAGAAGGCAAGGAAGGCAGAACTCCGTCTGGATCGCGGGGAGGACGTATTTCGCGACCGCTCCGGCTATGCCGTGATCGTGGCGAAACAGCCTGATGATAGCGAAATGATCCGTCGCATCACTGCCGACGACGCCGATGAGCTGATGCCGCCACCCAAGTTCAAGAAGCCACTCAGCGACCAGCAGATCGAACTCGTTCGCCGGTGGGTTGCCGAAGGGGCGAAGTGGGAAGGCCACTGGTCTTATACCCTGCCGTCGAGCATCGCGGCACCCCTCGTGAAGGATCGAAGCTGGCCACGGAACCGGATCGATCATTTCGTTCTGGGCCGCCTGGAGAGCGAGGGTTTACGGCCCTCACCCGAGGCTGATCGCGCCACGTTGATTCGTCGCGTCACTCTCGACCTGATCGGCCTTCCCCCGACTTCCGTCGAGGTGGATTCGTTTGAGCACGACTGCGATCCCGGTGCTTACGAGAGAGTTGTCGATCGACTGCTCGCGTCGCCTCATTTTGGAGAGCGCCAGGCGCGCCCTTGGCTCGACCAGGCGCGCTATGCCGACACCAATGGCTATGAAAAGGATGGAAGCCGTTCGATCTGGCTGTATCGCGACTGGGTGATCCGCGCCTTCAATCAAGGCCTGCCGTTCGATCAGTTCACGATCGAGCAAATTGCCGGGGATCTACTCCCCGGTGCGACGATCTCCCAGCGCATTGCCACGGGGTTTCACCGGAACACGATCATCAACACCGAGGGTGGCGTTGACGATGAGGAATTCCGGGTCGCGGCCGTCATCGATCGGGTTAATACAACGACCCAGGTCTGGATGGGAACGACGATCGCGTGCGCAATGCCACGACCACAAGTACGATCCATTCGCTCAGAAAGAGTATTTCCAACTGTTCGCATTTTTTAACAACACCGAGGACGGCGGTGGACGGCCAGCGCCGGAAATCCCGGTGGCCACGACCGCGCAAGCGGCGGAACAAGAAACGATTCGCGCTGAGCTGGCCCGATGGCAGGCCAAGCTCGAGCTGGTGATGAAGGAAGGCGCATTGTTTCGGGTGAAGTCGATCAACGAGAAGATTGCCTCTCTGAAAAAACAAGAGGCGAAGGTTCGTCCGGCAACCACGATGGTCATGCAGGAGCTTGCCCGGCCGCGAGCGACACACGTCCTGCTCCGTGGTAGCTACAACGTCAAGAGCGAGCAGGTCTCGCCCGGCGTGCCCAAGGTTCTGCACCCCCTTGCCAAGGATCAGCCACCCAATCGACTGGGCCTGGCGCGGTGGCTGGTCGATCCGCGCAACCCGCTTGTGGGCCGCGTGATCATGAACCGCGTTTGGGCGCAGTATTACGGCCGGGGAATCGTCGAGACCAGTGAAGACTTCGGCGTGCAAGGTGAGCCCCCAAGTCATCCCGAGCTTCTCGCCTGGCTTGCCAGCGAATTCGTCCGCCAGGGGTGGAACTCCAAGGCAATGCATCGGCTCATCGTGACTTCCGCGACGTATCGCCAATCGTCGCGCGTCACTCCCGTTCAGCTCGAGCGCGACCCGTACAACCGCCTCTTCAGCAGAGGGCCACGGTTTCGTATGGAGGCCGAAATGCTACGCGACCAGGCCCTCGCCGCGAGCGGACTCTTGAAGCGGACACTGGGCGGCCCCAGCGTCTTCCCCTACCAGCCCGATGGGATCTGGTTCGCCCCGTACAGCAGCGAACGCTGGGACGAAAGCCATGGCGGCGACCAGTTTCGCCGGGGCCTTTATACGTTCTGGCGCCGCTCGGCTCCCTATCCGGCATTCATCGCGTTCGATGCCCCCAGCCGTGAGGTTTGCTGCGAGCGCCGGCGCGGACCAACACGCCGCTCCAGGCGCTGGCGACGCTGAATGACCCGGCTTTTTTCCAACCTGCAGCGGCCCTTGCCGGGCGGATCCTCGCGGAGACAAACGGGGCACCCGAGGCCGCCGCCCGTCACGCGTTCCGGCTTGTGCTTGCCCGCCAACCCACTCCTGCCGAGCTCGGCCACCTGGTTGATCTCTACCAGGAGAATCACGAGCGCTACCGCCGCGATCCGGGTGCCGCCCAAGCCATGACGAAATCAGCCGCAATCGCGACGGCCGGTGCTGCCGACGCGGACAGGTCTGCGCTTGCCGCCTGGACTGTGGTGGCTAACGTGCTCTTGAACCTCGATGAGACTGTGACCAAAGGCTGATAACCGCGAAAAGACGATGCAGGCCCCGCCGCTTCTGGAAGGCCGCTCCCATGACGCGAGCCCTCTGAAGAACCGCGGCCGGCCTCGGACCAAACCCTGGTCCAATCGAGACGATATCCGACCAGAGGAGGTTTTCGGTGAACGCGTGGGAAGAGATCACGAAGGCGCAAACGCGGCGGCAGCTCTTCAAGGACTCAGTAACCGGCCTCGGAGCAATCGCCCTGGCGTCTCTGTTGAACGACGGGCGCACGGCCGAGCCGCCGCCGAGCCCGGCTGATCCGCTCCGGCCCAGGTCACCACACTTCACCGCGCGGGCCAAGAACATCATCTACTTGCACATGGCCGGCGCTCCGTCGACCCTCGACATGTTCGACTACAAACCGAAGCTCAACGAGCTGAGCGGGCAGCTCTGCCCCGATTCGTACGTTCGGGGCCAGCAATTCGCGTTCATCAAGGGGAAGCCCAAGCTGCTGGGCTCGCCGCACCGGTTCGCACCACGCGGGAAGTCGGGCCAGGTGATGTCGAACGTCCTGCCTCACTTGTCGACCGTGGCCGATGACATCGCGATCGTCCGCTCGATGTACACTGACCAGTTTAACCACGCGCCCGCCCAGCTATTCGTCCACACCGGGTCGGCGCGGCTCGGCCGGCCGAGCATGGGTTCCTGGCTATCCTACGGTCTCGGGACCGAGAACCACGAGCTACCCAGCTTTGTCGTGCTTGTCTCAGGTACGGCCGCACCGGATGGGGGTGCGTCACTCTGGGGAAGCGCATTTCTGCCGACGATACACCAGGGCGTCCAGTTGCGATCGTCCGGGGATCCGGTGCTTTTTCTCTCTAATCCCGCCGGCATGAGCCGCGAGCAACGCCGGCGGTCGATCGACAAGATCCAGGCGCTCAATCAACTCCACCTCGACGCCGTGGGCGACCCCGAGATCATTACTCGCATCGCGCAGTACGAGATGGCCTACAAGATGCAAACCAGCGTCCCGGAGTTGATGGACATCACCAAGGAGCCGCGCAATCCACGAGCTCTACGGCACGCGGCCGGGCGAGAAAGCCTTCGCCAACAACTGCTTGCTCGCGCGCGGCTCGTCGAAAGTGGGGTGCGATTCGTCCAGCTCTATCACTGGGGCTGGGACCAGCACGGCAACGACCAGTCAAACGACATCCGTTACGGCCTCGTCGATCGTTGCCGCGAAACAGACCGGCCGGTTGCCGCCCTCATCAAGGACCTCAAACAGCGCGGGCTCCTTGACGAAACCTTGATCGTCTGGGGCGGAGAATTCGGCCGAACGCCGATGAACGAGGAACGCAACGGCTCTAAATGGCTGGGACGCGACCATAACCAGCACGCATTCGCGATCTGGATGTCGGGCGGTGGTGTCAAATCCGGCATCAGTTACGGAGCGACCGATGAGCTCGGATATCATGCCGTTGAAAATCGGATGCACGTCCATGATCTCCAGGCCACGATCCTCCACCTCATGGGCCTCGACCACACACGCTTGACCTACCGCTTCCAGGGCCGCGACTTTCGGCTAACCGACGTGCACGGGAACGTCATCAATCAGCTGATCGCATGAGCGGACGGCCAGAGGAGCCCCGCGCTCGAGCTACAACAGGTACGAACGTTGAACCTATTTCAGATCGGCCTGACTGACCACCTCGAGGGGCCGCGTGACCAGTCGTCGGCGGTGATCTTCGATGAGGTGGCCGATCTCGTTCGACTGGCCGATCATCTTGCGCGCGCACTACGCGTGGTTTTCGGAGCATCATGCCCACGCGCATCATGGGCATATGCCCGCCCCTTTGCTCTTCGCTCTCCACCTGGCCAGCCAGACGCGAACAATCCGTCTCGGCACCGCGATCATTTGTCTCAATTTGCATCATCCGCTTGACGTCGCCGAACAGGTGGCTGTCGCCGACCTGCTCACGGCAGGCCGAATGGCCATCGGATTTGGAAGTGGCAGTACGCCGGAGGAATTCAATCTCTTCGGCCTCAGCGAGACGGCTGACGACGAGCGCCATGCCCGCTTCGCGGAGGCACTTCGGATCATTCGCGCCGCATGGGCTGGAAACGAAACAGGTACAGACGATACGGGGCGCGATTTTTCGATCCCGCCGCACCGCGCTCTTCCTGTCGCGCGGACGGATCTTGCCGCGCGCTCATGGGTCGCCGTCAACAGCCAGAGTTCAGCACGTATCGCGGGTGCACTCAACTTCAACATGCTCTTCTCGCACCTGCGGACACCGGCTCAATACCGCGACTATCAGACTCACTACCGCGCGGCTGGAGGAACGGGACTGATTGCCGCCAATCGCCCGGTGTTCGTCGGCCCGAACGACGAGACAGCCTTCACGCAGGCCGAGCCGGCTCTCCGAATCCTGTGGCGGCGCTTCCGGCAAGAAGGCAAGATCGCCGCTGAGACACCAGAGCCGGCGAGGCCCTCGGACCTCTGCGCGCATCCCATCAATTTCATCGTCGGTGGACCGGAGTCGGTCGCGCGGGCAGTTGTGCGCGCTCTATCAGGAAGTGCCGTTCGATGTCGCCAACGTCGAGCTACGCTGGGCCGGGCTCGCGCACAACGTTGTGCGAGACAGCCTTCGGCGATTGCTGGAGAATGTATTGCCGCTGGTGCTGACCAATGGGCTCGCGCACCGGCAAGTCTCGGATCCGGAATGAGCTGCGACCAAGTCGCCTGCAACGACATCAGATGCGGGCCAGCGTCAGGGAATGACCTCAAATCCGGCCACGTTGACAAAACGGCCCTTGGAAGACGCCGGCCTCTTGTCGAGGATCGTGAGCGTGAGCCGGTGGCTGCCGGTACCTAAACCGCCCTTGATCCATTCGAAAGGCCCGTTGCGCCTGCGGCGCGTACTGCTCAACCTCGGCGACCGGCTGGCCATCGATGCGAACCTCAGCCGTGCCCGCATCGTCAAAGCGGTAGCCGATCCAGCGGATGCCGGTCCCCGTGAACGCAAAAGCGACGGATGCCCCGACCCGGTCGTTGTAACGAAATACCTCTGATCCCCGCCAACCCTCACCCGAGAACTGGGCAAGGTGATGCGAATAGCGATTCGGATCGAGATACAGGAAGTAAGGCTCCCCCTGCTTGAACGCATAAAACGGCCGAACGAGCAGGTCGTCGTCCGAGCGGGTGTGGTAGGTCAAGGCCTCGCCCGGGACGGGCATGAGCACCTGATCCAGATTCGGTTCTTCGAGCAGTTTCCTCGCGTTCCCTGCCGGCGAGCGCACCGCCAGAGCGACCGGACCGCGCACGATCACCGCCGGGAACCGAGCCGAAGTGTCGAGCGGCCGGACGTTAAACTTCATCGGCAGGCGAATCGCGACGCGATCACCGTCTTGCCACTCGCGACGCAGCACAGCCCATCCGAGTGGATCGACCTCGGTGGGAACAGACGTACCGTTGACTGCAAGCACGAGCGGACTCGCCAGCCACGCGGGTACGCGCAGCCTCAGGCCGAACTTCGCCGGTCGACGCGAGCTGATCGTCAGCTCCGTCGATTCCGCCTCGGGGAACCGCGTGCGCTGACGGATCGTGACCGGACCGCTCGCGCGATTCCAGGCCACGGTCGAGGGCACGAACAGGTTGACGTACAGGTCGTCCGGCCCGTGGAAGTAAACGAGGTCGTGCAGGTCGGCCAGCGCGATCGGACGTGTGCCGGTACAGCACGACCACCCGACGGAGTGGTTGCGCTTGGTCCCGCCGAGTGCACAGTAGTCGGAATAGTAAAACACGAGACCGTCGGGAGACATCGGGATCGTCGCCCCGATGCCGTTGTAGACGAGACGCTCCATCCAATCGCCGTATCGCGCCTCGCCGGTGATTGTCATCAGGTATTTGCAGAGCTTGAATACAGCGAAGGCGCCGCACTGCGTCTCGAACGAATTGTGGGAGTAGTCTGTCTTTCGCCGCCAGAGGTGGCGGGGTAGAAGCTGCTCGTCGGGACCAAACCCGCCGGTCGCAAAGCACTGGTGGGCCACCAGGTCGTCGTGGGCGTGAATCAAAGTATCGAGGAAACGCCGGTCGCCCGTGTGTAGGTACGCCTGGGCCGCGCCGCCGAGGTTGTTGACGTGACTGTACGCGTGGTACATATCGGTTCGACGGCCGTTGCCGCGGTCGCCGAAGAGATCGCCCTTGCGCGCGAAGATATCCCAGTACTCGGTATAGTGCCAGACCGCCGCGAAGGTGCTGTAGGCCTGGTCGCCGGTCGCGGTGCGGGCGCGGTAGAGGTTTTCGCTGAGCGTGTACCACTCGGTCCCGCCAAAAGCGTAGGGATTTGACCGATCGAGGTTTTTCTCCGCCCAGCCGGTGACCTTTTTAAGCGCCACGGCCGCCTTCTTGCTATCACAGAAGATGACCAGGTCCGCGAGACCGCCGACCATTTTGTCGTAAATGTAATGCGGGGCGTTCGGTTTCCGAGAGTAGAAGAAGTATCCGTCCGGCTCGAGGCACTCCATCCAGCCATCGAGCAGAGCTTCTGCTTTCTCGCGGCAAGCGAGGTCTCCAGTCACCGCGTATAGCCTAGCCAGGCCGGAGAGGATCTGGCCGAAGACGTGGAAGACATCAGACGAATACCAGCCGCCAAGCTCTGACCCCGGCGCAGGCTTCCCGGCTCGCCGGCGGAATCCCTTGAGCAAGTCATCGTTGGGGATCCGAAGGTAGTCCTCGCACGCAGCGCTGACCTGGTATCGGAGCGGCCCATCATCCAGGCTTACGCCGTGATAGCCGAACGACTCGATCGCTAGATGGGCCCTGAACCGTGGCGATTGGTCCGGGACCGAGCTGGCAGCCTGGGCCGGTGCATTGATCAGGATCAATGCCACAATCTGAGACAGCATTTCCCTACCTGCTTATTCAATCCCGACATCAAATTGTTCGACGCTCCAACCCATCCGGATCTCGCTCTATCCCCGCCCACAACGGTACGCTAGCCCGCGCTAATGCGCCAAGAGCCGCGTCAAACCAGTGCGGACTGAGAGATCTCAGGCGACCATCCGGCGACTCTCGAGATGGACTCGGCCCAGTATCAATCAAGAAAAATCCAGCGGTTGTCACGCCCACCGTACAAGGTTGCAGAGCCGGCTAAACCGTGACCACCAACCGCGAAGGAGAGTCCAATGATCCGCAACCTATTCGCCAAGAACCGCGTCCGAAAATCGGCTCGTGCTCGCACCTCCCGCTTTCGCGCCCGATACGACCTCCTTGAAGAGCGTCTGGCCATGACTTCGCTGAGCGGCATACCAGGTGGCATTTCGCAGTTTGGCAGCCCGTTTCTGGGGTTGCCGCCGGCGACGGCCGTCAACCTTACCGTCGAGCCCCGTGACGTCATCACCGGAAGCCTGAGCGCGGTCAAGACGTCCCAGCTCTTCTCCTTTCAACTGCAGCAGGGTGATTATCTGCAGTCTGAGGTGAGTCTGATCACCTCGTTCGGCGCTTCTGCGAGCGGTCAATTGCGTATCCTCAACGGCAGCGGGATGGTACTGGATACGAGCAACCCGAATGCACCCTGCGGATTTCGCGCAACCACCAGCGGAACATACTACGCCGAGGTCACCGGCTCGGTCTCCGGCCTGATTCCCGTGGGTGCGTATTCACTCGAATTGCATCGCCTGGCACTCGCCCAAGGGACACAGAGCGTCGCGACCCTGGCGCAAACGGGTTCGCTCTATGCCTGGCTTTCCGGAAACACGCTCGACGTGACCGGCCCCACGGGCTATGGCTTCGGAATCAGCGGCAACTGGCATCAGACGACCAGCACGGGCACGAATGGTCTGGTCTCCTCCACCTACACCGCCACCGGTGCGCTCGAACTTCAGTCGGCCGCCGGGCCGATAAAGCTGGGCATCGCGGCCGGACAAGTAGGCACCCTGACCACGGCGGCTCAGGTCAATGGCCAGGTGTTTGGCGCGATCTCAAGCATGAATATTCCGGTGACGATCAAAACCGGTCCCATGGTCTCCAAAGTCGGGAGCGTGTTCGGATTCAATCTGAGCTCGCTCAAAGAAAACGTCACCTGCGACCTCACGATCGGCGGCGCGGCCGGCATTGCCCTCGGCAACAACACCGTTGTGCAAGCCACGCAAGCGCCGGTCGACAACGCCGTCCCCTATCTCTACTTCACGATCAATCCGCTCGGCACCAGCGCGACCAATGTCCTGAGCTTCGTCTGCGATCCCGCCGACCCGGCGCTGTACCTCGAAGGCAAGGCCGTCGGTTCGCTCCCCCTGGGCCCTGTTTCCTTGACCGGGATCGCCTTCTCGCAACAAGGTCTGATCCCTTACACGCCGGTTGACGCTCCTTCGCAATACACCGGCACGACCGTCAGCGGGAACCTGGTACTGCAAGGGTCCGTGAATACGACGGCGATCACCGCGATTCCTTCAACGATCGCGGGCGAGATTGTGCTGAACCTCGACCCCAACCACACCGGCCAGTTCCTCGGGGGCACGGGCGTATCCGCGGCCGAGTTGACCGCTGCATTCAGTTCCTCGTACGCCAGCGTCCTCGCCGCGAGCGGTACGCCGCTGGTTCAGCACCTCAGCCAGGTCTTCCGCAATCTCACGATCGCGGTCAACGGTACGCTCGATCTCAACCCCTTCGCGAGCTATCAACAGGACGCAAGCTGGTGGGTCGGCAACGAAATCCTCTCCTTGCCGACCGGGACAAGCAGCTTTCTCGATCAGGTGCTGAACTGGACCAACGGCAAAGCCGGCGATCCGCAGAACCTCGCCGTGCTGCCAGTCGGCCACGCTTCGCTGATTTACGACGGCCCGACCGAAAGCTTCTACTTCCGTGGCGGCACCGCCAATCCGTTCGCAGGCACGCCGCTGGCCACACTCACGCCCGTTTACACATTCCTCACCAAGCTGGGCACCTTACCGACCCTTGACCTGGACGTGGCTGTCCGACCCGGCGGTGAGTTCTTCCTTGACCTGACCAGCACGACGAACATCGCGAGCCTGCCTGAAAGCAGCCAGGTCGTGCTCGCTCACGACTATCCCGTGACCGGCCCGGCAACCCAGTTCCTGACGACCACAAGCGGGCCCATCTCGATTGGCCTTCCACACGGCAAGGGGCCGGCGGCCCCCAGGCTGTACACGGGAGTCTACATCGACGCCAATGTCTCTGTCCTTGGCTCCACGGTAGACCTGCAGGGAAAAATGGCCGGCAACGGCGAATTCACGCTGCAGGCGGCTCGCCCAGGTCAATCTCGGCCCGTTAACCGGATCGGCCAGCTTCACGATGAGCGACTCGCAAGCCTACGGCTTTAGCTTCACCGCCGGCCTGGACGCGGGCTTCAGCAGCAAGTACATCCGCGGCAGCGTGGACGCGAGCTTGACCTTCGGTGTTGCCGGCGGTGCCATCACCTACGCCGGTAGCGCTACGGCTTCGGGCCAAGTCTATGTCCCAATATTTGGCTGGGAAGGCGCGAGCCTGGCGCCGGGATTTCCAATGGCGAGATCTGGGTCTCAGTGGATGGTTACAAGGTGGAATTCGGGCTCTGAGGCTGGAACGTGGACTTGGCCAGGGGGCGGCGGCGAGTCTGCGCATCGCCCCCTTTGCCATTCCTCATCGGCCGGGGCCTGGCAGAATCAGCGTTCTCGAACGGCTGTTCAATTGCCGTTGCACCGGTCGTCAACGCCGAAGGAATCGTTCCAACGCCGTGATAATCACGCGGCCGCTCAGGTCAGACCCGAAAGTACCCCGCCGCCGCACAGGTTGGGGTTGCCAAACCTCTCGATATGGTGGCCCATGCCGTTGGCGAGAGCCAGCAGAAGCCGGTTGTGGGGCACCTTCTTGTACTTGAGCGAGCGCCCATGCGGAAATCGAGGCCGTTACCCACAAGCACAAATGGAATATCGTTCAACGTATGCGAATTGCCTTTGCCGAGCTCGTTCGTCCAGATCACCAAGGTGTTGTCCAGCAGGCTGCCACCGCCGCCCGGCTCAGGGGTCTCGGCAAGACGCTTCACAAGATACGCCATTTGCTCACAATACCACTTGTTAATCTTCGTCAATTTCTCCTGGGACTTCTTGTCACTATCGGGGTTGTGAGAGAGCTCGTGATGGCCCTCATCGACGCCGATCCAGCGCATCCTGGCGCCGCCGACCGAATTGGTGAATTGCAGGGTGGCCACGCGGGCAAAATCCGCGGCGAAGCTGTTGACCATGAGGTCAATCTGCATTTTGCTGATCTTGGGCATATTGGCATTCTCATGCTTCACCCCCGGCTCGATCTCGGGAACCGCGTGCCCGACCGCTTGGCTGCGCGTATCCTTGAGCTCCTGCTCCATTTCTCGCACGAAGCTGGCATGTTCCTCCAGCAGTTGCCGGTCTTGAGAGCTCACGACCGACCCAACCTTGTGCAGGTCGTCCTGGAGGTCATCCAGAATGCTCTTCAAGCTTTCTTGGTCTTTCATGCGCCCGTATAATTTGTTGAACATCTGATAGGGGTCATCGATCGGCGCGATCGGCTTGTTCGCGCCGGCGTAGACCATCCGGCTCCACGTGTCGGCGCGATCGGGCACCATCACGCCAAACTCCAGCGATCCAAATCGAGTGCGCGTGTCGGTCTTGCTCTGGAGCTGATTCTTGATTTCCTGGTCGATGGAGATCCCTTTGGCCCATCCGGCCGGCGTATCAGAGCCGCCCTGAATATTGCCCGGGAACAGCTCGATGCCGGTCAACAGACAACCCATGCCGCGCATGTGGTCGTCACCGTCACCGCGAAGCTGGTCGCAGACGCCCTTGAGGATCAGCGTGCGGTCCTGGTAAGGCCAAGCGGCGTCAAGCTCTCCTTGAGCTTGAATGACGACCCTTCTTCATCGGGCCAGAACGCCGAAGGCACAACGCCG
This sequence comes from uncultured Isosphaeraceae bacterium, assembly GCA_963806595.1. GTDB lineage: Bacteria > Planctomycetota > Planctomycetia > Isosphaerales > Isosphaeraceae > CAWDZZ01. The sequence continues at coordinate 698,303 of CAWDZZ010000028.1, read as the reverse complement.
TTTGGACTGAACATGACGACCAGACGCTGCTTACGGCGCTCTTGGTTCGCGAATCCCAGACTCGGGAGATTCAAGATGAAGGGGAGGGCCGCCACGCCCAGGCCCAGGTCACGGATGAACTCGCGCCGATTGCTTCGGTGGGCCACGTCAGAACTCCGGAATGCGGTGGGAAATACGGATGGTAATCGGAGCAAATTGATCAATCTGGGCAGGATTGCGCGGCTGGCGACAGATGTCGCGACCATTACGTGAGTTTACGGCTTGGACCCCTGGCGTGTCAAAGCTGACGTTGCCATGATTTCCACCATCAACCGGCGAATATTAAAATTGTGTTCCTCGAAGAATCGCCTGAGGTCCGGTAGCGCTGATAGCCGAAAGCACGTACCGGCTGCTTCACCAGAAAATGGAATAACTGCTGGACGAATGCGGTGTGAGCTTCCTCGCTCGCGGCCAGGAATGATGCAAGCTCGCGAACTCCATCGAATTTCACCGTCTCGCCGGCTCGCGTTTCATAGTATCCCGCCGCCTCGATCGGCCGCCCTTTCTCTTCGTTTCGGTATCGACCGACAGCATCGAAACGCTCCAGCGTAAATCCGAGAGGATTGATCATCCCGTGGCACGACTGGCAGGATTCAGGCTTGGTCTGAAGTGTCACGCGCTCGCGCGTTGTCAGATCCGGGTGCAGATCAGCCGCGAGGGGTGCGACGGCTTCGGGCGGCGGACGAAGGACCCGACCCAGAACATTACGGGCGAGAAAGACCCCCCGGTGGATCGGTGAACTGGTCCCGGTATAAGCGAAATTCGCCATCAAGTAAGGGTGGGAGAGGACTCCCGCTCGCTCCCGCGGCTCGAGGCGAATTTTCTGAAACGGCGTGCCGGGAGCGAGATCGGCCCCGTACAGCGGCGCGAGCCTGCCGTTGAGATACACGTAATCCGCGCACAAGAGCTCGCGAAAATCTGAGCTGTCGCCGCGAATCACGTCCTCCAGGAACAGATCGAGCGAGGTGCGCAGATCCGAGACAATGGCTTCGTTGAACCGCGGAAACCGCTTGGGGTCCTTCACGATTTCCGCAGCCTGGTCGACCTTCAGCCACTGGAGCAAGAAATCGCGGAGCTTCCCACGTGCCCGCAAATCCGTGACCATCCGTTCCGCCTGGCGGGCTACCTGCTCCCGCGTGGCAAGCTGGCCGGAAGCAGCCAGGTCGAGCAAGGGCTGGTCAGGCAGCGAATCCCAGAGGCCGAACGAGAGACGAGACGCGACATCATAGCTATCAGGGTTGTCGCGCCCAATTTCGCGATACAGGAAACGCGGCGACATCAGAACCAGAAGAATCACCCGCTTGATGCCGGGCTCCGCGCCCTTTGCTTGTTTGAGCTGGCGGTCGATAAAAAATGCCTTTTGTTCCGCGTTCAAGGGGCGCCGGAATGCCCGTTCCGCAAATCGCTGACAGAATTCACGAAGCTTCGCGTCGCGGTCGGACGCGCCGTCGGACGCACCGGAGAGTTCCTTGAGGTGGGCCAAGACGTAGCCGACAACCTCGACGGCCGCATCGGCCGTGGCCTGATCCCAGGCTTTGGAAACCGACGTGCCGCGCTCGTACCCGGCGCTGCGATCATCGGGCGGGAAGGGGGTCTTTAGCACAAACGATTCGGGAAGCGAGCTCGTCGAAAGGTTTCGCTGCGGGATCAGTTCAAATGCGCGTCGCGGTAGTTTCCATTCCAGCGCGATCGACGACGTTTTTTCCTTGCTTCGAGATAGCTCGATCTGGAGTGGATAGGCATGTCCGCCAAGCAAATAGGTTGACCCACGATACTCGGTGTCGTCGCCCGACTTCACCAAAGCGTCGATCAACGGTCGAACCTTGTCGTTGACCAGGAGCCGCGTCGCGTTTTCCGTTTTGACGAGGAATTCGTACTCGCCGGTCTCCGGCGCGAGCACCGACCCCTGCCACGTAGCCCGAAAGTCCTGCGAGAACTGCCGGAATAACCCGAGAGGGACCCAGAGCAACGGAAGCCTCTGATACCTCCTGGCAATCTCCTTGTGCGCGTTCTGCTCGGGGATCGGGCTGTCCGTTCCAAAATCGAAGCGGATCTCGGGATCGATTCGTTTCAGCGAGCCTCCGCCGCTGTTGCCGTCTCGCCTCCGCCGGCCTCGACTGGAGAATTCAGCCTTCAAACCCCGCTCTTCGCCCCAGGGGACCACGGGACGAAAACTGCCGATCAGGTCGGCAACAGCGCTGCGATACTGGCGAACGGTCAAGCGAGCGAGCTCGATCCGGGGCGGTTGAAACTTGTTGCGGGCCTGTGCGGCCTTCGAGTAGAACGCGTCGTAAATAAATGCCGCTACTCTCTCGGCATCCTCACCCACGCATTCCCCAGGTGCATCCTCAGGCATCGTCTTTGCGATCAAGCGCGCGAGCGAAGCCACCGACCTTTCACCGACAAGCGGAAGCGGATAATGATCGTCTGTGCCTTCACCCGCCGCCCCGTGGCAAGTCGCACATTGCTGCCGGAAGATCTGCTCGCCCGTACGTGCCGGATCGGCAGTAACCACGCGCGGCATCAACATCGCGCCAATCGCGAAGAATACCATCGGCACGCGGCGCCAGCAGCGAGCGAATCGAGAAGACGCTATTGTCTGCATCCGATAGCCAACCACAATGGATCGGGAGTGGACCGGTGCTGAAACTCAGATCAACATTCGGTCATGGAGGGCGTCGCCGGCGGCCTGGCACTCGAACACCCAGGACCCACCAGCGGCAACGTGAGGCAGGAACCGACCGATTGCAACCAGAGCACAACACGCCGAGCCATCGGCGCGCATTCCAGACTGCAAACGTTCGGCAGCGGAAGTGAACTCGTCATTCGAAGGCGCAATACGCTCGAATTGGGGCTCACTCATCCCATTTTTACCGGATTCCATCGCCGCAGACAAGCTGTGGCTCAGGTTTGCAACCCCTGGCCGGAGCGTCCTGGCTTTCTCGTGGATGCTTCGCGAGCGGTGTCTGCACGTTCAGCGAACACTCTCAGAACGCCCGCGGGATTCTTCTTTGGCTTTTTCGGGATGGCAGAAGGTCTCGTCCACGACGATACGCTCAGGCTTTGCACCAGCGTAGACCCAGATCATCGCCATCGGCTCGAGCGTGAGATTGATGAAATAGTGGCAGCGGCCTCGCGGCACCAGTGCCGTGGCATTCCCGGAGAGTTCGTAGCGCCGACCTTCAACAACGCAGGTCGCCGTGCCCTGCGTGATCGTGATCGATTCATCAAATTCGTGGCGGTGGCATGGCAACCGCGCCCGGCTCGAAAACGCCATAACCACCGCAGATTCCCACCGCGCCGGACGAGATGCCGAACAGATCCTGGAACTGAGCTCGAGGCGCAAGCTCGAAACGACCCTTGGGGTTGTTACGGCTGAGTTGTTCTGCCCCGTCACGACCGGTTGCGCCTGGTGGCTGCTCCTCAGGCGTGAACCTGCCATTGACCCAGGTTTGCTCTGGGTTCGCAGTGGCCATCGCAACGTGGACCGAAGCAGGGCGTTTTTTGGAAAGGTTGACCACCCGGCGCGGCAGCCGCGACGGAATCGTGATGGCGTCCAGCAGCCCAAGACGATAGCGCCGATCTTCAACATCGACCGCCGCCTCACCTTCTAACAGCAAAAGGGCCTCACAATGCGCCCGCGCGTACAGCGGGTAAGAAACGTTGGGTGCAAGGGTCAGGAGCCCCGTGAACAAATCACTCGCGCCGTTGTGACTGCCGACAAGTGGGCAGAGCGCGACCCCTGGCACCAGCACCGTGACCTGGGCAAGCTCTGGTCGCTGGATCACCTCGACCTGGTTCGAGACAACCCAGTTCGGCTTCAACGATGTTTCCATGCTCGAGACCGACCGAAAAAGACTCACGAGGCACCGAGTGTGCGGCGTGCGCTATGTTCTCCGCAGGGGGCGGAGGCTTCAACTTCACGCGCAAGTTTAACCCCCCCAGCGCGCTCGATCAACGAACCGAGCGACAGGCACGCGAGTGTCTGACATACACATCAAGAGCGGATTCCGGCCGTGGCATTCATGGACCTCGGATCTACTCAAGCGGGTTTCTTGTATGACGTGAACAGACGCGCGTGCGACCGGGTACCTTCTTCTAGCACGCGCATCGCCGGTTCGTCGAGAGGCACAAACGCGCGAGCGTTGCCGGCATTCTCGTCGACCTCGGCCGGGGACGAGCAGCCAATGATGACAGTCGAGACTCCTGGAAGGCTCAATACGTACCCCATGGCTCCTGCCGAGGATAGCGGTGACGGCGCCCCTTGGATCAGCGCACCCGCGGCAAAGACCTTCATCCCGATCACTCCCATCCCACGGCGGGCGGCTTCAACCAGCACGGTTTGGGCGAACGACAATCGGTGCACATCGGCCGCGTTCAGCGCCACGAGCACCGTGTCAAAAGCGAACCGGCGCATTGCCTCGAGGAGGATCGCCGGGTCGTGGTGACCGGTAAGGCCGAGGAATCTCACGCGCCCTTCCTCGCGCGCCTGCAAAAGCGCCTCGAGGGCACCTCCGCGACCGAAGATCATTTCCAGATCGCCGGAACTGCGCAGGTCGTGTAGTTGCCAAAGGTCGAGGTGGTCGGTGCGCAGCCGTTTCAGACTCTCGTCCAGAAGCCGGAGTGATCCGTCGCGGCTCCGGTCGTGGGTCTTGGAGGCAAGGAAAACCTGACGACGACGTTCGCCGAGAGCAAGCCCGTAATAATCCAGGCTGCCGGCGTAGGCCGGGGCAGTGTCACAGTAGTTCACACCCTGATCGAGCGCACGATTGATAACGGCAACCGCCTCGGCTGCGCGGCCGTGAGTCCTGAGCACGCCTTCACCCCCCAGGGCAAACTGCGTAACGTCATGACCCGTTTTCCCGAGCAGACGACGCGGAATCGGCGGATTGGTCATCTCCGCTCCGCTCTTCTCACCTGGTAAGGCAATCGAGGTCGGCGTCATGAACCGTCCCATCATGATGAAAACGAGAAAAAGCGGCGAATCGATCAGGCGAATTGCAGCTCGACAATCGAGACATCGTCGACGAACTCCTCCCGGCCCTGGATTTCGCGGCCATGCGCGATGAGGTGATCCATCTTTGAGTCGCCCGCCGTGTCGTGGGGGCCGAGCTTCATGAAATCGATAAACTCGTGGAATGGCCAGATGGTTGTGTCGATCCGCTCGATCTCGTAGACGCCGTCACTGAAGAGATAGAGTTTGGCGAACGCGCCGACGGTGGTGCTGGCGGTCTGATATTCAAGGTCGGGAACCGCGCCCACCATCGGGCCACTGGACTCCAGGACCTGGAGAACAGCCTCGCCTGAGGTTGGGCCATTCGCAAGCAAGGCTGGTGGATGACCACCGCCGGAGTAGTCGATCCGCCGCGTTGGCTTGTGATACACGCCGTACCAGATGGTGAAGTAGAGACCGTTCTGTTGATCCATCTGGAACGCGTTGTTCAGCGCGGCGAGTACCTGCCCGGGCACACGAAAATCGGTCTGAGGTAGTGCCTGCGATCGTAGTGCGTTCATGGCCGACACTGAAAGGAGTGCCGCCCCGACCCCATGCCCGCTGACGTCGAGCAGGTAGAAAGCGAAGTGGTCGTCGTCGAGCCAGTGGTAGCCGAAGGAATCGCCCCCCAGTTCTGCCGAGGGAACAAAACGCCAATCAGTACGGATGGCTCCTTTTTTCAGCTTGTCCGGTAGCAGGGATTGAACGTAACGAGCAGCCTGCTGCACTTCGTTGGCCAGGCGGCGCTCGCTCTCCACCAATGCTTTGTAGGCTTCGTTGCGCTGGAGCAGGTTGATATAGCCCCTGGAGTGATATCGGATCCTCGCCAGCAGCTCGAGCCGATCCGGGAGCTTGACGATGTAGTCGTTGGCGCCGAGCGCAAATGCTTCGGCTTTCACCGTCGGCTCTTCCTTCGTAGAGAGCACGATCAGCGGCGTTTCGCGGGTCGACTCGTGGGCCCGAAACGTCTTGACCAGAGTAAGGCCGTCGATCTCGGGCATCACCAGATCCTGCAGGATCACGGTCGGTTTCACCCGGTCGGCTTCGTCAAGAGCCTTGGCGGCATCACGGTTGTAATGGAAGTCGACGTCCGGCTCGCCCGCTAACATACGGCGCACGGCCTCGCCAATCATCGGCTGGTCGTCAATGAGCAAAACCGTCACTTTGTGTTGGGTTAGAACTGGTTCAGCGCTCATGCAGGGAGCTCCCGGCCAGTGGAGTCTCTGAGTACCCAGGTCCGATATCCAACCATGTATCGCTGTGTCCTCTTCTTGGATGCGCCGGTTCAGTTCGGCACGAGCCTCACGATCGCCTCAGCGATCTCGCTGACTGGCAGGACCTCCTCCGCCGCACCGAGCTCGACTGCAGCCTTGGGCATGCCCCAGACGACGCTCGAAGACTCGTCCTGCGCAATGGTTCGCCAGCCAAAGCGGCGGAGTGTAAGCAGCCCTAAAGCACCGTCGCGCAGCATTCCGGTCAAAAGCGCAGCAACACCTGGCCGCGGCCAGTTCTGGGCAGCGCTCATGAAGAACACGTCGACCGACGGGCGATAGGAGCTATCACGGGGCTCGTCGGAATAATGAAGCCGGTGGTCCGCGCCGACGACGAGGTGAAGATCCGTTCCGGAGAGCAGAATCTCGCCGGGCTCGGGCCGTTGCCCCTCGGCGGCCAGCTTCACGGGCCGATGCGATTGCTCGGAGAGCCACTGGCCCAGCCCGGGCGCAAATGCCGAGTCGACGTGCTGGACGATAATGACACCAGCCGCGAAGTTTGCGGGAAGGCGAGACAGGACTTCGGCAAGGGCCTGCGGACCTCCGGTTGAGGCTCCCAGCACAACCAGCGGGTGAAGCGGTACGTCGGCCCGACCTGCAACGGATGCCCCCGAAGGGGACACTGTGCCGGCACGTTCACGTGCCTGGTCCACCGGTTTGCCGAGAAGCTTGCCAATGACCTCAATCTTGTGCAAAAGCAGCGCCGCGCCGGCAATCTCACCCCGTACGCCCAGAGTCGGCGTGTCAATCGCATCCAGGGCGCCATAGCCCATCGCCTGGTAAACCTTGCTCAAGTGCCCTGCGACCGTTGCAGTAACCACAAGTATCGCGCACGGCGAGTTGCCCATGATTTGCCGCGTCGCCTCGACGCCGTCTGTTCCCGGCATGAACAGATCCATCAAGATCAGATCCGGCGTGTCTGCGCGCGCCAGAGCAACCGCCTCAGCGCCGTCATCCGCCGTCCAGGCCACCTCATGCACCGTCGACGAAATGACGATCCGGCGCAGTGCCTCTCGGGCCAGTCCCGTGTCGTTGACGATCCCGATTCTCATGCTGAGCGACTTCGATTCCTCTGCGTACGCTCTGATCGACTTGGCGGGGGCCACTGTATATGAGATCGATCGGGACGTGCAAGCCGCCAGTGGTATAGCCCCAAGCGGCATTATCAAGTAGCGATGATCGCAGCGACGCTCGTCAAGACCATTGCATTGCACCCTTGCGAGAACCGTTCCGACGCCCACTTTGCGGGTTCATTCCCGGGCCTCGCCGATCAAGTCAGCCACCGTCGTCAGAAACGTCTGATCGTGGAAGCTGCTCTTCGTCAAGTACGAGTTTGCGCCGGCATCGAGACCTCTGAGTCGGTCTTCCTCTCGGTCCTTGTACGAGACGATTACGACCGGAATTGCCCGCAGGCGCTCGTCGTCCTTGATGTGCCGCACAAACTGAATACCGTCCATCCGCGGCATGTCGATGTCGCTCACCACCAGGTCATAGTGGGCACTGCGGACTGCATTCCAGCCGTCGACGCCGTCGACGGCGATGTCGACAGCGTAACCACGGTTCTCCAGTAGCTGCCGCTCGAGCTCGCGCACTGTGATCGAGTCGTCGACGACAAGAACTCGCTTTCGCGCGCGAGTCTTCACGGTGACCACGTCGTCGGCCAGTTTACCCAGCCGGCGCCCGGAAAGAAGGTTATCGATCGAACGGATCAGGTCCTCAACATCCACGACCAACACCGGCCAGCCATTCTCCAGCACCGAGGAACTGTTGATATCAGGCACCTTGCCTAACCGGCGGTCGAGCGGTGAAACGCGCAGGTCGCGCTCGCCAAGAAAACGGTCGACCACGACGCCGAAGCGGTGGCTGCGATCGCTGGCAACGACCACCGGCAGCCGCTCACCGGCGCGCGGACTGCTGCGCCAGTGGGCAGGTCGAGCACCACGGCCGCCTCCACCAGGCCGACAGGCTGGTCATCAAGCATTGCGTGCTGCTTGCCCTCGAGCTCGCGGAGGTCTTTGCGGTCGAGCATGAAAATGCGATCGATCCGGCTCAAGGGAAAAGCGTACGGCTCACCCGAGATCTCGACAAGCAGGGCACGGATGACCGAAACGGTGATCGGCAACTGCAGCACGAATCGCGTACCCTTGCCCGGACGGCTGGCGACGCGCACCGTGCCGCGCACCCTGTGAACCATGGAGAGAACGACGTCGAGCCCGACACCCCTGCCGGAAACCTCGGTGACCTGTTCCTTGGTCGAGAAGCCCGGCAGAAAGAGGAAGTCAAGCAACTCGGCTTCGCCGAGCCGCATGGCCATTTCCGCTGTGGTTAGCCCGCGCTCAACGACCTTCGCCCGGAGTCGGTCCAGATCAACGCCGTGGCCGTCGTCGCTCAGGATGATCTGCAACATCCCCGCGCGATGCGCGCCTCCAGGCGAATCGTTCCCACCGTCGACTTGCCGGCGGCGCGCCGAACTTCGGGCATTTCCACGCCGTGGTCCAGTGCATTGCGGATCAGATGGTTGAGCGGCGCTTCGAGAGCGTCGAGGATGTCGCGATCGACGCCGGTGGTCTCGCCGAGGAGCTCGAATCGTGCTTGTTTTCCCAGCTCTCGGGCCAGGTCGCGCACCAGGCGCGGGAAGGCACGTACCCCATCGGCCAGGGGTCGCATCCGGCTCGTCAGCACTTCGTGGTGCAATCGGCTGGAAAGGTCCTCGCTCACGCGGGCGAATTCCTCGAGCAACTCGACCGTCTCGCCCAGACTTTGCAGTCCACTGGCGACCTGCGTCTTGGCCTTGGTCAGCTGATCCAGATCAGCAGCTGTGAATCCATCGCCCCGGCTCGACACGCGGTCTTCCAAGGTCTGCAGCGATTCCAGCAGTCCCGTCTGACGCCCTTTGAGCTTCCAAAGCGCATCGACGAGCGGCGACAGCCGTTGGGTTTGCACAAGCGACTCACCCGCGAGCCCCATCAGGCGCGTCAAGCTCTCGGCCGTCACTCGCACCACACGATCGCGATCACCGCTCGCAATCGTACCGGGATCGATGGACTGTGTAGTGGCCACGCCACGGCCCTGTTGCTCTCGGGAAACGCTGCGAACGCTCGGTGAATCGGTGCCGGCGCTCGTCTTGTCTGCCGCCGAGTCCTCCTCGATCGCACTTGGTTGGCCTGGACCGGCACTCGTCACCGCGTCCGCGGGAACAGCGGCCTGGGGAACAAGCGGAACGGTACTCGACGCAAGAGGACCTGCCTGTGGCAGGGCTTGACCCTCCGTGAGCGCCGTCAAGAGAGTCACGAGCGCATCGATCTGCATGGAGTGCTCGACTTGCCAGGCCTCGACCTCTGGCTCGTTAACCTGGGACACCTGGACGAGCAGATCCACTCCCTGCAGCAGGACGTCGATGTGGTCAGCCCCAAGAACAAGCTTTCCCTTCTGCGCCGCGACAAAACAGTCTTCCAGTGCGTGCGCCACCCGTACCGCGGCATCAAGTCCGACGACGCGCGCGGCGCCCTTGAGCGAATGCGCTGCTCGCATCAAAGGCTCGATTACCTCGCGTCCAGCCGATGTACCTTCCAGCGAGACCAGGCCAGCCGAAAGCGTGGCGGTGTGGCTCTCCGCCTCCATGCGAAACAATTCCATCATCGAGAAGCCGCTGAGATCACTGCTCACGACCCCAGACTCCGTAGAGCGGTGAAGACACGTTGTTCATCGAGCAAGCCGACGCTCCGTCCTTTCCACGAAAGGACCGCCTCGGCAAAACCGACGGCTGGATTGACCAGTGTTGACGGAACGCTCCGCCACTGGCTGCGCGGCACCTTGTGAACTCCCAGCACCTCGTCGGCACTGAACACCCATTTCTCGGCTCTCTTGCTGTCATAGAGCACGATAAGCCGGCTGGCTGATGCAGATGCAGATGCTGCCGCGCCGAGCAATCCATGAAGCGAGACACATAGCTGAACTTGACCTTGCAGGTTCACAAGTCCAACCACGATCTCGTTGGAGCGGTGGGGGACTCGATGCACGGGCCGCGGAGTAGCGACCTCGGCAACGGCCTCCGTATGAAACGCCAGCCACTCGTCACCAAGCCTGAAAATGAGCACGCTGACCCTTTCGCCGTGCGACCGGGTCTCATTCTCTTCGTTCGTCGTACCTGCGTCAGGCGCGCCCACGTCGGGTGAGGCGCCAAGCCATCGCGACCATTCGGACAGATATCCCGGCGGGGCAGGGCGTTCGAAGAAGGTGTCGCGCGGCCGCGGCAAAGACGGGACAATTGCGGCAGTGGACGAAGGCGTCCAGCTCAGGACAGCTCCGATCACCGGAAACTCCGATGTGGTTCCAGCAATCACCGTCGCCAGGCGCGCGACCGGCGGTTCCAATCCCTTCCCCGGAACCGGATGCGGTCAGGCTCGTCGTCATGTCAATTCACTCGCGTCCGGGACATGTTCACGGACCGCTCGGCACGGCGGTGGAAGCTGGCAGCTGCTTCGCGGTCGCCCCGGCCTTCTGCGAGCAGGGCCAAGGCCAGAAGCGCTTCGTCATGCCGCGGATCGAGGTAGACAACTTTGAAGAAGCAGTCCTCAGCCCGCCGGCCCTCACCGGCAGCCTGGCATATCATTCCCATCAAATAATACGCGGCGACGGTAAGATTTCTTTGGCGGAGATGTCGTTCACAAACGGCGATGGCCTCGTTGAACCTCCCCTGGTTGGCCAGCGCCGCAGCCTGATCCAGCAGGGGCAATGATCCAGGAGCGTCGGGCACTGAAGTTGTGCCCGTGTCCAGGCTACCGGGCTGCGGCATGGCCGCATTCGCGTCGACCACCGCCCGAAACGTGGGCGTAATCGCGCAGGCAAGGTCGGGAGCGATCGGGTGCGCCGCGGTGGACAATCCGACGGACATGAACTCCAGCGCACCGTCAGCGGTGGGGGCAGTCCGTCGATATGCGAAGCAAGCGAGGTCGACGACCGCCGTGACTCTCAAGGGCGCCCCGGCCAGGTCAAGCCGATCGGCATGACCAACAAGCAGGAGGCCATCAACCGCCAGCATCCGGTCGATCGCTGCGAGTACACATGCACACGCCGGGGCACTCAAATAGATCAAAAGGTTGCGGCAGAGCACCACATCGTAGGGAGATGATCCTTCCAGTAACCGCGAGTCGAGGACGGTCGCCTGGAGAAACCGAACTGACGCACGCACCGCGGCGGAAAGCTCATAGCCGCCGGAGTGCTCGCGAAAATATCGATCCCGATAAGCGAGATCAGATCCGCGGAACGCATTCCTCGAGTAAAGGCCACGTCGCGCGCGGGCCAGTTGTGCCGCGCTGACATCGACAGCATCGATCGTAAAACGGTGGGCTGGAAGCCCGAGATCCAGGAGCATCATCGCAATCGAATATGGTTCCTCGCCTGCGGCACAAGCCAGGCTCAGGATCCGGACCGGCGAGCGGAACGGGCTGTTGGACCAGTGTGCGCGGATATGCTGCCGGAGGAATTGAAACGGTCGCTCGTCGCGGAAGAACCAGCTCTCTGCGACAACCACCTCCTCGATCAGCGCCTGCACCTCTGGTTCCGAGCTGCGAAGTCGCTCCTCGTAAGCACTGACGTCCTCAAGCCCCAGTTCCTTCATCCGCTCGCGCACGGCACGCAAAACCCGTGGTACCCCCACCGAAACCGGATCCAGCCCAATCCGGCTCGCCAGCAACGCCTCGATCTCCCGAAGCTGACCCTTCATCGCGGATTGAATCCTCTCTCAAATCCCTGAGCCGGAATCTTGGAACCCGTGCTCGGAAATCTCATGATCCAGTTCCGAGCCTGTTACGGTTTGCGGCCCGAACCGTAGGCTGCAGAGCGAGGCATTCCGAATCTTATCGACGGCGATCAACTGCACGATGCCCTGACTGGTTTGGACGATCGCATCCAGGTAGGGCGCCTCGGGTAGCTGTACCGGGGCGGGTCCGACCTGATCCGGATTTGCGTGGAACAGGTCGTTGACCTGTTCGGCGACCAATCCCAGCAGATTTCGGTCTATCATCTGTGTGGAGCGTGAGCTCTCATGGTCTCCGGGCGCAGAGTCGTGAACCTGGCTTCCACGATTGTGAGCACCCGGTGCGTCGTCGACCAGAATGATGCGGGTGCTCAGGAGATCCCGACACGCATCTACCGCTAACAGCAAGCCGATATCGATCACCGGAACGACCTTGCCGCGATAATTGAGCAATCCCACCAGAGATGCCGGGGCATGGGGCACCGAGCGGAGCTCAACTTTGGGCACGAGCTCGACGACCCAGCTCACGTCCACGGCGTATCGATTCCGACCGGCTGTGAAGGTCAAGAAAAGCATATCGACTAGCACCGGGCCAGATTCACACTGAGGGACCAGGTAGAGACGGCAACGCGGCAACTACGGGCTCGCTCGAGCCGAGGGTGAATCGAGAGACCTCGCCCTTCAAGCCACTGACGGCTTCGCGCAGGTTTTCCGTGGCTTTGTTGAATTCGCGGAGTGAAAGTGACGTCTGGTTTGCGGTATCGCTCAAGCGCGACATCGCTTCGCGGATTTGCTCGGCCCCTTGCGACTGGACTCGCATACCTTCAGTCACCTGATCAAATCGGCGATGCAGGCCCTGCGCACCGCTGATGATTTTGCCCAGATGACCGCCGATCTGCCCGACTTCGCCCACAACCTTGCGCACTTGCTCGCTGAACTTATCCATTTCCATAACGCCCGCCGAAACGCTGTACTGCATCTCCTTGACCATGCGCTCGATATCGAGCGTCGCCACGGCAGTTACATCGGCGAGACGCCGAATCTCGCGGGCCACGACCAGAAAGCCCAGGCCGTACTCGCCTGCTTTTTCAGCCTCGATCGCCGCGTTGATCGAGAGGAGATTGGTTTGATCGGCGACCTTGGTGATCGTGGTCACAACGACGTTGATATTGGCAGCACGTTCGCTAATGACCGACAGTTTTGAGCCGATCGAGCTGGTCGATTCGGCCAGCTGCCGCATGGTCTGGTCCATACCGGCCAAGCTCTGCTGGCCCGTGGAGGCCATCTGAGAGGTCTGGTTGGCAAGTTGATTGACTTCGTTCATGGTCTTCAACAGTTCATGGCTTGTGGCCGAGATTTCATTGACGGCCGCCGCGGCCTGGTTGGTCGAAGCGCTGTAGTCGAAGACGGATTGTTCCTGCTGGCGAGAGGTGGCTGCGATCTCGGTCGCGGTCGACAATAGCGCGATGCTCGAGTGCTGGATTTTACCAATAAGCGAACGAAGGTCCTGGACCATCCTGCGGATGGCCTGGAGCAACATTCCTGCCTCACCAGGCGCATCGCCGTCGCAAGAGACGGTGAGGTCGCCGGCGGCGATCCGCTCGGTCACCAGAGCAGCTTCACGGATGGGCTGCGTGATCGTTCGCGCCAGCCAGAGTGCGACGCCTACCACGGTCAGAATCGTGATTCCCATCAAGAGCGCGTTTAGCAGCCGCTGCTGGTAGATCAGCGCGAACGCTTCCTCCACGTCCTGCTTGACCACGATTCCCCAACGATACGAGGGGAGATACGACCAGGCGGCAACAATCGGTTTGCCTCGATAGTCGATCCCCTCTCCGTAGTTTCGCTCTCCTTGCACGGCGTGTTGCATGGGAGTCGCCTGGTCGCTGTCGAAACTCCCCTGGTACTTGAATGCCGCGTCGGGACTGTAGCGAGGCGGCGCGACGTATGTAAAAGTGTCGCCTTGTCGCATCGCAACCATCGCTTCGCCGGTCTCGCCCAGCCCACTGTAGTCATTGAAGACGCGAAAAACTTGCTCGTTGTTCAGTTCCAAAGCCACAAACCCGACAATCCGACCGTGGTCGCCAAAGATCGGGCTGGCAATGAACGCCGCCGGGTCCTTGTGGCCTGAATAGATTTGATAATCCGAGACCTCCGATTGCAGCAAGGTGCGGACCCGGTCAAATACCTCAGCCAGTTCGCTGTTCTTGAGCGGACCTTCCAGGAGGTTCGACCCCAGGTTCAAGTCGGATTTTAGCTGGAACAGCACCAGCCCGTCCGTGTCGAACAACAGGGCGTCTCCATAGCCGAACGCCTCAGCAAAATTCGCCATGAAAGGACGTACCGTTCGTGCGACGTCGAGATAAGCAGGCGAGCCAAGTGCCTCCTTACGACGAATTTCCGCCAATTGCGGTAGCGCGGCCACCAGCGCCGGGAACCGGCTTGCCATCATCAGATCGGCCCGCCGCTCACGAATGAACATCTCGAGTTGAGCGGTCTTGAGATCAGCAATTGCCATCAGCCCCTGGCGCACCGTCTTCTTCAAGGATTGTGACGAGCTGAGGCCCATGAGCACCGTCAGTATCGCGCACGGTATCAGCGAAATTGCGAGAAACCACAGCAGTAGCTGTGTGTTGATGCTGATCCGATTGAGCAGAGAAAAACCCGATCGCATCGTCATGGCCGGTTGCACCTGGACGAATCGGAAAATAGAGGGTCGATCGATGATAGGGAGGCCTTGGCCACTCTGTTTCGAGCAAACAGGTGGGCCTCGTTCTTCGAAGAGTAGGACGACGGCCGCGCACCGTCCTTCGCGCGTGGACTCGACCCGGGACCTGGGTTGGCCCAGCCGCCCCAGTCCTGGTACAAACCATCCAGAAGCGACTCCCATTCCGAGTGCGACCGCGAGGGTGGGTAGGGAATCGGGCGCACCGGCTTCTCCGAGCTCCAGACCACGTCGAACTGTCCATCGCCCCGAATGCGACCGACGTACACCGGCCGCCACGTGTGCTGGGTCTCGTCGTCGACCGACACGATTCCTTCCGCGGCGTTCAAGCTTTGCCGCCGGATCGTCTTGAGCACATCGGCGACTCGGTCGCTTTCGGCTTCGCCCACAGCCTGTGCCCACAGGTAAACGCTGTTGTATGCCGCTGCAATCACGTCGCTCGTAACGCGGTCGGTACCGTATCGCTTCTGAAACCGGCTCACGAATTCTCGATTCTCAGGCCGGTCGATCGACTGAAAATAGTCCCACGCCGCATAGTCGCCCACCATCGCGCGCAGCGGAAGCTTGCGCAATTCATCCTCGGCAATGCTGAACGACACGACGGGAATGCGCTCCGGTAGTATCCCCGCAGTCTGCAGCCCTTCGTAAAAGGCCTTGTTGCTGTCCCCAACGACCGTGCTGATGATCACGTCGGGGCTTGCCTTTTGTATTGCCTTGACCGAAGCAGCGACGTCGGATGTCCCGAAAAGGATGTACGACTCACCAACACATTCCGCTCCCAAGGCACTGAGCTGGTCCTTCACGATTTCGGCGACGCAATGGGGCCACACGTAGTCTGAGCCGACCAGAAAGAACTTGCGCGCCTTCAAGGTCTCGAAACACCAGCTCACCGCGGGGATCACTTGCTGATTGGGGGCCGCGCCGGTGTAGATGATGCTGCCCGACTCTTCCAGTCCCTCGTAGGCCATGGGGTAGATCAAGAGATGAGACTTCTGCTCGACGACCGGCTTGACGCTCTTGCGGCTGGCCGAGGTCCAGCAACCGAAGATCACGCTCACCTTTTCCTGGTCGATCAGCCGCTGTGCCTCGCGGGCAAACGTCGGCCAGTCGGACTGGCCGTCGGCAATGATCCACTCCACTTGACGGCCGAGAAGACCGCCGCTCGCGTTGATCTCCTCGAGCGCCATGACCTCAGCGTGGATCATCGACTCCTCGCTGATCGCCATGGCTCCAGTGCGTGAGTGAAGAATCCCCACCCGGATCGGTGGCGCAGCACGACCGATCAGCCGCGGAGCCAGCCAGAGCGTCACCGCCGCCAGAACCAGAACGAGGACAATCGCTGCCATCCACCGCGTCATGCACGATCCTCAAGGTTGCGATCAGCTCACGGATGCAACAACACGTTTAATGGAGCGCGGAGCAGTAGGAGCGGAGAAATGGACCCGAGGAACGCCCGTTGCGTGTCAAATTGGATGCGTTACGCAAAGATTATAGCCGACGGATAAGCCTTGTCTTCGGTAACGGATGCGGAATGAATCATCGTTTTTTCGGTATGACCGGTGTTCCTGCCGGGCTGTGCGATCGGTCCGGCAGGGGGCGCATCACCGACACGGGCTACCACAACCGGATTCCCTCCGATGCCGGTCGGTTCAGCCTGCCCGTGCGGTGGCCCTCGACTTGTCACTGGCCGGATTGGCCCAGTTACCGCCCCAGCGTTGAAACAGTGCTTCGAGGAACTCGTTCCACTCCGCGCGGCTTCGCGTCGTGGGATACGGAATCGGGCGTACCGCCTTATCGGAGCTCCAGACGATATCGAACTGACCGTCCGAGCGAATTCGCCCGATGTAAACCGGCTGCCATGTATGATGAGTCTCCGGATCGATCGAAACGATTCCACGCGGCGCCGCCAAGCTCTGGTGAGTGACCAGTCGGCGGACAGTGGCCACGTCGTCGGTCTGTCCTTCCTCGACGGCTTGTGCCCAAAGGAACACGCTTTCGTAAGCCATGACGATCGCGTCGCTCACAACGCGTTCGCTACCAAATCTGGCCTTGAACTTCGCGACAAACTCCTTGTTGGCCGGATGATTGATGCTCTGGAAGTAATTCCAGGCGGCGTAGTCGCCCGCCATGTCTTGTACGGGGAAACTGCGTAACTCCTCTTCCGAAACTCCGAAGGTCACAACCGGAATGCGATCTGGCCCAAGGCCCGCCGCGGCCAGCTTGGGATAGAACGGCAGATTCGTGTCGCCCGTCACCGTGCTCAAGATGACGTCAGGTTTTGACCGTTTGACACCGGCAATCACGGCATCGACTTCGGTGCTGCCGTAAGGGAGATAGTCTTCACCAACCACCTCGGCACCCAACGCCTCGAGGCAATCCTTGACAGTCGCGTTGACAGTGCGCGGCCAGACGTGATCCGAGCCGGCGAGAAAATATCGTCTCGCTTTGAGCTTGTCGAAGGTCCACTTCACGGCGGGGATGATATGTTGATTCGGAGCGGCGCCGGTGTAGATGATGTTCGGCGATTGCTCAAGCCCCTCATAGGCATTGGGATAAAACAGCAGGTGATTGTATTCCTCGACGATCGGCTTGACGCTCTTGCGGCTGGCGGAGGTCCAGCAACCGAAGATCACCTTGACGTGTTCGACCTCAATCAATCGGCGTGCTTCTCGCGCAAACGTCGGCCAATCTGAATGACCGTCTGCGATCTCCCAGTCGATGCGTCGGCCCAGCAGGCCACCCCGAGAGTTGAGTTCTTCCAGCGCCAGGACCTCAGCATCGATCAGCGATTTTTCGCTGATGGCGATCGGGCCGGTCTTGGAATGAAGTATCCCAACTCGAATTGGTGTCACTCGCCGCAGCAGGTCAGTCACGAGCCAAAGAATGAGCACGCTGATCAAGAATAGGCCGAACAGACCCGCCGACCAGCGTTTCATCACGGAGCTTCCGCCTCAGAAGCAGCCACGCGGACGAGCACAGAATCATCCATCAGGCGACAATGACCGGAAGCTCGATACAATCGCGACGACTTTTCCGACCACTATTGATTATACCTGATCCTCAACAGGGCCGGCCGTTTCTGATCATCAACCCGGTGTGGAAGGAGATTCCCGCCATGCTCAGGGTTTTCTGCTCACCCAGCCGTTACACACAAGGCAAAGGGGCAACCGCGGCCCTGGGTCGTGAACTTATATCACTCGGCCTGGAAGGGCCGACTCTGTTTGTAGCCGGCAAGACCGCGATTGGCCGGCTTGCCGATACCTGGAAAACAAGCCTGGCCGAAGTCGGCATTCGCTATCTGGTTCACTGCTTCGGGGGCGAGTGCTGCCTCGACGAGATCGAGAGGATCAAAGCCGCTGTGCGCCTGGCCGGAGCCCGCACGATCATCGGCGCCGGTGGCGGAAAGGTTCTTGACACCGCCCGCGCGGTGGCGGCCGACCTTGCATTGCCCGTCGTCAACTGCCCGACAGTTGCTTCGAGCGACGCTCCTTGCAGTGCGCTTTCGGTGATCTATACAGAGGAAGGGATCTTCCAAGAATACCGATTCTACCGGAAGAACCCAGACCTGGTCCTGGTCGATACGCAGGTGATCGCGCAGGCACCTCCGCGGCTGCTTTCAGCCGGGATGGGAGACGCGCTCGCGACCTGGTTCGAGGCAAGAACGTGCGCTGCCGGATCGGTATGTAACATGCGCGGGGGTAGCTCGACGGCCAGTGCGCTTGCGCTCGCCGAGCTGTGTTACCGCACCCTCCTGGCCGACGGTCCCGCCGCGCTCCAGGCGGTGACAGCTCAGGTTGTCACTCCCGCGGTCGAGCGCCTGGTCGAGGCAAACACCCTGTTGTCAGGCCTCGGCTTCGAGTCATCCGGGCTGGCTGCTGCCCATGCCGTGCACAACGGCTTGACCGTGGCACCGGAAACGCACCCATACTTCCACGGCGAGAAGGTCGCGTTTGGCCTCCTGGTTCAACTGGTCCTCGAGGGAACTGCACAATCCACCGTCGACGAAGTGCTGGGCTTTTCATGCCAGGTGGGATTGCCGATCACCCTGGCCGACATCGGCCTGCCAAAGCTCCCCCGCGACCAGCTCGGACTGATAGCGCAACGTGCAACCGCGCCTGGCGAGACGATCCACAACGAGCCTTTCGAGGTCACACCCGACGTCGTCGCCGATGCGATACTTGCCGCCGATTCACTGGGCCGAGCGTGGCGAAACAGCCATGACTTCAAGCAACCCTGGTCTCCCGCGTGAGACAGTCAGCCCGCCCGGAGCGGAAAACAGGATCCGCTCCCACATCCCGAGATCGTCATCCGCGAATCACTTGGTGGCCGGCACCAGTTCGACGTTGGTCTCGATCCTCAGGTCCAGTGCGCCTGGCAGGTCCACACCGTTGGCCGAGAAGGTCATGTCTCCCTTGATTCGGATCTTTCCCTTGCTGCTGACCACCAGGCCGTCCTCGCGGTCAAACAGAGTAAGCCCCTCTGATGAGTCGACCTTGAGGTTGCTCTTGACGACCTTGAGGGGCGACTTTGAATCCGGGTCCTGCTTGTAGGAGACGTCGATCGCCTTGCTGGCGATCTTGTCGAGAACCTTATCCCCTTTTTTCTCCGTTCCGAGGTACTCGTACTTCTTGCGGAAAGTCAGCGTCTGGCCGCCGCCGATCTCCACGACCTCGGTGCGCTCCCACGGCTCACCCGGGCGGGCCAGTACATCAGGCAAGCTTTGAAGAGATTGCTCGAAATCCCGCTTCAACTTGTCGGGCCCGAACTGGTTGTGAATCATGTCCTTCGCGACCGGGTCGAGATTTTCAGCCTTGTCGACCAGCTGCTCCGTTCCCTCAATCGCCTTTACCTTGTTGTGTTCGTCGAGCACGACCGTATAAGCGACCTGGCTGGCCATCTTGAACATATCCCCCAGAAACGCGAGGGCTGGGGTGTTGATCTTCGCGTTTGGGTCAGTTGAGTCGAACGTTTCGTTGATCCCTCCAGGCAAGGACAGCTCAGCGCGGATCGACTCAATCCTTTTCTCGACGGGCAGGTTCTGATCGCCGCGACGCTTGCCATTGGTTTGCGATGCGATGCTCGTGCTGTTCTCCTCGCTCTCAATCTGCATCCCCATCAACGTCAGGACCTGACGCGTCTTCGACGTCGTTTTGTACGTGAGCTTCTTTCCCTCGGGAAATTTGTGCTCGAGCTTGACCTGGGCGTGGGCGGATTGCGACGCGATGAACACCAGGCAGGCTGCCCCAACAGCGACTACCCGACCACTTCCGGCGGGCCAAACCTTCATTGCCGATCTCCTTCCGTTCGTGTGCGACGATCAAGGTGAGTAGAGCGCGATCCAAACCCACACGAGAGCTGAAAACGCTATACAGCCAGCCCGCACGGTCGCCACTCTCATGAGGACAAATTGGGTGCGCATTCTCTCCGGGTGCAATCGCGGATTGCTCGATCTTATTCTGTCAGCACGAGATTCGCAGCATTGCAGATTTTTGGATCGATGCTTTTTGAGCGTGCGTCAACTCCGCAGCCTGAACACTCTCAAAACTGCGTCCGTCGCCGAGACTCGCGACGCCTCCTGGGCAGCGAACAACAGTTTCACGCCGGTGACCGTGGTACGTAGCGTGCGGCATGTCACATAGCACGCGACATCACCGGTTCATCGAGCGTTGTGCGCCAATCCATGGGGACTCGCTCATCGCGGGTGTGGAGCTTGACGGTGAGCCCGCGGGTCTGGGCCGTTTCGCGAAGCGCGAAAAACGCGTCTTGAGCGGCGAGAACACTCGGATAGCTCAGCCAGCCGACGAACCGGCCGTCCTCGATGCGCGACCGAGCGGTGATCACCGAGCCTCGCTGCCTCAGCTCCTCGAAGAGGCCGATCAAGGCATGAAGAACCTTCCCCGCATCGCCGAAATCGGTCGCACACTCAACGAGAGCCTGCGGTGGCCACAGCAAGACCAGGCAGACGCTCAATGTCGCGTCGTCTTCCTGCTCCGCGATTGACAACGCCTTAGATCCATCCCGCTCGAATCGTGTCCAGATCAGCTCGACGTCCAGACTGTGAAATTGCTGTGGATTCTCGCTGCCAGTTGCACGCTCGCGGAACATCGCCCCAGGCGGATCGTGCTCCTCGGGATCCGAATGCGATTGAGCATTTCTTTCGTTCGCGCCCGCCGGTCCCTTCCAGACGAACGGATCACCCGGCCTCACGTGCGGGGAACTCTCTACCCATCGCCAGCCCGGACCGGGTTTCTCGGGAGGTGTATCTGCTCCGAACCGATCACACGGCTCAAATCTCGGCGCGCTCGTTGTCGCTGTCAGGACCTCGTAGGCGCGCGCCACCATTCGGAAAGCCCACTCATCCCCGCCAACATCGGGATGGTGTTTCTTCGATTTGCGCGGTAGGCCTCATGAATCTCATCCAGAGCGGCGTCGGGGCCTACTCCCAGCACGGTCCGCGGATCCAGGGAAAACGAATGGTAGCTCATGACAGATCGATGTCCGTTCTTACGAAGAACTCAATCCGATCGACTCATCACTCGACCGCCTCACTCAGTCCAAAACGCGTGCTCAGCAAATCGCTCGTGCAAATTGGCTGCCAATAGACGCCCGTCCTCCCCGGACCGTCACGTGACCTTGAAATATCCGGTCAACCGTTCTATTCTCCAATTATCGTTAAACAATTATCACGCATGCGAGAGGACGCGCGACCTTGATCGCGGAAAGGATTGGCGAATGCGAGTGCAACCGCCCCAAGCTCGTGTTCGAGCCGAGCGTCAGCGTATCAGTCGACGTGCGCTTCTGGGGATCGGTGGGCTGGGCTCGCTTGGGCTGACACTCCCCAAGCTGCTCCGCGCTGAGGCGGAGGGAAGCAGGGCCCCGAATACGAGAGGGGCGCGTGCGGTCGCGTCGCCGATTCGATCGTGCATCCTGATCTTCCACTACGGTGGCCCCAGTCATATCGATACGTTCGACATGAAGCCCAATGCACCGGCGGAGATCCGCGGCCAGTTCAGCTCGATCGCCACCAGCGTGCCGGGGATGCGCGTCTGTGAGCACTTACCACACACAGCGCGGGTGATGGACCGGTTGGCGGTCATCCGCAGCATGCACCACCCGATGACTAACCACAACGCGGCGGCGTTCACGGTGCTCTGCGGCCGTAATCCACTCAAAGGCGATCTGGAGCTCCTGGGCAATGATCGCAACGACCCGCCGTGCTACGGCGCTATCCCGAGCGCCAGCCTGCCACCGCGTGGTGGGCTGCCGACGTTCGTTGCGCTGCCGCATGTGATGTACAACGTCGTTCAGCTCCCGGGCCAGGTTGCGGGCTTCCTCGGCTCAGCGCACGATCCGTTCCAGGTGAGCGCTGATCCGAGCGCACCCGATTTTCAGCTCGGTGAGCTCGATCTGCCGGGTGACTTATCACTCGACCGGCTCGAAAACCGCGCTTCGCTACTCCGCGCGCTCGACACTCGGCTCCGCCGCGCCGATCTGACCGCCGGCTCAGCCAGCACGGCAGGGGGCGGGATCAGCTCAGGCAGCGCCGCTGGTTCAAATGCTGACCCTGCCACAACGCTCGAACCCCGCGACGTGTATACGGACAAGGCGTTTCGGCTGCTTCACTCCCCGGCTGTGCGACGGGCGTTCCACCTCGCGTCAGAAGACCCAAAGCTGTGCGACCGTTACGGCCGGACCAAGCTGGGCCAAAGTGTTCTCCTGGCTCGTCGGCTGGTTGAGGCGGGCGTGCGCTTCGTCACCGTGTTCGACGGCCAGCACAACGGACAAACGGCGAATTGGGATGCACACGAGAATGTGTTCGGCCGCCTCAAAAACGACCTGGTCCCGCCAGCCGATCAGGCGTTTGCCACTCTCATTGACGATCTGAGCACTCGCGGTATGCTCGACGAAACGCTGGTGATTGCCATGGGTGAGTTTGGCCGGACGCCCAAGATCAACGCCAGCGCGGGGCGCGACCACTGGCCCAACTGCTACACCGTGGTTCTGGCCGGTGGTGGAGTTCAGGGCGGGACCACGTTCGGCTCGAGCGACAAGTTTGTGCCTACCCTGACACCGACGCGGTCACGCCCGCCGACCTCGCCGCCACGCTTTTCTGGCGTTTCGGTCTCGATCCGGTTCAGGAAATGATCGACCTGACCCGTCGCCCCTACAAGCTCGCCGACGGCCAGGCGGTCACTTCCCTCTTCGGGTGATTGACACTGCACGGTTTGGGTCTGCACCCTTGATCGCCGCCGTGAGTGATCGCCTTGAACTGCGCACCCGTCAATCGCGGAAACGAACGTCGTTCTGCCGGTTGCGATGCTTGAACATCCTCGCCTTGCCATTCTGGCGATCATCACGTATCCTGCGACCACACTCCGGCGCATCGAACAAATCTTTACTCAATCAAGTCATTTCTCGCAAAGGATTTGCGACAAAACTCCGGTTCTGTCCTTTCTATTGGCCGTATTCGCGCCGGAAAAAGCCTGCCGATTCGCTCAAGACAGGCAAGTGGTGGCGCCGATAGTGATGATACGAGATTTCAGCGGATGACGGAGTCCGCCTTTCCGGGGATGCGCTTGAGCCCGCGTCTCCGTCGACGGTTCGGTTCCATGTCGACGATAGCGGGGTGACGACATGAGGTCGATCTTGTTTCCGCGCGCTCGTGCCGCCGAACTTTTCGATTCCTTTGAACGATCAGCTCGACGTCGAGTGAGATCACGACTGATCGCTTCGACTGAAACCCTGGAGCCGAGGAGGGTACTCAGCACGGCTTCGGCTGCGTTGCCGGCCGTTCAACTCTATTCGGCCAACACTACCGACTCAAAGAGCGTCACGATTGAGTATCACGTCAACCAGTCCGTCAACGTAGCAACGCCACTTCAATTCGGCATTTATCGCTCGGCCGATGGCCAGTTTGATTCGAGCGACACGCTGGTTGATACCTTCACGCTGCCGCCCGCGGTATCGCCGATCAAGCAGGGTCCGATCTCGCTGGTTCAGAGCGGACAAGCCACGAACACTTCTGGTAACCAGCAGCTCACGATACCACTCCCTCAGGGCTTGCCCCCGGATCCTCTCAAACCCTACGTGGTGGTCGTCGCCAACCCTGGCGCACCCTCCGCAACGACCGACCCTGGCCAAACGGCGTCATTTCGCACGTATACGATTGGCATCGTGACCCACGGCGGAATTCAGGACCCAAGCTGGAAATATGGACCGCCGTGGGAGCTTGAAACCGCCCGCCTCATGAAACAGGAGGGGTACGACGCGGTTATCCCGTATAACTGGGTCCAGAAGAGCGGCACGCCGGGTGAAGCGATCAAGCAATCGCCCAGACTGGCGCGGATCATTTTGCATACGGCTAGCCAGTTCCCAACCGACGACCCTGTCAACCTTGACTTTATCGGCCACAGTGAAGGAACTGTGGTGAACACTTATGCAATCGTCAAGCTCGAAAGCTCCATGACGCCGAATCTCAAAGCTGGTTTTATCGTGGACACGCTGCTGGATCCTCACGCCGCCAACAACAACCTTCCCGGCCAGCAGATCAGCTTTGCCGGCACGCTCGCTGGGCTAGCCAGAACGATTGTCACCAATTACCAGGCCTCGGCCAACGACCCCCCTGCGTTCGTTCCCTCGATCGTCGATGAAGCCCAGGTCTTCTTCGAGCATACTGCGGCCACTGCCGGTGGAATTTACAACCTGTGGGGACAGGTTCCCGTCAGGAGCGCTGGTCCAGTAGTGCACTACTACAACCTGACGGACATGGGAGTAACACACTCTGGTAAGAAGGGCGTGGCTCTGTGGTACCGGAATTTCGTCGCCCCGACCCTGGGCAATCAGGCTCCGCTGATCCAGGAGCTACAGCTCGATGGCCAGGTCGATAACGCTCAACCATTGACGAACCCAGGTGTAAGCTTCGCTGAAAACCGCAACGCGAAAACCCAGCAGGCTGTGCAGGAGCGCGACGACCGCATCTATGGCGAGCCCCAGGTGGTAAACACGAGCCAGCCGGAGTTTTCCGGTACCGCCGCGCCTGGCTCGATTGTCCGACTGTTAATCAGCCCCGCCACAAAGCCGTGGGACAGCTCGCTGGCTGGCCGGACCGTCGCCGACCGCAATGGAAACTGGGTGCTCACAACTCCGCAGCCACTCCGTAACGGGCAGTACAGAGCGCTCGTTTCGGCCTTTTCTCGCGCGCTGCGCCCGGCCAGGACTGGCCATCGTTCCCACGCAGCCCTTGGGCCGTCTAGTTGTTGACGCACCGTCGGGATCGTGACGGCCTTACGGCAAATCCATTTTTGCATCACGGCAGAGACGATCGGACGATGGCCGTGGGGCATCCTTAAGAGTCTTTTCTCAAATGCTGACGGATTCTGCGCTGCAAGCTTCTCGGTCAGGGGGATGAGTCCATCGGGATCATGAATCCGAAGGGCATTGAGCTCGCCATCGAGAAATCCGAGAAAATCACGTACGACCTCGACATTACCCATCCGCAGTTGATAGAGCGCAAACGATTCCGCACACGTGCCCCGGCCGTGCTTACCACATTGTTTGCCGTAAAGGATCTGTCCCTTGCGTGCCAGCAAGGCACGACGCTGCGCAGAGAGCGGGTTTTGCATGGTGCTTCTGACCCGATCCAAACTAGCGAAACACACTACGGCCCACGGTAGATAATTCCACCCTTCATCACCAATTTCACACGGCGAAGCGCTTCGATATCGTGCGCCGGATCACCGTCGACGGCGATCACATCAGCAAGGAGCCCGCGCTTGACCGCGCCTAGCCGATCCGCAAGCTGGAGGACTTTGGCGGCGACCACGGTTCCGGCTCGCAGCGCATTGTCGGGACTCATTCCGTAGTCGACCAAGAGCTCGAGCTCGCGTACGCCGTCGCCATGGGCGAACACGCCCATGTCACTGCCGTTGGCGATGATGACACCGGCATCAAGGGCCGCCTTGAATGTGGTTCTGGCGCGTTTCAAGCGGGGGGGTTCGGGATCGGTCCCTGGCCGGTAACCGCGATGCTTCGCGGATGCCTCAAAGGCAGCCAACGTCGGACAGAGCGCAACGCCGCGATCAGCCATGATCTTGAACACCTCCGGATCACCACCATCGCCGTGCTCGATGGTCGAGGCTCCGGCCATTGCCGTGCGCGAATTCCTTCCTTCGACGTTGCATGTGCCGCAACCAAAACACCCGTCGAGCGCCGCCGTTTCAACGATTCGAGTCAGCTCTTCCAAAGAGAACGATGGGCGGATCGCTGCACCCCCCATCGCCGAATCGGCGTAGACTTTGATCCAATCAGCGCCTTTCCCGATCTGATCGCGGGTAGCCCGGATGAGCGAATCCACACCGTCGGCCTCCTCGGCCCCTTGCGGAATACGAAACTCAGGGGCGAAACCCTTGGGAGCATAGCTGCCAGTGGCAACGATCGCCCGCGTGACGACGAGCATGCGCGGGCCGGGAATGATTCCTTGCGCGACGGCTTGCTTCAGCCCGACATCGGCGTACCCAGCCCCCTCCGTTCCCAGATCACGGATCGTCGTGAATCCGGAAAAGAGCGTGCTTCGCAAATGATTGGTCGCGCGGCAGACCCGTAGCGCGAGAGATTCCTTCAAGACTTGATCATCCCAAAGCGCCTCGTCGTATGGGTGCAACAAGACATGCGTATGAGCATCGATCAACCCGGGTAAGAGCGTCATTCCGGGCAGCTCGATGACCCGCGCGTCTGCGGGAGTGCCGATCTCGCTGGCCGGTCCTGCTGCCTCGATCTTGTCGCCTCGCACCACGACCAGCCAGCCATCGTGAGCCTCCAGGGCGAGCCCATCCCACACGCGAGCTGGTTTGAGTACAAGCGGAACTGGTGCGTCCTGCCGCGATTGCTGGCCGCCAGGCCCGGCCGACTGCTGCGCCGAAGCCGGCTTCAGCATCGTCAAAACGCACAACAACAAGAGCAATCGCCGCGTCATGACCACTCCTGTGTGAGAGGAATCTCTTCCCGAGGCAGACGCCAACTTAAAATGGAGCTGACACCACACAGCTTGTCAAGAATTGCCGGCACTGATTCACAAACTCCAAAACTTCAAAGCTGAATTGTGGCAAGAATGAAATCGCCACTGCGAGATACTTGACAGCTTGGTTCGAGAATGGGATTTTAGTTGAACGATCAATAAAGACGGAGCCACCATGAAGATTTCGACCCGTGAGCGGCTGGTTGAGGCCGCGCGGACGTTGTTCTGGAAGCACGGCTACGCCAGTACCGGAATCGCTCAGATCCTCAAGGAGGCCGACGCAGGCAGCGGCAGCCTCTATTATTTTTTCCCCACAAAGGAGGACCTTCTGCTGGCAGTCCTCGAGTGGTATCGGGAGAACCTCTGGCTGGTTGTTATCCAGCCGGTCTTCGACCGTGTGAGCGACCCGATCGAACGAATCTTCGGCATCCTTGATAGCTACAGGCGCGGCTTGTTGATGACGAACTACCAGCACGGTTGCCCCATTGGCAACCTCTCGCTCGAGCTCGCAGACAGCCATCCGGCAGCACGTCAGCTCCTGGCTGTGAATTTCACAGGCTGGCGTAAGTTCATCGAGCAATGTCTCACAGACGCCGCACTCAAGTTGCCCGAGTCGCTCGATCGCGAGCAACTCGCTCTGTTTGTGCTCACGACCATGGAGGGCGCGGTCATGCTTGCTCGCGCGTATCAAAACATCGACCCGTACGATGCGGCAGTCACTCAGCTGCGCGATTATTTCGATCGCCTGCTCCAGGATGGGACCGACTGGTCACAGCCACGGCTGCCTGACACAACTGCGCAGGCCCGCTTTGAAGAGCGCCCGCAAGTCCAAGCCACCTTCACATAACTAACAGACAAGAGATTTCACAATGCCGTTCAAGTTCTCCGGGATCAATGTCTGGGCTGTTGCCGTCGCTGCCCTGGTCGCTTTTGGAATCGGCGGCGTGTGGTACACGGCCATTTTCGGCAAGCAGTGGGTACAGCTTCAGGGATATAGCGAAGAAAAGGTCAAGGAAATGCAGGTAAACCGGCCGCCGCCGGCGTTTTTCGGAGGGATGATCGCGAGCTACCTCGTGCTCGCTCTGGTACTCGCACTCTTGATCGGTGCCTTGCCGGAGAAAACCGCGCTTTCCGGCGCTGCCCTCGGGGCCCTTGTGTGGCTTGGTCCCGCGGCCGCCATTGGACTGACGGGCTGGATCGCGTCTGATAAGCCAATCGGCGTCTATTTTATAGATATCGGATGTCAACTGGTTTACTTGGTGCTCATGGGTTTGATCCTGGGGGCGTGGCGCTGGTGAGTCCGGCCGGTCGTTTTTTTTCGAGAAAGGTGGTCGTCGTGAAGTTGCTCAAGCTGATAGCTCTCGCCTGCTGCACTGTCGTCTGTGGACCGGTCATCTCGTTCTCGTCCGCTGACGAACCGGCTGCCAAGACAGCCCAAACCGACGTTGATGCCACCCTCAGCAAGCTGTCGCAGTTAGTCGGCGGCACCTGGGTGAATGAAAATCCGAAGTTTGTCGTCGAGTTCCGCTATGAATGGGCATTCGCAAAGAAAGCCATCCGCGGACTGGGCGTGATCGACAAAGGCGGGCCGCACGAGAGTCCTGGCGAAGCCATCATGGGCCCAGACCCGGTCAACAAGACGGTTTACTATCTCGATTGCCATGGCGGCGACACAGTGTTCAAAGGGACGGTCAAGCTCGACGGCGAAGAGCTCATATTCGATTTTGCGACAGTCGTGGGGAAACCCGCCCACTGGCGTGAAGTCCTTCGCTTCCCCGACAAGGATACGATGCAATTCACGATCTTCGGTGAAAAAGAAGGCAAATGGACCCCTGTGGTCAAAATAACTTCGAGGCGGAAACAATCCGAATTGGAGCCATCGCGGCTGGTGACCGCAGGCGTTATCGAAGCTCCAGTCCAGGCCGTGTGGGCAGCGATGACCACCAAGGAAGGACAGGAATCATGGAACGTGTCCCACGCCGAGATCGACCTCAAGGTCGGAGGCAAGATGCTGACGCACTATGATGCCAAAGGACGGATCGGCGACTCCAATACAATTGAAAACATCATCCTCAGCTTTGAGCCGAATCACATGCTCTCGATCCGGGTCGGAAATCCACCTGACAAGTTTCCATTCAAGAATGCGGTCAAGAACGTGTGGCACGTGCTTCATTTCGAGGAAGTAGGACCATCCCGCACCCGCTTGAGCATCGTTGGACTTGGCTACAGTGATGACGATGAATCCAAGAAGCTCCGAGCCTTTTTCGACGACGGCAATGCCTATACGCTGAAGAAGCTCCAGGAGAAGTTCTCCGGCAAGGGAGGAAAACCGTCAAACGGCGGCTGATCGGCTCGAGCCGTGATCGATTCATTTTGCGGTTTAACCCACGATCGCCGCTGACGCGATTCACCATGCCCTTCGCCTGGTAATGGCGATGCAAGTCCGATCTAATCGAGGAGATCGCTCGTGCGCACTACCGCGCAGTGAGCGCGATCGGGCGGCAGATCAGGGCCTCTCTTCAGATGGATGACTCGCGTCGCGAGCAGATCGAGAATCTCTCGAGACATGCCAGATCGCTAGATCAAGACCAGCAGACCCGCTTCCTCGTGGAGGCGTGTACTGGTGACGCTGCGCTCTACGCCGACGTGATAAAGCACCTGGGGCAGCGTGCGTCCCCGCTCGCAGCGACAGTTGCTGGCGAAGTAGACGACTCATCGCCTGAGCTGACAGCAGCCCACAGCGACTTTACGAATCCTGATTTCGCCTTGGCCGCGGAACACGTCGAAACACTCGCCCTCGACGCAGTTGAGGCCGGGCTGGCCGCGGAAAATATCCACTGCGCAGATGATCGTCGCCCTTCCACGAGCCGGGACCAGGGTGAAACAAGCACTGACGAGTCAAGCCACAGAATTCCTGCGCCGGACAACGGGTTCAGACCGCAGGATTCTGATCCGATGGTTGGGTCGCTGATTGGCCCTTACCAGGTCACCGCCAAGATCGGCAGCGGTGGCATGGGGAATGTCTTCTGCGCCACCAGAGTCGAGGAATTCGCACAGCAGGTCGCCATCAAGCTGATCAAGCGCGGCATGGACAGTGACATGATCGTGCGCAGATTTCGCACGGAGATCCGGGTCCAGGGCGCGCCTCGGCAAGCACCCGAACATCACGGCACTGCTCGATGCCGGAACGATCGACGACGGCCGTCCCTACTTTGTGATGGAGTACATCAAAGGACAGCGGATCGATGATTACTGCGACAGCCGGCGCCTGGATGTCCGCGAACGGCTCAAGCTGATTGCCCAGGTTTGTGAAGCGATTCATTTCGCGCATCAGCACGCCGTCATCCACCGTGACTTGAAGCCAAACAACATTCTCGTCACTTCTGACGGGGTGCCCAAGCTGATCGACTTCGGCATCGCAAAGCTGGTACACCCTGAGCCTGGCAGTGCGGATGATCTCCAGCAGACCAATGCGCACACCATCGTCACGCGGACTGGCGAGCTGGTCCTGACACCCGAGTATGCCAGCCCCGAACAGGTCAAAGGGGAGCCGGTGACAACGGCGAGCGACATCTACTCCCTGGGAGTCGTTCTCTACCAGCTCCTGACGGGCCGCCGGCCGTATCAGCTCAAGGACCGAACGACTTCCGAGATCTTCCGCGCCATCTGCGACCAGGTGCCGGAGCGGCCAAGTACGGCTGTTGTCCGGGGAACAATCCGACGGACAAAGGCACACACTCAAGCGCGGGCTGCGCGAGTGCTTCAAACTGAGGCGTCGGCGTCGCCGCTGGATTCGCCGCCGGCTCCATCGCCTGAGGATATTGCAGCGGCTCGTGGGGTTCAGCCCCCACGGCTCAAACGAATCTTGAGCGGTGACCTCGATACCATCGTCCTTCTCGCGATGCGCAAGGAGCCAGAGAGGCGCGTATGCTTCGGCCGCTGAGTTTGCCGACGACCTCCACCGCTACCTGCAAGGGCTGCCGGTGCGAGCACATCGTGACTCGGTGATGTATCGCATCAACAAGTTCGTCCGCCGGCACGCCGCAGCCGTCGTGACCGGGCTATTCTTGATCGCGTCTCTCGTCGCTGGTGTTGTCGGAACCACGACGGGCTTGATCATCGCCCGCCGCGAGCGCGATCGTGCTGCCACTTCAGCGCTCAAGGCCCGCCAGGCAGTTGATCAATTCCTCACTCGTGTCAGCGAGGAGCAGCTATTCGATCAGCCTGGACTTCACCCTCTCCGTAAGCTGCTGCTTCAAGACGCGCAGCGATTCTACCGAGAATTCCTCGATCGCAGCGAGGGCGACGCGGCACTCCGCGCTGAGCTAGCGGCGGTGCATACTCGCGTTGCCAAGATCACCGAAGAGATCGGCTCGCCGGGTCAAGCCGTCGAACAGTTTCAGCAGGCCGTCGCACTGTGGGAACACCTGCTTACCTCTCAACCCGACGACCTCAATTTTCAGGAGGAACTTGCCCGAACCCTGAACGAGCTCGGCGTGGTCCAGATGCGCATCAAGGGTCAGCATGATCCCGCGCTGCACACGTTGCGCGGTCTCAGGATCTGCTCGTGAAGCTCCTCACTCACGACCGCGGTCACCGCGCGCGACGTCATGAGCTAGGCATGGTTCTTCAGAATATCGCACGACTACTCTTTGAGCAGGGTCAAAACCACGAGTCAATCGCGACTCTCCAGGAGGCGCTCGCTACCGAGTCGGGGCTGGCTGCTGAAAATCCCAGTGATTTCAAGCCGAGGATCTCCTTGGCGCATGCCCACGAGCTCTTGGGCGAAATCCTGATGATGCAGCCCGACGGTATGCAATTGGCGCTCGAATCGGAGCAGAGAGCCGTCGAGCTTCTTGACCAGGTTAACCGCGAGCGGCCCGAGCTGGCTGAGCCTTGTTTTCGCCTCGCGATGTACCTGGGCAACCTGAGCGCAGTCGAGCAGATGGCCGGCAAGCTAGATTCAGCCTTGCAGAGCTGCCAACGGTCGATCGAGCTCCTGGAACGGCTAGACCGGCAGTATCCTGGCGTCCTCAACTACCGGGGCGGACTGGCCAGTGCCTACATCATGCTGAGCGACCTCCACCGCCGCCGCCGCGAGCCCGTAGAGTCACTTTCCCTGGCCGAGAAAGCCAGGACGATCCTCGACCGGCTGGTTGCGGAACACCCGGAGGACACTATTTCCCGTATCGATCTGGCCAAGGCCTATAACAACGTCGGCCGGGGTCTGCACGAAACCGGAGAGCTTCCCGACGCGTTGCGGTCGTTTCAACGCGCCGTCGATCTTTACGAGAGTCTCCCTCAGCTTGACCCGCGCAACACCTACAATCTGGCATGCAACGTGGCGCTCTGTATCCCGTTGATTGGAGCAAAGAACGGATCGCAGGGCGCTACCCTGAAGTTGAGTAAAGACGACCAGCTCCGACGTCAACGGTATGGTGACCGTACCATCGAACTGCTCAAGAGTGCTGCGAACAGTGGTTTTCTCAACTCCGAATACCTGGCGTCCGACACCGACCTTAACGCGATTCGCGACCGGCCTGACTACCAGAAACTTATCGAGGATATGGATAAGTCCCAGCGCACAACCGGGAATGAGCGTAATTCCAGCTCGCATCCTTGACGTGTATCTTCGATCCCGTTCGCAACCATGTCGTTTTGCGATCCGCAGGCAATGTGCGTCGACTCTGCACAGTAATTCCGGGCGTTCGACACCCTTCATCGATCAGGCATCCATCCTGAGAATCAATCAAGCCTACCTGTGTCTCCATCCGATCCAACCTTGAGGATTTCAGGTTGGGTGCAGACCGCCCCGAACCGCGATTGCGGCGAAGGTTTCAGTGATCTATGGACGGGATCCGGCGGGTGGTCTGGCTGGTAGTCTTTTCGCTGGCGGCCAGTACGGCTACCCCTGGCTGCCAGCAGGCTGCGGTTTTCCCAGCGCCTGAGAGTCGTGTCGCGAGGCTGCAAAACGCCTCTGGCGGCCTGGTTGGAGTCCCTCAACCGCGAGACTGCTCGATCGCCTGGGCCTCGAAGAGCTTGTACGAGCTCATCCGCGCGAGACGTTCTCATTCCTGGAACAGAGCACCGACGACCTCGTTGCCGAACCTGAGCGCCTGCTTGCCCTTGCAGAACTGGCTGACGAGATCAGCGCGACAGAGCCGCGCTGTGCCGCATTGATCTGGTCGCGCGACGCTGCGGTTTATGCTGCGTTTTACCTCGCTCAGCCGAGTTCAGATGGGACTTTGACGCCGGGTATCGCATGGGATGTCCACAATCACGCTGTCCGACGATGCCTGCGGCTTGTGCGTAGCGGCGTGGCACCTGGCCAGAGTGATTGGCCCGGGCACTTTGCCGCGGCTGGCATCCTCATCACGTCAACCGTTCCTGAATGGACCTCCTTGGGGTTCGACGCTCTTCAGACCATCGATGAATTCGCCGCCACCCGGCGAGCCCCCAACTCGCAACGCGCTGGGTTGGGTGTGCCGCTCATTGCCCATCGGTGGCTCACCGAGGCTGAGTCGATCAACTGGAAGCCTTTCGGTCCGCGCGAAGCCATCTTTGCCGCAACCGCTGTGATCCAGCCGTCAGGTTCTCTCTTGAGCTGGCGCAGTCGCCCAGTTGAGCTTGTGTTGCACGAACCGCTTCACGAGGAAACCGTGAGTCTCGGCGGCGCTTTCATTCCCTTGGCCGCCAGTCTTCTGCCCCCGCTGGCACGGCGGCTCGGGCAAAAACCGATGCGAAACTATGAGTACCGGGGCGTTTTCGATCCCGACTCCTACGCTGCGCACGCCGGAGTGTATGTGCTCGATCCATACCAGCCGGGAAAGATCCCGGTCGTGCTGGTGCAGGGTCTCTGGTCTAGTCCTTCCGCCTGGGTATCAATGCTCAACGCATTGCGCACTGACCCGGTGCTGCGCAGCCTATCAATTCTGGGTCGTGCTTTATCCCACGGGCTATCCGGTTCCGGTGGCGGCGGTCACACTGCGCCGGTCGCTGCGCGAGACTCTCCGGAGGTTTGACCCCAACGGAATGGACCCTGCGCTGAGTAAGATGGTGATCCTGGGAAAAAGCACCGGCGGCCAAGTTGTCCGGACGTTGGTAGAGCACAGCGGCGAATCGGTCTGGAATTCCGTTTTCACCACGTCTATCAACCAGCTTTGTGTCACAGATGAGCTTCGCACCAAGCTGGCCGAAATCTTTTACTTTGAGCCCGAGCCGTATGTCCGACGAGTCATCTTCCTGACCACCGCCCACCGTGGAAGTAAACATGCCCGACAGTTAGGCCTTCGGTATGGTGCCGAGCTCATCCGGCGAGACAACCCCCTTCGAGATGTCTGGGCTGACCTGAAGCCGGCTAATGGCTTGTCAGTATTCCAGCCGTTCTTTCAAAACCGAGCACCCAGCAGTGCCGACGGGATGGAAGCTGGCAACCCTCTTCTTTTAGCGCTCGACGGCCTGCCGATTGCGCCTGAAATTACTTATCATTCGATCATCGCCAACATCAACCACCAAACGGCTCCGGAAAAAATGAGCGATGGATTGGTCGACTACAAAAGCGCTCACCTCGAGGGATCTGCCTCCGAATTCATCGTCTCAGCCACCCACGTCTGCGAGAACAACCCCGATGTCATTGCCGAGGTCCAGCGGATCCTCACACTTCACCTCAATGCGGAAACTGGCATCGCACAGCCCGCAGCGCTGGAAACACCATAGGATGAAACGCGACGCGTGCTTGAGCGTCATCCGATTTGACGGCCAGCCGATGACCGGTCCCTGAGGAATCGACCGACCGACCGCGGCAAATCTCTGACCCCGTTGTCCAGTCTCGGTGGAACGTGCGCGATTCGCTCAAACAACATCGATGTCGTCCTTGCCGAAGCTGCAGCCACGAGTTAGATTATTGTTAAACAATTTGTTTCCGCGAACATGGGAAACACCTGGCGACGCCTCCGCGACAATCCCGCCTCGATGAAGGAAAGATCAACCATGTTGACACTGTGGGGACCGAACCTTCGCGGACGCTATTGCGATGGAGTGTCCCGACGATCGTTCCTCAAGCTCGGCGGCCTCGCGATGGGAGGGTTCGGCCTTCCGGCGCTACTGCAGGCTGAAGCGCATGGAGAATCCCTTGGCGCGCGACTATCGCATAAATCAGTGATCATGGTTTACCTTTCAGGCGGCCTGGCTCATCAAGATACATTTGACCTGAAGCCCGATGCGCCGGCGGATATCCGCGGGGAATTCAAGCCTATCGCGACTCGTTTGCCCGGCGTACAGGTCAGCGAGCTTCTGCCGAGGTTGGCTGGAGCCATTGACAAGCTCGCGGTGATCCGTTCGATCGTCGGCCTGCGCGATGAGCACTCGAGCTTCCAGAACCTCACTGGCTTTCCGATGTCGCAGAGCCAGCGTGAGGGGAAGCCGAGCTTTGGCTCGGTGATTGCACATCTGGACGGACCGGCTGACCCCGTCGTGCCGCCGTTTGTTGACTTGTTCCCTGTCATGCAGCACCGTCCATACAATAGCCCTGGCCCGGGCTTCCTCGGGCATGCATATCGACCGGTGCGCATGGACGGTGACGACCTCGCATTGCTGGAGCCTCCGGCGAACATTCCTCCTCAACGGTTCAAAGCTCGCTCACTACTATTCGATCAATTCGACCAATTCCGCCGCCGGGTCGACAGTGCTGAGATTAGCAGTATGGCCAGTGTCTATCGCCGCGCTTTCGAGGTATTGACTTCGGACAAAGTCGCCAAAGCACTGGACGTCACACGAGAAGATCCCAGGCTGCGCGACCGTTATGGGCTGGGTTCAGCGCGCCATCTTGGCGACGGTGCACCGATGTGGAATGACCAGCTTCTGATCGCTCGCCGCCTGGTTGAGGCCGGGGCGCGGTGCGTGACGGTTGCCTATGGTTTCTGGGATACACACGGCCAAAACTTCCGCTGGCTGCGCGAACATTTGCCTCTCTTCGACCAGGGGATTTCTGCCCTGGTCAATGATATATACGCCCGTGGTTTGGACCGAGATGTCACCGTGGTCGTCTGGGGCGAATTTGGCCGTAGTCCGAAGATCAACAAGGACGCCGGCCGCGACCACTGGGCGCGTGTCAGCTCGGCGCTCTTGTGCGGTGGCGACATGAAAGTTGGCCAGACGATTGGCTCGACGGATAAGCTTGGCGGGTCAGCCGCCAGCCGACCGGTTCCCTATCTGGACGTTCTGGCGACAATCTACCACAGCTTGGGTATCAATCCGCATGCGCTCGTCCGCGACCAGGCAAACCGCCCAATCCCCATTCTGCCGTTTACCGCAGTGCCGATCCAGGAATTAGTCGCGTAACCTCAGACCAGGATGAAACTTACGCTCAGAGATTGGAAGCCAATTGGATCGTTCGCTCGACCTCCAACCGAATAAGTTGATTGGAGGGCTGCACCGGTTTTTTGTGGCCGATTTCTCGCAATCACGAGATTCGCATGAGGGTGCGCTAATTCGTTTTTCCCTTGCCGTGCTCCCGAGCTTGCCCTAGCATGGTTTCAGATCTCTTATTTCTCGAGTAAAGCTTGAAATGCGAAGCGGTGCCGAACCAGCCGCTGTCTCGAAGCCATGCCGGGAGAGCTTGCTGGACAACTTCGCAACTGGCTGGTGACCCAGCATCAAGATTACGCGCACATCGAACGCCACGAAGCCAGTTTTGCACATGAATGCACTGACATGGCGGCCCAGCAGACGCAACTTCTTTCTGTGCACTGTGCTTGGTGCCGCGGAAATACTGAGCGGTTGTGATAGTCCACGGGGAAAAACAGCCAAAACGACTCTCGGCCCAAAAAAATCAAATCCCAAGATCCGTCGGAGCGATAAAAGCGCAGCGCCCGCCCCAAGAACCACAAGCAAGAGAGCTAAGAGCGCGGCGATACCCAAAGTCGTGCCACCCGTGAAACGCAGGCCGACCAACAAGACGACAAAGTAACTCTCAATGACGCCACACGAGCCGCATCCTCCGCCCGAGCCGCCTGCCGAGAGCGACCCTCGATTCCCTTCTGGGCCGTGGATGGGCTTCTTCTTGATGCCGCACCTGCCGGGTCGGCATACGATGGAATTACACCTGACTTTTCAGAAGGGAGTCATGACAGGCGAGGGCCGCGATATGATCGGGCTCTTCCTGATTCGCGGCAAATACAACGTCGATGATGGCAAATGCCGATGGACAAAACGGTACATCGGCAAGCATGACGTTGCGTATCAGGGTTATAACGAGGGCAAAGGGATCTGGGGCCTCTGGGAGATTCCTCCGACCTGGCGCGGAGGATTCCACATCTGGCCGAAGGCGATGGGTGATCCCACGTCCCCCAAACTTGCCGAGGCAATCGACGAGCCGATCGGGCTTCACACCGATGAGCTTACCGAAATGGCCGGAGTTGCCGAGCCTGAGCCGGTCGGAGCAGCCGCTGACTCGCTACCTCCCGGATGACTGACTGAGCTCGACATACACGAACTGCCTCATTTCCTGATTCGTGCCCAGCCGCGCCGAGAGGCATGAGGGGCCTCGCCACAGAGCCAGCGTCGAAGATCGTCGGCAAATTCCCGGCAGCCAGCGTATCGGTCGTCTGGACGCTTGGCCAGAGCTTTGAGGCAAACTTCAGCCAGCGCACGGGAACCTTCGGGGCAACCGTCTGGGGGGAGGGCGGGTCATGGTGAATCGTATGAAACAGGACGTACGACGGCGGCCCGCAGAACGGAGGCTGGCCGCAGAGTAGTTCGTACAACACCACGCCCAAACTATACTGATCGCTGGCGGGCAGCACGTCGGTTTGTCCTCCTTGGGCCTGCTCAGGAGCGACATACGCTGGCGTGCCGAGAATCATACCCGGAGGGAGCGGAATCTCTCCCGAGTCGGGCCGGTAGGCGATGCCGAAATCCATAAGATAAACGGCACCTTGATCGTCGAGACGGATGTTAGCTGGCTTGACGTCCCGGTGGACAACCCCTTGGCCATGAGCATAGGCCAGCGCCTCGGCAAGCTCAGCGATGATCTCGGCTGCACGATGAATCGGAACTGACCGGCTGGATAGGTAATCCGACAAGCTGTGGCCATCGATAAGAGCCATGGCAATGTAGTGTCGGCTGCCGGCAAAGCCTGCCTCGTAGACCGGCACGATACGCGGATGCCGCAACCGTGCTAATGCCTTGGCCTCCCCCAGAAAGCGTTCAAGCGCCTTGGCCGACTTGAGCATGCCTTGGCGAGGTACCTTGAGCGCCACGTTGCGCTCTAGCACAGGATCATAGGCGCGGTAGACCGTCGCGTGTTCTCCTGCCCCCAGAAGGCTCACGACCCGAAATCGGCCTAGCTCGCCGCCATTCGACAGCGCGGAACATGTCCCACTGGTCCCGGCGCTGCTTCGTTCCGAAGCCGCAATCGAGGTCGACGACCGCAGTCCAGCGTTACCCCCCGATGCAGACGGACCGTCCGCGAAGAATGGCTCGATCAGAATCTCGCTACTGTCGTCTGGTCCAACTGCCACTTGAGAACGATGGTCATGCGCATCCGCGAGATCAACGGGTTTGATCATGACCTCGCCGCTGTCAAACTCCGAAAATCCCCAGGCTCGTTCGCCTGTTGCATCCGGAGTAGGCTGCGTCCATCTCCGCGTCTTCAGCGGGCTGAAGCTCAAGCTACCAGCGCCAAGCCGTGGACGTCCCAGAACAGCCCGCCAACGCGAATCTGCGGCGGCCGCAGGCGCTGCAGGCAACCGTGTCAAACAATGAGGGCACCGGAATATTCTACCCAGAGGATCCTCACCCAAATGGGAGACTCGGCCACACCCGGTGTTCGGACATTGCACGATCGTCGTCGTCATGATGTTTCCCCCTTGCCTCCGTGCCACCGATTCGCCGAACCTATTCTGCCCAGCTTCGTGTCCAAAACAAGCAGCCTATCACTGACGATGCAGTCTTCAGATCCTGCCCTGACACCAGATCTAACCGAGGAATCGCACGCATTGGCCCGCTGACGGTAGACTCACTTTCTCGAACATGCTTGAACGATGGGTTGATTGGAGGCTAAGAGCCGTGTGTTACAGTACGCAATAACAGCAATGGCCGTAACTTATCCATATAGCGAGTTCAGAGAGTTTCGCAAACATCGATCTTGGAAAACATTCTCGAGAACTGTCCGAAAACCGGCGTGCCTGCTATTTCCCACAAAGTCACTGCTCGTGCACCCGCGAAGCGGATCGCCGTTGGGCTGTAACTGCACCGGACATGAGAGAAGCAGCCTTGACAAGCTGAAGAAATGTACCAAGACATATCATAATCATGACAATTCTTGACGAGATCGTGGTTTCAAAGTGTGCTCAAGTCGCAGCCGCGAAACGGCAAGAGCCTTTGCTGCGCCTCGAGGCACGCGCGGCCGCTGCTCCTCCGGTGCGGGACTTCCTCGCAAGCCTCGACGGTGGCGGCCCCATTGGTCTGATTGCCGAGATCAAAAAGGCCAGTCCGTCTGCTCAGATCATCCGAGCCGATTTTGAGCCGGTGGCCATCGCACAGATTTACCAGCAGCATGGTGCTGCCTGCCTCAGCGTGCTCACGGATGCCCCCTATTTTCAGGGACACCTTGACCATTTAACAGAGGTCCGGGCTTCGGTTACGATTCCCACGCTGCGCAAGGACTTTCTGGTTGATGATTACCAGGTGATCGAAGCTCGGGCAGCCGGTGCAGACGCAATTCTATTAATTGCTGAGATCCTCGACGACCTTACACTCATCCGGCTGATGGAGTTGGCTCGCCAACTCGGGATGACCTCCCTCGTCGAATTCCATGACGCGGCGAATCTACCACGCGTCCTCGCCTCAGGCGCTAAACTGGTGGGAATCAACAACCGTGATCTCCGGGACTTTCACACGGATCTCACGCATACGCTGAGACTTCGCGAGCAGATTCCCCCTGACGTTGTGCTTGTGAGCGAAAGCGGTATACGCACCCGAGCCGATGTCGAGCGACTCGAAGCCGCGGGCGTCTCGGCGATCCTGGTCGGTGAATCGCTGCTGCGTGCCGCCGACATCGGACTGGCCATCGAGCGCTTGTTGGGCAAGGCTGCCAAGAGCAATCAGCCGGTGCACAAACCAGACTCATCTGGCGGCCGAGGTTGAGGCGCCGCGATCATACGGTCGAGGCACGAGCGCCAGTTTCCCACCCAGGTTCGCGTTGTATTCAAGTCAATGTGTTTTGCAGTATCCGCGACTTATCCCGCTCGGTGCACCATTTCGCTTGCTTCACCAGCATCAGGTTTCGCGTGTAAACGAAAAGCCCCATCACCTGTCCCGTGATGATCACCGGGTCACGGCGGAAAATTGCGTACGCCAGTAATGCCGCACCCCCTGCCAGGCTGAGCCACCAGAAGGCTACCGGAACCACCGAGTCGCGACGGCGCTCCGAGGCTAGCCACTGCACCAGAAACCGCGCAGTAAAGAAGACCTGCCCGAGGAAGCCAACTGCCAGCCAAAAGGTTAGATTTGACATGGCTCGGTCCTCATTGAACGGGGCGTGGATCGTACCTCGATGCTAGACCCGTCGGAACCCCTGGCCAGATCTCCTGAGCTCCAAATCTCGGTTACCTGGTATTCGACCGGTCGGCGCATCAGCCAGTACACGCCGAACAGGTCAATTACCACGTGGATGGAACGATTCAACAGGTTGTAGTGCGACCGACCATGTGGCCGAGGTCGATCATGAACAGGTACCTGGACGATTTTGCATCCGTCGCGCGTCAGCAGAGGCCCAAAGAATCGATGCATCCCGCGAAACATGGGCAGCCGCAGCGCTGCCGCACGAGGAAAGATTCGCACAGAGCAGCCCGTGTCGTGGATTGCCTGACCCAACACCGTGTTGCGCACACGGTTTGCCAAGCGGCTGATGATTCTGGTCGACACGTGGCCTTTACGGCTGACTCGCCATCCGAGCGCCGCATCGTGACCGGGCAATGCATTCCAGAGGCACACCAGGTCGGCGGGGTCGTTCTGCAGGTCGGCGTCGAGCGTCGCAATCCAATCTCCCCGTGCGGACCGGATACCAGCCAGCGTCGCCAATGACTGCCCAACACTCGCGGCGAGCACGATTACCTTCAATTCAGGATGTGCGTCAGTAAGCTTCAGAAGCACCGATCGGGTTGCGTCGGTCGATCCATCATCGACAATGATGATCTCGAAGCCGGTTAGCCTGCCGAGATCGTTTGCGCACAGAGGGCGCAGTGCCAGCGCAACCTCGGCAACCAGGTGCTCGAGACTGCATGCCTCGTTCCTCGCCGGCACCACGACCGACAGGAACGGCCACCGTACCGCTGGTTTCGCAGCGGACATCGCGCCACGCCGCAATTGCTCTTGAAGCATCGGCCGCTTCAGAATTCCCATCGGGGCAGTACGCTGCGAAGCGTCGGGCCGTAGGGAAAACATCCCAGGCCTCCTTGCCTTCGGCCTCTAATGACCAGATGTGTTTTCCGCCAGGCCAGTGCTCATCGCCAACGGCGACAACTGCCAGCTGATGTGTTCTGGGTTCGACACCAGATGCAAGACGGGCATTCTCCGCAGTTCAAGAGCTACGTCCAGCCCAAATCACTTCCGGCTGTGACCACGTAACTC
Source organism: uncultured Isosphaeraceae bacterium (assembly GCA_963806595.1). GTDB lineage: Bacteria > Planctomycetota > Planctomycetia > Isosphaerales > Isosphaeraceae > CAWDZZ01. The sequence continues at coordinate 656,873 of CAWDZZ010000028.1, read as the reverse complement.
GCTGTAACGATCACTTCACTCAAGAGCGTCGCGCGGACGCAAAACCGTTCTGGACAGCTTTTCACTGCTCTGCTAGCCTCCTGACCCCTCGCCTGGTCACGCACCCAATTGAGCATAAAGAGCGTCTCACTGCTGCGGACAAGGATGCCCCTAGCCATGTCTCTGAACAGCGACGATGCATACACACGGCGAAGTCTGGCTGTCTCTCCGAGTTGCCTCAAGCCGAATCAATTTAGCCTGTCGATCTACGGTGACCCCGCCAGCGATGTCGATGATCTGTTGGCAAGCATCCGCCAGCACGGAATTCTGGTCGCCCTGGTCGTTTCGCCGGGCCCGGAACCTGGAACCTGGGAAGTAATCTCCGGCCATCGGCGCCTCGCCTGCGCACGCACGCTCAATCTGACTCAAGTTCCCTGTGACGTTGTTTCACTTCCGCCCGGCCGCCTGCGCGCTCACTTGCAATTGTCGAATACAATCGCCAGCGGCGTAAGAAGTTCAGCCAATTGATGCGCGAGGCCGACGCCCTCGAAGAGCTGTGGCAAAGCCAGGCGACCTCACGCAGATTGGCTAATCTTCGACAACGTCGCAAGCTGCCCATTCAGTCTATTGCAGCAGCCGAGCGTCGGAATTCCGACGCTCGAGAGACCAATGAGACGCGAGATTATAAAAACGGGACTGCCACCCTCACTGAGCGGCGTATCCAGGGCAGGACCGACACGGCGATTGCGGATCATCTTGCCATCGGCAGTAAGGATCTCTATCGGCAAGCACGCGCTGTCTGGAAACTTGCCCGCGCCGGTGATATCCGTGCCGAGCACGGGGTCCTCCAGCTCGATGCCGGTACCAAGACGATACACGCTGCATACAAGGATCTGAGGCGTCGAAACCGCTTCAGCGCTGACTTTCGGCCCACACCTTACGACGTCTGGTCCTTTCGCCATGACCGTGCTTTTGGCATTCCCCACGCAGGCGCGATCCCGCCAGCGATCGTTGCGCACACGCTGTACTACTACACCTTGCCGAACGGCTTGGTTGTTGACCCGATGGCCGGCGGTGGTACCACGCTCGACGTTTGCGAGTCGATGGGACGCAGATGTCTTGCGTATGACATTCAGCCAAAGCGACCGGAAGTTCACGCTCATGATATTCGCGATGGGTTTCCCGCCGCGGCTGCCGGTTGCGACCTCATCTTTTGCGATCCTCCGTATCACACCATGCTGGCTCGTGAGTATTCGCGCGACAGCATCGCGGCCGCTCCGTTTGCAGCCTGGATCAACTTCCTTCACGTTCTCACACGCCACGCGTACGCAACTCTCCGAACCGGGGGATGCCTGGCTCTTCTGCTGGCGGCCCAGACTGAAAAAGACATTCCGTGCGGAGTCGGGTACCTCGATCACGCCTTTTTTGGCTATGCCGCTTCTCTGCGCGCAGGCTTCGTACCGGAGCGTCGCATCAGTTGTCCAATGGCGGGCGCCTACCTTCCCCAGGACGTTCGGCGCGCACGTAGCGAGGGTCGGCTTCTCGGTCAGGTTCGTGACCTGTTGATTCTGCGTAAGCCGTCTCCTGTAAGTGAAAACGCCGCCGAACAAATCCTGTTCATGCAGGACCCTCTTTCTTGCGAGTTTGCAAAATCGCCTTAGAGAAGTCCACAACGACCGTCAGCTTCATGCCAAATTTGCAGTAGATGCCGTTGCTGGGAGACTGCCATTTTCGGTCGCAATATGTAACCTTCGGGAAAGCCACGGCTTAGCAAATCGTGCTTTCCTGTATCCCAGAGGTGGATCACCGGGCAGTCAATCTTCCGGTTCGCCGCAAGCAAGCTCGTAGACTTTGACTCGCACAAACGGATTCGTGAGTGTCGGGTTGCGGCGGACGATCGGGGCCGGCAGCAAACGAATTGCTTCTGTGATGAGCCGCTCGAGGTCTGCGGGGCCGAGCTGCTCGAGCACATAGCTAATCGCTGCCTGTTCAGTAGCTTGCTCGCGGGTCTCGCGCGTCTGTTGCTGTTGGGCCTCTATGCTCCGCAGTTGTCCTTCGAGCTCGCGCCGGCGGGTCTCGAGCCGGCTGGCCACCTGGGGCAGTAAGTCATAGCCATCCTCGATCCCGGCCCTGATGTAGCCCGGACCGTTCTGAAGTTTGCCCTTGGCTTTGAAGATAGAAGGCGTTGAGCAAGACCTTGGCAACGGCTTCGGGATCTTTCTGTGCCATGAGCCGCCGAGCGAGGTGATCGGGAATTCCCTGATTTGTCAGCAGTTCTTGCAAATCAACAGCAACATGAGCCGGCCTTCGGCAGTCAGACGAAACGGTGTTCCCGGAATCGGGATTGATGTTGTGTCTTCTTTTGATGACTGGTTCTCGTTCGGGCCTACTGGTGCGGCCTGCGAGGCCGAGGAGCTGGGCCGGCACTGGTCAGATTCTGGACCACTTACAGGGGCATCCTCTAAAGATTCTGGACCAGTTCAGGCGGTATCATCTAAAGAAAATAGACCAGTTTCCGTTCGGCTTCTTGGCGGGACTTGGTAGTTTGGGGTAGCCGACCGGGACGGGCGTTCGGGGGCCTGGCGGATGATCCGGTATGCCGTCGAGCGGCCCTTGGCTTTGTTTGTCGCCAGAATCCCGATCTGGGTGAGCTGTTCGATGGCGGCCATGACTGTCTGCCGGCTCAAGCCGGCCTGACTGGCGATGGTGCGGATGCTGGGATAAGCCCAGTCGGTTCCGAAATCGGAATAGAGCCCGATGACGAGATAGACCTTGATCGCCGAGCCCCCGAGCGTCTTGAACGCCTCGGAGCGAAGCAGATCGTGCTCGACGCGGAAGAAATACGAAGTCATGGCCGGTCGTTGCATGCTCGTGGTCGATGGTTAATGAAGCGAAACACATCTCCTGAGCGATTGGAGAAGATGAGAATCGAGGTAGTTTCAAAAGCCTGCGCCGTGATACGCAGTCGGGCACCTGCCACGTCATTCCGGAGGCGCGCAGCGGGCGGGTCGGAGACGTAGTAGGTTTTCACTTTGCCCCGCTGGCGGGTTGTTGAAACGACGAGGCCGAGGTCTCTCGAGCCGGGACAAGCTTTCGATCACGGTCGGGCACGACAGTCGGTCCGCTGCATGAGCAAGTCTCAAGCTGATCGTCACGCTACGGTCGGGAACACCGCCGCAGGCCTCGATGATGGCCAGATAGACCTTGATGGCTCGCCGGGGATCCGGGACAGATACCCGCGGTCGAAGAGAACGGTTTTTACCCAGTCGTCCTGAGTGGGTTTGGGCCTCGCGACTGGCATGATCTGGCAACCTTTTTCAAAGGTTCCACCGGCGTCGCAGTCGATCCTGTGCCGGCTCGACAATTCGGGCTTCGGTCAGAATGCTGACTGCCATCCGCCACGGTGTTTTCTGGTGATGGCTCCTGGCCAACGCTTCGCCTCCTGGCAGGTGCAGTCTCGTCTGAAGTAGACACGCGGTTCATTATCGACGAGCGGACCTGACTCCAGAGCAAGTGGTCATGAGCTAATCGATGACATTATCATGTTAATCGAGCACGAACTCAGCCGGCAGTTCAGACGTCTGAGTCGGCATGCTCGACATGTCCGAGAAAAATCTTGAGGAGGGGTGTTGACCTTCGAGTTTTTTGAGTTAGTATTGCCTTTGCTTCGCTAATAACCCAATGCAAGACGACGGCCGGGGTAAGTTGCCATAAGGCAAGCTTGCACCGGCCGATGGTGTCGGTGGATGGAAAGCGAGGCCAAGCCGCCTCCCTCTGGGTCATAAAGCCAGTTCGTGGTAATGTCTCGGGTCGATGCGGCCTGCTCGTCTTTGACAATTCGGTCGATTGCATTCGTCAGCCAAGACGCAACGATTATATCAGACAAGATAAAGATTCGTCGCGTCATGAACCCTTGAGGGAAGCCGGCGTGTGAGCGGTTGATCCGAAATGCCTGGCCTGGGTGGTCCCCGGATTCGGGCATCGGGATGGCTCGCATGGACCGGCACACGCTGCTCATGGGGTGAGCGGTTCGCTGGTTGTGCTTTCTCGGATGAATGCTCGCAAGAGCATTAGATGCAGAGAAGCGTGCGCGGAGATTAGCTCATATCATGGGGAGCGAAGTGCGACCAGTATTTTTCCTCAACCCTTGTGGGTGGGGATCGGAGACCGACTGGAATGCCTCGAATTTCGGGGATTTTCGGAAGGCGACCGACTCATTTATGAAGGGTTTGATCCTGGCTCAGAATGAACGTTGGCGGCGTGGATTAGGCATGCAAGTCGAACGGGCCTGGTTTTCGGATCAGGTCAGTGGCGTAAGGGTGAGTAAGGCGACGGCAACCAACCCCATGGTTGGGCATAACCGCGGGAAGCTGCGGATAATTCCCAGCGATGTTCGTGTCGGGCATCCGGTGCGAACCAAAGTTTCGGCGCCGTGGGACGGGCCGTCGTGGTATTAGGTAGTTGGCGGGGTAATGGCCCACCAAGCCTCTGATGCCTACCGGGCGTGCGAGCGTGGCCCGGCACACTGGGACTGAGACACTGCCCAGACTCCTACGGGAGGCTGCAGTCGAGAATCTTCGGCAATGGGCGCAAGCCTGACCGAGCGACGCCGCGTGGAGGATGAAGGCCTTCGGGTTGTAAACTCCTGTCGAGGGGGAGGAAGGCGCAAGCTTGACCTATCCCTGGAGGAAGCACGGGCTAAGTTCGTGCCAGCAGCCGCGGTAAGACGAACCGTGCGAACGTTATTCGGAATCACTGGGCTTAAAGCGCGTGTAGGCGGATGGGGACGTCGGTTGTTGAAATCCCCCGGCTCAACCGGGGAACTGGCGCCGAAACGCCCTGTCTTGAGGAACGTAGGGGGACCTGGAACTTCCGGTGGAGCGGTGAAATGCGTTGAGATCGGAAGGAACGCCCGTGGCGAAAGCGAGGTCCTGGACGTTTTCTGACGCTGAGACGCGAAAGCTAGGGGAGCGAACGGGATTAGATACCCCGGTAGTCCTAGCTGTAAACGATGGGCACTGGGTAGGGGGCTCGCCGATGGGCTCTCTGCCGTAGGGAAACCGTGAAGTGCCCCGCCTGGGGAGTATGGTCGCAAGGCTGAAACTCAAAGGAATTGACGGGGGCTCACACAAGCGGTGGAGCATGTGGCTTAATTCGAGGCTACGCGAAGAACCTTATCCTGGGCTTGACATGCATGGATTAGCCGACGGAAACGCCGGTGACGCCGAAAGGTGGAACATGCACAGGTGCTGCATGGCTGTCGTCAGCTCGTGCCGTGAGGTGTTGGGTTAAGTCCCGTAACGAGCGAAACCCCTGTGGTCAGTTGCCAGCGCGTAAAGGCGGGGACTCTGATCAGACCGCCGGCGTTAAGCCGGAGGAAGGCGGGGACGACGTCAAGTCATCATGGCCCTTATGCCCAGGGCTGCACACGTGCTACAATGGGATGGACAGAGCGTTGCCAGGTCGCAAGACCGCGCCAATCGCAAAAATCGTCCCTCAGTTCGGATTGCGGGCTGCAACCCGCCCGCATGAAGCCGGAATCGCTAGTAATCGCCGATCAGCACTGCGGCGGTGAATGTGTTCCTGAGCCTTGTACACACCGCCCGTCAAGCCACCAAAGCGGGGGGCATCCGAAGTCGTCGGAGCCGCAAGGCAGGCGCCGAAGATGAAACCCGTGATGGGGACTAAGTCGTAACAAGGTAACCGTAGGGGAACCTGCGGTTGGATCACCTCCTTTCTAAGGACAACCTTGGAAACCTTGGCCTGAGACGTTTGGCTTCGGGACGAAAGTCCTGGAGTCAGCTCCGTGATCGGCTGGGCAACCAGTCGATCACGGTAGTATGACGTCAATAAGGCCACATCGGCACCATTCCGCATCTGTTCGGCTGGGCCGCAAGCCCGCCGGCTTCCCCTGAGGGTTTTTGACGACGATCTCACGAATGCAATCGACCGTCCCTTGCTGACCGCGGGGCGGGGCCGTGAGTTTCACGGCCTCGCCCCCTGGCCAGACCAGGAACGACCGGTGCAGCGAACTGCCTTCGGGCGTGACGCTTGGCCGGTCAGTGCTTTTTGACAATCCGGTGGTTGGTCACACACGAATTACACACACCCGCGTGTGGTCAAGCGAATCGGATTTTGTCCGGCTCGTTTTGATCGCACGTGAGGGTGAGTGGCAACTCTCCACTACAGTACAGTACGAAAACGGTTTTCGCCCGACGTGAGTCGCGCGGGGCCGTGTCAAAGAACCCTTACGGATCTTAATTAAGGAAGCTCGGTGCCGGTCGCCGCGTCGCGAGACGCTGGGGCCGCATGGCCGGGTTTTCGTCTGAAGGCCCGTCGTACGGCAGTCGATGAGCTCTGGTGGTTCAGGCTTCTGGCCTGGATCGATCGTGTTCGCGGCGGTCCGATCGGCGTGGTCAAGCTCCTAAGGGCGCGGGGGGGATGCCTAGGCGTCATCAGAATTCGGGCGTGGAAGGCTGCGATATGTCCGGGGGAGCTGCCCAACGAGCGTTGAGCCCGGAATTCCCGAGAAACCCAGGGAACTGAAACATCTCAGTACCTGGAGGAAAAGAAATCAACCGAGACTCCCTCAGTAGCGGCGAGCGAACGGGGACGAGCCCAAACCGGGCGGGACACCGTCCGGGGTTGCGGGGCCGGAGTCATGGAATGGATCGAGTCGAGCCGAAGTCCTTTGGAAAATGGCACCAGAGCGGGTGATAGTCCCGTAGGCTTTGATGAAGTCCTCCTATCCGGTACCCAAGTAGGGTCGGGCACGTGAAACCCGGCCTGAATCTGCGGGGACCATCCTGCAAGGCTAAGTACGCGATGACGACCGATAGCGAACCCAGTAGGGCGACCGAACGGTGGGAAGAACCCCGATCAGGGGAGGAGACTGAACCTGAAACCCCGCGCCTACAAGCGGTGGAAGGGCGTTGAGCTTTTGCTCAGCCTGACCGCGTGCCTTTTGCATAATGATCCGGCGAGTTACCGTGTCCGGCCCGGTTAACCCCTTCAGGGGGGGAGCCAAAGCGAAAGCGAGTCTGAAATGGGCGAATTGGTCGGGCGTGGTAGACGCGAAACCAGGTGAACTACCCATGGGCAGGTTGAAGCGGCCTTAACCGGCCGTGGAGGACCGAACCCACCAGTGTTGAAAAACTGGGGGAGGACCCGTGGGGAGGAGTCAAAGTCTTATCAAACCTGGAGATAGCTCGTTCTCTCCGAAATGGCTTTAGGGCCAGCCTCGGGACGTATGCCAGGGGGGTAGAGCGACGGAATCCGCCCGGGGGCCTTCCCGGCTACCCGTCGGAACCCAACTCCGAATACCCTGTGCATGGACCCCGGGAGTCAGAGTGTGGGGGATAAGCTTCATGCTCTAAAGGGAAACAACCCAGCCCGCCGACCAAGGCCCCCAAAGCGACGCTCAGTGGCAAAGGAAGTGGGATCGCGGTGACAGCCGGGATGTTGGCTTAGAAGCAGCCATCATTTCAAAAGTGCGTAACAGCTTACCGGTCGAGCCATCCTGCGCCGAAAATGACGGGGACTCAAGCGTCGTGCCGCAGTCGCGGATTCAGGTTTACCTGAATGGTAGGAGAGCGTCGACGTCAGCAGTCGAAGCGGCACCGATAAGGAGCCGTGGAGCGTCGTCGAGTGCGCATGCCGGAACGAGTAACGACAAGACGGGTGGGAAGCCCGTCCGCCGAAAGCACAAGGTTTCCTGGGGAAGGTCAATCCGCCCAGGGTCAGTCGGGACCTAAGGCGAGGCCGAAAGGCGTAGCCGATGGACAGACGGTCAATATTCCGTCACCCGCACGGAGAGGTTGAACCGGCAGGGGACGCCGGACTAACTCGGGTCGGGGTGCTAGATGCCCCCGTGCCGCAAGGCCGACAGCTTGATCTGGAAGCCCGAGAAACGTCCGGCCACGAAAAGCCAGCCGGGGACGATCCGCGCGGCCCGTACCGCAATCCGACACAGGTGTGCTAGGCGAGTATCCGAAGGCGTTCGGGAGAACCCTCGTGAAGGAACTCGGCAAAATGACCCCGTACCCTCGGTACAAGGGGTGCTCCCTCGGCAACGGGGGAGCCGCAGAGAATCGGCTCTAGCGACTGTTTATCAAAAACACAGGACTCTGCCAACTCGTAAGAGGACGTATAGAGTCTGACGCCTGCTCGGTGTCGGTAGGTTAAGGAAGCCGATGATCGAAAGAGTAGTTGGCGACCGAAGCCCCGATAAACGGCGGCCGTAACTATGACGGTCCTAAGGTAGCGAAGTTCCTTGTCGGGTAAGTTCCGACCTGCATGAATGGCGTAACGACTGGAGCACTGTCTCCACGAGGGACCCGGTGAAACTGTAGTCGTGGTGAAGATGCCACGTACCCGCGGTTAGACGGAAAGACCCCGTGAACCTTTACTGCAGGTTGGCACTGGTCCAGCGTTATTTCTGTGTAGGATAGGTGGGAGGCTGTGAGGCGGGGGCGCTAGCCCTCGCGGAGCCATCGGTGAAATACCACCCTGAAATCACGTTGGTCCTCACCGGTCCGTAGCCCGGACCGGGACCGTGCTCATCGGGCAGTTTGACTGGGGCGGTCTCCTCCCAAAGAGTAACGGAGGAGCGCCATGGTACCCTCGGCCCGGTCGGCAATCGGGCAACAGGAGCGCAAACGTAGAAGGGTGCCTGACTGCGAGACGAATATGTCGAGCAGAGACGAAAGTCGGCGTTAGTGATCCGGCGGTGCTGGATGGAAAGGCCGTCGCTCAACAGATAAAAGGTACTCCGGGGATAACAGGCTGATCTCCCCCGAGCGTCCCTAGCGGCGGGGAGGTTTGGCACCTCGATGTCGGCTCATCGCATCCTGGGGCTGGAGAAGGTCCCAAGGGTTTGGCTGTTCGCCAATGAAAGCGGTACGCGAGCTGGGTTCAGACCGTCGTGAGACAGGTCGGTCCCTATCTGCCGTGGGCGTAGGAAACTTGAGGAGAGTCTCCCCTAGTACGAGAGGATTGGGGAGGACCGACCTCTGGTGTGCCGGCTGTCGCGCTAGCGGCATCGCCGGGTAGCCAGGTCGGGACAGGATAAGCGCTGAAGGCATCTAAGCGCGAAGCCCCCTCCAAGATTAGGTTTCCAGCAGTAATGCGTAGGCTCCTGGAAGACGACCAGGTCGATAGGCCGGGCGTGCACGGCGGGCGACCGCTTCAGCCGACCGGTCCTAACAGCCAAGCAGCTTGACCACCCCGATCGGGGCGCTGCCCACCCTTGTGCTCCCAAAGCACGACGGCAGGGCTAGCCATCGATCGGGGTAAACGATCCGATTCAAGGGTCTTTGACACAATGTCGTGGAGCAGTACTCCACTCATTCTCAATGTGTGTCGCTTCGTGTGCGACCAACCTCGGAATCTACGTGCCCGGCCTGGCTTGACCGCCGGCCGGGCACTTTTCCGGCGACCATACTGGCGGGGCCACACCCGTTCCCATTCCGAACACGGCCGTTAAGCCCGCCAGGCCCATGATAGTGCCTCTGGCGCGAAAGTCGGTTATCGCCGGAATCCTTCACCAAATACCGCCCTAGACCTCCGCAAGAGGTCCAGGGCGGTTTTTTTTGCGCAGTCCCCTCGCCAAACACGCCTCGGTGTCGGTGTCTTCAAACCCGGCTGACCCACTGCTATGATCGATGGGTAGGCTGAGAGTCATCCCGACTCGATCCGCACGCTCCCTTCGTCCGTGGGCGATCGAATTCAATATCGAACGGAACGAATCAAGAAGACCCTCTCACCTTCTGCTGACAAGCGGTAATAAACTTGCTGCATCAACGAAGGCAGCGTCGGCACAGCTCGACGTCTCCGTACCGCAGATCAAGCTCTGAATCTCGCTCCTCGTAGCGAAGAAGGGGTGACGCCATGCTGGGACGTGTGCTGGTTCTCTCAGCCAGTGCGGGGGCAGGCCACCTGCGCGCGGCCGACGCGATTGAGAAGGCAATCCGAATCCGCGGCGTTGCTTCCGAGGTTCAGCATCTCGACGTGCTCAAGTACACGAATAAGGTGTTCCGCCACCTTTATTCCAAGGCGTATATCGACCTGGTCAACAACGCTCCCGAAGTGCTGGGCTGGCTGTATGACCATCTCGACGATCCCCGGAAAAACGACCCATCCGGCTGGCGTTTGATCGGCTGAATGCTAATCCGTTCATTCGGTATCTCAAGCAGTATCAGCCCGATGTCGCCATCTGCACCCACTTTCTCCCGTCGGGGATCATTTCCTCGCTCAAGGGTGAAGGGAAGGTGAAGGTCTTGAACACGGTCGTGGTGACCGACTTCGACGTTCATGCAATGTGGCTGTGCCGTCATGTCGAGCAGTACTTCGTCGCCCTCGAAGAGACCAAGGTTCATCTGAAGGCGCTCGGAGTGCCGCAGTCGCTCATCACGGTATCGGGCATTCCGATCGATCCTGTATTCGCGGAGCCCAAGGATCAGCGTGCCATGCGGCGAAAGCACGGCCTCGATCCAGATCGATTCACCATCCTGGTTTCAGCTGGTGGTTTTGGCGTCGGACCGGTCGGGCACCTGATGCAGGCGCTATCTCGGCTTTCGCATCCGGGCACAGGTCGTGGCTGTATGCGGCCGAAACGAGGCTCTCAAGGCCCAGCTCACCGAGCGAGATAAAGGAACCTCACGAAGCCCTCGGTAGTCTCCTTCATGCTGCTTGGGTTCACGACCGAGATGGATGAGCTGATGTCGGCCGCCGATCTGTTCGTCGGCAAGCCAGGCGGGCTGACAACTTCGGAAGTGCTGGCCAAAGGGCCTTCCCATGGTCGTGATCAACCCCATTCCCGGCCAGGAGGAACGGAATTCCGACCATCTTCTCGAACAAGGAGCCGCAATCCGCTGCAATAATCTTCCCGCGTTGGCATTCAAGATCGACAAGCTCATCAACACACCCGGGAAATTGGCTCAGATGAGCGAGAACGCGCAGCGATGGGGAAGGCCGGACGCAGCCTTTACAGTGGTTGACCGGCTTGCCACTCTCTGCCATCCGCCGACCCAGCCGCGTGCTGGCACCGCGCGTATGCAACGGCTCAAAGACCATAAACGAACGGGCAATCAAGCCACTTGATCCTGGTAGTGACACTTCTGCGAGATAAATCACGGATCTCCGGAGCTAGAGCCGGCACCAGCATCCCAAGCGGTCGCTGTTAAGCAGGCGACCGAGGTGGAGATAGAGCACGATGAATGACGAGGGTTCCCGCGGCGGGATATGGTATCCTTCTTCAAGCAAATTCGCGGATTCCATATGGATAGCTACTGGTCAAGCGAGCAACTCTGGGGGAAGACAACCATGCGAGGCTTGCGATATGGGATAAGTCTCGGCCTGATACTTGCCTTTGCGCATTTGTAACGCAGGCTGGCGAGCAGCCCGCCCGGTTTTGAGCAAGTACTTTCCGCCGACGGAAGAAGCAAGGAGGCTGGAGAAGCACTGCTCCCGTCTGCGGGAGAGCCTGACGATTCGCAGAAAGCGCAAATCCGCGAGCTTGGTGGAATCAATTGGGACCTGCTGAAGGCTGCCTGGGACCACAATACAAAGGCCACGGGGGCGACCGGGCTCCTGGTCATCCGCCGTGGCTATGTCGTCGGTGAATGGTATCGCGAGGGCGATCGCACCAAGCCTTTCAACATCTACTCCAGCTCGAAATCCTACACGAGCACGGCGTTTGGCCTGATCCTGTCAGACTTTGGCAACAGCCCGTTGCCAGGCGGAACGACCCTTTCTCTCGACACCCAGGTCTGTAACGCTGAGTGGATCTCCGAGTCGCTTGCCGTTACCCGATCCGCGCAAATCCGCAATCACAGTACGGCACTTGTTGAACATGGCCTCAGGATTGGACGTGCAAAATCCACCTGCGCAAGATCATCCTTTTGAGTGGGCACTGGGGCATGTTGCCGGATCGCCAATGGCCAAGCTCAAGAACGAACCAGGGGCCGCGTTCCACTACAGCAACGCGGGGGTTGCGCATCTGGTGCTCTTATTCCGGCGGGCAGCGGGCGAAGATCTGTTTCCGTTCTTGAAGCGGCGCCTGTTTGAGCCAATCGGTGAAACACAATTGCGATGGACTCAGATGGGTGGCAGTGGGGCAATCGGGCCCCTGAGCCAGGGTTACAGTGGTATCTACACCAATCCACGTCAGCACGCGCGATTCTGCTACCTTGTCTCTGCACAAGGGAGAATGGGCTGGTAATCGCATTGTGCCGGAGTCGTACTACGATTTTGCCTGGAAGGGGACCTCGGTCAAGCCTGACTACGGCGGCCAATGGTGGACCCAGCCTCACGTCCCCGGTGCTCCCGACGACCTGGTCATGACGTTGGGGCGTGACCACAACGATGGCTTCGTCGTACCCAGCTTGGACTTGGTATTTGTCAGGCTCGGTGATGGCCATGAATTTCCAGGCAACTTTGAGAGAGAACTGGTCCTCAAGGTCCTGGCGGCAGTCGCGAAGTGACCGCGTGAAGGATGATGGAAGCCTACTCGACTGATCTTTTCTACGGTGGACTCGCTGCTGCCGCGTTGGCCTGGCTTTGGCTGATCGTGCGTGCGTTCCGGCACACGCTTTGGTGGGGAATCGGCGGTCTTTTCTTGCCGCCACTGGCATTGGTATTTGCGTTCCGCCAGGCCCAAAAGGCAATCGGGCCGCTTGTTACATTTATTTTGGGCGGAATGGTTGCCGCAATCCCGGTTGCCCATTCTCTATTGTCACCTTCAGGGCCAGAGCTGCAGAGTCAGCTCCGCACCGAACCAACGCTCTGGAAACTGACCGCGAAGTCGCTGCAGAGCGACGCCGCTCACGAATGGATGGAGGATAACGCGTTCTACCTGCAGTTCGGTGGACTGGCCATCGCTGCGCTCGCGTGGATCTGGCTGCTTGTACGTGCGTTTCGTCAGGACAGGCGGTGGGGGCTAGGCACTCTGCTCCTACCTCCCGTTGGGTTGGGATTCACGGCACGGCACCCTCGCAAGGGTGGTATGCCGCTCGCGCTCTTCTTGTTGAGTGTTCTCGCCGCAGCCGTGCCCGCGCTCTACACGCTCTATGTACCACTCGATCTCGGTGAGGTAGAGAAGCTGGTGGACGGCGAGCAGCCACCTCACGTTGACGGGGTGGGACCGCAAGGATTACTCCGTTCTCAAGCTCAAGCACGACGTGGTTGTGCTTCAGATGGCCAACCCGGATGTGACCGACCAGTCCCTCGATTCCTTGAAGGAGATGAAAGCCTTGCGAGAGCTTGACCTGAGCGGAACCCAGGTGTCAGACGCCGGACTCAAGATTCTCAAGGATCTACCGACCCTGGCGACACTCTGGCTGGCCAGAACCAAGATCACCGATCAGGGCTTTCGCGACGCGCTTCTTTCCAAGGATTCGCTGATGCGGCTCGACCTGAGCGGAACACAAGTGAGCCGCGAGACCGCCCAGTCCTGGCGAAACGCCCGACCAGGACGTCATCTCTTACAGTAAATGCATTCTGGTACTTTCGCTTGAGCGTATGGCTCGGGAGAGATACTGATGAGCATGTCGCTAGACGATTCGGCTCCCGGCAATGCTGCGCAACGCGCTGTTCCTTGCTCGCGCCTGCGAGCTCGCCTATCTGAACGAGCCAGAGGGCTCACCACGGTTTCGCTCGGAACTTGGGCTCGAAGCGAAATTGATCAGCGTGGACAACACACAGGTTTATGTGGCGGAGAATGAGCAGGCAATTGTTGTCGCGTTTCGAGGTTCAGAAGCGCCCACGACGATGGACGGTCTCAAGGACTGGCTCCTTACCAACGCCAACAATTACCTGATATTGCCGGCAGGGAGAAGCGGGACAGAATTCGTGGCCGCCGGCGTTGGCGCCCGGTTTCATCGGGGCTTTCTCGACGCGCTCGCGATGGTCTGGAAGCCGCTGTTCACCGCGGTCGACCAGGCAGCAAAGGCGAAAGAACGGCCGCTCTGGATCACTGGCCATAGCCTTGGAGGAGCGATCGCACTTCTGGCCGCGTGGCGGTTTCGGCGCAACTTCTTGGCCGTGCAGGAGATCATCACGTTCGGGGCGCCAATGATCGGCAACGACGCAGCCGCCAAGGCCTTCGAACAGCATTTCTCGGGCAAGATCTATCGATACGTCGACCTTGAAGACGTCGTGCCACACCTTCCCTCCGTCAGCCTGCTTGCCAATGCGTACACCCATTGTCTGAGCGAAGTTGCTTTGAGTGCGGCTCAGAGTGTGGCCGCAGCCGCAGCTAGTCTCAAAGCCCTCAGCCAAACACCCGCCACTACGACCGAGGCTGGGCTTGATGCCGGTATGGCCGACCAGGTCTGGGGACTGCTCAAGAGCCGGATCGCGTCGCACATGATCGATAACTACCAGGCGCGCGTTGAAGCCAAGTGCAAGGATCCGGGCTAGGCCGCACAGCGAAAGCGTCACGTGGGGAGCGCCTGAATAGCCCAAACGGGCACCCCGACCATCGCCAACAGTAGCTCGACGGGAAGACTCAACCCATGCAGGATTTCGAGAAGCTTGGGCTGTTTTACCTGGGCAAGACCTATGACTTGAAACATCGGCATGTCACTCACGACCTGCTGCTCTACGAGTCGAAGCATCTCACGACGCACGCTGTTTGCGTGGGGATGACTGGCAGCGGCAAGACCGGGCTCGGAATTGGCTTGCTCGAAGAGGCGGCCATCGACGGAATCCCGGTGATCGCGATCGACCCCAAGGGAGACCTTGGCAATCTTCTTCTGAGCTTTCCCGAGCTGCGTCCCGAAGACTTCCTCCCCTGGGTTGATCGCCGATGAGGCGGGCCGGCGGGGGCACACTGTTGAACAATTTGCCGCGAAGACGGCCGAGCAGTGGGAGCGAGGGCTTGCTGACATGGGGCGAGGACGGTGCACGGATCGCACGACTTCGCGACGCTGTCGATCTGGCAATCTACACGCCGGGAAGCAGCGCCGGGCTGCCGCTGACGGTCCTTCGCTCGTTCGATGCTCCGCCCGCAGCCTTGGTGAGCCAGACTGAAGCCTATCGCGAGCGGATCGCATCGGCGGTTTCCGGTCTTCTCGCCTTGTTGGGAATCACCGCCGACCCGATCTCGAGCCGGGAGCACATCCTGCTTTCAAATGTTCTGGATCACGCGTGGCGCGCCGGGCAAGACCTCGACATGGCAAGCTTGATCCACTGCGGTGCAGTCGCCGCCTTTCAGAAAGTGGGGGTGATGGACGTCGAGACGTTTTTCCCGGCCAAGGATCGCTTTGCCCTCGCGATGAAGCTCAACAATCTGCTGGCTTCGCCGGGATTTGCCGGCTGGCTGGAAGGCGATGCGCTTGACGTCGGCAGACTGCTTTACACGCCCGAAGGGAAGCCGCGGCTTTCGGTCTTGTCGATCGCGCACCTCTCCGACAATGAGCGGATGTTCTTCGTCACGATCCTCTTGAACGAAGTGCTGGCTTGGGTCCGGACCCAGCCGGGTACGTCGAGCCTGCGAGCCGTTCTGTATATGGATGAGATCTTCGGTTATTTCCCGCCGACGGCCAATCCGCCGTCGAAGGTTCCGATGCTGACGCTGCTCAAGCAGGCGCGTGCCTTCGGCCTGGGAGTGGTGCTGGCAACCCAGAACCCGGTCGATCTCGACTACAAGGGACTGTCGAACGCGGGTACCTGGTTCCTGGGCCGGCTGCAAACTCAGCGCGATAAGGATCGCGTGCTCGAAGGATCTGGAAGGAGCCTCGACGGCGGCCGGGCATGCTTTGACCGCCGGAAGATGGACGAGATTCTCTCCGGTCTGGGCAGTCGTGTCTTTGTGATGAACAACGTGCACGAAGATCAACCGGTTGTGTTCCAGACGCGGTGGGCACTTGTCTTACCTCCGCGGCCCGCTCACTCGCGAGCAGATTCAGAAACCTGATGGCACCCCGAAAGCAGTAGCGGCAGCCGGCAAAGGGTTCTGAGCCGATTGCAGCCACCGCCTGCCTCTGGGCCCGCAACCTCGGCACCAGCTTCCAAACCAGTCGCCACCGCTAGCCTGCCAGCCGGTGACCACTGCTCGCCCGGTCGTTCCACCTGACGTGCCCGAGTTCTTCGTGCCGCGCCGCGCTCACGCCCAGATCGGCGAGTCGCTGCTCTATCGCCCGGCGGTCTCTGGGTGTTGCCCGGCTGCATTACGCCGAAAAGAAAGCGAGCGTCGACTACTGGGAAACTCTGGCCCTGGTCCGGCGAATCGACGACGCGATGCCGGCAGAGCCCTGGGAGCGAAAGCGAGCCATTTGACGACGGCGTGCCGGAGCTGGACAAAGCCCCTGAGGCCGGGGGCTCGCTTCGCTCGCCTGCCGGCGGAGCTGGCTCGTGCCAAGAGCTATGCCGCATGGACAAAGTCGCTGAAGAGCTTTCTGTACCGCGAGCGAACGTTGCGCGTCTGGAATTGCCCTGCGCTCAAGGAATGGTCGCGACCGCTGGAGTCAGAACGGGAATTTCGGCTGCGGCTGGTGCAGGCGTCGCGTGAAGAGCGCGACCAAGCGTCGAGGCGCTGCGAGCCAAGTACACACCCAAGCTGGAAGCGATTCAGGAACAGATTCGCCGTGCGCACGAGAAGCTGGAACGCGAGCAGGCACAGGCGAGCCGGACGAGCTGGGATGCGACGATTGCCCTGGGCAGCTCCGTGCTGGGAGCGATTCTGGGTCGCAAGGCCGATCAGCAAGACCACCGTGGGCCGTGCAGACGACGGCCGCCAAGGCTGCCACGCGGGCCGCACAACAGCGTGATGACGCCAGCCAGGCCGCCAGCTCGCTCGATTCCTTGAGACAGAAATACGACGACCTGCAGGCCAAGTTCCAGCAGGACATCGAGTCGATGGCCGCTGCGCTTCGCCCCGAGGCGCTGGTGCTCGAGCCCGCTGCCGATTCGGCCCAAGAAGACCGATATCACCGTGGAAAAAGTCGTTCTGGCCTGGATGCCGTATCAGGTCGGCAGCGAGGGACGAGTCGAGGCGGTGTACTGAAGTGCGTCAAACGAACGAGCGGGCAAACCCGCGAAGGTCCCCACAGGCCTTTTGCGGGTTGGATGAAACCGTCCGGCCATATTCGGCAGCACGGGTCGACTCCGGGGCACATCCCTCGTAGAATCGATTGAATGCATGCGCCGCTACGTCCGCATTTTGAGGAAATCGTGCGAGCAAAGGTCAGCCTGCTTCTGATCTCCATTCTGTCGGGATTCATCGATCTCGGCTCTGGCGGCATCACGCCATGCCCAGGAGTCTTCGAAAGACAAGCAGGCGAGCCAAGGCTGCGGCCGGGCAGGTCTCCTTTCGCACTGCCGTGCTGCCCGTTCTGACCAAGTACTGCATGAGCTGTCACGGGCCGACCAAGCCGAAGGCCGGTCTCAACCTTGCGGCTTTTCAAGATGAGACCTCGGCCCGCTCCAATCGCAAGGCCTGGGAGCGGATCAAGGAATACGTCGAAGGGGGGCTCATGCCTCCCGACGATCGGCCACAGCCAAGCCGCGAGGAAGTTGGGCATGTTGACGCAGTGGATCAAGTCGGCCGCTGAAGGCCGATGATTGCGGCCGGACATTTGACCCTGGCCGAGTCACGATCCGCCGTCTCAATCGCGCTGAGTATAACAATACGATTCGCGACCTGGTCGGCATCGACTTTCATCCGGCCGATGACTTTCCTTCCGACGACGTCGGCTATGGGTTCGACAATATCGGCGATGTCTCTCAGCATGCCGCCGATCCTCCTGGAGAAATACCTGGCCGCGGCCGAGATGATCAGCGAAGAAGCCATCGTGGCAGCGCCGTCAGCCAAGGGCATGGTCAAGACCTGGAATGGCGAGACGCTCGGCTCGAATGCGGGAGGTTCACCCCGGGGTGATGGATCGCTCGTTCTCACCTCGGAGAGCGAGATTGTCGTGAACTATCAGTTCCCCCGGAATGCGAATTACATCATCCGCGTGCGGGCCTGCGGAGACCAGGCGGGGCCTGACCCGGTGCGGATGGCGGTCCGGATCGACGGTAAGGAGTTGAAGCGATTCGATGTCACCGCTCCTTCGGGCAAGTTTCAGGATTTTCAATTTCGCCAGAATCTGCGCGGTGGGTCGAGGCGGCTTTCGGTCGCGTTTCTGAACGACTATTACAAGCCAGACGCCACCGGACCCCAAGCAGCGCGATCGGAACCTGATCGTCGAGTCGATCGAAGTCGAAGGGCCGTTGTACTCAACGGGAGATCCGCTGCCCGAGTCGCATCGGCGAATCGTGTTCACGACGCCGAAGACGGGAAGCGACGTTTCCAGGGCGGCCCATGCGATTCTTGAACGATTTGCAAGCCGCGCTTTTCGCCGGCCGGTCAGCGAGAGTGAGGTCGCAAAGCTCATGAAGCTCGTCGAGCTGGCGATTCAGAAGGGCGACTCGTTCGAGCGCGGAATTCAACTGGCCATCCAGGCTGTGCTGATCTCGCCGCAGTTTCTCTTCCGGGTCGAGCTTGGCTCGCGCGGAGAGCTCGACGAGCAAAGACGGCGAGTGAGACAGCTCGATCGAGTTGATCGGCGATTTTGAGCTGGCCAGCCGGCTGTCGTACTTTCTGTGGAGCAGTACGCCCGACGATGAGCTCTGGCGAGCAGCCGTGAGTGGGTCGCTTCGTTCGGCGGATACGCTTGAGAAGCAAGTCCGGCGCATGCTCCGCGATCCGAAAGCGCAGGCCCTGGTCGAGAACTTCGCCGGCCAGTGGCTTCAGCTTCGCAACTTGAGGTCGCTCAATCCCGATCGCGGTCGATTCCCGAACTTCGATGACAAGCTTCGCGAGGCGATGATCCGCGAGACCGAGCTGTTCTTCGGTGCCGTGATGCGAGGCGATTCGAGCATACTCGACTTCATCGATTCCGACTTTACTTACGTCAACGAACGGTTGGCGCGCCATTACGGGATACCAGGAATCAAAGGCGAGCAGTTTCGCCGGGTGAAGCTCAAAGGCCGTGAACGCGGTGGGCTGGTCACGCAGGCGAGTATCCTGACCGTGACGTCGAACCCGACGCGGACCTCGCCGGTGAAGCGGGGCAAGTGGGTGCTGGAACAATTGCTGGGAACGCCGCCGCCGCCGCCGCCGCCGAACGTGCCGGTGTTGACGGAGGATGCGAAAGGCCCTGACTGCGGCGACTTTGCGGTTGCGGATGGAGCAACATCGCTCCAAGGCGAGCTGTGCGGTGTGTCACAACAAGCTGGATCCGCTGGGATTCGGGCTCGAGAATTTCGACGCCATCGGCGCCTGGCGCGACCAGGACAGTGGTGTGCCGGTTGATTCCTCGGGAACACTCCCCTCGGGTGAATCGTTCCGCGGGCCCAGGGAGCTGAAGGCGATCCTGAAGGCACACACGACCCGATTTTACCCGCTGCCTGACGGAGAAAATGCTCACCTATGCGCTGGGCCGAGGATTGGAAGAGTATGACCGCTGCGCAGTCGAGCAGATTGTCAAGAGCCTGGAATCGAGTCGATACCGATTCTCGGCCCTTGTGCTGGGGATCGTCAAGAGCGACCCATTTCAGAAACGGCGCGGCTGATCGCCGAGAGAAAGCGTGAAGGGTGACCGTCGATGAAGCGATCAGCGACGACTTTCACGGCGGACGGTCTTGCGTGGGATGGGAGCGGCCATCGCGCTGCCGTGGCTGGAGGCGATGGCCCACGACGCTTTTGGCGGATGGTCCCGGCACTGGCAAGGGTCAGGTCCCTCCAAGGCGAATGGCGTTCCTCTACGTTCCCAACGGCGTTCACATGGCGGACTGGACGCCCACGGAAGTTGGTCCGCGATTTCCGATGCCTCCGACGCTGAAACCACTGGAGGCGTACAAGGACGATTTGCTCGTCCTCACCGGTCTTGCCCAGCACAACGCGGAAGCCCTGGGCGATGGCCCCGGCGATCATGCTCGCTCGCTGGCCTGTTTCCTGACGGGAACGCACCCGCTCAAGACTGACGGGGCCGGAATTCGTGTCGGGGTCTCGGTCGATCAAGTCGCTGCACAGAAAGTTGGGCAGGCAAACCCGGCTTCCCTCGCTCGAGCTGGGCATTGAACGCGGGGCGCAGTCGGGAAACTGCGACTCGGGATATAGCTGCGCTTACTCGTCGAACATCTCCTGGAGGTCGGCGAATATGCCGATGGCCAAGGAGATCAACCCGAAGCTGGTCTTTGACCGGCTCTTTGCCTCGAGATCGCACGAGGGTTCGCCCGCCGATCGGATCAAGCGAGAACTCTATCAGAAAAGCATCCTGGACCTCGTTCTCGACGATGCCCAGCAGCTGCAGAACCGACTTGGCATGAACGACCGACGCAAGATCGATGAATACCTGACCGCCGTCCGCGAGGTTGAGCTGCGGATCACTCAGACCGAGAAAGCCTGCAAAGAGCCTGCCGGCAAATGGCCTGGCTCGTCCCAAGGGCGTTCCTGACGACGTCGGCGAGCATATCCGGCTGATGTTCGACTTGATCGCTCTGTCTTTTCAGTGTGACGCGACCCGGATCTGCACCTTCATGTACGCCAATGAGGGAAGCAACCGGAACTACCCGTCGATCAACGTCACCGATGGGCACCACGACCTCTCTCACCACGGAGGCGACGTCAAGAAGCACGAGAAGCTCAAGATCATCAATCGATTCCACATCGAGCAATTCGCCTATCTGCTGGGCAAGCTCAAGTCGATTCCGGAGGGCGCTGGCTCGTTGCTTGACAGCGCGATGATCGTCTACGGCAGTGGGATCAGCGATGGCGACCGCCACAATCATGACGACCTGCCGATCGTGATGGCTGGCAAGGGGGGTGGCACCATCAAGCCCGGCCGGCATCTCAAGGTCGAGCCGCAGCCGCTCAACAACCTCTATCTCGCCATGCTCGAACGCATGGGAGTGCTCGCTGGATCGCCTGGGCGACAGCACGGGGCGGTTGGGAAAGCTTGACGGGTAGAGAGGTATCGCTGTCCCGCATGCCAGAACGCGTCAATTCTTTTTCTCGGCTTCGAGTTGCTTTCTTGGCTTCAGCGATGATCGCGCGCTGTTCCTTGGTCACTTCGGGATAGCGAAGATCAAGTGACTCGGTCGTCTTGGTCACGATCCGGGCGACGAGCGCGCGGCTGACCCATTTATGGTCGGCGGGGATGATGTACCAGGGGGCCCACTTGGTGCTCGTCGCGCTGATGGCATCCTCGAATGCCTTCATGTAGTCGTTCCAGAAGCCGCGTTCTTTGAGATCAGCCGGCGAGAACTTCCATTGTTTTGCTGGGTCTTTGAGGCGCTTGAGGAATCGTTTGCGCTGTTCGTCTTTGGACAGGTGGAGGAAGAACTTGAGAATGACCGTGCCGTTGCGGGTCAAGTGCCGCTCGAACGCGTTGATGTCGGCAAAGCGATCGGCCCAGAAATCATCGTTGACCTTGGCGTCCGGGAATGCGCTGGGCCTGGACCAGTTCAGGGTGGACCCTGACGACGAGGACTTCCTCGTAATACGAGCGGTTGAAGATGCCGATGCGGCCGCGCTCGGGGACAGCCCTGGCATATCGCCAGAGGAAGTTATGATTGAGCTCCTCGGCCGAGGGATGCTTGAAGCTGGTGACCTGGCAGCCCTGGGGATTAAGGCCCGACATCACGTGTTTGATGGTGCTATCCTTACCGGCGGCGTCCATGGCTTGAAGGATGATGAGGATCGACCAGCTGTTGGCGGCGTACAGCCGGTCCTGGACTTCAGCCAGGGCGGTGACATCTTGCGAGAGCACTTCCTCGGCGAATCGTTTGCGCTCGGCCTTGGGGAGTTTGGGGTCGCCATTCCAGCCAGGGTCATAGTCCTTGAGCTGGATGGACTTGCCATGGGGTGCGCGGAACTGTCGATGATATCGATCAGTTCGTGTCATACTGGCATCGGATAGTGAAGCTCCGGTCGAACGGCCCAGATCACTCTTCTGGCAAAGGTCACATGACTTACCTCACGCCCGACCTTGGCTCGCGGATAACCACTTCATTACAATAGCAACAAGATCAAGCCAAGTACCATGTTAAGATTCGAGGTCGGCATGGGCCGCCGTGAGGCTGACGACCGTCGAATCACCTCCAGTGCCGGTATCTCGTCGTCTTCTTCGACGGAGATGACCGTGCCGGCTTCGCGTCGCCGATGACAACGCAGGCCACGTGCTGTCAGCCTCAGCGGAAGACGTGGAACGGATGGATGGCGGAGCGGGGTTATCCAGCCTACCGCGCACGGCAAGTGCTTGACTGGATCATCCGCCGCCGGGCTGAATCGTTCGAGCCAATGTCAGACCTTCCCAAGTCATTGCGGCAGCAGCTCGATGCAGAGTGGACGGTTTTCGGTACGCAGGTCGCTTATCACGATGTTGCACCAGATGGCACCGATAAGCTGGTGCTGGAATGCCGCGACGGCCGACGAGATCGAGTGCGTGTTGATGGCTGAAGGATCGCGCCGGACGGTCTGCCTGAGCACGCAGGTCGGATGCGGGATGGGCTGCGTCTTTTGCGCCAGCGGGCTCAAGGGAGTGGAGCGAAACTTGAGCGTCGACGAGATCCTCGAGCAAGTGCTTGCAGCTACGCAATCTGCTGCCGCCTGAGGAGACGGTCACTCACATCGTCGTGATGGGGATGGGGGAGAGCCTGGCGAACCTTGACAACCTGATCGCTGCGCTCGATCGGCTCTGTTCGGCCGATGATGGGTTAGGAATCAGCCAGCGTCGCGTGACGATCTCGACGGTGGGCTTGCCTGAGAAAATCCGGAAGCTTGCCGCCCTGGATCGGCAATATCATCTTGCCGTGTCGCTTCACGCACCCGACCGAGTCATTGCGAAACACTCTGGTGCCGGTCAACGAAGCAATCGGTTTGAGGCGCGGTCATTGCGGCCGCTGATGCCTATTTCCAGCAAACCGGCCGCCAGGTGACCTATGAGTATGTTCTGCTGCGGGGTTCAACGATCGACCCGCCGATGCGGAAGCACTGGCCGGCTTCTTGGCGGCGCGGCGGGCACATGTCAATCTGATTCCGTATAATCCGGTAGCTGGTTTACCGTTTGAGCGACCTGATGCGGAGGCAATCAGCCGGTTCGTGGCGATTCTTCGCAACTCGAATGTCAGTGTGACAGTGCGCAAAACCAAGGGGCGGGCGATCGATGCTGCGTGCGGCCAGCTCCGCCGCCGGCTGGACCAAGATCAGGACGGTAATCGGTCGACCGGAAGCAGCGCACGGCTTCGACACCGGATCGCGCCTTGCCAGCACTGCAAACAGATCGTGCCAGCCCGTTCCGTCGGTTCGACCATGACCATCTAGCGACTTCGTCAGCGTTCTGAGCTCGGACGGCGAGTCTTAGGCGGGAGGATGCCTCGGTGGGCCGTACGAGGCCGAGAACCTGGAACAGCAGTTGGAGGCGCGTGATCCGGATGTCCGGCTCATGATCCAGGTCCGCACGGACGTCGCCGGGGCATTCGAAACTCTGGTCGAGCGATACCAGAATCGCCTGGTGGGCATCTTGTTCCATCTGGTCGGCAACCGCGATGAGGCTGAAGACCTTTGCCAGGAAGTGTTTCTTCGCATCTACAAGGCGCGGAAGGGCTATCGCCCTCGTGCCAAGTTTTCCACGTGGCTTTTCACGATCGCCAACAACCTGGCATTGAATCACTTGCGGAGCAAGGGCCGCAACCCGAGCGTCCCCATCGGTGGCACGACCAATGATTCGAAGGCCGTCGTCTCGGTGGCTCAACAGCTTGCCGGGCGGGAGGGCACTCCTTCGACCGAGATGCGCCAGGCCGAGCTGGCCGACCTGGTCCGCGAGGCACTGGCGGTGCTCAACGAAGACCAGAAGCTGGCCGTGTTGCTCAACAAATTCGAGGAGATGAGCTACGCCGAGATCGCCGACGTCATGGGCCGCTCGCCGGCGGCCGTCAAATCACTACTCGCCCGTGCCCGAAATCAACTTCGCGAGCAGCTTGAGCCCTATCTTCTCACCGGCCAGCGCGGCGCGGCGGGGACTCAGTGAAAACATATTATTTTATATTATATAATAATATGTATATAATTTCTGTTGGACCGGCCATCCGGCACTCCAAGTCGCCAGGTCTACGATGATGTTTTCATTGCGGCCGTCTGGGCTCGACGAAATGTTTTCGCGGCACCGACAGACGCGCGCGGCAATCGCGGGCTGGATGAATCATCTGGTACACGCGATCGATGCCTTGGTGTTTCCCTGGTCGTGTGTGCTTTGCGGTAGTGAAGGATTGACCGAGCCGTTTTGCGGGACATGCCGCGGAGAGCTTCTGGCGCAGTCGGCATCGGCGGCCGGGGCAGCCTGTCCGCGATGCGCCCTGAAGGCTGGCCCTTTTGCAGACCTGTCGCAGGCTGTGCGGCCTGCCGTGGCCGCTCGATGGGCTTCGACGCGGCACTTGCACTCGGGCCATACGATGGGGCAATCAGGGATCTATGCCTGCAGCTCAAGCATGAACGGAATGCGTGGTTGGCCCCTTGGCTTGTCCGGCTTCTTCTCGAGTCGCGCAGCAATGCATTTGGTTGCCTGGCGTCGACGGCCTGCGTCGTACCGGTCCCACTCCACAGGTGGAGATACTGGCAGCGCGGTTATAACCAGGCCGAGGCACTTGCCCATGGCCTGGCACAGCAGCTCGAGATCCGCTTGTGTCATGCTTTGCGGCGTACTGTGGCAACGCCCAAGCTCGCCGAGATAGGGCCGACGGAGCGCGATCACATCATGCGGAAAGCGTTCCGCGTTCGTTCTCGCGTTCAACTTTCTGGCCGGACGGTTTTCCTGGTGGATGATGTGCTCACCACCGGCGCGACATGCGGTGCGGCGGCAAGAGCGCTCAAGCGTGCCGGCGCTCTTCAGGTGATTGCCGTCGTGATTGCGCGGGCCGAGCGAGACACTCTGTAGGTCAACATCGTATGAACGTCGCACCTCGCAAAACCAGCACGATCAAGGTTGGCACTCGTGGCAGCCGGCTGGCTCGCTGGCAGGCCGAGTGGGTAGCCGAGCGCCTGCGAGAGCTTCATCCGGGATTGGCTGTTGAGCTGGTCGAAATCAAAACACACGGGGACCAGGACCGGAGTTCATCGCTTGCCGAAATCGGAGGCGTAGGCCTGTTCACGAAGGAAATCCAGCGTGCAGTCGGGAATGGTTCGGTCGATGTGGCAGTGCACAGCCTCAAAGACCTGCCCACGCAGACCCCAGCCGAGTTGATCCTTGCAGCGGTACCGGCGCGCGAGGATGTCGCCGACGCGTTGATCGCGCCCGAGCAGCAAACTCTGCAAGCTTTGCCTCGAGCCGGGCGAGTTGGTACCAGCTCGCCTCGCCGCGGTGCGCAGTTACTCTATCACCGCCCGGACCTGCAGATTGTTCCGCTCCGCGGCAATGTCGAGACCCGGCTTGAGCATGCACTTTCGCGCAAGCTCGATGCTGTGGTCTTGGCTTGGGCCGGGCTGCAACGGCTTGGCCTGGAGAAGTTCGTCACCGAGCGCCTCGCGCCCCCGCGGTTTTTGCCGGCGGTCGGGCAGGGGGCCCTGGGAATTGAATGCCGCTGCGACGATTTACCCACTCTGGCGCTGCTCAAACACCTCGACGATTCAGTTGCTCGCCGCGCTGTGCTTGCCGAGCGTGCTGCTCTGGCCGGCCTGGAAGGAGGTTGTAACCTGCCCATGGCCGCTTGGGGCCGAGACATTGTTGACGAACAACCCGAGCCCAGCAGGCCGCTGCTTGCACTCTCTGCCGCTGTCTTCGAACCGAGTGGCCGTGACCGCATTGAGGTCACGCTCCGCGGACCGCGCGACGATCCCGACAATTTAGGTCGTCGCGTCGCGCAGGCCTTGCGCTCTCTCGGAGCCGAAGCGCTTCTCAAGAGTAAACTTGATAGTATCATAATGTCTGGATAAAAATATGAGCTATAATATCAGGCTTTTGATCGACTGCCCCGACCATAAAGGCTTGATCGCGGCGATCTCGAGTTTCATTGCGCTACACAATGGAAACATCGTGAGTTCGGACCAGTATGTGAGCGACCCGCCGAAGGCCACTTTCTTCATGCGATTGGAGATCGAGAGCTATGGTTTCGGCTTGGGTCGGGACGAGTTCGATGCCGCCTTTGCTCCCCTGGCTCGCCAGCACGGGATGAACTGGCGGGTCAGCTTCACCGACCGCCCCAAACGCATGGCCATTTTGGTCTCCAAACAGGGGCATTGCCTGCTCGATTTGTTCTGGCGATGGGAAGCTGCCGAGCTCGATGCTGTGATCCCGCTGGTAATTTCCAACCATGACGACCTCCGGCACCGACGGTCGAAGCCTCACGGCATCCCGTTCCATTACCTGCCGATCACGCGAGAATCCAAGGCTGACCAGGAGCCAAGCTGGTCCAGATCTCTTGCGCGAGCAGGAGATCGAACTGGTGGTGCTGGCCCGCTACATGCAGATCATTTCGCCTCAATTCCTGGATTCGTATTGGCGGCCGATCATCAACATCCACCACTCGTTCCTACCAGCGTTCATCGGGGCCAGCCCTTATCAGCAGGCCTATGAGCGTGGAGTGAAGATCATCGGGGCCACAGCCCATTACGTGACTGCCGAGCTTGATGCGGGCCCGATCCTCCACCAGGATGTCGCGCACATCTCACACCGGGCTGGTGTCAAAGACATGGTCCGAATCGGCAGGGAAGTCGAGCGGCGCGTCCTGGCCCAGGCCGTGCGCTGGCATCTCGAAGACCGCGTACTGTGGATGGAGTCCGCACGGTCGTCTTCGAGTGATCACGATTTCGGCGCAAGAGTGCCAGTCAAGCTGTTGCGCGAGCCGATATTACAGGGAGGGAGGCAAGGCGCCAGATTGGGCGCAAGTGGCGCTCCTGCGACGATGATTTTGACCAATGAAACGGAAGGCCGGTTAAGCTGATAGGGCAACCTCGACAGGCTTGGCCGGTCATGACAGCTCAGCGTGCGGCAGGCAAGGCGGACCCACCTTGATTGCGTCTTCGCGCACACCGAACGCACGATCCAAACCTGGAGCCCGAGGGCTACGGGTGAGAGTCCGTGCTCACCTTACCTCAGCTTCGCAGGCCGGCGCCTCCGGCGCGGGCCACGCACAGCCTGGGTAAGAGCGGGGCTAATCGCCCTTGTGGTTTTTACCGCTTGGGTGGTGGCTTCCGTGTCGGTTTGGTGGGTGCCGGCCTACCTGTTGCTCCTGGTCTTGATCTTCGCCGCGCTCATGGGCGGCATCCCGCGACATCAGTGGCGGATGGAGCTGCGGAATCCGTCGCGGTCGGTTTTACCGATTTTGCTCATAGCCTGCGATCGGTCCGCGCGGATGGGGCGGGAGCGCACCATGCTGTCGCTGGGGCGGACTCAGGCCTGAGCACCGGCGATCCGGCCGATTCACCGGATTCAAGCGTCGAATCAGCTGCCACCGGCAGTCCCAAGGTCCGACGGAGTCGAGTGCGAGCGCAAAACAGCGAAAACCGCTGTTGAACCGACGCCCAGCTCCACTCCGGTCACCTGGATTCAGGTTGGGCCCGGTAAGTTTGTCCGGGCCGAAGGCAGGGTCCTGACCGCTCACGCAGCCCAGTTCCAGGAAGTCGCAACGGATGTCAGTTCGGAAACGAACACACCCGGAGACGTACCACCAGCGTTGTCTCTCCTCGCCGAACCGCTGGTGGAGCAGGAGCCTCCCGGAACGCCGGAGACCACTCTCGGCGTCGTGAGGAGCGTGGTCGAGTCCGAAGATCGTGTCTCGGGATCAACCGTTGAAGAGTACGGTATCGCACCCTCTGCCTTCAGCGCGACCCCGTCGGCCCTTTCGTCGGTCGAACACGTGGATGACGATGTGCCCGCAGCAGCGGCCGATCCTGATTCTCCGGCTGACCTCGGCGGTAAGACGTCTTGGTGCAACGGTGGTCCAGTACGACTCGGCTTGCTTCTGCGGGGTGTGTCAGGACGAACGGCGCGAATTTCACAAGGGATCGCTACCGGGCTTCCGAGAGCGTTTCGACTGTCATCGCGACCGATCTTCCCGAATGGCCGTGTACCGCGTGCCTCCGGGTCGTCCTCGTTTGCAAAGCATGCTCGCCTCCGGCAAGCATCAGGCCTCGCATTTGGCCGCGTCGTCCATCTCCAGCGGACGCGGCTCCCGCGCTCGCCGCCGTCCACTTCCACTGGTTCAAAACGCCGGCACTGCTGGCCGAAAACTGCCACGAGCCTTTCGTGCAGTGACTCGGCCGGCAGACGCCGGCCAGATATCAGGGTATGCACCTCTTCGTAAAACAATCCCTTCTTCATTTCATTTCGAGCGTCCTCACGCGGACTGTGCTCCGATTCACCTGGCTGCCGCGTTCGCGTCGTCACCTGTCTCAAAGAATGAGCATCGCATCGCCGTAGCTGAAGAACCGATATCGCCTTTGAATGGCATCGGCATAGGCGGCCCGGATAAGGTCAATACCTGCAAACGTGGCGACAAGCACAAACAAGCTACTACGTGGCAGATGAAAGTTGGTGATGAGGGCATCCAGCCCTCGGAAAACGTGTCCCGGCCGGATGAAGAGACGGATTTCACCGGAAAAGGGCCGAAGAGTCTCATTCGCGGCCGCAGCTTCCAGCGTGCGCGCAGAGGTGGTGCCGACTGCCACGATCCGTCCGCCGTCGCAGCGCCGTGACTCCAGCGTAGCGATTGCTGATGCGGACAGCTCGGCCCATTCAGGGTGCATCACGTGGTCTTCAAGGTGCTCGGTCGCGATCGGGCGGAATGTCCCCACGCCAACATGCAACGTGAGGTCGACCCAGGTAATTCCGCGCATCGCCAGTCGGGCGAAAACCTCGTTCGTAAAATGAAGCCCCGCGGTTGGCGCAGCGACTGAACCAGGCGTTCTAGCGTAGATGGTCTGGTACGAAAGCCGGTCTCCGGATGATTCACGCCCGCGCCGTATGTAAGGTGGTAAAGGAGTTTCGCCATGCCGCGCGAGCAGCGCAAACGTCGAGCGATCAGGCTCATGGTCCACCTTGGGCCGGACGATCCACGTACCCGTGCCACTACTGCCCTCTAGCACCAAGCGCAATCCCTCTCCAACGATCACATGCTCGCCGGGTGTGGGCCGGCCGCGGGTTGCCGCTAGCATTTCCCATGTTCCATCCGGTCGCTCGCGCAGAAACAGTCCCTCCCACCGACCACTGGTTGCTTCACGCTGGCCGGTCAGCCGAGCCGGCACCACGCTGGTATTATTCCGTACGAGGACATCACGGCGGTCCAGAAGTTCGGGAAGCTCGGCAAAGGTATGATGCTCCCAGCATCCCTGATTGCGATTGATCACCATCAAACGTGAATGGTCCCTTGGCTCGACAGGATGCTGCGCGATCAGCTCGTCCGGCAACTCGAAATTGAATTCGGAGGCCAGCACGTCGACGATTCCTCCTCTTTGCCACCAGACCACTTGGGGATTCCGACCAAAGGGAGCGACTGATCAGGCGAGTTCGTCTACAATCTCAGTCAGAGTCGTTCGCGGTCAGAAACATGAGGATCCTTCGAGATCCCCGTACCGATTCACCTGCTTCAGTTGATGACAGTCATGGAAATCGACCCCGACGAATCTCGTTCTACCCGCAACTCTGCAGATTCCTCTCAGCTCACTGAAGCCGCCGCGATCGGTCTGTTGCTTTCGCGCGATTTGATTTTCACGACAAAGGTGAATCAGACAGCGGCAGCGCTAGGCTACCGAGTGCTTTCGGCGGGCGACACGAGTTTGGCCAGGTCGTTGATCGAAACCGTGCGGC
Organism: uncultured Isosphaeraceae bacterium; assembly: GCA_963806595.1. Lineage (GTDB taxonomy): Bacteria > Planctomycetota > Planctomycetia > Isosphaerales > Isosphaeraceae > CAWDZZ01. The sequence goes on along the minus strand of CAWDZZ010000028.1, from coordinate 627,111 downwards.
CACGTGTCGTGTTCGTCGACCTGACCGCGGGTGAATTGGTCTCTCCGAGTTCCTTGAGCAGTTTTCTTGTGCTGGCCGGGCGCGATGCTTCTTTCATAGCCTTTGGTCCCCACGTCGAGGCGGATACCCTCGCTGCGGCCAGATCTGCCGGCTGTCACCTCGTACTTACCCGGAGCAGGTTCGTGGCTGAGCTGCCCGCGCTCATTCGCCAGTATTTTGCCGGCCAGCCGGCCGATCCAGGCTGAATTTGAACCTCTCGCGCACACATTGGAGCGGCCGGGCATACTTCGGAAGAGCCGATTCCAAATCCTTGCAAAGTCCGTCCGCTCTAACACTAGGCTTTGACAATTCGGTCTCGATGGACCGTCACGTCCCGGGTTGCATTCCGGGTGTCCACGACCAAAGAAGCATGCTCGACGATCCAGGGCCAGTCATATCCTGTATGATCGGTGACGACCAAAACACAATCCTGCGAGTGCAGGAATTCGGGTGTGAGCTCGCGACTGGTCATCTGCAGATGAGGAAACCGGCGCATCGCTGGCAGAGTCGGGATATGAGCGTCGTGGTATTGCACCAGTGCTCCCCTTTGCATCAAAAGATCCATGAGCTCGAATCCGGGCGATTCACGGGGATCATCGACGTCCTTCTTGTATGCCATGCCTAGGAGGAGGATTCGGCTGCCTTTCACCGGCTTGCCTCGGTCATTGAGCGCGGCAGCCAGTCTGTCCACGACGTACCCGGGCATTGCCGTGTTGATCTCACCGGCCAGCTCGATGAAGCGGGTCGTCATCCCGAATTTGCGCGCGATCCAGGTCAGATAGAATGGGTCGATCGGAATACAGTGTCCACCCAGGCCGGGACCGGGATAAAAGGCCTGGAAGCCGAACGGTTTGGTCTTGGCTGCCTCAATCACCTCCCACACGTCGATGCCCATCCGATCGCAGAGGAGTTTCAGTTCGTTGACGAGTGCGATATTCACAGCTCGATAGGTGTTTTCAAGGATCTTGCAGGCCTCTGCAACCTCGGGGCTGGAGACGTTGACGACTTCAACGACAACCTGCGCGTAGAGCGCCGGCCAGTTCTCTGCTTGCGGAATCAAGTCCGCCGACAACTTTGGGAATTGTGGCCGCCCCGTAGCGTGGGTTGCCAGGATCCTCGCGCTCTGGGCTATAAGCCAAAAAGAAATCGGTACCGGCTCGAAGCCCGCCCGCTTCCAGCAAAGGCAAAACAACCTCACGCGTCGTGCCCGGATAAGTCGTGCTTTCGAGGACGATGAGCTGCCCCGACCGTAGCCGGGCCGCAATCAGCTGCACCGATTTCGTCACGAATGTCAGGTCCGGATCGCGGGTAGTCGACAGAGGGGTCGGAACGCAGATCAGAATCGCGTCCGGCTCGTCCAGGCGCCCGAAGGCGTGGGTTGCCTCGAACCGCTCGCGCACGCCGGCAACGACTTCACCTGGGATGTGCCCGATGTAGCTCTCGCCGCGATTCAGCTTCGCGACTTTGGTCTCGTCCGTGTCAAATCCAAGGACGGAAAGCCCTTTCCGGGCAAACGCGACCGCGAGGGGAAGGCCCACATAGCCCAAGCCAATGATCCCGATGCGAACAGTTCTGGACTCGATTTTCTCGCGGAGTGTCAAGAGCGGGTTGAGGTTCTGCCGCTGCTCGGGCATGGGAGCTTCTCAGGAGATGAAACCGTCATTCGGGCGCGCACCCAGACATGCCGTCGTTCGAGCGCGACTCGCAACGAGAGGACCGCGCGGCGCCGCCTGGCGACTCAGCGGGTATCGCACGTGCCGCCCACGTCTGTTCCCTCAGACCGCGCTGGAAGATCTCGCATGACTCTGGCGAGCTGGCTCAAACTCGATCGGCGGCGCATACCGGGACGATTCCCCCGAGGTGGGAGGGGGAATGATCGGCAGCAGGCGAAATGACTCTTCGACAATCCGGGCCACCCCCTCCGCCATCGGCGAGGCGAGCAGCAGCCGAAACTTCTCGATCAGTTCGTCTGCTCGGTCCGACGACGGAATTCGTGCTGGAGCAGCCGCGGCGGCAACCGGTGGGGGCGCTGTTCCGGCCGCGATCGTCGCGGCGACTTCATTCGGAATCGGTGCCGGTGCCAGGAGCAGCTCCAAAGGCACCCCGAGCGCCCGTGAGATTCTTCGAAGGGTACCCGCTTGCGGTTTGCTCGTGTTCCCTCGCTCGATCTGATAGAGAGCGGTCCGTGAGATCTTGGCGCGACTGGCCAACTCGTCGGGGCCCCATCCCTTCGCATAGCGAAGATCACGGATCTTTCTCGACAAGTTCATCAAATGACCTCGTTTTCAGTTGCGATGGATGGCCAGGAATTTCGGCGTCATCCTCCGCAGTACCTGACTAATTGAATCGGAACATTCATGCCTTTGAGTATGGAAATATGATTACCTACATGACCGCCGTCTGTCCCACCGCACCCTTTGCCTGGAGCGGCAACTGGTGTGATCGGCAATGCCGTTCGCCCGATAATCAGACAAAAACATAAAAGATCTAAGAATCGAGCGGTCAAATTAAGACGATCGGCATCGCGGGAAGACAGAGTTCAACTTGAAGAAGAAGCTTGGCAACCCGCGGCGAAGTGGTGTCCAGCCGGCACAAAACTGAAAAATCTGGACCAGAATTGGTCAAAACCAGACTGATCCGGAATGAAGGCTGATCATGTGGACCGCGAATGTTAACAAACCCATTTTAAATAAAAAAAATCGGGCAGTCAAGTTTATGGCGTAATGTGAGACTGGGTTCGGCCATTTTCTGTCGACGTCTGTACATGCGCGGTCATATCAGGCAGGGAGGATTGCATCGGGGTGTTCAAGATAACATTGGCTGATTAAATAAGGTCGAGAACGCACAAAGGCCTTTGCGCGTGCGTGGGAAATTGCTATAGTCGTTGAATCAGTGCATTCGCGCGGCGCGTATGTGCTGCGACCGACCATTGCGTCTATCACTACTTCGCCGCGATCCAGGGCCTTTGTCTCCCCCGAGGGCCCTTGTCTGAACAACGTGCACGATTGACTCCGGTAATGTAAGTCATTGTAGCGGTTCACCTGTCGGATGATTCGATCGCGCGCAGGAAACGTATTGTCGGAACCGTGGGGAACGAAGACCGTCGACGTTCACCTTGACTCCAGGAACTGCGATGAAGCACTTTCAAGACATTGAGCAAGTAATTCGGTTCAAAACAAGTCGAGATCGCGCTGACGGACCAGCCTCTCGTTCCGGTTTACCGCGTTGGTGAACCGTTTCGGCGTGGACGTGGTACCTGGCCGGAAGGTGCTCAGTTTAGCTACAGCCCTGCTGGCCATGAGCTTACCCTGTTCTATTCAGATATCTGTGACGACATGGTCGACGATGTGCGCCGTAGCCCGGCTGAGTTTGCCATGATCGTCGAACACCCGGTAATTGTGCTGGCGTATCGGTTTGGGACTTCGATCCCTTGGGGTGATGCCCCTTATTCCTGGCATTTGCAGCCAGCGAGCTGGCGCGTCGTGCCACCAGTGCAGCACTCGCCCGAAGCGCGGGCTTTGCTCTGGATCTCACTGGTGGGTGCGGAGGATGGGATCATTCGTGCCCAGCGCGGATTGACGCTCGCTCCCAGCTTCAGCCGCATGTTGCACGATGCGATCCGTGCCCAAGCCATGATGGCGTTTGATCCGGCCGGATGCACCGCGGTGATCTCGAAGATCTTTCTCAACCATCCAAGCCCGCTCGATCGCTTGTCGCTCGCCGTGGCAAAAACGATGGGTAACGAATAATAATCCAGAGTCCGGCGCTGTGATCGGTACGCGCGGTCCGATCCGATGCCGCTATCGTGCCACGGGCATCGAGTCGCTCTCTGGCAGGCGGAACCCCAGGACCCCCGCCCAGAGCCGTTCATAGGCCGTGACGGTCGATTCCAGCGAATATTCCAGCTCGACCCGGAGACGGCCTGCTTCGCCGTAGCGACGGCACACTTCTGGCGAATCCGCCGCTTGCATCAGCACCTGGGCGAGGGTTACCGCGTCCTTCGGCGGGACCAGCCAGCCGGTTTCGCCGGGGACAATGAGCTCCTCCGTACCCTCAACGCGCGTGCCGATCACCGGGCGACCGGCGGCCATCGCCTCGAGGACCGCGTTGGGCATGCCTTCCCAGAGTGAGGCGTGGACCAGAACATCCGCGGATTTGAGGAGGTTTGGAACGTCATCTCGGCGGCCTAGCCAATGCACGTTGTTTCGCAGCCGAGGTCGTAGAACAATCTGCTCGATCAGCCAATCGCGACTCGGGCCGTCGCCGGCCAGCGCAAGATGCCAGTCATTCCTGCGGCCCAAGATAAGATCAGCCGCGTCCAAGAGGTCCGGTAACCCCTTCTGTGGGTCGAGACGCCCGACACAAAGCGCGAGGTGTGCGTCGTCGGGGATGCCGATTGCAGTGCGCGGAATCGGCACGGCAACGTCATACAATGCCGGGTCGATGCCGTTGGGAATCACTGTCAAACGCGACGCGTCCAGCCCACCGGCCGTGCGGCTGTACCGGTAGACACCCTGGGATACGCACACCGAGCCGGTAGCCAAAGGTGCAGTCAAGCGATCGATGAGCAGGTGCCAACGTTTTTGCCGTTCGGCAACGCGCAGCCCACCCAATATCCAGGGACAGTGGGCCCACGGTGATGCCAGCCGCGATGCCACGTTGGCGTGGAACAGGAAGCTTTGCACGAGAAGCGGTTTGAAGCGGCGTAACCCGCGAGCCAGCCGTGTAACCGCCTGCACTGGGTTCCAGCGCTTCACGTCCAGGCATTCACAAGGTACATCCGCCTTGAGCAGCGCTTCGGCCAGTAATCCCGGCCCGCCGAGGCAGAAAACCCCAGGCCGCCAGCGCACACGCGACAGCCGCCCGGCGAGCGCCACGAGCGCGCGCTCGGCGCCGCCGACGTCGAGGTCTGTGATCACAAGCCCAACAGCAATTGGTTGGTCCGGCCACGGACGGCTCGACTCAGCGGTGTGAGAGAGGCGATCGCTCAGGCTCTGTCGCACAGGTACGGCCACGTCGCGTGAATCATGGTTCGCAATCCGTCTCGATGATCGAGGCGACAAGTCATCACGACGCAAACCGGCGTTCGATCCATGCCGGGGTCAACATCGCCAGTCCATCGACAACGTCGTCCGCCCCGGCGTCAAGGAGCTCGATGGCGGTGTAAGTATTCGGCACTCCAACAGCCCGCATCCCGGCGCCTTTTGCCGATGCGATGCCTGCCAGGCTGTCCTCGACAACCAGGCAATTTGTCGCGGACAGAGTTCGTACGGTCTCTGGACCCGTGCTGGAGTCGTCACTGCTACCGTCGCCGCTGCGAGCATAGGTTCGCAGCGCGATCAAGGCGAGCCGATAGCCTTCAGGGTCAGGCTTGCACTTATCGGTGTCCTCGGCTGACACGATCGCCGTGATCTCGTCGAAACGACCCAGTTGCCGTAAGGCATACTCAATTTCAGCCCGTAAAGCTCCCGAGCAAATGGCGACTGGCCAGCGCGTGGCAATGGCCTTGAGCGTCTCAGCCGCTGCCGGGAAGAATCGCAAGCCTTGACTTGCCACTTCGACATAGCGGCGAGCTTTCTGGGTGATCAACCGATCGAGCCGCCCCGCGTTCGAGGATTGGCCCGCATCCAGGAGCGCCGCCTCGAAGCACCCCCGATCGTCGTAGCCGAGGTAGCGCTCGTGGTAATCACGCTCCGTGATTGTCACTCCTTCGTTGCCTAGCACCTCGCGGAACAAGGCGAAATGCACGGACTCATCGTCGACGAGCACTCCATTGAAATCGAAGATCACTGCGCCGATGCCGATCATATCGCCTCCGGTCCGCGCTCGCCCGTCCGGATCCGGATGCAATCATCAAGGGGCAGGATAAAGATCTTGCCGTCGCCGATCTTGCCGTCGGGGCCGCTGCGCCCCGCCTCTAGAATTGCGTTCACCGTTGGCTCGACGAAATCCTCATTCACCGCAATTTGAAGCTCGATCTTGCGAAGTAGGTTTACGGTGACCTCGTGTCCACGATAGACCTCGGTGTACCCCTTCTGACGTCCAAAGCCCTGAACGTCCATCACTGTCAGGCGAAAAACCTCGACCCTGGAGAGCGCCTCCTTGACAGCTTCGAGCTTCGTCGGCTGGATGATCGCAATGATGAGCTTCATGGATGTTTTTTGACTCCCAAGCCCATTCTATGCTCTGATATCGTCAGTCGAGCGTTTCTTAATTGGACGATGTCATCGATTGTCCGGAATCGGGTCGTTTGCCGTCAACACGACGCTGCACAATCCTCGTTCTCGACTTCTGTTGGAGAAGGAACTACGAACTTTTGCGGCCGCACGGCTCGCTACCGGGCGCAAAACATTTCATTCCTTGTATTTCGCTGCCGTGACAACCGGTCATTCTACGGTCCTCATGGTTCTGGAACGCTCTGGAGGCCGGTCGTTGCGAGCCGGATTGGCTCGCACGCGGGAAATCGCGATGAAGTATTAATTTTTTCGGCGCGATGCGGCCGGGATACGTGACCCAGATCACTATAGTTGTGGGGAACGAAGGCGATGAATCTGCGCAACGACCAATACCACGACCACAGCCGAGGATCTGATTCCACCTTCGATCCGGAGTTTCTCCTCGTTCTGGCCAAAGCCGGCGATGGAGCAGCGCTCGGCCGTCTGCTGGAGCGCTACCGCAATTATGTGGGTCTGTTGATCCAGCTCCAGGTCGGCCGACGCCTGCGCAGCAAGGTCGATATCGAAGACCTGCTCCAGGAGATCTGGCTGGAGATCCATCGAAAGATCGGGCTCTTCCGCGGCGGGTCCGAGCGCGAATTCTTGACCTGGGCACGCCGGCTCATCGGCTCGATTCTGGCCAACCAAGTGCGGCACTATTTCGGGACCAAGCGACGAGACCTGCGACTGGAACGCGCGCTGATCGACGAGCTGGACCAATCGTCACGGTCATTGAATGAAAGTCTGGTTGCCTCACAGAGCTCACCGAGCCAGCAAGCAGTCCGTCGTGAGCAAGCCGTCCTGCTGGCCGATGCCTTGCAAGATCTCCCGGAAGATTACCGCGAGGTGATCATCTTGCGGCAGCTTGAAGGTTTAAGCTTCCCCGATGTGGCGCGCCGCATGGACCGCACCGAGGACAGCGTAAAAAATGTGTGGCTCCGGGCCTTGTCCCGGTTACGTCGCACACTGGAGGACCTGCGATGAGCTGGGATACCACTCCTGGCGATTGGCCCGAGCCCGATGGAACGCAGACATCGGAGGCGATTGACTGGGCAAACGCGCAGGGTGAGGAACGGGAAAGCACGTTCCGGATCGCGCGGTCCGGCTCTCGCTCGGTGCAAACAGTACCGGCATCTGTGGGTAGTTTCACGCGTGACGACCCGCGGGTGGTTGCGGCCTTGGAGGGGTATCTCGAGGCCCTGCGTGCCGGGCGTCCGTGGCCGCGGGATGAGTTTCTGGCGTGCCATTCTGAAATCGCGGCGACTCTGAACGAGTGTCTCTCGGGTCTGGAATTCATCCAGTCTGCGGCCGCGCAGCTTGGGGGACCAGATCCGTTTTCTGTGAGCGAATCGTCCGACGAGATTCCCCCGTGTGCTCAACTGGGCGATTACCGCATCCTTCGGGAGGTGGGTCGCGGTGGTATGGGGGTGGTATACGAGGCCGAGCAGGTATCGCTGGGACGGCACGTCGCGCTCAAGGTGCTCCCGTTTGCAGCGGCCATCGACCCGAAGCAGCGACAGCGGTTCCAGATCGAAGCCCAAGCCGCGGCGCAGCTTCAGCACCCGCACATCGTTCCTATTTTCAACGTGGGTTGTGACCACGGTGTTCACTACTACGCGATGCAGTTTGTCGAGGGTCGCAGTCTGGCTGCCATCCTGCACGAGTTGCGTCACGGCAACGAGTGCTCGCGTGGCGATAGTGGACCGACCGGCGTGAAGACGGTGGAACAAACGAATGCGGGCCCTGTCTCGGCGGCGGGGGCGTGTGCAGCGGAGTCATCGCGTGGTTCGCAGGAGGGGAGCACGCCGGAGCCGCACGGTTATACGTTCTCGAGCCCTGACACGATTTCTGCATTTTCTCCGTCGCCATCGGCGGGCAACCCGTCCCTGGTGCCAACGGCAGTTGGGCCGATGCACCAGGATCGGGCATTTTGCCGCAACGTGGCGCGATTGGGCGTGGAAGCGGCCGACGCCCTCGATCACGCTCATGGGCTGGGGATTCTGCATCGAGATATCAAGCCGGCAAACCTCCTGATCGACCCGCACGGAGCGCTGTGGATCACGGACTTCGGCCTGGCGCGGTTTCCTAGCGACCTGAGTGTGACGCGTACCGGCGACATGGTAGGCACGTTGCGCTACATGAGCCCGGAGCAAGCGCTTGCCCGTCGTGGAGTGGTCGACCAGCGGACCGACATCTATTCGCTGGGTGTGACGCTGTATGAGTTATTGACGCTGCGAGCGGCGTTTGACGGGCGCGATCATCAGGAGCTGTTGCGTCAGATCGCGCTGGAGGAGCCTGCGCCGCCGCGCCGGCTGAACGCGGCGGTTCCGCGGGACCTGGAAACGATCGTGTTGAAGGCGATGGCCAAGGATCCGGCGAGCCGCTATGCGACGGCGCAGGAACATGGCCGGCGACTTGCGGCGTTTTCTGGACGACCGGCCGATTCAGGCTCGGCGTCCCGGGCCGCTGGAACGCGCTCTCCGCTGGTCGATCAGGCACCGCGAGCTTGTCGCCACGGCCGTCGGAATCCTTCTGCTAGCCTGCACGATCGGCACGGCCGCGATCTGGGCGCAGGCCCGGAAGACCCAGGCCGCGCTCCAGAGGCGCAACGCTTTCATCATCGAGAGTTATCCCTTGCTCCACCGGTTGGGCACCGCCGCGATCGGCGATGCCAGCAAAAATGCCGTTCTGGGTCAGGTCGGTTCCGCCGGTGGACAGGACGCGTCTCAGATCTTCGAGCAGGCTCTGAGCATCTTCCAGCAAGCAATCGATCTGCCTCCAAACGATCTCGAATCGCGGGTAGTCATTGCCCGAGCTTACTCGCGCCTGGGATTTATCCGCTGGATGCTGGCGATGGCCAAGCTGACCAAGGACGGCCAACCTGAGCCCCAGCTACATTCCCAAGCCCTGGCTGATTACCGCCAGTCGGTCAATCGTTTGGAGCAGCTCTTGGTCGACTCGCCAGGTGATTCGAGCATCCGGCGCTACCTGGCCGAGGCACTCGGATTGGGAGGTATGGGCTGCTGTCTCCGGAGCGCGTTTCGGCCCGAGGAATCCGAGCCGCTTTACCGCCGCACGATTGAAATCAGGCGTGAATTGCTCTGCCGTGCCGGCCCAAGGGGCGCAGCCGGAGCCTCGGCACAGACCGACATCGCCGGCGAGGTCGACGATCTTTCCTACCTGGTGAGCACCGTTCATCTTGTTGCCGGAATGCTCGACGGCAAGCGCAAGAACGCCGAGGCGGAAGGCCTGCGCCGACAACTCAAGGATGATATCGCCGTGATTGCCGATCGGTTCTCCGGGCCAGAGTTCCAGACGCGGCGGCATAACTGGGCACAGCAGCTCCTTGGAGCTCCGTATGCAATGTTGGATGCCAACGGGCGTCGAGATACGGTGATGAATTACGAGCTCGCGCTTGTCCTCGATCCCGAGAACGCCGATGCCCACAACGACCTGGCCTGGGCGCTGGTCAGTGCCCCTGGGGATCCCTGGTTCGACCCGGCGCGAGGGCTATCTTTGGCGCAGAAGGCAGTCGCGCTGGAACCGAACGACTGGAGATTCTTGAACACGCTCGGCGTGGCCGCGTTCCGCGCTCACGATTGGAAGACCGCCGCCAACGTTCTTCAACAATCGGTGTTCTATAGCGGCGGCGCCGCACACGACCTGTTCTTCCTGGCGATGACCTATCATCAGGAGGGAAACAAGAACGAGGCGCGGGCATTGTATGAACGCGCCATCGCGTGGACCGAGAAGAATAGACCGAGCGACCCCGAATTGCGCCGGTTCCGTACTGAGGCTGGTGCCTTGCTTGGTAAACCCTGTCCTGAGCCCAAGCCGCAACCCGCCGCGACGGATGAGGGCCCGCGCGGAAGTATCCACGCAAAGTCGACCTGAGTGAGACCGGGCGCTCCTGGTGCGGCAGCGTTCCCGCGGGCTTCCCGAGGAGAAGTCGGCCCGGAACAGGGTTCAGGGGATAGTGCCAAACGGTGTGGCTCCCGGCCTCTCGGTCCGGTCGCGACGCACGCGGGAGGATCTGAGATGAGCAATCGCGGTGATCGAGCCGAGATGGATGGGCGGCAGACGGCGAAGGCAGTCGGCTGGGTGAGTCCGCCTCCTTCACGGACGGAACGCGCGCCTGGGGTTGCAGAGAACGGCTCTCGCTCGGTGCAAACAGTACCGGCATCTGTGGGTAGTTTCACGCGTGACGACCCGCGAGTGGTTGCGGCCTTGGAGGGGTATCTCGAGGCCCTGCGTGCCGGGCGTCCGTGGCCGCGGGATGAGTTTCTGGCGTGCCATTCTGAAATCGCGGCGACTCTGAACGAGTGTCTCTCGGGTCTGGAATTCATCCAGTCTGCGGCCGCGCAGCTTGGGGGACCCGATCCGTTTTCTGTGAGCGAATCGTCCGACGAGATTCCCCCCTGTGCTCAACTGGGCGATTACCGCATCCTTCGGGAGGTGGGTCGCGGTGGTATGGGGGTGGTATACGAGGCCGAGCAGGTATCGCTGGGACGGCACGTAGTGCTCAAGGTGCTCCCGTTTGCAGCGGCCATCGACCCGAAGCAGCGACAGCGGTTCCAGATCGAAGCCCAAGCCGCGGCGCAGCTTCAGCACCCGCACATCGTTCCTATTTTCAACGTGGGTTGTGACCACGGTGTTCACTACTACGCGATGCAGTTTGTCGAGGGTCGCAGTCTGGCTGCCATCCTGCACGAGTTGCGTCACGGCAACGAGTGCTCGCATGGCGATAGTGGACCGACCGGCGTGAAGACGGTGGAACAAACGAATGCGGGCCCTGTCTCGGCGGCGGGGGCGTGTGCAGCGGAGTCATCGCGTGGTTCGCAGGAGGGGAGCACGCCGGAGCCGCACGGTTATACGTTCTCGAGCCCTGACACGATTTCTGCATTTTCTCCGTCGCCATCGGCGGGCAACCCGTCCCTGGTGCCAACGGCAGTTGGGCCGATGCACCAGGATCGGGCATTTTGCCGCAACGTGGCGCGATTGGGGGTGGAAGCGGCCGACGCCCTCGATCACGCTCATGGGCTGGGGATTCTGCATCGAGATATCAAGCCGGCAAACCTCCTGATCGACCCGCACGGAGCGCTGTGGATCACGGACTTCGGCCTGGCGCGGTTTCCTAGCGACCTGAGTGTGACGCGTACCGGCGACATGGTAGGCACGTTGCGCTACATGAGCCCGGAGCAAGCGCTTGCCCGTCGTGGAGTGGTCGACCAGCGGACCGACATCTATTCGCTGGGTGTGACGCTGTATGAGTTATTGACGCTGCGAGCGGCATTTGACGGGCGCGATCACCAGGAGCTGTTGCGTCAGATCGCGCTGGAGGAGCCTGCGCCGCTGCGCCGACTGAACGCGGCGGTTCCGCGGGACCTGGAAACGATCGTGTTGAAGGCGATGGCCAAGGATCCGGCGAGCCGCTATGCGACGGCGCAGGAAATGGCCGGCGACCTGCGGCGTTTTCTGGGCGACCGGCCCATTCAGGCTCGGCGTCCCGGGCCGCTGGAACGCACTCTCCGCTGGTCGATCAGACACCGGGACCTTGTCGCTTCAACTGCTGGGATCATTGCCTTGGCGTTGATCATCAGCACGGCCGCGATCTGGGCACAAGCCCAGAAGACCGAGGCTGCAAGCGGGGTCTTACGCGAATATATCGGCGAGACATTTCCGCAGGCCGATATGCTCACGATGGGGGCCATGGCACAAGCAAGCCGACTCCTGACGCCCACCGCCGACTCGGAGACGCGGGAGCAGGCGATCCAGGTTTACGAGCAAGCCCGAAAGTTCTACAAGACGAGCAGCAAACTTCCGCCCACCGACGTCGAATCTCAGGCAATCATCGCCTGGGCCCACAATCGTCTTGGTTTCGCAGAGGCGATGCTGAGCAGAGCCAAGGGAACCAAAACCGGTCCCGATCCCAGTCAGCTTTCCCAGGCCGAAGCTGATTATCGCCACTCAGTGGCCCTCCTGGAGAAGCTGTGGGTTGAGTCGCCGGGCAATCCCAACGTTCGCCGTTACTTCGCCCGAGCGCTGGGAACCTGGGGCTGGGGTTGGTTCCAAACGATGACGCAGTGCTCCGATCACGCTCTGCCACACTACCATCGAGCCGTGCAACTCTGCGCGGTCTGGTTCGCAGCCCAGGCGCCAGATCCGACGGCATTGTCAGCCCGCGTTCACCAGATAATGGGGCCGGTGAGCAGCTCCGCGATCTGTATTCCTTTGCCGACGACATCCACACGCTCGCCGCCTTGCTCGAAAAGCGCGGGCGCTCCCAGGACGCTGAAGAGCTGCGCCGGCAATTCGATGACGACGTCACCGCGATGGCCGCGCGACTCACGTCGCCCGAGCTGGAGACCCGGCGGCGGTTCTGGATCAATCAGTTCAGGCGAGAGGCAACCTCGTCGCTGAAACAAGAGAATCGCTTCGTTGCCGCGCTGAATTTCCGCTTGGTGACGATCCTGGATCCCGACAATGCCGTTGCACACAACAATCTGGCGTGGACCGTCGCCAGTATTCCCGGCCATGCGCCGTTCAACGCGGCTCGGGCTCTCTCGTCGGCCCAAAAAGCCGTCGAGCTGGACCCGGCGAACTGGATGTACTGGAATACGTTGGGCGTAGCTGCGTTCCGCCTCAAGGACTGGAAAGCGGCGGATGAGTATCTCCAGAAATCGATGGAGCTCAACGGCGGCAGCGGCGCCATCGACCTGCTCTTCCTTGCGATGACGCGCTGGCATCAGGGAAAGGGAGAAGAGGCGCAGCAACTTTTCAATCGGGCCGCCGACATTCTCAAGAGCAACCTGGCTGATTCCGAGGTGCGCCAGTTTCACAACGAGGCCGCAGCATTGTTGAATGAGCCCTGTCCACACGCTGATCCAGAATCGCCCCGAAGCGAGAAAGGCGAGGACGTCGTGGCGACCTCCCGCAGGATAATCTCCCGCGTTGGTCCCCAACCGTCTCTTCTTCGCTATCCGACTGCAATCTACCAGAGTGCTAACAATCCGACAGGTTGACTGGTACTGTCATTTCGCCGCTCTCTCGCTTTCGTCGCTTCCTGTGCGGCGTTCTCATGCTCACCTGCCGCGTGGGACACTCCAGTCTTCGGTGAAGAAGTTCGCCGTCACAATACTGCCTGGTGCCCGAGATGATGCTGGTACGTCAATGTCGACCACGGCATAGTCGGGTAGTTTTGGCACTTGGCGGGCGTTGTTCAGATAGTCGTACTCGCGGAATGTAAAACCGCTGTTGAGCACGACGTACTGCTTGGGATTCAAGGGGTTGGGATAGATCAGCACCGGCATGTGATGACCGGCGTCGAATTGCTCGTCTCCGAACCGCACGGTCTCTTTGTTCCATACCAATGGTAGCCTGTCGATGATCTTCGCCAGGATGACATTGCTGCTTGGATCGCCCCACAGAATGAGATTGTGCACGGCGATGTCGCCGTCGTTGACGTCTTTGTCATCCTTGACCCGTGCCTCGCCCCGGAACTGGCGCCGCCAGTGGTCGATCGCATGTCTCATCTCGGTGGCTGCCCATTTGCCCGTCTTGTTGTGAAGCGGCGGCGAGCTCGGCGCGATCATCAAGAAGCTGTCCATGAACGCATCGTCGATCGGCCCTTGAAGGCCGTGACGCTTGCGAATCTTGCCGTCCTCGTCGGTCGCAGCCAGCCCCCATTTGCCGTCAAGCTTGCGGTAATGGGCGATCCACGAACGGTCTGAGAGCGGCCTGGGTGTCTCCACGCCTTGCTGGTCAATCACAATGACTGCCTGCGTGCCAATCGACGGGGGCAACGGCGAGCGCCCGGGGGGAAAGGTCAGTGTGAGGGCAGAGATGTTTTTCGTCTTGATCTCGGGAGATTCCCCGTGGCTTCCCAGAAGATCGGCCTCGATGCGGGCACGCTCCCAGTGCCGCTGGAGGCCGTCGATCTGTACCCAGAACGAGCGATTGTAGCGCAGCGTCCAGGTTGTGAAGCATACTTTGCGGGGAACCGGATCGCGGCCGGCATCCGCGATGCTATCGATCCGCCGATTGATTTCGATCTTCGCGTCGCGGGTGTATTGATGGCCCGCCCTGGCACCAATCACGTGCACCAGCTCAATTCCCTCGTCCCCCATTGCCTTGGCCATCATGTCGCGCCGCTTGTTTCTGGCGATCGTTCTCACCGCTGTAAGCGACGGTCGGGCAGTTGAACAGGTTGAGGGCATAATCGGTGCAATCGTACAAATGCCACAGTTTCTTTTCATACCATGTTGGCTGGATCAGCTCGCTCTGAAAAACCTTCAAGAAGTCGGGCGTTTCAGAGAAACCTGCACCAGGCGCGGCTGCGACCCACATGCTGGGATGGTGAACGGCAAACTGCCAGCAGGCGGCACCGCCCATCGAGAAGCCGCGCATCACCACGCGATCGAGGTCGATGGGGTAGTGTGCCTTGATGTTTTCCATCGCCTCAAATAGGTCGACCTCGCCGGCGAACTTGTTCGCGTTGCAGAAACGACCGTAGGGATGCACTACGAACGCATCCGGCGGCGCGAATTCGCCAGGTGACGTCTGCCGTCCATTGATGAAGTTGACCTCGCTGAGCGTTTCGCCGCGGCCGTGGCACCAGACATCGAGGCGGAAACGATGTGAAGCCAGAGCGTGATATGATGCCGGCACCACCAGGCCGTACGGCTGAACCGAGCCATCGATCTTCGAGACGTAGCCACGTACCACTAGCCCGGTGGCCGTGTTCCAGGGTGCCTCGCCTGCGCGCAGTTGCGCGGCTCTTTTCATGCCTTGCTCGAGAAGCTTCTTGGCCACGGCGACTTCCCTGTTATTGAAGAACTCCCCGTGGCCAAGCGCATAACGGACGGCGTTCTGATAGATCTGCACATCCGGCAGCAGTTCCAGTAGTTCCCGGCGCGCTTTCAGAGAGTCGCGCAGCGCCTCAATTTCCTTCCCCAGTTCGCCCACGCCAGCCTGCAACAGAAGCCGATCGCTTTCCACGAGCGTGATTCCCTTGGGTGGAATCGGCCGGACGTCGTCCGGCAGATTGTCTGCCGCTCCAAGAGCGCGCGCCAGGGAAACCAGGACGAACGAAAGCAGCGGCTGCAGCCAGCGGGACGACATCGATCGTTTGCTCCTGTCCGTGTTTTTTTCGGGTTCGCTCGGGCTCATGCCTCATGCCGGGCACAAAATGATTCCGAGCCTATTTACAGGGAATTCTCCAAAACGGACGATGAACGGAAGGCAGTTCGTGCCGGATCCGTCTTGAGGGGACCGATTCCATCCGCACCGCTCGCGTGCAGGGATGGCTTCAGACCCAGACCGGGACGATTCGTCCATCGTCTCTCGAGATGGATTTAGCGGAACCACGTCCAGGAGAAGGAGCCACTCATGCCCACGCTCCCCGAAGTCCAGGTCGGCAGTCCAAGCTGTCACAATTCCCTCGCCGTGTTTCCATTGTTCTCTGCTCCCGATGGGAATGTCGAGTACCTCTTGTCCGGGGAAGCAATCGCGGCCGGATCCATGCTCGTCGAGGAAATGAGCGAAGGTGGTTCCGTTCCGAATTTGCTGGTTACAAATCAAGGTGATCAACGGGTTCTTCTCCTCGAAGGCGAGGAACTTCGCGGGGCTAAACAGAACCGAGTATTGAACACATCGGTACTCATCGCCGCGCATAGCAAGACCACGATCCCCGTCAGCTGTGTCGAGCAGGGTCGCTGGCGGTACCGATCTCGCCATTTCGTCCCGAGCGAGTTTCACTCATCACACTTGCTGCGCCGCCATCTCAAACAATCGGTCTCCGAGTCCTTGATGGCCGGCCGCGGGCACAGATCTGACCAGATGGCCGTATGGGGGGAGATCACCCGGCAGATGACTGTCCTGGGCTCCTCCTCGGAGACCGCGGCGATGGCGGACACCTATGAATCCAAGCGGGATCGGCTCGACGAATTTCGCGAACGCATCGCGTATGTTGAAGGAGCCACCGGGGTCGCCGTCGCGATGGGTAGACACGTTGTCGCGCGAGATTTATTTGATAAGCCATCGACGTGCCGGAAGGTCTGGGACCGGCTACTGACTGGTGTCGTCTTGAGCGCGCTCGAGGCAGAGTCCTCAGATCAACTCGCTGCGCCGGCCGACGTTCTCGAATTGCTTGCGCAGCTACGGTCCATAGGCTGGAAACAGACAAGCGCAGTGGGCGATGGACAGGAGTTTCGATCCGACGTCGATTCTCAAATCCACGCCTCGGCCTTGGTGTTCGGCGAATCCGTCTTGCACGGCAGCGTCGTGGTCGCGAGCTGACCGGAATTAGCGGATGACCTCTGGCGACCGGAGGTCCCCGCACGAACGAGCGCAGTCCTTACAGAGTGTGCGATCTGGCGTGAAACACCCGCCGGCGAATTCTCACAAATCAATCTGCGTCCCGATCTCGACGATTTGGTCCGACGGCATCCCGTAGTTTCTCTCTTCATGGACGGCGTTGCGATTGAGGTAAGAGAAGATCGCCTCAGGGACGCGGCTGATAACGCCCTCGTTGCTTGCCACGATCGTCTCGTGACCGATGTAGTAAGTGGCATTGTCAAAGTCGAAGGCGGGCTCTGCTTGCACAATCTTCTGGAGGACCGGGATCAGAATTGGCTCTTCCATGTAGCCGAACGAGATGATGAGCCTGTAGAAACCCTCATCGAGCGGAGTCAACTGATACCGCGCGTTGGCGGAGACGACCGGAATCGTCGCCTTTTGCACGGTCAGCAATACGACGGTTTCATGAAGTGAGCGGCTCCGCTCGACATGATGGACGAGTATTGGTGGAACGTGTTCGGCGCTGGCGCAGGAATACCGCCGTGCCGGGAACTCGCGAGCTCAGCCAGCGACGGATGAAAGGCCTGGCCGCTTCCAGCGTTGGATATCGACTGGAGTACTGCTCCATCAGGGCAGTCCGGCCGCGGCTCCAGATCAACATGCCAGCGATCAAGGTGGCGCCAATCAGCATCGGTACATAACCACCTTCCAAGAACTTGAAGAGGTTGGCAACCAGGAAAGGGATATCGAAGGCCAAGAAAAGTGCGAGAATCGCCCCCGCACGCCACTTGCTCCATCCCCATGAGTGGCGCGCCACGATGTAGTAAAGGACCGATGTGATCGCCATTGTACCCGTGACGGCGATACCATAAGCCGCGGCCAGGTGTACCGACTGGCGAAACGTCAGGACGAGCAGAATGCACCCGACTGCCAGTAGATTGTTCACCTCGGGAATGTAAATCTGGCCCTCGGTGTGATACGCAGTGTGTTTGATCGTCACGCGCGGCAGATAGCCGAGCAGCATGGCTTGGCGAGTCAGCGAGAAGGCGCCGGAAATAAGGGCCTGCGACGCAATCACCGTGGCTGCGCTCGAAAGCACGACCAGCAAGATCGTGTATATCCCCTGCGGCACCATCGAGTAGAACGGATGCTCGATCACCGCGGTGCTCGGGTTTCGCAGGACGAGCGCTCCTTGACCCAGATAGCCGAGCACCAGAGACGGTAGGACGAAAGACGTCCATGCCAATCGAATCGGCCGAATGCCGAAATGGCCCATGTCGGCGTACAACGCTTCGCCGCCCGTCACGGCCAAGACGACCGAGCCCAGGATGAGCAGGCTGTGGCTCCCATTGCGGTAAAAAAAGGCAGCCCCGTGATGCGGTGATAGTGCGGCCAAAATCTCCGGCTTCTGGAGGATGTGATAAATCCCAAGGCCTGCCATCGTCACGAACCAGACCGCCATCACCGGGCCAAAGAGCTTGCCAACATCTCCGGTTCCGCGCCGCTGAATCGCAAACAGTGCGACGAGAATCGCGCAGGTGAGCGGCACCACCACGCGAGACAGCTCAGGGCTAACTCGCTCAAGCCCCTCCACGGCACTCAGCACCGATATCGCCGGCGTGATGACGCCATCGCCATATAACAAGGAGGCGCCGATCACCGCCAGGAGCGCCATGCCTGTTACTTTGCCGGTCTGGGACGCACGCGTCCGAAACCGCTCGGGCACAATCGCCAGCAAGGCGAAAATCCCCCCTTCACCGTGGTGGTCCGCTCGCATGACGAACATCAGATACTTGACGGTCACCACCATGATGAGCGCCCAGAACATCAGCGACAGGATTCCGAAGAGATCGGCCTGGATGAAATGTTTCTCGGCGTGCGCAGCGTGTAAACACTCCCGCAACGTGTAGAGAGGGCTGGTGCCAATGTCACCGAACACAACGCCGAGTGCGCGAAGAATGAGCGCTGCAGGGTGTGCCCGATGGGCTGCCTGTGCCGCGGAAGCGGCCAGAGTCGCCGACGAATGCTCTGGCGCTGATTCTTCCGCATGTGGTGAGGCCATCAAGGCATCCTTCCTCGGTCACTGGAATAGAGGAGAGCGCGGGTGAAGATGTTGATACACACTGAGCCTGCGCCAGGCGTCATTCACCAAAAGAGGAGTGAAGGCTAAGATTGAATGAAAAGCAGCCGAGACATCATCCGGGATTGGCCCAACCGTTATTCTGCGGAGGGCTGCCGTGCAGAGGATCGCTGGACTAATCCTTGCTCCAAGGGCCGACCCTTTCGGGGTCTGCGCCAGGCCTTGTTGCGACCGGCCCTGGTCCGTCGAGCGCAAAGTCGCGGGCGGAGCGACTCGGATCGTTGCTGGGGATCCAACCGGAACTTTGGCTTGCTCGGGATCGCATCGCGGTCATGGGCGGCGAATTGCTTCCAGGTCCCGAGGTCAGTGACGGCTGCCGAAAGTGCCGGGCTTCCGCTGCGCGCTGACAAAACGATCCACGAGCGCCCGAGAATGTCATACTGGTTGCTCTCACCGTCCCACTGAATCTGCTTGCCGGGATCCAGGTTGGGTTTGCAGGCCACGAGCGCATCCGCCTGCACCACGCAGTGCTTCACCTCGATCTGGAGAGGTCTCTGCTCAGAGATGGCAGTTAAATCCAAGAGGCCTGCGCCGCTAACGGTACAGTGCTCCATGATCAAGTGGCGTTGCGGGCTCTTTGCCCCGGGTCCCATTTCCTTGAGGAATCGAAGCTGGACGCCCCAGCCGTACAACTCCGCAGACTGCCCTTCCGCCGGCCCGGTTCCAGGGGCGGGAACGATCATCGTCTGCCGGATCTGCGCCGGGGACTTGTTGCTGGCCGACAACTCGATCGTTTTGTCAAACCCGTCGAACCAGCAACGGTCGATCTCGAGTGCACCGCCTTCCGAGAAAATCGCACACGATTCCTTGACGCGAGCACCGGCGGCGACTTTGAACGCACACCGGTCAATTTTGGCGAGACCGGCGGCCTTGATGACCGGCTGCGAGGCCGCCTGAGTTCCGGCGGGGTAGTAGACAACGATCGTGATCCCGGACAGCGTCAAGCGTACTCCTGACCCTGTCGCGAACAGGGGCTTGGGAGTTTTCATCTCATAATCAATGACAGGCTCAATTCCTTGAGCAGCCCGAATGATGATGCGTCCGCCGCTGGAGAGAAAATCCAGGGCTTGTTCACTCGAGAGGCGTAGCGGCTTGCGATTCCGAAGCTCGATCACATAGCCGCTCCCGATCGCCATCTGTATTGCTTCAGTAAGATTGTTTGCCGCGATCTCCTTATCGCCTTCGGTGCGAATCACGATCGCCGGCTCGGCATCGGGAGCGTTGTTCGAAGCGTCAGTTTCGGTGTTGGCGACTGAAGTCGATTTCGACCGAGTCTCGGCATCATCTGCCGCCGCCTTCTGGATTGCCACCGCATCAGACTTCTTCGGGAACGGATTGACGACCGCCAGGAACGCGGCTGTGGACAGAACGATTGCGGTCAATGCCGATAGTCCCCACAGCCAGCTCCGCGGCAGCCGTATTCCGGCCGCGCCACGAGGTGCCAGCGGCATCTGGTCCGAAGACGAGCGTGGCTTCGGCCGCGACAGCGCGTCACTCAGCGAGGGTTCAGGCCCGAGGTCCAGGCCAATCGGGAAATCGGGATCGCTCCCGTCCGTGTCGTTGACTGGGCTCAATACCGGTGTCATGGACCCGACAGTGCTCGGATAGCTACCGACATCGGCCGCAGCTCGGGCAGGACTCTTCGACGCCCCCGGGTCCGCCGAGGTTTTTTCAAGCGCTGGAGCCGTCGTAGCCTTGCGCGTGCGTGCTGCTGCTGCCGTCGCAGGGCTCGCGGCCGCGGCTCCGGTGGTTGTCGTTGAACCGGCGGCTTTTCGAGCTTTGGCGGTGCAGGCTCATGGGCTACGACGCTGGAATCATCTTCTTGATAGCCTTCAAGAGCCTGCGCTACCTGCATCGGCGTGGCATATCGCTCATCCGGCGATTTGCGCATCATCCGCTGCACGACCTCGATCAATCCCTCCGGCAAACCAGGCACAATTTCGCGGAGCGGTGTCGGCTCGAGTGCCTGGTGCGCAAACAGCTTCTCCGGCAGACTCGGCCCGGGAAACGGCACCTGACCGGCAAACATATGGTACATCGTGCAACCCAACGAATAGATATCGCTGCGGATGTCGGCCGAGTGCGAGTGTCGCGCCTGCTCGGGCGCGACGTAGTCGAAGGTGCCGACCGTGGCCCCCTCACGGGTGACACGATCTTCCTCTGCGAGGTCAATCGCTAACCCCAGGTCGGCCAGTTTCGCCGTCCCATCCCGGGTGACCAGGATGTTATAGGGGTTGACGTCGCGATGGATTAGCCCCTTACGGTGCGCATGCTCGAGTCCCATTGCGACCTGCCGGATCAGCCGGACAGCGGTGGGCGGAGGCACCGAACCTTGCTCGGCGATCAATGTGCCGATGGTTTTGCCTTCGATGTACTCCATCACCAGGTAATAGCGGCCGCTGGATTCTCCGAAATCGTAAATGCGAACCAGGTTTTCATGCTGCAGCTGGGCACCGACACGCGCCTCACGCTGAAACCGCGCGATCGCCCGCGGGTTGTTGATCCGTTCCGGAGAGAGAATCTTGAGAGCAACCCTGCGGTTGAGCCGGCTATCCTGTGCCAGGTAGACCCGCCCCATCCCACCCTGGCCAATCAAGTCCAAGAGCACGTAGCGATCGACTTTAAATCCCGCAGTTCGCCCAGCTAGTATCTGTTGCGCCTGCCAAAGGGTTAGTCCCCTCAGATGCACAGCCTGCCGTGCCAGCCGGCGGTCGATGTGCTCCGGTTCTTCGCGCTTTGCCGCGGGAATCGCATCCCAGCAGGCGGCCAAGCCCTTGGCGTCCATCAGGCCGCTAAGAATGGTCGCTTGCCAGAATCGCGACGCCTGCGGATTAAGCATGGGTATCCTGGAGCGGCTGCGCCGTCACGGTCACCAAAACCACCACCTCGGCGTGGCCGATCTTCAGCAAGTCTATCTGATTCCAGCGAGCCGCTCAACGATTTACTGAACAGAAAAACACTCGATCAATCAGTAAACGACCTTCCGATTCCGGCTGCTTCCTCGATTACAACCGGCAGTGCAGTCTCCGAGTCGGTCTGCTCGGTCGCCGCGTTGTTTCCAGTCGACGATATCGTTTTTCGCCCCGTCGGCGTTGTCACTTCGATCGACGTTCGGCGTTAGACATCTGACGAACCAGCGAGCTGGTTGCGAAATTCACCATATCTTTTTCACTTGTTTACGGACAAGCTCGATGATGGCGCTACGCTTGATCATCCGCCGTCTGCGGACCGACGTCATCCCGCGCACATTCATGGCCCAGTCGCCTGCGGCGATGATTTTGGAGGGGTGATTAGCATGGCAAGAGCTCAATTGATTCTCCCTCGCGCCGATTCCCAGTGCGGCAAGGTTTTCTACGAAGACCGACGGACTGCTGACTGGCACCGCATCGCACTGGAGTTCTGGAATCGAGCGACCGGTCACATCCGTCAAGGTCATCAACTGGCCGTCTTCCGATGCAAACGATGCGGCGGCTTCCACATTGGTCAGAAGCGAATCGAGAGCCACAGTATCACTCCCGATCCCCATGCCGGAAACTCCGACAGGGAATCCGACCAAGAGAACGAAGGTCGCCTTCATCCTCGAACTTGACGCGGCGTCTGCCGACTCCCTCCGACGTTCAGCGCACAACGTCGAGACGATGATATCGCTTCCGCAACACGAAGGCCATTCTGCGAGCTTGATCCCCTGCGGGTTGCCATCAAATTCATTAAACTCTCGAAAGGACTTTGAGCAACACGAGCACGCATGACCGGCCGGAGACGGCACGAATGAGCGAGCATTCCCGCATTGAGTGGACCGACGCGACCTGGAACCCGATTCGCGGTTGCACCAAGATCAGCCCAGGCTGTGCGCACTGTTACGCCGAGACCTTCGCCGAGCGTTTCAGAGGTGTCGCTGGACATCCCTACGAGCAAGGCTTTGATCTGCGGCTGGTGCCGGGAAAGCTGGCGGATCCCTTACGATGGCGCACGCCGCGAATGGTGTTCGTAAACTCGATGAGCGACCTGTTCCATATGGACGTGCCCGACGAATATATCCGCGAAGTCGTCCAGGTCATGCTCTGCGCAGCGTGGCATACCTACCAGGTGTTGACAAAGCGATCAGAGCGCATGCGGGATCTCCTCAAGGCGAACCTCAGTCATGCGGCTGCTGCGCAGCAGATCTGGTGGGGTGTGAGCGTCGAAAACCGCCGCGATGGCCTGCCGCGCATCGCGCACCTCCGCGATGCACCTGCGCGTACTCGTTTCCTTTCGGTCGAGCCACTGCTCGAAGACTTGGGCCAGGTCGACCTGACCGGGATCGATTGGGTGATTCTTGGCGGCGAGAGCGGTCCCGGAGCCCGACCGATGAAACCGGAATGGGCAACCGCAATTCGCGATCAATGTGCGGCCGCCGGCGTGCCGTTCTTCTTCAAGCAATGGGGCGGGACTCGCAAATCGAAGGCAGGTCGAATCCTCGAGGGCCAAACGCACGATGAAGTGCCCCCGCGCGGCGTTCGCCCTGTTCTCGACGACGAGCGCAGAAGGTCGCTTGTGGCCGAGCTGGACCGCCCGGTGAAAGTCACGACGCATTGTTCGGATGAGCGAAATAAGCTTTGAGTCGCGGAGAGTCCTGGGGGCTCGTTGCGGTGAGAGGCGCTCGTTGCCCGGCACGCTCGACCTTCGTATGCTGTTACGAATCTCTACGAACGATGCGCATGGATCTGGGCTAGCTTTCCGCGGGTATGCGCAGACGGATCCGCTGAAGTCCGCGTCGGTGTCATCCGAGTCCCCCTATGGAAGTTGCCATTCGCTGCAGGCGATGCGGTCAGAGCCACACCGTCCCCGAGCGGTGGGCTGGCGGAAAGGTTCGGTGCCGGGCTTGCGGCCACGTACAAGATGTGCCACCGACCGAAAAGCCTTTACCGTCTCAGGATCAATCTGCGGCCGCCAGCGTTTATGCGCTGGCTCCGGAGTCATCGCCCCTCGCGCTTGAAAAGTCGAATTCCATGCAGTCCCCCGCCTGGACACCAAACCGCGTGGTGCTCCGGACGAAGCCCCACGACCGATTCTGGCGCCGCCTTGTTCGCGCGAGCGCCGGGGAGTCAAGCGTTCTGGGGCATGCGAGTCTCGGGCTGATCCTCTTGAGCGCGGCCGACTTACTTGTGACTCACGCGCTCTTGCGGCGAGGTCCGTCGTTCTATGAAGCCAACCCTGTGGCGCAGTGGTTTTTCCTGCGATGGAATATCGCGGGCATGACCATCTTCAAGTTCAGCGCCATGAGCCTGGCGATCGTGATCGGCGAGTTCGTCGAACGCCGCAGGCCCGGATGGGGACGAGGCATTCTGGTAGTAAGCTGCTTCGCCACAGCGTATGTCGTCTGGCGCGGCCTGAAGTTGTTGCTGGGATACGGGGACAACGGCGTCCCGCTCGACTAATTGTCTCGGAATAATTCCCAGGGCCTGCCGTTTTCCCTCGGTTCCTGAAGCCCTCGGACCGCGACGACATGGAGGCGCGCATGCCGGGCTGTCTGCTCCGGACTCACACCGACACCAGATCCTGCCCGTGGCCGTTGACGAGCGACAGTAACAGCGAGCGGTCCTTGCTGCGGGTTTCCCCGATGGCCGTCACGTACACAGCGGGGTCGTCTTTGACCGGGCACTCGTGTTCGCAGATTCCGCAACCGATGCATTTGACTGGGTCGATATAGGGCCGCTTTAGCTCGATGGTCGCACCCCAGCGGTCGGTCACCTCGACGTTGCGGGTAAAGATCGCCTTGGGGCTGACAGGGCAGACTTCCTCGCAAACCACGCAGCTGGTGTCCATGGCCCAGGGTAGACAGCGGCCTTGATTGTAGAACGCCGTACCGGTCTTGATCGGTCCCGTTTGCTCAAACGGTCCGATTCCCAGTTTCTCGGCGATGGAGATCTCACGGATCGCGCCGGTGGGGCACACCTGGCTGCAGAGCGTGCAATTCAGCTCGCACCAGCCCATTTTCGAGATCATGATCGGGGTCCACAGCCCCTCCAGTCCGGCTTCGAATAGGGCCGGCTGCAGCACATTGGTCGGGCAGACGCGGATGCACTGATCGCACTTGATGCAGCGCCGCAAGAACTCGTCTTCGGCGACCGAGCCCGGCGGACGGATCACGCCCCGCTGGAAATTCTTCCGCACACCTCCCGAGAGCCTCGCCATCGGAAAGAAAAACAAC
The DNA here is from genome assembly GCA_963806595.1 of uncultured Isosphaeraceae bacterium. Lineage (GTDB taxonomy): Bacteria > Planctomycetota > Planctomycetia > Isosphaerales > Isosphaeraceae > CAWDZZ01. Next base: position 602,231 of record CAWDZZ010000028.1, on the reverse strand, counting down.
CCGAACAGCCCGGAAAGGACCAGCTCGCGCCGACCAACCACGGGATACGAGATCTCACTGGCCTTGCGAGGCAGGAATCGGAACGACAGCGCATCATGTGGACAGTCGTCGATGCAGTTGAGGCAGACAAAGCACTCGCTCTTGCGCAGGTCAGCCTGAGGATCGGACGCCCCCTCGCAGTTCTTGAGGCACAGGTCGCAGTCGGTGCATCGTACCGGGTCGCGATCGATCCGCCAGATCGCGAACCGGCTGAAGATCCCGAGCAGCGCGCCCAGCGGGCAGATGGCCCGGCAGAAGAACCGCGGAATCCACCAATTGGCCACCAGAAAGCCCATGAAGATCAATCCAACGATCCAGGCTTGCCAGTATTCCCTTGGCTCGGTGTAGACGCTCTCTGTTGCCTTGTGAACGGTGGGCAGGACACTGGTCGTCATCGAGCGAACCGTGAGCGCGATCGGGTCCAGAAGTCCGATCTGCAAGGTGCTGTTGCCTCGCTTGTGCTCTTCGGCGGAGCGCGCAATTCCGGTCTCGACCGCGGCGAAGACCCGCGATATACCACTCTGAGTCAATTCCGCGCTGCGGTAGGCTTGCCAGATCTGCCGGGGAGAATCGATGGCTGTGGGAATCATCCACAAGCTTGCCATCGCGATCATACCCGCCAGGATGTAGTACTTGAGCGCATAAATCTTGCGATACCGATTCACCTCGATCATCTGCTTGGTATTGCGCCGGTTGCCGATCCAGCCGAAAAAGTGGTGCAGAATGCCGAACGGGCACATCCAGTTGCACCACACCCGGCCCACCATCATGGTGATGGCGATGATCACCAGCCCCCAAACCAGGTTCCGGTAGATCGTATGCGTTGTGAGCGCCGTCGCGACCGCCACCAGCGGCGTGGCTTCCAAAAACAACGATACCGGCCACCCTTTCAGGTAGCGCAGATCGGTGATGAACAGAAAGAAGAGAAACAGTCCCAGAAACAGGACTTCATACGCGCGTCGAATCTTGACCATTGGTCCCTCGGCCGGGCGGAATCGGCTTGGGAGCATGGTTGGCACACCCCCGGTTCAACTTGCCGGCTTCAATATAGTCTTTTTGCTTGCTTGGTCCGAACTCGGATCGCGCCCTGCAGACGACGCGTGCTCAGACCGTGATCTCCTGTGTCCATTGCGGCCGCCAGTCCTGGCCCAATCCGCGGGCGATCACCTTGTCAAGATACACAATCTGGTCGCGAGGCCGCTCCAGAAGCTTGGAGACGCACCAGCTATCGACCGACGTGCAGTCGGTGCCGATCACCATCGTGTCGCCACGTTTGACGTCGTTCAAGCTCCCTCCCGTCGGACCGTTGCGCATCAGGAGTTTACGCCCGTCGGCGATCACGAACGAAGGCTTCATCATGAGTGCGAAGTCGGAGATGATTCCATGTATGTTCTGATGGAACTGGTTGCGCGGATTGCCTAGCAGGCCATACCAGTTTTTCATGGTGACGGTCGCCTTGCAGAGGTTATGGTCCTTTACCGGTGAAATGCCGATGACCTTGGTTGCCTCGCGGAACGGCCGGTAGAACATGCGCCACGTTCCCGTGATCGTTTCTCCGCCGACGTAAAGCTGTTCGAAGTAGCTGTCCTTCGGCATCATCAGCTCGGCACCGGCCCGGATCGCCGCTTCGCCAACCTTGGTCTTGTAGAAGCAGCTTTCGGGATTGTTGATCGGGTTGTCGGCGACGATGACCTTGCGCGCGCCGGCCCCCAGGCAAAGCCGCGTCACGGCTGACACCGTGTCGGGCTGTGTCGTGGCGGCCAGGTCCGGGTTCTTGTCAAAGGCAACGTTCGGCTTGATGACGACGACGTCGCCTTTCTGGATGAAGTGGCTCACTCCACCCATGGTGTCGAGCGCGGCCTTGACCATCGCGAAAGCCTGGTCTTCGCGGGCCTTGAGCTCCTCGGACTTGGAGGCGTGATCTTCAGCGCGGACTGGCTGGGAACGGACCACAACCAGACTGGGCCTGCCGATGGGCAGCGCGACCGAGTAGTCTTTCAGCCGCACCGGAGGCGGTGGCTTGACCCCTTCCATGCCCCAGCGGTCTCGAAGCCACAAGCCCCCCGCGACCGCCCCGCCGGCTGCCAGGGCGTAGCCGCCGACCTGGGCGGCGAACTGGCGGCGGGAGAAAGGCTGGTCTGCTGGGTTCACCCCGCCAAACCGTTCCAGGTTTTTCAACTGCGTGCGGGTCATCTTATCGGACATGGCAACTCGTCCTTTTCCGGTGATCCCAGGTCATTCAGCCCTTGGTATGACTCGTTTGCGTGTGGTCGTTGAATTCGGATGCGAGCAGACCGTTCATGAACCTGTCGCCTCCCCGGACCGGCGCTCGGCCAGTGCCGCCGTGCCTCACGGACCATTTCCGATCGTCGGCACCAGGGCCGGCAGGCTCTTTGCCAGCGAGCGAGCGAAGGCTTCGGCCGGGGCGGCGCTCGGTGGCGCCGTTGGCTCCCGCCAGGGTATTTCCCTTGCGAAAGACGACGTCGACCAGACCGATGTTATCGCTGATTACCATGACGTCGGCTCCCTCGGCCGTCACGTTCTTGACCTCGGCGCCGTCTTTCTTGACCCCTTCGATGTATTTGTCGAACATCACCTTCGCCTCCTTGGCATCGCGGTATGGGCGGATAAAACCCTGCCAGGAGACGTCGCTGGTCTTTATAGTCGGCCATGAATACGTCAGAGAGGAAGCTGTAGCCGAAGACGTCCTGGGCGATGTATTTCGCATCCCCCTGACGGCCCTGGGCGGGCAGGAGTGCGAAAAACGTTGCCGGCGAGATCTCGGCCGCGGCCGGTTTTCTCTCAGGGGTGGCCGGCCTCCCTTCGCCAGGTGAGGCTCCCGCAATCCCCGGCGCCGCGCAGAGCCGCCGGTGGCACTTGGTGGCTGGGTCGTCGCCGCGGGCACATTTGTGCTGAGTGCTCCCGCGCCTGAAGATGCTGGGGTGCCAGTACTCCCGGGCTGCTGGCGGGCCGCCACGCGCTTGGCGAGGTCCAGCGCAAAGGCCGCAAACTTGGAGTCGTCCTGGGTCGACACGATCTGTGTGTAGTACTGCCCCGCATAGAACAAAGTGCTGCCGGCAGCTTGTGTAGCCCTCGCTCCCGATCGCTACCGCCTTGAACTCATCAGGTTTCTCTGATCCGTATTTCCCCAGTGCCTTGAGGGAATCGCCCATCTCGAAGACGTATAGCTGAATCTCGTTCGACGGATCGCCGGTCGGGTGGTAGAAAGCATAGGCCATTCCCTTCACGCCGTACTGGATGAAACTTTCGGCACGCCCGTCGATCTTCTCGTACAGGTTGTCGGCGTTGAATGTCTCGAGGTGCCGCTCGCCGGATTTGCCAAGGGTCCATTCCGGCGGAAGGTCCGAGAAGGGCAGCATGGCGGCCAGTGTGCGCTGAGGCACGGGCACCGTTGCCAGCTCGACATCGATTTGGGCCGGAGAAAGCCCATTCCCTGGCGACGGCGCGGCCGCAGGGGCAGGGGAAGGGGCAGGGCAGAAGCCGCGGTCGACAATGCCGGTGCGGTTCCAGCACCTGCACCCCCGGCCATCGCTCGCAGATCAACGGGCGGCGCAGTGGAATCAAGCAATTGCTGTGGTCCGTCCAGACCGATGCTTTTGCGGACGCCGGCGAGTGACTGCAACACCTGGGCAACCGCTGCGCCACCGCGGGTGACGTGCTCGCCACACTCCGCAAGGCCAGCATCGCCTCATCCAGCTTCTTGACGTTTTCGACCAGGTTTTTGCGTTCCAGCGCCAGCCGCTCCATCTCCTGTCCACCGCTGCATCGGCCTCCCGGACACTCTTGAATCTTCTTCCTTGCTCCAGCACCGACCAGGTTCGATTTGGATCAAACTCGTAGCGATTGTGGTCGAACGACCGGCTCTTGATCACCAGCGCCGCGAAAATCGCCGGAATGCCCATCACCAGCATCATGCCGACGACGATCGACGAGAACTCGGGCCGCTGCATCACCCGGCCGCGCCGGGCTTTGAACCATTCGAGCCTGCCCAGCACAGCAAATGCCAGCGGCGTGTCGCCAGCGCAAAAAGCCGCCGAAAGCGCCAGAATCAAGAGCGGATCGCTCGCGAGCTCATCTCGAATTTGCGCCACAGACCTGCCACGTTGATCGTGCTCCTGCCGTCGGCCCGCAGAAAGTACCGCTCTCATCTGGCGATCGACTGCCGACGGAGATCGCAAAGCGTAGAGCGAATCGGTGCGTGAACACTCAGAAGGGATTATAGCGGAGACGGCAAGGAGCCAGCAACGACTTCACTGGCAGTGCTGATTTTGAGTGGTCGTCACGCAAGCAGCGATTCGGCAAAGGTATGCGTGTCACACAAACAGTGACTCGACAAAGGTATCGGCGTCAAACGGCTGGAGGTCGTCCAGGGCTTCGCCGACGCCGATGAATTTGACCGGCAGGTTCATGGTCTGGCGGACGGCGACGACGACGCCTCCCTTGGCGGTGCCGTCGAGCTTGGTCAGGATCACGCCGGTGCAGCCGATGCTCTTGGTGAAGACCTCGGCCTGGCGGATCGCGTTCTGGCCGTTGGTGGCGTCGATCACCAGCAGGACCTCGTGCGGCGCCGCCGGGATCAGCCGCTGGATCACGTTGCGGATCTTCTCGAGCTCGCGCATCAGGTGGGTCTGGGTGTGCAGCCGGCCGGCGGTGTCGACGATCAGGACGTCGATGCGGCGGGCCAGTGCCCGCTGGCAGGCGTCGTGGGCGACGCTGGCCGGGTCGGCCCCGGCGCCCCCTTGACGATCTCGCAGCCGGCGCGGCCGGCCCAGATCGAAAGCTGGTCGGCCGCCGCGGCGCGGAACGTGTCGCACGCGGCCAGGAGAATCGTCTTGCCCTGATCCTTGAGGTGCTGCGCCAGCTTGGCGATCGAAGTCGTCTTGCCCGAGCCGTTGACCCCGGCGATCAGGTAAACGCTCGGCGGCTTGGGGGCGACCGCAAGCGCTCCGGGCCTGGGGTCTTCCAGCAGGCCCTTGAGCTCGGCCTTGACGAATTGCAGCAAGTCTTCGTCGGCCGTCTTCTCGGCGTACGCCTCGCGCACCCGGTCGATGATCCGGCTGGTCGCGGCCACGCCCGACGTCCGCCTGGATCAGCCGGCTCTCCAGATCGTCGAGGAACGACTGGTCCACCTTGCGCCCGAACCACGAGCGGACGTTGAAGAGCTGGGCCGTCTTGGCCAGGCCTTTTTTGAACCGTTCCAGCAAGCCTGAGATCGCCATTTGCCTCCGTTCTCAGAACCCACTCGTGGACCCGGACCGAATGTCGATCAGATTCTATCCGCAGAACCGAAGTTCGTCGTGGTCACTCGGCCGGTCGCAAGATTCCGTACTCGGTACCGAAGAGATCTCGGAATCGGCGTCTGCATTGCCGAGGCTTGCGGAGCCGTCCAGGACCTCGGTAGGCGTCGTGATGGACGCCGACCCAGCGGCCGGGGCGGTCGGGGGCGTGGAAGTCGCTGCCGGCGATGCCGACCAGCCCCAGCCGGCGGCCAGGGCGCGAAGCCGTCGGCTCCTGCCCGGGAGAAACCCGGGCCCGTCGACCTCGATGGCCCGCAGGCCCTCGTCGACGAGTGCGCGGAGCGCACGATTCCCGGAAGTCGAGAGGGGGATGCGCCAGGGCGGCGACTCCGCCGGCCGCCCGGATCAAGGCGATCGCCTGCCGGCATCGAGCCGCGGTTTCTCGACGCAGGCCGGGCCGCCGTCCCCCAGGTAACGCGCGAAGGCCTCGCGGCGCTCGGCACCTGGCCGGTCCGCGCCAGGTAATCGGCCAGGTGGCGCCGGCCCAGGCTGGCGCGGGGGAAGGCCCGCCGCAACGGCCTCGCAGATCGACCGAGAGCCCCAGCGCCTCGAGCCGCGCGGCCATCGCCTCCAGCCGCTGGTGCCCGGCCGTCGCGAAGCGCGCCATCGCCGCCACGAGCGCCGGGTCGTCGTCGCGGATGAAATGACCCAGGATGTGGAGCTCGCGCCGTCGTGACTGCAGGTCAGCTCGACGCCCGGCGATCAGCTCGACGCCCCACCGTGCGGCCTCGGGCCGGGCCACGCGCCAGGGCCGAGACCGTGTCGTGGTCGGTGATCGCCAGTGCCGCCAGGCCCACCCGCGCCGCGGCGACCACCACCTCGCAGGGAGAGCAGACCCCGTCGGAATGCGTCGTGTGCACGTGCAGATCCGCGCCGCCACGCGCTGTCGGCGCCGGGGATGATGCGACGGCGGCAGTCTCAGGCGGCTTGGATTTCATCCGGCGGCGGCTCGATCGGCGACGGTTCCGACCCGGCCTCCGGTCCGGCTCTCCGGCCTGGTTCCGGATCGTCTGCCGGCTTCGGCTCCTGGACTTGCCATTGCAGCACGCGGTCGAGGATGCCGTTGACGAACCGGCTCGACTGGGCCGTGCTGTACCGCTTGGCCAGCTCGAGTGCCTCGTTGATGGCGACCTTGGCCGGGACTTCCGGGCAGAACAGCATCTCGTAGGCGCCCAGCCGCAGGATATTGCGGTCGATGGCCGCCATGCGGTCCAGCCGCCAGTTCTCGGCGACCTGGGAGATCATCGCGTCGATCTGCGCCTGGTGCTCCTTGACGCCGGCGATCAGCCCCTCGGTGAACTCGCAGAGCTTGCGGTCCTCCAGCAGCCGCCGCTGGATGAACCGGCGAATCTCCTCGGGCGGGATCCCGGGGTTCTGCTCGACCTGGTACAGGACCTGGAGGGCGACTTCACGGCCTCGGGATCGTCGCGTCATGATCAGGTGGCCTCACCGTTCGGGGCACACGGCATTTGTCTTGGCGGTGTTACAACAGCGACGGCCGGCTGCCGCGCTCTGTAAGAGATCACATCCGCCACGAATTCGGCTGATTGTCGCCAGCTTGGTTCTGGGCCCGATAACAAGTCGCGAAGCTCCATACGAGCACGGTCGTTTTGCGATCTTATTGGTCCTTTGGACATTCGCGATCATACGCCAAGCGAGCCCGGGCCGAAAAGAGGAGCCCTGCATGTGACTACCCGCCAATCGCCCGCTCTTGGCCACGGACCTGCCCGTCCTCCGAATCGGCTCACTCTTTGTCCCTGAAAGGGTCGAGGAGCAACCAAACCTCTGGCTCATCCACCAGATGTGCCGTGTCTCCTGCGGACGTCGGCGAGCGGACAACCAGCGGTTCACTCGATTCCCCTTATCGTTTTGGTCCGACTTTGCCGATGAAACGAAGGATGCAACGTTGGCGTCGGGAGTGCGCCGTTGAGACGGGCCCGCGTCGACTCGCCCGGCTTTGCGACCTTTTTTGCCGTGCGGAGACGGTAGGTCGCCGGTCGAAAAGCGACCATCGCCGGTCTTGTCGGAACCGACACGGAAAGGACTTCGGTCATGGTGAGGCTCCGTAATGCGGTCATGGTTCTGATGCTCGGCACCGGCGTCGCGGGGTGTGCTTTCTCCCACTCCGGCATCGGGCATTACTCCATCTGGCACTGCGATGAGTGCGACGACTTTCCTTCGCCGGCGTATGGGCCGGATTTCTCGATGATGCCCGGGACCTATACCGGTCCCCCCCCGCGCGACTCGCTGGAACCAACCCGGCCGGTTGAGTCAGCTCCGTCCGCCCCTGCGGCCCCATCGACCGCAGAGCCGCCTACCACCGCAACACCTCCGGCGGACACGACGCCACCCGCTCCTCCGCCCGCCGAGCCAAATCAGGGCGCTGATGCACGCCAGTTGCCCCCTGCTGTCCAGCGCGGTACCGGTACCGCGCTGACCGGAGCCGAGCCAAGCCTGCCGCAACTTCCCTCGGATCCGGCGGTTCCACCCGTGGCAAACTGACGGTTGATGCCGGTCCGGACCGAGCCGTTCCCGACTCGCTCGGAGAAGTATTCGGGAATCGCTGATCCCGCCGCAGGAACAGGCCTACGACGCCCAAGAAGCTGGAATGTGGATATTTGAGGAAAGGAATCCGCTATGGCCAGGATTGCTCGTGCCGTGGCGCTCGTCGTACTCGTAATCGCCGGCCTTGGCTCGACGGGTTGTCTTCACACCTGGGCGCAGACCTACCAGGACTTTCCCCCCTCGGCATGGGAACCCGCACAACCTCATCGCCAGGGCAACCCGAGCGACGGATGATCAAGCCCTCAGCGACGAGGGATTTGTGCCAGAATCGGTTTCAATGATTGGCGCATCTCGGCGACCGAGCCGAAGCGATCGGCCGGATCCTTCTTGAGGCACCGCTGCACGACCTCGTCGATGCGTTTGGCCAGCTTTGCATGGCGCGACGGAACCGACGGCACGATCGACGGCGGCTTGTGAAGGGAATGCTGGTGGCTGAGCGCATCCATCGACCTTCCCTTGAAGGGAAGGCCCCCCGTGATCATCTCGAAGAGCACGACGCCAAAGGCATAAAGATCGGCACGAACGTCCACCGAGCGGGGGTCGCGGAATTGTTCGGGAGCCATGTATGCGCCGGTGCCCAGCCGCGCGCCGGTGCGAGTCAGCCTCGGGTCGCTGGTTTCAAATGCGCCGAGGTATTCGCTCGTTTCCTTCTCGACGGTGGTTGGCGCCGCTGAACGGTCGTGAACTGAATCGCCATGAGCGCGATCGGTTCCGCGCCGGCCAGAGCTGCCGGCGCGGCAGCTTTGGCACGCGAACGGCCGCCCGGTTCACTGCGCAGCACCGCGCACTCGCTTGGACATCGCTCGGTCTCGATGCCATCGCGGGTTTGGTCTGGCTCGCCACTCCATGTGCGACCCAGTCGCGCGGATCGGTAAAGACAATCGGCTGAGGCACGGAGTTTTCGGCGAGCGGGATCGAGCCGTCGGGAAGCTCCGGGCGCACCGCCACCATTTCCTCGGACACCCGCGCCAGTCCAAAGTCGGTGATCTTGAGCGTGCTGTCCTCCGTAACCATCAGATTGCCCGGCTTGATGTCACGATGGCATCGCAGCCCCTGGCGCAAGGCATGTTCCATCCCCAGGCAGAACTGGTAGGCCAGCCGTAGCGCACGGCCCAAGTCGAGCCGGGGCGTGCCGATCCATCGGTTGAGGTCACCTCCCTGGATCAGCTCAAGAACCACGTAGGGACGGCCGTCAATGACCTCCACAGAATGCGCACGCACGATGTTCGGATGATCCCCGAGTTGCACCCAGAGCCGGCACTCCGCAGCGAATCGGCCGATTCGGATACGACTGCCGAGCAACTCATTTCGCAGTGTCTTGAGCGCAACCACTTTAGGGCCAGGACCGTTCAACTGGTCGTTGACCACATAAACCAGGCTCATCCCCCCCTCATGGACGTCGAAGACCTGGAATCGCCCGCCGATCCAGTCTCCAACGGAATACGCGCCGACATGGGGGATATTTCCTTCGGTTCGCGTTGCTTGGTTTCGTCCCGTCAAGTCTGGACTACCAACCGCGGCACGATCCAGCGCCGATCGATTGATCCATTATACGCTCCGCGGAAGTGGGAGGTTCTCCTTCCCTAGTATATATCGGCGACCGAACTGCTTTATTTGGACCGGCTGGGTGCTCTGAGCTCGCAAGTTGTCGCCAATTGGCAGGAATCAACCAACTCATTGGCGGTTTCGCGGTTGGAAGAATCGACGGGCGTTGCCTCCTCGATCCCTGTCTGGCCCATTCCCACCTGCATCGTCGTTATGGTAGGTTCGCAGCCGGTCGAGGCAAGGGAATTGGCCCGGGTCAGATCCAAGCCAGGGTCGACAGATGCCTCGACCGGACGAGACGGACCGAACCCAGGTTAGCCAGCGATACAGGAGCTTCACCGTTCATGACGATCACGACCGTGCCCATGCGATCAACTCTTGTCGCCGCGATTGCTGTCGCCGTCTCCACGTTCCTGGCCATCCTTGTCCAGGCACGTGCCGCGAGTTTGGCTCAAACGGACGAGGGTCAGAGCAAGCCGATGACGAAAACCGACAGTGGACTGGAATACCGCGACGTCAAGGAAGGAACCGGGGCCTCGCCCAAGACTGGCCAGACCTGCGTGGTGCACTACACTGGATGGCTGTGGCAAGACAATGCCAAGGGCAAGAAATTCGACAGCTCGCTCGATCGCGGGGCGCCCTTTTCGTTCCACGTTGGTGAGCGCGAAGTGATCAAGGGCTGGGACGAAGGTGTTTCGGGAATGAAGGTTGGCGGCAAGCGAGAGCTGCGGGTCCCCGCCGACCTGGCCTATGGCGATCGCGGCGCCGGCGGGGTCATCCCGCCCAAAGCGACCTTACTTTTCGAAGTCGAGCTGCTCGAGAAATTTGAGAAGACCGAGAGCGGGCTCGAGTACCTCGACGACAAGGACGGTGACGGACCGGCGCCACGGGCCGGGCAAACCTGCGTGGTGCACTACACCGGCTGGCTGTGGAGCCGTGGTGCCAAAGGCAAGAAGTTCGACAGCTCAGTGGACGCAGGCCAGCCATTCTCGTTCGCCGTAGGTCAGGGCGAAGTGATCAAGGGATGGGATGAAGGAGTCGCGACCATGAAGGTTGGAGGCAAGCGGCGGCTCTTGGTCCCGGCCGAGCTTGGGTACGGTGACAACGGTGCACCCCCAGACATCCCCCCCAAGGCAACTCTTCTCTTCGAGGTCGAGCTGCTGAAGGTGCGTAGCGAGACCGTTCGACACGCCAGCCCACCGGCAAACTGCTTGTCGGGGGGAGCTGTCACTCGCCCCCGCTAAGTTGGACGCCGGATCAACGGTCAAAAGGGCCTGCTCGTAGGCACGAGTGAGTGCTCCGCTCGTGAGGTCTGGGTTATTGGCTCGGCGTCGCCAGCGCGAGCGCGGCGACGGCCCAGGCACTTGCCGCTGCCGAGATGAACTGGTCCGGTCCGTGAGGGAAACCGCTCTCGAAGTATTTCTGAAACGGATGGCTCCTCGACTTCACAAACCAGGAGCCGTCGTCTCTTTGGCTGCGGATCAAGAACGCGAGTCCACGCTGAAACGCGGGGAGATCGATGGCAACGTCACCAGCCTGGTGAAGCGCCACCAAGGCCGAGCCCGTGGCATAGGCGTCGCTCGCGCGTTCGCGAGCGGCCGCGGGGCTTGATCCTGGTAGTCCTTTGGTTTGCACCGCCTTGGCCGGGATTGGCACTTCATCCAGCTGACTCCAACCGCCGTCAGGCCGCTGAGTCCGAAGCAGGTCGGTCGTGGCGGCCGCAATGTCCTCGTGAGACGCACCGATATGTTTCAAGCCCCAGAGGCGAAAGACCCGATCCTCGGTTTCGCGCGGCTTGGCTTCCTTGAGCCAGGCCAGTGCCCGCGCACGCCAGGGCTCGCCAGCGACGCGCTGCTGAGATCGGCCGGCGGGATTCGCGTCGCTCTTGGGTGACGTCGCGTCGTTGGATACCCCGAAGGCCTCGACGCCCCGCAGTGCCAGCGCCGTGGCAGTGAAGTCGCTGGATTCCGAAGGAGGTCGGTTGGATTGGCCCGGCCAGTTGCCGCGCTCGCGCTGGACGAGTGCCAGATAGCCGGCCACTGCGGCTGTGGTCTCATCGGCGGGCCAGCCAGCAGCTTCAAGCGCCCAGAGAGCATAACCGGCGCGGATGATTCCACCCGGCTGCCCTTTCCCCCGACGATATTCGTCAATCGCCCCATCCAAGTCGGCCTCAGTGTGCTCGGAGATAGCGCGAAGAGTCTCATCGCCAACGGCAAATCCACGCTGCTTCGCGAGCGCCAAGGCCACAGCCGGCACCGCCTGGTTGTGGCAGGAAAAACACTCGCGGTGCTTGGGATACTCCAGGGCACTGGCCTTGATCAACAACGGCAAAGCTCGATCAATCGCCTCGCGAATCGACTTCGCGTTCAGCGGCTTGTCCGGTTCGGGATTTCTGGCGTGATACGTCCTCCCGAGGATTGCCGGCACGCGCGGCGAGCGCGACGGTAAGTCCTATGGCGCCACCAGTACCCACGCGGCAAACTTGTAACGCGATTGCATGCCGGCGCTCCCAAACCTCTGGACAATTCCCACTGTTCCATCATTCTTCCCCGCCTGCTGCCGACTGCCTACTGCCTACCGGGCGCGTCCGGTGTTTCCTGGTTCGGACGCGCACTCTTTCCCTTCCCCTCCAGTCATCGAATAATTCGTCAAGGAACGGCCGGGATGGCGCCGAAAACAGGTTGATGCAACCTTGAATCTCGCCGCCCGGCCATCGATCGACCCAGGCCCAAAGATGACCTGTGCGGGGGGCGTCATGCTTCTTTCCGATCTTCGTGAGCCGATCAACGCTTGGAGCCACGGCGCAGGAATGATGCTGGCGCTGCCCGTAACGTGGATCCTGTTGAAACTTTGTGCGGACGCCGATTGTCACGACAACTTGAGGCAATGGGGTCGTTCACGGCGCTACCAGCGGATCAAGGCGCTTTGCTTGCTGGTCTTCGGCGTCACGCTTATCCTGTGCTATGGCATCAGCGCGTTTTCCATGCCGTCAAGCTCAGCGGCGAACCGCTCCTCCGCCTCCAGCGGCTCGACCACGTGGGAATCTACCTCTTGATCGCCGGAACCTACACCCCCGTCGCGTGGGCTCTCATGCGAAAGTCGTGGACGTGGGGGACTCTGACGATTGTCTGGACGGTCGCTATCCTGTGCGCTGCACGGGTTTGGTACGGCAGCCTCGTGCCGATGTGGGTATCTACGCTCACGTATCTGGCGATGGGTTGGGGCGCCCTGTTCTGTTATTTCGAACTGGCACGAGACCTATTCTCACCGCACCCTGCTGCCGCTTCCCTTGGGGGGATTGTTCTACAGTGTCGGGCTGCGCTGAACCTGGCGCGGTGGCCGGTCCTGCTTCCCGGTGTGTTCGCCGCTCATGAGCTGTTTCACTTCTTCGTGATCGCTGGCAGCACGTGCCACGTGCTCTTCATGATCCGTGTGGTCATCCCGTCGACAGGGCGGTCCCCTTCGGTCCCGTCCGCCGCCGATCAGCCGGCCATACTCGTTTTACCACAAGACATCTCAATGCCCTCGCGAGTAAGCCTTCGCCGCTATTTCGCCATGCCCTGCCAGACCTGGCTGAGATTCCTCCAGAAGGCACCTTTTCGGATGGGAACTGTTAACTCGATCGAGAGCGTTCCCTCCGACAATTCCCCGAAACTGGCTTGATCCATTCCGCCCATTCCGCCCACGGCAAGCATCACACTCTCCGCAAGCCGTTGATCAACACGGCCACGGATGTGCGCTGGTAGCAAACCTCTCAATTTTGGTGTTCGTTAACTAAACTTAATTGACGCCATCCGATTGATGTCCTAGGTTTCCTTTAGTAAGCCGCGGCTGCATTCTGCGCCTCGCGAACGCAGTCCGCAAACACCCCGCCCTTGCAACAGCGCCTCGGACCGCCGATCGCAACCTTGGAGCGACCCGCAATGGCTCTGCATCACATGCCACGCCACGACACCAGAATCTCATCCCCATTGCAGATTTATCTGCACGACATCAATGACACGCCACTTCTTTCCGCTCAGGAAGAGCGAGAGCTGGCCGAGCGCGTGGCGCTGGGCGACCCGCAGGCCCGCGAGCACATGGTCAAAGCTAATCTCCGGCTGGTCGTTAACATCGCGCGAGGATATCTTGGCAAAGGGCTCAATCTGGAGGATTTGATTGAAGAGGGTAATCTAGGGCTTATGCGCGCGGTCGAGGGATTTGACGGCATGATGGACACGCGCTTCAGCACTTACGCGAGCTATTGGATCAAGCAGTCCATCCGTCGGGCGGTGATGAATAACGGCAAGCCGATCCGATTGCCGGCATACATGGTGAGCCTGCTCGCGAAATGGCGGCGGGCGACTGGCGTGCTTGCCGATCGGCTTGGGCAGGGCCCCGACTCACGAGGAGGTCGGTAAGGCGCTGCGGCTTTCCAAGAAAAAAATGGGCATTGTCGCGAAGGCCATTCGCGTCAACAACCTGACTCCCCATTCGGAGAATCTCGGAGACGAAGGGCCCGGCGCTCAACAACGTATTGACCGACGACCGCAACAAGGGGCCGGAGTCCCAGTTGATCGAGTCCGACGACCTCGACCGCATCTTCGAGCATCTTGATTCGCTGGAGGACCGCGAAGCCACCGTGATCCGCATGCGGTTCGGCCTCGAAGCTTACAGTCCGATGACGTTGCGCGAGGTCGGCGAAAACCTGGGCCTGACCCGCGAGCGCGTCCGTCAACTGGAAAGCCAGGCCCTGCAAAAACTCATGAACGCGTTGGCGGAGACAGGCGGCAAGGTAGGAACGTAACCGCCTGCAAAGCCGCTCGGCTTTACCCCATCTCGTTGAGACTGCCCCCTTTAACGCAGCCGCAACCCCGCGGCTGCCTGGGGGCTTTTTTTTTGCGCGTTTGTCAGCCGTGTTTCCCTCGGGCTGCGATGGCGCGGTCATCCCTGAGGATGATCGCTAGATTTCGATAAACGCCCCTCGACGAGCGCACCTCTGGTCGACGGGCAACCGACGGTCTGGCAGAAAAGGACGTTAGCCGTTTCAAAATAAAGGATTACGTCGACAAGACACGCTGTGCACCACCCTCTGACCCGGAAAGAGTAGGCCAACTGCCGGTCGTGCTCGCTCGTGTTTTCCCGAAGTCCCTTTTTTGAGAGCACCTTTTATCCAATATTTGAGCGGGGTGGCCCGAATGACCTGTGTGGCGCGGTCGGGAGCAGTATCCATACCGAGCGACCGCCATTTACCACGACAACGAGACGCCGAAGACCACGGGTTCCGGGTAAAAGAGGAGAACTTCAAGATGGTGTGCTCAATGGTCAAGAAGGGGTTGCTGGGTGCGGCACTGGGTGCTGGGACGTTGTTCCTGGTGTTCGGCACTTCCGCACCGAGCTACGTCAAGACGGCATTCCACAAGATCCGCCAAGGTGCCAAAGACGCCGTTCCCGCCGCAGTTCGACATCGAACGGGCACGGAACGACATCGCCAGCTTGAAACCGATGTTCGACCAGAACAAGGAAACGCTGGCCCGCGCAGAGGTCGAGGCCGAGCATCTCGAGCGAGAAGTGGTCACCATCCAGGCCAACCTGGAGCAGTCAAAGAAAACGATCCTCGTCGCTGCAGGACAGGCTCAAGACGGGTGACTTCCGCCTGACCGGCCATGTCGCCGACACGGCTAACGAAGTCAAGGCCGAGCTGGCCCATCGCGTGGATCACTACGACGTACACCTCCGAGTTGCTCAAGCAGAAGCAGGAGACCTTGAAGGCCAAGCAGAAGATCATCCAGGCTGCCCACGAGCAGCTCGAGAACCTGCGGACGCAGAAATCGACGCTGCTGGCCCGGCTGGCCAACATCGAGGCCAAGCTGCAAGCTGATCGAAGCCACCCAGTCCAAGAACGACTTCAACTTCGATGGCAGCGCCCTGGCCCGTGCCAAGCAGACCGTCACCGAACTGGAACAGCGGCTCGACATCATGGCCCGCCGGGCCGAGATCGAAGGCCGCTACGGCGAGCTGGATGGACCCTCGACCTTGTCGATCCCCATCGTGATATCGTCAAGGAAGTCGACGAGAAGTTCGGCGAGCTCCGGCGTCGCCCGCCAAGGCGGGTGACAAGAGCCTTTGATCGGAGCTTGCGTTTCCTCTGGGCAACCTGGTTGAATGGCCAGACGGAAAGCGATTGCTCGTCGAGTCTAGCTTCGACCGATCCGTTCCTCCCCTCCGCCCGCCTTTCGCATCCCCCGATCGAAGGGAAGGGCCAGAGGAGGGGGAGGCGGTCGAAGTCATGGTCTTCGGACGCTCTCGTCGGGAACCCGGCCGAGAGTAGGGCAGCTCGGTTGATACTAGCTATGCCCTGCCCGCCGGCGCAGCCTCGCCGAGCCTGGACGCACACGAAGAGCCGCAACAGCTAGGGCAGCAGACACAGTTGAGTTGGGCTAGGCTCCGGCCTTTGTTATCTTGAGTCAAGGACCAGGGTTCTCCCGGCCGTTCGGCTGGGAATGGATTGAAACGAGAGTGAATCCCCATGGTCAATCCGGGCGGCGAGTCAACCATGTTGGGACATTGGCGCATCGTCTTGCGGCAGGCTGAGGAAGCCGCGCGGGTGGGGCGGTTTGAGGAG
This sequence comes from uncultured Isosphaeraceae bacterium, assembly GCA_963806595.1. Taxonomy (GTDB): domain Bacteria; phylum Planctomycetota; class Planctomycetia; order Isosphaerales; family Isosphaeraceae; genus CAWDZZ01. The sequence goes on along the minus strand of CAWDZZ010000028.1, from coordinate 586,160 downwards.
GCATTTGCCCTGGCGAATCGGCCCGACGTGGCGGACCACCATCATGCGGTCCAGTTTCGTAGCCGGCTGGCGCTCGACTTGATCGCCCGGGCGACGCGCCGTGGAGGAGTTGACGACCTGGCTGGCGCGATCGAGGACTTGGACCTGGCCGAGCGGATCGGCGCGCCTCCTGACTCGCTGGCCGCCGCGCGGCTCAGCCTGGCCGACCGGGTTGCCGAGGAAGTCCGCTGTCGACCTGGACGCGGGCGAGCCGGTTCGCGTCGCTGGAGCGGATCGAGGACCTGGCGCGGCATAAGATCAGCGGGCCGGCCTTGCGGCGGATGCGCGAGATCGCCGAGGCATGGCAATCCGCCGCTGGCCGAAGGACGCCGGGGCGAGTTCGGCCGAGCGCAGGAGCAGCTCGACCGGGCCGAGCGGCTCGCGGCCGGCGCCGGGGCGATCGCCGCCCAGCAGGCCGTGGCCGCGGCCAAGACCGAGCTGGAGACGCGACAAAAAGTGGCCGCACCCAAGGTCGAGGCGCTGTACGCGGCGCTCTCGGAGGGGAAGTGGCCCCAGATCCTCTCGGCGGCCGAGGCGGTGCTCGTCAGCGTGCCCGAGCACCCGGCCGCGCGGCAGGCGCGTTCCCGCGCCTGGCAGCAGATCGCGGCGATCGGCCCGGCAGCGGCGGGCAGTGGCCGCACCGCGCCGCCCGCGCGGCACCGGCCGCCCCTGATTCCGGGCTCTGCTTCCGGCACGAGCCGGCCGAGCCACGCGCAGCGAGCCCGAGGGCATCGTCTGGCTAAATGCGCCGCCATCGCGCGAATCGCGACGGCGGCATTGGTCCCGGCGGACAGAGTCCGGCCGCATCCGCCTCTGCGCGGCCCGTGGCGCCATGCGCGGCCCGACCCCCTCCAGGCCGCTGGCCCGGGTCGAGGCAGCCGGCCCAAAGGGTAGGTTCCTGCTCTGGGTCGACGCTGTCGGTGGTTATCTCGTTTGCCTGGACGACCACATCGTCTTGGGCCGCGCCGGGCCCGACAGCCATGCGGATATCCCTCTGATGGGTGATCTCTCGCGAAACCATGCCACGCTCCTCCGCAACGGCGAGAGCTACCTGCTCAAAGCTCATCATCCGTCGTTCGTCAATGGCAAGGCTGTCGTCGACCAGGCCGTGCTTCGAGATGGCGATGTGATCCGGCTCGGCTCGACTGTCGAGCTGGAATTCCGCCAGCCCAGTCCTGTGAGTGCCACGGCCAGGCTCTCCATCGTCAGCCGCCACCGGCTTCCCCTGGCGGTCGACGGAGTGCTGTTGATGGCAGAGACATGCATCGTGGGCGAGGCTCCGCAGGCGCATATCCCCGCCCCCGCGCTCAGGAACCCGGTTGTCCTGTACCGCCAGGCAGGCACGCTCTGGTGCCGCGCCGTCGGTGCCTTCGACGTCGACGGGCGAACCTGTGCCTCCCGCGCTCCGCTCACGTTGCAGTCCAGCGTCCTGGGTGATGGTTTTTCCTTCAGCCTCGAGCCTCTGGGAAATCAGTCCGCGTGAGAGATAAATCCGCTACCAGGCTGGCTCGGCCGGCCGAAATCGGCGTCCCGTGGAAAGCAATGATCTCAGACTGAGGCGGTCCCGGCCGGCTCAACCGGCCCTCTAAGTTGGAGTTGCACAAACTAATGAGTGCGACGGCTGAAGAACTCCCTGGCGCAGACGTAGACAGCAATGACCGCATGCGACGAAACCGCCCCGTACGAGCCGAAATCCAGCTCGGGATCGTGCGCCCGAAGACTCTATGGGAAGCAGAGACATGCCCAACGCCAACTCAACGCCTCAGGCGACAAGGTCGATACACGTTCGGATCGGGAGCCCGCCCTCTGGATGGCTACACCATCAAAAGAGCGATCGGGCGCGGGGGATTCGGCGAGGTCTACTACGCCACGTCCGATTCCGGCAAGGAAGTCGCGCTCAAGCTGATCCTCCGCAATCTCGACGTCGAGCGCCGCGGCGTCTTGCAGTGCATGAACCTCAAGTGCCCGAACTTGCTCACCATCTTCGACCTGAAGGCCAGCGACGCCGACGATACGTTCGTCGTCATGGAGTATGTCGCAGGACCGAGCCTGGCCAGCGTCTTGAAGCAGTATCCCAGCGGGCTGCCGCTTCCCGAGGTTCGTCGATGGCTCAAGGGGTTGGTCGAGGGGGTCGCCTATCTGCATGACCACGGGATCGTCCATCGCGACTTGAAGCCGGCCAATCTGTTCATGGAGGAAGGAATCGTCAAGATCGGCGACTATGGCCTGGCCAAGCTCATCACGCCCAGCCATGGGACCGAGCACTCCGAAAGCATCGGTACCTGCCATTACATGGCCCCCGAAATCGGCTCGGGCAAATACAACAAGCCGATCGACGTTTACGCCATGGGCGTCATCCTCTACGAGATGATCACCGGGCGGGTCCCGTTCGACGGCGAGACGGTCAACGAGGTGTTGATGAAGCACCTGACGGCGCGGCCGGACGTCTCGAGCTCCCCGAGCCGTATCAGGACGATCGTGGCCAAGGCGCTCGCCAAGGACCCGAACCAACGTCCCAGCAGCCGTCTACGACCTGCTTCCTCCCGAGGACGCGCCCCGCCGCCCGAGGTCCGGATCATCGGCGACGGCAAGGCGGGCCAGCGTCGCGGCCGGCAGCACGCCGACGACGATGTGCATGCGTATCGAGGCCGAGGAGCCGATCTTCTACATCGGGCCGGATACTCGTCCACCCCGCGGTCAGAACCTGGCGGGTATCAAGGAGCGGCTGCGGGCCAACTGGGACGCACTGCGGCCGCCCGGGCCGTTACTCGCCCCAGCCGCCCCCGCCCTCGCGGCCCCAGCCGATCCTGGCTCAAGGTCAGCCCCGGGCCAACGGTGCCGCTCGTCGCGGCCAGTCCTACACTCCGCCGGCCGCCAAAGCGCCGCCTCAGCGGGCTGTCGCCCCGCCGCCCCCGGAGCCGCCCGGTTTACCTAGCGGCCGCGTCCGCGTCGCCGAGCTGGCCGGATCGATGCTCTGGGCTGCGCCCGTACTCGCACTGCTCACTGTGCCAGCCGCTGCGCTCTTGGGGATCGATCCTTCCACGAACACCCAGCAACTCGCATACCTGTTCGGCATGGCGCTGCTGGGCACCTGGACTGCTGTGATTCCCCAGAAAGTCTTCGAAGCAAGGCAGCTCGACGGCACCACCAGGCGCCTTGTCGCCCTGGCGGGCGGACTCTTCGTCGGCACCGTCGGTACTGCCCTTGGTTACAACTTGCAACTCGGCTTCACCCAGCCGGTCGCGTATCTTCCCCGGGCTCCGCGGACACCGAGCTCATTTATTTCGGAACGCTGTTCGCGGTGACAAGCGGCTGGTGGCGTCTGGCGGTCCGCGATCGCAAGTCGCGATTCCGCATCTTGCCGATCCTCTGGACGGCCGTGTTGGCAGCCATGCTCACTCCATTTTTCTGGCCGTACGACCGCCAGGACGGGATCGCCCTCGCCGTCTTGATCGTCACGGCCGTTCAACTGGTCAGCCCGTGGAATCAGGCCGCCGCACTCTACGCGCAATATGTCCGCGCCTCGAAAAAGCAGAAATGCAAGGGCAATAGCAGTCAGGTGCTAGTCGCGAATGGCTGTCCGGGTAATATGCTGACTCCTTGATCAGCCAGGCCACGGATAACGGACCAATGAAACATCTATTCCTCCTCTCGATCCTCGTGATCTTGGTGTCATGGATCATGGCATCGCATCGCCGTGCGCAAATGGTTCCTGCCGGACCGGGGCACCACGGCACGGGACCGCATTTATGCCCGTGCTGATGGTGAAGCCAAGCGGCAGCTTGCCGCCAAGAGCTGCGCCAGCAGGCGCGGCGTGCCATCGCCGAGGCACGGGACGAGGTGCATCAGGCACTTCGCGAAGCGGGTCAGGAGGTTCACGAGGCCCTCGCCGAGGCACGCGACGAGGTTCAAGAAGCCCTCGATGAGGCGCGAGTTGCCCTGGTCTCCGACGACTCGCCCGCTGCGTTGCCCCCGGCACCCCGGCCTCCGGCGGTCGAGCGCGAAATGCGGAAGGCCTGCCGGTACCGATCGTGCCCGGGACTCGCGTGACCCAGGCTCATGCCCGGCCCCCGGCCCCGCCCGCCCCTCCGGCTCCCCCGGCGTCGCCAGCTGCTGTAGCGGCGACCCAAAGCGGTCCCGCCGGCCGTCGCACCGGCACAGCCTTCCTCGATCGTCCGCAAGGTGTCGGGTCAGATCTCAGCGACCGAAGAGCGCGCCTGGGCCGACGCGCGCCGCAAATTGCAAGACGAAGTCGTGAGCTGGCTCGACCCCGACGTCAAAGGCGGCTGGACGCCCCCGGCACGCCTCCTGGACGCCATGGTTCTCGAATACCCGCTTCGAACCGGTCGTCAAGCCGTACGGCACTCTCTACGTGGCAGAGCTCGAGTTCGATGCTTCGCCGCAGCGTCGTACGCAGCTGGTCGAGGCCTACAACCACGAACTCGTCCAGCGCCGGCTGGTGAACCTCGGCGGTACGCTTGCTTTCATCCTCTCCTGCCTGGCTGTCGTCTCCGGCTACATCCGCACCGACGAGAAGACCAAGGGTTACTACACCAACCGGCTGAGGATGCTGGCCGCCGCTGGCTTCGGGGCCGCCGGCGTGATCATCTACCGCATGGTCGCGTGACCTGACCGACCGATTCAAGGAGCTCGCGGTCCATGCCGCTCGTTGAATTCCTCGCGGAGCTGGTTGTACTGCCGGCCGTTGTGGTCGCGTACATTGCCCTTCTCTTCGGCGTGGCCCAATTGCTCGCCCCGGAGCGCCTCCGCCGAATTGGCCGTGGTCTCCGGCCCTTCCAGTTGACTATTTGGCAGATGATGGCGGTCGTTGCCGTTGCAGCCCTCGTGATCCTCGCGTTCTTGGAGGGCTATGCGACGGCATTCGCGGTCATCGTGATTTCCCACCTTCTCATGGCGTGGTTCGTCCGCGTGTGGTGCCATGAGTTTGTCTTCCTGATGGGACTGCGCGACCACGATTTTCCCGGTCGGCACGACAAGCTGATCTGGGTGCTCATGCTCTTGGTCTTGGCACCGCTGGGACCCTGGGTCTTCCGATCCTATCGGCTGGCTCGTTGGCCGGAGCCAGCTCCTGCGGACGAAACTCAAACCCAGTTCCACACGGAACCTCCGGGAAGGACGACCACCGCCCCTCAGCCGGCCTGAGCTCGACCAGGATAGGCAAACGCCCCGGGTCGCGTTTACAATTGATAAACACCGAGGGAGGCTGTTTCCGCGTGTGAACCCGTCCCGGGGCGGACCCAAGCGATGTCTGTCACAGAGACTGATGCTCTTCTGGTCCGGCAAGTGCGCGCGGGAGATGCCGAGGCGTGGCGCCAGCTCATCGAGCGATTCGAGGGGCGATTGCTGGCCTTCGTCGACAGCCGGCTTCGCGATCGCGCGGCCAGCGAGGACGTCGTCCAGGAAACGTTCATCGGCTTCTTGACCAGCCTGCCTCACTACGACGAGAAGCGCGACATGGAGGCCTACCTGTTTTCGATCGCGGCCCACAAGCTGACAGACCACTTGCGCAAGCAGGGGCGGCGGCCGATCGACCAATTCGGCTCCGATGACCATGGCCGTCCGCTCGACGAGGTGCCCGGCGGAGGCCGCGCCGCCTCGAGCATCGCGCGCAGCGGCGAGCGGCGCAAGGCCGAGGAGCGTCTCCTGACCGAGGCTATGGGCCAGTTGGTCCGCGAATGGCTGGCGCGGGCGGATTACGACCGGCTGCGCTGCATGGAGCTCTTGATCGTCAAGGGATGGGCCAACAAAGACGTCGCCAAGTATCTCGATATCACCGAGCAAGCCGTCGCCAGCTACAAGTTTCAGACGATCGCCCGGCTCAAGGAAATGGCCCGCCGCGCCGGTCTCTCGCTGGACGAGCTGGGCGGAGGTTGAGCGATCATGAGGGGTGACGTCAAGGGTAAGGGCAAGAACGCTCCGGATCGTGCAGCCGATCCGCGCGGCCAAGCGGACCCGGTGGCGGCCCCCGACCCCGATCGACGATGTCATGCTCCGCGACTACCTGGCCGATGCCCTGGCCCCGGAGGAATCAGCGCGGGTGGAAAAAGCCCTCCGCGACTCGGCCGAGCTCCGCGCCCAGCTCGAGGATGTCCGTCAGAATCGGGCCGACGGCCATCTGCACACTCTGGGTGCCATCTGGCATCGCTCGCGCTTGACTTGTCCCAGCCGCCAGCAGTTGGGCAGCTTCCTGCTCGATGCCCTCGACCCCGAGCTGGCCTCATACCTGACGTTCCACCTCGAAGTGGTCGAGTGCCCTTTCTGCCAGGCTAACCTCGACGACCTGAAGGTCCAATCGCAGACCGCCGCCTCCGCTCATGCCTCCAAGAACCGCCAGCACCGTATCCTGCAGTCGAGCCAGCATCTCTTGAACGAAGACAAGCGCGGCTGACGTCGGGCACGTCAGAGAGACTACCGATCGCGCCAAGCCCTCTGCGAACGACGCGTCGGTCGCGTTAGATTTCGTCGGCATCGTTGTCGGCCATCGCTGCATACAGCCAGGCGCGGCTGTACTTCCAGGCGCGATCGGCGGTGGAGAGAGAGATTTCGAGGCAGGCCGCCGACTGCTCCAAGGTCAAGCCGCCGAAGTATCGCAGCTCAACGAGTTTTGCCTTGAGGGGGTCGCGGAGCGCAAACTGCTCGAGGGCTCGGTGTAAGGTCAGTATGTCCGCCGGAAGGCCGGCGGCGCTCATGGCGTCGAGGTCCGCGTGCTCGCGCTGCCGTCCGCCGCCGTGCTTGACGCGCCCTTTGCGGCGAGCATTTTCGACGAGAATGCGGCGCATTGCTTCCGCCGCGGCGGCAAAGAAATGTCGGCGGTTGGCCCAGCCTCGGTCGCTGGCGCGTGCGGGCTCCGCCTCGGCGCCGTCCACGAGCCTCAAGTAGGCCTCGTGAACGAGCGCGGTCGGGTCGAGCGTCTGCCCCGGCTTTTCCTGCGCAAGTTTCTTGGCTGCAAGCTTGCGCAGGTCGTCGTAGACCAGCGGTAACAGCTCGCTGGCCGCGCGCTGCCCGCCGCCGTCAATCGCATCAAATACCTGGGTGATCGCGCACATTACGTCCTGACTCCGATTCGCTCCAAGTTTCTGACCGCGATCCGCTCCATCTGGTTCGGGGTCAGCGGGTGGCCAGGCGCGTCTGGCGGCTCGACCGAGCCAGGCGAGCTCAAGCCTGAGACGTCGAAACAAACCCCCGCGACATCTCACCCCGCGTCGCGGCGGTCGCGGGGTAAGCGGCGATCGGCCTGGTTGGTCTCCCCTCCATGCGACACGCGAGCCCGAAACACGTCAGGTGAGTTTCAAGTTTTACGGAGAGTCGCCCCCGGCCATGGCGGCGTAGATCCAGGCGCGGGCATACCGCCAGGCCCGATCGGCGGTGGAAAGTGAGATGTCCAGGCAACTGGCTGCCTGCTCGAGCGTCAATCCAGTGAAGAAGCGCAGTTCGACGAGCTTTGCCTTGAGCGGGTCGTGGAGCGCCAACTGATCAAGGGCTTCATGCAACGCGAGAATGTCCTCCGGAAGCTCAGCAGCGATCTGCGCATCGAGATCGGCCGATTCGCGGCGTCGTCCGCCGCCGTGCTTCTCGCGCCCTTTGCGGCGAGCGTTCTCGACCAGAATACGCCGCATCGCCTCGGCTGCAGCTGCGAAAAAGTGCCGCCGGTTGGCCCAGACGGCGTCGCTCGCGCACGGAACGCCTTCCTTTCCGCCTTCCACGAGCCGCATGTAGGCCTCGTGGACCAGCGCTGTCGCGTCAAGTGTCTGGCCCGGACGCTCCTGGGCGAGCTTCTGTGCCGCAAGTTTGCGGAGCTCGTCGTACACCAAGGGCAAGAGCTCACTGGCCGCGCGCGGCTCGCCGCGTTCGATCGCATCAAGCACCCGTGTGATGTCGTCCATAGCGTCCCGACTCCCATGCGGTCTCGTGGTCCTGGCCGCTACGCCCTGCGCGGATCGCTGCGGATCGGCCTGGACTGCGAGTCACACTGGGATCTTTCGAGAAAGCCGCCGCCGCCGCGTCAGAATGAGCTGCGCTCGCTGAATGGAGCGGGATAGCCATCCGTTTGAGAAACCGCGGGATTGCGGCGAACCTTCGGCTGGTCTGGCGGCAATGGATCGCCACGCGATTACTGCGCAGGACAGAAGCGACGGCGACGTGAACGATGGTGCCAAAATAGCATAACGCCGCGCCATCGACCATCGTCGGTTAGCGAAGTCCGCCACCATCCGAGGCCGGGCGCTCTTCCTGGGAAAACGCAAAAACGCCTCACCAGGCCGCGGGAAAACACGGCCTGGGAGGCGCCTGGAAAATTTGTGATGCGTGAGGCTCAGACTACAACAAAGCAGACTTGTTCGTCCGGCCCCGCTCACGTGGCGAGCGGTCTCGCGTCAAGTCCCGCTGCCGACGCTCTCGAGGCTCTTGTTGGCTTCGGCGGAGCCGGCCAGCTCGGCCTCCATCTCGCGGAACTCCTTGCTTTCGGTCTTGCTCCGCCACACGGCCCAGGCAACGCCGGCAATGCAGATCACGCCGACGAAGTAAAGCAATAGAGGCCTGTTGACCTGCCAATCGAGGATCGGAACGATGGCCAGTAGCGAGACCATGTTCATGACCTTGATGAGCGGGTTCAGCGCCGGGCCGGCGGTATCCTTCAAGGGGTCGCCGACGGTGTCGCCGGTCACGGCAGCCTTGTGGGCCTCCGAGCCTTTGCCGCCGTAGAGTCCGTCCTCGATCGATTTCTTGGCGTTGTCCCATGCGCCGCCGGCATTGGCCATGAAGACGGCCAGCAGCTGGCCGACGATGATCATGCCCGCCAGATAGCCCCCCAGCGCCTGCGTTCCGAGGAAGATCCCGACCATGATCGGCATCAGAATGGCCAGTAGCGCCGGGCCGATCAGTTCGGATTGGGCTGTGGCCGTGCAGATATTCACCACCCGGCCGTAATCGGGCTTCTTGTTCCCGGACCAGATTTCCTGATCGCGGAACTGGAGCCGGCATTCCTTGACGATCAGGAACGCCGCCCGGCCTACCGCCCGGATCAGCATCGAGCTGAACAAGAACGGCACGACGCCACCGATGAGCGCGCCGATAAACACCTTGGGATACGCAACCGACAAGTTGCCCGCCTCGGTGGTGTATTGCTCCAGCGTCATCTTGCCGATCAAGTCTTCTCGTCCCACGGCGATCACCGCGATGAAACTCGCGAACAGGCTGACCGCCGCGATCACGGCGCTGCCGATCGCGATTCCCTTGGTTTCCGCCTTGGTCGTGTTGCCCACCGCGTCGAGGTCAGCGAGGATTTGCCGCGCCCGCTTGTAATTCTCCTCACCCATCTCCTCGCGGTCGTAGCCCATCTCGCCAATTCCGTTGGCGTTGTCGGCCACCGGGCCGAAGACATCCATGCTGATCGTATTGCCGGTCAAGGTCAGCATGCCGATGCCGCACATCGCCACGCCGTACGCGACGAAGATCGGGGATGCTCCAGAGTAGATCAGGGCCGAGAGCAAAATCGCCCCTGCGATCACGAGCGTGGACACGACCGCCGATTCGTACCCGACCGCGAACCCCTGGATGATGTTGGTGGCGTGCCCGGTCTGGCAGGCCTTGGCCAGCGACTTTACGGGATTGTACTGCGTGTGAGTGTAATAGCTCGTCACCTTGTTGAGCACGATGGCCAGCACGATGCCGATCAAGCATGTCCATGCCGGTCGCATGTCAAGCCATTGCGTGCCGAAGCCCGCCCAGATGGGTAGACCGCGGGCTCCATCGACCCCGGCACCCGCCACCAGGCCCCCGAGCGCCTGTGGGTAATCGACGAAGTATTGCTGGGGAAACTGAAGATAGACAAAACCGAGCAGGACAAAGCCCACGACGCTGAAGATCGAGCCCAGCACGAACCCGTGATGGACTGAATGCAAGGCTTCGTCGCTGGTGCTGTCGGCGCCGGCCTTCACGGTGGAAGTGCTCCAGATCGAGCCCAGGACGCCGATCGCGCCCACCAGCAGCGGGAAGATCACGCCCTTGTGGCCGAAACTGGCGTATCCCAGGATCATGGCCGCGACAATCGTGACTTCGTAACTTTCAAAGATATCAGCGGCCATGCCGGCACAGTCGCCGACATTGTCGCCGACGTTGTCGGCAATGGTGGCCGCATTGCGTGGATCGTCTTCGGGGATCCCAGCCTCGACCTTACCCACCAGGTCGGCGCCCACGTCAGCGGCCTTGGTATAAATGCCGCCGCCGACTCGCATGAAGAGCGCAGGAGCGTGCCGCCGAAACCAAAGCCCAAAAGCACTTCGTAGGCGCGCTCGCCGTACGCCATGAAGATGAGCGTGCCCCCCAGCAGGCCCAAGCCGTCGGTAAGCATGCCGGTGATCGTTCCCGTACGGTAGCCAAGTTGCAGCGCAGTGCCGTAACTGGTCCGCGCCGCTGCGGCAACACGCAGGTTGCCGCGCACCGCCAGGCTCATTCCCACGAAGCCGACCAGCCACGAGAATGTCGCCCCCATGAAAAAGGCGGCCGCCCGTCCCCACGCGACGGCGCCTGCCGACTCGGCCGAGGCCCAGATCAACCCCGTGAGGACGATCATGAGGAGGACGATTGCCCGGAACTGCCTGACCAGATAGGCATTGGCCCCCTGGCGGATCGCCGCGGCAACCTCGCGCATTCGCTCTGTGCCCTGGTCGGCGCCAACCACCTGATTGACCAGTCCGAGCGCATAAATGAGCCCTGCGACCGCGATCACCAGGACGACCAAGAGCGACGTCCGTTCCCAAAAGCCATATGCCGGGTCATTCCAGAGCCCGAACAGTTGAAACTCCTTTTCGCCGGCTGGAGCTGCCGGTGCTGCCGCCGGCACCGGCGCCTCCGTGCCGCCGCCGCCGGCGCGGACGCGGGCGCCGGCCTCCTGACTTGGCTGGCACCTGCGCCGAGAGCCGCCCCGGCGCCGCGAGCAGCACCAGCGCGACGGTCACAGTTCGAATCAATCGCCATCGTTGCATGATCCTCATCTCCAGGGTCAGGTGTTGCTACATCCTTCGCGTATGCCGGTTATCGAATGCTCCTTTGAGCACCGCGACATTCCTCGGGGGCGGGGTAAGCACCGTCGGAGTCGGTCAAAACGTGTTTGTTGTCAATCAGCAGATCGGATCGAGGTTAAATCGGGCGAGAGGCCGCCATCACGAAAGCACTCCCGCCGGCGCTTCTCGGAGCCGTAACGCGCGGAGACAGACGGCTCGTTTCCGCCCGTCCCGCTTCGACGTCACGACGAAGGCCCAGACGCCGTTCCCTCGCCGCCACTTCCGGATCGCCCGGCGGCCCTTCCGCACTCCGGGAAGCCTCCCCGGATTCGTGTACCAATCTACCCCGATTTTTCCCAGCGATTAAACACAACCGCTGCCCGCCGGGAAAGGGCCTAGCCCGCAATTCTCACCACAAAGTCTCGAGGTACGCCAACTAGCATAGAAAGGAATTCCCGCTTTCGCGCCCCCCAGCGAACAGAATCCGCACATGGCCTTCTTCGACCGTCTCGGATGGAAGTGCTTTGCTGCACGACACCTCTGGCTCGTCCGCCCGTAAGTCGAATTCCATCGGACTGGTGCGCTTGCTCTTCGACGGGCCGCCGGGGGCTCTCGTCGCACAGAATCCCATGCACCCCTGAGGCGGTGGGCGGCAACGGAAGTCCGACGCAACGGACGGCACGAAAAATCGCCTGATTCGTCCGCCGAGCCCTTTGAGAGGAACGTAAAACGAACTGGCCGGATCTCACAACCGCCGATGGCAAGCGCCCTCAATATCCCCCGCTCGACCTGGGGAACTTGCTCACGTCAATGTACAAATACCGCCCGCCTGTGGTGGTGGCCAGCCGGGCGAGCGGAGTTTGCTGTCCGAGTTCGGTACCGCGTCCAAACTCGACAGCCTGAATGCGTGTCTTGCCCACTTCCGTCAGGATTTCATTCACGTCGCTGTTGCTCATCAAATCCGCGTCGGTCAGGAAGAAGATGACTTCCGGCTTCAGCTTGAATGCCTCCCGCAAGGCCAGCATGTGATCGGTGCCGCCAAGAGGTGCGATCGCGCCAGCTGGGTTCGCACCCGCGCCTTGTTCGAAACCGTCGCCGGCATCAAACCCCTACGACCCTGCGGATCGCTGAGCGAAAGCGCCTGGAGATTGTAGAAAATCACGGCGAACTGAGCGTCTGGCGCAAGTTGATCAATGCTGGAGAGCATTTCCCGTTTGGCGACGTCGAGCGAGTTATGAGTCGCCATGCTGCCGGAGCAGTCGATCACGTACGCAAAGGAATGCGCGTATCGCGCGCCAAAAAACTGGGTCCCTGGCCCGATCCCCCGCCCCGCGCCGGCGGCAGAGCCACCGCCGATTCCTCCGCCTCCGCCGGAACCCGAGCCGGGAATGAGTCCCTGGCCGAGAGTCTGAGGGCCCGGAAGGGCGCGCTGCAGTGTTTCGCTCGGCTTGGGCGCGGAACTCGGCAGGATCTCCGCCAGCAAGCTGTCGGCGACGGGGTCGCGCAGCTCGCCCCATGCGGTTTCGTCCCGTCAGCCGGCGCGACGAACGGGACGCTGCTTGTCCCGCCGATCTCGCCCGGTCCCCCTCCGCCTTCGCCCGGCGACGGGGGTACGCTCGCGCGGTTGTCGACAGGGTCAAGCTCGCCGTACAGTGCCCTGGGACGCCCTGACTCGCCCATCCGCAACGGGACAGCCACCATCGTCAGCGAGAGCAACAGCAGTAATAGCGCGTGAAAAATGGCCGAGCTGAGCAACGACCGAGGATCGGTCAGCGGCGTTTCGCCGAGCGAGTTTGAAATCGGCGGCTTCGACACGGGAGATGGCCTCTTCAAGGTGAATGGCCGTTTCCGAGCGATCGGCTCCCTACGATTGTCGCATCCCGGTAGGGCAGGTCAAGCCAGGTCGGCACTTTGATCGACATGTCCTTGATCAGCCTCGCTGTGCTCGCGCGCTTTCGAGGCTGCCCGCAGAGTTGCCGGCCTCGGTTCCGGAAATACTTCCGAAAGTAATGGAACATTTCCTGCACAGGACGGTTTAATGTTCGGCGGGGAACGTAGAAACGTATCATCCTTCGGCCAATCTTGGCCTCTCCACGTGTGGCTGAAACTCGAGCTGAGCTTCGTCCACTTTCGTGTTGCGGTGGAAACGGGCTCTCGGAGCCGGGAAAGGCTTACATGCAACCGCTCCTGGTCGTGACGTCCGCGTTACTCGCGCTCGGCTTCGGGACAGGATTCACCGACGACGAGCAAGAGGTCAGTTTCTCCGACTGCCCTGCGGCCGTACGAAAAACGTTTGAGGCCGAGGCGAAGGGTGTGAAGTTCGATACGCTCACCAAGGAGAAGGATGAGGACGACCAGACCGTCTACTGGGCCGATGTACCCTTGGGCGACAAGACCTATGCAATCGGTGTGCTGGAAGACGGCACACTGACGGAGATGAACCTGGCCGTCGACGAAGAAGAGCTCGCGCTTGAAAAGTGCCCGGCCGCCGTTCAGGCGACGTTTCGAAGCGAAGCATTCGGCGAGAAAGTCGGCTTGGTTGGTCAAGAGATGAAGTACGGCGTCACGGTCTACGAGACCGCGGTCGTTCACAACGGCAAGTCGTACGAGATCGTGGTGGCCCAGGATGGGACACTGGTCGAGAAGGTCCTTGTCATCAACGACGAGGAGATCGAGCTGGCGAATTGTCCCGCTGCAGTGAAGGCGACCTTGCGTGCGCACGCCAAGGAGGGGACGATCGCAGACATCACCCACTCGACCGGCATTGGTCAGCACACGTTCGAGGCCGAGCTCAAGATCAAGACCAAGGTCTACCTGGTCGAGATCGCGGAAAGCGGACTCTTGATCTCCAAGTCGCTCGAGGCAAGTCAAGAGTAAGCAGGCGCGACGATGCAGCCGGTCCCGCAAGGGCCTTGCAGCGTTCGTTTTCGACCTCCTGGAACTCCGTCTCGATTCAGCGAATCGACAGCGCAACACCCAGCTCCCGGATCGCGTGCTGGACGTGCCCGTGCGCCCGGGCGTGGCCTGTCGTGCCTTGTCCCAGGCTGTTGAGCTGCATGTTGATCCCCTGCAAGGCTCGCATGTCCTGGCTCATCCGGGCGTCGGACTGGCCCTGTGACATCGGTTGCCGACGGCGACCGCCGCCGCCCGCGGCCGCGCCGCCGCGCCCGATTCCGCCCTGATTGCTCATTCGCGGCATAAAACCAACGCCGCTGAAAACCATGGACCGGTGCGAGAGCTGCCGGATCGCCATCGCGACCGAGTGCATCGCCCGTACGCGATGGCCCTGGTAGTCGTGATCGATCCGCGCCAGGCTCGCGTGCACCGACCGCAGCCTCGCGACGATCGCGCGGTTGTGGCCTTGCGACCTGCCGTATCCGTAGCGCCCGCTGTAATAGCGGTTGCGATAGCCACGACCGTAGCCATAGGCCCGAAACTGGTGCGCGCCCATTCCGTAGCCGTACGTGTAGCGATTCGGGGAGAGGCTGGTGAGCATCGCGCCCGTTGTGCCGGCCAGTGCGGTCCCGGTGCGATTCGCGGTTCCTGGGGTACCCGTATTGACCGAACCCGTCGCTCGGGGTTTGCCCGTTCCAGTTGCCGCTGAATTGACGGCTCCTGCCGCATTCCGCCTTGTCGACCCGGCGGAATAGCGGGGTTGCGTGTTGAATGATCGCGCTTGGGAGCCAGCGCCCTGGGAATGTGACGCGCCAGCGCGTGAACGCGCCGGCGTCGTCGCGCGGCATCCGTGGCGGGTTGTACGCGCGCTGAGCCGAATGAACGCGCGGCGTTCGGGCACCGCGCCCACCGCCGTGGCCGCCAACAAAACCGATGGCGTGCGCTTCCGGTAGGGCGGCGAGTCCGACGAACAGCCCGACGGCGAGCCCCGTGAATCCAGCGCAATCGTGGTTGCATCGGAAGAATCCTCAAGCGTCTACGCCTCGGGCGGTTTACGCCTCGCTTGCGCCGCGCTCGCGCGGGCCGCGGCGCATCCGATTCCCTCTTTGAGGCGGCGCGTCTCCTTATCTAACCCGCAATGCACCCGAAAGTCTCGCGGATTCGCTTCGACTCTCAGACCTGGGCCCTGTGTCGGCCCGCAACGGGAACGTTGACGCGAACGGAGATCGAGCCGCGACTCGAGGTCAGAATTGGTCGTGTGGCTCGATGAATTCCAGCGGCGGGTCGTGTGCCAGGGAATCGCTGGTCCTGCCGCGCGGCGCTCCCAGCGGACCACTGGCCTTCCGGAGCGTGGAACCCACGTGACGCCGGACGAAGACGCTTGCCGCCGCGGTTGCAATTGCCAGGCCCAGCACCCAGCGCAGGATCGACCAGGACCGCAGATTCAGCAGATCGCCGACCGCACTGCCACCGCCTGAGCCTCGGGGCGACGTTGCCGTGCCCTCGGCAGCGGGTCGCCCCCCGTCCGCCTCGAGAGCTGGCGGCTCAGGCGCCGCGCGCGGTCTCCCACGACGAGAGGAGCCAGCCGGGCTCCATCACTCGACGCGTACCGCACCAATTTGAGGAACGTGCCCGTGAAATGAACGATGCTGCCCAGCTCCGGTATCGGCGTTGCGCGTGTGTCTTGGCCCGGGTCACGCGTCTCCTTCGAGATGCTGACAGACGTTGGTGCAGCAGGGACATCTCGCCCGGGATCTGTCTCGGTCGCCGATGCGGTGGCGGCACCAGATTTTCCGGGAGCGTGATCACGCTTCTGATCGTCCCCCTCTCCCGCCCGGGGCTGGGAGAAAACCACACAGATCGGATCGCCGGCCCGCGACGTGATCCAGACTTCGGCCAACGGCGGAAAGCTGCCGACCGGCCCTTGCCGGAAGATCCGGGAAACCCGTCCCTGGACGGTAACCCGACGCCCCCGAAAACGGTCTTCGTGAAGCCAGAGGTCTTTGAAAAGAACCCTCGATGGCGGATCATTCGCCTTGGCGTCATCCGCAGTCGCCTTGCCGGAGAGGGCCACGCGATAGTCGGCCAGGTCGGCGAGGCTGATCTGGTGCGTCAAGTCGGAATCATCGGCTCGCGCCCACAGGCAGCAATCCCGTACAAGAAGTATCCCCAGTACAACGACCGCCACCAAGCGGAGGACGGGCTTCATTGCGCCCCTCCGCGCCCGGCGGCGCCGTCGGCATTCCCGATTCCAGCAGGTCGCCCGCCGCCTCCAGGCAGTGACGGTGTGACGCCCGGCTGGGTCAGCCGGATCGCGGCAACTCCCGCAGCCGAACACGTCGCGATGATCTGAGCGGCGGGCTCGTAGCGCAACCGATCGTCGGCCACAAGGCGAACGCGCAGCGGCCGCCCCTCCAGAAGCTGAGCATAGCGGCGCAGGCGGCTGTGAAGCGTGGCCAGGTCGGGGACACGAGCTTCCCCGAGCCTCACCGCTTTCAGGTCGCCCAGCTCATCGGCCTCGGCACGGACCAGCAGGTCGTTCTCCAGGTCGGTATCGACGTGCCGCGCCGGGATGGGGCGAGCGCTGCCCTGCGCAGCAGCCGGCAAGGCGGCCGGCGTTGCGGGAAGGTCGAGGTCGATGTGCGTTTCTGAGGTCGGGGCCTTGAAAGTGATGATGAAAAAGGCCAGGAGCTGAAATGCCATATCGAGCATCGGAGTCACGGGAAACATCACTTCATCGGGCGGACCTGGCCGATAACGCCGCGACCGGGGCGCTGCCACGCCGCCCCCTCCGAGCAGTGGTCGCGCCTCCGCCCCTGGCAAGCTTGGTCCGATCCCCAGTCCCGATCCGGTGCTCATCGCCTCTGGCTCCGCAAGACGACCAGACTGAAGTGGGCGAAACCCCTATCCTGGGCTTCGGCCAGCACGCGCCGAACCGCCCCGTACGACGCAGCCCGATCAGCCCGCAGGATCACCACCGTCGGCAGCTCATCGTCCTCTTTCGCGCCATCTCTCAGCATCTCGAGCCCCGAGCGCCGCGACTTTGCCTGCGAGACCCACCATGCCGACGACGCATCCTCGTCGAGCACCTCTCCCGCGACGAGCAGCCGTCCCTGAGCGTTCATCGCCACCGGTAGGCGGTCAAACGTCAGGTCCGTGCCCGGCAACGCCGCCGGCGCCAGCGGCAAGCGGATGGCCTTGGTCGCCCCCTCCAACCGCGTGCCGAAATGAACCAGCATCATGAAAAACGTGATGAGCTGAAGCACCACGTCCAGGAGTGGTGTCAGGTTGGGATTCAGAACGCCCGTACTCACCGTTCGATTGCGACGGGACATGAGTCTTTCAGCCGTATTGGGCTGTTCCCCGTTGTCCTGCTCAAAGACCGGTCCAACAAATGCCGGCATGCCTTGCCAAGATCACATCCTTATATGGAATCTTTTTTCTTTTTCCGGCCGATGACAAGCGACGTATTCCCTGCCGGCAACCACCGCTCTGGTTCGCCCCGTCTGCCGGATGCTTCCCGCCCGCTGCCCCCTATTCCACGGGCAACGCCGGACGTGGGGGGTTGGCGGCGGCCAGGGCCGCGCTCACGGCGAAGGGATGAAGGTGCGCTGACGGCGCCGGGACGAGCCCCGAAGCTGTGCTCGCCGTCGCAGTGCGTACGCCCGGCGCAAATAGTTCCAGCAAGGGCTCTGCCGTCATCCCAACCTCCAGCGACAACCGCGCGATCCGGTTGCGGAACATCGCATAGAAAAAGATTGCTGGGATCGAGATCGCGATCCCGAAGAGCGTGGAATACAGCGCCGTCGAGATTCCGTCGGCAAGCTGGCTGGCCTGAGGCGAAGCACCCTCGATTGCGATCACGCGGAACGCCGTGATCATCCCGTAGACGGTCCCCACCAGTCCGATCATCGGCCCGAGTGTCCCCACGGTCGCCAGATACGTCGTGCGATGCTCCATTTCCATGGTCACATCTTCGTTAGACAGCTCCATCGCCCGCTGCGCCGGGGATAAACCAGCGGGTAGCTTGCGCACCCCGGCAGCCAGCACGCGCGCTAAAAACGACGGATCTCCCAGCAGCCGGTGATAGGCCTCGTTGTACTTCGTTTGCTCGAGCAGGTCCTGGATCTCTCGCACCAAGCTCGGTGGAATCGCCGTGGGTGTGCGGTATTTCAAGGCCATCCAGACGACGAGAGCACCAAGGTAGAACGACATTGCGATAATCACAACCGCCACGACCACGACGGGGCCGGACGCATGCGCAATCCATCCCAGAAGGGACTGTGAGCCCCCGCCTGTGGCTGCACTTTTGCCATCGCCATCCACGGCCGCGTCGGCGTCATCCGCCGCGCCTTCGGGAGCGCCGGCCGGGCCTCGGCTCGCCTGAGCGAAGACCGACGGCAAGTTCGGGTCCTGGCCGTTTGCTGGAGCGACCGTCAGCGTATTGGGTCCGCAGAAACCGGCAATAACCACCAGAATCACGCCAAGGACTCGGCGCATCCTGCGATTCCCGGCATAACCTGCGACCCGATCGCGGCACACTTTCAGCATGAAACGCGGCCCTCCCCGCGTTCAGCTTATCGCATCAAGGCGTCCTGGACAACGCGGGCAGGGCCCGGAAATGGACGAACCCGCGGCACCCCGGCGCGCACACCGGGAGCCACGGGTCCTCGCAACGGCAAGGAGTTTGAAATCCACTGCGAGACGGCGTGCGCGATTCATCCCGCGCAGTGCGTGTGCCGCCGGGAGCGCTCGCCGCCTGACGCTGACGTTCGCATTCTTTCGCCGCTTCGCTCCCGCTTAACCCCCGAAGAACTTCGCGACGTTGACCTGGTAGAACGCCGTCTCGACGTATTCGAGCAACAGCAGGAAATCGAGAATAGCAAAGTTGTTGGGGTCGGACGCGTGAACCGGATTGAACGACGGCTCGTGGCCGTTGAGTTTTTCGATGAAAGGGTCTACATGTGAGAGTGCAACGGACTGCGGAATCGTGGTGTCGCTGGGAAAGAAATTTGGAACCAGCGGCTCGTTCAGGATCGAGTTAATCCAGCCCGCATGCCGGGCCTCGACCGTCGTGATCCCGGCGGCCAGCGGAAAATACTCGTCGGTTTGCTGGATGGCGAACAGTGCCCCGGCGTAGGTGCCCGCACCGGTGTTTTCAAACGCGGCCGCCGCCTGGGCGAATGCTCTCTGGTTGGGCATCTCCAGGTTTCGAAGCTTGGGCATCGCACGAACCTGGGGCACCAGATGATTGTCGGGATCCGGCAACAAAGCCTGAATGATCTCGACGTGCGCGGCCTCGTCGGCGAGGATCTCCTGGAAGTTGTTCATTACCCAGTCAGGAAAGAGATTTGGCAGAGCATTGCCCGCGGCCTGAGCCTCTCTGCTTCCCAGCAGTATTCCCGCCCCCGCGACCGCCGCCCCCGCCACTGAATTCCGCAAGAACCGTCGCCGTGAGGCATCCATGATCGTTTCAAATTCGGCCTCGCTGGGCCCGCTCATCGCCCGGATCTGCTTGTCCGAAAGCACCTTGACCCTGGGCTCAAACTTCAATCGGCGCATACTGACACTCCTCCTCTCGAAAGAGGCTGTTCAAAGAACCTTCATGATGGATGAAAATTGTCGGGCGACATGCCCGAGCCGAATCGCTTACCAGCCGCCGCCCTGGTGGATCAGTCCAGACCGCAACCCAAGCTTGGGTCAACAATCGGACGGCTGTCTTGATCGCTCATCAAGTCGCAACGTCGATCGGCACCTAGAAAGAGACGGGGCTCTCCAGTGTGGTTACAAAAATTTACGTTTGCCGACCGCTTGTATTCGTGCGTCCGACGCGGTCCAGGGCACAACGTTCAATCGCGACAAGACTCGACGATCCCTCGTGGCCTCACTCCGGTCCGCGCTCGCAAGAATCGACGTCGTCGCCACTCGTTGCGGCGCACGTGAATCACGCCCCATTCAATGCACTTCGTATCAAACATTTGTATTATTAATTTATATTCATTTTTTTATGTGTTGGGGCAAATAAAGAGCCGTCTGCGACATCCCAGATGTCGCAGACGGCTCCGTGGTTCGACCGGTTGTTCCGATCGCTGCGCGCTACTCCCCCGCGCCAGCGAGAGATCCCAGCGCGATATGCTGGCTGCAAGCGCGACTCAAGCCAGGCGTTCTTCGACGCTTTGTCGCAACGCCCCGACATAACCGGCCAGGCTATCCAGGTGCTGCGCATGCAGACCGCGCTCGAGCTGAACGATCTGTGCGTGGATCTCGGTCAGCTCATTCTCCGCGTTGGTCCCGGGCGCACTTCGGCCCGCGATCCATCGATCGCCTGGACGACTCGGTGTGCACGCATAGCCAGGTCGCGCAGCGTGGCGCTTATTTTGGACGGGTCGAGTTCTACCACGCCGTGGTCGCGCCGCAGTGCTTTTCTCAAGGTCGGCGGTGCTTGACTTACTATCATCGAACGCTCCTCAACAGATTCTATCCCTCTTCCATCCTAGTTCGGACTCGGTTGTGTCATTGATTATTCGTTCCGCGGTGTTGATTCTTGAACTCAATGGCGCGTCCGGCTTCGAGTGGCTTACGTCAATTACTGTTCAGACGCACCGGCGTCCTGATGTGTTCGCAAGGTTTTTGCCCGTGGGATTGTTCAAGAGGCGCAAATTGATACGCGTGGCAGATTAAAAACTTTCCGGCGTTGGAATCATGCGTAGCGCTGGGCGAAGGTCGGCCGATGCGCACGCAGCCATTCGCGGGCGATGGCCTTGTCGTCAAAAGAGATCACTCGATCCGCGAGAATCTGGAAAGTGTCGCGGCCCTTGCCCGTGATCAGCACGACGTCGCCTGAGCGAGCGTCCGCCAGCGCGACGTGGATCGCAGTCCGGCGATCTGGCTCGACGTCGCACCTTGCCAGGGCGTCGAAAGCCTGCCAGCAGCTCGTCCATGATCTGGTTGGGGTCTTCCGTGCGGGGGTTGCTGATCGTCACGATCACGCGGTCCGAGCCGACCTCGGCGGTCTCGGCGAGCCGCCGGCGCTCCAGGCGGTCGCTGAGTCCAAGCAGCGCTCAAGACACAATGCACGCGTCCTGCACTCGATTGCGCGCACCGCCGCCAAGGCCTCGGCAAGCGCGCTGGAGTTTGAGCCGCGTCGATACGGACGTCGAACGGTCCTGGCCCTCGACGACGCTTTCAAGATGGCCGGCCACTGCGCGAACAGCTTCCAGGCCGCTCACGACGGCGCCGCGATCGATCTCAAGCGCCCAGGCCAAGGCCGCCGCCGCGAGCGCACAGCTCGCTGCGCGCGGGCCAACCAGCGGTAGATGCACGGCCGCCTCGCGGTCAAATCCATATAGCGTGCATCCGCGTTCCCGCGCCGATCAAGCTCGCTCGATCCGTCCCCAGACGTCTACGTCGCCGCTCGCAGCCGCTGCCGGCTGCAGGGAAAAAGCCACGCGGCGGGCATCGAGGTTGACGCCACCCAGGACCTCGGCGTTCGGGTCGTCGGCGTTGACCACCGCCAGTCCGCCGGGCACGATCTGGCGGAATAGTTTGGCTTTGGCGCGGCGCTTCTGGACCAGAACCTCCTCGGGAAGACCTGCCGGCGCGGCCACATCGGTCACCACCGCGGCATGGAATGCGACTCCCTGAAAACTACCGTGCATGAGCGCTTCGCTGGAGACCTCGAGCACTCCTCCCGGACAGCCGCGCTCAAGCATCTCGGCCAGCAGGCTGCCAACCCCGCCGGGGCCGGAGCAAAACCTCTCGGCTCGCCCTCGCGCCGCCGTCGCGCCGCCCTCGCAGGCGTGCGGGCGGCACCGGTGCCTTCAGAAGAGAATCGAAACCGGCCCCCAGCGCGCGGGTGGTCGTCCCGTCGCAAAAGCCCAGGGAGCTCAGGAGCCCGAATCGCTCGCCCGCCGCCTCGAGGATCGAGCGCATCAAAAGCGACGTGATCGTCTTGCCGAAACTGCCTGTGATGCCCAGAGTCACAAGCTGGTGCGACGGGTCGCCGGCCAGGGCCTGGCAGATCCGCGCGTGCGCCGCCCGTGGTATCGGGCACGACGACCTGGAGCCGGCCTGCCTCCGGGCATGGGCGGTCCACGACCACGCCGGCCGCGCCCCGTTCGAGGGCCTCGCGCACGAAGACATGCCCGTCGTACCCCGGACGCGCCTCCCGGACCGCGACGAACACCTGGCCCAGGCTCCAGCCGGCGATGATCGTCGCTGCAGCCGGAGACTTCCCAGTCCATGCAGCCCACGAATCGAGCCTCGGGGAGCAGCCGCCGCAGGCTCACCGAGGGAATCCCCCGTTGAGGCAGACGGTCAACGAACCAGCGCGCCATCGGCTTACGCCTCCTTGCCAGGCCTTGTCTCGCTCGCGGCTGCATGTCGCCGGGATCGGATCAAACCCTGCCGCACCGTCATGCCTCGTCCGGTTCCGAAGCAGCCTTGGGGGGTGGGCTCCGCTCCGTGACCGCACGTACAGCCGCGACCGTGATCGCGGTCAACCCGCGACCGCGATCCGTTAGCCTCCATCCGCCGCGTTCCTTCGCGCTGGATGCCTCGCTTGAATGGAGGCGGCATTCTTGGCCAAAGCCCCGAAAAAGGCAATGCCAGACTGAGCATTTGCCGATTGGTTTCGCCTCAAGCGAGCACCAGGCAGAACCGACAATGCGGCCCAACCGGTTGTGGAAGGGAAGATCTCCGTGCGCAGACCGTTGGCATGCGCACCGCGTGAAATACGGCGATTGGATCGCACTGGCGGTGTTACGAATTGCCGGAGGTAGTCGCGACGCTCGCGATCGCGCGGCGATTGTGACGAAGGGCAGAAGCCGGCGAGACGACACCGAGATTCTCCGGGCACTGCGGCCGGCCGCATGGAGCATCGCACCCAGGCCGAAGAGCAGGAGCAAGGCTGGTAGGAACAGGTTGCCGTAGGCTTGCGCCAGGAGCGGCATCGGTATCGCAAGAGCGGGTATCAGGAACACCGCCGCTGATCCAGGCGACCTTGAGCCGGTGCCACGGCGCACCGGCCGCTTCGCTCATGACCAGATGTAAACCAAGCGTCATCGGGTAGATTAACCAGACATAAGCATAATTAAACGACAGCGGCGAGAACATCACGGTCAGCAGGATGACCAGGGCATATTCCAGGGCGTCGGTCTCCTCGTACGTCGATCCTTGGCCGGCAGCACTGCCGCAACGAAGAGGCACAGGACCAGGATCGCCGCCAGGGTGACCGCCGTCACCACCCGAAAATTCAAGTTGAGGAAGTTGACCCTCCAGGCATTTCGCAGCGCCGGTTCTGCACCCAGCAGCGACATCGTCCCACCGTGAGATCCTCTCGGCGTTTCCGCCCGGCGTGCTGGCGAGAGCACTGTCAGGGTCTGCTGGCTCTGTACGTGCGGTTTTCCGGATGGCTTGCACCGCGCGCGACGGATGTCGCTCATGCGGCTTCAGGAACGTGAGCAGGTCGGTCGACGGATCGACCGGCGCGACCCCTCGTCGGTTCCGCGGGTTGGAAACGCCGGCGCGTGCCCTCCGTGACAGAACCGCCTCGCCGTCCGCCGGCACGTCACGAAGCAACCGGTGCGCAAGCGCCATGATCGACTGGTTCTTGTAGCTGTACGACCGAAACGGCCGCTGGGCGATTCCGTATGAGTTGTAGGTGAAGAGCATTCCCTTGGACCAGACGACCACGTCGTCGACCGCCTGGGCGGGCGTCCGGAAGGGAAGGGGTGCGATCAAGCAGCCAGGCGGCGAGCACCACCACGGTCGCCGCCGAGGCCGCCCACATCCGGCGATAGATCAGGTATCCCAGCACCATGATCGGAAACGCCTTGATCGCCGCCGCCGTGGCCACGAGCACCCCGGCCCCGACTGTGCCGCCCGAGCCGCAAACAGGCAAACGCCCCCAGCAGAAGCGCCAGCAGCAGCAGATTGGGCTGACCCAGCAGATAGATGTTGTGGACCAGCACGATGATGCGAAAGCGAGGGAAGGATCACGACCAGCGGGTGTATCGGCGTCGCCCGGGCTTGACCGCCAGCCAGACCGAGAGCACGATCGACGCCAGCCACGCCGCCGAATTCACGAGCACGAGCGCCAGCAGCGAGCCGGTCCGGCCCAGCATGCTGACCCAGCGCAAGCATCGCCGCGGCGGAGGGAGGATACATGAACGGAAAGAGCCGGCCGCTCTCGGGCCGGGGGTAGACATCCAGCCCCTGTCGCACGGCCAGGCCCACCTGGTACCACAGGCCGTAGTCCTTGGTGGAAAGGCCGAGAACAGGTTGGCGATCGGGAACGCCGAGAAGACCAGCATCGTTCCGCCAAGACGGCCCACCAGGCGCGCTCGATCCGGGCCCATCCCGCATCGCCGTGATTGCGCCAGCGCCGGCCTCGGGTGCCGCCTCCGCTTCGTCGCGGACCCGGTCTCGTCACATCGTCGTGGCGGTAAGATGGCCGGCTCGCCGCCCGGAACTCGATCGGCATCGTTCGACGTCATGTCTCTCGGCTCTCCACGAGACATCGGCACATAAGGCCGTGCGGACGCGTTCCATCTCGTCTCGCAGGCGGGTTTCGCGTTTTCTTCCGCAACGATACCGGTTCCGATCGCAAACCCAGACCGGACGCGAGTCAACGCAGACCCTGAGCCATATTTTCTCACCGTGCGCGCGAATCCTAACCAACATCGGAGTTTTCGAGAACCGCAAAGCGCGGAACGTATTGGGCAGAATTTAGCTGAACAGATGATCGAAAGCGGCATCCGGTGATCGATTACGGACATCGGCCAGCGGCCGTGCTGTCCCCGCACGTGCGGCTCACATCGGCGATTGCGCTCGTAGGCGTCTGCCGAGCCACGTTTAGGAGCGAAGCGGCTTGCGCCGAGGCTCGATGTCGATCAACGGGCTTGCGGCTTGAACGATGCGGGAGAGGACTTTGTCGACCTGATCGGGGACTTCCATGCCCAGGGTGAAGAGCTCGTGGTTGAGATCGCCCGGCCCGTCGAAGTTGAGCTGATGGCTTTTCGGGGCGTGCCAGAGGACGTAGTGCTCGGTGTTCATGAAGTCGAGGTGGGCGATGGCGAGGCTGTTGTCGCGGTAGACCCAGATGGCCAGAAGGCCTTGGAAGCGGAGCCCCTGGTGCGGAGGGTGGGGGTCGTGAGCTCGATTTGTTTGTTGGCCATGCCCTGGATGGCGATCTGTCCGGCGGCGCGTCCGCGGATCGAGGGAATGACGATCAGCCGGTATGGGCCGATCGGGACGGGGCGGTGGCCGGCCGGCTTGGCACCAGGCCTGGCCTGGCCTGGTTCCAGAGCCGAGATCGCTTCCTTCCAGAGGTCGTGGAGCTCGACCCTGGACGAAGCGGAGCGGGTCGGGGTCGACCAGCCGCACCAGGTTCTTGTCCTTTTCGGACTGGCGGGTTCCGCGGCGAGCTCCACCAGGCTGACCTGGCTGCCGGCGAGCGAGGCCGTCAGTCGGTCGGTCTCGTCCGGAGCCGCGCGGCGAAGGGGTCGGCTTCCTCGTCGTCGAGCCTGCGGGTCCTCGGCCAGGAGATTCATCGATTCGTCGAGCTCCGCGACCAGCGGTGCCGGGACAACCCGGTCGATCGCCCGGTCGAGCACGACGCCGGCGTCGGGAACGTGGAGGATCCGGCCGCCGATGTAATCCCAGATGGCCTCGGTGCGACCGCGGATTCGGCGGTGCCAGCGGGCGCGTTCGATCAAGGGATAGACGACCTCGGGCCATAATCCGGTGCTGGCCGGGTCGCGGTGAGCGTTCTTGGTGGCGTAGCGAAGCACCGCGGTGCGGAATTCGGCCTGGTTGCGCCAAACCTCGGCGACGCGGTTCCAGCGCTCGACCAGAACGTCGTCGACCTCGGTGCGGGCAGGTGCGAGCAGGTTGAGGTCTGCCAGCCTCTGCGGCATCAAGCCGGGGTTGAGCACGCCCTGGCGTCGAGCATCTTCTTCTGGGCGTAGCTGCTCGCCTGCCGATGGCTTTGCGGGTCTGGCGGAAGAGCTTGCGCTTGGCCGGGCTCTCACGGCAGGAGAGGTACTTGGCCATGACGATCGGCGACAGAAACGTGCGCACTTCGATGCGCTGGTCCAGAAGAGCGGCGGCTTCCGCGATGGCTTCGTCGGTCGCGTCGGCGAAGAGGGCGTAAGTCACGCCAGCAACAGCCGCGCGCGATCGGCGTTGCGGGGTTCCAGCGGCCGGCGAAGAACAAGCCGCGGCGGCGGGAGCCGCTCAAGAGGTAGGCGAGATAGTGGCCGTGCAGGTAGCGTTCCTCCGGGGTGAGGAGATCGGCTCGGCCAGGACCAGCTCGAGCATGCGGCGTACCAGCGGCGAGCGGACCAGCGCGAGCATTCCGCCGGTGCCGGCGACGGTGGCCACGGCAGCGCGCGGATGCGCAGGGCCGGCTTTCGCCGCGAGCACTCGGTGCGGACGCAGGGTGGGTCGCCGCCGAGGGCACAGGGTGGGCCATGCATCGGTGTTGACCGACTCGCGCAGCCCGGCCCGCCGGCATCGTGACCACCGTCGGTGTGAGAAGCTGCAGACGCCGCCGGCCCGTTGGCCGCCGACCGGCCCGATGCTCGGGCGAGGGCTCAGTCAGGGACGGCGCCGTCAAGCCGATCGTGCCCGTGATGCTCCCCG
Source organism: uncultured Isosphaeraceae bacterium (assembly GCA_963806595.1). GTDB lineage: Bacteria > Planctomycetota > Planctomycetia > Isosphaerales > Isosphaeraceae > CAWDZZ01. The sequence continues at coordinate 559,560 of CAWDZZ010000028.1, read as the reverse complement.
CGCCAGCTCGCCGGCCGCCCGAGCGGGCCCGGCGCGCAGTGCTCCTTCCTGCTTCGGTTCGCTCCAGCCTCCTGGCGCAGTGCCTGCGCCACGACGCCGCCCGAACCCGGCCGATCGCTCGGGCCGCTTGGCGAGCAGCGACAAGATCAGCGTTCCAGCTCGTTCGAGACCGCGGGTTGCGCGACTCGCGGCCGGTCGGGCACCGCGGAATAGTGCTGCGACATGATCGACACCGACGGCCCGGTGAACGGCACGCTGCCGGTCGCCGATTCGTAGATCATGACCCCCAGCGAGTACAGGTCGGTGCGGTAGTCCAGCCGGCCGCCGCGGGTCTGCTCGGGGCTCATGTAATGCGGCGTGCCCCGGACGACCCCCGATGTTCGCTCTGCCTCGGCGAATGCGATCATCGAGAGCCCGAAGTCAGAGAGCTTGGGCACGTCGGTCGAAGTCAAGAGCACGTTGGCCGGCTTGACGTCGCGGTGGACCACCCCTTGGTGGTGGGCGTAATCGAGCGCATCGGCCACCTGCGCCAGGACACTGCAGCCGCTCGGCCAGCGATAACTGCCGCCACCGTTTGGAATAGCTCGTGCCGTTCACCTCTTCCATCACCAGGAAATACGCCGCGTCGGCCTGGCCGAAGTCATAGATTCGAACCACGTTTTCGTGCAGCAGCCGAGCCGCGATCTGCGCCTCCAGCCGCAGCTTCTTGCCGACCTCCTCGCCGCTCTGCTCCTTGAGCACCTTGATCGCGACCTTGCGCTCCAGGAGCTGGTCGGTCGCGGAATAGACCGCTCCCATGCCGCCACGGCCCAGCTCCTTTTCCAGGAGAAATCGTCTGGTTGAGCGTCGTGCCGATCCCGATCACCGTGAGGCTCCCGCCGCCGTTGAGGTCGTTTCGATTTGCGCGCTGAATGCGGCCGTGCTGCATCGCTTCCCTCCCCGCCGCGACCGAGATGTCCTGTCGCGGTGGAGAGGTCCACCCTCGGCTCTAGGCCCTGGACCAGGCCATCAAGCCCTGCTCGTCTGCCGCGATGGCTTTATGTTAAGATTTCGCGGCGAGTCACACAACGATCCGATCCGCCGGGTTTCAATCGTTGATCTGGACCGGAGCGGGCCGCACGACTGGCTTGACCTGGCTCCTTACCCGGCAAGCGATCGTTTTGGCAAAGGCCGCGAAGGGAGGACGCGTGAACCATCCCGCATCTCGGATACAGCCGCGATGGCGCCTACTCCCGGGCCTGTTACTCCTCGGGATCCTTGGCTTGCCCCCCGCAGCCCTTGCCCAGCCGGCAGACGCCGGGAAAGGCCGGTCGTCTTCGCCAGACCAGGGTCGCGATGGCGCGGCCGCGGGCCGCAAGAACGCCGGCCAAGGCGGCGCAAATGCCCCGCGCCAGCCGGCACAAGATCCCCCACGCGCCGGGGTCAAGCGGCAGGCCGAGCCAAGCGCTGACTATCAAGAGTCGGTGCGCCGCATCGTGGAAAAACGCCGCCAGCGCCGCGCTCGCCGCGCCCAGGGCCAGGCCGAACCGCGCGCGGCCATCGGCGCCATTGTCCCCTGGCCGATGCCGCCAGCCCTCATCATCCGCCATACACCGGATGTTCACGCGGAGGTAGGCGCGTTTCTATCAGGCCTGAGATACTGAAACCCCCCCCGGGCCCTTTTTTCGCGATCCAACATGAATTCATTGGCTAATGATACAATTACGCGATGGCACAATCCTCGCCAAGCACCGGCGCCGGCTGCTCTTCTTCACGGTGTAAGATCTCTTTCCAGTGCCAGCGTCCGCAGCTTGCCGCAACCGCGGCCCGTTGACCAATGAAGACGCTCTGCTTTACCTCGAAGACCTTGCGGTCGGCCAGACCTTTCGCACCGGCACCGTTTCCGTTGAGCCCGAACGGATCAAGGCCTTTGCCGCCGAGTTCGATCCGCAGCCGTTCCATCTTGATGAAGAGGCGGCCGGCACTAGCTTCTTCGGCGGCCTTGTGGCCAGTGGCTGGCACACAGCCTCCCTCAGCATGCGGCTGATGGTCACTTCCGGTTTCAAGATCGCCGGAGGATTGATCGGCGCCGGCGTGGACGAAATCCGCTGGCCGCGGCCGGTACGTCCCGGCGACGTGCTCCACGTCGAAGGTGAAGTGCTGGAGGTGAGACCGTCGCGAAAGAGTCCCGAGCGGGGCATCGTCCGCCTGCGAAGCAAGACCATCAACCAGCACGGCGATACCGTGATGGAGCAAACGGCAAATCTGGTGGTCCTCCGCAACCCGGCGCGGGCGGGCGACGCGTCCAAGGAATAGGTATTCGTTGCGATACCCGGTGCTGTGCACCGGACGATCGCCGGCATTCGCTAGAATCAACGCTGCCGGCCCATGTTCGCAAGGCGAGCTCAGCCATAGAGCTGGTTGACCTTGCCGTACGAAATCTTCGGAGCCTTGACCAGGCCGCCGGCGAGCTTCTCACCCATGGGGTCGACATAGACGCGCGACGGCTTCTTGGGGTTCTCGGGATTCGTCTCTGTCACGTGGACGTTGAAGATGAACCCGGCTTCGCTCTCTGCCGTGAACCAGTGAACGTTGTCCTTGTGGTCGGAGACGGTCGAAAACTCGCCGGGCTGGAAACTCGCGGTCGATCGTTGGCCGGATGATGTAATGGTCGGAATGGTCCTCAACGCGGTCGTAGTGGCGGCCGCGGAAGCTCCCCTTTCAAGACCAGGAAGCCGGTGGCCATGTTGTCGTGGCCGTGCGGGACGACCGAGCGCCCCTTTTGCATGGCGAAGATCTGTCGGCCGAATGCCAGATCGACCGGCAGCCCGCTCACGTGCGAAAAGTCGACGGGCAAGCTCTTCGCCCCTTTTGCCGGGAAGCTCACCCCTTGAGCAAGCCGCTCGAAGTCGAGCTTCTGCAAGAGCGCCGGCAGGTCGACCCGGCGATATAGCTTCTCGAGCGACTCCTGATACTCGACATCTTTCTGTTTGTGCGTCATGCACGTCCCGGCTGATCGTGTTCAGTTCCTTGAACCACTCGTCAACGATGGGCCGTACATCGGCCCCGAACAGCCGGCGCGACCAGAGGCCCTCGATCAGGACGATCGTGGTCAGCGACTGCAGCGCATCCCGGGCAAACTCGCGACGGGAAAGATGATCCGGTCTCCGGCGGCATGTCGAGTCTCCGATGGGCAAGGGCATTGCAGTGCGGGGTGGACGAGAGCAATGGGGCGCGCCGGCCGCTCGAGCGCTGAGCGGCCAGGTAAGATAACGTGGACAGTCAAGGATGAGGGTACTCGAGCGGGGCACCGGTTGAAAGCCCGAGTTCCCAGGTTGATAGTGAAAACCAGGCGCGATTCCGCTCTACTAACAGCTACGAATCAACTCAATCATTTTGAAGGAGGCGATGGCAATGGCGGGTTTTGGACGTTTCAAGCTGACCGATGCTCTGCCACAGCAACCGGCGCAGGCCGATGAATCACCCTCACAGGGTGCCTTTAACGTGGGAATGCCCAGCGCTCGGAACAAGGGCAGAGGCAAGGGAAAGAACCGATCGGCCGGCGACGGCAAAGGGTCCGCAACCGGTGGACTGGCGGCCGAGCAGCTACGAGAGGCCCGCGAAAGCAAACAGGCCAAGAACGCCGAGACTTCCGGTCGCGACCGGATGGTCGACATTGGGCGTGGCAACCAGCAGGCCGGCCGACAGCGCGCGAAATGAGCTTGGATCCCTGATCACTCGGCGACTACGGCCAGACGGGCGCACTCGATCTCCAGCAGCCAGCGGCCATCGAGCGTGGCGCGGTCCCGTCGTGGCGGCGGTTCAGGCTAGCAGTTTTTTCACGATCTCGCCGCTCACGTCCGTGAGGCGAAAGTCGCGGCCCTGGAAGCGATACGTCAGACGCGTGTGATCCAGGCCCAGCAGGTGCAGCACGGTCGCATGGAGATCGTGGACGTGGACTCGGTCCGCGACGCCGTTGAATCCGAACTCGTCGGAGCTACCCACGGTGATGCCGGGTTTCACACCACCGCCGGCTAGCCACACGGTGAAGCAATTCGGGTGGTGGTCTCGTCCGTCGTTGCCTCCTTGCACCATCGGCGTGCGTCCAAACTCACCGCCCCAGATCACCAGTGTGTCGTCAAGCAGCCCGCGGCGTTTCAGGTCCTTCACCAGTGCCGCACTCGCCTGATCGGTCTTACCGCACTGTTCTTTCAGGCCGCCGACCAGGCCGCCGTGATGGTCCCACGCCTCGTGGAAGATCTGCACGAATCGTACCCCGCGTTCGACCAGCCGGCGGGCCAGCAGGCAACTGCTCGCAAACGAGTTGACGCCCGGCTCCGCGCCATACAGATCGAGCGTCTCCTTCGACTCTCGTCTGAGGTCCACGAGCTCGGGAGCACTTTCCTGCATCCGGAACGCCATCTCGTACGAGTTGATTCGCGAGGCGATCTCGGGGTCGCCGATCGCGCCCTGGTGCTTTCGATTCAGGCTCCTAATCGCATCCAGGGAATCGCGCTGAACCTGACGATCAAAGCCCTTTGGGCTCGAGAGATAGAGCACCGGGTCGCCCGTATTCCGGAACAACACGCCTTGGTGCACAGACGGCAGAAACCCGCTGCCCCAGTTTGATGCACCGCCGCTGGTCCCCTTCTGACCCGTGCTGAACACCACATACGCGGGTAGGTTCTGCGAATCGCTCCCGAGGCCATAGGTCGTCCACGCACCGAGGCTCGGTCTGCCGAACTGCTGCGAGCCGGTGTTCATGAAGATCTGCGCCGGCGGCGTGGTTGAACGCGTCGGTGTGCATCGACTTCACGATCGCGATGTCGTCGGCCACCGCGGCCAGGTGCGGCATCAGATCCGAAATTTCCGCGCCGCTCTGGCCGTGTCTTCGAAACTTGAACCTCGGGCCCAGCAGTTTCGAGTTTGGGTTGATGAAGGCAGCGCGATAATCCTTCAAGAGTTCGGAGGGGGGCAGCTTGCCGTCCCACCGCGCCAGCTCTGGCTTGTTGTCAAAGAGCTCGAGGTGGCTCGGACCGCCGGCCATGAATAGAAAGATGACGTGCTTTGCCCGTGGCGGCGAAGTGCGAGTCTTTGGGCGCGAGCGGATCATCCACCGTGGTTTTCGCACGGGCCGATTCGCGCATCAACTCGCCTAGCGCGATCGCACCGAGGCCGACTCCGCACTCCTTCAAGAACCAGCGCCGGGCTACCCGTTGCTGGCACAATTCGAAGAAGTGCTGGTCACGGCTCACGCGGTCCATGGCGTCACTCCTTGGTCATCGCTTCGTCGAGATTCAGAAGAACCCGCGAGACGACGGTGTAGGCCGCCAGCAGAGTCGGCGTTGCGCCTTCCGGGAGGACGGGCAGCTCGTCCTTGCCGGTGGCCAGCTCACTGGCATTCAACCAGCCGTCGGCGATGCGCCGCTTCTGCTTGTCCAGCAGCACGAGCAATTCGTCGCATTCATCCGCGGCCGGCGGGCGGGCAAGTACGCGGCGGAAGGCGTAAACCAGCCGAGAGCGATCTGTTGTTCCGCCGTGTTCCAGCGTCGTGTATGCCAGGGCTCGTGCGCATTCGACGAAGACGGTCTCGTTGAGCGCGGTCAAGGCCTGGAGCGGTGTGTTCGACCGCAAGCGGCGGACGCACGAGGAGTCGCCGTTCGGCGCATCAAATGCCGCGAGCGCCGGGTAGGGCGTCGAGCGCCGTCGAAACGTGTAGAAAGCGCGGCGGTAGCGGTCGGGCCCGGTCTCCTGCTTCCAGGGGAAGGATGCGTAGCTCGACGGTGGCAGGAACAGGAATTCGGGGGCCGGGGAGTAAATGCTCGGCCCGCCGAATTTCCGCTCGAGGAGACCGCTTGCCGCGAGGGCGATATCGCGCACAATCTCCGCCTCCACCCGAAACCTCGGGCCGCGGGCCAGCAGCCGGTTGTAGGGATCCTTCGCGATCATCTCAGGCGAGATGATGCTGCTCTGCCGGTAGGTCGCTGAGTGGACGATCAGCCGATGAATTGCCTTCTGGCTCCAGCCGGCGTCCATGAGCTCGCACGCAATCCAGTCGAGCAGCTCCTGATGCGAGGGCCGCTCGCTCTGCATGCCAAGGTCCTCGGGCGTGCTCACGAGCCCGGTCCCAAAATACGACTGCCAGATTCGGTTGACGATGACCCTCGCCGTGGTCGGCGCCTTCCGATCGACAAGCCATTGCGCAAACGCAAGCCGCGACCGGCCGGACCCGTCTGGCAGGGGATGCAAGAATGCCGGTACGCCCGGCGAAACCTCTACGCCGGGCTTGAGCCAATCGCCGCGCTGCAACACAAACGTCTTGCGCTCGTCTTCCGTTTTCCGGGCGAGTAGCGCCAGAGCGCGGTCGTGCCCTCGGGCCACTCTTTCCAGAGGGCCTCGATCTCGTCGTTGGCGTCCTTGAATTCGGGGACAGTCGTCCGCCAGTAACTGAAGACGAGAGCGACCTGCGCAGGTGAGCGTCGCTCCCTTGGCAGCTCGAGGATCTCGCGGACTCGTTTCGGCAACGGATCAGCCTTCGCGTCCGTTGCGGCGGTCACGCTCAGGCGAAATCGGCCCAGATTGTTGTTCTGGTGGTCGTTGTTGTTCCAGCCGCCGTGGCTGGTCTTGATGTGGAAGGTCAGTACTGCCCCGTTCGGGAACCGAACAGGTTTGAGGGTGACAAACACCGCCTTGCGGTCGGTGTTGCGACGGCCGGGGCCGGCGTCGATGCCCCAGGCAGTCTCTTCTTTTCCATCGATCGCAAACTCGGCCGCCCCGGTGAACCGCATGCGGCCCGACTTGTCGTCGAAGTTCGGATCGAGCGGGCGCTTCTCGTTGGCATAGTCGGCCGTCGCCCCGGAGAAGTTTACAGCGGCCTTCTCTCCGGGCTGCTTGAGGTCCGCCGCCTCGACGCGGAGCTCGGTCAAAGCACAGCCCCCCTTGAACGAGCGCCCGGGGCCGTTGGCCGGCAGGTTCTCGTCAGTCAGCAGCTCGAGACGGATCGCGTTGATCTCGGTCAGGGCGGTTTCTGCGCGGAAGACGTAGGTAAACTTCGTCGGCGCGTAGCCGAGGCCCAGGATCGACCCGTCCTTCTGAGCGTAGAATCGGGTGTCGGCCTCGCTCATCTGCGTCGGATTCACAACGACCCATTCCGGTTGGTTGCGGCCGGCTTTGTCCTCCCAGATCGCCATCCGTTCCCGCCAGTCCGGCGTGGAACGCTGCAGAGCTGCCTCGATCTCGCGCATTCGTGACGACAGGCCGGCGATCCGCATTTGCTGCGCGGGCGTATACACGATCGGCTGCGCCTCATGGTCATTATTCAGAAAGGCGAAGAGCCGATAGTATTCCTCCTGCGTGATCGGATCGTACTTGTGCGAATGGCACTGTGCGCACTGGATGGTCAGCCCGAGGATGCTCTTGCCGACCGCGTCCATCCGATCGAACATCGCATCCATGCGGAATTGCTCGGGATCGATGCCTCCCTCCTCGTTGACCATCGAGTTGCGGAGGAACCCGGTTGCGACGACCTGGTCCTGCGTCGCGCCCGGCAACTGGTCGCCCGCGAGTTGCTCGATGATGAAGCGGTCGTACGGCAAGTCGCGGTTGAAGGCGTTGACAACCCAGTCGCGGTAGAACCAAACGAACCGCGACTTGTCCTTCTCGTAGCCATCGCTGTCGGCGTAGCGGGCCGCGTCCAGCCAGTGCCTCCCCCAGCGCTCGCCGTAGTGCGGCGACGCAAGCAGCCGCTCGACGACCTTTTCGTAGGCGTCAGATGCCGTGTCGCTGACAAAGGCATCCACCGCCTCGACAGCGGGCGGCAGGCCCGTCAGGTCGAGGCTCAGCCGGCGAATCAAGGTGAGACGGTCGGCTGGGAGAGCGGGCCGCATGCCTTCTTTCTCGAGCCGAGCAATGATGAACGCGTCGATCGCGTTGTTGCACGAGCGGGGCTCGCGGGTCTTCGGAACCTCAGGGCGGCTGGGCGGCACAAAGGCCCAGTGTCCTGGGTAGGCAGCACCCTGCGCGATCCATGTCTTCAGCTTGGCGATCTCGCCGGCGCGAGCGTTTTGCCGCTGTCGACCGGAGGCATGCGATCTTCCGGGTCCAGAGCGCTGATGCGCTGGTACAGCTCACTCTCGTCAGGTTGGCCGGGCACGACGGCCCGCGCGCCGACGCGCCAGCGGCAAGAGACCCCAGGGGTGTGTCGAGCCGAAGCTTCGCCTTCCGCATCTTGGGGTCAGGCCCGTGGCACGCGAAGCACTTCCCCGAGAGGATCGGGCGAATGTCGCGCTCGAAATTCAGCCGTTCTTCCGCCCGGTCGGCCTCGTCCGCGACAGCGATTGACGTCGCCGCCAACGTCAGGATGAGGCCAAGCGCGACGAGCGTGGGTCGGTGGCGCTCGAGGTTTCGCATCGCGGTCGGAACGGACATGCCAAGATTTCCTGAGCTCGACCCCTCTTGCTCCCGTCACTTCGCCGGGCAGCCTTCGGTTCGCCGTATTCCTGGAGGGTGGTGAATCGGCGCCATCCCCCGGCGTGGCGTCGGGTGCGCTCGCTGCGGATGGCATGCTTGGCGTCCGGTCTCCGCCATTGACTCGCGCATTATACGGTTTCCGTCAGCGACCGTCGTGGGTCTATCTGGGAACCCCGGGGCAGAGGCAATTCCGCCCTGATCTGGCCTCCTGGGCGTCCGCAAATTACGCTGAGTGGACAAGCAGACAACCTGGACTGCCGCCTTTCTGCACAGAGGCATCGCTGATGGAAACGGCCCCGTTGAATGTCGACACTGCGAATTCGCCGGAGCGCATCCCGCTGTCCTGGGCTTCCGCGGTTCTGCTGGCGGGCTCACTGGGTTTGTGTGCAGGCTATTTCGAATTACTGCTCATGGTCCTCATGCAGCACTTCTGGGACGACGAAGGGTACGTCCGAACGGGCAGGGATTTTCTCTGGACGGTTCCGCTGGGCGACGCGATATTGCTCGTGATCGCGGCGGCGCTGTTGTTCATCGCGTTCCGGATACGGCGACGTTCCCTTTCGGTCAACCTGGGCTCCAAGCTTTTCGCGTCCCTTGCGATCTGGGCAGTGTTGCTACGCTTGCCTCTGTACGGGGTTGCCACGCTGCTGCTGGCCGCTGGCGCGGGGGGGCTCTGCGCCAGGCCGGTCGCGGCCTTGACCGCGCCGCCGCGGCGTGCGCGCTCCTTGTTCGTGGGTCTCCTTGGCGTGCTCGCACTCCTGGGCGTCGTCTCCTCCGGCCGCCAATGGGCCCAGGAAACCCGGGCGGTTAGTGGACTCGTCGCGCCGCCGCCCGGCGCCCGCAACGTCGTGCTTATCGTCTGGGACACGGTCCGGGCTTACAACGTGACCACTAACCGCTATCCCCGGCCCACCACTCCCAATCTGGAGCGATGGGCGAAGCAGGGCGTGCAGTATCCGGTTGCCGTGGCTCCGGCACCTTGGACGTATCCGTCGCATAGCAGCTTCCTCACCGGCCAGTGGCCCTACAAGCTCAATTCCCAGTGGAAACACGTCCTCGATTCTCCCGAGCCCACCGTCGCTGAATATCTCACTAGCAAGGGTTATCAGACCGCCGGATTCTCCGCGAACACCAACTATTGCAACTACGAGACCGGCCTCGACCGGGGCTTCTCCCATTTCGAGGACTTCACGCTCACGCCCCAAACCTTCGTCGGGCGCACGGCTTTTGGACACTGGGTCCTCGACAGCATTCTGAACTACATCGACGTCTACAGTCTGAAGTGGTTCCGTCTCAGTTCACGCGATGCGCGCGGGATCAACAAAGCTTTTCTCGACTGGCTGCGTGGGCGACGGCGGGATCGCCCCTTCTTCGCATTCCTGAACTATTTCGACGCCCACGTGCCGTACGTTCCGCCGCCAGCATTTCGAGCTCGGTTCGGCATCTCTCCCCAATCATCACGTGATTATCAGATGCTCGTCAATTTCGAGTTTGTCGATAAAGAAAAGGTGCCGGTACGCGATATCCTGATGAACCGCGATTGCTACGACGATTGCATTGCCTTCCTCGATGAACAACTCGGAAAGCTGCTCGACGAGCTCCATCGCCAGCACCTCCTCGACAGCACACTGGTCATCATCACCTCGGACCACGGTGAAGCATTCGGCGACCATCTCGTCTTCGGGCATGGAAACAGCCTTCATCTCGATGAGATCGCCGTGCCGCTCGTGATTCTTTCTCCGGGCGCGCCGCCGGCCGCGCCTTCGGCTCGCCGGTCAGTCTCCGGGACCTGCCTGCAACCATCATCGACCAGATCGGCCTCGCAGACGGGTCGCCATTCCCGGGCCATTCGCTGGCGGCGTACTGGTGGCTCGCACCCGGGGACAAACCCCCGGCAGTCAGCCCGGCCCTCGCCGAGCAGGCGAAGGCAACCGCGTACGACTCGCACCCCACGCATGGCCCGAGCTTGAGCGCGTTCCAGATGTCGCTCGTGGCTGAAGGCCGGCATTACTTCCGCGACGATTCCGGGTCCGAGCACCTTCACGATCTGAAAAGCGATCCCTACGAGAAAGTCAATCTTGTAAACTCGGAAGCGGGCAAGCGGCTCGTGGGGCTCTATCGCAAGATGCTCCTGGATGCACTCACCGCAAACCCTGGCTCGCGCGAAGCCGAAACGGCTTACCTCAAGACTTACAGGCAATGGCTCAAATCGACGATCGAGGGGAGTCGCCTCGCCGAGCGAGCTGACGACCGCCCTGGGCACGCCATGAAACGAAGGAGCTGCGCGTTCGGGGGCAGCGACTCGGAATGAATCGCAGGCCAAAGACCGGCAAACCCCGCGTTCGAGGAGCCAAAAACTGTGGATCTGGGACTGGCAGGAAAAGTCGTGGTTGTCTGGGGCGCGGCGCGGGGAATTGGCGCGGCGATCGCGCGGGCCTTCGCGGATGAGAATGCGAGCCTCGCGGTCATCGATCGCGACCCAAGTATCCGCGGCTCGCCACAGAAATTCCCGGATCGCTGAGCCTGATCGCCGACGTGACTGATCTCGCTGCGGTCCGCCGCGCGGCCGACGACGTCACACATCGATTCGGACCGTGCCATCATGTGGTCTTCGCGGTGGGAGTCGGCTCAGGAAAATTTGGTTTTCCGTTCTGGAAGCTTGAGCCGGCCGACTGGGAGCCGGTGTTGAAGGTCAACCTCTTGGGCGCGATCAACGTCGCACATGCCTTTGCACCAGCCTTGGCTGCGTCAGCCGGCTCTGACGCCGGCGCCGGCGCCGCCGCAAGCTCGCTCTCGATGCTCTTTCTCTCCTCGGTCGCCGGCCAGATCGGATCACAAACCGATCCTCCCTACAGCGCAGCCAAGGCCGCCCTCATCAATTTCGCAATGCGCCGCCAAGGATCTGGCACCCTACGGCGTGCGGGTCAACACCCTGTGTCCCGGAATGGTTCAGACGCCGCTCAACCGCGCAGTCTACGAAGCCTGGGCCAGCGAGCAGCCCGCTTCCGAGCGCTCGACCTACGACTTATGGTCGGCCGACAAGATCAAGAAGCTCGTACCCCTCAATCGATGGCAGCAACCCGAAGACATCGCCGCCATGGCCGTCTTCCTTGCTTCCAGCCGAGGGCGAAATATCACCGGCCAAACGATTAACGTCGACGGCGGCTACGTGATGCATTGGTGAGCCAGTTGAGTTCATCTTTCCTGATTCGCTGATCCCGCTATGATGCCGGGCAGGGTGTAGCAACGATCGGCGTTTTCGCCACTCTCGATTGACGACAGATCACGGAGCGATCCTCATGGCAAGGATGACCTTGGGCGCGGAGCGATTCGGCACGGAAGCGACCCTCGAGGAATATCGTGGGCTTGAGCTGGGCGAAATCCTCTACTTCCCCGCTTCGCCGCCGCTTCTGCCGGATGAGGACCGCACCTTCCTGGTCACGCAGAAGCAGGTCGACGCCTCCTATCACAAAAACATCAGCTATCGTCCCATGGAGGATCGCCTCAAGGGAGTTGACCAGGATGATGCCGCGCAGCGAGCGCGGGTGCACGAGATCATGCGGGTATTCCCAGCGCGCGATCGCCTTCATGTCGACCTTCTTGAAGCGGTATGCGGCAAGCTGGAACATCGACTTCGCCAGTTTCCGGCCGATCGAGGAATCGGGGCGTCGGGTGGCCCTTCATTCGCGGAACGATCTTTTGCATTTTGATTCGTTTCCGACCCGCCCGTCGCACGGCGACCGGTTGCTGCGGATATTCACCAACATCCACCCGCAGCGGGCGCGCGTCTGGATCACCACCGACCACTTCGAAGCGCTCGCCGGTCAGTTCGCGGATCGCATCGGATTGCGTCGACGGCCAGGCGCGGCTCGATGCCTGGAAACACATGACCGTCCGCGCCGCGGCAAGCCTCGGCTTGCCACTCGTCGACCGGCCGCCATACGACCGCTTCATGCTCAAGTTTCACCACGCGATGAAGGAAGACTCGGGCTTTCAATCCACCTGCCGCAAGGACCGCTGGGAGTTTCCCGCAGGCTCGACCTGGATCGTGTTTACCGACAGCGCCAGCCACGCCTGCCTGAGCGGGCAGTACGCCTTGGAGCAGACCTTCATCATCCGGCGAGCGAGCCTGGCCGCCCCCGAAAAAGCCCCGATTGCCATACTCGAGAAGCTGGCAGGGTATCCGCTGGCGAGAACAGGGTGATCCGCGTGCGGCGTTCGGCGGACGCACGCTCGGCCAAAACGTGACCGATCGTGTCCAGCCCGTCGTCTATCGGGCAATGCACCGACCCGCGAGTAGGCCTGCTTTCGCGTTCCCCCCAGATTCTGCCAGCCGCATCGATCATGCCGGCATTCCGTTTCGCGATCCGGGCATGGACAGCCCGATGGCGACACGTGTATACTAGTCCTTCCTCCGCTCCAGATTGGACCAACATCGGCCGCGAGGAAGAGGATCAACCTAGGGATGGCCTCATCGGACATCGTGATCCGGGGCGCGCGCGAGCACAATCTCCGCGATGTATCCCTGGTGCTGCCGCGGAATAAACTGATTTGCTTGACCGGCGTCTCCGGGTCGGGCAAAAGCTCGCTCGCATTCGACACGCTGTATGCCGAAGGTCAGCGCCGTTACGTCGAGAGCCTTTCCAGCTATGCCCGCCAGTTCTTGGGCCAGATGCCCAAGCCGGAAGTCGACCGCATCGACGGGCTTTCTCCGTCGATCTCGATCCAGCAGAAAACCGGCGGCCGCAACCCGCGGTCGACTGTTGGCACGATCACCGAGATCAATGATTACCTGCGGGTGCTTTTTGCCCGGATCGGGGTAGGCCACTGCACGAATTGCGGCCGGCCCGTGGCCGCGCAGACCCGAGAACAGATCGTCGCGCACGTGATACAAGAGCTACCGGCCGGCGCGTCGTTCCTTGTGCTGGCGCCGGTGGTCCGCGGGCAGAAGGGGGAATACAGAGATCTCTTCGAAGAGCTGGCTCGCGCCGGCTACGTGCGGGCTCGCGTCAATGGTCAGGTCGTCAACCTCTCCGACAACCTGGCGCTCGACCGGCAAATCAAGCACCAGATCGAAGCCGTCATCGACCGGCTCAAATCGGGCCCCGCCCTCCTTTCCACCCAGCGCGGCGCGGCTGGCCGAGGCGGTTGAGCAGGCTCTCAAGCTCGGTGAAGGCACGGTCATCATCGCCGCGGAAGGGCAGGCCGACCTTTTGCTCTCATCGAATTACGCCTGCATCACCTGCGGTTTGAGCTTCGATCCGCCCAGCCCCCAGCTTTTCAGCTTCAATAGCCCGCAAGGGATGTGCCTGGCGTGCGACGGCCTGGGAATTCGACATGACTTCGACCCCGAGCTCTTGGTCCCGGATCCCGCACTGTCGGTATGGGACGGTGCGATCGCGCCGATCGGGCCAGTCAAGGAGATGGGCCGGTGGCGCCGGCATCTCTTTGAGGGGCTCGCCGCCAACCTCGAGTCGGACGTCGACGGCCCTCCCAGAAACAGCATGCTCAAGGGCCCTTGGAGCGATCTCGACGAGCAGTGGCGCCGCGCGTGGCTGTACGGCACGGGCGAGCGGCTCATCGTCCACCGATGGAAAAACCGAACCAAGATCTGGTCTCACGGTGAGACCTGGATGGGCGTCGCCAACGATCTCCTCGCCAGGTACCGAGGTGCCTCGGGCGGTCCCGTTCGCAGTCAGCTAGAGCCGTTCATGCGGAGCATGGTCTGCCCGGAATGCTCGGGCACGCGGCTGAACCCCCGCGCTCGGGCCGTCAAGGTGGGCGGCAGGACCCTTGTCGAGCTGGGTGCGCTGCCGATCAGCGCAGTCGGCCGGTTTTTCGACGCTCTCGCCGGGGCGGTCAAAGATAGTAACGGCGAGGTTAGCAGCGATTCCGCCCAGGTGATCCCGCTCGACCCGGTCTCGCGCACGATCGGTGAAGAGCTGCTCAAGGAAATCCGCGCACGCCTCACGTTTCTCCTCGACGTTGGCCTCCACTACCTGGCCCTGGACCGCGCGGCCCCAACACTATCGGGCGGCGAAACTCAACGGATCCGGCTGGCCAGCCAGGTCGGCGCCGGGCTGGTGGGGGTGCTCTACATCCTCGACGAGCCATCGATCGGCCTGCATCAGCGCGACAACGATCGGTTGCTCGCGACCCTTCGCCGCCTCGCGCAGCTCGGCAACACGGTGATCGTCGTGGAGCACGACGAGGACACGATGCGAGCCGCCGACCACCTGGTCGACTTCGGCCCTGGGCCAGGCGTCAAGGGCGGCGAGGTCGTCGCCCAGGGAACGATCGACGACCTGGCGCGTTCGCCGCACAGCCTGACCGGAGCCTATCTCGTCGGCAAGCAGGCGATTGCCATTCCCCAAGGCGCAAGCCCGCCGACGGGCGATTCCTGACGATCGAGGGAGCTCGCCATAACAACCTCAAGGCCATCAACGCGACCTTTCCGCTCGGGCTTTTTGTCTGCGTGACCGGCGTATCCGGGTCTGGCAAGAGCTCCTTGGTCGGGGACATCCTGCGCGAGGCGCCTGCGCGTGACTTGAACGGAGCCATCGCGGAGCCGGGCGTTCACGACCGCATCGTTGGTCTTGAGCACCTCGACAAAGTCATCGACATCGATCAGTCGCCGATCGGCCGCACCCCGCGCTCCAACCCGGCGACCTACATCAAGCTGTTCGACCTGATCCGTGATCTTTACACCCAGTTGCCCGAGGCGAAGGCCCGCGGCTATCTGCCGGGCCGATTCAGCTTCAACGTCTCGGGTGGGCGCTGCGAGGCCTGTGACGGCAACGGCTCCAATCGCCTGGAGATGGATTTTCTGGCCGATGTCTGGGTGCCATGTCTCGTCTGTCAGGGCAAGCGCTTCGGCCGCGAGACTCTCCACGTCCGGTTCAAGGGCAAGAGCATCAGCGATGTCCTCGACATGGACGTGCAGGAGGCCCTCGACCATTTTGCAAATATCCCCAAGATCGCCGCGATGCTCCAGACCTTGCATGACGTCGGGCTCGACTACATCAAGCTGGGTCAGCCTTCCCCAACGCTTTCCGGCGGCGAAGCGCAGCGAATCAAGCTGGCTCGCGAGCTGGTCAAGAAGGGGACCGGTAAGACGCTCTACATCCTCGATGAGCCGACCACCGGTCTGCATTTTGACGACGTTCGCAAGCTGCTGGAGGTCCTCCACGGCTTTACGGCACAAGGAAACACGGTCGTCGTGATCGAGCACAACCTCGACGTCATCAAGACGGCCGACTGGATCATCGACCTGGGACCCGACGGCGGCTCCGGCGGGGGCAATATCATTGCGGAAGGAACCCCGGAGCAAGTGATCGAAGTCTCCGAAAGTTACACCGGATTAGCGCTGCGTAAGGTCCTGTCGCGGCCGGCGAGCGCGACAGCACGCGCCCGTGCCTCCGCCCGGCGCCGTGCGAAATCAGCCGTGGAGGCAAACGCCGCTAGCGAGGGTCTGACCGCGATCGAGGTCCGCGGAGCGCGGCAGCACAACTTGAAGGGGATCGACCTCGACATTCCCCGCAACCGCATGACCGTCTGCAGCGGGCCCAGCGGTTCGGGAAAGAGTTCGCTCGCGATCGATACGCTGTATGCCGAAGGCCAGCGCCGCTACGTCGAGAGCCTCTCCAGCTACGCCCGTCAGTTTCTGGCCCCGTTGCAAAAGCCCAAGGTCGAGCGGATCAGCGGGCTTTCGCCCGCCATCTGCATCGAGCAGAAGACGACGAGCAAGAGCCCGCGGTCGACGGTGGGCACGGTCACCGAGATCTACGACTACCTCCGGATTCTCTTTGCGCGGCTGGGTCACCCGCACTGCCCGAAATGCGGCCTGCCGATCGGCACTCAGACAGCCGACGAGATCGTTGAGAAGGTGCTGCATCTTCCCGAAGGGACAAAGGTTTACGTGATGGCGCCGATAGAGCGGCGCGACGGCGAGCGCTACGATGCGCTCTGGGACGAGCTGCGCGCCTCGGGCTTCGCCCGCGTCAGGGTCGACGGCCAGTCCGTCAGTCTGGATCAGCCCCCGAAGCTGAGCCATCGTCGCAAGCACAAGATCGAGGTGGTCGTGGATCGTGCGATTGTGCGCCGCGCCACGCGATCGCGCCTGGCCGACTCGATCGAGTCGGCGCTGGACCTTGGCAAGGGGATCGTGCACGTCGCGCGGGTACGCGATGAAGCGAGCGAGCCAACCTGGCCAGTCGACCGCTTCAGCCAGCACCGCGTATGTGACGGCTGCGGACGCAGCTTCGACGAGCTGGCACCTCACCATTTCTCGTTCAACAGCCCGCTGGGCTGGTGCCCGATCTGCCAGGGGCTGGGCATTCAGCAGGGCGCCAATCCGGCCGAGCTCGTGCCCGACGGCCGCTTGAGCCTGCGCCGGGGGGCCGTGGCGGTCTGGCCGGACTTCGCCGCTGCCCCGCTGTTTGCTCAGATCATCGAATCCCTCTCGAGCGCCGAGGGCATCGATCTCGATGCACCCTTCGATGAGCTCGACGGCCGGAGCCGCCGCATCATCCTCCACGGCGCAGGGAGAAAAGTGGTACTCCGTCGACCGGGGCGATGCCCCGCAACCCGTGCCGGCCAAACGCGCCGGCAGAAAGGCTGCGGGAAAGAAGCTCGCCGCCGGCAATTCCGCCGCGGCATCGGCTTTCTCGTTTCAGTACAAGGGACTCTTCCCGGCAATCGAGGAAGCCGGGCGGGTCTCGTTCATCTATCGATTCAAACTTCAGGGCATGGTCGGCGAGGTCCCTTGCGTCGGCTGCATGGGCGCGCGGCTGCGAGACGACGCGGCGGCCGTGCGCTTCAAGGGCTTCACCCTCGACCAGATCAGCCGCTGGCCCCTGGGCCAGGCCCTCGCTTTTTTCAAGAGCATGCAGCTCGGCGCCGACGAGAGGCATATCGCTGGCGACCTGCTGCGAGAAGTCCGCGACCGCCTGACGTTCCTGGTCGACGTCGGGCTCGATTATCTCACCTTGGCGCGCGGCACGCCGACGCTTTCCGGCGGCGAGAGTCAACGAATCCGCCTGGCCAGCCAGATCGGCAGTGGGCTGACCGGCGTGCTGTATGTGCTGGACGAGCCTACGATCGGGCTGCATCCGCGCGACAACCGCCGGCTGCTTTCGGCGCTGCGGCATCTCCGTGACCTGGGCAACACGCTCGTCCTGGTCGAGCACGACCGCGAGGTCATCGAAGCGGCCGATCATCTCATTGACTTCGGGCCCGGCTCCGGCGAGGCAGGCGGCCGGATCACCGCCGCCGCGAAACCCGCCAAGGTCAAAAAGTCGGCAGAATCCTTGACCGGCTTGTATCTGAGCGGTACGGCCGCGATACCCGTCCCGTCCGAGCGCCGCCCGGAAGCCGCTGATTCGAACGCCCCAGCCATCCTGATCAAAGGCGCACGGCAGCATAACCTCAAGAACCTCGATGTTCGAATACCTCTGGGCGCCCTGACCGCCGTCACCGGAGTTTCCGGATCCGGAAAGAGCTCGCTGGTGGAGGAAATCCTCTGGAAAGCGGCCGCGCGGGCCTTGCACCGAGCGCAGCTCACCCCCGGGCGCACGAATCGATCGAGGGCCTGGGACTCATTAACAAAGTGATCAGCGTCGACCAGACGCCACTCGGAAGCACTCCCAACTCGACCCCGGCCACATACTCCGGAGTCTTCGATCTGATCCGCGAGCTGTTCGCAAAGCTTCCCGAATCCAAGGTCCGAGGGTATGCCGCCCGTCGCTTCAGCTTCAACCAGCGCGGTGGTCGTTGCGAGGCCTGCGAGGGGGCGGGTCAAAAGCGGATCGAGATGCATTTCCTCCCGGATGTCTGGATCGCTTGCGACGCCTGCGGCGGCGCCCGCTATACTGCCGAGACCCTGGCCGTAAAGTTCCATGGGCAGTCGATCGCCGACGTCCTCAACCTCTCGGTTGGCGCAGCGCTCGACTTGTTTACCAACGTGCCGCGGATCCGGCGGATCCTCCAGACGCTCTTCGATGTCGGGCTTGGCTATGTTCCGCTCGGCCAATCCGCGCCCTACCCTCTCGGGCGGCGAAGCCCAGCGCGTCAAGCTGGCCGCCGAGCTCGCGCGCCCGGACACCGGCAAAACCCTGTACATCCTCGACGAGCCCACCACCGGGCTTCACTTCGATGACGTTCGCAAGCTGCTGGACGTGATACATCGTCTGGCTGACCTCGGAAACACCATCGTCGTGATCGAGCACAACCTCGAGGTCATCAAGACGGCCGACTGGGTGATCGATCTGGGGCCGGAGGCCGGTGCTGGCGGCGGGGAGCTGGTCGCCGAAGGCACGCCTGAGCAGATCGTCAAGAATCGGCGCAGCCACACCGGCCGGTTCTTGAAGCCCGTACTGCTGGCCGGACCGCGGGCCGCGCGGTCCTTCGCCTTGGAAGACAAGTCAGGACGTGGAAAGGCCGAACGGCATCGTGCAAAAACGGGACGCCAGGCAAGCGCGATCGGTGATTCAAAGACCGGCGCCCACGCGAGCGTTCTCACTCCGAAGTCGAACTCTCCAGAAAGGAACGGAAAAGGTCGGACATCGGGCGCGGATGACCCGTGGGGGTCGCCGCGGCAATCGAAACGAGCCGAGCCCGGGCAGGGATCCGCGGCCGAGGTCAAGGCGCCCTGGGAGATCGACGGCCGGAGCTGGCATACCCGCGACCGCGTCGCCAGCAACGGACGCCCTACGCGCTGGGATGGCCGTATTCTCGACCGCATTG
The DNA here is from genome assembly GCA_963806595.1 of uncultured Isosphaeraceae bacterium. GTDB lineage: Bacteria > Planctomycetota > Planctomycetia > Isosphaerales > Isosphaeraceae > CAWDZZ01. The sequence continues at coordinate 540,369 of CAWDZZ010000028.1, read as the reverse complement.
TCGATCTGATCGAGAGCCTGGCCGCTTCCGACGCCGGCACCGACGGCGAGTCTGGATTCGCACCGACCGACTGGTCGCAGCGCAACGTCGTGCGGATCACTGGATTGGACCAGTCCAGGATCAACTTCCCCTTCTTTCACGCCACGACCTCTTCCGAATGGATCGTCACGCTGCGATTTTTCGTTCCCAAGCGTACGTTCCGCCTGCATGAGCTCGAGGAACAGCTCGAGCTCGTCCCCTTTCACGAGAGTGCGCCACCGGTACTGTGCGACCAGCCGCGCGTGAAGCTCAGCTACCTCGGCCCGTTCCAGGAGATCACGATCGTCGGCCACACGCTGGAAGAATTTGATACGCTTGACTTCGACGAGTTTTTGCGAAAGGCAGTGCGGGCGTTTCTGGAATTGGGTAGTGGCAGCGGAGTCACGACGGCGAGCGAGCTCGCGTGACCAGCGGCCAGGTCGATCGGCCGGCAGAATCGATAACGCGACGCACGGAATCTCTGATCGCTCGGCTCGGCGGCGCGAACCTCGCGACCGCCAGCCGTGTCCAAGACGCTCAAGCCCGTTTCCGATCTCGTAGGCCCGCGGTAGAAAGCAGTCCGGTGACTTGGGCTCGAGCCCGTATCCGTGCGCTATGCGGTCATGGCGCCCATGGCACCCGGTCGAGAGTAACCATGACCTGTTCCGATCCTGCGCTCGTCGTGACCGAGCTGACGAAGGTCTATCGCGGAAAGCCGCCGGTGACTGCCGTCGACCGACTGTCATTCTCGGTGGGACGGGGCGAGATCCTCGGGCTGCTCGGGCCCAACGGCGCCGGCAAGACGACGACCATCCAGATGCTCTTGAGCGCGCTCACGCCGACGTCGGGCGAGATCTCATTTTTCGGCATGCCGCTCGCGAGTGCGCGCGCTCAAATCCTGCGCCACGTCGGGTTTGCGAGTGCCTATTCCCGGCTCCCCGCACGACTGACCGTGGCTGAGAGCCTTGATGTATTCGGGCGCTTGTACGGCCTCCCCAGCCGCTTGCGGGCGGCGCACAGCAACGAGCTGCTTTCGCGGTTTGGCGTTGGCGACCTCCGGAATCGAACGACCGAGAAGCTCTCGTCCGGCCAGGTGACCCGCGTGATGCTCGCAAAGGCGTTCCTCGCCCGGCCCCGGGTGGTATTGCTCGACGAGCCGACGGCTTCACTTGACCCCGACATCGCGGTGCTCGTTCGCGCGTTCGTGCAAAGCGAGCGCGACCAGGACGACGTCTCGATCGTCTTCACGTCGCACAATATGGACGAAGTCGCGCAGCTTTGTGATCGCGTGCTCTTCCTGGACCGTGGCCGACTGGCCGCGTGCGGCCGCCCGGACGAGCTGGCTGCGTCGGTGGCGTCGGCACGCCTTCGCCTCCGTGTGGCCACTGGCCTGGATCAGATCCTCGAGCTTGCCCAGGCGCGTGGACTCGCCAGCCACATCGACGACGGCGCCGTCGAAATCGAGATCGATGAGCAAGATATCCCGGGCTACTTTGCCGACCTCGGGAACGCGGGCGTGAGCTACCGTGAGGTCTCCGTCCACAAACCGACGCTCGAGGATTATTTCCTGAAACTCGCCGGTGCGGCTGCCCAGTGGCAAGTACCGGCTCCGGCCGCGAGCGGATTGCGTCGGGACGACGAGTCACAACGATTGTGCGCAGGACGCGGGCAATTCCAACGCAAGCGTGCGCGGCGGCCACCAGGAGGAAACGCCTTGAGGATGAGTATCGGTCGGATCTACGCCATGGTCCTGCGGCATCTTTATCTGTTTCCGCGCTCGCTGGAACACTGGGCAGAGTCGATCTACTGGCCGGTCGTCGACATCCTGATCTGGGGCCTGGCGACCCGCTGGATCGAATCCTCCGGCGGAGACGTACCCCTCCTGGCGTTGATCGTGCTCACTGCGGTTGTCTTCTGGCAGATCGTTTGGCGGGCCAGCTACGAGATCTCGGTAAACCTGCTGCAAGAGCTCTGGAGCCAGAACCTGGTCAATCTCTTCGCCACGCCGCTCTCAGTCGGAGAATGGTCGGTGAGTCTGGTGGTGCTGGGGCTGATCAAGAACGTGCTGACCTTGCTGGTCGGTATCGGAACCGTGTGGCTGCTTTATCGCCTGAACATTTTCGCGGTCGGCTGGATGCTGCTGCCGTTTCTGTTCTCGCTGATTCTCTCGGGTTGGTTCATGGGCTTCGCTTCCGCCGCCTTGATCATCTATTACGGCCGGAATCTCCAGGGACTGGCCTGGATGTTTGGCTTCGCGCTTGCGCCTTTCAGCGCGGTCTTCTATCCGGTGAGCGCACTTCCTGCTTGGGCCCAGCGCGTGTCGGCCGTCCTGCCGATGACGTACGTGTTCGAGGGCATGCGCCAGGTCTTGCGAGGAGGCCCTCCGCCGTTCGGCGCGCTTGCGATCAGCTTTGTCCTCAACATTCTCTACCTGACGCTCGCAATCCTGTTCTTCAAGCTGATGTTCGAGCGGAGCCGCTCACGGGGGCTCGGGCGAATCGAATAACGTCCGTTCGAGGCGGAATCTCAGCTTCGCTTTCGTCGCCAGCGTGGCGACAGCCATGCGTACGCAGCGACGGCGGTCTGGGTCCAGCGGCGGCGGTGCACATCCGCGATCACTGCCAGCACAATGACGGCGCCGGTGGTGAGTCGCTTGGTCGGCTCGCTCGCGCCGACCTGGGCCAGGCCGCTCTGGAGCACGGCGATGATCAAGACGCCAAGGCACGACCGCAGTACCGATCCCTGGCCTCCCATCAGGCTCGTGCCGCCGATCACGACCGCTGCGATCGCGGCCAGCTCGATGCCCGACCCGCCGTTGGGATCGGCCGACGATAGCCTGGCTACCTGGAACACGGCGCCGGCGGCAGACAGCAAGCCTGAAATCACGAAGGTTGCCAGCTTGATGCGTCGCGTGCCGATCCCCGCAAACCGCGCGGCCTGCTCGTTCGCGCCCACGGCCACCATGTACCGGCCCCAGACAGTCCGGCTCAAGAGTATCTGACCGAGCGCAACCACCACGATCGCGATCACAAAAGCTGGCGAAACCCCCAGGCCGGCCACCGGCTGCCCGATTCCCTCGATCGCCGGCCCGATGTACTTGGTCTGCGAGCCGGTAACGAGATATGCCGCCCCCCGCGCCACCTCCATCATTCCCAGCGTGACGATGAATGATGGGATCGACCACGCGGCCGTCACTGCTCCGCTCACGAACCCGCAGGCGGCCCCAACGCCCAGGCACAATATCACCGCCGCCGCCAAGGGCCAGCCCCAGTCCACGACCGCGATCCCAAGCACAGCGCCCGAGAGCGCCAGCACCGAGCCCACCGACAGGTCGATCCCGCCTGCGATCAGCACCAGCGTCATGCCGACCGCGATCACCAGCAGGTCGGGAACCTGGTTGATGACGCTCGAAAGCGTCCGCAGCGTCCAGAAGTGCCGGCTGAAGAGCCCGAAGAATACGACCAGCATGCCCAGCACAACGACCATGCCCAGCAGGTCCGTCCAACCACCCGACGCCGAGGCAAAGCGAGCGAGCCCGCTGGTACGGAGATTCTCGGTCGCGGGCTGAGATTCGGACTTCGGGTTTCTCGTGAAGTCGCTCACCAAACTCGACCACCTGGCTCCGCAGCGGATGCCGTTCGTCCGGGTCATCCTTTTCGACGACCAACCGTTTCCGCCGTGATCAGGTCGACGGGGGTCTCCATGTCTTCGGGAGCAGCTTCTCGCCGAAGCAGCCTGAGGGCAAGCTCGATTCCGTACACGGCCAGTTGATCGGCGTGCTGGTCGGCGGTCGCCAGGACCGCGCCGTCGCTCACGGCCGACCGGATTGCGGCGATGTTGTCGAATCCGACGATCAAGACTTCACCCGCCGCCCAGTCGACTTGACCGCAGCCAGCGCGCCCAGTGCCATGCTGTCGTTGCAGCACAAGATCGCCCGCAGGCGCGGGTGCTCGCCCAGCATCGCCGAGGCGACGCGGTTGGCCAGGTCCATCTCCCACTGGCCCGTCTGAGAGTCGACGATCGTGATTCGAGCCGATTTCATCGCGTCCTCGAACCCTAGCTTGCGCTCTTGCCCGTTGAAGGCGGTACGGATTCCCTCCAGCAGCCCCACCTCGTCACCGGCCTTCAACCGCTCTGCCAGGAAGCCGCCGACCTTGCGCGCGCCTGCGCGATTGTCGGGACCGACAAACGGGATTTTCACTCCCTGGTCGGCGAGCACCTGCTGGTCGAGCTTGTTATCGATATTCACCACGACAATCCCTGCCTGTTGTGCGCGCTTGCAAGCGGATACTAACGCCTTGGAATCCGCGGGCGCGATCACGATGGCGTCGACTCCCTGTGCAATCATCTCGTCGACCAGCCCGACCTGGCGGCTCAGGTCGCGCTCATCCTTGATGCCGCTTGCGATCAGTTCGTATGTGCCGGCGTTTTCGCGCTCGTGCCGCCGGGCTCCCTCAGCCATCGTCGCGAAGAATTCATTGGCCAGCGACTTCATCACAAGCGCGATCCGCGGACGGCCCGACGACGACTTTGGTGCCGCGCTGCGCTCCGACTCCGGCGTGCCGCCGCAGCCGCTGATCGAAGCCAGCAGCACAGCCGCCCAGTACAGCCGGGGAAACGTCACGCGCCCGAAAGCCCCATGTCCTGCCTGGGTGGGATTCATTGCTTGGCGCCTTCGACTCGTGCGGGGGGCTGGCTGGCGAGCTGCACCATTGCTTCGAGCACGCGCAGTTTTTGCTCGGACCGCAAGATCAAGTATTGGTGGCTTCCCTGCGCGGCCTCTTCAAATCGCGTGGATCCGTCGAGATCGACAGTGACCCTTCCGGGCGGGGAATACTCAAAATACTTGCGATCGCCGAGTACAGCGTCCAGCACGCTTGTCAGGTCCCAGGTTGGTCGATTGTGCGGTGGCGGATTGCGACGGACATACGCTTCCGCGAGCGGATGATGCGGCACGTAGCCGTAATCACGCTCGATGCTCGTCGCAGGGTAGGGCAGGGCGATGCCAATCTCGAACCCGCTGTAAACCATCGGCGTCGGCCACTGCTCGGCCAGTTTCCGAGCGCTCGAGACATCCCTGACGACGTTGTACTCCAGGTAACGGGGGTTTCCCTCGATGGATTGAAACGCCCCAGCCATCAGCGAGAGCAACTTCACCTTTTTCTTCACGAGCGCACGTCCGTCAAGCGGCGAATGTTGATCCGGCGCGGAGTCCAGCAGCCGAGCCAGGTTTGTCGAAAACCCGACTTGCACGATCACCACCGAGTGATCGGGTTGGGCCGCCAGTGTCGCGCGCAAGACGTCCGTCGCGCTCGGCTGCTTCGAAGACAGCCCGTGAGGATAGCGGTACTGATCGCCATCCTTTTCGTTGACCAGTGACAGGAATGCGCTCTTCTCGACCACGCCGCCCTTGCCCACCACGCCAATCGGGATCGCGCCGCGACCGTAGAACGTATTGACCGCTTCCACAAACGGCGCGGCCAGCTCGTGATCCACGCTGATCGTCACCGCCAGCAGCCGGCACAGTCCGCGCGTCTGGAGCGAGTGGATCATCCCCAGAGCCAGCACATCGTCGCAATCACCGCAGATGTCCGTGTCGAAAATCAGCCGCACCGGTTCCGCTTGGACGGTGCCGCCAGGGCACGCGCGCAGTCCGACCGCCAGGGTCACGGCTGCAAGTGTAACAACCATCGCGGACGGAAGGCTCGAGCCCATGACAGCGAGTACCCCGTGGCGACTTACGAGCAACTCGTCCGGCAGTGCCGCATCGAGAGGATACTATCGCTCACGCCAGCAGGTCTTTGATCACCCGCGCGGGCTCGACGCCGGTCAGGCGCTGGTCGAGCCCTTGGTAGCGATAGCTGAACCGCTGATGGTCAAAGCCGAGAAGTCGTAGCACCGTCGCGTGGAAATCGCGGATATGCACCGGGTCCTTGACGATGTTGTACGAGAAGTCGTCGGTTTCGCCATAGATTGCGCCCGGCTTCGAGCCGCCGCCGGCCATCCACATCGTGAAGCACCGCGGATGATGGTCACGGCCGTAATTGCTGTGACTGAGACCGCCTTGAGAATAAATGGTCCGGCCGAACTCGCCCCCCCAGATGACCAGGGTCTCGTCGAGAAGCCCCCGGGACTTGAGGTCGTGGATCAACCCCCAGCACGGCTGATCGACGTCGCGGCACTGGCTGGGGAGCCGGCCGCCGACATTGAAGTGCGTATCCCAGTTGTTATGGTAGATCTGAACGAACCGTACGCCGCGTTCGACCATGCGCCGCGCAGGAGCGCGGAATGGGCGAAGGTCCCCGGCTTCTTCGCTTCCTCGCCGTAGAGCCTGAACGTGGAGTCGGGCTCGCTCGCGATGTCCGTAAGGTCCGGTACGCTGGCTTGCATCCGGAACGCCAGTTCGTATTGCTCGATGCGGGTGTGGGTCTCGAGGTCGCCCACCTTCTGATAATTCATCTCGTTCAAGGCTCTGAGCCCGTCGAGCGTTTCCCGACGGACCTCGGGGGAAACCCCTGGAGGGTTGTTGATGAAAAGAATCGGATCACCCCCGCTCCGAAATGACACGCCGGCGTGCTCGCCGCTCAGATAGCCCGACGACCACAACCGCGCGGAAATGGCCTGCAACTGCTCGGTATTGGTCGGCTTGGCCACCAGCACCACAAAGGTCGGGAGGTTGTCATTGAGCGAGCCCAGGCCATACGATACCCACGCGCCTAAACATGGCCGGCCCGTGATCTGGTTGCCCGTCTGCATGTACGTGATTGCCGGCTCATGATTGATGGCCTCGGTGTGCATGCTCCGGATGAAGCACATGTCGTCAACGATCTTGGACGTGTACGGCAACAGCTCGCACACCGACATGCCGCACGCTCCATGCCTGGCAAATTTATACTTGGATGGGGCGATTGGAAACCGTTTCTGGCCCGAGGTCATGGTCGTCAAGCGCTGACCCATCCGCACCGAGTCAGGGAGGTCTTTGTCATACCACTGTCCCATCACGGGCTTGTAATCGTACATATCCATCTGCGGCGGCCCGCCGACCATGTGCAGGTAAATCACCTGCTTGGCCTTGGGGGCAAATGGAAGTCGCCCAGGCAGCATCCGGCCTCCCGTCGGTGACGCCGCGGCTCCGGCCTTGGCTCCGGCGTCGCCCGCCTCCGCCGGCAACGCCAGCCCCTCCCGCCCCAGCAGCGTGGCCAGCGCCGCCCAGCTCACCGCGTTAGACCCGCGGCTCAAGAACTGCCTGCGAGTCTCATTGCGGATGTATTCGTGAAACGGGTTCATTGGCTCGCTCCTGGTACGAAATCGGCAGTGTGCAGGAGGCATGGAAGATTTAAGCGATCGAGCTCAGGGATTCGCGAGCGCGACAGCCGTCCGCATTGCCCGCGACCCCGTACTCACATTCCACGCCGCTATGCCCACGGTTCTTGACAGCCTACCAATTATTTATTAATATATTCATCTAAATTCATTAATTCATTCGCCAGCATCGTCCAGGCGGCAAGGGTTGCCGGCTCGAGCGCGGGATCGGCCTTCGACTCACCGACGGTGACCAGCCGGCCGGCGTCCTCAGGGTGTGACTGATAGAACGCGCTCAGCTTTGCGAGCGAACCCTGGACGACGGCAAGCTCCTCGGCCTCGAGTGGCCGCGACAGCAAGCGCCTGGCAATCCAGTTGATGCGGTGATCCGCCGTCAGGCCGCCGCGCTCCAGCGCAGGTCTGCGCAAGCGCCCGGGCCGCCTCGACAAACTGAGGATCATTCAGCGTCACGAGCGCCTGCAGAGGGGTATTGGTCCGCTCGCGGCGCACGGTGCAAACCTCGCGCGAAGGTGCATTGAACACTTCGAGCGACGCGGGAGGTGCGCTTCGCTTCCAGAGCGTGTACAGGCTGCGGCGGTACACGCGGTCGCCGTGATCGGGACGATAGAAATGCGTGTTGCTTTCCGGCATGGCCACGGCTTCCCACACACCCTCGGGCTGGTAAGGCTTGACGCTGGGCCCGCCGATCTTGCCGACCAGGAGCCCGCTGGATGCCAGGGCAGCGTCGCGAATCATCTCGGCGTCCATGCGAAACCGCGGACCGCGCGAAAGCAGCCGGTTGTGCGGGTCCTTCTCGCGCTTCTCCGGCGTGACCGCGGCCGATTGCCGGTAGGTCGCTGATTCGACGATCAGCCGGAACAGCCCCTTCACGTCCCAGCCCGACGAGCGAAACTCGACTGCCAGCCAGTCGAGAAGCTCGGGATGCGAAGGTAGCTCGCCGCTCACTCCAAAATCGCCCGTCGTGCGCACCAGCCCAGTTCCGAACACTTCCTGCCAGAACCGGTTGACCGTGACCCGCGCCATCAGCGGGTTTTCGGGAAGGATCAGCCACTGCGCCAGTCCCAGCCGGTTCTTCGGCAGGCGCTCTGGCAACGGGGGTAGTGCGTCGGGCGTGTCGGGCTTGACTGGGTCGCGCTGCTTGTCGTATTCGCCACGGAACAGCACATGCGCCATCGCCGGCTCGCTGCGCTCATGCATCACGTGGGCGATCGTACCGCGCCGTTTGATCCCGGCCTCTTCCTCTTGGAGGGCCGCCTGCTGCTCGCGGAGATGTCGCGATGCAGGGTCAATCACCTCGCGCCACCAGGCGAAGACCCCCTCTTGCTCTTCTTTCGAGCGCTGCTCGGCCGGAACTCGCAAGAGTGCCGCGGCACGGCCGGCGCCGGCGAGTTGCGCGGCCTCACCCGGCGCAGGGCGCGATCGTAGATCCGGACGGAGTGAATCATCGCCTGTTCCAGTCGCGAAGCCGTGTTCCTCTGCCCGATCTTGAGCGGTACCTCCGTGCGAATCGACCGTGTGAGGGTGTCGACCTCGGTCTCGGTCGTCTGCGGTAGTCCGTTCACATAGAGCTTCAGCCCGGAGGCTCGGCCTGATCCGTCGTAGGTCGCGAAGATGTGGGTCCAGACGCCGGGCGGCACCGCGCCCGCGGCGACGACCTTGATGGCTTTCCCCGGCCACTCGTTGACGAGGTGAGCCCCCACTTTCCCGTTCTCCAGCCAAAGGTCCCAGCCCCGGTAGTTTCGCCCGTCGTCCATCCGGGCTAGAACCGAGCCGACGAGCCCCGACTTCGGTAGCTTGACCCAGGCCCCGTACGAGAAAGGATGGTCTTTTTCAAAGTCTCCCGCATCGGCGAATTCAAGGGCTTTGCCGGCCGGCTGGGCGCTTGCGGCCTCGGGCGTGACCGCCGCCAGCTTCAGGCCTCCGGTCGGGATCGAGGCCGTCAGCTCTTTCGGATCGGCCGCGGCCAGCCATTTCGAGAAATCCGCCCTGGCTGACTCTTTGCGCGCGTCGATCTGATTTCGGACGCCAGCTGCGCTTGGCCGGCAACGCCAGCCAGCGGTCGCGGTCGCCCGCGCCCGGCACGAAGACGATGGGCGGCGTGTCCTTGATGTTTCCGTCCATGACCGGCTGGGTCGTATTGTTGAAAAATGCCGACAGCTCGTAGAACTCGCGCTGGGTGATCGGGTCGAACTTGTGATCGTGGCAGACCGCGCAGCCGGCCGTCAGGCCCAGCCACACCTGCGAGACAGTCTCGGTCCGATCACGGGTGTAGAGAACCCGGTACTCCTCGGCGATGCTCCCACCTTCGTTGGTGGTCATGTTGCAGCGATTGAATCCCGATGCGACCCCTTGCTCGAGCGTGCTGCCAGGCAGCAGGTCGCCGGCCAGTTGCTCGACGGTAAACGCGTCGAACGGCAGGTTGCGGTTGAAGGCACCGATCACCCAATCGCGATACGCCCAGGCCTCGCGGAAGTTGTCGAAGTGAAATCCGTTCGTATCCGCATAGCGCGCGACGTCGAGCCAGTAGCGGGCACGATGCTCGCCCCATCGTGACGAGTCCAGAAACCGGGTCACGAGCTTTTCATAAGCTTCGGGCGCCGAATCGCTCGCAAACGCTTCGACGTCAGCCGGGTCCGGCGGCAGGCCCGTGAGGTCGAGTGAGAGCCGGCGGGCCAGCGTTCTCCGATCGGCTTCGGGTGCGGGGCTCAGGCCGTTTTCCTCGAGCTTCGCCAGCACAAAGCGATCGATCGGGTTGCGCGCCCACGCTGTAGTGGTGACGCTCGGCAAATCGGCCCGCTTGGGCGGTATGAGCGACCAGAGCGCTTGATAGCGAGCTCCTTCGGCGATCCAGCGCCGCAACACATCCTTCTGGCGCGCGGTCAGTGTCTTCGAGGTCACAGGCGGCGGCATCACCTCCTTGGGATCCTGGGCGTTGATGCGAGCAATCAACTCGCTCGCCTCGGCATCGCCCGGAGTGATGGCGCCGGCCTCGATCGCCACGTCACGACGATCCAGCCGCAAGTCGGCCTTGCGTGCGGCACTGTCCGGACCGTGGCAGGGAAAGCAGTTCTCGGCCAGGATCGGCCGCACGTCGCGGTTGTATTCCAGCGCCGGGCCGTCGGCTGCAGACGCCGCGCCGCCAGCCGATACCAGGGCTGCCCACACGAGCGCTCCCATCCCGGCAGCCACAAGACCGACCCGCCGGCCTTGATCTGGGAAGTGGGCGAGACGCCCGGAGGACGAATGACTGGGCAGGCGCATCAACGAATTCTCCTGACTGGGCATGCGCCGATTTGTGGGTAGGATTCGCCGTGACCGAGCATCCGGGCGGAGCTCGGGCCGACACTCCACGGCTTCATCCATTGTACCGCAGACAGGGTCAGCAGGCGACCGGCTTCCCAGGAGTCTCGCGCGGTGCGCGCGGACGGCGTCGCTCATGCCTCTGGACGCGGTCCGCGCGCGCGGGAAGGATGCAGGGCTGCATCATCCGATCGACCAAATCAACAGCGACTACTGCTTGACCAGCGTGGCCACTGAGATGTGCGGCCAGTCGATTCCAAGGAAGTTCAGGATGACCGTCTGCGTGTACTGAAGCTGCATGAACTTGCTGCCGTCGGGTTGCTGAACCGTCTCGATCCAGAAGATCGCGTCGAGCTTGGTCGCGGTGGCATTGCTCACCACGAACGGAATGTTGACCACGCCGCCGTTAGGCGTCGTGGAGATGGCTAGCACGACCGTCTTCGTGATGTTCTGCCCCAGAATCGCTTCTTGCAGCGCCAGGTTCGGATTCTTGATGAACGGCGGTTTGAACCCGGGTGGCAAAGGTGGATTGACGAACGGTGCCAGATACGCGGCACCCAGCGGAGCACCTGCCGGGTTTCGAACCGGGGTCGAGTCCACGGGATTGATGATCGGGCCGCCGGCCACCGGCGGGATCACGTCGCCCTGCGCCAGGAGCGAGTCACCGTGGGGAATAGTGCCCTGGCGAACCACGGTCTCCTTCGGGTTGTTCGGTACGGCTGTGGGGGGGACATGCAGCCACAGGCCTGGCTCGACGTGCAGCGCGCCATTCGTAATGGCGTCGCTGACGCGTTGAAGATACGTGACCCCGAACAAAAAAATGTCGTCTTGCCCGGAGCCGCGGTTCGGGATCTTACCACCGATCTTGGTGAATTCCAGTATTTCCACGGTCGCATTGATCTGCAGGCGGAACGGCTTCTGATCGTGAAAATCCGGGAGCGAGATCAGATTGAAGCCACCTCCGATCCAAGTGCCCGGCAACTCGGCCAGGGGCCCCAGCTCGATCAATCCGGTGGCGGCGGGAGCCGCTGCGCGAAAATCGATCGCGTCGCCTTTTGCCGGAGCCGGCTTCGTCTGGGGTGTTTGTGCGCCGGCCGGCTGATTCGTCGTGAGCAAGGCGGCCCCGCCGGCAGCGGCGCCCGCGTCCCTCAGAAACTCACGCCGGTTGCCGCCCTTTTGTTCGTCGTTCATATCGCTCATCTCCCTTCAATCGAACCGGGATATCTCGAAACGAGTCCGATTTTGGAATTGCTCATTTCATCCGCCATTGGTTTCGCACATCCCAATGGCGCGTACAAGTGGCAGGATGCCGAATATTTCGAGGCATCATGGCCAATCCCACCAGCGGGAAATCGCCGGCATCGCCCTCAATTCGGCAGAGGCCGCGCGCCGGTTTTGGACCCCGGCCGCCCCGCGACTGAAGCATCGGCGACGCTTGCCCCGCGACCTTTCCTCGGACCGAGATCCCGCGTCAGCGATTCACGGTGCACCAGGCGTCAGAGAGCATCCGCACTGATGACCTCACCCCCAGCCCGGGTTCCCAAGGCGTTCCAGGTCGCGAGTCCGACGCTGGCTTTCACAAACCGAACCGAGCCGTCCATGAGAAGCACGTTAGCGCCCCCGGGATGATATGAGCTCGGTCCAATGAACGAGTCGACGTTGCCGAAGCCGGCGCTCGTCGCACAGGCGGCATGGTCCGGCGGCATGACGTGGTAGTACGGGCCGCCGCGGCCGGAATCCTGGAGCGTCCAGTATTCTCCTTTGAAATCCCAGAGCGGAGTCGTCGATGCGGTGCACAGGCTGTAGTCGTTTTGCGCTCCCCCGTTGGTGTACTGGGGGATCATGTACACCAGGTTGAGCCCGAGCGAGTTCTGGCCCGATTTCCCTTTGATCCACTCGCTGAACGCGGCCGTGTTGCTGGTGCCATCGGTGATGTTCGCGAATCCGACGCGGGTTCCATACATGGGGTTGCCGCCCAGCCACCACGCCACGCCGCTGGCTGAGCCCCCGGAGTTCTGCCGGTTGGTGCCGCCGTTGACAGAGTAATTGATGCAGGCGACCGGCACGTTGTAGCCAACGGCGATGTTTTGAGTGCTGCCGGGGTTCGCGTCGGATGGGCAAAGATAACCTGGAATATTGATCGACATGACGGTTGTATTCGCGGGGACGGCGCTTCCGGCCGTCACGTCCGCGAGCGCGAAATTATAGGCGTCGTAAACGGCCCGCTGCTCCAGGTAGTTGGTCAGCCGCATGTGGATCGACGCCGTCTGCGGCACGAGTCCGCTGCCCTGGGAATTGCCGTTGATGTCGACGCTGCCGGCCGGCGGCAACACGTCAAACGCTGAAATATAGTTGTGAATTGCCAGACCGATCTGCTTCATCCCGTTTGTACACTGAATGCGGCGGGCCGCCTCGCGCCGCCTGGACTGCCGGCAGCAACAGCGAGATCAGCACGGCAATAATGGCGATTACCACCAGAAGCTCGATCAGCGTGAAACCGCGGCGTGAAGTGTGCATGGCAAGACCTCCCATCATGACTATTGCCGAATGATGGCGAGGCCGGACAGAGATTCTTTCGAGCCATTCCACCGAGCGGCCGAAATCGGGCGGCGAACCCGTGACGGTCTCCTCTCACCCGTCACGATCCGATCAAGGTTGTCACACGGCTGCGGGCCCCACGCTTGCTCGTCAATTTCCGTAGCGGAGATGGGCCACGGCAGGCGCACCGGCCGCCGAGACGGCGGCCAAAAACATGTGGTCGAATTCCGAATCGTCGATCTTGATCGGGATGGTCGGGGCATGGCCCAGTGACTTGAGGATGGCGGGGATCGTATCGGAATGGCCGACAATGAGCACACGCCCCCCCGCGTGTTTGGTGCGCAGGGTCTTCGCCAGTGCGTCGGCGTCGCTTTGCGGGTCAATCTTGGGTGTCAGGCCGGTGAGCGAGGCCAGCGGGGCGGCGGTTTGTTGTGTGCGGCGGAAAGGGCTGACGTAAATTGCGTCGATCTCGGCGTCGCGAAGCATGGTGGCCAGAGCCGTCGCCCGCGCCATTCCGGCAGTTGAAAGGTCTGGGTCGCTCGATCCGTCGGCCTTCTCGGCGTGACGAACGAAGATGACCACTCCTTGGGCATTTGCGCCGGAGGCGACGAGTGAAAGCACGAAGACGGCGAAGAAAAAGCGCCGGATCATCTCGCGGCGTCCTCAAGCTTACCGGCTGGGCTTCGCGTGCTCCTTGAGCCAGTCAACCAGGCGGCGGACAGAGTCGTGCATCGCCTGGTCGGAGGCGCGGAGGACGTGAGATCCGCCGCAGTCGTCGTGGATGGTGATCTTGTAGTGGAAGGCATCAGGACGCGGCTCGCCAGTGGGCGCAGGGGCCGATCGGGCGGCCGAGACCAGCGACGCCAGGTGATCGCGGTCCGTCTGCGAAAGATCCTTGGTCTCAATCGTGTCGACTCGCTTTGCGGCCGGAGCGGCGAACCCCCCCGATCGCTGGCATTCGATGCGCGAGATTGGCTGATCGGACATGCGTGCAAACCTCCTCTCCTCCCCAGAGCATACCCAAGCGGGGCAAGCCCTGAGGAGAAGGGAGTGTCGGCAGTTTACCTCGACTTGATGTCCTCGAGCAGCTTGGCGACGCTCGCGAGCTCGTCAACCACACGCTTCAAATGCACAGTGACTTCGCCATTGAGTGCGCGTGCCGGCGCGGCCACTTTGCCTCGTCGGCGTGGGCCGACGGCAGTTGTCGCGGGGGCGACGCCCACTTCGGTCCACGCTTCGCGCACGGCCTTGGCCTGCGATGAGGTCGAGCCGTAAAGTTCTCCGGCAACATGCAGCGAAATGTTGGCGCAGTCGGTAAAGTCGGCCTTTTCGAACAAGCGGAGCAGGGTGTTGTACCAGATGTGGCCGGGGGCCTCCCAGGCGTTGCCGCCGATCTTGGTGGCGACCAGGTAGAAGGCGTGATTGGTGATGCCGGAATTGGTGTGGACACCACCGTAGTCGCCGTCGTCGTCGTCCGTCGAGTGGACGTAGTCACTCATGTGACCCGGCTGCGGGTCCTTGCCAAGGACCGGATCATCGAAGGCGGTCCCGGGATCCTTCATGGATCGCAGCGCAACGCCGTGAATACTCGTTGCCAGCAATCCCTTGCCGATCAACCAGTCGGCCTTGTCGGACGATTGGCCAAGTGCATACTGCTTCACCAGCGAGCCAAAAACGTCGGAAAACGATTCGTTGAGAGCACCCGACTGGTTGTGATATTCGAGGTTGGCCGTCTTCTCGGTGACGCCGTGCGTCAACTCGTGGCCGATGACGTCAACCGCGACGGTGAAGCGGTTGAAGAGCCGCCCGTCGCCGTCGCCGAAGACCATCTGCCGTCCGTTCCAGAAGGCGTTGTCGTAGCCGCGGTCGTAGTGGACCGACGCATCCAGACGCAGGCCGCGATCGTCGATCGAGTTGCGATCGAAGATGTTCTTGAACAAGTCGTACGTCGCACCCAGGCCGTCATACGCCTCGTTCACGGACGGATCGGACGAGGCCGGGTCACCCTCGCCTCGCAGTAGCGTCCCGGGAAGGGTCGTGCCGTGTGTAGCGTCGTAGATCGTCCTGCGCTTGACCCCTGCCGGCACCGGCGGCGCCATCTGGCCCAAGAGTCGCGGGTCTCGCGCAGCCGCGTGGTGCCAATCAACGAGCGGCGGCCGGCCGCGCGGATCTCTTCGTCCGGATGATCGAGCAATCGTTTCAGCAGATACGGCGGTAGAATGCACTGCATCGGGTTGCGGCACATGGTGTTACTTTCCTTTCGCAAATTGCTGGTGGTGGAGAAAGCTCAGGGCGGAATGCGAGATTCACTCGCTTGTAGCTGATCTTGGCGGCCGCGGCCGAGGCAGCCGCGCGGTCGCGAACGGCCGCCGCCTTCTCGGCGGAAGCAACGACGGTCATGGGACGAAGGGTCACGGAGATGTGCTTTGGATCCCACGCACCAAGCTCGCGCAGGTGAGCGACCGTGGCGGTGGCATCCAGAGTCTGGTGAAAGGTTGACGACGCGTGCTCGTGGTCGGCGGCGGCCCCCTTGCCGAAGAAGTTGATCGAGCCGACCCGATGCATGCGCAGCCGCTCCGGAGCAACATCACCCTCCGGAACGTTCAAGTACACGTCATACGTGAACTTGGGAGGCGCGGCCACGCTCAGGCCTTGAATGTCCAGCAGGATCCGGCCGGGGCGCGTCGCGTGGGCCACCATGACCGCCTCGCGCAACGGCGCCTGGGCTGGCTCGGCGACCTCGAGCTTGATCGTCGCCGGCTCGAAGCCGAGCGACTTCGCCGGCAATTCGGGCAGCGCCGTCGGTACCGCAGCCGGCGCACCTTCCGGCGTTCCCGCCGCCACGGATGACGCCACGATCGTCCCCGGCACCTGAGACTCCGCGTGGCCGCCGGAGGCCGGCGGATGTCCGGCCACCGCGGCCGCGGCCACGGCGTGCGGTGCCGGCGTCATGGCCGCGGGATTGGGAACGTCGTCGTAGCGATATCCCAGCCCGGCCGAACTGACGATGTCTGAAACCTTGACGGTCACAGTCTGGCCGGTCTCGTCGGCGTACGAGTACTCGACATTGAGCCAGGTGGAATCGGTCGGGTTCATGCGTCCGTCGCCGGAGTTCAACCAGCGATTCCACAGACGGTCGATGTTGCAGTGGTGCAGCCAGAAGATCGGGTCACGCGCCGACGTGGGTACCGATCCCATGTCGCCGCCGACGAAGACGTGCACTTGCCCGTGCGGGCTGTCCTCCAGCGACGGGCTGAACCCGTCGAAGCCGAGCTGCGACAGCGCCGTGTTCAGGTCGTCGACGACAAACTGCGGCGGGATCAGCGAGCCATCGTTGATGTCGCGCTCGTGGAACAGCGGGTTTGTCGAGTCGGCCGGCTCGCGATAAGCCAGTGGTACCGACGGGCTCGCTGTCCAATCCCAGTAAGGAAGTGTGAGGTAATCGTCGCCGGCGGCCTTGCGCAGCATCCGCTCGAAAAAGAAAAGGTAGCCGCGATGCCACGCCAGGAATAGCAGCGTCCCATGCTCGCAGCGCTTCCAGAGAGGATTTAACCTCGGGCCGGGCATTCCGTGGACGTTGGCTTGAAATTGCCAGCTCGTCGGGTCGGCCAGCGGCCGTTCGGCCATGACCGCCACTCCTTTCCGCAACGTCGCGAGCTGCTGTGGTGTGAAGTCTGCAATGTTGCGCCTCACGCGCAGGTCCGTCGTCGGTGGATGCTGACCAGGATCTTGAAGATCGCCCCGGGCACGCGTTGCGAATGCCCCCGCCCCCAGGGCCAACCCGCCGCCCGCCACTCCCAGGAATTCGCGGCGCGAATACCTCGAATTGCTCATCGCTGTCGCTCCCTTGTTGTGCCCCGCGACCGATCAATCCCTGGGCCGAGGGGTACCACGAACCGTCGCGTGCGAAACGCGAGTGATGGGAAGAGAAACGGCTCATCTCGGCGCGGCCAGAGCCGCCGCGGTCTCGGCGAAATGCATCCGCTGCGCCTCTCACAACCGGCGGCACACCTCAAAACACTCCGCCCGCGAGACGCGCACACTTAGTTAATCGTGTTTCCGCTCAAACGGCGAAAACCGCAGCCAAAAAATGTTGGGCACTCTCAACGTGCACCCACAATCGACGAAACAGATCGTTGCCCGAACGTCATGACATACGGCTGTTTGGCCCGAGATCTTACAACGGCCCTCGTCAATCGCGGACGACCGGCGGATTCTGCTGATGCCCCGCCAACCGCTCGGGAAGCCTCAGGCCGATCCCGGCGTCAGAGCGGCAACCGCCGCGCACCGCAGTCACGCGTCGCGAGCGTGCAGGCCGACGAGTCGCGCGAGGGAGTCGCGGGCAGCCAGGACATCTCGCGAATCGCCGGCCATCAGGAGGCGCGTGCTGAGTCGCTCGATTTCTGACGCGCTCACAGTTCCTGCGGCACGCAGCAGCAGCTCGTAGCCGCTCTGCAGGGCGTAGCTCGTGTGCAAGCCGCCGGCTTCGGCGGTGCCGGCGGCGGCAATTCGCAATCGGCGGTGGAACTCAATCTCCAGACGAAAGAGCTTCTCCAGTGCCAGCATCGTTGATTCCCCCATCGGCACTCAGTGTAATTTTGAACAGTATATGATCGACGCATTGACCGGGGGAAGGGGTTGCCGGACGGATGGAGACGTATCTGTCCGGCAAAAGCGCGGCGGACATCAAAGGACGATGCTGATGGAACCCGCGCGGCCGGGCAGCGACTTGCTGGCCTTGCTCATTGGGCCGCGAAAGCTCATGCTCGGCAGCGATGCACCGTTGGCTCGGCGGCGAATGCGGCCGGAATCGAGTCGGATGGGCTTTGAACTTTCGTGGTGCCCACGTCAATGAAACACAATGATGCCGTTCCCGTGATCGCGACGGCTGATGTTCGCTCGACAATCACGTACTACACGAGCGTGCTCGGCTTTGCTGTACATTTTGTTTACGGCGAGCCTCCGGAATATGCCGGGGTTCGGCGCGACTCTGCGCTGCTCTACATTGCGCACGACAGCGCTCTCGCGGACACGATGAAACGAGCGGGGCTTCATCCCGAGGTTTTTCTGTGGGTCGAGGATGTTGACGGCGTCTTTGCCGAGCACAAGCGTCGCGGAGCGACGGTCGTTCAGGATATCGCCGACCGCCCATGGGATGCGCGACAGTATGTGATTGAAGACCCGAATGGGTACTACATCAAGGTCGCGGAACCAATCGGCGATGACGAGGCCTAGTCAGCACGTTAGACCAAAGCAAGGAATACGAAGCACTTCGTTTGGCAATCAGCGTCGGATGAAAAGCTGCTTTCTCCAAGGACCAGTCACGAGGATTGCCGATCACAAACGTGTGAGATCGCTGGTGCGCGCCCTTGATGGTTTCTCGTACCTTGACGACGACGGTGTCCCACGTGTCACCGTGTTCGTCCACGTCGCGGGCGAAGTCAGCGACGGTACCCCGGACGATGATCGGGCAGTCCGCAGCCAGCCATTCGAGGGTCTCGACGCGGTGGAAGACCGGCTGGGCCGAAGACTGTCCGGCGGTCGCGGCCATCACGAGCGATGCGAGCATCAAGCGACGCGACATGAGATCCTCAGGGCGGTGACCAAAAGCGAGCCGGTTGGCTCAAGGGTGGTCGGCGATCGAGTGCGATCCAACCGCCATCTCCGCCTCCACTGTAATAAATTCGATTGATCACACGAATCAGATTCAGATCGCGCGGAGATTCTGTTTGTCGCTTTCACGGATGGCCGGACCTGAACGCACGCGTGAGCTCAGTACAATCCTCGTGCAAACCGGCGGCATCTGGGAACGATCGATGACTTATCGAACAACGGCGCTGGCCGCGACGACGGTCGCCCTCGTGATGATCGGCACGCAATCCGGGGCAGGGCGGTGCGCGTCCGCCGGCGAGCAACAGGCGCCGCACGACGCGGTCGTCATCGAGGAAGTGAGCTTCCGGCACGGCGACGATATTCTCTCCGGGTCGCTCTATCGGCCCCGTAGCGTGCAGCCGGCTCCGGCGATCGTGATGATCCTTGGATCTGACCGGCACGACCGCAACTACGGCGGCATCGCGCCTGCCCTCGGGCGGCACTTTGCCCAAGCCGGCTTCGCTTGCCTCTCGTGGGACAAGCCGGGTGTC
Organism: uncultured Isosphaeraceae bacterium; assembly: GCA_963806595.1. Lineage (GTDB taxonomy): Bacteria > Planctomycetota > Planctomycetia > Isosphaerales > Isosphaeraceae > CAWDZZ01. The sequence goes on along the minus strand of CAWDZZ010000028.1, from coordinate 521,047 downwards.
GGCAAGTCGACGGGAGACTACGACACTCAGACCTTTCGTGACCGCGGAGGAGGCTCTTGCGGCGGTCCGATACCTGCGCGGCCGCAAAGATATCCGACCGAACCAGATCGGGCTGTGGGGTCACAGCCAGGGCGGCACCGTGGCACCCCTCGCGGCGTCGTTGTCCGATGACGTCGCGTTTCTGATCGAGGTTGCCGGCTGGCAGGGGCCGGTGTGGACGCAAGACGCCGTCCGCGTGGAAGCCGAGCTGCGCGCCGCCCGCTTCGCCGAGGGCGATATCGAGCAAGCGGTCGCTTTCGCACGGAAGCGCATGAACATGATCCGCGGAACGGCTCCCTACGAACGCCTCGCGGATGCCCAGAATGCGGTGAAAATGCTCCCGTGGTTCCGGGCAGTCCACTTCTGCGACCGTCGCGCGTTTCGAATTGTGCGCCGAATGGTCGGAAACGACACATCGTCCTGGTGGCCACGCGTACGATGCCCGGTCCTGGTGCTCTACGGAGATCGCGACACCTCCAACGGCCCACCCGAGCCGTCAGTCGCGATCATAGAGCGCGGCCTCAAGGCGGCGGGCAACGGAGACGTTTTCGTCCGGATCTTCCGGGGTGCAGACCACTCCCTTTGCAAGACGGCACCGGCACTGGTCGACCGCGCCGTCGTCGTCCCGCGCAGCAAGGATCGATCGAAGGACGCCGGTCCCGATTTCGCGGACGGCTACCTGGAGACGATGACCGGCTGGCTCGCCAAAAGGCTCGGCACCTTGATCGAGGCGAGATGATCGAAGTCGTTGACTCCGCCAAGCCTGCGGGCTACGGTGGAAAGTCAGCGTGCAGGGCGCATCCCGTCCGCGGAAAGGGACCGAGTCCCACCTGCTAGTCCGGCCTTGACTCCGAACGCGCTTCTTTCTGCCCGCATGCGGACATCGGGCTAACTGAAAGGAGCGTCCCATGGCAACGCGTTCCCTTCCCCTCCACCCGAGTCTCGCTCAGCTCAAGCTCCAGGCCAACGAGCTGCGTCGCGCTTGTCGCGAAGGCAGTCGTGCCGCCGCGTCGCGCGTCGTCGCACACCATCCCCTCCTGAAAGGCCGGCCGCTCGAGTCGGTGTTCGAGAAACCCCTGGCGCTCGCCGACGCCCAACGGGTGCTGGCCCGGGAATATGGCTTCGATCACTGGGCGCTGCTCAAGCACCACGTCGAGGTTGCGGGCCGCGTCGCCGAGTTCAAACCTCACCCGCGCTTCGACGACGCTGTCGCCGCGCTGGATGCCGGCGATCTCGATCGATTGCGCAGCCTTCTCGCGTCGGACCCGGCGCTGTTCGCGCCCGTACCAATCTCGAGCCACCGTTCCATTACTTCACCGGCGCGACACTGCTGCATCACGTCGCAGGGAATCCCGACCGGGGCAGGCTCTCTGGCAAGCTTGGGCCGCTCCCGCAGAACATCGTCGAAGTCGCACGGCTGATCCTGGACGCCGGAGCTCTCGTCAACGACTCGACGCTGGGACCCAACGGCGGCACGACAGTCGAGCTGTTAGTCACCAGCAAAGTCGCCAGCGATGCCGGCGCGTCTGGACCGCTTCTGGAGCTGTTGCTCGAGCGCGGTGCGGCGTTTGACGTGAAAAAACCAGGCGCACTGTACGGCCCGCTGGCCAACCACGCGCCATGCGCCGCGGAGAAGATGATCGACCTTGGTGCGAAGCCGGACATCTGTGCCGCCGCGGCCCTCGGTCGCATGGATCTGCTCCGCGATTTCTTCGACAACAACGGGAAATTGCGGTCGCGACCGCGCCGGGCCGGCAAATTGCTGTCCGCGCGCGATCCAATCGGGCTGGCGATGCTGTTCGCATACGTCAACCATCGCCAGGACGCAGTCGATTACCTGCTCGAGAAGGACGGCAACTGGAATATGATCGGCGTGAATCACGGCACGGCCCTGCATCGCGCCGCGTGGGACGGCGATCTCGCCGATGGTCAAGCGCCTGGTGGCCAAGGGCGCGGACATCGCCGACCGAAACAACCCGTACACGGCGACGCCCTTGTCATGGGCAGATCACAACAAGCAGGCCGAGGTCTGCCAGTGGATGGAGCGCACTGCTCCGTGGATCTCCACGATGCAGTCTCCTTCGATCTCCGCGACCACGTCGAAGCGAGACTGCGCGAAGATCCCCAGTCGGTCAACCAACGAATCGATCACTGGAACATCCCGCAAGGCACGCCGTTGCACACGGCGGCGGCATTGAATCGCGAAGAGCTGGCCAGGTTGCTGCTCGAGAAAGGCGCCGATCCCAGCATCCTGGCCGGTAATGGACTGACCGCGCTCGACGTTGCCGATGCAGCAAATGCCGCCGCCGTTGTGGCACTCCTCGAAAACCACGGTGCCCAGCGGTCGAGGGAGGAATCGTGACAGCAAGTCAATCGTTGCGTTAGACTGAATTGAAAGGACAATTCTGCACACGAAAAACAGGAAAACGAGACCGACGCGCGATGGCAAGGGTCAAGGTTCTCTACCTGGTGTCCAACCCCGCCGAGCAAGATCGCCTGGCGCTGGACGAGGAGAGCCGGACGATCACGGCCATGATTCGCGCGTCGGAACATCGCGATGCGCTCGAGCCATCGTCATGGGCGCGATGCTCCTCGGTGACTCGACAGGTGTTACCCACGTCGCGGACGCGAGTCAATATTGCGTTGCCTGTCCTTGTTCCTTGACCAGGGTTTTAGACGGATTGGCGCGATTGCGAAGGCGGCGGGTGGGCGGTGAAGGTGCGGCAGCACGTCGCTGATGGAAAGCGGGCGTCGGGAGGCAACCGCCTTCAAGACGGTCTATAGTAGCGCCAGGCTTGTCGCCATATTCCTGGCGCCATCTGACTCGGCGCTTTTCGCAGCGTGCTGAGCGACGTAGGTGTACGCGCCGATCTCGGCCCACCCTCGCCGACTACCAACTGCGCTGCCGTCTTGTTGATCGAAATTGACTCCATTCCGCTTATCGGTCCCAGCCAAACGATCTTCCGCCTTGGAGTGCAGTCAGCGAAGATCTACATAGGCTGGGACAGGTGCGCCGATCGGCGTGCGCCGCCCAGCTCGCGGGCTCAACATGAGTGGCTTCGCCACTTCACAGGTGAATGAGCGTCTGCTCGCCGCGTTCCTACTGGTCGGTCGGAACAAAAGGCTCTCGTTTAGGCGGGGGCGGATCAGGCTCCAATCTGACCCAGGGACGCGACGCGGCGAGGCGGTACTTTTCGAACATGCGGCTGTTGTATTCCCTCATTCGCTTGTGGTGCTCACTGACGCGATTCCAACTCGCATCGAACGCCGGGTCGGGATCATCCGCGTCCCATATGTGGTTCTCCCAAACGTACCTTTTTGCTCGGGCTAGGTACTGTTTCCTGAGAGCAACAGCGCGTGATACCTCCACGAGACCCCCTGCGAGAATCCCGAAGATCGCGACAAACAGCATGCAGCCCCGAATCGTCAGTCGGAAATGTCGCACCGTTGGCTCCCCAAGAACCCGCTGCGTCGTGCAGACGACACGTGCGCCGGCTGAGCTGTCCCCACGACCACCGTCGGCTCTCAAGGCAAAACTCTGGAGAGAAGGCCGGTTAGAAACATACTACTGTTCTAAGTCCGTACATTTAGCGAATTCGGCTTCAACGCTACGCGCGTCCGGCCGTCCGCATGCATCTTTTTCGATATCGCCAGGAACGTTCCGGTTTTTTTGAACGGGAAGATTTGTGGTATTGTGGGTACCCACGCATCCATGGGCGGCTTCGTGCACTAATGTTCCGATAAGCAAATCGAAGCTGCCGCCCATATCATTGCAGAAAAAGTCATTGATCGGAACTCCAATTCCACTGGGATCCGCCCCGCCCTTGGAATTCGGCATCCTGCATAAGACAATGATGTTTGTATATTTCTTGGGCTCTTCACACGCCGAACAATTGTTCGCAAATGGTACGGGATGGTGACACGGCGTGCAACGCTTGGGCTGCTGCTCTGGATTGATCGGGTAGGACCTTACGATTCCTGCGCAGCGTCAGACTTTAGTTGAGGGCAGGTGCCGGCATTGTAAGCGATGCGTTGGATGCTCCCGTCGCATCGACCTGTGCCTGGGCTGAAACACGCAAACCGCCGCGCTCTTAAGTGTTGCGATCAGACAATCATTCAATTCCTTTGAACTGCATTGCGACATAGTTGCGGCGAGCAAAGGATCAAAGCAGTTAGCCGTATTTCTTAGAAGTTTAAGAGCGCTCGTCAACGCCCGCTGAATGCAGTCGACCTCATCCGTGCCGCACGTGTCCTTTTTCGGCGGTTCCGCGTTTGGATTGCCGACCCACGGTGCATACGCGTTTACCAAGCTCAACGGATTTGAAGACAAATATACATAGTGATTCGTATCATGCAGAGTCGAGTGTGAAGAGTGATCGGCAGAGAGGAAACGCCCTGAACTTGGCCGGTAATAGTGCGTCGGAATCCAGTAATCGTTCGTGTCCGAGTCGTAGTAGTATCCAACTTGGGCGAGGTACCGAAACGGGTTGACCGTTGTGCCAGCGAGCAACAGATTTCCGAAGGAGTCGTACAGATAGCGATCTGTCACGTTTCCGACGCTGTCGACGAGCTGAGTGGCCGACCCAAACCCGTCAATCACGTAGTACGATTGCGTCCCAGTTCGCTGCTGTGAGATCAAAAACGCGTACGGCAGCGGTGCGTGGGGCGCACGACATCGATTGAGTTAACAATTGTTCACGACGCTCGGCGGTAGCCGCGTCCGGCGCGTACACTGCGCCTCCCTGCGCCTCCCAGAACCGGTTCATGGTCTCGGTCTCGCTCAGATGGTCCGCTCGCAGTTGAAGGATTGCCTCAGCGCCCTGTTCCGACCAGAACTTCTCGCTCCCCTTAACGCGTTTGTTGATCATCTTGATCACCGACTCCACCGCGCTGGTCATGATGGGCAATCCTTGGCGACGGTAGTCGTCATAACGCATTCGGTCGGCATTGTTCTTCAGGTAACGCAACGACTCGAAGACGAGCTTTCGAGGGTCGCTGTCGGCGCACTCCGACGGTGGCATACCAATGGCCGCGGATCGTTCTTCCAACTCAGTCAGGATTGTCGTCACCTGACCCGACCAGACGGTTTGAATCCAGCGCTTATAGACCTCCGTCCCCTCGGCTTGGGGACGCCCGGCGAACGCCGCTGAGAACACGTAACTCAGGGCGTGCACGAAATCGAGAATCGGCGTGAAGGATGCAAAGTGCCGGCGCTGGATCGTCCAGTTCACCGGTAGACCATCTCCCAAAAAAGCCTCTCGCTTCGCCCCGAAGAAGTTCCGCTCCCAGGCCGCCTGATGCACCATCGGGCCGAATTCTTCCGCGCACTTTCGGCTGGCCAAGACACTGCGGACCAGACGTTTAGGACGGCCTGGACGGGGCTTGCGTCCACGCCCCTCTCCCGTCGCCTTGTCCTGCTTGTGCGGCGGGCATTCGCTCTCGAACTCCAAGCCGACCGGAAGAGGATGACCCAAGCCTCGCACCATCTCTTTGGTCCGCTTCAGGTCAAGAAAACAGCGCGGCACATCGGGATCGGGGTCAGCTTCATGGACGTCGCTTTGATAGGTTTCCAAGACGGAGACTTTGGACTCTCGCCAATGACTGTCTTGCTTCGGCTCCGACGGGTCCGATCGGATTTGCAGCCGGCCACCATCCACCGACACCATCGCCACAGACGGTGAGGGACGCTTTGCGTTGGCAACGACATCCTTAGCCATCAGGGGGACCCGCTTGTACGCCGCGACGGCCATGTCACGTTGATCGATCCGCTCTTGGCCGATCTTGCGTACGATCCGCTCGACCGGTTTGGGGGCGATTTTCAAGTCTGACAGTTCGGCCAGATCGCGGGACCCCTGCTGATAGGAAGAACTGTTGACGCCGGCATGGACAATTTTCTGCTGCACGCGTGGGCTAAAACCGGTATGGTCAAGGCCCAATGCTTGATTTTGAGGGAAAAAAAGCCCGCCGACAGCGAGGGCAATTGAAAACTCGTTGTTTCCAGGCCACGTCTCCCCGCGTGGTCACTAGCACGCGGGGCTCGTCGGGAGCCTTGCGGGCAGCCCCTCCGCAGACCGGGCACTCGCCCAGTTCCTCCTCGGGCCAGTCGTCGGCCTGCTCCTGAACGTTGATCTCGATCAGTTGCCGGGCCATCTCATCGCCCAGCGCGCCGGCAATAGTCTCCAACTCCGAGAACTTGGTGCCTCTAGGAAGGCCATCCGGGTAAAGTTCCTTCGCGAGTTCCCGAGCCATCCGGCCCAAACGAGAGTGAAATTCCGTCCGAATTTGGGTGGCATCCTTGCCCATTTTCGCGGTCCTCTCCAAGGTGAGGGTGAAGACGACTGTAAACGACAGACTTCGATCCGCACGATACCATCGGTCCCCTTGGCAGGGCAAACCATGTCGTGCGCCCCGGCGCTCGTGAGTAGACGACCTCAGTATTGTTGCTGCCATCGGTTTCGAGTAACGTAGATCCACGATCCCAAAGATGATTTATCGTGCCTGCGGAGTCTTGCTTTCGCACGCGCTGGCCGTCGCCACAGTAGGTAAACGTGTCCACGATTCCGCCCGGCAACGCCGCCTGCGTAAGCCGATTCTCCCCATCCCAAGTGTAACTCGTGCGCTGGCTACCTGGTGCCAAAGACGTCAACAAGTTTCCGGAGCCGTCGTACGCGTTGGTCGTCACACCCGCGCTGCTCTGGCTGGTCACCAGCTCGTCGGCCGCGTTGAAAGTGCTCGTCGTGAGCGCACCACTGCTCGCCAACAGCGTCCTGTTCCCCGCAAAGTCATATGTATATGATATATTGTAACTGTTCGTGCCACTCCGCCGCTCGTTCGTCAATTGGTAGGTGGGGTCATAGCTCCAGGTGACCGTGTCTCCCGACGATTCCACAACCTGCGTGCGGTTGCCGACGGAATTGTAGGTATAGTTGAAGCTCGAGAGCGTCGAGCCACTCGACTTGATATTGGCCAAGAGCACGACTCGGTCTGCGTTGTCGTACGCGTAGGAAACCTGCGTTCCGTTGGCCAGCAGGCTCGCCTTGACACGGCTATTCGCATCGTAGGACCAGGTGGTGGGATGGCCTTCCGGGTTCGTCAGATTGCTGATCCGTCCCACGGGATCGTAAACGTAGCTAAACACTCCGGTGGGCTGGTTCATAGTGGCGCGCTGGCTAACCGCATCGTAGTTGTAAGTGATGATCAATCCGGCGGGGTTCACGACGGCGCTCAGGCGACTGTCGGCATCAAACGTCGAGGTGTACGTGCCCGTCCAATCGTTGAGCAGAGTACGCCGGCCGTCAGCGTCGTAGGTCTGGGTGAGCCGCGTGCCATCCTGGTACTGCTGACCAATGAGGCGATCGGCTGCATCGTAGACGTAACTCGTCCGCAAGCCCCGGCCATCGATCCGCAACGTTTGCCGGCTCGCGGCGTCGAACTGGTATGTGATTACATTGCCAAGGGCGTCGGTAGTCCCGGTTTGCCGTCCGTCCGCGTCCCACGCGAAACTGTTGCGGTTCCCCCGCGCGTCGATGACCGCGACGCGTTGCCCCACGGCGTCATACACCTGGGTCGTGCCAAACCCGTTGGCATTGATGGTGACCAGGACCCTGCCATCCGCGTCGTATACGGTACTATTTATATTCAGCAATGCGTCTGTAACGCTAAGTTGATGGCTATCGGCGTCGTAGCCGAAGGAAATTCGATTGCCTAATGGGTCGACTCTGGCGATCAGCCTGCTCGCCGCGTCAAAAACGCTGGTCGCGATGAAACCGAGAGGATTGATGCTGGCCACGGGCCTGCTTGCCTGGTCGAAAACCGTGGTGATGGTATTGCCGAGTGAATCCACGCGAGCCACTGCTCGGTTCACAGCGTCGAAGACCGTCGATGAGACGTTCCCCAGGGCGTTGGTCGTCGTCACAGGCCGGCCGGCCGCGTCAAACCCAAAGCTCGTCCGATTCCCGAGGGGATCCACATTGGCGACCGTCCGGCTGGCCGCGTCGTAGAGCGTCGAAGACCTGTTCCCGAGTGGATCGACAGCCGCGATCACTCGGCTCGCCGCGTCATACACCGTGGTGTGCGCGTTTCCTATCGGATCCACGTTCGCCACGCGGCGCCCCGCACTATCATATATAATTGTTGATATAAAACTCAACGGATTGATGCTTGCGACAGCCTGGCTCGCCGCGTCCCACACTGTCGTCGTGATATTTCCGAGCGGATCCACGCTCGCGACCGGCCGGCTCGCGAGGTCGAAGACCGTCGTCGAAACGAACCCCAAGGCGTTCGTCGTTGTCACCGGCCGGCTCGCGGCGTCAAACCCGAAGCTCGTGCGGTTGCCCAGCGGATCCGCGGCGGCGATCCGACGGTCGGCTATATCATAAACAGTTGTTGCTATGGTGCCAAGTGGATCAACCGTTGCGACTCTCCGGTTTGCCGCGTCGTACACCGTTGAGCTGGTGTTTCCCAGCGGATCGACGGCTGTCAACGGGGTCAGATCCGGTTAACGGTTCTCGTCAACGGGGTCATCAACGGGGTCAGATCCGGTTAACGGTTCTCGGGTGTGTAATAGGCGGAAAGGGAGCCCGCGAACGAGCTCTCTAACCGCGTCAACGGGGTCAGATCCGGTTAACGGTTCTCGGGTGTGTAATAGGCGGAAAGGGAGCCCGCGAACGAGCTCTCTAACCGAGAGAGCGGATGCGTCCCCTATCCTCTGTCAACGGGGTCAGATCCGGTTAACGGTTCTCGGGTGTGTAATAGGCGGAAAGGGAGCCCGCGAACGAGCTCTCTAACTGAGAGAGCGGATGCGTCCCCTATCCTCTGTGGCTAGGTGCCATTCTTAAGAAGCTCGTAGCGAATAGCATCTATGTCTTGCCTGAGCTTCCTGGAGGCAGGCAGGGCGCGATCAACGCGACGAGTTAGATTGCGGACACTGTCAGCGTGCCCGAGACCGAATACGGCTGAAAGCTCACGCAATGTGCATGACGTCAATTGGCGGGACAGCCATGCGGCAACGTCTCGGCTGATCGAGTTGCCATGACGGCAGCGAAATATCTGCGGATCGACCCCGTAGTGTGCCGCCACGGCCGCCTGAACTCTAACCGGATCAATGGCCGAAAGCCGGCGAGCCGCAGGTACTCCGTCATGGCTCCCGGCTAGCCCAGCTTTGGCTCGAATCTTCTCGACAAATTCCAGGCTCCCCAGCAGCCATCCCTGAGCGGCATCGCGAAACGGATTCTCGGGCGGCTCTGTCAACCCCCGCTCTACATAGCGACGGTACGCCGTCTCAGCGTCGCGTCCACCGATACCTCCCTGCCAGGCCGCATATACAAGGTCATAGGCTATCCAGTCGACACGTGACCGTTTGGTGGCATACCCCGCGTAACTTGACCAACGCCATTGGCGCGGATGGGAGACCAGCGGCCTCATACCCCGTATCGGGTTGAGGTGAATGTAGCGGCTCACGGTCCAGAAATAACTCTCGTCCTCGACTAGCTGGCTCTTGAACCTGCCTTGCAACAGGTGCCCTGGGCAACGATGCTTCTTGGCGAACCAGTTTGCGTAGCCCGACGCAAGATATTGCATACCTCGCGAGAGGCTCGGTTGTGGCGTGCGCAGAAATAGATGGAAGTGGTTGGGCATGAGGACATAGCTGAATAGCTCCCAACCGAACCGGTTGACCGTCGACTCCAGTCCGTCGATCAAGCGCTGGTGGTCGGCCTCCTCGTGGAAGATCCGCTGGCGTGCATTACCCCGGCACATGACATGATAGATCGCCCCAGCATACTCGACTCTCAACGGCCTGCTCATCGGTTGAGCTTAACACCCCTTAGACACTATGTAAACCAAAAACCGGATCTGACCCCGCTGATAGCTGAATAGCTCCCAACCGAACCGGTTGACCGTCGACTCCAGTCCGTCGATCAAGCGCTGGTGGTCGGCCTCCTCGTGGAAGATCCGCTGGCGTGCATTACCCCGGCACATGACATGATAGATCGCCCCAGCATACTCGACTCTCAACGGCCTGCTCATCGGTTGAGCTTAACACCCCTTAGACACTATGTAAACCAAAAACCGGATCTGACCCCACTGACGTATTACACCGCCGATTTCGTCTGTTACGGGTCGGTCATCGTCGAGCTGAAAGCCGTCTCAGCGTTGGATTCAGCCCACATGGCACAGGTGATCAATTACCTGAAGGCAACCGGAAACCCAGTCGGCGTGTTACTCAATTTTGGATCCCCCCGATTGGAATGGCGACGCCTGGTCTTCTCCGGATCCTCGCCAGAGATCTGCGGCGAAGTCCCATGACGTCATGCGCTGCGTTCCTCGCGTCGCCCGCGGAGCAACCCCGCATCGCGTTGGTCGTACTTCCCTCGGTTCCCTGTCCGCCATCTGCGCCCATCTGCGTCATCTGCGGACGATTCCGAACCCTCACTGCGCTTGCTGTCTCATCGGCGGACCGGCTCATGCAGAAGGGGTCGCCAGTAGCGTTCGATCACCGTTTCCCAGGTGAAGTCATCTTCAAATCTCTTCCGCCCGGCCAGGCCCATCCGGCGCCGCAAGCTGGGGTCATCGAGCAGCGTGGCAATTTTCCGGGCGAGGTCGGCCGGGTCTCCGGGGTCGCAAAGCAAGCCGGTCACGCCGTCGGTGACTGTGTAGGGCAGCCCGCCGATGCGGCTGGCGACGACGGGGATTCCGGCGGCCATCGCTTCCACCGAGGTGATGCTGAGGGCATCCTGGGCGATCGTGGGTACCAGGCAAATGTCGGCAGACTGGTAATGGCGCGGCAGCTCGGCCTGTGAACACCAGCCGACGGACCGCGTGAACTCATCGATCTGCCCCGGCGGGTCGAACGTCACGACCAGCTCGAAGTCGCTGCGGGTCTGGCTCAGCAGCCGGCAGGCCTCGTGGGCGACGTGGAAGCCCTTGATGAATTCACCGGCCACCGCCGCCATGAAGAGGGTCGCCCGCGGCGCACTGGGCGCGGGCCTTTCGACTTCAGCCTGCGATGCGACCGCGTGACGCGGGTACGCGTCTTCCTGAGGCTCGCCATCGAACTCTTCGGCGTCCGGCGCGCGGGTTCGAGCTTCCGGTCTCAACCGCGTCCGCCCGACCGGGCCGCGGCCAGGAGAATCGCGCGGGGTCGATTCCCCAGGGGACGATGCACACGCGCTTTGCGTGGGGCTCGAGCATGGCGGCGGTGACGGGGTTGAGCACGAGCACGGCCTCGGCGTCTTGCAGCGACCGGCGCAAGATCCGGTCATACTCCGCGGTGCCGACTGCGGCGAGTGCGCGCTCGTGCTGGTGCAGCGCACCCGAGTGATGCCCGCGCTCGGCCAGGCAGCCGCGGCAGACCTGGGGCGTGGCAAGCTGGTTGCGGGGGCACTGCTCGACCTGAGCCGGCCCGATTCCAAGCAGGCGGAGGTTATTGAGCGGGCAGAGGCATTCCTGCGCCTGGAATTGCAGGAAGCACGTGTAACCGCGCATCGCTTCAGCGATCCACGGCTTCATGTTCCAGGCGTCGCTGATGACCACGTAATCGGGCTGGAAGCGATCGACGGCCTGGCGGTAGCGCGCCTGGATTGCGGCGACGTTCCACTCATTCTCCGTGAACGTGATGGCCTCGCTGGCGACCAGCCCGTCGTCGGTGACCCGGCCGATCCCCCAGGCTGGGTAACGCGCATAGTAGTGCCGCACCTCGAATCCAGCCCGGGCCAGGAACTGCGCCAGCCCGGCGGTGTGCATGTTGCCACCGCCCGTGGACGGCCAGTTAAACAAGAAGCTCACGAGCGCGACCCTGATCGTGGCGTTGGGCCGGTCCGGCCGGTCACCGACCGCGTTGGGGGATCCCAGAAGGCGAGGGTAAGCGATCGGGCCCGGATGGCGTTGAACAACGGGCCCGGTCCTGGCCTGGCCAGGGGCCGGTACAAGCTCGAGTTCGGTGGCTTCCAGCGGCAGCGCGGACAGGCTGATCTCGGCCTCGACGAGGTCACGGTTCAGCCGGGCCGGCAAGCAATCCTTGTCGACCTCGAGCGCGGTTCGCCATCCATCTCGAGCCTCGTCGAATCGGCCGTTGATCGCAGCCAGGGTCGCCAGGTCGCTCTGGATCAGCGCCCGAAGACGCAAGTGGGATTGGGCCGCGCCCGTGCGTGCGAGCTTGGTGTAGAGGCTGAGCGCCTTGACGATTTCATTTTGCTCGGCGAGTTTGCAGGCTTCCCAATACCTGGCTGGAAGCCCATCCTCATTGGCTGCGCCGGCGACGAGGCGAAGCGCTCGCGCGGGCGTTTTTGCCGGCACTGCAGTCTTTTGAGCCTTCTTCCCGCGCCTCGCCATCGACGTCACGCCCTTTTCTTGAAACGCCCCCCAGTTCTATCCGTGTTGGAATTTGTTCGTCCTGGCTTGCCATTCTCTTGGTCGACCCACCATCTCGATCCCCGTCCCTACCTATCTGCGTTCATCGGCGTCATCTGCGGACGCATGAATCTCTTGACTGATCGGCTCGTCATCTGCGGCGCCCGTGGGCCAGTGTGACAGAGCATCGCGCAGCGCCGCGATCGCCAGCGCCGGGCAGTGCAGCTTGTCGGGCGGCATGCCGTCGAGGGCGTCGATCAGGTTTTTGGCGGTGAGCGCCCAGCACTCGTCGATCGTCCGGCCCAGAATCAGTTCCGTCAGCATCGAGCCCGACGCGATCGTCGGTCCGCATCCGATGGTTTGGTACTTTGCGGCGGCGATCCGCCCTTCCTTGACGCTCAGAAAAAGAATCATGAAGGCTCCGCGGCCCGGTGCTCCGGCGTGGCCGGTGAGGTCGGGGTGGTCCATGACTCCGGCGTTGCGCGGGGCCATGACGTGCTCGGTCAAAGTTTCGGAGTACGTGGCCACAACAGCGGTTCCTTGGAGTCCCGGACAGCGACCTCGCGATACGGCACGTCGATACCAACCGCGCGCTGGCATGACGCGCTGAACCAACAAACTCACGGCCAGCGCAGTGCGCCGGTTGCCGTGCAGCAGGGCCTTGGGCTCCCCCGCAACTGCCCAGAAAGCCCGAGACGGAAGGCCGGCAGTTATCGAGCGACACTCATTCAGGATTTCGATAGACGTCGCCACCGTGATGGCGGCATCGAGCGGTCGGGCACCAACAACTGACCTCTACTTACATATGCGCTCGGCGGGCATCAAATGACGCGCACGTTCTTGAATTTTACGCGCTTTTTTTATCCGGCGCACGGGTACGAATGGACCGTCCGAGAAGCTGGCGAAGATATGCGCGACCTTATCGTCACACTCACGATTGTTAATGAAACCCGCAACTGTCCGCGGCTCCGGCGGTACTAGGTCTGTGGGAGCGAAGGATCGCCCAGGCGCTGGTTTCCGCGGCGGATTCGCCACCGAGGCGAATCCGGCGGCGGACTCGGCAAGGCTCTGCCCCTGATTTTGGCGGTGCTGCGTGATTTCCACAAAACAGGACTTCCTCATTTGCAAGTATCTTGACTTTCCGTTTTGTCCAATTAAGATTGAGCCATTCGTCGGCTAAGTTTGGCGACTCGGAGCGGCTCTTACCTCGATGCCGTGGAGGTCGCTTCATGCCCGTGTTAAGAAGGATCTTCCGTGTGGCCGAACGGGGCGAGCCCGCACTTCCGCGTGTCGCCAACGTCGACCTAGAGACGATGCGCTTGGTTCAGGTCTTTCTCGAAGCCCGCGCAGCATCGGGCCGTCGAGCCCCGCTTAGTGGCCGCCTGGGACGAATTCTTCAAGGCCTGTGACCCGTACGTTCATCGACTCGCGTACCAGCGACGCGATGGGCTCATCGATCCGCAAGATCGGGTCCAGGATATCTGGCGGGCGATCATCGCGCATCTTGTTAAGTTCGACCCTTGGCGAGGCCCAATCCTGAGCTGGCTGACGACCGTGGCTCGGCATACGCTCGTCGATCAGGATCGGTGCTCCCGACGATTCCACAAATTGGAGGCGGGACTCAAAGACGAGGCCCTAATTCCGGACCCCGGTTCGGAGCGTTCCGTCGAGGCGAGACAAGCGCGGGAACGAGTGGCCGGCGCCCTGGTCAAACTACGCGCACGCGTTTCCGAGACCAACTACCGCATCGTGCTCGAACGCTGGTATGAGGACAGGCCCTTCTCGGAGATCGCAGCGGCGCTAGGCCTTTCCGCCAAGCAGGTCCGCGACCGCCATCAGCGGACGATTGCCAAGCTTCGCATCCTGCTGTTGACGGAGAAATAGGGTTGATCGCGGCGGTGCGCTAAGCCGGGTGAGTCATACGCTGAAGCGATAGGTTGAGATCCGGCGGCAACGTCCAGCTCGATTGGTCTCGTCGCGTTCGGTGATGGATGGCGGGAGACCAACCCCAAATTCTCGATGAGGCGAGGCACCGGGAGGGTCAATTTCTGGCTGGTGGCGTGCTGCGGTTTCAATCTAAATTAACGCGCCGGGCATCCGTTGCGGTTCGCCGTGTGATGCACTCCGGCGTGCATTGACGTCTCTTGACTGCTCTTGGCTGTCGGTGACGGGTCGGATCCGCAGGCGGCTGACCCTCAAGTTCCGCAAGCGAGCGCACCAGCTCTGGGTGCTGCTGCCATGCCGTCCGAGTATTCCGGACAGCCGCGTCGTGATCACGGCCTCACCATCACGGTAAAGTCGGCCCCCGTCATCGGCCAGCACCCGGTACCTTCCCGCCAAGAACACTTCCAGAATCCCTGAATTGACTGATCCACCGGACTTCGGTCTTCAATCGGCCGTGCCGTTGCCACCGGTGGTTCTCATGAGGCCGGCTCCAGGAAATATCAAAGCCGCTCGGGTGAATGTTCTTAATGTTATGTGTCCTTTGTCTTTGTCTCGGCTTCGCATTTCCTCTTCCGAACTGAATTGCGGATTAGGGCGAACCGTTCGTTCAGACACGAAGCCAGTGCAGGCGGCAATTGACGTTCGACCGCGTTGGACGAGACAATGGCTGAGTGAGGACCATGGTGGCGAAGAGACGACAAGCTCAATTGGGTCGGAACATGAAAAAGCTCGCTTGGTTTGCGGTCGCGGCGAGCATCATCGTCGGTGCCGGTTGCTCCGCTCGCGGGTCTGGCGACGTTGAGCATAGCAACGTCTCGTTCGCGGTCTCGCCTGATGGCCGGCACGTCGCATTCTCTGCCGCCGATGGCCACCTGTACCTCCTCTCCCTCGACGAGCAGCGGGTTTCTCCGCTGAGCCAGACCGAAGAAACACAATGCGCACCGGCGTTCTCGCCCGACGGAACGGCCATCATCTACGGGACGTCGGTCGCCGGCCATCGTGGACCGTGTCTCTTTTCGCAGACCCTGGATGGGAAACGGAAGGCGCAGCTAACCAACGGACCCGATGTCGCGGATTCCATGCCCTGCTTCTCGCCGGATGGAAAGCAGGTTACGTTCGTCCGCGCCTCACAGGCTTCGCCCTTACAGCATGGGGGGCTGGACCTGGGACAACAATGACGTGTACGTCATGAGCCCCGACGGGACGAACCAGCGCCGAGTCACACGCCATAACTATTCTCAAGCGGGCAGTCCCTGCTTCATTGCGGAGGGCAAGGCCATCCTTTTCTCCGCGTCCGGCGACTACCCCGATACGAAGACGTACGTGTTCACGGTCCAAACCGATGGCACAGAGCCGCCCAAGCTGCTGACGGCACCGCCGGCTTCTCAGGAGCATTGCGCCGCATGGTGCAACGCGCCGTCTGTGTCGCTTGATGGCAAGCAAATCGCGTTCATCTCGGACCGTGCCAAGCCCTTCCACTATGATGTGCTCACGATGGGTACTGACACGACCAACACCCGCCGTCTGGGCGTCACCAAGATTAGCCAGTACAACCATCAGCCGGTTTTTCTGCCCGATGGCAAGGGGATCATGTTCTTGGCAGCGACGGAGTGGAATTCACATCAGCGCCCGATCTTCAGCCTCTGGCAGGTCGATCTCGACGGAAGCCATCCACGTCGAATCGCCGACAGCGGCCTTTTCACCGACCCGCTGCACTGGCCCGCGACAGCCGGGAAGACCCGACCGTCTCCAAGCAAACCTCCGGCGCCGTAGTCGTTCAGCGTGAACAAGGGGGAACGGGATCGTAGGGCAATCAATGCATCGCTTGGAATCGCAATCAATTGGTTCGCCGACCTCGCTGGCCGTCCGGAGGGAAAGATCGGGCCTTCGGCCGATTCGATCTTGCCTCTGGAACGCCGCTGCGGCAGTGTCGCCGTCGCACCCTTGTTTCGGCCGGCACATCGCTCGAGGTAGCCCGGCTAGGCGTTTCACGTAGTCGCTTGATCACCTGAGTATCGTAGTCAAGCCGATTCGCCGCGCGCACGGCACTCGTCCTTTCCGGCACCGCGTCCACGACGCAGTCACGGTCGCCGGAAGATGGGACGCTTGCGACCGGCCGGTTTGTCCGCGGCGTGGCATGGCCAATCACATTGTGCGAGCAAATCTCGTCGTTATGCGCTACGAACGCCGCCGGGATAGCGTATTGATCGTTTCACGCAGGTAACGTCGCAGTTCCGGATCCGCTGTCTAAAGGACGTGGCACTAAAGCGCGGGCGGGCGTCTCACGTGATCAGTAGCCGCGCTTCCGGGCCTGCCAGCACTCGATGGCTGAACGTCTCGACGTCCACCGCGTTCACGCTCTCGGGAGGCTGTCACCGAGCAATCATTCCCTGCATCCGTCGAGGAATTTGCAGACATGTACGTTCAAGTCAGTGCTTTTGACGCTATCTTCGTGTGGAATTACTGGGGGCGCCATTGGCCAGCAGCTGGATAATCCGATCCAGACCCGCACCCGAATCCAGATTTGCGGGCTTGTGACGAAGGAATTAACATGTCGCGCAGAGCCGGACCGGAGAGGACACTGGCCGAAAGGTCGAGCTAGTCACCGATCACTGAATCGTCGATTCTGGACCGTGTTGAATTCTTTCGAGGCAGCCGCGAGCACGGCGCGGGGCTGTTCGCGGTCTTCTCGGTACGCCAGGAACGAGCAGGGCAACGTCGACAACAACGCGGGGTCGTCACGCTAGGCTGCGGTTCTCCAGGATTCGACGATGGCTTTGGCTCCGATTGGGCGACCGGCGTGTCAAGCGGTAATAATTGGCCAAGGGGCCGAGGGTGCTCCTGGGGAGGGGATCCATGGTGTCGTCCATCCCACTGAGCAGAACAACGCCATGACCTGAAGCGCGGCCGTTTCACACGCCTCGGGATCGGGGCTTGTGTACTGCGCAACCGGATCTCCACGCCTCTGAAGCGGCCGAGCACAAGCGCCTGCTACAGCGGATGATGTCCCACGGATTGCACGTCCACCATGTCGCCTGGCATAGATCGTGATCTCGGCAGGCTTCGTCGAGCGCGTCTTTGGGCCTCAACCTGACGGAAGGGTTGTTCGGATCTATACCGGTCTTGTACCAACCGCAGTAATTGCCATACTCCCAGCCTAGGAAGGGGTCGAACAAACCGGAGGGATCCGAAAACCTAATCGCGTTATTTCGGACGTAACGGTAGACATTCGCGATCAAGCCTCGGTCAAGGGGGTCTCGAGAGAGGAAGCGACCGATCGTAGGGCTGTAGTGTCGCGCCTTTATGTAATAGGTGAGTAGGTCCGGGTCATTGTAATAGCCGCTCGCGCCAACGTACTTAAAATTCGTAACAGTTGACCCGCTGAGAAGGATGTTCCCGAAAGAATCGTACAGGTAATTGTCTGTCACCGACCCTGTATTATTCGCAAGCTGTGAAGTCGACCCCAGCCCGTCGAAAAGATAGAATGACGTCGATCCGCTCCGACGCTGCGAGATCAGATTCCCATAGAGCTCGGGCTTCAGCGTGTAAACGACCTGAACGACATTGCTTGCGTTCGTTTCCAGCAATATGTTCTGCCCGTCCCATAGATGCTTGGTCGTGCCGGTCGAGTCCTGCTTCTGCACCCGCTGGCCATCGCCGTTGTAGGCGAATGTGTCGACGATCGCCGCGCCGGCAAGGCCACCTGCGTCAGCCGGTTCTCGCCGTCCCACGTGTTCGTCGTCCGCTGGCTGCCCGGTGCCAGAGATGTCAGAAGGTTTCCCGAGCCGTCGTAGGTACTCGTCGTCACGCCCGACGCGGTCTGGCTGGTCACCAGCTCGTTGGCCGCGTTGAAAGTGCTCGTGGTCGAGGCACCGACTGCTGGCCAGCAGCGTCCTGTTGCCGACCGCGTCGTACGAATACGAGATGTTGTAAGCATTGAGTGCCACTACGCCGCTCGTTCGTTAATTGGTAGGTCGGGTCATAGCTCCAGGTGACCGTGCCTCCCGTGGCTTCCACAACCTGCGTGCGGTTGCCGACGGGGCTGTAGGTGTAATTGAAGCTCGAAAGCGTTGTGCCTGCCGTTGTCAGATTAGCCAACAGCAGCACGCGATCGGCGTTGTCGTAGGCTGTACGAAACCTGTGTTCCGTTGGCCAGCAGGCTTACCTTGACGCGGCTGTTCGCATCGTAGGACCAGGTGGTGAGCTGCCCATCGGGGTTCGTCAGGTTGCTGACCCTCCCGACGGGGTCGTAAACGTAGCTGAAGACGCCCGGTCGACTGGTTCATCGTGGCGCGCTGGCCAACCGCGTCGTACGCGTATGTGATGACGAGGCCGGCGGGGTTCACCGCAGTGCTCAAGCGGCTGTCGGCATCGAACGTCGAGGTGTACGAGCCCGTCCAGTCGCTAAGCAGGGTACGCCGGCTGTCGGAGTCGTAGGTGAATGTGAGCCGCGTGCCGTCTTGGTACTGCTGGCCGGTGAGACGATCGGCTGCGTCGTAGACATAGCTCGTCCGCAAGCCACGGCCGTCGATGCGCAGGGTCTGCCGGCTTGCGGCATCAAACTGGAATGTGAGTACGTTGTTCAGCGCATCAGTCTGTCCCGGTCTGCCGTCCGTCGGCGTCCCACGCGAAACTCGTTCGGTTTCCCTTGCGCGTCGATGACGGCGAGCGCGTTGCCCAACGGCGTCATAAACCTGGGTCGTGCGAAGCCGTTGGCATTGATGGTGACCAGGACCCTGCCATCGGCGTCGTATACGATCGTATTTATATTCCCTAGTGCATCCGTGACGGCAATCGGACGGCCGTCGGCGTCGAAGGCGAAGGAAGTTCGGTTTCCTAGGGGGTCCACTCGTCGCGATCAGCCTGTTAGCCGCGTCAAAAACGCTGGTCGCGATGAACCCGAGAGGATTTATGCCGGCCACGGGCCTGCTGCCCTGGTCGTAGACCGTGCTGGTGGTTTTCCCAAGGGAATCCAAGCTAGCGACCGTCCGGTTTGCAAGGTCGAACACAGTTGTCGAGACAAACCCCAAGCGCATTGGTCGTTGTTACCGGCCGGCTCGCCGGGTCGAAACCGGAGCTCGTCCGATTCCCGAGGGGATCCACGGTCGCGATCCGGCGACTGGCAATGTCATAAATATATGTTGTAATAAACGTTAATGGGGTCGTGGTGCTCACCAAGCGGTTGGCGCCGTCGAACCCAAAACTGCTGGTGTTTCCGAGTGCGTCCACACTCGCGACGCGCCTGCCGCCCGTGTCGTAGACGGTCGACGAGACTCGCCCAAGGGGTTCGTCGCGGCCACGGGATTCCCCGCGGCGTCGTAACTCGTCGAATTGCGGTTGCCAAGCGGGTCGACCGCCGCGATCAAACGCTGCAAGCTGTCATAGACCCGCGATGAGATGTTCCCAAGTGCATTGGTCACTCCCGTGACCAGATTTGGCCGCGTTGTATGACCATGAAGTGAGATTGCCGAGCGGGTCCACCGTGGCAATGCGCCGGATTCTGCGCATCAAAGACCTGGGTCGTGCAGTTGGCCAAGGGATCGATCAGCGCCTGCGCATTGCCGGCCGCGTCGTATTGAAAAGTCCGGGTGTTCCCGAGCGGGTCGGTCACGGCGACCAGACGATTGCCGCCGTCGTACACTCGGGTCGTGGTCAATCCGAGCGGGTTCGTCGTGCTAATCGGATTGCCCGCGGCGTCGAACCCGAACGAGGTGACGTTCCCAAGTGGATCGGTCGACGAAACTAGACGGCCGTTGAGGTCGTAGGTCCGGGTCACCACGGCACCGATGGGATTCGTCGTCTGCGTAAGGCGGCTGTTTGCGTCATACGTGTAGCTATAACGATTTCCCAATGGATCGACCACGGTCGTCAAGCGATTCACCTGGTCGCGCAGGTAGGTGGTGACCGCCCCCGCCGGATCCTGAGCGGTCTGGACCAGCCCGTTGGCATTCTAGGTAAAGCTCAGCCGCTGGCCGAGCGGGTTCACCGTCGCGGTCTGCTGGCCCAGGGAATTGTAGAGCAGCGACACGATCTGCCCCAACGGGTTTTGAATCGACGTGATCTGACCACTACTGTTATATGCATACGATGTACGGTTGCCCTGAGCGTCGACGGCGGCGCCGGGTAAGCCCGCGCCGTTCCACATCAGGCTCGTGGCATTCCCCAATTGATCGACCACGACCGCAACCTGGCTCGAGGCGTTGTACGTGAACGAGAATCTCCCACCAAGTGGCTGCGCCACCGTTGCCAGGCTTCCGACCTGGTTGGCGAGGGTTGTGTACGAAAACGACGTGAGGCGCCCGAGACCGTCGGCGATCGAGAGCAGGTTGTTGTTCGAATCCCAAGAATAAGAGGTGAGTTACGCCGGCCCCATCGGTCGCGGAGGTGAGCGCCCGCCGGAATTGAAATTGAGCGTGGACACAAAGCCGCGCAGGGTTGGTGACGAGAGTCTGATTGGTCTGATAGCTCAGGGTCGACACCTGTCCCAAGGGCGCCTGGACGCGGCGTGACCCGGTTGCTGCTGTCGAAGCTGTAGGACGTTCGATCGCCCAGTGGATTGATGACAGCGACCGGCCGGCTCGAGCCTCGTAGACCAAGCTGAGGATGCAGAGCTCCGGGCTCGTGATCTGATTCAGTCGTGATGAATGCGCGCACGGCTCACTATGCCATCGGCAGAGAATTCGATGACGAGCGTTTCTGAATCAATTCTTACGAACCCTCGTTCTGGGCCCAAAACGTAATCTAATCCGAACGGGTATCCACTGTCCGCAGGTCCGAGAAGGTCTGTGACTTGACTTCTCGTCAATCCAAGCAAGCGGCCACCAGACATGAGATCATCTACCATGCAGAGTCGAGGAGGCCAATCTCCCGCAGAGGGGCCGGCTTTCCAAAGGTCTGAATCGAATTTCCGCTGATGTATGATGTTTTCAACATAATGTCCGAACAAGAACCAAATGCCGACGATCAGAGGGAAAGCGCTAACCGCTCCGAAAGCCACCCATCGCCGGCTTATTCTCGGGAAAGGCCGCATGTCTGGTCCTTTGAGTACTGGCGAGCCAGCGGCTTAGACTCAGGAGCGTTCGGATGTCAGCACGCGCCGCTTGGCCTGTTATCGCGTCATGAGACTCCGGTTGCAATCGCGTGCCCAGTCCGCCGTTTGCTAATCTAAGAGCGTGTCTTGGAATTCACCAAATCAATAAAAAACGGTACGAATCCCTTCGGTTTCCCACCACGTGGTGTGTCACGGGGGTCATCACGGTACGAATCCCTTCGGTTTCCCACCACGTGGTGTGTCACGGGGGTCATCACGGGGGTCAGATCCGGTTAGCGGTTCTGGTGTGTGTAATAGGCGGAAAGGGGGCCCGCGAGCGAGCTCTCTAACCGAGAGACCGGATGCGCCCCTATCCTCTGTGGCTAGGTGCCATTCTTAAGAAGCTCGTAGCGAATAGCATCTATGTCTTGCCTGAGTGCCAGCGGGCGGATCAAAAGCAGCCAGGGGCGGGCAGAATTAGCAGCGGGTGTGAAGGGTTGGGTTCATAATCGTCGGAATCGTTACAAAGGGCAAGCGTTGGTCGGTTGAGGGGCCGGTTTTTTTCGCTTGCCGCCAGATGTCGACCCGGCGGGCGGAATGGCGGGTTTTGAGGTCTCCGCATCGTCTGCCTCGGCGATTGGCGATTCATTTCGGGGCTGGTTTCGCAGCCGGTAGCTTCTGCCGGTGATGGCGATGATCTCGGCATGGTGCAAGAAGCGGTCGAGAATGGCCGTGGCGCCGGCGACGTCACCGATGAGCTTGCCCCAATCCTCCAGCGGGCGGTTGCTGGTCATCATCGTGGAGTGCGTTTCGTACCGCCGCATGATGATCTCGAAGAGGAATTCGCCGCTGTGCTTGGGCAGGTTCTTCATTCCCATGTCATCAATGATGAGCAGGTCGGGCCTCAGATACTTGCTCAGGATGCGATCCTGCCCTTCGAACGCCTCGTCCTGGAGAAAATCCCGCACCACGTCGAAGATCGAGCGATAGAAGACGACGTGCCCTTGCTTGATCGCCTGGTAACCGATGGCCTGCGCGAGGAACGATTTGCCAGTGCCCGGCGGACCCACGAGCAGGACGTCTTTCGCTTCGCGGATGAAGCGGCAGGTCGCCAGGTCGAAGACTACAGCCCGTTTGATCGACGGGTTAAAGGCGAAGTCGAAATCATCCAGCGGCTTCAGCTCGCGGAAGAGAGCCGCCTGCACGCGGCGGTCGATCTGCCGCTGCTGCCGGACCAAGAGTTCATCCTGCAGGATGAGTTCCAGGAACTCCAGGTGGTTCAATTGCCGGCCGGCCGCTTCTTGCAGGCGGACATCGAGCGACTGAGCCAGCCCCGAGAGGCGGAGTTGGTGAAGCGCGTACCGCAAGCGTTCATTCATCGGATGACTCCTGGTGGAACGAGGAAGTAGGAACTACGCTGGAGTGGTCTGGTGAAACGGAGCCGGGCTCTGCAGAGGTGCAACCCGGCAAGGGATAGCCAGACCTGGGCGGAAGTGAACCCCGGTCGAGGTCGCGCCTCGCATCGGGGTTTTCTTTTGCTGGAGGAGGCGGAGCCGCACACACTTTTGTCCAGCCATGCCTCCCAAAACCTTCGCCCACGGAGGGGCGATCCGCTTGGCGATGGATCGCCCGGGCGACGATGTCGCTGTAATCAGCGAGCGGGCGAATGATCGGATGCTCTTGCAGGAACGGCAGTGGCTCTTGCTTTGCCGCCTTGCGTCCCAAGAGCCGCCGCACTGCGCGGAGCCGCCAACAACCGTGCGAAAGGGCGATTTCGCAAGCTTTTTCCAGGGCTTCGCAGGGATGCTTCTTCGTGAGCGACAAGAGTCCTTGCAGCACCCGCGTCCCTTCGATGCCACGGGCGTTCACGACGGCTTGTGACCATTGCCGCGTGAACGGGCCGACCACGCCGACCTTGTTCAAGAGATACGCGGCCCCGCGTTCCAGCCCACTGATCTTCTCTTTGGCAATGTGCTGGGCGTGGGTACTGAACCGGCCTTGCTCGTGACGCGTGTGAATGGCGATTGGCTCGAAGCGGTGATTGAAGATGCGCACCAGCCGCGCATCCCACCGCACCCAGACGAGGTCGACAGGCATCGCGAGCGCGGCTTGATCCCGGACGTGAACAGCGAGGACAGTCCTGGTCTCTCATCTTGCGACCGCGTGCTCGTTCGTTGCAATCCGCAAATCCAGCGTCCCGGTGAGAATACTCCCGGCATGCCTGGCCCGGCAGTTCCGAAACGATGGTGTCGACGCAAAAGGATTTTTCTGGGGTTAAGCCTGCAAGCTCGTTGAGCATGCGCGGATCCGGTGAACGCGGCGGCGCACAGAATTCCGAAAACGTCCTATAGCGTAATAGGGGCCTTGCGTCAGCGCTGCGACTGCGCTTTGTCAGCCGGGCTTACCGCCTCCGCTCCGGCGAGGGAGCCGCAAGGTCAAAATCGGACGAGTGAAGCCACACCGAGTGAAAACGTGATCACCGCGCTTGGGCGGGCCGCGAGTCGACCGACGTCCATCAATCGTATGCGTGAGCGCTCAGCAGGGGTGCGGGGAACGCAGTTTGCTCCGTCCGCCATGGGAAGAATTCATTGACGATCGCGGCCCGCGCGACACGAGAACCCTTCTGAAAACTGACATCCACTGACATCTGCCGACGTTTCGCCTCGGAACATCGGCTACGACCGCTACAAGCGTTCCATTGGTTCCGTACCCTTCGAGGGCGTGCCGGCCAGCCAGAGCCCCGGGCTGAGAACCGAGCGTCGGGGCGAGCAGGAGCCTCGGTGACGAATCGCCACCGAGTCGTTTCCCCATGACCGGAGAATCCACCAACAGTGAGAAAATGATGCTCGCCATTGCCGTCGCCGACGGCATCCCCGTCGCCGAGTGGGCGCTGCAAAACGGGGTCAACGAACGGACTGCGTACCGCTGGGCCGCCGAGCCAGAGGTTCGGTCTGAAATCGAGTCGATCCGCAGCCGCGTCCTCGACGAGGCGATTGGCCGGATGTCCAGGCGCGTCGCATGGGCCGTCGATAAGAACTTCGCAGCTCGGCGAAAACGCCACTTCCGAGTCCGTGCGGCTCTCGGCGCTGCGAGCCGTGATCTCGGACTTCATCGCTGTCTCCAATTTCTCCGGAATCGAAACGCGCTTGGCCAAACTCGAGGCGCGGGCCCGTGCGCACTCTAGCCCATGTTTGGGGTGAAAAAGGCGATGACCCTTCGGACGACTTCCGCGAAGGCCTATTTTTCTAGAGCCTGTTATGCACTTTTCAGCCCCGCGTTTGCGAGTAAGAGTGCGACGAAGGCGAGCCAATGCCAGCCCTCGAGCGTTTGCGTCAGTCGTTCGTAGTCGCGTGCCAATCGTCGAAAGCGTCCGACCCATCCAAAGGTTCGCTCCACGACCCAGCGTCGCGGCAGCAGCACCATCTCGGCCAACTCGGCAACCTGCGCGCGTTCCTGTTCGCTCGCCGCGGTTATCGTCAGAGCCAACAGATTCCCCAGGGTGTCCACAGCCGCATGTATCTTCGAGCCCTTCTTCTTCTTGGCCCCGTCGTAGCCTGCCCGCTCACCGCTCTCGGGCGTCGATTGCAGCGTGCGTCCATCAAAGATCGTCGCTTCTGCTCGAGAACGGCGCCGATCCCAGCATCCTCGCCGGCAATGGACTGACCGCGCTCGACGTTGCCGATGCGGCAAATGCCGCCTCCGTTGTGGCACTCCTCGAAAACCACGGTGCCCAGCGGTCGCGGGAGGAATCGTGACAGCAAGTCAATCGTTGCGTTAGACTGAATTGAAAGGACAATTCTGCACACGAAAAACAGGAAAACGAGACCGACGCGCGATGGCAAGGGTCAAGGTTCTCTACCTGGTGTCCAACCCCGCCGAGCAAGATCGCCTGGCGCTGCACGAGGAGAGCCGGACGATCACGGCCATGATTCGCGCGTCGGAGCATCGCGATGCACTCGAGCTCATACCGGCCTGGGCGGTGCGGCCCGGCGACCTGCAACAGCTCTTGCTCCAGCACAAGCCCCACGTGGTTCACTACAGTGGTCATGGCACACGCGGTGGGCCGGCCGGCAACACCTCGCCGGGCGCACCCTCGCCCCGGCGCGACATGGTCGCCAGGGATATCGCTCCCGTCGACCAGCTCATGCTCATGGGCGACGGCGGATACGCCCAACCGGTGAGCAAGGCGGCTCTGGTCGACCTGTTCACCGTGCTCAAGGACAACGTTCATCTCGTCCTTTTGAGTGCATGCCACTCCGAGTCGATCGCGGAGTCACTGGCTGAGGTAGTGCCGTGCACGATCGGCATGAGCGGTTCCGTCAGCGACGAAGCGGCGATCGCTTTCGCCGCAGCCTTCTACCAGGCCCTGGGCTTCGGCCGCGACATCCGACAGGCCTTCGAGCTCGGGAAGATCGCCTTGATGAACCTGCGAGCGCCGGCGGGTCAGATACCCCGCCTGTTCACTCGAAAGGGCGCCTCTGATCCGTCGAATATCGTGCTCGCCGGGCCTTCGCTCGGTCGCTATCCGGGAAATGCGCAGGCGCCGTCCTTTGGCGCGGAACACCCGCCAGATTCGATCGGCGACCCCGGCAATCTATTGCACGTCATGTGGGATTACCTGGATGAAAATCTCCAGGACGCGTTCTCTCTCGCATACGACAAAAAGCGCAGGCAGGGGGGCAACAGGATCAGCACCAAGGACTTCTTCCAGGCCCTGGTCCGGCTCGAGGACGAGTCGGTGAAGACGTTGATCCACTCGATGCCGGCACAGGCACTTCCAGACCCGATCGACGCGGCCGTCCCCAAGGAAAGCCGGCTGGTGCTCGAGGAAAGTCCGCTCTTGTCCGACTGTGTGGCAGATTCACTCGAACACTTCCGAGGATTGACCACGCTGCCGAGAAAGATCTCGTCCGTCGATATGTTCGTCGACATTGCAAAGCATGGACACGGTGAGTCTGTTTCGAGGCTGCGCCAGCACGGGGTCGGAAAGAAAGAAATTGAGGAGCGAGTTTCCAAGCTCGGTCTACCGGTACTGCGGAGAAATGCGGACTAGCAAGCATGCGGCTCGAGTCGCG
Organism: uncultured Isosphaeraceae bacterium; assembly: GCA_963806595.1. Taxonomy (GTDB): domain Bacteria; phylum Planctomycetota; class Planctomycetia; order Isosphaerales; family Isosphaeraceae; genus CAWDZZ01. Next base: position 494,611 of record CAWDZZ010000028.1, on the reverse strand, counting down.
CCCCGCGTTGCCCCGAGCGGCGGCGCACGCACGGGCGGTCTCCAAAACTGCCGTCTGCAAGCCACAGGCGGCGGTGAGTCCTGCCCAGCTTGAGTTGCGGGCCCGAAGCCGTTACCTTGAACACCGTCAGAGAACCTGCTGCGTCGAGTGCCTTCGTCGTCTCCGCAACTGGACTAAGTGAAACCGAACAACTGCCGGAGTCGCACCTCAGGCTCGAAGACCTGACGGACATCGTGACATCTTGTCGTTGATACACTTAGGCTTTCTGCGGGTTACCAGGATCCGGAATCGGGATCCAATCGAGGACCATGGACATGTCCAAACCAAGCGTTTATTTTGACATCAGCATCGACGGCGTGCCCTCCGGCCGCATCACCATGGAGCTGTACAACGACGTCGTGCCCGAGACCGCCGAAAACTTTCGCGCCTGTGCACTCACGAGAAAGGATTTGGATACAAGGGATCCTCATTCCACCGCGTCATTCCCCAGTTCATGATCCAGGGTGGTGACTTCACCAACCACAACGGTACCGGCGGCAAGTCCATCTATGGTAATAAGTTCAAGGACGAAAACTTCAAGCTCAAGCACGACAAACCGTTCCTGCTCTCGATGGCCAATGCCGGCCCGAATACCAACGGCTCGCAGTTTTTTATCACGACCGTTGTCACGAGCTGGCTGGATGGCAAGCACGTCGTCTTCGGCGAGGTGACCGAAGGCGCAGACCTCGTCAAGAAGATCGAAGGGCTCGGCACGCGAGACGGGAAGCCGTCTGGCAAGATCGTCATCGAAAGTTGCGGCGTGGTTTGAGTTCGATCCCGAGTGTGTGCTTCGACCACAAAAGGCGACGCCGAGCCCTCTTTCAAAGCTCGGCGCCGCCTGACGTGGAATTCCAGGCGACTCCCTTGCAGCGACCTTGGTCGCCGATCGACCCAGCCGGAAACCGCTTCCGGCTGGATCGGCTAGCCTCGAGGCGCCCATCAGTCGCCAATACCGCTGTCGATGTTGTTTGCATTCGTATTGAAAGCGTAGCAGTTGTTAGTGCCTTCATCCGGGATATCCCACCGACCCGACACCTCGCGCGATCCTTTTTCCTTTCCGGTTCTGCTCGCGCAATTCTTCGAGCCGGACCGCATCAGATCCGTCAGCCTGAAACTCAGTGCAGGCCGCATGTTCGAACGATTCACAGCCGCCAAGGCGGGGAACATCGACCCGGTCTCAATCGGCGCCGCGTCCGGGTTTGTTACAAAACGGCAATGACATGGAGGGCAGACTCATTTTTCGTTTCCTTGACGGGAGCGCGGCCGTGGCGAGCGACGAATCAGTGACGCGCTGGGTGCATGGAGTCAAGGCCGGCAACGACGCTGACATCGAGCGCCTTTGGAACCGTTACTTTTCACGTCTTGTCGGGCTCGCAAGCAGCAAGCTGCCGGGCCATTGCCGTCGCACGTTTGACGAGGAAGATGTCGCGCTGAGTGCCTTCCAGAGTTTTTGCGACCGCGCTGGTCACGGACAGTTTCCCCTGCTCAACGGCCGGGACGAGCTCTGGCGGCTCCTGGCCACGCTGACGGTGCGCAAGGCCGCCATCATGATGCGCCACCAGACTCGTCAGAAGCGCGGCGGCGGGCGAGTGCTCGGCGAGTCCGCATTCGGCGTTCAAGGCGGCGTGCCCGCGACCGGCGAGGGAATGGCCGAGATCCTCAGCAGGGAGCCGAGCCCCGACGAAGCCGCAAGGTTTGCCGACGCGTTTGAGCACTTGATCGACAAACTGGAAGACCCGATGCTCAAGATCATCGTACTCCGTAAACTCAAGGGGCATTCAGCCGACGAGATCGCCGCCGCCCTGGGAACGTCGACGAGGACCGTCGATCGCAAGCTTCGGCTGATCCGGGCGGTCTGGGAGGAGGAGGCCGATCGATGAGCTCGCGGTTAACGGTCGAGGCAGCGCTTCCCGCCGCCGACTTGCAGCAGATCGACGCGGTCTGTGACCAGTTCGAGGCCGAGTGGCGCACCGGCCGGCGCCCGGACCCTGCGTCTTATCTCTTGCAGGCACCGCCCGGCGGCCTGGCGGTGCTGCTGCGCGACCTCTTGAACCTCGAACTGGAATACCGCCTCCGGCTCGGAGAGCAGCCCGACCCGCAGTCGTACGGCCAGCGGTTTCCTCAGCTCGTCCACGTCGTCGACGCGGCATTTCTGTCGCGCCACCACAACGTGGTCGCAACCGCCCGCTCAGCCAAGGCGGATAATTCGGCCCAGGCCGCGACCGTCGTCTCACCCGCCGCGATGACAAACACGGAGCCAAGGGCAGCGGCCGATTTCACGCTCCACATGCCCGAGCAACCGGCCGTGCCAGGCTATGAGATCCTCGGAGAGCTGGGGCGAGGGGGCATGGGAGTTGTCTTCAAGGCCCATCAGATCGCACTGCGACGCTCGGTGGCGCTCAAGATGATCAAGTCGGACGGCTTCGCCACAGACGCCGAGCTGCTGCGCTTTCAAAACGAAGCCGAGGCCGTCGCTCAGCTCGACCACCCGCACATCGTGCCGATCTACGAGGTGATCCGGCACCAAGGGCGCCAGTATTTCAGCATGAAGCTCATCTCGGGTACCAGCCTGGACAAACGGCTCGCGAACTTCGCCGTAGATCCTCGGGCCGCCGCCCGAGTCGTTGCCGTCGTCGCACACGCCGTCCACCATGCCCACCAGCGCGGAATCCTGCATCGCGATCTCAAGCCGGCCAACATCCTGCTGGACGAACGCGGCGAGCCGCACGTCACCGACTTTGGCCTGGCCAAGCGCATCGATCACAACGGCGACCTGTCCGCTTCCGGCGCCCCGGTGGGCACTCCTTCTTACATGGCTCCCGAACAGGCCGGCGGTCCCAAAAGCTCCCTCTCGACGGCGACCGACGTCTATGGCCTGGGCACGATCCTCTATGCCCTGCTCGCCGGCAGGGCGCCTTTTGTCGGCACCACATTACTAGATACGCTCGAACAGGTCTGCACCTGTTCGCCCGAAGCTCCCTCGCTCTTCAACAAGAATGTTCCGCGCGACCTCGAGGTCATCTGCTTGAAGTGCCTCGAGAAAGAGCCGAGCCGCAGGTACGATAGCGCGCAGGCCCTCGCCGAAGACCTCGAGCGCTGGCAAGCCGGCATCCCGATCCTGGCGCGGCCGGTCGGAGCGATGGCGCGAGCGTCCATGTGGTGCCGTCGCAACAAGGCGCTGGCCTCGCTGGCCGCGCTCCTCATCCTGTCGGTTCTCGGCGGCTTTGCCGGCGTCACGTGGAAGTGGCGTGATGCGGATCGCCATCTCCACAAAGCCGAAAAGGTCAACGAGCTCTTGAACCAGCGGCTGCTCGCCCACGCCTCACCAGACTTCGACCTCCAGGCCAAGAACCGGACAGTCGCAGAGCTGCTAGATCACGCCGCGGCACAGCTCGGCGGCTGGCTCGACGGCGACCCCGAAGTCGAGGCCGCGGTGCGTGAGACGATCGGCGGCGCCTACCTGGCACTCGGCCAGTACGACCACGCCGAGACCCATCTCAACACCGCAATCCGCCTCAACACTCAGCTCTTCGGCGCCCGCACCGCGCCACGCTTCGAGTCACCAATCTCCTTGGTTCGCTACTCGACGGGACCGGCCGCAGCGAGCAAGCGCAGCAGATTCTGCGCCGCAATTTCGAAGACGGCCGGCGCTTCCTCGGCCGCGACGACCCGATCACGCTCGCCGCCGCCGAGCGCCTCGCGACGGCCATCGGCCACCTCGGCCGGGGGGATGAGGCCGAAGCACTGCTGCGCAAGAACGTCGACGACAGGCGCCGGGTGCTCCAGCCGGAACACCCCGACACGCTCCGGTCGATCTACCTCTTGAGCCGCTTGCTTCGCGAGCGGCGGCGTTTTGACGACGCCGAGCACTTTGCGTATCTGTTCGCGCACAGCGTCGAGTGCTCGCTCGGCGGCAATCATCCCGACAACGTTCTCGCAATCACCAACCAGGGAGACGTGTTTCGCGACGAGGGAAAGCTCGCTCAGGCCGAGCAATACTACCGACACGCCGCCGACATGGCCCAGCGCATCCTCGGGCCCGAACACAAGTCCACGATCGCAATCATGATCAATCACCAGCGATTGCTACACGACCTGGATCAGCCCGCCGAGGATCATTGAGCATCCCTCGACGACGGCATGCGCCAGACCTGTACTCGCTGACGAGCCGAACGCCAGGCTCCCCCGTAACGAGTTCAAGAATACTCCGGCTCGTTGCCGCGTTTCCACTTGATATTGCAACCCATGCTCGGCCGCTGCTCGACGCTCACCGGCTTGCTGGAAAGGGCGGCGTCGAGGGCCGACCTCAGGTCCTTGCCGGTGACGGCGACTGCATTGCCCGGCCGGCTGGCGTCCATCTGGCCGCGATAGACCAGCTTCTGGTCCTTGTCGAAGACATAGAAGTCGGGTGTGCAGGCTGCCTTGTATGCCAGTGCAACCTGCTGCGTCTCGTCGTAGAGATACGGAAACGAATAGCCGGCCTCGGCCTTTTCTCTGGCCATCATCGCCGGACTGTCGTCCGGATGCGTCGTCACGTCGTTGGAGCTGATGCCGACGACGGCCACGCCCTTGGACTGGTATTCCTTGGCGAGCCGGGACAGCTCGTGACGAACGTGTTTGACGTACGGACAGTGATTGCAGATGAAGCTGACGAGCAACGCCGGGGCGTCCTTGAAGTCGTCGAGCGAGACGGTCGCGCCGGCCGTGTCTGGAAGCCGGAACGCGGGGCGCAGCGAGTGCCAAGCGGAAGCATCGTCGAGGCTGTAAGCGCCATCGTTCGGTCGTCTCCTCTGGTCGGGGCGCGAATGCGCCCGAAAGCCGCTGAATCGTACGATCAATCTAACGCGAGTCCGGCCGCTTTGCGAGCCCCCCAGTGTGGCGAAGGCCTGCATAGCGAGTAATCTGCCGTTGCGTCTGGCAAGCCGCACTGCGAGGCGCAGCAGCCAGGTCGACACCAGGAAGACCAGCAGCGGCGCCACCCCGGCCGCGAGCAGGATCAGGAACGCCCTGGCTCGCTCGCTTGCGTCGACGGCCGGACCCAGGACCGCGACCATCTTGAGCGCGATCGCCAGTGCCAGGATCGCGAAACAGACAAGTCCGACCACGATCATCTCCCACACGGTGGTCCGATGACCGGGAGGCTGCAATTTCTTGAAGCCGATGCCCATCAGGGCGGCGAGCGCCGGTAGCACACCGAAGAACAGCCGGTTTCCGGCATACCGCTCGAAAACCAGCAAGATTGCGATCACGGCAACCGCCGCGAGCAGCATCGCGGTCGTCATCCGGGGAAGTCGCATCGCTTGAGCTCCAGCGCCTTGGTTTCTGTTCTCGAGTGCCGGGCGTGCGTTGTTCTCGGGTTTTTTTCGGTTCCGTACCGGCGCCCAGCGGCGATCCGAATGGACTCGATCGCGCTCAGCGAGCGGTGCCTTCTCCGACGTGGGCCGGCGGCGGATGGTCGGGGTCGCGGCGCGGGGTGCGGAAGTCGACGAGCTTGCTTTCATAGGCGGGGTGGGCTTGCGAGAGGGCCTCGCCGATCGCGACCCGCAACGCCCAGATATCCTGCGGACGCAGCCGGCCGTAGTCGATCCGGCCGGCGTCCTCAGCATCCGTCGATACCGGTGCCCTGGCGCGTGCCGGCCAGCTTCAAGGCCGCGCGCACCTGCTGCCCGACCGCCCACCGCGGCTCGTTGTGCAACTGCGACCAGAGCGCCAGGTACTCCACGTCCTGCTGGCCGCGGCGATACGCCTTGAGCCGGATCGACGGAATCGGCGTCGCGGCCTGGCTAGTCGCTCGGCCCGCTCTGTCCGGCCACGGCCCTGGATAAAAGAGCGCCAGCTCGTCGGCCCGCTCCCACGAGTCGGCGGTCCCGACCGTCTGCCAGGGGATGACGCCGTCGGCACCCAGCGACCAGGCATCCAGGCACCACCCCACCGGCTGCACGTTCGAGCCCTCGACCGGGTTGGTCGAGCCGTATTCCAGCACGATCTCGCCCAGGGTCCGCTTGCGCTCGAAGACCAGCCGCGGATAGATCCGCATCGCGCTGCCGACCACGTGATAATCCAGCAGGCCGTCGAGGCTGTCGCGCCGCCACTGCGGCCGGGAGATGTCGGCGCGGAAGACCAGCCTGGGCTTGATGACGAACAGACGGAGCAGACGAGCGGTCACTAGCCTCGGCGGGATGAGGGTCGCGCATGATCGCGTCGCGGCCTGGTTGATCCCTTCGTGAAAGGCCGCGGGCAAAGTAGCGCAGCGCCCAGTAGTCCTGGAAGCTGGCCGGCTCGTCCAGCAGCCAGGGGGACGAGCCGCGCGACCAGCCGTTCGCCTTGAAGTTGTTCTTGTTGTTGAGGAAGCCCTGGAACAGCGTCTCGGTCCAGCCCTTGGCCTGGAAGTGCGCGGCGATCTGCCGCGCGGCCGCGACGAACGCCCGGCGATACGACTCGGGAAAGGCACGGTCGGCCCAGTAATCGCCGTTGTAATTTCCTTCCATCGGGCTGGGCCAGTTCTCGTGCAAGCGGCAGGTAAAAGCACTCGACCGGCACGCCCTTGCGCGGCAGGTCGGCGAACGCCGAGCCGTCCAGCAGCGGGCCGAACCGGCGGTCCCAGGCCGACCAGTCGAGACGTCATGCCGCCGGCTGTCCCATCGCGGCGCGCAGCCGTCCTGCATCCGCCCGTTCTGGTTGTATGGCAGCCGGTTGAGCACGGTCCGGTGCCGGTGGGCCAGCCGGTAGTAGTCGCGCTCGTTTTCCGGCAGGCCGTAGCAGTTCATCTCCGGCAGGAAGCTGAGGTGATCGGGCAAGGTGAAGTCCCAGACTCGCAGCGAGACCGGCAGCCGCAGAGACTCGTCGGCGTGACCGGCAGCGCCTCGGCGCGGGGACGGACTGCGCAGCGTCAGCGTGCCGCGGTACTCGCCCGGCGGCCAGGCCGTGCGGGACGTAGATCTCGACGTGCAGGCTCTGGTTCTTCAGCTCCGGTGCGGCTGCCGTCATGGACGCGGATCAGCGGCACGATCGGGTCGGGAAGCGGTCCGATCCTGGATTGCGACGGGGTGATAGCGGCCGAGCTCGACCTGGATCGCCTTGCCGGCCGGCCCGTCGAACGACCAGCTCGGGCTGGATCGACGCCAGCCGGGGCGTTCGGCCGCGCAGCCAGGATCTGGAACGCGACGAACTCGTTCCGCGCCGCCTGGAGCGTGATCTGGCGACCGGCGGCGTCCCAGAGGTGGTTGGCGGCCAGGTACCCGCCGGCTGGGCGGGGATCAGCTCGCCGGTGACGGGATTGACCTTGTCCAGCTCGTCGAGGATGGCGACGCTCAGGCGACGCCGCGCCCATGCGCGGCAGATCGCTCGTCGACTGACCTCGCGCCGTATGGTGACGGCCGGAACTGTCTTGGGCTGGGGCAATGGCGCCGGGCCGCGGCCCGAGACCGTGACGCTTGGCTGTCGCCGCCGGCCCGACGTTGCCGGCGCCGTCCACGGCCCGCACCGACAGCTTGACCGTCGCGCCGAGCGAGATCTTCAGGTCGCGGAGGTGCATCTCGACTCGGCGCGCCGGGGCTGCCGGCCAGCGGGATCAGCTCGCGCGGCAGCGCGCGGCCGTCGAGCGACGCGAAGAAGCCGAGCGTGCCGGCGGGGCCGTCATCGCGGGGCGTGACCCACGAGACCAGCGCCTCGCCGGCCGGCAAGAGCGCCGTCCCCGGCTCGACCCGCAGGCCGCCGGGGCCGCCGGCGGCTGGCGATCCTCGGGCCCGAGCTCGACCGTGAAATACGGGGCGCTCGACGCGGTTCTGGTCCCGGCTGTAGACGAATCGATTGGGGAAGAGCCGGAAGGTGAACGTCTCGCCCGCGCGGGTCCATTCCGAGCCGGTGTCGTCGAAGACGAGGAAGCCATGGCTGAGCCCGGCCACGCGGGCCGCCACGATCCGTGGGTCGACCGGCACGCTGCTGCCAGCCGTCGGCGATCGGGCGGCGACGCGTCGGCCATCCGCCAGGATCGTGCCGCCGTTGCCCAGGACAACGTGGCAGAGGTCGCCTCCGCCGATCGACCAGGGCAGGTCGGGGTGCCGGCGATGGCGAAACGTCACGCCGCCGGGCTGGATCGCATAGCCGCTCCCGGTCCCCTCGAACCACTCGGCCCCGACGCTGCTGACCGTCACCCGCTTGAGCGGCTCGTCGCCGGCTTTCTTCAAGTGGAGCACGGCCGACCGGATCGTCCGGCCCAGGAGCGGTCTCGGCGTCGATGTCGAGCAAGCTCATCTCCTGGATGCTCTTGAGCTTGAGCCGAGGCGCGCCGCCGTTGTTGCCGTCGGCTTCTCGGCCCACCTCCGAGACCCAGGCGTCGCGGGTCACGTCCAGCCGGATGGCCTGGCGATTCTCGCCCTCGGTGCACCATCCGAATGGCGCGAAGGGCGCTCCCAGCACGACGAAGACCACGATCGATCTGGCACGCGTTACATAGCGCATGGATGGCTCGCTCTGCTGTACGAAGTCCGAACGCCGCGCACCTTCTTCAGATCCTCAGGAACAGCTTCCGCCGGTACATCCAGAGCAGGATCAGCCACAGCACCAGCAGCACGCCCGCGCCGTGGAGCAGGGGAGCGTATCCTTCGCCAAACACCTTGAACACGTTCTCTCCCAGATGGATGCGAAGGTTCTTGGCCACGAACCGGTCGAAGAGGTTCGCCATGCAATACGCGGCAATCGAGTTCATGCCGATGACCCGTAGCGGGAAGGCCCACAACCGGAGCCCCCACAGGTCGATCACCGCGTAGAAGCCCGCGAGGAAAAGGAAGCACCAGCCCCCGCTGTAGAGCACCCAGCTCGGCGTCCAGATCCGCTTGACCACCGGACATACGCCTAGCTGCCCAGCCCCCAGCCCGCCGCCAGACCAAGGAATCCGGCTGCGCACAGCCAGCCGACCTTTGCCCGTGCCGGCCCGGGGCGCCGCAGCACACCGCCGGCCAGCAGACCGAGGATCATCGTCCCTAGCGTGGGGATGAAGCTCAAGGTCGAGTAGCCGCCTTCGTTGAATCGAAACGGTTCTTCGCACGGAAACAAGTTCAGAAACCAGGTGTCGAACGCCCAGGCGAGATTGCTGTTCTTGTCCCAGTGCGCCGCGAAATCGCGCACGTGATACGCCCAATCCGCGGGCACACCGACTGCGGCGTAATCAAACCCGGGTCCCGGAAGCGGGTAAAGCGCGAAGGCCCCCCAGTACCCGGCGAGTATCACTCCCAGCGCGACCCATTGAACGCGCCTCGAGCAAAGACCCAGCACAAACAAGAATGGATACCCGAGCCCGATCTGGCTCAGCGTGTCCTCGAAGGTGAAATACGACTGACCCCGATCGGTAGACCGGAGGAAAACCCCCAGAAAGACCAGGATGAGCGCCCGCCAAAGCGAGTGTGCCGTCATCAGGACCTTCGACTGACCGCGCGCGAGGCGACTCGCCAGTGAAAACGGTAGCGCCACGCCGACCAGGAACGAGAACGACGGCTGAATCAGGTCGTGCAGTGAGCAGCCCACCCACTCGACGTGCGACTGATGGCGGCATAGGAATTCCCAGAGTCGGTTGTTGGGAAACTTGCTGGCCACTTCGCAAAACTCGAGCACTTCGGCCATCATCAGGAACATCACCAGCCCGCGGTACGCATCGATCGATGCGAGCCGCGAAGACAACGGCGGCGCTACTGCGGCCCCTCCGGTGGCGGGATCGAACTCGACCGATTCGTCGCGGGATGATTTACTCATTGGCGGTGGGCGGGCCAAATCTTCGGAAGATCGGTCGCAATCGCGCGCTGCTCGGCCGCAGGCGACGTGGATTCCAACGGCACCATCATACACACGGCGACTGAAAGTCTTGAGCGCGCGATAATTCCGACAATGTCGAATTCCCGCAACAGTGTGCTTGAATAGACCAAAGATAAGCCCTATGATGCATCACTGGTGCATGCAGGTGATTCGGGCGCATGCGGAGAGACTTCCGCAGAACGCCGGATAAGACGACCGAACGGAGACCCCGTCGTCGCGGGCCGTTGCGGTGTCGGCCCATTTGCACGAGACCCAGTGGCTCGGGGCGTCGCTGGCCTCCGATGGTCGGTCGCCGCCCCGGATTGCCGAGCGCGCCTGATTCGACGGCCAGATCTCTGAAATATTTGGAGTGTCGCTGCGATCGGTAGGAGGCAAGCGCAAGATGCGAACGACTCTTCGTGGTCTCACGGAACTATCGGACCCTCGTAGCGCGGCGAGCCGCACTGTAGGGTTAATCTCCACGCGTCGGCGAACCGTCGGTTACCAGCTCGTTTGCGTCGCGGCGCTGTCGATGATCCAACAGTCGGCGGCCGCGGGGCAGGTATTGACTCCGGTCCAGACGCAGTCAACGTCGCCACCCGGAGTTCTGGTCGAGACCAATTGGGGTGCCGGAACCGGTGGCATCACCAACCCCCTCACCTTCAGCCAGTTCAATCCCAGCCTCGGAACGTTGAACGCGGTCGATCTCACGCTGACAGTGAACATTCGAAATGACTACATCTTGACGTTCGTCAATACGCCGATAGAGACGACGATCTACGTCGCGACAACGAACACGACAGACCCGAGCATCCTCGCGGACCCGGCGAAGCGAGCATTGCTAACGGATGGTCCGACCGTCACTCTCTTTGGACCCGGCGGCAGCTCGCAGCTTTTTGGCGTGCCGGCGACGGAACAACCGGTCGATTTAGTGGAGTTGACCAAGCCGAGCGGCACATTTTCCTCGTTGCTCCCGATCACCAATCCCAATTTCATTCCCCCGACGATCACGCAGCAGTCGTATTCGCGGACGCTTGACCTGGCGAACGCACCCTCACTAGTCTCGGACTTCATCGGGAAAGGCGCCGTCGACCTGCCCGTCACCGCGACGGCGTTCTCCAGCTTCTTCTCGGATACCGGCAACGGCGGTGGAACCGTCCTCACGAAGGCCGAGGCCATCGTCACGGTCCAGTACCTCTTCACGCCTGCGGTAGTATCGCACACCATTCCGGAACCCTCGAGCGCCGTTCTGCTGGGTCTCGGCGCCGGTATAGGTCTGCTCGCCGCCCGGTGGCGTCGCCGGGCAGCGTAGCGCAGCCCGTCGCGCGTGCTCACAACTTCCAGCGCGGTTGGCTTTTTACTGCCAGCCGTCGGCTTGAACCGGCTCGACCGGTCGTGTCGGTCGTCGCTGTCCTGCGCTGTTAACGCCGCCGCCGGGCCATGGACTAGCACATTTCCTCGGCGGTTTCGAGCGCTCCGGGATGGCGTCCCGAGGGCACTAAATCCTTGCCGTCCGCTCTTTCCTCTCCGTCAGGAGGATCGTCACTCTCCGCCGCCATTTCCGCTGATCCTGTACGCCTTCTCAAACCGACCAACTCATTGGAAGGCGCATGACGGCACTCTGATCTGCGTTTGTCTCTGCTGCAGTCCCGCCTGTCGCCATTCGAGCCAGGACCGGTCCGCCAACATGTCGGTTCATCCGAGGGGCCATTGCCATGAGCGCCGGGGGTTGGATGTCGTTGCGTCGTTTTGTTTCAGGCGCCTTGACCCGCGAACTCAGGCTGCCGACCGGCGCCAAGAGTCGAAGGACCATCCCCAGCGTGGAATCCCTCGAAGGGATCATGCTCTTGAGCACCGGCGGTGCCCTCGCACGCTCGCACGCGCCGCGACACCACGAGCAGAGCACGCAACACGTGTCGCCCGTTAGTTCATCCTCGAGCGACATGGGCGGTGCGGTCGTACGCTCGCACGAGCCGCGACACCACGAGCTTAGTAGGAAACACGTGTCGCCCGTTGGTTCATCCTCGAGCGAGATGGATGCCACCTCGACGCCCGTCACTCTCCCCGCTCAGACGCTGACGCTCGGCGCCAGCCTCACGAATTTCACGAACGTGCCCCTGTCTCCTGCGCTGAATCTCTTCGATCCATCACTGGGCACTTTGATCTCCGTGGAGGTGAGTCATTCGGCAACGATCGTCGGCAACATCACGTCGCAAAACCTCAGCACGTCGTCGTCGACGGTCATCACTGGGAGCTTGTCGGGCAGCTATTCGATCGACGGCTTGAACCAGACTTTTTCACAGCCGACCCTGACGGTCTTCACTCAGCCCACGACTGCGGGTCCAATCGGCTCGGGCACCAGTACCGTCACGTTCCCTCCCATCACGCTTCCGGACTCAGCATCAGCAACCTTCACCGATCCGACCAGTCTGGCGTTCTATACGGCCTCGTCGGGCCGGGCGACGATCACGCCGACGATGACAGCGACGGCCAACGCATCCGCGGATGCTCCCGACGGCAATCTGTTCACGGTCGCCAACTCGACCGCGGCTTCCACGGTGACCGTCACGTACACCTACCTTCCCGCCTGCCCGACGCTGGCAGGCGTACAGCGGATCGGTGTGCACCATCAAAGGACACTCCTCATCGTGACCTATACCGGCGTCGTGAATCCCACTCGGGCCGAAGACACCGCCAACTACACGGTGATCACGGCGGGGGGCAAGCAAATCCCCATCGTCTCGGCGACGTTCGACCCCGCCACAAATTCAGTGACACTCGAGCCCGCCATTCGGCTCAATGTGCACCTCAAGTTCACGCTCTCGGTGGTGTTGCCGTGCTCGGACGGCGACAGCGACAACACGGCGAGCATTTCCTTCGGCGGCAAATCGTCGTTGATCGGGTTCCATGATCACCAGGGCAAGTTTGTTCCGGTCAAGGGCGGCAGAATCGAGAAGTTCTAGACTGGCTCGCTCGACATCGATCATGCATTCGACCTCAAGCGGCCGCCCGCCCGGCGACGCACGGCTGCGCTCGTTCGGTCGGGTGCCTCTGGCGCGCGCCGCGCAGATCCCGAGCATCATCCGGATTAATGAACTGGAATTGCGCAAAGATGGGTTGACGCAATCTCTTGATCCGGCTATTCACTTTCACACGGATGCCGGACGACCAGGACGCTGATGCGTCTTGTAGCAGACCCACACCCCGGCCAGCTCAACCTGAGCTCATTTCACTCGGCTCTGCAGCCGAATTAACGGGGTGAGGACGCGTCGTATTCCGTCCTCTCAAGCTTGGATCTTCGGTAGTCGGGCGATTCGCGTTTCCAAGAATCGACGGCTTTCCTCACTCGATTGACTGGCGTCTCTTGCGCGTTAGTCATACCCGGCGAGTACAGCGCGCTTTCCGTCTGGCTGGATTCATCCACGACAGTCCTCAACATGGCGACGCCTGGGCGTGCCGTCACGAGTTTGACGGCGCCCGGGAGCTGACCTAGAGTGGATTGCACACACGCTCCGGTGACAGCGTTTTTCCCTCCCGGATCGTGCGCAGTTCATGCGTGAACCACTCGCTATGCTCATGCATTGATGGCTAATCCTACGGCCCTCCAGACCTCAATTTCCCCGGCCCGGTTGGTGATGGCTCCCATGTGAGCATTGCTCCGAAAACACCGAGCTGGCGCAGAAGAATCCAGCGTGTTTTGACCGATTGAACCGGCTTGGCAGGCGGGGTTCCCCCGAAACCGTCTCCGGGATCGCGCACTGCGCAGCCCTGGAGATGAAGAACTGGTCTCCGCTGTGAGGGACTTTACCATGCTGCGAGCGCACGTCCTCGAGCGACTCTTTTCATCACTGTGGTCTGGCCGGCGACCTCGTCGCCGCCTCAACCCGTCCGTCCGTCCTCTCGAGGATCGGCGACTCTTGTCGACCCCGGGCGCCGGCGAGCCTCCTCCGACTGCGGTCATGACACAGACTGCGACATTTCCGAATCTCGAGTCGCTGCCGACGGTGAGCTCGCAGGCGATCCTGTACTTCAGCGCGACGATGGGCACCCTCACCGAGGTGGACGTCGTCACGTCGGGGTCGTTCAATTCCAGCTTTTACGCCGAGAACCTCGGAGCCTCGAGCGCGACGATCGACGGTACCACGAGCGCTCACCTGTCGATCAACGTCCCGACCGGGCCGATCCCCGTCACAATCCCGTCCGTGACCCAATCGTTCAACGCCCAGCCGTTCGATGGAAGTCTTGACTACGGCGGAACCAGCGGCAAGGATTTCGCGCCGATCACGAGCAACGCCGCGCCGCAGACAACGGTGTTGACCACGCCCGCCGAGCTGGCCGCCTTCACCGGCAATTTCAGAATTCCGATCAGCGTCTCCGGACACGCGACGGGAAACACCAACCCGAACAGCACCACCCTCTCCGAAGGCTTCAAAACGCAAACCTCCGCGACCATCACCGTCATCTACCACTTCACGCCCAAGCTTCCCAGCGTTGATCCGTCGGCCGGCACCGGCTCGGGATCAGGCTCCCAACCGTCCGGCTCGGCTTCGTCAGGCGGCTCCGCAACTAATACCGGCTCGGCTTCCTCGAGCAGCGGAACGGTTGTGAGCACCCTGGTCGACTCCTCGAGCACCAAGAAGCACGCCGCCAAGAAAAAGAAGCCGGCGCACGCGGTGCCGTCGTCGCACAAGGCGCATCCGCACGTCACGAGCGCCCACGCACACCCAGCATCGAGTGCGCATGTCGGCTCGAGCAAAGCGCATCGAGCACATAAGAAGAAATAAGGAAATGAACCGGCAGTCGCTTTCGGGTGTCGCTGCGCCGGTTCTCACTCGCTTGCCGTCCCGCTGTGCACGCCCTGATCCCTCTCGGCGTCCATCGCTTCGCGTGCCTGGCTCCTGCGGGCACGCGAAGCGATTGCCCGTGAGGCGATGATGCTTGCGCGCTCCGTCCAACCCGGAGAACCGAATTCCCGGCCACCTCGTCCGAGGCGTTGGTCGACGTGTTGGAAGCAATGGCAAACTCGCGGCGTATCGCCTGGAAGACAATGCCCAGCTCACGCTCGCGAGCATCGAATATTCAGCGCGGATCACCGGTCTGAGGTCCGCGATGCGGCGAGCGGGACGCCGATCCGCATTGACGGTCGGCCTGTGTCCACCAGGTGCGGTGTGACGCCTGGGGCCGTGGCTCGGCGGGTCGATCGTGGTCAGGCAGTTGAAGGATTACGTCCAGCAAGTCCACTGAGGCGCGTCGGATGGTGCGCGAGGCGTGCACCGTAGCCTCCGCAGCGTTTTCGCGTTCTATCGTTCTGATAGCTCGTTTGAGAGCCGGCGAGACATGGCGCGCACCGATTCCAGTGTGCGGTCAAACGAAAACGGCAAGAGAGGCGATGTTCCCTCCCTTGCCGTTTGATTCTTACCGAAGGCGCGGCTTACGTTTGATGTTCCAAGCGATGCGCCTCAAGCGAGTGGGTCTTTGGTTAGCGGGTTGGCGGAGCGCTGATTCTATCGCGATCGCCAGGATTCTCAGTTTGAAGAGAATCGTGAATAACTTTCCGCCGCTTCGATCAAGCGACCGAGGGCCGCTTGAAGAGCCGGCGCAGGGCGAACAAGCCCGACATACCGATTCCGATGAGGGCCATCGAGGACGGTTCGGGGACCGACGTGATCGCCGCTACGTCGGTAACGCTTTGCGCAAATCGATACGTGAGCGGCGACGAATCCAGAAACACGTTGTTGCCGGCAGTGTCGGTTTTGAACGTGAACTCCAATCCCGCGGTCAGGGGGAACGGGCTACCGTTCGTGCTGTTTTGCGGGACGAAGGTGATATGGATCGTGCCGGGCAAACTAATCGTGTCGGTGAGAATTGTCAGATTCCCTGTCGAAGTGACAGTGAGGTCCGACATGCTCGCCAACGGGGTGTCGGCTGAATCGACGTAGTTGAAATCCCACGCGCGTGCTGCAGCGCAAATCCAGGCGAGAGTGAGAAAAACGCCGTCGTGGTGATTGTGGAGCCCGCCTGGCTCGGCGCGCTGAACGCCACACTGGCGATCAATCCCACGGCCAAAGCCAGTACGTACGATCGTTTGATCATTCAGGTCTCCTTCCAAGGGACTTCTGCCGGTCCGATCAGGCGACCGAGGGCCGCTTGAAGAGCCGGCGCAGGGCGAACAAGCCCGACATACCGACTCCCAACAGGGCCATCGAGGCCGGTTCGGGGACTGTCCCCGTGATCGCCGCAACGTTGGTAACGCTTGTCGCAAAGCGATACGTGAGCGGCGACGAATCCAGAAAGACGTTGTTCTGGTTGTTGTTGGTATTGAACGTGAACTGCAATCCCGCGCTGAGCGGGAACGGAGTACCGTCCGTGTGGTTCGCCGGCGCGAAGGTGATATGTATCGTGCCGGGCAAACTAATCGTGTCGGTGAGAATTGTCAGGCCCCCCGTGTTAGTGATCGTGAGGCCCGACATGGTCGCCAACGGGGTGTCGGCTGAATCGACGTAGTTGAAATCCCACGCCCGCGCTAGCCCAGTAACGGGCTTTAGGTCGAAAAACGCCGTCGTGGTGATTGTGGAACCCGCCTGGCTCGGCGTGCTGAACGCCACACTGGCGATCAATCCCACGGCCAGAGCCAGTAAGTACGATCGTTTCATCATTCAGATCTCCTTCCAAGGGACTTCATTAGAGGACAGTACGAGCACGTTCCTCCGCTTACTTCAGCTCGTTCCCAGCGCCGAGCGAATTGATGAGCTAATCCCCATCAAGTAGTGGATTCGAGTCCCCTATCCGGCCGCCATTCATAATATTATGTGGAATCGGGAACAGCTTCTTGGCAGGCCCGAAAACCAAGCCTGCCGAGCGGAACACGAAGTCAAAAGACCTTCGCTCCTCTCTGTGTCCTCCTCCTTGCCTTGACTCGAACGATGTTACGACACCTTTCGCTCAGCAGGAGTAAGACGCCGGGACAACTATGACAACGAGACGCTCGGGCACGCGTCCAGCTCCACCCCATTTCCTCCCATCACCGACGCCCGATTTCGGTGTTGCTTCAACCGAGGGTCGTTCGATCGCCACTCGCGCTTGACTAGTCTACCGCCGCAAGAGCGGGCGGCATCAGGTTCCCATTGCCGAGTGCTGATAAGCGAATCGCGACGCCTTTTGTTTCATTTCAAGTCAGTGTTCAATGCAGGTTCCGGATCGCGGCTTCCAGCTTTCGAAGATCTCGTTAGTCCGATCGATGCTCTGACGCTGGCGGAATTACCCCGGGAGGCCCGTCCGGATAACACAACCGCGATTGTGTCCGTGGACGAGATGCGACAGCGTCCCGGTCCATTCCGTGGAGAGGAGGGCGTCCGCGCGCTCAGGTCGCGAAAAGATTCTAACAGGTCACTTCAATTACTCCACGGCGGTCTGTGCACCAGCGCGATCTTCGACGAGAAATGGATCCCGCCAAATAAATCACGGCCATCATTGATAGCGTATCGCAACCCTCATTTCAAAGAAAAAAAACTCGAGTTCACCGAAAACCACGCGCAGCGGCAGAAAGCAGAACGAAGCTTCGTTCATAACTCGCGCGCTTGCGGTGATGGGAAACGTCCATTGTCGTCAGCTCAGCGGCGATCGGACGCGTCTTTATGTCGACCAATCCACACCGAAAGACGATCCCATGCATCCACGCGAAAGATGCGGCTACTGTGCTCAATCTGTGGTGCTAATTCAAGTTACGCTCGATTTGTTGCTAAGCTACCTCGCATGCTTTTGCACAGCTTTGAGTGAAAGCGATTCTCGATCGCCAGATAGATCTCACGAGTCGGTCCGTCCGATTCACGATGCGCCGTGTTGAAAAAAACCGACATCAATTTGACCGACCGTTTCGCTGGGGCATCATCCTTTAAAAACGCGGCTAATTCTCAGAACGTCATGGACGCCGGAGCTCGCCGTCATTGCGGCGTGAGTACTCTATGAGCTGCGGTTCGTCCGTGGCCGGCCGATCCATCGCAATTGATGTCTTGCACGCAAGCATGGAGGCGTGTAAAATAATGCGGCAAGCCGTTGAAAAATTGTCCGAGGTGGACGAAACTGAAACGCCACTGGGCTTCACCCCTCTTTTTTTAGCGAGTACGACGGCTTGGCGGCCGAAAACCCAACCATGAGATACCCTCGTCAATCTGGAGAGACAGCGTTGACTAGTAAAACAGACGATTATGGGCGGTTCGCGGCTAAGCGTCGGAGGAGGAGTATGCGGCCCGCGCTCGACTCGCTCGAGTCGCGCTGTCTGCTGTCCACCATCAGTGAAACGGCCGTGAACATCGGCGGCCACGCCGGAAACCCGACACAGCTCACTGTTGGCCCGGACGGCAATCTCTGGTTCACGGAACCCGCGCCGGACCGCGTCGGCGCCTTTAACCCGACAAACAAGACGGTCATCAAGCAGCTCTCGACGACCGCTCTCGCGGCGAATCCCGCGGGGATTGCGGCCACGACCGGGACCGACGCTGCCGTCTGGTTCACGATGGTTGCGGTCGGCCAGGTCGGTGAGTTGACGACCAGCGCGACGAGCCCTTTCATCTACAACCTGCAGAACTCTCCTCCGCTGCCGCCATATGCTCCCGCGGCGGGCATCACGGCCGCGGGAAACGATCTCTGGTTCACGGTGCCGACCTTGAACTCGGTCGAGATGCTGCCGGCGGGCTCAACCACTATTACGAGCTTTTCGCTCGCACCTGCCAATATTGACGTCCCGAACTTCGAGTCACAAATCACGCTAGGACCAGACGGAAATCTCTGGTTCACAGAGCCCGGCGCGATCGGGATCTTCAGCCTGACTACGCAAACCGTGATTGGTCAGGTGAGTCTGCCGACTGCCGGCGGCACCCAGATGCCCACGGCGATCTCGAGCGGGCCGGGCAACTCGATCTGGTTCACAGAGTCGGTGCCCAACGCCGGCAACACCGGTTTCGTCGCATCTGCGGTCGGAGTGATCAACGCAACTACACAAACATATGTAACTGAATTTGCAACTCCCGCGACCTCCCAGCCCGCGGGTATCACAACCGGCCCCGACAACAACATCTGGTTTACCGAAAGCGCAGCCGGGGCGATCGGCTTTGTCCGCGTGAACAGCCTGACCGACCCCACCACGGATGTCCTCGGCTCCCCAATTGCCATCCCGACCTCGGGCCAGCCCGGCGGGGTGGTGAGCAGCCCCCATCCAGTGGGAATCGTCACCGGGCCGGATCACAACATCTGGTTCGCCGATAGCTCTGGTGCGATCGGCATCGTCCACACGCAGCTCGTTGTGACTGCCCAGCCACCTCCCGACGTCAGCGTGGGCGCACCATTCTCCATTTCCGTGGCCGACTTCTACGCCTCAGGCGCCGTCAACACGAGTTTCAACGGTAATGTCACGATCTCCTTGGGCACCAACGCCGGTGGAAACGGAACGGTGCTCGGGGGAATGGTTTCAGTGAACGCCGGTAATGGCGGGGCCACCATTTCCGGGCTGACACTCAGCAATCCCGGCAACGGCTACACACTTCTGGCGACGAGCACCGCGACCAACGGCCCGGACCAGTCGACAACGACCGCCTTCGACGAGGTCGTCGGTTCAGCCACGCACCTGGTCATCACGACCGAACCGCCCAGCCCGGTCGGAGCCGGCGTTTCGTTCAATGTCGTCGCGGAAGAGCAGTATGTCTCGGTCGCCACCGACGCACCCTTCAACGGCACCATGACAATCGCCTTGGGCACAAACCCCGGCGGCGCCGGTACCATCCTGGGCGGGCTCGCGTCGGCGACCGCCGTGAACGGCAAGGCCACATTCACGGGACTGAATATCAATAACGCGGGCAATGGCTACACTTTGCAGGTCTCCGGCGACGGACTCACTGCGCCAACCAGCGCCTTCAACGTCTCGGCAAGTGGCGGCGGCGGTGGCGGCGGTGGCGGCGGCGGGGGTGGAGGCGGCGGTGGCGGCGGTGGCGGCGGGGGTGGAGGCGGCACACCGCCTATCCCACCGACCATCATCAGTGAAACGCCGGTGTTCAGTCAGAAGAGAAACAAGAAAGGAAAACCGGTCGGCAAGCCGCAGCTCACCGGCTACACGATCACGTACAGCGCGGCAATGGATCAATCGGCCATCGGCGCGTAGCGGCAACTATCAGGTCGACATCTTCGTCATCAAGAAAGTGCGCCTGCCGGGCTCCAAGAAAAAGGTCAAGGTCTCCGTTCCCAAGCCAATCGGATTCTCGGTGCCGCCAGCCAGCGTGACCAGTAATTCGGTCACCTTGACGCTCGCAGGCAAGCCCGGCAAACAGAAATTCTCAAAAGGCGGGGAAATCACGGTTAATAATGTGGACAACTCTGCGGGCGTTTTCTTGGCTCGCGAAGGCGTCTTGATCATTTCCGCGGGTGGCAAATCCATCGCCGAGCAGAGCTAGGACGTAGACACCGCCGACCGTCTAACGTGATTGACCACAGCGGTCGTTGACTGAATTGGACCAGCTCTGCAACCGTCCGTGGCCTTGGTCACGGAATTGGGCCGCGAGCCATCAAGAGCGCGCGGCCCAAAGACGGTGGTTCGACACAGCAACACGCCGGCACGAATCCCCATCGTCACCGTCAAAGTACGACACTCGTGTTTCAACAAATGACCGTTCAGTGCTGACGAGGCCGGCGACCTGTTCCATCAGCCGATCGACCACGATAAGTGCGTCCGAAGCAAGGAGACAACCATCTCGTAGCTCGCCGCGTGGATGCGTCAAAACTCCGCTCGTTGAACCGATAGATCAATAGCGGTCATCTCCGGCTGCGTGATGCTCGGAATTGACGCTTCGACAATTCAGCGAAGGGCGCGGGCCCTGAACGCTGACGCGCGATCCTCGGCGCCCCACCTGCTGGCAATTGTGGGGAGAAAGGCGCTCCTCCATACTGCCGCAACGAACACCTCCCGCTGGTGCGACGGGAAGGACACCCTCGTTAACAATACCAGCCTCACGAGCCTCGATTACGGATATGGTGGGAACCATCAATTCACGGTCGGAACCGGTTTCAACTACACCTACTTCTTCGGCAACAACAACACCGATGCGGCACAGGCGGGCGTCAGCGACGAGCGGAAAGACCACGGTTCGGGCGACGGAACCCCATCATGCCTCGGTAACGATCCACGCGACCTCGCGATCATACAATTTCTGACAAGGCTCCGCCTGATACCGACGAGTTGTTAAGACGTGGACTTCGGGCGTGACCAGGTTGGGGATATACTCAAGGTATGCCCCTATGAAACGGAAGGAGTCCTGAGAACCGGAGGCGCCGACGATCGTACCGAGTTCTGTCGCCGACGGTTTGAAGCAGCACGCGACTCCGGAGGTCGAATTCATCGACCGCATGTACGAAGCGCTAGCTCCGGTGTTCCATCCGATTGCGATCACGATTCGTGTTCGGAAACATCAACGATTCGAGTATCGCGTCCACGGCACGCGCCGTCAGATGGCTGCGTTCGATTGTCGCAGGGGCAAAGTGCGCTCGCTCTCTCTCCGCGGCAGATGCAGAATCCGATGATCGCAGTCTTGCCGTCAACGAATGCGTGTGGTCGGATTTCAAGTGTCGCTTCTCGTTTTTCAGTTTTGCCGAGAATCCCGGATACGGACCTGCCAGTATCTTGGGGCCGAAGATCTTGACGTAGTTGGTGCCCGGAATGCCGTGTCCCGAACCATCCAACAGTACGCCGGACGGGCTGGCCAGGCCCGACGGGGCTGTGCCGTTGACCACGAGTTTGTAGTGACGGAACAAGTAAACTCGATGAGCGGGATGGAGTGTGACGGTCTGCGAGAGCGGGGAATAGACCGCGGAAACGATGCGGATCTTTTCGCCAACGTGGCCCTTGGGTCCGACCGGCCTCAATGTGTAGTTCCGTCGGTCCTGTGCAGTCGCCGGGTCCAAAGCTGAGCTGAAGGTCAGCGTGAATTCCGTCGGTTGGGCGTGGAAGCCGAACCGCTGCAGGTCAGTGACGGTGGGCGCATTCGCGGAAGTCACGATCACGGTCACACCGTCCGTGTTGCTAGTGGGCGCTGGGTCGTATTGATCGGCATGCGTGATCGTCGCCGTGTTCGTCTGCGGCAGGGTGCTGACGATCCTCGCCTGAATCACCAATGTTTGCGGGGACCCAAGGTTGACCGTCCCCACAATCCAGAGGCCGGTCGCGGGCTCGTACGTCCCCTGGCTGGGAAGTTCCGAGACCACCGAGACGCCCGCCGGCAGCATATCAGTCACATCGACATTCGTGGCGCGATCGGGGCCATTGTTGCTGAGCGTGAGCGTGTAGATGATGATTTGGCCCAGGGCGGGGAGGGGATCGTTCACGACCTTTTCGAGCACCAGATCGGCCTGCTGCGGCGTCGCGGTAGCTGTAGCGGTGTTGTTGCCTAAGTCGGGGTCGAACTGGTCGGAGTGAGCGATCGTCACATTATTGACTTGCGGGTCGGGGCCGACGACCTTCCCCTCCAGCAAGAGCGTCTGCGGTCCCGACGTGCCCACGGTGCCCACGGTCCAGACGCCCGTCGCGCTGTCATACGAGCCGAGGCTCGGCGTCGCCGAGATGAACAACACGCCGCTCGGAAACTGATCCCGCACCAGGACGTTGGTGGCAACAGCGGGGCCGTTGTTGCTGAGCGTGACAGTGTAGATGATCGTGTCGCCCACATTTGGCGCGGGGTCGCTGACGCTCTTGGCGAGTGCCAGGTCCGCCTGCTGCGGTGTGTCGGGGGCAATGGCGCTGTTGTTGCTCGAGTCTGGGTCAAACTGGTCCGAATGAGTGATCGTCGCCGTGTTGATCACCTCTGAGGCGCCGACGACGGTCCCCGTCAAAAGCAGAGTCAGCGGTGCCGCGGTGGTGACCGTGCCGACGGACCACAGCCCCGTGACACTATTGTACGTCCCCTGGCTCGGAGTGGCCGACACAAACGACACTCCCACCGGCACGACGTCCGTCAACTGGACGTTCGTACGCCGTCCGGTCCCTTGTTGCTGAGCGTGACGGTGTACGTGATCGTTTCGCCCACCTCGGGGTCGGCATCACTGATGGTCTTGGCCACGGCCAGGTCGGCCTGCTGCGGTGTCTGGATGGCGTCGGCAGTGTTGTTGGCTGAATTCGGGTCGAACTGGTCGGATTGAGTGATCGTTGCTGTGTTGGTTTGCGGGTCGGGGCTCACGACCGTCGCCTGGATCACCAGCGTTTGCGGTACCGATGCATTGACCGTCCCCACGGTCCAAAGCCCGGTGCCCGGATCGTACGTCCCCAGGCTCGGCCTCGCCGACACGAATGACATCCCCGCCGGCAGCACGTCGGTCACCGCGACGTCCGTGGCGCTGTTTGGTCCGCTGTTGCTGAGTGTGACGGTGTAGGCGATGGTATCGCCCACGTTGGGGGTAGCATCGCTGACAGTCTTGGCCAGGGCCAGGTCGGCCTGCTGCGGCGTCTCGACGACGGCCGCCGTGTTGTTATTGGTTACAGGGTCGAACTGGTCCGATTTCGTGACCGTTGCCGTGTTGGTCTGCGGGTCGGGGCTGACGACCGTCGCCTGGATCACCAGAGTCTGTGGGACCGCAGAATCGACCGTCCCCACACTCCACAGGCCGGTACCGGGATCGTAGGTCCCCTGGCTGTTGTCCGAGACAAACGACACACCCGCCGGCAGCAGGTCGGTCACCTCGACACCCGTCGCGGCATCGGGGCCGTTATTGCTGAGTGTGACGGTGTAGGTGATGGTGTCGCCGACGTTGGGCGTGGGGTCGTTCACGCTCTTGGCAAGCGCCAGGTCGGACTGTTGCGGCGTCGCAGTGGCCGTAGCGGTGTTGTTGCCTGAGTTCGGGTCGAACTGGTCGGAATGGGTGATTGTCGCCGTGTTGGTCTGGGGACCGGGGCTCTCGACGGTCGCCTCGATCATCAGCGATTGAGGGGACCCGATGTCGACCGTCCCCACAGTCCACACGCCGGTATCCGGGTCGTAGGTCCCCTCCGACGGAGTGGCAGAGACCAGCGTCAAGCCCGTCGTCAGCGCGTCGTTGATACTGACGTTCGTGGCGCTGTTCGGGCCAAGATTCTCGAGCCCGATCGTGAATGTGACGGTGTCGCCGACGTTGGGGCTAGAGTTGTCCACGGTCTTGGTCACCGCCAGATCGGCTTGTTGCGGTGAGTCGGTGCGGTGGCAGCGTTGTTGGCGGGGTTAGGATCGAACTGATCAGACTGCGAGATCGCGGCCGTGTTGGTCACAGGGTTGGCACTCGTGATCGTCGCCACGATCGCAAGCGTCTGTGGCGATCCGACGTTGACGGTCCCCACGGTCCACAACCCTGAGGCTGCATCGTAAGATCCCTGACTCGCCGTGTCCGATACGAACGACAAACCCGAAGGCAGCAGGTCGGTTACCTGAGCATCGGTGGCGCTATCCGGTCCGTTGTCCGTCAGCGTAAGAGTAAACGTCACCGTGTCGCCCACGTTCGGCGTCGGGTTGCTCGTCGTCTTGGCGAGTGCCAGGTCGGCCTGCTGCGGCGTCACGGTCGCGGCGGCCGAGTCGTTGTCCGGGTTCGGGTCGAACTGGTCGGAGTGTGTAATCGTCGCCGTGTTGGTTAGCGGGTTGGGGCTTGCGACCATTGCCTCAATCACGAGCGTTTGTGGCGTCGCGGTATCTACGGCACCCACGCTCCACAAGCCGGTTGTATCATCGTACGTCCCCTGGCTGGGCGTCGCCGATACAAAGGACAGCCCAGGGGCAAGCGCGTCCAGGGCCTGGACGCCGGTGGCCGGATCAGGACCGCTGTCGGTCAGGGTGATGGTGTACGTGATCGTATCGCCCACGTTGGGAGTGGGATTGCTGACGGTTTTGGCGAGCGCCAGGTCGGCCTGCTGTGGTGTCACGAGGGCGCTCGCGGTATTGTTGGCGGTGTTCGGGTCGAACTGGTCGGAATGGGTGATCGTCGCGCCATTCGTAGCGGGATTTGGACTCGTGACAAGGGCTGTCACCTGTAAGCTCTGGGAGGAAACGGTTGAGAGGTTGCCCAGTGTCCAGATTCCGGTCGCGCCATTGTAGCTCCCGGCGCTCGGGCTTACGGACTGCGTCACCAAGCCCGCCGGCAGCTCATCGGTGATGTTGACGTTGGTGGCGTTGTCGGGGCCGTTGTCGGCTACGGTGATGGTGTACGTAATGGTGTCGCCCACGTTGGGCGTTGAATTGCTGACTGTCTTCGAGATCGCCAGGTCGGCCTGCTGTGGTGTCACGAGGGCGCTTGCGGTGTTGTTGGCGCCGTTCGGGTCGAACTGGTCGGAATGGGTGATCGTTGCTGTATTGTTCTGAGTGTTCGGGCTGACCACCGTCGCCTGGATTGCGAGCGTTGCCGGGGACCCGACGTTGACCGTCCCCACGTTCCAGACGCCGGTACCAGGGTTGTAGGTCCCTTGGCTCGGGCTGTTCGCTACGAAGGACAATCCCGAGGGGAGCAGGTCGGTCACCTGAGCATTCGTTGCGGCGTTCGGGCCGTTGTCGGTCAGCGTGAGAAAATAGGTGATACTGTCGCCCACGTTGGGGCTCGGATTACTGACGCTCTTGGCCAGAGCCAGGTCGGCCAGCAACGGCGTCACGGTGACTCGGGCGGCGTTGTTGGCGGGAACCGGGTCGAACTGGTCCGAATGAGCGATGGTAGCAGTGTTGGTCTGGGGGATCGGGCTCGCGACCGTCGCCACGATCGCCAGCGTCTGTGCCGTCGTCGGGCTCACCGTCCCGATCGTCCAGGTTCCCGAGGCGTCGTCGTAAGTGCCCGCGCTCGGCGTGGCCGAGACAAAAGTCAAACCCACCGGCAGGAGATCAGAAACGGCGACATTGGTCGCACTGGCGGGACCGTTGTCTCCAACGGTCACGAAGTAGGTGATCGTGGCGCCCACGTTCGGGGATGGGTTGTCCACTGACTTGGTGACGAACAGGTCGGCCTGCTGCGGCGTGATGGTCGTGCCGGCGGCGTTGTTGCCGGGGTTGGGGTCGAATTGATCGGCGTGCGTGATCGCTACCGAATTCGTCGCGGGGCCGGGACTGACGACCATGGCCGCGATTGTCAGGGTGGCGGATGACAAGTCGTCGATCGCATCCACAGTCCAGATCCCCGAAGCCGAGTTATACGTTCCCTGGCTGGGGCTGGCTGAGAGGAAGCTGAGGCCCGCCGGCAGCGAATCCTGGAGCGTCACGTTCGTGGCATTAGCCGGGCCATTATCCGTTAATGTTATCGTATAAGTAATCGAACCGCCCACGTTGGGCGTAGCGTTGTCGACGGTCTTGGTTACCGAGAGGTCCGCCTGATTCGGGTCCTCCGTCGTCGTCGCGGAATTGTTGGCGACGACCGGGTCGAATTGATCGGAGTGGGTGATCGTCGCCGTGTTCACCGTCGACGCCGGGCTGATGACCTCCGCCTGGATCTGGAGTGTCTGCGGCACAGTCGTGGTGACCGTGCCCACGGTCCAGAGACCAGTGACGGAGTCGTAGATGCCTTGGCTTGCGTTCGCGCTCACGAACAAGAGACCGGACGGCAGGAGATCGGTCACCTGCACGTTCGTTGCCGGATCGGTGCCGTTGTCACCGAGGCTGATGACATACGTGATCGTATCGCCCACGTTGGGCGTCGGGTTGTTCACGTTCTTGGAAAGAACGAGGTCCGCCTGCTGCGGAGTCTCGGTGGCCGAGGCCGTGAGATTCCCGGGGTTGGGGTCGAACTGGTCGGAGTGGGTGATCGTCGCCGTGTTCGTTTTCGCCGAAAGAGTGCCCGGCGGAGCATTCGGCGATCATTTCCGCTGATCGGCGGTATGCTACGAAGCGCGCTCGGCCCCAGCACTAGCGCCCGGATCACCAGCGTCTGCGCGTCGGCCGTATTGACCGTCCCCACGCTCCAAAGACCGGTCGTCGGGTCGTAGTCCCCTTGGCTGGTTGTATCGGAGACGAACGACAGACCGACAGGCAGCACGTCCGTTACCTGGACATTCGTGGCGACATCGGGTCCCCCGTTGCTGAGCGTGACGGTGAACGAGATCGTATCGCCCACGTTGGGGGTGGGGTTATCCACGGTTTTGGAGAGCACGAGGTTGGCGAGCTGCGGCGTTTCAAGGACGGCCGCCGCGTTGTTGGCGACAATCGGGTCGAACTGGTCGGCGTGAGTGATCGTCACCGAGTTTGTCAGTGGGCTTGGGCTCGCGACCTGGGCGAGGATCACCAGGGTTTGCGGGAGTGACGTATTGACCGTTCCCACGCTCCAGATACCGGTAAGAGGGTCATAGGTCCCTTGGCTGGGTGTGGCGGACACGAACGACAATCCCGTGGGGAGCAGGTCGGTGGCCTGCACCGCCCGTCGCGGCATTCGGGCCATTGTCGGTCAGAGTGATGGTGTAGGTGATGGTATCGCCCACGTTCGGTGTCGAATTGCTCACAGTCTTGGAGAGCGCCAAGTCGGACCGCTGCGGCGTCAAGACAGCGCTCGCCGTGTTGTTCGCGGTTACGGGGTCGAACTGGTCTGCATGGAAGATCGTCGCCGTATTTGTCACGACATTCGGGCTGACGACTGTGCCGCTCAAGACGAGCGTTTGCTGCGCCGACGTGCTCACAGCGCCGACGTTCCAGAGGCCTGTGGCGCTGTTGTAAGTCCCCTGACTGGGTGTCGCCAATACGAATGACACTCCCACTGGCAAGAGGTCCGTCACCTGAACACTCGTGGCGCTGTTTGGTCCGAGGTCGGAAAGAGTGATCGTGTAGACGATCGTGTCGCCCACGTTCGGACTCGCGTTGCTGACGGTCTTGGCGAGCATCAGGTCGGCCCGCTGTGGTGTCGTCAGGACGCTCGCACTGTTGTTGGCGGAATTCGGGTCGAACTGGTCGGCGTGGGAGATCGCCGCGGTATTCGTCGTGGGATTCGCGCTCGTGACCGTCGCCTGGATGGCAAGCGTCTGCGCGGTTGAGAGGCTGAGATTCCCGATCGTCCAGGCCCCTGTGCCGGAGTTGTAGCTACCCAGGCTGGGTGAGGCCGAGACAAACGCCAAGCCCGCCGGCAGGAGATCCGTGACAGTGACTCCCGTTGCGCTGCTGGGACCGTCGTCTCGCACCGTGATCGTGTAGGTGACCCTGTCGCCCACGTTGGGAGTGGGGTTGCTCACCGTCTTGTTGATCTCGAGATCGGCCTGCTGTGGCGTCACGGTCGTGCTGGCGGTGTTGTTGCCAGGGTTGGGATCGAATTGATCGGCGTGAGTGATCGTCGCGGTATTCGTCGTGGGGTCGGGGCTGACCACCGTGCGCGAATCGTCAGGACGGCGGACGATCCGTTGGCCACTGCCCCAACGGTCCAGATCCCCGACGCCGGATCATAGGTTCCCTGGCCGGGTATCGCTGCGACCAGGCTGAGCCCCGCTGGTAACACGTCCTGGAGTGTGACGCCCGTGGCGTTGCTCGGGCCGTTATCTGTCAACGTCACCGTGTACGCGATCGTACCTTCCACGTTGGGCATGAGCACGTCGACGGTCTTGGTCACCGAAAGGTCAGCCTCGAGAGGACTCGTCGCGGCGGTGCTGGTGTTGTTGCTGAGATTGGGGTCGAACTGGTCGGAGTGAGTGATCGTCGCCGTGTTCGTCGTCGGAGTGTCGCTGATCACCAGCGCCTGGATCCGGAGCGTTCGGGGCGCGGTGGTGTCGACCGTGCCGACGGTCCAGAGGCCGGTTGTGGAATTGTACGTGCCTTGGCTCGGGAACGCCGCCACGAACTGGACAAACGACGGAAGGAGATCAGTCACCTGCGCATTCGTCGCGGTGTTGGGGCCGTTGTCGGCCAGGGTGATTGTGTAAGTGATTGTGTTGCCGACGTTCGGTGTCGGGTTGTCCACGCTCTTGGAGAGAGAGAGGTCGGCCTGCTGGGGGATCTCGGTGGCGGAGGCGGTGTTGTTGCCGGTGTTCGGGTCGAACTGGTCGGCGTGAGTGGTCGTCACCGAGTTCGTCTGCGAATTCGGGCTGACAACCATCGCCCGGATCACCAGCGTTCGGGCGCCCCGGCGACGTCAACCGTGCCGACAGTCCACACGCCGGTGGCACTCACGTATGTGCCCTGGCTGGCGGTCGCGGAGACGAACGACAGACCCGCGGGGAGAAGGTCAGTCACCTGCACGCTTGTGGCCGTGTTTGGGCCGTTGTCGCTCAGATTGACAGTGAATGCGATCGTGTTGCCGACGTTCGGGGCAGGGTTGTCTACGGCCTTCGCGACCACGAGGTCGGCCTGCTGGGGCGTATCAGTCGCGGAGGCAGTTGCGTTGCCGGGGTTGGGATCAGACTGGTCGGAGTGGCTGATCGTCGCCGTGTTCGTCTGGGTATTGGGGCTGACAATCCGAGCCTGGATGACGAGCGTTTTTGGCGACGAGGTCGTGACAGTCCCGACGGTCCAGATTCCGGTCGAGGAGCTGTACGATCCCTGGCTGGGGGTTGCTGCGACAAAGCTCAATCCGCTCGGAATCAGGTCGGTGACCTGCACGCCGGTCGCCGACGACGGTCCAGCGTTTGATAAGTTGATAGTGTAGGTGATTGTGTCGCCGACATTGGGACTTGGGTTATTGATCGTCTTCGTTAGCCCAAGGTCGGCGAGGGGATGGACCAGGAAAGACGCGATGGAACTGAGCGCCGTCAGTGGGAAACCCGAGGTCACGCCGACGGCTGTGATCGTCGCTTGATTGTTCACAACCGTCTGGTCGGGCGTAGCCAGGTTCACCTGCACCTCGAACTGGATTGTCGTCGTGCCGCCGATGGCCAGCGTGCCGCCGGTACTCGAGGTGGCTCCGGTGCCCAGGCGAAAGACCACGTCGTTACCGGCCGAGACAAATTCGGCCTGATCATCGCCGGGCGCGTCGGTCTTCGCGCCGGCATTGGCCCCGGAAACGATGCGAAGCGTGCCCGGGACGTACTGCGTATTGGCAGGAATGATGTCTGTGAGCACAACGTTCTTGGCCGCGTCTTGGCCTGTGTTCGAAACCGTCATGCTGTATTGAATGAGATCTCCCGGCTGAACCGGGCCGGTGTTCGTCAGGTCCGTGGCCGTCTTGGTGCTTACAATTTGGGGCGCGTACAGGTCGATCGCCGTGGTCACCACGCCGGGGAAGTATTGATCATTGACGGTTTGCAACTGGAAGGTGGCGCCGTGGCGCCGTTGGGAACGATCCCCGATGCGTCGACGATTTTCGCGTCGAATCCGAGCTGATTGGAATAATTCGGACTCTTGGACGTCACGGCCACGCCGAGATTGGAGATCGTGCTATTGAAGAAGTTGCTTGAGGGGTTCAGAGTGTCGCCAAGCGCAGTACCGTCGAGGGACATGCTGTCGCCGCTAAATCCGCGGTCCCCTTCAAACGCCACCACACCTACCTTCGCGTTGACGGCGCCAACCGGGGGAGTGACAAATCCACCGATCGAGCCGCTGACTGCGCTGTCACCAACATTGATCGACGCGTATCCGTCGAAAACGGTCAGATTTCGCGCTGGCAGCCCAGGGGCCTGGTAGGCGACCACCATGGCCCATCCTGCGTAAACGTTATTGCCGGGTGTGGCTTGGACGTTGGCGGTGGCGTAGGTCCCATTGCCGGCGGCCACGACCCGCGACGTGACGTTCGCGAAGCTCTCGTAATCGAAACCCTGGGTGGTGTTCGATGTTCCAATAACGTTCCCAGTGATCGATACATACCCTCCCGACGTGGGAGAAGAAAACTTCACCTGATTTTCCAGCGAGGTATTCGGGTTCCGTCCTCCCCAGTAAAGCCCGGCAAACAACACCGTCGAACCCGCAGGAAGGCTCAAGGTTGCCGTGCTGGAATCGAATGTGGTGGGATCGCTGTCCGCATCCACGAAAACCATGTTGAAGTCGTTGTTGTTGACCTTTGAGCCCACTCCGTTCTGTGCGTTGACCGCAGCGGGGTCGCTCGACGGCGCGGTCATCAATGTATTGCCCACCATCGCGATGTCGCCGGTGGCGTTCGTGGTGAACCGGGGTGTGAACGGTGTAATGACCGAGAGCAGCGTTCGACTTTCCAGAACATCGGCAGACAACAACCAGCATCTCTTGGTGTCTGCGCTGGGAGATGAATAACGACGTGCGTGTCTTCGCAGGCGCATGCTCAGTTCCCCGGAAAGTTCCCGTGCGGTCCCCTCGCGGGGGAGACGCGATCGAGAAATACGGTCTCAACCGTCGATCTGGTATGGAAATATGAGTTGTGATTGCGGCGACTGTCAGTCGTACTGAGCGGCATAATCGGTACAACTTGCGCAGTCGTGAAAAGCGCAGCTTCTCGCACCAGTTCGCCCCAGTACCCGCATCCGAAGTCTACCAGATAAACTCGCTCGAGTTGATTTTCTACTGTGCAAATCCGCTGATGGAACGTTGACCACATGCGCCGCACCCCCGGTCGGACGCCCGAAGCGCGGTAAGGTCAAGAGCGCGGCCGCTGCGCGACTGCCGACCCCAAGGGTCTGAAAACTGCGGTCGGCCGGACGCCGCCGCTGGCCGCGAGGCGATTCGCAGGCCCACTCAGAGCACGAATCGGGGTCTTGATAAGGGTGATGATCAACTGGCACTGCTTGCATACGGTGCGGATCGAGTGCTAGCGTGGTACGCATGGATGGTGGACGTGCCGGCGTGCCGCTTCGGTGGCTCTTGACGTAACTTCAAGTGCGCTTGAAATGTCCGCCTCATTCAGCCCAGTTCGCGGTTCCGCCCGGCGAACCAGAACTGACGAAATTCCGATTCCCAGTTGCTGTGCGCGGCGATTAGCTGATGTCGCTTGCTGTGATACACCGATGGAGAGCAGACCCCAGAGAGAGCGGAGGCCGCGTCGTGAAACAATCGATCATTATTCTGATGGTCCTTTTCTTCGCGTATTCGACGAACGCCGTTGCCTGGCCGCAGGCGGCGAGCCGCGAGGACGCGTCGAGCAACGTGGAACGGGCGGCGACCGTGCCGCCGGCGTTGGTCGATCGCATTCAGCAAATTACGGACGCGGTCCTCGTCCATCACATCGACCCCCCGGCACGGCAGCAGATGATACTCTCCGGGATCAGGGCGCTTTACATCGCGGCGGGGCAACTGCCGCCACCCGCGTTGAGCCGCCGTGTCTCGGCGATTTCGACCCCCGAGCAGCTTGCGGTCTTCCTCTCGGACGTCTGGCCGAAGCCGGGCGCCCGGCCGGTCGCGTCGGACGACCTTGCGCGGGCCCTGGAAGTCGGCCTGCTTGACGACGTCTCCGGCGGCGCCGAGCTGGTTTCGCCGAAGGACCGCAAAGTCGCCGAACAGATTGAAGGGAACCGCTATGTCGGCATCCAGGTTGCCCTGGGAATGAATGACCAGGAACATCGGCCGGCTCTGCAGGAGGTATTCGAGGGCGGGCCCGCCGATCGGGCCGGCGCAAGAAAAACGACATCGTCGAGCAAATCAACGGGGCCGACACCAAGGGCCTGACCTTGATGTCCGTGGTTGATCGGCTGCGGGGTGACGAAGGCACCGACGTGATGGTCACACTGCGGCAGCCGAACGCAGCCGGAACGCGAACGCTCAAAATGACCCGCGCTGCGCTTCCACGAACCACGGTCACGGGTGTTCAAAAGCGCCCCGCCGGCGGCTGGGACGTTCGTCTGAATAGCACAGACCCGATCGGTCTCTTGCGAATCACCGAGATCACCGCGAGCACTCCCCATGAGCTCCGTAAGCTGGCGCAGCAGCTCGAAAGCGAAGGAGTCCGCGCCGTCGTGCTCGACCTCCGCGGCCTGGGCGGCAGCTCGGTTCATTCCGCGGTCCTCCTGGCAGACTGCCTGCTCGACAGTGGCCCGATCGGCCGCGTCTGGACCCCGGAGCGCGAGCATACCTATCAGGCCGAGCCCGACGCTTTGTTCCGCGGCTGGCCACTGGCCGTGCTCGTCGACCAGGCGACCTGGGGCACCGCGGAATGGTTGGCCGCTGCGCTCCAGGACAACCACCGGGCGATCGTCGTCGGCCTGCCGACCGCCAGCGCTTCTCGGCGCGCGGCAGGGTAGCGCCGGCCTCCGGCGTGATGACGCCCACGTTTGGCCCGGCCGGCGTGCGATCCACTGTCCCCATCGGCGATGGCGCGTGGTCGATCACGATGACGACCGGCCTCCTGAAACGCGGCGACGGCCGCCCGCTCAGCCCGTACTTGGCAATGGCCAGCTTCGGCGATCGAGTCCTCGCGGGGCAACCCTCAGCGAACGACGGAATCAAAACCGGTGTGTCGCCTGACCACGTCGTCGGCCGGAGCTCCTCGGGTACCCGGCCGTTCACTCCCCGTGGCAATCCGCCGAAGGAGGTCGGCGTTGCGGTCGAAACCGATCCGGTCGTCCCCAAGGCCGTTCAGCTACTCAAGCAGGCGCTCCAGGAGGCCTCGCTCAAGAAGGCCTGAGCCGGGAGTTTTCGGAAGGCCGGCAACGATGAACAGCGGCCCGATTGTTCGACTCTTGAGTCCCGCCGTTCTGGCTGCGCTACTGCTGCTCGCATTGCGTGTGTCTGCGCGCGGCGATGACGAGCGCGCGAGCGTTACACTTGCAGCCCGACACCGGCAGCCGGTCGCGCTCCTTTGCGCCGACGGCGGTAACACACTGCTCGTGGCTAACCGGAAATCCGGCAGCATCACCGTCATCGACACGGCGGCGCGTCGCGTGATCGCCGAGCACGACGTCGGCCGCAGTCTCATCGACCTTGTCATCCTGCCCGACGGCCAGCGTCTGCTGACCGTCGATGGCACGAGCAACGAGCTTGTTTTGCTCGATTACCGTGATCGGTCCATCCGTGTGACCGGCCGGATCAAGGTCAGTCCCGACCCGGTCCGCCTTGCAATCGCCGCTGACGGTTCCACCTGCGTCGTCGCGTCGCGCTGGTCGCGGCGGCTGAATTTCGTCGGACTACCAGGCCCGGGA
This sequence comes from uncultured Isosphaeraceae bacterium, assembly GCA_963806595.1. Taxonomy (GTDB): domain Bacteria; phylum Planctomycetota; class Planctomycetia; order Isosphaerales; family Isosphaeraceae; genus CAWDZZ01. Next base: position 460,809 of record CAWDZZ010000028.1, on the reverse strand, counting down.
GCATCGGGCGAAAATCGCGCACTCACCCATTTCGGCAGCCTCGATCTACCCTTTTCTCCGCGCGAGCTGGCGACCTTCAGCGACGGCTCTAGGCTCGTCGTTGCCGACGCCTTCGGGGGCCGTCTGGCAGTGGTCGACGTCAAGCGCCGGCTGATCGAGTCGGTCCGCGCGCTACCGGCACACAACATCCGTGGGCTGGCCTTCGCTCCCGACGGTCAGACGCTCGTGATCGCGCACCAGGTGCAGAACCGCTTGGCGCAGACTCGCTTCGACGACGTTCATTGGGGCTTGCTCGTCCGCAATCATCTGCGCGTCGTGCGCACGAGCACCCTCTTGAGCCCTGGGCCCGACACGCATCTGCTCGAGCGCAGTCGGCTGTTCGATCTGGGAGATGTCGGCTACGCCGCGGGAGACCCGTCCGCACTGGCTTTTGACGCACGGGGCAACCTGATCGTCGCCCTGGCGGGCGTCGACGAGATCGCGATCACGCCAGGTCCGGAACAAAGCCCGCGACGGATCGCCGTGGGACGCCAGCCGTCCGCCCTGGCAACGAGCCCCGACGGCTCTCGGGTTTACGTCGCCGATACGCTCGATGACGCCGTTTCCGTTCTGGAGATCAAGTCGGGCACGTGCATCGCCACGATCCCGCTCGGGCCCAGGCTGGAGCCCAGCGCAGCGGACCGCGGCGAACGGCTGTTCTCAAGCGCCAAGCTGTCGCACGACGGTTGGATGAGCTGCCAGAGCTGCCACACCGACGGCCATACCAACAATCTCTCGAGCGACACCCTCGGTGACGGCTCCTTCGGCGCGCCCAAGCGAGTTCCGTCGCTCCTGGGTGTCGGCACCACGGGCCCCTGGACGTGGACAGGATCAGTCGATCGGCTGGAAGATCAGATCAGAAAGTCGATCACGACGACCATGCAGGGACCCAGGCCGGCCGAGTCGCAGGTGGCCGACCTGAAAGCCTACTTGCACTCGCTTGTCCCGCCGCCGCTCGCGTCAACGGATGCCGTATCGGGCGACTCGCCCGCCGTGGCGCGCGGCCGCGAGGTATTCCATGCGCGGAAGTGCGCAGCCTGCCACGTCCCGCCCGAATTCACGTCTCCGGGACGCTATGACGTTGGATTGGCGGACGAGCTTGGCGTTCACGAATTCAACCCTCCTTCACTACGCGCAGTCAGCCGGCGCGATGCTCTGTTTCACGATGGCCGCGCATCCACCCTCGAGCATGTCTTTGACGTTGAACGGCATCCCCGCGGCCTCGAGCTATCGGCCCGAGAAGTCGTTGATCTCGTCGCCTTCCTCAAGACATTGTGACGCCGGACGCGCCGCGCGTGCCCGATCCGTGAGGTTCGAGATTCAGTCCGATCGATTGACGTGATGGGCCCAGCCACCGGACCGGGGCGTTACCACGCGAGCCAAAGCTCAGGATCGGCGTCGGAGGGCATTCGCCAGTCGCCTCGCGGCGAGAGGCTGACGGTGCCCACCTTGGGACCGTCGGGCATGCAGCTTCGCTTGTATTGCTGGTGAAAAAACCGCTCGTAGAACGTCCGCATCGTCTTCTCGAAGACCGCGCGCGGATAGGCCTGCGTGAAGGTGGCGAATTGACTCAGGAACAGAATCTTCGCGGGCGAGTACGCGCAGCGGATTGCATGATAAAGAATAAAATCAATGAGCTCGTATGGACCGAGCGTCGCCTCGGTCGCTTGCGCGATCTCGCCCCCGCTCGAGGCAGGCAACAGCTCCGGTGAGATCGTCGTTTCGGCGATCGAAAGCAGCGTTCGCCGCACCGGACCTTCCGGAAACTGGTTGGTCGCCACGTAATGCACCAGAAACCTCACCAGCGTTTTCGGAATCGAACAATTAGGATTATACATGCTCATGTGATCGCCATTATAGGTCGACCAGCCCAGGGCCAGCTCGGATAGATCTCCGGTGCCGACCACGAAGCCTTTCGACATGAGCAGAAAGGTCCGCAGCCGCGCCTGAACGTTTTCAAACGTCAGGTCGCAGCAGGCTTCCCTGGGCACGCGTACCAGCGCGGCGCGGAACGATTCGACGCTCATCCCGCGGCACTCGATGCCGAAGGGAGCATGGCCCATTTCCTGAAACGACTTCAGTGCAAGTGCGCTGATGTCGATCGTCTCGGACGACACGCCAAGATGTTCCATCACCGAAAGCGCATTATTGCGAGTGCGCTCGGTGGTGCCGAAGCCGGGCATCGTGAGCCCGTGGACGAGCCGGCGGTCGAGTCCCAGCATGTCGCAGGTTGAAATGGCAACCAGCAGGGCAAGCGTGGAATCCAGGCCGCCCGACACCCCGATGTTGAGTGGCGAGCCGGGCGAAAGCCGCTCGATCCGCTTGGCGAGGCCCGCGCACTGGATGCCGAAGATCTCGGCGCAGCGGCGGTGCAATTCGGGCCCTTCCGCCGGCACAAACGGCGTGCCGGGCACCTCGCGCTTGAGGCCCTCCATGGTGTCGGCGAGCGAGAAGGGAATGCGCCGAAACGGCTTCTCGCGCGCGGCATCGTGGAAGCTCGTCATCAGGCGGCGATCCGAGCTCAGCTTCGCGACGTCGACATCACGGGTGATCGTGTAGGAGTCGCGGCGGATCGGGAGGCCGTCGCCAACCCGGGGCGACTCCGCCAGCAATTGACCGTTTTCGGCGATCAGGCACTGACCACCAAAGACCACGTCGGTCGTCGATTCCGATGGCCCGGAGCCCGCCATCGCGTAGGCGGCGATCATCCGGCCCGATTGTCCGACCACCAGCCCGGAGCGATACCGGCTCTTGCCGATCGTCTCGTTGCTCGCCGAAAGGTTGAGCAAGATGGTCGCCCCGGCCATCGCCGCAAACGCGCTCGGAGGCACGGGTACCCACAGGTCCTCGCAGATTTCCACCCCCACCACCACGCTTCGGAGACCGGCGCCATCTCGGCTGTCCCTTGCCTCGAAAAGCAGGTCGATCCCAAATGGGACGCGCTCGTCGCCGACCTGGATCTCGGCCGGCTCGTTGCCCGTGCCCGGGCTGAACCAGCGAGCTTCATAGAATTCCTTGTAGTTGGGAATGTACTGCTTGGGCACGATCCCCCGGATCGCTCCGTCGCTGATCAAGATGGCACAGTTAAACAGGCTGCTGGCGACGGCGATCGGTGTGCCCACGACGACGAGTTGCGCACCACCCTTGGTGGCCCGGGCAATTTGCTGCGCGGCCAGTATTCCGGCTTCGACAAGCGCGGGCTGCCCGAACAGATCGGCGCAGGTGTAGCCCGTCACGCAAAGCTCCGGGAACAGCACCAAGTCGCTGTCGGGCACTTGCTCCAGGATGCGGATGATCTCCGCGGCGTTCACCGCCGGATCGGCGACCTTGACCCGGGGCGAGACGCATGAGATTCGCACAAAGCCATGTTGATTCATCTGAGATCAGCTCAGCCGGCTAACTCGCCGCGCGGACCATGCCTCTGGCATGCGAGAACTTCGGGCCTGCCGCCCGACACTCCTCGCTGGCATGCGGGGTCTGGCGGATTGACCCGGTGTCGTCTTCGAGAGTAGAACAAGGTACGAAGTGTATCAATGGTCAAGCGCCGCGACCGATGAGTCGAAGTCTTCCGCCTTCGTGTAGTGAAAACGGCTGCACGACCGACCGGCCGGATCAGGATCGCCGCGTTCTTGGCCCCCATTTCTGGAGCCGATCAGGAACCGCCATGTCCAGTCTGATTCATCGTATCGGAATTTCATTCATACTGGCAGCCACCTTCTCTGGCACCGGCGTCCTGGCTCAGAATTCCGGGTCGGGCGGCAAAGCGGCCCCCTCCCGGCGCCCGTTCGCAAAAGCGGGAACTCCCCAGCAAGCCGAACGCATCCGATTCGTCGACATCAAGCATATCAAGGTCGAGCTGGCGATCGACACACAGAAACGCGAGATCCGTGGCAAGGTGACCCATACGTTGAGTCCGTTGCATCCCTACCTCACACAGGTCGAGCTCGACTGCGGCCCCGAGCTCAAAGTCACGGAAGTCACGCTCGGAGCCAGGTCCGTGCGCTGCTCATTTGAAATCAAGCACGACAAGCTATCGGTCAAGCTCGACAAGGCGTACGGTCCCGACGATAGCCTCGACCTGTCGGTCCATTACCACGGGTCACCGCAGCATGGTCTCTATTTCGTTCTGCCCCAGCCTCCCTATCCCGAGAAAACACTCTCTTTCTGGACGCAGGGAGAAGCCGAGGACACTCATCACTGGCTCCCGTGCTACGACTATCCCAACGATCGCGCCACGACGGAGGTGATCGTAACCGCCAAGAAGCCGCTCTTCGTACTCTCCAACGGCGTTCTCGCCGAGACCCGGGAAAACGCTGATAACACCACGACCTATCACTGGAAGATGGACGTCCCCCACAGCAGCTACCTGATCTCGATGGCGGCGGCGGATTTCGCGGTTTATCACGACCGCGCGGGCAAGCTGCCGGTCGACTATTACGTGGCCAAGTTTTTTGACGAGGCGACGGCGCGCCGCTTCATGGGGAAGACGCCGCAGATGATCCGCTTCTTCGGCGAAAAGACCGGCCAGCCGTATCCCTACGCAAAGTACGCACAGGTGTGCGTGCCCGACTTCCTCGCCGGCGGGATGGAGAATATCACCGCGACCACCATGACCGAGTCCGCGCTGCATGACGAGATCGCCGAGCTGGAAGGGGATGCCGACGGCCTGGTGGCGCACGAGCTCGCGCATCAGTGGTTCGGCGACCTCTTGACCTGCAAGGATTGGTCGCACATCTGGCTCAACGAGGGGTTCGCTTCCTACTTCGATCCGCTGTTCACCGAACAAGCCCGCGGAGACGATGCGTTCCGGCTGGACATGAATGGATCGCTGAAGGGATATCTCGCCAACGATCGTAGCTACCGCCGCCCGATCGTCGAGACTCGGTACGAGTCTTCCATCGACATGTTCGACGGGATGACTTACGCAAAGGGGGCCTGTGTCCTGCATGCGCTTCGCGGTGTCCTGGGCGACGACGCGTGGTGGAAGGGCATCCGCCACTACGTGGCCGCGCACAAGCTGCAGGTCGTCGAGACCGACGATTTCCGCACGTCGATGGAAGCAGCCTCCGGGAAAGACCTCAAGTGGTTCTTCGACCAGTGGGTCTACAAGGCGGGCCACCCAGAGCTGAAGGTTCGCTGGCACTTCGAAGACGCCGACAAGTCTGTCAGAGTCCAGATCCAGCAAACGCAGGCGGTCGACGATCAAACGCCGCTGTTCCGCCTGCCGACAACGCTCGAGATCACAGACGACGTGGGGAAGACCCGGATCGTGCCCATCTTGATCGACGGTGCCTCCCATGAATTTGTGATCCCAGCCCCGGCCAGGCCCAAGATGGTTCAGATAGACCCACTCGGCTGGCTGGTGAAAGAGCTCGACTTCGAGAAGTCGGACGAGGAAAACCTGTTTCAGCTAGAGCGCGCCGCTTGCGTGCTGGGCAGGCTGCTCGCCGCAGAAGCGCTCGCCGCGAAGGCCAAGGAGGGTCCAGAGGTTCTGAAGGCGCTTTCCGCTGCGCGTAAACGGGAGAAGACGATTCCCGCCCAGCAACAAATGATCGAGCTCTTGTGCAACGGCGAAGAGGCCTTCCGCCCCGCCTTGATCGAGGCCGCGAAGGACCCGTCGGCGCGAATTCGCGTCGCCGCCATCGGTGGCCTGGCCAAGCTCAAGCGCGACGATGCCTCCGAGACGCTCTTGCGCGCTGCCTGGACCAATCCCAAGGAAGCCTACGGCGCACGTAAGGCGGCCCTGCGCGGACTCGCCGGCTGGAAGGTCAAGGACGCGGATGCCTTGCTGGCAGAGGCCCTCAAGATTCGCTCCGATCGTCACTCCATCGCCGCGACCGCACTCGGGCTCGCGCTCGAGACACCCGGCGCGAAGGCCCGCGAGCTCGCCGCGATCTACAGCAGGTACGGTCAGCCGGAATCGCTAAGATCCACGGCGATCGGCGCGTTCCCTCGCCTGGCCAAGGACGACCCGGGCCTTCAGGATCTCTTGATCGCGCTGGCTGACGACTCCGATCGCATGGTTCGGATTCAAGCTTGGACGGCCGTGCGCGAGCTCGGCATCAAGAAAGCCCTGCCGGTCCTGCAAGCCCGGCTCAGTAGCGAGCGCATCGGCTTCAGCGGCTTCACTCGCCGCATCCTCGAGGAGGCGATCAGCGCGCTCAAGGAAATAGACGCGCCAGTCCCCACACGATGACGCCGCCTTGATCGAACAAACCAAGACCATCGCCGAGATGGAAAGCCAAGCCGCCGATCTCGAGCTCAAGACCAAGGAGTTCAGGAGCCGGATCGCAGCCCTGAAGCTCAAGGTGGAAGAGAGGGGGCACGCTGCCAAGACCGAAGGGGCAGCAGCGACTTCGACCGGTTCGCCGTGATCACCGGCCGGGCGAGGTCCTCAGAAAGCTGAATTGTTGAAAATCTCTTGAATCCTTCTCGCTATCACGCGATGCTCTCCGTCGGCGAGCGTCCAGACCGCCACGCGCAGTTTAGAGTCCCCCTCCTCGACCAGCACGGCAATTGGCGGATCCCCCTCGAGGAGCTGCCGGGCCACCTCGACAGAGCTCAGATTGTGCGCCGCGTGCTCCATTGCAACACGAGGTGCGGCGCGTGATTGGCGAACTGCGGTACGTCGCGTGAGGCATCCAACCCGGGAATCCCGGCGAGCAACTCGATCATTTCGGCAACCCGTGTATCCCAGATGCGCCATTCCGCATCGTGGTCCAGCCTGAGGAACCGCTCCACGGCCGTCATCAACCCCACGATTTCCTCCTTGCCCACCTTCATCCCGCGCCCGATGCCCAGGTGTGGGCTCGCAATCCGCCGGCCCGCGGCGATCAGGTCCGTGCGGCCCAGCAACAGACCCGATGCCTGCGGACCTCGCACGCGCCTTGCCGCCGGAGAACGCGACCAGGTCAAATCCCTGGTTGAGGTATTCGGTAAACCGCGTGACCGGTGGCACATCGGCGGCCGCGTCGTTCAGAGATGGCACGCCGTGCGCTTTGCTGATTCGGATCCACTCTTCCCTCGGGATTTGCCCCAGCGGCTCGTGCCGGTTCAGAAAGAACGTCATCGCCGTGCGCGCGCAGATCGCCTGCTCCAGCTCGCCACGAGTCTCCACCCATACGAGCTTGGCGCCGGTTAATCGCATCTGAGGCTCGTAGCCGCTCGTGTGGCTCTTTTGAATGACCACCTCGATCGGCAGGCCTGTTGTCTCAGGCAGCCGCTCGATTGCCTCGAGATCTCCGCGCGTGATGCACGCGGCCGTGGCGATCGTGATCGCCGACGCCGCGCCCCCGGTCACCATGGCCGCTGAGACGCCCAGTAAACCGGCGATCCGGGCGCCCGACTTTCTCTTCTAGCTCCGGAAGCGACACGAACGACTTGGCGGCCTCGGCCATCGCCTGAACCACCTCTGGCGGCATCAGGGAACCCCCCAGCCTCGTGTACGTCCCCAGACCATTGATCAGCGTCTTGATGCCGAGCTCAGCGTAGATCGTTTTTTGATCTCTCAAGATGAAACTCCCGTCTTCAGGACGACCCGCTGTCCACGGAATCATCGCCGCGTCCCGGCGATCAGCAACCGGTTCGACCCCAGCCGGAACGGCTCGCCCGCGAGCGATCCGTGAGACTGCAGGTCGGAGAATCCAGCGTCCTCCAGAAGCCCAAGAATCTCGCGGTAGCTGTAAAGACGGGCGGACATCGGGCGCCTGTCGATCTTCCCTTCGCTGACCCAGATGTACTCGATATAAATTCGGCCGTCGCCCGGTTCATAGTGGCACTGTGCCAGCCAGAGTATGTCTCCGGCGAGCATCCAGTTCCGCTCCTTGAGATTGGGCAAAAGGATCTCCGAGACGAACGTCGTGTCGAGAACGAACCTGGCTCCGGGCTTGAGCGCACGGGCCACTGACCTGAGATACTGCGAATTGCCCTCGTCATCGAGAAAACCGAAGCTGTTGCCGAAGCAGTACGCTCCGTCGAATCGGTCGGGCCAGGGCAGGTCCCGCATCTCCCGGTGCTCCCAGGCAATCCTTCCGGCCGCCGGCGAGGAAAAGGAACGAGCCGCACTCAGAAACTCCGGCGAAAAATCGACGCCGGTCATGTCGTATCCACGCTCTGCCAGGATGTGGCAGTGACGTCCTCCTCCGCACGGAACATCCAGAAGCGAGGCCGGCGCCGCCACCTGCAGCGTCTTCTGAATGAAATCCGCTTCTTGTTCGCTTTGTTCCTTCGTGCTGATCGTGATCCACGACTCCACCACCGGACCGGAAAAAAACGTTCGCCACCAGTCAGGTGCACACGTCATCGGCTTCTCCTCGCTCGGACTGACGCACCGCCGGGACTGGAAGAGACCGTCGATTCCCGAGACCGGGAACGAACGCGCCGCATGCGTGCGGTGGCAAGTCGCTCCGAATGCCGGGATCGCTCAGGTGTTGATCGCGAACAGCCAGCTTCGCCGGACCGGAGCAAGCCTCGGCACTTCGTACGGTCCTCACGATGCCGGGGCCCCGGCAATGCCAAGCATTTCTGCGTGGGGCAAAAGCGCGTCGATGACCAGTTGAATGTGTTCGTCGAGATTCACAGCGAGGCGCTCGGCCCCTTGATAGACGTCGGTGCGATTGATCTTGGCGGCGAAGCTCTTGTCCTTGAGCTTCTTCTTGACGCTCGAGGGGGAAAGCGTCCGAATGCCCTCCGGGCGAACCAGCGAGCAGGCCATCACGAATCCAGCCAGCTCGTCGCAGGCCAGGAGCGCTTTGTCGAGCACAGCCAGCTCGGGGATCTCGAGCGGGTTGAAGTGGGCGACCACGGCCTGGGCGATCTCGGGTTCTCCCTGCTCGCGCAGCCACGCGACAATCCGGCGCGGATGCTCGTCTGGCCACCGCTCGTAATCGGCATCGTGCAGAAGCCCCGTGAGCGCCCATCGCGGCTCGTCGAGCGCGCCGGCACCGTAACGATGCGCCGCCCGCCGCATCGCCGCCTCGACCGCCCGCGCGTGATTCCGCAGCGCGAGGCTTTCCGTCCACTCGTGAAGCTTCTCGACGCCCTGCTCGTAGCTGATCGGCATGCATTTCTCCCCGGCTCAGTCCCTGGATTTGCAACCGCGCCTGACCTGGAATCCCCCACGGGGACAGGTACAGGGCGGCATGTCGAAAACCTCTTTCCCGCTCGCACGCGCGACGTCGAGTATTCGGCTTTCTCCTTCTTATACCGAGGTCATGCGAACGCAAGGAAGTATCGTCTCTTGGTTGCGTTCGTGTCACCCGGGCTCCACGCCACGGTCTCCGGCCCCGACGATCAAGCTGCGCCGCGATTTTTTTCTTGTCTGCGCCGCACTCTTCGGGTTACTGTGAGCCGGCTTGACCCTGCCGTGGCACTCGGCGGGCGCTACACCCGGCACATCCTCGCTAACATCAAGCCGTCTCACTCGGCGAACGCACGATCCGAGAGGAAACCAAACCATGCGCGCTTCATTCGCTGTCGCCGTTTTCGCATCCTGGGCCTTGGTCGTGGTTGCAGACGACGCCGTCGGTCCGACGCGCGACGCCTTCGTGGCCGCCGACGATCCGCTGGGCGAATCGGTCACGAGCGTCGTGTATCTCCCGCAGAACTGGTCGCCCGCACAGAGCGTGCAATTCTACTTCACCGAGCAGGGCTCGCGAATTCTCCCTTACGACTGGTTCCTCGTGCTCGAGCAGGCCGAATCCACGACGCCGTTTCGCGACAATAAAAACATCCTCAAATACCGGTATCTTCCCCAGAAGCCTGGAAACTCCAATCCCGACGGACTTCCCGTGGGATTCGTGCGCAGCAAGGGCCTCGGCCGAAACTGGCTGGGAATGACCTGCGCCGCCTGCCACACTGCCGAGATTCGCTATGGCAACACCGGCTACCGGATCGACGGCGCCCCCACTCACGGAGACATCCAAGGCTTGATCACCAACTTGACCTCCGCTCTCCAGCAGACCTGGCGTGACCCGGTGAAATTCGGCCGGTTCGCCACTGCGATTCTCGGGACGAGCAACACGCCTGCGAACCAGGTCGAGCTCAAGGGACAGCTTGCGACCGTGATCAACAACCGCGTCGGCTACAATCTCCGCAACTTCGCCGGCTATTCCTTGGAACAGGCTGTCTTGCGCCCGCCCCGACGCGCTACGGGAGGCTCGACGCCGTCGGCGCGATTATCAACCAGGTCTATTACCACGCCGTCAGGTCCGCGGATCTGACCTCGCCCATCGTGGGAGCAGTGCTCGCCGATGCCCCGGTCAGCTACCCCTTCCTCTGGGACACTCCCCAGCACGACGTCGTGCAGTGGCTGGGCATCGCCAAGAACGGCGGCCTGTTCGATATCCTCACGCTCTCGCGTAACGTCGGCGAGGTCCTGGGCGTGTTCGCCGATTTCTCCATCCCCGAGGATCCGTCGCTCCTCAGCCTGGGCTATTCCTCAACGGTCAAGATACAGGAGCTCGAGGATCTGGAAAACGTGCTCAAGACACTCTGGTCGCCCCTGTGGCCGGCCGATCTGCCCAAGATCGATCAGGCCGCCGCGGCCAAGGGCGCAGTCATTTATCAGGCCAACTGCACCTCCTGTCATGCCGTCATCCAGAGGACAGACCCGAACCGGAAAATCATCGCCGTCATGAACGACAGCGGCACCGACCCGAGAGCATCCAACAACTTTTTCAATCGAACGGGACCGTCCGGAAAGCTGAACGGTGTCAACGTGAACTTCGTGCCGTTCACCCCCAAGATACCACCGATCGCCGACGCCGACTCGATGCTCACCAACGAGGTGATCGGCGTGATCATCGGTAGAATTCGACCGGCACCGCCGGACGACCTGGCCAAAGCCAGCTTTCGTGGTGCCCACCCCGCGGGCATGCGCCTGGCAGCCAGCCACCTGGGGGCCCGCTACAAGGGGCGCCCGCTCAACGGAATCTGGGCGACGGCGCCCTACCTGCATAATGGTTCGGTACCAAACCTCGACGCATTACTCCGGCCGGTCGCGAATCGTCCCACGAGCTTCAGCATCGGCGTCCGAACGTTCGACCCCGTGCGCGTCGGATATCTCACCGATGTTCCCGGCTTTCCCAGATTTTCCGTCAACAACCCGGACGGCACCGCGATCCCCGGCAATTCAAACGCCGGCCATGAGTTCGGCGCGAGCTTGAGCGATGCCGAACGCGGGCAGCTCCTCGAGTATTTGAAGACGCTCTGACCGCCCCATCGACGATCTTCCTCGCAGGCTGGTCGCTGGTCCCCGGTCGCTCGGCGCCGACTGCGCCGGCCTGCGCTCACGCGCCTTCCACCAGAGAGTAAGTGTTGCCCATATCGCGCTTGAGCTTTCCCTTGGCGACGAGCTCTTCCCAGATTCCGGGCGGATGGCCGGAGGGCGGCGTGATTCCGGTGATGCCCGATTTTTTTCCTCCGCCTCGGCTCAGGCCGGATTCTTCGTCGAGCTTGGTCAGTTTCAAGCGCTTCTTGAACGCTTTCAATGCTCGCTTGAGTTCTTCCTCGGTCGCCATTGTGACCTCCTTTAGCCAGGTTGGCACGCACCTCAAGGTACTTCTCGGATCTGATCCTATCAAAAATCGCGCGTGTAGCCGGCGGTCCAGCCGCCGTCGACGGTGAGGATATGGCCGTTCGTGTAACTGTTTTCGGGGTCTGCCAGGAACAACACGGCCACGGCGATCTCTTCCAGGTGGCCGGCCGCCCCAAGCGGGACGTGGTCGAGCATGCGCTGGGCGTGGGCGTGGAACGAGCCGTCCTCGGCGTAGAACAAGCGGCGCGTGCCATCGGTGAGGATGGAGCCGGGCGCGATGCCGTTGACCAGGATTCCGTACGGGCCAAGCTCGAGCGCCATCGCGCGGGTGAGATTGACGACGCCGGCCTTGGCGGCCACGTAGGCGCACTGAAGCCGCAACGGGACGAGCCCCGCGATCGACGCGATGTTGATGATCCGGCCCGAGCCTCGCGCTCGCATGGCCCGGGCGGCCGCCTTGCTGACCTCGTAGACGACCGGTCAAGTCGACGGCGAGGATGCGGTCCCATTCTTCGCGGGGGAACTCGTCGAGGGTCACCCGGTGCGCAAGCGTGTTGATGCCGGCGTTGTTCACCAGGATGTCGAGCCGGCCGTGATCGGCGACGACCTGTCGATCACCGCCGTCGATCTCGTCGGCCTGGTCACGTCGAGGCGCAACGATCGGCGCCCTGTGCGCGGGCCGCCGCGCTGGCGCCCGCTTGATCGACGTCGGTGTAGACGACCATGCTGCCATTCGCCGCCAGACGATCGGCGATCGCCTGGCCGATACCGCGAGCCGCGCCTGTGACCAGGCTCACCGTTCCGGATAATTCGCTCTGCATTCTGCGGTCTCCTGTCGTCTCTACTTCCCATAGGGTGTTGTGGTCGCGGCGATGTCCATCCACTACTCCCGCCCGATCGATCAGGGCAATAGCCAGGGGCTGGGGTTTTCGATCAACCCGCCAAGCGTTTGCAGGAACCGCGCGGCCGGGCGCCGTCGACGATCCGGTGGTCGAACGTGAGGCTCAGGACCATGCGATCACGCTCGACGAACTGCTTGTCCTCGACGACGACCTGGTTCTGGATTCGACCCAAACCCAGTATCGCGCATTCGGGCGGGTTGATCAAAGGAGTGAACGTCTCGACTCCCATCTGTCCCAGGTTGCTGACGGTGAACGTGCCCCCCGAGAGCTCGGCGGCGCGTGAGTCGTGCCTCGGCGTGCACGCTCGATCAAGGCTCGCGACACGGCGGCGAGCTGGCGCAGAGACAGCCGGGGAACGTCGCGAATCACCGGGACCATCAAGCCGGCCTCGGTGTCGACGGCGATTCCGATGTGGATGCTGTCGCCAGACCTGGATCTGATCGCCCTTCCAGCGAGGATTTGAGCATCGGGTGCTTCTCGAGCGCAAGCGCCGTCAGCTTGACGACGATTTCGGTGTAGCCGATCGGAGGGGTTTCGTCCGTCCGGAGCACGGCTTTGAACTGGCGGCGGAGGTTGACCAGGTTGGTGGCGTCGACGGTCGTCGTGATCGTCACGGCGGCCGTGGTCTGCTGCTCTTCGAGCATTCGCTCGGCGATTGTCTTGCGAATCGAGGCTGACGGCGATTTCGTGATAACTCGGGTGAAGAAGCTCGCGACCGGTTCGCCGGGCAGTCGACCGGGTGTCGGAACCTTGCTCGACTAGGCGGCCGGCTCCGCGCTGGCTGCGCCTCGCGCGGCGGCGCGGATGTCGCGCTCGACGATCCGGCCGGTCTTCCCGCTGCCTGCAAGCGATCGCGGTCGATGCCCAGCTCTCGAGCCGCGCGACGGGCACGCGGAGAGACTGCGCTCGCTGCGCTGCGCAAGGGCCGACTGCCGGTTGTCGGCGCCGACGGAGAGCAGTGCCGGAGCGGTCTGCTGGCCGGGAGTCAAAGGGGCAGGGATTCGCCGGGGGCGACCAGGTAGCCGATGACGGCCCCGACGGCGACCTTTTCGCCGTCTTTGGGGCCGTCGGGCGGATGCGCAAGATGCCGGTTTCGAGGCTTTCGATTTCCTGCGTCGCCTTGTCTCCCTCCAGGTTGAAGAGGGGTTCGCCGGCTTTGACGGACTGGCCGTCGGCTCTTGAGCCAGCCGACGAAGATGCCTTCGTCCATGTTCCATCCGAGCCGGGGAATGGTGATCTCGCTCGCCATGGGATCGATCTTTCAGCTACTCGGCCATCAGGTCGCGAATGGCCTGGGCGATGGTCTCGGGGTTGGGCACGACGGCCGCTTCGAGGCTTGGGCTGTAGGGAGTCGGCGCGAACGCGCCGTTGAGCCGGCGAATCGGGGCGTCGAGATCGTCGAAACCGTGGTCTGCCAGCCGCCGCGGCGATCTCGGCGCCGAAGCCGAACGGTGCGAAGGCCTCGTCGACGATCAGCAGCCGTCCGGTCTTGGCGACCGACTGGAGGATCGTGTCGAGATCGAGCGGGGCGACCGTCCGCGGGTCGATCAGCTCGACCGAGATGCCTTCCTGCGCCAGAGCTGCTCGCAGACCTTCAGCGTGTGGTGGACCATCAGCGCCAGGGAGACGACCGTGACGTCGCGGCCTTCACGGACGACGGCGGCCTGGCCGAAGTCGATCTCGTAGTCGTCCGGCTGGAACCGGGCCCTTGACGTTCAGCAGCTCTCGGTGTTCCAGGAAGATCGACCGGGTCGTTGCACCGGAGGGCCTTTTTCATGAGCCCCTTGGCGTCGTAGGGCGTCGACGGCACCACGACGCGCAGGCCGGGAAAATGAGCGTACATGGGATAGTAGTTGCCCGAATGATGCGTGGCCGCCGAATGGCCGATGCCGATGCAGCCGCGGAGCAGAATCGGCATGGTCAGCCGGCCGTTGCTCATGTACTGGATCTTGGCGATCTGATTGATGATCTCGCCGACGGAGTCGAGGATGAAATCGGCGAACATGAAGTCGACGACCGGGCGGGTGCCGGTCATGGCGGCGCCGCAGCCGAGCCCGACGAAGCCGCGTTCGCAGATCGGCGTGTCGCAGAGCCGAACGGGGCCGTAGAGGTCGTAGAGCCCGGTCGTCGTCTTGAAGTTGCCGCCGCGTTTGCCGATCCCCTTCGCCCATGACGAAGATCGCCGGGTTCCGGGCCATTTCTTCGGCCAGGGCTTCGAGGGTGGCCTGCATGTAAGTGATCTCGCGGGACGGTATCGGCTGACGAGCCGGGCGCTTTTCGCGGCACCGCGATCGGGCCCGAGGACTCGATCGCGACGGCCGTTGGATTCGTCGAAAACAAATCGAACGGCCGTCTCGGGCTCGGGCCAGGGGCTGGACTCGGCGAACTGGAGTGCGTCGTCGACGATCGCGTCGATCTCGGCTCGATGGCCTCGAGCTCGGTCGATCGCCGATCGGCCCTCGTTCGACGATCGCGCGCGGAAGCGCAGCGATCGGGCAGCGGGTTTTCCAGGCTTCGACCTCGTCGCGCGTGCGGTAGGTGTAGTCGCCCATGCCTTCGGCGTGCGGCCGGGTGCGGTAGGTCCGGCATTCGAGCAAGCGTCGGGCCCGTCGCCGCTTCGCGCGCGGCGGACGGCCTCGCCGGCGGCCTGGTAGACGGCCAGCACGTCGTTGCCGTCCAGGTCGACGCCGGGCATTCCGTAGCTCGCGCCCCGATTGGCCACGCTGGGGTTGCCCGCCGCATAGGCAAAGGGCACCTCGGTCGCGTACTGGTTGTTCTCGCAGACGAAGAGCACCGGCAGCTTCCAGATGCCGGCCATGTTGAGCCCTTCGTGGAAGGCGCCGTTGTTGACGGCTCCGTCGCCGAAGAACGCGACGGCCACGTGATCGCTCTTCAAGCAGCTTGAAGCTGTATCCGGCCCCGGCGGCCTGGAGGATGCAGGGCCCGACGATGCCGCTGGTGCCCATCATGCCGACTTCCGGGGCGAAGAGATGCATGCTGCCGCCGCGTCCCTGCGAGCAGCCGGTGGCACGGCCGAAGAGCTCGGCAAACAACTGGCGGGGCGCGAGCCCCTTGGCCAGGGCATGGCCGTGACCGCGGTGGGTGCTGAAGACGACGTCCTCTGTCTGCAGAGTGCGCGCAGACGCCGGCGGCGATCGCCTCCTGCCCGACGTAGGTGTGGCAGGCGCCGTGGATCAAGCCCGCGCTGATGCGACCGCGCCAGTTGCTCTTCGCAACGGCGGATGAGCACCATCGATCGATAGAGGGATAGAAGCTGGTCTTTGTTCAGATCACGAGATGGATTCGCTGGGCATGATGGATTTCGCCGTCAGCACTCGGTTGGGCGGGAGATCGATTTCCGGGGGTTGCCGGAGATCATTTCGGCTTCAAGGTCAGTATGACCGCGATGCTGACTCCCAGGAAGAAGATGCCGCAGCAGAGCGTGCCGGCCTGTTGCAGCCAGCCCGGGCGGAGCTCGCGCGGCAGGAGCTTGCGGTTGACGTGAAGTGCCTGCAAGGTCGAAAACCCCAGCGCGAGGTTGCCGAGAACGACGCCGATCTCGGCGATCTGCGATCGGATTCAAGAACCAGAGGATCACCATGCCCAGCACGAGCATAGAACGCACAGGATGCCGTAGTAGACGAAGCGCACCTCGCCACGGCTGAGACGATGAGCCCGGCCGCTGGCCGTCCAGATCATGTCGGTCCAGCGCCGGGCGATCTGGTCGCACACGCTGACCTGCCCGGGGGCCAGAACCAGGAAACCGCACGCGAGGGTCGTGAACCAGAAGATGGAGCCAAAGCTCGGATAGCGGTCGGCGATTCCCTGCGCGGTCATGGCCGCGACCCGATCGCCGGTCACCGGGACATTGCGGATGAATTCCAGCGACATCATGCACGGCAAGGCCATCCCCAGGATCGAGGCGGACGATCCAGATCCCACTGATCGCGGACGAATATGACGCATCCAGCCGTGCCAGCGCGACGAGGTTGGCACCTTCGGGCA
Source organism: uncultured Isosphaeraceae bacterium (assembly GCA_963806595.1). Lineage (GTDB taxonomy): Bacteria > Planctomycetota > Planctomycetia > Isosphaerales > Isosphaeraceae > CAWDZZ01. The sequence goes on along the minus strand of CAWDZZ010000028.1, from coordinate 444,327 downwards.
GTGAACGCGCATCCGATGTGCGACAGGCCGATCGTGCGGCCGCCGATGGCGCTGGGGATCGCACCGACCGAGCGCACCCATTCCCCATCCCTTGTCGCGCGCGTAGTTGGAAAAAAGGGTGTTGCTCAGCCCGCCCGCCCCCGCGATCCCGATGAATGCGACCACCATGGCCCAGTCGAGCGGCGGAAGCCCGCCGGTCTCACGGCCATAGCTCAGCAAGCCCACATATTCGACCCCTTCGTGCGCGAGCAAGTTGCGAAAGCGATCGCGCGAACGGGCTCGGGACCTGGTCAAGGTCCGAGTAAGTCGCGCGTGCCGCGTCGAATCGCGACAGCGAAAGACGCGATGGCTTCCAGAGGTGATGGTTGACGATCTCGCCTTCGGCCGACGAGCGTCGTGCCGTCGGCCTCGGTCTCGACGAAAAACCCCCGGGGCGCTGCGAGCTCGCGGCTGCGCTCGAGCAGATGATCGCGAATCTCTTTGAGCTCCGGAGTCAGCTTGTCGTTGTTTCGCAGATCGAAGCGATGCGACGCGACTCCCGGTCGTGACCGAGAAATCGCCGGTCGGCTTGCCGTCTTTTTCCCAGGTTCCCCGGGCGACGGTAGAGCGTCGCGCCGCGCTGTTCCGGAGGGTGAAATCGCGCTCGAGGATGATCGTTTCGGCACGCAGCGGCACGGTGCCGACCCGGAAAAAGCCGGTGCAGACGTCGCGGATCACCGGCCAGGAGACCAGCGTGACGGCGATCAGCGAAAGGTAGCCGAGCACGAGCACGAGCTTGGCCGTCATGATCTTCTCGAGCATGCGGTAGACGGTTCCACCGAAGACGAGCGGCACGAACGCCAGCAGGAAGATCGCGAATCCCAGCGCCTTGACGAGTGCATCGATCGGCGTCGGTCTGCGGCAAGCCGCCCGAGGATAACGGCGGCCAGGGGCACCGCGGCGTTCGAGGCGTTGTAGGGCCAGACCGAGGCGATGATCGAAGACGGCCCAGCACGCCATCCAGAACCGGGGCCCGGGCCAGGTTCGCAATCCACCGACGATGATCGGCTCACCGCTGTAGACGGTGTAGCGCATCATCGTCAGGTTGCAGAACCCCTGGAGCAGGATGCTGATCAAGGCGAGCCAGAGCAAGGCGGCGCCATACTGGGCGGTGACCGCCGGCCCGAAGAGCCATTCACCCGAGCCGATGCTCGTGCCGGCCAGCACGATTCCCGGCCCGATCAGCCCGACCCAGAGCTTCCAGCCGGGCCGCGGCGGCTCGGGAAGGTCGCCGATCTGCCAGGCGGGAAGGTACCCGCCGCTCTCGGCGTCGACGCCGTCTTTCCTCAGAGTCTGAGAAGGCTTGGCTGACATAAGGCGGGACTGCTTGACTTGCGCGGGATCGAAGATTTCCCGGTCACATGAGCTCGACCGATCGTTTGCATGCGGCAAGGGAGAGTATGGCAGAAAAGAACGTCGATGCAAGACGATCGCGTACTCGCAGGCACCACGTCCGGCGCCACGATCCGTGCCAGCAGGGCGGCCTCCTGTTACAATCATGCTCGCGAATGGGTAGTTCGCGAGCTATTCCCATGGTGTGGAACGGCTCGAGGTCAAGGTCGCCACTCGTCGCCTGCGCGGTCAAGGAGCAATCGCGAATGAGGATTCAGTGCCGGACTCTGCGGGGTCAAAGGTGTTTCCGATCGATCGCGGTGACGGTGGTGATCACGCTCGGACATGGGCCGTCCCGCGGCGGCAGCCACGCTCGCAGCAGTCTCCGCCCCCCGCAATGCGCCCCTGTCGCGCCGCAAGAGGCGGCGAAACGGATGAAGCTGCCCGCGGGATTCACGGTCGACCCTGTTCGCCGCCGAGCCCGACGTCGTGCAGCCGATCGCGATGACCATCGACCACAAAGGGCGGCTCTGGGTCGTCGAGAACTACTCCTATCCGATCTGGCTGGGCGGGCCCGAAGGCAAGGACCGCATCCTGATCTTCGAAGACGCCGACAACGACGGCCGGTTCGACCGCCGGACGGTCTTCTACGACAAGGGGACCAACTTCACCGGGATCGAGCTGGGCTTCGGCGGCGTCTGGGTCTGCGCCACGCCCAACCTGCTGTTCATCCCCGACCGCGACGGCGACGATCGGCCCGACGGCCCGCCGGTCATCAAGCTCGACGGCTGGAGTACGAAGGCGCAGCATAACATGTTCAATGGATTGAAGTGGGGGCCCGACGGCTGGCTCTGGGGCTGCAACGGGATCTGTCCAATCTCGCGGGTCGGGCAAGCCCGGCACGCCCGGACCAACGCGCGTGGCGATCGACTGCGGCGTCTGGCGGTATCATCCCACCCGCGAGGTCTTCGAGGCCGTCGCTCACGGCACGACCAACCCCTGGGGGCTCGATTTCGACGACCTGGGCGAGGCGTTCATCACCAACTGCGTGATCCCGCATCTGTTTCACGTCGTGCCCGGCGCGCATTTTCAGCGCATGTTCGGCGAAGACGTGGTGCCCAATCGCTATGAGCTGATGGAGACCTGCGCCGATCATCTCCACTGGGCGGGCGGGCGCTGGCAGGACTCGCGCGAGGGCAAGGGCAAGCACGGCGAGGCCGGCGGCGGCCACGCCCACGTCGGCGCGATGATCTACCTGGGCGACAACTGGCCCGATCGCTACCGCAACGACGTCTTCACCTGCAACATCCACGGCCACCGCGTCAACCACGACCGGCTCGAGCGCAGGGGCTCCGAGCTACGTCGCCCGGCACGAGAGACGACTTTCTGACGGCCGACGACACGTGGTTCCGCGGGCTGGAGCTCAAGTACGGACCCGACGGGGCCGTCTATCTGACCGACTGGTACGACACGGGCGAGTGCCACGAGACCGACGCCGACAACGCCCACCGCGAGAACGGGCGGATCTACAAGGTCGCCTACGGGACGCCGCGATCCGGTGAAGGTCGACCTCTCGCGCGAGAGCGATCTAGCGCTGGCGCGGCTCCAGCTTCACCACAATGACTGGTACGTCCGCACCGCCCGGCGGCTGCTCCAGGAGCGCGCGGCCGCAGGGCGCGACCTGGGCGAGGCTCATCGCGTCGCTCCGCGAGATTCTAAGCGACAACCGCGGACGTCAGCCGCCAGTTGCGCGCCGTCTGGGCCTTGCACGCGACCGGCGGCCTGGACGAGAAGCCGTCACTCGCGCTGCTCGATCACCCGAGCGAGCACGTCCGGGCCTGGGCCGTCCGGCTGCTGGGCGACGGCGCGACGCCCGGCCCGCTCGCACGTGGCACGGTTCGCCGAGCTGGCCAAGACCGACCCCAGCCAGAAAGTGCGGCTGAGCCTGGCCTCGGCACTCCAGCGCCTTCCGCTCGGACGAGCGCTGGGCGATCGCCGAGCCGCTCGCCAGCCATCCGCGAAGACGCGTCAGACCGATGCTCCGCCTGATGATCTGGTACGGCGTCGAGCCGCTGGTGGCCGCCGATCGACGCGCGCGCGGTCGACTGGGCGGCTCGCTGTCAGATCCCGATCGTCCGCCGATTCGTCGCCCGCCGGGCCGTGTCGGCCGAGCCCGCGGCCGGGCTGGCCGCGGTCGTCTCGTCGCTCAAAACCGCCGACGACGCGGTTTGCGTCGACCTGCTGATCGGTGCCCACGACGCACTTGCGGGGCCGCAAGCACGTCGCTCAGCCGGAAGGCTGGCCGGCCGCCTTCGCTGCGCTTGGTCGCGCGCCGCGACCCGAACGTGGTCGAGCAATCTCTGCTCCTGGGGCTCGATCGTCGAGGAACCGAAGGCCGTCGGCGTGCTTGCGGCAGATCGCCCTGGATCCGAACGCGCCAGGCCGACTTCCGTCAGCCGTGCACTGGCGGCCCTGGTGGAACGGCGCGTGCCCGGCCTTGCCCGCGACCTCCAGCGCTTGCTCGGCGATCCCGACCTTCGCGGCCTGGCCTTGCGAGCGCTGGCGGCCTACGACGATCCGGCCACGCCCGAGCTCATCTCTGCGTCACTACGGCGAGTATTCCGCCGCCGAGCGCGAAGATGCGATCGCCACGCTGGCCGCCCGGCCCGCTTGGGCGCTGGCCTTGCTCGAGGCCCTCGAGCGCGGCCAGATTCCCCGCCGCGACGTGAGCGTCTCGATCGCCCGGCAGTTGCAGGCCTTCGGCGATCCGCGGACTCAACGAGCAGCTCGAAGACGTCTGGGGCAAAGTCCAGCCGACGTCGAAGGCAAAGGCCGCCCTGGTGGCCAAGTACAAAGCGCTGCTCGCCTCCGACCGCGACGGACCAGCCGACCCGTCGCGAGGGCGGGCCGTCTTCAACCGAACCTGCCTTGCATGCCACCGGCTCTATGACGCCGGCGGCGACGTCGGCCCCGATCTGACCGGCTCGGACCGGGCCAATGCCGACTACATCCTGGAAAACGTCCTGGACCCGAGCGCCGCCGTGAGCCGCGACTACACGCTCACCAATCTGGCGACGACCGACGGCCGGCTGATCGCCGGAATCATCCGCGAGCAGAACGGACGCCTCGCTGGTCATCCAGACGGCCAACGAGCGGATCGTCGTGCCGCGCGAGGATATCGAGGCGATCAAGCCGTCATCGATCTCGATGATGCCCGAGGGGCAGCTCGAGCCGCTCTCGCCAGCAGGAGATCCGCGATCTGTTCGCCTACCTGGCCTCAACAAGCCAGGTGCCGCTCCCGCCCGGCAAGCCGTGATGAATAGGCGCTCTGGCAAACGCTCGATCCGACACGAGTCCCTCGCGCTCAGTCGCGGCCGCGTGCCGGACAACCTTCGATTTACCCGATCAGCCTGCGCAACGACCGGATGATGTAGGCGTTTTCCGGCCGGTTGCGGGCCGCGATCCGGACGAACTTGCCGGCCTCGAGCCCCTTCTTGTCGTCGCACGTCCGCGTGTAGATTCCGCGCCTGATGAGCAAGCGGCAGACCAGTTCGTCGGCGCTCAAACCGCCGCGCAGCTCGACCAGGGCAAAGTTGGCAAACGTCGGATAAACGCGAAGCCCGTCAATCTTGGCCAGCGCCGCGAAGAATCGACGCGAGTTCCGGATGAAACGGATGCGCTCGCGCTCATACTGGATCTGGAAGTCCGGCCGGGAGTACAGGTCGATAGAAATACTCGGCCAGGCCGGATGAATTCCACAAGAATCCATTCTCCGAGCAGTGCCTGCACCCGGTCGAGGCGCCATCACCGCGTAGCCGGCCCGGATGCCTGCCACGCCGAAATCCTTGGACATGCTCTTGACGACCGTCAGGTTCGGAAACCGGCCGACCTAGTCGGCCACGCTGCGATACGCAAAATCCGTTTCCCTCGCAGGCGAAGTGGATGAAGCTCTCGTCCACGATCACGTTGCGGGACCGACCGCAGCTCCTCCAGCAATCTCCGCATCGCCAGATGCGGGATGTAACCCCCGTCGGGGTTGTTGGGATTGATCAAGACGACGGTGTCCGGCCGTTCGCGGCGGACCAGCTCGAGGTAAGCGGCGGGGTCGAACCGGAAGTTCTCTTCTTTGCGCAAGACGTTGTAGACGACTTGCGTATCCGGCCGGGCGAATTCGTAGTAGGGCGAAAACGTCGGAAGATTGACCAGGATCTTCTTCTGCGTGAAACGATGGAGAATCGCCTGGATGATCTCGGCCGCGCCGTTGCCGACGAAGATCGATTCCGGATCCAGATCGAGCACCCGAGCCAGCTTCGATCGCGATCACCCGGTTCTGCGAGGGATATAACTCCAAGAGCGCCCGCAGCTTCCTCGGTCGGATCACCTCGCGATGGAAGTGCATCAAGAACAGCTTGGTCGCGTAGGGGTTCGACAGAAAGCAGGCGTCGACCTTCAAGCGAAGCTCGGGAATCAGCTTGGCCAGCGTCCAGGCGCTGGGCGAGTGCGTGCCAGCCTCTTTCTTGAGTCGCTTGATTCGCTCGACCAGAGCCTGCTCGCGCGGATTGAGACCGACGCGGCCCAGCGATCTCCGGCGCTGCTCCTGAAGCCACTGTGCAGAGACCCCCAGATCAAATGGCTTGAACTTTAGCCCCGGCTGGCGAGGATGCTGAAGGACCACTGCTGCCTCGATTGGTTTCGTCGATCGTTTCGAACGGGTCGATCGGTGTGTCTTGACTGATCATCTGAACCCAGCGTACTTTTCACACATTCTTAGCACATGGTAGGACGAACGACCGTGACCAAGCAAGGACTCAGTCCGCTCGGTTCGAGCCCGCTTCATGGATTTCGCCGGTCAGCAGGCGCCGGGCTCTGGCTCACACGGCCGGCCTACGATCAAACCGACACCCCCGAGGTAATGCCATGAGTGACCGGATCATTCTCCGAACCGGCGAGGCCCTGGTTGAAGGTTCCGAAGACTATCTGTGCGCAGAGCCCGAGGTCGTGATCGGCGAGCTCGATGGGCCCGTCGGCCACGCTCTGGCCAATCTGATCGGGGACCAGGTCAAGGGCCACACGCGCGTGTTCGCGATCTTGAATAGCGACGTGCAGGTTCGACCCGCGACCGTGATGGTGAGCAAGGTGACGGTCAACGACGCCAAATACACGAACATCCTGATGGGAACGGTCCAGGCCGCGATTGCCAACGGCGTCCTCGACGCGGTCCGCGCCGGCGATATCCCGAAGCAAAAGGTCAACGACCTGGGAATCATCTATTCGGTGTGGCTCGATCCTTCCGTGACCAAGGTGGACGAATTGGACCACGAGGCTCTTTTCAAGGTCCACCGCGAAGCGACCGCCAAGGTGATCAGGAAGGCGATGCGACACGAGCCTTCGATCGATTGGCTGCTCGAGAACCAAGATAAGGTTCAGCACTACTTCCATCAGCTCGGACAGAAAGGCGAGCTTTGAGCGGGACGGACCGGTCATTGGCACGTCGCCCATCAACGCGCCGAAATCGGCCCACTCTCCTCGCACAGCGGCTGGCTTGGATTCGCCTCGGCGAGCAATTCCGCGATGGTCGTCCCATCAAAGAGCGCCTCGATCAGGGCAATCCCTTCGTCGAGGCGTTTGTGCAATGAGCAAAGCTGTTTGCGATGCGCGGCCAGTAAGAGCGGACAGCGGTGTAATACGCTTGAGTGGATCGACCGCGTTGATCACGTCGAGCACCGTCAGTTCATCGAGCGAACGGACCAATACAAAGCCGCCGCCCACCCCCCGCTGCGAATCGACCAGACCTGCCCTGCTCAATCCCTGGAGAACCTTCGACAGGTAGCCGTGCGGTACACGAGTCAGCTTGGCGATCGCCGCACTGGTCATCGGCTCACCGGTGCTCCCGCCAAGGCAGACGACGGCCCGCAGCGCATACTCGGCGGTCTGTGAGATCACAGGGTCATCTCCCAAAATTGGATATCTGGACCTTGACATCCAGTATAGCGGTCTTGTAGTTTCTGACAAGGCAACCGGCCCCTGGCTTCCACGCGGGTGTGTCGGGACACTTCGGCGGCGCACGAGCGCGAGCTGATCGTCGGCGTTCGTGCGTCCCATCGTGCGGCGTATTTCGCGAAGTTTTGGTTTTCGATCCGGCTCTGTCGCCGCGACGGCGATGGTTGTCGCGAGGCGCTCGGGCTGCGCGCCCCAGGTCAAGGTGCGTGATGCGTCAAGCAAGAGAGGATCAACGAGCATGACAGTTCGCCGCCCCATGACGGTTTCGCCGCTCTGGTTGCAGGGGTCGATCATCACCTTCGTGATCGGGTTCTCGCTCCTCGACGTTCTCAGCGATCCGAATTTACCAGGACCACGCGCCGATCCCCGAACGGATCGTGGACGAGATGGGGAACGTGCTGTTCACGAAGCAGCAGATCCTCGACGGGCAGGAGCAATTTCTGACGTACGGCCTCATGCAGTTTGGCACCGTGTATGGACACGGGGCGTATCTCGGTCCGGATTTCACGGCCGACTACCTGCATCGTATGGCCTTGCACATGAACAAGCGATATGGCGATAACGAGGCCGCGCGGGCGCGGACCCTTCGCGAGTTGCAAGCCAATCGGTACGACCCCGAGACGGGGACGCTCGTCTGGACCGACGGGCAAGCGGCGGCCTTCGATGAGATCCACCAGCACTTCGGCGATCTGGTTTATCACCGAAAGTCGAGCGGTGAGGGCCTGAAGCCAGACATGATCAGCGACGCGAATGACGCTCGCGCGATCACGTCATTCATCGCCTGGACGGCCTGGACGGGCGTGGCCCGGCGGCCCGGCAAGACTTACTCGTACACAAACAACTGGCCCCCAGACGAGCTGGTCGGCAATACACTCACCGGCGATGCGATCATGTGGAGCGCCCTCTCTCTGGTCACCCTTCTCGGCGGTAGTGGGCTCGTGCTGGGCTTGTATGGCCGCCATTCCCGGGTCGTCGGCTGGCACGAGACCGAGGAGCGGCAGGTGCGTTTTGTGCCGCCGCCCTCCGTGGCCCTGACGCCCGCCCAGCGCGTGACCGCATGGTTCTTCTTGGTCGTGGCTGCGCTTTTCCTCCTCCAGAACCTGATCGGGGGCGCGACAGTGCATTACATGGTCGAGACCGGCGGCTTCTTCGGGATCGACCTGCCCAGATACTTGCCGTACAACCTGACCCGAACCTGGCACCTCCAGATGGCGATCTTCTTCGTGGCGACGGCCTACTTGGCCGCCGGGATCTTCCTTGCGCCGCTGATCGCGGGGCGCGAGCCGCGCGGCCAGGGCCTGCTTGCCGCATTGCTACTCGGCGCACTCGCGGTTGTCGTCTTCGGCAGCCTGGGGGGAGAGTTCCTGAGCTACCACGGGCTCTTGCCCCGCGGCCTGCGGTCCTTTTTCGGAGCGCAGGGATGGGAATACCTTGATCTCGGCCGGTTCTGGATGTACCTGCTCATTGCCGGAATGGTGCTCTGGGTGATCATTATCTATCGGGGTCTACGCCCCCGCCTGGCCGTCGAAAGCAGAGGCAACCTTCCCTGGCTGTTCCTCTACAGCTCGCTGTCGATCCCCGCCTTCTACGCGATCGGCCTCTTGACCCACACTCAGTCCACGTTCGCGATCGGCGACTTCTGGCGGTTCTGGGTCGTCCACCTCTGGGTTGAAGACTTCCTGGAGCTGTTCACGACGATGCTCGTGGCATTGATCTTCGTGCTCATGGGCATCGTCTCCGAACGATTCGCCACGCGACTGATCTATTTTGACGTGATGCTCTACTCGATTGGCGGCGTGGTCGGAACGCTTCACCACTGCTATTTCAGCGGAGGACCGGCTGTCGAAATGGCCCTCGGAGCGTTTTTCTCGGCGGCGGAGGTCATCCCGCTCACATTGCTGACGGTCGAGGCCTGGTCGTTCCTCCAGCTCGGCAATCGGCAGCAGGTCGCCGGGGGCGCGGCGTTCCCGCATCGCTGGGCGGTGATGTTCCTGGCCTCGGTCGGGTTCTGGAATTTCCTCGGCGCGGGTGTCTTCGGTTTCCTCATCAATATGCCGATCGTCAGCTACTACGAGATCGGCACGCTGCTCACGTCGAATCACGGTCACGCAGCCTTCATGGGCGTGTACGGCATGCTGGCCCTGGCGCTGCTCGTGTTCTGCACCCGCTACCTGGCGCGGCCCGAAGACTGGAGCGAGGGCCTGGTGCGGTTTTCGTTCTGGGCGACGAACGTCGGGTTGATGCTGATGATCCTCGGGCACCTCTTTCCGCTGGGCGTCTTGCAGCTCGGCGACGTTGTCACCAACGGCTACTGGCACGCCCGAACCGAGTGGTTTCACAATTATCCGTGGCTGTCCTCGGCGCGGATGCCGGGTGACGTGGTGTTCATGGCCGGCTCGGCCCCCCTGGTCTGGCTGACCCTCAAGGTCGCGCTACGGACGCGCAGGACCCCGGCTCCGGCGGACCAGACGGGGACGCTCCTCGAGGCCACGCTGTACACCGAAATCACTCCAGCCGGGACGCCTGCGCGGGGCTGAGCGGCGCACGACGGCACCGAACGCACAAGGGGAGCTTCCTCGATGCTAGCGACTGTGACCGCCTGGGGTTTCACGCTCGACCTGGGGCTGGTGCTGCTCCTCTTGTACTTGCCGGTCCTGTGGCTGGGCGGCTGGCTGCTGGAGTTCCTGGCCAGCGCTCACTTTCACCGCGCCCAGCGCTACGCCCATACCGGGTTTGCATACGACGTCGAGCTCGACCGGTATGAGTGCCCGCAGGGGGAACTGCTCACTCTGCACACCTTCGACGACCGGAACAAGCTGGCCATCTACAAGGCCCCGGCTTCGTCGTGTAACCAGTGCGTGCTCAAGGCGTTCTGTGCCCCGCACGACGCGGGCCGGCACGTCTACCGTTCGCTCGCCGAGTTTCACGAGACCGACGTCGGCCGGTTCTACCGCTGGCTCTCGTTGGTCATCCTGGCGGTGGCGCTGGCGTTCTCGGCTGGGGGCACGCTCGCCTGGTGGAACAAGCCGGGCGAGTGGCTGCTCGTGATCGCGACCGGCGTCAGTCTCGTGCTGTTCTGTCTCGACGTGCGCAATGCCCCGGTCAAGTCCGGCAACGACACCGATCCATGCGCGGATGCCGCGCCCGACGAGTCGTGGCTGCTCGATGGGGACCTGCCAGTCCAGTAGCCGCGGCCGCGAGAGCAACGTCGCTTTTGGCCGCGACGCTCATCCTGTTCCCGTTTCAGTCGCCACAAGTGACCGGCGGCCGTCCCGCCGATCCAATTCCTCAACGACGAAAGGAAGAGACGATGACGAATAAACTGGGCCGCGGGCCCTCCTGAGTGTGGGATCTTTGGCAGTTTCGACATCGGCGGCCTTGCTCGGAGTAGTCATGTCGGGACCGCTGCTGCGCGCGGACGGCCCCGAGGCCGATCCGGCCCTGAAGCGGACGAGAGAGCAAGTCAAGATGCTCGACGAGTTGTACAAGAACGCGGTGGTGTCGATCACCAACAAGTACGACGGCCCCCCCGCCATCAAGGTCGCCAAGGAAGTCTTCGCCGCCATGGAGAAGAGCGGGTGGCACAAGGCCAAGCTTGTTGACGCCTCCGGCTCCCCACAGAACGAGGCGAACCTGCCGCAAACGGACTTCGAAAAGCGGGCCGCGGTGGCCATTCGAGCGGGAAAGCCCTATTTCGAGGAGATCGAAGGTTACTGGACCGGGACGCAAACTCTACGCCGCGACGGTCGTGCCGGCCGTGACCAAGAAATGCGCGAAGTGCCACGGTGTGAGCGAGGGCGACCTGCTCGGGTTCATCCGATACGACATCCCAGTCAAGTGAGCCCGCCGATTCCGATAAACGGGAGGGCCGCAAGTAATGCGTCGATCGGCGCGCGGCCATGTAGCTGACAGATCGCAGTGTTCCTTTCGGAAGGCGGCCTGACGCACTCAGCCACTGAGGTGCCGCATCCGATCGACTGCGGCCTTCGCGCGTCGAAACAGATAACATCCGTAGCCGCTAGTAGTCGTTCGCACTCACGAGAACTGGATTACCTGCTGAAGGCGGCGGGGGGTCGGGACCGACACGCAACCAGGGTCGTTCGGAAGCACGACTATACTTTGCGTGCAGTCGGACATGAAATGCCGCCGCTTGCAAGAGGACGCTGCGCTCCGCATTGCGCCGGGCATTGTTCGCTTCGACCTGGCTTTTCGGGAGGCCGTACGAGCACAGGAAGCTCCGGCTCTCGCTGGTCAGTTGCTGGCTCGCGGCGAGATGGTACCAGGCCCGGAGACGGTACGATCGGCTTCGCCGCCGCATGTCATGAATGCCCGCCGAAACCGCGGCGACCGCGACGACCACCATCAGAGTCCGTATTCGCCAGCGGAAAAGACGCATCAAACGTTCTCACCTCATTAGCGCAGCCAGTCACTTATCCAGTTTGGCTCGATTGCGACTCGGTCATCGAACCGACTGAGGAAACTTCCCACGGCCGTTGCAAAGAGGGCCGACGACCGCGGCGTCGCGCGGACTCAAGGCGGCGGTCGGAAACGAACGTAGCGGCAGCGCCGCCAAGGAAGCCCCCCGCAGCGGCCCCAAGTCCGACGCAGATAAAGAAAAGGGACACCATCAGCGTCCCTTTCGCCCCATCGGGCGCGAGCCGATCAATATGGCGACGAAGGCCGCATAGCCTGCCAGGAATCCGAGGACCAACCCCACCATCGTTCCCCGCGTCGTGAGCTTTCGCTGTGCGTCACGCTGCAAGGATGTAACGGCCGGCCGCGCGTGATCGTTGGCGGGCTGCCGGACCGGAATCCGCGCCGCCATGATCGCCCCCAGCACCACACCCAGGGCGACCGAGGCAAAAATAATGATCGGCGTTGCGATGGAGCCCAGTACGGCGTTTCCAAGAAGCAAGGACAGCAGGCCAGAGAACACCACGGTGATCCCGGCGCCAAATCCGACGTAGAACCCTGCGATTGCCCCCACTACCGCGTTCCGGCGCCGCGCGCCTGGCTCTCAAAGTCCGTGCCGGGGCGCTCGCACACTACGTACCCGGACTGTCGCACGTCGGCCGCACGACATAGCGCCGCGCAGCGACAAAGCGGCGTCGAGCAACTCGCTGCGCTCGCGCACGGCAAAATCGACTCGCCACGCCAGACGGCGAGTGTTCCCGCAGAGACTTGTGCCGAATAGCCCGCATACCGGTTGAAGGCGCGCATGAGCTCAGCGGTGAAAAAGCGTCGCAGAGTCCGCTCGGAGTCTTCGACCCCGGGGGCAAGGTCAATCGCGAACACGCCGGTCGGCACATCGTCGCACGTCATCAGTCGGAAGAGCCGGCCGAACCTCGAGACCTCGCCGGCCGCGACCGGATCGGGCGCACTCGTGGGCTCGAACGTGACCCCCGCCACCCCAGCGAACGCCAGGAGCCGCGTTGCCGTCGATCGGGGCTGAAGGTCAAACTCGGGCAGCCCCTCGGCCGGCACCAGTGCAAGCGTCCGGTTCCGCTGTTCGTGGCTCTCCTGACGTTCAACGGCAGTCGCGACGTCGAGCACCCGCACCGGCACACCGCCACGATCGCCGTACATCAAGTGGTGCCCTTGCGACCAGCCGTCCAGCACACGGATCGCGGGCAAGTCGGCGCGGATCGCGTCGGCTGCATACAGCATGCCAGATCGCTCGCAAAGCTCGGCGACCTCGCGGCCGTGCCGCCGCTCGCGCGAGACTTGATGGCCCCGATCAGCAGGCCGGCCGCCGCTCCCAGCCCGACGAACATCAGCACGTTGTCCGCCGGCCAACCCTGCCGCGCCAGCAGCCCGACCCCGTTGACCGTCCAGACCCCGTTGACGAACGTCCAGACTGCGCCCGCGCCGATCGCCCCGCCCAGGCCCGCCCCGACCACCGATTTCCAGCGACTCATGGCAGAGAACCCCCATCGGGTCGCCCTTGCTCGGGCATCCCCACCGCCGAACGCGAATATCGCCAGCGTGCTCGCTGAGGCCATTCGCTCGCGCGAGTTGAATCTTGGCGGGGCCGAGGCGCGAAATCGCGAGCCGCACCGATCGGATCGTGTCACTTTAACGATAACGCCGCCTGCGCGTTTCGGCAAATGCAGATGCGTTCAATCCATTTCCCTGTCGCCCGCGCGGAAAATCAGCCGGTTGGCGTCGCCACACCGTTCCTGTCGTCGTACCATGACCGCGGATTTCGATTGGGCGTGTCTCGCGAGACATATTCGCGCGTGTCCCGGTGATCGCGGGGAGAGCACGCACAGGCATCAGCAAATTGTCCCGATTTCACGAGCGGAGTCCGCCCAATGCGCTTCATCGACCTCTCGGCCCCGATACTCGCGAGCCCGCCAGGCGACTCCCCCGTTCGACCGTGTCGAGATTCGATACCGATCGCACGCCGACGGGGCTGCCCAAATCGAATCGATGTTTCGTGTCCCGGGAGAATGGCTCCGGAATGCGGAGGGCTGGGCCGTCGAAGAATTCACCAGCCTGGGCACGCACAACGTGACGCACGTCGATGCACCCTGGCATTACAACAGCACGATCCAGGGCCAGCGCGCCGCCACGATCGACGAATTGCCGCTCGCCTGGTTCTTCAGCGACGCAGTGGTCCTCGACATGAGCCACAAGGGCGATGGAGAGCGGGTCGAGGTCGATGAGGTGGCATCCGCGTGGCCGCGGCCGGCACCGTCCTCAAGCCGCTCGACATCGTGTTGGTCCGGACCGGCCGAGACGCGTACTACGGCCTGCCGGACTACGCTTGGCGCGGTTGTGCCGTCTCTCCCCAAGCCACTCGCTGGCTGTTCGAGCAAGGTGTGCGAGTCATGGGGATCGACGCCTGGGGTTGGGACGGACCGCTCGACCGGCAGGCCAGCGAAGCGCATGCTCGCCGCGAGCCCGGCATTTTCTGGGCAGCTCATCAGGCGGATCTGCCGTACTCGCAGATCGAACGGCTCGTCAATCTCGCCCTGCTGCCGGCGTCCGGGTTCAAGGTCGCTTGCTTTCCCCTGAGAATCAAAGGCGCGAGTGCCGGTCCCACTCGTGCAGTGGCGATTCTGCCCACGTGAACGACGCTTTGGCCCTGTCCGAAACACCCCGCGCATCGCTTGCCGATCGATCCCGGCCGCTCGTATCATCGCTCGCAGCGGATGAGACGATTCGCATTTGAGTGCAGGCAGCAAGCCGAGGCCGACGCGACATGGCGGCACCATTCCGGCGCCACTGGAGCTTGATCATGCTGATCGTCGCGCTCGGAGCCCTTTCCAGCCAGGTTGCCGCCACTCATTTTGCCGGGCTGCGCACGCGCACCAAGGCCCGCGCTGCCATGTCCGAGCACGTCGCCATGCGCTACGCGGAAAACGGCATCAAGATGCTGGTCGACGGTGAGGCCGCGGCGGCGAAGCGCCCGAGGCGCGAATCACTCCGTTATGCGCGTTACACGCGTGTTCTCGACTGGCTCACCGTTCTCCTCACCATCCTTGCGCTCGGCTGCTGGGCGGCAGCGATCCGCAGCCGATCGCGTCGCGCTCGCGGATGATTTGCCGGCGATCAATTCAAGCGGGCCGGCGATACAGCTTCGCGCCGGCCAGTCGACTCCAACCCGCCCGCTGGCCTGTTCCTGGCAGCCCCGGTTGCTGAAGAGCTCATCGCTCGATCGGCAGCTTGATCGACCCACCCCGCGGTTGGACTCGTAGATGGCCTCGAACAAGGCGACGACGCGGCGCCCGTCCCTCCCGGTCACAAGCGGCGGCCGATCCAGGGCGACGGCGGAGAGAAAGTCCTGGATCTGCAGGGCGTGGTAGTGGGAAGCCGCGTCAACCTGCTGAAAGTGGGCGCGGTCCTCCGCCTGGAACTCAGCGAGGCGGTCGGCTTCGCCGGAAATCGTCCACAGGTCAAGAAGCGGCGGCTCGGAAATCTGCGACATCCCGGCGATGAAGGTCGCGCCATGGTCCGTCTCCACGCCGACGGACGCGCCGGTCGATCCATGAATATGAACTTTCGTGTAAATTCCTGGTTTTTGAGACAGGCTTGCGACGATCGAGCCCAGCCCTCCATTACGAAACCGGAGGATCGCCGCGGCGCTATCCTCGACTTCGATGCTCGGGTGATTGAGATTGGCCCAGTACCCGCTGAGCTCCGCGACGTCGTCGTCCATCAGCCATATGAGCAGGTCGAGCATGTGGGGCGACTGGTTCACGAGTACGCCGCCCCCTTCTGTTGCCCACCGTCCTCGCCACGGATCCGAGCGATAGTATTCCGGGTCGCGCCAGCTATACATCGTGAACACACCCAGCACCGGCCGGCCGATCTTGCCGGCGTCGATCGCGGCCTTCATCCGGCGCACGGGCTCGTACCACCGCCGCTGGCTGATCACGCCCAGCTTGGTGTTGTAGCGCAAGGCCGCCGCGAGCATTCGATCGCAATCTTCCAGGCTCGCGGCCATGGGCTTCTCGACGAGCACGTGAACGCCGGCCTCGGCCGCCCGCACCGCAGGCTCCGCGTGCAGCGGATGCGGTGTCGCGATGCATAAGGCTTCGATGGCGCACTCGTCAAGCATCCGTGCCAAATCGTCGTACGGCCGCACGCCATGGCGCGTTCCCAGCGCGACCGCTCGCGAGAGCTCAACGTCGCACGCGGCCACAAATTCCGATTCGGCGAGACCGGCCAGCGCATCTGCGTGAATCTGGCCGACCTTGCCGCAACCCACCAGTGCGGTTCGTACCCGCGTCATCGGCCGGCCTCAATCCGGGAAAAACGTCGCGCTCATCCGCCGCAAGAATGCCAGCGATTCGGCCATCTCCTCCATGCCGTTGGTGCCATCCTCGATGCTGATCCAGCCCTGGTAATGGTGCTCGGCGAGGATCCGGAAGATGGTCGGGTAATCGTTCAGCCCCTTGCCGGTCACGCCGTGCCGGAGGTTGGGTGAGTAGCCGAGCGTGCCGTCATTCTGGCGCAGATCTTCCAGCGTCGTCCCCTCGGCCAGATAGCGGTCGCTGGCGTGCATGCTCACGACCCGGTCCGCAACCGCCCTCAGTAGCCCGATCGGATCGTCGCCCGCGACGATTGCATTGGATGGGTCATACTGCACTCCGAAGTGCTCACGGTCTGAAATGCTCGCGACCACCTCGAGAAACATGTCCATTTTCTGGGCGAATTCCGGGTATTTCCAGAAGCTGTCCTTGTAGTGATTCTCGAGCCCCAGCACCACGTCGTGCTCTCGCGACTCCGAGAACCTGGCTGATGCCTTCGACGACCCACTCCAGCCCCTGGCGGCGGTCGACCTCCGGATAACGCTGGCCGGAAAGCACGCGGCACACCGTGCGCCGACCGCCCAGCCGCCGCGCGACCGCGATCAACTTTGCCTCGTGGTCGCATGGCGCGCTTGCGCGCGTCCGCGTCGGGATTGGTGAAGTCGGGTGAGCAGCAGAGCATCGGCATCACGAAGCCCGCCGCGGATATCGCCGCTCCCACTCGATCCAGGTAATCCGGTTCGAGACTTTCGAAGAACCCGTCGTACATTTCCAGGCCGTCGGCATCGAGCGCCGCGCCTGCTCGATCCAGTCAAACACCGACATCGTGCGCTCGCCCGCAATCTTCTCGATGTAGCACTTCGGAAACGCTGCGATTCTCACGGACATCTGCTTGATTTCCCAGTACCGCGGTATCGTGGATCCCACCTGTGCACGCGTATTTTAACAGGAGGAAACCGAGCGGGCACAACTCTCAACTGCATGCGATGTGCGCGGCCTTCTGTGGGCAGGAAGCATCGCAGCGCCGACAAATCGGACCGAGGCGATCGTTCCAGGTACCGTGGTCGCAATGCGGTGAATCCGGTATTGATCCGCAGCGCCCGCCATGCCAAACATGTCGACGGCCTGATTTCATTCGCAATGTCAGACGATCGCACACCGGAGAGTCCAGAGCCGTGCCACTCGATCTTCTCGTTTTTTATGGTTCGGTCCGTCAGGATCGACAGGGAATCAAGGCCGCGCGGTTTATCCTGGAATCGTGCCGGGCGCGGACATCAGGCCGGGCTGGTCGACCCGCTGGTAGACCGCCTTCCGCTCCTGGACAGAATGTACAAGGAGTACAAGCCCGGACAGGCGCCCGGAAGTGCTCGAGCGATTGGCGCAGCGGATCAAGGCCGCCGACGCGTTCATCATTGTCTCGGGCGAATACAACCACAGCATTCCGCCAGCGCTTTCCAACCTGCTGGATCACTTTCTCGAAGAGTACTTCTGGCGTCCGTCGGCGATCGTCTGTTATTCGGCGGGAGCGTTCGGCGGCGTGCGCGGCGATGCAACTGCGGGCCATGCTTTGCGAGCTGGGCACGCCCAGCATTCCCTCCTTGCTGCCGGTGCCCCACGTGCAGGATGCCTTCGATGACGACGGGCGGCCCCGCGACGAATCATACAACGATCGGGCCGCTCGGTTCCTGGCCGAGCTCGAATGGTATGCCGCTGCGCTCAAGGCGGCCAGGCAAGCCGGTGTACCGTACTGAATGACCTGCGACTTCGTTCGCGGCACACGAGTTCAACAGCCGCCAACGATTCAGCTCGCCGACGCCTTCAGCTCGCGCACCCGGCGCTCGATGCCCCTGAGGATCACTTCGTCGCTCGGCAGGGGAGAGGGAAACGCGGGACGAAGTGGGATCGGCACGTCGTCCATGCGATAAACAGTGCCCGCGGTGTTGATGCCATACGTCGCGGTGTGAAATACGACGGTGGCTGCGCGGGTGGTGGGCGTGTCTTTCGGGTCGAGCACCACCGAGGGAATCTGCGCCAGGTGTTCGCGGGCGGCCTGGGTGAAGTTGGACATCGGGTCGCTGGCCACGATGAGCGCCGCGTCGGCCTCGCCGCGGCCAGCGTGTCGGTCGTCGTGTACTCTCCGGGATTGAATCGCGGATAGCCGTGCGCCAGGTTGACCGCGAATGGATAGCCGGTCCGCCAGGTGACAACGTTGTCCGCGCCCGTGACGTTGCCTTGGCCGCGCATCGGGCTGCTCACAAACCGAGTGTGCGCGTTCATGTCGCGTGCGAGCGCCAGCAGCGCGTAGCTGTTCAAATGCGTGCCCTGCGTCATCGTGAGGCCCATGCCAAAAAGGATCACGCCGTACTTGGCCTGCTTCATCCGATCCATGAAGCGCTTGCCAGGTGGCCAGCGGAACGCCGGTCTCCGCCTCGATTTCGCCGGCGTCGAGCTCGACCCCCTTGGCCAGGGCGCAGCGCCCACAGGGCCTCAAAGTCCTTTTGAGGCTTGATCTGGATGAACAGATCGGCCGCCTTGGTGCTTTTGGTCTTGCGCACGTCAACCATTACACAAAAGCGGTCCTTGCGCCCGCGGGGCAAGAATATGCCCTTGGGCATCAAGCTGTACTTGGTGAAGTGGCGAGGGTGGCTCTCGGCGGGGTTCGACCCCCAGAAGATGATCAGGTCGCCGCGATTCTTGATCTCGCCCAGCGTGCAGGTGACCTCGCCCACATCCTGAAACGCGATGCCCGAGGCCCCATGGCACAGACTCGTAGTCGTGTCCACACAGCCGCCGATCCAGTCGGCGATCGACACCGCCACCCGCTGCGCTTCCGATGTCGTGTCAGACAGCCCGTAGACGATCGGGTACTTGGCGTCGGCGAGAATCCTCGCGGCCCGTTCGATGCCCTCCTCGATCGAGGCAGGCTGCCCCGCCGACCAGACAGTCCGGGCCCTCGGCATGCGGATGTTTGAAAAACCACGACTTGCCCAGGCCGCACGCGCTCTTGGCCTCGGTGATGCGATCGCCCTCCACCTTCAGCGTGATGTCGTCGCAGACACAACCGCAGAAAGTGCAAGTCGCGTCCTCAACGATCTTGAGGTCCTGCCGCGGCTCGCTCAGGCTGGCCGTGGTCATGGATCGATGCGCTCCATCGACCTTGAATCGCTGCCATTGATCACACGAACTTCTCCAGCTCGAGCTCCAGTCCCTTGGACGTCGGAATTCCAGATCCGTGCGTATCTGCTCCCATGAGACGGCTGGAAAGGTCGCCATACGCGATGAACAGGAGTCCCGGCGGCAATTCGTCGCGTCGAGAGGGGGGTAACCGCGACTTCGATCGCTCCAAAGGCCCATGGCGTGTTCGGCGAGTTTGACCAACTCCTTACTCTACATCACTTTTGGCCGAGCGGCTACTGACGAACGCAGCAGACGATTTCAGGTCGTCGCGTCGAGGATATGGTGGATCCGTGACCGCGGTCGATCGCCTGATCAATTCAAGTATACAGCGGAAACCATCTGCATTCGCGCGAGGGCAAGGATCCATACTCAGCGTTGTTTCGCGGCCTCGGAATCGCTTGGGTTAACCGCCTTGATGATGCTGTCAGCCATCACGGCCGCGATGGTTGCGTTGGCCGTCTCGGTTGTGTGGCAATAGTCGATGAAGATCAGCTCCTTCGCATCGGCAAAGATCGTGCTCACATCGTGGAACACCGGCGTCGCCTTCAACGTGGTCGACGCTCGCATCCCGCCGTAGACGGCGCGGAACATCGGCTCGCTCCACGCATACCGCTTGGCCTCCTCCTGTTCCACGGGAACTCGCGACGGCTTGGTAAAGACGGTCGGCTGCCAGAAGAACAAGGGGCGAAAGCCAAACTCCCTTCCGAGGCTTGCGGCCAGCGCGACGTTGGCCTCGTACCGGCGGACGACTTGTTCGGCGAGCGCCGCGATCGGCTCGCTCAGATGGGCAGTTCTGGAAGGCTCGTCGGCTCCTGTAATTCGCCGCCGGACGGCCCGGGCAAATCGATACGAAGCCGAGTCCATGACGACCTTGGTCGCGAGTGCGGACGCGAGTCGGCCCGGCGATTGCAAAAGGTTGAATTCGCTGCGCCGATTGACTTCGTTGGTCGTGAGTCCCGCTTCTCCCTCCAGCAGGGCCGACGTCGTGTCGTTGACGCCGTCGTAAAAGAGCACCACCTCGGGGCGGTACCCCGCTTGAAGTTCCCGAACCAGCGCGACCAGCTCTTGCGTGCTCACGTAGCCGAGCGCCGACAGGTTCTTGATCTCGACCGCGAACCCCCGCTCGTGGAGCGCGCGCGCAAGCTGGGAGGGAATCGTCTGGTCGTCTCGGGCGCCAAAACCCCAGAGTGAGGAACCCCCGAGCAGCAGCAGCTTGGTCGCCGCACGCGCACCCTGCCGGCCGCGCTCGGTCGGTGGCTGCCAGGTGGCGCGCAGTCCCTCTTCGCTGACGGTGACGGTCTTTCCCTGAAATGCCCGCGGGCGGAAATAAACGTACGGCTCCCAGCGTTCGACCAGTCGCTCGATCTCACGAAAGTGCTCGATCGGCCAGGAGTGCCGCCGTAACCTTCCTCGAGTACGCGCCGGTCTGGCAGCGAAGACTGCGCTCGCTCGGTCTCGCAGTGCAAACGACACGCGGAATATCCCTTCCACCAGCAACAGCACCACCAGCGTGATTCCAAGGATCGACCAGCCGGTTCTCAGGGCGGTCATCACCCGCTTGAATTGGAAGAGTACATTGCCCATGTGCGGACTCGACTGGGATTCGTAGAATGACCTTCGGACCACAGGGATGATGACAGGACGAATCTACGCGACCGGTCAGACCTGGGACCAGCCCGATCAGACCGGGATTCTTTGGCGATGTCGAGCGATTCCAGTAGAGCGGACCTGCGCGGCTGCCGTACGGCAGTCCTCGGCTCGACGGCAGGCATCGGGCGGGCCGTGGCACTCGCGCTTGCGGACGCCGGGGCGGACGTGATCGTGCACGGCCGGCGCTCGCGCCACGCAGCCGAAGAGGTCGCCGGCCTCATCGCCGGGCGGGGACGGTGCGCGGCCGTTTGCATGGCCGATCTGGCCGATCGCGCGGCCGGCGATCAATTGGTCGACGAGGCCTGGTCGCAGTGGGGCGGGCTCGACGCCTGGCTCCATTTGGCCGGCGCCGACACGCTGACCGGCGCATCCGCCAAGCTTTCGTTCGACGCCAAGCTCGACCTGCTGTGGTCCGTGGATGTCGTCGCGACGATCCGTCTCTGCCGTGCCGTCGGACGCCGCATGGCCCAGCAGGGGTCGGGCGCGATCGTGACCATGGGATGGGACCAGGCCGAGACGGGAATGGAAGGCGACTCGGGCGAGCTGTTCGCCGCGACCAAGGGAGCCGTGCTGGCCTTCACGCGCAGCCTCGCCCTCAGCCTGGCGCCTCAGGTTCGCGTCAACGCCCTGGCACCGGGCTGGATCAAGACCGCATGGGGCGAGCGGGCTTCCAAGGTTTGGCAGGACCGCGCTCTCGCGGAGACGCCGCTGGCACGCTGGGGCACGCCCGAAGACGTCGCCCAGGTCGCCTGCTTCCTGGTGAGTCCCGCTTCCGCATTCCTCACCGGCCAGATCCTGCGCGTCGACGGCGGATCGGTGCGCTGAGAGAAATGTTGACGGCCGTCGGCGGGCATCGCAGTCGCGAATAGGAAGAAGGGCACGACGAAGAGCATGATGGCCGGAACCATCAAGGCGTCGTCATCCTGATGTATCTCCTTGGATTCCTCGAGTTCCGTCAAGGGGGGGCCGCGCGTGAGCCGTGAGAGCCCGGCGGATCGTCCGCGTTATCACTTTGTCACCGGCCGCCTCGCCGAATTTGCTCTTGCGCCAGCAGCTGGATGACCTGGCCCCGCGGGCCGGCTTCACAGCCGAGGTCGTGGTGCTGCCGATCTCCGTGGCCGCGCTGATGACCCCGAAGTGGGTGGCCCGCCATCTCGACGCTCTCGACGGCGTCGAGCGGATGATCCTTCCCGGCCACTGCCGCGGCGATCTCGCTCCGATTGTTGAAAAGCTGCGAGGGGCCAAGGTCGAGCCCGGCCCCGAAGACCTTCGCGACCTGCCGCGTTTCTTCGGCCAGACGGCCGCAACGGACTCAACCTACGGCGCGTATCGACATCGAAATCCTGGCCGAGATCAACCACGTGCCTGGATTTCCGCCGGATGAGCTTCTGAGGCAGGCCGAGCGCTTCCGTTCGGAAGGGGCCGATATCATCGACCTGGGTTGCGATCCGGGCACGACCTGGGACAAGGTCGGCGATGCCGTGGCCGCCCTGCGGGAGCGCGGCATGCGTGTGTCGATCGACAGCTTCAATCCGTCGGAGGTCGCGGCTGCTGTCGGCGCGGTGCCGAGCTCGTATTGAGCGTCAACGCGGGCAACCGGCGCACGCGGCGGAATGGGGCGTCGAGGTGGTCGCGATCCCTGATCGCCCGGGCTCGCTGGAGGGACTCGACGACACGATCGAATTCCTCGATCGCGAGCGTGTGCCGTTTCGCATTGACCCAATCGTCGAGCCCATTGGCTTTGGCTTCGCGGCCTCGCTCGAGCGTTATCTTCAGGTTCGGCGCCGGTATCCGGAGGCGTCCATGATGATGGGCGTCGGCAATCTGACCGAATTGACCGACGTCGATTCCGCCGGGGTCAACACGATCCTGCTTGGCTTCTGCCAGGAGCTCGAGATCCACAGCGTGCTGACGACGGCGGTCATCAACTGGGCGCGGTCGTCGGTGCGCGAGCTCGACCTGGCGCGGCGCCTCGTTCATCACGCGGTGCTCCATCACACCTTGCCCAAACATCTCGAGCCGCGCCTCGTTGCCTTGCGTGATCCCAAGGTCGTCGACTTCGGCGACCTCAATCTTGTCGAGCTCCAGCGGCGAATCCGCGACCCGAACTGGCGGATCTTCGCCGAGGGTGGAATGATCCACGCCCTGAACAATGCGCGGCTGCTGCGGGATCCTGATCCCTTCGTCCTGTTCCAGCAGATGGGCGTCACCGATGCTGCGCACGCGTTTTACCTGGGATACGAGCTGATGAAAGCAAAAACTGCCTTGACGCTGAGCAAGACCTATCGCCAGGATCAAGCTTTGGAATGGGGTTTTTTGACGGAGCCCGAGGCCAGCCATCTCGCGCGCGCAAGGCCAGCGCCTGGTCCGGCGTCCGCGACGAGGCAACGCAACCCCCGGGCGAGCGCCGGCGATATTCGACGAAACAGGCGAGGGGCGTGCATGATTCTCGAAGGGATCGTGACGACGCTGAACGAGCACGCTGAGCTCAACATCGCCCCTATGGGCCCGCAGGTCGACCCCGGTCTCTGCTTGGCTCGGTTCGTGCTTCGCCCGTTTCGCAGCTCCACGACCTACCATAACTTGAAAGCCGCCGGCGAGGGTGTCTTTCATGTCACCGACGACGTGTTGCTGCTGGCGCAAACGGCCATCGGCATGGTCCCCGTACCGCTCGCCGGCCACGCGCCCGGCGGAGAAGATCGCCGGCCGCGTCTTGACCGACGCCTGTCGTTATCACGAGTTTCGGGTCGTCGAGCTCGACGATCGCGAGGATCGGACGTCGATCGTCGTCGAGACGATCGCCCAGGGACGTCTCCGCGACTTTTTCGGATTCAACCGCGCCAAGCACGCCGTGGTGGAAGCCGCCATTCTCGCGACACGAACCGCCTGGCAGCCGCTCGACGAGATGCTCGCCGAGTATCGCAAGCTTGCGGTACTGGTCGATAAAACCGGCGGCCCGCGCGAGCGCGCTGCCTTCACACTCCTCCATCGGCATGTGCGCGAGACCGCTCTCGAGCGCGGCCTCGATCCCGACGCCAGTCGATTGCCGACATGACCAGCTCGCCACTACGGATTCCGAACGCCGAGCCGCTTGCATTTCGGCCTTTTGGGCTGGGGTCCTCTGGTGCGCCGGCAGTTCGGCGGCGTCGGTCTCATGATCGACTCGCCCAGCCTCGAGCTGCTGGCCCAGCCAGCGCCCGATTGGTCGGTCGAGGGCATGCTCCTCACGCGTGCAGAGCGGGTCATCGCACAGATCCGAAAACAATCGCTGGAAGCCGGAACAGCGCCTCCCGGCCGCGCGTATTCGCATCGAGAGTGCTCCGGTCGAGCACGTCGGGCTCGGTGTCGGCACGCAACTCTCCCTCGCCGTCGCCACCGCGGTCCTCACGCTCGCGGGCATGCCCGAACTGAGCGCTTCCGAGCTCGCTCGCCTGACCGGCCGCGGCGGCCGCTCGGGAATCGGCACTCACGGATTCCTTCACGGCGGCCTGATCGTCGACGGCGGATGGAAACGGAAGGACGACGTTCCTCCACTACTTTCGCGTGCCGCCTTTCCCGAAGAGTGGTCGATCTTGATCATTCAACCACCGGGAAAACACGGCCTGCATGGTTCTGACGAGAACCGCGCGTTCGCCGATCTCCCGCCGATTTCCGCGGGAGTGGCCGACTCCCTGTGCCGCCTGGTCCTGCTCGAATTGCTCCCCGCGGTTCTGGAGCGCGACCTCGAGTCCTTCGGTGCGGCGCTCGGCGAGCTACAAGTGCGCGTCGGTGCTTGCTTCGCCCCCGCGCAGGGAGGCACCTTCACCGCACCACAAGCGGCATCGATCGTCGCCGAGCTGAAACGCCTCGGATTTGCCGGCGCCGGCCAGAGCTCCTGGGGGCCCACCCTCTATGCCTTTACCGAGCATCCGCCCAGCGCGATCGACCAAGCGGTCCAGCAGCTCTGCCGGCAATTCGGCCTGGATCGCTCGGCGGCTTTCTGGACCAAGGCAGCCAATCAGGGAGCCCGCATCACCTTTGGTCCTTGAACGCTCGGGCCCGCCCATTGCCGCCGGCTCTTCGACATGAAGCGCCAGGTCGCCCACCGGCCAACGACACCCCGCGCCCCGATCGTGTATTCCCAGCCGGTCCGTATCGATTCGCGGCCTCAGTGACGTTCGAGCGCGCCCAGAAGCTCTTCCAGATCGACGCGGGCCGCCGTCGTCGACAGGTCACTCACCGCATAGGGAATGATCAACATGCGATCGTGGACCATCGCTCCGCACGAGTAAACGACGTTGGGAACGTACCCCGACCGTTCTTCGCCGGTCGGCACGATCAACGGTTCGGGCGTCTGGCCGATCACGCGCGAGGGATCCTCTCGGTCCAGCAGCGTGGCGCCGATGCAGTACTGGCGCATCGGTCCCACGCCATGCGTCAACAAGAGCCATCCCCGCTCGGTTTCGATCGGCGAGCCGCAGTTGCCAATTTGAATGATTTGCCACGGGAACTGAGGGACCTGGATGAGCTGCGCTCGGTCCCAGTTCAGGATGTCGTCCGATTCCATGTAGTACAAGTTTTCATTGTCGATCCGCGAGATCATGGCGTACTTGCCGCGAATGCGGCGCGGGAACAGCGCCATCCCTTTGTTCTTGGCGCCGTCGCCGGTGATCAAGCTGATATCGATCGTGTCGCCGCCTCGGTACGCGAGCAACTGGGGAAACACGCGGCCGCCGTCGTAGGCTGTGAACGTGCCGTAGTAGACCTTCGAGCCGTCAAGGTCGGTGAACCGCACCAGACGCAGGTCTTCGATGCCGTGCCGTTCTAGATCCGAGAACGGGAAGATCACGATCTCCATCTCGCGAAAGATCGGCGGACCGTGCGGCAAGCGAAGCTGATGGTTCACACGCGTGACCGAGATGATCGCGTCAGCCGTATCCTCCAGGAAGCCGGATGCTGCTTGCGACTCTCGAACGGCGTCGATCGCCGTGGCCAGTTCATCACGCGTGAAGCGATCTCCGAGCAGCTCGAGGATCAGTTGATGATGAGCGTTCGGCACTCCGATCGCCGCCAGGTCGCGCTCGATCGTCGCCTTTTGAAATTCGTCCGGCACGATCGCCTTCAGCGATTTGGTGCAAGATCCAGGCACATCGAGCCGGATGTCGCCCTTTTTGTCGATCACGCCAGTGCGAAAGACGATCGATGAGATATGACCCTCGCCCGTGGCGCAGACTCATCAGGAAACGAACGGCCCCGGGCGGAAGCCCTTCCTGAGACAGCGCGGGCACGATCGACGGGTTGAAGAGCGCAACCGACTCGACGGCGTAGTCCAGCGTGAAGCAGGCCCCGATCCATAACTGTCGCGCCCGGCTGGGCGCCGGCTCGATGCCGATCGAGTCGCGGATCAGCTCATAATGCTCGGCGAAGGCCTCGAGGAGATCGCAATGCTCGACACGAAAATTCTCCAAGAGCTCCGCCAGCAGCCGCTCGACCTCATTCTCCGGGATGGCGAGCGCTGCGCCCGACGATGCCCTGGCTGCGCTTCGAATCGCCGGGACAGAAAAACCTCGTGATCACCCGGTGGGGGTCGGGCGTCAATCTCAAAGGCAATCGTGCGATCGACACTGGCATGGTCGGCTCGTGATGGGGGTTGAATCGGTGGTTCCACTCTCGCAGCGCGGACACTTCCATTATACGCCGATGTCGTGATCCGATGATCGACGCCCGCGGGTGTCGCGGTCGCCCGCGGGTCGAGTATAATCTGAATTCAGTACGCGCAGCCCAATCGCGTGGGCGTGCCTTCATGTCGCTCTGCGACGCATCTTTGAGGAGCTTTGCTGATGATGAGACTGAAAAACTTCAGCCCGCTGGTCGCTCTCGTGCTCGGGATTGCCGTCCCCGGCGCGATGGCCCAGACCCTGTCCATCGGCGATCCAGCGCCCAAGCTGGACGTCAAATCGTTCGTCAAGGGTGAGCCGGTGACGGCCTTCGAGCCCGGCAAGACCTATGTCGTCGAGTTCTGGGCGACATGGTGCGGGCCGTGTCGTACGAGCATCCCGCACCTGACTGAGCTTCAAAAGAAGCACCCCGATGTCCGCTTTATCGGGGTCAGCATCTGGGAGCAGGACCAGGAGCTTGTGAAACCGTTCGTGGAAAAAATGGGCGATAAAATGGCGTACCGCGTTGCGATGGACGTCGTTCCCGCGGGCGGCCAGGCTAACGAAGGAGCCATGGCCAAATCATGGATGAAAGCCGCCGGCCAGAACGGCATCCCCAGCGCGTTCATCGTGGGCGGCGAGGGCAAGGTCTACTGGATGGGCCACCCCATGGAAATGGATGAGCCCCTCGAAAAAATCGCCTCCGGCTCCTGGGACCTGAAGACGGCGATCGCCGAACATCGTCGAGCCACTGAGGAGCAAGACAAGATCAAGAAGCTCGCGCGAGCTCAACGAGGCCTCGAATTCCGGCGATGCCAAGCGGACGATCGCCGCCGCCGATGAAATCCTCCAGCTCAAACCCAAGCTGGCATCGTTCGCCGGCCCCAAGAAGCTCACCGCGCTGATCAAGCTCGACGACCAGGACAAGGCCCTCGAGTATGGGAAGCTGCTACTCGCCTCCGATATGGGCAAGGATGCGCAGAGTCTCAATGCGATCGCATGGGCGATCGTCGACCCTGACGCCAAGCTCAAGCCCGGCCCCAAGTTGCTGGAGCTGGCCGTCGAAACCGCCAAGCAGGCCGACAAGCTGGCAAAAGAGAAAGACGCCGCGATCGCCGATACGCTCGCCAAAGCGTATTTCGATTCCGGAGACGTGGCCAAAGCCGTCGAAACTCAGGAGCGCGCCGTCCGGGTCGCCAAGGGCACCCAGTACGAGAGCGACAAGAGCATTGTGGAACGCCTCGAGCAGTACAAGAAGGCGGCCAAGCCCTGATTTCGCCGCCGCGCAAGCCCCGCCCTGGTCCGGTGCCCGCGCCAGGGCGGGCTTTGTTCACGGACGCTCGCGGGCAACAGGGTGCCGGAAACTCAGTCAATCTCGACCGCCCGATGCGGCAGCTCAATAAAAGAACGCCGCCGCTTCGTCGTAGTACGTCAGGTCGAGGGTCTTGGTCGCGACCACGACTTCGCTCATCGGCGTTTCCACGATCTGCCCGCCGGCGAGGGTGACCATGGTCCCAAACCGCTTTTGAAGCACGAGGCGGCTCGCGGCAAGGCCCAGGCGAGTCGCCAGGATCCGGTCGTAAGCACTGGGTGGCCCGCCGCGTTGCAAGTGACCCAGAACGACCGTGCGCGTCTCGATGCCCGTTTGTTTCTCGATGGCTTCGGCGATCGCGCCACCGATGCCTCCCAGGCGCACGTGACCAAACGGGTCGGAATGCCCACCGACCGTCAAGGGCGGCTGGTCCGGGAACTTGGCCCCCTCGGCAACGATCACGATGCCGTACTTCTTTCCACCGGCTCTGCGCTTCGACAGCACGCTGATCAGGTGCGGCAGATCGATGGGAACCTCGGGCACCAGAATGTAATCGGCGCCCACGGCCAGGCCGGCAAAGCACGCGATCCAGCCGGAGTGCCGGCCCATCGTCTCGACAACGACGATGCGTCGATGGCTCTCGGCGGTGGTTCGCAGGCGATCCACGGCTTCCGTCACCACGTTGACGGCCGTGTCGAATCCGAACGAGAAATCGGTGACCATCAGGTCGTTGTCGATGGTCTTGGGGATTCCCACCACGGGTAGCTGAAAGTCGTTGTGGAGGCGGATCGCCACTCCCAGCGTATCGTCGCCACCGATCACGATCAGTGCATCGAGCTCCAGTCGCAGGAAATTCTCGCGCAGCGCGGCCACCTCGGTCTCCGGGTTGCGGTACGGATTGGTGCGCGATGCGCCGAGAATGGTTCCTCCGTGCGAGATGATTTCGTCAGTGACCGCGACCGTGAGCGGACACGTCATGTTCTGAACCAGCCCGCGCCATCCCTCCAGGATGCCGACGCACGATCCTCCTTGATTGGCTATCGGCTGCACCACTGCGCGGATCACCGCGTTCAAGCCCGGACAATCACCGCCGCCGGTGAGCAAGCCGACCTTCATGGAACCCATCCGTTATCTCGACATTGAGACCGAAGTCTCGGACGAGCCGTGCCGGCCCTACAGCGTATACCGCCGGGATGCGACCGCGTCATCATGTGCACGACCTCAGGCTCCGAGGGTACCACGGCGCGCGTCTCGCGGCCAGAGACACCGCGAGCCAGCAGGCGCCGCGGCCGTCCCGGGCGAATCAACCGATCGAAAGCCGGCTGACGGTCGCAAACCGAAATCCCGATCGAGGGGTTGCACGATCACGATGCGCTCGCCGCGGTTTTTGACGGTAGCAGGACCCGCTCCACCCATGTCGTATCGACCCGTCCCGCGATGAAATCGGCATGGCGAACGATTCTTCGGTGTAGCCCGATCGTTGAGCTGACTCCCTCGATGACAAGCTCATCGAGAGCGCGTCGCAGGATCGCGATGGCCTCCGGACGCGTGGGCGCCCACACGATCAACTTGCCGAGCAGCGAATCGTAGTACGGGGGAACCGTGTAGCCGGTCTGGATATGCGAATCCCATCGCACGCCCGGCCCTCCCGGGACGCGCAAGGCCGTGATCCGCCCGGGCGATGGGCGAAAGTCATGGTCCGGATCCTCGGAATTGATGCGGCATTCAATGGAATGGCCTCGAACGACGACGTCCTCCTGGCGGAAGGCGAGCGCCTCACCCGCGGCGATCCGGATTTGCTGCTTGACCAGATCGATGCCGGTGACCTGTTCGGTGATCGGGTGTTCGACCTGAATGCGCGCATTGACCTCGATGAAATAGAAATTGTTGTCGGAATCGACCAGGAACTCGCACGTGCCGGCGTTGACATAGCCGGCGGTGCGGGCCATGCGAATCGCCGCGTCGCTCAGTTGCGTGCGGACGTCCGATGGAATGCTCGGGGCAGGGGACTCTTCGACGAGCTTTTGATGCCGGCGCTGCAGGCTGCAATCGCGGTCCCAGCACGACACAATGTTGCCGTGCGAATCGGCAAGGATCTGCACCTCGACGTGCCGCGGACGGTCGATGAATTTCTCGAGGTAGATGCTGCCGTCCTTGAACGCGGCTTCCGCCTCGTTTCGGGCCGTCTGTAGCGCGGCCGAAAGGTGCGATTCGTCGCGGCAGACCCGCATCCCCTTGCCACCGCCGCCGGCCGCCGCCTTGATCAGCACCGGGTAGCCGATCGCGTGCGCCAGCCGAAACGCATGCGCGTCTGTCGAGATCACGCCGTCGGAGCCAGGAACGCACGCCACCTGGGCCGAGAGGGCGATCCGCTTCGCCTCTGTCTTCAGCCCCATCTTGCGAATCGCCTCATGCGGCGGCCCGATGAATTCGAAGCCGCTGGAGCGGCAGACCTCGGCGAAGTCGAAGTTCTCGCTCAAGAAACCGTAGCCAGGGTGAATCGCCTGCGCATCGGCCACTTCGGCCGCGGCGATGATGCGAGAACGGTTGAGATAGCTGTCGGCGCTCGGGCCCCGGCCGATGCAGATGGCGCGATTGGCCTGCGCCAGGTACGGCGCATCGCAGTCGGCCTGCGAATACACGGCGACGACTTCGACGTCGAGCTCCTTGCATGCGCGGATCACCCGCAGCGCGATCTCACCGCGGTTGGCCACCAGGATCCGTTGAAACATCGGTCGACATCACCTCAAACGCTCGAACGAGAATTCGCGGCGGTAGGTCGGCAAGATCGGTGGCCGCGTCGAGGGCCTTGGCATCTCTCTCGGATTGGAACGTCGCGGCGGTCGACGCTCTCCTTTGAACATTCGTTCCGGCTCAGTAAGGGGCGGCGCCACACCCCGCTCACGGCGGTACCACGCGGAACAGCGGCTGCCCGTATTCGACGGCTTGGCCATTCTTGACCAGGATCGCCGCGATGGTTCCGGATACCCCCGCCGGGATGTCGGTAAAGACTTTCATGGCCTCGATGATGCACACGATCGAATCCGGGTGAACGACCGATCCCAGCGAAACGTACGTCGGTGCATCCGGCGCGCTCGAAGAATAGTAGGTGCCCACCATCGGACTTTCGATCACGACCGTTTTCGGCGCGGCCGAGACGGAGGTCGGCTGCGAGTCGGCCCGTGCCGGCGCCGGTGTCGCCAGGCCGGATTCCGGCAGGACCGCTTCGGCCGCGTGCGGGGCAGGAGAGGCCTGCGATGATACGCTCTGCGGCGACCGGCGCCGGAGGCGAATCTGCACCGAGCCGTCGTTGACGTCCAGCGCGGTCAGATCGTACCGCTTCATCAGGCGAACGAGGTAATGGACCCGCTGGACGTCGAACGGCTCAGCCGGACCGGTGGGGTTCTTTGGCATCGCTTCACTCCGCACCATCAAACCCCGAATCCGCGTTTCGCTCGCGCCCGCGGTCGGCCACTCTCGCCCAATCGCGCCATTTCCGCGATTGACGCCTGGCGGCACCACGGCCGTTGCTATCTCGACAATCGAACGGAATCCAGCGACTTGGGAATGTGTGAGAGGACCTCGCATCCAACTGGAGTGACCAGCACATCGTCCTCGATCCGGATGCCACCCCAGCCGGGCAGGTAGACGCCGGGCTCGACTGTGATCACCATGCCCGGCTCGAGCAGAGTGTCGGATCCCTTACGGATTCGAGGGGCCTCGTGGATGTCCATCCCCAGCCCGTGTCCCAGCCCGTGGTCAAAAAAACGGCCGAAACCAGCCTCCTCGATGACGGAGCGGGCTTCGGCGTCGACATCGTGGGCCTTGACGCCCGGCCGGATCACGGCGATGGCGCGCTCTTGAGCGCTCAAGACAGTCCCATAAATCGCCTCAAACTTCGGAGTGACCTTACCTGTGACGAGAACTCGCGTCAAGTCACTTTTATAAGGACGCCCTGTCGCTCCCCAGTCGAAGAGGACAAAGTCGTCGTCGCCGATCCGCGACGTCGTGGTCGGTCGAGCATGCGGCAGGGCCGATCGCACGCCAACGGCCACGATCGGCGGAAAGCTCGCGCCCGTGGCGCCGCAGCGGCGCAGATAACCCTCGAGCGCGTCGGCGACATCCTTCTCCGTCTCCCCGTCCCGCAGCCCGGCGCGCAGCATCGTGAACGCCCGCTCGGCCTGGTCGATCGATTCGCGAATGGCCGCGATCTCGGTCTCGTCCTTGATCTGTCGCAGCGCCGCCACTCGATCCGAAACGCACACGAGCTTGGCTTCGGGCGCCGGCAAGCGCAGCGCCTCGAAATCCGCGATCGTCCAGCTCGTCGCCTCCAGTCCCACCCGCATATACCCGGCGTCTTGCATCACACGCGCGAGCGCCGCCGTCATCTCCTGACCCGGCTGACGAATGATCGCCTCCAGGCCCGGGCACTCTTCCGCAAGCTGCGTCGTGAAGCGGCCATCCGAGATGATCACGTCACGCTTGCGACTTTGCAAAAGTAGCGACGAGTCGCCGCTGAACCCGGTGAGGTAGCTCACATTCGTGGGCGCGTTGATCACGAGCGCCTGGATGTCGTCCAAAGCGAGCGCCTCACGAAGCTTTTCGCGGCGAGATTGAAATCGATCCATGCGACTGCTCGACTCGTCCGGAACAACACGTCGCCCAGGTCGCGCGCGTGATACTGATTTCCGACCAGAACGCATGGTAAGGTAACCGGAGCCGGCGCTGCCGGCCAGAGGTGAAAGAACCGCACGACCGCAGCACCAGTCGCGCGATGTCGAGCCGCAATTCTCAAGCTGGAAGGAAACGCGCCATGCGAACCATGATGAAGACGGGCCTGATCGCCGCGACACTCGCCGCGGCGCTGGCCGCAACTGCCGACAAGGAGTTCAAGACCATCTACGACGGAACCAGCGCGGGCGGCTGGATCCTCTGCGACAAGAAGCCCTTACCCAAGGAAAACGTGCAGTCCGAGGGATTGAATCCGCACGGTACCGGAAGCTACCTCGTCATCCACGAGACAAAGTACACCGACTATGTGCTCGACTTTGATTACAAGCTCACGAAGGGCTGCAACTCGGGCGTCTTCATCCGCGTCAGCGACCTGGGCGATCCCGTCAACACCGGAATCGAGGTCGCGCTCGACGACACGACCGGCACGGGTATGCACGACCCCGGAGCGCTCTACGACCTCGTCGCCCCCAAGGAAAACGCGCAGAAACCCGCCGGCGAGTGGAATCACATGACCATCACCGCAAGCGGCCCGAAGATCGCCGTCGTTTTGAACGGGTCGGAAGTCTCGACGATCGACCTCGACCAGTGGTCCGAGCCCGGCAAGCGACCCGATGGGTCAAGCCACAAGTTCGAAAACGTCGCGATCGGGAAGCTCCCGCGCACAGGCTACGTCGGATTTCAGGACCACGGCAGCGACTGCTGGTTCAAGAACGTGAAGATCAAGGAACTGGACTGAGGGTCGCAGCCGACGTCCGCAAACAATCACGAAATGCCAGCTCGCGAATCGAAGAGCCTTCAACTAGCGGATTGGACGTCCGCGCCAGTAACGTTGCGCTCGGATTCGTAAACGCGACGACCACCCGCAGCCATGCCAGGTGACACGGCTGGGGTGGTCGTTTCCGAGTTCAAAACATCCCTGCGGCATACGGCATCGCAGCCGCGGTCGTAGCGCCTTTACCAGTCGCCTCCACCTCCGCCGCCCCAGTCGCCGCCGCCCCCTCCCCAATCACCGCCGCCGTCACCGCCGCCCCAGTCGCCGCCGCCCCCGCCCCAGTCGCCGCCGCCGGTGTCCGCGCCTGCTCCATCGTCCCAGGACGTGCCGCCACCCGGGTCATCATCGGCACCGACGATTGCGTCGCCTCCCTGACCGGGCACACCAGAGGAGTAGTCGGTCGACGCCGCATCGGCCGAGCCGTAGTTGCTGTGCCGGCCGGAAAACTGGTCGTAGAGCCAGTTACCGGCAAGCGCACCGCCAAGGCCGCCCAGCATCCCCGAGAAAAAACCGCCGCCGCGGCCGCCGTATCCGGCAGCCACCGTAATAGCCAGGGCCGCCCATCCCGGGCCGGCCCGCGCCATCCCGCTCCTTGCCCGGGGTAGCCCTGGCCGGCCGAACGCCCGAACAGCCCGCCCAGGATCCTCAGCAGGAACAGCACTCCGAAGATCCCGGCGATGATCAGGAAGAACGGCCAGAGCAACGAGTGTCCGGCTGCCGGCCGCGCCGCGAGCGCTCGCCCCGGTACGGGCGCCGACACCACGCCCACGCCGTGTGCCGCGCTCGCGCCACGGTGCGCTCCCTTCAACGATTCCTCGATCAACTGGACCGCCCGGGTCAACCCACGGTCAAATTCCTTCTTGTGAAACTCTTCGGACATCCCATCGCGGATCGCATCGCGCTTCTCGATCGGCAGCAGACGTGCATACCGCTCCCGTACCAGTACGGGAGAAATCACCCGGTCGTTCTTGGAAATCAAGAGGTAGATTCCCTCATCGTCAATCGCCTGATCGCGGCGCACGGCCAGCGCCTTGATGGCTTCTCGGCGATGAGTGATCGTCGCGTCGCGCTCGATGCCGGGGATCGACTCGATCGTTTCGATCACAATCGGGATGCCCGTCGCTCGCTCGAGCCGATCGAGCTCGGCTCGTGATTTCTCGACAACCTCTTTACTGAACATCCCTGCCCTGTCGCGAATGGTCGCGGCCGGCGCCGAGGATGGCAAGATCGCCGCCCCCAGCACAACAGCTATTGCAAGCAACCATCGAAGATTGATCATCGGTCTGTATTCCTTTTGCGGGTTTAAGTCCAAGCAGCTCTTCGTAGTTCAGCGGATGAGCCAGCCGCGATAGGTTTCGTCGACAGGCTCGATTCTGACGGAGACGCAAGCCCCGCGCCGAGCCTCAAGATGATCTTCGCTGCGCGACCGGGTTTCTCGTCCTGAATACCACAGAAGCGCGTCGTTATGCGCTCGGCCCCCACGCGCGAGCGGCGAGAACGGTCACGATGCCGAGATGTCGGCAAAGCGGGTGACGGCCACGACATCATCCTGGCGAAGCAACACGCGAGCGCGATTGCGGCGGATTCCGTAACGAACCGAGTCGTATACGTACACCTCACGGGTCGCCTGGCTGTCACGGAAATCATGCAAGTCTGCATCGAGTAGCTCCAGGAACAGCTCGTCTGAGCTCGCGAGCGTTCCCAGGCAGACGTAGGTCGATCTCAGGTCGACGACAACAATCTGACCGAACATGGTGTCCAGAAGGAGCGACGTCGCGAGATTGCATGATGCCACGGTCTGACGAGTCGGTTGGATCGGCAACGAACACGACTTGGTCCCCCGACAAAAGGGCCGTGAAGTCGCCTTGACGAATTCTAGGGTCTGGGCTACCGTCCCGCCACCATTTCTAGCAAAAAGCCTCATTTCCGTTCCCAATGACCGTCGGCTCATCTCCGCGTCCGACGGCGGCCCCGGGGCTCCACGGCGCATGTCGACCAATATTCGCGTTCTCGTCATGATCGGACTCTTGGTGATCGGATCGCTCGGCTGGGCCGCGGCACGCGACCCGCTCGACGACGATCAACCAGGCCCGCGCGATCCGTCCACGGCCGCCGCCATCGCCGCCGGTGCCAGGGAACGTTTCCTCCTGCTGACCAGTGGCCAGCTCATCCAGGGCATTGTCTCCAAGCAGGGCGGCGAGTATGCGGTCGCACAGCGCGTCGGCATCATGCGGTTCCCGCAGAAGCGCAGTCGAGGGGGACTTCGGCTCGATCCACGAGGCCTACGAATACAGGGTCGAGCAACTCCCCGATCGCGACTCGGACGAGCGAATGAAGCTCGCCCTCTGGTGTTTGAATCTCAAGTTGACCGCAGAGGCGCGGGAACAGCTCACGACCATCCTCCAGCGCGATCCCAATGATCGACAGGCGCAGTCCATGCTGAATTCGATCGAACAGGCAGCGACCCGCGCCGCCCTTCGTCAGCGCGACCCGCAGGTCCTGCAAACGCGAGCCGCCGAGAGCACCGAAGAGAAGCCCGCCAGCCTCGATTCCGGCATGGTGAGGCGCAGCGCAGCGCGGACTGGGGATCTCCGATCTGCCCGTCATCTTCGACCTCCCCACCCCCCTGGCGATCAAGCGGACAGAGGAGTTTGCCCGCTACGTTCATCCGGTGCTGCAATTCTACTGCGCCAGATGTCACGACGAGCATTACGACGGATCATTCCAGCTCGTGCGCAGAAAAGCCGCGCCGATCGGACTCCGGATGCCTTGAGGGCCAATCTGGACGCAGCGCTGCGTCTCATCGATCAGCAGAACCCTGCGCACAGCGACCTTCTTTCGAGCACGCTGCGACCGCACGGCCGCGGTCCCCGCCCCAAGCCCATTTTCCCCGGTTCCAACGACCAGACCTACAGGATCCTGGCCACGTGGGTGAATAACCTCGCCGCCCCGATCACCAGTGACGAGTCCAGCCGCGCCGCGCGGTCCGTCGCGAGCTGAGCCCGCCGAGAATTTCGCGGTCGGCCGGGATTCCGGCGGCCAGATTCGATCTGAGGGTCAAGTGCTTGCCCGTCCCGCCGACGGAGCCCGCGTCCTTGGGTGCGCGCCTGCCGGCGGAGCCGAGAATCCCGCCGCCGGCTCCGCTGGCCGCCCGACAAGTCTCCGCCGTCGCGACGCCAGCTCCCGGCGTTCCCGAGGAGTTCCCCCTGCCATTCGCAATCACGGGCGTGAAACCAAACCTCCGGAATCCCGACGCAGAACCGGCACCTCGGCTCGGATCGCCGGCCCAGCGTCCTGCGAGCACCACTCCCGGAAAAGCCCCGGCTAGGGCAGGAGCGCCCGCCGTTCCAGCCGGCGGACAGCCCAAGCCCGTCGCCGCGCCAGATGCCGACACACCCGGCGACCAGGCCGGCGGCAAGAAAGGTTCCTCGGCCTCGAAGAAAGCGGCCAAGCCTCTCAAAATCGATCCGAAGCTTCTCGAACGCGCACTTCAGAACCGAAACTCCGGACGCTAGGCCTGCTCGAAATTCAGGTGCCGCGTAGGAAAAGGTGTCAGGTACCGTTGTTGATATCCTGCGCCCCCTGATAAAGGTGTCAGGTACCGTTGTTGATATCTTGCCGCTCAGTGCGCTAATCTGATTTTCATGGGACGACCTCGACGTGGACCGAGTAGAGACGAGCTGGGAGGCGTAACCCAGGTAGCCGACCTAAGAAAACGATAAGACCCGGCTTGTAGTAACAGGCCATCCGGCATCGGACCCGGGTCACTAGACTTTCCCCTCGTTCCACGCACACCTGTCCCGACGTGGGGCCCGTATCCATCCAGAAATTCTGCTCCGGGCTTTCATCGTGAGAAAACCGGAGTCCAGATCTCGCACTACCTGGTAGAGACCTTCGTTGCCGCGGTCCATCGCGTGATTCAACAAAGGCAAATCCGAGCCACACCCCGGGAGGGTCCCATGAAATCTCTTGCAGCCGCAAGGCGGCATCGGCAAAGGCAAATCGTGCTCGCAGCCTGTCTGGCTGTCGCCTTGATGGCGGGTCAAGCCGTGGGTGGCGAGATCGTCGGCGCGCCGATCGATTTGTCCGCGTTCGTGCATGAGGCAGTACTGCCCGGCGGAACCATCTTCGAGGATACGCACTCGGTTACGGGCGCACTGTCCACGCTGACGCAAAGCGCGGAGTATCTCTACCTCGCGAGCAAGGGAGAGAACCTCTCCGGCCGCTCGACCAATATCCAGGGTGCCTTCGCGTCAGCACTGGCCTCATCCGACGGCAACGGCGGTGTCGGGGTCACGGCCTGGATTGGCGGAAGTCCGAGCAACACCAATCCGGCGGCGATCGGGCAGCTCGTCTCCCAGGCCACCTGGAAGCAGAACTTTACCTATAACGGAACCATCCCCGCATCAATCTCGTTGCAGCTTCACATTCCGGCATTGCAAGTCGGGTTGATCGGCGTGCCGCCCAACCGCGATTCGTTCAGCGCAACGGAGACCGCCGAGGCAAAGGCGACCCTCTCGGCAACGATCATCCACCCCGATTTGACCACGTCGACTGGGGCGAACTTCGAGTTCGGCCTGCGTACATTCGAACGACAGCTTGTTATCAGCCCCGGACACTTCGCGAACTTCGCGGATGTCGGATTTCTCGGCGCCAACAACAGTACCGTCGACTTGTTCAAATCGTTCAAGGACAACGGCGACCGATTCAACCCAAGGTTTTCTGTGGACTCGGTGACCACGAACGTAACGCTGGGCACACTTCAGCCGGGCGACACGGTGAGCTACGTCTACCAGCTCACGGCGCAGGGCACCACGCATGGCGCCGAGCAGGGCTATGTGGCCTTCCTCGGCGATCCGTTCGGGCTGGACGTTACCTCGGGCAATCTCGTCCCGAGCACCTCGTCCGTGCCCGAGCCCGCGACATGGATACTGAGCGTGATCGGGCTGGTGTGCATCGTCGTGGTGCGCGGCGGCCGTCGGGCGGCGCCGATGAGTTGAGCCGGTCGCATGCACGCGCTCGACCCATCGCGTGGGACGTTGGCGACAACCGATTTGAGCGAGTCGTCCTGGCACCGGGCGAGTCCGGTCATCGACCGGGGGCGCCCCCATGCAGGCCCAGACGATACGGTCGCCTCTCATCGGCTGATCCGGCCCGTGCGGCCAGTTCCTTCCGCCACTCCTCCGCCCGCCCCGGCTGGCCCCAGGCGTCGTAGAGCCGCACGATCCGCTCGAGGGCCACGATCCCGAGTCGCTCCCTCGCCGGGATGGCTTCGGGATCGCCTGCGTCCGGTGCCTCCCTCAGCCCCTCGTAGCTGGCGAGCAAGAGCGGCTCGGCCTCGGCGTACTTCCGCTGGCCGAGCAAGCTCTCGCCCAGGAGGCCCTGGACGAAGACGGGCGAGCCGCCCCTCGTGAGACGACCGGACCGCTCTTGCACCAGTCCCTGGAGACACTCGCGCAGGTGCCGCTCGGCCTCGGCGTACTTCTTCTCCTCGAGCAGGCTTCGCCCGAGCAGATGCAGGATGGTGGAGACGGCCGGATGGTCGTCTTCATGGACTTTCCGCGCAGTCGCCAGCGACTCGGCGAGGAGCGGGGCCGCCTGGGCGTGCCGGCCCTGTAGCTGATAGACGCGGATCAGTCGGTGGATGGCCTTCAAGGTGAACGGGTGTTGAGGGCCGAAATAGCGGCGCATCCCCTCGACGACGTGGACGGCGAGCGGCTCCGCCGGCGCGGGATCCTCGCGGGCGATGTAGACGCCGACCAGTGTGTTCTTGGCGCAGAGCGTCACCATGACGTCGTCGCCGGCGAGCCGGCGAGCCTGATCCACACACTGGGTTGCCAGGGCCTCGGCTTCCTCGAGCTGGCCTCGCCGGGCCAGGTGTCCGGCCAGCCAGTACATCGTCACCATGGTCTCGCGATGCTGATCGCCGAAGACCCGGCGCCGCGCCTCCAGCGTCCGCCTCAGCAATTGCTCGGCCTCCTCGAGGCGGCCCTCCAGGGCGTAGCAGACGGCGGCGAGGCGCGCGGTGAACAGGGTGTCGTCGTGATCGTCCCCCAGGACGCGGCGGCGGAGTTCCAGCGCGCGAGCGAGCACCCCGGTGGCCTCCCGACGGTCCCGGCGATAGAGGCAGTGACCGAGGTGGTGCATGGTGGCCAGGGTCTGCGGGTCCTCCTCCCCGAGCTCGCGGCGCTGCACCTCCAGGGCCGCTTCCAGATGCGGCTGCGCCTTGCGATACTCCCCTTGATCGATATAGAGGCCCCCGACCATTTGACGGACCGCGGCCTCCACCAGCGGCGACTGGCCGGGGCCACGCCCGAGCCGGTCGGCGACCCGGTCGAGCAGGGTGCGGACCGTCAGGTCCCGGTCGGGCTCGTTGCGGTAACTGGCCTGCGACAGCACGTCCTTCCAGAGGAAGTCGAGGGCGGCCCTGGCGTTGGCCTGCTCCGTCTGTGCCCGCTTCTCGGCCGCCACGGCCCGATCGCGCTCGGCCCGCTCGGCCCGCTCGGCCCGCGTCGCCCGCACCGCCTGCCAGGTGCTCACGGCCGCGGCAAGCGCCAGGAGCAGCACGAAGGCCGCGGCCGTCGCCAGCGCGTTCCTGTACCGGCGGGTGAGCTTCCGCAGCCGATACCCGGCCGACGACGGGCCGGCCTCCACCGGCTCATCGGCGAGGTACCGTTGGAGGTCGCGGGCCAGGGCGTTGGCCGTCTCGTATCGCCGGGCCCGGTCCTTCTCCAGCGCCTTCATCACGATCCAGTCCAGCTCGCCGCGCACCAGCCCGGGCAGCTTCGCCGGATCGGCCCGCCGCCGGGCCGACAGGACGGCCAGGGCCTCTCCGGAGCCGCTCAGCCGCGCGCTGGGCATCGGGGGCTCCTCCTCCCAGATGATCCGCAGCAGCTCGTCGAAGGACGCCTGGCCCAGCCGCTGTCGATCCAACGGCGTCGTGCCGGTCAGCAGCTCGTAGAGCAGGACGCCCAGCGAGTAGACATCGCTGCGCGTGTCCACATCCAGGGCGTTGAGCCCGGACTGCTCGGGGCTCATGTATTCGAGTCGTACCGACCACCGAGCCGAACCCGGTGAGGGTCGTCAGCTCGGTCAGCCGATCGCCGGTCGCCTTGGCCACGCCGAAATCGATCACCTGGGGCACCGGCTTGTCGTCGTGGAGGGCGACGAGGACGTTGGAGGGCTTGAGGTCGCGGTGGATGATCCCCTTCTGGTGCGCGTGCTGCACCGCCTGGCAGACCGGCACGAACAACTCCAGGCGCTCGCGGAGCGTGAGCCGATGCTCGTCACAGAACTGGGTGATCGGAATGCCCTTGACCAGTTCCATGACGAAGAACGGCCGGCCGGACCCCATCGTCCCGGCCTCGAGGACCTTGGCGATGTGGGGGTGGTCCATCAGGGCCAGCGCCTGTCGCTCGGCCTCGAACCGGGCGATCACCTGGGCGGAGTCCATTCCGGGCTTGATGATCTTCAGCGCGACCCTGCGCCGGACGGGTCGCTCCTGCTCGGCCATGTAGACCGTGCCCATTCCCCCTTCGCCGATCGCTTCGAGAAGCTTGTACGGGCCGATGACCGAGCCGGGCCCTTCGGAGGATTGCCCACCCGCGATTGCAGCCGGCCCGGGGATCGGATGGAAGTGGATGCTGCCCAGCGCCTGATGCGCCTCCAGCAGGTGCTCGACCCGAGCCCGCAGTTCCCCGTCGTCGCCGCAGGCGCCGTCCAGGAATGCCGGCCGCTCGTCCGGTCCCTCCTCGATCGCCGCCAGGAAAATCGATCGGGCCTGATCGACATTGACAGCCATGGCAACCTCGCGGGAATGAACGCCTTTGGAGCAGTGCCAGGCCGGAGTCCCAGACGACTCCTCGGGCGCGAACGGCGTGAGTCGAGGTGGTCACTCGCGGCGGTCGAGCAATGCGCAACGCAGCCATGCGCGGGCGTAGGACCAGTGCCGGTACGCGGTCGCGGTCGAGATCGCCAGCGGCTGGGCGGCCTGGTCCAGCGACAGCCCGGCGTAGTATCGGAGCCTCACCAGTTTCGCCGCCGTCGGGTCCTCCCCGGCCAGGCGGTCGATCGCCTCGTCCAGGGCCAGGAGCTGGTCCGGCGTGACCGACGTGAAGAGATCCAGGTTATCGAGGTCGACGCGGCGCCAGTCGCCTCCCCACTTCTGCCGGCCCTTGCTGCGGGCCCGCTCGATGAGGATGCGCCGCATCGCCTCGGCGGCAGCGGCGAAGAAATGGCCGCGGCTGTTCCAGCCCCGGGCCCTGTCCGTATCCACCAGACGGAGGTACGCCTCGTGCACGAGGGCCGTCGCCTGCAGCGTTTGGCCAGGCTTCTCGAGGGCCAGCTTCCGCGCGGCCAGCCTGCGAAGCTCGTCGTAGACCAGCGGCAAAAGTTCTCCGGCGGCCTGCAACTCGCCTTGCTCGATCCTCCCGAGGATTTGAGTGACATCGGTCATTCGCGGTTGTCCCGATTAGCCACTGCGGACGGAACAAAGGTGTCAGGTACCGTTGTTGACATCCTGCGCCTGTTCGTCGGCCAATAGTGTTTACGTCGGGCACATCCAACCGCCGCCAGAAGGCTTGAACACGCTGCAACCAATCAGCCGGGTTACTGGGGCGCTTTTCATCCT
The DNA here is from genome assembly GCA_963806595.1 of uncultured Isosphaeraceae bacterium. GTDB lineage: Bacteria > Planctomycetota > Planctomycetia > Isosphaerales > Isosphaeraceae > CAWDZZ01. Next base: position 402,287 of record CAWDZZ010000028.1, on the reverse strand, counting down.
CATGATTCTGGTCGACGGCTGGACACTCGTGCTGCCCCTCTCGCCGCTGTGCAACAAGCAGTCGCAGTGGCGACGGCTGAGCCGACAACCGGGAATCTCGGCCTGTACCATGGTGGCGACCGGCATGTTGATTTCGGCCGCGGTGGCCTGTGCCACGCCGTGGATAAGAGACGTGGTCGAACGCCACCCCGGCGGCTCCTCCAGCCTCCTGGGTTCGGTCCCCGCCGTTCGATGGCGTTATCGTGTTCGCTCGCGCCTCGATGGCCTGTGCCCGGATGGTCGTCCAGTGCGAGAATGTCGAGCCGCATGCCGATTGGCCGAATCAGGGTCAGGACTCACCCACGATCGACCGAGGCCAGAGATGTTGACCTGTTTCAACATCGTCTTATCCCAGCCCCTTGAACGTTGGACGGGGTCTTGTCAATATCTGTTCCAAGTCGTTCGTGCCATCTTGTCGTCGAGCACACCTGGCGCCTCGAATGAGGTACGTCTCGGTGAAATGCATTGCCTTGACCTCGCGGTACGGCATCTGCTCGATTTTCCTCCTCCTCGTCAGCTCTACGCTGCAAGGACTTGTTCCCGCTCAACAGAGTCTCGCCTCGAGCTGGGGCCTGAATCGCTTTTTTTCGATCGAGGACTTCTCGGACCCCGAGGGAGATGCCAACGAAGCCGCGGAAGAGGAGTGCGTATCGACCGAGCCTGAGCGTCGACTTGACTTGCACCTCCTTGCAGGGGGCATGGAAGCCCTCACCACTTCGATTCCGCCGAAGATCGAACTCGCTTCCCTCCGGTCTCGCTGCCGCCAAGGCAACCTCCTATCCCCACATCACCTCAGCATCGTCCTCTGTCGCCTCACCTGCTGAGACCTCGCCCGATCGGAAAGCGCCTGCTCGGTGACTCCACCGGATTTCGGCCCGATCCGAAGTCGGAGGCTGCCTTCGCCAGCGAGCGTCTCGCCTAAGTTTTTTTAATCCCTATGCGGCGGGCCGCCTCGTCGGCTGCGGTCGAGCATTCGACCGCATTGTGTCATCCACGTACCTGCTAGCGATTGCGGCGCGGGATTCGTGTTCGCACCGCGTTTGATCGTCGTCGCTCCCTTTCCCAGACTTCGAGTCATCAGTTGAGGGCACAGCAGGTCACACGAACGTGTGTTCATGCGATTGGGGAAACAAGACGGCACGGAAGGGCTGTCTACTCTTCCTGAACTGCTTTCACAACTCGTGATTTCCCCGTCACCCCCCCCGCTATTTTGAGTGGAGTTGCGGCAAATGATGTGGCAAACAATCCGAACGCGCAGGCTGGCGTTGATCGCACTCGGTTTTTGCTGGACGCTCGGACTCATGGGGGTCGCGGCTCCTGCCGAAGCTGGTAACGTCTTCTCGGCTAGATCCCTGGCGTCCGACGCCACCGACGCCCAGTTGATCAATCCCTGGGGTATCTCCGCCTCGGACACAAGCACATTCTGGATCTCGGACAACGGGGCAGGCGTTTCGACTGTGTATACCGTTGATCCGACGACCAACGTGGCCACTAAACTGTCTTTCCCCTCGCCCACGGGTGTGACGATCCCTGGCGACGGGAGCGTGACCGGGCAAGTCTCCAACGGTGGCCCGGGGTTTAACGGCGACCGATTTTTGTTCGTCAGCGAGGACGGAACCATTTCGGGCTGGCGCAGCACGCTTGGCGCTACCGCCGAGGTCCTCCAACTGTCCGATCCGGCGAACATTTACAAGGGCGCTACCTTGGAAACCATGGGCGGACACAGTTACCTTCTTTCGGCAAACTTCGGCTCCGGCAAGATTGACGTGCTCAAGGGTGATACGAGCGCGCCAGATCTGACCGGGAGATTCCAGGACCCGGCCATTCCCGCCAACTACGCGCCCTTCAACATCTCGAAGCTGGGAAACACGATCTACGTCGCGTACGCGCTGCAAAATGGAAAGGACGACCTGCCAGGAGCAGGGCACGGATTCGTCAGTGCGTTCGATCTGAACGGAACCTTCCTCGGACGGATTGGCAATATGGGGGCGCTCAACTCGCCGTGGGGGTTGGCGATCGCGCCGAGCGGCTTCGGCTCCCTTGCCGGAGACCTGCTGGTTGGAAACTTCGGCGACGGCCGCATCAACATCTTCAGCGCCGATCCGGGTGCGCCTGGATTCCTGGGCCAGTTGACCGACTCGAAAACGGGAAACCCGCTCTCGATCGATGGACTCTGGGGATTGATTCCCGGCAATGGAAACGGCGCTGGCAGCATGAATGACATCTACTTCACAGCAGGTCCCAACGACGAATCGGGCGGAGTGCTGGGCGTCGTGCGATCAGTTCCAGAGCCAAGCTCCGTAGTCCTGGCGATGACCTCGATCGCGATTATGTCGGCGGGCTGGGCACGGAAGAAGCGCCGGCGCAAGGCGACAGCTTGATCGTCAAGGGAATTCGCTCTTCGGCCACGCTCGCCCACCACGTCAGGTGAGCTTTACCGGCAGACCAAGAAAGACACCGTATCGACGAGCGGCCAGCGCTACGGCCCGGTCTTGAGCCTTCGTCAATCGGGAGAGCGTGTTCGTCTCGATGACAACGGCAGCTTTCTGTAGCGTGCGTTTCCAGGTGCCCACAAGCCGGCCGTCGACCACAGTGATCGAGGTAAGTGCATTCCCCATCGCCTGTAACTTCAGGCTGTTCTCTTCGTCAATGATATCGCTGCGATCTTTATAGCTAGAGATATATTCGTCGTAGATCGACATTAGGTATGCAGTGGCTGTGCCATCGGTTGTGGATCGCTTGGACGCCGGGAACCAGTACGTTCGCTCGCCGACGGCCTCATGCTGAAGGTGGGCGCTGATCGCTTCCAGGCCCGTCCGGGCGTCGGCGAGCGTCAACCCGGACCATTTGGCAAAATCTTGCACAGTAGCCGGCCCCCGGCTCATGAAATATCGCCGAGCGAGTTCGACCAGGGCGTCATTCCTGTCTAGCATCTTGGCGAGAGGGGCGCGGTCATCGAGCAGCGCATACGTGAATTGTTTTCCACGCCGTCCGCCGCTGCAAACCACTCCATCCAGTTCAGCCTGCATCAGGATGTAGCCCATGCGGAACTCGCCGTCCGTGGCGATTCCCGCTTTTTGAACCTCGTCCCGTAGTTCGTCACGAGTGAGATGGTTACCCCCATTGAGTGCCGCTGCCAGGGCGGCGTTGCTCCGCTTGAAGACAGCGTTGTTCAATTCCAGTTTGCGGTACATGTAGGCGTTGGCCGCATGGACGCGGCGTGCCGTGAGCGCCAGCATCCAGCGGATATCCGCCGGTGTGACAAAATGCCATGTGGGCCGCAGCACGTGCGTGCGCAGTATCGCGCCGTCGGTGAATGCTTTTTCAATGTCGTGCTCCCGTGTACTCTGCGTACGCAGCCCGAGTGCCCATTTCGCCCCGGCATAATCCTGGGCCTGGACAGCGCCCAGTTCCGCCACCACGTCCTCCACCCTGTTCAAGGTCGGCAGAGCGATGTGTTGGTTGACCAATCGTTGGTGTGCGATATCCAAGCTTGTCATTAACCGTTGCTATGCTGAGCCGCCGAGCGACCGAAGCTCACCGGCCCGGCCCAAGGTCCGCGCGGCTGGAAACCACATCGCGATGGCCGCGTTCGCCAAAGCGCGTTTGCTGGCCGTGGTTCACCTGCGATCGGTTGGAACAACGGCGAGGATATCGACTCCGGTCATCGGCGAAAAGACACACGACGAGATCACATGAAGCGTTTCAACGGAAATGGCACAAGTCCGGGTCAGTCAGCGGAAACAGCCTAGAATTCGTGGGACACTCTATCGAAATCTCACGGCGCGTCTCGCCGCACCCAAAGCGCAACCGGGCGGCCGAGCGTTCAAAGCTCGGACGCAGAGGTCGAATTGCGACGACCGTGGCCGCAGCGTAAGCTAACGGCATGAGCGACCGGCACCCCTGCATTTGGCCGATCGCCCGAGAGAGGCTGCATCCTTGACGGCGCGTTACTTGCTCGCAGTTTTCGACTCGGTGTACGTGATCGCGCTCGCGTCGTGGATCGGCAGCACGCTGTTCTTCACATTTGCCCTCACACCGATCATCTTCAAGGTGCTCGGTGACGAGAACGCGGGGAAGTTATTCCACGCGCTGCTTCCGCGCTACTACCTCTGGGGTGCGATTTCGGGAGCGGCGGCGCTCCCGGCATTCGTCGCCGGGCCGCTTTGCTATCGAGAGTATCGCGGCGCCATGGTTGGCGTGCAGGCGCTGGCGATGATCGGCGGCATCTTGATCATGCTCTACGGCGGCAACTCGCTAGCAAGGGCGATCGATGTTGCCCGCGATGGCAATCCCGCCAGCCGTGAGCGAATCCGGCGCCTGCAGCGCCGGGCGCGCCGACTGAACGCCGTGGTGATGGCGGTCGGCTTCGGGCTTCTCGTCGCCTTTGCGACTCGCCCCCGGCCCCAGACGTCAGGAATCATCGAGATGTCGCCAGCCGAGCGATTCCGGTACGACGCGGCGATCACCCGGGTCATGCAAGACGTGGAAGCCAGGTACGGGCTCGGTCCGCCTCGCGCGGGCGGGCCGTCGGACGCCAGCGCATCCGAGCCGAAAATTGACGCAGAGACCGTCAAGGAAATCGAGTCTTATTACGCAAGCAAACGGCTCCGGGACCAGGCCCGCGCCGGGCGCGCAGGCAAAGCGGCTCCGGCCGAGAGCACCGACGCGCTCGCGCGGCCCGCGCCTCCCCCGCCGCGATCCGCGCACCCGATGGGCTCTGGCGAAGGCCGGGTCGATTGACGTAAACTCAATGGATCATGCGATCGATTGATCTGCTTCGTTCGACTGCACGCGGCGCCGGCGTGGGGCGCGAGGTGCAGGGACCCAGCCGACGATGACGGCCGATCCCAATAGCCCTGAATCCACACCCGATCCGGAGCCCGATCGCCTGATCCGCTCCGACCGCCTGCTCAAATCGCTTTTGCCGTTCAAGAGCACCGTCCTGGTCTCGCACGTCAACCCCGACCCCGATTCCCTGGCCAGCATGCTGGGAATCAAGGCCTTGATCGAATCCTCGCAGCCGGGCAAGCCGGTTACCCTTACGGTCGATGGGATCATCGCGCGGTCGGAGAACCGCGCCATGGTCGAGCTGATTCCGGTTCCGCTCGTGCCGGTCGAAACCGTCGCCATCGACGCCGAGACGGCGGTGGTCATGGTCGACACTCAGCCGTACACAGGGCGGCGATTTAGCGAAGCGGCCATGCCGCAGGTGGTGATCGACCATCACGAGACCGGAGGAGTGCTCGAAGGGGTCCTCTTCAGCGACATCCGCACCCACCTGGGCGCAACCAGCACGATGGTGACGGGCTACCTGATCGAGAAACGGGTCGTCGTGACCCCTCAGCTCGCGACGGCTCTCGTCTATGGCATCGAGTCGGAAACCACCGGTTATCCGCGCGAGTCGAGCTCCCTCGACGACGGTGCCCTCATCTGGCTGTTCCCGCGAGCCGACAAGGACCTGCTGGCTCAGATCCGCAATCCCAAGCTGCCACAAAGTCATTTCGCGACGTTCCAGACCGCCCTTTCCAATGCGTTTCTCTACGACAACCTGGTTGTCAGCTGGTGCGGAAGCGTCAGCCAGCCCGACATCATCGCGGAGATCGCCGATTTTTTCATCCGGTTTGAGAAGGTCGACTGGTCGCTGGCCGCGGGAACCTTCGACGGGCGGATGAAGCTGTCGCTGCGCGCGAGCTGGCTCGGCGGCCGCGCGGGCGAGATCCTCTACGCGGTCGTCAACGGCCTGGGCTCGGCGGGCGGGCATGACAAGCGCGCCGGCGGCGCCATCGTCCTCGCCGACGATCGCCCCGAGACCCTCGAGTCCTTGCTGCAGTCGGTCCGCCGTCGCCTGCTCGACCAGTTGAAGATCGACGAGCAGCAAGGACGACGTCTCCTCAACCACTGCCCCATCATCCAGGCGCCTTGACGCCTCTGAGTACACTCGCGGCCGGTAGCCTCCGAGAGTAAGCTGATACGTACGTACGCAGTTCCTCAGTCTTGGGGCGAGTTGCCATGTTGGATTCGCGCTATCAGCTTCGCGACTCGTCGGAGCTTCTCAGCCCGTCGCTCGTGGTCTACCCCAAGCTCATACGCAAGAATCTGCTGGACATGATCACGGTGGCCCGCGGCGCGGCGCGGCTGCGCCCGCACGTCAAGACGCACAAGATGGCGGAGGTGATTCGCCTGTGCGAGTCGCTCGGAATCCATAAGCATAAGTGCGCGACGATCGCCGAGGTCGAAATGGTCGCGGCGGCGGGCGGATCCGACGTCCTCCTGGCCTATCCGCTGGTCGGTCCCAACGTGAAGCGATTCGCCCATCTGGTGCGCGGTTATCGTGGCACGACGTTCCGCGCGACGGTCGACCACCCGGACGCAGCCCACGCCTTGTCGGCCGCCATGCACGGGCTCGACCGCCCGCTCGCGGTCCTGGTCGACCTCGAGATCGGGATGGGCCGGACCGGCATCGCTCCGGGCGAGCCGGCCGCCGAGCTGTACGCACTGATCAGCCGGCTGCCAAATCTTGTGGCCGACGGCCTGCACGCCTACGACGGCCACATTCACGACAGCGACTCACCCGCGCGGCGCCATGCTGCCCAGGCCGGCCTCAACAGCACGCTCGCGCTCCGCGAGCGACTGCTGAAAGCGGGCATGGCCGTGCCCCGAATGGTCGTGGGGGGAACTCCGACCATGCCGATCCATGCCGAGCTCGAGATCCCCGGCGTGGAATGCTCGCCGGGCACCAGCGTTTTGCAGGATGACAGTTACCAGAAGCGGTATCCGGATCTTGCGTTCCAACCGGCCGCCCTGCTATTGACCCGCGTCATCAGTCACCCTGCGTCCGGACGGCTCTGCCTCGACCTTGGCCACAAGGCCGTCGCCGCCGACCCCTCCGGTCCCCGTGTTCGTCTACTCGATCTCGACCAGGCCCGGCCTGTCGTCCACAGCGAAGAGCATCTGGTCGTCGAGACCGACGACGCCGAGAAGATCCCGAATGGAACGCCTTTACTGGGCATTCCCACTCACATCTGTCCCACCGTCGCCTTGCACCGCCGCGTCTATGTCATCGAGGACGGCGAGCTCGTAGGCCAGTGGGAGGTGACCGCCCGCGACCGAGTGCTCGGCGTGTGACCGGCCGCGGGAGAGAGCAGGGCTCCTGACTCCGAACGTCGGCTAGCGGCCATCCGCGAGGTCGACGCGGGCCATCTCGTCGGCGTGGTAGCTGCTCCGGACGAACGGGCCGCTCGCGACTTCGGCGAAACCCAGCTTGCGCCTGCCGGCCCAGCTCCTCAAACTCGGCGGGCGGAACGTAGCGTTTCACCTCGAGGTGCCGCGGCGACGGTTGAAGGTACTGGCCGAGGGTCAGAAAATCGCACCCGATCGAGCGCAGGTCGGCCAGTGTGTCGAATAACTCTTCGATGGTCTCGCCCAGCCCGAGCATGAGCCCGCCTTTTGTTCGAAATCCTGGGGCACGTCTTCTTGACGTGCCTGAGGACGGAAAGGCTCACATCGTACCGGCTCTTGCGGCGCACCTCGTGCTGGAGCCGCGCGACTGTCTCGAGGTTATGATTGAAGACCTCAGGCCGCGCATCGGTGACAATGTCGATCAATTCGCCCCGCCCGTCGAAGTCGGGGACAAGCACTTCGATGGTCGCGCCCGTCTTCTGACGCACCGCCGCGACGCACCGGCGAAAGTGATCGGCACCGCCGTCCGGCAGGTCGTCGCGCGTCACCGACGTGATCACCACGTGACGCAGCCCCAGCCGCGCGCAGGCTTCCGCCAGGCGCTCCGGCTCGTCGTGGGCGACCGGTTCGGGGTGCCCCCGTTCCACCGCGCAGAACCCGCACGGACGCGTGCAGATGTCGCCCAGCACCATGAACGTCGCCGTTCGGCGAGTCCAGCATTCCGAGCGATTCGGACAGCGAGCACTCTCACATACGGTTTCGAGGCCCAGCTCGCTGATCAGGCTGCGCGTGAACGATATGCCACCGGCCGCCGGGATCGGCCGCTTGAGCCAGTCTGGCAGTCTGCGCACTCGCCCGAGATCGCGCGGGCCCGCCGCCGCAGCCGGATCGTGCGGAACGGCGACGTCAGCTCCCAGGACCGGCAGGCTCGGCAGGCCGCGGCCGTCACCCGGGTGTGGGAGCATAGACATGCGAGACGACCTTCCGGCGAATCAGGGGGTGCTGCGAATAGACGTGATGACGTTCCAGGCCAAAGACCTCTTCCAGACGCCGCACCAAGGCCTCGCGCACCTTCGACATCGCCGTGTGGCGCTGTCGACGTGCCTCCATGGAGGTGTAGCGCATCGGGCGCCTTGCCGATCCCGGGCTCGTCCAGCACGTCGAACAGCTCGAGATACGGCCCGACGTTGAGCGTCAGGCCATGGTAGGCGATCCAGCGGGTGACTGCGACGCCGACAGTGGCGATCCGCATCTCACCGGAAAATACTCCGGGCAGATCCGGGCGCAGCGTGCCGGTGAGATCGAACTCTTCCATAACCAGCAGGATCGCCGTGTGCAGCCGGTCGAGGTAGTCCTGCAGCGACAAGCCGAACGTCTCGAGCGGCAAGGCAAGGTAGGCCGCGAGCTGGCCGGGCAGATGAAACACGCAGCCGCCGCCCCGATTGACCCAGTGCACCTTGATATCCATGGCCCGCAGCTCGTCGTCGTCGGGCGCGATGTGCACCCGGCTGCCGGACCGCCCGACACTGATCGTCGGCGGGTGTTCGCACAGGACCAGGACCGCTCCCGGTTGTTCCCCCAGTTCATAGACCAGCCGGCGCTGAAGCTGCTGGACTTCCGAGAAGTCCACCAGCCCGAGCATGTAAACTTCCAGCGGCGGCAATTCCGGGGTTAGCCTCATTGTCACTCACGACAACGGATGATCGGGTCGCCGATCGCGGCATCGTATCGCCACGCAGACGCGGAACATCATCAATTTACACGCGGAAAAGCCCCTCCGGCAAGTGGAGGTCGACCGGGATCAACCGGTCCGCGCAGACACCTGCGCCACCCGCGTTCGCTTCGCGAAAAGGGCCGTCGAACGCAAGTTGTTGCCGATGCTGGCGATGTTGTCGAGCTCAGATGCCCGGCAAGATCGCTCGAACCGCTCACAGTCCACGTTGCGTTCGCGGCACATCGGGCATCGCCGCAATCCAGTCTCGCACGAGCGCTACCCCTTCCTCGTGCACCAGCCGCTTTCCAAGCTCGGGCATCATCACGCCCGGATGGGTCGAGGCGATCCGGTAAACCATGATGGACCGGTCGGGCTCGCCCGGGATGATGTCGTAGGGCAGCCCGCCCGAGCCGATTCCCGCAGCCACGGGCGGCTTGTATATGCCGAAGGCCGTCGGGGTTAGCTGCGAGGCGAGGAGATTGAGCCCCGAGTTGCGGGCGGGGCCCTCCGGATTGTGGCAGTGGGCGCAGTTGATCTCGAGCCAGGCGCGGGCGCGGGCGTCGAGCGAGCCGGTTTTCGGGTCGTCCCAGACAGCCATCCGCGGCGCCTCGCCCGGGGGCGGAGCGCCGGCCAAAGCCCCGAGACGGCTCCAGTGCGCGAGCTGGTTCTCGCTACCCTCCGCGTAGGCGAAATCCCGGTTGAGATGACGCGCCTTCGGGCCGATCGGCCGCATCGTCTCCCCGGCCATGTGGCAACCTTTGCACTGATTGGCGTTGGGAATGATGTAGTTGTCGGTCCTCGACCGGCCGTCAGTGTGAATCCAGCTCACGTCGACGGTATCGCCCGCGACGTCGAGCGTGGCTTCGGTCTGCGCGTCGTTCCAAACGTACGGCAGGCCCACCCACCCCTCGCGCTCATGTTTCAAGATTCGCGTCTCGATCAGCCGGCGTCCTTGCGACGGCGATCTTGCGTCACGCGGGAAAGCGAAGGTCTTGGCGATCACTGTGCCGACCGGAAGATCAAACACTTCTTCGGCTCGGTATCCAGCGTGCGTGCCCGCAGGCAGCCGGATGAACCGGAATTTCTCCGCGTAGTCGCTGAAAAGCGCCGAGTTGAGGTCGTAGGGGATGACACCAGAGGCCGGTTGCTGCGCCGCCGGCTCGCCTACGAACAGGCCATATTGCGATAGCTTTTCCAGGGGCAGCGACGCGGCAAGGGGCGGGTTCGACACAGGCGCCGGGCTCTTCTCCCGCGTCCCGCAGGCCGGCGCGGCCAAGAGGATCGCACCGGCGAGAGCGGCCAAGAATGCGAGCCCGCCAAGCCGGCTTCGAGACAAACCGCTCTGGGTCACTTCAAGCCCTCGATCGAGACCGGCTCCAGGGCCGGGAGCGCCGCCGGCATACGCCTTCAGGTCGCGAACGATGTTCGGTGTCTTTCCGTTCCCCGCCGCCGCCGCCTTGAGGCCGATCGCGTCGAAGTTGGCGAAGCCGGCGTTTCCGTTGTCACGGATCCGCAGCGCCAGGGCCTCTGGCAGCTTGCCGTCAACCTGCTTCTTCGGGTCGACGATGCCGTCGTAAAGAATGTCGGGGAGGGGAGATCCCAGGGCCTTGCTCAGCAACTCGCCGATCGCGCCGCCGGGTTTGGCCCCGTTGCGCCACGAACTGGTTGTCGTGGACGTCAATCGCCTCGCAATACGGATCGTACTTTTCATCGTTGATCGGTTTTTCTGTGAGAAGATAGCTCACGATCGAAAGACCGGAGGTGTAGTTTTCCTCGATCGTGTTCTCGAACACCTCGACCTGGTCGTTCGCCATGATCATGATGCCGGTGCCGGGCGGGACGGTCGCCACGATATTCCCCTTGGGTGCAAAATTCTCGTGGTTGTTGGCGAGCACCTTGTTGTGGAAGACGCGGCAGAGGCGACCCTCTTTCGTGGGAAGGTCGGGCATCGTGAACACGAGGATGCCGCCCGAATTGTCGGTGGCCAGGTTGTCGAAGACGTCAGCCCGGGTCGAGTTTTCGATTTCGATGCCGGCGACGTTTTTCTCGACCGTGTTGTTGCGGACGACGATGTTTTGCGATTGTCCCACGTAGATGCCGGCGTCAGACGCGCCGACAACCTTGCAATTCTCGACCAGCACGCCGGTACAGAGCACTGGGTATATCCCGTAGCCGCCGTTGGTTTCCTTCGGGCCGCCGGTCCACTCGACGCGCAGCTTGCGAAACGCGATCTTCTTGGTCCCGTTCGTCTTGATTCCGTCACCCTTGGGGTCTTCGATCGCGAGGTCTTCGATGGCGACATCTTCCTTGCTCGTCACCAGCAGCCCTTCGCCTCCGGTCCCTTGCCCTTGGTCCTTGAAGTTAAGGATCGTCTTGTCGGACCCCTGGCCGCGCACGGTGATCCGGCTCACATCCAGCGAAAGCGTAGATCGAAAGTCGAATTTGCCCGCTCCGAACTCGACGGTGTCGCCCGGCTTGGCGTTGATCAACGCTGCCTGGGCGCGTTTCGGCGCGTCGGGACCAGCCTCGATCCGGATTACATTTCCAGGCGAAGGGGCCGCCTTGGAGAGCTCGGGACCCGTTCCGGCGGGAGACACCGCGTCGGAAGCCCCGGGATCGGTGCAGCCGGCGACCACGATCAGGGCGCCAAAAAGAGCCGCAGCGGAGATGTCGACGGTGCGCACGTGAGGCCTCCTCGGCCAATGCCCTGAACTGGTCGGCTCCGCGAACACCGCCCGGTTGACTTCACCCTGGCCGGAGGCGGGCACCGAAACCGTTATTGTATGCCCTCGCGTCAAGGAATCACAACACTGCTCCTGCACGCGCGAGGGTCGCGGTGGCAATCGGCCGCGGAGAATCACCGCTTTCTGACCGTCCTCTTGTTCTTCGGCAGATTTGGCCTGGCGGCGGCAGAGCTCACTACGCCGTAGTGGATCGCGAGCCGTCTCTGCGCGGCAGGAGAGAGCGTGCGCCCGGGAACGGGCTCGTTCGGTCCCTCCCGTTCCATCCGGCGCGCGAACCGCGCAAACTCATTGACTCTCCGGTACTCGTTTTCAAGTGCCCGGTAACCGCGCTCGTCTGTCCAAACGTCGGCCTCGGGATACCGCCTGGTGAATACTCCCTTCGACTCGGCCGGTGCGAGGGGGATCTGGCTCATTCGGGCGTAAGCCAGCAGATAGAAATGAATGCTTTCGCGGGACGCGATGGCCCCGGAGGTTGGCGGTCGCAGTTCCTCGCCGCCCTGGTTTTCCGCCGCGGCGGGAACACCCATCGCTTGCAAGATTTCAGAATCGATGTGCTCGCGCAGCTTTGCGAGCGCCGCTGCGGTATCGCCCACGATCACGAGATTCGACTTCTTCTCCAGGACGGCTTGGCCTGCCGCGGTCCCGATCTGGTCGCGATACTGCCGCAGGATCGGGTCGGGCTCGAGGTAGCCAAGCCGGAAGAGCTGCGTCGATAAAACTTGCTTTCGATTCCAGGGTCGCCTGGGGCGCTCGAGCGCCGGCCGCGTTTCGGGTCGGACGAGAACCAGCTCGTCGCCGCTGCCGGCGACCACCAGTCCGTTGAACGAAAGTGCGTAAAAGCACGTCGTGTACGCTTCGTCCCCCATCGTATTCGGCGGCAGCGAAACGAGGACCTCTCCGCGGACTTCGAGCGGCTCTTCCACCCGGAATCGCATTTTCTCCTGGTTGGCCATGAACCGCAGAATATCGGTGATGTCCGTCACCTCGCCGTTGAGATGATCCGTCACGATCTCTTCGAGAGACAGCCGGTGTTTTGCCCGCTCGGGATCCAGCTCGGTGAAGGCGCCTTTCGCCATGAATCCATCGATCTCGAGCAGCTTCGGCTTCTCTTGTGCGTATCCCGGCAGCGCCGTGGCGGCGCTTGATACGAGCAGTAATAGAGATCGGAAGAACAACCGCACGGGCCACCTCGCGGCAGGACGGTCATGACCTCGGCCCCCAACCGATCGATCATAACCGACCATAGAGCGCGATTGCACGGCGCCGCCGCAAGGCAGGGCGCGTCTACAGCGACCGACCCCGGAGCGGTAGAGCGGCGTAGCCTGGACGCCACGCGTCTCGGTGAGGTGCGAGGTGTTCCCATGCAGTTCACTGTTTACGGTATGAGCGCGCTCACAGTGTGCATCGCGCCGTCACGGGCGGTCCGGACGTTCATTTGCAGGACGCCGTTGGACGGAACCGTCGAGATGATCCACGTCAGGTTGCCGTGTTGCTGGGTCAGATAACCGTTGCCCGAGTAGATGACGTCGCCCGCCTGAAGACCGGCTTGCTCCGCCGCCGACCCGGAGTAGACGCGCACCACCTGCATTCCCTGGCCGCTGGCGTCGGCAAACGCTTGCTCGTCGATTCCCAGGTACCGGCCTGGGCTTGGTGTCGCGTACACCGTCGACGCGTCGTACCCGTAGTTGGGATACGCGTACCCGTAGTTGTAGTATGGGTAAGAATACCCGTAGCCGGGGTAGCCGTAATTGTACCCGCCATACCCGCCGTAAAAGAGGAATGGATAGTTGTTGTAGTAGTACACGTTGCCGCCGCGGTGATACCCCCCTGAGTGGTACCCGCCGCCGCCGTGGTATCCTCCGCCACCATGCCCGCCACCGCCGTGCCCGCCGCCGCCATGTCCGCCGCCGCCACCGCCGTGTCCACCGCCGCCGCCGCCCCCCTTGGCGAAGGCCGATGAGCCAGCCAGAATCCAAGCGGCGAGGGCCAAGCCAAGGACCACCTTCGGCAATCGCGCGCTGCGCCACATTGTGGAAAACATCGCCGTGCTCCCGTTTGCGTTCCTTCTGACCTTGATGCTGGAATGGCAGGCCTCGCGACGAGGCCTCGTCGGGCTTCACTGCCACCCGATATCCTGAATTACGCTCTCGATGACCGCGCGGTCCATGACGTTTCTTTAATTCCGCAGGAGCGTGTCAAGCGGCGGCACGGAAGCCTGACGTTCGGCTAATCGGTGCGTGCCCGATCAATTCGAGATCGCCCATCCGGCCGGTGTTTTCGCCGTGATGTTCCGACCCGACGCAACAGGTCGTCCCGGACTCATCGATTTGCGGGACGGTGCGAGGTGCGAGATAATCAAGTTCACCAGGGCGCGATCCGGCGTTGCGACTGGAGTTTGGTACGGCCCTGTGTTCCCGAATCTACGCAGCTTTTCACTCCTCTCTACAACTTTGGTGACGATGAGCCCAACTTACGAACGAGAGCGCGTCCTGGCGGTCCGGGCGGTACGCGAGGCAGCCCGGCTCTGCCGAGCAGTCGGGGCCGAAATCTCGCCGGAAGTCCTGGCCAAGAAGGACAAGAGCCCGGTGACGGTGGCCGATTTCGGGAGCCAGGCATTGATCTGCCGCGCTCTCGCCGAGGCATTCCCCGACGATCCCGTGATCGCAGAGGAAGATTCCGGCGAGCTGTTACGCCCCGAGAGTGCGACGATCCTGGAACGGGTGGTCGAGCATGTCCGTGCGATCAGGTATCCCACCCGCGACAATGCGGCGAGCGAGATCAACCGCGAGCACGTTTGTCGCTGGATCGACCACGGCTCCGCTAGCCAGTATCACGAGCGATTCTGGACGCTGGACCCGATCGACGGCACGAAGGGATTCTTGCGCGGCGAGCAATACGCGGTCGCGCTCGCGCTCGTCGTCAACGGTCAAGTCGTGGTCGCGGCGCTCTCGTGCCCTAATTTGACGGATCGAGCGCCGTTGCACGAATCCGCCGGCACGTCTGAAAGGCCGCACGGGTTGACCTTCTTCGCGGTGCGCGGGCAAGGTGCCTCGGCAGTCGCCGCCCTCTCTACCGACGACGTCTCGTCCGCGTCCGCCGCGCTGTCCGTCAGTCACCAGGATGACGCGGCGCACGCGCGGTTTTGCGAGTCCGTCGAGTCCGGCCACAGCGCACAAGACGATGCCGCGATTGTGGCCGCACGGCTGGGAATCACGGCTCCGCCGTTGCGGATGGACAGCCAGGCGAAATACGCTGTCGTCGCCCGCGGCGAGGCCGACATCTACCTCCGGCTGCCAACCCGGTCTGACTACCGCGAAAAGATCTGGGACCACGCCGCGGGCTACCTGATCGTCACGGAGGCCGGTGGAGTGGTCACGGACATCGACGGCCGTCCACTGGAGTTTCACCACGGGCGCGAGCTGACCGCCAATCGTGGGGTGGTCGTGACCAATGGCCGGCTGCACGAGCGTGTTATCGAGGCAGTCGGGCGCGGCTTCGCCGCGAGCGGGCGGTGAATCAATCGTGACCCGCGCACCGCGACCGCTGGCGGCGGGAAGTGAGCCGTCAGACAGAGGTCGATTCGCGACGAACAAAGGAGCAACCGACAAACGACCAAGCTCGACAACGTACGATTCACACAAACGAGGTCAGTCTTCCTCCGCGGACTGGGGATCGTTTACCTGGCGGCGTTTGTATCGATCGCCGTGCAGGTCGACGGGCTGATCGGCTCGCGCGGAATCTTACCCGCGGCGGAGTATCTGGCCCGCGCGCGGGTGGTCCTCGGATCGGGGCTGGCGACGTACTGGAGGCTGCCGACGGTCTTCTGGCTCGACGCCTCCGACTCGGCCTTGCACGCAATGTGCTGGGGCGGCGTCGCAGTCAGCGTGGCACTGGCCGCGGGGCTGCTGCCGGGTTTCTGCACGGTTTTTCTTTGGCTGTCCTACCTTTCGATCGTGGTTGTCGGCCAGGTCTTTCTCGGCTACCAGTGGGATTCATTGCTCCTGGAAACCGGTTTGTTGGCCGCGATCCTGACGCCTTGGGCTGTCTCGCTGCGGAGGGCCGAGGATGAACCCTGGCGGCCCACGATCTGGCTGGTGCGCTGGCTATGGTTTCGCTTGATGTTCCTTTCAGGCATCGTGAAGCTGGTCAGTCACGACCCGGCGTGGGCGGGGTGGAAGGCGCTCGACTATCACTATGAAACGCAGCCCTTACCCGTCTGGACGAGCTGGTACGTCCACCAGATGCCGCCGTGGTTTCACTGGCTTTCGGTGGGCTTCATGTTTTACGCCGAGCTGGTCGCGCCGTTCTTCATTCTGGGGCCCAGACCGATCCGTCTGGCGGGATTCGCGAGCCTGGTGCTGCTTCAGCTATTGATCGCGGCGACAGGCAACTACGGCTTCTTCAATCTGCTGGCGATCGTGCTCTGTCTGAGCGTGCTGGACGATCGTGACTGGCGTCGGCTGGCGATGCTGATCCGGCACGTTCGCGAACCAAGCGGCAGCGAGGCGTCCTCCGAGCTCGATCCGGTTCGGGCACCGCGGCCGTGGACTTGGTGGCGGAAGTCGGTTGCCGGCCTGCTCGGCGGGTTCATCATTCTGGTCACCGCGGGCGCATCGGCCGAGCGCATCTGGCCCGGGGGGATCGTGACCACCGAGCTGGCCAGCCTGGGCGAGTGGATCGAGCCGCTGCGGAGCACGAACACCTACGGGCTGTTTGCCGTGATGACCACCACGCGCCCCGAGATCCAGATTGAAGGGAGTGACGACGGCTCGAGCTGGAAGCCCTACCGATTTCGGTGGAAGCCAGGCGAGCCCGACCGCGGGCCGCGATTTGCGACCCCGCACTTGCCCCGCCTCGACTGGCAGCTATGGTTCGCTGCCCTGGCCGGCGACTGCCGGTCTCAACCTTGGTTTCTGCGATTCGAGCAGCGGCTGCTCGAAGGCTCTCCCGAGGTGCTCGCGTTGCTCCGCGAAAATCCGTTTCCGGCCAGCCCTCCGCGGTACGTGCGCGCTCGATTGTACGACTATACTTTCACTCCGCTGGGCGCGTCCGACTGGTGGGCGCGCCGACGCGGGGCAGTATTGCCCGCCGCTGGCCATCGAGGATCGCGAATGAAGTCTACGTTTTGACGCCCCGCGGCGCCAGAGGCAGCGAACGAAGGCGCACGCCGGTGGCATCGAATATGGCACTTCCGATTGCCGGCGCGATGGCGACGATCGGTGTTTCGCCCGCGCCGGCCGATGGCAGGTCCTTGCGATCGAGGAGGATGACGTCGATCTGGGGAGTGTCGCGGAATCTCGGCACGCGATACCGCGAAAACCGCGGGTTGAGGATGCGTCCGTCCTCATACTCGATCGCCTCGAATAGCGCGCCGCCCAGCCCCATGACCATCGCGCCTTCAACCTGGTTTTTGAGATGGTCGGGGTTGACCACAGCCCCGCACTCAAATGCGCTGACGGCACGCACGACTTGAACGCGGCCGTTCGACTTGTCGACGGCCACTTCCGCACAGGTGGCGACATAGCTCCCCTTCTCGAAGCCCGCCGCGATGCCCGCGCCGTGATCGGCGCCGCTCTTGTGGCCCCATCCAAAGCCGGCGGCGGCGGCCTCGATGACCGCGCGCAGCCGCTGGTCCTTGAGGTTTTTCAATCGGAATTCGAGCGGATCGAGGTGCGCGGCATGCGCCAGCTCGTCCATGTGTGATTCACGGGCAAAGTGGTTTGCCGTGGACGCCAGCGCGCGGTAAGAGCCCTGGCGCAGCGGCGAATGCACCTGGTGAAACTCAGTCCGCTGGTTGGGTACGTCGTAGAGAGAACGAATCCCCGAGCCGCCGGAATTGTAGTTATGGAATTCCCAGGCAGTGATCTTGCCGTCAGGTCGGACGCCGCTCGCGATCTCGATGACGCCGGCCGGCCGGAAGTAAGCCCAGGTGAATTCTTCCTCGCGCGTCCACACGAGCTTGACCGGCTTGCCGGCTGCGCGGGCAACCCGCGCCGCCTCAAGGGCTGCCTCGCCGCTGTGCTTGCCGCCGTAGCCGGCCCCGGTGTCGGGCACGATCACGCGGATCGCGCTGTCAGGAAGCTTGAACGCGCCCGCCAGGTCGCCGCGCACCCCGAACGGGCGCTGGGTGCCGGTCCACACGGTGAGCTTGCCGCCCTCCCAGTGCGCGAGGGCCGCGCGCGGCTCGAGCGGTGCATGGGCGATGTAGGCAATCGTGTAGGTTTGATCCAGCCGGATCTCGCCCGCTGCTCGTCCCTGGTCGATCGCGCTTGATCCCTGGTGGGACCCATCGCGGCCGCCGCGGGCCGCTCGGCCCGCCCGTTTCAGCTCGTCGAAGAGGTCCTTCCCCGAGTCTCGCGATCCGCCACTCCACTCAGCCTTGATCGCTGCCAGGGCGCGCTCGGCCACGAACTGGCTGGGTGCGGCGACGCCCACGAAGTCGCCATCGTGGACAACGACCACCTCCGGCATGGCCTTCGCCGCGCTCGCGTCGATCGATTTCAGCGTTGCCCCGAAGGAAGGAGGGCGCAAGACCTTGCCGTGGAGCATTCCTGGCAGACGCATGTCGGATGCGTACTGATGCTTGCCGGTCACGAACGCGCGGCCGTCGACCTTCGGCGCCGAGTGGCCGGCGACCGTCCACTTCTCCGGTGAGCTCGTGGGTGAATCATCGGCGACGTCCTTGGAGAGCTTGCGGCCTTTGGCGAGCGCGCCGAATTCGTGGGATTGCTTTGTCTGGGTATTGACGACCGCGCCGTTGGACGCGGCGAGTAGGGCACGGTCGGATTTCGAGGATTCCGCCGCGATGTCGATTAGCATTTCGCGGGCTGCTGCTGCCGCGCGGCGCAGTCGGTGCGACATATCCGGAGTGGTGCGGCTGCCGAAGGTGCCCATGTCAAAGGGGGTGAGCTGCGTGTCGGCCATGACCAGGCGAATCGAGCTCGGCGCGACGTGCAGCTCCTCGGCGACCGCCTGAGTCAGCGACGTGCGAATGTTCTGCCCCACTTCCGCCTTACCCGTGTAGACCGTCACCCGGCCGTCCTCGCCGATGTGCAGCCAGGCGGCGATGTCGCGAGGGGCCGCCTGGCCGCCGCCTCCGCGGCGCCGACCGCCGCCGGGCGGCTGTGCGCTCGCCGCCTCCAGCAGGTAGCACACCAGGATCCCTCCGCCCAGCACCTTCATGAATTCGCGGCGGTCGAGGTCGAAATGATAGGGGAGGCCCTCGCGCAGCTCGTAACGCTCGGGCTCGACCTCGTAATCATCAACGAGAACGCTCGCTCGCTCGCTCATCGTGCGGCCTCCTTCATCGACCTCGCGGCGGCGGAGAGTGCGGCGATGATCCGCGGGTAGGTTCCGCATCGGCAGACGTTTCCATTCATGAATTCGATGACTTCGTCTCTCGTCGGGTCGGGACTCTTCCGCAGCAAAGCGACGCCCGACATGATCATCCCGCAGGTGCAAAAGCCGCACTGCATGGCGCCCAGCTCGAGGAAGGCTTCCTGGAGCGGATGCAGTTTCCCATCCCGCTCCAGGCCCTCGATGGTCGTGACTTCATGAGACGCGACCGCGCCGCACTTGGTGATGCACGAGCGGACCGGGGCCCCGTCGACGAGGACCGTGCAGGCGCCGCACCGGCCCTCGCCGCAGCCGTACTTGGTGCCGGTGAGCCCGAGATCCCCGCGCAACACCTCGAGCAGCGATTGCTCGTCGGCAGCATTGACCTTCATTTCAGCGCCGTTGATCCGGAGCTTCTTGACGCTCTGCATGAGGTTGCCCTCCGGGTGCGGTGTCGGTCTGATTCTCCACAACTCGTCGTTGCTCGCTCGCGGCCAAGGTCGCGGTCGTCAGTCGGGTCCAATTCATGACTTTGCTCACGGCCAGGCGCCCTCGGCTTCCACTTTCCCGGCTTTCAGGTCTCCGGGCAAGACCCGGCTGCCTCACGGCTTACGCGTGAAGCCGCGGTCGCTCATCCACTCTTGCAGCCTCGCCGGCCAGCTCGACACCGGCAAGTGGTTGTCGCGCATTCCGAAGCCGTGGCCGCCGCGGGCGTACACATGAAGCTCGCCGGAGACGCCGACCTTCTTGAGTGCCAGGTAGAAGGCCGCGCTGCGCTGGGCGCTCAAGCGGTCGTCATCGGCGTGGACCAGGAATGTGGGAGGTGTCTCTTTGGTGACGGAAAGGGACTCGGGTCGAAAGCCGGGGTAAACGAGGATCAGGAAGTCAGGCCGACTGCTCAGCTTGTCGACCGGGTCGCTGGCTCCCTCGCTGCCGGCGTCAAACCGCGTGCCCGCCAGCGAGGTCACTTCCCCTCCCGCCGAGAAACCGATCATGCCGACGCGGCCCGCATCAACGCCCCATTCGCCGGCTCGGCTGCGCACCAGGCGGATGGCGCGCTTCGCATCTTCCAGCGCGTGCGTCTCGATCTTGTATTTCGAGCCCTCGGCCCGTGCCAGGCGGTACTGAAGGACAAACCCCGCCACGCCAATGCTTTTGAGCCACTTGGCAATGTCGTGCCCTTCGTGCTCGATCGCCAGCATACGGTGGCCTCCGCCGGGGCAGATGACGACCGCTGCGCCATTGGCTTTTTCCTTCGGAGGCAGATAAATCGTCAGTGAAGGCTTGTGAACCTGCGTGACGCTGCGATTGTGGCCGCCGTCCTTGCCACGGTCGACGACGACGTTTTCCGCGGTAATCCCCTCGGACCCCGGGGCTCCACCCGGCCAGAGCAGCACTTCGGGCGGTTCCTCCGCCGCGAAACAGACCGCGGGCAAGATCAAGCCGAAAAGCATCGTACCCAGGCGTTTCATCGAAGCTCCTTTCATTCGTGTCCGGCTTGCGACGACGAGGTTTCCAGCGGGATCCGCCGTCCGGTCATTCGGCGCCTTCCCCATCATAGTTAGCGACACTGCCCTCTTCACCGTCCCTTCGCCGACAGAGCCTCGTTGATCGCGGCCCGCAACCGACCGTTACCCGGCGAGGGGTCGGGACGAAATCCATGTCCTTTCACGGGCCGGCGGGGCGTCTCGATTTTTTTCCGAAGTATTTCGTTGACAGGCGATTCAGGGCGGCTATATTTGTAGTCATTCGACTTGATCCGTAATCTCGTGGGTGCGCACTCATGTCTCGAGGGATGCCTGAGCCGTTGACCGCCGCGGAATGGAAGGTCATGAAGATCGTCTGGCGGCAGAAAAGCTGTATCGCGCGCGAGGTGTACGAGGAGGCGCGCCGCGAGTTCGGCTGGGCGCCGACCACCACGAAAACGCTGCTGAGGCGACTGGTCGAGAAGAATCATCTACGGGTCACCGCGGTGGGGACGAGCTATCTCTACCGGCCGGCGCGGCCGCCGTGGCAATCACTCGCCGGCGCGGCCGATACGCTCCTGCAAAACACGCTTGAAGGGTTGGACGGGAAGCTGCTGGCGTATATGGTCCAGAAGAGCCGGCTGACGCCCGATGACTTTGCACAGCTGCGCGGTTCTGGATGCACACGCGACGGCCGAAGAGAACAACGGGGAGGCAGAGCCGTGATGACGGTCGAGCTCCTGAATGACTGGGGAGCAGCTTGGACCGGCTTCATGACGCGAGCCTTGGTCGACGCGTCGGTTCTCTTGGCTTTGATCGTGGTGGTATGGCTGCCCGTGCGCGGCGCATGTCGGCCCAGATGGCTCATGGCCTGTTCTGCCTGGTGCTCTTGAAGCTGATCGTTCCCGTTCCAGCGGCTTGGTTCTGGTGGCCGTCGGTCGAAAGGGCACTGCCGACGGCGGCGCGATTCACGGCGTGGGTTCGACAAGACGAGGCGCCGCCCGCGGCCGTGGCAACGCCGACGGCCCCTGTGTCTGTACCCGTGCCGATGCCGCTCCCGGCGCAGATCGAGCTCCCCACGACGGGCGACGTCGGCGCCAGCTTGGCCGACGTCTCCAACCCTCAGCCGACCGTGATCGTCGCGCCGCCGGCGCCGCCCGAACGCACGGTGCCGGCGACGGCCCCCCCACTAGCGGGTGCGAGCGTATCCGTCCTTTCGCTTCAGGCGATGCTCATGCTCGGCTGGTCACTGATCGTGGTCTTGCTGCTGGTTCGGTTCCATCGAGCCATCCTGATGACGCGGCGTATGGTCCGCGATGCGGTGCCGCTTTCGCCGGATTGCCTGCCGATCGACGTCGACTCACTGGGACGCGCCGTCGGGCTGCGCGGCTCGGTGCGCTGGGTGGTGAATTTCGATCTCAATTCGCCGGCCGTCGCCGGCCTGGTGCACCCGGCCGTCGTCCTACCGCCGGACCTGAGTGATAGCCTGACTCCCAAGCAATTGTCGTGGGTGCTGCTCCACGAGCTGGCTCACGTGCGCCGGGGCGATCTCTGGGTCGTGGTCGGGCAAAGGGTCTTGCAGGCGTTTTTCTTCTTTCACCCCGCAGTGCACCTGGCCAACTGGCTGATCGACGAGCTGCGGGAATACGCGTGCGACGACGCGGCGCTCGCCGCCAGCAAGACATCCCGGCATGTCTGCGGTGAAGGGTTTCTGGCGATTGTCGAGCGATCGGTCGAGCGATCCCCCGTGGCAAGACCCGCTCTGGGGCTATTTGAATCGCGGCTGTTGATCCGCCGCCGCCTGATCCGGATTCTCGACGAAGGTCGCCAGGTCCACGCGCGGCTTTCGCCGCGTGCAGCCTTCGGCTTGCTGTTCTTGGCCTTGCTTCTGCTTCCGTTCGGCTGGCCGCGCGACGTCAAGGCGTTTCCGCACGACGGTGCCAGTCCCCCCATGGACCGCATCTCGCCGGCCGCGGCGGCCACGCCGCTGCCGGTTGGCCCGCGGGAACCGGCGAGCTTCCGTCCCGGGGTCATCTGGCATGCGGAGGGGCGTCGTGAGGCACGCGCGGAAGCCGGCCGCGGGGCGGTTCAACAGGACGGGGCCGCGGTGCTCGCGCTGGCATACTCGCCGGACGGATCGATCATGGCCTCCGCCGGCGACGACGCCGTCGTGTTGTTGCGAAACGTCGACTCGGGTCGGTTGGTCGGCCGCCTGCAAGGGCATGGCGACGCCATCGCCTGCCTCGCGTTCTCGCCCGACGGCAAGACCCTGGCCACGGGCAGCTACGACCGGACGATCAAGCTTTGGGACGTTTCTTCCGGTCGCGCCAAGCAGACGCTCATCGGGCACACGAACTGGGTATTTTCGGTCGCATTCTCGCCCGACGGGGCACTGCTGGCCTCGGCCGGTCACGACAAGATGGTTCGGTTGTGGGACCTCGCCAGCGGTCGCGAGACGGCGGCACTCGCCGGGCACTCGGCATCCGTCCGGGCCGTTGCCTTCGCGCCGTCGAAGAGCGCGAGGTTGCTCGCCTCCGCGGGCGCGGATCGTGAGGTGGCGCTGTGGAACCTGCGAGACCTGTCGGTCCGCGCCGTCTCCAGGGGCACAAGGGGACCGTTCGCGCAATCGCGTTTGCGGCTGACGGGGCCACACTTGCGACCGGAAGCGAGGATGGCGAGGTGAAGATCTGGGACTTGCCATCAGGGCGCAGCCGCGCGGCCCTGCTTGGGCACTCCGACATGGTCACCTGTCTGGCGTTTTCGCCGCTGGGCACACTGCTGGCGACCGGCAGCCTGGACAGCACTGTCAAGCTCTGGGAGCTGGACACCGGCCGCGAGCGTGCCAGCCTTCAGGGAAATAGCGACGGTATCTCCGCCCTGGCGTTCGCACCCGGCTCGCAACAACTGGCGACAGGATGCTTCGACGGCTCGGTGCGTCTCTGGGAGCCTGCCGCCCCCATCTTTTCGCCGGCCGCATGCCTGGCCTACGCCGGCGAACCGCGCGGCCTTGCCTTCTCGCCCGACGGCCGATTCCTCCGCGCGGCGGGCGCCGGCGGCACGATCCGCTGGGATGCAATGACCGGCTCGGCCGTCACACCGGCCACCAAAGACGAAGTCACGACGCTCGCGGCGGCCGCCGACGGCACGAAATACGCCACCGGGGGACCCGACGGCAAGGTCCGCTTGGTCGATTCCGCGACTGAGCGAGTGCTCGCGACCTTCGACGCCCATAAAGGCATGGTGCGCTCGCTCGCGTTCACTGCGCAAGGCCGACTATTGGTTTCCGGGGGGCGCGATGGCGTCGTCCGCCTCTGGGACGTCGAAGCGCGAGAGCCGCTGGGCGCGTTTCCGGTATTTCCGTTGCCCGTGTCGTGCCTGGAGTTCTCACCGGACGGCAATACGCTTGCCGCAGCGACCGGCGGTCCCGACGATTCGGCCGCGGGCGCCGTCACGATCTGGGATGTCGCCACGCAGCGACAGCGGGGGTCGCTGGGCGGCATTGCGCGGGGGGGCACGTCGGTCGCGTTCTCACCCGACGGCACGCTGATCGCGACGGCCGGGGCCGACGGCGTTCTCGGGCTGTGGGACGCCGCCTCCCTCCGGATGCGAGATTCGCTCAAATATATCCCGTGTCGCTCGATCGCATTCTCGCCCGACGGTCGCTATCTCGCGTCGGCGCACCAGGGGGGCGAAGTGGTCCTTTGGGACGCGCGTCGCGCCCGGCAGGCCGGCTTGTTGAAGGGCCACCGAGACACAGTGCTGCAGGTCCGGTTCTCACCCGATGGCTGCTCGCTCGCGACTGCCGGCACGGACCATACGGTGAAGCTGTGGAGCCTTGCCACTCGCCGACACACCGCGCGGGCCACCTTGAAGGGAGATCTGACGCCAGTCTGGTCGCTTGCCTACTCGCCAGACGGCCAGACCCTGGCGGTCGCCGATGGCCCGCTCGACGCGCCGGGATCCGTCACGCTCTGGGATCTGGCGGCCAGGAAGGTGAAAGCGACCCTCGACGGGCATGAGCGGGGTGTCGCGGCGGTGGTGTTCTCGCCCGATGGAACGCGCCTGGCATCGGGCGGCTGGGAAGGTACCATCCGCATCTGGAATGCGGTCACAGGCGATCCGATTCACGAGCTCACCGGATTGAACGGAGTCACCGAGTTGGCGTTCTCTCCCGATGGCCGGCTGCTGGCCTCCGCGGGCGAAGGAAGCCTGGTCACGCTCTGGGACGTCGCGACCGGAACCGAAGATTCTCGGCTCACCGGTTTTCGCTGGCCGGTTCAGTGCGTGGCGTTCTCGCCGGACGGCACACTGCTGGCAACCGGCGGGGGCACACCCGATAACCGTCCCGGTGCCCAGGGCGAATTGAAGCTCTGGAATGTCAAGGAGCGATCGGTCGCCCGCTCGCTCGATGGCCACTCACGGGCCGTGCTGGCGGTCGCCTTCGCGCCCGACGGCGCGAGCCTCGCCACCGGTGGCCTCGACGAAACTGTCCGGCTCTGGGACGTGAAATCAGGACAGCAGCGGCTCACCCTGGGTGGGCTCTCGAGTTGCGTTGCCGCCCTGGGGTTTTCTCGCGACGGCCGGATGCTGGCCTGGTCAGGCCGCAACGACGGACTGGTTTCGTTCCACGACACGACGACCGGCGCCCTCGTCGCTCGCCTGGTCGGCCACGGAGCGCTCGTGCGGGGAATCGCTTTTGCACCTGATGGAACGGCCGTGGCAACCGGAGGTGCCGACCGTACGGTCAAGCTGTGGGACGTGCCCGTGACCGAAGAATCTCCGCCTCGATCCGCGCGGCGCTAGTTCGAGGGTTCGCCCTCGGGAGCTCCAGATGAAGCACAGAGGTCGATTCAAAATTGCCACGGTCTATCTCGTCGTCGTGGGCCTCTGTGCCGCCGTGGCGTACAGCGGCGAGGCGCCGGCGGACCAGCCGGCAAACCGGAAGAGCGTGGCGGCCGGCGCCCGGTCACGGGATTCCAGGACGCTCGCCGAGGCAATCGATCGCTTGCTGGCCGTCCGGTGGGCCGAGGCGAAGGTCCGGCCTGCCCAGCCTGCCGGCGACGCCGAATTTCTGCGCCGCGTTTACCTCGACCTGGTCGGCAAGACCCCGACGGCCGCCGAAGCGACTGACTTCCTCGACGATCCCAACCCGGCCAAGCGCGAGCAACTCGTCGAATCGCTGCTCGATAGCCCCGCGTATCTCACCCACGCCACCGAGTTCTACCGCGCGCTGTTCCTCCCGGAGGCCGAAACCGACGCGCAGATCCGCGCCCTGACCCCGACGTTCGAGGCGTGGCTCCGCAAGAAAATCGCCGAGGAAGCGGGCTACGATCAGATCGTCCGCGAGGTCTTGACGGTTCGTCTCGGTAGCCAGGGGCGCGCGCGGGTATCGCCAACGATCCTCGCGCCGTGCCCTCGCCGCTTGCCTATTATGTCGCCAAGGACGCCAAGCCCGAAAACCTCGCGGCTGGAACCGCGCGTACCTTCCTGGGCATCCGCATCGAATGCGCCCAGTGTCACAACCACCCGTTCGATCACTGGAAGCGCGAGCAATTCTGGGGTCTGGCGGCATTCTTCGCCGGGGTCACCAAGCAAGGGAAAGACGACGCGCACGGCCCGATCCGCGAGGTCGTTGATCGCCGCGAGCTTGTGATCCCCGAAACCACTCAGGTGGTCAAGGCCGCATTCCTTGACGCCAAGAAGCCGGAATGGGGCCGGCGCTCGCTGGGACGCGAGCTTCTGGCCGACTGGGTGACCGCGCCCGACAACCCCTACTTCGCCCGCGCGGCCGTGAACCGCGTCTCGGCGCGATTCTTCGCGACCGGCATCATCGATCCCATCGACGACTTCCGTGACGACAACCCGCCGTCGCACCCTGAGCTGCTCGACTTGCTTGCCCGCGAATTCCGGTCGCACGGCTACGACCTCAAGTTCCTCATCCGCGCGATTACCGCCTCGAAGGCCTACGCGTTGACGAGCGCGGTCGGGCCCTCCGAGCTGGCGCCGGCCAACCTGTTCGCGGCCATGCCGGTCCGCACGCTCTCACCGGGCCAGCTCTTCGAGGCACTCGCACAGGCGACGACCATCCGCTACGGGCCCGTCGGGCGGTTCGACTTCGAGGGCTCCGATAAAGAAAGATTCGTGGAGCTTTTCACCAACCGTGAGGAGAAGCCCACCGAAGGCGAGACGACGATACTCCAGGCGCTCGCTTTCATGAACGGGCCCCTTATCTCCGGCGTCACGACCCTGGCGACGAGCGACACTCTGACTGCCATTGCCGAGGCGCCTTATCTCGACACCGCTGGCCGGATCGAGGTGCTTTACCTCGCAGCGCTCACCCGCCGGCCTCGGTCCGACGAGCTGCAAAAACTCGTCGGTTACGTCGATCGCGGCGGCGCGACCGGTGATCACGCCGGCACCCTCGCGGATGTACTCTGGGCTTTGCTCAACAGTCCCGAGTTTCGATTCAACCACTGATCGAGACTAGGGCTCCGACGGCACATTTCACCCGCATTCCCGTCCTTGACGCGAGGGCATTCCATGAGCCGCATCAACCACTCCCTCCCAGAGCTGTCGCGCCGCCGGATGCTGCAATTGGCCGCGGCGGGCATCGCAAGCGTCTCGACCTCTGGCTGGATCGAGGCGCTCGCAGCCGACCTCGCCGGACACCCCAAGCGGCGCAAGTCGTGCATCCTACTGTGGATGACCGGCGGACCAAGCCAGATCGACACGTTCGACCCCAAGCCCGGGCACGCCAACGGCGGCGAGTACAAGGCCATCGAGACGTCGGTGCCCGGAATTCTGGTGTCCGAGCATCTCCCCAAGCTCGCCAAGCAGATGAAGGACATCGCGATCATTCGCTCGATGAGCACGAAGGAAGGTGACCACGGCCGCGCAACTTTCAACCTGCGCACCGGCTATCAGCAAACCGGTCCGATCCGTTATCCCACGCTGGGCTCGCTCGTGGCCAAGGAGCTCGGCCAGGATGACTCGGAGCTTCCGAACTTCGTGAGCATCGCGCCCTTCCGGTCCTTCAATCCCGGCGCCTTCGGGCCCGGATTCCTCGGTCCGCAATACGCGCCCTTGGTCGTGGGCGAGCGCGCGGTGGCCGATCTGCAAGGGGCCGCCGATGCGCAACCTGTCATTCAAGGTGGAAGACCTGAATTTGCCCACCGGCGTCGACAACCCCCGCGCCGACGCTCGGCTGGGCCTGCTCGATTCCTTGCGCGAGGATTTCATGTCGACTCATCCGGGTGTCGGCCCGGCGAGCCATCAAGACGCCTACCGGCGAGCGGTCCGACTGATGCGCTCGGCCGCCGCCAAGGCGTTTGACCTGGCCGATGAACCCTCGCCAGTGCGCGACGCCTACGGGCGAACCGCCTTCGGCCAGGGTTGCCTGCTGGCGCGGCGCCTGGTTGAGCGGGGCGTCCCGTTTGTGGAAGTATCGCTCTCCGCGGCTGAGGGGGGAATGGCGCTGGGATGGGACACCCATCAACAGAACTTCGAAGCCGTCAAGAAGCTGAGTGAGGTGCTCGACCCGGCATGGGCAGCGCTCATGGACGACCTCCGAACACACGGGCTCCTCGACTCGACGCTCATCGTGTGGATGGGCGAGTTTGGCAGAACGCCAAAGATCAACGCTCAAGCCGGCCGTGACCATTTCCCCGCGGCCTGGACGACCGTCCTGGCCGGCGGCGGGATCAAGGGCGGCCAGTGTATCGGCAATAGCGGCGTCGATGGCATGGAGGCCAAGGACCGCCCGGTGTCCGTACCCGACTTTCTGGCCACGGTCTGCAAGGGCCTTGGGATCGACCCCTTGGCACAAAACGATTCGGGTCTTGGCCGGCCGATCCGGATCGTCGATCCCAAAGCCAAACCGATCCAGGAGGTGCTCGCATGACCGCCCTTGCGCACCCCCGCGCCTGGGTTGCGGCCGCCATGCTCTTCTGCGGGCTCGCTCTGGCTCGCGGCGGGGACGACACTCCCGCCCAGCCCGCGCCCACGGGCGCCGGCCGCGATTCCGTCCAGGACGTCGTGTTCTTGAGCGACTCCCGTCCCATCTTCATCCGTCTCAGACTGGACGCGGGTGACCAGTCATTCCGCACGGCCTGGCTCGACGCCATGAAGGCGCTGCACACCTACCTCGATCGCGATGGCAACGGCACGCTGACCAAAGACGAAGCCGATCGCGGCGCGCTGCCTTCGATGGTGCGATCCGCGACCGGTGGAGCGGCGGCTCTGCCGCGCGCCGACATGGACTCCAATCCAAAGGACGGCGTTGTAACCCTCGAAGAGCTCGCCGATGTGCTCCGGCCGGCACTCGGCCCTTTCCGCGTGCATGTCGGCCGCCTGGCAGTCGAGCGCAACGACTCGCTGTTCAACCATCTTGACCGCGACAAGGACGGCACACTCACCAAGGAAGAGCTCGGCACGGCTGTATCGTCGCTCCACCGCTTCGATCTGGACGGCGACGAGCTGATCGAGCCCGCTGAGCTCGAGCCATTCAGCAACCCGTTTGCGGCGCTCGAGGAAAACCAGAGCCGGCGCGGCAAGTACGCGACGGTGCCACCCGTGATCGAGCTCTCGCCCGACGACCCCTCGTTCCGGCCCGTGCGGCTCTTGCTCAAGAAATACGACAAGGGCACGTCCGCGGGTGATTCGGCCGGCGACAATCGGCTCAGCGCCGCCGAGTTTCCCATCGACTCCAAGGACTTCGCGTCGGCCGACAGCGACGGCGACAACACGATTGATTCCGAAGAGCTGCGCCGATTTCTCGGACGGGTCGAGCCCGATCTCGAGCTTGCCGTCAAGCTCTCCGGCAACGCCAAGACGCCGACGAAAATCGAGGCGCACGGGGTAGGTTCAAAACCACTTCCAAGCGAGGTTCACGTCCAGAGACTCTCCGACGGCGCCCTCGAGCTCACGATCGGCGAAGTCAGCCTGGAATTCCATGCCGACGGTGGCGAGGACGCCGCCGCAAACGCCAAGAGCTACTACGCCGGCCAGTTTCAGGCCGCTGACAAGAACAACGACAAGTATCTCGAAAAGTCTGAAGTGAAGGACCACGGCCCGTTCGCAACACTTTTCGACATGATGGACACTGACGGCGACGGCAAGCTCTACATGAAGGAGGTTGACGCATTTCTCGACCAGCAAACCAAGGCCGCCCGCAGTCAGATGGTCCTGTCGGTCGCGGACCAAGGGCGTGCCATTTTCGCGATCATGGATCTGAATCGCGACCGCCATCTCGGCATCCGCGAGATCCGAGGCACGGTCGCGCGGGTGTCATCGTGGGACCGTAACGGCGACGGCCACGTTCACTCCGACGAGATCCCGCACCACTACCAGCTCTCCATTGGCCGCGGCCAGATCACCATTCCGGGCATGGCAAGCTTCGCTTCGTCAATGATGCCCGCGCCCACCGCGGACGGGCCCGCCACGGGACCGAACTGGTTTCGGAAGATGGACCGCAATCGCGACGGCGACATCTCCCGCCGCGAGTTCCTGGGCCCACGCGCCAGTTCGAGCGCCTCGACCGCGACAAGGACGGCTTGATCGACGCGGAAGAGGCCGGTGGCGCGAAGTCGAGCAAACCACCGGCCCGCTGACCGAGATCGCAGTCACGGGGCCGGCGAGCGAGACCAGCTCGACCGCAGTCCTGGCGCGATCCTCCTCGATCGTGTTGACGGCAGCCACTCTCCCGGCGGGATCCCCATGCGCAGACAGCGAGCCTGAGCTGCCCGGCGTTTACGCGAGACCGACCCAGCGGCGCCACACCCATTCGATCGTGAGCAAGGAGAGCAAGGACAGCAAGAGCGGCCAGCGACTCCACGCCGGGGTCTTCTTGACCTCCGGCGGCGCGGTGGTGCGCGGGAGCCGTTCCATCATCGCACTGAGATCCTTGGCATCCCGGAGGACGGTGCCCCCCGATTCGCCGGCGATCCGGCGCAGCAGGTCGTGATCGGGCAGCGGGTTTTGCTGCTCGAATGGGTCGTCGAGCACCTGGACCTCGAGCGACAGGCTATCAACCTGGGTGTTATCCTCGAAAGCCGTCAGCTCGAACCGCAGCCCCTGGTTCAGGGTGACTCCGGTTGGAAGAGATCCCGCCTCGCCAATCGGGAACGACGCTCGATATGACTTCTCCGCCGGGTCGCGCGGCAGCTCGAATTCTTCGCTCCAGGGCAGAAACTGTTTTCGGGCTTTCGCGAGCGCGATGTCGGGCTCGGGGTGTAGAAGCGGAGACTTCTCTGAGCTGAAATCGCTCGCCGATTTCGGCTCGACCGTCACGGCCACGCGGTAGTCGACCGTCGGTGCTGCATTCTCATCGAACGCCTGCGCACGCAGGACGATCGGCTCGCCGGGCCGGTACAAGCGCTTGTCGGTCTCGGCCAGAAGACGGCGCCGGCCGGTCGACGAGTTCTCCGTCAGCCAGTAAACGACGTTGCGCCAGAACTTCTTGAAGTAGCGAGCGTCCGCTCCGCCCCAGGACTGAGTGAATTCACCCGCCCAGCGGCGAGTGATGCCCGTGGTCATCACCATCGTGCGACCCCGTCCATACGGCTGGACCACCACCGCGGGGCGAAGCTCCGCCTCGGTGCCCGGCGTATTGCAGCTCGCCAGTACGTCGGCCCCCGGTTTGACCGCGCCCACGCGATTGCTCCCCAGGAATAGAGGGATGCTCGCCGCGGCCGCGCGGTTCTGTGCTTCGTCCGATGTCAGGTGCCAGATCGGATGAATCGTTCGTGCGATTTCGGGATGGACCCCCACCGGCGTGTCGTCCCAGTCTCGGGGCGCGGGTACGAGCTCGACGGGCAGCATGTTGCCTACGGAGGTATCGTTCCACCGGCCGGAACCAAAGCTGCGGGGCCCGCCGACCATGCACAGCCCACCCCCGCGGCGGGCGATCCAGTCTTCCAGCCAGGCGAGGTGCTTCTCGTCGATGACCTCGCGCGGTACATCGCTGAGGATGATCGCGTCGTACGCAAATAATTCGGACTGGCTCGGCGGCATGCCAAGCCAATTCTGATCCTGGCGCACCATGGCGGAGAAGTCGCCGCTGGCCCCACCGGGAATCAGGACCGTGCATTCGATCGCAGGGATCCTCGAGCAATGCGTCCTGGAGCGACGAGTAAGCCCCGCGGGCTTGAACGGCACCGGAGGGAAGCTGCCCATCTGCTGCGATGAAGCGTTCGGCCGAGCCCTCGAGGTACAGAACGCGGATCTTGGTCCGGTCGATGGCCAGGTCCGCCCCAAACACGTTGTTAGAGGCCGACACCTCGCCCGGCTTCGGGCTCGATCCGGGCCTCGATTCGCGCATCCTGGTCACCCGAGACGAAGCTGAGCGGATAGCTTGCGAGCCCGTCCTTCAAAAGGACCGGCGTGCGCGCGAGCACCGCGGCCGGCTTGCCGTCAGGCCCGACGCTGACGATCGCGAGCTCAGACCGTTTTCCCTTGTAGCCGTAGCTCCGGAGGAAGACCTGGGCCGCCACCTTTGAAAACTTCCGCACGGGTTGGGAGCGACCATGCTGACCAGAGCGACGTCGCCCCCGGCGCCGTCCTCGCCGACCTCCAGCACGTGGATAGGCAGTTTGTTCCGGCCATAGGCCCGTGCAATCGCCAGTGCGCGCTCGGCATCGCTGGCGCGGCCGTCGGACAACACGACCAAAGCCTGGGGCGCGGTCGAGCCGAACCGGCCGGCGAGCGCCTCGAGCGCGGCCCCCAGGAGGGAATCCGAATCCGTCGGGGCCGGTGGCGGCTCGTTCGCGCGGGCGGGCTCCGCGGCCAGCGCGGCGCCGGCGGCACCCTGGCGAATCGGCTCGGCCGCGGCCGGCCGCCAGAAATCGGTGTTCACCGCCGCCAGCCGGCTCCCGAATCGAAATGCGCTGACCTGCGCACCCCCGCGCCCGTCGCGCGAGCTGTCGGCGTCGCGAAGCGTACGCACGGCCTGCTCCCAGCGGGTCGCTCCCTTGCCGAGCGCCATGCTCGCTGATGTATCCAGCAAGTAAAACAGTCTGGGTCGCTCGACCGGCCCGGGCGTTTCGACCCTCCGCACGGGGTTGATGATGATCAAACCGAGGATCCCCAGGATCGCCAGGCGCAAGCACACCAGCACCGGCCGTCGGGCCAGTGCAACCGGCCGGCCCGAGAGATACGCAAGAGAGCAAAGCCCGCGAGCACCGCGGCGGCCAGTGCCGCAAGCAGGGCGAGCGAATACGGCGTCGACCATTGAAGACTTGAGTTTACATTCATCGAGCACCGCTTGTGTCTCGGACCCGGCTCCAACCCGAAATAATCGTTCCGGCGGCGACTGCTGCCCGCGCTACTTGCCGCCTCCCTGGCTCGAAAGCACCTCGTAGTAGCGCTCGACCAGCTCCTTGAATTCGGGAGGAGTCGCCTCGTCGTGCGCCGAGACGATGTCCTTGAGGATCAGGTCGCGGATCTTGGCCTGGAGCACGGTGGTGACGGACGAAAGCGCATTCAAATAGCCCACCGGTGCGACCCAGTGGAGATGGTCGCCTGAAACCCAGTGACCGCCGCCGGCGTGAAGCGAAGCGGCCAGTGCCTGTGCCGCCGCGGTCAGACCGGCTTTCTCGAGGTCGTGGGCCAGCCCCTCGGCGAGCCGATGCCATTCGGCGATCTCGGCGTCCGACGTGAGAGTCTTCAGCCTCTCCGCGAGCTCGCTTGCGACCGCTTGTCGTATTCCACGAGCACCGCAAGCTCGGCGCGACCATGCCCCGATACACCACGTCGATGCGGCGGGCGAGGACCTCGAGAATCCGCGAGAGCTCTTGCGCATCGCAGCGCACCTCGGGCCGTTGACCCCCCAGGTACAGCTCGCCGATCCGCTCCATGCGCTCGACGACCTGGCTGGCGGCGCGATCTTCGAGCAGCTCGCGCACCCGCTGTGCCGAGTCGCCCTCGGCGCGCGGGCTTGAGTCTTTGAGCCACTGCTCCAGCGTCTGAGCCGCCTCGCGAAGCGCGTCCAGCCGCGCGGCGTCCGCCGCGCCGCCCCGGCCGTCCGGTTTGCCCCGGGCTCCCGCCCCGGCGCTTTCGCCGGGCGTCTGCCCCAGCTCGGCTTCGCGCTGGGCGAGCTCATCGGCGAGGTCGCGGGCCATCGCCAGTTCCTGCGCAACGTCGCGCGCGAGCTCACCCTTGACCTGACGGGCCAGCTCGTGGAGCATCGCGGCACCCAGCTTGGCAGTTTCGCTCGCTTCCTTTGTGCTGCCACGGGCAAGCGCCCCCGACGCCTTCTCGGCCGTTTCGGCCGCTTTTGACATCCGCACCTTCGCAAGCTCGGACGCGACTTCCAGTTTCTTCAGTCTCTCTTCCAGGTCGCGCCGGAATCTACGACTTGCTCTTGCCGCTTGACCGCATCGAGCCTGGGGTTCTTCTTCGGCTCGCCGGATTCTCCTTCCTCGTCGCCCTGTTTTTCGCCCTTGCTCTTCGCGTCTCCCTTGTCTCCCTGTTTTTCGCCCTTGCTCTTCGCGTCTCCCTTGTCTCTCTGTTTTTCGTCCTTGCTTTTCGCCTCTTCTTTGTCTCCCTGTTTTTCGTCTTTGCTCTTCGCATCATCCGTGTCACCCTGGTTTTCACCCGGGCTCTTGCCATCGTCCTTGCCGGGTTGTTCCATCGCGAGAGCGGCGAGCGTCGCGTACACGAAGTCTTCGTCCTGCGCAAGGCGCTCGAGTTCCTCGGCGATCTCCTCAGCCTCTTCCCGATCCTTCTTCGGCTTGCGAATCTTCTGCGTTTGCATGCGATCGAAGCGACGCATCGCCCGGGCCGCGGCGGGGTCGTCGCCGATGATGACGCGAAGCGAGTCGCGGGCCTCGATCAGGTGGCGAAGTCCTGGGACATGTGCCCCGGGGCTTTGGCGTTTTGTGCGTGGTCGAGCGCCGCGATCGCACCCAGCATCGACTCTTCCGCGGCATGCAGCGGCTCGATGCGCTCTCCGACGATGCCCTCGATGCCCTCGGTGAATTCGCGAGTGAGCCCGGCGAGAGTCTCCTCGAAGCCGGAAATCTTCAGCGGGTCTTCGGAAATGGTCCGATCGGTGGGCTTGTGCCTGGCGAGCCGCGTCGCCCTGTTGAGATTGTACCGCTGGCGCGCGATCAGCTCTGCGAGCGATGTGAGTACTTCATCGGGCGGGTCGCCCGAGCCTTCAGCCTGCT
Organism: uncultured Isosphaeraceae bacterium; assembly: GCA_963806595.1. Lineage (GTDB taxonomy): Bacteria > Planctomycetota > Planctomycetia > Isosphaerales > Isosphaeraceae > CAWDZZ01. The sequence continues at coordinate 367,642 of CAWDZZ010000028.1, read as the reverse complement.
TGTACTCGCGCTTGAACGGCCGGATGTCGAGGTAGCGCAGGTCGGTCTCCGTGCGACGGGATCCGGCCGGGTAGTTGTCTTCGGCAAACGCATAGTAGGTCAAGCTGTCGGTCGGCGCAGCGCTCAGCTTCTCCAGGAGCAACATCTCCTGGAGCACCCCGCTGGTCCGGGCTTTGGCCGGCTCTGACGCAAAATCCTTGACGATCAGAGTCTGCTCGTCGCCGTTATTGAACTGGAAAACGATTCCAGCCTTGACCAGGCCAAAGTCATCCGCAACGCGGATCCGGTGAGAGACCTCGGCCAGAGGGTGGACCTCGAGCGCTTCGTCCGGCTCGTCGAAAGCGACGCGCGGCGGACGATCTTCCAGAACGTCGATCTTGTAACGATTCTGTGGCAAGGCGCGGCCGTCGGGGGTGACCGCCTCGATCTGGTATTCGAGGCTCGCGGTCAGCCGCAGCGCGGTGGTGTAGACCGAGCCGTCGGGCTCGAGCGAGATCACGCGCGGCGCTGGATTGGCCTTGTCGTGTCGTGGATCGCACAGGCGGGTCGATCACGAGGAGGGACGCCTTCGCGGGCGGGCTGTCGAACTTGATGCGGAAATGAGCGGCGGATCCCTCGATGACCTTGAGATTGCCCCCCTTGACGGTCCGCGGCGCAACGCCCGTGTAAGCGGGCGATTCGATCGACACGTCGAACGACTCAAGCGAAAGTGGATATCGGATCCCGATCCTGTAGGTTGGGCTCGACAACGCGCCGAAACTCACGCGATAGGACAGGGGCTGCTCGAGCTTCGCCAACCTGGTCTCGCGTCGCGATGCGCGGCCGGAGGTGGCGGCGCTGATCGTGGCGGCCGTCCAGGGTAAGTCGGCTCGACCGTCAGGGCGGGTATGAATCACAACGTCGCGGTTGAGCCGCCCCTTCAGGTCGATCGCAACGTCGACGCTCTCGCCCTTGGCGACAGTGATGTCTCCCGGCAAGACCTGGAGCGTCGTGTAATCGCGGCGACTCAAGAAGGCACGCTCGAGCGCAGTGCGCCACTCGCGGTTGGCGGCGGCCGCGACCAGCAGCACTGCCAGAGGCAGCGCCGCCAGCCGTCACGACGGCCCAGAGCGGCTTCCAGGGGACGATGCGTTCCAGAGGAAGCGTCTGTGCCCGCAGATCGGTCTCTTCCTCGAGTGCGTCCACCAGGCTCGGCGCCGTCCCTTCGGAGTGCAGTCGCTCCTCGGAATGGCCGGCATACTGGACGGCCGTCCGGACGCGCTGGCCCAGTTGCGGAAACCGGCTCTCGATCTCCGCCGCGGTGCGCGGCCTGGTCCACCATCGCGACGGCAATATCACGCGCAGCCAGAGGACCGCCACCGTCGACGCCGCCGCAACGGCGAGGCAAACGGCCCGCACGGTCCACGGGAGCTCGAGCCGGTAGTCTGCCACCGCGAGCATGGTCAGTAAGACCGCCGCGGCCAGGAACACAAAGCCCAGGCCCAGGTGGATCTGATACCGGCGAAGCGAAGCCCACAGATGTTCGAAGCGCGTGAGGAATTCTCGCTTCGGGGGTTCAACGGTCGCGAGGCTCATGTGCATTCCTTTCGCGTTACGCCGCCGTTCGATTGCCGAGAAAACTTTCCACAAGGAGCAATCCGAACAATACCAGTGCCAGGAACGGCCAGAGCTCGTCGCTGCGCGAGCGATCGTCGGCCGGACCATCCCGTGACTGACGCGCCGCGGCGGGCCCGGCCGGGTCGCGCAGCGGAAAGCCAAATCGATCGGCGAACTCTTGCGGCGTGCACCGGGCCGTCTGCGATTCGAGCGGATCGGAATTGACGACCAGAAGGCGGCCGTCGCGATCGGTCACGCCCGGCGCCTGTCCCTCGCCGGCCAGCAACAACCGGACCGGGCCCCCGTCAGCGAGGCCGGCCGCTTGGGCCACCATCTGGTGCAGCATGGGCACGTACATCCTACCGCGCGGCCAGTCACCGGCGTCGCGATCGCACGCGGCGGTGAACCAGAGCACACGGCCTGCGCCTTTGGTACGCTCTAGCAGCGCAGGCTCGCCTCCTCGAAACCACGCCAGCACGTGGGCCTCGGGGCCGGCTTCACCCGCGTGATCGCGGTGAATGCCGGCCGACGCAAGTCGCCGTGCTCAGGATCGGCGAAGGGTTTCCAGACGGGGTGCTGCTCTTCCCAGCGCTCGATCCGCCAGGGCAGGTCGGTGGCACTCGCGGGACCGATCACCTCGCCGATGCCGAGACCAACCGCATCCAGCGTGTTTGTGGATTCGGGCTCGACGCGCTGGCCTGTGAAGACGAGCAGGCCACCGCCGCGCTCGACAAATTCCGCGAGGCGCTGCGCGTCGGAGGCGCTTGTGCTCGCGACGTTGGCCAGCACTACTGCCGCAGTCTGTTCCAGGCTGGGAAGCCCGGTGCCGGCGGCCAGATCGATCACTTGTGGATCGAACGGCGATTTCGCGTAGTGCTGGCCTTCCGGCGCAAGCCGCAGCGCAGCGCGCAGGAAATACGTTTCCGACTCGAACGGGGCTCGACCTGGGTCTCCATCAACCAGCAGCACGCGCGCGGGGGGCGCAACCCAGAAACCGAGATAGCGACGGTCGTCGAACGGGAGCTCGTCGCCGGAAGCGGCCTCGACGTGCCCCCGCCACAGACCCTGTGGAAGACCCTCAAGCATGAACGTCACGCGCACCGTCGCGCCTCCCTCCAGGTCGATCGTCTGCTCGACGTCCCGTTTCTGCCCGCCGGCTTCGACGTGCAGCCGGATCGGCCGCTTGGCGACCGGAAGCAACGCCGCATTCAGCACGGCCGCCGTGATCGAGGCCGTATCGCCCGGCCGGAGGGTCTGGGGTGAGATCGCGATGTCCGTGACGCCGACGTTCTTGGGAAACGCGCGGCCAACGTCGTGGAGATGGACTTCGATGTCGCTCGGCAGACTGACCGTGTCACTCCGGAGGAGTCCGGAGCGCTGAAGATCCGTGAAGATGTGAAGCACTTTGACGACCTTCTTGGATCGGACGAACAGGTCGCGCGCCCACGCCATCGCGGACCCAAAATCCGTGCCGGCGGCCGTGGGCTCGAAACCAGTCGCAAGCAGATCGGTCGGCCGCGTAACCGGATGGACCGCCCGGTCGAAGGCGGCGACCTCCAGCTGCGTGTCCGTTCCCGGCTGCCCCAGAATCACCTTCGCTTCGGCCAGCGCTTGATCGATCGGCCGGGCGCCATCCTTGTGGCCCATGCTGGCCGAGCGATCGATCAAGATCACGACGAGGCGGTCTCCCGCGACCGGCTCGGTCGCGAGCATGTACGGCCGCGCGAATACAACGGCGACGAGCGCCACGCACGCCAGCCGCACGGCTAGCAGGAGCCAGCGCTTCAGCCGCCTGCGCCGCTGGTTCTCGCGAAGCACGACCTTGAGGAACTGGAGCGTTCCCAGGTCGAGCGGGCGAGCCCGCCGCCGAAACATCAGGTGGATCAAAAGCGGAATCGCTAAAGCCCCAAGGGCACCCAGCATCCCGATCTGGACAAACTGCATGTTCCCTCACCAAGAATTCCGGTTCGATCACCGCCCTACCGAAGGCGGTTGTTTCATCGCCCAGGTCGTTTCGGCTCGCCTAGAAAGTCTTCGCGCGTTTCACGAGGTAGTCCAGCAGTGCACGATCCGGCGCCGTTTGCGTGGTCAGCTCGATTCGGTCGATGGCCCGCTTGCGGCATTCGACCTCGAGCGACTGCCGCCACTCGTCGACGGCCTGCTTGTAGGCATCGCGGACGTCCTCCGCGTGCGTGGTCAGCGTCTCGCCGCTCTCCAGGTCGCGGAAGCGGATCTTGCCGTCGAGCGACAGCTCGCGCTCGGACGGGTCCATGATATGGAAAATGAGCACTTCATGGTTGCAGTAGCGCAGGTGGTCGAGCCCCGCGACGATGCGTGGCGAGGTCGCCGAACAGGTCGCTGAAGATCACGACCATGCCGCGCCGTCTGGCCAGTTCGGCCGCCTGGTGCGAGCGCCCGGTCGTTGTCCGTCGCCGGGCGGATCTCGGGTCGCGGCGATCGTCGCGAGCACCAGATCGAGCTGGTCCGGCTTGGCACGCGGCGACAGATGGGCCGTCACCTTGTCGGCGTACAGCGTCACACCAACGGCGTCGTGCTGCTTGAGCGCCAGATGCGCCAGGCGCGGCCGCGAGCGCCGCCGCGTAGTGCAGCTTGCTCCGTGCCGGTATTGGCGCAGCTCATCGAGGCGCTTGCATCGACGAGCAGGTACAGGTTGAGGTTCGTGTCGGCGTCGTATTCCTTGATGTAAAGCCGGTCGTGCCGGGCGTAGAGCTTCCAGTTCAGGTGGCGAAGGTCGTCGCCTGGGGCATACTCGCGATGCGAGGCGAACTCGACGCTCAGGCCGAGATACGGGCTGCGATGCAGACCGTGCATCGACCCCTCGACGATCGAGCGGGCACGCAGCTCGATCGATTCGAGTCGCGAGAAAAACACCGGGTCGATCAGTGACCGGGCGTCGAAGGGCATCGCTGGCTCACGCCTCCTGCTTGACGGTCTCGACCAGTCGGCGGATGATCGTTCGGCGTCCACTCCGTCGGCCCGCGCGTGGAAATTGAGCACCAGGCGGTGCCGCAGCACCGGACCGGCCAGGTCCTTCACGTCGTCGAAATCGACGTGGTACTTGCCCGCCGAGGATCGCCCGGGCCTTGGCTCCCAGGACCAGGTACTGCGAGGCCCGCGGGCTGGCGCCATAGTGCAAGTACTTGTGAACGCCCTCGATCTCCTTCGACTCGCCCGGTCGCGAGGTCGCGACCACGAGCCGCACCGCGTAGCTCATCACCGCGTCGGCGATCGGCACGCCGCGGACCAGCTCCTGGAGCCGCAACAATTCCTCGGCACTCAAGACGGCGTGGGCCTCCGCCGGTGTGCGTGCCGGTCGTGCCCTTGACGATCAGCATCTCCTCGTCGACGGTCGGGTACTTGACCTTGAGGTTGAACATGAACCGGTCGAGCTGAGCCTCGGGCAGCGGATAGGTTCCTTCCATCTCGATCGGGTTCTGGGTGGCGACCACGAAGAACGGGGGATTGAGCGGGTAGGTCCGCCGGCCGATCGAGACCTCGCGCTCCTGCATCGCCTGCAACAAGGCGGCCTGGGTCTTGGGGGGGGTGCGGTTGATCTCGTCGGCGAGCAGGAAGTTCGTGAAGATCGGCCCGGGCAGGAATTCGAGCTTGCGCCGGCCGGTGCCGGGATCCTCCTCGATGATGTCCATGCCCGTGATGTCCGAGGGCATCAGGTCGGGGGTGAACTGGATGCGGCGGAACTCCAGCTCGAGCGTTCGCGCCAGGGTCCGCGCCATGAGCGTCTTGCCCAGGCCGGGCACGCCGAGCAGCAGGATGTGGCCCCGGCACAGCAGGCCGACCAGCATGTGGTCGATGATCGTTTCCTGTCCGACGATCACCCGGCCGATCTCGTCGCGGATGCGCTCGGCGCCTCTCTCAGGCGAGCGACGATCGCCGCGTCGTCGCTCGAAAGAGCCGAGCCGGGCTTCTGCCTGGTGTCGTGGGTGTGCGGGTGTTCCATCGGTCGCGTCCCTCTGCGGGGTTAGACAATCGCGTCACGCTCAAGGTTGCAGCGATTTATCGAAAAATGGCTTGGATGGGTCGTACGATGGCTCACGATCGGGTAGCTCCCACACGACATTTCCGCGGTAGCTGCCCTTCACGGCGTAGACGGTCATGGGCGCCAGCGCGTATTGCCACTGGTGGCCTTCCGTCGCAGGCCGCGCCTCGAGGAACAAGAAGACCTCCGGGTCGGTCCCGAGTACGAAGGCGAAGAGCGCACCATCCGGCAAGGACGTCCCCGGCTTGCCGTAGCGCGCAATGGGAGTCGGCAGCAGCCGAAGCTCCGACCAGCCCTTGCGCTTGAAGTTGTCCGAGGCGCGGAATCGTCCCGCCAGCGAGCGCATCTGGCGAGCCCGCTCGCTTGCCGAGTCGGCCGGCGCCGGTGCGTCGGGCACCGGCATGAACTTCAATCCCGGCGTTGTCGGCGTCCACCACGGCGCCCCCCTCCGCTCGGCGATGATCGTCGATGACGCCAGCGACGTGAATTCGTGGAGCCAGAGCCCCTGGGGCTCGTGAGCGTCCTTGATGCGGAAGACCTGGATCGCGGCCTCGGGCCGACCGTGCTCACTGGACCAGAGGAATATCGCTCCGTCCTCGACGTTGTCGGCGGACTGCTTGCCCAGCCGGAAAACCGGATTTTCCTCGAGCTTGAGGATGGCACGCCGACTGTCGCCCAGAGCCATTTCATACGCTCGAACGGATTCCTTCATGAACCTCAGCCGCTCGGCGCTCGCTTCGGGAGTGCTCTGTCCGTCCGGCGGAGTAGGGGGCTGCACGAAGAGCGATAGACCAATGGTCAGGCTGGTCAGCAATGGCAAGTTCATGGTCGATTCACCGCCCTTCTTCGGCATGGATTGGATTGGACTTTGGTCCGGGCTGATTCCGCCGGCCGGTAGCGAGTTTTTCCTCAAACACGGGCCTGGCTCACGGCTGATACACACGACTGTAAAAGGTTCGCAGTGGATTGCTGGTGTCGCGCTGGGGAACGCTCCAGACCGCCCGCCCGCCATGCTCTGCCTTGAGTGCCCAGCACGTCATGGGCGCGAACGCATACTGCCACTCGACGCCGCTTTCGCCTCTGCGCGCCTCGATGAAGAGGAACGCCTCCGGGTCGGTCCCTAGCACAAACGCGAACAGGGCGCCGTCCTCGGCGCGCCTGAGGCCTTGCCGTAGCGGCTGATCGGCGTCGGCAACAGCCGCAGCACGTTCCATCCCCGGCCCCAGAAATCATCCTCGGCGCGGAACTGGGCCGCCAGGTCGCGCATCTGCTTGAGCCGCTGCGGCGGCGTGTCGGCCGGCTTCGGTGCGCCCGCGATTGGCTGAAACGAGACGCCGCCGGCCATCGGCATCCACCGCGGCTGGCCGTCTTGCCTGACGGTGAACGGCCGTGTCGACAACGAAGAAAACTCGTGCCGCCACTCGCCGGCGGGCCGACCGGCGATCTTGAGCAAAAACACCTGGGCGGCCGCCCCGGGCCGGTCGACTTCATCGGTCCACAGGAAGATCGCGCCGTCCAGGACGACGCCGTCTCCCTGCCTGCCGAGCCGGAAGGCCGGCTTCGCTTGGAGCTTAAGCACCGGAGCACGGCTGTTTCCAATGGTCAGTTCGTATGACGCGACCGACTCTCGCATGAACTTCAAGCGATCGGCACTGCCGTCGGGAGTGCTTGGCGGAGGGTCGGATGCCGGGCGCCGGCGATGAGTTGCAGCACGAACGCCAGGGTTCCCATGATTGGCGGGGTCATCGTCTCATCACCGTCCCTTCTCCGATTCAAACTGGAAGAAAGTGTACGGCTCGTTGCGGTCCGACACTTGCGACCAGGGGAGCACCGGCGCGTTCCAGACCTCGCGACCGTGATGGTTGATGCGGAGATTGATGCTGCTCATCCGGGCCGCGCCGTATTGCCACTGCGGACCGCCGGCCGCCGGCTGGCGAGCTTCGATCAGCAGAAAGGCCTCGGGATCCGTTCCCAGTACAAAGACAAACAGACCGCCGTCGATCAGGTCGCCACGCGTGTTTTCGTAGCGGTAAATCGGCTGCGGAAGCAGGCGCATCTCGCGGTCAAGCCCCTCGCGGTTTAGTTGCCGGCCGGTGAATTCCTGCGCCAGCGCACGCATCTGGCGCAGCCGCAGTACGGCCGTGTCGGCCGGCGCGGCGGCACCCTCGATCGGCTTGAGCTCCACTCCGGGGCGCGACGAGGTCCACACCGCGACTCCGCCGCGCTCGGCGGCAGGGGGCGCACCGCCAGCGAATGAAACTCGTTGGCCCGGTGGAACGGGGCTGAATACCACTTGTAGATCGAGGCGACCACATCCGGCCGCCCTTCGTCGGTCCAGACGAAGACGTCGCCATAAATCGCTCCGACCACGGGGTTCGACCATTTCAACACTGGCTCGGGCTGCAGCGACAGCGGCCGGCTTCTCCCCTCCACTTGGATCGTGTAGGCCGCGGCCTCTGCCTGTGCCAGGACGCGGAATTCCTCGGCGCGGGCTCGCTCGTCTGCCGGCGGATCGGCCCTGAGCAGGCCGTGCGCGCCCATGAGTGGCACGCAGATCAAGATTGCCTGGGGCAGCCTCGCTCGGGTCATTGATCGGTCGGCCCTCTGGGGTAAGGCGACTCATTCACGCCGACTCACGGCTTCTTTTGCAGATTCGGCGGAAGAAGATAGGTCGTCGATGACAGGGCGCCTCGTCCTTCGGCCCGATCTTCGGCTCCGGCCGCCTCGCCGGCGCGGCCGCCGAGCTCTGGCGGCAAGTAGCTCTCCTGGAGCTCGCTGCCGTGGCCGTCGCCGTTGTCGTCGAGCTTGGCATGTTCCGTCGGCAGGTTCTCGTCGTCGACGTACCGCTTCATCACGTTGGCGACGACGGCCAGATAGAGCTCGAACACCGAGATCTTGCCGTCCTTGTCGCGGTCGATCCCTCCGGGCCGGTTGCTCGAGCACGTCGGCCAGGGCATGAGGGAACAGCGTCTCGTTGACCTCCTGGTCGGCCTCGGTCGCCGTGATCACGATCCGGCCGGTCGCGGCGAGCGGCTTGAGGAAGAAGCCGCTCGCGGGCGTGGTGATGAAGAAGACCTGCTCGCGCGACTTGAGGCCCTCGAAGAGCTTGGCGAACGCACGATTCGTCCAGGTCCGGGTCCCGGGAGGTTCAAGTGAGAATGCCGGCCGTCGTAGTGGCCGTGTCCCATCACGATCACCCAGAGCGTGTCTGCCGGCCCGAGCCGCTTGCGCAGCTCTTCCACGTCGGCTGCGATCCCCTCGCGGTTCGACAGCCCTGCGCGCACCCAGCAGCGCGGGGCCATCGCCGGACTTGCCGGCCGCTCCCAACCGCACCAGCACCTCGGAGGCCGGAAATCCGTATCGGCCGGTCAGTGCCTTGTGCAGTTTCTCGAGGGTCTGACGCAAACAGCTTGCGGTGCTCGTCGTCGCCGGGCAGGCCACAAACGATCAAGGCGCCGCCGGGTTCCGGCGATGGGCGGCTGATCGGCGCGGGGCGGCGGCTCGTCCGCTCGACCCGCCAGTCCCTGCGCGGCCAGGGCGGTCCAGCACGCGAGCAGGCAGGCAGCCCCTCCAGACGCTCGCAGCCAGGCAATCGAGTCAGGGCGGGTCATGCGTCAATCTCGGCTATGGAAACATCGCAGGGCGATCAAACGAGCCCGCCTATCTGGGCCTGGTCCTCGACGGGATCGAGGTTTCGATCGTGAAATACGCGATAGCGGTGCTTGGGATCTTGCTGCAGCAGGTCGTAGGGGATGAGAGGCGCTGTGAAAACCACGTTGCCCTTGTGCCGCACCCACAGGTTCAGGTCCGTGAATCGGGCGATGGCGTAATGCCAGACCGGGTCGCCTCCGGCCGCCGGCTTGCGGGCCTCGATGACCAGCAGCGCCTCGGGGTCGGTCCCCGCCGAAGTGACGAAGCAAACAATGCGCCGTCCAGGACGTCGGGGCATCGGTGCTCTCGTAACGGTAGAGGGGCTGAGGGAGCAATCGCAGCTCCCAGCGTCTCTTCTGGTCGTCCTTGGTCGAGGCGGAGAAATCATGGGTCAGTGCGCGCATCTGGGCCAGCCGTTGTGGGCCGGATGCGCGCGGGCTTGGGTGCGCCCGCGATCGGAGTCAGCTCGATGCCCGGGGCCTCGGGCGTCCAGGTCGTGCGACCCGGGGCGGCTCACGTCGAGCACCGACAGCGACAGCGAATGAAACTCGTGGCACAGCTTGCGCCGCCCTGTCGCGGGGAACGAAAAGAACGCGCCCAGGACCTCCGCCCGCCCCCGGCAGGTCCAGACGAAAACGGCGCCGTCCTGCCCGCCGTCCCGGACCGGGTTCGTCCAGACGTAGACCGGCTCGCGCTGGAGCTCGACCTTCTCCTTGCGGCTGGCGTCGCGGTAGATGGTGTATCCGGCCGCATCGCTTGGTGTAGATCTCCAGCAGCCGTTCGCGCTTGGCCTTGGCGTCGAGCTGGGTCGCGCAGCTGGTCCTTCGGGGCAGGAGACTGGCCCAGCACGGCCGGCAGCAGAAGATGAGAAGCCAGATCCGCCGCATCGTCTCACCTCGCGCCTGCTCGAGTCGCCGTCGCCGATCTCGGGGATGATCCGATCCTGGTAGAAGCGAAACCGATGCTTGGCGTCGTGGTTAAACGTGTTCTCGTCCGATCGGATCGAGCTCCAGACCTCTTGGCCTTTGTGCTTGAGCCAGAGGTTCATGTCCGAGAACCGCGCCGCGCCGAAGACCCACTGGCGACCGGACTGGGCCTTGCGGGCTTCGAGCACGAGGATGATCTCGGGGTCGGTGCCGGCCGACGAGACCAGGGTGAAGAGGGCGCCGTCGAGGACGTCGGGGTCGGTGCTCTCATAGCGGTAAAGGGGCTGCGGCAGCAGACGCAGCTCCCAGGCCTGGCCCTCATCGCTGAGGCTCCTCCCGGTGAACTCGCGGGCCAGGCTGCGCATCTGGGTCAGTCGCTGCGCGGCCGCGTCGGCCGGCGCGGGGGCCCCTTCGACCGGCTTCAACTCGACGCCCGCCGCCTGGGGAACCCACTGCTCCGAGGCTTCACGGTCCACGACCAGCACCGCCAGCGAGAGCGAGTGCAGCTCGTGGCACATGACCCGCTGGCCGTCATCCCGATGGGTGCGAGAAGATGCTGCCGACGACCTCCGGCCGGCCGCGATAAGTCCAGACGAAAACCTCGCCGACTTGCCCCCCGACTCGCGTGGGATTGGTCCAGCGATAGACCGGCTCGCGCCTCAGCTCGAGCTTCTGCGTCCGCTGCGACGTCGCGGTAGATCGAATAGCTGGCCGCGTCGTTCGTGTGCAAGTTCCAGCAGCCGCTGGCTCTTGGCCTTCGCGGCCTGGTCCTTTGAGCGCCGTCGCCGCCGTGCTGGCCGCGGACGGCGAGCAGGAGAATCAAGATCGTCGCCGCATTCATGGAACCACCGGCCTTCGATTGGGCCACGGCGAATCTGATCATCGGCTCGGACAGGTTACGAACCAAGTCGTATGACTACAAATATCGCCGCTGTGTCGCGGATTGTCAACGAAATTCTTCGGAAGTTTCTCCGACGTTTGTCCCAAACCCGCTGGAGCGACGGTTCACGCGTTGCGAGCTTCGATGCCGCATCGACCGATTCCCGCGCTGTTGCGGCCGCGGGTGCCGCGCCCGGCGTGCCTCGATTCAATTCGCCGGTTGGTTGGCGGCGTGCAGGGTTACGTACGGCTTGTTCGGCGCCTCGAGGTCGTACACCCAGCCGACGTTCCAGACATTGCGATCCTTGTGCTGCGCCCGCAGATTGACCATGGACATCCGGGCTAGCCGTACTGCCAGATCGGCGTGCCGTCGGCTGGGCGAGCTTCGATCACCAGCAAGACTTCAGGGTCGGTCGCCAACACAAACGCGAAGAGGGCGCCGTCGAGAAGGTCGGGGCGGTTGGTCTCGTAGCGGTACAGCGGCTTGGGGAGTAGCCGCAGCTCCGACTTGTCCTCCGGCACGTCGAAGAACGCTCGGAATTCCTGCGCAAGCGCCCGCATCTGGCGCAACCGCTCGGCCGGCGTGGCTGCCGGCCGGGGAGCGCCCGCGATCGGGGCGAAGCTAAGGCCCTCTTTCGGTGGGGACCAGACATCCCGCCCGTCTCTGGAGGCCGTCAAACCGGTGACGGAGAGCGACTGAAACTCTTCGTCCTGCACTGTTTTACCCTCGTACGTGTATCGGTAGAACGAGGCAACGACTTCGGGCCGGCCGTCGGCGAGCCAGAGGAAGACGGCGCCGGTGGCCGTGTGACGGACCGGGTTGGTCCAGTGCAAGACCGGCTCTGTTCGGAGGACCAATGGCGTGCGTGCGCCGGGCTCCTTGACGATCCGGTAGCGCATCGCGGCTTGCTTCAGCTCTTCGAGTGCCAGGCGCTGCGCGGCGGCAGCAAGCTTTGACCCGTTGTCCCCGGCCGCCGCGGTCCCGTCCTGGACTCGCTGGGTCGGCGTGCGCTCTCCCTCCGCGGGCACTTGCGCCGAGCAGATCAGCGCGAGAATCGAGATCGTCGCGACATTCATGGGACCACCAACCTTCCGGTGGACACCGGCGAACCTGAACGTCCTCCGGCACAGATTACGAAACAAGTCGACTGACTACAAATATCGCCGCTACTTGCGCTCTGTCAACGAAATTCCAAGGGGAGCGATTCCGGCCCAGGCACGCGGCGATCGCGTCACGGTTTAACCGCGAGGACCGCATCCAGCGGTGAGTCGGTGGTCGATCCTCTCACCTCGGCAAAGCCCACCTTCTCGAGGAGCGTCTTGTACTCGAGGAGTGTCCGTTCCTTGCCCTCGGTGTAGAGCAGCATGCCGAGGTTCTGCATCTGGGCCCATCGCGGGCCGTTTCGGTCCTGGTCGATCAGTTTCTCGGCAATCAACAGGGCTCCGCCGGAAGGTAGCCGCTCGAAGATGCGGCCGAGCAGGCTGACGACTTTCGGCTCGGTCCAGTCGTGCAGGATGCGACCCAACGCGTAGAGGTCTCCTTCGGGCAAAGGATCGACAAAGAAGTCGCCGGCGGCGAACTCGATCCGATTGGCGACCGGCCAGCCAGCGATGATTTCGCGGCGAGCGGACCGGCGTCGGGCAGGTCGAAGACGACGGCCCGCATGCGGGGATAGCGCTGGCAGGCGGCGATCGCGAGGTGACCGGTCGCGCCCCCCAGGTCGACCAGTCGCCGAAACCGGCTAAGGTCGAAAGCGGCCACGACGTGCGGCGAGCTGATGAGCCCATAGCCGTGCATCGCCATCAGGAATTCGCGCTTGGACTCTTCGGTCCGGAAGAAGTTGGAGAAGATCGGACCGTCCCATCCAAACGTCTGCTGCCACCGGTTGGTTCCCTCGCGGATCGCATCTTCCAGGTTGCCCCATAGCTTCCATAGAATCGTGTTCGAGTAATTGATGTATCCGGTCAAGCGGGCGGGGCTCTGCCTTGAGAGATAGATCGACGCCGCTGGCGTGTTCAGGTAAAGCGCATCCGCGCGGCCGAGCAGGCCCAGTCCCACGCAGGCATCGAGCAGACGCTCAAGCGCATCGCGGTCGAGCGCCAGGATCGCCGCGAGCTGATCAAGCGACTGCGGCGCCGATTCCAGGGTGTCGAAGATTCCGAGCGAGACGGCGGCAAACATCGTCTTGGAGCGCCGGAATGCCTCGAGGAGGTCGAGTATGACGCCGGGGTCGACGCTTGAGTTTCCTGAGGTCATGATCACCTTTCTACCTGCAGCCATCGACACGTCACTCGAGGAATGCAGCGAGATTTTGTAGAGAAGACCGGCCGCCACCTCATCGTACTCTGCTCCAGCAGTGTTGCAACGGTTGCGTCAAAGGGGTAAGACACGCACTGTCGTCGGGGCTCGCGCCGCCAAAAGCAACGAACAGAGTTGAGTCGCTCCACTCGCCGCGTGAAGGCGGTCGCCGCCGTAGCACTTGGGTCAAAGAACGGATGCCCTCAAGTGGGCGCGTCAGGACGCCGCGATGTCATCGGATTCTGAAAACATCATAAATCTGTATCAGCGTTTCGCGGTCGAATGGGATCGAGAACGGTGCCGCACGCTTTTTGAGAAGCCTTGGCTCGACCGATTGTTGAGCCTCTTGCCGCCGGAGCCTTCCATTCTCGACATGGGGTGCGGCGGTGGCGAGCCAGTTGCTCGATACTTGATCGAGAACGGCTGCGATCTGACTGGCATCGATTCGTCGCCAGTCCTCATCGGCATGTGCGAAGAACGCTTTCCGGGTCGAGAATGGATCGCTACGGACATGCGTACGCTGTCTTTAAATCGACGATTTGACGGTGTGCTGGCGTGGGATAGCTTTTTTCACCTATGCCCGGACGACCAGCGCCGGATGTTCCCGATCTTCAGAAAGCATGCCGCGCCGAACGCAGCGCTGTTGTTCACCAGCGGGCCTTCCTATGGCGATTCAATCAGCACCTATCAAGGCGAGCCGCTTTACCATGGCAGCCTGGATGAAATTGAGTATCGCTCGCTGCTCGACCAGAACGGCTTCAGTATCGTGTCGCACGTCGTCGAGGATCCAGACTGCGGCAACCACACGGTTTGGCTGGCACAGCTCAGATAGCTTTTTCCGGTGAGACCAATGTGCCGTGAGTTATTATCACGTTAGTCGCCGCCGACTTCTTATTCTGGCGTCGGACCCAAGCACACCAGGGTGATGTCATCTGCCTGCGAGTGTTCGGCGGAGAACTCACGGATATCCTGGAGGATCGCCCGGCCGACGGCGACCGGTCCGCCAGACGCCTGGGCCACTCGTTTGAGAAGGCGGTGATTGTCCTTGCAGTCGTAGAGCTCATCGCCAGGGCTACGGGCGTCGGTCACACCGTCGGAGTAGATCACGACGACGTCGCCTTGGTTCAACTGGACCTGGGTCTGCTCGTAGACCGAATCCTCCATGATTCCCAGCGGTACGCCTGAGACCCCTTGGCCGACTTCCTCCACTCGTCCGTCGGCGCGACGGATCAGCACGGGTGTGTGGCCTGCTGATGTCAAGGTCAGCTCGCGTGTGTGAGCATCAAGCACGCACAGGCTGAGCGTAATGAACTTATCCTCGAGCCCGGCGGCGCAGAGCAGGCTGTTCAGACGAGTGGCGGTCGCCGCGGGGGCGTTCTCGGTCAGCATGCAGTACCGCGTGTCACCGGAGAACTTGGCCATCATGAGTGCCGCCGCCACACCTTTGCCGGAGACGTCGCCCAGTGCCATGGCGATGCGGTCAGCAGCGAGAGGCACAAAGTCATAATAGTCGCCGCCGACCTCGTAGGTTGGCTGGTAGTGCGCGAAGAACTCGTAGCCTGGGACGGTAGGCACGCCTTGCGGTAAGAACCTCTTCTGCACCTGCTCAGCGAGTTTCAGATCGCGGTTGAGACGTTCGCGCTTCAGGAGCGACTCGAGCATCGAAGCGTTCTGGATGGAGATCGCCGCCTGGCTCGCGACGGCCGCCAATACGTCGAGGTCGTCCTCGTTGAACTGGCGGCGGTCGCTGGTGTCGAGCTGGATAATCCCAAGCGCCTTGTTGTCCGGCGTCAACAGCGGAACGCACATGACCGAGCGGATCTTCAAATCGGCGATCGAGGCGCTGGCGGGGAGATTCTTGTCGTCGCCAGCGTCCTGGCTCAACACCGCCTTTTTCTGGCCGAGCACGTAATCAACGATTGACCGGCTGATGCTCGTTGGGACCTCGTCAGCGGGTACAGTTCGAGCGAAAGACGTACGCTTCTGGGGGCGGTACTTGAAAGCCTTGCGCACCAGTCGCTTGCTCGAGGGATCTTGTAGCATTAGGAAGAGCCGCTCGGCACCGGGAAAGATCTCCATCAGGGAGTCGAGGATCTTGGGGGCGACGGCGTCGATCCGCAACTCGCTGGAGAGGCTACGGGTGATCTCCAGGATCGCTTTGAGCTTGACCTCGGGACGAACCGTGCTGGCCATCGTGCTTGAGCGCGAGGCTTCGAGCACGAGGAAGTCCGGATTTGCACTGCCTTCGCTCTCGGTGATCACCATGAGGTCAGCGGAGGGTTCTGGTTCCTTCGTCCTGGGCGGCTCTCCGGCGTCGTAGACGAACTCGACGCCGCAGATGTTGATCCGGTCGTTCTCCGTCAGAAGGTGCTCGACACCACCCTTGAGCGCGGTGTTGTTGAGAAGCGTCTTGTTCAGCGAGTCGAGATCGACCAAGAAAAGGGCGCGTCCGACCTTGCGGATCTCCGCATGCCGCCGGCTCACGCCGTTGGTAGACAGAACGATGTCGCACTCCGGCAAGCGACCGATTACCGTGACGTCGCTTTTCAAATCAACCCGCGTACCGGCGAGGTCTCCGGTCACCAGCTTCAAAACCGCCATGGGACAGTTCTCCGATACGACACGGTCCTCGGAACGAAGAGTGCATGATCTAGAAAGTTTCGCCTGGCCGGACCGATTTGTCTGCGAGTGGGTTCGGTTTTATTCTCGCTGGCCGTGGTGATCCTGGTCTGCGGATCGGCCCGCCCCGCGCTCATGTTCCTGGATTCGACCGGGATGGCGGAGCAGACCAGAGTGTGCCGCGCGAGAGCCATCGACGTTGCCAATCCTGGACATCGCGAACCGCCTGACAGCATGCGGGCCGCGAACGTCCTGGGTTTCGTGGCAGGTTCACGGTGTAGTCCTGGCAGTCTGGCCGATCGCAAGAAAAAGAGCGGAAACAACAAGTACAGACCTTACCTTAGCGGTGGCCGTTATCGGTTCGCAACGGCATGTCCGTGACAGCCATCGCGCGAACCAATCTGGACCAATGAACCGTCAGCGCCGGAATGTCCGCGAACCTACCGCGCCCCGCTGCGCAACATCGTCGACGAGAACTGCCGGACCCTGGCCCGCGGCCCGAGCCGGGGCAGTACCGGACGCTCGGGAAGCCGACCCAAGCAGCCGTCGAATGTCCGCAAGGTTGCGGCCAACAGCGCGCCGGCTGCGGTCGCGTAGAAGACGGACCAGAATATGGCGGAGACAAACGTCGATTGGTAGTGGTTCAAAGCTGATCCGGTCCAATCGTGGCACTGAAGTAGCCGACCCCGAAGAAGGGACTTGCCATCGCGGCGCAGGGCGCGAGGTTGCCCGGGCCCTCGAAAGAAAATCATCGCCACCGGGTATCGCACCGATGGTCACGCCCACGACGGCGCCGACGCAGAGCGCCAGTGCCAGGCTGAGCCGGCCCACCCAGGTCGCCAAGGCAAGTCCCAGGCTGGTCACCGCCGCACCGTATGCCAGGATCACGCCGACGACCAGGAGAGGCCCGAGCCAGCGCCCGGTGTGGCTCGCCAGAGCGATTGCGACCATTCCCGGAAGGATGGCCAGCAGCGGCACAGTCCGGTACGTCCCCCACCACTTCCCCCATATGATGGCCGAGGTCGGCAGCGGCGTCGCGAGCAGGACGTCGAGGCTGCCCATCGCCCGCTCCTCCGCCAGGCTCGTGGCCGCCGACACGCTCAACAGCAGCAGGCCGATCGAAGCCACGAACCCACTGATCACGCTGGCAAGATCATTCTGCGCGGCCGCCTTGCCATCCCATGCGAATGGCGACTGCGCTGAAGCCCACCGCCAGGGCGATGTACAGACCCCAGATAATCCGCGCCGTGCGCGACGGTCGATGGCGGTGCCACTCGCGCCAGAGCACGGGGTTGCCGTCAAGCGTCGGGCCATAGCTGCGCCCGTACCCGCGCCGCACGCGCGCCGTGCCCGACGTCTCGGGACGGCCCCACTGGTGAATAATTGCCGGCCGCAGCCGCGCCACTGCCAGCGCCAGGAGGGAGGCCGAGATCAGCAGTGCCGCGGCCGTGAAAAGCAACTGGTCACCGAATCCAGGACTGGACGGATTCGAGGGATCCTGTGCGGCGATGGTCAGCCCGATCGGATTGGTCTTCAGCAGCCAGCCGGGGAGCCTCGCGAACCCGTTCACGACCACCAAGGCGGGGATCGTCACGACCCAGATGGCCCACACAACATACGTCGCCAGCAGAACCTCGTGCGTCTTCTTGCCCCAGACCGAAAGCGTCAAGGCCAGAGCGCAGCCGAGCACGGTCACGCCGACGATCACGAGGAACGATCCGTCAGAGCTGCACAGGATCGATTCCGCCAAGCAACAGCCCCAGCGCAAGGACCGGCAGGCTGCACGCGACCAGCCCGAGTACCGGCACGAGCCTGGCGGCGAGCTTGCCGAGCACGATCTCGGCGTCGGACAGGTCCGTCACCAGCGTGTGCAGCAGCGTTCCGCGCGCCTTGTCCAGACAGATCGCGCCGGCAGTTGCCGCGGGCGCCGCCAACATCACCATCGCCAGCTCGATGAAAACCAGCGTCTGAAAATAGGTCCTTCCGATGTCCGCCTGCGCCCGATAGCCGGTCAGGCGGACGCGGTAATCGACGCGCGTTGATCCAGACGAATACGAGCCCGACCATGAGCAAGCCGACGAACGTGGCGCGCCCGGCGTACATCTGCCATCGCCGCGTGGCGGTCAGCCACTCGTACGCGAAGACTGGCCCGAGCCCTCTGCGGAATGCCATCGCCACGCCCTCCGAGCAGGGATTGTCATGATTGCTTCGGTCCCTGCGCCCTGTTCTTTCGGGAGCTTCATGCGCGGCGCCGGTGTCCGTTCCTGAGATTAACCCGATTGAAGGGGACCCGACTACGGACGATGACCGAACTGCAGGTCCGAGATCGGGTCGGTCTGGCGGCGCAAGCTTCCGCCGGACGAATCCCAACTTAGCTGCTTCGCGCGTACCGCAGCAAGGCTCGTAAGCCGGCCGACACCAACGGCAACGCTGCCGGAAGTCTGAATTTCACCAGCGTGGCCGATTCCGACAAATGAGTTCCCTCGCGACACCAGGCATCCGAGCGCGGCCCGGTCGCGGGGAAACTTCGCACTTGCACTATCCAACATTCACGAGAAAACACAAGTTTCTATTAAGCTTATCTTGGGTCTAAACCGAATGCAAGACTCTGCCTGAGAAATGATTATATGTAGTCGCTCGTGTCAACTGAGTCGTCGAAGAGCCTGAAGATCGTCTGGAATTGACGAGTGATCGTCGCGGGGGATTCGGCGAACAGTTGAGCGACGGGTGATTCTCGCGGTGTCAATAGGGCCGCCCGTCCCTGCCCATGCCCCAGCTCAACCGCCCCGACTGAGCTTCGGGGTCGGCGGTCGCTCTCGTGCCCAGGCCCGGACTCGCGGCCATGATGAACCGTCGTGGCGTCCTGGATTCCGTTCCGAGAGCCTGTCGCTTCTTGCGGCCGACGATCATCGTAGTGGCGGAAATTCTATCGCCCGCTGGCGCCGCACACCAGACCAATTTGAGTTTCAAGCTTGCCAGCTAGCCGGGAGCCGTCCGCGATCGGCCGCGGATCGCGACACCAAACCCAGAGAGTCCGAGCGAATCCTGATGGCGACCCGAGACATCTGGCCGCACTCACGTGTCGATTCCAGGCAACGAGTTTGCGATCGGATGGTGACGATCGACGGCGACCGAGTCGCTCACCCGGTGCTGGCGGCGATGTCGTCGGCAAGGCGCTCGAGGACTTCCAGCGTGAGCTGGCAGGGAGTCTGACGACGCTGGCGGGTGGCCTCGTCAAAGACGAATCGCTCCATCCGCAGGCTCCCATTCCGGAACAGCCGCATCTCGTAGTATCCTCGCTGCTCGGTGCGCGGAGTGGGGTTCTGGCTGCGGATCTGGACCTCGCCCCCGCCGGCGTCGATCTCGAGGACCTTGAGTGGCTCCATCAAGTAAGTCACCCGGGCGGAGAGCCGGTCGCCCCAGCTCTTGAGCGCTTCCGAGGTCCACGAGGTGCGATTGGTCGCGGCAAACTCGAGCGCGGTGAAGGCGACTCCGACGGTGTCGAGCGCCGTCAAGTGCAGTGTCAGTCGATCTGGACTATCCTCGACCGTGACGGTGCACGGCAAGACATAGGCTTTCGTGTTTTCATCAAGCGCGGCGGCGATCTTTTTGCTCAGACTCATGGGATGATCCTCCCAATGGGCGAATCGAGTGATCGGTTCCATCAAAAGACAACAGGGTTGGACGACCGTCGACGCTCGTCTCGAGATGCACCGGGCGTGTCCAGAGCCGGTGCAGGTGGCGGAGCGTGTCCTGGGCATGGTCAATCCGCAGGTCGACGCCGAAGTACTCGTGCTGCAAGTACAGCTCGCCGCGGTTGCGGTGGTTGGCATCCTTGACCCGGATAATCGGCTGTCCGAAATTGGTCAGGTTGAAGAGAAGGCGTTCCTTGATCTTCTTGAATTCACGGCTTTCGATCTCGTACATCTCGGACTGGTCGTTGTGCCGGTAGCTGAAAAGCTGATACCGCCGGCAAAAGTCGATCGTCAGGAAGGTGTCGATAAAAGTCACGTCGTTGTGGATCCGGCGGACTTCAAAAATCTTCTGCCGCCCGAGCCCGAGCTTTCTGTCCCACTTCTGTCGCGCGTCGAGATTGTCGCATTCCTCCCATTCCGGGCCGAATTGGCCCTTGTTCCAGCGCTCCTCGATGTCACGCAGGAGTTCGATCCCCATCTTGTACGGATTCAGCCGGCCCGGCTGCGTGGCCATGGTTCCGGAGTGATGGTCGGCATAGTCGACCAGCTCCGACGGCTGCAGTGTTCTCTGGGTCATGATGGTCGAGTGCCAGAACGACGCCCAACCCTCGTTCATGATCTTGGTTTGGCCCTGGGGCGCGAAGTAATAGGCCTCCTCACGGATGATCGCCAGAATGTCATGCTGCCACGTCTTCAGCGGCGCGTGCTCGATCAGAAACAGCAGGACGTCGCGCTCCGGCTGCTCGGGAAGCGATTGCGGCTTGGCGCGCTCTTTCTCGCGCTCGGTTTCGCGCTTCGCGCTTCTTCCTTCAAGAGCTGGGGCGGGTTGACATACGAGTCCATGTAGTCCTTGCTCTGAAACTTGGTCGGCTGGCCGCTGCGATCTTCGTCTTCCTCGCTGACGAAATCATAGCGGTTGACCTGCTCGCGGCGCTTGATCAGGGGCGAGTAGATGTCGATCAAGTTTTCGAGTGAGAGGCAGCTATCGATGAAATTCTCGACAGTCTCCTCGCCGTGGCGCTCCATGTGCGTGCGGATGCGGGCCCCGTGGTTGGCCATCTCGTCCATCATCTTACGGTTGGTCTGGCTGAACCAGATGTTGTTCTTGAAGAAGTCGTTATGGCCGTATACGTGCGCCATCACGAGCTTCTGATCGACCATCTGGTTGCACCGCAGCAGATAGGCGTAGCAGGGGTCGTTATTGATCACCATCTCGTAGATCTTCTGGAGTCCGTAGCGGTAGCCCTTGGCGAGATGCTGGTACTCCATCCCGAAGCGCCAGTGAGGATACCTGTTGGGGAACCCTCCCAGCGCGGCGATTTCGGACAGCTCGTCGTAGTCCAGGACTTCAAAGATCGTGTCGTAGAAGTCCAGCCCGTAGGTGCGCGCGTGGGCCTCGGTCTCGAGCTGGATCGCTCGCAGGTCTTCGGGCAGGTTGTGAACGTTGACCGTTGACATGGACTTCGTCCCGCAAGAAGAGAATCGCCGGGGCTCTAGTTGGTTGTACGAAATTGGCGCGATGGTTGTTGGATTGCGATTTTAATCATCATTTCCTTCCGGACGGCGGAAGCGAGGCTTGAGCGTTCGCCGCACCCAGCGGCGGAGTGCTTTGATCCACTCGGTGTCCGCGCCCGCCGCGGGCCGCCCGACCCAGCCGTATACTTCGTCAGAGGAGAGGAATGGGAACGACGCGCTCGTTGGCGACTGAGCGTAGCGGCCACTGGGCGAAAGGACCAGGATGGCCAGCTCGGTTTCATCGCAGACCCAAACTTCGGGCACTTTCAATCGGCGATACACCTCGATCGCCGCCTCGGCGTCGTGGCTGTCGACGGCCTCGATCGCCAGATCGGGAGGTGGATCGGTCTTGAGGTGAAGTTTCACTTTGCCGTGCATGCGCTCTTCGCTCGCGAGGTAGTAGCTCTGGTCCCCTTCGATGCCGCCGCGCTGGTCCGGCGCCTGAAGGTGGTCGATGCGGCCGCAATGCAGGGAATGTTGAGCTCTTCGACGATCACCTCAACCACCCAACCCAATCTTTTCTTGAGCCGCTCATGCGGAAACGACGGAGACATGAGCCACACCGTACCATCGAGGTAGACCATCCGCGGCATGGATCGTTCACCGCGCAGCCGCAGCAGGGTGAGATAGCCCTTCCAGCCGACGTCGCGCGAGCGCGACGCACTGGTCTTCCGTGGCCGCTCGCGGCAGGGTTGGTGGTTGCAGTCGCCATGGTCGAGGACACGTGGATCCGGCCGCCAAAAAAAGACTCGCGATGCGGAAGGCAGTACGTCAGCCTGGGGGATTCTGGACCCTCGATCGCGCCGCGACCGACAGGCAAACCTCGGCGATCAACGCAACTCCGATCGCGCCCTTTCGAATTCTCGTGATTGCCATTGTCGGTCCTCCACGACGCTACCGTCCGCGTCCCAGGAACTCCTTGATCGAATCGTAGATTCCCTCCTTGTTGCGGATTTCCGAGAGGGCCAGGTTTTCCTCTTCTTCGAATGCCTCCTCGAGCTCGCGGTAGAATTCACCGGAGCCGTACGGGCTCTCGACCTGCCCGTAGCAAAACAGGTTGCACTTGGGGAGGAGGTTTTCGCGCAAGAGGCTGATACATTGACGGTTGTCTTCGCCCCAGTTGTCGCCGTCGGAGAAGTGGAAAATGTAGATGTTCCAGTCCATCTGGGGATGTTGCTCGTCGGTGATCTTGTTGGCGAGGTTATAGGCGGAGCTGATGCGGGTGCCGCCGCTCTCGCGGGTGTGGTAAAAGGTATGCTCGTCGACCTCGCGCGCCACGGCGTCATGAATGATGTAGCGGGTCGTGACGCCGTCGTACTGGCTCTTGAGCCAGGCATCGATCCAGAACGCCTCGGCGCGAACGATTTCTTTCTGGTCGTCGGTCATGGATCCGGAGACATCCATCAAGTAGAAGACGACCGCGTTGAACTGGGGTAGGGAGATCGGGTTCCACGAGCGATAGAGCTTGTCCTCACGGATGGGAATGACGAGCGGCTCGCGGGGGTCGTAGGTGTTGGAGGCGATCTGGCGCTTGAGCGCCTTCTTGTAGGTGCGCTTGAAGTGGCGCAGGCTTTCGGGCCCGGCCTGGCGGATGCCGGTGTATCGGTCTTTTTCCTCGACGATATTGGCCCGTCCCTTGGGCGCGATCCGCGGCAACGCGAGCTCTTCAGCCATGATCTGGGCCAGCTCGTCCATGGTGAGCTCGACTTCCAGAATGTGCTGGCCCGGCGCATCGCCGGCGCCCGTGCCCCCCTCGCCGTCGCTTGAGCGGCCAATCGGCGTGCCGACGTCACCCGGGCCCTGGCCAACGCCGCCGCGGTTCTTGGTGCCGTAGCGGAACTCGGGGATCTCGATCTGCGGCAAAGGGATCGAAACGAACTCGCCCCCGGTTTTGCCGATCAGCTCGCCGTGCGTAATGTACTTACGCAGGTCCGACTTGATCTTGCCGCGAACGATCTGTTTGAACCGATTGGCATCGCGATCGATTTTTCGAACCACGGCTATCCGGTCCTCGCCGCGTGCTGTCGCGGCCCAATGACAACTGCCTCGAACGGGACCACTCCTTGCCTGGAAGCGCAGCATAGGGCATTCCGGCTTTAGCGGTCCACCAAGCCGAAAAACGAAAGATCTTCAGGGGATCAGCGGCCAAGGAATGACGGGTAGGTGCGGGTCGAGGTCGGTTCGGCTGCCTCTCTGTCCGGTCGCGGGTGCCGATGCCCCCCAGTATCCCCTAGCAAATTGTATTCCTCGACCCGATTGGTGTCCAAGCCAATTGCCGAGATGTTTTCGTTTTCGTGCGGTCGCGTGCGCTTCGACTACACCCGTTGCGCGGCGTTCTTGACTGACTGGCCGATCACGACGATGGCGAGGTCTGGGTGAATCGCTCAAGTCCATGAGCGACCAGCGCCATTCCACCGGCGACGGCGCGGGGCGGACCAATCTCCTCAGGTTGCTCCCAAATCCACGTCGGACGCCGGGGGACGAGCCGACGACTCAATGGCTCCCGCGCTTGACGTCGCCGCGGGCGAAGATGCTGGCGACATAGTTCAAGACGTCGGTGGCCGAGTCTTCGTCGTAGCCGTAGTTGCGAATCAACCGGGCCTTGACGATGTCAATTTTCTCCTGTGTGTCCTTATCGACGACGCTGGAGACCAAGCTGGTGAGCTTGATCGTGTCTTTCTGGTCCTGGAACAGCTTGAGCTCGAGGGCCTTCTGGAGCCGTTCGTTGGTGCGATAGTCAAACTTCTTGCCGTCGAGGGCCAGGGCGCCGATGTAGTTCATGATCTCGCGCCGGAAGTCGTCCTTGCGGCTCTCGGGAATGTCGATCTTTTCCTCGATCGAACGCATCAAGCGCTCATCGGGCTCTTCGGTCTGGCCGGTGTACTTGTTCTTGACCTTTTCCCGCTGGGTGTAGGCCTTGACGTTGTCGATGTAGTTGCCGCAGAGGCGGGTGAGGGCATCCTCGTCGGCGGCGATGGTGCGCTGGACTTCGTTTTTCACGATGTCTTCGTATTCCTCCTTGACGAGGGAGAGCAGGTGCCGGTAGTGCTTGCGCGTCTCCTCGCTGTTGATCAGCGAGTGATGCTTGAGGCCTGCCTCGAGCTCGTTGAGGACCATGAACGGGTTGATCGATCGCTCGTTGGGATGGGCGACCAGGGCATTGGAGATCTTGTCCTGGACGTAGCGCGGGCTGATTCCGTGCATGCCCTCGCGCTCGGCCTCTTCGCGCAGCTCTTTGATGTTGTCTTCGGTAAAGCCCGGGAGGGTCTTGCCGTTATACAGCTTGAGCTTTTGCATCAAGGTCAGGCCGGCGTTCTTGGGTTCCTCGAGGCGGGTGAGCACGGCCCACATCGCGGCGACCTCGAGGGTGTGCGGCGCCAGCCGCTTGCCGCGCACCTTGCGGCTGTTGTAGTCCTTCTCGTAGATCTTGACCTCATCCGCCAGGCGCGTGACGTACGGTACGTCGATCTTGACGGTCCGGTCGCGCAGCGCCTCCATGAACTCGTTGGACTGGAGCTTCTTGTACTCCGGCTCGTTGGTGTGACCGATGATGACCTCATCGATGTCGGTCTGAGCAAACTTCTTGGGCTTGATCTTGTGTTCCTGGCTCGCGCCGAGCAAGTCGTAAAGGAAAGCGACGTCGAGCTTGAGGACCTCGATGAATTCGATGATGCCGCGGTTGGCGATATTGAACTCGCCGTCGAAATTGAATGCGCGGGGGTCGCTCTCGGTGCCGTATTCCGCGATCTTGCGATAGTTGATATCGCCGGTAAGCTCGGTCGCGTCCTGGTTTTTCTCGTCCTTGGGCTGGAAGGTGCCGATGCCGATGCGATCCTGCTCGGAGAGGATGACGCGCCGCACGCGGCACGTCTGTGATGACGCGCGACCAGTCGCCCCCGTATCGTTCCATCCGCTCGTTGAACATCTGGCGGCAAAACGGGCAGAGATCGCCTTCGATCGTGACGTGAAAATCTTGCTGGCCGCGGTCCTGGTTGAGAACGGCGGTCACCTCGGCTCGATGCTCTTGAGGAATCAGGTGCATCGGCTCCTCGTGCATCGGGCATGGGGCAAAAGTCTCTTCCCCGTCGGGTCCCTCCTCCCTCCACGAGAAGCTGAACAATTTGCCATCGTCGACGCGTGAGTAGCGCTCGAGCCCCTTCTTCAGCAGCCGCGCCAGCGTGCTCTTGGAGCTGCCGACCGGGCCATGCAAGAGCAGGACACGCCGTTCGGTTCCATAACCATTGGCGGCGCTCTTGAGAATATTGACAAAGGTTATCAAGGTCCGTTCCAGGCCGAAGATCGCATCCTGGCCTTCGTTTTCCGGATCCTCGAAGAACTTGTAGCGGGTCAGCTTTTCCTTGTTGACCACGATCTCTTCGCTGCCGTGGCCGGTGATCATATCGTAGAGCCGCTGATAGGCCGTTCGCGTGACCTTGGAATCACCCTGCACGGCCTCGAGGTACTCGCCGAACGAGCCGGTCCAGTGTTTCTTTTGATAGTCGTCCAGGTTCTGGCGACTGGAAATCAGGATGATCAAATCCGATCCAGTGGACATGGGGTGTTTCCCTCCTGAAGGCAGCTCCATCTGGCTCTGACGCGGCCATCGACACAAGGGTTCGACGGGGCCCCGATCATCAAACCGCTCACAACTCCAGGCCGCCCGTTGCGCACGCCTGGAGCGTCCTCATCGAGATCGTTGTGACGGCTCGGCCAAATTGTCAACTCACCGCGTCGACGATGAGGCGTGCCCGAATGAGTCGGAAGTTCTCGGGCCTATTGCAGATCAAAAAGTCCGGGGGTACGGACGATGTGGTCTCCACGCTTGCACCTACGCTCCGGGCCGAGAGTTACTGCGATCCAAACTCCCGCCCGTCACGTTTATTACAACCCCGAATTCGATTACCTGTCAAGCGAACCAATGTTGGAGCTTTGTTCGAGAACGCCGTTCGCGCGCTCCGTCGCCGGTTTTTCGCCCCCTCTATTCCAATCTACTACGGCCGGCTTCGCGCGGTGACAAACTTCGTGCCGGAGGCCACCGTCTTAACCGGTACGATCGGTCGCGCTTGCAGCGCGACCGCACGACCCATCGGTCGGGTGCTCCCACCTACAATAAGAACCGGCCTCTAGGTTTACGTCGGTTTTCGGCCGGCCGGCCGAAAACCGGCAACCGGCGAATCGCGGGCGGGCGCCGCCGGCCCGCGATTATTGGCCGGGGAGAATGAGCTTGGGCGTTTCCTTCAGCCGCGGGACGGGTGACGCGGAGCCAGGCGTCCAGACCGGCGAGGGGGCGGCGGCGGAATCGGGTGTCCAGATCCCGCCTTGCGCCGCGGCGGCGCCCAGCTCACCCGTGGCGGTTGTGATCCTCGGACCATATTCGCTCATATACGTTTGGAGGATCGTCGTGTCGAGCATCAACTGGCCCGGACGCTTCGGGTCGACCATGGCCTGGACCAAGCCCAGGCTCACCAGCCGCAAGAGTACTGCGGAAATCGCGTCGCGATTGGTGCGATGTCGCTCCATGATCACGGCCAGCCGAGGAACCCAGACCTCCGGTTCTTCGAGCATCATCGCGATCTGAAACTCGACCATCTCCCATGCGATCGCGTTTGCGGGCCCCGCGATCGGCGAATCAAGGCCGCGCCCGCGCGCGATCAGGTCCGCCGCCAAGGCGCGATCGTGTTTCGAGGCGGCCTCGACCGCGAGGTCGCCGTAGAGGTGCAGGGCGGAGATCTGGCCCTTGCTCAAAAGTGATGGTCGTTGATCGATCACCCGGGCCGCTTGATTCATCACGCTGGGCTCGCCCCAGGTGCGCGACCGGTGGTAAAGGGCAAGCAGTCGATCGTCGTCGAGCCGCTCGACCGGGACCAGCGGGAGGCGGGAAAGGTGAAGTTGTTCGATGTCGACGCGTTCCGGATCGATGGCCGGCTCTGGCGCGAGGTGGAGCTTCGTGCGCAGCGGACTCGATTCGGACGAGACTAAGCTCTGGTCGTCGCCGGCCTCGAAACCGCGAACCAGCGCGCGCAGCACGGTCTCGGAATCACCGGCCTTGCCGGCCTGCCCGGGTGTTCGACCGCGTAGGGCCGGCTGGGGAGTCGTCGTCCAGATCTCCTGAACGATGTGCGCCCTCTGCTGGGCAGTCGAGGCGCTCGACGTCGGCGTCCGAGACGCCCCTGGGCATCCTCCATCGCCACGTCAAGGCCAGCACATGTCGCGGAGTGCGGAGGATGACCTTCGTCCGGGGATGAGCCGGAGGGATATTCGTGCCCGCCAGCGCGGTGAAGCGGTCGGCCAGATTGTCGAGCCGGCCGTCGTCGTATGCCTCGAGGAACACGGTTTGCTCGCCGACCAGCACTTCTCCGTGGTAGGTGGGGATGTCGTGGCGCGAAAGACCAGGTCTTGCCTCGACCTGGGGGCGATCGAGCAGGAAGAACTGCATGACGTCGGGCGAGTCCTCGTCGTCGGGCTCGAGAGGGCGCTCTTCCCCTTCGTCAACGAGCGGGTTGGCGCAAGGCCGCGATCAGCCCGTCCCGATTTCGGATGGGCCAGCTCAGATGTACGAATTCCACGAGGTGTTGCGGTGGTCGCGTTTCGATTGCCTGGCAGAGCGACTCGAGATCGACGGTATCCTCGCTAGGCCCGGTGCGCGCGATGTAGCGTCGCAGTGCCTTGACCGCCGCGTCGTGATCCGCCAACCACAGGCAGCACAGCCCGCGGTTGCGGTCCGCGAGCGCGCCTGAGCCCGTGCCCGCGGCCAGCAGCTCGAAAGCCGATGCGGCGGACGACCAGAGCCCCTCGTCGGCCCATCCGATCGCGCGCTCGAACGATTCGCGAAACGCGTCGGAGACATGGTCCGGCGGCGGCGATAGCCGATACGGGTTTTTCTCCCAGGCCGAAAACTCGGTGTTGGCCCTGAGCGATCGCAGTGCGCCCAAGGAACTCTCGCCCTGGTCGCCGAGCTGCACGGCAAGCTCGAGGTGCTTGAGCGCGGCCGCGGGCAACCCGGCTCTGGCCAGCGCCGAGCCGAGGAACGAGGCCAGGGATGCGAGCTGCCCTCGGTCTTCGGGGCGCGGCGGAAAGCGCCTGCTGAAACTGGGCGATGCCTTGGGTGGGACCTTCCGTCTCGAACACGAGCCGGGTCATCAAAATGGATGCACCCAGGTGAGATGGCTGCTTCTGCAACAGAGTCCGCAAGACGTTCCGGGCAGGTTCCGGTTCGCTCTGGTGAAGGTGAACCAGGGCTTTGCGCAACAGCAGCGACACGTTGTCCGGCGCCTGGGCCAGCCCCTCGTCAAGCGGCTTCATGGCCGACTCGACCTGACCGTTCTCCAGTAGTCGCGAAGCGCGTTCGAGGTACGCTTCGACCTTCTGGCAGCACCACTTATACTTCTGTCCGCTTCCACAGGGACACGGTGAATAGGGGTCGACCAACGCCATCATGGGCCTCTCTGCGGAAAAGTCGTGACGCGCCTTTTGTCGTTTGATCGTCACACTAGCAGAAGCCCGCGCGCGCCGTCTATGCTGATGCGATCTCGGCGCGCCGCCCGAGCACCAGAACGCCCAAGTTACCTCCAATAATGAGGCCAGCTCAGGCGACGATCTGCCGGGCCGCATCGGCCGGCGGCGATTTCCGCGCCGCGCCGTCACGTATCGACTGGAAAGCTGGGAGCCAATCACGATGGGCCGGTTCCGCCTCGCCCCACAGAGAGAAAAGAGCAACCCCGTCCCGCGAACCAAACCCGCGGCGCGTCCGGGGAGCCTGCGACCAGCCCTCCCGGTACGTCGGCTCCTGGCCCTGGCCGGACCGATGCTCGTTGTGCTCGGCCTCGCGTCGCCCGCCTGGGCTTGGGGGCCGCGCGGGCATCGCGCGTCGGCCAAGCTCGCGGAATCCCGGCTCACACCCCAGGCGCGCGCTCTCATCCGCGAACTGCTCGAGCCGGGCGAATCCCTGGCGGATGCATCGACCTGGGCCGACGACAACAGCCGCGAGATCCGCGGCAGCGCCGGGTGGCACTTCGTCAATGTTCCGATCTCGGCCCCGCACTACGATTCACGCGATTGCCGGCCGCAAGGGTGCGTCGTATCCAAGATCCCGGAATTCCGCGCGGTACTGGGCAATCGCAACGCCCCGCGCGCCGGCGGCGCGAGGCGCTGCGCTTCTTCATCCATCTCGTCCAGGACTTGCACCAGCCGATGCACGTGGCCGATCGCAACGATCGGGGAGGCAACAATCTCCAGTTGCGATACGGCCGTTACGAGAATACCAACCTGCACCAGGTCTGGGATTCCGGGCTTTTCAACCAGGGATTTCGGAACGAAAACGAGCTGATGCGCGAGCTGGAGATCGCGGCGCGCGAGCCGCACTCGCGTGACTGGGTCAAAGGGCGCGTCGAGGACTGGGCCAACGAGAGCCTTGAAGTCGGACGCCGCGCCTACCTGGTTCCCGGAACCAAGTTCACGCTCCGCTCCGGCGACGCCATTGGACGTGAGTACGAACGGATCAACCTGCCGATGGCGGTCGACCGGCTCGCCCGGTCAGGCGTACGGCTCGCTGCGTTGCTCAACGATATTCTCAAGTGATCGCTGCCGGGGCGGAACGACCGCTTTGCCGCATCAGGGGCGTCGGCGCCCGGCGCCGCCACGATGCCTCATGAAGTGCCCGGCAATTCCGCTATGCCTTCTTCGGCTTCGAGCTCTTCGGCTTGGCCGGCGCCTTCTTCTTGGGTTCGCCGGCCTTGCCCTTTGCGGGCGGTGCCTCCGACGATTCGCCCTCATCGGCGCCATGCTGAAGCGGGCGTTCGCCGAAGATCTTGTCGAAATTGGGAAATCCGTATTTACGGACGATCGGACCGCTCATGCTCGTCTGGCCTCCCCGTGGCTCGATGGCCCATGCCGCGTGCTCATCTCCCAAGGATGGCAAACCCAGGTCGCCGGCATCCCTTGCGCAGCGCCATTCATTTAACACGTCGCTCCGGGTAACCCGCAACCCGGATATCGCCCGTGCCGCGGTCCGCGCGCGGCACTTGCCGTCGCTTCGGTAAGCCGGCGAGGGCGTGCCTTCCCGATCGGTCGGCTCGACCGCTGCGAGCGGGTTCGTCCGACGCGCGTGGTCGTGACCGCGCCGCGGCGAGCGGGATCAGGTCTTTCCCTCGGAGAATGCGGAATCGAACAGTCGGCCGGCCGATTTGAAGCCCATCCTTTCCTTCACGAAACGAGCAGCCTCGGCCGCGCCGTATTCGCGATCCATCCCGCAGTCTTCCCACTCGACCGAGAGCGGCCCTTCGTACCCGATCTGGTTGAGCGCGCGGGCGATCTCCTCGAAGTTGATCTGTCCACGCCCGGGCGACCGGAAGTCCCATCCGCGGCGCGGATCGCCAAAATTGAGGTGTGATGCGAGGATGCCGGACCGGCCGTCGAGAGTCCGGGCCGCGTCTTTGACGTGCACGTGATAGATGCGATCCGGGAAGGCCCGGATGAACTCCACAGGATCGACCATCTGCCAGTGCAAATGGCTGGGATCGAAGTTGAAGCCGAACTCGGGCCGGTGGTTGACCGCTTTGAGTGCGCGCTCGGCTGTATAGATGTCGAAGGCGATCTCGGTCGGATGGACTTCCAGCGCAAACTTGACGCCGCATTCCTTGAAAACGTCGAGGATCGGGTTCCAGCGTTCGGCGAACAGCTTGAAACCGGCCTCGATGGTGGCATCGGCGACGGGCGGGAACGAGTACAAAAGGTGCCAGATCGACGACCCGGTGAAGCCGTTGACCACCTTCACACCCAGCCGCTGTGCGGCCCGGGCCGTGTCCTTCATCTCCTGGATGGCCCACTCCGTCTTTTTCTTGGCGTCGCCACGCACCGCAGCCGGCGCCCAGTCGTCGGTTCGCGCGTCGTTGTGATCGAGCACGAGCTGCCCGGTCAGGTGGTTCGAGATCGCCCAGCACTTCAGTCCATACCTGGCGAGCAGGTCGTGTCGCCCCTTGCAATAGCCGGCGTCGCTTGACGCCTTTTGCACGTTGAAGTGGTCGCCCCAGCACGGCAGCTCGATTCCGTCATAACCCCACTTGCTCGCCTTCTCCGCGATGACTTCCAGGGTCAGGTCGGCAAACTGGCCGGTAAACAGTGTGGTGGGTCGTGCCATGGTGCGTTCTCCCAAATCAGTGAGTTCAGTGAATGTCTATCGGGCCGACCGGGTGCGTTCTCGGTCGATCGCGGCAAAGGGCAGGAAGAGAGGGTGTTCCGCTGGTCTTGAATTCAGAAGCGCGCGGATGTCCCGGATCGCAACATAGCGCTGCTGGCTGGGCTTGTCAATTGATTTGACGGGCATGCCCGCGATTCGTGATAATTGCGGTCGCCTCCGGTGCCTTCCATCCGTCTGGCGGACTGACGACAGCTCATGGCGTTGAAAGTCGTTTTTTTCGATTTCGACGGCGTGATCGCGGAAACCGAGAACCATCACATCGTGGCCTGGCAGCGCACGCTCGCGGTCATGGGGTGGCAGGTGCCCGATGAGGTCGCGGCGCGGTCGGCGGAGATCGACGACCGAGAATTCCTGGGAGAGCTGTTCGCGATTCGCGGCATTGTCTCTGACAAGATCGAGGACTGGGTCCGCCGCAAGCAGACCCTGACGGTGCGCATGCTCGCGGATTCGCCGCGCCTGTATCCGGGGGTCGCCGAGCTGGTCAAGAAGCTACAGGGACGAGTCCGGCTGGCGGTTGTTTCGGGCACGTGGCGCGAGAACATCACGACGGTGCTCGCTGCCACCGGACTGGCCGACGCGTTCGAGACGATCATTGCCAAGGAAGACGCGACCGCAGTGAAACCGGCTCCCGAGGCTTACCAACTTGCCTTGAAACGGCTGCGGATCTCCGCCAGATCGTCAGTCGCCATCGAGGATTCTCCGTCAGGAATCGCCGCCGCGCGCGCCGCGGGGATTCGCGTCGTCGCCGTGGGGCATCGCCGCACCTTCGGCGACTGGATCGGCGACGCTACGTACATCTCGGGATTCGAGCCGGTCGAGGGACTGCTGAGGCTGCTGCGACTCTGAACAACCGGGATTTGCCTGCTCGCCGGCGGCGGCGAGCACTCAGCCAGCGCCACGACCTGGCTGAGCGATTGCGAGGCGGCCAGCGCGCCTGGAGCGGAGAAGCGCCCGACATCGTTCAATCTCCACGAGATGGGATTGAGGCGGGGTGGGGAACGCGACATCATGGAGGGGCCTCTTTGGAACCGATCGACCGCGGCCTGGCGCGAGAGTCCCGCTCGGCAGGCGCGCGATCGTGTGTTTCCGCGATTGATTGCCAGGTCGCCAACCGCGGGACGTGCGAATGTGTGGGGCCGGGGTGGATTTCCGGGAGACAGCCGCGCGATGACCTCACACGACCTGACCTCTCCGCCCGGTCCGGCCGCGGTCCGTCGAAATCTGCCCGCGCTGCTTGTGTTGTTCGTCGGCAGTGGCTGTGCGGCCTTGATCTACGAAGTCGTCTGGCTCCAGCTCTTGCAGCTCGTGATCGGCTCGACCGCGGTTTCGCTGGGCGTGCTGCTGGGGACGTTCATGGGGGGCATGTGCCTCGGCAGTCTGCTGTTGCCGCGCCTCGTCTCGCACCGCCGGCACCCCCTGCGCGTGTACGCGCTGCTCGAGCTGGCGATTGGCGCCCTGGGGCTGTTGGTGCTCTTCGGCATGCCCTCTATCGAGCAGATGTATGTGCGCTACGCCGCACACGGACCGCCGGGCATCCTGCTTCGCGGCACCGTCGCCGGGGTGTGCTTGCTGCCGCCGACGTTGCTGATGGGCGCGACGCTGCCGGCGATCGCGCGCTGGGTTGAGAGCGGTCCCGACGGCGTGTCGTGGCTGGGTTTCTTCTACGGCGGCAACATCGCCGGCGCGGTGCTCGGCTGTCTGTTGGCCGGCTTTTACCTGCTGCGCGTGCACGACGCGGCGACGGCCACGTATGTCGCCTTTGCCCTCAATCTGACCGTGGCCGTGATCGCGCTCGTGCTGGCAACCGCCGGATACGAAGCGTCGCCCGACATCGCTGCGCCGGGGAGCGCCGCGGTCATTCCCGGCGCCTGGGGCGTGTATCTGGCGATCGCCCTCTCGGGGATGGCTGCGCTCGGTGCCGAGGTGGTCTGGACCCGTCTGCTCTCGCTGTTGCTCGGCGGCACCGTGTACACGTTTTCTCTGATCCTGGCCGTGTTCCTGACCGGCCTGGGCATCGGCAGCAGCCTGGGCGCATTGCTGGCGCAGCGGGCCGCGTCGGCGCGGGCGGCGCTCGGCGCCTGCCAGTGGCTTTTGACCGCGGCCATCGCGTGGACCGCGTTCATGATCGCCCGGTCGCTTCCCTACTGGCCGATCGTTCCCGGCATGGCGCCGAGCCCCTGGTTCAACTTCCAGGTGGACATGGTGCGCTGCCTCTGGGCCGTCCTGCCCCCAGCGTGCCTGTGGGGAGCGAGCTTCCCGCTGGCGCTTGCGGCGGTCGCCGCTCGCGGCCAGGACCCCGGGCGGCTGGTCGGCGGGGTCTACGCCGCCAACACGATCGGCGCGATCGCGGGCGCCCTGGTCTTTAGCCTGATATTGATCCCCCGGATCGGCACGGCTGGCGCCGAGCGCGCCCTGGTCGGGCTCGCCGCGGCGGCGGCGCTTCTGGCACTGTTGCCGGTCCTCGAGCGGGCGACCGTCGCGGCGCGGCTGGGCGGCGCGGCCGGGCTGATGGCGGCCGGCTGGCTCGCCTGGAGCGTGACGCCCGTGCCGTGGGAAATCGTGGCGTTCGGACGGCAGACGTCCACCTGGCTGTCGCGTTCGGCCCCGGGCATCGTCACGGACGTACCCAGCGAGCCCGGCAACCCGGACGTTTTCTGCACGTACGTCGGCGAGGGAACGAACGTCTCGGTCGCGGTCACGATGACGCGGGACGGAGTGCGCAGCTTCCACGGCGCCGGCAAGATCCAGGCCTCGACCCTGCCCGTCGACATGCGGCTGCAGCGCATGCTGGGACACATCCCGGCGCTTTTGCACAAGAAGCCCGAGACTGTGCTGGTCGTGGCCTGCGGCGCGGGCGTGACCGCCGGCACGTTTGTCCTGCACCCTGACGTCAAGCGCATCGTCATCTGCGACATCGAGCCCTTGGTGCCGACCGTGGTGACGCCGATGTTCGGGAAGGAGAATTACCACATTGTTGACGGCGTCGCTCGCGAAAACCCTCACATGGTCAACGGCAAGCAGGTCGAGGTGGTCTACGACGACGGCCGGCATTTCCTGCGCACCACGCATGAGAATTTCGACATCATCACCTCGGACCCGATCGATCCATGGGTCAAGGGCTGCGCCGCGCTCAACACGGTGGAGTACTACCGGATGTGCCGCGATCACCTGAACCCGGGTGGGAGCGTCTGCCTCTGGTTCCCCTTCAACGAGAGCAACCTCGATACGACCAAGAGCGTGATCGCGACCTTTTTCCAAGTCTTCCCCCATGGCATCCTGTGGAGCAATGAGCGCGAAGGCCACGGTTACGACGCCGTCCTGTTCGGGCAAGTCGAGCCGACGGTGATCAACGTCGACGAGCTGCAACAGCGCCTGGACCGTCCGGATCATCAGCTCGTGAAGCAGTCGCTCCACGACGTCGGATTCGGCGAGATCAAGGAGGGGACCGACGGTGTCGTGGTCGTACCGGAAGAGGGGATCGATTTGCTCGGCACCTACGCCGGAGGAGCGTCCTCGCTCGCGGACTGGTCGCGGGGCGCCCAGATCAACACCGACCGCAACCTGCGGCTCCAGTACCTGGCCGGCATGTGGCTGAATTCCTACATCGGCGAGCGGATCCTCGCCAGCATCCTCGCGCATTACCGCTTTCCCGACCAGACGTTCGTGGGCTCACCGCAAGGCATCGACACGCTGACCGACGGCGCTCAATCGCAGGAACGAGTGGTGTCAGCTCGTCCTGTCGAACATCGATTTGTTGCAAAAGTCACCGTCTACTGACGGCAGACCCAGATAGTTATTTCCGCTCTCCTGTCTGCCCCACCGCTGCCGCTGGCTTTGCTCCCCGGTTGTCAAGTCGCGAATGCACCTCAGAATTCGCCGCAACTCGAATGGGCTCTTGGTTTTTTGTGGTGATCACGTTTTCAGCGCGTTTGGGTTTGCTCGTCGGATTTTGACTGTTCGGGTCCGGGTTCCGGAGCTGGCGAGCGTCTGGATCGAGGGCGGCTCGATCGTCGCAGTCGCCGAGATGATCTCCAGGGGATTCACGAGGAAGAGTTTTGACCACGGAAGGCGCGGACCGACGCGGAAACGGACGGGGTTCTGCGTGGCGACGAGAGAGACTTGCGATGCGTGGGATCATTTTTGAGGTTGCTCGCGAGAACAGACAAATCCCGCGAAGAGTTTTTAGCCACAGATTCACACAGATTCACACGGATAAAACCGCGGAAGCTGATGGATGCGAAGAACGAGAGATCGTCAGCCCGCCGATCTCGGCTGCGAGGACCGCTCGACGGGCAGCGGCGGATTGTCCAAGTCACGCAGCACGCCGAATCCGGTTCACGTTCCCACAGCATTTATCCGTGTTCATCATCTTTATCTGTGGCTAATCAAGTTTTCGTTTGCCGGGAGAAGGCGAATACCGCAGAGAATTTTGGCCGCTGATGAACGCGGATGCACGCGGATAAAACCGCAGAAGATGATGGCTGCGAAAAACCATAACCTTTCTGTTCGCCGAACTCGGCTGCGTGTGCCGGTCCCACCGCGGCGACTGAATTATTTCACCGCGATGGCGCGGGATCGGCGCTCACGGCGACTGCGGCGGACGAGACTCAGCGCCCGGCGACGGCTTCAGGGGATCCGGCCAGGGCCATGCCCATCGGGGCCTGAAAGGTGCCGGAGTGGGTGTTGAGGTGGTCGCCGTCGTCGCGATCCATCACGAGCTTGCCAGCCGGGGAGGTGGAGACCAGAAGCGACGCGCCGAGCTGCCGCACCAGCGCGGGGAAGTTGGTCGTGTGAACCGCCTGCAACGGCGCCGGAGCCTCGGCCTTCAGGGGGTCGAGGTCCAGTGCTGGTCCGGCGGGTGAACTGGGTGTAGACATGATTTTTGCCTTCGACTCCGCGCTTGAGGACGGGCCTGCCTGAGCAGGGCAGCGCGACGAGCGCGCAGACCGAGCGGCCGGGCGGTGTTGGCGCTGCGTGAACGCAGAACGTCACTGGCCGTTCTTCTGGGACGCAGGGAAAACCCGGAGGCATCCGCCACTCGGAAATGACGGGCGATTCGATGGGAAGTTGAACTCTGCCCTCGGTGCCTTCCGGGTTAGTTTGTCCTCTCCTTCACGTCGAGCAGGGCCGCGGTTTCGGCGCGGAAGCGGATGAGCTCCTCATCCTTGGGCTGGTTTTTTTCCATCCAGGTGACGGCTTTGTCGTACCAGGAGCGAGCTAGTGGCTTGTTGCCGAGGTGCCAGTGGGCCATTGCCGCGAAGAACCAGTCGAAGGCGTCGCCGCCGTCGCGGAGCTCCATCGACTTTTCGAGCGCGGTCGAGCATCCTTCCAGTTGCCGGCACAGTAGTGGGCGGCGCCTAGCGTGTTCCACCACATTCCTTGCTTCGGCTCCAGCTCGACGGCCTTCTTGGCCAGTTCCACCGCACGCTTGCCATTGCGAAGCTTGGGATCGGCGCATGTCGCCAAGAGCCAGGCGAAGTTGTTATGTATCAGCGCGCTATGTGGCGCCCGTTCGAGAAGCTTGCGGTAAGCTTTCTCTGCGTCTTCCGGTTTGCCCTGGGCCGTCAGTGAGCTAGCAAGACTCGAGTACCCTTTGGCCAACCAGCTCATGTAGCCTTGATGAGGGAAATCGTGTTCAAGCGCTTCACCCTCCGCGATCGCCTGACGAAAGACTTTCTCAGCTTCCGTCGGGCGACCGGTGTTATTCAACAAGAGCCCAAGGTTTCCGTGCGTCCACATCAGCTCCTGACGGCGCCACCGGTCTTTTGGCCCTAGGATGAGGCTGGAGAGCTTTTCATAAATATCGAGTGCGCAGCGGTGGGCCTGCTCCGCATCCTGAAGCCGGTTCTCTCGGGCGAGGAAGAGCCCGTAGTGATTGTGAACGCGGCCCAACTTCGAGCGGCACCACTTTGCCTCTGGGACCTGAAGCAAAAACTTCTCCGCTGTCTGGATGCCCATCCGATAGGTGTTCTCCGCCTCCGCGTTTCGGCTTGCGTCCTCGAGTATCTTCGCGAGGCCAAGGACGCTATCGAGCAGTTGCTCGCAGCATCTGGAAATGGACGGGTCGTCGGCGAGTACACGCGTCTTCGAGCTCCAAGGCTTGACGGATAGCTTGCTCAGCGTCCTGATGCCGGCCGGCGCGCTTTGCCACAGCGCCCGGGCGCTCGAGTGTTGCAGCTAACTCGACACGATAAACGCAGGCACTGGGGTATTTCACAGCGAGCCTCTGCCAGCTCTCGAGTGCCAGACGGTAGATTGCTTCCGCCTCCGTGGTCTTTCCTCGCTCGAAAAGCAAGGCGGCCTTTGCAGTGATACTCTTCGCCCGGTCCTGCTGGTACTGGGCGACATCAGGGTAACTCGCCGCCAGTTTTTCACGTATTGCGAAGGCCTTGTCTGCCAGCTTCACCTGGGCCTCGCGGTTCCCATCTCCGCTGACTGAGCCTGCCAATTCTTCATATTCTTGGCTCAGAGCGGCCTGATATTCAGGGTCATCGGGGTAAGCATGGACGAGCCGCTCCCAGTGGGCGACAGCCTTCTGGTAAGATGCGACTGCTTCGTCGGGCCGTCCATTATATGCCAAAAACTGGCTGTATCTGTTGTAGATGGTCGCCAGGTCGCTCTGGAGGCCAGGCTGTGCGGGGTATTGCGAGCTAAGCCTTTCCCAGAACTCCAGAAACTTCTTTAACGTGCGATCCGCCGCGGCTACATCACTCGGCCCGGTCGCCGACCCCGACATTCGTCGCGTTCCCTTCCAGAATCCCGACATATGTCGAAATAGCTCGGAATTGCTTGGATTCTGCTGGAGAAGTTGTTCCACCAGAGCGAGACCCGCGTCGAGATCCCGAATGCCGTCATTGGTGCGGCCGACTTCATAATTCACTAACGCCAGCCGAAAATGGGCCACGGCAAGACCGGCTCGCACGGTGGGGTCGTCACTTCGTTCTTCCGCCAGGGTGCGATAGTACCGCACCGCCGCTTCCAGCAGCTCCTTGCGCAGCGGTTGCAGCCCGGGTACGTCGAGCAACTTGCTCTGGCTGACCGTTGTGAAGAATTCGTCCACAGCCCCACGCGCACGCTCGAAATTCGCTTCCGCCTGTCGGTGGGCCTTTCGTTCCGCTCTGTACGATCGAGAGATCAGAACGGTACTCATCGTCAACCCGGCCGCTCCCAGAAGCATTGCGGCCGCGAACATCCCGGCGAGCGTCAGCCCGAGTTTGTGCCGCCGGGCAAACTTGCGAAAGCGATACCACGCCGATGGCGGGCACGCCAGGACCGGCTCGTCGTCCAGGTACCGCCTCAAGTCGGCCGCCAGGCCG
Organism: uncultured Isosphaeraceae bacterium; assembly: GCA_963806595.1. Taxonomy (GTDB): domain Bacteria; phylum Planctomycetota; class Planctomycetia; order Isosphaerales; family Isosphaeraceae; genus CAWDZZ01. Next base: position 328,933 of record CAWDZZ010000028.1, on the reverse strand, counting down.
TTCGCCGTCTCGTACCGCCGGTTGCGGTCCTTCTCGATCGCCTTCATCACGATCCAGTCCAGCTCGCCCCGCATCAGACCGCTCAGCTTCCGCGGCTCGACGTGCCGGCAGGCCGCGATCGAGGCCAAAGTATCTCTCTCGCTCCGCGAGACGAGCCCGGGCCCATCACGCGGAGCGTGCTGGCTACTTAGCTTGCTCAGCTTCGTGCTCGGCTTCGACGGCTCCTGCTCGCGGATCACCCGCAGCATTTCGAGCATCCCGGCCTTTTCCAGGTCCTTCTTGGTGAAGGGGGGGCTGCCGGTCAACAATTCGTACAGCAGCACGCCCAAGCTGTAGATGTCGCTGCGCGTGTCGATGTCGAGCTGGTTGAGCTGGGCCTGCTCAGGGCTCATGTACTCCAGCGTCCCGACCAGGGCCCCAAACTCGGTGTACAAGGTCTGATCGGTCAACCGCGGACCGGTCGCTTTGGCCACCCCGAAGTCGATGACCTTTGGTACCGGCTTGTCGTCGTACAGCGCGATCAAGACGTTGGACGGTTTGAGGTCGCGATGGATGATCCCCTTCTGGTGCGCGTGCTGCACCGCGTGGCAGACGGGGACGAATAGCTCGAGCCGCTCGCGGAGCGTGAGCCGGCGTTCGTCGCAGAACCTGGTGATGGGGACGCCCTTGACCAGCTCCATCACGAAGTACGGGCGACCATGGGAAAAATCCGAAGCACGGAATTCGAAATCCGAACCAACAGGCGTCGCGCGGTCCTCTGCTTTCGAATTTCGGGTTTCTGATTTCGGATTTGGTGCTGTCGTGCCGGCTTCGAAGACCTTGGCGATGTTGGGATGGTCCATCAGGGCTAGCGCCTGCCGCTCGGCCCCGAACCTGGCGAGGACCTGGCGGCTGTCCATTCCGGCCTTGATGAGCTTGAGCGCGACGGTGCGCCGCACCGGCTGGGTCTGCTCGGCCATGTAGACCGTGCCCATGCCCCCCTCGCCGATCGGCTGAAGCAGCTTGTAGGGGCCGATCCTGGTGCCGGGTTGCTCGGAATCGGCGGAGCCAGCGCCCTTCGTGGCAGTCGGTTCCGGGAGGTCGATGAGACTGTCGGCGGTCTCGTGGGCGTCAAGCAGGATCATCACGCGGCGGCGCAGCTCCGCGTTTTCTCCGCACGCCTGGTCGAGATAAGCACCCCAGTCGCCGCGGGCACAGTTCTCGACCGCGTGCAGGAAGATGCTCTTGGCCTGTCCGGGCTCGACGTTCATCTCGGACCCCCTTGGTTGGCTCTCGCCATCCTGCAATGCGGAAAAGCCGCGCCGTTCGTCCCACTGGGTCGAAAAATAATTCCGAGACGAGCCGCGTTTGAGGCCGCCCTCAACCTCGCCGTTCGGCGACCAGCCAGGCTCGGGCGTAGGTCCAGTGCCGGTAGGCGGCAGAGCGAGAGATGCCCAGGGAGCGGGCCGCTTCGTCCACGGACATGCCGGCGAACAGGCGAAGCTTGACGATCTCGGCCGACGCCGCATCGTCCTCGGCGAGGCGGCAGAGCGAATCATCCAGCGATACGATCTGGTCCGGCGTGGCGCGGGAGAGCCAATCGCCGTCGGCCAGCTCGACCCGTGCCCGGTCTCCGCCGTGGACACTCGCTCGTTTCCTGCGCGCACCGTCGACCAGGATGCGTCGCATGGCCTCAGCCGCCGCGGCGAAGAAGTGGCCGCGGCTGTCCCAGTGCTGGGCCTCGTCCACGTCCACGAGGCGGAGATACGCTTCGTGGACCAGGGCCGTGGGCTCGAGTGTCTGGCCGGGCGCCTCGCGGGAGAGTTTCTGAGCGGCCAGGCGACGCAGCTCCTGATAGACCAGGGGGAGCAGTTGCTCGGCCACCTGGGGGTTGCCTTGCTCGATCGCCGCGAGGATCTGAGTCACTTTGGTCATGGCGGACGGTCGTCCGGGCCATCCGCTTGTCCCACTGTCATGACCGACACCGACCGCCGTTTCGCCGGCTCGGCTCGGAGGTGACCTCCCTGAGGACGGACAACCGTCCTTCAGGATATACCCGGCGGCCGCAGCATGATAGGCGGCCGCAATTCGCCGAAGGAACCCCTCACGACGACGAACAACCCGGCGCTCGTGAACGACGCTCGGGGCGAGTACGTCCTGCGTCTGCAGCGGCCTGCATCCGAGCCGAGTGTCGTTGCCAATCGGCTCCGTTCCGGTTCGCGTTCTCCCGCGCGGTGCGAAACTAGCGACGAATTTCGTAACGCCCGAGCGGAATCCGTAGAGTGATCGAATCGCGAACGAGCAGGCAGCGGTGGCTCGTATCCAATCGTCCTGGGCGCGGCGTGTCCCAGTGTTGCAATTGTTACGGATACAGTTCCTGGTCACCGGGGGGAAACGGGTCGCTGAGCTGATGAACGACGAAATCACGCGGGCTGCGATTCCAGGAATCCTCGGGCACGACCTGAACGATGGCGTTCGACCAGTCCCAATCGATCAGCTCGCAACGGGGCGGCGGATTCCCCGCGGCAGTGGCCAGGACCTGCATCAGCTCTCCCAGATGGCGAGATTGGTCGTAAGGGTAGCGAACGCACGTTTGCTCCGCGAAGTTGCCGTTGCCCGTATGGATTCTGATCGTGATCGCGTAACTCAGGTGTTCCAGGTTCTGAAACTCGAGGAATTGCTGCAATTCTGGGTGATCCCGGATCACTGGAGACCGCGACTGGTGTCTCGCCAGCGCGATCAGGGTCCCGGGTAACCAGAGACGGCGCACCTCGACGCGCTCGAAACGCACGACGTAGGAAGCGCTAAACATGTCAGGCTTCTCTCCGTGGCGAGACACGTCGGCGGCAAACCAGGACAACCCGAAGAGCGCCGTGATGAGCACGACAGCCATCCCGACCTGATTGTCCCAGATCGTGAGGAGTCGCCACACGAATCGACCAGCGGCGAGGATCAGTCCCGCCGATCCGGGGAGACTATCCTCCAAGACCGGTGCGGGTTCCGGCATGCGCGATGCGGGATCGGACGGAGACCTCCGACAGAGAGCAGCGGCTTTGCTTGCGACCGGGCAATTCTGGGAGTCTTTCTCACGATCTCGATCGCCGGAGGGGCTCTTTGCATCGTGCCGGATGCGATCGGCGTCCTGGGATTCGCGATTGAATATCAACATGGCAACAACTTTCGAAAGGGATCGGGCGGCGACCGGATCTTCCCAAGTCGGGAAGAGAGAGAAACGACATGGTCAAGATTTCCTATTCATGGAAGCGGTCCGTGGTCCAACGGAAAGGCCAACGATCCCGGCGCGAGGCCGAGCGCCGCGGCTATGAGGAAACCGCTGCGCGATGGGCCTCATCGGCCACGTTGCTGCGAATCGGATCAGGGAATGTGCACCGGTCCGAGCATCACGGGGACGACGGCCACTACGACGGGCTTTTAGTCGTTGCCGCCAGGCATTCGAGCGTGATCTCTTCTTCGCTCAGCCAGTCGGCAAGCCCGCGGGTTCGGCGGGCTCGCTCCAGAAACATCTTCACGACCGACTCTGCTTGATGTTGGGTTCTCGCGGTTTGGGTTCAGAACTCTCTACGGTCGGGGGTCATGGCGCGAAGGGATTGGCTGGCAGCTCCGGGATCGTGGTGATCTTCGCCCGCCAGTCTTGGGCTTTGTCCTTATTGCCCCAGGCTTCGTAGAGCTGGACAACCCGCGCGCCGGCGCCGGCCAGAAGAACCTTGGATCGGGCGGGAATCCGGGTCTCGCGGGTTTTCATACCGGTGTAGCCTGCCAGCAACAGCGGCTCGGCCTTGGCGAATTCCTTCTGGCCCAGCAAGCTGCCGCCGAGCAAGTTTTGGGTGTAAAACCGCGTCCAGTCATCGGGAAGCTTGGCCTCACGGATCGTCAGGCACTCACGGAGAATCGACGCGGCCTCCGCGTACTTTTGCTGCTTGAGCAGAACGAGTCCCACCGTGGCCATCGTATCGGCGATCCGGGGATGATCGCTCGCGAGTTTTCGCCGCTGGATCTCCAGCACCTGAGTGCAGAGCGGTCTGGCCTTCTCGTACTGACCGCGCGCGACGTACATCCTCGCCAGGTTGTTCATCAATGTCAGGGTGTTGGGGTGCTCCGGCCCGACCACCCGGCGCTGGATCTCGAGCGTTTGCGTGAACAGCGGCTCGGCTTTCTCGTACTGGCCCCGAGCGTCGTACACGAGCGCCAGGTTGTTCGTCGTCGTGAGGGTCCCGGGATGCTCTGGGCCGAGCACTCGGCGCTTGAGCTCGAGCGCCTGCTCGAACAACGGCTCGGCCTTATCGTCCTGGCCTCGCGAGTGGTACAGCATTGCGAGGTTATTCAGCGACGCCAAGGTGCTGGGATGCTCCGGGCCGAGCACGCGGCGCTTGATCTCGAGTGCCTGCGTCTGCAGCGCCTCGGCCTTCTCATAGCGGCCCAGCACCTTGGATACCTCCGCCAGGTTGCTCATCGACGTCAACGTGTTGGGATGCTCTGGGCCGAGCACGCGGCGCACGATCTCCAGCTCTTTCGTCTGCAGGGCCTCTGCCTTCTTGTACTCGCCGCGAGCCTGGTACAGGATTGCCAGGTTGTTCATCGTCGTCAGGGAGTCGGGATGGTCCGGCCCGAGCACCCGGCGCCGGTCTTCCAAGACCTGCGTGAACAGCGGCTCGGCTTTCTCGTAGTGGCCTCGCGACTTATACGTCATTGCGAGGTTGTTCATCGACGTCAGTGTGTCGGGATGGTCCGGCCCGAGCACACGGCGCGCGACCTCAAGCGTCTGCGTGTGCAGCGCCTCGGTCTTGTCGTCCTGGCCGGGAGCGCCGAGCACCACCGCCAGGTTGATCATGGTTTTCAGCGTGTCGGGATGCTCAGGCCCGAGCACGCGGCGCTTGACCGCGAGCGCCTGCGTGAACAGGCGCTCGGCCTTCGCGTACTGGCCCTGGTCCGTATACAGCAATGCCAGGTTGTTGATCGACATCAGGGTCGCGGGATGCTCAGGGCCGAGCATCCGGCGATTGAGCTCCAGCGTCTGGGCGAAGAGCGGCTCGGCCTTGTCGTAGTGGCCGTCTGCCTCGTACAGCGCCGCCAGGTTGTTCATCGACATCAGGGTGTCGGGATGCTCCGGACCGAGCACGCGGCGCACGATCTCCAGCACGTGCGTGTGCAGCGATTCGGCCTTCTCGTACTGGCCTCGAGCCTTGTAAAGTGTGGCCAGATTGTTCATCGACATCAGGGTCTCGGGATGCTCGGGGCCGAGCACGCGGCGCTTGAGCTCCACCGCCTGCGTGTTGAGCAGCTCGGCCTTGTCGTACTGGCCGCGAGCCTCGTAGAGCATGGCCAGGTTATTCATCGACGCGAGGGTGTCGGGATGCTCCGGGCCGAGCACTCGGCGGCGGAGCTCGAGGGCGCGCTCGAGGTGAGGCTGGCCCTCCGGGTAAAGGCCCAGCTCCATGTAAGTGTCGCCGACGGTCTGGCGGATCGCGGCCTCGACCGCGGGATTGTCGTCGAACTTACCGGCAATCCGTGCCGCCGCCCTGTTCAGCACCGCCTCGACGGTCACGTGGCGGTCGCGAGCGTTCTGCTTGGGCGTGGGCTCGGCCAGCAGGTCCTTTTGGAGGAAGTCGTTGACTGCCCGGGCGATCGCCGCTTCGGTTTGGGCCTGCTTCGCCGAGCTGGTTGCCTGGCCTTCGGCCTTGATCGCCCGGTCGCGGTCGTCGCGCGCCATCGCTTCGGCCTTGAACGCGCGGTCTCGTTCCAGGCGGGTCGTTGCGTGGGCCTTGGTCGCCGCCCGGTTGGCCCGCGTGGCCGCGACCGCCTGCCACGCACTCACCGCCGCCGCGAGCAGCAGCAAGAATGCGAGCGCCGCAGTCGTCGCCAAAGCCGCGCGGTGCTTCCGCGCGAGCTTGCTCAGCCGGTAATGGACCGACGGCGGGCACGCCTGCACCGCTTCGTTGGCCAGATAGCGCCGCAGATCGGCTGCCAAACCGTTGGCCGTCTCGTACCGCCGATTGCGGTCCTTCTCCAGCGCCTTCATCACGATCCAGTCGAGCTCGCCTCGCACCAGACCGCTCAACTTCCGCGGCTCGACGTGCCGGCATGCCGCGATCGAGGGGAGCTCATCGGTCGTCGAGAGCCGATCGCTCGGCCGCTGAGATTCCTCCTCGCGGATCAGGCGAAGGACCTCAAGAAGCAACACGGATTTCAGCCGCTTTTGCTCGAGTGGGGTCGAGCCGGTCAAGAGCTCGTACAACAGCACGCCCAGGCTGTAGATGTCGCTGCGGGTGTCGATGTCGAGCTGGTTGAGCTCCGCCTGCTCGGGGCTCATGTATTCCAGCGTGCCGACCACTGCCCCAAATTCGGTGTAGAGCGTCTGGTCGGTGAGGCGCGGACCGGTCGCCTTGGCCACGCCGAAGTCGATGACCTTCGGGACCGGCTTGCCGTCGTACAGCGCGACCAGGACGTTAGAAGGTTTGAGGTCGCGGTGGATGATCCCTTTCTGGTGCGGCATGCTGCACCGCCTGACAGACGGGGACGAATAGCTCGAGTCGCTCGCGGAGCGTGAGCCTGCGCTCGTCGCAGAATGTGGTGATGGGGACGCCCTTGACCAGCTCCATCACGAAGTAGGGGCGACCACGGGAAAAATCCGAAGCACGAAATTCGAAATCCGAACCAACCGGCATCGCTCGGTCCTCTGCTTGCGAATTTCGAGTTTCTGATCTCGGACTTGGTGCTGTCGTGCCGGCTTCGAAGACCTTGGCGATGTTGGGGTGGTCCATCAGGGCCAAGGCCTGGCGCTCGGCGCCGAACCTTGCGAGGACCTGGCGGCCGTCCATGCCGGCCTTGATGAGCTTGAGCGCGACGGTGCGCCGTACCGGATGGGTCTGCTCGGCCATGTACACAGTGCCCATGCCCCCCTCGCCAATCGGCTGAAGCAGCTTGTAGGGGCCGATCATGGTGCCGGGTTGCTCGGAATCGGCGGAGCCAGCGCCCTTTATGGCAGTCGGTTCCTGGAGGTCGATGAGACTGTCGGCAGTCTCGTGGGCGTCAAGCAGGATCATCACGCGGCGGCGCAGCTCTGCGTTCTCTCCGCATGCTTGGTCGAGATAGCCACCCCATTCGCCGCGAGCGCAGTTCTCGACCGCGTGCAGGAAGATGCTCTTGGCCTGTCCGGGCTGGACGTTCATCTCGGACCCCCTTGGTTGGCTCTCGCCATCCTGCAATGCGGAAAAGCCGCGCCGATCGTCCCACTGGGTCGAAAAATAATTCCGAGAGGATGTGTTTGACGCCGCCCTCAACCTCGCCGTTCGGCGACCAGCCAAGCTCGGGCGTAGGTCCAGTGCCGGTAGGCGGCAGAGCGAGAGATGCCCAGGGCGCGGGCCGCTTCGTCGACGGACATGCCGGCGAACAGGCGAAGCTTGACGATTTCGGCCGATACCGCGTCGTCCTCGGCGAGGCGGCACAGCGAATCATCCAGCGATACGATCTGGTCCGGCGTCGCGCGGGAGAGCCAATCGCCGTCGGCCAGCTCGAGTCGTGCCCGGTCTCCGCCATGGACACTCGCTCGCTGGGTCACTTTGGTCATTGCGGACGGTCGTCCGGGCCATCCGCTTGTCCCACTGTCATGACCGACACCGACCGACGTTTCGCCGGCTCGGCTCGGAGGTGACCTCCCTGAGGACGGACAACCGTCCTTCAGGATATACGCGGATGCCGAAGCATGATAGGCGGACGCAAATCGCCGAAGGAGCCTTGACGCGCCACGTCGCTGACGTCATTAAGACGCGGCCTTGATCACGCCGATTCCGAGAGCGTTGGCGTGAGAACGCGGCTGGTGACACCACCACTGGGTCTACTCCCTCTGCGGAATTCATTTCGCCCGCTGAGGCCGGAGTTCTGCTTCCGACCAAGCGTGGTCTCAACGATTTCTCGCTACGTTTTGTTCGTCGCGCTGGTCCTGCACTTCGTTCGTAGCAGCGCCGTAGCCTCGGCCTGGATGGCAGCCAAATTGACCAGAGACGGGTTGAGTGTCTCGCGGTGGGCGGCTGACCATCGGGCGGCAAGGTCTATGACAAATGCGTTGACCAAAGACGAGATCAAACTCAGTGATCGACTTGAATACTTTCATTTTTCACGGTGAAGCGTTCGACCCGGGCTGGGCTCGGAGGAGCTCGGCGAGGTGCCACAATCGGATATCGTCGTCGTCGTCGGTCGCCAGGACGAGGGATCGACCGTCCGGCGAGAATGCCACTGTTCGAAGGCACGTGGCGTCGCCATCCAGGCTAGCCCGTCGTTGGCCGGTCGCTACCGACCAGAGCCCGAGCATTCCGTCATTGCCCGCGGTGGCCAGGAGAGAGCCGTCGGGGGAAAAAGCGATCGAATTCACTGGGCGCGCGTGTCCCGAAAACACCCGACACAACCGTTTAGTCTTGATGTCCCAGAGGCGAACGTGATGCTCAGGGAAGCCAGCGGAGGCCAGCAAAGCCCCATCGGGAGAGAAGGCGACGCGCCTTGGTAACGCCGGGCTCATCCTCCAGCAATTCTTGCCCGGAGCCAGACTGGAGATCCCAGAGGACGATCGACTGATTATCCCTGCTCCCGGTGGCGAGCCATCGGCCGTCGGGCGAAAAGGCAATGCTCACGACGGGCCGGAACTGATGTAGGACCATGCGCGCTCGCTGAGTCGCTACGTCCCAGAGGAGGATCGTTCCATCAAGACGCGATGTGACGGCGAGGGATTGGCCGTCGGGGGCGAACATGATGCAATTGACCCGCTGAATCGGAACCATCATGGTTGTGCTTGGCTCATTCCTGGCGGACCGCAGGTCCCACAGGAAAATGCCGGGCACGATTCCCGCGGCGGCGAGGGACCTGCCGTCGGGAGAGAATGCCACCTCCGTGGCGAATCCCGCGAAATCGAGGACGCGCTCGATCTGCCAACCGCTCTCTGGAGACCGTAGCGTGATGCGGCCGACATCGTTGGTCGTTGCAATCTGGGCGGTTGCTGGCGAGAGCGCGAACGACATGATCTTGGCTCCGAGCTGACCTGGGACAACCCGAGTCGGAGCGAGTCTTCGCAGGGGCTCGGGATTTGACAGCTTCGCCAGGGTGATCAGGGCCACCGCGGCCACGCCCAGCAGCAGCCTGGCATCGGAAAAGGGGAGCTTGGGAAAGCCAAACACGCCCCGCTGGCCCGCGCCGAGCCCGCGACTTCCCCGAGTCGTCCACCAACGTATTGTCATTCGCCGCACGGGTCCTACCCTCGTTTCTGAGGATTGACGCAAGCTAGTATTGAAGTGTCACGTCTCCTTAAATTCGACAACTCTGCAGCGGTGCATTCGTGATCCGGGAGTGTAACCCCGCAACCGATCGTGATATGAAACTGCCGCGACTGGTGGCCGTTACGTTTCACGAGGGCCGAGGGGCCGGCCGACTGCGTGTCGTGCCGCCAACTGGTGAATGACATCGTGCAAGTCTCCGTTTGCAGGTACGGTCCGCGGAACTACGATGCGACGAGCGCTCTCGGTGCGCAGACCGAGCGCCGGGGCGGTGCGCACTTCCAGCACGCAGTGCTTCACCCGCCGCACTTCTCTGACTCAGGCGAAGTCCGGAGGCACGTGGCCTACGAAAACGACCGCGAATTCGACGGCATATCGAACCCTGCTCGTGGTGCCTTCCGGGTCAGTCTTGCTTCTCCTTCAGGCCCAGCAGGGACGCGGCTTCCGCGCGGAAACCACGGAGCTCCTCGTCGTCCGGCCGGTTCTTCTCCATCCACCCTAGCGCCTTGCCGTACCACATGCTGGCCTCATCCTTGTGGCTCAGTTGCCAGTGGGCCATCGCGAGGAAGAAGCCATCAAATGCCATCCAGCCCGGAGAAAGCGTCACTGACTTTTCCAGCGTTCCGATGGTTCCCGTCCAGTCGCCGGCTCGGTAGAGTGCGACTCCGAGAGTGTTCACGAATACTCCTTCTTGCGGCCGCGCTTTGACCGCCTTCCCGGCCAATTCCACCGCCAGTTGCTGGTCGCCGGGAAGGAAGGGCCCTGAGAGTGTCACGAGGAGCCAGGCTAGGTTGTTCTCAAGAGTCGGGTCGTCGAGATTGGGCTGCCGTCGGAGCAGTTCTCGCACCGACTCCCTGGCTCGAATAGCATAGTCCTCAGACAACGCCTTGCGTTCGCCTTCGGAGTGCCTTGTCCCCTGCTTCACGAGCAGCGCGCAGCGGCTGAGGATCGTAGCCGTGCGTAAATAATCCCGCTGTCCGTCGGGGAGGATCCTGGGCAATTCTTCCGCCAGTTCCGCCGCTGCGGCATGCTGCCCCAGCCGAAGGCATGTTTCGGCGAGCTCTGAACAACCGGATGCCAGGCTGGTGCGATGAAGGAGATCCTTGGGTTTGAGCTTGAGCGCGGCTCGTTGGTAGCCGAGGGACTGTTCCAGGATGCCGCGAGCTGCCAACGCGTCTCCCCGGTCTCGAATCGAAATGCCCAAGATCCTCGTGAGGAGAGCCAAGCTGCCCAGGGATTCGGCGACGTCGGCGGAGTCGGCCGCCAACCTCTCGAAGCGCGCCAGTGCAGGGCTCAGGGCCTCCTGGAAGTTGGAGCGGCCGTCCGGCTCCCCGAGGATGCGACCGATAACCTGGTAAAGGTTTTCGCTCTCGGGACGCGACCTTCCGTCCTTGTCGACCCCTCGGAGAGCGAGGGCGTGCGCATAGTCGGCGGTGGCCTTGTCCCAATGCTCGAGCAACCCGCCGACGCGAGCGCGCTCAAAAAAATGCCGCCACTGCAACGGATCCTGGGCGATCACGCCGTCGAGGTGGGCGGTGACGGCCGATGAGTACGGATCGACCAGACCCAGCACGGCCGCGGCTTCGACGCGGAGGTTCGCCAGGTCCTCATTCCGGCGTTCAAAAGGACTCGTCAGTGCGACGGCGCGGTCGTACCTCCAGCGAGCCTGTTCACTGTTGCCCAGCTGCCAGTCGGCGATCGCCAGGTGGAGCGCACTTGAGGGGCCGTACTGACCGGAAAGCTGAATCATCCTGTCCATCGCCGCGCGGACGGCGTTCCAATCTTCTTGACGATGGGACGCCACACCCAGATCATGCCAGCGCCTGGCTCCGTAGGGTGCTGCCTCAACCGCTTTTTTCGCTTCGTCGAATTTGGCCGCCCAGGCGGGATCGCGGCGCCATGCTTTTCGGGCCTTGTGGAATTCGACGTTCGCCTCTTGGGGTCGGCCGGCGTCCGCCCACGCTCGCCCGATAGCGGTCTGAATCCGGACCAATCCTGGCCCCGATCTGGCTCCCGCAAGGTCGAGGGCCCGCGCGAAGTCGGCCTCGGCCTTCTGAGGTTGACTCAGGCGGGCATACGCCTGGCCCCGCGCCAGCCGGACCCGGGGATTGTCCAGCTTCAATTCGAGGGTTCGGGTCAGCGCGGCCGCCGCCTGGTCCCAGCGGCCCGCCTCCAGCAACGATTGGCCGGAACTGGCTTGGGCCACAGCCTCGCGGCGCGTCAGGACCTCGGCCCGGCTCGCATCCAGGTCCCAGACCTTTGCGGTCCAGTCCTTGCTTCCCGAGACGATCCGCCGGCCGTCGGGACTGAATGCGAGACAGCGTACCGCGGCGGTGTGCCCCCGTAGAGTGAATACCTCCTGGCCCGTTACGGTATCCCAAAGCTTGATGGTCATATCATCGCCTGCTGTGGCAAGCCGGCGACCGTCGGGGGAAAACGCGAGGCCCCAAACCGAATCGGTATGTCCGTGGAGCCCGTAGAGCACTCGGCCCGTGGCGGCATCCCACACGCTGACTTCTCCGAACTGATATCGGTTGCCGCCGCCGGAAGCGAGCATTCGGCCGTCGGGACTGAAAGCCACACTGTAGACCGGGCCTGAGTGACCCTTGATGGTGAGAAGCTCTTGACCGGTGGCAACGTCCCACAGCTTTCACAGTCTGATCGTCACCGGCCGAAGCGAGTATCCGGCCGTCCGGACTGAACGAGACGGCGTTGGCGCCGGCCGAGTGTCCATCGAGGGTCAGAACTCTCCGCCCGGACGTGGCATCGAACACTTTTACCGACCGTTCGTTATTGGCGCACCGCCAGGCGGCGACCGTCAGGGCTGTACGCCACGCTCGGCCACATGACTTCATTAGCTCGATCCTTCCCGGTCAGCGTGAGGATATTTGCCCCGGTGGTGGCATCCCAGACCTTCGTGAAACTGTTCAATCCAGAAGTGACCAATCGCTGTCCGTCGGGGCTGAACGCGACGGCGCCGAATGTACTTTCCCGTTGAAAAGACAGAAGTTGATCGCCCGTGGCCGGATCCCACAGTTGGAGGACGCCGTCCGCCGAGGCTGAGGCGACCGAGTGGCCGTCGGGGCTGAAAGCGACGCCCACGACACGACCCTTGCTTTGTCCCCGGACCGTGAGCTGCGAGATTCGGCGTCGCGAACCAGAGCTTGACCGTCTGATCCTTGCTCCCCGAGGCGATCTGAGAGCCGTCGGGGCTGATGGCGATGCACAGGACGGAATGCAGGTGGCCGTGGAAGGTGGCGAGTTCCCTGCCGGAGCCGACGGACCACAGCTTCAGGCTGTTTCCGCCGGCCGAGGCTAACCACTGGCCGTCGGGGCAAAACGCCACGCCGTCGACCCCATCCTCGTGCCCGCCATAGGTCGCGGACCTCGCCGCCGGTGGCGCAATCCCATAGCCGGACCGTCTTGTCGGCGGCCTCCGGAGGCCAGGAAACGTCCGTCGGGGCTGAAGGCGACCGTTTGGACCAAGTTGGTGTGCCCCGTCAGCGTGCGGATCCGTTTGCGGCTCGCCAGATCCCAGACGTCGACCTGTCCGTTGCCAGCCAGGGCAGCGTGTTGGCCGTCAGGGCTGAAGGCGACGCTGTAGACGCCGATGCCCGATCCGGGAATCCAATCAATGAGCATCTCTCCGGTCGTGGCGTCCCAGACTTTGGCGTGACCGGCGTAGCCGGTACCCAGTACATCGGAGTCGCCGTACCCTGCGATGATCCGCCGACTATCGGGACTGAAGGCCAGGCTGTGTAGGCCAAAGCGGCCGGGATCGGTCTTCTGGAACCGCTGCTGGCCCGTGCTCGCGTCCCACAGGGTCAAAGTCCCCGCGGGTTGGGCGGCGAGCGAGCGGGCGTCGGACTCGATCCTGACTCGATTGAGGTAGGACGGGGACCACCTAGCCTGGCCGGCAGCGAGCCAGCGGCCGTCGGGGCTGAACGCCACAGCGCGGATGCTGCCCGGGAGCCCCCGATGGGCGAAGACTTCCCGGCCTGTCGCTACGTCCCGCACGACGAGATCGCCTGACTCGCCGCCGGGGGAGTCTCCGGACCCGGAGGCCAGGAAACGTCCGTCGGAGCTGAAGGCCACCGCATTGACCCCCGGCCCTGGTTCGCGGAAGGAGTGGAGTTCGAGATGACACTGACGGGTCACATACGACCATTCCCAACCGCGCAAGTCCTCCGGACAGCCGCCCAAGAGCTCGAGGGCCTGCGCCAGATTGCCGGCCAGGCACTCGCGATAGGCCAGGTTGACACGGCTGGCGTAGTCATGACGGCGCAGCTCCTCGGCCTTTTCGCCAGCCTGGGCGCGCTGAAAGTCGGCCTGGGCTCGCTGGTGTTCGGTCCTCGCCATCTCACGTCGGATCAGTGCGTTGCTGCCGGTCAGGCCAACCACCGCCGCCACCATCGCCACAGCAACCAGGGTCGCGGTCGTGAGGGCTGTCTTGTTCCGCCGCGCGAACTTGCCGAAGCGATACCAGGCCGACGGCGGGCATGCCTGCACCGGCTCGTCGTCCAGGTAGCGCCGCAGATCAGCCGCCAGGCCGTTGGCCGTCTCGTACCGCCGGTTTCGGTCCTTCTCGAGCGCCTTCATCACGATCCAGTCGAGCTCGCCTCGCACCAGACCACTCAGCTTCCGCGGCTCGACGTGCCGGCACGCCGCGATCGAGGGCAGCTCCTCGGTCGTCGACTCAGCCGCATGCTCGGCCGCGGCGACTCCTCCTCGCGGATCAGTCGCAGCACCTCGAGAAACACGCACGGCTTCAGCCGCTTGTGCTCCAGCGGGGTCGAGCCGGTCAAGAGCTCGTACAAAAGCACGCCCAGGCTGTAGATGTCGCTGCGGGTGTCGATGTCGAGCTGGTTCAGCTCCGCCTGCTCGGGGCTCATGTATTCGAGCGTGCCGACCACCGCCCCGAATTCGGTGTACAGCGTCTGGTCGGTCAGCCGTGGACCGGTCGCCTTGGCCACGCCGAAGTCGATGACCTTCGGGACCGGCTTGCCGTCGTAGAGCGCGATCAGGACGTTGGACGGCTTGAGGTCGCGGTGGATGATCCCTTTCTGATGGGCGTGCTGCACTGCCTGGCAGACCGGGATCGACCAGCTCGAGTCGCTCGCGGAGCGTGAGCCGGCGCTCGTCGCAGAACCTGGTGATCGGGACGCCCTTGACCAGCTCCATCACGAAGTAGGGGCGTCCGCCGTCGGTGGTGCCGGCGTCGAAGACCTTGGCGATCGAGGGGTGGTCCATCAGGGCCAGCGCCTGCCGCTCGGCGCCGAACCGTGCGAGGACCTGGCGGCTGTCCATGCCGGCCTTGATGAGCTTGAGCGCGACGGTGCGCCGCACCGGCTGGGTCTGCTCGGCCATGTAGACGGTGCCCATGCCCCCCTCGCCGATCGGCTGAAGCAGCTTGTAGGGGCCGATGACCGTGCCGGAAGGCTCGACGATTGATAGGGAATCCCCGGTCGCTGCCGAATCGATCAACGGCATCGCGATCGCGACCGCGGCTTTGTCAAGAAGGCTCTCGGGTCGCTCGTGGGCAGCGATCAAGGCTTCCACGCGACGCCGCAGCTCCACATCCGCACCACACGATCGGTCGAGGAAGGCGGAACGCTCCTCAGGAGATCCGATCTGCACGGCGTCGAGGAAGAACTCCCTGGCACGTTCGGGTTGGAAAGCCATGTCGACTCCCGGTTGAACCAGCAACTCCAGGCAGTGCGACATTGGGCCTGGTTTTGTCCCACTTGCGGCCGAATTATTTT
This sequence comes from uncultured Isosphaeraceae bacterium, assembly GCA_963806595.1. Lineage (GTDB taxonomy): Bacteria > Planctomycetota > Planctomycetia > Isosphaerales > Isosphaeraceae > CAWDZZ01. Next base: position 313,914 of record CAWDZZ010000028.1, on the reverse strand, counting down.
CTTGGTTCCGGCGGTTGCCGGTCGCCGAGGAGTTCGCACCGCACCCAGGCGCGGGCGTAAGTCCAGCGGCGATAAGCCGTTGTCCGCGACAAGCCCAGGGCCTCGGCCGCCTCCTCCACGCTCAACCCGGCGAAATAGCGGAGCTTGACCAGCTCGGCCGCCTGAAAGTCTTCCGCACCCAGCCGCTCAAGCACCTCGTCGATCGCCAGGACTTCGTCCGGAGGGGACTGAATCGCGACGTCGGCATCCAACAAGTCGGCGCGGACGCAGGTACCGCCGTGCTTCAGGCGCCCATGACGTCGGGCATTCTCGACCAGGATCCTTCGCATTGCCTCGGCCGCGGCGGCAAAGAAGTGCCCCCGACTGTTCCATTTCTGGACCTGGTCCACGTCCACGAGCCGGAGATAGGCTTCGTGGACCAAGGCTGTCGCTTGAAGGGTTTGGCCGGGAGCTTCGTGAGCGAGTTTCTGGGCGGCCAGGCGGCGCAGCTCGCTGTAGACCAGAGGGAGCAGTTGCTCGGCGGCCCTTGGGTCGCCCTGATCAATCGCCGCGAGGATCTGAGTCACTTTGGTCATGGCCGACGGTCGTCACGGGCCATCCGCTTGTTCCACTGTCATGACCGACACCGACCGCCGCTTGGCCGGCTCGGCTCGGAGATGACCTCGCTGCGGACGAACAACCGTCCTTCAGGATATACCCGGCGGCCGCAGCGTAATAGGCGGACGCAATTCGCCGTAGGGACCCTGACGCGCCGCGTCGCCGACGTCGTGAAAACGCGGCCTTGATCACGCCGATTCCGAGAGCGTTGGCGTGAGAACGCGCCTGGTGAGGTCAGGGCACGAAAGGATTGGCTGGCAGCTCCGACTTCGGCTTGAGCTTTGCTCGCCATTCTTCTGCCTTCTCCTTGTTGCCCCAGGCCTCGTATAGTCGCACCACCTGCTCGCCGGCCCCGGACAGGAGGACCTTGAATCGGGTGCGAAACCGGGGCTCGCGGGTTTTCATACCCTCGTAGCCCGAGAGCAACAGCGGTTCGGCCTTGGCGTAGTCCTTCTGGCCGAGCAGGCTCGCACCGAGCAGACTCTGGGTGTAAAACCGCGTCCAATCGTCGGGGAGCTTGGCCTCACGGATCCTCAGGCACTCGCGGAGAATCGACGCTGCCTCCGCGTATTTTTGCTGCTTGAGCAGAACGGGGCCCAGTGTGGCCATTGTTGCGGCGGTTCGGGGATGATCGCGTCCGAGTTTTTGGCGCTGGATCTCCAGCACCTGCGCACAGCAGCCTGGCCTTCTCGTACTGGCCGCGCGCCTCGTACAGCCTCGCCAGGTTGTTCATCAATGTGAGGGTGTTGGGGTGCTCCGGCCCGACCACCCGGCGCTGGATCTCGAGCGTTTGCGTGAACAGCGGCTCGGCTTTCTCGTACTGGCCCCGAGCGTCGTACACGAGCGCCAGGTTGTTCGTCGTCGTGAGAGTCCCGGGATGCTCCGAGCCGAGCACTCGGCGCTCGATCTCGAGCGCCTGCTGGAACAGCGGCTCGGCCTTACCGTCCTGGCCTCGCGAGTGGTACAGCAACGCGAGGTTATTGAGCGACGACAGGGTGCTGGGATGCTCGGGCCCGGGCACGCGGCGCCGCAGCTCGAGCGCCTGCGTGTGCAGCGCCTCGGCCTTCTCGTAGTGGCCCAGCTCCTTGGATAGCTCCGCCAGGTTGCTCATCGACGTCAGGGTGTCGGGATGCTCCGGGCCGAGCACGCGGCGCAAGATCTCCAGCGCCTGCGAGTGCAGCGTCTCTGCCTTCTCGTACTGGTCCCGCGCCTTGTACAGCGTGGCCAGGTTGTTCATCGACGTCAGGGTGTCGGGATGCTCCGGTCCGAGCACCCGGCGCCTGACCTCGAGCGCCTGCGTCTGCAGCGTCTCGGACCTCTCGTACTGGCCGTGAACCCTGTAGAGCACCGCCAGGTTACTCATCGATGTCAACGTGTCGGGATGCTCCGGTCCGAGCACCCGGCGGCGGAGCTCGAGGGTGCGCTCGAGGTGGGGTTGCCCCTCCGGGTAAAGGCCCAACTCCATGTAAGTGTCGCCGACGGTCTGGCGGATCGCGGCCTCGACCTCGGGATTGTCGTCGAACTTGCCGGCAATCCGTGCCGCCGCCTTGTTCAGCACCGCCTCGACGGTCACGTGCCGGTCGCGAGCGTTCTGCTTGGTGCGGGCTCGGCCAGCAGATCCTTCTGGAGGAAGTCGTTGACCGCCCTGGCGGTCGCCGCTTCGGTTTGGGCTTGCTTCGCCGAGCTGGTTGCCTCGCCTTCTGCCTTGATCGCCCGGTCGCGGTCCTCGCGCGCCATCGCTTCGGCCTTGAACGCGCGGTCTCGTTCCAGGCGCGTCGTAGCGTGGGCCTTGGTCGCCGCGAGGTGGGCCCGCGTGGCGACGACCGCCTGCCAGGCGCTCACCGCCGCCCCGAGCAGCAGCAAGAGTGCGAGCGCCGCGGTCGTCGCCAGGGCCGCGCGGTGCTTGCGCGAGCTTGCTCAGCCGGTAATGGACCGACGGCGGGCACGCCTGCACCGGCTCGTCGTCCAGATAGCGCCGCAGATCGGCAGCCAAACCGTTGGCCGTCTCGTAGCGCCGGTTGCGGTCCTTCTCCAGCGCCTTCATCACGATCCAGTCGAGCTCGCCTCGCACTAGACCACGCAGCTTGCGCGGCTCGACGTGCCGGCATGCCGCGATCGAGGGGAGCTCATCGGTCGTCGACAGCCGATCGCTCGGCCGCTCGGACTCCTCCTCGCGGATCAGTCGCAGCACCTCAAGAAACAAGACGGATTTCAGCCGCTTGTGCTCGAGTGGGGTCGAGCCGGTCAAGAGCTCGTACAACATTACGCCAAGGCTGTAGATGTCGCTGCGGGTGTCGATGTCGAGCTGGTTGAGCTCGGCCTGCTCGGGGCTCATGTATTCGAGCGTGCCCACCACCGCGCCAAACTCGGTGTACAGCGTCTGGTCGGTGAGCCGCGGACCGGTCGCCTTGGCCACGCCGAAGTCGATGACCTTCGGGACCGGCTTGCCGTCGTACAGCGCGACCAGGACGTTAGAAGGTTTGAGGTCGCGGTGGATGATCCCTTTCTGGTGCGCATGCTGCACCGCCTGACAGACCGGGACGAATAGCTCCAGTCGCTCGCGAAGCGTGAGCCTGCGCTCGTCGCAGAACGTGGTGATGGGGACGCCTTTGACCAGCTCCATCACGAAGTAGGGGCGACCACGGGAAAAATCCGAAGCACGAAAATCGAAATCCGAACCAACAGGCGTCGTTCGGTCCACTTCTTTCGAATTTCGAGTTTCTGATTTCGGATTTGGTTCTGTCGTGCCGGCGTCGAGGAACTTGGCGATGTTGGGATGGTCCATCAGGGCCAAGGCCTGGCGCTCAGCGCCGAACCGCGCGAGGACCTGGCGGCTGTCCATACCGGCCTTGATGAGCTTGAGCGCGACCGTCCTCCGTACGGGCTGGGTCTGCTCGGCCATGTAGACGGTACCCATCCCTCCTTCGCCCAGTGGCTGGAGCAGTTGATACGATCCGATCACGGTGCCGGAGCGCGCGCTTTCTGGCACCGAGCCCGCCGTGAGGGTTGCGGGGCCGGGCGGAGATTCCAGAGAGCTCCCGGCCTGAACGCGCGCGTCGATCACCCGCTGGACGCGCCGGCGCAGCTCCTCGTCCGGGCCGCAAGCTTGGGCGATGAACGCGTCGCGGTCCTCGCTCGAGCCGATTTCGATCGCGCCGCAGAGGATGGAATCGACGCTGGCGTCTTGGTCGGCCATGATGAAGTCCTGAAATCGTTGTTTCAGAACACACTGCGAATTTCGGGACGAACAGGGATCACCCTGACGGAAAACTGTTTTCCCGGGCCGCTCGCTTTGCGGTGGGCGTCACTGCGCCACACGGAAAAAAAGCCGACGTGGAGGCGTCTCCGCTCGTCGGCTTACTCGTCTACGGGCCCCCCGGCCTTGCCGGGTTGCCCTTCACCTAGTCGACCGACGACATCCCATGCGACCTGCGTCCGAGCCGAGCGCCGTTGCCAATCGGCTCCGATCCGGTTCGCATTCTAACGCGCGATGCGAGAATAGCGACGAAATTCGTAACGCCCGAGCGGGATCCGTTGAGTGATCGAATCGCGACCAAGCGGGCAGCGGTGGCTCATTTCCGATCGTCCTGGGCGCGGCGTCTTCCCAATTGTTACGGATAGAGTTCCTGGTCACCCGGGGGTGACGGGTCGCCGAGCTGCTGAACGACGAAATGACGCGGGCTGCGATTCCAGGAATCCTCGGGTACGACCCGAACGAAGGCGTTCGACCAGTCCCAATCGAACAGCTCGAAACGGGGCGGACGATTCCCCGCGGCCGTGGCGAGGACGTTCATCAGCTCTCCCAGATGGCAGGATTGCTCGTACGGGTAACGAATGCACGTGCACTCCGCGAATTTGCCTTTGTCCGTATACATTCTGATCGTGATCGCGTAACTCAGGTGTTCGAGGTTCTGAAACTCGAGGAATTGCTGCAATTCTCGGTGATCCCGGATCATTGGAGACCGAGACTGGTGTCTCGCCAGCGCGATCAGGGTCCCGGGTAACCAGACACGGCGCACTTCGATGCGCTCAATCAGGACGACGTCGGCAGCGCTATACATGTCAGGCTCTTGACCCTGGCGAGACACGTCGGTGGCAAACCAGGATAGCCCGAAGAGCGCCGTGATGAGTACGACAGCCATCCCGACCCGATTGTCCCAGATCGTGAGGAGTCGCCACACGAATCGACCAGCGGCGAGGGTCGAGAGTGCAGCGGCTTCGCTTGCGACAGGGCAATACTGTGAGTCTTTCCCATTATTTCGATCGCAGAAGGAGCTCTCCGCATCGTGCCGGATGCGGCCGGCGTCCCCGGATTCGCGATTTAATTTAAACATATTAACAATTTTCAGAAAGGATCGGGCAGCGAACGGATCTTCCCACGTCGTGAAGCCAGGCGACGGCCTGGTCCCGGTCGTCTAACTCGAGTGCGTATTCGCCGCCCAATTCGTCCGGAGAGAACGGAAAAAATCGAAGGAGCCCGCGGGGTTACTCTCCCGCGAGCAGGCAACGGAGGCGCGCGCGGGCCCGAGCCCGGTCGGTTGCCGGATGGGGATCGCGCTGTCTCCTCTCAGCCGTGATGGTCTTTCTTCGAGGCGAAGACATCCAGAGTCGGCAACACGCCAATGAGCTCGACTTCCGCCTCGGTCCCGCCTGGAGCCTGGCTCCGAAACACTGGCATCGGTCGGGCTTGCGTCCGCAATGCCTTCGAGCTCAGAACGAATTTCCGCGACCCGCTCGCCAGGAAGTCGGCGTCGCCGCTGTACCCGATCGTGATGGCTTTCTTCAAGACCCGGTTTGGCTTGACCGTCATTGCGGCGACGCCCTGGCTCAGGGCCGCCGTCCCGATCGCGCGGCCGTTGACAAAGAAGCTGACCATGCCGGTGGGCACTCCGCCGGCCGGCGCCACCGCCTCGATCTGGGCACTCAGGCTCAGAGCGACCACCTTGCCGTGCCGGTTGCGGACGGCGTTTGGGATCAGGTTTGCTTGCGTGTTGGCCGGGACCACCACTCGCTGGATCGACCCGGACTGGCTGGGCAGGAATCCGGTGCCGCCGGCGTAAGCGACGGTCACGGTGTGCTGGCCAAGGCCCAGGGTCGCGGTGGTGAGCTGAGCCTGCCCGAGCGGATTGAGGGGTACGACGACGGTCGCGTCGCTGTCGATGGTGAAGAGAACCGAGCCGCCGGGCGGCACCGCGCCGGGACTGCCGGGAGTGACGGTCGCTGTGACGGTGACTGCCTGGCCGAAGAGCGACGAGCTCGTCGAGTCGGTGACGGACGTCGTGGTGGTGTCGGGGTTGACCATGACCGGCGCCGCCATCGTGATCTCACGGATCCTGTTGTTCTCCGTGTCGGTGATGAACAGGTCGCCGGCGGCGTCGATCGCCACGCCGCCGGGGGAGTGGAGCTGGGCACTGGTGGACGGTCCGCCGTCGCCGCCGAAACCCTGGGTGCCGTCGCCCGCGACGGTGAGGATCCGGCCGGTGGCCCCGATCACCTCGCGGACCACGTTGCCGACGGCTTCGGAAATGAACAGGTCGCCCGCGGAGTCCACCGCGACGCTTACGGGGCCGTCGAGCCGGGCCTTGGTGGCCGGTCCGCCGTCGCCGGTGTCACCCGCTGTGCCCGTGCCCGCGACAGTGCGGATCTGGCCGGTGGCCCAGACGACCTCGCGCACCACGTTGTTATAAAAATCGGCGATGAAAAGGTCGCTGGCCTGATCCAATGCCGTGCCGAGGACGCCGTAGAACTGGGCCTCGGTCGCCGGTCCGCCGTCGCCACTGTAACCCGGTCTGCCCCCGCTCTTGCCCGCCACGGTCACGATCTGGCCCGTGGCCCGGACCACCTCGCGGACCACGCCCCAGCCAAGATCGGCGATGAACAGGTCGCCGGCCGAGTCCAGCGCCATGCCTGCGGGGTCGTCGAGCTGGGCCTTGACGGCCGGTCCGCCGTCGCCGCTGTAACCATCTTCGCCGTTGCCCGCCACGGTGCGGATTTGGCCCGAGCGGCGGTCCACCTCGCGGACCACGTGGTTGTCGGAGTCGGCGATGAAAAGGTCGCCGGCGGAGTCCACCGTCACCGCTGAGCCATACTGGCCGTCGAGCTCGGCGCTGGTGGCGGGTCCGCCGTCGCCGCTGTATCCGAAGGCGCCGTCACCCGCCACGGTAATGATCCGGCCCGTGGCCCGGACCACCTCGCGAACCCTGTTGTTGTTGGGGTCGGCGATGAACAGGTCACCGGCCGAGTCGACGGCCGCACCTTCTGGCCAGTTGAACTCGGCGCTGGTGGCCGGTCCGCCGTCGCCGCTAAAGCCTTTCGTGCCTGTACCTGCCACGGTGACGATGTTTCCGGTCGCGCTGGCGGCGAATTTCGCGTCGCCTGAGTAGCCGGCCGTGATCGCCTGCGCCGGCCGTGGTCAACGGCGCCTCGAGCGTCGCCGCGCCGCTCGACAGCGCCGCCGTGCCCAGCGTTTTGTTCCCGTCGTGGAATGTCACCGTGCCGGTGGGTGTGCCATTGCCTGGCGGGTGAGCGAAGACCTTGGCGGTGAAGGTCACCACCTGGCCGTACACTGCGGTCGCCACCGAGGCCGTGACGGCCGTGGAGGTCGGCAGCAGGCTCAGCAAGGTCCGCTGCTCCAGCCCTTCGATCTCGAGCTGCCGGCGGAAGGCAGGCCGAGACCTCGTGCAAAACGATCGCGATCGGCGGGCTCGTCGCTCCTGCGGGTCAGGCCCGTAATACTTTGCGCACACCATGATCGGTTCCCTTTCCCAGTTGAGAGAGAAGAAGCGGGTCGATCGGCGTCTCCAGCCGGCTGGAGAAATCGGACTTTGGGCGCGATTGGCCGGAGCTACACGGTGCGCCCAGCAACGCGCTCGGCGCGGCCGGTTCTCTCCTCGTAAAACATGATCACGTAGTGCCCGTTCTGGCTGTTCCCTCGAGTCGGTCGGAAATCGCCGACATTTCGAGTCGGCCCTCCGGATCCTCTACCTCGAGTGCGTATTCCCCGCCCGATTCGTCCGGAGCGAAGGAAGAAAAATCGCGGGAGCGCTCGGCTCACTCTGCCGCGAGCAGGCAACCCAGGCGCGCGGGGGCATAGGCCCAATGCTCGTACGCCCTGGAACGAGCGCTTCCGGCCGCCTGCGCCGCATCCTCGACCGCGAGTCCCGCGAAATGGAAAAGCAGGATCAACTGTGCGGCCGTGGGGTCTTCCGCGGCCAGTTGCCCGGGTTCGGCGGCGCTCCGGGCATTAGCAGAAACCCCCAAGAACACCACCGTCAATGCGGCGCAACTTCGTGATTCTGATGTCGTCGTCGTCGGGTGGCTCGAGGGAGAGATTTACGTTTAGCCGGATTTTCCCCGCGGGATAGCCGGCAGCGTGTGCGAGAGCCTTGATCCGGACGATCCGAGAACATCACAGAACGTCGAGGTTCTGCGGTCGCGAGCGAAATCAGTCAGGAATGGCGAGGGCGGACTCTCGCCGTCGTGCGCTGCCGCGCGACATGCACGGACGGCGTGTGGCCAACAGCGGACTTGACCGGATGTGTCCGCACTGATGGCTTATGCGTCGGGACGGGACCGAAATTGACCCTCGAGAACTTTGTGGCGGGCCCGGCTGGGAGCTTCGCGCGAGATGTGAGGGCAGCCAGGCCAGGGATCGTGACCTTTGCTTCGGCGGAGCGAGGGCCTGGCGCGCTGCCTGACAGTTCGGAAACCTCATAATAATAGGTGGTCCCCGGTTTGCCGACGACGTCGACCAGGTGATGTGCGGAAACGGGCGACCGGTAGGGGAGCGCGCCCTCGCCATTGGATATCGTGGATCGATAAAGCAGGAACGTGGGCACGTCTGCGGAGCCGTCAGGGATTCCCCACGTGACAAAGGGAGCAAAGGTTCCCTTGCCTGTCTTCATAAGGCTTGCGAATACGTTTATCGGTGCGGCCGGCGGTGTCCTTTTAGGCGCAACGACGGTTTCGGTAACAGTGGCGGTGTTGTCCTTGGGGTTCGGATCGGCCTGGTCGGCGGTGACGGAGGCGGTGTCTGTGAAGGTGCCGGGATGGTCGGCGACGACTTCGATAGCGATCGTCACACTGGCGCCGACCGCCAGCTTGGCGAAGGAGATGTTGTCTTGCGTGGGTGAAATCTCGGTGATTGTGCCATCGGTGTTGACCGCATGGAGCTTCGCACCGCTGTCGGTGATCTCGACGACGACGACGTTGGAGGCATCTTGCGGCCCGGCGTTGGTGACGGTGACGTTGTAACTGTACGGCACGCCTGTGAGACCGGGGCTGGGGGTTGCCGGGCTGATCGAGAGCTGGAGGTCGGACGACTGAGCGATGACGGTTTCGGTAACGGCGGCGGTGTTGTCCTTGGGGTTGGGATCGGCCTGGTCGGCGGTGACGGAGGCGGTGTCTGTGAAGGTGCCGGGATGGTCGGCGACGACTTCGATGGCGATCGTCACACTGGCGCCGGCGGCCAGCTTGGCGAAGGAGATGTTGTCTTGCGTGGGCGAAATCTCGGTGATTGTGCCATCGGTGTTGACCGCATGGAGCTTCGCACCGCTGTCGGTGATCTCGTCGATGACGACGTTGGAGGCATCTTGCGGCCCGGCGTTGGTGACGGTGACGTTGTAACTGTACGGCAGGCCTGTGACACCGGGGCTGGGGGTTGCCGGGCTGATCCCCAGCTGGAGGTCGGACGACTGGGCGATGACGGTTTCGGTAACGGTGGCGGTGTTGTCCTTGGGGTTGGGATCGGCCTGGTCGGCGGTGACGGAGGCAGTGTCTGTGAAGGTGCCGGGATGGTCGGCGACGATTTCAATGGCGACCGTCACGCTGGCGCCGGCGGCCAGCTTGGCGAAGGAGATGTTGTCTTGCCCGGGCGAAATCTCGGTGATTTTGCCATCAGTGTTGACCGCCCGGAGCTTCGCACCGCTGTCGGTGATCTCGTCGACGACGACGTTGGAGGCATCTTGCGGCCCGGCGTTGGTGACGGTGACGTTGTAACTGTACGGCAGGCCTGTGAGCCCTGGGCTGGGGGTTGCCGGGCTGATCGAGAGCTGGAGGTCGGCGGTAGCGGCTGCGGCGACCTCGACATCCTGAGAAAACTCTGACGTGTTGCCGGCCGGGTCGGTGGCCGTGGCGGTCACGAACTGGCCGGGCGGGAATCCTATGGGTAGCGAAGCCGTGAAGCCCGCGAAGCCGTCGGTGTTGGTGACGACGTTTGTCACCTGCCCGAGGAGGACTTTGCCCTGTCCGTGGCCCGATGGGTCGGTGGATGGGTCTCCGAAGAACTGGACGGTGAATGCGGTGCCCGGCGCGGCGCCGAGCGTGCCGATGATGACCGTACCGCTTGCGGTGGTGGTCGCCGTCGTCAGCACGGGGAAATTCAGCCGGTCGTTGGGACCGGTGTGGGGACTGCCGGGCGTGTTCGGTGTCACGCCGTCGCCGCCGAGGTCGATCCCCAAGCCTTGATTGCGGAAGATGACGTTCGAGAGAATCGCGTTGCCGGCGCCGCTCAGGATGTTGACGCCGTCCAGAACGTTGAAGACGATCGTGTTGCCGGCCCCGGGAGTCGCGCCGCCGACGGTGTTGCTCATCGCGCTCCGGGAGACGGTGACGCCGTCGGCCCCATTTCCGAGGTTGAAGGCGCGCGTTGCGTCAGTGCCGATCAAGTTTCCCTGGACGACGTTGTCAATGGTGGCGGCCCCGGCGATCAGGACGCCGCTGCCGTCGTTGCCAGAGATGACGTTCAGGGCGCCGGCCGTCGTGCCGCCGATTGTGTTGGCGGATGCGCCGGAATCAATATCCACCCCGTCACCAGCGGGAACTGAGAGTGAGGCGGCGCCGGCGGCATTCGTGCCGACGAAGTCCCCCTCGACCGAGTTGCCGGTTGCGCTGGCGCCGGTCAGGTCCACCCCTGAAATCATGTTGCCCGAGGCGACGTCGCGGTCGGCGGGCGTCGTGCCGCCGATCGTGTTGTTGGTCGTCTCGACCTGAACGCCGATTCGGTCGGGCGTGGCCACGGTGCCAGTGGCATCGATACCCAAGAAGTCTCCCGCAATCGTATCCCCACCCAGGCCCAGCAGGGCAACAGCCGCCCCGGCCGAGAAGCCGTCGATCGCGAGCCCGCGGATGGTGGTATTGCCGCCGGAGAGGACGAGCCCGTCTCCGGTCGACGGCGCAAACCCTCCGGCGCCGGTGAAGCGCCCGTCGATCTCGATCAGAATCAAGGCGTCAACCCCCTGGGCCAGCGTGTTGGCGCGGCGCCGGGCTGGCTGTACCCGTCGATGGTCACCGGCACGGTGATCGCGGGCAGCGGACTTTGGGGCGTGATCGTTTGGACCCCCGTGCCGGAGATGTCGAAGGTGATCGCGCCGGTGCCGGTGTTCGCGTTGGCGTATAGGATGGCGGCTCGCAACGAGCCGGGGCCGCTGTCATTGGTTGTGGTGACAATCAGGGGGCTGGGGGCGGAAACAGGGAAGTCCTGAGAGAACTCGGACGTATTTCCGGCCGGGTCGGTCGCCGTGGCGGTGACGAACTGGCCAGAGGGGAGGGGCGAGTCGTTGAAGGCCGAGAAGCTCGCGTTCCCTGTGCTATCAGTCGTCACGCCCGTCAGTTTGGCGTAAGGAACCTTACCCTGGCCGTATCCGGAGGGGTCTGCGGTGGAGTTGCTGAAGAATTCGATGGTGAAGGTCATGCTGGGGGCGGCGTTCAGCGTGCCGAGGATTGCGGTGGATTCGCCGTCGCTTGACGCCGAGGTGAGTACGGGGAAATTCTGAGAATCATTCGGGCCGGTGTGCGGTCCACCCGGAGTATTGAGCGTCACGCCGTCGTCAGTCAGATCGATCCCGAGGCCCGTATTGGCGAAGATCGAATTGCCTTCGATCGCGTTGCCGGTCGCACCATTGACAGAATACTCAAACGCGATTCCGCCGCCGACCGGGCCGGCCGAGGTATTGTTATAAGCGATCGTGTTTTCCGCGACTGAGTTGTTGCTGGCGCCCACACCAAAGATGATTCCACCGCCGACGTTTCCCAGAGGCGAGACGCCGTCGGCGGCGGTGCCGATCAAGTTTCCGAGAACGCGATTGTTGTCGGCCGAGCCTGTGCCATTGCCAATGTTGCCCAGAGTGATACCGCCTGTCGTCGAAGCGAGGTCGCCCCTGGTGCCATTGGCCGCGATGACGTTGTCGGTGACCAATGTGCCCGCCGTGCCGATGTAGATGCCATTGGCCTTGTTGCCTCGGGCTTGCGTGCCGGTGGCGTCGGTGCCGATAAAGTTGTCCTGGATCGTCGCCGGTCGCGTGCTGCCGCCGCCCAAGGCGATGCCGTCGCCTTTGTTGGCCGAGATGACGTTGCGAGCGCCCGAGAATGAGCCTCCAATCTGCACGACACCGATCGCCTCGACTCCATTTCCACCATTGCCCTGCGGCGTCGAGCCATCAACACCGAGGCCGACGAGGTTGTTCTCAATGTCAGATCCGTCGCCGACGATGAGGATGCCGTCGCCGCCATTGCCCGAGATCACATTTTGGGAGCCGGGCTCGAACCCGCCGACGGTCACGCTCGAGTAGATATTCACTCCCTCAGCCTGGTTGGGCAGCGCGACGTTTCCGGTTACGTCGACGCCGATGTAATTGCCCTGGATCTCGTTGCCGGTGCCGCTTGCTACGGCGATGCCTGCGCCCTTGTTACCCGAGATGACGTTGCGGGCCGCCGCAACCGTTCCGCCGATCAGGTCGTCGTAGCCACCCCCTTCTCCTCCACCGATTGCGATCCCTGAGCCGGTGTTGGCGATGGCGAGGGTGCCGGTCTTGTCGGTGCCGATCAGGTTTCCCTGGACGACAACGCCCTGAGCGAAGGCTGTGCTGCCGTCGATCAGCACGCCGGCGCCGGAATTGCCCGAGATCAGGTTGCCCTGCCCGGGTAGAGTCCCGCCGATCTGATTGCCGCCGACACTGACCACGATGCCGTCGCTCGCATTGCTCAGCAGCAGCATGCCGGTCGAGTCTGTGCCGACATAGTTACCCTCGACGACGTTGCCCGCGGTGGCCAGTCCGATCGCATTCGAGAGGTTTCCAGAGATGACGTTACGGACCGCCGCCGTCGTACCGCCGATCGTGATGCCCGACGCGCCCGCGACGAAGATCCCTTGCCCGCGATTGCCCAGCGCCACTTTGCCGGTCTCATCGGTGCCGACGTAGCAATTCTGCACCTGGTCGCGCATGCCGGAGGAGAGCACGATGCCGTAGTAGCCGGAGGCCGAGACGATGGTGCGGTCGGCGGCGGACGGCCCGCCGATCGTGACGTCCGATGTATCGACCTGGATCGTCGCGGTACCGTTCGTGGCGTTCCCTTCGGCGATCGTCCCTGTCGGATCCGTGCCGACGAAATCGCCGGCGATCTGGTCATCGGAAGCACCCGCGATGGCGAACGCGTCACCCGAGAATTGATTGATGGCCAGGCCCCGAATGGTCGTTCCGCCGGAGTTGACAGTGAATGCGTTTCGGGCCGTCGTGCCAGGCCCGTCGCCGCTCAGCTCGATCGTGATTTTCGCGTTGTCGCCATCGGCCAGAGTGTTCGTGCTCGATCCCGGCTGGGTGTAGCCATCGATCCGGATCGGCGCTGTGATCGCCGGCAGGTCCGACAGCGGAGTGATCGTGTGCACGCCCGGGCCGGGGATCGCGAACTCGATCGTATCGATATCCGAAGTGACGACATCGGCCAGCAAGATCGCGTTCCGCAGCGAGCCCTTACCGCTGTCTTCCGTGTTGGTCACTACGGCTGCCGAGAGCAACCGGCGATCCTCGAGCAGCTCGAATCGTGGACGCTGCCGCCGGCGATGGGCCTGGGTGCAGCGCCTGGCAAGTTGATCTGGATGAAGCATGGCGATCGCCTCCGGCGTTCGTGATCGTCCACGAAACGAACGAGTGTTGATGTGACATTTGCGATTGGATTCAGAACGGCGTGACGACGTCGCCCGGCTTGAGAGTTGCGGCGCTGACGAGGTCTGGGCCGGCATCTTGAAGAACCAGTTCCGACCGGTGCCCCCCGTCAAGATGTTCACCTCGTCATCGCTTTGCACCGTGCCGGGGTTCAACATGACCGGGTCGTTCGCGCCGTTTCCGCTCAAGAGGTGGGTGAGCCGGGTGAGGAAACGCTCGTCGGTCCGGGCAAATTCGCTCATGACGGCCTCGAGGGCGGCAGCCTGGAGGTCATAGGACGTTGTCCCGCCGATCAGGATGTTGTCGCCCGCGCCGCCGTTCAACTGATCTGGCCCGCCGCCGCCGATCAAGAGATTGCGGCCGGCGCCGCCAATCAAGAAGTTCCTGTTGGCGTCGCCCACGAGGATGCTGTTCGCAAGGCCCCCGTAAGCGGCGGCAATGTTGACGATGTGACCGCCGATCGCGGTGGCGGTGCCCAGCGCGAGGTTGACGACGACATCGCGTTTTTGCGCCGACATATCCAGGGTGTTGAGTCCGAGACCGCCGTCGATCCCGCCGCTGAGATTGGCCCCGTCGCTCAATTCGAATCGATCGGACTGGATGCCACCCGTCAAGTTGCCGACTCGCGTGAATGTGACGTCGCCGACCGAGCCGGTGTCGCGCGATTGAACGTTCCAGGTGTCCGTCACGTCCGGGCCGATGAGCGTGTTCGAACCAGCTCCGCCGTCGATGTTGACCGGCAATTCCGTGGGCGGCGCTGTGAATGCACCCGCCGGAGCCCGGAAACGCGTTCCCACGATCTGAAAAGTATTGCTGCCGGTCCCGCCCATCAGGTCGACCATGCTCAGGTCGTTCGCGTCAAAAGTGACGGACGCCGGCGCGAGGCCGCTGATGGCCGTACTGGAGATCGTGACGGTTTGCTTGCCTGGCTCGGCCGAGCCGTCCACCGTCAAGGAGGAGCGAGCGAACGCGTTCGCGACGTTGAGCATCCCTCGAACGCCGGACAGATGGCCGGAGCCGTCGCCCACCACGACGTTATCTTCGCCGTGCTCGACGAGCGAAGTGACGACCGAGCCGGTGGCACCCTGGTCAGGCGTGCCGTGGACTTCCACGACGCGGCCGCCAGCGGGAGTGGTGACCGTCAGGCTCAGCAACTCGTCCGCCCCATACTCGATGTCGCCCGGGGTGAGTCCGCTGACGTGGTCGGAGTCAATGACGATGGGAAAATGAAACGAGCCGGCGGGTGCCGTCCTGATGTTCGTATTCTCGCTCGTGTGGATTGCGCGACTGAGCCCAGCCCGGAGCGCACGGCGAGCCCCGACCTGGTGAGCCTGGGCACGTTGGGCTGGGCCGTGGACGCCGTCTGCGCGAGTTGAGCGCGACATGGGATGTTTGTTCCGCGGTCGTGGCGGCGTGGTGGAGCGACGCGAACAGCTTCATGGACGAGTTGAAGGCCGCTCTTGAGAGCATCGGCGATGTTCCCGCGGTCGTCTTGAAGAGCGAGCGGGCGGCGGCACCACCAACGCCCGCGGTGTTTGCCGGAGCGACGTAGCCATAAATGTTCAAGTCTGTCATGTGGTTCGGGCTCTTGATCTGGAGCGTTCCCGCAACGCCTTTGTCGGGGAGGCTCTTGTCCGAGGCGGCCAGTACCGAGACGGTGTCTCCCCCGGCGCCGAGCGGCGTAAGCGTTGTCTTCACGAGCTCGCCTGTCTTGTTGACTCCCGGCGTGCTCAGGACTTGATAGGTGTTGCCGCGCGGTAGCCGGCCGAACCGGCCCGCGAACTCGCCTGGAATGAAGCCTCGCGTGCCGACGATGTCAAGCGCGGCGAGCTGGGCCGGGTTGTATGTGACGTAAGACGGCCCCAGGCCCGCGATCGACGCGGCACGGATCTGTACGTCGCGCACCTTACTGTCGGCGGAGTCGTCGACGTTCAGCGTGGTGAGGCCCGCAGGATTGTTGACGCTCACCGGCCCCGTGATGAGGCTGGCGGTCCCGCTCGCACCGGAGACGCCATCAGTCCCGAGGTTCACCACGTCCCGATACCCGTGGCCGTTGACCGTCAGTTGTGCCCCGACGAAGTCGGAGACGTTCGTCACGTCGCTGCCGTAGCGGCCGGCACCGTCCAGGTAAAGCTTGTCATAGGGACTGGAGACGAAGACCGGGGCGACAGAGATCGATTTGAGATATGCGGCGAGGCTGGCGCTGAGCGAACCGAGGATCGCGCTTTGCGCCGAGTTTCAGCGCCGTGCGGACGCTCAAGTTGATCGATCCGAGTACGGCGCTATTGCGGCCCAGGTTGAACGCGGTGCCGACGTGCTTGTCGACGGTGGAGATTGCGGCCCTCTTGATCGCGGTCTTGTTGCCCCCGGCTCTGAGGGCGGCACCGACAACCCTCAAAACCGTGTCACGGATGGCGTTGCTCACCACGAGATTGATGGCCGCGACCGGCCGATTGGCGCCGGAGTCGGCCCCGACGTTGTACACGTCGCCCTGAGGGCCGCCTTGGATGATCGTCACGAGGGCGGACAGGCCCGTCACGTCAAACGTATTCCCGACCGGCGTGCCATTGACGTTGAGGAATTTCACGTTGTCGTTGAAGCGCACGTGGACCGTCGATTGCTCGACGACGCTGCCGCTCTCTCGGACGTCGTTCTCGAACTCCACGTCGTTCGGTGAGACGTAAGTCACGCTGTCCTGGAATTTCGGCGCGATTCCGACGCTCGAGCTAAAGGACACCGGGACGGGGCCAAGGTCGCTCCCCGCCAAAAAGACGGAGGCACTCGTCTGGCCGGCGATGGCACTGACGGGCTGAAACCCTTCGACTGGTCCTCCGAGGTTGGCATACTGAGCTGGCAGCGCGACGGTGTTCTGGGGCTTCTGGGGTGGGGGGATGTAGCCGCCGTTGTCAAAGTTGACCTCGTTGTTTTGCCTTGATGGGATGGGATGGACGAACCCGCTGCCGTTGATCTCGAGCGTATCGAGGCCCCTCTCGCTCGAATCCTGGATGCTGGTGGAGAACGACGCGCTGATATCAAGGTTCACGATGTAGGTATCGCGGCCTCCGCCGCCGTCGAGCGTGACGCTATCTTGGGGGCGGATGTTGTCGATGGACAGGGTCACGGGGTGGATGGCAGGAGGCGCGACGATGATGGGGCCCGGCGCGACGTAGCCGGCCGGCGTGAGCTCGACCGTCGTGCTCTCGTGGCCGGCGATCGTTGTCGAGGCGTTGGGGACGGTGCGGACAGTTACCGTCTTGGCCGGGACTGCGCCGGATTCTTCCTCGAATCGGTCGCCACCGCGGAAGGTGCCCGAGAAGACGATCGGGCACGGCGGCCCGTTCGGGACGGGGCTGAGCTCAATCGTGTCGAGCGTCGTACCGGAGAGATTGCCGATCGAGAGGCTGGTGACCTGATAAGGGCTCTCATATGTGGGTCCTTGCGGCGTATCCAGGTTGAACGTGGCCTCGTCGACCCCGCCGAGATCCACCTTGCTCAAGCCCGACGCGTCGATGGTCACCTCGGGTGTGGTTACCTCGACCGGCGCCTGGCCCGGGAATGCGGTGTTATCGTTGGGCAGGCTGTTGCCTAAGGGTTCGATCGTAACCGGGTTGGTATTGGAGGGCGGCGGCGGCACAAACGACTGCGCTGGCGGTTCGGAGACGACGTCCAGCTCGTCTCCGTTGTATCGTGCCTGCCGATTCTCAACGTAGATGCCGCGCGATAAGGCGTAGATCGGCTGATAAGCCTGCACGGAGCTGTAAATGCGGACGTGAGAAAACACATTCTTGTTGCCGGAGACGACGTAGGTGTCGAAGCCGGCACCGCCATATTCCGAATCGTCGCCGCCGTCGCCCTGGAAGGTGTTCCCGCCAGGCCCGCCGATCAGCACGTCGCTGCCAGGGGTGCCGACGAGGTTGTTGGAACCCACGTCAGGGACTGGGAACCCCAGGCTTTCATATACTTGGAAGTTGACGGCGTTGGTTGCCTCGGATTCCCTGAGTTCGTCCATGACCGGCTGGGGGACGTTCCAGCCGGCCGGAATGGTGCCCGCTACAGCGCCGCCTGTGGGGCGAAGGTTCACGTAGTTGCCAAATTCCAGATCACCCCCCTCCAGCTCATTCGACCCGCCGTTGCCCACGAGGACCGCCTGGCCGCTGGCCTGGTAGATGAAGGTGTCATTGCCCGACCCGCCAACCAGGACCGCGTTGATTTGAGCCGTCGAGCCGATCGGTGTGACGTTGTCCGCGCTCACGAGGATACCCCCGATCGCGCTGGGCTCGATGGTGATCGTGTGGTTGCCCGAGTATTCGCTCCCATCACTGCTTGGCCGTACCGCAATCAGGTCGTAGTCAGGCGGCGCACTGGCGCCGGGCGTGTCGCCCGGGTGGAACAAGTAAGTTGACGTATGCTTGATCACGTCGTCGTCGACGTAACCCAGGGGGTAAGTATCCTGGTGATCGCCGTAGTCGACCACGAGCGTGTATTCCGTCGACTCGATGTCTTCTGTTCTTGGGCCATAGCCTCCATCTGCGGTCTCGGGCCTTTCGATCTGGCTTGTGATCTTCTGGGTTGTGTAGACATTGATGTTCTGATCGCCATCCTTGAGGTCGATATAGATCGTGTGCGGGTCTGATGAAAGAGTCCCTCCGCTGTTGCCGGGGTAGATCGCCGTGCTGAAGTTAATCAGCTCGTCGCTCGCAAGCTGAACGGTGAAAACCGCGATGTCGAGCGGGCCGAAAAAGGCGCCCCCCTCGACGTTGAGAGAGACGCTGACATCCCCGCTCACGCCGAAAAGCTTGTCCACCGACTGCGCGTCGAGCACACCGCCGACGTACAACTTGTTCTGGGACGGATCCGAATCGGAGCCGGGTTTATTCAAGAGGTCAGGGTTGAGGGTGAGGTAAGCCTTGCCGCTCAGGTCCCCCTCGACGGCGACGACCAGGGCCGCGGCCCCCACACCGATATCGCCCAGCACCGAAATACCCGTATTGGCGACGTCGTTCGTGTACCCGGTATCGAAGTACAGTCCGTCGAGCAAGAGTTCCGGGTCAGCGGGATTGGCAATGAACCGTTCGAGGCCGTGCGTGTCGTAGCCCAAGGTCAAACCCAGATCGACTTGAAGGTTGCCCGTGAGGAAGACGGAGAACGGGCCAAACTGCGCCCGACCGAGGCCTGGAGGCTCTTGCGAAAGGACGCATGGAACGTGATCAGGTCCGCTTCCTTGCCCTCGAGCATCTTGAAGACGGAGTTAACCGGATCGGTCACAATCGGAAACGCGAAGCCCACATTGCCGCCGTCACCGTCGGCGTCGGTGGGGACGTCGCCCGCGGGCTCGGTGTCTTTGCCGTCGGGTCCTTCCGCCTCGCTCAGGAATCCCCCGGTCGAAATCCCCGAGTCTTCGGTCATCGAGTCGGCCTTGCTGAACAGGTCGCTCGCAGAATCCGGCGCTCGGACACCGTGCCGATCACGTTTGTATCGCTCCCGCCGGCCTGGATGCTTTTGATCGCGGGGCCCGAAAACTGAAGCTCACCGCCAAGCGGGAGCATTTCCCCGGTATCGCTGGCCCCCGTGGAAGGGAGGCTGTTGAGCAGATCGACCACGTTCACGAACGTCCCAAGGCCGGGGTAGCCATCAAGCTCGGCCAGCTTCTCGATCGACAGGTGGACGCCCAGTTTGTCCAGGCCGGGCACGTCGGCTTGGAGGAAGTTTGCGATAGGCTGGAGCGGCTTGGTGTAGTGCTGGATATCGCCGATAACGTTGGTGAGAAAATCGGGGAGCAGTCCTCCGACGTCGAGCCCGATCTGGTCGATGCTCAGGTCGTTGAAATTGCCAGTGAGGTCGTGACCCTCGTCCGACCAGGCGATGTGCAGGGTGGCATCGATCTTCGGGTTGATTTTGGCCTCGAACCCGAACGACAGCGCCAGCCCGAGCGTCGCCTCGGCCGTGCTCTTGGGGCTTTGGATGTCGACGCTGCCATTGTCGCCCGGGTTGATCGCGAGCGCGACGTCGAAGCTCGGGGATTTCGCGCCGTCGGGGACGCTGACTGAGGCCGTCAGCAGGTTGTTGAGCCTCCCCGTCGCGGAGAACCCCGAAAGCGTCCCGACGAGGTCGATCGTCATGGGAGCCTTCGTCGTCGAGATGAGCGACGCTGAGCCGTTGGTTTGGACCGTGAAGTTCAGGAGGTAGTTGAAATCGAGCGTGACATTCAGGTTTTCCGTCACATTGACATTGAGGAAGTTCCCCAGGCCGATTCCGACCTGCGTAGGATCGTTCGCGAAGTCGATCGTCTTATTCTCTTGGATGCCCGCCGAGACGACATACGGGCCAGACCCGGTCACCTGGACGGCGCCATGGAGCAGAGAGCCGAGAGCACCGGTCACGGCCGCCGCGAGGGAGCTGGCGCCGGTCGGGTTCGCCACCGCCCTGTCGAGCGGGCTTGCAAATTGGTTGAAAAGATCTTTTACCGGCGCGAAGTTTGCGAACTGCGAACCGACAATCGGGATGGACGTCCCCAGGGCGTCCAAGACGGATTGCTCAAGACTCTGCAAGCGGCCATTGAAGCTCAAGAGCGTGCGGCTTTCGAGTGCCTCAAGCCAGGGGACGGAAACCCTGCCCCGTCCCGATGTACGGTGAGCGGCGGACAGCCGGGCGTGTTGACGCGAGCGGGAACGCGGGCGGATAGGGCTCATGGTCGGATCCCCGGGTGCGAAACGTGGGGCGCGAAACTTGGGGCCCGGAAGCACCGGTGACGCCCTGAGGTTCGGGTTCGTCCTCGAAAAAACCGGTGTCCTCGACTGCCTCTGGATTCAAGTGCGTATTCGCCGCTTGATCCGTCCGGAGAAAAACAACGGAACGGTGAAAATTCGGGTCGCTCTCGCTCATTCTGGGCCAGGCTGGAGGTCAGGACATGACGGCCGGGCATCCCAGTGGAGGTCGCCGCCGTAACACATGCGGGGCACATGCCTGTCGCTTGGCCGGCGGCCGCCGTCGCACGGTCGCGGCCGTCAAACGCCGATCGCTTCGCAGGTAATCTGGTGAATCGGCGTCGATTCACCTCGTCTGCTTGAGCACGACTGTGCCGAGGACCGCCAATTCTCCGGCACAGGGAACGCGATCCGGAAACCTTTAGAGTTACTCAATGGCCGGCTGGAAGGGGTCTGGGCAGAAAACCCGGCGTTCATCGTGGCCGCGAAAATCTCACGAGTGGACGAAGAGATCGGGATGGTCGGACGTGGCCGTATTGCCGGTCGGAGTACTGGCCACGAGCGTCAAGACGTCTCCATAGCTATAGATCCCACCCCCCTCGCCGAGCACAGTGCCATTCGCCTGGTTGGTGGTGACCGAGCAACTCTGGAGGTTCACCGTGCTATCGAGGGCATAGATTCCCCCACCCAGGGCCGTCGCGCCGTTGGCCTGGTTGGCGTTGACCGTGGAGTTGGTGAGCGTCAGAACGCTGTTCTCGCTGGCGATCCCGCCGCCTGCGGCGGTTCCAGTTGAGTTGCTGGCAACGTTGCCGGAGATGAAGGAATCGGTGATCGTCACCTTGCCAGAGGTCGTGTCGATGCCGCCACCCTCGGACGTCGCATGGTTCGTGATGATCTGGCAGGAGGACGAGACGATCAGAGTGCCCTGGTTGGCAATGCCGCCGCCTTGGGCGGCGGAGTTGCCGCTGACGGTGCAGCCGCTCAGCGTGGCCTTGGCCGCGCCGTAGGAATCTTTGGCGTTGAACAGGCCACCGCCACTGGCGCCGGCGGAGTTGCCGCTGATCGTGCAGTTAGTCAACGTGGCTGTGCCGCCATAATAGCCCTTCAAGTTGAAAACGCCTCCGCCGTTTTCCGTGGCGGAGTTGCCGCTGACGGTGCAGTTGGTCAGTATGGCCTTGGCCCCGTAGTTATACACCCCGCCGCCAAGGGCGGCTGTGTTGTTGCTAACCGTGCAGTCATTCAGCGTGGCCTTGCCCGACCCGTAGTTATACACTCCGCCGCCGCGCCAGCCGGCGGAGTTGCCGCTCACAATGCAGTTGGTCAGCTTGGCTGTGCCGTCGAAGTTGTACAAACCGCCGCCGTCGGAGGCGGAGTTGCCACTGATGGTGCAATTGTTCAAAGTGGCCGTGCCGCCGTCCATGCTCAGACCGCCGCTGCCGCCGGAGTTGCCGCTGATAGTGGTGTTGGAGAGCGTGGCCGTGCCGTTGTGCATGCCAACGCCGCCGCCGAAGTAGCCATAGTTGTTGCTCACCGTGCACTTGTTGAGAGTGGCCGCGCCGTCGTGGCTGTAGAGGCCGCCGCCGCCGTTGCCGGCGTAGTTGCCGCTGAGCGTGCAGTTCGTCAACATGACCGTTCCGCCATTGTTGTACAGCCCACCGCCAATTCCGGTGGTGTTGCCGCCCGTAATCGTCAGTCCTGAGATTGTCGCCTGACACAGCCGGGTCGAGCTGGAAGACCCGGCTCAGCTCGCCGCCGCTGACCGTCACGCCTGCCTTCGGGCCGTTGATCGTCTCCGCCCCGGTGGTATCGCTCAGCTCGAGCTGTGTGCCCGCCAGGGTGATCGTCTGCGGGTTTTTGAACACTGTCTTGTCGAAGGCGATCGTCTCGGCACCCCCGGCCGAATTCGCCTGGCCGACCGCCCAGCGCAGGGTGCCTGAGCTGCCGTTGTCAAGCGTGCTGGTGACCGAGAACGTCGACAGCAGCCGGCGGTCCTCGAGCGCCAGGAGCGTCGGCTGCATCCGCCGCCTTCGGCCGCGCATCGACTGTCTTCCTCCCGCCTCTCCGCTGATCCCTCGCCAAGTGGATACGCATGGTTCTGTTGCTCCTCATGTGAGAAAACGATCTCGAGAAATGTACAGCCTCTCTCACGCCTTCACAAACGCCGCGCACGGCGCTCTCCCGTTCCCGGCGGACCCCGCCGCGCCGCGGGTCGGTTCAGCCTGCGCCGTAGCGCCGCCGGCACGTGGGCCAGCGCCGCGTCGGGCACCACGAACGAGTTTTCCAGCAGTTTGTCGTCGTCGTTGATCAACTCCGGGTACCGCCGGCCCGGCAGCACCGTCACAGTTTTGTCGACATGATTTCTGCAAACCTCGATCAAAGGGTCGATCGCCACGCGGGAATGATCGAGGTCGCGCAGCGCATTGACTGGATTGGAAAATGGCGCACGAGCGCCCTGATCTGGTCTCCGGTCGTATCGAGACGAACAGGTTGCACCTCGTTGGTTGAAAGCCAGCCAGCGGACCGAGAAATCGACATTGACCAGGCGCGCAGACCGAGCGCCGTGGCGATGAGGGTTCTGCTGGAAGACAGAACCGCACCAGCCGATTCACTGTGACACGAGAATCGTCCCGCTATTGCGGTCGAGCTGAGTCAAGGGACACTCCCGCGGAACCCTTGTTTCTTCCCTTGGCACCTTTGGGCTCAGGTTTTGTTGCCTCAGTCGCCGTACTGTCGTCGCTGCGGAATGATGACTCCGACGTTTTTCAACGACGCGGCGGAGAGTTTGTGGATTTGAGTCGCAAGCCCTTGACCAGGTCCTGGAAATCGGCGCGGGGCCGGAGCGAGCCGAGCTCCGGGTCCCGCTCGATCCACTCGGCCGCCCTGAAACCCCGATCGACGGCTTGGCGCAACACCTCCATCGCCTTGTCGGAGTACTGCTGCGATTGCGTGTTCGAGTCTTTGCCCGGGGCTGGCTGGGCGCGACCGATGACCTCTGCGTAGATGGCCAGCCCGCAAGCCAGGTCGTAGGTCCGCAAACCGTCGTTGCCCGCGATTTTTTCACCGATGGCGATCGCTTGACGGAGCGAATCCAGGGCCTCAGGGAACTTTCCCTGGATCGCGCGAACCTTGCCGATTCCGCGCTGAATCGAGGCAAAAGTGTTCAGGTTCGCCGTGTCTAGCGGATTCTTACGCCTGACGATTTCCGACTGGTCGCGTGCCCTGACGAGTGCGTCCAATCCGGCAGCCGTCTCCCCGTGGTCAATGAGTTGCTGGCCGAACTCACAGGCACTGGTGGCCAGAGCTCTCCGGTACTCTGTGACGCCCGGATTGTCGGCAACGATCCGCGATATGATCTCTTCCGACTCAACGAAGCGCGCCCTGCTCTCCGCCCATCTGCCCATGGTTTTAAAGAGGGAGGCCATTCCCCGCGTGCTGAGACTGAGGTTGTGTCGAATTTGGAGCTCCTCCGGGTGGTCCGTGACCAGAATTCGCTGGAGTGTGTTGGCTCTACGAACCACTTCGAGTGCTTCTGCCGGTTGGCCGTCGAGACTCAGCACCGCACCCAGGTTGCTCAAGCTCAGGGTGAGGTCGACGCGATGTGATATGTCGTTGGGGAATTCCCGCACAAGGCTCTCGCGGAGATCAATTGCCGCTCGCGTGTGACTCTTTGCTGCTCCCAGGTTCCCATGCTGCTGGAAGTAGGTCCCGAGATAGTGGTGCGCCAAGGCAAGATCGGCGCGGATTCGCAGATCTCCGGGCTGGTCGTGCTCGAGCTGGTTCAGCAGTGCGATGGATCGTTCGAACAAGCTAAGCGACTCGTCCGACTGAACGAGCTTGGATTTGATTACCGCCATCCTGATGAGGCAGCGACCCTGCCCAGCCCGGTAAGACCGGCTCGAGGCGGAAGTGGTCGCCAGTGCTAGTGACTCATACGCGTTCGAGGCCGTCTGAAATGCGCTGAGAGCTTCGTCCTTGGAGCCGATCTGGTCGATGATGTCACCGAGGCGAAAATTGGCCGCAGCCAGATCGGCGGCAGGTCGGGGTCATCTTGATTTCGTTGCACGAAGTCCTCGTAGTATGCCAGGGCCGTGACCAGCAGATCTTTGCGAAGAGGTTGCAGGCCGGGCAGAGGCGATTTGAGCAGTCGACTCTCGCTGATCGTCGTCAGATAATCCTCGACCGCGGAGCGGGCGCTCGACAGGTTGGCCTTGGCCTCACCCTCCGCCTTTAATGCCCGGTCGCGTTGATCCTGCGCCTCGCGGCGTTGCTTGGTCTCGGCCGCGTAGGCCACGACTGCCGCTGCCCGGGCTTGATTGGCGCGAACCGCTTGCCAGACGCTGATTGCCGAGGTCGCAATCAGCACGAGGGCGAAGGAGCCCGCCGTCGCCAGTGCCGCGCTGTACCTCCTGGCAAACTTGCTCAGGCGGTAAGCCGCTGTTGGCAAGCACGCCTGCACCGGCTCGCCGTCCAGATAACGCCGTAGGTCGGCCGCCAGGCCATTGGCGGTCTCGTACCGCCGGTTGCGGTCCTTCTCAAGCGCCTTCAACACGATCCAGTCGAGCTCGCCCCGCACCAGACCGCTCAGCTTCCGCGGCTCGATGTGCCGACGGGCGGCGATCGAGGGCAGCTCGTCGGTCGTCGAGAGCCGCAAGCTCGGCCGCGGCGACTCCTCCTCACGGATCAGTCTGAGCACCTCAAGAAACAGCACCTCTTTGAGCCGCTTGTGTTCCAGCGGGGTCGAGCCGGTCAAAAGTTCGTAGAGAAGCACGCCCAGGCTATAGATGTCACTGCGGGTGTCGATGTCGAGCTGGTTCAGCTCGGCCTGCTCGGGACTCATGTATTGCAGCGTGCCGACCACTGCCCCAAATTCGGTGTAGAGCGTCTGGTCCGTGAGCCGCGGACCGGTCGCCTTGGCCACACCGAAGTCGATGACCTTCGGCACCGGCTTGCCGTCGTAGAGGGCGATCAGGACGTTCGACGGTTTGAGGTCGCGGTGGATGATCCCTTTCTGATGGGCGTGCTGCACCGCCTGACAGACCGGGACGAATAGCTCCAGTCGCTCGCGGAGCGTGAGCCGGCGTCGTCGCAGAACCTGGTGATGGGTACGCCCTTGACCAGTTCCATCACAAAGTAAGGATGACCTGAATCCGTGGTGCCGGCTTCGAAGACCTTGGCGATTGAGGGATGATCCATCAGTGCGAGCGCCTGGCGCTCAGCGCCGAACCTCGCCAGGACCTGGCGGCTGTCCATGCCGGCCTTGATCAGCTTGAGCGCGACGGTACGCCGCACTGGATGGGTCTGCTCGGCCATGTAGACGGTGCCCATGCCCCCCTCGCCGATCGGCTGGAGGAGCTTGTACGGGCCGATCACCGTGCCAGGTGGTGCCGCCGTCGGCCGCTGGGCTTCGCCGGTCCGGCGTTCCGCCGGGTTCCGATCGTCATCGGTGCCGCCGAGCGCGACCGCCGGAGATTCCAGGAAACTGCCGGCCTCCCGGTGGACCCGCAGCAGATGCGACACCTGGCGCTCGAGCTCGGCATCGCCACCGCAACCTTCGGCCACGTATAGCTCCCAGCGCTCGGGCGCCAGCTCGCCGACGGCGTGCAGGAAGAGCTCGCGGGCTTTTTGCAAGTTGACGGGCATGGCGAGACATTCCTCCGGGTCCTCTACCTCGAGTGCGTATTCGCCGCGCGATTCGTCCGGAGAGAAGGGAAAAAAAATTGGGGGAGGCCTCTGCTCACTCTCCCGCGAGCAGGCAACGGAGGCGAGCGCGGGCGTAGGCCCAGTGCTCGTATGCGGTGGATCGAGCGATGCCGACTGCCTGCGCCGCATCCTCGACCGAGAGTCCGGCGAAATGGCGGAGCTGGATCAACTGTGCGGCCGTGGGGTCTTCCGCGGCCAGTCGGGTGAGCGCCTCGTCGATGGCCAGAAGCTCGTCATCTTGTGGGGTGTGGCCAAGGTCGGCGTCGTCGAGCGAGATGCGCTGGCTGTTCGCGCCCCGTTTATCGGCCTGCTTGCGGCGCGCTTGATCGATCAAGATGCGGCGCATGGCTTCGGCGGCGGCCGCGAAGAAGTGCCCCCGGCTGTTCCACGTCTGAGCCTTCTTCACGTCCACGAGCCGGAGATACGCCTCGTGGACGAGCGCCGTGGCCTGGAGTGTCTGCCCTGGTTTTTCCTGAGCCAGCCTCTGGGCGGCCAGGCGGCGCAGCTCGTCGTAAACCAAGGGCAGTAGTTTGTCGGCGGCCCGTGGGTCGCCCTGTTCGATCGACGCGAGGATCTGGGTCACTTCGGTCATGGCGGACGGTCGTCCCGGGCCATCCGCTTGCAGCACGATCATGACCGACACCGGAGCACCGTCGCCCCGGCTGGATCCTGGCGAGACCGCACTGAGGGCGAACGACCATCGCTCAGGATAAGCGCGGAGGCCGAGACTTGATAGCCACGGGTCCGCCCGCTCTGGCCGGAGCTCTGCTTCCGACCGAGCAGCGCGGTGGATTCAGCGAGCGCGCACCCCCGCCGCCCATTTCTGCCCGAGCGGCCGGTCGGTTCCTCGCGGGTCTCGGCGGCCACGTCTCCGGGTGAGCCGTTTTTCTCGGGCTTCGGGTCGCCCAAGGTGCGCCGGATGAAATCGAGCTGGAGATTGTTGTAGTGCGGCCCGAAAATGCCGTGGCGCGAGGTTGGATAGATCATCAGCTCGAAATCCTTGTTGGCGGCCTGCAGAGCATCCACGAACCTCATCGTGTTTCGCAGCGACACGTTGTCGTCGATCGCGCCGTGAAGGATCAACAGCTTGCCGTGCAGTTTCCCGGCTGCCCGCACGACCGATGAAACGTTGTAGCCCTCGGGGTTGTCCTGGGGGAGTCCCATGTAGCGTTCGGTGTAAATCGAATCGTAGTCGCGCCAATCGGTCACCGGCGCCCCCGCGATGCCGGCGGCGAACAGGTCGCAGTGCGTGAGCGCATACGAGGTGATATAGCCGCCGTAGCTATGCCCGCTCATGCCGATGCGCGAGCCATCGACGTAGGGCTTTTGCTTGATCCAGTTAATGGCTGTCTTGATGTCCTCGAGCTCCTGGACGCCGAGGTGCTTAAACGCCGTCCAGGCAGAGACGGCGCCCTTGCCGCTGGCGCTGCGGGGGTCCATGCGGAAGACGATGAATCCTTCTCGGGCCAGCGCCTGGTCCCACATGCGCCCGCCGAGCCACGCGTCCGAGACCGTGGGGAAGTGCGGGCCGGCGTAGGTCATGAACCACACGGGATGCTTGCGGCTGGTGTCGAGATCGGGAGGAAGGATGAGCTCGGCTTCGAGCATGAAGCCGTCCTTGGCCGCGATCTGGATCCGCTCCCGCGGGCCAAACCGCAGGCGCTTCAGCTCGTGAGACGGGTTGGAGTCGATGGTGCGGATGAGCCGTCCGTCCGCACCGAAGAGCTGCACGCGCCCGGGCGAGTGAATGTCAGACCAGGACGCGACGAAAAGCTGGCCGTCCGGGCTCATGTTCACATTGTGGCTGCCGGGGGTTTGCGTGAGACGTTCGATCGCCCCACCCGGCTTGGTGCGGTAAAGGTTGGCGCCCAGCGGGTTGTCGCGCGTGGCGGTGAAGTAGATCCAGCCATCCTTGGAATCGAGATGCTCGAACGCACGGATTTCCCAGGGTCCCGACGTGAGCTGGGTCTTGAGCTTGCCGTCGTCGCCGTAGTGGTACAAGTGTTTCCAGCCGTCTCGTTCGCTGAGCCAGAGGAACGAGCCGTCCTTCATCCAGCGGACCGGGCCCGGGCTTTCGATCCAGGCCTTGGTCGAGTCGCGGAACAACCGTTTGACGGAGCCGCCTTCTTCCCCGGGGGTGAATTTCACGAGATCAAGCCACGACTGGACGCGGTTCTGCACATAGCAGTAGGCGGCGCTGGAGTCGTGCCACCAGCCCACGTCGCTGATCAAGAACGAGTCGGCCGAGTACTCGGAGAGATTGGCCCAGCGCACCGGTCCGCCGGTGGCGGCGACGACGCCGAATCGAACCTTCGGGTTTGCCTCGCCGGACCGCGGGTAGTGCGTCGTTTCCACCCTGCGGGGACTGACGGAATCATCGAGGACCGTGTGCGAGGGCACTCCGGCGTCGTCAAACTCCATGAACGCGAGCTGCTTCGAGTCTGGGCTCCACCAGTATGCCTGCCACCGCCGGTTGAAGATCTCCTCGAAATAGACCCAGTCGGCGTGCCCGTGCCGCAGTTCGTCGCGCCCGCCGGTCGTGAGCCGATTCTCCGTTTGCGTCGCGATGTCGACGGCGTAGAGATCGAAGTCGCGCACGAACGCGACGGATTTGCCATCGGGGCTGAATTCCGGCCACTGCTCACGACCGGGGTGATTGGTCAGCCGGACTGCCGTGGAACCGTCGAACGTCGCGTAAAAGAGGTCTTGTCCGTGCTCGAACAAGAAGCCTCGCAAGCTTGGATCCATCTCGAACGAGGCTCGCCGCGCGATCGACTCGGCGGTCTCCTGGTCGAGTGCCTTGAGGCGAGACAAGCTCTTGGCGAGCGCCTTGGCGTCGACGAAGGGCTGTGAGCGGCCGGTGGCTGCGTGGACCTTCACGAGCCGGCCCTCGCGCACGGAGAGCCAGTGTTCGCCATCCAGCCACCGTGGTGCGCCGGCAAACCCGCCGCCGCGACCCCGGAAGCCGCCGGCCTGTTCAAAGGTGATCGGCCGTTCGGGCCCGCGATTTTCGGCGGGAGGCTCGGCCGCCGTCACCGAGATGGGAACGGATTGCCGGAGACGGTACACGGGGAAATCTTCCCCTTCTTTCAGGCCGTCGTCGAAGTAATTCCAGGCGGCCAGGCCGTCCTCCGAGCGGGGCTCGAGCAGATATACCGCCAGGGTGCCCAGCGGCTGCGCGGTGCGAACCATGAGCGTGCCCGCCGTCACGCGCTTCACGCCGGTGTGCGGGCTCACTCGCAGCTCGATCAGCGAATGGCCCTCGGAGCGCCGGGTCGATTTCTCGATCGCCTCGATCTTGTAACCTTCGACGTCGAGCTCGATGTCTTCGCGCAGCTCCTGGACATCGAGGCCGTGCCGCTGGAGAGTGGCAACCGCCTCGCTCGAGCCGGCCGGTATCAAGTATGCAAACGGCCGAGACACTGTCTCTGCCGGCTCGAATTCGTTCATCAGGCGCACGGAATAGTCTTTCGGGGTGTCCGTCTTCTTGGGCGCGCCGTTCTCCTGGGCCTCGACAAAACCGAGGACGGTGGCCGGATCCTTGGCCGAACGGGCGCGCGAGCGGATGGAAACCGGGCCGGCCGCGTGCTCGCCCGTCGCCTCACTCGATCGCGACGCGGTTTGCCGCGCTTGATCGAGCAGCTTGATGATTTCCTCCTTGTGGCTTGCGGCGGCCTGCAGGCACTCGCGCACAAAATCGCGCGTGGCCAGCACGCGCGTTTTATAGGGGGCGTACGCGTAGGCTTCCGAGAGCACCGAGAGCCGGTTTCGCAGGCCCACGTATGTCGTGCCGTACCGGCCCTGGGCCGGATAGCTCGTCCACTCGGTGTGGTCTCGATTGAAATTCCCGTAGTAGAACGCTTTCAAATCCGTTTTCTTCTCGAACGCCGCGCTCACTTCCTTGAAGAACGTCTCGCGCACGAATCCGATGATGCCGGGATCGCCGGCCGGGTTTTTCGGCCCTTCAAACGTGATCGTGTAGCGGTGGTACGATCCGTTGGTGGTGTGCGTATCGATAAAGAGATGAGGATTCCATTCATTCAAAAAGTGAACCAATCCTCGTGTCTCGGGTGCCTCGAGCTTGATGAAATCGCGATTGAGATCCAGGCCGCGGGCACTGGCGCGCTGACCCATTCCCTCCTCGGGGCCGATCTGCCCTGGCCGATTCGTCATCGAGACGCGCTCGTTCCCGTCGGTATTGTAGATGGGCGCGACCGCGAGAATGACATCCTTGAAGAGCGGGGCATGGGGGTTCGCGCACAGCTCTCGCAGCAGCATGGGAAGCGCTTCCTTGCCGCACACCTCTCCCGCGTGGATGTTGCCGATTGCGAGACAGACGAGCTTGCCCGATCGCGCAGCCTGGGCGGCGGTCGTTACCGGTGGATCGGCCACGATCAAGAGCGGGATCGACCGCCCTTCCGACGAGCGGCCCAGCTCGGTCAAATGCGCGTTGGGATTTGCCTTCGCAAACGCCTGGCACCACGCCGCGACGTCCTCGTAACGCGCTGTCGCGCGAAACTCGGTGCGCTCGGCGACCGTTTTGAGCACGTCGGCCGTGCCGGGAACCTGTACGAGCGCCGGCAACACCAGCGCAAGATAGCTGAGCACGTATGCCATCCCGAGTTGTCCTTCATTGAGTGGATCAAGCTGCCCTTGTCACATCAGGTTCGACGCGTCGATCGAGCGTATCGCTACCAGGCTATCCGACCGGCGCTTCCGAATCGAGAATCTACCGCGAACGCGCGGCAAGGGGGTGTTTCGCCCGCTGGAAACCGTTCGTGCGGCGCACCTCTACAGCCGTGAGTCGCCGCTCTTGTCGGGCCCCGGCGTTCGCCGACGCCGATCATCCCACGCCAGCAAGCAGACCGTCGAGACAAAGAACGAGACGCCGACGGTCGCGGCGGCGATCAGCGTTCCCCGCGGATCGCCCTCCCGGCGCTCGATGACCGCGCGATACGCGAGCGCGGTCGCCACGACCAAGCAGGCGCCCAAGACGAGCAATCCCAGGACGAGCACCTTTCGTTGCCCAGTCATCGCCATCGCGATCACCCCCGACTCGGTTTCGGCCCGACCGTCGTCGCGGCCGCCGGCGCCGCGGGATCGAGCTCGCGCCCGCCCATTTCACGGTCTGGACACACTAACCAGGATAACAGGGCTACCGGCGTTCTCGATACCTGGCGCGAGCGCGGTTTGCACCTGCGCCGGGTGCTTGCCGGGCGCGGATCGCTTCCGGTCGGTCGCGCTCGCCTGTCGGCGGCGCGGCCGCGACAGTTCGCGAATTCCGGCTGGACCTTTGCATTCGGCCATCTTCCGTGGCAAAACTGAGTCGACCATCAGCAAGAGCCGCGACGTCCGGTGGGTTTCGAGCGCGAGCCCGTTTGCGCAGGGACCTCCGCGGCGGAGATCGATTGGGCGTGATGCCGGCCGGGGCAGGGGGGTACAACTGACGCCGACCTGGCATGTACGGGCCGGCGAGTGGCCGAGATCCCTGAGGGTCCGTCGAAATCCATGAATGTGTTTCGCGACGATTTGTTTCTGGGGAAGGTTGCCTTCGTCACCGGCGGTGCCACGGGCATCGGACGTGGGATCGCAGAGGGTCTCGCGCGGCTTGGCGCGAACGTGGCCATTGCCAGCCGGAAACCGGAAAACCTCACGCCAGCCGCCGAGCAGATCGCGGCGTCGACCGGTCGGCGGTGCCTGCCGATGGTGGCTGATGTTCGCCAGCCCGAGGCGGTCGAGTCGGCGCTGGGCCGGACGATCGCGGAACTGGGCGGCCTCGATTTCGTGGTCAACAATGCGGCCGGCAACTTCCTGTGCCGTTCCGCCGACCTGAGCCCCAACGGATTTGGCACGGTGCTCGACATCGACACGAAAGGGACCTGGAACGTCTCACGAGCCGCCTATCATGCCCGCCTCAAGGACCACGGCGGTCAGATCCTCAACATCAGCGCGACGTTGCATTACGGCGGTACACCCGCGCAGGCTCACGTTGCCGCCGCCAAGGCGGCCGTCGACGCGCTCGCGCGCACGCTGGCCGTCGAGTGGGGACCGCAAGGCATCCGAGTCAACGCCATCGCACCCGGCCCGATCAGCGACACCGAGGGCACGCGCCGGCTTTTGCCGGGCGATCTGGCCGAAAAGCTCCGTTCCGTGATCCCCATCCGGCGCCTGGGCACGATTGACGACATCGTTCACCTGGCGATGTTCGTGCTCTCGGACGCTGGGGCCAACGTCAACGGTGCCATCCTGGTTTGCGACGGCGGTCTCTGCCTGACCGGCGGCGCAGGCCGCGGACTTGATCCTTCACGCGACTGAATGCGTGCGAACCGACCCCATGCCGTGGCCTGGGACGATCCAGGCCCAACCGAGGGACAGACCATGCGACCAGTTTCATCGGGACCGCGGAACAAAGCAGCGCGTGCATTTTGCCTGGTCGGCACGGCCGTCACGGTGCTGTGTGCAATCGCGGTCTCCGCTCAGGAGCGCGGCCGCGAGAGCGAGAGGTCCCAAGCGGCGGGACCGTACCCCAGGCTTCCCGGCGCAGTCACCACGGCTCCCGAAGGAATCGGGAAGGATGCCCCTTTTGACGTCGCCAAGTTTTTCACGACGGTGCCCCGCGGCCGCAATGCCGCGCCTTTGTACCTCGATGCGCTCTTCGAGTTTGGCGCCGAAATGGGCGCGTGCTTCCCCGAGGGTCCGGAGCAGGCGCGCGGCGCACCGCGGCCCTTGATCGATCAAAGCGCTACGCCGAGCTGGAGCAACGGCTCGTACAAGACCGGAAAGCCGTGCCCGCCGCGAGCATCGACGAGGTGATCAAGCTCCATGACGTGGGATTCCGAAAGCTCGCCGACGCGCAGCGCCGCGACCGATGTGTCTTCGAGTACGGACTTGGAATCACCGCGCTGCTTCCGCATATCCAGGCCTCCCGACAGGTCACGCGAGTCGCAGCGCTGCGAGTGCGGCGTGCCGTCGAGCGTGGCGACATCGCGGCCGCGATCCATGACGTCGCGACCGTGCTGCGGCTTGCGCGCGACCTCCAGCCACGCGGCCCCGTGATCAACCAACTGGTCGCCATCGCGATCAAGCAGGTTGTCTGGGCCGACTGCGTCCAGGCGATTCTCGCAGCGCCGAGCCTGCGCATCGCGCACTGCGACCGCCTGCAGAAGGTGCTCAGCGAGCATGAAGCGAGCTCGATTGACAGTTACACCGAGGGACTTTGTGCCGGATACCTGACCGCAGAGGTGACTCTCTCGGACCTCGTCCGGCATCAGCGAGAGCTGGCCAAAGGCATGGGACTGAAGCCCGGCGAGTCGTTGTTGCAGGCGATGACGGCGATCATCCCGGGCTTGCTCGGATCGCCCGATCAGCCTCAATCCCCGACGTCCGCGCGAGCAGCCGCGCCGAGCGATGCGGCCCTCAAGGAAATGGAGGTCAAGCTCGCACGAACGACGCCCGCCGAGCTCGCGCGTCAAAGCCGCGAAGTGGGCCGTTACTATCGCGCGCTTCTGGCGCTAGCCAAGACGCCGTACGCGCAGCGAATCGAAAAGATCGCCGCCATGCCGGCGCCCCCGGGTGACGACCCGTTGTCCCGCGTGGTGAGAGGACTTGTCGAGCCTTCGGTAGCGGAGCCCTTGACCCGGGCGCTGGCGCGTGAAGCCGCGAGCTTTCGCGCCGCGGAATGCCTCGTTGCCCTGCGACGCTGGCAGCTCACGCACCGAGGATCGGTTCCCGACCTGGCCTCCGTCGTCCGCGAGGCCGGGATGAAGGACATCCCGGCCGATCCCTACGACGGCAAGCCGATGCGGCTGACCGAGATCGACGGGCAGCCGGTCATCTATTCCGTCGGCCGCGACGGCAAGGACGACGGCGGCAAGGTCGACTCAAACAAAGACATGCTGCCGGTGGGAGACCTGCCGTATCGCCTGCCCCCGCCACAGCCATCGCGGTGAATTGCCGGGATCCAGCGGCGACGGCCGGCGGACCGTCAGCATGCGCACTTTGCTCCTCTCACCGCGCGAGGATGGTGAGGAGCGCGTTATGGTCGATGGGCTTGACCAGGTGATAGTCGAATCCGGCGGCACGTGAGCGTACCTTGTCTTCATCCTTGCCGTATCCCGACGCGGCCACGATCACGGTCTCACGGCAAGATTCTTCCTGCCGCAGCCGCGTGGCGACTTCGTAGCCGTCCATTCCGGGAAGACCGATGTCGAGCAGCACGAATTGCGGCCGGTGGCGCGCGGCCGCTTCGATGGCTTCCGGGCCCGTGTGTGCGATCGCGACCTCGTGGCCAAGCAGCTTGAGCAGATTCGCCATCCCCGTCGCTGTGTCCACGTTGTCGTCGACGACGAGGATGCGGGATGAACGGCCCGCAGGATCCCAGCGGCTGTCCGAGTGCTCTGGCTCGGCGGGCACAGGCGCAAGGCGCCGGGCAGCCGCACGGTGAACTCACTCCCCTTGCCCGGCCCAGCGCTCGCCGCCGCCACAGTTCCACCGTGCATCTCCACGAGCTTCTTGACCAGTGTCAGCCCGATGCCCAAGCCTCCTTCGGAGCGGGCCAGTGAGCGGTCGCCCTGGGCAAAGAGCTCGAAGATTTCGTGCAGTCGCTCTGGCGCAATGCCGATCCCGGTGTCGCGCACCGAGATCGACACAAGATCGCGCTCGCGCAGCGCGGTGAGCCGGATTCGACTTTCATTCGTGCTGTACTTGGCCGCGTTGCTCAAGAGGTTGACCACGACCTGCTCGAGCCGCGTGGGATCGACGTTTACCCAGAGATTCCCGCGATCGATGGCAAGCTCCAGAGTGTGCCTTCGATCCTCGAACAGCGGGCGAATTGTCTCGAGCGCGCTATCAAGGATCGCGGTCGCGTCGACGACAGAGCGCCGCAGCTCGATCTTGCCGCGCGTGATCCGCGATACGTCCAGCAGATCATCGATCAAGCGCAAGCTGGCGGAGCTGGCGTGTGATGACGTCCATGCTCCATTCGATATGTTCGCGGAGCCGGCCCTGCTGCGCCACCATCACGGCGCTCGAGATCGCCGCGAGCGGGTTCCTCAGCTCGTGGGCGAGCATGGCGAGAAACTCGTCTTTCCGCTGGTTGTTGGCCTGGACCTCGTGGTACAGCCGCTCGCGCTCGCGCTCGTCCTTACGGCGTCCGGTGATGTCGCGGAAGACCATGACCGCGCCCTTGATCCCGCCGCGCTCGTCGCGGATCGGGGCGGCGCTATCGTCGATCGGCCGCTCGCTGCCATCCTTGGCGATCAAGATTGCGTGGTTGTCGAGCTCGACCGCGCACCCTTCATTCAAGGCCCGTTCCACCGGATTGCCGCACGCGTTGCGTGTCACTTCGTCGACAATCACCAGCACCTCGCGCAGCGGCCGGCCGACGGCATCCGCCTGGAGCCACCCGCAAAGCGACTCGGCCATCGGGTTGACAAAGGTCACTCGCCCCTCTTGGTCAGTGGCGATGACCGCGTCGCCGATGCTGGTCAACACCGCGGCGAGCCGCTGCCGGCTCTCTTCCGCGCACCGCCGGGCGGCATGAAGTGCCTCCACTAACAGCGCAATCAGTGCTCCGCCGGCGGTGAAGAGCGGAATCGGCACCAGCCGCCAAGGCGTAAAACCCGGCTGGGAAACCTGGGCAATCGTGGCCATCACCGCCATCAGTGCGGTGGCCAGCAGCCCGGGCCCCACACCGCCATACCAGGCCACGAGCAGCACGGCCAGGTAGAGGACGCTGCCGAGCTTTGCGCCGATGTCTGGCAGCGACATGAGCGCGAGGCAGGCGACGACGGACAGCACCGCGCCGCCGTACCGCAACACCCAGGCCGATTTCTTGATCATCTGTCGCCTCCGCGGGCCGACCCAGGATCGTCTCAAGACCGACGGCGGAATCGGACGCCGCAGCAAAGGAGTGGCCGCGAGATGAAGAGACACTGCATGAACATCGCTCCCGGCCAAACGCCGGCGATTTCCCGCGACGATCGCCCGTTTTGACCGCGCCTCGGACCGACTGCCTTTCCCCGCGACACGATGTGAGTACAATCATTCCCGGATAGAAGATCAAGCCCCACACCGGCGACGGGCGGCTGAGGGATCGCGGTCCGCGATCAGCGGGCCCCGGGCCATCAATCCGAAACTCTCATGCAGCGGATGACGGACAATGGATAAACAACACAACCGGCAGCGGGCAAGGGACTACGGACGAAGGTGGCTCGCAATCTGCGTGGCGGCCGTCTCGTTTTCGCCGTGGAACGCGCCGTGCGCGTGGGCAGGAGAACCGCGAGAAAGGCCGGCGGCCGCGGCGCTGGAATCCGGATGCAGCGCCGCCCTGAGCACCACGCTCGAGCAGAAGGCCGGCCGCATCTCACTGGTCGCCGGTGCCGAAGGTGCGGCTGCGCAGGACCCCGAACGGATCATCGGACCGTTCGGCGTGGGGTTTGACGCCGCCGGGACGTTATTCTTCGTGGAGATGATCGGACGCCGCGTCCGGAAGATCGGACCCAATGGCGCGGTCACCACGGTCGCGGGCACGGGCGCGAGGGAAACGGCGGCGACGACGGGCCGGCGACCAAGGCAGAGCTCAACGGTCCGCACAGCCTGGCCGTCACCAGGGACGGCGATGTCTTGGTGGCGGACACCTGGAACAACCGCGTCCGCAAGCTCGACGCCCGAACCGGCCGCATCACCAACCTCGCGGGCACCGGCCGCAAGGGGTTTTCCGGTGACGGCGGGCCGGCTCTGGCGGCGGATTTCGGCGGAATCTATTGCCTGGCGCTCGACGAGCCAGGGCAGGCGCTCTACCTGGCGGATCTGGACAATCGTCGCGTGCGGCGGGTGGACCTCAAGTCCGGAACGGTCTCGACCGTGGCGGGCAACGGCAAGAAGGGGGTACCCGCCGATGGCGAGCCCGCCGTATCCGCGCCCCTGGTCGATCCCCGTGCTGTCGCCGTCGACGGCGCGGGAAATCTCTACGTCCTGGAACGCTCTGGACACGCCCTCCGCGTGGTGGATCGCGCGGGTAGAATCCGCACGGTTGCCGGAACCGGCGACCAGGGCGACTCGGGTGACGGCGGCGACGCCCGGCGGGCGCGGTTGAACGGCCCGAAACATCTCTCGGTAAGTGCGCGAGGAAACGTGCTGATCGCCGACACCGAGAACCACCGGATCCGTGAATTCCGCCCGGCCGACGGCACGATCTGGGGCGTGGCCGGAACCGGTCGAAAAGGGGCGGCGGGTCTCGGAGGTCCCCCCGCTGACGCTGAGCTCAGCCAACCGCACGGGATCACCGAGGGCCCCGGCGGAAT
Source organism: uncultured Isosphaeraceae bacterium (assembly GCA_963806595.1). Taxonomy (GTDB): domain Bacteria; phylum Planctomycetota; class Planctomycetia; order Isosphaerales; family Isosphaeraceae; genus CAWDZZ01. The sequence goes on along the minus strand of CAWDZZ010000028.1, from coordinate 276,672 downwards.
CCTCTATATCTCCGACAGCAGCAATAATCGGATCCTGAAGATCGAGCCCTGACCGGCCGACCTGGCTGACGAGCGACGTACGGAGACCCACCGCGTGACGGATCCATTTGCGGAGAGCCCCGAGTTTCGGCGATTGGTGGGCGGGGAAGCCCAGGTGCAGCTTGCCCGCATCGCGCTGGAGATCGCACGCGACGCGACGCCGAACCTCGAGATTGATTTCTACCTGCTGAAGATCCAGAGACTCGCCGAACGCATCCGCGGCCGCTGCCGGCCCGATGCGCGGTGCTCGAAGTCGTCGGGCAAATCAACTGGGTGCTGTTCGTGGAAGAAGAACTGCGCGCCAATCACGAAGATTATTACGATCCGCGCAACAGCTATCTCAACGAGGTGCTCGATCGCGGCCTGGGCATCCCGATCAGTCTCTCCATCCTGTACTGGGCCGTCGCGGAGGAAATCGGATTGCCCATGGCCGGCGTCAATTTCCCGCTGCATTTCATGCTGCGGTTCGACGGCGATGGCCAGACGCGCTTCGTCGATCCGTTTCACGCCGGAGCGGTGTACGACCGCGGCGAATGCGAGCGCAAACTCGCCGAGATCGCGCAGCGGCCTGTCGTGCTCACCGACACGTCGAGTGCGCCCTGCTCCCTCGACGTCGTGGTGGCCAGGATGCTCAGAAACCTCAAAGCCATCTACGCAAACGCGGGCGACGTCGCGTTGCTCCTTCCCGTGCAGCGCCGGCTGGCCGCGGTCATGCGCCATGAAGCCATCGAGCTGCGCGACCTGGGCTTGCTATGCGCTCAGACCGATCGCCTCGGCGAAGCGATCGACCCGCTGCAAGACTATCTCGACTCTTCCCCGCAAGCGGCCGATGTCGAGGACATTCGAGCCGTGCTCCAAACCATCCGCCGGCAGGTCGCCCACTGGAACTGAATTCCAAATCCCCTCACAGCGCCCAGTGCGGTCCCGACACCGCAACAAGATCCCATCTTATTGCCGCGTAATGACATAGACCATGTGCGTGAACCCCGCACGGGTCTTTGAAAGAAAATCCGGCAAAACGATTCAAGGATCGAACCGCGACTGGCCGATCCCCCTTGATACGGCACTCGCGGAACGCGAGCGCGCCGGCAGCGGTGACGACAACGGGTTCCGCATCTTGGTTGATGTGGGGGAACGATCAGGATGATCGATCCTTCGTTGATTCACACCAAAGGGAATCGCGCCGAACCATCCTGATCAGGAGGAGGATACCGCGACATGCGCTGCTCCACCTCGTTCATTTGCCTCCTGAGCCTGGCCTGCTGTCTCGGAGGCTGTTCACAGACCGCGGGGGTCCGATCCAGTCCCCCGTCGGGATTGACGACGGTCGCCTCGGTGGGGGACAAGCCCCTGCCGATCGTGGCAGGCGAGCCCGGCGCGTCGCTCCGCGCCGAGACCGAGCAACTCGACCGGCCCACGATGATCGGTAGCCGGATCTCCGGCCGCGTGTACGACGACCGGGGCAAGCCGGTCCCGAGCGCGAAGGTGCGGCTGGCCGTGGGCAGCGCAGCCGGCGGCAAGGTTGTGGTTGCGACCACCGATCGATCCGGGGCTTTCACGCTTCACGGCTTGCGATCGGGAACCGCCTACACGCTGATTGCGGAATATCGGGGCGAGGACGGGACGCAGTCGGGCCGAGCGCAAGCGAAGGCGCCTCAGGCCGACGTGCGCATCGCACTCCAGTCGCGCGACGAGCCCGGCCAGGGTCATTCGTCGATCCGCCCCGCGCGGCCCCGCGTCGATCCGATCTCGAACGTCGATCCCGCCGACGACGAACCCGCGGACGAAAACGGTGCCGCCGACCGGATGCCCGGCGACGACCTGGAGCCGCCGGCCGACGAGGCCGCGACGCTGTTGCCGCGGAGGACCTTGCAGGCGTCACGCGCGTCGTCCGACACTTCCCTGGCCGGCGGCCGATCCGGATGGAACGCTCGGCAGTCCGCGTCGCATGCGGGAGCCGGCGCGGGCGAGACCTCCGCCGGCCGTGCGCCCGAGGACGATGCCGGAGCGAACCCGCGCCCCGCGCGGCTAACCACGAAGACCTGGAAGACGACGGACCCAATCCGCTGCCACCGGCCATTGAAACGGGCGCGGTCAGCCCGGCGCGGCGGCCTGGCTTCGCACGATCAGCCGGTGCGCGTGGCCCGTGGCGGGCGCCAAAGTGCCTCGAGCGCACCGCGCGGCTCCGGCGCCGACCTTCTGCTCGATCGCGATGAAACGAAGCTCAGCGACCTGAAGAACGACGCGGCCGAAGAAACCCCCGCGCGATTCCGGCCGAGCTGCTTCCGGGCGAGCGCGTGGTCACGCCGGAGGCGTACGGCCCGATCGTCATTACCGACCCGCCGGCGACCGGCAGCGCACGAGGCTCTGCCGCCCGGCGCGCGCGGGCTCCGCGGCGCCGGAGGAATCTCGGCCGACGGGCCCCGAGGGCGCGGCCGAATCGTCCCACGCGAACGACTCGTCCCAGGCGGGCGATCCCGGCGAAAGTCGAGTCTCACGGCGGCCGACCTGGCGCGATCTATCGCTCAACGAGAACAAGGTGCCGCTCGACGAAGCGCTCCAGCGCGGGCGGGCCCGGCGGATCCCGCGGAAAAAGGGGTGATCACCCTCACCAGCACAAGTCGCGGCACGAGGGCAGCGATCCCGCGATTGCTCGCCAGCCCTCGCCCGGTCCTGGAAGAGGCAGTGAAACAGAGTGTGTGCCGCATCGATCCCACCGAGCGCCGTCTCGTCGATTTCAAGCTGCCGGACCTGAATGGAAAACTGGTCTCGCTGCACGATTTCGACGCCGACCTTATCCTCCTTGATTTCTGGGGAAGCTGGTGCCCCCCATGCAGGAAGTCGGTGCCCCACCTGCTTGATCTCCAATCGAAACTCGCGGGGAAGAGATTCCAGGTGGTCGGGATTGCCTGCGAAAAGGCCGCCGCCCCGGCGGATCGGCGCGCCGCCGCGCTAAAGGCCATGCACGAGCTCGGTATCACCTACCCCGTGCTCCTCTCCGGCATGGACGGCTCATGCCCCGTTCAGCAAGCCCTCCAGATCCAGTTCTACCCCACGCTGGTCCTGGTTGACCGCGAAGGCCGGCTATTGGCCCGTGAACAAGGCGCGACCGACGCCACGCTCCCGCGCATGGACCGCGCCGTCGCATCCGCCCTGCGCAGCCCCGCCGCCAACCCCGTCGCTCAGAATTGATCAGTAATCAGATCTCAATTCACTAGCGCGGACGCCGGCCCGCTCATTCCGTCGAATCAACCGGCGGATGCTCTGCTTCAGTTTCTTCCGGATCGAAATACTGGTCGAAATAGATCCAGACCACGCGCGAATACTGCCAGATCCAGGGAATGAGCGGCACGCAGATGATCGAGGCCAGCACGACCAGCCGGAACAACGACCAGCTCGGTAGGATGAGGTACTCGATCAAGGTCAGCACGGCGATCAAGGGAATCGCCAGGGCATAGCTGACATACATCGCCCCGGTGAAATACCCCGGGTCGCCGCGGTCGAGGTCAAGGCCGCAGGCCGGGCAATTGTCGTACATGGCCAGTGGCGCGCGGTACAAGGCCCCGCGCCGGCACCGAGGGCAGCGCTTCGAGAGTATTCCGGCGAGCGCCGATCGAGACGTCTTTGATCCGTCGGGCGTGTTCCCGGGCCGACTCATGGCTAACCAACTTTGACAAAAGGCGGACGGGCCTGGTTCTGGTCATGCTCGATGCGATGCCCGCCCGTGAGCCGCCAGTGGCGCAGCCTGGGCGGAGCAACAAGCGCGACCAGCATCGTTGCCCCGACGGCAAGCGACAAGCAAATCTCGGCCGGCTGCCCCATGGCCCAAAATAGTCCGCCGATCGACGGTCCGGCAAGCAATGAACACAAGGGAGCGACAAAAGCCTGGTCGTATCCGGGGATCAACCAGCCGCAATGTCCGGATCCGGCCCCAAGATGTGATCGGGCTCGCATAGCCTTGTGTGTAGATGGATACCCTGAGCAGCGGGCCGAACGTCGACACGATGATCAGGGTGGCCTGCAGCACGAAGAATCGCAGTTGCGCAGACGGCATGAGCGATGTCACCACAAACAGCCACCAGCTCACGAGCATAGAGCAAAGGACCGCGTCGATCCGCGAGATCGCGAAATCCCTGCGCACGTCGCCCATGATCCGGTCAAATGGCCACCCGCAGCCCTCGCCGCGCCAGTGTTTCGTAAGAACGCCTGCGCCTGGGCCTCGGCCTCGGGTTTGCCGGTGTCCCAGGGAAATCGGTCGAGCCCGCGCCGCAAGCCGACGTAGGCGAGCATGTAAACGAGCGCCGCGGCTTCCAGGCACACCCAGGGCGCTGGCCAGAGCAGATGGCGCAGCCCAGCCCAAACGCGACCGAGTATCCGATCGCCCAGGTTGCGGTCATGAACAGGGTCGCCGTCACGACGAGCAAGTGACTGATCAGGAACGCACACAGGAGCCGCACCGGGCTCGGCGCCGGGAGGATCGCACAGAGCAGTAGCAACGGGCCCACGACGAGCGCGTCTTCCCACACCAGGCCGATCGGACCGAGCGGGAGCGGTTTCCGGCTGGTCCAAGGCGTCCTTTTGAGCCACGCCCGGTAATCGTTCTGCCAGATCGGATGGAACCACACCACCCGAGAAACGCCGTGCAGCACCACGGCGAGCACCAGGATGAAAGCGCCGGGCCGGAACGGCAAGTGAGCGGCGATCGGGAATCTGTTCCAATCGAAGTAGATGATCGGTCCTTCGAACAGCAAAAAGATCGCGAGGCAAACGACCCACCGGTCGGCAGTCGGAGCGATCTGCCGGAATCGCTTTAGCCGCCGCCCCGCCATCACGAAAATTCCTGCAAGTAGGCGTCGAGCTTGCGCGTCGTGTCGGGGTAGATCAAGCCGCTCGAGCACATCCCCCAGAGACCCGCGATGGCCGGTCATCCGCTGAAGACCTTCGAGCGTATCATAGGCGAGGACCTCGCCGTCATGCAGCACGACGATCCGAGTCGCGATCTCCTCGATCAGCTCCGGCACCGGGCTCGTCAGGACAATCGTTGCGTCCTTCCGCCGCGCGCGGTGCTGAATGATTCGCTTCAAAGTGATGATGCCCGCCGGGTCGAGCCCGCCCGAAAATGGCTCGTCGAGCAGCAGAATTGGGGCCTCGGTCACCAGCGCCGAGCAGAGCGCAACCTTTTTCTTCTGGCCGGAGGAAAGTGAGCGGATCGGGCTGTCGGCTTGCGAGGACAGGTCAAAAAGCGCGAGGAGCTGATCGACGTGCTCCATCGATCGTTCCACATGAACGTCGTACAGCTCGCCGACGGCCAGCAGAAACTCGCGCGCGGTCCGATTGCCGGGCAGCCAGGGCTGATCCGGTAGAAAGACCGTCATCTTGCGTATTTCCAGCTCCTCGTGATCGGAGCCGCGGCGCCGCAATCCGTCGATGGAGACACTGCCGCGTGCCAAGGGCAGCACGCCGGCCATCACTCCCAGCAAGGTCGTCTTTCCCATCCCATTAGGGCCAAGGATCACCACGACCTCGCCGCGCTCGATGCGCAGGCTGACGCCGCGGAGCACCGGCCGTACACCATAATGCTGCGTCACATCGAGAAGCTCGATCACGTGCGGCTACTTCGCAAAGACGCGCCCGAACTAGTGTTTCAAGAATCGATCCAGCCAGGCCGAAACCTCGTCCCACCAAACGACGCGGTTCGCGGCCTGGAGAATCCAGTGTCCCTCGTCGGGAAACCACACATACCGGCTCGGCACGCCCCTGCGCTGCAGCGAGGTAAACATGCCGAGGCCCTGCGCGTCCGGGACGCGGAAATCGAGCGCCCATGAATGATCAAGGTGGGTGTCTTGAAGTTGGCGACGTAGCCGCTTGGCGAGCGCTCGACGTAATGCTCGTGCTTCTCCCAGGGCGGTCCACCAAACTCCCACTCCGGAAACCACAGCTCCTCGGTCGTGCCGTACTTGCTCGTCAGGTCGAACACCCCCGCGTGGCTGACCAGGGCCCGGAACCGGTCGGTATGCCCGGCAATCCAGTTGACCATGAATCCGCCATAGGAGCCTCCAGCGGCTGCCACGCGTGTGCCATCCAGGAATGAGTATTGCTTCAAAGCATAATCAAGGCCCTTCATCAGGTCGTCATAGACCCGGCCGGTCCAGTCCTGGCTGATCTGGTCGGTAAACTTCTGGCCGTAGCCGGTCGAGCCGCGGGTTGATTGCCACCACCGCGTATCCTGGCGCTGCGAACATCGCGTAGTTCCACCGATTGTGCCATTCGTCGTGCGAGGCGCCTTGAGGGCCGCCGTGGATCAGGAAGACGACGGGATATTTCTTGCCCGGGTCGAATCCAGGGGGGCGAAGCAGCCAGCCGCTTACCTGGTCGCCGTCGGCCCCGGGAAACGCGAAACCTTCGAGCTGGGCCAGGTCGAGCTGCGCAACCAGGGGGGCGTTGTGGCGGGTGAGCTGGGTGAGGGCCGACCCGTCGGGGCCGGCGACGTAGACCTCGGCGGGTGCAGCGGCCGTGTGATGCGTGAAGACCAGCTTTCCGGAATGCGAGCTGACGGCGAGGCCAGAGTGAACGCCGCCGGTCGCCAGCCGCCGCAACCGCTCGCGTGCATCCGCGGACGTGAGCGGCTGATCGTTCTCGACGCTGAAATCGATGGCCACGACCGGCTCGGTTCCGGTGTCGTCGATGATCGCGAATAGCCGGTTTCCCTGCGGCGCCCAGGCATAGGATTGCACGGGCCGATCGAGCGACTTAGTGAGCTCGTGACTGGTCTGCGCCGCGCGTGAGAGCAGGGTGAGCACCCACTGGTCCGACTCGAATCCGGACCGCGCCTGGCTGAGATACGAAAGCCAGCGCCCGTCCGGCGAATACGCCGGCTGTGCGTCGGCCCCGCGGTTGGCGGCGGTGACGTTCTTCAGCTCGCCCCCCTCGACCGGGACCGTCCAGATGTCGGTGTTGGTCGACCACGCCGCATCCTGGGCCGGCTCAGCCGTGAACGCAAGCTCCTTGCCATCGGGAGACCAGGCGTAGTCGGACGACCCGCCGAACGGTGCAGGGGGGGTGTTGACCTCGAGCTTGGGAGTGAGGTCGCGCGCGATTCCGGTTTGAGCGTCGGCCACGAACAGGTGGCTGCGCTTCCCCTGGTCCCAGGCATTCCAGTGCCGGATCATCAAGCGATCAAACGTGCGAACTTTCGACTTCGCAGACTCCTTTTCCTTGTCCTTGGCGGCCGTCTGCTCGGGCGTCTGGCCGGGGTACACCTCGGCCGCGAACGCGATCCTGTCACCCGCGGGCGACCAGATCGGGCCGGACACGTCGATGGGAAGCTTGGTCAACTGGCGCGGCTCGCCGCCGTCAAGCGGCGAAAGCCATATCTGCGCCGAGCCGCTCCGGCTCGAGACAAACGCGATCGACTTGCCGTCGGGGCTGAACCGAGGATGGTTGTTCGTACCGGGCGCTGTCGTCCATTGCTTGGGCACGCCGCCGGCCGCCGGAACCAGCCAGAGGCTCGTCGTCGACTTCTGACTGGTCTGGTCCAGCTCGGAGACGACATAAACCACGAGCGCGCCGTCGGGTGAGATCTGAGGATCCGATACACCCTTGACCGCCAGCAGGTCCTCGACCGTCATGGGGCGCGCGGCTTGAGCTGCATTACACATGAGCGTGACCAGCACCACGAAGAGAAATGGAATTGGGAATCGGAGCCCTATCATCGATCTGATCCTTTATATCTGATTGGTCGATCGCGGAGCCGTCACACCCCCGGCATCGCTTTCTTGAGCGGTCGCAATAGCGCGATCAAGACAATGGCCATCCCCAGCGCCAGAAGCGAACACAGGAGCCAGAACGACGAGTGATACCACTGCGTCCATAGCACGCCGATCACCGTCAGCTTGTTGCCGATCGCGGTGGCGACAAACCAGCCCCCCATCATCAATCCGCGCATCCGTGCCGGCGCAACTTTGGACACGAGCGAGAGGCCCATCGGGCTGAGCATGAGTTCGCCAAGCGAGATCACCATGTAGGCCGAAATCAGCCAGAGCGGCGAAACCCGGTTCTGGATCGCTTTCAGCTCGTCATGAGCATCGAATACGAAATGACCCTGGTCGTCGGTCACGAATGTCTGGTCGCCACCCGAGCGGGCCGCGAGGAACAGGATGAAGAACGCCAGGCTGGCGAGCAACATCCCCATCGCCATCTTGGTTGGCGTGGACGGCTCGAGTCCCCTCCTCCGCAGCCAGCCCCAGACGTTCACGAGTGGAATCGACAAAGCGACAACCCAGAATGGGTTGATCGCATTGGAAACGACCCCTGAGACCTTCCAGCTCGTGTTCTCGTCCGCCCAGTAGGTCATCGTGCTGCCGTTCTGGTGAAACACCATCCAGAATACGATGACGATACCGTAGATCACGATGAGCGCGCCGATCCGAGTCGATTCCGCGACCTGATCGATCGCCGAGGGCGCGACCTTGACCGGCGCAACGTCCTCGGCGAGGGCGACGGCCGCCGGGTCGGCTGCCCCCAGCGATTCGTGCCGGCGCTCGGCGCCCGCAAGTTTTCGGTAGAACACCGAGAGGATCACCGTGCCCAGCGTCATGCCCGCCGCGGCCAGATAAAAAGCCGTCAGGAAGCCGGCACGCAAGCTCGCGGCTTGCTCGGCCGAGAGCGCCTCGCCCTTCTTGGCGAGCTCGAGCACGTCGGAGCCCGCCAGAGCCTGGAGTGCGCCCTCGGCGAGGATCGGCGCGAACAGCGCGCCGATATTGATGCCCATGTAGAAAATGTTATAGGCGGAATCCTTGAGCGGGCTGGCCGACGGATACAGATTCCCGACCATCGTCGAGATGTTCGGCTTGAAAAACCCGTTGCCGGCGAAGACCAGGCCGAGCGCAATGTAATAAGTGGCCATCGATCCGAAGCCGAGCAGAGCATACCCCGCGACGAACAGGATCCCGCCGGCGAGCACCGAACGGCGGTATCCCAGAAATCGATCGGCCAGCCACCCACCGATGAGCGGGGTGGCGTACACGAACATGAGGTAATTCGACCAGAGGTCGGTTGCCCGTGTCTTGGACCAGCCGAAACCGCCGCGCTGCAGGTACAGCGTCATCACCGCGGCCGCTGTGTAAAAACCGTATCGCTCCCACATCTCGGTGGCGAAGAGGATGTACAGGCCCCGCGGATGACGCTCGCGTCCTTTGCCGTCGAAGCGCGAGTCTTCGCTCGTGGTTACCGCAGTCTGCGACATCGGGAGCTTCCCTCACCGTCGTGAATTGCGCGGAATCGTCCCTGGAGCCGCAACAGATTAAACGAACGGCGGCGTTTTCCCAAGACCCTGGCCAGGGTCGACGAGAATGCGATGCGAGCGTTCGGCTGCGTTTAACGCACCGAAGGGCGAGGCGATGCCTCGCGGCGGCCGTTGTTCTCGCGGTCGTCGTCGAGCCAGCGCAGCAGGTCCGGCATGCATGCGACCGGGCCTGGGTCGGCAAAGAACATGGGGGCGCGGATGAGCTCCGCGTGATTGGCGTGGATCGTCACATGGTCGGCGACACCCTTGAGCCGGGTCCGTTCCACGGCCACGCAGCCGTCGCCCGTGCCGTCGGTGAGCTCATCCAGCAGGTCCGGGAGATCGGCGGTCATCGCCTGACTGAACCGGCCTAGGATTCCCGCGTTACGGGTCAGAAGCTCGACCCGCGCTCGAGCTGGGCCCGCACGTCGAGCGTCATGAAGCCGCGATCACCCGCCACGATACGATAGCGAACCTGCGGGCGCCGCGACCGCTCGTTGAGTTTCTTCAAGAATGCGTGCCCGGCAACATGTCGTCAGCGGCCTGGCCGAGCCCGTCGGAGAGGCCGAGCATCGCCTTCGTCATGTTCTTGCCCTTGATGGCCGAGAGACCGTTTGTGAGCTGGACCACGGTTTGAACCTTGGCCAGGTGCGACCCTTGATTCACCGGCGCGATCAGCACGAGCGACGACACATCGCGCCCCCAGCTCGCGTCGTCCTCGACGAGCGACCGCGCCGAGCAGCGCTCCCATTGAGTGCGCCACGATCGACCAGGGAAGGAGCTCCTGCGCCTTGCGCGAAACGCCGCCCAGTCGCGCGCAAAGGCCTGCGCACGATTCTTCGATCCGCCGGTTGAACGGATAGTCGTAGATCACAACCCCGTATCCCGCCTCTTCCAGCCAGGGGATCATGTGCACGAAGCCGCCGGACGAAGAATTCAGCCCATGAACCAGGCAAAGCGTCGGCCGCCGCCGGTCGTTGGGGCGATACGACGCCAGGGCACGCATGCCATAGGATTGCCGGCGGCGTGACGCATCACGCGCGCGGTCAGACAGATCGCGCAGCCTGCGGAGCCATTCCTCGCGCCGCTCGGGTGCAAGAATACGCTCGTCAACTGTCATCAACATCACGCCGGGCCCAAACGTGATCGAGACCTCCGGCCCCAGGGTCTCGGAGAGCAGCGTCTTCGTCAGCGAGCGGGCGAGCCCGCGCGTGGATAAGCTGAAGCCGTCCGCGGGCCGTTCCAGCGCGATGCCGCTTGCCGCCGCCAGCCGCGAGACGATCTCGGCAACCTCCAATTCGCCCGATGCTCCGATCGGGATCTCCACCCTTCGCTCGGCCGCCGCGCCGGCTGGCGCGGCAGCGACCAGCAGGGCGATCACGGCCCACGTCCGTGCTGCGCAATACATCAAAAACGACCTCCGTTTGCGGGCGAATGCAGGCTTCTCCATTCCCAGTTCAGGCTGACTCAATCCGCCCTATTCCGCAAGAGGTCGTCACCGCCTACGAGGCTCATCTGCTAGAGTGAAAGCGCGCAGAGCGTCAGAGGCGCGCACGATGAGCCGTCCGTGATCCAAGGAGCTCAAGATGAATCGACCGCATCGGACCGCGCTTTCCGCCCTGTCCGGCGTGCTGGTCCTCGCGACAATCGCCCAGGCCCAGCGCGTGCCGCCCGATCTCGCGATCTCGAATCCGCAGATTTTCGAGGTCACGATCACCACGATTTTCATCGTGCCGGCAGCCGGGAAAACCTTGAATGAAATGCGGGTCTGGCATGCGTTGCCGTCATCGCGCCCCTGGGACGGACTCGACCGGACGCTGGGCGCGTCGGCAATCACATTCCAGCCGGAAAGCGGCCGCGTCCTGCATCTGGCCGGAAACGAATCGCAGCACGTTTACTGGGATTTCCGGGACGACCTGAAGCCCTGCAAGACGTTCGAGCTGGTCAGCCAATTTCGCGTCCGGTCCGTCGATCGCACGTACGACCACAAGCGCTCCGCCGCGATATGGTCTGACTACGGCGTCGACTATTCCGTGACTCATGCGGCCGACCGACTGGACGATCCTGTCGTCGCGGCCAAGGTCGACGAGATCAAGAAAAACCATCCGCCGGCCGAGGCGGCGCTTCAGTTCTGCGAGTGGATCGCGAACAACATCCAGTACGACGCCTCGGTGCCGCATGGACCGGCTGATCTGGCGGCCACGCTGCGAACGAAGCGAGGCCACTGCGGCCACCAGATGGCGTTGTTTCAAGCCATGTGCGCCCAAGCTGGTATTCCCACCCAAACGGTGGTGGGATTGAACTTGTATGCTCCCCGCGGCGTGCATCGCCTGCACAGGATCCGGGCAGATTTCGAGAACCAGCACACCTGGGCGCAAATTTATCTGCCGGGATCGGGATGGGTTGAGATCGACCCCGGCGCGGGCCCCAAAGCCTATGCGCTTCCGGCGCAGCTCATTCAAAACAACACCGATTTCCAGAACTACGTGATCTGGATCCGGGAAGACGGAGCCTGGAAACAGCCCGACTGGGAATACCGCGACGGCAAATGGCATTCCCCGTACAGAATCGAAAACCGCAGAACTTTTCAGCGAGTCGAGACCAGGTAGGGGACCGGCCCGAGCAGGCTGTTCGCGCCAGTTGTTTATGCGGTTGGCGGATTTTTGCCAGGTCATCTCGAATTGGTGGAGCGCACTACATTCCTGGCTCTGATCCAAGTAAGCTAGAAAGATAACACGTCACGGCTCCGTGCCGGCAAGCTTCCCAGATCGGGAACCGGCTGCGCGGGCCGGTGGAAGCGAAGTGGATCGCGGAAAGGCGAGCAGATGGCTGGCGCGGCGGAAACACGCGGACAGGTCGCAAGGACGATGGCCGGCGCAGAGAGCGTCGAGATCAAGGCCACCATCCCTGAGAGCCAGGTTGACCTGGTGTTAAAGAACTATGGGCTCAATCTCGACGAGAACGAGCGATACATCTATTTCTTCGACACGCCCGAGCTCGAGCTTTTCGAGATGGGGATCATCGCCCGCGCCCGGCGCATCGTCGGGGCCCAGCACGACAGCACGATCAAGTTCCGCCCCGTCGCGCCTGAGACCGTGCCCGCCCTCTGGCGGAAGCACGGCGGCTTCAAGCTCGAGGCCGATGCCAGCGACAAGGGCGTCGTGAAATCCGCATCGCTCACCATGCCCGTCGCCAAAGGCTTGATCAAGAGGGTGGCCGCGGGAAAGGATCCGATCGCCAGTCTGTTCACCGAAGAGCAATTGTTATTCCTGCTGAGCATGGCGAATCGCAAGGCCGATTATGACAAAACGGTGGTGATGGGGCCGATGCGGGCCTGGCGCTGGAAGTACCTCGACCCCGGTTTGCCCTGGGCAATCACCGGCGAGCTCTGGCAGTGCGCGGATGGATCGCGATTATTTGAAGTGTCGATCAAAGCGTCGATTGTCCAGGCGGCGGCGGCGAGTGCCGCGTTCATGGCGTTCCTCGCCGAAGTCGGCGCCGAGCGCGACCACGGCCAGCAGGCCAAGACGCGGTGGGCCCTGGAACACGCGGTCAAGGAACACCGCAAGGCAAACAACACGAATTCTTGAAAAACACGCCGCGATCGCGATCGCGTTAGCGTTTCTCGCGGGAGCGGGCCAGCTCGCCCCCGAATCGATCGATCAACAGCCCGTGGCGCAGTCCGCGATCGCTGACCGACAGGGACGACTTTCCCAGCTTGTCCATGACGGTCCGCACGATGCAGGCGCCCGCGAGAATCACCTCGGCACGCTTGGGCTGCAATCCGGCAATCCGCCGGCGCGCCTCGGCGGGAATCGCGCGATAGCGCTCGATCTGCCGGTCGACCTCCGCACGGTCGATCACCGATCCCTGGACCCGATCGGGATCATACGCGGAAAGTCCGTACATCACGGCCGTCATGTTCGTGACCGCCCCGCCCATGCCCACGAGGGCTTCGGGTGAGGCAACGCCGTCGAGAACCGACAGATCGGCGGCGATTGCCGCCATGGCCTGTTTCAACACGTCGTGCGAAACCGCCTGGTCGAGGTGAAATTGCTCGGTAAAGCGCACTGCGCCCACGTTGACGCTGAACGCGCGCTCGACGCGAGCCCCCTGGCCGAACGTGAACTGAGAGCTGCCGCCGCCGGAGTCGAAGATGACCAGCGCGCCCGTGCCGAGGCCCAGGGCCGACTGCACGGCCCGGTACGCAATCCGGCCTTCTTCCTCGCCGGAGATGACTTCGATCGCGACGCCGGCGCGGTTCTTGACGAGCTCGATAAAGTCGCGACTGTTGGTCGCCGTGCGCACGCCCATCGTGCCGACCGCGGTCACCCCGGCAGCCCCGAGTCGCGCGGCCTCCGCCGCCATTTCCGCGATCGCGTCCGCGGTGCGCTCCATGGCGGCCGGCGCGATTGCGCCGGTTTCTCCGATTCCTTCGCCCAGGCGGGTTACTTCGGCGCGGTCGGCCACGGTGGTCCAGGTTCCGTCGGCCTTGCGAAGGGCAACGTGAAACTTCACCGAGTTGGTCCCGACATCGATGATGGCCCGGCGATCGACCGCCGCGCCGTCCTTCGACAGTCCAACGACCTGTTTCAGCCCGCGCGGGTAGCTTATGTTGGCGTAGGCGCTCAGTTCCATCGCGCGAACCGCCGCCATTACCTTTGCCGGATCCGCGTCCTCGATGGCAACGGTGCGCACCTTTTTTCCGTCCGCGATCACGTCTGTAAGCTCGGCAACGCAGCCGTGGACGTGGTATCGCACCCGTGTCTTCCGCACGTTCACGACGCGGACCAGCCCGCCCGGCGACGCCAGATCGGCGACCAGTTGTTCGAGCGATTGGCTTCCGGCGGCCGCCGGCGCATCCGGCAGACGCAGCGCCACCCGCACCTGCGCGGTCGCCGAGGCATCAAGGGGGAACGGCGCCTCGAGCGCCGGCCGCCACTGTTCGAGGCCGCTTGAATCCACGCGTTCCAGCAGCTTGATATCCATCAACTGGTCGCGAACCTTGACGTTGGCGTCAGACCCGGCGACCAGCAGATAGACCTCGTCGCTGTTCTGAGTCTTTTCCGGGGCCAGAGCGGCAAACCTCGGCTCGGCAGCGCCGAACTCCTGGCCGAATGTACGCCATTCCCAACGTGGTATGATGTCGCCCATGTTTAGCTTTCCACGCGCAATCGATGACCGACCGAGCGGCCGCGCTCCCCGACGTGCCTGCACGGCTTCGCATCGACTTCCCACCAGTGTAACCAGTCGGACGTCGTCTGCCTTGTCTCTTCATCGCCGACAACGCGATGGCGGTGGCGCAGACCGTCGCGATGTCATCGTAATCGTTCGCAGAGTCGACCGAGGGATTACAGCTTACGGCGGGGCAGGTTTCCCGACGAACTACAACGTCTGATAATGAGCCTTATGTTCGGTTCAGGGCCGTTGGAACCGGTATTAGGCGCCTTCCGGGTTTTTTGCATGAAGTCATACACTCATGTATAGCGAGCGTCTGACCTTCGATACTCGCGGGCGCGGCACGCGGGAAATCACCGACGAGATTCAGCAAGTCGTGGAACGCTCCGGCATCGACCAAGGGCTGTGCTTCGTGTTTATCCATCACACGAGCGCGTCGCTGATCGTCTGCGAGAACGCCGACCCGACCGTTCGACACGACCTGGAGCGGTTTGCCGCCAAGCTGGTGCCCGACGGCGATCCGGCGTTTCGCCACGACAGCGAAGGCCCCGACGACATGCCCGCGCATATCCGGTCGATCCTCACGTCGACCTCGCTCACGATCCCCGTCGAAAGCCGGCGCTGCGATCTTGGAACCTGGCAAGGCGTTTTTCTCTGGGAGCACCGCACGAGCCCGCATCGCCGGCGCATCACCGTCACCGTGACCGGCGAGGAGCGGCAAACCGCGATAGCATGAACACGCGATTCGTTGGGTGGATGCATCGCTGAGGTTGGGGGTTCGGCGGCGGATCAAGTGCCCCGGAAAACAAAAAACCGCCGACCGGCTGCTGGCCGGTCGGCGGTCGGATTTCGGGGATCTGGTCGTTGCACCCGGCGAGCGTGTCGACGGCGGGCCGGTGGAGATCGGGTCGACTCTTTTAGTTGACGCTCGCGCTCCAGGCCGCCCACCTTGACGCCAGGAGCGACATCAAGGTCGACTGCGGAGTCGACGGCTGCGGAGTGGACGGCTGGGGCGTCGGGGCCGCCGGCTGAGGAGCGGGCGCGGCCGGCTGGGCGTTGACCGCCAGCGTGACGACCGGTCGCGGCGCGGCCGGCGGCGGGGTTACCGTCGCCTGGGGCTGGGCGGCCGCGATGGCACTTTCGCGGCTGCCGCCTTGCCAGGGATTACTCAGAACGAAGTCTTGCTCGATGTTGTTGCTGCCCACGCGTGACATTCGAGGTCTGGAACACCTGGTCATTGAGGCTGGCAATGATGCGGTACTGTCCCGGGGCGAGTGACAGCTCGTAGCCGCCGGAGTCCCAGGTTTGGGTCGAGCTGACCTGGCCGGTCTGCACGTTGACGGCGTCGATCTGCAGGCCGCCTTGGCCTTCGCCCGGCTGGTAGAAATTGGTGCCGCTATTGTCGTAGTAGGCCACTCCCACGACCTGGCCCTGTTCGTTGGCCTGGCTGCCGAAATCCTGGGTCACGACCATCGGGCCAACCGAAGTCGGGCTGCTGGGGTTGGTGGAGACAATTCCGATGCCGACGTCGCGGATAAGCGTCTTGGGACGACACCCCGGGCTGCTGGATATTGATGCGGTGGCCGTCGCTGGGAACGCCCCAATCGATCAGAAAGGCCTGCATCGCCTCCAGGGGCGTGCTGGCGTAAGCGTACGCATTCTCGCTGTTGGAAACGATGTTGCTGTAGCCCGCCTGCTGAATCCGCTGCAACGGGGTCGAGCCGTTGGCGCCGGTGTGGGACTGAACCTGGTTATTGGCCATGTACTGGCTCTGGGCCTGGGCCGCCGCCGCCAGGTTGGAATTCCACGCCACCGGGGGCAGCGGCGTGGCGGAGCTGATCGTCTGCTGGGCCGCTTGCAGGTTGACGTTGTAGTATTTGAGCGTCGCCTGCACGTCCGGCGTGAGGTTGCTCGTGACCTGGGCCGCGGCCGCCGACGGATTGGTCCGCGCCTCGTTGATCAGCTGTAGCATGTATTGCTCTTGATCGGTAGGTCCCCCACCTGAGAGCAACTGACGACCTTCCAGGTTCTCGAATCGGAGCGATCGGCGGAACTTGGACCGAGCCATGAAGACCTCCGTGTCGTATCGAATTCCAGCCGGTCAGATGATCCTGTCCCGGCCGCGATGAGGGCGATCGCCATTGACCCCCAGCGGAGTTCGTTCTGAAGGGTCGTAGCGACTTTAGGAAAAATTCCGTGGGGAGCAATTGTCGCTTTCACAAGGCCGCCCCCCCATTGAGCAAGTGACGTGCCGGAGATCACGGCGACGGCCGCGCGAATCGCGGATTGTGTCGTAAGTTGTTGTTGCGCTCAGTAAAAGGATGGGCGAGTACCCTCAGGCTCCGGCGGACACCGCGTGCGTGATAGAACCGCGTTCAAGACGCCCCCGGATCGGGGGAACTCCTTACAAAAGAGAGGTTTTTACAAGGGTGGAATGAAACAACGAAACTTTCTTTAAAGTCATCGGTTGCGCCGACCGAGCCGTGAGCGTTGCAGCACGCCGCTTCCTCGTGGCTCGGTTCCGTTCGTCTTGCTCGCCCTGCTTGATCGGGCTAGCCTGAGAGCCATGGCGAAATCTCCGGATCAGGCCGCAAGGAATTGCCCAGCGATGATCACACCGGACGAGGCACTGGCACGGCTGCGGCTCGCCCGATCCGAATCCCGGGTTTCGGAATCCGCGTCAGCGAACATCCGTCGCTGGCTGACGGAAGCCCCGTTCGCCAGTTACCGCGATCGTCTGCTCGAGGACATCGAAAAAGGGCGGTGGCACGAGCTCGACGACGCCTTTTACAAGGTGCTTGAGTTTGGCACGGGCGGCCGGCGCGGGCAGATGTATCCGGTCGGCACCAATGTCCTCAATGACCGGACGATCGCCGAGAGCGCCGGGGCCTGGCCGATTACGTGACTGCGCACAAAGACGGGCGATCCGCACGATCGTGCGCGATCGCATTTGACACGCGGCACCACTCCGCCGAGTTTGCCGAGCTGTGCGCTTCGGTGCTCGCGGCCGCGGGATTCCAGGTGTTTCTTGCTGCGAGAGCCGCGCTCGACCCCCCTGCTCTCGTTCGCTGTCCGTCATCTGGAGTGTGACGCGGGGATCATGATCACCGCGTCGCACAATCCGCCGTCGGACAACGGATTCAAGTGCTACGGGCGATCGGGCGGACAGGTCATTCCCCCCGACGATCGCGGCATCATCGAATGCGTCAAGGCCGCCTCCGATCGCGAGATCCCCGAGAAGCCGCTCGCAGACGCCCTGGCAGACGGCTCGATCGTGTGGCCGGCGCCGAGGTCGACGCGGCCTACATCGAGGCAGTGGTGAGCGAGTCGGTTACGCATGCCCGAGATCTGTCGATCGTCTACACGCCGCTGCATGGCGTCGGCGAATCCTCGGTCGCCAGAGCGCTGGTGACCGCCGGCTTCAAGCGGCGTCCACATCCTTGCCTCGCAGCGCACGCCGGACGGCGACTTCCCCAATGTCCCCGACCACGTCGCCAACCCCGAGTATCCTCGAACCCTCGAGGCCGCGATCGCAGAGGCCCGAACGCTGGGGGCCGACCTCGTCATGGCCAGCGACCCCGACGCCGACCGCATCGGCGTCGGCGTTCCCGCTCGCCGCGATCCCCAAGGCGATTGGACGACCCTGGACGGGAACCAGATCGGCGTCCTGCTCGCGGCGTTCGTGATCAAAGAGATGCGCAGGCCCGGGGGACGCTTCGGCCCGATCACTATCTGGTCACGACGCTGGTGTCGAGCCAGATGGCCCGCGCTCTGGCCCATGCGCGCGGGCATCCGCACCGAGGATGACCTGCTGGTCGGATTCAAGTGGATCGCCAGCCGGATCGACGAGGCGGGCCCGGCTGGATTCCTGTTCGCATTCGAGGAATCGCACGGATACTTGAAGGGCCTGCACGCGCGCGACAAGGACGCCGCCGTGGCCGCGTTGCTCTTTGCCGAGCTGGCCGCCGCGGTCAAGGACCGCAAGCAGACCGTCCTCGAATACCTCGACGACCTTTACATTGACGTCGGCCATTACGGCGATCGGCTCGATCAACAAGACCTATGAGGGTCGCGAGGGACTCGCGAACGATCCGGTCGTTGATGGAGGCGTTCCGAGCCCATCCGCCGCGGCAGATCGGCGGTTTGACGATCACGGACGTCTACGATTACAAGACTCACGAGTCCGCGCGCTCGACCGTCGGCAAACCAGCTCGTCCCCTACCGCAGCCTTCCGGGGATCTGCTGATCTTTCACACCGAGATGCCGGGCACCCGGTTCGCCGCCCGGCCGTCGGGGACCGAGCCGAAGATCAAGTTCTACCTTTTCGCGCGCACCGAGGTCTCCGCCCCCGACGACCTGCCCGCCGCCAAGGCCGAGACCGACGCGCCGTCTCGACCAGATGGCCTGTGACCTCGAAGCGTACCTCGTGGACGCGCTACGATCGTCCAGCTAACCCGCCCGGCGCCGCTCGAGCCGGTCGCGTGCAACGAATAACGAGGACATGGACTGTCGTGCGGGGCGGCTGGGAGACGACCGGCGCGAGTGGCGACGGTGAATCGCGGCAACTATGACCGTTTCATCGGTTCTGGCGAGCCGGAATTCAGCCAGGCGATCAACCTGCGGCCGGCTGAGCTGAAAGTGAACTCGCCCAGTTTCGAAGGCTCGACCCAGCGGGCGTCGACCAAGCCTGGTCCGGGCTTCAACGTCCCCGAGAGCGCTTCGGCCCGGTGCACGATCAGCTTCACCCTGTGATTCGTGACGCTGTAGGCAATCGTCTTGAGCGGAGGCCCCACGTCGCACGGTCATCCCGGTGAAACGGTGGACCGCCGCGGCCAGATCCAGACAGTCCCCCAGGGACCGGCCGGCCGGATCGACTCCCTCCAGGTGGATCGTCGGAAACTCCCAGAATTGCTCCCAGAGCCCGCCTGTGCCGCGTTGCACGATCAAAACCCGCCCGCCGCGCATCACGATCATGCCCGCCTCAGTCACTGCCGCGGGCGGAGGCTTTGGCGTCACGACCGGTAATCGATCCTGGAGCCCAAGCCGTCGCGCCTCACAAAGCGTTACCAGCGGGCAGACCAGACATGCCGGCTCCTTCGGCGTACAGACGAGCGCACCCAGCTCGATGATCGCCTGATTGAAAGACCCCGCCCCCACGTGCGGCACCAACCGCTCGGCCGCTTGCCAGATCCGTGCCTGGGCCGGGGACGTCTTCAGATTCTCGCGGACGGCCAGCAGCCGTGCCAGGACGCGCTGACTGTTGGCTTCGACAATCGGTTCCGGGCGATCAAAGGCAAATGAAAGGACGGCCCCGGCGATGTAACGGCCGACGCCCGGCAACGCCCGCACGGCCGCGACTTCATTCGGGATCGTTCCTCCATGCGCGTTTGTGATCGTCCGTGCGGCCGCGTGAAGCTGCCGGGCCCGCCGGTAATAGCCGAGCCCCTCCCACGCTTTCCGTACGACCGCTTCGTCGGCCGCAGCCAGCGCCCTCGCGTCCGGGAACTGCCGGATGAACCGCTCGAAATAAGGGATGACGGCCGCCACGGTCGTCTGAATCAGCATCAGCTCAGAAACGAGGATCCGGTAGGCGTCCCGGTCCACTCTCCAGGGCAATGCCCGCCCTGCCTCCAGATACCATTCCACCAGGCGGTCCCTCACTCCCGCGACCCAGCTCGCGTCGGAGTCCAACGTGGTGCCCCCCCTGCCCGCCTTTCGCGCACCAGCGCGCTGACTTCCGGAACATCCGACGCGGCCGAAAATTGCTTCCGGCCCGTATCCCGGGAACTGTTGTCTCTATTTCGCAATTCTATATCCCGTAAACAGCATAGCGTGGCCACAGATCACCGATCTGGATCGGCATACGGGATAATGACTCCGCGATTCAGGAGATTCACTCAACATAACGCCTAATATTACCCGATTATTCCGTTGTTAAGACGTTTTTGTTGAACTTACGGGATGGCACGAAATTCAGACTCTCTGGCGGCGGCGACCCGAAACGCCTGATCGGGGCTTTCATCGTGAGTGGTGGATTGTTTCGCAAGCGTCGGCGGTTGTCCAGATGGGGGTCGACTCGCGTGCCGGCGGACTGGTCGCAGAGCGTGTCTGGCCCGCGACGAAGGCTGCCAGGCGGTCGTGTCTTTCTCGGCGAATTCTCGAGGTGGATTGTGGGAAGCACGTGGGCTCCGAAGGACCGTCACTCGCGCCCCAGCCGGGACGCGTTTTCGAGGAACAGAGACCGGAATCCGCCCAGACGCCCTCCGGGCGCGACGGCGGGAGTCGGCGGTGAGGGTCGATTGCGCCGTGCGGGATACGCGACGTTTCCGCGGCCGCTTCCGCTCACGGACGAGCAACGCGGACTTGCGCTGCGATACCTACGGTTGGCCGAATCGCTTGCCGGCCGGATGCAGGCCTATGGGCCGGTCGAGCGCGAGGACCTGCAAGCGACGGCTTATTTGGCACTTGTCGAGGCCGCACAGTCGTTTGACGCATCTCGGAGAGTGAACTTTGCGACCTTCGCGCGTAATCGTATTCGTGGAGCGCTTTCAGACTGCCTTCGACGTTTGGCGTACGACGGCCGGCGTGGAAACAGAGTGGGTCGTCCCGTCTATCAAGTGCTGGGGAAGGACGCGGAATATTATGGCCGTGTTCTCGGCATCAAGCATGAATGGCCGGTCGGCAGTGAGATCGAGTCGGCCGAGGCCGTCGAGCACTGGCTGCGGCGACTGCCGAGGCCCCACGCGACGGCGTGCAGACTGATCTACGTCGAGGGAATGAGGCAGGATGAAGTGGCGGCGGTTTTGGGCTGTTCCAAGTCGTATCTGTCCCGGCTGCACCAGCAGGCGCTCGAGTGGTTGATCGACCAGCTTCGGGCTTCTTACGCGAGCCGGAAGCGGACCCGTCGGACCGAGTAGAGAGACGAACGCAGACTTACGACACAACAACGCCAGTGCGCGCCGGGGCCGGTGCACCAGAACGGCACTTCAAGCTGCCTTGTCGGTTGCGGATGAATGGGCGTGGGCGTCGAGGAACTGGCGGATCGACACGACGACCGCACGTTGCTGCTCGTCGGTGAGCTCTGGGTACATCGGCAGGGCGATTGTTTGCTGTGCGGCGGATTCGGCGATGGGAAAATCGCCGGTCCGATGACCGAGTGACGCGAAGCAGGGCTGGAGATGCAGCGGGATCGGATAGTAGATCTCCGTCCCGATCTGGCGCGCCGTCAGATAGTCGCGCAGCGGGTCGCGAACCGCGGCCGGGACACGGATCACGTATTGATTATAGACGTGAACGTTCGCGGCACGCTCGCAAGGCAACACGACGTGCTCGGTCAGCCGCTGCGCTTCAAACAAGCTGCGGTAGCGCTCGGCGGCCTGACGGCGCCTCTGGGTCCAATCGTCGAGATAGCGGAGCTTGACCCGGAGCACCGCCGCCTGGAGCGCGTCCAGGCGAGAGTTGAAGCCGACCTCGTGGTGGTGGTACTTCGGCTCCATGCCGTGGACTCGCAGGCGGGCGAGCGCGCGAGCCATGGCGGGGTCACCCGTTAACATCATGCCGCCGTCGCCGAAACCGCCGAGGTTTTTGGTCGGGTAAAAGCTGAGTGCCGCCGCGTCGCCGAGGGTGCCCGCGCATCGTCCTTTATGGATGGCCCCGACGGCCTGGGCCGCGTCTTCGAGCACGAACAACTTGTGCTCGCGGGCGATGAGAGCGATGCGGTCCATGTCGGCCGTCTGGCCGTACAGGTGCACGGGGATGATCACGCGCGTTCTTGGGGTGATGGCGGCCTTGATTCGGTCCGGGTCGAGATTGTAGGTATCCGGCTCGATGTCGACAAAGACCGGCTTGGCACCGGTGCGCCAGATCGAGCCGGCGGTTGCAAAAAATGAAAACGGCGTTGTGATCACCTCGTCGCCGGGCCCGACGCCTTTGGCCATCAGGGGCAAAAGCAGGGCGTCAGTTCCGGAAGCGCAACCGATACCGTGCGCAGCCCCGCAATACGCGGCGAGCTCGGCCTCGAGCGCTTCCACCTCGGGTCCCATCACAAACATCTGGCTCTCGATCACGCGCAGCAGCACGGGCTCGATCTCGTCGCGCATCGCCTGATATTGTGCACGCAGATTCAGCACCGGCACGGCGACGGTTTTCGATGGGCCGCTCATCGACGAGCACTCCTTTGACGTCTCGGGCGCGGAAGGTTCAAAGCCAGACTTGCGCGATCTCCCTCCTGGAGGTATCGGCCGCCGCACGCTAGTGCTTTGCAGGAATTGTGTCAATGGCGGTTGCATGCGCTCGCCGGTGCGTCCGATTTTCGGGATTGGCAAGTATTTGCGAGACGGAATCGACCCCCGGATACTCGCCAAATGTGCCCTTGCGAATGCCCGAGGAATGTGATCGACTAATCGATTGGGAGGGACGGTCACGCCCCTGGGTCTTGAATGGTTGAACGTCGGCTCCGCGGTGGTGGGCGGCACGGCTCGCCCGATCGTCGCGTGGAGCGTAGGGCGTTGCCGCCCTGTTTACGAGGAACATCATGCCATCCACCTTCTCCGCGGTCGAAGAAGCCCCGGCACGCGCCCGGCAAGCCTCGATCGTCCCCACCGTCAACGATCTGGCGATCCGGGTCGGAACGGTCAACGGCTCGGGAAGCCAGTCGGCCAACCTGGTGATCCTGCGCTCGCTGTACGCGATGGGGATTCCTTGCAGCGGCAAGAACGTGTTCCCCTCGAACATCGAGGGCTTGCCGACGTGGTTCCACATCCGCGCCAGCGGCAAGGGATACGTCGGCGCACCTCCTCGACCCGCAGGTCCTCGTCTGCATGAACGAGCAGACCGCCAAGGACGACGCTCTGCAGCTCAAGCCCGGGGCGATCTGCATCTATCGCGACGATTTCGACGTAGATCTGAGGCCGCTGCGGAACGACGTTCAGTTTTTCCCGGTGCCGTTTCAGAAGCTGGTCGAAAAGGCGTACCCGCCGGACAAGGCCGACAAGTCGTATCGCGACAAGCTCCGCAAGGTCATCAACATGGTCTACGTCGGGGTCCTGGCCTCGGTGTGCCGGATCGAGTTCGAGGCGGTCGAATCGGGCATCCGGCGCGAGTTTCCCGGGCGCAAGGCCAAGGCCGGCGAGATCAATATCAATGCCGCGCGAACCGGCTTTGAATGGGCCGACGGCAAACTTGCCGGCCGACCTGCCCTTCCAGGTCAAGCGGATGGCAGGCGACCAGCGAGAAGATCCTGATCGAAGGCAACAAGGCCGCGGCGCTTGGGCACGCTCTTCGGCGGG
This sequence comes from uncultured Isosphaeraceae bacterium, assembly GCA_963806595.1. Classification (GTDB taxonomy): domain Bacteria; phylum Planctomycetota; class Planctomycetia; order Isosphaerales; family Isosphaeraceae; genus CAWDZZ01. Next base: position 252,885 of record CAWDZZ010000028.1, on the reverse strand, counting down.
GCCAGCGTGCTGACCTGGTATCCGATCACCCCCTCGAGCAGCCTGGCGGAATACGCCGAGGAATTCCTCAAGAAGCACCGCGTGAACCCGGACGGGAAGACAGACGTTCGCCGTCGTCCAGGCCGAGGACGAGCTGGCGGCCGTCGGCATGGCGATCGGCGCGGGCTGGGCCGGCGCGCGGCGCTCACGGCCACGGCCGGGCCGGGGATCTCGCTCATGTCCGAGTTCGTCGGCCTGGCCTACTTCGCCGAGATCCCGGTCGTGATCATCGACGTCCAGCGGATGGGGCCGAGCACCGGGCTTGCCCACGCGCACCAGCCAGGGAGACATCCTGAAGCTTCACCTGCCTGGGCACGGCGACTCGCGCCATATCGTCTTGATCCCGGGCTCGGTCGAAGAGTGTTACTCGCTGACGATCGAGGCCCTCGACCTGGCCCAGCAGTTCCAGACGCCCGTTTTCGTGGCGACCGATCTCGACCTGGGCATGAACCTCTGGCTCAGCGATCCGTTCCCTTATCCGACCAAGCCGATCCAGCGCGGCAAGGTGCTGACCGCCGCGGACCTGGAGCGCGTCGGGCGCAGTTCGAGCGCTACAAGGATGTCGACGGCGACGGCGTCTGCTATCGCACCATTCCCGGCACCGAGCATCCCGCTGGCGGCCTACTTCACGCGCGGCACCGGCCACAACGACAAGTCGGGGTACAGCGAGCGCCCCGAGGATTGGAAGAAGAACCTCGATCGGCTGGCCCGCAAGCTCGAGACCGCCCGGCAGGCCCTGCCGGCGCCGGTCATCGAGGACGAGCCCGGCACCAAGGTCGGCCTGATCGCCTACGGCGGCACCCACTGGGCGATGGTCGAGGCCCGCGACCAGCTCGCCGAGCTAGGGCATCCCGACCGACGTACTGCCGCATCCGCGCCTTGCCCGTCTCCGACGAGGTCCGGCACTTCATCGAGCGGCACCTGAGGGTCTACGTCGTCGAGCAAAACCGCGACGCCCAGGTGACCTCGCTCCTGAAATCGACCTTGACCGGCTGCACTGGCCGACCGGCTGGTTCCGATCACGCACTACAACGGCACCCCGATCGCCGCGGAAAACATCGTCCGGCCCATCCTGAGCTGGGAGAAGAACCCCTCCGGGCCCGGATGGCCGACCGGGCAACGTCGAGCAAGACAATCCGCCGGTTGCCGCACGAGGAAGAGTCTGTATCGGCCGAATAACGGACCCCCGCACGCCTCCCAGCGCGCATCCGCCAAGAGTCCAGAACAGTCGCGGTTCCTTCAATCCATTCAGATCTCCAGCAATCTCTCGAGGCGATCAAACCATGGCCAGCGAAGCGATGATCCAGGTCCAGAGCAACGGCCAGTCGTTCACGCTGCCGACGGTGGCCTTTCAGGGGCTGCCGTCGACCCTGTGCAAGGGATGCGGCCACAACAGCATCACCAGCTACCTGATCGAGGCGTGCAAGTCGATCGGCGTCAATCCGTACACGACGATCAAGCTCAGCGGCATCGGCTGCTCGAGCAAGACGCCGGCCTACTTCCTGCAGGCCAGCCACGGCTTCAACGCGCTGCACGGCCGCATGCCCTCGGTGGCGACCGGGGCGATGGTGGCCAACTCCAAGCTGCTTGTGCATCGGCATCAGCGGCGACGGCGACACGGCCAATATCGGCATGGGCCAGTTCAAGCACGTCTGCCGCCGCAACGTGCCGATCGTCTACATCATCGAAAACAACGGCTGCTACGGCCTGACCAAGGGCCAGTTTTCGGCGACGGCCGACCTGAACCAGCACCTGCGCCGGCCGACCGGCGAGGCCAACGACATCCCTCCGTTCGACCTGTGCGCCGAGGCGATCGTCGGCGGGGCCACGTTCGTGGCGCGGTCGTTCGCGGGCGACAAGAAACAGATGGTGCCGCTGCTGAAGGCGGCCCTCAAGCACAAGGGAACCTCCGTGCTCGACATCATCAGCCCCTGCGTCACCTTCAACGATTTCGACGGCTCGACCAAGAGCTGGGACTGGGCCAAAGAGCACGAAGAGCCGCTCCACGATGTGGGCTTCGTGCCCCGGCTGCCCGAGATCGAGGTCGAGCAGAAAGCGGGCCAGGCGACGCGCGTGCAGCTTCACGACGGCTCGTGGATCACGCTCAAGGCCTTGCACCACGAGGAGCACGACGTCACCAACAAGGTCTCCGCGCTTCAAGCTCCTCGAGGAAAGCCAGAGCAGAACGAATTCCTCACGGGCTTGATCTACGTCGACGCCAAGCGGCGCGACTTCGTGACGGCCAGAACATGACCAGCACGCCGCTGGCGCTTCTGCCCGATGACGCGCTGCGGCCTTCGGAAGCCGTGCTCAAGAAGATCATGGAGACCATCTGAGCGAGCGGCGCAGCACTCGCGCCGCTTTTCGTTTACAGCTCCCAGACCCGCCGGCCCTTGAGGAACATGGTCAGGTAGCCGTCCTCGCTGACCTTCAGCACGGGCCCGTGCAGCGAGGCGGCCAGGCCGGCCAAGGTTCGCGCGCCCTGGACGGCCCGGCCCAGCTCGAGGGTTTCCGGCGCGATGCGCAAGATCGCGCCGAAGGTGATCAGGCGGCCGTCGAGTCGGTGACCACCGCACCGTCCAGGCAGGCGATCGCCTCGAGCACCGAGGGCTCGATGTCGGCCAGCTTCATTCCGCGCACGACGTGGTGGAGGGCTCGCTTGGCGTGTTTGGGCGAGAGGTTCTCGGGATCCTGGGGGTCGTCGGCGACGACTTCCGTGGTGATCTGATCGGGCGGGGCGATGAGCTGCGGGACCGAGTGCTCCGGATCGCGCAGGACGACGAAAAGCGCCCCCAGCCGCGACTCGCACAGGTTGAGCGCGGCCTGGAAGATCGACAGGGCCAGGTCGCGCCAGCCCGATCGGCCGACGGCCGCGCACCAGACCGCGAACTTGCTGGGGATATCGAGCAGCCGCCAGCGCGCGTCGCTGAAGCTGAACATCAACGTCCCTTCGGCGAAGACCTTGATCTCCTGCGAGGGCGTAAGGACCAGGCAGACGTGGCCGCCGGAGCGGGTGGCCTTGGCGTGGCTGACGATAGGGCCGCGGGCAGGGATGAACGCAGCGGCTCGCTTCCCTGGGTGGCCTCCGCCCAGCGCGCGACGTCGATCAGCCGGACCAGGTCTCCCTGGCGATCGACCAGGAAGAGCGTCCGCACGCCGTCGCAGAGCCGGTGAAACCCTTTGATGGCCGTCAGCCGCGCGGTGAAGCTGGGGGCGCCTTCGACGTTCTTGTAAGCCGGGCGCGGCCTGATCGTGCTCGGTGCCGAGCAGGAGCGCCCCGGTCGAGACCCGTCGGTTCTCGTAGGTCGAAAGCGCAGCCACCCGAAGGGCCTCGAGCACCGCGGGAATCCGGTACGGGCTGATCGAATCGAGATAATCGGCGACGATCAGGTCTTCGGTCTGGTACTGGAACCGATCGAAGCGGTGAGACAGCTCCTGGTTGAAGAGCCCGCGGAATCGAAGGTCGATCGCCTCGACGATCACCTCGACCATGCGGCGCTCGGTCGACAGGAGCGGCGACGGGTTGCCCGGCTGGAACATGAGCCGGGTCCCCAGCCACTCGATCTCGACGCCCAGGCCGTCGGAGTCGTCGTGGAGCCGGTAGTAGGTCTCGTCGGCGGAGCCGTCCCAGTCGATGATGCTTCGATCGCCGGCGACGTCGAGCGACGCGTCGGGAAAGAAATGCTCGAGCGTGCGCCGGAGCACCATCTGGTAGACGCCGACGATCCGTGAGATCGGCCCGCTGGCACGCTCGCTGCGCATCGACAGACCTGCTCGTCGAGCGAACGCGGCCGTGAAGGCAGGTGGCCATGATCCATCATCAGTGAGCCGGCCTTTCGCCGATGCGTGGGTGCCATGTGAACGACTGATCCCATTCTCTATTGAGGAAGCGGAATGTTCCAAGAGCTCAATCCTGGGAAATCGCCGCGGCGAAGACGAGCGGCCATCGCGCTATTGGGACGTCTCGAGCAAGATCGGTCGGGTGTGCGCTGGCTCTTGACGGTTTTCCAGATTGTGCCGGCTCGAGGGCATTTCCGGGGAAAACCAATTCAAGAGACCGGTGCCATCCCGACGATAAGAATACGTCAAGTTCAAGCCGCTCCGTGAGTTGTGATCGGCCTTGCCGCCGATCCGATCTCCTGCTACGATCCCTCGCCGCAATCGCGGTGGCGTCTCGACCGGCCTCCGATAAGCGGACGCAGGCAGACGGCTGTCGGGACGAAGTCTCGTTCTGAAGGGAGATCGGCGCGATGACCAACCGGCGACCTGGATCCAGCGAGCGCTCTTGATCGGGACGGCGGGGATCGGCACCGAACAGCTCTGGCGGCACGGCCACGACTATATCTTCCCCAGCCAGTTCGTGACCGTTGAGCCGGGCAAGATCTTTCCGCGGGGCCTGGCAAAAGCCCTGGCCGATGCGCGCGATCGTTCACGACCATAAGATCAAGACGGTTCTCGCCCTGGCCCATCCTCCCGAGCACCATCTCTTCGATCCAGGAGCAGAAGCTCGCTTCCGAGCTGGGGGTCAACTGGGTGCATATTCCCGATCGTCGATCAGCGCGGCACCAGCGACCAGGCCGCCGAGGAAGCCATCTCCGACCTGCTCGAGCAGGCCGCCGCCGTCCTGGCCGATCCGCAGCAATCATCCGATCTTCTTCCACTGCCATCACGGGCTCAACCGCACGTCGATGGTTCAAATCGCGTATCGGACCAAGTACTGCGGCTGGACGCTCGAACAGGCCGCCGACGAGATCGACCGCACCGTCGGGCTCGTGAAGGTGAACCACGGGCCCGATTACCGGCACATGGTCTCCTTCTACGAGAACCGGGTGCTGCCCCTTCGCAATCAGCCGTCCCAGGCAGCCACCGCAGACGCGCCCAAAGACCTCACCGCCCGTGTGGAAACGATCGGATCCGAATCCCGGTCACGTTGAAGAGCCCGGCGCAGCGACTTTGCACCAACATGGCAGTGGTCTGTCGCAGTGCGCGTGCTTTTCCTCGCAGCGCTCACGGGGCTCCGCATGTGCAAATGAGACCGAACCTTGCCCTTTTCGGGCGAGTCCGGTTCTTGATTCTCGATCGCTCGACTTTACAATGAGAAACCGGCGAGGTCGAATCAGGACACAAGACGCAGTTTGACTGGACGTTACGACAACTTTTTGCTCTCCTTAACACCTGGCGTTCCACGCCGGCTTCGGAGGTTCCTCGATTGACGATTCGCCCCGCCCGCGTGAGTGACGTTCCCGGCATCCACGAACAAATCCAGTTCTTCGCCGACCGGGGACTGATGATTCGCCGGTCGATGGCCGAGCTATACGAGTCGATCCGCGAGTTTCTGGTCGCCGTCGACGATGAGAATCGCGTTGTGGGCTGCGTGGCGCTGCACGTGTTCTGGGAAGATCTCGCCGAGATCCGATGCCTGGCGGTCGCCGAGCAGGTGCAGGGCCTGGGGATCGGCCGGCGGCTGGTCGATGCCTGCTGGGAATTGGCCCGCGAGCTCGAGATCAAGTCGATGTTCGCGCTGACGAGCGCGGTCGGTTTCTTCGAGCGGTGCGGCTACCAGCAAATCGATCAATCCGAGCTGCCGCAGCGGTCTGGAGCGAGTGCGTTCGCTGTCCGTCGTTTCCGAACTGCCAGGAAACCGCGCTCATCCGTTCAAGCGAGCCTGAGCCCGCAGTGCCGGCACGCGCACCGAACCTGGCGGCCGCCGAGATCTGACGCCGGTCCTTGAAGCTCGGCTCTGCGGGGGTCTCGCGGCCCGATCCAAGAAAGGGCGATAGCCTCGCGTTGTGGGAATGTTCAAGGCCCGGGTCGAAGCACATCTGGTTGGTCTCGGCGTCAGCTTCGCCACGGCGGTGTTGATGCTGGCCACCGAGCCGCCGATGGCCATCGGCTGGGACGAGGGATACACGCTCGGCCGCGAAGAGCGGCTGCGGGACTGGTTCCGGGCCCTGCGCGATCCGGCGCGATTCGCGGCCGAGCTGGCAGCGCGCGGCCGTTCGACGACGAGCTCGTCCAGCCGCAGAGCGGGACGTCCGCCGCCCGGTCGCGATCAGCTCGATAGCCGGTCGAAGCTGCTGTTCGACCGCGACGTCTCGGCCTGGTTCTGGCCGTTCGCGCGCGAGGAGCCGCACGGCCATCCGCCGTTTTACGCGCTTGCTCGGCTTGACGGGCGATGTCCTGGCCCCGTCCTGGCGGGAGCTGCCGCGAGCGCGACTGGGGCCGATCCTGCTCTTCAGCCTCGCCGCCGGGGCGATCTTCCGGTTCGCCGCCGACGCGATGGGGCATCTGGCCGGCCAGCCTCGCCGCGGGTGGCCTGGGTCCTTCAGCCCAACCTGTTCGGACACGGACATTACGCGGCCTATGACGGCGTCCTGTCGTCGCTCTGGGCCCTCGCGATCATCGTCTTCGCGCAGGCCGTCGCACCGTGCCGCCCAGGGGCCGATTCGTCCGACTCGATGGCTCGCGACCGTGGCCTTCGGCGCTGGTCCTCGGCTGCGCCGCCGCAACCAAGCTGACCGGCTGGTTCTTGCCGCTGCCGTTTCTGGCCTGGGCGGTCCTGTACCGCAGCCGCCAGGGCTTCATCACGCTCTCCTTGGCGTGCTGATCGCCGCCGTCGTGCTGTTCGCCCTGCTGCCTCCGTGGTGGAGCGAGCCGGTCGTCGGCGTGATCCGGTTCCTGGAATCGAACCTGAGCCGCGGCCAGACAATCCCCATCAAGGTTCAAGTTCCTCGGCACCGATGTACGACACACCCAAGCATTCGCTGCCCTGGTACAACACGATCGTCTGGACGCTGTTCGTCACGCCGGTCGGCTTCCTGGCGATGGCAGGCGTGGGGCTCTGGGCAGCTCTGAGAAATTGGCGAAATGAGTCAGTGGGAGTCTTGATCGCAGGTCACTGGGTGTTCTTGATGATGCTGCGGGCGATGCCGCACACGCCGGGACACGACGGCGTCCGGCTTTTTCTGCCTGCTTTCGGGATGCTTGCCCTGCTGGGAGGGCTGGGTGCGCGATGGCTGCTCGATCGCTGGGGCCGCTGGGCAAAGTTGGCGATCGCGGCCGCAGTTCTGGAGGGCCTGATCAGCGTCGCGGTGATGATGCCGGTGCCGCTGTCGTACTTCAGCCCGATTGTGGGTGGCCTTCCGGGGGCGGCCGAGCTGGGGATGGAACCGACCTACTACTGGGACGCGCTCGACCGGGAAGCGCGCCGGTGGCTGGCGGCGAACACGCCGCCCGGACAAACGATCGCCTTTCGTGGTTTTCCCCACTCCTGGCTTTACTTGCGCCGAATCGGCGAGCTGCCCCGGCAACTTGCACCGTCGATCGCGGCGAGTCGCGCTGGCTGGTGGTTCAGAACCGGCCGGGCGCGTTCACGTCCGAAGACCGAGCGCTCGTGGCCGAGGGCCGACCCTCCTTCACTGTCACCAAGCTGGGCGTGCCGCTCGTGTGGGTCTTTCCGTACAGCGAGCTGGAACGGCTGTGCGCGTAATCGGTGAGCAAAGGTGGAACCCCGATCGGACGCGGCGGCGAGCCGCTTTCGCCCGACCGGATCGTTCCAGTGATGAAGCCGGTCAGGATCGCGCATGGGGGCCGCGCGCGATCATGACGTGGAGCGGTTCAGGAAGTGGTAAGACTCAGTGCTGCGCCGAGGCTTGTGGCGAGGCGACTGGATAGCTCGCCGGGGCCGGCCCGTAGCAAACGGGGGTGGCGCATGCCAAGGCGACGGGAGCGGGGGAGCACTTCCTGGCGCAGAGCTTGGGCAGGCAGAGCTTGGGCAGGCAGAGCTTGGGCAATGTGAAGTTGCAGGTCCGAACCTTGGGGGCGCAGCACTCGGTCGTGACCGGCTTCGGACACGGAGCCGGCCGGCAATACGCGACCGGCTTCGGACACGGAGCCGGCCGGCAATACGCGACCTGGGTGACGCAAGGCGCAGGTGCGGCGGTGCACGCGGGGGCCACATGCCCGCATTTCTTCTTGTGACAGGCCTCGGCGTTTCCTACCAGGACAATTGATCCCAAGATTCCGCTCAGGATCAAAGTCGTCAGGTGCCGTATCATCAATGCATCTCCTTGGGAAATTGATCACGACGACGCCGCCTGAACGTCCAAGCCGCCTCCGCCGCGATGTCGGGACTGGGAAACTTGAGGAGCTTCCCGCGAAGTAGGGTAAATAATCCGCCTCCATATTTCAAACCCCAATCCCAAAGACACATACCACTCACGCATTCATGCAACCGCAACTCAGAATACACTCAGATCAGAACACATCTGAAGATTTCTGATACGCTCGGACGTTCATCGCAGTGCGACTATGGGGTATCGGGGGCTTAGCAAAACTAGAACAACTTTCCGGCGCCGGACGCACGAGATCAGTTCCCTGGGCCGTCGAGGCCGGGTCCCGATGCCGGCGCACCGTTGGTTAAGGACGAAGGTTGCCAGACCACGCACTCGTGATTGCCAGTCGCTCAGCCGGCGTCGCTTCGTAACGAACAGCGGACGAGCACAGACGCCTTGCTCCGAAGAGCAACGGGCTCTGATAATTCACTGGTGCGAGCAAAGGACCGCGCGGAGCGAGCTGGAATACCCGTCATGCACGAAGCCGACACCGCGTTGGCAGGCACGTCCCGTCCGGCTGGGTCGAATGAAATGACCGCTCCGGTGGCGCCGTGCCGTCAGACCGGCAAACCCCGGCGCAAGTTGCGCCGGATCACGATGGCCGCAGAGGGTGGCGAGCGTCGGCGTGCTCGTGCTGGCTCTTGCAGCCCTGATTCCGACGGTCGGCGATTTCGGGCTGACCTGGGACGAGCCTGCGTATCGATACAGCCAGATGATGTCGGCCCAATGGTGGGAGCAACTGGCTCAGGTGCGCTTGCGCCAGGACCTCGCCGAATTGCTCGATCCTCGCGCGCTGGTCTTCTTCTGGCCGTACGGGCGGCACGGGATCAACTTTCACCCTCCGCTGGCCGGCCAGTTGAACCTGGCGGCGTATGCGGCATTTGGCCATTGGATGAAAGACATCCCCGCGCGGCGGATGGCGACGGTGATCGAATTTGCGCTCACGATCACGATCTGTTTTCAGTTCCTGGCACGCCGATACGGCGCATGGACAGGCGCCGTGGCCGCCGGCTCGCTCTTGCTCATGCCCCGGCTCTACGGGCAGGCGCACCTCATCGATACCGACACGCCGGGATTATTGCTGTGGTCGGCGACGGCGATGGCTTTCTGGAAGGGAATGAACGAGCCGGGCGCGCGGCGATGGCGAATCGCCGTTGGCATTTTGCTCGGATTGGCGTTCGTCGAAAAGCTGGGGGCGGTTGTCGTACTGGTTCCCTGCCTCGTCTGGCTGTTCGTGGCGCATTTGCCTCGGACGATCTGGCGTAAGGGCGCGCGGTTCGACTGGATTGACGGCATTGTTACGATCGGTGCGGTGCTCGCTCCGCTGGCGCTTGCGTTTCAGCAGATCCAGATCTTGCAGCAGCGGCTGCTCCCGCCCGTTCGCACCGACTTCTTGGTGGACCAGCCGACGAGTGACTGGCCGGGCGCAATCCTGGCGGTGCCGCTTGTGGTCTGGCTGATTCGGCGCCTGGCCGGACGGTTATTCCCCGGAAGTCCGGTTTGGGGCGTCGAGCGACCGGGGCTCGAGACCTGCACGGCCGTCCTCGCGTTTGCCCCGGTCATCGGATGGCTGGGAAACCCTGCGTGGTGGCGTGAAACGCTTCCCCGGCTGGCGCATTACTACACGCTCAGCAATCAGCGGCGCGGCGCGCTTCCAGACATCCAGATCATCTATTTCGGGCAGGTCTACGAATTTAGCCTCCCCTGGCACAACGCCTGGGTCCTGATCGGAATCACCGTCCCCATCACGATTCTGGGCGCGACTGTGATCGGGCTGGTCTGGGGGATCGGGCAGTTCCGCCGTGACAAGCTGCCGTTGTACTTCCTGATCCATCTACTGACCTTGCCGGTGATCCGGATGTTCGAGACGCCGGCGCACGACGGAGTCAGGCTGTTCCTGCCGACGTTCTTCTTCCTGGCGGCGTTTGCCGGATGGGGCGCCGTCTGGGTGGCCGATGCGCTCGCGCGGTTGATCCGCGTCCCGGGCGGGCTTGCCCGGCTTGCTGTGGCTGCTCTCATCCTGGGCGCGGCGTCGATCCAGCTCGTCCGGATTCACCCTTACGAGCTGTCTTATTACAACGAGCTGATCGGGGGCCCACGAGGGGCGTGGGCCCGCGGATTCGAGCTCACCTACTGGTACGACGCCTTCAATGGCCCGGTGCTCGCCGAGTTGAACCGCAAGCTGCCGGAGGGCGCGCAGATCGATTTCTTCAACGACAAGACCGAGCCCACCACGTTTCAGGATCTTCAGACCTTGGGAGCACTACGCCCCGACATCCGTCTGAAAACGCGCGAGGACGACAAGTTCCCTTACGTCTGGCTACTGACGCAGGATTCGAAGTCCTCGGCGTTCACACGGCTCCTGTACGCGTTGCATCCGTGGTTCGCGAGCGCGCCGCGCCAGCTCGATGGCGCGGGTCGCCACGGTGGCCGATCCGGTGGCTGTCTCGCGCCGTGGTCGTTGCAGGCACTGCTCGACGCTCCGGATCGCAGCGGTCCCGATCCCCCTGCGGCTCCGCTCTGGGTGCTCGAGAACGCCCCCTGGCTGGCTCGCTTCTGGGGCGACGGCCTGGTGAAGGCTAGGCGGCTCACCCTCAATCAGCCGATCCTCGAATGGTCACGCTCCGATCCCGACGGGCTCTTCGCCGCGGCGCGGTACATCGCCGCGAACAAGCCGCTTGCCCAAAACAAGGATGCCGAGCGGTTGAAGATGTTGATGACGGCCGAACCCAATTCGCGCGGCGCCCGCCACTATCGCACGGACCAGTTGCTTCGCATTCGTCCCGAGGCCTTGGTCGAGAGTATCCAGATCCTCAACGCGCACCGCGAAGAGGTCGTGAAAGTGATGACCCGCTACGGGTACACCGATCCCAGCACGATCGGCGGATACCTCGACCGCGATCTTCCGTCGCCCCCCCTGGGTCGTTCCTGACCGGCGACGACGTTTGAACCGGCCCACGCCAGGCCAGCGGCTGGCCGAATCAGTCCAACCGGCGGCTGGCGTCGGCTTGGCGGCCGCGCTCGGGTGCTCGCGACGCGCGTGTGGCGCTGACTGCGCCAGGCTTGTTTTTCAGCGGGAATCCACCAAAGCGCCCGGAATCTTTTTCAATTCTGCCGCCGACAATCCTTAGCTCCATCCATGTGACCTATGGTTATTCCAGGTGGGCAGGTCTCTGCGCGCGGTCTATCTGAGGGTTCGGCTCAACCACGTCTGGGATCGAGGTTCCTCCGCCTGAGCGTGAATCCCCCGGCCTGTTTCGGACGAAGCCCGATCGACGAAACCAGACATCGTGTCATCTCGCGAGGCATTGCGTTCAATGCAACTGGAGACGTCTCCTTACGGCGGATTACATCGACAGTATTCCGCGGGTCTTCGCCGTCGTCGTCGGACCCGGCGCCGTGACAAACCATTTCTGCAGTGCGAGGTCCTGGAAGTCAGGCTCGTCCCGTCGACCTTTACGTGGACGGGGGGCGGTGCGAACACTAACTGGTCAACGGGCGCGAACTGGCAAGGCGGCGTGTCGCCGACGGGCGGAAGCACGCTGGTCTTCGGAACCGGCGAGTCGCGCCTGACCAACGTCAACGACATCGTCGGTCTGAGCATTGCCGAGATCACTCTGGCGGGTGGTTACTCGATCTCGGGAAACGCGATCACGCTCACCGGATCTGGCGGCGTCGGTATCGATAGCCAGAGCGGTACTAACGCATTCAACAACGCGATCGCGCTGGGCGCGAGCCTCAATTTCACGGAGGATGCCGGCCAGCTCACGCTGGGCGGTGTGTTGAGCGGAGCGCAAAGCCTGACCAAGGGGGGCCCGGGGACCTTGGTGGCCAGCGGCGCCAACACGTACACCGGCACCACGACGGTGAGCGCCGGCACACTGGATATCGCCGCCGACAACAATCTGGGCACTGCGCCAGCAGTGGCGACCGCGGGATCATTGACCATTAACGGCGGCACACTGGCGACCACGGCGACCTTCACGCTCAGCGCCAACCGCGGTCTTAGCCTCGGCGCCTCCGGCGCGACCATCGACGTGGCCAGCGGTACCACTTTGACCTACAAGGGGATCGCGGCCGGCACGGGCAGCCTGATCAAGATCGACTCCGGCACGCTGGCCTTGGGCGGCGCCAACACCTACAGCGGCGGTACCACCGTGAGCGCGGGCACGCTCGCGGACGGCGTCACGAACGCGCTTCCCACCGGTGGCTCGCTGACAATCAGCGGCACCGGCACGTTTGACCTCGCGGGATTCGCGCAGACGGTCGCCGGCCTCGCCGACGGAGGCGTCGGCACCGGCATCTTGACTGACAGCGGCGCCGCGGCCACCTTCACCGCCAACATCGCCGCATCCAGCAGTTTCTCGGGCACAATCACCAACGGTATCCACGCGCTGGCCCTCACCAAGACCGGGACAGGCACGCTGATTCTCGCGGCGCGAACGCCTACACCGGCGTCACGACGGTGAGCGCCGGCACACTTCAGATCGGAAACGCGGGAACCACAGGCACCCTTGGCTCCGGTAGCGTCACCGACAACGCGACACTCAGCTTCGACCGCACCGACAGTGGACTCGTCGTCGCGAACGCCATCAGCGGCACCGGCTCGGTAAGCCAGATCGGGTCCGGAACCACCACATTCTCGGCCGCGAATTCCTACACCGGCACGACCACGATCAGTGCCGGCACGCTTCAGATCGGAAATGCCGGCACCACCGGCTCCCTTGGTACGGGAAGTGTCACCGACAATGCGAACTTGACCTTCAATCGCACCAACAACATCACCATCGCCAACGTCATCAGCGGCACCGGCAGCGTGACGCAAACGGGTACGGGCACGACCATACTCACCGGGGCCAACACCTATTCCGGCACCACGACCGTGAGCGCGCGGCACGCTTCAGGTCGGCAACGCCGGAATCACCGGCGCGCTCGGTACGGGAAACGTCACCGACAATGCGACCTTGACCTTCAATCGCACCAACAGCATTACCGTCGCCAACGCCATCAGCGGAACGGGCGCCCTTACGCAGGCTGGCACCGGCACGACGATTCTCACCGGAGCCAACTCTTACAGCGGCACGACAACGGTGAACGCCGGCACGCTGCAGATTGGAAACGCCGGGACCGCCGGCTCGCTCGGCACCGGAAGCGTGGTCGACAAGTCGTCTTTGATCTTCAACCTTACGAGCAGCATCACCGTCGCCAGCGTGATCAGCAGCACCGGCAGCCTGACGCAGGCCGGCACCGGCACCACGATCCTCACCGGAGCCAACACGTACAGCGGGACGACGACCATCAGCGCCGGCACGCTGCAGATCGGGAACGCGGGAACCACCGGCACGTTAGGCACCGGTAACGTCACGGACAACGCGGCACTCAGCTTCAACCGCACCGATAACGGACAAGTCGTCGCCAATGTGATCAGCGGCACCGGTAGCCTCACGCAGGCCGGCACCGGCACGACGATCCTCACGGGAGCCAACACTTACACCGGCACTACGACCATCAGCGCCGGCACGCTGCAGATTGGCAACGCCGGAATCACGGGCACTCTTGGCAGCGCGAGCGTTACCGACAACGGGACCTTGAGCTTTGATCGCACGAATGCGATCACCGTGAGCAACCTCATCAGCGGTAGTGGATCGGTGAGCCAGATCGGCTCGGGAGCCACGACCCTTTCGGCGGCCAATTCCTATAGCGGGTCAACCGGTGTGAGCGCCGGCACGCTCAAGGACGGCATCGCGAGCGCCCTTCCGTCCGGGACGACGCTGACCGTGAGCGGGACCGGCATCTTCGACCTGGGTGGGTTTGCCCAGACGGTGGCGGGCCTGGGGGATGGCGGGGTCAGCACCGGCACCGTGACCGACAGCGGCGCCGCCGCCACGTTCACGGTCAATGATGCGACCGCCAACAGCTTTTCGGGCTCGATCACCGGTGCATTAGCTCTGACCAAGACCGCGGCGGGCACGCTCGCGCTTTCTGGCTCGAACTCCTACAGCGGCGTCACGACCATCAGCGCAGGCACGCTGCAGATCGGCAACGGGGGAACCACCGGCACCCTCGGCAGCGCGAGCGTTACCGACAACGCCACCTTGAGCTTCGATCGCACGAATGCGATCACCGTCAGCAACGTCATCAGCGGTAGTGGATCGGTGAGCCAGATCGGATCGGGAGCCACGACACTATCGGCCGCCAATTCGTATGGCGGGTCAACTGGCGTGAGCGCCGGCACGCTCAAGGACGGCATCGCGAGCGCACTCCCCTCCGGGACGACGCTGACGGTGAGCGGGACCGGCATCTTCGACCTGGGAGGGTTTGCTCAAACGGTGGCGGGGCTGGGGGACGCAGGGGTGAGCACCGGCACGGTGACTGACAGCGGAGCCGTCGCCACGTTCACGGTCAACGACGCGACCGCCAGCAGCTTCTCGGGCTCGATCACCGGAGCACTCGCCCTCACCAAAACCGCGGCGGGCACGCTCGCGCTTTCTGGCACGAATTCCTACAGCGGCGTCACGACCATCAACGCCGGCACGCTGCAGATCGGCAACGCGGGAACGACCGGCACTCTTGGCACCGGCAACGTCACTGACAACGCGGCGCTCAGCTTCAACCGCACCGATAACGGACTCGTCGTCACCAGTGTCATCAGCGGCACTGGCAGCCTGACGCAGGCCGGCACCGGCACGACGAGCCTAACCGGAGCTAACACCTACAGCGGCACGACGACCATCAGCGCAGGCACGCTGCAGATTGGCAACGCGGGAACCACCGGCACTCTTGGCAGCGCGAGCGTTACCGACAACGGGACCTTGAGCTTCGATCGCACGAATGCGATCACCGTGAGCAACCTCATCAGCGGTAGTGGATCGGTGAGCCAGATCGGCTCGGGAGCCACGACCCTTTCGGCGGCCAATTCCTATAGCGGGTCAACCGGTGTGAGCGCCGGTACGCTCAAGGACGGCATCGCAAACGCACTCCCGTCCGGGACGACGCTGACCGTGAGCGGGACCGGCATCTTCGACCTGGGCGGTTTTGCTCAGACGGTGGCAGGCCTGGCGAACGGCGGGGTCAGCACGGGCACCGTGACCGACAGCGCCGCCGCCGCCACGTTCACGGTCAACGAAGCGACCGCCAGCACTTTCTCGGGCTCGATCACCGGGTGCTCGCCCTCACCAAAACCGGGGCGGGGTCGCTTGAGGTCTCTGTGCGCAACTCTTTCTCGGGTGCCACCTCGGTGAGCGCAGGGACATTGATTGTCGACGGTTCGCAAACGACGAGCGTCGCTACCGTCACGTCCGGTGGGACGCTCTCGGGCACGGGTACACTCGGCACGGTAAATGTCTCAGGCGGAACGCTGGGCCCGGCGACCCCAGCCGGCGGTACTGGGACACTGACGGTCAACGGTAATATCACGTTCAGCTCGACCGCGGACTACACCGTCACATTGAACGGCAACGCGCCCGGCGCCGGCTACGATCAGGTGAACTTGACCACGGGCTCGGTGAATCTCGGCTCATCTAGCTCATTGAATGTCATCCTTGGTAGTGGATTCACTCCGACCGTCGGTGAGACGTTCACCATCATTCAGAGTCCCAGCGCTGTCTCGGGATCGTTCGCGTCGCTGCCGGAGGGCACAATTTTCAGCGTGGGTGGCCAGCTCTTCCAGGTTAGCTATCAAAACAATGATGTTACGTTGACGTGTATCGCGGCGACCACAACGACCGTCGTTTCGTCGCTCAACCCGTCGACCTACGGGCAGTCTGTGACCTTTACAGCGACCATCGTCAATACCAGCGGCAGCGGTGGTGTGCCGACCGGCAGCGTCGCCTTCTACGACGGGTCGACCGAGCTGGGCTTGGGAACGACTCCGAGCGGAAGCGGAGCGAGTGCGACATCTACATTCACGTTGACGACGTTGACGGCAGGAACGCATTCGATCACGGCCGATTACGTCTCCACGGGTGATTTCCAGGATAGTAGCTCGGCCATACTGACTCAAACGGTACTCGCGGCGGCGCTTTTCATCACGGCCGATAATCAGACCATGGTGTACGGCGCGGCGCTTCCGACCCTGACGGCGAGCTATTCCGGTTTCGTCAATGGCGACACTTCCGCCAGCCTGACCACGCAGCCGACGCTGAGCACGACTGCGACCGCTGGCAGCCACGTCTCCGGCAGCCCTTACACGATCACTGCCAGCGGCGCCGCGGATTCCAACTACAGCATCAGCTATGTCTCAGGCGCGCTGAGCGTCACCCCGGCTCCGCTGACGATCACGGCCGACAATCAGGCCAAGGTGTACGGGGCGGGGCTACCGGCCTTGACCGCAAGCTACTCCGGTTTCGTCAACGGCGATACTTCAGCCAGCCTGGCGACTCAGCCGACCGTGAGCACGACGGCCACTGCGGCCAGCCATGTCTCTGGCAGCCCCTACACGATCACCGCCAGTGGAGCGGTGGATTCCGACTACAGCATCAGCTACGTCGCGGGCGCCTGACGGTCACGCCGGTTGGGCTGACGATCACGGCAAATAATCAGACCAAGGTGTATGGTGCGGCGCTGCCGACCTTGACCGCAAGCTACTCCGGTTTCGTCAACGGCGATACTTCTGCGAGCTTGGCGACCCAGCCGACCCTGAGCACGACTGCCACCGCGGCCAGCCATGTCTCCGGCAGCCCCTACACGATCACCGCGAGCGGGGCGGTGGACACGGATTACACAATCTCGTATGTGGCCGGGACGCTGACGGTCACCAAGGCCGCGCTGACGATCACCGCCAACAACCAGACCAAGGTGTACGGCGCGTCGCTGCCGGCGCTCACGGCTAGCTACTCCGGCTTCGTCAACGGCGACACCTCCGCCAGTCTGACCACTCAGCCGACGCTGAGCACGACTGCCACCGCGGCCAGCCATGTCTCCGGCAGCCCCTATACCGTCACCGCCAGCGGGGCGGTGGACACGGATTACTCAATCTCGTATGTGGCCGGGACGCTCACCGTCACCCCGGCAGCGCTGACGATCACTGCGAACAATAAGACCAAGGTCTACGGTGCGGCGTTACCGACCCTTACCGCCAGTTACTCCGGGTTCGTCAACGGCGACACTGCCGCCAGCCTGACCACGCAGCCGACGCTGAGCACCACCGCAACCGCGGCCAGCCATGTGGCTGGCAGCCCCTACACCATCACCGCCAGCGGAGCCGTGGATTCCGACTACAGCATCAGCTACGTGGCCGGGACGCTGACCGTGACCTCCGCCGCACTCACAATCACCGCGAATAATCAGACAAAAGTCTACGGCGCGGCGCTTCCAACTCTGACCGCGAGCTACGCCGGCTTCGTCAACGGCGATACATCCGCCAACCTCGCGACTCAACCGACCTTGATCACGACCGCGAATGCGGCCAGCCACGTGGCCGGCGGGCCTTACAGCATTTCTGCCAGCGGGGCCGTGGATTCCGATTACAACATCAGCTACGTCTCTGGCTCGCTCAGCGTCACCCCCGCGGCGCTCACCATCACCGCCGATAATCAGAGCAAGGTGTACGGCGCAGCGCTTCCAACGCTGACGGCGAGCTACACCGGCTTCGTTAACGGCGACACGTCGGCCAGCCTGACCACCCAGCCGACGCTGAGCACGACCGCGACCGCTGCGAGCCACATCTCGGGCGGGCCATACACCATCTCTGCCAGCGGAGCCGTGGATTCCGACTACAGCATCAGCTACGTCGTCGGCACGCTGACCATCACTGCGGCAGCACTGACAATCTCCGCCAGCAATCAGACCAAGGTGTACGGCGCGGCCCTGCCGTCGCTGACCGCGAGCTACTCCGGCTTCGTCAACGGCGACACGTCCACCAGCCTGACCACCCAGCCGACGCTGAGCACGACTGCGACCGCGGCCAGCCATGTCTCTGGCAGCCCATTCACGATCACCGCGAGCGGGGCCGTGGATTCCGACTACAGCATCAGCTACGTCGCGGGTGCGCTGACTGTCACCCCGGCTGGGCTGACGATCACGGCAAATAATCAGACCAAGGTGTACGGGGCGGCGCTTCCGTCGCTGACCGCGAGCTACGCCGGCTTCGTCAACGGCGACACGTCTGCGAGCTTGGCGACTCAGCCGACGCTGAGCACAACCGCGACCGCCGCCAGCCATGTGGCAGGGAGCCCCTACACGATCACCGCCAGCGGGGCAGTGGACACGGATTACACAATCTCGTATGTGCCCGGGACGCTGACGGTCACCAAGGCCGCGCTCACGATCACTGCCAACAACCAGACCAAGGTCTACGGCGCGGCGCTGCCGGCTCTGACCGCGAGCTACACCGGGTTTGTCAACGGCGATACTTCGGCGAGCCTGACCACGCAGCCGACGCTGAGCACGACCGCCACCGCGGCCAGCCATGTGGCCGGCAGCCCGTATAGCATCACCGCCAGCGGGGCAGTGGACACGGATTACACAATTTCGTACGTGGCCGGGACGCTGACCGTCACCAAGGCCGCGCTGACGATCACCGCCAACAACCAGACGAAGGTCTACGGCGCGGCGCTGCCGACGCTGACTGCGAGCTACGCCGGGTTTCGTCAACGGCGATACTTCGGCGAGCCTGACCACGCAGCCGACGCTGAGCACGACCGCCACCGCGGCCAGTCATGTCGCGGGCAGTCCGTACAGCATCACCGCCAGCGGAGCTGTGGATTCCGACTACAGCGTCAGCTACGTCGCGGCCGCTGACAGTCACCCCTGCCCCGTTAACAATCACGGCGAATAACCAGACCAAGGTGTACGGGGCGGCGCTGCCGTCGCTGACGGCGAGCTACTCCGGCTTCGTCAACGGCGATACCTCAGTCAGCCTGACCACGCAGCCGACGCTCAGCACGACCGCGACCGCCGCCAGCCATGTGGCCGGGAGCCCGTATAGCATCACCGCCAGCGGCGCTGTGGATACCGACTACAGCATCAGCTACGTCGCCGGTAGCGCTGACCGTCACGCCCGGCGCCGCTGACGATCACGGCGAACAACCAGACCAAGGTCTACGGCGCAGCGCTGCCGACGCTGACGGCCAGCTACACTGGCTTCGTCAACGGCGATACCTCGGCCAGCCTGACCACTCAGCCGACGCTGAGCACGACGGCGACCGCGGCCAGCCATGTGGCCGGCAGCCCATACGCGATCACCGCTAGCGGGGCGGTGGACACCGACTACAGCATCAGCTACGTCGCCGGTACGCTGACCGTCACCCCGGCGGCGCTGACGATCACGGCGAACAACCAGACCAAGATCTACGGCGCGGCGCTGCCGACGCTGACGGCCAGCTACACTGGCTTCGTCAATGGCGACACGTCCGCGAGCCTGACCACGCAGCCGACGCTGAGCACGACCGCCACTGCGGCCAGTCATGTCGCGGGCAGCCCTTACACGATCACCGCCAGCGGCGCAGTCGATACCGACTACACCATCAGCTACGTGGCCGGGACGCTGACCGTCACCCCGGCGGCGCTGACGATCACCGCCAACAACCAGACCAAGATCTACGGCGCGGCGCTTCCGACGCTGACCGCGAGCTACGCCGGCTTTGTCAATGGCGATACTTCGGCGAGCCTGACCACTCAGCCGACCTTGAGCACAACAGCCACCGCGGCCAGCCATGTCGCCGGCAGCCCGTACAGCGATCACCGCCAGCGGCGCGGTGGACACCGACTACACCATCAGCTACGTGGCAGGGCGCCTGACGGTCACTCCGGCGGCACTGACGATCACGGCGAACAACCAGACCAAGGTGTACGGCGCGGCGCTGCCGACGCTTGACCGCGAGCTACGCCGGCTTCGTCAACGGTGACACGCCGCCAGCCTGACCACGCAGCCGACGTTGAGCACGACGCCAACGCGGCCAGCCATGTCTCCGGCAGCCCGTACAGCATCACCGCCAGCGGCGCGGTGGACCCGACTACAGCATCAGCTACGTGGCCGGTACGCTGACCGTCACTCCGGCGGCGCTGACGATCACGGCCGAACAACCAGACCAAGGTTATGGCGCGGCGCTGCCGACGCTGACGGCGAGCTACACCGGCTTCGTCAACGGCGACACCTCGGCGAGCCTGACGACGCAGCCGACGCTGAGCACGACGGCCACCGCGGCCAGCCATGTCGCCGGCAGCCCGTACACGATCACAGCCAGCGGGGCGGTGGACTCCGACTACACCATCAGCTACGTGGCAGGGAGCTGACCGTGACCCCGGCCGCGCTGACGATCACGGCGAACAACCAGACCAAGGTCTACGGCGCGGCGTTGCCGACGCTGACGCGCCAGCTACGCGGGTTTCGTCAACGGCGACACTTCGGCCAGCCTGACCACGCACCGACGCTGAGCACGACAGCCACCGCGGCCAGCCATGTGGCCGGCAGCCCGTATACGCATCACCGCCAGCGGGGCGGTGGACTCCGACTACAGCATCAGCTACGTCGCCGGTGCGCTGACTGTCACCCCGGCGGCGCTGACGATCACGGCGAATAACCAGACCAAGGTCTACGGCGCGGCGCTGCCGACGCTCACGGCCAGCTACTCTGGCTTCGTGAATGGCGACACGTCCGCCAGCCTGACCACGCACCGACGCTGAGCACGACGGCCACCGCGCCAGCCATGTGGCCGGCAGCCCGTACAGCATCACCGCGAGCGGGGCGGTCGATTCGCGACTACACGATCAGCTACGTCGCCGGGCGCGCTGACCGTCACCCCGGCGGCGCTGACGATCACGGCGAACAACCAGACCAAGGTCTACGGCGCGGCGCTGCCGACGCTGACGGCCAGCTACTCCGGCTTCGTCAACGGCGACACGTCCGCCAGCCTGACGACGCAGCCGACGCTGAGCACGACAGCGACCGCGGCCAGCCATGTCGCCGGTAGCCCCTACAGATCACCGCCAGCGGCGCCGTGGATACGGACTACAGCATCAGCTACGTCGTCGGCACGCTGACCATCACTCCGGCAGCACTGACCATCACCGCCAGACAATCAGACGAAGGTGTACGGCAGCGGCGCTGCCGACGCTGACCGCCAACTACACTGGCTTCGTCAACGGCGACACCTCCGCCAGCCTGACAACGCAGCCGACGCTGAGCACGACGGCCACCGCGGCCAGCCATGTCGCTGGCAGCCCATACACGATCACCGCCAGCGGGGCCGTGGATACCGACTATAGCATCAGCTACGTCGCGGGCACGCTGACCGTCACGCCGGCCCCGTTGACAATCACGGCCGAACAACCAGACCAAGGTCTACGGTGCGGCGCTGCCGACGCTGACGCGCGAGCTACTCGGGTTTCGTCAACGGCGATACGTCGGCGAGCCTGACCACTCAGCCGACATTGAGCACGACAGCGACTGCGGCCAGCCATGTGGCCGGGAGCCCCTACACGATCACAGCCAGCGGGGCCGTGGATTCCGACTATAGCATCAGCTACGTCGCCGGCAGCCGACCGTCACGCCTGCCCCGTTGACGATCACGGCGAACAACCAGACCAAGGTCTACGGCGCGGCGCTGCCGACGCTCAGGCCAGCTACACCGGGTTTGTCAACGGCGATACGTCGGCGAGCCTGACGACGCAGCCGACGCTGAGCACAACAGCTACCGCCGCCAGTCATGTCGCCGGCAGCCCTTACACGCATCACCGCCAGCGGGGCTGTCGATTCCGACTACAGCATCAGCTACGTGGCCGGCACGCTGACCGTCACCGCTGCCTCACTAACGATCACGGCGAACAACCAGACGAAGGTTACGGCGCAGCGCTTCCGACCCTGACGGCGAGCTACACCGGCTTTGTCAACGGCGATACTTCGGCGAGCCTGACCACGCAGCCGACACTGAGCACGACCGCCACCGCGGCCAGCCATGTCGCGGGCAGCCCGTACAGCATCACCGCCAGCGGGGCGGTGGATTCCGACTACAGCATCAGCTACGTCGCCGGGCAGCCTGACGGTCACCGCGGCCCCACTAACGATCACTGCGAACAACCAGAGCAAGCTCTACGGCGCGGCGCTGCCGACTCTGACCGCCAGCTACGGCGGCTTTGTCAACGGCGATACTTCGGCGAGCCTGACCACGCAGCCAACGCTGAGCACAAGGCCACCGCGGCCAGCCATGTCGCCGGTAGCCCATACGCCATCACCGCTAGCGGGGCGGTGGATTCCGACTACAGCATCAGCTATGTCGCCGGGAGCCTGACAGTCACCCCGGCGCCGTTGACAATCACGGCGACAACCAGACCAAGGTGTACGGCGCAGCGCTGCCGACTCTGACCGCGAGCTACTCCGGTTTCGTCAACGGCGACACTTCCGCCAGCCTGACGACTCAGCCGACGCTGAGCACGACTGCCACCGCCAGGCAGCCATGTCGCCGGCAGCCCTTACACGATCACCGCGACCGGCGCGGCGGATTCCGACTACAGCATCAGCTACGTGGCCGGCACGCTGACCGTCACCCCGGCTGCCCTCACGATCACTGCCGACAACCAGACCAAGCTCTACGGCGCAGCGCTGCCGACACTGACGGCCAGCTACTCGGGCTTCGTCAACGGCGATACCTCCACCAGCCTGACCACTCAGCCGACGCTGAGCACGACAGCCACTGCCGCCAGCCATGTGGCCGGCAGCCCGTATAGCATCACCGCGAGCGGGGCTGTCGATTCCGACTACAGCATCAGCTACGTCGCCGGCGCGCTGACGGTCACGCCGGCGGCGCTGACCATCACGGCCGACAACCAGACCAAGGTCTACGGTGCGGCGCTGCCGACGCTCACGCGCGAGCTACGCCGGGTTTGTCAACGGCGATACTTCGGCGAGCCTGACGACGCAGCCGACGCTGAGCACCACAGCGACCGCTGGCAGCCATTTCGCCGGCGCCCTTACACGATCACCGCCGGCGGGGCCGTCGATTCCGACTACAGCATCAGCTACGTCGCCGGGCGCTGACCGTCACCCCGGCCGCCCTGACCATCACCGCCGACAACCAGACCAAAGTCTACGGCGCGGCACTGCCGACTCTGACCGCGAGCTACGCCGGGTTCGTCAACGGCGACACCTCCGCAAGCCTGACGACTCAGCCGACGCTGAGCACGACTGCGACCGCGGCCAGCCAGGTGGCGGCAATCCCTACGCGCATCACTGCCAGCGGGGCCGTGGACACGGACTACACGATCTAGCTATGTCGCCGGTACGCTGACAGTCACCCCGGCCGCCCTGACCATCACTGCCGACAACCAGACCAAGGTCTACGGCGCCGCGCTGCCGACCTGACCGCGAGCTACGCCGGTTTCGTCAACGGCGATACCTCGGCCAGCCTGACCACGCGGCCGACGCTGAGCACGACGGCCACCGCTGCCAGCCACGTCGCCGGCAGCCCTTACGCGATCACTGCCAGCGGCGCCGCTGGATTCCGACTACAGCATCAGCTACGTGGCCGGCGCACTGAGCGTCACCCCGGCGGCGCTGACCATCACTGCCGATAATCAGACGAAGGTCTACGGCGCAGTGCTCCCAACTCTGACCGCCAGCTACTCCGGACTTCGTCAACGGCGACACCGTCGCCAGCCTGACGACTCCGCCAACGCTGAGCACGACCGCGACGCACGCCAGCCATGTCGCAGGCAGCCCATACGCCATCATTGCGAGCGGCGCGGTCGATACGGATTACTCGATCTCGTATGTCGCCGGGCGCTGACCGTCACCCCTGCTGCCCTGACCATCACCGCCGACAACCAGACCAAGGTCTACGGTGCGGCGCTGCCGACCCTGACCGCGAGCTACATCGGCTTCGTCAACGGCGACACGTCCGCAAACCTGACCACTCAGCCGACGCTGAGCACGATGGCCACCGCTGCCAGCCACGTGGCCGGGAGCCCTTACGCGATCAATGCCAGCGGCGCCGCTGATTCCGACTACAGCATCAGCTACGTGGCAGGCACGCTGACAGTCACCCCTGCCGCCCTCACCATCACTGCCGACAATGAGACGAAGGTATACGGCGCAGCGCTGCCGAACCTGACCGCGAGCTACGCCGGTTTCGTCAACGGCGATACCTCGGCCAGCCTGACCACGCAGCCGACGCTGAGCACGACAGCCAACGCGGCCAGCCATGTCTCCGGCAGCCCGTACGGCATCACCGCCAACGGCGCCGTGGATTCCGACTATAGCATCAGCTACGTCGCGGGCGCCTGACAGTCACCCCTGCCCCGTTAACAATCACGGCGAATAACCAGACCAAGGTGTACGGGGCGGCGCTGCCGACGCTCACGGCCAGCTTCTCCGGTTTCGTCAACGGCGATACCTCCGCCAGCCTGACCACTCAGCCTACGCTGAGCACGACTGCGACCGCGGCAAGCCACGTGGCCGGGAGCCCTTACGCGATCAATGCCAGCGGCGCTGTGGATTCTGACTACAGCATCAGCTACGTCGCCGGGCGCCTGACGGTCACTCCGGCGGCGCTGACGATCACGGCGAACAATCAGACCAAGGTGTACGGCGCGGCGCTGCCGACACTGACGGCCAGCTACTCGGGCTTCGTCAACGGCGATACGTCCGCCAGCCTGACCACGCAGCCGACGCTGAGCACGACAGCCACCGCGGCCAGCCATGTCTCCGGCAGCCCGTACAGTATTACTGCCAGCGGGTCGGTGGATTCCGATTACAGCATCAGCTACGTCCCAGGCGCATTGACCATCACGTCGGCGGCGCTAACGATCACGGCGAATAACCAGACCAAGCTGTACGGCGCGGCGCTGCCGACGCTCACGGCCAGCTTCTCCGGTTTCGTCAACGGCGATACCTCCGCCAGCCTGACCACTCAGCCTACGCTGAGCACGACGGCCACCGCTGCCAGCCACGTGGCCGGGAGCCCTTACGCGATCAATGCCAGCGGCGCCGCTGATTCCGACTACAGTATCAGCTACGTGGCAGGCGCACTGAGCGTCAACCCGGCGGCGCTGACCATCACTGCCGATGATCAGACGAAGGTGTACGGCGCAGCGCTCCCAACTCTGACCGCCAGCTACTCAGGCTTCGTCAACGGCGATACTTCGGCGAGCCTGACCACGCAACCGACGTTGAGCACGACTGCCACCACGGCCAGCCATGTTGCAGGCAGCCCGTACGCCATCACTGCAAGCGGGGCGATCGATACGGATTACTCGATCTCGTATGTCGATGGTGCGCTGACCGTGACCCCGGCCGCATTGACCATCACTGCCGACAACCAGACAAAGCTGTACGGTGCGGCGGTGCCGACCCTGACCGCGAGTTACGCCGGCTTCGTGAACGGTGACACCGCGACCAGCCTGGCCACGCAGCCGACGCTGAGCACGACCGCGACCGCTGCCAGCCATGTGGCAGGCAGCCCCTACACGATCACCGCGAGCGGGGCCGTGGACACGGATTACTCGATCTCGTATGTCGATGGCGCGCTGAGCGTCACCGCGGCGGCGCTGACCATCACTGCCGATGATCAGACTAAGGTGTACGGCGCAGCGCTCCCAACTCTGACCGCCAGCTACACCGGCTTCGTCAACGGCGATACGTCCGCCAGCCTGACCACCCAGCCGACGCTGAGCACGACCGCGACCGCTGCCAGCCATGTGGCCGGTAGCCCATATGCCATCACCGCCAGCGGGGCCGTGGATTCCGACTACAGCATCAGCTACGTGGCCGGGCGCTGACCGTCACGCCGGCCGCATTGACGATCACTGCCGACAACCAGACCAAGGTGTACGGCGCAACGCTCCCAACTCTGACCGCGAGCTACGCCGGGTTTGTCAACGGCGATACCTCCGCCACCCTGACGACTCAGCCGACGCTGGCCACGACAGCGACCGCGGCCAGCCATGTCGCCGGCAGCCCGTACGCCATCACGGCCAGCGGGGCGGTGGATTCGGATTACAGCATCAGCTATGTCGGCGGCGTGCTGACCGTGACCCAAGCGGCGCTGACGATCACTGCCGACAATCAGACGAAGGTGTACGGCGCAGCGCTCCCAACTCTGACCGCGAGCTACTCGGGCTTCGTCAATGGCGACACGTCCGCCAGCCTGACGACTCAGCCGACGCTGAGCACGACAGCAACCGCGGCCAGTCATGTCGCGGGCAGCCCTTACAGCATCACTCCCAGCGGCGCCGTGGATTCGGATTACAGCATCAGCTATGTCGGCGGCGTGCTGACCGTGACCCAAGCGGCGCTGACGATCACTGCCGACAATCAGACGAAGGTGTACGGCGCAGCGCTCCCAACTCTGACCGCGAGCTACTCGGGCTTCGTCAGTGGCGACACGTTTGCCAGCCTGGCCACTCAGCCGACGCTGAGCACGACAGCCACCGCGGCCAGTCATGTCGCGGGCAGCCCTTACAGCATCACTCCCAGCGGCGCCGTGGATTCCGACTACAGCATCAGCTACGTCGCCGGTACGCTGACCGTCACCCCTGCCGCCCTTACCATCAGTGCCGACAACCAGACCAAAGTGTACGGCGCGGTGCTGCCGACCCTGACCGCGAGTTACTCCGGCTTCGTCAACGGCGACACTGCGGCCAGCTTGACCACGCAGCCGACGCTGAGCACGAACGCAACGCGCTGCCAGCCATGTCGCAGGCAGCCCCTACACGATCACCGGCAGCGGGGCGATCGACACGGATTACTCGATCTCTTATGTAGATGGTGCGCTGATCGTCACTCCTGCCGCGCTGACCATTACCGCCGATAATCAGACCAAGGTGTACGGAGCGGCGCTTCCGAGTCTGACCGCGAGCTACGCCGGGTTTGTCAACGGCGATACCTCCGCCAGCCTGACGACTCAGCCGACGCTGGCCACGACAGCGACCGCGGCCAGCCATGTCGCCGGCAGCCCGTACGCCATCACGGCCAGCGGGGCGGTGGATTCGGATTACAGCATCAGCTATGCCGGCGGAGTGCTGACCGTCACCCAAGCGGCGCTGACGATCACTGCCGACAATCAGACGAAGGTGTACGGCGCAGCGCTCCCAACTCTGACCGCGAGCTACTCGGGCTTCGTCAATGGCGACACGTCCGCCAGCCTGACGACTCAGCCGACGCTGGCCACGACAGCGACCGCGGCCAGCCATGTCGGCGGCAGCCCGTACGCCGTCACGGCCAGCGGGGCGGTGGATTCTGACTACAGTGTCAGCTACGTGGCAGGCGCTGACGGTCACGCCGGCGGCGCTGACGATCACCGCGAACAATCAGACCAAGGTCTACGGCGCGGTGCTTCCGACCCTGACCGCGAGCTACACCGGCTTTGTCAACGGCGATACGTCCGCCGGCCTGACGACGCAACCGACGTTGAGCACGACTGCCACCGCAGCCAGCAATGTGGCGGGCAGCCCTTACAGCATCACTGCCAGCGGCGCCGTGGATTCCGACTACAGCATCAGCTATGTCGGCGGTGCGCTGACCGTCACCCCTGCCGCCCTTACCATCAGTGCCGACAACCAGACCAAAGTGTACGGCGCGGTGCTGCCGACCCTGACCGCGAGTTACTCCGGCTTCGTCAACGGCGACACTGCGGCCAGCCTGACCACGCAGCCGACGCTGAGCACGACCGCAAGCGCCGCCAGCCATGTGGCAGGCAGCCCCTACGCGATCACAGCCAGCGGGGCGGTGGATTCCGACTACAGCATCAGCTATGTCGGCGGTGCGCTGACCGTCACCCCTGCCGCCCTTACCATCAGTGCCGACAACCAGACCAAAGTGTACGGCGCGGTGCTGCCGACCCTGACCGCGAGTTACGCCGGCTTCGTGAACGGTGACACCGCGACCAGCCTGGCCACGCAGCCGACGCTGAGCACGACCGCGAGCGCTGCCAGCCATGTGGCCGGGAGCCCGTATAGCATCACCGCCAGCGGGGCTGTGGATTCCGACTACAGCATCAGCTACGTGGCGGGGCGCTGACGGTCACCCCTGCCCCGTTAACAATCACGGCGAATAACCAAACCAAGGCGTACGGGGCGGCGGTGCCGACGCTCACGGCCAGCTTCTCCGGTTTCGTCAACGGCGATACCTCCGCCAGCCTGACCACCCAGCCGTCGCTTAGCACGACAGCCAACGCTGCCAGCCACGTCGCAGGCAGCCCATACACGATCACCGCCAACGGCGCCGTGGATACTGACTACAGCATCAGCTACGTCGCGGGGCGCTGACAGTCACCCCTGCCCCGTTAACAATCACGGCGAACAACCAGACCAAGGTGTACGGCGCAGCGCTGCCGTCGCTGACTGCGAGCTACTCCGGGTTTGTCAACGGCGATACTTCGACGACCCTGACCACGCAGCCGACGCTCAATACCACCGCGACCGCTGGGAGCCACGTGGCAGGCAGTCCCTACGCCATCACCGCCAGCGGCGCCGTGGATTCCGACTACAGCATCAGCTACGTCGCGGGGGCGCTGACAGTCACCCCTGCCCCGTTAACGATCACGGCGAACGACCAGACCAAGCTGTACGGCGCAGCGCTGCCGTCGCTGACTGCGAGCTACTCCGGGTTTGTCAACGGCGATACTTCGACGACCCTGACCACGCAGCCGACGCTCAATACCACCGCGACCGCTGGGAGCCACGTGGCAGGCAGTCCCTACGCCATCACCGCCAACGGCGCCGTGGATTCTGACTACAGCATCAGCTACGTCGCGGGTGCGCTGACAGTCACCCCTGCCCCGTTAACGATCACGGCGAATAACCAGACCAAGGTGTACGGGGCGGCGCTTCCGTCGCTGACTGCGAGCTACGCTGGGTTTGTCAACGGCGATACCTCCGCCAGCCTGACCACTCAGCCCACGCTGAGCACGACTGCGACCGCTGCCAGCCATGTGGCCGGGAGCCTGTATAGCGTCACCGCCAGCGGGGCGGTGGATTCTGACTACAGCATCAGCTACGTGGCGGGCACACTGAGCGTCACAGCTGCCCCGCTCACGATCACGGCGAACAATCAGACCAAGGTGTACGGGTCTGCGCTGCCGACGCTCACGGCCAGCTTCTCCGGATTCGTCAACGGCGATACCTCGGCCAGCCTGACCACTCAGCCGACGCTGAGCACGACAGCCAACGCGGCCAGCCACGTCGCAGGCAGCCCATACACGATCACCGCCAGCGGGGCTGTGGATTCTGACTACAGCATCAGCTACGTCGCGCGCGCGCTGACAGTCACCCCTGCCCCGTTAACAATCACGGCGAACAACCAGACCAAGGTGTACGGCGCAGTGCTGCCGTCGCTGACTGCGAGCTACTCCGGGTTTGTCAACGGCGATACTTCGACGACCCTGACCACGCAGCCGACGCTCAATACCACCGCGACCGCTGGGAGCCACGTGCCAGGCAGTCCCTACGCCATCACCGCCAACGGCGCCGTGGATTCTGACTACAGCATCAGCTACGTCGCGGGTGCGCTGACAGTCACCCCTGCCCCGTTAACAATCACGGCGAATAACCAGACCAAGGTGTACGGGGCGGCGCTGCCGGCGCTGACTGCGAGCTACTCCGGATTCGTCAACGGCGATACCTCAGCCAGCCTGACCACTCAGCCCACGCTGAGCACGACGGCCACCGCTGCCAGCCACGTCGCCGGGAGCCCGTATAGCATCACCGCCAGCGGGGCTGTGGATTCCGACTACAGTATCAGCTACGTGGCGGGCACGCTGACGGTCACACCTGCCGCGCTAACGATCACGGCGAATAACCAGACCAAGCTCTACGGCGCAGTGCTCCCAACTCTGACCGCGAGCTACTCGGGCTTCGTCAACGGCGATACCTCCGCCAGCCTGACCACGCAGCCGACGCTGAGCACGACAGCCAACGCGGCCAGCCACGTCTCCGGCAGCCCGTACGGCATCACCGCCAACGGCGCCGTGGATACTGACTACAGCATCAGCTACGTCGCGGGTGCGCTGACAGTAACCCCTGCCCCGTTAACAATCACGGCGAATAACCAGACCAAGGTGTACGGAGCGGCGCTTCCGTCGCTGACTGCGAGCTACGCTGGGTTTGTCAACGGCGATACCTCAGCCAGCCTGACCACTCAGCCGACGCTGAGCACCACCGCGACCGCTGCGAGCCATGTTGCCGGTAGCCCATACGCCATCACCGCCAACGGTGCCGCGGATTCTGACTACAGCATCAGCTACGTCGCGGGCGCTGACAGTCACCCCTGCCCCGCTAACGATCACGGCGAATAACCAGACCAAGGTGTACGGGTCGGCGCTGCCGACGCTCACGGCCAGCTACTCTGGTTTCGTCAACGGCGATACCTCCGCCAGCCTGACCACTCAGCCTACGGTGAGCACGACCGCGACCGCCGCCAGCCATGTGGCCGGGAGCCCCTATAGCATCACCGCCAGCGGGGCAGTGGACACGGATTACACAATCTCGTATGTGGCCTGGACGCTGACGGTCACCAAGGCCGCGCTCACGATCACCGCCAACAACCAGACCAAGGTGTACGGAGCGGCGCTGCCGACTCTGACCGCCAGTGACTCGGGCTTCGTCAATGGTGACACCGCGGCCAGCTTGACCGTTCAGCCCACGATCAGCACCACGGCCACCGCGGCCAGCCATGTCTCCGGCAGCCCGTACAGCATCACCGCCAACGGGGCCGTCGATTCCGACTACAGTATCAGCTACGTCGCCGGCTCGCTGACCGTCACTCCGGCGCACCTCAGTGTGACCGCGAACAATCAGTCGAAGCCCTACGGCGCACCCGTCCCGATCCTGACCTTCACCCTGAGTGGGCTGGTCAACGGGGACACGGCCAATGCGGTGCTCTCCGGGGCGCTCGCGACCTCGGCATCAGCGAGCTCCAACGTCGGTACCTATCACATCACTCAAGGGACACTTGCAGCGAGCGCAGACTACGCGCTCAGCTACGTCCAGGGGACGCTCGCCGTCACACCCGACGCTCTCGATGTCATCGCAAATTCCATCACGAGGACTTATGGCCAATTGAGCCCGAGTTTTTCGGCGACATACCAAGGATTTGTCATGGGCCAAGGTCCGGGCGTCCTGGGTGGTTCTTTGGCCTTCACCACGGCCGCCACGGCCGCCAGCCATGTGCAGTCCGCGGGGTATTCGGTGACGCCCAGTGGGTTGACCTCGGTCAATTACGCGATCGACTTTGTCCCCGGTACGCTCACGATCGCGCCCGCGCCGCTTTCCATCGCGGCGAACAACGTGACGGCGGATTTTGGTTCTCCCGTGCCGACGTTGACGGCGTCCTACGTTGGATTCGTCAATGGCGACGGTATCGGTTCGCTCACCAGTCCGCTGGTCCTGTCCACGAGCGCGCAGGCCTACAGTCTCCCGGGCAACTATGCGATCGCGGCGACAGGCGCCGCCTCGCCCGACTACAAGATAACACTCGTCGACGGCACCGTGACGGTCGCGCCGCCTGCCAGCGCGCTCGAGCGCCGCGAGCTCGCTTTCCTGTCAACAATGTACAAAGAGACTTTGGGTCGCGCCTTGGAACCGCCGGCGGCTCGCTACTGGATCGGGCAGTTCGCGGCCGGCGCCAAGCGTCGGGCCGTGGCCCGACGAATCTGGTCGTCGCCCGAACATCGAGCCGTGATGCACGAGCACCGTCACCCGGCAGCCAGCTTCCACATCGCGTTTCAGCGTGCGATCCGGAGCTGGAATCTGGCCGTCACGCCGACGAGCTCAAGGCCCGGCGGGCCGCTGTCGCTCTTCCGTGCCCATGGAAAGGGAACTCACCGGAATCTCTCGGTCTCTGGTCGTATCTCCTGATCCATGCCGGATGACTGCGCGGCCCGCGAGCACAAGCGCGATCAGGTCAACGCCAAACGCCCCCCAGTAGGGCGCGCTCGTGGACACCTCTCCGAGCAGGATATTGGACGTCGAATAGCTGATCAGTCGCGCGAGGGTTTGCGAGGAACTGAGCGTGCCGAACACCGCGCCCTGCTCGCTCATGGGTGTGATGCGTGAAAGCAGTCCGGATACGCTTGGGCTGACGAGCCCCTGACCGACGCCCAAGAGCAGCAACGAGCCGACGAGCTCGCTCGCACTTGAGACCAACGATAAGCCGGCGAATCCGGAGGCGGCCAGGATCAGGCCCGCGAGAATGAGCCTGGCTTCGCCAAAGCGAGGGACGAGGCGGCGGATCAACCCTCCCTGGACGAGTGCGCTGCAAAGGCCCATCCCGGCGAAAGCGAACGCGGCGGTCTGGGGATTCCAGTTGAGGCGACGGCCGAGAAACAGGGCGAACGTCCCTTCGAATGCCGCGAAGGCGAGGACTGCCAGAAACGCGATCAGGACGAGCAGGCCAACGCCTGGGAGCGTGACCGTGTCCGCGATTCCCCGCAGGGAGACGACCCGCGCCGCGCTTGGCGCTCGGTTTTCCTCGCGTGGCGGCTCGGGTAAGCGCGTCATGACGAGCACCCACGCGACCGTGGAAAAGGCCGCCGCCACCAGAAACGGCAGGCGAAGCCGCAGGTCTTCGGCCAGCGGCAGGTACAGAAGCAGACCCCCCAGCAGCGGCCCGAGTACGAAGCCCAGCCCGAATGCCATTCCGATCAACCCCATGCCGCGTGCCCGGTGCTCGGGCGCCGTCACGTCGGCGACATACGCCTGGGCCACCAGGATGTTGCCGCCGGAAGCACCATCGAGCATCCGCGCCAGCAACATCACGGAAAAATTGTGCGACAGGGCGAGAATCACAAACGACAGAGCGGTTCCCGCCTGGCTGATAATCAGAAGCGGCCGGCGCCCATAGCGATCGCTCAGCCGACCCAGGACCGGACCGGCGACGAGCTGGCAAACCGGGTACGCGGAGAACAGCATGCCGATCTGCCACTCACGAAACCCGTAATGCTCGGCAAACGGCGCCAAGAGCGGCATGACCAGCGTGAACCCGAGCAAGTCCACGAGCACGATCGGCACAATAATCGCCAGCGGCGTCATCGGGTCTGACCGTCCTCCTCCAGCCGCTGTCCCACGTGCGCGCTTCACGCCGTCTCGGAAAAAGCCACGACCGCGAGCTGTCTCATCACGTCAGTGGGACCGGTGGATCGCTCACGAGCGCATCGGGCTGCCGAATGCCGTCGACCACCGTAGCCGCCGCGGACCCGTACCGGGCTTCACGCATCTGATCGGCCTGGTCCTTCAGCTCGGTCAGCAAGCGGACGTGAGCGACGATCACGGCGTATTCGACCATGAAGACGCCCAGATTGAAGGCGATGCGCCACCGCCGCCGCGATCAGGTGCCAGATCGCATAATACGAGCCGCGCGTATCGGCCGCCGCACCGAGCCAGGCGGCTGCGGCAATGACCATCATGCTCCACATGACGAAGCGAAACGCTCGCCGCTTGTTCTTGGTTGCCTGGGCGCTGATCCATCCAGGAAGTTGATAGACTTGCACGACTTCCTTGGCCCATTTGCCGGTCGCCACAAAGTAGGTGTAAACGATCGAATGAATACCGAGCAAAAGCATACCGTCGCGAGCGAAAATAGCAAGTGCACGCCGCGCGCGATCGCGCCCGGCCCATGCGCGTCGCCGGTGGCGAAGAAACCGAGCACAAAGTCGGCCGCCAGGAACGAGCCTCCCATGACGGCCATCACCAGAAAATACCGATTCATCGGCGCACCCAGCGTCACGTTGAAGAAGCGTCGCGAATCCGCACCGGGCGGGAGCCGGTCGGAGATGACTCAGTTTCGAGTTGCACTCTAAGCTACTGAACGCCCCGTGGACAAGCAAACCCCGAGCGCAGTGCCTCTCTCAGCGGTCGCCGCCTCAATTTCACACTTCAAACCGCGGAACTACGGCTGCTGTAGATCCGGCTTTCCAGTTCGACGTCGTTGCCGTGCGAGGCCTTTCGCGGCTGCAAGCGAAGGTGTCGCGCAGGTGCGGAAGTTGACGGCGGCCGCGCGGCTCTAGCACGTCGCATCCGGAAGTCCTGCCCGGAGGCGCGTGCCGCGGGGGCAGCGACGACGCTCGATCTCACCACATCCCGCCAACGGCGAAATTGAAGAACTGAACCTTGTCGCCGGGGGCCTTGAGGACCGGAAACGCCAGGTCGAACTCGAATGGCATGGGAGCTCATCGGCAGGACGACCTTCAAGCCAGTCCCCACCGAGATCCTCATGTCGCTGAACTGGTAGTTGCCGGTGACGGTGCCGAAGTCGGTAAAGAAGATCTGATGAAACGTGTCGCGGGCGTTCCAGGGAAACTGATACTCGACCGACCCGATGGCCATCATGACGCCGCCGGTCGGAACGTTGAAAACGTGCGGGCTGACGGTTCGATATTGAAATCCGCGCA
The DNA here is from genome assembly GCA_963806595.1 of uncultured Isosphaeraceae bacterium. GTDB lineage: Bacteria > Planctomycetota > Planctomycetia > Isosphaerales > Isosphaeraceae > CAWDZZ01. Next base: position 218,414 of record CAWDZZ010000028.1, on the reverse strand, counting down.
AGCTGCCGAAATTACCGGCAAAGTAATCGCTCATAGACGGGCGTCGACTCGGTCGCGATGCCGAAGTGGCCGCGGAACGTGAAGAACCGCTTGCCCGTACCGTCGGGGCGGCTGCCGGTCGGAAGATACGCGCGGCCCTCCGCGTCGAACTTGGTCCAGGTGAAGCTGCCCCAGCCTTGCTCGGCCGAAAGCTGAAGGTACTGGCCCTTGGTGGCCATGAACGGGCTGTTGGGTTCTCGAATCCGATTGTCGATCCGCAAGCTCGGCTTGATCGAGAACAGCGACGTAAAGCCGCTGGCGGCCAGGTAATTGGCGGGTGCCGGCGATCGATAGCCGAAGAAGTCGACTTCCTCGGCGCGGACGGTCATGTCGGCGTAGATGCATGGTTCCGAACTGGCGCCCCAGGGACAACTGACCACCGCCGCGGCGTTCATCCCAGTTCGGATAAATACGCGACGAGAGGTAACCCGAGCCGCTGGCCCCGATTGGCAGGTCGAAGAGATAGGGCTCGCGCAGGCTGACCGACATCATGTTCATCAGGTTGCCGGCCTGGAGGTTGATCTTGAGCGACTGGCCGCCGCCTCGAAACGCCTGGCCGTTGACGATGTCGCTGAATGAGCGCGGGAACGTTGAAGATGTCGAAGTTCTTCTCGTAGATCTGCAAGTTGCCCATCAGGCCCTGAAAGCTGTTGGCCCCGACGCCGATCATGAATCGACCGGTCGGGGCCTCTTCGATCGACGTCACGATGTCGGCGAACGACCGGTTGGGGAACGGATCGTTCCGGTCGGGCTGACGTCGGTCATGTTCATGCCCGGGATGCTCGGATCCGTGCCCGGCAGCTCGCCGGCGCCCACGGGAGGCGGCTTCGGACTGCCAGGGAACACGCCGCCGCCGGGAATCACGGGAGGAGGCGCCGGGCACCTCGACCGGCGGCACGTTGGCCGGCGGCTCGAACGGACTGTTCGAGCCGAAAGGCATCAGACCCGGCACAGTCGGTTCAACGCGATGTCCCCGGCACGCCGGGAAGCGGGCACCGGTGCCGGCACCAGGTCGACGCCCGAGCCCGGGTCTTGCATCCTCGCCTGGTTGACGTCCTGCAGATAGCGGCATCATCATGTCGCCGTAGGGCTGATCGCTCGGCCGCTGCCTCACGATGTCGATCTTGATCTGCTTGCCCTGCTGGGGGTCGTTCATGAAGTACCCGAGCCACGTGAGCCGCCGCCGAAACAGCTCGATCCGGTTCTTGTCCAGCACCTCGCCCGGCAACAGACCCGCCATGACGGCTTCGCGGCGAATGACCTTGTCCTTGGTTCGATCGTTGCCGACGATCTGCAAGCTCGCCCAGCGAGAACGGCTCTCGTTCCTCGATCGTGTACACGAGGTCGACCACGCCGAGCTGGTCGGTAAACCGCGGCTCGCACTTGATCTGGGCGTCGATGCAGCCGATTTCGCCGTACTGGATCAACATCCGGTTCTTGTCGGCATCGCGCATCGCCATCATGAACGGCTTGCCCGAGAGCAGCTCCAGGTCCTTGCGGAGCGCTTCGGTCTTGATCCGCCGGTTTCCCTCGATGATCACGTTGCGAACCTTGTACTGCGTTCCCTCCGAGATCACGAACGTGAGCTCGATCTCGCCCGGGTCGTCCCGCGACCGAGTCACCGGGCGACACCTTCGCCTCGAAGAAGCCGTTCGCATAGTAATAATCGACGAGCTTCTGCCGGTCGTCCTCGAGCATCTCGCGGTGATATTTGCCGAAGAGGCCCAGAATCGACTTTCGAGTGCCGATATGAGTTCGCAACGTCGCGGCCGAAGCAAAGTGTTCCCCTCGAAATTGATCGACGTCACCTTCGCCTTCGGGCCCTCGAAGATCTCGATCACGATCTTGGTGTCGCCGCGTTGCCCCCCTCGAGCAAGGTGACCGAGGCCAGGTCGTAGCCTTTTTCCCGGTAAAGCCCCTGGATCTGGCTGACGGCCCGCCGGGTCTGCGACGGGATCGGCGCGGTTGCCGGCCTTGAGCCCGGTTGTGTCCTCGATCTCTTTGAGGCGTATCGCCTTCCGCCCTCGAAACTCGACTTTGGTGAGGAGGGTCATTTCCTTGAGGGCGAAGATCAGCGTGTACTTGCCGCTCTTGGGCGGCGACTCGTCGACCCAGTAGGTTGCGTCGGAAAACCACTTGGTCCCGAGCAGGGTCTTCAGGTCGGCCTCGGCCTTCTCGTGGCTGAGCGGCTGGCCGACCCGGCTCAAGAGCTTGGGTTTGATCTTGTCCGCGGGGATCGTTGGTTCCCCTCGAACTCGATCTTGACGATCGTCCCTTCGGGGAACTTCTCGACCTGGTCGACGTGCCACGGCGGCTGGCACAGGAGGACGAGCAGAGTGGCCCGCCAGCCGAGCATGACCGCCCCGACGCGGCCCGCGATGACCATGCGCTCGAACGCAGCGTGAGGAGCACCACGCGCGGTCTGCGGCACGTGCCGCCTGCCAGTAACCGATGCGGCGCAGGCGCCGTGCGCGGCCGAGGCCGAGCCGGGCTCCTGCCGTCATCTTGTTCGACCCTCCGGAACCTTCCCTGGCACCGGTCGAGATCGAGCGTTCGTCACCTGTCATGAGCGATCGTTCCTGAACCGAACCGATCGAGAGCCGCCCGGACGACGTTCGCTTTCGAGCGAACGTCGGAGCCAAGAACACGCTGACGACCGCCGTTCGTCTGTCCGCGCCCCTGCCTGGCTCCGGGCACCAGGCTACGTTCAGGACTGGTCGATCATCCGCTGAGCGGCAGTCGGAGGCGCAGCAGCCGCGCCCGCGAAACATCGAACCAGCGGCGAGAATTCATGGGCCCGTCAGCCGTCCGGCTGCCACCGCCATCCCTGGCCTTGGCGTCGCCTCGGCCCATGCGCCGCTTCTGTAGACGTGACTGGACCGGCGCTTGTACCCGAGATGCGACGATCTAGCAAGCCCGGAAGCCGCTCTTTCCGCCGGTCGACTTTGCGCTGGCGTGGGGGCGACTGCAAAACAACAGCTAGAGTACATCTGGACACGGCATGACGGCGACTCCGCTGGGGCCCGCCGGCTACGGCTTCCGAGCGATCAATCCAGCGTGGCCCGGCCCGAACTTGAGCGGTCCGTAGCCGCGAAGCTGCGCACCCGAAAGCCGATGATCCGGAGCTGGCGCGCCACCTCTGACCGCGCGATCAACCGCTGCCGGTGAACCTCCTGATCGCGACGGTACAGTTCGCCGACGCGGCGAAAGCTCGTGATCCGCCTGGTCAAGAACCTATGCCGCCTGTCCTCCTCGCTAGTCACGAGCACCGCCCAGTCCTCTCCTTCCATGTAGGTCCGGCGAGGGCCGCCGCCGGGCACGCGCCCGGGCTCGGCCACATCCAGAATGAACAGCCCTCCCGGGCTTAGTGCCGCAGTAGATCCGCCGAAACAGCTTGACGAAGCTTCGGCGTCGTGTTGCCGACATCGAACAGATAATTGAAGCACTCACCGACTGCCGCCACGGCCACGCAAGGAGGAAGCTCTGCGCGAAGGAGCGACTCGACCCGGAACTCTCCGCTGCGGCACGTGCTGGCGTGCCAGCGCGACCATCCCTTCCGAGATGTCGATCCCCAGACGTCGATATCCCGCGCTCTGCGACCACTCCGGCGAGAATGCCGCTGCCGCAGCCCAGGTCGATCACCAGCCCTCGGTGATCCCTTGCGCCGCAAGCGCATCCAGCAAGACCGGAGCCGCCTCCCGGGCGAAGCCGCCGAACCCGGCGTCGTGGATGTACGCCAGGTCATCACGATACGCAGCTGTCGTCTCCGGCCCTCGCTCGAGCTGACCGGCTCGCGGGCTTCATTTCGTGAGCTCGTTCCAGAGAAACGTATAAGCCAATGCCTGCATGAACGCGGCCTGCTTGTTGTCGGCGGCACCGCCGTGGCCGCCTTCGATGTTCTCGTAATAGATCACGTCGTGCCCCTGGTCCTTCATCTTGGCGACCATCTTCCGCGCGTGGCCGGGATGAACGCGGTCGTCGCGGGTTGAGGTCGTGAAAAGCGTGCGCGGGTATTTCGCCGATTTCTCGACGATGTGATAGGGCGAGAATGTGCGGATGAACGCCCACTCCTCCGGCAGATCGGGGTTGCCGTACTCGCCCATCCAGCTCGCGCCGGCGAGCAAGTGGTTAAACCGCCGCATATCGAGCAGGGGACCTGGCAGACGATCGCGCCGAACAGGTCGGGCCGTCGCACGAGCATGTTGCCCATCAGGAGGCCGCCGTTGCTTCCTCCCTGAATGCCCAGGTGCGGCGGCGACGTCACCTTGCGGCGAACCAGGTCTTCGCCGACGGCGATGAAGTCGTCGTACGCCCGGTATGCGGTTTGCCTTGAGCGCCGCTTGATGCCACCTGGGCCCGAACTCTCCGCCGCCGCGGATGTTGGCGACCACATAAACCCCGCCCTTCTCCAGCCAGGCGGCCCCGACGAGCGGGTCGATACGATGGAAGCATCGAGACCTCGAACCCGCCGTACCCGTACAGCAAAGTCGGATTATTGCCGTCCGAGCGCGAGATCCTTGCGGGCAACCTCGAAGTAGGGAATGCGCGTTCCGTCGGAAGAAACCGCCTCGTGCTGCGAGACAGCCAGGCCAGCGGCGTCGAAGAACGCAGGAAGCTGCTTGAGCTTCTCGGCAGGGCCGTGATCCGACCGTGCCCAGCGCCAGCGTGTCGGGCGTCAGGAAGTCGGTGACATGCAGGAAGTAGTCGTCGGACAGGTCGGGGTCGACGGCGGTCGCGCACACCGTTCCGAATTCGGGCACGCCCGGCAAGCTCGCGGCGGCCACCGGCCGTCGCGATGCTCAAGCACGTAAACCCGGCTCGCGCACGTTGTCGAGCTCGGTGACGAGCACGTAGTGTGCGTGTGGCGCTGAAACGCGCGAGCGACTTTCGCTCGGCCGGCTCGAACAGCATGTCGAACCGTCGCGCCTCCTTCCAGAAACTTCCTCGAAGTCTGTCGCGATGAGCGCGCCGGCCGGATAGGTCTTGTCGCCGGTCTTCCAGTCCGATCGCAGCCGCAGGAGCAGCCACTCGCGGTGCAGCGAGGCCACGGCGTCGGCGGGTTTTTCGATCTTGATCGAGCTTCGCCATCTCGCCGCAGGAAAACCTCGGACGTCCAGAATGTCGGCCGCCGCACGACGATGTCGCGCTCGAAGCCCGGTGTGAGATCGCGCGATCGCCGCGACGCTCATGTCGTCTGGCTGCCCCTCCATGACCACGGCAGCCTCGGCCAGTCGGCTACCCCGCTTCCATTCCTTGACGATCCGAGGGTAGCCCGACTCGGTCAGCGAACCCGGGCCGAAATCCGTTCCCACGAACACGCTGTCCGGTCCCGCCACGCGACCTGGCTCTTCGCCTCGGGCAAGCGGAAGCCGTCCTCGACGAACGCCTTGGTCGCCAGGTCAAACTCCCGGACCACGCTCGCGTCGGCACCGCCCCGAGAGAGCGAGAGCAGTGCTCGCTTGTAAGTCGGGCTTGAGCGCCTAGGCGCCATGCCAGACCCAGTTTTCCTTCTCTTTCTTGCCGAGTGCATCGAGATCGAGCACAATCTCCCAGTCGGGCTTGGCCTTCTTGTATTCTTCGAGTGTGGTGCGCCGCCACAGGCCGCGCGGGTTCTTGGCGTCGCGCCAGAAGTTGTAGTACAGCGGTCCCAGCTTCTCGATGTTCGGGATCCGGTCGTCGGAGTCGAGGATCGCGAGGATGCGGCGATCAAGTGTTCGGAATCGCTCTGATCGCGTCAGCTCACTCGTACTCTCGGCGTTACGTTCCTTGACCCAGTCCAGCGACCGCGGGGCGGTAACGTCCTCGAGCCACTGGTAAGGATCCTCGAGCTCACCACCGGGGATCGAAACCGATGCGATAACCATCATGGCGAGCGTCCAAACCACGGAAAGATAAGTCGTCATCGTCTCCGCCTGGTCAAGCGGAAAGACTGGATGATAGCCAACGTGCGCTCGATTATGATAGCAGAGTATCCGGGGACGGCCACCGCGCACCGGAACGAGGGCGGTGGGGCCGAGTGCGGCCGGTTTGCAACCGGGATCTCAGGTGCGCACCGCCATTTACGGATCATAATCGCGCCATGATGCTCGCGAGTGCCGCGAGAGCGGCGGCCGAATGCAGTTCCCCGGAAGCCTGGGAGACGAAATCATGAACATCGCTACGAAGTTCCTGCGCCGCGACCCGGCCGAGGTCGATCCCTGGGCGGAGACCTGCGGGCAGATCCGGACGATCATCGAGGAAAAAGACGGGGCCGCGGCCGAGGTCCACCAGGTCGAGATCGAGAACGCCAAGCTGCACTTCCACGAGCGAACCGACGAATTCTATTACGTCATTGACGGCACAGGCACAATGATGCTCGACGACGAGGAAATCGAGCTGCACCGGGGTGTCGTGGTTTACGTTCCCAGAGGAACCAGGCACAAAGCCGTCGGCACGCTGACCGTCCTGACTGTCTGTATCCCGCCCGGAGTGCTCGGCGACATTCACGAGCTCGAGTGACCCGCTGAATCGGTCGCGCCGCCGGAATCGCGGGACAAACTGGCCAGAGCAGGGCCGCCCCGTCGCGTTTTCGCACTTTTCTGTTTCATGATTCGCATGGATAACTGCCATGAGCCATGACCTCGAGCCGAACTTCGCGACGAGCGTTGCGCGGCGCGTGGGCGAGCCTGAATGAGATTCAACCGATCACGAAACCGCGGAGATGCGCAGAATCGTGCGATTCACCCCGGATCGACGCCACGGCTCGACTGGCGATGATCTCGGGTCTACTGGCCTTTTGCGTCGCGATCTTGCCGCTGGGCAAGTGCGCCTGCGCAAGCACGGCTGACGAGCCAGACAACAATGCGGGGCTCGAGATCCGTGTCAGCTTCGGCCCGGAGCTCGGCAAGGCACCGCTCGACGGCCGGCTGCTTGTGATGCTTTCAAAGGATGCCAAGGAAGAGCCTCGGTTCCAGGTGAGCGACGGCCCGAAGACGCAACAAATCTTCGGCATTGACGTCGACGGGCTGGCAGCCCGATCAAGAGGCCGTGGTCGGCACGGCGGCGCAGGGCTATCCCATCGAAAGCCTGCGCCAGGTTCCTCCTAGCCGGTACCGGGTGCAGGCGCTGCTCCACAAGTATGAGACGTTCCACCGCGCCCTGGGGCCGGCGGTCAAGCTGCCCATGGATCGCGGCGAAGGACAGCAGTGGAACAAGTCGCCCGGAAACCTCTATAGCACGCCGCAGGACGTCACCATCGAGCCGGGCCGGCGCCCTGGTGTGAGTATCCGCGTCCGGCTCGACAAGGTGATTCCCCCGATCCCCGAGCCGGCGACCACCAGGTACATCAAGCACGAGCGGATCCAGAGCGAGCGCCTCACGAAGTTCTGGGGCCGGCCCATGCACCTGGGAGCCCATGTTTTGCTGCCCGAAGGCTTTGACAGCCACCCCGAGGCCCGCTATCCCCTGGTCATATTCCACGGCCATTTCCCGCAGACGTTTGACGGATTTCGCGAACAGCCGCCGGACGCAGACCTGAAGCCGGAGTACAGCGATCGGTTTCACTGGCCGGCGTATAACCGGACCGTCCAGGAATACGCCCATCGGTTCTACAAGGAGTGGACCGGCCCGGGCTATCCGCGAATGGTCATCATCGAGATCCAGCACGCCAATCCGTTTTACGACGATTCGTATGCCGTGAATTCGGCGAACCTGGGCCCCTACGGCGACGCGATCACCTACGAGCTGATCCCTTATCTCGAGAAGAAATACCGATGCCTGGGCGCAGGCTGGGCGCGATTCCTCTACGGCGGCTCGACCGGCGGCTGGGAAGCGCTGGCGGCTCAGATCCTTTATCCCACCGAATACAACGGCTGCTATGCTGCCTGCCCCGACCCGATCGACTTCCGCGCGTACACGGTGGTCGACATCTATAAAGACAAGAACGCGTACTACGACGAAGGCCCCTGGCACAAAGTCAAACGGCCTGGCGGGCGCAACTTCCTGGGACATATCTCCTCGACCCTTGAGGACGTCAATCGGCGCGAGCTCGCGCTGGGGACGAAGAGCCGGTCGGGACAGCAATGGGATATCTGGGAAGCCGTTTACTCTCCAATCGGGCGCGACGGCTATCCCAGGCCGATCTGGGATAAGCGAACCGGCGTGATCGACCCCGAGGTCGCAAGCTACTGGCGCGACCATTACGACCTTCGCTTCATCCTCGAGCGCGACTGGCCCAGGATCGGCAAGGATCTCGAGGGCAAGATCCACCTCTACGTCGGCGACATGGATAATTACTATTTGAACAACGCAGTGTACCTGATGGAGGACTTCCTCAACAAGGCGACGAACCCCCCCTACGGCGGCGAGGTCCTCTATGGCGATCGGGCCGAACACTGCTGGAACGGCGACCCGAACCAGCCGAACGCCATCAGCCGGCTACGCTATCACCAGATGTACGCGCCCAAGATCGTGGAACGGCTCTTGAAGTCGGCGCCGCCGGGTAGTGACGTGAAGAGCTGGACTTATTGATCGTTGGCGCAGCAAACCACGCGCTGGGCCAAATGTCCGCCGATCCCGCCGCGCGGGCTCGCCGGATCATGCGGGGAAATGTGAAAACGGTCGTCCCGCACTGGGTTATTGTGACGTCCGTCGCGCGATGCGAAGATCTGGTGCCGTTGCGAACGATGTTCCATCTCGGGCAGTAAACCATGATCGCGGAGTGCCGAATTCGGAACCAGACCGCTTCGAAGGTTGCGTTTTTGTCAGTGGGCAGTGGGCACGGCCAGACAAGGAGCGAGCACAGCCAATGCGATTCCTCAAGATTCTGGTGGCCGTGGTTTCCGTGTTGTTCACGGCTTCGTCGCTATTCGCCGACGAGCAGGTGCCCGTCGGCGTGGCGGTCGAGGACATCACGCCGGACTATCCGATCCGCCTGGTGGGCTACGAGAGTCGGAAGACCGAATCCGAAGGGATCGCCAGCCGGCTCAAGGCCAGGGCGCTTGCGATCGGCGCCGACGGCGCCGTCGACGGGGGCCCGGCCGTGCTGGTGGTCGTCGATAACTGCGCCGTCGGTGCCAATGTCACCGAGGAAGTGGCAGCGCGGCTCAAGGCCAAGCTCGGGCTCAAGCGCGAGCGGTTCGTCGTCTCTTCCACGCATACGCACTGCGCGCCCGCGCTGAGCTCTGAGCTCGATTTTATCTTTGGCGCACCATTGCCGGCTGATCAGAAAGCTCGGATCGACCGATACACGCGCGAGCTGACTGACGCGCTCGAACGCGTCGCGGCGGCCGCGCTCGCGGCCCGGTCGCCGGCGAGCCTGGCGTGGGGTCAGGGTCAGGCCGGCTTCGCGGCCAACCGGCGAGTACTGAAGGATGGACGATGGGTCAATTTCGGCGTCAATCCCAATGGACCGGTCGACCACAGCCTGCCGGTGCTGCGGGCGACGGATGCGTCCGGCAAGGTCCGTGCGGTGCTCTTTGGCTATGCGTGCCACTGCACGACGCTGGGCGGTGAGTTCAACAAGCTTTGCGCCGAGTGGACCGGGTATGCCTGCGATGAAATCGAGCGCCAGTTCGAGGGCTCGGTCGCCCTGGCTGTGATCGGCTGCGGGGCCGACGCCAATCCCGAACCTCGGCGCGGGCTCGACGACGCGAAAGCCCATGGCCTGGCCGCCGCCCGCGAAGTCGACCGCCTGGCCCGATCGGCACTCACCCCCCTGCCCGGCCGGTTGAGCGCTCAGTTTCGCAAACTCGAGCTGCCACTCGAGCCTGCCCCCGACCGAACCGCCCTGGAACAGCGCACCAAGCGTGCCGGGGCCGACGGGTACCTGGCCCGGACCCTGATCCAGCGCCTCGACCGGGGCGAAACGCTTGCGAGCAGTGTGCCGTATTCGGTTCAAACCTGGTCGTTCGGTGACGAGATGGCGATGGTCTTCCTCGCGGGCGAGGTGGTCGTTGACTACGCCTTGCGCCTCAAGTGGGAGACCGACCAGAAACGCCTGTGGGTCGTCGCATACAGCAACGACGTTCCTTGCTATATTCCATCCCGGCGCGTTCTGAGCGAGGGGGGCTACGAAGCCGATTTTTCGATGATCTATTACGGGCACCCCTCCCGGCTCGCGCCCGCGACCGAGGATGTGATCATACGGGCCGTCCACGACCTCCTGCCCGCCGCATTTGACGGGCCGCGAACACCATGATCACGCCAGAAAATTGCAGCGATCCGACAGCGCGGGGATTGGTCACGAAGAATGCACGACCGCCACACGGGGCAGTGATTGACACAAAGGCCGGAATTCGGCGCTAATGTCGCGTGCTGGCCGCCTCGCCCAGCGAACCCACCGATTCGCGGCAGCGCGCAAGCGACATGAGAGCGAAGGCCGTGCCGTACTGCTGGTGGTAGTTATACAGCGGGTAGTCCCACCACGACCCGTCGCGCTCCTGGTGTCCCAGAAGGATGTGAGCGAGGTGAGCCTGGTAGAAAGGGCGCCTGGCTCTGGGCAACTGGTCGACGCACAGGGTCGCGTAGTAATGCCCGTAATAGTAGAAGTAGCCGGCGACCATGAAATGTGATTCGTGGGGAATCGGCCGCTTTCGGCCCATGTCGAGCCAGCCGTTCCGCACGATCAAGCGGTCGAGCCACTCGGTCAAGACGCCGTCGGTCACCTTGCGATCACCCCAGAGCCGGAGTGCGACGTTGCAGGCCTGCGACCGTCCCAGGCTGCCGCCCGGGCGGTTGATCCCCATCGCCGGTTTGTAGCGGAGATAAAGCCCGTAGAGATAGCTGAAGTCGGGATTGCGCTGCTGGACGATTCCTTCGATACCGCGCTCGACCAGCTTTTGGGGGGGTTCGACGCCGATCTGTTTGGCCTCGTGAAACGCGACGAGGACCGTGGCGTTGACGAAGCTGCACGAATGGCTGTTCGGCCGCTGTGTGCCGGTCGCGAAGTCGTAGTAGCCCCACCCGCCCTCGGCCGCCTCATAACGGGTGAGACGATCGTACTGAGTGCGGATCAACGCCTCGATGCGCTCCTTGCGGACCGTGTCGTCGGGCAGCCGGCCGTGCATCCGCACCAGCGCCTGGATGCCGTAGGCATGAGCCCAGACGTTGTAGATCAGCATGGGGTCGTGTCGGCGGACCAGAGGCAGCTCGCGGAATAGAAACGCTTCTCCATGCTCGATCGCGCGCGCAAGGGCAGATCGGTCCGCGAGCTTGGCGACCGCACGATCCACCTCGATCAGGGCCGATACGCAGAGCGCCGTCGTTGCGGTTCGGAATGCGTGATGCGAGCCGACTCCGGCGATGATATTGAGGTCCTTCGTCCGTTCTGCCGACCCCCAGGATCCATCGTCGTTTTGCACCTGGAGCAGGAATTCCACGCCGCGCTCGATGGCAGCGGCGATTTCACCGTCAGGCACCGGCTCCGGCGGCTTCGGACGAAGGTCGGGCTTCGGAGAGTCGCCACGTTCGGTCTGTTTCTCGGCGCATCCGGCCTCGTCGCACGTGACTCAGGACGTTGCGGAGATTCGGCTGCCGGCAGAGTGCAAGCCAGCATCGCTCCGAGCAAGGCACCGTTAACGATCATCGTGTGGTCCAAGAGAGCCTCGAGAGTTTTCGTGCAACACCGCCCGACGAGCCACCGCCAGAGCGCAGCTGCGTCGCTGGAGATCGGTCATTCTTCCATCGTCGCCGCTGCCCGCCTGGACTTGGCCCGATCGTGCATCTTCATGGCTTACTTGCCAGGATCTCGTCTCCTTCCGCCAAACCCTCGAGGACCTCGGTCCTGTTGGCGGCGGTTCTGCCCAGTCGGACTTGTCTCTTCGCGTACTTGCCCCCTCGCTCTGTCTTGGCGAGATAAACGTACGTCGTGATCGCGTTTTCCGAGAAGTCTTCGCAGACCGCGCTGGCCGGGACAGTGAGCACCGCGTCCTTGCGATACGGAACGAACTTGACTGCGCAGGCCATTCCCGGCTTGATGGCGCTCTTGTCGTCGCCGATCTCCACGGTCACCTTGGCCTCGAATTTTCCGGCCTCGCGTGGAACCGGCAGAATGCTGGCAAGGCGGCCGCGCAGCCTCTGTTCCGGGTCGAAAGTTGGAACAACGACGCCATTGAGCTCGCTCGGTCGCGCGAGCGCAGCCAGATCTTTCTCCTCGACGGTGGCACGGACGTCGACCGGCCGCGCCGTCACCACGGTGACGAAGACCTCGTCGGGGGCGATCACACCCCCTTTGTGAAGCTTCTGTGCCATCGCGGCTGCGGCCGACCACTGGCCGCGCTCGCATCTGCCGAAGTAAACAATGCCATCGGCCGGCGCGTGGACGGCCATGGCGTCTCTGTCCTTGCGCAGGTCGGCGAGCTTCTCGGTTGATTTGGTGTGGTCATGCTTGAGCTTCGCCAGCGTCAGCCGTTTCTGGTTGAGGTTAAGCGGAAGCAGCGCGCGGGCCTTGGCCAGGTCGATCGATTGCTTGACGGCGTTTTCCCGGGTTTGCTCTTCCTTCCGGGGCAAATCGACTTTCAGCTTGCTCCCGTTGCAGCTCGGCCTGCTGGAGGTTGAATTCGCTCGACTCGACCTGGAATCGCTGGCGCCGGAGAATGATTTCCTCGGTTTCCTCGGTCAGGTCCTTTGAGCGGTACATCTTCTCAAGTTGATGCAATTCTTCCCTCGAATACTCCAGAAACTCCTTCGACCGTTTCACCGTGAACTGGGCATTCCGCTCGGCCTGGGGCCGATCGGTCTGGAGAAATCTCTTGAGGTCCTCGTCGGCCTGGGTCTTGGAGCGCTCGGCAGCGGCCAGGTCCACCGGAAGGCCTTTTTCGAGAATCGGCAGCTCCTCGCCAGCCTGCTTCAGGGCCATTTCGGCGAGCGTATTTTCAACCTCGGCGTCATCAATGGCCTTGTCGATCTTCTCGCGGTCAAATTCGACGAGAACGTCTCCGCGCTTGACGGGCGCACCGAGCTCGATGGCCCGTTCAACAACCAGGGGCGATGCCCAGACCCTGGGTCTGATCGAGACCTCGATCGCCCGCTGGGCCTCGAAAACGCCGGGCAAAGTCACCTCGACCACGAACGGTCCGCGCTCGACCTTGGCGGTCGCCGGCTTGGAACCGCCGGGAGAAAAAGCGGAGTAAACCGTCGAAGCCGAGTCAGGCTTGTCGGCGGCTGTACTCGCCGGCTTTTTCGCGGCGTCGGTCTGAGAGAACGCGCCCTTGATCGGCACGATCGAGGACGCCGCCCACGCCCCGATCAGTCCCATTCCCAGAATCGCGGCCAGCCGTTTCCGCGATGGCTTCGCTCCTCGGATCGTCGACATCAGGCTTGCTCCCCATCAAGAAAACGAAAACATAACCAGAACTGTATTCATGTGGAATAATGTCATTGGTCGCGGTCAAGACGTCGCCGAGGCGCCATCCTCCGCGCAGCCGACTCGAGCATCAAGAGACGAGAGCGCATCGAGTGCTCCCATGGGCAGCGAGACGTGCCCGGGAGGCACATGGTGCTCGCGCGTGTTGACGCGGACCAGCGTGCCGCCGTACTCGCGCAGATATTCTGGCAAGCGATGCGGACGGTGGGCACCGCGCGACCCGCCCCGCACTCGACGATGACCAGCTTCGGCTTGCCGCCCAGCGAGTCGAGCCACATTTTCAGCCGCTTCATCTGAACGTCGGTTCGCGCGGAATCCCAGGTGAAATCGTCAAACATCAAAATATTCGGCGCGCGACTGCGCCGCACTGCGGGCATTTTGGCAAGTCGAGCACGGCCCGCATCGTCTCCGGGTTGATTTCAACCTGCGAGGTCTCCCCCGAGAATATCCCGATCCCGCAATCGCTCGTACACTGCAACCCGCCAAAACTCCCGTGGATCTCGACGACCTGCTCCGACCTGAAGCCGGCCCGTTGAAACTGTCCATCGACATTGGACGTGAAGACGAAGCCGCCGCGGCGCATCCGGCCTGCCCAGCGGCGCAGGATCTCGAACCCGGCGTGCGGGGTCGTGCGGCGGTAGAGCTGCATGCGATGTCCGTAGAAACCCCAGGCCAGCGTGGGATCATCCGCAAACCAGCGTGGGTTGGCCAGCGACTCGAAATCGAGCCCGAGCGTCTTGTAGGGAGGATAGGTCCGCCAGAAGCCCTCGATGCCACGGAAATCCGGCAGTCCGCTGTCGACTCCCATGCCGGCGCCGGCGCCGATCAAGAGTGCATCAGCCGTAGCGATTGCATCCGCGGCCCGGTCAAGGGAGTGGTCGATGGTCATGAGTGGAAAATCGGCAGGGGCCAAGCCGCGGGTAGGCAACAGGCAGAGTCGGCTGCGGCGGTCGGTGCTGGCCAATCGGCGCCCGCTTTCGAGTCGAGACGCCGCGACAGACGGGCAAGTCGGGTTTCCGCGAAAGGCCTACTTCTTCTTGGCCCAGACCGCGTCCATGTCCTCGGACGCCTGCTCGCGGATCCCGTTGTCCGAGAGGATCTCGTCGGTTGCCTTGAGCGCTTCCTGATGGTCAAAGACGATCGTCTCGGAGAATTTGTCGTCAAATCGGATGGTGGTGTATTTCTGTTTCGAGTCGCGAAGGACCTCGACAAAGTGCCGCAGGTTTTTGATAGGCACCTGGTTGACTTCCTTCACGATCTTCGAGAATGGATTGTCGTAACCCTTGCCGATCCGGTGAGGAAACATTGGCGAGGTGACGACAACCAGCTCCTCGCCTTCAAAGCGAGGCAGGTCGCCCCGGCGGGTCGCGAGCGGGCTGCCGATTAGCGCGAGCGCGGCATAGAGTCGCCCGGTGCGGTCGAAGGAAGCGGCAAACTCGTTTGTGACCGGCGAAAACACCAGTGGACCGTAAATGAAATACGACGGGTACCGGCCCTTGAGCGAGCCGATCAGGGTCGGGTACTTGGTCTTGACCGGCACGTCGATGGAAATGGCCTTGCCGTCGCGAATCACCGTGAGGGGAATCTTGTTGTCTTTGACGAGCTTCTGGATCAAATAGTGGAAATTCAATCGCAAGTTATCCTTGATTTTCACCATGCCGACGTTGTCGATCTCGTAGCTGCCGATCTTGCTGATCAGGTCGAAAGGCTTGAGCGGATCCGCAGGCTCGCTGGGGTCCGCGGAGTGCACGACCATGCCCTGCGATTTCTTGTCGATCTTGAGGAATCCGCGCAGCGCGTCGTTTTCGAGCGTCTGCAGCGATTCGTGGATGGCCGGCTTCCCGTCGTAGGCGCCGTCGGCGACGTCCTTCAGAAACAGGTCGATCTCCTCGCCCGGGATGATGTAGCCGATATTGTCGGACTGAGTGAGCTTGCTGAAAATCAGGCCGACCATCTTGCCGTCGATCAATGCCGGGCCGCCGCTGTTGCCGGGATTGATCGCCGCGTCGATCTGAACGCGCACGCCCGAGATTCCTTCGTTGTAGCCGGTGAACTCGATACGCGAGACGATGCCCTTGGTGATCGAGAGCGTCGAGCCCCCCTGGGGATAGCCGTAGGCAAGCACGGTGGCCTTCACTTCGGGCAGGGTTGACGAGAGCGCAAGGGGTGGGCGTTTTTCGAAGAACGACTCGTCTTCGAGGCGGAGGACGGCGAGGTCGATGCCGGGGCTGACCGCCTCGACCTTCGCAGGCAGCTTGTCACTGGACTGATAGCTTTCGACGAACACTTGACTGGCATAGAGCACGACGTGGGCGTTGGTGAGGATTCGCTTGCCTTCGATGACGACGCCGGTGCCGCTGGCGTCTTGAGGACTGTGCTTGGCCCAGGGACGAGTCAGGTCGGGGTACCGCATCGTCGCGCTGATCTTGACGACCGATTCGCGGATCTTGCTTTCCTGGGCGTCGACCTTGGCCTCATCGTCGGCCCACGCCGGAACGCTCGCAACCAGGATCATCGCCAGGACCGCGAACGTCGCGGCCGTGCCGGGGTGTCGACCTGAAATCGTGAATCGCATCTTCATCTCTGGGCTCGCTTATGGGTTGCGATGGCGGTTGTTGGTGTGCGCCGCTCATTGAGGATCGCGGCCTGTTGCGACCCGGGCCGATTTGTCGCGTGGCGGGGCGGCAAGCAAACAATGAATACGAGAAAAATCGGACTTCATCTTATCTTCTCGCTTCCAGGCTGGATAGAGAACAGCATGCGGCCTTCGCGGGCGGACGACCGTGAGGTCGTTTTCGTCGACCGCGAACCCGGGCCGAGGCGGATTTTGTCTGCTTCGGGCCCCGCATCGGCTAGCGCCGCGAATCTGGATCGAGAGGGTATTGGTGAGTTGTGTGACGAATCCGCGCCGGTCTAATGAGCGATTGGCATTATTTGCGTACGGCCGACGGCGTACCGACTATTTCAGCGAGGAGTCACCCGCGATGATTCGCCGCATGATGTTCGTTGCCTCGAGTCTTATCTTGATTCTCGGCGTGCGAATTGCGTCGGCGCAGGAGCCAACCGCCCCGGCCGGCGGCGACGCGAAGAGCACGGCTGCCCCGCGTGGGACCGACTGGCAGGCCTCAGGAGCTCAAGGGGCCGTGGCCGCAGGAGGCCGCGAGGCCGTGGCGGCAGGGCTCTCGATCTTGAAGGATGGCGGCAATGCGGCCGACGCAGGCGCCGCGACGATTCTGGCTCTGAGCGTGACCGATGCCAGGTCTTTTTGTTTCGGCGGCGAGGTCCCGATCCTGGTCTATGACGCGCAGCACCAGGGCGTGACGGTGATCGCCGGGCAGGGCGCCGCGCCCCGGCTGGCGACGCTCGACCACTTCAAGGGGCCCGGCGGGATTCCCGCCAAGGGAATCGAAGCGGCAGCCGTCCCCGCTGCTCTGGACGCCTGTTTGACGCTGCTCGACCGGTTCGGCACGATGACGTTTGCCCAGGTGGTCGCGCCCGCCCGGGAATTGCTGCGGAACCGGCCGCGCCCCGAGACGTGGCACGCCGATCTAGGTCGGACGCTCGAGACGCTGGTTGCCGCCGAAGCGCTGGCACAGGCGCAGACCGCCCCGAATTCGGGCAGTGCGCGCGTAGCCGATCGTTCCCGCGGCCTGCGGTTGGTCGCCGATGCGTTCTACCGCGGACCGATCGCCCAGCGCATCGACGCCTGGTCGCGCAAAGCGGAGGCCTGATTCGGTTCGTTGACCTGGCCACGCACACGACGCGGATCGAAGAGCCGGTCGCCGCCAGTTATCGCGGCCTCAAGATCTACAAATGCGGCGCGTGGACCCAGGGTCCGTACCTGCTCGAAGCGCTCCAGATCCTGGACGGCATCGACGTGAAGTCGATGGGGCACAATCGTCCCCAGACGGTGCACACCACCGTTGAGGCACTCAAGCTCGCTCTGGCCGATCGCGACACATTTTACGCGGACCCACTTTTCGTGGACGTGCCGCTGGCCGAGCTACTCCGGCCAGAGTACGCCTCGCTGCGCCGAGGACTGATCGACCCCGAGCACGCATCGCTCGAGCGCAGACCCGGCGATCCCCACTCCTTGAAGCCGGTGCTCGATCCCACGGCTGATCCCGCGCGGCGGCACGTGTCGCCCCCGGTGGCAAACGCGCGCGACACGACGACGTGCCTGGTCGCCGATCGTTTCGGCAACGTGGTGGCCGCCACGCCCAGCGGCTGGACCGGCGTCGTGGCCGGCGATACCGGCGTGTGGCTCGGCAGCCGGTTGCAGAGCTTCAACGTCTGGGAAGATCATCCCGACGTGATCGTGCCGGGCAAGCGCCCGCGGGTCACCCTGTCGCCGACACTCGTGCTCAAGGAAAACAAACCAGTCCTGGCCGTCAGCGTCGCCGGGGGCGACAACCAGGACCAGATGACGCTCCAGCTCTTGCTCAATCACATTGATTTCGGCCTTGAGCCGGCCCGGTCGGTCGTCGCCCCGCGGTTCATGACCGACCACCTGATCAGCTCGTTCCGCCAGACGCCGCCGGCTCTGGGCCGGCTGCGAATCAATCCCGAGATCGGCACCGAGACACTGGAATCCCTGAAAGCTCGCGGACACATCCTGAGCGTCAACACCGGCGCATCGAGCGCCGCACCTTGTGTGATCAGCTTCGACCGGGCCACCGGGCGAATTCTCGCCGCCGGAGACCCGCGGGCCGGCCGGCACGCACTGGCGTATTGATCGATCGATTGGACCGATCGCCGCTCCACGCAGATTCTCGGTCGACCGTCACCCCTTGTCCTCACCACCCGAGCGCCAGTGAAAGCAGGCGTCGATATTCGGTGACGATCTCTGAGTCCGGCGGCAGCAGCTGGAAGATCGCGATCATCGTCTGGCGGGCTCGCTCGCCGATGCCCTTGCGGTCACGTTCGACCAGCTCGAGGCACAGTGCCAGCGCGTCGGCGTACTGGCCGGTGGCCGCCAGGGCCTCTGCGAGCTGGAACTTCAAGTTCGGGTCGTCCGGACGGTCCGCCAGAGCCGCTGCGCGCCGCATCGACGCCGCCGGCCTGCGCGGCCTGAAGCCGAAGAGTCAGCTCGGCCTTGAGCTTCTCGGCCGGGGGCTCGAGAAACCCGCGCCGCTCCATGCTGATGATTCGGGCCTGGGCGTCCTCGA
This sequence comes from uncultured Isosphaeraceae bacterium, assembly GCA_963806595.1. Lineage (GTDB taxonomy): Bacteria > Planctomycetota > Planctomycetia > Isosphaerales > Isosphaeraceae > CAWDZZ01. The sequence goes on along the minus strand of CAWDZZ010000028.1, from coordinate 199,865 downwards.
GCCGCCCATCCGCCAGCGCGATCCGCGCCAGTCCGGTCTGGGCTGCCGGCAGGTCGGGATCGAGCGAAAGCGCGGCCATGTATTTCTCGTGGGCGGCGCGGGCGTCGGCCAGCTCCAACCCGGCGGCCTCGGCCGCGATCGTCTCGGCCGGCGTGGGCAAAAGTCGGTCAATCCACGCCCGGATCATCGACTCGGGTTGCACGCCCACAAAGGAATCCACCACTTTGCCGTCGCGCACGCCGAATACCGCGGGAATCGACCGGACGCCGAATTGGAGAGACAGCTCCGGCTCGCGGTCGGTCTCGACCTTGGCCAGCACGAATCGGCCGTCATAGTCACTCGCCAGTTTTTCCAGAACCGGACTCAACATGCGGCAAGGTCCGCACCACGAAGCCCAGAAGTCAATCACCACCGGCGCCGATCGTGACTGTTCGATCACGTCGCGCTGGAAATTCTGCGCCGTCGCGTCGATCACGAACGAGTCGCCCTTCGTCAACGTCACCCATCACCAAGAATTCCCTCAGTTCGCCAAGGCCGAAAGTCGAGGAGCCATCCTCGCTTGACGCCCGTTCATGAGCAGGCACGCCGCCCTTGTGCTGCCTTCAAAGTTCTTCCATGATATAAAAAATGCAACGATCCAGCGAAAACTCGCTCTGACTGATCTTTGCCCGAGGATCGAACCACTCATGAAACGCGATTCTGACCGACTGGCCCCGCTCGCCGTGGCGGCCGTGCTGCTCTTGCCGGCCCTGGCTGCCTGGAACGGCTCGGCCCGCGCCGCGTCCCCATTCCCGGACAAGAACCTCGAAGCGGCGATCCGCGCCGTCCTCAAACATGAGACCAAGATCGATCTCTCCGACGAACAACTACAAAACGTATACATACTTGAAGCCGACGACAAGGGCATCAAGGACCTCACGGGTCTGGAGAAATGCAAGAACCTGGCTCTGATCAAGCTCACGAAGAACAAGATCAGCGACATCAAGGCGCTCAAGGATCTGGAGAATCTGCAATCGCTCGACCTCTCCGATAACGCGATCAAGGATATCGGCCCCCTGGCCAAGCTCAAGGGTTTGCAGTACATCGAGCTCTCCAAGAATCAGATCGAGAAGCTCGACGCACTTTCCAGACTGACGAATCTGACGGCCCTCTACCTGGGAAGCAACGAGATCAAGGAGCTGGCGCCCTTGGCGGCGCTTGCCAAGCTGTCGTCGCTGTCGCTGCACAAGAACAAGATCAAGGACATCTCGGTGCTCACCAAGATCACCAGGCTGGGGGTCCTTGGCCTGCAGGACAATCAGGTCGAGGATCTGGGCCCGCTCGCCAAGCAGACAGAGCTCAGGCTGCTGATGATGGAACGCAACCAGATCAAGGACTTGAAGCCGCTGGTCGATGCCGCGAAGGCCGACTCCGCCGGTCCCATGCAATTCGCGCCGTACTTGCGGGTGTATCTCGCGGGCAATCCGCTCTCGGATGCCGCCAAGTCGACCCAGCTCAAGGCTCTCAAGGACGCCGGGGTGCGGGTCGAGGGTTAAGGGATTCGCCAGGCGATGGCTGCCGGAGAGATCGCGTCGAGGCGGATCAGGCCGGCGTCTCTGACATCGCGGCTGACGGCAATGACGGGCATCGATCGCTGTGGACCGCTCGGGTAGGCGCAGCACAAACCGGCTCCCGCGCCCGGGCTTGCTTTCCGCGGTGATCGTGCCGCCGAACACGGAGGCAATCCGCTCGACGACGGCCAGGCCCAGACCGACCCCCCCATGCCCGCGCCGCCGCGCTTCCGCCGAGCGATAGAACGGCTCGAAGACATGCGGCAAGTCCTCCGGCGCCAGGCCGACCCCCTCGTCTTCAACGGCGAGCGCGACCGCTCCTTGCTCGCGCCCGATGCGGACGCAAATCGGGCTTCCGGTGGCGCTGTACTTGCAAGCGTTGTCGAGCAAGTTTTCGAGTAGCTGTCCCAAAAGAGGCGGATGAACGTCAACCCAGGCCGGGCCCTCAGTTTCCACATCGAGCTGGAGACGGGCGATCCGGTCGTTGCCGTGCCAGTTCTCGACGTGCTCGCTGACCCATGAAATCAGCTCGACCGATTCCAGCGAGGGCCGCCCGGCCTCGCTCTCGGCGCGGGCCATGAACAACAGTGATTCCACGATCTGGCGCAGCGACGTCGCTTCTCGATGGACCTCGTTCAGCACGCGCTGGTACTCCGGGAGCGTTCGCTCGCGGCGCTGCGCGACTTCGAGCTGACCAAGGAGCGCGGTGAGCGGCGTTCGCAACTGATGCGATGCGTCGCCCGTGAAGCGCTTCTGGCGTTCGAATTCCACATGCAGGCGATCGAGTAGTTCGTTGAACGCACGGGCGAGGTCGTCGAGCTCGTCGCCGGTACCCGGGCTGGGCAGTCGTTGCTGCGGGCCGGTCAGCGTCATCGAGCAGGCCGACCTGGCCATGCGCGTCACCGGCAAGAGCGCCTGGCGGCAAAGGCGCCGGCCCACCGCCGCGGCCAGTAGCCAGACGCCGATCGCCAGAGCGGCGAGGATCAAGCCCACACGATTCAAGCCCGATTCCACCGGCTGCAGTGGTGTGAGGGTCACGAGAACCAGCGACGAGCTCTCCGCGGCGGCCCCGCCTGGCCTTTCCTGCAGCGGTTCACCGGCTTGGCCGGCGCGGACAGTCCGCGAGCCTGGTTGTAAACCGGAGGACGAGAACCCCACGGCATGAACGCGCCGCAGCGCCAACCGCCAGCTCCTCTTCGCTTCGTCCGTATACGATTCATGGGAGTGTCCCGCATCGGGAGCAAGCGTCTGCACCGCCCTGAGATCGCGCGGGCCGGCGTCCCACGTCCGATCCACGACCGTTCCGCGCCCGTCCGAAACCACCCACAACACCGGCGCGTCGGCGGGATGAACCGCGGCAATCCTGGGCCGGGCGCTGGGATGCCACGCGACGCCGCCTGGGTCCGCGTCCACCGAGACGGAAAGGGTGTCGAGCGCCAGTCCCAGCCGTTCGTCGAGATCTCGATGCAGATGAGCGCGCGCGAGCAGATAGAGCGTCACCGAGACTCCACCCAGGACCAGGGCGAGTGCCGCCAGAAAAAACCAGCTCAACCGCGATGCCAGGCTCATGAGTCCTCCACCTCGTGCGATTCCGGCGCAGCGCCAAGGATATATCCGCGCCCTGCGCAAGGTCTCTATCAGGCGCGGTCCGCGGGCCTCCAGCTTGCGGCGCAGCTCCTTGACGTGAACCTCGAGCGTGTTGGAGAGCCCATCGTATCGCTCATTCCAAACATTTTCATAGATCCGCGTGCGAGACAACACCTGTGCGGGATGCCGCAGAAAAAAGATCAGCAGAGATTGCTCCTTGGCTGTGAGCGCAAGCGGATGCCCGTCTCGTTCCGCTCGCCCGGTGGCCAGGTCGACCCGCACGTCGCCGTAGGCAATTGTCGTGCTCTCGGCGGCGTCCCGGCGTCGCATGAGCGCACGCATGCGGGCCAAGAGCTCCTCGAAGGCGAATGGTTTGGGCAGGTAGTCGTCGGCGCCGGCGTCCAGCCCGCGGACCCGGTCGGAAACGGCGTCGCGCGCGGTCAGAAACAGCACCGGGGTGTGGCGGCCGAGCTGGCGATACCGCTGCAACAGGGTCAATCCATCCTCGTCCGGCAGCCACCAGTCCAGCAGGATAAGGTCCCAATCACCGGTGCGCAGAAAGTGCCAGGCCGCGGCGCCGTCGCGGGCGCACTCGACGGCATACCCCTCCTCGCTCAATCCGCGAATCAGGAAGTCGGCGATCGACGCCTCATCCTCGATCAGCAGGATCCGGATTCCCATGCATCACCTTGGTCCGGAGCCGACCGCGCTCGTCCTCCATGGCGATCGACCAGATCATTGCACACGCCGACCTGGGAACAAGCCGAGTCGCGTCGCCCACGGCTCGGCGCAAGCGGCCCAGCCGCGAAGACTTTCATTCCACCATGCCGGCCGCGCAGCCATCAAGTTCATCGCTGCCGTCGGCGCCTCGAACGTAGGGCAGCCAAGGTCGTTACGCTTCGCAAGAGAGGCGCGCGCCGGCAATGCGCAGGCCTCGGAAGGCGTCCCCCCAGCCTCGCCAATTAACCGAATCTTAATAAATGACAAACGTAAATTTCACTTGCTTATTTGACCTTGCGTATGCAGACTGCTCGGCGGTTAGCGTTTGCTAATATGAAGTGTTAGGAATCTTTAACAATCGGAGTCTTGATCCATGCGCAGGCGCCGCCAAGGATTCACGCTCATCGAGCTCCTGGTCGTGATCGCGATCATCGCGATCTTGATCGCGCTGTTGTTGCCCGCGGTCCAGGCGGCGCGCGAAGCCGCGCGGCGATCGCAGTGCGTCAACAACATCAAGCAGATCTTGCTTGGCCTGCACAATTTCGAGTCGACCTACAGCACGCTCCCCAAAGGGATCAACGAGCCTTACGTCAACGGCTTGACTTACCAGCAGGTCAGCGACTTGCTCGTGGCCGACCAGACCGAGCCGTTCGGCCCGAACTGGGCGGTCATGATCCTGCCGTATCTTGAGCAGCAGCCTCTGTACAACTCGGCAAACGTCCCCGGCTATCCCGGCTGGTCGGGGCCTTACAACGATGCGACCAACCCCGCCCAGGACGCCCCGAATGCAAACCTCTATAACATGTCCTGGGCCAGCAACACGGTTGTCTCGTCCAACCTGAGCGTCTTCACATGCCCGTCGGACGCGTACAACAGCCCGAGCAATCCGTTCTTCACCGCGAACGACGGCACGAATTTCCCGGGGCTCGCACCAATTCGCTGGCCGGCCCTCCGGTCTTCAACTGGGCTCGCGGGAACTATGGCGCGGTCCAGGGTGCGACCGACATGGACAACACCGTCAACGGCAACGGCGGCGAGAGCCACGCGCCCTTCAAGGGCGCCACCAAGAAGGGTGTGATGGGGGCGAATTTCGGCGTCACGCTGGCCGCGGTGACCGATGGCCTCTCCAACACGATGTTCGTCGCCGAGATGCGCGCCGGGCTGGTGACCTCTGACGGCCGGGGCGTCTGGGCCATGGGCTTCGGCGGATCAAGCCTGTGCTGCGAGGCGCGATCGTACAACGCGGGCCCCAATGCCAACTTCATGGTCACCGGGCCCCCGAACTGCGACGACGGCGGCGACGAGACCCAAACCTGCTTCACCTTCGCGGCGCAGATTCCTCAACCGCGGCCAGCTCGGGATGCCGTGCAACTGTAATCAGGGCACCTCGGTCGGAAATCCCGGCCAGAACAACGTCGGCGGTCAGGCTCGCAGCCTTCATCCCGGCGGCGTCAACATCGGGCTGGGTGACGGCAGCGTTCGATTCGTCAAGAACACCATCGCAAACCTGACCTGGTACCAGCTCTTGGTCAGCATCGACGGCTCCATCATCAGCGCCGATCAGTATTGAGACCGACGCGACGATCACGATCGAAGCTTTACACATCATTACGTAGTGATCAGGGCGAGCGGGGGCTCTCCGCGGGGAGCTCCCGTCGCTCGGTTTTGCCATGGAGCACCGACGTGCGTGTAAACATCGCTTTGCTCGCTGTTAGCAGTCTGTCGCTTTCTGTCTGCGGTTGCGGGCAATCGGGGGCAGTGTGGGTGACGTGCGACGTCGCAAAGGGTGGGAAAACCTACTCAGCGCCGCAGGACCAGACAGTACAGGTCACGTTCTACGCGCTCGAGGCCAAGGACGAAGCCGGAAAGTCATTTTCGAGCAACCAGCCGTTCGCGGCGGCGCCGGCCGGTGACGGCCGGTATGAGGTTCCGGGTCCCGACGGGCGCGGATCCCGCCCGGGAAATATCGCATCGCGGTGATCCAGACCCCCAAGACCAGCGCGAGCGCACCGCGGAGCAAGCGGAAAGGCGACGCACCCGATCGCGATCACGATTTCCTCGAAGATCGCTTCGGGCCCGCGAATTCGCCCATCGTTCGGACCGTCGAGAAGTCGACCCACCTCACGATCGACCTGGATAAGCCGGCGGAGTGAGTCTGCGTGCCGAGGCGCTTCACTCCGGACCGCGAGGCCGCAACCGCCACGATCGGCTACCGACCCTTGGTGTGCTCGATGATCCAGTCGCCGATTTGTGTCAGTACCGACGGGGCGATCGTCTCTTCAATTTCCGCGTATTCGGAGACTGCGCCGGTCGCGCAGGTCTGGAACAAGTGATTCAGACCGGGGAGCTCTTTGACCGTCACCTGCGAGTTCCCCCCTTCCTTGAGCGCCTTGGCGATTTCGCCGAGGTTTTCCTTGGGGGGGACCTGCAGGTCCTTCTCGCCGTTCAAGGCAAGCACCGGACAGCGCACCTTCGCCAGCGTCGGCCGCGGGTCAAAGGTAAGGAAGAAGCGGAACCAGGGCGAGTCAAGACTCTTGACCTGGGCGTCGACCAGCGTGTCGATAGTACCCGCACCCTTGCGCTCGTCTTCGGACAGCTCGCTGATGGCCTTCTTGACTAGCTCGCGCAGCCGTGTCGCGGCTCTCTTCCGGTCGGGCTCGCCCTTGATGATCTCGAAGAGCTGCTTCTGCGATTCGAGCTGCTTTCTCAATCCCTTCTCATCGACGCCCATCGCCTTGGCGATCAATTGGCCTTGCAAGTACAGGATCTCGTCGCCGGGCAGACCGGTGCCGGCCAGCATCACGATGAAGGCCGCGTCGCTCGACCGCGAGGCGACCAGGGGTGCGATCAGGCCTCCCTCGCTGTGGCCGATCAATCCGATCTTCTTCTGGTTGATCTGACTGCGTTTCTTGAGGAACGCAATCCCCGCGACGACGTCGCCGGCGAAGTCGTCACTGGTCGACTCGGCCTGACTGCCCGTCGAGCCGCCGACTCCGCGGTCGTCGACCCGCAGCACGGCGATCCCACGGCGAGTGAGCGCGTCAGCCAGCACGAAAAACGGCTTGTGCTGGAGCAGCGATTCGTCCCGATCCTGGGCGCCCGACCCGCTGATCAAGATCACCGCGGGAAACGGGCCTTGCCCGGATGGGGTCGTGAGCGTCCCTGCCAGGGTCACCCCCGCCGGTTCGTTGCGATAGGTGACCGTCTCCACCTGGTACGGAAACGGCGGCTTCGGCGTCTGGGGCCTGCGCACCGCAGTGACACGATCGGTCTTCTTGAACGCGAGCGGGATCTTCGCGCCTCGTTGCGTCCAGGTCCCCGCCGCCTCGGTCTTCGCCGCGTTCAGCTTGCCCTCGTATTTTGCCGCTGAAACCTTGAGCTCGAAGGCCAGCTTCGACTCGTCGAGCACGATCGAACTGAGCGCAAGCCCTTTATGCCCTTCGTCGGGGCTGTCGAGCTTGCCCAGGATCTCGCCAGTGTCGGTCTTCGCCAGGCGCACGACCAGCCGGAACTGGATTCCGGCCTTCACCGGCAGCTTGCCTTCCCAGATCTGCTCCTTGCCGACAATCTTCGGCTCTGGCGTGACTTTGTCCTTCTTCACGAATGACAGAGGTAGGGATGCCCCGCCCTGAATCCACGTGCCCGTGGCTTCGCTTCGCTGCGCGTTGAGCTTGCCCTCGTATTTCGCGGCCGAAGCCTTCAGCTCGAAGCAAAACCGCGACTGGTCGAGCACGACTGCGCTCAGCTTCAATCCTTTGAGACCTTCGTCAGGGCTGTCGAGCGTGGCCTCCACTTCGCCGGTCTTGCGCTCCGCCGGCGCACGACCAGCCGCAGCTCGACACCCTCCCGGACTTTGATCTTCCCCTCCCAGATCTGCTCCTTGCCGTTTGCATCATCCGCACGGGCCAAGGAACCCAAGAGCATCACGGCGAATACCATGGCCGCAAGGGCGCCCCACGCCACATCTTCATCGATGACCTCCAGCGACTTCACCGGTTCGTGTGACACTTTCTCATCACCTGCAGATAAAGCCGAATTTAGATTCGGCTCACGTCTCTCTTAGCTTCGCCCGCTACGATTCATTATTGACACGCGGACAATTTGGCCGGCCTGGTTCTCCCCGATGGCTGCCGCGATTCGGGGCGGCGACCGCGCGATTGTTGAGTCTTTCGGGAAGACCGATGCTGCCGCGCGGTTCGAGGTGCATTGGCCGGCACAAGCATGGTTCAGAATGTCAGGTTACAAGGAGCCAGAGCGATGCTTTTCACCTTGGTCGTCAACCTGCTGTTGTCGTGCTTGATGCTTCTCCTGGGTGGATGGACCTGCGACGCCCTCAGCAAGTGGAAGGGTGCCGGCATGCGCGCCATTGCCGAAACCTCGTTGCGCGTGGCTGCGAGCCGCCTATCATCCGAGAGGATATATGAGTCTGCGCTCCCCACCCTTGGCATGGCAATAAGTTGCTGGGATCGAACGTACTAGATGGGAGAAATGACGCTCCAAACGGCGCTGCCGAAGAGATCCCGGAGCGTGCTTCCCGAACGCGCAGGCGCCGGATACAGTAAAGGGGGGACAAGGCTCTTAGAAACGTCAACGCGCCGGCCAGCGACCTTGATGCGAACATGTCAACTGCACGAAACGGCCAGCACCAGGGACACCGCAACCCAACTCGCAGGTTGAGGTTCGACGACCTGGGTTCAATCATTGCCAGGACCAGCGCGGATTCAAGCGCCGCGGGTGCTCCCGGTGCGCCGCACGCCGTGCCCGGTCGCTCGGGCAGGCGGCTCGTGGTCGTCGCCGGTGCACTCGTGATGTCACTCGCGGGTGTCCTGTACCTGTTGTTCTGCGATTGGCGCACCAGATATCGCGAGCGCGGCCTCTTCGGGGCCAACCAGGTCGTGACCGCGATCCGCCCGATGGAAGAGTTCGTTCCCCCTGGCATCGACCCATCATTGTGGCGCGATGCCGTGACCCAGACGCGGGCCATGCTGCTCACCGTCACCGGCTCAAACCTTCTCACCATGAATGAGATGAAGTCGCTGCGCCGAGCTCGACCAGATCGTCGCCCGAGCCGACCCCGGGACGTCGCTGCGCGAGCTGGCCTACGTGTGGGATCTGATGGGCGACCGCGCCGAGTTCTTGTTCTCGGATAGCCGGTCCGCCTCCGGCGATCGCCATCGACGTCCCACGATCCTGCCCTCTTACGCGGCCAACCAGCTCGTGCCGGTGATCGCGCCGCTCGAGGCGATCGTGCCGCCGAATATCGACCCCCAGGCGTGGCGCGACGCGGTGAACCAGACCCGCGAGATGCTGCTGACGCTCACGGAATCGAACCGGCTCACCGTCAGGAAAATGGGTTATCTCCGCGCCCACCTCGAGCAGGTCGTCGCCCGGGTGCTCGCGCATCCGGAATCGGCCGTGAATGAGCTCGCCGTCCTCTGGAACGACAAGACCGACCGCGCTGCGCCCCCGTCCAAGGAGAGCCGGCTTCCCGGCGAGAACCAGAGCCCGCGGCCAAGCATCCTTTCGCCGCGTTCAAATTAGTCGGCAACCGCGCCGGCTCGCGCTCGGCGCCTGCCCGCAATCCGATCGATCTCATCCGCCAGCACATTCCCACAGTCTTACCCTACTCGTCGTGATCCTCTTGGGCGTCGCGATCACGTTCCAAAGGGCGCGTCGTTTGCCGCGCTGCGAGCGGCCGACGGGAGCTCACCCCAGCGCTCGCGGAGCCCCTGTGCGAGCGCCAGGAGTTCTTGGTAATTAAGGGCCTCGGCGCGAATCTGGCCGCTGAGCCCTCGCGACTCGAGCCATGCGTCGACCTCACCCTTGGTCCACCGGTCGCGCCAGATCCCGGCAAGAACATGCCGCAGGTACTTGCGCCGGTGCATGAACACCTGGCGCACGATTTCGTGAAACCAGCCGACGTCGCCCACGGCCGCTCGCTTGCAAGCGTCCGGCCGGATGGCAACCACGGCCGAGTCGACCTTGGGTCGCGGCCAGAACACCGCCGGCGGCAACGACCGCACCAGCGAGACCGCCGCCAGACCTTGCACCATCACCGAGACCGCGCCGTATGACGCACTCGCTGGCTCCGCGCAGAACCGATCGGCCAGCTCGCGCTGAATGGTCACGACCATGAGCGCCGGACAAAGCTCGGGGTGCACCAGCAGATTCACGATCACCGGGGTCGCAACCTGGTAGGGCAGATTGGCCACGAGCTTGAATCCCCCGGAGGGCGCCGCGGCGATGCCGGCGCACACCGCATCGAGTACGGTAGGATTGAGCCGGTTCTTGTTCGCAAGCACATCCAGATTGAGCACCCGGACGTTCGGTTTCTCCGCGACCGCCTCGGCCGTCAGCCGCGCCATCGCGGGATCGAGGTCGACGGCCACGACGCTAGCGCCGCGGTCGGCCATGAGCAAGGTCAAAGCACCCGTTCCCGAACCGATCTCCAGCACGAGATCACCGGCGGCCAATTCGGCTGTCTTCGTGATCAGATCATGAATGTTCAAGTCGATCAGGAAGTTTTGACCCAGCCGTCGCTGGGGGGAAATCCCGCGCTGGGCGAAAGGCTGCGCAGATAGGACTGGGTTTGTCGCACGGCCATCAGTTCGTGGTGACCAGAACCGGCAAGAGCTGCAGTTGTAAACCTTTTTATTTTTGCAAGAGTTTTTGGACGTGCTTGGCGAGAATGTCGATCTCGATGTTCGCTCGCTCGCCCACCTTGATCTTGCCCAGCGTCGTGACGGCGAGCGTGACGGGGATGAGCATGACCGAAAACGCGTCCGGCCAGACCTCGACGAGCGTGAGACTGACGCCGTCGACGGTGATCGAGCCCTTGGGCACCAGGAGCGACGTCCAGATCGGGTCGATCCCGAGCGCCAGGAACTCCCACTCCCCGTCCTGTCTGCGCCTTTAAGGTCGGCCGTCGTGTCGATATGGCCCTGGACGAAATGGCCCCCCAGCCGGTCGCCGACCTTGAGCGCTCGCTCGAGGTTCACGCGGTCGCCGGCCTGCTTTTCGCCGAGATTGGTGCGGGCCAAGGTCTCCGGCCCGGCTTGCACCTCGAATTGACCCTCGAGCGCGGCGGCGACTGTCAGGCAGCAGCCATTGACCGCCACGCTCTCTCCGATCTCGAGCGGCTCGCTCCCGGTGACGGCCGGCCATCGGATCGTGAGTCGGCGCCCTCCCTTTTCTTCGACGACCCGCTCGATGCCTCCAGACCCTTCCACCAATCCCGTGAACACTTACCGGCTCTCCATAGTTCGACGCGATCGCGCCGTGGCGCATGTGTGAGTCAGTCGCGTCGCAGACGAACACCGCGCTGCAAGCGCCAATTGAATTGGTCTATGGTAGCACGGTCTGACGCCCGGTTAGAATCAGTGGCCATGCCGCCCGTCCCCGGCTGCAAAATCCGTCTCAGCCCCGTCGTGCGGTTCATCTGATCCAGCTCGCCGAGCCTTGACTGCGTCCCGCGAGACCTTCCGCGCGACCCCGATCCATCGTGTGTTCCGCCTGATCCGATCCGTTGATCTCAAGTTTCGTCTGGGGAGACCACCGTCATGACCACCCCGCTGAATCGCCGCGATTTCATGGCTCATGCCGCCGTTTCCGCGACCGCCGCCGTGGTCGCCACCACGACCGCGCCGGCAAGCGCCGGGCTGCGTCCTCCGTGAGCAAGGCCGGGCGGATCCTGCTCCCGAAGAGCCCGACCGACCTGGTTACGCTCGGAAAGACCGGCATCCAGGTTTCGCTCGTCGGCATGGGAACCGGCAGCGTCGGCAGCGGGCAGGCCAGCAACCAAACCCGTCTCGGTGTCAAGGGCTTCACCGAGGTCGTCCGGCATGCGCTGGAGCACGGCGTCCGCTTCTTCGACGTCGCCGATCAGTACGGTTCGCACGTCTATCTGCGTGAAGCCTTGAAGGGCGTTCCCCGCGACCGGTACGTGATCCAGACCAAGACGCACGCGACCAACGTCGCCGACGCCAAGAGCCACCTGGAACGCTACCGCATGGAGCTGGGCGTCGACTACATCGACATTGTCCTTCTGCACTGCATGCAGAAGACCGGCTGGCCGAATGAGAACAAGGGGTCGATGGAATATCTGATGCAGGCCAAGGAAGAGAAGATCATCCGCGCCCACGGCACGAGCTGCCACGGCATGGACCCGCTGCGCACCTCGGCCAAGAATCCCTTCGTGGAAGTCGACCTGGCGCGCATCAATCCCGAGGGGCTGATCATGGACGACCGCAAGCCCGACGAGGTCGCCTCGGTGCTGGAAGAAATGCATGATGCCGGCAAGGGGATTGTCGGCATGAAGATCCTGGGCGAGGGGCGGATCAATACGCCCGAGCGGAAGGACGCTTCCCTGCGCTACGTGCTGGGCCTCGGCACCGTGAACGCGTTCATCATCGGCTTCCAGACGACCGAGCAAGTCGACGACATCCTCAAGCGAACCGCCGACGCGATCACGTTCCTCAAGAGCTGATCGCCGCGGTCAAAACGGCGTGCGCAACGCGCCCGCTTGCGGGCGCTCGCCTCGTCATCATGCGGGTTGAGCCGCTGGTCAATCCTGGTGGCATACAATCTCGCCGCACGTGTCGCACTCGGCCCCATGCGCCGTTTCCGTCGAGGCGGCGACGTAGTTCGCGACGCGCGGTGTGAAGTAGATAACAGCGGCCACCACCAGGATCATCGCCAGCCAGACCAGCGCGTCTCCAATGTGTCGCATGACCGATCGCCTCCTCCGGACTGAGACCCGAAACCGACGGCGAAGGCGATCGATACACGAATCATCGCGGCTCGATTCGCTCGTGAGTTTGCGGCGTCGCGTGCCTCGTCACCATTTCGTGTGATCAGAAAATCCTCGCATTCATGACGGATCGCTCGCGTGCCGCGCGCTTGGCCGGAACAGTCCCCCACCCCGCTGCCGAAGCAGCACCGGGAGAGAATGCGCGCTTTGGTGAGCTTTCTGGAAAGGGTGCCCCTTGCAAATCCGTTGCCGCTGGGAACAATCCGTCGCATTTGGCTCAAACGGGGCCATTTGCAGGCCTTCTGTCCGAACAATAGGTGATTTTTCGGAATTTGTCTGCCTCAAAATCCCCGCCAAAAAACTAACGACTAATTTTTTCGGTGTGACACTGCCGTCGTGAAATTACACCAAGGCAGGCCACGATGGGCTGGCACGCTGCCACTGGCCGCCTCTGAGATGACGAAGAAAAGCGAGCGTTCTTGCGTGCATGGGGGAGCGGGCGAGCGCGCACTGACGAAGGGCGACGGCATCGGTTAAGCTTTCACCGGGAAAACCGAAGCGTGGCGGAGCGCACACCAATGCGGGCGGGTGATCTGGCGCCGGACTTTTCTCTCCCCTCGGCGACCGGAGCGGTGGTGAGCCTGGCGGATTTCCGGGGTCGGGTCGAGGTCGTCGTGTTTTTCTATCCCATGGACAATACGGCCGTGTGCTCGGCCGAGGCGTGTTCCTTTCGGGACAGTTACGAGGCTTTCTCGGAGGCGGGGGCCGAGGTGATCGGCGTGAGCTCGGACAGCCCCGCGTCGCATCATCGTTTCGCCGAGCGGTTCCGGCTCCCGTTCATCCTCCTGAGCGACGCCGGCGGGGTGGTGCGAGCGCGCTACGGTGTCGCGAGGACGTTCGGGCTGATACCCGGCCGCACCACGTTCTTGATCGACAAGCAAGGGATCATCCGGCACGTGTTTTCCTCGCAATTCCAGCCCGGCAAGCACGTGACCGAGATGCTCGGCGTGCTGCAACGTCTGCGCGGCTGACGTTCGGCCCGTTGCGCACCGTCCTGCGAGGATTTTCAAGTTTCCAGAAGGTGTTCATCCGAGATGAGCTCGTCCGACGATCGAGCATCAGACAGCTACATTCACGGGTCCGACCCGATCGAACAGCGCCGACTTTCACGGCTCAACGATCTGCTCAACGACGCCTCGTTGAGTAAGCTCGGCCTCCAGGGGGGTGAAACGATCCTCGACGTTGGAAGTGGAATTGGCCAGTTGACGCGCGCGATAGCCCGGGCCGCGGGGGCCGGCGCGCGGGTGGTCGGCATCGAGCGCGACGCCGGCCAGCTCGCCGAGGCACGCCGGCAGGCCGCCGCGGCTCGAGAAGCCGAGCTCGTCGAGCTCCGGCATGGCGATGCCCTCGATCTTCCCCTCTCCGACGACGAATGGGGCACTTTTGACGTCGCGCACGCACGCTTCGTGCTCGAGCACGTTGCCGACCCGCTGGCGGTCGTCCGCGGGATGGTCCGGGCCGTACGTCCCGGCGGCCGGATCGTCCTCTCCGACGACGACCACGACGTGCTGCGCCTCTGGCCCGAGCCGGCCGGTCTCATCCCGCTCTGGCAGGCCTACATCCGGAGCTACGACCGGCTGGGAAACGACCCCTACGTCGGCCGTCGGCTGGTTTGGCTCCTGCACGCCGCCGGCGCTGTCTCGATGCGCAACGACTGGGTTTTCTTCGGAAGCTGCGCGGGGTCTCCCGTGTTCCTCGATATTGTGCAGAATCTCGAAAAGATCCTCTCCGGCGCGCGCGACATCATCCTCTCCACGGCCCACATCGACGAAGCAGCGTTCGCCCGGGCCATTGAGGCGCTTGAAGAGTGGAGCGCCCGGCCGGACGCAGCATTCTGGTTCGCGATGTGCTGGGCGGAGGGATCAAAACCGCCAACGGCGTGAATCTGGCTCGCTCGGGCCGCGCGGCGCCGCGGGTCCGCCGCCAGCCGCCCCCTCCGCGGCTGCATTGACGGCGCGGCCGCGGCTGGCATAGAACAACGGTTTGGCTGTACGGCGCGGGTGCGGCATCCGGAATGCCACCCAAAATGACCTTCCTTCGACCGCGGATCGGATCCACTTCGGCACACTCCTGGGACTTTTTCATGACGCGATCACTCCGTCCGCGGAATCTGCCGCGATTCGCCGTGGCCCTGTTGCTCGCCGCGGGATTCGCGGGCGACTCGAGGCCGGCGAGGTCAAGCTCGATGGCCAGGTGTTCAAGGTGCCCGATGGATTCACGATCGAAAAGATCGCGGGTCCGCCTCTGGTCGACCGGCCGATCACCGCCGCCTTCGACGAACAAGGGCGGCTGTATGTGGCCGATTCCTCCGGGTCCAACGAGAACGTCCAGAAACAGCTCGCGGAAAAGCCGCACCGGGTCGTGCGGCTGGAAGACACCGACGGCGACGGCAAATTCGACAAGACGCAGATCTTCGCCGACAAGATGATGTTTCCCGCGGGCACGATGTGGTACGCGGGCTCGCTGTATGTGGCCGCGCCCCCCTCGATCTGGAAGCTGACCGACAAGGATGGCGATGGCGTGGCCGAAGACCGGGTCGAGTGGTTTGCGGGCAAGACGCTCACCGGCTGTGCCAACGACCTGCACGGACCGTACCTCGGCCGCGACGGCTGGATCTACTGGTGCAAGGGCGCATTCGCACGGCAGACCTACGAGCGGCCCGGCAAGTCGCCGTTCGTCACGCGGGCGGCCCATATCTTCCGTTGCCGCCCGGATGGCACGGGCATCGAGCCGGTCATGACCGGTGGTATGGACAACCCGGTCGACGTTGTATTCACCCCCGGTGGCGAACGCATCTTCACCACCACGTTCCTGGTGCATCCCGGCGGTGGCGACCGCGACGGCTTGATCCACGCGATCTACGGCGGCATCTATGGCAAGGTCCACGACCCGATCTTCGAGCCCGCGCACAAGTGGACCGGTCACGATGTCATGCCCGTGCTCTTGCACATGGGATCGGCCGCCCCCTGCGGACTGACCCTGTACGAGTCGGATGCCTTCGGAAACCCCGATCAGGTCAGTGTTTTCGCCTGCTACTTCAACCTGCACAAGGTCGGCCGTCATTCCCTCGTGCCGGCCGGGGCGACGTTCACGACCAAGGACGAAGACTTTGTTTCCAGCCCCAACCTCGACTTTCACCCCACCGACGTGGTCGAGGACGCCGACGGGAGCCTCGTCATCGTCGATACCGGCGGCTGGTACAAGCTGTGCTGCCCGACCTCACAGCTTCAGAAGCCCGACGTGCTGGGGGGCATCTACCGCGTGCGCAAGGCCGGCGCATCCAGGATCGACGATCCTCGCGGAACGGCGCTCCTGAGCCGCGAGCGCACCAAAGAGATGAGCGACGCCGCCACCCTGGAAATGCTCGTCAAGTGCCTCGGCGACCCTCGGCCGGCCGTGCGGGAGCGCGCAATCGAATCCCTGTCCCACCGCGGCCGCAAGGACCTCGTTGTCACGGTACTGCGCGACTTCGCCGCCAAGGACGCCTCGCCGCTCCTGCGACGCAACGCCGTGTGGACCCTCTCCCGGATCGACGATCCCGCCGCGCGGCTGCTCGTACAGGAGTTCCTCGGGGATGCCGATGACACCGTCCGGCAGGCCGCGATTCATGTCACGGGCCTGTGGCGCGATCATGCGACCTCGCGGCTGCTCGCGCTGCTCCGGGGCGATAGCCCCCACAATCGCCGCGCCGCGGCCGAAGCCCTGGGCCGGGTCGGCGACAAGGCCGCCGTGCCTCCCCTGCTCGAGGCCGCCGGAGGGCCGGGCGATCGCCCATTTGAACACTCGCTCACATACGCATTGATCGAGATCGCCGATCCCAAGGGCACGAGCGCCGGTTTGCAGAGCAAGAACGCCGGCGTCGTGCGCGACGTCGATGGTGGCGCTCGATCAGATGGACGGGGGCGCGCTCGATTCGCGATTCGTGGCGGGCCAGCTCGCCGCGGCGGAACCGATCCTGAAGCAAACCGCCTCGTGGATCATTGGCCGCCATCCCGAGTGGGCCAGCGCGCTGGCCGGCGTCCTGGACGAGCGGCTGGGCCGTACCGACCTCGCGGCCGCCGAGCGAGCCGAGCTGGAACGGCAGCTCGGCCGGTTCGCGCAGGCGGCGCCGATCCAGGCGCTTTTGGCCTCCCGATTGCGTGACGGCTCCGCGCCCCGGGCAGCCCGCGCAGCAGCGTGCAGGCGATGGCGTGGTCGGCACTCAAGGAAAATCAGGTGCCCGCCGGCTGGATCGCGGCGCTCGCGCAAATCCTCGACGGCGCCCCGGCAAACGCCGATCTGCTCCCACTGGCCGTCGCGACCGTTCGCAGCCTGCCTCTCTCGCGAGGGACTGCCGGCGACCTCACCGGACGCCTGATCCGGATCGCCGCGGACGCCAAAAACCCTGCCGAGCTCAGGCTCGCCGCGCTGGCCGCCGTCCCCGGCGGACTGGTCAAGCCCGATCCCCCGTTATTCGCATTCTTGCTGGAGAATCTCGACCAGCGCCAGACCGTGGCGGCGCGCACCACCGCGGCCGACGTGCTGGCGCGATCATCGCTCGCACCAGAGCAGCTCACGCGCCTGGCCGACGCGCTGCAAGCCGCCGGACCGGTCGAAGTCGACCGGCTCCTCGCCGCATTCGAGCAGTCGACTGATCAAGCGCTCGGGATGAAGCTGGTCAAGACCCTCGGGTCGTCGTCGGCCTTCTCGAGCCTGCGGGCCGATGCGCTCAAGGCCCACCTCGCGAAATTTGGCCCCACGGTCCAGAAGGAGGCAGAGTCGCTGTACGCCAAGCTCAACGTAGACGCAGCCAGGCAGAGAGCACAGCTCGAGCAGCTCATCCCGACGCTCACAGCCGGCGAGGTGCGCCGGGGCCAGCTCGTCTTTCATAGCGAAAAGGCAGCCTGCTTTTCCTGTCACGCCATCGGCTACCGCGGCGGCAACGTCGGCCCCGACCTCACGCGCATCGGCTCCGTGCGATCTGAGCGCGACCTGCTGGAAGCGATCGTGTTCCCGAGCGTCAGCTTCGTGCGCAGCTTCGAGCCGATCGCCGTCGCCACCAGCGACGGCAAGGTCCACAACGGCCTGTTGCGGGGCGAAACCGCCGATGAAATCGTGATGGCCACCGGCGTCAATCAGGAAGCGCGGATCGCTCGCCGCCAGATCGAGGAGATTCGCCCCAGCTCGGTCTCGATCATGCCCGCGGGCCTCGACCAGCAATTGACCCACCAAGAGCTGGCCGATTTGATCGCGTTTCTCAAAGCATGCAAGTAGCCGAGTCGCTATCGCGTTTTGCAGCGGTTGTCTCCCGGCCAGACCGGCTCGTCGCCACCTGCGCTCGGCCGGCAACCTTTGCCGTCCGGCTCGGGCGTCGTGGGCGCGTGAACTTTCCCCGCGTTCGGTAGCGGGCGACCTGCTGCGCACTCGGCTTCACGGCCATTGGAATCGCGGCGCGCAGCGAAAAACACCGCGGCGCCCGGCCGCAGGCAGCCGGTAGCCCGCGTCCCATGATTTCAGGAACACTACATCTCGTCGCCTTATGTCCCTCGCACCATGGCCTGAAGCGCTGTAACTGGTCGATGCGTGGTGAGGCTCTTACGCGGCTTTTTTTCCACTGACGCCGTCTTTACGGCCGATCGTGGCATCTCGGTTGCGAGTGACATCGCCCACCGCGGCAGCCAGGAGGAGTATGGCCGGATTGTGTAGTTCGGTTCACGGATAGCTGCCCATGACGGATTCCAGGAGGGAATGGATTCGCGAGGAACGATTGACGAACGGAGGAGATTTCATGCGAAACTTTTGGATATATGGGGTGATCGCTCTGGGAGCGGCCACTCTCGGTGGCGCCGCAATTGCTCAGGACAAGGCGGAGAACAAGATCGGCCCCATCGACAACTTGCAGGACCTCGAGGATACCGCCCGGATGCTGTTCAAGCTGGCTGATACCAATAACGACGGTCAGATCTCCCAGAAAGAGGCCACCGATGCCGGCAACCTGCTTGTCGGCGGCTTCTTCTTCCGGGCCGACACCAACGGTGACGGAGTGCTATCGCAGGACGAGGCCCGGCAGGCCCGCGACAACCTGTTTGCTCAGCAGCCATTACTGCGGCTCGTGCTCGACAAGGCCAAGCCGACGAATGCGCCAGCAGCCAACCAGCCGCTCGCGGCCCCGAACGCCAACGATCCGGCCCGCGTGGCCCAGAACCTCGCCCAGGATCCTGCGCGGACCGTCGGGAGCATGCTGGACACGAACCACGACCAGAAGATCGAAGCGACCGAATTGCGCCAGGCGGTGCAAACGGGCGTACAGTCGCTGTTCATGGTGGCCGACGCCAATCAGGATGGCCAGTTGAGCCCCTACGAGCTGAACGCCGCGGTCGGCGAGGTCGCCAAGTCGGCCGTCCAGAACGTCTTCCAGGCAGCCGACGCCGACCGAAACGGTCAGCTCAGCATGGAAGAATATGACAAGGCGTTGGCCGAACCCGCGCACGCGGTCTTCCGCGTCATCGACGCCAACAGCGACAACCAGATTTCCCTTGCCGAGCTGCAACGGGCAGAGCAGATCCTGGCTGACCAGATTCAGCGCCTTCGGGTGCGTGAGCCTGGCAACTCGATCTCGAATCAGCTCCAGAACGGGCGTGGTTCCAGCGATACCGCTCGCACGCAGACCCAGCCTGTTCCGCCCACGACAGCCCCGGGAACCCCCGTGGCCGCCCCCACCCCGCGCTGAATGACCTGCGATCGTCGCAGGTGATCAGCGCTCCAAGTCGCGTTCCGCGAGACTCCCGATCTCTTCGACTGACCCCCAGCGACGAGAGAGGGAGTTTTCTTTCTCGCCCGTGCGCCCGGCGTCATGGCTTACCCGCGCGCTGTACCGGCTCATCGCGCTTCGGAAGCCCCTTCTTCGCGATCTCGCCGCTGCGGTCGTCGGGATCCAGCCTTAGGAACTTCTGGACGCGCCGCCCCTGGATGTCGCCGAGATAAAGATTGCCGCGACGGTCAATCGCCAGGCCGTGGACCCAATCGACTTCCCCGCCCGACTGTCCCTTGGGAAACGTCGACAGCCGCACGACCCGTCCATCGGGTGCCAGCACCATCACGACCTGGTCCTTGGGGGGAATCCCCAGGACAAGTCCCGGAATGAGCTGCAGCTTGGGCCAGCGCATCGGGGAAGACCCGCACGCGTAGATCTCGTCTTGCTCGGTGACGACCAGATGCCACGGAACCATCAGATCGCGCCACTCGGCCAGGAACGTACCGGCCTGATCGAAAACCTGGATCCGCGGGTTGTTCCGATCGGCCACGTACAGACGACCATGTGAGTCTGCGGCGATCGAATGGGGCAGGCTGAACTGACCACGCCCGACCCCCAGCCCGCCCCACTCCCGGATGAATCCGCCCCCTGCATCGAAGTTAACCACGCGGTTGTTTCCGTACCCGTCGGTGACGAAAACCTGATCCTCGCGGGTAACCGCCACGTCGGTCGGGCGGTTGAAGTGGGTCGAGTCTTGCCCCGGCTCGCCCAGCGTCCCGAGCGTGAGCTGAAGAACCCCCGCCGCCGTATATTTCCGGACGACGTGCAGCCCGCTATCGACCAGCCACACGTTACCCTTCCGGTCGATGCGCACCTGGTGCGGCTCGCGGAACTGCCCTTTGCCCCAGGCGCGAATGAGTTTGCCGTCGGGCGAATACACCTGGACGGGCACGTCCCCGCGGTTAAACGTCCACACCTCACCCGCCGCACCCGAGCGCAATCCCGGCCATGGCGCCCCACACCTGCTCCTTGGTCCGCACCGGCCACGACGAATCCACCAGATAACCGGTCGCTAGACTTGTCCGCGGATAAGCCGGTTGCGCGCTGGCCTTGCCGCGGGCGGGATCGCTCTTTCCCGCGGGTCCCTGCTCCTGAGCGAAAGCCACCGAGAAATGACCGCAAAGCAGAAGTGCCATGACTGGCCCAATCCGCGCGGGCTCAGCCCGGTAGCACCGACGTCCGCCGGCGCAGACTGGCTGTTGCCATGGCATGATGAATCCTCGAGCTTGAGGCGGAATGAATCAGGATGGCCTGTCGAACCCGCGCCGAAACCGGCGCGGAGCACAAGTCTGGTTCTCAGGCGGACACCCGCCGGACCCGTCCAGTGTAGGTCAGGCATTCCAGCCCGACGCCTCCGTCACGACCAATCCTGTGAGTCCCCAGATCTTAGTCAACCTCGCCGCAAACGACAACGTCCGCGCGATCACGCCGGCGAGGCTGATTCCGCCACCGTCAAAGTCGTCAAGGTTAAAGTCCGCGGCCAGATCCATGCGCATGGCGCCGGCACAGAGGTCCTCCGGTACGGCCGGAGCGATTCTTGGAGCCCTGTTTACAGGCGAAAATCATCGCTGCGGCGACGATGTCTCTTTTTTTCATCTCGCGCCAGGTCCATCCTTGCGACCGCTCGCTGGCGGGCGTTAAGATTACACCCGCCACGGGGCTGGCATCCGCTTCATCCAGTGGCCACGCAGCGCGCGACAGCTCAGTTCCCAGATCGAATCGCGATCTTCCAGCCACGCCTCCCCCGATTCGACGCAGAATTCGCCGGTCCGTCGAACAAAATGCAACGCTGTTTCATGCCCCGATTCGAACCGAGAGATGTACATTCTTGATTGCTAAGCGATGACGAATGACACACGATTTCGCTCAACGTCGCGGAGGAGCGGATCGATTCGTTCATCAACCATGGCATTGTATGGTGAAAGGTATTACCGAAGATGACACGGAAATTGAAACGCGGCTGGCTCCTGGCGGGATTAGGATTGTTGACCGCGATGCACGGTGCCGGCCGGGTGGCGGAGGCGGGGACCTCCCTCAACACCAAGACGATCATGATCACGGGCGGATACAAGCCGGGGACAGGCGACCCGCCTTTTGATTACGTGTTCGAGGTTTTTCTCGAACCACAGCCGGACGGTAGCGCCAGCAAGATCTTGTCGGGCGACTCGTTCACAATCGGAACCAACGGTACTCAGAACACTCCGCTCGTCGGAATCGCGCCCGGAAGCTTCAGCAACGTCACATTCCCATCGCCGCCGCCTGCGCCGGATTACTCCTGGAGCTATCCGACGATCACCGAGATCAATACGAAACCTCCATTTGCGTCCCTCGTCCAGTGGACCTACAACGGGCCAAACCCAGTCACAGCCGACGCGCAGACCGGCCAGGTCTTCCTGGGGCAATTCGAGATCTTGACGACCTCGAGTTTCCATAAGCCGCCGATGCCCGCGGGCACGGTGATCAACTACGAATTCACGTATGACGGACAGACGAAGTCAGGTACCGGCAGTTTCGTCTTGTCTGCGGTTCCCGAGCCATCCTCCGTGGTCCTGCTGGCGGCGGGGGTCGTCGCATTGCCGGTATTCTGGCTCCGCGACCGCCGTCGCCGCGCCGGTCAAAACGTGGCCTGACCGGTTCGCCTGCGACGGCTTCGCCGCGGGCGAGGGCGAGTCGCGCCATCGCGTGACCACACGAGGGCGCGCACCCTCGTGCGGTCGCGGGCCGGAGCAATGCCGTCACTCAATCGAAAGTACTGAGTCCGCCGGCGAACGCCTCTTCCGGAGCGTCGCCCGGCTCTCTGCGGTTGCCAACGACCCGGCATATACCGGCGATTTTCGTGTTGATCGGCTGTGCCGTCGCGGATCGAGGCGGTGGCGGCTGCGCCGAAGCCGGGTCGCCTCGAGTTCCGCGCCGCGGATCGCTGGAAGGGCGCGTTGCGCGCGACCAGCGTCCGGGCAGCGGACGTCTCGCTGGTTCATCAGGCGTCGTGAACGTCGTATTCAACGACGCGATCCTGCATTGCGCCCGCGGCGCGATCGAGCCGTCGCGCGGTGAGACCGCTGGGGCAGCACCGGCCCTGTCGACGGCAGCAGTCTAGAGGGAGAATCGATAAATCGCCCAAGGGCGGCAGGTCCGCGCAATCCCATTCAAGCCTCCAACTCGACGCAGCCGATAAACGACTACCCCTGCAATCGATGGGTGCAGCCACAACCAAACGCTGGCCGGCCGCCTGCATTCACGCATTGACGCGGGGCTGTCGCGAAGGAGATCCCGCCAGCATGAAATGGAACAACGCGGGCATCCCCGGGCTTTTACTCTTGCTGGTGACCGCGGTCACTGCGGTGGCCCAAGAGCCTTCGCAGTCGCTCCCACCGTTGCCGCCGCCGGCCCCGGAAACGTCTGCGCCACTGACGGAGGCCCCAAGCATTTATCAGCCGGATGAGCCGGCATTGATTCGGCCGACACCCAGCACGGGTCTTGAGCTCGAGTCGCTGCCTGGCGAATTGCAGGAAGACATCGCCCAGCTGCTCGGCCCGCCCCGGCTCGGTCCCACCGCCGTCTCGCAAGTGAATGTGCTGATGGATTTTTTCCGGTTGCGTGATCTCTTCGGCGATACCGGCATTCGCACCTTCGGCTGGGTCGAGGGCGGCTACACGGGCGCCTCGACCGGAACCGGGATCCTCTCGGTGCAAACCCGTCAGAACCGCTTCGGCAACGAGTTCCTCGTCAACCAGATTGGCTGGGTGGTCGAGAAGCCGCTCCAGCAGGACACGTTCAATCTCGGCTTCATGATGAGGTATTTCGCCGGTGCCGACGCAGCCCTGGGCGCACCCAAGGGAGGCATCGGATTCCCGGTTGGCGACCCCCACTTCGGTCAGGATTTCCGGGACCTCTACCTCTCGGCCCATCTGCCGATCGTCACCGACGGCGGCGTCGACTTCAAGATCGGTCGAATGAACACCATCATCGGCTACAATGGGTTCCTCGCCCCCTACCGGCCGTTCTACTCCAGCGACTATCAATTCTTCTACTCGCAGGACGGTGCGTTCACTGGCTGGGTGACCGACCTGCACGTCACTGACCGCCTGGACGTCTGGAACGGCATGACTCTCGGTGCCAACACCTTCTTCGTTCAGCGCAGCTCACGGTCAATTTGCTACATCGGCCAGGTCAACTACTGGGTGACCGACGAGCGGAGGACGCGGCTGACCGCTTCGGTCTACGCGGGACCGAACGCCATCTTCGCCGCCCCGCACCTGGCCGGCGACTACGTCACGATGGTCGAATTGCGGCTGCAGCAAAACTGGACCGAGCGGTTTACTCAAATCATTCAAAACAACATGGGCTGGGATGCCAATACTCCGGTCGGTACCGGCTCGTGGTATGGACTGTACACGATCGGAATCTTCCACATGGTCCCGACGCTCGACACCAACTTCCGCGCCGAGTGGTTCGATGACGTCAAGGGCACTCGCACGGGCGTCAACACCAACTACGCCGAGGTGACCCTTGGCCTCAACTGGCACCCTTGCAAATACCTGGAGTTTCGCCCCGAGATCCGCGGCGACTTTGCCGGTGCACCGGCGTTCGGGGTCAACGGCGCCCACACCAGCCACAGCCAGATGACCGGCGGGGTCAGCTTCCTCGTCAAGTTCTGATCGGAGTCGTGAACCAGTGGTTCGGCGCGAGGTCGCTCGAGGCGAGCAGCCAGGGACGAGCGCCCGGTCCGCCGGTCCAGGCCGCGGCGAGCTGCAGTGCGTTTTGCACCAGGTCGGCGGTGACGGCCGCGGGACTGCCGCACCAGCGGATGCAGCTCTCTCCTGAGTCGAGGTGAAAAACCGAGCGCCTTGCGTCTGCGCTCGACTGGGCAACGGTATCGGACTCGGATCTGGGCCCCGCCACGAGCAGGCTGCCCGAGGCGGACGCGCCGCCCCAGTGCCAGTCGACGTCCTCGGGCGTCCAGGGACCATCCCATCGGAAGCGGTCGCGGTAGACCAGGGTACCCGCGCGTCGCACTTCCAGGTCCTGGACGATCCGCTCGAACTGGAATCGCTCGGACTGTGCGCCGCGCTCGTAGCGACCGGGCAGCCAGATGTCGCCCCAGATCAGCCGGGCGCGCGGGGCAAGCTCGACGCGCACGCGCTGGAAGTACCTGCTGCCGCGGAACGGGATGAGCGGGCCCGGCAAGACGACCAGACAGGCGTCGTCCTCGACGTCAACCGTCCATTGCTGGGTCGCGAAGCTGGCGAGTGCGGGGTGAACGCGGGTCGCCGACTGGCCGGTCACCACGGCCCGCGTGCCTTTGCGCGCTTTGATCTCGATGAAATGACCGTCGCCGTCCATGAGGCCGGCGGTGAGGTTGATCAGGTAGAGCAAGGCGGCGGGCTCGGATTCGAAGTGGAACGGCGGCAGCACGCGCACGGGCACCTGCTGGTAGCAAGCCCCCAGACGGGTTTCGCCGGCCGAGTCGACCAGTTCGATCCGGGCGCCGCCGATCCGGGCCGCCTCTTGGCTGGACAGGCAGAGTCCACGAAACTCGGGAGGCGTCAGGTGGTCTTCGCGCGTGATGCGAACTGCTCGCGCACCCACTCGATCACCTCCTCGACACCTTCTTTCTGGCGGAGGCTGACGAGCAGGAACGGCCGCTCACCCCTCATTTTCCGACTATCCCGGCGCATCACGTCGAGGTCGGCCCCGACGTGCGGGGCCAGGTCGGTCTTGTTGATGACCAGGAGGTCGCTGTTGCAGATGCCGGGTCCCCCCTTGCGCGGAATCTTGTCGCCTTCGGCGACGTCGATCACGAAGATAAAGCGGTCGGCCAGCTCGCGAGAAAATACGGCGGTGAGGTTATCGCCGCCGGACTCGATCACGACCAGCTCGAGATCAGGAAACTGCCGCTGGAGGTTTGCGACTGCGCTCAAGTTGGCGCTGGCGTCGTCGCGGATGGCGGTGTGCGGGCAGCCGCCGGTCTGCACGCCGACGATGCGCTCCAAGGGCAGCGCCTCGCGACGGGACAGGAATTCGGCATCCTCGTGCGTGTAGATATCGTTGGTGATGACCGCCAGATTGATCTCGGGCCACAGCGAGCGGCACAGCAGTTCGACGAGGGCCGTTTTTCCGGAGCCGACCGGCCCGGCCACGCCAATCGTGTACACGCTGCGCGAGGGCCCGGCGTAGCGCGCCGGGCCCGGCCGCCCCAGATGATCGTGCCTCGGGATCCTTGTGAAAGGCGCCGCGCCAGGCGGCGCGGCGCCGCCGGAGCCGCGCGGGCGGCTCGTGAAGGTCTGCGCCAGGATCAGGATCGAAACATTCGGGCATAAAGACGAGTTTGTTCATCGCACACGATCTCGTAGAAGGGGCAGCCGGCGCCGGCGGTTTCGGGATCGCGGTCGACGAGTACCGCGGCCAGCTCGGTGATATCGTCGTGGAGATAGGCCAGTATCTGCTGGCCGTGCGTGTGGCCGACGGGGATCGTGCGCACCCCGCGCCGATCATACCCAGTGCGGCCTGGTGCAGGTACACCGTCAAGACGTCCGCAGGCTTTGCGCCCGCGACCGCGCCCAGCAAGCCAAAGGCCACGCAGTGGTGCCACCCGTCATGCTCGTGTTGCTGGTCCTCGGCGAATTCGGCAAGGCCCCCCCTGCTCCACGACCAAGTTGCCCCAGCGCCAGCAACTGCTCACCCATCTCGCGGCTGGCGTGGCGGGTCGAGGCGGGGACAATCGCGACTTCGACACCGCGGTTGAGAGCGACCAGGCCGGCACCCTGGCCCGCGCGGACGAGCCGACAGCTCGACGCCACGATGACGCCCTCCAGCGGACCAAGCGCGGTGCGCAGCCAATGCCTCGTCCAGTGTTCCAAACTTTCGGCGTCACGCACCAGGCCCATGCCGACGGCCCCCTCCAGCCCCCACGAATGGGTGTAGCCGCCAATCGGGAGCGCCGAGTCGGCAATCTGGAGCAAGCGTAAATTCATTTCAGTCGACGGCGATGAACTCAAACTGCGGTGCGGGCCCGAAAACGCCGGTGCGGCGCGATTCAAAACAGGAAATACCTCTGCGTCATCGGCAAAACCTTGAGCGGTTCGGAGCTGACCTTCTTCCCATCAACCCACACCTGGTACGTATCCGCGTCGACCTTGATCTCCGGGGTAGCCTCATTGCGGCGCATGTCCTTCTTGCCGATATCGCGGCAATGCGAGACGGCCACCACCTCTCGCTCCAGGCCGTAGCGCTCGACGATGCCGTTGCCGAGGGCCGCCTTGGAGACAAACGACACGCACGATTTCGCGAGCGCGCGACCAAAGGCGGCGAACTGCGGCCTCGGGTAGACCGGCTGCGGAGTCGCGATGCTGGCATTGGGATCGCCCATCTGCGCGGACACGATCAATCCCCCCTTGAGCACCAGCTCGGGCTTCACGCCAAAATACTCGGGCTTGTACAGCAATAGATCGGCAAGCTTACCCCCTTCGATGCTTCCGACATGCTCGGCGAGGCCGTGGGTGATGGCGGGATTGATCGTGTACTTGGCGACGTACCGCTTGACGCGCTCGTTGTCGTTGCGACTGCTGTCGCCTTCGAGCGGGCCGAGCTGCACCTTCATCTTGTGCGCGGTCTGCCAGCACCGGACGATTGCCTCGCCGATTCGGCCCATCGCCTGCGAGTCAGAGCTCATCATGCTGATGATGCCGCGGTCGTGAAACACATCCTCGGCGCCGATCGTCTCCGCTCGGATCCGGCTTTCGGCGAAGGCCACGTCCTCGGGGATATCCCTCGAGAGGTGATGGCAAACCATCAGCATGTCGAGGTGTTCATCGATCGTGTTGACGGTGAACGGGCGGGTGGGGTTTGTGCTCGACGGCAGGACGTGGGGCAGGCCGGCGATCTTGATGATGTCCGGGGCGTGGCCGCCGCCGGCTCCCTCGGTGTGGAAGCTATGGATCGCCCGGCCCTTGATCGCCGCGATCGAGTCGTCGATGAACCCCGACTCGTTGAGTGTGTCGGTGTGGATCGCGATCTGGATGTCGTACTCGTCGGCCACCGCAAGGCTGGTGTCGATGACGGCCGGGGTGGTGCCCCAGTCCTCATGCAGCTTGAGCCCGCAGGCGCCGGCCTCGACCTGGTCGCGCAGCGGCTTGGCGCATGCTTCCGTTGCCTTTGCCGAGCAATGCCGACGTTGATCGGCAGTCCCTCGAATGCCTGGAGCATCCGCATGATGTTCCATGCCCCGGGCGTGCAAGTGGTCGCCCACGTCCCGGTCGCCGAGCCGGTGCCGCCCCCGATCAGCGTCGTGATCCCCGATGCGATGGCCGTGTCGATCTGCTGCGGGCAGATGAAGTGGATGTGAGTGTCGACGCCCCCGGCGGTGCAGATCCGCCCCTCGCCGGCGATGATCTCGGTGCCCGGCCCGATGACCAGCCGGGGTCGACGCCCCCGCTGGGTCAGTGGGTTGCCGGACTTGCCGACCGCGACGATCCGGCCCGGCACGGATGCCGATGTCGCCTTTCACGATCCCCCAGTAGTCGACGATCACCGCGTTGGTGATGATCAGGTCGCAGTGATCCGGGCTCATCGGCTCGTCGAGCGGGCACTGGTCCTGCCCGTCCCGGATCGACTTGCCGCCACCGAAGATCGATTCCTCGCCGTAGTCGGTGATAGTCTTGCTCGATCTCGATGAAGAGCTCGGAGTCCGCCAGCCGGATGCGATCGCCGACGGTTGGGCCGTACTTCTTGGCGTAAGCTTTTCGCGAAAGTTGCACGCTCATCGTGTTGCCCTCTGACACCTGGTGATCGGAATGGATCGCGACGCCGCAGTTCATTTCGATGGTTTATGGCCGTAGCCTTGCTCGATGCAACGCTTCAGGCTGGTCTGGCGGGTGTACGGATCGTCGAGCCGGCCCATGACCAGGCCGTTGAATCCGTAGATCACACGGCGGCCCCCGTAGGGGATCAGCCTGACCTCCTTGACGTCGCCCGGCTCAAACCGCACCGAGGTGCCGCTTGGCAGGTCCAGGCGCATGCCGTAGGCCTTTTCACGGTCGAAGACCAGCGCCCGATTGGTCTCGAAGAAATGGTAGTGGGCACCGACCTGCACCGGCCGGTCGCCTGTGTTGTTGACCCTGATCGTCACGACCGGAAGGCCCGCGTTGAGCTCGAGATCGGGCCCGTCGAAGACGTACTCGCCCGGAACCATGGTGTGCCTCCAAGAAATTGCGGTGGTTGTGGAATCTGCCGGCGGCCGTCAGTGAATCGGATCGTGGATGGTGACCAGTTTGGATGCCGTCGGGAAACGTCGGCTCGACCTGAATCATGCCAGACCATCTCCGGCACGCCCTCCATCACGTCGCCGCGGCCCAGGATCTCGCGGCCTGCGCTCATGATCTCGGCGACCGACTTGCCGTCGCGGGCCATCTCCAGCAGTTCGGCCGTGATCAAGGCGATCGCCTCGGGAACGTTGAGTTTCAGCCCGCGTTCCTTTCGCGCCCTGGCGACCTGGGCGGCCACGAAGATCAGCAACTTGTCGCGTTCTTGCGGTGACAGATGCATGAGCAAGACTCCAAGAGAACGTCCTCGACTCGACAGAACGGATTGCCACCGTGGGGGCGTCGCGCGGCCGTCGCGACTCGGTCAGCGGCGACGGCACGCGCCGCCCGAACAGCCTCTCTTCGAGCCATCCCAGCGCGAGTACCAGCCAGGTCGCCAGCACGAAGGGCGCAGTCAAGGTCGGCAACCCGAGCGACGGGAAGTTCTCGACCAGGGGCACGGAAATCAGGATCCCGAGTAGCGGCGGGATCAGCGACCGCCGCCAGAGGAACAAGGCGATCGCTGCCAGGATCGCGTTGTAGCCGTATAGCCCGAGCGCCGCCACTTCCTCCGACGATTCGTGGTGGTAGATCCCCACGAGCATGCCGATCGCTGACGCCAGCGACTGACCCACACCGCGTGTTTCCAGTCGTTCGACCGCGATGCCCGACGAGGAAGAATAGCGCCGTCCAGACGCTCGCCTGGAACATCACCTGGCCGATGCCGTGGGCCGTCGCCTCGACAAATCCGGCCGCCACCGGCGGCCCGCCCGGCTCAGATCTGGGCCGCACCCAGGGCCAGTCCCAGGAAATAGACCGCCCAGGTTGTGACGATGAAGGGAGCGGTGTAGGTCGGGAACGGCAGATACCGCCGGCATCAGCCGGGTCAGGGCGGCCGCCGCCACGCAGCCGACGACCAGCAAGATGAAGCTCACGGCCCCCGGTTTGAAAAAGAACAGCGTGGCGATCCCGACCAGCGCCGAATTGAAGCCGTAGATCCCCGCGCGAATTTCCGATTCGTCGAATTTCAGGACCCGTGCCGTGGCCCAGCCGATCGCCGAGCCGGCGACCGCCCCGAGGGCCATGAGCGGCGAGCCGAGCGCGATGCCCACCACGAACAGGGCGCCCGTCAGGGCGTTTTCCTGGAAGAAGACCTGCCCGATGCCCCGCAGCACCGCCCGGATCGACCCCGGAATCGTACCGTTGTCAGTCTTCATCACTGGTTAGCTCCCCGCCAAGCGCGGAATCGTG
The DNA here is from genome assembly GCA_963806595.1 of uncultured Isosphaeraceae bacterium. Taxonomy (GTDB): domain Bacteria; phylum Planctomycetota; class Planctomycetia; order Isosphaerales; family Isosphaeraceae; genus CAWDZZ01. Next base: position 169,856 of record CAWDZZ010000028.1, on the reverse strand, counting down.
GTTCGTGCTCGCTCTGAACCGCTGGTCGACGCGGGATCGCGGGCTGCTCTGAGTTGGCAATTGATCATCGCGGACGATCACGGGTTGGCCCGCAATCCCATGGATCAGGGTTGTGCCGGGCGGGAGCCGCGATCCGCCTGGCTCGCCAGGCGGCGGCCTGATCGCGTTTTCCCCAGGCTTCGTACAACTGCACGGTTCGCTTGGCGGCTTCGCTCAGGTGGCATCGCTGGGACGCGGGTACGATGGCTTCGCGATTCCTCATTTCCTCATATCCGGTCACAAGCAGCGGCTCCGCCTCAGCGTATCTCTTCTGGCCGAGAAGGCTGTAGCCCAGGAGACTCCGCGTGTTGAACCGATTCCAGTCATCGGGGAGGCACGCGTCCCAGATCGCGAGTCCCGCGCGAAGCAGCGGTTCCGCCTCGGCCCACTTTTGCTGCTCGAGCAGAACGCTCCCGAGTTCCGCCAACGTGTGAGCAACCTGGGGGTGTTGGGCACCGAGCTTCTGTTTCCGCGCAGCGAGGACATCGCGAGCATGGTCTCGGCCCGGGCGGAATTGCCGCGAGCGGCGTAGGCGCACGCCAGGTCGCAGCGCGTGGTGAGCGTGCTCGGATGGTCGGCGCCGAGCTTGGTGGTGGCGGCCGCCAGGGTCCGCTCCAAGAGCGGGATCGCGCGTTCATCGCGGCCGGCGTCGCGGTAGGCGTTTGCGAGCTTGTGCTGGCTGGCAAGCGTATCAGGGTGGTCGTGTCCGAGCCTCTCCGAGCGTGCCTTCAGTGTGCGCTCGAAGAGCGGGATCGCGCGATCGAGCTGCCCGGCATCACGGTACGCGTTGGCCAGGCTGCTCTGCGCGGCCAGTGTTCTGATGTGGCTGGCGCCGAGCTTGGCAGTCAAGGTCTCGAGCGTGCGCTCGAGCAGTCGGGATCGCACGGTCATTCTGCCCGGCGTCCCGGTACGCGTTGGCGAGGTCGGTCTGGCCGGTAAGCGTGTCGGGGTGGTCGGGCCCGAGCTTCGCGGATTGCGCCGCCAGGGTGCGTTCAAAGAGAGGAATGGCCCGGTCCCGCTGGCCGCTGGCAAGCAATGCGGTGGCCAGGATGCTCTGAGCGATCAGGATTCTCGGATGGTCCGGGCCGAGCTTGGCGATCCCCATCGCCAGCGTCTGCTCGAGGAGAGGAATAGAACGATCATTGTGGCCGGCGTCACGATAGGCGTTTGCCAGTGTGTTCCGGCTGGAGAGGGTATCGGGGTGGTCCGGACCGAGCCTGGCGGACTGGCTGGCGACGGTGCGCTCGCTCAGAGCCAGCGCGCGTTCCAGGTGGCCGGCGACCCGATAGCCGTTGGCGAGGTTGCTCTGGGTGGCGAGGGTGTCGGGGTGGTCCGGGCCGAGCCGGGCCGCACGCGACGCGAGCGTGCGCTCGAAGATCGGGATGGCCCGGTCAAGGTCGCCGGCGGCCTGGTAGGCCAGCGCAAGGTAATTCTGGCTTTGCAGGGTTTCGGGGTGGTCTGGGCCGAGCTTGGCACCCCGCGCCAGGACAGCGCGCTCGAGCAGCGGGATCGACCGATCGGGGTGGCCGGCGGCCCAGTAAGCCACGGCGAGGCTATTCTGGCTGGAGAGCGTGTCGGGATGATCGGGGCCGAGAGCGGCGACCCGAAGTGCCAGGGCACGCTCCCACTGCCGCACGGAGAGCCCGGGCTCGCCAAGGTAGTAGTAGGTATCGCCCAGGACCGATCGAACGGACGCCTCGGTGGCCCCTTGTCCCGGGAATGCTCCTGCGATCTGCGGCTCGGCGACGTCAATCGCCTTGCGAATGGTCACGTCCTTTCCGAGGCCGCCCTCGAATCCCTCAGGCCGGGCGGCCGAGAGCACCTGGTCCTGGAAAAACCGGAGCACCGCATTCGCCAGAATGGCCGATTGCTCGGCCTTTTCCCCGTCGGTTTTTGACTGGTTCTCCGCCGCAATGGCGCGATCGCGCTCCGAAGCGGTCTGCCGTTCGGCTGCGACCGCGCGGTCGGCCTCGTGCCTCGATTGCTCTTCGGCGATCTTCGCACGCTTAGCCTGGCGAATGGCCGCGGCTTCCGCGCTCGTGGCGCGGATCGCCTGAAAAGTGCCAAGCACCGCCCCGGCCAGAAGCAAGACGGCAAACGCTGCGACCGTCGTGATCGCACCGCGATTCTTCCGGGCGAATTTCCTCAATCGGTAGACCGTCGACGGTGGGCAGGCATCGACGGCGTCTCCGTCCAGGAATCGCTCGATGTCGCGGGCCAGCGCACTGGCGGATTCATACCGTCGTGTCCGGTCCTTCTCGAGTGCCTTCATCACGATCCAGTCGAGCTCTCCGCGCAAGAGCTTCATCAGCCGGGCGGGCTCGGTCTTGCGTTGCGCGGAGATCGCGCACAGCGTGTCTTTCGACGCGCCCAGACGCATGCTCGGCTTGGGGGCATCGTCCTCGCGGATCCGGCGCAGAATTTCGGCATACGGCGAGCCGAAGGTGGTGTGGCGCTCGAGCGGTGTGGTCCCGGTCAGCAGCTCGTACAGCAGCACACCGAGCGAGTAGATGTCGCTTCGGGTGTCGATTCCCGGCGCTGAATTCGGCCTGCTCGGGGCTCATGTACTCGATCGTGCCGATGATCGAGCCGTACTGCGTGCGCAGTGCCCGCTCGGTGTGCCGCTGTTCGATCGCCTTGGCCACGCCAAAGTCGATGACCTTGACGACGGGCTTGCCGTCGTGGACGGTCACCAGGACGTTCGACGGCTTGACGTCGCGATGAATGATTCCGTTCTGGTGGGCGTGCTGTATAGCCTGGCAAACGGGGATAAAGAGCTGCAATCGCTCCTTGGTCGTGAATTGATTTCGGTCGCAATATTCGGTGATCGACGCGCCCAGCACGAGCTCCATGACGAAGAAGGGTCGGCCGGTGCGGGTCGTTCCAACATCGAGAACTCGTGCGATGTTCTGGTGATCCATCAATACCAGGGCCTGCCGCTCGGCCTCGAATCGGGCCATCGCCTGCTCGGAATTCATGCCGGGCTTGATGATCTTGAGTGCAACCCGGCGCCGCACCGGCTTCTCCTGCCGGGCGAGGTAGACCCAGCCCATTCCCCCCTCGCCGATCTTCTCGAGCAGCCTGTACGGGCCGATGCGGGTGCCTGCGCCATCGCGAATCGGATTCGAGGCCGCTTTGCTGGCGCGAGGCTGCCTCTCCGTGCCTCGGTCAAGCGCACGGGTAAGGCCCAGCGAATAGATTGTGCCGTTGTCGGAAGGATCCGGTTCGCTTGGCGTCGGCAGCAATACGTCCGCGCAGGCGGCCGAGCCGATCACGGGCTGATCGAGGAAGCGATCGGGATGATCGCTGGCCCGCAGCAGCGACTCGACACGACGGCGCAGCTTCGCATCGGCCGCGCATTCACTGTCGAGAAACGCGGCGCGATCGGCGGGATTCGGAAGCTCAACTGCTGCCAGGAACACGTCCTGCACGCGTTGCGGGTCGAGCGGCATGAGGGTGCTCCACTCGTGGGGGTCAGCTCTATATGCGCCGTCTGGTGCGAAAGCTGTCGAAAATTATCTGGGAGATTTGCCGCCGGCTTCGGCGTGACGTCTCAGCCGCCCAAGGCATCGTGAAGCCAGGCCCGGGCGTACGTCCACTTCTGGCGGGCGCGGTACACGGTGATTCCGAGGGTAGCCGCGACATCCTCATGTCCGAGGCCGGCGAACTGGCGGAGCTCAACCACCCGCGCGGCGACCGGGTCTTCGGCTGCCAGTTGATCGAGCGCCTGGTCGAGGGCGAGGAGCTGCTCGTCCGGATCCTCGGCGGCCTGGTCGACGAGGTCGATCCGCCGCTGCCCCCCGCCGCGCTTGCGGCGGGCCTTGCGCCGCGCCGCCTCGACCAGGATCCGCCGCATCGCCTCCGCCGCGGCGGCGAAGAAGTGATGGCGCCCGTCCCAGCGCGGTGCGGCGTCGACGTCCACCAACCGCAGATAGGCTTCATGGACGAGCGCCGTCGCTTGCAGCGTGTGGCCGGGCGACTCCTGCGCCAGCCGCGCCGCCGCCAACCGGCGAAGCTCGTCGTAAACCAAGGGGAGCAACCGCTCCGCGGCCTGGGGTTGGCCCTGTCCGATCGCCGAGATGATCTGTGTGACGTCTGTCATTGATGAATGTCGCCGGGGCCTCTTCGAGAGCGGCCTCGACGCGAACATTGATTCCGGTTGGCGATGAACAGGCGCAGCTTTGGTCTGGTCGAGGGTCTTGCTCCCAAGAATCTGAGGCGTCTCGTGCCGGCACGGATACGGCTTTGGTCGTGTCGACCTTGCAAGGCCGGTCGCCCAATCATGGCCGAGATCACGGGCCGCCGGGCTCGATTCTCCGCAAGCGTGACGATCGTGTTCAACTCAAAAAATTCACGGATCCGGATTGAAGGTCGTAAACCGCGCCCACGACTTTCAGCTCTCCGCTCTTGACGAGTTTTGCGAGGATGGGATCCAGTTCCTTGAGCCGCGCGACGCCGAGCTCGGCATTCGCCTTGATGGCGTTTTCGAGCTTGTCACCCGGCTTTCCTCGCACCGCGGCGGCCGCCGGCCGGATCAGGTCGACGAGCTCGCGAATTGACCCGGGCAAGTCGTCGTTGGCGTCGATGTGCACGACGGCGGCCTTGACCGCGCCGCAGGCCCCGTGCCCCAGCACGACGATCAGGCGGACGCCAAGCTCGGCGACGGCAAATTCGATGCTCCCCTTCACGGTGGCCCCCGCGCCACCCACGACGTTGCCCGCGATCCGCACCACGAACAGATCGCCGACGCCCTGATCGAAGATCACTTCCGGCGCCGACTCGTGAGTCGGCGCATCCGACGATGATGGCCAGCGGGGCCTGGCCCTGTGCGAGCGGAGCGAAGTCCTCCGGCTGCCGCCCGGGATGGGCGAGCTCTCCCTTCACGAATCGCTTGTTTCCCTCGATCAGCCGGGCGAGCACGGCGTCCGGATTGCGATCCGCGGCCGGCTGAGCGGCGGCGGCGTGTGCATTCGCGGGAACGGCGAGCGTGCCGCGCCCGCCGCCAGACCCGACGTGCGGATGAAATCGCGGCGAGACGAATGATTCGATGGTCGCATGGCCGATTGAACCCCCACGAGATGACTTTGGGATCAGCCGGTTTGGCTCGAAGTGCGGCGTGCGCCGGAGCCCGAGCTTGGCGAGCTAGCAACGAATTCTCGAATTCGCGCACGATCGGGCGGCGTACGAGGCCGCGGTTCGCGAAGTTTTCGCTCGAAATCCGGCGTCTCTTCGAGCAAACGCTAATCGACGTTCAGTCCCTCGGTCAAGTAGCGGCTGCGTCAAACTGATCTGGGAACGGCCGTAGGGCTGACGGACGTTCTCCGGCACCCCCAGCCTGCTGTCTTCGTCGAGCCAGCCGCGCACGGGAACCGGTCGAGCCGGCCCGCACGACCGGATTTCGCGGTTACAATCGTCGTAAATTGCAAAATTGCTTCAGTCGACAGGCCCGGGAAGCCGATCGGTTCCAATACGGGACGTGCCATACTCTGCGCGGAAAAATGCATGCGTGACCAGGGTGACGAGCAGGGATGTCGACCACGACGAAGCCGGCACCGATCTTCACCATATTATCTGGCTGTCTCCCGACCCCGGGCTGCCAGCCAGTGCGTCGCGAGCAGCAGACTGAACAACCTGGAATCCGTTGCGTTCTTCTCCACATGCGGCACCGAGGGAGGACGACGTCGCCGCGCGCAACTGCCGGGCGCAGACGCTCGAGAATCGCGCCTTTCCTGCTGGCCGCGTCGCTGGTGAGCTGGGGTGCGTTCGCGTCCGCGCAAGATCCGTTGCCGACAGTGCCCGCGCTTCCCGCCGGTTCGACCGCCGAGGGGTCCGACGAGCTGTCCCCGACCAAGCTTCTTGAGCGGCTGCGCCGGATGGAGCAGGTCGTTGGCGAGCTTCGCGGAGAGAACCAGGACCTGAAAGAAAAGTACCAGAAGCTCAGCCAGGAATTCGCGGCGAGCCGGGGCCAACCGAGCCAGCGAACGGGCTACATCGAGGGCTGGACGCCCGATGCGGTCGACGGCCCAGGCGCAGCTGACACCGACGATCGTGGTCGTGGCCGCGTGACACAAGGGGAGGGAGGTTTCACGAGAGAATTCGATGAACAGGAAGCCGGGAATCGAGTTCTCGGCAAGCTGCCTTTGGGAGTGCATTACAACTATGGGCGCGAGGGTATCGAGCTCGCGACGGATGACGCCGAGTTGCTGTTGAAGCTCCGGTTCCTCCTCCAGGCGGATGCGCGGTTTTTCCTGCCCTCGGTGGAGAGTCCGGTAACCAGCGGGTTTTACCTTCCGCGCGCGCGGCTTTACTTCGACGGCCACGTCACGAAGCCGATTGAGTATCAGATCTCGTTCCAGCAGGCGTATGACAGTTTTAACCTGCTCAATGCGTTTCTCAACTTCAACTACGACAAGCGACTTCAACTGCGGTTCGGGCGATTCAAGACTCCCTACACGTACGAGTTCTACAAGATCAATGTCTGGGACCTGTTTGCTCCCGAGCGGAGTATCTACAACGTCAACTTCGCCTTGAATCGCCAGCTCGGAGCGACCGCCTCCGGTGAGCTTTTCGACGAACGGATGGAGTATTCCGTCGGTGCGTTCAACGGCCAGCGCAATTCGTATCAGCCCTTCAAGAACACGCCGGACGTGATCGGATTACTGAATTTCCAGCCGTTCGGAACCGTGTCGAGCGAGTCGTGGCTGTCCGCGTTGCGGAATTTGAACGTGGGTGGTTCGGCCGCGTATGGCAACGAGGACAATCCCCTGAATCCGGCCGTGCTGCGAACCTCTGCCAACGCGTCCTCAGCGCCGCTGGACAGCTCGGCGGCTTTCAATTCCGCCAACGTCCCGTTCCTCGCGTTCAATGACAATGTCCGTGAGCGCGGCGTGCGTGCGCTCTGGGAGATGCATCTAGCGTATTTTTATCAGGGGCTGTCGTTGCTGGGCGCCTGGGATTCGGGCTACGAAAGCTGGGCGATCGGTACCAGTGGTCCGCGGCCGGTCCGTGTTCCGGTCAATGGGTACTTCGTGCAGGCGGCCTACCTCGTCACCGGCGAGACCCGGACGGAAACGGGCCTGATCGATCCCATCCACCCCTTCGACCTGAGACTCGGGCGCTTCGGCCTGGGCGCCTTTGAGCCAACGGCACGATTCAGCGAGCTGACCGTCGGCCAGCAAGTCTTCACCGCCGGGTTCGCCGACCCTAATCTGTGGAGCAACAAGGCGTATATGGTCGACGTTGGTTTCAACTGGTATCTGAACAAGTTTGTGAAAATCTACTTTGATTGGGAACACGCAATCTTCGGTCAACCTGTGTACTATAGCCCCGAGCATTTCTCAAAGACCAATGACACATTCTGGGCGCAGCTTTCAGTTCTACTTCTGAGTTTGGATCGCCGGCCGTCGCGGACGAAAACTCGTGGTACACTCCGTTTTCAAAATGCAGCCTTGTAGCGTCGCTTTGCACCACGCCCGAAGCCGGTTGCAGCTCGGCGGCCACAATTCGCACCAGTTGCTTCCTTAATGAGTTAGGTCCATCAGGCGTCCCGGCTGGGCATGGTATCGTCTGGCGCAGTGCGCCGCGAAACACCGCCGCGCGAGGGCGGTGCGACACCTGGACGGATCCCACTGATCGAGCCAGCCGTACGAGGGCGCACTCGACTGACTTCGGTCTCAAGTTGCGTCGAGGCATTCCATCCGGCAGAATCCAAGAGGTCGATTGGGCCGGGCTTGGGCACCCGAGCCGCCACGTTGCACCAAGCGATCGGCCCAATCAAACCTTGGACGCGGAGTCATGAACGTGGGTAAAGGTCGCTGGCGGCTTGGGGGGGCAGTCGCATGGGCTGTCGCCGTTTCGTGGCTGGCGGTCGATGCCCAGAAGCCTCCCGCTCCGCTGCCACTTGATGCCCCGGGCGAGATGTTCTCCGCGGTTCGAGCGCACCAGCACGTCGAGGACATCGCCCGCGTGCCGCATCCGATGGGCTCGTCCGAAGCCGAGCGCGTTCGCGGCGTGCTGTTCCGGAAGCTCGAGGAGCTTGGACTGTCGCCCGAGATCCAGTCGCCCAGGAGCGGAAACTTGCCAGCACGAAATGTACTCGCGCGGCTGACGGGAACGGGCTTACCCGGCAAGAAGGTCCTCATGCTGAGCGCTCACTACGACTCCGTTCCGGCCGCCCCCGGCGCGGGGGACGATGCTTCGGGCGTCGCGGTTGTGCTCGAGACAATTCGCGCCTTGAAGGCTGGGCCGCCGCTCGATCGCGATGTGATCGCCCTGTTCAACGACGGCGAGGAGAACGGCTTCCACGGCTCGCAGTTGTTTGTCAATGAGCATCCCTGGGCCAAGGAGGTCGGCGTCGTCTTGAACTTCGATGCGCGGGGCAATTCCGGGCCGTCGATCATGTTCGAGACAAGCGATCGCAACGGCTGGTTGATTCGCCGGTACGCACAGTGTGCACCGCACCCGCTGGCGACCTCACTGAGTATGGATATTTATCGGATGATGCCCAATGATACCGATTTGACGACTTTCAAGCGCGCGGGGATCGATGGTCTGAACTTTGCCTTCGGGGGAGGCGTGGCCTATTACCATAGCGCCGAGGATACTCCGGAAAACCTCGACCCTTCCACGCTTCAGCACCAAGGCGAAAACGCCTTGGCGACGGCCCAGCAGTTTGGCAGGCTCGATCTCGACAACGCGAAGCGTGACGACGTGATTTATTCTTCGATCTTGAGCCGCGTCATTGTATATTACCCGACGGATTGGGCCATACCGCTTGCGCTCGCAGCGGGGCTGTTGTTCCTCTTGGTCACGGCGATCGGCGTGCGGACTGGTCAGATCCGGATTGTCGACGTTTTCGCCGGCGCCCTTGTGCTCTTCGCCGCGATGTGCGCGTCCCTCCTCTGCACGGGAGTGCTTTTCCTGGTGGGGGTTTTGTGGTCCACGCTCAGCGGCCTCTCCAGCGGAACTCACATCGCGTGGCATAAACTCGACGTGCCGATTTTAAGCGGCTGCGCTCTACTTGCGACGGTCGTAACCCTGTCGCTGGCGCTGGTCGGGAACGCGGCGTTCGCACCTGGCGCTCGGCCTGGGAGCGCTCTCCTGGTGGTTGGTACTGTCCCTTGCCACTGCGCTCTTGCTTCCCGGCGCCAGCTATCTGTTTGTGTGGCCGACCTTGGCGGGACTCGTGGGATTGGGCGTTTCAGGGCGGCTTGGGGCGGGTTCTGGAGCCGCTTGGCTCGTGGCTTGTCTCTGCTCGATCCCATCTCTGCTGTTACTGCCACCGCTCATCCGCGCCACTTTCGATGGCCTGAGCCTCGACATGACCGCGCCGATCATGATCCTGGTCGTCCTGTTCGTCGGAACCATGATTCCACTGCTGGGGCCGCTGGTTGTGCCTGAACCCAAAGTTTGGCGAGAATGGCGCGGCGCTGCATCATGGGGCGCTCGTGGCGGAACACGCCTGATTGGACGAACGATGTCCGATAATGCGCAGTCATGGAAACCGAATGATGTCCCTGACGTTGAAATACCGCGCACGTACCTCGGTTCCTGTCGAGATCGAAGGGGTCGTTCCCGACCGGCTGCGCGATAGGTCTCTGGCCGAAATCGAGCGGATCGAGGCCTATCAGGGCAACCAGAAGCTGCCGCTGGCCGAGTTATTTCAGATCTCAGGTGATCCCACCGACGCGCGGATGGACTTCGAGGGAGATCTGGCCGGCGTGCATTATATCGGCTACGGGATGGCTGACGGCGAGATCCACGTTCACGGCAATGCCGGCCGGCATCTGGGCGGTGAGATGACGGGCGGGCAGATCAAAGTCGAGGGCAGCGCCGGCGATTGGGTAGGCGGCGAGATGCACGGGGGCATGATCCATGTTTCGGGAAGCGCGGGGCACTTGATCGGCGCGGCGTATCGCGGAAGCAGGCGCGGCATGACCGACGGGTCCATCTTGATCGGCGGCGACGTGGGCGACGAGATCGGCGCCGCCATGCGGCGTGGCACGATAGCGGTCGCGGGCTGTTGCGGCGACGCGGCCGGGTTCAGCATGATCGCTGGCACGATCCTCATTTTCAGGAGCTGCGGCATCCGCACCGGTGCCGGCATGAAGCGTGGAACGATCGGACTGTTTGGCCCAGATCCCATCAAGCTCTTGCCCACGTTCCGCGCACGGCAGCTTTCAACCGCTCTTTCTCCGCCTCATCTTCCGCGAGCTCGAGCGACTTGGTTTCCCGGTCGACCGGGCGCTGCTCGAGTCCGCGCTGCAGCTTTATCATGGTGATGCGGTGGCGCTGGGTAAGGGCGAGGTCTGGATGCGAGCCAGTTGACGCGACGCTTGCGAAAGCGACCGTCCCATTCTCTGTGCCGGAAGGGCGTCGTGCTTCATGGTGACAGAATACTTCAAGATTGCCGGAGGGACCGTCTACGACCCGGCCAACGGGATTGACGGCCAGGTGCGCGACATCTGGATCGCCGGCCGCAGGATCGTGGAGCCTCCCGCGGACCCGGAAGCGACACCGGCGCGCGTCCTCGATGCCCGTGGCCTGGTGATCATGCCCGGCGGAGTCGACATGCACTGCCACATCGTCGGCCCCAAGGTCAACACTGCGCGGAAGATGTGCCCGGAGCAGAAGCGCCGCGACAAGCCCGTCCCGCGTACCAGCATCACCCACAGCGGAACGATGGGACACGTGCCCAGCACATTTGCCACAGGCTACAAGTACGCGGGGATGGGTTACACGACGGCCTTCGACGCCGCCATCCCGCCCCTCTCGGCCAGGCACGCACACGAGGAATTCGAGGATACCCCGTGCATCGACAAGGGCTTCTACGTACTCATGGGCAACAACCACTACCTGATGAGGTCGATCCAGCAAGGTGAGCCCGAAAAAGTGAAGGCATTGATCGGATGGCTCTTGAGCTCGGCGAAGTCGTATGCGGCCAAGCTCGTCAATCCTGGCGGAGTCGAGGTCTGGAAGAGCCATCCGTCCGGCAACGTCAAAGACATCGACTCACCGGTCGATCACTTTGGAGTGACGCCCAGGCAGATCATCAGGTCGGTGGCGCAGGCGGTCGACGAGCTGAGATTGCCCCACGCCGTGCACATCCACGCCAACAACCTCGGCCTCCCCGGCAACTGGTCGACCACGCTCGAAACTATGAAGGTACTGGAAGGGCATCGCGGACACATGACGCATATCCAGTTTCATAGCTACGGAGGCGGCGTCCACGACGAAGATTCGTTTTCATCGAAAGTGATACCGCTGGTCGACTACGTCAATGCGCACCCCAATATCACGGTGGACGTCGGTCAGGTTATCTTCGGCGAGACCACGAGCATGACCGGCGATGGTCCGCTGGGTTACTACCTGAGCAAGGTCTACAAGTCCAAGTGGTTCAGCAGCGACACCGAGCTCGAGGCGGGCTGCGGGATCACGCCGATCGAATACAAGAACACGAGCCTGGTTCACGCGTGGCAGTGGGCGATTGGTCTCGAGTGGTACTTGCTGGTTCAAGACCCCTGGCGGGTCGTGATGAGCACCGATCACCCCAACGGCGGCTCATTCCTGGCGTATCCGCAGATTATCCGGCTGTTGATGGACCGGACCTTTCGCAAGGACATGCTCAAGACAGTTCCCCGCAAGATGCGCGAGCAAAGCGCCCTGGCCGACATCGACCGCGAATACTCGCTGTCGGAGATCGCGATCATCACCCGCGCCGGCCCGGCGCGGATCCTTGGTCTCCGGCATAAAGGCCACCTCGGTCCGGGGGCCGATGCAGACATCACGATCTATACTCCGAATGCCAACCAGGAGACGATGTTCGAGCTGCCGCGTTTCGTGATCAAGGCAGGTGTCGTGATCGTCGAAGAGGGCGAGATCCGCGCGGAGACCTACGGCAAGACGCTGCACGTCGCGCCGGAGTACGACCGTGACATCGAGCCGGACATCCAGAAATGGTTCGAGGATTCGTATTCGATCCGGTGGCGGAATTACCCCGTCGAAACCGAATATCTGCACGAGCATGAGCTGGTCGAATGAGTACGGACGTCGGAAGCACGGCTCAGGAACATTCGATCCGCAATCGGGAATCTGTCGTCACGTGAAGGATGGCCGATTTTGACAGAGCCCAATTCGACGGGCGAAATAGTCCCTTTGAGCTCTCCAGTGGCGGATACGTTCGCCGAGGCTTTTCCGATGACGGCCGCGCGCGCTGATCGTGACGGCCGATTCGGCGGCCTGGGCTTCGGTCGCCGGCCAGGCGGCGACGGGTTACGCAACCAGCGTGATCGCCTGCGACGCCGAGGCCGGCGTCGAGCGTGCGATGGATTCCGCGGAAACACCCGACGGTCGTCCGGGTGTCAGCGTTCTGATCTTTGCGTTCTCACGCGACGCCCTGGAAAAAGCGGTGTCTAACAGAGTCGGCCAGTGCGTGATGACGTGCGCCACCACCGCGTGTTACAACGGTTTACCGGTGGGCGAGAAGGTGATCAGCGTGGGGGGCAAGCTTCGTTATTTCGGCGACGGCTGGCAGATCTCCAAGTGGATCGGCGGCCGACGGTACTGGCGCATACCGGTGATGGACGGCGAGTTCCTCTGCGAGGAGACCTTCGGCACGGTCAAAGGCGTGGCCGGCGGCAATATCATCCTGATGGGCAAGGAGCCGGCCGCCACACTTGCGGCCGCCGAGTCGGCCGTCGCCGCGATGCGGCGGTGCCCGGACGTGATCTTGCCGTTCCCCGGAGGCATGGCGCGCTCCGGCTCGAAGGTAGGAAGCAAATACAAGAGCCTGCGCGCCAGCACCAACACCGAATACGCCGCGACGCTGCGCGGCGTGGTCGCGACCGCGATGCCTGCTGAGGTTCGGTGCGCCTACGAGATCGTGATCGACGGACTGACACTGACCGCAGTCGAGCGGGCGACGGCCGCGGGCGTTCGCGCGGCGAGGATGCACGCGAGCGCCGTCGCGCTCGTCACCTCGGGTAACTACGGCGGCAAGCTTGGCCCCTTCCACATCAGGCTGCACGATGTCCTCGACCGATACACTGAGCCCAGTCCTGGCTGAACGAATGGGTTGAATGCCCGAAGACCGGGAAGGAAAAATGACGAAGGTCGAAGCCGCCAGGGCAACACTGCCTCCGGAATTCGCGCCGGCGATCGAGATCCGCGGAATCGGGCGCTGCGCTCCCAGCAGCGAGGGTTGGCTGATCCGGAACGTGAGCTTCACCGTCAATTTCGGAGACCGACTGGCGTTGCTCGGCCCGTCCGGCGCGGGCAAGACCGTGCTGCTGCGCGCGATCGCGATGCTCGACCCACTCGACGAGGGCTCGTTCCGCTGGCAGGGCCGGACTGTTCACGGCGATGCCGTGCCCGCGTATCGCAGGCACGTCATCTACTTGCATCAGCGGCCAGTGCTCTCCGAAGGCACCGTCGAGGACAACCTGCGCCTGCCTTTCGCGTTCAAGGCCCATGCCGATCGACGCTTCGACCGCGAGCGCGCGCTCGAGCTTCTCGCCGCGCTGGGACGAGACGCGGCGTTCCTCTCCAATCCGAGCCACAGTCTCTCGGGCGGTGAGGCCCAGATCGTTGCGCTCGTGCGCACTGCAGCTCGATCCCGCCGTGTTGCTCCTGGACGAGCCAACCGCTTCACTTGATGTCACGGCCGCATTTGCCGTCGAGGCGATGCTGGACCGATGGCTGGCGGCTCGGGCCCAGAACAGAGCGATCGTCTGGGTGAGCCACGACCTCGATCAGGCCCTTCGCACGACCGCCCATCAAATCGAGCTACGCGCTGGGTCGCTCCGAATGGAGACAAATGATGAGTAAACCATACCTCGAGCTCTCGTATCTCCAGGTCAGCATCGCAGCGGGGCTCATCGTGATCAACGGAGCGATCTCGGTGCTCTTGAAGCTCGATCTCGAGCGCCGGCTCTTGCTCGCCTCAGTCTGCACGGTCATTCAGCTTCTCCTGGTCGGATTCCTGCTGGAATGGGTATTCCGGGTGGACCGCTGGTATGTTGTGCTGGCGATGATGTCGATCATGACACTGATCGCGGGCATGGCGGCGATCGAGCGTAGCGAATTCCGTTATCCCGGAATCCGGCTGCGGAGCGTCGCTGCGACCTGGGTCAGCTCGTGGTTGATGGCCGCGCTGGCTCTGGGCGTGATTGTGCAGGTGCGGCCCTGGTACACGCCTCAGTATGCCATCCCGTTGCTGGGGATGATTCTCGGCAACATGCTCAACGGAGTCTCACTTGGGCTCGATCGACTTGGAAGCGAGCTGTCGGGAAACCGCGACCAGGTCGACGCGCTCCTGACTCTGGGAGCGACACGCTGGGAGGCCGCGCGACCGATCCGTCACGCGATCCGGACTGGACTCGTCCCGACCATCAACGCGATGATGGTGGTCGGTATCGTCAGCCTTCCCGGCATGATGACCGGCCAGTTGCTGGCAGGCACCAGCCCGGTGCAGGCGGTCAAGTACCAGATCGTGATCATGTTCTTGATCGCGTCCGGGACGGCCGTCGCGACGGTGTCGGTCGTCTTGCTCAGCTATCAGAGGCTCTTCAGCCCGGACCATCAGTTCCGGAGCGTGCTGCTGCACAAACGAGGTAACATGCGACGGCCCTGATCATTCCGAAATATTTCTCCGACCCCGCCAGAGCCTTATAATCTGCGCGATCATTCGACCAACACGAATACGCGTTCTCGATCGTTCGGTTCGCCGGAAAGTCCATGTCAATGATGAAGATGTCCCTGAACGGTCGCGCCCTGAAACTGATCGACGAGCTGTGCAACGATGCCGAGGAGCACCGGCTCGTCGTGCACGCGATCGAAGGGGGCGGTCGGTACGTCGACTGTGGCATCGAGACGGCGGGCGGCTTGCTCGCCGGACTCGGTCTGGCTCGGGTTTGCCTGGGCGGTCTGGCCAAAGTCTCGATTCTGCCGGGCGACGTTTGCGGCGGAGGCGTCCCGATCGTGCAGGTTGTCACGGACCATCCGGTGCAGGCATGCCTGGCCAGCCAGTATGCGGGCTGGGCGCTCAAGGAGGGGAAATTCTTCGCAATGGGTTCGGGCCCCATGCGGCGCTGCGGCGGGCAGCGAGGCGATTTATGACACGATTGGGTTTCGTGAGACGGCCGAGTCGGTCGTGGGCGTTCTGGAGACACGCAAGGCCCCGCCACCGGCAGTTATCAACAAGATTGCCACCGCATGCCGGGTGGAGACCACGGCGGTCACGCTACTTGCCGCACCCACGGCCAGTTTGGCCGGAGGAATTCAGATCGCGGCTCGCTCGGTCGAAACCGCGCTGCACAAGCTCGCTGCGCTCAACTTCGATCTCGCTCGCATCGTGTCGGCCCACGGCACCGCGCCCTTGCCGCCGGTCGCCGCCAACGACCTTGCCGCCATCGGCCGCACCAACGATGCGATTCTCTACGGCGCGCGTGTGGTTCTCGTCGTGACCGGCGACGACGCTAGCCTGGAAGCCATCGGGCCCTCGGTGCCATCGTCCGGCTCTCGCGATCACGGCGAGCCATTTGCCAACATCTTCGCGCGCTACAACAACGACTTTTACGCCGTCGACCCCCACTTGTTCAGCCCGGCCGAAGTCAGATTCCAGAACATCGAAACAGGCAAGGTTCATGGCTTCGGGCGCGTCGAACCGGATGTATTGGCCAGATCCTTCGGGACGTGAAACGCGCGGGGGATCGACGTACCGGGATCCGAGATTCGCATCCGATGCCATCTCAACTTCGGCGAGCCTGATGAAGTCGCTGTACGCCTTGGTTTCCGGCTCTGGCTGGCACGTGGCCGACCTCGCGCGCGGCGGCGCACATGGACGTGTCGTTGCGTGCCGTCGAGTTTCCGCGCACCTGGGCAGCGGTTGGCGTGGATGTGAACGTCTTGGCGTGCACGCGCCATCCGGACGAGACAAATGCGCGGGACCCGCGTCGTCGCCGCCGGGCATGACCTCATGGCAGCCGATGGCGTACTGGTGCGGATCATGCCGCCGGGGAGCCTCGAGCAGGTTGTCTTCCGGATGGATGTCCTGCACCGGCTCGCGGCGGCGGGAGTACCGGTCATGAATCCACCGCGGGCCGTGGAGGCGGCCGTGGACAAGTATCTTACGTGCGCTTTGCTCACTGCCGCGGATATTCCGGTCCCACCCACCTGGGCCGGCGAGAAGGCGACCGACGCGCTGGCGGCATTCGATGCGCTGGGGGGCGACGTCGTGGTCAAGCCGCTGTTTGGCTCCGAGGGGCGCGGACTGGTTCGGATCGGCGACAAGGAACTGGCCTGGCGGACCTTTCACGCGCTCGAGCGACTGGGGGCTGTGCTCTATCTTCAGCGATTCGTCCGCAATCCTGGCCACGACGTTCGCGTGCTGGTGCTCCAAGGTGCTGTGATCGGCGTCATGCGCCGACACGCGACGCCCGGTGAATGGCGCACCAATGTGTCGCTGGGCGGGCGTGCCGAGGCATGCCGGCTTGAGCCCGAAGCCGAGCGCCTTGCGCTCGCGGCGGCGCGCTCGATCGGGGCCGAGGTTGCCGGCGTGGACCTCATTCCCGATCTTGACCGCGGTCAGCTGGTGGTGGTGGAGGTGAACGCCGTCCCCGGGTGGCGCTGCGCTCTGCGCGTGACCGGCGTCGACGTTGCCGCCGCGATCCTGACGGCCCTGCTCCAGGCAAAGTGTTGACGCGACGACCATGACTTGTGAAGACAACAGCTCGGACGCGAAACCTGCGCCGTGCCGGGATTCAGCCCGGGGCGACTGGCGCAGCTCGCCTGCTTGCTCGAACTGACCGCCCGCAAGCCGGGCAACGTCCATCGTGGCGCTGATCTTCCCCACCTGCACTTCACGGATTTCCTGTTGAGCGCGACGGCCATCGCGGGGCCGCTCGATCGAGCCTCCGCGATTGGAGTTGGACCCGCGGTAGTCGCAGCGATCGAAGCGACCCGGAAGGTTGTACGTACCAACACCAACCTCGGCATCGTGTTGCTCTTGGCCCCCTTGGCTGCCGTTCCTGCGGGTATCGATCTGGCCGATGGAATCGAATCGGTACTCGCCGCAACCACGGTCGAGGACGCAAGGCAGGTCTATCGCGCGATCCGGCTTGCCCAGGCCGGTGGCTTGGGCGAGGTGCGCGACCAGGATGTGACCACCGAGCCTACGATTTCACTGCGCGCGGCCATGGACTTGGCAGCCAACCGAGACTCGATCGCGCTCCAGTACGCGAACGGGTTTCGCGAGGTCCTGCGCGAAGTGGAGCCTGTGATCGCGGGCGCTTTCAAGCAGGCCAGCCGATCGAAACCGCGATTGTGGGCGCTTATCTGAGGTTGCTGGCATCTCGGCCGGATTCGCTTGTCGCCCGTAAGTTTGGGCTTTCGCGAGCCCGCGAGGTATCACGGCGCGCCGCCGCCGTACTTCGCGCTGGCTGGCCCGAGCGCGACGAAGCGCGGCACGCATGTGAGGCGCTCGATCTTTGGCTTCGGGAGCCAAGCAACCGGTTCAACCCAGGCACGACAGCAGACCTCGTCACGGCCGCCTTGTTCGCTGCCCTGCGTGATGGGACAATACGCCTACCATTCGCGCAAGCATTCGCAAATTTGCCGGACTGAAGCCGTCGTCTCCACGAACGCTTTCGCGGACGCCAGGCGATCGCCGGCGATCGATTGTGTGCAGCACTCGCGGTTCTGTATTCCCCGCCTTCGCTCTCAAAGGATCTCTCCGGCCATGTCATCCGCTCGCTTCAAGGTCCGGGTAACCAAGGATTACCTGGTGTTTTGCTCAGGACATTTCATCACGTATGACGGCGACCATTGCGAGCGCATCCATGGTCACAATTATCGAGCCTCCGTCGAAGTGGAAGACGAGCTCGACGCCAATTACTATGTGGTCGATTTCATCGCACTCAAGGATCTGACACGCACGATCACCGACGAGCTCGACCACCGTATGTTGCTACCGACCGAGAGCCCGAAAATCCAGTTGCACGAGGAAGGCCCGAACATCCGCGTCACATACCGCGACCGCTTCTGGAGCTTCCCTCGCGACGAATGCGCTCTGGTGCCGATCGCCAACACCACGGCCGAGCTTCTGGCCGACTACATCGCCGGCCGGCTCCGCCGGGCGATGACTGACGAGGGATGGAAACTTCCGCGGATCTTGCGCGTCGAGGTCGAGGAGTGTTTCGGCCAATCGGCCGAGGTCGAGTGGCACCGTGACAGAGACGATCGACCGAAGTGAGTCCCCGGGAATTGCCGGCTCGTGCCGTGCCAGCTCGCGGCGCGTGCTCCTGCCGTCATGAAGCGCCGGGCCGACCGACCAGCACGCGGGCAGCACCCTCATTCCTCTCGGTCACCGCTTCGATACCGGAGATTCCGCCTCCCACGCAAATCCGGAAGTCGGGAAGAGACTCACGAATTCGAGCCGTCAGACTCGTCGCTCCCACGTCTGGCGTGCAAGCTACCTTGAATCGGTTGATAATAGCTCGCTCGGCCTGCGCCGGCGTGAACGGCGAGGCCAGTTTTGACGTCGAGCATCGCAATGACTTGAGAGCGCACTTTGTCATGGCCGTTGGAACCGCGCTCAAGGTTCTGGTGCACGAATGGGTGAGCGGGGGCGGACTGGCCGGCTCTCCCTTGCCTTCCTCGTGGGCGGCCGAGGGTCGCGCGATGCGGCTGGCGATCGCGGCCGATTTTGCCGCAATGGCCCCCGCGCCCGCGGAAGTCGTCGTGACTGTCGACGAGCGACTTCCGGACGACCCCGGCCCCTGGACGATTGTGCGGATTGCTGAAGGCGAGCATGACCGTCGCGTGTGCGAGCTGGCGCGGGCGGTCGATTTCACCCTGCTGATTGCGCCTGAGACGAACGGTATTCTGGCAGAACTGACGCGCAGCCTGAAGCGGGCCGGCGCAGATTCTCGGTTCGTCGGCCGAGGCCGTCGAGCTAGCAGGTGATAAGGCGCGCGTCGCCGCACGGCTGCACTCGCTGCGAATCGGCACACCGCCGACAGAGAAGATCGTCCCCGGATCGGGATTGGCCTTTGCCTCGCGATACCCTGCGGTGGTCAAGCCACTGGACGGTGCTGGCTCCATGGATACCTTCTACCTCGGCGGATCCGAGAGCATTCCGGAAGCCGCACGGGTCTTGCCGGCGGTCTTGGTGCAGCCGTTTGTGCCCGGCTTACCGATGAGCGCGAGCTTTCTGGTTGGCCCTGGAGGCAGAGCGTGGCTCATCGGGATCGGCACGCAGCGGATGGCTATTCGCGAGGGCCGGTTCCACTATCAGGGCGGCAAGATTCCGACGTCGTGCTCGGGCGCCCTCCCCCACATCTGGGCGGCGGTGCGCGCGATCGATGGGCTGCGCGGGTTTGTCGGCGTCGATTTCATCTGGGATTCCTCCAGGCGCCGCGCCACCATTCTCGAGATCAACCCGCGACCGACGACCTCGTGCGTCGGGCTCTGCCGGCTGCTCCCTCGGGGGCATCTGGCCAGGGCCTGGCTCGATGCCTGCGTAAGGTCGGGGAGCGACGACGAGCTGCTTGACGGGCTCTCAGAGCTTGTCCACGATCAGTCGCCCATCACGTTCGATTCGAATGGAACGATCATCGACCACCGTGTTGGAGTTGCTGTATGAGCAGTCAAACGGGCGCGGACGGCGCATGCTGGATCGCCCTGGATGTGGGCGGCGCCAACATCAAGGTCGCGCACAATGCCGGACAAGCCCGTGCGGTGCCGTTTGAGGTCTGGAAGCGTCCTGACGAGCTGGCCGGAGCGATCACGGGGGCGGCGGCGGACTGCCGCCCTGTCATCGGGTTGCGCTCACCATGACTGCCGAGCTGTGCGATTGCTACGCCACCAAGACCGTCGGCGTCAACACAATCCTCGACGCTGTGATTGCGGCTCTTCCGCGCAGCTCGATCGTCGTGTGGGGTGTCGATGGTGAATTCCATTCGGTCGCGGAGGTTCGTCACACGCCTCAGCTGGCCGCGGCGGCAAACTGGATGGCGCTCGCGACGCTGGCGGCTCGCTTGGTGCCAGACTCACGTGGAATCTTGATCGACATCGGGACCACCACGACAGACCTGATCCCTCTCGACCGCGGGCGCGTTGCCGCGCGCGGCCGTAGCGACACGGAACGGCTTCAGACCGGCGAGCTCGTGTACGCGGGCATCCGCCGCACGCCGCTGTGCGCCCTTGCGACCGAGTTGCCGCTGCGCGGAGTTCCCACCGGCCTGGCGGCCGAGATCTTCGCGTCGACGCTCGATGTTTACCTGCTACTTGGCGACATCGCACCCAATCCGAGCGACCTCTCGACCGCCGACGGACGGCCCGCCACGATCGCCGCGGCCCGGGACCGGCTGGCGCGCATGGTCTGTGCCGACCGCGACGGGATCTCAGACGAGGACGCGCGGCACCCTTGCCGAATCCGCCGATCATTGCCTCACGAATCGTCTCGTCCAGGTTGCCGAGCGCGTTGCGCCGCGACGATCGGGCGCCCGTCCGCCGCAGTCATCGCCGGATCGGGTGATTTCCTCGCCAGGCGGGTCGCCCTTCGCGCGATCGAGCCCGGCGGCACCGTGGTCAGCCTCACCGAAGCGTGGGGCCCCCTCGCTTCCTCGGCAGGCTGTGCCTACGCGCTGGCAACGCTGGCATCCGAGCGGTTCCGATCGGACAGTACCACAGCCCCTTCGGTTTGACGGCGGCGTTCTCCTGGGTCAGACTCTGCCCGTCCCGTCCCCGGGCGCACTGGTGGAAGCCGACTCTCGGATTCCAAAGTGATATTCTCTGCCTTTACATATCAGGAACTGATCGGTGATCATTAGATCATATCTTGAGAAATCCACAACAGTCCGACTCACCAGCTACGTCTCATTGGGCGCTTCAAAATCGATGCACCCGTAGAGATCGACCCTGTCCTTCCAACCAACTGCCTGCTGCCCCAAAGAAAAACGGCAAGAGCGGTCATGATACCCCCCTTGCCGTCTCCGTTCTACCACGGGCGCACCGCCGCACGGTTGCCGCGAGCGAAGCGCCGAATGTGAGTCGGTCATTGGTTGGCGAGCTGGCAGATCGCGGTTTCGTATGCGACCGCCGGAAGTGCCTGATTTTGTGGGATTCTGCGAAGCCGATCACGCGCCGTTCCGATCAGGCAACCGCGCGTCGCCTGAAGAATCGCTGTAACGCGATCAATCCTGACAAGCCCACGCCGAGCAGCGCCATCGAGGCGGGTTCGGGCACAGCGGTGATCGCTGCGACGTTCGTGATGCCCGTAGCCCCATGAGACGTAAGTAGAGGCGAGCTTGTCAGAAACACGTCATTGGGCGCGCTCGCCGTTACGAACGAGAACTCCAATCCAGCCGTGAGCGGGAACGGGGTGCCATTGGTGTGGTTCGCTGGCGAGAAGGTGATGACGACCGTGCCCGGCAACACAATCGTATCGGTGAGTATATTCAAGCCACCTGTCGAGACAATCGAGAGGCCCGACATAGTCGCCAACGGGGTGACGGGCGAATCGACGAAGTTGAACGTCCACTCACTCGCTGTCGCAGTCGCAGGCGCAAGTGAGAAGAACGCCGTCGTCGTCACAAATGTTGAGCTCGCCTGGCATGGCGCGCTGAACGCCACACTGGCGATCAACACCGCAGCCGAAGCCAGGCAGAAGGATCGTTGCGTCATTCAAATCTCCTCCGTAATAGAGTCCTGAGAGAGCCATGACAGTCGATTCGTGCTATCGCTCTTACGCGGCGGATATCGATCCCGGCGAAACTGATTCCCGGCCCCGCGAATGACCATGAATGCTCGCCGCCGGCTTGGGGACCCGCGCTTGACGCTGGGTGGAGGTCACGCAATCCGGCGCTTGCACGGGGATGGTGAGGGAAACTTGCCATCGAACGACGTCCGTGCCTCTCTGTCGTCCTTCCTTTCTTGCCTCGACATCGACAAGCTGGCGGCACGAGCGCCGGAGCCAGGCGCCAGGAGTTCGACCACAACAAGACGCCCGGCGCGCGTCCAAAGGCCACCACCGTCGCTACCGCAGCCGACGCCCGATTTCGGTGTCGCCTCGGGAGAGCCGATCCGTCGGTCAAAGGCAAGGAATTGTGCTTGCGTTGGGTGGCTAACCGTAGAACTTATTAGCCGAGAAACAGAGGCGTCAAGAGATGGTCATAAAACTCGCCTTAAAGCGTGCTTGTGCCTAAGAAGCGGGCGGCCGCGTGAGTAAGCCGATGGTACTCTTCGTTGCACGGCGGGCTGTGCAGAGACTGAGAATCTCGCTGGGCAGTCCCGGTGGGGGAAATGCTTTAAAGGGTCCGAATGGTCGCTCAGAGGGGGTAGATTGTTGCTAATGTAATCTTCTTTGCGGCTGACGGCCATTTATAGACCGCGACATTCGCATGCCGGCCCAGATCCAGGATCGCAGTTTAAACCGGCCAAGTCGCTTCGCACCCGAAGTCACCTGTCGTTGACGAAAAACACCACAATGTACGCTTCCGACAACATGACATCGCGCTACGCGCCCGCCTTGCGCTTGTGCCTGTGTCAACTCGCGAATGAGACGCGTCCGCGCTAGTTTGGACCATGCGCGGGAACAAGACGGAGCGCGACATGGATTCCTCTCGGCGCTTCGAACAAGCCAGAACCCGAAACCCCTTCGCGATGGCGCGGTCACACTGCGCAAAATCGGAGCCACAATCCCGCTCGGTCCCGCATTCATCTCTCTTTCGAGTACATCGCGAATGTAACCTGGAGGCCTTCGGCAGATTGCTGGCGACCGGTACCGAATCACCTCGGACCCGTCATGACCTCGACCTGGGGCGTCGGCAAAGCGGTCACGGCGCTGGCCGACGATGTAGCGGCAAAAGAGGGCCAAGGCCTCGGCCTACTCGGTGTGTTCTGGCGTCAACTGATCGTAGTCCGCCGCGGTCTGATCGAGCGGACGTTCCAGCTCATTGATGCGGCGTTGAGCGTCTTCAGCCTGCTGCCGCAGCGCGGCGTTGCGGCGAAGCGGGTCCTCGAGCAGTCGTTGGAAATCGCCAGGATCGTCCGGGAGTCGGTCGGCGACCCTCAAAACATGACAATTATAATCATGTTCATGTTATTTGGATTAGTATCTGATGATTTTGCCGGATTTTCGGCTCTCATCCGGCAAGCTGGAATCGCTTCCGCTGGCGTGCCGTCCGCAGGTCGATCCCCAAAAGAAGCGTGGGCAGTTTTGCGGGCTGGCGTTCGACGCTATGCTGGCCGCCGGTCTGGGGAATTTGATAGCTTGCTGATTCAAAGCGTTTGCACCAGATTGCGAGCCCGTCGCGGTCAAAGTAGAGGATCTTGATCCGATCCCTGCGGTGGTTGAGAAAGAGGAAGAGATGGCCAATCCGAGGGTCGTGCGCAAAGCAATCTTGCATGCGCCCGATGAGGCCATCAGAGCTTTTGCGGAAGTCGGTAGGCCGTTTAGAGAG
Source organism: uncultured Isosphaeraceae bacterium (assembly GCA_963806595.1). Classification (GTDB taxonomy): domain Bacteria; phylum Planctomycetota; class Planctomycetia; order Isosphaerales; family Isosphaeraceae; genus CAWDZZ01. The sequence goes on along the minus strand of CAWDZZ010000028.1, from coordinate 146,358 downwards.
AACAATCCTGACGGCCGACGGGAGGATGATCATGGCGTGCCCCCTCGCTTGGGAGGCCGGCGAGCGTGGCCACGACGCGGCACAGCCATTAGAGCTCAGGCACGGTGTCGCGGCCAACGCGGACTTGGTGTGGTAATTCGATCTCCACTACACGGCCGAGAACCGCGTCCGTTCGTCGAGGTAAGGGATCAAGGTCGACGGGCACGAACACAGGCGCATTGGGAAGCGCCGGACGCGACGTTGCCGCCAGTCGACGCTTCCACGAGTAGAATGCCGCGGCCGAAATACCTTCACGCGAGCAGAACGCAGCGAACGACAGGTCGCTGCACTTCTGACGTTGATGACGTTGCCGCCAGGTGTGGGCGCGTATGAGATCCATAATGCGTGCCATGATCTGGCTCCTGGTTTGGAGAAAGGGGACCGGCTTGGCAGATTACCCGACGCGGCAAGTCTGGATGTCGCGTGCGCTTACCTGGAGTAAGAATTGCCGCAGTACGCGAGCTTGCCCGGCACGCCAAGCCCGAGACGATTCTGAATCACTTTGCCAAGATTGCCGCGCAGGACTTGCGGGGCGCCGTCGAGGCCATGCCGTCCCCGAGATCGAACGCCAATGACGATGGGAGCGCAAAACTGGCCGCGACCGGTACAGATGGTCGACCCAATATTGCCCACCATTTTCCCACCGACCCACAGGCCAGTGCGGAATCTTTCGGTTCCTGACGTGATAGCGAGTTCTGAGCAGCAGGTTTCGATCGAATCCGGCGCCCTGGAAAAACCGGCTCAATTCGGCCATCTGCGGTTCGCGGCGGGCTCAGAAACGGAGAGGAGGGGATTCGAACCCCCGAGACCAGTTTCCCAGTCTAACGGTTTACCAAACCTGTAGCTGATCGACGTAACCTCTTGTTCCACGTTGGGGTTTTGGAAATCGCTCATTTCGATGGTAGCATTCTGGGTAGCATTTGAAACCGAAACCGGCATCGGATCGGTCCCGGTGGCGGCCAGCTTCTGGCGAGTACGTGACGCTGGTGTTGGGCTGGGCAGGGCCTCGACGGCGCGCTGCAAGTCGTGCGCTCCAACCTTGGCGTAGTGCTTCAGGGTGGTCTCGGGCTTGGCGTGTCTGGCCAGCCGTCGAACCTCGGCGATGCTGGCGCCCGAGCGGACCAAGGCGGATACGTAGTAAGCACGCAGCGAATTGGAAGTCGGCAACTCCGTCGTCGGTCTTGTACGGGATGCCGGCGGCCTTCAGGTCATAACGGATCGCTCGGGCCGTCTCGTGGTGGAGCGGAAACACGGATTGTCCGCGCGGCTTGCCACGGAGCCAATTACGGAGGGTGTGCGCCAGGGCTCGGGATATCGGCTGATCGGCCGGCTGGCGGTTCTTGGTGCTGCTGGCGGCGAGCAAGATGCTGGGCTGAGCGTTGTCCAACCGGAAGGATTCGGGCGTCAGGCTGCGGAGCTCGGCAACCCTGAAACCCGTTGCGCTGGCCACGCGATACGCCATCGCCCGGAGTGGGCCTGGCATCTTGTGGCGTATCGGGCCGGGTTCGGTCGAGGCGATCAGCCGGGCCAGCTCATCGTCAGTCAGGGCGCGGCGGTCGTGGCGAACGTCTTCCGAAACGTTGTAGCCGGTGACCCCCTTCATCGGGTTGCTTCGGATTCGGCCGGTCCCGTCTGCCCAAATGCAGAACGCGCGAATCGCGGCGCGGTAGTGCTCGACCGTCTGGGGGCTCTTGCCTGAATCGAGCAGCGCGGCGAGCGCGGCTTGAATCCGCTCGGGCGTCAGGTCGGATAGTCGAGCGGACGCCAGCGAAGCGGCCAGGGCGGCCGCGGCCTGACGCTGATCGCACTCACGACGACCGGCCTGGATGCTGGTCAATCGGGTTCCCTTGGCCAGCGCCGCGACCTTCGCGGCGCGATCCCGATACTGATCGGCATGGCGTTCAGTTTTTTTCTGGGCCAAAATCGCGCCGTGCCAAGCCGCCAGGTGGTCCGCCGAAGGCTTGGCGTCCGCGTCGCGGTACTGTTCGTCGCGTGGGTCGATCGTCCCATCACCGATCTTATCGGCGCGGTTCTGGATCTTTGCTGCGAGCTATTGGGTCGCGGCCTTATCCGTGTACGCGGTCTTCTTGCGGGGTTTGCCGTTCTTGTCGCGCCACGTCACGACGTACTTCCGAGAACCGGCGGGTTTGAAAACCGATGCCATCACTTCCCCCCTTGCTTTCCCTTCGGCTTCACGACGATGTGTAAGCCCAGCAATTCCGCCAGCCGGTCGATGTAATCCATCGAGAGTCCCCCTTTGCTGCTCATGAATCGGCTCATCGTCGATTCGGCGATCCCGAGGGCCTTGGCAATTGCGTAACGGCTCATCCCCGACGCGCTCACCGCGCTTCTAATCTCGTCACTTAGCTTCGCCTGCCTCATGGGTTCAAGATACCAAATACTTCGACTCAACGCAAGTATATTGTTCGGATCTCATGTCGGCCGCGTGTTGAATACCGTCCGGCGCGGAAATCTGGCAAATGACGCGGGCTCTAGGGCATCTCAGCGCGGACATTCTGACTTCGTTCGCGTCGCGCGTAGAACATCTTTCCGACTGCGGTTCCTACCAGACCCGAGAGCAATGCGAAGAGACTGTGCCCGACACAAAGAAATTCATTCGTGTTAGCCGCACCTGGCAGCCAAGAGCGCCAACGAGTGCTTGAATGGTATAGCCGTATATTCTCGTCTAGTGCTGCGAGGTCGGCCTTTAGTCCCTCGGGAACGATAGCCACTTTTGGCAACCCGTCCATTGGTGGTACTTGTTCTATTTGTCGCACGACTTTTGCTCGCAGCTCTCGCAGATGCGCCAGCAACGCGAGGTAATCACCGTCGACTTGCGACTGAGTATACGCGACTTGCGACTGAACATAGTTGAGCGCGACCGTCGTGCCAAATGACCCCTTGAACGGTTCGGAGAGTAAAGTGCCAACAGTGACGACAAGATACACCGCGCTGAATAGTGCAAATCCCGCCCATTGGTACTGCTCCCGACCGCGAAGTCCTAGCGCGCCCAGCACAGATGTGGCTAGAGCGGCCACGACGAGGGTTGCAGTCGCCGCAGCCCAATACACGTTGGCACTCCGAAGGGCCGCTAGGCCAACGGCCGCGCCGACGATTACGAGCATCAAGCTACGTACTGAAAAGCCGCGCATGGATCACCTCCGGCCGTAGCTTATCACGATGCCGGGCGTCGGGTCGCCAATCGCCGGTCCCCAGCGCCTTGCCGCCAGCTCATCCCAGGTCGACAGTTTGGGCGCCTCGATCCCGCCAACGCGTTCGGTCCACCAGCGGCGCAGATTGACGCCACCCTGACTGGCCTCGGTCCAATCGTTGAACGCGCCGGGCGGCCTGACTCGCCGCGCGCGGGCCGGCCAACCCGATGCGCAGCGGTCGCCAGCGTCATCGGCGTCGGTCGCCAAATACCATGCTGAGGCGGCCAGCATCACCCGGAGGATGTCAGCCGAAGGCCGCGCTGATGCCGATCCTAGCGTCACGACGGCGGCCATGTCTCCGAGAACCTGCCCGTGTAAAAGCGCATCGAATTCCCCCTCCACGATCACCAATGGCTTGCCAGGGCGAACGGCCTCGGGGCCGGATGGATCCTCGGGCGATATCGGTACGCTTCGGCATACTTCGGTTTAGTCCCCTCGGGGCGGCGGCCTGGCATCGATGGCTGCGCGCTCATTTCCAGCCGCCACCAAACAAAAACGGCAAGGGAAGCGATGTGAGCTCCCTTGCCGTTTGATTCTTGCCGAAGCGCGTCTTACGTTTGAGATTCCGACTGATGCGCCTTGAGCGAGTGGGTCTTACGTTAACGGGTTGGCGGACCGCTGATTCGGTCGCAGTCGCCAGGATCCCCTGGTTTTAGGGAATCGATGGACATCAGTTTTTCCTTCCCATCAGGCGACCGAGGTCCACTTGAAGAACCGGCGCAGGGCAATCAAGCCCGAGATGCCGATTCCAAAGAGTGCCATCGAGGCCGGTTCGGGAACCGCGGTGATCGCGGCGATGTTGACTACCTTGTTAGCCCCGGTCTCGGTGATGTTGGGCTGACCAGACAGAAAAACGTTGTTAGCAGCGTTCGTGGTGTCGAACGTGAACTGGAGGCCTGCGGTCGGAGCGTCAGTTCCGGTCGTGTGATTCGCCGCGTCGAAGGTGAACTTCACCTCGTTCGAGTCGACGATCGTGAAGCTGAGCCCCGTCAGGCCACCGGTGTTGACGACGGAAAGGCCCGTCAACGAACCGAGCGGATTATTCGCACCGTCCGTGTAGAAAAACTCCCACGCGGTTGCAGTTGCGCTTGCAGGCAGTAGGGAGAAAAACGCTGTCGTTGTAACGACAGTGCCTGCCTGGGTTGGGGCGGTGAACGCCACACTGGCGATCAACCCGGCCGCCAATGCCAGGACGAACGATCTTTTCATCAGTGAGATCTCCCTCCCAGGGACGTCATTAGAGGACAATAAAAGCGGATTCCTCCGCTTACTTCAGCTCGATCCCAGCGCCGAGCGAATTGATGAGCCAATTCCCATCAAGTAGTGGATTCGAGTCCCCTATCCGGTAGCCATTCATCATATTAAGTGGAATCGGGAACAGCCTCTGAGCAGGCCCGAAGACCAAGCCTGCCGAGCGGAGACGCCGGGACAACTGTGACAACGAGACGCCCGGGCGCGTCCAAGATCACCACCATCGCTACAGCAACCGACGCCCGATTTCGGTGTCGCCTCGGGAGAGCCGATCCGTCGGTCAGAGGCTAGGATTTGCGCTGGCGTTGGTGGATAGGAGTAGAGGCTAATGCCAGAGAAACAGTAGCGTCAAGAGATACTCATAAAACTCGCATTAAAGCGTGCGTGTGCCTAATAAACGGCGGCTGCATGAGTAAGCTGATGGCAATTGTCGTTGCACGCAGGGGTGCTCCGAGACTGAGAACTTACCTTGGCAGCCCCGGCCCGGGGGATCGCTTTGAAAGGACCGAATGGTTCGGCAGCGGCAGTAGATTGTTGCTAATGTAATCTTCTTTGCGGGTGACGGCCATTTATAGACCGTGAAATTCACATACCGGTCCAAATCCGGGGACGCAGTTTAAACGGGCCAAGTAGCTTCGTACACGAGGTCAGCCGTCGTTGATGAAAAACATCAGAATGTACGATTCTGAAAACGCGAGATCACGAAACGCCTCGATGCGCGCTCGTGACTGTGTCAAAACGCGAATGGCATGCATCCGCGCTGTTTGGAACATGCGCGGGAACTAGTCGGAGAGCGACGTGGCTTTCTCTCGGCCCTTCGAACCAGACAGAACCGGAAACTCCTTTCCCGTGGCGCCGTCACGCCACGCGGAATCGGACCTGAAATCCCGCTCGGTCCCAGCCCTTGTAAACTAGTCCCCAAACAAGCGTGATATAGGTTGCGCGTGGAGTGAATTTCAGAAAAAAGCTCAAAAACCCCGCAGGGTTTTGGAATAATGGAGCTGGTATCACATGCTCACTATTCCGGAACAAGGAGGCTTTCGAGTGAGTGCTACTGTCCGAAAAAAGCGTGCGGCACGCAAGAAGAGAATCTTCCAAGAGGGTCGACGGCGATTCAACAAACGGCTGAACAATTCGCCCGGCCCGAGCGGCCCGTGCCGATGATGACCGCGACGAATATCCAGTACGAGTATGCCGATCGCGTCCGAGGCCTCAGTGCCGGCGGTATTGGGGCGATCATTTTGATGGCCCAGAAGATTGGACTCGTCAAGGACATCGACCGGAACGTTCACGTGCTCAAGCGCCATCTGCCGTATCACGAATCCGACCATGTCCTGAACATTGCCTTCAACATCCTCGCCGGCGGAGAACGGATTGAGCACCTGGAGTTGCGGCGCAATGACGAGGTCTACCTCGATGCGCTGGGGGCCACACGGATTCCCGACCCAACAACCGCCGGGGATTTTTGCCGCCGCTTCTTCGAGACCGACGTCCTTAATCTCATGGACACCTTCAATGAGTCGCGCTTGCGGGTCTGGTCTTCTCAGCCGCCCGAGTTCTTCGAGGAGGCGATCATCGAGGCCGATGGCAGCATCGTGCCCAGTGATGCCGAGTGCAAGGAGGGGATGGATTTCACCTTCGACGGCCGATACGGTTATCACCCGCGTTTGGTCTCGCTGGCCAACAAGGCTGAGCCGCTGTTCCTGCTCAACCGGAGCGGCAACCGCCCCTCGCGGGAGCAGGCGGACATCTTCCTGGACGAGGCCGTCGCACTTTGCCGTCGAGCCGGCTTCCGCAAGATCCTGATGCGTGGGGGACACCAAATTTGCCCAGACCAGGTATCTCGATCGGTGGGATGACACGGGCGACATCGGCTTTATCTTCGGATACGAGGCGTCCCCGGGCCTCGAGGCAGAAGCCGACGGGTTACCGGCCAGCTCGTACCGGTTTCTCAAACGACCGCCGCAGTACCGGATCAAAACCGCGCCGCGCACAAGACCGAGCGGTTCAAACCCGAGATTGTCCGCGAGCGAGGATACGAGAATATCCACCTGCTCGAGGAGATGGTCGCGGAATTCGAATATCGGCCGACTGCCTGCAGGAAGAATTACCGAATGATCATTCTTCGCAAGCGGGTACAGGTCGATAAGGGACAGATGCGACTGTTCGAAGAATATCGCTACTTCTTCTACATCACCAATGATCGCGACATGACCGCCGAGGAGATCGTCTTCTCAGCCAACGATCGGTGCGACCAGGAAAACCTGATCGCCCAGCTCAAAAGCGGTGTGCGAGCGCTGACGACGCCCGTGGACAACCTGGTCAGTAACTGGGCATACATGGTGATGGGCTCGTTAGCCTGGAGTCTCAAGGCTTGGAGCGCCCTGCTGGCTCCCGTGTCGCCTCGGCATCAGGACAAGCACGAGGCGGAGAAACGGACGCTGCTGAGGATGGAGTTCACGACCTACCGTGCAGCATTCCTCCAGATGCGGTGCCAGATCGTGCGGGGCGGGCGACGCTTGCTTTATCGATTCCTGTCATGGAACCCATGGAGGGGTTTTCCTGCGGCTGGTCGAGCGCCTCCATGAATGCTGGTTATGTTAAACCCCGAGCCAATGAAGTCGGGGTCCGGCTGCCCCGATCCGTGTCGGCGACTAACACAGAACAGAGGTGACGGATGTCCAAGACCAGGCTGAGCCGGTATCAGGGGAAGGCGTCCCCCGTGCCTTGGAAACTACGTCATAGATTATCTGCGCGATCACATGAATATAAGACATTTCCATTTTTTTCTTACGCTTGTTTTGGGGCTATAACCATGGTCCGGAAACGGCTCCAATGGCGGCGGGCCTTCGACGATCTCGCTGCGCAAGACGAAGGCCGTGCGATTCTCAAACGCGCCATCAAGGATTCTCACCTCGACCGCAAGGACGTTGCCTGTGTCGGTCCCGAGTATCTCAACCGCCGCGTAGTTCTCGACGTCCCAGATCTTGTCGTCTGTGAGGAGTTTCTGTAGGGCCGTGTCTCCCACCGTACGGACGTCTTTGACCATCTGCTGAAGGCGGCCAGAGTCGGGGCCACCGGGATCGAGGTCTCGAAGGAATCGCCGAAGTGGAGGTAGGCTTTTTCGCCAGGCTTCGCGTCGTAAGCGTCGCGCGCGAAAGGGAGGATAAAGCAAGGATTAGGCAGAGGAAAGGGGATGCCGTTCTGTAGATCGCGATGCGAGCTGCATATCCCGTGTAGTGTTTCAGCCCAAATGGCACATCGGCTAAGTTAATAAACAGCCTCCTCCAGAGTACGATGAAACGAACCTGGAGGATCAACAATGAGCCGGAATGGGAAGCACCGAAAGTGGAGCGGCGCGGACAAGCTGCGCATTGTGCTGGGCGCCATGCAGCCCGGTCTCGACGATCTCCGAGTTCTTGAGTAGGAAAAGAGAAATGAATCGCCATCATGTGAAGGCGCTGGCCACGTATTTCGGAGTCGCTGAGTCGGTTTTCCCGCTCCGCTGAGATTCTCAGTCCCGATTCAATCAGGCGGCTGGTGGCGTCACATGGCACCAGCCGTTCCCACGCGCGGGCTGCCCTCTTTGTAAGGTTTCGGCCCGGCTCGCGTACGAAGTAATATTGGCAACAATCTATCGCCCGTCCCGCGAGCTCGCACATGGCCGAGCGCCCGCGATGCCCGAATTGCGGCGAAGAGTTGCCCTTCAACGCCCCGCAGGGACTCTGCCCCGCCTGCCTTCTCAGTCTGGGAATGAAGATTGAGCGCACGGGACCACGTTCGTCCGAAGCGGCAATCCCTCTCGACCCTGTTGCAACGAAGGACTTTGAGTCGAGCACTGCCGCTCCTGGCGGCGGTGCTCCGGCTGAGCCCGGCACGCTCGTGCGCTATTTCGGGGACTACGAGTTGGTCAAGGAACTCGGCCGAGGCGGCATGGGGGTTGTCTACAAGGCGCGCCAGCTCAGCCTGAACCGCCCAGTCGCGCTCAAGCTCCTCAAGTCTGACATCCTGGCCAGCGACGACGAGCGGCGACGGTTCCAGAACGAAGCCGAGGCGGTCGCGCTCCTAGACCACCCGCACATCGTGCCGATCTATGAGGTAGGCGGCCACGAGGGCCACCATTACTTCAGCATGAAGCTGGTCGGCGGCCCGAGCCTGGAAAAGAAGCTGGCCGACTACGCCGCCGACCCGAAGGCCGCCGCGCGGTTGGTGAAGACGGCCGCGGAAGCCGTGCATCATGCCCATCAGCGCGGCATCCTGCACCGGGATCTGAAGCCTTCCAACATCCTGCTGGACGAACTGGGCGAACCGTACGTGACCGATTTCGGTCTGGCCAAGCGCGTCGAGGGCGACAGCGAGATGACGGTCTCCGGCGCGATCCTGGGTACACCGGCGTACATGGCGCCGGAGCAGGCATCGGGTCGGCGGGGGGCTGTGACCACGGCCACCGACGTCTACGGACTGGGTGCCATCTTGTATTCGCTCCTGACCGGCCGAGCTCCGTTCCCGGGAGAATCGCTGGCCGACATCCTCGAGCAGGTCCGCGAACGAACACCTGAAGCACCTTCGAAGGGTAATCCGCGCACCCGCGCGACCTGGAGATCATCTGCCTGAAATGCCTGGAAAAGGAACCGCACCGGCGCTACACCTCGGCCCAGGCGTTGGCTGAGGATCTGGGTCGCTACGTGGCCGGCGAGCCGATCTTGGCGCGGCCGGTCACGATGCTCGAGCGGGCGGTTAAGTGGGCACGGCGGAAGCCGACCATCGCCGCTTTGCTGGGGCTGGTCGCTCTGGTGTCGGCGACGGGACTCGGGGGTGTGATGTGGCAATGGCGTGCGGCGATCCGTGCCCGCAATGATGCCCAGGCTCGCGAGCAAGACGCCCTCAAGGCCAAGGTGAAGGAACGACAGCAGACCGAGCTGGCCGAGCAACGCCTGTACGACGTCCGAATGAATCTCATCCAGCGGTACTGGGAGTGGGACCATGATGCCGAACGCTTGCAGCAAGAGCTCGTCGAGCAACTTCCAGCCAGGCAGCGTGGCATCGATCGCCGAGGTTTCGAATGGTTCTACTGGCAACGGAAGTTGTCTTCGAGAAACATGACGCTCGCGGGGCATCGCAACACTGTCCACAGTGTGGCGTTCAGCCCGGACGGCAAATTGCTCGCCTCCGCCGATCACGATGGGACAGTGAAGGTGTGGGACGCCGCGACTGGGAAGGAATCCCTCACACTTAAGAGTCACAATCATCTGGTCAACAGCGTGGCGTTCAGTCCCGGCAGCATGCTACTCGCCTCCGCCGGCAACGACGGAACGGTGAAAGTATGGGACGTAGGGACCGCACAGGAGCCCCTTACCTTCAAGGGCGCACCCGGCCTGTCAAGAGCGTGGTGTTCAGCCCCGACGGCAAGCGGCTTGCGTCCGCTAGCTATGGGATGGTGGTCGTGTGTGATGCAGCGACCGGGCAGGAATCTCTCACACTCAACGTGCCTCACACCGATTTTACTGGTCTTGCGTTCAGCCTCGACGGCAAGCGGCTCGGCGCCGCCAGCGGTGGGAGTGTGTGCGTGTATGACTCGCAGGCCGGACAGCAGATCCTTGGGCTCGATGCGCGTGGCTACCGCAGATTCGGCCGGAGCGTTGCATTCAGCCCCGACGGCCGAAAGCTCGCCTCCTGCGCGGACCAGACAGTGAAGGTGTGGGACGCCGCGACTGGGAAGGAATCCCTCACACTCACGGGGCACACGGGAGAGGTCTTGAGCGTCGCGTTCAGCCCCGACGGCAAGCGCCTCGCCGGCGGCAGCAATGTTGGGACGGTGAAGTTGTGGGATGCCGCGACCGGGAAGGAATCCCTCACACTGGAGGGGCCTAACAGCGATGTGACCAGCATGGCCTTCAGCCCCGACAGCCGGCAGATCGCTTTCGCAGGTCGCGACAGATATGTGAGGGTCCGGGAGACCGGAACCGGACAGGAAGCCTTTACATTTACATTCAATAGGCACGAGCATCCACGCGTCCGCCAGCGGTCCCACTCCGAAGGACCTGCCAGGCTTGAGGAGTATGGGAAGCGTGTCGTGAGCGCGGCGCTGAGCCCCGGTGGCCAGCGGCTCGCTTCAGCGGGTTGGGACCAGACAGTGAGAGTGCGGGACGTTGGAACCGGACTTGAGACCCTTGTCTTCAGGGGACATACCGGCGCTTTCAGATGCGCGGCGTTCAGTCCCGACGGCGAGCGGCTGGCCTCCGCCAGTCAGGATGGAACGGTCAAGGTATGGGACGCCGCGACCGGTCGGGAAACGCTCACGTTCAAGAGGCAAACCGACTATATCACGAGCCTGGCATTCAGCCCGGACGGCCGACAGCTCGCCGCAGGCGGCGATAGGACGGTGACGGTATGGGAGTCCTGGACCGGAGCCGAGATCTACTCCGAGAGGGAGCACAGCGGCCACGTCACCAGCTTGGCGTTCAGCGCCACCAACGGCAAGCGGCTGGCCTCCGGCAGGGACGATGGAACGGTCGAAGTGTGGGACGTCGCGTGGGACCTCGCGACAGGGCAGGAATCCCTCGACCTTAGGGGGCATACCGACTCTGTCCGAAGCGTGGCGTTCAGCCCCGACGGCAAGCGGCTGGCCTCCGCGGCTCAGGATGGAACGGTCAAGGTGTGGGACGCCGCGACTGGTCGGGAAACGCTCACCCTCAAGGGACACACCGGAGCTGTCAGATTCGTGGCGTTCAGCCCCGACGGCAAGCGGCTGGCTTCCGCGAGCGATGACCGCACGGTCAAGATCTGGGACGCCGACACCGGACTGGAAACCCTCACGCTCAAGGGGCATGCCCTGGCTGTCTGCAGCGTGACGTTCAGCGCGGACGGCCAGCGGCTCGTCTCCGCCAGCGATCAGGATGAGACGGTGAGGGTGTGGGACGCCAGTCCGCTGGACGCCAAGCCGGTGAATCGCGGTCTAACCGCACGTTGAGGTTGCCTCGCAGCTACGCCTCGGAATGCGACCTGGAGTCAGGTCGAATCCTGGCGCTAGCCAGCGACCGTCTTGGAGCTCAGATCCTGGGCCACCAAGCTGGCGAGGAACGGACTCAGCCGATCCTCAACTCCGTTGGGGGGCGGCTGCCGTATTTCTGCGCAATATTAACGTCGCTACCACGTGGATGAGATGAGCACCGGCCCGCTGGCCAGTGGCCACGTGTCGTGGCGATGGGGGTCAGGGATCAAACATGATGACGGAACCGTCGGTATTGAGCCCGACCCTCGGCCAGAGTCGTCACACGCGAACACATTAATATAGCTTCACCTGTGTTGATCACTTTAGTGTGCGCCCTGCGCTCTGCCGTCCGTCTGGTGCACGCTTTCACCAATGACGCTTCGCCTCGGGATATGTCTGCGTGCCGTCACGTCGACGCCGCCTTGACCAACGCCACGATGCCGGCGCGGATCGCCTCGGGCAGGCTGTCCCATGCCTCAACGACGGCGGCCAGGTCGGCATCGTCGGATAGCGAGCGGGTCTCATTCTGGGTAGCAAATGAGGGACGCTTCGGTGCGCGATCATTCGCGTCCGTACGTGATGACAAGACTGTTTGTTCTTGCTTGGATGGAGCGAATACCCTTGCAGAACAGGGTGCGGTGCGCTCGTCGTCGCTTCCAGACGTGTCTATAGCGGAGAGGGGGGGATTCGAACCCCCGAGACCAGTTTCCCAGTCTAACGGTTTAGCAAACCGTCGCTATCGACCACTCAGCCACCTCTCCAGGCCGAGGTCGGACATTCGCTGGATTTGACCGACCTTTTCAGCTCTTCGGAACGTACCAGACGCGCTATTATCGCGTCAACAGTAGGCCCTGACGAGTTGTTCGTAGGCCGGTGCAGCCGCTGGCCATCGTCGGGATGTCCTTTCGACAACGGAAAGCGAACGATGTAACGATCAACTATGAATCGCGCGGCGGTCGACGGCCAGCGCTGCCTCGCGCGTCGCTTCCGAAAGCGTGGGATGCGCGTGACAGGTGCGTGCGATATCCTCTGCGCTGCCGGCGAACTGCATGACGATCACGGCCTCTGCGATCAATTCCGAAGTGCGCGGACCGAGGATGTGCACGCCCAGAACCCGGTCGGTCCCCGCGTCGGCCAGAATCTTGACCTGGCCCTCGGTTTCATCCATCGCCTTGGCTCGACCGTTCGCGACGAACGGAAACCTGCCAACCCGATAGTTCATACCCTTGTCTTTACACTGCTCTTCGGTCGGCCCGACGCTCGCCAGCTCCGGCCATGTATAGATCACGCCGGGAACCAGGTTGTAATCGACGTGGCCCGACTTACCGGCCAGCAGCTCGGCGAACGCAATCCCATCGTCCTCCGCCTTGTGCGCCAGCATCGGGCCCTCGACCAGGTCGCCGATCGCCCCGATCGTGGGGACATTCGTCCGGAACCGCGCGTCGACCGGCACCCTACCCGTCCTGGGATCGACCGCAACGCCGGCCTCGGCGAGATTCAGTCCCTGGGTAAAAGGCCGGCGGCCCACGGCCACCAGAACCCGGTCGCAATCGAACTTGGAGTTGGTTCCGTCGGTTCTGACGGCGTCGATACTGACCCGTGCGCCCTTGGTTGTGGCGCCGGTGACCTTGGTTTCCAGGTGGAATTCCAGGCCCTGCCGTGTCAGACTCTTCCGCAGTAACTCCCCCATCTCCTTATCGGCCGAAGGTACAACGTGAGGCAGAAACTCGATGACCGTGACCTTGGCTCCCAGCCGTTTCCAGACCGATCCCAGCTCCAGACCGATATAACCTGCGCCCACCACGACCAGGTGGTCGGGCACCTGCTCGAAGCCCAGCGCCCCGGTCGAATCCACCACCGTCCGTCCGTCAAACGGGAGGAACGGAAGCGAGATCGGCTCTGAGCCCGTTGCCAGCAGGATATTGGCGGCCTGAAGCTCGACGCTGCCACCCTCGTTCAATGCGACCTGCACTGATTTCGGTGAGCTGACTCGCGCAGTGCCGAAGATCGGCTCGATCTTGTTCTTGCGGAACAGGTATCGCACGCCGTCGGTCAGCCCTTTGACCACTTCGTTCTTGCGGGCAAGCATCGCCGCCAGATCCAGCTTCACGCCGCCGAGCGTGATCCCGTGCTGCCCGAACCGCTCCTTGGCCAGGTGAAATAGCTCGCTCGAGTCGAGCATGGCCTTGCTCGGGATACATCCGACGTTCAGGCAGGTTCCCCCGAGCGTCGGGCGTTTCTCGACGCACGCGACCTTCATCCCAAGCTGCGCAGCGCGGATCGCCGCGACGTATCCGCCCGGCCCGGCGCCCACCACCACCAGATCAAATGGTCCGGCCACCGCAGACTCCCGAGCTACTGATATCGCGCTTCAAGATCACAGAAAAGTAACGGCAGAAGCGCGAGAGACGCACAAAACCAAAATTCAACTATAAGATTACATGTCATATTTCGATCAGCATGCGCTCCGGGTTTTCGATGCATTCCTTGAGGCGCACCAGGAAGCTGATCGACTCGCGGCCGTCGATCAGGCGGTGGTCGTACGAGAGGGCGAGATACATCATTGGGCGGATGACGATCTGATCATCGATCACGACAGGGCGCTTCTTGATGGCATGCATGCCGAGGATGGCGCTTTGCGGAGGGTTCAAGATCGGGGTCGAGAGCAGCGAGCCAAACGTTCCACCGTTGGTGATGGTGAATGTTCCCCCGCGCAGGTCGTCGACCGAGATCGTGCCCTGGCGGGCCTTGGTCGCGAACCCTGCGATTGCCTGTTCGATTTCAGCGAACGAGAGCCGGTCCGCGTCGCGAATGACGGGCACCATGAGGCCGTTCTCGGTGCTGACCGCCACGCCGATGTTGTAGTAGTTATGATAGACGATTTCGTTGCCGTCGATGCGAGCGTTGACCGTGGGGAATGCTTTCAACGCTTCGACAGACGCCTTCGCGAAGAACGACATGAAGCCCAGCCCGATGCCGTGCTTTTTCTGGAAGGGTTCCTTGTACAAGGTGCGCAGCTCGATGACGCGTGAGAGGTCGGCCTCGTTGAACGTGGTGAGGATCGCGGCATTCTGCTGGATTTCGACCAACCGCTCGGCGATGCGTTGACGCAGGCCGCTCATGCGCTTGCGAGTCTCGCGGGGGCTGCCCGCGACGGCTGAATCGGACTGGGCGATCGCGGGGGCGGACTTGGCCAGTGGAGCGGCCGGTTGCGGGGACACCGAGACGGGCGGCGCGGACTCTGGTGGCGGCGAGTCGAGAAAGGCCAGCACGTCCCCCTTGGTGATGCGCCCACCCTTGCCGGTGGCGGTGACGCGCGCGACGTCGACGCCCTGTTCGGAAACCAGCCGGCGGACGGCCGGAGACAGCGGCGGCCCCGCGTCCGAGCCAGATCCGGTCGCGGCCGTGGAGGGCACAGCAACCGTCGGCATCGCAGTCCCGGCGCGCGCCGCGACTGAGGCGGCAGATGCGCCTGCGGTGACGGTCGCGACCGTGGCGCCGATGGCCACGGTTTGTCCTTCAGGGACAGCGATCTTGAGAGTCCCCGCGCTCGGCGCGGGAATGTTGCTGGTGGCCTTGTCGGTTTCCAGCTCGAACAGGGGCTCGCCGGCCTCAACCGACGACCCATCCGGCTTGAGCCAGCGCGAGAGGATCCCTTCGGTGATCGACTCTCCCACGGAAGGAACAATCACCGGCACGTCGGGCATTGTTAGCTCACTCCTGGCCGCGCCGGCAGGGCCGCCTGCGCTCGAGTCGCGGCGGCGGAGACAACCAGGTGGGGCACGGCCGAACCGACGGCGGCGTCGACGATCTCGGCCTGTTCGCGGTCGTGAATCAGCTTCGAGCCGGTTGCGGGACTGGCGCTGGCATCGCGGCCGACGTACTGGGCTGGAAGGCCGAGCAGTTCTTGCAGGCGGGGCGCTACGAACGTCCACGCCCCCATATTCTGCGACTCTTCTTGCACCCAGACCCACTCGGAGGCGGACCGATAGCGGGCCAGCACCGACTCGAGCAGAGCGGCCGGCCACGGATAGAGCTGTTCGACGCGAACGATGGCCACCTTCTGCTGTGCGCCGACCTCCGCCCGGCGGGCGAACAGGTCGTAGTAGATCTTGCCCGAGCAGAGCAACACGCGTCGCGCCTGGTCGGGAGCCATCGGGTCGTCGAGCACATCGCGAAAATGCCCGACAGTCAGGTGGTCGACGGGTGAGACCGCCAGCTTGTGCCGCAGCAGGCTTTTTGGGGTCATCACGACCAAGGGCTTGCGGAAGCTGCGCCGCACTTGCCGCCGCAGCAGGTGGAAGTATTGTGCCGGCGTGGTGGGAACGGCGACCTGGATGTTCTCTTCCGCGCAGAGCTGCAGGAACCGTTCCAGTCGGCGCTGGAATGTTCGGGCCCTTGGCCCTCGTAACCGTGAGGCAAGAGCATGACCAGGCCGCTGGCGCGTCCCCATTTCGACTCGGCCGAGGCGATGAACTGGTCGATGATCACCTGGGCACCGTTGGCGAAATCGCCGAACTGGGCCTCCCACATGATCAGCATGTGGGGCTCGTCGAGTGAGTAGCCGTAGTCAAAACCGAGCACGGCCGCTTCCGAGAGCAGGCTATCATAAACGCAGAATTCCGGTTGATTCTGTTTCAGATGATTGAGCGGCGTCCAGCGCTCGCCGGTCTTCATATCGACCAGGACGGCGTGTCGCTGGCTGAAGGTGCCGCGCCGGCTGTCCTGCCCGCTCAGGCGGACGGGGATGTCTTCCCAGAGCAGCGAGCCGAAGGCCAGCATCTCGGCGAACGACCAGTCCACGGCCGACCTGGCCTGCATGGTCTTGGTCCGGCCCTCCAGGAGCCGGATCAGCTTGGGATTCACGACAAACCCGGTGGGAAGCTGGGATTGTCTGGCCACGATTTCCGATAACACCTCATACGAAACACCGGTCTCGACCGGCGTGAACGAGTGCTCGGAGGAGAGGCCGGTCCACGCGCCTGCAAACCCACGGCGGGCCGGCTGCGTGAGACCCTCCCCGCGCCGCACCTCCTCGAACACTTGCCGCAGCTTGTCGGCAAACGTTTCGGCGATCGTCTCGGCCTCGTCGCTCGTCAGCTCGCCCGCCATCACGAGCTGCTCGGTATACAACTCGCGGATGCTGATTCGATTGCGAATCTTCTCGTACATGATCGGCTGGGTGAACGCGGGCTCGTCTCCCTCGTTGTGCCCGTGCCGGCGGTAACAGACCATGTCGATGACGACGTCTCGACCAAAGGCCTGGCGAAAGTCGAACGCCAGCTCGCTGACAAAGACGACGGCTTCCGGGTCTTCGCCGTTGACGTGGAAGATCGGCACTTCGATCATCTTGGCGACGTCGGTGCAGTATCGTGTGGATCGCCCTTCGCTGGGGGCGGTGGTGAAGCCGATCTGGTTGTTCACCACGATATGGATTGTGCCGCCGGTGCGATAGCCGGGGAGCTGCGAGAGATTCAGCGTCTCTGCGACCAGCCCCTGGCCCGCGAAGGCCGCGTCGCCATGAATCAACACCGGCACGCCAAGCCGGCGGTCGCGATCCTTGAACCGTCGCTGCTTGGCCGCATCCGACCCTCGACCACGGGGTTGACCGCCTCGAGGTGGCTGGGGTTGGCCGAGAGTGTCAGGTGAATCGTATGTCGGTCGGCCGTGACGTGATCGGCTGAGAACCCGAGGTGATACTTGACGTCGCCGTCGCCACCCACGGTCTCGGGCAGGTGGTTTCCTTCGAATTCGCCGAAGATCAGCCCGTAGGGCTTGTCCAGGGTGTTTGCCAGGACGTTGAGCCGCCCGCGGTGCGGCATGCCCATGACGATTTCGCGGACGCCGACGGAGCCAGCCCGCTCGATGATCGCGTCCAGAAGTGGAATCAGCATCTCGCCCCCCTCGAGCGAGAACCGCTTCTGTCCCACGTAGTTCTTCTGCAAGAACGTCTCGAACAACTCGGCCGCGTTCAACTTGTAGATGATTCGCCGTTTCTTCTTGATATCGAAAGCAGGTCGATTCCCGATCGGTTCCATCCGCGCGAGCAGCCACTCGCGGATGGCAGCGTCGCGGATGTGCATGAATTCGACGCCGATCGTACGGCAATACGTCGCGCAACTTCGCGATCAGCGCGCGCAAGGTGGAAGAACCACCCTCGAAGAGACGATTGTAGAAAACGCGATCGAGATCGTTTTCGCCGAGACCAAACGCCGCCGGCTCGAGCAGGCCCATCGTGTCGCGTGGGGGATTCAACTTGAGCGGGTCGAGGTCGGCCAGGTAGTGACCGTATTCGCGGTAGGCATCGACCAACCGCGTCACCGCCGCCTGGGCGCGCGCGGCATCGAGATCGACCGCGGACGCGGCCGGACGATGGGGCTCGCGGCCTAAATCATAGCCTTCAAAAAAGATCCGCCATGACTCATCGACGGACGACGGATCAGCCACGTAGCGATTGTAGTAATCTTCGAGCAGGCTCAGGTTCCAGCGGTTCGCGACGTTCGAGCGTTCCATGATGAGACGGTATCCAGGCCAGTCCAACGGTAGCTGCGCGAGAGGCTGATGAATTATTATAGCGTGAAGAACGCGTCCCCGATCGCCCTGCCCGGCCAGTTTCACCGACGTCCGCGCCGAGCCTCGGCCAGTCGAGCAATCTGCCCCGAGAGGTGCCCCGCGGTCGTCGTGCTTCTCGAAGGGGGGCAAGACTTTACGGCCCGATGGCTACGGACTCGCGGAACCGACCCGCTCCGATCCAAACCGACCGGCTGAACGTCCGTTGGGCGCGCTTGTCGAAACGACCCTCAAAATCGTTCAATCCACGCTGGATTGGCAAACCGCTCCGACACCATCGACTGGATCAGGTCCGTCGGCAATACCGGTGCCGGCAGCGTTACGAATCGGGACGAGCTGTTCCCGCGGATCGCCTCCGCGAGGATTCTACGGGGCAGACCGAGGTTGCTCAAGAAGTCTCGGTGGCTTCGTCCCGCGCGATATTCCGGCTGGCGCCGGGGAATCGCGAGATACCG
This sequence comes from uncultured Isosphaeraceae bacterium, assembly GCA_963806595.1. Lineage (GTDB taxonomy): Bacteria > Planctomycetota > Planctomycetia > Isosphaerales > Isosphaeraceae > CAWDZZ01. The sequence continues at coordinate 127,840 of CAWDZZ010000028.1, read as the reverse complement.
CTCGATCCGTTCGATCGCGAAGTCACAGAGGATCGAACAATGGACCATGAACCAGTGTTTGAGCCGCCGCTGGGCGCTTCCGGCCGCCTTCCGGCCGGCCACGACGAGGTCTCCCCTCCCTTCGACACTCACCGGAACGCCGGCACTCGTGATCGACGCGGCGAGCCATTCCAGCACGTGACGATGCGCCCCGTGGACCGTCGCCAGCGCCGGCCCCGCGTGATCGGGCAAGATCACCGAAACACAGAGCACTCCCGGCCCGACCACAACCGTACCTCCACCACTGGTTCGGCGCAGGACCGGCACGCCGTCGGCCCGGCAGTTTCCCAGCAGCACGTCCTCATTGATCCGGCACGACGCGCCCAGGACCACGACATATTCCCGCGGCTCCCAGCAGCGGACCATGTGCGGATGGCGCCCGGCGTCGGCCTCGATCAGGAGGGCTTCATCGAGCGCGAGGTTTTCCGCCACGCTCGGCAGACTCAGATCCAGGAAACTCGTTGGTCCGTTATCCGTCCAGAGCGCGGGCGCGGTCACCGGTTTAGTCTACTTTCGAGTCTCGACCAGAGCGCCACGGCGCTCGCGTCATCCCGAAGGCGCACGAGAGGGCGACCGCGGACCGCCCGCAGCGGACGACTAGAAACTGGTCTCGTCGATTCGGAAATCCTTGTGGCAGTCGGTGCACACCTTCTTCACGGATTCGAAGGCGGCCTTGGCTTCCGGCTGCGTGGTTTTCGGCTTGGCTGCGACCTGGCCGAGCGCTTCGGCGTTCTTGATCAGTTCATCCATCAAGTCGTCCCACTTTTTCTGGGGATTGGCAACTTCCTTGGCTTTCTTGACGGCATCCTTGATCGGCTTGGCTTCCTTGGCGAGCTTGACCAGGTCTTTGGCACCTTGCTCCACTTTCTTCTGGTCTTTCGCCCAAGCGACCTTGGTCCGGACCCCCTTCTGGATGATCGAATTGTTCTTGTTCACCTTTTCCATGATCTTCTCAAGCGGTCTTTCCTCGTCGTCTGCCTTCAAGTAGCTGGCGCCTGCGAAAACGCCCGCCGCCACAAGCACGGCCGCGCTGAGAGCGAAGATGAGCCATTTCCCAGTCATTGATGCGGAGCTCCGTATTGGGGGAGTGACGAAGTCGAAGTTCGGCAGGTCGTCTATGGTGGGCCGTTACGATCCGAGCGGAACGCCCGGTAGTTCCCAATAAAGATAGTCCTGGAGCCGGGTAGGATCAAGCGGTACAGATCCGCTCGCTTCTCAAGCCCGCCCCGAGGCCGTAAGATGGCGATGCTACAGCCCGAAACGCCCCGCCCGCAGCCTTTCCGAGGACGGCCGGACGGATCACTGCCCGGCCGCGCCCATCTCATTGTTTCCGTCGATGTCGCACAGCCATGAACGAACGTCTCGACTACCGCTCGGCCGGCGTGGATCTCAAGCTCTATGACGAGACCATTTCCCGGATATCGCCTCTGTTGCGGCGAACCTACACGCCGCGCGTGCTCGAGTGGAAAAACGGATTTGCCGGCTTGTTTCGCCTGGACGACCAGATCGGATTGCTCTCGCGCACCTATCGCGATCCCGTGCTCGTCACGTCGACCGACGGCGTCGGCACTAAGCTGAAGCTGGCGTTCGCGACCGGGCGACACGGCACTGTAGGCATCGACCTGGTCGCCATGTCGGTCAACGACTGCCTGTGCGCCGGTGCTGAACCTTTACTCTTCCTGGACTATGTCGCCATGAGCCGCGACGACCCGGAGCTGACGGGTCAGATCGTCAAAGGCATCAGCGATGGGTGCATCGAAGCCGAGTGTGCCTTGCTGGGGGGCGAGACCGCAGTGCTTCCTGACTTTTACAAGGACGGGGAATACGACCTGGCCGGCTTTTGCGTCGGCGTGGTCGAGCGTAAGCACATCCTGGACGGCCGGGAAATCCGACCAGGGGACAAAGTCGTGGGTCTGGCCAGCTCGGGCTTGCACTCGAATGGTTACAGCCTGGCGCGCAAGATCGTCTTCGAGCACGCCGGTCTGGCGCCCGAGACAATGGTTGAGGAGCTGGGCCGCACGGTGGCCGACGAGCTGCTCGAGCCCACCCGGCTGTACGTGCGGGCGGTCAAGACGGTGAATCGCAACTATCGCGTGAAACGAATCATCCATGGGATCGCGCACATCACCGGGGGTGGTTTGATCGATAACCCGCCCCGCATCCTTCCCGACGGTTGCGCGATCAAGCTGCGCCGGGGGTCATGGACGGTTCCCAGGGTCTTTCCCTGGCTGCAGGGTCTGGGCTCGGTCGACGACGCCGAGATGGCACGCGTGTTCAACATGGGGATCGGATTGATCCTGATCGTCGCGGAATATTACGCGGAGGCGATCGTGCGCCAAGTGAGCCACTCGGCCGGCATCCCCGCGTGGGTCATCGGCGAAGTCGTCCCGGGCGACCGAAACGTCGTCTGGGATTGAACCGTCGGCCGGTCAACAACCAGAGCTCGACCTCGCGTGTGCCCCGAGGCGAGGTGGCAACGTCCGACCGTAAAGCCGTTGCGTTTCCATCGCGCGAGCGCTACCATTGATCGCGACCTTGACGGAGCTCGGAGCTCCGCGGCAAGGCAAGCCGTACGCTGACCCAGGGCCTCGTCCTTCGAGTCTGGCGTCGCGGCCAGGGTTCGTGCTCACGTCCGACTGCGCCTGATAGCTCGCTCTCGATCAACCCGGGAATCTCGATATCGCGCTCTGCCGACACTGGATCCGGCCGGCGGTCTCGTTTGTTCGCGCACCAGCAAAAAGCCCTCGGTACTCATGGAGCATGCCTCGGATGTGGTTGCAGCATAGCCGTCGCACCGCCGGGCGTCTCGGTTTCCACGGATTCACACGAGTGCCTCGCGCAGGATCGAGCGGGCAATGTCGACGCAGCGCCGGATCCGGCCGCTCGTGGATGCGCTCGAATTGAGGCAGTTGCTCGCGATCTCGCCCGTCGCGAGTACGACGTCGACCTTCGACATCCAGCTCCAGCCGGGAATCGCCGGCGCCTGGGCCCAGTTGATGCCGCTTTTCAATGCGACCGACGCAAGCGTGCAGCCCACGTCGGTCACCGGCCTGTTTGAAGTGCAAGTTTCGAACGCGAACGCGGCCGCCCTGGCGCAGGGGCTGTCGGCCAGCCCGGCCGTGCAATATGCCGAGCCCATGCAGCTGGTCCATGACGCCACCGTGCCCAATGACCCCAAATTCACCAGCGGCGCGCAGTGGGGATTGAACGGTGCCTGGGGCATCAACGCTCCAACAGCCTGGAACACGAGCACCGGCTCGACAGCCGTCGATCGTCGCCGATACCGATACCGGCATCAACTACAACCATCCCGATCTGATTGACAACGTGTGGCTCAACCAGGCCGAGATCCCCTCGAGCGTGCTTCCCAACCTGACGGACACAAACGGCGATGGACTCATCACGTTTGCTGACCTGAACCAGCCGGTTAACCAAGGGACCGGCAAAATCGTCGACACCAACGGCGACGGCGTGATCACCGGCGCCGATGCGATCGCCCCGACGTCCTCCGGCGGCTGGGCCAGCGGCTCGACCCAGGACGGAGACACGGCGTACCCCGACGACCTGATCGGATGGAACTTCGTCGCGGGCACCGACGACCCGCTCGACGACAACGGGCACGGCACCCACACAGCGGGGATCATTGGCGCCGTTGGCAACAATGGGATCGGTGTATCCGGGGTCAACTGGAATGTGCAGGTCATGGCCGTCAAGTTTCTCGACTCGTCCGGGTCGGGTACCGACGACAACGCCGCCTAGGCGATCGACTACGCCGTCAACCACGGCGCCCGGGTGATCAACGCAAGCTGGGGCGGGGCGGGAACGGACTCAACCATCGCCGCCGCGATCGCAGTACGCCGACTCCAAAGGCGTCATCATCGTGGCAGCGGCGGGCAACAACGGCACCGACGACGACACCGCGTTCTTTGCGCCGGCGTCCTACTCGATGACTTATCCCAACGTGATCGCCGTGGCGGCGACCGACAGCAACGGCGACCTGGCAAGCTGGTCCGACTACGGGACCGGCAGCGTCAAACTTGCCGCCCCCGGTGTGAACATCGTCAGTACTCTGGGCAGCGGTTATAGCAACCTGAGCGGTACGTCGATGGCCGCGCCCTTCGTCACCGGCACCATCGCACTCGTCGAGGCCGCCCATCCCACCTGGTCGATGAGCCAGGTGGAGGACGCCGTGCTCGACCACACCACGCCCGATCCCGCGCTCACGGGCAAGGTGACAACCGGCGGTATCGTGAACGCGGCCGCCGCCGTGGCCAACACCGACGGAGCCTATGTCGTTTCCGCAGTTCCCAATGGCGCCGGCAGCGTAGCTTCTCCCCTTTCCTCGATCGGGCTGACCTTCAACGAGGAAATCAATCCCGCGACCTTCACGCCCGCGCAGGTCAGCCTGACGGGACCCGGCGGCACGATCAACGGTGTGACCGTCACGGCCGTCTCTGGCTCGAACGACCACCAGTTCAAAGTCTCGTTCCCCGCCCAGACCGCCGGCGGACCCTACACCCTCACGGTTGGCCCGAACATCCAGGACTGGTACGGCAACGTGATGGACCAGAACCGAAACGGCGTCAACGGCGAGGCGACCGACGCATTCACCATGACCGTCGCGCAGACCACACCCGATCACCTCGGCCTCTCGAGCACGTCCAGCACCGTCACCGCAGGCGGCTCGATGAGCTTCACCGTCAAGGCGCTGGGCACTGGCGGAGCCGTCGACACGAATTATCTCGGCACCCTCGAGTTCAGCAGCACCGATCCCCAGGCAGCGCTCCCGGCCGATTACACCTTCACAACGACCGACGCGGGAGTCCATACGTTCACCGTCAAGCTCAAGACGGCGGGCGACCAGTCGATCACGGCAACCGACACCGTGACGGCCAGCATCACCGGTACCGAATCGAAGATCACAGTGCAGCCCGCCGCGGCCGCCTTGCTGTCGGTCTCCGGCTTCCCCTCTCCATATACCGCGGGCACCCCCGAAACGATCACCGTCACTGCGCTTGACGCGTACGGCAACGTCGCCACGGGATACACCGGAACCGCCGGCTTTACCAGCGGCGATCCGCAGGCCGCGCTGCCGGCGAGTTACACATTCACTGCCGCCGACGCGGGGACGCACACCTTCACGGCCACGCTCAAGACGGCGGGCAGTCAAAAACTCAACGTGACCGATGCGAACAGCAAGGCCGTCACCGCCGCCGCGGAAACGATCAAGGTCGCCGCGGCCGCCGCCACGTCGCTGGCGATCACCGGCTTCCCCGCCACGGTCACCGCCGGCACGCAGCAAAGCCTGAAGGTCACGATATACGATCCATACGGCAACGTCGCCACCGGCTACACGGGGACAGTGCATCTCACCAGCAGCGATCCCCAGGCCACGTTTTCTGCGAGCTATTCCTTCACGTCCGCGGATGCCGGTATCCACATCTTCCATCCGACCCTCAAGACTGCGGGGGTGCAGTGGATCAGCGTCAAGGATGGCGCGAACGGCTTCTCCGCGACCGTGTCCAATATCACGGTCAATCCCGCCGCCCTTGCGGCGCTGGCCGTGACGGGCTTTCCCAGCACCGCAGCGGCCGGCTCGATCAATAACTTCACGGTCACTGCGCGACGCCTACGGTAACCTCATCACCGCCTACGCCGGCACGGTCTCCTTCAGCAGCAGCGATCCGCAGGCGGCCCTGCCCGCCAGCTACCCGTTCACATCCGCCGACGCGGGAACCCATCGCTTCTCGGCCGCGCTCAAGACCGCCGGCACCCAGAAGCTCAAGGCGTCGGACGCCGCCAATCCGGCCGTCACCGGCACCGAAGCCAACATCAAGGTGACGGCGGCGGCGACCAGTGCGCTGTGATCACCGGCTACCCCAGCAGTGTCACCGCCGGCACGCAGCAAAGCCTGAAGGTCACGGCCATCGACCCGTACGGCAACGTCACGCCCGGCTACACCGGGACCGTCGGGCTGACGTCGAGCGATCCCCAGGCGACGCTGCGGACGAGCTATACTTTCACGGCCACCGACGCCGGAATCCACACCTTCCTTCCCATCCTCAAGACCGCGGGCACGCAGTGGATCAGCGTGAAAGACGCCTCGAACGGCTTTTCGGCGACCGTGTCCAGCATCAAGGTCAATCCCGCCGCCGTGGCCAAGCTCGCGGTGGCCGGATTTCCGACCGTCGAACTGGCGGGCATCGCCCACACCTTCACCGTCACCGCCACGGATGCCTACGGCAATGTCATCACGGGCTACACCGGCACGGTCGGGTTCACGAGCAGCGATCCGCTGGCGGCGTTGCCGGCCAGCTACACATTCACGACCGCCGACGCGGGAACCCACACCTTCTCGGCAACGCTCATGACCGTCGGCACTCAGAAGCTGAAAGCCACGGACGCCGCGACCACAAGCATCACCGGTACGGAATCCGGTATCCAGGTCGAGGCCGCCGCACCGGCGGCGCAGGCCCAGGCAGCAACCACCTCGACGGGCGCAACCGATGAAGCGACTGCGTTCGAGATCGGCACCACAGACTTCAGCCCTGACCTCGACCAGGACCTGGAACCACGATCCTCCAAGCGGCAGGTCATGTGACGGCAGCTGCATCCGGCCGGATCAAGAGACCACTCTGCGCTCAATTCCCAGCGCGCAGGCCGAGCCTGTTCGCCCCGCGCCCCGCGAGCGCCACGACATCGATTCCCGGCCACAGCACCGAGAGCACGCAAACCACGAGTGCGACATCAGTCCAGGAATGATGCCGGGCGATCGCACCGGCCGCGGCGGGCCCGCATCCGCCGGCGCCAAAGCACGCACGGCAAACCGGCGCACAATCCGATCGTCATGGACACGATCGAAGCCGGCTCGGGAACCAAGGTGCCGGTCGCTAGACCAAAGTAGCCGATGGAATCTCCCGGGTCGTTCTGAGGCGGCGGCGTGAAATCGAACGAGCTACCCGGCCCTCGGAATGCCGCGAGTGTCGTGGGCACGTCCAGCGAGCTGGCGAGCGTTCCATTGGGAGCGACGAGGTCGACGCCGCCATAACCGGGGTCGACGGGGTACTGCTGCATGGCATAGAACTCCATGCTGTCCGGACCTTGACCCGGCGGCGGAGCCGTGATCGTCAGCGAAATGGGCACGTTGCCCGAGAAGGTCGGCCACAGACCGTTGGAGACGATCGAAAACAAAACAGAATCCCCGTCGGTACTCCCTGTGTACTGATAGGTCGTCGTGTACCCAGACGTCGCCACCGCCGCGAACAAAGTCGGGTCGTAGAAAATCTGCACGGTGATCGAACTGGGCGTCGGCAGGGGCTGAAACACCAGGTTGTCCTGGCTGTCGAGAGTCGCGAGCGTCAAGTCGCCACCCCCCTGCGCCGCCCACGTGTAGGTCGTCGAGCCGGCGTGGAGTTGTCTGACCGGACGCCCAGATCCCGAGGAGCGCCACCCCCGCCAGGATCGGCCTCAAGTGAATCATGCATTGGTCTCGCCAGGCAGATCGCGTTCGTAGCCATGATGCACGCGTGTAATTTGAGATTACACTCGTGTTCGCATGACCTTTTCTAGTGCTGATGCCTGGATACTACACACGGGACCAAGTAATGCATCTTGAAGCCTTATTAGGCTTTTGGCGCTGCGGCGGATTGAAGGACGGCCGGTTTTCCGTTGGTGACCGGGGTGTTCAGGATTTGCACCGTCCGCCGGCAATGGCGGGGCCCGCGGGCTCGTGACACCCGTGGTCGGGTGACGGCCGGAGACCGCACGTCATCAGCGTTCGGCGAGGTCACCAGACCCGCGGACCGCTGCGCTGCGGGCTCGGGCGAGCTCGGTCGCTCTGGAGTCCGGAAGTCCCCGGGGCGGGGTGCGGCGCAAGGGTGCGCGAAATCGGCATCAGTTTCTTGCGAAGACCCGGAAATCCTGGTAACTTCAAGTGTCATCATCGATTCGTTCATACCTATCATCGGTCGAGTCCACAGGTTCGGGGCGGCCCCGCGGCCGCCGTGCGCTCGTAGTCACAGGATCGATCGTGCCGCGTAGTCGACCTGACTCCCTCTACCCCTCGCCCGTTCTTCCACGACGGGGAAGTCGAGACGGTGTCGCCGCTGCGCCGTGGCTTTCTGCTTCCTGAGCACCACCACGCTCTCTTCCCGGCCTGCACGAATCCGCTTCGCTGGAGTGTCTACAGTCATGGCCAAGACTCGGGAATGGACCGAGATCCTGGTCCGGCGCGGCGTCATCGGCCCGGACCAGCTCAAGGAAGCCCATCGCATGGAGGCCGTCCCGGTCGAGGAAGCCCTCGTCAAACTGGGCTACACCGACGCCGATGCCATCATGAAGGCCAAGGCCGAGCAACACGGGCTGCCGTTCGTCGAGCTGCGCGAGATCGAGATCCCCGCCTCGGTCATCGAGCTCGTGCCCGAGTCGCTCGCCCGCGAAAATATCGTCATGCCGCTCGTCGCAGGAAAGCGGCGCAATCCGCGTCATCATGCACGATCCGCTGGATTTCGAAACCATCGACAAGCTCCGGTTCGTGCTGAACCGGGAGATCGAGGTCTCGCTGGCCCCCAAGGAAGCCATCGTCGAGGCGATCAACAAGTACTACGGCAGCGCATCTTCCGAGACCGAGTCGGTCGACTCGATGCTTCAGGAATTCACCGACACCGCCATCGACTTCGCCGAGGACGGGAGTCAGCGGCTCAAGTCCGTCGACGACCAACACCTTGGAGGAAGGCGACGCGCCGGTCATCAAGCTCGTGCACCTGATCATCCAGGAAGCCGTCACCATGCGGGCCAGCGACATCCATATCGAGCCATTCGCCGACCGGGTGCGGATCCGCTACCGCATCGACGGCGTGCTCATGGAGCGCGACAGCGCCCCGCGGCGGCTGCTGGGCGCGATCGTCAGCCGCATCAAGATCATGGGGTTCATCGACATCGCCGAGAAACGCCGCCCCCAAGACGGCCGGATCAAGATCCTCGTCGCCGGCAAAGACATCGACATGCGTGTCAGCATCATCCCAACCAGCCATGGTCAGTCGGTGGTCATGCGGATCCTCGACCGCGAGAACATCAAGGTCGGGCTGCAAGACCTCGGTTTCGGCGACGAGGACTTCGCCCGGTTCAAACAACTGATCAAACGTCCCAATGGCATCCTGCTGGTCACCGGCCCCACCGGCTCCGGCAAAACCACCACCCTCTACGCCGCGCTCAACGAGCTCAATCGCCCCGACGTCAAAATCATCACCGCCGAAGACCCCGTCGAGTACTACTTGCCCGGCGTCAACCAGTGCGAGGTCAAGGCGAAGATCGGAATGACTTTCGCACGCATTATTCGTGCCATGCTCCGACAAAACCCAAATATCCTGCTGGTCGGCGAAATCCGGGATTTAGAGACCGCCGAGACCGCAATTCAGGCGAGTTTAACAGGACACTTGGTTTTCAGTACATTGCATACGAACGATGCGCCCAGTGCCATTACACGTTTAGTGGACATTGGTATCCAGCCGTTCCTGGTCGCGAGCTCAGTGCTTGCAATCATGGCTCAACGGTTGGTTCGCAGGGTTTGCTCGAAATGCCGCGTGCGATACGAGCCGCCGGCCCACATTTTGAATGCGGTCTGGCCTCCGTCCCGAGGTCGCCAAGAAGGCCAACTTCATGAAAGGGAAGGGCTGCAACCACTGCAACAAGAAAGGCTATCGCGGCCGCATCAGTATCTTCGAGCTGATGACGCATGACGCCGCAGGTCCGGGAGATGACCTTCAAGGGCGAATCGACGCAAAATGTTCGTAAGATTGGCTCGGAAACAAGGGATGCGCACCTTGTTCGAGGACGGCATCATCAAGGCGATCCGCGGAATCACCACGATCGATGAGGTGCTTGCGCATCACCCAACGCGAGATGCGTGCCCGAGAGGTGATCGCCAGAAGAAGGCATGAACCGCTGAGCTGCCCGCCGGCGCCGCGTCGGGCCGCTCGCGACCGGGCGACCCGACGGGCCAGCGGACGGCTCCGCATCCGCTCGTGAACCGCGGCACGGGAGCAGATCATGGGTTACGAGTCTTTCAGGAGAGCGTGAGTTGGCGGCTTGATCACGTCGGGTTTCCACCGAATAATGGTGCTGGTGGGGGACAGTGGCACCCAGTCCTAACCTCAAGGCGCGACATCGCGATTCGGTGGACACCTGGTTTGAGGAAAAAGTCAAGCACCCGGGATCGTCATCGGGGCTTGGGCATGACGGGTTCCATCGACGTTTCGCGCGGAGGCTTTTCAGGGCAATGGGTACGCTGCTCATCGACAAGCTGCTTCAGACCGTCTGTTCCCAGAAGGCGAGCGACCTCCATCTGGCCGTCGGCAGTCAGCCGATGCTGCGGCTTCATGGCCACATGCGTCCGCTGGCGACCAAGGTCCTCGAGGCCGGCGGACACGGTGGCGCTCATGAAGAGCATCACGCCGGAGCGGTGCCAGCAAGAGCTCCAGGAAGTCGGAGGGACCGACTTCGGGTTTCGCTTTTGGCGACATGGCGCGGTTCCGGGTCGCGATCTTCAAGCAGCGCGGCAACGTGGGGCTGGTGCTACGGCGGATCCCCAACGAGTTTCTCACCTTCGAGCAGCTCGGCCTGCCGGCGGTCATCGAGCAGCTGATCCAGCGGCCGCGGGGCTTGATCCTGGTCACGGGCCCGACCGGCTCGGGCAAGACCACCAGCCTGGCGTCGATGGTCAACTGGATCAACGCCACGATGGACCGCCATATCATCACCATCGAAGACCCGATCGAGTATTTCCACAAGCACAACAAATGCCTGATCAATCAGCGCGAGATCGGCGATCGACGTGCCCGACTTCCCCGAGGCGATCCGCCGCGCCTTGCGGATGGACCCCGACATCATCCTGGTCGGCGAAATGCGAGACCTGGCCACGATCTCCGCGGCGATCACGGCCGCCGAGACCGGCCACATCGTGTTCGCCACGCTGCACACCAACTCGGCCGAAGGCACGGTCAACCGCGTGATCGACGTCTTCCCCAAGGACCAGCAGGACCAGATCCGCACCCAGCTCTCCGTCGCGATCATCGGCATCCTGGCCCAGGCGCTCTTGCCCCGCAAGCCCAAGGGACTGGTCGCCGCCTACGAAATGCTGGTCGTCACGCCGGCCATCGCCAACCTGATCCGCGAGAACAAGACGTACCGGATCGACTCGTCGATCCAGACCGGCCGCAAGCACGGCATGATCCTGCTCGACGACAGCCTGTTCAACCTCTGGCGCCAGGGGCTCGTCGAAGAAGTCGAGGTCATGTTCAAGTGCCCGCAAGCCGGACGACCTGCGGGAACGCATCGAAAACGCCAAGAAGGGAATCTTTGACGAGGCGGGAGAGGGCGAGGAGGAAGAAGAGGGATAAGGGCGCGGCGAGCGAGCAGTGCTCCGCTTGCCGCCAGCCGCGAGTGGACACGAGCAGCGGTCGAGCCGACCGCGGGCAGGCAGAACGCGGTTCTCGCGACGGACAAGGTTCAAGCGACGGCCTCGCACGCAACTCGATCTCAACGCAGCATTCTATCTTAATCTTAACAACACGGGTTCCAATGGCCTCGGCCAGCCCCGGCTGACGACTCGGGGATGATGTCACATGGCGCGAAAACTCGGCACGATCATGATCGACATGGGTTACCTCGACGAGGAAACCCTCTGGAAGGTGCTCGAGGAGCAGAAGCGCTCGGGCTCGGATCTGCTGGGCAAGGTGGCCGTGCGCATGGGCGTGGTCAAGGAAGACCAGGTCCTCAAGGCGCTTGGGCGAGCAGCTCGGGATGAAGGTCGTCAAGCTCGCCGACATCACGATCCCGGCCGAGCTGACCGAGCTGGTCAACGAGAGCATGGCCACCGCCTACAAGATCGTGCCGCTCTCGCAGAACAAGAAGGACAAGAGCGTCACGGTGGTGATGGCCGAGCCGCAGAACCCGTCCACGCTCGACAGCCTGAAGATGTTCCTGAGCACGGAGGTCAAGGGGGCGATCTCGACCGAGGCCGACGTGATGGCGGCCATCGAGCGGCTCTACGCCGGCCACCACGAGAGCATTCAAGACGTGGTCAAGCAGATCGAGGCAGGACAAGGGCCTGGCGGCCCTGGCCGGCCGCAACGAGAACACGATCGACCTCGAGGCGATCGAAGAGATGGCCGAGGCCGCGCCGGTGCGCAAGCTGCTGAACATGGTGCTGCTCCTGGCGATCAAGGACAAGGCCTCGGACATCCACTTCGAGCCGTTCGAAGAAGAATACAAGATGCGGTACCGGGTTGACGGCGTGCTCTACGAGCTCGTCCCGCCTCCCCGGCACCTGGCGCCGGCGATCGCCAGCCGCATCAAGGTCATGTCCAACCTCGACATCGCCGAGCGCCGGCTGCCCCAGGACGGCCGGATCCAGCTCGCCCTGGGCGGCAACGAGGTCGACATCCGCGTTTCCACCCTGCCGACCATGTTCGGCGAGAGCGTGGTGCTGCGGATCCTGGACCGGACGGTCGTCCAGCTCGACCTCAAGAAGCTGGGAATGCCGGAAGACACGCTCAAAACCTGGCACGAAATCATCGAGAAGCCCAACGGCATCATACTCGTGACCGGGCCGACCTCTTCCGGCAAGACGACGACGCTGTACGCGACGCTCAATCATTTGAACCGCATCGAAGACAAGATCATCACCACCGAGGAGCCGGTCGAATACGACATCGAGGGCCTGATCCAGATCCCGATCAACCCCGATATCGGCGTGACCTTCGCCGCACTGCCTGCGGTCGATCCTGCGGCAAGACCCCGACAAGATCTTGGTCGGCGAGACCCGCGACCTCGAGACGGCCGAGATCTCGATCCAGGCCTCGCTCACGGGCCACATCGTCTTCACCACGCTGCACACCAACGACGCTCCGTCGGCGATCACCCGGCTGCGCGACATGGGGCTGCCCACGTTCTTGATCACCGCCACGGTCGAGGCAGTGCTCGCCCAGCGGCTGGTGCGCAAGATCTGCAACAACTGCCGCACCGAGTTTACCCCGGCCCCCGAAGTATGCATGGAGCTGGGGATGACGTCCGAGGTGGCCTCCACCAAGAAGTTCTACTACGGCAAGGGATGCGAGAAGTGCAATAACACCGGCTACAAGGGCCGGATGGGCATCTACGAGCTCCTGGTGATGAACGACACGCTCCGCGAGATGGTCGTCGCCGAGGCGTCGCTCGACGACTTCCGCAACGCCGGCCGGAAGTTCGGCATGCGCACGCTCCGCGAATCCGGCATGCAGATGATCCACTCCGGTCTCTCGAGCATCGAAGAGGTGCTGCGGGAGACGATGCTCGATGACTTGTAGCGCTCTCGGTCAATCAACCCAAGATTCGTCAGGAACGGACAACGAACCAGAACGACGACTGACAACTGACATTTCGGAGACGGACGATGCCGACCTTCCAGTACGAGGCGATGGATCACACGGGGCGGCGAGGTCAAAGACTCGATCGACGCCTCGACGCAGGAGGAAGCGCAGCAGCTGATCCGCCAGAAGGGGTTCTTCGTCACCAAGATCGCCGAAAAGGCCAAGAAGGCCAAGCAGCGCGCCTCCGCCAAGAAGGGGGGCCGGCGCAAGAAGAAGTCGTTCACGATCGGCAGGATTTCGACCAAGCAGCTTTGCCTCTTCACGCGCCAGCTCTCGACGCTGCAGGACGCCGGCCTGCCGATCCTGCGCAGCCTGAAGATCCTCGAGGGCCAGTGCAAGCCCGGCGTGCTCAAGAACGCACTCGGCGACATCGTCGAGGACATCGAGAGCGGGTCGACCCTTTCGGAAGCGTGCGCCAAGCACCCCAAGGCGTTTGACCGGCTGTACTGCAACATGCTCAAGGCCGGTGAGGCCGGCGGTGCGCTCGAGGCCATCCTTCAGCGCCTGGCCGACTTCAAGGAAAAGTCTCAGTCGCTGAAACGGCGGATCAAGTCGGCGATGGTGTACCCGGTCGTGGTCATCAGCGTCGCCTGCATCATCGTGGGCTTCATCCTCTATTACATCATTCCCAAGTTCGAGTCGATCTTCAAGGATTTCAACATCCCGCTGCCGCGCATGACCACGATCTTGATCGACGCCAGCCACTTCTTGATCAAGTACTTCTACGTCGTCTTCCTCACGCCCTTGTTCTTCTGGATCTTCATCAAGCTGCTGTATCGCAACCAGACGGGGGCGTACATCTGCGACCGCATCAAGCTGATGATCCCCGTGATGGGGACGATCGTCGAGAAGTCGACCGTCGCCCGCACCATGCGCACGCTCGGCACGCTGGTTCAGTCGGGCGTGCCGATCCTCGAGTCGCTCAACATCGTGCGCGACACGGCGGGCAACGCCGTTTTCGAGCGGGCGTTCAACCGGATTTACGAGAGCATCCGCGAGGGCGAGACGATCGCCCAGCCGCTCAAGGAGGCGCGGATCGTCGACGACATCGTCGTCAACATGATCGACGTCGGCGAGGAGACCGGCGAGCTCGATACCATGCTCAACAAGATCGCCGATAACTACGATGAAGAAGTCGAGACGGCCGTCGAGAGCCTGGTGAGCCTGCTCGAGCCGATCATGATCGTGATCCTGGGCGGCATCATCGGCTTCATCGTCATCGCACTGTTCCTGCCGCTGATTACCCTGATATCGAAGCTGTCCGGCTGATGCCCTCATCCGGTGTCCGTCCGTGGTCCGTTGGACATGAGCCTGATGACTGACGGCCGAGCGGACGGACGACCGGGCCAGGTGACGACGGACGAACGAGACCAACGACCGCGGACAACGGACCACGAGGACAACGGGCACCGGACCAGCTGTAGACCCGGGATGGACCAGACCATGCGACAACGAACAACAAGCAACGGACCACGGACCACCGGCCACGGACGACGCGGCTTTACCCTGATCGAAGTGCTGATGGTCGTGGTCGTCCTGGCCATCCTGGTCGGGCTGCTGCTGCCGGCGATCAATGCCGCGCTGCGGACCGCCAGGAACACGGCGGTCTCCGCCGAGATCAGCCAGCTCGCCCGGCGCTGGCGAGCTTCCGCGCCAAGTACGGCGATTATCCCCCCAGCCGCGTTCTGCTGGCCGAGAACGGATTCTTCCCGACGGGCCAGCTCGACGCACGTCAACGGCAACAAGCACGACATCACGCTGGGCCAGCTCGCCCAGCGCTCGCTGATCGCACTGCGCAAGTTCTTCCCGCGGGTCATCTTCAGCACGACCGCGCAGCCGGCCCAGATCAGCGCCACCTTCTGGTACGACTTCAACGGCAACGGAGTCAACGACAGCCCGGCGGCGACGGCTACTACATCCTCGAGGGCCACGAGTGCCTGGTGTTTTTCCTGGGCGGGATTCCGCTGGCCGACGATCCGACCAACCGCGACCACGTTTGGCCTGACCGGGTTCGGCAAGGACCCGACCAACCCGTTCACCAACAGCATCGTCGGCAACGCGATGTACAACGCGAACCGGCAGGCGCCTCTTTTCGAGTTCAACGCCGGCCGGCTGTTCCTCGATCCCAACAACCTCTCCAATACCAATAACGGCACCCCCGGTGTCAGCCCGGGAATTCCCGGCTACTACGATTCCCTGGGCAACTCGCCGCCGGACAGCGGCAGCATCACCCTCAATTTCTATGTCTACTTCAGCGGCTACGGCAGCGGCGTCTACGACCCCTTCGACGTCGATTTCGCAGGCAATTCCACCGGGACGGGCTTGACCGAGACCGACGTGGGATTCGAGAGCGGGAACGTCCCACCGGTGAAGCCGATCGGACTTCAGTTCCAGTACGGCACCACGCTCTTCACCTCGCCGGCGCCCAATCCCTATACAGCCACGACGACCGTTACCACCACCGGCAGCGTCACGTTTCAAAATGCACAGTCCTTCCAGATCTTCTCCTCGGGGATCGACGGACTCTACGGCGTCGGCGGCCAGTACGTCTCGTCGGCACAGACGACGTCGACGGCCAGCACACTGCGCTGACCATACTTCCGGGACTCGGCCGACGACGTTCTCGGGAACGGTGAAACTGACAACTTCGAATCGGGAACGCTGGAACGATCGCATGTCCGCGCGCACTGCGCGACGAATCCGTCGGACCAGCATCGTTCAACAGCTCGGGGAACATTGCAATGACGTCGCTCGCCAAGTGAACCACGGACAACCTGTACGAAACGTGGCTTGTACCCCCCTGGTCGAGCTTCTGCTGTCGTGCTCGGCGATGATCGCGATCATCCTCAGCCTGGTCGTGCGTGGCCGCGATGGATACGACGCGCCGCGCCGAGGAGCGCGCCACGCAGACCTTGATCACCAAGCTGAGCGCAGGCCTCAACGACCGGATGGATTCGCTGCTCCAGATCCGGCCCGATCCCAACTTCACGCACGCCTACATGGCGGCGATCTGGAACGGCGGCGTGATGATCCCGGTCCTCGCGCAGGCAAAGCAAACCCAGCGCGCGCGCAGGTGATCGCCTGGTACGACTACATCAAGCGCCAGGTACCCGACGTGTTCTTCGTGCAAGCCAACGCCGACTATCCCCTCAACTTCGCCGGCCAGACCTTTCCCGGGCAGTCGACCTTCGGCTTCCAGCCGTACGCGGGTGAGGTATTGCCGCTGGGGAATTCGATCTTGAATGGCGGAAGCCCGCGGCCGGCCCGTTCGGCGACAGCTTCCTCGACGCCAACGGCCACTTCAGCTCGTCGACGCCGGCCCTGGGCATAACGGGGTCGGGGATCTTCGGCGCCGAGTACACGATCGCGGCGGGCGTTTACAAGAATCTCACGCTGGGAATCAATGGTCAGCCCGTGGCGCACGACGGGTTACGACCTGATTGATAACGACGGCGACCACATGATCGACAATCAAAAGGAATGGGGCGGAACGGCCAACCTGGGGAATCACACCCATAACACCGCACGGGCCGAGATGCTGTACGCGGTGCTGGTGGAGGGGAGCGGGCCGTGGGGCTCGGTGTTTTCAACCGCGAAGAGTTCACCGACCGGGAAGTGCAAGATACCGACGGCGACGGCCTGCCCGAGTTCGTCGACGCCTGGGGCCAGCCGCTGCAGTTCTTCCGCTGGCCGCTCTTGTACCATTCGGATCTCCAGCGCGGGACAGATCATCCTGCCCGACCCGACGACGACGTTGCAATGGGATTTGATTCCCCCGTACCAGTCCGCGAACACGACGCACGCGAAATTCAATACGCAGGGCGCGGTCTTTCAGGAACGCGACGTGGATCCGCTGGATCAGAACCAGCAACTGGTGGCGCCGGCGTGGTGGGCGTCGACCGCGGTCAAAGGTGAGCTAGCCGCCAATGGTTTCTCGCTGCCGGCTCCCGTGACCGGACCAGCCACCGGTGCGGCCATCGGAGCCAGCGGCGGCGTCCAGGCGTTCGAATACTACTTTCACAGGCTGACCGAGCCGTTTCCCCATAACGGTGCATCGACGGTCTACTGGGACCGCGGCGGCGTGTTCCCGTACCGCCGGGCGTTCTACACCAAGTTCCTCATCCTCTCCGGCGGCCCGGACAAGCAGCCGGGCGTGTTTCTGTACGCTGATCACGATATGAAGACGTTGGGCGCCAGCGCGTCGTACTACCTGATCGCCAATGAAAACAACGCGCTGCCTTTCGCCCTCGACTTGCTCGGCGGCGGAACGGCCGGCTTCACGACCACGGTCTCGGTGCCGGTGGCGGGTGAAAGCTTCACGGCCGTTCCCTCGAACGACCCGACCCGCCCTTCCAGCTACGACTTGCAGCAGGCGGCCCAGGACGACATCACCAACCACAACCTGCAGACCACCGGCGGGATTGGAGGGTCGGGATGATCGCGATTCGTCCGTCGAACACTCGCCGTGGTGCGCTCTTGCGACGCGGCCGTCGCTGGTCGTTGTTTCCGCGGCCATTGCCTGCGGCGCCGTCACCGGATCGCCGTGCGCGGAGCGTGGCCGAGGCCAGGCCGGCGCACGCAACGGCCGACGACCAGGCTTCACACTGATCGAGCTCCTGGTCGTGATCCTCATCATCTTGCTGGTGAGCGCGGTCGCGCTGCCGGTGGTGCTGCCGGCGCTTTCGCACCGACAGATGAGCGAAGCCGCCCGGATGCTGCAAGGCGCCCTGGCCGGCGCCCGCGACTCGGCGATCCACAACCAGCTCCCCAGCGGCATCCGATTGCTGCCGGATCCGACCTTCAATGGAGTCAACCCCACGACCGGTCTGCTCGACGCCACCCAGCCGCTGGCGGCCAACCGCATCATCCCCATCGAGTCGGCACCGCCGTATTCGGAGGGAAGGGTGAGCGTGGTCCCACAAGGCGGGATGGTTCTGCCCTTTTCCTGCATCGTGATCCAGGAATGGGTTGTCAATACCGCGGTCACCCCCGTGGTGCCCAATGCGCCGACCTCGTGGTACTGGAATATCCGGGTCGGCGACAAGGTCCAGATCAACAACGCCGGCCCCTGGTACACCATCGTGGGACCGACGGTTGTGGACGCCGCCGGCGGCAATGCCGAGCTGTTCGTGAATGTCGGCGTGCCGGGGACCGCTTCGGGATTCCACACGATACAAGGGGGTATCAAAGTCCAGCCCGAGTTCCTCTTCCTGGTCAATGGCGAGGACGACAACAACAACGGCTGGATCGACGAGGGCTTCGACAATGTCGATAACGACGGAGACGGGCTGGTTGACGAGACGACCTGTACGCTGTTCCCGCTGACGGGGGAGTGGGAGCCCGAACATCTGAAAGGTTCGCTCGCGCAGGCGTTCCCTCCCAATCTGCAGTACACCATCCAGCGGCGCCCGGCTCCGGCGGCCAATTCCCGTGAGCAGGCCCTGCCGAGCAACGTCGTGATCGACTTGACGACCTGGGGTAACGGCTCGCTCGCGGAACGCTCGCGGCTGCCGGTCAATCCGTTCACGGGCGCCGTCGACATCCTGGTGTATCCCAGCGGCGCGGTGGTCCCGACCACGATCTACTCGACGCCGGCCTCGTTCACCATGGCGGGCGCGTTCTTCCATTTCTGGCTGGCCGAGCGCGGCGACGTGATCGCCCCCTCGGCCACGGCGACAGCTCCGCCGTTCTTGCCAGTGGGCACAGTCCCTCAGCAGCTCGGCACGTACACCGGGCAGAGCTTGCAGGGTGAGTACCGTGTGGTGAGCATGTTCACGCACACCGGGCAGATCACGAACAACGACAACGTCCAGTTCGACAATCCGAGCAACCCGGCAAGCGGAACTTTCAACGCGAGCTACCCGTTCCTGCCGGCGCAACAAGGAAACAGGGGGGGACCATGACCGTGACCGGCCGATTGGCTCGAGCTGGCGCTCGCACCCGCTCGGGAATCACGCTCACCGAGATCTTGATCGCGATCATGATCCTCGGGGTGGGCCTGGTGTCGCTGGCGACGCTGTTTCCGATCGGACTGCTCCGGCTGCGCGACGCGACGCGGTACTCGCGCACCAAGTACCTGGTCGAGTCGGCCAGCGGCGACGGCACGGCCCGCGGGCTGTTCGGTGCGGACTCGTTCAGCTACGCCGACAATCTCAACTACTATTTTCAAGCTTGGGTTTCGCTACGAGCGCGTGGTACACCACGAACGGTACCCCGCCTCAGCCTTATCCTCCGCTCACACAGGACACGCCGGGCTATTTCCAGGACTGGAAGCAGCTCGCCGGCACACCCCGGTGCTCACGACAGTCGGTGCGAACTCGGGCAACTCGGGGGGCTACGGCCTCCCCTTTGCCTACGACCCGCTCTGGCGTATCACTCAGGTCAACTACCCGGCCGGTTACTACATGGGCGACCTGTTCGAGGCCCGCTTTGGCTCGGGGATCGGATTCATCCGCACCGACCCCTGACGGACACCCTCCTTCCCAGCGCCCATGGCTTGCAGCGGATCACCAATTTCAACCGGCCGTTCCTGGCCATCACCGTGGCCGGGGTCACGACCTACCAGCCGATCATGCCGGCCGCAACCGCGGTCCCCAGCATCTTCGTCTCACCCGAGGACGTGGTCTGGGTGGAGAACCTGGCGTCGAACCCGTTCAGTCCGGTCCTACCCGACCTGGGCGTGTCCAACCCCAATGCCACCCCGGGTGCGCCGGTCCGACGATCTCGCAAAGACGTTTGCCGGCGCCGCCGACGAACGACTGGCGGTACTCGTGGATGTTCACCGGCTACCAGGTGAGCTCGAGCGGCGGATCGACGTTCGAGGGCAGCATCGTGGTCTTTGAAAACCGGCCGTTCGGGATCCAGGCCGTGGCCAACCCGCCGGGGCCCCCGATACCGACCGCCGCCGGCACCTACCAGGTCGATGGCGAAACGGTGGTCGAGGCGATCTTCGGCCACAGCGGCAACATCGTGAACAATTACGGCGCCGGGGCCGATCGCACGGTGCTCCTGCGCTGGTTTGCCACCCAGGCCGACCCGGTGGTGAGGGTCGGCGACTGGATCGCCGACGTCACGTACGAGCGAGACGCGCGCATCGTGCAGAGCCGGTTCATAGCCACCGCGTATCCCAACCCATTCAACACGCGCTTCGTCGCCGGCGCCTTGGTCGGCGAGCTCGACAACCTGCCGGCGCAGCGCTGCATCTGGTATCAGGTCCAGAAGGCGCAGCCGGCGATCGACGACCCCTATACCGTCGGCAACACGCCGCCGCTTCGTTCGATGGTCGTCACCGTCGATCGATCGCTGCAGTCCAGGACGATGCTGACGTCGGCGGGAACGCCGGTGTACTTCAACGCGGCCTTGATTTCGCCCTATGTGATCAACGTCATCCCCCAGCAGTTTACCGTCAAGTAAGGGCCTGGTGATGACCTTCGGACCGGCCGTGGCTGTTTGCCCGTGTCGGTCATCCTCCACGACCTTGCACGATTCCGGGACAAATTGAACATGAGCGGCACGCGGTTTCCGGCCACCTTCGATCGGGCGAAAAGGCAGGGTCAAGAGACCGCGCTCGCGTCTTGCCGATCGCTCGTCAGCCACAGGCGCCGGGCCAATCCGACCGGTGCGAAAGCGCGCCGGCGACGGCGCCGCGGCGTCACGCTCGTCGAGATGCTCGTCACCGTGGCGGTCCTCGTGATCATCATGACGATCATGGTGCAGATCTTCCAGTCGGCCACCGGCGTGCTGTCGGCGGCCCAGACGATCCAGGATCTGGACAACCAGCTCAAGCTGCTGGATTCGACGATTCGCTCGGATCTGGGAGGCGCCACCGCGAAGTTCACCCCCTCCCTGGACCCCAACCAGAACCTGGGGTACTTCGAATACGGCGAGAACGAGTTTGCCGACCTGCAAGGGGAAGACAGCGACGACTACCTCCGCTTCACCGCCAAGGCCCCGGCCGGCCAGCCGTTCACCGGACGGATCTGGGTCACGCTCGCGCCCGGCGCCACCGGCATGGTCAACGCGCTGGCACCGAGCCCATCCAGTCACGGTCACGAGCGAGTACGCCGAGATCATCTACTTCCTGCGCACGGCAACCTCTACCGCCGCGTCCTGCTGGTCGCGCCCGAGCTCCAGTCGGCCATCGTGCCCGCGATCAACAACACGGGTGTCTTCGCGAACGGGACGACCGTGACCTTCGCGCCCGTGGCCCTGAACGGCAACACGGTGAGCTGGCAAGGCGTCAACGACGTCTCGGCCCGGCCCGCTGCCGTCGGACCCGACAGCAACCTCAATCCCACACCAGGCGACCCAGGCGGCCCAGGGGCTCATCCTCAATACCCTGGGCGATCTCACGAATCGCGAGAACCGGTTTGCCTCGCCGCGATTCGCCATGGATTTCGAGAGAATCAATCCCGCGACCGGCATCATCGGGCACGGCACCGACGGCTACTTTGACGACATCAACAACGATCGCGTTCCGGACCTTTATCCCACGCTCTATCCCGGCGTGTATGCTCCGGTCGACTCCATGGGAAATGCCATCCAGCTTCTGTTTCCGCCCCCCTTGAACCCCGGTGGGGCCCTCCCGACCGGGCTCCAGCGGCTGCTGACGAATCCGGGGACGACCTTGATGGCGTTTCCGTTCATCTTCCCGGGGGCCTACTCGAAGCCGCAGCGGCTCACCAACGATCAACTGGGCTGGATCCACTCCCCGACGCCGGAGGTGAACTTCAACGGCGGCGTCACGTTCCAGGGCAATGCCAACGGCACCACGCTCGACTACTTGAACAACCTCAACCATAATCCGCTCGACCTGGGCGACAACCTCCCGGTGCCTCTGCCCAATAATGGTCCCTACGACCAGACGTGGTGGGGCTTCCCCACCTGGCGGGAGACGCTCTCACCCAACTGGACCGACCCCACGTTCCAGGTCAACGTCAACGTGAGCCAGCCCATCGGGCTCGCTCCGCGGACGGCGAAAGCGGCCGCGATCGCCGATGACGGTCACGGCCTGCCCTGGATGTCCACCCCCGGAGACACCGCCCACGGCGGGCCCCTGGCCGTCGGCTACGACTACTCGATCGTCCGGCGCAACCCCCAGCTTTTCAGCGACGCCCAGGCGTACAAGACCATGAGCGTTTTCCTCGGTGCCGGCGGTAACGTCAGCCCATTGTGGTCGGTGAGCTGGGAAGACGACCTGCTCATGACGGGGGTGCGCAGCTTCGACGTGAAGGCCTACGACAACGCCTTCGCCGGCTACGCCGACCTGGGATGGGGCGACGACCTTCGTCTGTATCTCCCCTATCAAAACTTCGTGGGCTACACCTTCCCGGCGGCTCTCCCACACCTGGTGGGAACGTCTCTGACCCAGACCTGGCCCCCCGTGGCCACCGGCTTTACGTACAACACGGTGAACGGCACGCTCGCGCACGAGGGCCGCATGCCCCCGATGATCGAAGATGGGCGCTTCGACCCCAACAACGGAAACACGACGTATGCCGGGTTTGCCTACACGGGCAACATCGGCGACGACAACTCGGGGGTCGTCCGCATGCGGCGGATCTGGGACACCTGGTCGATCGAGTACACTCAGGCACCGTCCAGCAGCCTCGACAATACGACCGGCTTCCAGACCGGGCCGGTCAATGGCTCGCCGCCGATCTATCCGTCGTATCCGCCCCCTTACCCGGTTGCGCTTCGCGGGATCCAGATCCAGATCCGGGTCGCGGATCCGGCCAATCAGCGAGTGAAATCATTAACGATCCGGCAGGATTTCACGGACAAACTCTAAAAATCCGAGTGCTGTACTTGAGCCGATCGCGTGATCGGTGGGCATAGAAACGGAGAACCGGCCATGTTGAATTCCAATCGATCGCAAGCCCAGCGCCGAGGGATCGTCCTGGTCCTCGTCCTGGCCATGCTCGGGCTTCTGGCCGTGGTCGGGATCACGTTTGCCACCTACACGGGCCAGGCGCGGATCAACAACCGCAACTTCATGCAGTCGCTCTTGCTGCCGCAGGCCGACGAACTGATCGACTTCGGCCTCGCGCAGCTCATCACCGACACCAACGACATCCGGTCGGCGATCCGCGGCCACAGCATGGCGCGCGACATGTTCGGCAACGACGCGATCCACAACAACCTGCTCATCGTTCAGCCCCACCACCGGCGCCAACTTTTCGGTCACGAACGTTTCGCTGCCGACCGGCACGGTTTACACCTTGACGACCAATATTCTGTCTGGCGATCCGGCGTTCGCGGGGTTTGTGTTCACGCGCTGGATCATGCGGATGCACTACACCGGCGCGGTCGCCGGCAACACCACCGGCGTGGTCGACCAGACGTTCGAGATCCTGGGCGACA
Organism: uncultured Isosphaeraceae bacterium; assembly: GCA_963806595.1. GTDB lineage: Bacteria > Planctomycetota > Planctomycetia > Isosphaerales > Isosphaeraceae > CAWDZZ01. The sequence continues at coordinate 104,033 of CAWDZZ010000028.1, read as the reverse complement.
GCGGTTTCGTCGCCGGCAGCAATGCCGGCGCGCACCTTCCTGGTCAATATCACGCCGTCCGATTCGGCGACGACGCTTTTGAACCCGACCCCGGCGCCGGGATTCTTGGGCGGGTTTGTCACCCAGCTTCCGGGTGCCTACGTCACCACCGCCTCGGCCAACAACAACACACCGCCGCTGGATGTCAACACCTTCACGCTCGACGGCCGCTGGCTGCATGCCTTCAACGGCTCGGGCGTGGGCGTATTCGCGACCGCGGCTGGCAGTGCCGTACTCGTACTACCCCAACTATCGCTATAACAAGGCGCTGGGCGTGCCGTCGGTTGGCTTGGCCACCGCGCCGGGCATGGACGAGGATTATGATGCCTGCGACCTCGAGAACTGGTTCCTGGCCATCCAGAGCGCCGACGGCCAGGTGATGATCCCGTCGTTCCACCGCCCGGCGATCATCCGGTTCGACCACCACCAACAACTTCAACGACTGGAACCCGACCGGCCGCGGCGAACACTGGTCTGATTCGGCGGCGCGGTTCCTGCGGCCCCGCAAGATCGACGGCCACGACGCGGCCACCTTCCCCGACCTCGACCCGACGACGATCGATCCCGCCACCGGCCAGATCCCCTACGACGTCGACAACGACGGCGACGGCATGACCGACTCGGTCTGGGTCGACCTGGGCTATCCCGCGCCGACGCGATTCCAGCGGGCGGCTGTACAAGCCGCTGTTCGCGTTCATGGTGATCGGCTTGAACGGCCGGATCCCGCTCAACACCGCGGGCAACCTGGCCGCGCAGGTGGCGGGCATCAACGTTCCGCCGACCGCGGCCGCCGACACGCCGCCGGGCCCGCTGCTTCAGGGCGGCCCCGCCCACGCCGTGCACCTGGGCAACTCGGTGAGCGAGGTCGACCCGACGTACGCGCCTTCAGAACGCGTTTGATCGGCAGCGCCTGGACCAGACGCTCGCGTTCGCGTTTCCTCCCATCGGCGCTTGGCACTCCGCCTCCGGCGCTTTCCCGATGCCAACTTCGCCAATAACACGCAGGTCGATAACGCCGGCATCGACGTCCGGCTCACGCCAGTTGCGCAACCTGCTGGCCGGCACGCGGCCGCAGAACAACCCCACCACGGTCGACACCAACAGCAACGCCGATACCGACTACGTCCTGTACAACACCGGTCTGGCCGCGCAGCAGCAGTACTTCATGCCCAACGGCATCGCGTCGTTCAACCACCGATTTCGCGACCGCCGATACCAACACCCTGCTGCCGTTCTTGCAGCGCAGCACCACGCCGGTGGCCGGGCGGTGGGGCGAGGCCGAATCGGTCCCGGGAACGCAGTTTTCCAATCCCAACGCGAGCGCCACGACCCCGACGGCCGCCGTATTCGTGAACGTCGTCGACCAGCGATTACTCAAACCCGGTGCCGCGCGGGCTCCTCGCTCAATATCAGGGACATCATCATCGGCTTGCCCCCCGACGCCGCCGACGACAATTACAACACCTTTGATCCCTTCCCCGTGCCGCTCGATGACCGAGCCGAGTTCGTCAACGGCGTTACCGTCAATCCACGGGGGCGAGGTCGGCGATCGTGACGCCTACGACCCCGCCGGCGCGCTCCTTGTTTCCGGTCGAGCGGATGCGGCGGTGGGTGACCCCGGCCGACATCAACGGCACGGGCAACGTCTACGCGTGGAATCCAGGCTCCAACGGCGTGAACCGGGGGACCGACGCGCTGGGCCGCGTCGAATTCAACAGCTACTTCCGGCCGCCGGGATCGCCGGCGTGGTCAGCACGAGCTACACCGTCACCGGCGGCGTGGTCGCGTCCAGCCAGTGCCGAATGCGATTGGCGCCGTCGTCTTCCCCGACCAGCTCGATTATTACATTAGCGGTCCCAACCCGGCCGGCATCATCAGCCCCACACCGCTGCCGACCATGGCCAGCGGCGTCCCGTATCCCTACTTGCCCGACGTGACCAATAACCCGCTGCACGGCTTCGAGTCGTTCCGGGTCCCCAACCAGGCCTACGCCGCGAATGCGAATGCGTATCCGACCACGGGCGTCAATCCCAGCAGCAATGTGCCGTTTTCCTTCACGCCGCAGTCGATCGGCGGCGCCCTGCTCGATTTGTCTGTGGATGTCAACAATGCGCCGATCCAGTACCCGACCTACGACTTTCCAGGTCAATGCACTGGTCCACTCCGACGGCTTGAACGACGCCGACGAGATGAACCTGTACGCGCCCAATCCGCTGCTGGATTCAGCCCGTTCGGGCCAGGCGACATCGAGTGGCTGTATCGCCAGCAGGACGTCGACGGCGCTTCGCTCTCGAGCCGCCTGTCGCAGCTCGCGCCGATCAGCTTCACCAACGGCATCGACGGCACGCGGCGCCGCAGGCTGTTCGCGCTCGATTCCTGGGACCTGAACAACTTTGTCTGGACCAACGACAATCCTGGCGGTCGCATTCCCCACCAACAGCCGGTTCTAACGGCGCCAACGCGGGCTTCACCACCTTGAACGTCCCGGCCGTGACCAATACGGCGACTCATGCGCCGACCGATCGCGCAATTCCGACGATCGCGGCGCCCTCGCCGACCTTCACGCTGGCCCATCGCGACAAGAAGATCAACCTCAACTACCCGCTGCCGGTCTCGAACGACCCCAACGAGCCGATCCGGCAGAAATGGATCAACGACACCTATCAGCTTTTCAAGTCGGTGCTTGCCGCCCAAGGCGGTCGACACCGCCGAAGAGCTGGCGCAGCTCAGCCAGTACGTGATCAACATCGTCGACTTCCGCGACCCGGACTGCACGATGACCCACTGGGTCAACCCCGACGTCGTGATCGCGGGGGTGCCGGTCGACGCCGGCCGACCATGGGCAACGCGGTCGCGGTGCCGACCGACGGCCGTCACGCTCGTTCTGGCCGGCACAATACCGGCGCCGGCAAACCCGGTTCAGCTCGACCAGTACGGCATGGAGTACAACCCGGTTGCGATCAACGAAGTGCTGGCCTATTCGTTCAATTACGTGCCGACCGGCACGGGCCTGCCGCAGCGGGGGAACCGGTTCTTCGCCGAGCTGGTGAACACCCAGACGTCGCCCGAGCTGCGGTCACGCCGTCGACGGCGGTGCCTCCGACCGGCCTTCAACCCGGTGCTCGACCTGGGCGGATTCGAGTACATCGCCGGCGATCCCTATTCCGGGGGCTCCTGGGATATCGTCTTCACCGCCGACGATCCCTACAGCCGCCCCGACCCCTATCGCGGCCAGCTCTGCCGTTTGCGCAATTTGTTATGCGGCCACGCCGCTTACGCAGTACAGCTTCAAGCCGCCCGCCGGGGTACCCACGACCAACAACCCGGTCGGTACCGGCACGGCGACCGACGGATTCGACGTGATGCTGCAGCCCCTGGGACAGGGCGGCGATCCCGGCTCCGGCCCTGGCCGCGAGCCCGGCGGTCCTGCCCACCAACTACTTCTACGCGCTCGGCAACGGCCCGCCGAGCGCCACGGTGGCGGGGGTGACGACAGTCAACGAGACGGGAACGCCGTCGCCGTTGGCGACGGGCCTGTACAACGGCGGTGCGGTCTACAACACGGCGTACTACGACGTTCCCGCCAATACGTCGTCGCTGATGCAGACCTTCAAGGACGGCACGGCGGTGCCGCCGGTGAATTTCGACCCGATGTTACAGAATCCGGCCGTCGGCGCAGTGCCGCCGCCGACCTCGCCGGTCCCGATCTACGCGGGGGTGCTGCCCGGCGTGGTCATCCCGCCCAGCGACCAACCCGAATCCCAGCACGACCACCCCGCTGCCGTCGAATTACTTGACCAAGGTCCCGTCGATGCAACTCGCCGCGACCGTCCCTCCGGGTGCCTTGTATTACTGGGTCTGCCTGCGGCGGCCGGCCAACCTGTTCGCCCCGGTTTCCACGAACAATCCCGATGGTCGTGGTCGACTCCGTGCGGTTCCCGATCGTGGACGCGACCGCGCCCTTGACCGGGGCCAGCGCCGACGGCTTGGTGCAAGTGCCCAACAACAACACCGACACGGTGCCGGTCGTGACTCCGCCGGCGTTCGGGGCCGTGCCCACGGCGAACGTGCCTTACTCGGTGCAGCGCGTATCAGCCGTACCGCGGCGGTCACGCGGTGCCGGTCCCGCAGCCCCCCGCCGGTGTGGCCGCGGTTGCGACCACGCCTCCGACCCAGGTCGCGATCGACCCGCGGTACGGCTATACCGAGCAGATCGTCGTGCCCTCGGTGAATGCACTGCTATCCAACACGACCGGGCATGGTGTCAAGCTGGGGACCATGGGGGTCTATTACTACGACACCGGCGGCACGGCGATCTATTATGCGACGCCGCAGGTCTACCACACGCTCGGCTGGGCCAATGAATACGAGCAAGGGTCGCAACTGGGGCCACCACGGCCACTGGCGAGGTCGAGCCCTGGGATTACTTCCCGTTCCACGACCGCGACTTTACGAGCGTGGCCGAGCTGATGCTGGTGCCGGGCTGCTCGCCGGGGCTGTTCACCAAGCAATTCGTGGAGTTTGCTCCGTCGTATGCCAACATCACCAACATCTTCAGCGCGGTCCAGCCGCGGCTCGCGGCACCCACGACGATCACGGTGCCTCCATCGACTCTCATTCCGGCGCCGGTGTTGCCGGCGGCGAACTACTCGCCCCCATCGGCCGGGCCGCCGGCGGTTCCACCGCCACCGCCGCCCGTATGGTCCGGCGAACCCCTTGCCGCCGACGGTGCCTCTGGACATGGTCTCGAACGGGGTGCCCCCGTCCCTGATACCCCCGTGGGCACGACCGCGCCCACGGTGCCGCCGGCGACACCGTACGTGCAGGCATTCGCCACGGCGTCGGCCCCGTTGAACTGGTACTCCGGCTACGACCTGTCGACCGGGTACTTACCGACGGTGCCGACGGCGATTAACGTGCCGGTGCAGCCGCACACGTTCCCGTACTTGAACGACCAGTTCTTCTATTCCGGCTACGGCGGGGCGACCACGCATCGACTCACCGGGTAACCAGGTCGGCGGCTACGCGGCCGACGGCTGGTTCAAGATGTTCGAGTTTTTCGAGGTCCCCAGCCAGGCGATCGGCGCGATCGGCCCGGTCGCCTCGGGCACGAATTTCGACTGGCTGCGGCAAGACATGAAACACGGGCCAGTTGAACCTCAACCTGATCATCGATGAGGAGGTGTTCTTCAGCCTCGCGGGCAAGCAGACCATCCACGCAGGCGAACGGCCAGTACGACGGACGCCGCCGGCAATCCGTGCAGCCCGAGCGATCAGTTCAGCCAGCAGCTCCTCAACTTCAACCAGATTCGACGGGATTGCCGCCGGGCAATTACATGATCGCCGTCGAGCGTGCCGGCCAAACGCCCACGTTCCCTGCTCGCTGACGGGAACCGCCTCCGGTTCCGATGGTCGTCACCTCGACCCTGGCCAACGGCACGCCGGGATCGGCGTATCCGATCGCGAGCTCCCGTCGGCAACAACCGGCCGTGCTGGCGTCCTGGACCCGATCAGCGAGTATTTGTATCTCGCACTCAACGCGCCATGATCACCTACCGCAACACGCCGTACCTGGCCCCCATTATGCAATTCGCCTCAAGACGGCCTGGGTCCAGTTCCTGACCTTGCGGCATGGCGGCTCGGGCTACGTGTTCGGGTTTGGCACCGGGGCGGTCGGCCAGAACTGGTGCGCGTCACCCCGATCAACGACCGCTGGCCCTGCCCCGCCGTGATCAACCGGCTTACGGCACGGGCATTCCGGCCGATCGCCCGTTCCATTCGCTGTCGTATCCCGACATCGACTACACGATCATGCGGCCGGCCGCGCTGCCGCCGTCGCCGTACACCAACCCGGTCGCCAACCTCGTCGCCACCAGATTGACACGACGACCTTCCACCGCCACCGTAACATCTACGCGGGCGACCCCGGCGTGCGGAATCCCACTGTACTTCCCGTACTCCGACCGCCACTTACCCGGGCACCTTGCCGACGGGCACCGCCGTCGGCACCGTGTCGACGCCGTCGGCGGGTGGCGCGATCGAGTACGAACGCGGTGTTGCCGCCGGCGATCCCGGTCGCGCCGGCTGTTCCAGATTCCGGATGTGTACAACCCCAACCCGGGCACGTTCCCGCGTACCCAGCGCGGTGCCCGCGGCGATCGTGGCGTACACGCCTCCGACGCGCCGCGTCTCCCGGACCAGCAGCTTCGGCGTCATCCAGACGGCCAGCAACGCCAGCGAGACGGGCGACCCGTATCTCAATAACCTGATCCCGATGATCCCGGTCGGCGGCGTGACCGTCCCGCTACAATTCCCCGGCGCGCTGCCGCCGTATGTTCCGCCGACGACGTACGATGTGCCGGCCACGACCTATAACGCCATCGTCAGCAACAGCGTGGTCAACCTCTACTGGCCGGTGATTGCGGTAACACGTCCACGCCGCCCAACTAGCCTCGAACCTCGTACGGCCGCCGGGATGACCACCACGGTGAATGTGCCGTTTAAGCGGAGTCAGCGAGCCTGGGCTCGGCTCCAACAGCACCTACACCTGACGGCCATCGTGCCACTGACCGTGACCCCGGCTGCGACGGTCACGACAGCTACCGACTACCGGCAGCATCCCTACTGGCGCAGCGAGCAGCTTCAGCGGATCATGAACCTGACGACGCCGCGCACGCACCAGTACGCCGTCTGGATCACGATCGGCTTCTTCGAGGTCAATGCGGCAGGGCGACCTTGGCATGTTCACGTTGCAACCCGCAACTCGGCCTTTGACATCCTGGGGCCCGAGATCGGTGCCGCCAACGGCAAGAACGTCCGCTACCGCGGCTTCTTCCTGGTCGACCGGCTCAGTCTCACCGGCTTCAATCCGTCGTCGTCCGCTGGCGTTCCGCCAGGCTGTCGTTTATCGCAACAGGATCCAGTAAGTGCAGAGAGACAAGTTATCGCGAAGAGTCGCCGTATTAGCTTGGGGGATCGCCGGTCGCTGGTGCTCCGCTTGTCGAATCGGACCAGGCGCAGGATAAAATCAATCTCAGCTTCACTTTCCTTTTCTGAAAGGAACGCTCATGACTTCCCGTCGTCGTCGTCGAGGATTCACATTGATCGAGCTGCTGGTGGTGATCAGCATCATCGGCATTCTGGTCGGGCTGCTCTTGCCCGCCATCAACTCCGCCCGCGAGGCCGGCCGGCGCGCCAAGTGCCAGAGCAACATGCGCAACGTGGTCCTCGGCATCCTCGGCTACGTCAACAACAAGAACGTCTTTCCGCCCTCGGGCGAGTTCGGCGAGGATGCGACCACGCTGGCCAACCTGACGCGGCACCACCTCAACAACGACCCGACTCGAGGTCGGTGGTCGCCAATCAGTTCCTGCCGGGCACCGCCGTGCGACGAGCCGGACGGGTACGCCGATGTACAGTTGGGTCGTGCCGATCCTGCCCTACCTCGACAACCAGGAACTTTTCAACCAGTGGACGATGTTCAGCACCTCGCTCGCCGACCGCCAATGGCTGCGTCTCTTACTTCGACGCGACGAACTACCTGGCCGGCCAGGCGAGCAATGCCAAGATCTCGAACACCGCAATCGGCGTCTTGATCTGCCCTGACGACAACACGATCCAGACATGGCCAGGGCAACCTGAGCTACGTCGTCAACGGCGGGTTTGCGCTCGTACCAGGCCGTATCCGCTCGGCTGGGTCGGCTCGCAGCTCGACGGCGGCTGCGCGCGCCGACGACTGCCGCTGCACCTGGGCGTCGACCACGGTCAGCTGGCCGGCCACCATCGGCATCATGCAGAAGCTGGGCGTGATGTTCCCCGAGTCGACGTTCGGGCAAGGGATCACCGACAAGGTTCCCTGGAACGTCCGGTCGTCGCTCACGGGCATCGTCGATGGCGCCAGCAACACGATCCTGATGAGCGAAAATACGCTGACCGGCGTCAGCGTCACGGCCACCCCGTACTCCAACGGTCTCGAGACCAACTGGGCGTGCCCGCTGCCCAACTTCACGTCGTTCATCGGCTCGTCGAACGTCTGCTGGCGGGACGAAACGACTGCACGGTCGGTCGTGCACCGCCGGGCTGCTCACGCCCGATCGGCGACATCGACGGCCTCGGCTGGGCGTTCGCGAACAAGGTCGGGACGTTCGCCAACATCAGCGGCGGCCAGAGCCTGACGATCGAGGGTCAGTATCCGTTCTCGAACAGCGCCCACCCCGGCGGCTGCAACATGGGGTTCTGTGACGGCGGCGTCCGCTTCATCAGCAACACGATCGACGGAACGGTCTACGCCAAGATCATCACGCCCGGCGGGCAGCAAGCTGCCGCTTTACTGCAAGCAGATGCCCGTCGAGCAGGATGCGTTCGCCAACTGATCGATTCCTCGAACGAACGCTCGATCGACGCCGGTCTGCCTGCTTGACTGTTTGGTCCGGCCGGTGCCGCTCGCTTGTGAACCGGCGAGCGGCCCCGGCCACGAGTTCTTGATTGCGACGACCAGCGGGAATAGTAAAACCCCGCGAAGGGTTTCTCACCGGGAGCCCTCCGCGGGTTTTTTTCGTGCACTTCATCACGAATGGGTAGGCCTTCCGATCAGCCGATCAAAGTGCCGAAGGCTGTAGCGCCAGATCCAGAGGCCGCCCAGGGCCGGAACGACGAGGCCGATCAGGCAGGCGGCGACCACTGGCAGGGCACCTTCGCGGGAGTGGATCCCGATCCATTCCAGATGCGGGTAGGCCGCGTATTGCACCGCCCCGCGCACGTCGCGATACGAGAACAACGAGAGCCAGCTCACGAACGGCCACGAGCCCGCCCAGGATGACCGAGGTCCATCGCGCCGGCATCAGGAATGGCAGCGCCGTCGAGCCCAGCGACAAAAAGATGTAGCCGATGTTCGCATTGTTCACCGCCGCCAGGCTTTTCGCGGCATGCGCGGTCAACTGGCCGATCGTCATCATGAACCAGGTCGAGGCGGCTAGTTCGAAGAGCGTCATGACGTAGCCCAGCGGGTGAATCGCGCCGGATAAGAGACCGAGCGTCCACAGCACCAGAACCACGATGATCAATCCGCCATCCGCCACAGACATGCGAGCAACTTGCTCGTCAAGATGTCGCGCACGGATAGAGGCGTGGCGATCAGGCTGTTCCAGGTTTCCTTTGCTTTTTCCGTAGCGATCAGCTCGCCGGCAACCCCGATCGACATGAGCGCGAGTAACGCGACGACTGGCGTGGTGATGCCCCGCAGGTACAGGTTGAACTCGGTCCGGGCCACGTCCGAGGGCGCGTTAGGGCCGGCGTCGGTGAAGAAAAACCGGACCATCAGGTTGAACTCGGGCCGCGCGCTGCCGGTCAGGCTCGAGCCGTAACCGTGATGCCACAGCTCGACAAATGCACGCCAGCCGAAAAAGAACGTGAAGTAAAAGAGGGCGCCAAAGACTCCCAGCGCGATCAAGACACCCACCAGCCTGAGGAAAAAGCCGCCGCGAGTGGTGTGGATTTCCCGCCAGAGGATCGGGTCGTCGCCAACCGGCGGGCGGGGCCGCAGCCGCAGCCGCCACAGAGGATGCGACTGCCAGCGCCCGGCGCTTGCCACCGTGTGGACCTCGCCGCCAGCGCTTGACCGATATTCCGGGCGTAAACGAGCGATCGCAAGCGCCACCATGGCGGCGCCACCGATGAGCTGGAGCTCGCACATCCAGGCGAGCGCGCGCAGGAACCCGGTGGCGCTCGGCAGGCCGCCGGCGCCAAACTTGAGCATGAGACCCAGCGGACTACTGTCGACCGCCCAGGAATTCAGCGTCTTGAGGTATTCCGGCAGGCGGATACCAAAGTGCGGAAATACGATCGCGACCACAAACGGGAGGAAAATCCAGCCGATAACGCAGAGCACCGTGAGCCCCGAGGCGCCGCGGCCGTCCGGCGCGATCGTCGAGATCACGATCGACATCGCGACCATGAAAAACACCGTCGACGCCAGGCCCGCGTAGCCGAGCAGAATCATGCGAGGATCGATTCCACCCAGAGGATCCAGCAGCAACACCACCGGCAAACCGGCCGCGAAGCCGGTGAACGAGACCACCAGGCAGGCCGCCAGCTTGCCCAGGATGATCTCGGAGCTCTCGAGCCGCGTGGCGAGCAGGAATCCCAGCGTGCGCCGGTCTTTCTCGCCGGCAATCGTAAGCGAGCCGGCGGTTGCGCTGGCGAACATCGAGATGGAGTGGATCGCCGCGATCCAGAGAAATGCCTGCTGAGCGACGACCGCCATCGAATCATGCGAGATCCGCCCACCGTCCCAGTAATACCTGGCCAAGAGCGTCACCACCAAGACCAGCAGCATGATCCCGGCGAAACAGGCGCGGCCGGAGAGCAATGCGCGTCTTGCGCGACCGCGACGAGCTCACGAACAAACACCGCGTTCATCGGATCGAACCACAAAGGGTAGGGGGAAAGAAGAGAAGACCAGGGGAGAGTTGAACCACAAAGGGCACGAAGAGCACGAAGAAGACAAGGGAAGAAGGCGGAAGGGAAGAATGTTTTGGGGCAATTCGGGGCGTCTCGGGGCGGCGGATCGAGATGGGGTCCGTGAACCACAAAGGGCACGGAGAGCACGAAGAAGAGACGGGAGGAAGGCCCAGCGGAGGAATCGTCGGGGGAGTGGATCGACTGCTGGGTGCGCTCGCGTGCCTTATTTCATGCGGTTGCTCTTTCGCGTACGATGACGCCTGTGGCGTTGTGGAGCCATGGTTGCGCGTCGTCACAACCCCGCGGGCACTCGCAGCGCGAGCAGAAACATGAGCTGGGACCCGATCAGCGACGAAGACGAAGCCCTGGGCCGTCGCGTGATCGGGGCGGCCATTGAAGTCCATCGGCACCTGGGTCCTGGGTTTATTGAATCCGTATACAAGCGGGCGATGATGCACGAAATGAAAATCTCCGGGCTCTTCGCCGAGAGTGAGAAAGAGATTCTCGTACCCTACAAGGACATCGAAATCCCGGGCCAGCGCGTCGACCTGCTCGTGGGCGGACGAGTCATCGTCGAACTCAAAGCCGTCGAAGTCGTGGCGCCGATCCATCATGCCAAGCTGCTGTCCTACCTCAAGGCCACCCGCCTCAGACTCGGCCTCCTCATCAATTTCCACGTCCCCGTACTCAGAGACGGCATCCAGCGCCTCGTGCTATGAACCGCCCCAGACACAACACACACGATAAATCATCATGTCTATATATAATAACATTCAGCAATAACACCCTTCCCCGACCCAATTCTCATTCATGTCCGTCGAACGCTTCCTGGTCCAGAACCCCGCCCTCGACCACGCGAACATCAAACCAATCCCGCGTTGCGCTCTCTGAACCAATCCTTCTTGTCTTGGTCTTCTTCGTGCTCTTCGTGCCCTTTGTGGTTCAAACCTCCCCTGGTTTTCCTTGTCCTTGCCCGTCCCTTCGTGGTTCAAATCCGGAGGCAGGCACCCCCAGTTTCGACAGTTACTTCCCCAAGTAAATCCTCTCTGTTTGCACCGTGCTCTTCGTGGTGATCAATACCGTGGTCCCACAGGCTACCACAACTGTAAGAGCACGGTCAAGTCCGTGGTTTCCCCTCGATACTGGTGGTCTTGCCGGCCTGGAGTGCGGCTGCGAGAATTGGAGTCGGTGGTTGGCGAACCGTTTCGCCCAAGGCGTGTCCGTCCGATTGACGCAGTCATTGGCGGCGGCGGTGTTATCGTTGTGATTGACGGTGGTGCTGATGGTTGGCGCTAGCATTGGTGGTTGGAGAGACGATGCCCGAGACACTGTTCGAGAAGGTCTGGAATCGCCACGTGGTCGACGGCGACCGACGAGGCGACGCTGCTTTATATCGACCGCCACCTGGTCCACGAGGTGACGAGCCCGCAGGCGTTCGAGGGGCTTCGGCTGGCCGGGCGGCAGGTCCGCCGGCCCGACCTGACGTTCGCCACGGTCGACCACAACGTGCCCGACCGAGAACCAGCTCGACATCCGCGACCCGCTGTCGCGGCGGCAGGTCGAGACGCTGCGGGCGAACTGCCGCGAGTTCGGCGTCACGCTCTACGACATCCACAGCGGCCACCAGGGGATCGTCCACGTGATCGGCCCCGAGCTGGGGCTGACGCTCCCGGGCCTGACGATCGTCTGCGGCGACAGCCACACCAGCACCCACGGCGCCTTCGGCGCGCTGGCCTTCGGCATCGGCACCAGCGAGGTCGAGCACGTCCTGGCCACCCAGACGCTCTGGCAAGGGCCGCGGCCCAGTCGCTCGGCGTCGAGGTGACCGGCCGGCTCGGCGCCGGGCCTGGAGCCCAAGGACATCATCCTGGCGATCATCCGCAAGATCGGCACCGGCGGCGCGACCGGGCACGTCGATCGAGTACTACGGCCCGGCGATCGCGGCCCTGTCGATGGAAGGGCGGATGACGATCTGCAACATGTCGATCGAGGCCGGCGCCCGCGCGGGCCTGATCGCGCCCGACGACACGACGATCGAGTACATCACGACGCGGCGACCGCCCGTTCGCCCCGCGGGGGCAGCGCTCGACGCGGCCATCGCCGACTGGAAGACGCTCCGCACCGACGACCCGTCGGCGCTTCGACCGCCACGTCACGCATCGACGCCGGCGCGCTGGTGCCCCAGGTGACCTGGGGCACGAACCCGGCGATGACCGTCGACGTCACCGGCGTCGTCCCCGACCCCGAGCACGTCCCGTTCGCCAGCCGCCGACGACGCCCGCCGGGCCCTCGACTACATGGGGCTGACGCCCGGCACGCCGATCAGCGAGATCCCGGTCGACGTCGTCTTCATCGGCTCGTGCACCAACGGCCGGATCGAGGACCTGCGCGCCGCGGCACAGGTCTTCCAGGGCCGCAAGATCGCCGCCGGCGTTCGGGCCCTGGTCGTGCCCGGCAGCGAGCCGGTCCGGCACCAGGCCGAGGCCGAGGGGCTCGACCGGATCTTCATCGAGGCCGGCGCCGAGTGGCGGCAGGTCGGGCTGCAGCATGTGCCTGGCGATGAACCCCGACAAGCTCACGCCCGGCCAGCGCTCGGCCAGCACCAGCAACCGCAACTTCGAGGGCCGCCAGGGCCCCGGCGGCCGCACCCACCTGGTCAGCCCGGCCATGGCCGCCGCCGCCGCCGTCACCGGCCATTTCGCCGACGTCCGCCAGCTGCTCGGCAGCGGAATGCTGAGACATCTGGTGAGCCATGGATCGAACCAATGGAACCGTTCGTCACGCACCGCGGCCGCGTGGCCGTGCTCGACTGGAGCGACGTCAACACCGACCTGATCATCCCGGCGCGCTACCTGAAGCGGGTCGAGCGCACCGGCTACGGCCCCCTGCTCTTCGCCGACAAGCGGTATGCGCCCGGCGGCGCTCCCGAGGCCGACGACCCCGAGCCGGCACGGCGCCGGAGCTGCCCGAGTTCCCGCTCAACGACCCCGCGTTCGCGGGCGCGACCGTCCTGGTCGTCGGCCGCAACTTCGGCTGCGGCTCGAGCCGCGAGCACGCCGTCTGGGCCGTCATGCAGGCCGGCTTCCGCGCGGTGATCGCCCCCGGCAAGGGCGAGGGGTTCGCCGACATCTTCGAAGGCGAACGCCTTCCAGAACGGCCTGCTCGCCGATCGAGCTCGACCGAGGCCGACTGGCAGACGATCGCCGCGGCCGGCAGAGCCCATCCGGGCAGCGCCGAGGTGACCATCGACCTCCGCGACCAGACCGTCAAGCTTCACGACCCGACGCTCGGCCGCCGGCGATCACACCGAGACCCGGTTCGCGTTCGAGATCCCCGAGTCCCACCGCCATCGCCTGCTGCACGGCCTCGACGCCATCGCGGAGACCCTTCACCACGACGCAGACATCCAGCCGCCACGAACAGGCAATGCCCACCTGGATCACGCCGTCCACCCAGGCGAACTAGGCTTCGAGTCGTCCATTGCATCCCACGCTTCCCCGCGACCAAGTCTCCAGCCGTCGACCAGCCAACGCCTTGCGGCAAATCCCACCTTGCCGCGGCACCGGAATGTTGACTTTGACGGTCGAGATACGTAGGATTGGGCCGACTTGATCAAATGGGGGGGAGTGACGATTGATGGCGGCGACAACGGCCGAGCCGGTGAGTCAGAGCGAGTGGAACGAAGTCAACGAACGTCTCGCGGGGGCGGCGCCGCGGGCGATTCTGGAGTGGGCGGTCGAGCGGTTTTATCCCCGGCTCACGATGGCGACGGCGTTCGGTGCCGAGGGGTGCGTGCTGATCCACCTGCTGGCGGAGATCGAGCCCAAGGTGCGGGTGTTCAACCTGGACACGGGGTATCAGTTTCCAGAGACGCTCGTGCTCCGGGACCAGATCGCCGAGCGGTATGGGATCGAGGTCGAGCTGATCCGACCCGGACACCACGGTGGCTGAGTATGAAGGGCGGCATGGCGGGCCGTTGTACGGGTCGAATCCGGACCAGTGCTGCTACGACCGCAAGATCGTGCCCCTGCGGCGAGCACTGGTGGGCTATGACGCATGGATCACGGCGATCCGCGCCGACCAGTCGCTGCACCGTGCCGCCGCGAAAGTCGTTGGCCCCGACCCGAAGTTCGGCCTGCGTGAAGATCAACCCGCTCTTGGCATGGACGCAGCCGCGACGTCTGGGCGTTCATCGTCACGCACGGGGTTCCGTACAACCCGCTCCACGACCAGGGATATCCGTCGATCGGCTGCTGGCCGTGCACGCGCCAGGCCGCGGCCGGGGAAGACGAGCGGCTCGGGCCGCTGGGCGGGCCTTGCCAAGACGGAATGCGGCCTGCACTCGCTGGATAGCAGTCAGCTCTGAACTTGGTCCGTTGCGAAGACCACCGCGCTCGTCGGTTTTGCGGGCCGCTCGTCGCCGACGGCTCATCCGTCTGCCCACCGCTACGGAACTGTTGCGCCAATGAAAGTTTCCGCGAAAGCCGAATATGCGTGTCTGGCGGTGCTGGCTCTGGCGCAGCGGGGCACAGGATCGCTCGCCGCTGCCGCATCCGCGAGATTTCCGGGTGCGTACGCGATTCCCGAACGCTACCTCGTGCAGATCCTGCTTCAGTTGAAGGGTGCGGGGCTCGTCGCCAGCACGCGGGGAGCGGCGGGCGGCTATCGCCTTGCGCGCGACGCGTCGAGCATCTCGCTCGGCGAGATCCTCACGGCGGTCGACGGCCCCGATTCCGAGCGCAGCGAGTCGGCGGCGGCCATGCGCCCGACGTCTTCGATCCTTGCGCGGTGTGGGCGCACGTACCGCGCCGCCGAGCGCGCCGTGCTCGATCGGCACCACCATCGCTCAGCTCGCCGAACAGCACACGCCTCACGAATGGATCATTTGACCCCGGCGGGCCGAGCGTACAAAATGGGACGGACTTGCTGGTGCGGAATCCGACCGAGGTTCTTCGCGGACCCGCCCAAAGCGTTCATCGAAGTTATAGGTGATTGGTGAGGATGAGGTGGGCGCGATCGCCCCCTCACCCTGACTCTTTCGCCCGCGGGTCATTGGGGTACGTCAATTGTAGATCGTATGGATGTACTGTTTGTTAACTCGCGGCTCGCTCTGGTGGTTTGACCTCGCTCCTTTCGGGAGCAGTCGGCCGCAGGCCGGGTGAAGCGGCGAGATGACAGCGGGTTCTATACTTGTGGGAACTGCAATCGCTCGCGAATTTTTGAACATGAATCTGAGCTCGAAAGGAGAATAGCCATTTCTGCCCCGACTCCGACCAAGGCGGCGAGTGCCGCGCCGGCAACCGGAAAACTCAATACTCCGTACGGCGGGAAACTCGTCGATCTGATCGTCGGCGATGAACGAGCCGCCGAGATGAAAGCGACCGCCAAGGACTTTGCCAGCATCACTCTCGACGAACGCGGTCTGTGCGACCTCGAGCTGCTCGCCGTCGGCGGGTTCTCGCCGCTTTCGACCTTCATGAACAAGGCCGACTACGAGCGCGTCGTCGGCGAGATGCGGCTGGCCAACGGGACGCTCTGGCCGCTGCCGGTGGTCTTGCCGGTCGACGCCGGGCGACGGCGTCGCCGTGGGCAAGCCGCTGGGCTTGCGCGACGTTTACGGCAACCTGCTGGCGTTTCTTCACGTCGAGGAAATCTACCCGTACGACAAGGAAAACGAAGCGCGCCACGCGCTATGGCTCGCTCGACGCCAAGCATCCCGCGGTCGCCCATCTCAACCGGCAGGCCAGCCACTATGCATCGGGCCGGCTGGAAGTGATCCGCGTCCCGCCGCACTACGATTTCGTCGAGCTTCGCCGCACCCCCGTCGAGCTGCGCGAGCACTTTCAATCGCTGGGCTGGAGCCACATCGTGGCGTTCCAGACGCGCAATCCCGCTGCACCGCGCTCACGAAGAGCTCACGAAGCGGGCCGCCGAGCAGATCGGCGGCGGGCTATTGATTCACCCGGTCGTGGGCGTGACCAAGCCGGGCGACGTCGACCACTACACGCGGGTTCGCTGCTATCGGGCCCTGGTCGACAATTACTATGAGCCGCGGCATGGTCGTGCTCTCAGCCTCTTGCCGCTGGCGATGCGGATGGCGGGGCCGCGTGAGGTCCTGCTGCACGCGATCATCCGCCGCAACTACGGATGCACCCATTTCATCGTCGGCCGAGACCACGCCGGGCCGGGCAACGACTCGACCGGCAAGCCGTTTTATTCTCCCTACGCGGCGCAGGAGTCGATGGCCAAGCACGCCGACGAGATCGGCATGGAGATGGTCGACTTCAAGCAAATGGTCTTCCTGCCCGACGAGAACCGGTATTCGCCGGTCGACGAGGTTCCACGCCGGCACCAAGACGGCCGACATCTCCGGCACCGAGGTCCGCGACAAGTACCTGGCCAAGGGGCTGCAGCTCCCCGAATGGTTCAGCCGGCCCGCCGTGGCCGAGATCTTGAACGAGACCAACCCGCCCAAGTTCCGCCAGGGCGTGACGCTCTGGTTCACCGGGCTCTCCGGCTCGGGCAAGAGCACCGTCGCCCATGCGACTGATCGAGCGAATGGCCGAGTTTGGCCGGAATTGCTCGCTCCTGGATGGCGACGAGATCCGCACCCACCTTTCCAAGGGCCTGGGATTCAGCAAGGAAGACCGCGACACCAACATCCGGCGCGTCGGCTACGTCGCCGGCCTGATCGCTCAGCACGGCGGCACCACGCTCTGCTCGGTGATCAGCCCGTATCGGGCGATTCGCGACGAGGCCCGCAAGATGTCCAAGGGCAACTTCGTGGAGATCTATTGCAGCACTCCGATCGACGTCTGCGAGCAGCCGCGACGTCAAGGGGATGTACGCCAAGGCACGCGCGGCCGTCGCCGACGGCAAGCCGATGGGGTTCACCGGCGTCGATGATCCCTACGAGCCGCCGCTGGCCCCGAGGTCACGCTCGACACGAGCGCGCTCTCGGTCCAGGAATGCGTCGACCATATCATCGACAAGATGCTCGAAATGGGCTACATCCTGCCCCACGGGCACATCGTCGAATAACAAACCGCCGTGCGCCCGCCTGATGACGGCGAGGGAATCAAGCCCTCGCCGTCATGTCGGCGCGCTTGCGGTTGCCTCGATATCGACGTCGAAGACGCGGACGACGCGCCAGTTTGACTTGTTTTCGGTGATGAACTGCTGGTGGATGGGCGCGTCCTGATAGGCGTCGTGCGACGCCTTGGAATCGAAGACGATGTGCAAGGCGACGTCGAAGTCTCGGTCGTTGACCGGGCGGCGTCAGCTCGGCATTGGGAGTACCGCAGGCGAAGAACAGGATGCCGGGATGACCGGATAGGTATTTCCGGCAGTCTCCGAGCAGTCTAAGAACGGACGCCTGCGAGCGATCGTTGAGGGAAAAGAACACGCTGTGGGCCAGGATGGGGCATCGCAGCTTGTCCCTTGTTGGATGAAATGGTTCAGCTCGAAGACAGCAGCTCGCGGACGGTCTCGGTATTGACGGGCCGGATGATCCCTTTCTCGGTGATGATGCCGGCGATCAATTCGGCGGGGGTGACGTCGAAGGCCGGGTTGTAGACGTCGACGCCCTCGGGGGCGGTCTGGCGTCCGAAGCCGTGGGTGATCTCGCGCGGATCGCGCTGTTCGATCGGGATCGGCGGGCCGTCGGGGATCGAGAGGTCGAACGTGATGGACGGGGCGGCGACGTAAAACGGGATGCCGTGGGCCTTGGCCAGGAGCGCGACGCCGTAGGTGCCGATCTTGTTGGCGGTATCGCCGTTGGAGGCGATGCGGTCGGCGCCGACGACGACCATCTGGACCTTGCCTTCCCGCATGACCTGTGCGGCCATGTTGTCGCAGATGAGCGTGACGGGGATGCCGCGCCGCTGCAGCTCCCAGGCCGTCAGCCGTGCCCCTTGCAGCAGGGGCCGGGTCTCGTCGGCGAAGACGCGCAGCGGCGTGCCTTGCTCGTGTGCGGCAAAGATCACGGCCAGGGCCGTACCGTAATCGGCCGTCGCCAGGCCGCCGGCGTTGCAGTGGGTCAAGCACGCCCTGCCCCGGCCCGACCAAGGGCGCCCGTGCCGGCCGATCGCGCGGCACATCGCGCGGTCTTCCTCGTCGATCTTCCGGGCCTCCGCCAGCAGCCGCTCCAGGATCGCGGCGGCCGTCCGTCCGGCATTCGACCAGTCGATGCACGCGTCCATCCGGTCCAGCGCCCAGAACAGGTTGACGGCGGTCGGCCGGCTGGTGCGCAGGACGCCGGTCGGCTTCCGCCAGTGCGCGGCGGACGGCCGCGGCGTCGCTGGTAGCCCTGCGACCGCGCACCGACCACCGCTCCGTACGCCGCCGCCACGCCGATCGCCGGTGCACCGCGAACCCGCAACAGCTTGATCGCCTCCCACACCGCCGGCACGTCGCTGGCAGTCGATCTCGAAATATTCCGTGGGCAGCCGCGTCTGGTCGATCAACCGGAGAAAACCGCTGGTCGCGTCTCCCACCCAGCGGAAGCGTGTGAAACGCGACTCGACAGGGTGCCATCGGGCATTGCTCGTGGCTCGCGGTTGTTGGCCGGTGGACACTGGCTCTCTGCTGCCCACCGCTGTCGTTTGCTCACTCCTCATCTTCGTCCTCGTCGTCCTCGTCCTCGAGTCGTCCTCGGCTTCCTCGGGATCGATCCAGACGTAGAACTCGGAGAAGACGTCCCAGATGTTGCGCAGCGCGTTTTTGATGTCGCCCGATTTGAGCGGTCCCTGTTGACTCCGGAATAACCGGCGACCTGGGTGGCGATCCGCAGCAGATCGAGGTTTTGACGCCTCATCTGCAGGAAGATCTGGCTCTGCGTATCGAGCTCGAGCGCTTCCTCGAGGGCTTCTTCGACTTCGTGCTCATGCTCGTGCTCGTGCCGTTCATGGTCATGATCGTCCTTGCGTGCTTCAAAATCTTCTGGCTCATGGGCTCGAGTCCTCCCGGAGTCAGGGGGTGATGGACTGCGGCTCGTGTCGCGGCCGTGAAGAATACGAAAGCCGACTCCGGTCCAGGCGCCTGGCATTCAACTATTCTGGCTCAGATCGGGTCGCGTAATGTCATGGGCACCTGCAGGTCAGGCTCGCGGCGACCGGCACGGTGACGGACGCCGGCGGCGTGTCGAAAGGATGATAAGGGAATCCGAAGGTCGCGGCGACGGCCTGGTTGGTGACGCGCCCGCTGGTCGATGTTCACCCCTTCGGCAACGCCGCGGTCGGCGGCGGCCACGTTCCGCCAGCCGTGTTTGGCCAGCTGCAGCACATAGGGCAGCGTGACGTTGCACAGGGCATACGTGCTGGTGCGTCCCACGGCACCGGGCATGTTGGTGACGCAGTAATGGACCACGCCGTCGACGAGATAGGTGGGCTGGCGATGGGTCGTGGGCCGGCTGGTGGCGACGCAGCCCCCCTGGTCGATCGCGACGTCCACGATGACCGCGCCGTTTTTCATGCGGGCGAGGTCTTCGCGCCGCACGCAGCCGCGGCGCCCTGGCGCCGGTGATCAGGACCGCCCCGATCACGAGGTCGGCGCGCTCGATCGACTCGATGATCGTGTGGCGGTCGGAATAGAGCGTGGTGACGTTGGGGGGCATGATGTCGTCGAGGTAGCGCAGGCGATCGAGGTTGATGTCGAGGATCCGCACGGTCGCGCCCAGGCCGGCGGCGACCTTGGCGGCGTTGGAGCCGACGACTCCTCCCCCCAGGATGGCGATCTCGGCCGGCGCGACACCCGGCACGCCGGAAAGCAAGATCCCGCGGCCTTCCTGGGGCCGCTCCAGGAACTTGGCCCCTTCCTGGATGCTCATCCGGCCCGCGACCTCGCTCATCGGCGTCAGCAGCGGAAGGCCGCCGCGCGGGTCGCGCAGCGTCTCGTAGGCGATCGCCGTGATGCCGCTGTCGATGATGGCCCGGGTGAGCGCCTCGTCGGCGGCGAAGTGAAAGTACGTGAAAACAACCTGTCCGGGCCGCAGCAAGCGGCCATTCCGTCGGGCTGCGGCTCCTTGACCTTGACCACCAGCTCGGCCTCGGACCAGATCTCGGCGGCCTCGGCCACGACCGTCGCGCCGGCGGCCTGCGTACGCCGCGTCGGCGATTCCGCTCCCCTGCCCTGCGCCGGCCTCGAAGCAAGACCGTGTGGCCGGCGCTGGCTCAACTCCTCGGCGCCGACCGGAAGCATGGCCACGCGATACTCGTCCGGCTTGATCTCTCTGGGCACGCCGACAATCATGCGATCGACTCGTCCCGCGAGTCGACCGTCTTCAACCGATCAACTGCCGCAACGTCTTGATGTGCCCCGGGATCGCCTTCAGCGGGTCTCGCGGCGGCCTCGTATTCGAGGACGACGTAGCCCGAGTAGCGCGCCTTGCGCAGGATGCCGATGATCCGGCCCAGGTCGGCTCTTCCGTGGCGGCCGCCGCCGTGATCGATCTCGGTCTTGACCTGGACGTTCATCGCGTAAGGCGCCAGTTGGGCGATCTCGGCGTACGGGTCGGCGCCGCGGAAATTGCCGGTGTCGAGGTTCACGCCGAAGTTCGGCGAGTCGATGGCCTTGACCATCTTCAAGATCTGCTGCGGGGTGGTGGTGATGCCGCCGTGATTCTCGAGCGCCAGCACGATCCCTTTCTTGGCGGCGTGCGGAGGACGGCCTTGATTCCCTCGATGGCCCAGGCGACGGCCTGGTCCTCGGTCGACCCCTTGGCGACGTTGCCGGCGAAGATCCGGATCACCGGGGCGTCGAGCTCGGCCGCGCGGTCGATCCAGGCTCGACGCTCGGCGATCTCCTCGTCGCGCTTGGGCCCGGGGGGCAGGCAGAATTGTTGCCGACGGCGGTCCCGGAAATGTCCAGGCCCAGCGTGAAGGCGTGCAGCTTGAGCCGATTCAGGTAATCGGTCGTGACGTCGGGCGGGAAGTAGTACGACGTGGGCTCGACGCCGTCGAGGCCCATGTCGGCGGCCAGATTGACGAATTCGAACAGGTCGAACTTGGGCGGCTTTGCCGGTCAGGTACTGGCGATAGGAATAGGCCGCGATGCTGAGCTTCAGGTGGCTGGGCCGGGTCCGGCCGATCGGCGGGATCGCCCACGCGGCGCGGGGCCGCCAGGCTCCCGCAGCCGGCGGCCAAGGCCCAGCCGTCCGCTCGAGAAGCTCACGCCTGGTCAGTTGTCGCATGGTCGGGCCTCCCGGATCGCGCCGAGTCCGCGGGGGCTCGCCTCGTGTACGCACGTTCGTCCTCGACCGACGCCTTCCGATCTTAATTGCCCGGAATGCGGTTTCCAGTCAGATCGGTCTCATCGGAGGCCGGGCGAGCCTCAGCCGGTCCGCGATGCGCAGAGGCTCGATCCCGTGCAGCCTTGCGGCGTCCGGAGGCAGCCTCACTCGTCCAGATCCGAAAGCAGCTCGTTGACCTCGCGGTTGAGGAAGCGGGTGGCGACGTCGAAATGGCCGCCCTGGCGGGTTTCGACCGGCCGGTCGGCACGTGCGCCGGCGGCCGAGCGCGGCATCGACGTGGGCTTCGGTCATCGTGCCACTCGTTCCGGGGACGACGCGAGCGCCGGGCTCGGTCTGCTTCTCGGATCGCATGTAGAGCTTGATCGGAATGTCGTGGAACGGCAGTTTCTCGCGGAAGACGTTGAGCAGGTAGCGCTGGTAGGTCGGGTCGAAGAGCCGGGTGCTGTTGACGAACAGGACGATGGTCGGCGGGGCGACGTCCGACCTGGGTGGCGTAGTAGATGCGCGGCGTGCGGTTCTCGCGCGAGCGGGAGGGTGGGCCTCGACGGCCTCGCGGAGGATCCGGTTGAGCGTGCCGGTGCTCACCCGCTTCTGCGCCTGCTTGAACAGCGACTGCGACAGGTTCACGAGCGCCTTCACGTTCTTGCCGGTCTTGGCCGTGATGAACGCCATGGGCATGTAGCTCATGGTGCGGAACGCATGCTGGACCAGATTGGCGAACCGCGCCCATGTTCCCCATGCGAGGGGTCGGCCGGATCGCTCACCATCAGGTCCCATTTGTTGATCGTGAAGATGCAGGGCTTGTGTTCCTGGGCGATGTAATCGGCCAGTTGCTTGTCGAGCCGGGTGATGCCCTGCGTGGGGTCGAGGAACAGCAGGACGACGTCGGCGCGGCGGATCGACCGCTGGGCGCGGTGGAACGAGTAGAAATCGAGGTTGTCGCGGATCTTCGAGCTGCGCTTGATGCCCGGCGGTGTCGATCGCCAGGAACGGGACGCTCGTCGAGCTCGAAGTGGACGTCGACCGAGTCGCGGGTCGTCCCCGGCCGCTCGGAGACGATCATCCGCTCGGCGCGGGCCAGGGTGTTGATCAAGGTGGACTTGCCGGTGTTGGCCCGGCCCACCACGGCGATCTTCATCTCGGCGTCGGCCGGCTTGACCGCGTCGGCGGCGGGCAGCATCTCCTCGATCAACTGCAACAACTGCTTCTTGTTGCGGTTCTGGTGCACGGAGACGGCGATCGGCTTGCCGCGGCCCAGCTTGTAGAACTCGGCGCCGCGATGGTCGAACTCGGGCGACGTCGGCCTTGTTCATCACCAGGATGACCGGGCGTCTTCAGGTAGCGGAGCCGGTGAGCGACCTCCTCGTCCAGGGGCATCAGCTCGTCGCGGATGTCGACGACGAACAGGATCAGGTCGGCCTCGTTCATCGCCGTGTCGATCTGCCGCTCGACGTCCTCGCTCAGATCGTCGCGGTCGACGATCCCGATCCCGCCGGTGTCGAACAGCTCGATGAACCGCGGATTGACGTCGTCACCGAGTTGGACCAGCGACCCGACGCGGTCGCGGGTCACGCCGGCCATCTCGTCGACGATGGCGATCCTTCGACCCGCGAGCCAGTTAAACAGCGACGACTTGCCGACGTTCGGCCGGCCCACGATCACGACCTTGGGGAGTGCCATCGTCGATCACCCACCTGTCAGGGTGGAGCCGCGGCGATGCCGGCAAGGCGGGAATCGCGAGGAATGACGACGAAGACGAGAAGATTGATCGGCCCGACGCCGACCTGCCTTCGTGACGACTCCACGAGTCTCGAAAAACGAGAATAGATTACGATCACGGCTTATTATACGACCGACGTCACGGGGTCCGGCAAATCGACGTCCAGCAATCGTAGTGATGAAAGACTTGATTGCGAGGATTACAATGCCTGTGGTCCACGCCGAACGCGTCGCGAGCAAGGAAACTGTGAGGGCAGACGTGAGATGGAACGGATCGACACGGGCGACGGGTTCAGCGTCCTGGACGGGGCTGCGCTGGTGGTGGGCGCGGCGATCGCGTCGATCCACATTCTCGGCGTCGCGGCGCGGAAGATCTCTCCGGCGCTGGCTGGATCATGATCGGGATCACATTCACCTGGGTGGCGGTGACGGCGGCCGGTCCGTTCATTTTCCTGGCGCGCCGGTTCGCCCGGCGGTTGCCCAACTACCCCAAAGTCGGCGACCGGCTCTGGGCACTTGCTCGGGCTTCCCTGGCTGGTGACGGCCGTGCTCCAGTCGGCCACGCCGGGGAGCGAGCCGCGACACAATCCCTTGTTTCACAACGACCTTGAGCGTCGGCCTGGCGATCGTCTGCCTGATTGCACTCGGTCGTCGTCTGGAGCACCTGGGTCATGGTTCCGCCCGGAGCAGGCCGCACGGATCGAGGCGGCTCCCTGGACCAACCGCGTCGGCCTGATCCTATCGATCGCCTGGCCGCATTCAATGCGGTCTGGGCATGGTTGTCTTGAGCTGAGCGAACACGTGCTTGCATCCACGACAGCGGTGCCCGCCTTCAGTTTCAGCTCCAGGACATCCTGGCGCTCGTGGTCGGCTATGGGATGGCCGGCGCTCTTGTTCCGCGCCTTCTGGCCGTCGCACCGGCCATCGCCGTCCTGGTCGCCGTTGTCCTGGGCTTGCCGGGGATCGGGCTTTATCTCTGGCTGGGCCTGGCGATGAGCGGGCCGATCATCCTGTTCGCGGCGCCGGCACGCGGCGGCCGGGTCGACGGAGCAGCCCGCGGCGGTCCGACGCCGGCGGGTCGCGCACCTGGGCCGAGCTCGCCTGGCTGTTGATCGGGATCTACTGGATCGTGCTCGGGGTGGTTGTCATCCCCGCACGGCTGCACGAGTTCAAGCTGGCGACACCTGATCTTCGGCCTGGTTCCGATCGTCGTGGCGCCTGGGTTCTCGGCTGTTCGGCCCAAGGGCCGGCGGTGACGACGACGCAAGGTCGTCGTGGACCCACACGGCGGCGGTGGCTCCTCCTGGCCTGGCCGATCGCCTGGATCTGCCTGATGCGTCCTGGGGACGTCGCTGCTCGTGAAGGCTGAGACCTGCGATGCGCCCGCACAGGAGCGACCCGGGCGGCGTCAGGCTTCCTCGGACGGCGATTTGCCCTTGGCTTCGTCGGGGGGGACCCAGTCGGGCTTGAGGCCGGCCTGCTTTCGCAGCCAGCCCATCCATTGCTTCGTCGAGCTGCGCGGGCCGCCTGGTCGCGGGCGGACATCTTGTAGCGGTACTCGTCGCCGTTGGGAGCGTAGAGCGCGGCGAAGGTGGCCGGCTCGCGGCGCTCGAGCGTCATGACGTAATAGACGCGTCTCGGGCTGGTTGGGTGCCACGGCGACCGAGCCGGGCTGGAGGCCGAAGTAGGCGTTCGCGGAACGCCTCGCCCGCGTAGGGGACTTCCGGGATCGGGGTTTCCTCGGGAGGTCGCGTGCTCGAACTGGTCGGGCAGGAAGCTCGACTGGCGGCGCGGCGATCGGCGGAATCGTCACGACCCGGTAACCCTCGATTGTCGGCGTCCTTGATCGCGCCCCCTTTCTTCTTGAGCTGCTCGGCCAGCTCGCTCGGCGGCCGTTCTCGGCCAGGACGCCGGGCCTTGGCCATCTTCCAGGCGAGGCTGACATCCGAGCGGACCTCGTCCAGGGGCGGCGACGTGAGGCGGGACGTCCTTGATCTTGCGGGCGAGGAATCGCGTGCCCAGGAGGTCGGTCAGCTCCTCCGGCTCGTAGAGCCGCGTCTTGGGATCGAAGAACTCGTCGGCGAACTTCCGGCCGCCGCTCAGCGGCGTCATGCCGACCTCGGCGTCCGAGATCTGGCCGTACCGCTCGGCCTCCTCGCGAGAGAGCAGCGGCGTGAGCTCGTAATTCAGGCCCTCGCGCTTGGCCAGCTCCTTGAGGTCCGGGGACGCGGGCAGGATCGCGGTGGCCTTCGGGTTCTGCTTCTTGGCCTCCTCGATCTCGTCGAGGGCCGTCGCGTACTCGTCGGCGAACGGGATCAGGACGTCGTCCTTGATCTTCGTGAACTTCTCGACGATCTCGGCCTGGGCCTTCTCCTCGGCGAGCCGCGACGGCCAGGGTCGCGCGGACCTCGGCGAACGGCCTGAGGATCGGCGGCGTCAGCTCCGGCTGGCCGGCGAAGAGGTCGTGTGGGCAGCTCGGAGCGCTCGGGGAATTCCGACTTGCGGTTCTCGTAGGCGGCCCGCAGCTCGGCCTCGGTCAGCTTGTCCTTGATGGCCCGGGCCAGGGCGTTGCCGTCGATCGACAGGATCTCGACCTGGATCTGGCGTGGGACCTTGAAGCCGGGGGTCTCGCGGGCGGGGTCGGGAAGCACGTCCTTGTACTTGCTCGTACTCGGCCTGGATCTCGGCTGTCGGACGGCTCGGGGACCTTGGCCAGGAACTTCTCGACCGGGACCTCGACGAGCTTGGCCGAGACCCGCTCGTTCTGGTCGCGATAGGCCCGGAAGACGTCGTAGGGCGTGACCAGCGGCGACGCCGAGCAGCCTCGCGCACGTTGGCCAAGCGGAACCTGGTTGGCGATGTCGGCCAGGAGCTGCTCGCCGCTGACCCGGTTGTTGAGCCGGCGCAGCAAGGTCTCGAACAGGTCGCGGGTCATCCGGTCGTGGGTGATCCGCTTGAGGAACTCCCGGCCCATCTCGGGCCCGCCGGGAATGCCCAGCCGGTCGGCCTCGTGCTGGAGGATCAAGGCGTCGACCAGCTCGCGGTCCTTCAGTGCCGCCGAACGGGTGCTGGCCCGAGATACGGGATCAGCTCGGAGACGAACAGGTTGGCCAGCGTCCGCTCCTCGAGCATCTCGTTGAGCTCGCTGCGGTAGATCGTCTTGCCGTAGAGCGTCGCGACCGGCTGATCGCGCCCGCCGTGCTGGGACTGAGCAGCTTGGGCAAGCTGTCGGAGACCACGAAGCCGAACATGGCCAGGATCGCGAAGATGGCGAGCAGCTTCCGCTGATGGCGGCGAAAGACCTCAAACGACATGGAGTTCCTCGAGTTTCGTCGATGTCGGTCCGCGCAAGGCCGAGGCCGGAGAACGGCCGTCCGCCGACGTCGTTTCGGGCACCCCCCCTTGACAGGCCCCAATACCCTAGCTTATGTCGCTAATGGAAGGGATGTGGGGTCTCGACCGCGGCGACCTGACTTCATCGTACCAGGATTTGACGTCGGGACAATCTCAATCGCGCGTTCGACCCCGGCCGCAAGCGTCGACGTCGGATCGACCGAAGCGGTCATCTGGGAACAGGATAGGTAGGATAGCACCGTGGCTCGCAAGTCCAATCAATCGACCGCGTCCGAGGACGGTGCCGGACCGAAACCGCCGGCCCGCAAGCGCAAGCGCGCGACCAAGGCCGAGCGTCCGCGTCCGCCAAGCGCAGCCCCGACGAAAATCGGCGGGCGAAGCCGAACCGTCGCAAGAACGGCGACCGGCCCGCGCTCGTGATCGTCGAGAGCCCGAAGAAGGCCAAGTCGATCAACAAGTTCCTCGGCTCCGGCTTACGTGGTCAAGGCGAGCATGGGCCATGTGCGCGACCTGCCCAAGCGCAAGCTCGGCCTCGACGTCGCCCACGGCTACAAGCCGTCGTACGAGGTCGTCCCGGCCAAGAAGGAGACGATCGGCGATCTGAAGCGCAGCCGCCGCGCAGGCCGGGACTGGTCTACCTGGCCACCGACCCCGACCGCGAGGGCGAAGCGATCGCCTGGCACCTGCAGCAGGCGCTCGATCTGCCCGACGACCGCGTCCGCCGCGTCACGCTTCCACGAGATCACCGAGCGGGCCGTCAAGGACGCGTTCAGCCAGTCCGGGCCGATCAACATGGACATGGTCAACGCCCAGCAGGCCCGGCGGTTCCTCGACCGGTTCGTCGGCTATCAGCTCAGCCCGCTCCTGTGGAAGAAGGTCGGCGCGGAACCTGAGCGCGGGCCGCGTCCAGTCGGTCGCCGTCCGGCTGATCGCCGACCGCGAGCGCGAGATCCGCGGCTTCGTCACCGAGGAATACTGGAAGATCGCCGCGACCGTGAGCCCGGCCGGCTCGACCGACGAGCCGACCAGTTCAAGGCGCGCTCTGGCCGAGTACGACGGCGCCAAGTTCGAGGCCAAGACCGAGGCCGAGGCCCACGCCGTCCGCGACGCCCTCGCAGGCGTCCCGTACGTCGTCTCCAAGGTCGACGAGACCGAGAAGCTCGACAAGGCCGACGCCCCGTTCAAGACCAGCACGCTCCAGCAGCAGGCGGCGATCCGGCTGCGGTTCTCGGGCAAGAAGACCATGAAGATCGCCCAGGAGCTCTACGAGGGCATCGACGTCGACGGCTCCGGGCCCGTCGGCCTGATCACCTACATGCGAACCGACAGCCTGCGCGTCTCCGACGAGGCGATGACCGCCGTCCGCGAGCGGATCAAGAGCCGAGTTCGGCGAGCGCTACCTGCCCGCCAAGCCGATCCGCTACGCCGCCGGCAAGATGGCCCAGGAGGCCCACGAGGCCATCCGGCCCACCGACCTGAGCCTCACTCCCGACCGGATCAAGAAGTCCCTGACCCACGACCAGTTCCGGCTCTATCAGCTCATCTATGCCCGGTTCGTCGCCAGCCAGATGGCCCCGGCCGTCTTCATGGTGACCGACGTGGCGATCACCGCCGGCGCCGGCGCTCTTCAAGGCGCAGGGCAAGGTCCTGAAGTTCGACGGCCACCGCCGCGTCTGGCCGCCCGCGGCAAGCAGGAAGACGAGCTGCTGCCGACCCTGACCGCCGGCCAGGCGCTCGACCTGCAGCCCTGGACGCGACCCAGCACTTCACCCAGCCGCCGCCGCGCTACAGCGAGGCGACGCTGATCAAGGCCCTCGAGAAAGAGGCCATCGGCCGGCCCAGCACCTATGCCCCGATCATCCAGACGATCCAGGACCGCGGCTACGTCGAGCAGAAGGAGCGGCGGTTCCACGCCACCGATCTGGGCATGGTCGTCACCGACCTCCTGGTCGAGCAGTTCCCCAAGATCCTCGACCTGAAGTTCACCGCCCACATGGAGGGCGAGCTCGACGACATCGCCACGGCCAAGGACGACATGATCAAGGTGCTCGACGAGTTCTACTACCCGTTCCAGGAGGAGCTCAAGGTCGCCGAGACGCACACGGAGCGGGTCCAGATCCCGACCGGCGAGACCTGCCACGTCTGCGGCGCGCCCATGGTGCTGAAGTTCGGCAAGACCGGCCAGTTCCTGGGCTGCTCGAAATACCCCGAGTGCAAGGCGACCCGGCCGCTCGGCGGCCAGCCCCGCGCCGAGGCCGTCGAGAGCGAGCACGCTTGCCCCAAGTGCGGCAAGCCGCTCTTGATCCGCGAGAACAAGCGCGGCGAGAAGTTCCTCTCGTGCTCGGGCTATCCCGACTGCAAGGAGTCGTTCAACATCGACCCGGAGGGCAACCCGGTCCCCTCGGTCGTCGAGACCGAACACATCTGCGAGAAGTGCGGCAAGCCGATGGCGATGCGCCAGGGGCCGCGCGGGCGCGTTCCTGGGCTGCACCGGCTACCCCAAGTGCCGCAACGCGCTGCCGGTCGACGACCAGGGCCAGCCCGTCCCGCCGGTCAAGGTCGAGGTCGCCTGCTCCAAAGTGCGGCGGGCGCGATGGCCGTCCGCCGAGGCCGCCGCGGTTCGTTCCTCGGCTGCCTGAACTACCCCAAGTGCCGCGGCACGGCGCCCGTTCCCGACGAGCTCAAGGAACAGCTCGCCGAGCAGGCCAGCCAGGCCGCCCCGGCGACCGGCGTCCGACCTGAAGTCGATCGCCGTCGAGGAGACCTGCGAGCAGTGCGGCGGCCCGATGCTCGTCCGCCGCAGCCGCCGCGGTTTCTTCCTGGGCTGCGCCAAGTATCCCCAGTGCAAGGGGACGCGCCAGCCCGACGAGGCGACGCTGGCGAAGATCAACGAGGCCTGGTGAAAGTCTGAACGACGCCGGCTCGACCGGTCGCCATGCGGTGACGCCGCGGATGCCGCGGCTGAGCCGCTGCAGCGGCTGTCGCGTCAGGCTGGGCAGCCGGCGGCGGCTTGCCGGCGGCCGCGGGGCGGCCCGAGCGGCCAGGGCATAGGCGGTGGCGTAGGTCCGGCAGTGCGAGATCGAGATCAGGATGTCGCCGATCCCGCGCTCCAGGGCGGTCTCCCGGGCCGCGCCGCAGACCAGGACCTGCGGCTGGCCGTCCTGACCGTTGCGGACCTCGATGTTGGTCCAGGCGATGCCGTGGCTCCGCCCGGTTCCCATCGCCTTCAGGATCGCTTCCTTGGCCGCCCAGCGCCCGGCGAAGTGCTCGATGGCGTGCTTCCGAGCCTGGCAGTAGCGGATCTCGCGCTCGGTGTAGACGCGGCGGAGGAACAGCTCGCCGTGGTGCTCGATCATCTTGCCGATTCGCGGGCACTCGATGATGTCGGTGCCGATCCCCAGGATTTCCATGCCGGTCCCCCTTCCGCGACCGACGGATCCGGCCGGCCGCGCCCGGCGGGGACGAGCCGCCGCGACAGGCGGGATCTCGAGTTCAGTCTACTTCCCGGAGCGTGCCGGCGGCCAAGGCTCAAGCGCCGCCAGTCGTCGCAGATGGATCGCGGCGACCAGGATACGATCGCAGCGCCGAAGACGCATCGCTCGCGGCGCTCGTCCACGCTATACTGTGAGGAATGACTGAACGTCTCGACGAGCTGTCCGAGGACCGTGCGGACCGCGCGACGTGGCCCAGGGTGAAACTCATCGATGGACTTGCTCGCTGACCTGACGGCCGCCCAGCGCGAGGCGGTGACCCACGTCGACGGTCCGCTCCTGGTCCTGGCCGGCGCGGGCTCGGGCAAGACGCGGGTGATCACCCGCCGGGTCGCCCATCTGCTCGCCGCGGGGATCCCGCCCGATCAGGTCCTGGCCTTGACCTTCACCAACAAGGCGGCCGGCGAGATGCGCGAGCGGATCGAGGCCCTGGTGCCGCGACTCGCGGGTCTGGGTCGGCACGTTTCACGGCTTCTGCGCCCGGCTGCTCCGGAAATACGCCCCGCTGGTCGGGATCGACCCGGGTTTTCGATCTACGACCAGAACGACCGGCTCCGCGCCGTCAAGGACGTGATGGAGCTGCTCGGCTGGGACGAGCCCGGCTGGACCGCGCGAGCGAGTCGAATCGGCGATCAGCCGCGCCAAGAACGACCTGGTCAGCCCCGAAGTCTGGCAAGCGCCAGGCGAGTCGACCGCAGCGGCCGGCTGCTGGCCCAGGTCTACGAGGCCTACGAAGAGCGGCTCCGCGCTGGCCTCGGCCGTCGATTTCGACGACCTGCTGGTCCACATGGTCGCGATCCTCAAGGAACACAAGGACGTCCGCGCCGAGCTCGACCGCCGGTTCCGCTACGTGCTGGTCGACGAATATCAAGACACGAACCTGGCGCAGTACGCCATCGTCCGCGCCCTCTCGGTCGACCATCCCAACATCTGCGTCACCGGCGACCCCGACCAGTCGATCTACGGCTGGCGCGGGGCGAACCTGTCGAACATCCTGGAGTTCGAGCACGACTTTCCCGGCTGCCGGGTCGTCAAGCTCGAGCGCAATTACCGCAGCACCAAGAACATCCTCCAGCGTCGCCGACCACCTGATCCGGTTCAACCGCAACCGCAAGCCCAAGGCGCTCTCGACCGAGAACCCGAGCGGCGAGCCGGTCGAGCTGACGATCTACCCGCGCGAGACCGACGAGGCCGAAGGGGTCGCCGGCAAGATCGCCGGCCTGGTCCGCGAGGGGGAATACGGCTTCGCCGACATCGCGGTCTTCTGCCGGGTGACCGCGCTGACGCGCACCTTCGAGCAAGCGTTCCGCGCGGCGAGGATCCCCTACCAGGTCGTCGGCGGCGTCGTCGTTCTACGAGCGGCAGGAGGTCAAGGACGTCCTGGCCTACCTGAACCTGATGGCCAACCCCAAGGACGACCTCGCCTTCGCGCGGGTGGTCAACGTCCCGCCCCGCGGGGTGGGCAAGACCTCGCTCGACCACCTGATCGCCGCGGCGCGCGAGCGAGGGCATTCCGCTCCTGGCGATGGCCCGCCAGGCCAGCGTCGGTCGCCGGCTCAAGGAGAAGGCCGGCCGAGGGCTGGAGGACTTCGCCCGGTTGATCGACGAGCTGTCGGCGCTCCGCGACCACTCGGCCGAGGAGGTCATCCGCGAGCTCCTGAGCCGGACCGGCTATCGCGAACACCTCGCCGACCGAATCGCGGGACGACGGCGAGGACCGGCTGGCCAACCTCGACGAGCTGATCTCGGCCGCCCGCGAGTTCGACCAGGAACACCCGCGGGGCGTCGATCCAGGACTTCCTGGACGAGATCACCCTGGCCTCGCCGTCGATCGCTGGGACCAGGAGACCGGCGCCGTCACCCTGATGACGCTGCACGCGGCCAAGGGGCTGGAGTTCCCGGTCGTGTTCATCGTCGGCCTGGAAGAAGGCATCTTGCCCCACGCCCGCGCCAACGGCGACAGCAACGAGATGGAGGAGGAGCGGCGGCTCTTGTTCGTCGGCATCACCCGGGCGCGCCGCGAGCTTTTCCTGAGCCGGTGCCGGGTCAGGTCGTTCCGAGGCCAGCAGCAAGCGACGCATCCCCTCGAACTTTCTCGGCGAGCTTCCCGAGGAGCCGATCGTGGTTCGCGACCTCTCCGGCGTCGGCCAGTCCGACATCTCGGCTCCCGACGGCCGCCGGACCTCGGCCGGCCCGTCGGAGCGAACCTCGGCCGACCGCCGCGCCTCGTGAATTCCGACTGATGACGGCCGCCGACCTGGCCGGCGCCCGGCAGGACTCGCGCGCCGGCGGCGAGCGCCGAGCCCACTGGAGCTCGACGTCGTTCCAGCCGGGGGTCTCGGTGCTTCACCCCGAGTATGGGCTCGGCCGGATCGTCGCGATCGAGGGCGCGGGCTCCGGTCGCAAGGGGCGGGTCGCGTTCGCCGTGGGGCCGGCGCGGACGTTCGTCCTGGCCAAGTCGCCGCTGCGGCCGGTGGCCAGGCCCGCGCAGCCGAGCGAGCCGCTCACGTGCGCACGACCGGACGACAGCGGCGTGCCTGACACCTGATTGCACCGCCTGCAGATCCGCCCTTGGGAGAACTGCAATCATGCCGCGCCTGGGTGTCAACATCGATCATGTCGCCACGCTCCGGCAGGCCCGAGGCGGGCGCGAGCCGGACCCGGTCTGGGCGGCCGTGCTGGCCGAGCTGGGCGGCGCCGACGGGATCACGATCCACCTCCGCGAAGACCGCCGGCACATCCAGGACCGCGACCTGCGCCTGCTTCGCGAGACGGTCCAGGTTCGGCTCAACCTGGAGCTGGCCGTCGAGCCGGAGATCGTCGCGCTCGCGCTTGGAGCTCCGACCCGACCAGGTGACGTTCGTCCCCGAGCGCCGCGCGGAGCTGACCACCGAAGGGGGCCTCGACGTGGTCGGCCAGCGCGCGCGGGTCGGCGAGGCCGTGGCGCGGTGCCGCGACGCCGGGCTCGAGGTCGCGCTCTTCATCGATCCCGACCCCGAGCAAGTCGAGGCCGCCATCGACTTGGGCGCGGCCGCGGTCGAGCTGCACACCGGCCGCTACGCCGACGCGCGCTGCCGGTGCCGATCGAACCCGCGAGCTGGAAGCGCTGCGCGACGCCGGCCGCGGCTGCGGTCGCCGCCGGACTGGAACTGCACGCCGGGCACGGCCTGAACTACCAGAACGTCGCCCCGGTCGCCCGCCTCGACCAGATGGCCGAGCTCAACATCGGCCACAGCATCGTCAGCCGGGCGGTCTTCGTCGGGCCTGACACAAGCCGTCCGTGAGATGAAGGAGTGCATCAACCGGGCATCGTGACTGACCACGTATCACGACTCGAGCATGACTCGATGGCTCTGTGATGGGATCAGCCATGTCTTCATGTCGCCGATCATGATTGGCGGCATCTTCGCGACGCGTCCGGTGGGCCGGTAGGAGCTCCAGATTCGCACGTTCGTTCGAGCCGAATTTCCGATGCGCGGACGAACCTGTGCCGGCTTCCACTTTCGCGACGAACCACTATAAGATTCGTTATCGTTCAACCCATGGTGGTTCCGAGCGCTGGTGTCGTGCGGGTAGCCCGAGCTCGCGAGGCTCGACGTGCATCGTCGAAGATCGTCGATCGTGCCCATGGGCGCGGCGGCCCGAGCGGAAGACGGTCGACGGCCAGGGATTCTTCGGGATCAGGCATGCCAACCAAAGGTCGGATCTTCGCGGGATGCACCGTGGCCCTGGTGACGCCGTTCCGGGACGGCGCGGTCGACGAGCCGGCGCTTCGCCGCTTGGTCGAGTGGCACATCGCGCAGGGGACGCCGATCTTGAGCCCGGTGGGCACGACCGGCGAATCGCCGACGCTCTCGCACGACGAGCACGAGCGGGTCATCGCCGTCGTGGTCGAGACGGCCGCCGGCCGGGCCAAGGTCATGGCCGGCACCGGCTCGAACTCGACCGCCGAGGCGATCCGTCTGACCCGATTCGCCGCCCGGGCCGGGGCCGACGGCGCGCTCCTGGTCGCGCCCTACTACAATCGGCCGAACCAGGAGGGGCTGTACCGGCATTTCGCCGCGATCGCCGAGAGCGTCGACCTGCCGCTGGTCCTCTACAACATCCCGGCGCGGACCGGCCGCAACGTCGAGCCCGAGACGGTCGAGCGGCTGGCCGAGATCGGGCCGATCGTGGCCGTCAAGGAAGCCGCCGGCTCGCTCGACCAGGTCAGCGAATTGATCGTGCGAACCGACCTGACGATCCTCTCGGGCGACGACAGCTTGACCCTGCCGATGCTCGCCGTGGGGGCCGAGGGGGTCGTCTCGGTCATCGCCAACCTCGTGCCCCGCGACGTGATGGCCCTGGTCGAGGCGTTCCAGGCGGGCGCATCGACGAGGCCCGCCAGCGGCACGCCCGGCTCTTCCCCCTCTGCCGCGACCTCCTGGCGCTGGCCCCCAACCCGATCCCGGTCAAGACGGCCCTGGCACTCCTGGGCCGGGGCAACGGCGAGCTGCGGCTGCCCCTCTGCCCCCTGGACGACCGCGCCGCGACCTCCTGCGGCAAAGCCTCGTTCGTTATGGGCTCTTGACCGAGCACCCATAATGCGTATATGAGTAATGGACCACACACATTATTTTGAGAAATCTGTGTGTCACGGCCTTCGCTCGGCAACGATCGATTTACGACTCTTGACAGAGGGGGCGTTACCAGTCACAGCTGACGGCCATCTTGACGCAGCGCTGGATGGCTCCAAGGTCAGGCTTGCTCGCTTGAGGATCTGCACCGCGAACGGCTCATGGTTTCACCGCTTCTATCGCCAAACCTTGCCAATCTGATTCATGCTATCGAGAAGACGCTTCCTCGATCGCGCTTTCTACCGGTTTGACCTGGCAGGAGCGAGCGTGCGATCCTTGCTCGAAATTGCTCGGCAGGGTTGTGTGCGAAAACCCGATGTATCAGGTCGGCTCGGAGCCGGCATCTGTCAGCTATTTTCCCAAAAGATGTGAGGAATTATCCCATGGCACGCAAAGAAACCAAGCGCTCGACCGAAGCCAACGGCCAGGTCGCTCAATCAGCACCGGAAGTCTCGGACCAGTCCGTTCGCGAGCTTGCTCAGGTCTTCAAGCTCTTGAGCGATGAGACCCGCCTCCGCATCTTGTTCTATCTTGCCTTGTCGCCCAACGGCGAGCTTCACGTCACGGACCTGTGCCAGCGACTGGGCCAGAGCCAGCCCGCCGTCAGCCATCATCTGGCCCTGCTTCGGGTTTCCGGGCTG
The DNA here is from genome assembly GCA_963806595.1 of uncultured Isosphaeraceae bacterium. Taxonomy (GTDB): domain Bacteria; phylum Planctomycetota; class Planctomycetia; order Isosphaerales; family Isosphaeraceae; genus CAWDZZ01. The sequence continues at coordinate 68,467 of CAWDZZ010000028.1, read as the reverse complement.
ATCGAGTCGCGCCGCGAAGGGAAGCACAACTTCTACTGCGTGCGGACCGATCACTTCGGCGAGCTGCTCCTGTCCCTGTTCTCCGCGGCCGGTGAAGTTCCTCGCAACAAGAAGTATCGCTTCCACGACTTCGTCCTGAGCTACTCCGGAGAGTGAGCAAGCGGGCGACAATGCAAGCCGCAGGATTGCCATACTCTCCGGCAGAACTGCGCAATGCCGCCTGGAGAGACACGCACCGGAACGATGTCTCACCGCTCGCGTCGCCATGCGCGGCCGGCAGAACTGGGCCGACACCAGGACGAAGTTCGAGAGCGGTCGATGCGATCTATCAGTATATGTCGTTGGCGCCTCCGGTTCCTTCGTCTCCTCCGGTGCGATTCGCCTGGTCACGCTCAAGGATCCCGGCAGTCTCGCCACGCCCGCGACTTGAGCACGCCGCCACGGTCGCACTGGCCAGGACGTCGTTCAGACCACGTTCGGCGGACACGATCGGGCCGTAAACTTGCGGGTTCGCCTTGACCCATCGTCTGCTTCGGTGCAGAATGCCGCGAGTCGCCATCCGGCGCGAGGAATCAGGCCGTACGGACCGGGTTCCGTCTCCGGATCATTGGATGCCACCGCGAGCGGAAGGATTCACCACGCGGAAGCATCCGATCGAGACGCGCTGCGCACCATCGAGGGCAATCCGGCCCGCCAGGCCGTTCGATCCCTGCCGTGCGCTTCGAGCGCGGAGTGGACTCGAGACTCCGACATCGCGACATATTGGTCCGCCACGGTAGAAAAGGAGTTGTACCGATGGTTGTTTCGTCTCGTGGGATCTTGGCGATCGGGCTGGGCTTGGCGGGGCTGGCCTTCCTGGTCGGCCCGTCGCTGGGTCAAGCAACAGGATGGCTCGGTCCGCAAGACGGCGAGCCCGACGGCGGCGGCCATGCCTCCGGCTCCCGTCGCGCCGGTCGATCGGCACGGTCGACATCGAAGCCGTCTTCAAGGGCTACGAGAAGTTCAAGGTCGGAACAAGGAATTCAACGCGGCGATGCTGGCCAGGAAGAACGAGTTGATGAAGATCATGTCCGAGGCTCAGGAAGAAGCCGAGATGCTGGCGAAGCTGACGCCCGGGCACCGAAGATTTCAAGAAGCACGAGAACAGGGTGACCGAGCTGAAGGCGCGGCACGAGGCGGGTCGCGAGCAGGCCCAGCGCGAGTTCGCGCTGCGCGAGGCCGAGATCGTCGCCACGATCTACAAGGAAGTCCAGGCGATGGTCGCGACGGATCGCCCAGTGGCGGAAGATGAACTACGTCGTCAAGGTCTCGAACCAGCCGATCACGGGCACCGATCCCAACTCGGTGATGGCCGCGATCCAGAGCACGATGGTCTACGCCGACCCGCGCAACGACATCACCAACGACGTGATCTATAACCTCAATCGCGTGTACAAGGCCACGGCCGGCCCCGCGCCCAAGGCGCCAGCGATCCGGCGGCAACGCCGCGGCGGCCAGCCCGGCCCCAGGCCGACGGCAACTGAGCTCGCCGAGGTTGAGGCAGATCGCTCGGCAGATGCCGATCGCCCGAGCCGCGATGCCACGGGGCGTTGGCCCGGCTGAGCGAGGGTCGACCTTCGGCAGGTCGGGCTGCGAGGCTCGCATCCGCCCGGCGAGCGCGATGCCCGTGCGACGGTTTCGCTCAGGGATGCGATGAAAGGGCAGGGAATGCTCAGAGCCACGCGTCCAGAGCGCACGCTCGCCCGACACGGCGGAGGTGCGTGGGGTTGGGTTTTTCCACGGGTCTGACGTGACGCTTCGATTCCGTCCCGGCCGACGCCGGCACGGGCATCGTCTTCGTACGGACCGACCTGCCCGATCGGCCGGCGGTCCCCGCCCGAGTCGACGACGTCGTCCCTCCCAGCGGCGCACCACGATCCGGCAGGGCGCGGCGACCGTGGAGATGATCGAGCACGTGATGGCCGCCCTGGCCGGCCTGCGGATCGACAACTGCGTGGTCGAGATCGACGCCGGCGAATGCCCCGGCTGCGACGGCTCGAGCCGTGCCTTCGTCGAGGCCCTGGACCGCGCCGGGCACGATCGAGCAGGATCGCATGCGCGCAGACCCTGGTGCTCGAACGGTCGGTCAGCGTCCGCGAGGGCGACGCCGTCCTGGCGGCCATCCCGGCGGTCCGACGGCGACTGACGCTCGCCTATCACCTCGACTACGGCCGCGGAGCGCCGATCGCGGCCCAGAGCTTCTGTCTTGGACTTGTCGCCCGAGTCGTTCCGCGACGAGCTGGCGGCCAGCCGCACTTTCCTGCTGGAGGCCGAGGCCAATGCCCTGCGGCCGCCGGCATCGGAGCTGCGGACGACCGCGGCCGACCTCTTGATCTTCGGCCGCGACGGCGTGATCGGCAATGCGCTGCGCTACCCCGACGAGTGCGCGCGGCACAAGATCCTCGACATGGTCGGCGACCTGGCGCTCCTGGGTTTCGACCTCCACGGGTTCGTGGTCGCCCACCGATCGGGACACCAGACCAACCACGCGCTGGCGCGCAGGCTGCTCGAGCAGGCCGCCAGATCGACTGCCGCCGGCCGCGCCGGTGCCCGGCCCGCTCGGCGAAGACGGCTGCTGGACATCGAGGGGATCATGAAGCTGCTGCCGCATCGTTATCCGTTCCTGCTGGTGGACCGGGTGCTCGAGCTCGAGCCGGGCCGCCGGGTCGTGGCGATCAAGAACGTGAGCGTCAACGAGCCGTTCTTCGAGGGGCACTGGCCGGGGCTGCCGATCATGCCGGGCGTGCTGATCGTCGAGGCGATCGCCCAGGCCGCCGGCGTCTTGATCGCCGCCAGCGATCGAGCTCGCGGCCGACCGCGTCGCGCTGATCGCCTCGATCGACGGGGTCAAGCTCCGCCGGCCGGTCGTGCCCGGCGATCAGCTCCGGCTGGAAGTGCACGGCCATCGGTTCAAGGCCAACGCGGCCTGTGTTTCGGGCCTGGCCAGGGTGGGCGACGCCCTGGCCGCCGAGGCGAAGCTGCGGTTCGTGATGGTCGACGCCGACCGCGCCGCCGGATCGGTCGCCCGTCGCCGGCGATTCCGCATGCCGATCGGCGTCGGATGAACGACGATCCCGCCAGGATCGGTCTCGCTTCTCATGATCCCGCGCCGAGAGGAACGATCTCGCATGGCCACTCTGATCGCTGACACGGCGTGCATCGATCCCCGTGCCGAGCTCGCCGATGACGTCGAGGTCGGGCCCTACTGCGTGATCGGGCCCGACGTGAAGATCGGCCGGGGCACCCGCCTGATCGCCCACGTCTGCATCCAGGGCGTGACGACGCTCGGCGAAGGAAACGTCGTCCATCCCGTTCGCGGTCATCGGCGGCGATCCCCAGGACGTCTCGTACCGCGGCAGCCGCGACCCGCGTCGAGATCGGCGACCAGAACGTGCATCCGCGAGGGCGTGACGATCCACCGGGGCAGCGAGAAAGAGCAAGGGCTCACCCGGATCGGCTCGAACAACCTGCTGATGGTCAACGTCCACGTCGCGCACGACTGCGTGCTCGACGACCGGATCATGATCGCCAACAACACGATCCTGGGCGGCCACTGTCATGTCGAGTCGCTACGTGACCATCTCGGGCGGAGTGGGCATCCATCCGTTCGTGACGATCGGATCCTACAGCTACGTCGGGGCCTTGTCGCGGATCTACCACGACGTGCCGCGGTTCATGATCGTCGACGGCAACCCCTCGCAAGGTCCGCTGCATCAACGTCGTCGGGCTCAAGCGCCACGGGATCAGCGCCGAGGCCATCGTCGGCCTTGCACGAAGCGCACCGGCTGATCTACCGGCGCAGATGACCGTCGCCCACGCCGCCGAGATCCTCGAGTCGCACGGCCACCTCTGCCCGGAGGTCCGCAGCCTCCTGGACTTCATCGAGACCCAGCACCAAGGCAAGCACGGCCGAGCGCGGGAACGCTGGAGGACGACATGACGCGGCTGCGAGTCGGCGTCGTGGGCGTGGGCCACCTCGGCCAGCACCACGCCCGGATCCTGGCCGCGATGCCCGACGTCGAGCTGGTGGCGGTCGCCGACGCCCGGCCCGAGCAGGCCCAGGCCGTGGCCGCAAGGTGCGGCACGACCGCCCTCGACGACTACCGCCGCTGCTCGGATCGGGTCGATGCCGTCACCGTCGCCGTGCCCACCTTCCTGCACCGCGAAGTCGCCGGCGCGTTCCTCGAGCGCGGGAATCGCCACCCTGGTCGAGAAGCCGATGGCCGGCTCGGCGGCCGAGTCCGAGAAGCTCGTGCGAGCAGGCGCGCGCCGCCGGCGCGCTCTTGCAAGTCGGCCATATCGAGCGGTTCAACCCCGCCCTCCAGGCTCTCGAGCAGCTGCCGATCCGCCCCAAGTACGTCACCGCCGAGCGGCTCTCGACCTACACCTTCCGCTCGACCGACATCGGCGTCGTGCTCGACCTGATGATTCACGACCTCGACCTGCTGCTCTCCCTGATGACCGCGCCGGTGCGGTCGGTCGCGGCCGTGGGCGTGAGCCTCTTCGGCGAGCACGAAGACGTCGCCAACGCCCGGATCGAGTTCGAGGACGGCAGCGTGGCCAACCTGACGGCCAGCCGGGCCAGCTACACGCCGATCCGCAAGATGCGGATCTGGGGTGCGGAGGGATACGCCTCGCTCGACTTCGCCGCCAAGCAGGCCACGCTGGTTCGCCCTTCCGAGCAACTGAAGCGCGGCCGGCTCGACCTCGAGGGCGTCGACCTGAGCCAGCCGGCGGCCGTCAGGGAGCACCTCTTCGGCAAGGTCCTGCGCGTCGATCGCGTCGCCGCCGTTGCGGGTGAGCCGCTGGCCCTGGAGCTCGAAAACTTCGTCGCCGCGGCGCGGGGTTTGGCGCGACCGCGGTCAGCGGCGAAGACGCCCTCCGCGCCGTCCGACTGGCCGACCAGGTCCTCCGCAGCCTCGAAGCCCATCGCTGGAATGCCGAGCCCGGGACCACACCGGCCGCCGCCGCCGAAGCCAGCTCCGTCCTCCGCGGCCCCCACGCCTGGCGGATGAAGAGCTTGCGCCAGAGAACCAAGCATTCGAGCCACTGAGCGGTCGCTGTTGCTGATTGCGGCCTGGCTCCGATCGCGTCACTCCGGAGACGGGACGACCGCTCTCGCGCTTGTCAGCGGCGTGTCCGTTTGATTAGACTGGTTCCTCCCACGCGGAATCACACCGCGGCGGTTTGAATTTCGCGGGTGGCGCGATCGTGGCCCGCCGCGCCGTCACGGCGCGATCTGTGAGTATTGAGTCCAGCAATCGAACGGCTCAGAAGCGAGAGCAAGGTCACGTCGATGGCAAAGCAAGCGGCTGAAAAGGGTAAGTCAGACAAACCGGACAAACACGACAAGCACGACAAACACGAGAAAGCGGCCAAGCCCGCGCCGGCGGGAGATGCCCAGGCCAAGCCGAAGAAGGCAAAGCCGGCGCCCGATGCTGCGGCTGAAAAAGAGAAAGACAAGGCCAAGGAAGAGAAGGCCAAGCCCGAGCCGCGGCCGCCGGCTGATCCGCGCCTCAAGGTCCTCAAGAAGTTTTACGGCAAATTTCTGCCGCGGGGCCCGCTTCGCGACCGTCACAAGGCCCTCATGGCGCGCTGGACATCCGGCGAGGATCACGGCGGCGTGACCGTCGAAGAGCTGAAGTCGCTGCACGACGATTGGAAGACCGCCCGCGCCAAGCCGGTGCGCGCCGTGCCCGCCTCAGGGTAAGCGATCGGGCCGGGTCGATGCTGGAAGCTCGCGGCCGCCAGCGCCCTCGGCGGCGGATGAGTGTCGGGCATAAGGTGCGACTCGCGCGGCGATCACCCTCGCCGCCGAGCTTGCGGCGTCGTCCGGCGCCGATCTCACGGCCGCGCGTGCCGCTTCCAGGGCTGCCGCCGCGTTGCCTGAATCCTGTTCGAGGACAGCCAGGCCGTAGTGCGCTTCAAACAGGTCTGGCTTCGCCGCGAGTGCCTGCCGGTAATAGCGCCGCGCGGCCTCGAAGTCGTTCTCAACCAGGTAGGATGCCCCGATCCGTGCGTCGCGGATGGCACTCTGCGGCGGGACGGGCGCGGCTTTTTGCCACAGCTCGCGGGCGCGGGCTGGCTCGCCCAGATGCAGCCGCAGCGTTGCCGCCCGATTCACGATCTCCCACGGCGCACTCTCCGGCGGATACGTGCCTGCTCGAGCAGCGCGGCGGCGCTCTCCGCACGGCCGGACACAAGCTGTAGCGTCACGATCTGGTCGAGCTCGCTCTGATTTCGCCAGCTTGTCGGAGCCGGCCCGCCGAGCTTGCGCAGATATTCAGCCCGCGTCGAGGCGACGTCCGCCTGCTCGTTCGACTGCAGGCGATTGGTGGCATGAATCGCCTCCATCCGGTCCAGTAGCGGAAGCGCAGCCTCGTTCATCAGCCGCGCGTCAAACGCCAGTTGCAGCGACTTGAGCGTGATGAAGTCGGACGGAGCCAGCTCGACCGCGCGCCGAAGCGCAGTACGTCGCACGCACGACCGACAGATCGATCACCGGATCAAACTCGGCCCGAAACCGCGGCGCCGGCTCCGTCCGCGGCTCGCGGAAGAGCTGGATCAGTCCGAGATTCTTCCACGCCTCGTCGGAATCAGGCGCAATTTGCAGGATGCGCCGCGCGTCGTCGAGGCCCAGCCAGGCAAGAGGCCGGGCCAGGCTCGCTCCCGCAGTCGAGAGCGCCATCACGTATTTGCGGTAAGCCTTGGTCGAGGCGGTCAGCTCCGCGAGGTCGCGCGAGGCCGCCCGGGCATCGGGCCGAAAGTGCCGGGCCGCAAAGTCGACGGCGTGTTCCTGCACCACCGCGCCCGCCGAGTCGTGCACGAACACCGCGGCGATCGCGTCGAACCAGACACAGCGCCAGCGGTCGCTGCGCAGCAAGTGTCGCGCCGATCGCCCAGTTGTATTCATGGTCGGTCAGAATGACCGGCCGCCCCATGCCGGCAAGCTCTGACTCCCATCCCGGCTGGTCGGACTTGATGCGCTTCTCCAGCTCGATATAGCGCCGAATAGATCTGCACCCGCGACTTCCAGCCGCGGATCGGTGAAGACCTTGCGCCGGGCCCGTGGTAATACTCGAATAGCGATGCATGCCCGTTGTGAAACGACAGAGAACCGCTCGGGCATCCCCGGCTCGCCGGCAAACCGCGCTGCCTCATGCGGGAACCACAGCGGCTCCTCGCCAAGGCTGATCGTGCGACCCTCGCCGGTCATCTTGTAGAACTGGCCCGTCCCCACCCAGACCAAAAGCAAGGCGACCGCGCCAAAGGCAACCAGCCGATGGCCGGCGCCCTGCGACCACGGTCCGCCATCCCCACTCCGCTGCGACCGCCCTCGGCGCACGCGCCCACGCCCATTCGCCGAAATTCCAGGCCGTCACCGTGCCGACCACGGCGGCGAACTGGTGGCTGTTCCGCGTCGCCTGTAAGCTCAGCACGCAGAACGCCACGTACAGCAGCAGCCGGAACGGGCTGAGATGCCACGCCACTCCCTGAAGTGCCGGCTCAGCCGGGGAAGACGCACGGTCCGCCGGCATGGCCGGCGCCGCTTCGACCGCGCCCGCTTCTTGCCGCCGCCGGCGCGGTCTTGGCCGCCGGCGCCGATTCCTCGGCCCCCACGTTTCGGGAACGAGTCGAGGCCTGCGCGAGCCGGACGCCAACCGACCAGAACAGCGGAAGCAGAAAGCTGAGACCGCCCAGGATCATGGTCACCAGGTGCAATTGCAGCGGCAGGTTCCACAGTCCCGAATTCCGGATGAACTCCGGAATCGGCATCAGCTCAGCGACATTCCGCGAGAAGATCGGGTTGCTCATCGTTCCGGCCAGCTCCAGCGGATAGAGCGCACCCGTGAGCCCGTAAGGATTGATGAGACAAGCTGCCACGGTCGCGACGCTTGCGATCAGGATCGTCCGCCACCACGTCTTGCGCTCGCGGCTCGAAGCTGCCCCGCCGCAGGGCCGCATCGACGAGCCCCAAGACCAGGACGATCGGCCCGAGCACAAACAGGCCGTGCGAATTCACCCAGGCGAGCTGGACGAGCGGCAACAGGAGCGCCAGGCGCGGAAACCGGTCCCAGCGCAGATATCACCGCCAGAAAGATCGAAAGGTACAACAGCGAAAGCGTCTCGGGCCGGACGTACATCCGCCCCCCCAGCACCAGGACCGCCGGCAGCCAGGCGAGCACCACGGCCCACACCGGCCACTCGCGCCGCCGGGCCGTGAGCAATAGCAACATCGCGACGCAAGTGACGGCGCACTTCGCCAGGTTGAGCCCGACCACTCCCCAGTACTCGTAAACCCAGCTAATCGCGACTTGGAAAACCCAGTGCAGGTCGATCCAGGGCGTGCCTTCGCGGGTGAACGTGAAGATATCGGTGCGTGGAACGGTCCCGGTCTGCCGGATCAAATCGCCGGTCCGTAGATGCCAGTAGATGTCGGCGTCCTTGAGCGGAAAGACCCCCAGGAGAGACGTCAGGACCAGGAACAGCGCGATCAAGCCCGCCATCGGCGGCCCGCGCCGCCCACGACGGTCGATCCGCCGCCCCCCCGCCGACGTGGCCCGGCGCGTCCGGGCTTTTCTGCAGGCTTTTCCGCTGGCGTTTCCGCCACTTCCGGAGGGCTAACGGCCGACATGAAGACGCTCCGATCATCGATCGAGACGTGCCAGGCACAGACCAGCGTCGAGGCGCAAGCGATCGGCGGTCGCGGCGGCCGACCCCGGATTCGATTGATCCATTATCGAATGAACCGGGCGTTCGACCAGACGGGTTGGTCAAGCGGCGGCCCGGGGCCGCCATGACGCTGACGATCGGTTCACAGGCCGATTCGCCCTGCGGAATCGCGACGGATGTTGCCGGTTGGGCATTCGACCTCCACGCAACCGGCATGGTTCGCCGCGCGGGAATTCGTTATGGTCGAGCCCTAGTTTCGGGCGATTCGGGCGACTCCACGGAGGGTGTGTGAATGTCGATGTACTGGATCTACGACCTGCCGAACTGGCTGTTGTGCGTGCTGATCAACGTGGTCGTGGTGGGTCTCGCGCTGCTCGGGCTCTTCCTCAGCCGCCCCATCGTGCGGCGGATCGTCGGGTCGTCGTCGAAGCACAACGACCTCGTCAGCTATTTCCTGGGATCGATGGGGGTCTTCTACGGGCTGGCCGTCGGGCTGATCGCGGTGGCGACGTGGGAAAACTACACGGAGGTCGACGGGGTCGTCTCGACGGAGGCGGCGGCCGTCACCAGCCTGTTCCGCGACCTCGACGGCTACCCGCAGCCGATGCGCGGGCGGCTCGAGGCGATGATGCGCGACTACACCCGGGTGGTCATCGAGAAGGAATGGCCCGCCCACAAGCGAGGAATCGCGCTGGAGGACGGCGACGCGATGCTCGAGCGGTTCGAGAACGAGGTGATGAGCTTCGAGCCGACGCAAGAACGTGAGAAGATCCTGCACGCCGAAGTCTTGCGGTCGCTGGACACCGTCGTCGAACAACGCACGGCTCCGGCTACAAGCCGTCCCGACCGGGCTGCCGGCCGCGCTCTGGTGCGGTCGTCCTGATCGGGGCCCTGCTCAATGGCATCTTGACGTACCTGTTCTGGGTCGAAAACCTCACGCTGCACGCCCTGCTCGTGGCGATCCTCGCGACATTCATCGCGCTCTTGATCTTCCTCACCGCCGCCATGGACAACCCGTTCCGCGGCGAGTTCAGCGTGTCGCCCGAGGTGTTCCAGACGATCCTCGAGAAGGTGATGACCTCAGGCGGGTAGGACTTATGCAGCCCCGGGCTGCGGACTGAAAAGCACATGACAGCTCTCCATCCTCCTTTTTCTCTTGGCGCCAACACCTTGGGGGGCCTGGTTCGTCTAAACTGGAGAGCGTGGCCGCGAGGGCTGCTCGCGGGCGGATGCATTCGACGTTTGATTGCGGCGGAGGATCCTGTGACGGAGCCGGACGACCGACGCATGTTGAAGAGCCTGCGTGCGGGTCGTTCCGAGGCATTCGCCGAGTTGGTCCGCAGCCATTACCAGACGGTCTATCGCTTCCTGGTTCATATGGCACGCGATATCCATCGGGCCGAGGACCTCACGCAGGAGACTTTTGCCACCGCTTGGGAACGCATGGCCACATTCGAGGGTCGATCGACGCTGGCCACCTGGCTGCATCGGATCGCCTACACGAAATTCATCGACGGCCAGCGGTCAGACCGGCGCATCGCGACGTTGAATGAGCGCATTGCAAGCTCGGCGGTTGCCCCAGTTAACCCGCTCGAAACCGCGATGGCCTTCGAAGAGGCCCGGCGCCTGTATATGCGCCCTGGATGAGCTCGACGTCGCGAATCGGACGTTGCTTGTCCTTCACTACTTGCAAGGCCTGAGCTATCGCGAAATGGCGATGGTACTGGATGAACCAAATGGCACCGTGAAATGGCGCACCAGTGAGGCTTTGAAATGCTTGCGGATTCTGCTGGCTGAGGAGGTTTCCGATCATGCAATTCCAAAGACGGCCGAACTCGGATCGGTCTCCTGAATCGCTGGAGGCGCGCCTTCGCGCCCTGCCGCAGCCGCCCATTCCCAGTGAGCTGGAGGCCCGGATTCTGGCAGCGATTCCGGCCAGACCGTCAATCAACGACGAGCTGCCCCGCGGGCGCGTAACGCATCGTGGCGGTGGCGTCTGACCGTCTGGGCCGGCGCATCGATCGCGGCGGCGGCCGCCTGTTTACTCGCCGTTCGATTCTGGCCAGAACCCATCCATCAACACACTGCCCCGATCCTTATCGCCGATCCTGGATCGACCAAGTCCCCCCGCCAGGCCACACCTCGACCTCAGAGCGACTCGCCCTGGTTCTTGGCCCACCAAGACCTGGTTGAGACGGAGATGCCGACGTTTACCTGGCCGATTCAGGAAAAGTCTCCCTTGATGGTTTCGACCGCGTTACGTCCCGATCTGTTTGACTGAAGAATCAACCCAGGTTTTTCAGCCATCCACACTCCAACCTCCCTGAAAGAGAGGTACCGCTCATGCTGCGCACTCTGTGTCTGGCCATGGCTGTTCTGGTGCTCCCTCTGGAGTCGAGTTTCGCGGACGCGAGAACCGATTCCGATGAGAACGCCGCGCTCAAGTACTGGCAAGCGTTTGCCACACTCCCCAAGTTCGCAGACGCCGAGAACAAGAAACTCGCGGAGGTCTTGACCACACCCCTCGACGATCTCGCGCGGAAGATTCGTGACCGACGCGCAGTACTCGTTGCAGATGATGCACTACGGGGCAGCGCAGCCGGCGCTGTGATTGGGGGATGTGCCATCAAGAGGGGATCTTCACGCGGCTCCCTCAGGCGGATGCGGCCCGCGTGATGGCCTCCCTGGTTTGTCTGCGTGCGCGGATGCGTTTCGAGGCCGGGCAGAGCGCGGAGGCCCTCGACGACATCATCGCCGGAATGACCCTGAGCCGGCACTGCTCGCTGACCGGCACCAACATCATGCTGCTCAGCGGCTACGCCATCGAACACCGGATGATTGAAGCGCTCGCGCTTCACATACCCAAGCTCGACCCCAAGATAATCCCCGACCTGAAGAAACGCATCGCGGCAATTCCGGCGGGATTGACCCTGGCCGACGCGCTTGCGTCGGAGGAGCAATACTTCCTGGATTGGTTCGTTCGCATTGTCAAGAAAGCGAAGGACAAAGAGAGTCTGCTGGCTGTGCTGGCTTTCGTCGACAATGAGCCGGAGGGCAAACCTCGCGGTTCGGGTGAGAAAACTCGTGCTTTTATCGAGGAGTGCGGTGGCAGCACGGAGGGCGTGCTCCGACGTGCGGAGGAGACGCGAGAGTCTTATCGGGAAGTGACGAAGATGCTGGCCATGCCCATGGAGCAGTTTGAGAAGGAATTCGACCTCGAAGCAAAGAAGAGAGCCGACAACCCGGTGTTCAAGGTGTTCTTTCCCGCCATCGTGAACGTGCGCCGGGCCCAGGCACGGATGGACGTGCGCCGAGCCTTGCTGTCGGCCGCGCTTGCCGTACGGCAGGACGGACCCGACGCCTTGAAGAACAATCCCGACCCCGTCCTCGGCGGTCCGTTTGAATATGCCCCTTTTGATGGCGGCTTTGAGCTGAGCTCCAAGCTGAAGGGAAGAGACGATAAGCCCGTGACGCTCACGGTCGGACGCCGAGGCTGAGTTGACGGGCCGGCTGTTGGCCCCATCGGCTCTGGCGCATCAACGCGGGCCTTTCGCGGCCTCACCAGGTCCGGAATCCATTCGGTAGGCCTCGGCAAATCCGGGAGAGGCGAGGCCGACGAGCACGTCCCGTAGGGCGGCCGCCTTCTCAACGCCGAACAAGCGCTCGAAGCGTGCTTGCGCCTCGGACCAGAGTTTCGTCGACTGCTCCAGTCTGGCCTTCCCGGCCTCGGTCAGCACGATCCGCCTCCTGCGCCGATCGCGGTCGTCGACGACGAACGAGACGAGGCCGTCCCGCGTGAGCGGCCCCAGCGTGTGGCTGAGGGCCGACGCGTCCATGACCATGATCTCGGCCAGCTCGCCCAACGCAGGCGAGCCCATGGCCTCGATCTGGGCGAGGAGGCCGTGCTGCGTGGTCCGCAGTCCCGAGGGGGCGAGCACGTCGTCATAGAGCTGGCCGAGCCGCCGAGCCGCCCGCCGGAGTGCGGCGTTGTTACAGATGCTCGCGATCGTCAACGCCGCCTCCGCCATTTCATCGTCCGCCAAGGCTCGCCTCCGAGTCATCGCCCGCCGGGGAATCCAGGAGAATTCTACCTCTTGACCGGATACTGGCATATGCCGATAATCCTTCAGGTTGCTGGCATATGCCGGGAATTGGTCTCCGGCCCTTGCCAGGTACAAGAACGCGGAAAGGAGCCCACCAGCATGTCCACTTATCGCGCCGTTCAGGTCACTTCTCCTGGAAAAATGGACCTCGTGCAACGTCCGCTCATTGATCCGGCGGCGGGCCAGGTTCGCCTTCGCGTCGAAGCCTGCGGCATCTGCCATTCCGACTCGGTCACCATGGATGGCCTCATCCCCGGCATCGCCTATCCTCGCGTGCCCGGTCATGAAGTCGTCGGGAGGATCGACGCGCTCGGCGAAGGCGTCTCGGGTTGGAAAATCGGCCAGCGTGTCGGCGTCGGCTTCCTGGGCGGCCATTGCGGCGTTTGCACTCCTTGTCGGCGAGGAGATTTCGTTAATTGTACCAACCAGCCGATCTCCGGCGTTCATCATGATGGTGGCTACGCCGAATCCATGATCGCGATTCCGAGCGGATTGGCCTCGATTCCTGATGAGCTGGCTTCCGCCGATGCGGCTCCGCTGCTCTGCGCGGGACTGACCACTTACAACGCGCCTGCGCCATTCGTCGGCCGAAGCCCGGTGACCTCGTGGCCGTGCAGGGTATCGGCGGTCTGGGCCATCTCGGTGTCCAGTTCGCCGCACGCATGGGTTTTCGCGTCGCGGCCATCGCGCGCGGTGCCGAAAAGGAGCCGCTCGCGAAGCAACTCGGGGCGCATCATTACATCGACAGCAAGGCGGGTGATCCCGCGGCCGCTCTCCAGGCGCTGGGCGGCGCGAAGGTGATCCTGGCCACGGCGTCCGATAGCAAGTCGATGTCGGAGTTGATCGGCGGCCTCGGCCTGCGCGGGCGGATGATTGTCGCGGGCGCTGGCGGCAGTCCGATCGAAGTCTCTCCAATGCACCTTCTGTTCGGTTCTCGAGGGATCGAAGGGACGTTGACCGGCTCCGCCATCGACAACGAGGACACGCTTGCCTTCAGCGTTCTCCACGGGATCAAGCCCGTGATCGAAACCGTGCCGCTGGAAAAAGCGGCCGAGGGCTACCAGCGGATGCTGAGCAATAAAGCCCGGTTTCGCATGGTGATCGTCACGGGCCAATAGCCGACCCGCCGCGTGGCGGCGATCATCTGTCAGCGGGACGCCGGAGGAGTGACCGCCAGATCAAGGAGAACGGACCGTGCGCCCTACCCTTGCCATTCATCGCGGGCTTGCTCGTGTTCGTCTCCCGGTGGACCGCGCCGGCCATGACGGACGACGCCCCACCCCCTGCGCACAACGGGCCGACGCCTTCCGCCGTCACGGGCTCGACCCGACGTCTCCGCTCGAGTCGCGGGTCAAGGAAACCCCCGCGGCGGTCCTCAAGATGTTCGAGGAAGCCGGGGGGCCCGCGCCGACGGCCCACGCCCTGACGGCGGAAGAACGGCGCAAGCTCTCGGCCGCGTTCGCGGCGCTCCCGCCCCTGCATCGGCGGGTCCTGGGTGAGCGGCTGCGGAGCGTGAGCTTCCTCGACGGCATGCCGAACACGGCGCTCACCTCGACCGTCAACCCGGACGAGCCCTACCGGCTGTTCGACATCACGATCCGAGCCGGGATCCTCCAGCGAGGACGTGTCCGAGTGGCTCACGTGGAAGGAGCGGACCTGCTTCGAGGCCGCCGGCTCACCGCTCGAGCGTGGCCGTCGAGGCCGGAAAGCTCGACGCCATCGTCTACGTGCTCCTCCACGAGGCGACGCATGTCGTCGATTCCTGCCTGGCGGATCACGCCGGCCATACGGTCCGGCGATCCAGCCCGCGGGCGGCGCGCCCGCCAGCGCGTTCACCGAAGGCGTCTGGAGCGGACGCTTGACCCCCTCTCCCCGATACCGCGACCCGCTGCTGGAGCGTGTCAAGTTCCGCGCCGGCGGCCAAACCCTCGCCATCGACCAGGCCGAATCGGTCTATGCGGCCTTACGCCGGACGCCGTTCGTGTCGCTCTACGGCAGCAGCAACTGGTACGACGACCTGGCCGAGTACGTCACGCTGTACCACCTGACCGAGGTGCTCGGGCAGCCGTACCGGATCGTGATCCGCAAGGAGGGCAAGGAGGCCTTCGCCTACGAGCCGATGAAGTCGGACCTCGTGCGCGGCCGGGTCGGCCAGATGAAGCGATTCTATGAGGACCGGCGCGTAGGGCGGCTGGCTGCATGCGACAGCGATAACGGCAAAAACTGTCATAACGCGGCAAGCTCGACCAGAACCGATGGCTTTAGCCGGCCCAGGAGCGTGACGTCGGTCTCCGTTCCATTACTCGACGGAACCTCCGCGTTTTCTCATGGGCCGTCTTGCCCGCTACTTGATCGCATTCTTCACGACGGCGTAAAACCGGTTGCCGGCGATCAGGCCGCCTTGTTCATCGGGGATCCTCACGAATGAATCGCCCGGGTCGCCGGTGCCGTCAGTGCGCCACCCGTAGGTGGCTCCGTAGACCTCTACCGTCCCGATCAGCGTCAGATTCCGAAACGGATCGTCGACGTCATTGTTCGCGACGTCGATAGCATTCTGGACGAACCGGGTATAGGCCCCCGGGCGCAGTGTTTGCCTTCGTTATCACCACGTCGATGATATTTTGGATGTCGGCGGAGATGGCGAGCTGGCCGTCGGCGCCTTTCGAGAAGCCCTGGAACTGGTCGGGGGCCGTGATGATGTCGAACCAGGACTGCGCTCCGGCCGCGCAGAAGTAGATGGGGTTGGAACAGCGGAGCCGGTTATCGACCGCCGCCTTCATCGCCTTCATCGCCTTCAGCACCTCCTGCTCGTCATAGCGCAGGATTGCCGGGGTTGTTTTTCTTTGCGATCAGCAGAAGCGCGAGCACTCCCCTGTCCGTCGAGGCGTCCGGCAAGGTGACGTTCTCGTCGAGTTTCGCGGCGGCCACGGGCTGAAGCGCACCCGTTTTGACAAAAGCCACAACTGCCGTTTGCCGCGTCGGGGCGTGGAATTCGACCCGGCTGTAGTTCTTGGCCTCGCGGACCATCACCACTCTGGTGCCGGTCCTGAGCGCACCGTCGGGCCGAGACTCCTCCTTGGGAATCTTGAGGTAATACGGGACGTTCTCGACAAGAACGTACGTCGCGACTTGCGAACGGGCGCTGGGCTTCGAGGATGTCTGCCCGGATGTGGTCGCAAGCCCGTGCGTGAGGCAGATCGCCAGTAACGAGCCGAACATGACCCAACGCTCGTAAACCATCTTCTACTCCTCTTCGGCAACGCCGAGTTGGGAGTGATCCGGTCAATCGTCATGGCGGCAATCTGACACAGATTATACCGCGTGAAGTGAAGAAGGTGGAGCGCATGCCCTCCGGAAAAGGGGACGCAGCTAGATTTGAGCGGCTCGGCGATCACAGCGATTGGGCCTCCTGGGAATCTCCCGCATTCTCGTCCTCGTCCGGATCCAGCGGTGATCGCGAATAGATTGGGATGATGCGATCGAGCCACTTTCAGGACGCGAGCGCGGAAGCTCAAGGGCTCGGCGGGCGGTCGCGGTTCCGTGCCGGCGCGACGGTCGCTCTGCTGGCTTTGCAGCTTCTCCTCCCGGGCTGCGGGTTGATCCGGGCTCGCGAGCAGTCGTCCAAGCAGGTCGATCACGCCGTCGACCACTCCGGGGACGTCCTCCCTAAGGCGCACGAACTCGTCAAGTGTTAATCCACCGATCGGGTGTCGGTCCCACCCGGCGACGATCCGCTCAGAGATACTGCCGGCATCTCTGCCTGTCGCTGCGATCGGCAAGATCGGAATTCCCGCGGCGAGAGCATGCTCGCCGATTGCAGCCGACCCGCCCACGCCCGGGGTCGTCCGGTTCTCCTGTGTTCGGCCGCACCCTGGATGTCGTCGCGCTCCACCATAACCGGGGCCAGATCAACCCCGCGGCGGTCGATCTCGTCACGCACAATCGGGGCATCCCGATCGGTCCGATCCGCTCGGCCCTGAAGCCCGAGGTCTGCGCGATGCTCGTCCCCCCGCCAGACGCCCCTTGAGATCGAACCCAAGAGGTCCGTTGCTGACCCTCGGAGAAAGCACCCGCCAGCAGGGCCGAGGCAGTAACTAGCTGCGTCCTCGTTTCGGCAGTGGGGCCGAGGCGCGACAACTAGCTGCGTCCCCGTTTCGGGGGATGAGCCACTTGTAGCACCAAGATTGATCGGTGATACTGGTGGCGTCCAGTCACCGGCGTCTTGCCGAATCCGCGACAGGTTGCCCTCCGACGATGGGGGGATTCGATCAAGGTCTGGCGGCAAGGATGAGCGGCTTCACGGTGTCAGGAGAGACGTTCCGGCGGACGGGCGTCGCGCAGTCGCGCTTGCGGTGGCTCATTGCCTTGGTCCTCGTCTAAACCCTCCTCCGGAGTCCGACCGTCGAGAAAGGGATGCTGCTGATCGTCGCCCGCCCGGCCGGTTCGAGGCCGAACTTATACGACCACCCGGCCAACGCCAACCTGGCACGTTCCGAGAGCTTGACCGTGGTGTCCGGCCTGGCATTTCTCCACCGCCCTTGGCGGACCGCGGCCCCCGACCTGGACCTCGCAGGATAGAAATCGATGAGACCAGCAGCCGCCCCCCGCAATCTCAAGCCCCGACCACCCGGCCGCGAAGAACGCCAAGGGCAGCTCCCGGTCGATCTCGACTTGCGGACGCAACCGGAGGAGCGCCTCCGGTTCGAGCGGCTGCTCACCGACCTGTCCGCCACCTTCGTCAACGTGGCCGCCGACCTGGTCGATGCTCAGATCGAGCAGGCTCTGGAGCGGCTCGTCGACTTCCTGGGAGTCGAGCGGGGCAGCTTCGGTCAAATCTCCGAGGACAACAAGGCGATCCTGGCCACGCACTCCTTCGTCGTTCCCGGGTATCCACCGCTCCCCCCGTTGATCCTCGAAGAGGATCTTCCCTGGTATGCGGAGCAAGTCCGGCGGGGAGAGCTGATGCGCTTTGATCGATTGCCGGAAGATGCCCCCGCGGAGGCTGTCAACGAGCGCGCGTACGTCATCAAGACGGGGATGAAATCCAACCTGGCGATCCCCCTGAAGGCCGGGGGCATCGTCCTCGGCGTGCTCAGTTTCGGGGCGTTTCGTGAGTTCCGGGCCTGGCCGGATGAGCTCGTCCAACGCCTCCGGACCGTCGGCGAGATCTTCGCCAACGCCCTGGCCCGGAAGCGGGCGGATCAGGACCTGCACGCCCGAGAGGAGTCGCTTCGAAAGACCCAGGACGAGCTCCGGTTGCTGGCCGGAAGGCTCCTCCAGGCGCAAGAGGATGAGCGCCGCCGGATCGCCCGGGAGATGCACGACGACTGGACCCAGCGGCTGGCGGTCCTGGCCATCGACGCCGCGAAGCTCGAGACGCAGCTCGACCCATCGTCGAACGCCCATCGCCAGCTTCAGGAGATGCGCGGGGAGCTGGTCGAGCCTCTCGGAGGACGTCCACGCCCTCTCCCGCCAGCTCCACCCCTCAATCCTCGACGACCTGGGGCTCGTCGACGCCCTGCGCTCCGAGTGTGCCAGCGTTGCGCGACGGGAGGGTGTCGCGGTCGCCTATCGCTCGGACGACGTCACCGCCTCCTTGCCGAAGGACGTGGCCCTCTGCGTCTACCGGGTTGCCCAGGAAGCCCTGCGGAATGTCGTCAAGCACGCCGGGACCCAGGAAGCCCGCGTGTCGCTCATCAGGTCGGGCCGGGAACTCATCCTGACCGATCCAGGATCGGGGCGTCGGCTTCGACGCGGCGGAGGTGCGCTCGCGGGAGGGACTCGGGCTGTCCAGCATGGGGGAGCGGGTCCGCCTGGTTCGAGGGGAGCTCTCCGTCGACTCCGAGCCGGGGCAGGGCACGACGGTCACGGTCCGCGTCCCCGTGGTCGGGAACGAGTCATGAAGAAGCCGCGGGTCTTGCTCGCCGACGACCACCGGATCCTGGCCGAGGGGGTGCGGGGCCTGCTGGAGCCGGAATTCGAGCTGGTGGGGATCGTGTCCGACGGCAGGGAGCTGGTCGAGGCCGCCATCAAACTCCGGCCCGACGTGATCGTCGCCGACATCAGCATGCCCTCGCTCAACGGCATCGACGCCGTCGCACAGATCCGCCAGGCGGAAGTTTCGTGCAGGGTGGTCTTCCTGACCATGCAACGCGACGTCTCCTACGCACGGAGGGCGATGGAGGCCGGGGCATCCGGCTACGTCCTGAAACATTCCGCCCACGACGAACTGGTCAAGGCGATACGGGAAGCACTCCGCGGTCAGACCTACGTGACCCCGCTGATCGCCGGGGAGCTTCTCCGCTCTTATCGAGAAGAAGGCCCGCAACCCCCGGACGCGGCCCGGCGGTTGACACCGCGCCAGCGGGAAGTCTTGCAGCTCTCCGCCGAGGGCCGGTCGGCCAAGGAGGTCGCGAGCCTCCTGCACATCTCGTCGCGGACCGCGGAATTTCACCGAGCTCGCGTCATGAAAGTGCTCGGGGTCCGGACCACGGCCGAGCTGGTCCAGTACGCGATCCGGAACGGCATCATCTCCGTCTGACGGGCCGTCCGCGCTGCGCAAGCGCAATCCGGGTCCGGTAGTTTTGCGAGTTGCGTCCCCTCCCGGCGCTTCGCAAGATGATCCGACCAGAGCCCGAACATTCGGCGTGGTTCCAGGTACCGCGGAAGCGGGCTCGAGTCTCCGCACGACAAGGACAGGTCGCACCATGAGGCAAGGCCGCGTCCTCTTGGCCGATAGTCATCTTGCCTATGTTGCAGGGCGTCCGCAGCCTGCTGGAATCCCTGTTCGCGGCGGTCGTGATGGTTGCCGACGAGGGGTCAT
Organism: uncultured Isosphaeraceae bacterium; assembly: GCA_963806595.1. Classification (GTDB taxonomy): domain Bacteria; phylum Planctomycetota; class Planctomycetia; order Isosphaerales; family Isosphaeraceae; genus CAWDZZ01. Next base: position 48,829 of record CAWDZZ010000028.1, on the reverse strand, counting down.
TGCTCGAAACGATCGAGCGACTCGACCCGGACCTCGTCGTCGTCGACCTCTCGATGCCGGTGCAGGAAGGGACCAACGTCGCGCGGCAGTTGATGGGCCGCTTCCCCGGCTTACGTTTGATCGCCCTCAGCGTTCACGACGAGCCCGCCGTCGCCACACAGATTCGCAACGCGGGCGTTGCGGGATTCGTACTCAAGCGGACCGCGGCCACCGACTTGATCCCGGCAGTCGAGGCCGTCCTCGGGGGTGGTTCGTTCGTCTCGCCGGCGGTGTCGGAGTAGTCCGTTGTCCGTTGTGCGGCACCCTCGCCGGATGTCGGTTGTCCTTTGCAGAAACGAGCCGATGGATACGCGGGGCCGGGCGATCCAGCCGGCTTCGTGACCTCTGCCCAAGCTCCGTGATGCGAACAGTTCTGTCCGCCTGATCAGAACAGCGAGGCGTTTGCCTCGGAACTCGCCAAGGAGTGATCGAAATGAGACCGGTCTCTTTCTGGTTCGGCGTGGTGGTACTCGCGATTTGCCAGGGCTCGGGAGCCCAGAAATTCGCGAAGGCAGAGAAGGGCGCTCCGGCCGCGCCAAGGCGGCGGCCCCGGCCGAAGCGGCCGCACCGACGCCAGCGCATGACGACGACGCCAAAGCCATCGCCGCGCTGGTCGCGTCGTTCACGAAGGCGTTCAACGCGGGCGACGCCGCGGCGGCCGCCGCGACCTTCGCCGAGGACGCCCTCGTCGTCGACGAGCAGGGCGAGCGGACCGAGGGCCGCGCCGCCATCCAGGACCAACTGGCCGCGTCGTTCGCGGACAATCCCAGCAGCACGATCGCCATCGAGACGAGGCCCTGCGTTTCCTCGGCCCCGACACGGCGCTCGAGGAGGGCCGGACGACCATCACCCCGGCCGGGGGCGGGCCGCCCGAGATCACCCGCTTCACCGTCGTCTACGTCAAGCACGATGGCCAGTGGCTCCAGTCGGCCGTCCGCGACGAGCACGCCCACGACCTCACCCCCCACGACCGCCTCAAGGAACTGGAGTGGCTGGTCGGCGACTGGATCAACGAGAGCCAGGATGCGGTCGTCCACACCACCTGCAAGTGGACCGACGACGGCAACTTCCTGGTCCGCGAGTTCACCATGAAGACCCAGGGCCAGCCGGTGCTCTCGGGCACGCAGCGGATCGGCTGGGACCCGCACGCGGCACCAGTTCAAGACCTGGATCTTCGACTCCGAGGGCGGCTTCGGCGAGGGCTACTGGACCCGCAACGGCGACCAGTGGGTGATCAAGGCCGAGGGCGTGCGGCAGGACGGCCAGCACGCGTCGGCGACGAACATCATCACGCGTCTGGGCAAGGACCGGGCGAGCTGGCAGTCGGTCGACCGGACCATCGGGGGCGCCGCGGTGCCCGGGGTCGACGAGTTCACGATCGTGCGCAAGCCACCCGAGGCCGGCAAGTAAGGCCACACAGATCGTATCCGAACCATCTCCTTTCATCGAGGATCCTCATCATGAATCGCACACTTTCGAAGCTGGCCCTCGGCATCTCTCTCGTGCATTCTCGCCGTTCCCGTCGGACGTCCGTCGCGGGGCGGCGGCGGTGGCGGCGGTCGCGGTGGCGGCGGAGGTGGCGGCGTACCGCGGCGGGGGCGGCGGCCAGATGGGCGGAGGCTCCATGAGCCACTCTCCCTCATTCAGCCAGCCACACCCGCCGACGAGCCAGTCCGGCTCGGGCTCCGCGAATCGCAACCAGAGCGCGGCCCATCCAGCCGCTGCTGGAGCGGGCTACGCCAATAACAACCAGAGCGCGGCCCATCCTGCGCCGCCGCGGCGCCGGTGCGGGCTACGCCAATAACAACCAAAGCGTGGCCCATCCTGCGCCGCCGGCGCAGGCTATGCCAACCGCAACCAGAGCCAGTACTCCAATGCCGGTGCCGCCGCCGCCGGCGCGGGCTACGCCAACCGCAACCAGAGCTCGAGTACCCCAACGCGGGTGCCGCCGCCGCCGGCGCGGGCTATGCCAACCGCAACCAGGGCTCGCAGTACCCCAACGCGGGTGCCGCCGCCGCCGGCGCGGGCTACGCGTACAACCATTCCGGCATGGGCAACGGCACTGGAACGGCAACAACTATGCCGGCTGGGGCGCGACGGGACTGGGCACCGGTTACGCGAGCGGAGTCGGGGCCTGGGGCGCCGGCTCGCCGATGTACGGCTGGGGCTATTCGGGCTATAGCAATCCCTACTACTGGCGGCGGTGGCGGGTCCGGCGGCGACCTCAGGGCTCGGTCGCGCAGCAGCCCGCCGACGGCGCAGCAGCCGGCCGCGGCGCCGGGTTCCGACTACTCCCAGCCGATCAGCACGACCGCCGCGGCGCCCGAGCAGGCCGTCGCCGGCCAGGCGACTCGGCGTACGACCAGGCCCGCGCGGCGTTCAAGGCGGGCGACTACGCCCAGGCCCTGCAGCTCGACCAGCAGGCACTCGCCCAGACGCCCAATGACACGACGCATGCACGAGTTCCTCGCCCTGGCCTACTTCGCCCAGGGCAAATACCAGCAGGCCGCGGCGCCGCTCTACGCCGTCCTCTCGGTGAGACCCGGCTGGGACTGGACGACCTTGAGCGGGATGTATCCCGACGTCGACACCTACACCGCCCAGCTCCGGGCGCTGGAGGCCTACGTCAAGGCAAACCCGGATTCGGCCCAGGGCCGCTTCGTGCTGGCCTACCAGTACCTGGCGCAGGGGCACGATCCCGAAGCCGATCGCCCAGCTCAAGGAGGTCGTGAGGCTCCAGCCTGGCGACACGCTCTCGGCGCAGATCATCGCCGCAGTTCCAGCCCTCCGGCGCCAACCAACCGCCGCCCGCCGAGGCGGCCCCGGCCGCTTCGCCGGCCGTCCAAGGGAAGCTGGCCGGGAACTGGGCCGCCGCGCCGGCCAAGGACGCGAAGATCGCCCTGGCGATCCAGGACGACGGCGCTTCACCTGGACCGCCACCGGCTCCGGGCAAGCCGCCGATGAACATCGCGGGCAAGTCGACCTTCGCCGACGGCATCCTGACCCTCGCCGCCCAGAAGGGCCAGACGGGTGCCCTGGTCGGCCAGGTGGCCTGGAAGGATCGCCGACAACTTCACCTTCCGCCTCGTCGGCGCCCCGCCAATGACCCGGGGCTGAAGTTTGCTCGTTAGTGAAGACTGGTTCGTCGGGTGGACCGGCCGACTCGCGTCGGTCCGCCCGATGAACGCTCGGCTTCTCCGTGACGGGCGGAATCGCCCTGTGCGGTACGTCTCCAATACCCTTGATATTTCGACCCCGCGCTTCTAACGCTCGCAGTGATTCCTTCACCGTCATCACGGAGAGTTTCATGGTCCCTCTCGCACGCTTTCAGACGATCTGCGTCCTGGCCGGCGGTATCCTGCTGGGCTACCTGGCCGCCTCCGACAGGCTGAATCCGTTCCCACAGGCCCGCGCGGCCTCGGGGCCACGGGATGCGGTGCGCAGCGAGAATCGCCTGAGGCTGGCGGCAGCGCCACGACAGCCAGTTGCTCCGACGGCCTGACCAAAGCTGCGCTCCTGGCTGTGTCCGCGCCGGCACGCGCAGGTGCCGTCGAGAAGACACAGGCAAACGGCAAAAAGCCCAACATCGTCGTGATCATGGGCGACGATATTGGTTGGTTCAACATCGGCGCCTATCACCGCGGAATCATGGCCGGCCGGACGCCCAACATCGACATTCTGGCCGCGCAGGGGATGCTCTTCACCGACTATTACGCCGAGGCGAGCTGCACGGCCGGCCGCGCCAACTTCATCACCGGCCAGCTACCGATCCGCACCGGACTGACGACCGTCGGCCAGGCAGGGTCTGCGATCGGCCTGCCGGCCGAGGCGCCGACAATCGCCACTGCGCTCAAGTCGATGGGCTACGCCACCGGCCAGTTCGGCAAGAACCACCTTGGCGACCTCAATGCCTTCCTGCCGACGGTCCATGGCTTCGACGAATTTTTCGGCTACCTGTATCACCTCGACGCGATGGAAGACCCGGCGCACCCCGGCTACCCGCCTGAGCTCAAGGAGCGTGTTGGCCCCCGCAACATGGTCCACTCGTGGGCCACCGACCAGGAGGACGCGACCGAGCAGCCGCGCTGGGGCAAGGTCGGCAGGCAGCGCATCGAGGACGCTGGAGCGCTTTACCCCAAGCGGATGGAGACAGTGGACGACGAGATCGTCGAGCACACCTTCAAGTTCATGAAGAAGGCCAGGAGCGACGACAAGCCGTTCTTCGTCTGGCTCAATCCGACTCGTATGCACGTCGTCACCCACCTCTCCGACAGCTACGAGAAGCGCCGTACGCCGCAGAACGGCTGGTCCATCCACGAAGCGGGAATGGCGCAGCTCGACGACATCGTCGGCTCGGTCATGAAACAGATCGCGGATCTGGGCGTCGACAACGACACGATCGTCGTGTTCACCACCGACAACGGTACGGAGAATTTTACCTGGCCCGACGGCGGCCAGACGCCATTCGCAGGGGGCAAGGGAACGGTCATGGAAGGCGGGTTCCGCGTGCCGTGCATCATCCGCTGGCCCGGCACGGTGCCCGCCGGCAAGATCGAGAACGACGTGATCAGCGGGCTCGACTGGTTTCCGACCTTCGTGGCGGCAGCCGGCAACCCGTCCATCGCCGACGAATTGAAGAATGGCAAGACGATCGGCGACCGAACCTACAAGGTGCATCTCGACGGCTATAACCAGATGGACCTGATCACCGGCAAGGGGCCGTCCAAGCGGAAGGAAGTCTTCTACTTCGCGGAAGGGGCGCTCGGCGCAGTGCGCATCGGCGAGTTCAAGTTTCGCTTCATCGACCAGCCGCAAGGCTGGCTGGGCGGAACCGTAAAGCCCGACGTGCCGATCCTCGTGAACCTGCGACTTGATCCGTTTGAGCGCACCGGCATGAGCCAATCCGTCAGCTACATGAACTGGTTCATGTACGAATTCTGGCGATTCGTGTTCGTCCAGCAGGAAGTCGCGAAATTCGGCCAGACATTCATCGACTTCCCGCCCGCGCAGAAGGGCGCGTCGTTCAATCTGGAAGCCGTCAAGGAGCAGATCCTGAAGGCCGCCCAGGCCCGAGGCAAGTGAGACACAAGCGGCCGTCCAGGTCAAAGCCATCTCGCCGACCTGGGATGACAACCGTTCGTGAGGACTCGTCATGTCGGCTCTGACCAGACTGTCGCCTGAACAGAGTCTCGCCGCCGAGGAAGCCGACATCGATGAGATTGTCCGCGGGTTTCTTGCGCTGCAGGCGCGTGGCGCCGGACCAGACGGGCGACTGCGACGTGGAACTCATGCGAAAGGGGTGTGCGTCGGGGCCGAATTTGAAGTCTTCGACGTTGCCTCCGGCCGCGACCCCGCGCTGGCGGCACGACTCGCCAAGGGCATCTACGCCAGGCCCGGAATCTACCCCGCGACGGTGCGGTTCTCCAACTCGGACCCGAAAGTGAACAGCGATTTCAAACCGGATGTCCGCGCGATGTCGTTCGCCGTCGAGCTTGCGAACGGCGGTGCGACCGGCACCGGCGATCACTGCGCGCGGCAAGACTACTCGCTGCAAAGCGCGACCACGCTGCCGATCAACGACGTGCACGCGTTTGCGGTGCTGGCAAGGGTGCTCGGGGCGTCCAGCCCGGCCAGGATCCTGTGGTCGTCGCCATTTCGGGACAAGTTGATCTTTGCGAGCAGCTTTATCAAAGCGTCGATGCAGACACATCAAAGGATTCGGCCCTATCAGCACCTGCGCTACTGGGGCAACGTGCCGTTTCGTCACGGTGCGGCCGATGTGGTGAAGCACGCGGCCACGCCGAGTGCCGGGAATTCCGCACGACCGCTCGAGCGCAACAATCCAAACGCCCTGCAAGACGAATTGATCCGGCACGTGAACGAAGACACCACGATGAGCTCGTTCGATTTCGGTCTCCAGTTATTGGATCCAGAGCGGATGACGTACCGGGGCAAGCGCGGGACCCCAGCTTCTGGATCGAGAATGCAAGCGTGGAGTGGAAGGAAACGCAGGCGCCGTTTCACAAGGTCGCGCGACTCACGCTCCTTCCCAGGTCGCTGATCGAGGGGGACCGATCCGCGTCGATGTACATCGACGTTACCGAAAACTCGTTCCCGGACAGCACTCCCGCGGGCGGCGTCAACCGCGCACGGCGGCACGCCGAGCTGGCCAGCCGCAAGGCGCGCGGCCTCTGAGAGCAGGTGAGCGCCTCAATCGGCTGCAACCGGTCGACTGCGTTTCCTGGGGCGGCGGCGAGCGCGTAACTAGCTGCGTCCCTGTTTCTGTTGCCTGGGTGGCGGCGAGCGCGTAACTAGCTGCGTCCCCGTTTCGGTTGCGCGACGAGGGGTCGATGCGCGGTGGGTGTGTGGGTCGGGATGTGGGGCTTTGGATGGCCGTGCTTCTGCGGGTGCTTGGGATGCTTGCCCACGGGCAAGTGTGCCGGGCTGGTGGGGGCGGTGCCGCTGCCGGCCGGTCCGCTGGTCGTGAGCGGGGTCGTGAGAGTGCTGGCCACGAGGCTGGTGACGAGCGCTGAGCCGCTGGGCGAGCCGAGGCCCGTCGATGTATTCGCGGTCGCGCCGCTGGTCGGGCTCGTGGTGAATCCGGGGCCCCAGCCCATCTGGATCCCACTCCAGTACGCCGAGGAAAGCCGGCCGCCGCCGCCGAACGGGTCGAATCCGCCGAACCCTCCGCCTCCGGAGTTCGACGAGGATCCAGCGACGGCATTGAAATCGGTCGCGGCTGCGCTGTAGAGGGCCGGCAAGGTCTGAGTGGGACCGTCCAGGCTTCCGCGCCCGGCGATCGCACGGCCTTCGTCGGCGATCGCGATCATGCCCGCCCAGGAGGGCGCACCCACGCTCGTGCCGCCCACGACCTGCCACGACCCCTCCCCGGTGCGGGGATCGGTGGAATAAACCTCGACGCCCGTGCTGGGGTCGGCGTCAAAGGCCACGTCCGGCGTGCTGCGCGCTCTGGCAGTTTGCACCGACTGCTGATAACCCGGCTCGAGCTCAAACTGGCTGTAGCCCCCTCCCCCGTCGAACCACGCGGTTTCCGACGCGTAGGCGCCCGAGTTGCTCAACGTCAGTGCGGTCCCGCCGACGGAGAGGACGTTGGGCGAGGCCGACGGATACTCCACGACGCCGTTGTCTCCGCTGGAGGCGATGAACGTGACGCCGGCGTGGCCGGCTGGGGTCGTGAAATAGGAGTCGTAGGCAGACTCGTTCGGCATCTCGCTGTAGCCCCAGCTCATCGAGACCGCCACCACGCCCGGTGTGTTTCGCGCAGTGTTCACGGCGTTCAAGAGGTTCTGCAGCTCCTGGGTCTGCGAGCTCGACGGGGCCGCTTCCACCACCAGGATCGAGGCTCCCGGCGCGACCGCGTGGGCCCACTCGACGTCGAGCGATTCCTCGTTTGCCCAGCCGCCGTCGGTTTCGCTACCAGCCTGATTGATCTGCTCGAGCGCGGGGTTCGGCAGATGATACCGGGCGTCGAAGGTCTGGAGATTCGACTGGATCTCGGGGTCGTGATACAGCTCGATCAAGGCGATCGTCTCGCCGTTTCCGTCTCCCTTGGCGGTCGATCCGGTGGGCGACGTGAACGTGATGGCATTCAGTCCGTAGGCGCCGGTGACCTGTGCGGGGGAATAGCCGCCCGGCTGTGGCCCGGCCCCCCAGAATGCCGACAACATGCAGCGCTCTTCGAGCTGATCCAAGAGCGGCCGCAGGCGCAGGCGCGCGTAAACGATGGCTTCGCATGAGTGACCATCTCCGGGGATGAGCACTCCATTGCGAGCTTCCGTCCGCGAGCGGGGTTTGCAGAAGGCGAGCGATCGTTTGTCTGTCCAGGAAACCTACATGATAGGCCGGCGAAAGACAACGAAATCCGTACGTGCCCTGGTTCCAGGTTCGGGCCGGCGCGGTCGGGGCGCCTGCGTCGAACGAAACGATTCAACGGCTTGCGCCGGGATGTCTTGGGACGAGGTGCTGTGGAACGGGAAATCGCGGCTCGCGGTTGATGAGGATTGCGGGGGCGGCCGCGAACCGGTTTCTCCTGTGGGCGAAAGCCGATCTCGAAGTGTTGCGCGCCCGAGCAGGCTGGTTGAGAGCGGGACGTAGACGGTGGTTGCGACCAGATCCGGGACGAGCGACGTTCCGCTGGGAGTGCCGCGGCCGGTCGAGGTGTTGGCACCGCCGCCTGGCTGAGCGGGGAGCGGGGCGACGGCATTGAAAACGGTCGAGGGGAGCGCGTACAGGGCAGGAAGGGTCTGGGCCGCGCCGTCCAGGCTTCCGGTGCCCTGGATGGCCCGACCTTCGTCGGCGATCGCGATGATCGCGGCCCAGGAGGGCGCGCCCAGGCTGGTACCGCCGACAAGTTGCCACGTGCCCTGGCCGGTGAACGGCAGCGTGTCGTAGACCTGCACGCCAGTCGCCGGATCGCCGTCGAACGCGACGTCGGGCGTGCTTCGTCGGCCGGTTCCCTGCATCGATCTTTGAAAGCCCGGCTCCGCCTCGTATCGGCTATAGCCTCCAGAGCTGTCGAACCACGCCGTCTCGGAATCGTAGCGCCCGTCGGGTTCGACGCCGAGCGAGGTTCCGCCGACGACAAGTACCGTGGGCACGGCCGCCGGCCAGACGGCACCCCCTACAGGGCCGCTATCGCCGCTGGCCGCCACAAACGTGATGCCCTGGTGTCCCGCCGGAGTCGTGAACACCGAGTTGTAGGCCGCCTCCTTGGCGAATTCGGGAAATGCCCAGCTCATCGAGATGACGTCGACGCCGGGCGTGCCTCGGGCCGCCTTGACCGCGTTCACCATGCTGTGAAGGCTCTGCGAGGATGCCTCGACCACCAGCAGGGCGGCCCCGGGCGCGATGGCGTGCGCCCACTCCACGTCCATCGACTCCTCGAGCTCCCAGCTCGGATTGGAGAGGTGGCCCGCCTGATCGGCCACGTACAAGGTCGGCGCGGGAAGATGAAACGTGTTGTCAAACGTCTGAAGGTTGGATTGCAGGTATGGGTCGTGGTAGGCCTCGATGAGTGCGATCGTTTGTCCCGACCCATCCAGCTTGACCGTCCCGGAGGACGTCGCCAGCCCGATCGAGCTCAGTCCATACGCCGCGGTGAGCTGCGCGGGCGTCAGTCCCGAGAGCATGCAGCGTGCGTCAAGCTGATCCACGTCTGGTTTGAGTGCACGGCGACAACGGTACCGCATCGAACGCTGTCTCACGGTGTGCATCGAGGTAGTCGAACAGGTATTCGGACGGGTGGCAGGCGCGATGGCCGAGCGCAAATCGCTTCGGCACCAATTCTACACTAGGACGCGCGAAATACTAATAAAAGTCGCACGCTGCATCCACTAAGTCCGAAAACGAGCGCAAGTGGCGAAATCTGAACTCGTCGGTTCCGGGGCGCTCCCACGCTCGCGCACGGGCTCGAACGAGCCCGATCCTCGCGGGTTTTTGGGGTCGTCGCCGCCGGGGGGCTGGATTGACGTAAAGTCTGATCGGGCTGGAGAAAGCGGCCATGTGGGTGCGCTGGATTTCGGCGCCGGCGCGCCGTCAATCACTTCGTCGTCTGCCCAGCCGGGCGCCATCAGTAGGGCGGCCTTCGAGCGGGCGGAACGACGGGGCGCGGGGACGGGTCATTTCGACGCGATGGCGATTCTCAACTCCTTGATCCCTCCGTCTTTGACCTCGACTTCCAGCTCAGTCTGGCTATTGAACCGGACGGGGATCTTTTCCTTGGGCGTCGACAGCGCAATTGAGGCAGCGCGGGGGTCGAGGTCTTTTTCCTCCGAAGAGACCGCGATCCGGTACTTGCCGATCGCCAGACCCTTGTCACGGGAGAGCGAGAACCGGCCGTTCCTGATCTCGTCACCCGAGACCATGGGCGCGCTGACGATCGCGCGTGCCGAGGGATAGAACAGGATGGTGCCGCTGGGCAGCGGCCGGCCGTCGACCAGCACGAGCCCCGCGACCGGCAGGCGCGGAGGTTCGCCACTGCCCCCGGTGCAGCCCACTCCGCCCAGGAGGCATAGCCCGGTGAATATCGTGTAAATCGAGAAACGCCGATGGGAGTATTGCCCGGTCATCGTCGAAATAGTCCCGTTGAACGTTGGATCCGATGGGATGGAAAGAATTCTCGAGCGCCGACTCGTCGAAGACAATGGCCCAATCCATTTTTGACGCGGATTGGTCAATCGGTGTGAAGGAATGGTCTTCGCCCAAGCGGAGCCGCGCCTCGTTCGGGGCGGGACGAACGCCGGTAGCGCCACGAGCTTTCGATCTTGTGTCAGGGGTCGCGATCGGGCGGGCCGCCCGCGGCCGGAACTGGCTCTCGAGCATAGGCCGGCGCCAGCGGCGGGGACCGGCAAGTCGCGCTGGTTGCTTCGGGTCTGCCGTGCTGATAGGCTCAGACCACGGCTCCTCGGGGCTTGCAGAAGTCCGGGGAGATACATTATCAAGTCCAAGCGCGAGGAGATTCCGATGTTTCGAAGCGTTGGGCAGAGGGGGGCCGTCGCGTTTCTTGGTACGCTCTGCGTGCTGATCGTGGCCGGAGCCGTCGCCGACGACCTCAAGGCCGGCGACCCCGCACCCCCGTTTTCGCTGCAGGGTTCCGACGGCAAGACCTATAGCCTCGACCAGTTCAAGGGAAAGTCCGCGGTGGTGATCGCGTGGTTTCCGAAGGCGTTCACCAAGGGATGCACCAAGGAATGCAAGTCGCTGCGTGAAAACAGCAAGGCGCTCCATGATCTGAAGGCGGCCTATTTCACGGCGAGCGTCGACACGCCCGAAGAGAACACGAAATTTGCCAAGTCGCTCGACCTCGACTATCCGATCCTGAGCGATCCCGACAAGAGCGTCGCCAAGGCATACGGGGTCATCAATCCTGCCCGCGGGTTCGCCAATCGCTGGACGTTTTATATCGACAAGAACGGCAACGTCAAGGAGATCGACAAGGACGTGAAAGTCGATAACGCCGGTGCCGACGTTGCGGCCAAGCTGAAGGAACTGGGGCTCGCCGGGGATTGACCCGGGCGCGGAAAATGCGGGCGGAAGACCCTGGCTTCGGTCCCGGGTTCTAGCCTTGCCGGATTTCGAGACGAAGTGTGCGCTCTCTGGAGATTCAGGTCGGGGAGAGCCGCGGCGTCGGAAGACCCGCGCCGAAGGTTGCGCCGCGTGCCGGAGCTGCGGCGCGGCTAACTGGGGCGACGCGCGTGCTGCTCGGCCCAGCGCCAGCGGAGCTCACCCAGGATCCGCCAGAACAAGCGGCTGTGCATCAGTCCGTAGACTCGCCGGCAGCCGCGCAGCCGAAAGTGTAGGGCTCGGTGTACTCCAGGTGGTGGGCGACCTCATGGAGGAACGTGTCAAACAGCTCTTCCAGCGGCCGCCGGCCTGAGGCGCGGTCGTGGGCGTAGACCCGCACGAGCCGGCGTGAGCGATAGTAGCCGCCCAGCACCCGCTGGGTCGGCCGCCCATTGACGTCGATTTCCAGCGGAACGCGGCACCGATGGATCCGCTCGAGCCGGTGGAGAAATAAGAGCCCGAGCGCCGACACCGGCGGTTCAAACCGGTTGGGCGGCACAGATAAGTCGGGACCGGCCGCCCGGGGCTGCGGGGCAGCGGTGCGCTCGCGGTCGCGCTCTCGGTCCGTGGCGCGAGGACGTCGCCGTCGTGCTGCGAGGGGCGCCGCTCGGGGTTTGGTTGAGGATGGTCGTCCATGGCTCCTCCGTTGCGAACGGACTGACAAGCAGAGACTCTTCGGTGGTCCCGGCGATCGTTCGCGGAAGCGTCCGAGAGTCGGATCAAGATCAATAAGTCGCGCGGCCGCCGCTGATATCATAGCACTGACCGGTCGTGAAACTCGCCTCCGGGCTCACCAGATAGTGGACCAGGGCCGCGACTTCCAGCGTGGTTCCGGTTCGACCCATCGGGATCTTCGAGACCATGTACTCGACCGTCCCCGGAGCGATGCCTTCGAGGATCGCCGTTTTGATGACGGCCGGCGAGATGGCGTTGACGGTGATGTCCCCCTTCCCCGCCAGTTCCTTGGCCAGTGACTTCGTCATCGCGATCACGGCCGCCTTCGACGCCGAGTACGGCAGGAGCGTCGGGTTTCCCTCCTTGCCCGCGATCGAGGCAACATTCAGGATGCGCCCGTAGCCGCGCAAGCATCCCGGGAACGACCGTCTTGCAGAACAGGAACGGGCCGATGACGTTCACCTGGAAGACCTCCTGAACCTCGTCGACCTCGAGGTCCCAGCTCACGCTGGCGCGTCCCGAGATTCCGGCGTTGTTCACCAGGATCGAGATCGGACCGAGATCGGTCTCCGCTCGAGCGACACCGGCCCGCACGTCATTCTGGCGACACACGTCGCCCACGATCGCGCTGCCATCGAGCTCCTCGGCCACCACCCGGGCTGTCTCGGCATCGCGATCGAAGACCGCGATCTTCGCGCCGGCGGCATGCAGCCGGCGAGCGATGTCCGGCGCCGATGCCTCGGCCTGCGCCCGTCACCAGTGCGACCTGACCGTCCAACCGAAAGAACTCCGCCATGACGAGCGTGCCTCGCGACGAATCCGCATGCCGTCCCTCGGCGAAAAGGGACGCAACACCTTAGCACGAAGCCGGTTTCCTGACCACACCGCCAGCGTGGCAGGCCGACGTGGTGCATACGATGCCAGACAACCGCTCGCCCGGCGGACGTGGTTTTGACATATTTCGGATGAAACGATCACAATGAGAGACCTCGGACGAGTCCAGGGCCGCAACGGCGGTCGCGGGAACCCAGCCGGGCCAGGTCGAACCGGACAATGCGGTGGCGGACCCAGCAACGTTGAGTCATCCCGAGCCAACCCTGGTGTTGACCAATGACGACGGCTGGGATGCGCCCGGTCTCCACGCGCTGCGGGATGCGGCGGCCACCGTGGGGCGCTGCCGGGTGATTGCGCCGGCGAGCCCGCTCTCGGGATGCGGTCACCGCGTCACGACTCACGGTCCGATCGCAGTGACACGGCACGGCGACGACGTGATGGCCGTCGCCGGCACGCCCGCCGACTGCGTCCGGCTTGCGCTCGATCATCTCGCGCCTGACGTCGCCTGGGTTCTTTCCGGGATCAACGCCGGCGGAAACCTCGGCGCGGACGTGCATTATTCCGGCACGGTGGCCGCGGTTCGCGAGGGCGCGCTTCATGGCGTGCGGGGAATTGCGTTATCGCATTACCTTGCCCGCGGGCGCCAGGTCGACTGGCCGCGGGCAGCGCGGTGGGCCCGCGACGTCGTTGGCCGGTTGATGCAGATGCCCTGGGAACCCGGGACCTTCTGGAACGTCAACCTTCCACATCTTGCGCCTGAGGAGCCTGACCCGGAGGTCGAGTTCTGCCCGCTCGATCCCTCCCCCCTGCCCCTGCATTATCGCGTCGAGGCCGAGCACGCGACGTACGCCGGTGATTACCAGGCGCGCTGCGCCGGCCGGGGAGCGACGTCGACGTTTGTTTCGGCGGGCGGATCGCCGTGACCCTGATCCGCGTGGCGTGACTGTGCCTCTGCGTCGCGACAGATTGCCCGCGACGAGTCCAGATGGTGATCGTCCGCGAATCCGCAGGTCTGGCCTTGCGCGGGCGCTACATGCGATAATCTCAGCGAGGGCCTGGCCCCGCGCGTCGCGGCGCGGATCGGTCGAATCCTCCCGCAGGGTGATGCACACCGAGAGGTACCCTACGGTCTGTGTCATCATTCTTCGTCAGTTCACGGGCGGTTGCGTGGTAGAAGGGGAGAGATCCATGAGGTTGCTACGTGTGGGGATCGTGGGGGGGCTGTTTGGTTTGGCGGCCAGCGGGTGCGGAGAGCCCGGCGCGATTGGTCCGGTATCGCCACCCGGGGCGATCGTGCCACGGACATCCCCAGACGCCGAGCCGGCCCAGGCTCAGGGCGAAGCGTCGTCGGTGCCGGAAACTCAGAAGGCGGCGGCGCCGAAGAACGCCGACTTGAAGCCGGCCCTGCCCACCGCCAAGGGCGAGACCAAGACGACCGCCGGCGGCGTGAAGTACGAGACAGTCAAGGAAGGCACCGGCGCCGAGCTCAAGATCGGACAGAACGCGCTCATTCACTATGTGGGCAGCCTCGAGAATGGCGAGGTATTCGACAGCAGCCGCGCGAACAACCGGCCCAGAAACTTCCGCATCGGCGTCGATCCCTTGATCATGGGCTGGGTCGAGGGGATCCCAGGGATGAAAGTCGGCGAGATCCGCAAGCTCACGATCCCGTTTCCGCTGGGATACGGCGTTGCGGGACGACCGCCCAAGATCCCGCAGAAAGCAACGCTCCTTTTTGAAGTCGAGCTGGTCGACATCGTTGCTGGTCAGTGAGGAATCGCGCGGGGGTCGGTGGAGATCGAACGGCGAGATTGCCCGGGCAAGGGCGCGATCGGGCCGGCCCGGGCCGGCAAGCGAGCCGATCGTGTTCCGGCACCAGACCGCGCCGGCGATTCCGCCGGCGCGGGGGATTGCTCCCCATCGGATTGTGAGATAACTTCGTCAGGTCGAACGACCTCCGCCACGGCTCGACCGGCCAGCCGACCCGCAGTCGGGTGGCTCGATTCGGCCTTTTCTCGCCCGAATTCCCAGAGCAAATTCACGATCGCCAGCAACCGAAGGGGCGCCGATCGGCCCCCGGAATGAATGAGGAACCGCATGCCAAAGGTGTCGAGTACGCCCAAGTTCTCCGGTATGAAGTACCGCGTCGTCAACACGCTCGGCACCGGCGCGGGTAGCACGATCCTGCTCATCAGCGACAAGACCGCCGGTGGAAAGAAATACGCGCTCAAGGTCGTGCGCAAGCAGGATCCGGAAGACGAGGTGTTCGTCCAGCAGGCCCTGACCGAATTCGAGGCCGCCAAGAAGCTCAACCACCCCGCCATCGCGAAGATCCACGACTGCCGGCTCAAGAAGGCGTGGTTCAAGGTCAGGGGGGTCGAGCTCTTGATGGAGTTTGTCGAGGGGAAGACCCTCGACGAGATCGAAGCGCCTGAGCTCGGACAGCTTGTCTTGATCTTTTGCCAGGTCTCGTCGGCGCTCACGCATATGCACCGGCGAGGCGTTTATCACGGCGACCTGAAGCCGGGCAACATCATGCTCACGAAGACCGGCCACGTGAAGCTGATCGATTTTGGAACAGCCTGGGTGCGCGGGCAGGACAAGAACCGCATCCAGGGAACGCCGCAATACATCGCGCCCGAGCAGGCGACGGAGAAGGTGGTCGACGAAAGGACTGACGTCTACAACCTGGGCGCCACGATGTACCGAATGCTCACCGGCCGGTACGCCCAGCAGGCGATCCTGAAGCCCGGAGAGGATCGGAAACTCGCCCCGCCCGTGAAGATCAACCCGAGGATCCCCGTCGCGCTCAGCGACCTGATCATCGCGTGCCTGAGCCTGGATCCGTCGAAGCGGCCCCAGAGCATGTTCGAGATTCGCGACCAGTTGAGCGCAATCGCCAAGCAAATGGGCCTGAACGAGGTCGACCTCCGGGGCGCGGACGAGGAGGAGTGAGGCCATCGAGGCCTGGCGGGTCAGGGCATGGGGAGGTCGCGGAACGCAAAGGGGACCTTGGTCTTGGCCCGGACGATACTCGAGACCCGGATCTCCTTGATCTCACCGATCGGCTGCGTCTGTTGTGGCACGTTCAGCGTGAGGCGGCCCGCGTCGCGATCGCACACGGCCTGAAGAAAGACGTCTTGACCGCGCGTGTTGATGATCTGAATCGGCGATTGGGGATCATTGCCCGCGCCAAAGCGCTGGGGGGTCGAAAACCCGCCCATCCCGCCCACACCAGGTTCCCGTGGACCGTTGTCGGATTGCCCGGGGAAGAGCTGGTCGATCTCTTCGATCGACAAGACGATGACATCCTGTTTTCGCGCGGCATCCGACGTGATCGAGTCGACGACGACGTGCAGGGCGTCGTTCTGGAAGGTCTTGCCGGCGGCACCTTGCCACGGGATCACCAGCGTGTCGGATCGCCGCGCCGCGACCGCGATCTCGACGGTGCCGCGCAGCGTCTTGATCAGCCGGCCGGCGTTTTGCGGCCGATCAAGCACGGCGATCGCGGTGGCGAAGTACGGTCCGGTCGCGTTGAATCCGATAGCACCACCGACGGCCATCGGCATCACGTAGCCGGCCGCGGCCGGCAGCAGCGAGTTTCCCAGGTCGTCGGTCGCCTCCTGGAGCTGAAGCGGGCCGACCCGGTTCAGGCTCATGCGCGGTTCGGTCAGGATCATCACCTGAAGCTGGAACTGCACGGTCCTGGCGGGCTCGATCCTCGCTTTTTCCGCGATTTTCTCCGGATCGGAATCGCCGGTGCCAGGGCGAGCGGGCGCGGCGCCGGGCGCGCGGCGGCCTTCTTTGCCGCGTTTGGCGGCAGGGCCCCACTCGCCGGGCGGGGCCGGCCGGGCACGGGCGCCACATTGAAGCGGACCTGGCTGGCGTATGAAAGCATCATCAGGCTGACCCGAAACGGGCCGTGGTCCGAGCTCGGTGGACTCGAAAACTCAGCCTGAGGGGCGAAGACCAGGTCCGACTGCGGCCGCGCGGCGGAGCGCATCATCCGCACCTGAGCGCCGGGCTGTGCCTGGTAGCCCAACCGGGCGGCCTCAAACACCCGGTCGACCGCTTTCCAGAAGCCGGTTGGCGCTGGATCGCTCAGAGTGATTCGCTCGGTTCTCGATCCCATGTTCATCGGCCCGCGACCAGCCAGGCTCACCTGGAATCCTGCCTGGTTGCTGATCGACTTCAGGACGTCATCCAGCGGCGCGTCTTTGAAGTCGAGCCGGATCGGCGTTTCCTGGACGAGCAATCTCGCTTCGATCCGGTCGATCATGGCGCGCGCACGCGCGCGAACCTCGGCGTCGCGGGATTTGAGGGCGCCCCGCAAGGCCGGCAGGGCCTTGCCCCCAAGGTTTTCGAGCGACTTGGACGCCTCGCGCTCGGCGAAGCTGGCGGCGCCCAGCTTCTCGATGAGTGCGGCCGGATCCGGCGGTGCATCCGCGGTCTGCCCCAGCAGTGCGAAAACAACAAGGAGTGTTGGGCCGAGCATCGCTACCTCTGGAGCTCGAGACCGGCGCAGCGGGCATCGCCGGCAATGGATCGATCCCGAACGTGGTGTCGGTCTGAATTATGCCAGAATCGTCCCGCACCGGCCAGAACTCCGCTGCCTGGTTTTCCGGAGAATCCGTGGAATTGAGCGTGAGGTCTGCGGCGGACGTTGCTCCGGATCGCCACGACGTTGCTGTTGTGTAGTCGACCACATAACAGCTCTTGTGTGGCGTTCGCGCTTATGTGGCCGCCAGCCAATTCACTCGGCGATCCGCCATACGGCGGCGACGCACTTGCTGCGCGCTGGGGTGGACATCAACACAATTCGTGCCTGGCTCGGTCATGTGTCGTTGAACACGACGAATGTGTATGCAGAAGTGGATCTCGAAATGAAGGCCAAGGCCCTGGCGAACTGTGACGTTGGTGGTGCGCGGGTTCAGAGACCTTGGCGTGAATACGAGGATGTCATGGCTTTCCTGCGGACGTTGTAATTGATCATAGGGAGTGATTGGCCACGGAGCACAAAACCGACATACGCTCCACAATCGTTACCAACGCAACAGAGTGCAAGGCACCATCAGTTGCGGTTGCCCCGCTTTTTCCACGAGCACGTCACCGACGCCCGTACTCCGCTGCGGTCGAGGGCGTCGGTGGATGAAGGTGCTACTCCTCGGCGGAGCAGCACGGTTCATCGGGGCACACCGGGCACGGCGGGCAGTCGCAGCAGGTGTTGACCTTGGGTAGAACGAAGAGCGACAGCACCAGAACAATTGTTCGTGACATCGTTCAGTTGCTCCTGGCCTTCTGGAGATGTGCAGCGACCGGAAGAAGGCAGCCCGGTAGCCACCACGCAGAACGCTCCGCGTAGTCGTTCATCGGATCGTGACAAGTTGGCGAGCGAGGGCATCTTCGCTGAGGCACAGACCTTGGTCGAGAAGGCTAATCACGCAGGGGTCGACGATCCGGTAAATTATGCTGGTCCCAGCCCGGCGAGAGCCCAGTATGCCGCGATCCACCAAGCGTTGAAGCTGGTTGGAAACGGCTTGCGGTTTCATGGCAACCGCCGCCGCAAGATCACCGACGGCCAGCTCGCCAGCCCGTGTCAAGGCATGCAGGAGCCGCAAGCGCGTGTCATTCGCGAGCACCTTGAAGACATTCATCAGGTCCGCTGCCTCTCGGGGCGTGATGAGCGGACGCTGGCGGATGTCCGGCTTGGGCGGGCAGCAGACCGGCTTAGTCTGGGATCGCTTGGCCATGGAATAAATCTCCCGCAACTCATGTTACACAGGTCAGTGTATAAGTGGAATATTGTTCCCACAATTTTATGGAGATCAATTGGATGGCGCAGCGGCGGACTGCAAACGACCAATGTTCGCGCGATGCTCAGAACGACGCCGATTGGGTAGGCGTTGCATCTATGATGGTCCTGACGTGCTGGCCCTCCAGGGCTCGTGTTCGCATGCCAGACTTGAGACCGTTGACGATCTGGACCTCCCGGAAGTGTGATGATCGGAGCATGTACTCCCGAACGACCTGTTCGACGACCAGATCATTCGAGTCCATGTCGAGCAATTCTTTCGCAGTTAGGTCTTGGAATCGAGATGCGGTATCGACACTGGTATGGTCGAGCTCTTGATGAACGGGCAGAGGGAAGAAGGCGACCAGGCCGAGCAAAATCGGTTAAGGCGTTCATCACCATCAGATCCACTGCATCTGATCGACGGTGCCCGCCTCACAAGCTTCTGGCTCTCGGGCATCGGGTCCTTCAGTTCGCGGCGTTGGCTGACTGGCGTACCGGTGAGATCGCCGTCGCGATCGGGAGGATAACCACAAAAGTCGCCCCCAGTCCTTCACTGCTCGTCACGTCGATTGATCCATCGTGGGCTTCGGCGATCCATCGGCAGATGCTCAAACCCAATCCGCAGCCGCCCGACGAGCGGGCGGCATCCACCTGATAGAATCGCTCGAAGAGGTGCGCGAGGTGGCGTTCGGGGATGCCCTGTCCCGTGTCACGAACGACGATCTTTGCGCGTCTCTCATCTCTCTCAACGTGAAGGTTCACGCTTCCCCCCGGGTCCGTGAATTTGATTGCGTTGTCGACGAGATTCGTCACCAGTTGTCGGAGCCTGTGCGAATCGCCGAGCACCGGCATGGGTGATGGTGCGTGGGCGGTAAGGCTTGCGCCCGCTCTTCGGCGAGTGGCTCATACATCTCCACGACCTCGACCGCCAACGCAGAAAGGTCCACCGGCTCCCGCCGCAAGTTGACCTCGCCAGCGTCGGCCCGAGCAAGCAGCAGCAGGCCGTTGACGAGGGCGGTCAAACGCTCGCACTGCTCGCCCAGTGAGGAGAGCACGTCCCGGTATTCCTTTGCGTCTCGCGGCTGGCCAAGAGTGACTTCGATCGCTGCGCGCATGGCCCCGAGCGGGCTGCGAAGCTCGTGGGATGCGTCCGCCGTGAAGCGAATGATTTGGGCGTGGTAGGCCGCCAGCCGGTCGAGCAGGCTGTTGATTGTGCCCGCTAGTTCATCAAGCTCATCGTCGGCTCCGGTCCGTGGAAGCCGAGCCGAAAGGCTTTCGGGGTTCAGTCCGCTAGCGGCGCGGATGCTCAGGGCCACCGGCTGTAGCGCTTGCCGGGAGAGGAAGATCCCGCCCAGGATCGCGAGAACCAGGAAAACCAGCCCGCCCGCCGCCACGCGACCGTCGAACTGAGAGAGCGTTGATTCCGTCTCTGAGAGTGACAACCCCAGTTCAAGCGAATGATCACTTGGGCCAAGACCGATTCCGACGACACGGTAACGCTCCAGCGAGCCCGGCAGCGAGACGGTTTGGAACGATTGCCCTAGTGCTCTGTCACAGCTTGATTTTAGGGTAGACCGAGGTGAGTTTGCAGCGGGCGTCGTCGATCTTCATTTGCCAGTCGACGCCGCGCTGGGTGCTGTTGACGTCGGATGACCAAGCCGTGGTCTCCGCTCGCAGCGTCGAGACGTCGCCGAAGCGGCGACCGGCCACGCACTGGCGTGTCAGGGAGCTGAGTTCGTTCTCGGCGATGTTCAGCCAACTGCCGTGCTTGGGCGTGTAACAGAAGTCGATGCGGCGGACCAGTTGACGCGCCCGGGCGGGTGCGAAGCTCTCGTAGAAGGCGCCCTTGGTGTGCGTGTTCAAGTTGTCGCACACGACGATCGACTCGCTCGGCGTCGGCGTAACGGCCTTCCATCAGCGAAGCCATTTCAATCGCCCAGTCGACCTTGGTCTTCGTTTCACGAACGGCCACTTCGCGCCAACCCGCCAGCGGCTCAGCGAACATGAAGATATTCGCCGTCCCGGCACGCTCGTATTCGTAGTCGACGCGCTTGGCATGTCGGCGGGTGGCGGGGATCGGCACACGTGTCTCCTTCAGCAATTGCACCGGCTGTTCGTCCATGCAGAGGACCGGGCGCATTGGGTTGTACGGCTTCGCGTAGGTCTCCAGCACTTCTTCCATGTGGGCCACGAACTCACCGTCGGCCTCGGGTGGGATGACCCAGTACTCGATCTTGCGGTTCGTCATCCCGTTTTTTTCAGCGTCCGCCGCACCGTCTCGTAACTCACGGACTCCGACGATTCCCAATTCCACGACCTTGCGCGCCAGCAGGCGCAGCGTCCAGTTGGCATAGCCCGGGGGAGGTGAGCCGAGGCGTGTCGCGATGATCCGGGCCTCCTGTTCGCCACTGAGCAGCTTTTCGACCGGCGGCGTCTCCCGCTTACCGCCGTCCAGGGTCTCTCGGAAGCCGCGCTCCACGAGACGCTGACGGATTTTCTCGACGGTCTGCGTTCGACATCCGAATGCCTCGACGATCCGATGGTCGGTCCAATTCGGGCCGTCCGCATCGGCCTTGGACAGGATCTGAGCACGTCGCACCTTCTGGCTCGTCCCCTTGAACTTCTTGATCACGGCCGCCAACTCATCCCGTTCCTGATCCGTCAGCCGAACGATATACTTCTTGTTCATGGGGGACCTCCTTGTTCCCCACATCATCCGCGATCTCGCGAAAGCCGCCAACCCCAATTCTTAGCTGTGACAAAGCACTAGGCTGGTTGACGCCAAACACCGAGAGAGCGTATGACTCTTTTCCGTGGGCGGTGCCACGAGCACGTTTCCCGGCGAACGGACCACGACCACCAGGCCTTCGGCTTCGTAAGCCACCACTTCGCGGCGAATCTCCGCCATCAGGGCGTCGGTGGTGCCCGAACCGCCTTCACGCATCACCGCCGAAAGCTCAGCGGCCTTGCGGTCCAGGAATGCATCGTTTCTCGCTGCAAGCAACGAGCGGAGGCCGACGTGGACCCAGAGGAACCCGGCCGCGAAGGACGTCGCGAGCACGAGGCTCGACCAGAGCATGAGCTTGGTCCGCAAGCCCAGCGGTCTACTCTTCCCGAAGGGCATAGCCCACCCCCCTGAGCGTGTGAATCAACGACCGCTCAAAGCCCTTGTCGATCTTGTTCCGCAACCGATTGATATGGACATCGACGACGTTCGTAAGCCCATCAAACTCGTAATTCCAGACGTGTTCCTGAATCATCGTCCGGCTCACCACCTCTCCAGCATGTCGCATGAGGTACTGAAGCAGCGCGTATTGCTTCGAGGAAAGTTCGATTCGCTGCCCGGCACGCTCAACGGCGTGGCTGGCCGGATCGAGCGACAAATCACCGACACGGAGTATCGACGGCGGAGCTTCGCCGCCGCGACGAAGCACCACGCGGATACGGGCGAGCAGTTCGGCAAAGGAGAATGGCTTGACGAGGTAATCATCCGCCCCTGCGTCGAGCCCCTGAACGCGATCGTTCACTGCACTTTTTGCAGTCAGGAAGATGGCCGGCGTCTTGATCCCTTTCGCCCGCAAACTGCCAAGTACCTCAAGGCCGTCGCGGCCCGGGAGCATCCGGTCCAGGATGAGCAGGTCGTAGACCCCGGCGGAAGCGTACTCGAAGCCGCGAAGGCCATCCGCCACCAGGTCCACGGCAAAGCCCTGCTCTTCAAGGCCCTGTCTCAAATAGGGACCCATGTCCGGGTTGTCTTCAACCACCAGCACACGCATCGATATTGGCCCATCGCGGTCGAATAATCTCGGGGCATCACTTCATTCTAAGCTGGCGAATCGCCCGGACATCGGAAAATTACAGTGCTGTCATCTTCGAGTCATCGGCCCGTCATGTTCGGCGAATAGAATATGCCGCGATCGCACATGGTCTTTTGGAGGGTTTCGCCATGCGACCGACAGGCATCCGCGAAACGTCAAAGACGAGCATTCACGCTGATCGAGTTGCTCGTGGTGATCGCCATCATCGCCGTACTGGTCGGGTTGCTCCTGCCAGCGGTGCAGTCCGCCCGCGAGGCTGCGAGGCGAGCCCAATGCGTCAACAATCTTAAGCAAGTCGGCCTTGCCCTTCACAATTACGACGGCAGCCATCAGACCTTCCCATCGGGGTATGTGTCGAATTTCGACACTTCCGGCAACGACACCGGACCCGGCTGGGGCTGGGCAGCGATGCTCCTGCCTCAGTTCGAGCATACACCGCTTTTCAACTCCATCAATTTCAACCTCGCCATCGAGGACCCGGCGAACATGACGAGCCGGTTGCCGAACGTAAATAACTTTCTTTGCCCATCCGACACCACGGCCAGCCGCTTACTGGGCGGTGAACCGAGACGCCGCGACCGGGGCCCCGCGGCAGAACATCTGTCAGGTTGGTCCATCCAACTACGTCGGCATGTACGGAAACGGCGAGCCGGGACCGAGTGGCGATGGAATTTTCTTCCGGAACGGAAAGGTTGGCCTTCGAGACATCACCGACGGAACCGCCCAGACGCTCGCCGTGGGCGAGCGGTCGCACCGGCTCGGCGAAGCGACCTGGGTCGGCTCCGTGACCAACGCCATCATGTTCCCCACCGACAACGACGACATCGGCCGCTATCGGACCGAGACAAGCTCCGGCATGGTGCTCGGCCATGTGGGCGAAGGCGTCGGCCCGGGCGACCGACGAGGCGACGTCAACCAGTTCTACAGCCTCCACTCCGGCGGAGGCGTGAATTTTCTGTTCGCCGACGGTCACGTATCCTTCCTCAAGACCACGACTAACTATCAGACTTACAAGGCCCTCGCCACCCGTGCCGGGGGCGAGGTCGTGTCGGCCGACTTCTGAACCTTCTTCGAGGAGACGACCCGATGAAACGTTTGAGAATCCTTGCGGGAGCACTGCTTGATCATGTGGCTGCGGCGAGAAGGGCGAAAATGACGTGCCGATGCCGCTCGACAAGGTTCCCCCTCGACGTCATGAAGATCGCGGCCGACAAGCTGCCTGGCGTGAAATTCGACTCGGCGTACAAGGAGACCAAGGATGGCAAGGAAGTCTTCGAACTTCGGGGGAAGACCAAGGAGGGAAAGATCCGGGACGTGGAAGTGACCGCGGACGGCGAGGTGCTCGAGGTGGATTGATCGATCACCCTTTGCCAAGGATGAACGAGACGGCCGAAGCGACCAGCAGGATTTCAACCAGAACGGCAAAGCCCTTCTCCGGCAGCCGTTCGATCAGGTTTCGCCCGGTCCATGAACCGGCCACCAGCGACAGACCCAGGGCGATGCCTTGGAGCAGATCGCCGGGCGTCATCGCCGCATACCGGCCATAGGTGATGGTTTTCGTCAGGTGCATCAAGACGGCCGTGATGGCTTCGCTCGAAACGTAAGCTTGCGGCGGAAGGTGCAGGCCGAGAAATACCGCCGCCCCCAGCGGCCCGGCACTCCCGGTGATCGCCGAAAGAAACCCGACGCGGCCCCGGCCGGAGCAAGGAGCGATTCGGGCACCCTTCGTTTGCCGAGCGTCGTGTGCCGCAGGGCGACGATGAGGAGCAGGAAGACGCCGATCAGCCGCAGGATCCACGCAGAAGGCAGATCGACAAAGAGCCGGGCACCGATGACGCTTGCCGGGACCGCCCCGGCACTGAAGCTGAGGGCCGGTCGCCAGCGGATGTCCCGCCAGCCGAAGCCCGCCCGCGACACATTCCCCAAGAGCTGTGCTATGGTCAGAATCGGCACCGCCGCCTTGACGCCGACGGTGAATGAAAGGAGCGGTAGCAGCAACAAAGCACCACCGAAGCCCGCCGCCCCCGAGACGGTTGCCGCCAGCCAGCCGCAAAGCAGCAGAACCGTCCATTGCATAACCATTTACATAATATAATACAAATTGTGTAATTAAGGAACGAAAGTCCCTCCGGCCGCGGCCGGGGGAATCACCGCATGGTCAGAACTCGTCGGAACTCACCACTTCGCCGACGGTCCGCGTCGAGACATAGCTGAAGACCTGCGGGTTCACGCTCTCCTTGATGAACCGCACCGAGCCGTCGCAAAACAGAAAGTTGCAACCGCCGGGATGCAGGCTGTGAAAGTCGTCCGCACCCGCTTTCTTATAAGGGCGAGGCGTGGAATTGTTACACATGGGAATGCTCCTATTCTGATGGCTTGGGTTTCGGACGGACAACAGCGAACTGTCAGGCCGATGCGCATCAAATCAGAAAGCATTGAAGCCAGGCATGGCGTCGGGCATAGCCTGCCGGAAGCGAGGTCAACAACTCCGCCCAACGCCGATCATCAAGGATCGGAAGGGATGAATCACGCGAAGGCGGCGGAAAGACAGTGGCAGCCGGCGCCAGCAGACCCGTCGCGGGAGATAAGTGGGTATTGCCTCCGGCTCTTGTGATGGTGGCTCCGGAGTCGTCGCCCACGCCCCCGTCGATTAACTCGATGACATTCCCGTGTAAGATTTCGCCGCGGGCGCGTTCAAAGTCGCTGGCCGCCTCGGCTTGCCGGAGCAGAGTCCCCGAGAAGGCAGCGGTCAGGCATAGCAGAAACATCGTCAGACGCCACACGGCACCTACCTCCGCGCTCGATTTTCGTGAGGCCACGCTGGTTCTGTCAAGCCGCGCTGGATCGATTGCAACAACTTCCGGCACCCTCGGGTGACAAGGGTCATTTTATGAGCCGTCCCTGCCATTCCGAGTATTGATTGTGTGCAAGCGAGCCCATCCCCGGCCCTCAGAACACCTGTAGCCGCCGAGCGCCGATACACCGTGACCGAGATTCCACGGCGCGTCCGGTTCCCCCATCAGAACTGGTCGGAACTGATCACTTCACCTCCGGCTCGCGTCGAAAGATAGCTGAAAATGCTCGGGTTCACCGACTCCTTGATGAACCTGACTGAACCGTCGCAGAAGAGAAAATTGCACCCGCCGGGATGCAAGCTCCAGTAGTCATCGACCATCGACGATTTCGAGTTGGGTACGTAAATCGGCGCCTGTGAGTGGCGTTCCCGTATGGCTCACGACCATCGTGCTCGCAGGGCCGCATTCCTGCACCGCCCATCGCGGGTTCGTGCAGAGCTGTGCCGTCGGGATGGCACCGACCCAGGTCGCATCAGCGACATTCCGGGAGCGTTCGCCGACCATGAGCGTCGTGCTCGAACCGTCAGTGATCTCACGGATACCATTTCGGCTGTTTCGATAGAACACACCGTTATTTGTGTCCGGAAACTCGCCGGGCTCAAGCTGGCCCGCCGACGCGGTGTACTGCCCAGCCGACAAGTCGTTAACCAGAACCGTTCCAGTCGAGTTGGTGACCACGATAGGACCGCCGCCGACGTTGCTCGGGCACAGAAACGTGGAGCGGTTCGTCGTGCGCGCTGTCATCGAGCTCGGATCGGTGATCTGAAGGTTGAAGTTGATGGTATTGTAAAGTGAAACCTGCTCCAGATTGTTCAGCACCATAGTGCCCCATCCCCAACCCGGACCGATCTCGGGATTGCCGGCGTTAGTCGAAATGGCTGTGACGTAGCCGGGCGGAAAGGTGTCGTGCGTACTGTGATAGTTGTGCATCGCCACCCCAATCTGCTTGAGGTTATTCGCGCATTGGCGCGCGGCGGGCCGCCTCTCGGGCCGCTTGGACCGCGGGTAGGAGCAGGCCAATCAACACGGCGATAATGGCGATAACCACCAGCAATTCAATGAGCGTAAAACCGCGAACGAGTCTCGGCGTAAGCGACGAACGCATAAGAAAGCTCCTGTTCTGGGACCGTGGGTCAAGGGCGCGGAACGACGTCGCCGGCCGGGGCCGGCAAAGAGCCGAACCACGAAGCCTCAAAACAGGAAGGTTTGAATTAGGGCGAGTCGCCGAGACAGATTCGGCGGCGACTTGGCATGCGAACGACGCCGGGGAGCCCACAGCAGCCGGTCCCTGCAAACGTCCGCCACTGTCTCGGGCAAACAGAGCCCGTCCATGGATGGCAGTAATTGTTGCAACGAAGGGATACTGGAATCTGCTCGTACGACCACGGCTCCGAACGACATCGCCTCGCAATTCTCGCTCATCGGCCCTGAGTAATCCGAACACCGGTCTGCTGTGTTTGCCAAGCAAAAGACAGGGCAGAGCAGCGCGAGCGTGAAGCAGATGATAACGGCAGGCCGTAGCATCACGCCATTTTATCAGCTGGCGCTCGAATTGACACGCCGTTGCTGAAGTTAAACCCGAAGAGTCACGTAAGTCGTTCCTGCATTGTCGATCACATCACCGGCGATGAGGAGGCCACCGAGCACAGGCGCCGACATAAGCTGAATGACCTCCGCGCCGACGCCGGTGGCCCAAATCGTCGGGGCGAGCGAGATGATGGCAGCCCCTCCGGTCAGCAGCTTCGGACGGAGCCGATGTATTGCCCCTACCAGACAGGCCCGACACACCTCGGCGATCGAACCTATCCGCTCAAGCTCCCGCACTCGCCGGTCGCCTCGTGGAGGGATCATATTGAACGAGATTATGTGGTCTTCGGATTGCACAAGAGCTGAAATCCTTGGAGAACCTCGGTCGGCCGCCACATAGCGAAAGCGACCACATAATTGCTGGAGATCCTCGGTTGCTGTGGTTCGGGGGGTCTGGGGAGCTGCGGCGAAGATGGGGAAACCTAAGGTCGTCGCGGACGGCGGGGTCCCGAGACCAGGCCGACCGTCGTGGTTGCGGGCGGCTCGCAGCGGGAGGGCCCGGATGCCAAAGCCAATCTTGCGAGAATATCCCGGTGCGTCTACGATGAAATGTTCGCCCTCGGTGCGCGAGGACGTCGGTTCTCGTCGGCGTTGACGGCCATCGATCGATCCATCCGATTCCGACAAGGAGCCCATGCAGTACAATCCCGCCAATCCGCTGATCGTGCAAGGAGATCGCACGATCCTGCTGGAAGTTGATAACCCGCTGCACGCCGAGGCCCGCGATGCGATTGCGCCGTTTGCCGAGCTGGAAAAGAGCCCGGAGCACATCCACACCTACCGCTTGACGCCGCTTTCGCTCTGGAACGCGGCGGCTGCGGGTATGTCGGCCGAGGCGATGATCGCGGCGCTGGAGACGCTATTCCAAGTTTCCGGTCCCCTCGAACGTGCCGCCCGACCTCCGCGAGCTGGTCGAGCCGGTACGGGCGCGTCCGGCTGCGAGCGGATCGAGGCCAGCTTCGGCTTGATCACCCAGGACCGGCCCCTGCTGGAAGAGCTGGCACGGCAGCGCGGCGTGCGCGACTACCTGGGCGAGCGGCTCGACGAGACGAGCTTCGCGATCGACGACGCGCACCGCGGCGTGCTCGAAGCAGGCGCTGATCGCCGTCGGCTACCCGGCCGAAGACCTGGCGGGGTACACCGCCGGGCACGGCCCTGCCGATCGCGCTGCGGGCCGAGATGCGGTCGGGCCTGCCGTTTCGCGTTCGCGACTATCAAACAGGGGCCGTCGAGGCATTCTACGCCGGCGGCGACGCCCGGGGCGGCTCGGGCGTCATCGTGCTGCCGTGCGGCGCCGGCAAGACCATCGTCGGATTGGCGGCCATTGCCGCGCTCAAGACCGAGACCTTGATCCTGACCACGAGCACGACCGCGGTCGAGCAGTGGCGGCGCGAGATCCTCGACAAGACCGACCTCGACCCGTCACTCGTCGGCACTTATACCGGCGATTCCAAGACGATGGCGCCGGTCACGCTGGCCACCTACCAGATCGTGACCTATCGGCCCAAGAAGGACGGCGACTTCCCGCACTTCCATCTCTTCGACGAGCGCGACTGGGGATTGATCATCTACGACGAGGTGCACCTGCTGCCCGCGCCGGTGTTCCGGATCACGGCCGAGATCCAGGCCCGCCGCCGCCTGGGGCTGACCGCGACCTTGGTCCGCGAGGACCATCGCGAGGAAGACGTTTTCAGCCTGATCGGACCCAAGAAATACGACGTCCCCTGGCGCGTGCTCGAGTCGAAGGGCTGGATCGCCGAAGCCCAGTGCCACGAGGTACGCCTGGGGCTGCCCGCGCCCTTGCGGATGGAATACGCGCTGGCCGAGTGGCGCGAGAAATTCCGCCTGGCCAGCGAAAACCCGGTCAAGGAAGAGCTGGTGGCCGTCCTGCTCGACCGCTTTGACGGGCCGGACGACCGGGTGCTCGTCATCGGCCAGTACTTGAAGCAATTGCGGCGGATCGCCGGCGCGGTTCGACGTCCCCTTGATCACCGGCCAGACCCCCAACGCCGAGCGCCAGGACCTGTACGACAAGTTCCGCAGCGGGGTGCTGCGCCGGCTGGTCCTCTCCAAGGTCGGCAATTTCGCCATCGACCTGCCGGACGCCAACGTCATGATCCAGGTCTCGGGCACCTTCGGCAGCCGGCAGGAGGAAGCCCAGCGCCTGGGGCGGATCCTCCGGCCCAAGGAGGGCGAGCAGCCGGCGCGCTTCTACACGCTGGTGAGCCGCGACACCCGGGAAATGGATTTCGCCCACCATCGTCAGCTCTTCTTGACCGAACAAGGATACAACTATGAAATCCTCGATGAATCCGATCTGCGCCGAGCACGGTCGCGTCGCGATCGGCGGCGACCGGCTGACGGCGGCCGATTGGGTCCGAGTGCCGGCGGCGCAGTCGCCGGCAGCACACGATCAATCTTCGGAAATGAGACGATGACGTCCACGACCGCCCGAATCCCGGTCAAGCTGCACAAGAACGTGACCCTGGTCCGCACCACCGAGCCGTGCTTGCCGAAGAGCTGCTCGCCCGGAAGTCGCTGGCGCGGTGGGTCGTGGGGCGGCTGTCCGATACGGTGCTCCTGGTCCAGCCGGATGAGGCGGACGCCGTCATCGAAGAGCTCCGCCGCCTGGGCCACACGCCGCGCGATCGTGCGCGTAGAGGGACCGACGGAGATGGCGGTTTCGTCGCAGTCGGCTTCGACCCCACCCCCAGGCACGGGCGCCTGGTCGCTCCTGCGCGCTGGCCTCGGTCGAGCGACGCGCCGAGCCCCGCCTGGCGTTCCGCACCGCGCTGGCGCGGTACAAGGGCGCTCGGCTCGCCGCGATCCGGCTCGCCCAGGGCGCCCTGCCCGAACGGATCGCGGATCCGCCCCGCGGCACCGCGCGAGGAGATCACCGAGCACCTGGACCAGCCCGCCGCCGTCGAGGCACTGGTCGCCCGGCTGCCGATCGGCTCGCGGCTGGCGCTTTCGCCTGTTCGCGATCACCGAAGCCGACGTCGATTCCGCTGGCCGGGCTTGTCCCACGCGCTGGCGATCCTGGGAGCCGAACCGAATCGGGGCGATCGTCCGCGCTGCTCGAGCTCGGCTTGCTGGCGATCGAGCCGGGCGCCGGATCCGGACTCGGTCGATGACTTTCAGGCAGTGCTCGGCCGCACGGCGCATCGGTGCAGGTCCGACTGCGGGTCCACCCCGCGGTTCCCCAGGCGGTTCGCACGGTCCGGCCGGAAGCCGCGCTTCCCAGGACGACCGGGCCGGTCAGCCAGGTCCGCGAGTCCGACGGCATGGAGCCGATCCTGCGGCTGGCGCGCTGTGGCAGCGCGCCGGGGCCGAGCCGCTGCGCCAGACCCACCAGGGGACGCTGTACAAGCGCGACCGCGACCGGCTCGGCGACGACCCGGTCGTCTGGCGGCCCGATCGCCGACGCGCTCAGAACCGCTGCCCGACGCCGCCGCGTTCTGGCTGGCGCTGGCCCGCCAAGTCGGGCTGATCGAGCACGACCGCGCCGGCCAGCGGCTGCTGGCCGCCGCGCCCGATTCTGGACCGACAACGCGGTTCACCTGCCGCAGATGATCGCCACCGGCTGGCTGCCGCTGCCAGTCCTGGCAAGAGCTGGAAGGGATCGGTCGCCGAATCGGCGGCCGCGGATTCGGCCGTGACCTATCTCCGGCCCGCGCGTATTGCTCTGGCTGGCCACGCTCGACGACTCGGAGTGGGTCGCCCTGGACGACCTGGCGGGCATTTTCTGACCTCGCTGTGGCCGGCGTGGGACGCGGACGTCGTTCGTCCGAGTCGCCGCAGCGCGGCGGCGGCGCCTGCCCGGCGGCACGGTTTCACGCGCGCAGGACGCTCACGCAGGCGGACCGCGGCGCGACCGGTGCCGCGCGGGTCGGACGTGCTGGAGTCGATCCTGCTCGGCAGCGGCGTATCCGCTCGGACTGGTCCGCGCGGCCGAGGAAGGACGGAGCAGGCGCCGCGTCGTGCAGCTGACCCCGCTGGGCCGTTACTGTCCTGGCGCTGGGGCCGACCCCCCCGCCCCGCGCGACGTTCGAACAATTCCTGTTCGTGCAGCCGAACTTCGAGGTGATCGCCTATCGCCAGGGATTGACGCCCCAACTCGTGGGCCGGCTCAGCCGGTTCGCCTGGTGGACTCAGATCGGCGCCGCGCTCGAGCTGAAGCTGACGCGCGAGTCGATCGTTCTCGGCCTGGACGGGGCTTGACGCCCGAGTCGATGCTCGAGACGCTCACGCGGCACAGCCAGCGGCCGCTGCCCCCCGGCGTGGTCGACGCCGTCAGGAACTGGGCCACCCGCCGCGAGCGCGTGACCTACTACGCCGCGGCCACGCTGATCGAGTTCGGCTCGGCCGCCGACCGCGATTCGGCCGCTGGAATCCTGGCCGTCCGGACTGGAATCGCCGCCGATCCCGGTCGCCGAGCGGTTCCTGCTGGTCGAGGACGAGCGAACGATCCCGTTCGATCGGTTCCGCCTGACCAGCTCGCGCGACTATCGCCGCCGCCCGAGGTCTGCGTGACGGTCGAGGCCGACGGCGATCACGCTGACGCTCGATCCGGCGCGCGCGGACCTGCTGGTCGAAGCCGAGCTGGCGCGGTTCGCCGACACGGCCTGCGCCGCAGTCAGCCCGCGGACTGGCGGGTGAGCCGGCGCCGCGGCGCTTCGTGATCAGCGCCGGCGTCGCTGCGCCGGGCGATCAGCCGGGGCATGTCACCGCCGCAACTGGCCGAATGGTTCCAGCGACGGACCGGCGGCGACGTCCCGCCGGCCGTCCAGCTCTTGCTCATGGCGAAGACTTCGCGCGTCCCGCCGCTTGCGGCCCGCGCATCATCGTTCTCAACCTGCACAGCGCCGACTCCTCGATGGCTTGCTTCAGCACCCCGCCACCAGCCATTTGCTGGGCGACCGCCTCGGCCCGACGTGCGTCGCGATCCCCGACAACCAGCTCGCCCCGCTCCAGCGGGCGCTCGAGGAGCTGGGAATCGAGCTGAAGCTCGCGTGAGCGCGGATCGGCCGACAGCGGCGAGCCGGGAATAGCCTTCCTCACTTGGCCTTTGGCCGTACTTCCACCGTGAACGCGGTGGCTGGCGCTCGCGCAGGGCGGCGGAAGCCGCTGCGCGACATTTCTGGAGCAATCTCTTGACAATGGTCGCGCACTGCGCTAGTGTACTAGGTAGCTAATACACTAGAGGGCGGCTGCGGATGTTGTTAGTCGATTTGAATTCCGGTGATGGCCGGCCGATTTACGGGCAAATTGCCGACCGCGTCAAGTTTGCGGTGGCCGGCGGCGTGCTGCGCTCGGGCGAGCTGGTTCCGTCGGTCCGCGAGCTTTCCAAGCAACTGGTGGTCAATCCCAACACGGTGGCGCGGGCCTACCGGGACTTGCAGGCCGAGGGGCTGCTGGAATCGGTGCGGGGGACGGGACTCCAGGTTGCCGAGGGAGCGGCCGAGCGATGCCGGGCAGCGCGGCGCGATTTGGTGCGGCAGCGGCTTCGCCGCGCGATCGAGGAGGCGCGGCAGAGTGAGATGGAGCCGGCGGAGATCGAGGCGATCCTGCGGGACGAGTGGGCGAGGGTCAGCAAAGAAGGCAACGGGGCCGGCGCAGTGCAGCGCGGCCGGGGTTTCGACCGGGGCGCTCGGCCCGGCCGCGCCCGGTAGTGAGCCGGCCAGGGGTGAAAGAGGCGCGGGATGATCCAAGCAGAGGTACCGGCGGGCGCGGTGATCGGCCTCGCGGGACTGACCAAGCGTTACGGCCGGCAGACGGTCGTGGACGGCCTGTCGCTGGCTGTGCCCGAGGGGGCGATCTTCGGCTTGCTCGGCGAGAACGGCGCCGGCAAGACGACGACGATCCAGATGCTCTTGGGCCTCGTCAAGCCCGATGGAGGGCGCGTCGCCGTGCAAGGGCTCGACCCGACGCGCGCAGGGGCTAGAGGTGCGCCAGCGCGTTGGCTACGTGCCGGAAGTGCCTGTGCTCTACGACTGGATGACCGTCGCCGAAATCGGCTGGTTTGCTTCCGCGTTCCACCTTGACGCCGAGGGAACGACCAGCAGCTACCAGTATCGCTACGCCGAGCTCGACGCGCGGCTTCGACCTGCCCGCGCGCAAGAAGATCAAGGCGCTCTCGAAGGGGATGCGAGCCAAGGTGTCGCTGGCCCTTGCGCTGGCGTCGGATCCGTCGGTGTTGATTCTCGACGAGCCGACCTCGGGCCTCGACGTGCTGGTGAGACGGGAATTCCTCGAGAGCATGGTCGACCTGGCGGGCGCCGGCCGGACGGTCTTGCTTTCGAGCCACCAGATCGGCGAGGTGGAGCGCGTGGCCAGCCACGTGGCCCTGCTGCACCGCGGGAAACTGGTCCTGGCCGAGCCGCTGGAGGACTTGAAGGCACGGACGTTCTTGCTGTCGGTGACGTTTCACAGCCGCGACCATGCCGCCCTGCCCCCGGTGGGACGATCGCTCGAATTGATCGACGCGTCCGACGCGGCACGGCAGGCGCACTGGCTGGTGCGCGCAGCGATCGCGCGGCGTGCGAGATCGTGCGTGCGCTGCCGGGGGTCGAGTCGCTGGAAATTGAAACTCCGAGCCTCGAGGAAATCTACATCGGCTACATGCGGGCGCGGCGCCCGGAGCCGGTGCCGCCCCTGGCAGTGCACGTTGCGTGAAGAGAAAAAATTATGTACTCACACTTATGGTGGAAGGACGCCCGCCAGTTCTGGCCGATCTGGCTCGTGCTAGGGCTTTCCGCCGGCGGCACCCAGTGGCTCTTGCTCGCCTGGGTCGGCGCCGAGGCGCGATCGGGTGTGCTTGGCATTTTCGCCCTGGCGTGGGCGAGCCTCTACGCGCTCGCGGCCGGGGCGGCGGCATTCGCGGGCGAGCGCGAGGCGGGCACGCTCCGGCTGCTCGACATTTTGCCGGCCCATCGGCGCGTTGTCTGGGTGGGCAAGGCGTCGTTCGCGCTGGTGACGACCCTCGTGCTTGCGCTCATCTTGCTGGCAATGGCGGCCTGGAGCACGGAACGCTGGTACTCGGGACCGGCGCTCACCGTACCCAAATTGATCTGCTACATCATGGTGGTGCCGCTCGCGCTGGGCTGGGCCCTGTTGTGGTCGTCGCTGCTCTCCAATGCGCTGGCGGCCGCTCTGGTGGCATTGTGCTGCGCTGCGCTATGCCAGTTGGTGCTGTTGGATGCAGTTGGCGATGATCAAAGTCCCGCTTACTTCTTTCTGTTCGCGCTGGCCCAGCTGGCCGTGGCGGGGGCGACCACGGCCGCCTCGGTCGCCGCGTTCACCTCGAGCAGGCATCGCCTGCGCGTGCGATTCCAGCTTCAGTCGCCGATCGTGATCACCTCGGGCCGGCCTGAGAGCGCAGCGCGCGTGCGGATTCGGCCGCCGATCGCAGCCGCTCGCCAGCGCACGCTGGCTCCGGTGGCCCTGGCAGAGAGGCCCGGCGCACGAGCCGAAGAGCCTCTGGCGCGGACGCGGCGCTGGATCGAGGCCCGCGCCCTGGCGGTGCAAACCGTCAAGCAGGGGTGGAAGACGTGGATGCTGGTGGCGGCCATCGTGATCGTGGTTCCCGCGATCATCTACTTGATCGAGAGCTTCCTCGATGATTCCTGGCTCGTGGCCATGGGCGGCATGGCGGTCCTGGTGATGGGAGCGAGCGCCACTGGGCCTCGAAAACCGGGAGCGCACGCATCGTTTCCTCGCGCATCACGGAGCGAGCCCGTGGCTGGTCTGGCTCGTGAAACTCTCGGTGTGGGCCGCCGGACTGGCGGTGCTGGGCGTCATTGCGGCCAGCACGGCCGTATTCACGCTTGCGCCGGGAGGCCGGCGAGAATTCGCGCTGGCAGGGATCTACATGGTTCCCTGTTTGTTCACCGGCGGGCTCCTTTGCGGAATGGCGTTCCGGCGCGGAATCACCGCGGTCGTGATCGGCCTGGTTCTCTCCCTCGCCCTCTGCGTTCCTCTGTTCATCATGCACACGATGCGCTTGCTGCCGCACTGGGCGCAGCTGTTTGTGCCGATCGCCTTGCTCGTGGTTTCGTGGGCCTGGAGCGGCGACTGGATGCTCGAGCGCCCGGCGCCCGGTCGCTGGGTGCGGCTGGGCCTCTTGCTGTGCGCGGCGTTCGGGACGCTCTTTGCTGGCTTCGTGGGCTTCCGGGTCTGGAGCATACCCGATGCCGGATCGATCGCTCCCCCCGCGGCCTGGACGGCGTCGGCGCCCCTGGCGCCCGAGCGCAATGCGGCCGGTCTCTACCGCGAAGCGGCACGGGGGCTGCGCGAGCCGCAGGATTCGCCAAGGTTCCTGTACCGCAGCGTCGACGTGCTGGAACAGATCCGTCTCGCGACTGCCCGACCCGAATGCCAGTTCGAGCCGCCGGCACAGCAAAACTTGGTCCATCACGCGGACCGGCCGCCGGAACAAGCGTTCGCCCGACTGCTCAGCCTGTCGGCGCAAAATCGTATGGGCCAAGGCAACCTGACCGAGAGCTGGAACGACATCGTGGCGCTC
The DNA here is from genome assembly GCA_963806595.1 of uncultured Isosphaeraceae bacterium. Classification (GTDB taxonomy): domain Bacteria; phylum Planctomycetota; class Planctomycetia; order Isosphaerales; family Isosphaeraceae; genus CAWDZZ01. The sequence continues at coordinate 13,621 of CAWDZZ010000028.1, read as the reverse complement.
TTGCGGATGGCCAGGCACTTCGGCGAGGGCGCGGGCTGCTACGGAGCGCTGCAGGCCCTCGTGCGGGCCGAGAGCCCCGCCTTGCATCTGGCGATGGACTGGGCGCGCACACGGGTCAATCACCCGAGCGGGTGCGCGCGGCACTCGCGGCGTATCGTGGCCTGCCCAAGCTCCCCTCCGCCACCGACGTCCTGCGCGTCGAGGCGAATATCGTCGAGAACACCCTGAGCCTTCCTCCGGCGGATCTCCGCGATTGGTTGGTGAACTCGAGCCTTGCCGAGCACGACTCCCCGTCACGGCGAATGCAGGCGGCCTGGATCAGCGTCGTCGCGTCGCCGTGGGAGCTCGCCCGGGCGCGGCGGGTCAATCGCCTGATGGCCGCCGCGGCGATCCGTGTTGCCTCGCGCGAGCCCGCGCGCGCTCCAATCATTGGGGATGGGACCTGGACGATCCGTCGGTTCGCTATGCCGAGGCGACGACGCCGGACTTGATCCTGGACCTGATCGCGCCCATGGCGTCGTTCATCAGTGCCGATGACCGCAATGAGGTCGCGCGGCGGGCGCTCGTGCAGGTCCTCGCCCTGCGCACATGGCAGAAGAGCCACGCCGGCAAGTTTCCCGATCGACTCGATTCCCTCGTGCCGGATGAGCTCGACAGCCTTCCGAAAGACCCCTATTCCGGCGGGCCGTTTCGCTATGTTCGCTCAAGGGGCGATGATCTCCACTGGCGGCGAACCGGGCTCGGGAATTCGAACACTCCGCTAGAGAGGGTTGCCCAGACTCCCGCGCCGGATCGTGGCTGCTATACAGCGTGGGGCCCAATGGGCAGGATGACGGCGAATACGGTCTCCACAGGGCCGCCGATCCGGCGACTCTTCGACGACATCGTCTTCGAGCTACCACCCCTGCCAGGAGCGCCGGCCGCGGAAAAAGTCGACGCCCAAGGTGGTGCGAAGGATCGCCCAGTCCCGGTTACGCCCCCCTGACGTTCGGACGCGATCGCGGCTGGCCGCTCTCAGACCAGCTCGCCGCGAAGCACGGTGACGGCCTGACCGATCAGGACGACGCGCGCTCCTTCGACACGGACCTTCACGATGCCGCCGCGGCACGAGACCTGGTGCGCAGTCAGCGTGGAACGGTCGAGCTTCTGGGCCCAATAGGGTCCCATGCAGCAGTGCGCCGAGCCGCAGACTGGATCTTCGTCGATGCCGACCCGGGGGGCGAAAAACCGCGACACGAAGTCGTACTCGCGCGAGTGCGAGCGACCCGTCACGATCACGCCTCGTGCCGGAAATTGCTCGAGCCGCCGGATGTCCGGGCGCAGGCCGCGCACGGCGTCCTCGCCGTCGAGCTCGACCAGGAGGTCGAACCGATTGCGCCCCGCGAACCGAAAGGGTGCATCAAGCGCTGCACGCAGCTCCGCCAGCTCGTGGGGGTCTTTGACCTCTTCGGCGACCGGCTCGGCGGGAAAATCCAGCTCGATCCCGCCTGGACCGCGGACGGCCGTCAGCAGGCCGCTCCTGGTTTCGAACTGGGCCGGCTCGCTCCTGGGAATGTGTCCTTGCTCCCACAAGACGTGGGCGGTCGCGAGCGTGGCATGGCCGCAAAGGTCGACCTCTTTCCGGGGAGTGAACCAGCGCAGGCTAAACTTCGTGCCGGGTCCGGTTCGCCGGACAAACGCCGTCTCGGAGAGGTTCATTTCGGCCGCGACGGCCTGCATCCACGTGTCTTCGACCGGCTGGGAAAGCACGCAGACCGCAGCCGGGTTTCCCGCAAACGGGCGGTCGGTGAAGGCGTCCACCTGGGTGATCGGTATCCCCATAACAATATTCCCCGTGGTTGATCGGTGCGGTGGCACTCTCTCAGGGCGGCCCTCCATTATAGACGAGAAGCCGCCGCGCAGGTTCGCGCACCGGCCGAGGCTCGTGTACTCTGCACGACCGGCGCGGATTGGATCTGACAACTGTCAGTTGGCAATCACGACGTGCGGCCGTATGCTGGTGCCGTGAGGCCGCGAGTGACGGCTTTTTCCACCGTTGATCCTGGATAACGATCAATGCTGCTAGGCCCTGTATTCCGCGGCGAGCTGATCCGGACGGCCCGAAGGCGGCACTACTATTCGCTGCGGGTCGGTTACGGACTGGTCCTCCTCCTGGTGATCTGGCTCAATTTCCAGTCGCTGCGCTGAGCGCGGCGATGCGGGGCGGGATGCCGCGCATCGAGGATTACGCCGAATTTGCATTCACGACGTTTATCTGGTTCATCGGCGTGCAGCTCGTCACAATCCTGATCCTCGTGCCCGCGCTCTTTGGCGGAGTGATCGCCGACGAGAAGCAGCGCAAGGTCATGCATTATCTGATGGCCAGCCGTCTCAGAAGCGATGAGATCATCTTCGACAAGCTCGCGGCGAGGCTGCTGCACGTCGGGGTCTTCATCCTGCTGGGCGCTGCCGGTCATCAGCCTGCTGTCGCTCTTTGGCGGCGTGGCGTGGGACTACGTGCTCGTCGCCTACGTCGCGACCTGCTCGGTGACTTTTTTCACGGCGTCACTGGCGATCTTGATCTCGACGTTTGGCCGCCGAGTGCGCCAGGCGGTTCTGATTGTCTATCTGCTGGAAGTCGCCTGGCTGACTGTCCCGCCGATCCTCGACGGGATGTGTCGGTGGTTGTTTCCAGCGGCCTATCTGTGGTTCGGGCCGATCAACAACTGGGTGCTCGCGACCAACCCGCTCGCCCTGGTCTACTTGAGCGCAGTCAACACCCGCGGACCGATGTTCATGCGCGGCGGCGGGCTGGCCACGATGCTCGATAGTTTCGTATGGATGGTCGGTCTGCAGCTCGCCTTGGGAACGTTCTTCCTGAGCGTTGCGGTGTGGCAGCTCCGGCCGACGTTTCGGCGCCAGGAGGAGAGCACGCGACGGCTCTTCGGAGCTCGCTCGAAGCTCCGCCGTCCGCGCTGGCTGAATCGGCCGGAGTGTGGGGCGGACGCCATGCTCTGGAAGGAGCGGCATTTTGCGCGCACCGATTTCTTCACCAAGATGGTGGTCCTTCCCGCGACCGTCTTCTTGACGGTTTGCGTGCTGCTCGCCGGACGCTTCGACGAGCTGGTCCGGCATTCATTCGCCGACGTCTGGCAGCGCGGCTACAGTTCGTTCTCCCACGAGCGAACTCATTTCAACGAGACGCTGTGCGCCGTCTCGCCCATCTACGTGTCGCTCTGGCTGCTCGCGGTCGCCGGCGCTTCGGCATCGGCTGTCAGCTTCGAGCGCGAGCAGGACACCTGGGACAGCCTGATCGCCAGCCCGCTTTCCGGCTGGGAAATCCTGCGCGGCAAGGGCGTCGGGGCGATCTGGGGATTGCGAGGTTTCGGCGGCCTGTTGAGCTTGTTCTGGCTGGTGGGGCTCGCCGCGGGGGCGATTCACCCGCTCGGATTGTTGCTCGCGCTTTTGATCACCGGCCTCTTGACCTGGTTCGTGCTCGCCCTGGGAATCCGTGCCTCACTTTCGGCCCGGAAGACCTCGCGCGCCTTGACGATCACGATCGCGGTTCTCGTGTTCCTGAACCTCGGGTATCTGGCCGTCGTCTACCCGATCCTGCAGGTTGTGCGCGACCCATATGAGTCGCAGCAATACGTGATGATCGGGTGCACGCCCCTGATCGCGGGGTACGCCCTGCTCTCGTATCCGCAGATGACGAACTTGATCGCCGGCTTGCGCGATGGCGGACTGGGCGCCGGCATCGATCATCGCGAAGTCGCGCTGGCTGCGGTGCTCCTGGCCGGCTATGCGATTGCGGCGGCTGTCTTGACCTTGCGGTCGCTGCGGCGGTTTGACGAGGTGGTCGATCGCCCGCGCCGGCTAGCGGTTGATCCGGACATGAAGGCCGTCGCGCCGCGGATGATCGGGATCGTCCAAACGATCAATGGCGGAACAGGAATTCCTTGGAATTGATCAAGACCCAGCCCAGGTCTTCGATGGCCAGCCGGGAATCCTTCGACGACTCGAGGTGCTTGACGGCCGCGGTCAGCTCGACCGCAGTGGGCTCGCGGCACAGGGCGACCGCGTACAGCTCGCGAGCGACCTGCGCGGGGGGATTGCCGCTCTTGGCGAGCCCGGCCATCCGCCCGTTATCGTCGCGCAGCTTGCCGTTGACGGTCGCGCCGCCGATCAACTGGAGCGCCTGAGAGAGGTTTGATTCGCTCTCGCGCTCGCATTCGCACGCGAGCTCGCGCGCCGGGCGGCCGAAGGTCTTCAAGAACGGGTTTTCCATCTTGCCGTCCGGGATCTGGGTGGCGCGGGCGCCTCGGGGCAGACCGTCGAACGAGGTGGTCGTCCCGGTCACGGCGGAGATCGCGTCCAGCAATACTTCGGCGGACAGCAGCTTGGTCTGGGCGTGCGAAAAGTACAGCGAATCGTCGGCGTTCAAGGGATTGGTCGTCGCGCTCAACTGATAGGTGCGGCTGTGGAGGATCGAGCGGATCAGCTTCTTGAGGTTGTAGCCGTTCTTCACAAACTCGGCGGTGAGGCCATCGAGCAGCTCGTCGTTGCACGCCGGGTTCGAGTCGCGGAAGTCGTCAACCGGCTCGACGATCCCGCGCCCGATCAGGTGAAACCAGATCCGATTGACGAGGCTCTTGGCGAAGAACGGGTTGTCGGGGCGCGAGAGCCAGGCCGCCAGATGCGTGCGCCGATCCTGGGCCGGCGAGCCATCCAGCTCTGGGCCGCCCAGGGCCTTGGGCTTCATGGTGCGGCCGGTGCGCGGCTGGCGGACCTCGCCCGCGCCGGTGGCGTAGACCACCTCTTCATCGGGCAGGTTTCCCCGCTTGCGGGCGATCTGCGAAAAATAAGCGGCGAATCCGTAATAGTCGTCCTGGGTCCAGCGCTCAAACGGATGATTGTGGCACTTGGCGCACTGGATCCGAACTCCCAGAAAGAGCTGGGCGGTGGTCTCGACGGCCGATTCGGGGTCGGGGCTGATCCGGTAGTAGTTGGCCGCCGGGTTGCGGAACGTCGAGCCCTCGGAAGTCAGCAGGTGGCGAACCAGCTCGTCCATGGGCAGCCCGCGCTCCAGGCATTCCCGGATCCAGCGATGGAAGACGTAAGCTCCCTTGGTAGGCAACATCACAGGAACAGAATTCTAGTTATTATGACGTGGAAAGAAGTGGTGACCAGGTTGATTGGACAAGCATCGGTACTGTAAAAGCCAAGGGATTTTCATCAACTACGACCAATTATTTCCTGACCGACAAATCACCCGTCAATGGAACCGGTTATTACCGCCTGAAAATGGTGGATCTGGATGGCAAATTCACTTACAGTAAAGCCATTCCCGTTACAACAGATCAAACCAATACAGCGCTGGTTATTTACAGCAATCCATTTAGCGACATGATTCGCCTGAAGATAAATGTATCAAGACCACAGAATTTGCTGCTGACAGTTACTGATATGCTAGGTAAAACTTATGTCACCCAGTCATACCAGGCACAATCAGGAGATAATTATGTGAATCTTCAACCTTCAACCATCAGCAGTGGTATGTATGTTCTCCGCATTCAGGGAGATACTTATAATCAAACGGTTAAACTCGAAAAGCAATAAAATAATCTGATAATCACGATTCCTGCATGCCACTGTTCCGGAGATAACTCTGACAGTGGCATTGCTCTTTTAAAGATGACAATGCAAACTGCTCCAGGCGCACTTATTTTTGATCTGAACGGTACCATGATCGATGATATGGAATTTCATCTGGATGCATGGACCGAAATTCTCAATAAAGATCTGAAGGCAAAACTCAGTCGCGAACAGGTAAGAAGCCAGATGTATGGTAAGAATTCGGAACTGCTCGTCCGCGTTTTTGGTGAAGGAAAATTTACAGACGACGAAATGAAATTCTGGTCACTCGAAAAGGAAAAAAGATATCAAAAAGCTTATCTGCCCCACCTTCAATTAATAAAAGGACTTAAAGACTTCCTTGATAAAGCCCTGGAAAATAGAATACCGATGGCTATAGGTTCGGCCGCCATACCATTTAATATTGATTTCGTACTGGATCATCTGGATATGAGAAAATATTTCAATGCCATTGTGAGTGCAGACGATGTAGGAGTCAGTAAGCCCGATCCTGAAACTTTTTTGAGAGCCGCTGATCTGTTAAATGTAAAACCTTCCGCCTGCCTTGTATTCGAAGACGCTCCCAAAGGAGTCGATGCTGCCAGGCGCGCCGGAATGAATTGTGTCGTACTAACTACTATGCACAACCGAAATGAATTTCCGATTCCGGAGAACATTGTTGCATTCATAAAAGACTATACAGATTCTTTTATCCTTTCACTATTCTAAAGGGTCTTTTCAGGAAAATTTATCCCAAATCAGGAAGAAAAAAAGGTATGCCAATTTGCAAAACATTCAGTTTCAAATGATCCGGTTTTGGTATAGGGATTGAAATCTTATGGCAAACCTACCAATATGATTCAGGATATACCATTAGCGTTTCTTATTGAAAAAATTAAAGAATTGGAAAATGCATTATTTATGTCGGAGTCTAATGCATTGGTCAATTTACCAACGCATATAGCCCGTATTACCGAAGTAGACGGTGAAGGAAATATCTGGTTCATTATTCCAAAACCAACACAGGTGGTTGAATCATTTTCCAGAGAAATGCCGGCCAAGCTGGACTTCTTTAAAAAAGGAAAGGATTTCTTTCTTAAAATTTCCGGTGTTGCTACTATTATATGGTCACTGGAAGAACTGACCTGTGCTAAACTTAGAATGCAACTTTCAGGTTCATTTGAAAAAAATAATGTGGTAGCGGTTAAGGTGAGAGTGCAGGGATCAGAATATGTAGAGAAGACACCCAAAGCCAGTTCAAATCCACTTTTGAATGTTGGAAGCCAGGTTTATAACTGGTTACTTAATCCACTTTTTAACGCCTAACGCCTAACGCTAACGCTTAACGCGTAACGCTTAACGCAAATCATAACCCATAACTCATAATTCCCAAAGTAGTACCCTTAAGCCCGAGAGGTCGATGGTCGATGCGAGGAGCAGACCATTGGCCATTTTTTTCTCCCACCAACGGTCATCGGTCAACGGTCATCGCTACCGCCTCATGCTTCACGGGAAAATTGACTGAGTTGGCAATGAAACAAAAATGGTGTGCCTTATCGTGAAGATCATTTAATTTCTCCTTCATCCATGCTTCTTTTACTTTAACACGGGGATGTAGAACTACTTCAATGAATTTTCCATTTCCATCCGCAAATTCCTCCATGGTTCGCAGTTGCAGCATCCTCATATTCCAGCACGACGACAGTTGCCGCCGAACAGAAATGTAAAAACCAAAGCATATGACAGGAGGACAGGGAGGCGAGGAACATTTCCTCCGGATTATATTTTAATTTATCACCCCGGAATGACGGATCTGAAGAAGCATGGATAATGGGTTTTCCTTCAACAGAAATACTGTGGGATCTTTCATATCCGCGGTAAGTCTCGGTTCCTTTACCTGTGTTTCCGGTCCATTGGAGGTTTGTATGGTATTGATGTTGCTTCATTATAATAATTAGTTATGGATTATGGGTTATGAGATATGGGTTATGAATTATGAGTGCATTCATTTAAACTCATATCTCATATCTCATAACCCATAACTCAATTAATTAGTTTTGCGCTGATAATTCCGCCTCCGATAATGTCATCACCTTCATAAAAAACCGCACTTTGTCCGGGTGCAATACTTTTTACAGGTTCATAAAAATGTACGCGGAGCTGGTTGCCTTCTGAATAAATATTACTCAGTGCTCCTTTATCCTTATAACGGATTTTCGTCAGGACTTCCATACCGTCAGTAATCGTTTCATATTTCTGCAGATTAAGACCCGATACCATGAGTGAACTGCCTGCGAGATCTTTTTCGTCTCCCAGCACCACTGTATTATTTTCCGGGTGAATGGCGGTGACGTATACTGGTTTCCCAAATGCGATATCAAGACCCTTGCGCTGACCAATTGTATAAAAAGGATAACCCCGGTGTTTGCCGATGATATTGCCTCCCGCGTCTACAAAGTGACCTCCTTCCACGGTGGTTTCGAGTCCGGCTATTTTCTTTTTCAGAAATCCACGATAATCATTGTCCGGCACAAAACAAATTTCATAGCTCTCACTTTTCTTAGCCAGCTCATGGTATCCGTAATCAATCGCCATCTGGCGGATCTCAGGTTTTTTATGTTTTCCCAGGGGAAGCAAAGTGCGACTTAGCAGGTCCTGCTGCAGACCCCATAACACATAACTCTGATCCTTCTGTTCATCTACTCCCTTGCTCAGGAAAAAACGTCCGTTATCGTGCCGATGAATAAATGCATAATGACCGGTAGCGATAAATTCACAATCAAGTGCATCGGCTCTTTTCAACAGGGCCCTCCATTTAATATGGGTGTTGCACATGACGCATGGATTGGGTGTGCGGCCCGCAAGATATTCCTCCACGAAATTGTCAATGACGGCTGTTCCGAATTCATCCCGGATATCCAGCACAAAATGAGGAAATCCATGCTGAACAGCTGCCATCCGGGCATCATTGAAACTGTCGAGGTTACAACATCCGGTTTCTTTCTTGGACGAACCTGAGGCGGCATAATCCCAGGTCTTCATCGTTATGCCAATCACTTCATAGCCCTGATCCTGAAGCATAAGGGCGGTAATGGTACTGTCAATACCTCCGCTCATCGCTACCAGCACTTTGCCTTTTCTGCTCATAGACGCAAAGATACTTATTCCCGGAAAATAGTATTTTATTGGCTCCTCAAAACCTGTAAATTGCTCTTTTAACAACATTAAGTACGCAGCTAAATTTTAAGTTATGATCAAAATGCAAGTCATCGGAAATCTGGGAAAAGATTGTGTGACCAATCTTGTGAACGGTAAAAATGTGATCAATTTCAATGTGGCGCATACGGAAAAATTCCGCGATGCGCAGGGAAACCAGAAAGAGAAAACAGTGTGGGTGGATTGTGCTTACTGGACCGACAGAACCGCCATTGCTCCATATCTGAAGAAAGGAACGCAGGTATATGCAGAGGGCACTCCCGATCTGCGCACCTACCAGAAAACAGATGGCACACAGGGTGTTTCACTTACCCTTCGTGTATTGACAGTTCAATTACTCGGAAGCCGCAATAGTAATGAATCAGGGGGAAATGAAAGTTATAATTCCGGTTCAGCCGGCAGTATTTCAGGTGTTCCTGCAGCCGGTGAAATGACCGCGCCTGTCGACGATCTTCCTTTTTAATTATTCCGGTAAATAAAATGTCACGCCACAGGCGTGACATTTTTTTATGCCTTAACTTTCTTCCTCATTATAAAATCAGATAAATGAAAAGTTCTTCTTCACGTCGTCATTTCATACAGCAGATGAGCGGTACTGCCCTTGCACTCGCTGCTGCAAACTCAACACTGGCTTTTGCAGATCAATGGCAGAACAGGGTAGACAGTTATTCCAGAAAAATTTCTCCCAATGATAAAATCCGGATTGCCACGATCGGGATGGGCATTATGGGATATAACGATACAAATACAGCATTGAAAATTCCGGGTACCGAACTCGTTGCCGTAGCTGACCTGTATTCCGGAAGACTGGAGAGAGCAAAAGAATTATATGGAAATAATATTCAGGTTACGGCCGACTATAAAGAAATTCTGAACAGGAAAGATATTGATGCGGTCATCATTGCAACCGCTGATTTATGGCACGCAAGAATTTCAATCGATGCCCTGAAAGCGGGCAAAGCAGTGTATTGTGAAAAACCGATGGTACATGAAATCAGCGAAGGTTTGGGTGTGATCGATGAATGGAAAAAAAGTAAAAAAACCATGCAGATCGGCAGTCAGCGCGCGAGCAGTCTTGGTGTTCTTAAAGCCCGTGAAGCAATAAAAAATGGCGCCATTGGTCAGCTGGCCATGGTGGTTGCCAATTTCGACAGGCAGAGTGCCCTGGGTGCCTGGGAATATACGATGCCAACGGATGAATCATCATCAACTGTTGACTGGAAACGATACATCACAGGAATGAAAGATGAACCATATGATCCGAAAAAGTTTTTCTGGTGGAGAAATTACCGGGCTTTTGGGACCGGATTGGCGGGAGATCTTTTTGTACATCTTTTAACAGGAATTAATGTGATCACGAATTCGAAAGGACCTGAAAAAATATATGCATCCGGACAAACCTGTTATTGGCAGGATGGCCGTGATGTACCTGATGTGATGGCAGGTGTAATGCAATATCCCAAAACAGCAGAACATCCGGAATTCCAGGTTATGCTCCGGGTTGATTTCATCAGTGGGAACGGCGAATCGGGAGGAACCCAGTTTATAGGATCTGAAGGTGTGCTTACACTGGAAGGAGACGGCTACTCAATCCGCCATCATAAAATGTCGAAGGCTCCGGGCATTGGTGGCTGGGATGCGCTTGAAACCTATCCGAAAAAAATGCAGGATGAATTACTGAAAGCTTATAATGCGAAATGGTCAGAAGCGGATCAGAAAGATCAGACAGAACCTGATACTGTTTTTCACGCACCGGAAAATTTCAACGCAGATATTGAACATTTTGGACATTTCTTTGAAGGAGTGCGCGTCGGAACACCTGTAATAGAAGATCCTGTATTTGGTTTCCGCGCAGCGGCACCCTGTCTGGCTGCAAATGAAAGTTATTTTCAAAACAAAATAATCCATTGGGATCCGGTCACCATGAAACTCGCTGACAAACTTTTATAATGATGCATGGAAAAGATTTTTGATTATGATCGTCTCTTACAGTTTACCAAAAATGTTTTTATCGCCATCGGTTGCAGCGATGAACATGCGGGTCTGGCTGCAACCGGATTACTAAGAGCCGACCTGCGTGGCATCGATTCACATGGTATTGCCCGACTTCAGGGTTATGTGCGATTATGGGATGCCGGTCGTGCCAATACCGGGCCCGATATCCAATTGGTACATGAAACTCCATCGACCGGCGTGGTCGATGGGGATAGCGGCCTCGGATTGGTAGTGGCGCCATTTGCGATGGATCTCGCCATCAGCAAGGCAAAAAATGTTGGCAGTGGCTGGATCGCTGTCAGAAATTCCAATCATTTCGGAATTGCAGCACATCATGCTATGAAGGCATTGGATTATGAAATGATTGGTATCGTCATGACAAATGCCAGCGCGCTGGTTGCTCCAACATTTTCTATTGAAAGACTTTTAGGAACGAATCCTATATGTGTCGCTGTACCTGCAGACAAGGAACCACCATTTGTTGCTGATCTGGCAACGACAACAGCGGCAAATGGTAAGCTGGAAATTTTACAAAGGAAAAACCAGGAAGCACCGACAGGCTGGATACAGGATAAGGATGGTAAGATTTCTACCAATCCACACGAATTGAAAGCAGGCGGTGCCCTGTTACCACTGGGTGGTGACCGGGAACATGGGAGTCATAAAGGATATGCACTGGGTGCTATCGTGGACATTTTTTCAGGGGTGTTAAGTGGTGCCAATTATGGTCCCTGGGTACCCCCTTTCCCGGCCTTTATCCCGGTTCCCGAAAACATGCCGGGAAAAGGAATCGGGCATTTCTTCGGAGCGATGCGGATTGATGGTTTCCGGAAATCTGCAGACTTTAAAAAAGATATGGACCAGTGGCTTAAAAGGTTCAGAAATGCAAAACCAGCCCGGGATTTTAAACAGGTAATGGTACCCGGCGATCCGGAGAGAATCATGGAATCGGAGCGCCTAAAAAATGGAATACCCCTCATGAATTCGGTCGTCGATGACCTCGGATATCTGGCGGATCGCTTCAAAATTTCGCCTCCGGGACAATAACGAATATTTCCCAAAAACGCAATAATTCAAGCTTCAACTAAGTTATTACACTTACTTCTGCCAGACGTATGGCGAAGGAATCCAATATAGGAATGACATTCTCTAAATGGGAAAAACCCTTTCAGACAAGAGAGGATAATCCCTTCAAAATCATGGTTTTCTGAATTGGTATGCCAATTGAAACCATTAGGTGTGTCAAAAACCGTGTCTATGAAAAAAGTTTACCTAAACGCTGTAATATCTTACAGTAAAAATATAAAGGAGGCGATCGCCCAGGCGATCTTAAAGGAGCTGTGCAGCTGCGTGGAATTAAAGCCGTTATACTGGCTATATTCTTCATTCTTAATGGAATTGTGCTTCAGGCTCAGAATTGTCCCGCGGCCGGAACTACGGTTCTGATTAATAATGAAAATACTTATTATCCGGGTACTCAGGCCAATGTTGCTATCGGTGCTACTTCTATCACTTTAGGAGCTATTGGTGCTGGTCCGAATTTTGGGAATACACCAATCGCAACCGGTGATATAGTATTAATTATTCAAATGCAGGGTGCGCAGATTTTTGTGCCAGCTGCTAAAAACCTTGCTACATATGGTGGTAATGCAAATGTAGGTAGCGGAATGACTTCAACAAATTTGGTTGCAGGTAATATGGAATTTGCAGTTGCAACCAATGCAGTTCCGGTCGGAGGAGGTGTATTGAATCTTGCGGCAGGACTTACTTACAATTATCAATATGCGCCTTTTGGAGCAACTGGTCAATATACTTACCAGGTGATCCGGGTATCAACTCATTTTAATATACAATTGGGTGCTATGATTACCACTCCGCAATGGAATGGCTCGACAGGTGGGATAACAGTAATAAGTGCCGTAAATCAGTTAGATTTTAATGGTAAAACCATAAATGCGGCTGGGGCGGGCTTTCGTGGTGGTGGCGGTCGTGCACTAAGCGGTGCGGCAGGTACAAACAAAACCGATTATTATAGTCTTTCAACTCTTGCCGCTCACGCAAGTAAAGGTGAAGGAGTTGCAGGGACACCACGTTACATAACGGTTAATAATGTGCTCGTCGATAATGGCGCAGCGAATGAAGGATATCCAAGTGGTAGCTATGCACGCGGTGGCGCTGGTAATGCCGGAGGAGGTGCATCAGATAGTCGTCCTGCAAACAATGATGAAAATGCAGGTGGAGGCGGTGGCGGAAATGGCGGTGTAGGAGGTCTTGGAGGTAATGGTTGGTTTTCGTTTGGTTTAAGTGGCGGACATGGTGGTACACCACTACAAACTTATGGTGCGGCACCAATTTATCCTATAACAACTTATTATAGCCCAAGTCGTCTGATCATGGGAGGTGGTGGTGGAGCAGGTACAACTAATGACGCTACGGGTATACCCGGCGGCGGAGCTGCCAGTGGTGGTGCGACGGGCGGTGGAATGGTAATCATCAATTCATCTACAATTATTGGAATAGGAACAATCAACGCTAACGGAGCTACTGGTAACAGTACCGTACAGATCGATGGATCTGGCGGTGGTGGTGCCGGAGGAAGTATTTTAATCTATGCAAATAGCGGACAGGCTGGAATTACGGCTACTGCCAATGGTGGAGATGGTGGAAGCAATGATCCCTTAGCAGTAGGTGCTACTCAGCATGGTCCTGGTGGTGGCGGTGGTGGTGGAATAATTTATTCTAATGCTGCATTAAATGTGGCGTCGTCAGTGACTCAGGGGGTAGCAGGGATAAGTAC
>CAWDZZ010000027.1:0-129139 GCA_963806595.1 uncultured Isosphaeraceae bacterium | reverse complement strand
CAAGATGATGAACGCGGATCAAGTCAACGAGAACCTCGGCGCACTCATCCTGGGCGTCAGGTCGCCCAGACCTGTATCACCCGATCGCATACGAACCCAGGATCCGTTCTCGCGAGCAACTTCAAAAATGGCCCCGCGGTTCGCAAGTCTCTTTGTGCGATTTATCAATTCGGAGAATTCGGCCAGGGTCCCTCCCGCCGGGTCGCCTGGGGATTGAGTCCCCAGGGCTCCCACAGATCCGGACGTGCAGATTTCCCGCATCCGGTTCCTCAATTCACGAATTCGCTACGCGGCTCGGATCAAATCCGATGACAATCCGTGCATTGGGGAGCGGGGTAGTGGCGGGACAGGCGTGTATAGTCAGCCCAGGTGATCGCGCCGGGGTTATCACGTCGGTCGAGCCAGTGCTTCCATATCCTGCACGCCTCGCTTATAGGCAGAGAGGCGACCGCTGTTCCCCGTAATCCCGTAGTACGCGTAATGGCCTTGGAGTTTGAGTCTGAGTTGTCGGTGTTGATTCTGGACGGGGTCGTGCAGGTGTTTCCGGCACCATTCCCAGACCGCGTGTAACGCACGTCGAAATCGGCCCTTCGCCGTCTGACGCTTGATCACCCATCCGCCTTGTCGGGTTCGATCCCGAGTAATGGGTGAAACCCAGAAAGTCGAAGGTCCGCGGTTCGGAAGTTGCCGAGCCGTGGGACAGAGTCGCTACTCGGGCGGGGTGAACCGCACCAGGCGTGTCTTCTCCGGGTGAACCGTCAAGCCGTACTTGCTCATTCGCATGGGCAGGACCTCCAGAATCCGCCGAGCGTCGTCTTCACGGGCTACCCCGATGACGAAGTCGTCCGCATAACGGATCAGGAAGGCTTGTCCCTTCAGACGCGGGCGGACCTCCTGCTCGAACCATTCGTCCAACACATAGTGTAGGAAGATGTTGGCCAGCAGGGGGCGGATCACCCCACCTTAGGCGTGCCCACTTCCAGGGTCGTGTGCACCCCTTCTTCGAGCACCCCAGCTTTGAGCCATTTACCGATCAGACGCAGGATCACACCGCGCGTACCGACGCTTGAGGACTCCCGTAAATGGCCATGGTCGATCGTGTCGAAGGTTTCGAAGATCGACGTCCACGATCCAGTCGCCGCCCAGCTTCATCGCATGCTTCCACAGAGAGCCGATGGCCGTGGGAGCGCCGTGTCCGGGCCGGAATCCGTGAGAGACGTCCTGAAAGTCCGCCTCATACACTGGCTCGAGCACCATCAGCACCGCACGTTGGAGGATTTTGTCCTCAAACGTGGGTATCCCTAGCGGGCGGTCTCGTTCGAGCCTGCCTTGGGGATATACGTTCGTCGCACCGGTGGGGCCACGTACGTGCCGGATTTGACGAGGTTGAGTAGGTCCTGAAGGTTGCCCATCAGGTTTGCCTTGTATTCCGCCGCGGTTTGTCCGTTTACGCCGACCGCCCCGTCTTTGCGAGTCAGGTCATAGGCTTTGCGTAGCCAGGCGATGTCGATGTGGTGCGATAGAGTCGTGAAGGCCATGTCGCGGCAATTCCGAGCGAGTTCCGCTATCCGCTGGCGTTTTGTTGACACCGGATCAGGTCTCGGCGTACCTGGCATGTTTCCCTCCAGCGGTTCGTGAAATGGCACCCCCTTCCCTCCCCAGGGTCCCTCGGGCCGTTCCCCTGGTTCATCGGTACTATGGAGTGCTGCGACCTCCTGACAGCCTTTTCGCTTCGCTTCGTTTCCTTCGCTCGGCGATACCTCGGATCGTCTGCGATTCGTCCCCGTGCGGCCCCAGACGCTGAGCCGTCGGATCGTCCCGGAGTTTGCTGTACCGGTTGCTCCCGATCCGGTCGTCTTCGAAGAACTGTCAGGATCTCCCAAGTTCCCGGGGAACCCTCATGACCATTCGCCCTGCTCTCAGACCCCGGTGGGACCGGATCCGCGGGAGCGGACCCCGTGTCAACGGATCCGGCATGGCCCCCGCATACGAAGACGACGGAGGCTCGCCACGAGTAGGATTTCGGGGCTCTATCACACGGCATTTGGTCTCGCTGTCTACGCCTCGCAGTGGAAGTCGCCCGCCACCACGCAAGACTCGCTTCCGGTTGCTGGTCCGCAAGCTCTACCGGACGGGATTCGCACCCGCAGGGTTCCTATGAAAGGTTTAGATCATGGGCATCTCCTCCTCTCCCGAGCTTCTTGGCGCAACTTCGTTTCCTTCGTTAGCTTCTGTTCAAAATCCGGTTTGTTCAAGTCTTGTTCGTAGCAGGAACAAGCCTGGCATTGCGCCGACTGCGATGATCAAGCCGGCCCCGCCCCCCCCTTTGCGCGGGGGGGAGAAGCGTGCAACGCAGCGGAAGTGAGCGCCGCGACAACCCCGACTTTGAGTGTCCAGGTAAGCCGAAATTGCCGGTGGCACGGCGAGTGCCAAAATGGCATATGGCGACGCGCGGCGTTGGCCGTTCAAGCCCTACGAAACCAGACTATGAGATACTTTTGGTCTGTGCCAGAATGGCACCGTCCATGACCCAAAAGTTGCCACTTGTGCCAAATCGCGGCTTCTTTCATGACGATGTGACAAAACATCCGAGGGCTGCCGGCCGCCGCCGTTTGCTTCCGCATTGTCTCGACATCGGTTCGCACTCCTGCTTGAGGCGCGGAGTTGACAATGCATAACAGGCTCTAGGCCGTAGCCGCCGGGCCACAGGCAGAGCGAGATGCATTGATTTGCCGTTGGACCGCCGGCCCTGGACGCCGGGGAGGAGAAGGCCATGTCGCTGCCGGTTTTCGCCGGACCGCGCGAGATCCCTGGCCAGAAGACCCCCGAGCCGAATCCCGCGGCGTCCGAGGGTTGTGCGGGCCACCGGGCATGCTGGCCGTTGCGGCCGTCGTTGCGTGCAGGGCGTTCAGCCTCCGTTCGCATCCGTAAATCGACCCCGGCCGCCTGGAGCGCAAGCGGGCTGGCGAAAATCGCCGAGAGGTCACCGTGAGCGGACAGTCGCGACTTATCTCCGAGACGCGCGACATCTGAGAACGCTGCACTCAGTTGGTCAGCCTGGGACCAAGGTCCTCGCCAGCCTGGACGAAGCCCCGCAGCCACAGGATGGCGCCGTGAGCCAGAGTCTCGTTATCAATCGGCAAGGCTCGCTGCCGAGCGAGCTCCGCCGCGAGGCCGCCGAGATCGCCGTCAAGCAATGGAAGGAAGCCCTTCAAGCAAGAGAAGGCGTTCGCCGTGGAAGAGATCAAGCTTGCCCAGACCGAGCGAAAATCGGCCGAAGCAACGGCCCCGGCCCGCGAGCAGTACGCACTGTTCAAGCACCGGCCCGCAGGCCAGGCGCCAGACGGCGAAACCCTCGGCAGACGATCTCGCCAACGAGTGGTACTTTGAGGGTGTCGTGGCCATGGCGCAGATGCAGGTCCGCAAAACTGAGCTCGCTGAAATCGCCCAGTCGAAAATGAGGATGCTGGTGGAGTATGAGGGTCCCAAGCGACAGAGAGAGGTCGATTCCGTGCTGGCGAAGGCTCGTTCCGACCTACTGGCAAAGCAGGCGACCGTGGCGATCGAGGAAGCGAAGCTCGTGAAGCTGAAGCAGTTCCAGCGTGGTTCCGATTGCCGGCCATCAGAAACGAGTACTCGAGCTGCTGGAACGCGCGATCCGGATCGAAGAGTCGTTGAGTGCCAAGCTGGACGCGAGCGAGAAAAGCGGGGAGCCCGGCGAATCGCTCCGAAAAGAAATTAAGGATCCGGCGCGACTACTCGATGCGATTGTCGAACAAGCCCGGAGCGAGCAAGCCTCCGGCGAGCTCGAGAAATTGAAGCAACGGCTCGGCCGGCCGGCGCGCCCGGGGTTCGGCGGCGACTGCGATCCGGCTCTGTTCCGTGCCGCGAGGGATGACCTGATCCCCGGCTTGCGTTCGCTCCATAGCTTTCTCGGGAGAGGGAGGGTGCCATGTTGCGGCTTCGGTTTCGAAGAATCATCGGGGACAGGTCGTGTGAGGAGCATTATCGGCGTTCGAACTCAACGTCCGGGCGGGTCGCCGTGAGTTTCGTCGGCGCCGCACTCGTACCTGTCGATCGGTTGTCTAAACGTCCGGACGACACCCGCACGCGCCGCCGGTCTTCCACAAGGTGAGGGGAAGGCCGAGGGTGGAGTCGCGCAGCCACCATCCCGGTTCGCAGCCGAGAACCGCAAGACGCGCTGCGGAAGCTGCAAGAAGAGATCGCCGCTCTGGGGGCGTAGCTCGTCGAGAGCTTCGATGCGGCCCGCCAGCCAGAAATGGAAGCGTTCAGCCAGGGGATCCGGTCGATCCGCAAAGGCGGACTACGTAAACGCCAAGCTCACGGCGAGATCGCCGAGATCGCGGTCGTCGAGTATGAAACCGGCATTTATCTACAGGACAGAGCGACGGTGGAGGGAGAAATCATGCTGGCCGAAAGCGACCTGAAGCAAACTGCGACACGATCGAGGTCGCCAAGGAACGACACGCGCAGATCAAGGAGGTGGTGTCAAAAGGAGTGGCGCAGGACGTCGCGAATGCTTCCCGGTTCGAAGAGGCCGTCGTGGACTCGGAGCTACAAGAGCCGAGAGCCAGGCTGTGCTCGAAACGGCGAAATCGAAGCTGAGTGTTCTGGAGCAGTTTACCCGGCCCAAGGCAGTGAAGGAGCTCAAAGCCGAGGTCGAAACTCACAGGTCGGATGAACTGGCCAAGCAGGCACGATGGAACGCGAGAAACGGAAGCACAAGACGCTCGAACAGGCCGTGAAGACTGCGGGTCACCCTGCCGGAGAGGCCCAGGCGCTCGCGAGCCTGGAACGAGCGATCTCGACCGCGGAGCAGCTCGCCGTTCGGCTGGATTCGGCCCAGAAAACGGCGAACCCGGCGAATTACTCCGCAAGGAAATCACCGACTTGACGATTCAGCTTCAACCTCTTGTTGATCGTCTCCAGAACGAGCGAGCGAGGGCGGCTTGGGCCCGGCTGAAGCCGAGGATTCATCAGGCAACGAGCCGGCAAACAGGCGTGGTAGCGAAATGAGGGGCGATCCTCTGGCGTCCTGCGATGGGGCATGAGCGATGATCCGGATCCGCGACCTTCGGGTCGATTACGATAACGTCTGGCGGTTCGCGACCTGTCGCTGGAGGTCGAGCCGGGTGAGGTCTGCGGCCTGATCGGACCCAACGGCGCGGGCAAGACGACCACGATGCGGGCGATCCTCGGCCTGATCGAGCCCACCTACGGCGAGATCGAGGTCATGGGCGTCGACGTGCGCGAGCACCCGAGGACGTTATCGCATCGATCGGGTTCATGCCCGATTTTCCGCCGGTGTATGAAGACCTTCAGGTCTGGGAGTTCCTCGACCTGTTCGCCGCCAGCTATGGGATTCCCCGCGACAGCCGGCCGGTCCGAGGTGGAGCGGTTTCTCGACATGGTCGGCTTGACGGAGAAGCCGAGTCGCTGGTGGTCGAGCTGTCGCGCGGCATGCGCCAGCGGCTGATGCTGGCCAAGACGCTGATCCCCGACCCGCGGGTGCTGCTGCTCGATGAGCCGGCCAGCGGAGTCGATCCCCAGGGTCGCATCGACCTCAAGAACATCCTCCGCCGGCTTGCCGAGCAGCGGACGACGGTGGTGATCTCGTCGCACATCCTGGCCGAGATGAATGAATTCTGCACGTCGGTGGCGATCATGGAACGAGGCGAGCTCGTGGTGAGCGGCCGGATCGACGAGGTCAACCGCCGGGTCATGGGCGACTCCTTGATCTCGGTCGAAATTCTGGGCGAGCCGGAGATCTTCCTGGCGACGATCGCCGCGGACGAGCGGGCCGGGCCGATCGAGCACAAAAACGGCGCCTACGAATTCCGGTTCCGCGGAGACACCGCGATGGCCAGCGAGCTGCTGACGGCGCTGGTTCACAAAGGGGTTCGCGTTGCCTCGTTCCAGCGGCGGCAGGGATAACCTGGAAGACCTGTTTCTGAAGGTGGGATCGAAGGAGCTCTCTTGATGGACTGGGAACGCGTGCGCGGCTGGTTCGACAATCCGCTTTTCATCAAGCACGTGCGGTCGCGGCTGCGCAAACAGGCCCTCCTGACGTCAATCGTGGTGGTGCAGGTGCTGTGCTTGTGCATCGCCTGGGGGGATACCAGCTCAACACGTTTCCGACCGGCGGCGCCTTTGCGACCTTGCTGTCGCTCCAGGTCGTGGTGCTGGTCATCATGGGGGCGGCCCAGGTCGGGACCGCGATCGGCGGCGCGGCGCGCTTCGGGAATCCTGGATTTTCACCGCGTGTCGCCCTTGTCGCCGGCCGAGCTCACCCTCGGGTTTTTCTTCGGCGCACCGATTCGCGAATATGTCTTGTTCGCCACCACGCTCCCGTATGCTGCACTTTGCCTGGCCTTTGGGGCCCCGAGTGTGCACGGGTTCATCCAGTTGATGATCCTCTTGTTTGCGGTCGCGTGGCTGTTTCACGGGCTCGCGCTTTTGAACGGACTGGTCGCCAGGCCCAAGACGACTTCGCGAGGCGTGGTGGGACTGGTCGTTTTTCTGATGATCTTCGGCGGCAATCTCTTCTTCGGGCTTTCGTGCTCCGCCATCCTCGTCGATTACGATCAAAGGATCAGCTTCTACGGCATCTCGCTCCCTTGGCTGGCATTCGTCGTCATCTACATCGCGGCGGTCTTGTTCTTCATTTACCTGGCGTGCCTGCGAAAAATGTCGTCGGAGCGGATTCACGCCCTCTCCAAACCGCAAGCGATAGCTGCGATGGCGAGCTCGTCGTTCTTGCTGCTGGGGGCGATCTGGGCCCAGGAATACTACGAGACGCTACTCTGCTCGTGCTGTACCTGCTGGTGATCACGCCGATCGTGCTGTTGCCGATGGTGACGCCGACCCAGGCCGAGTACGTCAAGGGCCTGTGGCGAGCACAAAAACAGGGGCTGAGCCACCTGCCGCCGTGGCACGATCTGTCGCTGAACCGGGTTTTTCTGGTGATCGCGTGTGCCATCGTGCTCGTGACCGCGACGGCCGCATGGCACGGCAGCCCGGTGCCGCCTGCCGGCATGCCGTCGCCGGTGTATTCCGCCTTCCCGATGGGGATCGCGACAGGCGTCTTGGTGGTCGCGTATTTTGGGCTGGCGATGCAGTATTTCCAGCTCAGGTTTGGCGCGCGGGGCGTGATGTACTTCGGGCTCTTTCTGTTCCTGGCGTGGGTGCTACCGCTGGTCGCCGGCACGATCTTGATGATGGCCTCGGGCTATCGCGGCTCGACGGAGCCTGCGCAGTTCATCTTCAGCATCAGCCCGATCGCGGGCATGGGCTTGAGTACCGGTGCCACACGAGACGAATCGTACCTCAGGGCCATGCAAGGGCGCGAGTATCACGCCTGCATTGCTGTTCACGTTTGTGTTCAACACGTTGTTGATCTCGGCCCGGCGGCTGGTCTATCAAGCGTTTCACAAGGCCGCGGCCGGCGCTCCAGGCGCGCTCGAGATCGGCGAGGAAAAGCTCCCCGGGCGCGACGCGTCCCATCTCGAAGACGCCGGCCGACGACTCGCTGCCGCGGCACGCGACGTCGACGCCGCGCCGGAGCCCGGGATTCCGGGAGCGGAATGACCGGTGCGACGGGAGGCTACGTGGAGCGGCGGCTGGCCACCTACTTCTTGATCAGCCGCGCCAGCGTGTCGTCCAGGGCTTTCCCTTTCAGGTCGAGCCGGACCACGTTGCCCTGGGGGTCGATGAGGACGGTGGCGGGGATCGAGTTCACGCCAAAGACGCCGACCAGGTCGGCTGCACTCGTGGCGTTGTGGAGCTGCGGCCAGGTCAGGTTGCGGACCCTGGCGAAATCGACGGCGGCGGTCTTGTTCTCGTCGAGACTGACGCTGATGATTTCCAGGCCCGCGTCATGAAAGTTGCGGTACGCCGCCTGCAAACTGGGCAGCTCAGTGATGCACGGCGAGCACCACGTGGCCCAGAAGTCGACAAGGACGTATTTGCCGCGGTAGGCCGCGAGGCGGACCGGCTTACCCTGGATGTCCTCGGCCGCAAACGCCGGCGCCGGCTTTCCAACCATGTCGAGACGCTTCAGCTCGGTGTGGGTCTTCTGGCGGAGGTTGGGGCTGTCGCTGAAACGCGCCAGCAAAGTGGTGTAAACCTCGCGGCGCCGTCGCAAACTCGCCCGCTGTGATCGCCAGGTCGGCCAGGTCCTCCGAGAAACTCGCGGCGAATTCCTCCTGCTCGCTCTGATTCAGCCCTTGGATCAGCTCGCGGAACTGCGCGAGCGCTTCGTCAAATCGTCCCGCGCGGGCTCGCGCCATCGTCAAGACGATCTGCGCGAGCGCCTTTACCGGGCCGTCCGGGTCGGTCTTGAGGTATTGCCGGCCGAGATCCTCGGTTTCGCCGAACCAGTCGTGCTCGATCGCCTTGTTGAAGAGCGCAGCGTACGCCTGGTCGCGATCGGCGGCCCTGGGATTCTTGCGCAGGTACTCGGTCAGCTCGTTGATGAACGCGCGGTCGTGTTTGGCCTGGATTTCAGCGACATTGGCCGGCGACGGCTCGGCGGACTGTGCCGCTGGCATGAGCCACACGCTTCCCGTCACGACGGCGAGGCAAAGGATTGGGGATCTCACGGCAAGGGCCCTCCCTGGGCCATGGAGCTCGCGGCGACTGACGAAAGCCGGCCGCCGGCGGTGAGTCGATCGGGACGAGGAAAGAACCGGGCAGGAACGTGGCGGCTTGGGCTTTGTGGTGGTGACGAGAACGAGGGTCGCAGCAGGTCGCCCTGCGGCGGCGCGACCAGCTCGGCGATCAATTCGGCCCACGCGTTGCAACAGAGCTTCTGCTCGTGGTGCGCCAGGAACGCCGAGCGCCGCGCTCACCCATGCGGCGGCCGACGCTCGGGTCGCGGGCGAGTCGCTCGAGCGCGGCGCAAAGGGCGTCGACGTCGCCGGGAGAGACCGTGAAGCCGCAGCCTGCGCTTCTGATCGTGTCGGCCGGCTCGCAGTGCTCGGGGCCGACGAAGAGCGCCGGCCGGCCCGCGGCCATCGCTCCATAGAGCTTGCCCGGCACGACAATTCCAGTCATCTCCGACCGCATCGAGATCAGATGAACGTCGGCCAGGGAGAGCGACACGTGCAGTTGCGACCGCGGGACGTAGTCCAGCAGGCGGATGCTGGTCAGTCCTTCGCGCTCGATGGCGGCTTTCACCTCGCGCTCGCGCGGGCCGCCGCCCACGAACAGGAACGCGATGTCGGCCCGGTGCCGCATCCGCCGAGCCGCCTCGAGGAATTCGTCGAAGGAATGGGCCAGCCCCATGTTTCCGGAGTACATGGCGACGAACGTGTCTTCCAGGCCGAGCGACTTGCGCAGCGGATTGACGGCGCGTGGCGTCGGGTAGATCTCGTCGCGCCGGCTCCAGACCGGAATGGTCACGATTCGCTCCGGCGGCACGAGCTTCAGCGCGATCCGGTCGGCCATGTACGGGCCAAGCACGACGACCTTGTCGGCGCGGCCGGTAGACAAAGCCGCTCAAGCGGTACATCAAACTTCCGAACACGCTTCGCGGCGACATTCTGCCGAGCGCCAGGCTGGCGTCGGGGTGGAGGTCCATGCTCCAGTACACGTGCCGCGTCCCGCGCAGCCGCTGGAGCGCCGTTCCTATCAAGCCGATCAAGGGGGGCGTGGTCAGGGTGACCACGGCGTCGAAGCGCGGGAGCAAAAGCGCCTTGCCAGCGCGCAGCGCGTGGAAGGTGAGGTAGTCGGTCATCCTGGCCAGGGTTCCGCGCCGTCCGTGCGAGGTCGCAGGCACGCGATGAATCTCGACGCCGGCGCGCACTTCGTGGGCCGGCGGCGCGGGCTCGCCGGGCTGGTAGCGGCTCTGCGACGAGAGGACATGGCACTCATAACCGCGCTCGGCCAGCGATTCGGCCAGGTCAGTCAGGTGCTGAGCGGTCGAGGCGTGGTCGGGCCAGTAATACTGATTGATGAAGAGAATGCGCTCGCCGCGGCCCTCCCTGATCGATGAGCCGTATTCGACCGCCGGTGCCGCCGTTTCGCGGCGCGGATCGGTCGCATGCCCCTCGGAGGCCAGGCCCGCACTCGTGTTGCCGCCGCGATCGAGCGCCGTCACATGCCGGATCCACCGGCGCGAGGTCACCATTTTGCGTCCGCCTCGGATTTGTTGGCCCGGTACCAGGCGATTGTCTCGGCGAGCCCGTTTTTCAAAGACGTCGGGGGCTCCCAGCCGCCGAGCACCTGTTTCATGCGCGAGACGTCAAGCACTTTCATCATGGCGCCGTCGGGCTTATCGGTGTTCCAGGCGATCCGTCCGCGATAGCCGGTGACGGCATTGATCGTCTCCACCAGCTCTCGGATCGAGGTGCCGATTCCGGTTCCGATATTTAGCGGCAGCGAGACGTCGTTGTAGTTCTCGGCCGCCAGCACGATCGCGTCGGCGCAGTCTTCGACGTAGATGAACTCTCGGACCGGTTTGCCGGTGCCCCACACCTCGAGGCTGGGGGATTTCGCGATCTCGGCCTCGACCCACTTGCGGACCAGGGCGGCGACCACGTGCGAGCGCTCGGTGTTATACGAGTCGCCTGGCCCGTACAGGTTGGTGAGGATGAGATGGATCGAGTCCAGGCCGTACTGCTTCTTGTAGGCTTCGCCTTGCACGGCGAGCATCTTCTTGGTCAGACCGTAATTGACGACGCTGGCATGGCACGGCCCGGCCCAGAGGTCCTGTTCCGCCAGGTGACCCTCGAGGTAGCCGGGATAGCTGCATGCGGTGCCGATATTGACGACCTTGGCGACCCTCGCCAGCCGCGCGGCCTCCATGATGCTTGGCGCCCATGACGAGGTTGGTGTAATAGAGCCTGGCGGGCTCGCTCTGATTGATGCCGATGCCGCCGTAATAGGCCGCCGCGTGGAACAAGAGATCGCAGGGATGCTCGAGCAGGCAGCGTAATGCAGGCTCGAGCGAGGCCAGGTTGTAGTCGCGCTGGCGCGGGACGTAGACCTTTGCGCCGTAGCTCTCCAGCCGCTTGACCAGGTGCCGGCCCAGGAAGCCGGCCCCTCCGGTCACCGTCACGCGTTTATCGGACCAGAAGCTCTTCATGAAGGTGCTCCAGCGGAATCAAGGGTCCGGGCATCGATCGAGGGTTCCGGCAGCGGAGCGGTCCGGCGTCGCGGTGCCCGGGCAGTGTGCGCCGCAGGCGGTTGTGGCCGCCGCGACGGGCCGCTTGTGCCGGCGGGCCTAGACGTTGGCGAACGGATTCTGGAATTCGATCAGCCGGGCGGCGCGCACCAGCTCGGCGACGCCTCGGTCGAGGTCGATCGTGGTCTCGAAGCCCTTCTTGCGGATCTTCTCGTAAGAGACTTCGTAATTGCGCTGATCGGCGTCGGAGCCGACCTCGGCAAAGTGGAGGTAGTAGTCGACGTGTTCGAGGATCTTGCGGGCGACCTCTTCCTTGGTGAAGTTCATGGTCTCGTGTCCGACGTTGTAAACGTCGTCCTTGACCTCGCTCCAGCGCTCGAGTGCAAAGAGGAACGAGCGCGCCATATCGCGGACGTGCACGAACGTCCGCTTGAAGCCCCCCTCGTAGACGATCAAGTTGCGGTTATGGACGGCCTGGTACGTGAAGTCGTTCGGCATGAGGTCGAGGCGCATGCGATTGCTGACGCCGAATGCCGTGGCGAAGCGGTAGGCGACGCTGTTGCCGGCTTCCAGGACCATTTGCTCGGCGGCGGCCTTGGTTTCGCCGTAGAGTGTGATCGGGGCCCGCGGCGTTTCCTCGTTGCAGACGTAGTCGGGGATCGAGCCGTAGATACTGCCGGTGGATGCGAACAGGACTTTCTGGTCGGGCTTGCGATGGCGCAGCAGGTTGGCGGTGCCGTCGACGTTGACCGTCTGCGCGAGCTGCGGCTCTTTCTTGCACGCCGGGTAGCCGACGATGGCGGCCAGGTGAATGACCGCGTCCATCCCGTCCAGCGCGGCGCGGATCGCCGCGGGATCGCACAGATCCCCCTTCGACAGCTCGAAGAAACGATTCGAGCAGCATGGCAGGAGGCCATGTCCGCCGAATTTGAGGGTGTCGAGCACTCGAACGCGATGGCCCTGGTCCAGCAGCATGGGGACCATGGTCGAGCCGACGTAACCGGCTCCGCCGGTGACGAGTATCCGCATCGCGGGCTCCATCCTTGGTGTCTCGAGTCGCGCCTGGAACGCCGAGGTTTTCTGAAGGGAAAAGTGCGGCAAGGCGAGACGGGCAGGTGAGCACTCCAGGCCCTCGTCCTTGCGGCCCTTCTTACGTCCTGTTGCTGTACGGAGGCGAGAATCCGAGGCTCCCGGCGCTCGTCCTTTACCGCGCTCGAGGGCCGTCCTGCCGGGCAGACACTATCGCCGAGCGAACAGAGCCTGTCAACGGCATTTTGTCGCGGGTGGAACGGGAGAATCGCGGTCGGTTCGCACCCGGGCGACCTGACCTGGATCAGATCGAGATTTCGCCGTGAATGCCGACGTCACGCCGTGTTTTTCGCGCAGTTTTCCGAATTCCGGCGGCGGCCAGGCATACGGGGCCATCAATCAGCCGGTGCCACGGGAATTCGGCCAGGGGCTGCGCGACGTTTTGGCATTACAATCCTACAATGGCGTTGGGAACGCATTCGGGGACGACACCCCCGGCGAGCGACGTGAGGATTCGAGGAAGGACGGTGGTGATGTGCGGGATCGTGGGCTATACGGGGGGACACGCCGCGGCGACAATCCTGGTCTCGGGGCTGCGCCGTCTCGAATATCGCGGGTATGACAGCGCCGGCGTCGCGACCATCGACCGGAGCGAGCTGATCGTCCGCAAGCGCGCCGGCCGTGTGCGGACGCTGGAAGAGCTGCTGGATCACGAGCCCGCGCCGGGGATGTGCGGGATCAGCCACACGCGCTGGGCGACCCACGGGCCGGCGACCGATCATAACGCCCATCCCCACGTGGGAGGCCGCCCGGGCGGGCCCAGCGTCGCGCTCGTGCACAACGGGGTGATCGAAAACCACACGGCCCTGCGCCGCGAGCTCCAGTCGCAGGGATTTCCGTTTGCCAGCCAGACTGACACGGAGGTCGTCGCCCATCTGATCGCGCGCGAGCTGGAATCGAGCGACGACCTGTTCGAGGCGTTGCGGCGAGCCCTGCCGCGCCTGGAAGGGACCTACGGCCTGGCGGTGATCAGCCCGAGGTTTCCCGGCGAGGTCGTCGGCGCCCGGTTTGGCAGCCCGATGGTCGTCGGCATCGGAGAAGGCGAGCATCTGCTGGCGAGCGACCCGATGGCGGTCGCGCCTCATACCGCGCGGGTGGCATTTTTGCAGGACGGCGAGACGGTGCGCTTGACCGCCCGCGACTTCGAGATCCGCCATCTGGAACACGGGCCGATCACGCCCAGGGTCGATCGCATCGACTGGAAGCCCGACGCGGTCGAGCTTGGCGGCCACGCCCACTACATGATCAAGGAGATTCGCGAGCAGCCCGAGACCGTGATCGACGCCTGCCGCGGCCGGCTGAGGCGCGACCTCGCGACGGCGCAATTCGGCGGGCTCAACCTCTCAGACCGCCGGCTGCGCCGCGTGCGGCGCATCATCTTCGCCGCGTGCGGCACGAGCTGGCATGCGGCGCTCGTCGGTGAATACCTGATCGAGCGGCTGGCCCACGTGCCTGTGGAGGTCGAATACGCCAGCGAGTTTCGCTATCGAAACGCCCCACTGGACGACCAGACGCTCGTCTTTGTGCTCTCCAGTCCGGCGAGACGGCCGATACGCTGGGCGCCCTGCGCGAGGCCACGGCGCGGGCATCCCACGCTCGCGATCGTCAACACCGTCGGCAGCACGATCGCCCGCGAGGCCGAGGGGGGAATCTATCTGCATGCCGGGCCCGAAGTCGGCGTCGCGAGCACCAAGGCGTTCTCGGCGCAGGTGACGGTACTGCTCTTGCTCGCGCTGCACCTCGGCCGCCTCAGGCATCTTTCATTCCCGGACGGCCTGGCCGTGATCGATGCGATCGAACGGTGCCGGCGCTGCTGGGCGAGGCCCTCAAGACCGAGCCCTTGATCGAAGAAGCCGCCGAGCGGCTCGCTTCGGCCACGAGCGCACTTTATCTCGGGCGTGACCTGCATTATCCGGTCGCCCTGGAAGGGCGCTCAAGCTCAAGGAGATCAGCTACATCCACGCCGAGGGCTATCCGACGGCCGAGATGAAGCATGGTCCGATCGCGCTGGTCGACCGCTCGACGCCGTGCGTGTTCGTCGCGCCGCGAGGCTTTCTGCACGCCAAGACGCTCAGCAACGTGGAAGAGGTCAAGGCGCGTCACGGCCTCGTCATCAGCGTCGGAACCGAGGGCGACCGCGCGCTGGAAGAGCTATCGGATGTGTTCCTGCCGATCCCGGATGCGCCCGAGATCGTGCAGCCGCTCCTGGCGGTGGTGCCGCTTCAGTTGCTGGCCTACCATGCAGCGCTGCGGCGCGGCTGTGATATCGACAAGCCGCGCAATCTCGCCAAGAGCGTGACGGTTGAATAAATGCAAAACGAGATCCCGGCCGTCGTGCGCCGGGATCTCGTCAAGAAAGTGTCGCGGTTCGCGCCCGGGGGATCAGTTCGCCCGGGAGTACCGCGGTAATCGGGTGGCTCAGTTTTGCGGACGAGGGGGATAGACCACCTCGAACGGCGAGCCGATCAGCTCTTTCCAGGTCTTCTGCTGTTCGTCGTTCAGCTTGGCGGTGACCTTGGCGAGCGTTTCCTTGCGATCTCGGCCATTTTCTTCATGGCGGCTTCGCGGTCGTCCTGGAATTGCGAGCGGAGCTCGCGCATCTGCTCCATGGACTCGTCGCGATCGTCTTGATATCGCCCTTCTGGGCTTCCGTGAGGTTCAGCTTCGGCGACGACGTCAGGGTTGGTGAAGGCCATCGCCCCTTGCGCCTGGTAGGAGATCTGCTTGAGCCGCGCGATCTGCTCGGGCTTCATGAATTCGCCGATCGCCTTCAGCGTCGACTCGTTCATGTCCTTGGTGAGCTCTTGCATCTTGGTCCGGCGCTCTTCCTGCTCGAGGCCCTGGAATTCCTGGAAGCCGCGGTCATCTTCTCGCGGTTCTTGTCGGCGATCTCCTTGGCCTTCGCGACCTGCTGATCGTCGAGCTTGAGCTCCTTCTGGACGCTCTCATTCCCGATCAACGTGCAAATGCCGCCGCCCGCCCGAACATGCCGAAGCCACGGCCTTGTCCCTGCGCGAAGGCCGGACCGGCCAAGAGCGCGACCAGACCGAATCCGACCATGCCACGTAACATCGTTCTCATCGTCAGCTCTCCTGGGTGTTGAAATGGAAGGGTAGAAAGGCACGTCTCCGGGCATGACTGCACCCATGAGTGGGCGGTCATTTCTGGATCTCGTGAAAGCGAAATAATGGATCTGACTGACTATATGAGCGTCAAAGGACAGTGGCAATCGACCAGTCTTTTGTCGGGAATCTCGCGATTCTGGAAAAACGGCGGTACCCGCGAATTGGGAACCGATGTAGCCGGACGCGCCTGGTTGCGAGAACTGGCGAGATTCTGTCGCGGATCCCGAAACACAGCCTGCTGAAAGCCGGAAGTCGGCCCTGCGGGGCTGCTGCACCCGCGGCTGCTGGCTTTTCGTCACTGGGGGCGGCGGCTTGCCGGGCTCGTGCTACCGCCGAAGGCCGAGCGTCAGCTCGGCTTCTTCACGTCCTCTTCGATGATCTTGAAAAAATCATCGTCGGTCGGTTGTTTCTTGGGTTTCGGGGCCGTCTTGAAATGCTCGGGAACGACGTCGTCAAATTCCGCCTCGTCGGCGGA
Source organism: uncultured Isosphaeraceae bacterium (assembly GCA_963806595.1). Taxonomy (GTDB): domain Bacteria; phylum Planctomycetota; class Planctomycetia; order Isosphaerales; family Isosphaeraceae; genus CAWDZZ01. The sequence continues at coordinate 113,304 of CAWDZZ010000027.1, read as the reverse complement.
AAGACGCTCGATCACCGTGGGAGCGGTCTTGGCGGCGCTTGGTCTTGGCGTCGTCGGTGTCGAGCCCGGCGAGATCCATGAGCGAGTGCCGCTGGCGTTCCTGAACGACCTCCTCGTCCAGGTCTTTGTGGGCGCTCAAGAAGGCTTCGGGCCCGGCGGGGTCATACTCGATCGTGAACATGTGGCCGGCGATCCCGAGCTCTTCGTCGGGCATGACGCTCTGCTCGCTGGCCATCGGGCGTGCCGTTGACGGTCGTGCCGTTGGTGCTTCCCAGGTCTCGCACCATCCAGATCCCGTTCAAGAACCTGAGCGTTGCAGTGCTTGCCCGAAATGTTCTCGTAATCGAGACGGATGTCGCAGCCGGGCCGGCGGCCGATCACCATCTCGGGCTTCGTGAGCGGGATCGGGTCGCCGCCGCCAACGGGATGCAAGACCCCGAGGATCTCGTGAAAGGGGCCGCATGGCTTTACCCTCGAAGTCCTCGGTCTGCAGTCTCGGAGCGATCACGAGACGACTCAAGATCAGACTGCACGAGCATCTTACCAAACCCGCGAGCCGGACTCTCAAGGGCCGTCCGCAGCCGCGTGCTCGACGTTTCGTCGGATTTCTTGAGCGGGGTGCTGGCATCGACGCCGGGGTTCGGATAGCTTCGGTCGGAAGTCGGACGATGCCGAGGAACGCGACGGAGTCGGTTCCGACGTCGCACCTGTGGCGGTATCACGAGGTTATCCACGGGAGAATCATCATGGGATGCGCATCGCGATCAGCGGGCATTGGAATCGCCGCGAGGTGCTCGCCGCCGGATGTCGCCCTGGCGGGAGCGCTTCGGCCTGGGCCGGACGTGCGCGCGGCCGACGGCGCGGGCTGCCAGGACTCCGGAGAGCCCGTACAGGCCCTTCAAGATGGGGCTTCAGAGCTATTCGCTCCGCGGCTTGACAGAGACGGCCAGCCCGACCTGCGCGAAAGCCCTGGCCGCGACCAAGGAGCTGGGGCTTCACTACTGGGAGTCGTTTCCGTGCCCACGTGCCGATGAATGATCCGACGCGGCCGCGACGACGTGCAAGCGGCGAGCTTGAGCGACGCGGGCGTGACGCTGGTCGGCTACGGGGTCGTGCCACCTCGGCAAGCGACGCACGCCGCCAATCGCCGGATCTTCGAGTTCGCCAAGGCCATGGGGCTCGAATACCTCTCGGCCGACCCCGACCCCGCCGGCTTCGACGACCTCGACAAGCTGGTCGAGACCTTCGGCATCGCCGTCGGCATCCACAACCACGGGCCCGGGCCACCGCTACGCCAAGATCGACACGATCAGCAAGGCGATCAAGGACCATCATCCGAAGATCGGCTGCTGCATCGACACCGGCCACTTCCTGCGCTCCAAGGAAGACCCGGTCCACGCGGTCGAGGCCTTCGGCAACCGGGTCTACGGCGTCCACTTGAAAGACGTCAAGGACGCCAACGACCTTCACCGATCCTCGGCCAGGGCGATCTGCGGACGGTCGATTTCCTCAAGGCGCTGGCTCAAGAACAAGTACAACTACTGCCTGGCGATCGAATACGAAGAGAAGCGACGAGAATCCGCTCGAAGACATCAAGGCTTGCCTGGCCCAGGCCGCCAAGGACATCGCCGCGGTCCGGAAGCGCTTGACAGGGAGCCGCTCGACCGATGATCCCGCGCGTCCTCGAGCCCGAGGCGATGGAAACCGCCGAGGACGTACGCCAGTACGACGCGATGGACCACTCCGAGGTCAACGCCCGGTTCGTCGCCGATTTTCTCCGGCCCACGGACCGTGCCGGGGGGGCGAGATCCTCGACGTCGGCACCGGCACCGCGCGGATCCCGATCGCGCTGGCCCGGCCGACCGCCAGGCTCGCATCGCTGGCGCTGGACCTGGCCGAGACCATGCTCGCGCAAGCCGCCGTCAACATCGCCGCCGCCGGCCTGTCGCACCGGATCCGCTGCCATCACGGCGACGCGAAGTCACTGCTCGAGTCGTTCGGCGAGGGCCGTTTCGAGGGTGTGATCTCGAACACGATCGTTCACCATATCCCCGACCCGGAGCCCGCTCTGCGGACGATGGCCCGCCTGGTCGCGACCGGTGGCACGCTCATGGTCCGAGACCTGGCCCGGCCCGATTCGCACGGCGAGATCGCTCCGGCTCGTGGCGACCTTACGCCGGATCGGAAACCCCGGAGGCGCGGGCACTCTTCGAGGCATCGCTCAGGCGCTGCCCTGACCCTCGAGGAGATCCGCGCCATCGTCGAGCGTCTGGGCCTTCCCCCGAGCGAGGTGGCAATGACCTCGGACCGGCACTGGACCTGGATCTGGCACCGCTAGACCCTCGGCCGTTGCCGGTATCCGTCACAAGACGTCGACGCATTTGCCGCAACCTGCAATCTTTCGCCATCGCGCAAGCTCCGCGCCCAAACCGCATCGAAAATCTGGACACCGCCCCCCAAAAACCGAAAGATAACCTTGTTCGTTGTCGGTTGCGGGTCGTTGGACGCCGTCGTTGTCACCGGTTGCCAGTCGCGCTCGCGACCGCACCGCGAGCGGGTCTGCATGACACTTCTCTGGGGGAACTCTCGGTGGCGAGGGAGATTCTCCGGAGAGGATCAGCCATAACGGCGGGCGATCAAAAGACAACGGGCAAGCGATCGTCGCCAGCAACCGGTGACGAGACGCCGGCAACTGACACAGGCGACAACGGACAATTACCCTGAGCGAAACCACGGCGACGGCGCAGACCTCCCTGCGGGAGATCGAGATACGTTCGACGGACGGCACGGTGCTCCGGGGAACCTGGTGGCGCCGGCCGGCGCCGCGAGGGGTTGTGATCATCTCGCACGGCTTTGGCGAGCATGGCGGCGGCTACTAGCGCGTGGCCGAGGCGCTGGGGTCTCGGCTCGAGCTCGATGTGATCGCGGTCGACTATCGCGGGCACGGCCGCAGCCGCGGCCGGCGGGGCGTGGTGCTAGCTTACGAGGATTGACCGACGATCTGCTCGAGCGCGGTCAACTGGGCGGCGCACCAGGCACCCGATCTGCGGCGGTTCGTGCTGGGTCATTCCAACGGCGGCCAGGTCGCCTTGCGGGCCGCACTGCGGGGAGCGGGCTCGATCGACGGCCTGGTCGTCTCGAACCCGGCGCTTCGGCTGGTCGTAACCGTCCCTGCCGCCAAGCTGATGGTCGCCCGTTTGCTTGGCAAGTACGCACCGTGGATCACCTTGAGGGGTAGATTCGCCCGAACTGCTGACCCGCGACCCGGACATTCAGGAGGAGCATCGCGCCGACCCGCTGCGGCACAGCCGCATGAGCCCTCGCCTCTTCTTCGGGATGGTCGAGGGGGGGAGCTGCTCCTGGCCCGTGCTGCCGAAATTCGCACTCCGATCTTGATGCTGCTGGGGGCACAGGACCCCGTCATCGACCCCGTCGCCTCGCGCGAGTTCTTCGACCGGCTCGGCAGCGAGGACAAGACGCTGTTGATCTACCCCAAGATGCTCCACGAGCCGTTCAACGAGCTGGGCCGGGAGCAGGTCGTCGACGACCTGGTTCGCTGGCTCGAGCCCGCGCGTCTCGGCGGGCTGACCACCCGTTCATGCCCGGACGAACCGGTGGCCCGGCAGCCGGCGAGCCAGGCGCTTCATCTCGAGGACGCTGAGGGTGGCCAGGACCTGGCGCGGCGGTCAGGCCGGTGCGGCCGATCAGCTCGTCGACGCCGGTCGGGTGGTCGTCGAGGTGGCCCAGGAGCGATCGCTCCGAGTCGGAGAGCGCCAGCTCGGCGGGGTGGCGCACCGGCGGCTCGTCGGGATCGGTGCGGATTTCGCGATCAAGGGCCCGAGCTCCTCGAGGATGTCGTCGACCGTCTCGACCAGCCGGGCACCGTCGCGGATCAGGCGGTGGCAGCCCCGGCTGGAGAGGCTGTCGACCGGGCCGGGGACGGCGAAGACCTCGCGGTTCTGCTCCATGGCGTGCCGCGCGGTCGAGAGCGAGCCGCTGCGCGGCGTCGCCTCGACGACGACCACGCCCAGCGCAGAGCCCGGAGATGATCCGGTTCCGCTGGGTGAACAGGCCCGGCCAGCGGGCTCTGCCGCATCGGCATCTCGCTCACGAGCGCGCCGGCCTCGGCGACGCTCGCGGGCCAGGTCGTCGTGCTCGGGGGGGTAGACCGAGGCCAGGCCGTTGGCCAGGACGGCGATCGTGCGGCCGCCCGCCTTGATCGCGCCGCGGTGCGCCGCGGCGTCGATGCCGCGGGCCAGCCCCGAGACGACCGTGAAGCCGGTCCGGGCCAGCGCGGCCGCCAGCCGCTCGGCGATCCGGACCCCGTAGGGCGTGCACCGCCGCGAGCCGACGATCGCGATGGCGAGCTGGTCGCTCGGCTCGAGACGTCCCTTCGACGTAGAGCAGGCTCGGCGGGTCGGGGATGTTCTCGAGCGACGGCGGGTAGTCCGGATCGTCGCGCGGCGATCACGCGGACCTCGATTGCGGCGGCAGAGCTCGAGCTCGGCCTCGGCGTCGAAGTCGCGCCGGGCGCGGACGATCTGCTCGGCCAGCTTGGGGCCGACCCCGGTCGACTCGCGGATGAGCTCGGCCCGCGACGCCGACAGGACGCGGCCGGCCGATCCGAACCGCTCGAGCAGCGCGCGGCTGGTCTGCGGCCCGACGCCCGGGACCATCGTCAGGCTGATCAAGTCGAGCAGCCGGTCGATCGGCGGTCGGTTTCAGACAAGCGGCACGCTCCCGCATGCGAACTGCGGAGCTCGCGCGATCAGGCATCCCGCTGCGACGTCGTCGGTGTGATCAGAGTCGACGAGCACGGCGCGGACGTCGGCCTCGCCGGGGCGTCGGTCAGTTCGACCCGGCCGAGCGCGCGCGGCAGGACGAAGCGGACTTGCCGCGCTGGTTCTTCTTGTCGCGGCCCATGGCGTCGAGCAGAGCGGCCGGGATCGAGGCCGGCGGCCGAGGTCGGCAGGCCGAGCCGCTCGAGCAGCGCGACCAGGCGCTCGACGACGTCGGCGCCGATCCAGCCCAGCCGCTCGGCCAGCCGGCTCTCGGCGACCATGCCCACGGCCACGGCCTCGCCGTGCTGGTACTGCGCCGCCGTAGCCGGCGACCGCCTCGATCGCGTGGCCGATCGTGTGGCCGAAGTTGAGGATCGCGCGCAGGCCGGTCTCCTCGCGCTCGTCCTGGCCGACCACGCTCGGCCTTGAGCCGGCAGCTCTGCGGCGACGATCGGCCGCAGGGCCGCCGGCGTCGCGGGCCAGGATCGCGTGCGGCGTTCGCTTCGAGGTCGGCGAAAAAGCTCGGCATCGAGGATCACGCCGTACTTGACCACCTCGGCCAGCCGCAGCGGAGCTCGCGGATCGGGCAGCGTCTGCGAGCGTCTCGGTGTCGATCCAGACTCCGACCGGCTGGTGGAACGCGCCGATGATGTTCTTGGCATCCGGGATGGTTGATCCCGACCTTGCCGCCGACCGAGCTGTCGACCTGGGCGAGCAGGGTCGTCGGCACCATCAGCAAGCGGGAGGCCGCGGGCGTAGGTCGCGGCGACGAAGCCGGCCAGGTCGCCGATCACGCCGCCGCCGCAGGGCGACGATGCAGCGTGTGGCGATCGGCCTTCCGCGACGACCAGCTCGTCATAGAGCCGCGCCGCCTGGTCGAGCGACTTGGTTGCCTCGCCGGCGGGCAGGACCACGATCGCCGGCTTCGATCCCGAGCCCAGCGAAGGCAGCCTGTAGCGGCCGGGCATGCGAGAGCCGTCAGATCGGCGCGTCGGTCACGATCAAGGCCCTGCGGCAGGCCGCCCGGCCCAGGTCGCGTTCGAGCGCCGCGCGCGCGAACGCGCCGAAGCGCTCGGGCCGCCGGGTGACGACGACGATCTCGTAGGAGCGCGGCCCGAGCTCGACCGTCACGCGGATTTCCGGCGAAATCGAGCTCTGGGCGGCGGTCGCAGTGGGCGTCGCGGATCATCGGGCGAACGACGCCTCGGATACTGTGGTACTCTAACAATCGCGGACGGCCCGCTCGAGATTGCGACCCGTCGTGAAAGGCCGCGGGCTCCATCGTCCGCGGTGTCCGGGTCCTGCGCAACCTGGCCCGCGGAGGCGTCGCGGGCTGTGCGATGTCGTCCGCCTCGCGTTGCGACCTGCCGGCGGCGGCTGTTAGATTAGGATGAGGAGCGAGGAGCGACGTCCCGCGGCGCGATCGCAACCGACTCCGGGTGGGCACCATGACCGATCCTCTGACCTGGTCGCCGATCAGTCTAGGCCGATGGTTCGGGACGACGGTCCGGGTCCACGTCATCCTGATCATCTTCGTGGTGTTCCGGCTGCTGATCGGCGGCCGTCACGCTGGCGGCCAAGGGCGAGCTGCGGGCAGCTGCCCGGCGACGCCTGCTGGCTGGGCCTGTTGCTCGTGGCCCTGGCCGTGCACGAGCTGGGCCATGCGGTGACGGCCCCTGGCTCGACTGCGACCAGGAGGACGTCCACCTCTGGCCGCTGGGGAACCTGGTCGGCCCCTCGTTCGTGCCGCGGTCGAGCGAGCATTTCCTGGTCGCGCTGGCCGGGCCGGTCACCAGCGGGGCCGTCTTCCTGGGCACGGCCATCGGCGTGAACCTGTTCGCGCGGCGCCCAGTTCGTCTGGAACCCGTTCGGCAACGACGAGGACGCCGGCGCGCCGCGGCTCGCGAGCGGCGTGCTGGCCGCGCCGCTCTCGCCGGTGTGGATCGTCGGCTGGTTCGGCTATCTGAACTCGTCTTGATGCTGGCCAACCTGATCCCGCCCTGCCGTTCGACGGCGGCCGGATGCTCCGCGCCTACCTGGCCAGCACGTCGGTCGTCTCGTCGCGCGAGAGCATCGCCGCCCCGCTGGACGGCCCACAGCCTGCGCCGTGCTGCTCGGTGATCGTCGGGGTGGTCCGGCTGGTCTGAGCTGGCGTCCGACGGGCTGACGCTCATCGCCCTGGCCGTGCTGATCGAGCTTCTGGTCCGGATCGAGGCGCGGATGCTCGAGGACGGCGGCTATTTCGAGGACGGCGTCTTCGGCTACGACTTCTCCGAGGGCTACACCAGCCTCGAGAGCGGCACGGCCAAGGTTCGGCCCTACCGCGAGAGTGCCCTGAAGCGCTGGCGCCGCCGCCGCTCCGAGCTGCGCCGCCAGCGCCGCATGGCCCGCGAGGCCGCCGAGGAAAAGCGGATGGACGAGATCCTCGAGAAGCTCCACCGCGAAGGCCGCAGTGCCCTGACCGACGAGGAGCACCGGTTCCTCGTCCGCGTCAGCACGCGTATCGCAACCGGACCAAGACCCGTGATTGAGCCGACTCGGATCCGGCGCATCCGCGCCGAGGCCGCACGGCCGGCCCGCGGCGGCCGGCTGGCGCGACCCGGCTGGCCGATTCCTCGACGAGCTTGGAGCGCGCGTCCGCTGGTCCTGGACGCCGCCATGGGCACGCGGCTGGTCGCGCGGGGCTGGATCTGCGGCGACGACGATCCGGCCTCTGGAACCTCACGCATCCGGAGAACGTCCGCGATCTCCATCGCCGCGACGTCGCCGCGGGCTGCGGATGCCGTCTTGACCAACACCTTCGGGGCGAATCGGTCCTGGCTGGCGCGATTCGGCCGGCCGGCGCGGTCGAAGCGATCAATCGCCGCGCGGTCGCAGCTGGCTCGCGAGGCGGCGGGGCCGCGGCCGGTTCGTGCTCGGCGACGATCGGGCCGACCGCGGCCCGCGAAGCCGGCGCCGCGGCCGAGCAGGCCGGCATCCTGGTCGACGCCGGCGTCGACGCCCTGTGCTTCGAGACCTTCGAGCCGGCGAGGTCGAGGCCGGTGCTCGGCGAGGTCGCCGCGTCGCTCGGCGAGGCTGTCCCGATCCTGGTCAGCCTCTGGGACTGGCCCGAGCCGCCCGGACCGGCCGCGCGGCGCCTGATCGAGCTGGGGGCCTGCGGTGCTCGGCATGAACTGCCAGCCCGGAGCCGAGGCCGCGGTGGCGTTCGCCGAGCGGCATCGGAGAGCGACGTCGCAGTGCCCCTTGCTCGTCAAGCCGAGCGCGCGGCGAGCCGACGGCGCCGGCGATGACGCCCGGCCGCGTTCGCCGCCGCGGTCCCGCGACTGCTCGGCGCGCAACGTCCGCTTGATCGGCGGCTGCTGCGGGACGACCGAGCTCCACGTCGCCGCGTTGGCCGATGCCTGTCGCAGGTCGATCGGTATCCTGTCCCGACCATGACGAGGAGCCGAGCGTCATGAAGCCCAAGATCCGAGTCGAAAGGGCGCGAGCCGCGCCGCGACGAGCTCAAGCCCGGGGAATGCCTGTGCGACCACTGCACCGGCAAGTGCTGCCGCTATTTCTCGCTGCCGATCGACAACCCGACGACCTGGAACGACTATGACTCGATCCGCTGGTATCTGGCACACGGCCGGACGCATCATCTACGTCGAGAAGGGGCAGTGGTACCTGCTGGTGATGACCCGCTGCAACTACCTGACGGACGACGACCGCTGCGGCATCTATTTCAACCGCCCCAAGATCTGCCGCGAATACACGACCGACAACTGCGAGTACGACGACGACTGGACGTTCGAGAAGTCTTCGAGACGCCCGAGCAGATCTGGGAATACGCCGAGGCCGTCCTGCCGCCCCGGCGCCGGCGCCGCAGCTCACGGCGGCCGGCGCTGCCGATCGTGACGATCTCGGATTCGAAATCGACCGACTGAGCATTGACGGTCGCGGCCGAATCGGGATGATAGCGACGGCGAGTGGCGAACCGGCGTGCTCGGCGACGCTCGGTACGATTCGGCGAATCGACGTGAGCGGTGCATCCGACGCGATCACAGGCGGCGATGGCCCAGCGATCCAACCACTACGAGGCGGCGTTCGAGGGGTTCATCCGCTCGATCCGGGTGCCGTGCGTGGCGGTCGACGAGGCCAAGCGGGCCATCTGTCGGCGACGACGCGCCTCAAGAACCCCGACTTCCTGCTGTATCCTCGGTTCGGGACCAACCTCGTCGTCGAGGTCAAGGGCAAGCGGGGCAAGAACGCGCGCGGGCGCCGCGACTGGGAGAACTGGGTGACGACCGACGACCTCGACGGCCTGGTGCGGTGGCAGGCGATGTTCGGGCCGGGCTTCCGGGCGGTCCTGGCCTTCGCCTATGCCGAGCCGATCCAGCCGTTCCCCTTGCCGCGGCGACAACGGGGCCTACGAGTTCCGGGGCTCGAGTATCGCTTCTGGGCCGTCGGCCTCGACGACTACATCGCCCACCTGCGCTCGCGCGGGCCGGCGTGGAAGGCCGTCGCCATGGCCCGCCGGGCGTTCCGCCGCCGCGTCCGCCCCCTACTCGAATGGCTGCCGATGAGTTACGATTGGGCTCGACGACCCACTCCCGTCAAGGAACGCCAACGATGACTCGATTGCTTCGCCGCTGGACTCGCCCGGCTCGCCCCCTCTTCTGGCCCTCGGGCTGGCCACCGCCGGCTTCAGCCAGCCTGCGCACGCGCCCAGCCGCCCGAGCGAACGCCCCGCCGGCGACGGGCGAAGGGGAAGGCCGGCCCGCTGGACGGTTACCTGGGCACCATTGTCCTGGTCATGCTGGCCCTGTTCATCGTGGGCAAGTCGGCCCGGCGGTGAGCGACGTCACCGGCCGGAGACACGGGGCCCGGCGCGTGAGCGTCGCCATGGGCATCGACTGGGATGCCCTGCGAGAGGCCGAGTTCCCGGTGGCGCGGCGCTGGGCCTACTTCGACCACGCCGCGGTCGCCCCCCTGCCCCGGCGCTCGGGCGACGTCGCTGCGCGCCTGGGCCGACGAGCAGGAGCACGACGGCGTGGTCGGCTGGCCCGAGTGGGAACAGCGGCTCGAGGCGATCCGGGACCAGGTCGCCCGGCTGATCAACGCCGATCGCGACGAGATCGCCTTCGTCAACAGCACGACCCACGGCATCGGCCTGGTCGCCGAAGGGTTTCCCTGGCGGCCGGGCGACAGCGTCGTGACGGCCGCCGAGGAATATCCGTCGAACATCTATCCCTGGATGAACCTGGCGAGCCGCGGCGTCGACCTGCGGCTGGTCCCCAGCCGCGACGGGCGGATCTGGGTCGACGACCTGGCCGCGGCGATCGACGCGCTCGACCCGGGTCCTGACGATCAGCCACGTCGAGTTCGCCTCGCGGCTTCCGCAACGACCTCGATGCGCTGGCCGAGCTCTGCCGGGCAGCGGGGAGTCGCGCTGTTCGTCGACGCGATCCAGGGGCTCGGGCCGCTGCGGATCGACGTGCGGCGGACGCCGATCGACTTCCTGGCCGCCGACGGCCACAAGTGGCTGCTCGGGCCCGAGGGGGCGGGGCTGCTCTACGTCCGCCGCGACTGGATCGACCGGCTGCGGCCGATCGGCGTCGGCTGGCACAGCGTCGTCGGCTCGTATAACTCGCCGCGCAACCGACTTCCGGCTCAAGCCCAGCGCCGAGCGCTGGGAGGGGGGCTCGTTCAACATGCCGGGCCTGCAGGCGCTTCGGCGCCAGCCTCGGGCTGTTCCTCGAGCTGGGGCCTCGAGGCGGTCGTCGCGCCGGATCCTCGACCGGGCCGACGCCGTCCGCGAGCTGGCCGCGTCGGCCGGCTGGACGGTCTACGGCTCGCCGCGCGAGCGCGGACCGCTCGGCGATCGTCGTCCTCGAGCGCGACGGGGTCGATCCCGACCTGGCGGCGCGCGAGCTGCGGCGCGCCAGGGCGTCGTCGTGGCCTGCCGGCGGGGGCGGCTCCGGGTCAGCCCGCACGTCTACAACAATCGACGAGGACCTCGAGCGGCTCCGAGCCGGCCTGGCCGGCCTCGCTGACTCACGGCCCATCTCCGCACCGCTCTCGACCGCGCCATGAAACCAACCCGACGCAGACCCGTATCGCACGGCCGTGTTCACCGGCACGTTCGACCCGCTCACGCTCGGCCACCTCGACGTGATCCGCCGCGGCCGGCTCCTCTTCGAGCACCTGGTCGTCGGCATCGGCGTCAATCCCAACAAGGCGTCGCTCTTCAACGTCGACGAGCGCGTCGAGATGGCGCGGCGGTGGTGCGGCCGCTTCGCCAACGTCTCGGTCGAGTCGTTCGAGGGGCTGACCGTCCAGTTCGTCCGGCGGATCGGCGCGCGGGTGATCCTCCGCGGCCTCCGCACCCTCTCCGACATGGAGTACGAGTTCGGGATGACGCTGACCAACCACCGGCTCGACCCCGAGGTCGAGACGGTCTTCCTGATGGCCGACGGCGAGTACTCGCACGTCTCGAGCTCGCTGATCAAGCAGGTCGCGTACTTCGGCGGCGCCGAGGCGCTTGCGGCGGTTCGTGCCCGAGGAGCTGGTCGCGCCGATCCTCGCCAAGGCTGGCGGACCGACGTCACCGCCAAGCCGCGCGGAGATGAACAGGTCGCGCGACCACTGCCGCAGGCCGAGCCCGCGCGACCTTGCAGGAGCCTCGTGCAGCGTCTTGACGGCCTTCCAGGAGCGGTCGAAGTTGGAATAGCTGAGCCAGCCGGCGAACCGGTCGTCCTCGACCCGCGACCGCGAGTTGACCACGCGGGTGCGTGATGATCATGTGGTCGAAGATTTCGGTCAGCTGCGCGACGATCGCCGGTCGAGGTCGCCGGGAGACGTCCTGGTCGTCGGCGCCGCGGTCGGGCCAGCTGATGTTCAGGCTGCAGCTCAGGAATCGCTCGTCGTCGGGCACTCGCTGGCTGAGCCAGAGATAGCTCGGCGTCGTCCCAGAGATAGCGCACGCAGAGGTGCTCGACGGCGACGATGCGGGAGCGGGTCGACGTCGCTGGTCGTGGATGCCCGGCTGGACGGTCTCGGCGCCGCGGTCGGCGCCGGTGGGTGGCGGTCGGGCTGGCGATCGGGGGCGGCGGGCTCGGCTCGCGCGCGCCCGGGCGACCCGCGCCGAGCAGAGCATCTCGTAGGCCTGGCACGAGGATGCGGAACGACCAGTCCTCGCCGCCGGCGTCGGGATGGTATTGCTTCGCCTTTCGCCGGTAGGCGTCGCGGATCTCCTCGAGCGTGGCGTGCGGCGTGACGCCCAGGACCTTGAGCGGGTCGATCTCGAAGCTGAAGAGCGACACGGCGAAGCGTTTCCTCGCGAGGGACGGTGGCGAGATCCGGAGCCGTCTGTTGCGGGCAAGCTCTGGCTGGAAAGCCTGAGCGACGGCAGCAATTCTGCGGTTCGTGTCAGTGGCGTGGCGGTGGCGGCTGCCGGCCGTTGGAGAGCCGGCTCCGCGAGGTACGACGCGCGGGCGACGTTCCGCTCCTCGACGCCCAGCTCGGAGCCTCGGAGCTTCTGGAGGAAGGCCGGCTGGGTCTGGATGAACAGCTCGTTGACCGTGGCGATCGACAGGTCGTCGATCAGGCCCAGGTTGATCCCCATCCGGACGCTCGAGAGCAGGAGCATCGTCTCCTCGCTGGAGATCGTCTGCGCGGTCTTGAGCACGCCGTAGGCGCGGCTGACCTGGTCGTGGAGGTGCTGGCGGCGCTCGGTCAGCAGGTCCTGGCGGGCGGCCCGCTCGTACTGGAGGACCTGGGGGACGACGTCGGTGAGGATCTTGATCAGCTCGGTCTCGCTCTTGCCCAGGGTCTGCTGGTTGGAGATCTGGTAGAAGTCGCCGGAGGCCTGGCTCCCCTCGCCGTAGAGGCCGCGGACGGCCAGGTTGATCTTCTGGAGGGCGCGGAAGACCTTGTCGATCTGCTTGGTCTGGACCAGCCCGGGCAGGTGGAGCATCACGCCGACGCGGATGCCGGTGCCGACGTTGGTCGGGCAGGCGGTCAGGTAGCCGAGCTGGGGGCTGAAGGCGTAGGCGAGCTGCTCCTCGAGCTGGTCGTCGAGCTGGTTGACCGCGTCCCAGACGTCGGGGAGCGAAAGCCCGAGAGCATGAACTGGATGCGGAGGTGGTCCTCCTCGTTGACCATGATGGCGACGTTTTCCTGCGGGCCGATGGCGACGCCGCGCGGCCCGTCGCCGTTGGCCAGCTCGCGGGAGATGAGCTGGCGCTCGACCAGGAACTGGCGGTCGAGCGTGGACAGGCCGTTGACGTCGAGGTAGGTCAGGTCGAGCTTGGCGTGCGCCGATGGCCGCGCTGACGTGGGCCTCGATCTCGGCCTTCTCGCTGCGGCTGGCGCGGTTGGTGAACGGGAAGTCGGCGAGGTTGCGGGCCAGGCGGATCCGCGAGCACATCACGATGTCGCTCTCGGGGCCGGTGCCCCGCAGCCACTCGCCGGAGGATTTCGTCAGGTCGTCGAGATTCATGCGTCGGCATCCTTGAGGCGGAGCAGGTCGCGCAGCCGCGCGGCTTCTTCGTAATCTTCCCGGGCGATCGCCTCGCGGAGCCGGGTGCGGAGCCGGAGCCGCTCGCATGGCCCCCTCGCGCCGCCGTGCCGCCTTGCCGACGTGCCGGGTCGCGCCGTGGTAGCGCTGGAACAGCGGCAGCAATCCCTTGGCGAAGACCCAGTAGTCGTGCGGGCAGCCGAGCCGCCCGCCGGCCCGGAACTCCATGAACTTGATGCCGCAATCGGGACAGGTCAGCTCGGCCAGCTCGCCGACCAGCTCGCCGACGTGGGCCACGATCAGGCTCTGGACCACGGCGTCCAGGCGCCAGACTGGGCGGCGATTCGGGCAAGGCCAGACCCGCCTTCCGGGCACACGACCGGCACAGGTGGAGCTCGCGCCGCTGGCCGTCGACCGTCTCGGTCAGGTGGACCGTCGCCTCGTTCTGGCACCGCTGACACGTCATGGGCCCGACCACCCGGCGGGAAGCGACCGACAGCCCCGGATGCTCGCGGACCGGTCGTGACAGCGTCGTCATCGCCCTTGCTCGTGTTCGATGCCCTTGATCTTGTCGCGCAGCCGCGCGGCCGCCTCGTAATCCTCGGCCGCGACGGCCCGCTTCAGCTCGTTGCGGAGCTGGATCAGGGTCGTCTGCTGCTGGGTGTTCCGCGGTGCCCGCTTCGGGGACCTTGCCCGAGTGCCGGGTCTCGTCGTGGATGTTCTCGAGCAGCGGCATCAGCTCGTCGCGGAAGACCTCGTAGTCGTACGGACAGCCCAGCCGGCCCGAGTTGCGGAACTCCAGGAACGTGATCTGGCAGACCGGGCAGACCTGCTTGTCGGCCGGCGACGGCTCGCGGAGCGAGCCCGGACCGCTGACGATCAGCTTCTTGGCCAGCTCGCTCATCGGGCGGCTCCGACGTCTCCTCGGGCGGGGCCAGGTGCTGCCGGGCGTGCTCGTCGCAGAAGTGGTACTCGCGGTGCTTCCCCTTCTCGAGTGTCGGTGATGTGGAACGTGGCCGGCTTGGCACATTTCTGGCATTTCATGGAGCGACTCCGCCAGTCCGATCACAACCGACGCCACCGACTGACTTCAGTCCCGTTCCTTCCGTTGCCGTGTGGACGGTCGATCGAACTCGCCGCACGAAGCGATGCCTACGGTTCACTATGAAGCGTAATCTCATTTTGTATTGTAATTCCCCCTCCCGGGGTGTCAAGCAACCGCAACGAGAGCCATCGCCGCGCTGCTTCCTCGCGAAAAGATGTGCCGGCTGGCGCGTGCAAATCGCGGGACCGCGGCCGCCCTGCAGGCGATCGCTCTACGGCAAGAGCGAGGTTGGGCTCGCGGCACGTCCGGCCGCTCCAGTTTGAGCAAAACTGTGCACAACCGAGAGATGGTCATGATATCTACTATGCTAGATTCTATCGATAGCATACTTGATAATGGCCACCGCGATGGCTCGATCCCGCGTGTTCCTGGCATCGCCGGCCGCACGGCACCGGCTTGTCCCGCCGCGGCGGGCTGCTAATGTACATGCTCTGCATTTGACACGGAAAATCAGGGAAGAACTCGCTGCCGATGAGCCGTTATCGCCCGTCGTTTCGAAGACTTCGCCGCTCGGTGGGCTCCGGCGTCCGTGCGTCCCGGTCTACCGCCAGTTGACCGGCGACGGGCTGACGCCGGTCTCGGCCTTCCGCCGGATCGAGCGCGGCGCCCCGTCGTTCCTGTTCGAGAGCGTGATCGGCGGCGAGAAGGTCGGCCGGTTCAGCTTCCTCGGCACCGAGCCGTTCCTGACGTTCGAGGCCCGCGGGCCCGGAGGTCGCCGTACGGGAACCGGCGCGAGCCGGGCGAGTCGCGCCGCTTCACCTCGCGCGACCCGTTCCTCGACCTCGAGGAGCTGCTCGAGCGCTACCGGGCCGTTCCCTCGCGCGGGCTGCCCCGGTTCGCCGGAGGCGCGGTCGGCTACGCCGCTTACGACGCGGTCCGCTACACCGAGCACCTGCCGAACGCCCCGCCCGACGACCGCGGCCTGCCCGACCTCTCGTTCGCGTTCTACGACCGGATGGTCCTCTTCGACCACATCCGCAAGACGATCCTGGTCGTCGCCCAGGCGCATCTCGGCACCGGGCAGCGACCCCAAGGCAGCCTACGAGCCGGCGTGCGCCCGGGTCGACGAGCTGGTCGACCGGCTGGCCGCGCCCGGGCCCGGAGCTGGGCGTCTGCGACATCGACACCGACGCGCCGGTCACGCTCGAGCCCCGGTCGAACTTCACGCGGGCGCAGTACGAGGAGGTCGTCCGGCACTGCCAGGAGTACATCAAGGCCGGCGACATCTTCCAGGTCGTTCCCAGCCAGCGGTTCCAGGTCGAGACCACGGCCGAGCCGTTCGACATCTACCGGGTGCTGCGGGTCGTCAATCCCGAGCCCGTTCCTGTTCTACCTGCCCTTCGGCGATTTCGCGCTGATCGGCAGCTCGCCCGAGATCCTGGTGCGGGTCGAGGACGGCATGGTGACGATCCGCCCGCTGGCGGGCACCCGGCGGCGCGGCAGCGACGAGGCCGAGGACCGGGCTCTGGCCGAGGAGCTGCTGGCCGACCCCAAGGAGCGGGCCGAGCACATCATGCTCGTCGACCTGGGCCGCAACGACGTCGGCCGCGTCGCCGACTACCAGACGGTGCAGCTCACCGACGTGATGAAGGTCGAGCGCTACTCGCACGTCATGCACATCACCTCGAACGTGACCGGCCGGCTGCGGGCCGGCAAGACGGCCTTCGACGCCCTCCGCGCCGGCCTGCCCGCCGGCACGGTCTCCGGCGCGCCCAAGGTCCGGGCCATGCAGATCATCGACGAGGTCGAGCCGCAGAAGCGCGGGCCCTACGCCGGCGCCGTCGGCTACATCGACTTCACCGGCAACATGGACACCTGCATCGCGCTGCGGACCCTGGTCCTCCAGGGCAAGACGGCCTACGTCCAGGCCGGCGGCGGCGTCGTCTACGACAGCGATCCCGGCTGCCGAGTACGAGGAGACCGTCAACAAGGCGCGGGGGCTGCTCAAGGCGATCGAGATCGCCGAGTCCCAGCTCACCCGTTAGCCGCTTGGGCAGCCGCTTCATGATGTACGACCGCACTCTCATCCAGATCCGCGAGCGATCCTTCCTCGATCTGCTCGACCTGGCGATGCTCGTGGTTCGCGATCGGCCGCTCGTCCTGGGTCTGGCGGCGCTGGTGGGGATTGCTCCTTTCGCCGCCCTCAATGTCTGGCTGCTGTCGGATCCGGATTTCCCCCTGGTCTTCTGGATCGTGCTACTGGTCCTCGAGACGCCGTGGGCGACCGCCCCCTTGTCCTTGGTCCTGGGTGATCTCATGTTCGACGCGCGGCTCCGGATCGGGAGGATGGCCAGGACCTTCCTCTTCTCGCTGCCGGCATTTCTGGTCCTGCAGCTTCTGTTGCGGGGCCTGCTGCTGGTATTCGTCGTCGCCTATCCCTTCATGCCGGCGCAGTATGCGTTTCTGGACGAAGTCATCCTGCTCGAACGAGTCGGCCTGCTCGAGGCGCTCGGCCGCTCGCGAACGATCAGCCAGGGGGTGCGAGGGCGAGCTCTTCATGCGCTGGCTCGGACAGATTTTTCTGGGGACGATCTTCGCGCTTTGCTTCTCGATGTGCGCAGAACGTTGATTCGGGCACTCGTCGGCGACGAGCTGCACCTGGTATCCCCCCGGACTGAGCGATCTGAGCGGGCTGCTGTTTCAGGCGGCCGTCTGGATCGCGATCGCGTTCTTCGGGGTCTTTCGCTTCCTCGCCTACATCGATCGGCGGATCCGGCTGGAGGGCTGGGAGCTGGAGCTGCGGCTCAAGGCCGTCGGCCGCTCGCTGGAGGAGAGACTCGATTGACGCTCGCCTATGCCATCGTACTCGGCTTGTTGTACCTCGGCAGGATCGTTGCGGGCGAAGCAGCCGAGCGGGCCGCCCCTGCACGGCCGATCGAACGGGCGAGGATGCTCGCCCAGACCGAGCGAGCCGCTCCCGACGACGCGAGCGACGCTCCCGTGCGGCAGGCCCTGCGCGGGTCGTTATCCGTGGTATGACCCGGCGCGAGACCGCGTGCGGCCCATCCAATCGTCCTGGATGACGGGCGCTCGCGAGCAGTTCGGGAAGTTTTTGAAGGCGATCGGCAGGTTTCTCGACCGGCTCAAGCTTGGCTCCTTCTCCGGGCCGAAAATACGCGGTGAGTCGCTCGGCACGGTGCTGCTCTTGAGCGCGCTCGTGGCTTTCTTTGTGGCCCTCATCGTGTTGTGGTTTCGGCTGGACGGGATCTCGATCGCGGATCGGAGCCGGCAGTTTGGGCGGCTGGGAACCGCCGCGCGGCTGGCCCAGCTTCCGGAAGGGATTCGCCCCGGCGGCGACGACCCCTGGGCCGAGGCGCTGGCCCGCAAGGCGGCCGGTGATCTGGCCGGGGCGGTCATCTGCCTGTTCGCCCACCAGTTGCTGGCCTTGGATCAGCTTGGGCTGATCCGTCTGGCTCCGGGCCGGACAGGGCGGCAGTACGTCCATGCCGTGGGCGATCCTGATTTCCGCGAGGCGGTGAGTGCGACGCTCGGTCTGTTCGAGGCGGTTTACTACGGGCGGAGACGCCCCACCTGGGAGGCGTTCGAGCCGGTATGGCGGCGGCCGCAGGCCTTCGAGGAGCGCCGTCGCGTGCTGGGAGCTTCGGGATGAAGTTTTCCTCCCGTTCCGGCCGCATCGCGCTGGCCGTGCTGGCTGTGGCCGTGGCCGTTGTCTCGGGCTGCGCGGTTGGCCCCGAGACTCAGTACGGTGTGAGCCGGGGCACCAGCTTGAATGGCACGTCAATCTTCGCCGCCATGATCCGCGACCGCGGGCACCAGACGCGAGCCGCGATCCGGCTCACCGACGGGCTCGCGAGCTGGGCGGACGGGATTGTGCGGTTCGCCCCGGGTCCGGGGCCGCCGGAAAAGGACGAGGCCGACTGGTATCGCGGCTGGCTCGCCGGCGATCGCGATCGCTGGCTCATCTACGTGGTGTGCGACTTCGACGCCGAGTCCGAATACTGGAAGGAGGTCAGGGACCAGTACACCGAGGCGGCCCAGACCGAACGCCGCAACGAGGCCGAGGAAAAGCGGTCGGAGTCGTCCGACTGGGTTTCGCGGCTTCCCAGGAAGGCCGAGCAGCCGGCCGATCCGCAGCAATGGTTCGAAACCGGGCCGGCGGTGACGCCGCCGGCCGTGTGCACGAAGCTCGAGGGGGCCTGGGCTGAGGGGATCGACGCCGAGGCGGCCGCGCTTTCCCTGCACGAACCCTTGAAAATCGACAGCCGATGCGTCCTGCTGGCAGGAGACGGCAAGCCGCTGGCCGCGGACAAGTCGCTCGTGGGCGGGCCGCGGATCCTGGTGATCGCGAGCGGCTCATTCCTCTTGAACGAGGCGCTCGTCAACACCGCGAGACGGCCGCTGGCCGAGCGCGTCGCGGACTGGCCGGAGTCGAAGAGCGGGCAAGTCGCGTTCGTCGAGGGCTTCTTCGTGCTCGCGGGGGATGAGACGCAATCAATCTGGAAATTATTCAGCCGGCTGCCCGCGCCTGCGGTGGGTGGGCATCCAGCTCGCCTTGGCCGGATTGTTCGCGGCGCTCGCGCGTGCGCCGCGCCTGGGCCGGCCGCGGCCCGACCCGGCCTCGGGGGCGGATCGGCCGGCGGCCCATGCCGAGGCGCTGGGGATGCTGCTCGAGCGCCGGGCGCCGGCGACGAGGCTCGCGAGCTGCTCGACCGTTATCGACTGTGGCGGCATCCCCAGACCTCTCGCGAGCTTTCGCGCGTGTCGGCACGGATTCGTCCGCGCGCCCAGCACGCGGAATCGCCTGCTGCCGCGATTGCTGCGCCCTCCGGGCCCGTGGCACCAACTTTTCCCGCGGGAACCGACCCCGGCCGGGACACCGATTGACCGATTGTCCGCAGAAACGAGGCGAACGAGGAATGGAAGAAATCGAGTACGAACCGGAACCGCCGGCTCACCTGGAGCCTGATCCGCCCGCCGCCGGGCGCCCCGAGCGCGGAGCGGCCGGGGGAGAATACCGCGGCGATCCTGAGCTGGGCGGACCGCGTCTTTGGCGAGGTCAACAAGGTGTTCGTTGGTCAGCGAAAGCTGGTTCGCGGCGTCTTGACGTCGCTCTTGGCCGAGGGCCACGTCTTGATCGAGAGCGTGCCGGGCCTGGGCAAGACGCTGCTGGTGCGCGTGCTGGGCCGCGTGCTCGGCTGCCGTTCAACCGCATCCAGTTCACGCCCGACCTGATGCCCTCCGACGTCACCGGCTCGCCGATCTATGACGAGCGGATCAACGATTTCCGGTTCCGGCCCGGTCCGGTGTTCACCCAGATCCTGCTCGCCGACGAGATCAACCGCGCCCCGGCCAAGACCCACTCGGCCCTGCTCGAGATCATGCAGGAAAACCGGGTCACGATCGACGGCGTGAGCTACCCGATCGAGCCGCCGTTCCTGGTGATGGCCACCCAGAACCCGATCGAGTCGGAAGGGACGTACAACCTTCCCGAGGCCCAGCTCGACCGCTTTCTGTTCAAGCTGGTGGTCGAGTACCCGAGCGCGGCCGAGGAGACCGAGATCCTCAGGCTGCACACGCGGGGCTTTGGCTCGGACCGGCGGCGTGGCCGAGCAGCTTGACGTGGTGACGAGCCCGGCGGAGGTGCGCGAGATGCAAGCGGCGGGCCGAGCGGGTGCTGGTCGACGACCACGTCCTGGCATACATCGCCAGTCTGGTGCGGAAGACGCGGCGAGTGGCCGACCTTTTCCCTGGGCGCCTCGCCGCGGGCCGGCGTGGCGATCCTGCGCGGCGCACGGGCCGTCGCGGCCCTGGAAGGGCGCGACTACATCCTGCCCGACGACGTCCAGGACGTCGTTCTGCCGGCCCTGCGGCATCGCGTGATCTTGACGCCCGAGGCCGAGGTCGAGGGCCGCTCACCGGACGAGCTGCTCACCGAGCTGATCCGATCCGTCGAGGTTCCCCTGCGATGAATCTGATCTGGCCGGGCCGCGCGCTGGGCGTCGCACTCCTGATTCCGGCTCTCGTGTCTCTCTCGTTGCTCGTCGAGCGAGTCGATCCTGCCCGCTCGTGCTGGCGATCGATGCCGCGGTGGCCCTGGTGGCGCTTTTCGATCTTTGCACGCTCTTCGGCGCCGGGACGGATCGAGTCGAGCGGCGGTCGGGCCAGGTTTGCTCGCTCGGCGAGCCGGAAGATGTCGAGCTTGATCCTCGAAAACCCCGGGCCGAGCCCGCCGGTGCCCTGCGGCTTCGCGACGACGTTCCCGACTGAATTCGCCGGCGGATCCGGTCGCAGTTCGAGATCACGGTCCCCGGCCGCCGGCAGGCGGTGCTTTCCTACCGATTCGCTGCCCAAGCGGCGGGACGTATACGTTTCCAGCGGGTCGACGCCCTGGTCGCCAGCCGGCTGGGATTCTGGCGGCGGCAGTGCACCTGGCCGCTGCGGACCGAGGTCCGGGTTTATCCCGATATCCATCAGGTTGCCACGGTTCACGATGCTGGCGCGGCGCGACCGGCTGAGCACGATCGGGCTGCGCCGATCGCGGCGGCTCGGGACCGACAACGAGTTTGAGCGGCTGCGCGATTACATCGAGGGGGACGACCCGCGGCATATCGACTGGCGGGCCACCGCACGCCGCCGCAAGCTGACCTGCCGGGCCTTTCAGCACAACCAGAGCCAGCGGATCGTCTTCCTGATCGATTGCGGGCGGCTGATGGCCGGCGACACAGGCGACGGGCTCTCGCCGCTTGACCACGCCTTCAACGCGATGCTCTTGCTGGCCCACGTCGCCTTGATCACGGGGCGACCAGGTCGGCCTGCTGGCCTTCTCGGACCGGGTGCGGGCGTACGTCGCTCCCGGCGGCGGCCCGCGCCGGATCAAGCGGCTCGTGCACAGCGTGCACAACGTCTTTCCCGAAATGGTCGAGTCGCGTTATGATCGCGCCTTCATCGAGCTGGAAAAACGGTGCCGCAAGCGATCGCTGGTGGTGCTGATGACGAACCTGTTCGATGAGCTCGATGCCCAGCTCGCCGGCGAGTACCTGCGCAACCTGACGAGGCCGCCACTTGCCCCTGGCGGTCTTCCTCCGCGATCATGACCTGTTCGCCTTGGCCGACCAGGCCCCCGAGCACGGGCCCGCGGCTCTACCAGGGGGCCGCGGCCGCGGCCCTCCTGAACTGGCGCGAGCGCAGTCCTGGCCGGGCTGCGGCAAAGCGGCGTTCTCACCCTCGACGTCATTCCCCGAGGATCTGACGGCCGTGCTCGTCAATCGCTATCTCGAAATCAAGGCGCGGCACCTCCTCTGAGCTCGGAAGCTTCCCCGCCGAATCCGGTTGCTGAAGGAGGCCGACACCCATGAATCCCGATCGACGGCAGGACGACCCCGACCCGAAAATCCGTACGCACCCCCGCGGTCCATCTTTGCCGAGCGAGAGACGCAGCGGCCTCAATTCGCCGGAATCCCGTTCAACGTGGGGGAAATCTGTACCTGGTCGTGGACCGTTTTCAAGGACCGGATGTGGCCCTGCATTTACCTGTTCTGGGGCGCGTTCGCGATCAACTGGACGATCGCGATCGCCAGCCAACTGGCGGAAACGGGCCTGGTCGCCGTCATCCATGATCCACTGTCGTTCGCAGCCATAAACATGTTTTTGATGATTGCGAGCACCGTGTTTCAAACCTGGCTGGCGATCGGACTGGCCCGCGGCTTTCTCAAGATCGGCCGCGGCGAGCCGGTGGCGTTCGACGTCCTCTTCAGCGGCGGCCGTTATCTGTTGACCGTGATCTTGGGGGCGATTGTGTTTCGGATTCCTGATCGTCTTCCTGATGTTCGCGCCTCGTCTTGCGATCGTCACGCTATTCGCCTGCAGTGCGCGGGCGATCCACGCTTGCACTGCTGGTCTTCGTGGCCTTGGCCGGTGCGGGTTGTGTGGTCATGATGCTCTATCTGGTCGCTCGGCTGATCCAGTTTTTCTACCTGGTGATCGACCGCGATGCCGGGGTCTTCGAGTCGATCCGGCTTTCCTGGCATTTGACCACGAATCGCGCGGCCACGATCATGGTGATTTACTTGCTCACGATCTGCTGATGCTTGGCGGATTGCTCGCATTCTGCGTGGGATTGGTATTCACGCCTCCCGGCTTCAACATTCTGCTCCAGTGCGTGACTTATCTGGCATTGCTCGGAAACCGCAAGGCCATCCGAGTACCGGACGCCGCTCGAGCGGCCCTGGCAAGAGGATCTCTGATCGGAGCGGCGCACAGGCTGAGTTGCGCGTGCGATCAAACGATCGCGCGGGAACCAGACGGCCTCGGGATTAAGCGCCGGCGGCGAGCTATTTCGTTGCGCCGAGCTTCTCCAGGAACGTGACGACGCCCGGCTCGTGCCAATCGGCCGAGCCGATCTCGCTGGCCACGATCCGGCCGTCGGGCGCGATCATGAAGGTCGCCGGGATCCCTTCGGTTGGAAAAGACCGGGGGGATTTGCTCGGCCCGCAGGAAAGTCATGCTCCAATCCTTGCCTGCGAGAAACCGGCGAACCACATCGGACGACTCGTCGGTCGAAACGCACACGAATTCGATGTTCTTGCCGCGGAGGCGGGGTCTCGAGCCAGCTCGGCGATCGACGGCATCTCTGGCACGCACGGCCCGCACCAGGTCGCCCAGATGTTCAGGAACACCGGCTTGCCCTTGAATCGGGAGAAGGACACCGGCTCGGTCCTTGAGATCGAGCGAGCGACCAATCGTAGGCGGCCGGCTGGCTCAAGCCGGAATTCTCGAGCAGGCGGAGTTGCCGCGGACCGAAGACATTGCAGGTAGCCGACCCAGAAGAGGGCGAGCTCCGATCGCCAGGTACAGCCAGGTATCTCGCTGGTGCCCTCGACCATGTTCGTGGCGTCTCGCGAGCGGATGGTCGGTTTCTCCACGCGTACGAGTTGTCATTGATCGTCCGCCGGTCGGTCGCCGGTCGCTCGCGCCGGCGGTCAACGAGGACCCAGAGCGGGCAAGCGCCGGATCGGTCAATCGTCGTCTTTCCCGGGTCTCGGCGACGGGGGCGAGCAGGTTTTCGACCGGGGCGTAGTCGTCGGTCAGGACGATGTTTCGGGAGCGGACCTCGATGGCCTTTTCGTCTCCGGGCCTGTAGGGTTCCGGCTCGGTCCGTCTCCTGTTCTTGTAGAACTTGGGGTCATCGGCGCGGCGTCCCAGGTCCTTCAGATCCAGCTCCTTGTTGGAGGCGACGACCACGAAGGTTTCGCGGTCACTCCGGACCCCGGCATCTCGTCGGTCCCGAAGATGTAGACGTGGTCGAAGGTGAGCCGGCGGTCTTGGTCCAGGCGCCGACGAACCCGCCGAACCGGCAGGCCTCGGCGTCGGCGTGCTTGCGGATCCATTTCTGCTCGGCCTCGTCGGTGACGTCTTCTCTGCTGATCTTCTTTGCGGCCTTGTTTTCGGCCTCAGCGTCCGACTCGTAGGCGTCGATGATGTTGATCATGTAGACGCCGTTGGGATGTGAGCATTTTCTTGATTTTTTCATTGAACTCGCGGGTCGTGAGATGCCAGGGAACGGAGAAGTCGTTGAAGGCGTCGCCGAAGACTAGGTCGTACTTCTTGGTGTCCTGGTGCAGGTCGACAAACTGGCGAGCGTCGCCCCAGTAGGTCTGGATCGGGGTGTTGACCGGGAGCCCGGTCGCCTTGAAATTGGCCCGGGTCACCGACGGGTCGATCTCGGCGACGTCGACGGCGGTGCCCGGGTAGGCAAACTGCATGTGGCGCTGAAAGCAGTACGCCCCGCCCCCCAGGAACAACGTCGTCATGCTCGATTTTTCGACGACGGGCAGCTCGGATCGTCCCTCGTCCTCCATCATGTCGAAGGGCTGCGAAGTGGCGTTATCGCCCGGAGCCTTCTCGGGAGCGGGCGTGGTCGCCTTTTCTTTCTCCGGCGGGCCAGAGGCCTGCACGCTGCGCAGGCCGCCCGGAGGCTCCTTGGAGCGATCGCCGGGCTCCTTGATCTCTGGCGTCTTGCCGGCGGGGGCATCCTTCGCGGTCGTGGACTCCGCCGGCTTGGGAAGGCCGGTGCCGCCCGTGGCTTCCGGTGCCGGCGACGCCTGGTCTTTCTTACCGCTTGTGCCCGTCGCGGGCGATCCGGGCGCGGCCGTCTTCGCGTCGGTCGCGGTCGCCGGTGCGGGTGCGGCTTTGAATATCACTTTCTCGCTGGCCTTGGCCGCCCGATATGCCACGAGGGCATAGATATGTTCATAATCATAGTCGAGGCGCTCGGGGTGTCCCAGGACGAAGTATCCGTGGATGAGGTTGTCGAGGACGAGCGTGCGCCGCACCACGTCGTCGGATTCGGGCTCGTTATTGACCTTGATGTAGTAGTAATTGCTTTCGTCGATCCAGGCGTACTCGGAGGTTGGAGAGTCGGGGTCTCCCTTCTCTTCGCGGATTCCCCATTTAGTGCCGATTTCCTCGAACGACTTGCCGCTCACGAACGGGACGAACTTGGAGATGGCGTCGACGGCGGCCGGCGGCGTGAAGGCCAGCACGCACAGCCCCAGCGGAATACCGGCCCAGATGGCGTGCCAGACCGAGCCCAGCATGGTGGCCCCGAACGCGAGCGCCGTCCCGAGGACGAGGATCACGCCCTTGGTGCCGATCAAATCGATCAGCAGGAAGCCGGTCAGGAACGTGCCCAGTGATGCTGCCGACCATGCCCCAGGCGTAGACCTGGCCGATCGCGGTGCCGGTGCGGTTGTACGCGCTTCAAGCGGTCCACCGCCAGCTTGGCGACCACGGGGCTGACGGTTCCCATCGACACCGCGGGGAGGAAGAAGACAAGCGTGACGACGAACAGGATGCGGTAGGGCCAGCTCATCGAGATCGTGACCGGCCCGGCTTCCAGCTTCGAGAGCGAAATCGCCTGGCTCAAGAGCGACTTGCCGCCGCCGCCCAGGGCGTGGTCGGCAAACCATTTGGGCTGCGTCTCGGTGATCAGGACGGACAGCGTCAAGATCGATGCAGCCATGAAAAGCCAGCTTGCCTGGCTTTCGCTCTTGACGTAATCCGCGATTTTTCCCCCCAGGAAATTGCCCAGGGAAAGGCCGGCCAGGAGCACGCCGATGACGCTGGTCCAGCCGTAGATGCTCGAGCCCAGATGGCGCTGCACCAGCCGGCCGGCGACCATCTCGAGCGCCATGAAGGCCAGGCTGGCCAGGAATGCGAGCACGGCCAGGTCGCCGAGGCTCGGCCGAGGCTCGTCCGGCTGGATTTCATCACGGCTCGACTTGCTGGGCTTGACCGCCGGCGTCGTCAATCGCGGCGGGCGCACGCAACAAGCTGTGACAGCGCGATGGCCGCCAGAACGCACGCCGCCGCGTTGCCCGCCAGGGCGAGGTAATTGATCTGATACGAGCCGAAATCGATGGCTCCGAGCCCGAGCGCGGCTAACCAGCGGGTTGATCGATCCCAGTCCCAAGAGCAGTGCCGTCAGCAATCCGGCGATCACGCCTGCCGGCCTGCGCCGATCAGGCCGGCCGCCAGCAAGCGCGAGCGCCGCGGCGACGACGAGCACGATCGTCGAGGAGGGCGCCGAGGTACATGAGCACGAAAGCCGCTCAGGAACGTGCCCGCGATCGAGCCGACCGCGCCCCAGAAGTAGACGTCGCCGATCGCGCTGCCGGACTTTCGCGCTGCTTCGACGGCCATCTTGGCGACGACGGGCCCGACCATGCCCAGCACGGTCGCCGGAATCAGAAAGTCGAGCGTGACCACGAGGACCGTCCGCAGCTCCCAGTTGATGCTGCTCGGGGCTGGGGATGATGTAGCCGACGCCCGCGTTCATCCACAGGGTGAAAAGCGTGAGGAATGAGCCCAGGGCAAACAGCGGTCCGACGGCCCGGCGCGGCTCGACGCGGTCGGCCAGCCGTCCCCCGAGCACGTTACCCAGGCAGATGCCCGCCCAGGATGATCCCGATCACACTGGTCCAGACCGTCAGTGATGCTCCGACGTGCCGCGCGACCAGCCGGCTGGATACCAGTTCCAGAATCATGATGCAAAGGCTGCTGGTAAACGCCAGAGCATATGGCAGCAATCGCGACGCAACAGCTAGCATGGAACGCACGCTCCCCATTCGGCCGGGCTCAGACGCCGTCGTCCCAATTTTTTCGTGGGGAAACGACCCAAAGAAAACCGGGTACACCATATCCGACGTCGAGGCCGCCACCACAACGGGGCAGGTTGTCCGCCGTCCGTCGTCGGCTCAGGGCCACCCGGACATTGCTGATTGCGCTCCCTCGCCTGCGGCTGCCCGCCGAGGGCTCGCCGCCAGCGACAGAAGGCCAGCGCGACTTCCACTGTTCACCGCCGGAACTTTCCGCTATGCGTGGAATGAGCGGGCGTCGGGGCGACGCCCGCGTAGCGACCGCCTCACGGCCTACTTTGCCCACCACGCCATGATCCTTTGCGTCACTTTGAACCCCTGTCTGGATAAGACGCTCGACTGTCCCGGCCTGGCGGCCGGGCGATCTGGTGCGCGGGACAGCGGTTCGCGAAGTTGTGGGTGGGAAGGGAAACAACGTAGCCCGGGCGCTCGCGCGGCTGGGCCGCCAAGCCCGGCCGGTGACGTTTCTGGGGGGGCCGATCGGCTCGCAGTGCGAGGCCCTGCTCCGGCAGGATGACGGCCTGGACCCATTGGTCGTGCGGACCGAGTCGCCCACGCGCGTGATCCTCACGGTTCGCACCGAATCCAGCGCGGAGCAGACGGCCTTTTTCGACCCGGATCCAGGGTCAGCCGCGGGCGAAGCCAGCGCGCTCCTGGAGCGGGTCGAGCAGGCCCTGGACCGCGGCGAGCGTGGACGCGATGACGCTGTCCGGGTCGAGCCCGGCTCCGGCGACCCACGGCCTCTACAGCGACTTGATCGCGCTGGCGATTGCGCCGGAATTCCCGGTGTTTCTCGACACCTACGGGCCGGCCTTCGAGCGCGATCTGGGGTTTCTGGCCGACGGCCATCCAGCTCAACCGGCGCGAGGCGGCCGCCCACCTCCGCAAGACCGGCGTCTCCGATCGACGACGTGGCCGGCTTGCTCCAGGAATGGCACCGGCACGGCGTGGCGTTGCGGCGTCGTCACCGACGGGCCGAATCCCGTGCTGGATCCTGTTGCGCGGCCAGCGGTATCGAGCCATTCCTCCGAAAATCGAGGCCGTCAATCCGATCGGCTCGGGCGACTCGCTCCTGGCAGGGCTGGTCGACGGCTGGCTCGAGCGGGCTCGAGCCCGAGCCGCTGTTCCGCCATGCGATCGCCTGCGCCGTCGCCAACGCCCTGGTGTGGGACGCCGGCGCGATCGACCCGGCCGAGGTCGCGAGGCACCGCGAGCAGGTCGCGATCGAGCCGGAGCCGCGCTCAGTTTCGGTTTAGCAAGACGTATCGCAAGACCGGAACGCAGGTCAGCGCTTGGGCGAGTCGTTGGTTTTCGCAGGCTTCGCGGCATTCAGCGCGTCGACGAGCGCGCGCGTCTCTTTGAGCAGCAGCTCGACCAGTTCCTTGTTCTGCTGACCGTCGACCGCCGGTTTTTCTTGTGCGGCCTCGCCGAAACCGCCGGCTACTTTCCCCTCGCTCTCAGCCAGCGCTTTGACCTGCTCGCGGGATTTCAACAGCTCGATCAGCGTCCTTCATTTCGGAAAGGTTGAGCTCTCCGCGCTCGGCCTTTTCGATCTTTTCCATGATAGGTGACGGCGAGCGCATGGCTGGCGGCAGCGGCCCGTCCGATTGTTCAGAGGTGATATACAGCATCCCATCCTCGACGAAGTAGATCAGGTCGAGCTGTCTCAGAAGCAGTTGCAAGGTTCGGCGCAGCGGGACTCCCTCGAGATCCAGATTCTTCACGGTCGAAGTCATGCTTTTGTCGGCTTCCTGCAGCCCAACGGGATCGACGTAAATGGGAATCCCTGGGTAAGTCGGCGTGGTGGTCGACTGCTTGATGTACTTGAGGACGTCTTCCAGGGGCGTGTCTTCGGAGAACGACATTGTGATGCGCTCGTCCAGCTTCTCGATGATGCGGCGGGAATGGAGATCATTTCCGCGACCCTCGACCGAGCGAGTGGCCCCTTCGGGCTTTTGATCGTCTCGACGAGTGCCGGCCTCGCCCGGAGCGCGGCTTGAAGGGCTTCGCCGCGATCGATTTCGGATGGTTTCGCGGGTCTGCGCAAGCCAGAGCTCGGCTTCCGCGGCATAGGCCTTGACCTGTGCCGTCTGCACTTCGGGCACCGTGGGATTGCTAAGCTGGAGCCTTGCCAGCTCCAGCATCCGATCAAAGTGCGACTTTGCCGCATCGGCCTTGTGCGTGGCAGGGCCGTCGCCGGCCGTGGCGTCCATCACGCGCTTCGAGGCGAGGTAGGCCCGCTCCAGGCCCGCGCTGCCGCGTGTGTACTCTTTCAGCGCAGACTCCCACTCGAGCTGCGCTGCCCGCTGCAGCTCTTTGCTGAGATTGCCGAGCAAGGATGGCGGGCCTGGTCTTCCGCAGCACCCGCCGGCAGCTCCGTCACCCGGGCCGTCGCAACCGGCAGCGCATTCGCGCCGCCGCGCGTTTCGGAAGGCTTGACGACGGCTGCGTCGTCGATCGACGGAGGCTTGGCGTACTGCGCACGGCGACCTGCGAGGCCGAGAGGGCCAATCCCGATGCCAGCACGGCGACACCGGCCCATTTGAGCTTGTTGAGCAGCATGGAATTGAGGACTCCATCGGCAAGAGTTGCGATCGAATGGGAGACGAGTTGAGCGGTCGAATGCCCGATGGCGAATTTCAGCGACGACCTTGCGGTTCGCTCGAGCAGCTCGCGGCTGCAGTTGGCCGGAGGCGTCGCGGTGAGTAACAGGGTCAGGGCGCCGGCCGTGGGGGCCATTCCTCGGCGTGTCAGCCGTGACCGCAGCAGGTCGCGCGCCCGCGAAAGCCGCCCCTTGACGGTGCCAACCGGCCAGCGAGCGCACGCGCGGCGTCCTCGTGAGACTGCCCCTCCAGGTAGCACAGCACGATCGGATCACGGTACTTTCGACGGCAGGCGGCAAAGTTCCTGATCGAGGATCTCGTCGAGCTCACGGCGACACGCTGGCGTCGTCACCGGCAGAGGAGCATGCGATGTCGCCGAGAATCGGCTCGAGCCTGCGCCTGCGCGCCGCCTCCGATCGCGCCCGCAGCGAAACCCGTGCGGCCACGCCATAGAGCCAGGCACCGATCACGTCGCGCGGGCCGAGCTGTCGCGCCCGGCGTACCAGTACCAGAAACGTGGCCTGAAATGCGTCTTCGACGTCGGCCTGCTCGCCGAGCATCCGGCGGCAGACCCCAGAACCATCGGCCCGATACCGTGCGACAAGAGCCTCAAAGGCAAGCTCGTCGCGCCGTTCCAGATAGCGCTCGAGTAGTTGCCACTCGGAAAGCCCCGAGACCGTCTCCCCGCGAAAAATGCGGGCGATGTCGGGCGTCTCCAGCCGGTGATGACCCATCAGCAAACCCTCCCCGCAAGCGTGATCCATCTATCATGTCCGTTCCGGTGCTCTGGGATACAACTTTTTTTTGTGTTGTCAGTTGTCCGTTGTCGGACGTCAGCCGGTACCTGACGACGTCAGTCGCAGCTTGCAGCGTGTGGAACCACGCCGATGGCTCTGTGCGACGGACGCCGACCAGCGGATAACATTGCCCCGTTTCCCAACCTATGTTAACGTTGGCCGCCTTCAAGTCAGTTTTGCACCGCGCCAACGCGCCGCGCTCGGGGATGGAGAAGCTCGGCGAGGCAGGGAGGCCGATGCGAGCGATGGGCGCATCCACCGACGCGATCTGGTTTATCGGCGACATGAGCGACCCGTCGGTCACGGCGATCGCCGACGCCCTGACCCCGCCGTTCTCGGTCGTACGCATCGACTGCACGTATGACCTGCCGGAAGGCCCCATCGACTCGGCGAATGCGACCACGGCTGATCGTCGCCCACCGCCATCGCTTGAGCGCGGCGGACGTCGAGCGGATCAAGGGCTGGCCGGTACGGCGGGAATCGGCAGCCGCACCCGCGCTCGTCCTCTGCGTGAGCCCGTATGTGCGGTACGACGACCTGGAGCGGCGGTCGGGTCTTGCCGACCTGGTACTCTCGGAAGCGACGGCGGCGGAACGCCTTCCGTTCCACGTGGCTCGTCTGCTCGAGAGGCCCAACTCCCGCCCGAGCCGCCCAAACGGCGCCGACCGGCCCGCATTTCACGTCATGGTGGCTAGCGGGAATTACGAGCTTGGCGCGGCGGTTGCCGAGGCCTGCGCGGGCGCCGGCATCGGCGTCGAGCAGGTGGGCGATGTGATCATGCAGGAAACCGCCGGGCCCCCGCCGGGGGCGGCGTCCCGCGCCGGAGCGATTTCTGACGATCTGGGACGTGCCGGTTCTCGAGACCCAGTGGTGTGAACGGCTCAAACACTATTCGCAATCGACCGGCCCGGTGATAGCGCTTTTGGGCTTCGCCGACCGGACGATCGTGGCCGAGGCAAAGGCCCATGGCGCCGTCGCCTGCATCGAGCTTCCGTACGACGTCGACGACCTGATCGACGTCATCGATCGCACGGCCCGGAACGTGCCTCCCGCATCCTGGCCGCTGCCGGCGCGCGTCGAGCGGCCTCATTTTCTGCCGCCGCGGCCCCGCCGCCGCCGGCAGCCGCGGGAAGCGCCCGCGCCTGCACCCGCGCCACCTTGGTCGCGAAATTGACGTCCGACGGCCCGTTGTCGTCTCTTGCCGAAAATGGAAGTTGGTGGTTGTCCCTGTTGTTCAAGGCGTTGCCGCGATCGCCGGGTGAAGCTGACCGCGACGGAACCGGCGGTTGTTCGCAGCCGTAGAATCACGTCGCGGGTTGCATTCCAGCGGCCAGCCACGAAAGATGACTGACAACGGACGACGAACAATGGTTAAGGGGCAACGGACCACGGACCACGCACCACCGGCCAGATCGCAACTACGGGGGCTCAAGGACCTGACCCGGGAGATCCAGCGCGCACGGGATTTCCCGAAGTGGTGGCGGCGCTCAAGAACGGCCGCAGCGCGACGATCGACGGGGCCTGGGGCTCGGCGGCCGCGCTGACGGCGGCCGCGCTTGGGCTGCACGCCCCGACGACGCTGGTCATCCTGCTGGCCCACGTGGGCGACGTCGACGACTTCCGCGACGACGTGGCGACGTTCGCGGGGATCGCGCCCGAGGTCTTTCCGGCCTGGGAGAAGCCGCCGCGCGAGCTGAACGCCGCCGATGAAGTGTTCGGCCGGCGGATGCGCGTGCTGAAGCGGCTCGCCGGCGCAAGCCCGCCCCGCCTGATCGTGGCGCCGTTCCAGGCGACGCTTCAGCCCGTTCCCAAGCCCGATGCCCTGGCCCGGATGTCGCGGACCGTGGCCGTGGGCGACGTGGTGCCGGTCGAAAGCCTGACGGCGCTGGCTGCTCGAGCGCGGAATGGCGCGGGCCGAGGTCGTCGAGGTGCCCGGCGAATTCAGCGTCCGCGGCGGAATCCTCGACGTCTTCCCCACCGACGCGTCCGACCCGGTCCGCATCGAGTTCTTCGGCGACGAGGTCGAGTCGATCCGGCCGTTCGACGTGGAATCGCAGCGGTCGCTCGATCGATGGACGTCGGTCACGCTGACCGCAGCCCTCGGCCTTCGACGACGCCGACCCGGCCAGTTTCGGCCATCCCGGTCGAATATTTTCCCGAGGGGACCTGGGTCGCCCTGCTCGAGCCGACCGACCTCCGCGAGGAGGGGCGCCACTATCTCGGCCGGCTCGACGACCAGCGCGGGCTCTTCACCGTCGAGCGGAGCTTCGAGCGGCTGATCCGCTTTCCGACGATCGCCGTTTCGACGCTGTCGGCCGACTCGCTCGAGACCACCTGCCACCTGCGGATCGAAAGCATCGAGCGGTTCTCCGGCGAGCTGACCAAGGTCAAGGCCGAGCTCGACAGCGCGGCCGCCGGCGAGAGCGTCCTGATCGCCTGCCATAACGAGGCCGAGGTCGAGCGGCTGGGCGAGGTCTTCTCCGACACCGAGCTGGCCCGCATCGAACCGGCTCCAGCTCACCGTCGGGCGGATCCGGGCCGGGTTTCCACCTGATCGACGCCCAGACGCTGGTGATCGGCGACCACGAGCTGTTCGCCCGCGCCGAGGTCCGCCGGCCTGTCACCCGCCGGCGATACGAGAGCCGGGCGATCGACAGCTTCCTCGACCTGAATGAAGGCGACCTGGTTGTCCACGTCAACCACGGGATCGCGCGTTATCGCGGCCTGCACTTCGTCGACCAATCGGCCGAGCATGCCGAGGAAACGCTGCTCCTGGAGTTCGCCGAAGGGACCAAGCTTACGTGCCCGATCGCCAAGATCGACCTGGTGCAGAAATACGTCGGCGGAGGCAAGGCCGAGCCGGCCCTGTCGAAGATCGGCTCGTCGACCTGGGAGAAGCGGAAGAAGCGGGTGGCCGAGGCGGTCGTCGACCTCGCCCAGGAGCTGATCGACATCCAGGCCCAGCGCCAGCCGGCCGGGATTCGCTTATCCGGCCGAGGACAGCCACTGGATGGCCGAATTCGAGGCGGCGTTTCCCTACGAAGAGACGCCCGACCAGCTCGCGGCCATCGAGTCGGTCAAGCACGACATGGCCCAGGGCAAGCCGATGGACCGCTTGATCTGCGGCGACGTCGGCTACGGCAAGACCGAGGTCGCCGATCCGGGCGGCCTTCAAGGCCGTCGACGCCGGCAAGCAGGTCGCCGTGCTCGTCCCCACCACGATCCTCGCCGAGCAGCACCATCGCAGCTTCTCGGCACGCATGGCCGAGTTTCCCTTCGTGATCGAGGTCGTCAACCGCTTCCGGCCCAAGCCCGAGATCCGCGCAGTCCTCAAGCGCACGGCCGCGGGCGGCGTCGACATCCTGATCGGCACCCACCGAATCCTCCAAAAAGACGTCGCGTTCAAGGACCTCGGCCTGGTGATCATCGACGAGGAACAGCGGTTCGGCGTCGAGGACAAGGAGTGGCTCAAGACGCTTCGGACGACGGTCGACGTCCTGACCCTCTCGGCCACGCCGATTCCCCGCACCCTGCACATGAGCCTGCTGGGAATCCGCGATATCTCCAACCTCGAGACCCCTCCGCCGGATCGCAAGGCGATCGAGACCCGGGTCACCCGGTTCGACCGCGAGATCGTCAAGCGCGCCATCCACCGCGAGCTCAACCGCGACGGCCAGATCTATTTCGTCCACAACCGCGTCTACGACATCATCACCGATCGCCGACCTGATCCAGTCGATCGTCCCCGAGGCGCGGATCGGCATCGGCCATGGCCAGATGCACGGGGAAGAGCTCGAGCGGACCATGCTCGCCTTCATCAACCGGCAATTCGACATCCTGGTCGCGACCACGATCATCGAGAGCGGCCTGGATATCCCCAACGTCAACACGATCTTCATCAACGAGGCCGACAAGTACGGCCTGGCCGACTTGCACCAGCTCCGCGGCCGAGTCGGCCGCTACAAGCACCGCGCGTACGCGTACCTGCTGCTGGAGTCGGACAAGTCGGTCACGCCCAACGCCGTCAAACGGTTGAAGGCGATCGAGGAGTTCACCCAGCTCGGGGCCGGGTTCAAGATCGCGCTCCGCGACCTCGAGATCCGCGGCGCCGGCAACATTCTGGGTGCCGAGCAATCGGGGCACATCGAGAGCGTCGGCTACGAGCTCTATTGCTCGCTGCTGGAATCGGCCGCGCGGGCGCTGACCAACCAGCCCGAGAAGCCGCTGTTCGAGTGCTCGGTCGAGCTGGCCTGGCGGGCCTATCTGCCGCGCGACTACGTCCCGTCGGCCCGCATCAAGCTCGAGCTCTACCGCCGGCTGGGCCGGCTGCGAACGCTGAGCCATCTCGCGCGACTTCCGCCAGGAGATGATCGACCGCTTCGGTCCGCTCCCCCGGCCGGCCGAGAACCTGCTGATCGAAACCGAGATCCGCATCATGGCCGGTGCCTGGAAGCTCGACCGGATCCACGTCGAGCAAGGCCAGTACGTCGTCCTGACCTACCGCGACACTGCCCGGATCGAGGCCCTGGCCCGCCGCCATCCCGGGCCTGGTCCGCATCGTCGACGCCAAGAAGTCGTATGTCCCCCTGGGCGAAGACCCCGTCAAGACCCCCGAGATCGCCGAGCGGATCCGGGCCCTGCTGCGGACATGACCGATCCGGGCGTCATGAACCAGTGATTCCAACAACCTGGCACGCGTCACTGCGTCGGATCTAGCCCACCCGATTGGATTCTGATACGGTCGGCAGCACGCT
This sequence comes from uncultured Isosphaeraceae bacterium, assembly GCA_963806595.1. Taxonomy (GTDB): domain Bacteria; phylum Planctomycetota; class Planctomycetia; order Isosphaerales; family Isosphaeraceae; genus CAWDZZ01. The sequence continues at coordinate 78,648 of CAWDZZ010000027.1, read as the reverse complement.
CCTCGATCCTCACCGTGTGACGTCCCTTCTCGGATGCCCCGGGATCTGAGTGGCTGGGACGATCACCCCGCGGCACGGGCGCTGTGTAACGGACAACCCGATGAACACCAAAGACGGTCCCAGAACAGGCGACTCAGGCGGCGAGTCGCCGTATTCGCCGCCGCGATCCGTACTCGATCCACCGGTCCCCCGGCCCGGAGCAACTTTAGACGAAGTGCCCATCAGGCCTCAGGGCCTGTTTCGCCGACTTGCCGGCCATTGGTGGCAGATCCTGTTGCTCTGGCTGCTGGTCTGTGCCCCGATTGTTTACGCAATTCAGCAGCTCGTGGAACCAACCTACGAGGCATTCTGCACGCTACAGGTCGAACCGACGACGATTGAGCTCTTTGGCGAGGAGAAACCGGGAAGGGTCGTCCCATACGCGGAGGTTGAACCTTACCTGAATACTCAGGCCCTGTTGCTCATTTCGGATAGGGTGCTGAACGGCGCGATGTCCACCGGGGAGGTCGCACGCATTCCCTGGATCGCTGCGCAGAGGATCCGACGAGCGCCCTCCGCGAGGCGCTGGTTGTCGAGATCGTTGAAGACTCATTCATGATCCGTGTCGGCTTGGAACTGCCGGATGGGAAAGAAGCAGCGACGATCGTCAATGCCGTCGTTCGTTCCTATATGGTTGTCAACGGCGAGTACATGCGGGGCAGATCGAGGACGCAAAAGACGGCGCTCACTGCGTCGCTCGCACAATTTGGAAACGAGATCAAGCAGAAGACGGCCGAGCTCAACGTACTGTACGCGAAAGGATCCTTCGATGCTTCGAAGCTCGAGCGCAATCCAGATGCGTCGAAGAATGAGCTTGCTCCGGGGCAGCCGGCCGTCAGCGTTGTGCGGCTCGACCAGTCTCCCGAATCGGTGGCGTTGCTCGTTCAGAGTGACCGCCAGTACCTCGAAGCCGTCGCGCGGCTCGAAGCGACGAACATGCTGCTTTCGCAGTCGCAAGACGAGGCTGAGCGCAAGCTGAAGCATAGGATCGCTGAAGAATTCCAGAAAGTACCCGAGGTCGTCGACATAACTGCAAAGCTCGAACACGAGCAAGATCAACTCGAGCTCATAAAGGGAGTGGCCATGATTTTGGGCGGCCACTTGTCCGATCTAAAGGGCCAGCAGCGGCTCAACAGTTTGCAGCAGGCGTACGAAAAACTCTGGAGTAGCAAATACCAAGGGATCCGCGAGCGCCTGATCGACGAAGACGACAGCCTATTCTCGAGAACGAGAATCCGGGAACTCGAGATCGACGTAGAGACCGCCAGGCGGATGAAGCTGGCCTGCCGCCAGTACGCTCTCGAGATGGAGGCGAAGAATCGAGTGCAGCAAGAGCACGCCTTCGAGGCCGAATTCCTCAAGCTTCAGGTGACAGCGCTCCTGAAGAAACAGGAAGTCGTTAAAACACAGCTCGAACAGATCGAGTTCCTCGCCGGCCAGGAAGCTTACCGCGTGGACCAAATTGATAAAGCCGTGGCGCCGACGAATCCGACCACGTCCAACCGGGTTAATTACGTCTCGATCGCGACACTGGCCGCCCTCCTTTTGATTGTCGGTCACTTCCTTGCTCACGAGATCAAGGCCGGGCGGACCGCCGGGTCGGCGCGCCATGCCGTTTCAATGCCCTAGGCCGGTTCTCGCGCTGAGCGGACTTGGCTCTCGGCCCAGCGCGTCTCGTGTCTGGCTCGCGGGCCGGGAGATATCTCAGCGCCGACGGAGAGCCCGCTGATGAGCGACTTCTATGACCGCCTGGCAAGTCTTTATCATTTGATCTTTGCAGACTGGGACGAGGCGATCGAGCACAGGCCGAGCAATTGACGGGCATTATTCGCGAACGGTGGGGTGCGGGCGCTCATACGGTCCTCGATGTCTCGTGTGGAATCGGCACGCAGGCGATCGGGCTGGCGAACCGCGGCTTCGCCGTGACGGCCTCAGACCTGTCCGAATCCGCGCTCGCGCGGGCCAGGCTCGAGGCGCAGCGCCGGGGTGCGACGATCGATTTCTCGCAATGCGACATGCGGGCTGCTTACACCCACCACCGGCGAGCGTTCGACGTGGTGATTTCCGGTGATAACTCCATCACCCATCTCTTGAACGACGACGACTTGCTGTGTGCGCTTGGGCAGATCCACGACTGCACCAAGGCCGGCGGCGGCTGCCTGTTGACCGTCCGCGATTACCAGAAGGAAGAGCGCGGGCGGGGCCTCATCAAGCCCTACCGCGTCGGCGAGCATGATGGAAAGCACCATGTGATTTTTCAGGTCTGGGACTACGACGGCGACATCTACGACATGGCGATGTATTTCGTGGTCGACGACGGGAGCGCACGGCCCGCTCTCAACGCACGTGATGCGCACGCGATACAATGCCGTCGGCACCGATCACCTGCTGGATTTGATGCGGAGAGCGGGTTTTGTTGCGACCGAACGACTCGACGGGCGATTCTATCAGCCGGTGCTGGCGGGGACTCGGACCGGGTGAATCGGTCGCGCCGGCCGAGCGAGCCGGTGATTCGTTGAAGGGAGCAACGTCGTGCGGCTCTATCTTCCTGGTGCGAAGGTGGTCAGCGTGGTTCTGCTCAGCTCTGCCCTTTTACTCGCGCTGACCGCCTGGGGATGGGGTAGCGCGAGCGGTCTCCTGGAGCACCCTGCTCGCCTCGCGGCGTGCGTCGTGGTGATCGTTTCAACGATTGTCATGCTGTTCTCCGGCGTCACCCTTGACGACAGTGCAAACGAACAAGTTCGCACCCGATGGATCGCACTGCTCTTCATCGTTTTCAGCATGGTTCTCGCATGGCTGCAGGCCTATGCCGACCGCCGTGACCTGGCGACGCTCGACGGCGATGCGACGCGCTACATCGGCCTGGCCCTGCTCGTTGTGGGCACTGTGCTGCGGGTCGGACCGATGTTTGCCCTGGGCAACCGCTTCCGGGTGCCGTGGGCCAACCAGCAGGAGCACCGCCTCGTGACGACCGGCTTCTACCGATTCATCCGCAATCCCAGCTACCTCGGGGCGATCGTCGGCGCCGTGGGTTGGACCCTCGTCTTCCGCGGCGCACTCTTCATTGTTGTGTACCTGCTACTACTCCCGGTGCTCACGGTCACGGTCCTACGACGAGAAGAGGCCATGCTGCAGTCCGAGTTCGGCGATCTATACCGCGACTACAAGAAGCGCAGCGTGGCGGATGATCCCCTTCGTCTTCTGAAGGCCGACTCGCAAGGATAATTCTCTAGCCCCAGCCGGGGCACGGCCTCGCGGGCGGCGAGGCTGAAGGTTGGTGGGGCGACTCGGCGGCGGCGAAGATGGCAACCGGCTTCCCGTTCCGGCTTGCTTTCCCTGGTCGTCCGGGTAAGATCTCCGGTGCGGCGGTCTATCGCCGTCTGGTTCGATCTTGTGCTCGAGCGCTATTCTCTTTGTTAGCAATGCCTTCCGTCACGTCTATCGGCACGGGCATCGAGGGGATCGATTTCTCGGATCGTAACGATGGCCGGGACGGCCGTCGGTCGCGAGACACTTCTGTGCGCAAGAACCGCGAGCCGCGGCCGGCAATCTCCAAGGATGGAGACCAACCGAATCATGAAAAGATTGTTCGTGGCAAGCACGTTAGGCCTGGCGCTGGCCGGCTGTGCTCAGTCGCGCTCGGCGCTCACGAAAGAAAGCGCGACGCCGCCCAAGCCGATTGCGGTGACGCCGGTCCCGTCGATCTACGACACCGTCAATTCAGGGATGGGCGGGCCGGGGGTTGTTCGCAGCGCGATCAAGGATCCGAATGATCCGCTGTGGGCCGGCCGTGCCCAGGTTGCGGGAACATCGCGCCCGGGTCCGGCCCCTGGCGGTACTGCACCGCCGGGCCCTGCACAGCCATCGGCCTCCGATTCCATCGCGGCGGCGCCCGCGCCGCTGGCGGCCGACCTGTCCAATCCACCAGCGCCCCTGACCGGCCCGGCACAGCCGTCGGCCGCGTCAACCGCTCCCGCGCTCAGTGCCGCGACGAGCCGACCGGGCGCAACCTCGCCAGCGGCGCCTGAAGTATTGCCGGAGCCGCCGCCTGATCTGGCAAAGGCACCGGGAGACGCAGGAGCGCCGGCCGCGCCTGGCCCTGGGCCGTCGCCGGTACCGATCAGTGAGAGACCATCGCCGATCGACGCGCGGCCATCGGACGTGCAACCGGCAACCGCGGACGCCGCCGCCGGTGTGGCTGGTGGTCCCTCGCCCGCGCCGGCGCCGGCCTCGCCATCAGCGGCACCCCCGGCCCGGGCCCTGCGTGGCGGCAGCGATCCCTTGCTCGGTCCGAACCCGGACCTGATGCCCCCGATACCGGATCTTCCCCCGGTGACGATGCCGGCCGGCGCGGCACCGGCGCCGGCGCCGGCGGCCGGAGAACAACCGGCAGAAGGCGCGAGGCCGACCGAGTCGCCTGAGCTGTTAGCCCCGAGCTCGGCCGCCAGCCCGTCGCCTCCGGCGGCGCCGGCGACGGCAGCGACGACGCCGGCGGCAGGCGCGGCCCTCCCAGCGGTCCCGGAGCGCCTGCCGGCGCTTCCGGAGATCCCTGCTGTGGCACCGTCGCCGAGCCCGGCGCCGGCCTCCGAAGCCATTCCGATCGAATCCGCACCGGCGCATGCGGCCCCGGCCGGTGCGCCTGCGGGAACCGAGTCGCCGCCGAAGTCCGAGGCCGCGGATCCACCGGCGGCTGCCGCGCCCGCGGCGGCCCCGGCACCCGCGGCCGACGCCGACAAATCGACGGCGAACCAGAAACCCAAGGGTGACGGAAGCGTGGCGACCGTGCTGCCGCTCGAGCCGGCGCCCCCCTCCAGCAGTCTGATTTCGGCGGCCACGGCGCGGGCAACCGCGCCAGGGCCGGCCGCACCGCGCCGCGACGCCCAGGTCGTCCTCGCCTCTGCCGATAAGCCGGCTTCCGAGTCGACCCAGCGCAAGAACCGCACCACCAAGCCGACAGGGCGCCCGCTCGCCCGCGTCGGCGACGAGATCATCACCTATCACGACCTCATCGCCGCCAGCGAGGAAAGCCTGCAGAGAGTGCCCGAGCTCATGGCCGCCGCGAACAACACCGGCGAGCGCACCGAGGTGCGCAACCAGACCTATCGCATGCTCATGGGCACGCTCCAAAGCTTGATCGATCGCACCCTGCTGGCCCAGGAGGCCAAGCGCCTCGTCAAGGACCCCAAGATGCTGGATCGGGTCTATGAGGAGGCCGACAAGGTGTTTCACGACAACGAGGTCGCGCCGCTGCAGCACCGCTGGGGACTGGACAGCGAGCAACAGGTCAACGAGCGCCTCGCCGAGAAAGGGAAGTCGCTCGACGCGATGCGGAAATCCTTCCGCCAGTACTTCCTCGCGGAGAGCTACCTCCACGAAAAGGTCAAAGACCACCTCAAGGTCGAATTGCCCGAGCTGCTCCGGTACTACAACGAACGCGTCAGCAAGCACGACTTTGATCGCCCCGCCCAGATCACCTGGCGCGAGCTACTGGTCGAGGTGTCCAGGTGCAAGAGCCGCGAAGAGGCCCAGCGCAAGGCCGACGGCTTGCTCGAGAAGCTGCGAAAGGGTGAGGATTTCGCCAAGCTGGCCAGGGCGGAAAGCGATGGTCTCTCCAGCTCTCGCAAGGATGGCGGCCTACATGCAGACCTCGCCTGGCGGTTACGGAGTCGCGGCCGTCAATCAAGCGCTCGAGACGATGCCCATCGGCCAGTTGAGCGGGGTCATCCCAGGGACCGACAGCTTCCATATCGTCAAGGTGGAAGAGCGCCGACCCGCGGGCGCCGCGAGCTTCGAGGAAGTGCAGGACCAGCTCCGGCCGATTCTCTTGAACAAGAAGTTTCAGGAGGAGCGGGCCAAATACCTCGCCAAGCTGCACAAGAGCACGCTGATCACACTCTACAACGTGGAAAAACCCAATCGAAACCGCGACGAGCTCAAGAAGCCGCAATGAATCTCCAGCCAACCGCACACGTCCAAAATCTGACATTAAATCGCTTATTCATCGAATTGTATTCTTGAGAAACCGCACGTTTGGTCGACCTGCTGCTTCCGCACGAACCCTCCCCCGCTTGCATTTCAAAGCCCACCTGGCTCGCTCCAAAAGATTGCCACCGGGATTCGCGCCGGTATAAGATTCTTGACTGAGCGTTGACACCGAAATCTGACCACGGTTGTGCTTCAGGCATGTCTCTCGTTCGAGTCGCGAGCCGACGCGATCCGCTGGACGGCGTCGTCCGGCTGGTCACGCCCGAGCGGATCATCGTCGTGCATCCGCTGGCGGGACCCGCGCGGCGATTCGCCGCCTACTTGATCGACCAGCTGCTGCTCGTGATCTTGATCGTCGGCGTGATCGTCGTCGCAATGCTCATGGCGATGCTGGGCTCGGTCTCGATCGCCGGGCCGGTGCTGGTCGCGTACTTCATCCTGACCTGGGGCTATGGAGCGTTTTGCGAAGGGGTCTTCAACGGCCAGACGGTGGGCAAGCGCTGCCTGGGGATCCGCGTCGTCTCCGAGCGCGGCGTCCCGATCAGCGGCGCCAGGCGCTGTTGCGCAACCTCGTGGGCGCGGTCGACGGCCTGGTCCCGTTCTTTTACCAGCTTGGGCTCGCGAGCATGATCCTGACCCGGAGATTTCAGCGCCTGGGCGACCTGGCGGCCGGAACGATGGTTGTGATCGAGGAGACCCGATCGCGCCGGGGATTCACGCGGATCCGTGAGCCCGAGGTCGACTCGCTCCTGCCCTGGCTTCCCAGCAGGATCGCGGCTGGATCCGACCTGGCCCGCGCGCTTTCGGACTACGTGGCCGCCCGGGATCGCTTCGGACCGATGCGCCGCGCCGAGATGGCCGAGTCGCTGGCCAGACCGCTGCGCTTGCGATTCGGGCTGCCGCCGAAGTCCTCCGCCGACGCCGTGCTGTGCGCGGTGTATCATCGTCTCTTCGTGGGAGACTGAGAAGTCGTCGTCGAACTATGCTGCAGAAATAGACGCGGTCCGTTCGTTGCGGACCGCGCACACTCGATGGTCGATCAGGGCCTACTGCCGCCAGCCATGCGCGTTGCCGAACGACTGCAACAACGTGAAGCCTCCTGGCGCAAGCTCGAGCTGCTCATCGGGCGGGTCGGTGACCGCCGCCGCTCTCGTCTCACCGCGCAGGAAGTCTTGCGCCTGGGCGAGCTCTACCGTGCGGCCTGCACCGACCTGATGCTCGCCGAGCACCACGACCTGCCTCGTGAGACCGTCGCCAATCTTCATTCACTGGTCGGACGCGCGCACAACGCGGTTTATCGCGCCTCGGGCTTCAATTTTCGCGACCTCGGGCGGGCGCTCTTTCAATCGGCTCCGCGCCGCCTGCGAAGCGATCCCGCGCTGAAGCTGGCCGCGGTGGTCTTCTGGGGCACGTTCTTGTTTGCGGCGCTGCTCGGCGCCGGCCGCGACGATTTCGCCAGAAAAGTCGTCGGTGACTCCGGCCTGGAGCAGATCGATCACATGTACTCCGAGCCGGTCGACGCCCAGCGGCACGACGGCATGCGTCGGGACGATACGATGATGACCGGGTTTTACATCCAGCACAACACGTCGATCGGCTTGCAATGTTTTGTCTGGGGAATCCTGTTCGGGCTGGGAAGCCTGTACCAGCTTTTTTATAACGCGCTATTCCTCGGCACTCTGTTTGGCTACATGGCGACCAGGCCGTACGCGGTGAATTTCTATACCTTCGTGACCGCTCATTCGTCGTTCGAGCTCACGGCGATCGTCGTTTCGGGAGCTGCCGGCCTTCGTCTGGGCTGGGGGCTCATCGACACCCAGGGTCAGTCACGGGTCTCGTCGCTGCGTCGCGAGGCGTCGAACGCCTTGCCCGCCGTGGGCGCGGCCGTCGTGCTGTTCGTGCTCGCGGCGATCGTCGAAGGCTATATCTCGGCCTCATCGGTGCCATACTGGGCGAAGGCCGCCGTCGCCATCATGAGCGCCGCCGTCATCATCGCCTATCTGACGCTCGGCGGGCGCGAGAAGGCGAGCCGCACTCGATCACACGCCAGTCCCGCCGGCAACCCGCGACGGCCAGAGCTCGCCCGGTTGATCGGCTCGTCCCCGGCGCAACGACCATGGAACAAGAGACGCCGTTCCGATACCGACCGCCTTGCTCGGCCGCCCGCTGCAACGAGCCTGCGCTCTACAAGATTGCGGCGACCTGGAGCGACGGCTCGAGCCGCGAGCTCAAGAACTACGGTCTCGCTTGCAGCACGCACCGGGATAGAGAGCTCGCGATCGCGCTGGCACGGCACGCGCAGCCTCAGGCTTTCCGATCAGGAGACCGTCGGTCCCGTCGCACTGTACCGTTTGCGCTCCGGATGCCGCGATGCCGAGCTGGTCCCGCTCGTGCAGCCCGGCCTCTCGTGAATGAATCGGGCTGCGCGATCCGCCCGTCCCGATCCCGTTCGAAACAGAAAAAAAAGTACGGTGGCCACTTGACATCCGGACCAGTTGATTTAACTTATCCCCTGTTGGTTGAGAAGCTCTTCTACTGGAGAGAGCCCCTCCTTCCAGCCGAGGCGTCGGCCTCGTTCATAACGGCCTCTTCTCTGTTCCGGCCCCGCCGATCCGTAGCAGTACGGATCGACGGGGTTTTTGAGTTGACAACGTGTCTGTAACGCACTGGTCGGGCTCCGGCCCCGTGTTCACCTTGAGCTGGTGCGGCCGACCCTGGACGCTCGCGCTCGACCAGTCGAATCCCGGTTTACTCGGCGAAACGGCAGGCGCGCGCATCGAGCTGCTCGCGCTCGAGGGCCTTGCCAAGGCCGGGCGGTTCGAGCCAAACACGTTCAACGGCGCGACGATCCTCGAGTACGAGCGCTATCGCGATTCCATCCGCGCAACATTCGCGCCGCCCTGCTGGGGCGGTCTTCTGGTCCGGGCGAGCTGGGCCCATGCGCCCGACCGCGACCAGGTCGACCTGGAGGTGCAGTTGAGCGCTGCCTCGGTCGGCGAGCTCAGCGGCGTCGAGGTCGTCGTCCAGAGCTCGTTCTCCGACGGGGCGGGATCACCGGGGACTGGATCGCTCCGTACGCTCGAAGACTTGCCAGGGGCGCTGACCGCTCGAGGCGAGCCCGAGAACGACCGACAACTTCCGCCGCGCATCTGGAATCCGCCGGGGATGGACGCGGGCGTCTTGTACCTGGAGATGGCTCACCCCAACGACGTGGTGCGGCGGACGATCCTGGAAGCCGGTCCGGACGACTCCGCGCCCGCCGCCGGGACTGCGCGCTGACGCGCTCTTCGGCCACGACCTCGAAAAGGGGGTTGTGCTGCGGGCCCGGATCCGCGGCGAGTGGATCCGATCCGCGACGCCCGAAGCCGAGGCAGTCGTGCGGTATCGCGAGTTCATGAGCGAGCCGCTTCCGCTGCGCACCTGAAGGCCTCGGCAGCGATTCCGGCCGAGCCTTCTGGCAGGCATTGTGGACGAGAGCCAGAGCCGCCGTCTCGCCGGTCGATCGTGCGCACCGAGCGACTGGAAAGGCCGTTTAGCCCCAGGTCCAGTTCCACTCGCTGGCACCCGAGGGCAGCGAGACGGTCCAGCGGATCTGGCCGGTTTTGGGATTCAGGGTGGGCTCGGGCGTCGCCGGCGTCGCGTGCCAGGGCCCTAGCTCCTTCAGTTCCGGACAGGTCAGGTCGACCGCGAGTGTGACGGGGTGTTTCGAGCTGGGTCTTGAGGTTGAGTTGATAGAGCTTGCGAGCCGATCGGGCGTTCCAGCCGCGACCAGACGTCGCCGCAGGCGAACGATTGTTTGATGCCGGTTTGCGGCCATTGACCCAGGAGTGTGGGCCGCAGGCTGAGGCGATGGTCCACGGCGTCGTAGTCGAGTCCGGCCAGATCCAGCATCGTGTCGATGAGCATGGCGTGGAGGCGCCAGGCGGACCCGCCCGGGTTGGAGAGCATCCGGAGGGAATCCATGCCGCGGCCCGGCGCACGGAGCACGAGTCCGAGCTGGGAAATCCGGCTCACGATTCCTTCGAGCATGGCCAGGGCCCGCGACCAGTGCTGTGTCTGGCCGGTTTCGCGTCCGAGCTGGATCAGGAATCGGACCATCCACAGCGTGGCCAGGCTGGAGACCTCTTGCAGATCGCTCTTGGACCCACTCCACCCCGATTGCGCTGGCTCGTAGCTGGCGCAGCGCGAGGACATTGGGATCGCCGCTGAGCGCGTCGTTCGCGCGGAGGATGCTCTCGGCGGTGCGGATCGATCCGCGGGTCGGAGGCCGGCAAGAGGCCGAACGGCACGCACAGTCCAAGCATCGTCGATGTCGAGACCCTGGCGGCTGCTCGACCAGGAACTCGGGGTCGTCGGTCCAGAGTCCCTTGAGCTTGGACAGCCGGCGCGCCTGGAGGAAACGGCCCGATTCGGGATCGATCAGTCCCGCGACTTTCCGGGCGGCTGGTGGCGATCAGCTTGCAGGATTCCTTCGTTCCAGATCCGGTCCGCGCAGGCATTCCAGCGTTCGGCCGTTGGCGTCATGGCCGAGCTGGTTCGCCAGGCGCGCGGCGGCTTGCAGGCCGGCCACCACGCATGCAGTTCGAGTAGAGGAAGGCGCCGAAGAACTGGTCGCCGCTGCCGGCCGAGCTGATCAGGTTGAGATCGTCGAGCATCCGCAGGCCGGGATGGCCGCCGGAGTCACCGCAGCAGACGACGGCCGCCTGTTCGATCATCGGCCAGACGCTCGACGACCAGTTCGAGATCGCCGGTGCGCCGATAATGACGCTCGAGGCCCCACGGGATCAGCGCCGTCTGGTCCACCGCCGGCGTTTCCCACTCGGGAACGCCGTCGAGCGAGTACTTCTGGAACCAGTACGAGAAACGCGCGGTGGTGCTGCCGCACCTTGTTGAGCCATTGATAGACCCCTTTGCCGATCGTGGGGTGACCGAGCCGTTCCATCGCGCCGGCTGACCCAGATTGCGTCCCGCGGCCAGCAATACGCCGACTCAGACCGCGGTCGAATCCGGAGGCGATCGCGCCAAACTCGGCGTCGGCATGCAGCGCCGCCGCCAGCGCCGACCGCCGCAGATTGCACCGCGTAAGTCGCCTTCGGGAAATAGCAGATCCGGGATCGGCTCGATGAAGTCGTCCCACACCTTGGCCGTCGTGTGCTCGACCTGGTCGAGATCGACGGACCGAAACCAGTTGAGGGCGGGGCGCAGCCAGTGCTCGAACGTCCCGCGGTCGCCGCTCCATCCCGTGAACGCGCCGCTCACCAGCATGTCGACGGTCACGACGCCGCCGGCCGGAAGCTCGATCGGGCGGAACAGGATCGCCTCGTTGGGGCCGGTCGGCTCACACTCGACTTCCCCGCGGTCGTCCAGAGCCAGGGCAAACTCGACGGTCGCATCGCGGGCGAGCTTGCGGTTGGAGTGGCCGTGGCCACGGTTGATTGCCAGGAGCGACTTGTCGATGATCGTGCCAGCTCAAGCCCCACGTCGCCGACTCCGCCGTTGACCTCCGTCTGCACGTAGACCGCAAAATACGCCCGCCGATCCTCTTTCCCCTCGTTCTTGATGAAAAATCGCTTGATGTACTGGCCTGGCCGATTTCTCCCGGCCGGCGTTCAAAGGCAGGCAATCGCCCATCGCGGCAAAATCGGTGACTCAGCACGTTGATCGGGCCGTGCCGCCACGACAGCTTGGTCGTCAGCAGGTTCGTGGCTCCCTGGTACTCCTGATACGGATCCCAGGCTGCCCGCTCCGTGAACCAATCGAGCCGGCGGCCCACGGCCAGGCCGCCGACGATCGCGCGAAAGTGACAGCGAGCTCTGAGGACAGGTCCCCTTCCTTGCGGCCGGACCGAGGAATGGAGCCCGACCGTCGGGAAATAGAGGTCATAGGTCGATCCCCGCACGTCGACCCGCGACGGTCATCAATCGGTTGCCGACCAGTCCCTCGGCCCCCGAAAGCAAGTGCGTCGCTCGCCTCCGTTCGGTCCGGCAAGTTGGGCGGACGACCGCGTCCTGATAGGCGCTCTGCGCGGTGGCCCCACCGCCGCGGTCGACGATCGCCCGATAATGGAGCCGGACGCCGACCCCTTGCGGGGGGATCGGGGCGTGCCAGAAGCTATTGCCGCCCTTGTTCTCGATCCAGTAGGCCGGCAGCAGCCCGAGCTGGAAGTCATCGGCCGACAAATCGAGCCAGACCCGCTGGTTTTCCTGGATCGGATGCGTGCCGATGACGGCCGCCGACCACATCCCGGCTCGCACCGGTCCGCCGAGACGGCCCTTCGCCGCCGTTTCGATCCAGGTAGCCAACATCGCATTTGGAGTCCGGCGAAACCCATCGGCCTAATCCGCAATCAGCTAAGACTTTGCAGCCGGCCCATCAGTGGTGTGACCCCCTGCAAAACCACGCACTTCATGCGGGTGTTTTCATGATAGTGGGGTAATGACTGGGTAGCAAGAGGCGATCTAGAGCCACAAGCTAGGGCGCATCGACGGCTACCCTTTTACCCTGATTCACCCCGCGGCCTCCCGCAGCCCTTCCGCGGGCGTCAGGCTCTTCGAGGCAGAATCCCACGTCCCTACTGCCGGGGATCGCTCCGCGCGGCGTATACGCGGTCAGATGAACCTGGCATGGTCGTCCGCCGTGGCTACGTGCGATGGCCCGTGCGCTCCCGCATACTCGGCGGAACGTGGCCTCGACGCCTCAGAACCACTCGCAGCGATGTCGCTAGTGAAGGGTGGAAACAAATGATGAACGTGACTCGCGAGAACGTCGGTCTGGGGATGATTTGTCTGGCGTTCTGCTTGTCGACGCCAGCCATCGCGACCGCCGGGCAGGTGCTCCCAACATGGAGCCAGCAAGTCTACGTGACAGGACTAGCCGACAGTTACGTCGTCGACCAAGAGCCAGCTACTTTTTTGGAACTCAAGGACACTTCCGAAGCGGGACTCACGGGTCAGGTGTTGCAAGGTCTCGTGGATTATCAGGACTACTCAGGGCCGGTTGTAATTCACGTGATCCAAGCGTACTACGCGCCCGTTGAAACTGACCCGCCCCTCACCGTACCTCTCGTGGTCTACGCGTTTCCGGCATCAGCTCAGCCGCCCCAGCTCGACAATCCGCCAATCGGCGCATACCTCACAGAGATCGACATCCCTTACGGGAACTACTACTCATCCTCATACAGCGTAACGCTGCCCGGCCAGAATACCGGCGGAAGCGAATGCTTTCTGCTTTCATGCTCCGACGTCTTCGCAGATGTGCCGGGCCGCTTGCTTGTCAGTACCGTGCCCGAGCCATCGTCGTTTCTGATGCTCGGGACTGCGACCGTGATCTTGGCGGCTTGCGCCCTTCGCCGGGTCAGCGCACCCGGCAAAAAGCGAGGTGTCGCCGCAGTTACTTGCCGCGGGCCTTCCGCACTGCCAAGCTAGATCCAGCCCAGCCGCGCGACGAGGCGGTGGTGTCTGGCTGGGCAGGCTCGTCGGCGAGACTATGCGTAACAACGGACCCGTCGGTCAGCCAACTAACTCCGCCAGCCGCGGCGGTCACTCTCGTCCCGCCGCGGCATTCTTGCCACACGTGATTTTTGCGTATGATTGTAGGTGACGGTCTGCGGGTCGGTCCGCAGAGCTTGGCCCTTCGGCAGGAAGAGCCCTGGAGAGTCTGCGATGAGCGATTTCGACATGACACCTGAGCAGTTCGAGATGGATGTGCGAGACTGGATCAAGACAAGCCTCGAGATGGTCTCATTCCAAGTAATGGAAGTGTCTCACTTGGGACCGATTGAGGGGTTTGGCGGAACCTACAAGATCGATGTGCTCGTAAAGATACAGATTCTTGAAGGTGCACTGATCATCATACTAGTTGAGTGCAAGCACCTTAACCGTCCAGTTAAGCGCGACGAAATGCAGGTGTTGGCATCGAAAATTCAGGATGTCGGAGCCCACAAAGGCATTGTTTTCTCTTCCTCTGGCTATCAAGCCGGGGCTCTGAACTACGCCAAGAAACATGGCATTGCTGCCGTGAAAGTCGACGTACAAGAACTTATCGATCGTCGGCGACGGAAGGAGGAGGCGAGGATGATGCTCCAGGCAATGTCTTACCAGCTATGCTTCTGATCATTCTGGGTACGCTGCCCCCGCCGCATACTCTTTTAGAAATGAATACTCGACCTAACAGCTCTGGCGAGACCGCTGTGTTCCGCATCAGTCGAACCGATTCCGACCACGTCATTGACGTACGCGCCATCGAATCAATCGAGCCCGCGATCCGCGCGAGCAAGCGAGGTCGTTACCACATTGACGAGATCAGCGCCGACCCATTTCCTTGCGGCCACAAGTCGCGCGGCTGGGGAGTCGCGATCAAGCTCCCGGATGGTTCGGTCGCGATTGAGCCTGATCCGTGGGATTCGTGACCTCTGGCTGTTCTTCTCGCGCCCTGCCGACCACCGGGCCACAGGATTCGTAATGAAGCTTCATGTGCAAGTCGTGCAGGCGCAATAGGCGCTGTCGATCGCTTGGAAGATCGCGCCCTTGTGGTCGAACCCCAGCACGTCGAGTCGTCGGCGGCATCGGTACAGAAAGTAAACCATCGGCCGGATTCGGTCCCGGAAAGCTTCGGCCTGTCTGGTCGTGAGCCGAGGGCGGTCCATGCCTATACTGTATATCGGTACACATTTCCGCCGTCAAGCGTCAATCGACCACTGAATACTTTGTTTGGAAGGAACTAATTCTACAGCGCTAAGTCGTATCCCACTGACATCGTTTCAGCTTGGAGAGCCTGATGCCAAGATCGCGAAGCCTTCGCCGAGTGCGTTTGAAGTGGCACTTCCGAGCCTCGGCATTTCGCTGCTCGGCCCATGTGATCTTTCTTGCTGCCTTGGCCAGCAGCTTCTCCTTTGATCGGCGTGACACTAATCCCCGGGCCTGGACCAGGGCGGCCACGGCTGTCTGGAGCTGGCAGACCGTCAGCTCTGGATTTTTCCCCCGCCCATTCCTGCCGCACCCGCGACAGGAACAGGTAGCTCACACAACTGAGGATCAGGTGACGTTTCAGGCCCAGGTACCGTCGCCCCTCATACTGATCCAGCCCGATCTCGCTCTTTTGATCCTCGAAGCAGCGTTCGACTCTCCAGCGCGAGAAAGCGACCAGCAGCAGAGTTTCAATGCTCGTACCGGGCGGTGCATTGCTGACGAAGAACTTCAACTCTTCTGGGCTCAGCACGTTGCGAGCCACCAGCAGGTGGAGCGTTTCGCCGGGCAAACCGTCGGCTCCCTTGACCGTCAGCATCACGCGCTTGCATTCCCAGACCATCGGTCCTTTCTGCCCATCCTTGACGCGGAATCGTTGCCACGGCTGATCTCGGAGCTTCGGATCGTGCAGCAATTCGTCGACACGGCGAGCGGGCTGGCTGCCGCTAGCAAGGCGAGGAGTCTTGCGGCCTCGGCCGCGACGGTTCTTATGGTACGGCCGGCTCACGACCCGAGGTGGGTCGAGCCAGCCCGTGAAGCTCCGCGGTACCTCGGCGACGTATCGCTGCTTCCGTGCGGTCAGTTCCCGCAGCAACTCGGGCTTGCTTCCATAGCCCTCGTCGAAGGTCAGCCAGTCGAATCGGATGCCGCTCTGCACGGCTCGATCATAGAGTTCCAGGGCGATCACCCACTTGGGCCGATACACCATGGTGTCGGGAATGCCGGCCTCGCGACAGCGGTCACGGTCGGCGGCCCAGCTCTCCGGCAGATACAACTCGCCGTCGAGCAGGCAGTGGAACTCGCCGCATGCGAACCCCAAGTGGACGGTGACCATGCAGTTTTCGGTCTTGCCCAGCCGGCCGCACCACTGCTTCTGGACGCCGGGTGTTTTGTCCCCTTTCTTGGGGTCGCTCGTCTCGTCGAAGACGCCGATGGTGTGCGGCCCTTGATGTTCCGCCGCGACGAGTCTCTGGAGTCGCTCGCGGAGATCATCCTCGGGCCATCGATGCTGGGCGAGGAATTCCTGCAACGTGCGCGGGGCAACGTCAGCGTCCAGCGCGATCGGCTCGACGCTTTTCTCGGGCAGGTCCGAGAGCTGCCCGCGAACATAGACGCCCAGATGCGCACGAGTGTCCTTGCGACGGAAGGTAACGCCGAAGTAATCGAGGAACTCGCCCAACTTCGGCTCCAGCTGACGGATCTGATCGACATCCATGCCTTGCCCTCCGGAAATCCTTGGCAAGGCACAGTTTCGCTCAAAACCCCGACGAATGGAAGGTCAAGTTAGCGCTGTAGAACTAATGAGAAACGACTTTCCTGGTTACTATCGGCCGACTACCGAACAGTTTGCCGATATTTTGACCGACTGCATATTTGTTATGGATGCGAATGTTCTGTTGAATCTCTACCGTTACGAGAAAGTCGCTCGCGATGACTTGCTTAGAGTCTTGAAAGAAGTTGCCCGCGCCTTTGGATACCTCACCAAGTCGCTCTTGAATTCCAAGAGAACCGCCTGACCGTCATCGCGGACCAAGAAATTTGGTCCGGCATGTGACTTCGCGTTATTCAAGGCTGCATTCGCGGAGCATCGCGAAGGCAATCAGATGAAGCCCACAGCGTCGTTTTCGCATATATGCGTTTCGACTCGTTGCCTCGAAGATGGCGAACCCGTCGACGCCTTCGGCTATCCGTTGACAGAAGACGCGGATCTGTCTCCCGATCAGATACCGGCTCAATTGCAGGCCCTTGCACCGCCCGGGACAACGCAAGCCCAGGCGATTCATATTCAGTTAAACCCTCGTGTGTCGTCCGCGATGATTGCTCACAGAGAGGACGCTGCAACGGTCCTCGGCAACGAACGTCCGATGACATATGTAATCGACAAAGCCTTGAATTACGGAAACAGCGGCGGTCCCATAATCGCGACACAACCGGGAATGCGTTTGCAATTTGTTCGCACTTTCAAGGCGTGCTGGTACCACAGCCAAAACTCCTCCCGAACATACACCCGCTGCCACCAGTCATGATTCCGAGCCTTTACGGATATGTCTCGCGCCTGTCAAGTCGCTCGGTCATCGCCGCGCTGAAACAGCATGGAATCCCGCTTACGGACAAGTAGTCTGCTCGCGGAATTAACTTGAGCAACCGCTGTAGCAGATTCGCTGCAGCCGCTCGCGATGCTCTTGATTCATGCTATCCAGGATCGCTTGATTCAACTCGGTGCCTGATGCGCTGAAAAGTCCGCGCAAGGCTGGATCGCCCGCGACAGCGGACAGCAGCAACTCCGCGACTTCGCGGCGTTCAGCGTCGGGCATTGACTTGATGCATTTGATCAAAGTTCGTCCAGTCATCATCGTCTCGCTCCATTGGGGACGCGTATCAGCGACGCGCGGAAAGTCCGCGGCCGCATTGCTCGTTTCCCAATACGATCCGCAATTAACTCCAGGAAGTTGCACAAAAAGCTTGCGATCTGGTGCGACTGCAACGATTAAACGAGATATGCGGCCACCTGAGCGCGTCGAGCGGCATTTTTACGCGTCCATCCACCACACGACCAGCTTCGCCAGCCCCGCAACCAGGGCCACCAAGAGAACGGCCAGGACCAACAGCTCCGAGAGCCGATTGCCCAAGTTGCGTCGCATCGTCAATCACCTCGTGGCGGGGCATTGTGGACGGTGTAGCGCGGTCACGGCGCGCCGTGACGGCACGAGCTTTGCTCGAGTGCCTGAATGGTCATCGAGCGGATAATCCGCACCATCCGCGATCGGATCTCCGGGCCCTCCATCGCCAGTTCCCCCCAGTCTGCCACGCAGCCGACAATCTCGCACCTGATCTCGTCCGCGGGAAACCCTAGCGATCGGTATCTATTCACAACCAGTCCCACTCTTCGATAGGGCTCGTCCACGTCAGCTGCACCCGCGACCACGAAATGCTTCTCGATCGCGT
Source organism: uncultured Isosphaeraceae bacterium (assembly GCA_963806595.1). Classification (GTDB taxonomy): domain Bacteria; phylum Planctomycetota; class Planctomycetia; order Isosphaerales; family Isosphaeraceae; genus CAWDZZ01. The sequence goes on along the minus strand of CAWDZZ010000027.1, from coordinate 60,715 downwards.
CGCGCTCTAGCTCAGAAAGCTGAGTGGCGTCGAATCGCGGCATTGGTCACCTCGTGACAACCTTCATGGTTGGCTCGTGAGCAGCGGCTTTGCGACTCTTGAGCCAGTTCTCGAAGTTATCGCTACACAAGAGGCACACAAGTCAATCCACGGCTCGTCGTGACTTTGCCAGCTCGCCGGCCTCTTTTACAAGGGGTGTGTCGTGGAGAAGTCGCAAGCGGCTTTTACGCCGCCACCCACCACTCGACGAGCTTCGCCGCACCTGCGAGGATCGCCAGTGCGATAGAGGCTGGGACAGCCACATCAGACAGCCGCTCGCCCCGCCTGGTCAGTTCCCGTCTCTTCGCCGGTCGCCGCTCCTGGCGCGAATGCGCTGCGTCTGGCGCCCACTATCTACCCACGCGGCGAGCCCGATCACGCACAACGGACAGATTCCCGGGGCAGCGGCTTCCCCGTCGACCTCGAGCCGGGTCGCGCCGACCGTCGCCTCGACCTTCAGACGCGCAAACGCAGGGCGACCACAACGGCAGCAACTGGGAGTCATCGCGCAAAACCCGCGTCGCCAGAGCTCAACGCAGGGCCCGCAGGTACGCACGGGATTCGGTACGGGCTTGGCGGCATCGGCCTCGGCGCATCCACGCCGTCAAATCCCGAATCAGCCGCCACCGGTCGCCGGGATTGGTGGTCGAGGTGCCAAAAAGGAATGAACAGGTCAGATTGGCTTTACGGATCGAGAGCAGTCAACGTCCCGTGGCGCTCGCCAATCTCATCCAGGTAGCTAACATCGCTCAGTGGTCTCGCACCCTTCTTGATCCCGTGCGGACGAAGGGATGCGACTATCCCCGAATCGATCCGGATTCGCTACTCCCGCCGCGTTGCTCGATTCTGGTGTATCGGGGTGGGTGCGCCAAGAGGAGGCAGCAAAGCGCAGCGAGGTTTCCAGAGCGGATTCGGCTCCGCTGGGACCGGGACGGCGAATCGCTGGGCACTGCGGAGGTGGAATGCCCGGAGCGCCCGATGGCGGCCATCAATCGGGCGAACCAACCCCGGGACCGCCCGGAATGTGATTCAAAGGCGGTCGGCGAGTACGTTACAAGGTGGGACTCGACGACCACTCGCCGGCGTCGTCGAGATTGGGGGGTCGAGCTGCCTGGTCATCCGGCCTGGCAAGCTCAGTGGCTCATCGCCAAGGCCTGTGTCCGGGCCTCCTTCGGCCCGCGCTGCGGAGCAATCTCTTCGCGGTACACGGGCACCTCGCTCGGTGCTTCGATGCCAATGCGGATCTGATTGCGGTCGATCTTGACGACAGTGACGACGATCTGGTCACCAATGACGATCTTCTCGCCCAGCTTCCTGCTAAGAACCAACATGGTTTTCTCCCAGTTGATATTTGACCATTAAAACTCCCGTTCCCTTTCCCGACGATCCTTGGGCCGCCTTCGTACAATTGCATGTTCCGTGCCATTTTGTTCAAGTCAAAGCCAACTATTTGCGCAACGCCTTGGCCCGGAGATGCTTGCGGCCAATCGGTCGCAGTCGCCCCTCTCCATCTAGTGTACAAAAGGTGTCACTGTCCTCGCCCTTTCCGTTTCGGCCCTTGTAAAAATGGGAATGGAAGGTTGCGATTGGATCGGATGAAAGAATAATTGTCCGATCGTTTGCGCGTCATTCGCGGTGCCAACGGAACGCGAGCACCATTCCGGGATCGCGGCGTCCCGCCGGTGATGGGTTTGAGACGACCTTACCGCGGAATGTTCGGCTTACTGCTCGAGTCGCGGTGCTGCGGTGTTGCCGTTCTACCGTCATCGGTCTTGATCCTGAGTGGACAAAACCCGATGGCGTCGGCCGCGACGCAATGATATCGAACGCCATGGTATACGCCCTGGGCGGCGGCTGACCATTCGCTCTGCTTGTGCAGGTGCCCGTACACACACGCGGTAGCTCCGGCCTGCTCGAGCATGGCAACGCATGGGCCCGGGCGGCCATGTGCGTCGAACGGCGGGTAATGCCAGAGGACGTAGATCGGCTCGCGCCGATCGGTTTGCAATCGTCTGGCTTCGTCGAGGGCCCGGCCGAGTGCGGCGAGCTGGAGGTCGAGTGCGGCTTTCGCCGTCGCGCCTGCTCCATCGGCCGGCACCGGTGCGCCGGCCGTCCCGCAGACAATCAGCCCGGCGATCGAGACGGCGTCGCCGTCGACGGCCCGCTGTGACGAGCGCAACAGGGGGCGAATCGCGCCGAGGGCGTTCCACCATTGATCGTGATTCCCGCGTGCGAGCACCTTGGTCCCCGGCAATCGATCGAGCCACGCGAGGTCAGGCTGCAAATCGCGATGGTTTCTGGCCATCGAGAGGTCGCCCGGAAGCAGGACCACGTCGCCCGAGCTGACCGCCTTTTGCCAGTTGCGCGATGTGCGCAGCGTGATCGCGCCAGCGAGCGGCGTAGCGCTCGCGCGCTTCGGGCCGCGCAAAACACAGGTGCAGGTCCGAGATCGCCCAGACTGTCATTTAGCCAGGCTCGATAGAGCCGGCCGCCTCGCCGACGAACGGGTTTGAGCGTTTCTCGGCGCCGATCGTGGTGGCGGGCCCGTGGCCGGGATAAAGCACTGTGGCATCCGGAAGCGAGAACAGCTTGGCGTGGATGCCTCGCATGAGCTGTTCGAAGCTTCCGCCCAGGTCGGTGCGGCCGACCGAGCCAGCGAACAGGACGTCGCCGTCGAAGACGAACGGAGGATCGAATTCCTCGCACACAAACACGACGGAGCCGGGGCTATGTCCGGGAATTTCGCGCACCTCGAAAGTGAATCCTGCGTATTCGATTCGCTCTCCGTCGCTGACGAGGCGATCGGCGTCGGGGCTGACAAAAGGCGCTCCGAAGGGTGCGCTCAGGTTGGCTTCAGGGTCGCGCAGGAGCGCCGCCTCGTTGCGGCCGATCAACAGAGGCGCCTCGGGGTAGGCCTTTTTCATGGGAAGGTTGCCCGCGATATGATCGGCGTGGCCGTGGGTGTTCAGGATCGCGGCCAAGTCTAGCCCTTCCTGCTCCAGCTTCGCGCAGCGAACGCGTGTCGAAGCCGGGATCGATGACCAGCGCGTCGGACCGACCCGGTGCACAGATCAGGTACGAGTTCTGGGCGAACGGGCTCGATTCGACCGTTTCAATCGTGTAATGCGGCACTGGCCTCATACCCCCGTCTTTTTACGTGAATTGCCCGGCTGCGCGGCCACCGCTGGGCGACGTAGTCTTATTGCGCCCCGCGTCTTGAAGAAACGACTGCGACGGAGCCGAATGCGAGCCGGGATTCCGTCCGGTTATATCACCTCCGGGGGAACTCCTGCCAGCTTCCGGAAAAACTCGAGTGGATTCAAAAGCGGCGTGCGAATTGCGTGGTAAGCTTTCAGGAGCGCGCAGAGACTACGGGCCGGCAGTGCGGGCCACGACGACTATGATGTCCTCCGTGATGGGGCCGGCGATGCAAACGATCGCCCCGAGACGGTCGAGCCGGGGCGGCAGGCGCGAGAGGCCAACGGCAGGGACGTTCGCGCCGCCCGTACCAGGGGCGGCGGGCCGGTTGGTAGTGCGCTTTATTCTCGGCCATATGTTCTAATATTGTTCAGGCGATGACCTGGCCAACCGGCGGGAAGCGAGCCTTTCATGCATGTCCGTACCAGCGGGTTAGGTTGCGAGGGCCTCGAGTCGGCCGCGTCCGGGACGCGATGGATGGTGCTATACCCGGCCGTCTTCCTGGCCGCGGCGGCCTGCGGCGGCGAAGATCGTGACCCGTCGTCCGGCACGCCAGGGAAGCCGGGCGCGACCGCGACACTTTCCAAAGAGGCCGAGGTGGGTGCAAAGGGAGCCGCTATTCCCGAGCCGAAGGAAGGCACGCCTGCGGCCCACGGCCCCCTCTCCGGCTCGAACAACCGTGTCGCCGTGGCTGATCGATCCCCCGCGGCTGGGCGGCGAGCGCTTGCCGGGGCGGGCTCGCAGGGCGGCGCCGGCTCCGCGCCGGCTGACTCGCCGATCGAACTCGCCCGGGGCAAGATCGCCCTTTGCCAGGCTCGCTACCGCGAGGTGACTGACTACACCTGCACGTTTTATAAGCGCGAGCGGATCGCGGGACGGCTGACGCCCCTGCACGTGATGTCGATGAAGGTCCGCACCAACCCGCAGAGCATCTACCTCAAGTTTCAACAGCCGGCTCGCGGGCGCGAGGCGATCTACGTCGCCGGCCGGCATGGCGGAAAACTGCAGGCGCACGACGTTGGGATCAACCGGCTGCTCGCTGGAACTCTCGAGCTGCTTCCCACCTCCGCGCGGGCGATGGAGGACTGCCGGCATCCGATCACCGAGGCCGGCATCGGTCCCCTGCTCGAGACCCTCTCCAAACGCTGGGCCGTGGAGCTGAACTCCGAAGAATCGGTCCTCAACTTCCGAGACGACATGAGCATCGGCTCGATCCGCTGCACGATGATCGAGTCGATTCACCCCGAGCGCCGGCCGGGATTCCTCTATCACAAGGTGCGGCTCTATATCGACCAGGAGCTGGGGCTGCCCATTCGCTTTGAAGCCTATGACTGGCCGAAGCGGCCGGACGCGGAAGCCGAGCTGGCCGAAGAATACAGCTACGCCAACCTCAAGCTGAACGTCGGCCTGGGCGAGGTCGATTTCGACGTCTCCAATCGCGCGTATTCGTTCGGCCGGTTTTGACGTCGCGGGCTGCGGCGGCGCAATGTCCTGGCAAACAGGGCGTTACGTGCGCGACACCTCGCTCGCCGCGGTCATGACCAATCGCGAGCGGGTGGCGATTTCTCTGCTTAGATAAGCAGGCTGTGCCGCGAGTGGCGCATTGACCTCATTTTAGGTCGTGGTGGGGCATGCGCGCTTCCGTCTTCGTCTCGACTTGCCCAATCCTCACGAACGGGCCGGCAGAAATCCGATACTACCTCCGAGCCGAGAAACGCGAGGGCCGCGGTGTGTCGGAGAACGGATTGCCCTTGGATTGTCGATATGGAGAGGAGGACGGAAGCTCGTTTGCGCGGGTAGTGCGAACGGATCTTGGCAGGGAGCGGGGACTACTGTAGAATCCGCCCCGCCTCGATGTCCGAGAGCATCACCCATCGCGCCGGCATTCGCTTCTTCTCGTCCCGGGGCAAACTTCACCTCGACGCCGCTCCCCCACAGTCGCTGGTTTAATATTGCGAGAAGGCACCGTTCCACGGCGGGAAACGGTTGTCGTTCGTTTGTTCTGTCCATGGAAGGAGGCGCGATGAGCACGGTTCCAACCTCCCCGACACAGACCCGCGTGCACATCCGGTGGATGATTCGGCGAGACATGCCCGAGGTCTTGGCCATCGAGCACTCAAGCTTCGAGTTTCCCTGGTGCGAGGAGGAGTTTCTTCGCGTGCTGCGCCAGCGCAATTGCATCGGCATGGTGGCCGAGCACGGCGAGCGGATCGTGGGCTTCATGATCTACGAGCTGCACAGAAACAAGATCCACGTGCTGGATTTTGCGAGCCACGTCGACTTTCGTCGCCACGGCGTGGGCCGGCAAATGGTATCCAAGCTCGTGGGCAAGCTTTCCAACCAGCGGCGCAATCGCATCGGGCTGCACGTCCGGGAGACCAATCTGCCAGCCCAGCTGTTCTTCCGCGTGCTGGGCTTCCGGGCGATGGAAGTTCTCCGCGAACATTTCGCCGATACCGGCGAAGACGCCTACTCAATGATGTATCATCTCGATGAATCGTTGATCGAGGAAGATCGCCCGACGAACCGCATCGCGAACAAGTTCTGACGCGTCGTCGTCGTCCGTTGCCCCTGATCAATCCCGGCCGCGCGACCCGGGATGGATGGATCAACTTGATTGAATCCATCCGTCGACAGTCCCGGGAGCCGGCTATCGCAGGTTCCGCCCGACGCTTTACAATTCGAGAGCCGGCCTCGGTGTACGAACCACGGACTTGACAACCAGAAGTGCCTGGCCTTCGATGAGCTCGGACAACGGACCACGGACGTCGGACGGGCGAGAGATCGCGCGAGAGGCCTGCCGGTCGCTGGCGAATTTCGGAGCCTGGGCCGGCTGGGGCCTTGCGCTCGCCGGCGTTCTCGGTGGGTTATTGATCTTGGCGGCGCCGGCTGACGGCGGCACAAACACCCGGGAGCACTGGCCACGCGCCGCGATGCGGGCCGGCGGATTGGCCCTTGCTTGCGCTCGCCGGGTGGGGGCGTCGGTGGTCGCAAGAACGGCGGCCGCCGCGATCCTCGCATATCTCGAGCAATTATCGCGATGTGCGGACGAGCTGGCGACGCTGTCCGCCGACGCAATCGCGCGGCTGGACCGCATCGCGCTTGCGCTCGAATCGGGCGCCGTGGCCGGGCGCACAACGATGCCAGCGAGATCCATCGGTCGCGAACGCTTGAGATCGAGCGCGCGATCCGCGGCGCGCAGTGGTCCGACGCGGAGTCGCTGCTCGAGCAATTCGAGAACGACTATCCGGCCGATCCCACGCTGGCCGATTTCAGGGATGAGATGGCGGCTGCGCGTCAGGCAGCGATCCAGGACCGCCTGGCCCAGCTTCAGGCGGCCAGAGACGTCAACGACCCCGAGCGGGTTCTCGAGCTGTATGACGGCTTATCCGTGGTGCTCGAGCCCAACGCACGCGCCGGCCTGCAGGAAACGCTGGCCCCCTGGTTCCTCAGCCTGATCCACACCCGTCTCCGGATCGGCAAGATCCAGGCCGATATCGTCCAGCTTGCCGGGCGGTTCGCCGAGGCATTCTCCACCACGCCGCAAGGCGCCAGCGTGCGTGCGTCCTTGCCCACTTTGAGGCGAAGCGTCGGGCTCTGCCCGCGCTGTGCGCAACCGTATGCCGGGGTTGCGGATGCCTGCCCCAAATGCGCCGGCGGCGCCACGCCCGGTCCCGACAACCTCGGGCATGGCCCGGGTTCAAACGGCCTGGACTGAGCGCTCTGGCATGCCGGACATTCGATGCGTCGTTCCGGTTAGAGCTGATGAAACGAAATTGCCTGGCACAACTTGTCTCTCCCAGCTTGACGCACCGTGAGACGTCGGCTAAGGAGGATATGGGTATCCTTGTTGCGCGAGGAGTCCCGTTCGCTCTCCGTGGCGGCATCCGAAAGGACGGGTCAATGTTTCGCCGACTGCTCCCGTTATGGGTCATCTTGGGCTCGGTCATCGCCGTGGGGCCGGTGAGGGCGCAGTCGCCTTTTCCGGTCCGATTGATCCCGTCGCGGACTGCGCTCGAGCGGCTGGGCCTCGAACGCCAGTGGTTCGGGGTGATCCCGCTCGTCGAGACCGAGCGGTTATTGAAGATCAGCCTCACCGGGGACCTGATGTTTGCGCAGACGAGCTATGCGATGGTCCATGCGTTCGACGCCGAGTCGGGACGCCTGCTGTGGTCGTCCCAGCTCGGTGACCGGACGGGCTTTGCCCGCGGGGTCGCATCCAATTCCTTCGCAGTGTTCGTGTCCAACGCCGACACGTTTTACGCGCTGGACAAGGGGACTGGCCGGATGATCTGGAAAGTGGATCTTGGCACGGTCCCGACCAGCTCGCCGGCATGCGATGAAGACCGCGCGATGCTGGGGCTGACGACCGGCAAGCTCTACGCCTACAACCTCAAGTCCAAGGACGCCAAGGGGAACGAGTCCATCCTGTCGTCACCGACAAATGCCTGGAACTGGCAGACTGGCGGCCCGATGAAGACGCGTCCGCTGCCCGCGCTCAACGTGGTGGCTTTCGGGTCCACCGACAAGAAGGCCTACGTCGCGATGGCCGCCGAGCCCACGCCGCTATTCCGTCTCGCCACGGGTGGACCGATCGGCGAGGGGCTGGGCGGATTCGGGACACGAACCCTGCTCGTTCCCTCGGGCGACAACAACCTGTACGCGGTCGACCTTTTCACCTCGAATGTCCTGTGGACGTTTCCCTCGGGCGCGCCGATCGACCAGGAACCGATGGTTGCCGACCAGGAGGTTTTCATCGTCAACACTGCCGGCAATTTCAGCTCACTCGACCCCGAGACGGGCACGCCGCGGTGGACGACCTCGACCCAGGGCGGACGCCTGATCTCTGTCAGCGGATCAAAGATTTACTTGCGCGCGTACACCCTGGACCTGTTCATGGTCGATCGCAAGACCGGCCGCACGCTCGTGAACCCGAGCGAGGTGAAGCTTCGCGCAGGATTGAATATCCGAGACTTCGACCAAGAGGTCGTGAATCGTTTCAATGATCGGCTCTACATCGCGACAGATTCCGGGATGATCGTTTGCATGCGCGAGGCGGCTCAACGGCAGCCGCGCCTGCTTCGGGATCCCAAGGCCCCCGCGTTCGGCTATATTCCGCCGGAAGGGATCAAGCCTACGTTGCCTCCAGGCGCGGCCGACGCGAAGATCGAACTCGGTCTTCCCGGCGACGAGGCGCCCGATCGCGATAAGGACAAGGATAAAGAGAAGGAGGCCCCCGAGAAGGGCGCTGAAAAAGAGAAAGAAAAACCGGCCCCTGAATGAGGGACCCGCGACCTCGATTGCCGACACTCCACCCCCGACCGACGCCAGGACCTGGGTCCTGCGTCGGTCGTGTCGTTTCACCCGCTTCCGCCAGCGTGGTCTTCCTCGATGAATTACGGTCGGACGAGCGGCGGCTCGCTCCACACCGGCATCACGCGTAACGATGCCTCCCGGCGGGCCACGCGGCGACGGTAGAATGCGCACGCGCTACTCCCGTTCAACTTCACCTTTTTTCGCCGGTGGCATCATGAGCGAGACCGTCGTCCCCATTCGCCGCGCCCTCTTCAGCGTGTATGACAAGCGAGGTTTGCCCGAGCTGGCGCAGGCTCTGGCCCGAGCCGGCGTCGAGCTTCTGGCCAGCGGCGGCACTCAGGCAGCGCTCGTGGCCGGCGGCCTGGCGGTGACCGAGGTCGCCGAGTACACCGGCTCGCCCGAGATCCTGGGCGGCAGGGTCAAGACGCTGCATCCGAAGATACACGCGGGCATCCTGGCCCGCCGCGACGTGGCCCTGGACGTCGAGACGCTCGCGCGGCAGGGAATCTCGCCGATCGACCTGGTCGTCGTCAATCTCTATCCTTTCGAAGCGACGGTCGCGCGGCCGGGGGCGACCTTTGCCGACGCGGTCGAGAACATCGACATCGGCGGCCCATCGCTCATCCGCGGGGCTGCCAAGAATCATAGCCACGTCGCCGTCTTGACCAACCCGGACGATTACGGGCGATTCATTGCCTCGCTCCGCGAAGCGGGCGGAACCACGCTCGACGAGCGTCGCCGCCTGGCCCTGGCGGCCTTTCGCCATACGGCCGCCTACGACCGGGCGATCGCCGACTATTTCGAGCGCTTTGCCGGCGTGCCTTCACTTGAGCCGGTGTCGTTCCCGGAGGTTCTCGAGCTGGAGTTCCAGCTTCGCCAGCCGCTGCGCTACGGCGAAAACCCCCATCAGCAAGCGGCGTTCTACGTCGATCCCGGCGCGCGCGGGCCGAACCTGGCGACGGCCACGCTCTTGCACGGCAAGGAGCTTTCGTACAATAACCTGCTCGATCTCGACAGCGCGCTACGGCTGGTTCGAGCCTTCGCATCGCCGGCCGCCTGCATTCTCAAGCACAACAATCCCTGTGGTGCCGCAATTGCCAATGAGCTGTCGGTCGCTTTTGAACGGGCCTACGAAGGTGACCCAACCAGCGCCTTCGGCGGCATCGTCGGGTTTAATCGGACCGTCGATCGCGCGGCCGCCGAGCGCATGTGCCAGCCCGGCCGATTCCTGGAGGCGATTCTGGCGCCAGGTTTCGAGGAGGACGCGCTGGAATGGCTGCGGACGAGGCCGACGTGGAAGAACAGCGTCCGTTTGCTCGACCTGGGGGCGCCGATCGAACCCACGGGCGCGGCAGCGCCGGGTTTTGACCTGCGGCGAGTCGAGGGGGGCTTGCTGGTGCAAGACTGGGACGGGCTCGAGCCCGATCCGGCGGCGGGCTCCATACCGACGCGGCGCGCCACCCGGAAAGGCCGAGCGGGACGACCTGGCGTTCGCGTGGAGGGTGTGCGCCTCGGTCCGCTCCAACGCGATCGTGCTCGCGAAAGAGGGGCAAATCGTGGGCGTTGGCGCGGGCCAGATGAGCCGGCTCGATTCGGTGCGGATCGCGATCGACAAGGCGGGCCCGCGCGCCCGTGGCGCAGTCCTCGCCTCCGACGCGTATTTCCCATTCCGCGACGGCCCAGATCTGGCCGCCGCCGCCGGCGTGACCGCCATGATCCAGCCCGGCGGTTCCCGGCGCGACGACCAGACGATCGAGGCCTGCAACGAGCACGCCATCGCCATGATCTTCACCGGCCGCCGCCACTTCCGGCACTGATCATCGAGAACCTGCCCGGCGGTCGCATTCGATCGACGCCGAGCTTGCGCACACCACCGGACGGTGCCAGCGCCGCTGTCACGGTTCGTGCGAGACCTTAAGCTCAACCGCGGGCGTTGCGACGACGAGCGACGCCCTATGGCGTCCCCCGAGGCAGCATGTTCGCGGCGGGGATAAGAGCGACTTCCACGCCGTCGATGACGAGAGGGACATTCTCGCCCGCCTGGAAGACCTTGCGCAGCCCGTATCCGGCTGGTTCGGGGTCAGAGTAGACCTCGACCTGGCGTTCGAGGAGGTTGACAATCCAGTACGCCGCCACGCGCACCGCACCGTAGACGCGCAAGAGCTCACGGTCTTCGGCCAGGTTCGATTCAGCGACCTCGACGATCAGGCACAGGTCCGAGGGTTCGGCGTGGCGGCCCTCGTAGTCCTCGACGCTTCCGCGGGCCACGGCCAGGTCGGGCTCGGGCTCGTTGTATCTCGGAATCCGAACCGGCGCCTCGACCATCACGCGCCAGTGCGGCGGGACGGCTGCCATCAGCGCGTCTCGCGTCTTTTCAGACGCGATCACGTGCGGGGGTTTCCTGGTCAATTTCACCACCACGATTCCGTTGATGAGGTGGCAGCGGTCGTGCCTGGTGAGAACGCCGGCGTCGAGGAGCGCCTCGTATTGCTCGACGGTGAAGCGATAAATCGAGTGCGGAGCCGGCGACCAGGTCGCGACGTCCGGCGATGGCAACGGGGGAGTTTCAGCGATCGCGGACATGGGTCTTCACGCCCGGGTTGCACGAAGGTTGGCGACGAAGAATCGTTCGGCGAGCCGTGGGTCGCCTTTCCTCAGCGTTGGCCTTCACCGTCGTCATCTCACCGGTGCCCGCCGCCGCCGTGGCCACCGCCGCCGCCGTGGAATCCGCCGCCCATGCCCATTCCGCCGCGGAAGCCGCCTCCAAAGCCGCCGCCTCCGAAGCCGCCTCCGCCCATCGGCATGCCGCCGCGGAATCCGCCGCCCAGGCCGCCACTCATCGGCGATCCGCGGTAGACGCCGCCGGCGCCCATGCCTCCTGATTGCATTCCGCCCATGCTCGAACGAGTGCCCATGGATCCGCCGGCCATGCCCGAGCCCATGCGAGCCATGTTGCCGCCCATCCCGGGATTTGTCATTCCGCCACGCGTCATGGCATTGCCCGCACCCAGGCCCTGCCCCATGCCGCCGCGCGACAGGGCCGTCGCGCCACCGCCTGGCTGGCCGAGCTGGCGGCCGCCGAGACCCGCCGACGCCTGTCCACCTCGCGCTCCCAGAGCGGTGTTGGAGGCGCCCGAACTGGCGCTACGGGAGTTGTTGACGCCGTTGTACGCCGATCGCCACGCATTGGAGCCGGACGACAACGAGGATGCTCGCTGGATCTGCCCTTGGCCGGTCCCCGAACGATTGGAGGCGGTGCGCGTATTGGCCCCCCGCGAGAACGGGTTGGCGTTCATGTGAGACGACGGAGGCGCCTTGCGCCGCGGGACGACGCGACCGACCGATTGACGCTGGTATTGCGCGTGATGCTCGTATTGCGCGTCACTGTGTTTCCATTCCGAGTGACGCTCGTGCTCCGGTTGATGTTCACGCTGCGGTTGAACGAGGCGTTTCGGTTGGCGAATGCGAATCCGCGACCGAATCCGTGACCGAATCCGCGGCCAAATCCTCGCCCGAATCCGAACGGCCGGCCAAAAAATGGCAGCCCGAACCCGAAGCCGCCGAATCCGAACCCAAAGCCGAAGCCGAAGAAGGGGAATCCGAAGCCGAATCCAAATCCGAACGGGAAGAATGGCCAGCCAAACCCCAGGCCGAGTCCGAAACCGCCGAACCCGAGGCCGCCAAAGCCGCCGAAGCCACCAAAACCACCAAAGCCGTAATAGGGATACCCGAAGCCGTAGTATGGGTAGCCAAAACCCAGGCCCAGCCCGCCGCCGAGCACGCCGCTATACAGTCCGTAGCCCGCGCCCCGTAGGGATAGCCGTAGCCGGGGGCCATGCCGCCCATACCGCCCATGCCGCCCATGCCGTATCCGCCGTATCCGTCGGAGCCGTACTGGACCGGCTGCGCGTAGTACGGATAGCCGTAGCCGCCGTAATAGGGATAGTCGAGGTACCCGTAGTATCCATTCAGGTAGCCGTATGAGGCGTAGCCGTAGTAGCGGCCAGAGTCGTCGTAGTAGACCCCGGGATAGCCGTCGTAGTTGGCGTTCGGACGACCGAAAGCGCCGTTGAGCTGGCCGTACAGCTCCGGCGAGATCTTGGTGTAGGGCTGATAAGTCAGGTCGTCGGAGCCGCGGGCGGACGGCGCGACCTCAGCCGGGGCGAACAGCGTGCCCCGGTCCTCGAGCGTCCGATCCCAGTAGCCGTCCTGGAACACCCAGCCGTCGGGCTGGCGGACCCATTGCGCGGGCACCCACGACCATCCGGGCTGGACCTTCGTCCAGAAACCCTTCTTCCAGACCACGCCGTCGCCGTCGGGATAGTACTGGCCCGGGATGAAGAAGCAGTCGGCGCTCGGCGATTCGCCGGGTTCGTCATCGGGCCGCTCCTGCGGTGGGCCGTTCTTGCGATAGTCGAGGCGGTCGGTCTTCCGCTCGCTCCAGAAGCCCGGCACGCGATACCAGCCCCTGTCGTCGCGCTTCCAGTAGCCGTTGACCCAGAACCGCCCCGGCGGAGGGACCCGCCAGGTCCCGGTCACCCAGACGAAATCCTTCCGGCCGGCGTCCCACTCCCAGTACCCCTCGATCCACTCGGCCGAAGAGCTCGGCGGGTCGATGCCGGGCCGCTCGGACATGGGGGGCGGAGGCGCTTTCTCGACCCGCGACGGGTCGCGATCCTTGCGCGGCGAGAGAAACGCCTCATGTAGCGGGCCGTCCATGAGCGCCTTGATGCGCCGGTCGCCGAATCCGCGGTTTGCGCGCAGGAGCCCCACCGGGCTGCGCATTCTCGTCGAGCGGCGCCGGAAGTGAGTCGGGGACTGCCGGAGGCGGCGCATCTTGACCCTTCGCCGGGGTCAAACACGCGCTGCTGCTTCCCAGCATTAGGCACAACCCGAGTCGATAAACGCGCTTCATGGTAGGCACTCCGCCTGAATCCAAGTTGAGCAAGTGCGTACGACGCCCCTGAGGGGCATTACGCTCGAACTGACGCAAAAGCACGACGATTTCGTCGTGGAACGGTCCGATTTTCCCGTCACGATCGCGACGATCGCTCCCCACCCTTCCGATAGCGCCGGATTGGACCGGTCTCGATGGAATCCGCCAGCCTCGAGCCCGGCACCGCCGCCTTTCCTCTGGATCACGAAATAGAGCGCAATCCCTTCTCACGCCGCATGTTGCCAGTCTAGCGGCCGCCAGATTGCCTGTCCATCCATTCTTGCAATTTATTCGATGTGGGATTGCCGCGCGTGTGGCTGCGCGCGAATCGGCGCCGACGATCGATTTCCGCTGACGGCGCAAGACTTCGGACGGATTGATGCGCGAATCGATTAGAGCGTGAACCGCGCGTGCATTCGCGACAGGTGAGTACTCGAGCGCGTGTGATGAGGGCGATGCGCGGACCGGCTCCCGGCCGGGGCGTGCGCCGAGCCAGGAGCCGCAGCGATTTTCACTTGAGGGCGGAGAGCTTCGCGACCAGGTCGTCCAGGATCGGCTTGAGCTTTTCGCCCACGCCGGTGATCGCGAGGACCTTGGTGATCAGCTCCTTCAGCGGGTCGAGGTTCTTGCTCTGGAGGGCGGCCACGGCGGTTTTCGCGCTCTCGGGCAGCTTGTCAAAGAGAGGCTTCATTTTATCAACCGTCGATGCGAGCCCTTGCAACGTGGGAGCCGCTGCCTCGGCCGACGGAACGTCCTTGACCTTGGCGAGCGAGTCGGTCGCCGACGTGTACACTTTCGTGAGCTCGCTCAAGAAGTCGGGGCTGTCGGGGACGACCGGAGGTTTGACGGCCACCGCAGGGCCGGGCCCGGCGGTGGCTCGGGCAAGGGTGCCTCTTGCTGCTGGCTCAAGAAATACCAGCCGAGGAGGGCAGTGCCCCGACGGCCAGGACCGGGAGCAGCCAGCCGGGCAAGCCCGAGGCCGCCTTGGTGGCCTCGGTGCGCGGCGGAGGTCAGCCCCTGAAGGTTTGGAATCGAGAGGCCCGCTGGCATGACACGCGATGTTCGATTTTTGCTCCTCAAAGAAGCTGGTGAGCCCCGCCGGATTGAGCGGCTTGTTCTTGAATTGACTGGAGATCACACCCAGGATGAGTGGAGCGAGCAAGCTGAGCAGACTCTTGCCAGAGCCTGATCCGACCCCCGCGAACTGCGACAGAAGATTGACGATGGTCGCCAGCGTGCCGCCGCCCAGGAGCGAGCCGAGGACGTCGCCCCCCTTTTGCTCGACCTCCTTGACGTTGCCGGAACGCAGGCTGTTCACGACATTTCCGAGCGAATTCGAGTCGAATTTTTTTAGCACGTCGACCAGTTTCTCGGCACCGCCACCGCTGGAGGCGAGGCCGGCGAGTACGGACAAGAGCGACGGGACGGCGCCGGAAACGGCCTTGGTGGTCGTCGCCTCATTGGTGCCGAGAACGCTGCCGAGCTTTCCCAGAAGCTCACCCGAGAGCTGATCCTTGATCAAATCGACGATGTTCATGTTCATGGCTCCGCGACATTGGATGATAATCCGGCGTGTGCCGACGCCCGCCAGGGCGATAAGCTTGGCCGGTATCGAAGACGCTGTGCTCGCGCGCTTGACCAGGTTGATTGACAGAAAAATGCGCCGGGCTGTTTCGCGACCGTGCGGCCCGCAGGCCCTGCTTCTACTGATCGTGCTCTCCGGCTTCCGATGGCCTTACGTGTTTCGTGCGCAGTTCGGTTTGGTAATCGAACCGTCGTTTGGGCACGCGGGCATTCAAGCTAACGTCACCTTGGTGGCAAATCCATCGCCCAGTTGTTTTTTCTGTGCGGAACATGACTGCACGCAATTGCGGCGGGTCGCGATTGCCGAACGGGATGTCGTTCAAATGAGTTAGTCGCTGCGCAAACGCCGTTTGCGATCATTTGTGTAGAGTCAATGCACGCAACCAACACTTGTGAAGACGGGTTCGATGAGTTAAAATAGATGTGCGTGGCTCTCCACGCGATCGCCGGCGGCGGCTGCGCCGCTATCGTTTGCCGAGGATTCGAGCGTCGATGAAGGCCGAGCTGGTTCCCGAGAATGGTGATCCTCCGATTCCGATCGAGCGGGATCTGACGGTCGTCGGCCGACACGAAAACTGCGACGTGGTCATCACGGACGCGAGTCTCTCGAAGCGTCATTGCGTGCTGGTCAAGACCGACGGATTGCTGGTGATACGCGATCTGGCAACGACAAACGGCACGAAGGTCAAGGGCCAGCGCATTCGCTGGGCGGCGCCGCTTCCTGAGGACAAGGTCAGTCTTGGCGGCTACAAGATTCGCATCTATCTCGGTTCCGACGAGATGCCGACGCCGTCGGAACAGCGTCAAGGCCGATCCAGGTCGCCCGGTCGTGCTGCGCCGCTGCGCGCGGCGGCAGCGAGCTTGCTGACGCCGGGCTTCCCGGGTCCCTCGCCCGATCCCGATGCTAATCCCGAGCCGACCGAGCCCCCTTCGAGTGATCGCAACGGCCAGAAGCCTGCGCTCGTGGCCTCGCATCAAGACCGGGCGGCGGTGCGCCGTTCCAGGTCGTTGACGAGTCGGGCTTCGAGATCATCGAGGACAGCGAGGACGAGATCATCGAGCTCGAATGAATCGCAGCCCGCTCGAGCCGCCGACTCACCGTGGTTGGCTGCCGGGTCCGCACCGACCCGGATTGCGTTTTTGCGAGTGAAATGCGCCGGGACGCGAAGGATCGCGGTAAGAGGAACCGGACAACGTCGTGCCGGCTGGTGCCGAGCGACGTCGTCCGGTTATGTCGGCTCGTGATCGATCGCGGGGGTGAGAGATCCGGCCAGAACCATAGGAATTTCGAGCGTGACGCCCTTTGCCTGCTCGAAGGATCGAACTGGCTCAGTCGTCGGTCCGCGGTCGGCGCGGCTCGCGCCGGGCCGGCTGGTTGGGGCGCTCGATCTGGCGGGCGTCATGAGGCTCCAGCCGGCTCGCCTGGCGATTCTCGCGCTGAATGGCCTCGTACACCTCTTGGCGGTGTACCGAGATCTCGATCGGGGCCGCGATCCCCAATCGAACTTTATCGCCGCGAATATCCACGACGGTGATGACGATATCATCGCCGATGATGATACTTTCGTCGCGGTGTCGGGACAGGACCAGCATCGTTATACGGCTCCTTCCTCCTGCCAGCGAGGCCCGCGGCCGTCCCTGATCACGTTGCCCGGGCACGTGGTGACCACGACGGAGCTGGGGATGGTACGTTGCCAATAAGACTCATGCTGTTGAGCTAGAGCGGGTTACGCCGTCGCTCGCAGCGGTGACGGCCCGGGCAGCAAGGTTGGTGCCGGGGCGGAAGCATACGTCTCAAGGGGATACCGCACGGGATAGCGGCTGGAGGTCAAAACCAGTTGCCGGCCCAGGCGGCGGATCGGATTGAAGACCAGCGGCCCTTGGAGATTGACCGTCAGCCCTCCCCCTTCTGCCGCGGTTCAGGATCACGTAGATCAGCGCGGACCGTTCGTCGTCCAGCTCGAGTGCCGCCCGGTCGCCCTGGCGAAGCTCGATCCGGTAGTCGCCGACCGCCAGCGGGGGCGCGCACCAGCCCGAACGCCAGCTCCGGCGCGGTCACGCTCTGCAACCAGGACAGACCGTTCACGACCGGGTCGGGAAGGTGGACGAACTGAGTGAACGAACGGAAGCCCGAGCAATCCTTCCGGAATCGAGATCACGTCCGTTTCGCAAGCCTGGATCAGGCCGAAGCGGGTCGTGAGGATGTTCACTTCCTGGTTACCTCCTTGATCGTCGGGCGGGCGAGAGCCTGGTCGAGCCAGTGCATCTCCCGGCACGACTTGGGCGTCCTTAGGTGAGCCATTCGTTCACGATTGACGAGACTCGCCGACATCCGCGGTCCCCGCACCCGAGGCCGAAGCCGGTCGGATGAGCGACGGGTCGAGTCGTCCCCAGGCCACTCCGCGGCACGGTCCGATCCAGTCCGCCGCACGCGGACGCTCCCTCACCTCGCTCCTCCGAGCACGATCGCTGATCGAGGGAGCAGCTTGACCGCCCTTTATATCGTCCCGCGCCATCGCGCGAGGCTCAGTCGCAGACGACGGAAATCCAAGCGCAGTACGCCTCGCGATGGCTGCGCCAGTCGCTCCGTTCGTAACGGAGGCGCAACGTAACTCCGGAATCGAATCGCGCTGTGTGCGGCCGTTTGCGCCGGCTCGGCCGTCGCGAGCTGCGCGACGCGGCGCCGTCAGGACCGGTAGTTCTCTTCCAATCCCCACAGTCGTTGCAGGAAGCGGTCGCGTTTCCCGGGCTCGTACCGGTAGATCGCCAGCTCCTCGATCGATCTCGCCGGGCGCGGGAACGTATTCCTGCTGCCGCTCGCTGCGACTCGCGAAAGACCTCGCCGAGATGCTCCGAGCACGCAAAGCCGTAGGTCTTGAGCTCGGCCAGGCGGCCGTCGCTCCACCGCGCGGCGATCTTGTAGGCGGCCGGCTCGCGGCAGTGCCGGATGCGAGCAGGTGACGACGATTGGTCTTTGACATGGCCCGAGCCGCCTTCACCGCGCACGGACACGAGAACTCACGAAATCGAACCGACGTCCGACGTCACTACCTTAACGATTCCGCTCAGAATTGTTATACCCGAAGAGTCGGAACGAGCACGAACAGTGACGAGGATCGAGCGCTCCGGCGGCTTGCCGGAGACCGCGCTCGAGCGGACTCTCAGAGGATTTTCGCACCATGACGCAGATCGAAATGGCCCGGCAGGGGATGATCTCCAACGAGATGCACCACGTCGCCCGCCGCGAGGCGCTCGATCCCGAGCTGGTCCGCTCGGAAGTGGCGCGCGGGCCGGATGATCATCCCGGCCAACACGGTCCATCTTGCAGCTCGGGCTCGAGCCGATGGCGCATCGGCATCAAGGCGCGGTGCAAGATCAACGCCAACATCGGCAACTCGGCCGTCACCTCCAACATCGACAACGAGCTCGCCAAGCTCAAGATGGCCGTCGACCTCGGCTCCGACACCGTGATGGACCTCTCGACCGGCGGCAATATCGACGCGATCCGCCGGGCGATCATCGCCGCCAGCCCGGTCCCGGTCGGCACCGTGCCGATCTACCAGGCGATCCAGCAGGTCAAGAAGGTCGAGGACCTCTCGGCCCGCGACATGCTCGACATGGTCGAGCACCAGGCCAAGCAGGGCGTCGACTACATGACGATCCACGCCGGCATCCTCCGCGACTACATCCCGCTGACGGCCCATCGCGTCACCGGGATCGTCTCGCGCGGCGGGTCGCTGATGGCCCAGTGGATGTTCGCCCACGGCCAGGAAAACCCGTTCTACACGCACTTCGACGACCTGTGCGACATCATGAGGGAGTACGACGTCTCCTTCAGCCTGGGCGACAGCCTGCGGCCCGGCAGCATCGCCGACGCATCCGACGCCGCCCAGTTCGCCGAGCTCAAGACCCTGGGCGAGCTGACCCGGCGGGCCCAGGTCACGCGGCTGCCAGGTGATGGTCGAAGGCCCCGGCCACGTGCCGATGGACCAGATCGCCATGAACATGGAGAAACAGGCCGTCGAGTGCAACGAGGCCCCGTTCTACGTGCTCGGCCCGCTGGTCACCGACATCGCCCCCGGCTACGACCACATCACCTCGGCCATCGGGGCGGCCCTGGCCGGCTGGCACGGGGCCAGCATGCTCTGCTACGTCACGCCCAAGGAACACCTGGGCCTGCCCGAGGTCGAAGACGTCCGCCAGGGCGTGATCGCCTACAAGATCGCCGCCCACGCCGCCGACCTGGCCCGCCATCGCCCCGGCGCCCGCGACCGCGACGACGCCCTCAGCCGCGCCCGCTACACCTTCAACTGGGAAGAGCAGTTCCGGCTCTCGCTCGACCCCGAGACCGCCCGGCGGATGCACGACGAGACCCTGCCCCAGGAGGCGTTCAAGTCGGCCGCGTTCTGCAGCATGTGCGGGCCCAAGTTCTGCTCGATGCGGATCACCGAGGACATCCGCAAGCAAGCCGCCGCCACGGCGGCGCTGGTCCAGCTCGAGCCGGCCGGCGCCAGCGTGATGACGACGGCAGGCCCAGCTCCGACCGTCTGCTGCCGCGGTCTATTCGGCAGCCGCCCAGAGAAGCTCGGGACGGCGGCTCCGAGGCCGGGTACTCGGCGCGATGACGATCGCACGCGAGACGCCCGGCGAGCTCGCGGAGAAAACCCGCAGCCAGCAGGCGTCGCTGCGGAGCGTCGACCGGAAACCAAAATGCTCCTGAGTCCACCGCCGGGAGGGCGATGGGCCCAGGAGCATAATCGGCGTGCGATCGGATCGCAGTCGCGATCATTTCGGTTCGGATCGGCCGAGCTCAGCCGACCTTGGCCAGGGCGGGTGCGCTCTTGCTGGAGGCGGCGGCCGCGACGAACGCCTCGATCAACTGCATGTCCAGCGAGATGTTCCCCTCGTTCTCGGGGTGCCACTGCACGCCGGTGACCCACCAGGAGTGATCCTTGCCCTCGAAGGCCTCGATCAGTCCGTCGGGAGCCAGGGCCGCCACGCGGAAGTTGGGCGCGAGCTTGCGGACCCCTTGATGGTGGTAGCTGTTGACGCGGATCTCGCCGGGGCCGTAAATCTCCTCGAGCCGAGTGCCCGGCTGCATGACGACGGTGTGCCGATGCGCACCCCCGTGCGGGTCGCGGTGCGGGATCGACTTGGGCATGTCCTCGGGCAGGTGGAGGAACAGGCCCCCGCCGGCGACGACGTTCAGCTCCTGCATGCCCAGGCCGATGCCCAGAGTCGGGCATCCGCCGCTGCTGGACCATCTTGCAGAGCAGCCGATCCGCCAGCTCGCGCCGCTCGGGCACGACGGTGACCGACGGATGCGGCGCCAGGCCCATCTTTCGTGGGTCGAGGTCGTCGCCGCCGGTCAGCATCACGCCGTCCACCCGATCCAGGATCGGTGCGAGGTCGGCTTCCTTGATCAGCGGAGGAATGAAGACCGGCAGCGCGTTGGCCGACAGCAGGCATTCGAAGTAGCCGCTGTGCATGTAGCAGTGCGGCGTTCGGCCCTTGGCCGAAGCGCGATAGTCGGTGTTGATCCCGATCAGCGGACGGTATTTCATGGCAGCCATCCCTTCCTTGAAATGGACTCGTGCGAAATCCGTTGCTTGCAACGTCGAAGCTCGTGACGACGACCTGATCCTGATTTCACGAGCAGCCAAGGGTAACCGTGCCGTGGTTTCCGTCCATCGAAACGCGATGGGGATCTCCGATCAACGTTTCGAGGCACGTATCCCGCTTTCCTCGACGAACGAGGAAACGCTCTGTTTTCCCTCCATACCTGGTTAGTTCGGATGTGGGGCAAGACGCGTTGCAGTTCCGACTGATCCTTCAATCGCCTGGCCCGACCCGGCCAGGTCGGAGGAGTCTAACGATCGCCTCTCGCCGATTTCAAGAAAAATCCGGTCGAAAAATCGATTTTTCTCGATGCTTTTCTCGGCGTCGCTCATTGGGAAGGTGGGTGAGCAATTGGCCACCTGCTCGGGTGGCAATTCGGACCAACACCGGACGATTCGGAGAAACGGGCATCCTTGCATGCGGCGGACGAGCAGGCAGATGCGCACCCACACCGGCAACCGGTGCGGCCGCAGCCCGGGACGCATCACGGGAGCGCCAATCGAGCCGACAGACCTCAGACGATCGGTTACAATCGATCCGGTCCGTGATCGGCACGCCATTTCTTACGACGAGAGGGCTGAGATGAATCCTGGACGAAGACTGCTACGATTCGAGAGCCTTGACGACATCATGCCCGACGTCGAGCGGCTGCTGGAAGGCCATCGAACGGTCGGCAACTGGTCGCTGGCCCAGATTTGCCGCCATCTGGCGACCGTCATGCGGAGGGTGGTCGATCTGCCGGCCTCGACGCCCCACGATCCGTCGCAGCGCGTCAGCGCAGAGCGCAAGCGCGAGGTCTTTGACTCGGGGATGCTCCCGGAGGGCCTGCAGGGCCCGGCCGAGGTCATGCCGGCGGAATACCTCGGACCGCGTGAGGAGGCGGAGAATCTGAGGGACGCCATCGCCCATTACAAGGCCTCGCCCGGTCCGGTGATCGGCGCACCGGTTGTTTGGCCCGCTCACGAAAGCCGAGTGGGACCGGCTGCAGCTCATCCACACCGCCCACCATCTCAGCTTTGCGGTACCGGAAACGGCGTGAGGAAACGTCGCGGCGACGGCGTGGCATCCTGCCCACCCTGCCCCGTCGGCTACTCGGATTGTGGCGGCCCGCCGGGCTTCGGATAGTCGTCTTTCAAGTAGCGGATGAGCACGTCGAGGTCGCTCGCGGTGAGCTGATCGGCCCCGAAGGCGGGCATCTGGCTCGGCTGTTTTTCGTCGAGGAACCCGTACTTGTCGGACGATCGCGGGTTGCGGATCATGCGGGCGATCCAGAGCCGAGAGCCCCACGCGAAAAGCTTGGGCGCATCGCGGGTTCCTCCCTCGCTCAGCCCGTCGATGACGTGGCAGGTCCCGCATTCCTTCTGGAACGGCTTGAGCCCGGGATGGTCGGCGACGCCCGGAGCTGTTGAGCCAGTCGTCGGTGGTCATGTCCGTCGGGAATACTGGCGAACGACGCGACGAAGTCGGCCACCTCGTCGAGCTGCTGGGCGCTCGAGTTTCGAGCTTTTCTTCCACTCGGCCATGCCGTCGAGCTTTGGACCTTTCCGAAGTATGCGGCCGACTGGGGATCTTTCGAGCAAGCCGGCGAACCCAGTCTCGCGAGCCGAAACGCTTGAGGTCCGACGCTGTCTGCGTGCCGTTCCCTTTCCCCTCGTAAACGTGGCAGCCCAGGCAGCGGCGCTCGAGGATGCTCCGCCCCTGCGTCAGCGGATCGCGGCGCAGGATGTAAGCCGCGCCGTCCGGCGGAATTCCGGCCTCGGGCAGGCCGGCGAGGTAGAGCGCACGCTCGCGGGCGGCGTCGGCCTTGCTGCCGGCCCTCCTGGAACAATTCGTCACGGCCGTCGTCGAGCATCGCCTGGACGGTCAGAAAGCCGCGCCGCGCCGACGACAGCGAACACGAACCCGCACGCCAGGAAATGGGCGAGCTTGCCGGGAAGGACCCGGTCCAGTAGCGGCAGGAGCAGCA
This sequence comes from uncultured Isosphaeraceae bacterium, assembly GCA_963806595.1. Lineage (GTDB taxonomy): Bacteria > Planctomycetota > Planctomycetia > Isosphaerales > Isosphaeraceae > CAWDZZ01. Next base: position 38,057 of record CAWDZZ010000027.1, on the reverse strand, counting down.
TCACGACCACGAGCGCCGTCGGGATCACGAAGGTGCCGATCATCTCTCGGCTGCCCGGAAAGAGCTTGAGCATCTGGAACAGCGACAGGAAATACCACTCCGGCCGCGCGGGATAGTCGGAGCTGGCGGGGTCGGCCGGCGCGTCGAGATTGGCGCCCCCCTCGGCGAGCACCAGCACGATCACCACGCCCAGCACCAGGGCACTGAAGACCGTGTCCATGAAGAGCTGCTCGGGCCAGAACGTGGCGGTCGGGCGTTTCTCGGATCCCGGCGGCGCCGTGATGCCGTGGCGCCGGAACAGTGCGACGTGCGCCACCAGGCACAAGACGAGCAGCACGGGCAGCACGCCGACGTGCAGGCCGTAGAACCGCGTGACGGTCTGGTTGCCGTAGTCGGAGCCGCCGACCACGATCTTCTGGAGATAAGGCCCGACGACCGGGCGCCCCCCATGATGTTGGTCGCGACCTTGGTCGCCCAGTAGCCCTTCTGGTCCCACGGCAGCAGATAGCCGGTCAGGCTGAAGCCGAGCGTCAAGAACAGGAGCGCCATCCCGAACCACCAGTTCAGCTCGCGCGGGCCGGCGATAGGCGCCGGCCCACAAGACCTGAAGCAGGTGCAGCACCAGGAGCACCACCATGGCCTGCGCGGCGAAGTGGTGGACCCCGCGGATGAACCAGCCCACCCACATCTCGTGGCTGATATAGAAGACGCTTCCCCAGGCCGTCGACGACGAGGGGCTGTACGAGGTCATCAGAGGAGGCCGGTAAAGACCTGCACCATGAAGATGACCGAGAGCGCCGAGCCGAAGACGTACCGCCAGCGCACGCCGCCGGGAATCGGCTCGTCGAGTGCCTCTTGCATCAAATCGCGGTAGCCCGTGCGGTCGTCGAGCCAGTCGGCCAGTTGCTTAAGCAAGGGGGATCTTCTCCTCGCTCTGGGTGCGGAACCGCTGAAACTTGACGCGGACCTCGGGATCGTCGCCGGCGGCCAGCTCGACCTCGAGCCGATCCATCGGCCGCGGCGGAACCTGGTTCGTGGGCTTCCCGTCGAGGTCGAATGCAGCTGGTGTGGCAGGGGCACAGAAACCCCTTCTTGTCGGCCGAGAGATTGACCGCGCAGCCCAGGTGCGGGCATTCCGACGTGAACGCGATCACCGGCGGATCGGCTGCCCGCCGGCTGGCGGATCAGCCAGACCGAGCCCACCGGCTCGCGCGGGTATTTCACCCAGGCGTCGTGCCGTTCCTTGATGATGGCGAATGAGCGGGGCACGCCAACTTCGAGCTGCTTGAGCCGCGTCAGCGTCTCGAACGACTGCTCTTCGCCCTTTTTTCGCAGCGGCGACACCACGTACGCGACGCCCGGCACGGCCAGGACCAGCGCGATCAGCGTGCCGACTGCGACCGTGGCCAGTCGGAAGAGATCGCGGCGAGACATTCGCGAGTCCTTCGTGATGCTTGTCGGTGCGAGGATCTGGGCGCAGCCGCCCTCCGGTTCCCGGGCGGAGGGCTCTCGATTCTGAGGCGCCGGCATCCAGGAATCAATGAGCGAGAGCCCCGCATTCGAATTCCCGCGGAGTGCACCAATAATTTCCGCCGTCGAGCGAATTTGCTGTTGCATCCTTCTACTAGCTGTAGTAGCCTCCTACTACGATTTGTAGATTGCCCCGCGGGTTCCGCGGGGGGTTGCGGAAAAGGAAGAGGTGCAGGATGTCGCGGCGGCCGGGATTGAGCGAGGCGGAGCGCGAGGTGCTGAGGGTGCTGTGGGACCAGGGCCAGGGCACGGTGCGCCAGATCAACGAAGTGCTCGAGGAGCGGGGCCGGCGCTGGGCTTACACCACGGTGGCCACGCTGCTGCAGCGACTGGTGGTCAAGCGATATGCCGCCAGCGATTCGCGGGCGGTGCCCCACGTGTATCGAGCGCTCGTGAGCCGCGACGAGCTGCTCGAGTGCCGTCTGCGGGATGCGGCCGAAGAGCTCTGCGACGGCCGGGCGGCACCGCTGGTGCTGGCACTCGTGCAGGGCCATCGCTTTTCGGCGGACGAGCTGGCCCGGGTGCGCCGTCTGCTGGACGACGCGGCCGGCGTTTCATCGCCGGTGGTCGAATCGAAATCGCAGCGAAACAACAAGGGCTGATCGAGGCGAGCGGACACAATCGCGATCCACGTAGAGCGGGGACACACCGATGTTGGGATGGTTCGCGGAGACCACGGTCGTGGCGGGCGTGCTGGCGCTCGTGGCAATGGTCGCAAGCCGGCTGCGGCCGCTGGGACCCACCGTCCGGCATGCGCTCTGGCTGGTCGTCCTGATCAAGCTTGTCACTCCGCCGCTGGTGGCTTGGCCGTGGGCAATGCCATGGCAAAGGATCGATCGGGAGGCTCCCGCGCCCGTCACCGCTCTTGCTCCCGATCCCACTGCCCCCGCCCCCGCCGCATCGGGCGTGGAGCTTGAGCGACCCTTGCCCGCGCCTTTTTGCGTGCAGGAGCGTCCGCTGCGAGCGGAACGCATCGTCGCCGAGCCGGCGCCGCTTGTGGTTGTTGAGACGACGCCGCGGCCGCGCACCGCGCCCGGCGAAATCGTACCCGCGCCAGTCATCCGGAAGGTCGCTCATGGCTCCCCTTCCGCGTCGGCCGGTCCCTGGCGGCCGGTCTGGCCGGCGCCGGCCGTGCTTGCCCGCGGCGTATTCCTCACCTGGCTCGCGGCGACGCTCGTCCTCGCGGTCGGTCAGGCGTTCCGGATCATCCAGTTCCGCAGAAGGCTGCGCGGCGCCGATGCCCGCTCCGGATCGTCTGGTCGACGAGGCCGATCGCATCGGGCGTTGTCTCGGGGTGACGGTCCCCGACCTGGTTTCCGTCCCGGGGATTGGCACGCCACTCCTGTGGTGCCTGGGCCGGCCCAAGCTCTTGCTGCCGCTGCATCTCGTCAAGACGCTCTCCCTGGAACGCTGGCGCGGCATTCTGACTCACGAGCTGGCTCATCTGCGGCGCGGCGATCACTGGGTCGCGCGGCTGGAGCTGGTTGCCGGTTTGTTCTGGTGGTGGAACCCAATCTACTGGCTGGCCCGGGCCCGGGTGGACGCCGAGGCCGAGCTGGCCTGCGATGCCTGGGTGGTGTGGGCCATGCCCAAGGACCGCCTGACCTACGCGGAAGTCTTGTTTGACATCTGTGCTTCCTTGTCCCTGGTCAGACCGGCGAAACCCACGTTGGGTGTTGCCGGCTCGGGCCGATTCTTCGAGCGGAGATTGACCATGATCTTGAACGACCGCGTCTCATGCCGCCTCTCGCCTCTGGGCCTGCTCGGGGCGGCTCTGCTCGCGCTGCTCGCCCTGCCGTCCTGGTCGTCGGCCGGTCCGGCCGCTTCCGGATCTGCCGGCGACCTCGCCGCGATCGCATCCGATCCGGCGACATCGACGGCGCTCCCGTTTACCGATGCGGACGACGACGACGACGACGACGATGCCAAGGCCGTGAAGCGCCGGAATCATGACCGGGACGATGATGCGGATGACGACGATGACGACGACGATGACGATGACGCGGATGATGACGACGACGACGATGGCGACGCCGATCGGGCCGCTGCTCGCGCCAAGGCGCGGGCCGACGCCGCACGCGACCGGGCCAATGCCGCGATGGAGAGAGCGGAAGCCCTCAGGAAGCGAGCAGAGGCGATCCGGGCCAGGTCAGCGGGAAATAAAGGCAAGGACAAGCTGGCCAAGCCGGTGAAGGAAAAAGCGGACGCCGATCTCGAGCGCGGAAAAATCGCTGGAAAAGAGCCTCGGCGAAGGCTCTGACCTCGAGAAGAAGTTTGCCGAGATCGGTGAGAAGATCGGCAAGGAGATCGAGTCGAAGTTTGGTCCTGGCTCCGACTTCGAGAAAACGATGGAAGCCTTCGGCAAGGAGATGGAAGAGAAGTTCGGCCCGGAATTCGAGAAGAAGATGGAAGCGTTCGGCAAGGAGATGGAGGAGAAGTTCGGCGAGGGCTCGGACTTTACCAAGAAGTTGGAAGCGTTCGGGAAGGAGATGGAAGAGAAGTTCGGCGAGGGCTCGGACTTCAGCAAGAAGATGGAATCGTTCGGCAAGCAGATGGAGGAGAAGTTCGGCCCGGGCTCTGATTTCGAGAAGAAAATGAAGGGTCTGGGTGAGGAGATCAAGCGGAAGTACGAGACGGACGGAACAGGCCGGGACGAAAGACTTTGGGCCGGACCCGTTCCGGCCGTTCAACTCGCAAGACAAAGACAAGGATAAGGGCGAGGTCAAAACGACGTCTCGAGAGCGTCGGATCAAAGAGCTGGAATCACAGATCAAGATCTTGATGAGGGAGATCGAGGTTCTGAAGAGCCAGCGCCGATGCGAACGGGATCGCCCCGGGGGGCGTTCGTCGCCCCCGGGGACGCGCCCTCTCGTGGAACGATGGATGCGCAGCAGTCGATGGCCTCGATCCTCTTTGACGAGCTGCGTCGAGCGTCAGCCTGCACCCGGGCCCGACTCGAGGGCCGTCCTCACGGCACGCAGCACGCGCGCGACGCACTCGGTCATCGAGCCGGGGAGGGTCGCACCGGCGGCCTCTCTGTGCCCGCCGCCTCCGAATTGAGCCGCGAGTTTCGCACAGTCGAGACCCCTGCGTGCGCGGAACGAGGCCTTGACCCCTCCGCGCAGCTGTTCGATGAACAGGACGCCGACCTCGACCTGCCTCATGCTCACCGTGAAATCCACCAGGTCTTCCGAATCCGGCGGGATCGCGCCGGTTCGCAACAGGTCGTCACGGCTGATGGTCGCATAGGCCACTCGCCCATCGCATGTTGTTTCCATGCCGCGGAGCGTCTCACCCATCAACTTCAAGCGGCCCAGCGTGTTTCTTTCGAAGAGCTGCCGGTAGATTTCGTCAATCCTGGCGCCGGAGTCAATCAGCTCGGCGACGGCGCGCAGGGTGCCGGCCTGCGTGTTCGAGTGGCGAAACCAGCCGGTATCCATCGCGATCGCCGTGAGCAGGCCGGTCGCAACTTCAGGCGTGAGCGTGCCGCCCAGATCCGGGATGGCCCGCATCACCAGAATACCCGTCGCCTCGGCCGTCGAATCTTTGAATACGGTCGCCCCCAGGTCGTCCTGGCTCACGTGGTGGTCAATGACCACCCGCGGGCCCGGAAAATCGCGGATAAATTGAGCCATGTCGCCGAGCTGGTTCCACGACGATAAGTCGAGGATGATCACGACCTGGCGATCGGCCAGCCGGCTCAAGTCAACGCCCGACCCGAAGTGCTCGAACAGCGTCGAATTGGGGTCCAGGAAATCGTAGCGCGGGGGTGTCGGGCTGGAATTGACCACCCGAACGTCCTTGCCCTTCTGCCGCAAGAGGCCAGCCATGCCGACTTCTGAACCCAGGGCGTCGCCGTCCGGCCTGACGTGCGTGGTCACCAAGAAACGGTCGTGCGTTTCGATCAAGTCGGCGAGCGGGGTCCAGTCGATTGTCATGTCCAGCCCAGGAGGGAAGCTCTGGATTCGCGCAAGACAACAGCGTAGCGAGCGCTCAGCCGGCTTGGCAACGCCGGCGGCTCACGTCGCGTACTTATCGGTGCGAAAGCGATGCAGATGGTCGCGGATCCAGCCGATCGTTTCGTCGAGGCCGCGTTCGAGCGAATACTCGGGCTTCCAGCCCCAGAGGCTTTGTGCCAGCTCCGTGCCGGCGAGCAAGCCGCCCGACCTCGCTGGCGGCCGGGCGGACTCGCTCGGGATCGGTCTCGACAGCGATCGTTGTACCCAGCCGGCGGCCGATCATCTCCACGAGCCGCCGATCGAGACATCTTCGCCGCGGCCGATATTGACGGCGCGGCCGATCGCGGCATCGCAGCCCGCGATGGCCACGAATCCCGAGACGGTGTCCTTCACGTAGGTGAGGTCGCGTCGCGGGTCCAGCCGTCCCAGCTTGACGACCTCGCGCGACAGGGCCTGGCTCACGATCGTAGGGATGATCGCTCGCGCTGATTGCCGGGGTCCAAACGTATTGAACGGACGGAGGATCGTGACGGCCAGTCCAAAAGCCCGGTGATAGCTCTCGCCGAGCGCATCGGCGCCGATCTTGGTGGCCGCGTAGGGAGATTGCCCCTGAAGTGGATGCCGTTCGTCGATCGGAACGCGGAGCGCCGTTCCGTAGACTTCGGACGTCGAAGTCAAGACCAGCCGCTCGAGCACCGGATTTGACCGGCACGCGTCCAGCACGTGCGCCGTCCCGAGGACATTCGTTTGGACGACATCGTACGGATTGAAATACGAGTAAGGGATCGCAATCAGGGCGCCCAGGTGGAATACCCACTCGCGGCCCTCGACCGCCCTGCGAACGGCGAGCGGATCTTTCAGGTCACCGCGCTCGACCTCGATCGCCCCTTGAATCTCCTTGGGCAAGTCATCGAGATGCCCACGCTCGTCCCGTCCGTTGTACCGGAGAAATGCGCGGACCTGGTGCCCGTCCCGCACCAGTCGCTCGGTGAGGTGGCTTCCGATAAACCCCCCTGCCCCCGTCACCAGGACTTTTTTGCCCATGGTCCAGCCACTCCCTCGCGACGTCTCATCCTCCTGCGGCCTCCTTCCGGCCTCGGGGCACGATCCTACAGATTTGCCGTCGGTTCGGCTATCTCGATTGAATGGCGCGCAGTCGGTCGCAACGGCGTCGTGACCGAAGGGCGCACCGTGCATTCTGAGCCGAGGCTAGAACGACGTCGGAGCAAAGCTGATCTGGGTCGTCATTCCAGTGCCGGTAGAAATTGGCGAAAGCGCACCGGCCGGTGTAAGACCGAGAGAACCACCGGAGTATTCGTGTTCGACCGAGTCTTCGCGGGCTGAAGTGCGCTTCAGTGACGGCGAGTTCCTCAATCGACGGACCGGGAACTGGCGCGGTCGTTGTCAGTCCGCCTCAAAACGAGCGGGAGCGTCCGGTGTCGGAGTTGTTCGCGGGACTGCGGCGCAGTGAATGAAAAGCGAGCGCCGGCGCTCGCGCGCCCGCGGCGCGCGGCGTTTGTGCTGGGCTTGGTTGCGAAAGCGGCGCTGGTTGCCGCGGCGATCGTCCTCTGCCTGGTCGTGATTCACATAACTGATCCGGACAGTGAGGCCGTTTCAGCCGATGCCCACGTCTTGATGGCGCACCATGCCATGATCGATTGCCTCGCGTACGCGTCCGAGGGTCGCTGGCTCGCATTGTCGGCATGGGACAAGACGATGATGCTTCTGTCCGCGCGGGATGACGACGGCGGAGAGCGGATCCATTTCCATCGCATGGAGAAGGTTGTGAAATGCCTCGCCGTCTCTCCGGATGGGTCGCTCCTGGCACTTGGTTATTACGACGGACGCGCCGAATTATGGACGGTCGATCCGGGACAGCTGCACCTCGCGATGTCATGGCGCGTCGATCCTGGGCGTGCGAGGGTCGAGCATGACGACCCCGGCGGAATTGTGAGGTCCATTGACTTCTCGCCGGACGGCAGGACCCTCGCCACGGTGACTGAAGATACGTCGATCAGGCTGTGGGAGGTTCCCACGGGCACACTGAAAAGCACCCTGTCGATTGACGGCGTCAAATTCAGCCGCATCGCGTTTTCCCCGGACGGCCGGACGCTGGCATCAGCACACGGGGGAGGTCGTGTGGTGCTGTGGGATTGGCCGACCGAGCGGACGGTCGCAGACCTGAGACCGGCGCTGCCGCTGCGGTATCCGGAGGTCCCGCTCGCATTTTCCGCCGACGGCAAGCTGCTTGCGGTCGGAAACGTGGATCGAGCGACGAAGTTGTGCGAGGTCGCCACCGGTCGCTACGCCAGAGGGCTCAGCTACGAGGATTCCCTGATCAGGTCGATTGCATTCTCTCCCGACGGCCGATTGCTTGTCACCGCGGGAGCGGACGGGTCGCTCGCGTGCTGGGAGGCCGCCACCGGTAAACCTCTGGTTCAGTTGCGGGAACACCGAGGCATGGTGAACGCTGTGGCTTTCTCGCGCGATGGTGAGCATCTGGCCTCGGCGGGAGTCGACGGGACGGTCCGACTATGGGTGCGCGGAGTCGACTTTCCGGCACTCCCTTAGAGCGCAGGCCGCGGGGCTGAGACTTCCGGAGCGTCGCCGGCAGGGCGACATGCGGGCACCGTGTCTCGGCCGGTCACCCTCGATGCCGATCAGAGACTGGCGATCGACCAGCCGCGAAAAAAAGCCGGCCGGGTGCCCGACCGCCGCCGGATTGGCAGTTCCGCGCCACAAATCCCGCCCCGCCACGGCTTTGGCACTTGACAAACTCCGCCGCGCAGCCGATGTTTAATATCGGTCAAACTCTTGGCATCGCGGAGGTTGACAGGATGGTTTTTTCCCGCCGCTCGTTCGCTCGAGGATGGATCTGGATTGGCTGCGTGTGCGCCATCGCGGCCACATCGGCGCGAGCGGTTGCGGCCGGCGACGTTGAGCCGGGCAAGACCAAGTCGACATCGGATGCGGCCGAGGAAGAGTTCTTCGAGGCGAAGGTCCGCCCGGTCCTCGTCGCCCACTGCCTGGAGTGCCACGGGCCGGAAAAGCACAAGGGGGGCCTTCGGCTCGACGCGCGCGACGCCATGCTCAAGGGGGGCGAGACCGGGCCGGTCGTCGTGCCCGGCAAGCCCGAAGCAGAGCCCGCTCATCGAGGCGATCCGCTACGACGGCGAGGTGCAGATGCCTCCCAAGGGCAAGCTCAAGGACGACGAGATCGCCGCGCTGACGGACTGGGTCAAGCGGGTGCGCACCTGGCCCGAGCCCCGTCCCGAGTACTGCGCGCCGCGAGCGTCCGCCGCTCGACTCCGCCTCGCGCCATCGCCTCCGACCGCGCAAGGACGACCGCTCGTTCTGGTCGTTCCGGCCGTCGCGAACCCCGCGCCGCCCGCGGTTCGCGACGCGACCTGGCCGGCCTCGCCGATCGACCGGTTCGTCCTCGCCAGGCTCGAGGCCAACGGGCTTGCCCCTCGCCGCCGGCCGACAAGCGGACCCTGATCCGCCGCGCCACGTTCGACCTGATCGGCCTGCCGCCGACCCCCGAGGAGATCGACGCCTTCGTCCGCGACGATAGCCCCGACGCCTTCGCCAGGGTCGTCGACCGGCTCCTGGCCTCGCCCCACTACGGCGAGCGGTGGGGGCGGTACTGGCTCGACGTCGCCCGCTACGGCGAGGACCAGGCCCACTCGTTCCAGCCCCGGCTCTACCCCAACGGGTTATCGCTATCGCGACTGGCTGCTCGGCGCCTTCAACCGCGACATGCCCTACGACCGGTTCCTCCTCGAGCAGATCGCCGGCGACCTGATCGACGGGCCCGGGCCGACGCTCGACCGGCTGGCGGCGCTGGGCTTCTTCGCCTGCGGCCCGGTCTACTACGGCGACGCCAAGAAGCACGACCAGTACGACGACCGGATCGATACGCTTGACCCGCGGCTTCCTCGGCCTGACGGTCGCCTGCGCCCGCTGCCACGACCACAAGTACGACCCGATCCCGACCACCGATTACTACGCCCTGGCGGGTGTCTTCGCCAGCACCGACTACGTCGAAGTGCCCGCCGCGCCCAAGGACCAGGTCGAGGCCTACGACAAGGCCCAGGCCGCGATCAAGGCCAAGGACAAGGAGATCACGGCGTTCCTCAAGGCCGAGGCCGAGCGGCTGAAGCAGAAGGTCGACGACCGAGCAGCTCAAGCGGATTCGAGCGAATGCTGCCGGGCGAGGCCAAGACGAAGCTGGCGGCGCTGCGGGCCGAGGTCGACGAGCTCAAGAAGAGGCTCGCCGCCCAAGTATCCGGTGATCCACGCGCTGGCCGAGGCGGCGCAGGCCGGTCGACATGCCGGTCCTGGTCCGCGGCAATCCGGCCACGCCCGGCGCCAAGGTCCCGCGGCGGTTCCTGACCGTCCTGGGCGGCGACTCCGTCGCGATTCGAGCAGGGCAGCGGCCGGCTCGAGCTGGCCCATGCCATCGCCAGCGCCGGACAACCCGCTGACCGCCCGCGTGATGGTCAACCGGGTCTGGCAGCACCATTTCGGCCGCGGCCTCGTCGCCACCGCCAGCAACTTCGGGAGCCTCGGCGAGCGGCCGAGCCACCCCGAGCTGCTCGACTGGCTGGCGCATCGGTTCGTCGCTCGGGCTGGTCGCATCAAGGCGCTGCACCGCGAGATCATGCTCTCGGCGACCTATCAGCAGAGCAGCCGGTTCGACTCGCCGGGCATCGCCAAGGACCCGGGCAACACGCTGCTCTGGCGGATGAACCGCCGCCGCCTCGACGTCGAGGCCTGGCGCGACGCGATGCTCGCCGTCGCCGGCCGGCTCGACGCGCGCTCGGCGGGCCCTCGATCAGCCTCGAATCGCCCGGCAATCGCCGCCGGACGTTTTACGCCGCGGTCAGCCGGCACGACCTCGCCTGGATGCTCCGCCTCTTCGACTTCCCCGACCCCAACATCACCAGCGGCGGACGAGTCGAGACCACCGTGCCGCTGCAGCAGCTCTTCGTCCTCAACAGCGAGTTCATGGTCGAATATCGCCCGGGCCGTCGCCACCCGGCTGCACGCGCACCCGAGCGGCCGCCGGCCGGACGACGCCGAGCGCATCAGCCGAGCGTATCTCCTGCTCTTCGGCCGCGACCGCCACGATCGCGAGCTGAGAGCTCGGCCTGGCCTATCTCCGCGTCGCCCGAGCGAAGCGGCCGCCGCCCGGGACGAAGCCCGGCACCGAGCCGACCCGCTGGGAGCGCTACGCCCAGGCGCTGCTGGGAGCCAACGAATTTGCGTTCGTGGACTGAAGCTGGCCAGACGGATCGGGACAACGAGACCACTGGACGCGGGAGGCTGCAAAGCCATGCCAGCACAGTTTGATCCGACCAGCGTTATCGGGCCTGCTTCCGGCGCGATCTCCGGTCCCGATCTCGCCGTTTCGCGGCGGGCGTTGTTCTGCCGGATCGGCGGCGGCTTCGGCGCCCTGGGCCTGGCGAGCGTTCTGGCCGACGCGGGGTGTGCTCGTCCCCGGCGAGCGTCGCAGGGGCCGGATCCCGGCGGCGCGGAGGCAGTCGGTCCCCGTCAATCCCGCTGGCTCCCAAGGCCGCCGCATTTCCCTGCGCGGGCCAAGCGGGTCATCTTCCTGTTCATGAACGGCGGCCCGTCGCACGTCGACACGTTCGACCCCAAGCCGGCCCTGGACGAAGCATGCCGGCCAGGACCCGCCCGCCGTCGAGTCGTGACCGGCCGGCGCAAGCGCGGCAAGCTCATGCCCTCGCCGTTCTCGGCCCGGCCTCACGGCGCAGAGCGGCATCGAGGTGAGCGAGCTCTTCCCGCACGTTGCCGGCTGCATCGACGACATCTGCGTGCTCCGCTCGATGTACACCGACAACCCGAATCACGAGCCGTCGCTGTTGATGATGAACTCGGGCAACATGCAGCCGATCCGGCCGAGCCTGGGCTCGTGGCTGACCTTCGGCCTGGGCACGGAGAACCAGAACCTGCCGGGCTTCGTGGTGCTCTGCCCCGGCAAGCCGGTCGTCGGCCCGCAGTTGTGGAGCAACAGCTTCCTGCCTGGCATCTACCAGGGCACGCACATCAGCAACCAGTCGATCGACCCCGACCGGATCATCCGCGACGTCACCAACCGCCACCTGCCGCGGCCGACCAGCGCACCCAGCTCGACCTGCTCCAGGCGCTCAATCGCGAGCACCTGGAAGCCCGCGGCCGCGACGAGGCGCTCGAGGCGCGGATCGCGTCGCTGGAAATGGCCTTCCGCATGCAGTTCGAGGCGCGCGAGGCGTTCGACCTGAGCCGGGAGTCAGCGGCGACGCGTGCCGCTCTACGGCGACGGGCGAGTTCGCCAACGCCTGCCTGATCGCGCGGCGGCTGGTCGAGCGCGGCGTGCGGATCGTCCAGGTCTATTACGGCGACGACCAGCCCTGGGACGACCACGCAGACATCACCCGCCACCGCGACCACGCCCAGAAGAGCGACCAGCCGATCGCCGCCCTGCTCAAGGATCTGAAGGCCCGCGGGCTGCTCGAGGACACGCTGGTGATCTGGGGCGGCGAGTTCGGCCGCACGCCCTACTCCGAAGGAGCCAAGGGCCGCGACCACCACAGCCTGGGCTTCTCGATGTGGCTGGCCGGCGGCGGCGTCAAGGGCGGATTACGTCCACGGCGCGACCGACGAGCTGGGCATGCAGCGCCGTCGAGAACCGCATGCACGTCCACGACCTGCACGCCACGATCCTGCACCTGATGGGGCTGGACCACGAGCGGCTGACCTATCGCTACAGCGGCCGCGACTTCCGCCTGACCGACGTCAGCGGCCGCGTCGCTCGAGAAGTCCTCGCCTGAACAAGAGCTCGCGCCTGCCGAATCACAGCGAGCTCTGGGCCGTCGCACGCCTCGCCGGCCGGAGGCTCCGCGCGCGCGCGGTGACGGATAAACACGCGGTGCCTCAATCTTGAGGAATCACGCCGGTGCAACGTCCCCGGCCCGGACGGAAATGCAACGCACGCAACGGCGATGTGAGCTACGCTTCTTTTGGTGTGCGGATCGACCACCAGGGCAATCTCTCCCCCCGCCGCGAGTCACTCTCCGATGGTCCGTACGAGTTACGCGATTGGCGACGCGATCACCGTGGAAGACCTCGCCGAGCGCTGGATCCTGAGCGAGCAGGCCGCCGGCCGATTGGTCCGGGCCGCCGGACTGCGCTCGATCGCGGCCGACGAACCTGGGGCTGGCAACGATGGAGCGAGCGTCCGCTTCAGGCTCGACGCCATCCGCCGATGGGAGTCGAACCACCAGATCGTGTTTCGGACTCTGGCGGCAGAGTGGCACCACGTCCACTGACCGCAGCCGAGGCGGGTGATTGTCGAGAGCGGAGATTCTCGCCCAACGATTCGGCGAGTTTGCCCGGCCGCGCGTGACACCTTCTACACGCCATACATTGGCGCGCGGACGCTCTAGCTCATGATTTCGTGGTTGTCCAGCGGCCGATGTCGGAAAACACCACCGGCTGGCCGGCGCCGCGGGAAAGCAACAAGGCGTTACCGCGCCAGACACAGCGCTCGACGGGTTGCGTAAGCTCATCGGTGAGGTGAAAAACACACCTTCTCGCCCCAACGATCGCAGGATCGCGATCGACGCGGACCCGTTTCACACCGCGGCATTTTCTGACCCCTCCCGTCATGAGCCGGCAGCTGCGCGAACCAGTATGAAGACCATGGACGCAGGCAACTGCTCCGTGCACGTAGTGTGCGCTCGCGGGACGGCTTCCGATCAGTGATTTTCAGGGAGATAATCCATGTTTCTGCGTTCAACTTTCGGCTCCGTCGCGAACCGCATCGCGCTGACCCCGGGCCGGTCTGCCGCTCTGTCTCGCATCGTCAACTTCGGCAATGGCCGTGCCCTGCCATGGACTTTCCTGCTGCTTCTGGGCCTGCGTCACGCCGTCGCGTGACTCGTCGCGGAGCTGCGCCCGGAGTTCGGCCTCCTTCCGAAAGGCGCAGTGCCGTGACTATGCTATCTTCCCAAACTGCGCAGTAACTGCGACCAGCTCTGGGATCTGGATGAGTCGCGCGAAATCGACGCCGCAAGCGGCGACATGATTGAGTCGACCGGCGCAGGCTGCGGCGCAGCCATTTCTTTCCGACACCGTGAGGAGGTCGATGCACATGAAGACCAGCACAATTCATTCACTCGCGTGCGTGGGGCTGGGCGCATTGCTCGGCCTGGTCGCCGCGACCAGAGGCATGGCTCCGCCCGCGGCGGCTTCGAAGCCTCCCCGCCGCCGGTCGCTAAGCCGACGGAGATCAGTCGAGCAACGGCTGATCAGCCCGTCACCTGCTCGGAGGGCGTGACAAGGCATGCGTTGCTCAACCAGGCCGACTTGGAGCAAGGCTCGACCGAATCGCAACCGGATTCATCGGCGAAGAAGCCGAATATCCTGGTCATCTGGGGCGATGACATCGGCATCCACAACATCAGCGCCTATAACCACGGCATCATGGGCTACAGGACGCCCAACATCGATCGCCTGGCCAAGGAGGGCGCGATGTTCACCGACTTCTACGCCCAGCAGAGCTGCACGGCCGGGCGCGCCTCGTTCATTCTGGGCCAGCACCCGTTCCGCACCGGCCTCCTGACGATCGGCATGCCGGGCTCGCCGCACGGCATCCCGGACTGGACGCCCACGATCGCCGACCTGCTCAAGCAGCAGGGCTACGCCACCGGCCAGTTCGGCAAGAACCACCTGGGCGACAACAACAAGCATCTGCCGACGGTGCACGGGTTCGACGAGTTCTTCGGCAACCTCTACCACCTGAACGCCGAGGAGGAACCGGAAGGCTACTACTACCCGAAGGACCCGGAATTCAAGAAGAAGTATGGACCGCGCGGCGTGCTGCACTGCACGGCCACGGACGTCGACGACCCGACCGTCGACCCGAAATGGGGGCAAGGTCGGCAAGCAGAAGATCGAGGATACCGGCCCGCTCACCAGAAGCCGCATGCCCACGATCGACCAGGAGATCTACGGGCATGCCGTGGATTTCATCGATCGCACCGCCGAAGCGAGACAAGCCGTTCTTCGTCTGGTTCAACGCGACCCGCATGCACGTCTGGACCCACCTGAAGAAGGAGTCGGACGGCCGGACCGGCATCGGCCTTTACCGCCGACGGCATGGTCGAGCACGACGACATGGTCGGCGATCTGCTCAAGAAGCTCGACGACCTGAAGATCGCCGATAACACGATCGTGATCTACGGCACCGACAACGGCGCCGAGGTCGTGAGCTGGCCGGACGGCGGCACGACCCCGTTCCACGGCGAGAAGGGAACGACCTGGGAAGGCGGCTTCCGCGTTCCCTGCATGGTGCGCTGGCCGGGCGTGATCAAGCCGGGCACGATCATCAACGACATCATGTCGCAGGAAGACTGGATGCCGACCTTCCTGGCCGCGGCCGGCGAGCCGGACATCGTCGAGAAGCTCAAGACAGGGCTACGAGGCCAACGGCCGAGTCCTTCAAGGTCCACGCCGACGGCTTCAACTTCCTGCCGTTCTTCAAGGGCGAGGTCAAGAAGTCGCCGCGCGAGACGATCTACTACTTCGGCCAGGGGGGCGAGCTCAACGCCGTCCGCTGGAACGACTGGAAGGTCAACTTCGCCGTGCAGACCGGCAATATCGCCACCGGCGTCCGGTCGGTGCCGGGCTGGCCGGCGATCGTTCATCTCCGGGCCGACCCCTATGAACGGGCCGTCCTTGATTCTCAGATGTACATGCGCTGGTACGCTGATCAGATGTGGCTGTTCGTGCCCGTGCAGCAGAAGATCAAGGAGTTCCTGGTCGACGATCCCGCCAGTTCCCGTTCCAGGAAGGGAGCTGCTTGAACGCCTCGGGCATCAACTATCAGACCCTCAAGGCGGCATCGGCGATGAAGCGGTTGCAGGAGCTCGAGAGCCTGTCGCCGCCGCAGAACTGATCGGCCAGGCGGAAGCGGCGCCGTCGGCCGGCGCGATCTCTTCGTCCTTCCCGCGCGGATTCGTCCCGATTTCTCGGGGACGATGCCGAGGTCGCCGGGGTCTTTACCCGGCGGCGCTCGGGGGATCGGCAGACGTCCGATTTACAAGCGATTCGGCTCAGCCTGCGGTGGCGCGGCATCGCGACGTGGCGTCCGTCTTCCGGCGAACGTCCGCGTTGCAGAGCGAAGCATCCCGCTCGTCGCCCAGGCCATCAAGACGAGCACACCCGCGGCATATGCGCCGGAAGGATGATGACGTACCAGCCGGAAAGGCTGTAATGCTCGATCGCCGGCATCGACCGTACGTCGATCCAGAGCCAGGCTGCCCCGATGGCGAGGGACGCGAGGATCGTCGTGCCGGCGAGCAGCGCCAGGGATCGCCACCGCCGGCGGGCCAGGCTCCAGCCGGCCGCAGCCGCGAACGCCACGATCGGGATCCCGGCGAGGGTGCCGAGGCAAACACGCGGATCGGTGAAGCCGGATACGGCGAGGGAAGTGTGGGGATCAAGGGCTCGAGTGTCACATAGGCCGTCATCGGGACGGCGGCGGCGATCGGCAGCATCATCAAGGCACGCAGCGTCCAGGGCCGCCCGCTCGCGGCCAGGCGAAGGATCCCGAGCGGGAGCGCCGCGTTGATCAAAGCGAGACCGACCAGGGCGAGCACGCCTGTCCGAACGGCCGCGCGATCGATGACATTGGTCCAGGGCAAGGGCCGCGTCCAGCGCGGGTCGTCGCGGGCCAGCCCGGGCGGCACCGGAGTGCCGTGAGCTGAGTCGTATGCTCCTTTCGGATCGGTCGCCAGCGCCAGTCGGCAAACGGTCGTTCCGAGGCCGTGTGAGATCATGAGCGGCTCACGCGCGGATTGCCTGTCATCGAGCAACACGGCCTTGAACGGGTCTCTCCATTGCGTCAATACTGGCTGGCCAGCCCATCGCGGATGGCCGCTCGCTCCGTCCAGCCCGAGCGCGGGATCGATGATGACCGCGCCGGGCTGACCCGCGCACGCCGGAAGGACTTCGTGAAGCGTAACGCTTGGCGAAGGGCCGGACCACAGGTCCTTCAAGTCGCCCGTCCAGACGTGAATCCGGTTGTCATACGAGATCACCAGCTCGTCGCCTCCATCGCCGTTGACGTCCGTCGCCCTAGCTCCATCGCGGCGTCCTTCGGCAGCTCGCGGCTTGCACGCTCTCGCCCGTGTTCATCGAAGGCAATCACGCGGTGCAGCCCTTTCGGATCCACCAGACGCAGATAGACCGCCGGCCCGGTCTTGCCCGAGCAATCCGCGACGCAGAGCCACCCGAACACGGAGCCGTTCGGAGCTTCCGGAACGCCGCTCGTCCAGGTCCAGCGGGTCGTTCCATCGCGACCGTCAATCGCCTTGAGCACGAGCGCCTCTCGGACTACAGGGCCTGGCTGCAATGCGACGATGACTTCGGGCCGCTGGTCCCCGTCGACGTCACTCACGGCGAGCTGAATGCCGTTGGTGAAGCCCGGTTTTGAGTCCAGACTGTGCGACCAGAGCAGCTTGCCGTCGCGCAGAGAGAAGGCCCTCAATTCGTGGTCTGGCGAACCGGGGAGGGCCACCACGACGTCGAGGACGCCGTCAAGGTCGAGGTCGCCGAAGCCGGAAGCGGAGCGATGATCGGCGTTCGGATCCTCGGTGTCCTCGCCCAGCGCGACATCCCAGAGGATTCGACCGTCGCGTCCCGAGACGCGAGCCAGCCGCGGCGCCGTGCCGCCGCCGGCCATGACCGCGCACGAACGCGACGGCAGGAACGGGCTCCCGTGCCGTACGACGAGGTCGGGCGTGCCGCGCCGTTCGATGACACTGCGCACGAGCCCAATGGATTGTCGAATAACCCTGCGACGCAAATCCCAGGGGCAATGGCCCAGCCGACCAGAGCCGCCGGCCAGTGCGGCCGGAAAGGACCTGAAGCGGCAAGGTCGCAGACTTACCCGCGGGAACCCCCGGGCGCCGCTGCACCAGCACGTCGGGCGTTCCGTCACCGTCGAGGTCTCCGTCAGGAAGCGCCAGCGTCGTGAGCGAATAGGATTCGCCATGATCCGACTCGAACCAGATCCGGCGGGGATCGAGCACCGACTTCCAGATCACGCGTCCGTCACGTCCCGAGCGAGCGATGGCGGTGCGGCTGCCCACGGCATCACCAAGGGCGTCGCTTGGCCGCGCGAATCCCTGGGCAAGCCGGGATCCGACAGCGCGGCTGCCGATGACATCCGTCGCACCGGGGCTGGGAGCAGTGGTACCACCGATCAGCGTATCGCCGATACCGTCGCCGTCCAGGTCGGCCACCGGTGAAGCGATCTTGGCGGTCCAATGCGAAGGCTCACGGGCGGCGGCATACCAGCCCAAGGCGCGCCAGCTTCAGGCGCCTCGCCGCGGAACGCCCGCAGCTCATGGTTGGCTTCACCCCAGAGATCGGACAGGCCATCGCCGTCCAGGTCGGCTGCGCCGGGCCTGTACAGTCCGACGGCCGTGGACACTTCGCGACCCGTCGAGGCCTCCAGGTTGAAGACAATCCCTCCTTCCGACGCGGCCTCCAGGCTGAACTGGGGATGCTGCCCGCCGAGAGCGACCGCCAGGAGCGGCCAACCATCGGGGCCGCGACCCCACCAGTGCAGCGGCCAGACGACCGTGGTCTGGTCCGTCGGAGTATCCACATGCCACCACCAGAGTGGACGGCCATCCTTTCCCGAAACAGCGTCGACATAGATCCGCTCCGGGACCGGGGCCCCCCCACGTGGCTCGAGATCGGATACCGGCCGAGAAAGATCGAGGTCGTGACCAGGTCGGAGACGCCGTCGTGGTCGAGATCGGGTGCGCGAGCGACCTGATACAGCCCATCCGCCCCCTTGGTCCGCGGGCACATCGGCCGAACCCACCGCGTTTGGCCGGAACGACCATCGAGGGCGCGAATGCCCTGATAGCCGTCGGCGTTCGCCATCGGGCCAGAGTCGGGAACCACGACCTCGGATCGCCCGTCGCCATCGAGGTCAACCACGAGGGGCCAATCCGGCGGAGTTGTCTGATCAAACGGTGCTTCATACGAGGCACGAACTGGCTCGACCCAGAGCGCCCGACCGGTACCGAGCTCGATGGCGGCCAGCGTTTGCGGATTGGCGGCCTGGGCCGCCCCCAGTGCCAGGATCTCGGGCTGCCCGTCACCGGTCAGATCCGCAAACTGGACCGGACGGACGGGAACAAAACCGACGTCGATCGACCCGGTTTGCAGCTTTCCGGTCGCCGGCTCGAGGGCAATCAAGCGCGACCCGTTTAAATACGACACCATCTTGTGCGGCCGCGCGAGCGCCAGCGTGGCCGGCCAGCCCCAGGATGGGTGCGAGTAGGTGGCGAAGGTCGGGTCGACCGCGTAGCTCCACAGCAGGCGGCCCGTTCGGCCGGAAATGGCCTGGATTATCCGCCGGACGAGCGCTCGCTCGTTCTGATTGGCTCGACCCTGGCCTGCCGCCCGCAATGCAATGCGTCGCTTGATCTCGGCGGGCATCTCCAGAAAGGTCATCGTCGCGATCAAGTCGGGTGTTCCGTCCTGGTCGACGTCGGCAGTCGCCGGCATTCCCACGACCGACCCGTACCGGGCGGCCGGCCGATTCGGCCCTGGCAGCAAAGGGCCCTCGGGCTGGGGCCCGCCAGGGCCGTCAAGCGCGGCAGTATAGTTCCATAACATCGACCCGTCCTTGCCCGACATCGCCAGAAACGCCGGGACATTCTGGACCATCCAGACCAGGTCGCCGGTGCTGTCGCCGTCGAGGTCGACCGCCGGCTCGACGAGCCGGGGTGTCCAGTGGTCCGTCACCACACGCAGCCAGGTCGTAGGGTCGCGCTTCGGCTCAAGGTGCTCGGTGGACTGCGATGAATCCCAGACCGGCTTTCCCGTCAGCCCGTCGCGCCGGATCATCGCCTTGCCGTTCCACTCGGCCACGTCGCACTTGCCCGGCACGAGCTCGACCACCGCCGTCACGCGTGCGAACGGCCTCGGCTCTGGTTCGAGCTTTGGCTGCCCACCGAACTGAGGGATCGGCTCCCCTCCCAGCAAGCGGCCTTCATCCAGCGAGACAGCGTGCGTCTGCGTTTCACCCTGATTGACGGCAAAACGGAAAGTTCGACCAAGCCGTCCCACGCCGTGGACGCGCAGCCGGTAGTCCCCCGCGGGCAGCGCCAGGGTCGTGCGAGTGACCAGATCAAACGGCTCTCCGATCGGGTCGTCGCCCTGCTCGGGCAGCACCTGGGCGACCAGCGGATCTCCGCCGTTGGTAAGCTCGATCCGGCCGAGCCGCCACTCGGAATAGAACCGCCACGCGGCAAATCCGACGGAAAAGGCCAGCACAGTCGCGGCAACGGTCAACACCCGATCGCGGATCGACCGTGTCCACACCCGGCGAGCGATGTTGCCCGCGCTGTGGCCGTTATTTCCAATGGCCGAGCGCGAGCCAGCACCCGGCTGCGCCTCGCGCGAGCCCGATTCTCGGAGCGGGTCAGGCATGGCGTCCGGCTCGTTCATGATCGTGGACCGGTGTTCTCGGGCCGCAAGGATCTGCCTCTCCCGTCAATCAGTGTACCGCCGCCGATCCGAGTTCGACGCCGGACGTCACGCCGATCCTCACGACCGTGATTCCGTAGCCGAGCGAAGCGGGTGCCGCTTTCTGGTGCCCAGGGCCCTCGTCGATCGTCG
This sequence comes from uncultured Isosphaeraceae bacterium, assembly GCA_963806595.1. GTDB lineage: Bacteria > Planctomycetota > Planctomycetia > Isosphaerales > Isosphaeraceae > CAWDZZ01. The sequence continues at coordinate 17,856 of CAWDZZ010000027.1, read as the reverse complement.
CTGTTCCGACCAAACCCGCATTCGCCGGCGTACGATCGGGCCAGCGACGCAGAAGTGTAAGGCTCCGCCGTATTGTAAGTGGTGAATTGCGGCGCCCGCGAAACACGGGAAGGCGGTATGCGAATTCTGGCGCCCGAGCGCGCGCAGGAAGACGTGTGACAAGTCACTCGAAAACGGATTCCGACGGCGGCCGCGACCCGCCGGTGTTTTGGGCCGCATCCTCATCGCCGCGACTCGGTTGCGGCGCAGAGCTGCGGCCTGGCGTGGTGTATCTTCGCTGGCCGACCGCTCGCATCCGGAAGCTCTCCTTCTAGAAAGACCCAGTCCATGGCCGAATCCGCCGCCGCCCACCGTGGCCTTCTGTTCGGACTGATTGCCCTTCAGAACGGGCTTGTGGACCAGGGCCAGCTCGTCGCTGCGATCCAGGCGTGGACGCTGGCGAAGTCGACATTGCTGTCCGATCATCTCGCGGTCCAGGGCTTCCTCGACGCCGAGCAGCGGGCTGCCATCGATGCCCTGGCGGCCCTTCATCTGAAGAAGCACGGCGGCAGCACCGAGAAGAGCCTGGCAGCCATCCCCGCCGGCCGTTCGACGCGCGAGTGCCTGGCGGCAATCGGCGACGCCGACGTTGAAGCGACGCTTTCCCTGGTTGGGACCAACGTCGAATCCTCCTCGCTCGGCACTTTCGATCTCACCGCGGAGCATTCGGTCAGCGAGGCAAATTCGGATGGCCACCGGTTCCGAGTGCTGCGCCCCCACGCCCGCGGCGGCCTGGGCGCTGTATTCGTCGCGCTCGATTCCCAGCTCAACCGTGAAGTCGCGCTCAAGCGCATCCTTGACCCGCACGCCGACGACCCCACGAGCCGGCAACGGTTTCTGCTGGAAGCCGAAGTCACGGGCGGCCTCGAGCACCCGGGCATCGTACCCGTCTACGGCCTCGGGACTTACGGCAACGGACGTCCCTACTATGCAATGCGATTCATCAAGGGAGATAGCCTCAAGGACGCGATCGATCAGTTCCACGCCGCCAGCGACCTGAGGAACGATCCCGGCCGCGCGGTCACTCGCCTTGCGGAACCTGTTGCGACGGTTCACCGACGTCTGCAACGCGATCGACTATGCCCACTCCCGCGGCGTGTTGCACCGTGACATCAAGCCGGGCAACGTCATCGTCGGCAAGCACGGCGAGACACTCGTCGTCGACTGGGGGCTGGCCAAGCCGTTGGGCCGGATCGAGCCCGGCGGCGACTCGTACGAGCGCACGCTCGTGCCGAATTCCGCCGGCGGGTCATCCGAGACACTTCCCGGAAGCGCGCTCGGAACTCCGGCATATATGAGTCCAGAGCAAGCCGCCGGGGATCTTGACCGGCTCGGCCCCCGGTCCGACGTGTACAGCCTTGGGGCCACACTTTATTGCCTGTTGACGGGCCGGCCCCCGTTCGAGGGAGGCGTGGGACAGGTACTCGATGCCGTGAGATCGGGCCGGTTCACGCCGCCGCGGGCTCTCGACCGGACGATCGATCAGGCACTCGAGGCCATCTGCCTCAAAGCGATGGCCACGGTCCCCGACGACCGCTATGCCTCCGGGCGAGCCCTGGCTGATGACATCGAGCGCTGGATGGCCGACGAGCCCGTCTCGGCTCGGCGCGAGCCCTTGGCGGAGCGGCGCGCCGGTGGATGCGCAGGCGGCGGACGCTGGTCACCGCCGCGCCTCGTCGCCGCCGGCGTCGCGACGGCCGGCCTGATTGTCGTCCTGGCGGTCCAGGCGCGGGCAAACCGTGGCGCTCATCGCCGTCAACAATCAACTGAATGTCGCCGTCTCGCGTGAAACCCGCGCTCGCGAGCAGTCGGAGCGGCGCTTCGGCCTGGCCAGCGATGCGATCGAGGCGTTCTACACCGGCGCTAGCGAGGACGTGCTGCTCAAGGAGCCGCAGCTCGAGCGTCTGCGTAACCGGCTGCTCGGCTCGTCGCTCGAATTCTACAAGAAACTCCAGAGCGTGCTGAACGCGGAGCCGGGCGCCGGGCCTCGCGGCGAGCTGGCGAGGGCCTATGAGCGTGTCGGTGAGATCACCGACCGCATCGGCTCGAAGCCCGCCGCGCTCGAGGCCACAGAGCGAGCTCTCGAGCTTCGCGAGCAACTGGCCCGCGATCGACCCGGCGAGGTCGACGCACTGCGAGATCTGGCGAACGCACAGTTCAAGGTGGGAATGCTGCTCTCGGAAAGCGGCCGTTCGAAGGCGGCGCTCGCAGCTTTCGACCGGGCGCGCACGACCAGGGAACGGTTGGTCCGGGAATTTCCGCGAATGCTCCGATTGCAGGCGGACCTGGCGAAGTTGCACGACGCGATCGGCAATGTGCTCGGCTATCAACTGGGACGCAATCACGACGCGCTGCGCGAGCACAAGCTCGCGGCGGATTTGCTCGAGGCGCTCGTCCGCGACGATCCGAACGACGTCGACTATCAATGCGCACTCATGACTGTCTATCAAAACGTCGGCCGGCTGCACGCGGCCTCCAGCTCCCTGTCCGAGTCATCGTCGTCATACGAGCGAGCGATCGCCGCAGGCGAAGCTTTGTGCCGTGCGCACCCGGCCGTCGCCAGGTTCCGGAGCGACCTGGCGGTGGCCCACAATAACGTCGGTACCGTGTTCGCCGGCGTCAATCAACCTGACCGGTGCGCTAAAATCGTTCCGCCGCTCGCTCGCCTTGAGCGACGAATTGACCCGCGAATATCCGACAGTCTCACGATATCGCAGTCGCGCTCGCCGCGGCACATCAAAGCATCGGCTGGCTGATGGACGTCTCCGGGCGTCCCGCTGATGCCTTGAAGGAATATGAGCTGGCGAAGCCGATCCGCGAGCGGCTGGCGGCCGACAATCCGACCGTCACCGATTACCAGGCCGACCTGGCGCTCACCTGCTCCAATATCGGCGACCAGCTTCGCGCCGTCGGTCGATTGTCGGATGCGCTGCCGGAGCTAAAACTGCGCTCTTGGCAATCTACGAAAACCTTGTCCGCGATCATCCCGGCGTCCCGTTTTATGCAAGCGGCCTCGTGCTCTCCCACGTGGTGATCGCTGCCCTTTTCAACCAGATGAACCAGCCGGAGGGCGCCAGGCGGGAATACGAGCAGGCCGCCGCAATGTACGATGCCCTCCCGAACCCCGGGCCGTTCGAGCTCTACAACATGGCGTGTGTCCACGCCCGGTTAGGGTCACTGATGCCGGATAGCTACGACCAAGCTCGACCCAGTGAGCCATATGTCAAGCAATCGCATTTCGACCGGGCGATCGTCTACCTGCGGAAAGCGGTCACTGGCGGCTATCGCCAGTTCAGCGTACTCAGTCGCGACGCTGACCTCGACCCCCTGAGGCCCCGCGCTGATTTTCAGCTTCTCATGCAGGACGCGGCGTTCCCGCTCAACCCATTCGCTCGCTAGAGCCTGTTATTGACTTGTTGTAAGAGCCTTGCTCATGTTGTGTCATGAACACGACACGGAAGTCGTATCCAGGCGACGTCTCGGATTCCGAGCAGGAGTTTCTTTTCCCATACCTGACCTTGATGGCGAGGATGGCTCTACCAGCGCGAACATTCCTGCCACATGATCTTCCGCCTTGGACCCCCCGCGGCATGACGCCGAGACCGGCCTCGAACGTGTACCCCCGCGGCTGGCGGCGTTCTGGTGTAACGATCGCGACTTCGTGGCTCCGGCCGTTCCGCCCGCGCCGACGGTGGTCCCCTCTTCAGCCCCGGACGGGGCTGTCGTTCATAGCCAGGGGCGGCCGCCGCCCCTGGTTACTGCGGCGGCCGAACCTGGAATAACGCCGCCCAGGTGCCCCCCTCTCAGCCCGGGACGGGGCTGGTTCATAGCCAGGGGCGGCGGCCGCCCCTGGTTACTGCGGCCGCCGCCCCTGGAATGACACACCACAAACCAATCGCCCCGGAACGGGGCGACGGTAGTCCGCTCGACAACCGCGGACCGGCCCCCACACCTACGCGGGCCAAACCGCCCGCGGCATGACGCCGAGACCGGCCTCGATTGTGAACCGCCGCGGCCGAGCCATGTCAGAGTTGAACATCAATAGCTTCCAAGCGGCGTACCCAGTTCGGCCAGCGCGTTAACATGTATTGCGCGTCTCGTGAACAAGTCGACCAGCTACCTCGCCAGTCGGTCATCGTACTTTCGCGATCAGGTGAGAGCAGGAAGGCGCAGCACTTGCGACACGCATACTGGAGCTTTCGAACCGCTTCTCTCGCGAGGAACAGTGAGTCATGAGTCTCGACACGAGAATCACGAGCATCTTGGTCGACGCCGGCTTGATGATCGGCCTCGTCTTGGCTGTGGGAACCGTGTACAAAGTTGAAGGTCGATGGCAAGATTCCAATGCCAACAAGGTCACGGATGACGACCCGCACGACACTGTCACACGTCGCCGTGAGGCCAAGAAGGTGGCGGACATTTTCGTCACGAACGTCGAAGCTGACGCCGGCGGATCTCCGCGCCAGAGGGCCAGCAAACCCGGAGAGAACTCTGCGCCGCACGTCGAAGTCCCGTCGAGCGCTTCGCCGCGCCGCGACGCCAAGAGGATCGACGAGGGCCAGACACAACTTGCCAAGCTCGATGCGGGCCTGACCGGAGCCACACCACGACGCTCACCGGACGATCCATCGTCCCTCCGGGGAACCTACGTCTACCGAACCAAGAAGGACAAGACGCAGTGGATCGACCACTACGGCGGCTCCGCCGAGACCGAAACTTCCGTGCAGGAGGGTCTGAATTGGCTAGTGCGACATCAGGCGGCTGAGGGCTTTTGGTCGAGTGAATGTCTCGGCCCGAAGCAGAAGTACGCCCATTCCCGATGCGAGAAAACAGGGCTGTGCGCGACGCCGGGAATGAACTACATGATGGCGCAGACCGGCCTTGCGCTTCTGGCTCTGCAAGCGGCCGGGAACTACGAATGCAATCAGGAGAAATACTCCAGCCACGTCACGCACGGCCTGAACTGGCTCGTCCATCACCAGCGGCGCGACGGTGCGCTGGTGGGACCCTTATCGATCCAACCTGACAATTATGGCCACGCGTTCATGTACGAGCACGCGATGGCCGCATTTGCGCTGGCCGAAGCATGCGCAGTAAGGAGGGCGATGCAGAAAGAGGACGCGCCGCTTCTGAGGCGAGCGGCTCACCGGGCGATCGCATTTATCGAACGGCAGCAACACGATGACGGCGGCTGGCGCTACACCAATTATTCGAATGAGCGGAGCGACTGCTCGGTATCCGGCTGGGCGATGCTCGCGCTGAAATCCGCGCGGGCGGCGGAAATTCCGGTCAGCCAGAGGACCCTCGAACGAACGCGAGACTTCTTCCGGTCGTGCGAGACCGACGACGGCCGGACGGGCTACCAGAGCGGGAATGGAGCCGGCTCCGACGCCGTCGTCGCCGTCGGCATGCTGACGAAGCTCTTGTTGCTGAAAGATCCGGCAGCGCCGCTCGTTGGCACATCGGCGAGCCATCTCGCCGGCCAGGCGGAACGTTATCGCACCAGTATTGGATCAGGGAACGCCGAGTTCTATACGCTCTATAACGCGACACTGGCGATGTATCTGACGGGCGGTCCCAGATGGGATCGCTGGAATAACGCAATTCGCGACGCGGTTGTTGCCAACCAGGACCGTGGACCGGGCTGTCAACGTGGAAGCTGGGACCCCAGACGCACACATGGGGGCGGTGAGGGGGGCCGGATCTACAGCACGGCACTGGCGACGCTCACGCTGGAGGTTTACTACCGTTTCGCCCGCGAAGACGAGGGTGATTCTCGCAAGCCACCGAAATGACGACGTCAAGACTGGAAATTGACGCTCCAACTGCTGCGTCGCGATGAGAAGAGCCGCTTGGAGGCCCAGGGACAGAGCCCGCGAAGTAAGGATCCCGACGCCATCGAGACCCCAACTGGCTCTAGCCCATGCTTGGGGTGGCACGTCGTAAGTCCTTGCGGCGCAAGACCCGAATTTTCGATCAGTCACTACATTATGGCATCCGCCATGTCCGCGGGGGACGTCGTCGGCCGGAGATCCACGGCCTAGAGAGCCTTGAGCACGCGCCGGGCGTCGGGCGAGCCGCCAGCTATCCCGCTACGTTTCGTCTGGTCCTCTACTCGGAACGTTACGTGGCGCACCGTGGACAGGGCTTCCATCGCCCGCGTTGCAGAGAGGTCGATCCCGCCTTCTTGCAGGCACCGCCCGATACATGCGGCCCGCCCTGGTGCGGAACATGATATGCCGAATCTCTTCTCTAAGCTCCTTGCTCTCGCTCGCAATTGGGAATAGGAACGGATTTTTTCAAGTAGCGATAAAGCATTCTCAAAACTCTTAGCCTAACGGTCGGCACCTTCTGGCGACCGCGCGGAAATCCATTGAATATAGGCTTCAAAATCCTGCCTAGCTCGGGCAAGGAATTGGACTTGGTAGGTCATGACGTGACTGGGAGATTATACTTCCGCCGCGTCTCGGCTACGAAATCACGTGCGGAAACTCCCGTGTCACCTGCGTGCATGTCAAGTAGAGCTTCTCGAACCGCTTCGATGGTGGCTGCTCGCTCCTCATCTGGTGCGTTCTCAATATCCCACAGGGCAAGGGCCTCTTGCGGGGAGAGTTCTAGGGCATCGTTTGTGAGCTCGCTTCAATGAAGTCCTTGAACGCTCGTAGGTCATTGATTCGTTCCGTGGCCATCCCGTAAGCTCCTTTGAGTTTCCCACATCCAGCGTACCGCCAAAGCCCACTTTGAGCACGCTCGATGATGCAACCACGTGATGAAATTGTTTCGGCTTCAGAGATTGCCGAGTGGGTATGGTGCCGGAAAGTTGGCGGCTAAAAGCGGTGGGCCTTAAGCCATAATGAAGCGAAACTGCTCGAGGGTGAGAAGCAGCACGCACAGACCGCAGGGCTCGAGCTGGTCTCACAACGTGCCATCATGCTGGGGTTCCTGCTGCTTCTTGCTGCCGCATTTGTTCCCGTGGTCTTCTTTTTGTTGCCACACGTTCGATGAACGCACCGTTGGTAGTCGCACTTGGCGGGCTGCATCCTTCTTGCCTGGGCGTTCTTGTCGCGTCGCGTGCGAGGTCTTGGAAAAGGGGAAACGGTTGCTCTTGATGACCTGGTACTTTTCTCTGACAGGTGGGGCCGATCTAGGAATTCGAGCCATTATCGATCACGTCGACCGAGCCACCAGTGGAGTTTTGTGGTGGCGGACCGATCGCCGCACAAGCCGAACTCCACTCGGCACGCTGCGAAAGACGCTGGGTCAGACCGAACCAGGATTAGGGCGTGGTAAAGCTCGGCACGGACGGGACGGCCAGGCGTTCGCGCTGCTCGAGTCCGGCGTGGTGACAAGGCCACCGCCAATTCTTCGTTGCGGACCGCCGCGGGCCACAAACGGAAAAAGCAAAGGCGCCGGAGGCTCTAAGCCGCGAGAACGAAAGCCGGCGACGGCGACTTGGAAATCCCCGTGAAAGCGACCTTATCGCGGCGATGGAAGCATGAAGCCACTGGTCGTTGAACTGGGGGCGGACAGGGCCAAGAGACTGATCGACCTGCTCAAGTAGGACGCTGTGTTGATGCCCATCGGTGGCGTTGCACTTCACCATCAATCTGGTTAACCATCACTGGAGGCACAACGGCCGTGGCGTCCTACCGGGGCGCATGATCGCGCCACGGAAGCGGCGGCGCAAGCACTTCTTGCCGTCATTCTTCCTCCCTGCTATCTTCTGGCCGTGAAGCCACGCCCCACAAAACTCGCCATGATCGGCCTTCCCCCATCCGCTAGGGGTGGCCGTCCGGCTGAAATAGCGGCACACGCAAGCCAGGTTGCTCAGGAATGGGAGGATGTTGGCGAGAAATATGTCCGCAGACGCAGCCGCGAACTCGGCATACCGGAGGATATGAACGGCGAACCAGATTATGGTGGCGACGGGAAATGGCGAGCATTCAACCCCAGGGGTACGACTGGTGGTAACAATACGACTGGCATCTCTGTCGATTCCGGCGTGCTGAATCCCGAATTGCTCAAGGGCAAGAAAGGTTCAAGGATCTGGCCGAAGATGCGGCTGAAAGACCGCATTGATGCGATTATCGCGCATGAATATGAGGAGCTTCGGGCGGGCGGCAAGCATGGGGATGCTGTGAAGGCGGCAGCAAAGACGGATCTGCCGATCAGCGATGAGGCGCGGCGATTGAACCGGGCGAGGGCGAGGTAGGCTGAGGGACGGGATTCGCATACCGCCTGCTGGCTCTCTTTTGTGTGCTGTCCGGAACAGCGTTGCCAGTTGCGCTTCAGCCGAGTCGCATCCTATCACCCCGCCGCCCTCGCGCAATCCAAAAGTTCCGCCTTGCGTTCAAATCCCAGCTTACTCACTCGGAAGATGGTGCCCGGCCCGTCGCGGAAGCTGTTGCCACGGACCATCAACCCGGCCCGCTCCAGCTCACGGTACGGCTCGCGGTTGGCATCGTCGATCTGGATATTGCCGTGCATCTCGATGTGCAGGCGGAATAGAGCCAGGGCGGCGTCGGACAGCTCGATTGTCGGCATGGTGGATTCCTCCTGGCGGTATGGTAGCGGGAGGGCGGGAAAAGGGGAATGTCGGCTGGATCGAAGGGGCGTTGGATGCGGCTTGCCGTTCAAGCTCACCACATCGGCTCAGGGAGTTTTTTCACTGCGCACTGATTGTCATCAACGACAGCCGTTGCAAGTTTTTCCGCTTTGCGGCACCTCTCTTTCGGTGCACCGAATGTTTCGCCACCTCGCGTTCTTGCTGTTGCCGCATGGCCTCGGCAAGCTCCTTCGTGATCGGCCCAGGACACTTCGTCACCCCCTTCTTGGCGATGAACGCTGCGATCTTGTCCTCATCCGTTAAGCCGCGCCGCCCACCGCGTCGAGGAGCGGCGCGCGGGCTTCCCCCGGGATGATTCCTTTGGGGCCTGCCGCGCCTTCTCGGACTGCTCATCAATGAACGCCTGCAGCTCGTCGATTTCGACGTCATAGTCTCCGGCGATAGCCCGCGGAGTCATCCCCTTGGCCAGCATGGTCTGGATATCGGGCCAGTCGTCGGGCAGGAGGGTGCTGTCCTCGCCTGCCGGCGTAACCAGGTTGCGGACGGTCAGGCGGTGGGGCGGTGATGGGGCTGCTTTCACCGGTGTCTGTTCCTGAACGTTGTCGGCGTCATCCGGCTCGTCTTCCGAACCACGGTCTTCCTCTTCCATGGCGGTTTCGCTTATCGCTGGTTCTTCATCTGTCGGAGCAGCCTGCCGTAGTTCAAATCTCTCGTTGGCAAGCGCCGCCGCCTTCGCCGGGATTAGCTTATGCTCCTGGCAGAATTTCCGCACGGTCTCAGCATCACAGCCGAACCATTCCCCAATGGTTTCATAGCCGGAATCACGATCTAGCATCTCCTGCACCTTCGCCCGGAGGTGGGGACTCGAAGAACAAAATCACGATTCGATTCGAGGCGTGCGATCAATCGCGTGTGCGGACGCACCAGAGGGCAGCGGAATAAGGCTGACTGTGCCCAGTCGTTCGAGGTCCGTTCGGAAAGGAGTGAATGTACCGAACTCGGAACAATGAGCGGATGGGGCTTGACGTGGTGCTCACCATAGAAGGACATGCATAGCGATGGCGGCGCGATGTAGTGGATCCCGAGAGCGAGCCTGACGCAACGCCAAGCGCATGCGGAATCAGAATGGCGCCTCGGGAGGCGAAGCGAATGTAAGACAGGTGGCGGACCCTTGCGTGAAGACATGAACGGGCGGGGGAATTGCCCGCTCGAATGCGCGTTGAGACTTGAGAACGGGTCGCGCTCGTCCCTTGTGCTATCGCGCAGGGCATCCGGCGAGGTTTGCCAGTTGGTGTACCCCCAGGCGTGCGGCGACCTCGCGCAGGCGCTCTCGGCTGGCGGCGAAGAATCGGCCGAGCATGCGTCCGCCTCTCAGCTTCTCGAGCCGAGCCCGCCAGCTCTCGGCACTGCTTTGGAGCCGGTCGAGGATCCCCGTTACCTCCGTCGAGATCGCGGCCTTGCCATCGCGGAAGTGCCGCCCCGTGTAGTCGACCAGCATCAGGTAGCTTCCCAACGCGAAACCTTCCCGCATCCCTTCACGTGACGAATCCAGCTTGTGTCGATCTTCGATCGGGCAAAGCCAGAGCGATTCCTCGAGCCCGGCCGACCTATTCGAGCCCGCCACTCTGCGCTGCTCGGCCCCTTTCAGGTCACTGGCTCGACCTTGAGCGTTCACGTGCTCGACGCGCGTGCTGACCGACGTATGCGGGCTTGCTTCCGGAACGAGCGCAATGCCGGCGGCGACCCACGCTCTTGAAACGCCCCTCGAAGTACGCTCCGCGTGGGACCAATCTCTGATTCGGCAGCGCTTTCGATCGTTTGGAGTGCAGGTCCGGAGTCTTGTTCCCCGGGGCGTCGACAAGACCGTTTTCTTCTCTGCCTTGTTCCCGGCAACACGATCGTTTGAAGGGCGGCGTTTCCGTTCTGTGTCTTGTTCCCAGCGCGGCGATGAATGACTCCGACCGCGAAATCAGAGCCAGTTTTCCATCTGTTGGAGTGCGCCGTCAAACAGCCGCTCCTTCCTTGTTCTCTTCCCCACCTGATCACAAAGCCATCTTCTTCTTCTTCGTTGATTTTTATTGTTCACCAGCCATCAAACTACATCACTCTTACACTTTACGTTTTATCGAGTGGAAAGCAATTATGCCAGTTTATACCGTCATCTTACATGTTCATGTTTTGCAGGCTCCATGTCGATTCTCTTGCGGCTGCTGGCCGCACCTGCGCGTGCTCCAGGCTTCCACGACCCGCAAGCCGACACTCCACCGCAGGTGGCTTCGGTCGATCAAACCGACGCGCAGGCTGACCGCCCGGCGTTTCCTAGGGCTTTTCTCCGTGCCCAGTTCCTTTATCACCGCGATTGGCTCGGGCCGTTCACCGCAATCGCTGGACGGTCATTACCTTTATGATGTCATTGATCATCTTTTCCGTTGAACTGAGACGCGTGGGCTCGATCTGTGCCTGCTCGATCTGATATGGCTCCTTGCCGATGGAGTTTGTGAAGTACTTCGATTTTTTGTACTTTGCCTATAAACGAAGGAAGTACGCCGCGGAGTGAGGGCACTCTTCTCTTCCATCGGACCGTCACCTCTAAGGGAAGATACCGCTTTATAGTCACTCAAGATCTCATTGGCCGCACGGGCGCCCTCCTCGGCAGCGCCTTCCATGAAGCCTTGGAAGTTTATGGAGCAGTGCTCGCCGGCGAAGTGGCCCTTCCGGACCGCTCGCGCTCGGAGCCACTGAAAAGCGTGTACTGTCCGCGTCGCCAGTAGAGTAAGAACCGCGGAGGAATGGATTCAAGAACGGCGTATCCAGGGTTGCCCTTCCGTTCCATCCTTCAGGATACCCGGAAACACGGGCTCCAGTTGCTGGAGGAACTGCATGGCGTACGCCTGCACGACAGCCGGGTCGTTTGGATCGCCGGTAAAGGAGGCGCCGATGTTTCCTCCCGTGTAGTCCACCAAAATCCCGGTGCTGCCGGGCTGGGCGCGCGTCACCTCCCAGGTATTCTGGTACCCGGTATCCGCGTAGGTTGAACCCGTGCTCAGACCCCACGGTCCGGGCTGGTTCCAGAGCCTGGTTTGGAACTGCAAATGGAGCTTGGCGTTGGTTCCGTATCCCAGTTGCTGGATGCCGGTGATCTTGACGTTGTTGAAACCGGCGCCGGCGTAGTCGAGATTCCTCAGGACAGAAAACGGAATCGTCAGGATCACCCGATCGGCCACCACGCTGAATGCGTTCTGCCCGCTTTGGAAGCCGAGGCTAAAGCTGCCATCACCATTTACGCGATGCCGGTCATCATCGTGCCGAGCTGCACGCTGCCTGGCGGCAATGCCGAGGCAATGGCCGCCGGCAACTGCTCGTTTCCGCCGGCCATGTGGTACCGCTCGTCGGAACGACCGAAGATCCGGAAGTTGCCCGGTATCGGCTGGTAAGCCAAAAGGTAGATCAGGTTCAGCGCGCTCTGGTCAGTCGTCTCGGCGCCATACTCGATGTTGTAGGCGACGTCCAGCAACTGGCCCATTCTGGAACCATGTCCACCGGGGACGCGGCTTTCGATCCAGTCGAAGAGCGTCATCTGGTCCAGGGCGAAGCCGGCGGGAGTGAAGCTGTTGTAGAGCGTGGGGAAGCCGGCCGCCGTGAGGTCTTTTTTCACGGCGTGATACACGGCATTGAAGTCGATGTTCGCCTGACGCCGGGTGTAGTACTGGCCAAAGAAGTAGTAGGTTTCCGTGGATTGAGGGGGTTCAGCTGCGAGCAGGTCCACAACCGGGATCCCAAAGCGCTTGGCCAAGCCGAGGATCGTTTTGTGCCTGGAATCGATCAGCTCGCCACAGTGCTCCGTGACCTGGCCGTTGGCCCACGAAGTGGTATCGGAGTGCATCCGCCCACCAATGCGGCTCGATGCTTCGTAGATGGTTGCGGCGTAGCCAGCATCCTGGAGCGTCAGCGCCGCGTTGAGACCGGCGATCCCCGCGCCGACGATCACGATGCGCGGCGGTGTTCCCGCGAACACCTGACTTGGGCGGCCCGGCGCCCGGCGGCGGCCACAGCAGCGCCGGTTTTCAGGAAATCTCGGCGACTCGGCCGGCGCGCCCGCGTATGGGAGGGCGCTGGATCTCGTCAACAGAACGCCGGGAAGCTTCCGCCTCAGCGAAATCGCGGTACAACTTCTGCAGTATGCACAGTAACGGTGTGCGTGCCATGGAACTTTCCTCCCCCAAAGCGGACGCGCCGACTCTCCGCCCAACGGACTGCGGATCGTTCTGCGATCTTAAGGCAGAATCAGTAGGACCCTATGGCCTTGGACATCTTTCGCTTGGCCGTGGAGACGCCGAGTGCCCGCGCAGGAGAACGAAAAACCGAACTTCTTTCCCATGGTGCCCTCGTTCCGCTGATCCGCGGTCTCCTCAGACTCGTCCCGGTGGCTTGAGGAAAACATGTATGCACTGGGCGAAACCAGCCCAGGGTCACGGGTATCCGCTCCCGAGCTCATGATATCGAGAGCCGTTCCCAGATGCATCTCCTGTCCTCGAGTCGTCGCTGCCCCAGCCGACCGGGCGCAATCGACCCTCAGAACGCTCACCCTTCCGACGGCTCGCGCTTCAAGGGGTTTGGTGGAGGCGCGCACTCGAGGACCTACTCGGTGAATCCCCACACGATCGCGGTCCGCGGCGCGCCGGTTCTTTAGTCTCGGATCGTACATACCCCAGCCAGCACCGCGGCCATCTCAGGGTTCCGGCTGTGTTGCGGGGCTTTCGCCCGGCTCGCTCCCGACGACGGGTGATCGCTGCCGACGTGGAGGTAGGCCGTTACAAATCGAAGCCGTCGCGCGTGTTCCGCTTCGAGGACACCCAGGAGGCGCACCGCGTCATGGAGTCAAATGAGGCCATAGGGAAAATGGTTGTGGTTCTGTGAGCGATCACTCAGGCGGCCAGTCGGCAAGCCGAATCCCGCGCCGTCGGTCCGACGACACCTCGTTCGATCCGACCGACGCGCAGAGTTTGCCGAGGACGAGGGATTGAAAAGGCCTGTAAGGAGCCAGGGAACAGAAGACTAGCGCGAGGGCCTTCTGGTCTTGGGCTCGATTCATCGTCGACTTGCCCGAATCAGCCCCGGGACCACTCCCCTGGGTCAATCACCTGACCCTCTCCCTCTGAAACCGTGCTCGCGGCAGTGCCTCCCTCTGAGTCGACACTTCCGCTAGTGGTTCCGCCGTAACTCCTTCGGGGTGTGCTCCGTTCGAATCGTTGAGCGGAATCCCAGGTTCCACTGGCAGAGCCTGAGACCCAAGTGCCAACCAAGAGATTCCAGAAAGTTGGGGGAAATCCGCTTTGTTCTCGCACTGAGCTTCAGGAGGGAGTGAGTGCTCCCTCAGGCGTCACGTCAAGACAAAGAATCGCAAGAGCATCCGGGCGCTGTTCCCCGCTCAGGCGATGGCCCCTTTACGGGAGAGTCACCGATGAAGCCGACCCGTTTCCCCCGACGTTTGGTTCAGGCTCTTTCTTTGCGTTCGTCAATCCATGGCGAGGAGAGCCAATGGTTCATCGACCGGAGAGCCGCGCCGCAAGGCGTGGAAGGCGGTGCTGTCCGTTCGGAGAAGGGCTTGAGCAAAGGCTCGTCCTCTCAACGTTCCAGGTCAACAGCCTGCTCGACACCGTGGCGGTGAATCTCAAGTCGGGCAAAGACTCGAGCGGTCACATCACCTTGCGTTCCGCCATCATGGCCGCCGACGCCAAGGGAGGCTCAAACACGATCAAGCTGCCCAGCGGCACCATCACCCTGACCATTGCCGGAGCCGATGAGGACGCCAGCGCCACGGGCGATCTCGACATCAAGGGCAACCTGACGATCAAAGGCAAGGGCGCTGGCACAACCATCGTCGATGGCAACAACCTGGATCGAGTCTTTCAGGTCTTGAGCGGCAAGGTGACGATCTCCAACCTGACCATCCAGCACGGCCGGGTGGTCGCCGACGGCGGTGGCGGGCTCTTCAATTCGGGCGGCGGGGTCACCCTCTCCTCGGTGCAGATCCTCAACAACAGTTCGGTCGGCCTCGACGGCGGCGACGGTATCAACGGCGGCTCGGGCCTGGCGGGTGGCGCTGGAGGGTTTGGAACCGCCGGCGAGGGGGGCGGGATCTTCAACGCGGCTGGTTCGCTCAAGATCGCCAACAGCACGATCGCGTCGAACCGGGCGTTCGGCGGCGCCGGCGGCAATGGCGGCTCCGGGGGGTTCGCCGGGGGCAACGACGGCGGCTCCGGCGCGAACGGGCAAACAGGTCGAGGAGGCAACGGGGGTGCCGGCGGCGTCGGCGGCGACGGCCTGGGCGGCGGGGTCTTCAACGCGGCCGGCGAGTCTGAGCCTCTCCGGCGTCACGTTCTCGGCCGACCGGTCCGTCGGAGGCATTGGAGGTGTCGGGGGCTCGGGCAACATCGGCGCCGGCGGCGCCGGCGGCCCCAAGATCCTCGCGCCCGGCCTGGGCGGAGATGGGTTTGGCGGCTCGGGCGGCGTCGGTGGCCAGGGCGGACGCGGCGCGGGCGGCGGGCTGTTCAACCTGGGCACTGTGTCCGTGTCTGGTAATGCCAGCACTTTCTCATCGAACACCGCCTTCGGAGGTACGGGCACTAGCGGCGGCAGTGGTGCCAACGGTGTGGGCGGCGCCGGCGGCACGGGTGGCCTCGCCGGCGGTGACGGGGGCGGGGGCTTCGGCGGAATCGGCGGCGTCGGCGGCCGGGGTGGTGATGGCGTCGGTGGCGGTGTCTTCAACGGCGGCGGCGCGGTGCTGACCAGTACGGCCGCGCTCTCGTTTGCATCGAACACCGCATCCGGCAACCTCGGGGGCAGCGGGAGCACGGGCGGATTCGCGACCGGAGGCCGGGGTGGCGACGGAGGACTCGGGCAGAACTTTGACCGTTCCTCCACGGGAGGACTCGCCGAGGGCGGAAGCGGTGGTACAGGAGGCCTTGGCGGCCACGGTCAGGGCGGCGGCCTGTTCAATGATGCCGGCGGGGCTGTCACATTCAAGGCGCTGAAGAACACCAAGAACCCACCGACCAGCTCGTTCACGGGCAACCAGGCCAACGGCGGCGGCGGCGGTAGCTCGAGACCCGGCGGCAACGCCACCGGTGGGCTCGGTGGCAACGGACAGGGCGGCCTCGGCGGGATAGCCGGCGGCAACGGCGGAGAGGCGCCGAGCGGCAAGGGCGGCCTTGGTGGCAACGGCGGATTCGGCGCCGGCGGCGGCCTGTCCAACAACGGGACCGCCACTTTCACCGGCGTTACGGTGAACCTCACGGCGGATAATCAGGTCACGGGCGGCTTCGGCGGCCATGCCGGTGCCGGCGGTGTCGCCATCGGCGGCCACGGTGGTAACGGAACCCACGGCGGAACCGGCGGTAGTGCGATCGCTGCTAGCGGCGGCAATGGCGGCAACGGCGGCATCGGCGAGGGGGGCGCCATTGAGACCGGCGGCACCCTCACGATCAAGCCCAGGCTCGGGGCCAAGACGGGTTCCGCGCAGACCAAGGCAACCGACGTGATCACGACCAACAGGGCCTTCGGCGGAGCGGGAGGAGGACCGGGGAACCCGGGCACCGCCACCGGCGGCACTGGCGGCAGTCCTAACGGAGGCACCGGCCTCGTCGTCGCGGGAGCCGCCGGGGCAGCGGGATCCGTCGGCGAGGGTTTCGGTGGCGGAATTGTCATCTTCGGCACGACGACCATCGATGACACGACCATCACCGGCAATTTCGCCTCGGCCCACGATAATGACGTGTCCGGCGTTTTCAATACGTGACGCCTCTGGTCCGGAGCTCCTTCGCCCAGGATCGGTTCAAACCGAAGAACCGGGCGAAGGTGCTCCAAGAGGGGGACACTCCGAGGGTTGGTCCACGACCAGAGGAGCGTCCTCTAGTTGGGGCAATCAAGTCGATCGTACCCTGGTCATGCCACCTCCAATGTGCGGGCGAGTCCGGCCAATGAATCGAATCCGACAAGGAGTTCCTCATGTCCGATGTCACACGCGTGCTCTCCGCCATTGAGCAAGGCGATCCGGGGGCCGCTGAGCAGCTCTTACCGCTGGTTTACGAAGAAGTTCGAAAGCTGGCCGCCCAGAGATTGGCTCGTGAGTCGCCTGGACAGACTCTCCAGGCGACGGCCCTGGTTCACGAAGCCTATCTTCGCCGGTCGATCCCCAACGACGCGAAACCGTGGAATGGCCGCCGGCACTTCTTTGGCGCGGCCGCCGAAGCCATGAGGCGAATCCTGGTCGAGAACTGGCTCGCCGGAAAGCCATGCCCGAACACGGCGGGAAACGGCTGCGAGAGGAACTTCCGGAATCGAAGCTGGTCGCACCAGCTCTCTCAGAAGACCTTCTGGCCCTCGACGAAGCCTTGTCTCAACTGGCTCAGACAGACGCCATTGCCGCCGAGCTCGTCAAACTGCGAGACTTCGCGGGGCTCACTTCCGATCAGGCGGCGGAAGCACTGGGATTGTCGTCCGGGACAGCCGATCGCACTCGGGCTTACGCTCGGGCCTGGCTCCAGAAGAAATTGAAGGGTCACTCAAGCCCCGAAGGACGACGGTCGTGAATGAACGATCCATCTTTGCCGCGGCCATGGACATCGCCGACCCCGCCGAGCGGGCGGCCTACCTCGACCAGGCCTGCGAAGAGGACACGAGTCTTCGCCAGCATCTAGAAGGTCCCTTGCCGAGCAGGAGCAGCTCGGAAGTTTTCTGCCGCAGCCGCTCGTCTCTTCCCAGGCCGTTGGCGGGACGCTCACGCACGTCGGGCAGCCCGTAGCTTCTGCTCGCCTCCGCTTTCTCGCCTCCCCTGCTCCGGTCCTGGGCCAAAGGCTGTTGTCCGATGGAGTGGGGACGAGTGTCGGTCCTACAAGCTTCTCCAACAGATCGGCGAAGGCGGCATGGGTGTCGTTTACATGGCCGAGCAGACGCCGCCCGTCCACACGCAAGGTCGCGTCGAAGATCATCAAGCCGGGCATGGACAGCAACCAGGTCATTGCTCGTTTGGAGGCCGAGCGCAGGGCTGGCGATGATGGACCACCCGAACATTGCCAGGGTCCTCGACGCGGGCACGACCTCTGGAGAGCCGGTGGCGTTAGCCCGGAGGCCCTACTTTCGTGATGGAGCTGGTCCACGGGCGTGCCCATCATCGAAGTATCTGCGATGAGCACGCAGCCTGACGCCTCGCGAGCGATTGGAACTGTTCCTGCCTGTCTGTTTGGCGATTC
>CAWDZZ010000026.1:0-567656 GCA_963806595.1 uncultured Isosphaeraceae bacterium | reverse complement strand
CGCTCAGAAGTTATGTTCGTCCCAGTCTTCTTCTCCTCGATGAGCTGGGCTATCTGCCCATCGACAAGCGGGGGCCGATTTGTTGTTCCAGGTTGTCGCTGCCCGTTATGAAATCGGATCGATCGTGATCACCACGAATCGAACCTTCAAGGAGTGGGGCACCCTATTTGATGAGGACAACACCCTGGCAACGGCCTTGATCGACCGGCTGATGCATCACGGGGAGGGGATCGTTATTGAAGGAGCTAGTTTTCGCATGAAAGACAAAGGTCCCGACTCGACCGATGAGTGACCATCGCGCAATACGTCAACGTCCGGATCGGGTGTTCGATGCGAAGTAAGTTGCATTTGGCGTGAGTGGCAGAGAGCGTCCAGCCCACCCTCGAGTGAGCCCGGCCATCGTGCCGGGTCATTCGAGCGGCCGATTTCTTGAAGAGCGGGCTCGCGTTGACCCCAGGCTCTGATCCAGAATCCGCGAGCAGCTTCCTGCGGGGGGCTTCGCCTCGACGGTCTGGTCACCCTGTTTGTGGCCCGTGGCGGTCCGCGGCGAGGAATTGGCGGTGGCCCTGTCCAGCACGCCGAACTCAACAAGCTCGAACGCCTCGCTGGCCCGTCCGTGCCAAGCTTGGCCACGCCATACTCCTGGCTCGATCTGACTCCGCGTTTTTCAAACCGTGCCGAGCGGCGATAGAGTATGCGCGTGCACCGAAGCAACCACAGTCGCCTCTTTATTTGGCAGTGCCTATCTGCTCAAAACTGGCCTGGATTCAATGGTCGGTCCCACTTTGTGCCGTTCTTCCCACGGTCCGTCGGGTTCGGTCCGGCGTGGTCCCCCCAAATCGCGCTTTGCCCACTGGAGCCGGGTCGCCGGGCGATCGCCGCCGGCTCGCGCAGGCGCGAACACGGCGAGGGCCGTCCCGTACAGCATCCAAGACGAGGGCTCGGGTACGGCGGAAGGACCGATGTTGAACACGGCCTTGAACGTGGTGGGTTGCGACACGTCGGTGCCGGACCAGGTGACGAGCAGCGTATCTGTTGATAACGGGGCGAGGATGCCGTTCGTAAAATTGTCGGAGACCTTGGATACGCCCAGACCGTCGAAAGCCGAGTCGGTGAACGACATCGTGAAGGAAGTGCCGCCGAAGGGCGCCGACGCCATGTCGGTGACAATGAGCTGCGTTTCGTGAAGTTCGCAGTGAAGAGGTTCGTGCTGTTCTGCACCGAACTCGATCGCCGGATTGGCGATCGTCACGGTCGTTCCCGCGTCGTTCAAATAGCCGGCAGGCACGAAGCCACTGGCCGGATCAAACACGTTGATCGGTGTGAAATTCAGTTCGTTCGAGCCCGTGACCTGTGTCCCAAGCAGTCCGCCAGCCGACGCTCGAGGTGCGGCGAGTAAAACGTGGATCGCCGTCAGGATTAGAGATTTCGCACTGCGCACGGCAATCTCCGCAATTGACGGTCGTCCTCACGCGGGCAATTTCGCAAAGGACTATGAAACGGTAGGCGAGGTGCAATTCGCTTTCAAGCTGCAGGCCATTCCGGGCTCGCGCTGGCGGCCCAATTTGGCTGGTAAACCCGTTAATCGCTGGACCGGCCGTCGGGACGTCGGGGCTGCGACCGCTCTTTGCGAATCTCGACGGATCGTTCATAGGCGTCTTTGACTGCCTCGCGAGCCTTTGGCCATTTCCCGCCGGGATAGAACTGGGACTGAGCCCACTCCTTCTCGACGTCGTCCACGATCGCGTCCCAGCCGGCGTCGCCGTATTTTGCCTCGACCTCACCGCCATAACGATAGTCAGGCTCATACGTCTCAAATGTCTCGTCGGCTTCGGGATACTCAAAAGATTCGAAATGGTCGCGAAGCCAGTTGTCGTCCGTCGTCGGATCGATCATCTCGCCGATGCCCTTACCGGCATAACCCCCGGCGACGGCGCCGACGGCCACTCCGACGGCCGCAGCAAGAGGTCCGGCGACCGCCCCGGCCGCCAGCCCGCTGGCGGCGCCAGCGACGGCGGCACCTATTCCCGCCTCAATCGGGTGCGACCCCGGTGCATCTGTGATCGGGTCCGGGTTGCGGCTGCCCTTGGGCGGCAGGTCGACTATCTTCCGCTTTTCGCGATCGTCGATATCCATTGTTGCGTTCTCCAGGCAAGAGAGAGATCAGTCCGTCATTCGGAGCTGGGAAGGCTGATCGCACACTCCGATTCCGACTGCAGCAAACCGCTTGCCAAATAGAAAAAGCGTTCCCAACGGAACAGTTCCAAATTACGGAGAGATTCCCTCACCGGCACAGGCCAGTTGCGCAGGTCCCATCCTCATCGATTGGCGATCAGTCAGTCGCCACATGGTCCCGTCCGATTCGACCTCGGCGAGGGCCATGGGCCTGGCCCGGAGCTGCCCGTCGTCGGTACGCGTGGCGAGAATTGCGGCGCCAAAATCATCGAGCAGTTCGTGCAGTTTCGTGTCGGGCAAAGTCGGCATAAAAGTTCTCAAATTGGATCAGGGCCGGGATGCCGATCAGTTTATGCCGGATGACGCGGGCGGCTTGGTCGGCGTCTGACCGGGAGTCTGCTCGGGATGGGCGGGGAACGGCGATTGAGGCGGTCGCGGCTTCGGGATCTCGGGGAAGTCCGTCGGCGGCGTCGAGGGAATCTCCGGCTTATTCGGCGTCGGAATCGCATCGGGCTGGCCAGGTATCGGATTCGCATCGGGGTCCGGTTTCTCGGGTATCACTGGCTCGCTCCAGAACGAATATGGTTCGAGAATTATCCCTCGACTTGCTCCGAATCAATGCGTCGCCACGTCGTTCAGGCCGGCTGCCATTCCCGCTGCGCCTCGCCACAATCCTTGCTGAGACGGACCTGGGAATCGACCCAGCTGACCCTGCTCGTCGGGATCACGTGTTGCTGCCCGTCCGGGCTGTCGTTCTTCGTGAGCTTGATGGAACTGCCTTCGGCCGATCGACCCGCCCTAGCTTGTTGCCGCAAGCGCCGATGACGTCCATGTACTCGCGGATATCGGCAACCGTGCCGGATTGATCGCTCGAGCCAAACGTCTCCTTGGCGTTGTGCGCGACCTTCCGGAAACCCTCCTCGATGTGGTTGCCTGCCGGATCGGCTTTTCCTTTCCCCCAGCCGGTGGCTTCCTCGACCTTGTCCTTGAATGTTTCAGCCATGGCAAAATTGTAACGCCTGCGTGCTAAGACGCGTCTCAGCTAAACGAGGTAAGTCCACCGCACTCCTGAAGCAAATACCGGGCCGAACAATGCATGTTTCCCTGACAATATGCGATGCTCGCGGAAGGTCCGCGCGCACGGCCGTCGTCGCCGCCGTCTGAACTGCGGCGAATCGCCGGCCACGTCCCTTGGTTCTGAGCAGTTCGTGGTTTTCCCTTTCGGAACTTCGTGGTCCGAATCTCTTCGTCAGTACTCCGTGGCTGAATATCACGCATCGTCGTCAAATATTATATAGAGTTATTATTATAAATTTATACTAATATCTTAGTGCCCTTGGTGCCCTTCGTGGTTCAAATCTCTCCCTCCGTACTCCGTGGTTCATTCCTCCCAAACAAATCGTGGTTCCCTCCTCTCGCCCATGTTGCCCTTCGTGGTTGGTGGTGACGCTGACGATTACTCCGGTGGCTCCGTCTCGCCCGTTTGCAATGACTGGCGACCTCAAGAAAGCTGGGAAACTCCTGGCAAACGCGGCGTCTTGTCATATCCTCCCTATTAAAGCGTATTCGTCTGACGGCGGCCTGCTTCTCGCGTGGTCGCCGCCACAGGGGAAATGGAGATACAAGATGACCACTGCAGCCAAGGCCGCAGCCAATCGACTTAACGCCCAAAAAAGCACAGGACCGCGCACGACCGATGGCAAGAATCGCTCACGCTTCAATGCCGTCAAGCACGGCATGACGGCGGCGACGGTCTTGCCGGGTGAAGACCCGGCCGAGTTCCAGCGGATGAGAGACGATTTCCTGTGCGATTTGAGGCCTCGGAACGCGATCGAGTACTTCCTCGTCGAGCGGGCGGTCATCGTCTCGCGGCAGCTCGAGCGCTCCGAGCGCGCGGAGAACGCCCGGCTGGCGAAGCGGGCACACACCGCCGCCGCCGACCAGGCCAAGCGCGAGCATGACGAGGCGGTCGACCTGGGCGCGCGCTTGTTCTGGGACCAGCGTGGGCCGTTGGCGGTCTACCCTCACGACGAATACTTGCCAGGCGGTCCGCGCGTGTCGTGGTCGGGAATTCCGGGCGATCCCGACGATCCGGCCCGGCTGCTTTGCGGCCTGAAATCCACGAGCGCCGGCTGCGCGTGGCTGCTGGACCAGTGGGCCGCCCTGCGCGACATCCTGGATCGCCAGCCGGCCTGGCAGGCACCCGACCGGTTCAAGGTGTTCCGGCTCCTGGGCAAGCAGCCCTTGGCGGCCATCGACGATCCCGAATTGACCAGGATTTTCCTGGCTTGCCACCTGCTCGACCCCGGCGCCGGCGAGCCGTTCCACGAGGTCTGGCAGGAATTGCTGCCCGAGGAAACGGCCTTTTGCAAGCGCAGGCTCGAGGGCCGAAATATCGACCGCCTGCGGCCGGCCGATCCAGCGGCCGCGCGGCAGGTTCTCGTCGATCTTGTCGAACGCGAGATCGCCCACCTCGAGGAAATCACCCAGCAGCACAGCGAAGCGGCCGAGATAGATGCACAGCTCGCGGTCGGTCTCGTGGCCTTCGACTTGAGCCCGGAGGGTGAGCGGCTGCGTCGGTTCCAACTCGGGTCCATGCGGTTCGTTCTCCGGGTCATCGAAGGGTTGTCGAAGGCACGCCGGAGCAACGAGAGCGCAGCCGGCGTGGGAACCGCTCCTTGGAACCACTCGATCGCATTGCCCTCGTGGCGCAACCGGCCGTCATCTCCCTTCGCCCAGCCCCACCCGTTACAACCGGCAGGTCAGCCCGACCCGACCGATGGCGATGACGAACCGCCGATGCTCGATCCCGACGCCGCGCCGGCGGCCGAGCCCTCGACCGCCGATCCGCAGAATCTCGAAAACGAACCCACCGTCGCCGCCGAGCCCCTTCCGCGAGCGGTCGAAAGCCCCTCGGTTGAACCGACCCCACAAGTCGAGATCGCAGCATCCGTTACAGCCAATGGTCGCGACGACTACGCGCCGCGGGACGCGTCTGCTCACGCGCCGGCGATGACGGTCGGGACTCCCCGAATCCTGCAAAACGAAGCCACGCCCGCGATCTTCGCCGGTCCTCATCACGGAGACCGGCAGGCGCCTCAAGGCCGCGTCCCGGGGCGCAATAACCGTCGCGACCGCGCACGGCGGCGGGCGACGGCCAACCGCGAGCTATTCGAGCTGATCGATCCCGTCGCCGCGCCGACCCGCAGTCCGATCACGCTTGCCGGTGCGTCGCTACGGCCCAAGATGTGATCGCCGAGGTGGGACCTGGTGCCGCCGCATCGATCATCACCGCACCAGCGCTCGCGAGGGTCCGTCACGTCGTAGCGGTGAAAAACTCAGTCGCCCAGGTCGGACCGGCACGCGCAGCCGTGATTGGCGGACAGAAGGGTTGTCGTTTTTCGCATCCATCATCTTCTGCTGTATTATCCGCGTGAATCCGCGTCAATCAGCCGCCGAAAACTCCCTGCGGTATTTGCTTTCTCCCGACCATCAAAAACATGATTGGCCGCGGATGAAGATGATGAACGCGGATCAAGACAGTGGAAACTTCGGCGGAGTCGCCGAGCCGGATTCGGCGTGACACTGTGACGATGAAAGACGGCACTCGGCGCACGAGCATTTGGTCCGCGGCAGCGATCCGAACACCACGATCGTCGCGGTCGCGCCGAGGCACCGCCACGTCGATCGAAGTGCCCCGGCGCTCAGCCGGGCTCGTTCGCGTGCTCGCCGTCCGGCCCGGAAAGCGCCGGCGCGTGGCCGCGGTCGGGCCGCGCGATCAGCATCGGGACTTCCAGGCCGTGCCGCACTCGGTCGACCGTCTGGCCGAACAGGAGGTCGCGGACCAGCCCATGCCCGTGCGAGCCGACGACCAGCAAGTCCACCGGGTCGCCGCGCAGATGGCTCACGAGCGCTCCGGCCGGGTCTGGACCATGCAGCAGGACCGCGCGGGCCTGATACCCGCGCTCGCGCAAGGCGTCGACCAGGTCCGTCAGGTACCGCTCGTCCGCCTCGGATTCGCGGTCGGCGGTCTCGGAACCCAGAACGCGCGTCATCGCCGTGTCCACCACATGAAGCAACAGCAACTCGGTCGCCGTGTCCTGTCTCTGGGCGAGGCTCAAGGCGCGGTTCAGAATCTCGGCGTCCGCCGGCTGGTGCTCGAGCGCCACGCCGATGCGCGAGAGCGGGCGGGCTCGCAGCGTCTCGCCCCAGTTCAGCTTGACGCTCGGCTGCGGCTGCCACGCCGGCGACCTGCGGATGATCGGCTTGATCGTGACCCAGACGAGCAGCAGCGCCGCGAGCCCGCTTGTGCCATACAGGCTCGCCCGGACCAGCCAGCTCAATGGAATCGGCCCGATTCGCGCGGTCCATTGCGATGAGATCGCCACCCATTCGCCAATCTGGTCGAAAACGAGCTTGCCGTTGAGCGCAACGATGATCGCGGCCGCGGTCCACGCGAGGATCTGCCCCCACCAGGGAGTGACGAAGGCACCCATGTTCCGGCGGTTCGACGTGAAATGAATGAGCGGAATCACGGCAAACGAAAGTTGCAGGCTCAGGACCACCTGGCTCAAGATCATCATTCCCTGGGTCGAGCCCTCGCCGGCAATGGCAATCACGGCCACCGCGGGTATCAGCGCCAGCAGCCGGGTGATCAAGCGCCGCAGCCAGGGCGACATCCTGAGGTGCAGGTACCCCTCCATCACGATCTGGCCCGCGAGCGTTCCCGTGAGTGTCGAGCTCTGCCCGGAGCACAGGAGGGCGATGCCGAACAAGACCGGGGCGGCGCCGCCCAGGAACGACGGGAGCAGGCGGTGTGCCTCCTCGATGCTCGTGACGTCCTGGTTGTGAGCATGGAAGACGGTCGCGCTCAAAATCAGGATGGCCGCATTCACGAAAAACGCCGCGTTCAGTGCGATCGCGGCATCAATCAGATAGAACCGGCATGCGGACGCCTTGCTGACAGCGTCGTTGCCGATCCGGCGGGTCTGGACCAGGGCCGAATGCAAGTAGAGGTTGTGCGGCATCACCGTGGCGCCCAGGATGCCGATCGCCACGTACAACGAGCCCGGCGGCAAGCTCGGCCGAAACCCGGAGAGAACCCCTGCCATGTCTGGCTTGGCCAAGAACATCTGGACCAGGAAACAGCCCGCGATCGTGGCCACCAGGGCGAGAATGACCGCTTCGACCCGGCGCATTCCCCATTTTTGCAGGTAGAGCAGCAGAAATGTGTCGAACGCCGTGGGCAGACAGCCCCACAAGAGCGGCCAGCCAAACAGCAGCTTGAGCGCGATCACCGTACCCAGGATCTCCGCCAGGTCGGTCGCGGCGATCGCCACTTCGGCCAGCAGCCAGAGGATCGCGTTGAGCCCGCGCGAGTACTCGGCCCGGCACGCCTGCGCCAGGTCGTGGCCCGTCACAACTCCCAGGCGCGCCGCCAGGGTTTGCAACAGGATCGCCATCACGTTCGACATCAACAAGACCCAGAGCAGCGCGAAGCCGAACCGTGCGCCCCCCTGGAGGTCCGTCGCCCAGTTCCCCGGATCCATGTACCCGACACTGACAAGGTACGCCGGGCCCAGAAACGCAAACAACCGCCGGAAGGATTGCCCGGTCCCGCGGCCCGGAGGAACCGCGACCGATCCGTGCACCTCCTCCAGCGAGCGCCGCTCTGACGAAATCCCCCCGGCCAGTGCCATCGTCACCCTCACGATCGACCGCGCCTCGCCCTGGAAGCCAGCGCACACCGCACTCGCACTTCCATCGCCGGACGGGCGTCTTCATATGCCCCTGGGGCAGACTTCGTCCTGCCGAACACGTCTTTTATATCTCATCTTTCGGCTTTCGCCAAGACACATTTCACAGTTTATAAAAAGAAATTTCTGGTGACCAAAATCCCGGAATTGCGCGGCCACTTCACCGCGCTCCACGCCCGAGTGCAATATCGGAGTTAGAATTACCACGGACACCAGGGAACCCGACCACGAGATTCGAGCGTGCAATGCGAAGGAACAGGGCAATGACGCGAATGTCTGCGTCGACTCTGACGGTCATGATGCTGATGGGCTGTTCGACGGCAGCTCGAGCACAATTCACCGGAGAGGAGCTGTACGAACCGGGGGCTTACGCCGCGGCGCTGTCCTGGATCGCCGAGCCGTATGGGGGGTTTGGTCTCGAGTATTCACAGCCGGCTACGGCCGGCCGAACGATCATGGATCGATTCGGCATGTGGCATGTTTTACCCTACGTCCAGCCGGAGCAGACGTTTGGGTCGCGAGCGCAGCCGGCTGGCCGGGCGCGGGCCGTCGCACGACGAGCGACTGTGGCGCCGCGATACTCGCTTCCCACCGGGTCGCTATACTGGCCCGCCGGGCGCGACGTCATTCTGTACTCGCCGGCCTTGCGCGCAGATCGTATGGAGGGGGGTATGGACGCGGCCCCTACGGAACCGTGGATCACAGCCAGATGTTCCGAGGCGAGCTCTTGTCCGTGATCGTCGGCCCCTAGTCCCACGCGAGCAAAGCTCTCGTAAACGGTTTCATACCACTGGTCTTCCTGCTCAAAAAGGTGAAGGATAGAAGGGGAAGAGACGCTCGTTCACACGCCTGACCGCGACACCCCGGCGGCGCTACGGAGGGCGGTGGATCAAACGACAACCGGCAACGGCCAGCGGAAATGAAGAGCGATCAGTCGAACATCGGACCAACGAGGAGAGAAATCATGCGGCGCGCTCTGCGAGGCTTCTTCCAGCGGTAGTGGTCGCGTTTGCCTGGGCCTGGACCTGGGCACGCCGGCGGCCATGGCTCAATCCATGGGCGACGGAAGATTTGTCAGCTCTTACCGGACGAGCGACTGGCTCGGTGCGCCCGGGCTTTACGGCATGAGCTATGGGTTTGCCAGCTACGGCATGCCTCAGACCTACTCGGTGTTCTCGGCGTACCCCGGCCCGTCCTATGGGACGAATTATCCCCCCTACGGCGTACTGCCGGGGCGGTTTGGCGTCGGCTTGTGGCGACCTGGCTTCGTGCAGGCGGGCTATGTCTACGGCGCCTCCTATTATCCGGACGGGTTCTCGTATCGCACGTTTCCGATCGGCGCTCAGATTGGCATGCCCGGCGGTCGAGCCGGTTCACTCCCGCCGGTCGGCGTCTACGCCCCGGCTCGGACCGGGCTCTCCCTACGGATGGTAACGGCACTCGGCGGCCACGCTCGTCAAACTGTCGCAGGATCGCGGTCACGGCCGCGATCGTGGTCTTCGATGGTTCCGCGGTGGCGGCGGCCGTCTTGACGGCCCGGGCCGCATGTTCGACGATCGATGGATCGCTTTGACCACCGAGGATTCCGCGCATGAGCTTTCCGCCGTTAGCCCTCGTTCGCCAGTCGATTCCCCAGCCCCGGGTCGAGGACGTCCCCGGCACGGTGCGCCGGCTGATCCGCTCCAGCCGGCTTCGCGAGCGCGTCGCCCCGGGCGGCACGATCGCGGTGGGGATCGGCAGCCGCGGAGTCAGCGGCATCGCCGTCGTGGCCAGGACGATCGTCGACACCTTGCGCGAGATGGAATACAAGTCCGTTCATCGTGGCCGCGATGGGAAGCCACGGCGGCGCGACCGCCGAAGGCCAGCGCGAGCTTCTGGCCGGATACGGAGTCACCGCCGAAGCGATGGGCGTGCCGGTAAAGACCGACATGGACACGGTCGTCCTGGGCACCAATCCCGTCGGCCTGCCGATCTATTTCGACAAGAACGCCTACCAGGCCGACGGCATCGTGCTGGCAAACCGGGTCAAGCCGCACACCGACTTCCACTCGACGCACGAGTCGGGCGTGCTCAAGATGCTGGTGATCGGCCTGGGCAAGCGCGACGGCGCCAGCCAGGTCCACAAGCTGGGCGTGCGCGGCCTGCGCGAGGTCTTGCCGGCCGTCGGCCGGTTCCTCGTCAAGAACACGCGATTCGCGCTGGGCCTGGCCATCGTTGAAAACGCCGAAGACGTGCCGGCCGAGATCGTCGCACTGGAGCCCGAAACGATCTTTGAAGTCGAGCCGACCTTGCTCGAGCGCGCCCGCGGCCTGATGGGCCGGCTGCCGTTCGACCAGATCGACGTCCTGGTCGTGGGCGAGCTGGGAAAGAACTACTCCGGCGCGGGCATGGACCCCAACGTCATCGGCCGCCTCTTGATCGAGACTCAGCCCGACTTCGACCGCCCGGTGATCACTCGGCTGGCCGTCCTGGACGTCTCGGATGAAAGCCACGGAAACATCGTCGGCGTGGGCTTCGCCGATCTGACGACCGAGCGGCTGGTCTCCAAGCTGGACCCCGAATCGTTCCGGATCAACGTGCTCACCTCATGCTGCCTTGAGCGCGCGCGAATCCCGATCACGCTTCCCACCGACCGCGAGGTCATCCAGACGCGCACTCGAAACGTGCTGGCGCATCGAGCCGTCGCAGGCGCGAATGGTCGTGATCCCCAATACGCTCGAGCTGAAGACCCTCTGGGTCTCGCCCGCGCTCGAGGAAGAGGTTCGCTCGCATCCCCACCTGACGCGCGAGACCGACTACTTGCCGATGCCGTTCCTGGCCGACGGATACGCTCGACCAGGCTCGGCTGTTCCCCGAAAGCATCCGCGCGGGCCGGTCTCGCCGGCGGCACGAGAGCCGGGCAGGGTAGGGCAGGGGAGAGCGACGCCGGATCGACTCGGCTGCTGCGGCCGTGATTCCCCGTGGCGTTCCGGGGGGCGGCGTCAGTTTGCCTTGGGATTGAGGCTTGCCGAGCCGGGCAGTGGTGGCAGCGAGGCCGTCGTCTCCTCCGTCGAGGGGGCGACTTTTCGGGCTGCCTGGCGCACGGCCTCTGAGCCGTCGGAGCGCGCCATCTCAGCCAGCCGCCTCTGGACGGCCGGCGTCTTGTGCGCGGCCAGCGCCTCGATCGCGCTGATCCGCACGGTCTCGACGGAATCGCGCGAGAGCTGGATCAACCACGTGACCGGGTCCACATCCGGGCGGTCTTTCAAGAGCGGAATCACCGACACGCGCTGATCGGGTTTGGGGCTGAAGATCAAGCCTCCCAGGCTGATCAGTTCCTGCGAGAGTCCGCGTGTCTTCAGGATGAGATTGGCCATCTCGCAGATCGCGGCATCCGAGTCATGGAGTCGCTTGAGCAGCATCTCGTCGGTCAGAAGCATGTTGCGCTGCGCGAACGAGCTGAGGGTCTGCTTGCGGACATCGGCGTTGCTGTCATCGACGTACGCGACTGCCGCCGCGGCCGCGCTGTCGATCGGCAGAGCGCCGAGGCAGCCAACCGCGGTTACGCGGGTGCGAACATCATGGCTGGCCAGGCATCGCAGGACCGGTGTGCAGAGTGCGCCCTTCCATTCCGCCAGTGTCTGTTCCTCAAACGGGGTGAGCGATCGGCCCGGAAACCAGACTCCAGAACCGGCTGATCTCCGAGAGTGCCGCGCAGCGCGGCGTCGGATCCGCGTCCGCCAGGCTGGCCGAGAGGACGTCGTGAACCGGCCGGAGCGTCTCAACCCACTGCGCAGCTGCCGGTTCCACGCCAAACTTTTCCAGGATCCGGCTCGCAATTGAGACGGCCGTCGCGCGGCCCGGACCCGCAAATGTCGGGAAGCCGGCGCGCAGGGCGGCAAGGGTCTCGAGCCAATCCTTGGCTTCCTGATCGCCCACGGCCTGTCGCGCTCCGTCGGCCTTGGGCATCACGCGCTCGTGGACGAAAACCAGGGCGCGCGGATCTCCCCTGCGGAGTGATTCATTCAAGCGGGCCAGCGGGCTGCTGCCGTCGATCGCGGCTGCGCTCGGCGCAAACGACCCCACTCCGAACCGATTGCCGTCCACGAACACGAATTTCACACCCACGGCCGTCACCATGATCAGCACGGCACTGATCACAATGAAGGCGAATCGACGGCGCGCGACGTGGCTCCGGCATGGTTGCCTCCCTGCAAGACGGAAACCTGGCTCAGCGTTCCAGCCAGCGCCTCTTCGACCGTCGGAGGGCCGGTGCTCGGCGCCCGTCCCAATGCACGCCTAAGTGCAGTGGCAAAGGCGGAATTCGTGTCGAGGCTCGAGCTCGAAGATCCGAGTTACGGTCCGTGGTGAAGCGGCACCTTCATTCCTTGAGGCCGACATCTTAATTCGAATCCCAAACGACGCAAGAGGAGTTGCACGCGGCCGCACCCTGGGCCAAATCAACGAGCACGACTTCCGGGCAGTGTCGAAACGGCCAACGGGAGAAACGGGCAGCCCCGAAGAGATCGCGCCGACACGTCCATTCCCGAGCGCGTCGCCGCTTTCACGCTGAGACCTCAGCCGTTTCCGGGCCGTTCTGTGGTCCCGCCGCGCCCGCAATTCGTGCGACCGAGATCGGCTGGTTCAGCGGTTCGCTCAAATCCATCCTGGCCCAGAAGCCGATCCCGTGAACCTTGGCCCATCGCCGTTTCTGGACGGCGAAATAGAGCACCGGCAGGAACACGTCGATGACCTCGTCGGCGATCAAGAGGCCTCCCAGCACCGGCGCGGCCATGGGCCGGATCACTTCGGCCCCCACTCCGGTGGCCCAGAGCATCGGCGCAATGGAGATGATCGCCGCCCCCTCGGTCAACAGCTTGGGACGCAGCCGATGGATCGCTCCTTCGAGGATCGCCTGTCGAAGCTCGGCGATCGACGTGATCCCCGCTAGCCCGCCGCGCTCGGCGATCGCCTCGCGAAGGTACACCAGCATCACGACGCCGGTCTCCACCGCCATCCCGAAGCACGCGATATAGCCGACCTGCACGGCCACGCTAAAATGAAAGCCGAACAGCCACTGGAAGATCGAAGCGCCGGCGATCGCACCGAGCACGCTCGTCATCACGAGCAAGGCGTCGATCCAGCTCTTATGCGTCAGATACAGGATCAGCAGGATGACCGCGATCACCGTCGGAAACACAATCCGGAGAGTTTGCTGTGCGCGAACTGATGCTCGAAAGTGCCTGTCCATTCGAGATACGTGCCGGGCGGGAGGACCACTTTCTCCGCGACCACCCGCCGCGCCTCTTCGACGAAACCGACTTCATCACGACCGCGCACGCGGAGCTGAATGTACGCGCGGAGCAGCCCGTTCTCGCTCTTGATCATCGACGGCCCCTCGACCACGCGCCACATCCGCCACCGCCGCGAGTGGAATGGGAACATAGCCACCCGCTCCCGGTGATGGGGACGAGCCTTCCGCCGAGGCCATTCCGGCTGTGCTCATTTCGCCGGCCGCTCCCACTTGCCCCGCGCCGGGGCCATCCCACGCGCGGACACCAGCACGCTCTTGATCGCGTCGACCTGGTCGCGGAAGTCGCGGGCGTAGCGGATCCGTACGGGGTAGCGCTCGCGGCCCTCAACGGTCATTGTCACCGGCTTGCCACCCAGCGCGACTTCGATGACATCCTGGATGTCGCCCACGTTGATCCCGTAGCGGGCCGCTTTCGCACGGTCGATCCTGATGTCCACGTACCCCTTTCCGGTGATCTGGTCGGGAAACACGTCGGCCGCGCCCGCACTCCGCGCAGCACCGCGGCGATCTCCTGGCCGTGCGCTGGATGTCGTCGAGCTTTGGGCCAAAGACTTTGACGGCCACGGGCATCCGCACGCCGGTCGAGAGCATCTCGATGCGGGCGGCGATCGGCTGCGTGAAGCTGTTGCCCCAACCAGGCATCTGCAAAACCGTGCTCATCTCCTCGACGAGGTCGGCCTTGGTCTTCCTCCACAACAGCAGCCGGGTGGCAAACGGCTGATCGAGCTCTGCCCGCAGCGCCGCCAGCTCGCCAGGCGATGCCTCTCGTGCGATGAGACCCCGGGCACGGCCCAGCTTCGCAAGCTGATCGAGAGCCACGGAGTTGACCGCCGCCGCCGCTCGGTCAAAGAGCTCCCAGTCGAGCGCCTTCATCCGCGCTTTGAGACGGCGGTCGTGGTCCATCTCAAGATGCCGGGCGAGCTGCGTGACCAGCGTCGATCGGGGTAGGCCCAGAAAGTCGCCGGCGGCCGAGGCCGCGCGCTCGAGGTTCGAGGGTGCCGGCGCGAGCGGGTCGGGGCTCGCGCAGCACGCCCCGCTCGACGAGCCCCGCCGCGGCGTCGCTCACGAGCCGGCTGACCTCATCAGGCAGGACTTGCACGGCGATCCGCTCGCCATGACGAGTCGAAAGCGATTCGATCAGCGTATCGCGCTCGGCCGGGGTTAGCGTGCGCACGACGGCCGATGGCCGGGCGCGGCCGAGCAGGGTGTCGATCGCCTCGCCGACCAGGCCGCGACCCAGTTCCGGTCGGAATTCCGACAGCCGCTGCGCCGCCAGGCCGCGCAGCTCTTCGTCGAGCGCCATGGCACTGCCCATCGCCGCTTCGTTCACGATCGCGTCGCGCACGTCTTTCGACGCCGTGGGGTTGAGATAGCCCTTCGCTTCGAGCCGGGCGAGCACGACCTGCGTCTGCGCCACTGCGTCCGCGAACCGGAGCTTGCGCTTCGGCCAGAGTTCATGGTCGCGCAGGTTGATGACCGTCTCGATCATGTCCAGCGGTGCCACGTCGGTCGGCGTCTCGGCCCGCCCCGCCTTGCCCACGACTTGCCAGACCTCCGGAAACCCGCGCAAGATCTGGTCGCGCACCCGCAGGTCCCGCTCGACCTCGGCGATCGACGCGCGCGGGACGGTCGTCGGCATATCCATGAGGCTCAGCTCGTCCAGGTCGGGCATGAACTCTCGCCCCATCCTGGTCGACGCGACAAAACCCAGCCCCACGATGATCGCGAACAGCCAGCACACGAGTCCCGGCCGGTCCATCAGCCACGCCAGCATCGGCTTGAAGATCTCGATCATCGTGCGGACCAGCCAGTTCTCCTGCTCCGACTTGATTCGCCCCTTCAGGAAAATCGGGATCAATGCCGGCACCAGCGTGATTGACAAGAGCGCGACCCCGACCAAGGCAAACGTCTTGGTATAGGCCAGCGGATGAAACATCTTGCCCTCGCGGCCCGTGAGCGCGAACACCGGCAGAAAAGAGAGAATGGTGATCAATACCGAGTAGAAGATGGGCCGGCCCACGGTTCGGCACGCCGCGACCACGATCTCGGTGGTATCGCCGGTCACGCGCTCCCTGCCAAACTTGCGCGACAGGTGATGGGCCGCGTTTTCGCCCATCACCACCGCCTGGTCGATCAATATGCCCACGGAAATCGAGATCCCCGCCAGGCTCATGATGTTCGACGACATCCCGAACAAGCGCATCATCAAGAAGCTGAAGAGCACCGCCATGGGCAGCGTGACGGCAACGACAAAGGCATTGCCGGCGTGCCCCATCACCAGGAGGATCGCAATCGTGCAGACGATCAGCTCCTCTTTGACCGTGCCGCTGACCGTTTCGATCGCTTTGTGGATCAAGGGCGTGCGGTCGTAGAACGGCACGATGCGCACGCCCGCCGGAAGCGCAGCCTGGAGCGTCGCAAGCTTTTCCTTGATCCGGCACGTGACCTCTAGCGGGTTTTCACCGTAGCGCATCAGCACGACGCCGCCGACGGCCTCACGCCCGTCCTTTTCCAGCACGCTGCGCCGAAAGGCAGGCCCGATTTGCACGGTTCCCAGCATGCCGACGTTGATCGGCGTGCCGCTCCCGCAGCACGACGACGGTGTTGCGGATGTCATCAAGGCTTTCGATCCAGCCCGCCGAGCGAATCACGTACTCGGCATTCCCCTGGTGGACGACCCGTCCGCCGACCGACGAGTTCGACCTGGCGACAGCCGAGTAAACCTCGCCCAGACTGATGCCATAGGCGCGCAGCTTGTTGGGATCGAGGTCGATCTGATACTCCTTGGGCGCCCCGCCACGCTCGCTACCTCGGCCACCCCCTCCACGCTGTTGAGCTGGTAGCGAACAAGCCAGTCCTGGATCGACCGCAGCTCGCTCAAGTCTTTGCCTTCGCCCTCGACGGTGTACCAGAAGATCTGGCCGACTGCCGTCGCGTCGGGCGCAAGGTAAGCAGTCACCCCCGGCGGCAGAAAGGTTGAGGCGATCGAGAGCTTCTCCAGAACGCGCCGCCCGCGAAATAGTAGTCGGTCGCATCGTTGAAGATGATCGTGATCATCGAGAAGTTGAATTCGCTCGACGATCGCACGACCTTCACCCCGGCGAGCCCCTGCAAATTGACCGACAGGGGATAGGTGATCTGGTCTTCGATCTCTTGCGGGCTGCGCCCATCCAGTCGGTGAAGACGATCACCTGGTTTTCGGAAAGGTCGGGAATCGCGTCGACCGGCATCGTCACGAGCGCGCGAACGCCCGCGAACGCGAGCAAGAGCGCGGCCAGGATCACCAGCATTCGATTACGGATCGACCACTCGATGATCGATTCGATCATGATCGTGACTCCGGCCGACTCAATGCCGGTGGACGCTCTTGGCCGCGGCGTCGCCAGCTTCGGTCGGGACCTGAGCAAACTGGGTCGACCCGTTGCTTGCGGTTCCCGCGGCTGCCGGATTTAGCCGGCTTTCGGCGTCGATCAGGAAGGCGCCGGCCGCCGCGACCATTTCGCCGGACGCAAGCCCCTCCAGCACCGGGAACCGGTCGCCGACTCGCGGGCCGAGTACGACGGTCCGCCCTTCGAAGACGCCAGGCTCGCTCTCGACATACACGACCTGCGCGTTCCGGTGTCAATCACGGCCGAGTCCGGCACGCTCAGCACCTGCCCTTCCGGGGCAGGCGCAAGGCGGGCCAGGTACTTGACGGGCTCGGCCTTGAGCTTGGGCGGACACGCGCCACAGCACGTCCACACCTTCCTACCCGAGACCTCGACTCCGATCGGCGTGCCCATTGACCCGAGCTTGGCACTGGTCACAGGGCAGTTCTTCTGTTGCTCCGCGGTCATGCCGACCTCGAATGCCGTTCCGCGGCTCGCGCGTCGCGCCCGGCGGTGATGAAACCACCGCCGGACCGGCAATCGGCGTTCTCAAAGTCACCGTCGCAAACATCCCCGGACGGATGCGATGGCGGCGGTTCTCGAGGCTGTACCTGACGTCGACCGTGCGCGTCGCTGGGTCGAGGTGCGGCTGAATGAATTCGACCTTTCCAGGGAACACTTCGCCCGGAAACGCTTCAACGGTGGCCTCGACGGTCTGTCCTTCACGGACCAGAT
Source organism: uncultured Isosphaeraceae bacterium (assembly GCA_963806595.1). GTDB lineage: Bacteria > Planctomycetota > Planctomycetia > Isosphaerales > Isosphaeraceae > CAWDZZ01. Next base: position 550,329 of record CAWDZZ010000026.1, on the reverse strand, counting down.
CGAGCTGGTGCTCGTAGACCTGGGCTTGCACCCACACCGTTTCGAGGTCGACGACCTCGAACATCGGGTAACCCTGAGGCACCTCCTGGCCCGCGACCACGTTCTTCTTATACACGTGGCCACGAACGGGAGAGAGGATTGTGAACGTGAAGTCACTCTTTCCCTTCGCGAGGATTTCGTCGATCTGCGCCTGGGTGATCCCCCACCGCTTGAGCTTCTCGGCTCCTGCGCGGACCAGACGCGCCGAGTCATCCCGCAGCGCTCGGCCCACTTCGCTCTGGGCGCCGGCTCCCTGCGCCGCCTGGTTGGCCGCGCCGCAGCTCCTGAATCGCCTGGTTCAACTCGGGGCTATAGAGTTCCGCCAGCGGCTGCCCCGCATCGACGTCCTCTCCGGTAAAATTCACGTGAAGCGTCTCGACTCGCGACGTTCCAGGCACCTTCGACACGATTCGCGCATTCGCCGCTCGTCGAATGCGACGAATCCGACCGTCGTCAGCGTTTGCGCCAGGGGGGCATACGCGACGGGCGCTGTCTTGATGCCGGCTTGCGCGACGCGCCGGGCGGAGTTCCACCCGCGCGGTCACCCCCTCGGGCAGGGCGGTCTTGCTTCCCTTGGGCCGCCTGGAGAGCGTCATTCCGCAAATCGGACACTGACCCGGCTCCTCCTGCACGACCTGGGGGTGCATCGGGCAGAAGAATTCGGTCTCAGACACCGCCGCAAGCTGCTCGGCGGCCGGCCGCATCCACTTTTCGTAGCGATTGACAATCGTCTCCCAGTAGGCAAACGCAAAGCCCGTGATCGCCATCAGAACCACAAACCGGAGCCTCAGCTCGACGACCTTCACAATCAGGCAAAACTTTCGCCATCGGGTCGACGGTCGGTCATCCGAATTCGTGGATCCGGCGTCAGTTCGCCTGCTCGAACCCGAAATGCTGTTGAACGACATGATTCCTGTTCCCCAGTCCCGAACCGGCCGGTCCGATTGGGCAAGATTGCGATGAACACCAGGAACGCCGACCGCATGGCCATACGTTGCACATGACGCGGCAAAGCTCCGCGAAAGGAGCCGCGCGCGGACACTACGTCGAAAGAGGCGAGAAGTGAGGCCTCGGTTCCGGCACGGATTCAGATGAGCAGGCGCTCAGTAATAAGGTAGAGCCGCGATGGCGGCGGACTGGCAAAGGACTTGATGGGGGTGGGAGACGATGCGGGCGTCGGAATCTGAACTGGCGAACCCGTCGAGCCCGGCAGGTCGCGGACGAGCCGACCCGCGGAGCCGCCAAGTTCGTGCCTCGACGCCGGGGAGAGAGGTTCGCTCGAACGGCACTCACACGAGCGGGACGGCGTGTTGAATTGCGCTCGCTGCGCCGGGATACCGACGATCGAAGTCGCGATTGCCTGCGAAGTCGAAACGGCACCGCTCGTTGCACAACAGCCAGCGGGGCAGACGGTATTCCTGCAGCAAGAACGAGTTCCAGCACGCGGACCGGCGTTCTTCGTCGATGCCGAAGCGTCACCCACGAGCGACATCACCGCCACAATCGCCCCGAGGGCGACCCAACAGAGCCGTAGGTGGCGACGATTTGCGTTCATCTCGTTTGCGCGCGGAAATTACCCAAATTGACAGCGCCGTTGATCAATAATATACGTAGACCGCCTCGCGGGCAACGGCGAACGCGGACGGATCCAGCCCCGCGCTGTTCCCCCGGAACCCGGAAAAATCGTCGTAACCCGGAGATTTTAGCGGAGCGAGCCGAATCGGATTGCCGAAGCAATGGGATGGGCTCATCGCGTCGGCGCATTCGATCTGCGCGCTGGGTGTAGAGAGTGGGCGTCGGGGAGCACGGTGGTGAATCGTCGCTGGACCCTGATCCTGGGTGTGGCTCTGGCTGGCGGCCTCGGCGGCTGTGCCGGTATCGCGCGCCTGCCGGACACCGATGCGATGGAGGCGCGACGCCGCGGAACCGCACCGATTGCCCGCTCGCCCTTCCGTCGCCGCTGAGCCAATGGCGATCGCTGCCGAGTCCAGTTCAACCCCACGCGAACTTGACGGTCCGCAGCCCGTTGATGTGTTCATTCGCCGTGCCCTGGCCGAGAACCGGACCGTCCAGGCTGCCTTCCACAACGTCCAGTCGCTTCGGGCTCGGATTCCGCAGGTGACCGCGCTCGATGACCCGGTGGCGTCGAACGTGGTGTTTCCGATCCCGAGCGTGGCACCGCAGTACTTTCTGATGGGCTATAACCCCTACAATCTCACGCTGGCGCAGCAGTTTCCCTGGTTTGGCACGCTTCGGCTGCGCGGCCAGGCGGCCGAGCGCGACGTTCAGATTGCGCTCGCCGAGCTGGCCGCTGCCCAGCTGGATACGGTCGCTGCGGTTAAACGCTCATATTACAACCTGTTTGCCACCGTGAAGATCGACGAGATCCTCACCGAGAATCGAAAGCTCCTTGAACAGTTCCGCGACGTCGCCCGCCAGCGGCTGGCGACCGGCAGCAGTCAGCAGGACGTCCTGCGTTCGGACATCTTGATCAGCGAGCTCGACCGGGAGGTCGCGAACAACCGGCAAGGAATCGCCGCGTCACGGCGCAGCACTGGCGCGGCAGCTCCACGTCCGACCTGATGCCGACTTGAAGGCGCTGCCGACTTTATCGCAGGCGGCCGTTCCGGCCGAGATCGAGCGGCTCAACAGCCTGGCCGTCGCCGCCCGTCCCGAGCTCCAGGGCCGCCTGGCGGCCATCGCCCGCGACGAGAAAGCCGTCGAGCTCGCGCGAAAGCGGTTTTACCCCAATATCACCCTGGGCGTGACCTACATGGATATGGAACGGACGAACGCCGTGGCCCCCAAGACCGCGAGCGGCCAGCCCAACGTCGGCCTGTTCGTCGGCTTCAACCTGCCGGTGCACCAGGCAAAGTACCGGGCCGGCGTATGCGAGGCCGAGGAACGCGCCAAGGCCGATGCCAAGCTTTACGAAGCCCAGCGCGACGAAGCCTACACCGAAATCCAGGAGCTGATGGTGCAGGCGCAGCGTTCAGCAAAACGTGCTCACCCTTTTGCGCGATAGCATCCAGCCCCGCACGCGGCACGCGCTTGGCCTTGCCCGCAGCGACTACGCCAAAAGCAACGTCGATTACGCGACGGTGCTCTCGGCCTCGCGCGAGGTCCTTCAGGTCGAGATTCAGATCGCCCAGGTCGAGGCCGAGCTGGGCAAGGCACTCGCGGGCCTCGAGCGCGCCGTCGGCTGCCAGATCAATGAGCACCCGCCCGTTCGGACGACGACGGGCGCCACCCCGACACCGGCAGCGCCAATCCCAGCGCCGTCGCCCACAGCCGCATCCAGCCCGTTTCAAACGGACACCCTGCCGGCGCTTCGGCCATCGGAGCGACCCGCCACACCCGAAACGCCCTGATGCGATTGCTCAAGGTCGAGTTGTTTGAGATGACTTCGGGCGAGCCCGATCCGCTCGTACTCGGACCCCGAAAAGCTCGATCAGCCCCGTTTTGACTCGCGGCTCGATAGCTCAGCATCTCGCGGCGGAGCCGCCCGGCCCCTCACGATTTGACAGCCTCCGCATGCGCCATGGCGCTCAAATTGGCGAGACCCTGCTCGAAGTCCTTTCCGACCATCTGGTCCATGTTCATGAAGAGCGACATGGCCTTCATCACGAAATTGTGCTTTCCGTCCATGATCCAGCTCACCCTCGTTCCCCCCTGGGATGGCTCGAGCTTGAAGTTGACGTCATTTGTGGCCTTGAACGGCCGGCTAAACTCGAGCTTCATGGAAACCAGCTCGCCGGGCTTGCTGCCCGTGATCGTCAGCCGGCCCTCTCCAACGTCGTTGTTTCCATTCCAGGAGTAGACGGCTCCAGGTCCCGATCGCGGCCCGTCGAAGGTTTTCTTCATGTTCGGATCGCGCTTATCGTAGGGCGACCACAAACCCCACTGGTGCAGGTCGTTGATGATCGAAAAGATCACATCTCGCGGCGCGTCGATCTGGCGCTCCGCTGGATGCGGAAATCCGTAGGGCGGCTCGCGATCAGGGCCGCGGCCGCAACGATGACGAGTACCATAGCGCCGATTCCAATCGCGATTGTCACCACAACCTCCCGTCTCACGAAAACGTCATGGCTCGATTCTGAACGTTTCAAAGCATGTGATCATGCTTACGACGTTGAGACTGCCATCCGCGTGCAACTCCACCACGTTAACTAACCAATCGAAAAAAGAAACACTCGCCCGCCTTTCGTCAAGAGCCGCACAGACGGATTCTCCTGGCCAAACTTGACGCCCAGAAGTGGTCAACGACAGAATCGCTGGTGCTGGCCCCGTGGACGATTCGGCCGCTTGAACGGCTCTCTCGGAGACGGCGGTCGATCGACCGTGCGTCACGTCGGTTTTCGATCGCGGTGTTTTTTGGAGGTGCTGCGATGAAGATCAAAATCACGAGCGTGATGGTAAAGGACCAGGCCAAGGCGCTTGAGTTCTATACCGCGGTCCTCGGGTTCGTCAAGAAAACAGACATATCGATGGGGGAGTACCGGTGGCTCACCGTGGTCTCGCCGGAGGGATCCGATGAGATCGAGCTATTGCTTGAGCCGTGCGTTCTCCCGGCGGCCCAGACCTTCCAGAAGGCCCTTTACGATGCGGGGATACCACTCACGATGTTTTTCGTTGATCACATCGATCGAGAGTACGAAAGGCTGGAAAAGCTTGGCGTTTCGTTTCGCTCGAAGCCGACAAAGGCCGGACCGGCGACTGTCGCGGTATTCGAGGATACTTGCGGCAATCTTATCCAGATCTGTCAGGTGTGATCGATGTTTCACGAGATCGGCCAGGCGCCGGCGCGCCCAAGCTGGTTGGGACGGCTGCCCGGCGACTCGACGGGCGCGGCGGCCCGTCCCGCTCTTCGATGGGCATGAAGCGCGATTCAGCCCTTCGCCTTGGATTCGCCCCTCGCGATTTCGGGCCGCTCCGACGGGTGGCGCTGCCGGTCTGCTCCCGCCGCTTGCTGGCCGATCTCGAGCTTCGGTCCCGGCAACCCCAGGAGGGCCGCAGCCTCGGCGTGGAACTGGAGTAGCTCGTGCAGCATGTACTCCGAGGGACTTTCCTTGACCACGGCGGCTACCGCACGGTCAAACCACGCACGCGCGTCCTTCTGCTCCCCCTGATGCCAGCGGGTCATCGCCAGGAAGAACCAGTCGGCGGCTCCGCCGCCGGTCAAGCTCATCGATTTATGGAGCGATTCGGAGGCGGTCTTCCAGTCGCCGGTGCGAAACGCAGCCACACCCAGGGTGTTCCAGAACATCCAGTTATTCGGCGCGAGCTCGACCGCTTTGCGGGCTAGCTCCAGGCCGCGCCGGGTCGAAAGCGGGGTCGCACGGAACGCTGACCATGTGCCAGGCCAGATCGTTGTGAGCGTCGGCATTGGTTGGGTCCAGGATCATCGCCAGCTTGAAGCTGAGTGTCGCGACGGAGCGCTCACGTTCTCGCAGAGACGACCGCGCCATCGAGACGAACTGCCTGGCCCAGTTGCGCCGCCGCAGCTCAAAGGGCCGTCCCGCGAACCGCGCTGCCACGCCCTCGACGTCGTCGACCAGTTGTCGTTGCACGCGGCTCTGCCTCGTCGGCCTTGCCCTCGGTGCCCAGAATCCCGGCCAGCGTGATCGTGTTGTCTGCGAGATAGACGAGGTCATTCAGCTCGACGGCCGCGCTTCCCGAGGCGGGTGCTCCGGCCGCGCCGATTTCCTTGACCAGCTCGCACAGATCTCGGTGGAGCGCCGATAGTTCAGCTCGGCCTCGTGGGGCCGATGCGTGAACCTGAATAGCCATCCCAGGCCCCAGGTTCCGAGCGCTTCGGCGAAGTCGCGGCGAAGCTTGCGGTCCCCCGGCGCTCGGCCAGCAAAGTCTCGTACAAGGCGATTGAGCGGTGGTAGTCGGCTTCGGCTTGCGACAACAGGCCGGGATCAGGACCGTTCTTGGCCCAGTTGGCTCCGCTCAAGATCCCGCGCACAAAGCCAAGTTGTTTATGGGCCCGCGCGATGATCCGGCGCGACTCGACGTCGGACGGGGGTAGCTCGCTGGCCTGGGTGTACATGCCCAGCGCTTCCTGGTAAACCTGAGCCGAAGACTCGCGGGTTTCGGCATCGGCCGTTCCCGTGACCAGCTTGTTGGCCTGGCCCATCGCATCCATGGCCAGCCGGTCGAGCAGGGGGTAGGTCTTGATGATGTATGCGTGGTGCCTGCGGCTGGCGGCCGCTCGCTTTCGTGCCTGGTCCCATGTCAGGGCGGTGCCGAACAGGAGCGCGATCCCCAGGATCGCGGCGGTGGTGGCCACCAGCTCCTTGCGCCGGCGGCCCACCGCAGGGTCCGCTCCACCGGTCCGGGCCGGCGGGCCAAGATCGGCTGGTCATCCAGGAAACGTCCCAGATCGGCGGCCAGCTCCCGAGCGGTGGCGTAGCGATTGGACGGGTCCTTTGCCGTCGCCTTCAGAATGATGGTCTCCAGGTCGCGAGGGACCGCTGGATTGATCCGGCGCGGCGGCAGCGGATCGTCCAGCGCGATCTGCCTGAGCAATTCCTGGTGGTCGAGGCCGTCGAATGCGGGACGCAGCGTCAGCAGCTCATAAAGCGTCAGGGCGAGCGAGTAGATGTCGGTCCGCTGGTCCACGACCCCGCGTCGCCCGAGCGCCTGCTCGGGGCTCATGTAGCGCAGCGTGCCGAGCAGGTCGCCGGTCTGCGTCAGGCTCAAGCCGGCGGGGAAGCGGGCCAGTCCGAAATCGGTGATCCACACAGCCCCCTGCAAGTCGATCAGGAGGTTGGCCGGCTTGATATCGCGATGCAGGATTCCCAGCCCATGCGCATGTTCCAGCGCGTCGGCCGCTTCGGCGCCGAGCCGCGCGACAGTGCGACAATACTCACGGTCGTCTTTGGCCGGCCCGGTGGTCGTTGACTCCAGCAATGCTCTTGCGGACAAAGAATCGTGGGTTCCGGCCGCCGCCTGGACCGGCTTGCCAGCGCAGCGTGGCCGGATGAAACCGCCGGGTGAACACCGGTGGGGGTCTGGTCGGGATCGAAACCGGCTCGTTCCTGCCTGCCCTGGTCCTCTTCCGTCGATGCCGCAACGCGTCGATTCCGCCCCTCGGCGCACGACTCGTCGCCGGCCCCCTGCTCGTGAAGAATCGCAGCCAGGCTGCGGCCCTCGATGAATTGCATGGCGTAGTAGTGGACGCCCTGGTCGCAACCGACGCCAAAAATCGGCACGATGTGCGGATGCTGGAGCTGGGCGGCGGCCTGGGCCTCGATCTGGAACCGCTGCCGATGTTTGGGATCGATCGCAGAGGCAAACGGCAATACCTTCAAGGCGACCCGCCGGCCGAGCGAAACCTGCTCGGCCTCGTACACAACGCCCATTCCCCCCCGGCCGACCTCCCGGAGAATCCGGTAATCGCCGAGCCGAGAGCTGGAGGCATCGCGCTCGCCCGCCATCCCTTCCGCCCGCGGCATCCCGGCGTCAAGCTGGACGGCCGCAGCCTGAACGCACTCCAGGCCGGAGAGACACTGGCGCAACGAGTCGGCGATCCCGGAGTGCTGGGCCAGGAACTCTTCGCGCACCAGGGGAGGCCGGATCGCAGCGCCTCGAGATAATCCTCGAGGGCATCGATCACGCCGGGGGCGTCGGCTCCCAGCATCGCCGATGAAGGCGGCGATTCGGAATGGGCCGCGGCGACCGCACCAAACCATCGCCGCTGGAACGGGGACGGGCCGAATCCGATGCCACTCGGCTCGCGGGCAGGCGCGGGCCCTCGGTCAGGCGAGTTGGGCGAGTTGGGCGAGCCCATTTCGGTGTTCTCCCTCGTGCGACGCCGCCACGCTAACTCCCGGCGCCGTAGGTTATTGACGCAGGCCGTGATCAGACCTTGCGACGGAGCCGGATCGCGATCCGGGACGATGATGGCGCACCATCACCGCTCGGGCCTCTTCACTCCTACAGATCCTAGTCACTGACCAGTGCCAGACCGCGCCGCAGAAGCTAACGGCGGTTTGAGGTCAGAAGCCGCGAGCTGACGCGGGCCGGTCGGGAGCCGCAACCAGCGAGCTGGCAACATCTTGGTAGACGAACGCGATGCTCCGGATTCGCCGCGATGCGTGCGCCACGAACCCCCTTCGAACAGTAGACGGTCAATCGATAGAATTAGTTCGTTCCCGGAGCGCGGATATTTGGCGGCGGAACGAGCGCAGCCGGGAATCCCGATCACGGTCGAAGTCGCACCGATTCACGGCGAGCGCTGTATGAGGGGGTTGCGCAGGCTGCCCCGGTGAAAGCGTGACGATCCCGAGAAGACTCGTTCAAACGTCGAGACTTGGATACTCGCCGGGTACGACGAAGCGAACCATGCGGCGGTGCTTGCGCAGCAACACGATCTCCGCCGGGATCCCCACCGGAATCTCGGCGAGGCGCTTCTGCAGGTCGTCGATGGCGGTGACCGGCTGATCGGCGAGTGCCACGATCAGGTCTTCCTCCACCATGCCGGCCTGCGCGGCCGGCCCGGCCGGCTCGAGGTCGACGACCTCGACCCCGCTCTCCTGCGTGAGCCCTAACTGACGGGCAATGGCTCGCGCGATCGGGACGTCTCGGCCGTGCAGGCCGAGATAGCCGCGCACGACCCGTCCGTGCTGCATGAGCTGGGGAAGGATGCGCTTGGCCATCGTGATCGGGATCGCAAAGCAGATCCCCTGGGCAGACTGAATGACGGCCGTGTTCATACCGATCACCCGGCCTCGAGAATCGAGCAGCGGACCCCCGCTATTGCCGGGATTGAGCGCGGCGTCGGTCTGGATCACGTTGTCGACCAGGTGGCCCGTGATGCTGCGCAGCGTGCGGCCCAGAGCGCTGATCACGCCGGCGGTCACGGTGGAATCGAATCCGAAGGGGCTGCCGATCGCCACCACGAGCTGGCCCACGCGCAGGCCGGCGGATTCGCCGAGCTGTGCGTGCGGCAGCCCGGAAGCGTCGGCTTGCACGACCGCGACGTCGGTCCACGGGTCGGCCCCGACCACGCGGCCCGAGACTTCCCCGCCGTCGTTGAGCCGCACGCGCACCCGGCTGGAGCCGCGAACCACGTGGTGGTTGGTCAGCAGAAAACCGTCCGGCGTGAACAGAAAGCCGGATCCCGAGCCGACCGGGCGGCGGCCTCCCTCGCCGGCGACACCCCGCAAGTTGACCACGGCCGGACCGAGCAATTCCGCGACGGTCACGATCACCCGCGAATACGCGTCGAGGGCTTCCCGTTCGCTCGACTCGGCCGCCCCATGCTCGGGGAGGGAAGGGACAGGCTCGGAGCCACCGTCAGACAGATGCAACACGATCGGGTTCATTGCAGGCGCCCTTTGCTGAGATTGATCCATCCGGGCGTCCCAATTCTATGAGGCCTCGTCAAGCCGGCGGCTTCAGGACCCAGCCGCGCGTTGGCTAATCGCGAAACAACCGTGGCGCGAAGTCGTGCAAGCACCGGCGCCAGGTCTGCCACTCGTGGGCCGTCCCCGGCGAATCGAAAGTGACGTGCTTGACCCCGGCCTGTTCGAGCGCAGCGTGCATCGCGTGCACGGAGCGCGCGAACCGCTCTTCGCCGCTACCGCAGCCCAGCCAGAGTAAGTGCACTTTCCCGTTGAAGGCCGCCGGATCCTTGAACGCGCCGCCGTACGAGCGGCTGGCATCGAAGCCCTCCAGCGGCGGCCCGCTGAACGAGCCGATGTGGGAGAACGTTTCCAGGTGATTGGGCGCGATCTGGAGCGTCTGCATCCCGCCCATCGACAACCCCGCCATGGCGCGATGGTCGCGATCGGCGCTCGTGCGGTAGCTCGCGTCGACGAGCGGAATCACCTCGCCCAGCAGCACCGCCTCGAGGCCCCGGTGATCGAACCGTGGAGCGGGCGGCCGCGCGCCCTCCAGCTGCGCTTGAGGCTGGCTGGTCGCGACGGCGTAGCCGTTTTCCATGACGACGATCATCGGCTTCGCCTTTCCGGCGGCAATCAGGTTGTCGAGAATGAAGTTCATCCGCCCCTGCGTGCTCCAACCCCGCTCGTCCTCGCCGGCGCCGTGTTGCAGGTAGAGCACTGGATAACGCCTGACGGGGTCCGCGTCGTAACCTGGCGGCGTGTAAATAAACGCCCGCCGCGGCAGCCCGGTGGCTTTCGAGTGATACCACAGCGCACGCACCTCGCCGTGCGGCACGGGTTTCACGTCGTAGAAGTCGACGCCGTCGTCCGGAACCTCGACGCCGCTGGTCGGCTTGCCGTAGCCGAAAAACGTCTCGCTCCCGGGGTCGTTCATGGCGACCCGGTCGACGATCAGCCAGTAATAGTGAAACCCAGGGACCGCCGGCGGCGTCGTGACCGTCCAGGTGCCGTCTGCTCCCCGCTCCAGGTCGAACGGACCCTTGCCCAGCCCGTTATCGGCCCCGCCGGGCTGCACCTGGACCTTGCTCGCCTCGGGCGCCTTGAGCCGGAAGGTGATACGGCGGTCGCGGTGGATGCGTGGGTACTCCGCGCGCGGCACGTTGGACGTCGCCGGCTTGGCGTCGTCATCGGCCGGCGCCCAGCCCAGGGCGAACACCAGTAGCGGCAGCAACACAGGTCTCATCCGGCTCTTCCTTTCCAGTGCCTCAACACAGAAGGGTCGCGTGCCACAGGGCCTGTCCGAGATTTCGGGCGGTCCAGACCGTTGGTGATTATAGCAATGCTCGCGCGCTAGAATGGTCCCTCGCTTCTGGTTCGCCGAGCGTCTCACCCTCTTCCAAATGACCGGCGGCAAAGGTCAGCGGACAAAAAGGATCACCCATGCAAGGCATCGCTCATCTCGCTCCGGGGCACCACACCCCCGTCAATTCCAGTCGTTTCAACAAGGCGCGGCGGCCGTTCGGCGACCCCGTGTCGCCGACGAAGACGACGCCGCGGTTCATCCCGCCGCCCTTCACAAACCTTCAGAACCTCGTGCTCCCCCTCGAGGTCGTGCTGCGCAGCACGGCCGAGGAGAAGCGGATCCAGGATGCCGGCAAGCTGGTCTTCCACGTCGTGGGCGACACCGGAGGGGTCCACGGCACGACGGCGCAGGAGGCCGTCGCCGTGCGCGATGGAGTCCCAGATCCAGACGGCAGCCGCGCGCCGGACCGCCCCGCCTTCTTTTACCATCTGGGGGATGTCGTCTATTTCAATGGACTGAGCAATCTGTACAACGCTCAGTTCTACGATCCCTACAAGTACTACCCGGCCCCGATCTTCGCGATCCCGGGCAATCACGACGGCGACACGAAGGCCCAAAAGAGCGACGAGCCGGACGACGAATCCACGCTCACCGGCTTCATCGAAAACTTCTGCGCCTCGCAGCCGCAGCATCTCGACACGTACCGCGAGACGATGACCCAGCCCTACGTCTACTGGACGCTCGAGGCCCCGTTCGCCACGATCATCGGGCTGTATTCCAACGTCGACGGCAGCCTCGACGGCCGTGGGACCAACGAGCAGCAGCGCTGGTTCGAGGGTCAGCTCCGGGCCGCGCCGGCCGACAAGTGCCTGATCGTGGCGGTCCATCATCCCCCTTATTCGCTCGACGCCGACCATGGCGGCTCGCCCGCGATCCTCGCCGCCCTGGACGCGCGCGGTCAGCTGCCTCCAGTCGATGGCCCGACGCGGTCTTCTCGGGTCACGTCCACAACTACCAGCGCTTCACCCGCGAGCAAAGCGGCCGGCAGATCCCCTTCGTGGTCGCCGGGGCCGGCGGTTATGCCGACGACGCCAAGTCGATGCACCAGCTCCAGCTCGATCGCGAATCGGCAAGCCCATCCCCGCCGGGAAACCGTTCCAGACCACCGTCGCCGGCGTCGTCCTCGAAACCTACGACGAGTCGAACCCCGGCTTCCTTCGACTGACGGTTGACGACCGAGACCCTGACCGGCGAGTACTTCTCGGTCCCGTTCGACGGCGCGCCGCCGGCGCAACCGGTCGACTCGTTCCGAGTTGAACTGGAAGACCCATCGCCTTGCCGGCAGCCCCGCACCGGCAGGGCGATCGCATCCACGAACAGACGTAAAGCCGAAAAAGCCGGGGAGCGACCGCCCTCGTGGGGGTGCCGGTTGAGCGCCAGACTCGGGGATATCAGCCCCGACGCGCTTCCGGAATAACCGGCGCCTTGATCGAGAGCCAGGTCCCGATCCCACAAGCGAGACGCCGGCGGCCGTCGCAGGTGGTCCTCATCCCTCGCTCTGCACGCCCGCAGGTGCGGGCGAGGGCACAAACCTCCGCAATGTATCGTAATGGGCTTCGACAAGGCTCGGGCGCTCGACGTCCCGCGCTTTGAAGATGTACTGAACAGCCTGCGGGAACAAGACGATGTGCAACAGGATGCCGAGAGCGGCCCCGAGCGTCCAGTAAAGGACGGGCACCCGCAACACGTTGATGAAGAAGTACGTGAAGAGCGCGCTCGTGCTGGTCGCGGATAGCGCGAGCGTGATCAGCCCGACCAGGCGCGTCGGTACGGCGAGCCGCACCAGCTCGAGGAACACGAAGCCGACCGCCAGACCGCTCGCGACAGGCAGCACCAGCAATCCGGGCAGGATCGCAAAGTGCGAATCCGGATCGCGGATCTCGCCGAGCTGGCTCACCACATAGATGACGAACGACAGCAAGCCCGCCCAGAAACCGGCCCACGCCGAGACCCTCAGCTCGGGCGTCCGCGCTGCACTGGCGATGATCCAGGCAAACGCGAAGACAGCGAGAATGATCGAGGGAAGTATCACCCACTGCACGACGACCGAAATCATCGCTGCCATGTCACGCCAGTCCTTTCCGAGTTTCAACGCTTCTTGGTGAGCCGGCGCGGACTGCCGGTGTCCGAGGACGGCCTGACGCTCGTCGCATTTTGGCCCTGACCTGCGCCCGGGCGGGGCACAGCAGCACCGGAGCGAACGACTCCGGCGTCGACCCCCGCGCTCGGAATTCACTCGCTCGCCGGCAACAGGCACAACAATAAGTACGCGAGACCTGTCGAAACTTGACATCAATTCTTGACCCGTCGACGCCGGGCGCGGGCCACATCCGCCATCTACGCGAAGCGATCGGACAGCTAACATTGACTGCCGATTCGCACGCGGTGCCCTGGACGTTATAGTCAGAGGGCCGTGTTGGCGGCCGGGCCCTCGGCCAGGGCCGAAGCGTGACACAACCCATGCGGTCGACTCGGACGGAACTTCGACCATGAAATTTGACTTCGCAGCGGGCGGGAGGCCGGAGGCACGCTACCGGCTCGACCCTGCCAGGATCATCGAGACCGCGGACAACCTGGCGCGGCGCGTCTGCGGGCAACTGCCGGGGAGCAGCCTGGCGGGTCTGGTGGACGACCTTGCGCGGATCGCGCGGCAGACGGAGGAGCGCGCCCGGCTCTCACGCCGGCCGATCCTGGGCATCAGAATCGCGTCGGCGCTGGCCATCCTTGCCAGCCTGCTGGGACTCTGGTATCTGCGTGCGCCATGTCCACACGCGCTGGGAGTTTGGCACGATCACCGAGTTGTTCGAAGCGACCGACGCCGGCTTCAATCTCCTGGTCATCCTCGCCGGGGCGCTCTGGTTCTTTGTCACGCTCGAAGCTCGACTCAAGCGCAAGAAGGCGCTCGGCCATCTGGAGGAGCTGCGCGAGTTTATCCACGTCATCGACGTGACACAGCTTTTTTACAGTCCCGAGCTGTACAAGTCGGATGGCGCGGAATCCCGCACTGCGGTCGTGTTCGACTACACGTATCTGCTCCTTTGCACTCAGATGCTGGCGGTGATCAGTAACCTGGCTCCGCTCTATGCCCGTGGCGCAGCGGGCGATTCGATCTGGCGGGCCGCTTCCGAGGTGGAAATGCTGGCAAACGCCATCTCGAGCAAGCTGCTTTCCAAAGCCGAGACGGTTCGCCTGTTATCGACGCCGCAGTGAAGCGATTCTCGAGCCCGGCCGCCGGCGAGCTCGCTGCGTCTCACGAGAAAGGAACCAAGCCGTGGTAGGCTCGATTGACGTCACGGTCTCCGGGTCGTCGCCGCGACCCGCGCTTCCGGGTAAACCGGTCGTGCTCGTGCCGTATTTCTCCACGATTGAAAAGGAATGCGAGGAAAGCCTGCGCGGGCTCTCGGTCGCGGGAGTCGCCATCAAGCGCTCGTCGCTCTCGGCGATCGACCTGCTGCGCAGCACGCTGCTTTCTCATGCACTGCGGGACGGCTTCGACCGGTTTCTCTTCGTCGACGCCGACATCGGCTTCGACCCCCCGCGACGCGATCCGCCTGCTGGCGAGGCCCGAGCCGGTCGTCGGAGGTATCTATGTCCATAACAAAGGGGCGACTTTGCAGGAACCTTTGCCCCGGGCGTCACGAAGGTCATTTTCGGCCCAGGTGCCCCGAGACTTTATCCCATGTTGTACGCTCCGACCGGGTTCCTGCGGATCCAGGCGGACGTCCTGCGCCGCATGATCGACGAGCTCAAGCTCCCGGAATGCCACTGGGGATCGGTCAAGGGAATCTATCCGTTCTTCCTGCCCCTGTGCGTGCCCGACGGCCGCGGCGGCACGCGCTACCTGACGGAGGACTATAGCTTTTCACACCGGCTGTCGCAGATCGGGATCACTCCGATGGCCGATACCTCGATCAAGCTCGCCCATTACAAGAAGTATGGCTTCACCTATGAAGATCTGAATCCCAGGCCGAGGTACGACAATTACACCGTCGAGATCTCGTACGCAGAGGGTGGCGACCGGCCGTAAGCAGCCGCCGCAGTCGGCGGCTCCTCGTCGGCAACGCACCAGGAGGCAACCGCGGTCATGGACCCGCAGTGGTCTCTGGTCCCGCATTCGGTTTGACGAGTGCTGAGGGCCGCTTCCAAAGGCTTGAGCGCCGAGTGCCATTCTTCATCGTCACCATCGTCACAGCGTCACGCAGCACGCCGAACCCGGCTCAGCGACTCCACCCACTTTTCCACTGTCTTGATCCGCGTTCATCATCTTCATCCGCGGCAAATCGTGCTTTCGTTTGCCGGGAGAGGACAAATACCGCAGAGAGTTATTGGCCGCTGATTCACGCGGATGCACGGGGATAATTCAGCGGAGGATGATGGATGCGAAAAACGACAGATCGTCAGTCGGGCAGGCTCGCATGCAAGGATCGGCCGACAGGCAACGGCGGCTTGTCGAAGTCACGCAGCACCGCGAACCCGGCTCGGCGAATCCGCCCACGGTTCGACTGTCTTGATCCGCGTTTATCATCTTTATCCGCGGCTCATCATGATTTCGATTGGATGGAGAAGACAAACACCGCAGTTTTTGGCCGCGGATTCACGCGGATAATTCAGCAGAAGATGATGGATGCGAAAAACGACAGCCCTTCTGTCCGCCAGGCTCGAATGGGAGTGTCGGTCCGGCCGGGGCAATTCAGTTATCACCACGACGACGCAACGAGCGCCGAGGGAAGGAAACCGGCAATGATCAACACGACGGCGTGCGGTGATGATCGATGCCGGCGGCGCGCGGCGCTCTTGCCTTGCCATCTCGCAGCTTGGCGATCACATCTTGGGCCGTAGCGAAGCACCAGTGAGAACGATCGGACTGCGGGTCGTCGTGGCGACGGGATCGATCAGTTCGAATAGCTCGCGGCTGGCCGTCGCCCGCCGCCGCGCGCGGTCCCGCCGCTTATTGCGCCTGGGCCGCCTTGCGGCGCCCGCCGGTCTCCGCGATGAGGACCGGTGAAGATCGCGGGCGTGGCTTCGTTTTGAAGGAATCGCGGGGTCGCCACCGTTGCCGTGGGCGTGTGAGCAACGCCGCCGCGCGGTGCGTGATCGTCGCGACCGTTGGCCGTAACGGATGCTGCGATCTCGACTTGTGGGGTCGGTTCATCCGAGGGGCTTTCGATCGCTCGCGGAAGGGGCTCGGCGGCGGCGGTGGGTTCGTTTTCGAGATTCTGCGGATCGGCGGGCGCGGGCTCGGCCGACGGCTCGGCGTCGGGATCGAGTATGGGCGATTCGTCATCGTCATCCGTCGGCTCGGGCTGACCTGACGGTTGTAACGGATGGGACGGGGCGAAGGGGGATGACGGCCGGTTGCGCCACGAGGGCAATGCGATCGTGTTGTTCCAAGGAGCGGTTCCCACGCCGGCTGCGCTTTCGTTGCACCGGTGTGCCTTCGACAACCCGTCGATGACCCGCAAAATGAACCGCATGCTGCCGAGTTGGAAGCGACGAAGCCGCTCACCCTCGGGGCTCAAGTCGAAGGCCAGGAGATTGCCGGCGTGCTGTGCATCGAATTCGGCCGCTTCGCTGTGCTGCTGGGCGATTTCCTCGAGGTGGCCGATCTCGCGCTCGAGGATATCGACGAGAACCTGCCTCGCAGCCGCCGGATCGGCCGGCCGCAGGCGGTCGATGTTTCGACCCTCGAGCCGGCGCTTGCAAAAGGCCACTTCCTCGGGCAGCAGTTCCTGCCAGACCTCGCGGAACGGCTCGTCGGCGCCGGGATCGAGCAGGTGGCACGCCAGGAGAATCCTGGTCAATTCGGGATCGTCGATGGCGCCCAAGGGCTGCTTGCCCAGGAGCCGGATGACCTTGAACCGGTCGGGTGCCTGCCAGGCCGGCTGGCTATCCAGGATGTCGCGCAGGGCGGCCCACTGGTCCAGCAGCCACCCGCAGCCGGCGCTCGTGGATTTCAGGCGGCTGAGCAGCCGGGCCGGGTCGTCGGGATCGCTGGGAATTCCCGACCACGACACGCGCGGACCGCCTGGCACGTATTCGTCGTGCGGGTAGACCGCCGACGGCCCACGCGGGTCCCAGAACAAGCGCTCACCCAGGTCGACGGCCTCGTCATACTCGCGCTTGGCCTGGTCGGCGGCGGCGGTGTGAACTCGGTGCGCCAGCCGGGCGTCCGCGGTGCGCTCGAGGCGCTCGAGCTGCCGAGAGACGATGACCGCCCGCTCGACGAGGAAGTACTCGATCGCGTTCCGAGGCCTCAAATCGCACAGGAAGTCGTCTCTCATCCGCTGGAACTCGGCCGGGTCTTCACCGGGCAAGACCGGGGTCGCCGCCGAAATGCCGTGCTTGACGGCATTGAAGCGCGAGCGATTCTTGCCCTCGATCGTACGGGGTCCAGTGCTTTTTTGGGCGTTAAGCCGATTGGCCGCGGCCTTGGCTGCAGTGGTCATCTTCGACCTCCATTTCCCCTGTGGTGGCGACCACGCGAGACGTCGGCCGCCGTCAGACGAATACGCTTAATAAGGAGGATATGACAAGACCCCGCGTTTGCCAGGAGTTTCCCAGCTTTCTTGGGATCGCCAGTCGTCGCAAGCGGGCGAGTCGGAACCACCGGAGTAATCGTCAGGGTCACGACGAACCACGAAGGGCAACACGGGCGAAAGGAGAGAATCACGAATTGTTAGGAACGAACCGCGGTGGGATCCGGCGGCGATGCGTGACATTAAACCACGGAATACGGATGAAGAGATATGAACCACAAAGGGCACCAAGAGCACAAAGGGAGAACCACGAATTGTTCGGAACGAACCGAGGTAAGATTCGCCGGCCATGCGCCGTAATGCCGTCAGCCGCGAGACGGCAGCGGCGCGCGGTCCCGCCGCGGACAGCGGTTGGGAGGTTCACGCAACGGCGAGGTTGGGTGGGAGATTGCGGAACGGGGCGCGGGTACGATTCCTGAGTACTCGACGGTGCCGAACACTGCTTTTTTTGTCAGTCGGCGACGCGTGGTGAGGCGCGGTACTGAGCGTGTAATACGTGCGTAACCCCAGGTTCGTTCTGCGTGCAAAGCTGTGCAGGGCGCACATCGCTGCGACCGTCGTCAACGGCCCCCGGCGGCGATCAGCGGGGGCGTTCCGCGAGCGTGAACCGATTGTCGGATCCCAGCCGCTCGATTCACGATGGCCGATGGTGAGCGACGTGCAGTCGCCCGCCTTCCGCCTCGCCAGTCGAGCCGATCGGCTCCAGGTCCAAGATATTCCCGAGCAACTTGGCTGTCCTTCACTCGGGCGCCCTCAGGTCAGGGCCTCGTCTGAGCTGAAATCGTGCGCGACCTGTCGACGAGGCCGCACGGTGCACCGGGATTCTCAAATCCGATGCTCGCGACGTTCGTCACGAAGGCCGTACTGAATCACCATCCCCCGTCCGCAGTCATATACGAACGCCAACGACGAATTCGTTGGAATCATTCCGGCAGGAAGCAAGATCGACGAGATCGAAAATCGGGGCGGTTACGGTGGTTGCTCCCGGATGACGACTGGCGTCGCAGCATCGACAGCATGCAGCCGCACACCGCGCGGCGCAGAATCAGGGCGGCCGAAAAACCTACCGACGCCGATTCCGGCGCAATCTTCGGTGCAGACATATCCGGTTTCTGCTCCAGGGGAGCGCTGTCTCGCGGCACAGTTTTTGCCGCACTGATCGGCATTGGAACCGGCGGCTTGCCGGCTGGGTCCCGGACAACCCTGTCGCCAAACTCATCCTTGCGTGCCTTTTCACACCCTGAACTCGGGGGATTGTCTCGGTCCGTACCCGACGGACGTGGACTCACGAACGGCTCTCGCACACGACGAACCTCGCCGCGCACCCATGCGCAGCAACGATCTCGCCCGCGCGCACCAGGATTCTCGATCGACCCCGGCGCTACGCGGTTTACGTTCCCCTGAACCTCTCGCATCAGGACTCGCGCGATGGCAATTTTCCCGATCAGAACCAGGAGAACTCGTCCCCACCGTGGCGCCGGCCGGATCGCGCGCGCGCGCGGACTGTGTACCGGCCGCTCGCAATTGAACTGGAGGGCCGCACACTTTTAAGCACCCTGACCGTCGTCAACGCACATGACACCGGGCCGGGGTCGCTCCCTCAAGAGGTCGCCCGCGCCAGGAGCGGCGACACCATCAAGTTCTCCCCGAGCTTGGCTGGGCAAACGATCGCCCTCGCGATGCCGCTCGACTTTAACGGGGGCGTGACCCTGGACGGGTCGGGTGCGAGCGGCCTGAGGATCAGCGATCGTTCAGGAGTGGCCATCGATGACGTCGGCGGCAACGTGGTGATCAAAGACATGTTCATCGTCGGCGCGGTCCACGTCGTTGGCGGCAACGCCGAGGTCCACGACAGCACGATCGCCGGAGGCCACGCCTTCCAGGGGGGCGGCATCTACGTGGCGGGAGGCAATCTTGAGATCAACCACAGCGCGGTCACCGGCAACACCGCGGTCCAGGGCGGCGGCATCTATGCAGCGGGCGGCAATGTCGAGATCAATCACTCGACCATCGCCAACAACACGGCCATCGGGGCCGCGGGCGGCACTGGAGGAGCCGGCGGGGACGCGGCGGGCGGCGGGATGTTTTTCGCCGGCTTCAACATGGAGATCAACCACACAGCCTTCCTGAACAACTTGGCCATCGGTGGCCCGGGTGGCGACGGGGCGGCCAGCACGTCGCACTCGGTCGCCGGCCAGCGCGGTGGCAACGGCGGCAACGGCATGGGCGGGGGGATGTACATTGCATCGGCCCACGTGATCAACCTCGATCACGATCGATTTGCCAACGACGTAGCACAGGGCGGCGCGGGCGGTACCGGCGGCGCGGGCGCCGCAGGCGCGCGGGCGCTGCTGGGCTCGATGGCGCCAACGGCACGCCTGGAGGAGCAGTCGGCGGCGCCGGACATTCCGGCACGGGTGGTGGCAATGGCGGCACTGGGGGTGTCGGCGGCAACGGCGGCGACGGCGGTTTTGGGGCAGGGGGTGGGCTCTTCATCGTTTCGGGCACGGTGCACGTCAACCACGACATATTCGTTCATGACGTGGCCCAGGGCGGTGCCGGTGGCGCGGGGGGCGTTGGCGGAACAGGCGGTGCCGGCGGCGCCGGCGGCAATGGCGGCAACGGGGCACCCGGCCTGGCCGGCGGCAGCACCGGAGGCGCCGGCGGGAACGCCGGCAACGGGGGCAACGGCGGAGCCGGCGGAACGGGCGGCAACGGCGGTAAGGGAGGGCAAGGTCTCGGCGGCGGCATCTACAACGCCGGCGCGCTGGCCATCAACAAGACGAGCTTCATTGCGGACGCGGCCCTGGGTGGTGCAGGTGGCGCGGGCGGGAGCGGCGGGCCCGGCGGCGCCGGAGCTCGGGCAGGATTGCCGGGCGCGGGCGGAACCGGCGTTACCAGCGGCGGCGGCACCACGACCGCTGCTTCCGGGCTGGCGGGAGCCAACGGGGTCACGGGCGCGACCGGGGCCAGAGGCGCCAGTGGTACCAGCGGCGCCGGCCTCGGCGGCGGCAGCTACAACGCCCCTGGCGGGGTACTGGGCATCAAGAATAGCGAATTCAGCCTGAACCGCGCCGATGTCGGCAGCGATCTCGATAATGCCTCCAGCGTGCCGGTCGAGGTCAAGCACACGACCATCGCGGGCCTGTCCGGCGCCGTCGCCAGCAAAGGCAGCAACGGCGGAGGCAACAAATCCGGCCACGGCCATCAAGGCGGGAAGGGAAGAGGAACTAACTCTGGCCACGGTCACAAAGGCGGCAAGGGCCACGGGAAGAAGTCCAGCCACGGCAATGGAGGCACCGACGACGGAGGCAACACCGGCAAGGGCAATGGTGGCGGCAAGAATGGGGGAGACAATACCGGCAAGGGCAATGGAGGTGGCAGCAGCGCAGGCAATAACTCCGGCCACGGTACGCAGGGCGGCGGAGACGACTCAGGAAAGGGCAATGGAGGCGGCAAGGGGAACGGCCACGGCAATGGCGGAGGAAATGGCCACGGCAGTGGGAACGGCAATGGCAACGGCCAGGGCAATGGGAACGGCAACGGCAATCAAGGCGGCAAAGGCGGGGGAAATGGCGAGGGCAAGGGGAACGGCCACGGCCACGGCTAAGCTCGAGTTTCGCAGATTCTGTGTACCAGGGTCGGACGGGAAAACGCAGCGATTGATGGCCGGTCTGGAGGAACCGATCCATCACGAAATTGCGGGCGAGAGAGCGATCATCGGCGTTCCCGAATCCGACTGACGGCAAAAGGACGAAACCTGAACGCAGCTCAGCCCGCTCCCTCTCTGAGCGCGAGTACTTCTTCCTGAAGCATCTTCTGGACGCGATGGCGGGCGACGAAGACGTGGCCCACGGGGATGCCCAACTGCTCGGCTGCCTCGGCGCCGGATTGGCCGAGGATCGCTGTGAGGTGGAATGCATCCCAGGTCGCCGGCTTGACCCGCGGTTTCACGCGATGCATCGCGACGTCCAAGAGCTCGCGCTCGAACGCCTCCTCGATCTGCCGCTCGAGGTCCGGCGGTACGTCAGGCGAGTCGGCCGCCAGCGCGATCGAGGCGGCTTTGTGACCGGGATCCTTGCGGCGGGCGGCGATGAAATCGCTCCAGGCGTGCTGGGTCACGGTCTTGAGCCACGCGCGGAAGCTGCGGGCGGGATCGTACCGGAACTTGCGGAGCGCGGCGAACAGCTTGACGAGCACTTCCTGGGCGACGTCGTCGGCGTCCGAGTCTTGCAGGCCCCAGTTCAGGCACCAGTGCCGGATGCTGGGACGATAACGGTCGACGAAAAGCGCCCACGCTTGTGGGTCGTCGGGATTGAGCTGGATCCGCTCCAGCAGCGTCAGGGACGTGTCGTGATCAGGGCCGGCCGGCATCGGCGCACCTTCGGTCCGTTGCAGCGCGCCGAGCGCCGTCAGTCATCGCCCGCGGGACGCAAGCCAGGTCGAACCCGACGGCAAGGAGCCCGCTCGTCGCTGGCCGTCAGCATATCGGTGCGCGGCCAAACCGAATAGCTACGGGGCAGCGCAATCATCAGTGTCGCCGTTCGCTGCGCGAACGGACGTTCTCACGCAGAGCGGACGACGAGTCTTCCGGCGGATTGTTCTCGCGCGGCGGTCAATGCCGCTTGCCGACGTGGGCGGTTGCCGTTCCGGGACCACCTGTGCAGGTCTTCCCACCGCTGCGCCAGCAGGCAAACGCCGAGGCACAAGGGCGCCAACCCGGGCTCATCCAGCCCCGGCGGACGGCTCGGCCGATCCATCCGCAGCTCGCGCGGCGGCGCATCAATCGCTGCCTGGCGATGCGGCGGATCAAACGTCGCGTCGCTCAATCTGCGCACTCGAGCACCAGGCGCTCAATCGCCGCGTCGATCACCTCGGCACGGCTCGGCGGAAGCGAGACGTCTTTGGGTTGTGAATCTGAGCCCGGTGGCACCTCGGGGACCGAGCGCAAGCCCGACCCATCACCCGGAGCCGGCGCGATGGGCCGTTGCGTCGGGTTGGGCGCGGTCACCGGCTGGGCGGGCGCCATCATGCCGCCCGCGGCCTGACGCTCCAGCTCGGCAAACGCCTCGTCGACGCCGAGCACGATCCGCTCCCAGCGAGTCAGCGCGGCCGGCAGTGCAGCCGCCTGCGCGGCGGTTTGGTCGAATTGCTCGGTCTGGCCCATCGCCAGGCCGCCGCCGCGTGCCGGCGACAACGGTCCCTGGCCCGCCGACAGCCCGGGCGCGAGGGCAGGCGCGCCGCCACCGCAACCTCCGCTTCCGGCTCGCCTGTCGTCTGCTCCTCACTCGAGACCTGGATCGTCAGTGTCAGGACGGTCGCCGCCAGGGGGAGCGAGGATTCGTGCAAGGCCACGAGCTGGACCGACGTCGCCGACGCCGCCGCCGGGTTTGACGCCAAGATCGTTTCGGTCTGGATCGACAGGCTGAGCGCGACCAGTTCCGCGGATTCCCGGCCCGCCGAGGCGGCGTAGAACTGGACCGTCCCGCCCGAGAGCGCCGCGAACGCCAGCGACGTGGGATCGGGCACGGCGGGATTCGCTTCCAGGGTGACGAGGCTCAGCCCGTCGAGCCCGCCCTCGAACAGTGCCAGTTCGCCGTCGCCGGCATTGCCGACCACCAGGTCCTCGAAGCCACTGCCGGAATTGAACGCGAACGCCGCGGCCGGGTCGACTCCCCCGGAGGGGATCGTGCTGGTCACGGGATCGGGGCCACCGAAGCCGGAGATCAACGTGAGATCGTTCGACCCGGCGTTGACCGTCACCAGGTCGGTCTGGCCGTTGAAATCATTGACGAACAGCGGCCCGGGGTTATCGCCCACGGAGACTGTGGTCTCAGCCGAAACGTCGAAGTCCGCCGGGCTGCGCCCGGCAAGAGCGTGACGTTGTTTGACCCGCTGTCGCTGACCAAGAGGTTAGGGTATCCGCCTGGCACGTTCTGGACGACCGAGGCGACCGGGCCCAAGCCCGCATGGTACCGCACCGCCGGCGCAAAGCGGATGTCCCCAGCCTCCGACTGGTTGACGAGCACGGAGACGTCGTTGGAGCCTTCATCGGACACCACCAGGTCGGGTAGGGCGCCGGTCAAGTTGGCCACCGTGATGCCCACGGGATTGGTACCCACGAAGTAGCCATGCCCGTCATTGATCGCCGTTCCGAACTGGCCGTTGCCCAGGCCGGGGTAGATGAGCACGTTGTTGCTGCCGCTGTTGGCGACGATCAGGTCCGGGGGATAGCTCGGGCCGGCCAGGTAGGCCAACTGGACGGCCCCGGGTTGCAGTAAGCCGGTGGACTGATCGGCGAGTACGCTCGAATTGCCCGCGCCGTAGTCGACCACAACCCGGTCGAGGCCCTGGTCGGCGTAGATGACGTCCTTGGAGCCGGTGCCCGTGAGATCGGCGACGGCCAGCTCGATCGACTGGTTCGCCTCGTGATAGGGCTGGAAGGTTCCGTTGCCCTGGCTGGCGAGCACGAGGACGTCGCCGTAGGCATCGCCGATCAAGAGATCGAGCTTGCCGTCGCCCGTGAGATCCGCCACGGTCAGCCCGTCGGATTCCGAAGGCACTGCGTAGGTCGTCGGAGCCAGGAAGCCGCCATTGCCGTCGCCGATATAGATGTTCAGACCCGTGGAGGTCAGGACAGCCAAGTCGTCGATGCCGTTCCCGGTAAAGTCTGCCATCCGGACAACCTGAGGAGCACCTCGAGTCTCGATCGTTACGGGATTCGCGAAGCGACCCGACCCGAGTCCGGCGAGCACGTCGAGCGTGTTCGACGCGGAGTTGATCGTCACGAGGCTGGTCGGTCCACCGGGCACCAGCGGGCCGCTAGCGACCCCCGCCGTCGCCTCCAGGCTGGTGATCTCGGGCGTCCCGCCTGGGTCGATCGCCAACAATCCCGTGCCGGCGCGGTAAAGGACAGGAGCTGCAAAGGATCCATTACCCTCGTTTCGCAGGACGCTCAACTGGGCGGTCAGCTTGTTCGTCACGACAAGGTCGAGCATGCCGCTTCCAGTAGTATCGATGGCCCGGACATCGGAGACACCGATTCCGACAGGCAGAGTGACTGGCGGCAGGAAGGTCGGCGCACTGTAGGGATCAACCGGACCGACGAACGCGATTTTGCTCCACGTGGTGGGGTAGTAAACGGACAGCGAACCGTCGCCGGCATTGCGGACCACCAGGTCGGTCTGGCCGTCGCCGTTCAGGTCGGCCGCGATGATCTGCGCGGGGAGCTGACCGGTGGTGAGCGATCCGCTCAGCCGGACGAGTTTGCCCGCGCGGTAAGCGTAGAACGTGATCTTGTCATCCTTGGCGTCGACGCTGGCCAGGGCGGGTCCTTGATCCGTATTGGGCAGCCAGGCGATATCGCGCGAGGTATAGGGATTCGAGTCGTCCGGCAGCGGGGGGTTGACCGTGACGGGCGGCTCGAAGCTGCCGGGTTGCCCGGGGATGCCCTGGCGATAGAGGATTTCGCCGGCGCCGTCGACGACCAGAGCGTCATCGGTGCCGTCGCCGTTGACATCAGCGACGAGCGGGGCGGCCCTGGGGGTAATGGCGGCCGGTCCCGCCGCGGAGAATGTGCCGTCGCCATTGTTTAACAGGATCGAGACGGTTCCAGAATGGCCGGTTGCGACCAGATCCGTACGCCCGTTGCCGTCGAAGCTCCCTGTTATAAGATCCGTCGGCTCGTTACTGACTGCGTAAGTTACCTGGTTCTGAAAGGTACCATCGCCGTTCCCCAGCAGCACGGAGACGTTGGCGAAGCTAAAGTTGCCGACGGCTAGGTCGAGATGACCGTTACCCGCGAAGTCGCCCGCCACGATCGCATCCGGTCCTGACCCGACCGCGTAAGTGACCTGGTTCTGAAAGGTACCGTCACCGTTTCCGAGCAACACCGATACAGAACCGCTGAAGTCCGGGGGTGCACCGTCATCCGCGACCGCCAGATCGGTGCGACCGTCGCCGTTGAAGTCACCCGCCACGACGGCGTCTGAGCCGGGTCCCGAGCCGTATGTCACCTGCGGTCTAAATGTACCGTCACCGTTTCCGAGCAACACTGATACAGAACCGGTCAAGTCCGGGTATGCACCGCCATTCGCGACCGCCAGATCGGTGCAACCGTCGTCGTTGAAGTCACCCGCCACGATGGCGTCCGAGTCGGGTCCCGAGCCGTATGTCACCGGTGGTCTAAACGTACCGTCGCCATTCCCCAGCAGCACCGAGACTTCCCCGGGAAAGTTGTAAGTTGCGGCGTTGATGTTCCAGCCTGCGACGGCCAAGTCGATGCGACCGTCGCCGTTGAAGTCACTCGCCACGATGGCCAATGGGTAGGTCCCTACCGCGTACTCGACCGGAGGCTGAAACGTCCCGTCGCCGTTGCCCAGGAGAACCTGCACATCCCCATCCGCAGCCGCGATTGCGACGGCCAGATCGGTGCGACCGTCGCCGTTGAAGTCACCCGCCACGATGCCAATGGGATCCGACCCCACGCCGTATGTCCCCTCGAGCTGAAAGCTCCCATCGCCTCGTCCGATGAACACGTCCACGGTGTCGTCACCTTCTTCGACGGCCAGATCGGTGCGGCCGTCGCCATTGAAGTCACCGTCGGCAAAGGAAGAAACAGCGCCGCCAGGTGGAAAAACACTCGCTTGCTGGAAAGTGCCGTTACCGTAACCCAAGAGTTCATCACCATCCGCATCGATCAGGTCTAGGATGCCGTCGCCGTTGAAATCTCCCGCCACCAGGCCTTGGCTCATTGGCGCCGCTGTCACTTTCGGGGCCTCAAATGTTCCGCCGCCGTTGGCCAACAACACCGCGACCTCGTCTGAGAAACCGAGGGCGACTGCGAGGTCGGTGCGACCGTCGCCGTTGAAGTCACCGGCCACTATCATCGTGGGGTCGCTGTCCCTCGCCACCGGGTAATCGATGGCGGATCGGAACGTGCCGTCGCGGTTGCCCAGCAGCACCGACACGTTGCCGGATGAGTAATTTGCGACGGCCAGATCGGTGCGACCGTCGCCGTTGAAGTCACCCGTCGCGATGGCCGTTGGGTCGCTCCCTACCGCGTAGGTGACCGCGGGCCGAAAAGTACCGTTGCCGTTCGCCAGTAGCACCGAGATGTTGTCTGAGCCATCGTTTGCGATGGCGAGATCGGTGCGACCGTCGCCGTTAAAGTCGCCCGCCGCGGTGCCGAAAGTGTACCCTAGGCTGGCCCCGATGCTGTAGGTGAGTGGGCGCTGGAAGGTGCCGTCGCCATTGCCCATGAACATCGAAACCATGGCCGCGTAGCTACCGTAAGTCTCGCCTAAGACGGCCAAGTCGAGGCGTCCGTCGCCGTTGAAGTCGCCGGCAACCATGCTAAGTGAGTAGATTCCCACCGCGTAATCGACCGCGGCTTGGAAGGTGCCGTCCCCGTTGCCGAGAAGGAAGGAGAAGTCATCATCGGATTGATCGTTCATCACAGCCAGGTCGAGAGTGCCGTCCCCGTTGAAGTCGCCGGCGACAAGCATTGTCGGGTATTGTCCCACTGGGTAGTCGACCGCGGGCTCGAACGTGCCGTCGCCGTCGCCGAGCAGAACCGACACGCTGTCGTCGGAGTTGATAACCGCGATGTCGAGCTTTCCGTCGTGATTGAAATCGCAAGCAATGGGTTCAGAATTCGATGTCGTGAAGATTGGCTGGAACGGTGCGATCGCCGCGGACAGCGCGGCCGTCAGCGTGAACGACCCCTTACCGCTCGCGTCCTCGATGCGGAGAGAGTACGTGCCAGGCCCGATATAAGTGTCGATCACGTCGAGGGATTTCGCCTGCGACAAGCCGTCACTCTGCGCGACGATGTGGCCTTGCGCGTCGAGTAGTGAGAGTGACGCGGTCGCGCCGACGGACTGGGCCGTCGCCAACAGGTCCTCGCCTCTTGTCACCCCCAATTGATAACTGACCGTGCTCCCTGGGCCCTGGGGGAGTGGGATCGATTCGATGGCCAGCGTGTTCGAGGAACCGGCGCCCAGGAAGCTTGCGCCGCCGATCGCCAGGCCCCTGACGGTGGCATCCGCGCCCACACTGAGCGACTCGGCGCCGCCGGTTCCCGGGCCGACCACGGAGATCAACGGCGCGCCGGCGTAGCCGCGCTGCGTGGTGCCGTCGATTACCGCGGGGTTGGAGATCGCGGGCAGGGGCGAGGCCAGCGCGATCGTCTGCACTCCCGTGCCGGGGACGGCAAAGTGGATCGTGTTTGTGCCACCGATCGCGGCATTGGAATCGAGGATCGCCTGCCGCAGCGAGCCCGGGCCGCTGTCGGCGGTCGACGTGACGAAATACTGACCGCTCGTGACGACGATCGGAACCTGCGCCTCAATCGGTGCCGCGCCGTACGATTGCGCGTTCAAACTCAATATCGGATTACCCTCGTATCCCGGCGGCGGCGTGTAGGTCATCCCGCTCATAGCTGCGTCGAGTTCCGAGGGCGTGCCGACGTAGTCGAGCGAGTCCGTTTCATCGCCCGACCCGACCAACCCCGCTAAGCTCGAGAATGTTAGCGTGCCCGCCGGAACCGACAGGGTGAGCTGCCATGTCGGGTCGAGCGGCCCGGCGCCGGGATCCTGAATCGCGATGGCATCCCCGGAGGCCGCCGAGAAGAATTGCTGTTGACCGGGAGCCAGCCGGATCGCTGGTTTGGTGACCGTGAGGACACCCGATCGCTGAGGTGTGGTTTCGGAGGTGTTGCCGCTCGAATCAGTCGCCGTGGCCGTGATCTCCGGCATCCCGGTTGGCGACTGGAAGGGAATTGCGAAGGTCACCTGTCCGGTCGAATCGGTATACTCGTCGAGTGATCCCAGGTAATCCTCCGCCTCGCCGGCGCCGCCGGGGCCGTATCCGGCGCTGGCGAAGACGTCGATGCGGTAGGTCGTGTGCGGCTCGCTACCCCCGAGCCAGCCGTCGATCTGGCCGTCGGCGGCTGCGAAAACGATCGGAAAGTTCTGCTCGTTGTTCGGGGCCGATCTCGGCGTGGGCCCATTGTTGGCACTCAGGTCGATGGCCGGGCCCGTATTGGCAAAGATGCGATTGCCGATGATCTCGTCGCCAACGGTTCCATCAGTCAGCGTTAGTAGAGAGGGTGCGCCGCCCACTGCGACGCCGGGGCCGCCGTTGTTGGCGATCAAGTTGCCTGCCCCGGCGGCGGCGCCGCCAATGGTGTTGTCCGCGGCCGCAGCGAGCAGTTGAATGGCCCCCTGCGAGTTGCCCAGTGCGACCAGTCCCGTAACATCCGTACCGATCTTGTTTCCGGCGACGACGTTGGCGTTCGCCCCGATGACGATCTGAACGCCGCAAAGGCCGTTGCCGGAAATCACGTTTCCTTCGTCGGAGACGGCGGAGCCCCCGGTCGGGCTGACACCGATCCAGTTGGAGGAGGCGCTTCGCCGACGAAGATGCCAATGGCTGAGACGCCCAGCGCCCGAGTCCCGTTGGCGTCGGTCCCGATGAAGTTGCCCGCGACAACGTTGCGGTCCGTCCCATTGCCGGAGATGTCGATGCCATCGTTGTCGCTGCCGGCGATGATGTTGCGCTCGCCCCCGTCATCGACGCTCGCGCCGTCGGTTCCCACCCGGTTGCCGGCGGAACCGGCGGAGATCTCCACGCCGCCGCCGAAGCCATCGCCGAGCGAGTCGTAGACCGGCTGCGTGCCGTTGTCCACGGCGACGAAACCGGTGATGTCGGTCCCGATGAAGTTGCCTGCCACCGCATTGCCGGTTGTGCCCGGTCCTGTGATCCACACGCCCGCGAACAAATTGCCGCTGAGCAGGTTGCGCTCGGAGGTGTCGTTCACGCCATCGCCGTTGGTCCCGACGAGGTTTCGGGTGGCGCCTCCGTCGATCTCGACACCGTCGCTATTGGGTGCGGCCTGCGTGCCCGTCGGGTCGGTGCCGAGGAAGTCTCCGTAGATCCAGCCGCCGGTCGCGCTAGTTCCGGTGATGTGAATGCCGGCGCCCTGCGAGAAGTTGTTGATGTCCAGGCCGCGGACCGTGACATTGGATCCGGTGATCGTCAGGCCGTCGCCTGAGCCGACTGCGCTCCCGTTCAGCTCGATCAAGGGCGTGCCGGCGAAACCTGGCTGCGACCGGCCGTCGATGAGCACGGGGCGCGTGATCGCGGGCAGAGGGGAGAGCGAAGCGATCGTTTGCACGCCGGTCCCCGCGATGTCGAATTCGATCGTGTTCGTCGCGCCGACGGCCTGGTTGGAATTGAGGATCGCCTGACGGAGCGAGCCATGGCCGCTGTCGCCGGTGGTGCTGACCAGGAATGTTGCCAACAGCAGTCGATCCTCCATGAGCTCGACGCGGGGCCGGAGCCGGAAGATCGTGCCGCTGAAGACAGCAGGCGGCGCGGTCCGGCGCGGGCGGCGGCGTGACGAGCGAGAGGTTTGCACGCGGCGAAGTGAACTGATCATGGGCGCTGTCCTTGCGGTGGCTCTCGGCGTCGGCAATCTGGGAAGCGCGGCGATCTCACCGGCCTGACGTGGCTGTAGGTGAGCTTCGGGGCGGCAGCAGGCCCGCCAGGTCGGTGGACGACAAACGGCGGCGGAGCGTGCGCAGCTCGGGGTCGACCAGGATGACATCGTTGACAAAGGACGCGCGCTGTTCGGCCGGGAGCATGCGCATGCACTCGCGGAGCAACTGGGTGGCTCGGTCCTGGTAGCGCGTCACGGCGAGCGCGGTCTCCTGTCCCTGCTTGCGCACGTCGACCGCGGCCACCAATGCCGCGGCGGCGTAGACCCGGGCGGCTTTGTAGAACAGATCGGACGTCGGCGGACCGAGCGAGACCGCTCGCTGCGCGTCGGCGGTCGCCTCGCGGTGCTCGCCGAGTCGCAGGCGCGCAAGCCCACGGCCGGCGTGGGCGTCGGCGTTTCCGGGATCGAGGCGCGTCGCCTCTTGAAAATCGGCGAGCGCCAGGCGCGGCGCGTCCGCAACGATGTAGAGCCAGCCCCGGCGCCGCAGGAGGGCAGGCCGGTCGGCGCCGGCTGTTAGTGCACTCGTGAAATCGGCGATGGCGCCGGGGAAGTCGCGAGTTTCCGCGCGGGCAAGGGCGCGCCGCTCGTAGATCGCGGCCGACGCCTTCCCGCGCACGATGATCGGGTCGCACGAGCGGATGACGTCGTCGTGGCGCTTCAGCTTCAGGAGCAGGTCCAGCCGCAGTCGATGGGCCTCTTCGCGGCCGGGCATCCGCGCGATCGCGGCTTCACAGGCGGCCAGCGCTGCGGTGAGATTCCCGTCGAGGGCCAGCAGCCGCGCGCGATTCGTGTGGTCGAGGGCGACGACCGCGTTGTCAGGTTTTTCGAGCCGGATGGCCTGGTCGAGGTCGGAGAGTGCCTCGGCCCGCAAAGCGGGGGTCGTACTCAAGCTCGCGAGGACCACATCAGCCCGGCCGCGGTAGAGGGCCGACCAGTCCGGGCGCCGCGCGATGGCCCGGCTGAATTCGCGCAATGCTTCGTCGGGCCGGCCTTGCTTCCGGAACACATCGGCCAGAGCGGCGGACGCCAGGGCGCGCTCGTCTCCGAGCCCGATCGCCGCTTGCAGGTCAGCGGCAGCGGCAACCGAGTCGCCCTGCTGTGAGCGCAGCAGCCCGCGGTTGAGCAACACGATGTAGCTCAGCGTCGCATTCGGCTTGCGCTTTCAGCATCTCCATCGCTTGGTCGTAGTCGGCGAGAGCCGCCTGCGCTCGGAGCCACAGCTCGGCCGGTGACGCGTTCTCGGGGCCGAGGCTCGCCGCAAAGCCGCGGTAGATGTAGAGCCAGGCGAATTCGGGCTCGCGCTTCAGGCATGCGGTGAAGCCGGCCCGCGCTGCCTCGGGGCGCCGGAGCTGGAGCCAGGAAATGGCGGAGAGGCACTGGGCCCAGAAATGGTTCGGCCGCATGCGCAGCGCGGCGTCGAAGTGGCGGATCGCGGCGATCCACTCGTTGTGCGTGTAGCGCTCCTGGCCGGACAGGTAGTGGTCGAGCGCCGTCGTCACCTGCTGCGTTTCGGCGGCGCGGCGAAGCTCATCGGCCGCGCGGGGGTCGCCCGCGCGTTCCAGGCACGACGCGCGCCGCAACTGGTAAGCGCGCGTCGGCGTGGCGTTCAGCCGGGCCGCCTGATCGAGCCGCCGCAGGCCCCGCTCGGGCGTCGTCTCTGCCTGCGACAGCACCAGCAGCAGCTCGTAGCAACCCTCGGCGATCTCGGCACGGTCCGCGGGAGACAGGCTCTCGTGCAGCGGGACGAGCGCCCACGAATCGCCCGATCCGGGGGCCGCGTAGACGTCGAGCGCTGCGACCGACGCGCGGCGCGTCGCCTCCTCACCCGCGGGGAGGTCCAAGCCCGTGAAGCGGGTGTCGCTGAACAGTGCGTCGTTGAGCAATCCGCGGAAGTTGCCGAGCCGCTGCGTTTCGGTGGTGAGCCGTTTCAGTGCGTCATGCTGCGACTGATAGGTGGCGAGCTGCGAACGCACTGCGTCGAGCTTGCCGGCGAGGCGGCCGTGCAGCTCCTTCACACGCGGATCATCGTCCAGGCTCTTGAGACGGGGCAAAAATCCGGAAATGCGGACCTGCAATTCCTCGAGCTCGCGCGCTGATTCCGTCGCCCCGGGCTGCCGCTCGAGCGCCGAGCCGTCGGCGAGGGCCGCGACGATCGCCCGGCTGCGCTCCAGCCGCGACTCCTGGTAGCCGAAGAGACCGGCGATGGCGCCGAAACAGGCCAGGAGCACCAGGGCCCCCGCCAGTGCGGCCGCCGGTCGCCGCCTGGCCCACTTGACCGCACGCTCCCAGGCCGGCGTCCTGCGGGCTGTGATCGGCTTGCCGTCGAGATAGCGCTTCAGATCGTCGGCCAGAGCCTGCGCCGCTGGGATACCGCCGCGCGCGATCCTTCTCCAAGCATTTGAGGCAAATCGTCTCCAGGTCGCGCGCGACCTGCGTCACGAGGCGCGACGGCGCCACGAGCTCGTCGTCCAGGACCTGGCGGATCGTCTCCATGGGCGTCTCGCCCTTGAACGGCGGCCGGCCGGTGAGCGACTCGTAGAGAATCGCGCCCAAGGCATAAACGTCGGCGGCCGGGCCAACCTCGCGCGAGTGGCCGCGGGCCTGCTCGGGCGCCATGTAGCTGGGCGAGCCCATGATCTGGCCGCTCTGCGTGTGCTCGTGGTCGGAGTCGACGCGCTTGGCCAGCCCAAAGTCGGTGATCTTGGGCACACCATCGGAGGTGTAGAGCACGTTCGCCGGCTTCAAATCGCGATGGATGATCCCGGCTTGGTGCGCCACCTCGACGGCCTCGGCCAAAATTGCGAGCAGCCCGGCGGCGCCAGGCCAGGCTGAGGATTGCCGGCCAGGCGATCGCTCAAGCTGCCGCCGTCGAGCAGCTCGAGCGCGACGAATGGTAGGCCGTCGGCCTCGCCGATATCGTAGATCTGGATGATGTTGGGATGGCGCAGCCGTGCGACCGACTCGGCCTCGATGCGGAACCGCGTGAAGAAATCGGACCGCGCCTGGCTGCCCCCGCGGATCATCTTCAATCCGACCAAACGATTGAGCCCCTGGTGGCGCGCCTTGTAGACGACACCCATGCCCCCCTCGCCGAGCGGCTCGAGGATGAGATAGCCCGCCGCCGTTGGGCCTGGCCCGCCCTCCCGAGCCCGGTGGTCGTGCGCCGCGTGTTCATCGCCGTTATCCATTGAAGCGGTGCGACCGAGATCTGGATCGCTGCGCGGCGGAGTGCTCGCCGAGTCTCGAGTGTCAGAGCCCAAGGCGGGGCCCGCGGCATCGCGGAGTTGTTCCGTCGCCGAGGAATTCCGCGCGAGGTCGCTCGGCGCGCGAGGATCACCGCCGGAGTCGGTCGGGCAGTGAGGCTCCGGCTCGGCCGGGGTCGGGTCGTGCCGCTCGAGCTCGGTCGCGATCAGATCAGCGGTCGGCGCGCCATCGTGCGGGGCGGTCTCGCGCGATGACCGGTCGCCTCCTTCGAGCCAACCCCGGGTCAGCCGGTGGAGCCGATCCTGGCACTCGCGGCAGAGCTCGATATGCGCCAGGACTGCGCTCGGTGTGGTCGGCACCCAGCTCGTCGTCGAGGAAACGGAGTAGATCTCCATCGTCGGGACAGTCGTTCATAATGTGAGTTCGCGGTATTTCGCCCAGAGACGGGCGTGGTTCAGATGAGTCTTCAACCCTCATACGGAGTTCCGCGCGGGACCTTACACTTTTTGGCCCGGAATCCGGTACGTCGGGTTCAGAAAGGTGCTGCGCCGGTCAATTCGGCGCGAGAGCGAGCGCCGTCGCAGGAAAGGCGGGTCAGGCGATCACGCCGCCGTGGCGGTACGCCCGCTGCGAGCTGTCGCGGCCCGGCGTCGGGCCGTCGTCTCCGTCGGTTGAGCTTGGCGCGCCCGCCAGTCCGGGTCAAGGAGGTGCAGCTCGGCACCCGGGCCGAAGGAACGGGTGCAGCTAGTATTCGCGGTTCGCGGTGCTCGATCGGACTACCGTCGCCCCGTTTCGGGGCTCGTGGTTTTTGGGGGGCGGCATTCCAGGAGCGGCGGGCGACCGAGTAACCGGGGGCGGCGGCCGCCCCGGGCTTCTGACCATCGCCCCGTTCCGGGGCTGAAGCGTGGACGACCGTCGGCGCGGGCCGGTTTGCGGTTATCCATCGGAGTACCTACGCCCCGTTCCGGGGTGAAGGTGGACGACCGATCGAGAGTGGGGCTGGGGCGAATGAAGAGCTGGAGCCGGTCCGGTGAGGCTTGCACCAGGGCACACAGCCTCACCGGATTTCTCGGCGGTGGCGATCAATCGTCGTTCAGGATCGTGCCGATGCCGCGGTTCTTGGTGAACAGCGAATTGCTGCTGTTGCCGAAGAGGCCCAGGTAGAACGTCTCGTTGGCCTCTTTCTTCTTGTCGCCGTTGACGACGATGGTGATCGTCTTCGACGTTTCTCCGGGCTTGAAAGTCAACGTGCCAGTCGCGGCGACGTAGTCGTTGTCGCTCGTCGTGGCGGTGCCGTTTGCGGTTTGGAACGACATCGTGACCGGCTGATCGTAGGCGGCCGAGAGCGTCACCGTGAAGGTGAACTGCGTCGTTTGATTCCTCTTGCCCTCCTTCTTGGTCACGTCGCTGATGCTGATGCGCGGCTCGTTGTCCACGATGGTGCCCACGCCCTGGCCGTCGGCGATGGTCG
Organism: uncultured Isosphaeraceae bacterium; assembly: GCA_963806595.1. Classification (GTDB taxonomy): domain Bacteria; phylum Planctomycetota; class Planctomycetia; order Isosphaerales; family Isosphaeraceae; genus CAWDZZ01. The sequence continues at coordinate 515,858 of CAWDZZ010000026.1, read as the reverse complement.
CGCTCGTTGCACCGCTCAGGTTGACGAGGAAGGTCTCGTTCGGCTCAGGAACGCGGTCGCCGGTGACCGGCACGGTGATGGTCTTGCTGGTCTCGCCCGGGGCGAAGGTCAGCTTGCCGCTGGTGGCCTGGTAGTCGCTGCCGGCGATGGCGGTGCCGTTACTGGTCGCGTAGGTGACGGTGACCGTCTGAGTGCTGGCGGCGGACAGGGTGACGGCGAAAGTGGCAGCGACGGTGCCCGTGTTCCCCTCCGTGACGCTCGCGTCGCTGATCCGCAGCGACGGGGGTGGAGGGGGTGGCGGGGCGCCCCAGATGCCGTCGTTGAGCAGGACCGAGACCGAATTCGAGCTGCCGTCCACTTCCGCCACGTCCGAGCGGCCGTCGCCGTTGAAGTCACCCACCGCCGCGGGACCCGAGCCGGCGGGGAACGCCCCGGCGTCATGGCCGTCGCCAGGTAGCAGGGTTGCACCCACGACCAGGTCGAGGCTGCCATCGCCGTTGAAGTCGCCCACGAAGGCGCCGGTACCCGCGTCGTTTTGGGCGGCCTGGAAGGTGCCGTTGCCGTTGCCCAACAGCACGCTGGCAGAGCCGCTCTCGTTTGCCGTCACAAGGTCGATCTTGCCGTCGCCGTTCAGATCTGCCAGGGCCACGGAGACGGGATGAGGGTCGGTGGCGAAGGACTGCGCGGCGGCCGCGGATGTGCCGTCGCCGTTGCCCAGCAGCACGCCGACGGCGGAGGCGCCTGTATCGGCCCACGCCAGGTCCAACTTGCCGTCGCGGTTAAAGTCTCCGGTCGCGATGGAAAGGGCGGCGTCGCCGGAAAGATAATCGAAACTACTGCGGACGGCAAAGGTTCCATCCCCGTGGCCCAGCAACACGTCGACTTCGTTGAAAAAAGAGTTTGAGCCGTGGCCTATCGCGGCCACGTCGAGTTTGCCGTCGGCGTCGAAATCGCCCACGGCCACGGCTCGCGTCGTGTTCCCGCCGAAGGAGATTTCCTGGACCCACTGGAAGGTGCCATCCCCGTTGCCCAGCAGCACACCGATGTTGCCGTAGTCATCATCCAAGTCCCCCGTCACGAGGTCGAGCTTGCCGTCGCCATTGAAGTCGCCCGCCACGATGGACTCGGGACCCACGCCGTTGGTGTAGTTTCGGGCGGCCTGGAAGGTGCCATCGCCTTTGCCCAGCAGCACGCTGACGTTGCCGACGTCGGCGTTGGCGTCGTAGTTGGCCGTGGCCAGGTCGAGATGGCCGTCGTTGTTGAAGTCGGCCGTGGCCACTGCGTGCGAGCTGGTGCCCACGGCGTAGTCGACCGGGGTCAAGAAGCTCGGCAGCGCGCGGTTTTCCAGGAGTTCGAGGTTGAGCCCATACGTCGCGGCCCGCAGCGAGCCTCGCCGCCCGTGATGCCGTGGTCCCCGGCGCGGCGCCAGGGCGGAGCGCGGGTTCCGCAGCCAATTGGGGAATGCCATGGTTGGTCCTCTCTTTCGCGGTTGGTCTGCACACAATGTTTGGGCATCGTTCCCGGCGCGCAGACCGAGCGCCGGGGCGGTGCCGGGCCGGTGGGGGCTTGCTTGGCGGTAAGGACCCCGCAGGCCGCTTTTTCTGCGACGAGCTACAACCGAGCGCAGTCAGGGTGCGGGTTCGCTTAGCCGCCTGGCCGCTTGGAACGGAGTTAGCTGGCACGCGACCGGCTCCCGGTCGTTCGATCCTTCATTGCGAATCAGGTGCACGCGTCGGGCCTCCTCCACGAATCGGGCACGGCCAGCTTCAATCGTCATCGACGTCATCGACGTCATGCGCAGAGCGAGGAAGTTCCGGAGGATATACTTGCCGACCTTTCGCCCCTGGTGGGCACCCACCTCCTGGTCGAACCGGAAGTGGATGCCGCCGTAGACTCGGGCGTCGTCGATGTCGTCGGTGATCTGCTTCCAAGACGTGTAGTTCAGGACCAAGCCCAGTTGGGGATTGGTCAACGTGATGGCAAAGCCGTGCTTGCCGAAGGCACGCTCGAGCACCGCGCGGGCGGCGCCGGACAGAGCTGCGTGGGCCGACGAGAAACTCGGGAAGGGTGGCGTGGCGATCAGCGGGAGCCAGGTCGGATCCGGGTCGGTCCAGTGATTGTCGTCGAGGTCTGCGTTCCATATCGCTGTAATGGGCCGCCAGCGATTGTAGAAGTACTTGGTGTCGAACACCGCGATCGAGCCGTCGGCCATTGCCATCGCCAGCAGGGCGAAGATCCGCGCGTTCTCCGAGAGCGTCTTGCACTGCGCGGCGCTGACCTGGCGCGGCCGGGTTCCACGTCTGGATCGGGGTGGCGGCGGCGTAGAAGCGCGCGACATCGGTGCGATCTTGCGGGCGGAAAGGACTGTCGATCCTGCCGACGAGTTTGACTTCGTTGTAGTCGTTCGCATATTTGCCGGTGTGGAGCGCCGGCGGCGGCGGTGCGCGGAACTGGGAGCCTTCCTCGAGACCGAACGGGGTTACCAGGCCCCAGCCGGGCAGCAGCGCCGGCGCATTCAAGGGAAGCGTTGGCTGCCAGTCGCCGGGATCGGTCCCCGGTGTGTAGGGCACGACGGCGTTCGAGCCATCGTTAGCCCTGAGCAGGAGCATGGCGGCCGCTGCGGCCTCACCGACGGCGATGCCGGCATCCTTCGCCGCGCCGTCCGGGATCGCCGACAACGATTGGGCCCGCGCGGCGTCGAGGGCCGGGGCGTTGCCCGGGCGCAGGGTCACCAGGGTCCGATAGGCGGCGGCGACGGCGGCGGCGTCCGGCGATGCCCCAGACGGTGCGATAATGGTTCCGAGGTACGGCTCGTAATCGTCGACGACGGCGTTGACCGCTTCGAAGACTGCGAGCTGCACGATCGCGCCCCAGCGCGCTGGAAGAAGGGGTTGGTTGGCGGCGTTGCCACTGTCGCCTCCATGATCGCGTTCCAGTCCGTGACCGCGTCGCCGTGCGCGGTGCCGGCGCCGTACAGGACGCAAAGCGCGACGATCGGATTGCAGAGACGCTTCTTGATGCTGTTCATCGTATTGTGTCCTTTCTTGGGACCGAGAGTTGCCTTTGAGCGCACCGGCCACACGCCGGAACACCTTGGAGATTTCCGAATCACGAATCGAGATGGTGACGCCGCGGCTCATCGCCGGAGAGATTCTCACATCATCCTGGTTCGCTCCTTTCCGGGGTCGGTCTGCGGGAAAATAGGGCGTGCAGCCCCCGGCGCAGACCGAGCGCAAGGCGCTGCCAGGCCGGCGGGGGCTTGCTTGGCGGTAAGGACCCCGCCGGCCGCTTTGCGATCGTTGACGGACGGACTCAGATCCGTCCTACTTCTTCTCTTTCAGCTCCAACAGTTCCGCGGCTTCCGACCGGAAGCGGCGCAGCTCTTCGTTCTCGGGCTGGTTCTTGTCCATCCACTGGACGGCCTGATCGTAGTGCTTGCGGGCTTCGTCTCGGTTTCCCAACCGCCAGCGGGCCATGGCGAGGAAGAACCAATCAATGCCATCCCCGCCCTTGCCAAGTTCCATCGACTTTTCCAGGGCCGCGACGGCCCCCTGCCATTGCCCCGCTCGATACTGGGCGGCGCCCAGCGTGTTCCAATAGGTCCCCACTTCAGGCTTCAATGCGACGGCTCTCTCGGCCGAGCTGACCGCTAGCTTCGCGTCGCGCAACTTCGCGTCGGGGCAAGTTGCCAGCATCCAGGCGAGTCGGTTGTGCATCCAGGGCGAATTGGGATCGAGCTCGACGGTCTTGCGGAAACACGCGATGGCCCCTGCGACATCGCCCTCGTCCTGCAGGGCATTGCCAAGGCCGTCATGAGCCCAGAAAGAGCTCGGGTCCAGCTCAAGGGCTTTGCGATAGGCGGCGATGGCCTCGGCCAGCTTTTTTTCTTTACGAAGCGCATACCCGAGGCCGTTGTAGGCGTGGGCAAATTTCGGATCGATCTCGATGGCCTTGCGGAAGGCGGCCACAGCCTCGGGCAGTTTCTTCAGCTCACAAAGGGCGAGGCCGAGGCTCACGTAGGCGTTGGTGTAGCGCGGATCGATTTCGATGGCCTTGTGGAACGCGGCGATGGCTTCGGGCAGCTTCATCTGGTCACGTAAGCAATTGCCGAGGTTGTTGTAGACCAAGGGGTGTTTCGGATCGATTTCGATCGTCTTACGGTAGGCGGCGATGGCCTCGGGCAGCTTCTTCTGGTCACGAAGGGCGCCGCCCAGGTTGTGGTGGGCGAAGGAGTGTTTCGGATCGATTTCGATCGCCTTGCGGTAGGCGTCGATGGCCTCGGTCAGCTTCTTCTGGTCAAAAAGGGCGTTGCCGAGGTTGTGGTAGGCCGCGCTGCTTGTCGGGCGGACAGCCAGGGCAACCCGGTAAAAGCCGGCGGCTTCGGCCGGGTCTGCTGGGTAAAGGGCATTCCCCAAAAGCAAATTCAGCCAGAAGTCGGCGGGATAGTGGGACTGGGCACGGCGCAGCCACGATTGCTGAATCGACTTTTGCTGGGGAAGCAAGCTTCCCACCAGCGCGAGCGTCTGGGGCAACAGTCGGGTGAGGGGGGCTTGTTCGACCAGCGCGCCAAGGGCTTTCTGGTCGCGCCAACCCTCGAGCTGCCGCAGCCGATCTGCCCAGGCCGGATCGGGCGCTGCCTGCCGAGCCACGGCCAGGAGCTGTTCCGCCAAATGTTCGTTCCGAAGTTCAAACGAGACCAGGGCCCAGTCGTCGAGCGCCGCCACGAGCTGCTCCTTGATCGGCGAGGAGCGAATCCTGGCGGCCACGGCTCCGGCGTCGTCTTTCAGGACCGCGAACCGCGCAAGAGCCTGTGGATACTCCGCGGCGCCCTTGCGAAAATCGAATTTGACCTCGACCCAGGTGGCCTGGTCCAAGCGGATTGTCTCCAGGCGCATGGCCAGGAGGCGGTCGGCCTCGTCAGCACCAAGTTGTTCTTCCAGGTTGTGCAGCGATTGCATTAATTCCGCGCTGAGTCTTCGCTCGCCGCGCGCCGTTGACCGACGAGCCTGCCCTAGTTCCGATTGGGCCGACTGGATCAAGAGGTTCCAGCGGCCGGGCTGGTTGAGCAGATCCTGCACGCCGCCTGGTACTGCCAGCACGGCGTGCAGCTCACCGCGAAACTTGGCCGCTTGCTCGACGGCCTGGCGCACGCCCTGCTCGGTCAGTGCCAGGTCGCGCTCCGCCTTTCGCGCCAGTTCTTGTTTGTGCGCTTTGCGGTCCCGCAGCGCCAGCCGACGGTGCCGGTGACGGCGCCCACCGCAGCGACCGACACGATGCCGAAGAGCGCGGCCGTTGCCAGCATACGCCTGTGCCGCCGAGCAAACTTGCGGAATCGGTAGACGCGCCGATGGCGGACACGCCAGCACCGGCTCATCCGTCAGGTAACGCTGCACGTCCATCGCGAAGCCGTTGGCGGTGTCGTAGCGGCGCGAGCGGTCCTTCTCCAGCGCCTTCATCACGATCCAGTCCAGCTCGCCACGCACCAACTTCGTCAGCTTGGCCGGCTCCATCCCGCGGTTCGCGGCCAGGGTCGGTAAGCCGTCCGCCGTGCTCAGCTTCGTGCTCGGCTTCGACGGCTCCTGCTCGCGGATCACCCGGAGCATCTCCAGCATGCCGGCCTGCTCCAGGTCCTTCCTGGTGAACGGCGTGCTGCCGGCCAGCAACTCGTACAGCAAGACCCCCAGCGAATAGATGTCGCTGCGCGTGTCGATGTCGAGCTGATTGATTTCCGCCTGCTCGGGCGACATGTACTCCAGCGTGCCGACGATCGCCCCGAAGCCGGTGACCAGAGTCTTCTCGGTCAACGACTGACCGGCCGCCTTGGCCACGCCGAAGTCGATGACTTTCGGAACCGGCTTGCCGTCATAAAGGGCGACCAGCACGTTGGACGGCTTGAGGTCGCGATGGATGATGCCTTTCTGATGCGCATGCTGGACCGCCTGGCAGACGGGGATGAACAGCTCCAGCCGCTGCCGGGGCGTGAGGTGGTGCTCGTCGCAGTAGCGGGTGATCGGCACGCCCTTGACCAGGTCCATGACGAAGTAGGGCCGGCCGGCGCTGGTCGTGCCCGCCTCGAGCACGCGGGCGATGTTGGCGTGGTCCATGAGCGCCAGGGCCTGGCGCTCCGCCTCGAAGCGGGCGATGACCTGCCGGGAATCCATCCCGGCCTTGATCAGCTTGATTGCCACGAGCCTCTTGACCGGCTCGGTCTGCTGAGCCATCCAGACGGTGCCCATGCCGCCCTCGCCGATCGGCTCGATGAGCTTGTACTGCCCGATCAAGGCGCCGGGCGCCTCGGGCGAGGAGGCGTGTCCGGCGGCATCCGGGAACGCCCCGGTCGCCGCTGACTCGGCCGCGGGTTCCTCCAGGAAGCTGCCGCGCTTCTTCATGGAGCCGCAGCAAGTGCTCCACCTGCTGGCGCAATTCAGGCTGCTGGGCGCAGGCCTCTTCAAGGAAGACCTGGCGCTCGGCCGGGACTTCCTTTTGCAGTGCGGCGATGAAGATGTCGCGCTCGGTCATGGGTCACCTGCTTCACGAGGCTGCTACCCTAACAGTGCGAAATCCGCCCGCAGATCGCGCAAACTTTTTGAGAATCGTGCCGGGCCTACGCCTGGGCGCCGGCGTCGCCCAGGGAACGGAGCAGCCAGGCGCGGGCATACGCCCAGAGGAAATCGGCGCTGCGGGGTGAGATGCCGAGCGCGGCCGCGGCCTGAGGAATACTCAGCCCCGCGAAGTAGCGGAGCTTGACGAGCTCGGCCGCCTGGGGATCGGCGCTCGCCAACCCGGTGAGGGCGGCGTCGATGTCCAGAACATCGTCGAGGCGTTCGGACGTGGCGGCGGCGAGATGGTCGAGGTCCAGGGCGGCGCGATCGCCGCCCCGTTTCTTGCTCTGCTTGAGACGTGCATTATCGACAAGGATGCGGCGCATGGCCTCGGCCGCGGCGGCAAAGAAGTGGCCGCGACTGTTCCAGTGCTGCGCTCTCTCGACGTCTACCAGCCGGAGGTAGGCTTCGTGAACCAAGGCGGTGGCCTGAAGCGTCTGACCGGGTGCCTCCTGGGCCATTTTCTGGGTGGCAAGTCTGCGCAGCTCGGCATAGACTAGGGGCAAGAGTTCCCCCGCGGCGGTCGGGTCGCCCTGGTCGATGGCGAACAGGATTTGAGTGACGCCTTCCATATCCCGGCAGTTTACCCGCCGCGACTTCGGCGGACAAACGCCATGAACGCGAGACCGCCGCGAATGTGCGTTCGAGGCCAGTAACCAGGGGCGGAGGCCGCATTTACCAGGGGCGGCGACCGCCCCCTGGCTACTGACCGTCGCCCCGTTCCGGGGCTGAAGAGTGGACGACCGTCGGCCGGGTCATCGCAGTTTGCTGGGCTGCGCGGGCTTTAGAAAACACGGAATGGTTACCGCCGGCGGGGCACGTTCGCGCGGCTATCTGAATGCACTCGTGTGTCGTCTCGCACGAAGTAGTTTGGGTGCTCGGTTCGCCGCGATTGCTGACATGCGATGGGTCACATACGCCCGTCGCTCATCCGAGAAGATTGTAAAAATCTGTAACCGGGTGCGTTCGCCGACACACCTGGCACTGAAGGATCGCCCAACGGACGACTGTCGATCACCAGAGTCGGAGACTGAGCGAGTCGTCTGGGCTTCAGCATCACCTCGCGTCGTTGTCGTGCGTTTCATTTTGATTGACGCGGATCCGCGGATTTCGCGGTGCGCGCGAGCGTGCCGATCCGGGCGGCGCTGACATTTCGTCGGCGCCGACGGCCGGACATTCTGCACGCTTGTTTGCTCTGGGCCCGGGGACCGATTTCTGGGTCGCACGCATGCGTTATTTGCGCGGCGCGTTGGCGTTCTGGCGCTCGAAGCCGCTTGCGTGCGCTGGCGGTTGCGAGGTGATGGGGGAGCGGACTGGGTTCCAGAGGTGCCCAAGGCGGGAGGACCGGGCGCCTCTGCCACGGATGGTTTTGCTTTCTCAGGCCGCGCTCGTTCGTTCGGGATTGGCATCGGACCTGGTGGCGAGGTTCTCGCACTTGCCAGCAGTTGCAACGCATCGGCGAGATGTCACGTTCAACACAGGAGCAATCCATGTACAGCATCAACATGACCAAGAGTGTTGCGCGCAGCAACAAGGCTCGGGCAGGGCGGGGCACAAGTCCCGCGCGGCGGCGCGCATTGCCGCAATTGGAATCTCTGGAGGTGCGGACGGTCATGTCCGGCCTCAACCCGTACTTGCAGACGAACCTCGTCTCCGACGTTCCGGGCCTGGCCCAGATCACGGATTCGAGCCTGGTCAACCCGTGGGGCGTGTCGTTCAGCCCGACGAGCCCCTTCTGGGTCTCGAATCAAGGTACAAGCACCAGTACTCTTTACTCGGTGGTACCCTCGGGCATCACGAAACTGGGCCTGACGGTCAGCATCCCGACGACCCCATCCGGTCCCCAGGGGCCGACCGGCCAGGTCAACAACAATACGTCCACGTTCCTGGTCGGCGGCAAGCCGGCGATCTTTATCTTCGCGGGGTTGAACGGCACGATCTCGGCGTGGAACGGGGGCACGACGGCGACGGCCGAGTGGACAACCGCCGGCGCGGTGTACACTGGCCTGGCGATCGCCACGAACACCACCGGCAGCTTCCTTTATGCCGCCGACGGCGCGCAAAACCGCATTGACGTCTACGACAGCACGTTTACCCCGACAAGCCTGGGCGAAGCGCGTTCGTCGACCCCAAGCTGCCCAGCGGGCTCGTCCCGTTTGACGTGAAGCTGATCAACGGCAACCTGTTCGTGACCTACGCGCCCGCCGGCCACGCCGGCCAGGTGGGCGCTCATGCAGGGCAGGGGGCCGTGGCGGCGTTCACGACGAGCGGGCTTTCCTCAATCAGATCATCTCCGGCGGCAAGCTCGCCTCGCCCTGGGGCATCACGCTGGCCCCCGCCGGCTTCGGCGTGTTCTCCGGTGACCTGCTGGTCGGCAACTTCGCGTTTGGCGACAGCAGTATCAACGCCTTCGACCCATCGACGGGCGCGTTTCGCGGCACGCTCACGGACGCCACCGGCCACACCATCTTCAACCCGGGGCTGTGGACGCTGACCTTCGGCAACGGCGTGAGCGGAGGTGATCCCAATACGCTGTACTTCACCGCCGGGATCGACGGCGAATCGCACGGGCTCTTTGGATCGATCCAGGCGATTCCGCCGCTCTCGGCGACAGCGCCGATCGTTCCCAACTTGCCCAACGGGGCGTTTCAAACGCTGACGACGGTGCCGTCCAACGGCGACGTCAACCCGTACGGCGTTGCCTTTGTGCCGCAGGGTTTCCCGACCGGCGGCACGCTCAGCCCCGGCGACATCCTGGTCTCGAACTTCAACAATAGCGGCAACCAGCAGGGGACTGGCACCACCATCGTCGACGTCAAGCCGAACGGCGGCGAGTCGCTGTTCTTCCAGGGCCCGGCCGCGCCGGGCAGGTCGGGCTTTCCACGGCCCTCGGTGTGCTCCAGCGCGGATTCGTGATCGTGGGCAATGTCCCGGCCACGTACGATGACCAGGGAAATCTGCTGTCCGTCGGCCAGGGATCGCTCACGATCCTCGACCGGGGCGGCAACGTCGTCACCACGCTGAGCGACTCGCTGTTCCTCGATGGTCCCTGGGACCTGACGATCAATGACCAGGGGAGCTCGGCCCAGGTGTTTGTCTCGAATGTGCTCAATGGCCTGGTGACGCGCATTGACCTCACGGTCCCGAAGACCGGCGATCCGACGATCAACAGCATCACCAGCATCGGCTCGGGTTACATGACCCGCACCGACCCGGCTGCGCTCGTGATCGGGCCGACCGGGCTGGCGTACAATCCCAAGAACGACACGCTCTATGTCGCCTCGACCGGGGACAACAAGATCTTCGCCATCAAAAACGCGTCCACCCGAACGAGCAGCGGAGGGACCGGATCGGTGGTGTATGCGGACAATGCGAACCTGCGCGGGCCGCTCGGTCTGGCACTGGCGCCCAACGGCAACTTGATCACGGCCAATGGCGACGCCGTCAATGCCGACCCGACGCAGCCCAGCGAATTGATCGAGTTCACGCCCGGCGGCAAATTCGTCGGGGCGTTCTCCATCGATGCACAGCAGGGCGGGGCTTTCGGCGTGGCCGTGACCAATGTCGGCGGATTGCTGCGGCTGGCCGCCGTCGAAGACATCACCAACAGCGTGGACGTGTGGTCGTTCGAGACCGATCCACCCGCCGCGAGCGCGAGTGCCGCCACCGCCGTGAGCACCGCCACCGCAGTCGCCCCGGCGCCGGCCGTTGCCTCGGCGAGCACAGCCACCAGCGTGGCAACGAGCCCGCAAGCCCCGCCGGTGGCACCCGCCGTGATGGTTCAGGCGCCCGCGCCCACAGTTGCCCAGACGTCGCTGATCGCACCGATCACGACGACGTCCACGACGACCACCGCCGGCACCGCAAGCTCCAAGAGCGCCAAACACAAGAGCCTCGAGCATCTGCTGCACGTGCGTGCCGAGGAAAGACACCGGGCCGAGCAGCTCAGCCGCCGGCTCGCCCGCATGCACAAGCACGAAGAGCTGGTCGCGCGCTTGAACCATGAAAAGAACCATCGCGACATGTAAGGGTCCTGAGTGAATCCGCTGGAAGCGGCGCGGTCCGCGGGTCGGGCGTTTGAACCCAACGGGGCGGGAACGCCTGACCTGCGGCACGACCGATTCCGGGTTTCATCGGGCTTGGCAACACAGCTCAGGCGCAGCTTCGAAAGCGGCGCGCCTCACGAAACGGAGGCACAGCACGGAACGGCCGTTTTTGCTCTTGGACCGGTCGCGACGTGCTGTGTCCTCCGGTTGACTCGGCTCGCTGCCCGTGTCGCGCGGCTACGAGCCCGGACGCTTCGGTACCGGCCCGACGCTCGCCTGCGGCTCGGGCAGCGGCACTTGCGTGTGCTGCGCGAGGTACGCGATCAAGTCGCGGATTTCGGTCGCGCTCAAGGTGTCGAGCAAGCCGTCGGGCATGAGCGACGACGGCGACGGCTGCAAGGTTTCGATCTCGGATCGCGGGACGACGATCGCCTCGGTCTGCGTCTGAAGCGTGACGGTGCGATTGGTCTGTGCCTTCACGAGCCCATTCAAGACCCGGCCGTCCTTCATCGCCGCGACGACCATCCGGAAGTCGGCGCTGACGGCGGCACTGGGGTCGACGATGTTTTCGAGCAAGTAGTCGAGGTTGTCGCGCCCGGCGCCGGTGAGGTCGGGTCCGATTTCGCCTCCTGAGCCATAGAGCTTGTGGCACGAGCCGCAAACGCGATCGAAGATCGCGCGCCGCGGCTGCGGTCGCCCGCGGAGAGCGCCCGGCCGCCCAATCGCTGCCTGAGCTCTTCGATCCGCTTGCGGTGGCCCTCGGGCGTGGCGCGCAGCTCTCCCCAAACTTCCGTGAGCTGCTTTGCGAGCGCAGGGTCGTGGGAGCTGAGAATCTGCCGGGCGTGAAACGGCGTGAGATCGCCGCGCGGAATGTGCCCGGCGGCGATCTGGTCGAGGAGTGCGCGTGCGAATGCCGGGCGAGAGACCAGCGCATCGAGCGCGGCCGGCCGGTCGGAGGGGTGAAACGAACGGTAATTTTGCGCGAGCGCCTTGCCGATCGCGGGATCGTCGAAGAGGGCAAGTCCGCGCACCGCAACGGCATTCAAGTAGCGCACGCGAACCAGCCGCTGGCAGATCGCCCGCAGGTCGCTCGGCCGGCTTTCGATCAAGGTCCGCAGCGCGGCCTTGCGCGCGTCGAGCCCGGCGTTTTCATCAAACGCCAGCCGCTTGACTTCCTCCAGGGCACGCCCGTCGCCGAACAATACGTTGAGCTCGCGCACCTGGGCGCCGAGCTCGGCGTTTTCGGGAGCGCTCAACCGGGCCTGGAACGCGTCCCATGCCGCGGGTTTGCGGGTTTTGCGATAGCCGGCCAGGGCCGCGACCAGGCCTGAGATCACCTGCGACCGGATCTCCGGCGATCGGCCGGCACAAGAGACGAGCAGGGCGTCGAGCGGCTCCGGGTGCGTGTCGATGTCTTCGCCCAGCCGGCGTGCGGAGAGCCCGACGACCTCGGGCACGCGACACTCGGACGCGAGCGCCGCCAGCGATTGCGGCTGGGCGTCGGCGACGGCGATCAAACCCGTCCACACGAGGGCTGGCAGGTTGTGATCGGCGGCGTCCTCGGGGTGCGATAAGAGCGCTCGTGCCAGCTCGACCCGCCGATTGATGGGCAGACGTTGTAGCGTTGAAGCCAGCACCAGGCGCACCAGGCCCGACCGGTCATCGCGCGCCATCGCCGCGAACTTTGTCCGCAGTTCGGCGGGCAGGTCGACGTCCGGTCCGATCCTCTGGCTAAACACAGTGTCCAGGGGCAGCGTGTCGGTCAAGAGGCGGATGGCCCAGGCACGCACGGACTCGTGCTCGTGATCGAGCAACTCACGAAGGAATGGCTCGCCCGCCGCGTTGATGACGTACAGAGACCAAAGGGCCCTAAGCTTCCGCGCCGGGTCTGGCTCGTGGTCGAAGAGAGCGCGGAGGGCTAAACGCGACTGTTGCAGGGGCTCGCCGCGCGCACTCCGGTCGGCGAGGACTCGGCGCGCCTGGCGCACGAACCACTCATTGGGATTGAGGTGCAGGGCGACCAGTTCGTTTTCGGTGAGGCTGGCGACGTCGGGGGCCACGGCGCGGATCGCGTTGCCGTACGTTACCCGGTAGATCCGGCCGGAGGTGCGGTGAACGCCGTCGTGATCGTGGCAGTCTCCGGTGTCGCTCCAGTCGATCACGTAGACGCTGCCGTCGGGCCCGTAGCTCACGTCAATGCCGCGGAACCAGGGGTCATTCGCAAACAGGATGTCGGGATCGTGGCGACCGACATAGCCGCTGCCGGCGCGCTCGAGCCGCTCGACATTCGCGCGGCGCCCGTGGAAGTTCAAGGTGAGCAGTCGGCCGTGAAACGCCGCCGGCCATTGATCGGCCAGATAGATCGAGAGGCCGCTGTGCGCGTGGCCGCCGCCGCGGCGGCTGTCGTCCTTGCCGGGCGCGCCCAGGACCAGCTCCTGCGAATGGTCCCAGTGCCAGTGGTCGGCGTGCTGGTCGATCTGAACATAAGCCCGCGGGTTGGGATCGACGGTGTGCGGGCGCACGAAGTGGGCACCGGGGATCATGTGCCACAAGTGGCCATTGACGGTGTTGATGAAGAAAAGCTCACCGAGCGCGTTCCAGTCATGACCCCAGGGGTTGGTCGTACCGTGCGAGAGGACCTCGAACTGTTTGCGTCCGGTGTGAAAGCGCCAGACGCCCCCGCGGACCGGTACGCGCAATGACTCGGGCGTCCCGGGTGGTCCGATCTGGCCCGGCGACGATGCACCGCAGCGGCCGTACAGCCAGCCGTCGGGACCCCAGCGCAGGCCGTTGGCGAAGGTGTGATAGTTCTCCGCGGGGACCGAGAAACCATCGAGGACAACCTCGCGCCGGTCCATCGGGGACGTCGTCGCCATCGTGGTCTGGAACGAACAGCAGGCGAGGCGGGCACATGAGCCACGCGCCCCCGCCTCCGAGCTCGACGCTGGCGAGCCGCTGAACGTCGTCGGTGAAGACGGTGCGCCGGTCGAACCGGCCGTCACGATCACCGTCTTCAAAAATGAGGACGCGATCGCGGAGGCGCATGTCGAACTTCTGTGTCGATTCCGCGTAGGTGTAATTTTCGGCGATCCACAGGCGCCCGCGTGCGTCCCACGCCATGGCGATCGGATTCTGGACATCCGGCTCGGCGGCGAAGACGGACACCCGGAAGCCCTTTGGCAAGCGAAAGCCCGCGGCGGCGTCCGCCGCGTTCATCGGTGGCAGGGGGGACCGCTCGGTGTTTGGCGGCGGCGGCAGATCCCGCCCGCATGCTGGACGCGCAGCCATAGCGGCCAGCGCGATCATTCCCAACCACCACGATGCTCTTCTTTTCATGCTTGGCTCTGGCAAGTCGTAAAGATCGAAGTCGATTCTGCGCTGTCGGGTATCGTTACGCGCTCGTTCACTCGGTTTGGGGCAGGGCGAACGCCACGAACGCGTCGCCGGCTTTCGTTTGCAATTTGCCTGCGCCCCCGGCGGCGATGACAACATACTGACGGCCGCGAACAAAGTACGTCGCAGGCGTCGCGTAGCCACCGGCCGGGAGCCCATGTTCCCAGAGCAGGCGGCCGGTCTGCTTGTCGAAGGCATGCATTCGCTCGTCCTTGGTGCCGGCGATGAACACGAGGCCGCCGGCCGTCACGATCGAGCCGCCGAATGTCTCGGTACCGGTGCGCGGGACTCCGCGCGCGGTCAGTTCCGCGTATTCGCCGAGCGGGACCTGCCAGGCTATTTCGCCGGTACTCAAGTTGATCGCACTGAGCGTTCCCCAGGGGGGCTTGATCGCGGGGTAGCCCTCGTGGTCGAGGAACTGAATGTAGCCGGCGTGCCCGAAGCGTCCGTAGCTCGGCCGGTTGCCCCGGTCGGCTTCGACGACCGTGATGATATTGGGAACGTTGTTGGCGTTGACATAGAGTAATCCGGTCGACGGATCGAACGACGCGCCCGACCAGTTCGCGCCGCCGTGGAAGCCGGGGATGACGACGGTTCCTTGCCGGCTCGGCGGATTGAAGGCCGGCCCGCCGCGGATCTTCTTGAGCTGGGCCAGGACCGACTCGCGGTTGGCGACGCCGATGTCGGTGACGTTGGTCTCATCGAGAAACTGAAAGGAGAACGGCGGCGGTTTCACCGGGACCGGTTGAGTGGGCCACGCCGCTTCGTCTCGGACGTCGGACGCCGGCACGCGCTTTTCCTCGACCGAAAACAGCGGTTTGCCGGTCTCGCGATCGAACACGAAGACATAGCCCGTCTTCGTGACCTGCGCGACGGCGTCGATCTGCCGGCCATCGCGCGTGATCGTGACCAGGTTGGGATAGACCGGCAGGTCGTGGTCCCAGAGGTCATGATGCAACGTTTGAAAGTGCCAGACACGCTTGCCGGTGTGGGCATCGAGCGCGATCGTGCAGTTGGCGAACAGATTCTCGCCGTGCCGATCGCCGCCATAGAAGTCGAAGGCCGCCGATCCGAGGCCGGCGAAAACCAGCCCGCGCTGGGCGTCGACGCTGAAACCACCCCAGGCGTTGGCGCCGCCGCGCTGTTTCCAGGAATCACCTCCCCAGGTTTCATTCCCGAATTCTCCCGGGCCAGGCACGGTGTGGAATCGCCAGAGCTCTGCGCCCGTGTGGACGTCAAACGCGCGGATGTCTCCGGGCGCGGCGATGCCCGGCCCTTCTCCACACGAGACCCCGACAACGATTGTGTTGTTCCACACGGCCGGTGCGGACGTTGGGCCATAAGCAAGCGCGGCCACGTTGCGATCGAGCTCCTTGCGGAGATCGCGGATTCCGCCGTCGCCGAACTTCGGGTCGAGCTTGCCGGTGTGCGCGTTCAACGAGAACAATCGTCCGTCGGCGGTACCGTGGATGATGCGGCGCTCGCCGCCGCGCTGGCCATCGGACCAGTACGCACAGCCGCGATTGACACCGCCGGACGCCGGCTGGTGCGGATACGGATGATCGCGGAGCGGATCGAATTGCCAGAGCTCTTTCCCGGTGGCCGCATCGAGCGCCACCACGCGGAGCTTACCGGTGGTGACGTACATCCCGCCGTCGATCACGATCGGCGTGCACTCGATCGTCTTGCCTCTGCGGCCGTCGAGCTCCCGCGTATGGTACGTCCAGACCGGCTTCAGCCGGCTCACGTTGTCGCGGTTGATCTGATCGAGCCCGGAATAACGCATGCAGCCCGGGTCGTTCCCGACGCCCGGCCAGTCGACCGTTGGCCCGGACTGACCCAGAGCGTGACAGGCCAGTGCCGGCAAGCAGGCGATTGCCATCAAGAGAGACGCATGGCGAATATCCTGAGTAACGCTGCGAGCGCCGCGATCCCAGTATACACCTGGCGATCCGCGCGAAGGAGCAAACGAGTGTAACATGACCCGATCTTGAAACAGGCGACTTTTGCTGCGAGTCTGGGTGTGCGATATTGCGGTCGCCTGGGCTCGAGGTGATCGGCAAAGTCTGCATGCCTTTACACGCCTGTGCTCGGATTATCGGGCAGGCGCTGCGCGCCTTTACACGGTCTCGCCGCCGGCGGGAATCCGCCGAAGGTGACCATGGTATTCCCGATCTTACTCTCGTGTCTTGCCTTACTCGGTGCCGGCGAAAGCGATCCGCCCAAAGGTTCGCCTCACGGGTTTCGATTCTTCGAGCCGGTGCGGCCGCCCCGCTCGATCCAGGTGATGGCTCATCGCGGCGCGATGCGGCAGGCGCCGGAAAACACCGCGGCGGCCCTCGAGCTTTCGATCGCCGACGGCGTCGAATGGGTCGAGGTCGACGTCCGGCTCACGAAGGATGGCCGGCACGTTCTGTTTCACGACGACCAGGTCGGCGCCAAAACTGACGGCACTGGGCGGATCGGCGACTTGACGCTCGCCGAGGTGCGCGCCCTGGACGCGGGCACCAAGTTTGCCCGGCGATTCTTCAGCGCGCGCATCCTGACGCTGGCCGAGGGCCTCGAGCGTGCCGCAGGCGGCGTCAACCTTTACCTCGATTGCAAGAGCGTGAATCCCGTCGAGCTCGCCCGCGAGGTGATCGCGGCGGGGATGGAGCATCAAGTCGTCGTGTACGCCGGGCCCGAGGTCTTGAAGGCCGTCCTCGCGGCCGCACCAGAGCGGCTGGCCCTGATGACAAAATGGCGCCCGCGGTTCGGGATCACCCCGTGGGTCGAACAGCTCGGTCTCGCGGCTGTGGAGATTGACGCGGGTGATGTCACGCGGGAGGCCTGTCGTGCGTTTCACGAGCGCGGGATCAAGGTTCAGGCGAAGACGCTCGGCGACGACGACCGCCCGGAGGTCTGGGAGCGAGCGGCCGCCGCCGGCGTCGACTGGTTTCAAACGGACCTCGCCGAGGAGGTCATCGCCTGGCAGGGCCGAAAGGCGATTCGATCCCGGACCGTCAAGATTGCCCACCATCGCGGCGCCGCTCGGTACGCGCCTGAAAACACCTTGCACGCACTGGAAAAGGCGATCCGTCTCGGGGCCGACTTCGTGGAATTCGACCTGCAAACGACCCGCGACGGCGCGTGCGTTCTGCTGCATGACCGGACTTTATCCCGCACAACCGACGGGCAGGGTCTCGTGCGAGAGCACAGCCTCGAGGAGATCCAGGCGACCGACGCGGGCTCGTGGTTCGGCCGCCCATTTCAGGCAACGAGAGTACCGAGCCTCGACGACTTTCTGCACGCGGCGGGCCGGCGTGTCGAGCTGTATGTCGACGCTAAGGACATCGCCCCGGAGAACCTTGTCGCGGCCTTGAAACGCCACGGGCTGTGCGATCGGGCGGTCGTCTATCAACAGCTCGACTACCTCGAGCGGCTGCAGGCGATCGACCCGGCGATCCGGAGGATGCCGCCCTTGCGCGATCAGGCGCGCCTCGATCTGGTGGCCGAGCGGGTGCGACCCTACGCCGTCGACGCTTCATGGTCGATCCTCTCAAAGGAGCTGATCGACCGCTGCCATGCCAAGGGCATCCTGGTGTTTTCCGACGCGCTGGGATCGCATGAAAACATCGCAGACTACCGGCGGGCGATCCGTGACGGCATCGATCTGATCCAGACCGACCATCCGCTGCGGGTGCTGCGCCGATCGAGCTGAGCCAGGAACAAGGTCCCTGATCGCCCGAGCGAGCTGAACGGGTCTCACCGTTTTGGCGGGCGGAGGGAGATGGCCGAGGGGCTGATCGACGAGCGGTTCTCGAGTATGATCAAATCGCTGTCGGGTGAGCTGAATCTCGGGCGCGCAATCCCGCTGCCCGGCCTTCGTAGGAATAGAACGGAGCGTACCATCATCATGAAACGCGAGACCTGGGTTTGCGTGGCGATCTTCGCCGTGTTGGGATTCTCGACAGGCCACATTCGGGCCGACGAGACCGCCGGATTCCAGGTCGGAGCGGCGGATGCCGACATCACGCCGCGGGCGGGCATGCCGATGTGGGGGTATGGTGCACGGCACGCTGCGCTTTCCCAGGGCATACTCGATCCGCTCATGGCCAAGGCGATCGTGATTGCCGCGGGGGAAGACAAGGTTGCACTCGTCGGCATCGACATTGGCCGAGGGCCCACGGAGGAGATGATGAGGATCATCCGCCAGGAGATCGCCGAGAAAGCCGGCATCCGGCACGTGATGATCACCGGCAGCCACACGCATCATGGCCCCGTGATCGAGCTCACCGACGAGCCCGGGCTTGGAAAAGGGAAATTCGACGACGCCGTCGCCTACTCCAGAGAACTCCCTCATCGCCTGATCGCGGTGATTCTGGACGCCGACAAGGACAAGAAGCCCGCCCGGATCGGCGTGGCGACCGAGTCGGTCACCTTGAATCGCAACCGCCACACCAAGCGCACGCCGAAGGTCACCGATCCGATGCTGGCCGTCATCCGGTTCGACGACCAGGCCGGCAAGCCGATCGCGATCCTTGTCAACTTCGCGGCGCATCCGGTCATGACCGAGGAAAAGTTGCTCAAATTCTCGGCCGACTATCCCGGCTTCCTCAAGAACAAGGTCGAATCCGAGCTATCGACGAAGTGCGTATTCATGCAAGGCGCCAGTGGCGACATGAGCCCGAATCCCAATCCCGATCCCAATCCCGGCCCGTGGAAGCCCAAGAGCTTCGGCGAGACGGTCGCCGACCACGTGATCGCGCTCGCCCGATCAGTGACCACCGAGACGCCGGCACATCCGTCGATCAAGGGCACGGTCGACACATTTGCCTTCAAGACGCGCGTGAATCTCAAGGACCCCACAGTCGCGGCCATCTTCGAGCGCAGCTACTTTCCCGAGATCACCCACAATTACGTGAGGCTCTACGGAGACGCTCTCTCGGCCGAGCTCAACACCGTCGTCCTGAATGGTGAGATCGCGCTTGTGAGCGGCTCGGGGGAGTTCTTTTGTAATCACGCCAACCGGCTGAAGGCGCGATCATACCTCAAGCACACGCTGTTTTTCGGCTACACGAACGGCCACGGCATGTACTTCCCCACCATCGAGGCCGCGTCGGAGGGAGGCTATGGCGCCGACCCGGGGGTGTCATTCGCCGAGCTCGGCGCCGGTGAACGGATGATGGATAAAGCATTACTCAATATCTATCGTCTCACCGGGAAGTTTGCCAGGGAGCGACGAGCGGATTGATGGAACAATGCTGATCTTGATTCGTCGATCGCTACGAACCGGCGGAGGGCCGTTCGAAGAGCGGAACGCTCGAGAAATCGACGAGACGCCGGCGTGGCGGCAGGTCCGGTCACGCGCATCTCGTCATACGAGCAGCTCTCTGACGACTTTGCCGTGCACGTCGGTGAGGCGGAAGTCGCGGCCGGCGTGGTGGAAGGTCAGCCGCTCGTGGTCGAAGCCGAGGAGGTGGAGGATCGTGGCCTGGAGGTCGTGGACGTGCACGGGGTTCTCGGCGACGTGGAAGCCCGAGGTCGTCGGTGGCGCCGAAGGTCAGCCCGGGCTTGATGCCGCCGCCGGCCATCCACATCGTGAACGCCTGCGGATGATGGTCGCGGCCCAGGCTGCGGCCAAGGGCGGCGTTGCTCTCGACCATGGGCGTCCGGCCGAATTCGCCGCCCCAGATCACCAGGGTATCGTCGAGCAGCCCGCGCCGCTTGAGGTCCTTGACGAGCGCCGCGGCGGCCTGGTCGGTGGCGCCGCAGTTGGTCTTGAGGTTGCCCGTGACATCGGTGTGGGCGTCCCAGCCTTCGTGATAGATGTTCACGAACCGCACGCCGCGCTCGATCATCCGCCGGGCCAGCAGGCAGGCGCGAGCGAAGGAGGGCTTGTCGGGATCGGCGCCGTAGAGGTCGAGCGTCGCCTTGCCCTCGCTCCGCAGGTCCATCAGCTCGGGCGCGGAGGTCTGGAGCCGGAAGGCCATCTCGTAGGCGGCGATCCGCGTGGCGATCTCGGGATCGCCGACCGCTTGAAGCTGACGGCGATTGAGCGACGCCGACCAGGTCGAGCGAGTCGCGCTGGAGCGCCGGGTCGATGCCCGGCGGGCTGGAGACGTTCAGGATCGGATCGCCCTGGTTGCGCAGGCGGACGCCGGTGTAGACGGTCGGCAGGAAGCCGCTCGACCAGTTGGCCGCGCCGCCGCTGATCCCGCTGCCGGTCGACATCACGACGAAGGCCGGCAGGTCCTGCGTCTCCGATCCCAGTCCGTACACGACCCACGAGCCGAGGCTCGGCCGGCCCGGCTGCGAGAAGCCGGTGTTGAGGAAGATCTGGGCGGGGGCGTGGTTGAACTGGTCGGTGTGCATCGACTTGATGAAGCAGATGTCGTCGACGACGCCGGCCAGGTGCGGCAGCATTTCCGAGAGCTCGGCGCCGCACTGCCCGTGGCGGGCGAACCGGAACCGCGGCCCGAGCACGGCGGCGTCGGGCCGGATGAACGCGTACCGCTGGCCGCCGATCACCGAAGGGGGCAGCGGCTTGCCCTCGAGCCGGGCCAGCTCGGGCTTGTGGTCGAACAGGTCGAGCTGGCTGGGCGCACCGGCCATGAAGAGGTGGATCACCGCGCTTCGCCTTGGGGGCGAAATGGGGCTGCTTGAGGGCCAAGGCGGTCGGCGCGGCTCGCCGGCGACGGCACTGGCGCCTGAGCGAAGCGACTCGCCCAGCAGCGACGCCGAGAGCGATCTTGCCGACGCCGACGCCGCAGTCGGCGAAGAAGTGGCGGCGGGTGATCGTCGAGCGCGTGCGATTCGTTGCGGATTCATCGTGCTAACCTTTCGTGATGGCCTCGTCGAGGTTGAGAACGGCCCGGCCAGGAGCGTCCAGGCGGCCGCGCTCGACGGCGTCGCCCGACCGGGACCGGCGATCCTGGCGGCGTCGAGCTCTTTGCGCTCGAGCCGCTCGCGCTGCCGCTGGTAGAAGCCGACGAGCATGGCCAGCTCATCGGGCTGCGGCGAACGCGTGAGGCAGCGGCGGAAGAGCTGTCGCGTGCGATCCTCGACGCGTGCCCGGCGCCGCGGCCACGATCCGGCCGAGCGCCTGGGCGGCCTCTTCGAAGACCGGGTCGTTCAAGCAGCGTGAGCGCCTGGAGCGGCGTGTTCGAGACATCTCGCCGCGCCACGCAAACCTCGCCGCTCGGGGCGTCGAAGGTGGCGAACATCGCGTAGGGAGCCGTCCGCTTGGTGAAGGTGTAGAGCCCGCGGCGGTAGCGGTCCGCGCCCTGGCTCACGTTCCACGCCAGACCGCCGTAGGTGCCCTCGGTCGTGACGCCCGGCGGCTGCGGCGGGAACACGCTCGGCCCGCCGATGCGCTCGGACAGCAGCCCGCTGGCCTGGAGCACCGAGTCGCGGATCACCTCGGCCTCGAGCCGGACGCGCGGCCCGCGGGCCAGCAGCCGGTTGTCGCGGTCCTTGGCCAGCAGCTCGGGCGTGACCCGCGACGATTGCCGGTAGGTCGCGCTCGTGACGATCAGCCGGTGCATCGCCTTGATCGACCAGCCGTTCTCGACCAACGCGACCGCCAGCCAGTCGAGCAGCTCGGGATGACTGGGACGTTCACCCTGGTAGCCGAAATCCTCGACCGTCCGCACCAGGCCGCGGCCGAAGAACGCCGCCCACTCGCGGTTCATCGTGACGCGGGCCGTCAGGGGATTGACTGCGCGAGACGAGCCAGCGGGCCAGCCCGAGCCGGTTGCGCGGAGCCTCTGCGGAACGGCGCGGCAGCATCGAGAGCACGCGCGGGCTCGACGCGCTCCGCGGGCTGGAGAAACTCGCCGCGGTGGTGCACGAAGTCGGCCGGGGGTTCTCCGGCGGCCGCTCCTTCATGACGAGCGTGGTCGGATGCCGCGGCATCTGCTTCTCGAGCTGGTCGATCGCCTCGCGCTCCTTGGCCAGCTCGGGCGCGATCGTCAGGTAATAGCCGCGCAGCCGGTCGACCTCGTCGGGCTTCCGCGTGCTCGCCGGCATCGAGCAGCAGCGACTCGACTTCGGTCGGGACGTGGCTCGCACTCGATCAGGCCGCGGGTCGCTCGTCGCCGAGATCCGGAACCGGCCGAGGCCCGGCGGCGTGATAGCGCTCGAACAGCAATCTCGACCGTCGAGCTCCACGGCACTCGCGAGCGGCGCGGCGAATCGAAACACGGCCGGTCGGCTCGCGGCCCTGGCCGCCGCCGATCGACCAGCCGGTCTGCGGATCGCCGTCGATGGCGGCCGCGGCAGCCTTCGAGTCTTTCGCGTTGCTCGAGCTCGCCTCCTTGAGCGGCACGGGCTTGCCGCCGGCCGTCACCCGGAGCTCGCTCAGGAAGAAGTCGCCCGGAGGCCCTCGTAGAAGACGCGGCCCGGCCCGCCGGCCGGCAGCGATCGTCGGGCAGGGCCTCGAGGCGGATCGCCGTGAGTCGGCGCAGACTCGAGCGCGAGCGTGCACGGTGTAGATGTCGCTCTTGGTCTGGTCGCCGCTGGCGAGGATCGAGCCGTCGGGCTCGATGACTCAGATGCGGCAGGTTCGCTCGAGGTCGCACGAACTGGCTCGAGCACCGTCCAGCGCACCGCGTCGGCTCGACGCACGCTCGAGCCAGCTCTGAAACCGGCGCTCGAGCTGCTCCCGCCGCATCCGGGTTGCTTCCGTGGCGGCGTCGCCCGTCGGCACCTTGCCGTCGATCGGAAACCGGTCGGGCAAGGTCGGCGGTCGAGCGCGGCGATCTCGCGCGGCCAGCTCGCCGGCGGCGCTCGGCGAGCGCGGCGGGGGGACCGCCATCTCCGGCTCGTCGGCGTTGTTCAAGAGCGCCATGAACTGGTAATACTCGCGGTGCGGGATCGGGTCGAACTTGTGCGTATGGCACTGGGCGCAGCCGAGCGTCAGCCCGAGCCAGACGGTCGCCGTCGTCGCCACGCGGTCGGTCATCGCGTAGAAGCGGAATTCCAGCGGATCGATGCCCCCTTCCTCGTTGAGCATCGTGTTGCGGTGGAAGCCGGTCGCGACCTTTTGCTCGAGCCGCCGCTGCCGGCGAGCATGTCGCCGGCGAGCTGGTCGATCGTGAACCGGTCGAAGGGCAGATCGGCGTTCGATGCGCCGGATCACCCAGTCGCGGTAGGGCCAGATCGAGCGCGGGCGATCCTTCTCGTAGCCGTTGGTGTCGGCATAGCGCGCCAGGTCGAGCCAGCGCCGCGCCCAGCGCTCGCCGTACCGCGGCGAAGCGAGCAGCCGATCGACCTGCCTTTCGTAGGCGTCGGGCGGCGCGGTCCGCGAGAAACGCATCGACCTCGTCGGGCGTCGGCGGCAGCCCGACCAGGTCGAGCGAGACCCGGCGGAGCAGGGTGGCGCGGTCGGCCTGGGCGGAAGGCCGCAATCCTGCTGCTTCGAGACGAGCGAGCACGAACGCGTCGATCGGGTTGCGAACCCACTCGCGGTCGTGCACTGCCGGCACTGCCGGCCAGACCGGCTTGCGAAACGCCCAGTGGGTGTCGTATTTCGCCCCCTCGGCCACCCATTGTTTCAGCACCCGCCGGTCCTCGTCGGAAAGCGGCAGCTTGGCTTCCGGCGGCGGCATTCGCTCGGCGGCGTCCTCCGCAAAGATCCGACGCACCAGCTCGCTCTCATCGGGCCGGCCCGGGCACGATGGGGCGCTCACCCGATCCGGCAGGCTTCTTCGCGTCGTCACCCACATCCAGCCTGAGCTTGGCCTTGCGGGCTTTTTCGTCCGGGCCGTGGCATTTGAAACAATGTCGCGCCAGGATCGGCCGGACCCGGTCGTTGAAGTCGACCGGATTCGTCGCGGGAGGACCATCACCCCGGACCGCCGCGCCCTGCGACGTCCACAGCAGGCCGGTCGCGCAACAGAACAACAGCCTCGCGAGCTTCACATTCAAGAAAATTGCCCAGTAACGGCGGGAATCAAATGGCAGGCGGAGAGTCGAAGAGACCACCGTCAGCCGGGTGCTGACTCGGCTCTCTTCCCTATTATACAGGGCCGGTCGCACATAGACAGACAACGCCAGGGCTGTGGAGCCTGGCACGACCGGGGCCGCCGGGGCGTGGCTCGTGGATCACATCGACGGCATACCCGTCGCGAGCGAAGACGTCCCGAGCAGGCCGCCGGGCTGATAAAACGGATAGCCGAAATCGGGAGGCGCGACGCGCGAACCGCCGCGGGTGGACGCCGGCAGGCCCATCTGGTCGCGCCAGTCGGTCAGCCCGGGGACAGCCGGCGACCGCGGCCAGCGCATGCGCCCGCCTGAACCTTGCCCCATGCCGCCGGACATTGACGACAGACCGCTCTCCATCGAGGGCAGCCGAAACAGCACCCGCTCCGAGCCGAGCGCCCTCGCATTCGTCGGCGTGAAGGCGAGCGTGCTGCCGGCTGCTCCCATGCGAAAAGGCATGAAGCCGGCGAAATGGCCCGTGTAAGGGATGATGGGACCGGCTGCTCCCATGCCCCCGAAGGAGCTGTTCCAGTTCGCGCCATAGCCCCCCAAGGACGGAAGGCCGCCGCGATCCTGAGCGCGAGTCTCGGTCGTGCCCAGGCACGCCGTCATACCGATCCACAGGACCGAGAGCCATAACCTCGGTGACGGTCGTGCCATCAACGTGCCTCCGTGACGGGGTGGACATCGCTTCGGGACCCTGTCCACTTCGCCCTCATTATCCTAGTCGGACGAGCGCGCACCTGGCTTGATCTTTTCGAGCTTCCGAGACTGGCGGTGTCCTGAATTGCCTTGAGATCGGCGACGTGTAAGGTCTTGGCCGCTGGCGCGGTATTCAGACGGCGCCCGACGAGACTCGGCAAGACGAAAAGCTGCTTCCGGGATGCCGGGGTTCTCGTTTCGTTGCGATCGTCGTCCCGTCATGGAAGCGCGCTTGGCTGCGCGATCCGGACGCTCTTGGCTTCATGAGGGAAAGGAGTTCCCGCTCGATGTCCAAGCTGTCCGGTCGGATTGACGCGCTCGAACCGGTGCGCGTCTGCATCATCAAGCCCAGCTCTCTTGGTGATATCGTCCATACTTTACCCATTCTCGCGGCCTTGCGCTCGCGGTGGCCGTGCGCTCATCTCGCGTGGGTCGTGAGGCAACCATTCCACGAATTGCTGGAAGGTCATGCGCTCCTCGATGAGCTGATTGTCTATGACCGGCGGTGCAGTGCGATCGACTTTTCGGCGGTCGGGCGCACGGCCTCGCTGCTGCATCGATTGAGCCGCGGTCGATTCGATCTGGCCATCGACTTGCAAGGATTGCTGCGCCTCCGGTTTGATGGCCTCCGCGACCGGCGCCGTGGTTCGCGTGGGATTTGCCGATGCACGAGAGGGTGCGCGACCGGGCTTTACACTCACGTGGTCGATGCGCCGCGGCGGGAGATCCACGCTGTCGAGCGCGGAATGCGCGTGGCCGGGACGCTCGGCGCGAAAGTGTCGGAGCCGCGATTCGACGTGCCGGTCACCGAGGCGGACCGGAGCTGGGTGCGCCGGATGCTCGAGAGCCTGCCGTCGCCCCGACTGTTGCTGGATGTGGGCACGCGGTGGCCGACCAAGCGATGGCCCGCCTCGGCACTTCGCAGAAATCGGAAAGCGCCATCGCAAAATTTGGAGCGGGCCTGGTCGCCGTCGGGTCGAGCGATGATCGGGCGCTCGTCGACGCGCTGGCTCTACACCTCGCGCCCTATCCACTGCTCGATCTCTGCGGCAAGACCCGGCTGCTCCAGCTTGCGGCGATCGCCGCGGAATCGGACCTGATGATCGCGAACGACAGCGGCCCGCTCCATCTCGCCGCGGCCGCTGGCGCCCGCGTCATCGGGATTTATACGTGCACAAGCGTGAAGCTCACCAGCCCATATGGTCCTCACGCCGCCACCGTCCAGAGCGGCCTGTGGTGCAGCCCCAGCTTCCTCAAGAAATGCGGCAGGCTCGAGTGCATGTCCGAGCTCGCGCCGATCACGTCTGGCCGATCGTGGAGGCACAGCTCGAGCGAGCCATCACTTGCTTGTGAGCCGACGTCGCGCTCGATCCGAGGCACTCGCGCGGTAGCGCGGCTCGCCACCGTGCTCGAAGAACGAGGTCGTCAGGTGGTAAGGGATGCCGTCGATCTGGTACTCGACCTCACCCAGCAGGGCAACGTGGCTGCCGCGAACGGGCTGCGCGATGTAGGTGATCGTCTCACCCGGCTTGAGCGCGGCCGATTCCCAATTCGACTCGCGGAAGTCGCGGCTCTGCGATCGCGCCGTCCAGATCCTGGCGGCGGAGGGTGCCGGGCTGGCGTGGATCGTGAGCGTGGATTCGCCGCCTGCGCCCCTGGCCAGGCCCCAGGTAAGCTGTGGCATCGGGCGGTTCGTGATCACATGGTGGAAAAACGCACCGAGGCCGTTGGTCGCCCATTCGCGATTGACCTTGAGGTCATGGCCGGCATTTGGCAACTCGATCAAGTGCTTGGGCCCCTCGAGCTCGTTCCAGTAGAGATCGAGCGCGTCGAGGGTCCAGTAGCGGTCGTTGGTGCCGTTGATGAGCAGCTTCGGCTTGGTGAGCCTTGACCGGTACGTGAGCGGATCGACCATTTTCCAGAGATTCGTGCCAGTGGGTGTCGCCACCGTCTCCATCAAGCCGCGATCAACGTAGTCGTGGATCTGCTCGCTGTACTGGCCCCACACCTTCAATTGATTGGGGCCCTGCATGCCGAGATTGAGCATGACGATCACCATCGGGCGCGATCGCAACGACACGGTCGTCGACCGCGCCGGTCAACCACGTGGTCCAGCCCCGCTTCGAGCCGCCGGTCACCACAAACCTGGTCACGGGGGGTCGACCACTCTCCTTGGCCCATGCTTGGGCGGAGTCCATGGCCCGGACTGCGCTCTTGACCATGGGGAAGAAAAGCGGCCAGTTCTCGTCCTTGGTCTGGATGTAGCGGACAAACGTCTCGGCGATCAGCTCGTCCTCGGTCTTCCCGTCCAGGAGGGGCTGGTTGGGCACCCGGGGCAACACGGCGACCCGCGTGCCGCAGAGCCGCGCCAGGCCGAAGAATTGCTTGTGGTCGTCGTCGCTCGCTTCATGGCTTTCGTTGTTGCCACCGGTGATGAAGAGGAGCATCGCGTCGGGATAGGCGATTTCGCGCGGCTCGTAAATTCGCAGGTCGTGCTTCCAGGTGATCCCCTGCCAGACCTGCGAAGTGAGCTTGAGGCTCGTGATTGTACCCGCAGCCGTGGTGTGATTGCCGGTCTGGACCCATGCGAACGCGGCATCGGGCTTCTTGACGTATTCGTCGAGCCCGGCCCGGGCGTCGCTCGCGGTGCCGAACATGAAGAAACCGCCTGCCAGCGCGATCAGGCCGGAACGCATCGATGACATCCGCCGCAACTGTGGGATCACAACCGGAGCTCCTCTGCTAAAATTCGTCGACTCGTACCGCGATACCGATCGAAATCGGCCTTCGCCGCCTCGCGTCACATCCAGCCGTGCTTACACCCTATCACGATCAGGGGGCGATCCGCAATCAAGCGGACTTCGACGGGCCGCAGCATGTCACGGACCAGGTGCGGCTTGAGATTGAAGAAACTTATTGTCACTCATGTACTTGATATGTTGTTGTTTAAACTGCTCGAGGCTCCGGCGGGACTCGGCCAGCTTGTCCCGGAAGCCGCCGGGGCCCGAGAGAGCGCCGGTGTCGCCGGACTGGAGGTATCCGCGGGCGGCCTCGAGCCCTGCGAGCTGGCTCGTTTGCGCCGCTCTCAGCAATTCGACCATGGTGCGCAGCGCGGGGTCGGGGGTCCGGGCGCGCGCGAGCCGAGCGAGGTTCAGGGCGGTGCGCCCTTCGAGCGCAACGATATTCTCGAGCTGCATCTGACTCGCCGACTGGTCGAGCTGATCGCGGTTAAGGGCCAGGCTGCCGGGAACGGCCTCATAGATTGCCTCGAATTCCTCGAAGGGAGCGGAGCTTTGTTGCATGAGGTTGCGCAGCTTGACGGCCGGCGGCAATTGCGGCCCGGTCCATCGCGCCACGACGAGCGCCGCGCCTGCGACGACCGCCGCGATCACAGCCGCCGCCAGGCCGCGGCGGACCGCAATCCAGTTGCTGCGCTTTACCGGCCAGGGACGGTGAAGCAGGAGCCCGCACGCGAGGCCCGTGGCCAGTCCACCCAGGTGCGCCTCCTGATCGATGTTGGGCACCACATAGCCCAGCACCGCCATGAAGATGATGATCCCCAGCACATTGGCTCGAAGCGACCGGAGCAGCGAGCCCGGGATCGAGCGCCGGTGGGTGATGAGAAAAGCCACGAGAGCCCCCAGCACTCCGCAAATCGCCCCGGAGGCCCCGACGCCAATGCGCAGCGGGGACGCCGCCATGCTCGCGATCGAGCCGCCGATGCCGGCGGCCAGGTAAATGACGGCAAACGCCAGGTTGCCGAAGAGTCGCTCGACGAAGGGTCCGATCGCAATAAGACTCCACATGTTCACAGCCAGATGGATCAACCCACCGTGAATGAATACGCACGTCAGGAGACGCCAGTACTCGTGCCGCAGCAGGATCCGCGGCCCGTGATTGGCGCCCCAGCCGACGAGCTCGGTCCCCGAGGGCCAGAGGACGGGCACGCCGTGCGCCGCCATGATCGCGGACGCCGCGACACAGGTCGCGACCAAGAGAGGAGTCATCACCACGCGGGGCGTCGCAGCGTGGAGCGCAGTCCGGAACTGGATCAGCTCGCGGCTGAAGGTCCGAGCCCGCGCCGTGAAGACGGTCACGGCGCGCAGCACGCCCGGAATCCGCGAGGCCAGAACCGGGTCGACCTCGGTGGGTGAGGGCAAGCGCCGAGCGCGCGGCGCGGCTCATTCTCTCAAGGTAACGGGCCAGCGCCCTGCGCGAGGGCAGCATCGATACCGGGCAGGGGGAGCGGCCCGTCGCGTCCAAGATCGAGCCGAAACGAGCCGTGATCCAGTTCAAGGGCGGGAACCGTTTCCGGCAGGCCGGCATACCGAGCCGCCCGGCGGAAAACCAGCGGTCGTCTCGCCGTGCTGGGCCGAGCCTCCCGATCGGCCGGAGTGCGCCTGTCGCCGTCCGCATCCACGTATTCATCCCAGTAGATCCGGCGCGTCGTGAGGCGCAGCACCCCTCGGGCTTACCTCGGCCGTCGATCACGGCCAAGAGCAACTCGTCGTGCTCGAGTGAAAGGTAGGTGGAAAGAGCGTGGTTGAGCAGGCTGGGCGGGATCTTCGGGACCAGATGCACTTGCGAGAACGGCCCGAGCGGGGCGATCTCGAGCAGTGCAAATGCCTCCCACGGCCCGGCGGAATCCTCGAAACCCTCCCCACTTTCCATGATATCCTTTCCAACCGGCAGACAGGCGGAGCCGACCGTCGCCACAAGCCCCCGCCGCCCGATCAGCCATTCCGCTCATTCGCCTTCGGAGGTCCGCGTCGTCGTCCTGGTCTGGATTGACGGCATGAGCCGGCAACGACTCGCCATCGGCCTCGTGAGAGCGTTCCTTCGCGAACGCCCTTCTTGAGTCCGGCGCTGGCTCCGACCCCGCCTGTTCGATGTCGGCTCGCCGGGCTATTGCGAGCCGTGCGCGACGGGCGCGCCGAGGGTCGCGCGGGAATTACCGTCCCGCGATCATGAACATGATGAGAATCTGGCCCAGAATGATGATGAGCGCAACCAAACCGCCGATCGCGTCACCAGAACCCGGTGACGACGTGTCACCCGCGGCTGCCGTATGCCAGGAGTCAGTACCACCGTCCCCGCTCGCGTTACTGGTCGCGATATTCAACAGCAAGTCGTGATAATTCTTGTCGGCGAACTTTGGATTCCGCCGCCGCGGGCGATCGTCGGCTTCGCTGGCCGCGTCGGAGGTCTGGGATGAGCCGCTAGACTCCAGATCCGCGAGAATCGTCCTGTAGGCGGTGCAAATGTGGATGAACTCTCGCTCGTCGCCACCGAGATCCGGATGCGCGTTACGCGCTTTTGCGCGGAAGACTTCCTGGACCTGCCGGCGCGTGCAATTTCGGGGTAAGCCAAGGACAAGGTACGGATCCATGTGACGGCGCTGGATTCCTTCACGACCATCCGCACGGATGCGGGAATGAGCGTGAGTCAGGGTTCGAGGCTCCCCGAACGGTCCCCCGCGACAACGCAGGAACGGCAACCTGGGCCGAAGCGCACTCCGTCGTCCGAGGCAGGACACATCGGTTTCCCGTCGACCGCAGAGCAGAGTCGTTTTGATTATCACACTGCCGTGGACCGGCCGCAAGTTAAGTCGCGGCACTGAGCCTCGCGGGCATCCGGTCAAATGCGGCCGCGTCCAGCGTGGAGAGCCGATCGGCAGCGCGAGGCCGCGGCCACGGGGCGACTCGGCACGCGGGTAGATCGTGTTGCGAAGCGCACGCTGAACGAATTACCATGGCACTGGCGGCGTGGCCGTTGGGCTCGGTCCCGGCGTCCAGGTGGGCGGCGGAGGAACGAGCGAAAGGCGACCCGAGATGAACGCGGCGGGGCTGATCTGGCTGGAGGCGCTCGGCAGCTTCATCGACTTTGCCGCCCGGACATGCAGCGCGGCGCCCGTCGCGCTCTTTCAGCGCTTCGGCGAAGTGATCCGGCAATTCGAGCACATCGCGGTCAAGAGCCTGCCGATCGTCGCCGGCGCCGGCTTGACTGTGGGTGCGGTTGTGTGGCTCCAAACGTATCGCCTGCTGGTGGCCAATGGTGCCGAATCGGCCTTGCCGAGCTTTCTGGCGGTGGCCGTGCTTGTCGAGATAGGCCCGCTGTTGACGGGTTTGCTGGTCGCTTCCCGCATGGGGGCGGGGCTCGCCGCCGAGCTCGGCTCGATGGTGCTGAACGAGGAAATCGACGCACGGGTGGTGCTGGGGCCGATCCGGTGCGGACGCTGGTCGCGCCGCGAGCGATCGCCTGCGCACTGGCCGTCCCGTTACTAACAGTGATCATGGACGCGTCAGCCTTGCTCGGCGGGCTGGGCGCCGAACTGGCGGCCGGCCGGTCCAATGCCTGGCTGTTCTGGAGCAAATCGCTGTTGTTTCTGCGGCTCTGCGACGTGGTCCCCGCGACATTGAAAACCGCGATTTTTGGGCTCCTCGTTGGCCTGATCGCGTGCTGGACGGGGCTAAACGCCGGCCGCTCCACCGAGGCAATCGGGCGCGCCGCCACCCACGGAGTGGTTCGATCGAGCTTTGCCGTGTTTGCTTCCAATCTGGTGATGGTCCCCATGATCCAGGCCGGCGTCCAATCGATGGGCTGGACCGGCTAGACGACTGCTCGAGTTTTCCCCTGCGAGGTGACTCACGATGACGCGCGAATTCGGGTGGCGGCGAGCACTGGTGAGCGGCGGGTTTGCGCTGGCGGTGCTGGCGCTCGGGGGTTTCTGGCTGCATCAGGTTGCTGGACGGCGCTGGCAATTGCAGCCGACTTTCCACGTCCGCGCCCAATTCGAGACGATCAGCGGGATGCAGGCCGGCGATCGGGTCCGGCTCCAGGGAATCGACGCGGGCGTGGTCGAGCGGGTGGTCGCCCCGCGCGAGCCGGGCGGGGCCGTCGAACTGGTGTTGCGGATCGACGAGCGGCTCAGGCACCTCGTTCGCACTGATGCCGTCGCGCGGATTGTGTCCGAAGGGCTGGTCGGGCGCCAAAGTCGTCGAGCTGACGCCTGGCACCTCGCTGCGCCGCCGCGCGCTCGAGCTCGATCTGATCGGTTCCGAGCGGCCCGTCGAGATGAACGACCTGATCAAGAAGGCTGCATCATCGCTGGCCCGGCTGGATGACGCGACCCGTGCCGCCCAGGATGGGCTTGGAGAGCTCAATGCGATCGCGGCCTCGATCCGCCGAGGCGAGGGGAGTCTGGGAAAGCTCGTGCGAGACGACCAGGTCTACCAAAGCCTGGTCGAGCTGTCGCATCGGGGTGAGCATACGCTGACCGCACTCGATGAAAACCTGGCGGCTTTGAAAGAGACCTGGCCGCTGTCGCGGTACTTCGAGCGCCGCGCGTACCTCGACCGCGAGCGCGTGCTGTTTCAGCCGGGCGCGACGCGGAACAGTCGCGTGATCCGCGCCGAGGATCTGTTCGAGCCAGGGCGCTCGGTCTTGACACCGGTGGGTCAGACGCGGCTGGACGAGATCGGCCGCTGGTGCAAGTGGGCTGGCCGCCCGAGCTCTCACGTGGTGATCGCGGCCTTCACCGACGACGGCCGCAACCAGGATCTCGCGGAAGTGCTCACGCAGGAACAGGCCGAGTCGGTGCGGCGGTACCTGGTCGATAAGCACTCGATCCAGTCGGCGGGCTGGTTCAAGACTCGCAAGGTCGCCGCCGTCGGCTTCGGGACCCATGTCCCTCCCAGCCTCGATCCTGCGCCGGCCGCCGGATCGGGCCGCCGCATCGAGATCATCCTGTTCACGCCGCAGACGTAGCCGGAGGGTTTTGGCAAGCCGATCTGAGCCAGGTCGGCTCGGGAGAGTGAGCCGCTACGTTGAAAATGATCGAGTCGCCGGGCACCACCCCGACGGGTTGACGCTAGAGAGGGAGGTGCGTTAGCCTGAAAGTTCCCGGCGCAAGACTTGCTTGCGTCGCCAGACCAGGGCCGAGGAGAAATGCCTCGTGGCCTCCTTGTTTGTCATCCAAGGGGCCGACCAGGGTAAGCGGTTCGAGTTTTTGTCCAGTCCCGTGGCCCTGGGCAGGGATAACTCGAATGCCGTAAGGCTCCACGACACCGAAGTCTCGCGCCGGCATGCCGAGCTCAGGCTCGACGGGCAGAGGTATCGGATCGTCGATCTGAACTCCGCCAATGGCACGCTGGTCAATGGGCAGCCGATCGACCAGACGCCTTTGAACTCGGGCGACCGAGTGCAGGTTGGCCAGACCGTCATGCTGTTCCATGGCGGGAACGGCGGGACTCATCGCGATCTGACCGCGCGCGTCGATTTGCTCACGAAGAGCAGCCCCGACGACCGTTCGGCAATCCTGCGCAGCATACCCTCGGGCGAAGGATCACGGGTGCTCCAAGCCCCGGAAGTCGCGGCGGGCTGGCTGCGCGAGCGCCTGATGAATCTGTCGGTCATGTACCGCGCCACGCAGGCGATCAGCAACATCCTCGACATCGACGCCCTCTCGCCCCAGATCCTCGAGCTGGTCTTCGAGTCGATCGGGGCCGACCGAGGGGCAATCCTGCTGAAAGACGAAACCGGCCAGCTCGTCCCCAAGGCTGTGCGATGGCGTCAAGGGGCCGAGCCCGACGAGCGCATGACCATCTCGCAGACGATCGTCGAGTACGTCCTCGAAAAACGCGAAGGGGTGATCACGTCCGATGCCCCAACCGACAAACGGTTCAGCCCCGCTCAGTCGATCGTCGACTACCAGATCCGAGAAGCCATCTGCGTTCCAATCCAGGGGCGTCATACCACGCTCGGCGCCCTCTACGCCGACATCCAGGCCGGCGGCGCGGCCGCGGAAACCGGCAACAAGGCCCCAGGGCGCGGACGGTTCAGCCAGGACCAGCTGATGCTGATGGTCGCGATCGGCCACCAGGCCGGCCTGGCGATCGAGAATACCAGCTTCTATAACGACAAGATCCAGGCCGAGCGTCTCGCCGCGGTGGGGCAGACGATCGCGACCCTGTCGCATCACATCAAGAACATCCTCCAGGGCATCCGCGGCGGCAGCTATCTGATCGACCTCGGCCTCAACGACAAAGACGAGTCTGTCGTCCGCCGCGGGTGGACGATCGTCGAGAAGAACCAGACCAAGATCTATAACCTCGTGATGGACATGCTTTCATTCTCCAAGGACCGCGAGCCCGCGCTCGAATCGGCCGACCTCAACGAGACGGTCGGCGACGTCGTCGAGCTCATGCAGTCCCGCGCCGCCGAGCTGGGGGTGGCACTGACCTGGAACCCGTGCCAGGATCTGCCGCGCGTTTTGATCGACGCCGAAGGCATTCATCGCGCCGTCTTGAACATTGTGACCAACGCTATCGACGCCAGCGAAGACGGGCAGGACGCCCAGGTTACGATCACGACCCAGTGGCAGCCCGATCCCGCGATCGCAAGAATCAGCGTCAGCGACAACGGCGTCGGCGTCGACGAGGCCGATATCCCGAGCATCTTTCAGATCTTTGCCTCGAGCAAAGGCTCGCGCGGGACCGGGCTGGGCTTGCCGGTCTCGCAGAAGATTGTCCGGGAACACGGCGGCAAGATCTCGGTCACGTCCCGTCCCGGCATGGGAGCCACGTTTGTCATCGAGCTGCCCATGACCCGGCGCGTTGACCCTCGAGCCGCGGCCGAAGGGATGACGATCGTCGACTGACTCGCCGGAGGTCACTCAAGGCCGGAGCCGACGCCCTGGCGTTTACCCTCCTGCTCGCTGAGCTCTTCGTTCAGCTCGTCGGCAATTCCGGGCACCGAGCTGATGATCAGCACACCGCCGCGCACGCAATACGCTAAATCCAATTGCTTCAGGATCAGCCGGAGCGAGGTCTTGAGCGGAACGCCTTCCAGATCGATGCTCACGGGAGACTGAAGCGTGACCTGCGCCTTCTGGAGGCCTTCGGGATCGACGTAGATCGGAATCGACGAAGCGTTGGCAAGCGTTTTCGCGTTTTTGATGTTTGACAAGACGTCTTCAAGCGAAATTCCCTGGGCGAACTTCATCGAAATCGGAGTTTGAAGCCACTTGTGAACTGCCTCATTGGGAGAATTCTCCTCGCCGCTTTCCAATTGGGCCGCCGTGGACGCGATGCTGGCGCGAAGCCTTCGATTCACGGCTTCGGGCGCCATCTCAAATCTCGGCGCACTGCCGCCGCCCATACCGCCGGCCATTCCGCCGCCCATTCCGCCGGCCATTCCGCCGCCCATTCCGCGCATCATGGCGCCCATCATCCCCGCACCGATCGGCGTCCCGGGCGTTTGAGCGCGAGCCGCAGCGCTCTGATCCGCGGCCGGTGGTTTCGCCGGGGCCATCGCGGCCATCATTCCACCTGCACCTGACGGCCTGGGCGCGCTCCCCGTCGCGGCAGCTTTCGCCGTCTCCTCGAAACTCCCCGGCTCGACACTCTCGCCGGACCTTCGCTGCTCGAGTAATTCCTCGCGCGGCTCGTAGTGCCGCAAGCACGTGAGGGGCGGACCTTCGCTTCTCTTCCTCGAGTAATTCCTCGGCCGCCTGTCGGGCCACACGCGCGTGATCGGCCTTGACGGGCTGGTTGTCGGCCGAAACGGGTATCCTTTGCGTCCTTTCGTGCAGCGCCTTCAACCGATCGCGGTGGGCCTCGATTGCGGCGACCCGATCGCTCGCGCCGGAAGCGATGATCAGATCAGCCCCAAGCGTCGCAGACGACCACCGGCTCAGTTGATCGATGTCCGCGACCGCCGGATCTTGCAGGCCGGAGAGCAGTTTGTCGAACGAGGCGCTCGCTGCGCCGATTTGCTCGGCGAGGAGCGGAGAGGTCGCCTCCTTCGCACCCTGTGATGGTGCCGCGATGACCGCGCATCCGCCCGCCGATCCACTCCCTTGGGCACTGCCGATCGCGCTCGGCCGGATTGACCGGCGTCGTCCCGTCCGCGCGAACAACTCGCGGTCACCACCACGCCGGTGGCCGCGGTGCCCGCGAGCAAGAGCAAGGAGAATGCGATCATTTTGGCTTGATTCAGGAACATGGCTTGTAATACTCCTTCGACGAGCGCTGCGACGGGTATCGAGACGGCGGACGTGGTCGCGAACGACGCGCCGGCGGTGCCGGCCATTGCCTGGGTGGCGTGAAGCGTCGCATATTCGAGGGACGGTGGCACAGCCGATCGGGCGTCTCTTTCAACCAGGGCGGAAACCAGAGCCGTGACCGAGAGAGTGACGCCGCGGCGGACGAGCCGACTGCGGAGCAGATCCTTGGCACGAGCGAGCCGACCCTTGACGGTGCCCAGCGGCCAGCCCAGGCGATGGGCCGCCTCGTCGTGCGTCAATCCTTCCATGTAGCAAAGCAAGATCGGCGTCCGGTACTTCTCCGGCAAGTGGCTGATCTCCCGGACCAACCACGGGGAGGCCTCCGCATCCCCGTCGGTCGAGGAACTGACATTCATCTGTCGTGCCCCGCGTTCCGACGCGAGGCTCGCCACGCTGGCCGGGGCCGAGGCCAATCGAGCCGTCCGACGTGCGGAGAGCGCCCGAGCGCGCATCGCCACGCGGTAAGCGACTCCATACAGCCAGTTGCCGAGCAGCTCGCAACGGCGCAACGTACCTGCCTTGCGAACGAGAATCAAAAACGTCGCCTGGAAGGCGTCGTCCACGTCGTTCGGGTCGCGCAGCAACTGCCGGCACACGCGGAGCACCATCGGCCCGTGTCGAGCCAGCAGCGCTTCGAAAGCCGATTCGTCGCGTCCGGATACAAATCTTTCTAGCAGCTCGCCTTCTGTCGCTCCGACCGCTGAACCGCCAAGGTACAAACGCTCGAGCTGCCGGAACAGCGCGCCACTGGATCGACCTCGAAGCCTGCCCATGAAACGGCCCCCGCGAACTTGCTCTGCGTTTGGCCGGTGCCCGCAACGATTCTTAACTATCTAGTACTCCTTGAAACCCGGGATCTGGATACGCTGTTTTCCGAAACGCCGCTTGTTTCTTGCGCAGACTCGCGCTCGATTGCCGGGCAAACCGCTCGATCGCGCGACGGATTGACGACCCGGCGGATCCGACACCGGCTCGAATCGCAGGGCTATCGCCGGGCTCGAACGGCACGACCTGAAAAGCTGCGACCTAGCGGATGCGCAACAGCTTGCGTGCCCGTTCTTGCAAGGCCGACCAGGGAACATCAAGCTCCGCTGGCTCCGGTTCGGGGCCAAGGTCGAGCGGCTCCGGGCGACCGGTGGCATCGACCTGAACAAACTGCATCAGACCGTCCATCCAGGGCGAGGCTTGATCGGCCTGCGATGTTCCGGCAAGCGCGATGATGATCTGCGCCGAGCGCGATGAATCTGCCTTCCCCGGATCTGGACCACGCGGCCGACCGGCACCGGCTCATAACACCGGAGATCCAGCACCCGCTTCAGCACAAGGTTGGCGTTCATACCGGCGGCGCGAAACGCGGTTGCGTAGCCGCTCTCGAGCGCCAGCGAGAGGAGCACGCCGGCGTACAGCGTTCCGTAATGGTTCGCATCCCGTGGTAGGACAAGGTGATGCGTCGACGTTTCGGGATCGTCAGCGTGCAGTTCGGCCATACGGCTCGATTCCGTCGATTCTCGAGTGGCCAGGCCAGGCCCCGATGGGAGGCGGCGCAAGTGCCATTACCGCGCGACGTCACAGTAGCACGCGAGGGAAAGGGCCGCAACAACCCGAGAGAGGCGCAGGATCGGTCATCGGGCCGCTCGATCTCCGCACGAGGACGCGTATTCGATTGGCGCAAAAAAAAGACCCCCTGAGCACGGGGGCAACCGGATAGCGATATGAATCGACAAAAGTTGCGCCGGTAGGAATCGAACCTACGACCTCCAGGTTATGAGCCTGGCGAGCTAGCCGCTGCTCCACGGCGCATTTCAATAATATCCCGCAAGACCCCTCAGGAAAAGGCCTTCCTGGCGAGCGTGCCCGATCTCGGCGCGGTCGGCGCGGGGCATCGGCTCGGAAATGCCTATTCGACTCGGTCTTTTGCGACCGGAGTCGTCCTTCGATATTTCACGATTCCTGAAACGCGTTTTCGCGCCTGTTGGGTTCAATGGCCATGGATCGCGACCGTGGTTCGACTAACAGCCGGTCCGCCGATACCGCGTCCGCCGGCCGGCACGCAGCCGTACTGGGAGAGCTTTGATGCTTTCGTCTTCGGACGAAATTGCTATTTTAGTCGGAAGGACTGTCACTCCTCGCCTGTGCGCCGTAGCAATATTGAGACATGATTGATCCCACGATATCGCCATTAATTGTGATTCAATCAGAACAGGAGGGAGGACATGCTGAGCGATTGCCGACTAATCATCTGGACGGTCAACGAACTCGATTCGTCGTCGAGTCGGCGAGTTTCAGGGGATGATCGATGGATGATCGTGCCAGCCTATTCCTCGAGCACTTGAGGACCGAACGTCGCGCCTCGTTCCACACCATTCGATCATACGAGCAAGACGTGGGCTTATTTTGCCGCTTCGTGCGCGAGACCCAGGGACGCGAGGCCGACCCCGCGACAACGAGCCCTGCCCGTCTGCGGCGCTATTCGGCTTGGCTGACGGGGCAGGGCTACGCCCCCAGCACCGTGGCCCGGCGGCTCTCCAGCCTTCGGTCGTTCTTCCGGTATCTCCGCAGGCAGGGTTCGGTGACCTCCGACCCAACGGCCGGTCTTCGTAATCCCAAACAGCCACGGCGATTACCTCGTCTGCTTCGCGTCGACGAAGTGATTCGGCTGCTGGATGGCGTGCCGACGGATGCACCGCCCGGCGTTCGCGATCGTGCCATGCTCGAGACGCTCTACGGCGGTGGTCTGCGGGTAAGCGAGCTCGTGGGACTGAACGTTGACGACCTCGATTTTGATCAGGAGCTGGCGCGGGTACGGGGCAAAGGGCGGCGCGAGCGACTCTGTCCGCTCGGCGTGGTCGCCGTGCACTGGCTCAAGCTCTGGTTGCCGCTACGGCGCCCGAAAGCCGCCGAGCAAACGGCCTTTTTCCTGAACCAGCGCGGTACCCGCTTGACGACACGTAGCGTGGGGCGATTGCTGGAAGCGCATTTGTTGCGTGCTGGTCTGGTGAGCGCAGCCAGCCCCCACAGCTTGCGGCACAGCTTTGCCACCCACCTGCTGGACCACGGCGCTGACCTACGAAGCGTTCAGGAACTGCTCGGTCACCGAAAATTGACAACCACTCAGATCTACACCCACGTCACGCAGGAGCGTTTACTGGATATCTATCATGAGACACATCCGAGGGCTTGAAGCTGCCCGGCAGGGCAACGGAGAATCGCTCGAATCTCGGAGTGGCGGTCATGCGGGAATCATGAAGCCAGTCCAACCAGCCCGGTCGCGGCTCGCCGCGTCCGTCGCTCGACTCGAATCGTCATTCCGCCTGACTGCAACTTGATCGGCGCAATCAATCCTTGCACCCCGTTTTTCCGCAGCCTGGCTCGAGGTCTACCATCCGGAGACCATCGACCACGGCAACATCGGCCCCCTCTCCACGAGAGACGACCATCCACGATCCCTTTTTTGACGCCGTTGCATCCATGGCATAGATGTTTCATCAGAGCGACATGCTCGGACCGCCTGATTAGTTACTGCCACCACATTGCT
This sequence comes from uncultured Isosphaeraceae bacterium, assembly GCA_963806595.1. GTDB lineage: Bacteria > Planctomycetota > Planctomycetia > Isosphaerales > Isosphaeraceae > CAWDZZ01. Next base: position 476,552 of record CAWDZZ010000026.1, on the reverse strand, counting down.
CGATGATGATCAACGAGAACGACGACGAGGGGGGACGAGAAAAAGGCCCCGGATTGTCACTCGTTTGACCAGTTTTCAATGAAGTGCTATGGGCGGTAGCAGAAGGCGATCAAACAGACAACTCAAGGAGGCTAAAAAGTCTTCGCGTTCATGAACATGAGCGCGTTGAGAGAAGAATCCCATGCACAAGCTACGCATCTTGATCCTGTATCCCGACCCAGCGGGCCTGGCTCTGTTGACATCGATGTTGAAGTCGCTCGGCCACATCATCGAGGAGGCGACTACCGACCGCGTGGCAGTCCGGCTCATGGAGCGCAATAACATCGATCTCGTGCTGGCGGGAGTCGATCCGCTGGACGGAGAAGCGCTCGAGCTCTTGATGTACGTGCGGCGAAAGCACCGCGAGGTGCCGGTGATCCTGTTGTTCCCGCGGCTTCATCCGGAACGGGCCAAGGAAGCGCTGCGATTGGGAGCGATGGCGGTACTCAAGTATCCGGTCCCCGCGGCAGAGCTGCGGGCGGCCGTCTTGCAGGCGCTCGAGCGCTGCGAGGCGCGGCCCCACGAACCGGCGAGCGTGCCCGCCGCCTCGACATCACCGTCCGCGGCACCCAAGCCACTCGTACCCGTGACGGCGGCGAACGAGCTCACACCCGGTGCCCCGGTCCGATTCGTGACCCGGAATTCCGCGGGCTCAAACAGCAGCGACGGCGTGGCCAGCTCTCCCGCACCATCGGGCGCGGTTTCGGGTACGTCGCAGCGTATCGACCATTTCGCTCGGGAGCTGGGATTGATCGGCAATGATCCGAGCTGGCGCCAGGTCATCGATCTGGCCATGACGATCGCGTCCACACGAACCTCGGTGCTGATTGTCGGCGAGCCCGGAACGGGGAAGTCGCTGCTCGCACGGCTGATCCATTCGCTCTCCTCCGGCGCCGATCGCCCTTTCATCACGGTCGAAGGTGCGGCTCTGGGCGAAGAGATCGCGATGCACGTGATGGAAGAAACGACGCCGCCGACCCGGTCCGGGGCAGCCCTCGATTGGCCGAACAAGCTGGCCCAGGCCCAGGGGGGCACGCTGTACATGGATGAGGTCGCCGCCCTTCCTCTGGAGCTTCAGCTTCATCTCTTGCGCGAGCTGCAGTTCCGCGACTACGAGGCCAGCGCCGGCCACGCCACGCCGGCCGGAGAGGCGCGATTACTCATGTCCACAAGCGAAAACCTCGCCGCGCTCATCGACCAGGGTAGGTTTCGCCAGGAACTCTACCATCGCATCAGCGTGATTTCGCTCATGCTCCCGCCGTTGCGCCGCCGAGGGACCGATGTCGAGCTACTCGCGGAATCGTACCGGACCCACTACGCCCGTGAATTCCACAAGACGATCGCGGGATTCACGCGCGATGCCCTCGAAGTCCTGCAAAAGCACGACTGGCCGGGCAACGTCCGCGAGCTCGAAGCCGCGATTCAGCGGGCGGTCGCACTCTGCAACGGCCCACGGATCACGTCCAACCATCTGGCTCCCATCCTCAACCACAATCGCCAGATGCGCGCCAGCGGCGGGACACCGCGCCCTCACCTGAGCATGGGCGTTCGGCCGCTCAAGGAAGCGCTGGAAGAGCCCGAGAAGCGCATCATCATCCAGGCCCTTCAAGCCTTCAACTGGAACCGCCAGGAGACAGCGCGCGTGCTCGACATCAATCGCACGACGCTTTACAAGAAAATGAAAAAATACAACCTCTTGATCGACGAACCCGCGTGGATCAACTGATCTGCGCAGCCGATCGATCACCTGGCGAAGGCTCGCCGGTTCGCTCGGAAGGCCGGCACCGCGGCAGCTCGCCCGTCAGCCCTTGATGATGTCGCGCACGGTCATCCCCGCGGGGATCATCGGCAAGACATGCTCCTGGTAGGGGACCAGCACGTCGAGGACGTACGGACCGGGATGTGCAATCATCTCGGAAAGGGCGCCCACCACTTCGTCCTTGCGGCGAATCTGCCGCGCCTTCACGCCGAAACCCCGAGCGATTTCGATGAAGTCGGGATAGATTGACTCGGGCAAACCCCCGTCCCCCTGGCCGACCGCCTCGGGGTTGTGAATCGGGCCGAGATAGGTATGCGCTCGATTGCTCTCGTAGAACCGGTCTTCCCACTGCACGACCATGCCCAGATGCTGGTTATTGAGCAGGATCACCTTGACCGGCAGGTTTTCGCAAAAGATCGTGGCCAGCTCCTGGATATTCATCAGGAAGCTGCCGTCTCCGTCGACGTCGACGACCAGCGCATCTGGAAAGGCGGCCTGCGCCCCCATCGCGGCCGGCAAGCCGTAGCCCATCGATCCCAGGCCGCCGGAGGTGATCCAGGTGCGTGGATTCTTGAATCGGGTCCACTGCGCGGCCCACATCTGATGCTGGCCCACGCCGGTGGTCATGATGAACTCACCCTGGGCCAGGACCGAGAATTGCTCGAGCACATACTGAGGCAAGATCACGTCGTCGCGCTGATCGAACGTCATCGGATCGCTGGCGCGCCATTCGTCGATCTGCTGGTGCCACTCGCGCCAGTCGCCGGGCGACCACGTGCGGATTGATCGCCTTCAAGAATGATTTGACGTCGGCGTGGACCGGGATGTGGGCAAACTTGTTCTTGTTGATCTCGGAGGCGTCAATGTCGACGTGGACGATTTTTCCGTGCTTGGCGAATTCGCTGAGCTTTCCGGTCACGCGGTCATCGAACCGGACGCCCAAGGCCAGAAGCAGATCGGCCTCGTTGATCGCGTAATTTGCATAGACGGTGCCGTGCATACCGAGCATGTTGAGCGAGAGATAGTGCTCGCTGGGGATTGCGCCCAATCCGTGGACGGTCATGGCCACGGGGATGCCGGTCCTGGCGGCGAACTCTCGCAGCTCTTCGGTGGCATCCGAAGCCACCACTCCGCCGCCGCAGTAGATGATCGGTTTCGCGCTCGCGGCGAATCGCCGCCAGGACCTCCTGGATTTTCGCCGGAGATGGGGGCGCCGGCAGCCGATAGCCGGGCAGATCCATCGCGACGTCGTAAGCGGGGTTTGCAGACCACGGTATTCTGAACGTCCTTGGGGATGTCGATCAAGACGGGACCGGGCCGGCCGGTGCTGCGCCAGATGAAAGGCTTCCTTGACGATCCGCGCGATATCCTTGGCATCCTGCACCAGGTAATGGTGCTTGGTGATCGCCCGCGAGACCTCGACCATCGGCGTTTCCTGGAACGCGTCGGTGCCGATCACGTGCCTGGGAACCTGCCCGGTGATCGGCGACGAGTGGGACGGAGTCCATCTTGGCGTCGGCCAGTCCGGTGACGAGGTTGAGCGCACCGGGTCCCGACGTCGCCATCACCACGCCCGGCTTGCCGGTGGCTCGGGCGTAGCCCTCGGCCGCGAAGATGCCTCCCTTGCTCGTGCCGGGGTAAGATGGTCCGGATCCGGTCGCGGTACCGCGTCAGCGCCTGGTGCATCGGCATGCTCGCGCCGCCCGGATATGCGAAGATGACGTCGACCCCGTGCCGGGACCAACGACTCAACCAGAACGTCCGCCCCGGTGAGCGGCCTGGAAGCAGTCTTCGTGACGGTCTGGCGATCGTCGATGGCGGCCACGGCGAATCCTCGCTCCCAGGGCAGTCGCCGTGCCCAAGCTCGGTTGTCGATCATTCCGGGTGTCAGGTTTACGCACGAAACCATTCTACTACGCGGGTCTATGCCCGGACAATCAGACCGAAGGGGCCTTGGATGATTCGAAGAGCGGACGAACCCGGAAAAACCGCAAGCGCGACCGGTCGTCCGCGATCGAATCGTCCTCGACGGTGTTTTCGATGAATGATCGGGGCCCTCGGAGCGACCCACCATGACGCAAAAGAATGGCAATGCACTCGTTACGGGTGCGTCGTCCGGCCTCGGGCGAGAGCTGGTGCGCCAGCTTGTCGCGGACCGGGGAATGACGGTGCTGGCGACGGCGCGACGGCTCGATCTGCTCGAGGCCTTGGCCGAGGAGCTGCCCCCGGGACGGGTCCAGATCCTCGCGGGCGACCTCACCGACCCCGACTTCCGCCAGCGGCTCTGGGACCAGCGCCGACGCGATGCCCGGGGGACTCGACCTGCTGGTGAATAACGCCGGGATGGGAAATTATTCCGAGTTCGTGACCCAGGACACCGCGGCGATCCAGCGGATCATCGACCTCAATCTCGATCGCCTTGATCGACCTTAGCAGAAGGCCGCTCGGGCCATGAAAGCCAGGGGATCCGGCCAGATCCTGCAGATCTCGTCGGTTCTCGGCTTTATCGGACTTCGCGACTCGGCGGTCTATGTGGCCAGCAAGCACGCCGTCAACGGACTTGTGAAGAGCCTGCATTACGAGTTAATGGGGACGGGCGTTCGGGTTTGGGCCGCGTGTCCGGGCCGAACCGCACAGCGAATTCCGCCAGGTGGCTCTCGGAGACAGGCCCAGGGAGCCGCGGTCAGCCCCGCAAGGCGAGCCGACCGACAAGATTGTCCGGGCGATCGTGCGGGGGATCGATCGGCCGGCTCGACGTTCCTCTTGCCGAGCTGGCGGGCCTGGCGGTCGTCACGCTCGCCACTGGCTTCCCTGGCCGTTCGACGTGGTTCATGATTCGCTGGGCCCCAGCTCCTACCGAGACGCGCTGGCGCAGCCGCGGACCGTGGATTTGCCAGACGGCCGGAGAATGGGTAAAGCCGAGCAGATTGGCGTGGACCACGGGACTTCCGCTCGATCGTCGACCCGATTCCCGAGCGACCGTTCTGAGGATCGGTCACCCTCAATTCATGCGGGATCGGGCTGGATCGGCTCCTTGAGCGAGCGGAGGAAGTGCGTCCCCTTCCCCTGCGCCTTCAACTGGCGATCAGTGCCTCGGCATCTGCCTTGCACGGGTAGTCGAATGTCGCCACGGTTCGTCCGCCGATGTCGCAGACGGCCCAGACGACCCGCATTCTCGGCCGGCGGCGGGCTTGGGCCGTTTTGCCGGTTCCGCTCTGGCCGAGGGGCGTGCCTCGGTCCGGCTTGAGTCGAGATGCCCCATCGCCTCGGCGGCTTCCGCCTCGGCTCGCAGCTCTCGTCGATTCAGTGTTCGTCGTGCCATGAGACTATCGATCCTCTAAAGAGCGTCCATGGCGGTCGGTTTCAGTCCGCGCACAGCCCGGTCGGCGGCAGGGCCGGCGGGCACGTGCCGCGATCGGCGGCACGGCCCGGTCAATCGCGCCGATCGACCGCGGTGAATTCGTCAATGGATACCAAAGATGGCGACGCCATCAAGAGCAACTTGCCCTCTTTGACGCATCCCGGCCGGTGATCACGCATCTAGGTCGGAAACAGCGGGCAGCCGGTAAAGCGTCGCCTGATCGACCGGCTGAAAGCCGAGTGATCGTAGATGCGAGAGCGCGGCTTCGTTTTCCGCCGAGGTTTGCACGGCGACCGAGGCGACGCAGGTTTTCTCGCGCACGGCGGAAGATCTCGCTGACGAGGAAGCGGCCGTAACCCTTGCGACGATGCTGCGGCCGCGACCTCCAGGTTGATCAGGCCGATCCGCGCCAGGCCGTCCCCGCGGCCGAACCAGCCCATGTCCCACGCCTCCGCGTCGGCGATCCGGGACCGTCGGCCCTCGAGAGTAATCGCGCCTTCATGGATCTGGAAATCCCCGAGCGCCAGGTTCTGCCACCAGTGCAGCCGGCAGCGCATCGTCGAGGAACTCGAGCTGTGTCTGGCGGCGGATCAGGACCGCGCGGGGATCGCGCGGCTCGGGTACGCCGAGATCCGCTTCCAGGAGCACGGTCGTGCCGGCCGGCTCGTATCCCCGCTCGATGAACGCGGTGCTGAAACCGCTCGTGCCGCGAGAGGACGCCCGAGCCCTCGCTGCCGCCGTAGAGTCCCCAGTAAAACGGATTGAAGGGAAACAGGCCGCCCGCGTACACCACCTTGGCCCCCGCCCGCGAAGATAACGCTCGGCCGCGGCGATCAGGCCGGATATCAGCCCTTCGGATCCGTCGAGCTCGGGCTCGACGACCAGCATGGCAACCGTCCCGAGCTCGTGAGCAAAGCTGAACGGCTGGGTCGACTCGATCGGCTAGGTCGGGACCGAATCCCGCATGGACAAACCCCACGATCCGGCCTTCCCTTTCGGCGACGATCAGACCCGGCTGCCTCAAAGTTGACGGTTCCAAGTGCGTGGGTATCGAGCTCGTGCACGCGCAACGGAATGCACGATCCCGCGACTCGGGAACCGCCTGGTTCCAGAGCCTGACCAGAGCAGGGGGATCAGAGTTGCGGAACGGGCGGAATCGCGTCACCGGTCTTGATCGTCGAGGTCGATTGGAATTGGGAGACGAGGGACGTCGCGCGAGCGGACGGTCGGATCGAGCCAGTACGGACAGATCGTCCAGCGTTCTCAGCTCACGGAACGGCGACCAGCACGTCCTGACCCTCGATCTTGACTTCGTAGACGGGCTGCGTGATCTTCGGGCCCAGGGGCGTCTTGCCGGTCCGGACATCGAATTGCCAGCCATGCCAGGGGCAGGTGACCGTCGTTCCCTCGACGCTTCCGTCGGCGAGCGGGCCTCCTTGGTGCGGGCAAATCCCATCGATCGCCGAGATCACGCCGTCGATATTATAGAGTGCGTAAACCCGCCCCTCGAACTCGACTTCCTTGGCGGCACCGACCGGGAGCTCGTTCAGGGTCGCCAGTTTGACGAATCGCGGCATCAACTCTTCTCCGATCCTGGCCCGTCTTGCCTGCTGTCGCAACCGAGCGTGCCGAAACCCTCACGCCGGCGGTGCTTCGACGCAGGCTGTCCTGCCACGATGTTTCAGTTTAACATACGCCCAGACGATTCCTCAAACCGGGACGAACCTCGCGACAAGCGCACGATGAACCACCATTCCGGTCACTGCCGTCTTGTCTCGTCCGTCCGCATCGCCGGACTTAGCGAGCAAGCGATTCTTGCGTGTCATCGACTATGATGTGAGCCGGCACCTGGCGTCCACGTTTTCCCTTGGCTCGAGACAACCAGCCATGCTCGACGCCTTAGTCGTCGCCCCGCATCCGGATGATGCCGAGCTGGGCATGGGGGGTACGATCGTCCGGCTGATCCAGCAGGGCTGGTCGGTCGGAATCCTTGACCTGACCAGCGGCGAGCCGACGCCGCTGGGAAGCCCCGAGCGGCGCGCGGCCGAGACCGCCGCCGCCAATGCCGCCCTGGGCAACCCCTGGCGAAAGAACCTCGGCCTTCCCAACCGGAGTCTGGAACCGACCTTGCTCCATCGCCGGGCCGCTGGCGGCCGTATTCCGCCAGGTGCGGCCGCGGCTCTCTGTTCGCTCCCTACTGGGAAGATGCCCACCCGGACCACACCGCGGCGACCAAGCTGGTTGAGGACGCGCGGTTCTGGAGCAAGCTCACCAAGTCAGACATCGCCGGCGAGTCCGTTTCACCCCGCCCGGATCCTGTATTACTTCAGCGTTCACCTGCGGATCGTCGAGCGGCCCAGCCTGGTCGTCGATATCTCCGACCAGCTCGACGCCAAGCTGCGCCTTGCGATCGTTTCCGCTCGCAACTGGTGGACAACCAGCCGGAGGGCCGGCCCGGCGTGATCGAGTCGGTCTGCGACCGCACCCGATACTGGGGGCAGTTGGCCGGCGTCCGACACGCCGAGCCGTTCGCCAGCCGCGAGCCGATCGGCCTGCGTGGGCTCGACCAGCTCTCTGCTCTGATCGATCGATCGGCAATCCAGCACGCGACGGCCGACACGTGAACGCGGCGGCCCTCGATCTTGAGCCGGCCTTCGGCGTACAGCGAGATGGCTTCCGGGAGCGCCTTGCACTCTTCCTTGAAGACGCGGGCGGCCAGCGTCTCGACCGTGTCGTCTTCTAGCACGCGGCACGGCTCGCTGGAGGATGATCGGGCCGTTATCGTAGGTCTCGTCGACGAAATGGACCGTGCAGCCGCTGAGCTTCACGCCCGCCTCGAGCACGGCCTCGTGAACCTTGGAGCCATAAAAGCCCTTGCCGCAGAACGCCGGAATCAGAGACGGGTGGACGTTGATCACGCGTCCTTTGTAGTCGGCGAGGAATCGTGAGCAACGACAGAAAGCCGCCCAGGATCACCAGGTCGGACTTGCTGTGGCGGATCGGATCGAAGACCGATGCGCTGAACTCGGCCCGCGACCGGGCATTGTAGTTGGCCAAGGCGAGCGGGATGCCCGCGGCCTCGGCGCGGGCGATGGCCCCGATCCGCGGCCGGCTCGCCACGACCTGGACGACTTCGGCCTTCAACCGCCCGGTCCGGATCCGCTCGATCAGGTTCTGGAGCGTCGTCCCCTCGCCCGGAACGCACACCGCCAGCCGGATCGGCGGATTCGATGATCGGCGGATCGCGCAGCGATTCAGCCATGATGCGAAATCTCCCGGACGCAAGGTTCGTGGTTGCTGAATTATGAACGCCGTTCGGGAGATTTCAAATCTGACGAGCAGGGATCGCCGGCATCGGCAGTCGCACGGATCGCGCGACCCGATCGAGGCACTGGGTCGCGCGCACGAGCGCCGAAGTTTCCTCGGTCAGCATCGACCACGCCGCACACACGCTCGCAAAGTGTCGGATGTTCGTGATCCTGGCCGACAGTCGGCCGATAGATTCCAGCACCGCTCGCACTTGGCATACGGAGACGCGGCGCGGTGACCGTCTCGGCGGTCGCCGCCGGGTCGGCGACGATCTCGACCTCCGAGACGATGCAGAGCGTCGCCAGCAGCTCGCGATCGGGCAGCCAGTGCTCCGGCCGGTTGGTGGCGATCCGGACCTTGGCCTCCTGGGCGCTGCCGATTTGCTTGCTCTTCCTCAGCCCTTCGAGGGCGATCAGCACCTGCTCGCGGAGTCTCGAGCAGCTCGTCCCAGCGGACATCGCGCTCTGCGTCGTCCCACCGCGGGTCGGCCTCGGGAAATTCGCGCCAGGTGAACGCTCGAGGGCTTTCCGGGCTGTCGCCGGGCAGGTAATCCCACGACTCCTCGGCGGTGTGCGGGATGATCGGGGCCAAGAGCCGGGTCAGTTGAGTCGTGCAGCCGGGCCAGCACGAACTGGGCGGCGCGGCGGTCCGGGCTCGCGGGCGCCTCGGCGTAAAGCCGGTCCTTGAGCACGTCGAGGTAGAAGCTCGACAGCTCGACCGCGCAGAACTGGTAGATCCGCTGATAGACCCGGTAGAACTCGAACCGCTCGTACGCCGCCCGGACGTCGCGGATCACCTTGTTGAGCTGGCCGAGCACCCAGCGGTCGATCTCGTGCAAGTCGGCCGGGGTCGACCTGCGTCCGGGTCGAACTGCCGGTAATCCTCGAGGTTTCCCAGCAGGTAGCGGAACGTGTTGCGGATCTTGCGATAGGCCTCCGACATCTCCTTGATGCCGCGCTCGCTGACGCTGATGTCGTCGGCGTAGTCCATGCTGGCGACGTAGAGCCGCAGCACGTCGGCACCGTATCGGTTGGTCATCTCGTCGGCGGGGATGTAGTTGCCCAGCGACTTGGAGATCTTCCGCCCCTGCTCGTCCACGACGAACCCGTGGGTCAGCACCTGTCTCGAACGGCGCGTCGCCGGTCGTTCCCACGGCCGTCAGGATCGACGACTGGAACCAGCCGCGGTGCTGGTCCGAGCCTTCCAGGTACATGAACGCCGGGTAGCCCAGATCGAAGTCTTGCGACAGCACGGCGCGGTGGCTGGAGCCCGACTCGAACCAGACGTCGAGGATGTCCCCCTCCTTGCGGAACGACGTCCCGCCGCACTGCGGGCAGGCGGCGCCCGGGGGGAGCAACTCGTCGACCGGCCGGTGAACCAGACGTCGGCCCCTTCCGCGCGGAACAGGTCGCGGAAATGCCGGACCGTCTCGGCGGTCAGCAACTGAGTGTGGCACGAGGTGCACCCCAGGGCCGGAATCGGCACGCCCCAGGACCGCTGGCGGCTGATGCACCAGTCGGGCCGCAGCGAGACCATCGCCTCGATCCGCGTCCGGCCCCAGTCCGGGAAGCCAGCGGACCTCGCCGATCGCCTTCAGGGTCCGCCCGCGCAGGTCGTTGTGGTCCACGCGCGATGAACCATTGCTCGGTCGCCCGGAAGATCACCGGCTTCTTGCACCGCCAGCAGTGCGGATAGCTGTGCACGAGCGGCTGCTCGTGATGGAGATAGACCCGATCTCGGAGCCGGTCGATGATCGCCCGGTTGGCCGCGAAAACCTGCTGGCCGGCCAGCCACTCGGGAGCCGCGACTCGTGAACCGGCCCGACTCGTCCACCGGGCTCAAGACCGAAAGCCGATAGGCCCGGCCGGTCTGGTAGTCCTCGGCACCGTGGCCGGGGGCCGTATGCACCAAGCCCGGTGCCGTCCTCGACGCTGACGTAACTGGCCAGCACGATCGGGCTGACGCGGTCGATGAACGGGTGGCGATACTCGCGCATGCTCGAGCTCCCTGCCGCGGCACCGGCCGACCTCGGCGAACTCGGTGACCCGTCCCAGGCCCATGACCTTGGCGACCAGGTCGGCCGCCAGAATCGTCCGGACGGTCTGCCCGTCGCCGGCTCGGTGTACCGGACGCCGGCGTAGGTCAGGTCGGGATGGACGGCGATCGCGACGTTGGCCGGCAGCGTCCAGGGCGTGGTCGTCCAGATCATCGCGTGCCACGGCGACTCGGCCGTCGGCACTCGGCCAGCCCTCCGGCACGCCCGAGACCATCGGGAAGTTGACGTAGATGCTCGGCGTCGTCTCTTCGTGATACTCCAGCTCGGCCTCGGCCAGCGCGGTGCGATCGGTCATGCACCAGTGGATCGGCTTGAGCTGGCGGCCGACGTAGCCCCCCTCGACCAGGTCGGCCAGGACGTCGAGGATGCCCGCCTCGTACCGGGGGTCGAGCGTCAGGTAGGGATGGTCCCAGTCGCCCAGCACGCCCAGCCGCCGGAACTGGGTGCGCTGGACGTCGACCCACTTCATGGCCTCGGTCTGGCACAGGGAGCGGATCTCGGCGTGGCTCATCCGATGCCGCCTTGGGGCCGAGGTCCTTGACCACCTTGTGCTCGATCGGCAGGCCGTGGCAGTCCCAGCCGGGCACGTACGGGCTGTCGAACCCGGCCATGGTCAGCGATCGGACGACGATGTCCTTGAGCACCTTGTTGAGCAAGGTGCCCATGTGGATCTCGCCGTTGGCGTACGGCGGGCCGTCGTGCAGGACCCGCCGCGGCCGGCCGGCGCGGCCTGGCGGACCTGAGCGTAGAGGTCCTGCTCGCGCCATCGGGCCTGGATCTGCGGCTCGCGCACCGGCAGGTTCGCCTTCATGTCGAACCGGGTCGCCGGCAGGTTCAGCGTCTCTTTATAGGGCTTGGTGTTGGTCGACATGGTTACTCGACCGGAGGTCAGCCGTTCCAGCGTCCCGAGCACGCCGCGGACGATGGTCCGCAGCTTGGCCTCGGCCTCGTTGGCCACGGCGATGATCTCCTCGATGCGGACCGGCTTCAAGGCGTCGGGCAGGCACATGTCGGTGACGATCGAGAACCCGAGCACTTTCATGCCCGGCGTGGACCGCGACCAGGACTTCGGGAACGGTCGACATCCCCACGACGTCGGCGCCGATGCCCCGGAGGAAGCGATACTCGGCGCGGGTCTCGAGGTTCGGCCCGACCACCGCGACGTAGACACCGCGGTGGGCGACGATGTTCTGCTCGAGCGCGACTTCGAGCGCCAGATCCTGAAGCCCGCGATCGTAAGGCTCGATCAGGTCGGGAAATCGCGGGCCGAGCCGCTCGTCGTTGGGGCCGATCAGGGGTTCAGTCCCATCAGGTTGATGTGGTCCTCGATGACGATCAGGTCCCCCTTGTTGTGGAGCGGATTCAGCCCGCCCGCGGCGTTGGAGACGATCAAGAGCCGGCAGCCCAGCTCCTTCATCACGCGGATCGGGAAGGTGACCTGCCAGGGCGAATAACCCTCGTACAGGTGGAACCGCCCTTCCATCGCGATCACCGTCTGGCCGGCCAGCTTGCCGCAGACGAGCTGCCCCTTGTGGCTCTCGACGGTCGACCGCGGAAAGAAGGGAATCTCGGGGTAGGGGATCGATGCCTCGGCCTCGATCTCGCGGGCCAGGGCGCCCAGGCCCGTGCCCAGGACGATGCCGACCCGCGGGACTCCGTGCCAGTGCGAACGAACCATCCGGCAGGCATCCTGAACGTGCTCCCATTCGTGATGTGTCATGGCCGCTCCTGAACGCTCGAAGGCCGGTTCCAGAAAGGTCGATTTGACAATCGTAGGGTGATTCAGCGCGGCGAAGTCCGCTGAGCGAACGCCGCTCTTCGCTCCGGGCTGTGCCGAGCTCGCCCGCACCGGGGACAGCTCGCCTGTCACACCAAGAACTCGAACCGGCGGAGCAGACGAGCGAAGCGCGGATCACGGCGCAGGGCTTTCAAATCCGGGTCGCGGCGCAGGCGGTTGATGAACGATAGCCCAGCTCCAGCGACCTCTGGAGGGCGGAGAAGGCCGGCTCGATCATGCCCAGGACCGTGTAGCTGCACGCCAGGTTGTACCACGCGATGGCGTCGTCGGGGATCAGCCGGACCAGCGGCGATCGATCTGGAGAGCACGCGCATACTGACCCTTGGCGGCCAGGTTGTTCGCTTGGACCCGCAGGGCATCGACGAAGTAGGGATCGCGCTCCAGCACCCGGCCCAGGAACTCGATTTCAAAGTCGATCTGGCTTTGCTCGCGCAATCGCCGCGTCGAGGTCTCGGGAGACGGGCGTTCCGAAGACGAATCGCCCGGACGATCCAGGGGTGCGGCCATCGCAGCGTGCTCCCTCCCGACCAGTGTTGCAGCATCTGACTCACACGGGCGGAGTCCGGATGAGAAGACGGCTGTCTCGTCATCAGAATCAGAAGCTCATTCATGAACGCCGCGAGATGGTCTGCCAGAGTTTCCCGTTGAATCAGGTTGGCAAACGAGCACAATTGACCAGACGCGGACCGACTGGGTCGTCATGCCGAGAAAAGGACCGACCTCGCTGCGAGCAAGAAGAGCCGGTTCAGGATAGCCGGAATGCGACCGCTCGACAAGACGCCAGCCGCATCTGCCGGTGAGCTTCGGCTCGCATTCGACACTGCATCTCTCAGTCAAGCGAACACGCCCGCGTGCCCATGCCGAACGTAAACCGGTCGCCGAACAGCACGGATGACACGCACGGAATCATTCGCATGCGATCACCCACGCAGATCGTAGCGGGAGCACGGACACGCAGCCGATGACGAGGACGTCCCTGGCTGTCTGGCCGCTGGACCGGTCGCCGGAGCGGATCAAAGGTCCTCGATGTCTTCTTCTTCTTCCTCCTCGAGCTCATCGAGGTCTTCATCGTCGTCGAATTCGTCTTCCTCGTCATCCTCGATGTCGATGTCGTCGATCTCGTCGTCGAGTTCTTCGTCGATGTCCTCGTCGTCCTCGTCGTCGAATTCCTCGTCGTCGAATTCCTCGTCGTCGTCGTCGAATTCTTCGCCGTCGAGGTCCTCCTCGTCGTCGATTTCTTCGTCCGTCCTCGTCCATTCTTCGCTTCTTCGCCGGGGTGTCGTGCGAACAATGGGGGAGGGAAATCCGACCAGCCATCCCGCATCGCGTTGGCGGCAGTCGGGTCGGCGACCGTGGCGAGCAGTTCGCAGACAGTCCAACATGGATTCAGTCCTCAGGCCAAGGGAGTTCATCGGGGAATTCCCCCTAACCAACGCGCTGTGGATGGCCGATTCGCTCCTTGGGTGAACTCGGTTCGATCCGAGAGCGGAGCCATAGTCGTAGTCAAGGAGACACTTCATTGTCAAGTATCGAAATCAGCGAGATTCCATCGAGTCGGGGCACGAGTCTCGGCGGCCGTGCCCGTGTGATCGAAGTCGTGCTGCATGGAGATGTTGAGTCGATTGCTACCGGGAATGGTCGGCATGCCGGCTGGGGGACCTTGAAAGACTCTTGCGAGGGCGCGTCGACTCTCTGGAAACGATCGTGCAGCGCGGGCGCGAACGCGGTCGAGTCCGAACACCGTCAGAACGTGCGGATGAATCCACGAGCCGTGGGTTGCCCGACGCCTCCTTTCCTGGTTTCATGATCGTGTTAGATGAGTCGAACGACCTGGCCGGTCGCGGCGGACCGCGCGATCGCTTCGAGGAGTCGCACGGTGTCGAGGGCCTGATCGGCCGGGCAGCACAAGGCGAGCCGCTCGGCGATCGCGGCCACGAAGTTGCCGTCGATCGTCTGGCTGGGAGCGGGCAAGGGAACTGTCTGCGCGGCGGTCTGTCGAATCGTTCTTCCTCCAGGGTCTGGTCGGTGGCGCGGAGCCGGCCCAGCTCGCCGAAGTATTCGAGCACAAACAGTGTCCCGGGCGAAATGCCCGAGATCGCCAGCGTGGCCGGGGTTCCGTCCGCCAGCCGGATGGCGGCGGCGGTGACCAGGTCGATCTCCGGGATCCGTGCGGCTCTGAACCGCGCCGACCTCCTGCGCGACCTGCCCGGTCGTCCAGAGCAATGCGTCGACCAGGTGGTCGCCGGCATCGGCCAGGATGCCGCTGCCGGACCGCCTTGGATTGAACCGCCAGGTGCTCTCCTCGCTGGCCAAGGTGGTCAGCCAGGGCCGGGCGAGGATCGCCGTCACCAGCCGCACCGGACCGATCGCGCCGGCGGCCAGCCGGCGCCGTGCCTCGACCAGGCTGGGACAAAGGCGAAATTGATGGCCGACCCCGACCTTGAGGTTGCGCCCGCGGGCCAGGCTGACGATATCGGCCGCCTCCTGCACGTTCGTCGAGAGCGGCTTCTCGATGAACACATGGCAACCCGCCTGGAGCGCATCCATGGCCAGCCGATAGTGCGACAGATGCGGCGTGAAGATCGCCAGGGCGTCGGGAGCGACCTGCCGGAGCAGCTCGCGATGGTCGGCGAAGGCCGGGACCGATGCCGCGGCTGCGGCTGCCGGCCGGCCGATGCGACGCCCGATCGGCCAGCGCCCGGGCCGCCGGCAGATCGGGGTCCGCGCAGCCGACGATCGCGACCCCATCCAGGGCCAGGAGCCGGTCCAGGTGGATCCGTGCGGCCATGCCGCATCCGGCGATCCCGATCCGCACTACCGACGTCCCCATGGTGCCCGTGTCCGCCTCGCGACCCGCTGCGCCGACCGCTCACTCGCAACCGGCTGACCCACAGCGATTTGGCCACGCGCGCATCGACCGTCAACTCGCGGCTTCATCCCATCAACATGAAGGCCCCACGTCAAGACTTTATCTTGGCCTGTCAAGACCTTATTTTCATTTTCTTTGAGCCGAGCTCAAAACCAGACATTTCGAGCCTTTTGCTCCGCCCGCAATCCGGGTCGTTTTCTCGCTCCGGTCGCGCGCCGATCGCCGGCCGTGCATGCCATCGTGCGATGGCTCGCTGACCGCCTTGACGCGAACCCAAATCAAGGTTTATCGTGTCGAACGGAGCGACCTGCGACGATGGTGGGTGTGGCCTAGCGGTTAAGGCACCAGATTGTGGATCTGGGGATCGCGGGTTCAAATCCCGTCACCCACCCTTTGAACTTGCCGAATCCTCGGAACAATCTGCCGGCGTCGTGATCCCTGCGGCTATCGTCCAGATCGGCCGTGACAGCCGTTCTCCACCCGATGCGCGACTACTCGCCGCGTGACGTTTCTGATCTGGCTCTCGACCGGCGATTTCGACCTCGACGCGCTGTCCGCAGTTTCAACGGGCTTGGCTCGCGGAACGCCACTCTTGACGAGCAAGACGCGGCGTATCGGCCGGCCGGCCGGGATCCTGGGGGCGGGTCTGGCGAGCGACGACGGCGTCGGCGATCTCTTCGACCTCGCCGCGCCAGCGGCGACCGGGATATCCCTCGGCCGTGATCGTTGCACGTGGCGTCGGAGACGACGCTGGCGATGTCGAACTCGTCGACCTCGGCCTCGACGCGCAGCCGGCTCAGGTCCACGATCGTCACCAGGGGGGCGGCGGGGCTGACGGTCTCGCCGGGCTCGGCGTGGCGCGCGATCACGACGCCGTCGATCGGCGCGACGATGCGGTACCTGGCCGCTTCGGCGTCGAGCCGATCGACGGCCGCCTTGGCGGCGTCGCGGCGGGCCAAGGCCGCCGGCGAGCAACTCTCGGCGCGTTTCCGGCTGCTGTGGCTCCTTGCCCGTGACGAGGGGGAGGATCCGGTCGAGCCGCGAGCGCGGCCTGCTCGAGGCGGAGGCCGACCTCGGCCTCGGTCAGGCGATGGTGGGCCTCGCGGAGCGAGGCCTTGCACCTCGTCGGACCGGAGCTCCACGAGCAGGTCGCCCTTGTGGACGGCCGCTTTTCTCGCAGCCGGCATATTGATGATCGTCCCCAGAACCTCGGTCCCGACGGTGACCTGGGCACCGGGATAGGCGACGACCCGTCCCTCGGCGATGATCCGGCCGCGGACTGCGCGGGGCGACTGGCCGCGGGTCCGACGGCGGGCAGCCGGCGTGCCGCGGCCGATCAGGTCTCGCACGGACTGCCAGGTCAGGGCCGCGGCCAGGATCAAGCCGGCCGCCGGCAGGACAACCCGGCCCAGGAGCATCGTCGGTGACATCGGATCAAGCCTCCGCTTGGGTCAATCGGCCGTCGCGGATCGTCACGATGCGATCGGCGATCGCATGGACCAGCGGGTCGTGGGTCACGATCAAGAGCGCCCGGCCCTCGGACCGCGCCAGGTCGCGGAACAAGGCGAGCACGCGGGCTCCGCTCTCGGAGTCGAGGTTGCCGGTCGGCTCGTCGGCGAGGATCACCGCGGCCGGGCCGGCGAGCGCCCGCGCCACCGCGACGCGCTGGCGCTGGCCGCCGGAAAGCTCGCGGGGCTGGAAGTCCTTGCGATCGCCCAGGCCGACCGCTCTCGAGCACTCGGTCGGCCTCGCGCGCGCGCCTTGGACCGCGCCAGCCTTTGAGGTTGAGGGCATACTGGACGTTCTCCGATGGCGGTCAGCGACGGGAACAGGTTGAATTGCTGGAACACGAAGCCGATCGATCGGCGCCGACCGCTCTCGGAGCCGATCGGGACGTGCCGGCGTCGATCTCGTCTGCCGTCGATCACGACGCTGGCCGCCGGTCGGCGGTGAGCAAGCAGCCCAGGATGCACAGCAGCGTCGTCTTGCCCGAGCCCGAGGGCCCCACGAGCGCCACGACTTCGCCGCGCGCGACCGACAGCGAGACCCCGCGGAGCACAGGCACCTCGTGCCGCCCTTCGCGGTAGGTCTTCGTCACATTGCGTCGCCACGAGCACGGCCACCCTATCGCGGCCTCCCTTCGCACGAATCGCGCTCAGCCCCGGAAGACCATCGCCGGGTCGAGCGATGCCACCTTGCGGAACGACAGCATCGCGGCGCCCAGGCAAAGCACCTGCGTCCCCACGAAGACCAGGGCCGCCAGCGTCGGCGAAACGATCATCTTCATGTCGAGCCGCGCCAGGACCGGCACCAGGCCGTATGCCAGCGCCAGCGGCGACGCCGATAGCCCAGGACCGCCGCGATACGACGCCTGTTCGGCAATGATCCCGTAAACCGTGAGATTGCCGCCGCCCATCGCCTTGACCGTGCCGAACTCGGTCAGGTGCTCGGTCGTCGAGGCGTAGAGCGTCTGAGCCACGATGACCACGCCGACCGAGCGCGCCCAGGGCGACGGTCAAGAAACAGCGTCAGCCCCAGCCCGGTGCTCTCGATCCAGTAGCCGCGCGAACGCCTGGCCCACTCCGCCTTGGTATGCACGTCGTTGTAGGGCAGCCGGCGGCAGATCTCGCGCCGGACGGCCGCGAGGTCGGCGTGCGGCTCGAGCCGGACGACGATGAACGTCGTCCGCCCGGCGAGCTCATCGGGCGAGAGCGACTGCGCCAGCCGGTAATCGAGAAACGCGATCGGAGCTGGTCGTGAACGACAAGGCCTGACGAGTCCGGCCGATGATCTTGAGCCGGCGGCCCTGAAACTCGCGGATAATCCCCCACCTGGAACGGCCCGAACCGCCGCTCGGCCGAGGCATCCAGCATCACGTACCGCCCTCGGCGAAGATCGGCCGGGTTGCCCGATTCGATATCCCAGGGAAATGCCACGCCGGGAAGTTTTCCAGGCCGTAGTACACTACCGACTCCTTCGCACCGCTGGGCAAGGCGACGACCGCGTACCAGACGATCAAGTTATCGGCCCGCGCAACCCCCGGCACCGAGCGCACGCGCTGCACGTAGCTCTCGGGGAATGGATTGCCGAAGTCGACGTTCGGCGTGTTTCGGGCAGTGACCCACAGGTCGGCGTCGAGCCGGTCGATCGTGATGCTGGCGTTCTCGAGCAGGCCGAAGAAGAGACCGACCTGCACCAGAACCAGGGCCGCCGCGAAACCGACGCCCAGCACCGTGGCCGCGAACCGAGCCTTCTCGTCGAGCAGCATCTTGAGGGCGAGGTCGATCAATCGGCGCCCTCCCGCCTTTGCTGGATCGGCGCCGGCGTGAACAAGGCGCGCGACGGCCGCGTCAGGAAGCCGGGCCAGGATCGACATCAGGATCGACATCGGCCATGGAAAGCGAACGACCCCTCCACGCCGCCGCGAGATCAGCCGGGCAATGTGTCCCGCCGCCCTATCGGCCGAGATCATGAAGGGCGTCGCCGATTCCATGGGAGTCATCGGCGTCTGGACGAAGCCCGGACAAACCGTTGTCACGACGACTCCTTTGGTTCGCAGCGCGATCCGCAGCCCCTCCATGTAGACGTTCACCGCCGATTTGCTGGCGCAATAGGCCGACTCGCCCGGCAAGCCCTTGAACGCCGCCAGGCTCGAAATCGCCAGCAAGTGCCCGCGTCCCCGCGCGAGCATCCCCGGCAGCACGGCCTCGATCGAATAGACCACTCCCAGGATGTTGACCCTCATCGTCTGTTCGACGTCGGAGGTATTGAGCGGATCCAGCCGTGTGGGAGCCCCGAAACCCGCGTTCGCGACCATCACGTCGACCGGACCGAATCGCCCTTCCACCACCGCCACGGCCGCCCGCAGCCCGGCACGGTCCGCGACGTCCGCGACGGCGGTGACGGCCGATCCGCCGCCGGCGGCGACCTCGGCCGCGACCCGCTCGAGCTCGCCAGCGCGGCGGGCGATCAACCCGATCCGGTAACCCTCGACGCCCAGACGAAGACCCAGCGACCGGCCGATGCCGCTCGAAGCCCCGGTCACAACCACCACCCTAGTGTCCCTTCCCGTCCGCGAATCCACGATCACCCGCTTGTCCCTCACTCCAGAAGGCGGCCCGGACAAACCGACCCGGCCGCTATGGCACGCACGCGACCAGTGCCGTGCGATCTCGCCAGACAACGGGCCGGCGGTTTCTCTCAGGCGCTCGCCGTACGCGCGATCACCCTGCGGGCCACGATCATGCTCGCGACCCGCGGCGCTATCGTCAAGCTCGACATCGCGGGCGGAGCGTTCCGGGCAAGACAACAAAAATCCCGGATGCACTCTTGACATCGCTGACGAACGTACTACTATCGAACGAAGTACTATGATTCATAGTACGACGTCTGTCGAACAATCTCTGGGGTGGAGGCGGAACGGATGGGCCGCGCGTCGATTGACCGGCTTGGCACCTTGCAAAAGGCCGTGATGGAGGTCGTGTGGAATCAGGGTGAAGCGACAGTTCAGCAGGTGCGCGACGGGCTCGAGCGCGAGCCTCTGCCGGCGTACACCACGATCCTCTCGGTCTTGCAGAAGCTGGAGAAGGCCGGCTGGCTGACTCATCGGGCCGTGGGCGCAGCTACGTGTACGTGCCGAGCCGGAGCCGGCAGGAGGCGGGCGCGTCGTCGATCCGCACGTTCATCGACCGCGTTTTCAGCGGCGACCGGCTGCTGTTGTTCCAGCACTTGCTCGAGGATGAAAGCTTGAGCGACGACGAGCTGAAGACCTTGAAGTCGATGATCGACGGACGGCGCAAGCTAAAGGAACGGCATGATGGGCGAGTTGATCGCGGTTGACACCGGCCTACTGCTCGTTCGCGATTTGCTCTGGCAGTCGAGCCTGTGCTTGCTGGCCGGGCTGGTCATCGTCCAGGTCTTATCGCGCCGCCCCGCGCGTGCCCACCGGATCCTGGTTCTGGCGATTGCCGGGGCCTTGATCACGCCCTTCTGCGGTCAGGTCGTGCGCCGGGCGGGGTGGGGGCTCTGGACCGCGAATCCCGCGGATGCGTCGGCCGCCTCGCCATCTCCCGGATCAGGCGCGCCTACAATCGCCGGCACCGCTGCGGCGAGCCCCCCGGCACGCGACTCGGCCGTCATCCAGCGTGCGATGAGCTCGGTCGAGCCGATTTCAGCGCCAGGTCCGACTGCGGCCGCGACCGTTCCGGGAAGCCCGAGCGTGGTGCATGGAAATGCGGCACGCTCGCGCCTGGTCGATGGGGCGAGCGCTCAGGGAATCAGCCTGAACCCGCTGACCGGCGTCTTTGTCGGCCTGTGGTGCACGTTGAGTGGTGTATTGGTGGTTCGGCTGGGGTTGTCCCTGGTTCGCGGCCATTTCCTCGCCCGCCGCGCCCGGCCGATCGAGCGCGAGACGTTCGGGCGCGCCGCGGGCGCCGCTTGCGAACGCCTCGGGCTCGGGGCGCGCGCCCGAGCTGCGCACATCCTCGCTCGTCGATTCTCCGGCAATCTGGTGCTGGGGCCGCCGGCCGGTGATCGTGCTGCCGGAAACCGCCCTTACGGCGGCCCCGGTCGACTGGACCGGCATCTTCTGCCACGAGCTGGCGCACTGGCTGCGCCGCGATCATTGGTCGGGGCTGCTCGCTGAGCTCCTCACCGCTGCGCTTCCCTGGCATCCGCTGGCCTGGTGGGCCAAGCACCGGCTGGGACAGCTTAGCGAGCTCGCCTGCGACCTTTGGGTGCTCGCGGCCGGGCTGCCAGCCGCGGATTACGCCGAGTCGCTTTTGGGCCTGGTTCCACAGCGTGGCGGCGCGTCTTGCCCTGGCCGCGGTGTCGAGCCGTCGCGGACTCGCCGGCCGCATCCAGCACATCCTGGACGAATGGCCCAGCAGCCCGCTCGTCGGCAGGCGCTGGGCGCTTTGTACCGCGCTGGCGGCCGCACTGGCGGCCTCGACGCTGGCCCTGGCCCAGGGCCGGCCGGCGGTTTCGAACGACCAGATCAAAAAGCCCTCGGACGGCGGGATCGCCAAAATCCTCCGAGCCAGGCGCGGCAAGCAGCAAGGAGATCGCCATGAAGCACACGATCCGCGGTGTGGTCGAGGGTCCCGGCGGCCGGCCGGTCGTGGGGGCAACGGCGTTTCTTGTCGCGTATACCAAGCCGGCGGTTCACCGCGGGATGATGCCCAGGGACCGTGAGGACTTGCGCGAGCCGCGCGCGGTCATCCTGGCCGAGACCACCACCCTGGCCGGCGGGAGGTACTCGCTCGCCGCCCCTGTCGATCCCAACGCGTTCAACAGCCTCCAGGTCGTGGCGCTCGCCCCCGGCTTCGGAGTCAATTCGCACTATTTGAAGAAGTATGGCGACACACTGGATGCCGCCGGGCTCGACGCGACGGAACTGACCCACCGCATCGCGCCCCAGGTCACGATCCACGGCCGGCTGTTGACCCCCACGGGCACTCCCGCGGCCGGCGCGCGGGTCACGCTCAACAGCTTCTTTGCTGGCGACGGAACGGGGGGAATGCATGTGGGGATCTTGCCCACGGACGCGGAGATCCCCTCGTTCTGGCCACGATGCACACCGACCGACGCGGACGGGCGATTCACGCTCGTAGGCGTGCCTCGGGGCACCTTTGCGTCGCTCACGTTCTGGCACCCGGACTACGCCGTCGATGAGGTGACCGTCAGCACGACAGGGAGTGACTCGCTCTCGTCGCGGATGCGGTCGTTCTATCGCACGCCGGTCGGCTCGACCTTCACACACTCGCTCGAGCCGGCGCGGCCGGTAGAGGGGCGGGTGACCGACAAGGCAACCGGCAAACCGCTGGCCGGCATGCTCGTGGCGTTCATGCCCATGCGGCAGCACGAGGGTGGCTTCAACTTCTTCGCCCGAACTGATGCCGACGGGCGTTACCGCATCTCGGGCCATGCAGGTGCCTGGGTTTACATCACGACCGTGTACCCACCCGCCGATTCCGGTTACCGGTCGGGCAGCGACGCCCAACAGGGCTGGCCGGAAGGGGCGAAGATCCTGGAAAAGAACTTCGCGCTCGAGAAGGGCCGAATCCTCCGGGGCCGCGTGATCGACGCGGACACCCAGCGGCCGATTGCCAGTGCCGCCGTCGTGTATCGGGCCAAGCCGGGCAACCCCAATGCCCGAAACGACGAGCGGGGCGAGAATCCCGTGCTCACCGATGCCAGCGGGCGATTCGCGGTCGCTGGACTCGCCGGTGAGGGCGATCTCCTGGTCGAGGCCACGAGCGAGTATATCCGCGTCCGGTTTGATCAAGGTGAAAACAAGCGCTGGGCTTTCTTTCCTCACGGCCATGCTCGGGCGAGCGTAGCTGCCCGTGGTGAGACCACGCCGGTCGATATCAAGCTGCGAAAAGGAGTGACCTTCGAGGCACGTGTTGTGGGGCCGAGCGGTCAGCCCGTTTCGCCGTTCGCCGCATACTGCCCTGAGATGAACGGTGTCGCCAACACTCAAGTGCACGGCTCCGTCAGTTTCCAAGACGGTCGCTTCATCTTTCCGGGCGCCGACCCCAATCGCACGTACAAGTTGATCGTCGTCTCCGCCCGGCACCAGCTCGCAGCGGTTGTCGAGATCAAGCCCGACGCGAAGGCATCTGGGCCGGTCGAAATCACGGCTCCAGCCGGCCGCGCGCGTTCACGGCACGGTCGTCAATCCCGGCGGCACCCCCAGCACCGAAGGAACGGTCTATCGCCATGGTCGCGCTGCACGGAGACCCGAAGAGCATGACGCGCAGCGCCATCCTCAGCGAAGCGGAGTTTTATTCGAACTTAATCGAGGCGCCGGCACGAATGACGTATCCCGATAAACCTGGCGCCCGGGGCGAATTTACCCAGGACGCCCTCGTACCCGGGATGCCGTTTTATATCGGGGCCGATTCGGGCAATCGGGAAATGTTCCATTACGTCAGTCCGCTGGCGCCTGGTGAGGACCGCGACCTGGGGGCGATCACGCTCACGGAGCGGCGGCCATGATGATCTGCAGCGTTTGGCTCACACGGGTTCGCGGGTCGAAGGGAGGGCGGTGATGTTTGACGCGTTTCGTCCCGGCGGTACGCTGGCCTGGGACTACCTGTGGCAGTCGTCTCTGTTTCTCGCCATTGGACTGGCTGCAACCGTTTTCGCGGCCCGGCGGCCCGCGCGGGCCCACCGGCTGTTGCTCCTGGCCATGCTGGGGGCGCTCGTCACCCCGATCCTGGCCCAGGCGGCCCGCCGCGCGGGCTGGGGATTGCTGGCATCGGGCGGTCCGCAGGAATCGATCGGGATCTCGTCAGCCGCGCCCGAGGGCGCAGCCGGGCCACTCGCCGGCGGCTCGCCGCCGGTAATGCGCCGAATCGGACCCACGGGCTTCGACGTCACCGATTCGGTCCGACTATTCGGCCCGATCAACACCGAGCGCCAAAACGCCGGACTTTGACACTCACCGGACCAGCTCTGCGTCTGGCCCCGCGTCGACGGCCATCGTTCCGCACCACTTTGCTCTATTCCCATGGCGCACGGCGGCGCTGGGCGGCTGGGTGATTCTAACAATCGTGGCGGCGACAAGGCTGGTGGTGTCACTCGTCATCGGCCTGGGCATGGTGCGCCGGTCTCGGCCCGTGAATGACACCGCTCTGGTCGCCGCGGCGGCACGTTCCGCCGCGCGGCTCGGCGTGCACCCGTCACCCGCGCTCTTGGTATCGTCACATGTTGACTGCCCGGCGATCTGGTGCTGGGGCCGCCGGCCGGTGATCGTGTTGCCGGAAACCGCGACTATCGGCGACCAAGGTCGACTGGGCCGGCGTCTTCTGCCACGAGCTGGCGCACTGGCTGCGCCGCGACCATTGGTCGGGCGCTGCTCGCCGAGCTTCTCACCGTGTGCCCTCCCCTGGCATCCGCTGGCCTGGTGGGCCAAGCGCCGGCTGGGACAGCTCAGCGAGCTGGCCTGCGACGACTGGGTGCTCGCGGCCGGGCTGCCGGCCGCGGATTATGCCGAGTCGCTGCTGGGCCTGGTCCCCCAGCGGCGGCGCGCGCCTGGCCCTGGCGGCGGTGTCGAGCCGTCGCGGACTGGCCGGCCGGATCCAGCACATCCTCGACGAGCGGCCGAGCAGCCCGCTCGTCGGCAGGCGCTGGGCGCTCGGTACCGCGCTGGCCGATCGTCGCTGGCGGCCTCGGCGCTCGCCCTGGCCCAGAGCCGGCCGGCGGATTCGAAGGACCAGAACGCCAAGAAAGACGAGGTGAAGCCGGTGAACGCAGCAACGACAGCGCCACGCGGGAAACCGCAGGCCGCGACCAGACGCGCGATCCGCGGCACGGTGCTCGGCCCGACGGCAAGCCGGCCGCCGGGCGCGACCGTCTTCTGGATCGGCGACGCCAAGCCCTCGCTGTCGTATCGCGGCGCTTCCCAAGGATCGGGCAAGGCGGCCGGTCGTCCGCGAGCGGAAGTCCTGGCCGAGACCGAGACCGATGCCGGCGGCAAGTTCTCGCTCTGCCGCCGATTTCGATCCCGACCGGTATGTCCACGAAGACGGCTTGGATGCGATGCTAGTGGTCGAAGAGCCCGGGGCTGGGATGCTCTCGTCGCAAGTCAAGGACGAAGGAACCGAGGTCACGCTTCGGCTGCTCCCCGAGGTCGCCGATCCGCGGCCGGCTGCTGACGCCCGGCGGCACGCCCGCGTCGGGCGTGCGGGTCACGCTCAACGGTTTTCACAACGACCAGCAGCAGGAGGGGATGTCCGTCGGGCTGACCCCCACGGACGAGGAGATCCCCGCGTTACTGGCCACGGCCCCGAAAGACCGACGCCGACGGCCGGTTCACTCTCGAAGGCGTGCCCCAGGGCACCTATGCCTCAGCTCGACGTTCTGGCACCCCGATTATGCCGTCGATGAGGTCACCGTCAACACGACGACCGATGGCTCGCTCACGCCGGGCTTGCGGGCCTTCGAGATCACGCCGGTCAAGCCGACGTTCACCCACA
Organism: uncultured Isosphaeraceae bacterium; assembly: GCA_963806595.1. GTDB lineage: Bacteria > Planctomycetota > Planctomycetia > Isosphaerales > Isosphaeraceae > CAWDZZ01. The sequence goes on along the minus strand of CAWDZZ010000026.1, from coordinate 451,378 downwards.
CGCTCGAGCCGGCCCGGCCGGTCCAGGGCCGGGTGACCGACAAGGCGACCGGCAAGCCGCTGGCCGGCTTGCTGGTCGAGATGATTCCGATGCGGCGCCACGGCGGCATGCCGTTCTACGCCCGGACCGACGCCGACGGCCGTTATCGCGTCTCGGGCCACGCGGCGCCAGGACCTATATCACGACCGTCTACCCGCCGGCCGATTCCGGTTACCTGGCCGCCAGCGATAGGGAACAGAACTGGCCGGCCGGCGCGAAGTTCCTCGAGAAGAACTTCGCCCTCGACAAGGGACGGATCGTGCACGGACAGGTCATCGACGCCGACACCAAGCGGCCGATCGCCGGCGCCGCCGTCGTCTATCAACCCAAGCCAGGCAATCCCAACAACCGCGATTACGACCTTCGGAACACGGTCTTGACGGACACGGACGGCCGGTTCGCCATCACGGCGCTGCCGGGCCAGGGGTTCCTCGCCGTCGAGACGCCCGACGAGAGTTACATCCGCGTGCCCGTCGAGGGAGACTCCGGCGAGTCGGACGATCTTCCCTCACGGTCTCGCGATCGATCGACGTGCCCAGGGACGGCGAACCGAAGCCGGCCGAGATCGCCGTGCGAAAGGGAGTCACGCTCGAAGCAAGAGCGATCGGCCCCGACGGCAAGGTCGTCGCCGACCTCGTCGGCTTCTGCGAGGGGATCGACGCCAGGCTGATCGACGTCTGGAACCAGGGGCAACCGTTTCGCCGACGGCGTTTTCCGGCTCCCCGGCGCCGACCCGGCGCGGACCTATCGCGTCTACCTCCTTCAGCCCGAGCGAGCAACTGGGAGCCGTCGTCGACCTCAAGCCCGATCCCGAGGCCAAGCAACCGGTCGAGGTCAAGCTTGCAGCCGACGGCCAAGGTCCACGGCAAGGTGGTCACCGCCAGCGGCTCGCCGATGCAAGGGGGGCAGGTGTATCCCACTGCTCGTGATCGAGGACAAGGACGGGGAGATGAGCCGGGACGAGGTCTTCCGCAACACGTCGTTCTACTCGAACGTGTCGGTCAGAAGGCGATGATCGCCTACAGCGAAAAGCTAACGTCGAATGCTCAGGGCGAGTTTGTGATCGACACCCTGTTGCCCGGCGTCCGGCTCTACATCATGGCCGCGGCGGCGGCGGCCGTGAGGCAGGCGTCCCGGTGGCGCCGCTTCAGCCCGGCGAGGACCGCGACCTGGGCACGATCACGCTCAAGGAGCGGCAGCCATGAGCACGCGCAATCGGATCGAGACAACGCTCTTCGACGATCCCGGCCGCGCCTGGGAGCCCTATCGGCCCGGTCCAGAGGCTCCCTGGGACGCGGCGCGAGTCGCGCACCTGCACCGCCGCGCCGGGCTCGGGGCGACCTGGGGCCAGCTCCAGCGCGACCTGCGCGACGGGTTCGAGCCCTCGCTCCGCCGCATCCTCGACGGCGAGCCCGAGGGCCGAGCGGCCAGCCGGCCGTCGGAGTTTGCCGACACCGTCGCCGCGATGGAGGAATCGGCCGGCGCCGGCCTTCCATGGAGCGCGTCCAGATGCTCTGGCTCTACCGGCTGATCTTCACGCCGTTTCCGCTCGCGGAGGTCATGACCCTGGCCTGGCACGGCCACTACGCCACCAGCCAGGCGAAAGTCAACTCGCCCGAGTTGATGCTCGCACAGAACCGCGCCCAGCGCGAGCTCTGGCGGGCCCCGATCAGCAAGCTGCACCGCCGGATGCTCGGCGACGGCGCCATGCGCCGCTGGCTCGACGGCCTCAACAGCACCAAGGCCCAGCCCAATGAGAACCTGGGCGCGAGTTCCTCGAGCTCTTCGCCCTGGGCGAAGGGCATTACACCGAGCGCGACGTCCGCGAGGCCGCGCGGGCGCTCACCGGCTGGCGCGAGGTCGATTCGCAGCAGCATCGCGACCAGTTCGACCCCGGCGACTTCGACGCGGGGACCAAGACGATCCTGGGCGAGACCGGCCCCTGGGGCCTGGACGACGTGGTGCGGATCGCCTGCCGGCAGCCCGCCGCCGCCACCCACATCGCCCGCCGGCTCTACCGGACGTTCATCTCCAACACCGATCGACCATCGCCCGACCTGCTCGGCCCCGCTGGCCGACGCCATGCGGATCGACGGAGACGTCGACGTCGCCAAGGGGATCGAGCTCGTGCTGCGCTCGCGGCTGTTCCACTCGCGAGGAATGCCGGACGCGGCGGGTGAAGAGCCCGGTCGATCTTCGCGATCGGAGCCATCCGCGCCTTCGAGCTGTTTGCCCCGCCGCCCGACCTGGTCGACCTGGAGATCCACCTGACCAAGATGGGCCAGCGGCTGTTCTTCCCGCCCAGCGTCGCGGGATGGCCGGGCGGGCTGGCCTGGCTCGGCGGCCAGTCGGTGCGTGGCGCGGGCCAACTTCGCGGCCTGGATCACCGAGCCCGTCCGCACGGGGATGCGATCCGCCTCCGCGGCCTCGCCGCAGCGATACGGCCTCAAGACGCCCGACGACTGGCTCGACGCCCTGGCGACCCTGTTGCTCGGATCGCCGCTTTCGCCCGGCGGGTCGGACGCTCTGCGAGCAGCCAATCCGCCGGACCGCCGCCAGTGCACACGGCAGTTGCTTTCCCTTCCCGAGGCCCAGGTTGGATGAACAGGAGAAATCACATGATCTCGCGTCGCGATCTCTTGATTCGTTCGGCCGGTGCTGGGTCTGGGGACCGGAGTGTTTTCGCTGCGGAGCGCCGCTGCCGGGCTTGTGGCGAGCGTGCGGCCGCGGCCGCCGAGCCGCGTGCGGACTTGCCGATCCTGGTCGTGGTCGAGCTGACCGGCGGCAACGACGGGCTGAACACGGTCGTCCCGTATGCCGACGACGTCTATCACAAGAGCCGGCCGACGCTGCGCATCGAGCCGGACAAGGTCTTGAAGCTCGACGACCGCGTGGGCCTGCACCCGGCCATGAAGGAGCTGCACGCAGCTCTGGGATTCCGGCGACCTGGCCGTGATCCAAGGGGTCGGCTATCCGAACCCGAACCGCTCGCACTTCCGCTCGATGGAGATCTGGCAGACGGGCGTGGTCGGGCCCGCGCCCGCCGGCGGGCTGGCTGGGCCGGGCCGCCGACTGCGATCCCGCGCTCTGGGCTCTGCCACGTCGGGCCGCAATCCGTGCCGCTGGCGGTCGCAGGGCCGCAAGGCGGTGCCCCAGGCGCTGGCCAGCCTGGCCGACTATCGGCTCGCGCCCGGCGCCGGCCTGGCCGATCCGGCCGACGCGGCCGGGCCGGCGATCCCGTGCTGGACCAGGTGCGCCGGCAGTTCGCGGCGGCGCGAGAGCTGTCCGCCCGGCTCGCGGCCATCCCCGCCGACCGGCGCGCGCAGGACGTCTCCGCCTCGCCCGAGACGCTCGAAGGCCGGCTGGAGACGATCCGCCGCCTGATCGAGGCCGACTTGCCGCTGCCGGGTCTACTACACCTCCCAGGACGGTTCGACACCCATGCCGGCCAGCGCTACACGCACCAGGACCTGCTGCGGCAGGTCTCGCAAGGCGTGGCCGGGTTCCTCAAGAGCCTGAAGGCCAGCCGGCTCGACGAGCGGGTCGTGGTCCTGCTGTTTTCCGAGTTCGGCCGCCGGCTCAAGGAGAACGCCTCGAGCGGGACCGACCACGGCGCCGCGGCCCCGGTGCTCCTGGCCGGCAAGCCGGTCAAGGGGGGCTTGATCGGCCCGCCGCCCGACCTGTCCAATCTCGACGAGGGCGGCGACCCTCGCTTCACGACCGACTTCCGCGACGTCTACGCCACCTTGCTCCGCCGCTGGCTGGCCATCGACCCCGAGCCGATCCTGGGCCGGCGCGAAGGACGCTGGCACTGTTCGAGACGCGGTGACGGTGCTGCGGTGGGGAGGTCGCGGACGTTCTCACACGGCCGCAAGACCAGGCTGGTGTTGCTGCCGCCGAAGCCGAACGAGTTCGACACGGCCACGCGAACCCGGTGTGGCCTGGCCTCGTTGGCGACCAGGCAAAGGTCGACGTCGGGATCGTCGAGATTGATCGTAGGGGGAATCGCCTGGTGCCGTAAAGCGGTCAGGCAGGCGAGTGCCTCGAAGGCGCCGGCGGCGGTGAGCATGTGGCCGGTCAGGCTCTTGGTTGACGAGACGGGGATCCGGTCGGCGTCGTCGCCCAGAACGAGCCGCAGGACGGCGGCCTCGGCGGCGTCGCCGACCGGCGTGCTGGTGGCGTGGGCGTTGACGTGATCGACCTCGCTCGCGATCGATCCGCGCGTCGGCCAGGGCCTGGCGCATGGCGGCGGCGGCCGGGGCCGGGTCGGGGCTGGGGATCACGTGATGGTGGGCGTCGCTGCTCGAGCCGCAGCCGGCAACCTCGGCGTAGGCGTGCGCCGTGCGGCGACGTGGCGTCGCCCGATCGCTCCAGCACGAAGACGACGCCGCCTTCGCCCAGAACGAAGCCGTCGCGGTCGCGGTCGAACGGCCGCGACGCCGCGGCCGGATCGGAGTTCCGCCGCGAAGAGCGCGCAGGTTGCCGAAGGTCGCCAGGCCGATCGGCGAGACGGCCAGGTCGCAGGCGCCGGCCACGCAGTAGTCGACCAGGCCCAGCCGCAGCCAGTGCCGGCCCAGCTCGAGGCGTGGTTGCCGCTGGCACAGGCGGCCGAGAGCGCCAGCGCCGGCCCGGTGAGGTCCAGGCCCGCGCGAACCCGCTCGATGGTCGACTCGCGATCCTGCTCCGGGTCGTACAGCCGCGTGCCGCCGCGGCGATGGTCGTCTTCCCAGAGCAGCATCCACTCGGCGCCGAGCCCCAGCACCAGGCCGACGCGCGCCTCGAGATGCCGGCCCCAGAGGCCGGCGTCGCGCAGGGCCGCCTCCGCACACCAGTGAGCGAGCTGCTCGAGCCGGGGCCGGGCCGAGAAGGCCCGCGGATCGCAGCCGGCGGGTGGCTGGATCTCTCCGAGCTGAGCCGCGATCCGGCTCGGGTAGTCGTCGGTCGGGAACCGCGTCACCAGCGAGACGCCCGACCGGCCGGCCAGCAGGTTCGACTCGATCTCCGTCGAGCTCGCAGCCGAGCGGGGTCGCAGCCCCCACACCCGTGATCCAGACGGGTTCATCCCTGTTCATGTGGCCTCATCCCGGGCCATCGGCCCTTCGATCAACTCGATCCGCAGCCGCCCGATCGGATCGGTCGCGACCGTCCGGGCGCGACGGCTCGCCGTCGCGTCGATCCAGCGCGTCGGCCAGCCGAACCAGGTCGATCGGCGCGGACGCGGCGCTGGCTCCGGGCCGAAGACAGCCCGGAATTCGAGCCGGCCCGCCGCGATGCCGCCGGCCGCCAGGCGCGATCGCCAGCGCCTGGCATTCGCCGGCGGCGGCAGCATCCCCCGCGCTCGGTCCGGGATCAGCTCCGGCGACCAGCCGGAGAGCACCAGCCAGACGCCGGGCACGTCGCCCGTCGACAACCCACGTCAGCGCCGCCAGAAATCCCTCGGCGGCCGCGTGCAGCCCGCCGCCGACGCCGAGGTTCGGCCCGTGCAGCCCCAGACCCAGGCTGATCGTCCCCGACGGCGAATGAAGGGCGAAGTGCGGGATCAGGTGCGGCGACGTGCCCCAGACCCCCTCGGCCAGGAAGCTCTGCAGCGCCCGCGCCAGATTGGCCCGGCCCAGAAACCGCGACGCGGCGACCACGCCCCAGCCTTCGAAACCGTCCGCGGCAAGCCGCATGCTCTCGATCGCCGTGAAGACCGCGGCAGAGCCCGGCGATCGTCTGCTCGTCGGAGTTCCGCAACAGCGAAGGCGGACGCGCCCCCATCCCTCGGGGATCGGCCCCGGCCTTCGCCGCAAGGCCGGCACGTCTCCGGAGACATCCGGAACAGGCCGTGCCCCATGACTTCCCCGGCAAGACCGGGCCCGGCCTCGGGCCCGACGCTCGCCGAGCGATCGCTCCGTCGTTGATCCGTCACGTTCTAGTCTTCCTTACGCAGATCGTTCGCCGTCGCTGATCGCGGTCATCCTCGAATCGCGGATCAGCCGGCCGGCACCGATGCCGCGCACCGCTGGATTCGCGGGATCGACCCCTCCGACTCGATTGGATTGAGCTAGCTTGGCCCCAGAGTCTATCTTTACAATCACGTCCGTTTTCAATCGCACTCTCGCGACGCCTTCAGGCCGTGCGTCACGTGTACCTATCATCACTGGCAGCTGGCGAGTCTAGGCAGTTTGACGAGGATCTGACGGCGCTATCGTGCGCGATTAGCGGCCGTGAACGGGATCGGGCGCGCGGCGCGCTGACCTGTGCCGTGCTCGAGCCTATGTCGAGGAGACGACAAGGCCGTGCCCTCCCCGATGGACAAACTGGGTGACGCCGCTGCGCCAGAACACGCTCGTGCGGATCATCGAGCAGTTCGGCGCGGAGCACCCCGATTCGCACCTGAAGGACCTGGTGATCGACGAGGCGGGGCCGGGCCGCGAGATCGTGGTCCTCGGCCGCCGGGTCATCAACTTCGGCTCGGACAGCTTCCTGGGCCTGGACCAGGACCCCAGGGTGCAGGAGGCCATCCGGCGCGGGCTCGCGGCGATGGGGAACCCACAACGGCTCGTCGCGGGCGTTCGCCAGCGTGCGCGCCAATATCGACGCCGAGGAGAAGCTTGCCGACTGGCTGGGCGTCGAGTCGGTGCTGATCTACCCGTCGGTGATGCTGGCGAACCTGGGGGCGATTCCCGGCCTGACGGGCCGCCAGGACGCGATCGCGCTGGACGAGCTGGCCCACAGCTCGATGCAGGAAGCCGCCAAGATCGCCCGGGCCAACGGCACGAAGGTCGCGACCTTCGCGCACAGCGACCCGGCGGCCGCTCGAGCAAACGCTCGAGGGCCTGCGGCCGTACCGCTGCGCCTTGGTCTGCATCGACGGCGTCTACAGCATGAGCGGCAAGATCCCGCCGATGGCCGAGCTCGACGCGGTTGCGCGCGCCGCGCGGCGCCGTGCTCTACATCGACGACGCGCACGGCACCGGCGTCCTGGGCGAGCACGGCCGGGGGACGGTGCTCGAAGCCCTGGGCAGCTATGAAAACGCGTTCGTCGTCGGCTCGCTCTCCAAGGCATTCTCCTGCGCCGGCGGATTCATCGGTTGCTCCGGAGCCGTTTCAGCGGCTGCTCAAGATCCGCTCCAGCCCCTATGTCTTCGGCGGGCCGGTCGTTCCCTGCTATCTGGAAGCCATCGGCATCGGTCATCGACATCCTCTGCTCGGCGAATACGAGACGCTCCGCGCCGGCTCGACGCCTCGATCGGGCGCCTCACCCGCGGGCTCACGGCGCTCGGCCTGGGAGTGATGGGCGGGGCGACCCCGATCGTCTCGGTCATGATCGGCGACGAGGCCGATACGCTGAGCGCCGGCAAGTTCCTGTTCGATCAGGGATACTACGTTCAGTCGGTTCTGTTCCCGGCGGTGCCCTATCATGCCGGCGTGCTGCGGGTGCAGTGCAACGCCAATCACGACGACGCTCGATCGACGGCCTGATCGACGCCTTCGCGGCCTGTGACCGCGATGCCGCGAATCCGGCGCGATGCATCGCCTCAGCCGCAGGCCGCGCCCGCGGGCGATCTCCCGTCCGGGCTCCCTTCGACCAGGGGTGGGAGAGCCGTGATTTCTATCTCTGCCGGGCGGCTGTGGATCCTGCTCATCATGCTGGCGGCGGTGGTGGCGCTGGCCGCCGGGGAGACCGCGCTCTCCAAGGGAATGAAACAAACCGGCCGCACGGGCGGCGGCTGGCTCGACCAGGCCATGGCGGTCGTGCGCAACGGCTGGATCGTGCCGGGCTGGTTCTTCTTGTCGCCCACCTGGGGCTGTACATGCTGGCTCTGAAGCGCGCCGATCTTGAGCTTCGCGCTGCCTCTGACCGCGGCCTCTTATCCCCTGGCCGCGCTCCTGGCGCGATTCTATCTGCGCGAAGAAGTCGGCACCGCGCGCTGGCTCGGCACGCTCGTGATCACCGTGGGCGTGGCGATCGTCGCTCTGGGCGAGCCGCGGCCGACCTGTGAATCGCCTCCGGCGTCAGGCACCGCCGGCCCCGGGCGGTTCCCGCTGCTGGCAGGCTCGCTCGGCGGCCGCCGCCAGCTTCGCCTCCATCAAGTCGAGCAGATCGCCGACCCGCTTGACGGTCGCCAGCTCCTCGGGCGCGAGCCGCACGTGAAACTCGCGCTCGATCCGCATCACCAGCCCGACCAAGTCCACCGAGTCGAGGCCCAAGGATTCTCGAAGGTCCTGATCGTCCTGCGGCAGCGCGAACGATTCGCCCATCTCCTCTTCGAGCAGGCTCAAGAGCGTCGAGCGTAGCGTCTCCCTGGCTGACATAGGTCGCATTCCCTGAAGCGCGGCCTCGCGGAATGATGCCTTCGTCTCTCGAGATCAGAATAACAGCCATCGCAGACGTTCAGCCAGGCGAAAGCCTCGGCTCGGCCCGCCGGCCGCGGCCGGCCCGGGTGCGTGGCCACAGGCGGCGGCTGCCGGTGTCGAGACGGAACGACCCCTAGCCTTTCGTCGAATCGCTGCTCCGTGTGCGTAACAGGTCTTGCAGTGCATAAACCTCGAGCTTGCCGGCTCGCAGTCGCTCCATGGCGGCAACGGCCGCTTTGGCGCCGGCCAGCGTGGTGATGCAAGCGACGCCGTGCGAGACCGCACTAGCGCGAATCCGCCCCTCATCGGTGCGCGCCCCCTTGCCGCTGGGCGTGTTGACGATGAGCGCGATCGTACCATTAGCCAGGTAGTCGAGAACGTTGGGTCGACCCTCGTGAATCTTGCGAACCACGTCAACCTTGATCCCGTTCTCGCTCATCGTCTGGGCCGTCCCGCCGGTGCACAGCAGGCGGAAGCCCATCGCCGATAAGCGGCGGCCAATGGGCAGAGCCGCTTCATGGTCCCGGGCTGCCGTGCTGATGAAGACCGTGCCGCCGCTGGGCAGCCGGCTCGAAGCCGCGAGCTGGCTCTTGGCGAACGCCGCCGGGAAGTCCATGTCGATCCCCATCACTTCGCCCGTGGATCGCATCTCCGGACCCAGAACGATGTCGACCCCCGGAAACTTTGTGAACGGGAAAACCGCCTCCTTGACCGAGACATAGCTCGGTACCGGCTCCGTGGTGATTCCTTGCTCGAGGAGGGTCATTCCTACCATGACCCGCGCAGCCGCCTGCGCCATGTTGAGGCCAGTCGCTTTCGACACGAAGGGCACGGTGCGCGACGCTCGCGGATTAACCTCGAGGACGTAGATTTCGCTGCCTTTAACAGCGAATTGTATATTCATAAGGCCGACGACCTTGAGGGCTTCGCCCAGAGCGTAGGTTTGCTGCTTGAGCCGGTCGATCACGTCGGCCGACAGCGAATAGGGGGGTATCGCGCAGGCGCCGTCGCCAGAATGAATACCGGCCTCTTCGATGTGCTCCATCACGCCGCCGACGATCGTGCGCTCGCCGTCGCAGACCGCATCGACATCGACCTCGCTGGCGTCCTCGAGAAACTTTTCGATCAAGATCGGGTGTTCGGGGCTGGCGTCGACCGCCTCGGCCACGTAGCGATCAAGGCTGCGCTCGTCGTAGACGATCTCCATGGCCCGTCCGCCGAGAACAAAGCTCGGGCGAACCACGACCGGGTAACCGATCGATTCGGCGATCCGTTTGGCCTCCTCATAACGAGTGGCCGAGCCGTTGGGGGGCTGCGCGAGCCCGAGCCGCTCGATCACCAGACGGAATCGCTCGCGGTCCTCGGCGAGGTCGATCGATTCCGGACTGGTGCCCAGGATCGGCACGCCGGCGGCCTCGAGCGCGCGCGCCAGGTTCAGCGGTGTTTGACCGCCGAACTGGACGATGACTCCGGCCGGCTTGACGCGGTCGCAGATGTTGAGGACGTCTTCCACCGTCAGGGGTTCGAAGAATAGCCGGTCCGAGGTGTCATAGTCGGTGCTGACGGTCTCGGGGTTGGAGTTGACCATCACCACTTCGTATCCCACGTCCCGCAGCGCGAAGGCTGCCTGGCAGCAGCAATAGTCAAACTCGATCCCCTGGCCGATGCGATTGGGACCGCCCCCCAGGATGATGACCCGCGGTTTTACTCCGATTCGCGCTTCTTCCTCCCCTTCGTAATTCGAATAATAGTAGGGAGTGACCGCCTCGAACTCCGCTGCGCAGGTGTCGACCAGCTTGAATCCGGCGCGGATCCCCCGGCGCTGGCAGTCGCGGCGAACCTCGGCTTCGGTCGTATTCCACAACGTGGCGAGCTGGCGGTCCGAGTAGCCATTCCGCTTGGCCTCGCGCACGAGACTATCACCGGCATCGTCGAGATTCTGGACCTGGCGAAGCCGCCCTTCCAGCAAAACCAGCTCCTCGATGTTGGACAGGAACCAGGGATCGATGCCGGTGAGTGCCTGGATCTCATCGACGGTGAGCCCCGCCAAGAGTGCGTAGCGGAGAAACCACACCCGCTCGGCGTTGGGGATGGCCAGCTTGGCTTTGATCTCCTCGACACTGGGCTGGCGCGCAGTCCCCCAGAGGTCTTTCTTGTCACAGCCCAATCCGAAGGAACCGACTTCCAGCCCGCGCAATGCCTTCTGCAGCGACTCCTTGAATGTCCGGCCGATCGCCATGACTTCACCGACCGACTTCATCTGGGTCGTCAAGACGGGGTCAGCCTCGGGAAACTTCTCGAACGCCCAGCGCGGGATCTTGGTCACGACGTAGTCGATCGTCGGCTCGAAGCACGCCGGCGTTTCTCGCGTGATGTCGTTGCGGATCTCATCCAGCCGATAGCCGACGGCCAGCTTGGCGGCGATCTTGGCGATCGGAAACCCGGTCGCCTTGCTGGCCAGTGCGCTGCTGAGCGGCTGACTCGAGGGTTCATCTCGATGACGATCATCCGCCCGGTGCGCGGGTGGACGGCAAACTGGACGTTTGAGCCGCCGGTTTCAACGCCGATCTTGCGCAGAATCGCGATCGAGGCGTCGCGCATCCGCTGGTATTCCTTGTCGGTCAATGTCTGCGCAGGGGCCACGGTGATGCTGTCGCCGGTGTGGATCCCCATCGGATCGAAGTTCTCGATCGAGCAGATGATCACCGCATTGTCGGCACAATCACGCATGACCTCCATTTCATATTCTTTCCAGCCAATGACGCTCTCCTCGATCAAGACCGAGTGAACCGGGCTCAGCTCGAGGGCAGAAGCGACCATGCGGTCGAATTCTTCGCGGTTATACGCGATGCCACCCCCGGTGCCCCCCAGGGTGAAGCTGGGCCGCAGCACACACGGGAGACCGACCTCGTCACGGATGCGGCGCGCTTCATCCAGGTTATGGGCCAGGGCGCTGCGAGCACTCTCCAGACCGATTTCCTCCATGCAGCGCTTGAAAAGCTCGCGGTCCTCCGCCTTCCGGATCGTTGCGGCCGTCGCGCCGATCAAGACGCACCCGTGCCGCGTGAGAGCTCCGCATTCATCGAGCGCCATGCCAATGTTCAACCCCGTTTGTCCCCCCAGGGTTGGCAACACGGCGTCAGGTTTCTCGACACTGATGATCTGCTCGACGACCTCGACCGTGATTGGCTCGATGTAGGTGCGGTCGGCCATCCCCGGGTCGGTCATGATCGTAGCCGGGTTGGAGTTGACCAGCACGACCGTATAGCCATCCTCCCGCAGTGCTTTGCAGGCTTGCGTGCCCGAATAGTCAAATTCGCACGCCTGGCCGATGACGATCGGACCGGCACCGATGATCATGATCTTATGAATGTCGGTACGCTTGGGCACAGGGAGGGAGCCTCGCGGCGAAGCGGGTGCGGCTCGGTTCAACCGGACGGAGTCAAACCGAAAGACGGTCACTCGCAGTGGACGCAGATCGGGCCGCGCTGCCCTCCACGGGCGAAAGAAGGGGCGCGGCCCGGAGAAATCTTCCGATCTTAGCACTCGGTGACGAGCCATCGCAAGGGTCGGGCTGGGCCCGGGAAGCCCTCCCCGATCGCGGCCGAGCCGGGCCATCGACCCCGTGAAACCTTCGTGGTGTGCGCACCGACGTGGACCGTGCACGCCTTCTGCCGCTCGATCCCGCAACCCATTCCTGGCGACCGAGTTGCCAAAATGTCTGTTCCCTGCCAATCTTGGCAGTCGCACGAGCATTCCCTCGAAGTTGATCCTGATCATAAGCCCTTACTTGACAAGTGGTAGAGGACAGAGGACACACTGGTACGCGGGTTGCTTGAGGATTACGCTGGCTCATTTCGTGGTTTCCTTTCGTGCGCGCTATTGTGAGCGGTCGAGCGGCGGCGCTCGCTAACGAATCCCCGGGGTAACTTCCATGACAGCGGTGATCGATCGTCAGGAATACTCGTTTCAGGCTGAGATCAAGCAGCTCCTGCACCTGCTCTCGCATTCTCTGTATCAAAGCCGGGAGATCGCGGTGCGCGAGCTGATCTCCAATGCATCGGATGCACTCGACAAGATGAGGTATCTGGCGCTCACCGACGAGACGCAGCGGGAAACGGCCCCGCTCGAAATCGTCATCGAAGGGCGCGAGGCCGACCGGCAGCTCGTCATCCGCGACAACGGCATCGGGATGAGCCACGACGAGCTGGTGAAGAACCTGGGTACCATCGCGCACAGCGGCTCGATCGAATATGTGAAGGCACTGGCGGCGCAGGGTAAGGACAAGTCCGACCTGTCACTGATCGGGCAGTTCGGGGTCGGGTTCTACTCGGCCTTCATGATCGCCGACCGCGTGACCGTTCGCAGTCGCGGCTACGCCGAGCAGTCGGGCTGGGAGTGGGAGTCCGACGGCACCGGGACCTTCGCGGTCACGCCTGTGGAAGGCGCATTGCCCCGCGGCACGGAATTGATTCTGCACCTCAAGGAAGACGCGAAGGATTTCGCCAGCGATTGGCGGATCAAGGAGATCGTCAAGCGCTATTCCAGCTTTGTGCCGTATCCGATTCGCCTGGGAGCGGCAGGGGAGGTGATCAACGACCAGAAGCCGATCTGGGTCGAGCCCAAGAGCCAGGTCACCGACGAGCAATACACGCGATTTTACCAGCACCTCACGCACCATCCGGAGGAGACGCCGCTCTGGCACGTGCACCTGGCAGCCGATTCACCCATCCAGTACCGCGCGATCGTCTATTGCCCGCCCACCAACCTCGAGAGCCTGGGCTTCGCGCGGCTCGAGCACGGCTTGAACCTGTGCGCCCGGCGGGTCTTGGTCCAGAGCGAGTGCCGCGAGCTGTTGCCGGAATACCTCCGCTTTCTGCGCGGACTGGTCGATTCCGAAGACCTGCCGCTGAACGTCTCGCGCGAGACCCTTCAGGACAACAGCCTGATCCGCAAGATCCGCTCCGGCCTGGTCAAGGGGGTGCTCGATCGGCTCGACCGGTTGGCCGAGGAAGACGCGGACGCGTTTCGCAAGTTCTATGACCAGTTCGGCAGGGTGCTCAAGGAAGGCCTGATCATCGATCACGCCAACAAGGAACGGATCGCAAAGCTGCTCCGCTTTGCATCATCGCGCAGCGACGATCCCCGGGCACTGGTGTCGTTCGACTCTTATCTCGAAAAGATGCCGGAGAGTCAGAAGCGCATCTACTACCTGGCCGGTCCGGATCGGTCGTCGATCGCCAAGAGCCCGAATCTCGAGATCTTCCGCCGCCGCGGGCTGGAGGTCCTGTTCCTCACCGACCCGGTCGACGAGTTTGCCCTTACGTCGCTGGGCGCGTACAAGGACAAGCCGATCACCTCGATCGACTCGGCCGACGTCGAGATCCCGGAGACAGGCCCGGAGATCGAGACCGGCAAGGGCGCAGCGGAGACGCCCGCCGCGGAAAGCGGCTTTGCCAGAGTCCTGGACTTGTTTCGGGCTGCGCTCGGGAACCGCGTCAGCGAGGTGCGCGAGTCGAAGCGCCTGACCGACAGCCCGTGCTGCCTCGTCAATGCCGAGGGCGGGATCAGCACTCAGATGCAGCGGCTCTTGAAAATGGCCAACAAGGAATTCGCGGAAAGCGCGCGGATTCTGGAAGTGAACCCGTCGGCGCCACTGGTGCGCAGGCTCTGCCGCTTGAGTGCCAACGTGGACCACGACGCGTTCATCAAGGAATGCGCGCTACAGCTCTGGACCAATGCGATGATCCTGGACGGCGTCACTCCCGAGCCCGAAGACCTGGTCGCGCGCATGCAGTCGTTCATGACCGAGGCCGCCGAAAAGCGCTCACCGCTGATCCTGTGAGCCGGCTTCCCGTCCGCCCCGGTCAATCGGCCGCAGACCTGCGCCCGGCATGGAGCGGAGGTCGCGCCCAGGGCGGGGGGCCGAAGGGCGGTCAGCCGCCGTGGAGCCAGTTGAAATACAGCGGGAACGGATAGGGACCCGGACCCGGCGCGATCGGATCGAGGTCGTAGATGGGCACGTAGCTGCCAAACGCGTAGTACATCCCGACCGGCCGGAATGGATGTGCAAGCCCCTGGAAGAACCGGAGCGGCCGCCACCAAGGCCGGCTCGACGAGTCGATCGTGCTCTGGCCGGGCATCCCGTAGAAATACGGGTACACGCTCGCCGTGTCGGGTGTCTTCATGCCCAGGCCGTACATCCCTTGGGTGCTGTACCAGTTGGGATGCGTGACCAGTCCCGTGTCGGCATATCGTGTGGCGTAGTACGTGTCGCGGTGCGGGTCGGGAGGAAGGAGCTCGGGTGTCGAGGCAAACCGCATCAGCAGCCCGCTGCGCTCGCTGATCTCGGGGACAAACGGCTGCGGTGGCTGGGCCCGCGCGGAGGCGTCCGCGAGCAGGATCCAGGCCGCCGCCATGCCGAGGACGGCCCGTGCTCGCACGCAGCGGCCGTGCCGTTGGCGTGCGCTAGTTTCGGGGCACATCTGCAACATCATCCGTGCGCGTTTCATGAGCTCTCCTCCTCGGCTCGACCTTCAGTCATACTGACGGCGCGGCGGCACACTCCGTGTGCCGCCGGCTCACCGCAATGCCAGAGTGCGGGTCACTTCTCGTTTCCGCTTGCCAGGCGAATCGTCCGCACGGCAAGTGATCGCGGCTCAACGATCGTACGGATTCATGGGAGCGAAGGCGAAGAACTCGCGGGGCGATCGCGTGGTGACGATGTAGGGCACGTATCCCGGGGTCAAGGGAACCGGGCCGCCGGGGCCCACGAACCAGCTCGTCTTCGGCCGGCCGATGCCAACCGCGGCGGCCAGCGAAGCGAGCTTGCTGTGCAAGTTCGCTCCGAGCCCCGCGCCCCCGCCCATGCAATGACCACAACCCCTGCCGCCGCAGGATGGGCAGCCGTTTCCGTTCCCGTGGCCATGGCCCGCTGCGCAGGCCGGAATCCGCGCCGCCGCAGCGTCCGCAGAGACTGTGGCCGCCGCTCTGGCCCAGGTGGGAATGCTTCGCACCAATCGCGAAGCCCGGCTGGCCGCAGATCGCCTGGGACGACGGCTGGATCGCCTGCGGGCTCATTAACGGCGTCTGGGTGCACGCGTACCCGGCTGAGCCGCCGTGATGGCCCATGTGCTTGCAGCCGTTTCCTCCGCCACATCCTGTCACACCGCACGCCGATCCTCCGCCGTGCCCATGCGTCCCCGAGCCGCAGTCGCCATCGCCCTGGCCGTGATGAAACAATCCATGGCCCGCACCACCGCCTCCCACGAGCGAGTGCAGCCGGCAGCTCACGCACCCCATCGCCTTGTCGAGGTCGCCGATGTAGTCCTTGGCGTAGTGGCCGTAGGGAATGGGCGGCGCCATGTACTGGCGGCCCGTGGTGAAGTCGTAGGCCACCACGCTTCGCGGAATCGTATGCTGGATCAGTTGTCCATCTGCGTGGGCCGAGCCGGACGATCCCAGCCCTAGCCCAAGGGCGGCAGCAAGTGCAAGCAGCGTTCCTCGCCAGGTTCCGAATCGCATAGTCTGTCCCTTATTTGTTTGTCATCAGGCCCTCCTGGAATCTCCGTAATCGAGCGACCGACGTGTCCGAGCCTTCCTGGCGCGGACCACACGATGAGCCCCGAGCCACTCGAATGTAGGGTGCCGGGCCGGCGGCAATCGCCGCGGCGGCCCTGCATACCGGTACTTCCGCCGCGTGAATCGCGTCCTGATCGGACGTGATTCTCGATCGACCAGTCGGGTCGAGGCGCGGCGGTGGACTCGGTCCGTGACTTCGCCTTGTGACTGTCCATCGGCCGGAAACGGCGCCCTTCTCGAACGAAAGGCAGGGTCAGCGCATGAAAAAAAGACCGGTCCCTCGTTAAAGTCCGAGAGACCGGTCCAGCTTCCCCGTCGATCTTGCGGAGGGAACGCGTCATGCGCCCCGGCCCGCGCTCTATCGTGTCATCCTCTTCGTCCAACAACCTCGGATTGACCGGTGCAACCGTGGTCGACCAGCGGTCCACCGGCGGGCGGGATCGCGTGACCGGCGCCGAGAAACTGTCAATCATCGGTTGGCGTCGCACTGGACGGCGCGTGTACCCAAGTGCCGCTCATTCACCAACGGGGTCGTGGCTCTCTATCCCGCCCGGTCACTGCGCGGCGGACCGGCTCGGGGAAGACCTTACTTCTTGTCCGCGCCGTAGACCACCGACGCCGGCAGCTCGTGGACCTGCTGCACAGGCTGATCGTAGGCGATCGCCGCGTGTTTCTGACGCTCCTTGTCTTCACGCTCACGGCGTAACCGGCCGAGTTTCGGAATGCCGAACAAGTGGCTGATGATGTGCGGTCGATCCGAGCCGGGCCCGGCGAGGGCGACCTGGGCCGGCGGCAGCGCCGTCGGGACCACCGAGGGATCATACGCCCCTGCGGCCGGCCGCGGACCGGCCGCGACCGCCGCGGATCGGACCACGAAGGCTGATGCCCCCGGGCCACTCCGATCGGCGCCGGCTCTGGACCCTGCATGGTTTCGCCGACCACGGCATAGCCCGGCGCATTGGGGTCGCCGCCCATTCCCGGGCCGCCGACGACCGCGTAACCCGGTGCATTCGGGTCGCCGCCAGTCGCTCCTGCCGCAAGGGGCACTCGCCCCTGGCACGTCAGGCACTCGCCGGTCTCGACGTCGACCATGTGGCCCGGAATCGCGTGCGGGCCCATCGGGCCCGGAACCGCACCCGGCACGAGCGCGGGCGGAGGCGGAACGTCGACGCCGTCATGAGCCTTCACATACGCGCGCTGGCACTCGACACAGTGGCGGCGGCCGAAGATACCCTTGTGGTGATGGCCAGGCGACTGCTGTTGCGGAGGCGCTCCCGTCGCCGCGGCTGCCTCGTCCTCACCCGGAGGCGCCGCGTGTGTCACCGCCGGCGCGGTCAGCACCAGCCCACAAACACCCAGGAGCAAACGAGCACGGAAACGCATCAGGGAACTCCTTTCCCACGTTGACGCCCAAGGCAACGCCACCCTAGCGTGCACGCGCCTGGACCTGCCGAACCGAAGCGTTGAACACACACTCGGCCGTCGAGACAATCCTGACCCAAAACGGCCGAGCGCAAATCGTGGACCCGCGGAAGGCCAGCGCTTGCAGAGCGGCGATGGCGCCACGCCGCGCGACGCTGCTTTCAAGGTCGCAAGGGCGCACCGCCAGAGGGTGAGGCCTTCCTATACATTCCCTAACTTCGGCATAATCCAGCCTGGTCTTGCGAATATCATTGTCGAATCGTCGGCAAGTCGTCGGTGGATGGACTGCAAAGATCCCAAGAATCCGGTCGGCCAGCCCGCGCAAAAGAAAACAAAGACGAACGAATCATGTCACAGACGGATCAGTGCAAGCGGGAGGGCAGTGCGAAGTGAGCGCGGCGCCGGGACGAGTGATCCACCGACCCAAACCCCCTCCGCACCCCAAGGGACCATCGGGCTGGGGGCTCGAACATCTGGAAGGTGTCTACCTCGTCATGCAGAAAGCCGACGTTGTGGTTGCCTACAACCCGGTCTATTTTCGATCCATCAATGCCGTTGTGCGGGATATGTTGGACCTGATCAACGCCGGCCTGGAAGGTCCCTGGGGTGAAGACTACGTCGTCTGGTGCAGCAGCAGGATCATGGCCGTGATTCACCAGCTCATGGACGAGCCGCGACAGCAGGTCGTCTTGTTCAACGACCCGCGGAACGACCCGGTGGAGGGACGAACCGTCGAGCCGTGGCCGTACTGGCCGACGCACGACGAATGGGTGGCCGGAGGACGCGGCGACCTCTGGACGACAGACCGATGCGAGCCGGCGCCGGACGCCCAGGCCGAGTAGGAGCGACGGCGACCACACAGGGCACCCGGGCCGGGACGAAAGCCCGAGGCGACTCGGCGCCCGATCCCTGAGTTGAGTAAGATCGCGACAACCGTCTCGGCTGCTACTGGGTTCCGTTGTGCGTGTCGCTCGAGTGCCGCGCGCCTCGATGAGCGCCACGGACCAGCGAAATTCGGTTCGGATACCGGACGGTCGATTCCCGGAGGACGGACACAAAGGGCAGCCTGTTCAAGGACGAGGAGCACATCGCGATGTTCACATCATCAGGATCGCTTCGTCGGTCGAGCCTGGAATTTAGCGGCACGAGCGCAGCCAGGCAGCCCCGGCCTCGAGATGCAAGGAGATTGCTGGCCCGGGCGCCGCGATTGGAAGCTGTCGAGGACCGTTGCCTGCCGAGCGGCTACAGTGTCTTCAACATGGGATCGCTCGGCGGCACGATCGGCGTCGTGCTGGACATCAACGTCCACGGCGCCGCGGTCGGGGGATCGTACACTGCCAACAACGCGGCGGAAAACGCCTTTCTCTTCAGCCACGGCAAGATGACCAATCTGGGAACACTCGGCGGCACGCAGTCGCGATCCTACGGCCTCAACGATAGCGGGGCAGTGGTCGGTCTCTCATCGACAGCGCAGGGCCAGGGCCAGCTTGAAATCTTCCTGTACAAACACGGAAAGATGACCAACCTCGGTCAGCTCAATACCAGCGCACCGTTCGGCGATATCAAGATCAACAACCACGACGACATGATCGGGTTCTCGCTGAGCAATGGCGATGCATCACTCTTCCGGCATGGAAAGATGACCGACCTGGGGTCACTCGCGCACCTGGGTTCGGCCGCCCGCGCCTCAACCAGGCCGATGAGGTGGTCGGATTTTCGGAAGTCTCGCAAAGCGGCACCACCCAGATCGTCCATGCTTTCCTGTATAATCACCACAAGATGTTCGACCTGGGAACCTTGGGCGGCGTGGCTTCCGTGGCCAACGACATCAACGATCACGGCGCAGTCGTTGGGGGCGCGCTCACCGCGAGCGGCATGGAGCACGCATTTCTGGACAAGCACGGACACATGACCGATCTGGGCACGCTCGGTGGTCCCCAGTCAGATGCCGGCGCCATCAACAATCGCGGGGCCATCGTCGGCGACTCGCTGGTGGACGACACCGTCATTCACGGCTTCGTGTACCAGCATGGCAAGATGACCGATCTCAACTCGCTGATCCCCGCCAATTCGGGCTTTGTGATCACGCAGGCCGAAGATATCAACGATCGCGGGCAGATCGCCGCCCTGGCCGTCTCGACCAATCCCAACGACCAGACACAGTACGTCGTGCTGCTCAATCCGACGAAGTAGGCTACTCGAATAGCGAGGCGGCACGCTCGACCCCGCCACAATCATGCTGCCGGACTTCACTGGGACAGTCGTGAGGTTCGGCGCATTGTGGACGGGATCGATGGCAGCCGTAGGTTGTGCCGACCGTCTAGTAGCTATCGGCGCTGATGATCTCGCCCTGGCCGCGGCTTCCCAGACCCTGCCAGACGAGCAGGCCGATCGAGTTCTTGATGAACGACACGTGGCCATCGCAGAATAGCGCGTTGACGCCGCCGGGATGAAGACTCCGGGCCGTGATATTGAGGGACAGCCAGTTCCAGATCGGGTCTGTGCGGATGCTGTGCGGCAAGCCACCACGGCAATCGGGCTGCCGGTCGTTCGGACCGCGCAATTGATTGTAGAGGCTGTGGCCGGGCGCCCCGTAGTGCCAGCGCACTCCGCGCGTGTCTTGAAACTGAGTGGTCGTCGGCGGAAGCGACAGACACATGCTCGCATAGTCGGCGTCGGACGTGAGCGGCGGACCGGTTGTGCTGTTGTTGCCCGTGACCAGAAACACGCCCAGCGGATTACTGGCGTATGTCGAGCTCGGAATCGAGCGGATCGTTTCGGAGACGGCGACCGTCGACGACATGCCATCGGTGATGGCGGCCGGCGTGACGGCAGAGTTTTCGTAGAGCACTCCGTTGGGGCGGTCGAACAAGGGGGGCGCTGGGTTCTGGACCACCGAGTAGCCAGACCCGGTGCACATCGGGTAGTTGTGCGTGGCATACATGCCGTTGCCGACCGGGACGAGCACAGGTGCCGAGTCGGAGGGGCAGATGAGCACGGTCAGGAACGTCTCGAACCCCGTGCTGTTGGCGGCGGACGCGGTGGTCGTGGGGTCGCTGTCAGGGGCGATGTTGAAATTGAAACAGTTGAACAAGCTTTGCTGATCGAGCTGACCAAGGAGCTCGGCATAGGCTCCCCAGCAGTTGCCCTGGCCGGTGATATGGCTGTTGACGCGCCCCGGGGGCAAGACACTGTAGGTGGACAGATAGTTGTGCAGCGCCAGGCCGATCTGCTTCAGGTTGTTGACGCACTGCGCCGCCGCGCGGCCTCGCGCGCAGCCTGTACGGCCGGCAAGAGCAGCGCGATCAGGACGGCAATGATCGCGATCACCACCAAGAGCTCGATGAGCGTGAAGCCACGATGCTTGGACATGAGAAAACCCTTTTCAGTCATGATGCCTTTGGTTCAACCAACGTGATTTGCTTGGGATCTCGAACGCGGATCCGGATCTGGTCGTCCTCTTCGATGACCTTGCCGGTGACGCGGATCGTTTTGCCCTTGTAATGCTCGGCCGGGTCGTCGATGCCCGCCTCGCGAAACTTGTCCGCGTGGTCATAGCTGATGACGATGCTCAGGTTCTTCTCGTCGTGGAAGTCTTCCTCCGAGTCGAGAAAATACGTATGGCGCCCGGCGGCGTTCTTGCTCAACCGCACCGTCAGCTCCGCGGTGCACTCCCGGCCCACGTGACCTCGCGCCTGGGCCGCCGGGATCACCTCCGGGGAATCCTTGGCACGGTCATCGCCGTGAACCGCTGCCCTCGCGCCAGCCAAGAGCGGCAAGATCGCAATGACGATACGGGGCAAAGCTCGCGCTGCCGTTGGCACGGTGCGACTCCCTGGTGGCGGCTGGAGACGACGGGTCGACTCCACGTGCGAAGTGGAACATCCGGGCTGGATTAGCGCTCGATCGCGGCATCGGTCGCGACTAGATGGGCGACGTGCCCAGGGGCGCGGCCTATCATTGTAGGTGACCGAATGCGCTGATACAATCCTGCCGGGAAATGATACGATCATGTCAACTGAACGGGCGTTGCACAACGAGGTGCGGGAATTTCGCGGCCGGCGCGGCTGGTCGCAGGCGGAGCTTGCGCGGCGAGCTGGTCTGTCGCGGGCGGGTGTAAGCGCGATCGAGTCCGGCCGGCTGGTGCCGTCGACGGCGGCGGCGCTTGCGTTGGCGGCGGCATTTGGCTGTGCGGTCGAATCGCTGTTTCGGCTACGTGGGCTTCCGCCGGCCGACGGTGACGATGGCTGGGCGTGGCCGGCGGCTGCGGCATCCTGCCGCTACTGGCGCGCCGAGGTGGCCGGCCGGCGCTGGCGTTATCCGGTCGAAGTGTCGGCCTTGGGCTTGCTCCCTCACGACGGGACGTTTCGAAACGAGCATCTTGACGACCACGGGCAGACCGATCCGCTGCGGACGCTGGTACTGGCGAGCTGCGACCCTGCCGTCGGCTTACTGGCCGCCGCGGTAGCCGAGCGCGGCGAGTTTCGGCTGCTGGTGCTACCGCGCCAAGCGGGGCGGCGCTCGAGCTGCTCGCGCACGGCCTTGTGCACGCCGCGGGGGTCCACCTGGCGAAATCCGAAGAGCCCACAGGCAATAACGAGGCGGTGCTGGCACGGCTGGGCGCGGCGCCGGATTCCAGCTATCAGTTGCTGTGCGCGGCGGATTGGGACGAAGGAATCGCTCTGGCGCCCGGGCTGCGCCTGCGATCGGTCCGGGCCGCCGCCGCGGCCCGGCTGCGCTGGGTCGACCGCGAGCCTGGATCTGGCGCGCGGCAATGCCTGGACATGGTTCTCGGCCGTACAAACGAACAAGGTGACCGCCACCCATTGCCGCAGGCGCACGACCATCGCGGTGTCGCGAGCGCCATCCGCGCAAGCTGGGCCGACGCCGGCATCTGCTTGCGGCTTGCCTCCGAGGAAGCCAACCTTCAATTCCTGAGCGTGCGCAAGGAGGCCTACGAGATCTGCTTCCCCGCCGCACTTGCCGATGATCCCCGGCTGCTCGCGCTCGTCCACGCCGTGCGCTCGGCCGGCTACCGGCGCATGCTGGGAGAGCTTCCCGGTTATGACTCGACGCGAACCGGCGAATTGAGACGCATCGCAACCCGGCCGGCATGACCGGATTCGTGTGAGATTCGCAGGCGCCGCAAGCCCATTGACTAACCCTTGACGGCGATCCCAGGATGATTGGCTTGCGTCCTTTTTATGTGAGTCGACTCGAACCAGGAGCCTTGGATGAGACTTCTCGTTGCTCTGGCGGGCGTGCTGGGAGTGTTGCTGGCAGCGGGCTTGGTTTCCGGACCAGCGGGGGCATCGAACAGCGACGAAACGCCTTCGATCAAGAAGATCATGGACACGTTGCACAAGGGGGCGAAGTCGCCTCTGAACACGGTGAAGGCCGCCTTGAAGTCAGCGTCACCGAACTGGGAAGAGCTTCAAAAGCAAGCGAAGGTCATCGTGGAGTACGGCGAGTCGCTTCCGAAGAACGATCCGCCGAAGGGGGACAAGGAAGCGTTCGCGAAGCTTGCCAAGGCGTACGCCTCGAGCGCCAAATCGTTCGAGAAGTCAGCCGGAAAAGAAGACCTCAAAGGCGCGCGCGACGCGTTCAAGAAGATCTCGACTTCGTGCGCTGCCTGCCATCGAGACCATCGGCCGAACTGATCGCGCCCTTGCGCTCGCTCGAGCCGCGCGCGGAACCGCGGCGGCTCGAGCCGGGTCGCGTCCTCGCGCGAGGGCGCCGATGATGCGTCGGAACCCGCTCTTGTTTCCCGCGGGATCGACGTTGCATTGCGCCTGTGGCCGGGTGAGAATAGCCTCCGGCCGCTCAGGCGCGACCGCGCCCAGATCGGCCGTGCGCGCCCGGTCGCGCTCCTTTGACCATGAGGCATCGGCTCCTTCGCCCGAGGCATCCTCTCGATGAAGCTCCCCCTGATTTCTCAGAAGGCGGTGCGGTTCACCGAGAGCGTCATCCGCGGGATGACGATGGAGGCGCGCAAACACGGAGCGATCAACCTCGCGCAGGGAATGCCCGATTTCGCCGCGCCACCGGAGATCAAGGCTGCCGCTTGCCGCGCGATCGAAGACGACATCAACCAGTACGCGATCACCTGGGGTGCCAAGAACCTGCGCGAGGCGATTGCCGAGCACGCCCTCTGGCACCTCGGCCTCGAGGTCGATCCCGAAACCGAGATCACCGTCACCTGCGGCAGCACGGAAGCGATGCTGGTAACGCTCTTGTCGCTTGTCAATCCCGGCGACGAGGTGATCCTCACGCAGCCGTTCTACGAGAACTACTGGCCCGACTGCGCGCTCGCCGGCGCAACGCCGCGGTTTGTCCCGCTTCAGCCGCCCTACTGGCGGTTCGACCCCGAGCAACTGGCCGCCGCCTTCAATGACAAGACGAAGGCGATCATCCTGTGCAACCCCAACAATCCGACCGGCACGGTGTTTTCTCGCGAAGACCTCGAGGCCGTCGCCGCACTTTGCCGCAAATGGGACGTGATCGGCATCACGGATGAAATCTACGAGCACATCATCTACGACGGCCGCCGCCACATCTCACTGGCCGCGATCGAGGGCATGCGCGAGCGCAGTGTCACGATTAGCGGGATGTCGAAGACCTACGCCGTCACCGGGTGGCGGGTCGGCACGATAATCGCCCCGCCCACACTGTCGCATGCATTCCGACAGGTGCACGACTTCGTCTCGATCGGAGCTGCCGCCCCCTTGCAAGAGGCCGGCGCGCTGGCGTACCGCTCGCCCCGGTCGTATTACACGCAGCTCGCCGCCGAATACCAGGCGCGGCGAGATCGATTCTGCAAGGAGTTGTGGGACGTGGGGTTCGAATTCGAGCCGCCCGAAGGTGCTTATTACATCATGGCCGGCGTATCGGCCTTCGGAGTCACCGACGACGTCGCCTTCACCCGCTACCTGGTTCGCGACATCGGCGTCGCGACCGTCCCCGGCTCGAGCTTCTTCCAGGAGAAAAGCCTGGGGCGTCTCTACGTTCGATTCTGTTTTTGCAAACGCGATTCCACACTCGACGAAGCCGCGCTTCGACTGCGGAAACTGCGCGTGATCGCGTGAGCTGGCCACGCGTCCTGTCTTCAACAAGGGAAACCACCATGACGCTTCGACTCGACCTGCGTTCGACTGGTTCTGGCTGTCCGCCGCCGGCGAGACGAGCGGCGGTCCGGTCCGCCGCGTTCTTGGCCGTGCTCGTGGCTCTCGGATCCGGCCGCGAAGCCGCCGCGCAAACCCCGGCCGGGCCGTACTCGAATTACAACTGGAACAGCTATGCCGGTCCCATGTCCTACAATCAGGGCTACGCGCAGTATGGCCTGCCCGGCGTCGGGGTCTCGCCGTGGAACCCGATCGTGCAGGCCCAGTTGAACCTCGGATTGCGGACGGCCCGCTACAACATGTACAGCGCCTGGGCCGACCAGGCCAATGCCGCGGCCAACCTGTACTACCAGCAAGCGGTGGCGCAGTCGATCCAGAACGAACAGCAAGCGATGCAGGCGCGGTATGACGTTCGCCAGCGCGTTCCGCAGCCGGTTCCGCCGGCGCCGAGCACGCCCAAGTTGCTGCCGCGTAATGAGGTTCTCAAGAACGACGGGTCGGTGCTATGGCCGGCGTCCATACCCGCCAGCGAGTCGCTCGACAAATCCAAGAGCGCCGCCGAATCCGCGATCCGCGTCGCGGTCAAGGAATTTGAGACCGACGGAAAAGCGACGATTCACAGCGTTGCCGAGGCCAAGAGCCAGCTCTTCGCCTACGGAAAACCGGCACTCGAGCAACTGGCGCACGCCAGCCGTGGCGAGGCTCAGAAGCTCCTCAAGTTCCTCGCGAGCCTGGAGCAGGTCCTCAACGGCCTGGCCGGCGAAGCTTGATGCGCTTTAGCGAATGCTCGCCCGCGGCGCGTCATGGCTGAGCGGGGCTTTGCCTTTCACCGCCTGCTCGACCGCCCGGGCGAGGGCCGCGCCGTTGAGCTCGACGCCGATGATTGTACCGTCGCGATCGACCAGGAAATTGGAAGGAACGGCGGTCACGCCGTAGCTTTTCGCCGCGGCTTCCGCCCCTCCCAGGATGTTGGGCCAGGCGGCGCGCTGTTCCAGCAAGAACCAGCGGACCGTGGAGACAACCTCCTTCGGGTCGGCGGACTTGCCGGATTGGTCCTGGCCCATGGCGTCGAGGTCGACGCCCAGCACGGTGAACCCGTGGTCGCGGTGCGCCAGCTCGAGCTCGCGAAGGTGGGGAAACGACTCCACGCACGGCGGGCACCAGCTCGCCCAGAAATCGACCAGGACGACCTTGCCCTTGTAGTCGGCATGGCGGACGGGCTTCCCGTCGACGTCCGTCCCCTCGATCGGCGGCGCGGGCTTGCCCACCATCTCGAATCGCTCAAGCCGCTGGGAGAAATGTTGCGCGACGGTCTTGTCCGGATGATCGATGCGGGCGGCCAGGCGGCAAGCCTCGCGGGCCGTGTCGAAACGACCGCCGCGCACCAGCCGGTGCAGATAGGCCTCGCCGACGGCACACACCATGGCGGCGGGAAGCCGGCGTTCATCCGGAATCTCGGCCGTGGCGCGATGAGCGAGAAACTGCTTGAGATCATTGAGCGATTGGTCGAATTCGCCTCGCTCGGCACGCGAAATCAGCGCGATCGACGCGGCCAGCGCGTGATTTTCGGCCTCACCGCTTTCCTTGGACAGATAGGCGCGGGCGGCCGGCTCAGCCTCGCAATATAGCCCGCGCGCACACGGCCACGTCAAAGACCGCCCGGTAGACTCGCTCGGAGTCAGCGCCCGTCAGGCGCTGAGCCAGCCCGGTCAGGTCCGCGAGCCGCTTCCGCTCGAGCGCGGCCATCCGCTGCGAGTACGAAGCTTCCAGATCCGCCAGCGAGCGGAACGCTCCATCCCCCACCGCGCCGGTCGCCGCTTGGCCGGATTTTCCTCCGGCTACAGGATCCTGTCCCGCGGCCCGCGGTCCCGCCGTGACCACGGCCAAGCAGGCGACACAGAGCATGATCGGGGCCGCGGTCCACGATGATTTCATGGTCTATCTCTCAAGAATGCGGATGGGAAGAACCGAGCGGCTACGACACCCGGCGCAGCGGGCAACGACCGGCACCGGCACGTCTCGCTACTCTAACCAAGGGCAGAGTAGCGCACAAGAAATTGGAAAATGACTCGGCGGGTTTGCCCGCCGGCGTGGAATCAGTCGGTCTTTTTCGCCGGGGGTGCGACCCGCTCGACGATCCCCTCGGCCAATCCGCGCAGCGCCTGGAGCTTGGTGCCCGGCACTTTCTCTTGATCAATCCAGGCGAGCACCGCGGCTGGATCTCCCGAAGCCGCCTGTCGCTTGGCGATCTGCTCGATCATTGTATTCTTCGAGCTCATGTAGAAATCTGCTTCGGAGATGAGTGCCAGGGCTCTCAAGGCGCCCTGCGTATCACCGGATTCGAGCGCGAGCCTGGGCGACCTGTTCGAAGGCTGCGTTTCGAGTCGAGGTCGCCGTTGCGGATCCGGCGATGTCGGAGGAAGTCTTGAGGGCGGCGTCGAGATCACCGATCTTGGCCTGGGCAGTGGCGATGGTCTGCAACACCGGCAGCATCGGCTCCATTTCTTCTTCGATGGGGGTGCCGTGAGCGTGATCAGTCAGTCTCCAGAGGGCCTGGTTGGGCGCGCGGTGGGCTTCGTCGAAGGCGCGGCGGATTGCCTTCTGAGCGAGGTCCCGCCGGCCAGCCTTGGCTTGCGCCTCGGCGACCTGTCCCAGGATGTGGACGCGCCATTCGACGGAGCTCAGCATTTCGACCGTGCGCTCTGCGCCCGCAACGTCGCCGGAGCGGGCCTGGATCGAGCCCAGCTCCGCGAGTGGAAAGTACGACTCGGCCTCCTCATCGGGCAACTCGCCGATCATCTCGATCGCTGTCTGCACCGTGTCGCGGGCGGCATTGGCGCGTTCTGGATTTCAACTGGGCTTCCGCCACTGACTTCATGACATTCAGCCGCGCCTGCGTGGCGTCGAACGTCTGCACGTCATTGATCGGATGAGGCTCTCCCACGGTCCGGTACGCGCCGTCATAATCGCCGAGCCGCGTCTGCGCCTCGGCGATCCGCCTGAACACCTTGATCTTCTTTGAGGGTCGATCGAACTCCGCCTTGGTCGCAAGCTGGCTGAGCCGCGCCATGGACTGGGGAGCAAACGTCCCTTCGCCGGACGCAACGGCGTCGGCAACGACCCATAACGCATAACTCTGAAGATCACCCTTGAGACGATCGACGATGATTGCCAGGGCTTCATCGAACTGAAGGACTTGGATCCTGGCTCGGAGCACGATCGCAACCGCACTCGCTTTACGGAATTCGTCCTTGATCGCCAGCGCGAGATCCTGCGCCTTGATCCAGATCGGCCTGACTGTTTCGGCGGTGCCCCGTTGCGCGATTTCCGCGAGGACATAAACCTTGTTCAGCTCGTCCTTGATGGATTCGGCGGTCTCGAGCGCGAGTCGGAACGTCTCTTCCGAAGCCGTCGGCTCGCCGGCCTGATTCTGAAGCCTGGCAATTCGGTGAAGTAACTCAACCTTCTCGGTGAAGGGATTCGTCGAGAATGCCGCGCCGGACACAGGAACGTAAAGACCATCAGGTGACTCGGATTTGATCGATCTCGTGGACTGAAGCGCCAGGCGCAGCGCGAATCGCGCCTCGTTTTGATCGCCGGCCGCGGTCTGAGCCTCGGCGATCTCGAGGTAGCGGTCGGCGCGATCCGCCGGTCCGTTGGACGTGGGGATTGCCTGGACGGCATCAAGGCCGGACTGCCAGCTCGACCGCGCGCCGGCCACGTCACCCACCGTGGCCTGCGCCGGCCGAGCGCCGTCATCACCATCGGCAACAATTCGTTCGTCGAGTTCAAAGCGAACGGATCTCGCGGTGTTTCGTCATCCGTCTTGGAGCCGCTTTCTCTCATCGATTGGATCCGCTTGAGCGCGTCCCGCAGGATCCCCTTGAGCTGGTCGGGCGAGTAAGACGGCGCCTTGTCCGGTTTCGCCGCTGCTTGCGTCTCGCGAGGATTTTGCGGCGACTTGCGCTGTTCGGGCTTGCCGTCGTCGGCGCGGAGCAAGATCCAGGGAACCAGAAGCGCGAGAACAGCCGATCCGACGGACGTGCGCGTCATCGTGCGAGTCCTCGTGCCGTGGAGGCGATAGGAACGAATGGCAAGAGCACCTCATTGTCGCGCCGGACGCCGGGCCGTGCAATCGCGCCCTTGGCGAGGAGGGAACAGCCGAGATCGAGCCGGGTGCAAGGGCGACCGCGGGTGCCGGTACGTTCGGCGATTTCGACGTCCTCAGCAGTGTCGCACTGCGAGTTCGATCGTTGTTGTATCGATCCCGTCTTCGGCGCTGAATCGTCGGGTTTGGTTTCCTTGGGAGCCAGCCGCTCACTGATCCCATCCGCCAATCCCCGCAGCGATTTCAGCTTGGCGTCTGGTGCCTTTTCCTTTCGGACCCACTCGAGCACCGCGGACGGATCTCCCGACGAAGCCTGTCGCCTGGCAATTTGCTCGAGGAGTCTGTCTTTCTCGCCCGAGCTCGAAATGGAACCTGAGATGAGTGCCACCGCTTTCAGGGCACCTTTGGCATCGCCGGCTTTGAGTGCGGCCTCGACGATCTGTTCGACCGTTGAGTTTCGAGCCGCGTTCACCACACTCGGGTCGCCGATGTCGGAAGCCGTTTTGATCGCGTCGTCGAGATCTCCGATCCTGGCCTGGGCGACAGCGATGGTTTGCAAGACGGGAAAAATGGGGTCCATCTGCATGAGCTGGAATGCTTGAAGATGCTCCGGCGTGTCCATGCGCTCCCAGAGAGCCTCGTTGGGTGCGCGGCGAGCTTCGTCCCGGCGGCGCGCGATCGTCGCACGGGCGAGGTCGCGCCGGCCCGACTCGGCTTGAACCTCCGCGATGCGTGTCAGTATCTTGACCCGGCGGGCCGTCGAGCTCGATCGTCCGGCGGTCCGGTCGGCGCCCGCCACATCGCCGGTTCGGGCCTGGATCAAGCCCAGCTCCTCGAGCGGCAAGTACGACTCAGCATCTTCGTCGGGCAAGGCGCCAATCCGCTCGAGGGCTGCCTGCGCCGTCGCCCTGGCTGCGTCGGGCTTCTTGGCGCTCAGCTGGGCTTCTGCTACCGCTTTCATGACACCCATCCTTGCCTTGGTGGCTCGCAAGGACTGCACATTGTTGAACGGACGAGGCTCGCCCAGAGTGCGGTAGGCTCCGTCGTAGTCACCGAGCCTGGCCTGCGCCTTGGCGACGCGCCGCAAGACATCGATCTTCTTCGACGGGCGATCGAATTGGGATTCGATGGCAAGCTTGCTCAGCCTGGCCATCGCCTTTTGTGAAACCGTCACGTCGCTCGAGGCCACGAAGTCCGCGACGACCCAGACCGGCAAAATGCTGGAGGTCACCTTTCAGTTTCACAGCGACGATATCGAGGGTTTCGCCGATCGGAATGCGCCCGGAGGCGTGCTCGCAGCACCATCCCGACCGCATTGGCCCGACGGTATTCCTCCTTGATCGCGATGGCGAAATCCAGGACCTTGGCCAGGACGTCCTTGACCTTCTCGGGGGGCCACCCTTTCGCGATTTCGAGCAGGGCATAGACCTTATCCAGCTCGTCTTTGAAGGAATCCACAGTCTCGATGGCGAGTTGAAACGTATCCTCCGAAACCGCCCGATCGCCGGTGTCGGCCTGCGCCTGAGCGATCCGGTTCAGGAGAACCACCTTTTGACCCAACGGCTTATAGGAAAACTCCAGAGTGTTTTCGAAGTCCGGGCCAAGAAGCGACTCGAGCTTGATCGCCCTGGCAGCCTGAAGAGCCTGGCGCAAAGTGAGCCTTGCCTCGTTCCGATCGCCGGCCTCGTTCTGGGCCTTTGCGATCTGAATGTAGAGGTCGACTCGATCGACCGGTCCGCGGTACGACGAGATTTCCTGAATCGCATCGAGGGCGGACTGCCAGCTCGACTTGGCTCCAGCCAGGTCACCCAGCTCGGCCTGCGCATGGCCGATTGCCCTCATGGCCTCGACCTGCAATTCCTTCGACGAGCCCGCCCCAAACGGCGATGGAAGGGTCCGGGCTCCGGCCGTTTCCGACGCCTCGTCACTCACGGACTGGATCAGCTTCAACGAATCTTGCAGGATCGCCTTGAGCTGATTGGGAGAAGACGACTGCGACTTGTCCTGTCGGGCCGGGTCTCTTTTCTCAGCAGACGATTGCGACTTTGGGACCTCTCCCGGTTTGCCGCCGGCGGCCTGGGTCGCGACCAGGGGCAACAAGAGAATGAGAATCTCCGCCATGGCGGATGTGCACATCATCGTTGGAGTCCTCATTCCCTGGAAGCGATGGCCGGTGGCGCGGCGACGAATGGTGTCAATGCTTCATTATCGCCCAGCCATCGAGGCGTGCAAGCGCATGGTGGGATCGCGCCCACGAGCGCATTGGCTTGATCGAGACGGGAACGAAGCCGTGGTCACTGAGCATCGCGAGCCCGGCCACGGCGGCCGACGTCGTGGAGGAAGGGACCGAGCACGCTCCGCGTTCCTGTCTCGGCCGATCGGCGGGAGCACGTCTGCGGCGCGCCGGGGTCTCAATTCGCGCTCGCTCGAATCCGGACGGTCGAGCTTGCCTTGGCGGCAGCCGCCGGTTTCGCGCCGGGGCCGGCAACGGGTTTCCGTCGATATCCAGCCGGTGGACGGCCGCGACAAACGGAAGGCTCTTCAAGGGGCCTTCGACGTGGGCCCGATCGCCCACGACCAAGATCGTCATCGCATCCGGCGTGATGTACTCGGCCGCAACGCGCTCCACTTCGGCCTTGGTGACGGCTTCGACCCGGCCCTGGTACTTGAGGAACTCATCGTCGGGAAGCTCGTATTCGACCAGCACCGCCACTTGCCCGGCCACTCCGAAGGTCGTCTCGAAGCGGTTCGGGAATCCCTGGACGATCCGCTGCTTGGCGAAGGCGAGCTCGGCGTCGGTGACGGGCCGTTGGCCGGTGATGTCGGTGAGCTCCTTGATTATCTCGACGAGCGATTCCTTGGTCGCGGCCGTCTGGACCGGACCTCCGGCTTCAAAAGGGCCGGGGCCCCGCAGGAACGAGAAGCTCGAAGTGGCTCCGTAACTGTAGCCCTTGTCCTCGCGGAGATTCATGTTAATGCGGCTGGCAAACTGGCCGCCCAGGATTGAATTCATGAGCACTATTGCGAAGAAATCCGGCGATTTCCGCGCGGCCCCGATCCTGCCGACGCTCACCACGGATTGCGCCGCCGCCGGCTTGTCGATCAGGTAAAGCGCCTTGCGCGGCGTGCGAACCTGCGCGGCCGGCTCGGCCAGGGATGGCTGCGGCGGCACAGGGCCCGGCGCCCAGGCTCGGAGCCGCTCGTCAAGCGATCTGATGATCTCGTCGGGCTGCAAGTCGCCAACGACCACCAGCGCGGCGTTGCCCGGCACCATGATCCGCTGGTAAAACGCGATCGCGTCGTCGCGCGTGAGCGACTCGACGGAGGCCGGCGTCCCCAGATCAGGGCGGCCGTACGGATGATCGACCCCGTAGATCAAGCGCGGGCAGACATCGCCGGCGATCTGCTCGGCGTCGTCGCCGCGGGCCTTGAGCTGCGCGAGCCTCTGGAGCTTGAGTCTCTTGAGCTCCTTCTCGGGAAACGAGGGGTTCATAATCACATCGGTGAAGAGCGGCAGCGCCGCGCCCAGGTGCCGCGTGAGCGTGGTCAGGCTGATGGTGGTCGATTCCAGCTCGCCGGCAGCGCCGAGGGCGGCGCCGAGCTCCGCGAGCTCGCCGGCCAGTTGCAGGGCGTCGCGGGTTTTCGTCCCCTCGTCGAGCAGGCTGGCGGCGATCGAGCACAGCCCCTCCTTACCCTTGGGAGTGATGGTCTCGCCCGACTTCACGATCAGGTCGAGAGTCACGATCGGCAGGTCGTGGCGCTCGACGATCCGAACTTCCAGGCCGTTTGAAAGCGTGCGCCGCTGGAAGGTCGGCGGCACGTAGTGGGGTGTCGGACCGAGCCGGGGCATTTTTGAGCGGTCGAATTCGTCCTTCACCTCGGCAACCGCGGGGCCGGCCGCAGGTGCCTGCTGCGCGCGGTCAACGGCCGTCTCGGGTGGTCGCGAGGCCGGCGGGCCCGGCACCACGTCCAGCTCGATTCGATTCACGCCGAGGTAGTCTCTTGCGACCCTCGCCACGTCGGCCGGAGTCACCGCAAAGACCTTCTCGAGCTCGGATCGGTATGCCAGCGGGTCGCCGAGGGTGCCCATGTACTGGTTCAGGACGCTCGCCTTTCGCGTCACCGACTGCAATCCCATGATCAGCGCACTCTCGCGCTCGTTCTGGGCCTTGCGGACCTCGGCCTGCGTCGGCCCCTCCTTTTTGAGGCGCTCGATCTCGGCATCGGCGATCTTCACGAGCTCTTCGAGCCCCTGGCCCGGCCGGGCGGTCAGCTCGACTTCAAACGTGCCGGAGAGCATGTGCGTCGGATTGACGCACCCACCGCGGCCGCGAGCTGCCGATCGTACATGAGCGCCCGGAACAGCCGGTTTTCCTTGGGCAGTCCACCCAGCACGGCCGCGAGCACATCCAGGGCGGACTCGTCGGGGTGATTCGCCGGCACGCCCGGCCAGATCAACTGGGCGCGGGACAGGCTCACTGCGTCCGTCGTCTTGATGTGCCGCGGCCCGGAAAGCTTCGGCACCTTGGGCTGGGGCGGCACGACCTCCGGACCGCGTGGCAGCGGGCCGAAGTACTTTTCGATCCACTGCCGCGCAAGCGTTGGATCGAAATCTCCGGCGACGCACAGGATCGCGTTGTTCGGCGTGTAGTACGTGCGAAAGAACGCCGCCACGTCCGCCAGCCGGGCCGCGGACAGGTCGGCCATCGACCCGATCACGCTGTGGTGATACGGATGATCCACGGGATAGAGCGCCTTGAGCTCGACCTCCTCGGCCTGGCCGTACGGCACGTTGTCGACCGATTCGCGGCGCTCGTTCTTGACCACGTCGCGCTGGTTGTCCAGCTTTGCCTGCGTCATCGCCGGCAGCAGAAAGCCCATCCGGTCAGCCTCGAGCCAGAGCGCGAGCTCAAGCGCGTTGGAGGGGACCGTCTCGTAATACATCGTCTCGTCTTCGGAGGTCGTGCCGTTCAAGTCGGCGCCGAGCTGCTCCAGCGGCAGAAAATAATCCGTGTCGTGGTCCTTGGATCCCTGAAACATCATGTGCTCGAACAGGTGCGCAAACCCGGTTCGGCCCGGTTTCTCGTCTTTCGAGCCGACGCGGTACCATAGATTGACGGCCACCACCGGCGTCTTGTGATCCTGGTGCAAGAGCACGATGAGACCATTCTTGAGCGTGTATTTCTCGACCGCGAGCGTGGGGATCTGCGGTTTCCTGACCTCGGCGCGCGCTGGCTCGGCGGCACCCGCCGGCGCCAGAGGTGCTGATAGAACGATCGACGCCAGCCACAGCAAAGCGATGCCGCGTGTCATCCTTCGCATCTGTCTGATCCCTCCTTGAACAGGGCGGCAGCAATTACCGGTGAGGGGCCGAGATCCAGCATCGGCCCGAGCGCGCTTGTGACGACACTGTTCTAGCCTAGGTGCATGCCGGTCGTCTAGAGAAGGAATTCGGATGGCCGAGCACGTTCGGCGCCGATGAGCGCTGGGCGGACGGCGGCGAGGGACTGACGGCCGTTCGCCCGCGCGAGTCCGCCCGGCGGGCTTCGGGGTTCAATCCGGATCTCCGGCCAGCACGAACGCGGCCCAGAAGTGCGGGGACGCGTACGGATGATCGCCGCTGCCGGCAGTCGCGGGCATCGCGGCTGGCCTGGCCGGCCGGCGAGCCTGGGCATCCTTCCCGCGAGCGACGCCTTCTGATAGCTCGGCGGTCAAGGCCAGCGCCTCCGCGTAGCCCAGTCCGCGCAGCCAGGCCTTTGCCTCGCGGATCGCTTCCGCCTTCGGCATCGGTGCGGTGAGCCCGGGGCGTCGGCCCAGCATGTTGCCATAGAACCGCTGCATCAGGAGCGCCGTCGCCGTGTCGTCCACCTTCCACAGCGACAGGCACACGCTGCGCGCACCCGACATCAAAAGCGCCTGCGTGAACCCGACGAACCCCTCCCCGCCCGACTCGCGGCCCAGGGCGGTCTCGCAGGCCGACAGCGTCACCAGATCAGCCTTTAACTCCCAGCCGCGTGAATCTCGCGCACCGAGAGCCGGCCGTCGAAGACCGGCTTGTGATTCAGGGCTTGTTCCAGGGGATCCGGCAGGCCCGTCTGCGTCAGGATCACGGCCGAGCGAGCGGGAATGGCTTCGTCGATCAACCCGTGCGTCGCCAGGTGGATGAACCCGAACCGGCCCAGCTCGCCTGAGGTGGCCGCCCGCTCCAGCGCTGGCTCGCTCGCATCAGTCCCAAGCAGGACCCATGTCGGCCGGTCGTCGGACTGGAACAACCGCGCGAGCGTCTCCACCTCGTATCGCGTGCCCGGGAGTGGTGTGAAGCCTTCGTTGCCTCCCCGCGCCGCGAGCAGGACCTTGCTGACCACTCGAATCGCCGCGATTGCTTCCGGCGCCGGCCGCGGATCGATCACCGCGCCGAGCTTGCCCGGCGCCAGCTCGCGGCGTGATGAAACGCCATCTCTCCAGACGTCGACACCAATCGGCTGCTTACCCTCCGCCACGACCGCAAGGTCGTCGCGCTTGTTCAGGACGTGACCGTTGTAGGCGAGCAAGACATCCCCCGGTTTCAGGCCGTGCGTCGCGGCATTGGAGCCGGGTGCGACCACGCCGACCAGCAGGCCGTGGTCGGGGAGCACTTTCGGGTCCTCCGACGCATCATCACGCTCATAGACCGGATCGCCCAGCGCCAGCAAACCGGCGTGACGGTCGGGCCGAGGGAGCCGCGCAGGTACTTGAGGACGGTCGCGGACGGGGCGTAGCTGACGGTCCGGGTGTCGTCAGGGGCCAGGACCGCTTCGACCGGGATGCCCGCCATGGCGCGGGAGGGAAGAACGACGAGACGCCGGGCCGGCGGCAGGCCGTCGGCCGTGGCACCCAGGGCCTTGGCCAGCGGATCGAGACGCTGCGCACGCAAACTGTCGAGGAGCGCCGCCAAGCCCGTCGCGCCCTTGCCGGGCCCGCTGCGCAGCTCGGTGCGGACTCGCGCTGCGAGCTCGCTGTCTTCTTTGGTCCAGAGCCCATCGTTTCCGGTGCCGTTCATTGCTACCCAGGCCGGGACGCCCCGGGGACGAACGACCACGCCCCAGTGCTCGCCGTCGGGGTCGGCCGCGTTTGGGCCCGCTGGCACGCAATCGACCCACGCGACCAGCGCCGCGTCAGTGGGCAGTGTCGACTGAATGTCGCCGAGCGGGGCCACCTCGCCCGCGAGCGCGCCATAATCTTGGACGAGCTTGGTCTGGAACTCCCCCAGCGCGATGCTGCGCGCTCGCGCTCCAGCTTCAAGTCGTCAAAACGCTTCGCGCGCCCGGCGTGATCGAGACCCTTGGGGGTGGATTCCACCAGCTTGTCGAGCCGTTCCAGCGCGGCGGTCAATTCGCGGAGGCGCGCTCGCTCGCCGGGCGTGAGCCGGCGGTCATGCCGTGCGACCAGCTCGTCGAGCAGCCCACGGCCGAGGCCTTCTTCCAGCGTATGCCAGGCGTCTGCCTGCTGACCCAGCCGGGCCAACACGGCGGCCAGTGCGGGCCGCAGGAATTCGACTGTGCTGGCGCGGTCCATGCCGGTGAAGGCGGCCTTGAGCCGTGTGGCATCCCGGCTCCGCACCGCGAGAAGCCAGTAATCGCGCGCCTCCACGTACTTTCCCTGGGCGTTGAGATTGCCGGCGAGATTGTTGTAGCCTACGGCAACATCGGGGTGATCGTCGGTGAACAGTCGGTGGCGAATCGCCAGTGCCTTCTCCAAGAGCGTCTGGGCCGCCGCGTATTGCCCCTGTGCTTTGAGATTGGACGCCAGGTTGATGTAGCTCTTGGCGGTGAGTGGGTGATCGTCGCCCAGCAACCGGCGACTGATTTCGAGGGCCTTCTCGTAGAGCGGCTGGGCCTCGGCATACTTGCCCTGGGCCTTCAGATTGAACGCCACACCGATGTAACTCGAGGCGGTGAGGGGGTGATTGTCGCTGAGCCGGCGCCGGCGGATCGCGAGCGCCTTCTCCAGGAGCGGCTGGGCCTCTGTGTATTTCCCCTGGCCATTGAGGTTGAGTGCCAGGTTGCTGTAACAGATGGCGGTGAGGGGATGGTCGTCGGTGAGCGCCCTGCGATTGATCTGGAGCGCTTTCTCGCAGAACGGCTGGGCTGCTGCGTACTTTCCCTGGAAGTAGAGGTTCATCCCCAGGTTGTTGTAAACACTCGCCGAGCTTTCGTGGTCGCTGCCGAGCAGCCGGCTCCTGATTTCGAGCGCCTTCTCATAGAGCGGCTGGGCCTCGGCGTGCTTCCCTTGTTCGTCGAGGTTCATCCCTAAGTTGTTGTAATCCGTGGCGGTGCCGACGTCGTCGTCGGTGAGCAAGCGACGGTCGATCTCGAGCGCCTTCTCGTACATCCGCTGGGCTTCTGCGTACTTCCCCTGGGCATTCAAGTTCAGCGCAAGGTTGTTGTAGCTGTTGGCGGTGCCGACATTATTCTCCGTGAGCAGCCGGCGCTTGATCTCGAGCGCCTTCTCGTAGAGCGGGTGTGCCGCGGTGTATTTGCCCTGGAAGTAGAGATTTGACGCCAGCCTGTCGTAGCTATTGGCGGTATCTACGTGCTCTTCGGTGAGCAGCCGTCTTGTGAGCTCCAGGGTCTTCTCGCACAGCGGCTGAGCCGCGGCGTACTCCCCCTGGTCGTCGAGGATGCTCGCCAGGTTCTCGTAGCCGGTCAAGGTGCTGGGGTGAAGCTCGGGCAGCAGCTTGCGCTTGATCTCCAGCGCCTTCTCGAAGAGCGGCTGTGCGGCCGAATACTTCCCCTGGGTCTTGAGGTTGTATGCCAGGTCGTTGTAAGCGACGGCGGTGCTGGGGTGGTTGTCGGTGAGCAGCCGGCGGAGAGTCTCCAGCGCCTTCTCGAGGAGCGGCTGCGCCTGCGCCTCTTCTCCTGGGCGGCGAGAGTCTCCGCTTGCTCTTTCATGGCAGCGGCGCTTCGGTAGGCGGCTTCATCCTCGCGCGGCATGCGGGCCAGGGAACGCAACGTCTTCACTCGCCACTCTTCGTTCACCGTCTCGAAATGCGACGGCCCCTGCACCCGCGTCCGCAAGGCGAGCAAGTCAAGGGCGCGCGCGATCGCTTCGTCCCAGCGATCGACTTTCTGCGCCGCTTCGATGGCCTTGTCCAGCTCTTGCGCGCGTTTCTCTTCGTCGCCGGTCAACTTCCGCAACGGCGCTTTCTGTGGCTCGGCTTGCTGCGAGGAGGAGGCCCACCCTGGAGCGGAAAAGCCGCGGACTTCGACTGCCAAGCCGATCAGCAGCCCAACCGCAAGGACGAAGCGAAGGACGTGCATGAGGAACCTCATCCGAATTCGGTGACGGTGATCAATCCGGATCTCCGGCCAGCACGAACGCGGCCCAGAAATGTGGGGACGAATAGGGGCAATCTTCGTTGTCGGCGGCGGGGATCGCTGCGGGCTTGGCCGGCCGGCGGGCCTCGGCATCTTTGCCGCGCTCGACGCCCCCGGATAGCTCCGCGGTCAAGGCCAGTGCCTCCGCATGGCCAAGACCGCGCAGCCAGGCCTTTGCCTCGCGGAGGGACTCTGCCTTCGGCATCGGAGCAGCGAGCCCGGGACGGCGCCCCAGCAGGTTGGCATAGAACCTCCGCATCACGAGCGCCGTCGCCGTGTCGTCGACCTTCCACAGCGACAGGCACACGCTGCGCGCACCCGACATCAAAAGCGCCTGCGTGAACCCGACGAAACCCTCCCCGCCGGACTCGCGGCCCAGGGCGGTCTCGCAGGCCGACAGCGTGACCAGCTCGGCTTTTAGCTCCCAGCCGCGCTGAATCTCGCGGACCGAGAGCCGGCCGTCAAAGACTGGCTTGTGATTCAGGGCTTGTTCCAGGGGATCCGGCAGGCCCGTCTGCGTCAGGATCACGGCCGAGCGAGCGGGAGTGGCCTCGTCGATCACCCCGTGCGTCGCCAGGTGGATGAAGCCAAACCGGGCCAGCTCGCCCGACGCGGCCGCGCGCTCCAGCGCTGGCTCGCTCGCATCAACTCCGAGCAGGACCCATGTCGGCCGATCGTCGGACTGGAACAACCGCGCGAGCGCCTCCACCTCGTATCGCGTGCCGGGCAGCGGTGTGAATCCGGTGTCGCCTCCCCGCGCCGCCACCAGGACCTTGTTCATCGCTCGAATCGCCGCGATCGCCTCTGGCGCCGGCCGCGGATCGATCACCGCGCCGAGCTTGCCCGGGGCGAGCTCGCGGCGTGATGCAATGCCGTCTCTCCAAACGTCGACACCGATCGGCTGCTTGCCCTCGGCCACGACTTTGAGGTCATCATGCTTGTTCAGGACCTGACCGTTGTAGGCGAGCAAGACATCGCCCGATTTCAGTCCATGCGTCGCGGCGTTGGAGCCGGGCGTGACCAGATTGACCAGCAGGCCATGGTCCGGCAGCGGCTTCGGGTCGCGCGAGCCGCCAGCACGCTCGAAGACCGGGTCGCCCAGGGCCAGCAGGCCGGCATGTCGGTCGGGACGAGGCTGCTCGCGCAAGTATTTGAGCACGGTTGCGGAGGGGGCGTAGCTGACGGTCCGGGTGTCGTCCCGCGGCAGAAGCGCCTCGATCGGAATGCCCGCCATGGCGCGGGAGGTAAGGACGACAATCCGCCGGGCCGGCGGCAGTCCGGCGGCCGTGGCGCCCAGGGCTCCGGAGCAGGGATCGAGGCGCTGGGCGCGCAACCGCTCGACCAGGGTACCAAGGTCCGCTGCCGTAGCGCCGCCGGGCCGACTGCGCAGCTCTGCCCGGACCCGGCCGACGAACTCAGTGTCGTCCTTGGTCCAGAGACCGTCTCGACCGGTCCCTGGGATCGGCACCCAGGCTGGCATGCCCCGCGAGCGAACGACTACCCCCCAGTGCTCGCCGTCAGGATCGGCCGTATTCGGCCCCAGGACAGGGATATCGACCCAGGCGACCAGGGCGACATCGGCGGGCATCGCGGCCTGGATTTCGGTTAACTTGGCGACCTGGCCCGCCAGCGGGCCGTGGTCGTGGGCGAGCTTGGTCTGAAATTCACCCAGGGCGATGCTCGCCAGCTCGCGCTGGTGCTTCAGATCCTCGAACCGCTTCGCTCGTTCGGCCTGGGCGAGGTCCGGGGGCGTGGCCTCCGCCAGCCGGTCGAGCCGTTCCAGCTCGGTGGTCAATTCGCGGAGTCGGGCTCGCTCCCCGGGTGAGAGCCGCCGGTCCTGGCGGGCGGCCAGCTCGTCGAGCAGCCCTCGGCCCAGGTCTTCCTCCAGCGGCTGCCAGGCTTCCGCCGGCTGACCAAGCCGGGCCAGTACGGCGGCCAGCGCCAGCCGCATGGATTCCGAGGTCCCGGCGCGTTCCAGGCCGGTGAAGGCGAATCGGAGCCTGGCCGCATCCAGGCTCTTGACCGCAACCAGCCATCGGTCTCGCGCCTCCTTGTACTTCCCCTGGGCATTCAGGTTTCCGGCCACGTAGTTAAAGCCGAGGGCGGTGCGGACGTGCTGGTCGGTGAGCAGACGGCGATTGATCTGGAGCGCTTCTCGAAGAGCGGCGCTGCCTGGGCGTATTTCCCCTGGTGACTCAGGTTGTACGCCACATTGTTGTAGCTGTTGGCGGTGAGAGAGTGATCGTCGGTGAGCAGGCGCTGGCAGATCTCGAGCGCCTTTTCGAACAGCGGCTGAGCCTGGGTGTGTTTCCCTTGCGATGTGAGGTTGCCCGCCACGCTGTTAAAGCAGCTCGCGGTGTTGGGGTGTGAGTCCGTGAGCGTGCGGCGGAAGATCTCGAGCGCCTTCTCGAAGAGCGGCTGGGCCTGGGCGTACTTCCCCTGAGCATCGAGGTTGCTCGCCGTGTTATAGAAGCTAACGGCGGTGTCGGGGTGATCTTCCGTGAGCATGCGGCGGCGGATTTCCAGCGACTTCTCGAGGAGCGGCTGGGCCGCCGCGTACTTTTCCTGGGCGCTCAAGTTGGCTCCCAGGCTGTTGTAGCCGGTGGCAGTCTCGGGGTGAAGGTCGGTGAGCACGCGGCGGTCGATTTCAAGCGCCTGCTCCAGCAGGGGTTGGGCCGCCGCGTAGCTCCCTTGAGCGTGCAAGAGCCACGCCAGGTTGTTGTAGCTGCTGGCGGTGACTGGCTGGTCGTTCCCGAGCACGCGGCGCCTGATATCGAGTGCCTTCTCGCAGAGCGGTTGGGCCTGGGCATATTTCCCCTGGTACGCGAGGTTGACCGCGAGGTTGCTGTAGCTCGTGGCGGTGTCGGCGTGGTCGTCGCCGAGCAGACGGCGGTAGATCTCCAGCGCCTTCTCCAGGATCGGCTGGGCTGGGGCGTATTTCCCCTGGTTGTCGAGGATGTGCGCCAGGCTACCGTAGCTGCTGGCGGTATCGGGGTGGTCGTCGGTGAGCAGGCGGCGCCGGATCTCCAGCGCCTTTTGAACATCGTTTGAGCCTGAGCGTACCTTCCCTGATTATCGAGGTTCTTCGCCAGCATGTGATAGCTCGACGCGGTATCGAGGTGAAGCTCGGAGAGCAGCCGGCGCCGAATTTCGAGCGCGTTCTCGAAGAGTGGTTGGGCCGCCCTATACTTCCCCGCTTCATCAAGGGCGTCCGCTTCCTCGTTCTTCGTCCAGGCCGATTGGTAGGCGGCTCGATCCTCCTTCGGCATCGGGGCCACCTGGCGCAACGTCTTCAAACGCCAGTCCGCGTTCACGGTCTCGAAGTGCTTGGGCCCCTGGGCCCGCGCCGCAAGGCGAGCAAGTCCTCTGCCCGCGAGATTGCCCCGTCCCAGCGATCGTTCTTCATGGCCGAAGTGATTTCCTCGTCAAGCTGCTTCGCCCGCTTTTCGTCGTCGGCGCTCAACGTTCGCAATCCCAGCGCCCTGGGCTGCGATTCCTTGGTGGACGTGGTCTGGGCATCGTGGACGATCCCAGGATTTTCATTCCTAACGCGATCAGCAGCCCCAGCGGCAATACGATGCGAAGCGTTTTCATCAGGCAACTCATCCTTTTTTCGGAAATCGCAATCAATCCGGATCGCCGGCCAGCACGAACGCGGCCCAGAGGTGCGGGGACGAATACGGGCGATCGTCTTTGTCGGCGGCGTTCGCGACGGATTGAACAGAATGAGCGGCCCCAGTAGCACCGCCGCGATTTTGTGGAACATCCGATGTCTCCGCCCTGACGAAGAGAGGCGATGTGATCGCGGCGCAATCCGTCCAATTCCTTCTGGGGAGACGCGGAGCGCTCATCGCCCCGCGGCCGGGGGCACCGGGAAGGCCTTGACGGCGACGGCGTCGACGCCGGGGATCGCGCCAGGCCACGCGGCCAGGTCGGAGACGGCGCGTATGTCGCCCCGGATCGGCGCATCCTTGCCGCGCTGGCCGGCCATTTCGCCGGTACGGAGCGGGACGAGCCACTGGCCGTCGTGCCACCACACCACGCCCGCCGGGCCCGTCGACGCTTTCTTCCATGGCGCTTGACCGTGCTGCTTCTTCCACTCGGAATACGGAGGAAGCGGGCTGCGCGAGACGACGAGCGCAAAGGCCTGGAGGCCGGCGCCGTCCTCCAGCCGGTAAACCCGGTCGGTCCTGGTCGCCGGCGGATAGTGCGGCGAAGAATTCTTGCCTGGTCGTTCTCCCGGATCATTGGGATCGCAGATGTCGTCGATTCCATCTGGCCGGAACGCGATCAAGTACGCATAGGCTGGCTCGGAGAGCTCGGCATGCACGGTCACATCATCGCCCGGTCGGACCGCGAATGACTGCTCACCCAGCTTTCCCCGTGGTTCGAATGTGTCGTTGTCGCCCTGGGCCAGATGCTCGATGCTGAAATCGACGACCCGCAGCGGGCCGCTTGGCGGCGGCGCAGGCGCCTGGGTGCCGGCGGGGTTGAGGGGGGCATGTCGCGGCCTCGATCGGCGTAGATCGCCCGGGTTTGGACGACAGATTCATCCACCACGCCGCCGACAGTCCGAGCACGAGCAACGTCCCGGACGCCGCGGCCAGCGCGATCGGGCGCGCTCAGAAAGCGCCGCAGCGACTTTTCCAGGTCGGCCGCCGAGCGAAAGCGATCCTGGGGTGCGCTCGCGAGAGCCTTCAGGCAGATTGCCTCCAGCCGGCGCAGGATTTTCGCGCTCTTCAAGGCGCCCCGGTCGAATTCGCAACCGCGGGCGCGAGCCCACGCCTCCTCGGGCGTCGGCGCCTCGAAAGGACCCTTTCCGGTCAGCAGGAAGTAGAGCAGGGCACCCAGCGAAAAGACATCGGAAAGGGGCCGGACGCGATCCAGCTCGACGCGCGCCTGCTCAGGGGCCATGAACGCAAACGTTCCCCCCTCGGAATGCCCGGGGGAATCGGACCAGGCGTCTTGCTGCCAGGCGAGGCCAAAGTCGATCAAGCGAGGCTGTCCCGAGTCATCGACCAGCACGTTGCCGGGCTTGATGTCCTGGTGGACGATCCCGCGACGGTGCGCGAACGCGACGGCGCCGGCGATCACGGCCAGAAGCGCCGCCGCGTGACGGGGCGCGGCCGGCTCCTCGCGAACGTACTGAGCCAGCGTCCTTCCCCGGATGTACTCCATCACCAGAAAAGGCCGGCCGTCGTGAAAATCGAGGTCGTGCACGCGGACGATGTTCGGATGCTCGAGCTCGGAGAGGCGCCGGCCGTCGGCGACGACGTCTGATCGGCCGTCCTCGCCGACCGGCTCCCGCGCCAGCTTCAATGCGAGGTCGCGCCGCAGCTCCGGATGAACCACCCGAAACACCTCGGCCTGGCCCGACTTGGGAAAACGTCCCACAACCAGATACTTGCCGATGGACGCGGGGATCGGCGTCTCTGAATCCGACGAATCCCCAGGCGTGCCCAGCGCGTCCGGAGCGGGCTGGCCATCTCGCCAAGGCTCGGTGCTCGAGAGCAACGGCCGCGTGGTCGTCGCTTGCGAAGACCCAGGCGCGTCCAGCGGATCCGCGGACGGCGACGGGCCCCGGTCCGGCGCGGGGGATCCCGGATTGGACGCCGGCGCGGAGCGACCATTCAAGCGGATTTCAGCAACTTCGCTGCGCAGCCGCTCCAGACGCGACTGGCACTCAGGACAGTCGCGCAGATGAATTGCGCACCACGTCCGAGTCGGGATCGCCGGAGAGTGAGACCAGTAGCTCATGTTCCTCCAGGCAGCCAGCCAATGGGCTCATTTACAAGCTCCTCTTGGAGCGCCGCCAGAGCGCTGTCGGGCTGCTTCCCAGGCACGCGATCGATCCAGGGCGGCCGCCCTCTAGCTCATAAGTCGCAGAGCTGCAGATAGCAACGACAAATCGCCCCTGGGCTGACACCGGCGTACGCTACTGCGTCGGGGAAGCCGGTGGCCCAGCCGTACTCCTCAGTACGCACCGCCTTTGAAATATCTTACGCGCGAATTCCCGGCCACGCCAAGCGCGGCCATTGCAGGATCATCATTCCGGGTGCCCGCGCATCCCCGCACGGCCCGAGCCACCGCGATGATCGCGCTGGAATCGAACACGCGACGCATCGATAGAGCAGCGATTGCCAGGTTTGCTCGATCCGGCGTTCCGGCGGGGTTGTGACACGCGCGCCGATTCCGGGGCGAGAACGTCAACCGGTTGACAGGAAGGCGGCCGCGCGCCCTCTCGTTGCCCATGCTCTCGAGCGCGCATTCGAAAACAACACCGGTCAACGCGGGCTAGATGATCCAATCGCCGACGTGCGCAGTACCGCGCTCGTGACTTTCGCGGATCAGGTCGGCGAACGTGGTCTTGTCAACCACGTCCGACATCGCCTGGCGGACGCGAGCCCAGAACGAATAGAAATGACAGCCGCCGGGAAACTCACAGACCTTGGGACGGGTCTGGCTCACGCAATCGACGGGCGCGATCGGACCGTCGACGTACCGCATGATCTCTCCCACGGTCAAGTGTTCCGCAGGCCGAGCGAGCCGGTAGCCTCCCTCCGCCCCACGGCGGCTCTGGACGAACCCGCCCCCCTTGAGCTGGTTCAAAATCACTTCCAAGAATCGAATCGGAATCTGCTCCCGCTCGGCAATCTCGTGAATCTTGAGCGGCTCGGGTCCCGCGTGATCGGCCAATGCATACACAGCCCGTAGCGCATAGTAACACTTCGACGACACACTCATCAGTGCGACCCCCTGGTTGGTTCCTAGGGAATCGTTACTATTTCGACCGGAGAAATCAAGACGTGGGTCGGCCGACGGTCGATGGAATCCTCGATTGGGCACTCGCGAAAGT
Organism: uncultured Isosphaeraceae bacterium; assembly: GCA_963806595.1. Lineage (GTDB taxonomy): Bacteria > Planctomycetota > Planctomycetia > Isosphaerales > Isosphaeraceae > CAWDZZ01. The sequence goes on along the minus strand of CAWDZZ010000026.1, from coordinate 406,552 downwards.
GGCTGCCGCGCTCGCCCATCGCTCAAATCGGCGACCGATTCATGAAACCGGCCATCCGCGGCGACCGGGCCCGGCGATCGAAACCGCGATCGATGCGCGAAATTACGCTATCGGTCCGCGTAGGATGATCCACTCGCGCGCTTGATGGCACCGACGTCGAGCTCGAGCGGGATTGCATCGAGGTCGGCCGCAAGCGGAAGAACCACGTCTCGGAGCTGCTTGGGCTCAAAGGTGACGAGGCCGCGCCGGGCTGCACATGCCAGGCATAGCTTTTCCTCGTTATGGAACACGAAGACTTCGCCGCTCGCGATGCGGTGATAGAAATCCTGACCCGGAGCCATTGTGTGGCAGAACGAGCGATGGCTGCCGGCGTTGACGCCGATTCGCCAGCCGCGCTCATACAGAAACATCCGCCGTGGCAAAACGACATCAGCGTCGCCTTGGGCGGGCATCGGCTCCGGGTGCAAGGAACCTTCGGCCGGGTTCATGAGTCTGAGGCCTCCTGGGTGTCGGCCAGCGTCGCGATCGAATTTTGGTGAATTTGAGAGCGGCCCCGGTCGCGAGGCGCAGCGAGCGGCGTTCGTGAGTGGATCCCGCACACTAGATCCGTGCAGGGAACGTCGCGCGGCCGGCTGGCCGCAACTCGATTGTACACACGGCGGCCCAGCCAAGCCACCCCCGGCAAATAACCAACGATCGCCAGCGGCCAGAACAGCGGCAGCCAGCGCGTCAGCGATCGCACGCCGTCAAATCCGCAGGTGACCCGGCCTGATGTGGATACGACGTGCATCGAACGCATGCAGTCCTCGAGCGTCAGGCTGGGATGGATCGACCTCACGTCGATCGCCGTGAGATCCACGGGCTCGATCACCCGATCCGGATCAGCGGCCGTGACCAGCGCCATCGAGGCCCGGCACCGCGGACAGGCACCGTCAAAGAGAACTCGCAACGCCGGCTGAGCACGGCCGGTCACCAATCCGCGCAGCCATAGCCCGGAGACGAACGCGACGTTCGCTGCGGCCATCGCCAGGGCAAACTCGGTCAATCCGGGGCTCATCACGGCGATCCCCGCGTGCAGCGCCACGATCGCCGCCAGCGTGAGCGGCCGCAGCATCCGCACCCAGACGAGCACGGGATAGAGCAACTCGAGGGCGAGGCTCGCGTGCGTGAGCAGGTTGACGAGCAACGGCCACGCCGCGAGCGCCGTGAAATTGAGCACCACGAATTCGCCGGTTGTCATCGTCTTCCAGAGGGCTGTTCCAGTCCACCACGAAGGGCCCTGGAGCTTGGCCAGGCCGGCCATGCCGTAAATCAAGACGAGGTGAAGCTGGATCAAACGCAGCGCGAGGTTACTCGAGACCGTCGCGATCGGGCCCCCGGGCTCCTCCGGCGTGACCCGTCGCGCTGTCGCCAATCGCTTCGGCGCCGGGACCGTAGCGGCGACCGCCCGAGCTTGCCGCCATCGCCGCCAGAATCGATCAAGCGAGACCGCCTGCCCGCTCGCGCCGGTCACCATCAGGCAAAACAACAACATCGAAAGGACCTGGTCAAAGCCGTAGAGCGCGATTGGAACGCGTCGGATCGTGGAGACGATAATGATCCAGCTCAGGACGGCGGTCACGCGGCTAAAGCAGCCCAACGTATACAAACCCAAGATTACCAAACAGATACACCATGCCGGCCGCAACCAGGGGTCGGGAACGGCGTACCAGAAGGACCAGGAAAACGGGGGCTCGACCGACCGCGTCAGTACAGGGTCGGCCCATCCCTTCGAGCCAAGGTAGTCGTCGAGGTCCAATCCGAAAACCAGCAGGCTCCAGAACGCCAGCGCGCCGGCGGCCACCCGAATGAGCCCGAGAGGTGTCGGGTCGGCCGTCGCAAAGAAGAACGTGTTCCAGCCGCGTCTTGTCGCACCGGCCAGGCCGCCCAGATAGCTCGCTGTCTCGCTCAGAAGCCTTCGCACGGGTAGTCTCCGATCCGTTCCGGCGTCGTGAACAGCGACTCGTCGAACAGGTCGAACGGCGGCGCACCCGGATCTTCGGTTGCCGCGCGCACTCGATCGATATCGGGAATCAGGTGGTGCTGGAGATGAAGAGTCACCAGCCGGCAGCCGGGCCGCGTCAGACATAAATGACGAGCGAACGCGCGCGCCAGACGACTTTCGCCCGTGCCGTCGGCTCGCTGTTTGGCTTCTTGAACGTTCACAAAAAGCGAGTACGCCAGCGCGAGCTGCCGCTGGTGCCGCATCCGCGGGCCAGCCACCATTCGCCCCGGTAATCGCAGCGTCTCATCCGGCCGGCCGTCGTCAAACTGGAGCGTGGCAGTCACCACCGGCGTGGGGGGAGGCTCCACGTAAAACCGGTACGCGTAACCGAGGTCGGCCAATCCGAAATAAGGCGCAAACACATCGGCGATCGTCCGCTCGAGCGTCGACGAGGGGGGAACACCAAACGCCCCCGCCAGGACCGCCGAGAGGTGGAAGAGAAGTGCGACGGTAACCACCACCCGCGCCCATCCCGGCCACCCCGCCGGAGCCTCCTTGAACCCCGGTCCGCGCGGTGGCTCGACCCCGCTTGACGCTGACGTCGCGCCGCCGGTCGGCGCTGGCGACTCCAACGATGGCGACTCGGCCAAGCCTCGGCGACCGAGCGACTTGCTCTTCATCTCGACCTCGCGGTCACCCGCACCAGGCACAAAAGATACCGGAGTACGCTGCAAGCGGCCTTCGCACCGCGCTCTGCGCCGCCAAAACTCTGCCACCGGAACCATACCCGCAAGGATCGGCATGGGCCAGAAACTCTCCGGAATTTGCCGGACCGGATCGCGAGACAATGATCACCCAGTTCACGCAATCGTGCTTGTCGGCCTATTTTGCCCAGTGGCTGCGATCGTGGGGTATGATGGTAATGCCAAACGCGTGGCTTGGAGGCGAACGAAGGGCCCGTTGCGGGCGCAGACGCGGACGGAAAGGGGATTGCGATGCATGCGAGCTTATTGTTGATGGTGGCTGTGAGCGGCCTGGGCTGTCAGAACAAAGTTTGTCAATCCGTCGATATTCCGCCGGCTGCGTATGGAGTCATCGGCGGCGATCCAAGCGCTGCTCGCTTGCCGTCTTACTACACGTATTCCGCGGGCTTTGCAACCAGCGAATTCGACGATGGATTCACGGTCCACGACTCATTGCGCGACACCTTCTACAGTTTCATTTTCGGTCGCTCCCGCGGCGTCCCGACGCCGCATGACATGGAAGCATCCGTCCCCGGCTACGACGTCGGGCCGTAGGTCGTACGGGGCCGCGGTTCTGGCTCCGGACGTAGCTCATGGCTCTTACCCAAACAAATTACCTATTCCAGTTTTTCCCTCCATTTTACGGTTGACCATTGAATTTGGGGTATGATCTTTATTAGAATCTGGGAGCTTTAAGCAAAGCGTATGGATTGGGCGACGCGACGGGAAGCCGACCGAGAGTAGCCCTGCAGGGGGAGTTTCGGTCTCTTGGATGCCCGGCCGTGTGTGGGGTAGCACCAGGGTCTAAAGCGGTGCCGGTCGCAAGTTGATCGATTCTCCTCGATTTCGCTGCTGGGAGGAACTCTATGCAGGGAACAGTGGTGATGTTGATGGCCCTCAGTGGGCTGGGCTGTCACAACAAGAGCTGCGACGCGGTCTATGCCCCGCCAACCTACGGTTGCTTTGGTGGGGGATGCTATGCGAACGTCTACCCCAACTACGTCGCACCGTCGTGTTACTCCGGTTGTTACACCGGCGGGTATAGCGGCTGCTATGCGACGGCGTATGGGAGCGGCTTCGGCGGTGGTTGTTACGGCGGATGCTATTCGTCGTGCTATTCGAGCTGCTACGGCGCCGTCTATTCGGGCGGCCATCATGGCTGCGGCCTGCTTTCCAGGCTCTTCGGCTGCTGCGGCCACAGAAAGCACAGCTATTACGCGTATGACGACTTCGGCTACAGCTCATTCGGCGGAGGATACGGCTATGGGGTGCCCTATTCGCCACCGATCTTTGGGTATGCGCTGCAGTTTAACTACGGTGAAACGCCGCCTGGCGACATGACCACCGGCGCCGCCATGCCCTCCGAGGCAGCAACGCCGGTGCCGGCCAATCCGGTCCCGTCCACGACGCCGCCACCTCCGCCGGCGCCCTCGGAACCAAATTCCGGCGTGACTCCGGTGACGCCGCCGACGCCGGCGAATCCGGTGGCGCCGGATCCAACCGTCCCGGTCACTCCGCCGCGACCGACTCCGGCGGATATCCCGGTGCCCACTCCGCCGAAGCCCAGCACCTGACCCGCGGAAACGCGTGCTCGAGCCCCGGAGCGGGGCTGCGTGTGCCGCTGCTCAATGCGTACCCGATGATTTCGGGTCCGCCCGCGCCGGCCCCGGGGCTTCCGGGGCCGGCCGCGGTCGCACCACAACTCGCAGGCTCATCATCCGCTCGGTCGTTCAAGCGAGATCTCCACAATTCTTCGGTCGGCCACGGCGCCTGCGCCACAAGGGCCGGATTCGCTTCGACGTCCTGGTGCGAGGCCATGCTCCCTCGTGCCGCAGAGTCCACGTCTCTGTCACCCACGACATGGCGATGGGCACACCTGCCATCACTCCGCCGCGGCCGCGGCGCAATCCAGGCTTTCACGCAGCTTACGAAGCTCTTGGCGCGGTGCGGGCGTCGACGTACACCCCGGCCTGTTTGCCTGACGCAAGCGTCGCGGCTACTCGTTGGTAAAGGGCGAGCTGTTCGTACGCGGCGGCGGCGGCGAGCTCGGCGTCGGTGATCTCGAATACCGTGCCACTCACTCGGCTGTCGCTGCTGCCGGTCGAGATGACGTTGGCGTGATGCGCCTTGCCGGTCGCAGCGACGATCTGCGGATCCTCGATCGCTACGAGCGACGGCTCGAACCCGAAAAGCTCGTCACTTTGTCCTGTGAGCAGCCGTCCAAACGTCGATAACTGCACGTTTTCCTGCTGGAGGGTGCCGTAGGAAAAGAGTAGTGGCATGGCGAAGGGAGCCTTGTGTGGCCGGTGGAGTCAAAGCCTCGCTTGTCGTCGGGGTCGCCGACACCGGTCAGTATAGCAGCGGGCGCCCTTCGGGCCACGAGCGCCGGGTCTCTCTGGGCTCGCCGCATTCGGCCCAGCGTCAGAGGGCTTGGTCTTGCCTTCGCTTTCGACCGGCAACTGCTTCGGGACGAGGGTCTGCGACAAAACGACAGCTTGGATCACAGCAAGGTAGTCGGATCGAGGATCGGCGATTACCCTATCTGCTTCGTTGGACGCGCGTACGGAATGAGTCGCGCGCCGCCACGAGCGGCCGCGAGCACGACGATAGCGGAACATCATCGTCATGAACGCATTTGTCTTGCTGGCGAGCCGCCCGCCACCGGTACAGGATCTGTCGATCTTTCATCCAGCCTCGCCCGCCACCGCCGAGATCCGATCGCTATTCGTGCTGGTGATGGCGATCGCGGGGGTGATTTTTCTTGTCGTCGAAGGCGTGCTCGTTTACAGCATCCTTCGGTTCCGGCGACGCCCCCAGGAAAGGGCGGAACCGCCGCAGGTCTACGGCAGCATGCCGATCGAGATCGCCTGGACAGTCGCGCCGTGCTCATTGTCTTCCTGCTCGCCTTGATCTTGACGCGTGCCGAGTTTGAGGTGCGCGTTGACCCGAGCACACCGCCGACGGGCTCGAAGCCGCTCTACATCACTGTGATCGGGCACCAGTGGTGGTGGGAGTACGTCTACGACGAGTACGACGGGCAGAAACTGGGCTTCATCGCCGCCAACGAGCTGCACGTGCCGGCCAGCGAGCCGCCTGACGCGCCGCGTCCGGTGTACCTCACTTTGAAATCGGCGGACGTTTGCCACAGCTTCTGGGTGCCGCGCCTGGCCGGTAAGACGGACTTGATCCCGGGTCGCACCAATCAGATGTGGTTTCAGGCGAACGAGCGCGGGTTATTCCTCGGCCAGTGCGCCGAGTATTGCGGCACGCAGCACGCCAACATGCTGCTGCGGGTGATCGTCGAGTCGCCCGCCGAGTTTGCGCGCTGGCTGGAGAATCAGAAGAGTCCGGCCGTGGACGTCGTGGAAGCGCCGCGCCGGCCGCAGCGCCTTTCTTTCGGAGAGCTGCGTGAATTGTCACCGCGTGCGGGGAACTCTGCGCGCGGTACCTACGCGCCAGACCTGACGCACTTGATGAGCCGGCAGACGCTCGCCAGCGGCATGGTGCCCAACACACGCGAGCAACTGCGCCGCTGGCTACTCGATCCGCTGGAAACCAAGCCGGGATGTCTGATGCCGGCCTTCGGACTGCGTGAACCGCAAGTTGATTTGATTGTGAGCTACTTGATGACGCTCGACTAAAGCTAAAACGGAAACTCGAAATACGAAAAACGAAATCCGAAACAGAGCCGGCGTCGGCATTCGGCCTCGGATTTGGGGCTTGGGATTTCGGGTTCCGGATTTCGGATTTCGAGCTTCGGATTTCGTATTTGAGACTTGCACCCATGGCCATTGTTGTTGAACGCCAGCGCGCGACCGAACGTCTACCTTGGACCGCCGTGCTCCACGAATGGGTGAGCACCGTCGATCACAAGAAAATCGGCATCATGTACGTGGTAATCGCCGTCATCTTCCTCGTCCTGGGCGGAGCCGAGGCGCTGGTGATGCGCCTTCAGCTCATGCGGGCCGGCTCCCGGCTCGTGCCGCCGGACCTGTTCAATCAAATGATGACGATGCATGGCACCACGATGATCTTCTTCGCGGCGATGCCGATCCTGGCGGGCGTCGCCAACTATGTCGTGCCGCTCCAGATCGGGGCACGCGACATGGCGTTTCCGCGGCTGAATGCCCTGGGACTGTGGGTGACCTGCTTCGGCGGGATCCTCACCTATTTCAGCTTTGCGACCGGGGGCGCGCCCACTTTCGGCTGGTTCGCGTACGCGCCGCTCACCGAGCGAGCCTTCTCGCGGGGGCCGGCGGCCGATCTCTGGATCCTCGGGCTGCTCATCAGCGGGATCGGCAGTGTATCGGGCGCCATCAACCTCGTGGCCACGGTCTTGACCCTGCGCTGCCCCGGCATGACGCTGCGGCGGATTCCGCTCTATACCTGGATGGCGTTCTGGGCCAACGTTCAACTCCTGTTCGCCATGCCGCCCTTGACCGCGGCGCTCGTCATGCTCCTCTTTGACCGCAATCTCGGCGCCCACTTTTTCGACGCCCAGGCGGGCGGGTCGCCATACCTGTGGCAACACCTGTTCTGGTTCTTCGGCCATCCGGAAGTTTACATCCTCATTCTGCCGGCCTTTGGCATGGTATCCGACGTCATCCCGGTATTCTCGCGCAAGGTCATCTTCGGCTACGAGTTCGTCGCCGCCTCCACCGTGGCCATCGCTTTCGTCAGTTTTGGTGTCTGGGCGCACCACATGTTCACGGTTGGGATGAACCGCACGGTCGACGTCTACTTCGCCGCGGCGAGCTTGGTCGTCGGAATCCCGACGGGAGTCAAGCTCTTCAACTGGCTGGCGACGATCTACGCCGGGCGAATGCGGATGGCGGCTCCCATGCTGTTTTGCCTGGGATTCCTGTCGATGTTCGTGATCGGCGGGCTGACCGGGATCATGCTCGCCGTCGCGCCGATGAACTATCAGCTCAGCGACAGCTACTTTGTCGTGGGCCATTTCCACTGGGTCATCATCGGCGGAATCTTGATGGGACTCTTCGCCGGCATTTATTACTGGTACCCCAAGGTCACGGGCCGGATGTACTCGGAACGGCTCGCTCGCTGGCAATTCTGGCTGCTCTTGGCCGGTTTCATACTCACGTTCGGGCCCATGCACGTCTCGGGCATGCTCGGCATGCCGCGGCGGGTCTACACGTTTCAGGCCGATCGCGGCTGGGAGCTTTGGAACATCTTGTCGAGCGTGGGGGCGTTCATCCAGGCTCCCAGTTACCTGGCGTTCGTATGGAACATGGTCGCCTCGCTCAAGTACGGCGCTCCCGCCGGAGACGACCCCTGGGATGCCTGGACGCTGGAATGGGCCACGACTTCGCCGCCACCGGCATACAACTTTGAAAGCATCCCGTCCGTCCGCAGCCGCCGGCCCCTGTGGGACCTCAAGCATCCAGATGATCCCGATTGGAATTATGAGTGATGAATCGGCATGGCCGCGATTCGATGAACGCGACGGCTCTGAAATGGGAATGATACGAAGATGAGCCACGAAGCCGGCCTTTCTCTCGCGCGGGCAGTCCGTCGCGGGCCCCGACGGCCACGCGGGGCTGCCACCGGTCAAAGCGGGCATGCTCGCCTTTCTCGTGACGGAGGCCGCGTTTTTCGGCACGCTCGTGATGGCGTATCTCTTCTTCCTGGAGCAGACGACCCAGGGAGAGCCGAATCCAAGGCAGGTGTTTCAGTTGCCGCTGGTTCTTGCCGCCTCGGCCTGTTTGTTCTCGAGCAGCGCGACGATCCATCTCGCGGAACAGGCCCTGCGCGGCGATTCACGGCGGGCGTTCCTCGGCTGGTGGGGGCTCACAATATTGCTGGGGACGATGTTCCTGATCGGGACAGGCCGTGAGTGGAGCGAGCTGATCGGCAAATGGGGTCTGACCATCAGCCGAAACGTGTTCGGCACCACGTATTTCACGCTGGTCGGCTTTCATGCGCTGCACGTTTCCGCCGGCCTGGTCGTGATGAGCATCGTCTTCGGCCTGGCTCTCAAGGGCCAGATCACCGTTCAAAACAAGACCGGCGTGGAAGCGGTGTGCTGGTACTGGCACTTTGTCGATTCTGTCTGGGTCATCGTATTTGGACTCGTGTATGTCGTGGGGCGGTAGGCGATGGATCGTTGACGGTGGCGGCGGGGCTGTTCCACTCGCCGATAAATCGATCGGGAAACCTCAGCAATGACTCGTCCGAACGATGATTCCACGGCCCCGCCGCCCGCCGGCCTTGCCGAATCCGCGGAGGTGCCGCGGCCGACGGTCTCGCCACTGGTGCTCGCGCTGGGGATCACGCTGCTCGGCGCTGGATGGGCGACGAGTCTCGCCGTCTCGGCCGTCGGGGCCGCACTCTTCCTGTTCGGACTCGGCGGCTGGATCGAACAACTGCTGCCGGGCCGCGGACACGTCCATGAGCCGTTTGTTGCGCCGGACTTGCGTCCCCGGCCGATCGCCGCGAGACCCGGCACCGTCGGCCAGCTCCGGCCCGGCGTGGCCGGGTATCGGTTCCGTCTCCCTGAGGCGGTCCACCCGATCTCCGCCGGCGTCAAGGGGGGGATCATCGGCGGCCTGGTCATGCCCATCCCGGCCTTGATCTACGGCCTCGTGAGTGGCCACGGCATCTGGTTTCCGGTCAACCTGCTGGCCGGGATCGTTGTCCCGGGCTACAGCGGTGCGACCGCGGCAGAGCTCGAGCAATTCGACCCGGTCGCGCTCTTCCTCGCGATCGTCATTCATGCGACGTTTTCCGTGACGTTTGGCATGCTCTTCGGTGTGGTTTCGCCGACCTTGCCGCCGTTACCGGGAGGCCCGGTGATTGCGGGCGGCGTGCTGATGCCGCTGTTGTGGACGGGCCTCTGTTATGGCTTCATGGGAATCATCAACCCGCTGCTCGGGACGCACGTCAACTGGCCGTGGTTCATCGCGTCGCAGGCGGTCTACGGCCTGGCCATGTCGGTCGTGGTCATCAATTCCGAAAAGGTCGCGGTGCCGCCGGCCGGCGGCGGTCCGTTAGCACCGACGGCCAGCGCGGAGACAGGCGGGGGGAGCGGACGCCCGTGAATTCACGCCGCAAGCCGATCGTCGAATACCGCGCATCATTCCGGAGGTGTCGGAATCCGCTCTTGCTACTCGTGGTGGTGGCGAGTGGATGCGACTGGCCCGGCCTGACCGGTCGCGCCGCCACCGATTCCTCTGCTCAACAGGCAGAACCGGCGAGAATGCTGTACCGGCAACACTGCGCGGGCTGTCATGGAGCGGATGGCAGGCTCGGGCCTGCGCCGCCGCTCAACGATCACTTGTTCATCGCGCTCGTTCCTGACGCCGAGCTGCTGCGTGTCGTGGCGGAAGGACGCCCGGGAACGATGATGCCGGCGTTCTCGACGTCCAAAGGAGGCGCACTCTCGTCCGAGCAGATCCGGATGCTGGCGGATGACATCAAAGTGCGCTGGGGCCGGGCCGAGGCCGCCACGAGCGGAGCTCCTCCTTATCTCGTCGACCGCCGCGGGGCCGGGGGTTCGGGCAACCGGGAACATGGCATCAAGGCGTTTGCCCGGGCCTGTGCCTGCTGCCACGGAGACCAGGGCCAGGGTGGCCGCTACGGCGGCAAGGAGGACGGTCCGGTAGTGGGGGCAATCGACGACGCGGACTTCCTGGCTCTCACGAGCGACCAGGCGCTGCGCCGGCTGGTGATCACCGGGAGACCCGATCTCGGCATGCCAAACTTCGCCGACGCTAGCGGTCGTCCGGCAGGCTACGAGCCCCTGCTCCCGCAGGAGGTCACCGACATCGTGGCCTTGCTGGCGGATTGGCGACAACGCGGTGGCGCAGACGGCAAGGAGAACTGAACCAATGTCGCATCCATCAGGGCCAGCTTCCGCGCCAGGGGCGACGCGGCCCGGCCGGCGCAGCATTCTCCAGTGGCTGACCTACGGCACCAGTGGATTGGCTGCCGCCCTGCTGGGCGTTCCATTCATCGGCTATCTGTTGGGACCGCTGCGGAAGTATCGGTCGCAATGGGTTCCGCTCGGGCCGTCCGCTTCGTTTCCGCTCGAGGAAACGCGACTGGTGACCTTTGACAACCCCCTCGGGGGACCGTGGGACGGCATGGCGGCGCACATGGGGGTTTACGTGCGCAAGCAAAGCGCCGACCAGTTTCTGATCCTCGCGATGAACTGCGCGCACCTGGGGTGCCCGGTGACGTGGTTCCCGCAATCCGGTTTGTTCATGTGCCCCTGCCACGGAGGCGTCTACTACGAGAACGGCGACCGCGCCTCCGGGCCGCCGCCGCGCGGACTGTTCGTTTGCCTGTGGCGGGTTCGCGGAGGCGAGCTCCAGATCATGGCGCCGCACTTGCCCACTTTGCAAAACACACTGGACCAGAACGGCAGCGCCTGAAGTCGGATCGAGGGTGTCGGATTCATGAATCGAATCTTGTCGTGGTTTGAAGCCCGCCTGAGCTTGCGAGACAGCATCGGACCGATGCTCACGCACCCGATTCCGCGCCGCCGCCGGGCCCTTGGGTTGGTGGTACGTCTTCGGCAGCGCCTCCATGACCCTGCTTGCGATCCAGATCGTTTCCGGCATTGGACTGGCTCTTGTGTATGTACCGGCGGCCGACCACGCCTATGCGAGCCTCGTGTATCTGAATGAACAGCAGCTGCTGGGCCGGTTCCTGCGATCTCTGCACTACTGGTCCGGGTCCGGCATGGTCGTGATGGTGGTCGTCCACATGACGCAGGTTTTCCTCCACGGTGCTTACAAGTATCCGCGCGAGTTGAACTGGCTCACGGGCGTGCTCCTCTTGCTGGTGACCTTGGGAATGGCCTTTACCGGCCAGGTCTTGCGCTGGGATGCCGACGCCTACTGGGGTGTGGGCGTGGGTGCCTCGATGGCCGGACGAGTGCCGTGGCTGGGTCCGTATCTGGTCGACTTGCTGCTGGGCGGCCCGATCATCGGAGCCGACACGCTCAGCCGGTTCTTTGCGCTGCACGTCTTCGTGATCCCCGGCGTGCTCCTGGCCTTGCTGGCGGCTCACCTCTGGCTGGTGCTGAAGCGCGGGATCAGCACCCGCCGGTGCCGGGAAAGTCCGTCGATCCGCGGACCTATGACGCCGAGTACGCGCGCGAATTGCACGATGACGGAGTTCCGTTCCTGGGCGAAGCCATGCTGAAGGATGCCGTCTTTTCCGGGCTGACGGTCATCGCGATCGTGGCCCTGGCCGCGATCGCCGGTCCCGAAGGACCCGGCGCCCTGCCGGAGCCCGCGCTGCTCGGGGCAAACCCGAAGCCCGACTGGCCGTTCTGGTGGCTCTTTGCCTTGCTTTCACTCTCACCTGCCGGCGCGGAGACATTCCTCATCCTGGTCATGCCCGTGGCGCTCGTGGCTGCGTTATTGCTGGTGCCGTTCGTCTCCAACCGCGGCGAACGAGCGCCGAGCCGGCGGCCAGTGGCGGTGCTGTCCGTCATCATGATATTCACAGCGCTTTTTGTGTTGACGTACTACGGCGCCACCGAGCCGTGGTCGCCGGTCATGGGCGCCTGGAGCCGCGACCCCGTGCCTGAGAACCTGGTCCGCGCGAGCACGCCGCGCGAGCTTCAAGGGTCCTTGGTGTTGCAGAACAAGCAATGCCGCAACTGCCACGCTCTGGAAGGCACGGGCGGCCGTCGCGGACCCGATCTCACCGGAGTGGGCGCGCGCCTGACACGCGACCAGTTGATCGATCAGGTCTCGAACGGAACGCCAGGCGGCGGCAACATGCCGGCGTACGGCAAGCAAGTAAAGCCGGCGGAAATGAGTACCCTGGTCGATTTTCTTGTGAGCTTGCGCCCCGCTGGTCAGGCAGCGGCCCTGCCGGCGGCGATCGCCCAACCGGAACGACCGCGAGCCTCGCGATGAGCTCCACGACCGACGCCATCCTGCGCTCGTGGCCATTCGATCCGTGGATTCTGGGCTCGCTCTTGCTCACAGGCGCGGTGTATCTGCGCGGCTGGCGGGCACTATTTCGCCGCGATCCGCGACGCTGGCCGGTCAGCCGGCTGGTCTGGTTCGCGGCCGGATTGATCGCACTCTTTCTGGCCTTGGCCTCGCCGATCGAGACGTTCGCGTCGCTGCTCTTGCAAGTCCACATGCTCCAGCACCTGCTGCTGATGATGATCGCCCCTCCCTTCTTATGGCTGGGTGCGCCGCAGGCCCCCTTGCTGCTGGGGCTGCCGCGGCCGGTTCGAGCTTACTGGGCCGCTCCGCTCGTTCGCTGGCCCGCGCTGCGACAAACGTTTCAGATTCTGACGCACCCCGCGCCGGCCTGGCTGCTTTACACGGGCTCGACGTGGATCTGGCACTTGCCGCCCGTCTACGGGATGGCGCTCAGATCGGACGGCTGGCACTATTTACAGCACGCCAGTTTTCTCAGCACTGCACTCTTGTTCTGGTATCCGGTCATTCGCCCATTTCCGAGCCGGCCGCGCTGGTCGGAGTGGTTGCTCGTCCCGTACCTGATCCTGGCGGACCTGCAAAACACGCTGCTTTCGGCCTGGCTCACCTTTTCCGAGCGGCCGCTATATCACTACTACCTCGAACGGCCACGGCTCGGGAATCTGTCGACGCTCGAGGATCAGGCGGCCGCCGGAGTCTTGATGTGGGTGCCGGGTTCCGTGGCGTTTCTCGTGCCCTTGTTCGTGATCGGCATCCGGCTCCTGGTTGGTCGCCCCGAGATCTCGAGGCGGCGACCAAGGCCAGCGCCCACCCAGGCCCGAGCGCCGCGTGCCGCGCCGGCTCGGCTCAGCCTACCGATCCTCGGGCAGCCGCAGGCTGCGACCATCCCCGCGCGGTTTGATCTGTTGAATGTGCCGCTCCTGGGCCATTTTCTCCGCTGGCGGCACGCGCGGGTCAGCATGCAGCTCCCGCTGCTCGTGCTTGCCGGCCTCGTGGTTTTCGACGGCCTCCGCGGGCCTTCGTTCGGAGCAATGAATCTCGCCGGCGTGCTTCCCTGGATTCATTGGCGAGGACTGGTCATTGTGGGCTTGCTGGCCGCCGGCAACGTCTTCTGCATGGCTTGTCCGTTCATGCTGCCCCGCCTGCTGGCGCGCCGACTGCGGCCCCCCGCACTGACTTGGCCGCGCTGGCTCCGCAACAAATGGCTGGCGGTCGTGTTGCTCGCCGGCTTCTTCTGGGCGTACGAAGCATTCGCTCTCTGGGACAGTCCCTGGCTCTCGGCCTGGATCGTGCTCGCGTACTTTACCGCGGCGCTCGTGGTCGACGGTTGCTTTCGCGGCGCTTCGTTCTGCAAATACGTATGCCCGATCGGTCAGTTCAATTTCGTTCAGTCGTTCCTCTCGCCGCTGGAAGTCAAGGTGCGCGAGCCGGCCGTGTGCGAATCGTGCCGCACCAAGGATTGCATCCGCGGGCGCGATGAGATACCGGGTTGCGAGATGCACCTGTACCAGCCCCGGAAATCGAGCAACATGGACTGCACGTTCTGCCTCGACTGTCTGCATGCCTGCCCGCACCAGAATATCGGCATCCTCGCAGGCGTGCCGAGCGCAGAGCTGTGGCGCGATGCGAATCGTTCGGGATTGGGTCGATTGAGCCGGCGCTTCGACGTCGCCGCCCTGGTCGTGGTCCTGGTATCGAGCGCGTTCGCGAGCGCCGCACTGATGACCGCTCCGGTTTTGAGCTGGGAGGATCGAGCGTTTTCCGCCGCCGGCGTGAGCTCGCCGGTGCTTTCGAACCACCGTGCTCTGCTTGCTGGTCTTAGTCGCTCTGCCCGCGCCTCCTGGTGGGAAGCGCGGCGATTCTCAGCCGCGGGCGAGGCCCGCACTCCCAGAGCACGGCGGCGGTCGCGGCCAGGTATGTCTACGCTCTCGTACCCGTGGGCTTTGGCATGTGGCTGGCGCACTACGGCTTTCACTTCCTCACGAGCTGCCTCACGATCGTTCCGACGACCCAGCGCTTCATCGCGGATCGAGGCTGGACGTTCCTTGGGCCGCCCGTCTGGGGGCGCCGGGATGTTGCGTGCCGTATTCGAGCGGGCTCATCCGGTTGGAGATCCTGTTTCTCGATCTGGGACTCTTGCTTTCGCTCTACACCGCGTATCGAATCGCCCGCTCGCAGGGCCATCGCGTCTCGCGAGCGCTCAAGACCGCGGCGCCGTGGGGGGTGCTCATCGTGGCTCTGTTTGCCCTGGGGATCTGGATCGTGTTCCAGCCGATGCAGATGCGCGGCACCATGCTGATCGCGAGGTGACGGTTGTCCGGCAAAAACACCGTGGTCTCGCTGCTGGCGGTCTGGCTCTTCCTCGTGGCCGAGTCCCGCCTCGCCCGGGCTGACGGAGGGGCCGTGCGCTTCTGCGAGCGGCGGGGCGACCGGCTGATCACCGTCTTCACATCTCCGAGCGCGCTCTGTGCCGGGCCGGTGGATGTCAGCGTCCTGGTCCAGGACGCTCACTCGGGAGCACCGCTCTTGGATGCCCCCATCGTGGTGCGAGCCCATCCGGTCCATGACCCAGAGCAGGAAACGACTGCTCCGGCCACGATCGCATCGGCTACCAACAAACTTCTGCGCACCGCACAGCTTGAACTGAACGAGCCCGGTCGATGGCATGTGGACGTGGATGTCACTGGCTCTGGAGAAGCCCCGCAGATCGGTTTCGACGTCGAGGTGGCCGATGCGGCACCTGCGTGGCTGCCCTTCACCCTCTGGATTGGCTGGCCCCTCGGGGTGATCGGGCTGTATCTGGTCCATCAACTGCGAGTCGAACGGCACCGGCCCGGGTCTCCAGCGCAGGCGAAACGACCTGACCTGCGCTCGTGATCGGCGACTCATCTCAAACTCTCGTCCCCGGCGGGATTGAAGCCACGCGAGTGCGCTGCGCCGGTTCCACATGCGCGACCGGCTGCGCGGCCATCGGCGGTTCCAGGGTTTCGCGAACGATCGCGGTTGCGCTCGGCGGCGTCTTGAATGCCGGCAGCGTCCGAGTCGGCCACTACCTGTCTTCCCTTGGTTCGGATCCTCGTTTATCTTGGTATCCCAGGATCTTCGGCCTGCAATCGCTGGCTCTCTTGCTGTCGCCAGATCGCATTTTACGTCCTGGTCGACCCGCCGGAACCGCCCGTCCGGAGGGGCCGACGCCTGGAGGCACTCCACCGCGATGGATGTTCGTCCGGCCCCCGCTTTCACGAAATCGACATCGGATTCGAGCCGCGAAGCGCTTCACCGGTCCGCGCGTTCCTTTACCGACGACGCAGAGCGCCGGGACTGGCTGATCGAAACGCTGGGCGAGGCTGTCTGCCGCAAGCTGGGGGTCTTCCGCATTCCGGCGGACCTGACGGTCTCGATCGTGATCCCCGCCTACAATGAAAAAGCCACGATCCGCGAGATCCTGAGGCGTGTGAGCGCCGTGCCGATCAAGAAACAGATCATCGTGGTCGACGATCACTCGACGGACGGCACGAGCGAGATCCTCAGGGATTTGAAGGTACAAAACGACGACCTGGAGATTGTCTACCACGTGATCAATCAGGGTAAGGGGGCCGCGCTGCGCACCGGCTTTCGCTACGCGACGGGGCAGATCGTCGTCGTCCAGGATGCCGATCTCGAATACGACCCCGAGCAGATTCCCGAGCTGATCCAGCCGATCATCGAAGACAGGGCCGACGTGGTCTATGGCTCTCGCTTCATTGGCGAGACCCATCGCGTCCTCTATTTCTGGCATTCGCTCGCGAACAAGTTCCTGACTCTTCTATCGAATATGTTTACTAATTTAAATTTGACAGACATGGAGGTCTGCTACAAGGTCTTCCGCCGCGAAATCATCCAGGGCATCACGCTCAAGAGCGACCGGTTCGGCTTCGAGCCCGAAGTGACGGCCAAGGTGGCGCGATTCGCGCTCAAGGCGCTGGACGGGCAGGCTCCCAATCTCTGCCGGATCTACGAGATTCCCGTGTCGTACCACGGGCGGACCTACCGCGAAGGGAAAAAGATCGGCCTGAAGGACGGGTTCCAGGCGCTCTATTGCATCGTTCGCTACGCGTTCGCCGACTGAGGAAGCCATCAATGACCGGGATTCGCCTGGCAAACAGACGGAGCATGTCGGCGCTCGCCCTGGCGGTGTTCTGGGGCTCTTGGCCACTGGCGCTTGCGCAGCAGCCGGCCGCGCCGTCACAATCGAGCGACGACGAGAAGAAGGGCGGCCAGACGAAGCCGGAGCAGGCTCCCGCCAAGGCGAAAGCGAAATCCAAGGCCAGCCGAACCAAAGCCCGCGCCCGCCGTGACCCCCGCGGCTTCTACATGGGCCGCCAGATTGCGGATGTCATGTCGTGGGAGGGTGTCGACTGGCTGTTCCGTGAAACGCGCATCGACGAAGAGCAGCCCGAGGCAATGCTCGACGCGCTCGAAGATACCCCCGGGCGCCACCGTGGCCGACGTGGGCGCCGGTGCCGGCTACCACAGTATTCGCCTGGCGCGACGGGTCGGCCCGCAGGGCACGGTATTGGCCAGCGACGTCCAGCCGGAAATGCTGCGGATGCTGCGAGAGAACGCGCGGGCGGCCGGCATCACCAATATCAGACCGATCCTCGCGACCCAGCACGATACCAAGCTGCCCAAGGAAAGCGCCGACCTGATCTTGATGGTCGACGTGTACCACGAGTGCTCCGAGCCCGAGGAAACCCTGCAAGGCCTGTACGCAGCCCTCAAGCCTCGCGGCCGGCTGGTCCTGGTCGAGTTTCGCGGCGAGGACCCCGAGGTCCCGATCAAGCCCGAGCACAAGATGACGATCGCGCAGGTCCGCCGCGAGCTTGAGCCTCAGGGCTTCGTGTTCAAAGAGCCGCCGATCGAATTTCTCCCGTGGCAGCACGTCATCATCTTCGAGAAACCGGGTGCGGTCAAAAAAGACGCTCAACCCTCGTCCGACCCCTCGGGTGCGCGGGCAGCCAAGCCCAAAGCGGGCTGAAAGGCAACCTGCCCCGGCACGGTCTGGTCACGGCCGCTCGCTCGTTTGCCGGCGATCCGACTGGCCTGTTCTGACGCCGCGGCGCTCGAGGGCGTGGAATAACTCCGGGATCAGGCTTTCATAGTGGCGCCATCGTCCGACTGAATGCGCATGAACGGGCTCGCGCACCTGCACCTGGCTGGCCGTGCGGACAACGCGCCGATTGGCGTAGTACCTGAGGCACGCCGGGTCCCATTCCAGTCCGATGAAATCGACGAGGCGACGAGCCTGACCCTCGACGTCCGCGACCAGCTCTTCGTACGACAGGTCGAGCCATTGCAGTGGCTGGGTGGCGCGCCAATGATCGAGCAGCCGCTGATAGTCGGCGAACCGCCGGGCGATGTGGTCGCTGACGCTGGCCCAGGCGATCGTGGCAAACCCGGTTTGCCAGCACGAAATCGCGATGTCGCGCACGTCTCGGCTGCACACGATCACCCGTGCGCCGCTCCATAGCAGCGCGATCAGCCCGAGATAGTGGATGTTGTCGGGCATCTTGTCCACGACGCGTGCCAGGGGGGGCAAAGCCAGCTCGTCGAGACGGTCGAGATACACCCGCGCGGCCGTACGGGCCGTCGTCAAACCAAGGTTTGATGCGACGGCAAACGGATCGTCGTGCGGCCGGCCGGCGAATTCCGGAAGCCGTTGGAAGATGCGCTGCAAATCCGGCAGCTCGCCGGCGCCGTGGACCTTCGGATGTGAGGCGAGGATCTGTTCCGTCAGCGTCGTACCCGAGCGCGGTAAGCCGACGATGAAAATCGGCCGCGGGTCGGGGTTCCCCCATCCGCGGCCACGCAGAAAACTGTCCGGCCCGAACGCCGCGATGATCCGGTCGATGAAGTGGGAGTGACCGCCGGGATCGTAGGTCCCGCCCCGGACCGACACCGCTCGCGAGTCGAGCGCATTGGCAACGGCGAGCAGCGCGGCGGCTCGCGGATACTGGCCGCGGGCATCAAGGACGCCGGCCAGCGAGAAATGCAGTCGGGCGCGCGTCCGCTCGTCCAGATATTTCGAGTCGAGCAGTGCGTGCATCGCCGCGACGTCGGAGTCGGGCAGGCGTCCCTTCAAGTTGTTCGCAAGGATCGCGTAAGCATCGGCAAACCTGGGTTGGATCTCCAGAGCGGTCCGCGCCGACTCGCACGACTGTTCAAAGTCGCCGCGCTCCCCTTGCAGCCGCGCCAGCGCGACCCACGGGGCAGCCTGCCACGGCGTGACTCGCAACCCCTCGCGAAGCGCGGTCTCGGCAAGATCGAGCAGACCTTGTTCGAGCAGCGCCAGCCCAAGCCCATGGTGGGCCTCCGACGACGCGGGGTCGGCCTCCAAGGCGATCCGGTAATGCCGGACCGCCAGGGCATATTCGCCGCGGTCGACAGCCAGGCTCCCCCAGCGGGCATGAGACCGCGCGGGATTGGGCTCGATCGCCTCGGCCTCCTGAAACAGGAGGGCGGCTTCGTCATAGCGCCCCAGACCCTGAAGAACCTGGCCCATGTTGTACCGGGGCATCACCCGGCGATGATCGCGGGCCAGCGCATTCCGGAAGCACGTCAGCGCCTCTTCGTATCGGTGCTGGAGCCGGAAGACATTTCCGAGATTGTTGATCGCCTGCGGAAGATGGGGCGCAGCGCGACGGCACGGGAACAGACCAACTCGGCTTCGTCGAGCAGATCGGGTTGGTCGAGCTCGATCAAGAATCGTCCCAGGTTGGTGAGCGCGGCGGGGTCATCCGGGTTGATCCAGAGCGCCCCGTAGCGCGAGCACGGCCTGCTCGCGGTCGCCGACCTCCCAGAGAGCGTTGCCCAGACCGACCCGGGCGGCGACAAAGTCGGGCCGAAGCCGGATTGCCTCGCGAAATGCGGCCTCCGCTTCGGCAAACTGCCCGAGATCATGCGCGATCAGCCCCTTGCTGTTCCACGCGTCCGGCAGCCGCCGGATCCAGCGCCAGCGCGCGGCGCAGATGGTCGGCGGCCTTCTCGTGTCGATTGAGGATCCGGAACACCTCGCCCAGGTTGGCGTGGAACCTCGGTGCCTCGGGAAGGATGGCCACACCCCGCGCAAAAAAGTCGGCAGCCTCGTGGGCACGGCCGCGCTGATACGCCAGCACTCCGAGCCCCTCGAGCGCGCCCGCGGCGTTGGGCTCCCGCTGCAAGACCTGCTGATACAGCGTCTCGGCCTCGGAGAGCCGGCCCTGGAGATGAAGTGCTTGCGCCGCGTCGAGCGTGCTCCTTGCCGCCATCTCATCCGCTCCCCGAATGGATCGCCACTCTCGCACCACCCGCGAATCGACCCCGGCGCTCACTGACCGAGCACCCGCCCGTGGAGGGCCGCACGCTTCATCAATCCTACTTATGAATCCTTGATCTATTCATTGTTCGCAAGCACTCATCCCTAAATGAGCTTAAACGCGATGACATGTGCCGATTACCTTACTGAATGCTTTATTCACGAGTGCTACGTGTACCCTACCGCTTGTGACCATCCCTTCTCGATTTCATTTCACAAGCATTCAAGAAAACATTCCTTCAAACATGAGCACTTCCATGCGTGCCAAGTTAAACCGTCATGGCGGCATGCGAATCGCAAGATTTATTAGGCTACTACGGTTACGGCGAATTCGCCCCCCCTTGATCGATACCGAGGTTGCCCGATTCAGTCGGGAGCCAGAAAACCATGCGCTGGAAGTCGGATATAGGGGTCGCAGTGCGGGCGTTTCGCACCGGCGCCCAAATGTCACACAATCACACTCACATGCGCGACAATCTCGGTAGTCGCGCGATAGTAAAGAACTTGATCGAACTCTAGAACACTCACGCTGGCGCGGTCCATTTCTTCGTCGGCTATAGTAAGCTCTAGTGGTCAGGGCGCGGAGGGGGTCTGCGCCGGTCTGACGCCGCGCGGGTCCGCCCCTCCGTTCGACCGGTCTGGATCCGCGCCACCCGCGGCGGAAACGGGTCCATCGCGAGCGGGCATCCGCTCGCAGGTTGCCGCGTGCGCGCCTATTCGAAGTGGCAATCTTCCGTGCGACGGGAGCGTCCGGCGACCGCCGGCGCAGCTGCGCTGCCGCTCGCGGCCAGGCGCTCGCCGCTGCCACGATCACTGGTATCCGCGGCCGGTCGATGTTTGCGACCCTCTATCTGGTCCGCGGATTGCGAGCAACGTATTTTGGAATCAGCCACCTCAGTGATCGTCACCACTCTGGAGACCGCCCGATGTTGCCCAGTGCCTTCGAGATCGAAACGGCGGAATACGAGTTCTTGATTTCTCCGTCGGCACTGGAATCCGGCCAGCAGAAGCCAGTGTCGTCCTCGGTACGGCTCGAGATCGGAGCCGTCTCGGATCGCGGGAAAGTCCGGGCCAAGAACGAAGACCATTTCCTCGTCGCCCAGGTGACACGCAAGCAGGAAATCCTGATGACGAATGTGCCGCAGGATTATATCCCGGCCCTCCCCGGCGAGGACGGCTATACCATGATCGTGGCCGACGGCATGGGGGGCATGGCCGCCGGCGAGGTTGCCAGCCGGCTGGTGATCACGACCGGGCTCAAGCTGTTCCAGAAGTCCCCCAAGTGGGGATTCAAGATCAACAAGAAGGAAGCTCACGAGCTGTTCGAACGCATCAATCACTACTTGCGGGAAATGGATCTGACCCTCACCGAGCGCAGCGAGGCCGACCGCCGGCTCTTCGGTATGGGAACCACCCTCACAGCCGCCTACAGCGTGGGCACCGACCTGTTCATCATTCACCTCGGCGACTCGCGGGCGTATCTCTACCGCTCTACGGCGACATGCGCCAGCTGACGAAGGACCATACCGTGGCTCAGGCGATGGCCGATGCGGGCTACATCGCCCCCGAGGAGGTTCGTCATCACAACAAGAAGAACGTCCTCACGAACTTTCTCGGCGGTCACCACGGCAAAGTGAAGGCAGATGTTCGCTGGCTTCGTGTCCTGGACGGCGACCGCCTGCTCCTTTGCAGCGACGGCCTCACCGACATGGTCGACGACGCCGCGATCGCCAGCATTCTCGGCAAGCACGACCACCCCGAGGGCGCTGCCCAGCATTTGCTCGACGAGGCGCTCGATCGCGGCGGCAAGGACAATGTGACGATCATCCTGGCCCAGTACTCGGTTCCCGGCCAGACCGCCGCGATCGCCCGGGAAGCCGACGCGCACGCGCCAGGGCTCGAACGACCCGACCGACTCGGTTCAAAAGCTGTCAGTCGCTCGATCGTCGGTCGGCGGCGGTCAGTGAGCCGACGAGGGCACGATAGAGACGACGACGCGTTCCCGCTCGCCTCGAGACGCAATATCGGTCGCACCATCCGCCGCACCGCGTCGTCGCGGCATTACCGTGCAACATGCCACGACTCATTCGTCCCCGCCGCCCCGGATTGACCACGGTTGCTCCGGTGCCGCAGCGCGGCGATCAGATCGCTCAGGTCCTCAGGCACGGGCGCTTCAACCCGAAGCGCCTGACCGGTGATCGGATGCACGAAACCCAGAGCCTGCGCGTGCAGCGCCTGGCGTTTGAACGCAACGGGAAACACGTAGCGGCTCCTGGGTCGATATACCGGATCACCGACCACAGGGTGGCCAATCTCTGCCAGGTGGATCCGGATCTGGTGGGTCCGCCCAGTTTCAAGCCGGCAGGTCAGTCCGGTTGCGATGCCGGCGAATTCTTCAACGACCTCATAGTGAGTGACGGCCGGAACACCCTGATCGGTGAAGCGAGTCGAGCCGCGGCGGCCGTCCCCTCGATCGGCGACCAGACGCAGGTCGATGGTTCCGCGGGCGGCTGCGACGACCCCTTCGACGATCACCAGATAGGATCGTTCGATCGCGTGGGTCCGAAACAGCGCCTGAAACGGGCGAAGCGCCTTGGGCGAACACACCAGCAGCACCGCTCCGGAGGTGTTCTGGTCGATCCGATGGACGATGCCGACAAACGGGCTCGCGAGCCTGCGCGTCCGGGCCAGATGGCGGCCAGCCCGCTCCAAGAGCGTGTCTCGCTCCCGCTCCGGCGTCGGCTGGGTCAAGACTCCCGCCGGCTTGTCCACGATCAGGATGTGCGGATCCTCGTACAGAACCCGCAACCGGCGCACGACGGTGTCCCGCCGCATCCGTTGGGGAAGATACGCCACCGGCGCGTCAGCGTCGACTTCGCGGCCCGGATCGACGCAGGTTTGGCCGACCACGTCCACCTGCCCGGATCGCACTGCCGCCTGGGCGCCGCGGCGCGACAGCCCGAACTGCTCGGAAACACGCTTGTCCAGCCGCATCGAGCTCCTGACCCACAAGACCACGCTGTGCTCGTCCGCTGCCGCGCTCGTCGACCGATCTGAGCGCAGACCGCGCGCCTACTATCCAGATGTTACCCGATCGCGCGAGTCCGACCCAGCCGCCACCCACGAATCCGCGTCATCGCTTCACGATGGCATGCTTGCATTTGCGCTCCGGGTGACAGGAAACCGTCGTGCCCAACCGTGCGGCGTCGATCCGGTCGATGTCGGTGTGCCCGAATTGCCGATAAGGGGTAGCAAGGTCGGCGAACCGGCCAAGTCCGAGCGTCCGGCAGCATCGCTAGTACAGTTTTCACGGATTCGCGCGGAATCATTGGTGCAAACCGGTCGACCCGGCCGATTTCTTTACCAAGTAAGAACCCGACGACCGCGCCGCAAGGTCGATGGAAGTGGCCGCAGCGAAACGCAGATGACGGTCAGGTTCGAATGCGATCGGGCCAGTCCGACCGACCACGCTGGCGGGCTCGGGCGGGCGGGACCAGGAATGGACTCCCCGACGGCGGAAGTGCCTCGCTCAAGGTAGGGGCCAGAGAAACCGCCGAAGACGCCAAGGAGGGTGGAAGCGATGGGTTTGCCCCGCATGAGATCGCCGCGAGTGTCCACGAGGCGACGCGTAGCGCTTTGGTCGGCGCTGGCAATGGGCTGGATCCTGCCTTCGGTCGGCTGCCAGGTGGAATACGCCGGCATGACGCTGCCCTCGGGCAGGTACATGCACGACGACGTCCAATATTTCCCGTCCGGGCCGGACTTCCCCTGGGCCAATACCCAGGCGGCGTCGCAGCGAGCTCGGATGCGGGCAATGGGTATTGAGCCGCCGCCGCCCGGCACTGCGCCGGTGCCGCCCGGCTACCTCGACCCGACGCAGATGCCGTACGGTCAGGGTGGAAGAGCAACCAACGTGAACACGCAGCCGGGCGTGATGCCTCCAGGCGGACCGGTTCAACCCCAGCCGCTGCCGCCGGGAGCCGGGCAGTTGCCCAACGTGCCCGTACCGGGTGCAGGGGGTGTGCCGGCACCGCAGCCGCCGCCGCCGGGCGATGTGCCTGCGCCGGGCGGCAATCCGTGAGCCCGCCAATGATCCGGCGGCCTTGACGAATTGCCACGAGAAGCTTCAGCACGACGAGCTGGCTCGCGCCGGAGGCGCGGGTCGTCTCGTCGTGCTGGCGTGTTGACCGCTCGCATCTCGAGCATCGCGACCTCGGCCGAATGCCGGCCGCGGTCGTCGCCGAGTTCCCGGCCGTTGACGAAGCGCCCTGCACCCCCTTACAGTGGGACAAACGCCCGATCCACCCGAGGAATTCGAGCCACGATGGGCCAGAGCCAACTTGTCGGCGTCGTCACTCTCGGTATCTACGCAATCCTGCTCGCAGCCGGCGGAGCCGTCGGCTACGTCAAGGCCGGCAGCAGGGCATCACTCATCGCCGGGTCGCTGAGCGCGCTCACGGCCGCGGTCGCGCTTGGGCTCATCGTCGGCAACGTTCGCCTCGGCTGGCCGCTTGCCCTCATCCTTCCGATCGCCCTCTTCCTCCTCTTCGGCTACCGATACGCGGTCAAGACCCGGAAATTCATGCCAAGCGGGCTGCTTGCGTCGTCAGCCTCGTCGTGCTGGCCGTCATGTTCCTGGTCATGGATTGGAACTGGTCGTAGTCCGGCTGGTTCGGGCTACGCGGGCCTATTATCGCACTGCGTGTGCTGCGCGCACAGCTCAAGGAAGCGTGGCCGTGATCGTGTGGTCGCGGCCGTCCCTGGCGGTGAGCACGACCATCTTCAGCTCGTTCTTGGGCGCGGCATTGGCGATGATCCAGGCCAGATTGCCGCGCTGCTCCGTCATGAAACCGTTGATCGATTTCAGGATGTCGCCGGGCTGAAGACCGGCCTTTTCCGCCGCGGTCCCCGGGTAAACATTCGTAACCTTCATGGCGCTGCGGCCGCCCGCGGAAACCACTGGCTCCTCGTCGATGCCCAGCACGCGTCGCCGGGGCATCGTTGTGGTGCCTGGCTCAACGTAGGCCGAGGTGTAGCCGAATCCATTGTTCGGAAAACCGGCGCCTGTGCCGGCATAAGGGTCCATACCCGCCATTCCGAATCCATAGCCGGGGAAGCCGTTGCCAAATCCGCCAATACCGTATCCAGGGAAACCGTACCCACCGTAACCATACCACGGGTAGCCAAAACCGTTGCCGTACCAAGGATAGCCCCAACCGCCCCAGCCGCCGTACAAACCCCACGGCCAAAATCCGCCGAACCCAAGGCCGCCGAAGCCGAATCCGCCGAACCGATTTCCAGGAAAGAACCCGCCGCGGCCAAAACCGCCGAAACCGGGCCCGAACCCACCCATCCCACGTCCGCCAAACCCGCCCATCCCGCCGAAACCGCCGCCGAACCCGCCCATCCCGCCGAAGCCGCCACCGAACCCGCCCATGTGGCCGCCGCCGCCAAAACCGCCGCCGCCGTGGCCTCCGCCACCGCCGCCACCGCCGTGAGCGAATGCCGAAGGCCCCGAAGCACTCCAGATCAAGAGAGCGAATCCAACGACCGCGAGCGAACACTTCGCGCCGTACCGCTGCGACGGGGAAAACATCGGTATGCTCCTGGTGGCCTACGTGTGTTGCCTTGATTCCGCAATCGCAGGCTCGTTCCCTGAGGGTGCGTGGGCGCGAACAACGCCCGTTCCTCCTTTATACGAAATTCGGATCGACGCGGCTCCTGAATTTCGCGGCTCACGCTTTTTTCAGGAGCTCGTGCCGCTGGCCACGCGGCGGTTTCCGTCGGGATCGCCGCGGACGCTGCAAGGGCGCAGTGCCACCCGAGCCCCCAGTTGGTGGCGCTCTCACGACGATCGAAGGGCCGTCCGGGTGCGCCCTGGGTTGGACCCCGCAGAAGCCACCTGGTAACATGGGAGCATTCGTTCTTGCAGTTGATGAGAAAGAATCAAGACCCCCGGTGACGACGTGGCCGGAACGGTGTCGCGCAGCGACGCGGAGGGGGCAGCATGTCCGTGACGATCCGCCGCCGCATGCTGAGCTACGGCATCGCCGCTGCCGGTGTCGTCCTCGCCGGCCTTTCTCACTGGTGGCTGGCTCCGCTCCTGGGCGACTCGCCGCCGGGTGCGTCTCTTGCTCGTGATCGTGGTAATGGCCTCGGCCTGGCTCGGCGGCCTCGGTCCTGGCTTGTTCGCGACCGCGCTCGGGCTGGTCGCGATCATCGCCGCCAATGATGCGGTGGGAGACTTCGCGAGCCTCGCGACCCGGCTTGCCCGGTTCGGGTCGCTGGGTTTACTGATCACGTTCTTGTTTGCCGGGCTGCACGCGTCCGGGCGCCGGGTCGAGATGAAGGAGCAGGAATTTCGCCGTAGCGAGGGCCGCTACAAACACCTGGTCGAGACCGCCGGCGAGGGCATCTGGGCGGTCGACCCGGCAGGCTTGACGACCTACGCCAATCCCCGCTTGGGCGAGATGCTCGGCATGCTTCCCGAGGCGCTCGATCGGCCGGCCTCTGCGCGAGTTCCTCGTCGACGACAAGGATAGGCCGGAGGCCTGGTCACACGTCTCGATGCGCGCCCCCGCCTGCCGCGAAGTGACCCTCCGCGGCAATGGCGGCGCGGTCCGGAACGCCATCGTCACGGCGCGGACGATCGGGCCGGACGAGCTTCCCGGCGGCGGCATCGCGCCGGCCGAAGGAAGCCGCGGCGGGCTGCTCTTGATGGTGACCGACGTCACCGACCTCAAGGTGCCGAGGCGGCGCTCCGCGAGAAAGAGTCGGTGCTCCGCAGCTTCTACGAATCGTCGGTGATGGCCATGGGCGTCATCGAGCTGACCGAGGAAACCACTCGATTCATCTCCGCCAACACGGTCGCCGACCAGTTCTTCGGGCTGACGCCCGGCAAGCTGGAGGGGATGACGGACAAGGAGCTGCGCGCGCCGCCCGAGATGACCGCGGCCTGGATCGAGCGGTTCCGCGAATGCCGCTCGACCGGCCGGCCGATCCGCTTCGAGTACGCAGCCGCGTGCTCGACGAGCCCGACCTGGGTCGCCGCCACGCTGTCGCCGATGTGCACCCCCGGCTCGGATCGCGTGCTGTGCTCGTTCATCGTCGAGGACATCACCGACCGCAAGCGGGCCGAACAGGGCCTGCGTCTTGCCAAAGAGCTCGCCGAGGCGGCATGCCGGGCCAGCGACCGGTTCCTCGCCGTACTCAGCCACGAGCTCCGCACCCCACTGACCCCCGTGCTCATCGCCGTCTCGTCCTTGCTCAAGTCGAAGCCCACCCCCTCGCTGCTTCCGACCTTGGAGATGATCCATCGGAATATCGAGCTGGAGGCCCGTCTGATCGACGACCTGCTGGACCTCTCGCGGTTCAGCCGCGGTCAGCTCCGGCTCGACCTCGAGGTCATCGACATCCACGAGGCGATCGGCCGCGCGATCGAGATCTGCCGCAACGAGACCTCGTGCGGCCGGCCTGGAAGTCGTGACCGAGCTGGCCGCCCCGCGGCACCACGTCACCGCCGACCACGCGCGGATGATGCAGGTCGTCTGGAACCTGATCCGCAATGCCGCCAAGTTCACCCCGGCCGGCGGAAGGCTCACCATCCGCACGTCAAACTCGCCCGAGCCGCCGGGCTCTGACTCGGGTCAATCCCATCGGCTGAAAATTGACTTCGCGGACACGGGGATCGGAATCGACCCGGACATGCTCCCGCGGATCTTCGACGCGTTCGAGCAGGGCGACCACGATCTCCGCGGCCGGTCCGGCGGCCTCGGACTGGGCCTGGCGATCAGCCGCTCGCTCACCGAGGCGCTCGGCGGACGGCTCACGGCGTCGAGCCGGGGTCGCGGCCTCGGCTCGACTTTCCGCCTCGAGCTGACGGCGGTTTCGGCCCCGGCCTTTCCCGCCCCTGGATCCGGAGATGACACGCCCGACTCGCCGCCTGAGGCCGTGCGCCGATCTGACCTGCGAATCCTGCTGGTCGAGGACAACAAGGATACCCTCAGGTTCCTCGCCACCGTGCTTCGCGACCGCGGCCATGACGTCGTGACGGCCGATCGCGTCGCGACCGCCCGCGCCGCGGTCCACGAGGCCAAGGTCCCATTCGATTTGCTGCTCTCCGATATCGAGCTGCCCGATGGCGATGGGCTCTTCCTGATGCGCGAGCTCAGCGCCCAGGCCGAACTGGTGGGCATCGCCGTGAGCGGCTTCGGCGCCGACGAGGACGTGCGGCAAAGCCGCGAGGCCGGATTCTTCGACCACCTGACAAAGCCCGTCGATCTCAATCGGCTCGAGGCCGCCATCGATCGCG
This sequence comes from uncultured Isosphaeraceae bacterium, assembly GCA_963806595.1. Classification (GTDB taxonomy): domain Bacteria; phylum Planctomycetota; class Planctomycetia; order Isosphaerales; family Isosphaeraceae; genus CAWDZZ01. The sequence continues at coordinate 378,252 of CAWDZZ010000026.1, read as the reverse complement.
CCTCCTCCAGCGCCCTTGCCCGCGGCGGCAATCCCAAGAGTCCCGGCGAGCCGGTGGTGCTCGCACGAATTGAGCCCGTCGCGGACACCTGCGCCGGCTTCGACCAACGCCTGATGTGGAGAGTGCTTGTATTGAAGAACAACGCCCGCCGGGCGGCTGTCGTCTGCTGTACGGTCGCCGGCATCGCCTGGATCGTCTCGGGTTGCGACTCGACGCCCGCGGCCAACCGCGCCCCTGCGGCGAGCGGTTCGGTCCCAATCGCCGGCTCGCGGGAGGGTGACGGCCGCCCGGCGCGGGTGCCGCGCGCTCCGCGCTCAAGCCGCGGATCGTGGGCAATCGCCAGGGCGACGACGCCGACTCGCCGCCGGAGGAGCTGTCGCCGCAACCCGAGCCGAGCCCGTTTCGCTTCACCGAGATTGCCGGCGATGCCGGCATCGACTTCGTCCACTTCTCGGGCATGACCGCCGAGAAGTATTTCCCCACCGCCAACGGCTCGGGCGTCGCCGTCTTCGACTACGACAACGACGGCAAGCTCGACATCTATTTCGCGACCGCCACGCTGCTCCCGCTGGGGACCGCCAGGAATGGCCCGAACCGGCTGTTCAAGAACCTGGGGGGCAACAAGTTTCAGGACGTGACCCAGGCGGCGGGGGTCGGGTTCGCCGGGTTCTGCCACGGGATTGTCGCCGGCGACGTCGACAACGACGGCGATCCCGACGTCTTCCTGTGCAATTTTGGATCCAACGTCCTTTACCTCAACAATGGCGATGGGACGTTCCGCGACATCAGCAAGCCGGCGGGGATCGATCGCGCCGGCTGGTCATCCGGCGGGGCGTTTCTCGACTACGACAACGACGGCGACCTCGACCTCTATGTCGCCAACTACGGCATCTGGAAGCTGCCCGAGGATGACCAGTTCTGCGGCCAGCTCGAGCCCAGGAAGGTCCGCCTCTACTGCTCGCCCAACTACATCCGGCCGGCCAAGCACCTGCTTTACCGCAACAACGGCGATCTCACCTTCACCGACGTCTACGACCAGGCCATCCTCACCATCGACCCCGAGACCAGGAAACCCAGGCCGAGATCCGACGGCCGCGGATTCGCCGCCGTCACCGCCGACTTGAACGGCGACGGCTTGATCGACATCTACGTCGCCAACGACATGAACCCGAACTTCCTCTTCCTCAACCGCGGCGACGGTACCTTTGAGGACGCCACCGAGTCCTCAGGGGCGGGCTACGACGACAAGGGCCAGGCTCAGTCAGGCATGGGCGTCGACGCCGAGGACGTCAACGGCGACGGCTTGCCCGACCTGCTCGTCACCAACTTTGCCAACGAGTACAACACGCTGCACCTGAACCTCGGGAGCGGCCTGTTCATGGACGCGACCGCGTTCTACGGGCTCGCGGCGGACACCATGCCATTCGTCGGCTGGGGGACCGCGCTGGCCGACTTCGACAACGACGGCTGGCCCGACAATTTCGTCGCCAACGGCCACGTCGACGACAATCGCCAGCAGCTCGGACAGCACTACGAGTACGCAGAGCCCCCGCTGCTTTTCCTGAACCAGAAGGGCAAGCGATTCCGCCTGGCAACCCGGGATGCCGGGCCGTACTTCGATTCCCGCCACGTGGGCCGCGGAGCGGCCTTCGGCGACATCGACAACGATGGCGACATCGACATCGTCGTCAACCACAAGGACGCCCCGCCGGCCGTGCTGCGCAACGACACAATCTCGGCGAATCACTGGATCCGCCTCGAGCTCGAGGGCACGAAGAGCAACCGCGACGCCATCGGCGCCCGCGTCGAGATCGCCGTGGGCGGCCAGACCATCTTCCGCCAGCGCAAAGGGGGCTACAGCCTCGAGTCGTCGAACGACCCGCGCCTCTTGATTGGCGTCGGCGCCAGCCACCGCTGGACAGATCACCGTCCGCTGGCCTTCGGGCATGGTGAGCACGCTGCGACACGTGAAGACTGATCGTTCCTACAAGATCGTCGAGCCCCTGCGCCCTTCCGGCCGCGCCGGCCGGCGGCCCGAACGATCGTCCTTGATCAAGGCGTGAGGTTTAGGCCATGGCCAGCTCGCTCGAGCCCAAGACGCGATGGCGACCGTGGCGCTGGGCTGCCGCGCTGGCGATCGCCGGCCTTGGCGCGCTGGCGGCATGGGGGGCATGGACGCCGCGAGGATCCGATCCCGAGCAAATCCGCCAGGAGACCGATGCCGCCCTCCGCGCCGGGCGATACGAGCAGGCCGCGGCCGCGCTGGCCAGACTTCGCAACCCCACCCGCGCGATCACTACCTGAAAGCGCAGGCGGCCAAGGCCCTCGGCCAACCCGACCGTGGCGCTCGACGAACTGGCCCGGATCCCCGACGCCGATCCGGTCGCCCCCTGGGCGCGGCTCCTGGCCGGGCAGATCGAGCTGCGGCGCGACCGCATCCGCCGCGGGGAAATCGCGCTCTGGCCGCGCTCGCGCTCGACCCGACCTTGGTCCAGGCACATCGAGAGCTCGTGTACATCGACGGCATGCTGCTCCGCCGCCGCGAGCTCAACGAGCATTTCCAGGCCCTGGCGCGGCTGACTGCGATGACGTTTGACGAGGTGTTTTCGTGGTGCCTGACGCGTAACACCGTCTGGGAGCCGCACGAGCGCGCCGGGATCTGCGGCGGTTCGTCGCCGCCGACCCGGACGACCGCGCGTCGCGCGCGGCCCTCGCCGAGACGTTGCGCCAGATCGGCCGCCGCGACGAGGCGTCGAGCGTGTTGTCGGTCCTACCCGAGTCCGATCCCGACGCCCGCGCGGTGCGCGCCGGATCGCGCTCGACCGGGGGGACGACCGGGCCGTCGAGGCGATCCTCGCGGGGGGGCCGGCCGATCATCCCGAGGTGGCCCGGCTCCGCGGCAAAGTCGCCCTGGCGCATCACGACGGACGGGCGGCCGTCCGTCACTTCCGCGCTGCGATCGCCGCCCAGCCGGACGACCGCGACACCGTCTTCGGCCTGGGCACCGCGCTGGCGCTCGCGGGCGAGCGCGCCCTGGCGCTGCCGTTCCTCCGCGACGCGCAAGCCCACGACACCCTCGGCGCACTTTTGACCCGCGCCGCCAACCCCGCCAACCACCGCGACCCCGCCGCTCTACGCGCCCTGGGCGCTGCGTGCGAGGCGATCCGCCGCCTTCCGGAGGCCCGCGCCTGGTACAGCCTCGCGGTCCAGACCGACCCGCTCGACAACGAGGCACAGAAGGCCCTGTATCGGCTTCGATCAAAGGCGCAGTAGTCGCCGTCCCGTGAGCAAATCGCACCGCCCGAATCTGTGGCAATCCACCAGCGGCGTCCGTACAATCGAGCGGCGGTCGAGACCACCCGGCGCCATATCCCTCGCGATCAAACCACCGGTGGTCCCGCGGAGAGCATTCTCCGACGAAGTCGGATGTCGACTCGCGCGCGCGCGGAAGCCGAGGTCGTTTGCATGAGCGAGGAAAGGCGGATCCGGCCGGCGCTCCTCCTGGTGCTCGTCGGTTTGGTCGCGGCGGCCGGCTCTGGCTGCCGGCGCGACGACCCCGACGAGCTGTGGTACCGTCGCGCGGCCGATTTCGCCGCCGGCCGGCTGGCCGAGGCCGAGACCGCCCTGGCGCGGCTGGCGCGGATTCGCCGGCTCGAGGTTCCCGAGCGCGTGCTCCGAGCCAGGGTGGCCAGCGACCGCGGCCGAATCGACGAGGCCTTGGCGGCGCTTGACGGCTCGGACGGGCCGGCCACGGGCCCCGAGGCCGCGTTCATCGCATCGCGCCGAGGTGAGCTGGAATCGTCCCGCGGGCACTATCGCGCGGCCGAGACCGAACTGATCCGCGCCTGGCGCCTCGATCCCCGGCGCGTCGAGGCCCGTCGCCGGCTAATCATGCTGTACGCGCAGCAGGGCCGCTCGAGCGATGTCGCCGCTCATGCCTCAGTGCTGGCCGCATCCGAGAAGCCGGATTTTCTGGATCTGTATGCCTGGACGCTCGCCCGGAATCCGCCGCTCTACCGGGCCGAGGTGGCCGAAGTGCTGGAAAAGGCCGTTCAAGCCGACCCGGACGACCGTGCGTCGCGGCTGGCGCTCGCCGAATGCCTGCGGCGGACCGGCCGTCTGGAGGAGGCGGGCTCGACTCTCAACGCGCTCACCCCGGCGGATGCCGCGGCCCGCGCTGCTCGCGTGCGCGTCGCCCTCGACCGGGGCGACGACGCTGGCGCGGGAGCCTTGCTCACGCCCGACCTGGACGGCGACGATCCCGCCGAGCTCGCCCGACTGCGCGGCCGGCTCGCGCTCGGCCGGGGCGACGCCTCGAACGCCGTCCGCCACTATCGCAACGCGCTGGAGGCCGCGCCAGAGGATCGCGACACGCAGCTCGGGCTCGCCCAGGCTTTGCTGCCGCGCTGGCCAGTCCGAGGCCGCCCGTCCGTATTCCGAGGCCGCGGCGGTCCAGGATCGTGTCGAATCGCTCGTCCAGAGCGCACGAACCACGAATCGCCGGAATGATCCGGCGACCTTGCAGTCGATCGCGGATGCCTGTGTCGCCGCCGGCCGGCGCGACCAGGCCCGCGCCTGGTATCGACTCGCCCTCAGCCATGACCCGACAAGCGCACCCTTGAAAAACGCCCTCGCGCGGCTCGATTCCCCGTAACGGCGAGCGCGATCGATCACCGCCGCGTCGGCGTCACTTTCTTCAAGGTGGCGTTCTTGGCCTGTGCCTCCTTCAGGATCTCCGAGGGCCTCTTGAGCGGCGTGCCGTCGCTCGCCGTCAGTGGATCCCCTGACTCGCCGCACCCCGGCACGAATACCATCGCGTTCATCAATAACGGCGTGACCAATAACAACAAACGCGCCCGTTTACGCCATGCCATGCAGGTCACCTTTCGATAGGTATCCACAAAATACCCGAATTGACCCGGCCGGACGCCGTCGCAACGGCCGGGTCGCTGGGCCCGCTCCGGACCTCAGTACTGGTCGCCTCCGATCGCCTCGCCGCCCGCCTTGGTCCCTCAGCGCCCACCAGATCGGCATCGTGATCCCGTTCTTGACGAAGCGGACGCTGCTGTCGGTCATCAGCACGTTGACACCACCGGGGTGGTTGCTCGTGGCGTTGGCAAACGTCGATTCGTCGGGCCAGCCGCCCCACTGGTCGCGGCAGTCGCCCCACGGATACTGTGTCGAATTCGGCGGTACGATCGTGTTGAACCACGTCATCCCGTTGGCACCGACTTCCCAGTAAATCCCGCGCACGAATTGGCATAGCCGCCCCGGGTGAAATAGCTGTTGCACGCGTTCAGCGCTGTGAGGACCGCGGCGGCGTTGGCGGTGGCATCGTAGAACTGGGCCTGGAGCACGGCCTGGACGGCCAGCACCGACTGCCCGCGGTACAAACTTTTAGAGTTCCACTGCAAGCTCGGGTTCCCGACAAGCACCTCGGAGAAGGCGGCCGTGTACGACGTGCCGTCGCTCACGGATTCGATGCCATAGACGACGTAATACCAGAACAGGCCGGTGCTCCCCAAGGCCGAGTTCACCTGCGGCGTCATCGTTGTGGTGCCCTGGCTGCCGACGTAGCTATTGTCGTTGCTCGTATTGGCGTTGCCCACATTAGGAGGACCCATCCCGGCGTAGGGATCCGAGGGGCAGAGGAAGGTCTTCACTCGCGACAGCGTGACCGTGCTGTTCATGGCAAAATTATTCGTCGTGAGGCCGTTGTAGGGATTGGTGACCGTCTCGTTATTCCCTACCCAAAAGTTGCACGAATTGTACATCGCTGTCTGCTCCAGGAACGGGAGCATGAGCGCGTGGCAACTCCAGTTGTCCCACTGGAAATTGTTGTTCCGGGTCGCGTTATTCGAATAAATGTACTCGGAGGCGCCCATCGGAAACGTGCTGAAGGCCTGGTGGTAATTGTCGAGCGCGATGCCGATTTGCTTCAGGTTGTTCGCGCACTGCGCGTGCCGGCCGGCCTCGCGGGCCGATTGGACCGCCGGCAGCAAGAGCGCAATCAAAACGGCAATGATGGCGATCACCACGAGTAGCTCGATGAGCGTGAAGCCGCGAGAATTCTTGCTTCGCATGTATGATCCCCTTCCCAGATGATTTGCGGATTTCATGATGGCATCGGTAGCAGATGTCGTTGTTTGGATCTGTGGGGAGTGAGCTGCCCGCTCCCTTGCTGCGAAAACGCTGCCGGCGGCAGCGCTCTTGCCTCCGGCGCCGGATGCGGCTGCTTGGATAGGTGCCTCATCCTCGCGCGCGAAATTGAAATCCCCTCGGCCGGCCGCGTATTCGGGTGGAGGCTTCGCCGCTCCTCTACCTCCGTCGCGCCGCGCGAGCCACGGGGCCCGTGCTCGGGAATTTCGAGCGTCCCGGCTGGGTCGAAAAGGCCTCCCGGAATAAGTCGAATCTACCCTCCGGCCTGTGCGGCAGCGGCCGAGGAAGGAGCTCACATGATTGATTCGATGTAAACGCGTCGGTCTTACGAAGGCAATGAGAACTCAGGCTGGCGAAGACGTGCCGATACCAACTGTCGCGATCTTCCGGTGCATTCGCCCATCGTGATGCGTCCGAGCGGCCTCGGACCGCAACGGCACAGGCGGGCGGAATGCCGCACGAGAAATCTCTCAGGTCAACCGGGACAAACGCGTTTGTTTTCCCGGCAACGGTGAAAACCCGGGCGCAGGTGAGGCTACGAACGAAAAACGTCCGTACGCTCTTCCTTCCGAGCGCAACTGCTCAAACTAATTCATTAAGGGAAGTCTAAAGTATCAGCACCTTTTGACTCTTGGAGATTAGCTAAGCCGAAATCGACTGTCAAGAAGCTGCCTGGATTTTTCTTCCGGCCGCTGCGCTGGCGCGGCAGTGAGCGGGAATCCAACGTAATTCATTGCCTCGACTTGATTTTCGGTCGAGCGGTCGGTCCGCGCCGACCGACCGCCGCACCGGCGTTCATCGTGACGGGGCGAGCTCGATCTTGCCCGCGTGGCTTCGCTCGCGGGCAACGAGATCGGCCAAAGTTTGCCCAGGGTCGCTGAGCTCGCGCGGGCGCCTGCTCAGCCGCTCGAGGTCGCGCCGCAGGTCGCCGCGGTCCGGGTTTTCAGAGATCGCGACGGTAAGATGCGCAGCACTGCGCCTCAAAGTCGCGGCCGAGCTGCTCGGCAATTTGGGCCAGCTCGATGGCGTCGCGGAACGGTTGTGTCCGGTTGTAGAGTGTCTCGTAGCGCGCTTTGAGCCTTTCGATTTCCCCCTTCTGTTGCGCGAGCTCACGGCGCACACCGGCTGGCCGTCCTGCTCGGCGAGCTGGGCCAGCCGCGCAGCGCGTTGCGATCGCCCGGATCCGCGGCGAGCAGGCGCTCCAGGTCCTTGCGTGGCTGTCGACGTCGCGCCCTTGCGAGGAGAACCAGGCACAAAGCCGCAGGACCTGGGCCGGGCCCGAAAGTGCGGCGGGCAAGTTCTTTCAGCGCTGTTTCGACGACGTCGACGCGGCCGGTCGCGATGCCCCAGCTCAGCCGCGCGCCACACCGGCTCATCCGTCGGACGGCGTTTCAGGCATGCGTCGAGCAACTGCTCGGCCACGTCGAAAGCTCCGGTGCGTAATGCCACGTTTGCCTCGCCCAGCCAGACCCGATCGTCGTCCGCCGCCAGCGCGCGGCGCTGCGCGAGCAAGGCGCGCAGGGTCTCGACCGGGATCGCCTTCAACGTCAATTCCATGTGCAAGCGGATCAGCTTGACGCCGGGCTCCGAGGCCCCTTCGCCGGTTTCGTTCAAGTGTTCCCACTGTGCCTCGACCAGCCGCGCGGCTTCGTCGATCCGGCCTTGCTCGCTGTACATTGGCACCAGCAAGACGAGCACAGCCGTGCGTTCATTGCGGGGGTCGGCGGCGGCGGCCAGGATGAGCCGCTCGGCGGCGTCCAGTCGCCCCCCCTCGTGAAATAGCCGCAGCCGGGCCAGGATCGACCTGCGCCAGAACGTCGCGCCCGGCGCGATGCGTGCCCACGCTTCCTCGGCTTCGTTCGCTCGCCCCCGCGCCTGTTCGCAGGTTCCCAGCAAGTAGGCCGCCTCGTCCGAATCCGGCTTCCAGGTCAGTATCTTGACCAGGTCGCGCACGGCGACCGCGAACCGGCCACCGGCCATCTCCGACTCGATCTCCGCGATCGCACTGCGATAGCGCCGGCCCATCCACCACAGCCAGCCCCCCCACAGGAGCACAATCGCGCCCGCCGGCGCGAGCGCGTACCCCCATGGTCGCCGCGCTTTGTCCAAGTGTGCTTCCGTTGCCACGCCGGTCCGCCCCCATGATGACCGCGCCTGTGCGAGTACGAGAGGCGCAACTGCGCATGCCGCCCTTGCGCTGGGAAATCATGCTTTTCCACAGTATGTTCCCTCGGCCCGCCGAAGGGCAACCAATCCCGGCGCGATTTCACCGGGGAAGGCCAGGCTTGCCCTGGGGCGTTAACTTGCCCGAAATTCATCACCGTGTTACGTTCTAGCCCGCGATGCCGGTCGGTTTCCTGGATTCGCTTTTGGTGCCGAATCTTCCGCACTCAGGCGCACAGGCCTGCGACCCATAAGCTCACGCTGACAATGCGACCGACTGTTCTCTTCAAGAAGGCCGCGGCCATGGGATCCGCGCCGGCGGATCCGACCTCGAACCGGCTGGGGATCATCTCGCTCTTGTGCCTGTCGGCTTGGTGCGGGCTGGCCGCGGGCCTCCTGGAAGTGGGCACGATCGTGCTCACGAAGCAAACGCTCGACCCGAATCGCCTTTATGGGATGAGCCGCCACTTCGTATGGCTCATCCCGGTGACCAACCTGGGCGTGTTCCTCGCGCTGGGGTTCTTCGGCTACGCCGTTACGCAGGCCTGGCCGCACCGAGGGCAATGGTTGGTGTTGCGCGGCTTGTGCGCCACTTCGCTGTTGCCCGCGGTCTTGATCGCGTTTCCACGCGTGTACACACTCGCCTGGTTCGTGGCGGCGCCCGCGCTCGCGGCGCGGATCGTTCCCATGGTTCGAGCGCAATGCCCAGCGCACCGGCGTTTGATTCAGGTCGGTATCCCGGTGGCCATCGGGATTGTGTCCATCCTGGCGGCCTCGCTCTGGATTGGCGACCTTTTCAAGCGATCGCGTGCGAGCACCGACCGTTCCCGCCGCCCGGCTCGTCGAGCGTCCTCTTGATCGTCCTGGATACCGTCGCGGTGCGGCACTTGAGCCTTCACGGGTACAACCGTGCCACCAGCCCGGCCCTCGCCGAGATCGCCCAGAGGGGTGTCCGGTTTGATTCCGCTCGATCGACGTCGTCGTGGACCCTGCCGTCGCATGCGACCATGTTTACCGGGCGATGGATGCACGAGCTCTCTGTCGGCTGGCTCACTCCGCTTGACCAGACGCGTCCCACCCTGGCCGAGTTTCTGCGCGACCGCGGCTACGCGACGGCAGGATTTGTCGCCAACACCATGTACTGCGCGAGCGATTCAGGACTGGGACGGGGCTTCACGTTCTACGAGGATTACATCTTCCCCGAGCTGACCGCGCTCAAGACGGCGGTCCTGGTCAGGCAAGCCTTGATGGGGATCCAGGCGACCTTGTATTCCCTGGACGAATGGCTGGAATCCGCCCGGCTGCGGCCGCTGGTCAAACAGCTCTGGCAGTCGCTGGCCATCGATCGCAAGGGGGCGGCGGTGGTCAACCGCGAGTTTCTCGACTGGTTGTCGCGGCGCGGGCAGCCGGAGCGGCCGTTCCTCGCCTTCTTGAATTACTTCGACGCCCATTACCCCTATCGTCTGCCGCCAGGAAGGCTCCATCGCTTCGGCGCCGAGCCCGCCGATGCCCGCCAGCAAGTCTTGATCCAGTACTGGTGGGACCTCGACAAAACTCGGCTCCAGCCCCAGGAACTCGCGTTTGCCACCGACGCCTACGACGATTGCATCGCCGATCTCGACGAGCACCTCGGTTCCTTGTTCGACGAGCTCCAGAGACGCGGCGTGCTCGAGCGAACCTGGCTCATCATCGCCTCCGATCACGGCGAAAGCTTCGGCGAGCACCCCGGCGTCTTCTGCCACGGCTCCAGCCTCTATCAGACCGAGCTCCACGTCCCGCTGCTCGTCATCCCCCCAGGGGGAACCGACCCAAGCTGGTCGTCAAGGAAACCGTCAGTCTGCGCGACCTGCCGGCGACGATCGTCGACGTGCTCGGCCTGGACGCCGGCTCTCCGTTTCCCGGCGTGTCCCTGGCCCGGTTCTGGAACACGACCGCACCCGCGGCGCCACCGGCCGCGCGTCCCTTCTCCCCCGCTGGCCGAGGTGGTCCCGAACGACCCGAGCAACCTCGATGCCTCCGGCCTCCCCAAAAAGGCCTGGCCGCTGGGTGCCTTGATCCAGGGAGAGTGGTCCTATATCCGCCGCGAAGGCGACCGCCGCGAGGAGCTGTTTCATTTGCGCGCGGACGCTCGCGAAGAACGCAACCTGGCCGGCGAGCCCGATGCGCAGCCCACGCTCATCCAGTTGCGCGACGCCCTGGGCCGTCTCACCGCCGGGCCCCTCGTCCCGAACCGCTTCAGTCGCTGACCGGCTCGCGGCCGCAAGGCCGGTGCCCGCGCGACCAGTTCCCGAAGGAGACGACGATGACCGCTCGGCCCGCTGCCTCGAGCGAACCCCGGCCGGCCGGTTCTCCCGCCGCCGAGCCGGGATCAAACCGCCCGGGGCTCGTGTCACTGCTGGGCTATTCCGCCTGGTGCGGGCTCGTCGCGGGGCTGCTCGAAGTCGGTACGATCGTCCTCCGCAAGCAAGCGTTCGATCCCAACCATCTGTACGGAATCAGCCGCCATTTCCTGTGGCTGGTCCCGCTCACCAACCTGTGCATGCTCACGGCGCTCGGGCTGTGCGGGTGGATCGTGTGTCTCGCCAGCCCGGGCCGCGGTCCGTGGCTCGTTGCGCGGGTCCTGTTCGCCGTGACGATTCTGCCGGTCTTCTTCATCGCCTTTCCGCAAATCTACAGCCTCGCCTGGCTGGTGGCCGCATTCGGCACCGCGGTGGCCGTGGTTCCGCTGTTCGCACGCGATGGGCCGCGCCTTCCGCCGGCTCGTCCGGCTGAGCTCCCCGGTGCTGCTGGGGATAGCGACGATCCTGGCGGCTCTTCCGTGGGCTCGCGATGCCCAGAAGCAATCGCGCGCAGCGCGCGCCCGTTGCCGCCGCCGGGTTCGCCGAACGTCCTCTTGATCGTGCTGGACACCGTCGCGACGCGCCACCTGAGCCTTTACGGCTATGACCGGCACACAAGCGCAAGCCTGGCCGAGCTCGCCGAGCGCGGTGTTCGCTTTGATTCCGCACAGGCGGCCTCGTCATGGACGCTGCCGTCGCATGCGACCATGTTTACTGGACGATGGATGCACGAGCTGTCTGTCGGCTGGCTCACTCCGCTTGACCGGGCCCGGCCCACCCTGGCCGAGTTTCTGCGCGACCGCGGCTACGCGACGGCAGGATTTGTCGCCAACACCATGTACTGTGCGAGCGATTCCGGACTCGACCGCGGCTTCACGTCGTACCAGGATCACATCTTCCCCGAGCTCACCGCTTTCAAGACGGCCGTCACGGTCGATCGAGTCTTGATGGGGTTGCACGGACTCACTTATTTCCTGGCGGATTGGCTGGAGGCCGCCGGGCTGCGGCCGGTTGTGCCGCGGCTCTGGCGATTGTTGCTCAATGACCGGAAGGGGGCGGCGGTGGTCAACCGCGAGTTTCTCGACTGGCTGTCGCGGCGCGGGCAGCCGGAGCGGCCGTTCCTCGCCTTCTTGAATTACTTCGACGCCCATTACCCCTATCGTCTGCCGCCAGGAAGGCTGCATCGCTTCGGCGCCGAGCCCGCCGATGCCCGCCAGCAGGTCTTGATCCAGTACTGGTGGGACCTCGACAAAACTCGGCTCCAGCCCCAGGAACTCGCGTTTGCCACCGACGCCTATGACGATTGCATCGCCGACCTCGACGAGCACCTCGGCTCCTTGTTCGACGAGCTCAAGAGACGCGGTGTGCTCGAGCAAACCTGGCTCATCATCGCCTCCGATCACGGCGAGAGCTTCGGCGAGCACCCCGGCGTCTTCTGCCACGGCTCCAGCCTCTATCAGACCGAGCTCCACGTCCCGCTGCTCGTCATCCCACCAGGGGGAACCGACTCCAAGCTGGTCGTCAAGGAAACCGTCAGTCTGCGCGACCTGCCGGCGACGATCGTCGACGTCCTCGGCCTGGACGCCGGCTCTCCGTTTCCCGGCGTGTCCCTGGCCCGGTTCTGGAACACGACCGCACCCGCGGCAGCACCGGCCCGCGCGTCCCTTCTCCCCGCGCTGGCCGAGGTGGTCCCGAACGACCCGAGCAACCTCGATGCCTCCGGCCTCCCCAAAAAGGCCTGGCCGCTGGGTGCCTTGATCCAGGGAGAGTGGTCCTACATCCGCCACGAAGGCGATCGCCGCGAGGAGCTGTTTCATTTGCGCGCCGACGCACGCGAAGAACGCAACCTGGCCGGCGAGCCCGATGCGCAGCCCACGCTCATCCAGTTGCGCGATGCCCTGGGCCGTCTCACCGCCGGGCCCCTCGTCCCGAAGCGCTTCAGTCGCTGACCGGCTCGCCGGCACGAATCACGCCGCCCTGGCGGCGCCGCCCGCGCAAAAGGTGACCAATCATGGGGCGCTCACCGGGCTGATTCGGCCCTTGCGCACGATCCTGGATCGGAATCGAGGCGGTTGCGATGTCGTTTTAGTTTTTACATGCACGCAGCGACTTTCGACAGCCCGGTCCAGCCTGTTCCGCGCCTTTGCGGTCGGTCCGTAGCCGTACGTCGGCCATACCAGGTTGAATCCGTTTCTGGGTGCGCACCCCGACCTGATCGCGTGCACCAGCGGGCTACAGATTTCGAGACTCAGACCACGGCTGCTGCAGGCTTCGTTTTCGCTCGTAGCACCTCGGCGATTGGGCTCAGCCTGATCTTGCCCAGAGTACCTTCACGCCGCGGCGCCGAAGCCAGCAGCGTCGCGAACGCAGCGTGCACCACCATCACCACGCCGACCTGAGCCGCAAACCGCCGCGAGCCCGTCAGGTTGCCGTCGTCTACACCCCAGAAAATCTTGAACCGGGCGTTGACCCGTTCCACGGCCGTCCGACCCTTGTACATCCGCTCGAATTTCTTGGTCGCTCGCGGCAGGGCCGGGAACCGCCGTGGGTCAACTTCATGTGGCACCCGCACTGTCTTGCCGTACGATTTGCCCGCATTGCAGATCTTTGACATGGGGCAGTCCCAGCCTTCGTGTTTCGCCGGACAGCGGTACTTCAGCGTCTCACGTTCGGGCTCATAGCCGATGTAAGCCATCTTGTGTCGCGTGGGTACTTCGCTCACTTTGTCGTAGCAATAGACAGTTCCTTCCTCGTCATAGACGATGTTGGAGGAACCGTCATGGCCAGGTAGCAACCGTTCCGGTTCGCCACCCCAGAGTGAGCGCATCTGGATGATCGGGGTGATCTTCTTACTGGAGAGAAGGTCGTGGACCGCTTCGCTGTCGGCCGCCTTGTCATAAGCCAAGGTTTTGATCCGTTGCGGTGGTAGGTTCGCCGCGGCTTGATCAAGCAACACCGGTAATGTCTCGCCATCGCCGGCCTTGGTGTCTGTGATCTGGTACGAGAGCGCCACCTCGTGCTTTACGTCCACCAACAAATGAAGCTTGAAGCCGAACCACTCGACGACCTTCGTCACCTTCCCTTGGTCGTCCTTGTATTCCTTGCGGCCACCACTGGGCTGTGGCAACCCTTCATCGATTTCCTCCTGCACGCTCGCTGCCGGTTTACGCCGTGCCGAGAGCCCTGTTGCGTCACCTGCCGTGTTGGTTCCCAGGTCGATGACGGCCACACCCAACCGTTGGATCAAAATGTCGAAAACCTCCGTCAAGAGCGTGCGATGCGGCTCCTGACCGAGTACTTCCTCGAATCGCGAGATGTTCCAGGGCTTGGGAACATTGGCTTCCGACTCGATTCCGATAATCCGGCGCAAGCCGTCATTGCGGCGCAGCTCAGTGAGCACGGCCTCGGTCGTGATATGCCGCAACGCTATCCGCAAGACGACCACTCCCCAGAGCACGGACACCGGGTAGTCATTGCGACCTTTTCCCCGCGCACTACGGAGCGAGTTGAGCAACTTGCCGTCGGGGAGTGAGGCCAGCAACTCCCTGATGGTCCTTAACGACGGACTGTCTTCGAGGCAATCCCAGGCGAACAAGGGTTTGGCCGCGTGAATGATCATCATGGAAGTTTGTCCCGAGAGACACGGGCAAGCAACTGGGTCCACAATGATTACTACGCAACAAATCCCCTCAGAGTGTCGCGACTGGTCGAAAAATCGAGAAAAATCTCTCCGATGGAACGCAGACCACTGTAAATACAGATGTTCTTGAGGGAAGCCCTTCTCGGCGGGGCTTGCGACACATGACGTATCAACCACTTGCGTGCAGCGCAAGCGGCTCATCGGAATCGGCACCTTATTGACGTTTGTCATGGCGTCCGATACATTGACGCCTGCGCAAGTCGCCTCTCCCTGTGTTCTCGTTCGCAACCCGTTTTGGCTCGGCGCGGCAGTCACCAGATTTTTTTTGCGAGCGCGGCGTCGTTGTTCTCCGTCGATTGCCGATACTTGCTTTCAGATGGCTCCCTGAATGCCTGCGGTTGCCGCCAGGCAGTCGCGCGTCTCATCCATCTAAGCATGGCCTGCTGAGTGGTTGGCTCCGATGAATGTTTGCGTCGGCAACGACGTTGACCCTCCATTCGCACGCGAGAAAAGCGGGATACCCACTCTTAATTATTGCGTCGAACGCGGCAACAACGGCCCCGCCTTATGGGAATCGCGAACATTTTTTGTCAGAGGGGCCTGATGAATTGGTCTTTCAGTCGTTCTCCAGGAGGGAAAGACGATCGCGCCTGCGGCGCCCGTCGGATCCAGGACATCCCAGAGTGTTCTGATTTTTTTGCGTTTTCTTCGAATGCGAACGGGGTCTCAAGGACGAGCAGCCCGAAGGCCCTGGATCGTCCCATCCGTCACGTCGCCCAGTGATTGCGCTGTGCGACCATGTTTCGTTGTCCTTTTCTTTCGCGGAGATACTCAATGAACACCAGATTGCGGCGAGGGTTCACCCTGATTGAGCTCCTCGTGGTCATCGCCATCATTGCGGTCTTGATCGCCTTGCTGTTGCCGGCGGTGCAAGCGGCCCGAGAGGCGGCCCGGCGAGGCCAGTGCTCCAACAATCTGAAGCAGATCGGTTTGGCGCTCCACAACTATCACCAGGCCGGCGACCGGTTCCCCCAGGGGCATTCCATGGCGGCATCGTCTCTTAACTATGCCGGAGGATACGCGGGCTGGACCGAGTGGGGTGCGCAAGCCGAAATGCTTCAGTATATTGAGGGAGGGACGATCTACAACGCGATCAACTTTTCCTTCTGCGGCGGGTACAACTACGGCATGTGTGCCAACCTGACGCCCTGGACGAGGGTCATCAGCTCCTACTCCTGCCCGTCCGACACGCAGGTCAATTTCGGCGGCGCACCCAATTCGAAGATGTCGGTTGCCACCGGCTGGGGCAACTCGGCCTATCCGCCGAATACCAACAGCTATCGTGGCAGCATCGGTACCACGACCGCCGTCTACGGCTGGCTGACCGGATATGCCAGTTGCCAGCCTGACCCGCTCAACCTGAGCGGTGGCGGCAACGTTTGTTCGTCCAACTCCACCGGGATGTTCACCTACTGGAATTGCTACGGCGTTCGCGATTGTACAGACGGCACGTCCAACACCGTGATGTTTGTCGAGTCACTGGTGGGCGATGCCACGGTCAACGGCCCGCAGCCCACGCATCGCAACAACGGCGTCACCGGCGTCACCAACGCGGCCAATGCCGAGGCCGCCGATGCCTCAACGCTGTCATACCAGAACGTGATTATGCCCGCGTTTCAGGCCTGCACCGCGGCCTACATCGTGGCGCAGCCATACCCCGGCAACCTTGCCAATTCCAACGGGAGCCGCTGGGGCTGGGGCGCCGTCGGAATCACCCTGATGAACACGGTTGCCACGCCCAACCAGACAACCGCCAAGTTCAACGTGTGCCGCGACTCGTGCCCCGCCTGCGGCCCCGACGATTCGCTCTTCTCCAATGCCCAGAGCAACCACCCCGGCGGTGTGAACGTCCTGTTCGGGGACGGCAGCGTCCGGTTCGTCAAGGACTCGATCAGCCCTCAATCGTGGATGGCGATCGGAACGCGGGCCAACGGCGAAGTCATCAGCTCCGACTCGTACTGAAAACGGCGGCGCTGCCCGCTGACATCCCAAAAACGCAAGACGGGCCCGGCGAAGCTGACCGCTCCGCCGGGCCTCGTTCATTGGCAGGCGCAGCGCACCCGCCCTGGCTTTCCGCCCTCTAGAGCCTGTTATGCACTTTTCAACTCCGCGCTCGCGAGCAGGAGTAGAGCGAATGCGAGCCAATGCGCAAGCAAACAGATAGCCGAGGAAGACAAAACTCCGGCGCACGCGACCGATGAAGTCTTGTCGGGGTGTTGCTGACGCTTCAACTGGGGCAATGTCTCGTTCACCAGGCGAATCGCCGCCCGGAGTTCCCAGCGCGTCGAATGGCTTGTCACATCGTCATGAAAGAATGCCACGATTTGGCACAAAGTGGCAACTTTTGGGTCATGGTTCTGGTGCCATTTTGGCACTGACCGAAAGTGTCGAAAAGCCTGGTTTCGTAGGACCGGAAGCTGCCAACGCCGCTGCGGCGCGGTGTGCCATTTTGGCACTCGCTGTGCCACCGGCAATTTCGGCGTACCTGGACACTCAAAGTCGGGTTTGTAGCGCTGCATGCCGAAGAGAAAAACGGCCTCGCTGGGTCATTGTTGAAGTTGATCATCTTTTCCGTGCGGTTCCGCGTTTTCAGTGGTTAGAACGCTTGGTCCTCTTCGACATGCGGCTCGCCTGCGACGGCATCACGTGGCGCCGCACTCCCCGGCCTGATCACCTGAGGTCGCGTGCGCGCATTGAACGCGTCAACGATCACGACCGCGAAATCTCGGCGGAAGCAACTCTATCCCCACCGGCTTCGTCAGGCGTCGGGCCCCGCTTGTCAAGTCCCGGCGAGCCCACGGAATTCGCCGCAACTCGAACAGGCTCTTGGTTTTTTGCGGTGATCACGTTTTCATCAAGTTTGGCTTTGCTCGTCGGATTCTCCGTGAAGAACGACCGAAGTCATCACCGCGACGACGAGACGAGCGGCGGGAAGGGGGACGATCGAACAGATCGAGAAGACTGAATGCTATCACCGCGAAGAACGCCAAGAGCGCGAAGGGAAGAGGGACGATCGAACAGATCGAGAAGACTGAATGCTATCACCGCGAAGAACGCCAAGAGCGCGAAGGGAAGAGGTACGAAGTAAGAGAACGAGCAAGCTGCTGAACTGGTGATAGACGGCATTTCTAAGGTGCACCAAACGTTGTGGCATATCGCGTTGGAGCAGACGGTCAATGTCCTGTCAGCGGTTTCATTGGCTTTCTTCGCGCTCTTAGCGTTCTTGTATGTTGCAACTGCCGCCAGTTTGATCAAGCTGGCGGCAGTGTCGTGAGGAGAGTTGTTAGCGTCCTGAGGCATTGACCTCTTCGCGAAGATTACTCCCTCCGTCTTTGGCTCAAGGCCTTGGTACATCTTGCGGCCTGGACCGCTCATCACAAGGCTGGCCTTGCCCGAGATCAGCGGAGGAGACTCACGTCCGGCGCTTCTCCGACACTTCCCAGTGTTGTATGTGCCCCCACGCCCGCTGGAGATCTCCGATGTCCAACACCACCTGTCTCGAGCTCATCGGGGTCGGAATCGATACCGCTCGATACGGCCATCGCGTTACCTTCCTCCGGCCTGATCGCCGTCCGGCCGCCAAACCACTCACAGTGATGGAGAATCGCGAAGGATATCAGAGCCTGCACGAACGCCTGCAGCAACTGCACCAGCAACACCCGCAGGCCCACTTCTGCTTCCGCATCGACGCCGCCGGCCAGTACGCCATCAATCTCGAGCAGTTCCTCCGCAGCCTTGACTTGCCCATGACCCTATCCATCGGGGAGCCCAAGCGCAACAAGGATTATCGCAAAGCACACTTTCCCAAGCGTACCACCGATGACACCGAGAGCCAGGCTATGGCCCGTTTCGCGGTCGTCGAGCAACCCGGGGCCACACCAGCCACGTCCGCGACGATGATCCTGTTACGGGAAATCGCCGGCCGCTTGCAATCCCAGGTCAAGCAGTCAACCAGGGCCATCAATCGACTGCACAACATCCTGGCTCGCACCTTTCCAGAACTGGCCCAGTTAACCGATGACATCGCCACTGGCTGGGTACTGCGACTCCTCATGCGGTATCCAACGGCCGAACGGATTGCATTCGCCCGTTGCGGTTCATTGGAACGTATTCCCTATCTCCGAGCTGACCAAGCCGCGGCACTGCGACAAGCCGCAAAGACATCAGTCGCCAGCTTGCGCGGCGACACCGCCGAGATCTTGGTCCGGAACCTGGTGGCCGATGTCCAGCGCAGCCGAAAGAGCGAAAAGGAACTCCGGAAGCTGTTAGTCTCCACGTTCGACGAACTGCCTCCTTCGGCTCATCGCCAGGTCGCGACTGTCCCCGGCATCGGCCCAACCACCGCAGCGATCCTCGTCGCCAAGATCGTGGACATCGATCGCTTCGCGACTCCCGGCAAACTCGTCAGCTACTTCGGTGCCTTTCCCGAGGAACACTCCTCAGGCGTCGACAAGAAAGGCAACTCGTTGCCTCTCGGGGCAAGGTCCATGTCAACCAAAGGGAACGATTTGGTTCGTGGCCATCTCTGGAATGGCGCGCTGTGTGCCATTCGCTGCAACCCGGCCGTTCGCGCGCTTTATCGCCGCCAGAGAGCCAAAGGAAAACGTGGCGACGTCGCGATGGGGCACTGCATACGCAAGCTGCTTCACCTGGTCTTCGCTGTCTGGAAGACCGATCGTCCGTTCGACCCCACTCACCTTCACTGGGATGGCCTCAGCAATGCCACATCGTCGACGGCAACCACCAAGCAGCGGGCCGCAAGGCCACCATCGGCCAACAAAGAAGCCGTGGGCCACAAGCAGGACTCGCCTGCGAAGAAAGTGGTCACCACGGCCTCTATTACCGTAGCGCCGACCGCTCGTCCCGTCAAGCAGGTGATACCGACTTCGCCCTTAACTCGCCCCAGGGTCGACTTCGCTTTCTTGCGGCAACAAGTGTCAATGCAGGAAGTGCTTAAACATCTATGTATATTCGATCGGTTACGCGGGCGCGGCCAGCAACGCCGAGGCGATTGCCCGCTGCACGGCCACCCTGGAGACCAGCAGCCAACGTTCTCAGTCCATCTGAGAAAGAAGGCGTTTCAGTGTTTTCATGCGGACTGCCGAGCCAAGGGCAACGTGCTGGACTTATGGGCCGCAATCCATCACCTCCCGTTGTACGAAGCCGCGCTGCATCTTGCTGAAACCTTCACGCTCGACGTGAACAGAGACGAGGAACCAATGATCAGAACACGTCTGGCGGCACGACCGAGGGGGACGCGATCCTGAGAAGAGCGGTCGAATCAACCCGCACGACCCCGCATACCCGGTTACGAATATATCTGATACAAAAGCCAGCTCCGCGTCCGCCTCGGAGCAACCGACACTGTGCGCCGTTGGACGCCAGCAACCACCTGCCATCATCACGCCTGATGGCACTTGAATTTCGTCGGTACATCTTCGCGGTGAACGGCTTTCCTCAGACTGACGGGGCGATTCACTTCCCACCGCGACCGGTTGTCAAGTCCCGAATGCACCACAGTTTTCGACGTAACTCGAACAGGCTCTTGGTTTTTTGCGGTGATCACGTTTTCATCGAGTTTGGCTTCGTTCGTGTGATTTTGATGTCGCGGGTCCAGCTTCCGGAGCGGGCCAGAACCGGACTCGGGGCCGGCTCGGACATCGCAGTCGCCTATATGGTCCCCACAGGATTCAAGAGGAAGACCTTCAACCACGGAAGGCGCGGAACGACACGGAACCGGACCGGGCTCTGCATGCCGAAGAGAAAAACGGCCTCGCTGGGTCATTGTTGAAGTTGATTCATCTTTTCCGTGCGGTTCCGCATTTTCAGTGGTTAGAACGCTTGGTCCTCTTCGACATGCGGCTCGCCTGCGACGGCATCACGAACGCCTCAACGATCGCGACCGCGAAATTTCGGCGGAAGCAACTCTACCTCTGCCGGCTTCGTCAGGCGTCGAGCCCCGCTTGTCAACTTCCGGATCGACCGCGGAATTCGCCACAACTCGAACAGACGCTTGGCATTCTGTGGTGATCATGTTTTCATCGAGTGTGGCTGGTGAACTCGAGCTCGAAATGGACGGGGCTCTTCTCCCAGATGCCCGCAACACAAAATCTGCACCGCCTCGCTCGACACCGGTTCCTCATCGATGGGTTCGTTCGTCCGACTTTCGCTTTCCGACGGCGATCCGGTAAAGCGCCTCGAAGCGGCAGGCTGTTCGCACTCCACCGGCTGGGTATTCTTCACAACGAAGGACCGATCGGGAACTTGATCCGATGACTGCATCTCCACCAGCGGGCGTCGGAAATCCCCAACCCTGAGCCGACTGTCGTCCGGCGCCGGTCCTCGGTCGGAGATGCTCGGGCGTGCCCTTGCGGTGCTATTTCCGATAGGCGTCCACACTCAACACGCGTTGCTAGAGTGCGCATGGGCCTGCGCCTCGAGTTTGGCCAAGCGCGTTTCGAGTCCGGAGAAATTGGAGACAGCGATGAAGTCCGAGATCACGGCTCGCAGCGCCGAGAGCCGTACGGACTCGGAAGTGGCGTTTTCGCCGAGCTCGAAGACCTTATCGACGGCGTATGCGACGCGCCTGGACATCCGGCCAATCGCCTCGTCGAGGACGCGGCTGCGGATCGACTCGACTTCAGACCGAACGTCGGGCTCGGCGGCCCAGCGGTACGCAGTCCGTTCGTTGACCCCGTTTTGCAGCGCCCATTCGGCGACGGGGATGCCGTCGGCGACGGCAATGGCGAGCATCATTTTCTCACTGTTGGTGGATTCTCCGGTCATGGGGGAACGACTCGGTGGCGATTCGTCACCGAGGCTCCTGTGCGCCCCGACGCTCGGTTCTCAGCCCGGGGCTCTGGCTGGCCGGCACGCCCTCGAGGGGTACGGAAACAATGGAACGCTTGTAGCGGTCGTAGCCGATGTTCCGAGGCGAAACGTCGGCAGATGTCAGTGGATGTCAGTTTTCAGAAGGGTTCTCGGGTCGCGCGGGCCGCGATCGTCAATGAATTCTTCTCATGGCGGACCGAGCAAACTGCGTTCCCCGCACGCCTGCGGAGCGCTCACGCATACGATTGGTCGACGTCGGTCGACTCGCGGCGCGCCCAAGGGCGTGGATCGAAGCTGTCTCCGATCGGCTCGCTCAACTTCGATCCAGCCTGCGCTTTCCGGCACGAGAGAATTGTTGCGCTCCGGGGACCGGTATTCGTACGAGGTGGAGCGGGTTGTGCGCGCACTGGAATTTATGTCCCTATTTTACGCACTGAGCTGCTCGAGAGGAAATGGCTAGCGTTGCGCTGTATGTCCTTGCCGCTAGGTTTCGTAGGTACTGCGGACCTCTCCTCCACCCAAAGCGGCCCGGCAAGTCCCTCACGGGCGTCCGGTTGAGGATCACGCGTCCTCACCGCATAGGCTTCCCGCGATGTGTTCGATCCCCGTTTACCGACATGCCGTCGTCAATACCCCGGTGGCCCGCTGGGCCTTGATCTCTCGTGGGACGGCCCATTCCAACCGTTTCCCTGTACCCAGCGGCTGCAGTCTTCCCCATATTCACGCAAGGTCGGCGACCACATTGGACTTTTCGAGGCCTGCTCAACGTTCACTGGCTATTGACTCGTTCCCACGCTCCCCGCGCGGGAATGCCGTCTCCGACGCTCCCGCGTCGTCCCCGGTCCGCGGCTCACAACGCGCGAAGCTTCGCCGTCGCGGTCTCGCAAATCGGGCTCATCCCCGAACGTGCCTCGCTCGGTTGACAAACTTTCGCGCGCCAGCCGCCGGCAACCGCCGCAGTGAGCCCGGCTGACAAAAGCGCGCAGTCGCAGCGCCGAGCGCAACGCCCCTATAACACTATAGGACGTTTTCGGTTTTCTGTTGTCGGCCGCATTCACCGGATCGGCGCATGCTCAACGAGCCTGCAGGCTTAACCCCCGAAAAATAATTCTTGCGTCGACACCATCGTTCCGGAACTGCCGGACCAGGCATGCCGGGAGTAATCTCACCGGGACGCTGGATTTGCAGATTGCAACGAGCACGCGGTCGCAAGATGAGAGACCTGGACTGTCCTCGCTGTTCACGTCCGGGATCAATCGTCGCTCGCAATGCGTGTCGACCTCGTCAGGGCTCAGAACGCGCGATGCTTCGCCGTCGCGCTCTCGCAAATCGGGCGCATCCTTGAAGGTGCCTCGGTCGGTTGGCAAACTTCGCGCACCAGCCGCCGGCAACCGCCGCGGTGAGCCCGGATGACAAAGTGCGCAGTCATAGCTCTGAGCGCATGGCGCCTATAAGACACTATAGGACGGTTTCGGTTTTTGGTGATCGGCCGCGTCCTCCAGATCGGCGCATGCTCAACGAACTTGCGGGTTTATCCCCCGACAAATATTCCTTTTGATTCTGGTCGACTACACGGGGCGTCTCTTCCGCAATGGCAAGGCCGCGATCTCGGCGGAGGTGACGGGAATCCTCGACCGGCTCCAGAGCAGTGCCGAGCGCTGGCGGGCCCGGCTCGAAAAGCTGAGAGGCGGCCGCCTGCTCGGCCGATTCTTCGCCGCCAGCCGAGAGCGCCTGCGCGAGGTCGCCGCGCGCGGGGGTACACCACCTCGCAAACCTCGCCGGATGGCGGCGCGAAGCGCAAGGGAAGAGTGCGACCCGTTCTCAAGTCTCGACGCGCACTTGAATGGTATTCACTGTTATATATAGTTGCTGGTTTCCACCGGGGCCCGGTCCGACGCACATAGGCCCAGCGCCCAGGAGGCTGTCCAGGTCGAGATCGGTAGCGGGACTGCAGGTCGCATCCCGAGGTCCGACGTGGCGCATCGCGACGCCGCGGTATTGAATGGGAGCGACCGCATACTCTCTCATGGCGCTCTGCCGCGGCGGATGACGCCGAATGGATGTCTGGGAAGTCCCGCAATCGTCTCGCTCCGGTCTTGACAGAGGCTTCCTCATGGATGTCGGACCGACGTGCGCACGAGGGACGATGTTCAAAACTCCTGAGCAAAGGGCTAGAGGGTGGTGGATCGACTGCACTCGCCAAGGTCGTTCGCCGAGGAGGAGGCGAGGTGCCGGTACCGCGCTGCCCAATTGCTGGGCAGGCCGAGCTGAGGATCGCAGAGCGGCTCCAGTGAAAAACCTGCAGAAAACGATTTGCGGCTGTAGGTTTCTATGCCACGAGATCGGCCCCGAAACGTTCGTCCGATGCTCGACAACGAGGGCAGTGTAACTGGCCCCGATCAGGTTGTGGGAGACTCTCAGAAGGCCCGCGGAATGCCCATCCCTGCCTTGATCGGCCACCATTGTCTGATCAATGTCGCGGTGCGACCATTGAAGAGATTGCGAGCGAAACGGGCGTGGTTGGCGCGGACTGTGACGTGGGCCAGAGTGAGGGTGCCGAAATTCGTGATGCCGCCGCCAACGCTCGCCGCGTTACCGGTGACGCTCACGTTGCGCAGCCTCGCTGTGCCGTTGTTGAACAGGCCGCCGCCGATGATGGCGGCGTTCTCGGCGAGGGAAACGTTGGTCAAGGCCAGAGTGCCGCGGTCGTTGAACAGGCCGCCACCGATGTCGTCGCGGCCGCCGGTGATCCTGACGCCTGAAAGTGCCACTGAGCCGCCCCGGATGACGAAGACCTGGCTCTTGCCCCCGCCGCTGATCGTGAGACGGTTTGCGCCGGGGCCGATGATCGTCGTCGTCGCCGGGTCGGTCAGCACCAGCGGTCCGCCGGTCAGAACGATCGTCCGCCGCGTGATGCCGAAGACGGATGGATCGAACGTGATGGTGTCGGGGCCGGGGTGGCTGTTGGCGTAAGAGATCGCTTCGCGCAGGCTGGTCAGATTGTCGAACTCGTCAACCACATCGCGGGTGGTCGTCAGCACCAGGCTCGCTGCCTCGGGGTTTTTCTTCGCACTGACGGTGGCGGTGCTGGAGGCCGTCCTGATGTCCCCGTTGCTGTCGGTGACCTGCACGTGGAATGTGTAGGTGCCGGCGTCGACGTAGGTGTGCGTGCCCAGGACGTCGAAGTGACCCTGGCCATCGGCGATCACCGTGGTGCTCGACGTCGTGATGCCGTCATCCCAGGCGATCGCGGCGACGAAACCGCTCGGGCTCGCTTCGGGGTCGGAGTCGGTGAAGGTGGCCACCACCACGTTAATGAACGCCCGGCCCGCCACGGCGGCGACGGGCTGCGCCACCAGGTTCTGCGGGGCCGCGGTGTTGGTCAGCTCGAAGCCGGCCGGAGTCGTGACGCCGGCCATCGAGGCCGTCACCGTATAGGAGCCGAACGTGGTGTTGGCCGTGGCCGTCACACCGACCTGTCCGCCGGCGATCACCGCTGTGGCGGCGGAGAGGATGGCCGAGGCGCCGGCCGGCGGTGCGGCGAAGCGGATGACGCCGCCATCGACCGGATTGACGAACTGGCCGGCGTTGTTGGCCGTCACCATGACGGCCAGCGGGACGGCGAAGGACGTGCCGGTCGGGGTCGTCTGCGGGGTGCTGCCGGTGACGGGCGTGACGGTGAAGCCCTGGTGTTGGAAGGCGCCGATGTCGACGGTGCTACCCCGACCGAACCCGCGCTGGTCGGTGGTCGGGGCTGCCGGTGGCCGTCCCGCCGCCGATGGCGGGGCTGCCGGGGAGCAGGGCCATGGTGGGGGTCGGCCCGCCGTAGTCGCCCAGGGGCGCCAGCAGCGGGTCGAGGGGTTGGGACGGCGTGCCCAGCAGGTTGCCGGCCCCGCCGCTGATCCCGCTGCCGTCGCCGATCAGGTTGTAATTGCCCGTGACGCTGCCAGATTGGACAAGGATGTCCCCACCGCCTTTCTGGCTGGCGACGATCGTATTCGCCAGGGTGATCGTGGCCTGGTGCCCAGTGCTGTTGGAATCACCGGAGTTCCACAAGCCACCGCCGTGAACGGCGAAGTTGCCGCTGACGGTGCAATTGGTCAGAGAGGCGCTGCTGAGGTAGCCATACAGGCCGTAGTTAAACAGGCCGCCGCCGGAGTTGGCGGTGTTGCCGCTGAGCGTGCAATCGGTCAGCGTGAGCGTGCCGCCCTGGCTGTCCAGGCCGCCGCCCGAGCTGGCGGAGGAGTTGCCACTGACGGTGCAACCGAGCAGTTGGGCCCGGCCTTCTTTGATATACAGGCCACCGCCGCCGCGGTTCGGATCGGTGGCGGTGTTGCCGCTCACGTTGCAATCGCTCAAGCTCAGGTTGTACCCGTACAGGCCGCCACCCTGGTCGGCGGTGTTGCCGCTGACCGTGCAATTGGTCAGCGTGACCGCGCCGACGAAGTTCCCCACGCCGCCGCCGGCCGCGGCCGTGTTGCCGCTAACCGTGCAATTGGTCAGCGTGGCCGTGCCAACCTGATTACCCAGGCCGCCGCCGAGGCTGCCGGCGGTGTTGCCGCTGACCGTGCAGCCGGTCAGCGACAGGGTGCCGCCGTTGTGGTACAGCCCGGCGCCGTTATCGGCTTGACCGCCGCTAATGGTCAGTCCCGACAGCACCGCCGACCCTCCCTCGATATCGAACACTCGGCTCTGGCCGCCGCCGCTGATCGTCAGCAGCCCGGCTCCCGGACCGATGATCGTCGTCGACCGGTTGATGAGGGCGAGCTGGCCGCGGGACAGAGTGATCGTCTGCGGGGTCGAGCCGAAGACGTTCGGATCGAACGTAATGGTGTCGACACCGGGCAGCAGCGTGGCGAGGTTGACCGCCTGGCGGAGGCTAAGCCGGCCCGGGCCGGTGCCGGCCTTATCGGTCACGTCGCCGACGACCAGCGTCGAGTCCCGGTTCTGCTGAAACGCCCCGATGTCCACCACGGCTCCCCGCGGCTGGCCGCGCTGGTCGTTCGAGCCAGACTGAGCCGGATCCCCTTTGCCAAGCGCGGGGCTGCCGGGAAGCAGGGCCATGGTGAGTGTCGGCCCGCCGTAGTCGCCCAAAGGCGCCAGCAGCGGGTTGAGGGGTTGGGACGGCGTGCCCAGCAAGTTGCCGGTCCCACCGCTGATTCCGCTGCCGTCGCCGATCAGGTTGTAATTACCCGTGACGCTGCCAGATTGGACAAAGATATCCCCACCGCCCTTCTGAGCGGCGACGATCGTGCTGGTGAGCGTGATAGTGTCGCCGTACTTGTTCAACAGGCCGCCGCCGGCGGTAGCGGTGTTGCCACTGACCGTGCAGGCGACTAGCGTGGCCGTGCCGACGAAGTTCGTCAGGCCGCCGCCGTCCGTGGCGGTGTTGCCGCTGAGCGTGCAATCGGTGAGCGTGATCGGGCCGTTGAAGTTCTCCACGCCGCCGCCAGTGGTGCCGGCCGTGTTGCCGCTGACCGTGCAATCGGTGAGTGTGAGTGTGCCATTGGAGTTCTCCAGGCCGCCGCCTTCGGCCACCGCGGTGTTGCCGCTGACCGTGCAATTGATCAGCGTCGCCGTGCCGCCCTTGTTATTGAGGCCGGCGGCCGCTGTGGCGGAATTGCCGCTGACGACGCAATCGGACAGCGTCACCGTACCGTAGTTGACGAGGCCGCCCCCGGCCTTCTGGGTTTGAGCGCCGGTGATGGTCAAAGCCGAAATCGACGCGGTAACGCCATGTTCGACCTGGAACACCTGGCTGGCCTGGTTGCCGCTGACGGTCAGGAGATTGGCCCCCGAACCGGCGATGGTGATGCTCGCCTGGCCGTTCAACGTGAGCTGGCCCTGGGTCAGGGTGATCGTCTGCGGAGTCGCGCCGAATACGGACGGGGCGAAGGTGACGGTGCTGGGGACGGTGCGGCTGTTCGCGTAGGCGAGCGCCTCGCGCAGGCTCGTCGTGCCGTCGGTGTCGTCGACCTCGTCCACGACGGTGTTGACCACCAGGCTGGGAGCCTCGACATTGGTCAGCGCGAAGGCGGCCCCGGTCGCGACGCCGGCCACCGAGGCCGTCACGGTGTAGGAGCCAAGGGCGGCGTTGGCCGTGGCGGTGACGGTGGCCCGGCCGTCGGCGCCGGTGACGGCCGGCGAGCCGGTCAGGGCGGCGGAGGCGCCCGAGCCCGGCGCGGCGAAGTTGACGGTGACCCCGGGCACCGGGTTGCCGAGGGAATCGGTGACCACAGCCACCAGCGGCGCGGCGAACGCCTTGGTAGCCACCGCCGTCTGGCCCGAGCCGGAGGCCACTGCCACCGACGCCGCGGGGCCGGTGTTGGTCAGCGCCAGGCCCGCCGCGGGCAGGTGGAGGCCAGGTGAGGCAGTCACCGTGTAGGAGCCGGCAGTCATGCCGGCAGTGGCCGACACGCCGGCCTGGCCGTTAGTGACGGTCGCCGAGGCCGCCGAGAGCGTGGCCGAGGCGCCCGTGTCCGGCGCGGTGAAGAAGATCATGCCGCCGTTGACCGGCTCGGCCGGGTTGATTGCGGTCACCGTGACGGTCAACGGGTTGCCGAACGCCCGGCCAGTCCCCGTCGCCTGCGGGCTGCTGCCGGTGGCGGGCGTGAGCGTGAACCCCTCGCTCTGGAAGGCGCCGATGTCGACGCGGCCCGACCGCGCCACCCCCCGCTGGTCGTTGCCGGGGGCGCTCGCGCCGTTGCCGCCGCCGATGGCCGGGCTGCCCGGGAGCAGCGACATGGTTTGCGTCGACCCGCCGTAATCGCCCAGGGCCGACAGCAGCGCGTCTTCGCTGATCAGGTTGTTGCTCCCCGAGATGGTGCCGCTGCCTCCCGTGTCGCCGCCGGTGTTGCCGGCGACGATCGTGTTGATCAGAGTTGCCGTCGCGTTGTCGTCCAGGCCGCCGCCGCTGTAGGCAGCGGAATTGCCGCTCACCGTGCAGTTGGTCAGCGTGATCACGGTGTCGGTTAAGAATCTGGAGTTGAACAGTCCGCCGCCGGACCCCTGGGCGGTGTTGCCGCTGACCGTGCAGTTGGTCAGCATGGCCGTTCCATCCGAGTTGAACACGCCACCTCCGCCTCCGCCGACGTTGGTGGCGGTGTTGCCGCTGACAGTACAGCCGGACAGCGTCAGCGTGCCGTGCTTGTTGCTCACACCGCCCCCGAGGGAGCCCGTGTTGCCGCTGACCGTACAGTCGGTAAGGCTCAGCGTGCCGTAGCTGTTTCCCAGCCCTCCACCGCCGGAGATATCCTGCGTGCCGCCGAAATTCCCGCTGACCGTGCAGTTGGTCAGCGTGGTAGTGGCGCCGGAGTTGTTGGCCAGACCACCGGCGTTCTGGGTGGCGGTGTTGCCGCTGATCGTGCAGTCGGCCATCGTCAGCGTGCCGTTGGAGTAGACGGAGAGGCCGCCGCCGATGTCCGCATTCCCCCCGGTAATCGTCAGGCCCGACAGGCTCGCCGAGGCGCCGCCGTTGACGGTGAATACGCGGCTAGCATTGCTGCCGGAGATCGTCAGCAGATTGGCCCCCGGGCCCTCGATCGTCGTGCTGGCCCCGTACGTGAAGGTGAGCTGGCCGCCGGTCAGCGTGATCGTCTGCGACTTGTCGAAGAGATCGGAGAAGTCGATCGTGTCGGCCCCGGGGTTCCCGTTTGCCTGGCCGACGGCCCAGCTCAGGGTGCCGGTGCTGCCGTCGTCAGTGCCGGCCTTCGTCACGGTCCACGTCGTGAGCAGCGTGCGGCCCTCCAACGCCATGACCGTCGGCCGCAATCCCCTCCGGCCTCGTCCCGCGTTGCTCCCACGGCGGGGCCGTCGCTCGCTTTTCGTCCCGCTGCGATCCATGATCTTTAGCCCTCTGGTATCGAAGTCCGAACTGATCTGCATGCCCACCGATCCGGCCCGGGCGGCTCGCCGACTGCCTCCGCCGTTCCGCGGACGGGCGGGGCCGGTGCCCGAAGCGCCGCCGGTACATCGGCCAATGCCGCGTCGGGCACCACGAACGAGTTCTCCACCGACTTCTCGTCGTCGTTGATCAGCTCGGGCCACCGTCGGCCCGGCAGCACCGCCACGGCGAAGATCTCCTGCACCGTCGTGTCGAATCGCAAGAGCGCCACCACCCGGCCGCTGGCCAGGTCCACCGCGCAGACGCCGCAGGTCCGCTCCTCTTCGCCGAGGCGCTCGGTGATCGGGATGCCGCTGAAGACGGCGCTCTCGCGCACCTGCGACAGCCCGACGAAGGCCAGGCCGCCGGCGAAGTCGAGCCCGCGGGTGAAGCCCGGCACTTCGGCGATTGGCTCGTACCGGCCGCTGGTCGGGTCGATGCATCCGAGAGTCCCGGCCCCCGACTCACAAACCCAGAGCCGGCCGCCGTACCACCGCGGCGAGTGAGGCATCGACAGCCCGCGGCAGATCACCTCGCCGCTGGCCACGTCCATCAGGATCCCGCCCCGGGCCTTGTTCGCCCGCCAGCCGGCCGGAGCGTCGGTCTCTCCCAGCGCCGTGACGTAGCGCGGGCGGCCGTCGACCATGGCCAGGCCGTTGAGGTGGCAGCGGTCGCTCGGCTCCAGCTCCGAGACGAACGGCGGCCGCCACCGCGGCGCGAAGCTGGCCGAGCGGTCGAGGGTGCAGAGGCAGGAGAACCGCGTGTTGACCACCCACAGCTCGCCGCCGGCGCCCCAGGCCATCTCGTGGCCCTGGATGTTGCCCGTGACGTGGCTGGCGCGGGGCAGGAAGCAGGCGTCGTGGCGCCCCGGAGGGTCGAGCCGGGCGGCCACCGCCGGGACGTCGGCGTACTCCCAGACCTGGATCGTGGTGCCGACGGCGAGCCGGCCGCCGTCCAGCGCCAGGCCCATCGGCGCCTGGAGGGCGCGGAAGTGGGTGTTGAGGTGGTCCCCCTCGTCGCGGACGATCACCAGCTTGCCGGCCTGGTAGGTGGTCACCAGCAGCGAGGCGCCGAGCCGGCGCAAGAGGCCGGGGAAGTTCGTCGTGTGGACGGCCCGCAGCGGCTGCGGCGCCCCGGTCGGGTCGAGGCTTGACGTTGACCTGGGCATCAAGGTGGCCGTAGGCATGGGTCGGTTACTCCGTCGAGATTGGCGCCCGGGCCGCGCAATCCGCCTGCGCGACCGGGATTGGTGCCTCGCGAGCCGATGTCGTGTCGGATGTCGGGGACGAATGGTTCGGCTTGTCGCATACCGCGGAAGGACGCCGAAGCCGCACGTCGACGTACCGGCGCCGACGCGGAGCAGCCCGGCTGTCCGGGTCGGGCGCGGCGGCAGAGCAGGCCGTCCGCAAGGCCGATTCTTGCCGGGGCCGGGTGCTCGTGCAAGAATCGCGTTCCCTGGCGCTTTACTGAGCGGTGCAACCTTCGCCCCATCGCCGATGTTGATAAGAAACGGTGGCCGGCGGAAAACCTAACAGGACTCAGTCGAGAATGACGGAGAGACGAAAGAATGAGTCCGAGTCCGTCTCATCTTTCGGACGTTTTCGAAACGCGTAGTCGAGTCGGTTCTCTTGGCAGGAATCGCAGGGCGGAACACGATCCCACTCTGGCGCATTGGCGTTCATTCACTCGCGATCCGCTGAGTTTGCACGCTTCGGTCGGATCGACCGAAGTAGCCAACGGAGTCGTTGCGCGCTTCGGTGTGATCGACGTGTGATCGACCGACGCATCCGCGGCGTAAGTTCGGGGCTCGATGCGCTCTGACTTTTGTCGCCAGCGACTCGTGAACGTTACGTCGCACGGGGCAGGTCGTGTCCACATCGCGAGCTGCGCGGAGATACCTTGAGCATGGCGAGGCTTCGCGCGGGGTCGCTGAGGCTCGACACCGAATGATGTGCCGTGATCAACGAGGGTCTGAGCGAGATCATCGGTCCGTTCCCCGTTCCGTCACCTAGAGATATGCGGGAACGGAACGACGATCCGGGACAGAAGAGAAGAGGCCACCGGTACTCAGTACATCCATCCAATCACACGATTCCCATCGATTATCGTGATCGGAGGTCAGTCAATTATCTTGACCACTCTCACGATCCCCGGTGGTCGGTTCTTGATGGGCAGCTCTCTGCTCGAGGATGTACGGAGCGACAACGAGGGGCCGAGACACCGCGTCGTGATCCGTCCGTTCTGGATGGGCAAGACGGAGGTCACCTGGGACGAGTACAACGAGTTCCGCAAGGGCGGCTTCGTCTCGAACGCGACGAACGCCGACGCCCTCGCCAAGAACGTCGACGCGATCACCCGCCCTACGCCAAAGGACAAGATGCTATGCGAGTGGGGGGACGGCGGTATGTGATGTGAGCCGTTGCGAGTAAGCTCCAGGTGGTTCTGGCTACACGTTTTTCTAGGAGCTTACTCATGACAGCGACCCACGGTCTCGATTCTATCTCGTCGAATTCGCAATTGCTCTACGTCGCCCTTGAGCTGGGCGAAGGTCAGTGGAAGCTGGCCTCAAGCAATGCGCGTGGGCTGCAGGCACGGCTCGTCTCCATTCCGGTTCGTCTCGGGCGTCGATTGCAGCGTGCGTCCATCAAAGATCGTCGCCGTCGGCTCGGGATCCCGATCGGCGAGAAATCGAACGATCGCCCGCAAATCATGCTCGATTTACTCGAAGACGCCGGCCTGCATCCATGCCCGCTTGTTGGTGGACTGCGGTCCAAGGCGGAAGATCATCTGGCAGGAATCGCCACTGACAGCCCGTCCTGACCACGTAACGTACTGCGCTCAACAGATCACGCAGAAAATGTTCGCGCTGTGGAGCATCCTCGCGCATCAAGGCCAGGTATGGGAGACGAAACTCCCCTTCGGCATCCGAGACGTCGCTTGGATACGACTTCCGCGTCGTGTTCATGCCACAACATGAGCAAATCTCTTACAATCAGTCAATAACAGGCTCTAGGCCGCCTGCGGCTACGGCTTCCGTGCCGAGGGTAGCACAAACGGTTCTTCACCCGTGACCGCCCAGAACAGCCGGGCAGGGCCCTGCGGATAGGTCTTTCCGGTCGACCAGGTGTGGAAGATCTTGCCGTAGAGCGTCCGGACCTTCGCGAGCGTCGCTTTCTCCTCCGCGCCCGATTGCGTCAGGCTCTTGAGAAGGCCCGCGTCGACCTCGTACTTGTGGTCGTGCCAGTAGGCTTTTTCCTCCGCCGGCATCTTCTCGAACACGGCGCCGCTCACCAGGTATTCGACGCCGATCAAGTGCGCGTCGGGCCCGGTGCCGTCGTACAGCAGACACTGGGCGATCAGATCCTCGCCCATCGGCTTGCAATAGTGATAGGCAACCTGAGACACCTGGGGAAGTTCTTTCAGGAGGTGAGTCCCCTCGAACGCCAGCGGGCAATGCATCACCTCGGCCACCGGGGCCTTGACCCCCGCGTCGACCTGGGCGTGCCCGTCGGCATGTGCGCTGGGCAATAGCCACGCCGACGATCCGGAAACCACGCATCCTGCGGCAAAGCCGATGAGCGCGGCCACGGCCGCGAATGAATGCCGGCTGCGAGTCACGAAACGGCTGAAAGGCATCAATCGAGCTCCCTATGTGTTGAACGCAATCCGGATCCGCGGGGTGAAGCGCGAGGAGCACGAACACCGAGTGAGCCTGACAACAAACGACTGCGTTGCAGGCTCGATCTCGACCGTGCGCACGCTCCATTAACCACTCGGCAGTCATCGGGCCGCCACCGGCGGCAGGGCCTCCATTACCTTAGTACCGCCCTGCTGGCCCCGTCGCGTATTCGTCGCATGGGCCGTGGTGGCGGATCAGCCCTGCAGTCCGACCAAGTCGATCGTGATGTAGGGCTGGAAGTCCCGGACGACAATGATGCCAGCCCCGCTGCCGTTCCACCAGTGGATCCAGCGCACTTTCTCCTTGGCGCGGAGTCGGCACACGAATCCTTCTTCGCGTCGGCGCCGCCGTTCAAGTCGGTTGGCCAGTTCTGGCCAGGTTGATTGGCGCAAACATACACGACGAAATGATCAAGGACCGCGGAACCGGCCGGTGCATTCGTGGTTTAATGCAAGAGAGAGGTCGATACCTCGCGAAGGCGCGAGCGACCCCTTGACCGAGCGATTGTCCCCGATTGAAGTTATAAAGCGGAGAGCCGCAGTGGGATCCGGGACGCCGCCCGGCACCAAATCACCGTCGCGCACTAGGTTAGAGTTGAAGGGAGAACGGGCGTGATCCACCGGTGGACGAGCAATCGATTGGCCCGGAAGTGTCTGTGGCGCGGAGCGGCTTGCGGACTGACGGCCGCCTTCTGCGTCGGCTTGGTCGTGGCCAGCAGCTCCCTGGCCATGTCGTTCGAGCCATCCGAGCAAGCCCCGGTCGAACAGCCGGCGAAGCCCGATGCCGGCAAGGCCGGCTCCCCGGCCACCAAGGCTGGCTCCCCCTCCGAGAAGCACAAGCCGCAGGCCAAGGGCGCTCGCGACCAAGCCCACACCGGCGAAAACGCCGGCGGAGCCGGCCGCACGAAGATGCCCGTTCCCGAGCGGCCGGTCCGAACGGTGACGACGCCAAGCTGGACTTCGGCCGACCTCGACCGCGTGATTGCCGCTCATCTTGCCAAGAACAGCCCCAAGGTCGAGCCGGCGACCTTGACGACCGACGTCGAGTTTGTGCGCCGAATTTACTTCGACGTGGCTGGCAAGCCGCCCACGCCGGACCAGGTCCAATCGTTCGTGCGTGATCGCGACAAGGACAAGCGCGCCCGGCTCATCGATCGCTTGCTGGACAGCCCGGAATACGCGCGGAACTGGGCGAAGTACTGGCGCGACGTGATCATGTTTCACGCGACCAACGAAAACCTGGCCGCGTGCGGTTCGACGCGCTCGAAGACTGGATGGCGAAACGGTTTCAGGCCAACACGCCGTGGGACACGATCGTCTCGGGGATGATCACGGCCACCGGCCGCAACGACGAGAATGGCGCGGTTGCGCTCTCGCTGGCCCACGAGGTCCGGCCGGTGGAAATGGCCGGCGAGGTTTCGCGGATCTTCATGGGCGTTCAGATCCAGTGCGCCCAGTGCCATGACCACAAGACCGACGCCTGGAAACGGCTGCAATTTCATGAGTTCGCGGCATTTTTCGCGGGAATGAGGCCCAAGCAAGTCATGCCCGGCGGCAACGGCCAGCCCCCCGTGATCGAAGTCGTGGCCCAAGGACCCAGGCGCTACCTGATGCCGGATAAAGACAACCCGGCCAAACAGATCCCGATCGCTCCGCGGTTTTTCCTCGCGAGCGGGAAATCCAAGACGCAGCCGGCCCTGCCGGAAGCACTGGCGATCCCAGAGCGGCGGGCACTGGTGGCCTCCTATATCACCGGCCAGGACAACCCCTGGTTTGCCCGCGCGTACATCAACCGCATCTGGTACGCGCTCATGGGCGAGGCGTTCTACGAGCCGATCGACGACCTCGGCCCCGAGCGAACACCCAATGCCCCCGAACTGATCGGGCCCCTCGCCGAACAGTGGCAGAAGGGGGGATACGACATCCGCTGGCTCTTCCGCACGATCTTGAATACCCAGGCTTACCAGCGGCGTGTCCGTTCCACGGCCAACGTGGCGGGCAAAACTCCGTTCGCGTCGAGCTGCCCGAGCCGGCTGCGCGCCGACCAGGTCTTCGACGCCCTCGTCCAGGCGCTGGCGCTGCCGCTGGACGCTAACGGCAATCTCGCGCTGCCCGCCGCCAAGGGGGGGCAAGGCAAGAATGCCCAGAAACGGCAGGCGAGTCTCGGCCAGGCCGATCCCAAACGACCGGTAAACCCGCCACTAACCAAGGGCGCGTGCCAAGAAGGCCGCGCTGGCCGCGGGCCTTGCCTCTCAGGTCACGAAAAAAGGGGCCGGGCGGCCCGGCGGTCCGCGAATACTCTTTGATCGCTTGTTCGGAGTCGATCCGTCGGTCGCCAATGAAGACGTCACCGGGACCATTCCCCAGGCGCTGTTCTTGATGAACAGCCCCATGGTCAACAACCGCGTGCAGGCGCGGCCGGGAACGGTGCTCGGCGAACTCCTCAGCTCGGCGCCCAACGAGCGCGCCGCCCTGGGCGCCCTTTATCTCCGCGTGTTGTCGCGCCAGCCCACCAACCAGGAAGTGGAAATCTGCGCCAAGCACCTCTCCGGCGTGGGCAACACGCGCGAGGCTTTCGAGGACATCTACTGGAGCTTGATCAATTCCACCGAGTTTCTCACTCGGCGCTAGAATGGTCGTCTGGGATCTCGCGTTTTCCCGCGGGAAATCGGCACGTTCTCCTGGTTTCTGGAAAGGCGATGAACTGATGAGACTGGAACGAGAAACACTGCAGGTGGCGATGGGCCGCCAGGGAGTGATCGGCAGGCGCCGATTCCTGCACCAGATCGGCGCGGGGACGGCCGGACTGGCGATCTCGGCCGCGATTCCCGTGAGCTTTACCGACTGGATGGCGCTCCACGCCGGCGAGATTCGCAAGCGCCAGATGTCCTGCATCGTCCTCTGGATGGCCGGCGGCCCCAGCCAGCTCGAGACCTTTGATCCCAAGCCCGGCACCGCGCACGGCGGCCCGACGAAGGCGATCCAGACCGCCGTGCCCGGTATCGCGATCGCCGAGGGCTGGAATCAAACCGCCAAGGTCATGAACGACATCACGCTGGTGCGCTCGATGACCAACAAGGAAGGAAACCATCAGCGCGCGACCTACCAGCTTCATACCGGCTATGTTCCGTCGGCGACGATCCGGCACCCGAATCTCGGCTGTTCCCTCGTGAACGAGCTGGGCGAGAGCCAGTTCGACCTGCCGCATCTCGTGAGCATCGGCGGCCCGACGATCGGCGCCGGATTCCTGGGCGCCGCGCTCGAGCCGTTCGTGGTCCAGAATCCCGAGCGACCCCCCGAAAATACCCAGCCCAAGGTCGCTTCCGACCGGTTCCGGCGCCGCCTGGGCCTGCTCGATCGGCTCGAGGGGGCCGGCTTCGAGCGACCGGCGGCGCCGACCGCGTCAAGGACCACCGCGCCCTGTACCGCCAGACCGCCAAGATGATCCTGTCACCCCAGATGCGGGCATTTAACATCGAAGAGGAGCCGACTGCGCTGCGCGAGGCCTATGGCAGCAACCCGTTTGGACAGGGCTGCTTGCTCGCCAGGCGCCTGGTACAGGCCGGTGTCACCTTCATCGAGGTCCGCTGTAACGGGTGGGATACCCATCAGGAAAACAACGAAAAAATCGGCAAGCTCGCTCAGCAGGTCGATCCGGGATTTGCGACCTTGATCACCGACCTCAAGCAAAAGGGCATGCTCGCGCAGACGCTCGTGGTCTGGATGGGAGAGTTCGGCCGCACCCCCAAGATCAATCCCAATGCCGGCCGCGACCATTTCCCGCAGGTCTTCAACGTCGCCCTGGCCGGCGGCGGCGTCAAGGGTGGGCAGGTCATCGGCGCGTCCAATGCCGACGGGACCGCCGTCAAGGACCAGCCGGTCGGCGTCCCCGACCTGCTGTTCTCGCTGTGCCAGTCGCTCAAGGTCGACCCGGCCAAGGAGATGATGTCGCCGATCGGCCGGCCGATCAAAATTGTCGACGGCGGCAAGGCCGTCAAGGGACTCTTCAGCTAAGACCGGCCGCGCCGCGCCGGCCGAGAGATCAACGGCATTGGTGATTCTTCTTGTCCAGTGCGCGGTGGCCGCGCTCTTGGTTTGGGTCCTCTGGTCGGCATCCCGTCCCAGGTCCGTCTTCGTGGTGCGGCTTGCCGGCGGTATCCCGCACGTGGCCAAGGGCACGGTCACCCAGGCGTTTCTCCAGGAGATCGCCGCGACCTGCGCCCGACACGGCGTGAGCCGCGGCGCGGTGCGCGGCGTGGCAAACGGTCGGTTGATCCACCTGACCTTCTCCCATGGCGTGCCGGGTCCGTGCCGGCAGCAACTGCGAAATCTCTGGGTCCTCTCCGGCTGGTCGGCCGGCCACTCCGGCGCCGGCGCTGAAGTTGGTCCGAGCTCAGGGTACCGCCCAGATTCCTGCGAAAATATCCTTTAAGGATTTCTGGGCGGTTCTGCTTGCACTGAAGGTCGTTACCTGGGACTCGCGGCTCTGGAAAACGGGTATCGTCTTTTAGTTTCGGCCTCCGAGACGTGGGAATCGCTCTCCAGCCTCCTATTGAGGCTTTAGAACCAGTCAAAGGGTAGAAATGTGTGACAGGCTAAGAAAAGGTCGTTTTGAATTGTTTCTTACAGGTGCGGATCAAGCAAGCCAGTGTGTTTCATGGTCACTGGCTGACTAAAATGACGTTCGTTCGTTTTCATGGTCTGCCTTTTTAGACCTCAAACCCCTATAGAACAAGCACTTTGGTGGTGTGCATCGACCTAACGCGGGAGCTTAAAGGATATTTTCGCGGGAATCTGGGCGGTACCCTAATAGCGACCTCGCATTCAATGAACTGGACAACGCCCGCGCCAGGACCGAACCTGCCGACTTTAGCCACCGCGCCCCCGACGAGGAAGCCGCCGCGCGGGAGGAGTTCACCCGCCTGATCGACGTTCTGCCCGAGGACCTCAAGCGTGTCTTCGCTCTTCGGGTCGAGGGGCATTCGAACGCTCAAATCGCCGCGGAGATCGGGCGAGTCGAGCGTACCGTCGAGCTAAAGCTGCGTGCGATCCGCAGCCTGCTCCGGCCGCACATGCACGACATCATCGGGCTAGATGATACACATGACGTTTGATCATTAAGGCAGGTTTATGCGTACTCTGTGTTCTGGTTCTCGACCGAGGGCTTGATGATGTCTGATCCAGCGTCGGCGGCGCATGGGGCGGAGGCGGATGATGATGGCGTATTACGGCTCCTCCGTCTCGTGGAGAAGTTCGAGGATGGTTGGGCCGGCGACTGCCCGATGTCACTGGAGGACCTGCTGAATTCGCCTCATGGGGCGAATCGTGAAGAGCTCTTTCGCCAGGCCCTCGGAGTCGAGATCGTCTATCGTCGGCTCCGCGGTGAGTCGCCGGTGCCTGAGGAATACAATCGGCGTTTTCCCGAACACGCGCCGGTCATCCAATCCGTGATCGCTGACCGAAGGATCGACTCAGAGGCCACTCTTGACCAGCCCCCCGTGCCCAACAATGACCAGACCCTCAGTGTTCACAGAAAAGTGATCGCCGAGGCGCCAGGCACGATGATCGGCCCTTACAAGCTACTCCAGAAGATTGGCGAGGGGGGGATGGGCGCGGTCTTCATGGCCGAACAAACCCATCCGGTTCGGCGCGAGTCGCGCTTAAGGTCATCAAG
This sequence comes from uncultured Isosphaeraceae bacterium, assembly GCA_963806595.1. GTDB lineage: Bacteria > Planctomycetota > Planctomycetia > Isosphaerales > Isosphaeraceae > CAWDZZ01. The sequence goes on along the minus strand of CAWDZZ010000026.1, from coordinate 339,826 downwards.
CCTGGCATGGATACGGGACAGGTCATCGCCCGCTTCGAGGCCGAGCGCCAAGCCTTAGCGATCATGGATCACTCTAGTATCGCCCGCGTTTTGGATGTCGGCGCAACCGATTCCGGCCTTCCCTTTTTCGTCATGGAGTTGGTCAAGGGCGTTCCCATCACCGAGTACTGCGACCGGAATCATCTCGCCCCAGGAACGTCTTGAGCTCTTCATCCCGGTCTGTCAGGCCATCCAGCACGCTCATCAGAAAGGGATCATCCACCGCGACATCAAACCCTCGAACGTTCTTGTCACGCTCCATGACGGCAAGCCCGTGCCCAAAGTGATCGACTTCGGTGTGGCCAAGGCGATCGACCAGCGGTTGACCGAAAAGACGATATTTACCGAGTTCGGTGCGATCATCGGCACGCTCGAGTACATGAGCCCCGAACAGTCTGAGATGGGTGCGCTCGATATCGACACACGGAGTGACATCTACTCGCTCGGCGTCCTGCTCTACGAGCTTTTGACGGGTTCAACCCCTCTGGAACGAGCAAGGCTCCGTAAAGCGGCCCTCTCGGAGATCCTCGTTCGCATTCGTGAGGAGGAACCACCCAAGCCCTCGACGCGATTGAGTGAGTCCAAAGACTCGCTGCCTTCGATCTCAGCCCAGCGAAAGATGGAGCCTGCTCGGTTGACGAAGCTGGTCCGTGGCGACCTGGACTGGATCGTGATGAAGTCCCTGGAGAAGGACCGTACGCGTCGGTACGACACAGCAACGGGTTTCGCGAAAGACATCCAGCGTTATCTGGAGGGCGACCCTGTTGAGGCTTGCCCACCTTCGGCGAGTTACAAGCTGAGGAAGTTTGCTCGGAAGCACAGGGCGGCGTTGGCGACGTTGGGCGCCTTCTCGCTCCTGCTGATGACGGCGACGGGCTTGAGCGTGGGGCTCGCGCTGTGGGCGAATCGTGAGCGGGTCCGAGCCGTCGCAGCCGAGGATTCGGCCAAGGAACAGAGGAATCGGGCCGAGGAGCGCGAGCAGATCGCGATCGATTCGGTGAAGCACTTCAGCGACGTCATCAGTCAGACTGCGGAGTTGAAGAACGATCCGGCCCTGGCCAAGCTTCGAGCCGCGCTCCTGAAGGAGCCGCAGGAGTTCTTCAAGCGGCTACGTGAACGCCTCCAGGCTGACGCAAAAACGACTCCGGGCTCGCTCGCTCGCCTGGGGGAAGCGACCTTCGACCTAGCCAAGCTCACCGACGACATCGGCGATACCGAAGAAGCCCTCCTGGTTCACAAAGACTCGGTCAAGATCTGGGATCGACTCGTGAGCGAGAACCCAATGGTGCCCGAATACCAGGTTCGCCAGGGGATGACTTATCGAAACATCGCGGCGATCCAGATTGATACCGCTCACAACGAGGAATCCATGGCGTCGCTGGCGAAAGCCCGCCAGATTTTCGAACGCCTGGTCGAAGAACATCCCACGATTTCATTGTACCAACTCGAACTGAGTATGACCTACGCAAATGAAGCCGTCATTTACTATAAATTGGGCCGACTTGCCGAAGCCGTGGCGGCGAACGCAAGGGTCGCGGATTTGGGGCGACGCCCCATCAACAAGGATTCGGCGACCCCCGAGTTCCTGACGGCACTGGCCAAGAGTTATAGCGAATCCGGCCTCTACCTGGGGATGCTCAATCAACTCGATAAAGCGCGCGAGTCGCACCTCGAGGGGATCGCAATCATGGAGCGTGTTGCCGCCAAATATCCTTTCAAAGCCCCCCAACTCAGGCAGAGTGCGGCCTGCTTTCAAAATTACGGGATTTTTTGCTACATCACGAAGGACTCGCCGAAGGCGATCGAGATGTTCAAGAAGGCCCTGGTGCTCCACCAGCAAGTCGTCGACGCGAATCTTTCCCAGGTCGAGACCCAACAAATCCTCGCCGACTGCCAGTACAATCTCAGCGTCCTTCAAACCGAGAGCCTCGATCTGGAGGGGGCCCAGAAGACGCTCACGGGGGCTCTCGCGACCTATGACCGGCTCGTCCGCGAGCACCCAACTGTTTTCCTGTTACAGAACAACCAGGCTGTGGCCTGGGAGAATATGGGCAAGCTGCAACGCCAGATGGGACAAGCGGCAGAGGCGATGACTTCGCTCGAAAAAGCCGTCGAGATCAACGAGCGAGTCCTCGGCTTGCAACCCAACTCCCCCGAGACCGCCAGCCACATCGGCGAGGCTCTCGATGCTATGGCAATTCTCGAGATCGCCGGTCGTCGTTTCGTCGAGGCGCGAAACCAAATTGCTCAAGGCGGTGGAGTGGCAAAAGAAGGCTCTCGCGATCAATCCCGAGAACCCCACCTACAACGACAATTTTCAGAGCCACCTGAAGCTCCTGATTCAGGTCGCCGCACGCACGGGGCAGCCCGCGGAGGCCGAGGCCTTCCAACGCGAGCTCGATGCTCTCGACGCATCAAACGCTCAAATGGCCACGCTGGACGCGCGGCTGGAGGCGGTGCTCGGCGGCGAAGCTCCGGCGGACGATGCCGAGCGGCTCAAGCTCGCGGATCGAGCCAGTGCGAAACGAATGTGGGCCGCGTCGACCCGACTCTACGCCGAGGAGCTGGCGAGCAATCCCAAGATCGCAGAGGATCGCCAGGCTCAGTCCCGCTTCAAAGCGGCGAGCGCGGCCGTGCTTGCGGGTTGCGGTCAGGGTAGGAGCGATCCACCTCTCGACGCCGCGGCCAAAGCCAAACTCCGCCAACAAGGGCGTGAATGGCTCGTCGAAGAATTGACCGTGTGGAAGAAGATCCTCGACGCCGGCACCCCCGAACAGAAGACTAACGCGAAGGCGACGGTCAAGTTCTGGAAGATCGATTCCGACCTGTGCTACGTCCGCGATCCGGAGGAACTAGCCAAACTGCCCGAAGAAGAACAGGCGGCCTTCGGGCAACTCTGGAGCGACGTCGATCAACTCTTAAACAAGGCGGCCAGCAGATAGCGATCGTCCCGTAGACTTTCTCCGTCCGCGTGTCGAAGGTCGCGAACACACTAAACGCGGCACCGTCTGATAGAAATAGAGACAACGACCTTGAAAGATCGAGAGGCGATCATGTCGCAGAATCCGCAAGACCAAGCTGGGCTTAGCTCAGTAACGCGACTGATCGGAGATCTCAAAGCCGTCAACGTCGACGCGAACGATTACTCGCAAACTTGATATGATCCGAAGCATTTGGTCACTCGCGATCAAGCCTTATTGATCAAGCGAGTCCCCGTCGGTCCGCAGCTTCATTTGGAAGCGGAGTGGACCTGCGGGCGCGACCATACTCCGGGCCGGCCGGGTGCTCATCGGCTTCGCGGGTCGACGTGTCAGTTCGATCTTGACCGGGTTGGGGCTCGCTCCGGGATGGGCGGTACCCTAGCTCGTGCCCCGGTTTCCCTCCCGGCACCCGCGGGACGGACCGGCCCGTGCGCACAGAACCGCCTGGACCCGACGCTATTGCTGGGAATGCCCGATCCGTGCCACCCCAGAACCGCTTCAACCGGCACAATCGCCACCCTCGCGCGATCCGCCACAAGCGGTGCGCGATGAACCACGGGCACGACTGCGTCGGCAATTAAAGACGGAAGCCGTCGAGCGCCCGCCGATACAACCAAGCAGAACAGGGCACAACCGGAAACATCCCGGTATACGCCCCCGGCGCGGCGGTTGGATCCGACGCGGGCGGGGAAGCACGCGGTCTTCGGCGCGCACCCTCACCGGCGCGGCCGATCGGGATGGCGCGGATTTCGCGGACACCGGTTCGCTACGATCAGGAGGATCGTCCCATGACGCCATCTCGCGGGAGAAACCGTCGGTCGGAATCGTGCGCCTTCCGGCCAGCAGTCGATGGCCGGCTCGAGCCCAGGGTGCTCATGTCGGGCTTCAGCTCACCGTTTGGCAAGAACTACCTCGCGCAGAGCGCGTTTCTGCTCAAGCATCCCGCTGCTCGCGTGGCCTTCAACCTGAAGTCGCCGCCGCAGCTCAGCCACAATACCCAGCATTTCAACAACGTGCGCGGATTTCACAAGATCCGTCATATCGGGACCCAGACGGCCCGCGGTGGTCAAAACGTCGAGGTCACCGCCACGGACGGCTCTCACTACATGATCAGCCTGTCTTATACCTCCAACACCACCGCCACCAACATCGCCGAGGGCTCAAACGGCCAGGCTGGAAATTCGTCGACCCAGGCCGCGAGCCAGCAGGTCTCAACCCAGTCCGCGAGCTATCCTCAGCCGATCGGCACCGTCCGGGCCTACCCGATGTCAGGCGGCCGCGTGGGGATCATCGTCGATGGCTCGACCCCGAACACAGACCTGACGATCAATCCGCTGGGACAGCCCCAGAAGAAGGGCTTTGCCCACAGCTTCGCTTATGGCGAGTCGTCGCGGGTCCATATCTTGAACGTCGGCCAGATCACGATCACCAGCGGCGCGATCGGCGCGATCGAGGGCTTCCAGATGCCGATCTGTCCGGTCCGCTCGTTGCTTCCGGACCCAACGCCATCGACCGGATTGCGTTCGACAGCATCTTGCCGGGTGCGTCGATCACGACCGGCGGCGATGTGAATACGCTCGATGTGCACGGCGCGATCGACCTGAGCGGCGCCGGTACCAGTATCTCGATCGGACGCGACCTCAACTTGCTCAACGTCGGCGGCGATATCCAGCTCTCCAACGGTGCCACCTTCAACATCGGCCGGAACCTGGGCCTGGTGAGCCAGCCCCCCAAGGGCACGGGAACCGGGACCAACGTCCTGACGCTCAACTTCAACAACATCACGAATTCGCTCGTGTCCGTGAATATCCCCGCGCCGGTCGGCAGCTATATCCAGGGCAACCTGGTCATCGACACAGCCAACGGAAGCGCATTCCTGATCGGGGCCAGCATCTTCAACACGATGTACATCGAAGGCGGGGTGATCGGATTCTCGGGGCTCTTGATTAACACCGGTGGCACACCCACAAGTCCGCCGTTCGAGAACAGGCTGCCATCGTCTTCGGCATCCACGACGGGGTTCGTGACCGCCCTGCTGGGCGCAAGCGGCTGACACGCGGAAGCCCGGTTGTCTTGGGACGGGGTTCCAGTGGAATTTTTCGGCCCGCTTTTGTGAGAGGAATTTCTCGGCCATCAAGTATTAGAGTTTTCACGGAACAGAGAGAGGCTAGCCTGGGGTGCAGGGGGCGGCAATGAGCAGCCCCGCTCGCCGGCACGAAGCCGGCGAAATTCCCAACCGGACGTTGGGCTCATGCTACGTCCTCCAGCAACGTCTCCAGCCTCGCGCTTGCGGCGCGAGCCCAGTCCTGCCAACGGGGAATCTGGATCGATCGAGTGCCCGCATAAACCTCAGCGGGCACGAGCGGGTCACCTCCTTCTTCGGGCACCAAGGCCCAGTGGGGACGCAGGGTGTTGTAGCGGACATGAAACTCTGCCAGACACGCACGGGCGTGCTGGGGATTTTCATATAATCTCCAGTAGACCTCCTCGGTTTTCAGGGTCTGGTGAAACCGCTCCAATAGCCCCAATTGCTGGGGCGTCCGGTACTGAATTCGCACGTGGCTGTAGGGCTCACGGACGAACTCGGTGAACCGCCGAGCAATGAAGGACGGTCCGTTGTCGGTTACCAAGAACGGCCGTTTCACCAGCGGTCCTACCACTCGCTCTGCTTCCTCACGCGCCAGCTTCAGCGCGTACATGACTTCGCTAGCGCTGTAACTGAACGTCAGATGACAGGCCAACAGGTAACGCGAGTAGTAGTCGATCGCCGTGACTGCGTACCACCAGCCGTGTCCGGGGATGTGAATGTAGGTGACGTCCATCTGCCAAAGATCGTTCGGCTGCTGCGGCAGGAGCTCGAATAGCCGTGCTGCCTGATAAACCTCGGCTGCTCGCTCGCGGGGCTTCTGAAGCAGTCGATTATCCCGCATGACGATGTACGCCTCTCGATCCTTCACGGCGTGGCCGGCGCGACGGCACATTACTGCGATCCGCTTGTAGCCGTACCAGGGATTCTGAGTCGCCATCGTTACCACGGCTTGGACCACCTCGTCGGCAATCGGCTTCGGCGGAGGACCAGGACGTTTCCGCAAGCCCTCGTCCGTTGATGGTCGATACCAACTGCTCACGGCGATGCCTAGATGAGCGAGAACCCGGCCAAGTCGCAGTATGCGCGCGGTCTGGGTCTCGGTGATCTCGTCTGTAATCACGTGGCGCGTCTCCGTGGTCAGCGGGACTGCGCCGAGAGTTTTTTTAAAACTCGATTGGCGACCGTCAACTCCCCAATGACCTGGTCTCGGCTCTCAAGCTGGCGTTCGAACTCGGCGATCTGCCGGTCGCGCGAGCTGCCGCCGTTTTGGGTGCCGCCAGCCAACGCGGCCTCTCCACCGGCGAGGAAGTCATCTCGCCATCGGTACAACGTCGCCTCGGCAACGCCGCAGCGACGTGCGATCGCCGCTGCTGGTTCTTCCCGGCGCAATAAACTCAATACAGCTTGCCGCCGCTCGTTTACTGGTACGTCACTGCGCTTTCCCATCGAATTCAGCTCCTCGGGGTATGCGGTCATGACGGCGTGGCTGCCACGACCTAACCTATTCTGCCCCGAGAAACCCTCTCACGCCACGATTCCCAAGAACCTCGAGCAATACACGGTCACTCGATAGGACCGGATAAAGGGCATCCGCGTACTGGTCTTGAAACGAACCTTCGACACGACACGCTACCCCGATCGCGGGGAGCGTGTCGTGTCTCATTTGGGGCGGCGCGGAGCGCGGATTGACCGCGCGGCATGGCTCGCGCTCCACGGCTCGATTCCGGAACCGCAAGTTCGAGCCGCTCGCATTACCCGGAAACCGACGGCCAAGACGCGCGGCGGGTCATGCCTAGCTCGGCGCGCGAGGCTGGCCCACTGACTCCAGGTCGCCCAGCTCGACTGATCGTTCCAGTAGACCTTGTTGTCGGCGCCGATTGTGAATGCGAACGGAGCCATAGCGGAATCCGAAGTGACGGCAATCGTAGTCGGGCTCACGGCGCCGGGTAAGGGACCCAGACCCGTCCATGCGGTCGTAGACCCTTGGATCCCGAACGTGGAATTGATCTGTGCGGAGTGATTGACCGCGAAGTTGTAGATCACGGAATCCGCCGCGACCGCCGCCATCTGCACGGCCGGCGTCGCGCCGGTGCTGGTCCCCACCTGGGACCATCCTGACCAGGCGCCGTTGCTGATCCGGGAATTGAGATAGATGCTGCCGCCACCATTCAGCATCGACACCGTCGGCTGGTTGTGGTAAGTGACCGCCGCGATCGACGAGGCACCCACGTTCAAGCCAACCGCCGACCACCCGGTCCAGGTTCCGGTCTTGGTTCTCTGGTTGTAGTAGACGTCATTGGCGCCGTTGATCATGAAAACATACGGCTCGAAGATCGCCGGCGATGTCGAAACCTGGATGACTCCCGTCGAGATCGAGCTGGCGCCGACGCCGACTCCCACGGCCGACCACCCCGCCCACGACCCGTTACTCGTTTGAGAGTTGAAATAAACACTATTTCCACCATTGATCATGACGACATACGGCGCGATTCACGATCGGCAGTACGCCCGTGGAAATGGAGGCGGCTGCCGACGTTGATGCCCATGGGCGACCATCCGCTCCACGTCCCGCCGCCGGCCCCCTCGTTGAAGTAGATATTGTTGGCCGAGTTCAGCAGAAAAACGTAAGGCTCTAGCGTGGGGCTCTTGAGGATATTGCCGGTCGAGATCGCGATCGTGCCGATCCGCCGCTGATCGGAGTCCAGCCGTTCCAGACCACCGATCCGCTCTGATTGGTGAGGAAGTTGTACGAGAGATTGCCGGCTTCGTTGATGGCGACCACGGACGGGATCCCGTATTGTTGCAGCGCCGAGATCGCAACCGCCGCCAGTAGCTGGCGGCCTTCGAGCTCTTCCACCAGCGGACGGGACATAGCGCGGCGGTCGGTGCGTCTCGACCGGTCGCGGCCAGACCTGCGCAGCCCTGGGATCGACGATTGCTCGCTCATGGCGGAGCTCCCTTTCTGTGCGAGATGAGCCAGGTGCATGGAAATGATGGGTCGAGTTGCGGCAAACACTAGCTGCGACCGCCGCGACGGTCGATCTCAAGGCTTCACGGCCGGGCCGATCGGCTCGGGACGGCGACCGGGTTTGAACTTGTTGCCGAATCCCGAGTTATTTGGCGAGTACTCGCCCCCGATCTCGGCCTTGGCCCCGTCGGGCGGAATCTTGTCCTCCATGCCGAGCGCCCAGAGGATGCCGTTGATCGCGAGCTTGCGCATCGACTCTTGCTTGAAGTCGTAAGGATGCCCGAGCGTCGTGAAGAACACGCGAGCCGGCAAGCCGCTCCCCGGCGCGGATGCCTTGGCCCAGGCGACCGGATTGGTGGTCGGATACCGCGTCAGCTCGGCATCGTGACTGGTCTTCCTGCCGTTCCGAACAGCAGGCGCTGGCACGGTCCGCTCAAGCTGTCGCCACCCCCCTCGACGTGATACAGCCACGAGTAGGTCGAGAACGGCTTCACTCCGCGCAGGATCGCATGCTCCTTGAACTCGGGATTGACGGTCACGTCGGTCAAGAGCTCGTTTCCATCGCCGAAATGACCGTGGTGGGTGATCCATTTCTGACCGAAGACCTTGATCGGCCATGCTTCGTCCATCGCCGCGGCATGGGGCCCGCTGCCGTACCGAAACGCATGCGTGGCCGTCCGAAATCCCACCATCGGCTTGCCCGACTCGGCATACTTGACGATGTGCCAGAGCTGATCGTCCGGGAGCTTCCGGAACCGCGTGAACATCACTACCAGGTCGGCATCGGCCAGCGATTCCAGGCCCGAGATATTTTCAAGGTTGTTGGGGTCGATCGACCCGTCCTTTGCCAGAGCGTAGCACACCGTCACCTTGAAGCCGTGATCCCGGTGCAGGATTCCGGCGAGCATCGGCATCGACTCTTCGCTGCGATACTCTTCGTCACCGGTCACGAACACGACGTGCGGCGCGCTTGCCCCCGCCTGCGATTCCCCGGCATGCCGGGCGGCGACGACCGAACAGCATAAGAGCGAGAGCAACCCCGCACTCGACGTGACAAGTCGCGGAATCATTGTGCCAGCTGCCTCGGATCAGGATTCACGGCGTTCCTGATGACTCGCCTGGGTCCGATCACACGCCTGCGCGCTCGGCCCCACCCATCGCAGTTATAACGGCATCGTCCGTGCACTGGCAACTCAGGCGCGGCTGGCGCGGATCAGAAGACGCGACCAGAACCCGCCCGAATTGGGGACGTCTCGATCCCAATCGCCGCCCCGATCACGACGCCAGGTCCAATCGACATGCGGAATCGGCCCCGGTCGAGTCCCTCCCGTCGAGCGGCGTCGGTCAGTACGATATGGCGGCGCGCGACCGTGCTTCTGCCCGGCACCGCCGCCCGGATACCGGGATGCCTCACGTCGGCTTTCACTGTGCCAAGAACCCCACGAGATAGGAGAACACACATGATCGTGAAAGGCTCGAGTATTCAGGCCCTCGCCCTGGCGGCAGTCGGCTTGATTCTGGGGTATGCGGCAGCGACGGCCGACACGTCGACGCCGGCGGTGGCGAACTCCGCGGCGGCCGAACCCACCGGGGCGCCAGCCGTCTCGGACGAGAACGAGCCATGCGGCCCCGCGGGCCTCGGGCGCGGGGCATTGATCGCGCTGGCCGGGCACAGCGAGTCCGTCGCCGCGACCGCCGCCCAGGCCGCGAACAAGCCGAACATCCTCGTGATGTTCGGCGACGACATCGGCATCACGAACCTGAGCGCGTACAGCGGCGGCCTGATGGGCTACGAGACGCCCAACATCGACCGCATCGCCAAGGAGGGCATCCGTTTCCTCCATTACTATGGCGAGCAATCCTGCACCGCCGGGCGTGCCGCCTTTCTTACCGGGCAGCACGGTCTCCGCACCGGCCTCACCAAGGTGGGCTTCCCCGGCGCGCCTATGGGCTTGAGCCAGCTCGACCCTACCGTCGGCGGGCTGCTCAAGAATCTCGGCTACGCGACCGGGCAATTCGGCAAAAACCACGTCGGCGATCGCAACCAGACGCTTCCCACCGTTAACGGTTTCGACGAGTTCTTCGGCAACCTCTATCATCTGAATGCCGAGGAAGAGCCCGAGCTGCCGGATTACCCGGAGGATCCGGCTTACCGCGCCAAGTTCGGCCTGCGCGGCGTGCTCAAGTGCAAGGCCAGCGACAATGACGACCCCACCGTCGATCCGCGATTCGGCAAGGTCGGCAAGCAGACCATCGAGGACACCGGCCCGCTCACCAAGAAGCGCATGGAGACGATCGACGACGAGACTTCCGCCGCGGCGATCGACTACATGAAGCGGCAGCAAGCCGCCGGCAAGCCGTTCTTCTGCTGGTTCAACGCGACGCGAATGCACCTGCGCACCCACGTCCGCGCCGAGCATCGCCGCCGGTACAAGCACGGCGACAGCGAGTACATCGACGGCATGATCGAGCACGACGACACGATCGGCACTCTGCTCGAGGCCCTGGACGACATGCACGTCACCGAGAACACGATCGTCGTGTACACCAGCGACAACGGCCCCCATATGAACACATGGCCCGACGGCGCCATGACGTCGTTCCGCTCGGAGAAAAACACCAACTGGGAGGGCGCCTTCCGCGTCCCCTGCCTGGTCCGCTGGCCGGCCGTCATCAAGCCGGGCACGGTCACCAATGAGCTCATGAGCCACAATGACTGGCTCCCGACCTTGTGCTCGATCGCGGGCGAGCCGGACATCGTGAACAAGTGCAAGACCGGCTACACCGCGGGCGGCATCACCTACAAGGTCCACCTTGACGGCTACGACCAGTCGGCATTTCTGCGCGGCGTCAGCGGCACCGCCGCCAATAACAACGGCACCAAGAGCGCACGCAACAACTTCTTCTACTCCGACGACGACGGACTGCTCGTGGCCGAGCGGCGGGGCGACTACAAGTTCAGCTTCGCCGAACAGCGCCTGGCCGGCACGATGGGTGTGTGGGCAGAGCCTTTCACCAAGCTCCGCCTGCAGAAGATCTACAACCTGATGCAGGACCCTTTTGAGCGGGCGGACATCACGTCCAACACCTACTGGGATTGGATCCTCAACCACGTTCATTTCGCGTACGGGTTGATTGAAGATGTCGCCAAGTTCGCCGCGACCTTCAAGGAATTCCCGCCGCGCTCAATCCCGCCGAGCTTCAACCCGTCTACAGTTCTGGAAGAAACCATCGGCGAGATCCGCGACGCGCAAGCGGGCCGCGGAAATGCAAAACCGCAAGCAGTAATCCCCATATCGTCCCCGTTTCGCCTGGGGCTCAGCTCGTGATGCCCTTGGTCAAGTGCATGAAGGCGGTCTCGAGGTTGATCTCGTCTTCCTTGAACAGGGTCAGCTCGTAGCCGTGCTCGACCAGGCGGTTGGCCAGGAAGCCGTACTGGTTGACTCCCTCGTTGAGCTTGACGATCAGCACGCCGTTCTTGTCCTGGACCGTGTCGACCTCGGGCTGGTTTTCCAGCAAGCCGGCGGCGTCGGTCATCCGGTCGGCGACCGCGATGTTGAGGACGATGTCGGTTCGCACCTGCTTCATGACCTCGGTGACCTCGCCGTTGACGAGCAGGCAGCCTTGCTCGATGATGCCGATCTTGTTGCAGATGTCGGCAAGCTCGGGAAGGATGTGGCTGGAGACCAGGATGGTCTTGCCCATGTTGCGCAGCTCTTTGAGCAGGGCGCGCATCTCGATGCGGGCACGGGGGTCAAGTCCCGAGGCGGGCTCGTCCAAGAGCAGCACCGCCGGATCGTGCAGCAGCGTGCGCGCCAGTCCCAGACGCTGGGTCATCCCGCGCGACAGGCTGGTCACCAGCGCATTGCGCTTGTAGGTCAGGTCCACCAGCTCGAGCACCTCTTCGCAGATCTTTCGCCGCGCTGCCCCCTTGATCCGGTAGGCCGAGGCAAAAAACTCGAGGTATTCGATCACCTTCATGTCGTCATACACGCCAAAGAAATCCGGCATGTAGCCGATCACGCGGCGGATCTCCTTCGACCCGGTGTAGATCGAATATCCGCACACGGTCGCCTCGCCCCACGACGGATTCAACAGGGTCGCCAGGATGCGCATCGTCGTCGTCTTGCCGGCGCCGTTGGGACCGATGAAGCCGTACACGTCTCCTTGCTGGAGCGTCAAGTTGAGACGGTTCAAGGCGTAAAGATCGCCGTACATCTTTGTGAGTTCATGCGTTTCGATCATGAGGGTGCGCCTTGATTCCTGGTGCGGCCGGGCCGGCGTGTTCTGACCGGCATTCCGCCGTGGCCAATTGAGGGTCTCGCTCTGGAAACGGTTGATCTGCGGATCGAGCGGGCCGGCCGGGCCGGCCTCGCGGTTAAGTTTTTTTGAGCGGCAAGATGATCCGGACCAGAGTCAGCTCATCGACCTTGGGCGTCGATTGCTTGTCCAGGATGAGCTTCGCGCCGTCGCGCTTGATGCGGGCCACGAGCATCGGCCGCTCGAGCGCCAGCTGTCCGGTGAGATCCAGTTGCTGGAGCGGACCGTTGGCAAGGGGATGATCGCCGGCCAGGGTCGATTCACTGTCGTGAAACATCACGGCCAGCAAGAGCTCGGCCCGATCGATCTTCTGCTCATCGCGGTTCCAGGGCTGGTCCGACAGGTAGGTCGAGGCTTTCTCCTTCATGCGTCCCGCGAGATTGCGGTCGCTCGCGAGCTCGACCCGCACCATCGCTCCGGGCGCGATCGTGCCCAGGGTATACACCTGCTTGCCGAAGGCCAGGATCGCGTCCTCCAGAGGGATGGTCTGGCGGTTGGTCACGGTCCCGGCGATTCGATCAGTTCCCATCGGCTTGAGATCGGCGTCGACGAGCGGTGCAGCCGGACCATACCACCGCGCCGTCACGCACTTGGTACTCCAGATCGGGATGCGAACGTTCTCCAGATGCTCGACGCTGCCGGTGGGCTCGTAGGCGTATCCATTGCCGCCGAAGCTGAACCGGCGGCTGGAATTTCCCATGGCCGCAAACTGGTCCTCCGGCACGCTGAACCAGCTCATCACGACTTCCGTGCCCGCGGGCGGGCGCTCGCGGCTCGCCCGAGGACGCGGCCGGGGTAGCCGGCGGCGCATCGCGGTCGAGCGCCATCGGGATCGCGCGGATCGTGTAGTCACGGTTCTGCGGGCTGAATAGACTGATCCACGTATGACCACGCGCCATGCCGGTCTGCTGATCGAGATCGACGATGTCGACCTTGTTGATCAAGAGGTCGTTTCCCTTGAGGACGTAAGCCGCATAGTACGCCACCAGGCTCACCGTCACCACGATCGTGGGGAACGTGATCCAGGTCAGCTCCATGCGCTTCAGCACTTTCTTGAGAAAGAAGTAGTCGCCCGGTCCGATCAGCAGGATGTACAGGAAGATGAAAAACGCGACCCACCCAAAGGGGATGAGCTTGACTCCCTGATACTGCTCGAGCGCGGCGCGGAGCCGGCTGGATAGATCGGACATTCCCATCTGGTAAAAACGGCCGCCCCCCATGGCTGCGCCTGCGCCGGACTGGTCGGTGCGCGGCCGGCGCAAGTCGATGGCCCGGGCCCAGAACAGCGACCTGTCAACCCAATCGGCGAACGGCCGCTGATCCACGTCCAGCGTGATCAAGGTCACGCGGCCAAACCCATACGCACCACGCACCACCAGGGGCAAGTTGGAAGTCATCGACAGCACTGTCCCCCCGCGCTCCTTGACTCCTTCGAGCTTCGTGATCGAGACCGCGGGCGAGCCCGGGGGAGTGATCGACTTGTTCGACCCGGCAAACGTGTCGAGTGCCTCCAGCGACGGAACGCGCTCGGTCCCGCTCGGCACTCCCGGAAGGATCGGCGCCAGCACGCTGTCGCGCACGGCCTGCCAGTTGGCGCCGACGGCCACCACGAGATGGCCGCCGCGCTCGACCCAGTCGACCAGCGACCGGCCCCGCAGATCCGAGAGCACCGAGATCGCCTGCGGGTCGCCGGTGTCGATGACAATCGCCTGAGCCGCGTCAAAACCGTACCAGCGCCCGGGGAACGCCCCCGTCGCCGCGTCGATCCGGGCGGTGACGATCTCGACGCCGATACTGGCGTTGCGCGCCTGGGTCGCCGCCTTGAAGCCGGGAAGCTCCGCGATCGTTTCCACTCCGAGCGGGCGGCCGAGCGTGAGGATCATCGTCTCGTTGGGCATGATCGCCTCGGGCGGCTGCGGCATCGCCATCGCTTGCGACGCGCCCCCGGCCCGCCGGCCGTTTTGATCGAACAGCTGGATCGTGAACTCGGGATCGCGCGACCCGGGCCGGGCGTAAGCCGTGAACCGCTCGGTCTTGTTCGCCCCCACCTCCACCGGCATCCGGAAGGTCGTGGGCGTCCCGTCATCATCACCCACGATCAGGTCCATGAATCCACTGAACCGCTCGTTGCCTGCTCGTAGCTGGACCCATACGGGAGTCCACGTGCCGATCTTGAACGAATTCGACGACTTGAGGGTCGGCGTCGAGGTCGAATCAAACCCCACCCTCATGGTGTCGACCTCGATCCCGCGCGAGCCCCGCTGGGCCAAGGCCGGTGAGCAAAGCCCTGAGGAAAACAACAGGGCAGTGGCCACCACCCTGAATATCCGGAGTCGTGTCATGCCGCGCAGGCTCGGTCGGAACATCTGCACCATTCGGTCGGCAATATGAGCCATGATTTTCGTACGGCCAATTTCAAAGGTGAATGATCGCGAGCCCGATTCGCATGTCGCCGTCGCAGGGCGACGCCTCGTCCCGAGCACCTTCTTCATGTACGTCTCGCGTGCACGCCCGGCTTCACGGCTTTTCCGCGGCGTCGCATGTGCACGGCGAACCCTGGCAGCCCGGGCAGCCCTGGCCATATTTACGCAACACAGCCTCTTCGAGTTCGATGCCCCGAATATTGGCCAGCGTCGCCAGCCACGCCAGCACGTCGGCCATCTCGGCGGCCAGCTCGTCCCGCGTCCCGGAGCGCACCGCCGTGGCCAGCTCGCCGAATTCCTCGGTCAGCCACAAGAACGTGGCCGCGTCGCCGCGCGCCGCATCCTTCGGGCCGTACATTTGTAAGATCATCCGCTGCAGCGCGGGAAGTGTCAAGCCGCCGGATTCGCCCGTGTGACCTGGAGCGCTCATGGAACCATCTTATCGACCGGACCACAGCCGGTGCGAGGCCAACCAGATTGATCCTGGGGAGTGCCGTTTTCACGGCCCAATGGCCGAGGCCGGCGAGGGCTGCGAGCCCGCCGGAGCCGGTGCCGGGCGCCCTTGTGCGCTCGCCTCATCCGCTGGTCGCGTGCTCCAGTTGCTCGCGCAGCGCCTTGGCCTCGGGGTGATCGGGGTCACCCTTGAGAATGCCGTCGAGCGTCGCCCTGGCTGCGTCGCGCCGGCCCAGGCCAAGCTGGGCGTGCGCCAGCTTGACGCGAACGTCGTTGGGCTTCTTCGCCTTGAGCTCGAGAGCCGTCTGATACTCCTCGATCGCCTCCGCGAATTTCTTCCCGGCCGCCTGCGTGTCGGCGAGCAGGACGTGCGTCGCCGGATCATAAACGTCGATCTGCAGACACTCGCCGGCCCATTTTTCGGCAATGGCGGCGTCACCCGCGCCAGGTGCCGCTCGGCGAGCGCCTTGCGAACCGCGACGTTGTCGGCGTCGAACGACGCGATCGTGGCCAGGTCGCTCAAGAATTGCGTGGTCTTCTGCTGTCGCAAGTGAATGCGCGCCAGCCACGAGATCCACTTGGTGCGCACCGGGTCTTCCTTGCGAACCAGCTCGAAGAGCCGCTCCGCCTCATCGAGCTGACCGGCCTTCATCTTGAGCTCGCCCAGCAAGTCAATCACGCGGTCGTTCGGCTCTTTCGGATCGAGCGCGGGCTCGAGGATCGCGCGGGCGGCGTCGTCGTCGCCGATCGTCACCATGAGCTGAGCCTTCACGTAGCTGGCCAGCGGGTGATGGGCCTTCAGCTTCAAAGCCTTGTCGGCGAACTGCCGGGCCTCCTTGAGGTCGCGCCGCGCGAAATGCTCGTACGACATCCGCGCGTTCAAATCGGGGTCGTCGGGTTTGTCCTTGAGCTGGCGCTCAAGCTGCGAAAATTTGACCGGCTCTTCGCTCGCGCGGGTGCGGATCGTCGTGATCACTTCGTCGAGATACGACAGGTAGCCTTTCTCGAAGTCAGCCACCTCGACGTGAAAGCTCTCGTCGATCGCCCGGTCGGTGGTGAGCCCGCGGCGGTAGGCCATCAGCATCTTGATCAAAGCATCGTCACCAAATCGCTTGAGCATATAGCGAGCATAGAGCTGGGCCTGGCAGTAGGCCATCTGCCGGTCCTCGGGCTCGTTGGGACGGATGAATCCGAGATTGATCGTGTTGAGATTCAAGAGATGGCTGCGCTTGGGCACGCGCTCCAGCAGCATCCGGTTCCACTCTTGCGGGCGGGGGAAGCCCTCGCTTTCGACCGCCAGCGCCTCGGTGTACCAGTGGGGGATGTTGAATTCGGTCTGCTGCAAGGTGATGACGTGGACCAGCTCGTGAGTCAGCACGCGGGCCCAGTTGAACGGGATCTTGGTGGCCCGCGGGCTGGCCAGCGCAACGACCCGGCCGGTGCAGGCGCCGACCGTGGGGACAAACGGCAAGCCGATCGTGCGGCCGCTGAACATCTGGTGGTCCTTGAGGATCTCGATCTTGGTTCTGCCGGCTGGCTCGTAACCAAAGCGGGCTCAGCACGGGGTAGACCGATTCGAGATACCGCGACATGTAGCGGCCCAGGAGCTCGTCCTGGGTAGGGTCGACGATCACGCTGAAATGGCGCGAGTCGATGCTGGAGTACGACGCCATGTGCCGGAGGACCTTCATCATGTTGTCGGTGCGGACGTTGAATGGGTCGGCGGCAAAAGCGGCGTCGAAGAGGCTCTTGGCCTCGGTCTCACGGCCGACCTGCATGTAGAGCATGCCCAGTCCGATCGGCGGCTCGGGCCGGATCGGGTCGGCGGCGGCGGCCAGCAGAAACGCCCGTTCGGCCGAGTGGTACTTGCGGCGATCGGCCAGGCGCTCGCCGAGCGCCGCGTAGAATGTGGCCGGCCGCGGGTTGGACGCGAGCGCCGTCAGCTCGGCCGCGGCCGCCCCGAGCGGATCGACCAGCAGGCGGCAGCCGGCCGCCAGTCGTCCCAGCGCGTCCTCGTCGCGGGGGTTTTCCGCGACGGCCTTCTGCGCGGCCGACTTGGCGTCGACAAACCGCTCATCCGAGATATTGAGGTCCGCCAGCAGCACGTACGCCGGCGCGTAATGCGGGTTGATTCCCAGGGCCCGCTCGGCCTTGGCCCGCCCCGCCGCCAGCCGGTAGCCCTGCAAATCGGCGCCGCCCAAGGTGACCAGCACTTCCGGTGACAGGGGGTTGATCTGCTGCGCGGGCCAGCTCGCGCACGGCGGCCGCCTCGTTATAGCCGGAGAGGAACAGCCGACCCTCGAGCAACGGGGCCTTCCAGCAGGTCGGGTCGACCCGCAGCGCGGCCTCGTAGATGTCGTTGATCACGTCGTTGAGCGCCTCGGAAAGCTCGGCGCCGCGGCGCTGGCGCGGTAATACCGCTCGGCCGCCTGGCCGACCAGGATCATCGATTCCGCGTCGGTGACAATCTCTGCCTTTTTTTCGTTATAGCGATCGACGAACCACTTCCACCCGGCGACCGCTTGATCTTGCTCGCCGCGCAATTCGTGGAGCCGCGCCTCCACCCAGCGAGCGCGAAATGCTCGGGATCGAGCTTCAGTGCCTGCTTCATCGCCGTCTCGGCAGCCTCCCACTCGCCCCGATCCAGGTAGAGATCGGCCAGGCTCGCCGGTAAATCGGCTCCCTTCACGCCGTGCGCAACCGCCGCTTTCAGCCCGCTGCTTGCCCTGGCATACTCGCCCTGACTGGCCTGAGACTCTGCTTTTTTCAGCAACAGCGACAGCTCGAGCACGGCCGACAGGCCACCCGGCGCCTTCCGGGCGTCAGCCTCGATCGCCGTCAGCGCCTCTTCCGCCTCGGCGTAACGGCCGTTGCGCAACAACCGATGAGCGTCATTGAGCTTCGTCGACCTTGCCTCGGCCGCCGCCTTTACGTCCGCCTTTGCTCCCGTGTCCGGAGCTTGTGCGACGAACGCCATCGCCAACACCATGATGCCGCATGCCATGTCCAGGCCCTCCTCAGCTTTGTTCCCTCAACGTTACCAAAGGATCGGCCGAAATGGCACCTACCAGACGAGTTGGACGACCTCGACCAACACCCCGCGCGCCGCACGCGCACCGAAAACGTTTACGATCAACTCGCCTAAGCCGGCGTCAAACAGCCCCGCCGCGGCCCTGATTATTGTCGGGTGTTCCCCCGCATTTTGTACCGCTATTCCGACGCCTTGTGAAAAACCCTCGCCATAATATGCTTAAGAAAGCGCGGCGATCGGGTCGATCCATGGGAAGCCGAAGGACGCTCCGGCCTTTCCCGCGGAGCTGTGCGCATCGTTGTGGGTCAGGAGGGTCTCCGATGGCGGCGCGGAATGGATCTCGCGCAGAGTGCTCGCGCCTCTGTTCGCTCATGATTCTGGGTCTTTGTGTGGCGCCGGGCTGCATGTATCAGCAACTCCAGTTCAGCGCCCGGCGGACGACGGGTGCGTTGCCGGGCTTGCAATACCAGCAGGTCGTGGACAACCTGGCCATGACGGCGTGGAATCCCGACTTTCTCCCTTACCTGGCGGTCGCGGGGCAGGGGTCGGTGCAAGTGACCGACAATGGAACATCGTCGCTCAGCCTCGGCTTGATGCCTGCGGCGCTGGCGACGGATCTCCTGGGCTTTGGCGGCTCACGCAACGTCACCGGGACCTGGAGCCTGGGCACGGTGACGAGCCCCGAGAAGATCCGAGGGATGCAGGCCGTCTATCAGCGAGCCGTGCGCGGCAGGGCGAGAGGCGACCCCGCGTTCGCATGGCTCAACATCGGGTGCAAGCAAGAGGTGCCCAGGGGAGCGACTTTTGTCGGCCGCCACGGGAAAGTCTGTGTCTGGGTCATGCCCGAGGGAATCGCCGGCCTTTCCGAACTGACGCTCGCGATCTTGAACATTGCTACCCGCGAGGATGCAACATCCGCCCCGGGCTCGCCCGTGGGAAGAATGCAGCCGATGATCTCGCCGAGTCCAGTCCCGCGCCGCAATTTCCAGGTCCCGCCGTCAGGTCCGGTGTTCACTCCGGGCGCCAGCTGAAGCTCGCAACGCGAAGGAAACGGGGACGCAGCTAGTATTCCCTGCGGCCCTCTCCGCATCGAGCATGAAATCGGGACGCTGTTTGCGAGAACCCCTGGGCTTTCATGCCCGACGATAAATCTGATTTGTCCGGACGACTGCAACCGCTCATCTGCATTCAGCAGTGGCGAGCTCGTCGTCAGGATGGTTTGCGGAACGGCTCAACGGTAAGCTCTGGATTCATCTCGAGCGTTGCCAAGTTCAATAATCAGCTCGAACCAGCGGCGATCATCGGGCCCACCGAGACCATGACCACGCGGTGGCCCGCCAGAGGCCCCGGCCATGAGGTTCCTGCAAGGGCGGTTCATCGCGAGAGCTGTGTTGATCCCGTCGATGATCGTCGCGGACTTGCTCGCGCTCTGGGTCTGTACTCTGCGTGGATCAGAGCGACCTGTCCAGACTCTCAGCATCGGGACGGGAGGCTCGCGGTCGCCTCAGCCACTCGAGCCTGCGAGCTGACGAACTGGAAGGACACCGACGCCCTGATCTTGCTGGCCGCCGCCTTCGCTGAAGCGGGGGATTTTGCGGAGGCAGTGAAGTGGCAGCAGAACGTCGTGTCGTTGACCGCCAACCAATCAACCGCCGACGCTCTCCGCGACCGGCTGGCTCTCTACAGGTGCCGTACCGAGAGAAGTGAGTGAAACGCGGACGCAGCTAGTTTTAACGGCGGCGCCTTTCGTATGACGGGCCGTATGGGCGCGGATTCGAAGAGCGCACCGAGAACGTCGGGCGCGGCTAGCTTGGCCGGTGGTCCCTTGTCGAAGTCAGTCGCTACCGTCAGCAGAACGCCGGAGGCGGCAACCGGTCGGCTTTCGCACCGTTGCTCGACGTTCGCACTTCACGAGCGAATGCGATGAGTGGGGCGACGCCAATTCTAGCTGCGTCCCCGTTTCGGGCTCGACTGGTCTGGCAGCAAACGCGATTTTTGACGAGAATCCGCTCGGCTCCGGGTCTCAAGACGAGATCGACCCGACGTCCGCGGGATTCGATCAGGGGCTCGGAAGACGCATGGCGAGATGCCCGTGACACCCGATTCGAATGCTGCCTGGCGGGAACGCTTCGATCGCGACGGCTTCGCGATCATCGAACGCGTGTTGACCGCCGACCAGCTTTCCGAGGCGATCGCGGTCACGCGCATCGACATCTCCCCGACGGCCGAGCAGGGCGTGCTCCGTCGCCGAGGGGAAGTCTACGGCATGCGCGATCTCATCTGGCGGATTCCAGAAATCCGTCGGCTCGCTGCATCGCAGGACGTGATCGCGATCGCACGAGCGATTCTCGGCGAGTCCGCGTTTGTGGTGCGCGGACTGTTTTTTGACAAGACCTTGAGCACAAACTGGAACCTTCCCTGGCATCAAGACCTGACGATCGCGGTCCGAGCGCGATCCAGCGCTCCCGGCTTTGGACCCTGGACGAAGAAGGCGGGAGTTCCGCACGTCCACGCCCCGGACGATCTGCTGGCGCGCATGGTCACGATTCGCCTGCACCTCGACGACTGCGGGCCAGAAAGCGGACCGCTGCGGGTTCTTCCCAGCTCGCACACCGCGGGCAGGCTCGACGCTGGTGCCGTCGCGATCTGGTCGAGCCGCGCGCGAGAACGGGCGGTCGACTGCCTGGTGCCCGCGGGAGGCGCCGTCGTCATGAGACCCTTGGTTTTGCATGCGTCGGCATCGGGCACCGCGCCAGGGCACCGTCGCGTGATCCATTTCGAATACGCCGCCGAATCGCTTCCGGCCGGCCTGGAATGGTATACAACAACGACCGCAATGCAACCTGCGACGATCGCAACCGGATGATCCACGCCGGCCCGGCGGCCGGCCGGCCAGGAGTGATGTGCCGAGCTCCGTCGACGTCGACAGCTCGGCCGGCGGCGATCAACTCGGAGCGACCGGACAGCTCTCCTCGACCTCACTGCGACCGCGGGCCGGCGGCTGGCTCGCGGGACCAGTCTCGCCCGAGGCGGAATCCGGCCCCTGTCGGATCTCGGCCAGAAGGTACGTGGTTTTGGCCTGAGACTCGTAGTACGTTCGCATGCTCACCTCGGACTGAATGCCGAGAAGTATGCTCATACCGCCGGCCAGGAAAAACATGACCGTCAGCGAGGGCAGGGGGGTTGAGACGAAATCCTTGTGGGGCTCGAGCGGCCCCCACCATAGATAGGGCCAGGGAAAGATGTACTTGAAGTACAACATCGCCAGAAACGAGAGCACACCCAGCCCGAACGACCACAGCCCGAATCGTCCGAAAAAATGTAGGGGCCGCTGCGCGTACCGCTGGAGGAACCGGATCAGGATCAAATCCAGCACCACGTTGAAGGTGCGGCCGATGCCGTACTTGGTGCGCCCGGCGGTGCGACGGCGGTGATTGACGACCAGCTCGATGACTCGCGCGCCTTGCCACGACGCGAATATCGGGATGAAGCGATGCATCTCGCCGTAAAGTCGCACGCCCTCGAGCACGCGTCGCCGGTAGGCCTTGAGCGTGCAGCCGAAATCGTGCAAGGGCACCCCGGAGAGCCAAGCGACCAGGCGGTTGGCGACCCAGGATGGGACCTTGCGCATCAAGAAGGCGTCCTGGCGATCCTTCCGCCAGCCCGAGACGACGTCATAACCGGCGTCGAGCCGCTCGAGCAGCCGGGGAATATCCGCCGGATCGTTCTGACGGTCCCCGTCGATCGGAACCAGAATCGCGCCCGCGCTGATCGAGCGCCGCCGTGAGCGCCGCCGTCTGGCCGCAATTTCGCCGCAGAAAGATCACCCGCACGTGCTCGGTATCCCGCTCCTGGATCGAGCGCAGCCGGGCACTCGAGCCGTCGGTCGAGCCGTCATCCACAAAGATGATCTCGTAGCGCAGCGCGAGCGGCCGCAGCACCGCGTCAAGCTCCGCGTGCAGCGGCTCGACGTTGTCGACCTCGTTGAACACGGGGATCAACACGGACAGGTCAATCATGTTCATGGTCCGCTGGCCGCTCAAGGATGGCCGTCGAGTCAGGTGCTGGCACGAATCTCACGCAAGGATAAACCGCGCGAAATCTTGAAGAACTCACAGAGGCCTGGGCTCTCCGAACAACAATCGCGTCTGATCCGTCGCCCTTCGTATCACGCTTGCAACGTCTGCGACGATGATCGCGGCCGGCCGCGGATTCGTCAGCCACTACAGTACTGATGGAGATATCTCCGGCTGATCTCCAGCGATTGCAGCCGCGCTTCAATCGAGCCTTCGAACGCGCGATCCTCGACTTCGATCGCGACGTGGCCGTTGTAGCCGGCGTCGCTCAATGCGGCGAAAAACGCTCCCCAGCGAACATCCCCGAGACCTGGGATCTTCGGCGTGTGCCAGAGCTTGGGATAAGACATCACTCCATGTTGGTCAAGCAGGGCGCGGTCGATCCGCGCGTCCTTGGCGTGCACGTGGAAGATTCGATCCTTGAATTCCGCAAGCGGGGCGATGTAGTCGATCTGCTGCCAGACCAGGTGCGAGGGATCGAAATTCAAGCCGAAATTAGGGCTCGAGATGTCCTCGAACATCCGGCGCCAGATCGCGGGTGTCGTGGCGAGGTTTTTGCCGCCGGGCCACTCGTCGCCCGTGAACAGCATCGGGCAATTCTCGATGCCGATCTTGACCCCTTTTTCCTCGGCATGCGCGATCATCGGCCGCCAAACTTCGAGGAATCTCGCCCAGTTGGCCTCGACCGTCAAGCTCGGGTCGCGGCCGACAAATGTGTTCACGACACCGAGGCCGAGCGCCTGCGCGGCGTCGATCACCTTGCGCAGATGAGACGTCGCGACCTCCGCCTCGCGCCGATCCGGCGAGAGCGGATTCGGATAATAGCCAAGCCCCGAGATCGCCACGCGGTGAGCCGCCACAACTTCGCGAACCTTCTGGATTGCGCCCGGCGACAGGTCGCCGGCGTCCAGGTGCGTGACCCCTGCGTACCGTCGCTCGGACTTACCCGGTGGCCAGCACATGAGCTCGACACTGGAAAAGCCAGCCTGTTGCGCGAAGCCGAGCACCTGGTCGAGCGTATATTCCGGTAAGATCGCTGAGACAAAGCCAAGTTTCATCAAGGGAATTCTCCACAGGCTATGGGCATTAACGGCGCAAGTTTCAGGGGCTCACTCTCGGTCGGCGAGGCTCACCCAGCGCAGGGTGGCGGCGCTCTGTGCGATCGCTTCACAAAGCTCGACCTCCCGGCAACCATCGGCGAAGCTCGGGAACCCGGCGGGCACGCCGGCTTGCCGGCCCGCGGTGATCCAGCCGTAGACGTCGAGATAAAGCTGCTTGAATGTGTCCGGAAATCCTTCGGCATGCCCGCCGGGATAATGGCAGAGCGCGGCAGCCGTGCGGCCAAGCAGCGCAGGGTCCCGCTCCAGCACCTGGTTCGGCCCGTTTCGAGACCCGATCCACAGCCGGTTCGGCGACTCACTGTCCCACCACAGGGCGCCCAGAGTTGCGGCGATCTCGATCGTCAACCGATTTTTTCGACCCGCGGTCACCTGTGAGACATGAAACTGCCCACGCGCCCCGCCGTCAAACCGGAGGAGCACCCCGGCGTGGTCGTCGGTGGTGACGTCGACGTCCGCCGCGGCCGCGCCGTTCGTGGGATCGGCCGTGCCGCCAAATGTCTCGGGCGAGCCCGCGGGCTTCCGCCGCTTGGGATGAAAGGTCGCCAGGTCGGCGCTCACGGCGCGGATCGGTGCGCCGACGAGGAACTGGGCGAGGTCCATCCAGTGCGTGCCGATGTCAGCCGCGGCGCGCAGATTCGCAGGCCCGCCGGCCTCGACCCGCCAGTTGTAGTCTTCGGGAGCGAGCAGCCAGTCTTGAACATACGAACCGGTGACGCTGAGCACGCGGCCCAGCGCGCCGGAGCCGATCCGCTCGCGGATCTCGTGACAGAGCGGGTAATACCGCACGTTGTAATTGACCGCGGCCGCCTGGGCGGGACGAGATTCGGCAAGGGCTTGAAGCGCCGTCGCGTGTTGTGAAGAGGTGGCCAGGGGCTTTTCACAGATGACGTGGCGACCCGATTCCAGCACCCGTTTCGCCTGGACGAAGTGATGCTGGTTTGGCGACGCGACGTGCACCACGCCCACGCGCTCATCGGCGAGCAGGTCGTCGAGATCGCGGTACACGCGCGGAATCGCCAGCCGGCCGGCGACCTGGCGCGCACGCTCGACGCTCGACCCCAGAAGGCCAAGGACCTCGACGCCGATCCGCCGCAGCGCTTCCACGTGCACCGGGCCGATGAATCCGCCGCCGATCACGGCGGCCGCGGTGCACCCTGGAGCATCGCTGGTGAACTCATGACGTCGTTCCGAAGGCCCAGCCGCGCTGACCCGCTAGTACCGCAGTACGCCAAACGCCACTCCCACGACCAGCCCGACGACATGTGCGGCATTGGCGATCGGGCCCAGCTCGCCGGTCATGCACAGCACGATCCAGAGCAGGCCGAGGATGATGCTGTTGGGATGCATGATCATCCCCTCTTCGGGCTGGTACAGACCCTTCATCCAGACGTAGCCGAAGAATCCGCAGAGCACCCCCGAGATGCCGCCGAAGGGGTGGAACTCGCCGGGATCGATTCGCTCCATGTAGAGGTACTGGCCGAGATTGGAGACGACGGCCGTCACGAGGACCAGCCCCGCCAGTCGAAGCGTCCCCTTGCGAACCTCGATCATCGTGCCAAGCGCGGTGAGCGCCGACATGTTGAATACGAGATGCAGGATGCCGAAATGAAGAAAAATCGGCGTGACCAGCCTCCAAACCTCGCCATGAACGATGTTCTTCAAGCCGTTGCTGTGCACCCGCCCGTCGGGGTCCACGTGCGGCGTCGTGAACACCAGCTTGTCGTACACGAGCGAATGATTGTGGGACGACTCCTGCAGGAAGAACACCATCAGGCACACCGCCACCAAGGCGAATGTCAAAGGCCGCCGGCGCAGCCCGGGGTATGCCCAGAGGTTGGAAACCTCCCGGTAGTTCTTCCGAAATTGATGATCGAGCAACTGATCCTGTCGGCGGATCGCCTTGGCGGCGTCGACCGCCTCCTGGTAGCGCGGATTCCTCGGCGCGCTCAGGAAGCCGCGCAGCTCGGCACGCGCGCTCGAGATGGTCCTCGTTATAGATCCAGACGATCCACCCCTCGGGCTGCTCGTCGACCCGACTCTTCATCCCGAGAGTCAGCAGATAGTCGACAAAGACCTTTGAGTCCACGTCCTTCGGCAAGGTTCCGAGCTGACGCAACGATCGTTCCCTTTAAATCGAACCGGCAGTGCGACCGGCTGACGCGGTCGGCCCCCGTGTGAACCCGCGGCGCACGAAGCGGTTTTCAGACTACCACATTAAGGCCGCGGGCACACCCACCCGCCTGGCCAGTCGGCGCTGCCCGGCCCGTACATTCGCGACGTTCCTTTTTTTGCGGCGATTGGCTAGCCGCGACCAGCGTGATAGGATGAATTCGCCTCACGTCGCAGCCCGCGAATAGACCCTGGATATGCCTGGCGTAAGCACTCTTTGGATTGCTACAGGGCACGAGCTGCACCCTCGCAGACCTGCATCGAATTCTTGATCCGATCGCATTCAAACTCGTCTACGGGCTTCCACGAGCGAGAGCGGCAGCGTTCGACGACGTCTGATTCGGTCTGCGGAGCTTTGACGCGTCATGGCCAAGAAGCCGGTTCAGTACCGCCTGGTGATCTTCGACGAGATCGACGATCCCCAGGAGCTCCGCGACCTGTTTTGCCGCGTGACGGGGCTGCACCCCACCGACGCCGTTGTGTGGCTCGCCCGCGCTCCCGCCCGTGGCCGCAGCCGCTCGAGCAAGCGCAGGTGCGCTCGCTGCTCGACGGCCTGTACGAGGCCAAGGTCGCGGCGGAAGCTTCGCGACCGACCAGTTTCCCGATCTGAGCCCGCCTCGCACAATTCATCGGGCCGCGTGCCTCCCCGAGGGGTTCCGCACCGAGGGTCTGCGCGGCGAGCCGACGCACTGGGTGCCATGGGACCGCGTCGAGCTCATCTGCGCCGGGCGGATCAAGGCCGAGGATGAATTTCGCCAGGTTCAGTCGCCACGCTGGCCGTCGACGGTCGTCTCGGGGATCCGCGCCTGGCCCTGATGAAGCCCAAGGCCTCCACCCGCCGCAGCCGCGCTGCCAGAACGCCACGCGACCCGGTGGGAGAGGTCATCATCGTGCGCCGCGACCCCCGAATCGCGTTCCGCGTCGTCGAGAATCAGATGAGTTACGCTTACCTGGGCGAGCGGCGCAGCCAGTCGGCCGCCGAAAATTTCCCTGTCTTCCTCGCCGATCTCTGCGCCGGGCCGACGGAGCCTATATCACGCCTTCCACCGTCTCGCTCTTGGAAAACGGTGAGCGCGGCGTGTATGAATTCGCGAGCTCGCAGGCGCTCCTCGATTACGCCACCCACCGCCTGCTCTATAGCTGGTATCGACGCGACCGCGACGCCCAGTCGCCCGGCATGGATGCCAATGAATCGGACGTCGGCGGGGTCGGCGACGGCGACGGCACGGAACCCGATACCGACGCAGACATGGATGTCGACGACGACTAGCCCGCGCGAAGCGCTAGCGTCTACCGCGCAGTTCTCCCCGCCGGCTCGCCGACGCCCTGCATCTGTCGAACTTCGGGAGCGCGACGGACAACGATTTCCAGACCGATTGGGAAATGCAACAGCAACGGGCCGAAGGACGACATTTCTTTTCATCGGCGCACGGTTTTGTTAGAATTTCGTCTTCTCATGCGGCAACCCTCCCGGCGGAGCGCGACCCGAGTGGCTTCGTCCTTTCGCCCGAAAGCCTACGCGACACTGGACATCTGACGTTGTGATGTTTGTTTCCGAGGAGACTAGAATCCGTGCCTCATAACGATCGCTATCTATTCACGAGCGAATCCGTCTCGATGGGCCATCCCGACAAGATGGCCGACCAGATTTCCGACGGCATCCTGGATGCCATCCTGGAGCAGGATCCGTATGCGCGGGTCGCCTGCGAAAGCCTGCTCACCACCGGGCTCGTCTGCCTGGCGGGCGAGATCACGACCAGGGCGCTCATCGATTATCCGTCGATCGTTCGCCAGGTGGTGCGCGAGATCGGCTACACGTCCAGCGAGATGGGCTTCGATGCCGGTACCTGTGCCGTCATGGTCGCCCTGGGCAAGCAGTCGCCGGATATCGCGATGGGCGTCGACGAGGATAACGCGCGCGGCAAGGATATCGGTGCCGGCGACCAGGGAATGATGTTCGGCTTCGCCTGCAACGACACGCCCGAGCTGATGCCGATGCCGATTGCGCTGGCCCACCGGATCATCAACCGCATCACCGACTTGCGCAAAGACGGCACGATCAAGTGGCTGCGGCCGGATTCCAAGAGCCAGGTGACGATCGAATACGACGGCTTCACGCCGGTCCGCGTCGATACCGTCGTTGTCTCGACGCAGCACGATGCGAACGTCTCCCATGCCCAGATCGTCGAAACCATCAAAAACCTGGTGATCGATCCCATCTTGCCGCCAGAGCTGGTGACCGGCTCGCCGACATACCACATCAACCCCACGGGCAAGTTCGTCATCGGCGGCCCGCACGGGGACTCCGGCGTGACGGGGCGCAAGATCATCGTCGACACGTACGGCGGCATGGGCCGCCATGGCGGTGGCGCCTTCAGCGGCAAGGACCCCACCAAGGTCGACCGCTCGGCCGCCTACATGGCCCGCTACGTCGCCAAGAACATCGTGGCCGCCGGCCTCGCCGAACGATGCGAGATCCAGCTCGCCTATGCCATCGGCGTTTCAGAGCCCGTCAGCGTCCACGTCGACACGCAGGGGACCGGCACGTTGCCCGATTCCATGATCTCCGACCTGGTGCGGCGGCACTTCCGGCTCAACCCCTCGGGAATCATCAAGCACCTCGACCTGCGACGGCCGATTTACCGCAAGACCGCCAGCGGCGGCCATTTCGGCCGGTCGGAACCCGAGTTTACCTGGGAAAAGACCGATAAGGCCAACCTGCTGCGCGAGGCATCCAACGCGTTCGCGCCCTCCACGATCGCCTGACGCCTCGCCCGGTGAGCTTCGACGGCCCCGAGGCGGACAACCCGCCTGGGGCCGTGTCTGCCAGACTGCCTCCAAGCCGCCGGGGCATCGGTGATCGTGAGCGGCTTTCCCCGGTTTTTCACCGGCGGAATCCGGCCTTGTTCCTGAGGGCCTGCCATGCGCGCCTCGTGGGACACTCTGGTGGCGCAGGCCCGTAGCGCGTTCTCCGATCGATTCGGCGGCGAGCCCACGGTCTTTGGGTGCGCGCCTGGGCGAGTCGAGCTCCTGGGCAACCACACCGATTACAACGGCGGCCTGGTCATGGCCGCCGCGATCGATCGGTCGACCGTCGTGGTCGGCCGCCGAACCGCTGGATGCCACGCCAAGGTCCTATCGGTCAAATTCGGACAGACCGACCTTTTCTCGCTCCAGGACCTCTCGCCGAGCGAGCCGGGTTCGTGGACGCGCTACGTACGGGGCGTCTGCTGGGCCGTCTCCGAGTGGGCCGGCCCGCTCGCGTCGGGCTTCGAGGCAGCCGTGCTGGGGGATGTTCCGCTGGCGCCGGCCTCTCCAGCTCGGCGAGCCTTCAGTCTTCCGTGGCGTGGTTTCTGATCCAGCTTGGCCTCGTACCACGCCGGTCGGGCGACGATTTCGCAGGCGATGCGGGCGACCCGCTGCGCATGGAGCTGGCCGAAGTGCTGCGGCGATCGGAGAACGAGTTCGTGGGAGTTGGCTCGGGCCTGCTCGACCAGTTTTCCAGTCTGTTCGGCCGCGCCGACTCCGCCCTGTTCCTGGATTGCAGCTCGCGCCGGCACGAGCTCCTGCCGCTGGGCAAGCCTGCGCCGGCGATCGTGGTGTGCGACTCGCTGACCTCGCGCCGGCTGGCGGACGGGATGTACGACCAGAGACGCAGCGAGTGCGAGCGCATCTCAGCCGCATTTCGCGACCGCATTCCCCACCAGGGCGAGTTCCTGCTCTCGCTGGTGCCGCACGATCAACTGCTCGCCGACTGGGATCGCCTCGACCCGATCGGGCGCCTGCGTGCCCGGCACGTGCTCAGCGAAAACGAGCGGGTGCGCGCTGGTGTCGACGCTCTGAGATCCGGCGATCTCATCGCGTTTGGCCGGTTGATGACGGCCTCGCACGCCTCCAGCCGCGACGACTTCGCGAATAGCTCGCCGGCGCTCGATGGCTTGATCGAGATCGCCCAGGATTCCCCCGGTTTCCTCGGCGGAAAGCTCTCAGGCGCCGGCTGGGCCGGATGCACCGTCAACCTGGTCCGCGCCGAGTGCGCCGGCGAATTCAGCGAGGCAGTCCGCACCGGTTACGCCGCGAGGACGGGTGTCACGCCCGACGTTCACATCTGTCGCGCCGCCGGAGGGGCATTTGGCCGCACTCTGGTGCCGGCTGTCCGCTGAATGGGTATCATCGGAGGCAAGGTCCCTGGTTTGCGGTGTCTTGGCCGAGGAGGCCGTCCATGCTGTGGGCTCGAATGCTCGCCGACCTCATGGTCGTGATTCACGCTTCCTACGTGAGCTTCGTGGTGTTTGGCCTGATGGCGATCCTGATCGGGATCGTTCTCCGCTGGAACTGGATCCGCAACGTCTGGTTCCGCGTGATCCATCTGATCGCGATCGGAATCGTCGTCGCCGAGTCGCTGGCCGGCATCCCGTGCCCGCTGACGGTGTGGGAGCAACAGCTCCGCGCAAAGGGGGGACAAGCAAGCTACGGAGGCGACTTCATCGGCTACTGGGCACACCAGTTGATCTTTTTCAGCTTTCCGCCGTGGGTTTTCACGGTGGTCTACACGCTGTTCGGCATGGCGGTCCTGGCTGCGTTCGTGCTGGCGCCGCCCCGCCAGGCACGCCGTGCGCTCAATCATTGACCGCGCCAAATCGCCGCGGCCGGTCGGACGGTTGACGGGATGGCTCTCGCAAACCGCGGCGTCCCGGGACATTCCCCTTGAGGATGAAAACAATGACGCGATTGCCGTCGTCTCGCGAATATCGGGTGCCCGGATGGGTGCTGCTCGCAACCCTGCTGACCTCGGGATTGGTGCCGTCAAGGGCGCCCGCTGAAACCTGCCTGTCGCCGTTTGTGAAGCGTCTCGATCGGCCCGAAAAGTATCTTTACTTGTTTTGTGTTGACGCCGACGCCCAGGACAACGACTTTTTCGCCGTCATCGACGTGAACCCCGACAGTGCAGCGTACGGCACCGTGATCCGTACCGTCGACCTCGGTTCCAAGGGTAACGAAACGCACCACTTCGGTTACACCGACGACCGGACCAAGATCTGGGCCGGAGGCTTGTTTTCCAGCCGGATCTGGATCCTGGACGTCGCGACCGATCCCTCCAAGCCGACTGTCGAAAAGGTGATCGACAACGTCCGCGAGCTGTCCGGTCTCTCGGGCCCGCACAGCTATTATGCCCTGCCGGGCCGCATGCTCATCAGCTTCCTGGGGTCGGCCAACGGCGGCCTGCCGACCGGGCTGGCCGAGTTCACCAACGATGGGCAGTTCATCCGGCGCCTGGAAAACCCTGGCGATGCGCCCTACGGCTACGACGTGGCGGTCAAGCCCCGGTTCAACCGCATGGTCACGAGCAGCTTCACACCGCTGCGCACCTACCAGAAGCCGCTGGCCCAGATGGACCTGAAAGACTTTGGCCGCGAGCTCGTCGTCTGGGACTTCAAGAACCGCCAGCCGTTGCAGGTCGGCAAGACCGGCCTCGCCCCGCTCGAGGTCCGCTGGAGCCTGAAACCCGAGAACAACTACGGCTTCACCAATTGCGCCCTCGATAACACGATCTGGCTCTTCAAGGGCAACGGCGGCGGCAGCTACGAATTCAAGAAGGTGGCCGACACCGGCGCCCTCCCCGCCGACCTGCGTCAAAGCCCGGATGACCGCTACCTCTACGTGAGCTGCTTCGGCGACAACCTCATCCAGCAGTGGGACGTCTCCGACCCGGAACATCCGAAGCTCACGAGCACCGTCTCCCCATGCGTCCAGCCCAACATGATGCACGTCACGGGCGACGGCAAGCGAATGTACGTCTCGAACTCGCTGCTCTCGACGCTCGACCACTCCGGCCGGTTCTACGTACGACTCGTCCACGTCGGGCCCGACGGAATGAAGGTCGACCCGTTCTTCAACGTCGATCTCAACAAGTTCCCCACGGGACCTGCCCGCGGACACGACATGCTCATTAACTGATCTTCCGGTCCTGACGCAAAGCCGTTTGCGCGGGCGCAGCCCCGCGGCGATCGAGCGCACAAACACGATGAAATTCTACACGATCGGCTATGGCGGGCGCGTCCCGGACGACTTTGCCAAACTTCTGGCTCAGCACAAGATCCGTTCGGTCGCCGACGTGCGCATCCACCCGGACCGGGCCAGCATGGGTGCGTACGTCAAGGCCCGGTCGCCCGAGAAGGGCATCGAAAAGCTGCTCGCGGATCGTGGGATCGCCTACCACTCGATCCTCGAGCTAGGAAACCTGTTTCGCGACGTGAACGATCCGGTTGGTCTCTATCGTGAATTGTTCGCCAGCGCGGGCGAATTGCTGGTTGGCCGGATCCCCACGCTGCCGGCACCATTCTGTCTCATGTGCGCAGAGAAGCGCGTCGCGGAGTGCCATCGGCTCGTGATCGCCGACTTCCTGGTGGCCACGCGCGGTTGGACCGTCGAGCACATCGAGTGACGTCGCGATCTCCTGGCGGTTTCAGTCAGAAGCGCCCTCGCCGCGCCGACCGGGGCGAGCGCAGCCCGATGCGGGGTCCTCGATCACGGCAGTTCTCCTTGGCGGGAAATCGTACGGCACGCCTGTCGGCCTAACCACGGCGCTCGTACTCTTCGAAATACGGCGTCAGGCAGAAGCGATACCAGTCGCCTCGCTTGAATCTCGTCGTCAGTTCCTTCCGGTCGGCCGGCAACTGCGCAGCCGCAGCCGCCGACAACTTGGCCAGGAGGAAGGCATCACTCGCGGAAAGATCGAGCCCACACTCCTCGTTGATGCGGCGCACGATGTCGGCTTGAATACCCTTGTATTTCTGGATGAGCTTCGGATGATCGATCTCGTCCAGAATGCACTCGGCGATCAAGAGACCAAAAATGTTCTTGAACCATTTGTTCGCAAACAGCGACGGAACGGGCTCGCGGCAGAACGTGAATCCGATGCGATAATAAAACAGCCCAAACGGCTTGGAAAACGAGATCGCCGCCGCGACGATGTTTCGATGAGCGAGATCGAAGACGTGGGCGCCGGTCGCTCCCAGGTAGGAGAGGTCGTAGAAGACCTGGTGGCCGGCCTCGGCGATCGTCAGGATGCGCTCTGCGCGGCACGATCATGCCGTTGCGGGCCGATGGGTTCGACAGCAGCCAGTGCCCGGGCGGCAGCGCCGCCGGATCAGCGTCATATTCCACTTCCACCGTCGCGATGGGCGCGTCTTCGCGACCTCGCGGTAGCCTTCGTAGTCTCCCTTCCAGACGTAAATCTGCCTGATGTCCCGCGATGCCAGCATCGTCAAGTACTCACGGATGCCTTCCTCCGCGCCTGCCGTCGGATAGCGATGGGCAAAGCCGCCGAGTGCCGGCACGTCGTGCCGGTGAGCGGCAACCAGCTTGTCGATGATCGGATGATGAAAGTCGTCCAGCCCCGGCGAGATCGACCGCAGGAAGACGTCGTGGGGGAATCTCGCGGTCAAGTGCGTGATCAGCTCCCGGATCTCCGGCAGATAATAGCTGTAAACCGTCGTGATGGCTGAGAATGCCTTCATAACAAGATCGCTCCGGGGTACTGCCAGTCGTAGCGCAGATGTCCGTCCGGAAAGAAGATGAGCTGCCGCAAGTCGTCCGACTTCGCGTCAATGGTCAGCGAGTCGGTCAGGCAGACGTTCTGGCCTCCCACGTCGTAGACCTGCGCCCCGTGGATCAACGTCATCAGGAGCGCCCCCTTGATTTCGAGGAAGCCGCGGATCTCGGCCAGTTGTTCGGGCCGCAGGTGATGCTCGTTGGTCCAGCCAAAGGCCTCCTCGTCCCGGCTGGTCGCCGGCTTGTTCACCGGCCGCAGCGTGAGCTGCTCGACCTCGTGCTCCCTGGCAAAATCGATCAATTCCTGCAAGCTTTGCCGGCTGTCGATGAAGCCGTGCGCCATCACGCAGGCAAGCCGGACCGACAGCGAATGCTCGTGCAACATCCGGATCAGGGCCTGCAAATCGATGTATTCCTTCTTGTACGGCAGATAGATGACGCGGTTCTTCTCCGGCAGAAAGTGCACGATCGAAACCGCGATCGTCGTCATGCCCAGCCCGTGCCAGTCGTGCAGGTGTTTCGAATAGGCCTCGGGCCGGCTGATGATGAGGATCCCATTGCTTTGCAGCTCGATGATCGGGAACTGGAACTCGGCCATCGCGTGCAGGTACTTCGTGATCTGCTCGGGGAAGACGGTCGGCTCACCCTTGCCGGTGAACATGGCGGTCGTGACGCCGCAGCGCTCGGCCAGGCGGCACGCGATCTTGAAATTGCGCCAGTTGACCTCGGGTTCTTTCAGCTCGACGCCCTGGGGCGGCGTCATCTTCGAGATGCAGAACGGGCAGCGGGCATTGCACACCTCGCTGCCGGCCAGGACGCTGAAAGTCTGAATCCGCATTGAGATCTCCAGTGTGAGCGCCCAAGGTCGCACGCGAAGAGCCGCCGCGCCCCAGGACAATCGCTCGAGACACCACTATCAGCAGGGGGTGCGCCGAACTGCTCTTGTTGGCGGCAGCCGCTGTCCGGGGCGATCCGCGTCCAGTCTGGCCGAGCCGAGCCCCACGCTCAAGAATCGCGCCCGAGGGCGGGCTCAGCCCGCCTGCAGCAGCTCGAGCATCGCCCTGTCAAGCTGTCGGCCGTGCCACGTCTCATACGCGACGTCGAATCGACCGCTGTCGCACACGCCGAAGCTGCCGGTAAAGTTCCATAACGCCCAGCCCCAGCCCGCCTTCTTGAACTCGGCGAGCGTGTCGTTCATCCACGACAAGACGTACCGGTGAGGCGTGAAATTGTGGACGCCGAACTCGCCGACCATGACGCCAACTCCCTTGGCTTCAAACTCTTTCCAGGGATTGATCAGCTCGCGGGCAATCGTGGCCGCGGACGACATATTTGCCATTGTTGAGCTTCAGCGGCCAGATCGGCTCCGGCCAGCTCTCGTCCCAGTTGGCCCACGACGCCTTGTAATGCGTCAGCGGCATCGGGTTGTAGTCGTGCATCGCTGCCGCGACGTCGAGCCCGATCAATTCGGTCGGCGGCACCGTCGCCCACGAGCGGCCGTCGCAGACGATCAGCCGCTGCGGGTCGCGCTCGCGGATTGCCCCCGCGACCCGCTCGATCACGCGACGATGGTCCTCGGGCTTGACCTTGTCGTCAGGCTCGTTGAACGGGTTGAAGCTGACCAGGGTGCTCGGGATCCCCTGATAGCGAGCGGCGAAGGCTGCCCAGTGTTGTGCACAAACTTTCAGAATCTCGGCATCGGTCCAGACCGATCGGGCTCCGGAGGCTTGGCCACCGTGAACCCGGGGCCCGGTGGAAGTTGATCTGGACGTGGATGGCGTGCTTTCGGCCGAAGCTCGACCGCCTGGTCGATCTCCTTGAGGGCTGGCTCCTTGAGAGTCGTGAGCTGATCAGGGTCGGTCCAGCATCGGTAATCGAGCGGCAGGCGAACGAAATCAAACCCCAACTCCGCGATATCGGCGAAATCGCGTTCTTCGAAGGGCTTTTGACCCTCGGCCATGAACTTGTTCAGCAGATTGAATCCGCGCCAGCGGGGCAGGTGCTTGGCCGTGGGTTCCGGCAGCGCCGGTGCCGGTTCGCCCTGATTTGCCTGCAGCGAGGCCGGCAATCCCAGGCCCGCGGCGGCCATGCCCAGGCGTAACAATTCGCGTCGCGTCGTGGTCATCAAAACCTCTTACAAGGTCGGACCACTCTCCAGGCGGAGGAACCGCGCTTTCCGCGCGGCGGCCTCGCGAACCTGGGCTGGTGACTCGGGCCGATTCAACCGGTCCAGGATTGAGCCGGCCTCGCTCTGCTTGCCCTCAGCCGCCAGTCGGTCAGAGCAGCGGAACAAGCCCTCGGCCAGCGCGATCCGGTTCGCCGCCGGTGCATCCCCCCACGCGGCTTCGATCGCCTTGCGCCGCGGCCTGGTTTCCGATCCGCCCCAACGATCGCGCCGCGGCCTGGGCCACCAGGGGATCCGAGTCCTTGAGCAGTCCCGAAAGCGGACCGACCGCCTTGGCGTCGCGCCGCACCCCCAGGCTGCCGATCACCCCCACGAGCGGCCGCCCCTTGAGCTTGGCGAGCGCCTCGCGCAGGCGCGTCGTCGACGGCCGGATCCGGGATCGGCTCCAGGCCGTAGCGCGCCAGGTGCGAGAGCTTCGCGTCGCCCGAGCAGCGCGGCCAGGGTAGGCACGGCGTTCTTGTCGCCAATGAGCGCCAGCTCGCGGCACGCGTCCGCCTTCTCCTTGAGCGGCGCGTCTGATTTCAACACCGCGATCAGCTTGTCCTGCCGATCTTGCTCCGGGGGTTGGGCGTCCTGGCGGCCAGCGACGGAGCAATTGCCCCGAGCGCACAGCGCGGCCACGCAGCCCAGGCACAGCAACGTTCTCGTCATCTCGGGTGCTCCTGGCGGACGGCGGGAGGAAATCAATAGATCCACGGCTCGCGCTGCGGCTCGGGTGCGGAAGCGGTTGGCCTCGGGATCGTTGATGAATTCCTCCTTCACCGGGTCGTACCTCAAATCGCGCTTCAGCCACATGCAGATATTGGCGGCGTGGACCGTGCTCATCGTGTGGTGCATGACGTCGGGGCTGGCCACCGCGGTCTGCCGCGACTTGACGCAGTCGAAGAAATTGCCGGACATGGTTCATCGGCCGCTGCGTGCGGTCCATGTAGTCGGCCAGCAGCTTCTTGCCATCCTCCAGCAGCCCCGGCGACGACACCTCCGGCTCCTTGTAGCTGTCGGCGACGGCCACCCATCCGTCGGTCCCTTCAAAGCGCATGCCGCACGACCCGTGCCAGTACTTGTCGCCGCGCGAGAGGACCATCTGAACGCCATTCGCAAACTTGGTGACCATGCCGTCGCCGCTTGAGTTCTTGACGTAGCTGATACTCGACCGCCGAAGTCGTTGAGCGCATCGATCCCGGCCTGCGACTGGGCGAAGGTGTGCGCGCCCCATTCGCCGATGCAGCTCGTGTGGAAATCGTAGTGACCGCGCCACCCACCGCTTGACGTAGGTCGAGTTGTAGGGACGCCACGGGCACGGGCCAAGCCACGCGTCCCAGTCAACCTCCTCCTTGGACGGCTGCGGGCTCCTCGGGCAGCCAGGCATGGCTCATCTCGGCGGCGTCCCAGGGTGCGATGTGCGCGCGGACGGTGTGTACGTAGCCCAGGCGTCCCGAGCGAGCCAGCTCGATGGCCGCCACAAACTTCGCCTCGCTCAACCGCTGCACGCCCGTCTGATAAACGCGGCCATAACGCCGCGCCGTCTCCACCACCGTGCGCCCTTCCGCGATCGTCATGCTCGAGGGCTTCTCGGAATACACGTCCTTACCGGCCCGCATCGCCATGGCATGCCGCGAGCGAGTGCCAGCGGTCGCCGGTCGCGATCAACAGCGCGTCGATGTCCGGGCGCGTCGCCAGGAATTCCCCCATCTCGGGATACATCTGGCAGTCGGAGCTTCCGTAGTGCTGGTCGGCGATCTGCTTGATCGCCTCGCGCCGAACCTTGCGCGCGTCGCAGATCGCGACGAACTGAATGTCTTTCTCGCGGAGCATCCATTTCAGGTCGTACTCGCCGCGGGAACCCATGCCGATCGCCCCCAGGACGATTCGCTCGCTCGGCGCGGTCGCGCCCCCTCGGCCCAGGGCCGACGCCGGAATCATGGTCGGCACCAAGCATGCGGCACTCGCCGCGGCCGCCGTCTTCAAACACTGTCTCCGATTCACTTTCTTCGGGAGCGAGTCCGGTTCGCGACATCGGTGGGTCTCCGTCGAGATCAGTCTCTTGAAACACACGAAAAGGCAGGCGCCCGTGTTGCCGCGCGTCATCGCCTGGCGCCGGGTGATGTTTCCGCGATCAAGGCGGTCTATCAAAAGTCTTCCCGCGGGCCCGCAAATGCGAGGGCCAGCCTCGTTCCTGGACTGTAATGGTCCGGGGATTGCGTAACAAGAGGCTGGCAGGCGAAACCCTTCTTCCAGCGGACGACACCAGGCTAATTTCCCGCCGCGATCTTGCGACCACGATCACGAGAGCGATCGCGTGATTCACGCGCGGCCGACTCGCAGCTTGATCACCTGCCTGACCCAGCGGGCAAACTTCTTCTCGCCCGGCACCACGATCCGCAGCGGTCCCTCCTTCGTTGAAATCGGCTGGCCGTCGCGGCGGTCGGCCAGGAGGATCACGCGATCGGTAAACGCCGGATCCAGCTCCGCCAGCGCGAAACCGCGCGGTAATTGTCAGAGGCCTCCACGATCAGGAACGTGGCCATCGCCGGACCGCGCAGCTCTTTTCCCACGGGCGCCCCCGCTTTCGCGAGGATCTCCACCAG
This sequence comes from uncultured Isosphaeraceae bacterium, assembly GCA_963806595.1. Classification (GTDB taxonomy): domain Bacteria; phylum Planctomycetota; class Planctomycetia; order Isosphaerales; family Isosphaeraceae; genus CAWDZZ01. The sequence goes on along the minus strand of CAWDZZ010000026.1, from coordinate 301,829 downwards.
GGCAACGCCTTCATACCGGGCGGTTGTGCCGTCGTGACCCTTCGCCTCGATCGCCTGGCGCGGCAGCTTGGAAAACTCCTCCGCGGAAAGCGCCAGTGGGTGCGAAACCTCGCCTGCAACCTGCAAGATCACCGCGGAATCGGCCGCGCGCTTGGCTTGGAGTCTGCGCCCGCCTTGGGCACCACCTGGGCGGCGACGTGCAGCGACCAGAGGCCAAAGGCCGCGGTCACCGCGAAACAGACGGGCAAGCGACGGGGAATCGTCATCGTGGGTGTTCCTCATGACCGAGACATAACGAGCGATCAATAGAACGCGCGATCATTCGCTGGCAGCGGGTTTTTCAAGCCTGTGCCGGATGGTGATCCCCTCTCGCAGGTAGACGGTCGCCTCCGCGACGTCGGTCGCGAGATCAGAGATCCGCTCGAAATGCCTCGCGGTGCTCAAAAGCTGCAGCCAGGCGTCGAGCTGTTCGGGTTGCCTGCGAATCGACTCCTTCAACTCCCGGCGAAGCAGCCGGCACTGGCGCCCGATCAGCTTGTAGCCCTCGAACACCGCGCGAGCGCGCTCGGCGTCTTTGCTCTCGAGCGCATCAAAACTCTCGCTTACCCGTACAAGGGCGTCGCGAGCGAGCGTCTTGAGCAATTCCGGCACCGGCGCCACGTCCGCCGTGGCTGCCAGCTTGTGGGCGCGCCGTGCAATCCGCGCGGCCAGATCGGCGATCCGCTCCCAGTCGCGGCTGACCTTCAAGACGGTCGCCATGCGCCGCAGGTCCGAGGCCACCGGCTCGAAAAGCGCCAGCACGCGCAGGCACTCTTGTTCGATCCGCACCTCGGCGCTGTCGGAGCTCTCTTCCAGCCTCTTGACCTCGGGCACGACGTCGAGCCGGCCCTCGCACAGGGCCTCGACGCTTTTGGCCAGCGAGTCGACGACCGCGCGGCCCATCTCCAGGAATTCGAGCCACAGGATTTCCTGGTCTCGCAGCGCGTGCCGGCCGGGAAACTTGGGCGGCGAGCTTGATCCTTGCGAGGACTGACTCCCGACGACCCCACCGGTCTCTTCCATGCTCCGTCTCCTTTGCGACCGCGCCATACCCAGGATTCGAACCGATCGCGCCGGGCCGATCATCTCGCTGCTCCACGTCGCTCTGCTCACTCCATTGTTTGTCGCGAACGGCCTGGATTCAAGATCAGCAATTGCTATGCCCCGAGAGACCTTCTTCTGGCACGCCCGGAATTGACAGCCCGCGGCCCGCCACATACCATCCAATCCGTGAACTCATCGCACCCGGGCTCCCTCCAAGTCGCCCTCTTCTACGACATGGATGCCTGCCACGGTCCGACCGGCGTGACGCGGCACGCGCTGGCACAACTCGAACGACTCGCCCGCCGGCCCGGAATCACGCTCAGCGTGGCGACCGGCCGCATGACCCATCCCGACGGGCTGGCCTACTGGCAGTCGCTCAACGACCGCCCCCGCACCGAGCTGCCCTTGCGCACTCGCGACATGCTGCGCTGGTGGCGGCTGAAACCGTGGCCGCCCATCGAATGGTGGACGGGTCCCCAGGACTGGGTCTATTGCCCGGCCGAATTGCTGGTGCCGACCAAAAGCGCGGCGCGCGGTCACTAGCCACGATGTCTGGCAAAACCTCCAGTTCGAGCCCCCCCGCAAGCGCGCGCTGCTCGGCCGCGTTTTCGAGAGCGCCGATCTCATCCTGTCGGTCTCGCACTTCAACTCGCAGCGGCTGCGCGAAGCCTTTCCGCGCCTGCGCCGACCGGGTGTCCTATGTCCCCAACGGCGCCGACGATCTCTTCTTCGAGCCAGCGACCGAGCGCGAGCGAGCGCAAGTTCGTTCCGATCTGGGGCTGCCGCTGCAAGTTCCGTTCCTGCTCTCGGTCGCCAACTTCCAACCGCGCAAAAACCTGCCGCGATTGATCCGCGCCGCCGCCCGGCTTCCCGAGATCGCATCCGGAGATCTCGCCCTCGTGCTTGTGGGCGCCGGCGGCGAGGCGGAAGCGCGCCCGCTGCGCGACGCCGCGGCCGCGGCCGGTCCGCGCGCCTTGATCCGCATGCCCGGCTACCGGCAAGGGCAATCGCTGCGGGCCACCTACGCCGAGGCGACCGCCCTTGTGTTTCCGTCGCTTTGCGAGAGCTTCGGCATCCCGGCCGTCGAGGCGATGGCCCAGGGAACACCCGTCGCACTCGCCGATTCGACGGCGCTCCCCGAGATCGGCGGCGACGCCGGGTGGTACTTCAACCCGGCCAGCGAAGACTCGATCACGAGCACCCTGCGCAACCTGCTCGACGACACCCCGGAGCGAGTGCGGCGGCAGGCGCTGGGAAAAACCATCGCCGCGGGATACCGCTGGCAAATCGCCAACGATCACCTGGTGCAAGCGCTCACAAGCGGTGGCTCAGGCGCTCGCGGAAACTGACGCATCCGAGGAATCACTTGCCCAACCGGTCAGGCTTCCCGGGCACTGGTCCCACGGGCAAGCCTGGCCGGCGACGCGAGAATTCCCGCGGCTTCCGGCTAGCCCTTTCCGGCCCCGGCGGTGGCTTCGTCGCGGTAACGGGCGTAGGCCGGGCCCTTGTCAGCCAGGGCCTCGAGCGCCTCGGGCCGGATGCGGACCTCGGCTTCGAGATGAGCCTTGAAGCCGGTGCCCGCGGGGACCAGGTGCCCCAGGATCACGTTTTCCTTGAGGCCGACCAGATAATCCACCTTGCCGGCCAAGGCGGCCTCGGTCAGCACCTTGGTCGTTTCCTGGAAGCTCGCGGCCGAGATGAAGCTGTCGGATTGCACGGCCGCCTTGGTGATGCCCAGGAGCTGGGTGCTGGCCGCGGCCGGCTTGGGCCGGATCCATTCCGCTTTGCGTTCACCGGCCCCCTCGGCCCGCAGGTTTTCCTGCTCGAAGTGGTCGCGGGGGACGATGTCTCCAATCCGGAAATCAACCTCGCCTGGATCCTTGATCTTCACACAGCTCATCATGTCGTGATTGACACGGCGGAACTCGAACTTGTCGATGACCGACCCCGGCAAGAGACTCGTGTCGCCGACGCTCTCGACGCGGACCTTGCGCAGCATCTGGGCGATGATGATCTCCAGGTGCTTGTCGTCGATTTCCACACGCTGCGACCGGTAGACGTTCTGGATCTCGCGCAACGGATCGCGCTGCACAGCCTCCTCGCCGGAGATTCGCAGGATATCGTGCGGGACCAGCGGGCCCTCGACCAGGGGGTCGCCCGCGCGGACGCGGTCGCCGCCGTGGACGCGGAGATACTTGCCGTGCGGCACGAGGTGCTCGCGCTCGATTCCGCTCTCGTTGCGGACGATGATCGTCCGCTTGCCGCGGCGCTTCTCATCCAGCAGCTCGACGCGGCCGTCGATCTCGGCGATGACCGCCGGCTCCTTGGGCCGGCGCGCCTCGAAGAGCTCGGTGACCCGCGGCAGCCCGCCGGTGATGTCCTGGGTTCCACCCACCTCGCGCGGCGTCTTGGCCAGGAGCGTGCCCGCCGAGATCATCTGGCCGTCGGCGACCTCGATGCTGGCCCGTTCCGGGATATACTTGTAGTCGAGGGTCTTCCCCTCGGCGTCGACGATGATCACCTGCGGGTGCAGGTCACCCTTGTGCTCGATGATCGTACGGCGCTGGTGGCCCGAGGGGTCGACCTCGAGCTTCATGGTCTCGCCCTCGACGATGTCGTCGAACCGGACCTTGCCGCCGACCTCCGCCAGGATCGGGATGTTGTGCGGGTCCCACTCGCACAGCATGGCGCCGCGGCCGATCGTCTGGCCATCCTCGACCATCATGATCGCACCGTCGGGCACGTCGTACTTCTCGAGCTCGCGGCCCTTGGCATCCAGGATCTGGATCTCGCCGTTGCGCGACAGCGCGATCTTCTTGCCCTCGTCGTTGATCACGATATTCAGGCCGACGAACTTGACCTTGCCCTCGCGCTTGCACTTGACGTCCTTCTCCTCGACGCCGCGCGTGGCCACGCCGCCGATGTGGAACGTCCGCATCGTGAGCTGCGTTCCGGGCTCGCCGATCGACTGGGCGGCGATGATCCCCACCGCCATCCCCACCTCGACCAGCTGGCCGGTCGCCAGGTCCATTCCATAGCAGCACCGGCACACGCCCAGCGATGCCTCGCAGGTCATCGGGCTGCGGACCTGGATCTTCTCGATCTGCATCTCCTCGAGCTTCTTGGCCGCGGCCAGCGTGATCATGTCGTTCTCTTGAACCACGACCTCGTCGGTCAATGGGTCGACGATGTTGACCCGGCTGACGCGGCCACGGATCGACTGGACCAGGCTGACCTCGACCTTCTCGCCCTTGTAGATGACCCCCTTCGTGATCCCCTGCGAGGTGCCGCAGTCTTCCAGCGTGATCACGACGTTCTGGGCGACGTCGGCCAGCTTTCTGGTCAAGTAACCGGAGTCGGCCGTCTTCAATGCCGTGTCGGCCAGCCCCTTGCGAGCGCCGTGCGTCGAGCTGAAATACTCGAGCACCGAGAGCCCCTCGCGAAAGTTGGCCTTGATCGGAGTCTCGATGATCTTTCCCGACGGCTTGGCCATCAGGCCGCGCATGCCGGCTAGCTGCCGGATCTGCTCGACGCCGCCGCGAGCACCCGACTCGGCCATCAGGAAAATCGGATTGAGATAGGTCTCGCCCTCGCGGCTGTCGTTGCGGAGGGCTTCCATCATCTCCGTCGTGATCCGCTCGCGGGCGTGCGTCCACGCATCCAGGACCTTGTTGTAGCGCTCCTGGTCGGTGATGATCCCCCGCTGGTAGAACTTGTTCTGCTTGGCGACCTCTTTCTCGGCTTCGGCAATGATCGCGTCCTTGGAAAGCGGCGTCTTCAGGTCGTCGGTCGCAAACGACAAGCCCGACCGCGTCGACTCGCGGAAGCCGAGATCCTTCATCCGGTCCAGTAGCGCGATCGTCTCGCGCCGGCCGAGGATCTGGTAGCAGTCGGCGATGATCCCCTGAAGCTGCTTCTGCCCCAGAGTCAGGTTGTAGAACGGCATCCGGGGATGGAGGATGTCGTTGAAGACCACGCGACCCACCGTGGTCCGGACGATCATCCCGGGCTTGAATTCCTTCTCGCCGTCGCCGCGGAGGCGCCGATGTGCCGGCAACCGCAGGTTGATCATCGCGTGCAGGCCGACCTTGCCCTGGCTGTGCGCCAGAAACACCTCGTTGGGGGTGGAGAAGACCATCCCCTCGCCGAGCTCGCTCGGGCGAGCGACGGTCAGGTAGTACGCCCCCATGACGATGTCTTGCGTGGGGCTGATGATCGGGTTGCCGTTGGCCGGGCTGAAGATGTTGTTCGTCGCCATCATCAGCGTCATGGCCTCGACCTGCGCCTCGATCGAAAGGGGCAGGTGCACCGCCATCTGATCGCCGTCAAAGTCGGCGTTGAACCCCTTGCACACGAGCGGGTGGATCCGGATGGCGTTGCCCTCGACCAGCACCGGCTCGAACGCCTGAATCCCCATGCGGTGCAAGGTCGGGGCCCGATTCAAGAGCACCGGGTGATTGCGGATGACCTCCTCGAGGATGTCCCACACTTCCTCGCTGCGGCGCTCGAGCATCTTCTTGGCCGACTTGATCGTATCGGCATGCCCCAGCTCTTTGAGCCGCCGGATGATGAACGGCTGGAACAGCTCAAGCGCGATCTTTTTCGGAAGCCCGCACTGGTGCAGCTTCAAATCAGGACCGACCACGATCACCGACCGCGCCGAGTAGTCGACCCGCTTGCCCAGCAGGTTTTCGCGGAAGCGGCCCTGCTTGCCCTTGATCATGTCGGTGAGCGACTTCAACGGGCGGTTCGAGCTGCCCAGGACGGGCCGCTTGCAGCGATTGTTGTCGAACAAGGCATCGACGGCCTGCTGCAGCATCCGCTTCTCGTTGCGGATGATCACTTCCGGCGCATTCAAATCCACCAGCTTCTTGAGCCGGTTGTTGCGATTGATGATCCGGCGGTACAGGTCGTTCAAATCGCTGGTGGCAAAGTTGCCCGAGTCCAGAAGTACGAGCGGGCGCAGGTCCGGCGGGATCACCGGAATGCACTCGAGCACCATCCACTCCGGCCGGTTGTCGCTGTCGCGCAGTGCCTCGACCACCTTGAGCCGCTTCGTCAGGTCCTTGATCTTCTGCTTGCTCGAGGTCTCGACGAGCTCCTGGCGCAGCTGCTTGGAAAGCGCGACCAGATCCAGCTTCATCAAGAGCTTGCGAACCGCCTCGGCCCCCATGTCGGCCTGGAAATCCTCGTTGTACTGCCCGCCGGGCTTGTATTGCTCCTTGGCCTTGCGGAACTCTTCCTCCGTCATGAGCTGCCGCTCCTTGAGCGGCGTGTCGCCCGTTTCAACGACGACGTAGTCCTGGAAGTAGATGATGCGCTCCAGGCTGGTCGTGCGCATGTCCAGAAGCGTGCCCAGGCGGCTGGGCATCGCCTTGAAGAACCAGATATGCACGACCGGCGCGGCCAGCTCGATGTGGCCCATCCGCTTGCGGCGCACTCGCGAGTGCGTGACCTTGACACCGCAGCGGTCGCAGATCATCCCCTTGTACTTCATCCCGCGATACTTGCCGCAGGCGCACTCCCAATCCTTCTCGGGCCCGAAGATCCGCTCGCAGAACAACCCGTCCTTCTCGGGACGGTAGGTGCGGTAGTTGATCGTCTCCGGCTTCTTCACTTCGCCGAACGACCAGCTCCGGATGTCATAAGGGCTCGCCAGCCCGATCTTGACGGCACCGTAATCATTGATACGATCGTAGGCACTTTCGCCCATGCTCACGAGGCACTCTCCTATGCACGCCCTTGGCCGTGCCGAAGTGGACTGGTTGGTGGGTGAAAGCGGTGGCTAAATCCGTCTTCGCCGGTCGCCGGACGGCCACCCGGGGTGTTAATCCGCTTGGTTCAATACAGACAAGTCACATCACGTCGTGGGAGCCGATCGGGACTCTTCCCAGGTCGCCTCAGTCGATGTCATCCAAAAAAAGTCCGCGAGCTAATCCTGGGGTTGACCCCGCAGGACCGCCGCGGCTAAGTCGTACATCCTGAACCAAAACACCCAACCGGCAGCCTCCTTGTCCGGATCTGTGTAGAGACTCCAACATCCAGACTCGAATCCTTGACGATGGTGGCGAACACCAACCCCCCGTCGCGGCGCGCGATCGGCTTTCGATGGAGTCGCATCCTCTGATCCTAAGCAATCCCAGTTCCTTTTCCAAGAAAAATCTGTTTGGCTAAGAAGATTTTTTGCCAATAAATCCTCAAATACTGAATATTTATATCACATTTCGCCCCTCCGCTCCGGAAAAACCACGCATTACTGCATTGATGAATCGGTCCGCTGCCAGAATCTTGATCTGTTCTGTTTGGCGATTCGCGAGCCGGATGGCGAGCCTCGGCAGGTCCGCCCGACTGGCCCGCGATCAGTACTCGGCATTGCCCGGAGTCCGCGGGAATGGGATCACGTCGCGGATGTTGACCATCCCCGTCACGTAGGCGATCGTGCGATCGAAGCCGAGGCCGAAGCCGGCATGAGGAACCGTGCCGTAGCGCCGCAGGTCGCGGTACCAGTTGTATTGCTCCTTGGGTAGACCCATCTCGTCGAGCCGGGCGTCGAGCAGCTCAAGCCGCTCTTCGCGCTGCGACCCGCCGATCAATTCGCCAACCCCGGGCGCCAGCACGTCCATCGCGGCCACCGTCTTGCCGTCGTCGTTTTGCCTCATGTAGAACGCCTTGATCTGCTTGGGATAGTTCATCACCACGATCGGCCGTCCCACCAGGGTCTCGGTCAGATAGCGCTCGTGCTCCGACTGCAAGTCAATGCCCCACTTCACCGGAAACTCGAATTTGTGGCCCTTGGCGGCCGCCGCCTCGAGCGCCTTCACCGCGTCGCCGTATTCCATGCGCTCGAAGGTGGCGTTCACAAACGTTTCCAGCCGCGTGATGCAATCCTTGTCGATATGCTGCGCGAAGAACGCCATGTCGTCCGGCCGCTCCTCCAGCACCCTCTTGAGCAGGCTCTTCAAGAAGTCCTCGGCCAGGTCGGCATCGGCGGCCAGGTCGGCAAACGCGATTTCCGGCTCGATCATCCAGAACTCCGCGAGGTGGCGAGTCGTGTTGGAATTCTGGCGCGAAACGTCGGCCCGAATGTATACACCCGGTTGAGTGCAAGGCAGTAAGCCTCGACGTTCAACTGGCCGGAGACGGTCAGGCCCGCCGGCTTGCCAAAGAAGTCGGCCGTGAAATCGATCCCCCCGTGCTCGTTCCGCGGGGGATTGGCGAGGTCGAGCGTCGAGACCCGAAACATCGCGCCGGCCCCTTCGGCGTCGCTGGTCGTGATGATCGGCGTGTGCACCCATATAAATCCATGCTCATGAAAATAGCGATGCACTGCCATCGACAGGCAGTCGCGGACCCGCGCCACCGCTCCGAAGGTGTTGGTGCGCGGTGAGGTGTGCCACCGAGCGCAGGTGCTCCATGCTGTGCCGCTTCGCCGAGACCGGGTAGCTGTCGGGGTTCTCGACCCAGCCGATCACGTCGACTCGCGCGGCCTTGACCTCGAACCGCTGCCCCTTGCCCAGCGATTCGACCAGCGTTCCCTCGATCCGGACCGAGCAGTGCGTGGTCAGGTGCAGGATCTCGGATTCATAATTCGCAAGCGCCGCCTCGGCGACTGCCTGGATCCCGTCGAAGCACGACCCGTCGTGAACCTGCAGGAACGACAGCCCGGCCTTCGAGTCGCGCCGGGTGCGGATCCAGCCCTCGATCACGACCGGAGCACCCACGTCGACCCGGCCGGCCAGGATTTCCTTGATCGTGTGACCTGTCATGGCCGCCTCCCCTACCGGGCTCGCGCTCTCTCGGAAACCAAGGCCCGCACGATTGTGCTCTGACCGGCTGGCTCACGAGCCCCGAACCGGTCCCCTCAGTTCCGCTAGAGCGAGCCCACGTCGCTTCGTCTTTGGGCGCGAGGCTCGACCGGGCGTCCGGGCATGGCCGTGGTCGGCTCGCTTGCTGCCGGGTCGCGCTTCGCCATCCCCCGGCACCTCTGGCTTCATCCCTCATGCGCGCCGCCACGGCTCGATGCCGGAGGCACAAACGCGCAGGTGAATGGGAGGCCCGCCCGCGAATGGGCGCTGGCCCCCATCACTCGCAGCAATCCGGGCCGGATCAGGTCCGCTTCTTCTCGAGCTGCATGTTGAGCCCGAGCCCGCGGATCTCATTGGTCAAGACGTCAAAGCTGGCGGGCGTTCCTGCTTCCAGCGTGTTCTCGCCCTTGACCATGCTCTCGTAAATCTTGGTGCGCCCCTCCACGTCATCCGACTTGACGGTGAGAAGCTCCTGCAAGATGTAGGCGGCCCCATACGCCTCGAGCGCCCACACTTCCATCTCGCCAAACCGCTGCCCGCCGAACCGGGCCTTGCCCCCCAAGGGCTGCTGCGTGATCAGCGAGTAGGGCCCGGTGGCCCGGGCGTGAATCTTGTCGTCGACAAGATGGTGAAGCTTGAGCATATAAATATACCCGACTGTCACCCGCTGGTCGAACTTGTCGCCGGTCCGGCCGTCGTAGAGGACCGCCTTGCCGTTCTCGGGCAGGCCGGCGTCTTTCAAGCACTGGCGGATCGTGTCTTCGCTGGCGCCGTCGAAGACCGGGCAGATGGCCTGGAAGCCCAGCTTGGCGGCGGCCCAGCCGAGGTGCGTTTCCAGGATCTGGCCCACGTTCATTCGGCTCGGGACGCCCAGCGGGTTCAAGAGGATCTCGACGCCCGTGCCGTCCTCGAGGAACGGCATGTCCTCCTCGGGCAGGATCTTGGCGATGACCCCCTTGTTGCCGTGGCGGCCGGCCATCTTGTCGCCGACGGAGATCACGCGCTTGGTGGCGATGTAGACCTTGACCATCTGCAGCACGCCGGAGGGGAGCTCGTCGCCCCGCTTCAGGCTGTTGATGCGGCGCTCCTTCTCGTCCTTGAGCGCCTCGATCCGCGGAGCGTACTGCTTCACCACCTCGCGCGCCTTGGCGAGCGCGTCGTGGCTCCGGATATCGAGCGCATCGAGCTTGAAGCGATCGCTCTCGTCGATCAGGTCCTTGGGATCCTTGGCCCGGCCGAGCGCCTTGCCGGTGGTCGGATCGGAGATCGGGCCGCCGACGGCTTCTTCCAGGGCCTTGATCTGCTGCTTGTACTCGTCGGCGATCCGGACGTTCTCGGCGCCCTCGGTGTCCTTCAGCTCTTTCTCGAACGCCTTGCGCTCGTCTTCGCTCAAGCTCATGCGGCGGCTGAACCGCTGGGTGTTGATCACGATCCCCTCGACCCCCGAGGGGACCTCGAGCGAATCGTTCTTGACGTCCTCGCCGGCCCGGCCGAAGATCGCGTGCAACAGCTTCTCTTCCGGCGTCAGCTCGCTCTTGCTCTTGGGCGCGACCTTGCCGACCAAGATATCGCCGGGCGTGACGTAGGTGCCGATCTGCACGACGCCGTTGTCGTCGAGGTTTCGCAGCGCCTTTTCCGAGACGTTGGGGATGTCGCGGGTGAACTCCTCGCGTCCCAGCTTGGTCTCGCGGATCTCGATCTCGAACTCCTCGATGTGGATCGAGGTGTAGACGTCGTCGCGCACCAGCTTCTCGCTGATGATGATCGCGTCCTCGAAGTTGTAGCCGTCCCAGGCCATGAACGCGACCAGGACGTTGCGACCGAGCGACAGCTCGCCCTTGTAGGTCGAGGCGCCGTCGGCCAGGATCTCCCCCTTCTTGACTTTCTGGCCCACCTGGATGACCGGCTTCTGGTTCAGGCAGGTCCGCTCGTTCAGGCCCACGTATTTTCGCAACTTGTAGATATGATTGTGGTCGATGATCACGCGGGTCGAATCGACGTAAGTGATCGTGCCCCCTTCATGGGCCTTGACGACCATGCCCGAGTTGATCGCGACCGCCCGCTCGAGGCCGGTCGCGACGATCGGCGGCTCCGAGACCAATAGCGGCACAGCCTGGCGCTGCATGTTAGAGCCCATGAGCGCGCGGTTGGCGTCGTCGTGCTCCAGGAACGGGATCAAGCCCGCCGAGACGCCGACCATCTGCTTCGGCGAGATATCCATGAACTGGATCTGGTCGAGGGCGACGGTCACGAAATCGGTCTGGTACCGCGCGGTCAGGATCGAGACCTTGAGCTTGCCATGGTCGTCGACCGGCGTGTCGGCCGGCGCCAGGTAGGCCTCGCTCTCCTCGTCGGCCCGCATCCAGACGACCGTGTCGGTCGCCTTGCCGCTTTTGATCTTGCGGTAGGGGGTGATCAAGAACCCGTACTCGTCGACCCCGCCGTAGATCCCCAGCGAGCTGATCAGCCCGATGTTGGTTCCCTCGGGGGTTTCGATGGGACAGATCCGGCCGTAGTGCGAGATGTGCACGTCGCGGACTTCAAAGCCCGCCCGCTTGCGATTGAGACCGCCCGGGCCCAGGCGCGTTAGCCTGCGCTCGTGGGTGAGCTGAGCCAGCGGGTTGGTCTGGTCGACGACCTGCGACAGCTCGCCCCGACCGAAGAAATATTCGATCGCCGCGCTGATGCTCTTGGGGTTGATGAGCGACCGAGGGGTCATGTCCTCGGCGTCCTTCAAGCTCATCCGCTCCTGGACGGTGCGGCGCAGCTTGAGAAACCCCTTGCGCAGCTCGTCGGAGGCCAGCTCGTCAATCGTGCGCAGACGCCGGTTTCCCAGGTGGTCGATGTCGTCGACGTGCCCCTTGCCGCGGCGGAGGTTCAGGATATACCGGATCGCGTTGACGTAGTCCTCGGGATCGAGCGTCATCCGGTCTTCGGGGATGGTCTGATCGAATTTGCGATTGATCCGGAACCGGCCGACCTTGCCCAGCCGGTAGCGGTTGGTGTCGAAAAACTTCTCGTGAAATAGCTCGCGCGCCTTCTCCAGCTGCGGCGGGTTGCCCGGCCGCAGCCGCTGGTAGATGCGGAGCAGCGCGCTCTCGTGATCGGTGGTCGGGTCTTCCCCGAGTGACTGGAGGATGAGCGGGTCTCGCGAATCCTTCAAGACCATGATCGTGCCCAGGCCCTTGGCATCGCCCAGCACTTGCGCCAGGGTCTTGGAGATCGTGGTGCCGCTTTCGACCAGTACCTCGCCCGTCTTGGGGTCGACGACGTCGCCGCAGGCGATGCGGCCTTCGAGCTTGGCGGCCGCCTTGGAATCGTCGGAATCGATCTCCTCGGATTCGTAGAACGAGGAAAGGATCGCCTCGTCACTGGAGTATTTCGGGCTCATGGCTCGCAACAGCGTCATCGACGAGAACTTGCCCGACTGGTCGATCCGCACGCCCAAGGTGTCTTTCTTGGTGACCTGCAGCTCGATCCAGCTGCCGCGCTCCGGAATCACCCGGCAGGCATGCAGCTTCTTGTCGCCCGATTCGATCTCGACGACGAAATCGACGCCCGGCGAGCGGTGCAGCTGGCTGACCACGACCCGCTCGGCGCCGTTGATGATGAATTCGCCGCCGCCGATCATGATCGGCATGTCGCCCAGGTACACCGATTCCTCGAGGGTGGTTTCCCCCTTGTTCAGCCGCAGCCAGACGTGGAGCGGGCGGCCGTACGTCAAGCGCAATTGCCGGCACTCGTCCGGGTCGTACCGGGGCTTGCCCAGGTCGTAGCGGAGATATTCCAGCTTGAGCGTCTTGTCGTAGCTCTCGATCGGGAAGATCTCGCGGAAGACCCCTTCCAGCCCAGCCTCGACACGCGCGTCGGCCAGCAAATCGGCCTGCAGGAACCGCTCGTAACTGCGGGTCTGGATCTGGGTGAGGTCCGGCACGGGGAACTCGTCGGAGATCCGTCCGAAGTTCCGTTTCTTGGCGGGCAGTATGCGGCGCACGGCAGTCGGAGTGGGCATGAGGTCGCGCTCCTCAAAGGAGAAGAAGATGCAAGCCGGACTCGCGGTCACCGTCCTCGGACCGTCCTGGCGCGCCTGAATGACCCGGTTGCCTGGCACCAAACGCGGGGGCCTTCAGGGCGACGCCGACGAGATCAGCGTGGGTTGGTTGCTCGCAGGCGGCGGTTTCACGCCGCTGGCTCTTTGGGCAAGGGCCGGCGTGGGAAACCGCCGCGTCCGCGCCCGGGCGCGGACCAAGGCACAGTCAGATCCATTGCGCCGAGAACAGCCCGGCAATTCCGGCCAGCGCCATCCTCGCGGCACTCGCCTGAGGCGGATGCTGGCCGGCCCGAGCGGCACGGCTCCGATCGTCCGAATCACTTGATCTTGACGGTAGCGCCTGTATCCTCGAGCTCCTTCTTGAGTTTCTCTGCCTCTTCCTTCGAGAGTCCGGTCTTGACCTCCTTGGGAGCGGCTTCCACCAGGTCCTTGGCTTCCTTGAGGCCGAGAGTCGTCGCCGCGCGGACCACCTTGATCACCTGGATCTTGTTGGGGCCGATGGCCTCGAGCACAACGTCGAACTCGGTCTTGGGTGCCGGTGCGGCCTCGCCTCCCGCGGCAGGGCCGGCGGCGGCGGGGCCGGCCACGGCGACCGCGGCGGCCTCCAGACCATAAGCCTCCTTGAGGTATTTCGTCAACTGAAGCACCTCGAGGACCTTCATGTTGACCAGTGAGTCTCCCAGACCCTTGATGCTATCGGCGACGGGGGTCGCTTCCGCGGTGGACATCGGTTCCAATTTCCTTTCCTGGTGAAACGTAACGGTTCTCGTCGTGACTTGAATTCGCCCAGCGGCTCGCTCGAAATTCGCTGCACCAGCCTGGGCGGGATTCGTTTCTGAAAATCAAGATCTCTTTATCTCGTTGCTTGTTAACGGGCCTCCCGCCGCGGGCGGCCCGCGTGAGGAAGCTCATTCCGCGGCCGGCGCTTCCGTGGCCGCTGTCTCTCCTTGCCCCTCCCCGGCGCTTGGCCAGGGCCTCGAGCTGTCCAACCAGGGTTGAAGCCGGTGATGACAGCAAGGCCAGCGTCTGCGCGCCGGGCCCAGGAGCAGGGCGAGCACCTGTCCGATCAAGACCTCGCGGCTGGGCAGCTTGGTGATGTCGTCGACCTGCTCGGGGCCGACGACGACCCCATCGACGGCCCCACCCTTGATCTCCGGCTTCTTGAACGCCTTGACCTGGACGGTGATTTCCTTGGCCAATTCGGCGATCCCCTCGCCCCCCCAGGCGACGGCCGAGGGGCCGTCCAGGTACCGCGAGAGACCTTCGAGCTTCAGCTCGCTGAAGACGCGCCGGGCCAGCGAGTTCTTGAGGACCCTCAGCCTGATCGATTTCTTGCGCAGGCTGCGACGGAACTGGTGCTCGGCATTGGCGTCCAGGTCCTTGAGGTTCAAGATCAAGAGCGACTGGCTTCCGCCCAAGTCCGAGCGAAGCTGGTCCATCATCAGTTCTTTGACGTATTTGCTCATTGCTGGGTTGTCGACCCCACATCTGCGATTCGATTGGGCCCGAATTCCTCATGGGGTTGTCTCTGGTGGGGCGCTCGAGCGGCCGATCCGCTCCGGGGGCGCTCCCGCGGCGGGCCGGCTCAGCCCGAGACCCGGATGCCCGGGCTCATGGTGGCCGAGACCGTGATCGAGCGGATGTAGGTTCCCTTGGCCGTTGCCGGCTTGAGTGACCGTAGATAGTTCAAGAATGCGTTGATGTTATCGGTGAGCTGTTCCTCGCTGAAGCCGAGCTTGCCGACGGCCACCGCGACGTTGCCCCCCTTGTCATTGCGGAACTCGATCTTTCCCGCCTTGAACTCGCGGACCGCCGAGGTGATGTCGGTCGTGACGGTGCCCGAGCGGGGAGAGGGCATGAGTCCGCGCGGGCCGAGCACGCGGCCCAGCGGCCCGACGACGCCCATCATGTCGGGCGTGGCCAGGGCCACCTCGAAGTCCATCGTTCCTGCCTTGATCTTCTGGGCCAGGTCGTCGGCCCCTACGATGTCGGCGCCGGCGGCCCGTGCCTTCTCGGCGTTTTCGCCCTGGGCAAACACGGCCACGCGCACGCTCTTGCCGATCCCGTGGGGTAACGCGACCGATCCGCGCACGTTCTGATCGGTCTGCTTGGGATCAATCCCCAGATGAGTCGAGACCTCGACCGTCTGGTTGAATTTCGTCGTGCCGAAGCTCTTCAAGAGCCGGACGGCCTCCGGCAACGGCACCGGGCCGGTCACGTTGAGCTTGTCGCGCAACGCGCGAAACCGCTTCGAATGCTGAGCCACTCTCCTGCGCTCCTTTCAAAATTGGGAGCTGCCGCCCCAGTTCGCTTCCAGTCCAGTCATCGGCGGGCGGTCGCGCCGATGAAACCCTGAATCCAAAATCCGAAACTCTAAATCCGAAGCCCTAAATCCGAAATCTCAAGTCCGAAGTCCGAGACTCACCATTCGCAATCTCCGGTGTGGCAAGGCGACCACTCCCAAGTTTCGGATTTCGAATTTAGAGTTTCGGATCTTAGGGTTTCTCTACCCTCTGATTTCCACCCCCATGCTGCGAGCGGTCCCCGCGATGATCCGGCAGGCATGCTCGAGATCGCGGGCGTTGAGGTCGGCCATCTTGGTCTCGGCGATCTTTTTCACCTGGTCGGGCGAGACGGTCCCGACCTTGGTCTTGTTGGGCTCCGCCGAGCCGCTGGCGATGCCGGCGGCCTGCTTGAGGAGCACGGCGGCGGGGGGACTCTTGGTCATGAATTCGAACGTCCGGTCCGAGTAGATCGTGATTTCGACGGGGATGGTCGTCCCCTTCATCTCCTTGGTGCGTTCGTTGAACTGCATCACGAACTGACCGATGTTGACCCCGTGCTGGCCCAGCGCCGGACCGACCGGCGGCGCGGGGGTCGCCTGACCCCCCGGACACTGGAGCTTCACCTTCGCCGTCATCACTTTCGCCATCGCTGTTTCTCGCTCCGCACGCTAGATGCGTTCGACTTGCCAGTACTCGAGGTCGACCGGCGTCGGCCGATTGAAGATGATCAGCATGACCTTGACCAGGCCGCGGCCCTCGATGACTTCCTCGACGGTCCCCTCGAAATTCTCGAACGGCCCATCCTTGATCTTGACCCGATCGCCGCGCTCGACGTCGATCCGGACCTTGGGGGTCTCGGCCGTCGTCTTTTCTTCTTCCTGGTGCAGCATCTGGTTGACTTCGGCCTCGGTCATCTTGGTCGGCGTGCCATGTGCCCCGACGAAGTCGCCGACGCCCGGGGTCTCACGCACCGTGAACCAGGTTTTCTCGTTGAGCTCCATCTGGACCATGATGTAGCCGGGGTAGGTCTTGCGCTCGACGATCCGTTTCTTGTTGTTGCGGATCTCGGTGATCTTTTCGGTGGGGACCACGATCTGGCCAAAGTACTTTTGCAGGCCCTGGATCTTGACCCGGCGGCCAAGGGCATCGCGGATCGTGTCTTCGCGAGAGCTCTGCACCTTCAGCACGTACCAGACCAGTTCCGGGGCGGGCTCGTCGTCGTCCTCGGCCGCGGCGGGCTCCGCACTTGCGGTCGCGGCCGCAGGACCGGCGGAGCGGATTGGCGCGCGCGGCCGCCGGCTGCGCGGCCGGCTGCCCGCCGTCGGGGGTGTGCTCTTGCACCTCGATCGCGGCTGGGGCGGAGCGCTTCCGCTTGGAAGTCGCCGGCTGGGCTTCTTCGGCTTCGCTCGGCTCGGAAGTCTCGTCGGTCGGATGGCTCATGCTAAATCACGTCAAGACACGCAAATGCGGATCCGAAACAAGTTTTCACGCCGATCCGCGACGGTTCGCGGCTCGGCCGTTCGCGGCCGGCGCCATGCCGGCTCAGGCTGTGGAGCCAAAGCCTCCGCCACCGCTGAACTGAAGCACCCCGATCAATCGCAGCATAAAGGTCCAGAGCGTATCGACCAGGAACAGAAAGACGGCCATGAGCACGACGGTCATGAGCACGACGGTGGTCGCCCGGATCAGGTCGTCCTTGTTGGTCCACGAGACCTTGTTCATTTCCGCTTCGGTCGCGATCAGAAACTCGGCGAACGGCGGAAACTGGACGATCCGAAAGACCAGCCATCCCAAAACGGCGGCAAAGACGAACGGCAAGCCGATGCGTCCCACCGGCGAATAATCCAGCGACGACTCGTAGACCCGATAGGCCCCCGCGGCGACGACCAAACCCAGCCCGAGCGCGGTGTAGATGCGGGCATACCACCCTTGCATCGGTTTGTAGCAGATCGGTCCGGGTCAGGTTGATGAGGAACTGGGCGAAGAGACCTTTCGGAGCGCCGCCGGTCTTCCCCTTGGCGGGCTTCGATGGCTTCGAAGCGGACACTTCGTCTTTGACTTTGCCCATGTTACCGGTCTCACTTGCTCGAATGGGGAAGAGCCCGACGAATAGGGTCGATCCCGTACCCCTGCGCACCGACGAATGACGCCGTCGTTTCCACTGGCAGGCCCGTCCGCCGGAGTCGCATCACCTGAAATTACGAAACGGTAGTCCTTGTCCCGACCGAGTAGACGCCCATCGTAGATCGAACTGGCCTCGCGACGGTCTCCGCCAGGCCGCCTCGCGACAGCACGAGCGGAGGGAATCGAACCCCCAACCGCCGGTTTTGGAGACCGGTGCTCTACCAGTTGAGCTACGCTCGTACGTGTTTCCGGAATCACCTTCAACGTTCTGCCCTGCGGCCCGAATAGGAACGGACGGCTGATACGACCAAACTCGCGGCATGATTATCTCATGCGTCCGACGGGAAACAGTGGGGTGAGGCTTGGGACGCCTCTCGTTCCAGTCAGCAATCGGGCGGGCTTACCCTCCTTGAATCAGGTCTCCTTCGGCCCGAAACGTGCCATTGCCCCTCGGCATCCGGGGGCTGCGCACGACCAGAATCCGACCGCCTACTTCTTGCGCGACTCCTTGTGTGGGGTATGCTTCCGCTCGCGCCGACAGTACTTTTTCAGCTCGAGTCGATTGGCACCGCGCGTTTCCTTCTGCACGCGATAATTTCGCTCGCCGCAAGCGGTGCACTCGAGCCAGACATATTCCCGCATCAGCTAGCTCCTGCTCCGGTCCGAACTCGGCGGCTTTGACGTCGATCGCGAGGATGCCGCCACGCCGGGACACCCGAGCACGAAGAACGGCGAACGGGGCACAGTCTGTCCGATTTCGACCTGCTCCGCGACTCACGCTCTCAAATGCCGTCTGCTTCCACCCCGGCCGGTGATGATCCCCGTCGCGGCGCCGGTCCACCGGCCGGGCCATGACGAGGCGTTGATTGCTTGATCGGATGCCTGCAATTCGCTCACCGTGGCACCGGCGCTTCGCAGTGGGACAAAGCGACGCGGTGCCGTGAGATCTCGTTCACTCGATGATCTTGGCCACGACGCCGGCACCGACGGTCTTGCCCCCCTCGCGGATGGCGAACCGGAGGCTTTCCTCCATGGCGATCGGCGTCTGCAGCTCGACGGTCATCTTGATGTTATCGCCCGGCATGCACATCTCGGCCTCGCTGTTGTCTTCCGACAGCAGGTTGAGGACCGAGCCGGTCACGTCGGTGGTGCGGAAATAAAACTGCGGGTCGATAGCCCTTGAAAAACGGCGTGTGCCGCCCCCCTTCCTCCTTGCTGAGGACGTACACCTCGGCCTCGAACTTGGTGTGCGGTGTGATCGAGTTGGGCTTGCACACCACCTGGCCGCGCTCGAGGTCGGTTTTCTCGACGCCTCGCAGGAGGACGCCGACGTTGTCGCCGGCCATGCCTTCGTCCATCGTCTTCTGGAATGCCTCGACGCCGGTGATCGTCGACGACTTCTTGACGCCGAACCCGACGATCTCGACCGGGTCGCCCACCTTGACCTTGCCGCGCTCGATCCGGCCGGTGCCGACCGTGCCGCGGCCCTTGATCGAAAAAACGTCTTCGATCGGCATCAGGAACGGCTTGTCGATCTCGCGCACCGGCTCGGGGATGTAGTCGTCCATCGCCTTGACCAGGTCGAGGATCGGCTGCGCGGCCTTGTCGTCCTTGGGGTTCTCGAGCGCCGGTCGGCTGCTGCCGCGAATGATCGGGATCTCGTCTCCGGGGAACTTGTAGTGCGTCAAGAGCTCGCGCAGCTCGAGCTCGACCAATTCGAGCAGCTCTTCGTCGTCGACCAGGTCGATCTTGTTGAGGAAGACGACCAGGGCCGGCACGCCGACCTGGCGAGCCAGCAGGATATGCTCGCGGGTCTGCGGCATCGGGCCGTCGGCGGCCGAGACCACCAGGATCGCGCCGTCCATCTGGGCGGCGCCCGTGATCATGTTCTTGATGTAGTCGGCGTGGCCCGGGCAGTCGATGTGGGCGTAGTGTCGCTTGTCGCTCTCGTATTCGACGTGCGAGACGGCGATGGTGACGGTCTTGGTCGCATCGCGGACCGTGCCACCCTTGGCGATGTCGGCGTACGACTTGGTCTTGGCCTTGCCGCGCTCGGCCAGAACCGCCAGGATCGCGGCCGTCAAGGTCGTCTTGCCGTGGTCGATGTGCCCGATCGTGCCCACGTTGACGTGTGGCTTGGTTCTGGTGAAAGTTTCCTTGGCCATCGTTACTCCCGTCGTCTCCTAAGAAACCTTGTGCAAGCTGGAGGGCTACCCGGCAAAACCGCTGCGAAACAAGCGGCGCCGGCGAAGAAAACCACTGCAGCAGACGAAGCCACCACGATTCCCGTCGACCTCGCGGTCTGGGCCGCAAATCCCAGAGCTGCCGCTGGGATTTGAACCCAGGACCTCGTCCTTACCAAGGACGCGCTCTACCAACTGAGCCAAGGCAGCATCTTGTCGGTCACGCCTCCAATCACTCTGACCCGTCCCATGCCACTCGCGTTCGCTGCGATCCGGCCGAGCCGCCTCTACGAATCGCCGCGGTGAATTCCCCGCCGCCATACCCCGGACCGGCTCGCCACCCCCGGTGAAAGCGGGTGATGGGAATCGAACCCACGTAGCCTGCTTGGAAGGCAGGTACTCTACCATTGAGTTACACCCGCGGTTTCGCCGGTATCCGGTTGGCGCTCGGGAAGATCCCTGGTAGGTCGCAATCGTTGCTCAAGCCTTCGATTCCCGATCTCCTGTCTCCCGGTGAATGCCTGCGCGATCGGTCTGTCGCCCCGTCCTCGATCCCAATTTATTTCGCTCGAATCGCCCCGCAGGCCGATCGAAACCAGTATCCGAATCCGATCCAACCCAATCGGGCTTGACATGGGTGGAGCAGGATTCGAACCTGCGAAGGCAGTGCCACCAGATTTACAGTCTGGCCCCTTTGGCCGCTTGGGTATCCACCCCGCTCGTGCCGAATTTCCATCGTCTGACCGTCCAGCCAATTTCGGCGGTCGACCGGTAGTTGCCCATCCGCCGCTCGTCGCACCCCGGTTCCGGGAGAGCTGGCGGTGAGACTCGAACTCACAACCCTCGGTTTACAAAACCGATGCTCTACCGGTTGAGCTACGCCAGCGACCTGGGCGGTGAAACCATCAATCATACCTAACACATGCCGCGTTGCAAGCCTTTTCCCGACCGGCAATACGACCGATCGAGCCCGTCTCGCCACGGGCGCACCAGGAGCGCGTCAACCTGAATCTACGAAATCATAGCCGCGGCGTCCCGCGCCGTGCAAGAGCCCCAGGCGCGAAATAAAGCGCGTCCCGATCTCCGGGCCGCATCCTCGCGTGCCGTCGGATCCACCGGACGCTAGTTCGCGCGTGCGGGCCTCGGGGTGGCGTCACCGGGCAATTCGCCCATCGACCATTGCACCATCTCCAGCCACATCCGTTGCAGCTCGGGCCGATTCCACGCCTCCTCGGTATGCCCGAGGCCGTTGTACAGCACGCGTCCCTTGCCGTAGTTGCGGGCCCAGATGACCGCGAAGTCGCCATCCTTCCGGCGCACGCCCCTCCTCGTCAGGTCGACCTTGC
Organism: uncultured Isosphaeraceae bacterium; assembly: GCA_963806595.1. Lineage (GTDB taxonomy): Bacteria > Planctomycetota > Planctomycetia > Isosphaerales > Isosphaeraceae > CAWDZZ01. The sequence goes on along the minus strand of CAWDZZ010000026.1, from coordinate 280,952 downwards.
CGGCGTCCAGGCGCAGCAGCACGCGCACATTGTCCCGCGAATAGTCCTTGATCTGGTAGATCTCATCCTTGAGGGTGAACTGACCGGCAAGGTTGGCCATCCCGGGAAAACTCGCGTCCTCCACGACCAGGGGCGCGTCGAAGACGCCCCAGGGATGGCCGTCGTAATAACCGCCGAGCATCTTGCCGTACTCCGGCCAGGCGACGAACGTGATGGCCGCGCTGTGAACTCCGATGAAACCCTTGCCGTCGTCGCGCACAAACGACAGTAGATCCGCCTTTTGCGAATCATCCATGTCCAGCTCGCCGTCGGTGAAGAACACCACGGCGTCGAACGCGCTGAGGTTCTTGGCGCCGTACTTGAGCGGCTTCTTCGTGATCGCCGTGCAGTCGGTCCGAAAACACGTGTCCCAGCGCTGCGAGCTCCGGCCCAGGTTGTAGAGCGTGACCATGGCCGTCGAGATCGACTCGTGCTGGTACCCCTTGCTCTGGCCGATGACCAGCAAGCTCCGCTTCTTGTCCTGTGCAACCGCCACTCCCGCCAGTACCCAGCAAAAGGCCAGTACCAGGATGTGCCGCGCGATCCGCATGGGAGTGTCCCGATGACAAGGGGGGCCCGTTCACATTCACGCTAACGCGGGCGAAGTTCCGTTCTCCGTGACCGAGGCCGATCGCGGCCGCGGGTGGTCGCGCGTGGGCCAGGCTCTGACGCACCCTCGCGGCAGCGTGCCGCCAGCGGCGGTTACCCGAACAACTCGCGCATGAACTTGGCGGCAAGCTCGGCATTGCGGTGGGCAAAGCTGATGTCGACCGTCTGTCCGTCGACCACCGGGAGCTGGTGGCACAGCTCGTAGCTCAGGTAGCCCTTGTAACCGATTTCCCGCATCGAGCGCACGAAGTCGGCGTAGTATTGATTCGTGTCCCCGCGGACCACGCCGTCGTAGCGGTCGAAGCCGCGGATCGTCCCGTCCTCCCGCGCATCGAATTCGCCGCCGAAGTGCGAGAGCACTTGAAGCGGGCCGACCGCCTGCGCTGCCTCGCGAATCACGGCCGTGCTCTTGTCGGGCATGAGGGGTGCATCGAGGCAGACCTTCAGGTGCGGTGAGCCCACCTCCTTGACCATCCGCAGCATGTCGTGATGATTCTCGATGATCGGCCGGTGATTCTGCAGCGCCAGCGTGACGCCGGCGTCGCCGGCATACCGCGAGCACTCCACCAGTGCATCGCGGCACCATCCCCAGATCTCCTCGGCCGAGAATTTCTCGTGGATGACCGGCCAGAGCGCCTTGGGAATGGCATAGCTGGCCAGCTTGGGATGCCGCGTCACGCCCCACCAGCCCAGAAACACCCGCAGCGCTGGCGCGCCCATGTCCGACGTCATGCGGATCAGGTCGCGGACAAAGCAGATCTGTGCTTCCCGCACCTCGGGAACCGGGTAGCTGAAATCGTTGTTGGCGGCCACGGCGAAGATCTCGATCCCTTCGCTCTGGGCCATCGACCGCAGCTCGCGGCACCGGGGCGCCGGCCAGTCGAGCGGATTTCCGTGCGGCCGTTTGCCGTCGATCTCGATCCCGTCGTATCCATATTTCTTGGCCGCCTTGATCATCTCGGGGAGGGAAAGCGCCTCCCCGCGGTACCAGAGCCCCAGGTAGGTGATGCTGTACAGCCCCAGTTTCATCGTGATTCCTCTCTTGGTTCGCCGCGTGGTGGAAGAAAACTCAGTTCGTCAAGAACCCGGCCGCAAGCGCGGGCGTCACTGGATCCGTCCCGCCGCCCACAGGATGGCGTTGTGCACGAGCGCCCGGTATGAGGGATGGCCAAAGGCCGTGTGCCCGTGGCCGAGCTGAATCGCGACAACCCTCGAGCCGTGCCGGGGCCGACCCAAGCCAGAAAATGGTCGCTGCTCGGGTTGTCGGTGAGGAGCAGCGGCTGGACCCTGGGCGAAAACCACATCCGCTTGTAGCTCTCGTCCACAATGCGGAACGGACTGATCCCCGCGGTGATCGCATGCGCCTGGGGCGTCACGAACATCTGCTGGCCGTCCTTGACGGTCGAGGAGAGAACTTTGCCCTCGGATTGCAGGCGGTAGCTGCCGCCGACCACTTCCTCATACCACCACGGCCAGCGCTGGTAATTGAGGAGCGCATGATGCAGCACCACGACGCCCTTTCCCGCCTCCACGAACTCGCGGAGGTTTTTCTTGCCGGTCTCATCCAGGTCGCGGGAGAAGTCGTACATGATGATCACGTCGTACTTGCCCCGCAAATCCTTGGCAAACGCCGTGGCACTCGAGGCCACCGGCGTCCGCGCCAGGTCTTGATAACCGTCGAAGAGCGCATAGAACGACGTCTCGTGGTCGTGTCCGCCGGTGATCAGCAATCCCTTGACCGCATCCGCACGCGGGCCGGGCAGGCCAAGGTCCGCCGGCAGCGTGACCGCCCCGGTGGCGGCCCATTCCGTTCCCCGGGCGAATGTGGTGATGAACTCCTTTTCGTGCATCGCCGCCAGGTCGTGGCCGAGCGCAGTGCCGAAAACCCGCCCCTTCCCGTAGGCCGAAGCCACCAGGACGGGCTGTTCATTGCCGCCTCCGCCGCTCCCGGCGTCGCCCTTCGCCACGGCAATCGCCACGGCGCTCGCGCGATTGGCCAGGCCGCGGTAGGGAGCGTCGGCGGCTTTGTAGCCGGTGGTCATGCCCTGCACGATCGGGTGCTCGGGCCGGTCGATCCGCACCTCCCAGAAGCCCGGGGATGAATGCGAGCCGCCGGAGGGCAGGGCAGGCCAGTACTCCTGCGTCGTTTCCGTCGATTCCGGTTGAGCCGCCCGCGCCTGGCCATCGGCCGTGTGCCGGCCCGCGCTCGTGCTCGCGGCCAGCCCCCCGTGCGTGACCACCAGGCCTTTGCCAGACGCGACGAATCCGGCGATCGCTTTCTCGCCCGCGCCTCCCTGCGCCGCTGCGCCGGCCTCATCCACCAGCACGTCGAAGTCGGCCAGGGTCTGGGCCGTCAGGCCCGCGGGAGCTTCGCAAACCCTGACGTCGAATCGACCGGTGCCGGCCAGCAGCCGCCGCAAGAACGGCGTCGTGGCACGCCAGTCATGGTCGCCCTGACCGGAGAGGATCAAGACGCGCAGGACGCCGTCGGCCGGCGGCAGGAGGGTTTCCTCGGACGAGGACGACGCGCGTGTGCTGTGACACACGCTCGCCGCAACCAGGCAACCGGCGATGCCCAGGGCGGCAATCGCTCGACCAATCCACCTGAACATGGATCATCTCCATTTCGGACAGAGGCACGACGGTTGCGGCAACGATTTCGATCGTGACCAGAAAGCGCCTGCGCCCGGCGCGGCATGCCCGCCCCAGGTCGGCCGCTGCACTCTAACGATTTCCGTCCGAACGGTTATTGTGCACGAGCGGCAGAATCTGTGCCAGGAGCGGCAGCGCCGTTTTGCGGAGCATAATGCTCGCGATAGTCGCGGGGCGTCCGGCCGAAATGCCGCCGGAATTCGCGTGTGAAGTGGCTCTGGTCGACAAAGCCGCAGCCGAGTGCGACCTTTGATAGCGACTGGCTGGTGTAGACGAGCGCCCGGCTTGCCATGCGCATCTGCAACTTCCGCAGGTACTTTTGCGGCGAGACGTGAAAGCTGCTGCGAAATTTACGCTCGAAGGCCCTGACTGACATGTGCGCCAGCCGGGCCAGCTGCTGATTGGTCACCGGCGTATGATAGCGATCGCGCATGTAGTTGAGCACAGGACCAAATTCCGTCCCCGGCAGCAGGTCCTGCCGGAATGAATCGAGCCGCCGGGTCATTCCGGCGGTGCCGATGATCGTGCCGGCGGCGTCGACCAGGGGGATCTTGTTGGTGACGTTCCAGACCGTCAGCCCATCGGGCTGACCAACCAGCTCGATGCGGTTGACGATCCGCTTGCCGGTCAACACCTGCTCGTCATCCACGCGAAACTGATCGGCGAGGAACGCCGGCGACAGTTCGTAATCGGTCTTCCCGAGCAAGTCTTCGTCTTCGGGGCTGACCGCGCTTTGGGGGCGGTCCATGGCATAGTTGATCAGGAACGCCCGGTTGACCCAGCGATAGCGGCCTTCGCGATCCTTGACCCACACCAGGACGTCTTCCATGCAGTCGAAGAGCGCGGCCAGTTGCAAGAGCGGCTGGAATTCTTGCATGGTGGCGCTCCTCGGATCCGATCCTGCGACCGCGGCGCGAGCTCAAAGAGCGTGGTCGAACAGCCAGGCGACCCGCGCAAATCGGGTGAGGATCGCTTCCACCGTGCGTCATTACGGCCGAATCGATCAGCGATCCAGGAGCTTCAGTTGTTGTTTGAGGGTGTGCTGTAGCGCCTTCTTCTTGGATTGTACATCCTGGACGTTATGAAACAGAGCGAGTCGTCTTCCGTCTGCATAATCGCCTTCGAGAAATTTGAACTTGTCGTCGACCTTTCCGCCGCCCCAGAAGACGAGACGAATACAGTCTTTCTTGAATAAGTTAAACACGATAAGATATCTTTTATACAACTTGGGATCGGACGGCTTCATGGCACCGGTGAAAAAGAACGCCGGCGCATTCCATTTGATCTCTTCACCGATCTCCGGGTCGGTCTTCAAGATGATCTGCCTCAAAGCGATGACCACATCGGCCAGCGGATGCGTGAGTCCCTTGATGTACGCATCGACTTTGTCTGGCTCCGATGATTTCGTCGACGTCTCCGGTTTTGCCATGCGTAGCCTCGCGTTCTTCGGCCGGCTCTCGGCCGTGTTTGTTTCCGGGTCAGCGAAAACCCCCAAACGAGGCCCGGTCCATACTATCACTTCTCACCGTTGCGCTCGGGCACATTGCGAATTCGGCTCCATCTCGACAGGCGCGATTGTATTCCATCTCCGAAGACATCCTGACCAATTGCGTAAACAAAGTTTCTGCTGTTGCTCAAGAGGATGATCTCAAGAGCATCGGTCCCAAGGAAGGCGATAGTGCAAGAATCTGCATATTTAAAGCTAGGCCACGCTATAAAGGTTAATGAAAGAATTCAAGGGATCGTCGCCCTCGAATCGACGACCGCGACGGCTTTGCATGGAGATGAGCGCATCGGAGGGACACCGCTGGAGCAACCGCTGTCGCGTGCCAGTCATTCGTTTCCCGGTTACAATGGTGAGCCGTGTTCGATTTCGCGGAGATTCATCCCGAAAAATCAAGAGGATCGCGGATGACCATTCAACAAGCCGGATCCGCCCTCGCGCTTCTGAGCACGCTGTGCTTCCGACCTCCGGCGACGAGCGCCGACGACGGGGCCGGCAAAGTGATCACAGTATCCGTACCCGGTCACGGAAAACCCGTCGTGGCCATGACCGACGACGCGGGAGCGATTCATCTCCTGTACGACTCCGACGACGGCCCAAGATACGCAAAATCCTCCGACGGCGGGCTGACGTTCGACACGCCCATCTCCGTCATTGGCGAGCGGTCTGGGACTGAGGGCCTGGAATATTCCGCCTGGGACATGGCCCTGGGCAAAAACGGGCGCGTGCACGTGGCGATGGGCACGAACGCCTGGAAGCTCAAGCTGCCCCAGGAGGAGTGGGGGCTCTTCTACGCGAGCCACGACCCCGGGGCGCCGGGCTTTTCGCCCGTTCGCAATATCAATCGGAAGCCGAGCGAGGGATTCTCGCTGGCCGCGAACGACAAGGGGGACGTCACCGCGTGCTGGCTGTCGGACAAGCTCTACGCCAACGTCTCGCACAATAACGGCGACACGTTCGAGCCGTTCGTGCAAATGAACACGCGATTCAATCCCTGTAATTGCTGTACCACAAGTGCCGCCTACGGCGACGACGGCAAGCTGGCGGTGCTCTATCGCGAGGAGACAAATAACGAGCGGGACATGTACCTCGTCCTGTGGGACCAGGAGCGGAGCCAGATGACCAGGAAACGCGTAAGCCGCACACCATGGCAGACAAACGCCTGTCCCATGAGCTATTACACCGTCGCGCACAGGCCTGGCGGATTCGTCGCGGTGTGGCCGACCAAGGGGGAGATTTATTTCTCGCGCTTGGACGGTAATGGCGACCCGTCTCCTCGATCGGAAATCAAGACGCCCGGAACGTCCGGCATGCGGACCGGCATGGTCGCCCGCTGTGCCCCCGATGGGACGACGCTCGTGGCCTGGAAGAAGGACGGCGCAGCCGCTTGGCAGCTCTACGACAGCGAGGGCCGGCCATCGGGGCCCACCGGTTCCGCCAAGAGTTCCGGCAACGGCATTGCCGCCGTGGTCGGCAAGGATGGCCGCTTCATCCTCTTCCGGTAAGTGCTCCTGAGCGTCTGAATCACGGTAAGCCGTCTCGGCGTAGCCACGGCGCTTCCCGGCTGGCTCCCCCGCGATGCTCCGTGTGCGACTCAGTGACCGGGCTTCAACTCGATGATCAGCGGATGATCGCTCAACGTCAGCTTGAGCGAATCGATGCCGCGGTGTGAGTGGATCGGTGTAGTGCCCTTCGTCGGATCGTAAACGTTTACCGTCGGAATTGTGCCGCCCAGTTGCACGGTCACAAGGTCGGATCCCTTCAGCCGTTCGCCCCAAACCACCAGCACAAACGTGCCGTCTGTCTTTTGCAGCAGCATGTCATGCACGGTGGCCGGCTGCTCCAGGATGGAGTAATTCCGTTGACCGGGTTTGCCGGGCGAGCCGCGGTCGGCCAGGATCGTCGTGAGATGATGCAGGTACACGGCGGCTTTGCGCGGCGTGTAGTCGGAGTTGAAGAACCCGAAGCTCTGATTACCCCCTTCGTCGGTACGGTCGCGCAGCAGATAGACGGCCGTGTGACTGGTGCCCCGCTTGAACTGATCCAGATACATGCTCAGCAGATTGAGCGCCTGGATCTCTTCCGTGCCGGGCCCGTCGATTGTGCAGCCGGTTTCGGTGGTCACCCTCGGCAGGGTGAGAAGCTCCGTTTCCGAATAGCCGCGAAAATGCTTTCCCCAGGTGAGTCCATAGTTGCCGTACAGGCCGTCGACCCTGCACGCCGAAGTCGGATCCGCGGCATTCCAGGTCTTGTTGTCCTGCAGGCCGGGCGAGCCCGCGTGATAGATGTAGTTATGCACGTTGGCATAATCGGCATACTTTGTCCCCACGGGCATGAGCGTGCCCGCGCCGACAGGGATGGCCAGGAACTGCAATCCGACGTTATCGGCCTGCGCGCCTCCCTCGCTGATCGACCAGACGGGATACTTCCTGAGCACCGGGTCGCCCTTGACAGCGTTGTACAAGTCGCGTTGCAGCTTGGCGACTGCTAACCACGAAGGCGCACGGCCGCCGCCCGGCTCACCGTTGTAGGTAATGCCCCAGTTGTTCGGTTCATTATTCCCCTCGAAGGCGAGCAGGGCATCGGCCGCGGCGATCTCGCGGGCCGTTTCGAGCAGCTTCTTGAGATCGGTCCCGCCGCTGACCAGTCCCCAGCTGAACCGCACGCCGGTCTGCCGGTGCATATCAAGATAGGTCTGCACGGTCGTGGGTCCCTGGGACGTCAGCCCCTCGATGCCGCCCCGCACCCAGCGAAACCCCGCGTACTTGACCATGGCGATCGTCTTCGGGAGCGGTTGTCCGCGATCGGGAAACGTGGAGTTCACGCCGATGCTATCCAGGAAAGCGACCGCCGGGATCGCGGTTACGGCCGCGGCGTCGCGGCTGGCAGACACCAGCACGACCTTGTTGAAGACCTGCCCATCGAAATTTTGAGTCCCCAAAAGGACCAGCTGGCTGAACGAGGTCGTCGTGGCGTCGGAAAATCTTACGATCGCCCCGGCACCCTGGTTCCAGCGGTTGCCGGTGATGCTCCAGGCACCGTCGGATTCGCGGCTGATGGTCATGCGGCTCAAGCCGCCACCGTCGCGAACGGACGGATGCGTGGCGTCGATCTCCTCGGCCGCCCAGTGATTGCCGTTGGGACGAGCACCGCCCGCAACCTCGGCCCACTGCACAGCCCAGGTCGCCTTGCAGCGGTGAACCTCGAAAGCATACCCGTCGCCCCTGGGGTCCAGGAGCATGAAAGAGACCGCGTCGGCAGCCTGGCCGGCATCCCCCCAGCCCCAGCCGTAATCCAGCGAGAGCGTGAGCTTCCTGGGATTCTTGATCTCGTCAAATGTTTTGATAAGCGAGCCGTCCGGCTTACCGGCCGCGAACCGAGCGACAGCGCCGGGATTGTTGGCGACTTCCTTCGGATATTGAAACACATCCCAATCGCCCTTCACCTTCCAGCCCAGCGCCGCGAAATCGCCCTTGGAAAAATCGGAGTCGATGACCGTCTGGGCCTCACAGGTCGCAAGCGCGGAGACGACCATCACGACTGCTGCCGCTGCGTTCGCCGTCCTTGCTGCTCTCATCGTGACTGCCCTTGTTGTCTGCGTCGATTCCGGCCGTCGTCGGGGTCTCGAAAGCCAGGGCTTTAAATTCGGGCTTCAACAGAGGCTTGCCACAGGCGGCAAAGCTCGACGGCTAGCGGACGCCCCATTCCCACAGTCCGTACGAAGTCTTCTGGTCGAGCGGATGGCCGGTGCTTTTCAGCGTCCAGCCAATCTGGCCGCGGTGGTGCGACTCGTGCGAAATCAGGTAGCCGAGGAAGGCGAGTGCGTGCGGCTTGAAGCCCTTGACCTTGCCGCCGGCGGCCGCGCTTTGCGCAAGAGGGCCGCGATCGCCTGACCCGAAGCCGCAAGTGCCGTGGCCAGTGCGGCTTTATCGGCGATGTCGCGCTCGATCTTCTTCAGCCCTTCCATGAATTCCGGGGCCGCCGCCTTCAGCCACAACAGCCGGACATTGTGCATGTGAGCAAAGAGCTGGGCGATCGTCCGGTGCTTTGGCCCGACCGCGGAACCGAGTGCGTCGTCCGGGACGGCCTCCAGCAGGTAGCGATTGATCCGGTCGTGAATGTTCCACGTGTCGACGATTTGGTCTTCCACCGCACCCTCCCTCCGCGAGCCGAAGCACAGCATACGCGGCCGCCGCGACTGGAATAATACCACGAACGCCACCATAGCAGCGGAGGTCGGCCGCGCCGCGTGCGATCCCGGCATCTAGCCCTCGAGTCCACTGATCGCACCCGTGCTGTCGCCGAATGCGTCGACATCGACGCCCATGCAATTGAGCATCGAAACATAGAGATTGGTGAGTGGAGTCTCCGGCGGACACCGGATGTGCCGGCCCGGCTTGATCGCGCCTCCGCCCTTCCCGGCCAGTAGAATCGGCAAGTCGTCGTGGCGGTGCATGTTGCCGTCACTGATGCCGCTGCCGTAGACGATCATCGAATGATCCAGCAGTGAGCCGTCGCCATCGGGTGTCGACTTGAGCTTGTTGAGGAAGTAAGCGAGTTGTGCGACGTGGAACCGGTTGATCGTCCGGATCCGCGCTTGCTTGCCAGCGTCGCCGCCGTGGTGCGAGAGGTCGTGATGGCCGTCCGCGACCCCGATCGCGGGGTAGCTGCGGTTGCTTCCGTCGTTGCCGAAGACGAACGTCGCAATTCGGCTCGAGTCGGTTCGGAATGCGAGCACCAATAGGTCGCTCATCACACGTAGGTGCTCTTCGATATCGGCGGGGATTCCCAGCGGCCGCGGGCAGACCGTCCCACCCAGATCCACCACGGGCCTGGCTTTCTTGATCCGCTGCTCGACCTCGCGAACGCTGGTGAGGTATTCATCCAGCTTGCGACGGTCCGAGGCCCCCAGGTCCTGCGTGAGGCGTCTGGCATCCTCGGCGACAAAATCGAGGACGCTCTTTTGCCGCCGATCGCTGCGTGCGCGGGCTTGTGCGTCGCCACTCTCCGCCGGGCCGCCGAAGAGCCGGTCGAACACCAGCCGGGGATTGACCTGTTTGGCAAGGGGCGCCGATTCGCTTCGCCATGCGAGGTTTGACTGGTAAGCGCAGCTATAGCCGTGGTCACACTCGCCGCCATTCTGCCCGCCTTCGCATCCGACCTCGAGAGACGGAAAACGGGTAAGGTGCCCCAAGCGCTGTGCCGCCACTTGATCGACCGAGACGCCCGCGCGGAGATCGGCCCCTCCGGTCTTCCGCGGGTGACGGCCTGTCAGGAAACTGGCCATCGCCCGCGCGTGGTCCCCGCCCCCGTCCCCGAGCGCCGCGCTGGATTCAACGTCAGCCCACTGATCACCAGCAGGTCGTCCTTGATGCCCGCGAGCGGCTCCAGGATCGCCGGCAGATCAAATCCCGTTCCCTCCGCCCGCGGCGTCCAGTCCGGCATGTGCACTCCATTGGGAACGTAAAGGAAGGCCATGCGCAGCGGCAGCTTTTTCCACGATCTCTTCGGGCGCCGGCCGCCCGCTCACCCATCACGTCGAGCAGTGGCAATGCCAGCGACGTACCCAGACCCCGCAGCAGCGTTCGACGAGAGATTCTACGGTGGCGGTTCATGATCCCCCTCGCCTTTTGTTGCGCAGAACGGCTCGCTGGCCACGATGCCCAGGACGAGCGCGGAAAACCGGTAACTGTTCTGAGCTAGCCGGCGGACGATCTGCTCGACCGCGGGCCTGTCGGTGGCCTCGAGGCCGCGGCCCAGCGCGAACGTCAGCATCTTCTCGGCCAGGCAGCGCGCGAACGCATCAGGACGCGACGCGAGCGCCGCCCGAAGCCCCTCCGGCCCGCGGAAAGCTCGGCCCCCCGGCAGCCGGCCCTCCGTATTGATGCTCGCCCCGGAATCCTGGTCTCGCCAGCTCCCGGCCGCGTCAAAGTTCTCGAGCACAAAGCCCAGGGGGTCCATCCGATTGTGACAGGAGGCACAGGCCGCGTTGCTGCGATGTTGCTCCATTTGCTGTCGTAACGTGCCGCGCGGCAGCGATTCCCCCACCTTCCTTGAGCGCTTCCACGCCCGCCGGCGGCGGCGCCGGAGGCGCTCCCAGAATGTTCTCCAGGATCCATCGTCCTCGTTTTACCGGCGAGGTTCGCGTCGGGTTCGAGGTCGCCGTCAACACGCTCGCCATCGTGATCACTCCGCCTCGCGAAGTACCCTCGAGCGAAACGCGCCGAAACCCTTCGCCCGGGACGCCCTTGATCCCATAGTGCCTCGCGAGACGTTCGTTGACGAATGTGTAGTCCGCCTCCAGAAAATCGAGCACGCTCCGGTCGTCTTCCACAATTGACGCGAAGAACAGCTCCGCTTCCTCGACCATCGCTCGCTTGAGCGACGCGTCGAATTCGGGGAAGAGACTCCCGTCCAGCGTGAGCGTCGCGAGCTTTCGCGTCTGCAGCCACTGGTTGGCAAATTGCTCCGCCAGGGCTCGAGACTTGCGATCCCGCAGCATCCGCTTGACCTGCGCTTCCAGAACTTCCGGACGCCGCAGCGCTCCCTCGCTCGCCAGTCGAAGCAGTTCGTCGTCGGGCATGCTGCTCCACAGAAAATAAGAGAGGCGCGCGGCGAGCGCAAAGTCCTGCTGGGGACGCGTGCGTGGCGTCACGCCAGAGTCTTCACCCCGCTCGAGCCCGATGAAGAGAAAATGCGGGGAGGCCAGCACGGCCTGGAGCCCGAGCCGGAGGGCGGATTCGAAGGTCTCGCCGTTCTTCTCGGCCGAGAGCACCACCTCCAGCAGCCGGGTCAGCTCCTCGTGCGTCGCCGGCCTTCGGTAAGCCCGGTCGGTGAACTCGCGCAAAATGTTGTAGATCCCCTGTTGCCGCTTCAAATCCGGATCGACGGCGAACGGAGCGGTCCGGAGCACCTTGTTCTCGCGCGGGGTTCGCACGGGCGGCTGGTATCGGCGGAAGGCCGGCGGCATGAAATCAGCGCGCGGGTTCATGATCCTCGCCCGTCGCTCGGGCGACTGAAACGCGGCTTCGACCACCCTCTCGGCCGCGGCGAGATACATCTCCACCAGAATCGGGGATGTCGCGAGCACCTCGCCAATGTTGTCGAAGCCGTAGCCGACGTCGTCGGATGGGAACTCGTCGGCCGGTCGCAGGTCGAGCCCGATCAGGTCGCGGACCGTATTGTTGTACTGAGCGCGGTTGAGCCTGCGAGGCCTGGCTCTGCCCGGCTCGCGATGCCCCTTCCTCGTCACGCCGTCGATCCAGCCGCAGATGATCTCCAGCTCCGCGGCGACCGGGCGCGGCTCGCCTTCCGGCGGCATGCTTTCTAATCGCAGGTTCTCCGCAACCCGAATCAACAGCGGCGCGAGCGTTTCATCCGCTTCGTCCCAGACGTCTTCCAGGACGATGCCCCCCTTCGCGCCGGCGGAATCATGACAGCTCAAGCAGTATTTCTCAAAGAGCGGCGCGACGTCCGCCGCACGGAAGGGCGCGCGGTGTGAGTCGGTCTCAGGGGCAATCGAAGGATCGGGCCCTTCCGAACGGGCCCGCCCGGTCGGCGAAATCTGGACGGTCGCGGGCTGATCGGCCGCGGTCTCGATACCCTGCCGGCCGCAGCCGGCGCAGCCCAGGATCGCGCAGACCACAATGACGGAATAGAAACCAGAAGAGTTGTGGCTCATCGCTCGAGAGGCGCTCATCAGATTCTTTTGCGAGCGGACGGACGGACGCTCGCGGCGGGCCGTCGTGACCCGGCACCCGCCGCGAGCGCGATCCTCCGTCCTGGATCTCGTGTGATCAGATCAATACTGGTCGCCGCTGATGATCTCTCCACCAGCTCGCGTCACGAGCGAAGCGACCAGTTGAACCGAGGCGACGTCCTTCAAGAAGTGGACCGAGCCGTCGACAAAGAGCGCGTTCGCACCCCCGGTATGAAACGAGTAAATCTCGTTGTTACTGGTGCAGTTGACCATGCAAGTCCCGCCCCGAATACCGTTGAGACGTCCCTGCGCCGGCCAGGCTCGAGTAGGTGAAATGGTCGGCCCAGGCGCCGCCGCCGCTGCTGACGGGCTCGATCACGCCATCGACGGGAAGGCCATTGACCTCCGACATGTAGATCTGCCTGAATCCGTTGTAGCCGATCGGCTTCGAGCCGCACTCGGAAACCATCATAGTGTTCGAGGTGCCGTCGGTGATCGAAGCCATCTTGATCTTGCCGGTGATCAGGTTGTTGGTGATCGTGCCCGAATCTTTGCCTTCGCCCACCGCGGCGATATAGCCGGCACTCATTCCCGCGGCCTGAAGCGCCGTGTTGTGCAGCCCCGGGATCGGGAAGTAGTCCGTCCGCCCCCACACCTGCAGAGGCGGCGGATTCAGGTTTGACACGCCACCGCCGGAGCTCACCCCGCCCGGCGTGCAGACGTCGCCACCGCCGTCGCCATACGGTCCCCAGTAGGTGTTGTAGTAGTTGATCGTGGCCGGCCCCGGCGACGACGGGCACAGGAACACGCTGATCGCCGCCGAGTACACCGAGTTATTACCCGAGTGCAAGGCCCCGGGGCCCGTGCACGGCGGGATGTTGGCCGTATCGGAAGCGGCCATATTCACATTGATCTGGTTAAAGATGATCGCCTGATCCATGTAGGGCAGGATCTGGGTCAGGTACGACGCCGCGACCGTCGGAATCGCTGCCTGCGCGTTGGGGTTCAAGTCCGGCGCCGCCAGCCTCAGGCCGTCGGACGGCAGCATCGCGTACGTGCTCTCGAAGTTGAGCGTGGCCAACCCGATCTGCTTCAAGTTGTTGATGCACTGCGCTCGCCGCGCGGCCTCACGCGCCGCCTGGACCGCCGGCAGCAAGAGCGCGATCAGCACGGCGATGATCGCGATCACCACCAGGAGCTCGATCAATGTAAACCCTGCAGATTTCCTGAGATGACGATGCACATTCATGTGTTTCTCCATTCCACAAATGCAAGTCTTCGTTGAGTGTCTCGCGCCAACGCGGCGCCGAGTCGGTCAGTGGTCGCACCCGTCAGTCCACCAGTTCGAAGGGCGCGAGCTGGTTGCGTCCGGGTTTGACTTCCGCTTGCAACAGCGGCTTGCTCGCATCGAAGTAGCGGCCTTTGAGCCGGTCCGGCCCGGCGTGGACGCGAGTTCGTTTCACCAGGTTCGTTCGCCCCTTTGCGTTCACCGGCACCACGCCGTCGGCTTTTCCATCCCTCCACTCGACCAGGACCGCGTACGATCCGGGCAAGGCCCCGCTCCCCAGGTCGCTCGAGCTGAGCGAAAAGCTCCCGTCGTCCTGCACGACCCCGACCGGGACCAGGTTCGCGCGATGGACCAGGCTCACCCTGGCGATGGAAGTACAGGACGGCCCCCGATGCCGGCTCGCCCTTGTACAGCACCTTGCCCGAGACCGGCACCAGGCCGGCCGAGTTGCCGCATCCGCCAGCAGGGAAGGCGCACGCCGATCCGACAATAACAATCACAAATTGTCTGAGCATGTTTGATATCCTTTCGCTCGATCCTCCGAGCTCGGTCCTCTCTTACGCATCCGTCATGCCGATCGCGTACCGCAAACTCATATGTGAATTTGCGGAAACACGTTGCGTTGATTCGCATGCCGGGCCCGATCCGCCGGCACGGTCCAGATCCGTGCGAATTGCCCAGCGCTGCTTGCAATTCGCACGACTCTCTGCACGCGATTCGCTCGCGCACGTGGCACGCCGAACCGCGCTCGTCGATCACCAGAGTGCGGTCGCAGACCGCACCGTCCCGGTGCATTGACTTGCCCGCGCTAGCAATCGCAATTGGGGCGAAATTGCGAATCGGCCGGTAGTCGGAAACTCACCAGCCGCCGCCGCCCGTCAGGAACAGGCGAATGAAAAGGTCGTGCTCAGAACGGATGTGGTTCGTCTTGTGTCCGAGCATCGAATCCTCAGATGCGAGTCTGATCAAGACTGACTCCTGGCGAATCCTATCGATTGTCTCCGCGGGCTGTCAACGAAAATCGCCGGCCTCCGGCGCGCATTCGCTGGCAACCACGGGCAACCTGGCGCCCGATCGCGGCGGCAGCCATCTCTGGCGGGATAGCGCACTGGGTTACCCGACCCCCGGCGCCGGCAAAAGGGTGGCAGCCGGCGCGGCCAGACGCTCGAACACACTCTTGCGCGGATCGCCTGCGAACGCGCGGCGGATCCCCGCGTGATCAGCCACGAGCCGCCCGCCACGATCACCTTCAAGTCCAGGACGTTCTCGTTCAACATCAGGGCGCCCCACCGCGCCGACCCTGCAGACGCTGCTCTCATTGGCATTCGGCGACTCGACCCCGGCTCGGTCGAATGCGGCAAGGAACACGGAAGCGTCTTGCGCCCGGAGATTGCAAACTCGTTGTTCACGAGAAAAAACGGCACGCCCGCTACGCCTCTCGCCTGCGCTCGTTTTTCGGCCTCCCGCAATTCCTCGATCCCGTCGTCACCACTGAGCATCGCCTCGGCTCGGCCCCGGTCCAGCCCGGCATCGGCCACCACGTCGAGCACTGTGGGCGTGCGGCTGATGTCCCGACCGTCCGTGAAATACGCCCGGAACAACGCCTCCACGACGGCGTCCTGTACGCCCACTTGCCCGGCCAGCCAGATCAGCCGATGGCAGTCGAACGTGTTCGGCGTCCGCTCGGATTTGTCAAACGCGAACGGGATGCCTTCGGCCCGGCCTACCTCCGTCACATGGGCATCGAGGGCGAGCGAACGCTCCCAGCTTCCGAACTTGCCAGCGCGGTACTCCCTGCGGTTCATACCCTCCTTGGGCATCCGCGGGTTCAATTGGAACGGGTGCCATCGCACCCGCACGTCGCCACGCCCGCCGAGGGCGGCAACGGCCTTCTCCAGTCGCCGCTTGCCGATGTAGCACCACGGGCAGATCACGTCGGACGTCACGTCAACGATCAAGTTCATGTTGTTTCTCCTTGGTGTATGATACGATACCAGGTTGCCTGGCGGAAAGCAGGAACCGCTTGGTTCCCTGGTCACCGATGGAAATCATGACCGACGAAACAACCTGGCGCCACTCCCACCGAATGAGCACCGCAGACTCGCGGAACTCCACGACCATCCGTCGGAAATGGACGAACTGGCCGGCTCGCCAGCGGCAAGATACAGTTAGCTTTCAAGATTCAACGCTCCGCCCGCCGCCGTGGCTGGCAGCTCACGGCAATGAGATTCTCAAAGACGAAAGCCACGCACACGATGTTATCTTCCCGCCACGTAAAGCTCATCGCCGCCGCGATCTTCACGACCGCCTGGGTCGGACATGAAATCCGCGCCTGCACGGGCATCACTCTGAAAGCCAGAGACGGTGCGGTGGTCTACGGCCGCACGATGGAATGGGGTACGTTCGATCTCAAGTCGCCCCTGGTGATCGTCCCGCGCGGCTACAGGTTCACCGCACACACGCCAGACCAACAACCGGGCATATCCTGGACGGCCAGATTCGGTGTCGTGGGCCTTGATGCCGTTCAGAAGGACATGATCGTGGACGGGATGAACGAACAGGGCCTGACCGTGGGGGCGTTTTATCATCCGGGCTACGCCGCGTACCCGCCCTACGACGCGGCCCGCGCCGCGGAATCGATGGCGCCGACCGACGTCGGACTGTATCTGCTCTCGACGTGCACCACGGCCGACGAGGCCCGCGCCGCGATCGCAAAAGTCCGCGTCGTTGCGGTGGTCGAGCCAGAAATCGGCATCGCGCCCCCGCTTCATTTCCTTGTCACCGAGCCAGGCGGGAAAGCCATCGTCATCGAGTACTTGAAAGGCGAGCTGAAGATCTTCGATGCCCCATTGGGCGCGATCACGAACGCTCCGAGCTACGACTGGCACGAGACGAACCTGCGAAACTACATCAACCTCTCCCCGGTTGCGCTTCCGGGAAAGAAGATCGAAGACCTGGATTTCAAGCCGCTCGGCGGTGGGAGCGGGATGATCGGCCTGCCCGGTGATTTCACACCACCGTCGCGTTTCGTTCGCGCCGTCGCCTTCTCCAAGTCGGCACGTACCACGAACACCGGCGACGAAACGATCTACGAGCTGTTCCGGATTCTCGACAATTTCAACGTCCCGCTCGGCGCGGCGGAAGGCGAAGGCAAGGATCAGAGCCAAGGCATGCGCAGCTCCACGATCTGGACGACCGGCTACGACACGAAAAACCTCGTCGTGTATTACCACACCCAGCACAACCGCCGCGTCCGGAAGGTTGAATTTGCAAAAATCGACTTCGCCAAGGGGACCGATCTCGTCCGCGTGCCCCTCGACAAGGAAAAGAAGCAGGATTTCGAGGACGTCATGCCCCTCGGGAAGTGATCACAGCTTGATAGTCACCAGCAAGCGCGCGCTCGATCTTGCCTCGGTCTGCGATTTTCGGTGGTGCCGCCGTGCCTGCCCCAGAAACTGGTTGCTGCGTCCCATCGATAATTTCCATGAGCACGGATTTGCCGCACCTGATCACGAACGCCAGCCTTTCAAATCTCTCCTCTTCCGACGACGTGCCGCGCCGCGCTGCACTTGCAGCGATCGAACGTGCTGCCGAAGCAGAGACCGGTCCCTCTCGGCAAGACATCGCCCGAACTTGAGTGAAAACGACTCGATCGACGCGATTTCTTGGCCGGGATGAACGAGATCTGCGACCGTCGCCCTAATGCTTATCCAACCGGTCGAATCATTAAGGTCGTCTCAATCGGTAGCCGAAGAAAGGCCGGTACGCCTGAACGGTGCGCGCACAACCGAGAGACAAGCTCGAAATCTCAACGTCGGGGTGAGAACGGAGTAGCCCTTGAGTCGTTGGACGACCGATCGCTCACAGCCAGGACGATGGAGTCGGCCCACCGTAACGCTTTGCCTGATGATGACTTGCGCGGCCGCGTACTCTGGGGAAAGCGACCCCCCAGGCGATCGCGGCACGACGGTCGAGCAGGGCTCCGGCGCGCTGCGCCGGCCAAAGACCGCGCAAAGACTCATGAGCAAGGATTCGACCCCTGCGCGCCCCACAGGTATCGCGATGGGACCGGCTTCGAATAGCACTCTGGCCATCCCGCCCGCAGCCGCACAGCACCGATTCCAAGAGTGCGCCGCGAAAGTCGCCGGCCGGCGGCGACGATCGCGCCGCGGCCGGAAAAGACGAGGGTGCCCTTGCCCCTGCTGCGAGTCGCAGATCTCGGGCGGCCTCGAGCCCGCCGCGAGAAGAAGAGCGCGCGCTGGCTCATCGGGCGGGACGTTCGGTTTGCCCCGGTGACGAATGCCGATTCGTCCGACGCCCCGTTCATGAAATCCGATTTCTCGCTCTCGCAATCGGCATACGAAGCACGGCAGGATCCTGCGCAACCAGATGGCGCGCGCGCCGGCACTCGACCCGCTGCCCCCTCCCATACCCGGCGATCCCCGTAACCTATCCGGCGCCCCAAATTCGAGTCATGTACCTCCGGGCCAAACCCAGACCCTCGTCTCACCCGAGCTCCCGATGGCCGAGCAACCGGAATCCTCCGAGGCGGTCGGGCCGGTCGCGGAGCAGTCACTCGGCACCTCGCCTGATGAGATCCAGCGCGAGCCGTACGGTCTGGGCAAGAGGTTCCTCCGTGGATACCCCCGATTGGTGCACTGGTTTCCGCAATATCTGGGTCCACCACGGGAGGGCGGACCGACACTCAACGGCGAAGACCCGGACGGTGCGGACACGTATCGCGCGGGCGAGCGAGCAGGTGGAGGCGGTTATGAGGCAGCGGGCGCCCCGCGACGGACGCCGCCGAGCCCTTGGGACTCGCCGCCGTTTCCTGGTTCCGAATACCAAGGTTATCCTCTCATCGGAACCCCCATGAACCCCAGCGAGGACCCATTGCAGAAGGCCCTCAACCTCGGGCCCCACGGCGACTGGTTCCGAGACACCAGGATCGAGATTCACGGCTGGGTGACCTCGAGCGGAAATTGGAGTAACGCCAGCAGATCGAATTTGCCGACCGCCTACTGGATCGTTCCCAATTCATACCAGTTGGACCAGGCCATCCTCAAGTTCGAGCGCGAGATCGATTGGGTCCAGACAGACCACATGGATTGGGGGTTCCGTTTTGTAAACATGTACGGAATCGATTACCGCTACACGACGGCAGGCGGCGTGTTCAGCCAGCAACTGCTCTACCATAACAGCCTCTATGGATACGACCCCGTCGAATTCTGGGCCGAGCTGTACATCCCGAGGATTTTCGACGGAATGGTGATTCGTCTCGGGCGCTGGATCGCCTGCCCTGACATTGAAGCCCAGTACGCCCCGGACAATTACCTGGCTTCTCACTCGCTATTGTTTACCTACGACACGTACACGCAGACAGGCGCCATGTTCAGCTTTCAGCTCAATCAGCGAAACATGGTCCAGGGTGCGATCCAGTCCGGGACCGACATGGCTCCCTGGTATCCCGGTGCGATTCCGACCGGCTTTTTCGGATGGCGATGGATATCCCGGAGTAATAACGACGCCTTCTACACCTGCTTGAACAATCTCAATAACGCCAAGTTTCGCTACTTCATGGCCGACGGTCAGAAAGCAGGCCACGACAACTTCAATTATATCGTCACGACCTGGGAGCACCGTTTCAGCCAGAAGATCCATACGAAGACGGAAACGTATTACATGTGGCAATTGGATGCCGTGGTTGGCGGAACACCGAGTCTTGGCCCCCCGATGTCGTTCGGTGGCGGCGGCGGCCTCGGCAAGTTTCTCCCGGGCAATTCGCCAGCCTATGGCGTATTAAACTACACCATGTACAAGCTCTCGAATCGGGACTACTTCACGGTCCGCAACGAGTGGTGGAACGACACGCGAGGCCAGCGGTCAGGCTTTGCTACGAACTATTCCAGCCACACCATCGGGATCAGCCATCAGTTCAATGACGTGATGATGATCCGCCCCGAAATCGGGTTCTATCACTCCTACAACGTTCCAGCGTTTGATCTCGGCAAAACCAGTAATCTCTTGATGTACGGGTTCGATTTTACGATCCGGTTCTGACGAGCACCGCGCCGTTTTTTTGATCGCGCACGCATCAGCTTCAATTGACAAGCCCGGCGCTTTGTCACGCGCGCAGAAGACCAGCCACCAGTCGGCGCATTGTGCGAGGGCACGCACTGCATGCCGGGCGGTTACGGCGGAGTCCCCGACACGCAAGCGCGTGCCCTGCGGTTCGAGCCTGCTGACCTCGCTAATTGTCATGCCGGTCGATACGACCGCTCGAGGTACCTCGGCCTGCCTCCTCGCCCTGGACGCGGGACTTCAGCTCGTCAGCCTCGGCCTTGATGAATGAGCCGACCTCGGCGAGCGTCCCGAACCCGTCGGTGCGGAGCTCGACCGAACGTTCGGTGTGCTCGACGCGGAAATTCGCCACGACCGCTTTCGATCATGCGGAATTCGCGTTCGTGAGCTCAGTGCGTTCGGGATCCGGCTGTTCCATTGCCGCCCGGGCCGTTTTCAGGAGAGATTCGATCAACCCGGAGATCGATTTGCTCACCTCGCCGCTCCGGCAAGCCGCGGCGGCGTGCAATGCGACGGAACTGGCGTCGTCGACCCAGAAGGTCCAGTGGTTGACGTCCTTGACGAACGAAAGGGCCACCGCATCATCAGGCCGTCCCAGGTCGAGCTGTTTCGCGACCGTTCCGTCCTCGTTATTGAAGGCAACCGCGAGCAACCCGCGGCTGGTGGCCAGCTCCCAGGCAGGCCCCCGCACGTAGGCCGGTGGTTGCGATGATCCCCGGCCCAGGAATGCGCGGATCGCCGCTTCCTCGTCGAAGACGAAGGTCCGGTCGTCGAGCAGGCACACGCAGGGATTGGGCCCAATGGCACCCGCCAACGGCCCCGTGAGTTTGTAATAGACACGCCCGCCATGGCGGGCTTCGATCGAAGTCGAAACGCCACTGACGGAGGAACGCCAGGCAGTCGAATGGGGCGACAGTCCGGACAGCCAGACCGCCGACCATCAACGGTGTGGACGACGTCCCCCGTGTTGTTCTTCCCGCGACCGAAACGGATGCCGCCGGTCACCCACTCGATGTCAAGGACGTCGAGTTTCAGAGAGCCTGGCTTGGATGCTATGACTTGGTACGCTTTCGTGATTTCGGACAAGTCGAGACCGAGCGTCGTGAGCAGGGGCATGATGACGTCCGAATCCATCCGGCGGAAGGTCGCCGCGGGGCGGAAGGCGATCAAGCCGGCCATTCCTTCCTGGACGTAAGGGGGCACAAACGGTGCGCCGGCTGCACCGTCGGTTGTCGTCCGGGCCTTTGATCTCGCGGCGTCGGGATCATCGCCTTCACCGCCGCGTGCCGGGCCGCGCAGCGTCGCCACGCCGAGCGTCAGGCCGAGCAGTGCGACGGTAGTACCCAGGCGCCAGACCCTCGAAAACGGCCGATCCATCGTTCCCGTCCCATCCTGACGACGCAACATAGCGATCCTCCTGATCAGGGTCCCTCGCGCCGGGCAGGAACTCCCTCGCCGGCCAGCACAGGAACCGTCCGTCTTGCTTCGAGGGCCAGGCGCGAGAGTGCCACGACGTAGCTCGCCCGCCCCCCTGCGAACCGGGCGGCCAGGGCGTCGGCCGCCTGCTCCTGTTGCAATTGAAGCCGTCCGGCAATCCAGCGGACCACCGGGTGATAATAATTCAGCGCCACGGCGAGCCGGGCCAGCACGCCCGCCGCGTAGTCGCCCCGAACGATGTGAGCCAGCTCGTGCGCCAGCACCGCGCGGCGCTCGGCGGTCGCTCCACGACCGCCAGTCGTCCGGCAGCAGGAGTGCCGGCCGCGACCAGCCCGCCGTGGCCGCTGATGGTGAGGTCGGCCGCCTCGCGGATTTCGACGGGCCGACGACATCGCATCGCCCTCCGCAGCTCGTCGAGCAGACCGGTCATGCCAGGGTCGTCGACCGTTCGCCCGTGCCGTCGCCAGATCCGAACGGCCCAGAGCCCGATCACCAGGCGGAACAGGCCGACACCCGTCCCGGCCAGCGCGACGACCGCCAGCAGACGACTCCACGGTCGACACCGCGCCGCCGGTTCGGCCGCCCCGCGCTCGAACCGGTTCCAGGCCACCCGCAGGCCTGCCAGCCCCCAGCCGTGCCCGAGCTGCAGGCCCGTGCGATCGGGGGCGTCGCCATGACCGATCGCTTCTGGCGACGGGTCGGCTGTCTGCCCGTCGGACGCGCGCGCCGGCACGGTCCTTGCGCCGGCCCCCGCGAAGCGATCCGCCGCGCGCCGGTTCCCGGTCAGAATCGCCGAGACGCTCAGAACCACGACCAGCCCGAGGCAAAGCGCCGCGACCCACGCACCCGCGGCCGGCCCCCGGCGCGTCGCCAGGGCGTGCAGCGCCAAACACGGCAAGCCGAAAAGCAGGACCTGAACGGCAAGCCACGCCAGGGTCATGCCCAAGCTCGTTCATCGGTCCTCCTCCTTCAGGATCCGTTCGATCGCTCTCCGCTCCTCCGCCGTCAGCTTGCGCCGCTCCACCAGGCGACAGAGCAGTTGCGCCCGAGACCCGTGAAACACCCGATGAACCAGTTCACCCAGCAGCCGCCCCGACACATCCTCGTACGAGCGCGCTGCTCGATATAGGAACGGCCGCTCGGAGTTTACTTGTCGCAAGAAACCCTTTTCGTGAAGCCCCCTCACCAGGTTGGCGATCGTCGTATAAGTACGGTCCAGCCCCGTCGCCTCGAGCCGCTCGCGCGCCACGGCCGCCGTCGCCTCCCCCTGCGACCAGAAGACGTGCATCACCTCCAGCTCCCGTTCCGTCAGGTCCTTTGCCGGCGGTCGTCCCATCCAGTCTCTCCTGTGGGCAATCGGTTTTGGTTTTTCAAATTTGGTTTACGAAATTTAGCGAAACGGCCGGAGCTGTCAATGCCGGATTCGGCGCGCATGCCAACCCGGCAGTGGCGTCGCGAACACTCGACCTGGCGAGACCACACACGCTTCGACATCGCCGCCACGGCGACGGGGCTGGTCGCACTGCCCGTCACGGCAGCATCATGCGGAAAAGCGAGGTCCGGTCAGGGACATGTTGCGAATCCGCCCAGGCGTTCGCTTCACGGACGAGGCCCGCGCTCTCGTCCGCAGGCAAGAGATCGCTGAGCTTTAACAGCGTTGCAGCCTCGTAAAGTGGCATCTGGAGCGTATGGAATAATCCGGCTGCGCGCCGGTATAACGTGACCGCTCGGTTTTTTTGGCCGCGGATCGATGCGATTCGACCGCTGAACATCGATGCCAGCGCCGTGGCGTAGGGAGCCCGCTCGCGGTCGAGGCGGCGGGCTGCGGCAGACGCCTCGCGGAGCAGGCTGGTCGCGCCAGGTCGGTTTGCCCACGAAGCGAGGGCGGCGCAGGCGATCAATTGATCGATCGTCGACCGTGCGATACAGGATCGGTTGAGGCGCGACTGGCGGTACGCGCTCCATGCGGCTTCGAGCCGCCCGCGCGCCTGCGCGCCCCTGCCGCAGTAAAGGTCGATGCGGACGTGCGCAAGGAGCGCGATAAAGGTGCTGCGCATGGAACCCGCTCTGCGACCACCTGCGGATCGCGTCGTCCACCTCGTGCGTCGCCCCCGCCGGATCGCCCGCGGCGAGCACGTCGTAGGACAAGAGCTCGGTGCGAAAGTTCGTCATCGAGAAGAGATCCTGGCGCCGTTCGGCCTCTTCAAGTAGGATCCGGCGACGACGACGAAGCTCCTCAAAGTCTCCCAACCAGAAAAGCGCGAGCAGGGAAAAGTACGCCGAGATGTCGAGCGACGTGGCTGCCCCGGTGCAACGCTCGCGGAAGACCGCGGCGGCCCGGTCATTGAAGGCGAGGGCGTCGGCCCACTTCCCGTGGCAATGCGCGACAAGGCCTTGCACCATTAGATGCAAGGCAACCAATGTCGGGTCATCGATGCCCTCCATCGCATGCTCGGCCGCCTGCATGAGCCGGCGGCTGAAGCCGAACCCGGTCCGGCCGCTGACCGCCATCACGCCGGAGGCTGCGAGCAGGGCTTGGCTCGCGTGTAGCGCACTACCCGCACGCAGGCTCCGCAACAGGTTGTCGAGCACGATCTGGCCCGCGCGTGCCGTTTCGATCAGGCAAAGGCCCATCCCGGCCGACCAGCCGACGTCAAGCCGCGAAATCTCCTCCTCGCCGACAACCTCGCGCGGTCTAGGGCGGAAGCCGAGCCCGCGGACCAGCAGGCGAATTGCGCCGATCGTCGTCATACCCACGGCCCGTGCGGGTGTTTTTGCATAGCGAAGCCCCACGTCGCGAAAGACGTCGCGAAGGACCAGAAGCCCGCGGTCGTGCTCGCCGGCGGTGAGTAGCTGCTGAAAAGCACGTCGGCGCAGGTCGATCGACTCCAGGCGGGAAACGCCGGGCGACGCGTCCAGGTAAACCTGTCCGGCCTCGCGCCCACGGCGGGCGTTGGCCAGCGCGTCGCCCAGCTTCGCCCTGAGCCGGTACTCGTCCCGGGATCGTTCCGTACGCAGTTCGAGAGCGAGCCTGTAGAGTGTGGCGGCGCGGTCGAAGGCCAGTGACGCGGCAGCGCGCTCGGCCGCGGCAGCGTAGTAAACGCCGGCGCGCTCGCTTTCCCCGGCCCCGTGAAAATGGACCGCCAGGACCTCGGCGTCGGCACGACCGGAGTCCTCCAGCCGAAGCGCCAGGTGACGGTGATGCTCCTTGAGGGCCGACGGCGAGAGTCGGATCACGACCACTTCACGAACGCGGTCGTGATAGACCTCAACCTGGCCATCCTCCTGTGGCCCGGCGCCGCGAACCAATCGGCCGGACCGCAACACTGCCAGGGCGTTCCCCGCATCGGCGTCCAACCCGGCCGCACGGCACGCCTCGGCCCACCCCAGCGGACGACCGGAAACAGCGACGACTTCCAGAAAGCGTCTCGCACCCTCTGGCAACCGCTCGATCCGCGACCAGAGCACCTCGTCGAGTACGCCGCCTCCTGCCGCGGACGGGCGGTCCAGATGTTCGGCATTCTGCACCAGCTCGTGCACGAAGAACGGGCTGCCCTGCGACTCGTGCGCAATGGTCCTGGCGAATGCCGCGGCGTCCCCGGGCCTGCGGGCGAGCAGCTGAGTCGCCAGTGCTTCCGCGTCTCTCGGGGTCAGCGGCTCGACTTCCAGTTCAGTGCGGCCAACACCACACGCCGCCCCATCCTCGGAGAGTAGAGCCCGCAGAAAAGGACTGGCCTCGACATCCTCCCTGCGGTAACAACCCAGGAGTAGAAGCACCGGCGGGTCAGGGGGTCGCAACACCTCCGAGAGGAGTGCAACACTATCGATATCGCCCCACTGCAGATCATCGATGAACAGGACGAGCGGCCGCGAGTCGCCTAGCCGGGCGAGCAATTCGCGCAAAGCCGTGAAAGCCCGCTGTCGCAGCTCCCGGGGGTCCGGGATCTCGGAGAGCCACTTTGGCGACACGGCCACAGCTTGAACTCGGCGCAGCACCGGGAAAGCCCTGACGAGCGACAGCACGTCGCGCGGCAGCACGGCCCGAGCCTCCAGCTCAGTCAAGCGCCTCAGATAATGGCTCAAGGAATCGATCAGGCCGTCCAGGGCTTTGTAGGGGACCGCCTCCTGCTGGTAACACCGCCCCCTCAAAACCACCGCCGCGTCACGCGCGACGATCCGATCGAGGAATTGCTCAGCGAGCGCCGTCTTCCCGGTACCAGAGTTTCCGTGGATGAAAAGGGCCGCTAGTTGTCCGCGCTGCACGGCCGCAAACGCTTTGTCCAGAACCTCGAGATGCCGGTCGCGTCCGACCAGGGTGCGCGCCGCTTTGTAGCGGCTGCCAGGCGGGCTCGGGCTTCTCTGGGCCGCTCCCGAGCCGGGAGAGCACCTCCAATCCCGACGGTCTCGCGTCGGGGTCACGGCGCAGCAACGCGACGCACAGCATTTCGAGGTCATGCGGGACGTCCGGCACCCGTTCACGCGGCGACGGAGGATCAGCGCTGCTGCTTGGCCGCCAGCACGTCCAGCGCATCGCCGCCGAAGGGGGTCTGGCCAGTGAGCGCCTGGTAGAGCATCACGCCCACGCTGTACCAGTCGGCCGCCGGGTTAACACGCCGCCCGGCGGCTTGCTCGGGTGCCATGTAGGCGGCGGTTCCCAGGACGTTGGTTTCTGTGGTCTCGTGCCGACCGGCTACGTCCAGTTCGGCAACAAGGCCGAAGTCCAGAATGACCACCCGGCCCGATCGAGCGACCCGGACGTTGGACGGCTTGAGATCACGGTGAACGATGCCTTCGCGGTGCAAGGCGGCAACACCGCGGGCTAGCTGCAACAGGGCAGCCCGAAGGCGGCCATCCCCGGAGTTCACACTTCTGTCGCGTACATGCGACAGGAAGTCGGCCCCTTCGACCAGTTCCATGGTGAAGAAACAACTCTCTCCGTCGACGAAGAGCTCATACAGAGATACCAGATTGGGGTGAAAAACGTTGGCCAGCGCGCGGAACTCGCGCTTGAAGAGGTAAAGAGCCGACGGACCGAGCCGCGGGAGAGATTTGAGGGCCACGATCTCGCCGCGGCGGCGGTCGAATGCGCGGTACACGATGCCCATGCCGCCGCGGCCCAGTTCCCCGAGGATCTCGTAATCCGAGAAGGCAGGTTCGCCAGCGGTGGTTCCTATGGAGTGGAACCTGGGCGTCACCGTCGTTCCGGTTTCCGAACCACCGGCCATGGTATCCTTCTGAGTGGCCAAAGATCTCGTCGTGCCCGTGTTGAAGACCGCGCGGATCACCCCCTCGTGCGCCGGGAAACGCTCCAGGTATTCCGCAGTCGACGGCTGTTCGCCGCGCAGAAACCGCAGCTCCCGCTCGATCGCAACCAGCTCGCCCAGGAGCGCCTCAAAGTTGCCAGGGTCGGCATTTGCCACGTAGTCCTCGATCCGCGGCGCATGACCCTCCCGCCAGGCCGCCTCGAACTGATCGCAGATCTCGTCGACCCAGTCCGACGGCCGGCGGTCGCGGCCAGCAGGATCCGTCGATACCGGGCCGTCCATCAGGATTCCTCCTGCAGCCACGCCTCGCGGATCAACTTCAGCTTGCGCTTTACCGCCTGCTGGGTGCAGCCCAACCGTTCCGCAATCTCCTCCTTCGTGAGACACTCCAGGCGGAGGTCCAGCACCTGACGCAGCTCCTGGGTCCGCAAGCCGTCGCGCAGTCGGCGGTACTCGTCGATAACCATCGCCGCGATCTCGGGGCTGGGCTCGTTCCCGGCGAGGCAGTCGAGGCCGATGCCATCAGTCGCGTCCGACCCGGCCAGAGCCGCCTCGCCGACGAGGTGGCCGCCACCGCGCTTCTGCGCACCCCTTCGTTCGAGCTGGTCAACGACCTTGCGGAGTGTGATCACCACCAGCAGCCGCCACAGGTCATCGCGGTCAGCGAGATCAGGGAACCGGCCATGCTTGGCGCCGCGGCAGAAGCTATCGAAGGCGCTCAATGCCGCATCCTCCTCGTCCTCGATCGTCCCGGCCTGACGCGCAGTGCGCAGGCGGGCATCGGCCAGTAGGACAAGGCGGTGGAAGTAACGCTCCCAGAGGTGTTGGGCGGCGGAGTCACCGCGCGTCTTGAGGTCGCCGATCCAGCGGGTGACGGAGCCGTCGTCCTGCGGTGCCATGGCTCGACCTCGGCGGTGTCATGGTGCACTCCCGCGTGCGGTCTAATTTTAACCATCCCCACGGCGACTTAGATAGAAACCGGCGGAATGCGGAATTTTTCCCGGTGCGTCGAGCGCCGCCTCGCGCAGTTTCGGATGTACTTGTGGCGGCGGGACGAACAACGCTCGGCACGGGACATCTCGGCGTGCATCGACCGGCCGCCCCCTTGGCCGACCGCTGCTATCCAGGAAATAATCGGCCACGTCAGCGGCGCTCGCGGATGATGGTTTCCGACAGGGGTAGCGTAAAAATCTACCATTGCCGGTCGGAAGCCCAGAGAGAACAACATGCCCTGTCTTTCGTGTTGGCAATGTCGGCTAGCCGTGATAAGCTGAAAACCGAAGGAAAGCCTGTGTTATGACTATCCATTTATCGAAAGATCTGGAACAAATCGTCCACGACGCTGTGCGCGAGGCCTCTATGCCCGCGAAGATGACGTGATTCGCGACGCCCTGACTCGGCTTCAGCAGACGATGCCAGAGTCCGCACGGATTTCAGGCAAGCAAGCCAAACGCACTAAAGCAGCGGCGCAGAAGCCCGGCAAGCCGCTCAGCGAGGCGGAATTCAATCAGCGCCTGCTGAGTATCGGCCTCGTCGCCTCGCTTCCCGATCCCGCCATGGACATCGACGACGATGATCCCGATGATGCGCCGGTCACGATCAAGGGAGAACCGCTGTCGGAAACCATCGTCCGTGAACGGCGGTAATGGTAGGGTATTTCGTCGATTCGAGTGCCTTGGTCAAACGTTACGTCCAGGAGGCCGGAACTGGCTGGGTGCGCCGCCTGACGCGGCGCGACGCACACGTCCCTATCTACCTCGCGCATTACCGCTGTCGAAGTCACCGCGGCCGTCGCCCGCCGACGGAAAGGCAAGAAGCTCACCTCGGCGAAGGCATCGTCGATCCTCCACCGCTTCCGCAAGCATCTCGCCGGGCGCTATATCGTCATCGAGATCACGCCTGCGCTTTTCAGCGATGCCGTGCGGATGGCGAATACGCACGCGCTGTGCGCCTATGATGCCGTGCAACTGGCCGCTGCTCTTGAAATTCACCGCCAGCGCGAGGCGGCGGGGTTTGGTCCGATCACGCTGGTCTCGTCCGATCGTGATCTTAACGCCGCCGCGGTTGCCGAACGGCTGCTCGTAGAGGACCCGACCACATATCCGTAATCCGCCTGCCTCAACTCCTGCGATTTCTGCCCGTAGAACTGGATCGATTGGGAGCGGGTGGATCCGGCGGGCACACCGCATTCATGGAGGCACTCGTTTTGCGTCGATCGATCAGTTTGTCTCAACACGGAGAAGCGCCGAGTTCAGCGCCAGACGGTCTGCCACCCGCCAGCAGTATCGCAGCCACCGCCTCGATCGTCGACGGCGCATTGCCCTCCAGCCGGTTGTTCACGAACAGAAATGCCGGCGTCCTTGCGCGCTTTCCGCGCCGCCTCGGCGAGCTCGCCCAGCGCCTCGCGGGTCGACGGATCGGGCTCCTGGGTCTCTCGGTAGGGCTCGAACTGCTTCGACCGCGTTCTCGTAGGTCTGCCCGCATCGCAGCAAGGCGCGGGCCGCGATGAAATCGGCCGTGAACGCGCCCGGCAGCCTGCCTGCACGCCGATCTCGGGCATCCGCGTCCAGGCGTTGAAGACGTGGGCCGTGCTGTGCCGGTCGCCAGCATCGCGAAATAGTCCGGCGACGAGATACTCCCGGTTGCGGATCTCGACCGCGTAGCGAAAGCCGCCGGAAGCGCGCCCAGGAACGAGTCGAGCTGCTCGCAGAAAACGCGGCGGCGTTGGGAAAGACGGCCTTGGAGAACGTGCCGAACTCGAACATCAGCGTGGCGACGCGGTCGCGGTAGGGCTCGAGCGGCCGGGCAAACGCGGCCGCGAAGAGCCGGACGTTCAGGAACGCTTCATTCGGCTGGCCCGGCCGCGGCGCCGTACCGCGCGTGGCCCGGCCAGTTGGCGACGGTGATCTCCTCCGGCACCTTGAGGCCGAACAGCAGCGACTCGGGCGATCTCGAAAACAGCCGCCGCCAGTATCCGGCGTGGGGAACTGGTAGAAGCTGAAGTCGCCGCCGACCGCCGGAAAGTCTCGGCATACTCGGCCAGGCACTCGTCCTCGAACTTCTGCCGCGAGAACTTGCCCCGGGTCGTGTAGCGCTCGGGCGTGTAGATCGAGCCCAGCCAGCCCTCGTACTTCCAGGAGCTGGTGCCGAAATAGATGCCTTGCTCCGCCAGCGTCTTCAGCATCGGAGCCAGCCGGGCCGCCTGCGGAGGCCTCTGATCGTCAAAGAGCGAAAGCTGGTCATGGGATGAGCCGGGGTTACTTGTGCGAAGAGCTGAGACCGCGAAAGAACGCGCGGGCCTCGAGCCCGCGGGCGGGTCGGCCCCTCATTCGTCGACCGTGAAGATCTCGTGACGGCGAGACGCAATCCGGGCAGCACGTTGCCGCCGTCGAGCCATCGTCCACGCCGAGAACGACAGAATCGCGCGGCAGACGTGTGCACGCGCACGGTCCTGGGCTTGGGTCGACGACCCAGGCCAGCCGGCTGCCCGCGGCGAAGTACTCGCTCAGCTTCCGCGCGATCTCGGCCTTGGTGTTGCTCTTGCTGACGACCTCGACCACCAGGTCGCCGGCGACCGGTGCGATCGGCTGCGCCCCATGCTTGGATCGCGTGAGCTTGCCGCGCGCGAAGAACGAGACGTCGGGAACCCGGATCAGGCCCGGGACCAGCGCTGAGCATGCCGTCGGCCCCAAGCACCTTGCCGAGCTTCCGGGGCCTGACGAAACGCGAGCAGGTGGGATCCGATCAAGACCGCGATCTCGGACTCGTCCCATCCCATCGCTTTCTCCACCAGAGTCCCGTCCACCAGCTCGCAGATGGCCGTCTTGAGCTTGCTCTCGTTGTTGCGGACCAGGTCTCTCTCGGTGGCCGTGCCCGGCGGCAGGGTCGAGGCGAACCCGAAAGGCCGGGATGTTTCCCAGTCGCCGCAACAGGTCGGCGACGTCTGGGCCGGCCCGGTCGGCCGCGGAAGCGTGCGGAGAGGCAGTCGCCATGGCCAGGAATCTCGCAGGGCCGAGACAGCAGCGCGAATCGCTGCGCCGCATTGACTACATCGAGGCGGCGGCCTGCGATCACCTCGACGAGCCGGGCCGCCGCCGGCGCGGCGCAAAAAAGGCGACCCCGCAGGCTCGCCGGGCCATCACAGCCGAGGCCCTTCGGGGTCTGCCCGTGGCAGCGATCTGTCGACTCAGAGCATCGGCAGGTCGAGCTTTTCTTCGCTGGCGATCTTGCGCAGCTTCTCCTGGGCGCGTGACTCGATCTGGCGCACGCGCTCCTTGGTGATGCCCAGCTCGCGGCCGAGCTGTTCGAGGGTTTGCTCGCTGACGCCGCCCAGGCCGAAGCGGCTGATGATGATCTTGCGCTCGCGCTCGTCCAGCCGGCCGAGCATCCCCTTGACGGCTTCCTGCATGCGCTTGAGGGCGCTTTCGTACTCGTGCTCGTCGGTCCGGTTGTCGGCGGCGGCCTCGAACATTTCTTCGTGGCCGGTGACGAATCGGTCGCGGCGATAGTTTTCCTCGGGGATGGTGCGGGCGAAGTTCTTCATGATCGCCCACGAGGCGTACGTGCTGAACTTGTTGCCGCGCGAGAAGTCGAATTTCTCGACGGCCCGGATCAGCGACATGTTGCCGTCGGAGACCAGCTCGAAGAAGTTGTTCGAGGGCCCGACGTGCCGTTTGGCGATCGAGACGACCAGCCGCAGGTTGGACCGGATGATCTGGTTCTTGACGGCGAGCGCCTCTTCCTGAAGCCGCTCGATCTCGTCGAGGTCGGCACGTCTTGGCGCGGCTGGGGTCGACCTTCTGGCGGAGCTGCGAGCGCCTGGTACTTGAAATAGTTCATCTTCCGGAACAGGTGCATTTCCTGTTCGCGGTCCAGCAGCGGCACTTCGTAGAGGCTGCCCAGGTAGGGGGGCAGTCCCTTGGGGGCCTTGGGCCGCCGAGGCGCCTTGCCGTCGGCCGGCTCGGGCATCGGCGCCGAGGATCTCCGCGGCGGCATGCCGGATCGCTGAAGCTCGCGTGGTCGATCAGCTCGAGCTTGGTGCTCAGGATCCGCTCGGCCCGCACTTCATTGATCAGGCGATAGATGCTCGACCGCGTGCGGCCGTACTGCCGCGCCAGCACCTCGGCCGAGACACCCAGCCGGAAGCGGCGATAGATCTGGGCCTTGGCGTCGTCGTCCAGCGACGGAGCCGCCGCCGGGAAAATCGCCCGATCGGGGTGATCGCGGTCGTAGGCCCTCAAGGTCAATCTGACGGTTTCTGTTGAGCGTGACATTTTACGTGCGATCCTCCGCGCGATCTCGACCAGGCCGGACTGCCCTGGACGAACCAGCGCCATGCGGCGAGCGCGGCGGATAATCTCGTCCCGCTCTGCCTCTGTGAGTTGCCGAAACCTTGAGCCTCGCTCGACCTGCCCTTGATGGGCCGTGACAAATCGCTGCAAGCTCGACTCGAGAAACCCCACTTTCGTCCGGCCGCCGATCACAAACCGGCGCGCCACCAATCCCTGCCGACGCCACCTCGTCACG
This sequence comes from uncultured Isosphaeraceae bacterium, assembly GCA_963806595.1. Lineage (GTDB taxonomy): Bacteria > Planctomycetota > Planctomycetia > Isosphaerales > Isosphaeraceae > CAWDZZ01. The sequence goes on along the minus strand of CAWDZZ010000026.1, from coordinate 248,853 downwards.
GTTCGGGGCGTCACGTTGTATCGCCTGCTCACCTCGTCGACCGTGAAAACCGCCTCTTCCACATGCTCGACGGCTTGCCGAGCCGTCGCCGAAAGGTCCTCCACGAACAGCCGCAGATCGTGCTGAACGTCCACTCCATCCAGCAACCAGTGCCGGCCAACCGTCGGGCCGAAATCCGGTGATCCGGTAACAAAGGTATTCATACGGGTAGCGTTTCGCCCCCTCGATCTCTCCCAGAAGCTGCTCCGCCCGCTCCACTTGCTCGAGCCGCCGTTCCCGCGGCGCGTACCGCGTCTGCTGGTCCTTCAACTGCTTCATCGCGGGATGGCGGTACGTCTTGCCCATCCTGGATCCCCCTCGGTCACCCTGCGGCTCGCCTGTCCCCCGAACAACCCGAGCGTCCTCATTTCACGTTTAGCCGCCCTACCGACCGATCGAACTCGACCGGTCCCCGGCGACGAAAAAATTCAGACTCAAAACGCCGCAGCAACCGGACAACGACTCGTTCCCCCCACTCTTCGTTGCTCCGAATCCTTTTATTGTCTCCGCCGTTTCCACACTTCTCCGATCGACCAATGACTGCCCGGTTCCCGTGGACTGCATCACCCTTCCCAAAACTCGCCGGCCAATCGCGTCCTTCCTACGTAACACTGGAAACGTTGGGTCGTTTCTCTTTGTGACCCCGTTTTGGCGCACCTAATAGCATTGATGCATTTCGAGCCGGTTTGGTTCTGTGTTACGACCCAATTCGGCTCCCCCACTCTTCCACAGCATCACAAGTGATCACCGGCGGGCCCATTTCTTGCAAGTTTCGCGCCAATGCGATTTCACTCCTCGGCTTTGCTCAGCTCTGCCGCCGCCCTCAATGTAGATACTCCCGAGACCCACCTCGGTTGATTTCTCGAACGCCTCGTTTTAAACAGACGTTTCAAATCGCGTAATTGTTCGCGAAACTCCTTCATTATTTGTGGCGAAGGCCCCCTACCAATCAACATACGCTTTTTGAAGACATGACGATGGGGAAAAACTGACCTGGGGCTAGAAACGCGAGCTCCACGGCGTTGACGGTCGAGCGCACGCTCGCGCCGCGGCGAAAAACAGCGGAAGCGGGCGCCTGTCGTCGCAGCGGCTCGCGGGTGTTGACGAAAAGCCATTGACAAGAAAGGGCTTTCGTCAAATGCTCTGTCCTGGTCCGCGGGATTTCCTCAGTGATCAGCGGTGTCTCTCGGGCAAAGCGCGGCGCGGAGATGCACGGATGCCAAATTGACAGAGGCGGCGGCTTTTCATGGTGGGAGGCAGCGGTGGACCGCGAATGGATTCAAACGAGTGCTGGCCGCGCCGAGCGATGGATGTGGGCGAGCGTCATGGTGGCGCGAAGGCTCGCGTGGATGAGCCTGACGGTCGGGATCGTGACCTTGGCGATCGCGGGCGCGGGTGGAGCGATCGCAAACGTGGGCGCCGATGCGCTCCACTTGATCGAGGCGCAGCCCGCGGGAAGCACGACCCGCGTCAGGATCGAGCTGAAGGCTCAGGGTCTGTTCCGGCCCGGAATGCCGCCGGGCGGCGGCCCGGGCGAAGTGCGGATGCCCAAGCCGCTCAGCCTGGACATCCAGACGCGGCTGATCTTCGTCGAGCGCATCGTCGGGGCAGGGCGGCCAGGGACCGCCCACCCGGCAAGTAATGGCCAGGTGGCAACGAGTGCGGGCGGGCCCCCGGCCGGCGTCGAGCCCGTGACGGCGGTGCGGCACGTGGTCGACGCCGCGTCCGCGATCAACGGCGAGGTGCGGCCGACGGCCGCCTCGATCCGCCCCGAGGTCGCGCTTCTGGTCGCCCAGCGGCGGGACCGGCCGGGCCCGGTCGTCGTGGTCAGCCCGGCGGGTGCGCTGACGTGGCCCGAGCTCGAGCTGGTTCAGGGCCTGGGCGATCCGCTGGCGCTGGGCGAGCTGCTGCCCGCGCAGCCGGTCAAGGTCGGCGATCGCTGGCTCGCCCGCGAGGCCGCCGCTCAGACCGTAAGCGGCTACGACACCATCACCGAAAACAAGCTTGAAGCCACGCTGGAATCGGCCGACGAGAGCAAAGCGCGGATCCGGGTGAAGGGGCGGATCCAGGGCCGCGTTCTGGGCGGACCGGGGACCATTGCGTGCGACGGGTTCTTCACATTCGACCGCCACGCGGCCAGGATCGACCACCTCGATTTCAACCGCACCGAGACTCGCCAGTCGGGTCCGATCGAGGCCGGCCTGGACGTCCAGAGCACGCTGATCGTGACCCGCGAGCCAGCCGAGCCGACGCCCCCTCTGTCCGACGCGGCCCTGGCTCAAATCACCACCGAGATCACCCCGCAGCGCGAGCTGTTGCTGATGACCGCCCCCGGCGGCAAAGCGGTCCTGCTCCACGACCGCCGCTGGCACACGTTCTGGGAAGACCCGAGGATGACCGTGCTCAAGCGGCTCGACGACGGCCAGGTGATCGCCCAGTGCAACCTCATGGTCGGGCCCGTGGCCGGAAAGGGGCGGCACCAGGACCCCAAACAGTTCCGCGACGATATCCGCCGGGCGCTGAAACAGCGCTTCGTCGCCTACCTCGGGGCAGGCGAGGTCGACGGCGACCCCGCCGGCGGCTACCGATACAAGGTCGGCGTCCAGGGTCGCGAAGACACGCTCGGCATCGTGTGGTACTACTACCTGATCGCGAGCGACGAGGGAAACCAGCTCGTGGCCACCTTCACCCTGGCCGAGGATCACGCCAAGACCTTCGGCGACGACGACCTCGCCGTCATCGGCTCGCTGCGCTGGCTCCCGCCACGAAGCCCGGCGCCCGCGCGCTAGACCAATTCCGATGCGGCGCGCTGCGCTTCGCACGCGCGATCCGGTCGCGTGGAAACGCCCCAAACGGCAAAACCGGCGCGGACCCCGCGAAAAACCCGGATCCCGCGAGCTCTACCGTGACGGCGGCGGATGGTGATATGGTCTAATAGTCGGCAATGGGCAACGTTATCAGGCGACAGCACGCGACGTCCAACTAGCAAGGGATCACGGACAATCAAGGCGGTGCACGATGGGCGAGCGGCAAGACCGTTGGTGCTTGACTCAGGACGGCGGTGGTTCATTCGGGTGCGTTCGACCTCGATCGCGCTTTGCGCGTACGGCCTCGGCCCGTGTCACCGCCGTGATCGGCAGCGTCGCGTGCTTCCTGCTCGCGGCGCCCGCGTTCTCGACCGGCGCCTGGACCCAGGACGCCGCAGGCGGCGGCGCGGCCCAGCAGCCACCGGTGGCGCCGGCGGTACCCGAAACCCAGAAGGAAGCGCCACCGCTGCCGCCCGACGCGCCGAAGCAGGGGATCCCGCCGGCGCCGCCACTCGACGACCCGAAGGCAGCCACGCCCACACCGGACGGAGCCCAGGCGAAACCGGCAGCCGCGCCGGAGGATCCGGCAACGGCCGCTCCGCCCGGCGGTACCGAAGCGCTCAGCAAGAAATACCGGTTCAGGGAGAAGTACAGCACCAAAGCGGATCCCGCTCACCCTGAGCTTGTCACTCAATACCGCGTTGGGACCTCCGAACGCCGCAAGAACGTCTGGGATAACCCCGAAGGCGCCCCCGGACGAAGCGAAACGTCCCGCCGGACGTTCTACAGCGAACGAATTGCACAGCTCGACCGGCGAGTCGGCGACGTCGTCGCCGCGGTGCGGCGTTACGACAAAGTCGAAATCAAGGACACGACGCCCCGCAAGGCGCCCAATCCACCCCTCCTCAACGGACTGACGATTTGGTACACCCGACGGCCAGTCCAAAAACCCCAGATCCTTAGCCTGACCCCCGATCGGCCATTACGTGAGCTCGAGTATCACCTGATCACGGTTGACACATTCTTACCGCAACTTTCGTTCTTACTTCCGAGCGAGCCGAAACGCGTCGGCGACAGCTGGCCCATCCCGTCCGCGATCGCCAAGACCGTGTGGAACGAGGAGTCCGATCCCGTCACATACGAAATGACAGCGAGTCTAATTTCGGTGACCAAGGCAAAAGAAGGGACCGCATTTAATGCCCTCCTTGGCATTGTAGGTCGACTCGACTTCCTGAAGCGCGCGGGTTCCTGCACATTCAATGCTCGGATCTTATTCGAGTTTAAGCCGCCGATCGCTGCCGCGCCATCCGGTCCACAAGGAACTCGCCCGAGCCCAGCCGGACGCGCAGAGAGCCGCGACGATCGCGGTACGGGTATCGTGGACGCACGTGGATGGATTATCCAGGCCGTGATGGCGCAGTCGGTTGAAAGACCGATACCTGGCTCTGACGAGCGGCTGAAAGAAAGCTCGACCCGCGTCGTCACTTTGGAACGTATACCCTTCGAAGCGAGACCGAATGAGGCCCCCGTTCCCGCTCTCGATGTGCCAGAAGTTGCTCCTGTCGCTGACAACGCCAACTCCTGGCTCGTCTTCGAAGATCCTCGCGGGCGATTTCGCTTCCGCCACCCACAGGAGCTCCAGATTCCGGACGAAGCTGTGTACCCTCCGGAAGAAATTCACCTACTTGATGAGCGCGTGGATGTGGGCAAGGACGTGCTCGTCATCAAACTACCTCCCAAAGGCGGAGATCCGAAGATTGAACGGACCTTCCATGACCCCGCGCTGCTTCAAAAAGCGGTTGACGCAGAATGGGCTAGAGAACAAATGGAAGTCATCCACGGCGAGGCTGGCTGGCTTCAAGACCCCAAGTGGAAACAAAGCAATCGCCGCGTCTACAGGCTCGAGGTTGGCGTCAAGCCTAAGGAAGGCGTGGAGACATACAAGCGCCTGATTATCGACTACTATCTTGTTGCCCTCGAACGCAACCAGAACATCATGGTCGATTCCTGGACGATTCGGGAGGATCACGTGCCGTTTCGCAACAACGTCGAAGACGTGATCCGCAGCTTTGAGTTCAATCCGCCCGACGGGACGAGCAAAGCCGCCACCAAGCCCGCGGCGGCGCCCGCCGAAAAACCGGCTGCGCCACGGAATTGACCGCGCCCGCCGCGAAGGCTCGATGATTTCGCTGGTCCACCACGCGATGACGTCGCGTCGATGGAAATTGACGACCGGCGCTCGACGCATCGTCGCCGCGCGCCTGCATCAGGTGCATCGCGACGGCACCCGCCAAACCCGCGTTGGCGACCAGCAAGCGCAGTTGGCGCGCAAGCTTTGCCCCCCGGTGGTCCGTCGGATCGATTCGAGCAGAAACGGCGTGAGCGCTTTCCCGGTGATGCACTGGCTTCTGGCCTGCTCGAGTGCCGCGTCCAGGCTCGTCTGCATGAGATCCGGATCGAGGGCATCGGCCTCCGGAACGGGCTGGACCAGGACGACGGCGCCCGGGAGCCCCAGCGCTCGGTGGCGCGCACCAGCGCAGCCGCCGCCTCGGGCGAGTCGACCGTGTGCTCGAGCGTCAGTCCGCTCGAACGCGTCAAGAAGCCGGGCAGCACGTCGGTGCGATAACCGGCCACCAGCACCCCGCGCGTCTCGAGCTGTTCCAGCGTACCCGGCAGATCCAGAATCGACTTCACCCCCGAGCAAACGACCAGCGCACCATTCGCGGCGCCAGCTCGTCCAGATCGGTGGAGATATCAAACGTGTCCGACGCGTCGCGATGCACGCCCCCCAGCCCGCCGGTTGCCATCACCAGTGGCTCAAGCCCGTACCGTCGCGTGACCCAGAGGGTGGCCGAAACCGTGGTCGCCGTATCCCCGCCGCGCGCGGCCACCGCGGCCAGGTCGCGCCGATTCGCCTTGGAGAGTGCGCGCAGCGCGCCCGTCGTCTGCTCGGATCCGCCGGCCACCCGGACGAGCTCGCCCTCGGTCAATCCAATGCGGATCACGCCGCCCAGCACGGCGACCGTGGCCGGTACGGCCCCGGCATCGCGAACCGCCCGCTCGGAGGCGCGGGCCACCTCGAGATTCACGGGCCAGGGCAAGCCCTGGGCGATCACCGTCGACTCGAGCGCCACCAGTGCGCCGCCCGAGGCAAGGGTCTCGGTGACTTCCGGCATCACGGCAACCGGCCGGCCCGACATCGATCTAGCCCTCCATTGTGCCGCCCCGCATGAGCGCCGGGGAGCCGCGTCCCTACCCGCTCATCATCACCAGTTCTCGGCATCCGGCCTGAAAAAAACTCGCGGAAACTGGCCGCATTTCCAATCAAGGTGCTGGTCTTTTTGCAGCGCTTTGCTAATGATAATAGGGCCATTCCGCTCGTAAACCGAACTTCGGCGTGCGTGAAGACCACAGGCCATGTGTGAATGCCTTCGAGGAACCGCGCGACCGGGCAATCTGGCGCTAATCGGGGCTCGCTAAATATAACCGCATTCACCTTTCTTGGCCTGTGGATGCAAACGGGCGTCCTCCAAGTCGTGCTCCATCGATCACGTGCAGTTTGATTGGGTGGACGTGCGCCCGTGGATGCATTAGCGCATTTTTTCGCGGTGTGAGCCACATTTTCGATGATCAGTACGTAATAGTTGTGGCAACCGAGAGCTCGTGGCGCGTCACGACTGTACCAGGGAAAAGAGCACCATGGAGACCCACGCGAAGCGACGGGAGAAGAACCGATCGGATAGCGAAAAGTTAAAAGAAGCCGGACGAAACCTACGGAAGGAAATGATGCGTGTGATTCTGGATGTTCTGGAAGGCCCACAGAAAGGCCGTTCGTTCGTTTTTGAGCGGCACGATACTTTCATTGTAGGACGGTCGCGATTCGTTCATTGCCCGATGCCCGAGGACATGGCCCTTTCGCGCGACCACTTCATGATTGAGATCAATCCGCCGCAGTGCGAACTACGCGACCTGGGGAGCACCAATGGTACGTTCGTGAATAACCAGCGGGTCGAGCGGGTTCGGCTGGTCTCCGGCGACATGATCGCGGCGGGGCAAAGCGTCTTCCGCGTCGGCGTGGAATCGGGCCAGTCGCTGTCGTCCGGCGACGAGGATCGCCCAAGAGCAGCCGCACCAAAACCGTGCGGCGTGGCGTCCAGGTCCGCTGCGCCGGCTGTGGAACGCTGGCACCCCAGAATCTGACCATTGCCGGCCCGGTGACCGCCGGACGCCACTGAGGCGGTCGAGTGGTGGTGTGCCCTGTGCCGATCGGAAGCGGCCTCGCTGCCGCAGCCGGTGCCCTACTACACGACCCTGCGCGAGCTCGGCCGCGGGGCGATGGGCGTCGTCTACCAGGCGCGCCACAACCTCACCGGCCAGATGGTCGCCCTCAAGCTGATCATGCCCGAAACGGCCACGACCCGCGCCGCCATCGACCGCTTCCAGCGCGAGATGTCCGTGATCAGCCAGCTTCGCCACCCCAACATCGTCGAGTGGTACGAGCAGGGCATGACCCGCGGCCAGTTCTGGTTCGCGATGGAGTACGTCGCCGGCACCAACCTGGAAACGCTCGCCAAGGCCGATCCCGGCCGCTATCCCATCAAGCAGGCCTGCCGCCTGACGTGCCAGATGCTCAAGGGGCTGGAGCAAGCCCACCAGCATGGGCTTCGTTCACCGCGACATCAAGCCCGAGAACATCCTGATCGCCCAGACCGCCGAAGGGCTGATGGTCAAGATCTCCGACTTCGGACTGGCCAAGAGCTTCCGCGGCGTCGGCCTCTCCGGCCTGACCTTCTCGGGCGAGATGCGCGGCACCGTCCCGTTCATGCCGCCCGAGCAGATGCTCGACTTCAAGACCGTCACGCCGCTGGCCGACCTGTACGCGACGGCCGCCACCCTCTATTACCTGCTGACCTGCCAGTACGTCTACGACGAGCCCGCCGGCGGCGGCGACTTGATCCGCATGCTCCTGGAAGAGCCGTCGATCCCGATCCGCACCCGCCGCGCCGACGATCTCTCCGGCCCTGGCGGAAGTCATCGAGAAATGCCTGGCGCGCGACCCCAAGGTCCGCTACCCCGACGCGACCTCGATGCGCCAGGCGCTCAAGCCGTTCTGCTGACCGGTTCCGCCGGGCGAGCGGCCAGCCGCGGCCGTCACTGTCCCATTCCATCCGCCACGCCCGATGCCGCCACCGGCCGCGCCCATGATCCGTGTCAAGGGCCGGTGCCCGCCGCTCCGGATTCATCGAGCAGTCCCCGCACGTCCTGAATCACGCTGTCGACCGTGAGGAACTCGAGGTTGTAGATCTCCCGCTCGTGGCCGCGCGGATCGAGGAGAAAGATCCGCGACGGGTGGTCCAGTGCGCCGGCGGGTGTGGTCTTCACCCACATGCCCCAGGCGGCGATCGCTGCGTTCACTTCCTCTGGCGGGCCCCCCAGGAAATGCCAAGCGGCCGCATCGGCGCCAAAAAGTCGGGCGTAGCGGGCAAGCACCGCCGGCGTGTCGCGCTTCGGGTCCAGCGTGATCGAGACAAACTCGACCGAGGTCCCCCACAGCCTGGCATCCTGCAGGCCCTTTTGAATCCCCTTGAGGGACTGCGTCGTCGCTGGACATACGCCGGTGCAAGTCGTGTACACGAACGACACGAGAACGACCTTGCCCCGCAGCGCGACCAGGTCGAACGGCTTGCCGGCCGTGTCGACGAGGACCGTCCGCGGCGCCGGCCTGATGTCGGCCAGCGGACCGGGGCGCGGGGCGTATATCCCGATCGCGAGTGCAAGCATCCACGAGTTGAGCACGGTGATCTCCTCGGTGGGCGCGGAGCAGGACTCCGGCGGCTTGGATCGATTCTCCGGCGAGGATTTGCCCTGAATCGTCCGGGACGGGCTCCCGCCCCGCACCACGTGGTGGCCGCGGACCCCTCCAATCGGTACAACCCTGCTCTCTCCCTATAAAAATACACTCGCTTGCCAGGATTGATGCAACAAGTTTCCGCCTTCTGCGGATCGTCTAGTCAATGAATCGTGGCCAGTGGTCACGCACGGCCGGGTTGCGTCGCGGCAACCAAGGCTCGCGCCGATGGCGGCGGGGCGGCATGCGGAACGGTCGGTTCGTGTCGATTCATGAAGTCGGTCCTCTTACGGATATGGAGCGCAGCAGTCCATGCATCGCGCACGACCTCACGATAAGCGCATCAAACGAACGGACAGGGCCCGAAGCGCGCCCGACGACCGAGGCGCCGGGGCGCCGTGTCGCAGCCCACGACACTCCCCTTGTGTTGGTCTGGTTCCCCGGCGTCGCTGCGAAACGCACTCGCAAAGAAGGCGGGCCGGAAGGACGCGACGAAGCCGCGCGCGTCGCGACCGCTCGAGCGACTCATCGATGAGCTGGGGCGCGTCGAGATCCGCGCCGGATTGCAGGGCGTCTCGGTTCAGTTCTTGAGAAACTCCTCCGGCGCGGGTCTCGCCGATCCCGTGGGGGCAACCCCCTCGGATCCTCCGCGTGCGCAATCGCGGCGCGGGCGGCGGCGTCGCGCTCGCGACCTTGGCCAGTCATCTTGAGCCTCGGGTGTGCGATGGACCTCGAGTTGACGCACTTCGCTCGATCACTTGATAAAATACCGACAGAGTGCGACGGCGTGCGCCGTGTGTGCGCGAAGACTCTTTCGAGAGTCGGTGGCGAATTGAGGAGGTCCTCCCGCGATGAAGTGTCCCAGTTGCGACCAACCGTCATTGGTGGAGACGATGACCAAGGAAGGCGTGCTCGTCGATGTCTGCAAAACGTGCAAGGGCGTCTGGCTGGACCGCGGCGAGGTGTTCTACTTCAGCCGCAAGCCGAAGGAGCTCGACCGCCTGCTGGCGTCAGGTGCCAGCCAGAGCACGCTGTCGGACCGCGAGTGCCCGCGCTGCAATCTGAACCTGGAGGAGGTGCCGTTTGTGCAGGCCCGACCTGACCGTCGACCGCTGCCCCGAATGCGAGGGCTACTGGTTCGACGCCGGCGAGCTGCAAAAGGCGATGGAGGCGGACCGCCACACCTTCGAGCTCGAGACCGACGGCGACGGCCTCGGTGTGCTGGCCGCGCCAGCGATGGGTGACGCGATCGACCCGCTCGAAGGCGCTCGCGACGAGCGGGCGCACGACCGCCTGCGCGACCTTGCTTCAGGAATGCTGCCGCTGCCCAACCTACTGCTCCGCTCGGCGGGGGTCGTGTTCCTGCTCTACGGCATCCTCGGCCTGATCCTGATCACGCTGGCCCAGCTGAACATGCTCTCCACCGGCATCGCGGTCGCAATCGGCGTGGGGATCATCGTGTTCCAGTTTATCTTCGGGCCCTGGCTCATGGACCTCTCGCTGCGATGGATCTACAAATTCTCATGGGTTCCGGTCGAGCAGCTTCCCCCGCATCTGCGCGACTTCCTCACGCGTGCGTCCGCCGAGAACAACATGAAAGTGCCCTGGTTCGGGCTGATCCATGACGGGGCGCCGAATGCCTTCACCTACGGGCACCATCCCAGCAACATGCGCATCGTGATCACGCAGGGAATCATCGACCTGCTCGAGCCCGAGGAGGTCGAGGGGGTCGTCGCCCACGAGATCGGCCACGGCAAGAACTGGGACATGCTGCTGATGACGATCGTCCAGCTCGTGCCGCTGCTATTGTACTTTGTGTACCGGACGGCGCTGCAGGCCGGGGGCCGCGGAAAGGACAATGCCTACCGGATCCCCGTCGCCGTCGGCGCCTACCTCCTGTACATCGCCAGCGAGTACATCGTGCTCTGGTTCAGCCGCTGCCGCGAGTACTATGCCGACCGCTTTGCCGGCAATCGTGACCGGCAATCCCGAAGCGCTGGCCTCGGCGCTGGTCAAGATCGGCTACGGCCTCGCCGCCCGCGGCCAGGCGCAGCCGGCGGAAACGGCGGCCGCTGCCGCACCGTCGGGAGGTAAGGGCAAGGCCAAGAAGAAGAACAGAGCCGGTGTTCACGATCGACGCCATCGGCGCCCTGGGAATCTTCGACCGCCGATCGGCCGTGGCCATGGTCGCCAGATCGGCCGCGGTGGGGCTCGACCGGTCGAGCTCGGGTGCGACCGCCGTCGCGCCGTCCGTCAGCAAGGAAAACCTCAAAAGCGCGATGCAGTGGGACCTGTGGAATCCCTGGGCAACGTTCTACGAGCTGAATTCGACCCACCCGCTCGTCGCCCACCGGCTGCAATACCTCAGCGATCAGGCGGCGGCAATGGGCCACGAGCCTTACATCGTCTTCGACCGCCGCAAGCCCGAGTCGTACTGGGATGAGTTTCGCGGTCGACCTCCTGGTCATGTTCCTCCCGCTCCTGCTCTTCTTGGGGGGCCTGGGCCTGGCGTTCGGCCTGGGCGCAGGCCGCGGCGGCCGGGATCTTGCCCGGTGCGGCATCCTGGCCGGCCATAACGCGTGGCTCGCATACGTCGGGCTGCCCCTCGTGGGACTCGGCCTCGGCATGCTGGCCAAGACCATCCTGGTCTACCGCGGCGATTACTTCGCGCCGCTGTCGGTCTCGGGCTTGCTGCACAAGGTCAAGGTCTCGAACGTCCGCCCCGTGCCGGCCCGGCTGCGGGGCACGATCATCGGACGCGGCGTCCCGGGCCTGATCTGGTCGGAAGATTTCGTGATGCGCGACTCGACCGGAATCTTGTTCCTCGACTATCGACAGCCGCTGCGGATCTGGGAATGGCTGTTCGGACTGTTCCGTGCCGGTGAGTTTCGCCGGCAAGGCAGTCGAGGTCGTCGGCTGGTTCCGGCGCGCGCCGGTACCCTATCTCGAGCTCAAATCGATCACGGTCGACGGCGTGACTCGAAACAGCTACGCCCGCCACGCTCGTTACGCCTGGGCAGTGTTGCTCGCCGTGGTTGGCGGCAGGTTTGGCCGTCGCCGGCTTCCTCGGCGGTTGACAACCGCTGTGCCGGAGCTCGGCCGCTGGCAGCCGCAATTGAAGGCGGCGGCTGCCGGCCTTTCTAGAGCAGGAGAGCCCTGAGGACAACGATGCCAGAACCGAATGCCTCCGCGCCCGAGGACGATCCCGACTCCCCGAGCGAGGCCGCGAGCGCCCTCCAGTTCGAGCAGGCGGAATACGACACGCCGCCTGCCGCCGTTCCGGCCTGCGACGCCTGCAAGCGGCCGATTCGCCGACGCGTATTACGAGGTCAAGCGGCAAGGTCCTTTGCGCCGCCTGCCGGCAGCAATTCGAGGCCGCGTTCCAGGGCGGCTCGCGCCTGGGCCGTGTCGTGAAGGCCTGCACGCTGGGCGCTCTGGCGGCGCTCGCCGGCGCACTGTTGTACTATCGCCATTGCCGCGTACCACCGGCTACAACTTCGGCGTGGTCGCCGTCGTCGTCGGCTTCATGGTCGGCGGGTCCGTCCGGCAAGGGCTCGGGAAACCGCGGTGGGCTGCTGTACCAGTTCCTGGCGGTTTTCCTGACCTACACGGCGATCGGCCTGATGGATTTCTCGATCCACGTCGAGCAGTTCATCAAAAATGCCCGTAAACTCCACGACCAAACCAAGGCGCTACCCGCTCAGGTCGCAAAGCACGCGGGAGCCGACGCGGCCCAACCCAGGACGCCCGTGGCTGCCGCGATCGCCGTGGAACGCCCGCCGCCGGCCCCTCCGGACGCGGCTGGCGGCACCGGTGCCGCGCCAAGATTCCGGCCGAAGGCACCCAGACCGAGATCAATGCCGCCGGCGATCACACCATCCCCACTGACGACGAACAAAAGGCTGGCGAAGCCAATCCCAAGCCGCTCAGCAAGGCTGCATTGCTGCTGATCTCGGTCTACTTGACGTTCGCGATGCCGGTGCTCGTGGCGTACCATACCCCGTTCTCTGGGCTGATCTACGGCTTTGCCCTCTGGCAGGCGTGGCTGATCAACAGGAAAACCAAGCTCGTCTTTACCGGGCCGTTTCGGGTCAGCGCGGGATCCGACGACGCCCGTAGCCCGGAGGTGCACGCCGATGGCGGATGAACCGACATCGGTCCTGCCGCTCTCGACGGCAATACGTGCGCCGGGCTGCGGCAGCGAGATCGCACCGAGCCTCCTCTGCTGCCCATCGTGCCGCCGGCTGGTGCACGCCGATCGGCTCAAGGGACTGGCCGAAGCCGCCGAGACTCCGAAGACGCAACGGCGAGCTCACCGGCCGCGCTGGCGTCCTGGCGCGAAGCGATCGAATTGCTGCCGCGTGAAACCCGCCAGTACGCGGCCATTGCCGACCGGATCGCCCGGCTGGGCCGCCTGGTGGAAGCCAGCTCCGCGCCGCGGGCGGCCATCCCAGGCTCCCACGGCCCAGCCCGAACAGCCCCGCCGTTCCGGCGCTGGTCCGGCGGCGCCGTCTCGGGATCATCGGCCACGCTGGCCTTGACCGCTGTGGAAGTTCAAGTTCCTGGCCGTCGCGGTCCTGACCAAGGGAAAGTTCCTGTTGCTGGGCCTGACCAAGGCCAGCACGTTCTTCTCGATGTTCGCATCGATCGGGCATCTACTGGACGGTCTTCGGCGGCTGGCTCGCGCGTCGGGCTCGTGCTGTCGATCTACGTCCACGAGATGGGTCATGTGGTCGTCGCTGATGCGCTACGGCGTCAACGCCAGTGCGCCGCTGTTCGTGCCCGGCCTCGGGGCGTGTCATCCGCTCGAAGCAGTCGCTCGTCGACCCGAGGCAAGACGCGCGCGTCGGCCTCGCCGGACCCGATCTGGGGCTCGGCGGCCGCTCTGTGTCTGCGCCGGGCGTCTACGCTGCTGACGCCACATGCCGATCTGGGCGGCCCTGGCCCAGCTCGGAGCGACTCATCAACCTCTTCAATCTGCATACCGATCTGGCAGCTCGACGGCGGCCGGGCATTCCGCAGCCTGACCCGATCCCAGCGCTGGCTGGCCGTCGCGGCGATCGCCGCGGCCTGGGCCGTCACCGACGAAGGCATGCTGATCTTGCTCATGGTGGTCGGCGTCTTCACAGGCGGCCTTCAGACAAGCCCAGCGACGAGCCCGACGACCCCGTGCTTGCTCAGTATGCGGTCCTGGTCGTGATCCTCTCGTCCCTCTCTTCGATCGATGTGCCGATCCCCCGATGAAGCGCGGTCCACGGTGCCCTTGGTCTGATTCCGAAGGACTCGCACGCCGATCCGCTTGACATTCGTGCAACGCCGAGTATCCTAAGAGCTTCGGCACTTGGTGAATCCAAGCCCATTGCGCCGTCGCCGAAGGGTGCGTGCGGCCGGGTCGGACCGTCAGGCCGTGCGTTGCGAGAAACACGATTCGCCGCCCGGCTCGATCTTGACCTGGCGACCGACTCTGCCGGATCGACAGCCGGGCCACCCTTGCCAGCGGCGGCGAAGACGGTCAGCCAGTAGACACCATCCACGGCATCGAACACCGGTTCGACGTGGCCCTGGCCGATCGCGATGACGGCGCATCGCGTCAGACGTCAGTCGCGGCCGCGGTATGAATGGAACGACGGACTCTATGCCCACGATCAATCAGCTTGTCCGCAAGCCGCGCCGACCGGTGAAATACAAGACCAAGGCGCCGGTGCTGGAATCATCCCCGTTCAAGCGCGGGGTGTGCCTCCAGGTCAAGACGATGACGCCCAAGAAGCCCAACTCGGCGCTGCGAAAGGTGGCGCGGGTCCGGCTTTCCAACGGCAAGGAAATCACCGCCTATATCGGCGGCGAGGGGCACAACCTGCAGGAGCACTCGATCGTCCTGGTCCGCGGCGGCCGCGTGCGCGACCTGCCGGGCGTGCGCTACCACATCGTCCGCGGCGTGCTCGACTGCCAGGGCGTCGCCGAGCGCAAGCAGGCCCGCTCCAAATACGGCGCCCAGCGCAAGAAAGCCGCCGCCCCCGGCGGAGCCAAGAAGAAGTGATTTCGCCACCGACCCTCCTTGAAGACTCAATCCATCGGACTCCGCGGATTTCGCGATCAGGAATTTTAGCCCGCCGATCAACCAGTAGGACCGAACTTCATGGCCCGGAAGTTTACCGCCAGCAAGACTCATCTTCGCCCTGATCCCCGGTTCGGCTCGAAGCTGGCCGGCAAGTTCATCAACTGCGTCATGCACAACGGCAAGAAGAGCGTGGCGCAGCGGATCTTCTACGACGCGCTCGATCTGGTTCAGAAGCGGTTGCCCAACGAAAACCCGATCGACGTGTTCACCCGCGCCGTCGAGAACGTCAAGCCGCTGATCGAGGTTCGCTCCAAGCGAGTCGGCGGTGCGACCTACCAGGTGCCGATGCAGGTCAACAAGAATCGCCAGCAGACGCTTTCGATTCGCTGGCTCTTGATGGCCGCGCGCGAGAAGAAGGGGCGGCCCATGGCCATCAAGCTGGCCGACGAGCTGGTCGCCGCGTACAACCGCGAAGGGGCCGCGATCACCCGCCGCGAAAATGTCCACCGCATGGCCGACGCCAACAAGGCATTCGCCCACTTCGCCTGGTGACTGATCGACAGCCGGCGATCCTGCCGGCCGCAGGTTCACATCGTCGCTCGCACGTCGATTGTCGCAGGCCCTCATCGACCTGCGCGTGGCGTCGACCCGATGGCACAAGACCCGCTGCACGTGCTCTGGGTGGAACCTCAGTTTCCCGGGCCGGCTGGGTGCGGTGGCCGATTGGCTGGTGCGGCGGCGCGGCTATCGCGCGTTCGTTCTACTGCCACACGCTCGAGCCTCGCGATAGTCTGGCCAACGTCGGTCGGACAGGGGGCTCGACGTCCAGGTCTTCGGCGTCGGCGGCATCGCGCGCGAGCCGGCCGTGACCTGGTCGCGCGCCTGGAGCGCAGCCTCTGCTATTCCTACGGCTGCTGGGAAGTCCTCGAGAAAGAGCGGCCGCGGCCGATCGACCTCATCGTCGGCCGGTCGGCCGGCCTGGGCTCGAGCTTGTTCGCGCCGGCGTATCAGCCGGCGGCGCCCGTGGTCAACTTCCTCGACTATTATTACCACGCGCACCGGCACGACCTGGCCGGCGAAGCCGGACCCGAAACCCCAGCGGCCTACTTCCACTGGCGGCGTTCGATGGCCGCCATCGATCTGCTGGACCTGGAACGGTGCCACCCTCGGCTGGACGCCGACGCACTGGCAGCGAGGGCTTTTCCCCGCCGAGTACCGCGACCAGTTCCTGGTCTTGCACGACGGCATCAATACCCACCGGTTCGCCGACTTGCCCGCGCGTGCCAAGGGCGCCGGCCCGCGGTCGATCGCGGGACGAAATATCCCTGAAACGACACGCGGGTCGTCAGCTTCGTCAGCCGGTCGCTCGACCGGCTCCGCGGGTTCGACCGCTTCCTCACGCTCGCCAATGCCTTGCTCCGGGCGCCCGCCGACGTGCTCTGTGTCGTCGTCGGCGATTCGATCGTTCGCCGCGGGCTCGACGTCACGTTCCACAATCAAGATTACGCGGCACATCTGCTTGAAGCAGCGGCCGCCGGCCGATCCCGAGCGGCTCTGGTTCACGGGCGCCGTGCCCCGCGCGAGTGGTCACCGAGGTCCTGGCGTCGAGCGACCTGCACGTCGCGCCGGGACGACCCTACCCGGTCGCGCGCTCGCTGCTGGAGGCAATGGCCGCCGGCTGCGTCGTCCTGGCGTCCGACACCGAGCCGCACCGCGAAGTCATCACGTCCGGGCACAACGGGCTGCTCGTCGAGGCGGGCGATGGCGACGCCCTCCTCGAGCAGGCGCTCGCCGTGCTCGCGAGTCCGGCCGATCACCGGCCGCTCGGCGGCGCCGCCGCGCGGTTGTGGAAGAGCGTTACTCTCAAGATGTCTGCCTGCCTCGACTGGCGGAACGCTTTTCCGCGCTGGCGGCCACACAGGGAGGATGGCGTTGAACGTCCTCTTCATCCACGACGCGTTCCCCGCCCAGTTCGGCCAGCTCGGCCTCGAGCTGACGCGGCGCCGTGGCTGGAAGTGCAGCTTCCTGGTGCAGAGCCTCTCCAGCTGCCCGACCCCCACGCCTGAAATGCTGCAGGCGCTCGAGCTATTCCAGATGCCGCTGGCGGCCGAGCATAAGTCCAGCGATGGCATCCCCTGGCCCCAGATCTACGGCCACTACCTCGAGCAATGCCGGACGGTCCACGACGCGATCCGCGCCAATGCCGCATCTGCGGCCCGACCTGGTCGTCGCCCACGGCGGCCGCGGCGCACCCACGCTGTTTGTCCGCGAAGTCCTCGACTGCCCGATCATCATCTATTGCGAGTACTACTTCGCGACCGGGCATCGCGACATCTCGTACCGGATCGACCTGCCGCCCGCCGAGCCCGCCCCGTTCTTCCCGCGCTGCATCAACGCACCCACCCTGGCGACACTGGTGGATTCGCGACGCCGGCTACTCGGCCACCCACTGGCAAAAGCAATCGTTTCCAGAGCGGTTTCATCCCAAGATCGAGGTCCACTTCGACGGCATCGACACCGCGCTCTACCGCCCTGGCCCCGCACCGCGGCGGATCGGCACCACCACGATCCCGAGCGACACGCAAGGTTGTCACCTTCGTCTCCCGCGGTCTGGAGTCGATCCGCGGATTCGACCTGTTCATGAAGGTCGCCCGCCGCATCTGCGAGGCGCGATCCGACGTCCTCTTCGCGGTCGTCGGCGGCGAAGAGATCCACTACGGATGGGACAAGCTCCACACCGGGCGCCGAGCTTCAAGCACTGGACGTTGAACCAGGCGACCTACGACCTCTCCCGCTTCTTGTTCCTGGGACGCGTCCTGCCCGAGCAACTGGCCGACGTCCTGCGCCTGAGCGATCTCCATATCTACTCTGACCGCCCCCTTTGTCCTCTCCTGGTCGCGTCTTGAACGCGATGGCCACCGGCTGCGTGGTCCTCGCCTCCGACGTGCCGCCGGTGCGCGAAGTCATCGAACCGGGACAGAACGGCCTGGTCGAGTCGCTGTTCGACGTCGAGCGGCTCACCGAAACATCGCTGCATGTGCTCGACGATCCCGCCGCCTTCGCCCCGCTCGGCCGCGCCGCTTGCCGCACGATCGAGGACCGCTATAGCCTCGAGACGTGCATCCCGCCGCTCGGTGATCTCCTCGATCGGGTCGCTAACAGGAGGAGGATGTGAATCGCCGGTGAGACCCTCTCCACCAGTCGCCATCGCCGTGCCTTGACTCAACCCTGCGCAAGAAACGTTCCCGCGCTCACCGCGGCTCCGCGGGTGCCTTGGCCGGCTTGCTCACGTGCTTCCAATCCATATCCTTGAAGAAGGCGACCGCGGCGGATTTCAAGCCCTCCACGGCCTTGGTTCCGGCGCCCGCGGCCGCCGCTTCGCCCTGAGCCGCCGGCGGTTCCGCCGCGGCGGCGCCCCCGGTTCCAGCCTGCGCCGTCGCGACCGACGGCCCGTTCGCCCACTCCGCAAGCATCGGATACAGCTTCAAATAGAGCTGCCGCTGGCGAAACGAATTGGCGCGGGCAAACCGGAGATTGAAGGCCTGCATGAAGCTGAGCAGGTCCCCCAGCGTCGTGCCCCGATACTTTTGCAGCTCGGCGATGATCTCTTCCACCTGGGGGCTGTACAGCATCTTGCTCAAGCCGGCCATCGCCTTGATCGTGTCATGAGCGGCAATGTAGTCGGGACTCATCCTTGCGGGACGATCTCCTGGAACTTGACCCGAAGTCGATCGATGGCGGCCTGGAGATCCTCGATCGTCTTGGGCTCGAGGTCCCCGTCCTTGTCTTCCTCGAGCGCGACGCCGACGGCCTTGCGCACCGCCTCGCGCTCGGGCCGAAAGCTCTCCACCCGCAAGGCCAGCGGCCACTGCTCGCTCATCGTCATCCAGTCCAGGCAGATCGTCATGCCTTCCGAAGCATAACGCGAACGGGATCTCCTGGATCAGCTGCGGCTTGATGGGCAGTCTTGATCGCTGAGAGCGACGAGCCCAGCTGCCGGGGTTCACGAACACGTCGAGCAATACGTTGAGGCATCGCCGTCGGTGATATCGCGGGTCGTGGGGTGGTTTCGCAGTCGGTCCTGGATTCCCGCCCGGGCCCGGTTGATCGCGGTTCCGCTGGGCCCGCAGGTGCGGCGCCGTAACGTCTGTTCGCCTCTTGCTGCGAAAGATAGCTGTACTGATTCCAGCGCATCTACGGTGTCGGTGTTGATCGACCGGGCCACTGCGGTTTCCTGGTTGTAGGCGCCGCGGCCCATGTTGAAATAGCCCAGGCCCCGCGCGATGCTGCCCTGCGGTGGTCGAGCCCCAGCCGCCCCATCCATAGCCGCCGTAGCCCGCAGGGTAGCCGTACTGGGCACGGGCGTTCCCCGGCGCGATCGCGAGCAAGCCCAGGATGACCACGGCATAAACGTATCGGCGCACTGGAGGCCTCCCTCGCGCGGCGAGGCGCAAATTGCGCCTTGATTCAAGACTGCTTACGTTCCGCGAATGAGCTTCATCTGCCGTTCTTGATCATTCGCGCCTTTAACACTATGGAAGCGACCGTGGCTGCCGGGCAAGTGACCAGGGTCAAATTCGGCGACGAAGCAGCGACCGAGATCGAGTACTACTTGGCGCCCCCGTCGACAAACGCATCGAGTAGCGCCGCCAGCTCCGAGGCGTTCGGGATCTCTTGAACCGCAGGATCGGGCCTTGCAATCCTCCAATCGCGTCCTCGTCAACCTTCAGCCGCTCGGAGATCGCCAGCACGATACCGCGGCGGGCCGTGACAGCGGCAAAAGCCGCGTCAGTCGCTCGAGGCTCGACCGCTTCCAGAAGCCCAGGACCTCGATGAATACGTCGATTCCCGTCGCCGGTGTGAACGGCCCGGTAGTCGGGCACCCAGATCCCTTCCCGGCCCAGCTCGATCAAGTCGGTGCTCTCGCTAGATCTGCCAGGCCGGGGCGACCTGGCGGAATCGCTCGACA
The DNA here is from genome assembly GCA_963806595.1 of uncultured Isosphaeraceae bacterium. Lineage (GTDB taxonomy): Bacteria > Planctomycetota > Planctomycetia > Isosphaerales > Isosphaeraceae > CAWDZZ01. Next base: position 229,132 of record CAWDZZ010000026.1, on the reverse strand, counting down.
AACGCCGTATCTCGGCCGGCACGTACATGCCGGTGTCTTGCTCTGGTGCGTGACCAGGCCGTCGCGCGAGTCGAGATAGAAGCTCCGCGGCTCGCGCCGCGGGCCCCAGCGCAGCTCGGCCTCGAGACGGAAATCCGAGCACGACAGTAGCGACGGCAGGAACATCGCGACCTGCAACGCCGTACTTGGTCGTCGCGCTGAAAAGGCTCAAAGGGCCGTCGATGTGAAAGACATAGCCGTCGCTCATGTTTCCTTCGACACTGTACAGCAAGCGGTGGAACTTGAGCCGGCGGAAGAGCTGGCGATAGCGCGGCGGGCTTCTCGTGCCTGACCTCGGCCTTGACGAAGACCGAGCGCAGCAACACCGCCTGCGCCAGGGCGACGTTGTAGCGGTCGATCAGCCGCTGGGCCGTGATGTCCTCGAACCGCAGCAGCCGGTTCTCGTCGTGCAGGTCGGCGAACAGACGCGGTCACGCACGGCCTCGGGCTCGACGTTCAGGTCGCCGGCGACCGCGCTTGATGATCTCGTCGCGACGAAACACGGCGCGCTGGCCGGGGCCGTTCGAGCCGGCATCGCATGCTGGTGCCGATACTCGGCCGCGGCCGTGAAGACCTTCTCGCGCACCTCTTCGGGCGGGACGTCCGCGACCACTTCAAACTCGGCGCGATCCTCGAGCACCTTGGCCAGCCCTCGATAGACCTGCGTCGCCTTGCCGCCACCGCCAAATAGCTCGTCGATCTCGCTCTCGATCTGCCGCGCGTCATCCCGGTCCCCTCGCGGAACAACAGGAGCAGGCTCTCGGCCGCTTCCAGCCAGTGCTCGGCCGCGCGGTCGATGTAAAGCGGAATCACCCGCTGCCTCGTGGTTTTGCCCGGACCAGGTCACCGGTGAGCATGAGTTCTGACCTTCAGTTTATCAGATATTAACGCACGTTCATTCCCGCACTTGGCCCGCTCAGTTCCCGTCGTAGGCGTCGTGCTTGCGGCGCCGGCTGGAGGTGAATTCCTCGGCAGTGCCGCGGGTGATCACCTCGTACAGGATGGCTTCCTTGTTGCCCGACTTGCGGAGCACTCGCCCCAGCCGCTGCACGTGCTCGCGGACCGAGCCGGAGCCTGAAAGCACGATCGCGACGTTGGCCTCCGGTACGTTCACCCCTTCGTTGAACACACGCGAGGTGGCGACGATCGGATAGTTCACCGGCGTTGAATCGCAGCAGGATCTCGCGCCGCTCTTTGGTCTTGGTCTGGTGCGTGATCACCGGCACCAGGAACTGCCGCGCGATCGTGTAGACGGTCGCGTTGTCGTGCGTGAAGATCAAGACGCGGTCGCCGTTGTGCCGCTCGAGCAAGCGGGCCAGCAAGTTGAGCTTCGCCGGCGCGGCCAGCGCCAGGTCGCGCTGCTCGCGATACGCGCGAAACGCCTCCCGCCCTTCGGGCGAGCGGTGCGCCAGAAACAGGAACTGCGCCCAGCCGTTGGGCTTGCTCATGCTGATGCCCGCGGTTTGCACGAAATGGCGATAGATCTCGCGGGCCAGCTCGTAGCGCATTCGCTCCTCTGCGCTCAGCTCGAACGTACATCCGCGTCGACACGATACTCGGCCAGGTAGTCGCCGCGAAGCTCGGTGATCTCGCGCCGGTACACTTCGCGGCCGATCAGCTGGTCGAGATGCGTATGCGCGAAATCGGCGCGTTCGGGCGTGGCCGTGAGCCCCAGGCGAAACGGCGCGATTGCGCAGGTCGCCGCCAGACCGTAGGTCGGCCCGGGCAAATGGTGGCATTCGTCGAAGACGATGAATCCAAACCGGTTGCCGAGCCGATCCATGTTCAGATAGGCCGAGTCGTAGGTGGTCACCGTCATCGGCTGGATGTCGTAATATCCGCCCCCCAGGAGCCCGACCTCGACTCCGAAGCAGAGCGTGAGCTCGTCGTACCACTGGTTCAAGAGGTCGATCGTGGGGGTGACCACCAGGGTCGGCCGTCCGGCCCGCTCGATCGCCATGGCCGCCAGGTGCGTCTTTCCCGTCCCCGTCGGCAGGACCACAACGCCCCGTCCCCCCGCACCCCACCAGGCATCCAGTGCCTCGGTCTGATGCGGAAATGCCTCCTTGTCGACCTGAAGGCGCCAGGCGGCGGCTTGATAGGCGCGCGCATCGTCCGTGTAAACCCGCTTGCTCTGCCGCAACTGCTCGACGATGGTCCGATACCAGATCGCCTCAGCGCGAAACTGCCGCGTGCGATGGTCGAACTTCAACCCCGGCAGACCGGGATCCTCGTCCGCGCCGCAGGCCCTCGAGCACCACGGTGCCCGCGTCGAACAGCAGCCGCAACGGCTGGCCCTGGCCGCTCGGCGACTCGCCGGCCGCGTTCATCGGCGCGATTCTCCGGAAGCCAGGCAGCCCGGTTGCGCCCGCGCGGAACGGCTCGTCGAATGCGGATCCAGGTAGCACAAGGGCCCGGTGTCGACGCGCCCGGCGCTGGCCAAGGTCGAGCTCCTCCGTGCCAAAGGGTCCGGTGACTCACGGGTCCGCAACCGCCGCCCGAATTCCTCGCGGCGCGCGACGAGCCTTGGTTTCGATCCTACCCTCGCACCCGCGCTGCATCGAACACAAGAATCCCACCATCCTAGTGTACCCAGGTTTACTCGTAAGGGAGAGGCCGGTCCGCGCGGATCGATCGCTCGGGCCGCCTGTGCTCTCATCGCCATGACATTACGTAAAGATGGCAAACCGGATCGGAATCTGCGAGAATCGCCCGGCCGAGCATCCCGCGAGCACCAGGAACCACCATGCTTATCGTATCCACTCAGGATTGATTGTTCAATCGAGTGAGTAGGGGGGCTCGAGCCCAGACGACATCATGCCCGCAAGGAGAAAGCCGTGAAAGACTGGATTGCTTGTTCGCTCTTGTTCAGTATGGCAGCGCTCGGCATCCCCGGATGCGAGAACCCGGCCGACCAGGTACCCCCCGCCGCCGTCTCCGATGCGAAGCCGGTCCCGCCCGCCGCCGCCTCGCCGGCGCAGGCCGCGCCCGCGGTCACCCAGACCAATGGTTCGATTCCGCCCGTCGCAATCGCGTCGAAGGCCGGCGCGGCGATCACGCCGGAGAATTCCCTGATCGAATTCATCGGCTCCAAGGTCACCGGCAGCCACCACGGTGGATTCAAGTCCTTCAAAGGAACGTTCGAGGTGGTGCCGTCAAAAATCGAGAGCAGCCGAATCAATGTCGAGATCGACGTCAATTCGATCTGGGCCGACAACGGCAACCTCACGAATCACCTCAAATCACCCGACTTCTTCGACGTGGCCAAGTTTTCGACGGCCAGCTTTGTCTCGACCGGTATCGAGCCGCAGAGCCACGATGCCAAGGCCAAGGACGCAACCCACACCGTTACCGGAAACCTGACGATCCACGGCGTGACCAAGTCGGTCAGCTTCCCGGCCAAGATCACGGTCTCCGGCGAAACGGGCACGCTCGAAAGCGAGTTTTTCATCAACCGCAAGGACTTCGGGATCGTCTATCCCGGCAAGGCCAACGACCTGATCCGAGACGAGGTCGTCATCAAGCTCGCCGTCCATACGCCCGCCGGCTCGCGCCCGCCACAAGAAGCCGCCACCAGGTGACGGGTCCCGCCGATCCCATCGCTGCCGGCCGCCGCGTCGCCCCCACCGGCGCGGCGGCTACAGATTTCTTTTCGTTTCCCTGTCAATGGCTCGTCGGAAAAACCGTAACCGGATCTCGAGCGCGCGTCTCTTTCCCGTAGCGTCCTGCGCTCCGCACCTGTGATTGTCATGAATCCGGAACCGATGACGAGGCACCATTGATGCGACGATTCAGGTATCTGTCACCACGGGCAACCGCCTTGTGCGTGGTCTATTCCGCGGCCGTATTGCTGAGTGCGGCGGTGCCGGCAAAAGCTGGACCAACACCAACCTTCACCGTCTCGAATCTGATCACGAACAATCCGACTGACAATCCTGGCAAGATCACGGACCCCAACCTCATCAATCCCTGGGGTGTCTCCTTCGGAGGGACCACTCCGCTCTGGGTCTCAAACGAAGGAACCAACGTCGCATCCGTCTATTCCATCAGCAATAAAAACGATGTTTCGATCGTCGCCGCGCCGTTCTTTCCCGTGCAGATCCCGGGCGGCGCACCGACCGGCCAGAACTTCAACACCGGCGCGGCTTCAGGCGCGTTCAACGGCGACGCCTTCCTGTTTGTCACGCTGAATGGCGCCGTCGCGGGCTGGCGCCCCTCGCTCGGCAATCAGGCAGAGACCATCGTCGCCGGCTCCGCGGCCAACAGCTACGACGGCTCGACGCTCGTGACGGTCAACAACAGCACTTATCTCCTGGCCGCGAATGCGAAATCCGGGAATATCGACGTGTTCAGCGGCACCGCAAACCAACCCCATCTCGGAACCTTTTCACCGACCCCAACCTCCCTCCCGGCTTTGTTCCCTACAACGTTCAAGTCTTGAACGGCGTCGTGTACGTCTCCTACTTCAATTCCTCGACCAGGAGCGACGGCATCGTCGACGCGTTCAGCACCTCCGGATCCTTTATTTCTCGCGTCGGCACCGGTGATGGGATGAATCAACCCTGGGGACTGGCCATCGCGCCGTCGTCCTTCGGCCCGCTCGCCGGCGACTTGCTGGTGGGCAACAAGGGTACTGGCGAGATCAGCATCTTCAACCTCGCCAACGACAGCTTCGTCGGCAATTTGAACGGCATCGACGGAAAGCCCATCGTGATCCCGGAGCTCTGGGCCTTGACGACCGGCAACGACCACGGCGCCGGCAGCTCGAATCAGATCTACTTCACCGCGGGCGCCGACAATTACGCCAACGGCGTCCTGGGCGTAATCCAGCTCGCGACCGTCCCCGAGCCCAGCACGGCCGTGCTGGGTACGATCGCGACCGGTTTCGTGGGCGCGACCATGTTGTTCAGAAAAAACCGGCGCGGCCAGGCGAAATCCGGCGCCTGATTGATGGTGCCGATGTCGCGCGCGACCGCAATCCCAAGCGCGAGGCCGGCACGCACCAGCCAATGCGCCGTCCGCGTGACCTTTGTGATATGCCGAACGACCTGGGCCCTCCCGTTTGTCACTCAACGGGAGAAAACCCAGGTCGTTCGGCTCTCACGACCACCGGCGTCGATCCGGAATCAATCCGGCGTCGCCTCATGCGATCCCTGCGCCCCGAGCACGCGGATGCGGTTTGCGCCGCAAGCGGGCTCGAAGGTACAGGGCCGATGCAATCGCGCCAAAGATCCCCAGAGATGACGGCTCCGGCACCGTCGTGTCTGCGTTGACGGGCGACGACGACGATGGACTTGACGAGGAGGACGTCGAACCCGATGACGACGAAGGCGCAGCCAGCGCCGTGACCGGGATCGAGAATTGGGCACTGTCGCCGACCAGCGGTGCCCCCTGGTAGACAAATGACGTTGTCACCGGGAAAGTGGTACCAAACGGCGAGTTCCCCGCGAGCACCCCCGGCGAGTCGGCAGTCGAGAACGAGAAACCGCTCAACGAGCTTCCAGGCGCCAGGCTGGCCGACGGAGAGCTCGCCACGTACTGGACCGCGAAACCATCGCCGGCGCCCAGATTCGTGACCGATGCGGTCCAGCCCGCCGGTGCACTCAGGTTAAACGGGTTCGAGGGCAGGAAATCCTTGCCGGGGATCCAGGCAAACCAGAACGTCCCGATCGAGTCCGTGCTCGCGCTCGAATTGCTCAGCGTGATCGAGTCGTCGAAATTGGAGCCGTCGGGTTTCGATGTGAGCGCGCCGGTCGCCTGAATCACGCCGGCAGTCGCGGAACTCGCCAACAGCCACAATCCCAGAATAGCAATCCAGTGCCCATTCCTCTTGAACATGGCTCCTCCTTGATTGATTGGATCGGCCGCGACGGCGCGAACCCGTCCTTCGCCGATCCGCCCGGACGCTCGTTCCTTCCGTCCGATGCTCGCACGCACCGCCGTGCCGGCGCTCGCCGTTAGCGATCCCGCCGGCCCGGGCAATGCACCTCAAGAAGAGCCGAGGCTCGCGGAAACGGTTACAGCTTTCCGAAAGTCTGCATACTTTTCCTCAAGTCGCCGGCCACGCGCCGATTTCGCATCCGACCGCCATGGCAGCCCCTCGCTTACGACGCATCGAGATCGCATCGCGCACCCCGCCGCAGGCGCCAAACCAGGGTGTTCCTGACGGTCTGCCCGCGAATCCACGCGTCCACAAACTCTTGCCACTGATAGGGATCTTGTGTACAGTATAGGGTTGCGGGGGGCGATCGCTTCCGCCCACGCGCGGTGAGTGTGATTTCGACAGGAGTTGATGGCATGAGCGGCTCAAATATCCCAGCGCCGCGGGGCCGCGGCGCGCGGCTCAATCCGCCGAATCGGTTCGAGACCACGCACCAGGAGCTCGACCTCGAACACGTCGAGCACGACGAAGAGTACCTCGACAGCCTGAGCTCCCCGCAGACGCAGTTTCTACCCGACCATTCGCGAACCATCGTCGCCGAGAACGACAGCCCGGACGTCGGCTTCGAAGTCAGCCTCAATCCGTACCGGGGTTGTGAACACGGCTGCGTGTACTGTTATGCCAGGCCGACTCACGAGTATCTGGGTTTCTCCGCGGGCCTCGACTTCGAGACGCGAATCCTTGTCAAGCACGAAGCACCCGAGCTGCTCCGAAAGTCGCTCAGCTCGCCGCGCTGGCGGCCCCGCGTGCTAGGCCTGAGCGGGGTGACCGACGCCTATCAGCCCGCGGAACGGCGTCTCGGCATCACGCGCCGGTGTCTCGAAGTGCTCGCCGAGTTTCGACAGGCCGTCGTGATCATCACGAAAAACCGGCTGGTGACCCGCGACCTCGATCTGCTGAGTGAGCTCGCGCGGCACTCCGCGGTGGCCGTGTTTGTCTCGATCACCTCGCTCGACGACGACCTGGTCGGCCATCTGGAACCGCGGACCACGCGGCCGGCCGGCCGGTTGAAAACGCTCGCCGCCCTCGCGCAAGCCGGCGTCCCTGCGGGCGTGATGACCTCGCCGGTGATCCCCGGGCTCACGGAACACGAGATGCCGTCCATCCTCAAAGCCGCCGCCCATGCAGGCGCCCGCTTCGCGGGATACACCTTGCTGCGACTGCCGATGGCCGTCTCCGGGCTGTTCCAGGATTGGCTGGAGCAACACTACCCTGACCGGAAAGAGAAAATCCTGGGCCGGATCCGCGCCACCCGCGCCGGCCAGCTCAACGATTCACGATTCGGCGTCCGCATGCGAGGTGAAGGCGAAGCCGCCGAGCTGATCGCGCAGATCTTCAAATCCACCTGCCGCCGCGCTGGGCTCAACCAGGAGCCCTGGCCGGTCACCACCGCAGCCTTCCGGCGCCCCGGACCGCACCAGGGTCAGCTCCCGCTCTTGGATTGATCGTGCGCGCGATCCGGTCATTATTGCCGGCGACGCAGCTCGAAGCATCTCGCTCAAAAGACGTTACGGATTAACTCCGCCCCGGCGAAATTGCGGTTGGCCCGATTGCCGAATTTGATTAAAGTTCGCTCTCCTGAGTTTCGACACTGGCTGTCGAGCTCGGGTTACCTCTCTGAATTGCGCACCGCTCTGGCCCGTTTCCCAGCACGTTTCTCGGTCGTTTCGTGGATCCAGAAGCCGGATCCGAATTCAGGACTTTGTACCGGTTCGCGGCGGCGGGCCGCTTTGCGTCCGCGCTGTCCTTGTCTCGAGCCGTCGGGTCCAGTCACGTTCACATCCGCCACAAGAGGGCGGTGTGACGCGCAGGACTGGTCGCGGCACAGGAGATTCGCCATGCGGCAACCCTGGTTCCTCGCATCGTGTCGGCGTCGAATGCTCAGACTCAGCTTCGTCGCCACGCTGGCCTGCGCAGGTTGGGGCTGCCACCAGCACTATTATTATTATGACAACCCGTGCGCGCCGGCCTCGCCGGTGCCGAGCATGGTTCGCTCGGGCCCGGTCTGCGAAGTGCCAACCCAGGTCGTTGAAGGCGAGACCAAGGTGGCCGACGGCTCGAGCCGCTCGACGATCGTCAGCGGCGGCCGCGCGGTCGCGCCGCGAGTGGTCGTGAGCGAGCCGGCCGAGCAGGCGCACGGCTCGTGGCGACGGTCCGACCCCGATGGCAGCATGGCGACCACCAGCATCCAGGGCAACGTCGACGGCGCGTCCGTCAATCGCTGACGCGCGCTCGGCTCAAGAGACCCCACGGGCAGCCGCGCGGCTCAATCGCGAGCCCGCCTTCCCGCCAGGCGCCAGGTCGCGCCGATGCATTTGCTCTGCCTCGGCTTACTCTCCCAGCTTTTCACGGATGTCACGCGCGCATCGCTCGGCCTCGACGACCGCGGCTCGCGCCCCTGGATCCGCGCTCCGCGCGCGGGCGAATTCCTCGTAGAAGCGCAGCGTCTTCTGGAGCAACTCTCGCTGTAGCTGTTTGAACTGCGGCTGCTGCTCGAGCTGCCGTTCGGCGACCTGCGCGAGCATCTGGTCGACGGCCATTCGGGCTCGATCGCGTTGGGCCGCGGCCGCGGCTTGGGCTCGCGCCGCAATGGCGGCCTGCCAGGCGCTCATGACCCCGCCCGCGGCGAGCACGAGCGCACCGACGACGGCCGTCGCGAGCGCCACGCGGTGCCGCCGGGCAAACTTGCGGAAGCGGTACCAGCCCGACGGCGGGCCGGCCTCCACCGGGTCGCCGGCCAGGTAGCGCTCGACGTCGCAAGCCAGGCCGCTCGCCGTCTCGTAGCGGCGACGGCGGTCTTTCTCCAGCGCCTTCATCACGATCCAGTCCAGCTCGCCGCGCAGCGAGTGGTCCAGCTTGCGGGCGTCGGTCTGGCGGTTGTCCGAAACCGTCGCGAGCGTCGCCCCCAGCGCACTCAGACGCGTGCTCGGCGCCGGCGGCTCGTCCTCGCGGATGATCCGGCGCATCTCGTCGAGCGCGGCCGTGCGGAATCTGTCCTGATCGAACGGCGTCGTGCCGGTCAACAGCTCGTACAGCAGCACGCCCAGCGAGTAGATGTCGCTCCGCGTGTCGATATCCACCGCGGAAAGCTCGGCCTGCTCGGGGCTCATGTACAACGGCGTGCCGATCAACTGGGCGAAGCCGGTGAACAGCGTCTTGTCGGTCAGGTTCTGCCCCGTCGCCTTGGCGATGCCGAAATCGATCACCTTCGGCAACGGCACGCCGTCGAGGGAGGTGACGAGCACGTTCGAGGGCTTGATGTCGCGGTGGATGATTCCCTTCTGGTGCGCGTGTTGCACGGCCCGGCAGACCTGGACTGGAACAACCCCAGCCGCTCGGGAATCGTCAGCCGGTGCTGATCGCAATAGTCGGTGATCGGCGATGCCGCGCACCAGTTCCATCACGAAGTACGGGCGGCCAGACTCGGTGGCGCCGGCATCGAGCACCTTGGCGATATTCGGATGGTCCATCATCGCCAGCGCCTGCCGCTCGGCCTCGAACCGGGCGATGACCTGCTTCGTATCCATCCCCGGCTTGATGATCTTGACCGCCACCTTGCGGCGCACCGGCTCGGTCTGCTCGGCCATGTACACGATGCCCATGCCGCCTTCACCGATCGGCTCCAGCAGCTTGTACGGGCCGATGACCGTGCCGGGGCCTTCCGTCGCCTGGGGCGGGGCAAGTGCAATGGTCGGCCCCGCGGCGGGCGAGTCCAGGAAACTCCCCAGCTTGGGCTGAGCGTCCAGGAGCCGCTCGACCCGCCGGCGCAGATCCAGGTCCGGACCGCACACCTCGTCGAGGTAAGCGGCCCGGGCCTCGGGCGACTCGCGCTCGATCGCGGCAAAGAAGACCTCGTCGATACTGGGGGTCGGGTGGCTCATGGTGAAAACCCGTCGTCGTCGCGTCAGGATCGTGCACAGCGTCCGCTAGAAGACTGTGCGAAATCCAGGGTCGCCGCGCCTCACGGGTCGGGCGATTTTTTTGGACCGGCGTCGCGTGAGCCCCCGTCGCTCAGCTCGCTGTACAGCCAGACCCGGGCATAGGCCCAGTAGCGATCGGCCGTGGTGCGCGAGATTCCCAGCACCCGCCCGGCGTCCTCGACCGAGAGCCCCGCGAAATAGCGGAGCTTGACCAGCTCGGCCTTGGCGGGGTCCTCGACCGCAAGCTTCGAAAGCGCCTCGTCAACCGCGAGGACGTCATAGGGCAGGGCAGCCGCCGGCACGTCCAGTCCGTCGAGCTCGACCCGTTTCAGGTCTCCGCCATGCTTCGCCGCCCGCTTGCGCCGGGCGTTCTCGATCAAGATGCGGCGCATCGCCTCGGCGGCGGCCGCGAAAAAATGCCCCCGACTGTTCCAGGACGGTGCATCGGACTCGATCAAGCGCAGATAGGCTTCGTGGACCAAGGCCGTCGCCTCGAGCGTCTGGCCCGGACGTTCGTGGGCCAGGCGCTGCGCGGCCAGCTTGCGCAGCTCGTCATAGACCAGAGGCAGCAAACTCTCCGGCGCCCGGGCGTCGCCGTGCTCGATCGCCGCGAGGATGCGTGTGACGTCATTCATCGACGAAGCCTCTCGCAACCACCCCGGTGACGCCGCCGCCCCGTCCGCGGGCGCCATCCCTCGCCGCGATTCCATTCCGGCCCGGTATGACCGCCGGAGCCGCCGCGCTCATCGTAACCCGCGCGTTCGCGCCGGGAACAGCCCCTGAGCTGCCCCGCGAGACTGGTTTCACGATCGGCCCGAGCCGCTCACCCCGCTTCGGGCCAGCACTCAATCCGGAATCCAGGGCCGCAGATCGACACACGATGCGCCCCCATCATCTCACCCGGAATCGGTCGGCGATCCCACCCGATCGCTGACTCGCGCTGCATCGCGGTGGCGAGGGCGGTAAGCTGGACCAGTCGAGCCAGGTTTCGCAATCGAACGGAAAACCGGCGCGGCCAACGCGGGATCACTGGAAAGCCGCCGTGCGATCTGACGAGGAATGACGTTACCATGGACAGCGACCCCTCACACCCCGACTTGCGTTCGATCCGCAACATCGGCATCATCGCCCACATCGACGCCGGCAAGACGACCACGACCGAGCGGGTCCTCTACTACACCGGCGAGATCCACCGGATGGGGGACGTCGACAAGGGAAACACCACGACCGACTACCTCGAGGAGGAGCGGGAACGGGGGATCACGATCGTCGCGGCGGCGATCACCTGCCACTGGAAGGATGCCGACGGCCAGCCGCATCACGATCAACATCATCGACACGCCCGGGCACGTCGACTTCACCGCCGAGGTCGAGCGATCGCTTGCGGGTGCTGGACGGCGCCGTCGTCGTGTTCTCGGCCGTCGAGGGGGTCGAGGCGCAGAGCGAGACGGTCTGGCGGCAGGCGGCCAAGTACCGCGTCCCGCGGATCTGCTTCATCAACAAGCTGGACCGGATCGGCGCCGAGTTCGAGCGGGTCTACCAGGAAATCCAGGAGCGGCTGCTCGAGAGCCACCCGATCCCCGTCCAGATCCCCATCGGCGCCGGTCCCGAGGGGACGATGGGCGAGTTCCAGGGCTTGATCGACCTGATCGCGATGAAGGCCCTGTTCTACAAGACCGAGGACCTGGGCTCGACCATCACCGAGACCGAGATCCCGGAGGCGCTCCGCCCCGAGGCCGAGCTCTGGCGCGAGAAGATGCTCAACGGCCTGGCCGACAAGGACGAAGCGTTCACCGAGGCCTACATGGCGCACCTCGAGGGGGCCGAGCTGACGCACCGGCCAGATCACCGCCGCGCTGCGGCGGGCGACCCTGACCGGCCAGGTCCACCCGTCCTGTGCGGCTCGAGCCTGCGCTACGTCGGAGTCCAGCGGCTGCTGGACGCCGTCGCCGCCTATCTGCCCAGCCCGCTCGATCGCCCCCCGGTCGTCGGCCACCATCCCAAGAAGGGGACCGAGATCACCCGCAAGCCCAGCCCCGACGAACCGTTCTGCGGGCTGGTGTTCAAGATCACCAACGACGCCCACGGCGACCTCTCGTTCGTGCGGATCTACTCGGGCCGGCTCAAGTCGGGCACCCGGGTCTATAACCCCGGCAAGGACAAGAAAGAGGTCTGCTCGCGGCTCTACCACATCCGGGCCGACGACCGCGAGCAGATCCAGGAGGCGATCGCCGGCGACATCGTCGGCATCGTCGGGCTCAAGGACTCGGTCACCGGCGACACGCTCTGCGACGCCGCGCACCCGATCCTGCTCGAGCGGATCGAGTTCCCCGAGACGGTCATCAGCATGTCGATCGAGCCGGTCAGCTCGGCCGACAAGGGAAAGCTGGCCGAGACCCTGGCACGCGCTCACGCGCGAGGACCCGACCTTCACCTTCCGGGTCAACGAGGAGACCGGCCAGACCCTGATCTCGGGCATGGGCGAGCTGCACCTGGAGATCCTCAAGAACCGGATGATCCGCGACTTCCGCTTGAAGGTCCACGTCGGGCGGCCGCGAGTCAGCTATCGCGAGACGATCAAGCGGGCCGTCAAGCGGGTCGAGGGAAGCTGCATCCGCCAGACCGGCGGCTCGGGTCTGTACGCCAAGGTCACGATCGACGTCGAGCCGGAAACCCAGCCCAAGGGTGCGCCGGTGCTCCACTTCGCCACCAAGCTCAAGGGGGGCGTGATCCCCGCCGAGTTCCTGCCGGCGATCGAGGCGGGCCTGCGCGAGGAGGCCAAGTCCGGCGGCCGGACCGGCTACCCCCTGGTCGACCTGAAGGTCACCCTGGTCGACGGCGCGACCCACGACGTCGACTCCAACGACCTGGCCTTTCGATTCGCCGCCTCGGACGCCTTGCGCAAGGCCGTCCAGGAGGCCGGGGCCGTGCTGCTGGAGCCGATCATGCGGCTCGAGATCGTCACCCCCGAAGAGTACCTGGGCGGGATCACCGCCGACCTCTCCAGCCGCCGCGCCTTGATCGACCACACCAGCACCCGCGGCAAGCTGATGGTCATCGACGCCCGCGCACCGCTGGAGAAGATGTTCGGCTACTCGACCGCCGTCCGCAGCCTGAGCCAGGGCCGGGCCGGCTACACCATGGAACCCCTGGAATACGCCGCCGCCCCCGACAGCCTGCTCGAGGCCATCGCCGGGATGTGAGTCCGCTGATCCACCATTCTCCGTATCTCTTGATCCCGTGAGGTGCCTTGGCTCGCGCACTCGCGCCGGCCTGGACGGATTCGGTTAGGTTCCGCCGACGCCATACGTACTGATTGGCGCCATGCTCCGGGTCCGCTGGTCGCCGGCGACCGCCCGACCGGCCTGAGGGAGGTGTGCCATGGCCGCCGATGCCGAACGCCATCTGCTCTTCGGGTTGATCGCCCTTCAGGTCGGGCTAATCGACCAATCGCAGCTCGTCGCCGCCTTCCAGGCATGGGCACGCGACAAGCGCCGGCCTCTGGCGGATCACCTGGGCGAACGAGGCGTCCTGGATGCGGACGCGCGGGCGGCCGTCGAAGCCATGGTCGCCCTGCATCTGAGGAGTCACAACGGGGACCTCGAGAAGAGCCTCGCCTCTTTGCCTGTGGGCCGCTCCACTCGCGAGCGGCTGGCCGGGCTGTGCGACGCGGATCTCGACGCCTCGCTTCAGCACGTGCTCCGACCGAGCCCGACGCTGACCGCACCGCCACGTTCTCGGTTGGGGCATCGACGGCCGACGGCCAGCGGTTCCGCGTGCTCCGCCCGCATGCCCGCGGTGGTCTGGGTGAAGTGTTCGTGGCGCTCGATGGCGAGCTCAACCGCGAGGTCGCCCTCAAGCAGATCCTCGACAGCCACGCCGACGACCCCACCAGCCGCCACCGATTTCTCGTCGAGGCCGAGATCACCGGCGGCCTCGAGCACCCTGGTATCGTGCCGGTGTACGGGCTCGGCGTCGACGCCGACGGCCGCCCCTATTACGCGATGCGGTTCATCCGCGGCGACACACTCAAGGACGCCATCGCCGCGTTCCACGCCAACGCCGGGTCTGCGGGCCGACCCCACCCGCCGCTCGCTGGAGCTCCGCGAGCTCCTCCGCCGCTTCACCGACGTCTGCAACGCCATGGAATACGCGCACGCTCGTGGCGTGCTGCACCGCGACATCAAGCCGGGCAACATCATCGTCGGCAAGTATGGCGAAACCTCTGGTCGTCGACTGGGGGCTCGCCAAGGCCCTCGGCCATGGCGACGCGACCGCCGGCGAGCGGCACCCTGATGCCCGCCTCGGCCAGCGGCAGCGCCGACACCTTGCCCGGCAGCGCCATCGGCACGCCGGCCTACATGAGTCCCGAGCAGGCGCGCGGCGACCTTGACCAGCTCGGGCCGCGGTCGGATGTGTACAGCCTGGGCGCCACCCTCTATTGCCTGCTCACCGGCAAGCCGCCGTTCGACGGCGATGACCTCGGGGTGCTTCTGCAGCGGGTCCAGAACGGAGACTTCCCGCGGCCCCGGCAGCTCGACCCGGCGATCGACCCGGCCCTGGAGGCGGTTTGCCTCAAGGCGATGGCCTGCAGCCCAGCCGACCGTTACGCCTCGGCCCGCGCCCTGGCCGACGACGTCGACCGCTGGCTGGCCGATGAGCCTGTAACAGCCTACCCCGAACCGCTTCGCGCGACGGGCCCGGCGCTGGGCGAAACGGAACCGGACGCTGGTCGCTTCGGCTGCCGCCACGCTGGTGATGGCGGCCGTGGGCCTGGGTGTCGTGTCGGCCGTGCAGACGAAGGCCCGCAACGACCTCGCCGTCAAGAACATCGCCCTCGACCTCCAGCGCCGCCGCGCCGAGGCAAACGAGTCCCAGGCGATTGACGCCGTCAAGAAGTTCCGCGACGCCGTGGCCAACGAGCCGGTACTCAAGGACAACCCCGAGCTGGACGCGCTGCGAAAGCGGCTGCTCAAGGAACCACTGGCCTACTTCCGCGCCCTGCGCGAACGCCTCCAGGCTCGACCGCGATACCCGCCCCGAATCCTCTGTCGCGTCTGGCGGAAGCGATGCACGATTACGCCCACTTGACCGACGAGATCGGCGATGTGGAGGACGGACTGCGCTCGCATGAGGAAAGTCTGGCGATCTGGGAGCGCCTCACTGCGGAGCACCCCGAGCAGGCGGATCACCAGTTGGGCCTGGCAACCATCCAGAATTGCCGGGGCAACATGCTCGCGCGCCACCGGCAAGATCGCCGAGGCCAAGAAGGCGTACTCGGCGGCGCTGGCGATCTTGCAAAAGCTGGCCGACTGGCACCCCACCGTCACCCTGTACCAGAGCGACCTGGCGACCAGCCAGAGCAACCTCGGCAACCTGCTGCACGCCACCGGTGCGCCGGCCGAGGCCCGCACGGCGTACGAGGCGGCGCTCGCGATCCGACAAAAGCTGGCCGACGCGCAGCCCACCATCAGCGGGTACCAGAGCAATCTGGCTCTCATCCTCAACAACCTCGGCGCACTGCTGAGTGAGGCCGGTGCGCCTGCCGAGGCCCGCAAGACGCACGAGAGCGGCCCTGGCGATCCGGCAGATGCTGGCCGACGCGCACCCGACCGTTACCGAGTACCAGAGCAACCTGGCGACCAGCCACGACAACCTCGGCCTCCTGCTGCGCGACATCGGTGCATTTGCCGCGGCCCGCACGGCATACGAGGCGGCGCTGGCGATCCACCATAGGCTCGCCGACGCGCACCCCACCGTCACGGAGAACCAGAGCAACCTGGCGAACAGCCAGAACAACCTCGGCAACCTGCTGCGGGACACTGGCGTGCCTGGCGCACGCACGCGAGGCGTACGAGCAGGCGTTCGTGATCCGGCAAAGGCTGGCCGACGCGCACCCCACCATCACCCGGTACCAGAGCGACCTGGCGACCAGCCACAACAACCTCGGCGTCCTGCTGCGCGCGAATGGCGCGCTTGCCGAGGCCCTCAAGCCTTATGAGGCGGCGCTGGCGATCGTGCAAAAACTGGCCGACGCTCACCCCACCGTCACCCAGTACCAGAGCGAACTGGCGAGCAGCCACGACAACCTCGGCGTCCTGCTGCGCGACACCGGCTCTGTTGCCGAGGCCCGCAAGGCGCACGACGCGGCGCTCGTGATCCGGCAAAAGCTGGCCGCCGCGCATCCCACCGTCATCCAGTACCAGAGCGACCTGGCGGACAGCCACCAACAGCTCGGCATCCTGATGGGCCAGACCGGCGCGCCTGCATCGGCACGCAAGGCGTACGAGACGGCGCTCGCCATCCGGCAAAAGCTGGCCGACGCGTACCCCGCCGTCATTGATTACCAGAGCAACCTCGCGGCCAGCCACAACGGCCTCGCCATCCTGCTGAGCCAAACCGGTCCGCCCGCCGAAGCCCGCAAGGCGTTCGAGACGTCGATCACGATCCATCAGATGCTGGCCGAAGCGCACCCTACAATCAACCAGTACCAGAACGACCTGGCGACCTGCCAAGACAACCTCGGATTCCTGCTGAACGCCGCCGGTGCGCCTGCCGAGGCCCGCAAGACGTTCGAGGCGGCGCTCTCGATCCGCCAAAAACTGGCCAACGCGCACCCCACCGTCGCCTCGTACCAGAGTGACCTGGCGACGAGTCAAGACAACCTCGGCAACCTGCTGCGCGCCACCGGCGATCCAGCGGAGGCCCGCAAAGCGCACGAGGCGGCCCTCGCGATCTTGCAAAGGCTAGCACTCGAACATCCCGAATCTCCCCAGTACGCCAGCCACATCGGTGCAAGCCTTCACAACATCGCCCTGCTCGACATGGGCGCCGGGCGGTTCGCCGAGGCCCGCGTCCTGCTCCTGCAGGCCATCGACTGGCAAAGGAAGGCCCTCACCACCAATCCGCGGAATCCGAGGTATCGCCAATTCTTGGCGAATCACCTGACGAACCTGACCCAGGTCAGCGGTCGTCTAAAGCGCGACGACGAGGCCACTTCGGCCCGACTGGAATTGGCGCAACTGAACTCCAGCGACCCGCAATTTGCCGCCATCGACGCACGGCTGGCCGCCGTGATGAAGGGTCAGTCCCCGAAGGACAATGCCGAACGACTCGCGCTGGCCCAGCGGGCCTATCACACCGCCCGGTGTACCACCGCCGCCCGGCTCTGGGCCGAGGCGCTCGAGGCCGATCCCAAGCTCGCCGAATCGCGCCAAGCTCAGCAATGCTACAACGCGGCCTGCGCCGCCGCTCTCGCGAGCAGCGGCAAAGCGACCGACAATCCCGCGCCCGACAACGACGCCAGGGCCAAGCTCCGCCGGCAAGCCCTCGACTGGCTGAAGTCCGAGCTCACCACCTGGTCCAAGCTGCTCCAATCCGGTCCGCCCCAGTCTAAAGGCGCCATCGCCCAGACCCTCAAGCACTGGCAAGTCAACGCCGACCTGGCCGGCCTGCGCGAAACCCAGGCTCTCCAAAAACTCCCCGACGAGGAACGGAAGGCCTGGACCGCTCTCTGGGCGGAAGTGAACGACCTGCTCAAGAAAGCGCAGGCCCCTCACCCTTGATCGGACGCGCCAGACCACGGATGTGTTCACCAATCCCACCTGCGACAATCCAATCGATCCGTTGCGCCCTCGGAACCAGACACCAGGATCGAACGCGATAAGACGGACGACGTCCCGCGTGTGGGAGGTATGACATGGCCGCCGATGCCCAGGGCCATCTGCTCTTCGGCTTGATCGCGCTTCAGGTCGGACTAATCGACCAATCACAGCTCGTCGCCGCCTTCCAGGCCTGGGCGCGCGACACGCGCCGGCCTCTGGCGGATCACCTGGGCGAACGAGGCGTCCTGAAACCGGACGCTCGCGCGGCGGTCGAAGCCTTGGTCGCCCTGCACCTGATGAAAAACGACGGTGACATCGAAAAGAGCCTCGCCTCGTTGCCGGTGGGTCGCGCCACACGCGAGCGGCTGGCAGCGCTGTGCGACGCCGACCTCGACACGACCCTGGAGCACCTCGCCACGGGTTCCACCGAGCGCGACTCTGACGGCACGGCCACATTCTCGGTCGGGGCAGCAACCGCGGATGGTCAGCGGTTCCGCGTGCTTCGCCCGCACGCCCGGGGGGGTCTCGGTGAGGTGTTCGTGGCGCTCGATGGCGAGCTCAACCGCGAGGTCGCCCTCAAGCAGATCCTCGACAGCCACGCCGACGATCCCGCCAGCCGCCACCGATTCCTCGTAGAGGCCGAGATCACCGGCGGCCTCGAGCACCCGGGGATTGTGCCGGTGTATGGGCTCGGCGTCGACGCCGGCGGCCGCCCCTATTACGCGATGCGGTTCATCCGGGGCGACACGCTCAAGGGCGCGATCGCTGCGTTCCACGCCGACGTCGGACTGCGGGCCGACCCCACCCGCAGCTCGCTGGAGCTCCGCGAGCTCCTCCGCCGCTTTACCGACGTCTGCAACGCCATCGAATACGCGCACGCACGCGGAGTACTGCACCGCGACATCAAGCCCGGCAACATCATCGTCGGCAAGTATGGCGAAACCCTGGTCGTCGACTGGGGGCTCGCCAAGGCCCTCGGCCATGGCGACCCGGCCGCGGATGAAGGCACGCTCATCCCCGCTTCGGCCAGCGGCAGCAGCGACACCTGGCCCGGCAGCGCGGTCGGGACGCCGGCCTACATGAGCCCCGAGCAGGCGCGCGGCGACCTCGACCAGCTCGGGCCGCGGTCGGATGTCTACAGCCTGGGCGCAACCCTTTATTGCCTGCTCACCGGCAAACCGCCGATCGACGGCGACGACCCCGCCCTGATTCTCCCGCGGGTCGAGAACGGCGACTTCCCGCGGCCCCGGCAGCGCGACCCGGCGATCGACCCGGCCCTGGAGGCCGTTTGCCTCAAGGCGATGGCCGTGCGCTCCGCCGACCGTTACGCTTCGGCCCGCGCCCTGGCCGGCGACATCGACCGCTGGCTGGCCGATGAGCCTGTAATAGCCTACCCCGAACCCTTCGCGCAACGCGCCCGGCGCTGGGCGAAACGGAACCGGACGTTGGTCGCGGCGGCCGCCGCCACGCTGGTGATGGCCGCCGTCGGCCTGGGCGTCCTGTCGGCCGTGCAAACGAAGGCCCGCAACGACCTCGCCGTCAAGAACGCCGACCTCGACCGCGAGCGCCGGCGCGCCGAGGCGAACGAGTCGCAGGCGATTGACGCCGTCAAGAAGTTCCGCGACGCCGTGGCCAACGAGCCGGTTCTCAAGGACAACCCCGAGCTGGACGCGCTACGAAAGCGCCTGCTCAAAGAACCACTGGCCTACTTCCGCGCCCTCCGCCAGCGCCTCCAGCTCGACCGCGATACCCGCCCCGAATCCTTGTCGCGTCTGGCGGGAGCGATGCACGATTACGCCCACTTGACCGAAGAGATCGGCGATGTGGAGGACGGACTACTCTCGCATGAGGAAAGTCTGGCGATCTGGGAGCGCCTCGCGGCCGAGCATCCTGAGCAGCCGGATCACCAGTTGGGCCTGGCAACTATCCAGAATTGCCGGGGCAGGATGCTCCACGCGACCGGCAAGCTCGCCGAGGCCCGCAAGGCGTACGAGGCGGCGCTGGCGATCGTGCAAAAGCTAGCCGACGCGCACCCCACCGTCACCGAGTACCAGAGAAACCTGGCGCATAGCCACAACAACCTCGGACTCCTGCTGCGCGACACCGGCGCGCCCGCCGAGGCCCGCAACGGGGTCGAGTCGGCGCTCTTGATCCGGCAAAAGCTGGCCGACGCGCACCCCACCGTCCCGGAGCACCAAAGCAACCTGGCGAGGAGCTACAACAATCTCGGACTCCTGCTGCGCGACACCGCCGCGCCTGCCGAGGCCCGTAAGGCGTACGAGGCAGCGCTGGCAATCGGGCAAAAGCTCATCGACGCGCATCCCACCGACGCCGAGTACGAGAATGACCTGGCAACCAGCCACTACAACCTCGGACTCCTGCTGCGCGACACCGGCGCGCTGCGGAGGCGCGCAAGGCGCAGGAGGCGGCGCTGGCGATCTGGCAAAAGCTCGTCGACGCGCACCCCACCGTCACCAAGTACCGGCGCAACCTGGCGCAGCCACAACAACCTCGGCCTCTTGATGCGCGACACCGGTGCACCCGTCGAGGCCCGTGGGGCGTTGGAGTTGGCGCTGGCGATCCAACAACAGCTGGCCGACGCGCACCCCACCGTCACCGAGTACCAGGACGAAGTGGCGCACAGCCACAACAACCTCGGCACACTGATGATCGAGACCGGTAAGCTCGCCGAGGCCCGCAAGGCATACGAGGCGGCGCTCTTGATCCGGCAAAAGCTGGCCGACGCGCAGCCCACTGTCACACTGTACCAGAGCGCGTTGGCGGACTGCCACTCCAACCTCGGCGACCTGTTGAGCGCAGCCGGCGCCTGCAGAGGCCCGCAACGCGTTGGATGCGGCGCTGGCGATCTACCAAAAGCTGGCCGACGCGCACCCCACCGTCACCGAGTACCAAAGCAACCTGGCGAAAAGCCACAACAACCTCGGCGCACTGCTGATCAAGACCGGCGCGCATGCCGAGGGCCGCAAGGCGTTCGAGGCGGCGCTGGCGATCCGGCAAAAGCTGGAACTCGAGCATCCCGAGTCTCCCCAATACAGCAGCGCCATCGGTGGGTGTCTTAACAACATCGCCAAGCTCGACATTGACGCCAAGCGATTTGCCGAGGCCCGAGTCCTGCTTCTTCAGGCCATCGTTTGGCAGAAGAAGGCCCTCAGCACCAACCCGCGGAATCCGAACTATCGGCGATTCCTGGCGAATCACCTGAGGAACCTGATCAAGGCCACCCGCGGCCTGAGGCGCGACGACGAGGCCACTGCGGCGGGGCGGGAATTGGCCGAACTGCACGCCAGCGACCCGCGATTTGCCGCCATCGAGGCCCGCCTGTGCGCCGTGATGAAAGGCCACGCCCCGAAGGACAATGCCGAGCGGCTCGCACTGGCCCAACGGGCCTATCAGACCGCCCGGTACACAACCGCCGCCAGGCTCTGCGCGGAGGCGCTCGAGGCCGATCCTGGGCTCGCTGAATCGCGCCAGACTGCTCAACGCTACAACGCGGCCCGCGCCGCCGCGCTTGCCGGCAGCGGAAATGCGATCGATGATCCCGCGCCCGACGACGACGCCAAGTCCAAGCTCCGCGGGCAAGCCCTCGACTGGCTGAAGTCCGAGCTCGCCGCCTGGTCCCAGCTCCTCCAATCCGGCGTGCCCGAGGCTAAAGGCACCATCGCCCAGATCCTCAAGCACTGGCAACAGGACGCCGACCTGGCCGCTGTCCGCGAAACCGAGTCTCTGCAAAAGCTCCCTGAAGAGGAACGCAAGGCCTGGAACGCACTCTGGGCCGAAGTAAACGACCTGCTCAAGAGAACGCAGGACGCTCGCCCTTGATCGGACGCGCCAGACCACGGATGAAGTCACCGATCCCACCTGCGACAATCCATTCGATCCGTTGTGCCCTCGGAACCAGACGCCAGGATCGAACGCGACGAAACGACGACGTCTCGCGTGTGGGAGGTATGAAATGGCCGCCGATGCCCAGGGCCATCTGCTCTTCGGATTGATCGCGCTTCAGGTCGGACTCGTCGACCAATCGCAGCTCGTCGCCGCCTTTCAGGCCTGGGCGCGCGACACGCGCCGGCCTCTGGCGGATCACCTGGGCGAACGAGGCGTCCTGAAACCGGACGCTCGCGCGGCGGTCGAAGCCTTGGTCGCCCTGCACCTGATGAAAAACGACGGGGACATCGAAAAGAGCCTCGCCTCGTTGCCGGTGGGTCGCGCCACACGCGAGCGGCTGGCAGCGCTGTGCGACGCCGATCTCGACACGACCCTGGAGCACCTCGCCACGGGTTCCACCGAGCGCGACTCTGACGGCACGGCCACATTCTCGGTCGGGGCAGCAACCGCGGATGGTCAGCGGTTCCGCGTGCTCCGCCCGCACGCCCGCGGTGGCCTGGGCGAGGTGTCCGTGGCGCTCGATGGCGAGCTCAACCGCGAGGTCGCCCTCAAGCAGATCCTCGACAACCTCGCGGACGACCCGACCAGCCGCCACCGATTCCTCGTCGAGGCCGAGATCACCGGCGGCCTCGAGCACCCGGGGATCGTGCCGGTGTATGGGCTCGGCGTCGACACCCGAGGCCGCCCCTACTACGCAATGCGGTTCATCCGGGGCGACACACTCAAGGGCGCAATCGCTGCGTTCCACGCCCGCACCGGGCCGCCGGCCGACGCCACCGGGCGCTCGCTGGAGCTCCGCGAGCTCCTGCGCCGCTTCACCGACGTCTGCAACGCCATGGAATACGCGCACGCACGCGGCGTGCTGCACCGCGACATCAAGCCCGCCAACATCATCGTCGGCAAGTATGGCGAAACCCTGGTCGTCGACTGGGGGCTCGCGAAGGCCCTCGGCCATGGCGACCCGGCCGCGGATGAGGGCACGCTCATCCCCGCTTCGGCCAGCGGCAGCAGCGACACCTGGCCCGGCAGCGCGATCGGCACGCCGGCCTACATGAGCCCCGAGCAGTCGCGCGGCGACCTCGACCAGCTCGGGCCGCGGTCTGATGTCTACAGCCTGGCGCAACCCTCTATTGCCTGCTCACCGGCAAACCGCCGATCGACGGCGACGACCCCGCCCTGATTCTCCCACGGGTCGAGAACGGCGACTTCCCGCGGCCCCGGCAGCGCGACCCGGCGATCGACCCCGCCCTGGAGGCCGTTTGCCTCAAGGCGATGGCCGTGCGCCTCCGCCGACCGTTACGCCTCGGCCCGCGCCCTGGCCGGCGATGTCGACCGCTGGCTGGCCGATGAGCCGGTGACCGCGTACCCCGAACCCCTGCCGCGACGCGCCCGGCGCTGGGCGAAACGGAACCGGACGCTGGTCGCGGCGGCCGGCGCCGCTTTGGTGATGGCGGCCGTAGGCCTGGGCGTCGTGTCGGCCGTGCAGACGAAGGCCCGCAACGACCTCGCCGTCAAGAACAGCGACCTCGACCGCGAGCGCCTCCGCGCCGAGGCGAACGAGTCGCAGGCGATTGATGCCGTCAAGAAGTTCCGCGACGCCGTGGCCGACGAGCCGGTCCTCAAGGACAACCCCGAGCTCGACGCGCTGCGAAAGCGCCTGCTCAAGGAACCACTGGCCTACTTCCGCGCCCTCCGCCAGCGCCTCGAGATCACCCGCGATACCCGCCCCGAATCCTTGTCGCGCTTAGCGGGAGTGATGCACGAGTACGCCGACTTGACCAACGAAATCGGCGACGTGGAGGACGCTCTACGCTCGCACCAGGAAAGCCTCGCGATCTGGCAGCGCCTCACGACCGAACATCCCGAGCAGCCGGATCATCTGGCGGGGCTGGCATCAATCCAGAACTGCCGCGGCCTCATGCTCCACGCAACAGGCAAGCTCGCCGAGGCCAAGACGGCGCACGAGGCGGCGCTCTTGATCCGGCAAAAGCTGGCCGACGCGCACCCCACCGTCACCCGCTACCAGAGCGATCTGGCGCATAGCCACAACAACCTCGGCAACCTGCTGCGCGACACCGGTTCGCCCGCCGAGGCCAGGAAGGCGTACGAGGCGGCGCTCTTGATCCGGCAAAAGCTGGCCGACGCGCACCCCACCGTCGCGGAGTACCAACGCAACCTGGCGAGCAGCCACAACAATCTCGGACTCCTGCTGGGCGACACCGGCGCCACCGCCGAGGCCAAGAAGGCGCACGAGGCAGCGCTGGCCATCAGGCAACAGCTCGCCGACGCGCACCCCACCGTAACCCACTACCAGAGCGATGTGGCGAACAGCCACAACAACCTCGGCGTCCTGCTGCGCGACACTGGCGCGCATGCCGAGGTGCGCAAGGACTACCAGGCGGCGCTGGCGATCCGGCAAAAGCTCGTCAACGCGCACCCCACGGTCACCCAGTACCAGAGTCACATGGCCAGCAGCCTTAACAACCTCGGCCAGTTGCTGAGCGAGACCGGCGCGCCTGCCGAGGCCCGCAGGATGTACGAGGCGGCGCTCGTGATCCGCCAAAAGCTGGCCGATGCACACCCCGCCGTCACTGATTACCAGAGCGACCTGGCGACCAGCCACAACGACCTCGGCCGCCTGCTGAGCTCAACCGGCGCACCTGCCGAGGGCCGCAAGGCGTTCGAGGCGTCGCTCGCGGTTCAGCAAAAACTGGCTGACGCGCACCCCACGGTCACCCGGTACCAGAGTGAGCTGGCGGTTGGCCACGGCAACCTCGGCCTCCTGCTGAGCGACACCGGCGCGCATGCCGAGGCCAAGAAGGCGATCGAGGCGGCGCTGGCGATCTGGCATAAGCTGGCCGACGCGGACCCCACCGTCACCGAATACCAGAGTAACCTCGCGGTCAGCCACAACAACCTCGGCAACCTGATGCTCGCTGCCGGCGCGCCTGCCGAGGCCCGCAAGGCGCAAGCGGCAGCGCTCGCGATCCGGCAAAAGCTCGCGCTCGCGCATCCCGAATCTCCCCAGTACGGCAGCGGCATCGGTGCCAGCCTGAACAACATCGCGCTTCTCGAGCTGGACGCCGGGCGGTTTGCCGAGGCCCGCGACCTCCTCCTTCAGGCCATCGACTGGCAGAAAAAGGCCCTCGCCATCAACCCGCGAAATCCGACCTATCGACAGTTCCTGGCGAATCACCTGATGAACCTGATCGAGGCCACCCACAGCCTCGGGCGCGACGACGAGGCCACCGCCGCCCAGCGGGAACTAACTGAACTGCACGGGAACGACCCGCGATTTGCCGCCATCGAGGCGCGCCTGGCCGCCGTGATGAAAGGGCAGTCCCCGAAGGACAACACCGAACGGCTTTCCCTGGCCCAGCGGGCGTATGACACCGCGCGGTACTCCACCGCCGCCGGGCTCTGGGCAAAGGCGCTCGCGGCCGATCCCAAGCTGGCCGAATCGCGCGAGACTCAACACCGCTACAACGCTGCCTGCGCAGCCGCGCTTGCGGGCAGCGGAAAGGCGATCGACAATCCCACGCCCGGCAACGCCGCCAAGGCCGAGCTCCGCGGGCAAGCCCGCGACTGGCTGAAGTCCGAGCTCGCCGCCTGGTCCAGGTTCCTCCAATCCGGCGAGCGCCAGGCTAAAGACACCGTCGCCCAGGTCCTCAAGCACTGGCAAGTGGACGCCGACCTGGCCGGTGTCCGCGAATCCGAGGCTCTGCATAAACTCGCTGCGGAGGAACGCAAGGCATGGAATGCGCTTTGGGCGGAAGCGAACGACCTGCTCAAGAAAACGCAGAAAGCTCGCCCTTGAACCAGGCGTTGCCAGAGCCGCCTGAGAGCTTCGTCTTGTCGAACTGGCCATCCTGTGGAGACCGACGGCGGTCTGCTGCGAGTGAATAGGCCGTGGTCCCAGTTGTACGCGCAGATCCCTCCGGACCCCACACAGGCACCATCAGCGCTACCGGCTTCGTGATCGGAATTGGCTTGGGGCTCTCCGTAGGCCGTGATCACATCAGCCCTCGAACCCCCAACTTGATCCCCTCTCGAGTCTTGCCCTGGAAGTCGCGAGGTGGCCGCTCAGAGCAGGAGGGTGTAGCCTTCCTGCGAGAAATGATTGTTGTGGGTGAGGATATCTGTGATGGCCTCCTGACGCATCACGAGCATCGACACGCGATCAGCGAGGCTGTAGCCTTTGTCAGAGCGACTTTCATAGACGGCCAGGCCGGTGAGAAACGACTGGTGCGAGTGATGGACGATACGGATCGTCGGATCGTCGGCAATGCGGCGGATGGTGGCCGTCGTCAGTTGACGGAGATGCTGCCCTCGTTCGCTGAAAAAGGCCAGAACTTCGGTGAGGGCCTCGTCAGTCGTGACGATCGTCGCCCCTTGCAGGGTGCGGCTGACTGCTATCGCCGCCGCATGGCTCTGATCCTGATCGTTGATGATCGCAACCCAATAATGTGCGTCGGCAAACACTTGCCTCATGCCGTGGGCCGCTTAGGCGATCCGTAGAGATAGTGATCGAGCTGTTCCGCCCCGTCGTTCGGCAATTTGGCGAACGCTTCGGCGGGGATGTTCTTACGCAGGTCGTCTATTACCTCCCAAATCGGCTTGTGTGCCGGGACGGCCTGAGCTTGGCTGGCCGGTGGCGGTTCGGCCTGCTCCTGCCTGAGCCGTTGCACGAGCAGGGACGCGGCTTCGGTCATGGCGTCGTCAAGCGAGGCATAGCGGCCGCTATGGACGGCAGCGAGGATCGAGCTTTCCAGGGGCTCGGGTAAATGGATGGTCATAGTATGGCGCCTCCTTCGCGTTCCAGCTTAGCATGGCGGGTCGGAATTGCCAAGCCCCAGACCTGGTGGAATGGCCATCCGGTGGAAGCCCGCGGCGGGCTGCGGCGAGTGAATGGGGGTTGTCCCGTCTGTCACTCCCGGCTCACCGAGCTCAAACGCCTGGATGGCCCGCTTGCACCACGGGTGGCCGCGCCAAAACGTGGGTGCAACATGGACGAATACATGGGAACGATCGTCGTTCACTTCCGCGCGTCTGCACCTTCCAACGCGGAATGAACGGACACCGGCGACGGCCCGACCAGCCGAAACACGCTGATTCCGTCGTGTCGAATATGGCCTAATTCCACCGATCCGCCGCGCGATCCTTGTGCTCGCAATCGTCAGGCCTCATCGCTGAGTTGCCAGAGAATTGAGCCGCGGAGGGGAGCCACGCCCATGCCCGCAGCCGCTGATCGGCGACCCGCTCCGCAACGGCGCCGACTTCCAGCTCCTGATCATGGACCTGGCCTTTCCGGCCGACGCAATGGGCGGCTGCGATTGACTTACACTGATATATTCATAACCAGCGTAGCTGCTCGCGCGCACAGCGCACCCGAACAGTGTGACGGTGCTCCCACCTGAACCAAACAAACGAGCATCTGATAAGGGGAGTACGGCGTTGACCGTGGCCGACCGTCCGCAGCGTACGATTCCTTCCGAATAGAGCGGGCTCCCCCTGACGAACTTAACAGCTCTGTAAGTGCTGGCACTCTTGGCGGGTGCGTCAGTGCCGTCCCATTCCAATGATCATTCGTTATTCACCGGATTCGGCGCAATAAAACCATCGGTAAGGGCGCGGAGGAATGCGATCAGCTCGGCTTCCTCTTTCCAGGTTAATCCGAGGTTGCCCACCTGGCCATTGTTGGAGACCTCTGTACCGGCGTTGGCGGGTGACACGCCGGCGACATTCTGGACGTTGTCGAGGACCTCGGGCGGCGGCAAGAGCCGCGTATACCCCGCCGGGGGGCCGACGCGAAGGTCGAAAGCCACCTCGTGGCCGCGACCATTCACGGCGACGTTTCTTTTATTGTAGAAGTGGACGACGTCCTCGAGGCTCTTGAACACCCCGTTGTGCATGAAGGCTTTCACAAAGCCGCCGTCAGGCCGCTTGTCGACGTTGCGCACGCTCGGGGCCTTGAACAGGCCCCGAAACTGGGCGATGTCTCCTGGCACAGCGTTCATGAAGCGCGTGCCATCGGGGCTGGGATTGGGATTGGCCCCCAGACCGTAGTCAATGAAGTCGCGCCCGAGCGAATTGCAACCGTAGGGGTTCGCGTCGCAATTGGTGTTGCCGTAAAACGGGTTCTTCGGATTCTTGGGCACGCCGATGTTGGCGTAGCAATACATCGTGAAGGTGTCCTTGCCTCCGGTGACCTCGAGCACGGGATCGAGCGTCGCCGATGAATGGCACGCGGAACACTGGGCTTTGCCGAAGAACAAAGTCATGCCGGCCGTTTCGGATGGACCGAATTTATACAGGTTCATGGGCGGCGTTCCGGCGCTCGATGCGTCGAATTTCGAGCTGAATTGATTGACCCGCGCGGAGGCCTCGAACGCGGCGATTGCCGCAGTGGCCATCGTGTAGAGATCGGAATCGGATTCGGCAAAGACATCGGCGCCAAATACGTCGACAAAGAGCGACGCGTACGGCCTCGACCGGAGCTTCTCGGCGACGAGCGGCGAATATCCGCCGCTGTGCGGAGGATAAGGTCCAATCGGGGTGTTGGCCATCTCGTTCGCGTCCAGGAAGGGCATTCTCGCCTGTGCTTGCGTATCGGGCGCGCGCCCGTCCCAGAAATTGCCGCCGAGAAACACCTGCAGGTCATCGCTGTAGTAAGGGCCTGCGGGACTGAAGGTGGCGTACGGAACGGACTGGGGCTTACGTCGCCCAGCCGGTCCGGGAACGACCCCCGGCATCGGCCCCGTCGCGCGGTTAATGGCCGAACTCTCTCCCGTGAACCCGGCCTCCGGAAGGTGACACGGGGCGCATGAGAGCCCGCCCGGATTGGACAGGGTCGCATCAAAGAAGATCTTCTGGCCAAGCTGCTCGGCGGCCGAGAGCCCGCCAGCATGAGGCTGGCGCGGCGGCGCCGGAAGAGTGCGCGACCGAGTCACGCTCGAGCTCGTCGCACTCGTGGCATTCAGCTTCCGCGACGACGATGCGCTCGAGCTGCGTGCCCTCGAGCTTATCTCGGGCTTCGTCCGCGCCGCCGCGGCCGGTTGCGGCTCGTGTGACGTGGAACTGGAGGTACGGCTCCTCGAGCGCGCGTCGTGCTCGGTCTTTGACATCGTCGCCGCTGGTGCCTGACCTCGGGACGAATTCGAGAGGCGATTCGGCGTGTGTGCGTCAGACTTGGTCCGCGCCGTTGCGGCAACTGTCTGCTGGCCTGAAGACGTCTTGGAGGCGCGACTCTTTGGTTGCGCATCATGCTTGGTCTGCGGCGATGCGGCGTCCGGTCGCTGGCCCGAGCCGGGCTTGGCAGATTGATCCGCCGCGTCGCGGTCGCGCTTGGTCCGCGCCGGCGCGGAACGCGCCTCCTGGCCTGACGACGAAGTCATGAGAAGCGTCGACGTGCCAGGGAGCGCGCAGGCTATAGCGGTCATTGTGCCGGCGACGAGACAACGGCGAATCATCGGATGTTTCTCCGCGAGAAGGGACGAGCAGCATCCAACCTGGCGGTCAACCGGCGTTGGCCTCGGACGAGCTCCGGCATCGGAGCCTCAGTCGGATTTCGCGCATCGTCGAGCTAGAACAGGCTGCCCCGCAGGTCAAACACGGCCTGCGTGCATGGCAGCGAGTCTGAATACAATGGGGGTCATTCACGCACGCATGTCATTCGCTTTTCCCGATCATCGGCTACTCTTCATGCCGTTTGTTTCACTCTAGGACGCCCGTCGCGACGTCGCTGACTTGGCCTCCGGGCGGCCTCGAGAGCGCTTGTCGGCGAGACACATCACGCCGGCGGTTCACATTAAGAGAACTCAATCCTTGAATGGTCGAGTCGCCCGTCCGGCTGCGCGAAGAATCGCGTATCGCTGTTCAATAAGAGTCCGCCGAGATCACCTCACCACTGGCGATCGTCCCCAGCGCGCGCCACGTTTGAAAGCTGATCGAGCCCTTGACAAAATGAACGCTTCCGTCGGCAAACAGGGCGTTCACGCCGCTGGGATGGTAGCTCCGCGACGTGACCGCGGCGTAGGTCGGTCCTCCATCGTCCTCGTCGTTGGAGCTGACGTCTGAGTCGACCAGGGGCGTGCCGGCGGGAGACAACGTATTTGGGGGAAGCGCGGTTGTGAACCCATCGTAGAAGGAGTTGCCGTTGAACCAGTGCACGTGACCCGAGGTGCTCTTGCATTGTGCCGGCGCGGCCGCGATGGCCGCCATGATGGTCGCCGGGTCGGGAACCACGGTCGGGATCGCCGTGGCGGGCGGGGGTGCGCCGCCGCAGTTGTGGTAAGCCTGCTGATACGTCTTCACCTCGGCGGCAAGCAACGATTGGCTCAGGCCATCGGTGAACGAGGCGAA
The DNA here is from genome assembly GCA_963806595.1 of uncultured Isosphaeraceae bacterium. Taxonomy (GTDB): domain Bacteria; phylum Planctomycetota; class Planctomycetia; order Isosphaerales; family Isosphaeraceae; genus CAWDZZ01. The sequence goes on along the minus strand of CAWDZZ010000026.1, from coordinate 199,361 downwards.
TCGTCGGCTCGCGTTCGGCCCGAAAGCGCTGCGGTTGGGCTGCGATGTCACGACACCGCCGAACACGTACCAATCTCCCTCGCACCAACCGTAATTGGACACCGCGTAGCTCACCGTGATGCCGGCGCTGTTGATGCTTGTGACGGGCTGTGGATTGATCTCGCTCGGACAGATCAACACGGAAAGTGTCGCTGAGACCGCGGTGATGTTGGAGCTGTCGGTCGTCTTGTTCGTGAAATTCATCGCGTTGTACAGCGGCCCGAGCTCCAGGTACGGAGCGATGCGCGAGCTCACGCCCCATTGCGACTTCCAGAATACAGTCGTGCCCGCGAACGTCATGACCTCCTGGGGTGGCAAGACGCTGTTCGACGATTCGTAGTTGTGAATCCCCAGGCCAAGCTGTTTGAGGTTGTTGGTGCACTGCATTCGCCGGGCCGCCTCGCGAGCAGACTGGACCGCAGGCAAAAGCAGTGCGATCAAGACGGCGATGATCGCGATCACGACGAGCAACTCGATCAACGTGAACGCCCGCCGGTGGAGAACGCGACATTGCTGGATTGGTGGTGTTATCACGGTTCGGCTACTTTCCGGTGGCCACACAAGAAATAGGAATGACGACGAGCGTGCAACGCGGTCAAAGCTACAAGCGGTTACTGGCAAAGCGGGATCGATTCGATGACGGAAATGGGCGCACCCAGGGCACTGCCGCCGACCGCGAGCAGATCGTTGGCGATCCCCGGCAGCAAACGGTGCGCAAGCCGAGGCGTGCCCAGCTTGCCCACCACCTCCCAGCGGTCTTCGCGGCTACACAGACACAGCAACTGGCCGTCGACGCCGCTTACGTAAAGCTTGCCGCCGACTCCGAACGCCGACGGCGCGAAGCCTTGCCGCTTCGTACCGGGTAGATCCGGTCCGCGCGACCACACCTGCGCCCGTGGATCGAAAACGTCGACCGTCTTGACCACGACGCCGTGCTCGCTCAGGCCGCCAATCGCATAGACCTTGCCCTCGATCGCGCCGACCGCAAGTGCGCGGCGGCGGAAGGGAGGAGTCGGCAGCTTCTCCCATAGGGCTTCCGGGCGCGCCAGATCGAAAACCAGGGCGGTGTCGAGAAATTCGGCATCGGCCGAATCGCCGCCGTTCATCGACCACCCACCGACGACATAGATCTTATCTCCCACCACGACCGAATCATGTGTCGATCGCGGCGTCGGGAGGCGGGGCAGGTCGGACCAGGTCTGTGACGCCGGGTCGAATCGCGCGAAGTCGGCGACCGAGACCAGATCGTTGGGCTCGCCCGGCGGATTGTGCGGCGCCATGCCGCCGATCCGGTACAGCCGACCGCCGTGAGCCAAGAGCGTCAGCCCCTGAAGCGCGGGCCCGCACGGAAGCTCCTCCCAGGTCGTGCCGTCACGCAGGTTCAGCCGTCGGAAATGTTTCGCCGCGGTTTTGATGCTGTATTTGTGAACCTTACCCGTGTGGCCTCCATACACGTAGAGCCATTCGCCGAGCACAGACCCGCCGAAGCTGTCGACGGCTTGCGGAAGGCTGGCCAAGTCCATGCGAGCGCCGGATTCGCCAGCCGCACTGGTTCCGGCAGCCGCGGCCGGCGCGATGGTGAAGGTGGCGTAGTAGCGAGTTTCGCTTTACGACTTTCCGTCAAGCTCACCGGCCTCCTTCGTCGACCACTTCGCCAGCAAGCCGGCCTTGCCAAGGGCTGCGGGCGGATACTCCAGCCCGCCCTGCGCGTCGGTTCTGAGCTCGATGGGCTCGCCGTCCACCGGGAACGCCTTGACCGTTCCACCGGCCGCCGGCTGGTTCCGAAAGCGCAGGGCCAGGATGGGAGTCTGACCAGGCCGCGCGACAAGCCGCAGACGCAATTGATCGGTCGCCTCGGTCGCAAGGGCGCGAGCCGGTCCGAGCTGGACCCGCGCCGTATAGATCAGGCGGAAGACCGCACCATTCCGCTTCATGACCCCGAGATCGCAAACTCCGTCGACGACGTCAGGCAGCGGTTTCGGGAGGCTGATGCGGTAGCTATCCTCCTCCTTGGTCCAGCCGAGCACCTTTCCGGTCCCGGTGATCTTCGACGCTGCGATGCGCTCGAGAAACTCCGGACCGTCCGGGATGGGCGTTTCGCTCAGGAAGGCTCGAACGACCGGCTTGCCATCGTCCCGCTCGCACGTGAGCCAGAGGAAGTGCGCATGCGCCCAGCCCGGCGCCGCCAGGACGATTGCTACTGCGCCCGCCCAGATCCACGCCCGAATCGACCGCCCAGCTCGCATCGCGGATAAGGTTCGCATCTCGTGCCTCATTTCCAGAAATCGTGCGGGTTTGCCCCGTCAGCTCGATGGATTCTTCGGCGCGGAATCGGTCACTTTCGCGAGCGAGAGCCGCTGATGCGGCCCATCACCTTTCGCTCGGCCTGCTGATTCTTGCGAGCGCGCTCCTCGGTATACCGGGCGGCCTGCGCGTGCCGGTTGGCATCCTGCTCTGGAGTCGGTGAAAGATTCGAGGGCAGAGCCGGCGCACAGCCCGCTGCGGAACCGCCGAGCGCCACCGCGAGGGCCAAAACAATCCGCTTCGTGCTTCGCATGGCGACCCTCGCTCCTAAAACTGGTCAGCCGAGACCACCTCACCACCGGCAACAGTGGAAATGGCCATGTACGCCGCCCGGTCGATCGTGGTCTTGACGGCACGCACGCTGCCGTCGCCCATCGCAAAAAGCAGCGTTCCGGGATGGACGCTGCGAAAGTTCGGCACGCGCTGGCCCGGCCCAGGGTTGCCCGCCGCGGGCGGACTCCACATGTCAGTGATCGAGTCGGATCCGCAATCGTCGGGCGCGTAAAAGGCGCCGGTCTCGTCGGTCGTCCGCGCCGCCAATCCCCCGATAATCACGCTCGATTCCCAGCTCCCCCATCGTCCGTAGGCCATGAACATCAGATTGTCGTAATACACTGACGAATATGTGTAGGTGCCTTCGTAGGAATAACCGCTCGCAAGCGGCACGCAGGTGCGATTGGCTCCCGCGCCGACGGCGTACATCCTGTTCGCGGCGTTGCCTCCGGCGGCCTCTCCGATCACGAACGTCGAGGAGAGCCCATCGGTCACCTCCGCCAGCCGTGTATGGGTGTCGAACCCGATCGGCCCGCGCCGCGCGGCGTTGTAGAACGGCGGCGCGATGTACAGGTCTGCCCCCGCGTTGAACAGGTAGTCCGTGACCGCCGCGTGCGGCACGGTCCACGGGAACGGATCGCTCAGGCTGCTGCCGACGTCTCCGGAGGCCCGGTTCGACGGGCACAGGAAGGTCGCGGCCTGAACCTGGAACGTGGTCGTGTTGCACGCGAATGACCAGCCAAAGTAGCTGTACGGCCCGTATTGCACCGACACGTTGAAGTTGGTCGCGTTGAACGCGCTCGCATGCTCGAGATAAGGAAGTATCGAGTGATAACCTGTGAAGTTGAGGTACACCTCGGCGATCCCGCCCTGCGCGGCGGCAGGCACACAGCTCCACGAGCTCTCGTAATTATGAAGAGCCAGGCCAAGCTGCTTGAGGTTGTTGGTGCAGGAGATGCGCCGGGCCGCCTCTCGGGCCGATTGCACGGCCGGCAACAAGAGCGCGATCAAGGCCGAGATGATCGCGATCACCACCAGCAATTCGATGAGCGTGAACGCGCCGCGCCCGCAACGACATCCCGTTCCACACCGCGCCCGAGCGTCCCGACCGCAGCACGCGCGCCGGGCGCGTGCGGAGCCATGCCCAGCCGCGTTGACACCCGTCTCAACAGCGGAGGGAACACTCGCCGACAGCAATCCAACACCCTGCGCTCCACTCGACGTATTGCGATCACGCATCGCTTTGCCGTCGAACAGCCCGCGCTGTACCGCGAGCGCGACAGGGTCAACGCCCGGACTGCGCTGCGGAAATGGCAGGCTCGGCGCCGAACTGTTTCTCTGGAATCGAGTTCCGCCGAATCCACAACCTTCTCGCCTCAACTCTGTGTCAGCCGCAGCTTGGTGCATCGTCTAGCCCCATCGATCAAGGGGAAGTTCTGCAGCCCGGCGGGACCTGTTCCGAGGCAGAGGGACTCGTTGTCAACTAGGATTGAGATTCAATCTCAATGAGGGACAAGCGTATCGGCTCGTCGATGCCTGTGTCAAGTGCCCGTTGGAAAGAACGACCAGGGCGTGAGAATCACGTGAATCTCTGGGACGAGATCGCGCTCTGGAGAGCTTGGATGCGGGCCGAGCCTGCGACGCGCTGGTATCCGTGGATGACTTCCATCACGGAAATCACCGAGAGGGTGACGTAGCCAAGGTCCGGCGGTAAGCCGTCGCGTTGCGGGCGTGCTTGGCGTCCACGAGGATCGAATTCGCTACGAGGTTGGCTCGCCGCCAACGGGAAGGAGACTCCGCCCGTCGGCGGTTACGAGTTGCCGCTCGGCTCGCCCGAATTCGAGGAGGATTGCCGGGCGCGATTGCTGACTCCGGATCACCCGCTTCACCCTCTTATCGCGCAGCACGAAGGACAACTTGGCCATGAGGTGCAGGTGCGCCCGAGTGGTTGGGCTGATGATCGTGAACAGAGTACTCACCGGCTTGCCGTCGAGCGCGCCGTACTCGATCGCGCTTTCGAGGAAACAGAGCGCCAGCAACGGGCGATCGATGTGGAGCACGACTGGGTTCCGAACGTGGGGTATTGCGATCCCGTCTCCGATAGCCGTCGGCACGATCGCCTCGCGGGCCAGCAGCACGCGAAGCAGGAAATCCCGGTCGACCTCCGGCGGGAGGCGGAATAGTTCGACCACCTCGCGCAATGCACTCTCCTTGTTCGATCCCGGAGACCCGATAGAACACGCCACCCGCCTCCATCGCCGCGAGGAGAGATGGTAGCGGCTGCCCTTCGGCTTCGGGTTCGGAGAGAATCTCCGTCGCGACGTTCAGGCGGCGAGACGTCGCCCACTCCAGGATTTCGGCCCGGTTGAAGCGATACTGGTCCTGTACCCGATACGCCGGGATGGTCTGCTGCTTGATCCAACGGTAGATCGTCTTCTCAGATACCTTCAGCAGTAGGGCGGTGTCGCGGACAGAGAGATTCATGGGATGCCGTGTGTTCTCGCGGTGGTTTCTCGAAATCGTCCCAAGATTGCCGCCGGGTCGCACACGAATCAGCCGGCGCCGGTAACATTCAGGGCCGTCGAGTCCCGCGCCGCTCGACGAGTTCGGCCGCTCGCGCAACGATCAATGGGCAGCGGCCGCTGCTCTCATCCAGCGTACGATTTTGGAGCCCGGGACGCGAGATACCTGGCATGCTGATCTGAAAGTACGTGCACGCGGACTGAGTGCACACCCATGCGACAGTCGGTCTGCGGCTAAGGTTCACGATCCTGATCGAACATCCCCGTTTCAATGTCAGAGCTTACACCCGGCGCGGTTCGTAAACCACCCTCTCTGAGAGACTTCCACGCGTGAACGTAGCCCAGGTCTGGCGTTCCTCGCCGCAGCACTCGGAGAACATCGGTCCTGACCAGCCACGCGACCTGGCAATCGACGAGCCGCTTCCCCGCGATCTTACCTTACATGCCATGTAGCCATCAGATGCGTGATCCAGGCCGTGAACCGGCGTTGTCGGTTCGAGCAGCGACGGCGGACAACCCGCTCCCATTCGGCACGGCCGAGCACCGGGACTATTGCGGAGCTGCGCACAACGATGCAGAGCGCCTTCGATCGGTGCGTGGACTGCTTACCTGAGGGATCTGTCTGGGCGGGTGTTGGACTCCGGACCTGCAGTCTGCGAATCGGCGCTCGCCTTCAGGATCTCGGCCATTCGGATCGCCAGTGCGTGGAACTCCCTCGGGTTCGTCGGTGCGTTGGGCGAGCCGGACGTTCTCGTCGGAGCGCGCGGCGCCGCTGGATCGACCGGCATGCACACCTGGTGATTGCGGATGTTATGGACTCCGTAAAGCACTTCGATCTCCCACTTGGCGGCACGTTCCACCTCCTGACGGAGCTCGAATGCCGCGTGCGCAGCGTTGATGCAGACGGCCGCCTCGATCAACGCCTCTCGGTAGCCGGGCACCTCACGAGCGGCGGGTCCCCAGACCTCCTTGAACCCATTGGCTGCCTCGTGGACGGCGACGAAAATCCGCTCCGTCAGGGACCGCAGTATCGGCGAAGTGGACTTCGACCAGAACTTGAGCGGTCGCAGGTAGGCGTCCACCGCCCCGGAAACCGCGCCGCAGCCGCTGTGGCCGAGCACGACGACGCACACGGACGCTCTCGCTAAGCGCATTCAGCGCGAAGTCCACGCTTCCCATGCAGACGTCGCCCAGCACGTTGCCGGCGACGCGGATCACAAAAAGGTCGTTGAACCCTTGGCCGAAAAGCATCTCCGTCGGCACGCGAGCGTCGGAGCAGCCAATCACCACCGCGAATGGCGACTGCCTTGGCATTTCGCCGTACGTCCGGGGCATCCCCATCTCGAGGCCATTGCACGGCACGACGTACTGTGGCTCGCCCTGGGTGAGCGTCCGCGTCCGGCAGCTCTCCATCCACTGCGAGAACAACCGATTGCCATCCTCCAGGCACCCGACGCGCAGCCTCCGCATCTGGAGGGAGGGGTTTGGCAGTCGGATTCTTGGGATCGAATCGATAGATGTAATCAATTGTATTCATGCTGATCTCCTTCGTCGGCGGGATGTGTCTGGATGTCAATCGCTCCGAGCCGGGATACGCGCGGCATTGCGGAAGTGCCTCATCCCTTCCTTGCCGTTCGTGGCTCCGGGCGTTGCCCGAGCTCAGCGTTCCCCATGCCTGCGGGGCTGCGGCCCGCTCTTCCTCGAGGCGGCCCAGGAGGCGCAAGAGCCCGTCGAGAATCGTCAAGGGATGGGGAGGATTTCCCGGAATATACAGATCGACCGGCAAGAGGCCGTCGACGCCGTTGTTGACCTCGGGATGACCGCGGAAGATGCCACCGGAAATGGCGCACGCGCCGACGGCGATCACGATCTTGGGCGGCGGGCACGGCCTCGTAGGTCTTCCGCAGCGCCAGCTTCATGTTCTCGGTGACCGGCCCCGTGACGACCAGGCCGTCGGCGTGCCGTGGTGAGGCGACGAACTGGATGCCGAACCGCCCCATGTCGAAGACGACGGTGCCGAGAACGTTCAAGTCAGCCTCGGCGGAGTTGTCCCCTCCGGCGCTGACCTGGCGGAGCTTGAGCGAGCGGCCGAAGAGGCGGCGCATCTTCGGCTCCAGGGGCCGCGCGAGTTGCAACTCCTGCCCGCTCCGGAGAACCATGTCTTCCCGGGCCGTGACGGCCAGACGGTAGTCGCTGCGTAAAGCGGATGGCATCCTCCGGACACGCCTCGACGCAGTCGGTGCAAAAGAGGCAGCGACCCAGGTCCAGCTCGAGGCCTTGCTCGGTCCCGCGTGATGGCGTCGGTCGGGCACGCCTCGACGCAGGCGCGGCAGCCCTCGGGGCACCGCGACTCATCCAGCACGGGCAGGCCCCGGAAGCGATCGGGCAGCGGCGGCGGATCGCCCGCCGGGTAGGCGATCGTCCGCCGGCCCTGCCGGAGGCGTTCACGAATGATATTGAGCATCGGACCGTCCTCCGGCTCACAAGTCGTGCCCGCAGTAAGAGAGGTTGAAGCTCTTGTTGCAGAGCGGAAAATCCGAGATCGGCTGATCCCGCAGGGCCATCGCCAGCCCCATCCAGTTGTGGAACGACGGGTCGACGATCTTGTAATGCGCGAACCGGCCCGTCTCGTCGGTGACGGCCACGTGGCAGATCTCGCCGCGCCACCCCTCCACCAGGGAAACCACCAGCGCGTCGGGCAGCAGCGCGCCGCACGGCACTCGCGCCGGACCCTCCGGCAGTCCCCGGAGCTGCTGCGCCACGAACCGGGCCGACCGGCGGATCTCGAGCTTGCGGACGAACGCTCGGGCGAAGACGTCGCCGGTGCGTCGGGTGGAGATCGGGATGTAGGCGAAGCGGTAGATGCCGGTCGGGAAGTCGTGGCGGACGTCCCGGTCGATGCCGCTGGCCCGCGCAGCCGGCCCGACCAGGCCCAGAGCCTCGGCGACCGGACGCTGCGACCCGGCCCGTGTCCTCGAACCGCGACTGGACCGAGAGCGAGTTCCACAGGAGGTTCGCCGCGCCGATAACGTCCTCCAGGCCGGCCTCGCAGCGGGCTGACCAGTTGCTCGGCCCGGGACGCATCCACGTCCAAGGCCACGCCGCCCGGACGGACCAGGCCCCGGCCGAACCGGCTGCCGCACAAGCAGAGCGGTCGCGTTCAGGAAGTCGCCGCGGATGCCGCCCGCAGTACGAGGCCGTGGGCAGGAAGCCGACGTCGCCCGCCAGCGCCCCGATATCCCCCGTGTGGTTCGCCAGCCGTTCCAGCTCCAGCGCCACGCCGCGCAGCGCCTGCGCCCGCAACGACGGCTGGGCCCCGGCCAGCGCCTCGACTGCCTGGCAGTATGCGGTCGCGTGGCCCACCGAGCTATCACCGGCCACCTGCTCCATCAGGTGGATCGTGCGCTTGTCCGGCCCGCCCACCAGGGCCCGCTCCACCCCGCGATGCTGATAGCCCAGGGAGATCTCCAGGTGAAAGACGTGCTCGCCGTGACACTGGAAGCGGAAGTGCCCGGGCTCGATGACGCCGGCGTGGACGGGCCCGACCGCGACCTCGTGGACCTCATGGCCCTCGACGCGGAAGAAATCGGCTCCGGCCGGCGGGACGGAGGGCTCGATGATCTCGGCAGCCGTCCGCGACCAGGCGTCGTGTCCCGCGCGATAGGACCGGTGGAACCGGATCGGCTTGAGCCAGGGGTGCCCGCGCGGGACCAGCCCCCACTGCTCGGCGATCTCCCGCTCGAACCAGTGGGCCTGGGGGCAGTCGGGCGTCAAGGCCGGGTAGCTGTCTCCGCACGTCGGTTGTGAGGAGCGACAGGGTGCTGGCCTCGTCGTGCGCGAGCACGGCGTACAGCCGGACGCGGCCGTCGTCCCGCGGCTGACCGAACAGCGCGGCGATCCGGGCGCCTCCGGCGACGTGGTCGAGGACCTCGTTTCGGAACTCGATCCGGCGTCCAGCAGCGGGATGTCGGCGAGGAGGATCGGCTCGGCGCAGGGGAAACGGGTGCTCGTGGCGGTCGTCATCATTGCCCTCCCAGGGATCGGGCCGCTTCGTGCAGGACGCCGCTCATGGCCGGGGGGACGTAGACGCCGAGCACCAGGACCAGCGCCGCCAGGGCCGCCGGCGGGAGCGTGGCCCAAAGCGCCTCGCCCCGCCGTGCCGCTCCGAGCCGGTCGGCGGCCCGGCCCTGGGCCATCGGCAGGACAACGTTGGCCATACCGATGAAGATCACCGCGAGCAGCGCCAGGTAGCCGACGGCCACGATGCCGCGGCCCTGGTCCAGCGCCGCCTTGAGAATCGTCAGCTCGCTCAGGAAGGGGCCGAAGGGCGGCGACCCGCTGATCGCCAGGAAGCCCGCGACCCAGAGGACGCCCGAGAGCGGCAGCGTGCGGCGCAGCCCGTGGACGTCGGCGACGGACTTGGTCCCGTAAGCGGCCAGGATGTTGCCCGCCACCAGGAAGAGGCAGGCCTTGGTCAGCGAGTGGTTGACGGCGTGCAGCGCCGTGCCGAACGCGCCCGCTCCTCCCAGGCCAACGCCGAGCGCCAGGATGCCCATGTGCTCGACGCTCGAGTAGGCGAGCATCCGCTTGAAGTCGGACTGGCCCAGGATGAACACCGCCGCGATCGCCATCGACAGCAGGCCGAAGGTCAGGAGCAGGCCCTGGCTGAAGCGGGCGAGGCCGGCGGCGACGCAGACCTGATGAGCCCGCAGGATTCCCAGGAAGGCGCAATTCAGCAGTGCCCCGGATAACAGCGCGGAGACGAGCGACGGCGACTCGCTGTGGGCGTCGGGCAGCCACGTGTGCAGAGGGGCCAGCCCCATCTTGGTGCCGTACCCGACCAGGAAGAACAGGAACGCCGCCTCGACCCAGGGGGCGTGAAGGCGGCGCGACGACCGCACGAGGTCCGCCAGGGTCAATGCGGTCGGCGCGTCGCCGCCGTCCGAGGCGGCGACCGCCAGGAGGAAGTTGCCCAGCAAGGCGAGGGCGATGCCGACCGAGCAAATGAGCAGATACTTCCAGGTCGCCTCCAGCGAGCGATGATGGCGGTGGAAGTAGATCAACGGCGCGCTGGCCAGCGTGGTGGCCTCGATGCCGACCCACAGCAGGCCGAAGTGCTGGCTCACCGTCACGAGCGTCATCGACGCCAGGAACAGCAACAGGCAGCCCGTGAAGATGGCCTCCGGCTCGTTGCTGAAAAAGCGATGTTCTTCGCTGTCGAGGTGCCGCGCATGGCGCTCGCGGCCGAGATAGCCGACACCGTAGACCGCGGCGGCCAGGAACAGCACGCTGACGATGCTCAAGAAGAGCAGTCCGATCTCGTCCAGGGCGAGCCAGCCGCCCCAGGCCGGCTGCGGGCCGCCTCGGCCCAGGCGCCGGCGGTCAGCCCGGCGTGCACCAGGGCGGTGCCCACCAAGCAGCGCGCGGCGGATGCGATCGGACCGCAACCAGAAGGCGGCCAACCCGCTCACGAGGGGGACGAGGAAAAGGGCGAAAATCATGAGCCTCAGTCCTTGAGCGAGGTCAACTGGTCGACGTCGATGTGGTCGAACTCGCGGCTGATATGGAAGATCATGATTCCCATGACGAAGACCGCGACGAACACGTCGAGCAAGACGCCCATCTCCACCAGGAACGGCTCCTCCTGGGCCAGCGCCACGCCGAAGATGAATACGCCGTTCTCGAGCACGAGATAGCCCACCACCTGCATGATTGCCGTGCGCCGGCTGACGATCAGGAACAGCCCGATCAGCGTCGTCGTGAGGGCCAGGGGCAGAACCAGGGGCGAGGTCACCGGCCGGGGCAGGGTGAACCGCGAGGCCATCCAGAACGACAGCGCCAGGATCAAGATGCCGAGCAGGATCGACGCCGCATAGCCGACGATGGGTTCGACTTCGTGGCGTACGTCCGCGGACCGAATCGCGCGGAGCAGGAGTTGCGGGAAGACGATTCCCTTCAGGATGAAGACGACAAGCGCGAGGAGCACCACGCGGACGCCGATGCCGTGGGTGGCGACCAAGAGAGGAAGGATCCCTACGGCCATCCCCTGGGCGGCGCTCAGCCGAACGCAGGCGGCGAGCCGGCTCGAGCCGAGCAGAGTCAGGTTCACCAGGACCACGAAAACCAGTATCGGATCGATCAACGAGCTCACGAGAGGACCCCTCCATACTCCAGCACCAGGGCCAGGCCGGCCAGAGTGGCGGCGCCGACCAGAAGCTCGGGTACGCGCATCATCCGGAGTCGCGCCATCGCCGACTCGATGACGCCGAGCAGGACGGCCAGCACCAGCATGCCCGCCAGCGCCAGCGCCAGGTTCGCCGGCGACGAACCGAAGCGGGCGGGAATCACCAGGTCGACAATCAGGGCGCCGAACAGCCAGAGCTTCAGCGCCGCCGCGTAGAGGATGAACGCGAGGTCCGGCCCGCCGTGGTCGAGCACCATCACCTCGTGGATCATCGTCAGCTCGAGGTGGGTGTTCGGGTCGTCCACCGGAATTCGCGAGTTCTCGGCGAGGAAGACGACCAAGAGCACGACCGCGACCAGGTTCATGAGCAGCGCCGAGTCGGCCCCAGGCGGTCGTCGAGAGGGCCAGGTGCATGTCCGAGAGGGAGAGGCTGCCGGTCTGCCGCGCGACCGCCGCCAGCGCCAGGAGCAAGGACGGCTCGGCCAGTGCGGAGAACAGAACCTCGCGGCTCGCCCCCATGCCCTCGAAGGACGAGCCGGTATCGAGCGCCGCGAGCACCGTGAACACGCGGGCCAGGCCGAGCAAATAGGCGAACAGGATGAGGTCGCCCGCGAACGATAGCGGCGCCCGACACCCTCCGAAGGGCAGAAGCACCGTGGCGACGAGCACGCTGGCCAGCCCGATCACCGGCCCGGCCCGGAAGACCCAGGTGGTCGTCCGGCTGTAGACGGCCCCCTTGCCGAGCAGTTTCCAGAGGTCGTAGTACGGCTGAAGGAGCGGAGGCCCGTTCCGGCCGGCGAAGATGGCCTTGGTCCGGTTGGTGATACCGAGCAAGCAGCGGCGCGCCGACCAGGGCGAATGCGCACGGCATGATGGTCGAAACGTTCATGGACGAGGCTCCATCATTCATCCTGGTTCAACGGGGGCGCAGGCGAGCAGTCACAGCGCCAGCCGCGCCCTGGCGACTCACGACGTTCGGGCCAGGCCGAGGTACCACACCAAGAGAACAATTAATGTTAATGCTATGTACATAATATAAATATGAATTCTGCCGTGCTGGAGCCAGCGCAGCCGCGCGACGGTCCGGCCAATTGCCCCGAACGCCGGGAGGTAAAGGGCCTCCGTGCACAAGTCCGGAGTCTCGGTGCGGAACGTCGCCTCCTGCGGGAATAGCCCCGCCGGGGCCGTCAGGCTGCTGCCGGGTGCGGAGAAATGCCGCGAAAAAAGCGGTGGCCGGCTGGACGAAGGACGACGCCGTGTACTGCATGCGGGCGGTGGGGCGGGCATAGCCGCAATCCCAGGTCCCCGCGTGCTCGACCTTGCGGCCGGCGAGCAGCGCTCGGCGCAGCAGTCGCCAGCCCCAGCGCGACCACGAGGAGACCAGCCGCCGCCCACACGACCGATGACAGGGGTCCGGTCACGTCCTCAACCAGCGAGGCGGGCGGCGCCGGCCCCAGCCGGGCGACGCCCGCGGCGATCGGCACGAGCACCGCGACGATCCGAGGCGCGGTCAGCCCGACGAGCAGGCACGCCACCGCCAGTACCAGCAGAGGCGCGACCATCAGCCACCCGGGCCGATGCGCCGCCGCCGCCCGCTCCGTCCGCGGCTCGCCCAGGAATACGACGCCGACAACCTTGGTGAAGCAGAGGGCGGCCAGGCCGCCGATCAGGGCCAGCGCCCCGATGGCCAGCAGGCAGGGGACGGCCCCGGCAGGGGCGAGCCGGGCCTCGCCGCGGAACGCACCCAGATAGATCAGGAACTCGCTGGCGAAGCCGTTCAGGGGCGGCAGACCCGACGATCGCGACGGCGCCGACGATGAAGGCGCCGGCAACCCAGGGCATGCGCTTCGACAGGCCGCCCAGCAGGTCGAGATCCCGCGTGCCGGTCGCGTGCGCGACCAGCACCGGCCCCCAGGAAAAGCAGCCCCTTGAACAGGGCGTGGTTGACCACGTGCAACAGCGCCCCCGCGAAGCCCAGAACGGCAACGAGAGGGGCCCCGTAACTCACCCCCAGCAGCCCGACTCCGAGCCCGAGCGCGATGATGCCGATGTTCTCCACCGTCGAGTACGCCAGCAGGCGCTTCAGGTCGTGCTGGGCCAGGGCGAAGAGGACTCCCCAGATCCCGGACACGATGCCGATGCCGATCAGCAGCCAGCCCCACCACGCGGGTGCGGCGGGAAGATACGTCAGCGCGCGGACCAGGCCGTAGATCCCGACCTTGACCATCGCGCCCGACATCACGGCCGAGACGTGGCTCGGCGCGGCGGGGTGAGCCTCCGGGAGCCAGACGTGCAGCGGCATGAACCCCGCCTTGGTGCCGAAGCCGACGACCGCGAGCAGGAACAGCACACCGCCGGACGCCGGCGTGCGCGGCCGCGGCGATCGCGGCGAAGTCCAGCGAGCCCGCCGGCCCCGCGAGCAAGACGAAGAAGGCCAGCAGGAAGGCCGTCCCCAGGTGCGTGGCGACCAGGTACGTCCGGCCCGCCTCGCGCACCTCTTCGTCCTCGTCGTCGAACGTCACCAGGAAGTACGAGGCCAGCGACATCACCTCCCATGCGACGAGGAACAACACACCGTTGCGGGCCAGGACCACCAGAACCATGCTGGCGACCAGCACGTTGAAGAAGAACCAGGGAGCGCCCAGGGATTTCCGACCGCCGTACGCCTCGAGGTACTCGGCTCCGTAGATCGCAGCCAGGCCGGACAGCCCGAGGATCGGCACGACGAACCACGCCGAGAGCGGATCGAGCGCGACCGAGAACGAGCCGTAGGGGACATCCCAGGCGCGGTGCGATCGCCTCGGTCGTCCCGCCGATCAACGACGCCGAGGGCGGGGATCAGCCCGAGCGCGCAACCGGCGGCAGCGCCGCCGGCCCCCAGGGCCGTGCTCAGCCGGGGCGACCTGTCCGGCGACCAGTGCGAGCAGGCCGCTGACGATCAGGAGAACCATCGCGGCCAGCAGGACGTGCATCTACGCAGACTCCCGTGTGTCGACCGAATGGCGATCGGCGGAATCCTCCACCCGCTGGACCTCGCGCAGGATCTCCTCTGCCGAGCCGCGCCGCTTGAGGACCGCCCGGAATTGCTCATCCCGCAGGGCGCAGGCGATGCGGGCCAGCATCCGGAGGTGGGCCCGAATCGTCGGGCTGACGAGGACGAACAGCGTATGGACGGGCTGCCGATCCAGGGCGCCGAAGTCGACCGGCCGCTCGAGGAAAAAGAGCGTCAGCATCGGCCGACCCGCCGGCAGGACTACGGGATGCCGCGGATGCGGGATCGCGATCCCGTCGCCGACAGCCGTGGAGCCGGCCGCCTCGCGGGACAGGAAGAGCTGATGGAGAACCGACCGATCGAAGTCCTCGGGCAGACGCAGCCTCTCGACGACCTCCCGGAGGACCTCGCGCTTGTCCGACCCTGGGAGGCCCGTGACGATTCCGCCGCTCTGCAGGGCCTCCACCAACCCCTCGCCCGTCGGCGGGCCCGCGGATGGATCCCGGAAGAGGTCCGGGGCGAATTTCACCCGGCGGATAGTGGCCCACTCCAGGAGTTCGGTTCGGTTAAAGTAGAGCTGCCCGTTGACCTCCCTTGCGGGGAGGTCATCGTCGTGGATCCATCGATAGATCCGGCCTTCGGGGACGTCGAAGATCGCGGCGGCGTCGCGGATCGTCAGTTCCATCGCCGGCCTCCCGGCTATGCGCACGTTTGACTCGCGTGCTTCGGGTGCCTGTCGACCCCCAGGCAGGCATTGGCTCGATCGTGCTGACCCGATCCCTCACCCTTCTCCCTCCTCCGCGGCCGACGCCGGATGCGGCGAGCCGACCACCACTCCGTCGGGGCCGCGCGGCTTCCGGCGTATGCGAGCCGCTGCTCCGCCCGGCCGATCTCCTGGAAGATCTCCTGCGCGTGGCGCCTGCTCACGGACCGCACGGCGGACCCCGCAGTCGCGGAGGACGAATGATAACTTCGACATGAGGTGCAAGTGCGCCCGCGTGGTCGGGCTGATGATCGTGAACAGCGTGTCCACCGGCTTGCCGTCCAAGGCGCCGTAGTCGATCGGCCGCTCGAGGAAGCAGAGCGCCAGCGAGGGCCGGCGGACGTTCAGCACGAGCGGCTTGCGGACGTGCGGTATTGCGATCCCGTCGCCCACGGCCGTCGGCGCGATCGCCTCCCGCCAGAAGGACTCGGAAAAGAAATTCCCGGTCCACCTCCTCTGGCAGTCGGAGCACCTGCACCACCTCGCGCAGCGCCTCTCCTTGTCGCAGCCGGAGACCCGATAGAACACCCCTCCCGCCTCCAGAGCGGCGAGCAGTGAGGGGATGGGCTGGCCCTCGTCTTCGGGCTCCTGGAAGATTTCGCTCGAGACGTTCAGCCGGCGAGATGTCGCCCACTCCAAGAGCTCCGCCCGATTGAAGCGATACTGGTCCTTCACGCGATAGGCCGGCACCGCCTGCTGCTTGATCCATCGATAGATCGTCTTCTCGGAAACCTTCAGAAGATTCGCGGCGTCGTGGACCGAGAGGTTCATGGATCGGAGTCGTGCTTTGTTTGAACGCTGACGTTCAATGACGCAGACCCTGCGCGCAGACCGTCTCACTGCAGCCGTGACGGCTCATGCGATCGCGAGAGATCAAGTGGGCCGCCGGCCTGCCTCGTGGACATCCTTGACTCGTAGTGACATCTTTGGACAATATCGGTGTACTAGGACTAATTGTCAATAGTACGGCGAAGATGTCATTTCGGTGGCGATCTCCGGCGCACCCGCGATTCTTCGATCGACGGGGAGTTGCTCCATGCAGACGCTGATAACCGGGATCCACCGGATGCGCCGTGCGGAGTTCCGGTCGTCGCATGCCCTCTTCCAGCTGCCGGGGGATGAGCAGAGATCGGGGCGCTGCCTCGTCGCCTGCTCCGACTTGCCGATCGACCCTTACTCGTTGATTCCGACGAACTTCGCGAATCTTTACATATTCCAGAACTTCGGGAATCTCGCTGCGCCGTTTGACCCCCGTCGGCCCGACCAGGGCTCTTCGGTCGACGCCGCCCTGGCCATGTACCCGCTGAAGGATCTGGTCGTATGCGGTCACGCGTCGTGCGACGTGATGAGGAATATGGTGGCTTCCGTCGACGGGGGAGATACGAGAGATACCGGCACCTGCCAGGGCGCTGTCACATGCCGAGGCGGACCCGCCGTATCATCGCGGAATATTACGGCCATCTCGTAGGAGAACGTCTTCTGGCAGCGGCGATCGAGGAAAACGTCTTGGTGCAGCTCGAAAACCTGCGCACCCATCCCCGCCGTCGCGTCGAAGCTCAGACGGGGCGAGCTCCACCTCCACGGCTGGATCTACACGGCCGGCACGATCTTCGCATACGACCCTGTTCAGGAGCAATTCGTACCGCTAAATTAGCGGTGTACTGTAGTATGGCAAATTAGATCATATATTATAATAATCATAACTACACTTTATGAGATTGCCTCGAATTCCGCGGTGAGTCAAAACTGCCCCGTCTGGAGCTCGCTTGCAGGCACAATCACGACCTCAAGCCTCGACATCGTCTACTGCACAGCAACGATCAGCGGAGTTGCCGCAGCGAGCGCAGCGACGACCATGCGGTCGCCAGGGTCCGTCAGTTCTGCGTCCGCGTCCATGATCGGCCGGACCTCGACGCTCGTGAGCCGGGCCGGAAACTTCGAGACGAGCTGAAGTGCCTCGTCGAGGTCCCTGGCTTCGATGATCGTGAACCCTCCCAGGCACTCCTTGGTCTCGGCAAACGGACCGTCCGTGATCGACACCCTGCCATTGCGGTTCGCCACCGTCCTGGCAGTGCTCACCGATTGAAGTCCGGCGGTAAAAACGTGATGCCCGCCCCTCTTTGAGCTCCTCGTTCCAGGCGGCGGCGTCCCGGCATTCCGCCAGAATCGCGGGCAGGTCCGCCTCCCAGAGGTGCGTCGCCTCTGCGAGATGGTAAACAATGCATGCGAATTTCATGGATCTCTCCGAATTCTGGTGAGGGCACTGTGGCCGTAGTCGCCAGGGGGCTGCCCGGAATCGACTGTCGCCGATCGCCCCGGGTCGACTTCTATCAATGAGTCGAACGGGCAGCGCCCGGATCGACACTCACGTCGAATTATCCTGCGCTTTTCTACGCGCACCCCGCGACGGTCGAATTCAAACCCATCGCGTACTTCCAAGGTTCTAAAAGATGTATCGCGCACACGATACCGGCACGCTCATCGCACAAAGATGCCCGGCACTGCGCTTGCACCACAGCTTGGTGCGGTTTCGGTGGTTGACGCAGCTAGCAGCCCAGCCACAGATCGTCAGGCACGGCCTTTGGTTGCCAACCCATGGAGGAATGATTCAGATAATGCAACCAGGTCCGCGTCCACCTCGGAGTAAGCGACTCTCGGCGCAGTTGGCCGCTCACAACCACGTGCCATCATCACGCTCGATGACACTTGAATTTCGTCGGTAAATCTCCGTGCTCCAGATCCCTCAATCCGAGCCGCGGTCCAACGCCTCACATAGCCGGCCAATATTATGTTGAGTATCTCATAATAATTCGTAATTCTCCCTTTGGGCCCTTCGTGAACTTTGTGGTTCAAATCTCTTCTTCCGGACTCCGTGGTTTAATATCCCGCATCCCCGCCCAATCTCACCTCGGTTCGTTCCCAACAATTCGTGGTCCTCTCCTCGCCCCCTTGGTGCCCTTCGTGGTCCCCCGAGGGTGAGCGGCTGCGTCGCTTCCAACTCGGATCCATGCGGCTCGTTCTCCGGGTCATCGAAGGGTTGTCGAAGGCCCACCGGAGCAACGAGAGCGCAGCCGGCGTGGGAACCGCTCCTTGGTACCACTCGATCGCATTGCCCTCGTCGCGCAACCGGCCGTCATCCCCCTTCGCCCTGTCCCATCCGTTACAACCGTCGAGTCAGCCCGACCCGGCCGATGACGATGACGAACCGCCGATGCTCGATCCCGACGCCGCGCCGGCGGCCGAGCCCGCGACCGCCGACCCGCAGAATCTCGAAAACGAACCCACCGCCGCCGGTCAGCCTGTCCCTCAGGCGGTCGAAAGCGACTCCGATTGAGCCGAGCCCACAAGTCGAGATCGCAGCATCCGTTACGGCCAATGGTCGCGACGAACACTCCCCGCGCGGTGAGGTTGCTCACACCCCCGCCGTGACGGCCGGGACCCCCCGAATCCTGCAAAACGAAGCCACGCCCGCGATCTTCGCCGGTCCTCATCACGGAGACCGGCAGGCGCTCAACGCCGCGTCCCGGGGCGCGATCAGCCGTCGCGACCGCGCACGGCGGCCGGCGACGGCCAGCCGTGAGCTGTTCGAGCTGATCGATCCCCTCGCCACGCCGACCCGCAGTCCGATCGTGCTCACTGGTGCTTCGCTACGGCCCAAGATGTGAGCGGCACCGCGGAATTGCCGGCGTATCGGCCACGCCGGAAAAGGATCCTCTCTGCCGCATGCCCTGCGGGATCACTCGGCCGAGCGCAAAATCGCAGTCACCGCGCACCGCTCACGAAGCGGCCCGTTCGAGACCACGGCCCCGTCGGCCCGCGCGGCTCGCGAAACGCGAACCGCGAATCCACGCGCAGCGATCGCATTGGCGCGCATCCGCCGGCGCTCCGGGCCGCTCGTCGCGCCACGGATCTCGGGCGCCGCCCGCGAAAAACTCCGATCAGGGCGCGTTGACTCGTTCCCATGGCGTTGCTACACTTTTACTTTCCTGCGTGAAATGCGAGGTCCGGTTAGAACGATCTCGTTGAGATGACGATCGTTTCGCTTTGGATGCGGAAGGGTAGCAAAACCGTGGCAGGGGCAAGCAACGAACGGATCCGCATCCGGATGGAGGCCTATGACCATACCATTCTGGATCAATCCGCCAAGGACATCGTCGATACGGCCAAGAGGACCGAGGCGATCGTCCATGGGCCGATTCCGCTGCCGACGCGCATCGAGCGTTACACGGTGCTTCGAAGCCCGCACATCGACAAGAAGTCGCGCGAGCAATTCGAGATCCGAACGCACAAACGACTGATCGACATCGTTCAGCCGACCAACAAAACGATCGACGCTCTCAACAAGCTGAGCCTGCCCGCGGGCGTGGACATCAAGATCAAGGCTTCCCCCTCCGGGGCTTGATCGAATCACGACCGTCGGCGCCGCGGGCAAAGCGGGTTTGATGGTTTCCTGGACCGCGTGCGGCTCAATCGGGCCGCGCGTGCTTGTCCGGTAGTGTCGGATGTCTCAATCGGGGCCCTGACAGGCCTCCGTGCGACAGCTCCGGCGCCCAAGTTGCCGTGACGCCTGGCGGCGACTTGCGATGAAACCTCACCTTAACACCCCAGGTTAAACACCGCACGCTCCCGGCCGGCGGCGATCGTGCCGGTCGACGCGTGGCTTCTCTTGTGTCGGAGTTCGACGATGCGTGTGGGACTGCTCGGGCGCAAGGTCGGTATGACCCAGATCTATCTGGAAACCGGCGCCGTCGTGCCCATCACCGTCCTGGAATGCGGACCCTGCACCGTGCTTCAGGTTCGCACCAAGGAGCACGACGGGTACCACGCACTGCAACTGGGTTTCGACGACAAGCAAGCGGAAAAACGCCACCCAGGCCGAGCGCGGACATGCCCGCAAGGTCAGCGGCGAGCCCAAGCGTTTCGTACGCGAGGTCCGCCAGGACGGACCGACCGACGTGGCGGAAGGCCAAACCCTCACGGTCGAGGTCTTCAGCCCGATCGCGTCGGTCGACGTCACCGGCACCAGCAAGGGCCGAGGCTTCGCGGGCGTCATGAAGCGGCATGGTTTCAGCGGATTGCGAGCGACGCACGGCGTCAAGCGCATGCACCGTCACCCCGGCTCCTCCGGTCCGAGCGCCGACCCGGCGCGCACCCAGAAGGGCATCCGCAAGCCCGGACACTTCGGACACGCTCGCATCACGGTGCGAAACCTCGAAGTCGTGCGAGTCGACGCCGCCAACAACCTGCTCTTGATCAAGGGCGCGGTGCCCGGCCCCAACGGCGGCTACCTCACCATCCAGCAAACAAATAAGGTCTGAGCGCGAGGCCCGGGCCCGAGCCCACACCCGAATCGACGTCGTTTACCGAGACTGGATCGAGCCATGCTCACAATACCTGTCTATAACGCTGCTGGCGAGCAGATCGGCGAAGAAACGATCGACCCGGCCGATTTCGGCGGCGCCGTCAATAAACAGTTGCTGCACGAAGTGGTGCTCATGCACCTGGCAGCGCAGCGCGCGTCGGAACCGTCAACACCCGCGGCCGCGCCGACGTCGCCGGTTCGGGCAAGAAACTGTTCCGCCAGAAGGGCACGGGAAACGCCCGCGCCGGCTCGAAACGGACCAACAAGCGCAAAGGCGGCGGCGTGGCCTTCGCCCGCCGCAACCGAGACTATCGCTACAGCATGCCCAAGAAAGCCGTGCGTGCCGCCATCCGCATGGCGCTGCTCTCCAAGTTTCAGGACCGCCAGGCCTTGGTCCTCGATGGCTTGAGCTTCAGCGAGCCCAAGACGAAAGAGTTCGCCAGGATCTTTCGCGCGATCCGGCGCCCCGACTTGAGCGACGCCGACGCCGCCGAGACGGTCGGTGAAACCAAGACCCAGGCTCGAAAACGGACTCTGGATCGCCGCTCGATCTTGCTCGGCCTTCCCGCGCACGACCCCGTGCTGCACTCAAGCGCCCGCAATATCGAGGGGGTCATCGTCGCGCCGGTCGCCGAGTTCAATACCTACGATATCCTGAAACAGCGATACCTCGTCCTCACCCGTCAGGCCTTGACCGCGCTCAAGGAGCGAGTCAAGAAGAGCCAGGAGCGGCCCACTCTGGCCGGCCCGGCAGGCTCCGGCCATTCGATTCCGTCTGCCAGCTCGAGGGAGAGTTAGCTCATGGTCACACTCCGCCGACCACCCCAGTACCAGCGGCCCGGCCCGGTCCTGGATCCGTACCAGGTCGTCGTTCGCCCGCTCATCACCGAGAAGGCGACTCACATCTCGGAACGGCACAACGCCTACACGTTCGAGGTCAACCCGCTGGCGACCAAGACCGAGATCAAGCTTGCGATCGAAACGCTGTTCAACGTCAAGGTCGCCGCCGTTCGCACCCAGAATCGGCGCGGCAAGCCAAGGCGATACCGGCTCAAGGTCGGCCGCATGCGGCACTGGAAGAAAGCCATCGTCACGCTCTACGAGGAGTATCGGATCGACTTCTATTGATCGAAAGCAGCTCTTTCAGAAGTTCATCCGGCCGCCAAGAGGACCTAATCGATGGGTATTCGCACCTACAAGCCGACCAGCGCGGGACGACGCAACTCGTCGGTCAGCGATTTCGCCGAGCTGACCGACAAGAACAAGAAGCCCGAGAAGAGTCTGACCGAGCCGCTACAGAAGACGGGCGGGCGGAACAACCAGGGCTTCATCACCGCGCGGCATCGCGGCGGCGGCCACAAGCGCATGTATCGGATCATCGACTGGGTGCGCAACGACCGCGACGGCCAGCCGGCAGCCGTCACCCATATCGAGTACGACCCCAATCGGTCGGCTCGAATCGCGCTCATCGTGTACAAGGATGGTGTAAAGCGCTACATCCTGGCACCGGATGGGCTCAAGGCGGGGATGGCGTCACGAGCGGTCCCGATGCCGAGCCGAAGGTGGGAAACTGTCTGCCGCTGGCCAAGATCCCGACCGGACTCTCGATCCACAATATCGAGATGCAGCCCGGCGGCGGTGGCAAGCTGTGCCGCTCGGCAGGCGTCGGCGCGACCTTGACCGCCCGCGAAGGAAGCTGGGCGCAGATCACCCTGCCTTCCGGCGAAGTGCGGCGCATCCCGGCGGACTGCCGGGCCACGATCGGCATGGTGGGCAATCCCGATCACATGAACGTACGCCTGGGCAAGGCCGGTCGATCGCGGTGGCTGGGCCGCAGGCCTCACGTTCGCGGAGTCGCGATGAACCCCGTCGATCACCCCATGGGCGGTGGCGAAGGCAGGACCTCCGGCGGCCGCCACCCGTGCTCGCCCACCGGCGTGCTGGCCAAGGGGGGCAAGACCACGGCGCCGCCGCAAACCCTCTAACAAGGCCATCATCCGCCGCCGTCGCAGTGTTCGTTATGGCCAGCTCAAGCTCTGATCTGGCGATCGCGCAACCGAACGACCGTTATGTTTCTCCGCTCGCCCGGCCATACAGGAATCAACCCGTCATGGGACGTTCGCTCAAAAAAGCCCCGTACGTCGTGGAACGATTGCTCGAGAAGGCAGCGCGGGCCGATTCCTCCGGCAGCCGCGAGCCGATCAAGACCTGGGCGCGGGCCTGCACGGTCGTGCCCGAATTCGTGGGGAAGCACTTTTCCATTCACAACGGGCAAAGCCTTCATCAAGCTCTACATCACCGAAGACATGGTGGGCCACAAGTTCGGCGAGTTTGCCCCCACCCGGACGTTCCGCGGGCCACGGCGGCAAGGCATCCAAGGCCGGCCCGCCCGCCAAGAAATAAGCTCCCAAACCTCGTAACGGGCGGCACCCCGGCTAGCCGCATCCAGATCTTCTTTTCCGACTAGAGCACGACCGCGAGACCCTGGCCATGAGCCTGACCACCGAATATCACGCGACGCACCGCTTCGCCCGGATCTCGGTGCGGAAAGTCCGGCCGCTCCTGGACCTGATCCGGGGCCACTACGCCGACGACGCCCTCGACGTCCTCAAGTACATGCCGCACCGCGGCGCCCGCCTGGTCGAGCAGGTGCTCAAAAGCGCGATGGCCAACGCCGAGGACAAGGGTGTGCGCAACGTCGGCGAGCTGATCGTGATCGACGCCCGCGGCGACGGCGGCCCGATGTTCAAGCGGCTCATGCCCCGCGCACGCGGCATGGCCTACGTGATCCGCCGCCGCACCGCGCCATATCGCCGTCGGCCTTGCCGACCTGGCACACTTGAATGCCGACGGCGAAGACGACGACAATAGGCAGACGACAACGGGTCCAACGGATTGACCATCTGAAGCCGCACGCAAAGCTAACCTAGGGGGCGACTGACTCATGGGCCAAAAGGTGCGACCGACCGGTTTCCGCGTGGGAATCATGGACGACTGGCGCAGCCGCTGGTACGCTTCCAAGCACGAATTCGCCGATCTGCTCGTTGAAGATTTCAAGATCCGTGCGTTTATCAAGAAGAAATACGGCTTCGCGGGCATTCCCAAGATCGAGATCGAGCGCACCCGCGACGCGGTGACCGTGCTGCTCTCGACGGCTCGCCCCGGCGTGATCATCGGCCGCAAAGGGGCCGAGGTCGAGATCCTCCAGAAAGACCTGCAGGACCTGACCGGCCGCCGGATTCGAGATCAAGATCGTCGAAGTCGCGCGGCCGGAAATCGACGCGCAGCTGATCAGCGAAGACATCGCCGAGCAGCTCCAGAAGCGGTCGAGCTTCCGCCGGACCATGAAGCGGGCGATCGAGCAGACCATGGACGGCGGCGCCAAGGGAGTGAAAATCCAGCTCGCGGGCACGGTTAGGCGGCACGGAGATGTCACGGACCGAGGCGACCGCGGCCGGCTCGGTCCCGCTCAGCACCCTGCGAGCCCGGATCGACTACGGCTTCACCGAGGCCAAGACGGCGCAAGGCCATATCGGAATCAAAGTGTGGGTCAACCAAGGCGATTATTTGAAGGTGGAGGCCGGCGATGGCCCTGATGCCCAAGCGGGTCAAGTATCGAAAAAGCCAAAAAGGCCGCGTAAGAGGTAATGCGACCCGCGGCAACTACGTCTCGTTCGGAGAGTATGGCTTGCAGACGCTCGAGGCCGGCCGGATCAGTGCCCAGACGATCGAGTCGGGCCGCATCGTGGCCAGCCATGCCGTCAAGGGTGGAGGCAAGCTCTATATCCGGATCTTCCCCCACAAGAGCGTGACTGCCATTCCCGCCGAGACGCGCATGGGTAAGGGAAAAGGTGAAGTGGAATTCTGGGCGGCCGTGGTCAAGCCGGGGACGATCCTCTATGAGATCAGCGGCCTGAGCGAGGAGGCCGCACGCGGTGTCTTCGCCCGCGTGGCGCAGAAGATGCCCGTGACCTGCCGCTTCGTCACCCGCCGCCCGGTCTAGGAGAAGAGAAGCGATGTCCAAGCCCAGCCGAGCTCCGCGATCAGACCGATGAACAGCTCGATCTGCTGCTCAAGGAAGTTCAACATAACCTGTTCCGCCTCCGCCTCCAGAGCGAGACCGAGCGGCTCGAGGCCCCCAGCGAGATCGTCAAGGCAAAACGTGAAGTCGCCCGAATCAAGACCGTTCTGCGGCTGCGCGAGATCGAGCGCAGTCGATCGGTTGCAGCCGCTCCCAAGTGAACCTGAGCTCAAGTGAAACCGCTCATCGGTTCGGGCGACACCCGACCGCCTGAGCCGTGGCAGCCGCGAGAGAGCCGGTAGGTCCGTTCTGATTGATCAAGGTTGATGTTCCGCGAGAAAACGAATGAGCCCAGCCAGTCAAGTCAACGCGAAGAAGCCGGCCCGCCGGTATCGTAAGACCGAAATCGGGGTCGTGACTTCCGATAAGATGAGCAAGACCCGGCGGGTCGTGGTCGAGCGGCTTGTGCCCCATCCCAAGTACGGAAAGCTGATGCGGCGCCGCACCATCTGCCACGCGCACGACGAAACCAACGCATCCCACAAGGGAGACCTAGTCGAGATCATGGAGACCCGCCCGCTGTCCAAGATGAAGCGATGGCGAATCGTCCGGATCGTCCGGCCCGGTGCCCAGCAGGCCCTGGCCGGCGAAGACGAGGGTGCCCGCACTCCGACCTGAACTGTAGACCCAAACGAGCGTGGCCGAGTCCCACCAAAACGTGAGACGCCGCCGCCAAGCATTGACCCCAACACGCGAGTTCGGCCGCGGGCTCCGAGCCGCCGGCCATATTTCCGTAAGGTTGCTTTCCATGATCCAGATGCAAACGCGGCTCGACGTGGCCGACAACACGGGGGCCAAGGAAGTGATGTGCATCAAGGTCCTGGGCGGCAGCGCCTCGCGGTACAAGCGACGCGCCGCCGGCCTGGGCGACACGATCATCGCCAGCGTCAAAAAAGCCACCTCCGGCGGCGACGTCAAGGCGGGCGATGTGGTCCGCTGCGTCATCGTCCGGACCCGAAACCAGACCCGCCGCAGCGACGGCTCCTACGTCAAGTTCGATCGCAACGCGGTCGTCTTGATCGACGCCGAGAAAAACCCGCGCGGCACGCGCATCTTCGGGGCCATCGCCCGCGAGCTGCGCGACCGCCAGTTCATGAAGATCATCAGCCTGGCAGCCGAAGTCGTTTGAGCGTGACCGAGAACGTCGAAGTCGAGTACCAGGCAGCACGCGCGAGTCAATTCATGCAAATTCGTAAAGACGACCAGGTGGAAGTCATCGCCGGCGACGACCGGGGCACCGCCACCGACCGCAAGATCGCCAAGGTGTTGCGCGTGGTCCCGGCGCCAACAAAATCGTCGTCGAGGGGGTCAACCGCGTTTACAAGCACCTGCGGCCCAGCCAGAAGAACCCGCAGGGGGGCCGGCTCTCCAAGGAGATGCCGATCGACGTTTCCAACGTGCATGCTGTTTTGCTCGAAGTGCAACCGCGGCGTCCGCTTCGGCCGCCGGTTCACCGACGAAGGTCAGAAGCAGCGCTACTGCAAGTCGTGCGGTGCGAGCCTGGGCAATCTCGGTCCGCGGAAGCCGGCTCACGCCGCAAGCAAGGCTCGGCGGCCTGCAGCAGTGCCGAAAGTGCTGAAAGGAAGACTGGAATGGCTCGCCTGCTGGATCTCTACAAGAACGAAATCGCCAAGGCGCTGGCCGCCAAGTTCAACCACGACAACCCGATGGCGATCCCCAAGCTGACGAAGATCGTCATCAACATGGGCGTCGGCAAGGCCACTCAGGACAAGGCCCTCCTCGATTCCGCGGCCGACAGCCTGAGCAAGATCAGCGGTCAGAAGCCGGTGATCACCAAGGCCAAGGTGTCCGTCTCGGGTTTCCGGCTCCGCGAGGGAAACGACATCGGCTGCAAGGTCACGCTCCGCGGCCGCCGGATGTACGAGTTCCTTGATCGGTTGATCTCGATCGCCCTGCCTCGAATCCGCGACTTTCGCGGAGTCAACCCCAACAGCTTCGACGGCCATGGCAACTACAGCCTGGGCCTGGCCGAGCAGGTTGTCTTCCCGGAGATCGACGCCGACAAGATGCAGCACACCCACGGCATGGACATCACGATCGTGACCACCGCCGAGAATGACGACCAGGCCCGCGAGCTGCTGCACCATTTCGGCTTGCCGTTCCGCCAGCCGGCCAAGGCTCACTGAGCGTCGCCGTCCGTCCGTCCGTGAAAACTGACCGGCCCGATGGGATCCGAAAAGTGACTGCCGCAGCTGAAGAGACAGTGCTCAATACCGGAAGCGAGTTGTCTTTTTCGAGGTGTGGGTAAGCCGAGCATGTCGACCAAGGCCCAGAAGATCAAGTCGGAGACGCCGCGCAAGTTTGCGGTCCAGCACCGGAACCGCTGCCGCTTGTGCGGACGTCCCCGCGGTTATTATCGCAAGTTCGGCGTCTGTCGGATCTGCTTCCGGAACCTGGCCAGCCGCGGCCTGATTCCGGGTGTCAAGAAAGCAAGCTGGTAAGACCACGGCGACCATTTTCGCCGCAGTCGTAGTCAAACTGACACAGACGATCTCTTCCGCCGTGCCGACGCGACTCGTCATGCCAAGACCGCTGCGTCTTGAGCGTGACCTGCTCCGTTACCCGCGACGGTTTAACAAGGCCTTTCGCCATGATGACCGACCCGATCGCCGACATGCTCACCCGGATCCGCAACGCCGTCCGGATCGAGCGCACCCTCCTGGATATGCCCGCTTCCCAGATGCGCCGCGGCATCGCGCAGGTTCTGAAGGACGAAGGCTACATCTGGGACTTCGAGGAAATCGAAACCGTCCCGGCCAAGACCCTTCGCCTTCACATGAAATACGGCCCCAACGGCGAGCGGCTGATCAACCGGATCGACCGCGTCAGCAAACCCGGCCGCCGGATCTACATGGGCTACCGCGAGCTCAAGCCGGTCTTGGGCGGCATGGGGATTCAGATCCTGAGCACGCCCCGGGGAGTCATCAGCGACCGCCGCGCCCGCTCCGAAAAGGTCGGCGGCGAGGTGCTGGCACTCATTCATTGAGTGAGGCCGGGCAGCGGCCCGGGCCGTGGGCGGCCCGATCGCGGCTATTGTACCGCAGCGAGCTCAGGATCGCACGACAAGCTTCACTCAGTAGAGGATCGATAGACCCATGTCGCGGATCGGACGCAAGCCGGTTCCCGTGCCGCCGACCGTGAAGGTCTCGATCGCCGACTCGACGATCGAGGTCGAAGGGCCCAAGGGAAAGCTCAGCTTCAAGCACCGGCCGGAAATCGACGTCGCATTCGACCAGGCCGGCGGCCAGATCCTGGTCACCCGGCACGACGACGAGCGAGTCAATCGGTCGCTGCACGGGCTGACCCGCAGCCTGGTCGCCAACATGGTCCAGGGAGTCACGACCGGCTACGCCAAGAAGCTCGAAATCGTCGGCGTCGGCTACCAGGCCCAGCTCAAGAAGGCAAACACCGTCGCGCTTCAGGTCGGCTATGCCAACCAGGTCGTGCTGGAAGCGCCGCCGGGCGTGACCGTGGTGGTGCCGGATCCGACCCACATCACGATCAGCGGGCCCGACAAGCAGGCCGTCGGCCAGTTTGCCGCCGTGGTCCGCAAGGTCCGCCCGCCCGAGCCCTACAAAGGCAAGGGGATCCGCTACGAAGGCGAATTCGTCCGCCGCAAGGCCGGCAAGGCGTTCGGCTCGAAGTGATGACGATCACGATTCAGAAAGGCGACGCGCTCGCATACGCGGTCCAGCTATCCGGCACCATCGCACTGCAGCGGCCGGAATGCCAAGGCAACGACTCAACGATCCTTCCAACCCGCTATGCCACGTTTAGGATCGTTCCGTGAACATCGCAAACCAACAACGGCTCGTGCAAACCCGCCGCCTGCGGCGGCAGCGCCACGTCCGCAACCGGATGTTCGGAACACCCGAACGGCCCCGGCTTGCGGTCTTCCGCAGCTCGAAGCACATTTACGCGCAGATGGTCAACGACCAGTCGGGAACCACGCTGGTCTCGGCCAGCACCGCTGGACCCGGAGGTCCGGGCCCAGCTCAAATACGGAGGCAACAAGGCCGCCGCCAGCCCTCGTCGGCCGCGTGGTCGCCGAGCGTGCCAAAAAGGCTGGTATTGACAAGATTTGCTTCGACCGCCGAAGCTACAAGTACCATGGGCGCGTCGCGGCGCTGGCCCAGGCTGCCCGCGAGGCGGGATTGAAGTTTTGAAGACGAAACCGATCACGCAACGTGTGTTCGTGAATACGACAAGTGAGGAGTCTGTCCGTGTCGAGCGAGGTCTCGTGATCGCGATCGCGACCGTGGGGAATGGAACGAAAGCGTGGTTTCGATCCGGCGCTGCGCGGCGGTGGTCAAGGGCGGCCGGCGGTTCAGTTTCAATGCGCCTGGTCGTCGTCGGCAACGGCCGCGGCCAGGTGGGCTGGGGCTACGGCAAGGCCAACGAGGTTCCCCCCGCGGTCGAGAAAGGGCGTCAAGGACGCCCACAAGCAAATGAAGCGGGTCCACCTCCGAGGAGGAACGATCCCGCACGCCGTCATCGGCCGGTACGGCGCGGCCAAGGTCCTGCTGATGCCGGCCAGCCCCGGTACCGGCGTCATCGCCGGGGTGCCGTGCGGGCCGTCGTCGAGTCGGCCGGAGTCAAGGACATCCTGACCAAGAGCTTCGGCTCCAACAACAAGCTGAACCTGGTCAAGGCCGCGATCCACGCCTTGCTGCAACTTCGAACCAAAGAAGAGATCGCCCGTCTGCGAGGAGTACCGCTCTAATGCAATTACACGACGTCCATCAGGGGATCCACCGCCGCAAGAAGCGCAAGCGGATCGGCCGGGGATCGGCTCCGGACACGGCAAGACCTCGGGCAAGGGCCACAAGGGCCACGCCTCGCGCCAGGGGTTCAAGCTCAGCCCGATCTTCGAGGGGGGCCAGATGCCCCTGGCCCGGCGCGTCCCCAAGCGCGGTTTCGTGAACGGTGCGTTCAAGAAGAGCTACGCGATCGTCAATCTGTCCGTGCTGGAGGCCCGGTTCGAGCCGGGCGCGGTGGTCGACGAAAAGACGCTGCGGTCAGAAGGGCTGGTCAAGGGCCAGGAATTCGACGGCATCAAGATCCTCGGCAACGGCGCGCTGACCAAACGGCTGGAGGTCCACGCCACCAAGTTCAGCGGCTCGGCCGCCGCCAAGATCGCCGCGGCCGGCGGCAAGACCGTCGTCGTCCCCTACCGCCCTCATGCCGTCCACGCGCGATCGCACGATGGTCCCGCCGGCCCGGGGGCCTGAATCGGCCAGCGTCCGGCACGCGGCGACCGATGCCTGCGACCGCTCGTCCACTTCGGAAGGCGAGGATTCTGCTCCTGGATGTCCGGTCTAGGGCGGTACGGCCCGCCCGGCCACACCGGTGGGACGATTCGAGAATTGCAGTCGTGCCCGAAGCGCAGCCCGGACCGAGGAGGCAGTCGCTCGTGGATAAGCTGCTCACGATCTTCAAGGTGCCCGAGCTCCGGCGCAAGATCCTGTTCACGGCCTTGCTGCTGGCGATCTACCGGATCGGCTTCTATGTGCCGCTGCCGATCGTCAACCAGTCTCAACTGAAGACCTGGGAAGATCCACAGAGCGGCAATACCGCCGGCAAGCTGTTCGGGACCGTCGCCATGTTCGGCGGCACCTCGATCGGCATGAGCACCATCTTCGGGCTGGGGATCATGCCGTACATCTCCGCGTCGATCATCTTCCAGCTCCTGGCCAGCGTCGTCCCCTCGCTGGAAGCCATGATGAAGGAGGGCGAGAGCGGACGTAAGCGGATCAACGAATACACCCGCTACGCGACCGTCGTGCTCTGCGCCATCCAGAGCGCGTTCTGGGTGCAGTACATGATGAGTCCACAGATGAACGTGGTGCTGCCGGACTACCGCGACTTCTGGCATGGGTTCGTCTGCGTCTGCATCATGACCGCCGGCACGATCTTCCTGATGTGGGTCGGCGAACAGATCGACGAATACGGGATCGGCAACGGGATCAGCCTCTTGATCATGGCCGGCATCCTCGCGCGGCTGCCGGTTGCCATCACCGGCCCGAACGGCCTGTGGTAAAACTCGACCTCCAAGCTCACGCCCGAGCCGGGCAAGTACGGCATCATCACGATCTTGCTCTTGATCGGGCTGTTCATCGCGGTGGTGGTCGGCGTGATTGCGATCACCGAAAGCCAGCGGCGAATCCCCACGCAATCCGCCAAGCACGTGCGCGGCCGCCGCGTCTTCGGCGGCACCAAGCAGTTCCTCCCTTTGAAGGTCAATCAGGCGGGCGTGATGCCGATCATCTTCGCCTCCAGCCTCCTGATCTTCCCGTCGTTTGTCTTCAGTAGCCTGGCGCGGGCCACCACCGGCCTGCAGAACGACAGCTGGACGGTCGGATCGTTCTTCGCCTCGTTGTTCCAGCGAGCTGGCCGATGCGTTTCAACGCCAGAGTTATATCTATACGGTGTGCTACATCATCCTGATCTACTTCTTCTGCTACTTCTGGACGGCGATCACGTTCAACCCCAAGGACATGGCCGAAAACCTCAAGGACTACGGCAGCTTCATTCCGGGCTACCGGCCCGGCAAGCGCACCGCCGACTATCTCGAGAAAGTCATGCTCCGCATCACCTACGTCGGCGCGGCATTCCTGGCCCTCGTCGCGGTCATTCCTTCGCTCGTGCAGTCCTCCCTCGGCGTCGACTGGACCGTGGCATCGTTCCTGGGCGGCACCGGGCTTCTGATCGTGATCAGCGTCTGCCTCGACCTGGTACAGAAGATCGACAGCCATCTGGTCATGCGAAATTACCCTGGCTTGGTCAACCGGCGTGACCGCGCGCCGCCTGCGGCGCAATTGCGCCTTGGTCCGCCGGAACCTGCCCCGAGACGAGCGATTTCGACCGTTGGTTGCAGCGATTTCGCGAGCCCAGGACGCAAGCTGCCCGATCATCGCGTATCATAATAGAAGGTAGCGAATCGTCCCCTGCCAGAGGAAGCTTCTCGACCGACAGGAGACTGCGACGTGCATTCCCACAGAAGCATGGGATCCCGGCCTGGTATTCCCGCGTTTCTCTCCGGCTCGGGCATCGGCCCAACCCGGAGGCGCAGCGGGAACTGCGCGTGGAGTCGCCTCCTGTGATCAAGCTGAAGAGCCCGCGAGAAATCGCTCTGATGCGCGAAGCCGGGCGGGTCGTCGCCAAGGCGCTCGACCAGGTTCGCCGGATCGCGGTGCCCGGGGCGACCACCGCCGATATGGATGAAGCCGTGGCCGCCGATCTTCCGCGAACACCAGGCCACGCCGCTGTTCCTGGGCTATCCCAGCTCGACCAAGGGAAAGCCTCCGTTCCCCGCAGTGATCTGCGCGAGCATCAACGAGCAGGTCGTGCACGGCATCCCCAACCGCCGGCCGCTTCGCGACGGCGACATCGTTTCGATCGACACCGGCTGCCGGGTCAATGGCTGGTGCGGCGACGCCGCGGTCACCCTGGCCATCGGAACGCCGAGCCCCGAAATCCAGAAGCTTCTCGATCGACGTCGGAAACCCTTGACCTCGCCATCCGCGCCATGGGCCGCTGCCAGACGTGGTCGGAGGTCGCCAGCCTGATGGAGCGATTCGTCAAGAGCCAGGGCTTTTACGTCGTCGAGAAATTCGTCGGCCACGGCATCGGCCAGAACATGCACGAAGAGCCGCAGGTTCCGAACTTTGTCAGCCAGGCACTGCGCCAGCATCGACATCAAGCTCGAGCCGGGCGTGGTGCTGGCCATCGAGCCCATGGTCGCGCTGGGAACCAAGGAAGTTCGCACGCTGGACGACGGATGGACCATCGACACCAAGGACCGGCGTCCCAGTGCCCATTTCGAGCACACGGTCGCGATGACCCCCGATGGCCCGCGCGTTCTGACTTTTTTGAACGACGACGATGTGACCCCGGCGCAATCGGCACCGTCGCGGTGGAGAGCGATTCGCGTCGTTCAGAGTTCACGTGACGACGACGCTCGCCGCCGCCGTCCCGATCGCTCTCGCCATATTCCTCATCCCAGGGCCCGGTCGCTGGCTCCGGGGCGGGACGGGACGAGCAGCAATGCACATAATGTTGCACGGTCCACTCTTGCGAATCGGAAGCGACACGAGTATAGTAGCTTAATTCGCCCTTGGCCTCGACGAAAATCATTTTGGGGATCATGGCGGCTCCGGCACTCGGTGCCGGCGGCGGTTCCATGTGAAGACGCGATATATGAAAGTGCGATCGAGCGTGAAGCGGATCTGTGAGAATTGCAAAATCGTGCGCCGTCAGGGGAAGGTCTACGTCATTTGCACCAATCCGCGGCACAAGCAGCGGCAGGGCTGATCCGCCGGTGCCCGCGCGGCATGAAAGCCAAAGTCAGTCAATCGCAGAAGTGAACCTTCGGAGATCGTACGGATGCCTCGTATTCTCGGTGTCGACATTCCCAACGACAAGCACACGCTCTACTCGCTGCAATACATTTATGGAATCGGCCCGTACCTGGCGGGTGTCCTCTGCCAGCGGACGGGGATCGATGCGAACAAGCGGGCACGCGACCTCACCGAGGATGAACTGGCCAAGCTGGCCTCATTGCTAGACAACGAATACGCGGTCGAAGGGCAGCTTCGCCGCCAGATCCAACAGAACATCGCGCGGCTGCGCGACATCGGGTGTTATCGCGGCCTGCGGCACCGCAAAGGGCTGCCGGTTCGCGGCCAGCGCACGCGGACCAACGCACGGACTCGGAAGGGACCCCGTAAGACGGTCGCTGGAAAGAAAGGCGTCAAGGAGCTTCGGTCGTAGGATCGCCGATCCCTCGGCCAGATTGCTGCGGCTGTGCCCCCGAGCCGCTCGAGCCGCGATTGGCCCGGGCCGGCAATGGTTGGTTAGCCGTACGGCGATGCGCCTGCAGGCTGCGAAAGAGAAGTGCACAATCGGTGTGTGCCCGGCCGGCGCGGAGCACAGAGCTGCGAATACATGAGAATGGCATCGATCGGATAGACGAGGAGCAACGCAACCGTGGCGAAGGCGAAGAAGCGAAAGACACGACGCAACGTCAGCCGGGCGGTGGTGCACATCAAGGCGACGTTCAACAACACGACGGTCACGATCACCGACCCCAACGGCGATGCACTGTGCTGGGCCTCTTCGGGAACCGTCGGTTTCAAGGGGAGCCGCAAGAGCACGCCGTTTGCCGCCCAGCGCGCCGCCGAGACCGCGGCGGCCGCGGCGACCAAGTACGGCGTCAAAGAGGTCGAAGTCAAGGTCCGGGGGCCCGGCTCGGGTCGCGAAAGCGCGATCACAGCCATCCAGGCGTCCGGCCTGTCCATCAAAGCCATCGAAGACGTCACGCCTTTGCCTCACAACGGCTGCCGTCCCCCGAAGAAGCGCCGGGTTTAAGGAACGAACTGCTGGCGCGCCCGGTCAACGAGCGGATTGGCCTGCCCGAACCGCAACCGACCAGAGGACGCCGCGGGAGCGTCGCGGAACCCCCTGACACGCCTGCCGTGCGGCCGATCGCCTGGCCAAGAGACATGCTAAAGCTTCGATTTCACGAGATTCACACGACCGAGGGCTGTTGAGCTGCCATGGGACGTCATATTGGTCCGGTTTGCCGACTCTGTCGCCGCGAGGGAACCAAGCTTTTCCTGAAGGGAACGCGGTGCGATACACCCAAGTGCGCCGTCGATCGACGTGACGGTGTGCCGGGCATGCACCAGTTCCGCCGCGGCAAGGCCAGCGAATACGCAATCCGCTTGCGGGAAAAACAGAAGGTCAAGCGCTACTACGGAATCTTTGAGCGCCAGTTCCGCAAGTACTACGAAGAGGCGAGCCGGCGGCCGGGAAACACCGGTGACGCCTTGATGTCACTCCTGGAACGGCGGCTTGACAACGTCGTCACCCGCCTGGGATTCGCCTCCAGCCGGCCTCAGGCCCGGCAAATGATCACGCACGGGCACATCACCGTCAACGGACGAAAACTCGACATTCCCAGCTACATGGTTCGACCCGGCGACCAGATCCAGATCAAAAACCGTGATCATTCCCGGAAGATGGCCGCCGAAAACCTCGCCACCGGAAGCGCCCCGCCGGTTCCCGAATGGCTGGATCGGGTCAGTACCGATCCCCCGGAAGCCCGCGTGAGCCGCCTGCCCACCGCACAAGACGTCGGGCTGCCAGTGACACCGCAGCTGATCATCGAGTTGTTGAGCCGCTGAAAACACCCGTTCAATTGCTTTTGGGGATGGGGACACAAAGATGCGAATCCGCTGGCGCGGCCTTGAGCTGCCGAGTCGAGTCATCTGCAATCGCGAGACGCTGAGCGACACGTTCGGCGAGTTTCACGTCGAGCCGTTCGAGCGCGGTTTCGGCCACACCGTCGGCAATAGCTTGCGCCGCATCCTGCTCTCGAGCCTCGAGGGTAGTGCCATCACCAAGATCAAGATCCTCGGCGTTCAGCACGAGTTCTCATCGATCCCCGGCATGGTCGACGACATCACTGATCTGGTCTTGAACGTCAAGCTCTTGGTCGTCAAGAACCACTCCGAGACGTCGCGCACCATCCGGATTGACCGCG
The DNA here is from genome assembly GCA_963806595.1 of uncultured Isosphaeraceae bacterium. Lineage (GTDB taxonomy): Bacteria > Planctomycetota > Planctomycetia > Isosphaerales > Isosphaeraceae > CAWDZZ01. Next base: position 164,274 of record CAWDZZ010000026.1, on the reverse strand, counting down.
ACCGGCGCGGCGTCGTCACCGCCGCCGACATTCTCCACGACGAGTCGGTCGAGATCATCAATCCGGACCATATCCTCTGCACCCTCACCGACGACGTCGCGTTCCACCTCGAGATGACCGTCGAGAACGGCCGTGGATATCGGACCGCCGCCGAAGGGCACACCGAGGATCTCGAGCTCGGAGTGATTCCAGTCGACGCCAGCTTCAGCCCCGTTCACCGGGTTGAATACCACGTGGAAAACACCCGCGTCGGTCAGCGGACCAACTACGACAAGCTGATCTTGCGCATCTGGACGACCGGCGTCCTTAGCCCGGAAATGGCCCTGGTCGAGGCCGCCAAGATCCTGCGCAAGCACCTCAATCCGTTTGTCCAGTACAACGAGCCCGGCCCCGGTCTCCCCTCCGAGGCGCTCTCGGGAGACGGCTCACAACATATGCCGATTGATGCCGAGCTCGAGCGCAAGCTCGATATGAGCCTCGCCGAGCTCGAGCTCTCGGTCCGCGCAACCAATTGCCTGGAGAGCGAGGGCATCACCACCGTGCGTCACCTGGTGAGCCGCAGCGAAGATCAGCTCTTGAATGTCCGCAACTTCGGTGAAACCACGCTGAAGGAAGTGCGCGCAAAGCTGCACGAGATCGGGCTGGACCTCGGGATGAACGTCCCCTTGAAGCCTGGCGTGTAGCGGTCGCCGGCGCCATTTCGAGAGCCTGTCACCAGTTTTCCGATTCAGCAAGCCGTTCGGTGCCCGACCGTCTCTTTTTGAGAGCCGCCTGCACTCTTTCACTAGCAAACGAAGCCACCACCATGCGTCACCAAAATGCCGGCCGAAAGTTCAAACGCTCGCCATCGCATCGCCGGATGCTGCTGCGCAACCTGGCGACCGCACTCCTCGAGCACGGCAAGATCTGTACAACGCTGGCCAAGGCCAAGGAGGTCCAGCCCTTCGCCGAGAAACTGATCACACTGGCAAAGGATGGCTGGAATCTCGACCGCTTCCGCCGCTGCCTTGCCGTGCTGACGAACCGGGATGTCGCCTACCGGCTGTTCCACGAGATCGGCCCACGGTACAAGGAACGCTCGGGCGGGTACACTCGCATCTACAAGCTCGCCAAGGTCCGCCAGGGAGACGCTGCCCCGATGGCGGTGATCGCACTCCTCGGTGAAAAGGAGACGATCAAGGCCCCGTCCAAGCCCTCGGTGGTCCGGCCGTCCCGCGGAGTTTGAGCCGATCGAGAATCGCTCGAACTCGTCAAGCTGGTGCGATCACGGCAAAAGCCGCGCCCGATGAACCGCCGGGCGAAGAGGTATGTCAGAGCACCGGAGTCCAGCGCCGTGACAGAGCGATCGCGCGATCCCAGCTGCGTCTTCTGCAAGATCGTGCACGGCGAGATTCCCGCGGCCAAGGTCCTCGAATCGCCCGAGGCCGTCGCGTTTCTCGACATCAATCCGGTCAACCCCGGACACACGCTGCTCGTCCCCAAGGCGCATCACGCCCACCTGAGCGACCTGCCAGACGCCCTCGCCGCGGCGACCGCCTTACTCTTGCCTCGGTTGTGCCGGGCTATCGCTGCCGCCGCCCGAGCAGAAGGGCTCAACGTGATCGTCAATAACGGCAACGTCGCCGGACAAACCATCGACCATTGCCACTGGCACATCATCCCGCGCTTTTCTGGCGATTCGGTCAATTGGCCGTGGCCTCGCTCTGAATACGCGGGAGATGAGCTTCGCCAGTTGATTCACCGGATCGAGCGCGCGCTCGATCCCGACCGCCATGACGGTCAGTCCCTGGACTGACCGATCGCTCCCGCATTCGGCTGTGCCCCACCGGCAGTGTCCCGGAATTCGACCGATCTCGCGCGGATCTGGGTCGTCTGCCGGCGGCTGTCGGAGCGGCGTTTCTAAATGACTATACGCGTGACATACGTTCTCTAATTGATGAATATGCACCCGCCGGCTCGACCGGAGACGCACGCATGACTTCACACGCCTCGGAATCCGCATCCGCCGCAGCCCGCAAGACCAATCGTCTGGCCGGCGAGACCAGCCCATACTTGCTCCAGCATGCGTTTAACCCCGTCGACTGGCACCCGTGGGGGCCCGTGGCCCTGGCGCGGGCACGATCCGAGAACAAGCCGATATTCTTGTCGATCGGTTATTCGGCCTGTCACTGGTGCCACGTCATGGAGCGCGAAAGCTTCGAAAACTCGGAGATCGCCGCGCTGATGAACGAGCACTTCGTCAACATCAAGGTCGATCGGGAAGAGCGCCCCGACCTCGACCAGGTGTATATGTCCGCCGTGCTTGCGATGACGGGGCACGGCGGCTGGCCGATGTCGGTGTTTCTCACCCCCGAGCTCAAGCCGTTCTTCGGCGGCACTTATTTTCCGCCGTCCGACGCCCGCGGCATGGCCGGTTTCCCGCGCGTCCTCCAGAGCGTGCACCAGGCCTGGCAGGAACGACAGGGCGAGATCAGAGATTCGGCATCTGAGATGACCGAGCAGTTGCAGGCGTTCGACACAGTTCCTCGGGGATCCGGCGAGCTTGGCATCAAGCTGCTCGACAAGGCGGCACAAGCCACGATGCGAAATTATGACCCGCTGCACGGCGGATTCGGACAGGCGCCCAAGTTCCCCCGCCCGATGGACCTCCGGGTCCTCTTGCGTCACCATGCCCGAACCAAGGATAGCGGCTCGCTGGACGCTGTACGCCACACTCTGGACAAGATGGCGCGCGGGGGGATCTACGACCAGCTCGCTGGTGGCTTTGCCCGCTACTCGACCGACAACCGCTGGCTCGTTCCTCACTTCGAGAAGATGCTCTATGACAACGCACTCCTGGCTGCCGTCTATCTCGAAGCTTATCAGTCGACGCGCGAGCCCGATTTCGGCCGCGTTGCCCGCGAGACCATCGACTATGTGCTGCGCGAGATGACCAGCCCCGAGGGTGCGTTCTATTCGACCGAGGACGCCGACAGCGAAGGCGTGGAAGGAAAATACTACGTCTGGTCGCTCGCCGACGTCACCGCGATACTGGGCGCGGATCGCGCGAAAACATTTTGTTATGTATACGACGTGACCGAGCAAGGCAACTGGGAAGATCAGAACATTCTCAACTTGCCTCGCACGATCGAACAGGCGGCCAGATTGCTCGGCCGCGACCTCGATCCGCTCCGTGATGACCTCAAATCGAGCCGCGCCCTTCTGCTCGCCGCGCGGCAGAAACGAGTGCCGCCGGCCAAGGACACCAAGGTCCTCGTGTCATGGAACGGGCTGATGATAGCCGCCTTGGCCGAAGGCGGACACATCCTCAAGGACGAGCGATATCTCGCAGCCGCGGGACGGGCCGCCGGGTTCATCCTCGACCGCATGACGCGCGACGACGGGCGTTTGCTCCACACCTACAATAGCGGACTCGCGAAGCTTGACGCCTACGTCGACGACTACGCCGATTTCATCGACGGTCTCACGCGCTTGTACGAAGCCACGGGCGAGCCGCGCTGGATCGAGTCGGCACTGGATCTGGCCAGGATCATGATCGATGAGTTCGCCGACCCAGGGCAGGGGGGGTTCTTTTTCACGGGCCGGCGCCACGAGGCGCTGATTCTCCGCCAGAAAGACATCCACGACAACGCGACGCCGTCAGGCAATGCCATGGCCGCCACCGCCCTGATCCGACTAGGCGCACTGACTGGACGCGAGGACCTCACTCAGGCCGGTCGTCGGGCGCTGGAATTGGTCCAGGACGTCCTCGAGCGCCAGCCCGCCGCCGCGGGGCAAAGCGCGATCGCGCTCGATTTCCTGCTGGGATCTGTGAAAGAGTTCGCGGTGGTCGCCGGTCCGGATGCGTCGGAATTCCGCGCGGTTCTTCATGCGATTGCAGCGCCGTTCCTGCCGCACAAGGTCGTTGCCCCGGCGACGCCCGCGCAGGCGGCATCGCTCGCGCCCAAGCTCCCGTTGCTTGCGGACAGGCCGCTCCGCGAAGACCGCACCACGACCTACATTTGCGAGCACTTCACGTGCCGCGCGCCCTTGATCGGCGTCGACGCCCTCGAGACGGCCCTCGCGGGACTCAAATCGTGAGTGGATCAGGCGCAAACCGGTTCACGGATTGCCGGTCGCCTCACGCCAGCGTCCAGGGCTGGCGATACTCGTAGTGCAATAACTGATTGCTCTCTTCGCAATTCGTGAATCGCTCGGCTTGGGCGTCCCATTCCAGCCGCTTGCGCGTGGCGAGCGCGATGTTGGCCAGGTGGGCAAACGTGGTCGAGCGGTGGCCTTCCTCGATGTTCGCGTTGGGTTGTTTGCGGCTCTTGACGCAATCCAGAAAGTCGCGGGCGGCTCGCTCGTCGAGGTCGCCATCGGTCGACTTGACGACCTCGCTCTTGCGGCGCGGAGCGGGATCCTGGAAGGCACCGCCGTGCTCCGGAACAATCTCGTAACGGCTGGTTGTGGCGTAAACCGTCCCGAGAGTGCCTTGCAGCTCGAGCTCGGCGCCGCGGCCGATCACCGGCTGGCCGTTGGCCTCGTGAATGCTGAAGACCGTCAGCATGCGCGAGGCGTGCTCGAAGATCGCTTCGGTCGTGTCGGGGATCGTGCGATCGTCGTCGACGGCGTACCTCCCGCCGTGCGCAGACACCGATGCCGGAGCCAGCTCGCCCGTGAGCCAGCGGATCGCGTCGAAATAGTGCACTCCCCAGTTGGCCATCTGGGACGAATACAGTTGCCACCAGCGAAACTTGTACGGCAAGATCGTCGCCTGAAATGGTCGAGCCGGCCGCGGGCCCAGCCACATGTCCCAGTCGAGATCAGCCGGGGGCTCTGATTCAGGAGCATGTCCAATCCCGCCCGGGCTCATATTGCTGCAGAACGCTGCGCGAGCCACCGTCACCTTCCCGATGGCGCCCGAGCGGACCACGTCGGCGAGCTGCGCAAACATCCGGGACGAGCGACGGTGCGTGCCCACTTGCACGATCCGCTCATATTTGCGTGCCGCTTCGACCATTGCCCGGCCCTCGACCACCGTGATCGACAGTGGCTTTTCCACGTACACGTCCTTGCCCGCCTTGCAGGCCGCGATCATCTGGATCGCATGCCAGTGATCCGGGGTGGCGATCACGACGGCGTCGATATCCTTGCGATCGAGGACCGCGCGGAAATCCTTGACGCGGGCAATGTCCCCCTCCAGCTTGGGCATCTGCGGGATGCGCTTGCCCAGGCCGGCAAACCGCGGATCCAGTCGATCGATGGTGCCGTTCAGATATGGCTCATAGACGTCGCACAGGGCGACGATCCTCGCGTCGGGCTGCGCAGAAAGCCGCGCAGGAGCTGGCAGCCGCGATTGCCGACGCCGATGAATCCGAGCCGGACCTGGTCGTTGGCCGCCGCGACTCGGCCCTGCGCGAGGCTCGCAGCGGTCGCGGCCGTAAGAGCCGTCCTGGAAAAAGCCCGTCGGTTGACGCCTGTCGCCATGGTGGAACTCCCCTTCCTTCGTCGCGAACGATTCGAGCGCGTTGTCGGGTTTCGGCCGTGCGCCCTCACGCCTGCCTTGCACCCATCAAACAACGCCTGCCGGTCGAAGTCAACGGATTCAGCGAGCGAAGCGCAGGCTGCGCATCCGCGAGACGATGTTCAAGCCGTATAATGACGCTGTGATCGGGCTGGCCGGACGACCAGATCGCTGGTGACCGTGGCGTTCACGACTCGGATCCTGTTCCGGTCATACCGGGTCGACACGGAAGGATCTAATGATGGCGCACCCAGGCAGGCATCGCTTATTGCTGCTCGTCGTGCTCGTCAATCCATCTGCCGCGCTGGCCCTGGGCCCGGGAGAGGCCGCCGGGCGTCCTGGCCGCGCTCAGACGACCGCCGATTTCAAGGTGATCGTCTGGTACAACAAGGTCGACGCGCTCAAGACCTTTCAGTATCAGATCTACGATGTACGCAAGGGTGAATTTACGTCCAAGGTCGACGACTGGATCAAGGACGTCCAGGTCAGATACCCTGCATATGTCGTCATCGTTCGTGAGGTCGATCTCGGGCGCGAAAAAGGGGCGACGGAGATGCTCAACGTGGGCGCGGTCGTTCGGCGAGCTGAGCGTTGCCGCGAGCCTCAGCGGAATCGCGATCGGGTCGGGGCCCGGGCTCTCCACGAGATCGGGCATTGGAATCGGCCCGGGGGCGGCGAATGCCGGTGCAAGCGGAGGAGCGCGGCTCAACCGCGTTCCCGGTGCTTTCGGCAGCAATCGAGACTTCTTGAAGCCAAGCCCGACGCCGTTTCCCGTTCCCGTGCCATATCCCCGGTTGCCTCCGTGATCGAGACAGCCGGAAATGCACCCACGCGCGACTCGACGCTGATCGAGACGTGCGCGGTGCTCTTTGCGAACAGTTGAAACTTCGAATTCGGTGCGATCACACTCCAGCCGGCCGCGGGGCCTTCGCCTCGCCGGTCTCACGCGGCGCGGCGACCCTGCGCGGTCGGTGTCGCGATCTTGGCCGCGGGCGGTTTTCCGGCGCCATTGCCCTTGTGTAACGACGTACCATGGTTCGACGCCACCGCTTGCTCGATCGCCTCCATGGCCTGCTTCGCGATCCTGTCGGTGAATTCGTTCAGGTCCGACCCCGACGGTTGATCGACGAGCTGGAAACCGGATTTCTCGGCCACCAGCAAGTTGAGGAGCAAGCCGAAGACTCCGTTGCCAGCCAGGGACCCGGCGCCCGCTGGCCCGTCGCCGGCGGAACCGTTGCCGCCGGCTCCTCCGCCGATGAAAACCCGTTCGGGCACCAGCGGCTGCGTGCATTTGCTCAAACCCTGGGCCACGACCGAGAGGGCGTACAGCCGCGGATCGGTGAAGGAGTGAATCTTGCGGAGCAGCACCGAGGCTTCGGAGAAGCCCTCTTGCAAGATCCTCGCGCCCTCGCCGCGTCCTTTCAGGATCCGCTCCTGGCTTTCGGCCTCGGCGATCACGATCACCTGCTCGGCCTGCTTGCGAGCCCTGGCCAGTTGCGCGTCAGCTTCGTTCTCCGCGATTTCGAACCTGCACCAGCGAGTTTGAGAGCTGCGTTTGCATCTGTGCCTGTGCTTGGGCTTCGTTCAGCACTCGCAGGTTCTGGGCCGCTGTGACCTGTTTCGAGTACGTCTCGACTTGCTCGAGCGACAGTTGCCGGAGTCGGAGCTGTTCCAGCAGTGTCTCGATCTTGCCCCCGGCCTGTTGCGTGTCGGGCTTGCCGATCAAGACGTCGACGCACTCGATGTCGAAATTGTGAAACTTCCGACCAAGTTCGTTGCTCGACTCGTTTTGGATCGAGTCGCGATCCTGGAGCAACTCCAGCATGGTGCGCTTGTGCGCCACGTCGCGGAAGTAGGCGCTCGAACATTGGGTCAAGCGTCTGCGTGATCAGCTTCTTGACGTCGCCGAATCGCTGGATGACGCTTGGTGCCTTCTGATAGTCGATGTGCACAACGACCGACAGCGGCAACGTTGGCTCGTAGGCGTCTTTCGTGACCAGGTCGATCGACCGCAGGCTCTCGTCGTAGCGATGGGCCTCGGTCCGGCCGGTCACCCAGTGCAGCACGAAATTGGTTGTCGGCACCAGGATGATGTTGCCGGCATATGTGTTGAACGCATATTTGCCCGGTCCAAGCGGCTTTTCCTGAACGCCTCGTTCTCCGTCTGCGACGCGCTCACCGTGGCGGAAGCCCTGTCCCGAAAGGTCCTGTCCACTTCGGCCATAATAGCTGACCACGACGCCCACGTAGCCGATCGGCACAATCGTTTTGGCGATCGATTCGATGGTGGCGAACCAGCGGTTGATGAAGTAGGTGCCGTCGGTCAGCGGAACATACTGCAAGCCGCGGCGGCCGCCAGCGCGGAGGAACGCCTCTGGGTCCTGGAAATTGTTGTGGAAATCCTTGTTGTTTCGATCGACTCCCACCGCCGGCGCGATGATCTCGCCGGGCGGTAGCGATGGTCCGTCGTGCACCGTGACGATTCCCATGCTGTCGACCAGCAGTTTTCGCTCGGGGTTCAGCGGGTCTGGTGACTCGACCGCGCCACCGATGATCACCGGATTGAATCCGTCGTGCTCGCTCAGCTCATTCTGCCAGCTGACGAGCACCTTGAGCTCCTTCGAGCCAACCGCTTCCAGACGGTACACAACCTCCTCGGTAATGACCGTGAACAGCCCGACGTTGATCGCGTAAACGCCCTCGCGCAAGATGGCCCGCTGCCGGCCGCGCTGCCCCAGAATGGGCTCGTGATCCGGGCTTGTGGACTCGCCTCCCAGAAACGTGCGGGCATCCTGAAAATTGTTGCACGCGATCACTTGTCCCAGCGTTTGGCTCGGCATGAGCGCCTCGCCGTCACGCGCGTAGATATAACCGATCTTGCCTAGCGGCACCGAAACCAGCGGCATCTTGTGAATCCGGTACTGCCACCGCCACAGCCGGAAGTGCAAACCGCCGCGCAGCACTTCCGCCTGAATCCCCGCTTCGCCTTCGAGTGCGATGATTCGACCCTCGGGGACCGAACCCTTTACTGACCACAACTTCTCGACGATCCCAACCCGGTTGTTGGCAATGTACCGCAAGCCCGCGAGCTCGGAAGCCACGACCACCAAAACCAGCACCGCCAGAAGCCAGAAAAGCCCGCCCGGGATCCCAGCCACGGCGAACACTCCTGGAAACGCGGTTGAGGCTGGCGCCGAAAACATCGATGCCAAATGCTCAACAATAAGCGAGGCCACAGCGATACTCCTGACTGAACGAACACGATGCGGCTGCCCAGAGCGGAACAACCCGGAATGAGCTCCAGCCGCTCGCAATTGGCCCGATCGTTCGGGTCCCCGGGGCTCGCTCGACGCCCCATGGTGACGGTTATTCGTCGTACGCTGCGAATATTGCGCAGGATTCGCCGGCCGCCATATCCGCGTGCACTGGGCCGTTGACCGCCGCAGCAGATCAACCTACCCTCGGTCGCATGAGCTATGAGGTCGAAGTCAAATACCGGCTGGCCAATTACGAGCAGCTCAAAGCGCGGCTCGCGAGGCTCCATGCCGAGGAACGCCCGGCTATCGTCCAGGAAGACACCTACTTGAGTCACCCCGCCCGGGAGTTCGCCCTGACCAACGAGGCACTGCGGATCCGAAAGTCCGGACAGGAGAATCGTATCACGTATAAGGGTCCCAAGCGAAGCGGGCCGACCAAAACACGCGAAGAAATCGAACTCCAGGTCAAGGGCGGCGACGACGCACTCGCCGATTGGTTGCGCCTCTTCGACGTCCTCGGATTCCGGCCGATCGCCACCCTACGCAAACGGAGAGCCTCCTTTCACTTGCTTGCAAGAGAGCACGCGCTGGAAATCAGCCTCGACCGAACGGAGAACCTGGGCGATTTCGCTGAGATCGAGACCATCGTCGAGCGACCGAATCCGACCTGCCGGCGGCTCAGGCCGCCGTTCTGGACTGCGCCCGAGAGCTGCATCTGACAGAACTTGAACCGAGATCCTATCTTAGGATGACGCTCGATGCCTTCGCGGAGGCAAGAATCGCGAAGCAGGTGCCGGCCCCTGATGACGGCCAGGATGGCGATTCCAGACAAGCGGGCTGCGCCAGACAGTTTGAAGTGACGGGCGTTAAGGCGGCGCGGCAATCTGCGGTTGTTTCCCGCGTCGGACTCGAGTTCTACCCAGCGACGGCTCAGCAGTTCGGTCTGGCTCACAGGCCGCTTCATCATCTTGATCACCGACTCTAGAGCGCTTCCGATGATCGGCAAGCCGCGGCGACGGTAGTCATCCCCGCTATGTGCCTGACGGCTCTGGATCTCTGGATCCGCTGCGTTCATCCCTCCCAAGCGGGCTAGCCAGACCTTGTCGATTCTGGTAAGACGACCGCCACTCCCACAAAGGGGAGCCAGACATCACTTCGCACGTTGTGACCGCGCGTCTCACCCCGGTTCAATCGCCCTGACCAATCCATCGAACCGGTGGTACCGAACGCGGGCGGGTTTGGGTCCTCTTTCACCTCGCCAGGGTGGCGAACGCTTTATCAGCCCGTCGCGATGCTGGCCGTTTCGGCAAAGCCACGTCTGGCGAGCCAGGAAGGCGAAGCACCGCAGTTATCGTGACCCGATTCCCGTCGTTTGCTCCGCCAAATCGTCAGGAGATCCGCGCGATGGACCGCCGCCGGTATGTGCCCTTCCCGGAGGGATTGGAAACTCGCAAGCTGCTTGCATCTGTGAACCTCAACACGCTGTTCGGGCTTCAGGTCAATTCCAACCTGAATGTGCCGATCACCTTCCAGCAGAAATCGCTGCGGATCCAGCGCCTTCCGTTCTACCTCGACAAGATTGCGACCCACGGACGGTTTCTCCAGCGGCCGAGATGCAGCAAATCAAGGCATCGCTCTTTGACATGGTCGACGGCATCCATCGCCCGCCTCAGCAGGCTCTCAACAATTACAACTACCAGCTCCGCAAAGTGGTCTCCGAGACAGTCGTTGACCACGGCAGACATCGATCGGCTCAATTACTCTTTTGGTGCAGTGCTGCATTCGGCCAAGGCTCCGCGTCGATTCGATCAATGATCTGAAGTCATCTTTATTCCAGCTTACATCACAGGTCGATACCGCCAGCGTCCTGCCGGTTACGCTGGCGACCAACGACTACACGCTTGTGCTTCAGACTGCCCTGGCGATCGGCCGCCCGATGCCGCCGCCAACGCTGCCGCAAATCAAGAAGAACCAGGGGATCCAGGCCGGCCCGCAACACATCAAGACTCCGCTCGAGCGACCGGTACTCGTGGGCACTTATCACTTCCACACGGTGATCCAGGTCGTCACGCCCGACGGCGTCGTGGTCGGGTCGGAGAATTGCGCAAGAACAACAACTACAAGTCCAGATCACGACGCCGCAGAGCGTGGGGGTCCACGAGTTCCGGCTTCAGGCCCTGGATGACGTCGGCCATGTCAGCCGTTCAGCAAGCCGTTCCTGATCAAGGTCGTGCCGAGGCGTCATCCATCAAAGTCGGACGATCGGGCCTCGATGAGCGACCGCGGACTGGTTCCACGACGACGGCCATCGGCAACCTCCCTAGCGGCCGAGGCGGCCGCTCGCGGTGACTACAGTGCAATGGATAGCACGAACGCATCCGGCCGCGCTCTGGGACGAGGTTCAGAGCATCTGGCGGCGAGCCAGGTCGCGGAACGGGCCGGGCTCGTCGAGAGTTGCTGGAAATCGCCCGACTGGACGATCCGGCCGTCCTTGAGGACGTAGATGCGATCGGCGTTGACGACGACGTCGAGCCGATGGGCGATCACGACCCGCGTGATCCCCTGGAGCTGATTGGTGAGGCTGTCGTTGACGATCGCCTGAGTCACGTTGTCGAGTGCGCTGGTCGCCTCGTCGAGCAGGAGGATCTTGGGCCGCCGGACGATCGCCCGGGCGATCAGCAGGCGCTGACGCTGGCCGCTCGAGAGGTTCCCTCCGCCTTCTCCGACCAGGGTGTGCATCCCCATCGGCATCGCGCGGATGTCGTCTTCGAGGCCGGCCAGTCGGGCGGCCTGCCAGGCGTCGTCCATGGTCAAGGAGGGCGCGAAGCCGACGATGTTGCTGAAGATGTCGCTCGGCATGAGCTGGGCATTGCTGGAGCACCACGCCGATCTGCCGCCGCACCTCTCGCAGGTCGAGCGTGGCCAGCTCGCGGCCGTCGTAGGTGACCGTGCCCGCGTCGGGCGTCTCGAACCCGAGCAGCAGCCGCATCAAGGTCGATTTTCCCGAGCCCGAGGGCCCGACGATCGCCACGAACTCGCCCGGGCGGACCTGAAGGCTCACGTCGTCGAGGACCTTGGTCCCCTGGTCCTGTCCGGGATAGCGAAACGAGACATGGTTCAGCGCGAGCGCACCGCGCGAGCCGCACCGGCTCGATGACGGCCGCGGCGAATTCGGGCCGCTCCTCCAGGATCGGCTTGATCCGCTCGAACATCGGCAGCAATTCGAGCAACCCGATCGAGGTGTAGCCGACCGCCAGGACGGCCGCCATCAGGTTCGCGAATGCGATCGTGAACGCGAGGAAGCTCCCCGTCCTCATCAGCTCGCCGGTCCAGGCGTGCATGCCCCGAAGTAGACGACCATCGCGGTCAGTATCGGATAGACCGCCAGCCACTGATGGATTCGATTCGCATAATCGCCGGGCGCGGATCGAGTAGCGCGAGACGCTCGCTGTAGTGCGCCGCCCATCGCGCGAAGGCGCGGCTCTCGGCTCCCGCCGCTACGCAGCGCGATGATGCCGCCGAAAAGCTCCAGCAGCAAGCCGCTGATCATCCCGTCGATCTTGCGGATCGAGTTCTCCTGTCGTAACAGGCCCACGAGCAAGAGCAGCACGACCAGCAGCATGACACCCAATAGTAGTGTCGTGACCGCGGCCAGCTTCCAACTGTAGTAGTACAGTAATCCCAGGTTGAAGAACGAGAACAGCCCTGTGACGATCGTGGACACCATCGCCCCCGAAACCCGTTTGAAGACCTGCTGAATTCCGTCGCCCGCAGCGCCAGATCGCCGGCGGTAAACTTTCCGAAAAAACTTGTCGGCAGGCGGACCAACCGGTCCCAGATCGCCGGGATCAAATTCGCCGAGACCCGGGCCTCGATGCGCAGCACCAAGAGGCCCTGAATCGTCTGGAATATCGCGGTCGAGACCGAAACTAACAGCAGAAGACCGCAGATCACGCCCAGCCGTGACAGATCTGCGTCCGGGATAACCTGGTCGACGAGAATGCCGGCGGCGACCGGGATCGACAGCCCGAGCACGGTTCCCAGGAGGGCCACCGCGAGCACCGCCCAGAAGTCGCGCAACATGTCGCGCAAATTCAAGCTGAAACGAAAAAGATCTGACATATCGAGAGGTCTATCCGGGAGTGAAGCGTACAAAATCCAGGCAGAGGGCGCGATCTCGGCAGCCGAGGAATCGTCGAGCACGCTCCTGCGGCCGTCCCGATCGCACCGCTCAAAGGCGGACCCGAACCATCGACGGCCTTTCCGCGCCGGCAAGAGCGCGACGTAGGTATTCCGGTCCGCGGCGAGACAGCCAAGCATCGCCTCGCCCGAGCCGTGGCGCCACCAATCCGAGCCGAGCGTGACCGGGCGGGTTTGAAAACCGGAGGAGCGCGCCACGTCACCGAGCCGGTCGCTCGATGGTTCCGAGCCTCCGGCGCCGGGATTCCGGACCTCGATGCCAAGGACTTCGCCCACGCGGCGGCAGGCGGCCAGGAGCGAGTCGTCCTCGGCATTCACGACCGGAGTGTCAGTTCCGGTGGCCGCCGCCTTCAGCCGTGACGAGACCGACTTGACAAGCGCGCTATCATGGGCGAGCGATCGCCGGAGCTCGAGCGATCGCGCCATTGTCTGGGTCTCGTGAACACCGGTGATGAAATCGAGAATCGTCCGGTGAAAATCGTCCAGGCTCGCCCACGGATCACCGGGCGCACCAGACTCCTCGTGCCGCAGACGGTCACGCTGCACGTTGTGGTCGCCGTGAGCCAGACGTGCTCGGTGACCGGAAAACGAGCTTCAACCTCCGTGGCCGGAAGGGGAGTCTGGTCAAAGAGCGATGACGCCCCACCGAAGTGGCGAACCCACGCAACCCCCAGTCGAATTCCATAACGGTCGCCAGCCTCGAGCGGTACAACCACGTCCAGCTCGAGCTCCCGATGGGGATGAATTCCGGCGAATCGGGCCAGAGCGCGTCCGACTCGGAGCACCCAGTCGTCGATCAGCACGGCGACCTGCTCTGAGAGCTGCTCCTCGAAGCTGAGTCGGATCAAATCCCCTCGAGCGAACTTCAAGAGCTCGGCAGGGCCCGCTCCAACGGCCAGCAGGCCACCGCCGGCCCGGCCCCGAACTCCACGGATCGCGAAGATCGAGCCCCCTTCCTCGACGCGGCACAGATGCCGGCGGCTGCCCCGGTCCGTGCCGGTGTCCAGCTCCGTGAAGAACACGTCGACGCCGCCGGAGGCAACCCACCACACCGCTCCCGGGTCGTCCAGCGGCAAGGGCAAATTGGCAGCGGTTCGCACCGACTCGCTATAGGGGAGCAGCTCTTCCACGATGAAACGCGGCGACTGCGAATCCAGGTCGTGCGTGGGGGCGAAATCAGATTCCTGCGACTGCGGACCGTGACCGGGGAATGGGTCGATGGTTTCACTCGGCGGCGAAAATGTCGACAGATTTGCCGAGCGGCGGCGCGCTCGCGCGATACCCTCGCATCGCAATTCCGACAATCCTTGATGCGACACCAGCCGTGCATACTCGCCGAGCGAGTCGGCGATGAGTGCGTCGTGCGTCCCGCGCTGCGCGACTCGGCCCGCGCTCAACACGATGATCTCGTCGCAGTCGCGGATGGTTGTGAGTCGATGGGCGATGATCAGGCACGTGCAGCCGCGCCGGCGGAGATTGTCGTCCACGATCTGCTCGGTCTTCGGATCGAGCGCGCTGGTCGCCTCGTCCAGAATCAACAGGCTCGGATCACGCAGCAAAGCCCGGGCGATCTCGAGTCGCTGCCGCTGACCGCCGGAAAAATTCCGCCCCTGCTCGGCGACCGGCGAGCCATAGCCGCCCCGACGCAACAACAGGTCGCGATGGATGGCCGCGTCGACCGCCGACTGGACCTGCCGCTCGGTCGTCACCATCTCATCCCAGAGCGTCAGGTTATCGCGGACCGAGCCTTCGAACAGGAAGATGTCCGAATCGACGAGCGCCACCGAGTTGACAAAGACGTCGCGGGGGACCTGGGATAGCTCCTTGCCGTCGTAAAGGATCTCGCCGCTCCAGGGCCGGTAGAGCCCGGCGGCGAGCTTGCCGATCGTCGATTTTCCGCTGCCGGTGCTCCCCACGAGCGCAATGCGCTGGCCGGGGCGGGCGACAAACGAAAAGTCCTTGATCAGCGGCTCGTCCACCGTGCGGTTGTAGCCGAAGGTCACACGCCGAAATTCGATGCTGCCGCTCATGCGATCCGAGGCGACGAAGCTGCCGGACGGATCGCGCCGGCCCGTGGCGTCGGCCGCCGGGCCCGAGGATCCGAAAACCGCGTCGATCGGTCGATTGCGCACGTCGTCAATGCGGTCGAGGTCGGCTCGCAGCTCCTGCACGTCGGCGCCCAGTCGCGCCAGGTTCAAGAACGGTTGATTGAATCCGGCCAGCAACGACTGAAACGCCACCAGCACGCCGATGCTCAGCCCGGCGACCACCGCCTGGAACCCACCTACTCCAAGCACCACGATTGTCGTCACGCTCGCCAGCAGCGTGGGGAGCACAAACAGGATGTTGTCATACATGCCCAGGCGCTGCTCGGCGTTGGTCATCCGCGCCTGGTTCCCCGTCCAGCGCACCAGGAGCTCCGACTCGGATCCGGTCGCCTTCACGCTCTCCATCATCTGGATCGCCCACATGACCGCGGCCGTCAGGCGGCCTCGAATCTGCTCGATGGTCCGATTGCGATCGGTCCTCCACCGGCTGAACCATCGCAGCGCGATCAGGTTCAGACTCCCGATCCCCACGCCGACGACGGTCAAGAGCGGGTCATAAGGAAGCATGACCGCCACGTAGAAGGCCAAGGTCAGCAGGCTGACGGCCGTGCTGGCCAGCTCGCCCGAAATCAGACGAGCGACCCGTGCCGTGCTCGCGGCGCGAGCCACGATGTCGCCGGTGAAGCGCTGCTGAAAGAAGGTGATCGGCAGGCGCAGCACGTGCCGGACGAACTTGAACGACTCGTCGAGCGTCAGCCGCGCCTCCAGGCGCGTGAGCGACGCCTGCTCGAGAGCGGCCGCGGCCAGACGAAGCAGCGCCGTGACTCCCATCGTCAAGAGCAACGGCTTGAGCCACTCTCGGTGCCCTTCGATCAAGATCTCGTCGACGAACACCCGCTGAAACGCGGCCGAAACGAGGTTCGGAATTACCAGCGCCAACCCGGCCAATGTCACGACGACGAGCGCGGCCTTCGAGGACGCGAGCCGCCGGACCAGGCCCCGCACTGCGCTGGGCCGCTGACCTTGCTTTGTGAACTGCGGGCCGGTCTCGAACGTGAAGGTGATGCCGGAATAGCCCCGCTGAAATTCATCGGCGCTGATCGTGCGCCGGCCGCTGGCCGGATCGTTGAGGTAGACCGTCCCCCGCGAAAAACCCTCGACAACCAGAAAGTGGTTGAATTGCCAGAAGACGATGAACGGAGGCCGCCGCTTGAGCAGGCCGTCGACCGACCTGCGGAAGACTTTGGGCTCAAGCCCATACCGCTTGGCGGCCTCGCGAATGTAGAAGGCGTTGCTACCGTCGCGTGACACCCCGCAATCATCCCGGAGGGTCTCCAGCGGGACGTATCGGCCGTGGTATTCGAGGATGATCCCCAGCGCGGCGGCGCCGCACTCCGCCGCCTCCATCTGGAGGACGGTGGGAGTCGTGACCCGGCGCCATTTCCGACGACTTGGATCGGCCATTTCTTACCACCTGAGAGCCGATTGAAATCAGTCGGCTGATGGCGGCCAGTTGGCGACTTCTTGCCAACGCCGCGCACGCTCGCCGCCACCTTTTCAAGACTAAGTATGCACCAAGATTCGACAGTCCGTCTCGCGGTCGCGGCGGCGGATCAATACCGGGAAGTTGTGTCGGTCGCCTTCGCGGCCGAAGGCACGACGGCCTCGGGCGCCCGTCGCGCTTTTTGTCCGCTTCTGGAGACGCGGGCACTTGAAGCCGCGGCAGGATCGGTATCGGCGACGACACCGGCCCGCGGATCAACGCAAGAGGCCGTCGAACGCAGGGATCACCCTGGGTCGACGGCCTCGATGTGGACTGTCGTGCCGCGACGGACAAACCGCGCGGAGAGCGGCGTGTCTCACTCAACAACGACGATCGAGCCGCCGGCGTTTTTGTAGATCGAGTTGTTCGTCACGCTCACGGGTGGACACTGGTATTCGTAGACTCCGGCACCTCCGTTGAACGCGATCACGTTGCCACCCGACCCGGACGAGCTGCCGACGAATATGCTGGTGGCATAGAACACCCCGACGCCATCTCCCCCGTTGCCCAGCCCGGCGGTGCCGGCCGCGTTGGTCCCGATGTCATTGCCCTCCACGTAGCCATTGAAAACTCCGCTGTCGAATTCAACACCTTCGCCCGTGTTGCCCGAGATGAGGTTTCCAGTCCCGGCAGTGGTCCCGCCGATCGTGTTGTCGTCGCCGCCGTCATCGTCCCGCACGCCGTCCTCTCCATTGCCGAGTGCTGCGGTGCCGGCTGCGTTCGTTCCGATGTAATCACCCTCGATCCAGTTGGTTCCCGAGGACAGCTCGACGCCATCAAAGCCGTTGCCCGAGATGACGTTGCGCAGGCGCTCGTGGTTCCGCCGACGAGGGTCTTGGTGGAATCATTGTCGAGGAGCACGCCGTCGACCAGGTTACCGAGTGCAGCGGAGCCGCCGGCACTCGTCCCGATGTAATTCCCCTCGACAACGTTGTTGGTGGTGCCCGCGTCGCTGACTTCGACGCCGCTTTCCTTGTTGCCCGAGATGACGTTGCCGCTCCCGGCTGTGGTACCGCCAATCGTATTGAAACTCGAGAGATCGTGGACAATCACGCCGTCGTTGTGGTTACCGAGCGCGGCCTTGCCACTCGCATTCGTCCCGATGTAGTTGCCCTCGACGACGCAGTACGAGGCGTCATTAAGGCTGACGCCATTCTGCGCGTTGGCGGAGAGGACGTTGCGGGTGGCCGCGCTCGTGCCCCCGACCGTGTTGTAACTGGCACCGTTATCGATGAACACACCGTCCCACCCGTCGCCGAGCGCCGCCGTGCCGGTGGCAGTCGTGCCGATGTCATTTCCCTCGACCAGGTTGTGCGTTGTGCCCGGGTCGCTGATTTCCACGCCGTTTTCAATGTTCCCCGAGAGCAGGTTGCCGGCACCGCTGGTAGACCCGCCGATTGTGTTGTGGCTGGCGCCTCCGTCGACGAACACGCCGTCGCACAGATTGCCCAGCGCGGCGGTGCCGGCCGCGTTGGTCCCGACGTAATTTCCTTCGACCACACAATCCGCCACATCGTTGAGACTGATGCCGTTTCCGCCATTGGCGGAGATGACGTTCCGGTCATGCGCCTCGTCCCCCCGATTGTGTTCGACCCGGCGCCGGCCTCGACGAGCACGCCATCCCACGCGTTGCCGAGTGCGGCCTTGCCCTTGGCATCGGTGCCGATGTCGTTCCCTTCGATCAGGTTGGAAGTGGTGCCGGCATCGGTGATCACGACGCCGTCACCGGCATTGCCCGAAATCACATCACCTGCCCCCGCGACCGAGCCGCCGACGGTGACGCTGGTCGCGCGCGGCGTGGATGAACACCCCGCCGCCGCCGTTACCGAGCGCGGCGGTTCCGGTGAAGTCGGTCCCCACGTAGTCGCCTTCCACCAGCGTGAACGATGCATGGTTGACTTCGACGCCCATCATGGAATTGCCTGTGATGACGTTTCGTTGCGTCGCGCTGGTCCCGCCGATCGTGTTATAAGCCGCGTTCAACTCGACGAGAACGCCGTCGACGACGTTGCCGATCTGCTGACCCGACGAATCGTAGATCGCGCTGCCCCCCGCGTCGGTGCCGATGTAATTGCCTGCGACCAAGTTGTGCGACGTGCCGGATCCCGAAAGCGCGATCCCGCTCTGGAGGTTGCCCGAGATGACGTTCACGTCGGTGGTCGTTGTGCCGCCGATCGTGTTGAGGGTGGCGCCCTTCTGAACGCGTACTCCGTCGTTCTCGTTGCCGAGGCGATCGCTTTCGTCATCGTAGGCCGTCTCGCCATTGGAGTCAGTTCCGATGAAGTTGCCCAGAACGACGTTGTACGACGTGCCCGTGTCGCTGATCAGCACGCCGTTGCCGACATTGCTCGAGATCGTGTTGCGTGCGCCGGCGACGGTCCCCCCGATGGTGTTGCTATTCGCGTTGCCATCGATCCGGACGCCATCAGCGCCGTTGTCCAGGCCCGTCGCGCCGTCACCCGCGATGCCCAGGTAGTTCCCTTCCACGCTGTTGGCGTCCGTTCCGGTACCGCTGATCTCCACGCCAGAGCCCTTGTTGCCGGAGATCACGTTGCGCTGGTTCGTGTGCGTTCCGCCGATCGTGTTGTCGCTCGCGGACCCCATGATCATCACGCCGTCGCCCTGGTTGGCCATGACATCGTTGCCACCGGCGTCCGCGCCGATGTCGTCGCCGTCGATCACGTTCTTTGTGGTAGCACCGGTGATGAGGACGCCGTTGCCTGCGTTGCCCGAGATGACGTTGATCACGGTCGTTGATCCACCGATTGTGTTGTTCGTCGCTCCGCTGTCGAGCTCCACGCCGTTCTTCTGGTTCGGCAGCGCAGACGAGCTATCGTCATCAGTGGGGTAACTGGCGCCGATGTAATTACCGTCGACGACGTTGCCCTGCGCCGCCGAGGCGAGCTCGACGCCGTTGGTGCCGTTGCCCGAGATCACGTTGAGCTCCGCCGCTGTCGCACCACCCAGGGTGTTGTGGCTGGCGCTGCCCTCCAGCAGCACACCATCGGCAGTATTGGGCCGGCACTGGGATCCGCTGGAATCGGTCCCGACGAAGTCTGCCTGCAGCACGTTGTTCTCTGTGCCGCTCCCGCTGAGAATGACGCCGTCGCCACTATTCCCCGAGATCACGTCGCCCACGAGTGTGCCCCCCTTGGCCCCGCCCTCGAGCATGACGCCATAGCCGACGTTTCCCTGCGGAGATTCGCTCGCGCTGGGCTCGACGCCGATCCAATCTTGGCGGATTGTGACGTTCGAGGCGCCGTTGACGAGCAATCCCCCGGCCTTGAATCCGTCGATCGCCAGGCCCCTGACCTGACTACCACTCGCGGTGATCGTCAGCCCGACGGCCGTCGTTCCGGCACTCGTGCCAACGACCTGGATGAGCGGCGGCAAGCTGGCCAAGTAACCCGGCTCCGACGTGCCGTCGAGTATGACCGGCTGCGTGAGCACCGGCAGGGCCGATTTCGGGGAGATAGTCTCCAGCGCCGCGGTCGAGGAGATATCAAATTTGATAAGATTCGGATTGGACGCCGTCGCCGGCGTGGCGTCCGATTCGTTGATGGCCATCCGCAGGCTGACGCTGCCAGGAGAGCCACCGCTGCTGAGGTCACCGGTGGTGTTGACGGTGAAAGTGGACATGAGCTGCCGGGGTTCGAGCAATTCGACGAACATACGGGTCTGGCGACGCTGCGCGGCCCTGAGGCTCGACCGGTTGCTGTGATCACGGCCAACGAAAAGACGTTTCAGCGGGTTCATTGTCAGCTCCTGTCTCGGTCTGAATGTGGGCGAGAGTAAGGATCCGGCAGACGATTGAGCGGGACGCTCGATGGCTCCGAGGCCGCAGCCCGTGGCAGTTCGAGCGTCCCCTCAGCAAAGGGTCAGGCCGTCGGCCGAAAACCTGACAGCGCCCCGCAATTTCTTTTGCAACCGCGACGTCGAGCCTTGACAATGTGCAGCCGAGCGGTTCGGGATCGAGCCATCAGGACGACGAGGTTGCCCATGGCTGGCCACTCACCGTCGCGAACCAGCGCCACTCTGCTGGGACGGATCCGGCACGATATCTCCGATCAGGCCGCCTGGGCCCAGTTCGTCCATCGGTACGCACCGCTCATTCATCGCTGGTGTCTGCGCTGGAAACTCCAGGCCGCCGACGCCGAGGACGTCACCCAGACCGTGCTGGTCAAGCTGGCGGCAAAGCTTCGGACGTTCGACTACGACCGGAGCCAGAGCTTTCGGGCCTACGTCAAGACGCTGGCACGCTACGCGTTGTGCGATCTCCTCGCGTCGCGCGAGCGCCCTGGCGCCGCGGGCAGTGGCGACACGGCCAGCTGGCAAGCTCGACACGGTCGAGGCTCACGACGACTTCCAGGCGAGCTTGGCCGACGCGTTCGACCGCGAATTGATGGAAGAGGCCATGGCGCGTGTGCGCCTGCGTGTCGAAGAGCGGACCTGGGAGGCCTTTCGCCTGACAGCGCTGGAAGGACTATCAGGCGCCGGGCGGCCGAGCGCGTGGCGATGGAGATCCCCACCGTCTTCAAGGCCAAGAGCAAGGTTCAGAAGATGCTCAAAAACGAGGTCCGTCGGCTCGAGGAAGCCTGGTGAATCGATGGCCGGCGGCTGTCCCACGCGCGATCAACTGTCTCGAATGCTGGTCGACTGCGCCGACTCGATTGAGGACGGCGAGATCGAGCTCCACGTTGCCGCTTGCGAGGATTGCCAGCGCGCTCTTGAGGACTTGACGGCGGAGAAGCCGGGTTCCACTCATCTGAGGGAGGGCGCGGGCGCTGCAAAGACCCATGCGTCGTTATGGGCCCGCCTCGCGCAATCGCCGCCCACGGGCGCCCTCTCCACGGACGGATGCAGCCCAGGGGCCGAGGCCACCGTGACCAGCGGAGCGTCGCCCGGTCCACACGGGCCGGCCCCAGCCGACTGGCCTTCGATTCCCGGCTACCAGGTCGAGGGCGAGCTGGGCCGCGGCGGCATGGGCGTCGTGTACCTGGCCCGGCAGGTCGGCGCCAACCGGCTTGTTGCCCTGAAAATGATCCGGAACCCCGCGCAACGGGCCCGAAGAACTGGTCCGCTTTGCCATCGAGGGCGAAGCCCTCGCCCGCCTCAAGCACCCCAACATCGTCCAGGTCTACGAGGTTGGCAAGCACGACGGCCAGCCGTACCTCTGCCTGGAATATGTCGAGGGGGGCAGCCTCGCGCAGGCGATCGGACAGTCCCCCCTCTCAGCCCGCCAGGCGGCAGCCCTGGTCGAGGATCTGGCCCATGCGGTCCATGCCGCTCACCAAAGCGGTATCATCCATCGCGATCTCAAGCCCGGGAACATCCTGCTGACTCGTCCCGATTCCGCGGCCCGACCGCTCGCCGGGCGTCCGATTGGCCTCGGCACGCCCAAGATCACGGACTTCGGACTGGCCAAACATCTCGGCAGCGACAGCGGTCTCACGCAGACCGGCCAGATCTTGGGCAGCCCCAGCTACATGGCGCCCGAGCAAGCCATCGCCGGCGCAAGTCGGGACCCTGGCCGATGTCTATGCGCTCGGCGCCATCCTCTACGAGCTTCTGGCGAGCAGGCCGCCATTCCGGGCTGACTCGGCGTGGGAAACCATGATGCACGTCGTACACAATCCGGTAATCCCGCCGTCACACCACTGCAGCAGCCTCTCCCGCGACCTTGAGACCATCTGTTTGAAATGCCTGGAGAAGTCACCCGGCAGACGCTATCCCAGCGCCCACGACCTGGCCGAGGACCTCCGGCGCTACCAAGCGGGTGAGCCGATCCTCGCCCGCCCGGTGGGCGTGCTCATGCGGCTTGTGATGTGGTGCCGGCGCGAGCCGGCTCTGGCAGGCATGGCGGCGGCCTTGTCCGTGATCGTCCTGGTTGGCTTCACAGGGGTGGCCACCCAGTGGGTCCGGGCCGAGCGGAACTACGTCGAAGCCCGCAGCCAGGAGCAGCGGGCCGGGACTAACTTCAAGCTCGCTCGCCGGGCCGTCGACGACAGCCTCACCCGCATCAGCGAAGACCAGTTATTCAACGAGCCCGGATTGCAAGGTCTGCGCAAGCACCTGCTCGCCTCAGCCCTCAACTTTTACCAGGAATTCGTGAAGATCCAAGAAAATGATCACACGACCCGATCCGAGCTGGCGGAGGCGTACACCCGGCTGGGCGTGATCACGCGCGATATTGGCTCGATTGAGGAAGCAAAGATCTGTTTCCTCAAAGGCTTGGAAATGACCGGGACGGCGCCGGACCTCGATCCGCATGACGTCCCGTTGATGTCAGCTCGAGCCGAAAACCTTCTTGAATTGAGCGAATCGCAGTTCCTGAGCGGCCAGGTGGCCGACGCACTGCCAGCGTGCAACCGCGCCATCGCAATCTACGACGCGCTCAATCAAGCCCGTCCCAGCGACGCGGCCATCTCCAGCGGACGGGCGCGCGCATGGCGCACTCTCGGATCGCAACAGACTTACGCGGGCAAGCTCGCCGAGGCAGAGGCCGCGTTCCGGCGGGCAGCCGCCGCGCTCGAGGGCCTGACCGGCCGAAAGGCCAGTCAGTTGCTGGCGAGTGTCCACAAGAATCTGGGCGACACCACGGCCCGGGCCGCCGGCCGCATGAATGACGCGATCGCAGAATTCCAGACCGATGTCACGCTTCGAGAAGGTCTGGCTCGAGAGGACCCCGGCGATTTCTGGCTGCGTGACGAGTTGGCCTCCAGCCGCCTGAATCTCGCCGACTACCTGGTCTTCCTCAATCGGCCCGCCGAGGCACTCGCGGTGATCATTCCGGCTCGCGACTTGCTCGAACCCCTCGTCCACGAGAACCCACGCGTCAGCCGCTTTCGCTACGCCTTGGGCCTGGCACATTACGTCGCCGGTTCGTGCCTCCTGGCCACCGGACGACCCGACGACGCTTTGAATTCCTACGGAAAGGCCCTCGAGGAAATGAGCCGTGTCGCTCGCGAGAACCCCGCGGAGGAGCGGTATCAGTCTCCCGGCCTCTCGGGAATCCATCTCTCGATGGGCGAGGCCTTGCGCAGCACTGGTGAACTCGCCGCGTCCTTACGCTCGATGCGCGCCTCACTCGAAATCCAGGAGAATTCGACCGCCAAGGATCCGGAGAGCATCATGAACCAGGTTAACCTGGCCATGGTCCACCGATCGATCGGCAACGTGCAAGTCGAGGCCGGTGATGCCGCGGCGGCAATCCTTTCAGCGCGGCGAGCGGTCGAAATCCTCGAACGGCTAGTCAAATCCAATCCTCGCAATATCATGGTCCTGAGCGAGTTGTACCAGGCTCGGCTGACGACAGGTGCGGCCCGACGCCGGGATGGACAGACCGCCCTGGCACTGGGCGCTTTTCGACAGGCCGAAACCGACTTGAAGTTTCTGATTTCCCAGGATCCGTCGAACACCGAGTATCAGGCCCAACTTGCACTCTGCCTCGCTCGAGTCTGCGCCCTGGAACGGATCCAGGGACGTCGAGACGAAGCATCACGATGCGAGGAACAGGCCCGCGCGCTCGACGAGAAGACCCCCCACGACCTGCCGGACCGGCTGTTCAACCTCTCCGTGATCCGTTCCGTCCGGATACCACTCCTCACCGGATCGGCCGCGGACCTTGAGGCCCTGCGGCGCAAAACGACCAGCCAGGCGATCGAGGCACTCAATCGCGCCGCGAGAGCCGGGTTCCGGAACGCCGTCTGGCTCCGAACCGATCCGGACCTCGAGCCAATTCGAGCTCGTCCGGAATTCCAGCTCCTGATCGAGAACTTGGAGAAGCCTCACCGGTCCCGGACACCTTGATACGGGTCGATCGGCCCCAGTGGGTTGCAGCTATTGTCCTGCCGCTCCGGACATCGCGTGAATGAAAACGAGCGTGGCGCAGCTATTGCGTGCCGAAAAGCGTCTTCATCCACGGAAGAATCAGGCTGATCAATCTTCGCCTTTCGACAACGATGGCCGCCTGGCACATCGTACCGGTTTTCACGACTTGCTTCGGCCCCGAAGACGCCGACCAATGAAAGCGATTTTTGATCTCCGAGCTCGAAGTGCCGCCGCCGGCGTCTCCCACCACGTCGCGCTCCTTCAGCTTGACTTCAACACGCAAGATCACACCCGGCGCGAATCGTTTCAGAAAGGCATCGACCAGCTCTGGATGCGGGAGCGCGGATTGAAGCCCGAGCTTCGTTGCCGGCAGCTCCGAGATTGCCACGACTTCGCCGAGAATGTAGCCGTGTTCCTCTCGCTTTACGGTCGCTGGGCTCACTTCGACCGGGTCGCCAACTCCGATCTTCTTGCCCTGGCCCGCTGCGACAAACACGATTGTATCGAACGCCAGTGCGCCACCGTCTGTCCCGGGCTCCTCGTTGGGAGAATGCAATAGCACCAAGGGCGAGCCTTCCTGAACCATCTCTCCTCTCGCCATGAGGACCTGGACGACTTTGCCGCGCCAAGGCTCTTGATCTGCGAATTGCGGGCGAGCTTGTTGCGGTCCAAGTCGAGCTTGGTCTCGAGTTGCCTGATCTTTAGACTTCGCTCGAGCTGCCCACGGCGCCGCAGGCTTTCTGCTTTGATCCCCTCCAGATCCAGCTCCGCCACGCGAGTCCGCCCTTTATTCAGATCGTCCCGGATCTCGTACAGTTTCTCGCGCGCCTCGAGCGTCTCGCTGTCGCCGACATACTGTTTCGTTCGAAGTCGATCGTAGCTGTCGACAATTTGCCTGGCAATCCGCAGTTTGTCCTCAGAGTTCAACTGCGCCTGCAACGTCTCGCGCTTCACTCGCGCCATGGCTTGAGCGAGGGTCTCTTTCTCGCGCTGTTCGAGCTCGGAAAGCTCCGAGTCCTCCTTCACCAAACCGTCCCGCTTCAGCTCCGCCTCGCGAATCGCATCCATGAGGTCTGATTGAGAGATCTCCCCGATCACTTTTCCCGGCTCGACCTCTTCGCCGATCTTGACGCGAAGGTTTAGCAAGCGTCCTGTCCCTTGCGCACGAATCTGGCCGAGCGCAGTCGTGGTCGATCAGCAAGATCCCCTCGCCGTTCACCTTGGTCGGAACTCGATAGACCACCGAAAAGACGACTGCACCTGCGCAGACGGCAAAGAGCGCTGCCAGGTAGACCCATGAATGGATTGTTGCCACGCGGACGAACGTATCGAGCTGCTCGAGCGCGACACTCGAGACGCCGGACGGCGAGCCCGACGCGGAAGTCGATTCTTCGCTCATTGCGGAAGCTCCGCACACGCATTGATTGGATGGGCTCCCTGAAACGGGAGGACCCACGTCACCCGAAGCCCGACGATGGATCTCACGCGGCTTGTCTCGCGTAATTGCCGCTCATCCAGTCTATCCCATTACAGCGCTCGAGTAGGCCGAGCGCAATTTGGAACTGGGGTGTCGGGTCGCAGCACTGCGGGAGAGGCGGCAGTCGAACCCACATGCCGGACGCGCGATCTTCCCACCACCGCTCTCGCTGAGGGTGAGACTCAGAAGACAACCGAGGTCGGGAGCGAGGAGGGTCAGGACCGGGAAAAGAAAGTCAGCGCACCGACGAGGCGCCTCGTCGTCGAGCTGCTGACGATGATCTTGGCCCTGACCCTCTGTGAACGCGGCATTCAGCGGCCACATCGGCGCTGCGTTGCCAACGGCTGTCAGCGAGAGTCTGCGTTCGCGATTTCGCCCCACACGGCTAGCTTCGCCGATATCGCTTAAGGGTGAATTGAGCTGGTGGATATAGTGAACTTTCGTTCACATTACCCTTCAACCGGCGAGTCGATCGCTGAAGGGAGAGGCTTTGCGGCCCCTTCCTTCCGGCGGATCGCGTACCAACCACGGCCTGAATGGACCGCAACCGCCACTGCAGGACTTCGGACAAAGCGCCACATCGCGGGAGGTCACGATGAACCTCGCAACTCTCGGCGACGAGCGGTACTTCTCGACGTGTCTTCGAGACCGCACCCCGTGTGCCGATTCACACGGGGCCGAACCCGTCGATTGATTCGCAAACGCCGATTCCGAGATCGAACTCACATCCGCGTTATCTCTCCCGGCGCGATCCTCAGCCTCACGGCTTCTTGATGTTGTCGGCCGGCGCGGGTGTTTGGGTTTTCTTTATCACCCCAGTCGAGCCGCCGGAAATGGCCCGAAGCTCGTCCGGAGAAAGATGAACGGTGGTTTCTGTCTTCTTTTTGTCAGTCTTGGGCCCGGCTTGCTCTCGTCTCGTTGTCGCTCAGCCATGTCTAGCTCCCCATCGAAAGAGGTCGGTCTCATCGATCCTAACAGTGATACGAATGACCTGACTCTGATATAACACGTTCTTCGACAATCGTGCAAACAAAAAGGGATCGGCAGCCTCGTTGCCCGCGGAAGAAGACAACACACAAAGCAGTGACTGCCAAATGTTTGGGAGCAGAAACGTGTTGTGCCGTCACTACTTAGGCGGCGAAACTTCGGCTGGAGTTTTGACCTCGTCCACGGACTTGAAGACGGATTCGAGATCGGCCCGCGGGCGGAGCATGGCCGTGTCCGGATGCGACCGCAACAACCTGAAGTTTTTGAACCCGCGATCGACGGCCAGGCGAATATTGGCGGCTGCCTGATCGAGATCGAGCGCGCGGACGGCAAGTGCGGGAGCTGAGACGCTCGTCTTACCATGTCCGATCGTCGCGGCTCGAGTCGCCTGCTCAAGAGCCAAGCTCGCAGACTCGTCCGGGGGGCGATCCTTCCACAACGCCTTTCGCTCGTCGTCTATCCGACTCGCGTTCTCGGACTCGTTAAGAGCCCGAAGCACGCGGGCGTAGTCCCAAAGCGCTTCACTTCGGCGGGCGAGTTTCTTCGCGTCGTCGGCGCTGGAGGTCGCACTATGTGCCGTGGGTCGAAGCAGCGCTACCGCGTGCTCCAGCAAGGGCCCAGCGACTTTCCACTTCCCCTCGTCGGCGAGGCCGTTTGCCTTATGGTTGAGAGCAATGGCGAGCTCAACCTGAAGGGCTTCGTCACCCGGCGCAGCACCCGACCAGCGCTCGAGGATCGACACAGCACGACTGAAAGAGGCGCTCGCGGCACCTGGCTCGCCGGCATGTCGTCTGATTTCCCCCAGCGTGAGCAGCGCTTTTGCGACGTCAAGGGCATACTCCCGGCTCTCGGGATGGGCATCGCTCAGATCGCGACGAATGCGGAGCGCTTTTTCGTAATGCGGCAACCCGTCTTCGACAAGCCCTTGGTCAACGTATTGCTCGCCGAGATTGTCGAGATGAGTGCACAGATACCCCTTGTAATCGTCGGCGTCCTTCGCCGCGCTGATCGCCAACCGCTGCTCACTTGCGGCGTGATCGAAGTGGCGAATCGCCGCAGGGTGTTGCTGCGCCTCATCATATAAGTAACCGAGGAAGTTGAAGCTCAGGCCCAGCTCGCTATGATAGCTCGCATGATCCGGATGTGCATGTACGAGCCCTTCGAAGACTTCCACCGAACGCTGGATCGACCGGAATGCACGTTCATCCTGATGGGCCTCGTCCGCGAGGATCGCTATCTGCCGGCTAGTCTTCCCGAGTTTTTCCTGATATTCGGTCACTGACGGGTGAGAATCGGCCAGCGCGGATTGGTAGCGAACTGATTCCTCGTAAGATTGAAGTGCCTTTTCAGTCTCGCCGCCATTGCTGTGGATCATCCCGATATTGTATTGACTGAGCGCAAGCAAGTTCAGCAGCCACGAGGGCTTGGGACCAACGGTGTATCGCTTCAAGATGCCCTGGCAGATCCTCTGCACCGCCTGAAAAGAATCAAGCGCATCGGCGGTACTAAGCTCTTTGAAGTACGCAAACCCAAGCACATTGATGATCTCGGCCAGGCTCTGTTCATAGGCGAGCTTCTCCGGGTGCAGGCGAATCAAGTCTTCCTGTATCGCCTTCGCTCGTTGGAGGATCGCCAGGCTCTGGCCGGACTGCTCAAGCGCGGCAAGGATGATCGCGATCTGCTTGTAGCAATCGGCCAGGCTTGATTGGTAACGCGCCTCGCGGCTAGCCGTCGCGGCGAGCGGCTCGAGGATCCCGCGCGCGTTTCGTAAGCGAAATCATCGCGTCGCGGCGGTTGCCGGCGGAGATTTGCAACTTGCCAATCGCCAGGTAGCAATCGGCCACGTTCCCCTTCAGCTCTGGGTTGTCGGCCTCGCTCTTCATCAGCGGTTCCCAGATTCCCATCGCAAAGCGAAAGGCATCCATGGCTTGCTGTTTTGAGCCGATTTCCTGCGTGATCTGTCCGACGCTGAAGTATGCTTTTGCGAGCTGCTGGCGAAGCAAAGGATCGTTGCTGCGTTGATCGACGAAACGTTGGTAGTAATCCAGCGCGCTCGTGAGCAGCTCCTGTCGCAAGGTGCGCATGTCGACGGAGTCCTGCTCCTTCAAGAGAGTGTTTTCGCTTACATTGGTGAGGTAGCGTTCAACGGCCTCCTGGGCCATTTTGAAGTTGGTCTGGGCCTCCTTGCGCGCTCCTTCCTCGCTACGCCGGGCCCCCTCGATGACGACAACAGCGACGCTCGCCACCAGCGAGATACCGACCAGGGCGGCAGCGGCGGCATAGGTCCAGGTGCGATGCTGGCGCAGCCAGCGCACCGAGTCGTTCGAGTCGCCGTTCCGGGTAAGCGGCAACTGGCTCGTCCGCCAGCCAGTGCTCCAGGTCCCGAGCAAGCGAGCGCACAGACGGGTAACGCATTCCGGGCTCTTTGGCCATCGCCTTCAGGCAAATCGCTTCGAGCGCGACGGGGATCGAGCGATCGACCTCCCGCGGAGGCGGAATCGCACCCTTGAGCACTTGCTCGATCACAGCCGAGATTTTCTCGCCGGGAAATGCGACCTTCCCGGTGAGCAGCTCGTAGAGCGTTGCACCCAAGCTGTAGACATCGCTCACCGGACCCAGCTCGTCGATCGATCCGCGAGCTTGCTCCGGGCTCATGTATGCAGGAGTACCGATCGTCGTGCCCTGCTGCGTCTCGCCCGTACAGGTAACGGACGCTCCCCCGAGACTGGGCTCGAATTCGCCATCGGACTGTGCGGGGATTATCTCGTCGTTTCCGAGCACTTTCGCAAGTCCCCAGTCGACGACCAGGGTCTCACCGAATCGACC
Source organism: uncultured Isosphaeraceae bacterium (assembly GCA_963806595.1). GTDB lineage: Bacteria > Planctomycetota > Planctomycetia > Isosphaerales > Isosphaeraceae > CAWDZZ01. Next base: position 134,600 of record CAWDZZ010000026.1, on the reverse strand, counting down.
GAGCATGATGTTCGCCGGCTTCAAGTCGCGGTGCAGCACGCCTCGGCTATGGGCGTAGTCGATCGCGTCGCAGACGTCGAGAAATCTTCCGAGCAATTGGCGGAACGCGATTCCCCACTTCGCTTGCGTGTGCGACCGCACCGTCGCGCCGGCTGTGGCCGCGTCAACGCGGAACTCTTCATGAAACCGCTTGATCGCCACCGAGTAGCTCTCACCCCGGATAAATCGCATGGCGTAATATGGGCGGCCGTCGGCGCTGCGTCCGAGGCTGTAGACCGGAACGATCCCGGGATGCTCCAGATTGCCCGTGATCTCGGCCTCGAGAACGAATCGGACTCGCTGGTCTTCCCGCCCAGCGTAGCGTGGCTGGATCTCCTTCAGTGCCACCTCGCGCTGGAGCTCGGAATCCCGCGCGACCCAGACCTGCCCGATGCCCCCGCGCACATGAGGCCTGATCAGCTTGAACCGCTCTCCAAGCGTCGCGCCCTCGACGCGACTGGAGGACGGGGACTCCCGCGCCGTATCACCGTCTGCGTTTGCGGGGGCGGTCTCGCCCGGGTCGCCCCCCAGCGTCGAGTTCAACGTTGTTCGCAGCGAATCGTCGACAATCTCGGTCAGCATACTTTGAGTGAGCTCAGATGCATTCCAAGCATCCACACTCTGGCGAAGATCGTTCTGATGCGTCTTGAGGTGGGCGGCGGCCAAACATTCCAGGGCGTGGATGTGGTCGTCATCCAAGGTCGTCGCCTGCTTCAGCAGCTCCGTCAAAGGCTGCTCTCGATTTTGCGACCAAGCTTTCAAGACGACGGCGAGACTGGAATGCGGAATGGCATCCGTCAGAAGCGCGAGCACGGCCACGAGCAGATCGCGATTCAACTCGTCCACACCGCTCCCCTTCAACTGCTGGACCTGCAAGAACGCATAGACTAGATACCCCCCTCCAGAGTTACTCTAATCTTCGCCATTCATTATAGATAAGGTTAGTTGATTTTGCGTCTACGCTGCTCGAGCCGCTCTATCGGAACGCGCCGTTTCGACGGGCACTGCACCATCGGAATTGCGCGGTTCGCGATCGTCGAGCGCGATTTTTTCAGCGAGATGCAGGACCGCACCAAGGCCGCGCAAGCACCGAGTCGCAGGGGATGGCACGACTTGAATTCGCGGTCATCTCGTCCCATAATATGACGCTTTCAGGCAGACTGACGCGACTACGACAATCCGGCGACGTCAGGCCGACGATGTTAGACATTGATCTCACTCACGCCGAAAGAATTGATTATGAAAGCGAAAACGCGACATCGCAAAAGCTATAAATGGCGGAAGCGTTGCAACAGTTCGCCGATCGCGAAGGGACGGCGCGCGAAGATTCACGATAAGCGTAACCCGAGAAAGACCAAGCATCTGGGCGGTCGCGGGCTTTAGAATTTGGGAGCCTTCTTCGACCGCGCGTTGATGGCGCCGCCTTCCTCGCAGCGTGATCGATCGGCGGCTGGCATTCAAGTTCGCCGCCGCCGGGTTAACCGGCCGTCGGGCGGTCTCGCGGGACGAGGCGCACTGGAATCGCGGTGCTGGAGCTTGCTACATCCCTCCCAGGATTCGCGCGCGGCCGACGCGAGAAACCGCCTTCATGAAGGCGGCAACACGTAACGTTGTGCCCTTGCGCCCGGCAAGGTCGTATACATCGCGAAACGCCTCGACGAGCCTGTTCTCTTCTTCGCGCTGTACTTGTTCCAACGGCCAGCGGAAATGCTGGAGATTCTGGACCCACTCGAAGTAGCTAACGATGACGCCGCCTGCGTTGGCAAGTATATCCGGCACGACGGGAATGCCTCGGGCGCTGAGAACGTCGTCAGCCTCGGGCCAGATAGGCGAGTTGGCGGCCTCAACGATGACGCGCGCCGCGACATGCTTGGCCAGTTCACGATCGATCACTCCTCCAAGCGCCGCGGGGATCAACACGTCGACCGGCATTGTCAGGAGCTGATCGTTGGTGATCGGCTCGCCTCCTTTGAAGCCCGCGATCTTGCGCGAGATCGCGACGTGCTTATCCAGCTCTGAGATGTCGAGTCCTTCCGGGTTGACGACGGCACCGTAAGCGTCGGAAACGCCGACGATCTTGCCTCCCATTTGCGCCAGACAGCGGGCGGTATGACTCCCGACATTGCCGTAACCCTGGATGGCGAATGTTGCACCCGAGATGGTCCGCTTCAGCCGCGCCAGTAACTCTCGCGTGATGAGCGCCACTCCAAAGCCCGTGGCCGCCTCGCGGCCGGCGGAGCCGTGAAACTCGACCGGCTTTCCTGTGACACACGCAGGGTGGAATCCCTCGTACTTCCCATACTCGTGCATGATCCACGCCATCACCTGAGAGTCGGTACCCATGTCGGGTGCAGGTATGTCCTTGTGCGGCCCGATCATGTCGTGAATCTTCTCGATGAACTTTCGCGTCAGCCGCTCCATTTCGCCGCGCGAGAGCTTGTTGGGATCGCAGTTGATGCCCCCCTTTGCGCCCCCAAAAGGCAGATCGAGCAATGCCGTCTTCCAGGTCATCAAGCTGGCCAGCGAGCGAGCTTCATCCACATCGACAGTCGGATGGTAGCGCAGGCCCCCCTTGAAAGGCCCCCGAGCATTATCGTGCTGGACGCGGTAGCCGATGAAATTGCCGATCTTTCCTGAGTCAAGCTCGATCGCGACCTCGACACGGACCTCACGATCCGCTGTAATCATCAATGTCCGAACGTTTTCCGACAGATCGAGCTGGTCGGCGGCTTGATCAAAGTAATAACTGGTCGCCTCGAAGGCTTGCATCGCAGCGCCATTCCCTGCATAAACAGGACGTTGAGCGCACGGACCGGCACGGTCCGAGCGCTCCGATCGTAACGGACGACCCCCGCGAGCCGCAATGGCCCTCAGCAACACGGCGAGCCGGGCGGGCATGTGCCTGTTCAAAAGCTCGCCCGGATTCGTCGCAGGCTGCGAATTCCACAAGCCCTCTTCCACGTCCATCGCGTCCGCAAGCAAAATTCCGACCATCGGGTTCAATCATTGGATGAACACCCATGCAACCGTGGCGCCTCGCCGAGCTGAACTACGGACAGGTCAAGAACGCAACGCCTTTCGAGGTGGCGGTGCTACCGCTGGGCGCGACGGAGCCACATAATCTCCATCTCCCCTATGGAACCGACACATTCCAGGTCGAGGTGGTCGCCGCCCGCGCATGCGAACATGCCGTCCAGACCGGCGCTCGCGTGCTACTCTTGCCGTCGATCCCCTACGGCACCGAGACCAACCAGATGAAGTTTCCGCTCGCAATGAACCTGAATCCGTCGACGCTTGCGCGCGTCATCCGCGACCTCGTCGACTCTCTGGCCGCGCACGGAATCCAGCGCTGTGTTCTTCTGAATGGCCACGGGGGCAATGACCTGAAATGGGTACTCCGCGAGCTACACGGGTCTACTAGTGTTCAATTATTTCTATGTAATTGGTATAAAATATGTTCTGACGTTTACTCAACGATTTTTCAAGCGAAGGACGACCACGCCGGCGAGATGGAGACGAGCATGGGCCTGGCCCATTTTCCCGCGCTCGTCGCGCTCGAACAGGCAGATCCGGGTACCGTCAAGCCAAGCCGATTCGAAGCGGTCAACCGTGGATGGGTCGAGATCACCCGCCCCTGGCACCTGTTGACCACAAACTCCGGCGCCGGCGACCCGAGGGCCGCCTCGGCGGCCAAGGGCGAAAGCCTCACCGCGCTGGTCGCCGAGCGAATCGGCCGGTTCCTCGCAGAGCTGGCCGCAAGCCCCCTGGATGCGACATTCCCCTTTTGACGGGATTTCGACCCGCCCGAGCAGCACGAAGGTTCAGCTCAAAATGCGATATCAATTGTCTGCTTGTTATCGTGGATCGTTTATTTTTTTTCTGCTGATCGTCCTGTCAGGTTCTGGCTGCGCTCGAAATAATTCCGACGGATCCCGAGCCCAGCTGAAGCGGCCGTCTCCCGTGCAGCGGCACGACGTGCAAGACTACAAGTTGAGAGGTGTCGTGAGAGGGGTAGAGAGCGAGCAGGAACACGTCACGATCGCTCACGAGGCCATTCCTGGATTCATGGCTGCGATGCAGATGCGATTTCTGTGCAAGCAGGCTGCCTTACTCAAAGAGCTCCAGTCCGGCGACCGTGTCGAGGGCACCCTGCGTGTCGAGCGTCAAGACGGCGAAGTGAGCGCATATCAGGTCGTGGACCTCACAGTCACGCAAAAAGGACCGCCGCACGAACGTCCGGACGTGGCAAGCGGCAGCGCCCGCCGCGCGAGCAAACGCAGACCCTCAAGCTCGGAATGCCGGTCCCTGACTTCGAAATGACGACCCAGGATGGCGACGTCGTGAAGCTTTCTCAGCTGCGCGGAAACGTCGTCGTGCTTACTTTTATCTATACTGGTTGTCCGTTGCCGGATTTTTGCCCGCGCATGGACCGAAAATTCGCCGGTCTGGCACAGGCGCTCGTACCTTCCCTGAGCACTCGAAGTATATAAGGATGATCTCGCTTTCGTTCGACCCGGACCACGATTCGCCCGATGTATTGCGGAAGCACGCTGAGATCCGCGGCGCCACGCCGCCTCTCTGGTCATACGCCGTCGTCTCCCACAGCGAGCTGGCCAAGATTGCCGCTCCGCTTGGCCTTTTCTACGGGGCAGGAAACAAGGAAATCGTCCATAACCTCTGCACCGCAGTCGTCGACCCTCAAGGCAAACTGGCGCACGTCGAAGTTGGCACGGCAGCAAATGAATGGGAGCCAGTCGACCTCTTGAAAACAGTTTATGCGCTGATCCCGCCGTCATGACGCTCTCGTGATGATCGCTGTTCCCCGATCCCGCACTTGCGGCGTTCTTGATACAACGCACATCTCCGCACATATTTGGGAACAACGACCTGACTAGTTGCGGCTCGCCGTCGCTCGCGCTTGGCCCTGCCTCGCTCGAACAAGTGTAACGAATCAAAGCGCAAAAAGATTGCGGATTACGGTTGACAGTTGTTAGAAAAGCTCTAAGATGTCGACAACCACCCACGTTGTGATACGTTCGCGCAAGATCGTGATGGCGTCGTTGTAGGATCGCTGGCGGTCACTTGTAGATCGATCGACGTGGCCGCAGGTGGTTGTGACCTCTCAACTTAGAGCCAGCCCAACACCACGGCGGGCAGAACGGATGCCCGCGAAGCATCTTGGTTACGGGTTATGCTTTGAGGCCGCAACCGCCGCATCGTGGGCGAAGGTTGGTAGCTCGGGCGGGAAGATCAGCTTCGCGCTACCCTGATATCTTTACATGATCTCCGGATAACGGGTCGGGGAACGAAGGATCATCAAGCGCGCCGCAATGACAATCAGGTGAGGAGGGGAGTCCCATGGCAGCAGCGAAGACAAGCGTCAAAAGTGCTTCCGCGTCGAAACCCACTGCAAGCAAACTCAAGGCGTTCCGCGGAGCCGAACAGAGGTATCATCAGGCTCGCCGAGCCTCGATCCTGCTCAAACACGTCTCTGACCCGACACGGCTCCAGGTCATTCTCATTCTCTCCGACGGAGAGCGACACGTCGGCGCTCTCTGCGCTCAGCTCAGTCAGAGCCAGCCTGCCGTCAGCCATCACCTGGCTTTGCTCCGGCACGGTGGCATCATCGCTCCCCGCCGCCAAGGCAAGAACAACTTCTACAGCTTGACGGAAACAGGCTCCGACCTCGCCCACGTCGTCAAGAATCTGATCGACTGAGCATTCGTTTCTCTCGTTCTCGGGCGCTGGCAGCGGAGTGCGCTTGCCAGCGTATCCCTTCAGCGTGAACGGGAGAGACGGCTCTGGTCGTCAAGGTCATCGCACCGCACAAAAACTGCGAATGGAATGATCGCTTTGGAGCCAATCCCGGAACCGGTATTCGGGCGGCTTCCCGCCGCCCTGCCGGTCCTGGCTCTCTGTCGGCGCTCGGTCGCGTCCCCGCGTTGCCCGATCCTTCGCCCACGCTCTTTCAGGGTAGATCGCGATAGCACAACTGCCGCGGGGGTTGCGGCCCTCACCGCGACATGCCCGATTCCGACTCTCACGGCACGATCCGCTGGCCTACGACCGTGTTCAGCAGAAGCATACTCCGCCGATGCCGAATCATTGAATCCAGATATGCCCTTGCCATCTCGTTATACCTGCGCTGCGCGTCAAGAAACGCAAACTTGGTGGCCTCGCCTTCTTGAAATAGCCGCCGGCGATCCTCGTACGCTTGCTTCAGAACCGGCATGACGTCTCGCCGGATACGCCGGACGATCTGGTCAGTCACTTGATATTCCTTGATCGTCTGTTGAACTTCCGTCACAACGCGGCGCTCCTGATAAACCAGCTGGACCTCGGTCTGGTGTATGTTGATCTTGGCGCGCTCAATGTTTCCCTGGTTGCGGTTGAAGACCGGCAGCGGAACTGTGAGCCCGACCGCCCACGACGACCCGCTCTGCCTGCCGAATGGGGCGTTGTTCTGGAACGTGAACGGCTGGTAGAGCAAATACGCGTCCGAAAAACGATTAGCCCGCTGAAGCCCCAGATTGGCCTCCGCGGCGGTGATCCCTAACCGAAAGGACGCCACGTCCGGTCGGCAGCTGATCGCGAGCTGGATCAACTCGTCGTCCGCGGGAAGCGGGACGGCGAGGCCGCCGATCGTCCCGCGAAGCTCGATCCGCTCGGATTGGTCCGGAGCAAGGTTCAAGAGTTCGCCTAGAGTCCGTTTCCTCTGGCGAACCGCTTCCTCGGCGTCAATCAGTCCCACCACGGCCGTTTCCCGGTCGGCCTTCGCTTGGTCGACGTCGGCACGGGACGCCGTCTTCTTTTCAAAGAGCCCCTGATAGACTCTCAGGTTTTCGTCGAGTCCCTCGATACTCGCCCGCAGATAACGCACGGTCTCCCGCGCTGCCAACACGTCGACATAGGCGCTGTAAAGGCTCTGGATCGCAAGCCGCACCTCGTTCTGGTACTGCGCCTCCATCACCTCGAGAGCACGCGACGCATAGGCCGTCCTGGCTCGCCACTTACGCGCGTAGTCGATCGGTTGCGAGATATTGACGTCGTACTGCGTAGGGCCATCCGGCCGCCGGACTGAATTGGAGCCATACGGGATGAGCTGGCTATCGGCAAAAAAGATCGGATTGGCGCAAGCTGGCCGTCAAGACGTCAGCTCGAGCCTGCGGAATCTCGAGAAACTTGGAACGCAGGTCGAGGTTCTCTCGCAACAACAATTCGATTGCCTGATCGAGAGTCAGGCCGTCGCGCGGACCCTCCTCGGTGTTTTCCGCCGGCAACTCGAGCGTGCCGTACAAGAGTGGCCTGGGCACGGGAATCGGTTCCGGCGCGGCGACTCCCCGTCGCGGCGGCCCTTGGTACACTCCGCCCGGGGTCGTGACTGAAGTCGGCACCCGCGGCGAAGAAACCCCAATCCGGCCGAGTATCATGTCGTCTCGCCCGGGCTGCATCCCCATGCTGATCCCACTTGATCCCGGCATCGTACCAAGCAGTGAATTCAACGAGCCAGGTGTCGCCTCGACCGCCGATCGCGTGATTACGCCCGACTCCTGCAGCGTCGGGCCCTGCACCAGCCGGAGCGAGGAATCGCGATCGATAGTAAAAGCACAAAGCAACGCCATGCGCCTGTTCGGCGATCCGGCATCACAACTCGCCCCCGCATCCGCGGCGAACTTGACCCCACCGCAGTCGTCAATCCGCATGTCCCATCTTCGCGACGGCGCAATCAGCCGATCGCAAAGCGCTCGTACCCGAGTTTCTATCGGCGTGCGGAATAACTCGTTTGAAGCGATTTTGCCGGATTTGCCCAAATTTGCTGTTTTCGCTACAATCGGCGTAATCGTTAAAATGCACGTCCTCCGCAAAAATTATCGACCACGACGGCAGCCATCGGATGCGCGGACTGCCGTGCCCCTGTCAACGCGATGCGGTATTGCGAGCCCGCGGCTTGTAGCCCGGGGCAGCGATCACCGTGCCGAGCGCCTTGCCGTCGGCGAGGTGCCACAGTCGAATCTCTCCATCCCAGCTCCCCGAAGCCACGACAGTACCGTCGCGAGAGATCGCCAAGGTGTAAACCCAATCATTGTGACCTTGGAACTTGCGAGTCTGACCTCCCTTGACGCTGAAAACCGAGATGGATTTGTCGGCGCTGCAAGCGAGTAATGTTTGACCGTCAGGAGTGTAGCGAAGCTTGAAAACGGTGCCGCCGAATCCGCCGATCTCGCGGATCGACTTGCCGTCATTGTCCGGGCTCCAGATCCGGATCCGGTTGTCTTCGCCGCCGGAAGCGACGCCCTTGCCGTCAGGAGTGAACGACACCGTGTAGACTGGCTGGCCGTGGCCCGGAAAAGTCACCAGCGACTCTTTCTTCTCGAGATCGAAGACCTTCGCGGTCTTGTCGCGGCTGGCGCTCGCAAGGCGCTTGCCATCGGGACTGAATGCGATCGCAAAAATCCAGTCGGCGTGATCTTCGATCTGAGCAAGAAGCTTCCCCGTATCAACGTCAAAAACCCGGATTGTCCGGTCGGCTCCGGCGGTGGCGATCCTTTTGCTATCGGGACTGAAGGCGACCGAGAATACAACGTCCTGCGTCTCCGCCAAGTCGCGCACCGGCTTGCCGCCGCCCCCCTCCTCGGCAATCCAAAGTCTGGCAACGCCATAGACACCGGGGTCGCCGCTTGCTGTTGCCATCCATTTGCCGTCGGGACTGTAGGCGATGTCGTACACCCGCTCGCCAAGCCCGGTCAAGCGCCGATCCAGCGCGAGGTCCGCGGTCTTCCAGAATGTGATCTCGTGAAACCCGGACGCAGCAACCGAGGATCCGTCGCGGCTAAATTCCAGCGCCGTGATCGGCACGGCGATTGGGTAGGCTGCGGGGATTGTAACTTGCTGGGTCTTACGCAGCAGAATCGTCCAGTCTTCGTCGGATGAATTGCCGTCGTACTTCGCCCCCTCCGAGACCCAGCGCTCGATGATCGCGATTTTTTGCGGCGGCAAGGGCTCCTGCTTGTAAGGCATCCGCGGCTGGCCGTCCGGCCGTATCACCTCGACGAAATTGCTCGCGTCGGGCTCGCCGGGCTCCAGCGTGATTCCCTCCCCCTGCTGCCCCCCTTTTGCAAGTTGTGCGAATGTCGTCATGACGTACTTGCTTTCCGACTTGCGCGGATTGTGGCACGCAATGCAGTTTTCGACCAAGATCGGCGCCACGTCGCGAACGAAGCTGACGCGCTCGGAGTTCGGTGCAGAGACATCCTTTGCAGGCGAAGCCGCGCTTGGCCGCGGACGATGATTTGGTCTCGCCCTTCTTCGGAGAAATCGCCGCGGATGCCGCGTTCTTCGCCGGATCAAGGACGGCACTCTTCCGGACCGGATCTTGCGCCAGTAAACCCAGGACTAATAACGTTGAAACCAAGAATTGAGCTGCGCACATCATCACGTAGTGGCTCCTGCAGCGATGGTCTGCCGCGATGTCCCATTCTACTTGAGTGGCAGCACCTTGACCGCCAATGGGCTCGGTGGAACAGAGTAATCCTTCTTCTCGACCTGAAATACCATGGCAACGTTTGTCGCGGCCGCGGTCGCGGCGGCATTGGCGTCGGCCGAGACCTTCACTACAAAGTTCGAGTCAGCACCCGAGACCGTCGCCGGGGCAGCCTTCAGGCCGGCTGGTAAGCCGTTGATCCGAACGCTGACAGGACCATCAAATCCTCCTTTGCGCACGACGGATCCCCGCAGCTCGACCGTCGTCCCGGGCTTGACGTCGATCTGTTGAGTGTCGAGCTTGAGCGCGACTGGCGGCACCACGGTCAGCGTGACGGCCGGAAGAACAATCGTCCGCTCCGCGCCCGCGAGCTTCCCCTTGGCTTGCAGGCCCAGCGTGGTTGTGCCCAGGGGCGCTGCCACCGCCGCTTTGATGGTGACCGTTGCCTCAATCGCTTTCTCGGCGATCGTCACGTTTGGGACGCTCAATCCGGCAGGCAAGGCAAGTGGAGAGACCGTCAGAACGGACTCGGAGCCCTTGGTCCGCACCGCCTTGATCGGGAAAGCGGCACTGAATCCGTGCGGAACCTCGATCGGCGTCGAGGGTGTCTCCAGGGTCAAGGGGAGTGGAAGCGCCGGTGCGGCAACCAGGCCGATCTGATCGATCGCGTAGATGGGCAGGTTCGCTTGTTGCGCAAAGACCAGCGGCTTGAAGCCATCCCGTTCAAAGGGACCGCCGGGGCCATCGCCGCGGCCCACGACCCGTATCGGAGCGGCCGGGAACGAAGCGTCCGCGGATGCCGAGATCGTGAGTACGCCAGCATTCTGTCCGGCTGCGATCGATCCGGGCCGGACGGTCAATCCTGCGGGCGCGTTTGCCACGGCCACCGTGATCGGGCCACTGTAGCCCCTGCGGCGAATGGACACGCCGACTGCGGCCGCACCGCCACGGGGAATACTGACCTGCGACTCATTTGCGAGTAGCTCGAAGTCGGGAAAAAGGGGTTCGACAACGATGCGGTATGGAAAACCCACGCCGCCGCGGCTCTCCAGGTCGCGAATCACCAAGGTGATCTCGTTCGTGCCCCCCGGAACCGTGAAATCGAGCGACGGATCCGGAAGCACGATCGGCTGGGCCTGCTGATTGTTTCGTGCGGGCTGGGGAATGGTCGTGTCGTCGGCGTTGGCAAGCACGGCGCCGTTATTGCCCAGAATCCGCAAAATGCCGTCGAGCGCCGAGCCCAGCTCGGAGGCTTGCACTTTGATCCGCAAGCGCTGTCCGGGCGTCGTCACCAGCACGTACCGATCGTCGTCGCCCGGCGGGTCGATGCGCCCATTGAGCACGACGGGGGGAATCGCTCGAAACGGAGGTGCAGATGGAAGCGCGGGCTCGCGGAGCTCGACGTATGACGACACGACCAGCGGCGCCAGCGATTCGACGTCGAGCCCCGACGTCCCTGGGCCGATGCGGTCCCAGCTCGCAGTCGCGATCCTCACGGGCAAGCGCTCGGTACCGAAAGGTGGATTGAGGTTTGCCGCCGCGATCTGGACCCCGGAAATGGTCCCACCCCGTAGCTCCATGCCAAGTGTTTCGCCGACGCGGCCTCCCAGCGGAAAGACTTCCTCGGCCATCGGCACCGCCCCGATCAAGAGGCGGTAGACCGGCCTTGCTCCCCCTTGGTAGCGCGAGTCCGAAAGCTCGACGACGTACTCCCCGTCCGCAGGCAGCACCGCCGTGAGCCGGGCGTCGGTCAGTAGTCCCGGCGAGTCGTCCGCCGAGGCAACGTACGTGCGGCTGGCCGCGGCGGTTGTCAGTCGAATCGTTGGGTCGATCCCTGAGCCGATGCGCGCGCACTGTGCGTCGACCACCAGCAACTGCCCCTTCTTGCCTCGAAACCGGAAGAAATCGACGTCGTTACCCGCCACCTGTCCCTCCACCACCAGCGGAGGATCGCCGATCGGCTGGGCGGTCTCGAATGTGCTGTTCTCCTCCTTTTCACTCACCTGCGGCAACTGGCCCACCGACCAGAGAAACGGGTTCGAGATCCCATCGTCGGTCTGGACCCGAATGACATACACACCCACCGCCGTGTGCTCGTCGACCATCACCTTGAGCTTCCAGTTCGACGCGTCGCCACCCGACCTCGCGGAGTCAAGCTGAAAACCAAAAGGCGCGATAAGCCGGGGATTCCCTGAAAGGTTGGCGCCATTGATGACGAGCTCGGTCGCCGATCCGCGCCGAGCGCCGAGCGGTGCCACGCCGTTAATCTGCGGAGGAGCAGCGAACGCCGCTGTGCCAAAAGTACTCGTCCAGCCGAGCGTCACGATGGCAACAAACACGATGGCTACGGCGCGGCGGGTCATGAGGATGCTCTCGTAAAGCTGGCGCTTGCGCTCGGGATGCAGAATTCAGCACTTCTCGCGAGGCGGACGCGAGCGCTGCTGGGGCAGGCACAGCTTTGCACCGGATCGCGAGCAACGGTCGGCGCGGCCCGGCGTCGGTGGAAAAACATCAGTTCCTGCAGCAAGATGCCGCCTGACTCGCCAGGTCCGGTCGGTAAGTGTGCACCTTGTTGAATGTAAGTTTAACGTCGCAGGATCGACGGGAGTTGTCAAGGAGATGTATCGCCGCATCACGCCGAGAGAGCATAGCGCCGGCTCGAATCTGCGGCGTACTGTGCGCGACCTTTCGAGTCCATCGCGCGACGACTACAATGTCTGGGCCTCGGCAGAAGAGAGCGCCCATGTGCTCGACCGGAATTCTCTCGAGAAAACCCACCGCCATGCGTGTAAGATCGTTCGGGCTCGCGTGCCTCTGCTTCATCTCCGCGGCCGGGCTGCTCGCATTCCGGGTTGCCGGCAAGGTTGACGACATCATGACTGCCAGCAACCGGTGGCTACAGCACGACAATCATCGACCCAAAGCACCCGTTGTCGAACCGGTCGCGAGCGCCGCCTCCGTTCCGGCGCCACGTGACTCCGTCATCCTGTTCGACGGGACACACCTCGACGCCTGGCAAAGCCTCGAGAAAGGACCAGCTCCCTGGAAGATCTTGGACGGGTTCATGGAAATCGCCCCCGGGACCGGCGCGATCGAGACCAAGGCCAAATTCGGAGATGCCCAACTGCACCTTGAGTGGGCATCACCCAGCCCGCCCGGCGGAATCGGTAGGATCGCGGGAATAGCGGTGTCTTCCTCATGGGGCTTTACGAGCTGCAAGTGCTCGATTCCTACCGGGCGGATACCTACGCCGACGGTCAGGCGGGAGCGATCTACGGCCAGTATCCACCGCTTGCCAACTCTTCGCGCCCGCCCGGAGAGTGGCAATCCTACGACGTCGCCTTCCGCCGGCCCCGCTTCGATAAGACCGGCAAGCTCCTCGAGCCCGCCAGGGTGACACTGATTCATAATGGCATTCTCATTCAAAATAATGAAGAGCTCTGGGGCAGAACCAACTGGCTGGAATCGTCTCCCTATGAAGCTCACGACGATCGCGGCCCGATCCAGCTTCAAGACCATGGCCATCCCGTGCGCTTTCGCAATATCTGGATACGCGACCTTCCTGAGCGCCCCGCGCCCGCTCCGGAGAACCTGGCGGTCCCCAAGATCATCTCTCTGCCGGCCGACGCCCTTCTTCCATTCACAGGCCAGTATTCGATGGGCCCCAGGAAGGACGTACCGCCGGTGACGATCACTCGCGGTGACAACCACCTCATGCTCAAGCTTCCGTTCCGTCCGACGCCGCTCGCATTACAGCCCATCTCGCCGACCGAGTTCATCTTGCCACGCACGGACGCGCGGTTCATCTTCCAGCGGGACGAGCAGGGCCGGGTCACCGGCGCTCTGTTCAAGGTCGGCGACGGCGAGCGGCTCACTGCAGAAGATCATGCCGTGATCCGTACCCTTGTAACGCCGATCCGGACGAGCTCGATCCGTCGGCCGCGTGCATCCGGTGCGGTCGACGCAGACGGCGGGAGCGGCACCAACCGGCACATTAGTCGACGTGTTCGAAAGCGACCCAGGTTATAATACGACGACCGCGAACGACAGCGGTGGCGCGACGGATGCGAGATCATCAGGGACCACGATGTCGACTCTAGCGATCGCCAGGAACGTCTGCCCGCTCGACTGCCCCGACTCTTGCAGTATGCTCGTGACGGTTCGAGATGGCGTCGCAGTCGAGCTGCGGGGTGACCCCGATCACCGTTTCACCGCCGGGTTTTTGTGCCAGAAGATGGCCCGGTTTCTCGAGCGCGTGTACAGCCCCGACCGCCTGCTCGAGCCGATGAAGCGGGTGGGACACAAGGGAGACGGCCGATTCCAGCCGATCACGTGGGATGAAGCGCTGGACACGATCGCACAGCGATTTGCCAGCCTCGCGCGCACCACAGGCGGTCCGCAGACAATCCTGCCGTACAGTTACTACGGCACGATGGGCAAGCTCCAGGCGAGCAGCCTGGATCGCAGATTCTTTCACCGTCTCGGGGCGTCGAAACTGGATCGCACGATCTGCTCGATCGCCGGCACCGTGGGCTATGAATACACCCTGGGGCGCGGCCGCCTCGGGGCCGATCCGCTTGCCGTCCCACGCTGCAAATTCATCGTCAACTGGGGATCGAATACCGCGAACACCAACAGCCATCTCTGGAGCTTGATGATCGAGGCTCGCAAAGCCGGCGCAACCATCGTGGCGATCGACCCTTACCGCAGCCCAACCGCCCGGCGCTCCGACTGGCACATCCAGCCGCGGCCGGGCACCGACGCCGCACTGGCACTTGGCCTGATGCACGTGCTGTGGCGCGACGGTCTCCAAGACGAAGACTACCTCAATCGGGCGACGATCGGCGCAGACCTGCTGCGCCAGCGCGTCGCCAGTGAATACGCTCCCGAGGCCGTGGCCGCGATCACTGGCGTGGACGTCGCGACCATCACTTCGCTCGCGCACCGCCTGGCGCGTGAGCAGCCGTCACTGATCCGCCTCAACTATGGCATGCAGCGGCACCACGGCGGCGGCATGGCGGTCCGAACGATCGCCTGCCTTCCCGCCATCATCGGCTCGTGGCGGCATCCGGGCGGAGGCGTCCTGCTCACGACCTCTGGCGCCTACGACTTCGCCATGGACCGGTTGACTCGACCCGACCTGTCGCCGGCCGGTACGCGCGTCATCAACATGAACCAGCTCGGCGAAGCCTTGGCCGGCGAGCTGCCTGGCCCGCCCGTGCAAGCGCTGTACGTTTACAATTGCAACCCCGCTGCCGTCACTCCCAATCAGGACAAGGTGTTGAAGGGCCTGCGCCGCGAGGATCTCTTCGTCGTCGTGCACGAGCTCTTCGCCACCGACACCGTGGATTACGCCGATATCGTTCTGCCCGCCACCTCGCAGCTCGAGCACATGGACGTCCATAGCTCCTACGGACACCATGACGTGATGTACAACGCGCCGGCGATCGCGCCGCGCGGCCAGTGCCGGTCAAATAACGACGTGTTTCGCGAGCTCGCCCGGCGCCTCGAATTCGAGTCCGAACTGTTTCCCGACGACGAAACCCTCATTCGCCAGGTCCTGGACGGCGGCCCGACCCTCGAGGGAATCACGCTCGAACGGCTCAAACAACAGGGCCCGATTCGCCTCAACATCCCGGATGTGTTCGTCCCGTTCGCCGACGGCGCGTTCCCCACACCGTCGGGAAAGTGCGAGCTCTACTCGCAGCAAATGAAGGACGCTGGCCTGGACCCGCTGCCGGTATACACACCCCCCTTGGAAGATCCACTCGGCCGCCCCGACCTGGCGGCCAGGTACCCGCTGCAGCTGCTGAGCCCCCCACGCCCACAGTTCCTGAACTCAACCTTTGCCAACTCTCCACGGCACCGCACCGCCGCCGGCGAACCGACAATCGAGCTCTCCGCCCTCGACGCACAGGACCGTGGCCTGCGCGACGGCCAGTGGGCGTTGGTCTACAACGACCGCGGCCGCTTCCGAGCCCGCGTCGCGCTCACCGACAGCGTCAAACCCGGCGTCGCCGTCGCCACCGGCATCTACTGGAACAAGCTCTCGCCCGGATGCACAAACGTCAACAGCACGACGTCCTCCGCCTTGACGGATATGGGAGGCGGCGCCACGCTGTTTGATAACCTGGTCGAGGTGCGGGCCGATGCATCCGAGGGGAATCCTGGCGAGAACTGAAGTCCTGACGCCCGGCCTTTTGCGGGATCGCTACGGAGAAAAATTTGATGGAATCCAAGCAAACGCCACCTTGCCCCCATTGCAAGGTCGCACTTCGCGGGCTGGGGCAATTGCCGATCCGGGTCGGCGGCGAGACCGCCGGCTGGCACTTTCTGCTGGGTGAGTGGGCCGACCTGAGCGAAAAGATCAAGCCGCTAGACCTCTATCGCTGCGAAAAATGCGGGCGGCTGGAATTCTATGACCACGACTTCAGCTTGCCACATTCTTGATTGCGAGAACGCCATGACCTCGATATTGACCCGTCTCTTGAACCGGTCCGCCAGTGCCAAACACCTGACATTCACGGTCTACACCCGCGCAGTGCTGCTGTTGCCACAAGGCGATCGACATGCTCGAGGACGCGCGGCGGCGTTTCGGGTTCGCGATGGAACAGGTCGATATCGACGGCGATCCTGCGCTCGTGGCCAAATACGATACCGAGGTGCCGGTCGTGGCCGTCAACGGCAGGGTGCGGTTCCGGGGCGTGATCAATGCCGCATTGCTGGACCGTTTACTTCTTGCAGAAAGTGCCAATCCGCCGGCCGAGCCCGCAGGGTCCCGGCCGGCGTCAGGCCCAAGCTCTTAAAACGCGATCGGCTTCTTCAACATCCGGCGCACCGCGACAAACTGGCCGGAATGGCTGAGGGCGTGAACGCCGGCCATCGTAAAGATGGCGCCGATGGTCGGCGCAAACTGGGGCAGCTTGCCTTCGCACGTATCATCCAGATCCGCGTCGCTGACACCCGCGAGCGCAGCCTTGGTCGCCGCGCGCTGGGCGTCCCACAGCTTGATGTACTCTTCTCGCCCGCCGAATCGCGAGTCGTCCTTCCCGGCCTTCTTGAGGTCGTGCGTTTCCGCAAACCCGGCGGGTAGCTCTGGGGATGCCCCTGGCTTCACCATCTCCACGAACATCCGCTCGGCTGCGATCAAGTGGCCCATTTGCAGCGCGATCGAGTTCATCCCGTCAACGGGCCGTAGCCGCAAGTCAGCGTCGGAAAGGTCGTCCAGATATCTCTTGATAATGCGATCACTCATATCAAGTGTCAGCCCGATAGCGTCCTTGGGTCCCATGATGGCGAGGTTCTCCTGTCGGTTGTGAGGTCGTTCTCGATACCGTCGTCCACAATTCAGCGCGCCGCCGCCGCTGGCGCGGCGCGGGAGGCTGGCTCCAGGGTGAAATCTGCAATGAAGAGCTGGCTCTTGCGGTCCGCCGGCCGTCCGCTCGAGGTCCACATGAGCCGCTTGCCGTCCGGGCTGAACACGGGCAGCCCATCGAAGCCTTCGTGGTAGGTGATCCGTTCTTCGCCGCCCTTGTCCACATCCATCAGATAAAGCTCGTAATTGGTGTGCCCGTGCCGGGAGGTCGCGTAGATGATGTGGTGGCCGTCCGGATGGAAATACGGGCCCCAGTTCACAAACTCGTTCTCAGTCAAGGCTCGCTCGGCCGTCCCCTCCACATTGTTAATATAAACCTGAAGCAAATCGTTGCCCTTGCGGTCGCTGCGGTAGATGATCCGCTTCCCGTCCGGCGAAAAGAACGGGCCGCCGTCGTAACCCTTGGCATGCGTGATCCGGCGCGGATTCCGGCCGTCGGCATCCATGATATAGATCTCGGCGTCGCCATCGCGGAACGAAGTGAAAACGATGCGCGAGCCGTCCGGCGAATAGCTCCCTTCGGCGTCATAGCCGGGCGTATCCGTCAAGCGATTCAGGTTCTTACCTTCCAGATCGGCGCTGAAGATGTCCATCGATTCGGGAAACTCCCAGCGATAACGCGCCGTCCGGCTGTAAGCCGGGCCCTTGGGCGGCTCGGCCTCGGTGCTCGGGCTCAGGTGAGTCGAAGCAAACAGGACCGACTTGCCGCTCGGATGGAAAAACGGGCATGTGCACCTCCCTTTCCCCGTGCTGATCATCCGCAGCGCAGCATCTTCTTCGAGCGTCCCCAGGAAAATCTGGTAGCCGTCCTCGTCGGGCCTGGGATGATGAAAGATTGTCGGAGAAACGTGCGGAACCGCCTGAAAGATGATTGCCTGCCCGTCGGGACTGAAATAACCCTCGCCCGCACGAGAGAGGCCGAAGGTGACCTGGCGAATCTTCGTCAGATGATGGGCCTCGAGGCGCGCCACCTCCTCCGCCGATAGCGCCGGCGGGAATTCGATCCACTGGGAGGGTGCTGCACCGCCATGGCCGACAGGAACAGTAACCGGGCGAAGAGCGAGGTCATCAATCGGGCTCCGTCTCATCGTGCGCAGTGGGCAGTACGCAGTCGACGCGGGCTTTGAAGAGAAGATGCGACCGCAAGTTGCCGATCGCGGGCGCTCCGCGCTCGCTGGGCTTCGCAGGCCGCGATGGTCAGCCGCCACTGGCCCCTACTCAGTCGCGGAGGACGTGCCTAGTATAAGGCCGGACAGCGTGACCGCCAATGGCCGAGACCGAATGAGTTCGTCGAGATGCTGCGATCAGGGCGCTGCGAACGAACCAAACCTCGACCTAGATGATCTCACGCTGACCTGAGCGAGGCCGAGACCGTGAAGATTTACACGAAGACCGGCGACGACGGGATGACCGGGCTCCTGGGTAGCCGTCGCGTGCGGAAGGACGACGTCCGGATCGAAGCCTATGGAACGGTCGATGAGCTCAACGCTGTGCTGGGCCTGGCGCGCGCCGGCGGGTTGGACGCGGCCGCAGATGAGCTGGTCGCGCAGCTCCAGAGCGAGCTCTTCGTCATCGGCTCCGCGCTCGCTGACCCGTCGCCCGGTGGCCCATTTCACAATGCCGTCACGGACGACCATGTTGCCCGCCTCGAAGCCGCCATCGACCTCCTGGAAGCCGAGCTGAAGCCGCTCGTGCAGTTCATCTTGCCTGGCGGCGCCGTGGCGGCGGCGCAAATTCACGTCGCGCGAACGGTCTGTCGACGAGCCGAGCGCTCGGTCGTCCGGCTCGGGCACGACGAAGACGTCCCCAAGCTCTTGATTGTCTATCTGAATCGGCTCAGCGACCTCTTGTTCGTCCTGGCACGCGCGATCAACCACCGGGGCGCGATCGCCGATACACTGTGGAAAGGTGTATAAGATGCCAAGCGCGCCTGCGACCGGGACCGACGGCGGCAAGGCCGGCAGGGTCGTCCTCATCACAGGAGGCCGGCGGGTGGGCCGCCAGCTGGCACTGCTCTTGGCCGCGCGCGGCACGCACGTCGCGATGACCTTTTACACCAGCCAGCCGGCAATCGAGCAGACCATCGATGAGGTCCGCCTGCTCGGAGTCGACGGCCTCGCCGTCGCGGCGGACCTGTCGCAGCCGGCGCAGGCCGATACCGTCATCAACCAGGTCGTTGCCCGCTTCGGGCGGCTCGACGCCCTCGTCAATATGGCAAGCGTCTACCGCCGCACGCCCCTGGCCGACCTGTCGGCGCGCGATTTTGACGACATGATCGCCGCCAATCTGGCCGCTCCCTACCACACCTCCCTCGCCGCCGCCCGGCACATGCTCACCCAGCCCGGCGACGACGGTATCAAGGGTAAGATCGTCATCATCGGCGACTGGGCCACCGAGCCGCCCTTACAAAGACTACCTCCCTTACCTGGTCGCCAAGGGAGGCCTCACCACGATGACCCTTGCCCTGGCCAAGGAACTCGCCCCTTTCATTCCCGTCGCCATGATCCAGCCCGCCATGATCGATCCGCCACCGGAATTCACCGAAGAAGACAAGCAGAGTGTACTGCGAGAAACCCCGCTCCAACGATTCGGCTCGCCGGCCGACGTCAACATGCTCATCCTCTACCTGCTGGAATCGACGAGCTTTGTCACGGGCGCATGCTTTCGCGTCGATGGCGGACGATTTCTCGGTTAACGCGGCCGTGCCGAGACCAGTCGCAACGATTTGACATTCTTACGTGTTGTCGAAGAAAACTCCCGGCGGATACACTCTTACTCTGAGAAAAATAGCCTGATCCGGCTCACCCAACCCCTGCGTGCACACGCCTTCCGCCGGAACTCACCCCCGAATCGTAATCATCGAGGAACAAGCATGCTTAAACAACAATTGAATTGGCCCGCGCTGCGCTGGCGCTTCTGGTCGCAGGAGCAACAGCGGGCACCGCGCGGACACTGCGGGCCGATGATGCCAAGCTGGACGGGACCTGGAAGCTGGTCGTGCTCGCATTTGGCGACGACGACTTCGCGATCGTCAAGTTGAGCGAGCGCGACGCCAAGCTGACCGGGACGGTCGTTGACGCGCAGCAGATGCTCTTGGGCAAGCCCGACGTCAAAGTGGCCGAACGGAAAGGCGACGATGTTACAGTCGGTCTCGGCTCCCCCACCGGCCAGACTGTGTTCAAGGGCAAAATGGCCAAGGACGGCGCAAATGCCGGCAAGATCCTTGGGATCATCCAGTTTCAGGGCAGGGTTTTCCCCGCCCGCCTCGAGACGACCACGGGCACGAAGGTCGGGCAGCTCGGCCAGAGCCCGCTCGTCGCCAAATTCTCCGAAGCGATGGGCGAAAAAGACGCTCGGGCAAAAATCAAGAAGCTCGAGGAGCTGATCAAAGGCAATCACGGCGCGCCCAACAGCCAGCTTCTCTATGGCGCGCTCCTGGGCCTGGCCGAGGACGCCGGCCTCGAGCACGACCGGGTCGCCGGTGTGATCGAGACCTGGACCAAGGAAGCCAAGCTTTACGGAGACCAGTGGGCGAAAGAGGTCAGGATGAACGCGCTCAAAGCCATCGGGACAAGCAAGAAGTTTGCCAAGCTCGGCGTCGAGCTCGCCAAGGAGGCGGACCAGGCGGCAAGCGACGATGACGTGGAGCAGAAAGCCGCCGTCGTGGAGCTGCTTGCCGTGGCCGCTCGTAACGCCGGCATGGCAGACGTAGCCAAGGATGCCGAGGCGCGGCGGGCCGCGCTCGACGCGAAGCTCGACGAAGAGTACCACAAGAAGGTTCCGCCGTTCAAACCGGCCTCGTACGCCGGACGGAAAGCCTCGAGCGGCAGCCAGGTTGTCTTGATGGAGCTCTTCACCGGCGCACAGTGTCCACCCTGCGTCGCCGCCGACGTCGCCTTCGACGCCCTGCTGCAGACGTACAAGCCCGTCGAATTCATCGGTCTTCAATATCACCTGCACATCCCCGGTCCCGACCCCCTCACGAACAACGACTCCGAGGCCCGGCAGAAGTACTACGAATCGAATTTCCAGGGCACACCCACGACATTCTTCAATGGCCACGGCGAAGCCGGCGGCGGTGGTCCGATGGGAAACTCGGAGATGAAGTACAAGGAATACCGGGAGATCATCGAAAAGATCCTCGAAACTCCCAAAACCGCCGCGATCACTGCGTCCGCGACTCGGGCCGGCGACCAGATCAAGATCGTCGCCTCGGCCCAGGTGAACGACAAACCGAACGGCCAGCCCGCCCGTGCCAAGGACAAGAGTGAGAAATCCAAGCAGATGCTTCGCCTGGCATTGACCGAGGAGTCCGTGAGCTATGTCGGCGGCAACAAGCTTCGCTTCCACCACCACGTCGTGCGGGCGCTACCTGGAGGAGCGACGGGCAAGGAGCTCAAGGGCGGTGAGGGCAAGGTCGAGGTCACGCTCAACCTGGCCGACCTGAAACGCGACCTCGAGTCCTACCTGAGCGAACACACCAAGAAGGGGGCCTTTCCCAAGCCGCTGCCTGAGATCAAGCTCCACGACCTAGCGGTTGTCGCCTTCGTCCAGGACGACGCCGATCAGACTGTCCTCAATGCCGTCTCGGTGCCGATCCGGGAAGCCACCCCGTAAAATCGGACCGGTAGTCATTTCGAGGTCGGCCGATCGGGATTCGCCCCGATTCGGCCGACCCCTATCGCCTTCCACGACGGCGGGGAGTGTCAAGAATCGCCGAACACTAACCGCTTTCCGCTGGCCGCGGCGGTCAACAGCGAGGGCGCGAGCTGGCCGACCACTTCGACTGCGCATCCCATGAACTCGCCCAGAGCGGGACCGATGCGCCACGGCCCGAGCCCAGCTTGGGTTGTGCCAGACCAACGCGAGCACCGAGCTGCGCACCGCCAGTCTTGCGACGGGCGCACGACATGGTTTGCCCTGCCAAGGGGACCGATGGTATCGTGCGGATCGAAGTCTGTCGTTTACAGTCGTCTTCACCCTCACCTTGGAGAGGACCGCGAAAATGGGCAAGGATGCCACCCAAATTCGGACGGAATTTCACTCTCGTTTGGGCCGGATGGCTCGGGAACTCGCGAAGGAACTTTACCCGGATGGCCTTCCTAGAGGCACCAAGTTCTCGGAGTTGGAGACTATTGCCGGTGCGCTGGGCGATGAGATGGCCCGGCAACTGATCGAGATCAACGTTCAGGAGCAGGCCGACGACTGGCCCGAGGAGGAACTGGGCGAGTGCCCGGTCTGCGGAGGGGCTGCCCGCAAGGCTCCCGACGAGCCCCGCGTGCTCAGTGACCACGCGGGGAGACGTGGCCTGGAAACAACGAGTTTTCAATTGCCCTCGCTGTCGGCGGGCTTTTTTTCCCTCAAAATCAAGCATTGGGCCTTGACCATACCGGTTTTAGCCCACGCGTGCAGCAGAAAATTGTCCATGCCGGCGTCAACAGTTCTTCCTATCAGCAGGGGTCCCGCGATCTGGCCGAACTGTCAGACTTGAAAATCGCCCCCAAACCGGTCGAGCGGATCGTACGCAAGATCGGCCAAGAGCGGATCGATCAACGTGACATGGCCGTCGCGGCGTACAAGCGGGTCCCCCTGATGGCTAAGGATGTCGTTGCCAACGCAAAGCGTCCCTCACCGTCTGTGGCGATGGTGTCGGTGGATGGTGGCCGGCTGCAAATCCGATCGGACCCGTCGGAGCCGAAGCAAGACAGTCATTGGCGAGAGTCCAAAGTCTCCGTCTTGGAAACCTATCAAAGCGACGTCCATGAAGCTGACCCCGATCCCGATGTGCCGCGCTGTTTTCTTGACCTGAAGCGGACCAAAGAGATGGTGCGAGGCTTGGGTCATCCTCTTCCGGTCGGCTTGGAGTTCGAGAGCGAATGCCCGCCGCACAAGCAGGACAAGGCGACGGGAGAGGGGCGTGGACGCAAGCCCCGTCCAGGCCGTCCTAAACGTCTGGTCCGCAGTGTCTTGGCCAGCCGAAAGTGCGCGGAAGAATTCGGCCCGATGGTGCATCAGGCGGCCTGGGAGCGGAACTTCTTCGGGGCGAAGCGAGAGGCTTTTTTGGGAGATGGTCTACCGGTGAACTGGACGATCCAGCGCCGGCACTTTGCATCCTTCACGCCGATTCTCGATTTCGTGCACGCCCTGAGTTACGTGTTCTCAGCGGCGTTCGCCGGGCGTCCCCAAGCCGAGGGGACGGAGGTCTATAAGCATGGATTCAAACCGTCTGGTCGGGTCAGGTGACGACAATCCTGACTGAGTTGGAAGAACGATCCGCGGCCATTGGTATGCCACCGTCGGAGTGCGCCGACAGCGACCCTCGAAAGCTCGTCTTCGAGTCGTTGCGTTACCTGAAGAACAATGCCGACCGAATGCGTTATGACGACTACCGTCGCCAAGGATTGCCCATCATGACCAGCGCGGTGGAGTCGGTGATCAAGATGATCAACAAACGCGTTAAGGGGAGCGAGAAGTTCTGGTCGGAACAGGGCGCTGAGGCAATCCTTCAACTGCGAGCGGACCATCTGAGCGAGACCGAGACCATGAACCGGTTCTGGGAGGCGCGGGAGGCGCAGTGTCAGCGCCGGACGCGGCTACCGCCGAGCGTCGTGAACAATTGTTAACTCAATCGATGTCGTGCGCCCTCTTGCGACTCCGCGTGAGCCCCAGCGCGCCCGCAACGCCGACCGCCAACACCACCAAAATTCTTAAATTGGACACGCATTGCAAGGTTGAAACTGCCGGTCGGCCCGGATATATTCGTGCAACCACCCGAGGGGACCCACCGATGACAATGGCACGCTCGCGACTCGTCGACGTTACCGTAACTCGCTGGTACCACTGCATTACGCGCTGCGTGCGCCGCGCCTGTTTGCTAGGCGAGGGGCCGATCGACCGCAAGGAATGGATCGAGCGTCGGCTGCAAGAACTTTCGGAAATCTTCGCGGTGGCGGTCGGCGGGTTCTCGGTGCTGGATAACCACCTGCATCTGCTCGTGCGCCTCGACCCAAACGTCGCCAACGGGTGGTCCGACGAAGAAGTGGTGCGGCGCTGGGGACGGCTGTTTCCGCCGCGCGACAAGGCCCGACAGGCTCTGCCGGTTTCTGAGCAATGGGTTCAATGGCGTCTGCAAGACGTCCTGTGGGTAGCGGCGGCACGCGCACGATTGCAAAGCCTGAGCTGGTTCATGAAATGCTTGAAAGAGCCGCTGGCGCGGCTGGCGAACCGGCAAGACCAGACGCGAGGCGCGTTCTTCGAGGAACGGTTCAAGAGCGTGGCGATCCTCGACGAGGAGTCGCTGCTGGCAACATGTGCATACATCGACCTGAACCCGGTGGCGGCAGGGATCGCGGCGGTTCCCGAGGCGAGCCCGCATACCTCGGTCACGACGCGTGTCGAGCACGTGAAGGCCCAGAGCCGCGCAGGCGACCTGGACGCCGCCAAGCAAGGCAGTGTGGCAGGTTCGCGTGTCTCGGCCGGCCTCGAGGAAACGATCTGGCTGTGCCCAATTGAAGATCGACGTATGCTGGATTCATCATGTGAAGGCATGCTCGAAGGCTTCTCGCTTGGCAGTTACCTGCTGCTGGTCGATTACACGGGGCGGCTGTTCCGCGAAGGCAAGGCGACGATTTCGGCCGAGCTCTCGGGGATACTCGATCGGCTGGGCAGCAGCGCCGAGAGCTGGTGGGCGCGGTTGCAGAAGCTGAGTCGGGGCCGGCTGCTGGGTCGATTTTTCGCCGCCAGCCGCGAGCGGCTGCGCGAGGTGGCGGCACGACTGGGTGTGCACCACCTGGCGAACCTGGGCGGGTGCCCGGCGCGATAACCCAAATTGACGCTGAGCGAGTCCTCGTACGGCTCAGACTCCCGCCGTGCGGGCAGTCGGCGCTAGTGACGTTTCAACAATCAGTCCCTCCGCCGTTCATCGTCGTACGTTGTACGGGCCAATCAGCCTGTTGAGTTCCTTTTGGTGTGCGCGCGTTGTTCCAGCCCTCTCGGTAAGGCTCCCTGACCAAGTCGGCGCCATCGATACCAGTTGCCGTAGCTATCCTCCTTCCGCCGTCGCGCCGCGCGTGGCTCTCGGTGTTGCCGACGCACTACAGTGCGACTACAGTGCGTGTCGCTTTTATTCTCCCTGCATTACAGTGCGTGTCGATTATTCTGTGGTCGGCGCGGGGTCGCTCGTTCGCGAGCGCTGGCATCAACAGCTCCCGCGGGCCAGTCACTTCTAGCGCCGGAGTATTGAATATCTATTCGTGCGCCGACCCGAAGCTCAACGGGCCTCGGCTGATGCAGGGACCACCGGCAGAATGACCTGCGATGGGTGAGCACTCTCGTGATAGATCGTGTTGTCCGCCGGCACCATCCGGCGGTAGTCGCCGAGCGGATCGCCCGTGTTCGGATTCACGTCGAACCGCGGATAATTACTGCTCGAAATGTCGACCCGGATGCGGTGCCCCTTCTTGAACACATTCGCGTTCGGATAGAGCGTAATCGTGATCGGTACGACGTCGCTTGGGTCCAGCGCAGGCGCCTGATGGTCCAGGCCGTCGCGATACCGAGCGCGGAAGATCGAGTCGCCCAGATTCAAATCAAAACCGAGAGGATAATCCGGATTCGATGGGATCTCGTCAATCAGCTTGGCAGTGAAGTCCGTGTCGGCCGCGGACGAGCTGATCCAAAGCTTGACCTGCGTGGCGCCGGTGCATTCGACGTCGGCTTCCAACGGAGCGGACCGGAATACCAGAACATCGCGGCGCTCCGAGAGCGGCAGCCGATTGGCCGCGGCGTGTGTGTCGTCCCGAGCACGCTGGTCGTAGCCGCCGTTTGTCATCAAACCCTGGTTCGACGAGATGTTGCCGCCAACCGTCGGCACCGGGCTGCGCGGGTCGAATGTGTAGGTGGTGTGGCTGGATTCAACCGAGGGCGCCACGCTCGAAAGAACACCCTCGGCCGTGAGGAAGAACACCGTCGGCCTGGTGCGAGCCGGCGGCCACTCGCGCTCGCTTCGCCAGAAGCCGCCGTGACGTAGCCGGCC
Organism: uncultured Isosphaeraceae bacterium; assembly: GCA_963806595.1. Lineage (GTDB taxonomy): Bacteria > Planctomycetota > Planctomycetia > Isosphaerales > Isosphaeraceae > CAWDZZ01. The sequence continues at coordinate 108,671 of CAWDZZ010000026.1, read as the reverse complement.
CGACGGCGAGCGTCCGTCGTCGCCAGTGCCCATCACGTAGATCATCACCGGCATATCATCGTCCACGCCGTTCTTCGCCCCGAGCAGCCAGCGGTCGTACCATCGCAGCCGGAAAGCCAGGAGGTCGATGCCGGCCTCCCGGGTGAACTCCACTTCCCCGGCAAAATTGGCGTTCTGCCCACCGTGGACCCATGGCCCGATCACCAGACGTTGAGGTGATTTCTTGGCCTTCGAGAGCGCCTCGTAGTTCATCGTGACCTGGCGCGTCCACGAATCGTACCAGCCGGTGACGTGCAGCACCGGCACATCGGCGTAATCGCTCACATGATCAACCACGGACATGCCTTTCTTGTGCCAGAACGGAGATTCCGGCCCGCTCCGCATCGCTTCGACCAACCACGACTCGTACTCGGGGACAAACTTCAGCGGCGTGTTGCCCGGGCGGACCGGCAGGGCGTCGGCGTGCTCGCGGATGCGCTGACCGCTTTCGACCAGGGCCCGCCGCAAGGCCGGGTTGGCGAGCGCCGCCTTCGAGTTGGGCGCGCCGGTCTGGAAGATCCAGTTCATGAATCGCAGCTCGAAAGCCCCGCCGTGCCGCATGCCGCTGATCCCGCAGTTGGATACCGCGTCGATCGGGACCATTGTCGTCAGGTGAGGCGGATTCATCTCGGCCAGCGCGTGCTGGGTGCCGCCGGGATAACTCGTGCCGAACGTGCCGACCTTGCCGTCGGACCAGTCCTGGCGTGCAATCCATTCGACCACCTCGTAGCCGTCCTGCGGGTCGTCTGCGATCAACCGCCAGGTCCCGTCGCTGGCATAACGCCCGCGAACGTCGTTGGCGACGACGACGTAACCGCGCTCGGCGTAATACCGCGCTTCAATCGCCGTGTTGTCCTTGTCATACGGGGTTCGCGTCAAAACCGCGGGAAACCGACCGGCCGCCGGCTTGGCCTCTCGCGCCGGCCGATAGATGTCCGCCGCCAGGCGCACGCCATCAGGAATCGGGATCATCACGTTCTTTTCGACCACGACGCCGAAATCCGCCTGCCGCGGGCTCACCTTCGGCGGTTGGGCCAAGCCGCCCGGCAAGATGGGCCCGACCAGCAGCAAGAAGACGGCGAACTTGAACGCCAACGCATCCAAGCGATTCAGCACGGGCATGAGCATCGGCATGGGAATTTCCCTGGCGTGGCCGGGTTTCGACCTCTGAGCGGATCCGGGCAGCGTGGTCCCGATTGTCGCCCGTCGCTCGCGGAAAGCAACCACCCTCCAAGCGGCGAGCCAAGTTTCCACTCACGGTCCGCGGCAGGATCACCACCGTCGCTGTGCCGTGAGCGCGGACCGCGTTCGCGCCTGCGGGTGCGACATCCAGCCGACCGGCCGGCCCCGGTACCATTGCGCCGGTGAAAACGCGCGTCGCCCTTGCATCGGGCCCTCACGGCGGAGATAACAAATGCGAAAGAACCCGTTCGCATCTGGTGAGAGGGGAGTCGTCCATGAAAACGCAGTGGAGCCGGCGAATGTTTCTGGGCGGAGCAGGGGCGGGGCTCATCGTTCTTCCGGGCCGCTCGGTCCGGGCCGCCGCTAGCGAGCGGGTGCGAGTGGCCGTGATCGGACTGCGCAGCCGCGGCACCGACCATGCCCGGCTGTTCGCCGCCAATCCGGGTGCCGAGGTCGTCGCCCTCTGCGACATCGACGACGCGATGTTCGAGAAGCCCTCAGAAGGCCGTCGAGAAGATCACCGGCAAGCGGCCCGCGGACCGAGAAAGACTTCCGCCGGCTGCTCGACGACAAGTCGATCGACGCCGTCACGATCGCCACGCCCGACCACTGGCACGCCCTGATCGCCGTCATGGCCTGCCAGGCGGGCAAGGACGTCTACGTCGAAAAGCCGGCCAGCCACAACATCGTCGAGGGCCGGCGGATGGTCGAGGCCGCCCGGAAGTACAAGCGCGTCGTCCAGCTCGGGACGCAGCGGCGGAGCATGCCCCATGTCGAGGAGGCCATCGCGCGGGTTCGCGGCGGCGACATCGGCAAGGTCGGCATGGCCCGCGCCTGGATCCACCAGAAGCGCGAGAACATCGGCCACGGCAAGCCCGGTCCGGTGCCCGCCGGCGTCGACTACGCCATGTGGCAAGGGCCCGCGCCCGACCGCCCGTTCATGACCAACCGGTTCCATTACAACTGGCACTGGTTCTGGAACTGGGGCACCGGCGAGCTCGGCAACAACGGCATCCACGGCCTCGACGTCGCCCGCTGGGGCCTGGGCGTCGACGCGCCCACTGGCCGTCAGCTCCGGCGGCGGCAAGTACGTCTTCGACGACGACCAGGAAGTCCCCGACACCCAGATCGTGACCTGGGAGTTCCCCGACGCCTGCCTCGCCTGGGAACACCGGATGTGGTCCAAGCACCGACCGAAGGAAGCCGGCTTCGGCATCGCCTTCTACGGCGACAAGGGCACCTTGATCATCGACGAGCAGGGCTGGCGGATCGAGGACGGCGACAGCGCCGCAGGATCAAGCAAGCGGTCGCCGGGACCAGCCGCCGGCACGTCCAGAACTTCCTCGACTGCGTCAAGAGCCGCGCAGCAGCCAAACGCCGACATCGAGATCGGCCACCTGAGCACGCGGCTCTGCCACCTGGGCAATATCGCCCATCGCGACCGGCAAGAAGCTCACCTTCGACGCCGCGACCGAGTCGTTCCACGACGACGACGCCGACGCGCTCCTGTCACGTGAATACAGCACCCGGTTCGAGATGCCGTCGCAAGTCTGAACGAGCGGGCTGTGAGCTCGGAATCGGCTCGCCGCGAGAACGACGCCATGCAACTGAGCCCGATCGGTCTGGCGGCGTCTGAGCTGGATACTCCGGCTCTGTTGATCGACCTCGAGCACCTTCAGCACAACATCGATCGCATGGCCGGCATGTTTCCGCGAGCATGCGGGTGGCGTGGCGGCCTCACGCCAAGGCGTTCAAGTGCCCGGCGATCGCCCACCTGCTGCGCAAGGTCCGGCGCGATCGGCGTGACGGTGGCCAAGGTCTCGCGAAGCCGAGGTCATGGCCGCCGGCGGCATCGACGACATTTTGATCGCTCACCTGGTCGTGGGTCCAAGCAAGGTCGCGCGGCTGGCGGCCCTTCAGCGTCAGGCCGACGTCAAGGTCACCGTCGACCACGCCGAGCACCTCGGTCCCTTGGGCAGCGCGGCCGTCGATGCGGGCGTGACGATCGGCGTACTCGTCGACGTCGACATCGGCATGAAACGAACGGGCGTTGCCACAATCGAGGACGCAGCGAAACTTGCCCGGCAAGTTTCAGCCACGTCGGGCCTGCGTTTCGACGGACTGATGGGTTACGAGGGTCATACCTTGATGATCCAGGACCCGGCGGAGAAGCGCGCGGCCGTCGCGCGCGGCGATCACAACGCTGCTCGAGACTTGCGACCATGTCGAGGCAGCCGGCTTCCGCTGCCGGATCCTCTCGGCCGGCGGGCTCGGGTTCGTACCAGTACACCGCCGACATCTCCCAGGCATCACCGAGATCCAGGCCGGCGGCGGTATCTTCGCCTGCCAGTACTACACACGGGTCTGCGGCGTCACCGGCCACCGCGCCGCACTCACCGTGCTGGCGACCGTCGTCAGCCGGCCGTCACCCGATCGTGCCATCCTCGACATCGGTCAGAAGTCCGTGAGCCAACACCAAACTCCACCAGTCCTCCAGGATCATCCAGGCTGCCGAGTCATCGGCCTCTCCGCCGAGCACGCCAACGTCCTGCTCGCGCCCGGGACATCCCTGGAAATCGGAGAAAAAGTGCATATTATTCCCGGCTATAGCGATTTTACTTTCGTACTCCACGATCGTGTTCTTGGATTATCTCAAGGACGCGTCGTCGCCGTCTGGGATCTCCTCGGCCGCGGCCGCCTGCAATGAGCTCGCCGGGTCCGCGAGCGACCAACGCGTATCACGGCGTACCAATCAACCATGCGTCCGGGACAGATCCTGGACGAAGCTTGCATGCATCATATAATGAAGGTGACTGGCATCCTGCTTTGCACTCGTCCCTCCGTCGGATTTCGATTAATTTGTCGCGGCGGCCCGGCGAAATCCGATCGCAAGCGGCGTATCTTGGATCTAGCAGAGTAATTCGGAAGGATCTGCCGCGCCCGCAAAGCGGTGTGCAGCGAAGAGGCGCGAAGAAAAAACCGCGGGATGTGTCCCATTCGGACTGCGGTGACAATACATCACTGAAGGAATCGGAATCGGCGTTCGAACGCGGTGTCGATCGTGAGGTGCGGGGTTGGCCAAGGGTAACGAGAAAAACACACGCACGAGCCGGAACTACCGCCCGACGGTGGAAGGGCTCGAAGCGCTGCGCATGCTCTCGGGCGCCACGCAAGCGCATCCCTTTTCAGGGGTCGCCGCCGAGCACGACCTGATTGCCGATCCGCTGCGGCAAGCACCACCGCTGGAACACGACGCGCCGGCCGTCTCGAGCGCGACTTGGGACGCAGCGCTCGTTCAGACACAGCTCTCAGAAATCTTGGGCTCGCCGGCCGGTTCCGCGTCGGCCGTCGCCGCGAGCGACGCCAGGGCGATTGCATCGGGGCTCACTCAGTTAAACAAATACTTGAGCCGGGCGTGGTATCGGGCGGGAATTCCCGCGCAGCTCCACGATGACAATACTCAAGCGGTTTATGCCACTCTGCTGCAGAACCTCGGCCGCAGCCGCTTCGAATCGTTGATCGCCGACGTGGGTCACTGGAGCGTCAAGGACGTCTTCAGCCGCGAGACGCCGGAGGGGATGGACTTTTTCCGGGCTGTCGACATGGTCAAGAAGCGCAGCGCAGCGCGAACGAGCCCACCAATCTCTCGACGCGGTTGACGTCGCGAGCGCTTCACGCGACCAGTCCCAGGGGGCGACGATGCGCGAAGCACTCCGCGAAGCGATCGACCGGCGATTGAGCCCGCGCGAGGCCGCCCTGATCCAGGACACGCTGATGGGCAAGACCCCCGCGGAGATCGCCAGCCAGTGGGGAGTCGCGCCCAAGACCGTCAGCAACGAAAAGACGCGCGTGCTGCAGAAACTGCGCGATGCCTTGACAAACTATGAGATGAATTGAGGCAGAGCCCCAGGCCGGCCCTGGGGCGATGCTCCTCAACCGGCGTAGCCCGACCTGTCGAACGAACGCTCGCCTGCGGCCAGAGGCGCATCCTGATCGCCCGTCTTTTTGGCCGTGTCGCGCGGCGCTGCCGGCGGGTCAGCCGACGGGCGAGAGTCGGGGTCGCTCGAGTCGTCACCCGATTCGTCGCTCGGATCGTCGCCGGACGAATCGCTTGGTGAATCAAACAGGTCGTGAGTCGCCAGCACGTCAGCCTCCTCGCTCGCATTCCCGCGCGGTTTGACGATCAGGCTGACGACCGCGATCAGCAGCATCCCCAGCCAGAACACCAGCTCGGGGATGTGAAACGGCGAATATTTCGCCATGTACAATCCGCTGATGAAGAGCTTGAGCCCGATCCACGCCACCAGGTAATAGGCGCCCTCAGCCAGGCCGGGAAACCGATCCAGCAGGATGAGAAAGTAACGCACGACAAACCGCATCGTGATGATGCCGAGCACGCCGCCGACAAACACGATGAACAACTTCCCATTGTCCCCGAATCTCGCGGGGAAGCCCTCGGCGAGGGAGACGGCCGTGAGGATCGAGTCGATCGAGAAGGCGACGTCCGCCAGGGTGATCGACACGACAGTGCCCCAGAAGCCGGAGAGAAGCTGCCGGGACTGAGGCGCATGTGGCTGGCTCGTGTCGGCCGATCCGCTCGGGTGCTCTCGCCGGCTGGACCAGAAGTGCGCTAGTGCCAGATAGAGCAGGTACCCGCCTCCGACCACCTTGCAGAGCCAGAATTTCAAAAGTATGGCCGAGAGCGACAGGGCGACCAGGCGGAACCCGACGGCGCCCCAGATCCCGTAAAACAGCACTCGCCGCTGCTGCTTCCTGGGCAGGTGCCGGACCATGACGGCCAGCACGAGCGCGTTGTCGGCGCTCAAGAGCCCCTCGAGCAAAACGAGCACGCCGATGTACCAGGCGACCAGCGCAATGTCGGCGGGCGAGAAACCCCACATACCCGGTAATCTCCTGCATTCCGCGCTTTGGGCTTCGAGTCGACGCTCTTCTTGGCTGGCGCGTCCGGCACTTTCGGGACTGGATCAACAGTATTCGAACGAAGGTTTTATCTTTACCACAAGACCTTGCCCAGGGCGACAGAGGCGTTGGATTGCATAGGGCGGCGTGCCCGGGTAGCCGCTCCGGAGGGATCGCCCGGATGGAAACTCCATGTGTGATTATTCGGGTGTGGGAAGCAGTGTATTTCGCGGGTGAATTAAGTTGAGGAAACCTTTCGCGTAAACTGAGTGCGCTCTTCAACATTTTCGGGACGGTCCCTCAGTGAGTTTTCTTGCAATCGAGAGCGATTTCACCCTGAACGCCGGACGTGCCGCCGGGTCGAAAGCAGCGCGAGCTGGCTTGCGGTCGCCCTGGCGGCTGGCGCTTGCACTCGGGGCGTGTGCGGGTCTGGCCGTGGTGCTGACCCTGGACGGACCCGGGCTGACAGTGGATGAGCCGCTGGACGTGCGGCCCGGACGGACCTATCTCAAAGCGCTTCACGACCTGGGCTGGGGCTTTTTCGATCGTGCGACGGTCGACCGCGTCTTTCGCGACAACGCCGAGCATCCCCCTCTGGGCCGCTGGCTGCTGGGGATCGCCTCGGTCGTGGGAGAACCCTTCGAGGTCCTCTGGAAGGGGCCTGACCCGACGGGTCAATACGTCCTCGCGGGCCGGCTGGCGCCGGCGCCTCGTTTTGCGGCGCTGGTGGCGATCGTTGCCCAGGTGGCCGGCAGCCGGTGGGGTCGTGCCGCCGGTGTCGCCGCGGCGTTCGCCCTGGTAGCCATGCCGCGCGTCTTTGCCCACGCCCACCTGGCCGCTCTCGACACGTTCGTGAGCTTATTCTGGACCCTCGCGCTGGTCACCGGTGAACGGGCGGTTCGGTCCACTCGTCCCTACGCCGCGATGGCCGCGGCCGGCGCGGTCTGGGCGCTCGTCCTCCTGACCAAGATCCACGGCTGGTTCCTGTTGCCGATCATGGGAGCGTGGTCGCTCTGGCGGCTGCCGCGGCGGGCGCCGCCCTGGCCATGGCCCTCTGGGCCGCCGCCGGCATCAGCTTGTTTTGGCTCGGCTGGCCATGGCTTTGGTACGACTCCGCGACGCGTCTCCGAGAGTTTCTGGGCACGGGCGTCACGCGCGCGACGATCATGGTTTTGTATTTCGGCCAGGTCGTTCCTGATCGTCAAGTGCCGTGGCACTACCCGTGGTTTTACTTTGCAGTAACCGTTCCGCTCGGCTTGCAGGCCTGCGGCGCCTTCGGGATCGCAGCGGGATGGAAAAACCGCGAGACAGATCCGCTACCGTTGCTCCTGGCGGGAACGATTGTCGCGTTCCTGCTGCTCTTCAGTACCAGCGTGCCGCTCTACGACGGCGAGCGCCTGTTTCTCCATGTCTTTCCGGCGTGGGCAATGCTCATCGGCCTCGGCGTTGGCCGCCTCTGGTACCACCCTCTGGCCAGCAGGCGCCGCCGCGTGCTTCTGGCCGGATTCTTGCTGGTTCAGAGCTACGGCGTGGTCGCACTTCATCCGTTTGGACTCAGTTACTATAGCGCGCTCGTCGGCGGGCTGCCGGGCGCCCGTCGACTCGGACTCGAGCTGACCTACTGGAACGACGCGGTCGATCAAGTGCTGCTCGACCGATTGGCGCGCGACGCCGATCCCGGTGCTTCGGCGGCCCTGGTGCCCACGCTGTACCCGGGCCAGGGGATCCTGACCACAAACCGGGCACTCGCCGCGCGCAAGACGATCCTCAAAGACGAAGACGCCGGCCCACACGCCGAGTGGGTCGTGCTCTCGCGCCGCACCGCGTACTGGACGCCGGAAATCCGGGCGCGACTCGCCAGCGGCGAAGGCCGACAAGTCGCGACCCGCGCGCGGCAAGGAACCTGGCTCTCCGCACTCTGGCATTTCCCAAAGCGCACGCGGGGCCGGCCTGCAACCGCGCGGCCGACCCAATCCGTTCCGGCGCCAGTCGCTGCGCCGGCCGAGCGCCGCGCCGACAACCCCAGTCTCCCGAAAGACTTGTGAATCTTGGCCCCTTCCCACTAGAAGTCGCGCCGCCGATTCGTAGAATGTTTTCAGAATGAATTGAACGAAACGCGAGGTCGTGCCATGGCAAAGTTGACGCACTTCGATGAAGGCGGAGCGAGCCGGATGGTCGACGTGGCCGCCAAGGACGTGACGCTGCGGACCGCGCGGGCCAGCGGCCGGGTGGTGCTTCAGCCGGCGACGCTCGCACTGGTGAGGGATCGCGGGCTTGCCAAAGGTGACGTGCTCGAGGTTGCTCGCCTGGCGGGGATCATGGCGGCCAAGCGCACCGGCGAGTTGATTCCGCTTTGTCATCCGCTCGGACTCGACAGCGTCGAGCTGTCGTTGGCTCCCGTGGACCCAAACCTGATCGAGATCGAGGCGACCGTGAAGGTTCACGGCCGCACCGGCGTCGAGATGGAAGCGCTCACGGCGGTGAGCGTCGCCGCGCTTGCGATCTACGACATGTGCAAGTCGGTCGACCGCGAAATGGTGATAACGCAGATTCAACTCGAGGAAAAGATGGGGGGCGCCGCGGCGCCTATCGGCGAGCCAAGCCAGTGACGGCGACGAGTCTCGGTCGCGCGTCGGAATCTGGCGAATTGGCCGGCGCGCCTCATTCGTGAGACGATCAGGGAGAAATCGGATGCCGTCACGACCTCTGCTGGAAGTCGGGGAACACCGGCGTAGTCTCGCTTCGCTGTACGCCCCAATCGCCGCGGAGCTAGCTGCCGCGGAGCGCATCTTCCAAAACGAGCTCGGGAGCCACTTCCCGTTCGTGCAACACCTGGTGGATCATTGCGCCGATTTCCAGGGGAAGCGGCTTCGTCCGGCGCTCGTGCTTCTGTGCGGCGGGGCATGCGGACAGCTCTCCGAGGATCACGCCGTCCTGGCCGCCGTCGTCGAGATGATCCACACAGCGACACTCGTGCATGACGACGTGCTCGACGAGGCGATGATCCGGCGGCATGCCGCGACGGTCAACGCCGAGTGGGGGAACGAGACGGCGGTGTTGCTGGGCGACTATTTATTCACTCATGCGTTTCACCTTGCGGCGTCGCTTGACTCGACGCGCGCCTGCCGCTGGATCGGGCAGGCGACCAACCGCGTGTGTGAGGGCGAAATGCATCAGATCCATCATCGCGGCAACCTCGAGCTGGGCGAAGACGATTACCTGGCGATCATCGAAGGTAAGACGGCCGAGCTGACGGCGGTCGCTTGCAGTCTGGGGGCCTTTTACGCCGGTGCGCCCGAATCGACGGTGACCGCGCTGGATCGATACGGTCGAAACCTCGGCGTCGCGTTTCAGATCGCGGACGACGTGATGGACATCTGGGGAGAAGAGCGGCTCACGGGAAAAAGCCTGGGAACCGATCTCGAGAAGCAAAAGCTGACGCTCCCTTTGATCCGGTTGTTGCGCATCGTCGAGCCCGCAAAGGCCGCACAGGTGCGCGGCTTGCTCACCGACGCCGGCGCGGAAACGCGACGCCGGCTTCGCCCCCTCCTCGAAGCTTCCGGCGCGCTGGATTATTCATGGCAGCGCGCCAAGCAGCACGTCAAGACAGCCCTCGACTCGCTCGACTGCCTGGCCGACTCCGAGTCGAAATCGGTGCTGCGCACCCTGGCGCAATACGTGGTGCGCAGGGCCTCTTGACCACGGGACGCCGATCGAAGAATCACGCGCGAGCTAGAAGCGCCCGTGCCAGCCCGCTCAAGCGTCCGCACTCCGGTCAGCGCGGCCCGCGAACCGGGCGCGGGATGTTGCCCGCGGCCACCGTTTTTCAATTCTGAAATTGAATCTGCGCGGCGATGGGTTATCATTCTTCGTCGTCGACCAACGATCGTCCTCTTCGACATCCAGCAGCGATCGTTCCTCGCCATTCGTGCAATCGCGGTGCGCGGGGGCGTGGTTTATGGATGGGAGATTGTTGTAAACTGGAGATGACGCAATTCCCCGCATCGGGGAGACATCGTACGGTCGAGATATGATACTCAAAGACAAGCTCCAGATGCTGATGGTCCGCCACGCTCTGAACGGGCAGAAGCTCGCCCGGCTCTCGAGGGTGAGCGATTCGGAGATCTCGCGGATCTTGCAGGGCAAGTCGAGGCCGGGGCTGGATAACGCGCTGCGGCTCGCGAAATCGGTGGGGGTTTCGCTCGACTATCTCGCCGACGACACCCTCGATGTACCGCCGCCGCAGCCGGCCGATAACTTGACGACCGACGAGCGAAAAATTCTGGGGCTCGCGCAGAAGATCGGCTGCGGAGAGGTCCTCACGCTGCTCGAGAACATCCGGTTCCTGGGCTACGAGATGGCCATGAGCCGCCTGGTGGGCGGCAAGCCGGTGATCGAGATTGACAAGGACGTCGCCGAGATCCGGTCGGCTGTCGCACCCGCGGCGGTGGCTGTCGTGTCCCCTCCCCGCGCCAGTTCCGCGAGCGCGTGAAACAAAGATGCTTCGGGGCTCGCGATCAGAACTGTCTGCGCTGACGGCTGGAGGGAATGAGGAGATTCTGGCGATACTTCGTGACGGTGCGGCGGGCGACCTTGAGTCCCTGACGCCCCATCTCGTCGACGATCTCCTCGTCGGACATCGGATTCTGCTTGTCTTCCTTGGCAATGATCTCGAGCAGCTTCTGCTTGATCGTGTCCCACGCGATCTCGTCGCCGTCGGCCGTGGTGGTCCCGCCTCCGAAAAACCGCTTGAGGGGGAAGATTCCGCGCGGGGTCTGGACCCACTTGTCGTCGACCGCCCGGCTGACCGTGGTCACGTGGACGCCGACCCGATCGGCGATCTGCTGCATTTTCAAGGGCTCGATGAATTCAGGGCCCTTGTCCAGGAGCGTCTTTTGATGCTCGATGATCGCGCGGGCCACGCGGAGCAGCGTGTTGCGCCGCTGCTCGATTGACTCGATCAGCCACCGCGCCGACTGGATCTTCTTCTGGATATATTCGCGCGTCGCCTGATCGGTTTCCTTGCTGCGAAGCTGCTTCTGGTAGTAGCGCGAGACGGCGAGCTGAGGTGAATTCTCGTCGGCGAGCCGCACGTCGTACGCCCCTTGCTCGTCTTGCTCGACGATGAGGTCGGGGACGACGTGCTGCGCATTGTCGCTCTCGAATGACGCCCCCGGGCGAAGGTTCAGCCGGCGAAGGTGCTCGAGGGCTTCCTTGATCTTTTCGATAGGAATGCCCGTCTTTTTCTCGATCGCGGGGAGCCGGTTGTGCTCGAGGTCGTCAAAGTGCTGGGAGATCAAGATCTGGAGAACGTCGTGGCAGGGCGTCTCGGGGGTGAGCTGCAATAACAGGCATTCGCGCAGGTCACGTGCGCCGACGCCGGGAGGATCGAGCCGCTGAACCAGCCGCAGCGCTTCCTCGACCTGCTCCACGTTTGTCCGGCCATTGAAGTCGCGCGAAACGTCCTGGAGATCGAGTTGAAACAGGCCTCGTTCGTCCAGGTTATAGACGATGTACTCCGCGATTTCCCGGACCGTCGAATCGCAGTCGCAGAAGCAAAGTTGATCGGCCAGGTCGTCGTGGAACGAGCGGGGACGCGAGGCGACGTTTTGCATCGCTTCCTGCTTGCGATCCGACTCTTCGCTCAAGGACGCCCGACTGCGCCGCGGCCCCTCGTCATAGATCTCGTTCCAGGTCTCGTCCAGCCCGATCAAGCTGTCAAACTCGTTGGGCTCTACCTCGGCCGCGGGCTCCGCCGGCGGCGACACTTCCGCGTCCTCGGGAGCGACTTCCGCCGGTGACGACTCCCGCAAGTCCTCCAGCACCGGGTTTTCCCCCAGCTCCTGCTCGATTCGTTCTTGCAACGCCATGATCGGAAGCTGCAGAATCTCCATCGACTGGATCATGCGAGGCGCCATCCGAAGGCGCATCTCCGTTCGCATCTGCTGTGTCGTTTCCAGTCGCATGATCCCTGCTTCCGTCAAGAACGATCGCGGTCGCGGCCGGCTCGCGACAGTGCTGAAGGCGGTGTCGGCACCAACGGCAACGCACCTCTCTAGCAACTATTATGCCATAACTCGGTCGAAAGGCAAGTAGGGGTTTCGGAAATCCGCTAGAATGGCTGCCGTCCGGCGAACGCGTCGGCGAGCATATCGCGGTTGGCGAATTCCAGCGTGCTTCCGGAGGCGAGGCCGCGTGCCAGCCGGGTGATGCGGACGCCGGTATCCGCGAGGCGGTTGGCGACCAGGAGTGAGGTCCCATCCCCCTCGAGGTTGGGGTTGGTGGCCATGATCAGCTCGCGGACCGTTCCCGACTGCACGCGCGCGACCAGGGCGTCGATTGTCAATTGTTCTGCTCCCTGGCCCGATAGCGGTGCCAGCCGTCCCAGCAGGACGTGGTAGACGCCATGAAAAGCGCCGGCTTTCTCGAGCGCCATCAGGTCGCGCGATTGCTCGACGACGCAAACAGTTGCCTGATCGCGGCGCGGGTCGCGGCAGATGAGGCAGACCGGCTCGTCGACTTCGGTGAGGTGGAAGCACACCTGGCAGTGCCGGATCTGCTGCTTGGCGGCGCGGATCGACTCGGCGAGCTCGAGCGCTTCCTCGGCCGGGCATCGGACGATGTGATGGGCGAGTCTTTCGGCGGACTTGGCGCCGATGCCGGGCAGGCGCCCAGCGCGGCGATCAGGCGATCGACGGCCGCCGCAATTCCGGAGCCCGACATTGTCAGCGTCCCTTGTCGCCGGAGCCGGCCGGGCCGCCCGAATCAGGGAACAGGCCCGCCGGCAGACCGCCCGTCAGCGAGACGATCGATTGGGCCGCTGATTCGCGAGCCTTCACCAGCCCGGCGTTGACCGCGGCCGTGACGAGGTCTTCCAGGAGCTCGTGATCGCCGTCGGAAACCAGCTTGGGATCGATCCGGACAGAGACCACCTCGAGGCGGCCGTTGACTTTCGCGGTGACCGCGCCACCTCCCGCGATTCCTTCCACCTCGAGCTGGCCGAGCGACTGAAACGAATCGCGGAGCTTGCCGGCGTTCTTCATCAGGTCCGCGATCATTCCCAGTTGATTGAACACGTTTTCCTTTTTTCGCCGCGTGGCAGTTCGAGTTGCGAGGATCAAAAGGGCGCACCGCTGATGAACGCGCCACGACCTGGCTTGGGGTCCTCGATTCCGATCCATCCGACCGGCCACGACCCTCAGGTTTCATCGGAGGCGGGCTCGTCGCCGTAATCCAGCTGCAGAGAACGCGCCTCGAAGAGCTCGACCACTTTCTGGATCATCGGGTCCGACGACACGGCGTCAGCTCGGCGCGCCTCGGTCGTGCGGTTATCGGCCGGTACGACCTCCGTGTCGGTCGAACGGTCGAATTTGAGGGTTATGGGCCGCTGCACCAACCTCTGAAGCACGTGCCCGATCTCGGCGAGCGACTCGGGAGATCCACAGGGATCCGCCATCAAATTATAGCCGGGCTTGGCGGCAATGACCAGGACGTCCGGGGGGGTCACCGCGACTGGTTCGACGTAGCTCAATCGCCACACCAGGTTCGGGCCCACCTTCTTGATCACCTCGGGCCAAACCTTGCGAGCCGCCTCCAGATCCAGGGGCTGGAGATGGTCGCGCGCGGCCCGGGCCGTCCCGGCTCGCTCGGGGTCGGGCGCCGGCGAGCTCGCGACCGGTTCCGCGGCCGCTGTCGGCGGCGAGGCAGCCGCGGGCTCGGCGGTAAGGGCAGCAGGGGTATTGGCCGCGCACTGCGGCGCGCCGCTGGCCGCAGTGGGTTTTCCATCGGCCGGCGCGGCAGACGGAAGGATCGCTTCCGGCGAAGCAGGTATCGAGGCCGGCTGGCCGGCGTGGGCGCTCGCTGGCTCGGGTGTCGCCGGCGCCGGCCTCCGGCCCCCTTCCGCCGGCTCGGCAACGACGTTCGAGGGTCGCGGAACGGGTGGTGTCGCAACGAACGGCGCTCGCGCTGCCTCGGGGTCGGCGCCAACGCTCGAGGGTTTGGGAAGAGGTGCTCGGGCTGCGACCGGCGCGGGAGCCGGCTCGCCCGGGACCGGGTTTCTTCTCGAGACCGAGGGCTCCGGCCTGCGCAGAGGCGCCGCCCGATTCCAGTGCTGCGAGCCGCTCGACCAGGCCGGCGATCGACGCCAGGTTTTCCAACCGCGCAACGCGCACGATGGCCAGCTCGACCAGGAGTCGCCCGTGTGAGCTGCCGCGCATGCGGTTGCGGCATTCGGCCAGGATCTGCAGCGCCGACAACATCGAATCGAGCGGCCAGCGCTCGACGATCGTCTTGCAGCGCGGACGCTGCCGCGGCGAGATCGCCAGCAACATCGATTCGGCCCCGACCGACAAAACGAGGGCATCGCGGACGAAGTCGATGAGACCGCCCAGGAGCTCGGCGGGCTGGACTCCCTCGTTCGCGACTTTGTTCCAGCACGCGTAGCGCCGCCGCCGAGTCGTGGTCCGCGAGCGCCTCGATCATCGCGATCAATCGCTCGTCGCTTGCGGTTCCCAGCAGCTCGTGCACGACCTCGACCGTCAGCTTCGAGCAACCGGAGGCCAGCAGCCGGTCCAGAAGCGACTGGGCGTCCCGCAGCGAGCCGCCGGCGCGGCGCGCGACGACCTGGAGCGCTTCGGGCTCGGCCTCGACGTGTTCCCGGGCGCAGATTTCCCCCAGGGACGCCGCGATCGCGTCGGGCGTGATGCCGGCGAAATCGTACGCGCTGACACCGCGATAGCACCGTGATTGGTATCTTGTTGGGCTCGGTCGTCGCAAACAAGAATTTCACGTGCGGCGGAGGCTCTTCGAGCGTTTTCAACAGGGCGTTGAACGCGCCTGTGGAGAGCATGTGCACTTCGTCGATGTAGTAGATCTTGAAGCGGGCCCGGCTGGGCCGCAAAGACGCGTTTTGACGCAGCTCGCGCACTTGCTCGACGCCGTTGTTGCTGGCCCCGTCGATCTCGATGACGTCGATGTCCTGCCCTTGGGCGACCGACTCGCAGATGTCGCAGGTCTGGCAGGGCTCTTCCGTCGGCCCGTTCACGCAATTGAGGCACTTGGCGAAAATCCGGCGCGATCGACGTTTTGCCGAC
The DNA here is from genome assembly GCA_963806595.1 of uncultured Isosphaeraceae bacterium. Classification (GTDB taxonomy): domain Bacteria; phylum Planctomycetota; class Planctomycetia; order Isosphaerales; family Isosphaeraceae; genus CAWDZZ01. The sequence goes on along the minus strand of CAWDZZ010000026.1, from coordinate 93,438 downwards.
CCCGCGGGTCCCGCAGAAAAGGTATGCCTGCGCGAGCCGGTTGAGCCGGATCGCGTTGCGCAATGCCCGCACGACATGGTCCTGTCCGACCACGTCCTCGAAACGCTGCGGCCGGTACCGGCGGGCAACGACCGTGTAGGGCGCGGGCACAGTCCGCTGCACAGCGGGAGCAGCCGGAGGAGCCTCCTCCACAGGCGGGCTCGACGTCGTGGGCGGCTTTTTCGACCTGGAACGTGCTGCCACTGTGGCGCGCCTCCCTCGTGCCAGAACACGTCGAGGGTATCAATTGACAAGCGCCATCCGTGGCAGGCCGCTCGCGGCTGGGCCGTCCCCGTTGGCCGCCGCGAACACGCCCAAATCTGACGGTCAGCCCCGCCAGCTATCGTCGAAACTGCTTCCCGGCGACCGGAGATACTTTCACAAGCAGGGGTCCGGGAGAGCCGGGGAGGTTCTCCCAGGCACATGAAGATGTTGTTTATGGCTGCTGCGTTCCCGCCCTGACCAGGTTCACAAACCCCCATTGCCCGGGTCCCCCCCGGCTCACCCGGACCCCCGCCGAGATGGCGTGACCCGGCGCACGCCCTTATTCTCAGTCATCGAACGGACTCCGGTACAAGGGCAAGCGAAAAAAATGGACAAAAGATCAGGCATGTTCGCCTGATTTTCGTTTCCAGCGTGGCGACCGGTGGTAAAATAGCATACGCGAGGGCGGGTCGGAACCGACGGCTCGGGCTTCTGGAACACGTGGTCGTCCGGGAGCGAGAGGGCCGGTTCCGAGTCGACGTCGCATCGCTGCGCTGGGGATCCGAACGGGTCTTGGGCGTAGGCGAGGCTATTGTTGGTTTCTCGCTCGCGACCGAGGCATTCATGGCCCGACGATCGACGGCAGGCCCCTGGAACGATCCCGACGGCGACCTGCCGGTTCCGAGCGGACGCTCTGGCCAATGGGCTCAAGGCCTTGGTCTTGCCTCGCCGCCACGCCCCGATCGTGGTCTGCGACCTGTACTATCCGGTCGGGTCCTTCGACGAGCCGCCGGGATCTGACAGGCCTGGCCCACTTCGTCGAGCACATGCTCTTCAAGGGAACCGAGCGCTTTCCCAAGGGGGAGATCGACCGGCTGGTGCTGGTCGCCGCGGGGCAGTCCAACGCCGAGACCTGTGAAGACAGCACGCACTACTGGTTTACGCTTCCGTCGGACCGCTGGGAGCTGGCGCTGGCGATCGAGGCCGACCGGATGTGCGGGGCCCGGTTCGAGCCGCGCGAAGTCGAGATCGAGCGGCAGGTGATCGGCGAGGAGCGGGCCCGGCGAGCTCAATTCTCCGCAGGGCCGGCTCGAGCAGACCCACCTGGCGGTCACCTACCTTCGGCATCCGTATCGCAACCCGATCCTGGGCTGGCCCGACGACATCGCTCGCATCGACCGACCTGACTTGAAGACGTTTTACCAGGCCCACTACCGGCCAGACGGAGCGGTACTGGTCGTCGTCGGCGACGTCGAGCCCGGAGGACGCGTTCGACCGGATCTCCGGCCATTTCGCGGGCGTGCCCTCGGGGGCGGCGCTCGGCACCCCGGCCGAGGATAGTCGAGCCGCGACCAGACGGGCCGGCGCGACTTCGCGCTCTTCGAGCCGGATTCGGCACCGCGCGGTCTTCTCGGCTGGCGCACCGTGCCGCGCGGTCATCGCGATGCACCGGCCTTGGACGTGCTGGCCGACCTCTTGTGCTGCGGCCGGCGAGTCGCGGCTCTGGCAATCGCTGGTCGAGACCGAGAAGACCGCCACGTGGATCGAAGCCGCGCACCACGCGGCCCGGCGCGCGGGCAGTTCTTCATCCAGCTTGAAGCCGCCTCGGGGGCAGACCGCGCGGCCATCGAGCGACGGATCGCGGCGGAGCTGCTCTGCACTGGCACGAGGTCGGGCCGTCGCCGGACGAGCTGGCGCGCTCGAAGCGCCGGCTCCACGCCGCCTGGCGATGGGAACAGGAAGACCTGGCCAGCCTGGCCGCCGGCCTCGGGACGGCCGGCTCTGGGAAGCGGCTGGCTGGCGTGGCAGGCCGAGCATCGCGCCGCCTTGACGGTCAATGCCGCAGCAGATCCGCCATGTCGTCGAGAACTACCTCGTCGACGATAATCTCACGGTCGGCTGGTCGATGCCCCGGCCGCGTGGCCGGCAGGTCCGGTCCTGCGGACGATCCGGCCGGCCGCGCTGCTATCCGGACCGGGCCGCGCCGCGCAGGCGTCCCCTCTGCACTCGACAGTTCGACCGCGCGGCACGCAAGCATCCCACGGCACGCGGCCGCAGCCGAGCGACCAGACCGCGCCCTGCCTACAGCCGGCTGGCTGATCATGCCCTCGCGGATTTCCCGGCTTGATCGATTACCAGCCCGCGCCGCACCGTCCTGGACAACGGCCTGCGGCTGGTCTTCGAACGGCGGCCCGGCACCGGGGTCGTCGCCCTCGAGCTGTTCGCCGACGCCGGACTCTTGCGCGAGGCCAAGCCGGGGCTGGCCTGCTTGACCGGCCGGCTGCTCGAGGAGGGGACGACCACCCGGACCGCCCAGAGCTTGCCCAGGAGATCGAAGACGTCGGGGGCTCGCTCGAAGTCGGCTCGACCGGCGGCTCGCTGCGGGTCTGTTGCGAGGACCTGGCCCTGCGCGCTCGAGCTGCTGGCCGACGTGACCTTCGGCCCGCCTTCCCGGCCGAGGCGCTCGGCTGGGTCTCGCGCCGCATCGCCGCCGAGCTGCGCGGCGACCTGGAAGACCCGGCCTTCCGCACCGAGCTCTCGTTCCGCGGGCTGGTCTATGGATCGCATCCGCTCGCGCGCGACCCGCAGGGGCGTCGTCCGCGAGATCGGCCGGCTCACGCGGCACGACGTCCGTGGCCCATCACCGGCGCCACTTCGCCCCGGAGAACACGATCCTGGTCGCGGTCGGCGATTTCGACCCCCGCCGGCTGGTCAGCCAGGTCAAGGTGTGCTTCGGCGACTGGGCGCCCACAACGACGGCGCCTGCCGCGTCCCGCGCCGGTTCCCAAGCCGGGCCGGCCGCGCGTCCGCCGCATCCGATCATCCGGGCGAGCAGGTTCACATCATGCTCGGTCACCTGGGCATCGCCCGCAACCATCCCGATTACGACGCCCTGGCCGTGCTCGATTGCATCTTCGGCAGCGGACCCGGGTTCTGCGACCGCCTGGGCCGGATCGTCCGCGACGAGCTGGGCCTCGTCTATTCGATCGGCGGCGGCATGACCGACTCGGCCGACGTGGTGCCGGGGCTATTCCGCGTCTACGCCGGCACGATGCCCGGGAGAGTCGCGAGCGAGTCGTCGCCACCATCACCGAACAGATCCGGGCGATGCACGCGGGCGCGTTCTCCGACGACGAAGTCGAACGGGCCCGCCGGTACCTGGCCGGGGCCTGGGCGTTCGACTTCCAGAGCGTCGAACAGCGGGCCGACCGGCTGCTGGAGCTCGAGCGGTGGGGGCTCGACCTCGAGCGAGCCCAAACACTGGCCCGAACGGATCGCGGCGATCACGCCGCGCCAGGTCCGCCGGGCCGCGAAGCGGCATCTGCAGCCCGATGCTCTGTACCGCGTCGAGCTCGGACCCCTGCGGCGGCCCGACCAGCGCGCGCAGGAAGAGTGCGCGTGAACAGAGTTCGAAACTCGAGCGGACCGCTTTCATCCGAGGGCCGCGCTCCGCGGCTTGCGGCGCCGGCCTTGCGCGGTTCTTACAATTGCCAGGGAAAAGCGGCGAATTCGCAGCTCTTGGCCGAGCCGCGGCTTGACAGTCTCGCGCAGGGTCTCTAGGATGAAGCTGCCTGGTGTGCGGCCACGGGCGGCGGCGCGAACCGTAAAGATCGCTCGCATCCGCAAGCCACGGCATCGCTTGTACTTACACTGCAGCGTGGCGACGAGCCATGGACAGAACCGCGGGATGCGGAAAAAGGGCTTGCTCCTGGTTTTCGGCATCCCGACGTCGTTTTCGATGCACATTGATTCACCTGCGAACGGAATCAAGACCTTGCGAGTGATGCGATGCACGTAGCCTTGGACGCGATGGGAGGGGATTTCGCTCCCGGTCCGATCGTGGCCGGAGCGTGCGAGGCGGTCGGCGACCATCCTGACCTGACCGTCGTCCTGGTCGGCGACCGCGAGCGGATCGAGGCCGAGCTGGCCAAGGCTGCCCGACGCGCCCCGCGACCGCCTGCCGATCGTCCACGCCAGCCAGATCGATCGGCATGGATGAAAAGCCGGTCGAGGCCCTGCAGAAAGAAGCGGGACAACTCGATCTCCCGCTGCTGGGGGCTGATGGCCGCCGGCGAGGTCAAGGCGGTCGTCTCGGCCGGAAACACCGGCGCGATGGTCGCGTCGGCCCTGTTCAACGCCAAGATGTTCCTGCCCGGCGTCCGCCGGCCCGGGATCGCCGCGATCTTCCCCTCGCATCAGGGGCCGATCGTGATCATCGACGTCGGCGCCAACATGAACGCCAAGGCCGAGGACCTCTACCAGTACGGCATCATGGGGGCGATCTACGCCGAGACGATCCTGGGCGTGACGAGCCCGCGCATCGGCCTCTTGAACGTCGGCACCGAGGATGAGAAAGGGAACGAGCTGACCCGCTCGACTCGCGACCTGTTTCAAGACAGCCCCTGGGCCGCCCGGTTCGTCGGCAATATCGAGGGCCGCGACATCCACGAGGGCCACGTTCGCGTGGTCATCTGCGACGGATTCGTCGGCAACGTCCTGCTCAAGGCCGGCGAAGGGGCCGTCGAGTTCCTGTTCGCCACGCTCAGGGAAGAGCTGGCCCGGCTCATGCCCGACCTCCCCGGCGACGCCGGCCACCAGATCGCCGCACAGCCTGAAACGGCTCAAGACGCCGGTTCGAGTACGAGGAATTCGGCGGCGCCCCGCTTCTGGGAATTCGCGGCGCCTGCATCATCTGCCACGGCGCCTCGAGCGCACGGGCGATCAAGAACGCCTTGCGGGTCGCCGGCACGATGGCCGAAGACCGCCTGGGCGACCGCATCGTCGAACAGCTGGCCGGGGCACTCGCCTGCGATCGGTCGGGCGACGTGCCGCTGCCGCCGGAGACGACTCGGACTGAATCCGCGAGCTCGCCGTCCGGCACCAGGATAACCGCGCGTCGAGCGGATTGCGGGCCGCCGCGTCAGACGAGACTCGCTACCGAGCTCATCGCTGCTCCTTGAGACTGTCTGCCGTCGCGATGTTCATCGTTCGTGTGAAGGGACGTTCGCTATGGCCAAGATCGCCTTCTTGTTTCCCGGCCAGGGCGCGCAGTTCGTCGGCATGGGCCGCGAGCTGGACCAGGAGCTTCCCGCGGTGCGGGCGCTGTTCGATCGGGCCGGCGAGATTCTCGGAATCGACCTGAGGCGATTGTGCTTTGAGGGGCCCGCCGAAGCGCTCGAGGCAACCGACGTCAGCCAGCCGGCGATCTTCGTCGCCAGCCTGGCGGCCCTCGAGAGCCTCAAGGTCAGCGCAGCCCGAGGTCGTCGCCGCCTGCCAGGGTGCCGCCGGGCTTGAGCCTGGGCGAATACACCGCCCTCGTCTTCGCCGGAGCGATCGACTTCGAGGCCGGGCTCGAAGGTCGTCCGCCGCCGCGGCCAGGCGATGCAGGCCGCCGCCCTCGCGACGCCCAGCGGCATGACCAGCATCCTGGGCCTGGACGAGCCCGCGAGTCGACGAGCTCTGCCGCCGCATCGAGCCGTTCGGGCCGGCTCTGGAAGGCCAACCTGCTCGGGCCCGGCAACATCGTCGTCTCCGGCGAGGCCAGGCGCGCTCGAGCAGGTCGAATCGGTCGCCACCGAGCTGGGCGCGATGAAGGTCATTCCTCTGGCCGTCGCCGGCGCGTTTCACTCCGCCTCTGATGAAACCGGCCGACGAGCAGCTCGCCGCAGTCCTGGCGGAGACGCCGATCACTTCGCCGCGCATTCCCGTTTACTCAAACGTCGACGCGACGCCCCATGCCGATCCCGACGACCTGCGCCGCACGCTGGTCGCCCAGGTCCTTCAGGGCGTCCGCTGGGAAGCTCGATGCGCCGGATGCTCGCCGATGGCTTCGACACCTTCTACGAGATCGGGCCCGGCCGCGTCCTCACCGGCTTCTTGAAGCGCATCGACCGCAAGGCATCGTGCACGAGCATCCGGGCCCGGTAGGCGCCCGCGATCAGATTCGCCATCCGGTGCGCGGTCATCCCGCATACGCAAAGCCATCACAATCGACGCCCTCCCGCGCAGACCTTGCGTCGCGGGACTTGGGCCGGAAGCGCGATCGCGAGCTCAGCTGCGCAGCCCGGCCGAAGCGCAATGACGCCGGTCGATCACCGCTCGAGGACGGGAAACGCAAAGCGAAGTCAGGACCGCCTTTTTGGGGTTGATGGCGGCGCACGGCCGTGATTATAACCGAGTCCGGTGCAACCCTTACGGAAGGGGCGAGTTCGATCTCGTGGCGTCCGCGACAGCCGGGCTCTCGCCATGGCGTCGCTGACAGACCAGGCAAATCCGAATGGGTATCAAGATCATGGCCGAAGGCCCGAGCAGAAGCTCTGCGGGCTGTCGAGTCGATTTGACGGGACAATGTGGCCCTGTGACCGGCGCTTCGCGGGGCATCGGCCGGGCGATCGCGGTGCGGCTGGCCGCCTGCGGGGCAGCGATCGCCGCGGTGGCCCGCACGCTCGAAGGTCTGCAAGCAACGCTCCAGGCCATCCGCGACGCCGGCGGAACCGCCGACGGATATGCCGTCAATGTCGCCGAGTCGGCGGACGTTCAGCGGGTCGTCGAGGAGATCGAGGCGAAATCCCAGCGGATTCATGTCCTGGTCAATAATGCCGGGGTCACTCGCGACGGCCTGATGCTTCGCATGGAGGACATGCCGCGTGGCAAGAGGTCATCGACACGAACCTGAAGGGAGCGTTCCTCTTCTCACGGGCTGTGGGTGCTTGCATGATGCGGGCGCGCTACGGGCGGATCATCAATATCAGCAGCGTCGCGGGGTTGGTCGGCAATCCGGGCCAGGCGAATTACGCCGCCAGCAAGGCCGGAGTCATCGGCTTCAGCAAGACGGTGGCCCGCGAGCTGGCCTCGCGCGGCATCACGGTCAACGTCGTGGCTCCCGGGTTCATCACCACCGACATGACCAACGTCCTGCCCGAGAAGATCAAAACCGAGGTCAAGGAGCGCATTCCCGTACGCCGGTTCGGAACGCCCGAAGACATCGCCGATCTGGTCTGCTACCTTGCCAGCCCGGGCGCAAGCTACGTGACCGGGCAGGTCATCGCTGTTGACGGCGGGCTGACCGCCTAGGGAGCTCGTCCTCGCGCTTCGAGACCAGTGGCCGGGCGCCGGTCGCAAAGCGGCTACGAGCGGGGTCAGGCGAGTCGGAAACGGACCGGTGCGAGACCGTGTCAGCCGAGTGCGGAAACGATCGCCGGACCGCATGCGACGTTCGAATGGACATTTGGGCGAGGGAATGCTAAGTTGAGTCGTGTTCTGGAGGAATCGCGGCCGCTGGGATCGTCACCGCTTCGGCCGCCTTGCCGCTTCCTGTTCAAGGAGAACACCATCCTCGACATTCGGTCGCTCCGGCGCCGGCCCACCGTCGCCCTCGCGGCTCGAGTGCCTCTGTCTGCCATCGGAATCGGCTCGACCGTTTCTCCCGGCCGTCATGCCGGGAGGCGGATGAAATCGTATCTGATAGCGATGCCAGTAGACGAGGAGGTTCGCCCGTGTCCGTGGAAGAGCGCGTGATTGAAATCGTCAGCGAACAGATGGGAGTCTCCAAAGATCAGGTCACCAGGGAGACCTCCTTCGTCAACGACCTCGGCGCCGACTCGCTCGACACCGTGGAGCTGGTGATGGAGTTCGAAGAAGAGTTCGACATCACCATCCCCGACGAGGAGGCCGAGAAAATCCAGACGGTCGGCCAGGCAATCGATTACATCGAGCAGCACGCTCACGCCAAGTGATCGAGCCCTGGCTTCCTGACCAACCCAGGTTGATCGATGGCTTAAGCGCTTCTTCTCACCAATGTCGGTGTCGTAACAGTCAGAGGACCATGGGACATCCACGCCGCGTCGTGATCACCGGCATGGGCGTGGTCACGTCGCTGGGTGACCGCCTCGAGCCGTTCTGGTCCGCGCTCTGTGCGCGGCCGGAGCGGCGTGGGTCCGCTCACGCTTTTTGACACGACCGAGTTCAAGGTCCAGTTCGGCGGGCAGGTGCGCGACTGGGACCCGGCGGCGCGGTTTGGGGTCAAGGAAGCGCGGCACCTCGATCGGTTCGCGCAGTTCGCCCTGGCCGCCGCCATCGCGGCGGTCGAAGACTCGGGGATCGATTTCGCCACGCTGCCCGGCCGAAGCAGTGCGGCGTGATCATCGGGTCGGGGATCGGCGGGCTTGAGCGAGTTCGAGACCCAGCACACCGATCATGATGCAGAAGGGCCCGTCGCGGATCAGCCCGTTCGTGATCCCCAAGCTGATGGTCAATGCGGCCAGCGGCCAGGTCTCGATTCGCTGGGGCTTGAAAGGCCCGTGTTCGGCGGTGGCGACCGCGTGCGCCTCGGCGGCCAACGCGATCGGCGACGCCTTCCGCCTCATCCAGGCGGGCGACGCCGATTTGATGGTCACCGGCGGCAGCGAGGCGGCCATCACGCACATGGGGCTGGGCGGATTCGCGTCGATGCGGGCGCTTTCGACCCGCAATGACGATCCGACGCGGGCCAGCCGCCCGTTCGACCGCGACCGCGACGGTTTCATCCTAGCCGAAGGGGCCGGCGTCTTGATCCTCGAAGCCGAGGAGCTCGCCCGCCGCCGCGGCGCGCGAATCTACGCCGAGCTCTTGGGCTATGGCATCTCGGCCGACGGCTGGCACATCACCGCCCCCGACGAGGAAGGGCGCGGGGCCGCGCGTGCCATGAAGCACTGCCTCAAAAACGCCGCGGCTCGCCCCCGATGCGGTCGATTACATCAACGCACACGGGACCAGCACCCAACTGGGCGACCTGGCCGAAACCCGCGCCATGAAGCAGGTCTTCGGTCGCCCACGCCCGCCGGCTACAGATCTCCAGCACCAAGAGCCAGCTCGGCCACCTGCTGGGTGCCTCCGGCGGAGTCGAGCTCGTGATATCGGCGCTGGCCATCCACACCGGTGTCCTCCCCCCGACGATCAATCTCGACCACCCCGGCGAAGGCTGCGACCTCGACTATATCCCGAACGTCGCCCGCGAAGCTCGCGTCAACATCGTGATGTCCAACAGCTTCGGATTCGGCGGCCATAACGCCAGCCTGCTGATCGGCCGGTATTCCCCCTCACCGCCGTGACGGGCCGGCGGTGGTCGCCGCGCTCAAGCCGAGGGCGCTGACTTCGCGCACACTCGTCCGCGTATTATTGCTGGTTTTGATCGGCGAATTCCCCGGCAGCTCCGCCCGGTCGCCTTCCCTTCTCGTGCTGCGTCTTGCCGCCGAGCTCAGGGCGGTGAATAAATAGTAGATCGTAGGGCGGGAGCGCCCTGCCGCTTGTGGGATCGAGTGCGTCGAGTTCCGAATCCTCGTCTGGCCTCCGGCTTCACCGCGGTGTGGAATGAGCTCACCTGACTGGCGAGACTTTGTTTTCCTCGAAGGGATCCTTCCGGAACCAGCGCCGGACGGTACGCCGCCTTGTACTGTGGCTCCCCCGCGATCGCGATCCCAGCTTCCAGTACTGGGACCGCGTCGGGAATGTCGCCCATGCCGAGACGTCGGTCGAGCAGGACGTGTGCACGACCTCCGCGACGGCGATTCGCGCTCGGCAGCACATCCGCGGTGGCGTGTCTGGACTTTTGCAGCGGTTGCGCCGGCCGAAAGGACAGCGGGATTTCCTCCTCCCCAACGGCGCGTCGTCCCAGCAATGCGGCGAGCGGCGAACCGACCTGATGCTGGTTTGGGGTAACGGCGCCGGCGGCCCGCTCGATCTGGCAAGGGTCAAATCGCGATGCCCGGAGGGCAAAGCATTCGAGACGCTGGGGCCGAATCTGTTTCTTGTCTCCGGCGTCCTGACGCGGCAAGCCCGGGGCGAGCCGGCCTCGCAGGAGAAACCTCCAGGCTGTCCGCGTGAAGAGGCCGAGCACCTGCTGGAGGCAGCGCAGCGCACGCGGCGACCGCGCCAAGGAAACCACCGCGCTCACTGACCTGGGGGTCATTTGCTTGAGCGAAGGCGACGCCAAGGGCGCGATCGTCGCGCTGGAAAAAGCACTTGGGCTGGCTCGCGAGCTGGGCGACCACGCCAGGGGAAGCGATGTCATCGGCAATCTCGGCATGGCCAATCTGGCCGCCGGCCAGCCGGGGCCCGCGCGCGCCATGTTCGAGCAAGAGCTGTCGTATGCCCGCGCGACCGGGAATCGCTTTGCCGAGAAGGTCGCGCTGGAGCGCCTGGGCCTGGCCTGCGCAGTATCAGCGCGAGTTCACGCGGGCCGTGGCGTTTTTCGAGCAGGCGCTTGCCCTGGCGTGCCAGCTCGGCGACCGCCAGCAACAGGCCAACCTGCTGTGGTACCAAGGAATTCAACACGCCGAGCTCGGCGAGCGAGACCTCGCGATTGCCAAAGCAGAGGAGTCGATCGCGGTCCTCAAGGAGCTGGGAAAGCCTCAGTCAGCCTGGTATGGGTCGCTGCTGCAGAAATACCGGATGGGCCTGTTCGCCGAATCATCGGGCGGGTTGAAGGCGGGCGGGGGCGCGAGCGTCTCGCCGCAATCCTACCTGGGAGGCTCGATCGTCGCGAGCGTGATGACGACCGAGCCGAGCGCGGACCAGGCCGCCGGCAACGCGACGGGCGGTCCCGGGTTACTTCGTATGGCGCTTTCGGCGACCAAGGCCATGGCCAGCTTCCTGGGGTCGGGATTGAAAACGGCATCGCCCGAGCTGCAACAGAAGCGGCTCCAGACCTGTGCGGCCTGCGAGCATCACACGGGCCTGCGCTGCAAGATCTGCGGGTGTTTCACCAATGTGAAAAGCCGTATGCTTCACGAAAACTGTCCGATCGGTAAATGGCCACAGTAGGCAAGGGCGGCTGGCGCCCTGGCGCCTCGACGCGCCCGGTCGGGCGAGCGGCCACAATCCGGTATCGCGGGTCGTGGCCAAGGGCGCGACCCCCTGGTACTCCACGGCAAGCAAACCGCGAAGGGTCTGACCGCGACGCAGGAGCTCACCAATGGTTATCCCCGACCTGCTCGGCGATCGAATCGCGTCCGTCGGCTTGAAGACATCAGAGATCGAGCGCTATGCCCGGCATCTGATCATGCCCGAAGTCGCGATGGAGGGGCAAAAGCGACTGAAGGCCGCGCGGTGCTGTGCATCGGCACGGGCGGTCTGGGCTCGCCGCTGGCCTTGTACCTTGCGGCGGCCGGAGTCGGCACGCTCGGCCTTGCCGATTTTGACGTCGTCGACGTCTCCAACCTTCAGCGCCAGATCATCCATTTCACGAGCGACGTCGGCCGGTCCAAGATCACCAGCGCCGAAGACAAGCTCAAAGCGATCAACCCCGACCTGACAATCGTCCGCCACGAGCACACGGTCGATCGCTCGAACGCTCTGGGTCTGTTCGCCGGCTACGACGTGATTGCAGACGGCACCGACAATTTTCCGACGCGCTACCTGGTCAACGACGCGTGTGTGCTCCTGGGCAAGCCCAACGTCTACGGCTCGATATTCCGATTCGATGGCCAGGCCACGGTGTTCTTCCCGCCCCATGGTCCGTGCTATCGCTGTCTGTATCCGGAACCCCCGCCGCCCGACCTGGTACCAAACTGCGCAGAGGGGGGCGTGCTCGGCATCCTGCCGGGCTTGATCGGCGTCGTCCAGGCGACCGAGACCGTCAAGCTGATTCTCGGATCGGGGACCCCGCTCGTCGGCCGGCTCTTGCTCTACGATGCGCTCGAGATGACATTCCGTGAGATGAAGGTCCGGAAGAATCCTCGATGCCCGATATGCGGACCGAATCCGACGATCCGCGAGCTCATCGATTACGATCAATTCTGCGGCGTGCCGCGGTGCCGAGACCACCAAACCGTCGCCCGACGGCGCAGCCATGGAAGAGATCGAGCCCCGCGAGCTCGAAGCGCACTGCTGGCCGAGGGTAAGGGCCCGCTGATCCTCGATGTGCGCAACCCCGAGGAAATCGCGATCTGCCGGATCGCCGGATCGACGGTCATCCCCTTGCCCGAGCTGTCCAACCGGCTGGGCGAGCTCGACCCCGCAAGCGCGATCGTCGTGCACTGCAAGAGCGGTCTGCGGAGTGCCAAGGCCATCGCTCTCTTGCAAGAGGCCGGGTTCGTCCGGCTCAAGAATTTGAAGGGGGGCATCCTCGCCTGGATCAAGGAGGTCGACCCCAGTCTTCCGACGTACTGAACCGTCCCGTTTCCAGTCCTTGACCGCGACGAGTGGACGACTTCGTTGCCGAGTGCAGAGAGGTGCCAGTACCGTGAACCCCGCCGCTGAATGGAAGGCCATGCGCAACTCCGCGCAATCCCATGCAGCCCTCATGGCGAGACTGCATTCGTCAAAAGCCGCTGCGTTGATTCTGTCAGAGACGAAGAAATTTTGTGAGCAGCCTGCTCCGCTCGACCGCGAGTCGGTCGCGGTTCGCGGTTTACAACGGACGGCGCTCACGGGAATCAAGATCGCGAGTTTCGCACACGCCGATTCGATGGCCCGGCTGCACCCCCGAGTGGAGGGCCCGATATTCGAGGCAACGAAATCGATTTGCAACCTGGGATTGCCGGGGTCGGAAGATGAGCTTCAGTCTCAGTTTCAGGAATCGTCGGCTTTTACGACGACGATTGCCAGGATCTGCGCCTGCCGACTGGCAAGCCCGGGTCGACGAGATCAAGCACCTCGAGGCGGGCTCGAAGTGACGAGCGAGGCTAGCCTGCACGTAGCGAACTCGCGCTGTTCTCCTGCGCGAATCACGGCGGTATCTGCGCTGAGAATCTCCCGTTCTGACTCGCGGCTTTGGCTTTACGGCCAGCGTGCCCGCCGCGGCGACAAATTCCGATTCGATCCGACCCGGGACCGGTCTCGGTCTTGGCGGGCCGCCGGTCATCGGAGATACTATGCTGCCTTTGTCCAGACCCAAGATCTTGCTTCGTCGTGTCCGGTTCGCGGGCGAAGGCAGCCCCAGATCCGGTCGAATCCGAGCTGCCGCGAGACGAGGTGCGCTGGGGAGTGTGACCATGGTCGGTCAGACACAGCTGGTCGATAAGCTTCGAGAGCTGGCCCGGAATCTCTGGTGGACGTGGCAGCCGAACATGATCGCGCTGTTTCGCGAGCTGGACCCGGCGCTCTGGCGGCAAGGTCGATCACAACCCGGTCGAGTTCCTCAAGCTGCCTTGCCGGCCGAGCAGCTCGAGCGGCGAGCGGCCGAGATGGCGCTCGACTCGCGAATCGACTACGCGTTTCGCCGGCTGGCCGAGTATCTGCAGGACACCGATTCCTGGGGTTCGGTGCGTGCCTCGGTCTTGCGGCCGCGGCCGGTCGGCCTACTTTTCGGCCGAGTTTGGGCTGCATGAGAGCCTGCCGATCTATTCGGGCGGCCTGGGCGTGCTGGCCGGCGACCATTTGAAGAGCGCCAGCGACCTGGGAATCCCGCTTGTCGGAGTCGGCCTCCTGTATGCCCAGGGGTACTTTCGCCAGACGCTGGATGCCAATGGCTGGCAGCAGGAGCTTTACCTGAACGCCGACATCGAGCTGCTGCCGATCGAGAGCGTTGCCGGGCCGGACGGCAAGCCGCTCCTGGTCGCGGTCGAGACGACCACCGGCGTCCTGCACGCGCGGGTCTGGAGGGTGGGAGTCGGCCGGACGACGCTGCTTGCTTCTGGATTCGAACGTCCCCGAGAACAGCGAGTCGGACCGGTCGCTGACGGCGCGGCTTTACGGAGGCGACGCGCGGGTCCGGATCCGCCAGGAGCTGCTGCTGGGGGTCGGCGGGGTGCGGGCCCTGCACGCGCTGTGGATTCATCCCGGCGGTCTTGCATCTCAACGAGGGGCACAGTGCCTTTGCGACCCTCGAGATGATCCGCGCGATGATGGAGTCCGGCGGGCATGCCGTTCGGCGAGGTGGTGCGCGACGTCTCGGCGATGACGGTCTTCACGACGCACACGCCGGTCGCCGCCGGCCACGACCGGTTTCCCGCCCCGCTGGTCGAGGAGCACCTGGGCAAGATCCGCGAGGCGCTGCACCTGTCGTACGAGGACTTCATGGGGCTGGGGCGGGTTTATCCGGGCGACCCGAACGAGCCGTTCTGCATGACGGTGCTGGCGCTGCGGCTTTCGCGGTACGCCAACGGCGTCAGTGCCCTGCACGGGACGGTCTCGCGGCGGATGTGGCAGCCGCTGTTTGTCAACACGGCCGAGGAGAACGTGCCGATCGGGCACATCACCAACGGCATTCACGTGCAAAGCTGGGTCGCGCCGCAGATGCACCTGCTGTACGACCGGAACCTGGGGAGCGACTGGCCCAAGCACCAGCGGCTGCCCGAGACCTGGGCGGGCATCGGGACGGTCGAAGACGCCGAGCTGTGGGAGACCCAGCAGGTGCTCGAAGGCCCGGCTTGATCAACTTCGTGCGGAACCGCCTGGTGTCGCAGGCCCGGCGCCGCAACGAGCCCGATGCGGCGATCGAGCGGGCCATGCAGGCCCTCGACTTGAACGCGCTGACGATCGGCTTTGCGCGGCGGTTCGCCACCTACAAGCGATCGGGGCTGATCCTTCAGGACGTCGAGCGGCTGATCGACCTGGTCAGCTCGGCCGACCGGCCGATCCAGATCATCTTCGGCGGCAAGGCCCACCCCGAGGATCGGATGGGCAAGGAGCTGATCCAGGGCATCGTCCGGCTGACCCGGCAGGAGCAGTTCGCGTCGCGCATCGTGTTCGTGGAAGACTACGACATGAACGTCGCGCGGCAACTGGTGCAGGGGGTCGACGTCTGGCTCAACAATCCGCGGCGGCCGCAGGAGGCCAGCGGCACATCCGGCCAGAAGGCCGCGCTGAACGGCACGCTGAATTTCTCGATCCTCGACGGATGGTGGGCCGAGGCGTATGATGGCACCAATGGCTTTGCCATCGGCATCGGCCAGACCCATGCCATCCCTTCGGTCCAGGATGAACGCGACCACAAGGCGCTCGTCGAGACGTTGACCAACGAGGTTGTCCCGCTGTATTACAAGCGGGACCAGCACCGGGCTGCCCCGCGAGTGGATCGCCCGGCAGAAGAACGCGTTTCGGACCCTGGCCTGGCGGTTCAACGCGGACCGGATGGTGATGGACTACGTGCAGCACCGTTATCTGCCGGCGGCCGGTGGCGTGTCGTGTTCGATGCCGCGATCCTGATCGCCAGTTAGTCGGTGAGTGTTAGGTTGAAGATCGGGTTCGGAATCTGAATGAATCAGCGGGAGATGTGGAGATTCGAGTAGTAGCGGCTCGGGGCGGATTGGCGGATGAATTGCAAACGGGGTGCTCGCGATCATGAGCCAGGCTCAAGAGTTTGGTCGGCGAAAAGCTCGGCTCGTTCCGGATCGAGTCGGTCGTCGGCTCCGGCGCCATGGGGGTCGTGTACCGGGGGACGAACGAAAAGACCGGGCGCATCGCCGCGGTGAAAGTCGTCAGCACCGAGTTTGCCCAGGGGGGCAAGATCCGCGACCGGTTCGAGCGCGAGGCCGAGATCCTCCAGCAGTTTCGCCACCCCAACATCGTGCGGTTCCTGGCGGTGGGCCGGTTCCGCGGAACCTCGTATCTCGCGATGGAGTTCGTCGAGGGCTCGACGCTCGAGAAGATGCATCCTGGATCGAGGGAGCCTGCCGTGGCGCGAGGTGGTCGAGCTGGGGATCCAGATCTGCGATGCGCTTCAGTATGCCCATCAGCACGGCGTGGTGCACCGCGACTTGAAGCCGTCGAACCTGATGATGACGGCCGACGGCAAGATCAAGCTGACCGATTTCGGGATCGCCAAGGACCTGGACGCCACCGCGCTTGACCGGCACCGGCCGCACCCTGGGAACGGCGGCTTACATGGCTCCCGAGCAGATCAGGGGCACGCCCGCCGTCAGCCACAAGACCGACCTTTATGCCCTCGGCGTCGTGCTGTATCAGTTGCTGGCGGGCAAGCCGCCGTTCGAGGGGAGCACGCCGGTCGTGCTGATGCACAGCCACTTGAACGAGCCGCCGCCGCGGCCCAGCGCCAAGATTCATGAGATTCCCAAGGTGCTCGACGAGCTGGTCGTGACGCTGATGGCCAAGGCGCCCGCGGACCGGCCGTGGGACGCGGCGGCCGTCGGGATGAAGCTGACCGAGCTGCGCGACAAGGCCAGCCGCGGCGAACCCGTCGCCATGGTCTGGCCGTCATCCCAAGGCCGGGCGCCAAGAATCCGGGCCTGCGCAGCGCCAAAGCGGCTGCCGCGGCCGCCGGCGACCATGCCGACGTCCGGCGACGACCGCCGCCGAAAGAAGACGCGCAAGTCGCGGACTCTCGCGAGTCGCGACGGACCGCACGGCTCAGCCGAGGGCTCTCTCTGGCTCAGCCGCTCGACGCTCGAGACCGCGCTGCTCGTCTCGGCCTGCGTCGCCATCGGCGGATTCATCGCCTACTGGGTCTGGCCGCCGAGCGCAGCATTACCTGTACCGTCAGGCCGAGACGCTGATGGCCTCGTCAGCCGCCGCGCCGACTGGACAACGGCACGCGACGAGTACATGAAGGAGCTCGACGACCGGTTCCCGGATCATCCCTATCAGCGAACAAACCCGCGAATGGCGCGATCAAGATCTTGCTCGAAGACGCCGAGAGCCGGGCCAAGGTCTTGCCAGCGGCCTGAACATCATCATGACCAAGCCGGCAAACGACGCCGAGCGCAAGTTCGTGGTCGTACAACGCAGCTTGCCGACCGCGGCATCAGAACGAGGCGACGACCTGGACGGCCGTTCGGCAATGGCAGGAGATGGCGGATCAGCTCAAGGAAGCCCCGCAAGCGGATGATCCCGACGAGCGGCAATGGTATCTTGCTGGCTCTGCGGCGAGTCGAGCAGCTCGAAAACGCGATCAAGGATCGTCGCGAGATCGTCGAGAAGCAACTGGCAGCTCGCCGAAGCGCGCGCCTCGCGCGGGCCGTCCCAACGAGGCGATCACGATCAAGAGCAAGCTGGTCGAACAGTTCGGCAAGTACACCGACCTCGCCGACCTCTTCCGTCGCGCCGCGACCGTCAGCCGACCGGACGCAAACGCCACGGCGCCGCCCGCTTCCGGCACCGCCGACCCGTACCGGAAGCGTCCGACCCGTCGCCGTCCGCCACGCCGAAGGCCAGCCCGCCAGAGCGACCGGGCAGAGAACCGCGGCCGCCGAACCGCCCCGCGAAGGCCCGCCTCCGACGAGTCGCCGGCGACTCCGCCGGCCAAGGACTCGCCGCCGGAATCCTGAACGACTCGCCGAGCGCGATTCGCAACCGCTGCGAGCCGGCTGAAATCGTCCAACGTCTCGCGCTCCGAATTCCGTAGTTAAGAATTGAACCGTGGTTGACGCGGTGTTGGAAGTTGGCTAATTTTGTCTATGCCCATCGTACGGCGAGGCGGCTCCTGTCTGTTCGCCTCTTCTTCTTCATGTTCTCGGCCGATCTTGGCCCCGAGGAATCGATGCCTCAGTCTCGCGTTCGCTTCATTGGTAGTCGTGAGCTTCACCGAGATCTTCCCAAGGTGCTCGAGGCTCTTGAAAATCCTGACGCCCGCTTTGTCCTCACGATCCACAGCAAGCCCAAGGCCGTCCTGATCGGCGCCGAAGAGTTCCTGGAAATCATGCGCAACCCCAGTGCCGGAAGACCGTTTGCTTGCGTTGCAGCTTGGTGCGCTCGTTCAAGGGCTCGAATCGTCCGGCAGCACGGCCGAAATCGACGAGCGGCAGGAAGAACTGGTCGGCGTCTGATAGCCCGCCTGAAGCGCCAGCCTCCGTCTCGCTCGAGGATTGGCCCCTGATCCAGGCTCGCGGTAGCGTGTTTTCCGAGCACGCGTGCTTGCACCCGTGAGATCGTCCAGGATGCGGATAACGTCGGCTGCATCGAGTCGATCGCGCCATCGATTGCGCCGCTCGTCGCCGAGGATCCGGCGTCGATCGCCGGTCTGGCTGGCGGCGGAGCACTTTGGTACTGGCGCCGGTGACCGCCGAGCGATCGTTCGATCGATGCCGCGCGACCGCCTGACGGCTGGCACTCGCGGTCGATGCGGCCTTCGGCGGAGTCGCGCGATATGGTAGACTGGGCTCGTCGCGGTTCGCGATCGCGGTGGTGCAGCGACCGGGACGTTGGGATGGACCCGAGTCCCCCGCAGTTGGCCCGCGGTGCGCCGAGCGGCCACACCACGAGTGACATCACGATGTCCAGCCTGCCGTTCGTGCATCTTCATTGCCACAGCCACTACAGCCTCCTGGACGGCGCGAGCAAGATTCCGGATCTGGTCGAGCGCACCAAGGCGCTGGGAATGCCGGCGCTGGCGCTGACGGATCACGGCAACCTTTACGGCGCGGTCGAGCTGCTCCGGGAGGCGAAAGCGGCCGGGATCGTGCCGATCGTCGGGCTGGAGGCCTACGTGGCCCCGGGGAATCGAACCGAGCGCAGCGGCGGGGGCGTCTCGGGGCAGGAGCATTCCTTTCACCTGACGCTGCTGGCGCGCGACGCCACGGGCTTCCGCAACCTGATGCGGCTGTCGTCGCTTTCATTCCTCGAGGGGTTTTACTACAAGCCGCGGATCGACAAGGAGATCCTCGAGCGGCACTCGCGAGGGGCTGATCTGCCTGTCCGGATGCGCATCGGCCGAGTTTTCCGACTACATCCTGCACGGCAAGACGGCCGAAGCCGAGCGGCTCTGCGCCTGGTATCAGAAGGTCTTCGGCGAAGAGAACTTCTTCGTCGAGATCCAGGACAACGGCGTCGGGATTCAGAAGGAATGCGCCGCAGGGCGCGATCGACATCGCGCAGCGGATGGGGCTGCCCGCTGGTCGCCACCAGCGACGCCCACTATCTGACTCGCGACGACGCCGCCGCGCACGACGTGCTGCTGTGCATTCACACCGGCAAGACGGTCGATGACCCGACCCGGATGCGGTTCGAGACCGAGGAGTTCTATCGTTCGCAGCCCGGAAGAGATGTATGCGGCGATGCCGGGGCATGAGGAGGCGCTGGCCACCTCGGCGCGGATCGCCGAGATGGTCGAGCCGCAACTACGAAAGCCTGGGCCTCGGGCCGCCGCTGCTTTCCGTCGTTTCAGCCGCCGGAGAGCAAGACCCCCGAGGACTACCTGCGCGAGCTGTGCGAAGCAGGGACTGCGCAAGCGCTATGGCGAGAGCCCGCCGCCGGAGCGCGGGAGCGGCTGGACCACGAGCTTTCGGTGATCAACCGGATGGGGTTTGCCTCGTACTTCCTGATCGTCTGGGACTTCGTGCGTTATGCGCGCGAGCGCGGCATTCCGGCCTCGGCCCGCGGCTCGGCCTGCGGGGCGCTCGTCAGCTATCTGCTTCAGATCAGCCACGTCTGTCCGATGAAGTACGACTTGCTCTTCGAGCGGTTCCTCGACCCGAATCGCTCCGAAGCGCCGGACATCGACATCGACCTGTGCCAGGAGCGGCGCTACGAGGTTATCGAGTACGTCCGGAAGAAGTACGGCGACGCCAATGTCGCCCAGATCGGCACCTTCGGCACGCTCAAGACCAAGGCGGCGATCAAGGACGTCGGCCGGGCGCTCAACATCCCGCTGGCGCGGGTCGAGCAGATCAACAAGCTGGTGCCGGGGCGGCTGAACATCACGATCGACGGAGGCGATCAAGGAAGAGCCGGCCTTGCGGCGAATGGCCGACGAAGACCCCGAGGTCGCGCGGCTGCTCGATTTTGCCCGCCGGCTCGAAGGGATGAACCGCAACGTCGGCACGCACGCCGCGGGCGTGGTGATCGCCGACCGGCCGCTCGAAGAGCTCGTCCCGCTTCAGAAGCTTCCCAACAAAGACAAGGCCAAGGAGGTGGTCACCACCCAGTGGGAGATGGGCGACATCGAGAAGGCCGGCCTGCTGAAGATGGACTTCCTGGGCCTGCGCAACCTCACCACGCTCGAGGCGGCCGTCCGGCGCATCAACGAGCGGCATCCCGAGTCGCCCATCGACATCGACCATCTTCCGCTGGACGACGCCAAGACCTTCGAGCTCTTGCAGCGCGGCGAATCGAAGGGTGTCTTCCAGCTCGAGTCGGCCGGCATCCGCGACCTCCTGATCAAGATGAAGCCGGACCGCTTCGCCGACATCATCGCCACCAATGCGCTCTATCGCCCGGGCCCTTTGAACGGCGGCATGGTCGATGAGTACGTCGACGTCAAGAACGGCCGCAAGCAGGCGACCTACCTGCATCCCGTTCTCAAGGAGGTCCTCGAGGAAACCTACGGGGTGATGGTCTATCAAGAACAGGTCATGCGGATCCTGAACCGCCTGGGGGGCATCGAGCTCTCGCAGGCGTACGCCACGATCAAGGCGATCTCGAAGAAGAAGGCCGACGTCATCGCCCAGAGCCGCGACCAGTTCTTGAAGGGAGCGATGGCCCAGGGGCTCGACCGAGCAGAAATCGGCCAAGATCTTCGACTTGATCGTGCACTTCGGCGGCTACGGGTTCAACAAGTCGCACAGCACGGCCTACGCCCTGGTCGCCTTTCAGACGGCTTATCTCAAGGCCCATTACCCGACCGAGTACATGGCCGCCGTGCTCTCGTCGGAGATGGACGGTGCCGAGCGCGACAAGTTCTTCATCGAACACATCGAGGATTGCCGCCGGCTGGGGATCGACGTCCTGCAGCCGAACATCAACGAGGGACATCTCGACTTCCGGGTGGCCAGCGAAGGGACGATCCACTTCGGGCTGGGGGCCATCAAGGGGGTCGGGTTCAAGGCCGTCGAGGCGATCGTGAAGGCGCGGGAGCAGAAGGGCCATTCCTGAGTCTCGACGACTTCTTCGAGCGGGTCTCGACCAAGGAGGTCGGCGCCGGCTGCGTCGAGACGCTGATCCGGGCCGGTGCATTCGATTGCCTGGAGAGCGCCGGCGATCGCAGCTTCTGGCGATCTTGCCGCGAGCGCATCCAGGCCGGCCAGTCGAAACAAGACGATCGCCGCCGCGGCCAGCTCGGGCTCTTCGACGATCTCGAATCGACCGACCGCTCGCCTCGAGGAACGGCGGAAACGGCCACGTCGCGCCACACTTTCTCTTGCCGGAAGTGCCGGAGATGTCCGACGCTCGAACTCGCTGGCGAGAAGAAGGCGCTCGGCTTTTACATGTCGAGCCATCCGCTGACCCGGCACGCCGGCTTGCTCCAGGCCCTGGCGACCCACCGCGCCGCCGACCTGCCGTCCGCGCCGGAGAAGACCGAAGTCATCCTGGGCGGAATGATCACCAACGTCAAGGAACGAAACGTGCAGAAGAGCCGGTCCGGGCTCACCCGGATGGCGAAACTCACGTTCGAGGATTTGAGCGGCACCGCCCCGGCCATGCTCTGGCCGGAGGAATTCGCCAAGATGGCCGACCTGGTCAAGAACGACCAGATCGTCTTCGTCAAGGGAACGCTCGACCGCCGCCGCGACCCGGCCGAGCTGGTCATCAGCCGGATCATCCCGCTCGAGCAGGGCCCGCCGAGCTGACGCGCGGCGTCGTCGTGCGGCTGCACAAGGGGCTGCACCAGACCGAGCACCTCGAGCGCTTGCTCCGGGCCGTGCGAGTCCGACCCGGAAACCTCGACCTTTACCTCGAGCTCGTCGGGCTGGAACACGTCCGCCGGGCCGTCTACCAAGCCGGTGCCTCCTTGCGCGTTCGCTACGACGACCGGCTGATCGCCGACCTGGAAGCCGCGGTCGGCCAGGGCAACGTGCGCCTGCTGGGCCAGCGCGGCGCGACCGCGAGGATCGACGCCGGCGCGTCGGCGGTCGCCGGCCCGCGCGCCCCCGCCCCGACCGCTGCGGCGCGGCCGCGCGACCGGGCTGTCGAGCTCGAAGACTCGCTGTCCGACGACTCTGACGACCTCTGAGCTCGATACCACCGGCTTCTCACCCTCTTCGGCCAGCCGCCAACGCACGCGCACCCGCAAAACCCTCTCGGATTCTTCGCGAAACCTTCACGCGAGTGCGTGGGGGGTGTGCTAGATTCGTGCTTCTGTCATTGCAGCAGACAGGAGGCGGCGCGTGCGCTGTGTTTGGGTCGTGGCGCATCCGTTGGCGTTGCCGTTTGAATCGACAACCACTTGCGAGAGACGCGTTGCTCGAACGTCGAGTGTTCCGGCAAGTCGTTCCTCGGTCGAGACGAAATCACACCCAAGCCAACCGCGGGTTCGAGCGAGAGATTCGACTTACGAAGCGGGTCGGTGCGGTCCCGTTTGCTCGAGTAAGCGATGATGACTTACTGATTTAAGAAATTTAACTTGTGCTTCTATTCTCTCTTGATTTCACCAAGAATTCACTGGCTTTGCAGGCTTCTCCGCGTACAGTTCTCTCTAGAGAGGTGGCGAGTTTTTCGGCACCGGATTCCTCTCTCCTCGAAGGGTCGCGGGGCAGGAACCGCGCGCGAATTCGCCGAAGGCCGGGGAGTGGCCGCTGCGAAATTTGAGAAGGCAAGCCGCTCGTTTGCGCTTGATTGTTCGGCCTTCTCCCACGCGATCTGGCACCGAGCGAGAAAGTCACGATGAGTTTGATCGATCAGCAACGTGGTTACGCCGGCCCGCGACTGCGGCCTGTTCGTCTTCTCGACCTTGTCGCTGGCAGCCGCGACGGGCTGCGGCAGCGGCAATCCCTTGAGCGGCCAAACGCTCTATCCTGTCAAAGGGAAGATTGTCCTCCATGATGGCAAGCCTCTGGCAGGGGGCCGCGTCGGATTTTTTGCCACGAAATCGACGCTGAGCGCCTGGACGGGTCTCGAGAGCGATGGCGGATTCGATTTCAAGAGTCCCAACGGCGACGGGCTGCCCGCGGGCGAGTATCGGGTCGTCGTCGAACCGGCGCTCGATGGATGCCCAGAGGCTCCAAGTCGAAATCGACGGCGAGTCTGCCGTTCGCCGGAAAGTACGCCGATGAAGACGGCTCGGATCTGAAGGCAACGGTTACCGGAGATGAGACCAAAAACAAGTTTGAGTTCAAGCTGGAGCCAAAAGACAGCGTGAGCTCCACGAATTCTCGCGGCGGTCGGTGACGGGTCGCCTCGCTGCGGCGGGGCGACGACGCAGCAAGGATGCCCGGTGTTGCGTGCGGAGCTGCGAATGCTCGCGTTTTAAACTTCGAGTCAATTCTTTTTCGGCGGAATTACCCTTTAGCGTCTTACAGGAGAACAACTCCCATGAGATCTCGGACGAGATCGCAACGTATCTTCGTCCGGCCTTTACCTTGATCGAGCTTCTGGTGGTGATCGCGATCATCGCCGTCTTGATCGCGCTGCTCTTGCCGGCGGTGCAGTCGGCACGCGAGGCGGCCCGCCGCGCCCAGTGCACCAACAACCTCAAGCAGATCGGCCTCGCCCTGCACAACTACGAGAGCAGCAACGGTGCGTTTCCCGCCCGCGGGCGAGTCGACCAATTTCGGCACGATCCCGACGCCGTACCTACCCAACAGCCAGTTCGTCGACGGCGGCTTGAGTGCTCTGGCCCGCATCCTGCCGTACATGGAAGGCGGGAGCGGCGTTCAACTCGCTCAATTTCAACATCTACGAGTACAACGATGCTCAGGGCATCAATTTTACCGGCGCTCGCAGGTCGTGGCCGTCTTCATCTGCCCGTCGTCGACTCGCAGCCCGGACGGCGGCCGCGACGGCACCGATCCCGAACGACGGCGGTATCTCGGCCGTGTCGGCGGCAGGGCTATGGCTATAACGACTACGGTGCCGACCTGCTACGTCGACATCAGCCCGCTCGGCAGACCGGTGGCGTCGGCTCGACTCCGGCCACGCCGTACCGGAACAAGCCGTCCCGCGCCAACGGCTTGCTCAAGCAGGGCAAGACGCGGATCGCCGAGATCACCGACGGCACGAGCAACACGATCGCCATCGGCGAAGACGCCGGCCGCGACCCGCGCTACCTGAGCCCCTACACTCAGGACACGTATTGCCGACAGGAGCGACGATCCTACGACGCACGGCCTATCCTGGCGGCATCAACCCC
This sequence comes from uncultured Isosphaeraceae bacterium, assembly GCA_963806595.1. GTDB lineage: Bacteria > Planctomycetota > Planctomycetia > Isosphaerales > Isosphaeraceae > CAWDZZ01. The sequence continues at coordinate 69,257 of CAWDZZ010000026.1, read as the reverse complement.
AACGATCCCGGGCCGGCCGGCGGCGAGGCTCGTTATCGGCGCTACTGGCGCTGGGCAGAGCCCGACGAGAGCTTCGGCGTTTCCGGCCACCGAATAACAAGTATCGTCCAGACCACGAAGGCGTCGATTGGCCGAACCGCGGGTCCCTTCGTCGCCCAGGGCAACAACGCCGGCAATAACGACGAGCTCGCTCGTTCCACCCGGGCGGCTGTCAACGTCTCTGATGGGCGACGGCAGCGTCCGCTTCTCAAGGACTCGGTCAACGTCGTCACGCTGCGTGGCCTTGTCACGCTCAACGGCGGCGAGGTCATCTCAGCCGACCAGTATTGATCGATCCGATCAGCGCAGCTCGTTATAGCGATTCGAGCCGATCGTTCCTCGCTGCGGCCGCGGCCCGAGGTCAAGTCCGCGGGCTTGACCTCGGGCTTTTCGTCCGCCGAACACTCTCGCGCGTCGCCAGTTCATTTCTCGAAGAGCGGGTCGCACGGCACGAGCCGGGCCGATTCGCCGTCGTGGACGGCCATCTTCCCGCCCGGGATAGATCGATCCGCCGGCGAACTTGCCATCCTTGCTGACGGCGTAGAACGACACGTTGAACGTGGTCTTGCCGTCGGCTCGCCGCCGCTTGGGGTCGCGGATGCTGGTCGTCGGCGATTCGCTTGCAGGTTTCCATGATCGCGTCCTTGGGATGCAGCCGCGCCGCATCCCTTCGACCACCAGGTAGCTCGAGAGATTCAGGAGATTGGCCTCGCCGACGCCCGTCGAGCCGGCCGAGCCCGACCTCGTTGTCCAGATAAAGCCCGGCTCCCAGGATCGGCGAATCGCCGACGCGGCCGGGGATCTTCCAGGACAGGCCCGAGGTCGTCGTCGTGCAGCCCAGGTCGCCGTGGGTGTCGAGCGCCGAGCAGTGAATCGTGCCGGTGACTCGATTGGCCGACCATTTCGCGGATGAACGCGGCGACCTTCTCGTCGGGAGGCGGCAGCCAGTCGTCCTTCGCGTCGCGGGTCTCTTTCCAGTGCAGCCAGATCCGCCGGCTCTCGTCGGTCAGGAGATCGACCTCGGGAAAGCCGTGTGCCCGGGCGAACCGCAGCGCTCCCTCGCCGACCAGCAGACAGTGCCGGGTGCGCTGCATCACCACCCGGGCCACGGCGGCGGGGTGCATGATGTTGCGGATCGAGGCCACCGAGCCGCCGCCGTGAGTCGGCCCGTGCATGACGGCGGCATCCAGCTCGACGACGCCGTCTTCGTTGGGAAGACCTCCGTAGCCGACCGAGTGGTCCTTGGGGTCGGCTTCGACGATCGCCACGCCCTCGATCGCCGCGTCGAGCGGGTCATGCCCGCTCTTCAACAGCTCCATCGCCTTCTCGACCGCGCGCAGGCCGTTGCCGCTGGCGACGACGATCGGCTTCTTCGCGCCGGCCGGCTTCTCCGGCGCTGCCCCGATCGCCAGCGTGCTCAAGCTCGCCGCGGCCGTCGTGCCCATGAAACGACGTCGGTTCATCGATTCACTCATGAATAAGTCACCCTTGTCAGATTCGAGTCGCACGCAGCCAAACAGCATCGCTCGCCCCCCACGAGCGATGCTGGGCCTCACCATGATATCGCCGCGCAAACGGCGGGCACCGGCCTGCACATCCCTTTCGTCCCGCAAGGACGCGCATCACCGTCTCGCTTCCGCGATCGGCGTCACGCCCGGGCCGGAGCTCCACGCCGGTTTGCTCGTCCACTCATGCGTTCATATCCGCGTATTTTCCGACGTTTCTACACCCATCCACGCGAGACCAATTCAAGCACGATCGATCTCAAAACGCTCGAAATCAGGCGCGTTCGACGCTTTCGATCGTCGGGTTTCGTGCGGGATCGTTGGCAGGCCAGGTCGAGTTTTCTTGCCTAAAGTTCCCATGATGACGATCGACGCCGCGGCGGGCACCGGGCGAATCATAGCCATAACCGATATTCAGTAATGAGATCCAGACAAAAAGAAATATCGCGGCACCCACCCATGCTGAAAAAAAACCACGATTCTCATAATCTCGACTTCATCGACCGAGATTATACTTGACTCATCCGGTCGAAATTATCAGAATAGGAAATCGCGACGAGAGCGCAGGAGGGTCAAGGACGACCGGCACTCTGCAAGCAAGCCGCCCGCACGGGCCATACGAGCAGAGCCCTGAGACAGCCTCAAGCGGATGCGCGATCGTCTGGAATCACATGTAATGTGACCCTGGTGCGAATCCTTGAAACCGGACGCACTGTTCGAATCGAACAGTTCCCTAACGTAGCGTGATGAGGAGACGAAATGATGTCGAAGCGGTCTTCCAGGCGAGGATTCACGCTGATCGAATTTCTGGTCGTGATCGCGATCATCGCTGTTCTGATCGCCCTTTTGCTGCCGGCGGTGCAGTCAGCGCGCGAAGCGGCGCGGCGGCCGCAGTGCACCAACAATCTCAAGCAGATGGGCCTGGCGCTCTTCAACTATGAGAGCAGCCAAGGCGCATTCCCGCCCGCGTGCAAGTCGATCAATCTCACGACCACGCCCCCGTCGGTCATGTTTCCCGACACCGGATTCAGCGTTCAGGCCCGCATCCTGGGCTATCATGGAAGGCGGGCTCACAGTATAACGCGCTCAACTTCTCGTACGAGTACAACGATGCCAGCGGCGGCAACTTCACCGGTACCTCGCCCGCCATCAGCATTTTCTGTGCCCGTCGACCCCTCGCTCGGCCCCCCGCGACACTGCGCCGAGCGACCCGAACGCGTCGCCTTACGAACAGGCGACCGGCGCCGGCTACGGATACATGGACTACGCTCCGTCGGTGTACACCGACATCAATGTGCAGCTCGGTGTGCTCACCACGGGCGGCGTCGGCGCCACCACGATCGTGCCCTATCGCAACAAGACACTCGCGACCAAAGGGCTGCTGAAAGACGGCAAGACCGCCATCAGCGAGATCACCGACGGAATGAGCAACACGATCGCGATCATCGAGTGCGCCGGCCGCGACGAGCGGTTCGTCAGCCAGTTCTTCGAGGGGCAGTATCCGGTCGTCCGCGGGCTCGGGCCTGCCGGCGGTCCGACTGGTCCGCCACCGCTACTGGAGATGGGCCGATCCGGGCTGCGCGTTCGGGACCTCCGGCCAGCCCAACAACAAGGGTCTACCGACGAACGAGGGCGTCCCCTGGCCAACGACGACCGCGACCGCGGGCAACCAGGCGGGGCAAAACGAGGAGCCCTATTCGTTCCACCCCGGCGGCGTCAACGCCCTGTTCGGCGATGGCTCTGTCCACTTCATCAAGGATACGGTCGATCTCGTGGCCTTCAAAGTCGCTCCTCTCGCTCTCCGGCGGCGAGACCATCTCGTCTGACGAGTACTGATTCGGTTCGCGCTTGAGTGGGTCTGGAGGGTCGGCGGATACCATCGCGTTCCGCCGACCCACTTGATTTCTGCGTTATAGCTCCAGGAGTATCTCGTATGAACGTAACACCCATAGCCAGAGCCGTTCGAACGACTCGCGCCCGGGTCTGGTCGCGCCTTCTGCTCGCCGCCGCGTGCGCCGGGCTGGCCGGCTGCCACCAGCAAGATTCCCTGCCAAACCTACAGGTCTATGAAGTGAAGGGCAAAGTTGTGCTCGCGGATGGCAGTCCCTTGAGCGAGGGGTGGATCTATCTCGTCCCCAAGGGCGACCTGACCGTTACCCCCAGCGCGCAGCTCTCCTCGGACGGCACCTTCGCGGTGACAACCGGGGGCTCGGGAGCGGGCGCGCCCGCCGGCGACTACAAGGTTCGCGTCGAATCGCCCCGCTTGCAATCCAATCCGAAGTCCAGGAAGGCGCTGTTCCCGACCAAGTACACCGACGAAGACAGCTCGGGATTGGTCGTCACCGTGAAGCCGCAAACGAATCAGCTTGATCCCATCACGCTGAAGTGAAGTGCCTTGCGCCCCGCAATCCCAGGCTCGGCATCCCGGCGCCGGGGCAGTTGTGCCTTCGGCATTGGCCGCGCCACACCGATCCTACTTCCGGGAACGTGCCTCTTCGACTCTCGCGAGTCTCGAAGGGCACTTAGATAGCACGTGAATGCGGGAGCAGCCGTGGCGATCGGGGCCGTCGCTGCGGCATTCCCGCCAGCGGCCGCTTTTTCACGAGCGGGCAGTCGGAAGCCGCGGTAGATCGTCCGGCTCCCTTGTCCCCGTTCGCGCACGATGAGGGCAACCGTGACCGTCCGGTCGGCGCCGCGCAGCTCCACGTCGCGGAGCTCGATCTGCGCCCTCCCGCTTGATGGAACGTGCTGACGGCTCTCCTTTCCCGCATCGTTGAAAACGCGGAACCGGCAGCTTGCATTGCCGGGCTTGACCTCGATATCGCAACCGTCCGGAGTCAAGCCGGCGACCACGAGGTTGAGCTGCACCGATTTGATGCGTCCCTCCGGCGACGTTGATTGACTTGTTGGAGCGGGGGGCTCTGGCGGTACCGCAGCCTGCGGTTGACCCTGGGCCTGCGTCGGGCCAGCCACCAGTGGCGGCAGCGCGCGTCCGACGGCGATCGACGTTCCGCCGATCAAGGCGAGAGCGGCCATCCATGACCTGGCTCGCATAGCAGTTCGACTCCTTCCTGCGTGTGCGTTCCTCGACCTATCCGGGTCGCTGCCCTTGGTTTACCACTCTTCTTCCCTCGTGGTGAATCAGTTTTCGTCGCTAGAGAGGAGCGTGGCCTCGAGCGACCGGTCGGCGAATTTCAGCGTCGATCGGCGGCCCGGCTCGTCGCCCTCCGGATGAGTCGACACGACCGCCGCGGCCCGCGAGGATCCGACGTGGGCCGCAAGCTACACCGGATCGAAATCTGATGCAAGATCAGCACGAAAACTTCGTTGCGATCACGGCGACCCCCGAGACCGGACGTCCCGGACGCTCGCTCGGCGCCGATGGGACGACCTCGCGCGGGTCACGTCTTCACCTGCGAGAGCACGATGCGCGCCCATCGTTCTCAGTGAATCGCCGCCGGTCTCGCGGCGGTTGCGGAACCCTCGAGTGGGTCTTCCGTAGCGACTTCGCCCCGGGAGGATGCGACGACCGTGGGCGAAAGCGGCGCTTCGGATGGTGGTGCCGGTGTCTGGCGGCCGGCTTGTCGCAACTGGTCGGGCTGAACGTTGATCTCCCGGGCCGTCACGACGCCCTGGACCATCTGGTCGACCGAGGGGCCCATCCAGCTCAGCACGAGCGGCTGCGGGAAGATCCCCATGCGCGATGGTCAAGACCACCAGCGGAACGGCGATGACGATCTCGCGCAGATTCATGTCGGGCAGGCCCTTCCAGGCCTCGCTTCGGCCCAGAAAGACGCGCTGGACGGTCCAGAGGATGTAGCCGGCCGTCAAGATCACGGCCGCCGCGGCCAGGATCGCCAGCAGCGGACTGTAATTGAACGCCGAGAGCACGACGAACACCTCGGCGACGAAGCCGCAAAGGCCCGGCAGGCCCATCGAGCCGAAGAAGATGATGTACGAGATGCGCGCCGTAGAGCGGCATGATGTTGCCCAGGCCGCCCAGCTTGTTCAAATCGCGGGTGTGTGCCCGGTCGTAGATGACGCCGACCAGGAAGAACATGCCGGCCGAGGTGATGCCGTGGGCCAGCATCATGAACATCGCGCCGTTGACCCCGTAGGCGTAGTAGCGCGGATCGAGCTGGCGGTGCCGTCGGCGGCGAAGATCGCCATGACGGCCATTCCCAGGGTCACGTAGCCCATGTGGCTGACCGAGCTGTAGGCGACCAGCTTCTTGAAGTCGGTCTGGGCCATCGCCACCAGCGCGCCGTAGAGGATGCTGAAGACTCCGAGAACGGCGACGAACATCGACCAGTCGTAGGCACCGGCCGGGGCCAGCGGCCAGGCCAGCCGGATCAGGCCGTAGCCGCCGATCTTGAGCAGAATGCCCGCCAGGATCATGCTGATCGGCGTCGGGGCCTCGACGTGCGCATCGGGAAGCCACGTGTGGAACGGGAACGAGGGCAGCTTGACGATGAACCCGATGAAGAACAGGATGAACACCCACCACTGGACCGAGCGCGGATAGTAGCTGGTCTCGCTGGCGATCGTCGCGAGCTGCACCGACGTCGAACGAATGGCCCGTGAAGCCGGGCACGGCCGACACGGCTCTGCCAGAAATAGAGGATCAGGATCGCGACCAGGATGAAGACCGAGCCGAACAGCGTGTACAGCAGGAACTTGATCGCGGCGTACTCGCGCCGCGGGCCGCCCCAGATGCCGATCAGGAAGTACATCGGCAAGCAGCATCACCTCGAAGAAGACGTAGAACAAGAACAGGTCGAGCGAGATGAAGACGCCGATCATGCTGGCGCACAGCAGCAAGTAGAGCGCGAAGTAGCCCTTGACCTGCTTGTCGATGTTCCACGAGGCCAGGCACGCCAGCACGCTCACGAGCCCGGTCAGCACGACCAGGCTCAGGCTGATCCCGTCGACGCCCAGGTAGTACTGGATGTTGAAATAAGGGATCCATGCGCGGCGGACGACCAGGTCGCCCTCGGCCGTCCTCGACTCGTCGGTCACGGTGCAGCTGGCCATCGGCTCCAGTGAGCTTGTTGTTGCGCGGCCCGGTCTCGCAGCGGCGCCTGCGCGCCCGTCGTCGGACTGCCGTTCAGGTAGACCCCCAGCATCACCAGCGTGATCAGAAACGTGAGCGAGGTGAAGCCCAGCGACACCCACTTGACGGCCTGTTCCGACCGCTTGGGCAGCGCCAGGACACGATCGCCACGCCGATCAAGGGAACCAACCACAAGGAGGTCAGCAGCAGGTTGTCGCTCAACATGGGGCAGTCACCGGTTCAGAAGGCGAAGTATCGTCGATCGAGACTGATTTCAGGATTCGTGAGTGTCGCGATCGATGCTGCGTCGGGCGTGCGACGGCCAGGTCGACCGCGGTCGAACCGTCTAGCTTCGGATCCAGACGAAGACCCCGGCGAAGAGGCCGACCAGGGCGACGGCCAGAAACATCAGGTAATTGCGCAGCCGGCCGGTCTGGATCGAGCGGCTCCAATCGCCGGCGGCGTAAACGGCCTTGCCCGTCAGGTTCACCAGCCGATCGACGGCGATCATGTCGAAGACCCCTTCCAGCCGGCTCAGGAGCGCCGTGGCGGCCGCCGAGCCGTTGACCAGGCCGTCGATCAAGACCTTGTCGATCTGGCGGCAGAACCGGGCAAGCGCCAGGCAGGGCCGCACGAAGACGGCCCAGTAGAGCTCGTCGAAATACCACTTGTGGACCAGGAACCGTAGATCCCGCCCAGCCGCTCGGCGGTCCGGGCCGCGCTGAATCGGGTCGGAACAAAGTAGGGGAAGCCCTTGGGAGCGTAGTAGAGCAAGGCCAGCCCGATGCCCGACAGCATGATCAACGAGCGAAGCGCCCAGGGCATAGTAGTGGTGCTGCGCGTGGATGTCGATGGCCCGGTACGGCTCGCCGTATTCGAGCATGTGCTCGAGCACCGGCGTGCCGAACGGGAGCCCCAGCGCGAGCGTCCAGCCGCTGAAGATGCTGAAGAACGCCAGGATCATGAGCGGCCAGGTCATGATCGGCTCGCTCTCGTGAGCGTGCGCGGCCGGGTTGCGGTCGTGCCCGTGCCCGTGGCCGTGGTCCAGAGCGTGTTCCTCGTCGTGAACGTGCGAGTGCACCGCCTCGGCCGCCGAGGGGAAGCCGCGCGGCTCGCCGGCGAACGTCAGGAACCACATCCGGAACATGTAGAAAGCCGTCAAGACCGCCCCGACCGCCGGCAGCAGGAAGAGCAGGAAGTGCTCGGGGCTCTGCGAGCACCCGGGCCAGCGCGGCCGCCAGGATCGCATCCTTCGAGTAGAACCCGCTGAAAAACGGCACGCCCGAGATCGCCAGCGTTCCGACCAGCATCGCATAGCCGGTGCGCGGCATCTTCTTGAGCAAGCCGCCCAGGGCCGGCATCTCGTAGGTGTGAACGCTGTGATAGACGCTGCCGGCGCCCAGGAACAGCAGGGCCTTGAAGAAGGCGTGCGTCAGCAGGTGAAACAGCCCGGCCGCCCAGCCGCCGACCCCCAGGCCCAGCATCATGAAGCCGAGCTGGCTGACCGTCGAATAAGCAAGCACTTTCTTGTAGTCGGTCTGGACCATCGCGATCGTCGCGGCGATGAACAGCGTGATCCCGCCGGTGTAGGCGATATAAAGCAGCACGTCGCCCGTGAACAGCGGGAAAAACCGCCCGACCAGATACACCCCGGCCGCCACCATCGTCGCCGCGTGGATCAGGGCCGAGACCGGCGTCGGGCCGGCCATGGCGTCCGGCAGCCAGACGTGGAGCGGAAACTGGGCGCTCTTGCCCACGCAGCCGGCGAAGATCCCCAGGCCCGCCAGCGTCAACATCCAGTACGGGATCTCGCGCGGCTTGCCCGTGACGGCGTCGTTCGCGACCTTGATGGGTCGCCGGATCGAGGATGAGCTGGACGACCTCGTCTCCGCTGCGCCGGGTGACCACGTGTTCAGCTTTCCCGACGTGCTGCGCAGCCCCTGGTTGATCTCCTGGAAGCTGAACGTGCCCAGGCTGGTCCAGAGCAGCCCCAGGCCCATCAGCATCCCCACGTCGCCGACCCGGTTGACGATGAACGCCTTGTTGGCCGCGTCGCAGTTGGACTTTCTCTTCGTACCAGAAGCCGATCAGCAGGTACGAGCAAACGCCGACCAGCTCCCAGAAGATGAAGATCATGAACACATTCGACGAGGCGACCAGACCCAGCATCGAGAAGCAGAACAGCGAGAGATAGGTGAAGAACCGCGGGTACCGCGGGTCGTCGTGCATGTAGCCCATCGAGTAGATGTGGATCAAGGTCGCGATGAACGTGACCATCAGGAACATGATGACGCTCAGGTTGTCGATCGCGACGCCCAGCGGCACGACCAGGTCGGGCCTCGGTCGCCGGCGCCGCCGGCCTGCGCACGGCGCCGGCGGTGCCCCCCAGGACGACCCAGTCGAAGCTCGCCGACCAGACGAGCGGCTTGTGGTGGCGCCGGGGCCTCTGCCGCGTGCCGCGGCCGGCGTCCTCGCCGTCGGCGCGCTCTCGCCGGCGTGCGCTTCATGCGCCATGTGAGAAACAGCTGCTCTCGACACGTGTAGTCGAGGAAGCCGATCAGGCGAGCAGGCACGAGAACGCGATCGCGCCGGTGGCGATGTAGGCGTTCAGTACGCTTCAACTGCCGGATGAAGATCGCCTCGACCGCGAACGCGGCCAGCGGAATCAGCACGGCGGCCACGTAAAGACCCACCTGCCAGCTTTCGTCCCTCGGTTGTATCCCGGCCAGCTCCGGCACCCACCCTTCGTCCTGATCCGGCGTTCGGCACCAGATCGGAGGCACCGCGATCGTTGGCCGCTGATGGCGGCAAATCGTCGGACCGGAGGAGGTAGATCGTGAAATATGGCACAGCCTCTCCGGCTTTGCAAGACCCTGGCGGTCCGCCGCCGCGCCGCGTCGCCCGAGCACGCCCCCGGGCCGGCAGCGCGCCGTCAGAAAACTCGCCAAGATATCCATGAGCGTTATTCATTCCTTCACGCATTCTTTGTAACCGCCGGAGACGACTCGGCCTCATTAAGTCGAGTCAGGACGAGACGGCCCGAGTCGATCCGACGCTCGCCCGCGGGAGAATGGCGGTCGCACTCGGCAAACCGCTCGTCCATGCGTGGGACAGAGCAGAGATTGAAACGCCGAGGAGATTGCTCATGGACTCTCAGCCCTTCGCGGCGCCGCGCCGGTTTCACTCTGATCGAGCTTCTGGTCGTCATCGCGATCATCGCCGTGCTGATCGCCCTGTTGTTGCCGGCCGTGCAAAGCGCCCGCGAGGCCGCCCGCCGCGCCCAGTGCACCAACAACCTCAAGCAGCTCGGCCTGGCCGTCGCCAACTACGAGAGCGCGTTCGGCAGTTATCCCAGTGACTCGTACTCCGGCGCCGCAAGCCTGGCAGTACCAGTTCCCGAACTTCTCCAACTTCATATTCCTCACCCAGTTCCTCGAGCAGCAGGCTGTCTACAACGCCACCAACTTCAACCTTTCCAATTTCGAGCCCGACAACATCACGATCGCCGGCATCCAGATCGCCAGCCTTCACTGTCCCAGCGATCCCTGGCAGCCGACGGTCATCAGCTTTAACACGCCGAACGCCAGCTTCGTCGAGCACGTCGAGCAAGCTTCCCCCGGGTACCTGGCTTCAGCAGTTCACCAGCTACGGCTCCAACCAGGGGACCTTTCCCGGCACCTTCCAGCAGAACTTCGGGCAAGCGGAGTTTCCCCAGTACAACGGCGTGATCTACAACGACAGCGCCACCAAGATCGCCGGTATCACCGACGGCACCAGCAACACGTTCCTCTTCGGCGAGCGTGCCCAAACCCTTTTCGCCAAGAACGATGTGGCGTTTCAGAACTCAGACGGGTCGTGGAACTCTCATCACTGGTTCGACACCATGGTGACAGCCTACTTCCCGCCGAATGTCTCCTCGGCCGGAGCCAGCATCCCGATCATCGGCGGCATCGTGGCGTCCGACGCCGCCAGCTTGCATCCCGGCGGAGTCAACTGGGGATTCTGCGACGGCTCGGTCCGGTTCATCAAGAACTCCATCAACTCGTGGGCGTTCATCGGCACGCCCGTCGTGTTCTCGAGCAGCACCAACTCAGCGCCCGCAGGCGTCGGCTACGTGACGTCCGGGCCAAACGCCTTCATCTGGACCACCACCGCGACCGTGACCCAGTTTGGCACCTACCAGGCGCTCGCGACCCGCGCCAGTGCCGAGGTCTTGAGCTCCGATCAATACTGAGCGGTACGGCCCGAGCCGACCTGAGCCAGGCCGACCCCGTGGCACTCGGTTCGCCGGCCGACCGGAACCCTGTGAGCCGGCGGTCAAAGCCAGCGGCTCCCGACACGATGCCGGGAGCCACTCGGCCGCGCGCGCGGCTCTATTTGAGCAGTCTCGGCTCCGTGGCCGGGTACTCGGTACCCAGTTCGATCGCGGGTGGGTACACTGGCACCCTTGACGCTCCGCGCAGCGTCTAGGCTGGCCGGCCAGGCGCCGCGGACCGTTTCCTACGGGTGAATTCACATCTGCGCAGCGCCGTTGCCTGATCCGGCCGCCGGCGCGAGACAGGAGTCCAGAGCTCATGCCCACCGTGACGGTCGAGGGTGAAAAGTCATTCGAGGTCGAGGCCGGGAAAAAACTGGTCCTGGCGATCGAGGACGCCGGAATCGATATCCTGCACCGTTGCGGAGGCAACGCGCGCTGCACCACCTGCCGCGTCCAGGTGCTGGCCGGCGATCCGCCGCCAATGCAGGCGACCGAGCAGGAGCGGCTGCCCGAGAAACCGACCTCGAGCCCAACATCCGGCTATCCTGCCAGATCCACGTTCAGTCCGACCTGTGGGTGGCCGTCGTCAACCGCTCGAGCGTAGCGGGCGTCGAGCCCGGACCCCGTCCGCTCGACTGAGCCGAGCCGACCGCTCCTCGGCACCGAAGGTTCCCGTAGAAAGCCTGGACTCGCCGCTACTTGTGCTTCTGCGGCGTCGAGCACCGCTTGCAGCGCACCGAGCGGCGTCGAACCTGCGAGCCGCACCGCGCACAGCGGTGATACTTCGCTTGCCGGACCTTTTTCTTGCGGGGACGAAATGGCACGGAACACCTCGGAATCGGCTTGGCGCAACGCCGATTCCACGACCAATCCCACGACGGTCCGGTTTCGGCTTTCATCCCGGCGCACGGCGGCGGGATCGACGAAGAAAGTCTACCCGATCGCACGACAGTCTCGCCAGAGCAAGGCCTGATCCGGCCGCCAGCGACCTTTACCGCTTGCATCCACGGCCTGGCTCGAGCGCCTCCCACAGGCTGCCGGTCAGTCGCCCAATCAGCGGCCGCTCCGGGCCGGCAGGATCGTGAGGCCCTTGGCACCCGGCAGGTCGAGGCGGAACAGACCGCCCGGGTCGCCGCCGGTGACGTAGAGCTGGTCCATGGCCGGGCCGGCGAATGCCACGTTCGAGGTCGTCAGGTTGCCGCCGGGATATCGGCGAATTACCTTGCCCTCGGGGCTCACGACCTGCACCTGCCTCATTCCATAATGAGCCACGAACAGGTTTCCCTCGGCGTCGAGCGCGATCCCGTCGGGCTGATTGTCGACCTGGCCCTCCCCCTTGCGAGGCAGGTCCACCAGCACCCTGGCCGTCGCCGAGCTTGCCGGGCTCGAGCACCGGGAACGCCAGGATCCGGTTCCGCTTGCTCTCGGCCACCAGCAGCTCATTGCCGCTCGGGCGAATCACGATTCCATTCGGAAACGCCAGCCCCTGAGCAACCGTGTGGCAGACCCCCTCGCGGTCCAGGTAATGGACCGTGCCGTCGGGATTTTTTTCGTCCGAGCTCGCGGGGTCGGTGAAGTAAACGCCTCCCGACGTCGGGGCCAGCGTCAGGTCATTCGGGCCGCGCAGCGGCTTGCCGTCCGACTCCGTCGCGGCCGGCTTGAGCTCATTGCCCCGCTCGTCCAGATGCAGTAGGGCATGCCGGCGTCGCGTCGCAGATCAGGTGGGTGCCGTCGGCCAGGATCTTGTGACCGTTGGGCGAGCCGGTCACCGCCCAGGTCGATGCCTTGCCGTCCTTGGTGACCTTGGTCACGATCTTCTCGTGCGAAAAATATAGATTTCCTTCGTGGTCGACGACCACGCCCTCGGTATAGTCGCCCGTGTGGACCACCTCGACCGGTTTGACCGCGCTCTCCGCGGGCAGCTCGCGAGCGGCGCCGGCCGCGCGGCCAGACCCGCACTCGAGCCTACGAGAACCACCGAGACCAGGAAAAACACGGAAGAATTCGCGTTGGCGGCCATGGGAGAGCCTCTCGGCGAGAGTGGTCACGAAACTGACGTCAAGTTCGGCGGTCAGTCTACTCGTGAATCTGTGACTTCACCAACGAAAATCACTCGTCGCGACCAGCGGCCAGATCGCGTCCATACCGGCCAGAACAAGATTTCATTGAAAACACGCGCACGATCGGGAAGGTTGCCGACATGAGCATGTTCCGACTACTCTCGTCGAAACTGCGCCGCGTCTGTTTGATCGCCGCCAGCGCCTGGCCGCCGCGTTGGTCCTCGCGTCGGTCCACGGGGTCTCAGGCGGCGCCGGCCTTGGCCAGGAACAACTGCCGCCCGTGTCCGAGCAGGCGCGGCAGGTCCACGCCGCGGGGATGCTCTTCGACGGCCATAACGACCTTCCCTGGCGGCTGCGCACCGAGGGAGATCTTGGCTTGAGCAAGTTCGATCTCGCCAAGCGGCTCGATTCCGGGCAGACCGACATCCCCAGGCTGCGCGAGGGTGGGGTGAAGGCGCAGTTCTGGTCGGTGTTCATTCCCAGCGAGCACCCCAACCCAGCGCGCACTGTCGTACGAGCAGATCGACCTGGTCCGGCGAATGGTCGACCGCTATCCCGACGCCTTCGAGATGGCGTACACCGCCGATGACGTCGAGCGCATCGCCCACTCCGGCAAAATCGCGTCGCTGATCGGGATTGAGGGGGGCGTCGCGATCGAAAACAGCTTTGCGCAGCTTCGCGCCTTCGCCGCGCTCGGCGCGCGCTACATGACCTTGACCCACGGCTCGACCCTCGACTGGGCCGACTCGGCCACCGACGACCCCAGGCACGACGGCCTCTCTCCGTTCGGCGAGCGGGTCGTCAAGGAGATGAACCGCCTGGGCATGCTGGTCGACATCTCGCACGTCTCGCCCGCCACCATGGCCGACGCCTTGCGCGTCTCGCAGGCGCCCGTGATCGCCAGCCATTCGAGCGCTTTCGCGATCTGCCCATCGCCGCGCAACGTGCCCGACGACATCCTCGCGGCCGTGAAACAAAACGGCGGCGTCGTGATGGTCAATTTCTATTCCGGGTTCATCGTCCCCGATTCGGGCAAGCGGATGCGCGCGGTCATCGACGAGATGCGCACCAAGTACCCCGATCGGGCCGAGCGCACCAAGGCGATGCAAGCCTGGTTTCGAACCGAGGGATCCAAGCTTCCACGCGGGACATACCGTGACGTCGCGGACCACATCGATCATATCGCCAAGGTCGCCGGCATCGATCACGTCGGCATCGGCTCTGACTTCGACGGAATCACCATGTGGCCCGTCGGGCTGGACGACGTCTCGAGCTACCCTCGCCTGACCGAAGAGCTGCTGCGCCGCGGATACAGCGAGGCCGACGTCCACAAGATCTTGGGCGGCAACGTCCTCCGCGCCTTCCGCCATGCCGGCGAGGTCGCCAAGCAGCTGCGCGTAACCACGCCGCCCGAAGTCGACGAGATCGCGCCGAGAAGCGCGTCCTTTGATTGAACCATAAGCAAGTACGGCCCTGAGAGCCGATCGGCACGCGGATGAAGCCACGACGCCGCTGGATCAGCTCCGCAGCGCCGCGCGCGTCCAGGACGCCGTGTGCGTTCCATGAACAGCGACGAATCGCAGCCTGGGGAGCCTTTCAGCGACGGATCAACACCGACGAACGCGGATCGGACGATGTCCGCACGGGGGCAGCATCATACCGTCAGGTTCCGTCATCGTCTGCGTCGACGCGTCTTCACGTTCAAACGCCGAATGAACGGACACCGGCATCGGTCCAACCGGCCGATACACGCTGATCGCGTCGTTTTGAATATGGCATAATTCGACCGATCCGCCGCGCGATCCTCGTGCTCGCAATGGTCAGGTCTGTTCGCCAAGTTGATCTGAGTTGACAGAGCATTGCGCCGCGGAGCGGAGGCAAGCCCATGCTCAACGCCGCCGATCGCCATTTTCTCTTCGGACTGCTCGCGCTGCACAATGGCCTGATCCAGCAGCCGCAGCTCGACGACGCGTTCCAGGCCTGGTCGAGCGACAAATCCCGACCCCTTCCCGACCACATTGTCGCGCTGGGTCAGCTCGGCGCCGCGCAGCGGGCGGTCGTCGAGGCCCTGACGAATCTTCATGTCGATACCCACGCGGGCGACGTCGAGAAGAGCTTGGCCGCCCTACCGGCCGGAGAGTCCACGCGCGATTACCTGGCGCGCATCCGGGACCCCCTGAGCGACGGGGTCGTGGCCCGTCTCGGCTCGGCCTCGACGGGCCACGACGTCGACGCTGACCGCACCGCCAGGTACGCCGTCGGTACGGCCACCAGCAATGGTCAGCGATTCCGTATCCTGCGGCCCTACGCCCGCGGTGGCCTGGGCGAGGTGTTCGTGGCGCTCGATGGTGAGCTCAACCGCGAGGTCGCCCTCAAGCAGATCCTCGACCGCCACGCCGACAACCCCACCAGCCGCCACCGATTCGTCGTCGAGGCCGAGATCACCGGCGGCCTCGAGCACCCGGGGATCGTGCCCGTGTACGGGCTCGGCCGTCACAAGGGCGGCCGCCCCTATTACGCGATGCGGTTCATCCGGGGCGACACACTCAAGGACGCCATCGCTGCATTTCACACGCGCACCGAGTTGCGGGCCGACCCCACACGCCATTCGCTGGAACTCCGCGAGCTCCTCCGCCGGTTCACCGACGTCTGCAACGCGATCGAATATGCGCACGCACGCGGTGTGCTGCACCGCGACATCAAGCCGGGCAACATCATCGTCGGCAAGTATGGCGAAACTTTGGTCGTCGACTGGGGGCTCGCCAAGGCCCTCGGCCACGGTGACGCGGCCTCCGGCGAGCGCACCCTGATCCCCGCCTCAGCCAGCGGCAGCGCCGAAACCTTGCCCGGCAGCGCGATCGGCACGCCGGCCTACATGAGCCCCGAGCAAGCGCGCGGCGACCTCGACCAGCTCGGGCCGCAGTCGGATGTGTACAGCCTGGGCGCGACTCTCTATTGCCTGCTCACCGGCAAGCCGCCGTTCGAGGGCGACGACCTCGGTGTGGTTCTGCAACAGGTCCAGAAGGGCGCCTGCCCGCGGCCCCGGCAGGTCGACCCGGCAATCGACCCGGCCCTGGAAGCCGTTTGCCTCAAGGCAATGGCCGTGGGCGCCGCCGACCGTTACGCCTCGCCCCGTGCCCTGGCCGGCGACGTCGACCGCTGGCTGGCCGACGAGCCGGTGACCGCGTACCCCGAACCGCTCGTGCGCCGTGCCCGGCGCTGGGCGAAACGCAATCGGACGCTGGTCGCGTCGGCCGCCGCCACTCTCGTGATGGCAGCCGTGGGCCTCGGCGTGGTGTCGGCCGTGCAGACGAAGGCCCGCAACGACCTCGCCGCCAAGAACATCGCCCTCTACCGCGAGCGCCTCCGCGCGAGACGAACGAGTCCCAGGCGATTGACGCCGTCAAGAAGTTCCGCGACGCCGTCGCCAATGAGCCGGTCCTCAAGAACAATCCCGAGCTCGACGCGCTGCGAAAGCGGCTGCTCCAGGAACCACTGGCCTTCTTCCGCGCCCTCCGCCAGCGCCTCCAGCTCGACCGCGATACCCGCCCCGAATCATTGTCGCGTCTGGCGGGAGCGATGCACGAGTACGCCCACTTGACCGACGAGATCGGCGATGTGGAGGACGGACTACGCTCGCATGACGAAAGTCTGGCGATCTGGGAGCGCCTCACGGCCGAACATCCCGAGGAGGCGGATCACCAGTTCGGCCTGGCAACCATCCAGAATTGCCGGGGCGGGATGCTCCGCGCCACCGGCAAGCTCGCCGAGGCCCGCAAGGCGATTGAGGCGGCGCTGGCGATCCTGCAGGAGCTAGCCGACGCGCTCCCCACCGTCACCCGGTACCAGAGCAGCCTGGCGGCCAGCCACAACCAACGCGGCATCCTGCTGCGCGACACCGGTGCGCCTGCCGAGGCCCGCAAGTCGCTCGAGGCGGCGCTGGCGATCCGGCAAAAGCTCCTCGACGCGCACCCCGCCGACGCCGAGTACCAGAATGACCTGGCGACCAGCCTCAACAACCTGGGCAACCTGCGGAGCGCCACCGGCGCGCCTGCCGAGGCCCGCAAGGCATACGAGGCGGTGCTGGCGATCCAGCAGAATCTGGCCGACGCGCACCCCACCGTCACGGAGTACCAGAGCAACCTGGCGAAAAGCCACAACAACCTCGGCAACCTACTGCGCGACACCGGCGCGCCTGCCGAGGCCCGCAAGGCGTATGAAGCGGCTCTGGCGATCCAGCAAGAGCTCGCCGACGCGCACCCCACCGTCACCGAGTACAAGAATGAGCTGGCGAACAGCCACAACAACCTCGGCAGGCTGCTGAGCAAGACCGGTGCGCCTGCCGAGGCCCGCAACGCTTACGAGGCGGCGCTGGCGATCCAGCAAAAGCTGGCCGACGCGCACCCCACCGTCACCCTGTACCAGAGTGACCTGGCGGGCAGCCAAAACAACCTCGGCGTCCTGTTGAGCGCCAGCCGGTGCGCCTGCCGAGGCCCGCAGGGCATTCGAGGCGGCGCTGGCGATCCGGCAAAAGCTGGCCGACGCACACCCCACCGTCACCCACTACCAGAATGACGTGGCGGCCAGCCACAACAACCTCGGCAGCCTGCTGAGCGTCACCGGCGCGCCTGCCGAGGCCCGCAAGGCTTACGAGGCGGCGCTGGCGATCCGGCAAAAGCTGGCACTCGAGCATCCCGAGTTTCCCGAATACAGCAGCGACATCGGTGGGGGCCTCCATAACATGGCCCTGCTCGACATCAGCGCCAGGCGGTTTGCCGAGGCCCGCGTCCTGCTCCAGCAGGCCATCGACTGCCAGAAGAAGGCCCTCGCCACCAATCCGCGGAATCCGAAGTATCGGCAATACCTGGCTTTTCACCTGACGCAACTGATCACGGTCACCCGGGGCCACGGGCGCGACGACGAGGCCGCGGCTGCCCAGCGCGAACTAACTGAACTGCACGCGAGCGACCCGCAATTTGCCGCCATCGAGGCCCGACTGGCCGCCGTGATCCGCGGACAGGCCCCGAAGGACAACGCCGAACGGCTCGCCCTGGCGCAGCGGGCTTATGACACCGCCCGGTACGCAACCTCAGCCAGGCTCTGGGCCGAAGCGCTCCAGGCCGATCCCAAGCTCGCCGCATCGCGCGAGACTCAGCACTGCTACAACGCTGCCTGCGCCGCCGCTCTTGCGGGCAGCGGCAATGCGACCGACAATCCCGCGCCCGACGCCGCCGCCAAGGCCAAGCTCCGCCAGCAAGCCCGCGAATGGCTGAAGTCCGAACTTGCCGCCTGGGCCAAGCTGCTCCAATCCGGCCCGCCCCAGTCTAAGGGCGCCATCGCCCAGACCCTCAAGCACTGGCAAGACGACGCGGACCTGGTCGGCGTGCGCGAAACCGAGCCGCTGCAAAAACTCCCCGAGGAGGAACGCAAGGCCTGGAACGCTCTCTGGGCGGACGTGAACGACCTGCTCAAGAAAACGCAGGGCGCTGGCCCTTGAACCAGGCCTCGCCAGACCCGCCAAGAAGCTTCGTCTCGGCGAACTGGGCATCCCGTCGTGGACGACGGCATGCCCCGACGAGTAAATTCGCGGTGGTCCGGCCCGTCACGCCCGGCTCACCGAGCGCAAACACCTGGCCGGGCCGCTCGCAACCAGCAAAGTCTCGAGCGTCATCCAGAAACCAGACCCGCCGCAAACGACGAGATCTCGCTCTTGTGCCGCAGGAGGACCCATTGCGTGACGAAATCCGCAACTTTGTCCGCTCAGGTCTCTTCCTCGTTTTCACCGTGATTGGCGTTTTTGCCTGCGCCGGCTACTGGTGGACCGAGGGTCACGGCGCATCGCTGGAAACGCTGAAGCAAGTTCGACCAGGTATGAACCGCAAGGAGGTTGTCAGACTGCTCGGAAATCCAACGCATATCAACAAAGCACCGGACGGCTCGCAATCATGGTTCTATACGAGGGGGACCTGGTGTATGGTGAGCGTCGACTTGGATCGAGACGGCGTCGTCGAGGATACGGTGCACGATCACTGAATTGGTCCAGGCGTCTCATCGTTATCGGACCAGGGACGCCAAGTCCCCCGACCAGAAGCTGTCTGCTCGAGCGCCACCCTGACGGGGTCGTCAGCCGTAGTCACTCACGGGGTCAAAAACCGTGATGAGCCTCGCCGTGCCGGCCTACCTGGTCTTACGGTCGGGTTTGAGGATGACGACCTCGACGTCTCCCCTGGGGTGGTGCGGCTGGAGGGTGGACTTGACGAGCGCGGCAGTCGCCTCGACGTCGGCACCATCGCGGACTTCCAGGATGAGCCGCGAGAGCTGCGTCTCCACGGCCTCGCGCTTCCCGGAGCGGTTGTCGACGATCCGCTCGCCGAACCGGAGCCTGCAGGTCATCAAGGGCATGTAGACATTGTCCTTGAGATCATTGGCCTGCTTGACCACGCCGACGACTGTGTAGTAGTCGGTCCCGAGCTTGACCGACTTTCCGACCGGGTCTTCTTCCGGGAACAGGGCCTGGGCGACCTCCGAGCTGACGACGACATGGTTCTGGGCCGCGGCATTGTCCGCATCGGTGAGGAATCTTCCCCGGTCCATCTCCAACCCAGTAACCGCGGCGTAGTCGTGGGTGGTGCCCACGACGCGGCACTCGATGGCGTGTCCCTGGTGGCGGATCTGCCTGGGAAGTTCACGGATCGGCACCGCCCTTGTAACGGTCGTAACGGCGGCCATGAGCCGGTCGAAGTCTTGGTACTTCAGGCCGTAGTTAACGACCCGAACCGGCGGGATGGTTTGTTTCTCGGCACTCGAGCAGGACCGAGCGGACTTCGATGTATGTCGGCTTAGGAGGAGAGACAGTCTTGCCGTTCGCCGCCCTGGCCGGACGGTCAACTCCCTGGGCCGGGGCCTGTTTCCGCCCCCCCTCAGGCACGGGCTGTTGGCGTCCCTGGACGGCGACCCCGGCGGTCGTGAGGATCAGGGCCGCCGCGACGGCGACCAGCGGTTTCAGCCTGGTAAGCCACATCATCCGGATCACTCCTTCGGCAAGAGCGGTGACCGCCGCCGGGACGGCGCCGGCCGCGGGAGAACTCAGTCATGAACCGGGCCGAGTGCTTGAGGAGCGCCGCGGGCATCGCGGCCGAAGCTTCGCGGGCCATCTCGGCCCAGAGCGCCGCGGCGGCCGGAGCGAGCCCGCGCCGCACCAGGCGGTCGCGCAGCCGCTGCCGCCCGCGGGACAGGCGGCTCTCGACCGTCCCGACCGGGCAGCCGAGCCGGCGCGCCGCCTCCTCGTGAGGCAGACCCTCCAGGTCGCAAAGGACGACCGCCGCGCGTTGACGCTCGGGGAGGCGGCCGATCTCTTCATCCAGAATCGCGAGCCGCTCGGCACGGTCCGGATCAGAGGCCAGGCCGGCCACCGCCTCGACCCCGCCGGTCTCGCGCGCCCTCCGGCGCAGGGAGGTGGCCCGCGCCCGTGCCGCGATGCGGCGGCTGACGCCGTGGAGCCACGGCCCCAGAGAGTCGTCGACCCTGACCGCCCTGGCCCTGCCGACCAGCACCAGGAACGTCGCCTGAAACGCGTCGGCCGCGGCGTATCGGTCGGGCAGCAGCCGGCGACAAACGCCCCAGACCATCGGCCCGTGCCGCTCGAGGAGGATGGTGAACGCATCCTCCGCCGAGGAGTCGTTCCGGTTCACGAACCGCTCCAGCAGTTCCCTGTCGGTCAGCCCGCCGAGCATCCCGTCGCTGAACAGCGTCCGGATGCCACCGAGCGCGCCCGAAGGTTCTCCTCCGCCCATGAGCCTGGCTCCCTGATACCGGCCTACCAACGTCAACATGCACGGACCCGGGAAATCCTTCCAACCTTCTTCCAGAAAATAGCGGAACCGCCTCGCTCATCTCCACCGCGAGATCGCCACGGAAGCGCCCGGGCCGCTGGGGCAAAGCCCGGAGGACGTGCCCGGTGCATGGGCCGTCCGTTCCAGGGCACGCTCGCTGCGCTCGCTTTGCTCAAGCCACCGGGGTCTCCCACGAGCCGCGCCAGGCCGCTGCACCGGACTGACCGCCCCTGAGCCGCGGGTGGATCATCACCTGCGCTCAAGGCCGGCCCCACTCGACTTGGCGGATCAAGCATTGACCCCCGACGGACGCCACGACGACGGCCACGGCTTCGACAAAATCGTCCCCCTCGATCGAAACGTATGCCCAGCCGACGTCTCCGATTCGCTTCCCTGGCCAGTGTTCCATCTGCGATTGTTCGTCAAAGTGGATCGCTCGTGGTTCGCTCTGCGAGTAGCCGTCAAACATGCCATACAGCTTCTTCCGCAGGCCATCCTCTGTCAGTTCCCGGCGGAGTTCTGGACTGAGGAGCTTCTCCGCTCGCGAGAAGTCCTTTTCAACGAGCGCCGACGCGAATTCGATCGCGATCCTCGTGTGTGGCTTCACTCGATCGCTGGCGAGGAACCGCTCCAGCTCCTCCTTTTCCTTCGCGCGCCGCTCCTGCGTCTCCTTCATGTGCCGCGCCAGCTCCTGCGCCCACCAGACGTCGACTTGTGGCCCCCACCATTTGTCGACGAGCCGTATCAACCGCTCCCGGTCGGACACCACTTCATCGGGGTAGCCCGGCGGAAGCTGGCTGAACAGGCGGGCTAGCGCTTCCTCGCGGGTGTGCCCCTGGCTTCTGAACCATCGTACCCTGGCGGCCACGATCGGTTCGACATCGGGCCGTTGCACGAATTGCTTCGCGGCCCGCCACGAAATGGCGGCGAATCTGGCGATGTCCTCTGGCGTGTCTTTTCGTTTCGAGCGCAGGGGGTCGTGGCTGTTGAGCCAGGTGCAGAGCAGGTATTCGCGCGCCGCAGCCGCGTCCGGGTCATTCCGTCTCTTCGCAGCAGCGGCAAGAGCACGTTCCCGGCCTCTTCTCCGGTGCTCGACGACGAAACTCGAAACAATGAGGCCGGCGAAGGCGGTGACCACAATCACCTGTCGCACCGTGAACTGCCCGCGCAGGCTCGCCATGACCGTTGCCCCCAGCGGGCTCGACCGACACGTCTCGACTCTCGATCACCCATACCAGGTTCCGGCATCGTCCCGCGCCCGGCTGTCCACACCAAACGATCGTTGACTGCTTTCAGGCCACAGAACCAGCGGCGGCCCCTTGAGAGTCCGTCGAGCCAGGGGGAGGAGTCAGGATCGAAAATGCTGCACGAACATCAGCCGTAAGTCCGACTCCGGTCTGAGCACCCGGATCGTGCGCGATGGCGCCGGGGATAGGATAGGGCGCGGAGTCCCCTTGCGAACTCAGGGTCATGAATCCACCCTCCTTGGATGGCCACCCAATGCAGTGTATTCCATTTCCACGGGCGGCGGATAAGCACGATTACCGAATCGGGCACAGCGGCGTAATACGCGATCGGCCGAAGCCAGCCGTACCTCGGCTTGCACCACGGCACCCCCGTGGCAGTGACGAGCAGGCGATGCATTTCCGTCGGTCCAACGCCACGTGACCTGACGGCAATAGGGCGTTGCTCAGCAATGTGTTCGTACGGCAAACGAGCGGTCATTGCGACCGTGGCAATAGCACAGTCGTTGTTCTTGCGCTGGACAACATGCCTGGGAATCGCCGTCTGGACCACGCCGCCCATCAGAACGTCCTCTGACGCTGGACCGTTAGTCGATGACCGAATCACAAATACGCGGCCGCGCGGAATGGAAAATCTCAACTCTGGATCACGCTTTAGACCGCGAATTTGACGTAAGTTGTTAGTCGATTTACAACATGCCATTGATCCGCGCACGGACTCGATCTCGAGGCGCGTCGCCGACGAAACAGACTGCCCGAAAATCACCCCCGCTCGACCGTCGCAGTGCCGAACCCGCTCGAATGGCTGGTTGCCAAACGTCTACTTCACTCGCAGCTTTACGTAAACTCTCATCTATGAGTGAGGAGTTGGACTGAATGCTGGTCCGCCCCAACGATCGTTTCGAAAGACGGGCCACGAAGATTCCACGACAAAACGAGGGCTCCCCAACATGCTCCCAAGAATAGGATTTTCGGCGCAACCCATCCCCAGCCCCCGCCTTTCACCAATGGTAGCACGAAGGTGTGAACGAGAAAGCACAAGCTGCCGAGAAGGAGCGCGAGCATCATCCAGAGATTGTACTCCGCGTCGCGCCGATCACCCCCGAGGGCGGCGTCGGAAATGCCGAGAGCTTCATGTACCACAAACAAGATGGTATAGGGCAACATCATCGCGAAGGTGATCCAGTTGCCGTCCCAGAATCCTGCGCCAGGCGCCTTCCTCGGCCGTATCCCCAGCGGCACATGTTCCGTCGAGGGCCGTTTCGCTCCCTCGAACGGGGCTGCTTTATTCGAGTCACTCGACTCAGGCGGCTTCTTTGAGTTTCCCAGCATCGGCTAAACCTCGATTCGTCCGGCACCGACCGAAGCTTGAACCGTGCATCGCATCCTGCATAGACGCGCACGTGATAAATTGAGGCTTTTGGCGCGCTTTTGCTTCGAACTCCAGCGGAATTCGGCAGATCGTAGGCTGGCTTTTGATTCGGGGACGTCACAACACCCGTCGGCCTCGGCAACCCAAAGGGCGCTTGTTTCGCATGCAGGAGCTCTTACGCCACTGCTGCTAGCATACCGGCACCCCAGTAGATCACCACGAATATGAGCTTTGACATGACCCACCGCTAGCCTCGGCCCTTCACAATCGGTGGAGCAAAGGCTTAGAACAGGCTCCCTCGAAATCACCCCCGCCGGACTGTCGCATTGCCGAACCCGCTTGAATGGCCGCTTGCCAAACATCTTCTTCACTCGCAGCCTTACTTAAGCTTCCATCTATAAGTGGGCAGTTGGACTCAATACTGGTCCGACCCTACGATCGTTCGACACACAGGCCCAGCAATGCGAGGGCTCCCCAAAAGGCTCCCAAGAATAGGAGTTTCGGCACAACCCATTCCCAGCCCCCGCCTTTCACCAAAGGTAGTAAGAAAGTGTGAACGACAAAGCACAAGCTGCCGAGAACGAGCGCAAGCATCCACCAGAGATTGTACTCCGCGTCGCTCTGATCACCCATGAGGAAGGCATCCGAAATGCCGAGAGCCTCGTATACCACAAACATGATGCAGAAGGGCAACATCATCGCGAAGGTGATCCAGTTGCCGTCCCAGAATCCCGCGCCAGGCGCCTTCCTCGGCCGTGAGCCCAGCGGCACATGTTCCGTCGAGGGCTGTTTCGCGCCATCAAGCGCGGCTGGTCCATTTGAGTCACTCGACTCAGGCGGCTTTTCTGAGTTGCCCACCATTGGCAAAACCTCGATTCGTCCGGCATTGACCGAAGCTTGAACCGTGCATCGCACCCCGCGTAGCTGCACACCTGATAAATTGAGCCTATTGGCCCGCGATTGCTTCGAACTCCAGCGGAATTCGGCACATCGCAGGCTGGCGATTGATTCGGGGACGTCACAACCCCCGTCGGCCTCGGCAACCCAAATACACTTCTTACGAATGCAAGAGCTCTAATGCGAAGACTGCAAGCATACCCGCGCCCCAGTAGAGCACCACGAATATGAGCTTTGGCATGACCCAGCGCCAGCCTGTGCCTTTCACAATCGGCAGAGCAAAGGCATAGAGGACAAACGCCACGATCCCGAGAAAATCGGCGCCAAACATCAACAGATTGAAGCCAGGAGCGTCGACTCCCGGAAGACCAGCCCCAAGGAAGGCCCAGGACAGTCCGTAAAGCTCGTGGATCACGAGCATGACCACGAACGGAAGAAGAAAGAGGAAGCCGACCCAGTGGCCGCTCCAGAACCGTTCACCCGGTGTCGTGATCGGTTGCCTCTTGGGACTGAAGGCCAGGAAATCTAATTCCGCGTCAGCCAGAGACGACCATGCGCGGGTCGCGTCGTTTTTGGAGAGCATGTCCGGGTTCTCCGCGCTCACCGAGCCAAGCAGTGCAACGGAATCCCGATCCTGGAAACGCCTGATCACTAACGGATCTCTAATTGACAGCTTACATCCCGCGCGTCTATTCCGCGAACCTCACCGTCGTTGACTTCGCCAAAGAAACGGTGACGTTAGCCGAGCGTCTTGGCAGGGTTGAACGCTAACTCGGGCGGCGAGGGGTGACGCTTGAAGTAGGGTCGGCCTCGCTCGAGCCCGGCAAGGCCGGCGCGTTCCGGGCTGCCCCGGTCGGCATCGCACGTCTACACCTGAGGGCCCAACCGACGAATGAACGAATCCCTTGCATGCTGTCGTTAGACCGGGATCATTCGTCCTTCGCGTCGGCGTCGGCCTCGGCCTCTTGTAGGAGTTGCTCCACCGCCATCTCCAAATCTCTGCCTCTGAGGTTTTTGTACCGGATGATCCCGTTGTGGTCTATTACATAGCCGGTTGGCCACCCGCGCACGTTCCATGTCTTGGAGATTGGCTCATTCTTTGCGCTAGCGTCCCGCCAGGACCGCCAGTTGATTTGGTGCTCTCGTACGGCTCGTTTCGCGTTGTCACTGTCTTGATCGCCATTGATACCGATCAGAGCAAACGGTTTGCCCTCAAACCGCTTGACCATGGCACGCTCGTGGGGAACCATCGCCATACATGGGCCACACCATGTGGCCCAGAACGTTAGCACCACGACCTTTCCTCGAAACTGGGTCAATCGGAACGGCACGCCGTCGAGGTCATCTGCTTCGATCTCCGGTGACGCTTTGCCAATGGCAAGCTTCGACAATTGAAAATGATGTGGCCTTGCTTGGTCGGCCAAACGCGCACCAGACCATTCAACGTCGCCGAACTCGCCGATGAGCTGGTCGAGGAGCGAAATCGCGTCGTCAGTCAGTCGGTCCGGATCCAGCTTCTTCAGGTAGTCTGTCGAGCCTTTGCCGAAGTTCTTCTCCAGCCGTTCGATCCAGTCGGCGTCCATTTCTTGGATTGCTCGTTCGAGCAGCCACTTCTTGTACAGCGCCAGGTCGAAACAGGCCCGCGCACGGGTCTGCCGGTTGGGGCTCTTGTCGAGGTACGCCCGCAGCCACTTCTCGGCGACTGGCATGGGCCAGACCATCACCTGCATCGCGGTTTCCGCAAACTGGACGCCGTGTAGATCCAGATGGTCGCGCGACAGGATGTTGGCAGCCTTCTGGGCGTCCACTGTAAAGCGGCCATGGCGGACCACAGTGGCGAGCAAATCCATTGCCACTGGCTGCTTCGGATTTCGATCGGCCCAGCTCACCAGTCTGGCAGCACTCGGAACGGGCTTGGGCCGTTTCTCGGCCGCTTGATCGCGCTGTTCAGGTGTCTTGGACTGGCGCAATGCCTTGACGTACTCGTCGAAGTCCTTCGCGTACTGGCCGACCACCTCGCGTGCTTCTTCCCTGAGTTGAGCGTCGTTGTCTTCGACATCACCGCATGCGCGGACCTCTCCCGGCGTACACAGGAGAAGGCCCCCACTGAGGATCACGAGACTGAGCATCGGTGATCTCCATGCGCGGCGGTCCCGGATGTCGCCATAGAGGAGCATCCGATCGGCCAGGCGTGGCTTGTCCATCGAACACCCCCAGACGAGATCAAAGTTCCAGACTGTCACCAGCGCCAGTTTAGCCAGCCCGCATCCCTGCGACAAGAGTAAGAGGTCGGCGCTGGGGACTGGGGGTTGGACGTCTTTCGGTGTCCGTTCGAGTTCGGCCAAGCGATGAAGGTTTTCGATGACTCTGCGATCCGTTATGAAGCCACCCGGCGTCGCGCGTGAGGATTCGCGACGATCCAGGCGTCGGACATGAGTTCGCCAAGCCGATCGGCGAGATGGGCTGCGCAGCGGGCACCATTCGTCCCGCCCCGGACCATACCCATTGAATCGTACCAAAAAGCCGTCAATCATTGCCGCGTCGCGCATCTGAACATGCCCTGCGGCGTATCGCATTGGTTTCCGCCGAGAGTGACCCGCCGGAGGCGCGTTTATCGCCGACCCGTGACATCGACACCGAGACACACCAAAACCGCTCGCGTCAGGTTCACGATCCGCGGTCTCATGATCGCCGTCGTGGCTGTCGCGATCTTGTGCGCGCTTCCATTCGGATTAGGCGCAATTCCGGTCGCCGTGGTCCTCCTCTTCCTCGGCCCAATCAGCGCTCAGTGGCTGATCTTCCGGGAAAACCGGCATCTGGCTGGATTCTGCTTCTGGGTGCTGGGAACACTCACCAACGCTCTCTACGCCGCATTGTGCGTTGTCCCCGAACTGTATGTACTGCTAGTCCTCGTCCTCGGTTGGATGCTCATCGTCGCCCCGACTGTCGGCGGCCTTGGCAGAGGATGGGCAATCCTTTCGACTGGGGATGGCGTCGTGCGTCGCTCTCGGAGCGTTGTTGCATCTTGGGTGTTCCTCGTGGTCACGCTGCCAATGATCACGCTTTGCACCCTCTGGCCGCTCCGCATTGCCTTCGTGAGCGCCAAGCCCACCCTGGAGCGACTGGCCGATCAGGCTGCTGGCGGAAATGTAATCGGGTTTCCGCAACAGGCTGGTCTGTTCCGGATTGTCGCGTCGGCCGTCGATGCCGCGTCCGGAAACGTGTGCCTTTTCACGGACTCAACGCCGAACGCGTCCGCCGGGTTCGTCCGAATACGCCCCGGAAAGCCCTGGAACCCGGCGGTCCCATCGAAGGCTCGGCCCTGGATATTTCCCTCGAAGGCGGATGGCGGTACCGTGAGGAGAACTGAAGTGCAATCAGTTCCCAATGATCGAACTTGATCGCGTTTGAAGAACCTCGATGGGTGGCGCCGGCCGGCGCGCGATTGCCAAGCCTCGGCTCGTTCTTGAAGTGCTTGTAGGAGCCACAGGCGCGGCTGATCATTACCATGGTGACAGGTCTCGCGATCGCGGTCGTCGTCGGCTCGCTCAAACCGAGACACCAGATCAGGAAGTCACATCAGGTGATCGAAGCTCTCTTATAGAGGCGTAAGGATACCCCCAAGTGCACGCGAGCAAACGGAATTGAGCGCCACCCAGCCATTCGTAGCGGGAAGCGGCCGCACTCGCGCTGGATTTGCTCCCGACGCGCCGAGCAACCGCCGACTTCGAATTCTGCTGACCGCTCATTTGATCGGTGGACTTCTGGCGTCGTGCGCCGCTTCGGCTCTTTACGATCCCACCACTCTCTACTCGTACTCTTACCAAGGCTCTGTAATAACTCTATTCGCCGTCGTTCACTGCCAGACGATTCTCTTGGGTTCTTGGGCCGCGTTTTCGAATTCGGGCTGGTGCAAGCGGCTCTCCGCCATGGCTCTCGGAAACGCCTACATCGGTACCGTGGTGACGGTGGGTACACAGGCCACGTTGACCGCGCATCATATCAAATTCTTGGCGCTGAACCTGAGCGTTTCGGTCGTCGTCTTTGTTCTATTGCTGATGGTCAAAATGCAAAGAAGGGGCACACATGAGCTCGTGAGCCCACAGCAACGAACTGAGCGACTACCGCTGTGTTTTTCGACCCGTAGATTAATGTTCCTCGTACTTGCATCGGCGGTGATCTTCAAAAGCGCTGTGGCACTGCGGGAGCTCAATTTCAAGAGCACGTTCTTACATGGGATACTCCTGTGGAATGCATCGTTCGTGATTATCGGCCTTGTTGCCCTGTGGGCGACGCGCCTACGCGCCGGCCTTTTTGTGAGGTGCTGCTTCGTGTCCTTCTGCTCACTTATTGTGGGTGGTTATGATGCGTTCATATCGCGCGGCGGAATGTTTGGCGCTCAACCGTGGCATTCCTACATTTACTGCGCCGTGTTGCAAGTCTCGTGCTTCCTGCTCCAGTCCGCAACTCTGATGGCGTCTGTTTGGGCATTGCGCCTCGGCTTTCCACACGACGAGCGCGACCATTTCTGGCCAGGAACGCGACCTCGATCGGCCCGAGATCGATGCCGCCAATTCGAGATTGAGACGGTACCGAAAATCGAAGACAAATAACGTGAGTTCATTTGTCGTTACGAGGCCGGCCCGCGCGGACCGGAGGTTGGTTCGACGTCCAATCGCGGGGCAAGCCCGTGGGTCCACTCCGAGGTCCCGAACGGTTTCCGAGCGCCACCCGGCTGTACCAGTAACGAGTAACACCGTTAGCGCCAGTACTCGACGTGATTTGCGTTGCGTCGTCGCATCCTGCAAGGAGGTGCCCGATCGAGCCGGTGAACGAAGCCTACGGCTTGCTGACTCGGGCTGTCAATGAGGCCGGGTTCTTCACGAACGGGATCGAGGACCACGGCACGTGGCACCGCACCTGCGTCTGCTCCAAACGGCGCCCGGACGGCAGCCTCACGGGCAACAGTTTCTGGGTCTCCCGTGTTTGCAGCAAATGGTATCTCGGCACCTGGGACGGCTCCATCTACCTCCTCCCGGAGGAAGATCGACTGCTGGAGCTGTGCATCTCCTCGTTGTCCCGGGCGCGAGACGGCACGCGTTATGACTTCGACGATCGGCTGAAACGCGAGTTCCAGTTGCTGCCTGTTGCGGACGAGACCTTCGAAACTGAGAATGCGCGTGATCAATGACCTCTCGCTCGAGGAAACGGTTTGCCCGACTCTGATAACGACAGGGGCCCTGACGCCAGATCACCATCCTACTCGGTCGGCGCATAGGGCGGAGACGCCTCGCGCGGTGCAGGCATTCCGAGATAGGCGGCGGCACGGTAGTGTTTCGCGGCCATCGACCTATGCCAGCGCCAGCGTGTGATGAGCGCTTCGTGTATGCTGGCGGGGACATTCTTCTGGGAACCCGCTCGCTGCCAGAATATTTTCGCTTGGCGCTCGTGGTACAACGCCCGTTGGGCCCACCGCGGTCGGTCCCACCAATTGGGCTTCACGACCCACGCCAACGTTGCAGCGGAAAATGCGACAACCAGCATCAAAGAAGAAAGTCGCATACGAAATCGGAATCCGGGGGCGCGTCGTTGCGCGTGCCACGCCTGGCCGAATGCAATCTTCCCGGGACATCTGTTCGTAGTCCATCGAATCATTGTGTGAAGCCAAGCTCGACGTCACCGTTCGATCGCAAGGGGTGGCATCGTCAGTCATCCACCCTCCTACGTCAGAAGCAACTTGCGTCGTGCAACCTGCTCGGTGGTTCGCGACGCGTGTCGGCTGAGGCAAGGTGCTGACTTGAGAGTACCCTCGGTGATGGAGAATCAACCAGTATGGAAGCGTCTTGCACCTGAAACTGATCGCCAAAGCGGACAGCGCGCGACGGGATGTCGCGGCTGCCGCCGATCAAAACGGCTGTCTGGAAATCGCCCCTGATCCGGTCGCCGATACGGGTGCAGGGGACACGCCGCCGTCGGATGCAATTGCTCTCTCGTAACGCGCCACCACAAAGCGCGCAGGCAGGTGTCAATTCATTGACGGCCTGGAGTCGCGTACAATCGTGATCGTGCGACAAGGAACACCGACCACGGCCTGATCGCGATGGTCCTCTACCAACCGAGGATAGAACCATGGTGAGATTCTGGTCGATCCTGGTATTCGGCGTGACGGGCTACACCGCGCTCACGCCAGCCCCCGCGTGGTCCCAGCAGCCACGACCAGCGACGCCATCCCCGTCTCGGGTTTCGGGAGAACTCGCGGGAGAAGCCCTTCCCAGGGTTCCAGGAACGGGTGTGCCGGCTCAAGATGATTGGATTGCTGTGACACTCGGGGCCGCCGTCCCCAAGCTCGACTCGGCCGAGCTGGCCGGAACGGCGCCGGGAACCAGACTCAACGCGTTGACCCTCGAGCAAGCCTACACACTGACACTGATCCGAACGCACGCGCCCGCAATTCCCCGCGCGGCAAGTCCGGTCGAGATATTCGACCCCAAGGCACTCGACGAGCAAGCCAGGCGCTCGGGCGCCGGCGATTTCGATCGGTTCCGCGCTGAGTTTCTCTCGAGCGGATTTCGTGATCCCGCGCCCCTTTTTGGCGGCGCTCAAGCACCGCCAGGCCGTGGAGTCGCGCGCGATCAGGTGGCGCTGGCGCACAACATGCGCACTCTGTTTCGAAGAGCTCCTCCACGCCCGCGCGGCCAGAGTGAGTGGTTTACAGGTCGATCTCGTCGACCATCATCTTCTGCTGGCCCGGCAGGGGCTCGCCGACGAGCTCAACAGTTATCGCTCGGCGGCCGATGAGGTCAAGGTATCGCTGGGCCTGCCGCCGGGCACGCCGCTGGTACTGGACGAGCGCATTCTGACGCCGTTTGAGACGGCATTCGCCGCCATTGACGCCTGGCAGCGCAACCCGAAGCGTCTGCTGACCGAGCTGCGTGCGCTGCACGACCGGCTGCCGCGGCTGGAAGACATCAAGATCGGCGGGCGGTCGCTCCACGACGTCGTCCAGGGAACCCAGTTCGAGGAACCACTTCTCCAGACCGCGATCGAAGTCGCGCACGCACCGCCCGATTCTGAAGGACGATCATGCCGATTCGGATGAGCGAAATGCCGTGGAATTGCGGATCAGGACCTTGGTTCGGAGCTTGATTCTTATCGAAAGGAACTACGAGCTTGAGCGCAAGCGGCTGGAGCTCGAGTTGCTCGAAGTTGACCGACTGTTCGGGCAGATGGTTGCACCCGCCGTGGGAACCGCGAGCGCGTTTGCCGAATCCGCGAATGCCGCCACCCAGGCAACGGGCGTCCTGGTAGCGCAACCTCGCTTGTATCAAAGCCGGACTCGCTTCGTCGCACTGTGGCTCCAGTTCAAGGAACAGGGGCTCGCCCTGTATCGCGAGCTGGGAGCCATGCCCTACGACAACTGGGAAGCCTTCCATCGGTCGTTCGTGCCCGATGCCGGACCTCCGGCGCCGCCCGCGGACCGTCCATAACGTGCTGGGCGACCTTTATAGTATACAATAAGCAAGCAAGCACTCTCCCCGACCCATCGCCCCCGGTGCTGCCTATCAATATACGACTCCGCTCTCCGCGACTTGTCCCAATCCCTTCACGTTCTGCTCTCACACTTCGTTACCTTCGTTTTCTTCTGTTCGAATGCTTGTTTGCACCAGGCAGCTCGCTCAGTAGGATCTTGGTAGTTACCTTTTCTCGAACAAAAGCTAACTAAGACAACGAAGAATCCAACTATATAACAATCTATGGTAGTCTAGCCTGGACCCATCGCCCCCGGTGCCGCCTATCAACTTACGACTCGGCTCTCCGCGACTTGTCCCAATCCCTTCACGTTCTGCTCTCACATTTCGTTACCTTCGTTTTCTTCTTTTCAAGGCTTTCCGCCCCTTGTCTGACCCCCTTCAGGTTCTGCTCTCACTCATCGCGATGAGAAGGGATTCATGTTCAACCACACGTACACCAGCAACAAAACTGAGTAATAATTTCCGCCGACGCGGAGCTTGGTCGTCGTCTGTGACTCGTGGCAGGCCATCGGCAGAGCGTGTTCAGAGCGCCAGCGCGAATACCTCATTGGACGGCCCTCGGGCCGGACTCAGGCCAAGCCAGTCTCCGTGACTGCGCGCTCGGACGCCCTCCAGAATTCCGCCTCTCGCTCGAGCCCATACTTCGCGGCAAGCACTGCCAGACGCCTGTAGCGCTCGGCCGGATCGACGCGGCAGGCCCACCAGACTTTCATCTCGTCCTCGGGGCAGAACCAGATCGGCTGCCCATCCGCTTCGTCCTGGTGATTGGCCCCGTTCATCCCGCACCGGAATCTTGTGCAGTGCCAGATCCCCAGCATGTGCCCGGTCTCGTGCACGGCGATCTTGGCCGTTCGGCGCAGGACGGTCGTGGGCTCGAGCTCCGGGTCGCCTAGGCGGTGCAGCGACCAGACGCCCACGCCCCCGCCGAGCGATGCCTGCCCGAAGACGAAGTTCCATCCCTCGCCCGGCCAGAGGTCGGAAGCCGTCAGTGCCAGCACGGCCACGGCGTCCGCGGGCTTCTTGCGCCTGAGCAAGCGCAGGACGAACTTCGTCAAGACTTGCTCCTCGCCCGAGTACGGGTGCAGTCGCCGTGCCTGAGGAGGGACCCATGCCAGATCCATGCGCTCGAGCATTCGAACCGGCACCCCGTAGAAGTCCCCGAGCAACGCCGCCGTCGCTTCGATTGCTGCGTCACGCGCCGGGTCGAAGTCGCCCAGCGGCTGAAGGTACATCGTCGTCCGTAGCTCCGTCGGCCGGACGGGATCGCTAACGCGATACTCCTCGAACGACTGACCGGGCTCCTCGTGCTCGTCCAGCCAATCGCCCTTCTGAGTCGTCGCGATCGGGTCATGTAACGCCGCGATCGCCCTGCCCGCGGATCGGACGGCCGACAGCTTGCTCGCCTCGCTTTCGGCCCGCCCGCTCATCGCTCGATCCTCCGCTCACTCAAATTCACGCAAAAATACATATAATCACGCGAAGCATTGAGCATCGAGGCGCATCGGAGGCGGACGAAAAAATGACCTCCTCGCACCATCGCGCTCGTCCGACGACGCACGCGCAGGACGCCGCCGATGCAAGAACGGATTGTTCGCGCCGGTTCGCGGATTCGTCAAGACATCGGGACGCATCCCTGATCCATCAGAATTCAAGACTGCTGTGCCCAACTCGATGAGTAGATGATCAGCGCACAAAACCAAGATCCTGTTCGAGTTGCGGCGAATTCCGTGGTGCATATGGACCTTGACAACCGCTGAGCAAAGCCAGAGGCAGCGGCGAGGCAGACAAGAGAGGTTCAGGGATCATGGCGGTGAGAAGTGAATCGCCCAGGTCAGCGCGAGGAAAGCGATTCGCCGCAACGACGCGACGAGCGCGACGTAAGCCAATGAAACCACTGACAAGACATTGACCGTCTGCTCGACCGGCCGGGCCGCAGGGTGCGGTGGACCTTAAGAATGGCGTCGACCACCGGTTCAGCAATCTCCTCAATCTCGTACTTCGTCCCTCTGACGTCGCGCTGGTTGCGCCGTCGCGGTGAGTAATGATTCTCCCAGTCGGGCCGGCACTTGCAGCCGAGATTGTAAGACTGACGATCTGTCGTTCTTCGCATCCATCCGCCTCTGCGGTTTTATCCGCGTGAATCCGCGTTCATCAGCGACCAAAATTCTCTGCGGTATTCGTCTTCACGCGGCAAACGAAAACTTGATTAGCCACGGATAAAGATGATGAACACGGATAAATGCTGTGGAACTTGAACCGGATTCGGCGTGCTGCGTGACTTGGACAATCCGCCGCTGCCCGTCGAGCGGTCCTCGCAGCCGAGATTGGCGAACTGACGATCTCTCGTTTTTCGCATCCATCAACTTCCTCAGTTTTATCTGTATGCATCTGTGGCCAAAAACTCCTCGCCGGATTTGTCTGTTCTCGCGATCAACCTCAAAAATGACCCCGCGCATCGCAAGTCTCTCTCTCGTCGCCGCGCAGAACCCTGTCCGGTTCCGCGTCGTTCCGCGCCTTCCGTGGTTAAAGATCTTCCTCTCGAATCCTCTGGAAATCATCTTGGCGATTGTGATCTACGAGCTGTTCATCGAGCTAGACGCTTGCCCGCTTCGTGAACCAGAGCGCCCAAACGCGCCATTTTGCGCCACGTCGATGAAAGCGTGCTCATCGTACAACACCATGATCCTGTTGACGTCGGGGCAAATCCCGTGGTGGATCGGGGCCTTCGCGCCATGCGCCAAATTCCGAGCCATCCGCGGGAAGGCAGGCGATGTTCGCGGATCCATTGAAGCAGTGGCCCTTGGATCGAGCGAGATCCGCCTGCAAATGAGCGTGAGCAAACCGTGCGGACCCCCGCGTCGGAATACAGCAAAAACGTCACACGCTCAACACCCCGATTCGACCGATTCTTGCGCATCCCCATCAAGCCTCTTGACACAATATAACTATCTTGATTGACTTAGTTGACATTAGGCCTTGGCGTGCACGGTCGTAAGTCCTTCGGCCGGCCGCTACAGACGCTGGCACGGCCGGATGACATCGCTAGCCTCGCGATTTTCCGTTTCCTAAAACATTATGCAGCAGTGATTTTCGTTCGCCAACCCAGCCGTACACCGCGCCGACGACACTGCGTCCTGGCATGACCCCGATGACTCAATCATTGCGTTGATCAAACGATCGTCGACACAGACCTCGCCCCGGAGTGGATCGATGAGCAAGCTACTCGCCGTTTCTGTTGGGCTGTCCGTTCTCGCCGGTCTTGTCGTTGCGCAAACAACCTCGCCTGCACAGGAACAACTGGCACAAACACCGGCGACGGACACTCAACTCACGTTCGAGCCCGAACCGACGCGGGTGCTCGAGCCCGACACCATCGCCGTACGCCTCCTCCTCGGGTCCAACGACACGGAAGTGCGGCCGTGGAACGGCAGGGTTACGATCGACCGTGGCGAGGTCAAGGGCGTCGATGGGTGGCGATTGCGCCAGAGTGGCCGGGTCACGGGCCCAAACTCGTGGCAAGCCTCCAGCCTGCTCGTTCGCAACACCGACACTCTCAAGGGCTGGGGGCGCAATCCTCGGAAAACGCTGATCAATGACGGCGGAGCGTTGCAGAAAAAGGGCGCCGCCGCCAAGGCAAAGCCCAAAGGTAAGCGACCTCGCGACCTTGAGAGCGGCATGAACGAAGCCGCCAGTGTCCGGTCGAATGTCACGCCCGCGGGCGTCGTCGTCCGCGTCAAGGCCGACGACGACGCCACCCTCACGCTGGAAACCGATCAGGGGCGCCGCCGACATCAAGCTGGCCGACCTCAGTTCGGGGATAGCCAAACACTACCTCGACGGCAAGGTCGAAGCCCGTCGCGTCCCCACCTACGCACCCTTGGCTGCCGGAGACGCCCAGGAAGATGTCCCCGCGGCGGTTGCCGACGGCAAGGACGGCGCCTGGATCGCAATCCTCGTGCATGAGCCTCGCGGGGAGGTCGACCCCGAGTCGTTGCGTGAGCGTCCCAAGGACTTCAAGAAATTCCTCCCCGAGGGGGGCGGCGATCGGCTTGAGCTGATCCATTACAGCCCGTCCTCGACCGCCAACGGCCAAAGAATCCCCGTCACCGATTCCGGCCGCGACATCTGGAGGCCCGCGATCGCGCGGGATGTGCAAGGAAAGGTCGTGGTGGTCTGGCCCGAGCAAAAGGATCAGAACTGGGACCTCTATTCCCGCACCTTCGACCCCGACGCTGGCTCATGGAGCGCGGAAAAGCGTCTCACGACCGATCCCGGCGCCGACGCCGATCCCGTGCTCGCCACCGTCAAGGGCCAGGTGCTGGTCGCCTGGCAGGCCTGGCGTCAAGGGCAGGCCGACATCCTGCTCGGGCCGGTCGACGATCTCTCCAGGCCGGTCAATCTCAGCAACCACCCCGCCAACGATTGGTCCCCCTCGATCGCGGCCGGTCCCGCAGGCGCGTATGTCGCCTTTGACAGCTACCGCGAAGGAAACTTTGACGTGCTCCTGGCGACGCTCGCGCCCGGAAACGCCTCCGAGCCCACGATCGTCCCCGTCGCCAATTCGAGCAAGTTCGAGGCCAGGCCATCCGTGGCCGTCGACGCCGGCGGCCGAGCCTGGGTCGCATACGAGGAACGCCCGGAAAACTGGGGCAAGGATTTCGGAAAGCTCACCGACCGGAAGGGATCGAGCCTCTACTCTGCGAGTGCAGTCAAGGTGCGGCTCGTCGATGGCGCGAGGGTTCTCGAGACCGCCGAGCCGGCGGCATCCCTCTCCGAACGCGACCAGACCTTCAATAACTTTGCCCGGCTGACCCTCGATGGATCGGGACGCCCCTGGCTCGTGTATCGCCATCGTCTCGAATGGTCCGTCTTTGGCGGAGCGGTGCTCACGGCAGGGCCGGTCTGGCTCGGATACGCGACCACGCTGGCCGGCAAGAACTGGACGGCTCCTCAGCCCTTACCGCGAAGCGACGGCCTGTCCGACAACCGGCCGGCTCTGGTGCCGCGCTCGTCGACCGGCATCCTGGCCGTCTATGCAAGCGACGGCCGCCTTCACCGGGAAGTAGCGCTGACACGCGACCTGGGCCGACGATACATGAGCAGCCAGAGTACGCCCGCCGGTCTCATCAACAACGACGTATTCATCGCCTCCCTGGGCGTGTCGCAAGGATCGGCTCTGCCACCACCGGAAGGGCTTGGACCCGTCGAGGCAGGGGCGGTCGCTGCCCCCGTGCATCCTGATGAGTCCGAAGACGTCGCCCGCATCCGCAAGCACCGCGTCGATGTCGGCGGCAAAACCTACCAGCTCTTGCGCGGCGAGTTTCACCGCCACACCGAGATCTCCCTGGACGGCGCCGCCGACGGTTCGCTGGAAGACATGTGGCGCTACGCGCTCGACGCCGGCGGTCTCGACTGGATCGGCTGCGGCGATCACGACAACGGCGGCACCGAATACACCTGGTGGGTCACCCAGAAAACAACCGACCTCTATCACTCGCCCTCCAGATTCATGCCCATGTTCACTTACGAGCGATCAGTGCAATATCCCGGCGGCCATCGCAACGTCATGTTTCCGCGGCGAGGCGTGCGCACTCTCCCCCGCTTGGTCGATGCCACGAGCGTCCGGACCGACATCGAAGGCCGCGACGAGGATGCCGAGATGCTTTACGCGTATCTCCACGAACTGGGAGGCATCTGCGCCTCGCACACGACCGCGACCTCGATGGGCACCGACTGGCGCGCCAACGACCCCGAGGTCGAGCCCTTCGTCGAGATTTACCAGGGAATCCGCGACTCCTACGAGCACTTCGGCGCACCGCGCGTTCCCCGTCAGCCCGAAAGTGCCACCGGCGGCTGGGCGCCGCTGGGCCAGGTCTGGAATGCCCTCGCCCTCCGCTACAAGCTCGGATTCCAGGCGTCGTCCGACCACGTCTCGACCCACATCAGCTTTGCAGTCGCCGTCGCCGAGCAGCCCACCCGCGAAAGCATTTTCGACGCCTTCAAGAAACGGCACTGCTACGCCGCCACCGACAATATCGTCCTCGACGTCCGCTCTGGCGGCCACCTCATGGGCGACGAGTTCACCGCGAGCGGCCCCGTCTCCTTGAAAGTCTTTGCCCGCGGCACCGCGCCCATCAAGAAAGTCGACATCATCAAAGACTTTGTCTATGTCTACTCCACCACCCCCGGCAACGACACCGTCGACTTCCAGTGGACCGACCTCGAGCCGGAAGCCGCCGGCGACCTGAGCTGGTACTACGTGCGCGTGATCCAGGACGACGGCGAGATCGCCTGGGGCAGTCCCATCTGGGTCCACAAACCCGGTGCCGAAATCGCCACCAAGAAAGACTAGTGCTCGGCCCCGGCCGGTAGCTCGCCTGATCACAAAGGGACCACGCCGATGAAGCGAATCTTGACCGGACTGATGACAGTGACCGTGATGGGCTTCGTCGCCTGGGCCGGTCTCCGCCGCAGCTCCGAGCCCGCGGGCGTCGAGTCGCGGCGCGTCGGTGCGACCGGCACGCCGGAGGGACGAATTCAGGCTCTGTTGCAAAGCTCGCGAGACGGCGACGACGCCGCCTACCTGGCGTCATTCAACGAGCCCATGCGCGACACGGATCGCGCGCAGATCGAAGAGCAGGGGCGCGATGCGTTTGTCGCCGCGCTCCGGCAAGCAGCCCGATCGCGCAAGAGCCATGCTGTGTTCGCCGCGACGACTGAGGGCGATGCCGCCTCGGTCGTCGTGGAAATGGTTTACGCCCGTCACAACGAGACCCAGACCTATCAGCTTTCCCGAAGCTCCGATGCCTGGCTCGTCACGAATGTCACCTCGGCTCGCGGTCAACTTCCCCCCTCGCCGCTCGGTACCACCGCGTCCTTCCAGGATCCGGAAGGCATACCGGTGAACGGCCCGACATTTCCCGACGACATCCCTCCGGCGAAGCCGTGAATATGATCTAACTATAGAAATAATAACATTCTACCGACTATTCTACACTAATTCGATCGTAATGATGTTGACAACATCGACCGAATCAATAGACTATCGCGGTACACGGTTCCCGCCCGCTCAGGTTCTCGCTCAGGAGAGCCTGTGGCCTCGCCTCCTTCGTCGGCGGCACTCAGGCCAACCTTCCCCAACTCCTTCACCGGAGATCGGAGAGTCCATGCGCGTCATTCGTAGGAAGTCATCGAGTCCAGGTTTCACGCTAATCGAGCTGTTGGTGGTGATCGCCATCATCGCCGTGCTGATCGCGCTGTTATTGCCGGCCGTGCAGGCGGCACGCGAGGCGGCCCGCCGAATCTCGTGTGTCAACAATCTGAAGCAAATGGGCTTGGCGCTGCACAACTACATCAGCGCCAACGACACCTTTCCCCCCGGCGGCTTCCCGGTGCTGCTACCGGAATACGGACTGTACACGAACGCCGGCGATTTCAGCGTCCACGTCCGCTTGCTCCCGTTTCTGGAGCAGCAGACTCTCTACAATGCCGCCAACTTCAACGTGCCGGGTTTCAATTCCAGCGTGGGCGACCTGGTCAACCACACGCTCCACGGCACCAAGCTCACGATGTTCCTCTGCCCGTCGGACCCCCCGCCCACCTGGAACATCGAGGGAACGCTCATTCAGATTGAGGACCTGCCAGCCCCTGGAAACACCTATTTCGCGTCCCTGGGCTCGAGCCTCGAGTTCGACGCTTCGTACACGGGTGGACCTCCCAACGGAGTCTTTGCATATCAGGGGGCGACCCCGGTGACGATCTACACCATCGTCCCTAATGCCAGCAGCTTCAAGCCGCCGACCCTGGCATCGGTCACGGATGGCACGAGCAATACCGTGGCGTTCGGCGAGTGGAAAACCGGAACCGGCAACTTGAACACCGTCACGATCCCGCAGGATATCATCATCCTGATGGGGGCCGGGTTCCCGGCGGGGATCACGCGCGGCACGCCCACCATGCAGATGCCCGGTGGCGGGCTTTTCATCCAGGACTTCTTCAACACCTGCTCGGCGCTGGCCTCGAATCCGGCAAACCGCTTCGGCAAGACGGCGACCGTGGGCGAGGACTGGATCTCGAACATCGTCTGCTACACGCTGGGAAACCTGGTGGCAACTCCCAATGCCAGCTGGCCGAACTGCATCGTCGACTATACGTCCACCGGCACGCTGAACAGCCCCGGCTCCTACGGATTGAGCAGCTTTCACGCCGGCGGCGCCAACGTGGCGCTGTGCGACGGCTCCGTCCGCTTCATCAAGAACAACATCAGCCCCGCGACGCTCTGGGCGCTCGGCTCCCGTGCGCAGGGCGAGGTGATCTCGTCGGATTCTTACTGAGCTAGACTGGAAGTTCCCTCCGCAGGGCTCGGCCTCGCTACGGCGGGGCCGGGCCCGTATTTCAGCGCGCGTCAGGCCGCAGATACGCCCGGCCCCTCTTGATTCCCGCCTCGAGCAGATCGAGAATTGCGGCCGGCCACAGCCGATCGGCCGCGCCCGGATTCCGTGTGTGGAGGGTCTCGCCGTTGCATCGCGAATACCGCCCCGAGCAATTGCGGCTGGGGCCGCCCGCCGCATCAACTGATCACCATCACGACCACCACCACGGTCATTCCGACCACACCCACCACGACCACGACCCGGTCGCGGAACGCAGGCGACTCGTCGCGGCGACAACGGTCGTCGGCATCCTGCTCGCTGCCCACGTCGTCCTGGGCCTCCTCGGAAGCCCCTGGCAACGTCCCTTCGGCATTCCGCTCGCGCTCGTCGCCGCGGTCCTGGGCGGCGGCCGCGTCGTCTACCTGGCGCTCGCCGCGCTTCTGGAAGGCTCGATCGGCGCCGATATCGCCCTTGCGGTCGCCTGCGTCGCCGCCGCCTGTCTCGGCGAGTACTTTGTCGCCGCCGAGGTCGTCTTCATCGCCTTGCTCGGCGAATGTCTGGAGGCGTTCACGTTCGCGCGCGCGAGCGCGCGATCGGCTCGCTCCTCTCGATCTACCCGCAAACAGCCCGCGTGCAGCGCGATCTTGCGGAGGTCGAGATCCCGATCGAGCAGCTGGCAATCGGCGATATCGTCGTCATTCGCCCGGGCGAGCGTATCAGCGCCGACGGTACCGTGACGCGCGGCCGCTCCGCCGTCGATCAGTCCGTGCTCACCGGCGAAAGCATGCCGATCGACAAGGGAGAGGGGGACTCGGTCTTCACCGGTACGGTCAATCAATTTGGCCGGCTCGAGATCCGTGCGGATAAACTCGGCGCCGAAACCACTCTCGGCCAGGTGATTCGCCTGCTCTCGGACGCACATCGGCATCGCGCTCCTCTGGAGCTGACCGCCGACCGATATGCCCGCCGATTCTTGCCGCTGGTGCTGGGCGCGACGCTCCTGGTTTTCCTGGTAACCAATGGGCTTTCGCTCTGGCGCTCGGTATTTGGGGGCGAACGCATCGCGCTCGACGTCATGCCGGCCCTAGCGGTCCTTGTGGTCGCCTGCCCTTGCGCCCTCGTGCTCGCCACCCCCGCGGCGGTTCTCGCCGCCACCGCCCGGCTCGCCCGCCGCGGCGTGCTCGTCAAAGGGGGCGCAGCCATCGAGGCCTTGGCCCGAGTCGACACCATTGCCTTCGATAAGACAGGCACGCTCACCGAAGGCAAGCCCGAGCTCGTCGACTGCATCGCGTTTCCCCACGACGGCGGGGCATCCACCAACGATCCCGGCCAGACAGAGCACGTTCTCAGGCTGGCCGCCGCGGCCGAGCAGCCGAGCGAGCATCCCTTGGCGCGCATGCTGGTCGCCGAGGCCCGCCGGCGCAATCTCAGTCTGCCGCAAGTTGCGGAATTCCAGGCTCAGCCCGGAGCGGGAATCCTGGCAAAGCTCGAGCCGGCAGGTGCCGCCGACACGCCGGTAGGCACGGTCTTGGTCGGCAACCTTCGGCTGGTGCGCGAGCACGGCATCGCCGTGAACCCCGATGTAGAAAAAACTATTGGCGAGCTCGACCAATCCGGGCAGACCGCGCTCATCCTCGTGCATGGCGACCGGATTGCCGGCGTCATCGGAGCGCGCGACCGCGTGCGCCGGCAGGCGCACGACGTGATTCACGACCTGAAGCATCTGGGGCTCAAGGATCTTGCCATCTTGACCGGCGACCGCGCTGCCGCGGCCCAGGCCGTCGGCAAGAAAGTCCACATCAAGCAGGTAGAGTCCGAGCTTGACCCCACCGGCAAAGCCGAATGGGTCAAGGAGCGCCAGCAAGCGGGCCGGATCGTGGCCATGCTGGGCGATGGGATCAACGACGCCCTTGCGCTCGCCCGCGCCGACGTCGGGCTCGCGCTCGCGGGCGCCGGCACCGATCTGGCCGCCGAGGCCGGGTCCGTCGTCTTGATGGGCGACCCACTCACCGCGCTGCCGGAAACCGTGCGGCTCGCCCGCCACACAGTTGGCATCATCCGTCAAAACATCCTGTTCTTTGCATTCGGGCTCAATGCGCTCGCAATAGTGCTGGCCGGGCTCCGAGTTCTTGGTCCGGTCGCCGCGGCGATCTTCCATCAGATCGGTTCGCTTCTCGTCTTGCTCAACGCGATCCGCATCCTTGGATTCGAGCGCTGGCATGTGCTTGGATTTGATCGCTTCGCCGGGCCCGTGAGATCCATGCAGCGCCATTTCCGGCCGTCAGATTGGTTCGACGGCCTCCTGGCTAACGGGCGCAAGGTCGCCTGGGCGGCGGTCGTCGCCGGCATCGTGGCTTATCTCGGCTCGGGCATCACGATCATCAACCCCGACCAGGTCGGCATCCTGCGCCGATTCGGCGCTTCCAGGCCCCTTTGCTCAGACCGGGTCTTCATTTTCGCCTGCCGACGCCGGTTGAGAGCGTCACCATCGTCGAGCCGCTGCGCTCGCGCGTCGCCCGGGTCGGCCTCACCAGCCCGCTCGCCACCAGTGCCACTCCGGTGGCGTGGGGCGCCAGCCACGGCGTGCGCCGCGACGAATCGGCGTTATTCTTCACGGGCGACGAAAACGTGGTCGAGCTCGCCGGCGTCGTCGAATACCATTTCACCGAGAGAGGGCGCCCGCACTGATCTTCCGCGTGGCGGATGTGGACGGAGCCGTGTCCGCCGCGGCGGAAGGAATCTTTCGCGAGGAAGCGGGCCGGACGGCTCTCGAATCCATTCTCGTCGCGGCCCGGCGCGAGTTCGAGCGCAACGTCGCCACGCGCCTCCAGGAGCGCCTGGCCCAATCCGGCCTGGATGTCCAGGTTGACCGTGTGCGCGTCATCGACGCCCACCCGCCGCGCGAGGTTGTCCCCGCGTACCGTGATGTCTCCGCCGCCGTGTCCGATGCCGAGCGCAGCTTGAACCAGGCCCGCGCCGACGCCGCCCAGCGGAAATGGAGCGCGAAAGCCGAGGCCGAAGCGATCCGCGACGCCGCCACGTCCCGGGCCGCCAAACTGGTGGCTCGCAGCCTGGGCGAGCAGGGCGCATTCCTCGCCAAGGCGGCCGCCCACGGTGCGCAGCCGGGCTTGACCGAGTTCCGGCTCCTGAGCGACACCTTGGCCGTCGCCCTGGCCGGACGGTCCAAGCTGATCATCGACCGGCGCGTCACCGGCCGGCGCCACCTCTGGCTCGCCGACCCCGAGCGGTCAAATTCTCTGCTCGGCCGCGCCCTGCCCCCACCGTTGATCGAAGATTGAACAGATATGATGAATACTAGAAATGCACGAAAAAACCGCACAAAGCTCACCGCCGCCGTGACGGCCGTCGGTACGAACAGGAACGACTGCTCTCTGCGAGGAGATCACTCTCCATGAAAGTCCCCACTCGATGGATCATCCTGGCGCTGGCGCTCCTGGCGGCCGTCGCTCTGGTCCGGTCGGTCGTCCTCGTCGACGAATCCGAGACGGTCTACGTGACCGCGTTCGGCAAGCCGGTGCGGCTGCTCGAAAAGCCCGGACTGCACTACAAGTGGCCCTACGAGGGAGTGCGGTCCTTCGACCGCCGGCTTCAGCTCGACACGCCGCCCGCGCGAGAGATGCTGACAAAGGACAAAAAGAACCTGGAGGTCGCCTGGTATACAAGCTGGCGCATCGCTCGCGTGGAACAGTTTCTTCGCACCGTGCGCACCATGCCGGACGCCTCGGCTCGGCTCGACGACATGGCCGCCTCGGTGCTCGCCGCGGAGCTGGGCGGGCGAGAGCTGAGCCAGCTGATCTCTGTGGGTGATCGCTCGCTGCTCGATGCCATGACCGGCGATCTCACCGCACGGGTTGCCGAACAGGCGGCGCAGGAATACGGTGTCGAGGTCGTCGCGGTGCGGCTACGCCGCATGAATTATCCGGAAGAAGTCCGTGCCGCCGTCTTCGAGCAGATACGTAGCGAGCGCCAGCGGGTCGCGGCCGCAACCCGTGCCGAGGGCGAAAGCCAGGCTCGCATCATCCGCAGCGCAGCCGATCGCGACCGCGCCGTCACGATCGCGCAGGCCGAATCTCAAGCCGCGCGCTTGATTGGCGACGGCGAAGCTCAGGCGGCTCGCATCGCGAATGAAGCCCAGGGCGCCGATCCCGATTTCTATCAGTTCCTCAAGACCCTCGAAACGTATCGCTCGGCGCTCGACACGCGGACCACGCTGGTTCTCTCGGCCGAGAGCCGCTTCCTCCGTCTGCTCACTCAAGGGTTGCCCGACCTCGGCAGCGAAGGCCACGACTCCGACAAACCCTACCCGCCGGGCTCGCGATCGCCGGCAGCGGAAGCAGCGGTGGCTCCCGCCCGACCGCGCCGCGCGCCGGCCGCCATGGAATCCGCGCTCACGCCCGCGCCGCCGGACCGATCGAGCGGCGAGGGGGCCAAACCATGAAGCGACGCTGGCCGCTGCTCGCGTCATTCTTTGCGCGCTCGCGTATCTCTCGAGCGGCTTCGCCGTGCTCCAGCCCGACGAGGTGGGTGTCGTGCGCCGCTTTGGCGCTGCCCTGCGTGAGCCCTGGGAGCCCGGGCTGCACTGGGGCCTGCCCTGGGGACTCGACCGACTCGACCGGCTCAAGGTGAGCCAGGTTCGCACGATCGCCGTCGGCGCCTCAGGCGCGCGCGACGCACCGCTCTCGCGCGCTCCAGGCCCCGCCACCGACGAGCTACTCACCGGCGATCTGAACGTCGTCCTGGCCGAAGGTCTGGTCC
This sequence comes from uncultured Isosphaeraceae bacterium, assembly GCA_963806595.1. Taxonomy (GTDB): domain Bacteria; phylum Planctomycetota; class Planctomycetia; order Isosphaerales; family Isosphaeraceae; genus CAWDZZ01. The sequence continues at coordinate 24,317 of CAWDZZ010000026.1, read as the reverse complement.
AGTACCGCGTCCGGGACCCGGCCGCGTTTCTGTTCCGCGCTGCCAGCGTCGAGTCGTCGCTGGCTGCCCTCTCGGAGTGGGCATTGATCCGCGCCCTGGCCCGGCGAGGCATCGATGAGCTACTGACAACCGGCCGCGCCGAAGTCGCGGAATCACTGCGCACGACGATTCAATCCCTTTCCGACGACGAGGGCCTGGGCGTCTCGATCGTCGCCGTCCGGCTCGGACGAGTGGCACCGCCCGCCGCGGTTGCGCCCGCCTTCGCCGACGCGGATCGCGCGCGCAGCGACCGCCGCCAGGCGATCACCCGGGCGGAAGAATACCGCGACCGCAGCCAGTCCGAAGCCCGCGGCCAGGCGCGCGAAATCGCCGACACCGCGGCCGGACAGGTCGAACGGCTGGTCGAGCCCGCACGCGGCGAGGCGGAACGTTTCACGCGGGTCCTGGCCGAGGCGCGCAAATCGCCGGTCGCGTTTCGCCGCCGAGTCCTGCTTGAGACCTTGGCGGAGCTCCTACCCCGTTTCCGCCGCAAGGTCATCGTGGCGCACGGCCAGGATCTCGACCTGAGTATCCTCGGCGAGGAAGAACCCTCCAGCGCGAAGCCTTCTGGCGCCAGGACGCCCACGGGTCCGGCCGCCGGGCCCTGAGCCCGCGCGCGCTCGAACTGGCTTCAAGAATTGTGTCCCGCGGCCAGCTCCGCAGAGCGCCCGATGGTCCCGCGTGCAGGCAATTGTCCAGCCGAACCGACCATGGTGACCGTGAGTCGGGATCCCAAGGTCACAGCGTTTTCAAGTACTCGATCAGGTCCATCCGTTCGGGCTCCGCGAGCTTATCTCCGAACGTATGCCCGCGGTTGCCCATGCCGAAGCGGGCGGTGTCGACGATGAACCTGGCCTGAAACGGCGAGTGGCGGGCGGTCGACGATTGCTCTTCGGCAGTGACCTCGGTGAACTTCCAGCCGACGTGGGTCGTGTCGTAGTGCTCGAACTCGGTGGACGGGGGCCTCGTGAACCGCGCGGGGCGACTCGGCGACGAGAGCAGCGCGTGCAAGGTGGGCACGGAGCCATTGTGCAAATACGGGGCTGTGGCCCAGATGCCATCGAGCGGGGGCGCCTGGTAACCGATTCGCTCGGTGCTCACCGGATGCTCGGCCGCGAGCCACGTCTTGTTGTAGTGGGAGACCAGGCGATCCGAGAGGCCCAGCGACCGCGCCGGATCGGTGCCGATCACGTCGAGCGCGATGATCTTGTTGGGATAGCGGCCGTCCGGCCCGTACGTGCCATGGCAGCGGGCGCAGGTCGCCTCGAAGACGACCCGGCCGCGCAGCCTTGGCGGCGTCGATCGGGAAGGGGTACCGCGGAGGCTCGATGCTCTTCAGGAAGGCCTGCAGATCGCGGAACGCCGGCTCGAGTGCCTTCAGGTCGTCGACGGACTTCTCGGCCAGCAGGAATTGCATATTGGTCCGGACGGAGCGGGCGTCGGTGCGGCCGTCATAGTACATTGTCCGTTTGCGCTTGAGGTGCCACCATGGGGGGGTGTCCATCTCGGGGAGATTGACCGCCAGGGGCAGCGGGAACGAGCGGACCGAGAGGTCTGTATTTCGCAGCGATAAAAGCACCGCGGCGATCTGGCCGGCGTTGTTGGTGCCGCGTGACGAGTTGAGGACAAAGGTGGAAAACGGCGGGCGCTTGCCGTCGGCAATCGTGAGCTCGTAGAGCAGGGCCTTGAGATCGAGCTGGGTGTTGCCCAGCCCCACGTAGCTCTGTCCGCCGATCGATCCGCCGTGGCACAGCATGCAATCGAGCTGGATCCCGGTCTTGGTGCGATTGCGGCCCAGCCCGCGCCGCAGGCCCATCGGGAGCCCGTCGTTCGGGAACGGGGCCGGATGCAGGCCGTATCGATGGCGAAATGCTTCGGCGTAACCGGTCGGGTCGATTTCCGGTTGCGGGGCCGGTTGATCCCATAGGCGGGCTGCCTCCTTGTAGGCCGCGTCGGACCAGGCGGGCTTCAGGAATCCCTCAATCGTCAGCGCCACCCGCCCGCGCTCGGCCGCGGCCCGGTCAACGGCCGGCCGCGAGACGTCGGTACCGCCCGCGCGGACCTGGCCGGGGTGCCATACCCCGCACGCCAAGGCCATCCACACCAGACCCGCGGCGACCCTCAAGCCCAGCGATCGCACCCACATGATCGCGCCCTCCGCCGCTCTCGGGAATATCGCTGAAAACGGCCGGTATTCCTCCTTTGTTATAAGCGATGGGACGCCCCTCGGGAATGACCCGCCGCCGCCTTGGTGCGGATCGCGCTTGAACGCGAGTCCACCGACCTGTCTGGACAGATCCCAAAGAATCCCGGAAGATTGAATCCCTCATGAGGATTCCCGGGCAAGGGATTGCGGAACCCACGAGATTTTCACCGGACCCAACGAGGGAGCGCGCGATGGGACCCGCGGAAATTGTTGCCAGCCTGAAGGAACTTTGCGCCGAGAAAGGGCCGCGGCTGGGCACCGAGGATATCGTCAGCTGGATCGATCGGATCGGCGGCTTTGAATCCAAGACCGAGCTGATCGCCTTTGCGAAGAAGATGAAGGCTCGGCAGTACGCGCGGATGCTCGAGGTCGAGGATGAAGACACGGGCATGCGGATCAAGCGCCTGTGGAGCTTCCACGACCATGTGCAGGGACGGAGGTACTACGCCGACATCCTCGAGCTGCCGGAAGAACAGCGCAGGCGTTTGATACGGCAGTACTCCCGCTTTCTCAAGCAGTTGCGCACGGTGCGCAAAGCCATGGCCGATTACTTCGCCGGCCAGCGTTTCTTCGACTTCTATCCCGGAGGGCGCGACGAAGAGGAGGATGAGCGGCCGGCTCCAGCCCGATCGAATGCGGCTAGATCCTTTAAATCGGTGGCTTCGCGCATCGAAGTGAATGCGTGAACGACCGACCACCGCCGGGCGCGCGAGCGTCGCGAATCACCGTTGCCGGCGGCCGATCGTTCTTGATCTCGACCCATCCGCCGAATCGCTCCGCGACCGCTTGGGACACGGCTTCCCCTTGACCGCCCTGTTTCCGCGCCCGGAGAATACGGGGCTGCGCTTGCCCGTCGAGAGAGAAGAGCAACTGGAGCAATACCCCACGAGACCGCCCGCCAATGTCGAGGCTCATCGCGCCGGAATCAACTCACATCGCCAAACCATCCACCGTTCCGGTTGACCAGCGTCGTTCCGGTCCCGACGCCCTCGGGCGCTTCGGCGCATTTGGCGGCCGATTCGTGCCGGAAACCTTGATGGACGCGCTCAATCGGCTCACCGAGGCCTATGAAGCGGTCAAGACCGACACGGAATTCCAGGGCCGGTTGAGCGGCTACCTCAAGCACTACGTCGGCCGCCCGTCACCGCTGTTTCATGCCGAGCGGCTGACGAAATTTGCCGGCGGCGCTGCGATTCATCTCAAGCGCGAGGATCTGAATCACACCGGCGCACAAGATCAACAACGCGATCGGCCAGGTGATGCTCGCGCAGCGGATGAACAAGAAGCGAGTGATCGCCGAGACCGGGGCGGGGCAGCACGGGGTGGCCACGGCGACGGCCTGTGCCCTCTTCGGCATCGAGTGCACCGTCTACATGGGCGAGGAAGATATTCGCCGGCAAAAGCTGAATGTCTTCAACATGAGGACGCTGGGCGCGACCGTGGTCGCGGTTGCGACCGGCTCGCGGACGCTGCGCGACGCGACGAATGAAGCGATGCGCGACTGGATGGGCTCTTCGGGCACGACCCACTACACGATCGGCAGCGTCGTCGGTCCCCACCCGTTTCCGATGATCGTGCGCGATTTTCAGTCGGTGATCGGCCGTGAGACGAAGATCCAGTGTCTCGATCAGATCGGGCGGCTGCCCGACACCATTGTGGCCTGCGTCGGAGGTGGCTCGAACGCGGCGGGAATCTTCGCCCCGTTCATCGACGACGCCGAGGTTGCCCTGGTCGGCGCCGAGGCGGGCGGACGCGGGCTCAAGGCCGGCGAGCACGCGGCCAGCCTCTCCCAGGGCCGGCCCGGCGTGCTCCACGGCAGCTTCAGTTACGTCCTTCAAGACGAGGATGGTCAGACCTTGGACGTGCATTCGATCTCGGCGGGACTGGACTATCCGGGCGTCGGCCCCGAGCACAGCTACTGGAAGGAAATCGGCCGCACCCGCTATGAGCACATCACCGACGCCGAGGCCCTCGAGGCGTATCATCTCACCGCGCGCCACGAAGGAATCTTGCCCGCACTCGAATCCAGTCACGCGCTGGCTCAGGCGTTCAAGGAAGCCCGCCGCCTCGGACCGGAAAAGATCGTGGTCGTGTGCCTGTCGGGCCGCGGGGACAAGGATGCGTATGAGGTGGCGCGGCTACGGGGTGAGCCGATCTGAAGCAGGGCCGCCGGCATCGAAGAACCGTCGCCAGGCACCGATCGGACGTGACCGGAAAATCGGTGTGTGCTGGGACGATTCTCAGGAGTTGCCGAGGACCGCACTGCCCGGGAGACCAGACTGTCCGTTCCAGAGTTGAAGGGTCGCAACGACGGCATCATGAGACCAGATGGGCCGTGCGGCGGCTCGGCTGCCCGCCGTTTTCCATCGCCAGGTGCACACTCCCCAATCATCCATGAACCGCATTGACACACGATTCGCCCGGCTGAAGAACGAAAACCGCCGCGCGCTCATGCCGTTCGTGACCGCGGGAGACCCCGATCTGGCGACGACGGCGCTGCTCATTTCCGAGCTCATCGGCCGGGGCGCGGATCTGGTCGAAGTGGGAATACCCTATTCCGACCCGATCGCCGACGGGCCGGTGATCGCCGCCAGCTATCACCGGCGCTCGAGCACGGCGTCAAGGTCGCTCACATTTTTCAGACGCTGCGCACGCTGCGTGCCGAGGGCTCGGCGCGGATCAACGAGACGCCAATTGTGGCGATGGTGTCATACGCAATCGTCCACCGGCTAGGCGTGGACCGCTACTTGAACGACGCGGCCACGGCGGGCTTTGACGGGCTGATCGTGCCAGATCTGCCGGTCGAGGAGTCGGCCGCGCTCCTGGAAAAGACGACCGAGCGCGGGCTGAAGCTGATCCAGCTCATCACACCCACAACGCCGCGGGATCGCGCGGTCGCAATCGCGCGGTCCACCACCGGGTTCATTTACTACGTCTCGGTGGCGGGAATCACCGGAGAGCGCACGGGGGTGCCGGCCGAGCTTGTGGAAACGGTCGGCTGGCTGCGCACGCAGACCGACTTGCCCATCTGCATCGGCTTCGGGATCAGCGGACCCGAGCAAGTGCGGCAGCTTGCCCCGGTGGCCGACGGCCTCATCGTCGGCAGCGCGATCGTCCGGCGCCTGGCCGAGGCAATCCATATTCCGCGCGCCGAGGTCATCCGCGAGGTGGGCAAGTTCGTGGAAGAGCTTGCCAAAGCGCTGGAAGGAGTGCGAGCGTGACAATCCATCCGGATTCGCGAAGGCGCGGGACTTTCGCCCGAGCGACGACTGCGGTAACGTGATGCGCCGGATGACGGCTTTTGGGAGGCCGCCCACGGTTGGGCAGGCTGGCCAGACACCAATGGCTCGGGGCCGCTCGAGCAGGCGAGACCCCGATTGAGCCTCGTGCGGTTCCTGGCCGGCTCAGAGAGGAACGCCCCCGCCCGGGGGCTGCCCGCGGGCAAGTGAGTCGGTTTGCTGCTCCAGCCTGGAGCCCCGATGGATTTCTCGATACCCGAGTCGATGCAAGGCGTGCTGGCCGCGATCCGTGCTCTCATGGATCGCGAGGTTTATCCTCTCGAGCCTGCGCTATGTCGCAGCGGTTTACAGATCTGGTTCCCCGATTGGCGGCGGTGCGGCGGCAGGTCAAGGAGACCGGCCTGTGGGCGCTCATCTCCCGCGCTCGATCGGCGGGATGGGCCTGAACTGCATGGAATATGCGCCTCGTGGGTGAAGAGCTTGGCCGCAGCCCGCTCGGCCACTATGTCTTCAACGGGCAGGCGCCGGACGCGGGGAACATGGAGATCCTGCGGGAATTCGGCAGCGACCGTCAGCGAGAGCGCTGGTTGATGCCGCTGGTGCGCGGCGAGATCCGCAGTTGCTTCGCGATGACGGAGCCGGATCATCCCGGCAGCAACCCCACCTGGATGGGAACCCGGGCCGTTCGCGATGGCGACGACTACGTGATCAACGGGCGAAAGTGGTTCACGTCGGCGGCGGATGGGGCGAGCTTTGCCATCGTGATGGCGGTGACCGACCCGGACGCCGATCCGTATCGCCGCGCCAGCCTGATCGTGGTGCCCACCGACACGCCCGGCTATCACCGCGTGCGCAACATCCCCTGCATGGGGCATGCCGGCGACGACTGGGCCAGCCATGCCGAGCTGCTCTTCGACGGCTGCCGCGTACCCCGTGAGAACCTGCTCGGCCCGGAGGGGGCCGGGTTCGCGATGGCGCAGGCCCGCCTCGGCCCGGGGCGAATCCAGCATACGATGCGCTGGATCGGAGTGTGCCGGCGCGCACTCGACCTCATGTGCGGCAGGGCGGCCACTCGCGAGCTGGCGCCGGAGAGCTGCTCGGCAGCCGGCAGACGGTGCAGAACTGGATCGCCGAGAGCAGGGCGGCCATCGACGCGGCGCGCCTCCTGGTATTGCATGCCGCCTGGACGATCGACAGCCAGGGCATCGAGGCCGCGCGCGAGGCGATCTCGCTGATCAAGTTTCACGTCGCCGCTGTGATGCAAGAGGTGATCGACCGTGCGATCCAGGCGCACGGGCGCTCGGGATCAGCGACGACACCGTGCTCTCGTGGTTCTATCGCCACGAGCGTGCGGCCCGCATCTACGACGGGCCGGACGAGGTCCACAAGGGCGTCGTCGCCAAGCGCATCCTGAAACGCCACGGCGTCTCGCCGTAAGACATGCGCATTGCCGATCCTTGAGGTGCACGATGAGCGGCGTGATCGATCAACCCCGTGCGGTGCGAGACGGCGAGCAGCTCGATGCCGCGCGGCTGGCCGAGTACCTGGCGCCCCGCCTGGCCGGCGCAGGGAGAGCTCGTCATCGAGCAATTTCCACACGGGCATTCGAACTTGACCTACCTGGTCCACAGGGGTGACCAGAGCTGGGTGCTGCGCAGGCCGCCGTTTGGAAACCGGGTCAAGACGGCGCACGACATGGGGCGCGAGTACCGGATCTTGTCGCAGCTCTGCCGTGTGTACAAGCCAGCGCCATGCCCGGCCCTTTACTGTGAAGACGAGGCCGTCATCGGCGCACCTTTCTACCTTATGGAGCGCCGGCGCGGGGTGATCCTGCGCAGGCGCCGCCGAGCGGCCAGCCGATGTCGCCCGAGCTGGTCCGCAAGCTCTGCGAGACCTTGATCGACAGCATGGCCGAGCTGCACGCGCTCGACTACCGCGCAGCGGGGCTGCACGACCTGGGCAAGCCCGATGGCTACGTCGAGCGCCAGGTCACCGGCTGGACCAAACGATATCAGGACGCGCGGACCGACGACCTCCCGGACGTGGAACGGGCTGCGGTCTGGCTTGCCGATACGCGGCCGGCCGAGCGGGCCGGGTCGGCCTTGATCCACAACGACTTCAAGTTCGACAACTTGGTGCTCGATCCCGACGACTACACCCGGATCGTCGCCGTGCTTGACTGGGAGATGGCGACCCTCGGCGACCCGCTCATGGACCTCGGCACGACGCTGGCCTACTGGACCGAAGCGAGCGACCCCGCGCCGCTGCACCACCACATCGTGGGGCCGACGACCCAACCCGGCAGCATGAGCCGCCGCGAGCTGGTGGAGCGCTACGCGCAGGCGACCGGCCGCGATGTTTCCAACATGTTGTTCTATTACGTTTGCGGCCTGTTCAAGGTCGCCGTGATTGCTCAACAGATTTACGCCCGTTATGCGCGGGGGATGACCAAGGACCCTCGTTTTGCCGGGTTCAACCGGGTCGTGGCGGCACTCGGGTCGGGCGCGGTCCGGGCGATCGATACACAACAGTTCTGACGATATGATCCGAAGAGGGCGCCATGGCACAGACGATCGACATGTCGGGGAAGGTTGCGCTCGTCACCGGCGGCGGGCGCGGGATCGGCAAGGCGATCGCGAGTCGGCTGGCTGAAGCCGGGGCCTCGGTCGTGATCGCCAGCCGCAAGAAAGAGAACCTCGAGGCCGCCGCCGCAGAGCTCGCCGGATTGGCGGGGAAGGTCGTGCCGATCGTCTGTCACCTGGGGCGACTCGAGCAGGTGGAGGCCCTGGTACGCGAGATCGAGTCGAGGGTGGGGCCAATCGACGTCCTGGTCAACAATAGCGCCACCAACGTGGGGCAGGGGCCCGCGCTCGACGTGACCGACGACATGCTCGACAAGATGGTCGAGATCAATATCAAGGCGGCGCTGCGGCTGGTGCGGCTCACGGTCCCCAGGATGATCGAGCGCGGCCAGGGCGGCTCGATTCTGAATGTGAGCTCGATCTCGGGCCTGCGCCCTCAAGCCGGCGGCTTCCTGTACAGCTTCACCAAGGCGGGCCTGATCATGATGACGCGATCGTGGGCGCGCGAATTCGGCAGGCATCGTATCCGCGTCAACGCCCTGGCCCCCGGCTTGATCCAGACCGACTTCAGCGCCTACTTCTGGCAAGATGAGAGCCGGCGCCACGACTACCTGAGCGAGCAGCCGATCGACCGCCTCGGCCAGCCGGAGGACATCGGCGGACTGGCGCTCTATCTCGCGTCGGACCTGTCGTCGTTCGTCACCGGCGCGGTCTTTGTCATCGACGGCGGGCTCACCGCGTGAGCAACTCCCGGGGAGAAGAGCTCAGCGACCTTGGTCGAGGGCGTGCCAGTTTGAGGCGGATCGTCAGCGGGGAACGTCGCTGTACCAGCCGCGCCATGCGGATTGGCGGCGCTGGAAGAATATGATGTACAGCGGATTGGTCTCGATCAGTATGCGCAAGGTCGACCATTGATCGTACCGCCTGCACGACGGGACGACTCGGACATCTCTCAAGTATCGGACACGCTGCCCTCGTGCCCTGGCGAGCTTGCCCAGCCGCCAGTAAAAATCCACATCCTCACCCATGTAGATTGACTCATCGTAACCTCCCAGCGCGGAGAAGGCGTCGCAGCGGCAGAACTGGGCGGCCCCCTGACCCATGCCCAGCGACAGTCCAATCAGCCGCCACAGGAGGAGGTAAGCCCGGATCAGCGGCCGGGCGGGCTGGTAATCGGTGTCGACGGCACCCCCCAGGCAGCGCGGATCCTCCATGACCTGAACGATCCGGCTTAACAGATTGGGCGGGACCAAAACGTCGGCGTCAAGGAAGACGAGCAGCTCGCCCGACGCGGCACGCGCCCCGGCATTGCGGACCCGGCCGATGTTGTGCTCGGGGATCGTAATGACCTTCGCGCCCGAGGCGACGGCGATTTCGGCGGTCCGATCCGAGCTGGCATTGTCGACGACGATCGTCTCGATGTCCCGGTCCGGAACGAACGCGGCCTGTTCGGCCGCCTGACGAAGGTGACCGAGAGTCTCGGGCAGGAAACGCTCCTCATTGAAGGCAGGGATGATGACCGAGAGCATGATCACGCTTCCTCATCCCGAGCCAGCCGATCAGGGCTCTCGGCCTCTGGTCGGTCATCGGTTCCGCGGCCGAGCCGCCGGATCGCAGGGGATCGACGCACATGAATTCAGTCGCTGCAATGACTCCGGATCGTGCGTGGGTAAGTAAACTGTCGGGTGGGCTTTCGCATATTCAAGAATTTTTTCAAAGGTTCGCTGCGCATCCGCCTTGCTGGAACTGACGCCGTCGACCTGGTGCTCGAGAAGCGCTTGTTGGGTATAAGTCGCGTCGCCTGCCAGGAAATAGCTTGTGCCCCCGTCGACGACCAGCACCGAGGCATGGCCCCCGGTGTGACCTGGAGTCGGCACCACAACGACCGATCCGTCACGAATGATCGCGCAGGAGCGGTCGAATGGTCCGATCGGTGCGGGCTGGAAGGGTATCGGCTTCGGATTGAACCAGGCCGGCCATCTGTTTGGTAGATAACCCAGCAGGGGACCCGCGAATCCCCTGGCGAGTTGAAGTTCGTCAGCGCTGACAAGGATCTCGCTCTTTTGGAAATGGTGCAGGCCTCCGGCATGGTCGGTGTGCAGGTGCGTGAGGATGACCGTTCGCACGTCATCGGGGCGGATTCCGATCTCCAGCAGTCGAGGCCCGATCTCTTGCTCGGGCGTCACATCCACGCGAACCGCGAGTCGGAAGTAGGGATGCCAGGCCGGAAAGTAGCCTGGCTCCATCGCCCTAGCCGTCTCACCGGTATCCACGACGACCACGCCGTCGGCAGTCTCGATCGCCCAAGCATGAATGGGAAGCGGCTCGGTCCAGTTCGAGTCAAAGAAGACGCGGAGCCGTCGCATCGGGCCGAGGCCCCGCCCGATGCGCTGGCTTTGTTTCACCCGGACCGTGCCGGTCTGAATGGCGTGGATCTTCAACGGACACTCCCGTGGCGTGCTGGGGGAATTCTGGGTTTCTGCGTCGAACATAGCATGATCGATCTGTCCAAGCACGCCATACCGCCGAGACCGCGGCATAACTGCGACGATCGTGATCACGGGATGGCAGCCGCGGACCCGTGGGTTGTGCACGGAACGCCGTCTTTCATCGTCACCATGTTTACACCGTGACGCGGGCCGCCGGATCCGGCTCGGCGACTACCGCCATGTCTCCACGGTCTTGATCCGCGTTCATCATCTCGATCCGCGGCTTATCATGAATTCGTTTGCGGCGAGAAGACAAAAACCGCGGAGATTTTTTGGCCGCGGATGCACGCTGATTCACGCGGATAAAACTGCAGAAGATGATCGACGGGAAAAACGGCAACCCTTCTGTTTGCCGAACTCGGGTGCGAGCGCGGCCGCACCGCGGCGACCAAGTTTTATCACCGCGACGACGCAACGAGCGCGACGTCAGAGGGACGACGCAAGCGATCAAGCAGATTGCTGAGACGGTGGTATACGCATGGCTCACGGTGCACCGTGCGTTGCGGCCCGGCCGGTTGAAGCCGTCCGTCAATGTCTTGTCAGCGGTTCAATTGGCTTACGTCGCGCTCGTCGCGTCGTCGCGGTTAATCGCTTTCCTCACACCGACCGGGGCGATTGCGATTCCGCCTTAGCTCCCGCTCGATGACGGTCTGAGATTCGAGGGCAGTATACTCGCCGAAAAAACTGCGCTTTGCCGCCGCACGTCAATTCGGTCCGCCTCGAAATCAAGTCGTGTCGCGCCGGAGCCATTGCGCCGGGAGTTTGTATGGTCCCCCGAACTCCGGGTTAACGCCCTGAGGCGGTCTTGCCGCGCGGGCGGTTGAGCCAAAGCTGGGGGTCGCGCAGAGTCGTCGTCCCGGCGAGGGAATCGACCGCCCACACCACCCGCTTGTCCAGCCGCGCCTCCAGGCTGACGGAAGTTGCTCGGCCGAAGGCATACTGCCAGCGCGGACGCCCGTCTGGGTGGACCGCTTCCAGCAAGAGGATGGCTTCCGGGTCCGTCCCCTGGACAAAGGCAAACACTGCTCCATCGATCGTGCCGGCATCTGGCCCGGGCGCCTCGCTCAGCTCATAACGGTAGAGCGGTCGAGGCAGCAGGCGCAGCTCCTCGCGAACCGATTTGTCCGCCCTCCCGCCGGTCAACGCGACCTTGAACTGGTCGGCGAGGCCCTTCATCTGCTTGAGCCGCGCAGTCGGGGTGTCGGCGGGTGCGGGAGCGCCGGGGATATCTTGGAACGCGACTCCGGGCGTTGCCGGCGACCAGATCACGCGGCCGTCTTCGCGCGCAACCAGCTTCGATTCCCGCGAGAGCGACACTAGTTCGTAGTGTATCGAGCCTTCATAGGGGAAGATGCTGGCCGAAGCGTCGGGCCGCCCCTGGTGGACCCACAATACGAACACGCCGTCCGATTCTTGCGTCCCGCGCGTTCCGTTCTGCCAGCGCAAGACGCGCTGCGGCGCCATCGCCTCGGGGCGCTTGCGTCGCTGAACACCTGGTACCAGCCAACCGAGTCGTCGACCATCGCCTTGATGGCCTTGCTATCCTCCTGCGGCTTGTCAACGACCTGGGCATGCAGTCGCGCATGACCGGAAAAAATCACCACGCCCGCGAGGGAGAAAAGCCAGCCGGTTCGATTTCTCATGTCGGCGACCTCCTAGAGGGACACCCGCGTTACGCATTGCCCAAACGCAACACGCGAACGATCCTCCCAGCCCGAATCGTAACCCGCCGGCCGGACGGCGCATAGCAGGCGCGGCGCCCCCAGGCGCGCCTGCCTGGGTCGGCTCCTGGCTCACGCGCCCCCAGCACGTTCTGACCGAAGGCATCGAGCAGCTCATGCCGTCAAGCCGGCGCTTCACTCACCTGATTTCGATGGACGCGCAATTCAGCAATCCAGGCCGGCCGGTATGGCTCGCCTGGATAGAGCGATGTCAGGGCCGAGAAGTCGGAGCATCCGGCGATGTGGATCCGACAGCTTGAGCCAGTTCGGCCACGCGCAGCTCGAGTTCCACCAGTTTCACTCGCGTCTCCAGCTTCGAGCGGCGGATTCGTTCGAGCAGCACGCCAAATACCCCACCCACGAGGAGCACGGTGGCGAAGCCGACTAATCGTCGCGCGGCGTGGGTGTCTTCCAGCGATCCGGCGAGCTCGGAGAGGGCGAACGACAGAGCGCAGAGGCCGAGACCGCCGACCCATTCCATCGCCTGGTCGTCCTGCCACGTCACGCGGCCTTTGCGGAGCAGCACGCGAAGGAGCCAGAGACCCAGTGCCAGCACACTGACGGTGCCAACCGCGTCCAGCACGACCAATTCGCGCGGCAGAGCGGGGTTGGCCATCAGGAGGCGGTATCCGCCACTGATGATCAACAAGACGTAAACCGGCAGTCCTGACCAGCCCATCCAGCGCTGCCAGGGGGTTAGCCGACGCTCCAAGAGAGCGAGCTTACCCTCCTCGTAGCGACGCCGCAGCTCGTCGTTACCGGGCTCTGATTTCATCAGACGCTCGGCAAATGAGGGTGGGTCAACCTGATTCATGTTCGATATCTCCTGTCTCCAGAAGACCCTTGAGGGCACGCTTCGCGTAGTGCAGGCGGGACTTGACGGTCCCCACCGGACTGCCCGTGACCTCGGCGATTTCGTCGAGCGGCATCTGTTCGAGGAAGTGCAGGGCGACGACTTCCCGGTGGGGCAGGCTCAGCAGGGCAAGGGCCGCGTGGACTCGCTCGGCCTCGTCGACGGCGGGTGTCCAGTCCGACTCGGCGATCCCGTCGGGATCGGCCTCTTCGTCGACGCGCGATCGGTGCAAGCGCTCATGACGGCAGTGATTGGCGGCCTGGTTGCGAGCCACTCGATACAACCAGGCTCGTAGTGCCCGCGGCTCCTTCAGGTGACGCACATCGCGGAACACCGCCAGCCACGTCCGTTGCAGCGCGTCCCACGCATCGGCCTCCTGGGGCACCAGTCGCCGCAGGTAGTACAGCAGCCTCGCCTCCCACCTCCGAATGAGTTCGTTGAACGCCGCCGGTTCCCCGAGCTGGCAGCGCAACACGAGCAGTTCGTCACGCAACTGTCGGGCGTCGGTGGGCAAACGGTGCCTCGTCGAAACAGGTCGAAGGGTCGTCCTTATCAATGTCGCGTGGCCGCCCGCAAAGGTTCAATGAGAGACGCGGCAAACGCGAAGGATTTGTAAGGTGCCTCGGGTGCGAGACTGTGGTGTCTCCCTCTGCCGACGGCCAATGTCGGCCCCGCCTCATTCCACGCGCGCCACACCGTTCCCAGGCTTCGGGAACCGGACGAACACCTCCGGGTCGTGTCCCGGGACGATCAGCCGCGGGCTCGTCGCAAGCCGCTTCATGCGGTCCTGCGCCGCCAGGTTCGACTTCCCGTCAAATGTCTGGGCGATCGGGACGTGCTTGTCGAGGTTCTCGTACAGAGAGAGGTTGTCCGACGCGATCACCACGCGGCCCGCCTTCGTGTTCACTCCGACGTACTGCGACGCGAACGTGTGCCGCCCCCCCGTGTAGACGGTCACACCCGGGAGAATCTCCCGCGCATCACCGTCCACGAGACGAACGCGCCCCTGCGTGTTGAGCTTCAGGATCGCGGAGACCTCATCGAGGTCGTCATTCCCGTCATGACCGCGCTCTTGCTTGGCCTCGCGGGTGTAGTAGTTGAACTCGTCCTTCTGGATCCAGACCTGCGCCTTGGGGAACAGGTCGATACCGTCGGCATGATCCCAGTGCATGTGTGTGACGACGACGTCGGTGACGTCCTCCGGCCTGATCCCGAGCCGCCCCAGCGCCTGGTCGGGCCGCGTGTAGTCGGCGATGCCCTTTCGCGTTAACAACCGCGCCCGATGGAATCCCGCGTCGACCAGGACCGTCCTCCCGTCGGGGCCCTTCAGCACCCAGAAGGTCATCGCGACGTCAAGCTTCCGTCCCGGCTGGGCCCCCTCGACAAGCTCCGATACCGGAACGTCGAGCTCCCTGGCGTAACGGACCGCATACACCTCATAGGCCGACGGCTCGCCCACCGTCGGCGCCGCTCCATCGTCGAGGTCGGCCGAGCCGTCGTCGGGCAAGCTCTTGAGATAGGTCCCGACCAGGGCTTCCTCGGAAGGTGGGAGGCTTCCGCGCTCGCGGTGATAGATCTCCGTGGCCAGCATGATGACGAGGGCGCTGTGGCCCTGCGGTCCTGAAGACGATCCGGTGGCCAGGGCCAACAAAGCTGTTCGCCACCAGGATTCGCAGCTTGGCGTCGTTCGGTCGTGACCAGCCAGCTTGCGACCTCCTGCGGGGGTAACGCGCGGGCTCCGGCCGGTGCATCAGGACTGACGGGGTAAAGCGGCACGCGATCGTGCCCTTCCTGATCGGGTTCGTTGATGTCAGCAGAGAGAACGAAGCCCGAACGGCCGGTTTCCGTGGCCGCAGCTCGGGGGTTTCCACGTGCGCCAGCCAGTTGGCACAGAGCAGTCGCAGGACGCGGCGGCTGCGCTCGGGCTCGCGCAAGAGGAAGCGGCGCGCGAATTCGACATAACCGACCATGTCGGGCGACAACTGCATGTCGCCGAGGCGATAGGTCGTATTCCCCCTCGATCTCCTGCCGAGTGAAGGGATGGACCGGCTGCTCCAGCGAGCGCTATCATTTCTGAGATATCCCGATTTTGATCGCAAATGAATCCCACTCGGGCCTTGGCTCGCTCTTGAGCACTTCGTCCAGGGCGTCATGAAGCTGGGGGATCGTGGTCCTCGGATCGGCCGCCCAGGTCGCGAGCCGTTGCTGCAACCAACCGCTCCAATATGCGTCGACGTCAAAACGCTGATGCAAGCTCCCCCGCCGCCTGATGTGAGTTGCCATGCGGAGGACCGCGCGATAACAGTCCCAGGCGCCCGCCGTGTCGCCGCGCTCTTGTCGCCTGTCGCCCTCCAACAGGACCAACAACGCCAAGCGTTGACCGATTCACCTCGGATTCTCCGGCCGGGTTCGGCGGCGTCGGATTGGTCGGCCCCCTGCTGAAACAGTTCGATCGCCTGGCGATTCGCCTCGACCCACTGCCGCGACTTCGGATCCGCCTGAGACCAGGAGAGCGCCAGACTGGGAGGGGAGGGCGTGAGCGTTTCCTCCGCTCGCCGAAGAAACGTGAAGGCATTCTGATCGTCGGGAACGCTGAAGGCGCGGAACGCCGCGACATCGAACGGGTCGCCGATGTCAGGGAGCCCGTTCAGACTCGTCAGCCACCAGATGGCAAAAGCCGCGGCGGCCAGCGCAAGGCAGATCGCCAAGACGACCGTGACCCGCAACAGTTGGCGGAGCCTCTTGCGCAGCAATTGAAGCAGCTTCGGCGAGGTACCACTCACGACCGCGGGTGCGGGAGCGGGGCTCTCGACTTGGATCCGCATGAAAGGGTCGGCTCCGGGCGAAACAAGATCCGTGGCCTGACTTTCATGCAATCCTATCCAGCACGTATTGTTCTCGCAATGACAATTGTCAGAGGATATGGACACGGGACCAACGACCATGAATCAGGTGGTCGGGACGGGAGTATCCTCGGCGAAAAAACTGCGCGTCGCCGCGCAGCGTCAATTCGGTGCGCTTCAAAATCAAGTAGTGTCGCGCCAGAACCATTGCGCCGGGAGTTCTGTGTGGTGTCCCACGAACCACAGGCAACACACGCACTCGCGCATGCTCGCCAGGCGGTTCCTTGGCCTCCTGCTAATAAGCCCGATCGGCGCCGTCCCGGTTGAAGTACGCTCCCAGAGATAATGTCGGTCTCGGTCTCGGCTGCTACGATCCTCCTAACCTGATAGAGTGCTGAAAGGGTCGAGGGCGGGTCTTTTGAGCGGTTGAGGCTATCCATGAGGAGGCACCAATCATGAGCGAACCCGCTGACCGCACCGGAACGCCACAACGACCGAGGTTCCAGATCAGTTTGAGGGTGTGGCTCGTGGCGATTGCGATCGTCACATGCCTGGTGGCCTGGCAGTCACGACGCTCCTTTCTCACACCTGCAAACGTCTCCCACTTGAGGGAGATCGCCTCGCTCGATGAAGACATCTGGGAGATTGCCTGGAGCCCGGAACGAGATCGTATGGCCTTGCTGGCATGGGGGAAGCCGGTCGTCATTCGGGACGTTCTCTCACTTGGCGTCATAGAATCCATCGGCGAGGGCCAGAAGCTCATCCACTTCGCCTTCAGCCCTGACAAGGACGTGGTTTCCTATTGCCGCAACGCTAAGACGGCCGAGATCCTCGACCGGCGGACGGGTCGCTCCACGACTCTTGATGTCGGGAATGACCAACCGCAGATGACCTTTAGCCCTGACGGAAAAGTGCTGGCGACAGGAGGATACGGGACGATCTCCTCTCTCTGGCGCGTCTCGGACGGGGAACTCCTGCGCCAGTTCGACGCGGGGCCGACGATGGGGGGCCTGACGCCCATGTTCAGTCCGGATGGGACGATGCTGGCGGTTGGGAATCGGAACGCGGAGACGCATATTTTCGAGGTGGCGACCGGTAAGGTCTTGCACGTATTGCCCGAGGTTCAGACACAAGGACTGCAATTCTCCCCGGACGGACGGACCCTCGCCGTAGCCTACGTCGACGGAAGCCTCCGCCTCTGGAACATGGCGGACGGCCGGTTACTCCACGGACTCAAGACCACGGCGAAGGAGCTGTACCGGGTCGAATGGTCGCCCGACGGCCGAATCCTCGCCTCCGCCGGTCTGGAAGGGAAGATCACGCTATGGAACCCGGCCGACTTATCGATTCTCGGCGAGATTGCCGGTCCCGAATGGGTTATAGGATTGCGATTCAGCCCGGACGGTAGGAACTTGATCACGGCGGGCGGCGCGTCGGGACACAAAGGACCTACGACCGGGACGCGGAGTTTGAAAATCTGGGGTATCGAAGGATCTCTCTTCTCGCTTGCCAATCGCCCGCGGTAGCTCCTGCCCCTCATCCGGACCGCGTGGACGCTGTCCCCCTTATGTCGACTCACGCCGAAGCGCTCCTCCGCTTTGCAGTTGAGCGGAGCACGAACCTCAAGGTACTGGCGCTCGCTTGTCTTAGCCTGGGCCGGTACCTGCAGAATCTCGTCGTCACGGCCCGCGATTTCAACCACCCGGTACGCGGCCAGTCGTTGAGGGAGTGGTTTGGGCCGGAAACGGTCCGCCAGATCCGCGAGTTCAAGCCCGAGGATCTCAAGCGCGAGGCCGAGGTGCTCTTCGAACGCACCATCCACGAATTCGCTGACCTACGGCCGATGGGCAAGGACTTCCCGCCCCTGGGCGAGCAGGCCCGCGGTGACCTCTTCAAGCTTCGCCACCTCGAGCCGGGCTCAACGTGCCCGAGATCGAGGGGGAGGACGTCGACGGCACGCCGATGAAGCTCTCCGACTTCCGGCGCAAGGGGATCGTGATCTCGTTCTGGGCGACCTGGTGCGGCCCATGCATGGGCATGGTGCCGGACGAGAAGGCGCTGGTCGAGCGAATGAAGGGCCGGCCGTTCGTCCTGGTCGGGGTCAACGGCGACGAGGACCGCTCCGCGGCCAAGCAGCTCGCTGCCGAGAGCGAGATCAACTGGCGATCCTTCTGGGATGGTGGGGACTCCAGGGGGACCGCACGAAGTGGGGCGTCGACGCTTTGCCGACGCTCTACCTGGTCGACGCCAACGGCGTGATTCGAGACGGCGGCCCTCGCGTCGGCAGACCCGGATCGGTGCTCGACAAGGCCCTTGACGACATGGTTGCTGACGCCGAGGCAAAGAAGCACTGACCTGGCTGATCGGATGCCCACAAAGGAAACCCCGGCAAACGCCGAGAGAGCGAGCCCATCACCAACTATCGAGAGAATGAATGGTGGCGTCCGTTTGATACCGGCTTAGATGCGACATCGCGGCGACCCGGTCATCCGGAATCGATGGTTGAGCGATTCGCGTCACGTGGGCTTGCGCTTTGTAAAGTGCCGGCCATCACAGGGAGGATGCTCTCCCTCGGCCTCGGGCTCAGCGGATGTGTATGGCGGCGCCAGTGCCCGGTCTCGGGACGCCAGCCTGACGTAAGAGGACACTCGCCGCGTCCCAGGCCCCATGCCAGACCAACTCGGCGGCGAGATCGAGGAGATGCCTCTGTTTCTACCTTAATCCCTCCGCGGACGGTACCTTGCGCACGACGGGCTTAACGCGAGTCTCGATCCATTTGAAGGATAAAGGCTGCACTAGCTCGCGTTCGGCCTCAAGAGCGAGGGGAGTCCCCGCGTGCTCGACGACGACTCGTTTCAGCAGAGCCTTGGCCTCCGCGATCGTTGCGGCCAACTTCGTACCTTGTGTGACCTTCGGCTGATCGGGCACGAGTTGCCAGGAGTTCGAGTCGGGTGACTGGAACTCTGGGCGGTTGCGCTTCATCCTGATACACGCCCAATTGTACTCGTAACAGCGTATCTTCGTGATAAGGAGGCGACCCATGATCAAATCATAATAACCCTGCCAGTGATGCGACGTCACGCGTGGCTGCGCCTTGGAACCGCCCGTCATTTGCGCCCTTGTCTCGTCCGTGATGTACGCGAGCCGCTCTGCAAGCGCCTGGTTGGTGCTCATCGCCTCGGTAAATTGAAGGTCGTCGATTGCGGGAAAGCTAAGCGGGAGCTGCAACTGCGATCTTCTGAGTGCGCTTTGCAGTGCGTCGAAGACGTAGTTCGCCAGGTCCAGTGCGTTACGGGCTTCGTCGAGCGCCTTCACGGCGATCGCGCGCTGCTCCGATTCCGCCTTCGCGGCAATCTCCGCTTGCCGCCGGGCAATGGCCTCGGATGCGAAGGCGGTCTGAAGCATACCGCGCGACTCCTCGATCACGCCCTTGGCTCGCTTCAATTCGCCGTTGTAGGCGATGAAGAACCCCGCCGCCACCATCGCGATCAGGGCCACCGCCGCCGTGCCTGCCAGGGCTGCGGCGGTCGGGTGTCTGCGAATCCAGAGCCGCGTTCGCTCGGCGCGGCCCGCAGCCCGTGCCGCGATCGGCTCTCCAGCCAGCCAGCGCTTCAGATCCTCGGCCAGCACATCGGCACTAGAATATCGCCGGCGCGGATCCTTCTCCAGGCACTTAAGACAGATCACGTCCAGGTCGCGCGGCACGCGCCAGTTTCGCTTCGTGGGCGACTCCGGTGTGCGTTCGCGCACTTGCTGGAGCGTGTCAATCACCGAATCACCGCCGAACGGAGCACCGCCTGTCAACATCGCGTACAGGACAGCGCCCAGGCCGTAGACGTCGGTCGCCGTCGTGACGGCGCCGCGCTTGCCCGACGCTTGTTCGGGCGCCATGTAGGCCGGCGTGCCAAGGATGGCGCCGGAGCGGGTCAACTCGCTGTCCCCATCGACTCGCTTGGCCAGGCCAAAATCCGTGACATGAGGTGACCCGTCCGCATCGATCAGGATGTTCGCCGGCTTCAAGTCACGATGGAGAATTCCCCGTTGGTGGGCGTGGTGGATCGCAGCGCCCGTCACTGACATCAACGCAGCCGCACGCCGCGGGTCGATGATGTAGTCCTTCAGCCGCTTGTCGAGGCTCTCGCCCCCGATCAGCTTCATGCTGAAATAATGCTGATCCTCGAATGCTCCGACCTCGAAGATCGGCACGATGTTGGGGTGATCGAGACGGGCGACGGCCTCAGCCTCGTTGTGGAACCGGCGAAGGTCGTCGGCCGAGGCGAAGCGAGCGGCCTTGATCATCTTCAGTGCGACGGGGCGGTTGAGGCTGAGCTGGCGGGCCTTGTAGACGATCCCCATCCCACCCTCACCTAGCACTCTCTGAAGCTCGTAGTCGCCGAAATAACGGACGCGAGTGCCCTTGGGTAAGTCGACGGACGCAACGTCGTCGTTCGGAGTTCGCGCGTTTGCGGAGTTGACCTCCGCGGTACCTGACATCGCGTGCGGCGACTCCCCGAACGAATCGCTGTGGGTCGTCGCAATGGAGACGGTCACGTCCTCGATCTGGGCCGGCGCAGCAACTTTCAGAGGTTCGACCAGATCGTCCAGGCGCTCGCGGTCGGCGAAAAACTCCGCCAGCTCGGGGCGAAGGTCGGGATGGCGGGCGAGCCATTCTTGCGGACTGGGGTTTTCGCCCGTATCGAAGGCGACGAGGAACGCGCCGATCACTTCGTCGAGACGTTGTCGTCTGGGACGGTCGGACTTCGTCTGGTCGGACATCGCTTCGTCCTCATCCTGATTCGTCCAGGCTTACCCGGAGCGCCCGCAGCCCGCGCTGCAATAGCCCGCCGATCGCTGCAACACTTCGATTCATCTGGTGGGCGATTTCCGCCGTCGCGAGCCCTTGCAGGTGGCGCAACTCAACGGCTTTCCGCTGGTCGGCCGGAAGCTGAGCCAAGGCGTCGGCCAGTCGGATCAACTGCTCGTGGCATATCATCCGCTGGCTGGGGGACGTCCGGTCGGCCGCCAGGATCGCCTCCAGTCGCCGCGACGACTGCTCCAGAACTGCCTCCAGGGAACGCTCGCGCGTGCCGGCTCTGTGTGAGAACCGCCGCGCCGCATCGGTCAACGTATTCGCCAGGATCGTGCGCAGCCACGTGACACGTTCAGCGTCAGACGAACCGCGGAACTGGTCACGATAGTGATGGGCCTTCAGCAGCGTTTGCTGAACTAGATCCGAGGGATCGAGCTTGCCCTCGAGCTCGGGTGTCAGCCACAGCCGGGCCAGGAACAGCAGGTAGTTTTGATACGACTCCACGGAACGCACGGAAACGACCTCTTCGTGGTTCGTGCGGAGAGAACCTATGGAGCAAAGACGGATCAGTCGGCGAAACTCAGCGCGAGCGGCTTGAATTTTTGCGCGAGCAAGCTTGCGCCCGACTCAAGTTCCGCTTTTCATCCGACCCGATTGTCCTCGGCTCGCGACGCCGACACAAGCCGCACTGGGCGCCCGGCAGACCGATGCATCACGAACTGCTCAGTTGAGGTGGGTCAGCGATCGGGGAGCCGAAGTGATCCCGAATCGATGGTTGAGCGATTCGCGTCACGTGGGCTTGCACTTCGGATACACCCGGCCATCACAGGGAGGATACTCTCCGTCGGCCTCGGGCTCAGCGGATGTGTTACCGGTTGCATGACCAATTCGTGCGCAGGTAGGTCTCTAATGGGCCCGATCGACGGGCGCCGACGGCGATGGGATGGGCGGGAGGCCCGCAACGCGAAGTCTGCACCGGCCGCGATTGACAAAGGCCCTCTCTTCGAAGGCGTCCCCGGAACTTTGCGCGTGTGCGTTACAGGTCAGGCGTCTCGTCCAGGGCCGCTTCGAGGATCTGGGCTGCAATTTGCATCGGGCTCACCTTGCGGCCGCTGGTACTGGCGCGAGCCGCCAGCAGGCTCAGCCGGCGCTGGGTCTCATTGCTCATCGGCACCTTGGGATGACGCACCCAGCTCGCATCGCTCGGCCGGCCTGCGCGTTTGCCCTGACCCGGCACCAGCCGTCCTTGCAGTGTCTCCACGATCCGGGCCAGCCGCGCGGCACCAAAGGCGCTGCGCCACGTCAGGCACGCGGCCGACCACCTGCGCGCCGAGGCCATCAGCGAGCCGTTTGATGTTCCGCGTCATGTTACTTACCTTCTCGCTTGCTGCCTTTCGGCTGCCGCAACGGTGTTCCCTCCAGCGGGAAGCCGATCTCCAGGTAGTCCCGATCGATCATGGGCCCGATGGCGCCCTGCTTCGCCTCGCGACCCATGCGGTGCAGGAATTCTCGCAGCTTCGGCGCTTTCCGCTCGATGGCCTTCCCGCTGGTGTAGCACTGGACGATGACCGGCTGATCGAAGAGCAGCTTTCCGCCCTGCGTGTCGTCGCGCCAGACCCCCTTTCGCTGCGGGAAGGCGATCGCTCCGCCGAACAGCGTGCCCAGGACGTTCAGCGATTCATGGACCCAATACCCCTGGTCGATCGCCCGGTCGTGGCGATCCCGGCTAGGGATGAATAGCACCAGCAGCGTCGATGCGGCCTTGCTGGCGCCCAGGACCCCGGCAAAATCGGCCATGCGAGAAGACCTCCTTTTCCTCTCCCATGAGTATCATACTTTCTGCCCAGAAAGTCAATTCGGCGATGTGATAACCCGGACACGCTGAACACGAACAAGACCCAATCCCGCCCGAGGCCATGAGCGCCGGGTCTTTCGATTGATTCAATGAACCTTGCCTACGGTGCGGCCATGGGTTGGAATCCGCTGCCGGGAGCGAGCGCCGTGTGATCGAGCGGGTCGACATCGACGAGGTGCCGTTGTCGGTTGAAGAGCACCACGGTCATCCGTGATGGTGCTCGGTTTGTCAGCAGCTTTACGAGGCCCTGCATCCCATCGGGATCGAGCGCGGGGTTTCGTTGGGCCCAAACGGACGACCTGGTCAGCCCGGATAAATCGTGCCCGCTTCCACGAAGCACAAGGGGTTGTGCCAGCGATCGAAAGCGTAGAACGACCGTTCGCCCCACGGCTGCACGCTGATCTTGCCGGCCGGTGAGCCATGCACCTCCTCCTGCGACAGACAATCCAACGACCTGGCCCGCTCGAAGATCGCGTCCAGGTCATTCACAACGAAGTAGAGCGCCTTGGCCGCGGGGTGCGGCGTGCGCACGAAGGACACATCGACGACCTGCAACGTCACGGGACCGCACGTGAAGTAACAGCGTGAGCCAGCTTGCAGGCGGCCGACAAGCCCGAAGAGCTTTCCATCGAACTCCGCCGCTTCATCAAGGTTGCCCACTTCAACGTTGATGCGGAACAGGCTCGGCACGTCGGCTGGCGTGCTCGCGTCGCTCTTCTTGGTCGCCTCTGTCTTCGCTCTCTTTTCTACAGCCATTTCGTGCTCCATTACTTCTATCGGTCGAGCCCCAATAGTGCTGCGGCTTCGGCACGAAACGCGGCGAGCTCTTCGCGTGCGATCGGTGCGAGGCCGCGCCGGGCGTCTGCCCAGCTGACTGCGAAGTTGTAATCGTCGCGGGCCTGCTCTGTGTCACCCAGCCGGTGGAGGCTCATGGCCAAGCAGAACAGATCGACCGCCAGTGCGCTATCGTCTTGGCTCTCGAGGTTGGGCCGGAGGACCTCCACCGCATCGCGATAGCGGCCGGCACGGTAATAGGCCACGCCGAGCGTGTTGCGGTAATGCGCATTCCCCGCGGCGAGTCGAACCGCCCGTTCGGCCAGGGGCAAGGCAGCCTTCACGTCCCGCAACGGCTCGGGTGCCGTTACGAGTGTCCATGCCAAATTATTGCAGGCTTGCGCCGAGTTCGGGTTTGCCCGGACCTCGCCGCGCTGAGCTTCGAGAGCGTGCCGCGCCCTCAGCTCACCGACCGCGGCGAGACCGGCCTCGTCGGGCCGGACCAGCTCGATCGTCATGGGCTCGCCGAGCGCGCTCGCGGTTCCAGCGGGCGGAAACTCGGGCCACTCCCAGTCCAGGTTCATCTCCTTGAGCCTCGTTCGGATCGCCCGCAGGTCCCAGATGTGAATCGCGCTGGCGTGGGTGGCCACCACGACGAGCTGAGTACAATCGGGAGTGAAGCCCTGCCAGCCAGCCCGGTCGCCGTAAGGGTCTTCGAGCTTGGCCACGGTTCGGCCTGTGGCCACGTCCTTCAGATGCATGGCGCCCGGCGCCATCTCGATGGCCATCAGCCGCCCGTCCGAGGAGAACGCGACCCAGCCCGGAAACTGAGTGACGTCTCGCGGCAGCCGCCGGATCGGCTGCAACGTCCGCACATCCCAGAAGCTGAATTCATCGCCCCGGGCT
>CAWDZZ010000025.1:0-83583 GCA_963806595.1 uncultured Isosphaeraceae bacterium | reverse complement strand
CTCAATTCGCGGTCGCGATCGTTGACGCGCTCATTGCGCACGACCACTGCTGATCGGGCCGGCGAGAGCGGCGCACGTGATGCCGCCGCAGTCGAGCCGCATGTCGATCAGGACCAAGCGTTCCAACCACTGAAAACGCGGAACCGCACGGAAAAGATGAATCAACTTCAACCATGACCCAGCGAGGCCGTTTTTCTCTTCGGCATGCAGAACCCCGTCCGGTTCCGTGTCGTTCCGCGCCTTCGGTGGTCAAAGCTCTTGCTCGTGAATCCGCGAGAGATCATCTCGGCGACTGCGATGATCGAGCCGTCCCCGAGCCAGACACTCGCCCGTTCAGGAAGCCGGGACCGCGACATCGGAATTTGACGAACGAACCCAAACTTGATGAAAACGTGATCACCGCAAAAACCCAAGAGCCTGTTCGAGTTGTGGCGAATTCTGTGGGCTCGGTGGGACTTGACAAGCGGGGCCGGGCCCCTGACGAAGCCGGCGGAGGTCGAGTTGCTTCCGCCGAGATTTCGCGGTCGCGATCGTTGACGCGTTCATTGCGCGCACGCGACCTCTGGTGATCAGGCCGGGGAATGCGGCGCCACGTAATGCCGTCGCAGGCGAGCCGCATGTCGATCAGGACCAAGCGTTCTAACCAGTGAAAACGCGGAACCGCACGGAAAAGATGAATCAACTTCAACAATGACCCAGCGAGGACGTTTTTCTCTTCGGAATGCAGCGCGACAACCCCGACTTTAGGTGTCCCGGTAGGCCGAAATTGGCGGTGGCACATCGAGGGCTGAAATGGCACACTTCGCCGCTGCGGCGTTTGCTGGCTCCAGCCCTACGAAAAAAGGCTATTCGACACTTTCGATCAGTGCCACAATGGCACCAAAACTATGACCCAAAAGTTGCCACTTTGTGCCAAATCGCGGCATTCTTTTATGACGATATGACAAGCCATTCGAGGGCTGCCGGCCAGCCTGGGCCCCGGGCTGAGAACCGCGAGCTGGGCGTGCATCAGCGGCCAAAAACTCTTCGCGGTATTCGCCTTCTCCCGGCACGGGAGAACTTGATTAGCCACAGATAAAGATGATGAACACGGATAAAGACAGTGGGAACGTCAGCCGACTCGTCATTGGCGTTAAGTCGGATGGTCCTGTATCAGCCGATGGCATACGAACCCATGATCTGTTCTCGCGAGCAAGCTCGCAAATGGCCCCGCGGATCGCTAGTTTCCTGCGTGATTTGTCCATTCGGAGAATTCGGCCGGGTTTCTCCCCTTCGTTTCCTTCGAAAACTTCTGTTCAAAATCCCGTTTGTTCAAGTCTTCTTGGTAGCAGGAACAAGCCTGGTATCGCGGAGACTGCGATGATCGGGCCGGCCCCGACCTCTCCTTCTCGCGGGGGGGAAAATCGCGCGACGGAGCGGAAGGGAGCGCACGCGACAACCCCGACTTTGAGTGTCCACGTAAGCCGAAACTGCCGGTGGCACAGCGAGTGCCAAAATGGCACACCGCGCCGCGGCGGCGTTGGCTCGTTCCAGCCCTACGAAACCAGGCTATTCGACACTTTCGGCCAGTGCCAGAATGGCACCAAGACCATGACCCAAAAGTTGCCACTTTGTGCCAAATCGCGGCATTCTTTCATGACGATATGACAAGCCATTCGAGGGCTGCCGGCCAGCCTGGGCCCCGGGCTGAGAACCGCGAGCGGGGGCGCACGGAGCCGCGGTGGAATACCGCCATCGCGTACGTAAGCGGACCATGTCGGAAGGACAACGCCAGAACCGCAAGAACAAGCTCGTCGCCGCCATCGCGGCGGGGAAGCCCATCGCCGTGTGGGCGAGAGAAAACAAGGTGTCCAGGCGGACGGCCTACCGCTGGGCCAAGGATCCCAAGGCCAAGGCGGCTGTCGATGCGCGTCGCCGCAAGGCGTTCGATCGTTCGGTCGGCGTGCTGAGCGAGAGATTGGCGCGGGCGGCCACTGCCATCGCCGACCTCGGCGAGACTGCCGATTCCGAGTCGGTCCGGCTGTCGGCGAACAAGGCCGTGTTCTCCACCATGATCAGCGTCTCGAAATTCGCACTGCTGGAAAAGCGCATGAACGCAATCGAGGAGATTCTCCATGCCCGGACTGGAATCCCCGGCTGCGCGGGCTAGAGCGCTCGCGGCCGCTTTCACGGCCGCGGCCGGCCGAAACGCACGCTGCGACTCTGGCTCGTCGCGGGCGGTGCTCCGCGAGGATCACGGGTTGTGCCCCCGTCAGGGATTCCCTGATAATAACGGTTGATCGCGAGCGCGAGGCCCAATCGTCGTATCTCAAGAGGCCGTGACCATGCTGCAACCAGCCGGCTGGAATTTCCGCTTGATTCTGGCCGCGGCTTTCCTGGCTGCAGTTGCCGAGTCCGTCAGCGGCGCGGACGAGGAACGTCGACCTGATCTCGATCAGGACGTGCTTCCGCTTTTGAAAGCAAGGTGCCTGAAGTGCCACGGCCCGATAAAGCCCAAGGGAAAACTCAATCTGAGCAGCGCTCGCTCGCTCGCCCGAGGCGGATCGAGCGGGCCGGTGGTAGTGCCCGCCAACCTTGATGAGAGTCCACTTTGGGACCTGGTCTCGAGTGACGAGATGCCGCCCACTCCCGAAGAGCCGCTGACGGCCGGCGAAAAGGCACTCCTGCGACGGTGGATCGAAGAAGGTGCAAAGGACTTACCCGATGCGCAGAAGTCGGCAATGCCGCCGCCCGGTTCTGACCACTGGTCGTTTGCCAGGGTGGCCCCTGCCGCGGCGCCATCGGTGCGGGCCGCGGACCGCATGCGCACCCCGGTCGATCGCTTCGTCGAGAGATCGCTCGAGAAGAAGGGGCTTGCTCTCGGCCCCGATGCCGATCGCGCGATGTTGATCCACCGCCTGAGCTTCGACTTGACTGGCGTTCCGCCGCGGGTCGAGGAGATCGCAGAGTTTCTCGATGACATCCATCCCGACGCCTACGATCGGCTGGTGGAACGCTTGCTCGCCTCGCCTCGATTTGGAGAACGCTGGGGCAAGTACTGGCTGGATGCGTCGGGTTACGCGGATTCGAACGGATACTTCGACGCCGACACTGATCGACCGCTCGCCTACCGGTACCGCGATTACATCATCCGCGCGTTCAACGACGATCGGGCGCTCGACCGGATCGTCCGAGAACAACTGGCCGGCGACGAGCTGGCCGGCGACCGTCGCGCCTGTGAATCCACGCCGGCGATGATCGACCTGCTCGTCGCGACTCACTTCCTTCGCAACGGACAGGACGGCACGGGTGAAAGCGACGGTAACCCCGACGAGGTTCGAGTCGACCAGTACGCCGTGCTGGAAGGGGCAGTTCAGGTCATCGGCACATCCCTCCTGGGACTGACGTTTCAGTGTGCGAAGTGCCACGACCACAAGTTCGAGCCGGTCAGCCAAAAAGAGTACTACCAGCTACAAGCAATTCTCTATCCGGCTTTCAACGTCGAGCACTGGGTCAAGCCCAATGACCGAGCGGTGATCGCTGGGCCGCGCGGCGAGCTGGCCCGCTGGGAGGCGCACGACAAAGCGATCGACGCCCAGATTGCGTCGTTGAAGCAGACCTTCATGACCGGGCCAGATGCCAAGGAGAGAGAGAAAACCCTCAAGCCGCTGATCGACGCAACAAACGCCGGCGGGGACTATCAATCCCGGCAGGATCGCATGGGTTGGCGATGTCTCAGGCGTCCCGGCGGAGATACCGATCTTCCTGCGGGGCAATCCGGCCACGCCAGGCCCCAAGGTCGGGCCGGGCGTTCCGGGCTTCTTGACCGACGCGGACAATCGGTACGATCCCAAGCCCCCTTTCGCCGGCGCGACCGGGCGGCGTCTCGCGCTGGCACTGTGGCTCACGAAGCCTGGTTCGCGCCCCGCTGCGCTCCTGGCGCGTGTGCTCGCCAACCGCATCTGGCAGCATTATTTCGGCACCGGTCTGGCCGCGACCTCCGACAACCTGGGTTATACCGGCTCGCCCCCGTCGCATCCCGAGCTGCTCGAGTTCCTCGCCGCTTCGCTGCCGCGCCGGGCTGGAGCGCCAAGGCGCTGCATCGCATGATCGTGACCTCGTCGGTTTACCGCCAATCGAGCGCGCCGCGTCCCGAGGCGTCGAGGGCTGATCCCGACAACCGGCTGCTGGCGCGAGTTCCCGTGCGCCGGCTCGACGCCGAAGCGATTCGTGATGCCATGCTCGCTGCCTCTGGGGAGCTCGACGGCCGCCAGCGCGGGCCATATATCCCTACAACTCGCAACGAGTCGGGTGAGATCATCGTCGACGAATCGACGCCGGCGCGAGCTCGCCGCTCGATCTATCTACAACAGCGCCGCACCCAGACGACGAGTTTGCTCGACGTATTCGACGCCCCTTCGATCGTCACCACCTGCACGCGCCGGCTGGCGTCGACGATCCCATTGCAATCGCTGAGTCTGCTGAATTCGGCGTTCGTGGTGGCGCGCGCGCAGAAGCTCGCCGAGCGCATCGAGAGCGAGTGCAGGTGCGGCTCCAAACCAGAGCCCGATCGTGACGCCCTGATCACGCGGGCGTTTTTGTTGACAGCCGGCCGCGCTCCCGGCCGCGAAGAGCGCGACGCCGCGCGGCGGTTCCTCGAACGCAGCCCTGCCGTTACCCGGGAATGCCGGACCCGACGCCCGAAAGCGCGCCTGGGCTGATTTCTGCCAGATGCTGCTGGCCAGCAACGCCTTCCTTTATCTCGAGTGAATCGCCGACATGATGACGCTGCCGCCTGCGACTCGATAAATCGCCGTTCTCTCTCAATCGTCGTGCCTTTCTTGGTCGGTACGCCGGGACGATCGGAGCGCTTGCTCTGGCTGCATTGCTCGAGCAAGAGCAAGCCAGCGGCGATGAAGACCGCAAACAGAAGCTCCGCACCGCGGGCCCGATGCTGGTTTCAATCACAAGGCACGAGCCGAAGTCGGTGATCTGCCTGTTCCAGCACGGCGGGCCGAGCCAGATGGATCTCTTCGACCCCAAGCCGGCGCTCAACAAACATCCACGGCAAGCCGTATCCGGGCGACGCTCGAAATCCACTTCGACAAGCAGCAGGCAAGCTCCTGGCGTCGCCGTTCAAGTTCCGGCGGTACGGCCAATCGGGGATGGAGCTCAGCGAGCTGCTGCCGCATACGGCGCCGGATTGTCGACGACTTGACGCTGGTTCGCTCGATGACGACCGACTCGGTCGATCACGAGTCGGCACTGCGGTTGATCCATACGGGCAAGTTTCTGGCCGGCATGCCCACCTGGGGCTCGTGGGTCGTGTACGCGCTGGGGACCGAGAATCAGAACCTGCCGGCCTACGTCGTGCTTGTCCGATCCCGGCGGCTTGCCGGTCGACGGCGAACGCAACTGGTCCAGCGGCTGGCTGCCGGCGGTCTATCAGGGAACGGCGTTCCGCTCGGGCAGCGCGCCGGTGCTCAACCTGAAGACGCCGGCGGGGGTCACGTCCCAGGCCCGCGACAACCAGCTTCGCTTTCTCGACGAACTCAACCGTGCGCATTGGAAACCGGCATCCCGGCGACTCCGAGCTGGAAGCGCGGATCGCCAACTTCGAGATCGCCGCGGCGCATGCAGACGGCCGTTCCCGAGGCACTCGACCTCTCGCGGCGAGTCAAAAGCGACGCGGCGCATGTACGGCCTCGACAACCCGGCGACCCACGAATACGGCACGCGCTGCCTGCTCGCCCGCCGCCTGGTCGAGCGAGGCGTGCGGTTTGTTCAGATCTTTCTGAACGGCCAGCCCTGGGACACGCACAGCAAGAACGCCGAGAGCCTCAAAGGCTCTGCGCCAAGACCGACCAGCCCAGCGCCGCGCTGGTCAGGGATCTGAAACAGCGCGGTCTGCTGGACTCGACCATCGTGATGTGGACGGGTGAATTCGGCCGGCTGCCGATCGCGCAAGGAACCGATGGTCGCGATCACAATCGCCATGGTTTCTCGCTGTGGCTGGCCGGCGGCGGATTCAAGGCCGGCTACGTTCACGGCGCGACCGACGATTTCGGCTACCGGGCGGTTGATGGCACCGTCTCCGTACATGACCTTCAGGCCACGCTCTTCCGTGCCCTGGGTCTCGACCATCGCAAGCTGACGTATCCCCACGAAGGCCGGCTGGAAAGCCTCACCGACGCGGAAGTGACCAAGGCCAAGGTGGCTAGCGAGCTCTTGGCCTGATGCCGGATCGATCGGCCGGCTGCCGTTCTCTTGAGCGACATTGCCTCGAGGAGGTCGTGATGGATCTTGCGATTCAGGCCGAAAAGGCCGCGACGTTCCGCAAACGACACGACGGATCCCGGATCCTCGTCCTGCCGAATGCCTGGGACGTCGCCAGCGCCCGGCTCCTGGAGGCGGCGGGCTTCGCAGCGCTTGCCACCACGAGTGCCGGCGTCGCGTGGGTACTGGGCTACCCCGACGGCGAGCGAATCCCCCGCGACGTGATGCTCGACGCGGTGCGCCGGATCGTCGGCCGCGTATCGGTGCCGGTCACTGCCGACATGGTGGCCGGCTTTGGCCCATCGCCCGAGCACACCGCGCAGACGGTCCACGCGGTTATTGCCGCGGGGGCCGTCGGTCTCAACCTGGAAGATAGCACGGGCGATCCCAGTACTCCCTTGGTGGATATGACACTGCAGGTCGAGAGAATCCAGGCCGCCCGCGCTGCCGCGACGGCGGATGGCGTCCCGGTCGTGATCAACGCTCGAACCGACGTCTTTCTGGCTGCGGTTGGGGCAGAAGCGACTCGAATCGATCACGCGGTCCGCCGCGCAAACGCCTATCGCAAGGCAGGTGCCGACTGTCTTTTCGTCCCGGGGGTCCAGGATTCCCCGACAATCGCGGGCTGGCCCAATCGATCAACGGTCCGCTCAATGTGCTGGCCCGCGCCGGCACGCCTTCTGTCTCGGAGCTTGCCCAGCTTGGAGTGGCGCGGCTCAGCGTGGGATCCGGACCGATCCTGGCGGCCCTGGGCCGCCTCCGGCGGATTGCGAACGAGCTCATGGCAACCGGCACTTTTACCGCGATGACCGAGGATGCAGTCTCTTACGCCGAGATGAACGACCTGTTAAAGTTGCCGTTCGTCCCCTGATGCCACACCTGAAGTTTCAAAGAGACCGCGCCGCCCTGCGCCGACTCTTCGTGCGTGGAAGCGAACCGACTCAGAAATAAGGATCCACTGATGATGCGCAATTTCATCCTTGGGCGATCGGGCTGCGCGTCTCTGGCCGCAGCTTTCTAGCTCTGATCTCCGGGCAGTATCCGACGGTCCGAGGCGACGTGAAGGTGCCGGCCATCTTCGGGTCCCACATGGTCCTGCAGCGCGATCAGAAAGACCGCGTCTGGGGCTGGGCCGAGCCGGGCGAGGAGGTCACGGTCAAGATCGCCGGCCAGAGCCAAGACGGCCAAGGCCGGCGCCGACGGCGCGTGGCAGGTCGTGCTCGACCCGATGCCGGCCGGCGGCCCGCACACGATGACGATCCAAGGGCAAGAACACCCTCCAGCTCGACGACGTGCTCGTGGGCGAGGTCTGGATCTGCTCGGGGCAGTCGAACATGCAGTGGTCCGTCGCCGCCGCCAAGGACGCGGATCTCGAGATCGCCGACGGCCAAGTATCCCGAGCATCCGGCTGATCACGGTGCCGAACGTCGGCACGCAGGAGCCGCAGAAGGACTTCAAGGGCCAGTGGCAGCCCTGCCGGCCGGAGACGGTCGCGGAGTTCTCGGCCGTGGGCTACTTCTTCGGGCGGCGGTTGCACCAGACGCTCGACGTGCCGGTCGGCCTGATCAACGACGCCTGGGGCGGCTCGGCGTGCGAGGCCTGGATCCGCCGCGACCTGCTGGCCGCCGACTGCAAAGTACGCCCCGCTGCTCGAGCGCTGGGAGCAGACTCGAGAAGAACTACCCGCGGGCCAAGGCCGAGTACGAGTCGAAGCGCGCCGAGTGGCGGACTGCAGCCGACAAGGCCAAGGCCGAGGGCAAGCAACCGCCCCGCCCGCCGTCAGAACCCCGACGACCAGATGCGCGGCAACGCCCGGCCCGGCAACATCTACAACGGCGTGCTCAAGCCGACGATCGGCTACGGCATCCGGGGCGTCATCTGGTATCAGGGCGAGTCGAACGCCGGCCGGGCCTATCAGTATCGCGACCTGTTCCCGCTCATGATCAAGAGCTGGCGCGACGAGTGGGGCCAGGGCGATTTCCCGTTCTACTGGGTCCAGCTCGCCGACTTCCTGCCGAGACACCCGAGCCGAAAGAGAGCGCCTGGGCCGAGCTCCGCGAGGCGCAGACCATGACCATGAGCCGGCTGCCCAAGACCGGCGAGGCCGTGATCATCGACATCGGCGAGGGCAAGGACATCCACCCCAAGAACAAGCAGGACGTCGCCAACCGGCTGGCGCGGTGGGCGCTGGCGCGCGACTACGGCGTGAAGATCGCCTACCAGAGCCCGACCTACAAGTGCGATGGAGAAGCAGGGCAACAAGATCGTGCTCACGTTCGACCACGTCGGCAGGCGGGCTGCAGGCCTTTCGACGTCGCCGAGCTCGCGCGGGTTCGCCATCGCCGGCAGCGACCACAAGTTCGTCTGGGCCAAGGCGAAGATCGTCGGCCCCGCCACGGTCGAGGTCTGGTCCGACCAGGTGTCGGAACCGGTCGCCGTCCGCTACGCCTGGGCCGACAACCCGGTCTGCAACCTCTACAGCGCCGAGGGCCTGCCCGTCACGCCGTTCCGCACCGACGACTGGCCGGGAGTGACGATCAATAACGTCCGGTAGTGGCCATGGATCGCGACGCCGACACCGCGCGACTCGCACTTGGCGGCGAGCCGGCTCGCGGACTCGCGGCAGCGCTATGGGAATCCGACGCCCGATCGGCGCATAATAGGCACGTGTTAAACCTTCGTTTGAAGATTTCAGACTCGACGGTGCAGTCGAACGGATCTATCCTTGAGGAGGAGCCGAGAGCGATGTCGAAGTCACACCTGAGTCGTCGCCAGTTCATGAATCGTTCCCTGGCTGCCGCCGGGGTGGGGGCGGGCTTCGCGATCGGCGGGACCAAGTCGTCGGGCCGGGTCATCGGGGCCAACGACACGGTCCGCCTCGCCGTGGCCGGGCTCAACGGACGAGGCGGCGAACATGTCGGTCGAGTTCGTCGAGAATGACCGGGCGTCGAGATCACGTACCTGGTCGATCCCGATACGCGGACGTACAAGAAGCGGCTCGACCAGATCGCGAAGGAAGGGCGGCCAGCGCGCCGGCCACCGTGCAGGACATCCGCCGCGTCCTCGAGGACAAGTCGGTCGACGCCGTCTCGGTCGCCACGCCCAATCACTGGCACGCCTTGATCACGATCTGGGGCTGCCAGGCGGGCAAGGACGTCTACGTCGAAAAGCCGTGCAGCCACAACGTCCACGAAGGCCGGATCGCCGTCGAGGCCGCGCGGCGGTACAACCGGATCGTCCAGCACGGCACCCAGAGCCGCTCCAGCCGCGACTGGGCCCTGGCCGCCGCGGCGATCCAGTCGGGCAAGCTCGGCAAGCTGCTGGTCTCGCGCGCCCTCTGCTACAAGCCGCGCGGCAGCATCGGCGTCAAACCCGACCACGACGCCGCCCGAGCAGGTCGATTTCGACATCTGGCTCGGCCCGGCCCCGCAGCAGCCGTATCACGCCAACCTGGTCCATTACAACTGGCACTGGTTCTGGGACTTCGGCAACGGCGACATCGGCAACCAGGGCGTCCACCAGATGGACATCGCCCGCTGGCTGATCCCCGCCGCGAGCTCGAATGGACACGGCGCCAGCGCGACGTTCCCCAAGACCGTGCTCAGCCTGGGCGGCCGGTTCGGCTATCGCGACCAAGGGCAGACGGCCAACACCCAGATCAGCGTCATGGACTACGGCGACACCCAGCTCATCTTCGAGGTCCGCGGCCTGAAGACCAAGGGTTTCCACGGGTCAGACGGTCGGCAACATCGCCCATCTCGAAGAGGGCATGATCGTCGATGAGCAGAGCAAGTTCTATCCCAAGGGGAAGACCAAGGCCGGTTCCGCTGGCGCAGCGTGGTGCAAGATCGAGGTCGAGCGCGGGCCGGGCGGAGGCCACTTCGGCGAACTTCATCGCCGCCGTGCGCAGCCGCAAGGTCGAGGACCTCAACGCCGACATCCTCGAGGGGCACTACTCCGCCGCGCTCTGCCACCTGGCCAATGTCTCGTACCGGCTGGGACAGGACGTCCCGTTCAACAAGTCGACCAAGGCCTTCGGCGACGACAAGGAAGCCTACGAGACGCTTGGCCCGCATGGAAGAACACCTCAAGGACAACAGGGTGGCGCTCGATGGCCTGAACTACCGGCTGGGCCGCAAGCTCACCTTCGACGCCGCGACCGAGTCGTTCGTCGGCGATTCCGAGGCGAACCAGCTCCTGACCCGGCCCTACCGCGCGCCGTTCGTGGTGCCCGATCGGATGACCTGAGTCGAATCGCCGGCAAACTCGCCCGGCCGCTTGGTGAACAGGCCAAACGCCGGGCGCACCGGTTGCGTCGACCGGTTCGACGACCGCGAGACGCTGAACCCCGGATTGTTTACGGTAGCATGCTCGTCGGTAGCCCAAGCCGCTGGTCCGAAACCGTCTCGTCAGTTCAGCGAACATAGTCCTGGACAAAAGCCAGGTACGTCACCTCGCCCGGCGACAGGCTCGAGTGCCGGCGCACCGACTCGTCCACAGTGCGCAGTCCGACGTTCCAGGTATCGTCGGAAACGTCCTCGCGGAACTCTCGCGCCTGCTCCAGCCGCGCACGCAACCGAACGACGCGGGTGTCAGCATCATCGGGGAGCTCGGTCCCTTTGATGCAACTACGGAGTGCTTGGTCTATCATGCAATCATCGATGCCGCTGCCTGGAGAAGCCTCGCTCACCAAGGCAACTTCGATGTTTTGGAGGACGTCGGGATGATCGCGCAACATCACTTTGATGCGGCTCTTGGGCGAGCGATCATTGTGATAGGCGTGGATGACGTCTTTGTTTTTGAAGAGGCGTTTGGGCGGTCTCCTGGATAGCATCCGTGCGATTCCTTCTGAGGTTGAACAGTCACCTTTCGCCCGCAGTGGCATGGTCGAGAATCACGCTGAGTTCACAGCACCCGCCTGCCCGCTGCCATCACAGCGTCAGACAGGCGGTTCCCGTGCGTGAAAGCCCAGTGCCGTTTCAATCGATCAGCCGACGAGATCGCGCCAGGCGAAATAGGCGTCGATCCATTCGTGGCCTTTGGGAAGCGGCTCGATCCATTCGAGCGTGCCGATATCGACGACTTGCGTTTTTCCCTTGGATTTGCAGATGGCATTGAGGCCATAGCCGTTCTTGGGCCATTCGAGGCGGACGCACTCGACGTCCTCGCCGGAGACTCGCGCCGGGAATGGACAGGCCACTTCCTCGCGGATCATGCTCAGCAGCCCGGAGTGCTCGTCGCTTTCGTCAACGCTGTCGCTGGTTGCCTGGTCGATCAGGGCGCGGAGCTTCTTGCGGTCGGGCTGGCTCGGCGCGGTGTCCAGTGTTGCGGATTTCCCGAGTTGCCAGTTCCAGTTCATGGGTGCACTCACTTTTGCGAATCCCGTGTTGCGGCGGCCGATCTGGCCGGCCGCAAGCACGCTTGAAAGGGGATTGCTCAATCAGAATCTATGGGACGGCGTGAGTAAGTATACTCGATCGCGGGCACAAGTCGGCTTTTTTGAGCCGCGCGACCAAAATTCTGGCACATGCATGACAGCTTGTTTGTCGAGAGCTACCTGCCGAAGCGTGAAACGACGACTGGCCGCCTGGTTGCGATGATCGCGTCAGTTCTTGGCCTCGACCGTTCTCAAGCAGACGGAGTTTTAAGCTCGGGCGTCCATCTGCTGGCCGATGTGGAAGGCACGGCCTGTTGCATGGTTCTCGATGACGGGGGTTCCACCACCGGTCGAAAAAGGAAGACATGGTGAGCCACGGTCAGGTTCAGACCTGTGCCGCCGGCTTTGACGGAGAGGACGAGGGCTGCCTCAATCTCACCGTCGGACGACTAAGAGCGCTCGACCATCCGGTCGCGCTTGAATTTTGGCACTTGGCCGTGAATTCATACTACCTCAGGGCCGAACGACTCTTCAAGATGTCTGCAAAAGATTCTGCACTTTCGGCCAATTGCACAAGCAGGATCGACGAGAGCACCGTCCCCGCAGGGGATACCGCCGGTCGCGCCCCGCCGCCCAGCGCCCTGGGCCATCGGTCACGGCCCTGCGTCGCCGGCGCGGCCAGCGGTCCGTTACGATGGGCGGAACCACGGCGCGATCGGCGTGCGCGCGGTGACTATCGCGGTTAGTTGGCAATTCGTGAATTTGCGCGTCTCGCAAGTATGGTCTGTACGTGGCCATCGTGCCGCAGAACTCGATGAGGTATCCTCCATGGCGACCCGTGATGGGCTATTGCGTTTCCGGCGCAGTCTCGTGTGGCTGGCCGGGGTGTGGCTGGGCTGGACCTGTTCCGCCGTCGCCCAGACGCCTGCCACGCGGGTCAAGGCGGACAACGTGGCCACGATCCTGGAGCGGATGCGCGAGGCGGCAGGTCAGCCCGCGCCGCCGGGGCGGACCACCGAGTTCCTCATTGAAGGGCAGGCGGACCGTGCCGGATCAACCTCTCCGTACTCTGTGCGGTTCACCCCCACGGGAAAGTTCCTCCAGACGCTTGCAGGGCCGCTGTCGGGCACGGTCGGGTTCAACGGTAAAGACTGCTGGTCGGTCGACTTGACCGGGATGCCCGACCGCGTCGTGCTCCACGACCTTGATCGCAACCGGCTTTCGCTCGGCATGCAGACCGCTCAGTGGCTCTCGCGCGCTGATCCCCCGACCGTTGCGCTGGCAGCGACGCGAGGCCGGGGCAACGAGGTGGTGCTCGACATCAAGCAAGGCCGGTTGAAGGCCAAGCTCCACGTTTCGCGCGAGACATGGCTTCCAAAGTCCCTGGAATCCGCCGGCGTGGAGGGAGCGGAGACCTGGACCTTCGCCGACTACCGCAGCGGCGCCGGCCTGATGCTGCCCTGGACCGTCACGCTCAAGCAGGCCAGCCAGACGGAGACGTATCGCGTCAGCTCGGTACGCCCAGCTCCCGAGGCGCCGGCGGACGTTTACGATCCCGTGACCAAGCGCCCGGACGACACGCGGTTTGACACGGCGATGTCGCCGGACATCGCGGTCAAGCGCGCGATGACGGGCCACATCCTGGTCCGCCCCAAGGTCGACGGCCAGGAGATCGGATGGTTCATCTTCGACACCGGCGCGGCGGCCACCATGATCGACGCGGCGGCCGCGGAGAAGTTGAAGCTCAAGCCGCTGGGGACGGTCGGGGTCACCAGCGTTCTCGGAAACGAACAAAGCTCGTTCCTCCAGGCGGGCTCGATTCGCGCTCGGTCCGATCACCGTCGCGAAGCCCTATCTCGTGACGATGAACTTCGAGATCATCCGGATGCGGACGGGCGAGGACATCGTCGGGATCGTTGGGTACGACATCCTGATCCGGAGCGTAGCCGAGCTCACGCTGGCCGACAACTCGGTCAAGCTCTACGACCCGACGGCCTATCAGCTCGAGCCGGCTGCGTGGGTGCCGCTCACGTTCAATCAGTCGGTGCCGTGCGTCCCGGCGACCTTCGAGGGTCGCCGCAAGGGGCTCTTCCGGATCGACGTCGGCGCGAGCGGACCTAATGGCGTGGGCAACGTGGTGTTCCACGCGCCCGCGGTCCAGCAGTTCAAGCTCCTGAGGAACCGTCAGGTGACGCCGGGCATGATCGGGGCGACGAAGACCGCCATGGGCAAGGTCGCGTGGTTTGAGCTCGCCGGCCATCGGTTTCGAAAACCCCAACGTGGTGTTCGCGATCGACCGCCAGGGCCCGCTGGGCGACGAATACCTCGAAGGCAACATCGGCGTCGACTTCCTCAAGCCGTTCCGCCTGGTCCTGGATTTCCCAAACAAGCGTGCCGCCTTCCTCCCGCGCGTTGCGCTGACGAGGGAAGACTCGTCGTGGATCGCGGGTGTCGACTTGCCGGGTTGCGGTCGTGCCCCCTGCTCTCCTGCGGTCGCGACGCGGATCAGCCGGTCCGATCCCGGGTGAGCTCGAACGTGCCTTCGGTACGCTCTGTGCTTTGTCCCGGCGTGGGTCCGATGAACCAACGGCCCTCGATTTTCTCGCCGTCGGTGCTGACACGGCCGTGGTACTCGACGGCGTGGGCCGCATTCTCAAATCCGACGAGGTTGTCTCCGACCTGGTAACCGCCGTAATGGGTCCCGCGATAGGTCTTGAGGAAGTAGACGTCGGCGCCGCTCACCCACCCTTGCAGGTCTGAATCGGCCGGAACGTGGGCCACGTAACGGATCGGCGTCTCCGGCGCATCAGGGAAAATCCGGCGCAGGCGATCAACAATCTGCTCGTCGCCGCCCGGCGGCAAATTTGCCTCGACTGCCAGCTCGGTGACCGAGTACTCGGTGTCGGTCACGCTGTCGCTCATTGACCCGGTCAATTGCTCGTCCGCTTGTACCAGGTCTGCCATGATCGGCCGCGAGTGCCCGCGCTGGACGTAGCGACCCACCCACCGGCCGGTCAAGTTGGTCTCGATAGACATCAAAGCCGATCGCGGTCGCGATCGCCTCCACGGATCACGGATTCATTGCACGAGGACGAAGCTTGTTGTAGCGAGGCGACCGGTGGCGATCCGCCTGGGAGCACCGCCATGCCAGCCGCCGGTGGTGAGCGCACTGCCCGATTCGCGACCAGAGGTTCTCGCAGAGCCTCGGCTGGATCCCCTATTATGATTGTGCATGTTTGAGGATTGCGCGCGACAAGCGCTCTGGCGAATTCGCGGTGGGTCGCGCCCGGCGAGCGCCTCGGGATCGGAGCGAGCACCGGCTCGCCCGTGTCGTTCCCACCGCGAGCGAAAAGAGACGACGATTTCCAGCATCGGAGCCAGGCCGGCCATGGGCAAGCGTCTGTCCGTCGACGAAAGGCTTTCGTTGATCCGTCGGCTCCGGGAGAGCCCGCCTGCTCCCGAGGTGACGGCCGAGCTGCGACTTCGCTTCGCGACCGGTCGAACCTGATCGTTGCGGCCGCCGCATCGATCGCCGGCGGCCAGAAGCTCCTCGAGCTGTCCCCCGATCTCGAGGCTGCGTTCGAGCGGTTCCTGGTCGATCCACAGAAGACCGACAAGTTGTGCCGTGCCAAGCTCGCGATCGTCCAGGCACTTGACGGCGCTGAGTGCGAGCGCCCGGAATGCTTTCTCACCGCCGCGGGGCACGTGCAGTTCGAGCCGGTGTGGGGCGGGCAAGAAGACAAGCGGCACCGCTCGCGCCGCCGCCATCCTGGCGCTCGCCCGGATCGATTGCCGCGGCCTCCTGTCCGTGCTCGTCGACGCGATCAGCGACCCGCAAAAGGAAGTCAGGATCGCCGCGGCCCAGGCGCTGGTGGCGCACGGGTCGGAATCGGCAAGCCTGTTGCTTCGCTTCAAAGCCCGCACCGGCGACAAGGAACCGGAGGTGATCACCGAGTGCCTCTGTGGCCTGCTCACTTCCTCGCCGACCGACAGCCTGCCGTTTGTGTCGCAGTTTCTCGATTCCGCCGACGCGATCCTGTGCGAGGCGGCCGTGCTGGCCCTGGGACGGTCGCGTCTGGCCGAGGCGTTCGACTTGCTGAAAGCCCGCTGGCAAAAAACTTCCATCGGCCTGACCGAGACCATCTTTCTGGCCATGGCCATGCTGCTCGCCACCGGCCAACGGATTCTTGCTGGAGCTTGTCGCCGCGAGTGAAGCAGACACGGCGGAGGCCGCTCTGTCGGCGCTCTTGATCCACCGCTACGACCCCGCGTTCGAACACGGATTGCCGAGGCCGTCCAGCAGAGCGGCAGCCGGTCGCTGCGCGCGGCATTCGAGCAGGCGTCGGGGAGCGGCGACTGAAATCGCCGCGATGGCACGATCCAGGACGCGGGCGGTGGTGCTTGTCGATCGCGCGCGGCCGCTCGGTCGCAGCGCGAGATCTTTGATTTTTCGTTGGCAATTCCCGCGCGTTCGGCCATCTTTGGAGACCGGATCCGAGGCCGGCGTCCTCGCGAGTACCGAGATTCGACTGTGATTCATTCCAGCCGGGAGGGACGAGATGGAGACGATCGCAAGCAGGCTCGGGTCCGTGTCTGTGTGCGCGTGCGTCATCGCGCTGTGCGGGGCAAGTCTCGAGGCGGCCGAGCCGGCCCCTGGACTGGAAGGCCGGCGTGGCGCGGGTCGACACGACGCCCACGGCTCCCGTCCGGATGGCGGGCTACGCGTCCCGGACGTCTGCCCTCGCAGGGCGTGGCGCACCCGCTCGCCGCCAAGGCGCTCGCGCTGGCCGACGCGCGGGACCACAAGATCGTGCTCGTCACCTGCGACATCATCAACTTCCGCCGATGCGTTCACGAACCGCGTCACCGAACGGGTCAAGGCGAAGTACGGCCTGCCGCGGGAGAACATCGTCCTGTTCGCGTCGCACACCCACGCCGGCCCCGCGCCCGTCGAGCCGACCGACCGCGCCGAGCCCGACGCAGGCCCGCGCCGGGCTTCGAGAACAACGTCGCCTACACACAAGAGCTGGAGGACAAGATCGTCGCCCTGATCGGCGAGGCGCTCGGCGAAGATGGAGCCGGCGACCCTGTCCTACGGCATCGGCCGCGCCCATTTTGCACTGAACCGGCGCGAGCCGACCGCCAAGGGGATCAAGCTGGGCAAGAACCCTGCCGGCCCGACCGATGAGAGCGTGCCGATCCTCCGCGTCCAGAATGCAGAGCGGCAAGCCGATCGCCATCGTCTTCGGCTACGCCTGCCACAACACCACGCTCCGCCCCGACATGATGAAGATCGACCGCCGATTACGCCGGCTACGCCCAAGACCGCATCGAGGCCGACAATCCCGGCGCGGTTGCTCTGTTCGTGACCGGCTGCGCGGGCGACGCCGACCCCCACCCCTTCGGCACGCTCGACATGGCCAAGGACCACGGCGAGGAGCTGGGCGAGGCCGTCAAGTTCGCCCTCGATCATCCCAACTGGCTGACGACGCTGACCGGCCCGATCCGCGCGGCCTTCACCGAGACGACCGATCCACTTCGGCGGCCCGACCGATCGCGCCTCGTACGAGAAGCTCTTGAAAGACCCCAACAGGGCCGCCGGCGGCACGCCCAGCGCATGATCGAGACCATCGACCAGGGCACGCCGATCCGGCACCGAGTATCCCTACTATTCCGTGCATGCCTTCGCACTGGGCGAGCCAGTTGACGCTGGTCGCCCTCTCCGGCGAGGTCGTGGTCGACTACGCGATCCGCCTCCAGAAGGAGCTCGGCGGCGAGGGCCGAACGCTCTGGGTGGCGGCCTACGCCAACGACGTGGTCGGCTACATCCCCTCGGTGCGCGTCCTCAAGGAAGGCGGCTACGAGGCGGGCGAGTCCTTCTACGGCAGCACCTGGCCCGCTCCCGCTGGCCGATGACATCGAGTCGATCGTCGTCAATGCCGCCCACCATGTGGTGAAACTGGTCCGCGGAGAGTGATCCCGACACCTTGCTTCGTTCGCTGCGGGCCCTCGAATCCTCGCGTCGCGGCGAAACCAGCTGATGCTCGGATTGACGCACATCCGCCGCCGGCGCGAGCGAGCGGGTACAATGCCCGTACCGACGGCGAAACCGCAGCTTCAGCCCGCGCGGCGAGCCCCAACCACCGAACTATCCTCTGATGGGTCCCATTCATGGCGTTTGATTCCAAGAAACAGCGGAAGATCATGGGCCAGTTTGCCACCGGCGTCACGGTGGTCACGACCGGCGGTCACGCGGGCCTGCACGGCCTCACCGCCAACGCGGTCGCATCGCTCTCACTCGAGCCGCCGCTGGTTCTGGTCGCGGTCGAGAAGCGCGCTCATACACTCGAATACCTCAAGAAGAATCGGTGCTTTGCCGTCAATATCCTGCGGGTCGAACAGGACGACATCTCGCGCCGGTTTGCCACACCGGGTCCGAAGGATTTTACGGATTTGAAGACGATCACCGTGGTCACCGGCGCCGGTCCTCGCGGATTGCCTGGCGTTTCTCGATTGCAAGGTCGTCGACATCCTCCCCGGCGGCGATCACGAGATCTTCATCGGCGAGATCGTCGCCGGCGAATACCAGGGCGGCGAGCCGCTGCTGTATCATGCCGGCGGTTATCGCCGGCTCGCCGAGCTGGACTGATCAAGGTCGTTACTCACGAGGGACAAGCCGTGTCTGCGAGCTGGCTGCTGGCCGTGCTGATGTCGATCCCTGGTGGGCCGGCGAGCCCGCCGGAATTGATCCGCGCACCAGCCCCGCGCGACGATCCGCCGGCTGCCGCCCAGGCGGCGGCCCCGATCGAACTGCGCGAGGGACTGGCGATCGCAACCGCGCCATCCGATCGCCGTGCGCCTCTGGATGCGAATCCCGTCGCCTCGCTCGTCACCGCCGGGGCATGGAAGATGCCGCAGGCTGGTGATTCCGTGACTTTGCCCGGCGGGCAAACGGTGCGCTGGGAGGCTGTGAAGGCGGGCACCGACGGCTGGTTTACCCACCCTGCCCTGCGTGGCGGCTTTATCGCGTTCATGGTACCGTCGACCGAGGCGGCGGTGATGATGCTCGAGGCCTCGGGCCATTCCATGGTTTTCGCCGGCGGTCAGCCGCGCGCCGGCGATGTTTATGAAAATGGATATGTCCATCTCCCCGTCCAGCTTCGCAAGGGGCCAAACGAGTTTCTGTTTCGGCGGCGCGGGGCGGCTCAAGGCCAGGCTGAGCGTGCCCAAGGCGCCGGCGTTCTTGAGCACGGCCGATCTGACCGCGCCGGATCTGATCGCCGGCGAGCCGAATGTGACCGAGGCCGCCCTTGTGGTCGTGAACGCGACGGTTGCCTGGCGCGACGATCTGGCGATCGTCGCCCGCGTTGCGGACGGCCCCGAGACGCGAACGCCCGTGTCGCCGCTCGTGCCCCTGTCGGTGCGCAAGGTCGGGTTTGGTCTCAGTTGCCCGCGGCCGCCCGCCGGGGAAACCTGCGCGCTGGAACTGAGATTGCAGCGGAGATCGCCCGGCGCCAAAAGCGACCCGTGGGAAACCGTCGACACGGTCAAAACGACGCTGCGGATCCGGCAGCCCGGCCAGACCCGCAAGCGCACCTTCCGCAGCACGATCGACGGCAGCGTGCAATACTACGCGGTCGTGCCGGCACTTGCGGCCACGAGCGATGCCAGGGACGAACGGCCGGGCCTGGTTCTCACCCTTCACGGCGCGGGAGTCGAGGCGATCGGCCAGGCCGAGGCGTACGCCGCCAAGCCAGGTCTGCACATCGTCGCACCCACCAATCGCCGCCCTTACGGCTTCGACTGGGAAGACTGGGGCCGGCTCGACGCGATCGAGGTGCTCGAGCTGGCTCAGAAGGCGCTTCGAAACGGACCCGCAGCAAACCTACCTCA
Source organism: uncultured Isosphaeraceae bacterium (assembly GCA_963806595.1). Classification (GTDB taxonomy): domain Bacteria; phylum Planctomycetota; class Planctomycetia; order Isosphaerales; family Isosphaeraceae; genus CAWDZZ01. The sequence goes on along the minus strand of CAWDZZ010000025.1, from coordinate 64,058 downwards.
CCGGCCATTCGATGGGCGGGCACGGCACCTGGCACCTGGGCGTGACGTTTCCCGACCGGTTCGCCGCGATCGCTCCGAGCGCAGGCTGGATCAGCATGTGGTCGTATGCCGGAGCGAGACGCGACGAGTCGGCCGCGCCGGTCAGACGAGCTGATGGGCCGGGCCGCTGGGCCCGAGCGATACGCTGGCGCTGTCACGAAACCTCGCCTCGCTGGGCGTCTACATCCTCCACGGCGATGCCGATGACAATGTGCCGGTCGGCCAGGCCCGGCGGATGCGGCAGGTGCTGGGTGAGTTCCATCCCGATTTCGCCTATCACGAACAGCCCGGCGCCGGGCACTGGTGGGGCAATCCCTGCGTCGACTGGCCGCCGCTGTTTGCATTCCTCGGCGGACCACACGATTCCCGCGCCGGATCGAGGTGCGAAGGATCGATTTCGTCACGGCCAGCCCGGCGGTGTCGTCCCGCGCACACTGGCTGGCGATCGAGGCCCAGCTCAAGGCGCTTTTGCCCAGCAAGGTGCATCTCGAGCTCGATCGCGAAGCACCGGCGGTTCCGAGGCACCACCGAAAACGTCGCCCGGCTGGCGATCGACGTGGGCCGCGCTCTGCCCGACTGCGAAGGCCGACGGACCGATTCGAGATCGAGCTCGACGGGCAGAACAATGCCGCCGTTTCCGGCGTTTCCGCAGCGTCCGACGGCGAGCGCATCGATCTGGCTGGTCCGCACCGGCGGCACGTGGTCGGTCAGCCAGTCGCCGCCGCTCCGCCTCGCGAAAAGGCCCGCCCGCCAGGGCCCGTTCAAGGAGGCGTTTCGCAACCGGTTCATTCTTGTCTTCGGGACCAAAGGGACGCCCGAGGAGAATGCGTGGTCGCTCGCCCGGGCGCGGTTCGACGCCGAGACGTTCTGGTACCGCGGCAACGGCTCGGTCGACATCGTCTCCGACGCGACGTTCCTCGACCTCGGCCGGGCAGCATGAGTTTCGCGACCGCAACGTGATCCTCTACGGTCACGCCGAGAGCAACGCGGCCTGGCCGGTGCTGCTCGGCGAAAGCCCGGTCCAGGTCGCGTCGCGGCCAGGTGCAGCTCGGCTCGCGCACGGTCATCGGGCGACGACCTGGCGTGCCTGTTCATCCGGCCGCGGCCCGGCAGCGACCGGGCTTCCGTCGGCGTCGTTGCCGGGATCGGGCTTGACCGGCCTCCGGCTCACCGAACGGCTGCCGTATTTCACCTCGGGCGTGGCCTATCCCGATTGTCTGCTGCTAGGCGCCAAGACGTCGGCCGAGGGCTCGATGACCCCGATCGCCGCGGGCTATTTCGGAGCGGACTGGGATGTCGAGTCGGGCGAATTTGCCTGGCGCGACTGAAGGCGATGGCCGATGCGTGAATCCTGCGCGGATCGTCCACGTTTCGGGCTTCTCGCCGGAGTTCGACGAGGTGATCGCCGCTTCATAGCCTTCGGGCGTGAGGCGAAGACTCGTCGTATGCTGCGGCAAGCCCGGCGCAGCCGGCAGCTTCAAGCTCGTCGCAGCGACGCCGCCCATTTCTTGTTCTGCTCGAAGAAGATCGTTCTGGGCGTAATAGATCTGCATGAGCCGGTCGCGAATCGCCGCGGCCGGGTCGAGCCGGAAGGCCGCCTGGCCCGGCTCGGCCGTCGAAAACTGGACGTAGCCCCAGCGCTCGGGGCGATGCATGTCGACTCACTCCCTGGGGCGACCAGACCCAGTTGTCTTCGGGTGTCTTGGGGACCTTGCGATACTTGCCATCCGACGATTTCGTGCCGCCATTCGACCCGCGAGAAGTTGATTCGCCACTGGTCGCCGTCTTTGGGCGGCGCGGGCCGGTGTGCGTGCTCGGCGAGCGACTTCCATGGAATCGCCAACTCGACCGACCAGGATGTGTCGGTGTCGCTCGGGTCGTTGAGCGTGCCCGACGACGTGGACGGCCGTCTTCAAGCCCGGGATCTCCCACTCGTTGATCGCCGGGCCGCCGTCGCGATAGGGCTTCTTGAGAAACAGGTCCCACTCGGTGTTGAGGGCGTTGATCTCGATCTCATAATACTCGTGGTTGTCGCCGTCGGGGTCGATGAAGATCTCGAAGTCGTTGTCCTGGAAAATGACCGAATCGTGCTGCGTCAACGTGCCCCAGACGTGGGGCTCCTCGAGCAGGGCACCGACGTAGAGATACGTCGTCGTCCCAGAGCATCTTGGCGCGGGTCTGAAACCGGGGATCGCGGCCGGCTGTCTCCCTGAATGTCGACGAACGCGTCGGTCCAGGGCGCCGATTCCCAGGCCTCGTCATCGAGACGGCCGTCGATCTGGATCGGGACTTGCGGCCTGATAGCAGACATAGCCCTTGGGCGGGCCGAGCGAGCGGTTGTGCCTCGGGCTTTGGTCGAAGCCGGTTGCGAGGCTTCGGCCGGCTTTGCCAGCGGCTTGAGGATCTCGGCCAGCAGGTCGGGCTTTGACTGGGTCTCGCACCAGCTCGAGGTAGCGCGGGCCGCCGGAGTAATCGAGCACGACGGTGCGGAAATCTTCGCCCTCGACCAGCAGGAACTCGATCTTGTGGCGCTTGACGCTCTGGGCCAGTGCGTCGAGCAACCGCTGCCGGCTGAACGTCTTGTTGTTGACGCCGATGACCTTCATTCCGTGCGCGAAGCCGGCTCGGTCGCCGATTCCGCCGGCCACGATCTCGGTGATGGTTCCATCTCCGCCAAACGATCAGGCCGATCGAATCCTGGGCCGAGACTCCTGCCGGCACCGCGGTTCCGCCGGCTCATCTGCTCGCCGGGAGCTCGGTCGAGTATCTGAATCCTGTAGCCGCACCGGCTGACCACCTCGAGCGGCAGCTCGTCGAGCGGCTGCGCCACCCGCTTCAGCAGGAATGCCTCCCACTCGAAGTCGGCCAGCTCTTGCAAGGTCTTTCACGATCTCGGGCAGCTCGTAGGGAACGACCTTGGCCGTGGTCGGGCTGCCGCCCAGGAACTTGCGGCAGAAGTCGTCCAGGCTCTTCTTGCCGTTTGTTCGCTCGCGGATGATCGCGTCGGCTTCCAGCCAGACCAGCATCCCCTCGAAGTAATAGTCCTGATCGCGCCTCAGGCCGCCCCAGTTGGGGCTGCCCGCCCTGAGCATGTAAGAAGCCGCGCCCGTGTCTTCGAGCGATCGCCAGCGCCGGCCTTCGTGATGAGAGAGCGAGCGGATGGTCGAAGCCAGCCGCTCGCGGAATTCCTTCAGGTCGAGCAGGCCGGACCGGACCATGAGGACCTCGCCGAGATACTCGGCCAATCCCTCGTAGACCCAGAGCAGCCGGGTTTTCATGGGCGTGTGGAAATCGGGCGTGCACATGCCCGCGGGCCGGCGGAACTTGCCGCACCAGGAATGGATATATTCGTGCGGAAGCAAGTTGGCGACCCAGCCCTTGCGCCGCGCGTCTTCGATCAAGTCGCGCTCGCGCACGCCGTTCGATGCTCGACGTGAGGTGCTCGAGGCCCGAGGTATCCCAGGTCGTCGCTGCAGGTGACCAGGAAATGATAGTCGGGGTAATGGCAGGTGCCGAAGAGCTTGCCGGCCTCCCTGACAACCCGGCTGTAGATCTCGATGACTTCGGGGCTGAGCTCGAGGGCACTGGGCGATTCCGAGACCACGTCAAGGACGCCGGCGGGTAGGCGCCGGTCGCGAGCGGAATCGTCCGCAGGTGTTCGCCGGCGATCAGCGGGCAGTCGGCCAGGTCGGCAAGCGACACAGTCTGAAATGTGGCGTTGTGCCCTCACGCGTTGACAGGGTTTTGAGCGCGCTGGCGAACTGCCATTTGCCTGGCAACCGGAGGCTCAGGTTGCACTTGATGTCATCGCACGAGAAGCCTTCGGGATAGATCACGCATGTGCCCCAGTTGATGATCCCCACCAGGTTGTTGCCATAGCTCAGGTAGCCGGCGGCGTGCTCGGCGGGCTCGTTGCAGATGGCGTCGAGCAGGACGACGATCTCGCTCGCGCCGTCGGGCACGTCGCATTCGACGCGATACAGCTCGAGCTCATCCCGCTGCCAGTTCAGGCGCTTGCCGTCGGATGTTTCCAGGACCAGCCCGCCCACGTTCTGGACCGGGTTGCTGGGCCCGTGGGTGCCGGGCACCCATTTGGGGTACCAGAGCTTGAGCGCCCGGCCGGCACGGGACATGAATTTGCGAATGCAAAAGTCCGCGCGGCAGTTCGCGCGCGTCGACCAAGATCCGCAACGTCGGGGCTGTGCCGGCCTTTGCTGAGTGAATCGGTGCCAGGAGCAGAAGACCGAAAAGGAGAAGGGACCCGATGGGCAAACGGGCGACCGTTCGAGACTGATGGACGGGCATTTTCGCATGAACCTCGCAGAGCAAGGGCCGGAAACTGTCGGCACAACACGGCCGGGCGCAATGGGCGCCAATTCATCCTAACCGGGCGTCGCCTGGATCGCACCAGGATGGGCCAGGACTCACACCGACCTGGGCGATTGACTTCATCACCGCGACGACGCAGAGCGCGACGGGAGCGCCCGGCTCGATCGTCGCAGTCGCCGAGATGATTTCCAGCGGATTCAAGAGGAAGACTTTTAACCACGGAAGGCGCGGAACGACGTGGAAACGGACGTGGTTCTTAATGCCGGAGCGAGAGCCCATGATGATTCTGGCGACGATCCCAATGTCTGTATCTGTGTCCATCATCTTTATCTGTGGCGAATCGTGTTTTCGTTTGCCGGGAGAAGACAAATACCGCAGAGAGTTTTTGGCCGCTGATGAACGCGGATTCACGCGGATAATACCGCAGAAGCTGATGGATGCGAAGAACGACAGATCGTCAGTCCTCCAATCTCGGCTGCAAGCGCCGGCCCGATCGGGAGAATCATTTCTCACCGCGACGAACCAACGAGCGCGACGGGAAGAGAGACGAAGGAAGCGAACGAGCCGACGGATCTTTTCACCGCGACGGTGCGCGGGTTTCGAGCTCAGGTCGACTGCGGCGGACGGGACTCAGCGCCCGGCGGCGGCTTTGGGGGATCCGGGTACCACGCCGGCCTACCCTTGGGTTCGTCGGGCTTTGAGGCCTGCTTGTCAAGTCCCGGGGCGACCACAGAATTCGCCGCAACTCGAACGGGTTCTTGGCTTTTTGCGATGATCACGTTTTCATCGCGGTTGGCTTTGCTCGTCTGATTTTCGCGGTCGGTGGCTTCTGCCCGGTGGAGGTGGGGGACTGGCTCGAGTGACCGCTCGCGGCGTCCTCGCGGGTCGGCCGCCACGGCCGACGATCCGTTGGAATCGTCATCCGTTCGTCCCGCCGCTTCCGCTGGCTTTGCTCCCCGGTTGTCAAGTCCCGGAGCGACCGCGGAATTCGCCGGAACTCGCTCACTATCTTGGTTTTGTGTTGTGATCATGTTCTCACTGAATTTGGCTTCGCTCGTCTGATTGTCGGCTTCCGGCTGCCTCTCCCGCACCGCGTAAGCGTCCCGTTGGACGGCTTCCCGATGGTCGGCCTGCGAGGCGAACGAGCCACCGGAATGCTTATCCGAGGCAGGGGCTGCTGGCGCCACACTTGGTAGTCGGCGATGCGGGGACGGGAGTCCGGAGAGCGCGAGAAGGGGTCGTCGATCGTGGATGCGACGCGCTCTCGCGCGGCTTTGCCGGATTTTTCGTATTTTTTAAATCTCTCGAACTCTCGGTGGAACGCGTTTGAGCATTTGAAGTGGTGCTCGCGCATTTGCTTGGCGATGGGGCTCGGGTCGAATTTGAGGCGGGTGACCTCCTGTTCGGCCCTGGCGTCGGAGTCCGCTTTGTACTCCTCGATTTTCTCGTTGAGGCGCTCGATGTTCTGATCGACCAGCTCGATCAGCATCTCCCGGCACTCGGGGCTCTTGGCGAGGATGTCAAGCTCGGGCCACCGCGCGGCGATGGTCTTGCGAAACAGGCCGTGAGACAACCGCCCCATGTCGCTCTGGATGTCGTAGAAGGCGCTGACTTTGCCGGGATTCAAGGCGTGGCTGGCCACGAAGATCTCGGCGACCCATTTATCCTCGTCCGCGTCGAGCGGCTGCCGGCCCAGGAGCCGGATGACCTTGAAGCGATCGTGGGATTGCCAGAATTTGCCCGGCTCGAGCAGTGCGCGCAGCTCCTCCCAGCGATCCCGCATCCAGCAGCACCCGAGGGCGGTGGATTCGAGCTTGCGCACCAGCACGCCGGGGTCGTTTGGGTCGACGGCCTCGCCGGTCCACGACGTCCTCACCTTGCCGCGGCAGTCGGGCTCGTTGCCGTATAGCTGGGTCGGTCCGGACGGGTCGAAGAAGAGGCGCTTACCCAGCTCGAGAACTTCCTCATACTGTTCTTCTTCGGAGTTCTCGATCCGCGCGTCGAGCCGTTCGATGCGCGCTCGCTCGGCGTACTCGATCTCGAAGGAGTAGAAGACGGTGCGATAGATGAGGAATTCGCCGATGTCGTCCTCGGGATCCAAGCGTGCGGTCCACTTCCGCAGCCGGTTTTCAAACGCGTACGAATCCTCGCGCCGCAGCGCCATCTTCTTGGACCGCATGCCGTGCTTGAGCGAGTTCATCGACGACCGCTCGCGCCCCTCGGGCGTTTTTGGCCCAGTCGATTTCAGGCTGTTCCGCCGGTTGGCGTCGATCTTGGCCTGGGATGTCATCGTTGTGTTTCCAGTTCAAAGAAGTGAGAAGGTTTCATAGCTCCGGCGAAATTCCCAGGGGTGCGCCGTCCTGATCGCCGCAAGACGCACAATCGATATGACCGTCGTGAGCGGCCGCTGGCTGCGATCAACGGGGGACGTACCTCGAGCGTGCGCCGCCACGGAGCTCACCGCTTCGAAGGATCAATGTCGTCGGCGTGGTGCTGACCTCGTAGGGGTTGGCTACAACGCGAAGTGGCGGTGCGGAGATCGCCGTCCGGGAGCTGATTACAGAGTTTCACCGCGAGGTTCGCGAAGCTGCGCAATGAAATGAGGCGGGCTGCCTGATGATTCATTGACCATCCGCGTTGATGATGCCCTTGATTTGCGCCTGGCCGCCTCGCCAGTCGAGCCGATGGGCTGTCTTACGCTGCCCCACTTATTTCAGTTTGATCAGGGGAGGCGAGGTGCGATTTCAAGGTTGCGCCACCATGGCGCGCAGAACCACCCTCCTCAAGAACTCTACACCGTCCCGCCCGGGAGCGCACGGTTTTCCCAGAATTCCCGGACTCGGCAACCGGAATGATCGGGACAAGCGGAGGAAGCCGGGGAATCGGTAGCCGCGCCCCAGACCTCATCGCTTCCTCGGAATTGTCGCGCAGATCATCAAGGCCCGGATCCACCAGGGGATTCGCCCTAACCTCAACATTATTGTGGCGTTATAAGATGAGCATGTTTTCATTTCCGTGGTGCAAAATGGCGCATATTGGCGCTCCCGTTCCGGCTTCCGACGCGGGCAGATGATCTCCAGCGGACTCAAGAGGAAGATCTCTAACCACGGAAGGCGCGGAACGACGCGGAAACGGACGAGATTCTGCATGCCAAAGAGTGAGACGGGCCTTGCGCGTCGGCATTCTTAAGGTTGCTCGCGAGGACGGATGGATACGGCGAAGAGTTTTCGGCCACAGATGCATACGGATGCACACGGATAAAATCTCATAAGATGATGGATGCGACAAACGACAAATTGTCGGTCCACCGGGCTCGCACGCGAGTGCCGCTCGACAGGCGACCGCGGCGTGTCAAAGTCGAACCGCAGGTCCAACCCGGCTCGGCGACCCGGATGACGTTCCCACTGTCTTGATCCGCGTTCATCATCTTCATCCGCGGCTAATCATGTTTTCGTTTGCGGGGAGAAGTCGAATACCGCGAGGAATTTTTTGGCTGCTGATGCACGCGGATTCACGCGGATCAAACCGCAGAGGCTGATGGATGCGAAAAACGACAACCATGGTGGCCGCCGCGCTCGGGTGCGAGCGCCGGTCGTACCGCGGCGACCGGATTTTTTCACCGCGACGACGCAACGAGCGCGACGGGAAGAGGGACGATGAATAGCACGACGCAAGATATCAAGAAGACTAAATTTTTTACCGCGAAGGACGCCAAGAGCGCGAAGGGAAAGGCAATGAAGTTCAGGAAGGAACAGTGTGAGGTCGGTCGTGCACGGCAGATCGGGCAGACCCTCCGCAATTGTGAGGGCGGTTGGAGCGTACGCGATCCCTGATGGACGGCGTGTCCGCGATTAACTCGTGACGGGCTATGCGGACCTGGTGGATTCGCTGACCCTTCCGGACCCCGGTAACTGTCATGTTCTCGCTGCTGCGATCCGTATCGGCACCGAAATCATCGCAAGCTACAATCTGCGCGACTTTCCGGTGGACGCCTTGACCGCATATGGCATCGAGGCCCGGCACCCGGACGAGTTCGTTGCGCGCCTGCTCGACGTCGCTCCCGCCGCGGTTGCCGCGGCCGCCAATCACCAGCGTCGGGGATTACTAACCCGCCCCGGGCCGCGTGTGAATTCCTCGCGACACTGAAGGAGCACGGGCTCGTTCGGACGGTTGCCGATCTTCGCCAGTTCGCCGAGCAACTATGAGCCCTGAAGCCCGGGGAGTCAGGCGTGGCTTTCCCCGGAACCAGAAGACGCGATTCGCGGAACGGTCGGGCTGGTGACCCATGACCGGTCTGATCGGACTGATCGGTCGGCTTCTCCTCGGCGGCGCACTGGCCGCTCCCGGTCGAAGGCGCACAGCGGTTGTTAGCCTCGATCGCGATCGTTCACGGCCGGTCGGTATGCACCAGCACATACCGCCCATCGGGCGAGAACATGAATGGGCCATAAGGGAACTCCGCGAAACCGCCGAGCTCCTCGTCTTTTCCCTTGGCCGCCACCGGCTTCGCGCGACGCGACTCCTTCAACTCAACCGAGTACAGCGTTCGCTTGTTGTTGTCCACGCCGCTGAAGTAGCAGCGTCGCTCTTCAGGAAAGTAAACCGGCCAGCTCGGCGCGACGTCGAGCTCGCGGTCGCGCTTCCACAGAACCTCGACGATCTTTGCATCGCCCGGGTTGCTCACATCGAGTGTGGCAAGTGTGTCCGCCTCGTCCTTACCCTCCGTGGCCAGCGCCGCCACCAGCTTGCCCGGGCCTGCCCAGCTCGGCCACGAGAAAACACGGTATCCCTGCAGCCCGAGCGGCCCTTCGGTCATTTTCTCGAGGTTCATCACGGTGGACGCAGGAAAATCTCCGAAGCTGCTGATCAGCAACTGGCTCCCATCGGGTGACCAGGACGGGTTCCCAAACTCCCCCGCACGGCGCCGTTGCGAGCCGTCGGCCTCCATCACCCACACCCCCGCGTCCATCCCCTCCTCCGCTCCGGGATTGATCATGAACGCGATCTTCTTGTCGTCGGGCGAGAAGGTTGGGCAATTACCCGGGCTGAGGTCCGTGAACACCGGCCGCCCGTCGCGAATCTCGACAGACACGACACGCGCGTGCTGCCAGTCCGTTCCCGGCGACGCGTCGAAGACAATCCGTGTGCCGTCGTGCGACCATTCGGGTGATCCACTCCAGGTCAGCCCCGCTAGGGGTGCATCCGCAATCACGGTCGTCCCGCCTGCGACCAGATCCACCATGTACAACTGATTTCGGTCCCCGCCCGCTTGACCTCGCTGGGGCTGCTGCCGTTTGAGCAAGTCAGCAAACTGCTTGACAGCCAGGTCTCGTTGCTCCCGGCCCGCTCCGATCGGCTTGCCCCCCTCCGCCGCAGATCCCCCGGCCGCGGGTGAAGCGGTCGACGCCGGCGTGGTCTGGGCTTGTGCGTGCCAACCGGTAGCAGCGAGGCAAACGAGAATCGCGCCAGTCATGGATCTCATCGCAGCAAACCCATCCTTTCAGCTATCCGTTCTCTGATTGAAACCTCAGGAAAACCTGTGCCCCCGTTAAGCAACGACATTTGTAACAGATATGTCCGACAAATGTCAATGGCTATGCAGCGATCGTACTGCCGAGCCCTGATCCATGAAGGCGTAGGCGCTCAGCTGTCATGGGCACGACAAAGTGAATACCCGTGTTCGACGCACCAGGGCGATGCGGCATGCACCGCGGTGAGGACTTCGCGAATCGAATGCTGGCTCAAGTGGGAGAATAACGCCTCTGGCCAAACAACGCCCGTGGTACCAGGTCGTCACGCTCCGGGAAGACCTCCGCCACTTCCACACTGTCGTCCCCGGCTGGGCGGCGCCGCTGGTGCAGGAGCACGGGTTACGATTGCACGAACTGGAACCGCTGTTGGAGCCCCACGCGTTCAAGTTTGGCGACGTGACCGAGCCGAGCGCATGACGAGGCGCTCTATCAGCGGGCGCCTCTGATGCCTGTCTCCGGCATTTCGCTGTAGATCAGGTATCCCCGGAACCCGGAACAAGGCCCGTGGGAGGCGGAGTCCGCTCTAGAGCCTGTTATGCACTTTTCAACCCCGCGTTTGCGAGTAGGAGTGCGACGAACGCGAGCCAGTGCCAGCCCTCGAGCGTTTGTGTTAGTCGTTCGTAGTCGCGTGCCAATCGTCGAAAGCGTCCGAGCCATCCAAAGGTTCGCTCCACGACCCAGCGTCGCGGCAACAGCACAAACCCCCGTTTTGCTTCCTTATGCTTGACCACGGTCAGCTTGATTCCTGCTTGCTCTGCTTGGTGAGCCGCGTCTTTGCCGGTGTAGCCCTGATCGACGTACGCAATCTCAACAGTGCGTCCAGTGACTTCTTGCACTTTGTCGGCCAACTCGGCAACCTGCGCACGTTCCTGTTCGTTCGCCGCGGTTATCTTCAAAGCCAACAGATTTCCCAGGGTATCCACAGCCGCATATACCTTCGATCCCTTCTTCTTCTTGGCCCCGTCGTAGCCAGCCCGCTCACCGCTCTCGGGCGTCGATTGAAGCGTGCGTCCATCAAAGATCGTTGCCGTCGGCTCGGGATCCCGCTCGGCGAGAAATCGAACGATCGCTCGCAAGTCGTGCGCGATTTGCTCGAAGACACCGGCCTGCATCCAGCGCCGGGCTTGTTGGTAGACTGCGGTCCAAGGCGGCAGATCGTGTGGTGGGACTGATCACGGAAACCGTGCCATTTTCGATCATCAGCGGAGGGCCACCACCGGCGTCGGATTTTTCGTCTAGTTATCCGAGAATCGCGCAAAGTTTGTCTTGTTCTTCGTCTCGTTCCGAGGACTGCGATAGGCTGGCGTCGCCGTTTTTTTCGTGGTTTGATTGTACCTGTTAAATACAGCGGGCTAAGTCTTCTCCTCGATGAGCTGGGCTATCTCCCCATCGACAAGTGCGGGGCCGATTTGTTGTTCCAGGTTGTCGCCACCCGTCATGAAGCTGGATCGATCGTGTTCACCACGAATCGTCCCTTCCGGGAATGGGGCAAACTCTTTGACGTGGACAACACCCTGGCAACGGCCTTGATCGACCGGCTGATGCATCACGGGGAGGGGATCGTTATTCAAGGAGACCGTTTTCGCATGAAAGACAAAGGACCCGATTCGACCGACGAGTGACCAAAGCGCAGTACATGAGCGTCCGGATCGGGTGTTCGATGCGAGGTGAGTTGCACTTGGCGTGAGGGAGGGGAACGTCCAGCCCACCCTCGAATGGGCTCGGCGATCGTGCGGGGTCATTCGAGCGGCCTGTTCCTTGAAAAGCGGGCTCGCGTTGACCCCAGGCTCTGATCCAGAATCAGCGAGCAGCTTCCTGCGGGGGGCTTCGTCTTGGCGGCCTGGTCATCCTGTTTGTGGCCCGTGGCGGTCTGCGGCGAGGAATTGGCGGTGGCCCTGTCCACCACGCCGGACTCAACAAGCTCGAACGCCTGGCCGGCCCGTTCGTTCCAAGCTCGGCCACGCCACATTTCTGGCTTGATCCGACTCCGCGTTTTCGCAATGTGCCGAGCGGCGCTGGAGTATGCGCCTGCACCGAAGCAACCGCAATCTTCGCTTCATCTGGCTGTCTCTATCTGCTCAAAACTGGCCTCGATTCCGTGCTCGGTCCCATGTGGCAGGAATCGCCACTGACAGCCCGTCCTGACCACGTAACGTATCGCGTTGAACAGATCGCGCAGAGAATGTTCGCGTTGTGGAGCATCCTCGCGCATCAAGGTCAGGTATGGGAGAAGAAACTCCCACTCGGCGTCCGAGACGTCGCTTGGATACGACCTCCGTGTCGTGTTCATGCCACAACATGAGCAAATATCTCACAATAAGTCAATAACAGGCTCTAGCGCGAGGTCAGGAGGATTCCCATGGGCGGCGCGCAGCCGGTCCTCGCGGGCCGGTCCGGCGACTAGCCGCATCACCGTGTGGCCCACGAGCACGAGGACGACGTAGCTCACGGAGATCGCCAGGACCGGAGCGATCCCCCGCGCGTAGCTGCCCGATTCCGGGAACCGCCACAATATCCATAGGTCCCGTATCGGTCCCATGAGGGCCAAGACAACCAGGACCACGGCCAGCCCCCGCCAGCCGAACCGGCGGGCGATCCGCCAGGTGATGAGAAAAATGAACCCGCACAGGGTCATGCAAAGCAGCGACAGCGCCAGGACGTGGGGCTCCCAGATGATCATTTCGTGCCACCACCCCAGGCGCTCCCAGAGGGCGATGAGACAGAGCGTCACGACACCGCTCGCAGCCCCGCCGGCCAGCGCACCCGCGAAGCGCCTTGGCGTTGCGCGAGTGAGGATGGCGACCACAACTGAGAGGACCAGGTAGAGGAAGTTAAACAGGTAGAACAGGTAGAGCTGCGTCGTCGTCATGCCCCCCTCACTTCGCCTGAATCCTGCCTGTTCGGACACTCCGTGTACAAGCTGTCTCATACGTCGAGTTCCGGCGGGAATCACTCCGAGCTCGGCGCCCGCATCCTCGGAAAAACTCGTCGGACGACGATCCTATTCCGTTTCCTTTGCCGATGCTACTCGCGCCCCAGGATCGCCGGCCTGAGGCCGGCGGACGACGACCGCGACACGCATCGCGAGCGAGCCGATCGATGCCGCCAGCGTGATCAGCATCGCAGAGGCCCGGGGTCGAGCGCCCCGAACAGCGCCAGCGGTACGACGCCCGGCGGCCCGATCGCCATCGCCGAGCCGACCTGCACCAGAGCCTGTCATGCACTTTTCAACTCCGCGCTCGCGAGCAGGAGTGCCACGAATGCGAGCCAATGCGGAAGCAAACGGAGGCTGGCCGGCAGCCCTCGATAGGCTTGTCAAATCGTCATAAAAGAATGCCACGATTTGGCACAAAGTGGCAACTTTTGGGTCATGGTTTTGGTGCCATTTTGGCACTGGCCGAAAGTGTCGCATAGCCTGGTTTTGTAGGGCTCGGAAGCATCCGACGCCGCTGCGGCGAAGTGTGCCATTTCGGCCCTCGCTGTGCCACGGGCAATTTCGGCGTTTCGGGACACTCAAAGTCGGGGTTGTCGCGCTGCCTGCGGAAGAGAAAAAGAGCCTCGCTGGGTCATTGTTGAAGTTGCTTCATCCTTTCCGTGCCGTTCCGCGTTATCAGTGGTTAGAACGCTTGCTCCTGATCGAGATGCGACTCGCCTGCGAGGGCATCAGGTGGCGCCTCACTCGCCGGCCTGATCACCGGTGGTCGCGTGTGCCCGGATGCCCGCAACACAAAATCTGCACCGCCTCGCGTGACACCGGCCCCTCATCGATCCACCGGCGGGCGTCGGAAATCCCCAACCCTGAGCCGACTGTCGTCCGGCGCCGGTCCTCGGTCGGAGATGCTCGGGCGTGCCCTTGCGGTGCTATTTCCGATAGGCGTCCACACTCAACACGCGTTGCTAGAGCGCGCACGGGCCTGCGCCTCGAGTTTGGCCAAGCGCGTTTCGAGTCCGGAGAAATTGGAGACAGCGATGAAGTCCGAGATCACGGCTCGCAGCGCCGAGAGCCGTACGGACTCGGAAGTGGCGTTTTCGCCGAGCTCGAAGATCTTATCGACGGCCCATGCGACGCGCCTGGACATCCGGCCAATCGCCTCGTCGAGGACGCGGCTGCGGATCGACTCGACTTCAGACCGAACCTCGGGCTCGGCGGCCCAGCGGTACGCAGTCCGTTCGTTGACCCCGTTTTGCAGCGCCCATTCGGCGACGGGGATGCCGTCGGCGACGGCAAGGGCGAGCATCATTTTCTCACTGTTGGTGGATTCTCCGGTCATGGGGGAACGACTCGGTGGCGATTCGTCACCGAGGCTCCTGTGCGCCCGACGCTCGGTTCTCAGCCCGGGGCTATGGCTGGCCGGCACGCCCTCGAGGGGCACGGAAACAATGGAACGCTTGTAGCGGTCGCAGCCGATGTTCCGAGGCGAAACGTCGGCAGATGTCAGTGGATGTCAGTTTTCAGAAGGGTTCTCGGGTCGCGCGGGCCGCGATCGTCAATGAATTCTTCTCATGGCGGACCGAGCAAACTGCGTTCCCCGCACCCCTGCTGAGCGCTCACGCATACGATTGGTGGCCGTCGGTCGACTCGCGGCCCGCCCAAGCGCTTGGATCGAGGCTGCCTCCGATGGGCTCGTTCAACTTCGATCCAGCCTGCGCTTTCCGGCACGAGAGAATTGTTGCGCTCCGGGGACCGGTATTCGTACGAGGTGGAGCGGGTTGTGCGCACTGGAATTTATGTCCCTATTTTACGCACTGAGCTGCTCGAGAGGAAATGGCTAGCGTTGCGCTGTATGTCCTTGCCGCTAGGTTTCGTAGGTACTGCGGACCTCTCCGCCACCCAAAGCGGCCCGGCAAGTCCCTCACGGGCGTCCGGTTGAGGATCACGCGTCCTCACCGCATAGGCTTCCCGCGATGTGTTCGATCCCCGTTTACCGACATGCCGTCGTCAATACCCCGGTGGCCCGCTGGGCCTTGATCTCTCGTGGGACGGCCCATTCCAACCGTTTCCCTGTACCCAGCGGCTGCAGTCTTCCCCATATACACGCAAGGTCGGCGACCACATTGGACTTTTCGAGGCCTGCTCAAGGTTCACTGGCTATTGACTCGTTCCCACGCTCCCCGCGCGGGAATGCCGTCTCCGACGCTCCCGCGTCGTCCCCGGTCCGCGGCTCACAACGCACGATGCTTGGCCGTCGCGGTCTCGCAAATCGGGCTCATCCTTGAACGTGCCTCGGTCGGTTGGCAAACTGTCGCGCACCAGCCGCCGGCAACCGCCGCGGTGAGCCCGGATGACAAAGCGCGCAGTCGTAGCTCTGAGCCGCATGGCGCCTATAAGACACTATAGGACGGTTTCGGTTTTTGGTGACCGGCCGCGTCCTCCGGATCGGCGCATGCTCAACGAGCTTCCGGGTTTATCCCCCGACAAATATTTCTTGCGTCGACACCATGCGTCACGCGCTGCGTGCGACGGGTATTTCTACTGGGCGAAGGACCGGAAGACCGCACGAAATGGATCGAGTGTCGGCTGCAAGAACTTTCGCAAATCTTCGCGATTGCCGTCGGCGGGTTCTCCGTGCTGGACGATCATTTGCACGTGCTCGCGCGTCTTGATCCCGACGTCGCCAGAGGCTGGTCGGATGAGGAAGTCGTCCGGCGCTGGGGATCTCTCTTTCCGCCTCGCGACAAGTCCCGCAAGGCGCTGCCGGTCTCCGATAGCTGGGTGCAATGGCGTCTCAAGGACGAGCCGTGGGTGGCCAAGGCGCGAACGCGGCTGCAAAGCCTGAGCTGGTTCATGAAATGCCTGAAAGAACCGCTGAAGCCCGGGGAATTAGGTATACTGTCCCCCGAACTCAGACGTGTGATTCAACCGGCGCCTTGCATCATTTCGAGCTGGCCGCTGACGGTTTCGACTCGGTCAACGTGTTGACACAACCGCGGCCGGCCGTGAATACTAGCTGCGTCCCCGTTTCTGCCCCAACCGGCGCCTTGCGTCATTTCGTGCTGGCCGCTGACGATTTCGACTCGGTCAAAATGTTGACACAACGGCGGCCAGACCTGAATACTAGCTGCGTCCCCGTTTCTCTCGGCGATCGACCCGGCCACCAGGCCCGGCACCCGGACGAGTTCGTTGTGCGCCTGCTCGGCTTCGCTCCCGCGGCGGTTACCGCGGCCGCCAAGCACCAGCGCCATGGATTACGAACCCGCCCCGGAACGCGGAGGAATTCCTCCCGACAATGGAGCAGCACGGGCTTGTTCGGACGGTTGCCCTTCTTCGCCGGTTCGCCGAGCAAGTATGAGCCCTGAAGCCTGGAGAGCTAGGTATGCTATCCCCGAATTTGTTCGAGCATTCACTGGACGAGCGCGATCGTGCGAAGTGCTCCATCCATATCGAGGCAGTGGTTCGCAAAGGCACGACATTGGAGTTCATCCGATAGAAACGCGTCGTACTTTTCCATGACGCGTTCCGCATAATCCGAAGCCAGTGTTTCTACATCTAGTCGAAGGTGCAGTAAGTCTCGGTACGCTTCTCTCACGGTGCTCTCCACGGACTTCTCAAATACCAGAGCGATTCCTTCATCCTGGACTTCCAGTCCGCGGGCGAAGCGACCGAGGCCGGCCAAGGTGCGCTGGACCCGGGAACCGGTCCACGTAAACCAGATCGTATCGGTGCCGTCTCGCAGGAAATTGCGTCGGTCGAGGTCGGCTTCCCTCGCCGCGCACCTCGCACTCGCGAGCATCTCTTTTGCTGCGTGGTCGAGGTACGTCGGAAGGTCGTCACGGAATAGAAGAGATCTCATCATTTCACGGACCCGAGGGTGAATGTCGGATCCTGACCTACCAGAAAACGCCGGGGTCCGCCCTCCGGGAGACGGTTCAACGAGAATTTCCATCCGGTCCGGATCGACCTGCAGTATCTTCCACCGACGGCCAGCGAGGATTATGTAACCGTCGACCCCAATATCCGGAGCAGAGGTGACGTTGCCGACGTGGCGCCCATGGTTGATGACCCGGTACTCCTCGGGCACGATGAACGCCATGTAAAAGTCGCGACTTCGGACGATCCTCTCTCCTTTCAGTCCCAGAATAAGTAGGCCTTCGGGCGCCTGCTCGACGAGGTCAGCGCTTCCCCATGCTCCGAAGCACCTGGACGAACGTCGGCTTCGCGACCGTGGGAAAAGCCCCGCTCGCAATCAGCGTGGCGTAAAGTTGATCGGCCCGCGCTCCCCCGGTCTCGGCGATCGCGCTCATGACCTGTTGTACGAGGGTGGACAGGTGCAGGCGGTCGACTTCCGCGGGCTCGCACCACTTCGCGAGCATGAGCTCAGTCATCGCGATGGACTGAAGCAGATCCGGAAAGAGCCGAACGAGAATTGAGGCGTCGGGCCCCGGGGCTTCTTCTTCGATGTAAATCCGGATTTCGGACGACTCGCCCTCCTTGCGTCCGCTCCTGCCCAGCCGTTGGGCGAGCGAGTTCACCGACCACGGCGGGCCGATTTGACCGACGGATTTTACGCTGCCCACGTCTATCCCCATCTCGAGCGTGCTCGAGCAAAACGTGGCAATCGGTTGGCCCGATCGTAGAGCGTCCTCCGTTTCCTCACGTTCGCCTTTTGACAGTGATCCGTGGTGGACGTGGAACAGATTCGGTAATCCTTGGCGCTCGGCGATACGTCTGGCATGGTCGGCGCACGCTTCGATCCGGTCCTTGCGGTTTGCGAAGATCAGGGCCGGTTTCCCATGAAAGGCATTGAAGACGTCGGACAGCAGAGGATCGTCGCTCGGCAGTAGGTCTTCGTTCGGATCGACGCGTTTCGACCGCGTCGGCGCCTTACAGGGGCGCAGATAACCGGAAAGTCTCAGCCGTATTCCTTTGCCCTCCTTGTCCTCGAGCAGGCGCACTCGCTCCGGGTGGCTTGGCCGCAGCCAGCGCATCGCCGCGACCGGATCTCCGAGCGTCGCGGACAGGCCGATACGCCTCACCGGCTCTCGGCTTTTCTCCGCCAGCCGTGTCATCAGGCTCCTTAGGTGAGCGCCGCGCTCTGTTCCCGAGGAACGAGTGGATCTCGTCAATGACAAAGAACCGAAGCTGCTGGAACAGCGTGGCGAGCTGATGCGGAAAATTGATGCACAGCGACTCGATCGACTCCGGGGTGATAAGGAGCACGCCAGAAGGATGCTCGAGTAGCCGCTTCCGCGCGGCCCGCCCGACATCTCCGTGCCACTTGTGAACCGGGATCTCGGCCTGTTCGCAGAGGCGCTCGAGGCGGAGGAACTGGTCATTGATCAGTGCTTTGAGCGGTCCCGCGTACACGGCTTGAACGCCGCGCTGGTCGTCATCGACGATCCGCGAGAGTATTGGGAGAAATGCCGCCTCGGTCTTGCCGGCCGCAGTCCGAGCTGCTATGACGAGGTCACCGTCGCCGTCGAGCAGTTCGTGGATGGCATCCACCTGTATCTGCCGAAGCTTGGTCCAGCGCATCCGGTAGAGCGACTCCTGGATCGTTGCGTGGAGACGCGAGAACGCAGGCGGATTAGCGGATGGCGTGACTAAGTTGCTCATGGCTTAGAGTTGGAATGCCTCCAGATCGTCGGCATCACCCTTCGCCGTATCGTACATCGGGCGCGGCTGGCTCGACTTCCGGATCGGTGGCCCTTTCGAAAGTCGTCTGTGAGAGTAGCGTACGCCAGTTGGTACCGGGGTTTTGTTCGATGACAGAAAGCAGCCCGACGAACGCTTTCACCGCGTCGCGCGGGGTGAGGAAGAAACTTGAGCCGAGAGTCGCTGCACAGTGGGCCATGAATGCCTGAATTCCATGCTCATCGATCAGGTACTTCCCGGAATCGCCGAGCGCGAATACGTCCCTGATATTGTTCAGCAGGACGAAAAGATCCTCTGGAGAGAGGTTCGGGAAGCTTGATCACCGGCCCCGACAAGTCTTTCAGCCCGCCGCGAGCAAAAGCGTTGTCCGCCAGTCGTGTCGCGAGGGCCTCGTAACTGGCCATTCCGCGGCGACGATCCTCGAGGAAGGTGTCTGTTCCGCCGAAGAAAAAGCCGATCCCGGAGACGTTGCCCTGCAGGCAGTCGTTGACGATGCGAAGGACGGCCTCATAGTTAGAATTCCGGGCCTGGGCGTTGTTCAACCGGTGCGAGAGCACGCCCATCTCGTCGATATTGACGAGCAGACCGGAGAAACCCGCGAGGCGAACGAACGCGGCGAAGAGCTTCAATTGATCGTAGAACTGGGCGTCATCAATGATCGATCGCACGCCGAGTTCCTGCCGCGCTTCAGTCTTCGTATGATACTCCGCGCGGAGCCAGCGTAGTGCCGCGGCCATGCGACGCTCGTCGTGTGCCTTGGAACCCCTGAAGGTACTTCGGTGACCACGGCCGCGAAGTCGTAGCCGCT
This sequence comes from uncultured Isosphaeraceae bacterium, assembly GCA_963806595.1. Lineage (GTDB taxonomy): Bacteria > Planctomycetota > Planctomycetia > Isosphaerales > Isosphaeraceae > CAWDZZ01. Next base: position 44,758 of record CAWDZZ010000025.1, on the reverse strand, counting down.
AACAAGCTCCTGAAGCGGCTTCAACCGCTCCTCGATGGCACGCGCGATGTCGGAATCGGAGCCTCCCGTGGACCGGACCTCGTGATCGACGTCTGAGACCCATCGCTCGACGATACTTGCGATAGCACCACCCTCGGGCTTAGCACGAGTCGAAAGATTCTGCATCAGCTCGGCGTAAAGACTTCGCGCCTGCCCGCCGGACCCATGGAGGCGTCGTTCCGTAGTGATGTCGGCCTGCGCGACGACGAACTTCTTCTCCAGAGCGACCATCCTCGCGAGATTCAGGAAGAAGCTCTTTCCGGCACCGAACTTCCCGATGATGAAGCGGACCGAGGCGCCGCCCCGCTCGATCCTCCCGAGGTCGTCCAGGACAGCCGCCACCTCGTCGCGCCGTCCGACTTGAAGGTGACGAAGGCCGATGCGCGGAACGACGCCCGCTCGGAGTGATGTGAGGATCGCGTCGCGCTCACGCTGCTTGATCGGGTTGCTCATTTACCCTCCGACAGGAGTCCGATGTGGACCGTAATGTCGGTCTCCGTCCTCTTCGAGGATTGGGTCGTCGAAGCGATCATGCGACCACTCGTTGATCGTGTCGATGGCCCCCGATGGCATGAGCGAGTAGCGGCGAACAATCTCTTCGAAGTCAGGCCGCGGCCAGGATGGATGGGTGCAGAGCTCCGTGAGGAGCATGGAGTGGCGTCTCTCGAGGCCGTCGAATCGCGAGCTGAGGCTGTGAGGGGGCGGAACGGTCCGGCTGTAACTCCACGGGCTGCCCGTCAGACTCGTCCTCTTGCATCGCCTCGTCGAGCAGGCTGGCCACTTGGCGAGTCTCATGCATAAGCCGATCGAGCAAGGCCGCGTCGAGCTTGAAGATGGTCAGCGGCTGCTGTGGCCTTACGGGAGGGCATCGCTTCCCCGTCGTCGGCCGACAGCGATCGCCGACTGCACTTCGATCGGTTCCTTCGATCTCCGCCGATAAGTCTTCAAGCAACCGGTCGAGCGCCTTTGCATCGATCCCGAGGGCTCGGTACGCAGAGCGGAGCGACGAGATCTCCTTCTTGTCGATCGCCCCGTTTGCGTTGGCGACGCCAACGAGGAATTCGCCGACTGACTCGAGTTGCGTCGCGGTCAGGGCCGCTTTGAACTTCTTCCCGATGCCGCTGATCGACGGGTGCTGTCGGAGGAACACTCGCTTTAGCCCCTCGAGCCGTCTTACGTCCGCCGGGTCGAGAAGGAATTGGGACTCGAGAAAGCTCGCAATGTGGTCCACCTCTTCCTTCTCGATCACACCGTCGGCGGCCGCGACGAACATGCCGATCTCGAGCATAAGTGCCGCCCCGGAGTACCGGCCGTCAATCGGGAGGCTCGGCCTTTCTTCGGGTCTGTATAGCGCTACCAGATCCTCCCAACCATAGGGCCGGTTGGTGACCCGGACATCGGGCTCGATGGCGAAGCCAACATCATGTGCTACGTGCGCTAGCGACTCGCTCTGCTTCGCGGTTAACTTCGGCCGTTTACCAATTCCCTGAATCACCGCCAGCGAACCGACTGTGACGACGACTGTTCCATCCTCCTGCGCGTGTTCTGCCGAAAGTTTTTCCCAGTACGTTTTATCTGGGTGTTCGGTATCCGACTTAAGGTCGTCTGGAAGCGCATCGTAAGCTTCGCGAGTGGCGACTTCCGCCCCACTGCGCGATGACCCTGCTCAAGGGTTTCAACTCTTCAATGCAGCTCGTCCAGATCCGGACGAGCGGCGCAAACTGGCTCTGTATACCCAGGACGTTGGGCACGCGGACCTGTTCAAGGCCACCCCGTGCGCTGATGACGTCCAGGAGCGAAGGGCTAGCTGGGCGATACGCGACTTCTCGATCGCGCTTCGCGGTGCGCAATATAAGGCCGTCTCCGAACTGTTCGGAATATCGTTTGCGGAAGATGGCACTGAACTGGTCGGGAAGGCGGCCCAGCACAACACTCCGCGGCGACCGAGGGTCGAGCCTCGCAAGGCGGAACGCCCATGCCGGTGGTAAGGGACGCCTCTGCGTGAAAAGCCAGGCGAGACCGACGGCGAGGTGCTGTTCGTCGCGCTGAGCTCGGGTCCTTTCGAACACCGCCTGAAACCATTTTTCCTTTAGCGAGCCGATCTCGCCCTTGGCGAGCGAATACGAGAGGAATCTGCTCAGATAACCATCGAAGGAACCGGAAAAGGTGTAAGTTTCGAGAAGACGAACGACCTCTTTCACGATTGGGCTAAGGTCTTGCTGCTCGACGAGGAGCCTCCGCTCCAGCCCGTAGAAGAAAAGGAATGCATATCCGATGTCATCGAGAGGGCCCGAGCGTCCCTCTGAGAGCCACCGAAGATAGTTGGCTCGTTGGTCCGCGGATAGCCGACTGTACTCCGGATAGTAACCGAGGCTCCCACGCGGCTCATTTATGGGCCTGCCAACCGGCAAGCGAAGGTTGATGCACGACGCCTCACTAATTCCTTCGCCGTCGCTGGAGCTGTAGACCAGCGGGTCTTTGAGGATGTACCTGTCGATGCGCATGGTCTGCCCCATGCCGCACCACGCCAAGTTGCCGGATTTGGGCGCCGAGTCCGCTGAGACGGGCCCTGCTGGGTATCCGTGAGCTTCAGCCTGTCCAGATGCGACGGACGGAGAAACTTGTGAAGACAAGAATGTATGATAGTCGAATGCGCCCCGATCGACGGTATTTTCTGACGGTACGTCTTTGCCGTCGTTCCTGGAGTGGGTCAAAGTTACACGCTGTGGAATCGGCTCATCCGGCACGGCTTGGCTCGGTTTGAGTCCGTCGTCCGTGGCGAAAGTTGGCTGGTCATCGTCCAGTCTCACGGGTGTCGAAACGCTGCCAAACGCGTCGTCGAAAGCGACATCTATGTCGGCTGCATCGGCCGATCGTGCCTGCAGTCTCTCGGAGTGGTCTGATGGGGATTCCTCCTTGGAGGAGCGCAGCCCAGTTTCGCGATGCTGGTCCGCGGACGAATTCGGCAGCGAAACGTCTGCGTTCCGCAGGTTAGTAGCTCCTCTATCGCGTGCGGCTTTGGCCTCGGACTCAATGCGGTCTGCGCGCGCGGGTCTATTTCCAGGGCCTTCGCCAAACTGTTGAGCTTGGCGCGCTCCTTCGCGGTGATGATCGCGTCCTCGGCGAAACGGTCCGCTACTTTGCGAAACATCTCGTCAGCCACCTGGTCGGCCTCGCTGCGGCGATGCCCGACGCGGCCAACAACTCCCGGAAATTCACTTCCGCCAACGGACGGCTTTTCAATTCGCTTCCTAGCAGCGCCCGGAAACGCGACTTGGCGATCGTAATTTTCTCGTCCCGTTTTCGACGGAGATGCGCGTACCAAAGGATGCCGAATGCTGCTACAGCGATCGTAAACGCCGCAAACAGGAACACGTTCGCCGCGGTGCCACCTCTTGCGAACCAGATGATTAGGGAAACCGGCGGAAGGGAGAAGAGTATCCCCCAGACAATGGGTTTTGCCCACTCCGGCAGGCGTCCAACCCGGCGAAACGAAAACCGGTTGTGTAGGCGCGCGAGCGATTGTGTGGCTGTAGACAACAGGGGCGGCGGCTCGTCAATAAATGGCGGAAACGCGCCTGGCTCCAGGGCCGGGCGTCGACGGGATTCGAGTTCCCGGACCGCTGCTTGAATGAACTTCAGATGCTCCACCGACGAGGTCGCCAGACTCTCCGCGGAAGTTTGCAGACTAAGTCTCATGCCAGCGGGCGAGCGAATGTCGAGCGTGCCGTAGAGCGCGATTGGGATCTGGTAGTTGTTGCTAAAGCGGCGATCGGGGCCCCCTCCCTTGTTCACATATCGCCAAGTTGTACCAATGATCTTGGCGTCTTGGGGAACGCTGCCTTCTTCCCGGAACCGAACTTCGCTTGCTTCGAGTTCGAGGTCTTCGTAACGAACCGAACTTACACCGAGGTTTCCAAAGACGAGCAAGCGGTCAGGGAAGAAATACAGGCGGATTCCGTCAATGTTCAGGAAGCCGATTCGCACGTTCGTCTCAATGAAAGAAGGCGCCTCCCCAGCCGACACGAACCCGCCGCCGAGCGACTGAAGTCCCAGCTCCAGCGTTTCGTTTCCAATCTCCGTGATAATGCTCGTCGTGCACCGCCCAAATCGTGTGCGCGCGCTCGAGCGCCACGTGCAGTCGCGTCAAACCCTCCTGGACGGTATTCCCGGGTGAATCGAAGATGTAGTGGAGTCGCACCAGTCGAGCCCGCCGGTCGTGCCACGCTGCCCAAGGGAGCGCAAAGAGCCCGAGCAGTCCGATTACGAACGGTCCCGAAGTCATAAAGGGGGACGCGTTTCCGAAGAGCGCGCCCGCAAAAACGATCAGACTCACAGCCGAAACGCCGACCGCCAGCGGAACAAGAGACATCATCTCGTGCTTTTGCCGTATCTCGTCCAGCAATTCGTCGGCGGTGGAGTCAACGAGGTATGCCGGGTCGAGCGATTCAACTGTTTGGCCGTCGTCGTTCGTCGCGGGCTTGGTGGGCGCAGACGGTAGATTTGATCGAGTGCGCCGGGCATCGACGACCGGCCGGCCTCGTTGCTGCGTGTAGCGGAAACCGCCCGCACCGACACGAATGTACGTGCCGCGAGGGCCCACTGACAAACGGGCTTCGCGGAGGCCCACAGATGTGCCCCCGCCGGCGCTCGAAAGGTTGAATCGCAATGGCTCAACTGACGCGCTTCGTCGCCAGGTCCGTCCCACCCTTAGTCTCGCTTTCAGCGGACAGAGTCATGCCCGTACGTCGTGCATGGAAGGTTGCACTGAGGGCGTCATTGAGTTTATCGAAGCGTGTCGCCCGTTGGGAGTGGGTGCAATGAAATCCTGAACGACCGGTGCGAAGCCTGAGATGGTAATCCGTCATAATGATGGTCCTATAGAGCCGTCGACGCGGCCTAGGCGTGCGCACGGGACCGGCCGTGAAGTGAGTGGGCCGGTTTCATTGGACTGGTTCAGGGGACGCCATTCTTAACCGCGCAGGCCTTACTGTCGGGCCGCGTTACCCACACCCGAAGCGCGGCCGCACGGCCCGCGCGGCGCGGACATGTAAGCCGCGTCACCGTCGGTCGAACTGCGGCCGCCGTTCGGTCCATTCTGGACAATCATCACACCGACGCAAGTAATCGAACTTTGAGAAACACGCGCAGCGGCGATCTGCAAATTGAGACGGCGACCGCGAAGCTCACAGAGAGCTGGCGCAGACTGGGCTGATGGAAGCCATACCCTCGCGCTTGGGCGAGAAGCGAGCTACCGATTTGTCCAAGCCGAGCTGCGACATCGTTAATGTCGTTTCCAACGCTGTTCCAGCGCCAGTTTTAAAGCGCCCAATGATAGCCGGTGGACGTGACGACCAGGTGGACGACGCTGTGAGACAACCAGACAGTGGCCTCATCGCCGACTATTGAGAAAGTGAATGGTGGCGCCCATTGGATACCGGTTTGGCGGCGACGTCGGAGCGACCCGTTAATCCAGAATAGATGGTTGAGCGAAGCGCGTCACGTCGGCTTGCGCTTCATACACTGCCGGCAAACTGGGAGAGAGATCTCCCTCGGCCTCGCGCTCAGGAGATGTGCTACGGGTTGCATGACCAATTCGCCCGCAGGCAGGTCTGAGATGGGCCAGATCGACGGAAGCCGACCGCGGGGGGAATGTGCGGGAAGCCTGTGACACCAAATCGGCACCGGCCGCGCTTGACAAGGGACGTCTCACAGATGGCGATCGCCGGCTGCTCCGGAGCACCAAATTGCTCTGGAATGTGTCGCACCCGGAACCACAACTCGCGATCTGCCAGGCGCAATACGAAATGTCCCAGAACGACGCCAACCGCGAATTGGCCTCTGTAAGGCGACCTTCTCGGAAGACGCGGCCGTGGTCGACCATCGCAGGAACTCAGTACGCAGCGATGAAGACCGCGAGGGCGACATAACCCAGCGCGAACATTTGGAAACAGAGCCGATCGACCCGGGCAGCCGCCGGTTCCCTTCCCTGCGCGGCGAGCTTGTAGACGAGAATGGATTCTGCCAGTGCAATGAAAATGAAAGCGAAAGAGAGAATATGAAGCTTTTCGGCCAGGGTCACTCCGTTCGACTCAGGCAGCCCGGCCGCGACAAGATACTCGCTTGCCACGGCGGCGAACATGGCGCCGACCGAGAGGCCCAGACGAGCGTCGACATGTTCTGCGGGAATTCGGAGCGCTTGAAGCGCGATCGCCGTCGCGATGAAGAGCCCAGCGAAGAGTTTGACAAAGATGCCGATGCCTGGCCGAGTCACCTCGATCGAAAAGACAAACCGCGACCAGCTTGACTTATGGCCTGACGGTAAAGAGACGTCGCCGTAGTTGGTGTGATCCGTGTTCGTCATCACGACTGCTTTGCCTGGCTTCAGGGTCCATCCGGCCACCTCGGCGTGGGTGCTCAGCCCAGAGTTCTCTACGTCCGCGAGATAGACGAGCTTATCGGCCTCGAGGTTGTTGTCCTCGATCTCGATCGTGAATATGTGGCTGTCGAGGGGGTAGCGTGAGACGTCCCAAAGCTTGTGGAGAGTGGCTACCACTCGGCACGAAGCGTAATGAACGCCTTCGATGTTTGCTTCGTAGGCGCTCTGTTTCGATTCGATTCGGCCGTTGACCAGGTCGAATGTATTCGAGTGGCTTGAGGCCGTCATCGGTCCATCGAAACCAAACGTGAAAATCCACAGTTGCCAGGCTGTCCTTGAGGCTGATTCCGTGGATCTGCTTGACGTACACTCCCACGTAGACTCTCTGGGGGGCCGCCGTCGACTGCTCCGCCGCCCGCCCCGGGATCCCGACCCCCATCGCCAGCGCGAGGACGATGATCCTTGCAATGCCCCAGCGATCGTTCGGGTAATCATTGGCGCCGGATTGACCGGTGTCGCATCGGAAGTCATCGCCGCGTTCCAAGGATCGATTCCTTTGCTGCTCGATCGACCTCGATCGACGAACGTCAGGTAGGGATGGATCGCGTCGGCGACCGCGTGCCGAGCGCGCTAACCACAGCAGGACCTCGTTTGCCGCCCCTACCCTCAAGTGTGTCGACGCCGCAAAATGTAAGCACGGCCGAAGCCAGCACAGGGATCTGATAAGCCTCGTCGCAATGATTTCCAGCCGACTCGGATCAGCGAATCAGAACTTCGCCCCGCTGGTCGTCGGCACCAGCTTCGGTGGAGCCTTGACGGGTACAACCGGAAATTTAAGCTAAGGGCAGGGATCAAGCAACGTTCTACTCGAGCGAATTTGGAGGCGGCCGGCTCGGCCCGCGCGTGGGGAGGGGACTTGCGCACACGTCTCGAGGTTACGCGAGCAGCGAAAGCCGTTGCGTTCCGACTCGACTAACAAGAAATTGCCCCAGCCGCAGTTGAAATGTTGGCGGTTCCTCGGTGACATTGTCACGCCACGTCACGCTTGTTTCCAGCCGGTTGTGCGCGCACCAACGACTCCAGAGCCTTGAGGAAGGTTGGCATTTCGCGGCGACCCTTGACCCGGCGGAACTTGGCCTCGGCCGGCAGCAGACCGGTGCGACACCGGCGCGGCCGCATGTTACCATCGCGCCATCGGATCAAGTGGAAATGAGCGCATAAACGGGATCCACTTGGGGACGGATGACGATTGGCACCGGCGGACTCCGGGAAGCCCGTGGGACGGTTCGCGTCATTCGGCAATATGCAGGCTGGAAACGAGCTGCTCATCTCCAGAACTGCCACCAACTCTTGCTCCTCGCCGGACATGACGCGGTGGTTCCCATCGACGGATAGGTCTTTGTCTTCGCGCTCGCATCTGCGGCCGGCGCCAGCGCAATCAATTCGCTGCTGGGTGAAATCTCTCCAAGAGCGCTGACCTCAGCGCCGCTCATGAATCTCTGGATGTCTTCGGCGAGGTTCCTCATGCTCTCGTAGCGGCGGTCCACGTTATTTTCCAGGCACTTCATGCAGATCGCTTCCAGAGCCGGGTCGATTGAATCCTTACGCTGACGCGGTGGCACAGGAGATCTGCTCCTGACCTTCTGGATCACCTCCCATGGATCTCCGGTGAATGGTGGCCGGCCGGTCAACATCTCATACATGATCGCTCCGAGGGGGTAAATATCGGCAGGTGGACCGACCGCTTCGATTCGACCCCATGCCTGCTCCGGCGCCATGTACTGGGGCGTGCCCATGATGGCACCCGAGTTCGTCAAGCTGGCAAGGACTGGCGAATTGCCAGGCAGGTCGACGGATGCCTGGTGAAGTGCCTCCCGAATGAACTGTCCTATTCCATCCAATCGCCGCTCATCGTCGCTGGCAATTGGACCCAGCTTCTGATTCCATTCCGCGCGAACCACAAAGTCCTCGAAGGTCGAAGTCACGTCGGCATCAGCGGTTTGCTTGATGTGCTCGAAGTCTTTCTTCATCCGGGTCAAGTCATAAAAGACTTTGGGGAAGGTGACAGTTTGCTCGCTCCGGACGCCCGATTGGAATTGCACGTACTTCGAACTTCGCCAAGCCGAAATCCGTGATCTTGGGAGTGTCGTCGGACATCAAGAGTACGTTCGACGGCTTGAGGTCGCGGTGGATGATCCCTCGCTCATGGGCATGCTGCATCGCCAGTGCGAGTTTCAACGCGATGTGAACCGTCCAATCCGATGGCGCTACGTGTGCTCGAATCGTCTCGGCAAGGCTGCCGCCCTCGGCGTACTCAAGGACGAAGAACGGATACCCGAGGTGAACCCCGACTTCATGGATCAGCACGATGTTCGGATGTGCCAGCGAAGCGATCGCCTCTGCCTCGATGCGGAACCTGACCAGCTCGAGAAAGTGGGCTCCGCGACCACCGAGGATCATTTTCAAAGCAGCCAGACGGTCGTTGTCAAGATCGTGCGCCTTGTAGACGATGCCCATCCCGCCGCGACCCAGCTCGCCGAGGATCTTAAAGCCAGGAATACTGGGGACGGTTTCTTCCATCGGTGTGCTGATACAACCAGTCAATCCACATGGGCGATTCATGCGGTACCTGATCGAGAGTCATTCCGCCGAAGTCGTCGGTCGTTTCGCCGCACTTCTTGGTCCCGGCTTGGGATGAGACAGTTCCGCGGCGGCGTTTGACAGCCCGGGTCCATCGGCGATCTTCTTGTCCGAAAAGCTCCGACGATTGTCGTCCTGATCACTTACTCCCGATCGCCCAGCTTACGTGTCGCGAAAGAGGGGACGACCGCCCAGCGACGTGAAGGATCCGTACAGCGCCACGGCAAACACCAAGCCCATCACCAGCAGCCCGTTGCCGAAGTAGAAGGCGGAAGAATCCGTCGTGATGGGCAGAGCGGTCAGTAGATTCAGGACAGCGAGCCCCGTAACGGTCGCCAGTAGACCAAATCGCACCAGGATCCACGTGAAGAGCGCAACGGCCAAACCAATACAAATCCAGGTCGCATAGGTGGGCTCTGGGTCCTGCAAGCAGAAGTAAGCGGTAGCCACCAGGACGAAGCCACAGGCGGCGAGCCATACCGAACGCAGCACGAGCCTCAGGAGCAAGAGCAGCATAAGGAGCATGAGAGAGTACCCGATGGCGGCCCACTGGAGCTCGAGGACCGCGCCGATCAGGGAGGCTGTGCTATCCATCGGGAACAGCGGCATCAGCTTCTAGACCCGGCTGCAGGCCGAACCAGGCAGGGACCCATCGGCCGGACTTGATGAGAATTCGTACGAGAACACCGAGCAAGGCGCCAAGGAGGATATCCCGACCGACGCGGGGATCCCGAAAGCGACCGCTCAACAATCGGGCCCAGGAGATCAATGTCTGAGGCCACAGGCGGCGGACGAACGGCTCAAGCGCGATGTAGCACAGCCAGAGAAGGACGGCTGCGAATAGTGCCTGTGCCAATCCGATCACGAAGATCGTCCATTCGAGCAGCCCGCCCACGTGGCTGGCTCGGAACACCCACGCGAGCAGGGAGATGAGGAAGATGTACTGGGCGAGTCGAAGAGCCCCGCGACGATCGCCGCGGCCGAGCCTCAGGTTCCGCCAGGCGAGGAGCAATTGGCCGACGAGGAGGGAAAAATTCAGAATAATTGCCAGAATCACAGAGGCCGGGTTGATCGCCGGTCCAGGCGCGCCTGATGCCTCTTTCGCTTCCGCGAAGCTCGGCGGAAGGATCTCGAAGTAGACCGGTCGACCTCGATAGGTCGCCGCCTCGACATACAGCGGCGCGTCGGAGTCGGGCCAGGTCCCCTTCCAGGCTGCCAGATGGTCGTAGGCGTCGGGGGGAGTTCGCAGCCAGTCGGCCTCCCGTAGCTCGTCGCCGGAGAGCTTTCGGGGATTCCGGCCCTTTTCGGAGGAGGCCTCGAGGCTGAAACCGAGTTCCTCTTCGCGGAACCACGTAGACCAAGGCAGATCGCTCGGATCGGCGGCCTCTGCTGGTTCGACGGACCTGGGCAGCGGGAGCTTCGCCCCCTGCGATCGCGACGGATCGGCCGGTCTCCGTGCCGGTGGGACGGCCCGGAACCACCGCAGCTTCCCCCGGGGATCGAGCCTCATGCCCGCCATACCCGGCGCGACCCAGGGCGGGAGCTGAGGATCCACCCTGGTCCTGCTGTACTGGCCCTGCTCGTCCCAGAATTCATTCACCAACATCGGCTCCGGACTCTGCCGATACCAGAACCGCAGCACCTGGCCAGGGGCCGGTCTTGAGGAGGTCCCAGCGATCCGTGACCCCCGCCGGAAGTTTGGCCTGCTTGATGGCCTCCCGATCGGCCGGGGCATCCTCGAAACCCCGGGCGGAATAGGGGGGCGGACCGGCGTAGCCGAGCCGCTTGATGATCTCTTTCGCCTTGACCTCCAGGGCGTCCGGCGGCAGCTCCATCGGCGCGCGATTGACCAGCATCGTCCGCTGCGCCAGCAGGCTCACGACCAGGAGCCCGATCGCCACCCCGGCCAGGCAGGCGCCCGCGACCGCGGGAGGAATTTCCCCCGCCCCCCCGGCGGCGGCGACCATGCCCGGCGACGGCGTCTCGCCCGCCGCCACGGCCGCCGCCAGCGGGTCGCCGCCCGGCAAGGCCGCCGCCACGGCGCGGGCCGACCTGGGCCGGTCCTGCGGCTCCTTCTCCAAGCAACGCAGGATCACCCGCTCCACGGCGGGGTCCATGTCGTCGGCGAGCGCCGAGGGGGGCGTGACGGACGACTCCTCGTGGGCCCGCATCAGCTCGGCGAGCGAGCCGAACTCGTACACCCTTCGGCCCGTGAAGACCTCGTAGAGGACCAGCCCCAGCGAATACAGGTCGCTCTGGATGCTCGTGGCGCCGCGAGCGAGCTGCTCGGGCGCCATGTAGGCCGGCGTGCCCGCGACCTCTCCCGCCCGGCTCCCGTCGCCGACCGACCGGGCGAGGCCATAATCGGTGATCCGGACCTGGCCCCGCCCGTCGAGCATGATGTTGGCCGGCTTCAGGTCCCGGTGCAGGACGCCCTTCTCGTGCGCGGCGGACAGCCCCGCGCAGAGCTGCTGGGCGATCTCGATCCCCTTGTCCCTGGGGAGCCGGCCGATCCGGCGCAAGAGCCCTCTCAGATCCTCGCCGTCGATATACTCCATCGACAGGAAGTGCTGCCCGTCCACCTCGCCGATGTCATGGACGCGGCAGACGTTGGGATGGGAGATCTGTCGGGCCAGCCGCACCTCGTCGTGGAAGTGCTGCAGCCTGCGTGGATCATTGGCCAGGTCCTTCGGCAAGAACTTGAGTGCCACCGGCGTGTCCGAGCTTCAGGTCGTCGGCCCGGTAGACCTCGCCCATGCCGCCTTGGCCCACCAGCGACACGATGCGGTAGCGATTGGCGATCCTTGGTGCCGGGCAGGAAGCGACCGTGGTGCGATGAATCGAGCAGAGACGCCGGGGAGGGGTCGCGTCGGACTCTCGATTCATCACCGTCCTCTCGGATGTGGAGGCTCGACGTCGCGTCGCTGTCCGGCGCGAGCGCACGGCCGCACTTGGGGCAGAAATGGCTGCCCTCGGGGACATCAGACTTGCAGGATCGACAGATCTTCATCAACTATCACTTACGCCTGATTCGAGAGCTTGCCGGATGGGCGAGCTCGACGGCGACGCGAAGGCCGCCGCGACAACCGCGGCCTCGCCCGGGAATCGGTCGAGATACTCGCGCGGCTCGGGCTGCTCGCCACGCCGGCGGCGGGCATCGAGCTCCGCCGCCAGCAGGTCACGGAGCAAGGCTGGCTGGTACGGCTCAGCGACCGCGCCCTGGTAGTCCTCGAACCGCGGCCACCGAGCCTGGCAGCTCGGCTGTCACGAACTGGTCCATTCTCCCCGGAGAAATCCGCTCACGCCACGATTCCCAAGGAAATTGAGCAATCCACAGCCGCTCCGACTACAATCGTCGTTGGGTCAGTTCCGGGATTGTCACGATGGTTTCCGGCCATGCGAGCCAGCAAAACCGCGAGCGCCCCGCGGAATCGCTCGGACACGGCGGGAACGAGGAATTGTCGGAGTCGCTCCGGAGTAGCCGCCGGTATTCGGATTGATGCGAGGGCATCGTGCCGGCGAACCAGAACGGGACGGAGTGCTCGTCATGACGCGGCGGTTTGGGCTTGGGCCTGTGTTCGCGAACGAGTGGCTGACCAACTCGCGGCGCTGGCAGAGCTATGCCGGCCGGTCCGGATTCGTCGTCGTTCTGCTCGTCGGACTGGCCGGCATCTGGGTGGGCCGGACCGCGGGGCAATCGCTGCCGGCGATCCAGGCCATGGCCGACATCGGCCGCGGCTTCTACACGACGATCGTCGTCACACAGCTCACTCTGGTGCTCCTGGCCGCGCCCGCGGCAACGGCCGGAGCGATTTGCCAGGACAAGGCGAGCGGAGTTCTGGCACAGATGCTGCTCACCGACCTCTCGGACGCCGAGATCGTGGCCGGGAAGCTGGCGGCCCGGCTGGTGCCGGTCATCGGGCTGGTGTGCTGCGCACTGCCGGTCCTGGCGATCGCGACTTTGCTCGGTGGGATCGATCCCCAGGCACTCGCCGGAGTTTTCTTGATCACGGTCAGCGTGGCGATCTTCGGCTGCACCCTGGCTTTCACGCTCTCGATCTGGGGATCAAGGCCGTATGAGGTGCTGCTGTCGACGTATGCTTTTTTTGCGGTGTGGATGCTCGCGGTTCCGGTCGTACATCTCCTCAACAGGCTGTGGCGATTGGCGCCGTTGCCCCGATGGACGATCACGACCAATCCGTACACCCTGGCGCTGGCCCCGTATGAGCAGCCGGGTGGTCAGTACGGGCCGGTCGATGATGTCGCATTGTCGGCGGCCCTGGTGTTGATCTCGGCGGTGATGGTCGTGTTTGCGATCGTGCGGATGCGCAGTGTGATCGTCAGGCAGGCCGATGCGCCGGCTTCACCACGCCGATCGACGTGCCTGCCGGGTGCGCGGTTGGGCGGCCGCTGGTTCAAGGTGGCGCGACCCTTCGCTCGACGACAATCCGGTGCTGTGGTACGAGACGCGCCGGCAACGACTCAGTCCGTGGATTCGCAACTTGGTCCGACTGTATTTTCTGTTCGCGATTTTTTTCACCCTGATTGCGATCGTGGACACCTTCTGGCTGGGCCCGTGGAGCCGGGGATGGTTCCCGGCCTATGTTGCCGCGTTTCAGGTGGCGATGGGACTGCCTTTCTTGCTGCTTGCCGCGACCACGGCCCTGGTTGAAGAACGCGTGCGAGGGAGCCTCGACGTGCTGCTTGCGACTCCGATCTCCAGCCGGAAGATCGTCCTGACCAAATGGTGGAGCGTCTACCGGAAAGTGCCCTGGTTAATCCCGCTGCCTGCGTTCGTGGCGGCCATGCTCGCATGGGGGGGCGACCGGTGGTTCGTGGTGGGCTTGATTGTGCTGTATGTCCTGTCGAGCGCGGCGTTGTGGACGAGTATCGGCATTGCTCTATCGACCTGGGTGCCACGGCTGGGTCGGGCTGTGTCGATCGGCGCGGCCGCCTTTACCCTGGTCGTGGTGGGATGGCCAATCCTGGCTCGCACCTTGTACGTCGAGAACAATCTGCCCCTGCGCGGCCGTGCTCTCGGGAATAGGGCCTTTTCACGCGATCTTCGACCTGACTTACAGCATCGCGGCTTCGTATTATCTGGATGCGGTTTTCGCCTGTGTCCCGGCCTGGATTGTCGGCCAGGCCGTCCTCGCCCTCGGACTGCTGCTGGCCACGATCGCAACATTCGACCGCTGTCTGGGCCGGATACCTGGGTAACTGATGGGCGGGGCACGAGGTTCTTGCGGCTGTGGAACTGCTCACGCCTGCAGCACACTATTGTTGGTCGGATCGCAGGAGGTCGGGAAGTTCAACGGCTCGATAGGATGGAGGGACTTTGCTTGCTACTGTCAGAGCGCTCTGGGGCGCACGGCGGCCGACACCATGCACCGGCTATTTGCCGGAGCTGACGCTTTCCACCAAAGTCATTGGGGCCGCCGTCGAGGTGCACGGGGTCATGGGGTCAGGGCTGGTCGCGAACATCTATGACCGGTGCTCGATGCGAGCGCTCGAGCTACGACGCGTACCCGGTGCAAAAAAACCTTGAACAGGCGGAAACGAAGTCAACGAAGTGTGAGAGCAGCACGTGAAGGGAATTGGATAAGACGCGGAGCACCTTGAACAGAAGTCAACGAAGTCAACGAAGTCAACGAAGTGTGAGAATGAAACGTGAAAAGATTTGGATAAGGCGGAGAACCTTGAACAGAAGAAAACGAAGGCAACGAAGTGAGAAAGATCCTGAAGGGGTTTGGACGAGGCGGGGAAAAACCTTGAACAGAAGTCAACGAAGGCAACGAAGTGGGAGAATTGAACTGGGAGGGGCTTCGCAGGAATGATTGGCCAGGTTTGTTCCGGGTGTACGTGTGGTTAAACATGTATACTGTCTGATCGCGATGATTGAATTTTGTATTCGCATTCTTTGTTGCCTATGTTCCAAGCTGAGAGCAACAACACCATGCATCGGCTATTCGCCAAGGCTGACGCGCTGTCCACCAAGGTCATTGGCGCTGCCGTCGAAGTGCACCGGATTGTCGGGCCAGGTCTGCTGGAGAGCATCTATGAGCGGTGCTTGATGCGAGAGCTCGAGCTACGTGGCGTACCTGTTCTTAACCAGGAAGAAGTCGTCATCGATTACAAGGGGACCGTGTTCAAGGAGACGTTGAAGTTCGACTTGCTCGCCGACGGTTGTCTTCTCATCGAGGTCAAGGCCGTTCGTGACGTACTACCGATCCACAAGGCGCAGTTGATGAGTTACATGAAACTCCTGGACGTGCCGCTGGGGCTTTTGTTCAACTTTCATGAGGGAATGCTTGTTGATGGAATGTCACGGCTCGTCCTGCCTGGTGCAAATATACCTCAAACAGAAGTCAAAGAAGTGTGATAGCGCAACGTGATGAGATTTGGATAAGGCGTGGAAAACCTTGAACAGAAGTCAACGAAGGCAACGAAGTGAGAGAATTGAACTGGGAGGGGTTTGGACAAGGCGCGGAAAACCTTGAACAGAAGAAAACGAAGGTAACGAAGTGTGAAAAATGAACCAGGAGGGGTTTGGATAAGACGGGAGAACCTTCAACAGAAGTCAACGAAGTGTGAGAGTTGAACTGGGAGCGGTTTGGACAAGGCGCTCGCTGGTATCACGGAGCTGAGAGATTTGGCTGAGAGATTTGGCTGAGGGAATTGAGGCGAAACGCAAATCACAGAGGAACGGTTCGGCGTAAAAAGGTTTGATGATGGCTGTTCAGGGAAATTCAATTCATCCCGTCAACTTGGCAGCGGCTGTGGGCTCATCTCCGGTGCGTCTTACGGGTCGTCGTCCGGCAGCGGCGTGGCGTCCCAGATTCGCACGGTGCTATCCGCGGCGGCGCTGATCAGGCGGCGGTCGTCCGGACTGAACGCGAGACTCGTGACCATGCCGGTGTGACCCTTCAGCGTCAGGATCTCCTGCCCGGTCGTCAGGTCCCAGATTTTCACGGTTTTGTCGGCGCTCCCGGTGGCCAGGCGCTCTCCGTCGTGACTGAACGCCACGGCGAAGACGCCGAAGTTGTGACCCACCAGCGGCGCGAATACCTCGCGACCACTGTCAACGTCGAGAATCCGCACGTCGCCGGTGAGAAAACGGCTTTGGTGGCCTCCCACCGCCAGGCGCTTGCCATCCGGGCTCCAGCGAGCGGACCAGATGTACATGCCGTTCAGCTTGATGGTCCGGATCTCTCTGCCAGTGGGCACGTCCCATAGCGTGAGCGTCTCACTAATGCTCGTTCCCAACAGGCGCTTGCTGTCGGGGCTGAATTGCAGGAAAGTCAGATCGTCCCGGGGACCCGGGATCGTGCGGACTTCCAGGCCCTGCTCCACGCTCCAGACCTTGACTGTTCCTCCGTGGCCCGCAACGGCAACCCATTGCCGATCCCCGCTGATCGTAACATCTGTGATTCGTTCGGTATGGCCCTCGAATGCGCGGATTACCTTGCCGGTGGCCAGATCCCAGATCTTGACGTTCTTGCCGGCGTCCGCCAGCACCACCCATCTTCCATCAAGAGTGAAGTCCATATTCGTGAGCTTGTGCTCATGCTCGAGAGGGGCACCGCGTGGTTTGCCGGTCGCGGTGTTCCAAACCTGAACAATTTTCGATCCGAATCCCGGCACGACGGACTGACCATCGGGGCTGAGCCACAAGTTGACATCGGCCGCAACGGTACCGGGTATCGAAATGGCATCACTCACGCTCGTCGCGCTCCACACTTTCAGGGTACCGTCGACGCCGGCAGAGGCCAGATTCTTGCCGTCCGAGCTGAAAGCAATACTCGTTGCTAACCCGTCGTGCCCCTTCAACGTGCCCAGGCGCTGCCCTGTGGCAGAATCCCAGAGCTGCAGCACGCCGCCGAACGTTGCTGAAGCCAGACGCTTGCCATCCCGGCTAAACGCAACGGCAACGCCAGAGGAGTCGGATGCTCCGCGACAGACCACGTCAATCTTGCCCGAGGCTAGATCCCAGATCTTCAGACCGTCAGCACCACTGGAGGCCAGACGCTTGCTGTCCGGGCTGAAAGCGATGCCCAAGGCTCTCATTCCCGCGTCCTTGAGAGCAGGAATTTCACGACTCGTCGCCACGTCCCACAGCCTGATCTCGCCGGTGGATAAGGGGCTGACGGACGCCAGAAGCTTCGCGTCGGGGCTGATGACCGCCGACAACATGAAAGGAAGCTTTTTGAGAGACATGATGGCCTTGCGGGCCGTGAGGTCCCAGACGATGATCTCGCTCGAAGCGTTCACTGTGAAGTCAGTACTCGCGAGCGTCCGGACCAACGAAACCACGTGTATGCCATCGAGGCTGAAGCCAACATGAGAGACGACTCCCTCCGTGTGTGCTCCCAGTGTGATGAGAACGCCCGAATCGAGGTTCCATACTCTGACTGTTCCATCGAGACAGCCAACAGCGAGAAGCTTCCCGTCCGGGCCAAGCGCGGCGCTCATCACGTTTTCCGGCAAACCGTTGGGCGGAAGTGAAACTGGCTTGCCCGTGGCCGCGTCCCAGAGTTTGAGTTCATTGCCCTGGCGCCACGGGGGTTCGCCCGCGCGAATGGGCTCGTTACTTCCGAAGCTGATGAGTCGTTTGTCGTCCGGAGTGAATGCCACCATCGCGGCGCGGTGGTCGTAGGCCTTCACCGTCAATAGATCGTGATGGAACTGGCGGCGGAGGTAATGCCACTCGAAGCCGCGGACGTCGGATTCACTGGTTTTGGGCCGGTGTTGTTCCAGCAGATTGCGCGTTTGAACGGCGTTATTCTCGTCCCAGGCGCGCCACGCCAAGTTCATGTCGGCGATGTAATTTGCACGGCGGAGAGTCACGTTGAGGGTGGCGAGCTCGTCGCTCCGCTTTTCGGCCTCTTGCCTGGCAAGGCCGGCCTGGCGCTCCTGCCACCGGGCTGCCTCTGCGCTTGACACGGCCACGCGCTCGGCCGCGGTTGCCCGTAGGGCCTGCCAGGTGCTGACTGCCGTTCCCAGCAGGAGCGCCAGCGCGACGAGCGCCGCCGTTGTGAGCGCGACCTTGTTGCGCCGCGCCAGCTTGCGAAAGCGGTACCAGAACGATGGCGGGCGTGCTTCGATCGGCTGCTGACCCAGAAACCGGCGCACGTCGGCCGCGAAGGCGCTGGCCGTTTCGTAGCGCCGGCTGCGATCTTTCTCCAGTGCCTTCATCACCATCCAGTCGAGGTCGCCCCGCACCAGGGCCGACAGTTTCGCCGGTTCTGTCTTTCGACTTACCGACACCGCCTTCAGCCCGGCGCCCAGCGTGCTGAGCCGTGTGCTCGGCCTGGGTGGCTCTTCCTCGCGAATGATGCGGCGAATTTCATCGTAGGCCGCCGTCGCGAACCGCTTCTTGTCGAACGGGGTCGTCCCCGTGAGCAACTCGTACAGCAGCACGCCGAGGCTGTAGACGTCGCTGCGGATGTCGACATCCAGCGCGTTGATCTCTGCCTGCTCGGGGCTCATGTACAAGGGGGTCCCGATCATTTGCGCGAAGCGCGTGTAGATCGTCTTGTCGGTCAACTGCTGGCCCAGCGCCTTGGCGACGCCGAAGTCGATCACCTTGACGACCGGCACGCCGTCGTGCGGGGCGACCAGGATATTGGACGGCTTGAGGTCGCGGTGGATGATGCCCTTGCCGTGGGCGTGCTGAACCGCCTGGCAAACCGACAGGAACAATTCCAGCCGTTCGCGGGCCGTGAGCTGCTGCTGATCGCAGTACTCGACGATCGGGATGCCCTTGACCAGCTCCATCACGAAGTACGGCCGGCCGCTCTCGGTGGCGCCGGCGTCGAAAACGCGGGCGATGTTGGGATGGTCCATGAGTGCCAGCGCCTGCCGCTCGGCCTCGAAGCGGGCGATGATGTCGCGGCTGTCCATGCCCGGCTTGATGATCTTGAGCGCGACCTTGCGGCGCACCGGGTGCTGCTGATCGGCGACGAAGACCAGGCCAAACCCGCCTTCGCCGATCTGCTCCATGAGCTTGTAGGGGCCGATCATCGAGCCGGGCTGCTCGGTGATGGGTGGGACGTCGGCCGTGGCGTCCAGTTCCGGCGCGGGCTGGTTCAGGAAGCGCTTCGCTTCGGGATGCGCGGCCAGCAGGCGCTCGACGTGCCGGCGGAGATCGGCGTTATTGCCGCACGCACCGTCAAGGAATGCGGCACGTTCCTGGGAGGACGACTTTCCCAGCGCGGCGAAGAAGATCGATTCAAGGGCGGAGAGATCGGCCATGGTCCGTCTCCACGAAGAAGGGTTCCGAGAGACAATGCGACGAAACCCGTATGAACCCATCACCCGCCGCGTCTGTCATCACGCGGAGGGCTGATCTTCGCCCTGCAACTCGGCATAGAGCCAGGTTCGGGCGAACGCCCAGTACCGCTCGGCGGTGGGCACGGCGATGCCGAGGGTCCGGGCAATCTCGGGTATGGTCATGCCTGCGAAGAACCGGAGCTTGACGACCTCGGCTCGCACCGGCTTGAGGGCGGCGAGCCGGGTCAGAGCTTCGTCGAGCGCCAGCAGTTCGTCGGACGGGGGCTGCACGAGAGAACAGCCTTCATCGAGGTCAACACGTTTCATTCCGCCACCATGGCGAACGCGGCGCTTCCGCCGGGCTTGCTCGACCAGGATCCTGCGCATGGCCTCGGCCGCCGCGGCGAAGAAATGGCCGCGATGGTCCCAGTGTTGATCCGAGTCATGGCCGACGAGCCGAACATAGGCCTCATGGACAAGGGCTGTGGCTTCCAGCGTTTGACCGGGCCGCTCCTGGGCCAGCTTTGCCGCCGCCAGGGTCCGCAATTCGTCGTAGACGAGCGGCAAGAGTTTCTCCAGGGCAGACGGTTCGCCTTGCCGAAGCTGATCCAGGATTCGCGACACATCGCTCATGGTTGTGGAATGATACCGCAGGGCGGAGTGCATCACCTACCGGCAGTGAAGAACCGAGCTGGCTTCGCTCGGAGCCGGTCGTTCATTTTCTCAGCTGGCGCGGATTGTTACAGCGAGTGTACGCACGTCGAAGGGAAAGGATCGTGTTGTCGTCTAGTCGCTTCGACGAGAATTTGGGCCACGCTGCCAGAGCGCAAACCATGCTGGAAGAACCCCTGCCCTGATAGGACGGCAGCGACAGACACCCGTCTTCTGACCTTCGCATCCAGAGCCGTCGTGTATCCTTTACTGCCGGTCGGCGCTCCTTATGGAAGCAAGGGAATGTCAAGTCTATTGACGAAAAAACTTGACTAACCACCCCGGCTGGGTGATAATCCTTGAATGAGGACTATCGCCAAGAGAACTGGGACACATGCCGGCAATGTCGCCGAGACTGTTCGCGCAAGGATTGAATCCGGCGGCGAGCGGTTCTGGTGCTATGCCGACTTCAGAGGCCTGCCATTCTCGGCCGTGGCGAAAACGCTGTCCCGATTGGCGCGTGGCGGAACAATTCAAAGGCTCGGCAAAGGCATTTACTACCGGCCACGAGTGACGACCTTTGGACCAAGCCGGCCGAACATGGCCAAGTTGCGATCCCTGTCGCTGCAGCAAAAGGCCGCGTTCCCGGCAGGCACAGCGGCCGCCAATTTGCTTGGCTTCACCACCCAGAACCCGGCCCGGATTGAACTGGCAACCGACGCGGCATGCCTGCCCCGATTGTTCCTGGGCAAGGACCGCGTCGTTCACGCTGGCCGCCCGGCCGCATGGCGGACACTCTCCGAAACGGATGCAGTGCTTCTCGACTTCATTCGCAACCGGGGAGCGTCCAGTGAGATGTCTCCCGCGAAAACGGTGGGCAAGCTGCTTCAACTCTTCCGCGAACCTGAGCGATTCGGTCGCTTGTTGAAGGTCGCACGTACGGAACCTCCGCGTGTGCGTGCCATGCTTGGTGCGATCGGCGAGCAGGCCGGCCAACCTGAAGGCTCCCTCGCCACACTGCGGGCCAGTCTGAATCCACTCTCGAGGTATGATTTCGGGATTCTCGCCGCACTTGCTCATGCAAGGAAATGGCAGGCGAAGGAGCGGCAAGCTCATGAGGCTGTTTGAGCATCCGGATTTCGAGCAGGCCATCATCCGCGCGGTCGGAAGTATTTCCGCCCGCGTGGACTGCGCGAAGCGATCATCGAGAAGGATTACTTCGTCACCGAGGTGCTGCGCATCATGTTACAATACGTGAATGACGGGCTGTGGATTGACACTTGTTTTATTGCGAGCCTCGGTGCGGTGAATGAAGGTGTTTAGCACCGTTTCCGCCATCTCTGCTTCTGGAAAGTGCTGAATGCCCGCCGCTACTCTCGCGCCCGAGCCGGCCGACGATTCGTCATCGCTGTTCACACGCCGGCCGTATGTGATGTTCCTGGCCGGGCGGTTCCTGGGCACGCTGGCCACCGGTTCCCAGGCGGTCGTCATCGCGTGGGAGGTGTACGAGATCGCTCGACGACCATGTCGCTCGCGGAGGCCGCGTTCGCCGTCGGGATGATCGGCCTGGCCCAGTTCCTTCCGCTGTTCGCCCTCACTCTCGTCGCCGGTGAGACCGCCGACCGTCACGACCGCCGTCGCATCCTCACCCTCTGCTACCTGGCCCAGCTCGCTGATCTCGGCGGGGCTGGCATCCCGGTCGGCGCTCGGGGGCGGGCTGTGGCCGATCTTCGCCCTGGCCGGCCTGTTCGGCTGCGCCCGGGCGTTCTTCCAGCCGACGGCGAGCGCACTCGGGCCCGATGCTGGTGCCGCTCCGACTGCTTCCGCGGGCGATCGCGACCAATTCGCTGGCCGCCCAGCTGGCCAGCATCCTCGGCCCGGCGCTCGGCGGGCTGCTCTGCGTCGGTCTCGCCGGTCCTCGGCTATGCGGTCAGTGCCGGGCTGTATGCGGCCGCGGCGTGCTGTGCCTTCCTGATTCGCGCCGACACCCGGCCGCCGATCGAGGCGGCGCGGTCGCGGGTCGCCCAGATCCGGGAGGGCTCGTGTACCTGTGGGGGAACAAGCTGGTGCTGGGGGCGATCTCGCTCGACCTGTTTGCCGTGCTGCTCGGCGGCGCGACCGGCTTGCTGCCGGTGTTCGCCCGCGACGTGCTCGAGGTGGGCCCGCAGGGGTTCGGCATTCTGCGCGCGTCGCCGGCGGTCGGGGCCCTCCTGGTGGCGCGGTATCTGGCATACCGGCCGATCCGCAGCCGGGCGGGCGTGAAGATGCTCCTGGCCGTCGGCCTGTTCGGGCTGATGACCGTCGTGTTCGCCTTCTCCCGATGGGTTCCGCTGTCGGTGTTCGCCCTGGCGGTGCTCGGCGGCGCGGACATGGTGTCGGTGTTTACCCGGCAGAGCCTGGTGCAGATCGCCACGCCGGACCGGATGCGCGGGCGGGTGTCGGCGGTGGCGACGTTGTTCATCGGGGCGTCGAACGAGCTGGGGGAGTTCGAGAGCGGGGTCGTGGCCCGGCTCACTCGGGCCGGTCGGGGCGGTGGCGTTCGGCGGGGTCGGGGCGATGGCGGTGACGGCGGTCTGGGCCTGGCTGTTCCCGCCGCTGCGGAAGGCGGATCGTCTGGTGAGCGCGGCCGAGTATGGCAGCGAGACGCAGGGTGACGGGTGGCGGGTGGCGGGTGGCGGGTGATCACGACATCGGTGACAAACTTGGTTCAGGACATGGTGGCGCGCGGCTCACTTGTGGGTGGCGCGGTCGTGACAGTCACTACCGCTGTGGAGATTCTATCCCTTCGCGAGAGGCTCTGGCGAGCCCGACTCAAAGTGCGACTAAACGTCGCACTTTGAGTCGGCGTCTTATCTCTGCGTCGCCGCGCGCGCAGCGTGGCGCTCGCGCCGCTCGTCTCCTCACCCTCGTCGGTCCGGGTGCGCCCTGACGGTTCTCCGCCGGGCTAGCCTGGTTGGGCGGCTGGCCCCCTGGTCGCCGCTCGGCGGCGCTCTCGGCCGTGCCTTCGCGTCTCCCGCCGTCGTTGCCCCGGGTTTTGCGCTGCCGTGTTCGGCTCGCCCCGGGCCGCCCCGTGCGGTGCTCCCGTCGGCTCTGCCCCCTCCGCCCTGCGGGCCCGGCGGTTCGTTTTGTACTTTTCCCGTTGCTTTCCCTTCCGTACCTGGTTTGGCCGGTGGCTGCGCTCCGTTGCTATCGCGCGCCTCCTCCCGCGCGTTTTTCTACCGGTGCTCGTGCGCGCTCGTTGTTGCGTTTTGCCCGCTGTCCCGCGCCTGCTGTTTCCCTCCACCTCCGCGCCCTCCGCTCTCGGCGCTGTCGCGGGCTCCGCCGTGGCCGCCTTCTCCTGCGGCTTTCCGGCGGTTCGTCCGGCCGTCCCCCGTCGCCCCCGCCGCCCGGCTCGCCCTGCGTTTCCGCGGCGGGCGCCGTTGTCGCTGCGTGTCTCGGCGCCCTGCCACCCGGTGACTCTTCACGGCCACGTCCGCCCCGCCGGCGGCGCCCGCGCCCGGCCTACCGGTTCGTCGTGCTCGTCGCGGCTCGTCGCTGTCGTCCCGTGTCCCCCCCTTGTCGACCGTCCACGGTGGCGTCGGCGCCCCCGGACGCGTCGCCGGTACCCGCGTCCTGACTTCTCCGCTGCCGGTGCTCGCCGCCCGCCTTGTCCGACCCGCTTCGTGCTCTCTGCGGCCCAGCTCCCCGCCTGCCGGGTCCCCGTTTCCTGCCCCTGTGTCGCCTGCTTGGTCGCCTCCCCTACCCCGTCCGCCCTCGGCTGCTGCCCGGCCCGATCGCTCCGTCCCCCCTCGCGCCCGTTCCTTCCACTTGTATCCCGTTTTCGACTTTTCCGCTCTCCGCTCCGCCGTCGGTCCCGCTCCACCGTAGCCGTTCGCGCCATCGGTTGTCACTTTCCGGCTTGCTTGTCCCCCCTTCGTCGGCCCCCCTGTCACCGCTGTCTTGCCTCGTCCTCCCCACATGCTGGGCGTGATTGCGACGAGTCGGCGCGACGCTACTTTCAATTAATCGTCACATTGGGATGCGATTTCTGCAATTCGCTGACGCCGGCGTCGGTGACTCGGGTGCGCCGGAGGCCCAGCACTTTGAGGTTGGACATGCCGCGGAGGTGGGCCAGGCCGTCGTCGCCGACGCCCGTTTCGTTGAACCGGAGATAGCGGAGGGTGGTGAGCCGCTCCAGGTGGGCGAGCCCGGCGCCGGTGATTCGAGTGCCGGCGAGCCCGAGGATCTCGAGACGCGTCAATCCTCGCAGCGGCGCCAGGCCGGAGTCGGTGACGGCGGTGCCGTCTACGTTCAATCCGCGAAGCTGCGTGAGCTGACAGAGCGGGATCAAGCGGCGATCGCTGAAACCGCCGTTGGCGATCGTGAGCCAGTGCAGGCGCGGCAAACTTTTGAGCTGCTCGAGCGCGCGATCGGACACGTTGGACTCGTCGAGGATCAGGGTGTCAAGATGCGCGAGCTTGGCGAGAGCGGCCATCTCGGCGTCGGACGCGGTCCTGGTGAAGATCACGAACGTGACGCTCCCGAGGTAGTCGACACCGAGGAGCTCGGCCAGCCAGCTTGGCCACCAGATCGTTCTGCGCTTGCCCGCGTCGCCGCCGTCGGTGTACTCCCAGTCGTACTGGACGCGCCCGCCGGTGCGCAGGATGGCGGCGACCGCGGTGCGCTGGGTGTGGGCGGAGTTGACGAACCAGCCGAGCCAGATCGCCAGGGCGACGATCAGGAGGATCAGGGTGCGCAGGCTGAACCGGCAGATAACGGCGCCATGCGCGGGGGTGAGGCTCGTTTGGCATCGGACCGTGCCGTTTCGCCGGTGTCGAATGCTGTGTCTGTTTTCAGTACGTCCGGCGGGGGTCAGTCACCACTCATGATACACCGAGGACAATGCCATTGCGCCGCGAGGCACAGCGGCCGCTCACCGGCTTGCTCTGCAGGGATCGCCAGGGCGTTGCATGCGCAGTGTGCGGGGCCGATGATGGTCGGTCTGGCTGCGAAGAGCGGGACTGTGCCTTCCTCCTGAAACCCTGCCGTCCGGAAACATGAGGGTGTTGCCGTGTCAAGCCGCGTGAATTTCGCTGGCGTCGTGTGGTTCGTG
This sequence comes from uncultured Isosphaeraceae bacterium, assembly GCA_963806595.1. Lineage (GTDB taxonomy): Bacteria > Planctomycetota > Planctomycetia > Isosphaerales > Isosphaeraceae > CAWDZZ01. Next base: position 19,685 of record CAWDZZ010000025.1, on the reverse strand, counting down.
ACTGGATTGGTGTCGATGGCCGGCATGGTGGCGGCCGCGGAACCGCAGGACGAGTCTGCGGCCAAGCCGCTGCGAGCCGGCATCATCGGGCTGGATACCTCGCATGTGGTCGCGTTCACTCAGCTATTGAACGCGCCGAGCCCGAAGCCCGAGCATGGCGGGCGTGCGGGTTGTGGCGGCGTTTCCCGGCGGCAGCCCGGACGCTGCGCTCGAGCAGCGAGCGGGTGGCGGGCTTCACGCGAGAGCTGCACGAGAAATTCGGCGTCGAAGATCGTCAATTCGATCGACGAGCTGCTGGCGGAGGTCGACGTCGTGCTGCTCGAGAGCGTGGACGGCCGGCCGCACCTCGAGCAGGCGCGGCCGGTGTTGCGGGCGCGCAAGCCGGTATTCATCGACAAGCCGGTCGCCGGCTCGCTCGCCGATGCGATCGCGATCTTCGAGCTGGCGCGGGAGACGGGCACGCCGTGTTTCTCGAGCTCGTCGCTGCGATTCAGCCCGGGGTTTGCCGCGTGCTGACCGGAGCGACAAGATTGGCGACGTGCTGGGCTGCGACGTGTATGGCCCATGCTCGCTCGAGGAGCATCATCCCGACCTGTTCTGGTACGGCGTTCACGGCGTCGAGGGGCTGTTCACGATCATGGGGACCGGCTGCGAGCAGGTCTCGCGGATACAGACCAAGGATAACGAGCTGGCCGCGGGGGTGTGGACGGGCGGGCGGATCGGGTACATTTCGCGGCATCCGGCAGGGTCATCCCGATTACGGCGCGATGGTCTTTGGCAGCAAGGGGATCACGCCGGCGGCGAGCTATGGCGGCTATGAGCCCTTGATGGTCGAGATCGTCAAGTTCTTCAAGACGGGCAAGCCGCCGGTGAGCGCCGACGAGACGCTCGAGATCTTCGCGTTCATGGAAGCCGCCGACGAGAGCAAGCGCCAGGGGGGCAAGCCGGTGACGCTCGAGAGCGTGATGGCCAAGGCCAGGGCCACTGCAAGTGCCAAGGTTCGCGAGTGAGGCTGGCCGCCGCACAATCCATTCCACGTTGATGGATCCGATGAGACCAGGAGCCGCAGCTCGATGAGTGACCCGGCCGCGCCCGCGAATGCCGTGACCGAGCCGGGTGAGGATTCCCTGCCTGGGCTGGCCGAGCGGCCGACGGGGGTGCGCTACGGCGTGCTGGCGTTTCTGGCGTCGATGGCGTTTATCCTGTACCTGGATCGCGGCTGCATCAACCAGGCGGCCCCGATCATCAAGAAGGAGCTGGGGATCTCGGAGACGCAGAAAGGGATCATCTTCGGGGCGTTCGCCCTGGCTTACCTGATCTTCGAGATTCCGGCGGGCTGGTGGGGCGACCGGTACGGCTCGCGGCGGATCATGACGCGGATCGTGGTCTGGTGGTCGCTGTTCACGGCGCTGACGGGCGCGGCCTGGGGATTCGGGACGCTGCTCGTCATTCGATTCCTGTTCGGGGCGGGCGAGGCGGGGGCGTTGCCCAATTCAGCGCGGGTGCTGCGCGTGGTTTCCCGATTCCTCGCGCGGGCGTGCCCAGGGATTTGTCACGACGGCGATGATGATCGGCGGGGCGGCCGCGCCGCGGGTTTCGCAATGGCTGATCGACTGGGTCGGGTGGCGATGGTCGTTCGTCATCTTCGCCCTCGTCGGCGTGGCCTGGGCGTGCGTGTTCTATGCCTGGTTCCGCGACGATCCAGGCGAGCATCCGGCGACCAACGACGCCGAGCGCCGATTGATCGCCGCGGGGCGGACGCAGCGTGGGCCGCAAGATGCTGGCGAGCCGTGCGAGGGAGGCGACGCTGCGGTTGCCGTGGACACGGGGCGCATCCACGCGCCGATCCCGTGGAGCCGGGTGTTTCCGTGCGCGAACATCTGGCTCTTGGGCGCGGTCATGATGACGATGTCGGCCATCTATGAAGTGCTGTCCTCGTGGTATCCGACGTACTTGCAGGACGCACGCGGGGCCTCGCCGGTGCTCTCGAGCTGGCTGGCGAGCCTGGTGCTGGACGCGGGAGCGCTCGGGACGTTTTTCGGCGGCTGGCTGACCGACTGGCTGGTGCGAACAACCGGCAACCCGCGGTGGGGCGCACCGGGCAGGCGGTCGCCGGCGCGGGCATCGCCGCGGTGGGTATCCTGGCCAGTCTCTGGACCGAATCGACGATCGTGGCGTCGGTATTCGTCGCGCTGGCGGCATTCGGCGTGCAGCTCCAGCTTCCCGCATGGTGGGCCAGCGCCACGCAGGTCAGCGGCCGGCACCTCGGGGCGCTGTTCGGAATGATGAACATGCTTGGCGGCGTCGGCAGGATCCTCACCCAGTCGTTCGTGGGCCGCTTGCCGACTGGCGGAAAAGCCTGGGCTATTCGGGCCGTGCGCAGTGGGACCCGGCCTCTACGCCTACGTCGCCGTCGCCTTGATCGGCATGGTCCTCTGGAGCCTGATCGACCCCGAGAAGACGATCGACGATCAGCCGGCGGGCGAGCGCGTGAGGGCCCGCGTCCGGTCGGCGCCAGGGTTTGTTCAGACCTCGAGCCGCCAGGGCGAGCGCATTTCGCGCGAGAGCATGGCGTTGCCCTTGTCGGCGCGGGGGCCGACGAATTTCTCGGCTTCGGGGTCCCAGTCGAGCGGGATGCCCAGCCGCAGCGCGATCGCGCCCAGGTGGCAGACCGTCACCGAGCGGTAGCCGATCTCGACGTCGCAGATCGGCCGCTTGCGGGTGCGGATGCCGTCGATGAAGTTGCCCATGTGGTCGTTCGAGACGTAGAGCCGCACGGCGTCCTTCGGGCAGCGGTTCCTTGAGGAGCTTGGGGTCGCTGGCTTCGATCCGCTCGCGGCTGACGAAGATCCATCCCTTGTCGCCGATGAAGCGGTTGCCGTTCTCGCCGTCGCTCGAGGTGATCAGGTGGGTGCCGTCGGCGTAGGTGTAGGTCACGGCGAAGTGCGGGTGGCAGTTGTAGCTGTTGGGCTTGTGCGAGGGCTCGACGCCGCGTGGCCGTGATGTTGACCGGGCCCGGTTCCGTCCTTGCCCAGGCCCCACTGGGCGATGTCGTTGTGGTGGGCGCCCCAGTCGGTGAGCTTGCCGCCGCTGTATTCGTACCACCATCGGAATTCATAATGACATCGTTCCTTGACGTAAGGGACGTCGGCGGTCGGGCCTTTCCAGAAATCCCAGTCGAGGCCTTCGGGGACCGGGCTCGTCTTGAACGGGCCGCCGATCGGGTTGTCGCCGATGCGGGCCTCGACGGTGTGGACCTTGCCGATCGCGGCCGTTGCGAACCAGCTCGCAGGCCAGGCGGTAGCGAGCGTCGGAGCGCTGCTGGCTGCCGGTCTGGAACACGCGGTCGTACTTTCGGGCCGCCTTGACCATCGCCTTGCCTTCCTCGATGGTCAGCGACAGCGGTTTTTCGCAGTAGACGTCGCAGCCGGCCTTCATCGCGGCGATCGAGGTCAGCGCGTGCCAGTGGTCGACGGTGCCGATCGTGACGGCGTCGAGATCGCTCCTTGGTCGAGCAGCTCGCGGAAATCCTTGTATTCGTGGCAGTCCTTGCCGACCTCCTTGGCGGCTTTCTTGGCGTGGTCGTCGTCGACGTCGCAGACGGCGACGAACTTGACGCCCGGCTTCTTCTTGGCCGCACTTCATGATGCCGGTGCCCTGCCCGCCCACGCCGATGGCCGCCATCACGATCTGGTCGTTCGGGCCGGCCTTCTTGGCCTTTTCGGCCTGCGGCGTCGTGCTCCTGCTGCTTCGGCCAGGACTTCGCGGGCATACCAGAGCGGCAGCCCGCTCGACCGTCAAGGCCGCCAGCGAGCGATCCAGAAATCCCCGCCGAGACAAGGTTCCGCGTTCGAGTTCCATTGTTCGCTCTCCCAAGGTGTTTCGGTCACGACCTGGCCTGAGCGTCATCATAGCACTGCGAATTGACGTGACGAAACGGCCTGGCCCTGTTTCGTTGGCCGGCTCAGCGAATGCGGTTATACTGCGATCGATCCGCATGGGCGCGAGGTCGAGCCGGAGTGCAGGAGTTCCGGCCGCAACTGGCGCGGCGACCAGCCTCAGCCGTGGTGCCTTGCTGCGACGATTGACTCGACGCTGGTCACGGAGAACGAATCGCGATGATCGGCACTGCTCGTTGGTCTCTGGGTCGCCGTCTCGTCGCGGTGCTGGCCGGCGGAGCTGGCGCCAAGGCCGCGCCTCCGCGATCGCTCGATTCGAGGCTGGTTTTCGAGCGAATCGCGGCCGAGCCCGAGATCGTCACGCCCACGGGAATCGCGGTCGACGGCCGCGGCCGCGTGCTGGTGATCGAGAGCCACACTCACTTTCGGCCCGAGGGCTATCCTGGCCCGCCGGCGGACCGGATTCGCGTGTTCGAGGATCGAGACCACGACGGCAAGCCGGAGTGCGTCGGCACGTTCTTCGAAGGAACGAGGATGACGATGAACCTGGCGGTCGCCCGCGACGACTCGGTCTTCGTCGCGACCCGAAGCGCTCTCTATCACCTCTGGGACCGCGATGGCGACGGCAAGGCCGACGGCGTGAAGCCGGGCACGCTCCCGACGCCGTTCGTCCGGCTCGACACGCCGGGCGACTATCCGCACAACGGCCTCTCGGGCTTCGCGTTTGACTTCGCCGGCAATGTCTACTTCGGCCTGGGCGAGAACCTGGGCGCCGATTACCGGCTGATCGGCAGCGACGGGACGACGCTCTCCGGCGGCGGCGAAGGGGGCAACATCTATCGTGCCGGCCCGACGGCTCGAAGCTCGAGCGAGTCGCCACCGGGTTCTGGAACCCGTTCCACATGACGTTCGACGCGTTCGGCCGGCTGTTCGCCGTCGACAACGATCCCGACTCGCGCCCGCCGTGCCGGTTGCTGCACATCGTCGACGGCGGCGACTACGGCTACCGATTCCGCAACGGCCGCAAGGGGCTGCACCCTTTCACCGCCTGGAACGGCGAGCTGCCGGGCACGCTGGGGATGGTCGCCGGCACCGGCGAGGCGCCGAGCGGCGTCGTCGAGTACGATCGAGACAACCTGCCCGACGACTACCGCGGGACGCTGCTGGTCACCTCGTGGGGCGACCACCGCATCGAGCAGTACCGCCTCGAGCCGCACGGGGCGTCGTTTCGGGCGACGATGAAGCCGGTGGTTGCCGGCGGCGAGGATTTCCGGCCGGTCGGCATCGCGATCGCGCCCGACGGCTCGCTCTACATCAGCGACTGGGTCGACAAGTCGTACACGCTGCACGGCCAGGGGCGCATCTGGCGGCTGCGCAGCGCGCGGCACCGCGCGGTCGCCGGCGGCCGGCAGCCGCGGCGTGACCCGCGGATCGAATGCTGCTCGCGCTGGCGTCGCCGCGACGCGGGAAAGATCGACGAGCAGGCTCGCCGCGTCTGTTGCTTCATCAACGACTCGGCCGACGTGCGTGCGCTGGGCGTGAGCATGCTGCCGGCCGAGCGCATCGATGCTGAAGGCGATCGCCGCCTCGGACACCTCGCCGCTCGTCCGTGCGCGCGGCGATGCGCCGGCTGGTCTGATCCGGCGGCCAAGGACCTGCTCTTGAAGGCACTCGAATCGGACGATCCGTTCGTTCAGCAAGCCGCGCGACTGGGTCTGCGGCGCTCGCTCAAGACGGCGAGCTGATCGCGATCGCCGGCTCGAAGGATCTCTCGCCGGCCAGGCGGCTCGGCTTGCTTCTGATCCTGCGCGAATGCGGATCGGCCGGAGGCTCGCGCGTCTTGCCGAGCTTTCTGTCCGACCCCGACCCGACGATCCGGTTCGCGGCGATTCAGTGGGTCGGCGAGCAGCGGCTGACGGAGTTTCGCCGCAACTGCAGGCGGGCCTGGCCTCGAGCTGCCGAGACGCGAAACCTGTTCGAGGCGACGCTGGCGGCGCTCGAGAGGCTCGACGGCAAGAGTCGCGGTCCGAAGGACGAAGTCGCCGGCGAGGACTACGTCGTCGCCCTCTTGAACGATCCGCAAACGCCCGCGCCGGTGCTTGCAGCGCGCGCTTGAGGATGCTTCGGCCGGACCATCCTGCGCTCACGCTCGATCGCTTGCGGCGCTTGCTGCGAGGATGCGAGCGAGCCCGTCCGGATCGAAGCGGTGCGCAGCCTTGTGCCAGAGCCCGCGCCGCGGGCGATTTGAGATCCTGGCCAAGCTGGCCGACGACCGAGATGCCGCTCTGACGCTTCGCGCCGAGGCGATCGCCGGGCTGGCCGACGACGCGGCTCGCCAGCGCGATCGGCTGCTGGCTCTGGCGTCGGCGAGCAGCCGGCGCTGCGGCATGAAGCGCTTCGCAGGCTGCGCGGAATCGCGCTGACCGACGAGGCAGCGATCGCATGCTTCGCGCATGCCAGCCGCGGCGATGCGGGAGCGCTCGAACTGGTGGACTTCCTCGAGCGGCCCGCGGCCGCAGCGGGCCCGCATCGCCGCTGGTCGACGATCGTCCCGCGTCCGACATCGACGCCTGGCTCGCTCGGCTGAACGGTCCGGCCGACCCGGCGGCCGGGCGAGCGGGTGTTCTTCCATGCCAAGGGGCCGGGATGCTATCGCTGCCACCAGGTTGAACGGCCGAGGCAGGCCGGGCCGGGCCGGATCTCTCGACCCTGGCGGCCGGCATCGACCGCCGCCGCCTGGTCGAATCGATCGTCGCGCCGAGCAAGGAGATCGCCCCTCAGTTCGTCGCGTATACCGTGGCCCGGAACGATGGGACCGTTTTCACCGGCATTCTGCTCGAACAGTCGCCCGAGGGGCAGCTGATCTTTGCCGATTCGCGAGGGCACAGAGATCGCGGTCAAGACCGGCGACATCGCCGAGCGCAAGCCGCAGACGATCTCGATCATGCCGGAGGATCTGCCCGCACGATGACGACGCAGGAATTGCGGGACTTGCTGGCCTTCTTGGCGCGCAAGAAATAACGGCAGGTCATGCCGAGAATCCTTGATGAAGCGCATTCCGCGAGAGCTGGCCCGCAAGTTTGCGTTTGACTGGCGCGACGAGCCGCTCTTGCGGGTCGAGCCCGGCGAGCCGTTCGAGGTCGAGACATTCGACGCGAGCAACGGATACATCAAGACCGAGGACGACAAGGCGATTCCGGCGCGGCGGCCGGGGTTCGACCGGATTCCGCCGCTGGCCAATCCGATCGCCGGGCCGATCTGGGTCGAAGGAGCGCGAGCGCGGCGATACGCTGGTCGTCGCGCATCGAAGAGATCGTGGTCGACGATTATTCCTGGATCGCGATCGGGCCGCGGCGCGGGCCGCTGGGCGAGTCGACGCGCTGGCCCGAGCTTTCGAGCGATTACACCACCAAGATCTTCCGCCACACGCCCGGGCCCGAGCGGCACGACCCGCGACGGCACTCTTGCACTTTGACGACCGGCGCTCGTGGCCGATCACGCCGTTCATCGGCACGCTGGGCGTTGCGCCCGACCGCGAAGTGACGACCAGCATCGACGGCCAGGGGGAATGGGGGGGCAACCTCGATATCCGCGACGTCGCACCCGGCAATCGGATCTCTGCTGCCGATCTTCCACGAGGGAGCTCGCTTCTACCTGGGCGATGTGCATGCCAGCCAGGGCGACACCGAGTTCACCGGCACGGCCGCCGAGACCAAGGCCACGGTGCGGCTGCGGCTGGAGCTCAAGAAGGGCAAGCGCATCCCCGGCATGCGGATCGAGAAGCCGGGAAGCCTGGTCGCCGATCCACGCCGAGAAGCCGCTGGACCAGGCCGTCGAGACGGCCACGATCCACCTGATGGATTGGCTGATCTCCGAGTATGGCTTCTCGCCGGTCGACGCCTATTGCCTGGTGAGCACCTGTCCCGACTTTCGCATCAACGTCTACCAGATGTGCCGGATTCGAAATCTGCGCCCGGTGGCCGGGGCCGAGATCCCCAAGACGCTACTTGCTCTCGTGATCGCGGCCATCACGGAGGATCAGAAGCGTCATGTCCGTTGTCGCGCAGCCTCGAACTCAGCGTCCGCCTCGGCCCGCCGCAGACAGTGGCTCTTCGGCAACTTGAAGGAATTCGGCCGCGACCAGCTGGGGACCATGACCCGCTGGGCCCACGAATATGGCGACGTCGTGTCGGGCGCGGTTCGGCCCGAAGCGTGTCGTGTTCGTCAATCATCCCGACCTGGTTGAAGAGGTCCTGGTCAATCAGAATCGCAAGTTCATCAAGCACTATCGGCTGAGGCAGACGCAGCGCGGACGCTCGGCCAGGGGCTCTTGACCAGCGAGGGCGAGTTCTGGCGCGGGCAGCGCAAGCTGGCCCAGCCGGCGTTTCACCGCGAGCGGATCGCTGCCTATGCGCGGCTCATGGTGGATTTCACCGAGCGCATGCTCGAGTCGTGGGCCGACGGCCAGGTCCGCGACGCTCAGGATGACATGATGCGGCTGACCCTGGAGATCGTCGCCAAGACGCTGTTCGACGCGGAGATCGGCGGCGATACGGCCGAGGCCAGCGCGGCGATGGAGACGCTGATGCGCGCTTTCGTCGTCGCGGACCGGCAGCCTGGTCACTCCGCCGCACTGGGTTCCCACTCCGATGAATCTCCGCGTGGAGCGGGCGATCCGGCGGCTGGAGCGGATCCTCGCGGGCGATCATCGCCGAGCGCCGGCAGAGCGGCGACGGACCGGGGCGATTTGCTGTCGATGCTGCTGCACGCCCAGGATGAAGAGAGCGGCCGGCGCATGACCGACCAGCAGCTTCGCGACGAGGTCATGACTCTATTCATGGCGGGCCATGAGACCACCGCCAACACGCTGGCGTGGACCTGGTTTCTGCTCTCGCGGCATCCGGAGGCGGAAGCCCGGCTGCACGCCGAGCTCGACCTCGTGCTCGGCGGCCGGCCGCCGACGGTCGCCGATCTTGCCGCGGCTCAGCTACACCGAGAGCGTGATCAACGAAACGCTGCGGGTTTATCCGACGGTCTGGATGATCGGCCGCGAGGCGATCGAGCCGGTCGAGCTGGGCGGATATCGGATCCCGGCGGGGACGACGGTGTTCATGCCCCAGTGGGTGATCCACCGCGACGGCCGCTGGTTCGACGATCCCGAGGCGTTTCGTCCCGAGCGCTGGGAGGGAGGCTTGATGCAGCGGATTCACCGCTATGCGTACTTCCCGTTCGGCGGCGGGCCCAGGATTTGCATCGGCAACAATTTCGCCCTGATGGAAGCCACGCTCATCCTGGCGACGATCGCTCAGAAGTTCCGGCTCAGGCTCGCGCCCGACGCCGTGATCGCCCCGCTGCCGACGATGACCCTGCGGCCGGCGCATGGGGTCAAGGTGATCCTAGCGGTGAAACCGGGGATCTCCGGCGAGGCGACGATGGAAGGGCTCGAGATCAAACGGGTGGAACCTCGCGATGTCGAATCGGTCATTTGGCTCATCAAAGACCTGTCCACGGTGGCGCGGCTCGTCACGCATGTGAGCGACGCGGTAATCGACGCATCGCCCTGTTCGATCCGCTGCAATTCGACCATGTCGCGGTAGAGCCCGCTGCCGGCCATCAGCTCGCCGTGGCTGCCGGCCTCGACGATCGCGCCGTCGTCGAGCACCAGGATCCGATCGGCGTGGCGGATCGTGCTCAGGCGGTGGGCGATCACGAACGAGGTCCGGCCGCGCAGGAGCTGGTCGAGGCTCTGCTGGATCAGCCGTTCGCTCTCGCTGTCGAGGTTGCTGGTGGCCTCGTCGAGGATGAAGATCCTGCGGGTCGGCCAGCACGGCGCGGGCGATCGCCAGCCGCTGGCGCTGGCCGCCGCTCAAGCGCACGCCGCGCTCGCCGATCAGGGTGTCGTAGCCGTCGGGGAGCCGGTCGATGAATTCGGCGGCGTTGGCCGCCCGGGCGGCGTGCTCGATCCGGGCGCGCGTTGCCCAGCGGTCGCCGTAGGCGATGTTCTCGGCGATCGTGCCGTCGAAGAGAAAGACGTCCTGCTCGACGATCCCCAGCAGCCGGCGGTAGCTTTCGACCTCGATCTCGCGGAGGTCGACCCCGTCGAGCGCGATCGAGCCGGTGGTCGGGTCGTAGAACCGGGCGATCAGGTTGCAGAGCGTCGTCTTGCCCGAGCCGCTGCGGCCGACCAGGGCGATCGTCTCGCCCGGCTCGACCTCCAGGTCGATGTCGCGCAGCACCAGCCGGCTGGTGCCGGGATAGGCGAAGCCGACGTCCTGGAGGGTGATCCGGCCGGCGACGGTGGCCTTGGAGACGGTGCGCGTGCCGGGGCAGTCGGCCATTTCGCGCGGCTCGGCCAGCAGGTCGAGCACGCGGTCGAAGCCCGAGAGGTTGTTCTGGAACTGGGTCACGCTGCGTGGCCAGCACGGCCATCGGCTCCAGGAGCATCGCCAGGTAGACCAGGAACATCATCAGGTCGCCGAGCGAGAGCCGGCCGTCGATGACCTGCAAGCCGCCGTAGAGCAAGAGCGCGACCGAGGCCATGGGCAAGAGAAACTCCCAGAGCAGCTCGATCAGCCGCGACAGCCACCAGACGTGGAGCTCGAGCCGGGCCATGAAGTGGTTCTCGCCCATGAACCGTGCCGACTCGCTCTTCTGCCGGCCGAAGGCCCGCACCACGCGCATGCCGCCGAAGACCTCGGTGGTCTGGCTGTCGATCTCCTGGCGTTCCTTGCGGACGTCGCGGAACAAGGGGCGGATGCGCCGATTCCAGAGCAGGTCGGAGTAATACACGCCCGGCACCAGCAAGAGCGCGCCGAGCAGGAGCCGCCAGTCGACCCAGGCCAGCACGACCACGCCGCCCAGGAACTGGACCACGGCCTGCCACGGGTTGTAGAGCATGCTGAAGATCAGCTCGCCCACGCCGCCGGCATCCTCGCGCAGCAGGCTCGACGCGCCGCCCGACTTGAGCTGATAGACGCGGTGCAGCGGCAGCCGCATCGCATGTTCGTAGACCTTGCGCCGGACCGCGACCTGGACGCGCTTGGTCGCCCTGGTGGCCTGCCAGCGGCTCGAGAGCCCGAGGACTTGCCGAGCACCGAGACGACCATGACCAAGCCGACCAGGGCCACCAAGCGGACCCTGGGCGATTCCGGGATCGCGATCGGGCTCCACGATGACGACTGCCGCTGGCAACCGGCCGCGCCAGGACGACGTAGTCGATCACGGCCTTGGTCGCCGCCGGTGGGATCAGCTTCAGGACCGTCGCCAGCGATAGACCGAGGAGTGCCAGCGCGATCGTGAGGCGATGGCCGACAAGAGCCCGTAAAGCTCGCGATACAAGTCGCGCCAGCGAACGGTGCTTGGTCGGCGCGGCGCGTCGGTGGGTACGCGCGGTCGCGCTTCGACCCGGCCCGGTACCGCCGCAGGTACTCGCGGAATCGAAGCCGGCTGGCGATCCGTCGATGCAATGATGACAAGGAACGTCCTCGAAACGCTGGGAACGGCCTCAGGAACTCTGGATCTTCCTGGCCTGGCGGCTGGCAACTGCTATTGTAGTACCCGGGCCGCCGCGATCAACGCAAACGGACGATTATATCTGATACCTTAAATCTGGGCAGTCGTCACGGAATTCATGAAATCGGGAATCGTGGTGCTCTTTGGCCTGGCGTCGTTCCTCGCGGCGGTGCTGCTGTTTTCGGCGCAGCCGATGATCGGCAAGATGGTGCTTGCCTGCCCTCGGTGGCACGCCCGCGGTCTGGAACACATGTCTGATGTTACTTTCAAGTGACGCTGCTACTCGGGTATCTGCTCGCGCACGGGCGGGCTTTGCCAGGGACGCCGAGCTGCGCCGCGTGTCGTGGTATTACCTGGGGTCGCTCGCGGTGCTGCTGGCCCTAGGCTACTCCGTACAGCCGATCTTGATCCAGCCCGACGCCGTCGGGCGGGGTCTATCTGACCGCAGCCCTGCGCTCGTCTTGCTGGGAATCCTGTGCGGCTCGGCGGCCTTGCCGCTCGTGTTGGTTTCGGCGACCGCGCCCCTGGTGCAGTCGCTGGTTTGCGCTGGTCGAGCATCCCCGGGCCCGCGATCCTTATTTCCTGTATGCCGCGAGCAACTCCGGCAGTCTGCTGGCACTGGCTGGCCTATCCCTTTCTGGTCGAGCCGAACGTCGGGCTCGCGATGCAGAGCCGTCTGTGGCGGGCGGGATTTCTTGTGCTGGCGATCCTGATCCTGGCCTGCGGTCTCGTCGCGCGGGGCATGAGCCGAGCACGCGCGGCGAGAGGCTTAGCGCTCGACGATGATTCAAAGACGGATTCCGGAGCGGACCGGACCGATTCCGGCGCGACGGAGCGGCTGACGGCGATGCGCGATGTGCGCTGGATCCTGCTGGTTTTTGTCCCCTCGAGCTGGCTGATGGGTGTGACGACGTATTTGACGACGGACCTGGCGGCGATTCCGCTGTTCTGGACGATCCCGCTGGCGCTTTACCTGCGAGCTTCATCCTCGCTTTTGCCCGATCGGGGGCAGGCGGTGGTCCGCGCGGCCGCGCGGCTGCTTCCTTATATCATCCTGCCGCTGGCGCTGGTGATGAGCGCGGGGTTTGCGCACGCGGTCGTGGATTCCGCTTCATCTGCTCGCTTTCTTCGCGGGCTCCGTGGCGTGTCACGGCGCGCTGGCGCGGATCCGGCCCGCGGCCCGGCATGCGAGTGCATTTTACGTGACGATCGCCGCCGGCGGACTGCTCGGGGGGATCTTCACCGCACTGGTCGCGCCGGCGGTCTTCAACCGCGTGATCGAGTATCCGCTGGCGATCGTGCTGGCGTGCACTGATCGCAACTGGGATGAATCCGCGCCGACTCGCGGGGACGCTGTGGCAGCGGATTGGCGATCTGCTTGTACCGGGGATCGTGTTTGTGCTGGCGTCGATCCTGGCGACCAACCAGGGGGGGCTGGCCGATTCGATGCTGGGCGTGCTGTCGGTGATGGTTGCGTCGGGCCTGGGCGTGCTTGCGTGCGTCACCGCAACGCGCCGGCCGGCACGGTTTGCTTTGACGATCGCCGGTCTCTTGGCGGCCGGCGGCCTGGCGACCGGCACGAGCGGGCGGTTGCTGCATTTCGAGCGGAGCTATTTCGGCGTGGTCCGCGTGACGCACGACGCCGAGCGAAATCGTGCACCGACTGTTCCACGGCAGCACGCTGCACGGGCAGCAGAGCCTCGATGCTGTGCTGCGGCGCGAGCCGTCGACCTACTTCACGCGATCGGGGCCGATCGGCCAGGTGTTTGAGTCGATGCAGGCCAGGCTCGAACCGCCGGGCACCCGGGTCGCGATCGTCGGACTGGGGCAGGGACCCTGGCCAGCTATGCCCGGCCCGGGCAACACTGGACGTTCTACGAGATCGATCCGGTCGTGGAACGGATTGCGACGATCCACAATTCTTTACCTATCTGCTCGACTCTCAGGCGGAGAGTGTCGAGATTGTGCGGGGCGACGCCCGGGTCCGCTTGCGCGACGCACCGGCTCATGCCTATCGGTTGATCGTGCTCGATGCCTTCAGCTCTGACGCGGTGCCGGTGCACCTGCTTTCGCGCGAGGCGATCCGGCTGTATCGCTCGAAGCTCGCCGAGGGCGGCCTGCTGGTCTTCAACCTTTCCAACCGATACCTCGACCTCGATCCGGTGATGGGCCGGCAAGCCGAGGATGCGGGATTAGCCTGCCGGGTTTGCTATGAACTTCGTTTCGACGACGAAGAGAAGCAAGCGGGCAAACAGCCGTCGATCTGGGCGGTGATGGCCGAGTCCGAAGCCGACCTGGGGAGTCTGGCCTTTGACCCGCGGTGGCGACCTCTGTCCACCCGACCGGGCTCGGCGGTCTGGACGGATGATTACTCGGACCTCGCTTCCTACCTGATGCTGACGCCGGGGCGGCTGTGGAGCAGGGAACGACCGCGCGAGCCGCACGCGGTGCGCTAGCGATTCCCAGGCGCAACCCGGCGCGGCCCGAGGCTCCGCGGGCGCCGGGCGGCGAGATCGATCGTCCGATCTCGAGAGCTGTAGCATTCGACGGCCGGCCGATTTATGATACACGCTTGTTGAATATTCCGCGCGAGGGTCCGATACTGGAATTGGGTCTGTTTCGAGCATCCTCGCGCAGGCGCGAACCGGGGACTCTCTTGGTGGGGACCCGCCGACGGCCTTGGCCGGTGCATGATGGTGTGGGTTTCGTGGCGCTCTTCGCACTCGCGGTGGCGTTCACGCCGGTATCCGTGCGCGCTGCCGAGGGCGAGGCCGACACCAAGGTTCAAGCCGCGCGTGAGCAGTTCTTCGAGCAGAACGTGCGGCCGCTGCTGGCTCAAAGTTGTTACGCTTGCCACGGCGACAAGAAGCAGAAGGGGGGCCTGCGGCTCGACTCGCTGGAGGCGATCCTCAAAGGCGGCGAGTCGGGACCGGCGGTTGTGCCGGGCAAGCCTGAGGAGAGCCTGCTGGTCGACGCGATCAACTACGACGGCCCGGAGATGCCCCCGACGGGCAAGCTGGGCGCGGACAAGGTCGCGATACTCTCGCGCTGGGTTTCGCTGGGCGCACCCTGGCCCCGCACGGATCGGGCGGCCCATGCGCCCTTGGCCATGGCCTCGGTGCCACGATCCAAGCTCACCGCGGCGGATCGCGCGTTCTGGTCGCTGCGGTCGACGATTCGGCCGGCCGTGCCGGGGCTTGCCGATCCACAGCAGAATTCCTGGTCGAGCTGGTCGCGCAACGCGATCGATCGGTTCATCTTGAAGGCCCTGGTCGGCAGCGGCCTGGCGCCCGCGCCCGAAGCCGACAAGCCGACGTTGATCCGGCGGTTGTCGTTTGACCTCACGGGGCTGCCGCCCGCGCCCGAGGAAGTCGACGCGTTCCTGGCCGATGCTGGTCCCGACGCTTACGAGCGCCTGGTCGACCGGCTGCTGGCCTCGCCCCGATACGGCCAGCGCTGGGGGCGGCACTGGCTGGACCTGGTGCGATATGCCGAGTCAGACGGCCACCGCCAGGACGCCCTTCGGCCGGAGGCCTGGCGGTACCGCGACTATGTGGTGCGCGCGTTCAACTCCGACAAACCCTACGACCGGTTCCTGACCGAACAGCTCGCCGGCGACGAGCTTGATCCCGACGACATCGAGCTGCGGGTCGCCACCGGATATCTGCGGATGGGAACTTACGAGTACAACCAGCGCAACGTGCCCGGGCAGTGGGCCGAGATCCTCAACGATATCACGGACGTCACCGGCGAGGTCTTCCTGGGTTTGAGCATCGGCTGTGCCCGTTGCCACGACCACAAGTTCGACCCGATCCTTCAGAAGGACTATTACCGGCTGCAGGCGTTCTTTGCGGCCCTGATGCCGCGCGATGACCTGACGACGGCTCGGCCGGGGACTGGGCCGAGTATCAGTCGAAGCGCGCGGTCTGGGAGAGAGCGGCGGCCGACATCCTGCGCCGCATCGATGCGATTGAGCAGCCCTATCGCGAAAAGGGTACGAAATCGGCGACCTCGAAGTTTCCCGATGAGATTCAAGCGATCCTGCGCATCCCGGACCAGGATCGAACTCCGCTCGAGCGACAGCTCGGTGCGCTGGCCTATCGCCAGATTGCCTACGAGCACGATCAAGTGCCCGGGCTGTTGAAGGGCGAGGTGAAAGCGCGGTGGGACGAGCTTCAGAAGGCACTGAAGAAATTCGACGCGCTGCGGCCGGCTGCGCCGGCACGGCTGCTCGCGGCGGCCGACGTCGGGCCGGTGTCACCACCCTTGAGGATTCCGGGCGAGCACGGCCAAGATGCGATCGAGCCGGGTTTTCCGTCGGTGCTCGACCCGTCGCCCGCACAGATCGACACGCCGAGCCGCTGTCCCGCGATCAACGGGCCGCCGGCTGGCGCTCGCCCACTGGCTGAGCCGGCCGGACAATCCGCTCTCGACGCGAGTGATCGTGAACAGAGTCTGGCAGTACCATTTCGGCCGCGGGCTGGCCGGCACTCCCAGCGACTTTGGCCGATTGGGCGAGCCTCCCAGCCATCCCGAGCTGCTCGACTGGCTGGCGACCGAGCTGGTGCGGGAGGGATGGCAGCTCAAGCCGCTGCACCGGCGGATCGTGACGTCGGCCAGCTATCGCCAGGCGGCAACTGCGCAGTCCACGCGAGCTGGAGACGGCGGCGCGGATCGATCCGGAGAACAGGCTGCTCTGGAAGCGAACGGTCACACGGCTCGACGCCGAGGAGATCCGCGACGCGATGCTGGCCGCCAGCGGAGAGCTCATCGGGGTCATCGGGGGCCCGAGCGTGCGCACCACACAGCCGCGCCGCACGATTGACACACGCAGTCTACGGAACGCGCGCGAGCGCTCCTGGACGCATTCGATGCCCCCGACGGCAATGCGACCGCGCCTCGCCGCAACACGACCACGACCGCCTCGCAGGCGCTACTGTTGATCAACGGCCAATGGTCGCTGGCCCGGGCCAAGGCGCTGGCTTCGCGAATCGAGCACCTGGCGCCGGCGGCGACCGACGACGACCGCATCATCCTTGCCTACCGATTGGCCTTCGGCCGCTCTCCCGAGCCCGGCGAGCTCAGCGATGCGGTTGCGTTCCTCGATCGCCAGGCCCGGCTGACTCAACCGGCGCCGAAGCCGACGGGCGCTATGGCCGGCCGCGCGGCTCTCTTTGATTTTTGTCACGTGCTGTTTAATTCAAACCAGTTTTTGTATGTAGATTAGGAGCGCCCATGCCTGCTCCGGGAACGAGAGGCTCCGACGCGGGGCCGGGAACGCCGGGCCCAGGCGCAGGTCAGCGCATCGTGTGATGCCGTCCAGTCGCCGCGATTGGCTGCTGCAGGCCGGCGCCGGCTTTGGCGGCCTGGCGCTGCTCGATCTGCTTGCTGGTGAATCGGCGGCCGGCCCAGTGTCGCCGGATTCCGCACCAGGGGAGCCTTCGTGGCGGCGCCCGGCGCGAGCTCGGAGCGTCGTGTTCCTGTTCATGGAAGGCGGACCGAGCCACCTCGACACGTTCGACCCGAAACCGGAGCTCAACCGGCTCGCCGGCCAGTCGCTGCCGCCGAGCTTCAAGCCGGTGATCACGCCCATGGGGGAAGCCCGCGCGCCGCTCCTGGCCTCGCGGCGGAAGTGGAAGCAGTACGGACAGAGTGGCATCTGGGTTTCGGACTGGCTTCCGCACATCGCGACCTGCGCCGATCAGCTCGCCGTGATCCGATCCTGCTGGTCCAACGGGCTAAACCATGTGGGCGGCGTGTGCCAGATGAATACCGGCTCGACTCTGGCGGGTCGTCCCTCGCTGGGAAGCTGGGTGACCTATGGCCTGGGAACCGAGAACGCCAACTTGCCCGGCTTCGTGGTGATGCAGGATGTGCCTCGGGCCCAGGTGGCTGGGGGACCGCGGAACTGGGGCACCGGATTCATGCCGGCGGTCTATCAGGGGATCCATCTCGATAGCGGGACCGAGCCGATCGCGAACTTGCAAACGCCGGCCGAAGTCGGCGCCGCGCGGCAACGGAGCAAGCTCGAGTTTCTGGGCAAGCTCAACCGGCGCCATCTGCTGACACGCGCGGAACAGTCGGAGCTTGACGCGCGGATCAAGAGCTACGAGCTCGCGTTTCGCATGCAGGCGGAGGCACCCGAGGCGGTCGACCTGGCGCGGGAATCAGCGGCGACCCAGGCCCTGTACGGGCTGGATGACCCCGCGACGGAGACGATCGGCCGCCTGTGCCTGCTCTCGCGGCGGCTGGTCGAGCGCGGCGTGAGGTTCATCCAGGTGTATTGCGGCGCGGGGAGCAAGTGGGACGCGCACAGCGACATCGAAGGAAACCACACCCAGACTTGCCGCGCGATGGACAAGCCGGTCGCCGGGCTGCTCAAGGACCTCGGAAGCCGCGGGCTGCTCGAGCAAACGCTCGTGGTCTGGGGCGGTGAGTTTGGCCGCACGCCCATGTCGGAAAAGGGCAACGGCCGCGACCATAACCCGTACGGCTTTACCATGTGGATGGCGGGCGGCGGGGTGAAGCGAGGCATCGTCGTGGGGAAGACCGACGACGTTGGCCTGCACGCCATCGAACATCGGCTGCACGTCCATGACATCCACGCCACGATCCTGCACGCCCTGGGCGTTGATCATAACAAGCTGATCTACCGGCATCAGGGCCGGCCGGAACGGCCGACTGTCAACGAGGGCGAGGTCTTTCGCGGGCTGCTCGAGGCTTAGGATCATTCGCGCCGCCGAACGGTATGACTTGCTTAATTGCCCACGTGCTGACGCATGTAGACGCTTGTAGGAAGCAGCTTGGCGGCTATTACCGCGCCATTCCATCCGGAGCCCATATTTGACCTCGTTAACGAGGCCGCTCGATGTCCGGCTTGTGCCGAACGGGGCAATTTACGACGTCTCATCCATAGACAGCGATCGTATATCGCTTGGCCCGGTCGATTCTTCACGGGGCCACCACCGGCGCTGGTCTGATCGGTGTTCAAGAGTGTGTCCAGAGCGAGCAGCCGTCCCGATCCCATTCTTCGTTCACTTCATTGCTTCCTGATATCGATTTGAAGGGGCGGCGCTATGATCCGTCCGCGCCGCTCATGGTCAGGCTGACGGAGTCGCGCGGATAACAATGCGCATGAATCGCGCAAGGATTCCCTCTCCCCTTCTGCGTCAACCGGTCTGCCCATCTGCTGCCGAGGATCGCTTGTTGCTCGGGGAATTATAATGATCGATGATGCAAGGTATCTCGCTGCGGACAGGTGCAATTGCACCGACAACAGTGCCGACGCTTGACGGAGAGCTCACCAGATGGCCACCAGAAGGGTCATCAAAGGCGTTCTGCACAGCTTCCTTGGCACCTACTCGAGCCGTTACAGCGATTATCGCGGCTACTGGCTGTTTGGACTCCTCGTGAGCGACCTCGATGAGTTGATCGTCAACTTGCTTGGCCCGGTACCAAATCGCCCGCATCCGCGCTGGCGGCTGCAAAAGTTGGCGGTAACGAGGTTCAAGGACCAGGTGCGAAAGGCACGTCTGAAACCCGAGCAAATCCGGGAAGCCCGGCTCAGCATCAAAAGATCGCCCGAGGTGGCCAGAGGTTCGGTCAACGACCACCTGTGTGCGGGCTGGCAAGTCATCTTTCACGCCCGTGCCCTCATGGACGACGACAGGTGGTACGACTGCGAGCAGGTCCTGTTCGTTGCGCTTCACGATCCGCAAGTCGAGCAGCGAGGCTCGAGAGGGACTGGGGAGCTGACGTCGACGAATCAGAGCACATCGGGAATTGACGAGTGAGCCGATTCGACCCATCGCGGCGGATGGCACGGTAGAGCGGGCGTGCACGCGGCGAGCCGTGGGTCCCGCTCCCGGGACGGCACTGCCCGCATCCTATTGATCGAGTGCTGCCTGCGGAGTGCTCTTTTCGGCTGTCCGGGGTCTTCAGGGAGGCGATCCTCGCGGGAAGGGAGGGGCTCGCCATGTTCTGTCTTCGACGAGCTTGCCTACCAATCGCCTGTCCTGAACTGGTGGCCGGACCTGACGTGGCCCGTCCGATGCTGGTCGGCGCGTTTCCACCCGGCGATCCTGTTGCCCGTCGGGATTGCGCGATCCACGATCGAACGTGCCGATCCGGCCGGTCCTGGCCCATGAGCAGTCCCACGTCGGTCGCGGAGACCCCTGTGGAGCGGTCTGGCGGGGCTGGTGCGGGCACACAGAATGGCCCATGACCAGGGATGCTCGCGGACCGGTGTTGTCCGTGATCTCACGAGCGGAAGAG
>CAWDZZ010000024.1:0-701904 GCA_963806595.1 uncultured Isosphaeraceae bacterium | reverse complement strand
GATACTCTTTTTTGACGCATAGAAAAGGTGTCGGGTACCTTTCCGGCTTCTTGTTTCGCCGTATCAGTTTAGTTCGCGGACCAGGGTTTTTCGAGTTCGGGAAACAGCATATCTAACTCTCCGGGCTTCAGGGCTCATATTTGCTCGGCGAACTGGCGATGAACGGCAACCGTCCGAACCAGCCCGTGCGTGCTGCTCCGGGGTCGCGAGGAATTCGTCCGCGGACCGGGGAGGGTTCGCAATCCCTGGCGCTTGGCGAACGCGGCAATCGCCGCGGGAGCGACGTCGATTGAGCAGCCGCGCAACGAACTCGTCCGGGTGGGTGCCGGGCCTCGACGCCTTGCGCGGTCAAGAACGCCAACTGGAAACACGACAAGATGCTATGTGAGCGGGTGGGCGGCGACTTGTGATGTGAGTCGCTGCGGGTAAGCTCCAGTTGGTATATCAACACTCTTCTTCAAGGAGCTTACCCATGGCAGCGACTCACAGCCTCAATTCTACTCCGTCGGTTGCGCCGGTGCTCTACGTCGCATTTGAACTGAGCAGCGGGCAATGGAAGCTCGCTTCGAGCACCGCCCGTGGTCAACGGGCTCGTATTGTGTCAGTGCCGGCCCGCGATACCACACGGGCCCTGAGAGAGATCGCTCGCGCCAAGACCCGGTTCGGTCTTGCCGAGAGCACAGCCGTCGTCTCTTGCTACGAGGCCGGACGTGACGGCTTCTGGCTCCATCGCTTCTTGCATCATCACGGCATCAACAATGTGATCGTCGACTCGTCGAGCATCGAGGTGAACCGTCGCCTCCGACGTGCCAAGGCCGACAGCTTAGACGCTGCCAGCCTGGTCGGACTGCTCATCCGCTACAGCGAAGGTGAGACAAAGGTGTGGAGCACGGTCACCGTGCCAAACCCTGATGACGAGGATCAACGGCACTTGCACCGCGAGCTCGATCAACTCAGGCGCGAACGGACGAATCATACCAATCGCGTCCGCGGTTTGCTCGCGACGATTGGAATCAAGATCAGCGTCAAACACCTCTCAGCCGCTGCCCTTGACGGGCTCAGGCAGTGGAATGGTGCACCGGTCCCTCGAGGCCTGAAGCGACGTCTCTTGCACGAGCTCGAGCGTATGGAGCTACTTGTTCGCCAGATCAAGGCGATGGAGGTCGAGCAGGCCCGGCAGATCTGCGACGATAAGACCCGGAACGTTGATAAGGTTCGGACACTGATGGGGCTCAAAGGCGTGGGACAAACCACGGCGTCAATCCTGGTGTACGAGTTCTTCGGCTGGCGGCAATTTGCTAATCGACGCGAGCTGGCCGGTCTGGCAGGGCTGACGCCCACGCCCTATCAGAGCGGTGACAGCAACCTTGAGCAGGGCATCAGTAAGGCTGGCAACGCCCTGATTCGGTGGATCATGGTCGAGGTCTCGTGGAGCTGGCTGCGTTTCCAACCCGAAAGCGCATTGGCTCAGTGGTATCAGAGACGGTTCGCCAGCGGCACGTCCCGCATGAGACGGATCGGGACTGTGGCGTTGGCCAGAAAGCTGCTGATTGCACTATGGCGGTACGTGGAGAAAGGTGAAGTCCCCGAAGAAGCCAAGGAGTCGGACTGGGAGGCGAAGCTTAAACGTGTGGTCGCGGCGCTTCCATCCGCGTAGCACCGGGGGAGGGACCAGAGTCCCCAGGTCCCTCCCCCGAACCCCCACCTCCTTCCCTCTGAAATGTGGCAAGTCAGAATTGGTAATTCTAACTCTTTTCGCCATGCAGACTTCCTGTGGGGGAGTTGGTTTTCTTCCCGAATCCTTCCAGGAGGTCTTTCTGATGGCTCGCGCTGCCAAGCCCAAGAAACGGTCGGCAAAGTCGCTACAATCGGTTCACAATCCCCGTGGAGTGATCAGTTCCCGTGTGCAGATGGCCAGACCGAAGCGATTCGGCGTTGTTGCCGTCGATTGCGCCAAGGCTCGATCCAAATGGATGCTCACCGATTTCTTCGGCCGGGTTCTCATGCCGCCGACCGAGGTTGAGCACACTCGACCATGCTTCACGTCCATGATCGAAAACCTGCGCGCCACTCTGGAGCAGGCCGGGATCCGCGACCAGATCGTAGTCATCGAGCGGACGGGACGGTACCATCGGCCGATCCAACGCGCCTTCACCAAGGCAGGCTTTGAAGTCCGGATCATCCATCCGCTGACGACCAAGCAACACCGACAATCGGCCAACCCCGGCAACAAGACAGACGACACCGATCTGGCTGCCATCTACCGTGGAGGCGTCAATGGCTTCGGCTTGCTCGAACCGCCGCCTGATCCGATGTCGGTCCGTCTGCAACTGCTGGCGCGGCACCGCCGTGACCAGGTTGAGAAAGCCGTGGCGCTGCGCTGCCAGATCCATGAGCATCTTCATGCGATTATGCCAGGATATAGCCGCTGTTTCGAGGACATCTACGATTCGCAGATCCCACTGTGGGTCGCCAGGCACGTCGGCTCCGCCGCAGCAATCCTTCGTACCGGGCTGTCGGGGCTGATCGAGCAACTTCGTCAGGCCGGCATCCGCATTCACCTCCCCACCTTGGAGAAGACTGTGGCTTGGGCTCGCTTGGCGCCCGGCGCTGAGGATGAATCCAGCCTCCATCTGCGAATGTTGACCGAACTTGACGACGATCGGCTGGCTAAGGTCCGGGGCGTACGGGTGATCGACGTGGAGTTGGCGGCCTTGCTGGTGCAAACGCCATACGTCCTGCTTTTGGGGATCCCAGGGATCGGCGTGGTCTCGGCCGCCGAATTCGCCGGCGAAATGGGGCTCATCGACCGCTACCCTACGTGCCGCGCCATCACCGGCCGAGCTGGGCTGTTCCCGTCGCGCTATCAGAGCGATGAGGTGGACTACCCAAATGGCAAGCTCGTCCGCTGCGCCAACCGCCGCCTGCGTCGGGCGATCATGATGATCGCGGACAACCTGGTGAAGTGCAACGACCATTTCCGCGTGCTTGCCACGGGATGGAAGCTTCAAGGGAGAGATCCCCGCGCGATCCGCGTTCAGGTAGCCGGTCGATTCAGCCGGATCGCCTACCAGATGGTGGCCGGCCGCAAGGCATATCGCCACCCCTGCTCTCAGCGAAAGGACTATGTGCTTAAGAAATTGATCGACTTTCATACTCAACACGAAACGGGCAGTGATCGACTGATGCGCGATCTCGATGCTGCGGTGGCCCAACTCCCTCGTTCCGAACATCGCGAGGAAGCGGTCCCGCTGGCTGAAGAACTCGACCGGGTCCTGAACAAGCGGGGAAAGGGACCGCGGCCGCTCGGTCAAATTCTCCCCGTGCTCTTGGCCAAACTGGGGGTGAAACCGGTAAGATCACCTGAGTCAGGGGAAGCAATCGTCACCCAGCCGTCCGACTGAAGGGACCGAACAACGTCGTTATTTCCTCTGAGGCGCAAAGCCGTAGAGAAGCGTGGCGCTCTGTCGGACCACAAACGTCGGATACGGCTGTGTGGGGTCGCTCCCCTGATATTTCAGAATGGCGAGACGTGGTCCTTGAATCGACAGAGGTGGCCCCAGATGGCTGGTGACCGCCGTGTTTACATGTGAACAAATCGCCACGTTGGCGAGATAGGGAACGTCCGTACATAACTTGGAAAACCGCCCGCGACCGATTCGCCCCATGGCTGTCTTCTCTGTGTTCTCGGGGAAATCGGAATCTCGTTTAGTCGCCAGCTTTCTCGTAGGTCGTGAGGGCAAGTCATGGGCAATCAGGGCTGGAGGGGCGACCGGGCAAGTGTCCTTGGCTACCACCATGTGGGGCCGTCGCAAAGATGGGGCGCTCCTTCAGTTCTGGCTTCGACACGTCGCAAGACGAATAAAGCATCGTGTGTGTATTCCACGCTCGGGATACTCACGGATAGAAGGCACATGCGACCCGAAGTGGCGCATGCCGAAAGAAGCCACCAGCCCTGAACCATCGACGACGCCCAAACCGCCGGGAGGTGATGAAGCTGAAAAGTTCGATCAAGACCTGAACATCGCTGTGCGAGCGATCGTTTTTCTCCGTGCGTCAAAAGGCGGGCCGAACATACCGCGGAAGCCCAGAGCGTTCGCGGTACGTAGTGAGAGAGAGAATATCACTCGATTTTTTAAAAAATGCGGATGGGGCTAGACTCGAGACGCTCCATAGAAGGACACGCAGTGCACAGGAGTAAATGCCACACCACGAAGCCAAATTGCCGACGTTCCTGAGGCTCCCGGAGCTTCGACTTCAATGCATCATGAGCCCGTCCGCCCGATTTCGTCTGTCTTGGGACGGGGTTCCAGTGGAATTTTTCGGCCCGCTTTTGTGAGAGGAATTTCTCGGCCATCAAGTATTAGAGTTTTCACGGAACAGAGAGAGGCTAGCCTGGGGTGCAGGGGGCGGCAATGAGCAGCCCCGCTCGCCGGCACGAAGCCGGCGAAATTCCCAACCGGACGTTGGGCTCATGCTACGTCCTCCAGCAACGTCTCCAGCCTCGCGCTTGCGGCGCGAGCCCAGTCCTGCCAACGGGGAATCTGGATCGATCGAGTGCCCGCATAAACCTCAGCGGGCACGAGCGGGTCACCTCCTTCTTCGGGCACCAAGGCCCAGTGGGGACGCAGGGTGTTGTAGCGGACATGAAACTCTGCCAGACACGCACGGGCGTGCTGAGGATTTTCATATAATCTCCAGTAGACCTCCTCGGTTTTCAGGGTCTGGTGAAACCGCTCCAATAGCCCCAATTGCTGGGGCGTCCGGTACTGAATTCGCACGTGGCTGTAGGGCTCACGGACGAACTCGGTGAACCGCCGAGCAATGAAGGACGGTCCGTTGTCGGTTACCAAGAACGGCCGTTTCACCAGCGGTCCTACCACTCGCTCTGCTTCCTCACGCGCCAGCTTCAGCGCGTACATGACTTCGCTAGCGCTGTAACTGAACGTCAGATGACAGGCCAACAGGTAACGCGAGTAGTAGTCGATCGCCGTGACTGCGTACCACCAGCCGTGTCCGGGGATGTGAATGTAGGTGACGTCCATCTGCCAAAGATCGTTCGGCTGCTGCGGCAGGAGCTCGAATAGCCGTGCTGCCTGATAAACCTCGGCTGCTCGCTCGCGGGGCTTCTGAAGCAGTCGATTATCCCGCATGACGATGTACGCCTCTCGATCCTTCACGGCGTGGCCGGCGCGACGGCACATTACTGCGATCCGCTTGTAGCCGTACCAGGGATTCTGAGTCGCCATCGTTACCACGGCTTGGACCACCTCGTCGGCAATCGGCTTCGGCGGAGGACCAGGACGTTTCCGCAAGCCCTCGTCCGTTGATGGTCGATACCAACTGCTCACGGCGATGCCTAGATGAGCGAGAACCCGGCCAAGTCGCAGTATGCGCGCGGTCTGGGTCTCGGTGATCTCGTCTGTAATCACGTGGCGCGTCTCCGTGGTCAGCGGGACTGCGCCGAGAGTTTTTTTAAAACTCGATTGGCGACCGTCAACTCCCCAATGACCTGGTCTCGGCTCTCAAGCTGGCGTTCGAACTCGGCGATCTGCCGGTCGCGCGAGCTGCCGCCGTTTTGGGTGCCGCCAGCCAACGCGGCCTCTCCACCGGCGAGGAAGTCATCTCGCCATCGGTACAACGTCGCCTCGGCAACGCCGCAGCGACGTGCGATCGCCGCTGCTGGTTCTTCCCGGCGCAATAAACTCAATACAGCTTGCCGCCGCTCGTTTACTGGTACGTCACTGCATTTCCCATCGAATTCAGCTCCTCGGGGTATGCGGTCATGACGGCGTGGCTGCCACGACCTAACCTATTCTGCCCCGAGAAACCCTCTCACGCCACGATTCCCAAGAACCTCGAGCAATACACGTCGCGCTCGTTGCATCGTCGCGGTGAGAAATGATTCTCCGAGTCGGACCGGCACTCCCAGCCGAGCTTGGCGGACAGAAAGGTTGTGGTTTTTCGCATCGATCATCTTCTGCGGTTTTATCCGCGTGAATCCGCGTTCATCAGCGGCCAAAATCTCTCTGAGGTATTTGTCTTCTCCCAGCAATCGAAATCATGACTAGCCGCGGATAAAGATGATGAACGCGGATCAAGAAAGTGGGAAAGTGAATGGGGTCGCAAAGCCCTGTTCGGCCTGCTGCTCGACTTCGAGAAGCCGTGGCCGCCTGTCGAGCGGTACTCGCACCGGAGATTGGCGGACTGACACTCTATCGCTCTTCGCATCCATCATCTTCTGCGGCTTTATCCGTGTGCATCTGTGGCCAAAAACTCTTTGCGGTATTTGTCCGTTCTCGCGAGCAACCTCAAGAATGACGACGCGAAAGGCCCGTCTCACTCTTCGGCATGCAGAACCACGTCCGTTTCCGTGTCGTTCCGCGCGCTTCCGTGGTCAGAGACCTCCCTCTCGAATCCTCTGGAAATCACCTGGGCGAGTGCGATCTACGAGCTGTCCATCGAACCGGATGTTTGCCCCATTCGGCAGCCGGAGGCGGTGCGCCAAAATGCGCCATTTTGCGCAACGGCGGCGAAAACGTGCTCATCGCGCAGCACCACGATCCTGTTGACGTCAGAGGCTCGCTACTGCCGGCTGACGACGCGCAACGGATCACGATTCACTGGCTACTTGCGTCTGACCGTTGATCGCTGTCGACTATTCACTGGTCCCTCCCCGAAAGGGCTGTTATTCTCCGCCCTGGAAAATCGCGGGACGAAGTGATTGTCAGAGCCGCTGATCAGAGGTGATGGGGCTCCTTTCCCTCTCGCCTGAGGAACTTCAGCATGACGACAACGCGACTGGGCGCCGCGGAGCTAAAGGCCCTGAAGCGCTACAACACGCCGACGATTTCCAACGCGATCGAGCTGTTCGACGTCCGGCCGCGGCACCTCGGATTCCTGCCGCATCAGATCCGCTGCCTGCTGCCGGAGCTTGGGGCCCGTCGTCGGCTACGCCGTGACCTCGCAGACCCGAGCGTCTCCGCCGGAGCCGGGCGAGCCGAGACGCGATCTCTTGGGCGACTACCTGCGGTACGTCGCCAGAGTGCCCGGCCCCAAGATCGCGGTCGGCTGGGATCTCGACGAACCGCCCGGCCTGGGGGCCCAGTTCGGCGAGGTCACCGCGACGATCCACCAGAAGCTCGGCTGCGTCGGCCACATCACCAGCGGCTGCCCGCGCGACCTCGACGAGGTTCGTGCCCTCGGCTTCCAGCTCTTCGGCCTGAATCCGTGCGTCAGCCATGCCTACGTCCGGCTGGTCGATTTCGGCTCGCCGGTCAAGATCGCCGGCGTCGAAATCAATTCCGGCGACCTGATTCACGCCGACAAGCACGGCGTCTGCCTGATCCCTCATGAGGTTGCCCCGAAACTGGCGGAGGCTTGTGCGGAAGTCGAGCGCCGCGAGCGGCCGCTGCTGGAATGTTGCCGATCGCAAAACTTTTCGCTCGAAGAGTACATCAAGCTCAGGGCCGTCTCGCACGCGAAGACTCACGAATGACGAAACATTCGAACCGCGCGGCGTCGGCAACACAAAACGGTTGCCGTCTGCTCGTTCTCGCCAGGGTAGGTGCTTCCGCTGCTTGGAGCCAGTTTCATGATCATCGGAATCCCTCGAGAGATCTTTCCCGGGCGAACGGCGGGTGGCGATGGTGCCGGCGGTGGTTCCGGTCTCGTGAAGGCCGGCCTCGAGGTCGTCGTGGAAGCGGGCGCCGGCGCGGAGGCCGGCTTTCCCGACTCGGAATACACTGGCAAGGGGCCAAGATCCTGCCGGCCGCGCGGAGGTCTTCCAGGCCGCCGATATCATTCTCCAGGTCCTGTGTCACGGCTCGAACGACGCGACCGGCAAGGATGACCTGCCGCTGTTGCGCCGCGATCAGGTCTTGGTCGGCTTCCTGCGGCCGCTGGGGTCGATCGAGACGATCCGGGAAATCGCGGACCGGGGCGTCACGTCGTTTTCCGTCGAGCTGATGCCGCGAACGACTCGCGCGCAGAGCATGGACGCCCTGTCGTCGATGGCGACGATCTCGCGGCTACAAGGCGGTCGTCGTGGCCGCCGACCTGCTGCCGCGGCTCTTCCCGATGATGACGACGGCGGCCGGCACGATCACGCCCGCCCGCGTGCTCATCATCGGCGCCGGCGTGGCCGGTTTGCAGGCGATCGCGACGGCACGCCGGCTGGGCGCGGTCGTGTCGGCGTACGACATGCGGGCCGCCTCCAAAGAGCAGATCCAAAGCCTGGGGGGCCGATTCGTCGAGCTGCCGATCGAGGCCAAGGACGCGCAGGACGCTCGCGGTTACGGCCGCGCCCAGGATGACACGTTCTACAACCGCCAGCGCGAGCTGCTGGGGCAGGTCGTCGCCGAGAGCGACGTCGTGATCACGGCCGCCGTGATCCCCGGCAAGAAATCGCCGGTGCTGGTCACGCGCGAGGCGGTCGCGCGCATGGCGCCCGGCTCGGTGATCATCGACATGGCCGCCGAACGAGGCGGAAACTGCGAGGTCACTCACGGCCGGCGAGCAGATCGTCGAGTACGGCGTGACCGTCATCGGCTGGTTCAACCTCGCCAGCACCGTGCCCTATCACGCCAGCCAGATGTACGCACGAAACCTGAGCGCGTTCCTGCTTCATCTCGTGAAGGACGGCAAGCTCGCAGCTCAATCGAACGATGAGATCATCCGCGAGACCCTGCTTGACCCGGGCGGCGAGGTCGTCAACACTCGCGTGCTCGAGTTCTTCGTATCGGCCCCGCTCTGGAGCAGCCGAAGGAGGCAACGAAGTGAAGCTCGACCTGGTCACCAGTCTCTACGTCTTCATGCTGGCGGGATTCATCGGGTTTGAAGTGATTCGCCGGGTCTCTCCCCTGCTCCACACGCCGCTCATGTCGCTGACCAACGCGCTCGACGCGATCGCGGTCGTCGGGGCGATCATCCTGGCCGGATCGCAGCAGAGTCACGCTGGCGACGCTGCTCGGCACGTTCGCGATCATCGCCGCGACCAGCAACGTGGTCGGCGGGTTCGTGATCACCGACCGGATGCTCAAGATGTTCAAATCCAGCGGCCCCAGGAAACATTGATCGCCATGATCGGCCGCGAACACATCATCGAGATCGCCTACCTGATCGCCACGGGGCTGTTCATCCTCTCGCTCAAGTGGATGAGCTCGCCGACGACCGCGCGCCGCGGCGTCTGGGCCGGCGAGCTGGGAATGCTGCTGGCGATCGTCGGAACGCTGTTTCACCACGAGATCGTCGACTACCGGGGGATCGCCGCCGGGCTGGTCCTGGGCTCGATCATCGGCGCCGCGCCTGGGCATGGTGCCGATGACCGCCGTGTCCCCAGCGGACGGCGCTTTAGCCACGCCTTCGGCGCTCTGTGCGTCACCCTGGTCGGCACGGCCGAGTTTTATCTCTCCACGCCGAACATCGAACGCCATTCACGATGGCGGTGCTGGGGCTGGAGGTCATCCTGGGCTCGCTGACCTTCACCGGCAGCCTGATGGCCGCCGGCAAGCTCCAGGAGATCTTGCCGCAGCGCCCGATCACTTTCAAAGGTCAGAACATCGTCAACCTTTCGTTCCTGGCCGTCTCGCTCTTGATCGCGGCCTTCCTGACGTTTCATCCCGAGACAGACGCTGGCTCTTTCCGCTGATCATCGTGATTCCCGCTGATCTTCGGCGTGCTGATGATCGTGCCGATCGGCGGCGCCGACATGCCGACGGTGATCTCGCTCTTGAATTCCTACGCCGGCCTTTCGGCGGCCGCGATGGGATTTGTGCTCGACAACAAGCTGCTGATCGTCGCCGGGGCGCTCGACGGAGCCTCGGGCTTCATCCTGTCGGTGAACATGTCGAAGGCGATGAATCGGTCGTTCACGAACGTCCTCTTCGGCGCGTTCGGGCAAGAGCAAGCCACGGCGCCTGGCCGTCCAGGAGGCCCGGCCGGTCAAGAGCGCGACCGCCGAGGAAGCGGCCGCGATTCTCGCCGCGGCCAGCAAGGTGATCATCGTGCCGGGCTACGGCATGGCGGTCGCCCAGGCCCAGCACAAGGTGAGGGAGCTCTACGACCTGCTCACCAAGCGCGGAGTGGACGTCACGTTCGGCATCCACCCGGTCGCCGGCCGCATGCCCGGGCACATGAACGTGCTGCTGGCCGAGGCCGATATCCCGTACGACAAGCTGCTCGACATGGACCAGATCAACGGCGACTTCCCGCAGACCGACGTGGCCCTCGTGATCGGCGCCAACGACGTGACCAACCCGGCCGCCCGAAACGACACCTCGAGCCCGATCTACGGCATGCCGATCCTCGACGTCGACAAGGCCCGCACCGTCATGGTGATCAAGCGCGGCATGAGCCCGGGCTTCGCGGGAATCGACAACCCGCTTTACTACCTCGACAACACCCTCATGCTCTTCGGCGACGCCCGGTCGTTCGTCGGCGACATCGTCCGCGAGCTCTCCGGCGACCAGGGTTGAACCAGCGGCCCGAATGAGACCGAGGCTCGATGTCGTGGGGAGGCGCGATTCTTTCGTTATTTCCAGGCGTTCTTACCACTGATCCACCGCGCGGAACGGCGGACGCCGCACTCACATCTGCCGAACGGGATATTGGATTGTCGACAGCCGCTTAATCGGCGCCGGGCAGCTGTGGACAGCACGAAGACCGCCTCGAACCGCTGATTGCGGCCGACCGCCTCGTCGGGACGCATCTCGTCCAGACTCTTGCCCTCGGCACACCAGCGGCCCTTTCGAAACTCGAAGAGCGCCGTGGCGTGCCTTTGCACCGGGACAGCTCGAACGGCCCGGGCTCGAAGTGGACGCAGACCAAGGCGAGCAGGCGCCGGCTTCTGCCGGTCGCGCCGCCAGAGAACCTCGTCGTGCCACTGGGCCGCCTCCCACCGCTGGCCTTCGACCGGATCGGTCTGGCCGAGAGCCGAGATGAACCGGGCCTCCAGCCATTCGCGCTGCTGGTGGAACAAGCGCGGGCATGGTCGACGTGCACGTCCTCGACGATCTGGCGGAGCGGCCGCCGCAGGACCATCCAGGTCACGAAACAGCAAACGAACAGGATGCCGGCCCCGATCAGCAATCCCATGGTCGAATCCCCGCCACCTCCCTGATTTGGCAAGCAACGATCTCATTGTAGAATCGAATCAGCGCCGTCCGCAAGTGACGGATCTCCGCGATGACAAACGTGCTGATGATCATCTCCAACAATCGGGTGAGTACAGCGTGATGCAGCCGAAGCGACGCGGGGCCGCAAGGACGCGCAGAGCCCGTCTCCCGGAAGTTCGGTGCTCACATGTCGATCGCGGGCGGATGCGACCGCGCGGTCCGGGCGGCCCAGGCCGTCGAGTTCCAGACCGTCCAGCTCTTCACCAAGAACAACAACCAGTGGAACGCCCCGCCCTTGTCGGCCGAGCACGTCGCGGCCTTTCGACTCGGCCCTGGACGAGACGGGGATCGTCGACCCGGTCGCCCACACCTCGTACCTGATCAACCTGGGCAGTCCCGACGACGCCCTCTGGCAAAAGTCGATCGACGCCATGGCCGTCGAGGTCGAGCGCTGCGAGTTGCTCGGCATCGCCGACCTGGTGGTCCATCCCGGGTCGCACATGGGTGAGGGCGAAGAGGCCGGGCTGGCGCGGATCGCCCGAGGCTCTCGATCAGGTGCATCGCCGCACCGAAGGCCTGGGGGTGACGATCGACCTGGAGACGACCGCCGGCCAGGGGACCAACCTGGGCTATCGCTTCGAGCACCTGCAGCGATATCCTCGACCGCGTGGCGCACCCCGAGCGGCTCGGCGTCTGCGTGGACACCTGCCATATTTTCGCGGCGGGCTATTCCCTGGGGACGCCGGAGGAGTACGATGAGACGATCGACCGGCTCGACCGGTCCGTGGGGCTGCGAACGCCTGCGCGTCTGGCACCTGAACGACAGCTGCCGCGAATGCGGCAGCCGCGTCGATCGCCACGCGGGGATCGGGGCGGGGCACATGGGGCTCGAGCCGTTCCGGCACCTGGTCAACGATCCCCGGTTCCGGGATCTGCCGATGATCCTGGAAACACCCAAGGGGATCGAAGACGGCGAAGACCTCGACGCCCGCAACCTGAGGGTTCTCCGCCAGCTCGTTCGACCGGCCGCGTTCGTCCCGAAAGCCGCGGCTGATCCAGCGGAATCGCACGTTTCATCGAACCTTCCGCGAGCCGTCTTGCTGCCTGCTCCGGGCCGGATCGAGCCCGGCGGCCGGAGCGAGACCGCGGCGGAGCGTATGGTCATGTCCACGACTCAACTCAACGGTCAGGCGGTGACGGCCGCGGCGGCGGCGACCGCCGACGGCCCTCGGTCTTCGACCCAGGCTGGTTCATCAATCGCGAGCTGAGCTGGCTCGATTTCAACGAGCGCGTGCTCGAAGAAGCGCGCGACCCGTCGAACCCGCTCCTCGAGCGGCTCCGGTTCCTGGCGATCTGCGCGTCGAACCTCGACGAGTTCTTCGAGGTCCGCGTCGCCGGGCTCCAGGCCCAGCTCTACGAAAACCTCGAGCCGCAGGACCCGCCCCCCGACGGCATGGGCCCGCTGGCCCAGCTGATCGAGATCACGCGCCGCGCCCACGACTTCGTCGCCCGGCTGTACGAGGCCTGGCTCACCGAGATCCGCCCGCTCTTGCTCAAGCACGGCATCCGCCTCTGCAGCCCGCAGGAGCTGACCGACGCCCAGAACGCGTTTCTCGACGAGTATTTCGACACCCAGGTCTACCCGGTCCTGACCCCGCTGGCGATCGACCCGGCGCACCCGTTCCCGCACGTGCACAACAAGAGCCTGAACCTGCTCCTGCGGATCGAGTCCGACAAGCCGCATGCGCGCCCGCTCTACGCCGTGCTCCAGGTCCCGTCGGTGCTCAACCGCCTGGTCCCGCTGCCCGACGAAGCCGACGGCCAGCGCCGGTTCGTCCTGCTCGAAGACGTGATCGGCCCGCGGCTCGACGCCCTCTTCGGCGGCTATCGCACGACCGAGCGCGTGGCGTTCCGCGTCACGCGCAACAGCGACCTGACGATCCAGGAAAACGAGGTCAGGAGCAGCCTGCTCTCGACGATCGAGGAGACCCTCCGCCAGCGCAAGTGGGGGGCGGCCGTCCGGCTGGAGATCTCGGAGCGCGCCGACGAGGACTTCCTGGCCCAGTTGCTCTCGGCCTCGGCGCTCGAGCTCGAGGACCGCGACGTCTACAAGGTCCCCGGCCCGGTCGACCTGACGGCGCTCCTGGCCCTCTGCAAGATCGAGGGGTTCCGCGACCTCAAGGAGCCCCCGTTCGAGCCGCAGATGCCCGCCGCGCTGGCCAAGCGCAAGAGCATCTTCGCCGCCATCCGCGACCAGGACATCCTGGTCCACCATCCCTACGAGTCGTTCGGCTCGGTCGTCCAGTTCATCGAGCAGGCGTCGGAAGATCCCCAGGTCCTGGCGATCAAGATGACCCTCTACCGCACGGCCGAGGCCAACCCGATCATCACCGCGCTGGCCCGCGCCGCCGAGAACGGCAAGCAGGTGACCGCCCTGGTCGAGCTCCAGGCCCGGCTCGACGAGGAGAACAACATCGACAAGGCCCGCATGCTCCAGAAAGCCGGCGTCCACGTCGTCTACGGGATCGTCGGCCTCAAGACCCACTGCAAGGCGTCGCTGGTCGTGCGCCGCGAGCACGACGGCATCCGCCGCTACGTTCACCTCGCCACGGGCAACTACAACCCGACGACCGCCCGGCTACTACACCGACCTGAGCTTCTTCACCTGCCGCCCCGAGTTCGGCGAAGACGCCAGCGCGCTCTTCAACCTGCTGACCGGCTACTCGCAGGGCAACGACTGGAACAAGCTGATCGTCGCCCCGACGCACCTGGCCGAGCCGGCTGGCCGCGCTGATCGACCGCGAGTGCGCCCACGCCGAGGCGGGCAGCCCCGCGCGGATCATCGCCAAGATGAACTCGCTGGTCGATCCCGCAGATCATCGCGATGCTCTACCGGGCCTCGCAGGCCGGCGTGCGGATCGACCTGATCATCCGCGGCATCTGCTGCCTGCGGCCGGGGATGCCGGGCGTCTCCGACAACATCCGGGTCATCAGCATCGTCGACAAGTACCTCGAGCACTCGCGGATCACCTACTTCCAGAACGGCGACGAGCCCGAGGTCTTCCTCGCCTCGGCCGACTGGATGCCGCGCAACTTCCGCCGCCGCGTCGAGATCATGTTCCCGATCGAAGATCCCCAGCTCAAGCGGCGGCTCGTCGACGGCATCCTCGGGCGTCGTCCTGGCCGACAACGTCAAGGCCCGCGAGCTCCAGCCCGACGGCACCTACCGCCGCGTCGCGCCCGCCGAGCCGGGCGAGCCCAGCATCCGCTCGCAGGTCGAGTTCCAGAACATGGCGCTCGAGCTCTGCGAGACCAGCCCGATCAGCCACGCCGGCCGACGGCGCGTGCACCGTGAGCGTCTGGATCGAGCTGCTCCGAGACCGGCAGTGCGACTGCGACCGGCGTACTCGTCCGCGTCACTGAGTCGGCATCCGCGAGCCTGTCGAATCGAGCCGCGGCGGCGCGATCCAGGCGATCTCGTAGAGGTCCGTGGACGCCGCCGGTCGCCGTCAGGGCGGCGATTCCCCCTTTCTTCAGCTCGCAGATCGGCGGCTGGGTCGAGCCCAGCACCAGCAGCGAGACCAGGTCGCTCAACGTCGGGTTGTGGCCGACGATCATCAGCCGGTCCTCGGTCCGCTCGCGCAGCCAGCGCTCGATCGCCGCGGCGCGACGAGCCGGCCTGGAGCACGTTCGACGTCTCGAGCCGGTCTCGGCAGTCGAGCGCCTCGGCGACGATCTCGGCCGTCGCGCGGGCCCGGGGCAGGGGGCTGGTGACGATCCGGTCGAGCTTCAGGTCCAGCTGGCGCAAGTCCGCGGGCGATCTGCCGCATCCGCTTTTCGCCCTTGGGCGTCAGCGGCCGCTCGTCGTCCGGGATGCCCGGCGTGCCCGGGTCGACGGCGATCCCGTGGCGCAGGATGTAGAGCTCGTTCATCAGGTTGATCTCTGGGCTCCGACCGGGTACTGTCGATTCGCGCTGGTTCCGTTTCCAGCTCGCCGCTTCCTCGCCGTCGACCCGGAGCGTCAGGCACTTGGCGCTTCCCCCCGACTTGATGAACTCGGAGAAGCCGAGCGGGCGCACGTCGAAGCCCCTCGCTCGCCAGAGTCCTGGGCCAGCTTGGGCGCTCCTTCGTTCAAGATCACGGTCCTGCCGACGACCACGGCATTGCAACTGAACGAGATCGCCTCCTCGGCCGCGACCTCGATCAGGTGCGGAATCCGGTCGCGCAGCACCGAGCGGCCGTATTCGTCGAACGCGCCGGGATAATAGAGGGCGAGGTCCGGCGCCAGCGGGCAGAAGCAGGTATCGAGGTGATAGAACCGCGGGTCGACCAGCTCGAGCGGCAGGACCTCCACGCCCAGCCGCTCGCCGATCCACTGGTGGCTCCGCACGTCGCTGCGGAACCGGTAGCCGGCGAACAGCGTCTCGCCGCAGAACAGGGCATCGCCGGCCCCCTCGAAGTGGTAGCCCTCGCGGCAAGCGGACGACCTCGAAAGCCCGGCTCCGCGCCCAGCTTTCGAAATAGGGTGCTTCGCCCTGCCGGACGCCGTACCGGAACCGCGAGCTGATGAAGAGGTTGTGGTAAGACCAGGCCGGCGTTGGCCGTGAAGACCAGGTCGGGAAGGCCCGGCACCGGCTCGATCAGCTCGACGGCGACCCCCAGTCCACGAGCGCCTGCGTACAGCGCAGTTCCACTGCCGGCGGGCGAGCTCGGCGTCGCTGCCGACCCGGACGTTCATCCAGGGATTGATCTCGTACTCGATCCCGAAGTAATCCGGCGGACACATCAGGATCCGGGGCGCCGATCGCGGTCTCCATGATGATGATACGGGCCTCCCTCGAGTCTGTCGTGGAGGCCGGCTGGCCGACCGGAAACAGGCTCGACACTCGCTCAACGAGGACGACGGCGATCACTGCCGGCGACTCGGTCCCGGCTGCGAGCGCAAGCTCGGCCGCCAGCGATCGCAGGAACGGCTCGACGTCGGTCACCAGGCCGATCGTCTGGAACGTGCCGCGGTCGCCCAGCTTGGTCACGGTCGCCGGGTTGATGTCGACGCAGACGACCTTGACCCAGGCCGGCAGCAGGTTGCCCGTGGCGATCGAGTGCAGCGCCGTCGCGATCAAGAGCGCGAAGCCGACGCCGTGGATCGCCTGGCGCATCCGGTCCTGGGCCACGAGCGTGTCGGTGATCACCTCGGGCAGCGGGCCGTCGTCGCGGATCGAGCCGGCCAGGACCACGTCGACGCCCGCCTTGACGCACTCGTACATGATCCCCGAGGTGAGCACCCCCGTCTCGACCGCCCGGGCGATCCCGCCCAGCCGGCGGATGGTGTTGATCGCGCGCAGATGGTGCTCGTGGCCGTGCTCGATCGGCTCGCCGTGCGTCAGCGAGACGCCCAGGCTGGTGCCGTAGAGGGCCTGCTCGATGTCGTGGGTCGCCAGGGCATTGCCCGCGAACAGCACCTGGACCCAGCCCTCCCGGATCAGCCGCGCGACGTGGCCGGCCGAGCCGGTGTGCACGATCGCCGGCCCGCCCACGAGCAAGACCTTCTTCCCCTCGGCGCGGGTCGTCCGGATCGCGTCGACCACGCCTCGCACGCTGATCGACTTGGGCTTCTCGCTCGAGACCGTCGAGCTCATGAAGCCGAACAGGCTGACTTCGCGCGACCGCTCGACCGGCAGCACGCGCACCCCGGCGTGGCCGACCACGATCGGCATGCCGACGGCTCACGCTGTACATCGGAATGCACCGCGCTTTGCCGGTCGCCCGTCGACCACGATCCCGCAGTCCATCTCCTGGTCGTCGACGTCGATCCAGCGCCGCCTTGAGCCGGACCTGGGTCGGCTGGTTGGTCGTGCTGTAGAACCCCTCGGGAAACGCCCCGGCGATGTCGGCCGCGACGATCGTGGCGTCCTCGGGATGGATCGGCGAGGCCCCGTGCTCGACCAGGTCGCCCAGGATCGCGTCGAGCGTCTTCGTGACTGTCGGCCCGGATCGCGATCCGCGCGTAGCTCGGGTCGGTGCGGTGCACGCCGATCTTGCACTCGCGGATCTCGAACGTCCCCCCCATCAGCAGGATGCGATCGAGGATCTTGGGAAGCAAGAGCGAGTCGACGATGTGGCCGCGGACCTCGATCTCCTCGACCACGCCCGGCGTGATTCGCTCGGGTCGCGACGGCCCCCGTCTCCGGTCCTGCGCTCGGCTTTGCTCTTGCGTCATCGGCGCCGTTCCTCGTCAACCACGCTTGCGGTGGTCGCCGGCACGGCGCTCACATCCCTCAGGCTGTCGCGCGATTCATCGGCCCGATTCATCGGCTGTCCGCTGCCGAGCCGGGTCTCGTACTTCAGCTCGCCGGCCTCGATCGCCAGGCTCAGCCGGTTCTGCGGCGGTGCCAGCGGGCAGGTCGCGTAGGGGATGTACGCGCACGGCAGGTTGATCGCCTTGTTGAAGTCGAGCACGACGATCGCCTTCCCGCGGAGGACTCGGCGTAAAGCTGCCGGGCACCGCCGTGGGTCGTCCGGCCGCTGGTGCCGTCGCGGAAGACGAACCAGAGCGAGCCGTTCTTCTGGCCTCGCCGCCTGGAGGCGATAGGACTTTCCCCTCGCGCTCGAACGTCACATAGCCGGGGCTCTCCGCCTCCTCGGTCTCGCCGACGATCGTGTCCATCACTCAGCTTCGTCGGCGTCGGATAGGCGACGAACTTGGCCTGGATCCGCCAATTCTCTTGCGCGCGGATACCAGCGCAGCCCGGCGAAGCCGGCGCGGAGCGGACTCTGGTTGTCCTTGATGCGCAGCGCGAATCGCGTGCCGCGCTTGAGCAAGATCAGCTTGACGTCGCCGACCACGAGCGTATCAGGATGCTCGTCCGCGTCCGAGTGGATCGCGCCATTGTCGAACGGGCGTCCATTGCAGGTCACGGCCGCACCTCGAGCCGACTTGAACGCGACTTGCCATCGGCCACGGTCAGGATCCCGACCGAGCCGGGCACCCGCGCCGGCAACAGGAGATCGTTGCTCGGGTCGCTGCCGACGGTGGTCTCGCCCGGCCGCAGCCAGTACAGCCCGCTGACGGTAAGCCAGCCGTCGTCGGCCTTCAGCTCGGCCTCGCGCTTCTGCCGCCAGCGCTCGATTTCGCGGCGATACGCATCGTCGCCGGCGCCCGTGCTCGCTGCCAAACCAAGTAGTACGATTAGAGGATTCGACAACAACAACACTGCAACCCGCATGATCAAACTCCTCGGTCCCAGCGAATACTCCGCGGGCCCGATTATAGCAAGAATGAATGGGACTTGTCTCACAGGGCATCACGAGCCGGCGCGGTCTGAACTTCAACGCCCTCGGCGGCTGTGCCGGCGAAAGCGAGTGCCGCGATTACCGAGAGAGTCGGGGGATAAGACGATTGCGAGCCCCTCCCGACGGGGATGGCCGTCGGTCCGGCCGCGCTGGTCGCCGATATCGCGTTGTCGCGCCCCGATTTTTCCAAGCGAAAGGGAAGGCCATGAACAATCTGACCAGTCCGAGCGGTGTGATCCCGATCGCCGGCGGAATGCACGGCATTACCAGAGGACGAGGCGAATCCGAGCCGGCTTCCGCCATCACAACCGCCTTCTTCTGGGAAGCTGATCCGGCTAACTTGATAGTTGGCCCATCCGTTCTCTAACGCTGCGCAGCCATCTGGCTGGAAGATGTCGATCCGCGCACCTTTCACGTCCGCTTCTTGAGCCGGGACACTTCCGAATGACCCGACGCGCCGATGCAACCTGCGACCTCCTCGTCGGCCTACTTGCACTGAAATGCGGCCTCGTCGATCAGGCCCAGCTCCTCGCCGCGTTTGAGGCGTGGAGCCGCACCGATCGCCTTTCGATGGCCGAAATCTTCCTCATGCAAGGGACGCTCAATCAGACGGAACTCACGCGGGTGGATGGGCTCCTCGCAGCTCAACTTGCAGATGACCGCAGTTGTCGCGGCCGCGGCAGCTCCAAGCCCCGCCGCGCGAGCTGGGGCTCTCGGCTACCCGCCCTATTCCGGACCAGAGCATTCCGCTGCCATCCATGATGAATCAGCGCGTGCGAGAATCGCCAGCGAGGAAACGCGGGCTTCCTCGTCCGCCGCGGAGCGATTCCGCATTCTCCGTTCCCACGCGCAAGGGGGTTTGGGCGAGGTCTTTCTCGCCCTCGATCCCGATCTGGATCGGCAGGTCGCCCTCAAGGAGCTGCGGGCCTCCCACGCGTTCGATCCGGTCAGCCAGTTGAGATTCCTTCGCGAAGCCATGATTACGGGGCGGCTTGAGCATCCGGGAATCGTGCCGGTCTACGCGCTGGGTCGGCATGGCGACGGCCGCCCGTTTTATGCGATGCGCTTCATCGAGGGTGAGACTCTCAAGCAGGCGATCGAACGGTTCCATGCACACGAGACGGCCCCGCGATCCGGCCCAGCGCCATCTTGCGTTCCGCCGGCTGCTGCGCACCGTTGTCGACGCATGCAACGCGGTCGCCTACGCTCACAGCCGCGGCGTCGTGCATCGGGACCTGAAGCCGGAGAATATCATGCTCGGACGATTCGGCGAGACACTCGTGGTCGATTGGGGCATCGCCAAGTCGCTTGCTGATCCCGACGGCGAGGCGGTCGATGAGTCTCCGCGGGCGCGGTTGCCGACGATTCGTCGTTGACCCGGCCTGGATCGGCAATCGGCACTCCTCAATACATGAGCCCCGAACAGGCGGCGGGGGACCTCGACCGCGTCGAGCCCGCGAGCGACGTCTACGGCCTCGGGGCGACTCTCTACTGCCTGCTTGTAGGGCATGGGCCGTTTCCGACCGGCGATATCGGCGCGGTTCTACAGCGGGTGCGCGCATGGAATATTTCGGCGCCGCGACGGATGCACCGATCGATCGATCCGGCGCTCGAGGCGATCTGCCTGAAAGCCATGTCGCTGCAGCCGCAGGACCGCCATCCGACCCCGCTTGCCCTCGCCGGGGAGCTCGAGGCTTGGCTGGCGGACGTCCGCTACCGCAGCGAGCAGGAACAGGCGCTTGGCGACGTCAAACGATCTCTGGCTCGCCTCTGCATCGAGCGCGGCACAGAACCTCTTCGGCCGCGAGCACACCGGCGAGGGGATGCTCTGGCTCGCCCGTGCGCTGGAAAATGTCCCGGCCGATTCTCCGGAACTCGAGCGTGTGCTGCGCACCAGCCTGGGTGGCTGGCACTCGGCGCCCAAGCTTTTGGAGCGAACGCTGGTGCACGGCGGCGCCGTGCAAGGCATCGCGTTCGGCCCGGACGGGCGGATGCTCGCAACCGCGAGCACCGATCAAACCGTGCGGCTGTGGGACCTCGCCTTGGGAGCGCCGCTGTCACCCCCGATTCACCACGAGAAGGCCGTCCGGGCATTCGCACTCAGCCCGGACGGCAGTCTCGTCGCGACGGCGACCGACGATGGTGCCGTCCGTTGCTGGGACGCCCTGACCGGTGTGCCCGTCGGCAATCCCATCCAGTCGGGTGACCTCGTCGCATTGCGCTTCAGCCCCGATCGGTCAAGGATCGCCACGGCCGGTCTAGCGGGGATTCCCTGCCTTTGGGAGACCGTGAGCGGGCGGCCGATCGGCCGGACGGCCGTTCCAGACGTCAAGGTCCTCGCCATCGCGTTCCACCCCGATGGCAAACGGCTGGTCACGGGGGAAACGGACGGCCAGGTTCGGTTCTGGGAGACGGCAACCGGGACGTTGCTCGATCAAAAGCTCGGGCACCCCGCCCCGGTCCATGCCTTGCTCTACAGCCCCGACGGCCGCAAGCTCATGAGCGGTTGCGAGGATGGCCGAGCCAGACTATGGGACGCCGAACGCTCAACGAGCCTGGCCGAGGTTCCGTATCGGTCCGAGCTCGGCTGCCTCAACTGGAACCCGCTCGGCCGATCGGTCGCGACGGCGTGTCCGGACGGGACCGTCCGGCTCTGGGACGCCGGCACGGGCACGCCAATCGGCGAGCCGCTCGCGCATCGCGGGCGAATCGATTGCCTGGCATTCAACCCCGATGGAACAACGCTCGCGACCGGGAGCCAGGATGGGACCACACGGTTCTGGGATGCCGGAACGGGGCTGCCAATCGGCCCGCCACTCGAGCATCGCGGAGCGGTGAACGCCCTGGCATTCAGTCCCGATGGCCGACGGCTGGCAACGGCCTGCGCCGATGGGACAGCACGATGCTGGCGGATACCGGCTCCGGTTTCCGGAGCCGTGGAGCGGATCACCTGCTGGGTGCGCGTCGCCACCGAGCTCGAGTTTGATGAAGGTGATGCCATTCGGCGACTGGACCAGCTTGCAGTCTGGGAGCTGCGCCGCCGCCTGCAGGAACTCGGAGGATCGCCGGTCAAGTGATTGATGCCCGACTTTCGAAGAAAATGCCGCAGCAACCACCATCACCTGGTAATTGAGTGCCGGATTCAAGAACATGGAGGCGATTCGCGACCCGTCGAAATTCGCGAGGAACTGTGGTGGTCAAGTCGGCAGACACAGCGATGCGGTCGGTCCGCGTCGACAGCTCGTCCCTACAAGAAGAGGTGATTTCATGAGGTGGTTCCTGGGTGCAGCTCTCGCGGCGGCTTTCCTGTTTGTCCCGGCGCGGGCCGACGACAACGACGCCAAATCGATCCTGGACAAGGCAATCAATGCCCTGGGAGGCGAGGAGAAACTCGGCAAGGCGAACGCGTTTTCATATAAAAGTAAAGGGACCGTCAACTTTAACGGGAACGACAACGACTTCAACGCCGACGTGACGATCAAGGGTCTCGATCACTTCCGGAGAGAGTTTGGCAACGACCAGTTCAACGGTATCGTCGTTCTCGCCGACACCAAGGGCTGGCGCAAGTTTGGCGACAATTCCAGCGAGCTGGATGAGAATGGCATCACCAACGAAAAGCGCAACGTGTACCTCCAGGTGATCCCGATCACGCTCGTCGCGCTCAAAGGCAAAGGCTTCAAGTTCGAGTCTGCTGCCGAAGGGAAGGTTGGCGACAAACCGGCAGCCGCGCTCAAAGTCACCGGCCCGGACAACAAAGAGTTTACGCTCTATTTCGACAAGGAGAGCGGCCTGCCCGTCAAGATGATCGCCCCCCAGGTCGTCGGCTTTCAGGGCCAGGAATACACCCAGGAAACTACATTCGCCGAATACAAAGAACTCGGCGGAATCAAGAAGGCGACCAAGATCGAGGTGAAGCGCGACGGCGAGCCATTTCAGACTATGGAGGTCACGGAATTCAAGGTCCTCGACAAGGTGGACCCCGAAACCTTCACCGAGCCGAAATGATTCACGGCCATCCGGTCTCGCACTGGTGACGGGTTAGACCTGAGACAGCCGGTGACCGCCGCACCTCGCAGCTCGGGTTCGTGCGGGAATTCGACGCGGCAGCCAGCTCACGGAGCCAGATGCAGCGTCGCAGTGAGGTCCAAGGGAGGTTCATCCGGCAAGTCGGTATGCACGCGAAAGACGTGACGGATGTCGCCGCGAGTCGTCCCCTCTTCGGGCTTGTAGGCGACCGTCACGACGTGGGTTGCCTGCTGCGCTCGATCGGGGGGCGAAGTCGAGAACCCGTCGCCGGCACCTTCGATCGACCGGATGGCGAAAGGCCGCGAGGCCGCGAATCGACGAAGCGGCCATGCGCTCCCTCGGTCGAGTGAATCTGGCCGAGCGACAACACCGAAGGCGCGGCGGACAAGCCCACCTCGAATCGATGCCGCTGACCATGATCGGAATGCTCGGCGTCTCGGGGTCGTTGCTCACGAGCCGAAGCTCATCACGCAGAGGCCCGGCGGGCGCGTCCGGCTTCAGGCTGACCTTGAGCGTGTAACTGACCGAGCCCCCGCTCCGTGCCGTCTCGACGAGCTGGCGCGTTAGAGCGCGGCTGGCCGAGACCATGCGCACGAACCGCCAATCAGCGGCGTTGATGCGGTCAATCGTCAATACCTGCGTCGGCGCCTGACCGCGCGCGACGGCGCCGAAATCGATCGAGCCGGGGTTCAAGACAATGTCGCTGAGGATGTGACATGAAACCGCCAGCCGCGCTTCGCCCTCGCGGCCGCTCGCGGTGATCAGTGTCACAAACAGGATGTCGACTTGGGCCCGACGAAGTTGCGGGTGTCCATCTCGGCCTCGATCATCGCCGTCTGGCCGACCGCGATCATCGACGCGCTCGCCCGTCCGCTCGTGCAGCCACAAGACGGCCGCAGGCTGACGATCGTGATCGGCTCCGCCAGCCGGTTGACCAGGACGAAGTCGTGCTTGACCTTCACGCCCC
Source organism: uncultured Isosphaeraceae bacterium (assembly GCA_963806595.1). Taxonomy (GTDB): domain Bacteria; phylum Planctomycetota; class Planctomycetia; order Isosphaerales; family Isosphaeraceae; genus CAWDZZ01. Next base: position 678,504 of record CAWDZZ010000024.1, on the reverse strand, counting down.
GCGGAACCATCCCAAAATCGTGTTGCTTCTCAGAAAAGAGCGCGTCGGTCCAGCCGCGCCCTCGCCTCGCGCTGCCCCTCCGCCCACGAGCAGCAACATCCCCAGGACACCCCAATGTAGCGGCCGAGCCATTCTCGCCTCCTGCGCAATTCGCCTTCCTCAACGAACGGCACGCACCTCGACCAAATCCTGTTCTCTTCCTATCGTCCAGACGACCCGCGCGCTCAGTTTTGGGTAGGCACGACTGTTCTATCTTCTCTTATCGTCGTACTTTCACTGTCTGTTAGACTCGGCGAGGATCAAGAGCACGACTCGACTGACGAGCGAATTTGCATTGCGTAACCTTGAGTGATCCGAGAGTGCGCGGCTCTGTCCGAGCGGCTCGGTGTGCCGTAAACGCTTGGACGAGCTCTGCGGTCGACGCGGGCACGAGACGCCTCTCGACGCATGAACCGCAACACTTTACGATCTACGCGGAATTCGTCTAATCTAAGGGGAAGGTAAGGATCTCTTCGGCGAGCGAATTCACCTCGTGAGGCGAACTCCCATCCGCCAAGACTTCGGTCCTGGATCGCTCGTGAGTCGATCCATGTCTGCTGGGTAACGTCTGTTCGACAATGCCGAGCTGACGAGCCGGGCCAAAGATTGAGAACCACGCATGATTGACCAGACACCTCATGGTCTGAGCCTGCCAGCCCGGTATTACACCGATCCGGACTACTATCGCAGTGAGCTCGATTGGTTTTTCCTCGGCATGTGGTTTCATGCCGGACGCAGCAGCGAGATCCCCAATCCGGGCGACTTCGTGTTGCGGGAGATCGCTGGCGAGAGCCTCATTATCCTTCGCGACGACCGCGGCGGCGTGAAGGCGTATTACAACGTTTGCCGACACCGCGGCACACGACTGGTCGAGGAACGAGCGGGACGGTTTGCGTCGACGATTCAGTGTCCTTACCACGCCTGGACATACGACCTGGGGGGCTCGCTACTCGCGGCCCCGCAGATGGACCCAGCGCACGGCTTCTGCAAGACTGACTACTCGCTGGCGCAAATCCCGGTCGGTGTCTGGGACGGCCATCTCTTCCTGAATCTGAGCGAAAGCCCAGCGTCATTAGCGCGACAGCTCAATGGCGTGGATGAGCAGTTTCGTCCCTGGGGCATGGAGCACCTTCAACCCGGGAAACGAATCACTTATGACGTCGCGGCCAACTGGAAACTGATCATCCACAATTACTCTGAATGCTTGCACTGCCCCGGCGTCCACCCGGCGCTCTCCAAGCTATCGCATTACTTGAGCGGCGAGAATGAGCCCGCCGGACCAACCCATCTGGGAGGGCGGATGAGCCTCAAGGAAGGCGTCGACACGTTCACGCTCGATGGCCGCCTTCGCCGTGACTGCCTGCCCGGATTACCGGCAAGTGAGTGTCGCTATGTTTATTTCTACGCATGCTTGCCTAATTTATTTCTCAGCATGCATCCGGACTACGTGATGACCCATTCCCTTTGGCCCCGCGCGGTCGACAGGACGGAGATCGTGTGCGAGTGGCTATTTCACCCGAACGAAATCGGAAGGGATGACTTCGATCCGGACGACGCCTTCGCGTTCTGGGACTTGACCAACCGTCAAGACTGGCACGTCTGCGAACAGATGCAGCTCGGCCTCAAATCGCGCGCCTACCGCCCGGGTCCATACTCGCATCGCGAGGAGCTCTTGCACGGCTTTGACCGCCTCATCCTCGAGCTCGAGCGCAACGCGATCGACACTCGCCCGGAGAGACACTCAGTCGCGGCACACGCCGGGTCTTGATCCGTTCACCCGTCGCGTCCAATCGCCTCGACCGGACACTCGTCGAGAGCTGCGGAGCAGGATGCCTGCTCTGCAGCGTCTTTCGGTTGCTGGAAGACGTAGCTGCGGTGCTCGGCGTCGTTGCGTCTGAAATTCAGCGGGGCCGTTTCTCGGCACAGGTCGCAGTCAATGCACGTGGAATCGACATAGAACCGGCCGGGGACGTTTTCGGGCAACCTGTCGTGCGGGTCGGCCATGGAGCTCAGGTGGTTGCGAACACGCCGTTTAGACGATCCGAGGAAGCAATATTCGGGAACGTCGAACTGGAAATGGCCGAGGTGCCTCGACCCATTTTCCGCTGAAGCCGCCGGCGCACCAATTCGCGATTGGGTCAGCCTACGTCCTCTGCACCGTTGTACCTGGCCCCCGGGCCGATGTCGATCAGCAACTGGCCGCCAGCTCGCGGCGTCGGGAAATCCGCGTGCCGTCGTGGGCAGCCCGCAGTTTTCGCAGCGCTCGATCCTGAAGCTGGCGAACCCGCTCCTTCGATACGCCCAGAACCCGACCGACCTGGACGAGCGAATACCGCGGACCACCCCTCAAGCCATACCGGAGCTTCAGGACCTGCTGTTCTCGGAGATCGAGGGTCTCGATCAGGTTGCCGACTTGTTCGTTCAGATCCTCTGTTTCGTCGACTTCGTCATCAGGCGGGATGAAGAAGTCAACGATTGCGGACGTTCCGTCGGATCCGCTGCTCGCGTCGAGCGAAAGTACAGGCCGCGTGGCGGCGAGCAGACGCTCGATCGTGTGCGAAGCAGCCGAGCTCGACTTGTCGTCGCGGGGTGCGCGTCCTTGCTCGAGGTCCGCAACCGCCACATGGGCGCGAGCGAGCTGCTGAAGCTGCCGGGGATTCAAGCGAACGGGATAGGCACCGGCCGCGACGGCACGCTGGATTCCCTGACGAATCCACCAGATGGCATAGGTCGCAAGTCTCGTCTCGTTGGCAACGTCGAATCGGTCGATGGCCAAGAGCAAGGCGCAGACGCCCTCCTGAATGAGATCGCCATGGGGTATGCCACGGCCGTGATATCGTTTCGCGATGTGAGCAACGAGGCGCACATTTGCCATCGCCAGGCTGGTTCGGATCTCCTGGTAGCGAATGGCGACGGATCGTAGCTCGAGCGAGCGAGAGTCGAGCGCAGCCGTCGAGCTCGCAAGCTCTCGAACACGTTGCTGGAATTCGGCCAAGGGAAGCGTCGTGCGGCCCTGTCCCTCTGCCGGCCAGGCCAATCCCGAAAGTAGCCGCTCACGGCAGTTGTGAATCTCGACCAAGAGCGCACGTTCCGCCGTCGCATCCAAGACCTTGGCCTCGGGTGCATTCAGCAGGGCCTGCCAGGTCACTTCAGGCTGTCTGAGATCGTGTATGTGCATGATAGTTCGCCGGGCAAATGAGGATGACGAAAAGTGCAAAACGGTGCTGTAGTTCGAAGCGTGATTCCCGTCCGTTGCGGTTTGACGCGGTGGAACAACGATCCCGGCCGCGTCGAGTTGCGGAACGGCGTCCGCGCTTCGCGTTTTCACGACGAAGCGCGGGAGCGTCTGCGGCGTTCTGTGATCACGATCTTGTCGGTGCAGGCCGCTGGGCTGTTGCCGCTTGAACGGCATCACGCATCCCAGCCGCTGCCCGACGTGACAGGGTCGCTCGCCTTCGCGGCCTGCTGCGCGCTACGCGCCGCAGCAGCCGGCCGTCACTCGTTTCCACCGAATCTGACATCTATGATTTCCGAGACGCAAAGCGGCCCCTGCCTCCAGTTGTATTGGGAAGAGTCCCAACGTCTTCGTGATCCGTTGCCTCATTCCCGTTCCGCTCACTCATACGAGGGACAAACGTCACTGTCTCGCGCAGGTGGCCGGTTTTTTTTCGCGATTTTTTGCAAGGGGCGGATCAGCTCGTGTACAATGATCCGATCGAGGCGATTCGCATCGAAAATCGACGCAATCACTGACCTTGTGAGCCCTTCGGCGTGGCAGGTGCACCTTGGAACACGTCGACGTCGAACCACGCCTCAGCGACATGTCCACGCACTGGACAACGGTCTTCCAGGCGCACAATGGACCACCCGAGCAGGTCAATGCAGCGATTTCCCGGCTGATGTGCCGGTACGCGGGCGCTGTCCACCGCTATCTGCTGAAAGCCGTGAAGGATCCCGATGTCGCGGCCGAGCTGGACCAAGAGTTCGCCGTTCGATTTCTACGCGGCGATTTCCGCCACAGCGATCCGCAGCGCGGGCGATTCCGCGACTACGTCAAACGTGCCGTTCAAAACCTGATCAACGACCATTACCGCCGCAAGAAGGCGACGCCGCCAACACGGTCCAGCATCAAAGAGCCGGCCGTCGAAGACCCCGCGCTCGCCCAATTCGAACAGCAGTTCATTGCGAGCTGGCGCGCTGACTTGCTGGATCGTGCCTGGAGCGCACTTTCAGAGCTCGAACAGAAGACCGGCCAGCCTTACCACACGGTTCTCCGCTCTCGAGTCGACAATCCCGATCTGCCGTCAAACCGCCTTGCCGAGATGCTTTCCGCTGGGCTGGGTCGACCGCTGTCGGCCGGAGCGGTGCGGCAAGCTCTCCAGCGCTCTCGCCGCAAGTACGTGGACTTCTTGCTCACGGAAGTCCAGGCAAGCTTGGACCGGCCGTCAACAGATGAGCTCGAAGAGGAATTGAGCGATCTTAAACTCCTTGACTATTGTCGGCCGTTCATGAAGCCGCGCGGGCTCGGAATAGCCAGCGCGCAGGACGCCCGTCGCATCTGGCCACGGCACAGTTCTGCTCGCGCCTGTGCCGTCCGTCGACGACATGCCGGGCCGCGGACTGGGCCGCGGCTGGAAACCGGCGATCTCGCCGGGCTCGACCCGGTTGTTCCAGTTCGCGATCCGCAGGAAAGCCGATCACGCCGGCGCATTTCGACGGACGCGTTTTTGCCATAATTGCTTTGTTCGACGGGCGTTTGCGTCTGCTCAGGCACCATCCTCTGATCGCGCAGAGCGCGGTCGAGGCCCGAGGACGGGCGAGTGCGGCGATCGGTGCACCTACCCGGTGAGCCGGGCCAGATTGACAGACCCTGCCGGTTCTGGATAGAGTTCGCCCGCTCGTCGCGAGGGAGGTTGCGGCGGCGCGGCTGGACGAGACATTGTGAGAATGCCACGGCGATCGATTCGCCCCGTTCCGTCGTGGTACGGTCTCGGCGCGTGCTCGGGCGATCCCACGGATGGAGACGCATTCCGGCACGTGTCGAGTTCTGACGGGCGAGGGTAGATCATGGACGATGTCCCCGCCGGTCCGGCGAGCCCGGTGCCGCGGAGGCCGTCGCTCTCGGTCGTGGTTCCCGTGCGAAACGGGGGCCGCGACTTCGAGCGCTGCCTCCAGCGGCTTCGCGGCTCGCGCCTGACCGATTTCGAGCTGATCGTCGTTGACGACGGGTCGACCGACGATTCGGCCGCGCGCGCTCGACGGGCCGGGGCGATCGTCGTCCGGTTCCCGACGCCGCACGGCCCGGCGGCGGCGCGGAACCTCGGGCGCCCAGGCCGCCAGCTCGCCGCTTGATCTTCTTCCTCGACGCCGATGTCGCCGTTCATCCCGAAACGCTTGGGCGGGCCCTGGCCCGGTTCGAGGCGCGACCCGGCGCTCACCGCCCTCTTCGGCTCGTACGACGATGCGCCGGCCGCGCCCGGGCTCGTCAGCCAGTATCGCAACCTGCTCCATCACTTCGTCCACCAGCAGGGCGTCTTTCGCGACGAGATCCGCCCGGCCCACACGTTCTGGACCGGCTGCGGCATGATCCGCCGCGAGCGTGTTCCTCGAATTCGGCGGGTTCGACCCGCGGCTCTATCCCCGCCCGGCCATCGAGGACATCGAGCTGGGCTACCGCCTCACCCGGGCCGGCCACCGGATCGTCCTGGCGCGCGACGTCCTGGCCACCCACATGAAGCGGTGGACCCTGCCCGAGATGATCCGCACCGACATCTTCCGCCGCGGCGTGCCCTGGATGCTCCTGATCAAGCGCTACGGCACGATCGAGACCGACCTGAACGTCAAGGTCGGCCAGAAGGCGTGCGTGGCGCTCGACCGGGCTGGCGCTGCTGGCCGGCGCCTCGGCGTCGTCGATCCCTGGGCGCTGGGCGGTTGCCGGCATCGGCCTGGCCGCGATCGTCGCCTTGAACCTCGGCTTCTTTGCGTTCCTGGCCCGGCGCAAGGGATTGGTCTTCGCCGCCGCCGCCCTTCCTCTTCACCTGGTTTATTACTGTTGCTGCGGGCTCTCGGTCGTGATCGCCGAGTCGTTCTGGCTGCTGCGCAGCCGCACCGAACGACGCGGTTCGAGCGACCGCGAGCGCACGCGCCGATCCCGGCGCCGCGCTCGATTCCCCGGCCGGCGCGGGCTCGGTGGGCTCGCCGGCTTTCATCGATGGCGGGCGCGATCCCGATAGCGACCGCGACGCCGTGGCATGACCGGCGACGCACTCCGCTGGATCTCGACCACGTGAGAGCTCGGCCATGCGAATCGGAATCGACGGAAGCTGCCTTTCCAATCGGCGGGGATTCGGCCGGTTCGCCCGGCAGTTGCTCGAGGCACTGTCGCAGCAGCCGACCGAGCATCGATTCACGCGTCTTCGTCGATCGGCCCTCGGCGGACGCGGTCGTCGATCCCCGATCGCTTCGAGCGGGTCGTCGTCGACGTGCGCGAGGCGCCGAGCCGGGCGGCGTCGGCCGCGGGGCAGCCGGCGCTGGCGCGACATGCTCGCGATGGGCCTGGCCGTCGCCCGCCGCGGCGTCGACCTGATGTACTTCCCCGCCACCTACAGCTTCTTCCCGGTCTGGAACGTCGGGAAGCTGGTCGTGACCATGCACGACACGCTGCCGCTCTCGCATCCCGAGCTGGTCTTTCCCAGCCGGAAGGGGCGCCTCGCCTGGCGACTCAAGGAGACGGCCGCGGTGCGGCTGGCCGATCGGATCGTGACGGTCTCCGAGGCCTCGCGCCGCGACATCGCGGCCTGGTCGGGCCTGCCCGACCGAGCGAATCCGCGTGATCACCGAAGGCCCCGACCCCGTCTTCGGGCCTCGGGCCGTTGGCCCGCGAGGCCGACGCCGTGCTCGGCCGACTCGGCATCCCGCACGGACGAGCGGTTTCTGCTCTACGTCGGCGGCTTGAGCCCGCACAAGAACCTGCTGCGCCTGGTCGAAGCCTTCGCCCAGGCGGCGCCGCCCGACGTGAAGCTCGTGCTCGTCGGAGATGTCCACGACGTCTTCCACACTCACGTCCCCGAGATCCGCGCGGCGATCGCGCGGCACGAACTGCACGAGCGAGTGATCCTGACCGGGTTCGTGCCGGACGAAGACCTCGTCTTTCTCTACAGCCGCGCCTATGCCCTGATTCAGCCGTCGCTGCTGGAAGGCTTCGGCCTGCCGGCCGTCGAAGCGATGGCCTGCGGCACGCCGGTCATCTCCAGCCGGGCGGGCTCGCTGCCGGAGGTCGTCGGCGAGGCGGGCGTCTACTTCGACCCGACCGACGTCGCCTCGATCGCCGGCGCGATCCGGATGCTCCTGGACGCGCCCGCGCATCGCGATGCGCTGGCCAGGCTGGCGCTGCGAGCGCTCGGCGCTCTTCACCTGGGACGAGTCCGCCCGCAGGCTTGCTCGCTTGTTTCGACGAGCTGGGCAGCGACGACACGCAGCACGCGAGCGCCAAGATCGCCTGACGCGCGCCGCGACGCCGCACTCGCCGATCGCTGTGCCGCGGTGCAGAGTTGCCCGCGAGCCTGGCGACCGATAACCTCGGTGAGATGAGCGGCCGAGTGGCTAGGCCGGCGTCGTCGATCGCATCCCATCCTCGAGGACTTTGACATCATGAACGCGCATCGAAATCGGCGTCAGGTTGAGCGACGGCGCGGCGATCGCGGTGGTGACGGCCTGCTGCGTGGCTTGGTCTCGCGGCGGCAGGCTCAGGCGCAGGAAAAGGCAGCGTTTCCCACGCTGGGCACGATCGAGCGGCTCGACCCGCGTTTCGACAAGCTCGTTCCCGCAAGACGCGCGGGTCGAGCGGATCGCCGAGGGGTTCGACTGGTCGGAAGGGCCGGTCTGGGACCGTTCGCGAAACGGTCCTGCTCTTCTCGGACGTTCCGATGAACACCGTCTTTCAATGGCAGGAAGGCAAGGGAGTCAGCGTCTTCCTCAAGCCGAGCGGCTACACGGGCTCGGTTCCGCGCGGCGGTGAGCCGGGCTCGAACGGCCTGCTCATGGATCGCGAGGGCCGGCTCGATCCTCTGCCAGCACGGCGACCGCCGCGTGGCCCGCCTCGAGTCGGACAAGAGCTTCACGACCCTGGCCGACAAGTACATGGGCAAGCGGTTCAACAGCCCCAACGACGGCGTGTTCAAGTCCAACGGCGACCTCTACTTCACCGACCCGCCCTACGGCCTGCTCAAGCTGAACGCAGATCCGGCCAAGGAGCTCGACTTCAACGGCGTCTATCGGATTTCGGCCGCGGACGGCACGGTCACGCTGCTGACCAAGGAGATGACGTTCCCCAACGGCATCGCCCTCTCGCCCGACGAGAAGACGCTGTACGTCGCCAACTCCGACCCCAAGAAAGCGATCTGGATGGCCTTCCCGGTCAAGGACGACGGCACGCTCGGCGCCGGGCCGAGTGTTCGCCGACGTGACGAGCTCGGTCGCGAGCGAAGAAAGGGCTGCCCGACGGCATGAAAGTCGACGCGGCCGGCAACCTGTTCGCGACCGGGCCCGGCGGCGTGCTGGTGTTTGCCCCGGACGGCACCCACCTGGGCACGTTCAGCACCGGCGAGGCCACGGCCAACTGCGGCTGGGGCGAGGACGGCTCGGTGCTCTATATCACGGCCGACATGTACATCGGCCGCGTCCGGCTGACGACCAAGGGACAGGGCTTCTGAACCGAGATCGGCGGACGCTCGACGCAATCGAGGAGACTGACCATGGCCGAGGGAAAACTGAAAGTCTACAACGACGAAGAGATGCAGGCCCGGATTCAGGCCGACGGGCTCGAAGGCTGGACGCTCGAGGACGGCTGGCTGCGGCGCAAGTACAACACCGACGGCTGGCCGACGACGCTCGATGCTGGTGAACGCCGTCGGCTATCTTTGCGAGGCGGCCTGGCATCACGCCGACCTGGCCGTCACCTGGGGCAAGGTCTGGGTCAAGCTCAAGACGCACTCCGAGGGCGGAATCACCGACAAGGACTTTGCCCTGGCGAAGAAGATCGAAGAGGTCGTCGCCTGGCGGCCCGAGCCCGGCGGCCCGCTCGAGGGAACGCCGAACAAGTTTGTGCAGACCAAGAAGTGATCGGAGCTACCGACCGTCGAGGCCAGCGCGCACGACTCGCTAACCTATCGATAGGATCGCTCCAGCACGTGCCAGACTGATCCGGCGGCAGACGCAAGTTGCAGCGAGCTGGCCAGCGGTGCGAACCTACCGCCGGCCAGCGCATCGGCCAGAACCGCGGACCCCTGGGCCGCGTGCTTGACCCACGTGCCGGGCAGCATGGGCACGCGCGCCATGCGCCCAAACGGGCAAAGCGCCGCCGTCGCAAGTTCAGCGATCTCGGGCTCGTCGAGTCCCTTTCCCGACAGGTAAATCCGCTCGAACGGCGTGATCGCCTTCAGACCGGCTACGTGCTTCACCAGTGATTCGCGAAATGCGTCGGGTCCGATCGATCCGAGGTCGTGCAGCCCTCCGCGAAACAGATCGCGTTTCGAAAGCCGCCGCGCCAGTAGGCCATCTCTCCGTCCCAGCTTCCGCCGGATCGCATTCCGATCGGCCCGCGGCTGCCTCCGGATGCGTCGACAACTCGGCCATGCTCGACAACCAGGATCGCCGAGAACGCCGAGCCGATCTCGACCACGGCAAACGTCGACCGATCGAACGACCCCGATTCCAAAAAATCGAACCAGAGGCAAAGCGCCGCCACGCAGATCTTGTCGGCAGTTCCCATGTCGATCGTGTTTGCCTTGCGAAAAGCCGGTATCGTGGGGAGGTGCAGCCCGCCCGGCAAAAACACCAGCGGCGCACCGGTTCGCTCGAACGCGCGGACCCAGGCCCGAAAGCCCACGACACCAACGTCGCGCCCGCGCTCGTCGGACCGCACCAGCGACATCTGCTCGAATTGATCCTCCGTGAGGCCTTCGCCTCGCACGAGTGGAAGACCATATCCCGACGGTGCCGCGACCAGGTCGATCGGCGCCCAGCGCTCGAACAGATTCGCCAGCAACGCCGGATCAAGAGCCAGGTCCGACGGCTGGTAGCTCTTCTGATCGACGACGGCGCCGTCTTCCAGCAACAGGACGTCGAGGCTGCTCGTTCCGGGATCGCTGCCGACCACGCGGACCATGACAACACCTCGAACCGTCAAGCAAGAGCACGCCCCAGCTCGAGGACCTGCTCGGCATCGAGAACCCGGTCGTTGGACACGAACAGTTCCTGGATCGCCCGTTTGTGGATCTTCATCTTGATTCCGCCGACGCCGAGTGCTCCCCAGGCGCGCACGGAACCTCGTTCCGTGTCCTTGTCGCCAGGCTCGACTCCTTCGATGCCCAAGGGGGGTACGGCGCTCAAGTCGATGAGAACCTTCAGAGCCGGCAAATCCCGCCAGACTGCCGCGGGCAAAAGCGCGACGCCCGCGGCCCCCGCGCTGACAATGACCGAGCTTTCCTTGAGTGTGTCGGCGAGCTCGGCATTGCCGGCGGCGGTGAACGCTCGCACCGGGCAGCCGGTGCTGGCATGGAGCACTTCGGCAAGGCGCTGCGCCCGCTCGAAACTTCGCGACCCGACGGCGACCTTGGCTCCCAGCCCGCACAGCAGCCTCGCGGCTCGCTGGCCGACAGCCCCTGTCGCGGCCAGGACCGCGACCGTGCGCCCCTGGAGCTCTCCGCCGGAACTGCGAAGCGCCGCCAGGACAGCCGCCGACGCGGTGGTGTTGGCGCCGTTGGCATCCAAGAGCACAGATACCTTGAATGGTCCGAAGTACGTCCGCTTGACCGCCTCGAGCACGGCCTCGCCCGCCGTCACGCTCGAGCCGCCGATGAAGATCGCGGTGGCGCACAAATCGGCCGGCCCTCGGGTGAACAGAGCACCGTACACCAGGTCGCGCACGCTTGACGCTGTCACGTTGCCGTGGCGCAGCAGATGCTCGACGCCGGCGTCAATCGCGACCACGGCGTCGAAGACACTCGGCTGCGGCATCGGTGTCGAGCTGAAGCAGGACCTTTGGTTTCGCGCTGGCCATCGGTCAATCGTCCGCCGCGTACATGTCCGCCGTGACCGCGCACGTTCATCGGACAAATAGATTAAAATATATAATACGATCGCCGAGAACTGTCTTGTCAGCCGGCGAACGGATGCTTGACTGTGTCTTTCTGCGACGTGATCTCGCTCGGAGTCGGGATGTTCTTCATCGCGCGCTGGATCGAGAGCTTGGTCGCCTCGTAGTTAAACTTGAGGATCTTGGCGTTGTCGTCGGCCGCGGGGTGGATGAATACGCCGCAGACGATCACCAGATCGTCGGCCTGGCTCGCCGGGATCGTGCCGTCGGCGACGCTGTCGGCGACGGCCTTGGCGACTGCGTACTGCGCGGGGCCAAACATCTGGACGGCTTGCTTCATTCCTTTGATCGTCACCTTCGTGATCAAGACGGTGGCGGGCTTGGCGATCAGGTTCGGCGTGAGCACGGCCAGGAGATTGGTATGACCAGCCGACTGGTTTGCCAGCGCGTTCGCGAACGCCAGCCCGACTGGCCCGGTCTTGTCGCCGATCAAAAGGTCGATGTGGGCGATTTCGTTGCCTTCGCCGACAAGAGCCTCACCGACGTTCATCACAATATTACTGGCCATGGCGATGTTCTCCCTGGTTGATGCAATCGTGGCTAAGTGACCCGGCCGATCCATTCCCCGTGCGACCCGCTCCCGTCGGCTGACTCGGCACTGGCCTCGTCGCATCGACGCGAACGCTGTGATTTGGACCCGAATCATAGACGCCTGGAAGGCTCCGGGCAACCCCCAGGACCGCGCGGTTGTTGCCGGCCGACTTCCGATTCAAGATTCCGAAGACCCTTTCACGGCGAGCGTTGCGGACCCCCAGAGAGTCTCAGACACCGAGACATTGCGAGCGAGGGCGGTGAAACGCGTCGCGATCGCCGGGCCCGATCCAGCAATGAGCGCGCGGGACAGCGAGTGGCGTGGATGCGCACACCCAAGCTGGCGGACCGGGACGAGAGGAAATAACCCGACGAATCCTAAGAAAATGGTTGTCAGCCACTTTTGAAGGTGGTTCAATTGTCATTCGAGCGGGGCGGCCGCTGCGCCGCACTCCAGGGTCGAGTCGATGGATTGTTTCCGATACTTTTTTGGGAGACTCACGATGCGAAAACTGTTGGTGATCGCGACGGTGGGCGTGCTGTTTTCGGGCTTGAGCTTTTTGAGGGCCGCAGACGACGAGAAGGTCACCATCTCCGGTGAAGGCCTTTGCGCCAAGTGCGCTCTCAAGGAAACGCCCAAGTGCCAGAACGCCGTCATTGAGACCAAGGACGGCAAGAAGACAACCTATTACCTGGTGGACAACGACGTTGCCAAGAAGGCTCACCAGCGCGACGGTTTTTGCCGGGCCACGAAGGACGAGCCCATCAAGGTCAAGGTCACCGGCACCGTCGAGAAGAAAGACGACAAGCTCTATCTGACGGCCGAGACGATCGAGAAGGAATGATCCTTCGGCCAAGCCTTCCCGGTGCCGCAGCGCCCATGGCGCAGCCGCCAAGCTGGATTTCATCACGCCTCGACATGCGGTTAGCGCTTGTCGAGGCCTTCTTTTTTTGATCATCGTTGCCTCATGATCTCCTCATCGTAGGCGCCAGTTGCCGCGCCGCTGCTTTCTCGGCGCTCCGGTGCGGGCTACGTCCAAACTGCGCGGATTACTTTGCCGATCGCGATCTCGCCGCGGTGTGCGAAGTGGCAAGGATCGACCCTCAAAACGCCGCTCAAGAATTCGCCGCCCTGGCCGACCGGCTTTCTCCAACGCCGTGGTTCTACGCCGGCGGTTGGGAAAACCACCCGGACTGGGTGGACCATATCTCCTCCAGGCACACGCTATGGGGTGTCGGTGCGAAAACGCTGCGTGCCGTTCGCGACCCGTTCCGAGTGGCCGCGCTCTTGCGCGAGCGCGGGATTCCCAATCCGGACGCGCGGCGCGATCCCATCGGCCTTCCGCACGACGGGAGCTGGCTGGCCAAGCTGCTGAGATCCGGTGGCGGTCGCGGTATCGAACCCTTCACGGGCAAGGCCGCCTTTGACACTGCGTGCCACTTTTTCCAGGAGCGCATTGATGGTCCAAGCTTTTCGGCTCTTTATATTGGCACGCAAGAGCAGGCGCGCCTGATCGGCGTCACTCGGCAGTTGATCGGCATCGCCGGCTGTCCGTTCGTGTATCGAGGAAGCGTCGGACCCTGCCCGATCACCGAGGTTCTTGCCTCGAAGCTGAAGACGCTGGGCAATGCGCTCGCGTCCGCGTTCGGAATGACCGGATGGTTTGGCGTCGACTACGTGCTCGATGACGGCCATCCCTGGCCGGTCGAGATCAATCCACGCTATACCGCCTCGATCGAGATCCATGAACTCGCCTCGGGTCGTTCGATGCTCGCGGAACATCGGAATGCGTGCGACGGCGGTGCGGCGCCGATGTGGGATCGGCTCAGGCTGGTCCGCCGCGCGTGCTCATGGTCGGAAAGCTGATCCTGTATGCACCCCACCCTCTGGTCGCGCCGGACATCACGCCTGCCGACGCCGGGCGCGACAGCCTGTACGAGGTGCCGCCGGTTGCAGACATACCGTGGCCGGGCACTCACTTCGACGCCGGCGAACCCGTGATGACGCTCCTGGCGGCGGGCGAAAACCTCGCGGAATGCCGTTCGCGATTGCTAGAGCTCGAGCAAACCTGGACGAAGCGACTGGGAATGGCCGGCGGAGGAACGCTGACCGACGAGCTCTAGCCCAAGAACTCTGGCACTGGGTCCCGAAGCGGGGAAGCGTCCGGCTCGATGGACGGCTCGTAGATCGCACTCGCCCGGATGATTTCCAGAGGATTCGAGAGGAAGATCTTTAACCTCGGAAGGCGCGGAACGACAAGGAAACGGACGCGATTCTGCATGCCGAAGAGTGAGACGGTCCTTGCGCGTAGTCATTTTTGAGGTTGCTCGCGAGAACGGACAGATACGGCGAAGAGTTTTTGGCCACAGATGCACAGGGATGCACACAGATAAATTCGCAGAAGATGATGGATGCGAAAAACGAGAGATCGTCAGTCCGCCGAACTCGGCTGCGAGTGAGGGTCCGTCCGGGACGAATCAATTCTCACCGCGACGACGCAACGAACGCGACGGGAAGAGGGACGATGAATAGCACGATTAGAGCGATCGAGAAAAATACATTTGTCACCGCGAAGAGCGCGAAGGGGGGAGAAGACCGGCAATGAACCGGACGACGGAAGAGATCGACACACTTCTGAGCTGGTCCCGGTCGACGGCTCACGGCGCACCCTGCGTTGGTCCAGGCGGGTTGAGTAGACGGTCGATGACTTATCGGTGGTTTAATTGGCTTACATCGCGCTCGTCGCGCGTTCCGGCGATAGAATCCGAGCAGCGCACCGGAACCCTTGCTGCTATCGCGGCGACGTACCCCGAGCTGTGATAGAGTTCGCTACGCCAACGACGGATGGAATTGCGGCGTGATGCTGGGCGTCTGAGGCGGCGCAGCGACGGCCGGAAGTTGGGCGATCGGCAGCACGCCGACGATTGCGCCGGACTGCGCGCTCGAGACCATGACCTGCATGCCGGCACTCTGCAATTCGGTCAGAAGGCTGTTGAAGCTGGCTGTATCGCCGTCGTCCACCAGGATTCCGACATTGCTTCCCTGGATCACGACCAAATTGGTGCCCTCGGTTGATGGGGCGTTTGAGGAAGGCTGCAAGAACGCCCACTCGACTGGGCGGGCCGTGTTGGCGGGCCGCTGGGCGCGTCCAAGCGGGTCACCCATTGAAGGTTTACACGAGTGCGACGTCTGATTGATGACATGGTCGTTTCGGCGTCTGGCGTCACTTGGCGGAAAGCCTGACCAAGGCCGTCTGGCCGCCTTTCAATGCAATCGTGGCCGGCTCGGTCTTCTGGTTCGCTGTGGAGGGGTTCGGTTGTCCGTGCAGGACATACCGCCCCGGTGGTACGTCTTGGAACGCGATCCGACCTTCGGCGTCGACCTCCCCCGAGCCCGACCACTTGCCGACCGCCGCCCCGCCTTCGGGCTCCATCTGGACGATGTAGTTCGTGGGCGCGCGATCCCGGCGAAGTCGACCACGACGCGGACGCCAGCGGACTTGATCATGGCCAGCACGACATCCTTCGCCGGCGTCGTGATCGGGTGACCCAGCCCTGGGCGGCAATAACCGCGCTTGTACAGCCGGATCGTGGCATGGCCGATGGGGACCCGATCCGAGTGGAAGCGCCCGTCGGCTCCCGTGAAGCATGAAGACTCGTGGGGCGGTTCATAGTGGCCGCCAACGCCCGACACGACGTCGTCGAGCCGCACCTCGACATCGGCCAGCGGCTTGCCCGCGTCGTCGGTGACGCGGCCCGACACGGGCGCGGAGCGTGACAGCCCGGCGTCGTAAGAGTGCCAGCGCGGCTGGTCGTCGAAATGGGCATAACCCGCGACGCGCGCCACGAAGCCCTCCGCCTCGACGACCACGCGATGCCAGCCCGCGGGCGCCTTCTTCAAGGCCCATCGTCCTTGCACGTCGGCTGCGGCCTGCGCTGCCACATCGTAGCGGTAGCCGCCCTGTGACTGCGGCTCGATCCGTTCCAGGCGCACCCGTGCGGCGACGGGCCGCCCAGTCGCGAGATCGATGACCTTGCCTTCGAGTACGACGCCGTCTGCCAACTTGAACCCGTGGGCTTCCAGACGCTGGTCGGCGACGTCGAGCCCTGCCGGGACGGTGACGTCGGACCAGCGAACATTGCCGCCGGTGTAAACGTCGAGCTGCGCCGGAGGGCCCTTGTCGGCATCGCGGCATCAGTGGGGTTGAGATCGGCCGGCAATTTGCGGAGGTGTTCCCAGCTGGCGGGTTGCCAGACCATGAAGATCCAGTCGATCCTCGCGGCGGCCTCCTTCGCCGGCTCACGATTCGGGTTGAGCCAGAAGCTTTGTCCGATGCCGTCATGCAGCACGACCCGCTTCGACTTCGCATTCAGCCTGGCGAAGTCGGCCAGGACGGCATTGAAGGCTTTGGCGTCGCCCCGGCATTCAGCGTGCCATTGGCCGCCGCCGAACGGCGGCCCTTCCCACCAGGCGATGCGGGCCTTGATGTTGAATATCGCGGCGGCGCCCTTCGGCCAGCCCGGATCGGCGACGGACTTGTTCCCTTCCCCGCCTGTGATCAACGCGAACGCCTCCGGAGTGGAAAAAGCCGCGAATGCCACGGCGACCAGGATCGCCGCCGCCGCGCGTTCGCGTCGACGGCGTGGACAGCGTTCCCGGCCGTCGGACACGGAGAGCTGTCGCAGGGGCCTCGTGTCGAACGTGGTGCGTCCGGTCATGGCATCTACCCTCCACGATCGAGGACCGAAGACAACGACCCAGGCTCGCCATAAGGTATCAACGATCGAGCCGCAGGTTCATTAGCGGGTATTTCACACGATGTATTACGGGCTGCATGACGAATGGCACGGTAATAGCCGCCAAGCCGCTTCCTGCAAGCGTCTTCCCAAGGCACGGCCCGACATCCAGGACGGCCCCGGTGGCCACGCTGATGATTGAGACGAACCGCGGCAAAGGGAATCCCACGCTTGGCTTTTGGCTTACCGGGTGGGGATCGGCCCGCTAGACGCGAGTGATTTCGTCTCTGAAACGGGAACCGCGCTGCCGACTCCGCCTTAGCTCCCGCTCGATGACGGTCTGGGATTCGAGGGGAGTATACTCGGCGAAACAACTACGCGTTGCCGCGGAACGTCAATTCGGTCCGCCTCGAAATCAAGTGGTGTCGCGCAGAACGATTGCGCCGTAAGTTTTGTATGGTGTTCCCCGAACTCAGTGGGGGTGACAAAGCGGGGTGAAGGAAGGATGACGAATAGCAAGTCACTTAACACCCTTCAGAATTTCTTTCGGTTTCTCGGAAGAATCGTAAGAGGCCGGATTGAGGCTTCTCCCGGCGCTGGCCCTTCTTTCCGCTGATGCTCGATCATCCGCCAAATGATCAGCGAATCTTTTTTCCTGGTAGATCTCTCTCGCGGCGGCTTGGGCCTCCAGTGCGACAGCCCTCGACCTGCTCTCAGCCAGCATGAAATGGCTTTCAGCCAGCCGAATGCCGTACTGCCGCTCCTGCCACACCACCGTGATGCTCAAAGCCGCAATGACGACCAGCAGCATCAGCGTACTGAGCCGGAAGCGTATCAAAGCACCACCTCGCACTCGGTTTTCGATCAGAAGCGCCGGCTCGGATGGGATCAGCCCATTGCATCGAGAGCAGAAGCACCAGAGCTATCCGTCGTCGCGATGCTCCGAGTTACGGCAGAGAATTGAGCCACTCCATGTACCAATCGGCAAACGTAGTCGGATTGCCTGTCTGATCAAGACAGGTCGGGCGGAGAGCTGGGCTGGCTGTCCCAGAATCTATCAAAATGGTTCCAGGCCGTTAAGTGAGAAAACGGCTTCGAGAAGTCACCAATGGGGATTGAGCTTGTATTGATGTCGCAAAGGCCCGAAGACTTGCCTTCGAGGATTTCTTCGGTCAACTTCGGTGAGCCGCTCGAGAACGGCGGTCTTGTCGCGGATTGCCCACATCAACGGTCGGCGCGATCAGATGAGTTTCATGTTCGACCACGAAGAAGCTCGCAAGAAGACTGCGTGATTCTTTCCGCGCGCCGCGTGACGCTCAGGGCTGACTCGATCGGGTCGGTCGTCGCCAGCGGCCCACGCAGCGCGGCCCACGCGCCCAATCGGACCGCAGTTAGCCCTGACAGACAGGCTGCCAGCGCCGCCCATCGCCGACTACCGTGATAATGAATCGTGGCGTCCCTTGGATACCGGCTTAGCGACGGCATCGGGGCCACCTGATGATCCCGAATCGATGGGTGAGCGAATTGCGTCACGTTGGCTTACGCTTCGTATACTGCCGGCGATCAGAGTGAGAAAGCTCTCCCTCGGCCTGGGGCTCAGCGGATGTGTTACGGCTTGCGTGACCAATTCGTTCGCAGGCGGGTCTGAGTTGGGCCAGATCGACCGAAGCCGACGGCGAGGGGGATGTGCGAGAAGCCTGTGACACAGAATCGGCGCCGGTCGCGTTTGACAGGGGCCCGCTCGTAGATGGGTGTCGGGAGGTCGCCCGCGGGCTCGGCGCCCGGGTCCGCTGCAGCGTACAGTTATGCACCCCACCGGATGGCCGCACTCACTCGGTCCTTTGGCGTTCGACCAGCAGGTGGCAAAGCGGAGCAGCGATGTTGCCTACGATGCGGCCGTTCTCAAAGCCTGTCTGCACACACGCTATCTCATGTGGCTCAAGCTGACGCCCCAGGATCTTTTCGCACGTGGCGATCGAGGCCTGATGCGCGGCCTCCATCTCAGCACGCTCTTGAGGAGTTGGAAGACGCGGGTCGATCACCGGCGGATACAACTGGAACGGCTGAACCGCTCCGTCGCGCGTCCAGATCACTGGAATTGTCTGCCCTTCTTCGTCGAGAGTTCGGACAGCCTCGAGCGCAGCGCGCTTGAACCCGACCAGATACGTCTCCATCTCGGCTGTTGTTTGCTCGTAGCCCACTTCGACGCTGTGAAATCGGAAATCGACGCCGGAGATGTGATCAACGAACACCTCGATGTACGGGGTGCCATCGGGGTGGTTCTGGCGAAGTGCGCACACTTTCGCGATCTCACCCCAGTCGACGACGATGTCTTTGTCGCCGTGAAGAAAGTGGATGCCGACGTCATCGGCAGCGATTACCGGTTTGGTCACCTCGGGTCGCATAAATTGATATTCGGCTGCCGGGGCACGGCAGCCGATCACGTCACAGGCGCAGCCCATCCCGGCGCGACACACGCGCCACGCACCGATAGACTCGCTTCACCGCAGCCTATCACGCCCGGTGATAGGCTACCAGCCGACCGGGACGGGCACTGACGATTTGGCTATGCCCTAACTCACACTGGGCGGCTCCGAGGCGCTTACGCCGGTTTTCTGTTCCATTACTACTGACGCCCTCACCAGCGCAGGCAAGCGATTGAGACATCTCCCGCGAAGCGGGTTAGTTCAATCCGCTTTATTACCCGCCATCGAGGCTCGCGGAAAAACTTGCCGGGCTTCGTCAGCGGACCAAGGCCAAACTAGCCGAAGATGAAAAGGGCCAGGATTTCAATGAGAAAAAACCCCGCCAGTGCGGTCCAGACTGCACTTTCCGTAATTTGCCCGTAGAAGCTCCTGAGCCATTCGCGCAGACAAAGGCCGGTCCGTCCGGGACGATGGCGCTTACCACAGTGCCTCTCACCCCGGAAGGAACCGGCCAATGTCATCTTTGCGGCAGGATGCCCCTTCTCGCCAGTGGTTCGCCCAACTTGCTGCCCCGCTCGACCGCAGGTCCGCGGCTCGGCTCGCGCTCCTCTTCTTCGGCGCCCTGCTCGCGCACGGCCGCCGGACCGTCACTTCCTGGATCCGCGCCGCGAAGCTCAGCGACCAGTTCCGGCCGTGTTACACGACCATCGCTGCCGCCGGCAAAAAGGCCGAGTCAATCGCGGCCCGGTTGCTCGCGAAGGTGGTCGGGCCTCTCCTTGGCGATCAGGCACGCCTGACCTTCGCACTCGACGATACCCCCACCCAACGCTACGGGCCGCACGTACAGGGGGCCGGCATCCATCACAACCCAACGCCTGGACCGGCGGGGGCGCCCTACGTCTACGGCCACGTCTGGGTCGTGCTTGGTCTCCTGGTCGTGCACCCAGCCTGGGGTGTGATCGCCTTGCCGCTGCTGGCTCAACTCTACGTGAGGAAGAAGAACCTGATCGGCATCCCGACTAATCACCGGCCCGAGTTCCGGACCAAGCTCGAGATGGCGGTCGAGTTGCTCGAGTGGGTAGCGCGGTGGGTGAAGCCGCTGGGCAAGCCGCTCTGGGTGGTGGTCGATGGGGCGTATGCCAAGGCTCCGTTCCTCTCGCCGGCGATGTCGCTGGGGTTCACTGTCGTCAGTCGGCTCCGCAAGGACGCGGCCCTGTGGATCGTGCCCGGTCCACGCCAGCCCGGTCGGCGAGGCCGGCCGCGGATCTACGGCGAGCAGCGGATCGACCTGGCCAAGCGGGCTGGACAACGTCGCGGCTGGAGCACCGGCGTGTTCCACTTCTACGGCGAGGCGACCGAGAAACGGTACAAGACGTTCCTGGCCACCTGGCGGCCAGCCGGTGGCGTGATCCGGGTGGTCCTCGTCGACGAGCCGACGGGCTGGGTCGCGTTCTTCTGCACTGACCCGAATGTGACGGTGGCCGAGATCCTCGGCGCAGTCGCCGACCGGTTCTCGCTCGAGATCGCGTTCCGGGACTGCAAGGATGTCGTCGGGGCGGGGCAGCAGCAGGTCCGGCACGTGTGGGCCAATGTGGGGTCATTCCACATGTGCCTTTGGACTTTTACCATGACCGAGGTCTGGGCGTGGGGACGCTCGCAAGAAGATCTGGTGGACCGTTCGGCTTCGCCTTGGGATGTCGCGACACGGCGGCCGAGTCACGCGGATAAGCGCAACGCCTGGCGCCGCGAGCTGCTGCGCGAGGAATTACGTGAGGTTCTGAGACCCGGACTCTCAAAGGCAGAAATCCAGGCGACCGCCGACCGGCTGCTCAGCTTGGCGGCGTAGAGTGGAGTGAATCGCGGAAAGTACAGGTCCAGACAAGAAGCATAAAATTCTTGGACCCTCGCCAGTCCAGGTTTGCGAGCTCCCGCCTCAGGGGAAGTGCTGTATCGCCCAACCAAAAACGGTCCAGGTCCCACCACCCAGACGAGGTCGATAGTAGCCTGAACTGGTAAGTCTTGCCCCGCGACTTGACCCTTAATACGTAGCCGAGGATATAGGGAGGGGCGATTGCCATGAGAACGGCGTCATCGATTTCGGCATAGGGAATTGTCCAGTCACCGCACTGGATTTCTCGTCGGGTAAGTCGAAGTTCGTAGAATTTAGCCAGCATCCAGTTGCGAGAAATGCGGAAGTGGTCGCCCTCTCTGTCCGTGGCCTTGGTTTTGCACCTGTAGACGACCTCGCTCATCGCTACATCCCGCCGCGGAGTTTGGTAGAAGAAAGCTTTCGTCTCTGGATGTGCCATTACACCGTGGATTTGGTGTAAGGTGTTCACCGGAGCCCCGCTCTTGACCAAACTATGAATAGTGCCATAAAACTATGTAGGTTAGTAAGTTTAGTTACTGATTCCGCTGATTAAATCCTGATCTCCGATCCTGGATTTCGTAAAGCCGCCAGATCATCTGCAGAACGAGCGAAGCTTCCGCGGGAGACGACGACCGCGCCTCGAGAAACTTTCGCGCGCGCGCGTGCCCAGCACGCCACTTCGAGAATCTTGCCGTCGGAGCCTGCATAAATGGCGTCGTACCCGCTGAAGGAGTCGGCCTGTTTTTCCGCGCTCATTCTTCGAGTTTCTCGAGCCTCGCCGCTTCGAGTTCCGCGGCGATATCGATGAACCGAACCCTACCGCCACTGTGAGCTCCACGGCCGCTCGAGAAGGCTGGAACGTCGCGCCACACCTCACGCCCGTCGAGGCGCAGGTAGAGATCCATGTCGGAGAACCCAGCAACGGCATACTCCCAGCGATACCCCGCGCCCGACTTGCGGGCTTCGATGAGCACCAGTAGTTCCGGGTCGGTCTGCTGGCAAAAAGCGAACAGCGCACCGCCGAGTGAGAGAGATGAATCGATCGTGTCGTGACGATGCAACGGCGTCGTCAGCAGCCGCAAGTGATAGTGCTCTTTCTTGCGGTCGATCTGGTCGGTGCTGAACCGTTCGGCAAGCCGGCGGGCTTGCCGGTCGCGCGCCGGCGGCGTGCCGGCGGGCGCTTGCGCATTCGGGATCGGCTTCCATTCAAGCGCCGGGCCGGCGGCGTCGAACAACACCCCACTGGGCAATTCGGCCCGCAGCGGAGATTCGGTCAGCGAATGCCACTCGTTGTTCAGGCTATAGCGTTCCGGCCCCTCTTGAAACACGAAGACGTCACAAATCGCCGCCGGTCGACCCGAAGGCTCGACCCATAGGAAGACCGAGCCCTTCGAGCTCCCTTCGACTCCCTGGATCCGATGCAACACCGGTTCCTTGAGCGCAGCAAACGGATGAGCGGGATCGTCCAGCGCGTACACTTTCGCTGCCATCACGTGCCGCTTGGCGATGACGGCCCAAGGGCGAGTCTTGACGTCCTTTTCTTGCGTTTGGGCCTGTCCGACCATGACCAGCCCGACCGTCAAGCAAATGCCAAGCATCGCTGCCTCTCCTTTCTCCGAATTTCTGAGGCTCCCGCGGGACCTTGGCGCCCGGACCACCTCATCCGACCCTCGGCCTCCCTCCCCTCGGCGGGGCCAGGGGTCGGGTGCGAACTCCCGGCTCCTCCGCGTCCTCTCGTCCGGGCGGTCGGCCGCGTCGGTGATCGGCGATCAATCCGGGTCGCCAGCCAGCGCGAACGCGGCCCAGTAGTACGGCGGCGCGTAGGGCCGGTCCGCGTCACCCCCGGCGGGGATCGCGGCCGGAGAGCAAACGGCGGCGGATCTCCAGCGCCTTCTCGTGCAGCGGTTGGGCCTGGGCATGCTTTCCCTGGGCGTCGAGGTTGGCCGCCAGGTGGTCGTAGCTGGCGGCCGTATCGGGGTGGTCGTCGCCGAGCATTCGGCGGCGGATCTGGAGCGCCTTCTCGAACAGCGATTGGGCCTGGCTGTACTTCCCCTGGGCGTCGAGATCGCTCGCCAGGTGGTCGTAGCTGGTAGCGGTGTGTGGGTGATCATCGGAGAGCACGCGGCGACGGATCTGGAGCGCCTTCTCGTGCAGCGGTTGGGCCTGGGCAAGCTTCCCCTGGGCGCCGAGGTTGGCCGCCAGGTGGTCGTAGCTGGCGGCCGTATCGGGGTGGTCGTCGCCGAGCATTCGGCGGCGGATCTGGAGCGCCTTCTCGAACAGCGATTGGGCCTGGCTGTACTTCCCCTGGGCGTCGAGATTGCCCGCGAGGTGATCGTAGCTGGCGGCCGTGTGTGGGTGGTCATCGGTGAGGAGGCGGCGGTTGATCCCCAGCGCCTTCTCGTACACGGGCTGGGCCTTGGTGTACTTCCCCTGGGCGTCGAGGTTGCTCGCCACCTTGTCGTAGCTCTGTGCGGTGTCGGGGTGGTTATCGGTGAGGAGGCGACGGCGGATCTCCAGCGCCTTCTCGTACAGCGGCTGCGCCTCGGCGTACCTTCCGCGGGCCTCGAGGTTGTCCGCCAAGTTGCTGTAGCTGGTGGCCGTGTCGCGATGGTCGTCGGTGAGCAGGCGGCGACGGACTTCCAGCGCCTTCTCGTACAGCGGTTGAGCCTGGGCGTACTTCCCTTGAGCGTTGAGGTTCGTCGCCAGGCTATCGTAGCTGGAGGCGGTGTCCGGGTGGGCGTCGGCGCCCGAGTGTCGGATTTTTGGCCCCTCCGCAGGTTTGTCGTCGCCGATTAGTTTTCGCGATCCCGGCGCCGAGGCCTGCGCTTCCTGCGGAGATGGCGTCTGGGCGCTCGTGAACTTGGTCGGGAATTCGATCCCCAGCCCGATCAGCAGCCCCAGCCGAAACACTGCGCCAACAGCTTTCATGATGGGTCTCATCCTGTGTCGGGTAATCGGTGTCCGATGCTGGAAACGATACCGATTCTCTGCTCGCCCGGCTTGGCGGTAGCCATCGACCAGGTACCATCCGCCCGGCGGGCGGCCGCGAGTTGACCCGCCCAGCCAGACGGCCGTACCCCTCCGGGCCTGAAACCCACTGGATCCCGCCTCCCCGCCGACCTAATCTTCACTCCTGTCCTATCCCCGGTCAATGTCCAATGACCGTGCCCGGCCTTTTCACTCCGACTTGCGGCGATTGTCCCGAACCGAAGTCGTGTGACACCAGAGTAACGTCAATCGAGAGGGAAACCGTGGGGATCATCGCCGAACTTGTGGTCGCCGACCCGTCCGAAGCCAATGCCGTCCTCGGCTCAGACGAGCCGCTTGGCTCGTGGGACGGATTCGCATACAAAGGGCTGGATCGCGTCCGGCTGATCACCCTCTGGGCACTGGTCGAAAGCGGCTCCCCGGACAACCGGTTTGACGAGCGACTGGACGCCGTCGTCGTGATTCGTGACCCGGATGAGGAGCGGTGGGTCGAAGTCATCCCGCTCGAGATGCTCACCACCTTGGCCTCTGTCGCCGCTCTTGACGACGACGACTTCAATCGCCTTGCACAGTCGTGGGGACAGACCGACGAATTCGAGGGGTGGGAGAATGCCGAGGCGCTCGACCTACTTTGTCAGGTGAGCGACCTCGCTGAGCGTGCCCAGTCGGTAGGCAAGACCCTCCTGCTACGTGTCGAACCCTGATACCTGGCGTGTTACCTGTGAAGTATGAATGGCACATTCCAACTCGCCGACACCGCCATGATATCAGCCGTCGCGAGCCCTCCCTCCGGCGAAGCGGTGCGAGGGATCGACGCTTTCCATCGAGGCGCGCGTCACGTGATTCTTTGGATCACACGGAAACGACCCTCATCGTCCCACACCTCGACCCAAGGCTCAGATTCCGCAAACGTCCACGCAATGAGTCGCTTGTCGACCAGCTCATCCCAATCGCCATCGGGCCACGGCATGTGCCAGCCGCCCAGTACGGCATGGGCGCTGTCATTGAACAGCGGAAGCTGATTCTGGTAGGCCCGTTCGTAGGAATCCACGGGCGTCCTGTCGGGGAAGTTGTCGTTAAAACCCCAGTCGGGTTGCCAGTTGTTCGCTCGAAGCCAGTCCGCCACGTCGGACGAGCCCAACTTGAAGACAGCCTCGAGCGGTGGCAGTGAAGACTCGGGATGGGCGTAGAGCTTGAGGCCGTCAGTGGGATCTGGCAGGGTCAGGGAATCATCTACGGTGACCATTCCTGAGACGCAATCATCCTCATGAGTATAGATGCTCAGACATCCGGTCACTCCATCGTTACCTGCTGGGATAAATCTGCACGCGATGCTCAGCCAGTGACGATACGGACCATCGCCGCACCAGACGATCCCCTCACCTCCCCAGATGGCGGCGAAATGTTCCCCGCTGAGACGAAGGTAAACGCAGGGCCGGGCCAGGTGTCGCCCTTCTGCGATCAACTGCTCGCCAGTCATTCTCTGAATTCCCTCCACTGGCCGACTGAGCAATCGATCGAGCCAGGGCCACGACCTTATTCTTCAGATTCTTCCACATTCGCGTGATCGTTCCGACTCTGTGCTCTCGTGGAGCCATGATGAGGGCGTTTTCTGCCGAATTCACCTCAGCACAAGGATCGCGTCGTGGCGGCGCTGCGCCAGCGAATGATCGAGGACATGAATTTCCGCAACTGTGCGACCCGGACGTTTCAGGCCCATGTCGAGCGGGTCCGGCGACACGAACCAAGGAACGGGGCAACTTCCCGAATTGACGTTTAGCACGCCGCTGAGCGGCATGAAGACCGCTCGCACGCAGGAGCTTGGGAGCGAGGCTTTTTGGTCACAAGTCGTCTCACTTCGAACTCGGGAAGTCATTCCCGGCCTGTTCCTGAACCGAGGCATCGGTCTGTCCCTGATTGGCCTCGAAGCTCAGAGGAAGCGTTCCGAAGGCCGGAATCAATTGCAGAATTCCGCTGGATTCCCGGGCCCTGCGCTGAATCGGCAATATACCGACTTGATTGCTGTCAGTCGGCAGGGTAATGTGAGCGGCAAGTTAGGCCGACCCCATTTCGGGGTCGCGGCCGTCCTTGAGCAAATCCAGTCCGTATCGCCATGAGTAATGCGACGGATCCAGACGGGGTCGTCTGGGTTGGCTCTGGTGTGGCGTCGTGTTGCACCCTGGGCCATCGCGATTTCGGTCGTCGCGGCCGGCTTGAGCGTGGTGGGAGTGCGCGCGCTGGAATCCTGGCGGCGGGGGCGTGATGTGAAGGCGGCCGAGGCGGCGCTCAAGGCGGCGAAGGCGGCGCTCGATGCGCGGTCGCCCGAGGGGGCGCGCCCGCTGCTCGCGCGGGCGTCGGCGCTATTGGGTGGGGCCGGGGACGGCGAGGCCGAGTTCCTGCTGGGCGCGTGCGAATTCAAGCTCGGCCACCCAGAGGCGGCCGAGGCGGCCTGGTCGCGGGTGCCGGCGGGATCGCGATTCGAGCCGCACGCGGCGCTGTACCGCGCCCGCGGGGTGCTGAGCCACGACCGCTTCGCCGACGCGGAGCCGCTGCTCTTGACCGCGCTCCGCGGCCAGGGTGCCCACGCCACCGAGGCGCGCGAGACGCTGGTTAACCTGTACAAGATCCAGGGGCGATTCGACGAGGCGCGGGCGCTGGTGCTGGGCGCGTGGGGCTCGTACGGCGACACCGCCGGCCTGCTGAGGGAGCTGGAGAAGCTCGGATCGAACCACCCGATGGGGCTCGACGCGGCCCGCGCGGCCCTGGAGAAGGCGGCGCGAAACGCCCCCGACGACGATCGGATCTGGCTGGGATGGGCCGCGCTGGCGACGCGGGCGGGCCAGCTCGCCGAGGCGAAGCGGTGGCTCGACCAGTGCCTCGCGCGCCGGCCCGCCGACGCCGCCGTCTGGCGGGCGCGGCTGAGCTGGGCCAAGGCGGCCGAGGACGCCGCGGAGATCGAGCGGGCCGTGCGGCATCTCCCGCCGGACCGGGTCGGCCCGGCGGAGATCCTCGACCTGCGGGCCTGGTTCGCCGCCCGCGCCGGCGACGCGGATCGCGAGCGGAAGGCGCACGAGGACCTGCTCGCCCGCGAGCCCGGCAGCCTGAGGTCCCTGGATCGCCTGGCCACCCTGGCGCTGGAAGCCGGCCGTCGCGACGAGGCCGACCGCGTGCGTCGGCGGCAGGCGGCGCTGACCGAGATCAAGTACCGGTATCAGGCCGCGCTCCAGAACCTGACGAACGCGACCATCCCCGAGGCGGCGCGGATGGCCGAGGAACTGGGGCGGAACTTCGAGGCGCAGGCGCTGTGGACGCTGGTCGCCCAGGCCGACCCGAACGATCGTGCCGGCCGCGAGGCCGTGGACCGGCTGAAGGCGGCGGAAGCCCGGCGCCCGGCGCCCCCCTTGATCGGCGACCTCATCGCCGATCTCGACGCCATGGCCCGGCGAAGGCGCGCGCCGGCCGAGGCGGCCGCCGCGGCCGTCCGGACGCCCGCGTTCCTGGATGACGCCGAGGCCGCCGGGCTGCGCTTCACGTTCGATAACGGCGTGTCCTCGTCCCGGCACATGCCCGAGACCACGGCCGGCGGCGTCGGACTGCTCGACTACGACGGAGACGGCTGGCTCGATGTCTACCTGCCGCAGGCCGGGCCGTTCCCGCCCGACCTCGACCGCCCCCGCACCGAGGGGGACCGCCTGTTCCGCAACCGGGGGGACGGGACCTTCGAGGACGCCACCGCGTCCGCGGGCCTCGCCGGCTTTGCCCGGGGCTACAGCCACGGCGTCACCGTGGGGGACATCGACAACGACGGCCATCCCGACCTGTTCGTGACCCGATGGCGCCGCTATGCCCTGTATCGCAACCGGGGGGACGGGACGTTCGAGGACGCGACCGAGCGCTACGGGCTGGGCGGGGACCGCGACTGGCCGACCTCGGCCGCCTTCGGCGACTTCGACGGCGACGGCGACCTGGACCTGTACGTCTGCCATTACCTTCGGTGGGACACCGAGAAGCCCAGTCTCTGCTGGGACGCCCGGCGGAATCGCTACACCTACTGCTCGCCCCAGTATTCGCCGTCGCTGCCCGACCACTTATTCCGCAACGACGGCGCGCGGTTCACCGACGTGACCGCCGAGACCGGGATCGTCGACGCGGATGGGCGGGGGCTGGGGGTCGTCGCCGCCGACATGGACGGCGACGGGCGGGTCGATATCTACGTGGCCAACGACCAGTCGGCCAACTTCCTGTTCCGCAACAAGGGAGGCTTGCGCTTCGAGGAGATCGCGGGGGCCGCGGGCGTGGCCAGCAGCGGGAACGGGATCTACCAGGCGAGCATGGGGGTCGCGCACGGCGACGCCGACGGCGACGGCCGGCCCGACCTGGCGAAGACCAACTTCTACGCCGAGTCGACGACCCTCTACCAGAACCGCGGGGAGGGGATTTTCACGGACGAGACGGCGGCGTCGGGGATCGGGGGGCCGAGCCGGTTCCTGCTCGGCTTCGGCGCGGCGTTCCTCGACGCGAACAACGACGGCTGGCTCGACCTGGCGACGGCCAACGGGCACGTGAACGACCTCACGCCTGAGGTCCCGTGGCTGATGCCCGCGCAGTTGCTCCTGGGGACCGGCGGCGGGCGGTTCGCCGACGCCACTGATTCGGCCGGACCGCCGTGGCGCGTGCCCCGGCTGGCGCGCGGCCTGGCCGTGGGGGACCTGGATAACGACGGGCGGGTCGACCTCGTGATCGTCCCGCAGAACGCCCCGGTGGCGTACTTCCACAACCGCGGCGAAGCCGGCCATGGCCTGACGCTGCGGCTGGAGGGGACGGCCTCGAATCGCGACGCGATCGGCGCCCGGGTGACCGTCACGGCCGGCGGCCGGCGGCAGAGCGGCTGGCGGATCGGCGGCGGCAGCTTACCAGTCGGCCTCGGACCCCAGGCTTCACTTCGGCCTGGGGGACGCCGAGCGGGTCGACGAGGTCGAAGTGGCCTGGCCATCCGGCCGGGTGACCCGAACCGGGCCGCTGCCGGCGGACAACGGTTACCTCTTGCGCGAGACCGACGCGACGGCCAGGCCCCTGGCCGGCTTCGCGGCGCGTCCCGGCGGCGCCTGCGCCGGGAGGTGGCGAGCACGCGGCGGTGATGACATCGCCCGGTCGCCCGGGCCACCGATCCCCGGCCCCGGGGGCGCCGGACCGCCGGCATCCCGGCTCCAAATGGTGTTTTTGCGATGTTTTGTTTTCATGAAAGGATCTTGCGATGAGTTTTAAGCGCCTTGCCGGCCTGAGCTTCGGGGCCCTGGTGGTCGCCGGCCTGGGCTGCGCGGTCACCGGCTGCGGCTCCGGGACCACGGAGCAGCAGGTCGAGGTCTCCCCGGAATTCACGGACGAAGACCCAGGACATGCTCAAGAACATCGGGCCCCAGATGAAGCAGAAGAAGCAGGCCGAGGCGGCCGCGAAGAAGGCGGCGGCCGCGGAGGGCCGGAAGGCGCCGTGATCGACTCGGCCCGATCGGGAGGCCGGCGCCCCGCGTCCCCGGCCTCCGGCGCTAGCCCGACGCGGTTTGCAATACTACGTTGGCAAGGAGGGCCCAGGTGTCAGGCTGAGGTTGCGTCAGAATAAGTTGAGCAATTCTGAGAGGAGAGCATGTGTCTGGGTGGCTGGGGCAGAGCGTAGCGATGCCCGAGAGCAGAGCCTGACCTCCATGAGGAACTTTCTTGCCGGGTGATTTCATCGTGTCTTCTGCCCGTACCTTTTCACGTTTCACGAAGGAAATCCCTCATGAGAAAGAGATCCCATCCCGGTTTCACCCTGATCGAGCTGCTGGTGGTCATCGCCATCATCGCCGTTCTGATCGCGCTTTTGCTCCCCGCGGTCCAGTCGGCCCGCGAGGCGGCCCGGCGAATCCAGTGCACCAACAACCTGAAGCAGTTGGGGTTGGCCATGCACAATTACCACACGGCCCACAACTCCTTCCCGCTGGGGATGCAGCGCCAATCCCCAAAGCCTGACTCAGTTCGTCTCGACCTGGAACTCGTGGAGCGCCCAGGCGATGATGCTGGGCTACCTCGAGCAGATGCCGATCTACAATAGCATCAATTTCAGTTGGGGCCCCTATCCGGTCACCCGCCAATAACATCAACCTGACCGCCTTCCATACGGCCGTGGCGTCTTTCCTCTGCCCGTCCGACCCCAATGGGGGCTCGTGGCGCCAACACGGCGCAGACCGGCGTCAACGCCTTGGGGGGCGGCGCCTACCTCAACAACTATGCCACCTCCTTCGGCACCGACGCCAGCGGCGGCGACTACGCGTGGAACAATACCAACGACGCGTACTACCACCAGGATCCGATGGGCAGCCCCGGGCTCTTTGCCTACGGCATCTCGTATGGCGTCCAGAGCTGCACCGACGGGGTGTCGAACACCGTGGCCTATGCGGAATGGCTGGTCGGCGATGGCAAGGGCGCTCTGGCAGCAAGTACCGCGGCAACTCCGAGAGCGTCGATGGTACCACGATCACCGGCCTGCAGAACGTCCAGACGAACCCGCAGCTTACCCTCACGTCCTTGCAGCAATGCATGACTACGTTCAAGAACGAGCCGAACTCGAACGCCGCGAACATCACCGACGTCAAGGGCTGGCGGTGGGCGATCGGGACGCTACGGCTTCGCGGCCTTCAACACCATCCAGACGCCGAACGACCCACTGGCCCCGATCGGCGGTCCTGCAGCAACGCAAAACGGGGGGAACGAGGCCTGGATCAACGGGGCCTGGTCGATCGGGGCCGCCAGTGCCCACCCCGGCGGGGCCAACGTCCTGATGGGCGATGGGCACGTCATGTTCATCAAGAGCAGCATCAGCCCGCACGACCTGGTGGGCCCTGGGCACCAAGGCCGGCAGCGAGGTCATCAGCTCCGATCAGTATTGATGTCATTGAATCCTTGGGGACGGTCGGGGCACCGCGCCTCGGCCGTCCCTCGAGGTTCGGTCACTCCATCCCGCCGCATGAATCGATCACCCGGCGTGGCGGGGCTCGGCGGCCTGACGGCCCGAGGTCGTCGCCGCGATGGCGGCAAACGCGGCCGCAAGCGCGGCCACCATCACGCGGGCGAGCAGGCGGGTGACCGGCGTCCATGAAACGGGGCTGGTCGCATGGTCGCCCGGAAAGGCTAATGCGCCGATGATCTCATAGGCCGCAGTCGCGATGGCGCCGCCGACCAGGCCGCCGAGCGCGGCCTTGGCGATCCGCGGCCAGCCGCCGGCCAGCCCGACCCCCAGCGCGATCCCGCCGGCCAACCCGCAGGCCGACCAGATCCCCACGTGCACCAACAGCGGGATCATGAGGTCGCGCGACAGCTGCTCTTTGGCCGTGTCGAGCGCGACGGAAGTAGATCGGCAGGAACGCGGCCGAGGCGACCAGGGCCGCCCCCACGCCGACGACCAGCCCGATGGCCGCCGCGCAGGGCCGCGGGGCGCAATTCCGGGCCAGGCCGCCGGCCAGGCCCATCCCGGCCGCCAGGAGCCCGCCGAGCCAGCCGAAGGCGACCAGGGCGTTCTTGTAGTCGGCGGCCGACTGGTCGTTGGGATCGACCTTTTTTAACGTCGTCCCCATCACATTCACATCATGCAAAGGGGGGACGAAGGCATTCAGGCTGGCCTCGCCGGCGAGCCAGGCGACGATTCCCGCACCGATCCCGGCCGCCAGAACCAGCATGGCCAGCCGGCCGGGCGCGGGCGGAGATCCGCCGTCCGGGGCCGGAGCGCGGGAATCGGCCGGGGGCCCGGCCAAAGGGGCGGTCGTCGCGGGCGATCCGGTGCTCAGTGCGTCGTCGAGCGATTCCATGGCAACTCCTCGGTCGCTGTGGTCACTGGTCCAATTTCATTACCCCCGGCAAGAAAGTGAATCCTACGAGCCTGTTTCATGCTGATGACAAGCCGAGCCCGAGAATCGACCTGACTCTCGCTGCATCAGCATCGGGAACCTCCGCGGGGAGAAAGACCATCAACCCCTGCCGCCCTTAGCCCCGGAGGCCGGCCCGCGCACAGGCGAGGCGCCCGTGACCTCTCGCTCCTGATTATTGCCACACGGCCGGCCGATCGCACGGCACCCGGGCCGAAAAAATCCGGGGCCAGAGCCGCGAGGGCCGCCGGATCCGCCCGCTGGCCCCGCGCAGGTTGGACCGACGTCCGGCGAAAGCCGTGCTCGATTCTTGAAGGGCTGCGCGCCATTTGCTACCTTTCGTATCAAGGACTTGGGCCATCATCGAGATGACGGACGTTCGCACTTCCGGAGAGGTTCGCCGCCTGGGGCCGGTCGACCTCGTGGTCCTGGCGGCGTGGTGCGGTCTGGCCGCGGGCGAGCTCGAGGTCGCCGCCAGGTTCCTCCATCGGGCCTTCGGGTCGACCAACCGGCTCTTCCTGATGACCCGGCATTTCGTCTGGCTGATCCCGCTCGTCGACCTGGCGCTGTTCCTCGCCGCCGGTGCGATGCTGGCCCTGGCGGCCCGCCGATGGCCACGCCGGGCGGGGTGGCTCGGGCCGCGGCTCTTCGTCGCCCTGGCCCTCTTGCCCGCCCTGATGCTGGCCGGCCCTGGGATCTACGCCGAGGCCTGGCTTTTGTTGGCGCTCGGGGTCGCGTCGCTGGTCGCCCCGGTGCTGGAGCGGCAGCGGGACCGCTGGCGGCGGCGGCTGGCGCTGACCGCCCCGGCCCTGCTCGGGCTGGTGCTGCTCCAGGCCGGCTGGCTGTTCGGCTCCGACCGGCTCAAGCGGTGGCGCGAGGAGGGCCGGCCCCCGCCCCCGGCCGGCGCGCCCAATGTCCTGGTGATCGTCCTGGATACCGTCCGCGCCGACCACGTGAGCCTCTACGGCTATCCCCGGCCCACGACCCCCAACCTCCAGCGGCTGGCCGGGCGCGGGATTCGCTTCGACCGGGCGCGGGCAGCGGCGCCCTGGACGCTCGCATCGCATGCGAGCATGTTCACTGGCCGATGGCCCCACGAGCTGGCCGTCGAGTGGATGAGTCCGCTGCGGGGGGACGTCCCGACGCTCGCCGAATACCTGGGATCGCTCGGGTATGCCACGGCGGGGTTCGTCGGCAACACGTTTTACGCCTCGTACGACACCGGCCTCGATCGCGGCTTCACCCATTACGAGGATTATGTCCTCGATGGGCTAAGCGCGGCCAGGACGGCCAAGGCCCTCGACGATTCGTTCAAGTCCATCGGCGAGCTCGGCCGCATGTGGCACATCTCGGGCCGGGCGTACCAGGACCTGACCCGCGGAGAGCGTAAGGACGCCCGGGCCGTGAACCGCGAGTTCCTCGAGTGGCTGGCGCGGCGGCGGGAGCCGCGACGGCCGTTCTTCGCCTTCCTGAACTACGTCGATGCCCACTCGCCCTACCTGCTCCCGCCGGGGGTCTCGAACGTCCTCGCCGGAGTGCCGATCACCGATCGCGACGTGCAGATGCTGGGACTGCGCTGGTCGGACGAGAATCGGCGGCGATTCCCGGGGCCGGCACGGAAGCTCGCCCGCGATGCCTACGACAACTGTCTGGCCTATGTGGACGCGCGGCTGGGCGAGCTCGTCGACGAGCTGGAGCGTCGCGGCGTGCTCGAGCAGACGCTCGTGATCGTGACGGCCGATCATGGCGAGGAACTGGGTGAACACGCGCTGTTCGATCACGGCGAGAGCCTCTATCGCGCCGAGATCCGCGTGCCGCTGGTGATCGTCCCGCCCGCGGGCCGCGACCGATCCCCACGGCCGGCGGTCGAGAGCGCGCCGGTCAGCCTCCGCGACCTGGCCGCGACGGTCGCCGGCTTCGTCCGCCCGGGGACGACGTCGCCATTCCCGGGCCGGTCGCTGCTGGAGGGGACCCGCGCGACGGCCGCCGACTCCGGCGCCGGCAACCGCCCCGAGGATGACGCCGTCGTGCTCTCCGAGTTGTCGTCGCCCAACCCAGCGAATCCGAACCGGGGCCGATCGCCGGCCCATCGCGGCTCGCTGATCTCCCTGGCCGAGGGTGACCTCGTGTACATCCGCAACCAAGGCGACGGTGGCGAGGAGTTATTCAACGAGCGCGACGACCCCGATGAACTCCACAATCTCGCCCGCGCCGCGGCGATGGGGCCGTCCCTGCGGTCGTTGCGGGAGCGGACGCGACGCGTGACGGGACGGGCTGGGAACGTCGGCGATGCGGGCGGCCCGCCCCGGGTCGCTGCCGCGCCCGAGGTCCCCTGATCCGTCCGGATTCGGGTGCCGAGACGGGGATGTCGGCGCCGGGGTGGCCCTGCAGTCGCGACGCCAGCGGGCGCGCCGCCGGGACAACCGGCGGCCGGGCGCGACGCGGGTGGAGGCACGCGGTCGTGGATTTCTTCGGCGCGACCGATTTCTTGCGGATGGATTCCCGCGCCCTGCCAGGTGCACTCCTGAAACACGATTTGACCGGCTCGCCCGAATCGCGCTTGATCGGCGGCGAGATCCAGAAAAACGTCGAGAAGGTGGGCGTGCCAATCCCATCAAATACGTGACCACGGAGGCACCGCCGTTCCTGATCGTGCACGGAGAGCGGGACCCCATCGTGCCTTGCCATCAGAGCGACTGGCTCCACGAGGCCCTGCAGCAGGCGCGGCGCGATGTCACCTTTTTTACGATCGCCGGCGCTGGCCATGGTGGTCCAGAGTTCAACACGGACATGATGGAGGCCGCAGTACAGGCATTCTTCGATAAGCATTTGAAGCCGCGTTCGGACGGCGATGCCAAGGCGCGCGACCAGTCCAAGTAGGTTTCAAACGGGTGCAATGCGAAGCGCTCAACCGCGGTGGCACGAAGCCGCCGAAGCGCGGGCCTGCCTTGCGAATCGGAAGTTTTCGAGGCGGCTCGCTTCGAGCATTCCTTCGCCGGGTAGCCCCCATCGCCGAGAAGCGTCGGCATCCTTCGTCGAGTCTGCCGTTCGTTCGCAACGCCGGAAATTCGCCGACAGCGGCCAGCCTTTTTTTCTCGAGACCTTCGCGGTCTTCGATCACTCATCGCGACCCGGCGGCACTCCGGTGATGGGCCCCGCTTGGGCTTCCTTGAACGCCGCCAGGCGTTCCGGGGCGTGGGAGGGGGGTGGCTGCGCTCCGGGCTCGAACAGGATCGTCAGGTCGGCCACGTCGCGGTCGACCCGGCCGATGAGCGTATAGGGATTGAGCGGGTCCAGGCACTTGTTCGTGGCCGAAACGCGGTAGCCGGCCGGGGCATAGAACTTGTCGTCGGGGAAGTAAGCGACGATCCAGACCTGGCCCTCGGGCAAGCCGGCCAAGGTGAATCGGCCGGACGGGTCGGGCTTCGCACGTAACATTCCGTCGGCGTTGCCGGCTCGCGGCCTGGACCTCGACGTTGGCGGGCATCGGCTTGCCGTCGGCGAAAACCAGCCGGCCGGAGACCATGCGGCCGGGCCGGACCGTCAGGTCGCCCACGTCGATCGCTGAATCTTCGGCGGCGGTTCGCAGCGCCCTGGGAAGGACTGCGCCGGCTCGCTCGAGGCTTCCCGTGGGGACATAGGCCCAGCACGGCGAGCTGGCGGGGACGTGGGGGAAGCGGAACCGACCAACAGCGTCGGCCTTGACCTCCGGCGATTCCAGGACGTCGAATCCCCAGAGCCCGATGGTTGCGCCGGGGACCGGCTTGCCGTCGCGTACGATCCGGCCGGTGACGGCGCTTCCGCGGTCCAATTCGAGGGCGGGGCTGATCTCGCTCGTCGCCTCCGTGAAATATGCAGTCGGGGCAGGCACGGAGCCATCAACTCGCGGCGTCGGTAGGAGCCCAGTTCGTGCGCCCAATCTCGATGTAAAACACCTTCGAGGCCAGGCCGGGGGCGTCGATATGAAGCTTGAATCGGAACTGAGGTTTCGCCTCGGCAGTGATCGTGAAGCTCCCATCGGGACCGGTCGTCACAACCTCTTCGCGGATCTTGAGGAGCGGCGACCTCAACTTCGCGCCGGCCAATGGCTTGCCGTCCGGTCCGGCGACCGAGCCCTTGATGGCGACCCCGGGCCCGAACGCCTTGGCCTCGTCGGCGCTGGCGATACCGGTTGGTATCACGGGGAACCCCGTCCAGGCCCAGGCGCCCGCGACGGAAGCGACGGCGAGCAGTGCACAACTCAAAGCGATCTTCAGTTTTTGGATGATCATGGCCCGAAGTACCTCCCCGGCCAGGGCGGCCGATGCCGGGACCGACCCGGCCGTCGCCAGCCCACCTTTCGTGCTCCAGAGCATCGCGAGCCGGACCGTCCGCTGCGCCCAAGCGGCCGAGGCCGATTCCGGGGCCATCGTCGCGATCAACGATCCGGTGACGGGGCCAAGCCCTCGGCGCACCAGTCGGGAACGCAGTCGCTCGCGGCCGCGGGCCAGGCGAGTCTGGACGGTGCGGACGGGGCAGCGCAGCTGGTGGGCGGCCTGCACGTAACTCAGGCCTTCGAGGTAACAAAGTACGATCGGCAGGCGGTATCGTTCCGGGAGCCGGGCGAGTTCCTCGTGGACCTCGGGCCAGTGCTCGCGCCGGGGCGACGCGTCGGCTGCGAGCTCGGCCGCCCGCTGTTCCCGGGCGTGTCGTCGTGCGGCATCGGCGTTAGCCCGCGCGGAGACGCGGCAGGCGACACCGTGAAGCCAGGCGGAGAGCGAGTCGATGGACCGGATCGAGCGGGCCGAGCGAGCGAGGATCAGGAACGTCGCCTGGGCGGCGTCCTCGGCGTCGTGGTAGTCGCCGGTGACGTGCCGGCAGGTGCGCCGGACCATCGCCCCGTGTCGCTCGACGAGGGCCGCGAACGCCACCTCGGCGAAGTCCGGTGGGCCGGCGATGAAGCGTTCGAGCAGGGCGCCGTCGGGCAGGCCGGCGAACGACCCGGCACGGAACAAAGTCTCGAGATACGTCTGACTAGCTCGCCACTCGACCGCCCGGCCTCGGACCAGGCCTCCGGTGTATGAATCGCGAACCTCATACAAAGGTGCCAGCCGCCGAGCCAGAATGCTTCAAAATTCTCTGGGACGGGAAGTCGCGAGGGTAAAACCGGTCCGGGATGGCCGCGACTGATGATGAAGCCAGAGGTTTGCTCGGACCGCGGTCGCGCCGCGGGTATCGACAGCCCTCGCGTGGCCGCCCGCACCGCGGGTATGGTTCCGCCGAGCGCTTGCCTGAGCTGGACCGGGGGGTGCTGGTCCAGCCGCCGATGACCATCAGCTAAGCCAAGCCACGGTTCCCGTCCCCTCGGTTCATCCACGCCGTCGTCGTCGAGACCTGTGTTCATTGCGTCCAAGAGTTTCGGGGTTATCAATAGCCCCACAGTGGTACCGAGCGGAACGCCGTGCCATTTCGCTGCGTCCTGGCTGCACGCTCGCAGGCCGGCTGCCGAGGAAGTCCCGCATGGCGCGAATCATGGCTGTGGGCGGGAAAACTAGGTGCGTCCCCGTTTCGAAGGGAGCGGGTATGGTAGGATGTGGTGAGCTTCTGGGGGACGTGATGTTCCAGACGATTGATTATTTTCTGTTTGCTATTCCCGGCACGCTGCTTTCCATGTGGGCACAGGCGCGGATTGCGAGCGCGTATGCGATGGGGTCGCGGATTCCGGCGTCGTCGGGGCTCAGTGGGGCAGAGGCCGCCGCGTTGGTCATGAAAGCGGGCGGGGTCTCGGGCGTTTCCATCGAGCCGGTCGCGGGTGAGCTGAGCGATCATTACGACCCGCGGAGCAAGGTGCTGCGCCTGTCGCGGAATGTGTACGAAGGACGGTCGCTGGCATCCGTGGGGATCGCGGCCCACGAGGCCGGGCACGCGATTCAGGATGCTTCACACTACCCGGGGCTCGTCGTGCGCAACTTCATCGTGCCCATGGCCAGCATTGGCTCGGCGTTTTTTTGGGTCCCGCTCGTCGCGGGGATCGCGTTCGGCATCGCCAAACTGGTCCTGCTGGCCGTCATCCTGTTCTCGCTGAGCGTGGTCTTCCAGGTCGTCAACCTTCCGGTCGAGTTCAACGCGAGCCGTCGCGGCCGGGCGCTCTTGCAGTCCACCTCGATTGTGAGCGCCCAGGAAGATCAGGTGGTGGGCAAGGTCTTGAACGCCGCGGCCTGGACTTACGTCGCGGCGACGCTCACCAGCGTGCTGATTCTGCTGTACTACCTGGTGCGGCTGGGTTTTATTGGCCGCAGAAGCAGCCGCGAGTGACGATGTGTCTTTCCGCTTGGACCCGAGTGCCAACCGGGTTTTTTCCGCGGTGCGCACCGGCTGCGCTCGTCTCGGAACAGCGGGCTCACAGGCTTTTCAGATAGGCGATCAGGTCGTCGAGCTCCTGCTTGTTGAGCTCGCCGAGAGCCGTCACTTCCTCACAGCTATGAGGTCCAGTGAGGGCATCGCGCAGAGTCTTGCGCGGCCGTCGTGGAGATAAGGGTCCTTGTCGTAGAGGCCGCGGAGCGAAGGTGGATTGTAGCCGCGATAGGCGTCGTCGCGCTCTTCGAGCCCGACCTCGTGAATCTTGCCGTCGGTGAGCTCGGGGCCGCCGTGACACGTGTTGCACGCGGCCTTCGCGGACCGGAACACGTCCTGGCCGCGCTGGGCGTCGGGGGTGAGGGTGCCGTCAGGTCGGCGGAACGGATTCTTCGGGTAGTCGAGTGTCCCAAGATATGCCACCAGGGCTGTGACATCCTCGGACTTCGGCTTCGGGCCTTGCATGCTCTTGGTGAACGACTCGATCGTCGCTTCGTCGAGGCTTGTTTGCCAGCCGTGCCAGGTCCAGGGGCGAGTCTTGGTGACGCGCCGCAGGGTGGGGACCTTCTTGCGGCTGCGCAAGTGTGCGGTGCTCAGGTCCTGGCGGCCGTCATTGAGCGTGTCGAAGTCGAGGCCGCTCGTGTGCCCGTCGCTATGGCACGTGTTGCAACTGTACCACTGGTTGAACGATCGGTCCGCCTCGTGAAAGAGAATCTCGCCGCGACGGACGAGCGACACGTTCTTGGGTCCGCCCAGCGGAATCGTCTGCTTGAGCTCAGCCGAAACTGCGTCGACGACCTGCACCGCGTCGGAGAGGTAGTTGGCCACGTACAGCGTCTTGCTATCGGACGCGAAGGCCAGCTCCGTGGGACGTCCCCCTACGAGCACGCGCCGGTGTCTGCCGTCCTTCCGGAGCAACTCCGGCGCGATCAAATCGCGCGAGCTGTTCGGGCCGCCACGGCAGCCGCTTGAGGTCGGTTCGAAAGATCATCACCTCGTGCGTGCCGCCGCAACTGACCGCGACGAATTTCAAGTCCGGGCTCACGGCGACTCCATGCGCATCGCTGGCCGCCTTGCCCTGTATGTCCAGTGTCAGGGTTTCGTACGATCCCGACTTATCGAGGGGGACCCGCGTGAGCCGCTGGCCGAGAACCCAGCCCAAGTCGATGTTGTTCTTGGTCGTCGGGAACCGCCGATTTCGCATGTTGGCGACGTAACCCATCTTGCTATCCGAGCTGATCGCGACCTGCCGAAGGTTGTCGCCATCGATCGGAACCGTCTGGACGACGCTCCAATTTCGCGGGTCGATGATCGAGACGTCTTGCGAGCGCGCGTTACTGACCAGCAGGCGCGACCCGTCGGGTGCAAGAGCAACGCTGCGCGGCTCGCGGCCGACAGGGAGATGACCGGTCAGTTTCAAGTTGTTCAGATCAACGCGGACGATCTCGTTGCTGACCCCGACTGCCACGAAGGCGGTCGAGCCGTCTGGTGTGATCGCGACGCCGCGGGGCTCGGGCCCCACCTCGATGCGGCCGGCCACCGCGAGCTTGTCATCCTTGAGCTCGAGGAGTGCGAGATCGTAGCCATACCAGTGCGTGACGACTCCGCGGCGGCCGTCGCGAGAGAGCGCGACGCCGGCAGGCTTGTCGCCGGTCTTGAGCTCGTGCAGCACCCGTGCGGAAGTCGTATCGACCAGCGACACGGTCCCCGAACCCTGGTTGGCAATCAAAAGGCGAGTACCGTCGGCGGAAAGCGCCAGCGCGATCGGTGAGCGATTCGGTTCGTTCGCCAGCGCTGGAGCGAGGGGCTTTGGGCCCGGCGCATCGCCGCCAGCCACGATGGTCTCCGGCCCGGCGATCGCGAGGCTGAGCCCGATTGCGCTCAAGAGCAGCGCTGCCGTGTGAGATGCCGGCACTCTGATCCTCATGGAAGACAGCCCTCGCAAGTCAAATATTGCGCCCGATGATTCAAAATGTCTCACATTCGCTCAACAATGTCGATTCCTAGCAAACCGAGTCCAAATTTCAGGGTCCGCGCCGTCAAGTCGCAGAGGGCGAGCCGGCTGTCGCGACGCTCGGTAGATTCGGCTTTGAGCACCGGACATTCCTCGAAGAACGCGCTGAACGCGTTGGCCAGGTCAAAGAGGTAGTCGGTCAGGACGTTGGGCTTGAGCTCGGCGGCGGCCAGTTCGAGTACCTCTGGCAGCCGGAGCAGCCGCACGCCCAGGCCGCGCTCGGCCGGGTGCGAGAGCACGAGCGCCGGCGGCGCTTTCCCGATCGCGTCGCGGGTGAATCCGCCCTTGCGGAAGATGCTCTGGATCCTCGCGTAGGCATATTGAAGATACGTGGCTGTGTTGCCGTTCATCGCCAGCATCTTCTGCCAGTCGAAGACGTAGTCGCTCAAGCGGTTCTGGCAAAGGTCGGCGTACTTGATCGCTCCCAGACCGACCACCTCGGATACTCGTTGCCGCTCGGCGGCATCGAGCTCGGGGCTATTCTCGTCGATGACTTTGCGTGCCTCGGCAGTGGCCTGGTCCAGGAGCGACTCCAGGCCGACGACGTCCCCTTCTCGGGTCTTGAACGGTCGGCGATCCGGGCCGAGGATCGTGCCGAACGCGACGTGCTCGAGATCGACTGTGTCGTAGCCCCACTTCCGCGCCACCTCGAATAACTGCTTGAAGTGATCACCTTGCCGATGATCGACGACATAGAGGATCTGATCGGGGTGCCAGGTCGACGCGCGGTGCTTGATCGTCGCCAGGTCGGTGGTGGCGTAGGTGAATGCACCGTCGCTCTTGCGGACGATGAATGGCGCTGCCGTCTGTTCGACGAAGACGACGATCGCCCCCTTGCTCTCCTCGGCGATGCCCTTGTCGAGCAAATCGGCCACGACGGCTGCGAGTTGCGGATCGTAGAAGCTTTCGCCGAGCTGCACGTCGAAGCAAACGCCCAGGCGATCGTAGATCGTCTGGAGCGCATGGAGACAGTGCGGAATGAAGCGGCTCCAGAGCGCGCGATTTTCGGCGTCGCCGGAGTGGAGCTTGGCGGTCTCAACGCGGGAAGCCTCTTCGACCGCGGAATCGCCGGCCTTGATACGATCCTGCGCCAGGCGATACAGCCGCGCCAGCTCGCCAACGGGATCGGCCGTGAACGCCGCTTCATCACCGGCGTGCTTCCACCCCCAGAGTATCATGCCGAACTGCGAGCCCCAGTCGCCCAGGTGGTTGTCTCGGACCAACTGGTGCCCGAGCGCCGCGACGATGCGCGACAGGCTGTCGCCGATCACGGTCGAGCGAAGGTGGCCGACATGCATCGGCTTGGCGACGTTTGGCGAGGAAAAATCGATGACGATCGACTTGCAGCGCGCCGGCGGGGCCAGTCCGAGCGCCGGATCGGAAAGCAGCACGCGCAATGTCGATGCGAGCCAGGAATCATCGAGGCGGATATTGAGAAACCCCGGGCCGGCCACTTCGGGTGGAGCAGCGATGGGAGCGAGGTCGACCGTGCGCGCGATCTCGAGCGCCAGCTCGCGGGGGTTGCGCTTCAGGGACTTCGCCAGCGCCATGCAGCCGTTGGCCTGATAGTCGCCGAATCGGGGATCGGTCGCGGGCCGGACCGCATTTTCAAAGGCCGCCCGATCTCCACCGTCGGGCACGGCAGAACCAAAGCTCGCCCTGAGTCGCTCGAGTAGATTCATGATTTCCGCAGTAGAACACCGGATGGAAGATGGCCGACGGCACTCCTTTAATTCCAAAGTTATCGGCGTCAGAAGCGGCGTGACCGGCTCAGCTTTCCGCCTGGGGCTCTTGCGGCGCTTCTTCCTGCCAGGCGATCTGCGGCGCATCTCCCCAGATCTCTTCGAGGGCGTAGTACGCCCTGTACTCTTGCGAGAAGATGTGCACGACAAAGTCTCCGTAATCGATCAAGGTCCATCGGCCTTGCTCGGACCCCTCCAGGCCGAGCTTCGCCTCTCCCAGCTTTTTCATCGACTGGTCGATCTCGCTGGCAATGGCGTGGCTTTGCCGCCGTGCCGCCGCGGTCGCGATCACGAAAAAGTCGACCAGAGGCATCGTCTGCCGGAGATCCAGTACCAGGATGTCCTTCGCGCGATTGTCATCGGCGATGCGGGCGCAGATCCGCGCCCGTTCCAGCGCCAGCGATGCCCTGCGCGGGTCGCGGCGGCTGGTCGCGTGATAAGGGACATGATCCTGGGCGGCCTGCGCGGCACGCCGCACGGGAGGTAACCTTACGAAGTTTGCGGCCGGGTTCAATAACGGGCGGGCTTTCGGTCGGAATGTGATCTGCCATTCAATATCATCCGCTGGAGCGAATGGAAGTGCCCACGCGGTTATCTGAGTGAACGTCCCGAAACCGGAGGCGAAGGACCCGAGCTCCGGACACAAGACACGCGCGTCTGATCACGAGTTCAACGCCACGATCAAGTTTAACGAAGCGATCGCGCCCTGCCTATCGGGTTCGGTCGCGGGAAGACGGAGTGACGCCTTTATTCACCGAACGCGAGCTCATCGATACCCACCTCACGACGAAGACTCATCGGAACGTGGCCGTCGCCGTCGCAGCCGCGCTCGTCGTAGTACGCCGCAACCATCGTATCGAGGCGATTCGCCGACAGCGTCCTTGATCCTTCACCAGACGGAGTTTCGGCGAGTAACGCGGCGGGGAGGGTGTCCTCGCGCCGGCTCCAGCCTTCGCGCTGGTTCAGGCACTTGCGTGCGTTAACGACCCGCCGCGCAACGGTTTGCAGCTCAGGGGCGGTGACCCTGCCGTTCGTGAGTTTGGGCACGGATCCGGGGGATTCCGTAAAACTCGATCGCAATCATGGGCAAGCCGTGCAGCCTGAAGGGCCCCGACGCCGGATTCGGCGACCCAGAAAAACCCACGTGCCAACGCAAATCCTGGCGATCGAAGCACCCCCACGGGGACTCGAACCCCGGTCCCTTGGCTGAGAACCAAGTATCCTAGGCCGCTAGACGATGGGGGCCTGACAATAAATCTTATCATAGATTGCTCGAGAAGTCAGTCAAGCCAACCACCAAGATGCCGGCTGACTGGCTTCTCGAAATTGACCATCCGAGATCCGAACCGCCCAGCCGTGAACCGCGCGCGATTCACGGCTGCGGCGACGGACTACTTCTTTTCCGCGGCCGGCGGTTCCCAGTTCACGTTCAGGTCGATTTCCTTGCCGTTGCGAAGGACGGTCACGACCTTTTTCGGTCCGCCGGCGCGGAGGGCTCGGGTGAGCTCGGTGCGGTCGGCGACCTTGGTCCCGTCCACCTTCTGGATCTGGTCGCCGTCCTTGATGCCAGCCTTTTGCGCAGGCGCTGTCGTCCTCGACTTCGGCGACCGTCAGCTCGTCGAGCTGGACGCCGAGCAGCCGGCGGTTGGTGTTCGTTCCTGCTGGGGGCCGGAGCTTCTCGCGAGAGAGCAGGTGGTCCAGGTTGGCGATGCCGTAAGCGGCCAGTGCGACGACCAGTGACGAGTGTTTCTGATACTCGGGGACGGCGGCATCGTAAGTGTCGAACTGCGTGTGGTGGGTATGCTGGTAACGGGCCTTGCCGGCCTGCCGCCAGAAGAAGCCCGGAACGTTTGCGGACAGGAACGAGGCGTGGTCGCTGCCGCCGCCGAAGAGGCCGGGCACCTTCCGCAATTCGAACGGGTACTTCGAGTCGAGGTCTTTGATCGGTGCAAAGATCGGCTCGAAGTCGGGATAAATCGCCTCGGTCGCGCCGATCCCGGAAAGGTAGTTCGTGCCACCGTCGTGCACGAGCACAGCCGAGATTTTGGGTGTGATGTCCTTGTGCGCTTTCACGTAGGCGGCCGAGCCGAGCAAGCCCTGCTCCTCGCCACTGAATAGCATGAAACGGATCGTCCGCTTCGGCTTCATGCCGGCTTTCATCAGGATCCGGGCCGCTTCCAGGGTCGTGGCAACGCCGGTGCCGTTGTCGGTGGCGCCGGTCGCCCCGTCCCACGAGTCGATGTGCCCGCC
The DNA here is from genome assembly GCA_963806595.1 of uncultured Isosphaeraceae bacterium. Taxonomy (GTDB): domain Bacteria; phylum Planctomycetota; class Planctomycetia; order Isosphaerales; family Isosphaeraceae; genus CAWDZZ01. Next base: position 634,524 of record CAWDZZ010000024.1, on the reverse strand, counting down.
AATGATCACATACTCGTCCGGCAGTTCCGAACCGGGGATATCGGCGATCACGTTGTAGAGCTTGATCGGGCCTTTCTTGAAGTAATTACGGATATCGAATTCCAGGGTCACGGTCTTGCCGTCCTTGAGCCATCCGCTGATCTCATCGAACTGTTTGCGAAGGAGAGTCACCGAGGGGAGAGTCGGAAGCTTGTCCCAGGTGATCCGGTGCAGTCCGGCCGTGACCAGGAGCTCGCTGGGAGACGACCCGATGACCCCGGCAGCCTTGCAGTTCTCGAGCTCTTTGCGCAGCGAGCGAAGGAATGCAGGTTCGGGCCTGGGGCCAGGGGTTCCCGGCCGTGGAAGGAGGACCCACGACCCGGCGATCGTCCCCTTTTCCTTGGCGAGGTCAAGCTCCGCCTGGTTGACGGGGGCGAGCACGGCCTTGCCGCGGACCGCTCCCTTGGTGCCCGCGGACCAGGCCATGGTCATGAATTCCAGCGCTTTTGCCTCGGGCTCGATCACCCGGCCAAACCACGGACCACGATTGAAGCCGACGGGGAACTCGCCCCACGCCTCGATCCGGGCGTTTTCGATTCCGAACGAGGCAAACCGGTCGCGTGCCCACTCGCAGGCATTGGTCAGGTTGTCTGACCCGGTGAGCCTGGGCCCGATGCGGTTACAAAGGACGTCGAGATGGTCCATCGCCTGGCAGTCCTCGCGGGCGGCGGACGCGATCCGATCGAAGTCTGCGTTTGTGCCCTTTGCGCCGTCCTTCGTTCCGGCCCCGACCAGATACGGCATCGACAACGTGATCACCGCGAAGCACACAACCCAGAAACACCGTCTCATACCTCACTCCTCGTTGAGAAATCGCCGGGAACGCGACCTGTCTCAGGCCTCGAGCCTGGTTCGGGCCAGGATCGGTGCACGAAACCGCCATTCTTTTCGATCCTGTCGATTCCGTCCAGTGTGTCGAAATTCGGGACACTCGATTCCGCCCAACTTCCGAAGGGCGGGTTGCGGCATGGTCGTTGCTGAGGTCCAACTAGCAAAACGAATCGCAGCCAATCACCGCCCAGGACGCGACTGGATTTGAGCTCGCAAGCAGTCGTCGCCCGCGAAACTCGTCTTGGGCCGAGGGCACGTTGACGGACCGCCTCGCGTGATGGCGGCCGGGATTTGAGCGTTATCGTCTTATATGACCTGAACTTCGGTGTCGAGTTGCTGTCTGCTCACGCGGGGACAAAACCGGTTTTTGGTCTTTTCATTACAAGCATTCTCTTTACGCTGAGAGCCTGGCGTGGAAACGTCGAGAAATCGGGTTGCAGGTATAGAAGAGAGCAGCGATCCCGCTCATGCCCAAGGTCGTCGTCCGAGGTCGAACGTTTTACTACGAGGATTCCGGCGGCTCGGGCGAACCGCTCGTCTTCCTGAGCGGACTGGGGGGGGACCACCGCGCAGTTCAATCTAACGCGCCGTTACTTCGCGGCGAGATTTCGTACCTTGGCCTTTGACGCGCGCGATGCCGGTCGGAGCGACCGCTGCGAGCGCCCGTATACCACAGCGGATATGGCCGACGACGTCGCCCGCTGGCTGGAGGCGATCGGAGTCGCTGGGGCACACGTGGTCGGTCAATCGCTCGGCGGATTAGTGGTTCAGCAACTGGCGATGCGGTATCCGCAAGTGGTGAAGAGCCTGGTGCTCATTTCCACACATACCGCCGCTGATGCGTGGCGCAAGGCGGTGATCGATTCCTGGGTGCTGCTGCGGCAGCAACTCGAAATCGGTGCATTCACCCGCGCCGTGTTGCCGTGGCTGGTCGCGCCTGCGTTCTACCGCAAGCAGGCTCAGATCGACGGGCTGGTCCTGTTCGCCGAGCGCAGCCCCTGGCAACAAGAGGCCGAGGCGTTCGCCCGGCAGGCGCAGGCTGCGGTGTCGCACGACAGCAGCGAGCAGATCGGGCAGGTTCGCGCACCAGCCTGGTCGTGGTGGGAGAGCTCGACCTGGTCAACCCGCCGCGGGTGGCATCCGAGCTGGCCAGCCGGCTGCCTGGAGCCCGGACGGTCGTGATGCCGGGCGTTGGCCACATGCCTCACGTGGAGGCGCAGGTGAACCTCCGCCTCGAGATCGAGCACTTCCTGGACCACCGAAATGCCTGACGTCCGCGAAATCACAGCTTTGCTCGTTGCGATCCGGAGTAAAACGAGATGAGACTGCCTCGCGCGAGTGGCGTGCTGTTGCATCCGACCTCACTGCCAGGCCGGCACGGCATCGGCGACCTGGGAGCCGGCGCCGCCGCCTTCGTCGACTTTCTCGGCGCCGCCGGCCAGCGCTGGTGGCAGATCCTGCCCGTGGGCCCTACCGGATACGGCAACTCACCGTATCAGTCGCACTCTTCATTCGCGGGTAATCCGCTGTTGATCGACCTCGATGGACTGGTGAAACGCGGATGGATCTCTGCCGAGGCATGCCAGCACGACCACGAGCTGCCGGCGGACCAGGTCGACTACGACGCGGTTGCCGCCTTCAAGGAAGGCGTCTTGCGCGCCGCGTACGAGGGATTCAAACGCGCTGGAAAAGACCCGCATTTCGAAGAATATGCCGTCGCCAATCGCGTCTGGCTCGACGACTACGTCCTTTATCAAGCGCTCAAAGACGCCCACGGCGGCATGACCTGGACCGAGTGGGAGCCGGAGCTGGTCGCCCGCGATGCATCCGCTTGCACGCAGTGGCGAGAGCGCCTGGCCGACGGAGTCGGCTATCATTTGTTTGTTCAGTTCGTCTTCGAGCAACAGTGGCAGGAACTGCGTGCGGCGTGCCGAGAAAAAGGGGTGATGCTGATCGGCGATCTGCCGATCTTCGTCGCGCAGCGATAGCGCTGACGTGTCGGCGCATCCGGAGCTTTTCTACCTTGACGAACGAGGACTGCCGCTGGTCGTTGCGGGTGTGCCGCCTGACTACTTCAGCGAGACCGGCCAGCTCTGGGGCAACCCGCTGTATCGCTGGGACAAACATGCAGGCGACGACTTCGGATGGTGGGTCGAGCGGCTCCGATTCCTGCTCAACCGCGTCGACGTCGTGCGGATCGACCATTTTCGGGGGTTCGAGGCGTACTGGGAAATCCCGGTCGGTGCGGACACGGCCGCCTCGGGACGATGGGTGCCCGGGCCAGGCCGCGCGTTCTTCGAGGCACTGCGCAGGCGGCTGGGCTCGCTCCCCTTGATCGCCGAAGACCTGGGCATGATCACCCCCGGCGTCGAGGCGCTCCGCGATGAATTCAGTCTCCCCGGTATGCGCGTGCTTCAGTTTGGCTTTGGCCCCGACCCTGGGGCGGAGATAGAGCTTCCGCACCGCTTTGTGAACCATTGCGTGGCGTACACAGGGACCCACGATAACGACACCACGAAAGGCTGGTTCACGGAAACGCACGTGGCCACGACCCAATCGACGGAAGAGATCCAGGCCGAAAGGACCTTTGCGCTTCGCTATCTTGATACCAGCGGAGAGGAGATCCACTGGGACATGATTCGGCTGGCGTTTTCGTCGGTCGCGGATACCGCGATCATTCCGCTCCAGGACATCCTGGGGTTGGACAGCATCGCCCGAATGAACGTACCCGGTACAGCGGAGGGAAACTGGAGATGGCGTTTCTCAAGCGGCCAGATCGACCGTCGCACCCAGGAGCGGCTCGCGCAGCTCACGGCCATCTACGGCCGATGGAATGGAGCACTGCCCGAGGGTATGAATCCGCGAAAAGACCCGCATGCCGGCCGATCGTACAATCGCGATCGACTGTCGAGCCCGTGACGCCATCAATGCGCGCCGTGAATGTACGAGATCAGGTGTTGATTCTCGGCGTGAAGCTTGTCGTAGAGAACCTTGATGACGTCTCCCACCGAGACGACGCCGACGAGCTTGTCATCGCTCAACACCGGCACTTTGGCGATATGGCGCTCGCTCATCTTGCCCATCACGTCGTTGACGTCGTCGTCGAGGCTGCAAGTCACGGGGCCGCCGGTCATCACGTCCGCGACGCGCAGCCGGCCAAACCCTTCACCGCGGTTGTGAATCAGGCGAAGCACGTCGCGCTCGCTGAAGATCCCGACCAGATGTCCGGCCGGGTCGACGACCGGAAGCGATCCGATGTTGTTTTGAACGAGTTTGGCAACGGCCTCGCTCACGGTCGCCTCGCCATCAATTGCGATGATGCGGCGACCCTTCGATTCAAGGACATCTCGAACCAGCATAGGATTTCTCCGGGAGATGGCGCTTTCGAGCGTGGCGGCTAACGACTCAAGAGTCCTCCGCGACGCGCTCTCGACCTGAGAATTCGAGGTGCTACGTCCTGTCATCGTGACATGATTTTCTGGAGCTTGCAAATGATTTCTGAGGGAATGTGAGATTCCGTCAACGCGCCGTTTTCACCCGGCCGGCCGGCCAAATCAGTAGCACCCGCTGGCGCACTAATGCTCGCGAGGCTGGCAAGCGCCGGCGGGAGAGAATGCAGGAAAGCGAATCGACTGCGGAGTCACGGAATGGATGCCATGCAGGCGCGAAACAGGCTCTTGACGGACGGCGGCGGCTCGGCCGGGGCGTTGGGTTTTCTGTTGCTGGCGATTTTTCTGATCAGGGCGATTCACGCCGGCCAGCCCATCGTCGAGAACTACGTCGGACGCCAGATTCCCACGGCGATGGTCGCGCGCAACCTCGAACGAGGTTCAGGCGTGTTCCGGCCCCAGCTCGATACGGCGCCTTATCCTAACTACTTCGTGGTCGAGCCACCGCTGTACGAATCCGGCGTCGTTGTCCTGCGCCGCCTGACCGGAATGAAATTGGAAGCCGCCGGACGAATCCTGTCGGCGCTCTTGATGACGTTGGCCGGATGGGGACTCTTTGACCTGGCAAATCGCCGCGAAGGTCGGCGGGTGGCCTTACTGAGTGTCCTGGCGTTTGCCTGCTTTCCGCTCACGATTCGGTACGGACGCGCCTTTCAGCCCGACGCCTCGATGCTGGGTGCGGTCGTCGCGGGCCTGGCATGCTGGGACCGGTATCGATGTCGCCCGGGCTGGCACTGGCTGCTATCCGGCTGGTGCTTGCTGGCGCTGGGCTTTGCACTCAAGATCACGTCGGCGTTTCTGCTTGTCCCGATCGTCTTCTTGATCGGGCGCCCCAGGGGCTTCAGGAGCGTCCTGGTGGCATGCTCGACGGTCGCGCCGGCTGTGCTCTGGTATCTCTGGGCGAATCATCTCATCGCCGAATCAGGCTCGCGAGCCTCGGCCGACAACCGATCGATCTGGCTCGGATTGCTGGGACCGACCGCGCTATTGCAGCCGGAGGTGCTCACGTCGGTCGGCAGGTTTCTGTTCAGCCGGGCATTCACTCCGCTCGGTGCGGGCTTGGCCTTCGTGGGGCTTTACAAAGCGCACGGACGAGACGCGGACGGCGACCAGCTCTGGTGGGTGTGGGGGATCTCGGCGCTCGTCACCATGGCGATCCTTGCGCAGAAACTGCACCACGAATACTACTGGCTGCCGCTGGCGCCCGTTGCGGCCGTTGGGGTCGGCCGCGCGCTCGCGCGGATCGCCGGCCGCCAGCGCGGGCTGGCGATCGCCACGGCCGGATCATTGCTGCTATTGTGCTGGGTGCAGGCCCGATCGACCTGGCGGACCCCGCCGGAATGGGACGGACTCGCGCAGGCGGCCCGAGTGATCCGGTCGCAGGTTCCGCGCGAGTGCTGGGTCGCGGCACCGGAGGCGCTCCTCTTCCAGGCCGATCGGCGCGGCTGCCGCATGGAGTGGACCGCCTCGGCCGCCGGCCGGGCGGCGTGCGAGTGGGGAACGGCACAGCCGGTGGAACGCCCGCTCGACCTCATCGAGTTCTACCGGCAGCGCGGCGCCCGGTACTTCGCCGACCTGGGTAGTGGCGAATCGCGCTTGCAGCGAAAGGGCTTGCACGACGCCGTCCGGCAACGATACAAGGTGATTGTGGATAATCCCGAAGCAATCATCGCCGATCTGGCCGATTCCGGGACGCACTGGAATGCCAACTGAAGCTCAGCCGGTAACGATCCCAGACTTCGCGACATGGAAGTCGCAAGGCAGACGGATCTCCGTGCTGACAGCATATGATTATCCCACTGCCCGGCTGCTGGATGCCGCCGGCGTCGATTGTCTGCTGGTCGGAGACTCGCTGGGAACGGTGATTCAAGGGTGGGAAACCACCTTGCGGGTCACACTCGACCAGATCATCTACCATGCCGAAATGGTCGCCCGAGCGGCGCGGCACGCTCTGGTGGTGGCCGACCTGCCATTTCTCAGTTATCAAGTCTCGCCGAAACAAGCGCTGCGGTCCGCCGGGCGAATTCTCAAGGAGACGAACTGTCAGGCCGTGAAAATCGAAGGGGGCCGCAAGATGGCGCCCACCGTCAAAGCGCTCATCGAAGCCGAGATCCCCGTGATGGCTCACGTGGGACTGCGGCCGCAATCGATTCGCAGGCTAGGCACCTACAAGGTACAGCGGTCGGCTGACGAGATCCTCGATGACGCCCGCGCGCTCGCAGAGTCCGGAGCCTTTGCCATCGTGGTCGAATGCGTGCCGCGTGAGCTGGCGGCGAAGATCACCGCGAATCTGCCCATTCCCACGATCGGCATCGGCGCGGGCCCGCACTGCGACGGGCAAGTCCTGGTCGCTCACGATATGCTCGGCCTCCTCGACACATTTCATCCCAAGTTTGTCAGGCACTATGCTGAGCTCGGCCAGCAGATCCGTACCGCCGTCGCGCGGTACGTCGCGGACGTTCTCGAGGGTCGCTTCCCCGGCGAGAGCGAAAGCTTCCGGTGAAAGCGGCCTGGCCCGTCACGCTGCGCAGGAGGTCCCTGGATGAGTACGACCGGAGATGAGCCGCTTCTGGCCAAGCATTGCACTCCCTGCGAGGGTGGTGTGCCCGCGCTCGCTCGCGACAGTGCCGAGTCGCTGGCGCAACGATTGCAGGATTGGGTCGTTGCCGCCGATGCGAGATCGATCAGTCGATCCTGGAACGTGAAGGACTTCATGGAGGCGATCGACTTCTTCAACCGGGTGGCTGCCCTGGCGGAAGCGGAGGGCCATCATCCCGACCTGCATCTCGAAGGATACCGCCGCGTCAAGATTTCGCTGACGACGCACGCGGTCGGAGGCCTCACCGAGAACGATTTCATCATGGCCGCCAAGATCAGCCAGCTACCGGTTCGGCTGAAAGGCCAAGTCGCCAAACCATGACGGTTGGGTGATCCGCGGCCGGTAGTCGCGTGTGCCTGGCTGCCTACAACCCGATCCACGTTCGCAATCGCCGCCAGAAAGCGCGGTCGCGCGAGGGGCCTGCGGGGGTCTCGACTGCCGCGTCCTGCAAGCGCACGGACGGTTCGCCCGAGGTAGGTTCGGCGCTCAAGGGACGCGATTGCAATTCCTTGATGTGGGCCAGCAGGCGCGGGTTGGTTGCGTCTTTGTCCGAGAGTGTGAGCGTGCCCGCGTTCCGGGTCACGTCGGCGAGCGCACCCAGCAGCGCCCTTTTGCCCGGAGGCGGCCCGTTCAGGAACAGATGGACCCAGGCCCACGCTTCACGATAGTCGCGCGGAGTCATCTCGTGGATGTTGGATAGCGATTCCAGCCGCGCCAGATTTGGAGTCCAGCCGCCCGCGAGCTCGGCGGCGATCTGCTCGATGCGCTCGCGCTCTGCGCCGGGCTGCGCGAGGTCGTTTTCGAAGTATTCGGCAAGGCCTTCGTCGAGCCAGAGCGGCAAGTTACCGTACTGCCCGTGCAGCGAAGCGTGGGTCGCCTCGTGGCGGAGGTCTTCCTCCAGGCGCATGCTCGAATAGGTGTAAACGACGCGCTGGTGACCCAGCTTCAGGAAGAAAGCCCTGCGAGGCGGCAGCTCAGGATAATGATACTTGAGGAAGTGATTGAATGCGTTTCGATCGTCGAGAACGTAGATCTCGACCGGGTCTTCATCGGCGCGGGGCCGAAAGTCGAGGTGTTGCGCTAAATCTCGTTCCAGCGCTTGCAGGCAGCGGACAGCCGGTGCCTCATCGTTCATCGGGAAGTTCGAGAACAGAATGAACGGGCCGGTGCGAAGCTGGTGCCGGGTGGGGACCAGCGTGGCTCCCCGCTCCGAGAGGGTTGCACAGCTCAGGGAACCCAAGAGTAATGCCAAGAGCGAGACTGCCGGGAGGGCGATCCGGCGCCGTTGTTTCGAGCGGAAATGCATCGACTCGACTCCCATCCAATCAGGAGAGCGGCCGCCCGCGCCGGCAGGTTGCGCGATCGCTTTCTGCCGATCGCCTTGTCGATCGAACGCCAGAATCCCTTCCAGTCATAGAACGGGGACAGACCCCACGGCAGGTAGAGTCTCAGAAAATGGAGCGTGTCGGTTCGCGTCAGCCCCGGAACGGAGCTCAGGCTCACGCACAGCCGCGCAAGGTTCTGGATCCGCCGTCGCCAGGGGAGCGGATGTTGCAAGCGGACGCCGACCAGATCGATCAAGCTGAGCCGATCCCACTCATGATCGGTTCCGGTCGCGCTGATCAGGATATTCGACGCTTTCAGATCGCGGTGAGAGAGCGAGCGTTCGTGCAGCGAGCGGATCAAACGTGCCAGCTCGACAGTCAGATGGCGGATCCGCGCCCGGCGTGCCTCGGGGGCAAGAAATGGTAGGACGTCGCTGACGTAAGTCGTCAGGCTGAGCGCTTCGCTCTCCTTGACGGTGATCAGGTAGGTCTCGTGCGGCAGGAAGCCGAAGAGCGGGTTGGTCTTGAAGGGGCGCCGGCGCGCGATGAAAGCGAGGTTCCGCGGCGTCGGAATTCCGCGACTTGCGAGGTCCTGGCCTGCCTGCCATGAGCGCCACGCGCGGGAGGGGCGAAACAGGGTCAAGAGTGGATCAAGCCATTTCTTGCGATTGAAGCGCTTATAGATCACCTCGGTCGGGCGGCCGCAAACGATCATGGTCGTTTCTGCCACCGTGGTGGTGCGCGAGTCTTTCAATACCGTGGTGCCGGCGCTATGAAACGGGCGATCGGGATTCTCGAGCAGGGCATTCACTGCGCTTCGGTCCAGGTCGCGCGATGCCACGCACCAGCTCAGTCGTCCAGGAAAGACGTCGAAGTATTTGTTTGACGACCGGCAGCGCCGGCCCCACCGCCGCCACAGTCGCTCCGCCCAGAGCCGCGTCGTCTTCTCGATCTGGCGCGACAAGCTGCGGACGTCGGCAGCGCGCTCCGATCGATTCTGCAAATAGGCTCTCAAGAAACGATGTCGGTCGGTGCGGCTGGACCGCAGCCAGAAATAGTGGTCCAGGAGTGCTAGGTTTTTCCGGGCGAGCTTCCAGGTGACGCGCCGGCATTTCCGGAGCGCGTCGAGATCGATCATCACGAGCTCAGGCTCGAGGGAGCCGGACGTGAAACGCACCAGGATATTGCCGGGATGAAAGTCCTGGTGCAGCAGACCGGCGTTATGCAAGCGCGCGGTCATGATCCCCATCGACTGCGCAATTTTCTGGCGGATTCGAGACCGCTGTGGCTCGGGCCGGTCCGATAGTTCTTGCTCGAGGAACCGGTCGAGCGGCGTCGCCGCCGTGATTTCGGGCGTGACAAGATAATTCTCGAACAGGAACTTCCGTTTCCGCTGCTCTCCCAGCGCCACCGGGGTGATCGTGGGCACTCCGATCGTGGCGAGGTGCGCGGATCGCTTGCCTTCGTTGCGCCCCTTGCCGCGGCGGACCCACTGGCGGAGCGTGGCGCACCAGTTCGGCACGAGGAAGTGCTTGATGTAAATCGTCCCCTCGGGGAGATCGACGCGGTAGACGATCCGGTGCGGACCCGACTTGATGGTGGTGACGCATCCGGCGGCGCGCCATTCGTCCAGGCGCAGTCCGTTCTGATCGAGAAGCACCTCTCCCCATCCGTCGCGGTGCCACCAACCTATCTCGCCGAACGCAGACCATTTCCAGTCCGGCGGCTTGAACATCCGCGGCTGTGTCGCCGGGACCGGCATCTTCCTGGGCGTCGAACGCGTTCGAACGCCCGGAATGGTCGACTGTTCATGCGAGGCGCACGGTCTCATCGATTGCCGATCTGATTGTGAGTTGCGATTGGCTTGGATCTGGCGGCGTGTTCTTGAAACCTGGGACGCCGGCTGGCGCCGGTCGACCGATCGATTTTCCAGGGAACCCGCGGCTTCGTGCGCGACGCCCCGGTCATCGATGAGATGAACGTCTCCGCCCAGGCCGTGACCGAGTAATCGGTCTCCACCCGGTCGCGCGCGGCGACTCCCATACTCTGGCGGAGCCGCGAATCGGCCAGGAGCCGGCCGACGGCATCAACCCACTCCTGGGGACTTTCGGCAAGAAAGCCGGTCTCGCCGTCTCGGATCATCTCACGGTGCGAGCCGACCGCATTGGCGACGACCGGCAGGCCGGCGGCTTGATACTGGAGCACTTTCAGCCCGCACTTGCCGCGGCTCCACAGATCGTCGGGAAGCCAGCTCACACCGATATGTCCGGCAGAGAGCTCGATCGCTTCGGTCTGCTCTTCCCACCTGATGGGAACGATCGGGAGCGGGAATCGCTCGGGAAACCGGTCGCAGATCACCCGCAACCTGAGCTGAGGAAACGCTCCCGCCAGCTTTTCCCAGATCGCGCTGGATTGCTCCATCCCCTGAAACGTGCTGGCGGACCCGATCCAGACGAGGTCGACTGCGCGCGACGCGGCAGTGTCCGCGTGCTGCGCCTGTGGGTACAGGCGTGGCTCGACGCACGTGGGAATCACGTGGACGTGTTCGACGCTGGCGCCGGCTCGAAGAGCCCAGTCCGCCAGGAAATCGTTGCCGGCAACGACGGTATCGGCCGCGCACACCGTCTGGGCGAACCGCCGGTAACGCCAGCGGCTGTAGGGACCACCGCGCGCGTAGGAATCACGGAACAGGACGGCGTCGTCAAAGTCGAAAACGAGGTGCCGCGCAGAGCGGCGCAGCGCATTCAATTGCCAGCTCGGCAACAGCTTGCGCTGCAGGATGACTGCGTCGAATTGGGCGGCCCTGTGTAACTGCAGCGAGCGGAAGACCGCCCCTCGATGCAACCCTTCACAGCTCAAAGAATAACCGGCGTCCCGCAGAGCCGCCGCAAATGCCCGGATCCGGTATCGACAACAGACGTGATCAGGCGATTCAACCAGGGCAAGAAGCTTCATTCCGTCCTCCCTGACGGCAGGCGCCCGCTCGCAGCCCGAGTTGGCTGCCACAATCCTTGTCGCGGGGATCATAACCGGCAAAACCCGAATTTCCAAGGCCGACTGGTCCGGCGCGATTAGCGACCGTCCGCCTCGAAGCAGGCTGGTGGATCGCAGACCTCGAATCGAAGTCGCTTAAAAGTTAAAGGCGGCTGGGTTAAGGTGGCGTGCGCCGCAACGGCCTGTCCGCCGCGACTGTGCGAAGACCGAAGTTCGTTTGAATCCCATCGAAGTCGGATTGTCCGTATTGTCCACTCGTGGTACACACTTCCACGCCCAATCATTGGTGCTCGCCGGCGGGCACCGATGACGCATGGATGCCCCTGGGTCCCTTCCTTGGTCGTTCTGGCTTATATGAAAAATTTCGTCGGCCTGGTCCGGTTCGCTTGGCGCTACAAAGTCCGCTTCGGGTTCTCGATCGGCTGTGCCGCCATGGTCGCTCTCCTTTCGTTCACCGAGCTTGGTGCGGTTTACCCCCTGCTCCACATCCTCTTCGATAGCCAGAACCCGCAGCGCTGGGTGTCTGAAAAGATCGCCGCCGTCGAAAGCGAAATCCTGATCCTCAACGTTCGCGAGTCGGAAACGCAACGCATCCTTGAGGTTGCGCGGAGTCAGCCGCGAGACTACGAGGCACTCAAGCACCGCTTTCAAGCGCTTCACGAGGATTTTGAAAAGAAGGAAGCCGCGCTGCGCAAGCTCGAGCGCCGGGTGGGCGTGACCGACCTCAAGGGGATCGACGCGGAGCCGGTCCGAAACGATGAGGCAGAGATCGACAAATCGCGTCTGGAGGCGCGCATCGCGGAATCGCGGTTGAAAGAGCTGCGCGAGGGGGGCAGCTTGCTCAGGAGGAGTGATACACCAGGCGTGGCGAGGCGCCTCCATGACATCGAGGCCGAGCGAGCGGGCAGGAACAAAGTACTCGATCGATGCAAGATTATCCAGCCTTATGTCAACAAGTATTTGCCTGATGAGAGCTTCAAGAGCCTGCTGCTGTTGATCGGGCTCGTCATGCTGGGCGTGGCGGTGAAGGGATTCTTCATGTTCCTGCAAGAGGTGCTGGTCGCCGACGTGATGCAGCTCACGCTCCTCGACATCCGCAACCGATTTTTCCGCCGCACGATCAACCTCGATCTGGCGAGCTTTTCCGACCAGGGCTCCGCCGAGCTGATGGCCCGGTTCACGAATGACATGGACTCGTTTGGCCAGGGGCTCAACACCCTGATGAGCAAGGTGATCCGCGAGCCGATGCGGTTTGTCGCCTACCTGGCGGGAGCGCTCTGGATCAACTGGCGTCTCACGTTCCTGACGCTGATCCTGGTTCCGATCTCGGTGGCAACCACCTACCGCGTCGGCAAGATCATGAAGCGAGCCGTCCGGCGCTCGCTGGAGAGCATGTCGACGATCTACAAGATCCTGCAGGAGAGCTTTCAGGGAATCAAAGTCATCAAGGCGTTTGCGACCGAGCGGGTCGAGCGCAGGCGTTTCTTCGGCGAAACCAAGAACCTGTACCGCAAGAGCGTCCGCGTGGCCAAGATCGACGCGATGTCCGATCCCGTCCTCGAAATGCTGACCCTCACCACCGTCGTGATCGCGCTACTGGCGGGCTCGTTCTTGGTGCTGAAACAGACCATCTACCTCAACCTGGGGCTTTTTCACCTTCAGCTTGCGGGCGAACAGATGGCAATCCAGGACCTGCTCACGCTGTACGCCATGCTGGCGGCTGCGTCGGATCCCATTCGAAAGCTCGCGAACGTCCATTCCAAGATCCAGCGAGCAGCGGCCGCCGCTGACCGGATCTGCGCACTCATGGACCGGCGGCCGAAAGTCTCCGAAAACAAGCGGTCGCCGAGCTTGCCGCGCCATCGCCACCACATCGAATTCGAGAATGTGACGTTCGGGTACTCGGAACAATCGCGTGTGCTGCACGGAATCAATCTGACGGTCCGACACGGAGAAACCATCGCACTGGTCGGACCCAACGGATGCGGCAAGACGACCTTGATGAACCTGCTGCCCCGCTTCTGGGATGTCGATTCCGGCGCGATCCGCATCGACCGCCACGACCTGCGTGAGGTCCAGCTTCGGAGCGTGCGTGCCCAGATCGGCATGGTCATCCAGGAGACCATCCTGTTCCAGGACACCATCGCCAACAACATCGCCTATGGATTTCCCCACGCGAGCCGCGCGGCGATCATCGCAGCAGCCGAGCGCGCTTTCGCCCATCAGTTCATCATGGCGCTCCCCTCCGGTTACGACACCGTCATTGGGGAGCGCGGACATGGACTCTCCGGCGGTCAGCGGCAGCGAATTGCGCTGGCCCGCGCCATGCTGCGCGATCCCGCGATCCTCATCCTGGACGAAGCGACGAGCGCTGTCGACATCCAGGATGAAGTCCTGATCCGCAAAGCGATCGAGGAATTCGCGAAGAACCGCACCACGTTCGTGATCTCGCACAGCCTGGCCACGATCCAGGTCGCCAATCGGATTGTCCTCATGGACGCGGGCCGTATCGAGGCTGTCGGGACCGATCACGAGCTCATGCGAAATTCAGCGCTTTACCGCCGGCTGCACGAGATTCATTACCATCGCGAGACCGCTTGAGATCTCGATGGGCCCAGCGGGATCCGCGACTTGACGCTCGATCGGCCTGGCACGGTGACCTGTGCAGACGGTCAAGCTCCAGCGGGACTGGTGCGACCAGGCGCTCCATCGCGCTCGAAAAGCATTTGCTTTCGAACGCGTCGCCGGAAGAATGAAAAAGGATCCGCGCTGCGAAGTTCTGTCGAAACTGCGGGCGCCCCGACCACTCCCAAGCGGGTACACTTGGGGTGGTAATCCAGAACCTGGGTCGCATCTAAATTCGTGTCACGTGCGCGCGATCGTTGCGTATGAATCTTGGTGGCTCGAGTCATTCTTCCGTGCACGCACTCACGCTTTCGCGCCACAGCTGATAGAATCGAACCGCGCCCCTCCGCATCACGGATGCAAGCCGTTTCGCACTGCGCGTCCACCCGTTGGCTGTTGACCTCATCTTGCGATCTCGATGCCGGCTTCGAGGGAATTCTCCATGGATACGCGAGGGATCTCGAGCGTTTGGGGGCGAGAGCACACGAAGAGCGTGAGTCTACTTCGATGCGGCTGCGTGCTCGCCGCCGCGTTGGGAGCGGTCCGTCTCGCGTCGGCCGGTGATCAATCGAAGTCCGGGTCAGCCGGGAAAGACTCTGGCTCGAAGCTGGCGTTCATTGACCAGGCGATCGAGGAAGGTTGGAAGAAGGCCGGAATACGACCGGCCGGACCCGCCAGGGACGATGAGTTCCTTCGCCGCGCCTATGTCGACCTGCTGGGGCGCATCCCCAATGTCGCGGAGGCAAAAGCGTTCCTTTCGACGCGCGAGAGCGACAAGCGCGCAAAGCTGATCGAGTACCTGCTGGATCATCCCGACTATGCAAAGAGTCTCGCGACCGACTGGACCATCCTTCTGGTCGGGCGCTCCAACCAGGGGCGAATGGTCGATCGCGAGCGCTCACCACCTGGCTGCGAAAGCAGTTTGCCGCGGATCGCCCCTGGAACGAAATCGTCCGAGAGCTGGTGGCCTCTCAGGGCTCCAACAAGGAAAACGGAGCCGTCAATTATGTCCTGGCCCACCTTGAATTTGATGCGGTGCCGCTGACGTCGATCACGACGCGACTTTTCCTCGGTCAACAGATCCAGTGCACCCAGTGTCACGACCACCCGTCCAACGAATGGAAACAGGACCACTTCTGGGGGATCAACGCCTTCTTCAAAGGTATGAGAGCGGAAGCCGTCACCAAGCCAAACGCGACCGGAGTCGATGCCTATGACCACACCGAGCTGACTGATGAGCCGACCGACTCGTATGTCCGATTCGACCGCCGCAATGGACTCGTCGGCGTCGCCCTGCCGAAGTTCCTGGATGGGCGAAAAATCAGTCAGGGGACCGATGTCATCCGTCGTGCTGAACTCGCCAAGCTCATCGCCGACCCTGGTAACGAAGCCCTGGCCAAGGCGTTTGTCAACCGGGCGTGGGCGCATTTCCTGGGGCGAGGCTTTGTGCATCCGGTCGACGACTTCGGCTCGCACAATCCGCCGAGCCATCCCGAGCTTTTGGACCGTCTCGCCAAGGAATTCACGGCGAGCGGATACGACATCAAGAAACTTTGTCGCTGGATCATGCTGAGCCGGCCGTATCAGCTCAGCAGCTCGAAAACAAAGGGAAGCGAAAAGGACGACGGTCTTTTCAGCCAGATGCAGCTCAAGCCGATGACTCCCGAGCAGCTATTTGACTCGCTGATGACCGCCACGAGGGCACATCGCTCAGGTTCGGGCGACGAGGACCACCGCAAGCGCGATGCCTGGTCGAACCAGTTCCTCTTTGCCTTTGCCAACGACGAAGGCGAGGAGTCGAGCGGCTTTCAGGGCACGATCCCTCAGGCACTGATGATGATGAATGGGGAGATGATGAACGAGGCCCTCTCCGGCAAGCCGGGCAGCTTCCTGGGCGACGTCATCGACCAGGCGCAGCGTCAGGGTAGGTCGCCCGAGGGGTTCATGGTCAATTCGATTTACCTGGCAGCGCTCAGCCGGTTCCCCTCGCCCCGGGAAATCACGCAGGGCGCGGCAGTATCTCGAAGCGTTTCCGGATAGCTTGCAGGTCTTGCAAGACTTGTTCTGGGCCCTGCTGAATTCGAACGAATTTGTTCTCATTCACTGAAAACTGGTCGAACTGGACCCCCTGGCGTCGCCGCGTGGCGATGCGGCTGCACGATCAAGCCCGTCGGTTGGAGGAGTACCCATCTCATGTCCGACCTGCAACAGCCCTTTAGCCCGATGACTCGGCGACACTGGCTGGGACACATTGCCTCCACGGCACTGGGCGTTCCCGCGATCCAGTTCTTCTCGTCTCTCGAAGCCTCGGCGCACAACCTTCGAAAGACGAACCGAAGCTGCATCGTGCTGTGGATGTCGGGCGGCCCTAGCCACCTCGACATCTGGGACCTGAAACCCGACAGCGAGAAAAACAGCGGGCCGTTCCGACCGATCGACACATCGGCTTCTGGGGTCAAGATCTCTGAGCATCTGCCCAAGATGGCCAAACAGATGCATCACTTGAATATTCTGCGCTCGCTGGACTCCAAGGAAGGAAACCACGATCGCGGCACGTACGTGATGCATACGGGGTATACCCCCAACCCGACCGTCGTACACCCCGGATGGGGCTCCGTCTGCGGGATGGAGCTCGGCGAGCGGCTCGAGCATTTCGACCTGCCTCACTGCATCTCGATCAACTCGCCGGGAATCGGGGCCGGATTTCTCGGGATGTCGCACGCGCCCTTCGTCGTCCAGAATCCGAATGCCCCGATCGCGAATCTGCGTCCGCCCAAGGACGTCGAGGCCTGGCGGATGGAACGGCGGTTCCACATGCTCAGCCAGGTCGAAAACCAGTTCGCCGCACAGCGCGGCGCCCAGGCGGCCGTCGATCACCGGGCTGTCTACGACAAGACGCTCCGCATGATGAACTCTCGCTATCAAGACTCGTTCAACCTCGATCAAGAGCCCCCGGCGGTGCGCGAGTCGTACGGCAAAGGCTCGTTCGGGTCCGGCTGCTTGATGGCCAGGCGGCTCGTGGAGCGGGGGGTGACTTACGTCGAGGTCTCGCTCGGTGGCTGGGACACGCACACGAACAACTTCGATGCGCTCTCGAAGCGGCTGCTTCCGGAGCTCGACAAGGGCATGGCCGCCCTGGTGGCCGACCTGGCCCAGCGCCGGTTGCTCGACACAACGACCATCGTGTGGATGGGTGAATTTGGCCGCACGCCGCGCATCAATCAAAACGCCGGTCGCGATCACTGGCCTCGCAGCTGGTCGGTCGTGGTCGGCGGCGGCGGTATGAAAGCCGGCCAGGTCGTCGGTGCCACCGATAAAGACGGAGTCGACGTGGTTGAGCGTCCCATCGGTGTGATGGACCTGATCGCGACCATGACCAAAGCCATGGGGATCAACATCGCAACCCAGTACACGACTCCACGAGGCCGGCCGATCAAGGTGGTCGATGGAGGTCAACCGATCAAGGAGCTCATCGGCTGAATCAGCCTGCATGGAAGTCGCAGACGGCCGGATCAGAGCGCGCCCTAGCTTGACGCGAAATCCAGTTCGCTCAATGTCGGTGCGTGTTCCAGCCGAGAATCGCCAATCCCAAGCCACCAAGGACGATCGCCGGTCCGCCCGTCGCGGCGGCGAGTCCCAGAGCCAGCACCAATCCGAGTAACTGGCCCCAGACGCCCTGGCGCCGGACGGTCGTGACCACGACGATTCCGAGCACAACGGCCAGTGCGAGGTATGATGCTCCACGTCCATATCGCGCACTGTCTGGCCAGGGTCGACGCTCGAGAGAAAGCGACGGCCGGGATGCCGATTGGTCGAGTCCAGGCAGAGCGCCGATGAGCGCCAGTGGATATCCCAGGCGGCGAATTCGGTCGGGAGCGCCCGATTCGGCGACGCCGACGAGCGGACGCGCGCCATTCGCCGGCGATGTTCCGAGATAAAACGCCGCGGCGGCAAGATCCTGGTCGAGGCCGGCTCTGCGCGTGGTTTCAACCCTGGCCGCGCGGGCGGCTCGGATCAGCTCGGAATCGCCCGGCACGCGGGCACGCTTCGCGCCAGGGGCCGTTGCCAAGCTTTGCGCCTCGCTCCGATCGGCGCTCCGCAGTGCCATCTCATGGCTAACGAGCAAATTCACGAGCTTCTCGTGGTGCCGGCCCGAGCTGCGATCGATCTTCGCCACGAAATCGCCGATGGTGCGGGCCAGCCAGTCGGCTCGTGCCATCTCCATGCGGGCCATGGTGGTCGATTCCAGTCCTGCGAAATCGCCGCGGACCACGAAATCTGGCGGCATCGTGACCGTGACCAGAGTCGTGGCCGCGCCTCGGCCCGCCTTGGGAAGCGCCACGGGCCAGGTTGACCCCGCTGGCTGCGAGGACGCGGGTCCGCATTGCCAGAACACGCCGACGCGTGACGGGCCGCGATCCGGTAGTGCGATCGAGTACGTGCCGGAATCCGACCGCAGGGGCACAGCGGTGTCGGAATCGACAGTGGCCCAGACGAGCTCGCCCCCCGGCGGCAGCTCGAACGCAAAGACCGACCCACTCGAGGCGATGGTCTCGTACAAGGCGCGTCCCACGCTCGACCGGTCGGGCATCGCCACGACTGTCAAGTCGGCAAACGAAAGCGCCGCGAATCCACTTTGAGAATCACCGGTCTCCGAGGCGCTGCGTGCTAGTTGAACGCGCAGAACCCAGGGCTCGACGTTGACCCTGTACGCACCGAGGGCCGCCCCAGCGTGCACAGCAAACTCTCTGGCCCGGAATCGCTCGCCGTAAGCGATGCTTCTCCAGGCCGACCGAGTTGTCGATCGACGAGCGGGCGGCCGCGTCGCGTTGACGACCGCCAGATAAGCATCGACCGCCCCTCGCCCCAGCGGAGAAATCTCCGGCTGAACGATCTCCCGGTCGGCACCCAGGGACAGTTCGACCGCAGCACAAATCGCTGCGAGCCCCAGATCGGGCGTTCCGGCGTGATCGTCCAGAACGCGGTCGGGCCGCGCGTCTCCGTCGTCAACTGATATCCGCTTCCCGCGAAATGAAGCTCGGCGCTGGCCGCCCAGGCGGCGGGCATCTTGAGGTGAATCGCGTCGAGCGCGCCCCCGACCACGTCGTAGCGAAGCACGGCCACCCACTCCGCCGAATCGGGATGGATCGTCATCTGACTCTCGATCGGCAACGCTGACGCGGGCCGGAATGACTCCCAGACATTTCGCCGAGCTTCCGAGGATCGTCGACGCGATAGGTCAGGCGATTGCGCGGTGAAGTCGTCCCGCCGGTGCCCGAGGATTCCGAAGAGATCAGCGTCGATGCCCGTCGATCCCTGGATCTCGAGCTTCGATATCGAGGAGACCGTCAGGAAGCCGGCGCCTGCTCTTCGCACGCCTTCCCACCGGATCCACGGGACGCGGATCCGGTGCTGTCGCGAGGCCGATTTGCAGCGGATCCTCGGCGAGCGGGATCCAGCCCAGGACGCGGAGACGCCGTTGCGGTCGCGAGAATGGCCGATCGAACATCAGCCGCAACCGGTCGATCGGAAGAGTCGTCGTCCAGTCCGCGAGCCCGTCCGCCGTCACTTGATGATGCGGATATCCTCGGGGAGCTTGGCCTCGATGCTGCCGCAGATGACCGGAGAGCTCGGAGAGCTCGGCCTCGACCGTCATCACAATCCGCCCGGATTCCAGCTGAAGCTGAACGTCGGCTTGACCAGGATTCTCGTCGGCGTCGGGCCGGTCGAGAGCGATGCTTGGCAGTCGCGCGACGAACCGGCTCGTCCCGCAGAGTGTCAGCGGCTCCTCGGGAAGGCTTCCCCACGACTTCACGAATGATTCGTCGCTGATCGGCTCGGTGTCCGGGATCGGATCGAACCGCCCCGTCCAGTCTCCCGGCCTGCGAACGCCCACCGATCCGGAATACCGCTCGACGCCGATGGGCCGCAGACGGGGGAGCCGGCGGGGTAGACCAGCCCGCGAGTCGGCGAGCCGCCGACGGCTTCTCGCCGTCTCCTCGTGTCGCTGTTCGCCGGGCATCCAGCAGTCGAGCTCGATCGTTGAGCCGCCTTTGAAGCGGCGGATCGACATGCAACGTCCATTCCTCGTGTTCCGGGCGTCCTCTTCGCCAGAAGGTGTCCATCGATCGTCGGTCACTCGCCCCGTTCGAAGGATCAAGCCCGGCTTGGTGCGCGAACCGGATCGTGCGACAGCTCATGCGGCGCTGATGAATCGCGAACCGTGCTCGGACGCGATCGCCGGCGGGATGGATGTCCCACAAGATCAAGCCCTCAACCGTCCCGACGGACCGGCCGGTGCGCG
Source organism: uncultured Isosphaeraceae bacterium (assembly GCA_963806595.1). GTDB lineage: Bacteria > Planctomycetota > Planctomycetia > Isosphaerales > Isosphaeraceae > CAWDZZ01. The sequence goes on along the minus strand of CAWDZZ010000024.1, from coordinate 614,358 downwards.
GGAGATTCGCGCCTTGGCCAGCGAATCTCGATCCGCTCGAGCGGGGCCGAGCCGGCCGGCGACCAGACCGTCGTCCCGCACGCTCCATGCGCCGCAGCGCGTTCGGTTCGACTGGTCGCTCGGCTGCTTCGCCGGGGTCGACAGCGATGCGAGCCGACGGCATGGCGTTTACCGGGAAGACTGAGCGTCTCGATCCGTCCTCGCGTCGCTCGTCGGCTGCCGATCGAAATCACGAGCTTGTGGCTGCCCGCCGGGAAATACGCCCGTTCCCGTCAGGCCCCCGGGCTCGATCGGATCGGATTCGCGCTTCCCGTCCAGCGTCGCTTCGATGTCGCGCGGACGCGACAGGGATTCGCCATGTGAATGGTCCCTGACCCGAGGCCATCAGCTCGATCTCGCTCTCGACGGTCACCGTCAGACCGCTCTGCTTCGTCGATTGTGTGCGAAGGCGGAAATCGCTCGCACCGATCGGCACGGGCGGCGAGACGTCCTCTCCCGCCAGGCGCGAGAGCCGAGCGAAATCCGCGAGGCGGAGGATCACATTCCTGGCCGGCCGGGTCGGGATCGAACGAGCCTTCATACGGAAAAAACGCCAGGACCCTGGAGCCGCGCTCGGGCGGAGCCACCGGCTGCCCGGAAGCAAGCCTCGCGAACACGAGCGCGAGCAGGGTCGCCGTGACCGCCGCGGCGGCCGCGCGGCGAAACAGCCGGCTGTTGAAACGAACGGCGGCCCCGCTCTCGAAGAGCCCACGCCTCAAACCCTGTCCGAGCTCAATCAACGTGATCATGAACGCGGCGAGAAATACCGCGGCGATGAAGCTGGCGTATCGTGTGGGAACCAGCCACTCAGCGATCAGACTCCCCGCGAGGAGCGAAAGGAGCGGCAGGAACCGGCGGTGGCCCAACCGCCGGCAGCACCAGATCCAGGCAATCACGCAGAGGCAGATGATGATCCAGCTCGCGAGGATACGCCGGCTCACATCGATCAGATGGACGTACCCATCCTGTCTCGGCCAGTGTGGCCCGCGCGAACCTCCAGCTCGTCCACCCTTGCGGAGGCTTGATTCGCTCGGTCGAGTCCTCGCCCGCGGTCGCCGTGAGCTTTGGTGAGAGGCTCTCCTCGCCAGCGTGGCAGTGTCTGAAATCGATCGGTTCGATCCGATCCCCACACCAGGGCTTCGGCCAGCGGCTCCGCCCAGCAATCACGCTGCTCGAATCTCTGCCGCTGCGTGATCGTCGTGATCAGAAGGGCTTCCTGGAAACGAATGATGGCCAGCCCGTGTTGCTGCAAGGTCGCGAGCGAGACGTTCCGGCGCTCACCGCTATGCCGGCTCGGGACGCACAGTGATTTCGGCCCGAATCCCGCCGAGCTGAGCGACAGGCGGTCGATCACGATCGGTCGCGGTCCCGAGTCCCAACGGCTGAACCATTCCGCGAAGGTCAGCTCGTCGGACGGCGAGTCGACGAGCATGTCGTCCAGATTGCGGTAAGTCTCCGCGTCGGAAGCCCGGATTCGGCCGCTCAAAAAGCTCCACGGCGGATTCCATAATCCTAGCGAGGCGTAGGGCCAATCGAAGAGGTTCTCGCGGTCATTAGCGATCCAGCCCGGCCCCGCGTCCGCGGCTCTCCATCCGGGCGGAGCGACCAGCTCCCAGACAAACGAGAGGCAGGGCAAGGTCAACTCCGGAAGGTCCGGCTGCAGGGGAGCCCCGTCGGAAATCACCGCGTACGCTCTGGTGTAATCGACGATGATCGTGTACGAGCCGGTCCCCGAGCCCGGCATCGGGAACGGGATTGACAGGCTTGGTCGCGGCGCGATCGGCGCGACATCCGTTCCGTCGCGACGGATGCGCACGACGCTCATGTTCGTCGGAATCCCGAGCTCGAGCGAGCGGGCCTCCCCGGGATGGACAACGAGCCGCAGACGATTCACGGTGGTACCTTTCGGGTCCACGAGCGTCGTCAGCAAAGCCTCGCGAATAACCCCCGGCAGGCTCGCAGCAGCCAGCGGCTCGGTTGCCAGCTCGAGCCGACAGCCAGCCTTGTTATATTCAAATAGCGCATGATTTGCATTTTTATATGAAGACGGGTCATCCGTACTGGCATTTAACGGCTCGAGGTCGGGCTCGAGCCCCGATTGGGCTTCTGCCTTGGCGTCGAGCCGGCGCAATCCGGTCGCCTGCAGTCGAGTGCGCGTTCCGATCGGCGTCTCGATCGCGATGATGCCGCGCAGCAAGAATTTGCGGGAAACGGCCGGCAGGGGAATCGAGCCGTGAGACATCCAGGGATATTCCGCATGAAAGCGTATGATTTTTTCACTCTGGCTGGACACCTTGACCTTGAGGCGCAGAGCGGCCCCTTCACTCGGAAATCCCAGCGCGCCGCGGCTCGCGTCGTCGATCGGCTCGATCGCAAGCCGAGTGCCGTCGGACTCGTCTTCGAATCGCCAGAGATTGAGGGATATCGCGCTCTCGGCGATCCACACGGGGACGGACTCGAGGACCGCCGCGCCGGCCGTCACCACCAGGCGGCCGTCAACGACGAGACGCCGGGCCATGGGATCGGCCTGCGCAGGACCCGTATGGACGCGTTCGGCTCTTGTTCGACCCGCTCGCGATCAATTCGTGCAACGCCAAATTCGGAGATCCAGCGCCATGCCGAGCGCCTCGTGCACGTCGGTTCCCAAAGGGCGGCGCGGAGAGAAGGCCCGGAACGAGGCTGGGATCGATCCAGACGAGTCCTCGGGCCACGGTCGGCTGAATCATCGTCCCCTGATCGACCCACGCCAGCCACGCCTCGTCGATCACGCGCGTGCCGACTGGGATGACCCGCGGTAATTCCAGCGGGCCGCGGCCGCCCTTGATCGACGAGCTTGCGCCAAGGAGAGCACCAGCTCCTTGAGGGCTGACGTGGTCGGCGGCAGAGCGATGGAGAGTCTCGTGCCTCCGGAAGCGAGCACGGAGGAATGCCAGGCCACCGGATCGCTCAGACCGCGAATCGCGACCTTGTCAGGCACCCATGCCGGGCTCAGGTCGACTTCCAGCTCGGAAACGGTCCCCTGATGAAACGTCCATTCCAGCTCGGTCTCTAGCCTGCATGGCGAACCGGTGATGAAGAGCTGGCCTCGCACCGCGCACGACGATTCTGCCCGCGGCTTCTTGAACACGAGCTGCGCGACCGACCGTGGTGATTCCGACTCGAAGACGAGTCGCTCGTCCGGACCGGAATCGAGTTGCGGTTTGACGATCCGGGACCCGGCTGCCTCGTTGCACTCTTCCACCTTGTGAAGCTCGTCGAGGATCACCGTCGTATTCCCACCGGTCCACACCACGTCCTGCGGCACGATCGCCGGGATATTCCAGCGACCCTCCAGCGGCACACGCGCGCTGGCGAAGAACTGGAGCCGGGTCGTTGATTGCAGGTCGCCGCCGAAGGTCACCTCGAGGCGCCGTGCGGTTCCCTCGTGCTTGATGCGATATCCTCGGACTGCGGGGCCCTCGACCTTGATGAGCTCGAGGTCGGGATCGAGCTCGAACTCCAGCGGGCGCGGATTGCGAGGGTCGAGCTCAAGTCGCCAATCGGCCGTCCAGTTGACCAGCCCTCGATTGCGAGTTGATGTCCGACGCAGGTCGATCTGTGTCGAACCGGAGAGCCACGCGTCCTGCACGGCCAGCGGCTGGCTCGCGCTTGGATCATAGAGCTGAAGCTCGATTCGACCCGACTCGGCTTCGAATTCCCAGAGGCTCCATCCCGGCGTCGCGGCCGGTTGCGGGCCCCGCCGCTGCCGCGCTCGGCGGCCGGTATCCACTGCTTCGGAACTTCCAGAGCCAAGACGGTCGTTTCGTCGCCCGGCAGTCCCAGGGTGAAGCTGCTCCCCCGGGCCAGCGATCGCGGCCGTTGCTCCCAGTCCAGGTTGATGGTCTGTGCCGGCTCCTCCGCGATCCACAATCTCGGCATTCCGGAATCCTGAGCTCCGAGCTTTTGCGCGGTCTGGGGCATGGGGAGAATCGCCGGAGTCCACGGCTCCAGGACAAAATCAGCGGGGCCGCTCGCGGCGGCTTCGATCAGGAGCTCGGTATGGCCCGATAGAACCCCGGACTCCCACCGCGCCCGGTGACGAGCCCGGACCAGGCGAGGGGCCAGTGGCGCTGGTTCGCGCGATGAACCCGCGATCGCGCGTTGAACGAGCGTCTCAAACTGATCCGGCGGCATGACCCGGAGCTCAGTGCCGGCCGGAAACCACTTCGAGACTTCGCTCGCGGGAACACGCACGCGCACGATCTCGGGATCCGATGCCCCGCTCGAACCGGCGAATAGCAAGAGCGCGACGGCGAGGAGCCCAGGCAGCCTGACTCGGCATGGGCACCTCCTTGCTTTCCGACGTGTATTGGTGGTCGAGCCACCAGAGCTGGGACGCATTGTCGAATTATCAATTCCTGGCGCCGGGTGTGGTAAGGCAGAGCCGCAGCAGGGAGGATGGACCCAACCGGACCTCGCGGCGGCTCGAACCTGGTTCCAGAGAGACAGAAACCGGCTTCATATCGATGGGCCAGTCATGCGCGTTCCACCGTAGAACTGCGCGGCGTCTTCCGGGAGATGAGCGGTTCCCTTGGGCGCGGGCACATGATCCAGTGTGGATGGCACACGAGCACGAATTGCCGTCGAATCATCGGACCCGACGCCGGCTGATCGATTCAACGATGAATCGGCGGCGATGCGGCCGTTTGGGCTGCTGCCGCGACCGGTCGGCAGCGACGGCCATCTGGCGGCGCTCGATCATGCGCTCGATCAAGAGCCCCAGCAGCAGGAATAAAGCGCCGATCACGGACGACTGCAATGCAAGAAACGTCACACCCGGCTGTAACTGCACAGCCGCGAGCAAGCCGGCGACAGCGCACAGCATCCAGACAATTCGGAATTGAATCCTGGAAAAAATCGCCACGAATCCCAGGACGAGCGTCGCACCGGAACAGATCGCGACCAGCCACGAGCGCCTCACAAACCACAGGCCGATCGGGCCGGGCTCGCCGCTGCGACTGAACACGTAGCGATCCGCGTCGTCGGGATTCGCCGCGTCGAAGCCGACCAATCCCAAGGCCGGCGGAGAGGCGCCCTGCAGCCATTCGTTCAAGCTGGCGATATTCCTCCAAGGGCGTTGTTTCCACATGTAACCAGACCAGTACCACTGATTCTCATCCGACCAGCCGCGCGGTATCCCGACGATCGCCAGGCTCCATGGCAGGCGCATTTCCCAGAGAGTCTGCAGGACGACTCCCCCCTCCAGAAGCCGCGGTGCCCGCCAGCTTGCGCGAGCGGACTCGCCGCTTTCCTGATACTCGAGCTCGACCAGAACGGGTCTGGCCCCCACATCGCCTGGAAACCGCAGCCGGTATTCGGAGCTTCCAGGATCGTGCCCGACCTGGCTGGCGATCCGCCCGCCGATTCGGGCACCGATCCAGCGGGCTCCCGCGGGGAGCGCGAAAGGAAAGTCGGGGCCATGTGATTCAACCCAGTACGAGGCGGCCGTCCTGATCGTGTCGTCGGCCGCGCGAACGGTTTTGATCAGCAGTCGGGGAACCACGCAGGATGGAAGTGGAACCGGCTCCAAGGCCAGGGCCTTGAACGTGAACGGTCGAGCTGCGCCGGCTGGTGCTTCTTCCACGAAATGCAGAAGCGAGCCATCGCTCGCGGGCTCGATTCGGCTGTCGCTGCCGCGGACCCATCCCGGGCCGACTTCCGCCAGCACGATCTCGGGCGCAAGCGACAGATCCAGCCTCGCCGCCGCGGTGTGCTCTTCCTTCAGTGAGATCCAGGGAATCGCGACTTCCCGCGCGGTGCTGGCTTGGAGGCCGGGCGCCAGCGGGAGGCGGTAGCGAAACCGCAGCGCCACCTGGTCGAAGACCGGCCGATCGAACAAGATTCGGTACCGTCGTCGCGCCGTCCGTATCTCGACCGAGGTCCTCGCGACTTGTGTCCTGCTTATCCGAGAGCTCCCACCGGTCGGCGATGGCCGCCGGCACTCTGATCTCGAGGGCCGACAGGCTGCCGTGCCTCACCGTGAGGTTCGTCCGCTGCGACACCTCGATCGATCGCGGCAGTACGCCCGCGGTCAGGATTGTTTCCTGCGAGAGCGAACGGGCCTGCCGCGTGATTCGGATCGGGACAGCGGGTGCGTTTCCGTCATCCTCGAGCAATAGCGGCCTGGTGGATGCGTCCTTGCGCGGGGATGCCCAGGGCATCTCGCTCGGCGTGACTCCCGATCCCGACGTGCTTTCGGTCGCGCGCCTCAGCCGACCCGAATTCTCTTCCAGCTCGAGCGCGATACCGCGCTCGGCGACCAAGCTGTACGTCGCGTGGAACGGAATTGCCTCTTCCAGCCTGAAGAGCCCCAGCTTGATCGAACCCTCGTGCGGCACGCTCTGCTGGCCGATCAGTCGGAGCACCACCTTGTTCTGGTCGCGCGCAAACGGCGTGAAGCGGATGGACAAGCGGCTCGCCTCCGAGCTCGATTCGCCATGCGCGCGATCCGTGGCTCTGGTCGCCTGGTGCGAGCTCTCGACGACGTCGGGCGGGCCGATCGAAACCACTCTCAGACCGGGCGCCACCGCGAGCTCCACCTCGAAAGGCCGGCCGTGAACCCACCGGAGCGCCAGACTGGTTTCGCTCTGCGCCTGGTCCTGATCGAGCTGAAACACGGTATTCGATTCGGCCCGAACCAGGGGAGGCGAAGGCTCGATCAAAAGCTCGAGCAGGAACGGCTGATCAAGAAACTCGAATGCGAGTCGCGTCGAGGGGCGGGCGCGCAATTCGGTCGGTAGCTTCGTGGTGTCGATGCGCCGCAGCCCGCGCGAGGTGGCGGGGCCGACCCATAAATTCGAGCTCTGTGTGATGCCGATGAATCCCGACTGCTCGCGAGCGTGGGTCAGAGGAAATCCCACGAATGAAATGCGCCGCGTGTCTGCGCTCGAAAACGTGCGCCGCGTTTTGATGATCAGCCGCTTCTCGGCGCCGGCGCAGCGAATCCTCGAGCCGAACGGTGAGCTTGCCGGCCGCGCGATCGCGCTGGACGCCCGCCGGCGCGGTTCGATCATCGACCTGCAGCTCGGTGACCTCGTCCTGGTCGTCGATCCGGAGCTCCAGGGTCCGTGTCGTCCCTCGCACGCACTGAATGGCCCATGACGCGCGGGACTGAATGCTGAACGCGTCCACGTCGATCGCGATTTCTCCCTGCGCGGTCAAGAGGGGAGCATTCTGCGCGCCGGACTCTCCGCGGTCGGTCCAGCTCACATCCAGCTTGGATCGCGGCGTCAGATGGGCACTCAGCCGGCTGCCGTTGCCGTCATCGAGTTCTCGTTGGCCAAAATCTTCGTTCGCGCCGATCGTGATATCTGACTCACGATGCGAGAAATCCAGCTCCAAACTCGTCGAGGCGGCTGCCGGAATGGCGAGCGAAAGTGCTCTGGCGCAAGCTCAACGTCCACCGGCGCCCTCAGATCGATCTGAATTCGATGCTCGCCCTCGCCGGCGATCTTGACCTCCCACTGCGCGAGCTCGCTCATCCGAAGGGGCAGTTCGACCTTACCTTCCCGCGCGCCCCGGAGGCGCTCCTTGTCGAGACGGATCGGCACCCAGGCCGAGCCTGGCGATCTCATCACGACGGTGAGCTCGACCAAAAGATCGGCGAAATCTCCAGCGACGCGGCCGCGGACTCGGACAGACTCGACCAGGTACGGCGCGATTTGTGTGCCCGTCGATCCTGTCGGCGGCAACACGGCCGCCGCTTGATCGCCTTTGGTCACGACCAGGTCGGGGTGCTGCATCTTGCGCCACAGCTCGTCGAGGTCCTGCGGGCTGTTCAGGATGATGAACCAAGGCGAGGAGCTCTGGGCCGCAGGTGGTCCCGAAAGCGCAGCGGGGGGCGTCACGGCGCGAGGTGAGTCCCCTTCTGAGCGAGCGGGCTTCGCCTGGGCCAGGAACAGACAGCCCATGCCGAGCATCAGATTCGCGATAAAATCCAAGGCGCAGCACCTTCTCGAGTTGCATGACATGGCCGGCCTTGCCGCACCGGAAGTCCGTCGCAAGTCTGCGATGACGGAGCGTGGAACGAGGAGATTGCCTCACTTTCCGTTTCTTCCGACGAGATAAACTATAACACACCCGGCGCCTCGCCTCCACGCTCGAACAGGCCGCGATGACCCTTGGAAGCGGAAGCCCCCCGCGCGAATCCGCCGGCCCGTCGACTCACACGGGCTACATCAATTTATGGTGACGTGAAGTTATCAGCATCGGTCAAGAACGCCCGAGGCTCGCCCGGTCTCACTTCAGGGCAGGCCTTGGCGACCCTGGGCGAAGTTTGCCCTGTCGCTGCAGGTCCTTCCAGGCGTTATAACCCTTGCCTTCGGGATGATCCGGATCATAGCCCATATCCGGATGCCCCGTGAGTCGCTTGAGCGTATCAAGGGCCAGCTCACGCACTCCGATTGACGGCTGTTCCGGCGCAAGCATCGTGACCAGTTGCTCATAGAGCTGCGGATTGGAGGCCTCTTCCGCGGAAAATCCGATCAGCATCTTACCGATGAAGGCCGCGGTATCGTCGCCGAAGACCTCGACGAGCAGGTCGCGCACGCGGCTCGCGGCGTCCGGCCCGAGCCCGAGATACGAGCGAATCAGCGCCAGCGCGGTGCGTCGCACAACCGGGTCGTTCGGGCGCGACAGCATCGGCATCAGGAATGACATGTCTCCCAGCGATTTGAGCGCGATGACCGACAAGACCCTCATGTCTGGGCTCCCGTCTTCGCTGGCGGTGACAATCTCCGTCAGAACGGGTCGGCCGGAATGAAACATCTTCGCGAATTTTTCTCGCGTCGTCCGCTCATCGGCCGGAGGTTCGGCGTCGGTCGCCCACGGTGGGGACGTGTCTTCGTTCCCGCGCTTGATTCCGCCACTGGAAATCGAAAGGGCATCGCTTGCCGTCAACGTCTCATGCCTCTGGTCGATTGACACCGAAAGCTCGCCGGACGTGCAGTAGATGACCAGAGGCGGGGACGGCGTCAGGATGCGTCCATAATCCAGGCGAACCAGCCGTTCCAGGGCGGCACCGCTGTCCGCGGGTAGCTCGAGGCTGACGACGCGATCGGAAACACCCACTTTGACGGAGCCGGCGGGATGTTTCCGGAGCAAGACCCTGCCCTGTACCAGCTCGATTGCCGGCACCTCGTCGGTTGACTGGGGCAGGATGCGAATCTCGGTTCCACCCAGCATGGTGATCTGCGTCTTCCCGAGCGTGAGCATCGCCCGGAATGGCACCAGGCAGAGCAGCCGGTTGTTGAGCGCGACCGGGGTCGGCTCCGCGAGGCGCACCCACTCGCGCTGGCCGTCATTGAATCGCAGGAGGATTCCGTCCGGCGAAGATGCCTGTCCAACAGATCCCGGAGCGATTACCGCGGGGGGCGACGGCTCCTGCGCGGGTTTGGTGGCGGAATCCGGCGTCTTCGCGCCTTTCGCTTCCGCAAGTTCCTGCAGCTTGGCATTCTGACCCGCCGGCTCTGCTTCGTCGGCAATTCGAGATGGGGCGGCCACGCCGGCGCCGCCGCCGGCGGAAGCGACCTGCTCATCCGGATCGACCGGGCGAGCGGACGGTGTGTCTGGTTTTGCCAGCGGTTCTGTGGACGCGAGCGGCGTGCCATCGACCACGCTGGCCAGTCCACCGGGCGTGACGAACGGCTCCAGGGGCGCCATCAAGCTTCGCCATGCCGTGTAGCTCGATAAGCCGATCAACACCAGACACGCGATCGCCGGACCGTACCGCTCGATCCACGAACGCCGCGGCAGCTCAGGAACCACCCACGGTTGAATCGGCGTCGTCACGGGCTCCGGCCTCGTAGACCGGCTGGAGCCTGGCTTCTTCGGACGCATCGCCTCGCGCCCTCGCACCAGTTGATACATCCGTGCCCGCGCCTCGGCCGGCACCTTCACCTTCTGGCCCAGGAGACTCAGAATCTGATGGACGCTGGCCACTTCAGCGAGATCGACGTCCGAGGTGAGGCATTTCTTTTCGTATTCCGCGACGTCTTCGGGGTCGAGGTCGTTATCCAGATAGCTTGCGACCACATTGGGATCCGTGGCCTCGGGACCGGAGCTCCTGGGGACGGAAAGCCGCCGCTGGCGGCTCACTCGATGAATGCGCTCCGTCAGCTCCTGAGCAAATGGACTCGCCGCGACCTGGATCCCGATCTCCCGGACCTGCGTGGGCTGAAGGGTATCGTCGAGCCAAGCCAAGAGCGTCCTGAGAGTTAATCGCATTTGAGACCTCGCTCCGATTTCCGTGATCGACTCGTTTCCGATGGCATCTCTTCTAATAGTTAGTGCGATCTCGCGGCAAGATCCGTACAAGATGCCGGTATTTTGTCCGGCGATCTCACAATGAGGGCGTGCCAATCGGTGGAATCGCCCCGGTCGGCGGCGAATTGCGCGCGCAGACGATTGCGGCGGCGAGGCCGTGGAGACGTGCGAGATCACCGGTCGAGAGCCGGCGGCCGGATTCGGTAAATGCGGAACTGCGGATCTTTCTCGGCCAGGCCGTAAAGGGGCTTGAACCGCTCGGGATGAGAATCCGCCCAGCGGCGCTCGATCGGGAATCGCTCGGCATCGGCGACGTTGTGAGCACCCTCACCGGGGTTGACGCGAGTCACGACCAATAGCTGAATACCCTCGGCGTCGAGATTTTCGAGCCATGCGTGAGAGTCTGGCTGCATCCGATCCCATCCGGGCCTGGAATTCGGCCATAGACCTTGTCCGCGCGATTGCGCCTCGCGATGGTAATCGTGCAGCAGCCAGTCTCGATGGCGGTCAATATTGATGTATCGGACCTCATTGCGCAGACCCCGCCCCAGGAGATAATAGGGAATATTGGTTCCCGCGTACGCAACGCGCGACCCGGTCGGTCCGCAATGAATATCGAAGTTTTGCCAGCCGATGAAGTAATCGAGGAAAATCGGATAGAACTCGAGCCGCGAGTCGATTCCGTCCCGCCAGACGTCGAGGTAACCCAGCCAGACGAAGAGCGCCGTCGCGGCAACCGCCAGCATCGCGCGACGCCCGCGGCCAGCCGCGCTTTCCCAGACTCGTCTGAACGCCCATACCGTGAGGCCCGCCGCCACCACGGTGCCCAGCAAGAACCCGTCGCTCTGGGCTGCTCGCAGCCACCCCTCGGTACGCGAAATCCGTCGAAACCTGGGGATCAGTGGAATCGGAGCGCTCGCGGCCGAATCGTCGGCCCGCGTCTGAACGCGGCTGATCGCGCCGGGGCGCGCGTCAAACGGCCAGTCGATTGGCACGAACAAGTGGATCCCGAGCAAGAACACCGCCAGGTGACGGACCCATCTTGCCCGGTCGAGCGTCATCGCCAAGGGTACAACGCCGAGCCCCGCCGACTGAAGCATGAATCGCTGTTGCGTACGATACGGAATAAAAGTCCAGTATAGCGCGACGTTTGCGACCGCCAGCAGCGAAAAAGCCGCGATCCATCCCCGCGTCGACTTGATCTTCGGGTTGTTGATCGCCCAGACCCCGGCGAGCGACGCGAACCACAGCGGTATCAGCCTGAGATCGAGCACGGCCTCGAGGTTTTTGCACAGAGACCTCCAATCGCCAAACGCGACGTAGTAGGGACTGAGGCGCATTGCGTCAGGCCCGTACCAGCCGTGAAGCAGCGATTGGCCCCCCAGTCGAACGTCCAGCGGATACAAGGGATTACCCGTGAGCAGAGCGTTGCGAACGAACCAGAAGCCTCCCGTTACGAGCGGCACAACCGCGACTGCGATCGAGCGAACCAATCTGGTCCGAGCCGATGTACGCTGGAGGAAGATTCCGCCGATGACCAGCGCGATGAGCGGGGGAATAAAGACGATGGCAACGGCTTTGGTGCCAAGGGCCAATCCCGCGGACAACGACCCCAGGAAGAGTGGGGCAATGCTGTTCTCGCCGCGAAAGCTCTGGAGGAAGAAGTACGCGGCCATGAGATAGCCCGCGACGAAGATGGTGTCCACGTTGGGCTCGAACGAAAACAGCAGCACGGGAGTCGAGCAGGCAAACCAACAGGTTGCGATCAGACTGGACGAGCGACCCGCCCCGAGCGCGCGGGCACAGCCGTATGCCGCGAGCGCAGCCAGGAGCAGAAACGGAGCCTGCCCGACCTTGGCGAAACGGTCGCCTCCCCACGACGCCAATAGCCATGTGAACCAGAGATCGCCGTTGGCGGGGAAGTATGTCGCCGCGTTTTCACCGAACGGAGCGGCCACCAGGAACAATCGACCGGCTTTCCACCACCGCGCCGCGAAATAGAGGTGATAGATGGGGCCGTCGCTCACGACCTTCACGCCCAGAAGCACCGACCGCGTCGCATTGTAGAGCGCCGCCGGGAGGAGCAGCGCCACGCTGGCCAGGGCATCCCACGACAGCGGCTCGCCTATTTCCCGGACCGATAGAGCGCGACCGACCGGGCCCTTACGCCAGCGAACGATGGCGCCAAGAGCGAAGACTACGCCACACCAGGCGAGAACGCCGCCCAAGGAAATCGCACCAATGGCACCAAGGATTTCGAGTCCGAGCGTGCACGCGGTCCAGAAGATCACGGCGGTGGCCAGGACCTCGGCCAGACCGCGCGGCTGTCTCAACAGGTGACGAGCCAACCAGAACGAGCCCAGCAGGAGCAGCGCGTTGGCGGCGAGCCCCAAGAGGGCGGTCGGGATCGTCATGGCGATCAAGTCGGAAACCACAGTGCGTTCCAGTTCCTTGCGAGATCGAAGAAGCCGGCGATCAGGTTCAAGCGCCCCGCGTGACCGTCGCCGTCGCAGGCCGGCGGCCAGGTTCTTCCTAGATTGTTGCTGTCCCGCCTCTGCGCGTCGAGTTTTCGGACGATCGGCCCTCCGGTGCGCGGTGAACGGCTTTACCGCCGGAATCGGCGTTGAGTATGATTCTTGGAAGAGTTCCGTGATTCACCGAGGCAGGCTTTGACGAGGCAACATTGAATGGTCGGTGCAAGACTGGGAGTTTCCGAGTACCTCCGCCTGGTCTGCCGGGAGATCGAACGCCTCGATCCGGGCCAGATCGAGAAAGTCAGCGAGCTGATTGAAGACGCTTATGACGGCGGTCGCTTCGTTTTCATCTGCGGAAACGGCGGTTCGGGCGCCAATGCCTCGCATCTTTGCGAGGACCTCGCGAAGTGCACGCTCCGCGATTTCGAAAGCCAGAAACGGCTTAAGGTCTTGAGCCTCACCGACAATACAGCCGGAATCATGGCGTGGGCCAACGACGAAGGCTACGATCGGATTTTCGTGGAACAACTCAAAAATCTGGCTTCGCCCGGAGATTTGCTCCTGGCCATCTCGGGCTCGGGCAACAGTCCCAACATACTCAAGGCTGTCACCTGGGCCAACGAAAACGGCATGACTACCGTGGGCTTCACGGGCTTCACGGGGGGTGCGCTCAAATCGCTCGCCCACCACAATCTGCACGCGGCGATCGACGATATGGGGATCACCGAGTCACTGCACCAGGTCGTCTTTCACTGGATCATCGACGATCTCTACCGTCGATTCTCGGCAAAGCGGGCCGTCTTGAGTGCCGCCGGCGCTGGATGAGCGAATGGTGGAACGCTGGGTGCTGGGCATCGAGATTGGCGGGACGAAACTACAGCTCGGCATCGGTTCGGGACAAGGAAGCCTGGCCGCGCTCGAGCGCCTTCCCGTCGATGCGTCTCGGGGCGCATGCCGGGATCCTCGAGCAAATTCAGGCCGGCATCCCAGCCTTGCTCGAGAAAGCTGATCTCAACATCAATCAGGTCGCGGCGATCGGGATTGGCTTCGGTGGGCCCGTCGACCACGTGCGCGGGCGAACTCAAAAATCTTACCAGGTTTCGGGATGGGACGATTTCCCACTCTGCGCCTGGATCCAGAAGCACTGGCCCGTTTCCGTCGTTGTTCTCGAGAACGACGCGGATTCCGCCGGCCTGGCCGAGTCGCGCTTCGGGGCCGGCGTGGGGATGTCGCCGCTCGTTTACATGACCGTCGGCAGCGGAATCGGAGGGGCCCTTCTCATCGACGACCGAATCTACCGCGGATTCGGTCAGGGCGCGGCCGAGATCGGGCATCTCTGCGTTCCCGATTTCAGCTCGTCGGAGGCGCGCTGGCTTGAGCTCGAGCAGGTGGCCTCGGGCTGGGGCATCGCCGCGGCCGCGCAGTCCCTTGCACTGCAAATGCTCGCCGACGGACGTGATCGCTGGAGGGTGCTGGAAGCGGCTCGAGGGCGTCCCAGTGAGATCACGGCCGCGATTGTCGCGGAAGCCGCCTTGCTGGGAGATGCCGACGCGACGTCAATACTCGATCGCGCCAGAGCCGCCGTCGCGTTTGCCCTCACGCAGGTCATCGCGCTGGTCGCACCGCGCCGAATCGTGATCGGTGGCGGCGTCTCGCTCATCGGAGAGAAAGCCTGGTTCGATCCCATTCGCCGCATGATTGACGTCGACGTCTTTCCGCAGTTCGCCGGGCGCTTCGATATCGTTCCCGCGATTCTGGGCGAGGAAGTCGTCGTTCACGGTGCGCTCGCCTTGGCTCGCGATGCCGTTGCCGACTAGCCGCGCAAGAGCAGGCCTGGGTGAGAGCGAGGCGTTGCATCCGGTAAACCTTTCTCATCTCCCGGTGTGCGCCACTTGACATCAATGCTACCAATCACACAATATTGGTTAGACGCTCCTGATTTGCTCATTGGAAAAATTCTTACTCGTCGATGGAATCCGTGAAGCACTTCGATGCTCGCATCCAGTGCACGACGGCTCGTCTCGTGGGCGTAGATGCCAAAGCGGTGTATTCTCGATTCACGCGCTGGAAGCTTACGAGTCACGGATTTGGCGGGAGCGACGATGGGTGGAACGGAGCCGCAGTCGGCTCCAAAACGGCGACGCTTGCTGCCGATCGCATAGATTCTCGTGATCGATCTCGCTCACAACTGCTTTTTCAGAAAGAGGTTGCGTCCGATCGCCGAGGCTTCACTCGCATCGTTGCGTCGCGAAATCCCGAGAGCGACATGCGAGCGCCGTCATCAACCTCGTTTCGTCGCCTCACCATCGACGAACGTCGTCGTGAGAAAGTTATTCTTTTTTTGGGAACGGCCTGGATTTTGCCCTCATACTAGAATGTCTGTAGCGAATGAATTCATGTCGCTCAATTTGTGCCGACGCTTGGCACGAGTCGAGCGACTTCAAAGGGACCTGGCGTGCGATGCGGATTGCAAAACGACTCGTGAACCAGGTTGATTTGAAGCTCGTCTATACGAATAGTTAGTGATTGACGATAATCCTCCCCGCCCAGGAAAGCGAATTGCGGCGGGTATGATCGTGACGGAAGGAATGAGTGTCGCAGGGCTTGTGGGTTTTGTCAATTTACTGAACAGGCTCGGTAAGCTAACTAACGATTCAGCCACGGAAGGCCTCTTCTCTCAACTTCAAGGGGCTCGCCATGACCGCGAAACTGGCCGAAACCCAACTGTGGCAGCAGAACATGGCTTCGCTGATCCGGTCGGGTCTATTTTCCAAGGCCATTACGGGCGAGATGCATGGTCTATATACGGTCGTCGGTGTGTACGCGACGATACGTCATTCGGCACCTGTGGCCAAATACTCTGATCTTCGCGCGCGCAGCCGACGCCGCCAACCTCGTTAATCAGCTGGCCAAGGTTCGACGTGCCGGTCGAGTCGAACTGATCACTGGCCTGGTCTCAAGAATCGCAATCGATGATGGCCTTCGGCTTCGTCAGCCGAAGGCCATTTTTTTTGTCGTTCGCGCGGCGCGGCCGCCACCCGCTGAGGGACGCGGACTGACGTCGACCTGGTTGGACCCGCCGTACGCAGGATGTCGCTGAGCGTCTCGCTCGGCCGCGCGGGCTGCGGCCACCCGTAGCTTGGGACGATTTGCAGGATCTCGTGTCATGGACGTCACGAGCCAGAACGGCCGGATCCGGCTGCTGCTTGTTGTCGGCGCCTGTCTTGTGGGCTGGCGGGCCGACTGCGCCTCGACGTCGTTCCGACACCACCGAAACGCTCGAGGCGATCGGGCGGCGACTGAGCAAGTTGCACTCGGAGCGCGACTTGACCGTGATCGCGTCGCGCGGTGAGCTGATCCGTACCGCTGCTGCTGCCGCGCGAGCGCGCGCGCTCGCGCATGGCTACCTTCGGTTCCATGTCGACTCGCCGGTCGTCGTTGACGTGGCCGTCCCGGCGCAGTCGATACCATTCTGGATCGGCGACCAAGGTTTCCGCGAAACGACCTGGTGCTCGAAACCGCCGACACGCCAGTGGAGGGTCTTCCGCAAAGCCTTTGCAGCTGGGCTGGATCGGCCTCGGAGTCAACGGTCTCGATCGCACGCCGGTCGCCCACTATGTCGTCTTCGTCAGGCCGCCGGCCGGCCGACTGCTCCGAGCGAACACAACGCGGTCGTGACTCTCGACGCGAGGCAGGCAGCGACCTGGAAGACGACGATTGCCCGCGCCGGCGCGATGCGCCGCGAGAGATTCTCACAAACCGTTCACGACGATCCCGCCCGAGCTCGCGGGCGCAATCTTGCTGCAGCCGTCGCACGAGGCACGTCATTCCGCTTTCTGGCGACGGGCCGGGTGTGGAAGACTCACGTCGTGTCAGGCTCGCGTCCCAGCCAGGTCACCATCGCGTTCGGTGCCAACCCGGCGCGGGAGCTCATCTGGACCTGGACGACCTCGCCGACGTATCGAATCAACGCAGATTCGCATCGCCCGAGCGCGGAAGGTGGCCGACAACTGCCAGTTGTGCCTGATCAGCAGATGGCGCGCTGGACCGTGCGAATCGTGAGCGGTTCGATCCGACGCGTCGAAGTGCGCGACCTCTTAACGACCCGGTCATTCGCCGCCATCGCGTGGCGGTTGACGGGCTGGAGCCGGATACGGTCTATCGATACTCGATGGGCGACGGGACTCCTGCAGGCTGGGGCCCGTGGCAGATCGTCAAAACCGGACCGGGTCGTTCAGTGCGGAGTGCGCTTCCTGTACCTGGGCGACGCTCAGACCGGCCTCGAAGGATGGGGGCGTCTGCTCGCCGCCGCAATTCGCCGTCATCCCGAGAATCGATTTCATCCTGCTGGCCGGTGACCTGGTCGATCGCGGCAACGAGCGATCCAACTGGGATCATTTCTTTCTCCGTGCCGCCGGGGTCTTTGACCGCATTCCGCTCATGCCCTGCGTGGGTAACCACGAGTATCTCGACATGGGGCCTCGCTTGTACCGTGCCTTTTTCGAGCTTCCGCAGAACGGCCCGGCGGGAATCGCCGCCGGCCTCGTCTATCACTTCGAGTCCGGCGACGCCTGCTTCGCCGTGCTCGACAGCACGCTCGCCGCCTATGATCCCAGTCAGGCGCGATCGCCAGGCCGACTGGCTGGACGCGACGCTCGGGCAAACCAGGCAACCTGGAAATTCGTGATGTTCCATCACCCGATCTACCCGTCGCATCCCTGGCGAGATACACCGGCCCTGCGCGAGCATCTGGTTCCCGATCTTCGACAAGCACCACGTCGATTTCGTCCTGCAAGGACACGACCACGCCTACCAGAGGACCTACCCGCTGCGTGGCGCATCACCGCACCCTGGACGCCCGCCGACGGGACGATCTACCTGATGGCGGTTTCCGGCGACAAATTCGTCGATCAGACCGCACCGCGACTACGTCGCAGTCGGCCGCAGCGGCGTTTCAACCTATCAGACCTTCGAGATCGATGCCCAAGTCGAACCGTCTGACCTACCGCGCCGGACCGAAGACGGGACGATCATCGATGAGCTCGCGATCTCAAAGCCCCGATCAGTCGGCTGTCCGTCGTGGATCGCGGAGCTCAAGCTGCGCAATTGACCGACGTCGGCGTGCCCCCGACAACGGTTTACCAGTGTCGGAGCGCTGTTCAACCACGCGATGACTTGGGCCCCGCGCGCGCTGGCGACCATTGCGGCGTAGGCCCAACCCCAGCACAGCACCCAGGCCAGGGTGATCCAGCTCCGCCAATCCTGCCGCCATCGGTGGATGATCGTGATGCTGTCGCGCTTCCGCATTGATCCACCTCACCGCCCTTTGTCGGGAACGGCGTTCACAAAGGCGCGTGCGGCGACTCGGCCCGGTGGACGCGTGACCACCACCGCATCGCCCCGCGGTAAACGCGATCCGGATGCAGGCCGCGCCATGCACGGATGGCCGGCGAGCGGGCAGACCTTCTGGTGGCAGGGGTGGCAAGGCACGCGGTGGCGCAGCACCAGCGAATGCCGCGACCACGGCCGCCATTGCCGGGGCTGGTTGGTTCCGCTGAACAGGATGACCGACAGCGTTCCCGCCGAGGCAGCCAGGTGAGCGGGTCCGGAGTCGGCGCCGATGAAGAGGTCGGCTCGCTCGAGGAACGCCGTCGTCTGCGCGACCGTCATGGTGCCGGTCCAGTCGCGCAGCCGATCGTGCGGCTCGAGCACGCTCGAAGAGAGGCACGTCATCGACGCCACCGACGACCACGACTCGCCATCCACTTCGCGAGGAACCGCTCGACCAGCACCTTCCACGCCCGCGCCGGCCAGCGCTTGGCCGCGTTTCCGGCTCCGAGATGCACGGCCAAGAGCGGAGGCAGCGACGAGAATCGATCCGCGTGCAGCCAGTCGGCGTCGTAGACTGATCGCGCCGTTTGCGAGCGAAGCTCGGCCGCGAGCTCTTGCGTGTCACCTGGCCGGACGCGTCGCGCGACTCCGGCGTAAACCTCGATTCGCCGTGCACCGCGGCGAGGCCAGGCTTCCGCGAGCCGGCGGGCGATCGTGATCCGATCCTGGTCGCGGACGGTCACGTCCACGCGAGCCGCTCGTCGGGACGTGATTCCAAGCCGTCGCCAGCAGCGCCAGCCGCGACCGGACCTCGTGGCGGCCGGGTATCCAGGCGGCCACGTCGGTGAGCAGGAACGCTCCGCCCCCATCGACCAGCCGACCCGCCGCGGAACTCCGCGCCAGCGCGAGCACCAGCACCGAAGCACGTCGCCGCGCACGTCGATGCCCAGGTCGTATCGGTGTTCCCTGCAGCGAGCGGCCCAGCTTCCAGACCGCCGTGACCAGCCCCCACCGCTCGGGCCGTCGCTCGAACCAGGTTCGCTCGGCGACCAGCACGCGATTCACATGCGGGTCCACGGCCTCGAACACCTCGTGGTTGCTCGGCGACGCCAGCACGTCGATCGTCGCCTCCGGATATGCCGCCCGCAGCTCCGCGATCAGCGGCGTGCTCAGCACGGCGTCGCCCAGGTGATCGAGCTGCACCAGCAGTATCCGCCGCGGATCATCGACCCGCCGCGCCGGCTCGAACCCACCGCACGATCGCCATCACCAGCATACCGACGAAATCGAACGCGTGCACCAGCAGCCGCCACCGCAGCTTGCTGTAGCGATACCGTCCGACGCGAACAGGCTTGGGGCTAGCCAGCGACTGCGTCATATACCTCCGCAATCATCCCGGCCACTCTGCGGCCAGAGATATCCGTCGCGATCAACCCGGCGCCAGGCGGGATCCGGACCATCTTCCAGGCATCTCGCCACCGCGGCCGAATCTCGCCGGCCGGTGCGGCCGCGCATATTCGACCAGATCGCCGAAGTACTCCCTGGTCGAGCCATAAGGCGTGATGACGACCGCACAGCCCGCCAGCGCCGCCTCGAGCGCCGCCAGGCCCGGCGTCTCGAACCAGCTCGGCAAGGCGAACACCCGGGCCGCGGCATACGCCGACGCCAGGAGCGGATCGTGATGGTCCAGCCGCCCCAGCCAGATGACCTGACCTCGGCGGCTCGGCGGCATTCGGGCTCGTAGCGCTGGAAACCGGGCGGAGCTTCACCGACGATCACCAGCGGCAGCTCGAGCGGCCACGCCCGGATCAGGCCCAGCGTGTTCTTCCGCGGCTCGATCCTCCCGACCGAAAGCACGAATTCCCCCCGGACCGCGAGATCGCGGTGCTTTCCAGACGCCGACGGATCGTGCTCCATGCGCGAAGAACGGCTCCGGCGTCGCCGAGCCGATCGCGGGCAGCACTCCGTTGGGCACGACGCGGATCTCTTGCGCGATCGACACCGAAAAGTCGGATGAGCTGGTCGGCTTCCGACCGCGAATTCGGCAATACAGGTCGGCCAGCCCAAGCAGCTCGAGCCGCCAGCTCCGGATCCCCGGTGCGACGAACCTGAGCGCCCCACGCCGCCAGGCTCGCGATTTTCCGGATCGCACCCGGCTCGAGCGCGGCAATCGCCCGCGGCTCATACCAGCAGATCGGCGAGAGCACGACGGGAATCCCCGCGCCCTTGGCCACCCGCGCAAGCTCGAGCCCCTCGCGCGACATCCCGAACAGATGAAGCAGCCGGGCCTCCTCGAGGCGGTCCGTCCACGCCGAAAAAAGCCTGACGGGAACACCCAGCTCTTCGAGGTGCCGGCCGGTCTGAACCAGTTGGTTTTCGCCCCCTCCCGGCGCCTGAAAGGCAAAGGAAGGCGCATGCAGGATGACGTCCCCGGTCGGGCAGCGGCCGCGGCAGTGGGCCTCCAGCCACTCGAGCTGTGGAAGCCGGCGCGTCGAGACGATCCTGGCCGCCACTTCCTTCATGATGAGGCCCCCGCTCGCTTGAGCTTCCACCACCTCAGCCCGCGCTTCACGCGGTTGGGGATCGACGATCGGGGAATTTCATCGAGCGGCGTCACCGTCTCCCAGTCGATCGCGGCCTCGGACCGCGTGCTCGAAGCTGACCGGGTCTCGGCTCGATCACCGGTGTGTTCAGCGTCGGTTCCGGCGGCGTCGCGCCGCTCGTAGACCAATCCCGAGAGCCGAGCGACATCCGTGGGTCCCGTGACCGGCACCGAGCATTGGAACGGTCCGCGCTGAATGTCGAGCGCAAAGGCATACTCGGTGTTCCACTCGTCGAACTGGATCTCCAGGCGATCGTCCTCGCGGGGAATCACCAGCCACTTCGCTCTGCCCGCCACCGCCACCACCGCGCCAGCTCGGAAAATGACGCCCGCCAGACCAATGGCCGGCTGTCGACGGCCTCGGCAATCATCGTCATGATTTCCGGCATCCGGCCCAGCCGCCGCTCGGGATGCCCGTAGATGACGGCCAGCTCGCCGGCATCCAGTCGCGAGGCGATGACCTGGCGAAAATACTCGCCGATCAACTCCGGGTCGTTCACGCCCGCGTCCAGGAACAGCCCCTCGCATACCGGATGGACCGGGATCTGCAGCACCCGCGAGAATCGGTCGCCCCGCCACGGATAAAACGGAAAATCGTCGTAGCCGATCTGAAAGTCGGATGAGTAGAGATAGCCCAGGTCCTCGAGCTGTTCGTCCAGGCTATCGCGCCACCGACCGTGCGGGCCGGCGAATCCGACCGGCTCGATCCCCGAGCTGCACAGGATCTTGTGAGCGCGCTCGAGATTCACCCGATTCGATTCCGGCTCGCGGTAGACGTGATGGAAATGGCCGTGCGACTGGGTATCGTGCCGCCTCAGATCGCTTCAACACGGATTGGTCGTGGGTGTAAGCATACGTGCTGACGAAATGAGTGCTGCAGGCCCCAGTCGCTCGCGCCGCCGCGAAGCGATGGTAGTCCTCGGGCACCGATTCATCGAGGTCGGCACGGAAGCTGAAAGCCGATTGATAGGGGTAAGGAAACGGCGAAATCCGCATCCAGACGCCGCCCGCGCCGCGACCACGTCGCGAAGCCGGCCGATCAAGCCGCCGGCGAATCGACGCCTTGGGATACCGCGCCACCCGCTCGGTAACCGTGAAGCCGCCGAACGTCCAGGAAGCGCGCGCCGCGCGATGATCGACCAGGGCCGCGAACGGATCGAGAGCTTCGCCGCGCCGGAAATCGTCGACGTCGATCAAGACGTGCTCCGAGCTCAAGCAGCGGACGAATCGAGCTCGGCGAAGCGGCCCGACTATCGAAAAGCACGAACCGGCCCGCCACGAAACGACAGCGGATGAGGGTCCTTCACCGTCTCGAACGGCACTCCCTCCTGCGCGAGGATCAGCTCCAAGCCCCGGCGGAGTCTTCCACAAGAGCAGCGGAAGCGATGCCAGCGCGGTGCATGAAGCTCGGTCACGCGGACCTCCCGGCGCTCTTGCCGCCCACAGCACCAACAGCCGCGCGGCCGGCACCCACTGAAATGGGAACCGGCCCTCTTCATTTCGCGAGAGCAGATGCCGGACCTGCACCTCGCGGAAACCATCGGCCGAGTCGCCGTTCGACAACGCCCGCGGCCGGAACCAGCGCTCGCGCACCGGATCGCGGTGCGAATACATCCAGAGCCCACGGCGCTCGTCGATCCATTTCACCGCCACGCTCGGCAGCCAGGGACGACGGGCATCGAGCGAGCACGCATTCTTGTCGATGACGACAAAACGTCCCCCCGGCTGAAGCACCCGCAGACCTCGCCGCACACCTGATCGATCGCTTGCGGGGCCAGGTGCTCGAAGACCTCGACCGCCATCGCCGCGTCAAAGCTCGCCGGCCGAACGGAAGCCGCCGCGCCGTGGCGCGTACTCGGGCGAGACCGCCCGCCTCCGCGAGCATTGCCGCCGAGACGTCGAGCCCGACCACCCGAGCGCCTCGCTCGGCTCAAGCTCCTGGCAAACCGCCCCTTGCCGCAACCCAGGTCGAGCACCCGGCGGCCGTCCAGCGGCGAGAGACGCTCGACGATCGCCGGCCAGCCGCGGATCGTCCGCCGCGACCTCGGTCTTGAACCGGCCGCCCAGCGCGTCGAATCGGCCGGCCGACGACCGCCTCATGCACGGCGATCATGACGCCCTCCCCCCGAGCATCAGCTCGCGATGCTTCCACGCCCTGACCGCCACCGAAACCCCGGAAAGTGCGCAGAACATGAAGCCCTCGACCCCGTCGCGAAATCCCTGCTTGAAGACATAAAGCTTGAAAAACGTCCAGAGCGGCCGCAGCGTCACGTCGCTCGTCCGGAACCGCCGCGCCGAGCGCGCCAGCCCCTGGCTTCCAGCGTGGTGTAGTGGTCGAGCTTGTTCAGGAAGACTTGAACGTTCGGAAGCGTATGATGCCCGAGCGCATGTTCAAGCGTGCCCGCCGGCCCGTCCAGCTCGACCGTCTCGTGAACCAGGCCGACCACCGGCCCGCAGTCGCGGCGGAACAGCCGCAGCGGAAGGTCGTGCTGCGTCCCCGAATACGCGAAACGGCGGCCCAGGATCACGCTCCGGATCGGCACGCGAAATCCGCGACGAAGTGGCCGAGTCGGAATCGCGAGCACGCGGCTGATCTCCGCAGCCAGTGCCGGCGTCGCCCGCTCGTCGGCATCGATCGAAAGCACCCAATCGCCGGAGGCAGGCCAGCGCGGCAGTTGCGCTGGCTGGCAAAGTCGTCAAACGCACGAACGATCACCACGTCGGCCTTCGAGTCGGCGATCTCGCAGGGTGGCGTCCCGGCTGGCCGAGTCGACGACCACCACCCGCTCTTCGGCCCAGCTCACGGCTGTCAGGCACTCGGCGAGATTGTGTGCCTCGTTCTTGGCCACGATCAGCACGGAAACCCGCGGCTCAGGCATAGCGCACCGCCTTCCTGACACCGCCGGCCATCGCCCGCAGGCGAATAGAAGGCGTAAGCGACGAGGCCAGATCGAGCCGGCCCAAAAGCGCGAGGACGATCCAGAGATGCCACCGCAGGTCGGCATGGCCGATCAAGCGCACGCGACCACCGGCAAGCCTGCTCGAAGATGCCAGAGTCGTCGACTTCTGTTCGCCGCGGAAGTGGGCTGGCGTCGCCGCTGCGTCCGGTCGCCCGGTCCGCCGCTTCGTTCCAGCTCCTCACCCAGCAGCGACTGGACCTGGAACAGATACTTCGACGATGCGTAGAGCATGCCGAGCAGCAGCCAGCCCGGCCGGCCGTCGCGGCAGAAGGCGGCCCAGGCGATCGCGGCGTGCAGCGCCATGTCAGCCAGCTCGTCGAGGACCTGGTCCAGCCAGCGGCCGAAGGCCGAGCTTGTTCCTTGCAGCCGGGCCAGCCGCCCGTCCGCCGTATCGAGCACCAGGGCCGTCGCCAGCGAAAGCGCGATCGCCGCGCGCCCGATCCACGCCGGAAGCCGGCGGCGATCATCGCCGCCGCCGAAAGCATCAGGCCCGCGCTCGCGAGCGTCAGCGCATTGGGCCGGATGACGTCGGCCTGAGCCATTCCGCCAGGCGCTGCGCCAGCGGGAACGCCCAGTACTTTCCCAGCGGCTGATACGTCGACGCGCCGCGTCAGTTCTTCGTCGGCGAGTCGCGAGCGTTTCCGCCCGGTCGAGCCGCCAGAGGACGGCCGATTCCGGCGAACGCCCCCGCAGCAGCCACGCCTGAGCCGCCCGGCGTCGTAAAAGCGATCGGTCCGCAGGACCGCGGCATCGGCCCGGGCGGCCCGTAGACAAACTGCACGCGGCGCGCGAACGAGCGCGCCAGCCAGCTCGCGCAATCGCCCGTGCTCGTCCTCGCGCGCGTGCACGATCACCGGCTCGCCGACGGCGCAAGCTCGATCTGCCAGTTCCAGCAGGTGATCGAGCATGCTCTTGCCGAGCACCACCTCGGCCGCGAGCGGGCCCGCGCGGCCCTCGCGGGCGGGCGTCGATCACGAGGTGGATTGCCCGAGCCGACATCAATCGCCTCCCTGCGTGCTCCAGACTTTCGTCCCTAGCCCGATCCGACCGGAGACCCAGCGCGACCGCCGTCCTTCATCCGTGACTACTGACCGCCCGACGCCGTCTGCCGCTGACTTACGACGAGCTTCCGACCTTGGACCAGACTGAAATCGCCGGAAGAACGCCTCTTGCCGCTCGATCCATCCCCCCTGCCCCACGGCCAGCGCCCGCCGGGCCGCCAGAACCTGATCTGCGCACGCGGCGAATGGCCCCGAGTAGCCCGCGACGAAACTCGGCCGTCCCGCAAGAGAGCGAACCGCAACGCGAACCGGCAGCCAGAAGAAATGCCCAACAACCGCGCTCCGCCCGTGTTCTTCCACATGAAGATCAGCGTGTTGCGGCTCGCCAGCACATCGCACACGGCCTTTGCCCAGCTCGGGCTCGAACGTCCCCAAGCCCTTGTGAAACGCGACCGATTCCGGCACGTAATAACCCCGGAAACCGGCCATCCAGGAGCGGAACCCCAGGTCGAGGTCCTCGATCCGGCCGGGAAAGTAAATCGGGTCATAACCGCCGAGCGCCAGGAACCGGCGGCGATCGACCGCCAGCACCGGCCCCGCCGCAGCCGTCAGGTCTCCCCGGTCGATCACGTCCTCGAAACCCGGGCACCCTGCTCATTCCCTGAACCAGGCCGAACCGGCTGCGCACTCGCGTCCGCATCCCTTCGTATGTCCGGCCGTCGAACGTCCAGCAGCAAGGTGCCGAAAATAATGCGTCGTCGATGGTCTCGAAAGCCTCGAGCAACGGCCCGACGGACTGCGGGTCGAGCTTGACGTCGTTGTTCAAGCAGCAGGACGACCGGTTCGTCGCAAGGCGCTCGAGAACGCCGGTTGAACGACGCCAGGCCATGGTTTGGCTCTCGGACGAATGCCAACGGAGGGCAATTGGCTCGCCACGAGCTCGCGCGACCCGTCCGTCGAGCTATTGTCGACGACCGTCACGCGGCAAGGAACGGGCGACCGCTCGGCGGCCGCGAGGATGCTCGGCAAGCATTCCTCGAGCAATCCGCGGCCGTTATAGTTGAGGACCAGAATGTGCGTACGATCGATCGTCAAGGGTTCCATCCCTCACGCAAGGCTCGCGCATCCTGCAACTGGATGGATCGTAGACGGATGAGACACGATCGCCGGCTGCGTGACGGGCGAGTGCACCGTCGCTTGGGTGCGTACCATACGACGTAACTCGTTTGAGGTCAAGCCGGGCGCAGCACCGTCAGAGATCGCTCTTCACGCCATGGCGCGGTCCGGCTCCGGCACCAACGGCGACGGTCCTCGCCGGGCTGCGCGGATCGGTAACGGTCCGCGGCTCTTAAGATACGTTAAGAAGCCGCCAGCCAGCCGCGCGGTTTCAGGGGCTCGGCTGATACATGCTGCCGCGGAGGGCGTCGAGCAGTTTCTTGGTCGCTCGAATGCCGTCGGGCTCGCTCAGCCGACCTCCCTCGTACTCGATCCCGACGAAGCCGTTGTAGCCGGCGTCGGTGACGATCTTCATGATCCGCGCAAATCCAGCTTGGTTTCCTTACCCGAGTCATCAAAATCATAACTCTTCGCCGACACGCCTTTGGCATACGGCATCATGCGGGCGATCGCGTCGTAGATGTCGATCGTGTACTTCCCGTTCGCCTGAGGAAAGTTGCCGAAGTCGGGCAGAGTCCCGAAGGTCGGCTTACCGACGGCCTTCATGAGGGCAATGAGGGCGTCGGGATTGCTGGAAGGCCCGCCATGGTTTTCACAGATGATCGAGATGTGGTGCCTCGCGCCGTAGTCGGCCAGCAGGCCGCAAGCTTCAGAGATCGCGCCGACGTCGGTCGGGCTGTAGTGTGCTCCGGTATTGACGCGAATCGCATGGCAGCCGAGTGAGGCCGCCGCGTCGACCCATTTCTGATGGTTCTCGACGGCCTTGTTCCGCTCGTCGGACTTCTCCGCGCTCAAGTCCCCCTCGCCGTCGATCATGATCAAGACGCAAGCCACACCGTGGTCGCTCGCGCGCTTTTTCAAGTCGCTCAGATAGGTCTCGTCGTGCGCCTTGCTCTTGAAAAACTGGTTCACGAACTCGACACCCTCGATGCCGTATTCTTCCCGAGCGATCTTGGGGAAATCGAGGTTGTCGATCTTCTTGGCAAACAAGGCTTTGTGAAGCGACCACTCCGCGAGCGAAATCTTGAAATCCCCGATCTTGCCCGCTTCGGGCTTACCCGAAACATCGGCCGCGGCCGCCCGCCGCGAACCAAGGCTCAGCAAGGCACTGCTCGCGACCGTGCCCTCCAGGAACAGGCGACGACTCATGCTGGCTCCACTCATCGGACCGGTCTCCTTGCTCAAGATCAGGCAAAAGCGCACGACATCAGAAACCCCGGATTCTAGCCGTGCGCACCATCAGTTCAAGGATTGTGATAGGAGCGTCCCGCGTTTGAGAGGGCGTGATCATCCCTCAACCGCCGGGCTGGTATATGCTGCCGCGGAGCGCCTCGAGCAGCTTCTTGGTCGCGCGGATTCCGTCTGGCTCGCTCAGCCGTTCACCCGAATATTCGATTCCAACGAATCCGGTGTAACCCGCGTCGCTGACGATCTTCATGATCCGCGCGAAATCCAGCTTGGTTTCTTTCCCCGAAGCGTCGAAATCGGCGCTCTTGGCCGAGACTCCCCTGGCATAAGGCATCATGCGAGCGATCGCGTCGTAGACGTCGAGCGTGTACTTCCCATTTTCCTCGGGAAAATTGCCGAAATCAGGAAGCGTGCCGAAGGTCGGCTTACCCACGGCCTTGATCAGGGCAAGCAGGGCGTCGGGATTGCTGGAGGGACCGCCGTGATTCTCGCAGATGATCGAGATGTGGTTCTTCACGCCGTAATCTGTGAGCTGTCCGCATGACTCTGCAGGGGCACCGACGTCCGTCGGCGTATAGTTCCAGCCCGTGTTGACCCTGATGGCGTGACAGCCGAGCGCCACCGCGGCGTCGACCCATTTCTGGTGGTTCTCTACCGCCTTGGCTCGTTCTTCTTTCTTCGCCGCGCTCAAATCGCCCTCGTCGTCGATCATGATCAGCACGCACGTCACACCGTGATCGTCGGCACGCTTCTTGAGCTCCTTCAGATAAACGGAGTCGTGTGCCTTGTCCTGGAAAAACTGGTTCACGAACTCGATCCCCTCGATCCCGTAGTCTTCGCGGGCCAGCCTGGGAAATTCGAGGTTGTCGATCTTCTTGGCAAATAGTGCTCGATTGAGCGACCATTCGGCCAGAGAGATCTTGAAATCGCCGATCTTGCCGGCTTCGGGCTTACCGGAAACGTCGGCTGCGTGTGCCGGATTCGACGCCAGGCCCAGCAACGCCCCGCTTGCAACCGAACCTTCCAGGAAAAGACGGCGACTCATCGCGGCGTCACTCATGGGACGGGTCTCCTTGCTCGTGATCAACCGAATTGTCCACGACGCTCAGAAGCCCGGATCGTATCCGGAGCGCGTGCTCAAAACAAGGATCGCGCCGCAAGGGCTCGCGACGGAGCGGCCGGACGCGATGCGTGCGCGGCGACAAAGGCAACGCTCATCGCCCGCTATTGCAATCAATGAATGTTATCTAGATGTCTGCTCTCGAGCGGCGTCGCCGTGCTCTTTGCTGCGGCGAGCTGTATGCCGCTGTCCCAGGTGAAGGGATACGCCGTCCGCTGCTGCGTGCACCGATAGAGCGCGACACGCCGTACCCGCTTGCCGCTCCGCTCGACCCAGAAGTCGGAAACGAGCTCGACCTGCGCAAACCAGCGGCCGTAGTACCTGGCCATTTGCTCGGGTTCACCGACCACCACCAGGATTCCGTCGCGGCCCACCCATTCCTCAGGCCGGCTCCAGAAGGCAAAGCCGCGCGGGTCGTCGGCGTTGTAGCACAGCACGGGATGCGCTGGGCCCAGCGCGAAGGCGAGCTGGGCGCTTTGATACCAGTAACGCGAAAAGACAAATGTGTCCGGTTTGTCGATCAAACCAAGCTGTTTGATCCGGCTGGCGACCTGGTCCCAGCCATAGAGGTCAAGGGTCGGGTCACGGCTGGCGTCGACGAGCCCCCACCGGTCTTGCCCGCGCTGCAGCCATCCATAGCGAAACTCAACCGTCGCCAGGCCGAGAAACATCAAGGAACAGACAGCCGAGCCAACGAGGAATCGGCGGACGGTGGTCTTCCCGCCGGAGCTCTCGAGTCGCTGCCGACCACTCGCGTCCCAGAATCGGGAACAAGGGCACCAGACCGATCAAACCCCAGTGCGGCAGCACCGAGCGAAAACACGCCACCGCTGTGAACGCGGCGAGCGGGACGATGGCCAGGCAAAGCCAGAGTCGCTCGTGATCGTCCTTGATGCGTGACCAGCGACGGAATTCACGGACGAGAATCACGACGAGCGGCAGCCAGACCCACGGGAACAGATACGCAGCCTGGGCAAGGAGCGCAACCGCGAGGTAATCGGGCCGCAGCATCGCGCTCCCGACGGCGCGCCCTCCCTGAAACAGAAACGAAACCCAGCCATGGCCGGCGTTCCAGACGATGACGGGACTGAACAGCAGCAAGCCGAGCCCGAGTGCCAGATACGGCCCGGGGTGAACGAGCCAGCGCCGGCTCGGGCGATCGAGCAAAGCGTAGAGCACGGTTCCCAGCGGAATGAACACGGCGTGATACTTGCTGAGCATCGCACCGCCCCAGGCAAGCCCGACCCAGATCCAGGGCCTGAGCCTGCGGGGATCGTCAACGGCGATGCTCAGCCGGTCGATCGTCAGCAGCCAGAAGAATAGCAGCGGGCCATCCGGCAACGCGAACGTGGAGGCCGCCAGCCCGTAATAGCCTGTGACGTTCAGGAAAAATGCGGCCAGGAACCCAGCCCGCTCGCCGTAGTATCGGCTGGTGAGGCGCGCCAGCATCCATGTCGAGCCGGCAAAAAGTAGAATGAATCCGATCCGAATGGCCCAAGTGGCCGCGCCAGCGCCGGGAGACGCCAGGCCGAGCATTTCGACCCAGGCCATCATCGGCGGATGGTCGTAATAGCTGAGGGCCGGGTGGGTGGCGTACAGGAAGTGATAGGCTTCGTCGTTACCCAAACCGAGGTTGAAGGCACACGCCAAGCGGATCAAGGCCGTCACGACGACCAGCGTCCAGACCGCTTGCTTGGGGGTCATACAGCGTCCCTGCGCGAGCCAACGCGACCAATGAGCGAAATCACTCAGCACCTGCGACGGGTCGATTCATAACCCAGATCCCCGATTGGAGCGAGATCAATCGCATTCCAAACGATGGGAAGCACGGTTGGCGATGATTGTAGACGGGCTCAATTTCCGCTGGTCGTCGATCGCGACGGCACCGGGGCAACCTCCTGGTCGACCGCGTGGCGCAATCGTTCGTAAGTCGCCTTGGCCGCGGCATGATCCGCTCGGTCCACGAAAGCGATGCTGTACCGAGCGGGCAGTCGGTTGAGGTCGGGGATGTGCTTGACGAGCTTGTCGTGACCCTTGCGGCCGAACCCGAAGACGGTCATGTCTTGGAACGAGCCATCCGGTTCCTTCACAAAGGGCCATGAAACATAGGAATCGGCTTCGCCGGGCTCTGGCTCTTGGTGATTGATGCAGAGGAAGCCGACGGGCGATTCGACGGCGCCAAAGCAAACCCACGGAACGACCTGCGACCAGGGAACTTCGAGCGCGGTCTTCTGGCCGCCCGGCCGGATGACGGAGTCGTTCGCGGCGTCGAGCCGGCCGCCGGGCACTCCCTCGTAGAGAAACCAGTAGGCCGGCGAGTCGATCCGTAGCAACGTGAATGTCGCGTGGTCCGGGTAGAAGTCCCACACGCAGGCCGATTTGCCGTCCCGCGTTTGGGACTCGACGCGTGCGTGGCCGGTCTCCTGCACCATGACGCGGCTGGAAAAGGGGTTGTCCGTCTTGTACTGGCCGTAGCCGTAGCCACAGTGGAAGAACTTGGTCGGCTGTCCACACTTGGGCAGCCCCCGATATTCGCCCCGCGCGTTACCTCCCGGGCGGTAGGATATCCAGTCGCGCCCGTCCTTGTCGAGGATGCTGGCGAAGCCGGCGC
This sequence comes from uncultured Isosphaeraceae bacterium, assembly GCA_963806595.1. Lineage (GTDB taxonomy): Bacteria > Planctomycetota > Planctomycetia > Isosphaerales > Isosphaeraceae > CAWDZZ01. The sequence continues at coordinate 583,554 of CAWDZZ010000024.1, read as the reverse complement.
CGCGCTTACCATAGACATAAGTCGCCGTCGGCGTCTCGATTTTGAAGCAGTCCATATCGCCGTGGATGGTCGTCTCGGAAACGCGGACACTGGCGCTCGGCGCGTAGGCGACGCCATCGGATTGGGCCCGTATCCGGATGAGCGAGCCGGTGCCCGCACAAAAGTTTTCATCGATGACCCAGGCGTCGCGCACCAACACGTACAACGGCCCGTCGGCGCCGAATGCCAGATCGACCGGCCGAGTCAGCCCTGTGGCAAACGTCTCCACCGACTCCGGATGACCGGGGTCGAGCGTCTTGATCCATCCGCGCACGAAATCCATGAAAAAGTACTTGCCTTGATACCGCGATGGGAAGCCGCCCAACTTTCTTGACGGGCAGAACGCTCCCCCGGCGATCGAGGCAGCCGGGTAATGATGGACCGGCGGCCGGAACCGCCGGTCGGCGGTTGGGCCCTCGCTGTCGGGCCAGCCGTAGTTGTGCCGGCCTGGCCCTCGTTGATTTCCTCCCAGGTCGCGTTGCCCACGTCGTTGATCATGATCCGTCCGGTTTCGGGCTGCACCGCGAAGGTAAACGGATTGCGGAGGCCAAGTGCCCAGATCGCCCGGTACTTGCCGCGTGCCTTCGCGCCAAAGGGGTTGTCTTCCGGGATCGAGCCGTCGGGATTGAGCCGCAGCAGCTTGCCCTGAAACGTCGTCAGCTCTTGCGCGGCGCCCGGCCGTTTGATCCCCGAGTGCACAATAAAGTTTACCGTCATTTCCGAAGTGGATCGCCCCTCCCTGGTGGCCGCCGGGTACATCTCCGCCGAGCTTGGCCTGGTCGTCCCCCTCGAAAAGTACGACCTCGCTGCCGGTCAAGGCGACGTCGCCCCGGGCTGTGAAGCGGCTGATCCGATGATGCACGAATGGCTTTGGCGTCACGTAGCAGACGTAGACAAAAAAGTTGTGGGCAAAACCCGGGTCGAGTGCCACGCCAATCAGCCCGCGCTCCCAGGTATGATCCGCCTCGACCGTGAGAAACGGCTGCGACAAGAGCGTGCCGTCCTTGATCACCCGCAATTTGCCAGGCTGCTCGCAAACGAAGATCCGGCCGTCGGCCGCCACGGCCAGCGCGGTTGCGCCGGTGATGCCACGCGCGACCACTTCGCCATGAAAGCCCTTGGGCAGGGTGGTCGGCCCGTGGCTGGCGCTGCTGGGCGTGCCCTGTCCGGGGGAGCGCAGTCCCTCCAGATAAGCGATCAGATCGGCGAAGTCTTCGAGTTCGAGCCCGGCGGCCAACCGGTCGGGCATCAGCGATGTATCGCAAGCCGAGCGTTTTTCGATCTCCGACTTGCGAACGACCTGGCGGTGTCCGTCGGCGTCGACTAACGTCAGCTCTTGCGCGGACTCCCCTTTGACGATGCCCGAGAGCACGCGACCGTCGGCGGTGGCGACGATCGTCGGCCGGTAGCCTTCAACAATCTGGCGCGACGGGTCGAGCACCGATTCGATCAAGCAAGTGCGCGCTCATATTTCCCCCCCAGATGTGATAAATCCGGCCCGAGGTCGCCTCCTTCGCCGCGAACCTGATGGCAGCGGAAGCAGCCAGCACCCTTGTCGTTGAAAAAGAGCGTGCGACCGCGCTGCGGGTCGCCCGGATGTTCCCGCGCGTAACGGGCGTAGGCCTTGCGGTCGATCGACGATGTCGCGGCCTTTTCGGGGTTATCGCCAAGCGCAGCACGCAAGGCCGCCGCGGCATCATCGATGGCCTGCTTGCCTTTGTCCATGACGCCCCCCATCTGGAAGAAGCCGTGAAGCTGCCCGTCGTAGTGCTTCGCTTCCACCCGCACGCCGGAGGCGCGCAGGCGGGCGGCAAAGGCCTCTCCCTCGTCGCGCAGAGGGTCAAATTCGGCCGTGATCACAAGTGCCGGCGGCAGACCGCGCAGGTCGGCATTCAGCGGCGAGGCCAGCGGATTCTTGCCGTCTTCGGGGCGAGCCAGATACTGAGACCAGAACCAGCGCATCGCCGAATCGGTCAGCCCGTGGTCCCGACCAAAGGCGCGGTAAGACGCGGTGTCAAAAGCATGATCGGTGACCGGGTAAACCAGAAGCTGAAACGCCAGCGCCGGGCCGCCGCGGTCGGCGCGATGAGCGTGACGCCCGCTGCCAGGTTGCCTCCGGCGCTGTCGCCGCCGACGGCGAGCCGACGGGAGTCGATTCCCAGCTCTGCGCCATGCTCCGCGACAGAGCGGGTCGCCCGGTAGCAATCATCCAGCGGCACCGGGAAATTGTGTTGCGGAGCCAGCCGATAGTCGACCGACACGACCACGCACCCCGAAGCGTTGGCGAGCCGCCGACAGGGTACGTCGATCGTCGCTGGCGAGCCCAAGACCCAGCCGCCGCCGTGAAAGTAGATCAAGGCGGGCTTGGAACCCGGACCTGCCGGCGTGTAAACCCGGACGCGCGGCCCGCCAGGTAACGTCCGATCCTCGATCTTGGCGACGTCCTCGGGCGGGCCGGCCAGCGCCACCATGCCAAGGAACGCCTTGCGGCCTCTTCGACGGGCATTGTCTCGAAGCCCGCGGCGCCGGCCCTTCGCCCATTCTCCAGAAATGCGCGTGCCTGCGGATCCAGCCGCCCTCTATCGGCCTGCGCAAGGGCGGCGCCGGCCGGGGCAAGTCCCGCGGCGTAGCGGATGCCCCCGAGCAAGTGCTTGCGGAGGGCTGGCAGCGCGTAGCGTTCTTTCGTGTGCCCCAGGCCCGTGCACCAGACGCGCCCTCCCTCAGCCTCGTGAAACCATGAAACGGGGTGGTCCTTGCCCATCGTCCCCCCCTTGTAGGACGACTCATCGACCGTCATCAGAACGTGGGTCCGCGGGCGGGGATTAAGATCGAAGTTGTACCATTCGTCGAACCAAGGCCACGACTCGGGCAACTCTTTGGTGGCGGGGTGGTCGCGGATCTCGCAGTGGACGACCGCTTGCTGCGGATCAGGGTGGCCGGCGAACTTGACGCCGCCGATCAGGGCAACATACCACGGCCATTTGTCAAGCGTGGTGACGCCTTGATGCACCGCGGCAAGCCCGCCGCCGCCCCGGATGAATCCCTGGAATGCCGCCTTCTGATTTCCGTCGAACACCTCGCCCGAACTGTTCAGGAAGACGATGGCGCGGTAGCGCGTCAGGTTTTCCGCGGTAAATGCAGCGGCGTCTTCGGTGGCGTCGACGGCAAAACCTCCGTCCGTCGCCAGCTCACGAATGGCCGCCAAACCAGACGCGATCGAGTCGTGACGAAAGCCGGCAGTCTTCGAGAACACGAGCACTCGCGGAAGCGCCGGCGGGTCGCCTGTTGGAGGCAGGGCGAGCAGAGACAGAAGCGCGTAGATCGGCAAGGCGTACATTGGCTAACTTGCTCGGGTGGAAGTCGATGTAGAAGACTGGTCAAGGCCCGAAAAGGCGACGCACCACAAGCTCCGCGCCAGGCATGAGCACCTCGATTCATGGCGCTGGTGTCATCGCTCGTGTATCCTCGTGCCGACTCGTCCGCAGTCTTCTACGATAGGGACAAGAGATCACTTGGCCGGGCTCGTAGGCATCGCTCGTTCGCGAGACGATTGCTGGGTCAACCAAACCGGCGATTCGCTCGCGCTCGGTGCCTTTTCATGTTCAAGCCTGTAAACGGCCTTCTGGATTTCCTGACTCGACGGATCGAGCGCGAGAGCCAGTAGATACCAGCCTCTGGCCTCGTCGCGCAGGCCGAGGTCGAGGGAAGTCTTTGCGATCTGTCCGAGCATCCCGGCATCATTGGGGCTGCCCGGTTCTTCCAGCCTCTCGAACAAGTCGTAAAGGTAGTCATGGGCCTTGGCCGCAGCCACGTACCTCCGGCCCTCCTCGACGTCGCCTGACCTGGTCAGCGTTTCACCGAGCTGGAACAGAACCGAGCGGTTATGAGGATCGGCGGCCAGCGCCGCGCGCAGGTGTTTGCAGGCGGCCGGCAGGTCTCGTTGGCTGAGGTCCAGGCTGGCGCGCATACGTGCCAGCACGGGATGCTGGTCGGGATCGTCGCTGGTCAGTCGCTCAACCAGTACGCCGTCACCACGACCTTCGGCGATCCGCGCCGGACGGCCCGAACTTCAGGGTCGGAGACTGGCAGACTACTCAGCATGACTTCGACATCATCATGCCGCCCGAGCCGGCGAAGGGCTTCGGCCAGGACCAGACGGGACGTTCGATCGAGAGGATCCGCGTTCACGAAGCCTTCCAGCACCGGGATAACTTCGCTTGGGTCCCACGACATCGCCAGGCTGCTGCCCCAGAGCACCATGTCGTTGAAGCCGAGGGGAGTCCGGCGTGAAAGCGCAGCGAATTGCTCAGATAGCTCGCGTCGTCGCCTCTGCATGCAGTAAAGCACGATCAACTGCCGCCGTGGCGCCGGGTCGCCCGGATCAAGGCCCACAGCCCGCAAGAGAGCGACTTCCGCCTTGCGAGCGCGCTTTTGTCTCAGCTCGATCGTGCCTTCCCAGGTTCGGGCCTTGGCCGCCTGTGGATGCCCGTCGCTGACGCGGGCCAGCCGGGCGATGGCCTCGGCGTCGCGTCCTTGCGCCATGGCAAGCTGACCGAGCACGAGCCACTCGTCTTCTCCCGGCGAGCGAAGTCGGAGCAGCTGATTCATCGACTTTTCAGCGCGATCGAATCTCCCGGCCTTCCAATCCTCCTGGATCGAAAGCCAAAGTTGGTCAGGATTGGGCGTGGGGCGAGTCAGGATCGCGCAGGCCGCGCCCAATGTGATCAGTCCCGCGACGACAACGAATGCCAGCCTCCGTTGTCGGTGACTGGGCGTGGCCCTGAACTCCATCGACCGTCCTCCGCAAGAGCACCGTTGCCCCACGTGAAGGATGCTGAGCGTTCAGAAGGAATGTGGGCTCATCCTGGCGGCTTGGGAGCCGCTGGACTTCCCTTCTTCAAGCCCAGTGACTTCGCCTTGAACGCCTCCATTGCCTCTTTCCTTCCTTCTGTATTGAGCACGGGGTCGTTTCTCTTGTCCCCGGAGCCGTAAGCTGTGCCTGTCGACGCCGAGTCAGAGCATCCAACAAGCGGGAGAAGGCCAGCCAGCATGGCGATCCCCCGAAGCGCAACGGCAGGTTTTCCGGTCTTGTCGAAAAGCATCATCGAGCCTCCCTCGGCAGAGTGGCGGGCGGGCTCTAGCCGCCACGCCCCTCAGCCGGCATTGAGCTTCTTAGTAAGCATCGGAGCTGATCACTTCGCCACCGTTGCGTGTTCCAAGGGCCCACCAAGTGAGACGACTCACGCCGTCCTTGATGAAATGGACGCTGCCGTCAGTCATGAGCACATTCGCCCCGCCCGGGTGATTGCTCGAGACAGCGTAGCTGAACGAGCTGTCGATGCCGTCACCGCCGCCACCGAACCGGCAGCCCCCTCCGGAAAAGATCGTGTCACGGTTTGGCGTTTGGATGATATTGCAATATGTCCAGCCGCCGTTCGCGTCAGCCCAGCAGAAACCGCGCATCGACGAATATGTCGAATTCGGCTGGTTCCACCCCGCGGCGCAATTTTGCAGCCCTTGAATCACCGCGGCCGCATTCGCTGAAGCATACAGAAACTGGCATGCCTTGCCGTAATAGCCTACGGGGTCGTCTGCACCCTGCCCGCCAGTGCCCGGATCGGTGGCGGTGGTGGCGACGTTGCCCCGGTACATCGTGCCAGACGCGGTGTTCTGCTGACTGCCATACCCGAAGCTTGCGCCATCCTGGCCGGTCAGCGACTCGGCGAAGGCGATCGTGTTGGATGACCCGTCGGTGCAGTCGCGTACACCGTAGGAAGTCCAGACCGCAAACATCCCTGGGGTGTTGATGGGGCTCTCGTAAGTCGTCGACCCGATGCTCGCGAAGTAGCTGTTGCTGCGATCGAAATCCGCGTTGGGATCAGAGGGGCAGAGATAGGCGTTGATCACGGTGCTATAAACCGTGCTATTGGCCCAGCTTCCAATCATATTTCCGCCGGCACCTGGCCCGAGGGCGAAATTGGCCGCGTTGTAAAGTGGTCCTTGCTCCATGTAGGGCAGCAACAGCGCCTGGGCACTCCAGCCTGTCCAGCGGCCATAGCCCCAGTCGCCATCCGTGTCGCCGGCACCCCACAAGGGGTTCTTCGAGCAGGCCATCGGGAACCGGTCCATCGACGTATGGTAGTTGTGCAGCGCGAGACCGATCTGCTTCAGGTTATTCGTGCATTGGGCGCGGCGAGCCGCTTCGCGCTGATTGCACTGCCGGCAACAAGAGAGCGATCAAGACGGCGATGATGGCGATCACCACCAAGAGCTCGATGAGGGTGAAACCTCGAAGACGATTTCGCATGGGAATCTCCTGCGAGTCAGACTTGACGAGGGATTTAAAAAAGGAATGTCGACAGGAACGAAAGCGCGAACGCCTGATGAGGACAGGTCGCTCGACCGCGCGAACCAGCTCCCCGGCTGGGATTGCTGGAGGGCACAACCAGTCCGCCTGCTCAGGAACGAACCCGGGTCGAGAGGCTCTGAAAACCCCCCCGCGCGCCGAGCTCCTGACGGCCGGTCACAACCTCGCGTATTCATCGCCGCGGACTTGAACGGAATTCTCAACAGCGCTTGTAACTTGCCCGTACCTGACTCGACCCTGACGGTTCAGCATACGGGCTCGAAGGTGACGGTCCATGTGATTTTGGGTTTTTTTCCTTATGAATTTCGGTCGAGGCGAATCCGACGGTGTACTGTCAAGCGGCGGGCGAGATAATATGAGAAAACGCTGCCGGCGACGCCCGGCCCACTGGCGAGAGCGCCGCCAGGATGGCTTGCGTTTGCATAATCCGGTCGAGGTGTGTGCGACCGCGTGAGAACGGCAGCGTGGTGCGGCGACTGTGGGAAAGGTGCCTGTTCCAGTGGCCGAAAATCGAAGGCGCCGTCGTTCCAGGCTTCCCCACGTCGCCCTGATGGTGGAGACCTCCACCGCGTACGGGCGGGCGATTTTGAGCGGCATTTCGCAATATGTGCGCGAATACGGACCGTGGATCGTCTACATCGAGCAGCGCTCGCTGCAAGACTCGGCTCCGCCGTGGCTGGCGCTGGAACGGCGACGGCATTATCGCGCGTGCATCGACTCCCAAAATCGCCCGCACACTGCTGCGAACCGGCGTCCCGACAGTAGACTTGAACGATCAAGTGCGCGGCTTGGGCTTGCCGCAGATTCACAGCGACCATGCCGCCATCGCCCGCCTGGCCGCTGATCATCTCATGGACCGAGGATTCCGTCATTTCGCCTACTTCGGCTTCCCCGTGGTCGAGTGGTCGGTTCGCCGCCAGGAGGCATTCCGTCGACACGTCACAGACGCGGGCCATCAATTTCACGAGGGCCTGCCCGCCCGTCGCGTCTCGTGGAGCCATCAGCAGGCTTCGTGGGAAGCCGAGATGGAAAAAGTCGCAGATTGGGTCAAGAAATTGCCCAAGCCGCTGGGGGTCATGGCGGGCAACGACATCCGCGGGATCCAGATGCTCGACGCCTGCCGGCAAGCGGGCGTGGCGGTTCCCGAAGAGGCAGCGGTCGTCGGCGTCGACAATGAGGAGCTCGTCTGCCTCCTGGCGTACCCGCCCCTCTCCAGCGTGATACCCGACGCGTACCGGATCGGCTACGAAGCGGCGGCGTTGCTCGACCGCATGATGAACGGCGTTCGCGCTGCCGAACCGCTACGAACGATCCCCCCTTTAAGGGTTGCAATACGACAATCCTCCGACGTCACCGCGATTGCTGATCCCTGTGTCGCAAGCGCGATGCAATTCATCCGCGAACATGCCTGCGACGGAATCGGCGTCGACGACGTTGTCGAATACCTGACGATGTCGCGAAGCGTGCTCCAGCGGTCGTTTCGGAACGAGCTGGGACACACAATTCTGACCGCGATCACGGCCATACGCATGCAGCGCGTGAAGCAGTTGCTCACGGAAACCGATCTGTCGCTGTACGAGATTGCCGATCGCACGGGCTACGCCTACGCCGAATACCTGAGCACGACCTTCAAGCGGCAGACCGGTCAGTCTCCGAGCGCGTATCGCCGCAAGTTCAAACGACGGCCGGGCCAATCAACGTCCTCGGTCGATTGAAGATCGCCGCGAGAAATGCCGGGGCGTGGGAAAACGCGGAGCCGTACCCATGGAACCCGGCGGCGGCGCTCTGGACGGGCAGTCGCTCGATCCGCGGACGGTGCGCGATCTCGAGCGGATTCGCCGACAGACCCGTGCCAGTGCACAAAATACCAACGGTTTCGTGAACCCCAGCCTTGGCAACCATGTCGGTCGAATACACAATGGTACTGGTCCGCTGGCTCGTGATCAGGTCAACCGATGGTCTCGCCTTCGACCCAGACGAAGGACGCCACCGGCGCCTCCTATCGTTTGAATCCTGTTGCCATTTTTTCTGCCGGACTGTCGCCTTCTTTACTCACCCACCGGATCGCACCGGAGGTTCGTGGTGAAGCCCTCATTCCCCTCCCTCGTCGGATTGATCTTGCTCGCCGCACACGCGGACGCCGGTGAGTACCCGAGGTGGACCCATCTCTCGAGCAAGCTGGGCGACCTGCCTGCCCCGGGGATTTCGACGGAACAGACGGCGTGTCTTGTTCTCGACATCGATCAGGACGGCCTGACCGACATCGTGATTGCGAGCCGCGAGTTGGGCGCAGAATCGTTTGGTACCGCCGCAACAAGACCGGCTGGACGATCTACCCGATCGATCGCGGGCTCAACATTGAGGCCGGCGGCGTCTCCGCCGATATCGACGGAGATGGCGATCTGGACCTGGTCTTCGGGGAGGACTACTCGGGCTCGAAGGTCTACTGGTGGGAAAACCCGTACCCTCGCTTCGCCGCGGATGGGCTCTGGGTGCGACGCGAAATCAAGAGCGCCGGCGGCGCGATGCACCACGACCAGATCTTCGGCGACTTCAGCGGTGACGGGGGCAACCAGCTGGCTTTCTGGGTGCAGAAGGCCGAAGTCCTCCTGCTCGCGAAAATCCCGAGCGATCCCAGGACAACCACGCCATGGCCCACCGCGCCATCGCCGGCGTGGGGCCGGCTGAAGGGTTGGCCAAGTCGGACCTCGACTCGGATGGAAAGATCGACCTGATTGGTGGTGGATACTGGTTCAAGCACCAAGGGGGGTCGGAGTTTAAACCGATGTTGATCGACCTGAAGTCCAGCTCGACTCGGGCCGCTGCCGGCCAGTTGAAGGAAGGTGGCGCCCCCGAGGTCGTCTTTGTCGCGGGAGACGCCGTCGGACGTCTCAAGTGGTTTGAGCATCGCGCCGGCCAGTGGCTTGGCCATGACCTGCTAGGCGAAGACGTCGTCCACGGCCATACCCTCGAGCTGGCTGATATCGACGCCGATGGACATCTCGATATATTTTGCGCGGAAATGGCGCAATGGACGGACGGGGCGAGCATCCCGGACAATCCTCGCGCCCGCATGTGGATCTTTTACGGCGACGGCCTGGGGCGATTCGACAAGACCCTGGTCGCCAGCGGCGTGGACAACCACGAATCTCGCATCGCGGACCTCGATGGCGACGGCGACCTGGACATCCTCGGCAAGCCGTACACTTTCGGCGCGCCCGGACTGGATGTCTGGCTGAACGCGGGGACTGCGCCGCGCCGCAAGAATTTGTCGGACCAATGACCGTCTTTGGCTGTACCCTCTCAATCAAACCACCGGTATCCGGATGAGCGTTTCCGATCAGGTCGAACGGGCGGTCTCGATGCAATCGGGCGCCGAGGTCCTGTCGCGCGGCAGGGAAACCGCGCTCGACAAGTCCGACCAGAGAGTGCGCCGGATGTTCGCGTCGATCGCGCGGCGATACGATTTCCTGAACCATCTGCTCAGCCTGAACGTCGATCGTTACTGGCGCACCTTCACCACGCGGATTGCGCCTCCGGAGCCGGGCGCTCCCGTGCTTGACTGCTGTACTGGCACGGCCGACCTCGCGCTGGCTTACGACCGCGCGGCGAAAGGAAAATCGACGATCGTCGGTACCGACTTTTGCCGCGAGATGCTGCTTCTGGGAATCGCCAAGGTGCAGAAGGCAAATGCGAGCGGTCGCATTGCCTTGATCGAAGGCGACACCCAGCGCCTGCCGGTGCCGAGCGACACTTTCAGCGTCGTGAGCGTGGCGTTCGGCCTGCGCAACGTGCGCGACACCGTCGGCGGCATCGATGAAATGATCCGCGTCGCTCGGCCGGGCGGCAAGGTTGCGATCCTCGAGTTCTCGCGTCCGCGCGGGAGGTTTCTGTCCAGGCTGTATCTGGCGTTTTTCCGCCATTTGCTCCCGCGGATCGGGCAGGCATCGCGCCGAACCAGGAGCGCGCGTACGACTACCTGCCGCGCAGCGTGCTGGATTTCCCTGACGGTCCGGCGATGCTCGAGCTCCTGGCCGCGCGCGGTTTGACGGGTCTCGAGCATTATCCGTTGACCGCGGGAATCGCCACGCTCTACGTCGGAACCAAACCGGCGCCCGTTTCCGCGCGAATCTCGGCGGAGGCTATCGCTTGACTCACTCGACGGCCGCCGGCTCCTCCGAGTTGGTGCTTGCGATGACGGGTGCCAGCGGCGCGCCCTATGCCCTCCGGCTGCTACGGGTTCTCTGCCGCCGCGGCCACTCGGTTCATCTGTCGATCAGTCCGAGCGCCGCGCAGGTACTGCGCGAGGAGCTGGGGCTAAAAGTCAACATAGACTCGTTTGAACACTCGTCGTTTGGAAACCTCGGAACCGGCCGGCTCATCTATCATCATTACCAGGATTTCTCGGCTGGAATCGCAAGTGGGTCGTTTCCGACTGGCGGGATGATCGTTATCCCGTGCAGCATGAGCACGCTGGGCGCGATTGCCGGCGGCACGACGACAAACCTGATCACGCGCGCCGCCGATGTTCATCTCAAGGAGCGCCGCAAGTTAATTCTGGTGCCCCGAGAGACGCCGCTCAGCCTCATTCACCTGGAGAATATGGTACGGGTCACTCGCGCCGGCGCTATCATTCTGCCGGCCTGCCCGGCTGGTATCATCGGCCGCGCCGGCTGGATGATCTCATCGACTTTGTCGTCGCCGCATCTGCGATCAGCTCGGCATCTCCAGCAGCCTGGTGCCGCGCTGGGGACCGAGATCGGTATCGATCCGCTCGAAGACACCGCTCGAGATACCTCCGACATCGAGGAGACGGAACCGGATCCGACGGGAGGAGTCTGAGCCGATGGTGGCCAGTGGAGACAAACGCATCCCGCCGCCACGGCCGCGTGTGGTGCTGATCACCGGCGCATCGGCCGGCCTGGGGGCTGCTGCGCGAGAGCTGGTCTGCCAGAAAAAAACGAGGTTGCTTGCCCTGACCGCCCGCCGGGGCGATCGCCTGGATGGCTTGGCCGGCGAGCTTCGCGGGCAAGAGCCCGGTCTGGACCTGCTCACGATCGCCGCCGACCTGGCCGATCCCACCACGCCCGAGCGCCTGACGGCCGAGACAGTGGGGCACTTCGGCGGCCTCGATGTGCTCGTCAACAACGCCGGCCTCGGCTTGCCGACGCTGTTTGCCGACGCCGAGCCCGATCACCTTGCTCGCCAGCTTGCGGTCAACTTCACGGCTCCTCTCTTGCTGGCTCGTCACTGCATGCCGTCGCTCATCGAGCGACGCGGGATGATCATCAACATCGGCTCGGCCATCACGTGTGTTGCGAGCTCGGCCCTCGGGGCCTACGGCGCCACCAAGGCAGGGCTCGCCTACTGGAACGACAGTTTGCGTCGCGAGCTGCACCAGAAGGGAGTGGCCGTGTGCCTCGTCGAGCCCGGACCGTTCCACACGGAATTCATGGATGCGCTCGGCTCGCTCGTGCCAAGAGGCGGGCGAGCAGCATCCGATTCTCGACAACGCAGCTCCCTGGATGTCGGTCGCGGTGGAAACGGTCGCTCGGCGCGTGGTTCGGCTGCTCGATCATCCGCGCCGCAGGCTCTCGATCCCAAAACGGCTAGTGTACCCGCTCCGGGTCATGGGCGCACTCGCGCGCGCCTGCCCCCCGTTGGGCGACCGGCTTGTCGTCGCGCTGCAACGTCAAGACCGCAACGCCTCGCTCGCCGGCGCAAAGTCGAATGCCGGCCCTTTCTGACCCAGGCTTTCCACGCGGGCACCGATATCGGGCCGCTCAACTGCGGACCACTTCGATCGTCGACCTCAAGCTCCGCGCCTACTGCTTCTTGCGCGTATGAGACAGGGTGACGACCTTCTCTTCCTTGCCTCCGTCCTCAACGTGGAGCCAGTCCAGAGTGAAGTGATCGCGGTCGGTGAGCGTGTACACCGTGCGCAGCTTGTAGGGCTTTCCTGTCGCTGGATCGGTCGACTCACCGGAGCTCGTGATCACCCGGCCATCCTCAGAGATGTCACCCTCATTATGCATTATCCCTGTGCTCATACTATCGATCTTGAATTCGACGAACTTCTTCCGCGTATTGTCGTAGCCGAGAATCTGGACCACGGTAAACGGCTCGCCCTGAAATCGGCTGTTGTATTCCTGCTGCAAGAATCGGCCTCCGAGGATTGACTTCGCCTCGCAGGTGGCGCCTGCCCTCCTGAAACTTGTCTCCCAGCTTATATTTGATGGAGACATCCCAGGTCCCGGCCAGGGCGCTGAGCCGGTCGTGATTCGTCCCTGGCAAATCCGCTTTCGTCGTGTGTTTTTCCGGCTGCTGCTGCGACAGCCCCGCCGACGACACCAGCCACAGGCCGGCAACCGACACCAGAATCGCTCGCGTTGTCATTGCACTTTCCCCTTCATCTATTTGGTTGCACTCATTTCTCGCCGAAAATCGCCGCGGCCGCCTGCTTCGTCTCCGCCGGAGTGACATCCTTCACGTGCGAGGCCAGGGCCCACCGATGGCCCGACGGGTCTTCAATCACGCCGTAACGATCTCCCCAGAACTGGTCAGCCAGCGGCATCACAACCTTCGCCCCCGCCGCAACGGCACGCTCGTACAGAGAATCCACATCCTCGACATAAAGGTGAAGATGGATGGGCGGGCCATTTTCTTCCCGGGGTGCGCAGGCGCCCATACCGGGAAACTCGTCGTTGAGAAAGACCCGTGAGTCGCCGATCTCGAGCTCGGCGTGCAACAACGAGGTGCCGTCGGGCGCGACGCTGCGGCGAATTTCCTTGGCGCCGAAGCGCCCGCTTGTAGAACTCGATCAGAGTTGCCCCGTTGCGCACCGTGAGATGGGGCGTGACCGTGTGACATCCCGGGGGCACGCGCTTCACTGAGTCGGCCATGGTTTGTAATCTCCCAATATAAACGGAGAACAGGGTGCCTTCGGCTCATTCCGTGCGCTCTCCGGGCCACGCGGGGTGCTCTGCATTGAAATCGCTGGCCCGTTTTTGAAGCTGACGGGGCGAGAGGTCTTCAATCCGCGTGGCCATCGACCAGCGGTGGCCGAATGGATCGCGGACGATGGCGTAACGATCGCCCCAGAAACAGTCCTGGAGCGGCATGAGCACCGTCGCCCCCGCCGCGACGGCCCGCTCGTAAAGATCGTCGACGTCATCAACGTAAAGATGCAGCACAACACCGGTGGCCTGACCCCCCAGGGGGGAAAGCTCGCCATGCTCGGGGAACTCGTCGTGCAGGAAGAACCGCGAATCGCCCAGCACGAGCTCCGCGTGCATCACCGACTTACCGTCCGGGGCCAGATTGCGATAAAGCTCGGCTGCGCCGAACGCCTTCTCGTAAAATCCCACGGCCTCGGTCACTCCCCGTACGGTCAGATGCGGCGTGATCGTGTGAAAATCTTCCAGCGATTTGGTCACGTGATCAGACATGGACCAGCGCCCTCTCATCTCCCCAGTAGTTTTCGCACGCGTGCGGCAGCCACGAGCGACTCGAGCCGCTGCGATTCCGCGCGAGCCACCTCGAGACCGAACTTCGTGAGCCGGTAATAACGCCGGCGCTCGTCGTCGTCGTCGGACTCGGGCGGGTCCTTCGTCTCCTCGATCAAGCCGTCGAGCAGCATTCGCTGAATCGACCGGTACAGCGTTCCCGGCCCGAGGTTGAGCTGGCCACCCGTCAGCCGTTCCACTTCCAGCATGATCCCGTAGCCGTGACATTCGCCCCCGGCCAGGGCCAAGAGGATGTGAAACACGGCAGGTGTCAGCGGCAGCAATCGACGCGGGTCCGGGGTCTCCTGCGGTGCCTTCCTCGCCATATTTCAATCCATAGTGGATATATCCATGTCGGATATATTGTGCGGTTCGCGCCGTGCTGTCAAGAGAATATCAAAACAATCATTCCACTAACGTTATCATGAACGCGATGAGCATCATCCGGATCCGCGAATACTTCGAACTGGTCCGATTCAGTCACACGCTGTTTGCCCTGCCGTTTGCCCTGCTGGGGGCCGCGCTGGCGGCGCACGATCCGATCGGATGGCATGGCCGCGTTCAGGACTGGATTGGGATCCTGCTCTCGATGGTGACCGCGCGCTCCGCGGCGATGGCATTCAACCGGCTGGCGGACCGCCATTTCGATGCGCTGAATCCGCGCACCGCAGGGCGGCACTTGCCGGCGAAACGCCTGGGCGTCGCCGAAGTCGCGGTCTTCACCACGGCATGCGGGCTGGCCTTTATCGGGTCGACGGCGCTCTTCCTGCCCAATCGTTGGCCGCTATATCTCTCGGTTCCTGTGCTCGTCTGGCTGCTGGGGTATTCCTTCAGCAAGCGATTCACGAGCCTGGCGCATTTCTGGTTAGGCGTTTCGCTCAGCCTGGCGCCCGTGGCGGCCTGGATCGCTTTGCGAGGCAACCTCGAATGGCCTCCGGTCCTGCTCGCATTTGCGGTGCTGCTCTGGGTGGCGGGATTCGACATCATCTATGCGTGCCAGGACGTGGAATTCGATCGCGCCGCGCGACTCCGGAGCATTCCGAGCTTGGTCGGAGTTCGCGCGGCCCTCTGGATCGCCGCGATTTGCCACGCCCTGATGATCATCCCCCTGGTCGCGCTGGGCGTCGTCTACCCTTTGGGTTCGATCTACTACGCGGGAGTCGCCGCGGTGGCCGTGCTTCTCGTTGCAGAGCATGCACTGGTGCGACCCGACGACCTCACCCGGGTCAACGTCGCCTTCTTCCAGGTCAACGTCGTCATCAGCGCTGGTCTCCTGCTCGTCGCCGTGGTCGACTTGCTGGTCTGACCAAACCCAGATCAGCCTCCTCGCCGGTCGCGGGTGGCCCGCGCCATGAAGACACTCGCGGCGCCAACGGCGATGACCAGCGAGTCTAGTTGATGATTCGTTCAATCCGGACTAAAATGACTGTAAAGAGCTCATCGCCGGATCTGTGTGCCGGGCGCACCAGAAACGCGCCCCCGAGGAACCGATCGGGCGGAATCGCGTTTCGAGAGCGAGAGGACCGCTGAGATGTCAAGCACGACTGACCGTCTGAATGCCATCCGTGACAAGGTCGAGGCCGGCCAGAGGCTGAGCTTCGAGGACGGTCTTGCGCTGGAAGCCTCGAACGACCTGTTTGCCTTGGGCTCGATGGCCAACCTGGTGCGCGAGCGCTACAACGGCAATTTCGGCTATTACAACGTCAACACGCATATCAATCCGACGAATGTTTGCGTCTACACCTGCGACTTCTGCGCGTTTCCGCGCCGACCTGGACGAGGATCGCGCCTACGTGATGGACCGCGACCAGATCGTCGAGCGGGCCCGGCAGGCCAGCGCGCGGGGCGCCACCGAGCTGCACATCGTCGGCGGGCTGCACCACAAGCTGCCGTTCGAGTATTACGTCGACGTCGTCCGCTGGATCCAAGAGACGGCTCCGGAGATCCACATCAAGGCGTACACGGCCGTCGAGATCGAGTTCTTCTGCAAGATCGCGCGCAAGTCGGTCAAGGACGTGCTCGAAGCAGCTTGATCGAAGCCGGCCTCGGCAGCCTGCCTGGAGGAGGCGCCGAGATCTTCCATCCCGAGGTCCGCGAGCAGATCTGCGGGGCCAAGGCCTCGACCGAGAGCTGGCTCGACGTCCACCGGACGGCTCACCAGCTAGGCCTGCACTCGAACGCCACGATGCTTTACGGCCACATCGACAAACCGAATCACCGGATCGACCACCTGGTCCGCCTCCGCGAGCTCCAGGACGAAACCGGCGGATTCCAGACATTCATCCCGCTGGCGTTCCATCCCGACAACTCGCGGATGGCCGATGTTCCCAAGCCGTCGGGGGTGATGGACCTCAAGACCATGGCGATCAGCCGGCTGATGCTCGACAACTTCCCGCACATCAAGGCCTACTGGGTCATGCTCGGGATCAAGACGGCGCAGGTCGCGCTTTCCTTCGGAGCCGACGACCTCGACGGCACGGTCGTCCACGAGAAGATCTACCACGAGGCCGGCGCCGAGACTCCGCAGGAGGTGACCGTCGAGGAGATCCGCCGGCTCATCACCGAGGCGGGCCGCATCCCCGTCGAACGCGATACGCTCTACCATCGCGTCGAGCGCGACCAGCGATCGTGGGCTTCACGCGAGCATATCGACGTTCCGGCGCTGGCAGTCCTCGGCGCGGGCAGGAACTGAAGCCGGTTCGCGCCGGTTTCTCGCGGCGAGTCGATCGCGCCCTGGCCGCGCAGCTTCGGCTTGACCGTTTTGCGACGGAGTTCTATGATCCGCCCCAAACCAGTTGGCTGGAGGGGTCGATCCCGTCTGCGCACTCGTCCTCAGGCAATTCACCCTCCCGCCCAGCCCGGCTCAAGGAGGAGCCCCGGCGATGCGAGACCACAACAAGGCGTTCTGCCGCTTGGTCGCCGAGACGCTTCGATTGCCCCGGCCCGGTCTTCGAGTTCGGCTCGTATCAGGTCGAGGGCCAGGAAGGCTACGCCGACCTCCGCGCCTGTTTCCCGGCAAAGTACGTCGGCTGCGACATGCGGCCCGGGCCGGGAGTCGACTCGGTCGAGGATGTTACGGCGATCAGCCTGCCGGACAGAGTCTGCCGGTACCGTGCTCTGCATCGAGACCTTCGAGCACGTCTTCGAGGTTCGGCGGGCGTTTGATGAGGTCTTTCGCATGCTCAAGCCGGGCGGCCTGTTCGTCATCACCTCGCCCTGAACTTCCGGATTCATGGCTATCCCGACGACTACTGGCGGATGACCCCGAACTGCCTGCGGCGGCTGCTTTCGCCTTACGCGGCGCGCCTGTCCGGGTATCAGGGGTATCACGCTTTCCCGCACTCCGTCATGGGCGTCGGCGTCAAGGCCCCGTGCCCGGCGACTGCCGCGGCACGGCTCGAAACGCTGGTCGACGCCTATCACGACTGGCTGCGAAATGCGGAAGCCGGGCTTCCAATCGCCGAAAAGGTACGACGCTGGGCGGCACGGCTTTATCGCTCCAAGGGCGAGCGCTATCAGATCGGCGACTACTACACGCGCGGAATTTGCGATCGACGTCGATTGGCCCGGCTGCCCGTCTGGGAGCGAGGGTCTGCCGTTTCTACGCGCTGGCGCCTGCTGATTACGATCGAGGGAGCGCCCAGCGAAGACGCAGGCTGACAAGGAACGATTCCATGGCGAAGACCGTCGATCGAGTGGTTGTCCTGGGCCTCGATGGCGCGACCTGGAGCGTCCTCGACCCGATGCGACAACGGGGGTTGATGCCGAACCTCGATTCGTTCCTCGTCCGGGCTGCCTCAGGAACGCTCCGCTCGATCATCCCGCCGGTCACGACGGCCGCCTGGACGACCATGATGACCGGCTGCGGCCCGGCGCGGCACGGCGTCTTCGACCACCGCTACTACGACGCGGCCGAAGGCCAGATGAAGGTCAACCACTCCGGCCGGATCCGCGTCCCGACGTTCTGGCATCTGCTCGCCGGAACGGGTCGATCGGTCGTCTGCCTGAATCTGCCCGGTTTGTATCCTCCGCTGAAGCTGCGGGGCATCGTCGTCTCCGGGATGGACGCGCCTCACCTCGAAGCCGCTCTGTCGGCAGCGCCCGAGTTCGCCGCCCGACTCAAGACCGAGGCGCCGGGCTACAGCCTGGGCTACTTCTGGAAGCGCGCCCCGCAATCGCTCGAAGAGCTCGCACCAACGCACGCTTGACCGCCGAGAGCTTTCGCGGCCGCGCCGAGGGAGGCTTGCTCGCCGACCGGATCGTCGCGCGACTGGTCCGTGCTGATGGTCCAGTTCCAGAACCTCGACCCGTTCCAGCATCGCGTCTGGCCGTATCTGAACGTCGACGAGACCGGCGTCGACCGCCCCGAGTGGAACGCCGCCGCGGCCGAGGTGATCCGCGGCCTCGACGAGGCGATCGGCCGCCTGTGCGAGCTGGCCGAGAAGCGCGGGGCTGCGGTCATGGTCGTCAGCGACCACGGGTTCGGGCCGTGCCTGGGCCGGATCCACGTCAACCGCATCCTGGTCGAGGCCGGCGTCGCGCCGGTTGCCGGGTTGGGCCGGCCGGCTCGGACGGCGGACCTTGCAGGCCAGCGACCGCCTCCGCCTCTGGGGCCAGAAGCGCGACAACCCGACTGCCCGGTCGGCGTCGTTCGACCTGTCCGTCGCCGCGCAGTTCCCTTCGACTGGAAGCGGACCCTCGCCTTCGCGCCGCATCAGGACACGGCGGCGATGGTCTACGTGAACTGCGCGCGCGACACGGCGGCGTGAAGACCGCCGCGCCGCTGATGACCCCGCGCGCAGATCGACGACGCCCGCACCGCCGCCGCCGAGGCCTCGCCGATGCCCGGCATCCCGAGACCGGCGCGCGGCTGTTCCCCCAGATCATCGCGACCGCCGAGGCCTACCAGATCGACCCGGCCGCGCGAAGGATATCCCGACCTGATCGCCCTGCCCGACGAGCCCTACTGGGTCCGCACCAAGCTCACGTCCGGAAGCGCCTGGGTCGAGCCCGACGCCAACCTTCCCGGCACGCACCGGCCCGAAGGGATCGTCGCCTTCGCCGGCGCCGACCTACCCGCCGGGCCGCAACCTCAAGGCCGACCTGAGCGACGTCACCCCGACGATCCTCGCGCTCCTCGGCCTGCCGATCCCGGCCCACATCGAGGGCATGCCGATCGCCGGGTCAACGCCGCCGTCCCGGTCCCCGACATCCGCATCGACTCTGCTCGCCACGACCGCCCGGCAGAGCTACCTCACGGACCCCACGCCCGGCCGTTCGAGTACACCTCGAAGAACAAGCGTCATCGAGCAGCGCCTGGCAGAGCTCGGCTACCTGGAATGATCGCGGAGCGTAGGCACGCGTTGTTGCCGCCGCCCGCCGGCGAGCCGCGCGTTCCTATTGACTGGCCCGCATCGTCGGACCCGCGACGCTCTCGTGCCTGATGAGCGATTCAGATGAGATCCAGCCGCCGCCGGGGCGTGTGCGACCGGCTGCAGGCCGAACAGACGCCCGTGATCAGAAACCGGTGCCCGGACGGGCCGAAACCCGTGCGCCAGGCTGATCGCGTCGCGGAGCTTGAGGATCTCGTCGTTGCGGAACTCGACGATCCGGTTGCACGGTCGTGCAATGCAGTGATCGTGGGCGGGATAGCCGTAATCGTGCTCGAACGCGCTGCGATTGGTCAGCCGGAGCTCGCGGAGCAGTCCGGCCTCGACCAGCAGCCGCAGCGTCCGGTAGACGGTCGCACGGCTGACGTGATGACCGGCGTCGTGCAGGTCACGGACCAGCTCGTCGGCGTCGAAGTGCTTGTGGGTATTGAAGATATGCTGACCAGCACCGCCGGCGGCTCGGTGAGCTTCTCGCCGCGGATCTCGAGGAACTCGCGGAATTTCTCGACCGGCGAGTCCGAGACAGCGACGGGTACAAGTTGATCGCGCTGTAGTTCCACCACGGTTGAATTCCTCGGAGCGGCTACCGCCGTTGAGCCGCGCGGTCTAGCATGTGCGAATCGATAATGATTCTCCATTCTAGCTTTGGCGGGACCGGTCTTCCAGCCGTGCTCGCGCGAGGGATCGACCGGAGTCAGCGGGATGACCGCGCTCCTGGGAGCGTTCGAGCCCGGATTGACGAAAGGCAGCTCCGGCGAACGGTTCAACCGGGAGCTCGAATCGGGGGCCGCGCTCGCGGGGCCGGTATCGATCGGCGGCCGAGGTGCAGGGGCCAGAGGAGCGGTGCCGGAAAACCCGGCGCCGGCGTTGCCAGTTTCCGCTTGTCCCGCGGCTGAGCTTGGCCTGCAGGTTCTCGAGCGCCGTGTGCAGGTGGCGGATCGCGTGGTCGCAGCCCTGCGGATTGCCCGAATACGAGAACGAATGCGCCGTCAGCCGCCCGAGCCGGCGCTCGTAGACGACGACGTGCACATATTCGATGAAATCCGTCGCCGGCGCGCCGCAGTGGCCGCGCGCCCGGTACAGCTCGCCCGACTGCGACCAGATCCATGATCGGCTTCAGATCGGCAGGCCGAAGACGGTGCACTCCTTCCGAATCGATCACGGTTCCGTCGGCGAAGATCTGCAGGAACATGCCGAACTGGCTGCCGTCGTTGGATCGGCCCAGTGCGAAGCCGCGTCAGCAGCGGGTCGGCGTTCGTCACGGCCGGCTCACCCGCGGCCTGGGCGAAATCCGCTGGCCGGCCGCAGCCGCGCTGACGGCGGCGTCGTCACCGGGCGTCTGGAGTCAAGCCGCCGTAAGTCGAACCCGGCGACGGCCGCGTAAGGTGTCACCGGCTGCCGGCTCGCCGGAATCGCCGCGAATCGACGGCGGTCGTACGGACGCTCCGCCGCGGCTGGGCCGGCGCGTTAGTCCGTTCGACGGAGGATGCGCCGCCGCGGAAAAGCCGGCCCAGGAATCCCGAATCATCCGCCCGTGCGGGCCGCAAGCCCAGGACGTCAGCATCGAAGATGCTCGCTGCAACGCAGGAGCTTCTGCAACGACTTGAGACAATCGCAGATGCATCGCCGACCTCCTTGCCGGTTCGCATTCACGTTCTGGTCGCATCCGTACCTGGGCACTTCGCCGTGCCCGGACGCCGATCTTCAGAACGAGACGACGCGGTAAGCCTCCTCCAGCGTCGTCGTGCCTTCCAGGATTTTATCGACCGCGCTGTGCTTCAAAGTTCGCATTCCCAGGTCGACCGCGATGCGGCGCAGGACGTCCTTGGGGATCTGCTGGAAGACCAGGTCGCGCAGCTCCTCGCCGATGACCATGATCTCGAAGATCCCGGTCCGCCCCAGGTAGCCGGTCTGGAAGCACGCCGGGCAGCCCAGGCCGCGGTGGAGACGCAGATCGCGATGCTCGTCGGGATCGAGCTCCAGCATCCTCGAGCATCTTCTCGTCGGCCGTGTAGGTGACCCGGCAATACGGGCAGATCTTGCGGATCAGCCGTTGCGAGACGATGGCCAGCAGGCTGCTGGAAAGCTGGTAGCCGGGGATGCCGAAGTTGTAAAGGTTGCTGATCGTGCTCGGGGCGTCGGAGCCGTGCAGAGTGCTGAAGACCAGCACGCCGGTCAGCGCGGCGCGGATGCCGATCCGGGCGGTTTCGTCGTCGCGGATCTCGCCGATCATGATGATGTCGGGGTCCTGGCGGAGCATCGCCCGCAGGCCCTCGCTGAAGCCCATCTCGCCCTGGTTGTTGATCTGCGTCTGGTTGATGCCGGGAATCCGGTGCTCGATCGGGTCTTCGATCGTCATCACGTTCTTGAGCGGCGAGTTGATCCGCTCCAGGCAGTTGTAGAGCGTCGAGGTCTTGCCGGCCCCGACCGGCCCGGCGACCAGGATCGCGCCGTACGGCTGCGTGATCAGCTTGTCGAGCGTCTCGGCCTGCTCCTTGGTCATGCCCAGGTGGGTAGAACCCGTTGACGTCGGTCAGCACCTCGTGGATCCGGATGACGATCTTCTCGCCGAAGATCGTCGGAAAGGTCGCCACGCGGAGGTCGCGGGGCCGGTTGTGGTGCTGGATCGTGATCCGGCCGTCCTGCGAATGCCGGCGCTCGACGATGTTCAGGTTCGAGATGATCTTGAGGCGGCTGATCACCGGCGTCGCCATCGCCGGCTCGACGAACAGGATGTCCTGAAGCTGGCCGTCGATCCGGTAGCGCACCCGCAGGCCGCTCTCCTGCGGATCGAAGTGGATGTCGGTCGCCTCGCAGTCGCACGCGCGTTCGAGGATCTGGCTGACCAGCTCCGACAGCGTGGCCGTGACGGCCTTCTCCTGGAGCTCCTTGCGGACGTCGCGGTGATGCTGGGTGCGGTTCGGCGAGAGCGGCCTCGCCGGCAGCCACCAAGCTCGCCGCCGGCTCCTATGCCGGCGAGATCGCCGTTGTCGGGCCAGTGCGCTCAGCCGCTCGAATGCGAGCTGGTTGAGCAGCTCGGGCGAGATCAGATTGAGCTCGAGGATCGACTGCCGCAGGTCGCGTTGTGCTCGTCGCAGTAGACCTGCGCGGCCGCGCACCTGCTCGGTGGACAGCAGCCCCTTCTTCAGCAGGACCGTCGACCAAGGCTTGCTCGGCCGCGGAGAGGCCGCGGAGCGCGGTTTCACCGGCGGAGCTTCCGGCGGCCGGTCGCTCCAGGCTCGTCGAGGTCGCCGGCGGCAATGGCAGTTGAGGGTGCGATGGATCCACGGCGGAGACCTCCTCGGGTGCGGTTCGCCGGCTGGTTCCCGAGCGGGGAACCAGGCCCGTAATCCCGGATGTTGTAATGCGAGGGCCGTTCTATGCGAGAAGGGGTAGCATGCGACCGATGCGATGCTTCGCGTATTGTTCCGCAATTGTCGCGTCGATTGCCAAGAAATTTCCGGCCAGGCTGCCGTTTTTCCGTTGTGCCTCTCAGAAAGCCAAACAGCCGGCGTCGGGGAACCTCAGGTCAGGTTCCCCCACGCCGGCCTGGTCAGTTTCGATTTTCGTGTGACGCTCGAGCAGCGGACCGAGTGACTTACCAGCCCATCAGCTCATCGAGCATCCGGTCGAGAGCCAGCTCGAGCTTTTCGGGAGTCTCGTAAGACCCCGCGGCGATCTGCCGCCGAATCTCGTCGACTCTCTCGTGCCGGATTTCCGGCAACTGGCCGATTCCGTCGAGCATCTGACCCAGCGGTGAGATCTCGACGTGGTCTCGCGGCGCACCGGCGTGCACTGCTTGACCGGCATCCAGGCTGAACGCAGCCAGTCGCGGGTAAATGGGTTGAGGACCTTGAGTTCCCCCAGCGCCGTAGATTTCCATTGCGCCTCCCAATCAGGTGCTTTGGCCGACGGCTCCGCCGTCGGCAGAACCAATTGTTGTGAGACTCGATACCCACGGAGGCCACGCGAAAAGGGAGCCGCCTGACCGCCAGTCGGATCTTCTCGCTCCGGTCTCCGTCCACGTCTTGATGCCCGGCTCGGGCATCCACACCTAACTTATCGACCGGAACCTGGAGCGAGTTTAATCAAAGACCCGAAGGTACGGCTCTCCGGTCTGCAGCGCCACGATCACCGGATCATCCGCTCCCGGCCACCCGCGGCCGGCCGCTTCAGCGCCTCGGCCAGCGCGCGACGAGGTCTCGTTCAGCTGGTTCGTCAGCATCCGGACGTTCTGCTGAAGCTGCAGCATCTCCTCCTGCTGCTGCGGCGTCGCCGGCCGTGCCGACATCGCTTCCAGCGTCTTGACGGCATCATGCAGCTCCTGAGCCCCCTTCGTGAAGACCAGCGCCGTGTCGTAGACCGCCTGCACCCGCAGGTCTTCGTGGATTCGGCTTGTAGAACGGACTGAGCACGAACGGGTTGGTGAAGATCTTCTGGACCAGCTTGTTTGCCCAGTCGGTGGCGTCGCGGACATTCGTGACCGACCGCTCGATCTCCGCGCGGCTGCGTGCCAGCATGGTCGACACCTGGCCGGCGATCTGATCGGCCTGGTAGAGCACGCGGTCGGCGCGGGCTCGCGACATCTCGAGGCCGTCGAGCAGCTTCTCGATCTTGGGGAGGTCCCGGGCCAGCGATCGGGTTGAGCGAGCCGGTGAAGTCGCGGACCGAGGCCAGCGTCTGCCTGCACGTTCTCGCGGTTGTCGACCAGGTAGCCTTCGGCCTCGCCGGTCACGCCCTCGACGTGCAGGATGATCGTCTCGAGCCGGGGCGAGTTCGCATTCAGCTTCCGGGTCATGTCCTCGACGTGGCCGACCGTCGATTCGACGGCCGGCCGGATCGAGTCGCTCATCTCGCGCAGGTTGGTCGTCGTCTCCTGGAGCGAGCCCAGCATCTGCTGGAGCCGCGGCCCGACCGAATCCACCGTCTGGCGCACCTCGGCGATCGTGTGGCTCAAGTGGTTTCGCTCGACCGGGCCCAAGCCCGACCTGCTCGATGATCGGGTCGAAGAACGAAGTCTCGACCCCGGGATCGACTGCCCGGGCACCAGGGCCACGCTCGATCGCCCCGTCGAGAGCACGTTGACGTGGCTCATGCCGGTGAGGGCCGGCTGGATCGTGACCTTCACGTCCTGGCGCAGCTTCTTCACCAGCTCGGCCGGCAGCGAGATCTGTCACCCTCGCGCGGAGCATGCCCTCGACTTCCACCAGGTCGACGTCGACCACGTTGCCGGTGTCGAGGCCGGCGACCCGCACCGGGCTGCCGATGCGGATGCCCTGGGCGTCGCGGAAGACGACGTCGATCGTCCGATGCGGCGCCAGGAAGCCGGGACCGTCGCTCGCCATGCCGACCAGGCCGAGCAGGCCGGCCACGGCCACGATCACGATCAGGCCGACCCAGACCTCGCGCGATCGACCGAGTGCTCATCTTGGCTCCCTCCCTGGGACCGGATCCCTCGATGCCGCGTCGCACGCTCACGGGCCCGGCGGCGGCAGCAATGTCGGGCCGTAGAAGGGGACCGCGTGATACACCAGCATGAACCAGCTCGAATTCATGATCAGGATCGCCACCACGACAGGCAGGTCGGCTCGGAAAACGGGCACGCTCGCCGGCGGCGCGAGCCCGTGTGCAGGCGTGCCGCTGCGAAGCCGGCGCCGCGGTCCGTCTCGTCATCGTCGAGCCGGCCGGCCCAAGCCCTCGTAGCAGCAGATCGCCGCCGGCAAGGCGCCGAAGAGGATCCCCTTGACGATCAAGCCCAGCACGTCGCGGAACCACATCATCTTGAGCATCATCATGAAGAACATCTCGGTCGAGAGACCCATCAGCGACTCCGACGCCTTCCAGCCGACCACGGTGCCGACCGTGATTCCCCATAGCGAGAGCAAGAGGCAGGCGATCCCGGCCGCGGCGATCCGCGGGGCCGCCAGCCCGCTCGGCGTCACGGAGTTCAGCACGCCTTCCTCGGGGCAAGAACCTTCGTCGCACGTCTCCGGCATCAGGCTCAAATCCGCGGGCACGCTCTTCGCCGCTCTGCCGGCGGCGCAGACAGGATGCGCAGCTCCGGGATCATCCGCGCCGCCAGGATGCCCGGCGAAGGTCATCCCGGTCATCAGCCCGCCCAGGTTGCGCAGCAAGCCCACGCCGACGACCGCGCCGGTGCCGTCGACGAACGTGCTGCCGTAATATGCCTGCAGCGACAGGAACGAGCCCATGGCGATATGCACCAGCCCCACCAGGGGGATGCCCATGAAGAGCATCCAAGATAATTGATATATTAATGTTTTCCAAAAACTGAATGATCTTTTGGCTTCGCGAGTGAACCGGCTCCAGAGCGGCCAGCCGGCCGCAGCGAAGGTCAGGATCGCCACGCCGCCAACATAGCCCGGCACGCCCAGGACGAAACGGCCAATCCAGCCCACTGGCCCGAGATGGCGGTGCGGCGACACAGCGATCGACGTCGATTGCATGCCCTGTCTTCCTCTCCGTGATCACCGACGGTACGCGAGGCTCTTCTATCGTTCATCTGGACGAAGCGGCGCTCCGCGGGCGAGCCAGGAACCGTGTGATCCAGCGAGCGGCGGCGGGTCAAATCGGCACGCAGCAAGCTCGTGCGGAATGGCTTCGGCTCTGGTCCCGGTGACTTCGTTCGGTTCGGGGGTGCCCGGTTCGTTTGAGGCGTCATCCGCTTTCGCCCCGGGGAACTTTGCCGCTAGCCGGCGTGGGTCTCACGGGCTCAATCGCGGGCTGGCATCGGTTCGAGCCGTTTTTCTCGGTGACACCGCCGGGCTCGACGACTGGCGTGAAGGCAGCGGGCCGCCGCTCGTCGCCGACGCCCCGGCCAGCCAGGCTCGCCACCGGGCGATCGCCGCGGAACGTTCTTCCGGACTTCCCCAGGGCACGTAGCCGAAGTCATTTCCGGTCCGCTTCCGCAGCTCTTCGTGAGCCGCCATGCGGACGACCGGGTCCGAGTCGGCAAGCCGGCCGATCAAGGCTGGCAGCACCTGGGCATCCGGATGGCGAGTGCCCAGCCCGACCGCCCTCGCTCGCACCATCGGGGCCGGGTTTTCGATCTTTTCAAACCGGCGCGGGCCGTGGGCGCATCCCGGTAATGCGATCGACCCGGCAACCAATGCCATCCTCCCGATCCATCGCCCGATCCGCACGACGCCCTTCCCTGGTTCGCCGGGTCGTTCACGTCTGCCCCCGTGGCACTCGCGCCGGGTCGCGCTCGTCCAGAGTCGCGGCGAACTTTAGTCAAAGTCGACAATCGCGACAATCCCAATCTCAGCCCTCCCGACGTGCGGCGCCCGCGATTCAACTCGCTCTTTTTTTGCATCGATACTCGATCCGGAACCGACGTCGCCTGCCTATTTTACGTCGTGGTGCCAACGATCGCCCGACCGGCGACCATCCCGGTCCGGCTCGTGCTCCGGAAACGATCGTGGCGACGTATCGTCCTCGGCCGGAGGTCAGAGGAATCCGTGCGAATTCCCGTTGATCCGGCCGGCCGAGGACGCACACACGATCCCGGGTCTAGAACTCAGAGCGTATTCAGGAACGCGATCAGATCGGCCTGCTGGCTGCGAGAGAGGCTGGCGAAATGATGGCTCGCCGCCTTGCCTTGGCCGTCGTGCGCCAGAATCGCTTGCGAGAGAGTGCTCGCGCGGCCGTCGTGGAGAAACGAGGTCAGGACCCGAACGCCCCAGAGCGGGGCCGTCCTCATTTCGGTCTGGCCGGCCGGCGGTTGCGCGATACCGTCCCCCAGGCTCCCCATGTCATGCAGCAGGAAGTCGGAGAACGGGAAGAACGTGACTTTATTCAGGGCCGCGATTGCGTTGGGCCCGGTTTGCAGTACGGGCAGGTGACAGTTTGCACAGCCAATTGCCGCAAACGTCACAAGCCCCCGTTTGGCCGAGGCACTCCTCGATAACTGGGGCGGAGGCGCGAGAAGTGTCATGAAGTTGAAAAACGCCTGTACGTCGGAATTGTCGGCGTCATTGGGGTTGCTCGGCGCCGGATTGGCAGCCAGCAAGCGCAGTTTCCCTGCGGACAGTTCTCATTTGGCTCCAGCGGTGTCGTGATCCCCATCTCATTGAGATACGCGTCGGCCGCGAATGAGAAGAGCGATCCATGCTGGCATTTCCAGCCAAAACGACCGGCGATCGGGTTTCCAGTGGCCAGGTCTGTCACCGTGTTGACACGGCCGGCCGTGTCGGGCGTGTATTGCTCTTCGGCGGCGGCGATCTGGGCGAACGTCGAATCAGGGACCGCGCCCACCAGCCCGAGGCCAAACAAAGGGGTCGTTCGCCGGCCAGCCACGATCGTCGCCTGTGGCGGCACGACTTCACCACAAAATCGACCCCGTTGAAAACGCCGATCCCTTGCTGCTGGATCAGCGATCCGCCGAACTCCACCATCGGGTCGAACTGGCCATTAAGCATCCGTCCGAAACGCGTCTCGAGGATATTGCTACCACCGCCACATCGGGCGCACTGTGGCAACTGGCGCAGGAGTTGTTGTTGAAGACTGGGCCGAGCCCGTCTGAGACGCCCTCGACTTCCTCGAAAACTCGCCTGCCCAGCGACGAACTGGGCCTGCTGAGCAGCGGTAAGCCCAGGAAGCGGATCGCCGAAGTTTGGGCTCTTGTTCCACCCAAACGCAAACACGGTGAGGACGAAGAGGGCCGTGCCCACGAGGGCGGCCGGTAACCGGTTGCGCAATCTCATCGTCGTGATCCCTTTCCTTCTTGCGAATCCCCCCCGCGACAAGGATGCCAGCTCGGGGCGCAACCCGACTGTCCCCTGCACGGCCCGGCTGCACGAGCGACGACCGGACAATGAGGGATCAGCCCGGAGGATGATCGTCCGGGATTCGATGGGAGTTATTGAACTGTTGTTGTCGATTGCCTGTCAGAGAGGCGGAGGCGAGTGCCGTGGGGCTAGTGAGAAATCACCTGATCCGCCCCATCCTCGTCACGATCGGCCCAGAGGTTAACCACCTGGTTTGGATTTTTCAACCCATAAATTGAAAAAAAGGTGATTGTTTTCAAAATTAAACATACGCATTGATAAGAGGCTGCACGCATAAGTGCTGCTCGGTTTCTACTTCGCTTGATCGCCCTATGACGCTATTCGGATGCATACCATAACAGGAATCCCCGTAACGATTTGCGGCAGCTACCAATCCGCGTGCCAACGCGGTTGTATTCATGATGGATTGAAAGCTACTAGCATGACAGGGCGAGCATCAATCACGACTGCGGCACTGGCTGAACAAGAAACGAGATGCTCTCGAGCCCTCGCGATGGGCTGCATCCGTGCTTGAGTAAAACGGTGTACGAATAAGGATCTAAACACCAACCACGATTGCGTTCCTGGTCGAAAGGGTGTGCGCAGGAAGGCATTTCATGTTGTGTCGTAGCTATTAGGCCGGCAGACGGCGGAATGGCCGGCCGCGGCCGGCTAGCGCGCGCGGCTGCCAGAGGGGGGACGGCACGCTGCCGCAAAACGGGGAATCAGCCGGAGGAACCCTGCCGCCGCAGGTCATTGACATACTGGTGGGCCAGTCGCGTCGTGATCGGCTGCCGATAAGTTGGCGACGTGGCCAGCACGATTTCGATCGCGCTGGCCAGGTTGCAGAGATGCCCTGACGAGACGAACAGCGGCTTGACCGCGGTCCTGGTCCGCAGGACCGCGCCGATCGTTTCTCGCCGTCGGTCAAAGGCGACCAGTCGCCCGCGCTCAGGACCGGGCTCTTCGAATTCGCCGAAGAACCACGACTTGGCACAGCCGATCGTGGGAATGTTCAGATATAAACCCAGATGCGCCGCCAGACCCATGCGCCGCGGATGCGCGATGCCCTGTCCGTCGCACACGATCACGTCCGGCCGCACCTTGAGCCGATCAAACGCCTCGATCACCGCGGGGGCTTCGCGAAACGTCAGGAGCCCCGGAACATAAGGGAACCTCGCCTCGGCCAGCACGCCCGAGCGATCGAGCACCTCGAACGTCCCCGCTTAGCACCACCACCGCGGCATGAAGCCACTTGCCGCCTCGATCGTACGAGACGTCGGCGCCGGCCATGGTCTCGTAGTCTTCGAGCACACGCGTCGAGTCGACCTGCGCGGCCAGCCGCAGTTGCAGGTCGCGCGCCTCCGTGGTCGTCAGGTCCCACGAGTGCAGCTCGCTTTGTCGAGCCATGCCCTTCGAGGTCCGCTGTTCACGACGAAGGTTGCATCGCGCTCTCTGCGCACCCGCCGCACCTGCGCGAGGCCGCAGTAGCCACGAGAGCGCATAATAACCGATCGCGATCCAGATCAGATGGTTGAACCCGAAGATCAGCGAGAGATATTCGGTCAGCCCCCCAGGATGATGCCGCGCGATGTTCGACCCGAAATCGACGTCGGGCTGTGTGCTCGAACGAAACGCCGTGGCGAAGATCACGCCGGCGAAGAACACCGGCAGGTAAACGACCACGCACGACGCAATCGACCTTGCTCGCGCCGGGCAGCGACAGGAACGTATCCATGGGCACGATGAGATTGAGTCAGCAGGGCCGCCAGCAGCAGCAGATAGTACGGCCAGAGCCGCCGCGGCCGCACGGCCAGCACGTAAAGATTGCTCAAGAGGATCATCGACAGGATCGCGAAGAACACGATCGAGTTGACCACCCACGTCGAGCCGAAGAGAAGCGCCATGTGCACCACGCCCTTGGTCTCCAGCAGCATGAAGCCCGCCCCGAGGAAGAACATCCTGCCGCTGGGCCGCGCCCGCCGCACCGGCGCAAAAGCCAGCAGGATGACGAGCGAGAGCACGGCCACGATCGCCATCCCGCGCAGGTTGAGTGCGGGAATCGCCGGCTCGCGCAGATACAGAAACGGCCAGTCGTCCGTCGGCACGTACTCGTCGAGCCGCGTCAGCTCGACCTTGGCCGGGCCGATCTTCGGAAGAACTCGCGCCGCGGCTTCCGGGCTGACCGGGAGGACCGGCTCGAAGCCGTTCGACCGCCAGTTGAACTGAGGCCGGTGATTGAGCCGAAGAACAGCCGCGCTCGCGAACTTCGCCCGGATCGACTCGACGACCTCGGAATCGCCGTCGCCGACCAGCAGAAACGTGATGTAATCGCGCTGGTTGTCGTCCGGATGGATGACCTCCTGATATGGCACGACACGACGAGCGGCGGCGAGCCGAAGACCGCTTCGGCCAGCTTCGCCAGCCGGCCCACGAGCCAGCCCTGGCGATACCAGTTGTACATGACGAAGACGCCGCCGGGCTTGAGCTTGGCCTTGACGTCGCGAAACGCCTGCTCGGTGAACAGGAAGCTCTCCAGCCGGACGCTGGAATAGCTCGAATGCAGGGCCAGCGAATCGACCAGCGCGTACATGATCAGGTCATATTGTCGATGTCGTCTTGCGGAGGAAGCTCCGGCCGTCGTCGAGTGGATCGTGACCCTCGGGTCGCTGTACGGCTGGTTGGGATGATGGCGCCGTCCCAGCTCGTTGAGCACCGGGTCGATCTCGACGGCGTCGACGTGGCGCGGCACCATGGCCAGCGCCGCGGCGACGTCGTTTCCCGAGCCGGCCCCGATGATCAGCACGTCTTCGAACGGTTTCGCCCCGCGTCGCGGTTGAGCAAGTGCGGCAGGTAATAGCCCGGGCCAGCGAGATCGACCCGCTGCATTCCCTGGTGGCCGATATTGTTGACGTCGATCGACAGGTAGCGCGGCTTGAAGCGAACCTGGTAGTAGGGCGACCAGATGACCTTCGGTGGCAGCACCGTAGGAATCCGACCGGCCAGTCGGCCGCGACGACCAGCCCGACCACGCCCGCCGCGCCAGGACATGGAGCGAGCGCCGGCGCGGCACGAAGCCGAGGCCGATCGCCAGCGCGATCGCGAACCAGACGAACGCGGGCAGGCGGAAGATACGACATCACGCCGAAGACCACGATGCCGTCAGGCTGCCGAGGATGTCGACCGAGTAGGCCAGCATCGCGGTTCTCGATCGCCGCGAATCGCCGCCCATCTCCTGGCCCAGGCCGACGAAGAGCAGCGCGACCAGCGCGAAGAAGTAGCCGGCCAGCATCTCGATCGGAATCACCCACTTCGAGGGATCCTTCACCCGCGCCTCGGTCCCGAAATAGATGAGCTGCGGCGACTGCTGCGAGCCGACGTCGATCATGATCTGGCCGAAAGCTGTTGTACACCCACAAGGAACCCGAAGCCGAGGCCGTCGCCAGGAGCGCCAGGGGAATGAACGCGTTCATCCATGAAACCGTCGCCGCGCCGAAGCCAGGCAGCCGACCGAGACGCCCAGGAAGCAGGCCATCAGCACGATGTTGGTGAAGTAGGTCAGGAAGATCACGATGCTGCCGAACCATCGGATGCAAGCCAGCTCGAGGAACAGAATGAGGAAGCTGATCAGGAAGAGCTCGACGCACGCGCGGGATCTGGTCCGGTGGTGGCAGAAACTCGCTGCGACGCTCAGACTTCGCCAAGGATGATGGATCGGACACAGAGCCTCCGCTTAGTACACGAGCGTCATCGCCGAGATCATGGCCGGCTCGATCTCGCGGATGACCCCGGCGGCATATTCGACCTGCTCGCGCGAAACGTCGAGGTGGGTGCAGGCGCGAGGACCTGCGTCCCGAGCACGCTGACCAGGATGTTGCGCGAGCGCAGGTACGCGGCCACTTCGGCGGCGGTCCCCACGGATGGGTCGACCGCGACCCAGACCAGGTTGGTCTCGACCGGCCCGGATTCGAGCGCGAAGCCCTCGGTGCCCGCGAACGCGTCGGCCAGGAGCCGGGCGTTGGCATGGTCCTCGCTCAAGCGATCGACGTGATGTTCCAGGGCACAGAGCGCCGCGGCGGCGATGATGCCGGCCTGCCGCATCGCCCCGCCGAAGAGCTTGCGCAGCGCCGGGCACGGCGGATCGCATCGCGCAGTCCCGGCCAGCGGCCGAGCCGACCGGTGCCCCCAGGCCCTTGGAAAAGCAGATCGAGACCGTGTCGAAATGCTGGGCCCATTCCGCCGGCCGCCGCCCCGAGGCCACGACCGCGTTCATGAGCCGGGCTCCGTCCAGGTGCATGGCCAGGTTGTGCTCGCGAGCCCAGCGCGCGATCTCGGCGATGCTCTCGATCGGGTGAACCCGGCCGCCGCCCGCGATTGTGGGTGTTTTCCAGGCAGACCAGCCGCGTCCGGACGTAGTGGGCGTCGTGCATGGGCCGGATGGCGCCGCGCAGATGTCTTCGAGCGACAAGATCCCGCCGTCGCCCTCGAAGGTCCGCGCGGTCACGCCCGAGAGCCTGGCGATCCCGCCGGCCTCCCAGACGTAGACGTGCGACGTCGAGGAGCACAGAGCAGCTCGTCGCCCGGCTGCGTGTTCACGCCGACGCCGATCTGGTTGGCCATCGTTCCCGAAGGCACGAACACCGCCGCTTCCTTGCCGAGCAGCTCCGCGGTCCGGGCCTCGAGAAGCTTGACCGTCGGGTCTTCGCCGATAGACGTCGTCGCCGACCTCCGCCTCGGCCATCGCCCGCCGCATCGCCGGGAGTCGGCTTGGTCACCGTGTCGGAACGAAAGTCGATCGGAGGTCGGTGCATCATCGTGTTCTCTCGCCGCGAAAGCTCGTTCGGATTCTGCTCGGTTCTAGCCGAGCAGGCGACGATCGGTAATCTGCTGAACCAGTCCGGCGATTCTCCAGTTCATGGCGGCACGATAACCATCGGACCCCAGGCTAACATACCACCTGGGCGAACGCCGATCAGTGATGGCAGTCACCGTTGACGTCTACGCCAGATCCCACAAGCCTCGGCCGCCAGACGATCTCCAGCCCTATCGGAGCCTTGCGACGGCAATCCAGAGGTGACGAGGCGCACTCTCGATGGGCTATCGTTCGCTGGCGGAATGCGTCCGCGACCTGGAAGCAACCGGGCAGCTCGTCGTCATCGACCAGGAGGTCGACCCGTATCTGGAAGTCGCCGCCATCCAGCGCCGGGTTTATCAGGCCGGCGGGCCCGGCCCTGCTCTTCCGGCAGGCCAAGGGAACGGCCTTTCCGCTCCTGGGCAACCTGTTCGGCACGCTCGACCGGGCGAAATACCTGTTTCGCGACGCGCTCGAATCGGTGCGCCGGCTGGTCGAGCTGAAGGTCGACCCGGGCGCCTCGCCAAGAACCCCTGGCGCTATCGCGGCGTGCCGCGCACGCTCTGGCGGCTGCTGCCCCGGCGAGTGCGGTCCGGGCCGATCCTGGCACATCAGACCACGATCGACCGGCTTCCGCAGATCCAGTGCTGGCCGATGGACGGCGGGCCGTTCATCACCTTGCCGCAGGTTTACACCGAGGATCCCGACCGGCCCGGGCCTGGCGCGATCCAACCTCGGGATGTACCGCGTCCAGCTCGCGGGCAATCGAGTACGAGCCGAATCGCGAGGTCGGCCTGCACTACCAGATCCACCGCGGCATCGGCGTGCACCATGCGGCGGCGATCCGGCGCGGCGAATCGCTTGCGGGTCAACGTCTTCGTCGGCGGCCCGCCCGCCTTGACGGTCGCCGCGGTCATGCCGCTGCCGGAGGGTCTGCCCGAGCTTGCGTTCGCCGGTGCACTGGGAGGCCGGCGCGTCGCGATGGTCGCCCCCGACGGCTGCCTCCCCATGCCGGCCGAGGCCGATTTCGTCATCAGTGGCTCGATCGATCCCCAGCGTGCGCAAGCCCGAAGGGCCGTTCGGCGACCACCTCGGCTATTACAGCCTCAAGCACGATTTTCCGGTGCTGCACGTCGAGCGCGTCTACCATCGCGAGCGATGCCATCTGGCCATTCACCTCGGTCGGCCGCCCGCCTCAGGAGGACACGACCTTCGGCGCCTTGATCCACGAGCTGACCGGCCCGATCATCCCCAGCGTGATCCCGGGCGTCCACGCGGTCCACGCCGTCGATGCCGCCGGTGTCCACCCCCTGCTCCTGGCCATCGCCAGCGAACGGTACGTGCCCGACGCCGCGGTGCGCCGGCCGCAGGAGATCCTGACCATCGCCAACGCCCTCCTCGGCCAGGGGCAGCTCTCGCTGGCCAAGTACCTGCTGATCGTCGCGCGCGAGGACGACGCCGTCGCTCGACATCCACGACATTCCCGCTTTCCTCGGCCACCTGCTCGAGCGCGTCGACTGGACGAACGACCTGCACTTCCAGACCCGCACGACGATCGACACGCTCGATTACTCGGGCCATGGTTTCAACCAGGGGTCGAAGGTCGTCATCGCGGCCGCCGGGCCGGCCCGGCGCACGCTGCCGGCGCGAGCGGCCCGCCGGTCTGCACCTGCCGGACGGCTTCCGCGACCCGCGCGTCGTGCTGCCCGGCATCCTGGCCGTCCAGGACCGTCGTTATCGAGCGAGGAGCCGACGTCGCTGACGTTCTGCCGTTCCTTCGAGATCGGACGACCCGATCCGCGGCTTCCCGCTGATCGTGATCGTCGACGACAGCGAATTCGCGGCGCGGAAGCCTGCGAAACTTCCTCTGGGTGACGTTCACCCGCTCCGATCCGGCCGCCGACATCGAGGGAATCGGCGCATTCATCGAGAAGAAGCACTGGGGCTGCGCCGGCCCGCTGGTCATCGACGCGCGGATCAAGCCGCACCACGCGCCGCCGCTGGTCGATGACCCGGCGATCGAGCGCCGCGTCGACCAGCTCGCCGCGCCGGGAGGCCCGCTCCACGGCATCTACTGACGCGCCGCCGCCCGGCGGCACTCAGGCTCGAGTTCTGTCTTCGACCAGATCGTCCCGAAGCTCGGCCTTCGATTCGTGATGACTTCGAGCGCTCTTGTGCAGAGCGCACAGGCCCCAGCTCATGGCGAGGTTGTGCTCGAGCTCGACGATCGTCCAGTCGGTGTCCTGGACCATCAGCTCAACGTCGGCGCGGCTCATGTAATGGGAGACCGGCGTGATCGCATGATCAAGTACAATTGCGTGGACCTTTCGCAGGCTGAAGGGCGCCAGCCATCGGATGTAAGCCGAGTAGGGCAATCTGCGCCCCAGCCAGGGAATCCGATAGAGCGTCCTGGCAAAGAGAACCAGTGGAAGGGCGACGGGCAAGCTCAGAAATCTGAGGAGGTCGAGCGGCATTCGCGACGTCACGCTGCGGATCGGGTTGACGATGTACACCAACCAGCCGTTTCCTTCGCGCCCGTAAACCCAAACCTGGAACCAGCCACTGTCCTTGACCTTGGCCGCGATGGCCCGGAACCCCCGGCCCGGGTCGGGCACATGATGCAGCACTCCGAGAGAATAGGCCGCGTCGAAAACCTTGGGCTTGAGGGGCGGATAGTAGATGTCGCCCTGGACGATGCAAACCGCCGGCAGATGGCGCGTGTTCCCAAAGGCAGCGTCCACGGCGTTGCCCAGATCCAAGCCGACTAAAGCCTGGACGCCGTAGTGGGTGGCGATAGTTGCGTGGCGTCCCATTCCGCACCCGGCTTCGAGGACAACCAGTCCTGCGAGATCTTCCAGGCGACGCGGTCGGAACCACGTCGTCAGGCTCACGAGCTCCTCATGGAAATCAAAACTGGAGAATTGGTTCCATTCATAGCCGAACCGTTCCGCGGTGTTCTCCCGCACGCGCGAGCGGACGGCGGCGTCGGGGAGCAAACGCGGGATACCGCCGGTCAGGGGGTACACGGCAGAGCAACGCGTGCACCTGAGCGCCCCTTCCATGACATGACCGTCTTCGGCCTCGGCGATCGCGTCCAGGACGAGCGCAGTGGCGCACTGGGGGCAAGCGAGATAATCCAGGTGCTCACGTCTCATCGGCGAATTGCTCCGGCAAACAATCCAGCTTCAAGGATAGCCGATGGAGTGGACGCTGTCTTATCCCCGCGCTTCGAACACTGCGCCGCGGCCACACGGCTCGTGTCGGCCGTTTGAAACCGCGGAATTATCCGACTTCCTTTGCCGAATCCATTGTGTACATTCCCGGCAACGCCGTTGCAAGGAATCGACCGGGCGCGGCCGATCCGGCTCGCCGGCAGCAATGACGATCAGCTCGAGCGATGATCCGCTTCGAGCACCGCCGCTGGCTCGCGATTGACACTGGTCGAGCTGTCAGCTCGCGTGCTTGCTCCGTTTGCCGGTTTCCGCCGCCATTGCGATCGGCGGCGGGATCGGTCGGAACCGGACGGCTTCGCCGCGAGCTCGACGAGTCATGGATGGGAGGCAACCGCCAGGATGGCCTCGGCGAGCGCCAGGCCGGAAGTCGATTGACCATCGATGCGGATTCAATGAGCAACGAGCGAATCGGCGACGCGGCCGCGCAAGCGTTCGCTGCGCATGTCGAGATACGTCGCGTAGGTCCAGGCGATGAACTCATGGCTCATGAGGTCGCCAGTGTGCCACGGATCTTTCGATTCATCCCGCCAGATCCACAGTAGCCGCGACGAGCTGCCCGCCGAATCGTCGGTGCCTTCGAGCCGATCGAGATAAGCGGAGAAACCTGAGAGGAGCGGGGCCGCCAGCTCCGACCAGCGACGAGGATCGTGACCGGCGGGACTCGCCACCGCCCTCCAAAGGCTGTCCAGGCTGACCTGGTCGCCACCAAAGATCTCGACCTGCTGCCGCAGCGCCAGGCGAGCCCAGCCAATCGTTTTGATGCCCATCACGATCTTCTCCTTCGGCCCGAGCTGTCGTCCCGGTTCGCGCCCGGCACTCGGGGGACTGCGATTTTCTTTTGTTTGCGAGTATCGCTGCGGGTCTGGTTGATGGTCCGGAAATTCCGCGATCACACAGGATGCGTCTGATCCAGAAAGACCTTGAGGTCTCTGGGGGCTACGAACATCGATTCGCCGACGCGCGGCTCGAGTGCGGCACAACGCTGTCGGGTAAGCTCGACTCGCACGGAATTGCTGTCCGCGAGCTCGACATCGAGCCTGACCGACGCTCCCAGAGGAGTCACACGGATGACCCGCCCCGGCCAGCACGGCCGTCCGTTCCGTTCACGAGTCAAGTCTAGGTCATGCGGCCGAACGTAAATGGAAACCGGGCCGTCGGGAGCATCGATCTCGGCCGGCATGTGAATTCCGTCCCCCAGCACTGTCACGCCGGAATCCGTCTGTCCCTTGAGCACGTTGACCGATCCCAGGAATTCGGTCACAAATGCGGTGTGCGGCTGCTCGTAGAGGACTTGCGGCGGCCCCATCTGCTCGATCCGGCCGCGGTTGAGCACGACCACCTGGTCGGCGACCTCGAAAGCCTCTTGCTGGTCGTGGGTTACGAACAGGCTCGTGACATGGACTTCGTCGTGAAGTCGACGCAGCCAGGTTCGCAGCTCGTCGCGAACCTTGGCGTCGAGCGCACCGAATGGCTCATCCAGCAGCAATACCTTGGGCCGCGGCGCAAGCGCCGCGCCAGCGCAACGCGCTGTCGCTGGCCGCCTGAGAGCTGCGAGGGATACCGCAGCGCGTAGCCGCTGAGCTGGACCAGATCCAGGAGCGCGTCGACCCGCTCGCGGATTTCCGCCTTGGGCAGCTTCCGAACCTTCAGTCCGAAGGCGATGTTTTCGCGGACGGTCATGTGGCGGAAGAGGGCATAATGCTGGAATACGAATCCGACGCCGCGATGCTGGATCGGCACTCCCGTCGCGTCCTCGCCGGTCAGCTCGACGGAGCCTGTTTCCGCCGTCTCCAGACCGGCGATGATCCGCAATATGGTGCTTTTCCCCGACCCCGAGGGCCCGAGCAACGCGACTAGCTGTCCGGCAGGGACGTCGAACGAGACGTCGTTGACCGCTTGAAACGTCCCATATCGCTTTGAGAGATGGCGTACGGCAATCGCCACGGCTGTCTCCTTTTGAACTCGGTTCCTCGCGCTCGATCCGCGCCCTTTGTCCCTGACGGCAACCGGCGGGATCTCTGTCATTTGGTGTCGGGCCACGTCGCTGTCAAGCGAGGTCGAGATCACACTCATGACCGCTTTCCTTCTCGCGCGTCCATATGTTTGCGTATCGCTTCCATGCCCACCAGCAAGACAAACGAAACCGCGGCCAGTATCAGGCTGGCCGCATAAGCCCCTTCCGTATGGGGGCTTTCGATGCCGTCGTGGATGAAGAGCGTGGCGGTCTGGGTATTGCCGATCAAGTTGCCGGAGACCACCAGGACGGCGCCGAATTCGCCCAGCGAGCGAGCGACCGTCAAGGTCACTCCGTAGGCCACGCCCCAGCGGATCGAGGGGAGCGTCACGCTCCAGAAAGTCCGCCACCGTCCGGCCCCCAGCGTGTACGCGGCCTGTTCGTGCTCCTCTCCCAGCTCGCGCAGGATGGGAACCAGCTCGCGAACGACGAAGGGCACCGTCACGAACAGGGTCGCCAGGATCATGCCGGGAATCGCGTAGATCACCTTGAAGCCCGCTGACTCCAGGCCGCGGCCCATCCAGCCTTCCGGACCATACAGAACGATCAGCATCAACCCGGCCACGACCGGCGAGACGGCAAACGGCAAGTCGACGACACCGTCTAAGAGGGCCCGCCCCCAGAACCGCTGTCGAACGAGCACGAGCGCAAGCGCCACTCCGAAGATCGTATTGACCACGGTCGCCAGCGCGGTGATGCCGAGCGTGAGCCCGAACGCCCTGCGGACTTCGGGCGTGGCCAGCGTCTCCAGGAACGGCCGCAGACCGCCGGCGAGCACCTGACGCAAGAGAGCCACGCTCGGGACCAGGATCAGCAATGCAAACCAGCCCAGCACCGCGGTGATCAACACCGAGCGCCCAGACGCGAGGGGCGAGGAGTGATCAATGTCACCACTCCGGGCCGGACTTGCAGGTCGGAGAGATCAGTGGCCATGCTCTGACCCCCAGCGTCGCTGGACCCCGTTCAAAACCAGCAAGACCACGAGCGAGCTTGCCAGGAGCACCGCAGAGACGACGAGCGCCCCGTGGCGGTTCCCGCTTTCGATCTCGCCGAAGATGTACAAGGGCGCCGTCTTGGTCGCCAGGGGCTGATTGCCCGCGACCATGACCACGCTCCCAAATTCGCCCAGCGCCCGTGAAAACGACAGGCCCGCCCCGGTCACAATCGAGGGCCAGAGCGCAGGCAGTGTCACCCGGCGAAATGTCGTCCACGCACTGGCCCCGAGCGTGCTGGCGGCTTCTTCCTCCGCCCGATCCAGCTCCATCAGCACCGGCTGGACGCTGCGAATCACGAAGGGGTAGGTCACAAACAGCAAGGCCAGCACGATGCCTGGCTGATGGTAAATCACCTGCCAGCCATACTGGCCCAGGACAGTACCGACGGTGCTCGTGGGCCCGAAGAGAATCACAAGCATGACCCCGGTGACAACGGTCGGGACAGCGAACGGCATGTCGATGAGCGCATTGACGACGCCGCGTCCGAGGAAGTCGTATCGCACCAGGACCCAGGCCGTCGCCGTACCTGTAAGCGCGTTAACCAGCACCATCACGAGCGCGGTGATGAACGTGAGCTTGAGTGCGTGCCAGGCGTAGGGATCGCGTATTGCGTCCCAGAATGCGCCACCGCCGGACCGGGCCGATTCCACGACCAGAGCGCTCATCGGCAGAATCACGGCCAGCCCGAGGTAGAACACCGTCGTACCCCGCAGCACAAGGTCGGATGCGCCGCCCCGCAATTTCACGGTGCCTGAGGCCATCGGTACTCACCTCCCGGAAGCGCGTGCGCTTGTTTCTGCGGTGAATATCGATGTCCAGAGTCCCTTGGGTCCGTAAAGCTCTTCTTCGAGCTTTGCCCACCCCCCCAGTTCCGCGATCGTGAAGAGCTTGGCGGGCAAAGCCGCGGCCCCTTTCGGCCCGTCGATCCCAGACTTCACTGGGCGAAACCCATACTCAGCAAGGATTTTCTGCCCCTGGTCTGACTGCAGGAATTCCAGGAACGCCTCAGCCACCTTGCGGCTTCCGTGCGAATCGACGGCCGTGTCGACGATCGCCGCCGGGCTCTCGATCAAGAGGGAAGCTGGCGGCACCACGTACGGAATCGGTTCGCTCTCCTTGTTCTGCAAGAGAAGTTCGTTCTCGTAGGTCACGAC
Organism: uncultured Isosphaeraceae bacterium; assembly: GCA_963806595.1. GTDB lineage: Bacteria > Planctomycetota > Planctomycetia > Isosphaerales > Isosphaeraceae > CAWDZZ01. The sequence goes on along the minus strand of CAWDZZ010000024.1, from coordinate 543,216 downwards.
GGCGTCACCCGTACCACGCGCCGGTGAAATTGGCCATGCTCTGCCGGCCCGACTGGTCCATGTTCACGACGTTGGCTTGCACTCGAGCCAGAAAATCGCGCACTGCGCCTCAAATCGGGCTTTCCCTGATTGGCGTCGCGCGACGCGAGCAAAGCCGAGCCGTAGATCGCGTTGATGTTCCACCGGGCTCCGCCCGACGTCTTCGGATCGGGATACAGCACGCCGACCCCCGGCTTCGCGAGGTCAGACCAGTCCTTGATTCCCTTGGGATTGCCGGACCGAATTCCAATCACGACCACGCTGTGACTCAACATTCCCTTGTTCGGCCCATCCTTCCACGTCGATTTCACACGGCCGGCCTTCACCAGGACCTCCATGTCACCTTCGTGCGACAGGATCGCGACGTCCGCGTCGAAACCCGAGGCAATCGCCCGGGCCTGGGCACCGGAACCGAGGTACGACTCTTCGGCCGTAAACTCCCGTCCAGTCTGGCTTTTCCACTCGGCCTTGAACGCCGGAAGCAGTCCGTCGTGCAGCACTTCGCGGACCACCGAATAGGCCCCGATCTTGAGCGAATCAGCGTTCGGGTCGCGCGATGCCCCACACCCGTGAACCACGGGCAACATCATCAGAACTCCACCCCATACGGACGCTTTGACGCGACCCGATACCATTCCTAGTCCTCGCGAATTACCCAGTCGATCTAACCGAAACCTCCGGAGGCGGCGCCGTTTGCTGACCGAGCCCGACCTTACCCGCTCGAAGCCGCACCGTAGGAACGATCCGATGTTCTGCTAGTCGACCGGGGTTGTCAAGATTTGTCCACAACTATCTCGACCGAATTGATAAGCATTGTTGATAAAACACGACGACCAATTTACGAGCGCATGCTACGAAGACGTCGTGCTTGTTCGCGTCCATGATTGGACGAACCGATTGCTAGCGGGCCTCACGTCATCCATGAATGACGCTGTCAGCCCGCGATGCGCGCGGCATCGTCGTGGGACCGCGGAGCGGCGCATCAGGTGTCATCGAACTCGCTCGGTGGGGGTTTTGCCCTTGGCGGTGGACGGCGCGTGGCTCGCGCTGGAACACGACGACTTCGGAAAGGACGCCGTCACCCGCCTTGAATTCGCTGGGGCGCGATCCGTTCAGCCCGCCGTTGCAAACTGTGAACGTATCCCGCTCGAACTTGTATATGCCGCTGATCGGTGGAACCTCGAGCTGATCGGCGCCCGCGAGCTTGATCCAATCGACGCTGCGAGGCGAAGTCGTGTCGTCGAGCTTCACTTCACCCTTGAATTTGAGGCGCATTCCCCCGGGCGTGGTGATGGCTGCGTCGATCGTCTGCCCGCGAACGTCCAGGATCACTCGAAGCTCACGGCGCGCTCCGGCACGTGCAATCCACCGGCCTTGAAGCCGGCCCAGGTCGCTATCCTCTGGAATGGTGCCCGGGCCCGCAGAGGCCCGAGCCGCAGCAAAAGTCGCCCACGCCAATGCAACGGCCAGAAAAGTAGAACTCGCTCTCATCGGATGACACCCTCAACACAAAAGACATGCGGATCGACCAGGCGGTACCTATCTCGCGGCCGGAACAGGTCCGGCAGGATCGAATCGTCACTCGGCGAAACTGCGGAATTGCGTCGGTCGCAGGTCAGGGTCGAAACCCTTAGTCTGATTCCGCGACGCCCCGCGCGAGCGTTTATCGGCGGATTTCCGTCTTGAGCCATGCGGCGATCTCGTCGCGTAGGCATTCCGCCAGCTCGGGAAACTGAGCCGACACGTCGCGCCGTTCCGCCGGATCGTCGACAACGTCGTACAGTTCGCTCCGGCCTCCGCGGTTGATCACGAGCTTGAATCGGCCTCGCAGCGCGGCCACCTGGTCGTAGCCCTCGCTTTGCCACTCCCAAAAAATGGTGCGCTCCGGCGCGGCTGCCTTGCCGGACCAGACGTCCAGCAGATTGATACCGTCGACGTGCCAGGCCGGATTCACGGCTCCGCCGGCGGCAGCGACGAAGGTCGGCAGAAGATCGGTCAGTTGCATGACTTCCGGCGCGGCGACCCCGGCTGGAATCCGACCGGGCCAGCACGCCAGAGCCGGCACGCGGACACCCCCTTCCCAGAGCGTCCGCTTCTGACCTCGAAACGGCGCGTTGCTGTCCAGCGCCGCGCTCGTCCCCTGATTGCCACTCTCGAACGTCGCCCCATGATCGCTCGTGAAGACAATCAGCGTTTCACGAGTCAGATCCAGTCGCTCGAGCGCATCGACCACCCGGCCGATATTGCGGTCCAGCCGGCGTGACCATCGCCGCATAGGTCGCCTTGAGCGGCATCTCCGGATCCGACTCGACGAACTTACCCCGTGCAGCGCGACCTCGTCGGCCGGCGCGGCGATGTGGAAATGCGTGGCCACGTACGCGAGGTACAAGAAGAATGGGCGATCCTTCTGCTGCTCCGCGAACTGGAGGGCCCGATCCGTGATCAGGTCGTCGATGTATCCGGAGACCGGAACCCGCCCGCGGCCATTCCATAGCGTACTCGGAAACTTCTCCCAGGCGTGGACGGCGTCCGTGTAACCGAAAAACTCGTCAAACCCTTGATCCATCGGGTGGACGTAATCGCCTTCGCCCGCGCGGGGCTTGCCATGGTGCCACTTGCCGAAGAGCGCCGTCTTGTACCCCATCGGCTCGAGTGCCTCGGCAATCGTCACTTCCTCGTCCGGCAGGTCGTCGTCATTGCGGCGAACGCCCGAGTGAATCGTCGACTTCCCCGTCAGAAAAGCCGCTCGGCTCGGGGCGCACACCACGGCGGCAGTGTAGCAACGTTGAAATACACGCCCCTGCCTGGCGAGCCGATCGAGGTCGGGCGTCGACCATTCCTTGCGGCCATTGAAACCGACGTCCCCCCAGCCCAGGTCGTCGGCCACGATCAAGACGATGTTCGGCGCTCGTCGTTCCGCCGGCCGCGGCGCCCATGCACGAGCTAAAAACGCCGAACAAATTGCGGCAAATCTGACACCCATCATCGTCCGGCGGATCATCGACATCACTCGCCTCGGCCGCACCTTGTCGTGTGCGGACTTACGATTCATAGACCGTGATTGCTCCTTGGCAGAACCAGCTCCGACCCTCGCAGTGCTCCTCGATTTTCCTGCGTTCAACATCGGCAGCCCAGGCCTCCGGGATTTAGCCAATCCCATTTAATTCGACTGGATAAGTCAAGATTGGCGGCTGAACGCCGTCTGAGCATGCAAGTCACTCCATTGCGACGGTGTCCGGTGGTTGGAACGATCGCTGGGGATCGGCCGAGGACGATCCGGCGTGTTGCTGCGTCAGGATTTGCCCGCGGCTGCACGGACTTGAATGCCGGTTGCCGACACCGGACAATGGGGCGAACGAGGAGTCAGCGAATGGAACCCAACATGATCGGCGCCTATGGGCCCTGGGCGGCGGGGCTGCTCGGCGAAGGGCCGGCGCGGCTGTCGTTTCGCAACCCCCGGTTCCAAGCCGGCGGATCTGGACCGCTGGCGTGCCACGGCGCGCGAGCGGCTCCACGGCTGCTTGATGCAGCCCGACACCGGCCCGGTCCCGAACGCCCAGCTTCAACACCAGCTCGTCCACGACGGTCTGCATATCGAGCACCTGAGCTGGCAGCTCCCCTACGGGCCGCCGACGGAGGCCGTGCTCCTGAAGCCAGCCGGCGCCCGGGGCCGGCTTCCGGCCGTGCTCGGGCTGCACGATCACGGCGGCAACAAGTACTTCGGCTGGCGGAAGATCGCCCAGATCGGCGACCAGATCCATCCGATGATGAAGGAGCACCGCGACCACTATTACGGCGGCGTGAGCTGGGCCAACGAGCTGGCCAGGCGAGGCTTCGCCGTCCTTGTCCACGACGCGTTCGCGTTCGCCAGCCGCCGCGTGCGGGTCGGCGACCTGCCGCCGGTTGTTCGCAAGGACCTGAAGGAGGTCAATCCCGAGTCCGAGCAGGAGATCAAGGCCTATCAACCGATTTCGCCGCCGACCACGAAGACTTGATGTCCAAGAGCCTGTTCTGCGCCGGCACCACCTGGCCGGGCGTCTTCATCGCCGAGGACCAGCGGCACTCGATTATCTCTGCTCGCGAGACGACGTCGATCCGGCCCGCGTCGGCTGTGGCGGCCTCTCCGGCGGCGGGCTGCGAACCGTCTATCTCGCCGGGCTCGACGATCGCATCCGCTGCGCCTGCTGCGTCGGCATGATGACGCACCTGGCGCGATTATCTGCTGCAACAAGTGCTACACCCACACCTGGATGGTCTACATCCCCGGCATCCCGCTCGACCTCGATTATCCCGAAATCCTCGGCCTGCGCGTCCCGTTGCCCACGCTCGTGCAGAACGACGAGGACGACCAGCTCTTCACCATCGGCGAGATGCGCCGCGCCGACCGGATCCTGGGCGAGGTCTACGCCAAGGCCGGCGCCGGCCGACCGCTACAAGTGCTCGTTCTACCCTGGCCCGCACAAGTTCGACCGTCCCATGCAGGCCGAGGCCTTCGCCTGGTTCGAGCGCTGGCTGAAGTCGTGAGGAAGACCCAGTTTCACCGCCCTACCCGTGATGCCCGGCCCACGATCGCCCCGCTCGAATCCGCGGCATCACGCGTCTCGTGTGGCGGACCGAGACGTTTCGCTGGGGTTTGACGCCGGACCACCGAACCGATAAACTAGTCAGCACGTCGTTTCGTCGGATGTTTTCACCTCAAGCAAGGCCGCCCCGCGCATCGCCCGGGGAATCGTCGGCCGGATCGACATCGCGCCGTTCCGGAGGATTTTTGTGCCGCTCGTCGTCAAAGACCTCATCGATGCGGGGGTTCACTACGGCCACCGCGCCAGCCGCTGGAATCCCAAGATGAAGCCGTACATCTACGGCAAACGCAACCTGATCCACATTATCGACTTGAAGGAGACCGTGCGCGGATCTGCTTCGCGCGATCAAGTTCTTCAACCGAGTCGCGGCATCCAACGGACTGGTTCTGTTTGTCGGCACCAAGCGCCAGGCGGCCGACACCATCATCGAAGCAATGCAATCGGTCGGGGATGCCCTACGTGACCGAGCGGTGGCTGGGGGGAACGCTCACCAACTTCCGCACGATTCGCAGCCGCCTGCAGCGACTCGAGGAGCTGGAGAACACGCTGGACAGCGAGCAGGCGCTCTCTTACTCGAAGAAAATGATCTCGACCCTGACGTCGCGAGCGGCGGAAGATCGAGCGCAACCTGAGCGGCATTCGCCACATGAATCGGCTTGCCCGAGGCCCTCCTGGTCGTCGACCCGCGCCGCGAGCATATCGCGGTCGCCGAGGCTCGCAAGCTCGGCATCAAGGTCGTCGCGCTGCTCGACACGGATTGCGATCCGGATTTGATCGACCTGCCGATCCCAGGCAACGACGACAGCATGCGGTCGATCGAGCTGCTGATCAAACACCTGACCGACTCAATTCTCGAAGGCCGGGCTGCCGCCCCGCCGGAACCCCCGCCTGCTGCCGAAACGGGCCAGGCTCGCGGCGACCGCGACCGCGATCGGCGCCGTGGCAGTGGTCGTGGCGAAGGCTTGCGCGGGGCCGTCAAGCAGCGCGAAGTCGAACCTCCGGCCGCCACCGAATTGTCCGGGGCAGTGCCGGAACCGAGCAGCGTGGCGAACGTGCCCGACGAGACCCCTGCCCCGGCGGGCGAGCCGGCCGAAACCGCGGGACAATGACCCGCGGCTTTGCCGCAACCGGGCAAGCGGTATAGTCTCCGCGGCGCGGCCGCGGCGGAGTGGTTGCTCGTCAGGCCGGCGGGCATCACTGCGAGCGCTCGCTCAACCCGAATCGTTACAGAAAGAACCAAGCCAAGCTACGCAGTAACGCATCACGAATCCAGAAATCCCGCAAGGGGCCGCCAACGGACGCGATCGAACGGATTGAGTTCTAGAATTACGGCGCGTCCATCATAAGAACGAGGAGCTACGCCGATGGCCGAGATCACGGCTGGGGCCGTCAATGAGTTTCGCAAAAAAACCGGACTGGGCCTGATGGAGTGCAAGGCGCTCCTGAAGGAGGCAGAAGGCGACGTCAAGAAGGCAGAGACCCTGGCCAAGGAGCGCGGGCTCAAGCAAGCCGAGCTCCGCGCCGGCCGCACCGCCAAGGCCGGTCGCGTGGAAGTCTACATCCACCACGACGCGAAGTCTGGCGCGATGGTCGAGCTGAACTGCGAGACTGACTTCGTCGCGCGCAACGATGAATTCAAACAACTGGCCAAAGACCTGGCGCTCCACGTCCTGGCGGCAAACCCGCTGTTCGTCCGCCGCGAGGATGTGCCCGAGAACGTCATCGCCGAGCAGAAGCGGATCTTTGTCTCCCAGGTGGCCGACAAGCCGCCCAACATCCAGGAAAAGATCGCCGACGGCAAGCTGAATGCCTGGTTCGGCGAATCGGTGCTGATCGACCAAAAGTATGTGAAGGACGACGCCAAGACCGTTCGCGAGATCATCATGGCCGTGAACGCCCGCACGGGCGAGAATATCTCGATCGCCCGATTCGCACGGTTCATGGTGGGCGAGGGGCGGTAGCTCGCAACCATGAAAAACCCGGGGGCCTCGCGCGGCGCAGTCTCCCGGGTGGCAGCACGACGATTCCACCGACAACAGGCACGCGGCGCCGCAATCGGGAACGACCACTGGCCGCTGTAGCGCATGACCGAACGATCGCGAATTCCAGGAGGATTTTGACTCATGGACTCCAGCGTCCCGGCCGGTCCGCCGGTTTTCCGCCGCGTGCTGCTCAAGCTTTCCGGTGAGAGTTTTTGCCGTCCGGGCCACGGCGGCATCAGCGTCGAGGAGATCAGCCGGATCGCGCGCCAGGCGGCGCGCGTCGCCGCGCGCGGCGTCCAGCTGGCAATCGTCGTCGGCGGTGGCAACATTCTCCGCGGCGCACAGCTCTCTCGCGGGTCCGACGTGATCAAGGAGGCGACCGCCCACTACATGGGGATGACTGCGACCGTGATCAACGGACTGGCGCTTCAAGATGCCCTCGAGCACGAGGGATGTGCGACCCGCCTCCTCACGACGATTCGGATGGACGAGGTGGCCGAGCCGTTCATCCGCCGCCGAGCGCTCTCACACCTCGACCAGGGGCGCGTGGTCATCCTCGCGACCGGCACGGGGAGCCCATTCGTCACGACCGACACGGCGGCGGCGCTGCGGGGCAAGGAGCTTGGCGCCGAGGTTTTGCTCAAGGCCACTCGCGTCGACGGAGTCTATTCGGCCGACCCTGAGAAAAACCCGCACGCCGTCCTGTACGAGCACCTCACGTTCGACCAGGTGATGCGCGACGAGCTCAAAGTGATGGATATGACCGCCATCGGCATGTGCCTCGAAAACCAGTTGCCGATCCTCGTCTTCAACTTCAAGAAAGAGGGGAACATCGAGCGAGCCATCGCCGGCGAGCCGATCGGCACTTGGGTCAGCAATACGCCGCGGCCCAATCCCGAGCACCCGCAGTCCTCCTGAGCCGCCAGATGGCGTCGGCGAGATCGATCCGCTGGGCCGGCCGCAAGGGCCATCCCGGGCAGTCGGGTCCGTGGTAAGATCAGACTTCCTGAAGAGACGGCGAGCTCGCGATGGATGCGCGATCGACGTGGGAGGACTTGCGGTTTCCACGAGCATGAAGGTGTATCGACCATGAGCATTGAAGAAATCGCATTCGAGGCGGAGGAGCGCATGGAGAAAAGCGTGACGCTCCTCACGGACCAGCTCCGAGGCGTCCGGACCGGCCGCGCCAACGTCGGTCTGGTCGAATCGATTCGGGTCGACTATTACGGCTCGCTCACCCCACTCAAGCAGATGGCCAATCTCAGCACGCCCGAGCCGCAGCAGATCCTGATTCGCCCCTTCGACCCCTCGGTGGTCGGCGACATCGTCAAGGCGATCCAGACCAGCGACCTGGGCCTTTCTCCCAACTCCGACGGCAAGGTGGTCCGCCTCAACGTCCCACCGCTGTCGCTGGAACAGCGCAAAAAGCTCGCCGGTCGTGTCAAGGAACTGGCCGAGGAAGCCCGTGTGGCGATCCGAAACATCCGCCGAGACGCCAACAAGCAGGCCGACCTGGAGCAAACCGAGAAAGTCCTCACCGAGGACGACGTCGCGACCTGCAAGGAAGAAGTCCAAACCTTGACCAAGAAATACGAGACCAAAGTCAACGAGATCGCCGACAAGAAGTCAGCGGAAATCCTGGAATCCTGACGCACGCCGCGGGCCGTGTCCGAAACCAGCGAAACCGGTCACCCTTGCGTTTAGCCGCTGGCCGCTTGCGAGAATCGCCAGCGCCTTGACCGTTCGACGCAATCTCACCTATAACGGGAAACAGCACCGATCCGGGCGATTAGCTCAGTTGGCTAGAGCGCCTGCTCGACACGCAGGAGGTCAGAGGTTCGAGTCCTCTATCGCCCATTCACGCCGAACGTTGCCAGCGATTGTCAGGGCAACGCTCGGCGTTTCTGCTTCCTCATTTACGTCGCTCGCGTGCGTTTTCGCTGATTCGATGCTGATGGCGTCCGCCTTGTCAGCTCAGCCCGTGAAATTGGTCCGCTTCCGAATCGCCTGGGTCATGGTCGCCATCGCCATCGCCGCACTCGACTTCGCGGCGATCAGGGCAGCGATTGGAATCAACACCCAAACGGCTGAATTGCTGATATTGGGCGCCCTACCCATGGCGAACGTTCTGGCGGCCGGTCTCCTGATCAGTGTTCGGTGTCGCGAAAGCCACTCGTTCCTCTCGGGATTTGAGGCGTTCGGTGCGATGGCGTTGGCCTCTTACATCGCCCTGGCGAAGTTCTTGCCTGTTTCCCGTGCGCTGCATGGCTTCCTACCTCGCACTATTGATCGTGCCTATGGAGAAATTTATCGGGCCGGACCGTCCTTTCGTTTACATCCCAGTCCTATGCTCCGTCGCCGTGGTTATGCTCGGCTGGCCGCAAGTGGCCTTCGCCCTGCTTGGCGGCTTCCTCGTCAGTACGTTCAGGATCACCATCACTCGCCGCTGAGAGGCTACATTCGGGGCTCATTCCAGTTCTCGGAACGCCTGCGGTGCACGCTGATTGAAATGCTCCGCGATGGCGCGGAATGCCAGGGTCATGCTGACGCGCTGGAAAGTGGTGGGCGAGGGGCTCACGCGGCCTGGAGGCCGCCACTTGAAAATCGACGAGCCGTGCGGCAGGATCAGCCTTCCGGAGGCTGTCTCGATCATGCGGCTACCTCGCTGGCGGTTCACGGTTCAGAAGTTGATGCTCGTGGTCGCGCTCGCCGGTCTGGCGATGGGCGGCGGTATCGCGGCTTACAGGTTGTGGCGGCTGTCCAGTGAGTACGCACGCAAAGCGCAGCTTTATCAGGCCTCCGAGGCAAACTTCCGGAAACTCGCCGCGTTTTACCTTGAAAACGCTGAGCATGATGGCGAGGCCGCGGCCCAAGTCTCTGCCGTAGAAACCTCTGATGAAAAGCTGATCCGCGAGCTGGACCAGCACGCGGATCAATCAAAACTCTGGGCCGCCCGATCCCGCGAGAACGCGGCCGAGTGTGCGACGATGGCGGTTAGCTACGCGGCTCTGTCTCGAAAATACGAGCGAGCTGCGCGTTATCCGTGGCTCACCGTCGATCCCGACCCGCCGCCACCTTTCCGAGAGCCGGCCGGCGGCCCGGCAAGCCTGCAACGCGCTCGAGAGCTGGAAGCCGCTCTGGCCCGGTCAGAAGCTGGGCGACCGCGCGTTCGACCCGGGGGCCGCGAAGCGCAAGGGAACGGCAAAGTCGAATGATCCTGAGGCGGCACTCGAAACGGGTTCAGCGTGTCATCTCCTGGTTGGAGTGGTAGAATCACGGCAAGGGTCCTCGAACAGACCTGCCGCCGGGCGCCAAGCCCTCCCAAAAGCTGATTCAAGATGTTCACCACGCCACAATCACCCTCGCCGATCGCTTTCTGCGGTCATTGACGTCGGAGCCACGCCTCATGAATCGATGGGGAACGCGCGGCCTGTGCGGGGTGTCCATCCTGCTTCTGGCCGCCGGCTTCATGAGCTCGGGTGCTGCTCGACAAGAGGCCGATCCGCCATCGTCGCCGCGGCGCTCGACCGAGCGCGAAGCGATCGAGCAATTCGTGGATCTGTACTGCATCTCGTGCCATAACCGCGACGACAAGACCGCGGGGCTCGTGCTGGACGCGATCAGCTCCGAAGACCTGAGCCGCCACCCGGAGGCCTGGGAAAAAGTCGTGCGGAAGCTGGTCGCTCGCCAGATGCCGCCGGAAGGAGAAGTGCGACCGCCAGCGCAAGTCCGATTCGATCGTGTCATTGCTCGCGGGCGAGCTCGACCGCACTGCTGCGCTCAAACCGGATCCGGGGCGGACCGCAACGTTCCGGCGGTTGAGTCGAACCGAGTATCAGTACGCCATCCGGGACCTGCTGGCGCTCGACATCGACGCCGCGGCCTGGCTGCCGAATGACGAATCCAGCCATGGATTCGACAACGTGACCGTGGGCGACCTCTCGCCGACACTTCTCGACCGCTACATTTCCGCGGCGCAGAAAATCAGCCGGCTAGCCATCGGCAGTCCGGGCCGCTCTCCCGGCGGCGATACGATCCGCATCCGGCCGGACCTTACGCAAGAGGAACACGTGGAGGGGCTGCCGATCGGAACGCGCGGCGGAGCCCTGATCTCGTACACCTTCCCTCAAGACGGCGAATACGAGATCCAGCTTCGCCTGACGCGGGATCGCAACGAGCACGTCGAGGGCCTGCGCGAGCCACATGAGCTCGAGGTGCTCCTGGACCGCGAGCGAAGGGCATCATTCACGGTGACGCCTCCCCGATCGGAGTCGGACCATCAAACGGCCGACGCGCACCTGAAGGCCCGTATCCGGGCAAAGGCCGGGCCGCACCAGCTCGGCGTGACGTTCTTGAAGAATTCATCGGCACTGCTGGAGACCAAGCGACAGCCGTACCAGGCCCACTACAATATGCATCGTCACCCGCGCATCTCGCCGGCGCTATTCCAGGTCTCGATCACGGGACCATTCAATGCGACGGGGCACGGCGATACGCCCAGCCGACGGCAGATCTTCGTCTGCCAGCCAGAGGACACGACGGAAGAAGAAGCGTGTGCCAGGCGCATCCTCTCGACACTCATTCGCCGGGCGTACCGGCGGCCGGTCGTCGAGCGGGACCTTCAGAAGCCGATGCAGTTGTACCGGGAAGCCCGCGCGACGGGGGCTTTGAAGCGGGCATCGAACTGGCGCTATGCGCGGTGCTGGTGAACCCGCAGTTCCTGTTCCGAATTGAAGCAGACCCGCCCGGAGTCGCGCCTGAGACGGCCTACCGCGTCTCGGACATTCAGCTCGCCTCACGCATGTCGTTCTTCCTCTGGAGCAGCATCCCCGACGGCGAACTCCTGGGCCTGGCGGAACGCGGCGAGCTCAGCAAGCCCGATGTGCTCGAGCGACAGGCCCGTCGCATGCTGGCCGACCCGCGCTCAGGGCGCCTGGTCAGCAACTTCGCGGGCCAGTGGCTGCACCTCCGCAACCTGGATTCGATCACGCCGGACCTGAGGCTGTTTCCCGATTTCGACGACAATCTGAGGCAGGCCTTCCGCCAGGAAACAGAACTCCTCTTCGAGGGCGTGCTGCGCGAGGATCGCAGCGTGCTCGACTTGCTGAAGTCAGACCACACGTATTTGAATGAGCGGCTGGCGAAGCACTACGGCATCCCGCATATCGTCGGCAGCCACTTCCGGCGCGTCGAGCTTGATAGCGAAAGCGTGCGCGGCGGGCTGCTTCGCCAGGGGAGTATCTTGACGGTAACGTCGTACGCGACCCGCACGTCACCGGTGATCCGCGGGAAATGGATCCTCACCAACATCCTGGGCACACCACCGCCGCCGCCCCTGGCGAATGTGCCGGCCCTGAAGGATAATACGGTTTCCAGCGCGCTCTCGGTCCGCGAGCGGCTGGCCGAGCACCGAGCGAGCGCCGCCTGCGCGGGCTGCCACCGACTGATGGATCCCGTCGGCTTCTCTCTCGAGAATTTCGACGCGGTCGGACGCTGGCGGGCCTTCGAGGAGAGTCGGCCGGTCGACTCGACGGGGGGGCTGCCCGACGGCAGCCGGTTCGAGGGCGTGACCGGACTCGAGCGCGCCGTGCTGAAACGCCCCGAGGTCTTCATCGGCACCATGACCGAAAAGCTGCTGACATTTGCCCTGGGCAGGGGCGTCGAGTATCACGACGCACCGGCCATCCGCAAGATTGTACGCGACGCACGGGGGAATGACTTTCGCTTCTCGTCCCTGATCGTGGGGATCGCGACCAGTACGCCATTCCAGATGAGGAAGTCCGAATGATCGTCAGCAAGAAGGCTCTGCCGCGACGTACGTTCCTCCGGGGTGCAGGAGCCACGCTGGCCCTGCCGCTTCTGGACGCGATGATCCCGGCGATGACAGCCCAAGCCGCGACCCCCGCGGCGGCGGCCAGCCTGCGCCGCCTGGGGTTTGTGTACATGCCGATGGGGTGCGACGTGACCCGGTGGACTCCGCCGGGCGCATACCCTCGATGAGCTGTCACCGACCTTGAGCCCGCTTGCTCCGGTCAAGCAACACGTGACGGCGATCACAAACCTCGAGCTGCGAAACGCCTATCCAGGCACCCACGCGACCTCCAACGCCGCCTTCCTGAGCGCGGCGCGGGCCAAGCTGACCGAGAGCGCCGACTACTACCTGGGGACGACCGTCGATCAGATCGCCGCCCAGCAGATCGGACAGGAAACGCAGTTGCCCTCGCTCGAATTGTCGATGGACCTGCTCTCGATCGTCGGCCAGTGCGACAATGGATATGCGTGTGTTTATCAAAACAACCTTTCCTGGTCCTCGCCGACGACGCCCTTGCCGTCGGAGGCCCACCCGCGGATCGTCTTCGAGCGCCTCTTCGGCGAGGGCGGCAGCGCCCTCGAGCGCCGCGCCGCGCTCAAGAAGCGGGCCAGCCTGCTCGACTCGGTCACCGAGGAGATCACCCGCCTCAAAAACCAGCTCGGGCCCGCAGATCGCGCCCGGGTCGGCCAGTATCTGGACACGGTGCGCGAAGTCGAGCGCCGTATCCGAAAAGCCGAGGCCGACGCCAGGGACACCCTGCCGGACCTCGACCGGCCGATCGGCGTACCGGCCTCATACGCTGACCATGCCCGGTTGATGTTTGACCTCCAGCTGCTGGCGCTCCAGGGAGACGTCACCCGGGTCATCACGTTCCAGCTCGCACGCGAGACCAGCACCAGGACCTACCCCGAGATCGGCGTTTCCGACCCTCACCATCCGCTGACCCATCACGGAAACGACCCCACCAAGATCGCGAGGATGGCCAAGATCAACCGGTTTCATGTGTCTCTCTTTGCCGAGTTCCTCGCGAAACTTGCGGGCACGCCCGAGGGAGACGGCTCGCTCCTGGACCATTGCCTCTATCTTTACGGCAGCGGGATGGGCAACCCAAATCTACATGATCATGTGAACTTGCCCATCCTCGTCGCGGGGGGCGCGGCCGGCAAGATGCGGGGCGGGCGGCACATCCGCTACGCGGCACCGACGCCGCTGGCGAACCTGCACCTGACGCTGCTCGAGAAGGTGGGCGTGCGTCTCGACTCTTTCGCCGACAGCCATGGGAAGGTCGACGAACTGTTCGAACCACTTTCGATTTGAGGACCGATCGTCCTTCTGATGGCGGCGGTGCACGACCAGGAGACGATCGCGATGGGTCTGACTCGATTGGCGCCTGTGGGCCGGTTGTCGTTCTCCTGGCTTTGACTCCCCTTTCACTCGCCGACGACTCGCCGGTGGCGGACGCGGCCGAAAAACGGGATTGGACGAGCGTTCGCGCGCTCGCCGGCCGTGGTGTCGATGTGAACCAAGCTCAAGTCGACGGAATGACCGCCCTGCTCTGGGCGGCCCATCACGACGAGCCGCGGATCGCGAAGCTCTTGGTTGATGCCAAGGCGAACGCCAAAGCCGCAAATCGCTACGGCGCGACCCCGCTTTCGCTGGCTTGCACAAATGGCAGCGCCGCCATGGTCGAGCTGCTGCTGGCTGCCGGCGCCGATCCGAATACCAGGCTCAAGGGCGGCGAAACCCCTCTGATGATCGCCGCACGCACCGGCAAGCCCGGGCCGGTCAAGGCGTTGCTCGCCCGGGGTGCCGACGTCAACGCCACAGAGCGGCGCGGGCAGACGCCCCTGATGTGGGCGGCGGCCGAGGGAAATGCCGAGGTCGTCGAGGCACTCCTCCAGGCAGGGGCCGATCTTCGCCCGCGTTTGCCCAGCGGGTTCACACCCCTGTTCTTCGCGGTTCGCGAGGGCCGCACCGACGTCGTGCGCGTTCTGCTGAAGGCTGGCGCCGACGTCAACGAGGCCATGCAGTCCCGACGGTCATCGGGCCGGGCACCCGCCAGGGGAACATCGCCGTTGATCCTGGCCGTCGAGAACGGGCACTTCGAGCTGGCCGTCGCGCTGCTCGAGGCGGGGGCCAACCCGAACGACCAGCGGTCAGGCTTCACGGCGCTCCACACGTTGACCTGGGTCCGCAAGCCAAACCGCGGCGACGAGGAAAGTGGCGACCCCGCACCGACCGGCTCAGGAAACCTGAGCAGCCTCCAGTTCGTCGAGAAGCTCGTGGAGCACGGCGCCGACGTCAACGCACGGCTCGAACGGGGCGCCTCGGGACGGGGCGTGTTGACCCGCAAGGGCGCGACGCCTTTTCTCATGGCGGCCATGACGGCCGACGTGCCGCTCATGAAAGCGCTCGTCCAGCTAGGTGCCGACCCGCGGCTGCCAAACGCCGAGCACTCCACACCACTGCTGGCCGCCGCCGGTGTGGGATGCCTGGCCCCCGGCGAGGAGGCCGGGACCGAGGACGAGGCGATCGAGGCCGTCAAGCTCGCGCTGGAGCTCGGTAACGACGTCAACGCCGTCGACGACAACGGCGAGACCGCCGTGCACGGCGCGGCCTACAAGAATCTGCCGAAGGTCGTCGAGCTCCTTGCCATGAAGGGCGCCAAGCGGAACATCTGGAATCGCAAAAACAAATACGGGTGGACCCCGTCGTCGATCGCGGAAGGCCACAGGCCCGGCAACTTCAAGCCCTCGCCGGAGACCACGGCCGCGCTCGACCGCGCCATGCTTGCCGCGGAGACGCCTGCGCCCTGAGCGACCGGTCGACAAGCCCGTGACGCAACCGCGCGCGCGCTTTGCGCGTGTGGCTGTCGTGGCAAGCCCCTTCAGTTTCTTGCCGACCATTTATGGCCCGGTCGACTTCATCAAGGTCCCGCTGAATCGCGCCAGATGGTTCGGCCGTGGCGCCTTGTTGGTGGGCTTCAACCGCGAGCTGCATCGCGATCTTGGCCTATGTTGAACACAACGCCATATGGGTCTCGGATGTAGCAACGCGGGATGGAGTCGTTCTCATCCTGGACAGTACAGCCAGCAGATAACAGAGTGCGCTTTGCAGCCGGAACGTCGGGCACGAGGAACTCGAAGACAGGTCCGTGATCCTCGCCCTGTTCGACGTAGAGACAGAAAGCGCCCGTCTCGAATCCGATCAGGGTTTCGCTCCGGTAGACGACTGGCAGCCCCAGGACCGACTCATAAAACTTCGTCGCCTCCAGCCAAGCGTCGGTTCGGATAATCACGTCACGTGCCGATCGGAATGTGCCTGACACGGTGATCTCCTGATTCTCAGGGCCAACAACCAATCCACGCTCGCACCGAAGATTGCAATTCTCCGGCCATGCCGCGTGACCATAGATCTCGCGCCGATTCTTGATATTGCTCCCGGAGGTTGCAACACAATTCCTTGCAGGACTAAGGTGAATACCGAAGTTGGTCGGGCTGGTTTGACGCGCCTGCGTGGCACGGACCGGACTCGGTGGAATCTTCCATTGCCAGAGGCGCTCACGGCCCTGAAAATTGCTCCAGCGGACTGAAGACCCGGACTCGCGCGGTCGCAAAAACGCCCGGTGCGGTATTCTGACGTGATGCATCGAAATTTGCGCGAAACACCAACGACCACTGCTACGATCACAACCGGATCGCAGGAAGGAATCATGACAGCGCGAATAGCAAAAGGTCCCGCGGCCTTTCGCGAAAATATGCTCAAAACGATCGCCAAAGTGGATCGTCCGGGCTCGATCCACACGTCTCGTGACCTACCGTTCACGATGCCTGGTCTGGAAGTTGACGGTGTTGGCCCCGTCCGCTTTCCGCTCGGGAAAACGCAAGCTCGTGCATTGATCAAACAGTGTTCGCAGGCTCCATACGGGAAGGGAACGGACACCCTCGTTGACACGTCCGTCCGCCGTGTCTGGGAACTGGACCCAAAACAGTTTCAGTTGACGAACCCCAAGTGGGATGAACTGGTGGCTTCGATCACCAGCGAAGCGCGCGGCGTTGGGCTTGGAACAGTGCAAGCTCGAACCGCATCTCTATAAGTTGCTCGTGTATGAGAAGGGGAGTTTCTTTCTTGCGCATCGCGACGGCGAGAAGCTCGACGGGATGGTAGCGACGTTGGTGATCGCCTTGCCGTCGCCTCATTCAGGGGGCGAGTTGATCCTCACGCACGAAGGGAAGCGGCACCAGGTTTCGCTACCCGGCGCGGCGTCTGGGCTCGAACTGAGCTACGTCGCGTTCTATGCCGATTGCGAACACGAAGTGCGTCCCGTTCGCGACGGCTATCGCCTTTGCTTGGTCTACAACCTGGCGCTCGCACGATCGCGGGCCAAGAAGGGAATCGCCGCTCCACGAACCAGCGGGATCGTCGACTCGATCAGCGCGATACTGGGCGATTGGCCGTCGAAGGAGGCGATCAGGAAGGTGGCCGTTACGCTCGAACATCAGTACACGCAAGAGGGCCTGAAGATCGACACGCTCAAAGGCGTGGATCGAGCGCGGGCCGATGTGTTGTTCGACGCGGCCGAGCTGGCCGGTTGCGAGACGCATTTGGCTCTGATCACGCATTGGCAATTCGGCAGCGCCGAATACGACGATTACAGCTACCGCCACGGCCGTGGACGATACAGCAGTTGGTCTTACGATGACGACGAGGACGAGCCCGACGAAGGCACTGGTCACGAGATGGGCGAAGTGTCCGAGGAAAGCCTGTCGATCAATCATTGGTCGGATCACGACGGAAACAGGGTTGCGTTCGGAGAAATGAAGCTCAACGAAGCCGAGATCGTGTCCGACCTACCGCGCGAGGACTGGGACCTTGGTCGCGAGGAATTCGAAGGCTACACGGGCAACGCCGGGATGACGCTCCAACGTTGGTATCATCGCGCGGCGATTGTCCTTTGGCCCAAGGAACGCAACTTCGAAGTTCTCTGTGACGCCGGCACCGACGCAGCGATCGCTGGTCTGACGTCGATGGTGTGCGCCTGGAAACGTGCGCCGAAATCGGAAGGGCAACGACAGCGAGAGCAATGCTTGGAATTCGCAACGGCGATCATCAAAACTTGGGGGCCGCGCCAGTTCGACATTTATTCGTATTCAAGCCAAGACCAAGCCGACCGCTCGGCATTCTTGGTCTCGCTCCAGGAGCTGGACGAGCCCGATTTGGTGCGACGGTTCTTGACCGAGGTCACGCCTACAGACGGAGACCTCCAAGTTGACAAAGGATTTCTTCCGCTCTGCAAGCGGCACGGATGGTCAACGTTTCAAGAGAGCCTGACCGCGATCGTGGATAACGCGTCCCCAGAAACGATCGAGCGGAACGCCGCGTTGTTGCAGATCCTCTGCTTGCACCGCGACAAGAATGTCGTTCGTCTGGACGTGTGCAAACATCTTGCCGAGCATGCCTTGACGGCCTTGCGAAAGCTCGACGAGCCGAAGTCCAAGGACTTGTGGGAAGTGGCCAGGATCGATCGAGCTGCCCTGTTGCGCTCGCTCGTCAAGTCTTTGATGTCGATTGCGGCTGCCAAAACGCTGGCTCTTCTGATCGACCACATTCAATCTCATGGAGAGAGTTATGATCTTACGGACGTGCATATCGCCGTAATCTTTGAGCTCGAATCCTTATTCAACCGCAAGGTCAACGAGACGAATCGAGTGCTCGCGCGTTGGTTGGCCCATTGTCGGACCGAGCTGGAGCAACGAACGTCGCACGCTCCCGTTCCCCCGCCGGATTCTCGCCGAGCTGACAAGTTGTCTTGCCGTTGTGGCGATTGTCTCGAATTGAGCCGCTTTCTCGCCGATCCTGTCGAGTCGATTCACCACTTCCGAGTTCGCCAAGATCGCCGCCGGCACCTTCATCAGATCATCGACGACAACCGCTGCGATCTGACTCATATAACCACGCGAACCGGCAGCCCGCACACGCTGGTCTGTACCAAGACCACGGCCTCGTATGAAGCTGCTTGCAAGATCTACTCTCGGGATTGCAAGAATCTTGAGCGTCTGAAGGGGATCGAGGAGAAGACCAACCCGATCGTTCGAAACTGATAGCCAATTCTATGTATTCGCCGTGCTGCCTGACGCTTGTCGATACATCGGGACACCAACGGGCCGTGGCGGCGAGACGCGACAACTAGGTGCGTCCCCGTTTCCGGAGAGCGATCATCGCAGCGAGCGACGCGATCTTTTGATCCTTACCCCATGGCGGTCCGACGGCCTTTCCGAGTGTGGCAATCGTCTTCGACAAGTCGCTGCGTGCGATCGCCAGCTCTGATTCCGCCACTTCCCATAGTCGCTTTTCGCGCACTTCGACGAGATGGAGCCCGCACGCCTTGGCGGCCCTGGCCAGTGCGTCCGGAAAGAGCACGCCCTCGGCTTTGTGCATGCGGAAATGCACCGACAGGATCTCGTCCGCAGTCCAATCAGGCATCGGATCCGGGGCCAGAACGGCACAAGCGACGATCTCCTGCCCCGAGTCCGTTGAACGCCTGACCTCGCTCTTCATTTCCTCGACGGCGACCCGGCGAGCCGCTTCAATGCCTCGTCTCACGATGTCGCGCGCATCGTTCGCCGCGGAGCCCTCGGCCGCGTGATAGGGCTGTGCCGCCCACGACCCTGTGTGTTCTTCGACGAGATTGATGCGACGGCGGTCAATAACCTCGTAACCGGCGCCCTCGTGCCGAGTACGACGAGAGCCGACCAGCCGGAGTGAGCTTTGAGTCCGAAGGCAACGTTTCGTTTTTCCACGTCATGTCCTGGGCGGCCTGACCGCTGCACGATGGGCGTGGCCCTTGCCGTGGAGAAGCTCGGTAAGAATTGAACAGGGCCCACGGCCGGGGTCACAAATCTCATGGGTTACGGTTGACGTCGGCCGACTCGAAATGCCCGTAGTCCTCGCGCCTTACCCACAGGCCACGGGCCATCCGCGTCGGGAGATAACGCTCATTCAAAAACGCGTCGAGTGCGCGAAAGGGTCGATATCCCGTAAAGATCAGCTCGGGCGGCCAGCGTCGTAGTGCCGACATGATCTCTTCAGTCCTGGGCCGGATCAATACGTGATCGCGGTCGGCCTGGTCGCGTAGCAAGTTGTCGACGAAGAAGTGACGCGTCGGGCTGTCGAATCCGCCGTAGAAAAGCAGCGGACTCTGCCAGCCCCAGATATACAGTCGTGGCTCAGGCCAGATCGCCGCGCGGCGGGCAAGCTCGCGCCCCATCGCCCGCAGCACAACCCATTGTGCCCCCCCTTTGTATCGAATCGTCAGCTCTTCGGGATTGACGAGCAGGTAGTCCCGGACTTGAAGAAACAACGTCGCTCCGATCGCAGTCGTCAACAGCACGGCGGCCCCGGCTGCCCGCCCGATTCCAAGACGGCTTGCGGCCGTCTTCCGAGTGGTCTTGCCGGACGATGCCCCGCCGGCGCCCCAGAGCGCATTCGCAAGTGCTGACACCGCATCGTTCCAGCAGACCGCCACGGCGATCGCCACGCCGGCGGTGGGCAACAGATAGTAATGCGGCCAGTACAGCCCGGGCAGAATCACCTGAGCCCAGGCCGCGACGGTCCATCCCGCGACCAGGCGCCGCATTGGCACGGCTGCCGCTGAAAACAACAGGTAGAGCACCGCGGGGACCGAAGCCAGCCACATGGGCCAGCTCCCTGTGCCCCACCAGACCAGGTAATCCGTCTTTCCAAATGGCCACGGTAGCCGGCCCGTCGGATCGGCATTGCCGGTGATCCAGCGAAGCCAGGCGGCCGGCGCGTTCGGGTCGGGAAGCGTGTCGGTGGCCAGCGCTCGGCCATACTGGAAAATGTCCTCATACGCCGACGAGCCCGCGCCTCGGGCGATCAAAATCGCGGCGGCCAGTCCCGCGATCATCACCATTCCCACACCAAACGCGAGGAGATCGAGAAACCATCGCAATGCTCTTGCTTTCGCTCGACCTTCGCTCGACCAGGACCGCAATGACAGCGCCAGAACGTAGATCGCGGCCGGGACGATGGCCACTTGCTTGACCAGTGCGGCCGCGCCGAGGCACATCCCCGAAGCCCAGAGCGCCCATCGGTCGGCGCGGCCCCAGCCGATAATGAAGAACACGAGCGATGCGACCGCAAAGAAATT
Organism: uncultured Isosphaeraceae bacterium; assembly: GCA_963806595.1. Lineage (GTDB taxonomy): Bacteria > Planctomycetota > Planctomycetia > Isosphaerales > Isosphaeraceae > CAWDZZ01. The sequence continues at coordinate 522,630 of CAWDZZ010000024.1, read as the reverse complement.
GATGAAGTGCTCGAGATTCGCGCCGTTTCCAAAGAGATAGGGGTCCGTGCTGAGCAGTATGTAGAGACCAGCGGCGAGGAACGCCGATCCGAGGCCGCCCAGCCGCCGCGCGATCCACCAAACCATGGCGATCGTCGCCAGGACAAAGGGAATCGGCATCACGCGAATCGCCAGCTCGTCATACCCACCCAGCCCGACCGTGACCGCGTACAGCCAGTAGCCCAGCGGCGGTTTATTCTCGGTCAGGTCGCGGTAAAGGACGTCCCCGCGCAGCATACGATGCCCGATGTAAGCGTAGGCCGCCTCGTCGCAGTCGAGCGGCTCGGCTGCGACCACGGCGCGAGGGAACAGCTCGATTCCGAGCGCATCGCCAAGCCCCGACCCGAATGTGTGGGCGCGATACCACACGGCAACGAGCAAGAGGACGACCAAACCCAGCCACGACCATCGCATTTCAGCACGGCTCTCCCAGGAGCAACCCTGGCTGGAAGCCTCGGTTCAGCGCGTGCGGCACGTGGGCGCTCACTCCAGACGATAGAGTCGCACGGGAAATAGGGTCCCAGCAGACGAGCGGTAAAGCTCCCGCGCATCGGAGAGCCCCAGCGCGGCGCGAAGCTGTTCGAGCTCGTGAGCCCACGACTCGGGATTGATCTCATGATATGGCGGCGGCTCGAACGAGCCCCAGAGGAAATGTGTCACTCGATATTGCCGGATCACTTCCTGGATGCGCCTGAGGCTGTAGTTGCGCGGCATGAGAATGGTCGTCCGGTCGGTCGTGACCCGAAGCTCCCAGGGGAACCACGTCATGATGCGCGCCTGCGGAGTTACACGCTCCGGATGGTCGTGGACCCAGCGGCCGGCGTCGCGCAGCGCCGGCCAGTGGAGCTGGTAACGCTTGACGAGCCAGGATGCGTCGTAGGCCCAGGTGGGGTCGGCCCACAAAAGCGCGGCACGTGACGGCGCTCAGCCAGGGAGCGACCCTCGCCCCATCCCGCAGCGAATCCAGCCAGTCGGCCAGGCCGGCGACTCCCGCCGGCAGCATCAATGCAAAAACAGGGAGGTAATACCGACCAAGCTGGGCGACCTGGGTGACGTCGGCGACGCTCTTGAGCGTGGCCAGCACGAAGACCACGGCGACGGTCGCGACCAGGAGGTCGGTTTGGCGGCCCTGAGCGCCGCGTGTCCGGAGCCGACCGCAAAACCCCAGAACGATCGGCAGCCCCACGATCATCGTCGAGTACACGACGATCGTCAGCAGCATCTTGAACTTCACCCGCGCGATCTCGGGCAGGTTGGCGATCGTGTAAAACTGCGACGGGCGAGTGTTTCCTTTGTCATAATGATGAATCGTCCATGAAAAATTGTATTCAAAATACTGCGTTTCTGAGTAGAACGGCGTCCCATATTCGTTCAAGGTCGCCCAGGCCCAGGGGAGCGCCACCAGGCCGGCGGTCACGGCCCACAGCACGAGAGCGCCCATCCTCCTGCGGTAACTGGTCACCACTGCGAATGTGCCGGCCGCGGCGACGAGCGCGAGCCCGGTCGAGCGTGCCAGCATGGTCAGTCCGCCGCAAAGGCCCGCGGCCGCGGCCCACACCCAGATCGAGCGTCCAGCCGGGTCTGCGTGGCAGACCTCTGTGAGCATCCAGATGGCCAGTAGCGACAAGAGCACTACAAGGCTTTCCCTCAATATGAACCCGGCGTAGATCGCGTGGACCGGGAGCACGGCCAGCACGGCCATCGACCAGAGCGCGACGCGGCAGCCGTATCGTCTGAGCGCGAAGAAATAGAGCGCTGGTAAAGCCAGAAGGTTGAGGAAGAAGCTGCACGCCTTCGCGACGACGATCCGCGGCTCGACCGTCGCATCCGGTTCCAGGCCGGCCACGCGAAACGCCAGTGGCCGCACATAAGCGTCCAGCGGAGGGGCCCAGTCATCGAGTGCACTTTGTCCCTCGCGAATGCGCGGATAATCGATGAAAAAGCTCTCGGCGTAGTGCTTGACGGGGCCCTCGCCCCTGAACACGGACGTCGCCACCTCGAGACCGTGACTGCTATCCCCGGGGATGAGCGGCAGATTGCCGCCGCAAATCCAGATGATGGCGCGGATCGCGTAGGCAATTCCAAAAATCAAGAGGCAGGCCCTGCCCTGGCGCTGGAGCTGGGGCGCAAGGATCAGTCCGAGCACGAGCCCGATCGCCGCGATGCCGAGATGCCAGCGGACCAGTATCAACTGCGATGGGCGGCGTATCGCGGCCAGGAGCGGCACTTCATAAAACTGGTGAGCGATCGAATCGAACACCGGCGTGACCCAGCCGTTGCGCCCGTCCAGCCACGCCCCGGTCACCGCCGCTGCACCCGCGAGCAGGGCCAGCGCATACCAGCGACCTCTCGGTCCCCATATCACTGTGGGCGCCTCGCACTGAGCGTGATTCGAGCGCCGAGCTTCAGGCGCGCCTTCGCGACTTTCGTTTGGCCGGCCGGCGGAAAACTGCGCCGACGCGAAGCGCGATAGGCCGCGTGTGGTGCGCTGCCGCGCGCTACTGACGAGGAAAGGCGGCGACCAGAGAATCGAGTCGCTCGCGGAGCGCCTCATGGCTTCGACGACTTCAGCATCGCCTCGCGCCTGGCTCGGAATTCGCTCTCCGGCTTCCACTCCGGATAGCGCTCGCCCTGGGCGATGCGATAGCCAAGATCGGCGAAGATCCGCATGTCCTCGACGGCACCCGAGAGGTCCCAGTCGGCCTTCACCTGGTCGCTGGGCTTGTGGTAGTCCTTGGCGGTGTATTCGTCCTGCTTTTTCTGGCCGAAATCCGCGGATTTCCCGATGTATTCCCGTCCCCCCTTGGGATCGAGCGCGGGTACTCCCTGCTTGGCGAATTCAAAGTGATCCGATCGGAAATAGTATCCCTTCTCCGGGTCGGCGTCGGCGCCGACGGTTCGTCCGCGCCTCCCGAGCGATTTCCACGAGCAGGTCATCGAGCGTCGAGTGTCCCTTGCCGATGCTGATGATGTCCTTGGTCGGCCCCCAGAGATTGATCACGTCGAGATTGATATTCGCGAGCGTCCGTTCCAGCGGATAGAGCGGATGGGCCGCATAATACTTGGCGCCGAGCAACCCCTTTTCTTCGGCGGTGACGGTGAGGAATAAGATCGATCGCCTGGGGGGCGGCTTTACCTCCGCGAGCGCATGGGCGATCTCGAGAATCCCAGCGACCCCGGAGGCATTATCGGCGGCCCCGTTGTAGATCTGATCTCCTTCCAGTGCCGGGTCGCGCCCCAGATGGTCCCAATGGGCTGTGTAGATCACCGTTTCGCCGGCAAGCGCGGGGTCCGAACCCACGAGCTTCGCCACCACGTTGCGCGATTTCACCTCGCGGAGCGTGTTCGTGATCCCAAATTTCGCCGCGCAGCCCAGCACCTCGGGCTTGAAGTCGGCGCTGCGCGGCCGCTTGCTTCCTTTGATCGAAATCGCGCCCGCACGCGGCAAAGAGCTCCTTCGTCTTCTCGAGAGTCATCCAACCCTCGATCGCGACCCGGTTCGAGGCCGGGCCCGATTGAGCCTGCGCGATGTCAAAGTTTTCCCGGCTCCAGCTACCCTTCACAACTTCAAACGGATAACCCGCCGGTCCGGTCTCGTGAACCAGGATTGCGGCCGCGGCGCCTTTCTCCGAGGCAATCTCGTACTTGTACGTCCAGCGCCCGTAATACGTCATTGCCCGGCCCTTGAAGAAGGCTTCGGCCAGCTTCGATGGATCCTTGGGGTCGGCGACGGGGGGATCGTTGACCAGCATGATCAACGTCTTGCCGCGAACGTCGAGCCCCTTGTAGTCATCCCAGCCGTATTCCGGCGCGACGACACCGTAGCCGACGAAGACCACGTCGGATTTCTCGACCTTGACTTCCTCGGCCGTGCGGCGCGAAACCGCGACGAAATCATTGGGAAACGACAACCCGATCGCACGCTCGCCGACCTGGAACATCCCGGTTACCTGCTTGGCTTGAAATCCGACCAGAGGCACCGATTGAAAGAAGGTTCCGTCGGGATTGCCGGGCTTGAGCCCCAGTTTCTGGAACTGCGCACTCAGGTAAGCGACCGTTTTCTCCTCCCCCGCCGTTCCCGGGCCCCGGCCTTCAAAATCGTCCGAGGCGAGGACCTTGATGTGATCCAGTATCCGGGCCGGCGTGATGCTTTCCAGCGCCGTATTGAGAGCAGCGTCCGGCGCGGCCACTGCCGCCAATCCACAGAGGACGGCGAGCACGGCAAGGTAAGGGGAGTAACGTCGCATGATCTCCTCGGGTTCGACAATCCAGCGCGGTCAAACGGGATCAATACACCACGATTCACGGCAAGATCATGATAAGATCCGGCGCTTGTAATCGCGACAGATCAATCACTCGGATTTCAAGGGCGCTCGAGGCGGCGAGGCCGGGAAGCCACGATCGCCGCGTCTGGGGCCCCTTCGTTTCCTGGATTTTCGCCGATCCCCGCGACCGGCTCCCGCCGCCGGCTACGCCGGCTCACCTTCCAGAAGCTCGCCCTCGGTCTCCCGCGCCGGCCGTGAGCGCACGCACCTCTTTCAAATTCGCCAGGTAAACACAGGCGCCGAGTAGTCCGCCTGTGTACATCAGCACACGGAATCCCATCATCGCCAGCGCGCCGCCAGGGTGCCCCACGAGGTTGAAAAGCTCCTTCCCCACTTCTTCACTGAGGCCGAGAGCGCCAAATGGCAGCGGGACCGCCATGGTGACAAGCGTCAAGGGCACCATCAGGAAATGTTGCGCGAGCGTCGTGGTCATTTCGGGATAGAGCATCCGTCCGACGAGATAGAACGCCAGGACATTGAGGGCGTGTGTGAGCACGGAGAGAGCGCCGCAGCCGATGATGACGTCCAGCCGGCCCCGGTACGTGGTCGACATCTCGCGCAGCTCGGAGACAATCAGCCCGAGTCGCGTGTGACTCGCGGCGACGCTCGGCCAGAAACGCGTGAGCAACTGCGCAAAGATTGCCGCGAGCACGAGTACGCCCAGAATCATGGCTGCCCAGTCCACGACGATCAGCTTCTTGACGTCGCTCGTCGCCATCCCCCAGGCGAATGCCCCGGCGATCGCGGCCAGAATGAACAGCGCGAGCAGGCCGAGGATCCGATCGATGACCATCGAGGCGACCGCCTGAGTCCTCCTGATCCGCATTCGCACCAGGTAGGCCGCCTTGATGAGGTCGCCCCCGACAGCGCCGGGAATCACCAGGTTAAAGACCATGCCGATCGCTCCCAGCACGAGCGTCGAGCTCATGCGAAACGTGGGCTCGATCACGCGGACCAGGAAATACCAGCGTACAAACGTGCCGATCGTGCTGGTCAGGTAGATCACCAGGGCGCATGCCAGGAGCCGCAGATCGAGCGGGCGGCTAAAAACTTTGCGGATCTCAGTGCCGTTTTGCCAGACCACCAGGCCCAGGAGTCCGAACGCGAGCATAACCAGGGCCACGTTGACGACCAGGCCTACCCGCGAATGTCGCGTCGGGTTCGTCATGAGAAATCGATGTTCCTTCCGGGAGGCTTGCGATCGGGGACATCTGATCGGCCGGTGGGATCGGGCTTCAAAGAGTGCCCTTGGTTGAGGGGATGGCCGTCGAGCGCGGGTCGACCTCGAATGCGGCGCGAAGAGCGCGGGCGGTCGCCTTGAAAACGGCCTCGCTGATATGGTGGGTGTTGCGACCGTAGTGGAGGATGACGTGCAGGTTCATTCGTCCCTGCGTACAGACCGCCTGCCAGAAATCGGCGACCAGCTCGCTATCGAATGTGCCGATCTTGGGTGACGGCATCGTCACGTTCCACACCCAGTACGCGCGTCCGCCCAGATCGACCGCGGTCGAGACGAGGGCCTCGTCCATGGGCAGCACCGCATGGCCGTAGCGCCGGATACCCGCGCGGTCGCCGAGCGCGCGATCGATCGCCTGACCCAGGCAGATCCCGACGTCCTCCGTGGTGTGATGCCCGTCCACGTGCAGGTCGCCCTTGCAGGCGACAGTGAGGTCGACGAGCGAGTGGCGCGCAAACAGCTCGAGCATGTGGTCCAGAAAGCCGATTCCGGTGGCAAGCTCGGCACGGCCCTGACCATCGAGGTCGAGCTTCAGGCGGATGTCGGTCTCCCGGGTGGCTCTTACAATCTCGGCATTTCGTGGGGAAGGGCTCAATGTCAAGTGTCCCGAAAGGGCTGTTGAAATCCGATATCGTGAGGCAGTCCGTCCGGACGCGGCCAACCAGACGACGTCGCACCGCCTGTTCACCGCTGATTGTAACTCGAAGCACGCCCGACGCTCAGCCCATCTGTTCCAGCGCCGCCAGCAGCCGGTCGATTTCCGCGTCGGTACCGATGCTGATCCTCAGACCATTCGGGAATCCCGGGTAACTCATGAGCCGGACGAGGATCTTCTGATCCTTCAGTCTCGAGAAAGTGTCTCTCGCGTCGCGACCGCCGGTGGCCCACACAAAGTTAGACTGGCTATCGGGAACCGTGTAACCCATTGCGCGCAGTCGTCGGGTCAGTCGGCTGCGGGTCGCGAGGATCCTGGACCGCGTCTCCGCGAGATAAGCTTGATCTCGCAAGCCGGCGATTCCGGCAACCTGGCTGAGCGTGTTGCAGTTGTACGAATCCTTCACCTTGATGAGCTGCGACACCGTCTCGGCCTGCGCGATGAGATAGCCCAGCCGCATGCCCGCCAGGCTGTAACCTTTGCTGAACGATCGGGTCACGATCACGTTGGGATGATCTTTGACGAGCGGAATGGCATGGCAGCCCGGGTCGGCGAAATCGGCATAGGCCTCGTCGACAACCAGGGGGCAGTCGAGCGCCGTCGCCAGCTCTGCGATCTGCTCGCGCGTCATCGCCGTCCCCGACGGGCTATCCGGATTCGCGAGATAAAAGAGCGCAAGGCCGGGGATCTCGAGCGCGGTCGGCGCGAGCTTCCAGTCGCTCGAGTAGGGAACGAACTGCGGCTTGCCATCCTCGAGCGCTACCAGCGTCGAATAAAGCAGGTAGCTGGGCGAGGGAAAGGCCGCGATATCACCGGGCCCGACAAAAGTGCGCGTGAGAATCGTCAGCAGGTCGTCCGATCCGTTGCCCGCCATGACCATTTCGGGCTCTACGCCGTGCAAAAGAGCCGCGACCTTGCAAAACTCGCTGGCCACCGGGTCAGGATAAAGGCGCAGGCGCTCGCTCACCGCCTCGCGGAGTGCCGCCATCACCCGCGGCGACGGAGGATACGGGTTCTCATTGGTATTGAGCTTGATGAATCCGCCGGTCTGGGGCTGCTCTCCGGGAGCGTAGCCGGCCATCGCCGTGATGTGGGGTCTAACTCGGCGGTTCATGGAAACGGAATCCTCACTGGCGGATCGAGTCCGATCCATTGCCGGACTGCCATCCGGCCAGCCGGCGGAACGGTTCGTCCTGGAGCCGATACACGGTCGCTCCCTCCAAGGGCGCTGCACCGAGGGCGCGATAAAACCCGATCGCGGGCGCGTTCCAGTCCAGCACGGACCAGCCCAGCCATCCGCAGCCTTGCTCCACGGCCCGTCTGGCCACTGCGGCCAGGAGCGCTTTGCCGATCCCCCGCCCGCGGTGGCTCGTTCGCACAAACAAGTCCTCGAGATACAGCCCCGGCGTGCCGCGAAATGTCGAAAATATGCTGAACCAGAGCGCGAAGCCCGCCGGCTCGCCAGCGACCTCGGCCAGCGCCGCTTCGGCGACCGGGCGCGCACCAAAGAGGTGCTGGCGGAACTGATCGGGCGTCGCCTCCATGCATTCTTCCAGCTTCTCATGGACGGCCAGCTCGCGCACGAGCGTCACCAGGATCTCCGCGTCTTGCGGACCCGCCGCCCGGATCGAAAATCCCGCCGTGCCGGGCGCCTCGAATTTGCCCGTTGTCGGCCCCAGCCCGGTGCCCGTCGTGCCGCTCATCACATTTGTCCTCTACTGGATTCCGGCTCGGCGAGTCTTAAATCCACGCTCGAACGATGGGCCGAGAGCCCTTCCTTGTCGGCCAGCAACCGGATGGCCGGCGCCAGCGCGGCGAGGCCCTCGCGCGAGAGCGCGATCAGGCTCGACCGCTTCAGGAAGTCGTTGGCCGAGAGCCCCGACCCCCAGCGGGCGGTCCCGCCGGTCGGCAATACGTGCGACGGGCCCGCCGCATAGTCGCCGGCGGCCACCGGGGCGAAATGGCCGAGGAAGATCGCGCCGGCATTGGTGAGACTCGGCAGCAGCGATTTCGGTTCGGTGGTCGAGACGTGCAAATGCTCGGGCGCGATCCGGTTGCTGATCGCGACCGCCTCGGCCGCGTCTCGGGCCAGAATGAGGCGCCGAACCGCTCGAGGCTGTCGCGGGCGAGCGTTCCCCGGCTGAGCCGGCCCAGTTGCTCGTCCAGCTCCCGCGCCACCTCGTCGAGCAGACTCCGTTCCCACGTGACGAGAATGCTGACCCCCGGCGAGTGCTCGGCCTGGCTGATCAAATCGGCGGCCAGGAAGCGCGGTACTGCCGAGCCGTCGGCGATCACCACGACCTCGCTCGGGCCGGCGATCCCGTCAATATCCACCGTGCCGAAGACGTGCCGCTTGGCCAGCGCGACAAACAGGTTGCCCGGCCCGACGATCTTGTCCACCGGCTCGAGCCCGAGCGCGCTCACGCCATAGGCCAGCGCCGCCACCCCGGAAGCGCCACCGATTCGATAGACCTCGGTCACGCCGAGCGCGTGGCATGCCGCGAGTACGTCTTTGTTGAAGCCGCCGAACGGCGACGGTGGCACCACGACGGCGATCTCGGAAACACCCGCCGCCTGTGCCGGCACGACCGTCATCAGCAAGCTCGACGGATACGCCGCCGCGCCACCCGGAATACAGACGCCCACGCGGCGCAACGGCCGATGCAGTAAGCCCAGCTCGATGCCGGCCTTCCGCTCGAGCATCACGTCGTGGTGCAGGATCGCCTTCTGATAAGCCAGAATGTTTTCCCGCACCTGCGCGATCGTCGCGAGGTACGCCGGATCAACGTCGTCATGAGCCTGGCAAAGCTCAGCCGGCGATACCTTGATCTGGCCGGGTGCGAGCGCGATGCCGTCAATCCGCTGGGCATAATCGATCACGGCCTCGAGCCCGCGCGGCGACGTCGGCGCAGATTCGCTCGACCACCTGCTGCGGGGCCAGCGGCTCGCCAAAGGCTGCGATCGTGCGCGCTTGTCCTTGCGGGCTGACGACGCTGCCATTGTCGTGGAGCGCACGCCGCAGCGCCGCAATGGCCTGTGGCGCGTCGTCACGCGAACAGTCGATCCGGCGCATCGCAAGCACCACGGCTCAAACCCACGCTCTCGAGGTCGCGGCCGCGGTCACAACGACGCGTCCACGAGCACGACCGGGTGTGTCGCCGAGTCGGCTCACGGCTCGCGCCCTACTCCTGCCGCCCCGGGCCGCTAAACGCGAGCCGCCACCTGATTCCCGCGCCATTCTGTCCATCGAAATCCACGTCCCACGTTCGAGCATTCGAAGACGAGCGCGACGATCCCTCTCGGGCTGTTCGCCGAGTCATCCTCGCGCGGGCTCTATTCTGTCCAGGGCTGCCGCCCGTCGGGAAGCCGAGCAGCAAGAAACTCGGGATGACGCCGATCTCGCTCGTCCACCGGCCGCCCTGAGCTTGGCGCCCCCATCCCCTCTTTCTGAAGCCGCCACAGCGTGCGTGCTACCTCTTTCGCGTCTTTGGGCCGGTCCAGCGGTCGCTTGGCCATCAATTTCACGACGAGCTCGTCGAGCAGATGGGGGATGCCGGGGGCCTTGGCGCTCGGACGGCTCAAGGGCTGCGTCAGATGGGCGAACGCCAGGGTCGCTCCGCCGCGCGTGTGGCCGGCGTCCCATAGCTCGCGGTAGGGTTCCTCGCCGGTGAGCAAGTGCCAGAGCACCACCCCGAGCGCGTACAGGTCGGTCCTGGGGCCGATCGCATGCGAACCGCAGATTTGCTCAGGTGCCATGTAGCCCGGTGTCCCGCGAGCCAGACCTGGGCCCGAGGGGGCAAATTCCGCCAGCGATTTGGCCATCCCGAAGCCGATCATTTTTAGCTGGCCTTGCTGCGTCCGGATCAGATGCGACGGCTTGAGGTTGCGGTGGACCACATCCAGCCGGTGCAGCTCGATGAGCGCGTCGCAGATCTGGAGACCCACACCGACCGCTTCGGGCCAATCCAAAGCTCCCGCACGGTTCAGCACCCGCTCGAGCGTAGGCCCGGATACATATTCCGTCGCGAGATACGTGGCTCCACGGAACCGGCCCAGCGCCACCAGCCGAACGATGTTCGCGTGATGGATTTGCTTCAGGATCTCGCCCGCGCCTCGAGACGCTCGGGCGCGCGGTGCCGTTCCTTTCTCGCAACTTTGATTGCGGCCAGCCCGCCAGTCGCCTCATGGACCCCGCGGTACACGATGCTCAACGAGCCCGCGCCAAGCCACGATTCGATTCCAAACGAACCGATCGTCTGGCCGATCATCGTGTCGCCGAATGGACGATGGTCTGAGCTCACTCGAATCAAGACCGCATCGGTTGAGAGATTTTCGAACTTGTTGCTCTTTGAGAATGAGCAATCCGGTGGTTCAAAGACCGAATACGGCCCCGATCGCTCGCGGTGACGCCCGGCGCGATCCGGCCGCGATTGCGCAAGCTGCTCTGGACGCAGGCAACGCGACCGTAAGGGAAACCGCTCGGTGACTTTGCGGTCGTTTCCGCGGCTGGCAACTACGAGGTACGGGCCGCGGCGGCCGAGGCACACTGGGGATGAACCGGGCGTTGCATTCCGAGGACAGCAAGTGTCCGGGCAAGGTGACCAGCACCGCCCGGAATGTTCCCGTCGGCGACGCGCTCAGGCCGGCCGTCGCCGGAATTTATCCCAGCCAGATCGCTCGAATCCGCCGATCCGTCCTCGCGATGGCGGGGAGCGTGCGCGCGCGTGATATCATCGCCAGTCAGCGGAGTGGACTTGCGGAGGCAGCCAAGGTTTCGACACAGGCGGACACTTCTTGGGACCGCCAGAATATCTTCGGGCGAGCGCGATGATGACCACCTTCTTACGATTTCCGCGGCCGGCGGCCGTCGCCGCACTGGCCGTTTTGATCGCCGTGTCGGCTGATGTGCAGGAGAAGACGCCCTTCCCTTCCTTGAGCGACAAACGGGTCTATGTCGCCGGAGTGCCCGACCAGTACCAAGCAATAGCGGACCATATCAATCGGCTGGAACGGTCGTCACCGCAAACCTACTATCTCGTCGTGATCAAGTCGAGCGGGCGCGGCCAGTCGTCGACGCTCGAATATGCTGAGGACCTGTTCAGAGATTGGCAGAGCCAGGCAGCCCGGACTGCGCCGGCCGTTTGACGCGAATCGGTCGGTTCTGATTGTTGTAGCCGTCGATGACAAACAGGTCGCGCTCCATCCCGGGGCGGCGCCTGCGCGATCAATTCGATCTTCGCGCCGGGGCGGTTGAAGAAGAGCTGATCAAGAAGGCATTCATCCCGCTGGCGCGTACCAACAAGTACCCCGAGGCGGCCACGGCGCTCATGGACGCGACCAACAACTGGATCGCCGAGCGCGACGGCCAGACGGCTTATGTCCCGGTCAAGGTCAGCGCGTCGAGCCCAGCCGCCGGATCGCGCACCGGCTCGTCGCCGGCATCCAAGCGGACGAGCGCCGAGCCCAACGTCGGGGCCACCACCGCCAAGAGCCAGGGGTGCTTGCGGGCGCCATGCGCTCCGGGCCGGCGCACGAGTCGAAGCGCGGCACCCCCAGAGCCCGCGGCCCAGGCGCATTCGTCGTCGGGCTGGATGGCGGCATCGATCGTGTGGATTCTGATCCTGGCGTTCGTTCTGCTGCTCCTGGCCACGATCTGGGTGAAGTACAAGCGGTCCAAGAGCCGGGTCGCCGGCCGGCTCAAGGAGATCAGGTCTCACGCCGTCGATGTGATGGATCGCCTCGATGCGCTCAAGGAGCGTCTCAAGCTTCTGCCGACATCTCCTGAATTCAAAGCGCCAATGGCCGGCCAGACGCAGGTGCTCTACAACGGGATCCAGGACAAGGTCGCGCACCTCTGGGATGGTTGGCTGACGGTCATGGAGACGCTCGAGAAGGCGACGAAGCTGTCTGACCGCGCTGGCTCGCCGTTCGCTCAGAAAACGCTGGACCAGGCGGAGAAGCTGATCGAGCGTCAAGGGTCGTTTCAAGAGATCGAAAAGCAGGCGACGGCGATCGCCTCCGACGTCGACCGTCTCGACCACGCGCACCAGGCCGCCCGCGCAGGCGCTCGAAGGGCTCTCCGCCAATCGACCAAAGCTGGATGCACAGCTCGCCGCGATCAAGAACTTCGGCTTGCCGACCGAGCCCTACGACGCCGAGCTCGGCGCCGTCACCGGCGGGACGTCGCGCGCGAGCGCCGCTCTGGCCGGCGATCCGCTGGGAACGCTCGAGGACCTGGAACAACTGCACGCGCGGTCCGACCTATTCCTGGCTCGGATCGAGCGCGTGGGGACTCTGTTCACCGATGCCCGTGAGATCAAGACATCGCTGGAGACGATAAGGCGCCAGACGGCCAGCCTCCGTGCGCAAGGGCTGAAGCTCGCCGAGAACGGCGGCAATCCGGACCAGGCGCTGGCTCAGGGCGAGGAGGCCCAGGCCGCGACACTGGCGGCGCTTCGCGCTGGCGATCCCGACGCGGCCGCTCGCCAGCGCGACGCGGCGAAGTCGATGATCCAGGCGGCCCAGACCTCCATCGAAAAGGTCCAGAAAGCCAAGGCATTCTGCGAGCGCGACCAGCCGGCCCGACTCCGCGAGACCGATCGGCTTCGTACGGCACTCCCCCAGGCCGAAGCTTATCAGCACGACCTTGCGCGAATTTCGCGCCTGCGTCATGGCAAACCGTGGCTCGGAATCTCGAGCAGGCCCGCGCGCTCCTGGCGACATTCGACCGTCAGTCCGAGGAGGCGGCGGCAGCAGCCTCGAGCACGCGGCAGGAATACCTCGCAGGGGCTGCGTTGCTTGAACGCACGGCACAGCAACAGCAGATCGTGCTCCGCCTCATGTCGGGACTGGGCGAGCAGCTCAACTCGCTGATCGCCGTCCGCAACGAAAGCCGGCATCGCGATCGATGACCTCGCCGCGCGCGAGCGCCAGGCCGACGCGTACATCCGGCAGAACGACACCGTCATCGGCAGCGCGACTCGCCAGAGCCTGGCGAACGCTCGGAACACCAGGGCGGATATCATGCTCGGGCGAGTGAGTCGCGTCCCGACTGGCCCGCCGTCCGCCAGAGCCTCGCCGAAGTGATCGAGGACCTCTCGATCGCCCAGTCGCAGGCCGAGGACGAGGTCAAGAGCCACCGAGGAGCTCACTCGCGGATTCGAACAGGTCCGCGACACGGCCAGTCGCGTTTATGCCTTGCTCGCCAGCCACCAGGAAGACCGCCTGGCGGCCAACCAGCACTACCAGGCCGCCGCCCAGGTTCTCGACCGGATCGCCCTGGAAATGGCGGAGCCGCGCGGTGAATCCATTCGTTTGCTCGAGCAGCTCAGAGACGCCGCGACCGACCTGGACCGGTCCGAACAACTGGCCCAGGAAGATATCCGCCTGGCCGCCCAGGCTCTGTCCGAGATCAACGAAGCGGCGCAGGCAATACAGCGGGCGCAGGGCTATGGACCAGCCGGGCTGGCGCTCGATATCTCGGCTGCCCAGTCCCAGCTCATCCAGGCCCAGCAGCTTCTGCAAACGCAGAACTACGAACAGGCCATCCAGTACGCCGGAGCGGCGATCCAGGCGGCCCGCCAGGTCTACCTCTCCGGGATGCAGCAAGCAATGGCTCAGCAGGCGGCCATGGAGTCGAGCAACGGCGCCGGGCTGCCCGGATGGCCGGTCCGGGGTGGAACGGCATCAGCTTCGGAGCCGCCGCGGCCACCGCCGCCGCCGCCACGATCCTCGACAATGCCGCATCCGCGGCCACCACCCCGTCCGAGCCCGCCACCGCCGGCGGCTCGTGGGGCAGCGACACCGGCCAGGGAAGCTGGTGATTCCAGTCGCCTTCGGCCCGCCCAGGACTTGCTCGTCGATCGCGGCTCGCGCGCGGCGGCGATCATCCGACAAGCCGCCAGCCGTTCGCTTGACCGGGCCGGAAACTGGCCGCATAATAGCAGACGACTGAAACCGGTCGGTCCTTGAAGTTTGCGCCGAATTTCTACCTGTACAGACGATCTCGCGACCGGCGGAAGAATGAGGTCCCATCGTGGCGGCACGGCGGCGGACAATCCGGCACGGCACTCGGGTCCTGGGAATCGGCATCGTGATTCTCAGCGTGGTTCACGTGCCGCTGCCGCAGGCCGACTATCACAACGTTCGCCATCACGACGGCCCGGGCGAGATCTGCGTCTATCACGACCATCTGCTTGCGCTGGCATCCCTCGGCCGATCGACGCCGACGTCGCCCTTCTGCACTGGCACTGGTTCCTTCCGCTCGTCGAGGCCGGCGATCAGCACCAGCGATCCGATGACGACCATCATCGGCCCGGCTCCGGCCCTGCGCTGCACGCTCACGTCGGCGACGGTCTCGCGCCCGACGACTGGCGGGGCGAGCCGGTGATGCAGCCCGAGGGCTCGCGGTCGATTGCTCGATCAACTGGCGCTCGGACGTCTCCGTGCATGCGCAGGCACATCTCTCGGGCGCTGCTCGCCGTGGATCACGATCCGGGCCGCTGCTTCGGCTGCAGCCGGCCAGCTCCGCCGATGGATTGCGCACTGCGCGCACTCGCTCCTGTTCCAGCGCTGGAACTGCTGATAGCCCGCCACTCCTGAACGACTGCCGCCCTCACCTGCGCAGCGCGCTGGCATCGGCAGAGCACGCCACGTCGGATGGCGGCCGCGCATCCTCGACGTTTCGCGAGCGGTCGCACGACGTGCGGCTGAGCCGAACGTGCCATTCGCCGCGACCCGCAACGCGACGCGCGACTCCAAGATCGTGCGGCCGCCTGCCTCGAGCGGCTCGTGCCGCTACGGATCCGCGCATTCTTCTCGATTCGATGCCGGATCGCCGAGTGGCGGTCAGTACGGGAGGCATTCATCATGTCAGTTGCACTGAGCCAGCGCCAGTCGGGCAAGGGTCGATCAGAGCAGACGCTGCCCTGGGTCGGGATGGGCCTTTGCCTGGCGATCTTCTTCAGCTATCTCGCCTACGACCGCTCGGCTCGCAAGCCGCGCAGTGGCGGCGCGCAAGTCACGGCTGCGGATCGGCCGGCGGACACGAGCCGCTGCTGCGGCGGCCCAAGCCCGGCCAGCGCAACCACGGTCACGCTCGACGGACTCCAAGTTTGACGTGGCCAAGATCAAGCTCGAGCAGGCGCGGATCGACCACTTGGCGACCGGAGTTTCCGTCGTGGGACAGATCCAGGCCAACTCGGACCGGCAGGTCGAGGTCCGTCCCTGGCCGCGGGATCGTCCGCGAGGTCCACGTCGTGCTGGGCCAGAAAGTCAAGCGAGGCGATCCCCTGGTCACGCTCGACAGCCCCGAGATCGGCACCGCGCGGCTGAACCTCCGAGCCAAGCAGCGCGAGCTGTCGACCGCGCGGTTCGAGGCCGGCTGGAAGTCGGAAATCGCCGCCAATGTCGCCCTCTGATCCCCGAGCTGAAAAAAGGGATCAACGAGCGCCGCAGTGCCGTCGCGATGACGACGAGCACATCGACACTCACGCCTCGACAGCCGCCCAAACCGGCGCCGTCGACTCAGCTATGTCGACCGACGCCCGGTTGATCGAAAAGCAATTCGCCGGCAAGCAACTGGGAACGTACCGCGGCACGCTCTTGCAAGCCTACGCCGAGTTCGACATCGCCAGCCACGAAGAGCAGAAGACAGCAACCTTGCGCAGCAAGGACATCGTCGGCGAGCACCCGGCGCTGGTGGCTCGGCACACCCGCGAGGGGATCCAGGCCAAGCTCGAGGCCGCGATCGAGCAGGTTCACTTCGACGCCGCGCAGGAGAAGCGGCTGGCCGATCAGAGCGTTCGCCTGGCCGAGGCGGCCGTCATCGACGCGGCCCAGCGGCTGCGGATCCTCGGCGTCGCGGAAGACATCCAGAACCTGCTCGACCATGCCGACCTTGCCAACACGCTCGCTCGGGACGAAGACGTGACCTTCTACCGGATCGTCGCCCCGTTCGACGGCACGATCATCAAGAAGATACGCCGTCCTCAGCCAGAAGGCCGATCTGAACGACGTCCTCTTCGTCCTGGCCGATCTGCGCTCGGTCTGGGTCACCGCCAATGTCTCCGAGTCGGACGTCGCCAAGCTGCCCAAGATCAAGGACGGCTCGTTCCGCTTGAGCGCCACCGCCTATCCCGGCCGCGAATTCACGGCGCGGCTGCTTTCGGTCGGGGCCATCGTCGACCCCCAGACCCGGACCGTCCCGTCCTCGCCCAGACCGAGAATCCCGACGACCTGTTCAAGCTGGGGATGTTCGTGCGCATCCATCTCGACAGCTCGGCCATCGAGCAGGTCCTGACCGTTCCGCCGCAGCGCGGTCGTCGAGATCGAAGGCCAGAAATATCGTCTTCGTCCCCGTCGAGAAGGGACCGGAGAATCGGACCTTTTCACTCGCGGCCCGTCGAGCTCGGCCGCCAGTCGGGCGACCGCGTGGTGATCAAGGCCGGCTTGAAGGAGGGCGACCAGGTCGTCTCCTCCGGCGCTTCTTGCTCAAGAGCGAGCTGATCCTTCAGAACCAGGCTGACGAGGAATGAGTCGATGTCAAGCGGCAATCGATGTGATCGCCATGCTCAACGCCATCATCGAATCCTCGCTCAACAACCGTTTCTTCGTGCTGATGGCCACCCTCCTGGTCGGCGGGCTGGGCGTGTATTCGGCACTCCACCTGCCGATCGACGCGGTGCCCGACCTGACCAACGTGCAGGTGCAGGTGATCACCGAGGCGCCGGCGCTGTCGCCGGTCGAGGTCGACTCGCTGTTGTCGTTTCCGGTCTCGGGGGCGATGAGCGGGCTGCCCGACGTCGAACAGATTCGCTCGGTGTCCAAGTTCGGCGTTTCGGTCGTGACGTCGTCTTCAAGGAAGGGACCGACATCTACCGGGCGCGGCAGCTCGTGGGCGAGCGGCTGCCCCGCGCGGCCGAGGCGATCCCGGCGGGCTACGGCACGCCGATGCTCGGGCCGATCGCCACGGCCCTGGGCGAGGTCTTTCAGTTCCAGGTCAAGGCGACCAAGGAATCCGGGATCACGCCCATGGAGCTGCGCACGCTCCTCGACTGGTTCATCGCCTACCAGTTGCGCCGGGTCGAGGGCGTGACCGAGATCAACGCCCACGGCGGCGAAATGAAGACCTACGAGGTCGAGCCCGACCCCGACGAGCTGGCGGCCCACCGGCTGTCGATGACCGACCTGTTCACCGCGCTTGCGGTCCAACAACGCCAATGTCGGCGGCGGATACCTGGTTCACGAAGGCGAGGCGCGGTACATCCGCGGCGTGAGCCAGGCTCGCAGCATCGAGGACATCGCCGCGATCGTCATCGACGAGCGCAACGGCGTGCCGGTCACCGTCCGCGACGTGGCCAAGGTCGAGACGGCCCCCATGATCCGGGCCGGCCTGGCGACTCGCGACGGCCAGGGCGAGATCGTCACCGGGCTGGTGATGATGCTGATCGGCCAGAACGGCCGCGAAGTCGTCGAGCGAGTGAAGGCGGAAATCGAAGAGCTGAAGAAGACGCCTGCCGCCGGGCGTGACGATCGAGCCGCTTTACGACCGAACCCACCTGATCGACCAGACCCTGAGCACGGTGCTGCACAACCTGACGGCCGGCGGCGTCCTGGTCATGCTGGTCCTGCTGGTGCTTCTGGGAAACTTGCGCGGCGGCTTGATCGTCGCGCTGGCGATCCCGCTGTCGATGCTCTTCGCCGCCAACGTGATGCTGGCGACCGGGATCTCGGCCAGCCTGATGAGCCTGGGTGCGATCGACTTCGGCCTGATCGTCGACTCGAGCGTGATCATGATCGAAAACTGCGTGCGCCGGCTGGCGCACGAAGGGGGCACGCGGCCCAAGCTCGAGATCGTTCGCGACGCGGCCATCGAGGTCCGCAAGCCGACGATGTTCGGCGAGCTGATCATCGCCATCGTCTACCTGCCGATCCTGGCCCTCCAGGGGACCGAGGGGAAGCTGTTCCGGCCCATGGCGCTGACGGTGATCTTCGCCCTGGCGGGCTCGCTGCTCCTGTCGCTCACCCTGATGCCGGTGCTCGCGGCGATGGGCTTGAGCGACCGGCCGCGGGAGAAAGAAGTCTGGCTGCTCCGCTGGGTCAAGCACCTCTACCAGCCGGTGCTCGACGCCTTCATCCGCCATCCGGTCGGTGCCGTGATCCTGGCGGTCGGGCTGGTGGGCGCGAGCGTGCCGGTGGCCTTGAACCTGGGCGGCGAGTTCATGCCCCGGCTCAACGAAGGAGACCTCTTGATCGAGGCCGTGCGCATCCCGTCGGCCTCGCTCGAAGGGGCCGTGGCCGCCTCGACCCAGATCGAAAACCTGCTCAAGACGATCCCCGAGGTGCGCCTGGTCTACTGCAAGACCGGGCGGCCCGAAATCGCCAACGACGTGATGGGCGTTCACCAGACCGACGTCTGGACCATGCTCAAGCCCCAGGACGAGTGGCGCCCGGGTCTGACGCGCGACGCGCTTGATCGAGGAGATGGACAAGCTGCTCACCGAGCATGTCCCGGGCGTGAAGTTCGGCTTCAGCCAGCCGATCGAGATGCGGGTCAACGAGCTGGTCGCCGGCGTCAAGAGCGACGTGGCGGTGCTCATCTACGGGCCCGACCTCAAAGAGCTGCGCAAGCTGTCGCTGGAAGTCGAGCGCGTGCTGTCGAAGATCGACGGGCAGCACGACATCAAGAACCCGACGGCCGGCCGGCTGCCGATGCTGCGCATCAAGGTCCGCCGCGATCAACTGGCCCGCTACGGCATCAAGGCCTCCGACGTGCTCGACGCCGTCGCCTCGCTCGGCGGAACGACCGTCGGCACGGTCTTCGAGGAAGACAAGCGGCACCCGCTGCGCGTTCGCCTGCCCGAATCCTGGCGCAACGATCCCGAACAAGATCGGCTCGATCCGGGTCGTCGACCCCCAGGGACGGCCCATTCCGCTCAAGGACCTCGCCGAGATCGTCAAGGAGGAAGGGCCGAGCGAGGTCGAGCGCGAGAACGCCCAGCACCGCGCGGTCGTCGGCGTCAACGTGCGGGGCCGCGACATCGCCAGCTTCGTCGCCGAGGCCCAGGCCGCCATCGACGCCCAGGTCAAGTTTCCCCACCTCTACCATCCCCGCTGGGGCGGCCAGTTCGAGCACCTCCAGACCGCCGTCGAAGCGATTGATGATCGTCGTGCCGGTGGCCATGCTCCTGATCTTCCTGCTCCTCTACAGCACGTTTCATTCGATGCGACTGGCGTTCTTGATCTACACGGCCGTGCCGATGGCGGCGACCGGCGGCGTCTTTGCGCTGTACCTGCGCGGAATGCCGTTCTCGATCTCGGCCGGAGTCGGCTTCATCGCGCTCTTCGGCGTGGCCGTCCTGAACGGCCTGGTCTGGGTCAGCGCCGTCGAGCACCTGCGCCACGAAGGAGTCGAGCCCCACGAGGCCGCCCGCGAGGCGGCCGTCGTCCGGCTGCGGCCGATCCTCATGACCGCCCTGGTCGCCGGCCTGGGCTTCATCCCGATGGCGATCGCCATCACCCCCGGCGCCGAGATTCAGCGCCCGCTGGCCACCGTCGTCATCGGCGGAATCATCACGTCCACGCTCTTGACCACGCTGGTGCTGCCGGCGGTCTATCCCTGGTTTGCCCGCAAGCCCAAGCCGGTTGAGACCTGACTCGGCCGGATTCGACAGGCCGGTGCCCACCACCGCTCGGGCCCGTACGTTCCCTGACGTTCCGCGAATCTTTCAGTTGATCCGGACCAACCGCGGCGCCTCAATGACTTACCGACCGACCCGCCATCCGTTCTGATGGTAGAGGGCCGGACGGTCCGCGCCCGCGCGTTCGCCGCTCTCTATCCACCGAGCCGATCCATGTCCGAACCCGTCTCGCGAGCTGGCCCTTTTCCTGCGGATTCTGGCCCGTTGCCGGCGATCGACCGCCTGAGTGCCGCCCGCCGGCCGCCGCGGAGCGCCGTCATGAGACAGAACTGGCGCGATCTGCTGTTCTTGCACTGGCCTGTTCCCGCGGAGGTCCTGCGCCCGCTGATTCCGCCCCCATTGGAGCTCGACCTGTTTGAAGGAACCGCGTTCGTCGGATTGATCCCGTTCACCATGACCGGCGTCCGGCCAGTCGGGCTGCCCGCCGTCTGGGGACTCTCAAGCTTTCACGAGACGAATTTGCGAACCTACGTCCGGCTCTTCGACCGTGACCCTGGCGTCTGGTTCTTCAACCTGGAAGCAGCGAGCGCGATCGCCGTGCGCCTGGCCCGGGCTCTGTTCCATCTCCCCTACCACCACGCGCGGATGTTCATGGAGCGCGAGCCGGCCGATGCGGCGACTGCGCCCGCGACGATCCTGTACGCCGGCGTTCGTCGCTGGCCAGGCCCGCTACCCGCGTCGTACGCCATCCGCGCGACCGCCGACGGCCCAGCCCAGTTGGCCGCCCCAGGAACGCTGGAACACTTCCTGGTGGAGCGCTACATCCTGTACGCACGCTCAAAACGGCAGGTGTACCGGGGTCGCGTTCACCATACTCCCTATCCTCTTCAGTCAGCGAAACTTATCTCGTTGGACGAAAGTCTGTTTGCTGCTGCCGGACTTGCGCGACCAACCACGCCTCCATTGGTCCACTATGCGCGCGGAGTGAACGTCGAGGTGTTTCGGCTCGAGGTTGTTGAGCAAGACCTTTCGAGGGCGGATGTTACCGCATAGTCCAAGTGCGGTTTCGGGAGGCCGGGAATCGGAAACGAAAAAACTCGTTTTATCGCACCTGGCGGAAAATGGCCAATTAATCCGGTCGATTCGGAGCAAATCCGCGCAAACTGCGTGAAAATAGGGCCTTTCCGTAGGATGCCGTCTGTCCACGCTTATCTTGGCTACACCAGGGGTTGCATTCAAACCGCCCAGCCCGACTCTCGAATCGTAACATAATATAGATGAACATGACGTATTATTACACTATAACGACGCAATAGCAATAGTCACAACGTTGTTTTTTTTCAACATTCCAAAAAGGGTTTGCATTCCTGGGAAAGACTTCCCATCCTTGTCAATCCACATGGGAGCGGCTGGGAAATCGGAACGATCCTTTCCCGGATTCGGGTGGACCAGCCGTAAGGATCGGAGTCGCGTGGAGCGACTTCAGCCCATGTATCTCGTGGGAGTCTTGTCCCTTGCGGAACACGACGCACAACCTTGGTTGGACGAACTTCGTGCTTCGGTTTTGGATCGGTTGCGTGGTCTACGTGACGGCCACGGTGACGGCGCAGGCTCAAACTTACTATTATTACCCGTCTTCGGGCACCGCCGCTCCCGCCGTGACCAACGGCGCAACCACAGCTCCAACCTACTATTACTATCGGAAGGGGTGGTTTGGAAGTCGGGTTGTCTGGGCGGCAAATTCGCCTCAGGTTTACCAGACGGCGAATGTGCCTCAGTACTATCAGCCGGCTAACCAGCCCCAGGCCACTCAGCCTGCGCCGAGTGTCCCGGTCACGCCGACGTCCTACACGACGAACGAGACAGCGCCGGTTGCCGCCGCCGCGGCACCAGCGAGCACGGAGGCGGGCGATCCGTACGGCTTCACCGGCTGGCTCAATGCCACGCGGGCGTCGTATGGCTTGTCAGCGGTCGGTCACGACCCGAATTTGTCGAGTTGGGCAGCCGAAAACAACAACCATCAGGCGGCTCGTGGCATGGGCCACTTCGTGATGGGTCCGGCCCGTCGACAGAATGCGGCGATCGGCTCGGTCTCCAATATTGGAGCGATGTGGATGAATTCGCCCGCTCACCGTGCGGCCCTGCTCGATCCGACGATCAGTTGGATCGGCATCGCCGGCCTCGGGGCGTACTGGACGTTCAACGCCTATTGAACGCGATCCCCGGCTCGGTGTCAGGTGGCTTGAGCCCACCGATCGGCCCGGAATGACGTCGAAGTCGTGGAATCCGTGATCGGCTGTGTGCCGAAAACGCGCCGTGGTTGGCGCAGTCGCGAGATGGTTCCGACCTGCGTAGGCTCGCAGGCATGCCCGTGCGAGGCGGTCGTTCAGGCAACGGATGTCATTGAGCTCGCCGTGCGTGGCCGCCGATGAATCCGGGCATCCCGTCCGGACGAGCGGGCTGCGGCGACAAACCAAGAGACCGAAGGCACCGGACACCCGGTCGATCGCGGAATTCCATCACAGAAAAAGAGCATCCCGGATGCCGGACAGGATGGCCTGCTCGAGGTCCGGGTCCCGTCCCCGGTTGATCCACCCCAGTGGAGCCGGGACGGGACCTACGATCTCGCGAGTTCGGTTCACTGGAAAATCGTTGCTGAACACCGCGCGACCGGCGGGCTGCCGGTCGGGTTTTATCATGTCTTCCAGCCACTTCCGGACCTCTACTTTGACAAGATATCCTCCCGTCGGCGCCGGATCGACGTGGATGATGGCTGCCCGCTTGATGGTTTGAAGGCTGGCCTCGAACCGGTCCGCTAACGTCGGTGAATCGAGCGCCCAGGGCTCAAGCAGCGTTGCCCCCATCTGCGGCTGGGTCACGATCGTACGCGACAGGCGGTTTTCCGACTCGATATCAAAATACTTGTCGACCACGGCGACCGTCTTGTTCCAGATGATCTCGAAATCGGTCGAGGGGACCGACAGTGGATTGGTCACGACCGGACGTGGCGAATAGATCCGGCTCACGCTGGGTAAACGCCAGTCGGAAGGCAGCATGCTGCAGCCGGCCTGACTCCCGAGCCACGCCATCACGCCCGCCCTTGTGACGTGCAAGGCGAATCGTCTTCGATTCCACATCGTCAACAGCCTCGCTCTCCGTAGCGCCGGCTCGCAGAGCCGGTGTCCGCGATCGAGACGCTCCTACGCAGTCCTCGACCATCGTCCTTGGTCTGAACGTACCGATAGAGATCCCCTCGGGCGATCTCGCGAGCGCGCGATAGAGTCTGGCAATGTGCGCCAGACGATAAGTGCGACAAGACTTGAATCGACCCCGATTCGCCCAAAAACACCGGCGCAACGGCTCGAATTGCACAACCGGGCCGGCGCGGATTGTTGACGGCTATCAACACGGATCGGCTGGTCGGTGCCGCATCCTGACCATTTTCCCTCTTCCTGGCAAGTCTGATTCCCAGCGCGGGGGAGTCGTAGCCTACAGTTGAGTGAACGCCGGGTCGCGGGCCAGTTGTGCGGAGTCCTTCGGCACCCGCCGCGAGCGCAAGCTCCACAGTGCATCAATCGGCCAGATCGGTTTCGTCTCCCGTTTCACGATTCAGGGCGGAGGCGGGCGAGCGCGACGAGTCCGATCTGGCCCATCGGCACGAGACTTGCACCGGCGGCTTGCCCCCGTATCCCGCTGTCGTCGATCCCTGGGGCCTGTCAACTGGCGGGGTTCAGGCAGCCTGATGGGCCGGTTTCGACTGTGCTTATCTAAACAAAACCGATGCGGATGACCGACCTGGTCTGATTCCACCAGCCTACGAAACGTGCTTTTTTCTCTGTCCGATCCGCTCCTCTGAATCTGGGCCACGGCGATGCCTGAAATTGCAGTCTCTGAACATTCCTGGCGGCTCGATCGCGTCGAAGCTCGCGCCGATTCACGTGGGCGGAATGAGGCGTCGGAGCCTGGGTCGGCGGGCCGCCGTGCGTCGGTGGCCGCGGATTCGTGCGCACCTGTGGCAGACTCCGGTTCCGGCGGTCTGGTCGCCCGATGGAGTCAGCTCGTCGAGCGCTGGTTGTTCCGGCGGCAAGATCGGCGTGCAATCGGCTCCGGCGGCTTCGAGAGGGACGTGCATCAGTTCGCGGCGGACATCGCAAGTGCTCACGATTCGGCAGCCGTCGAGGCGGGGTTGCTGCGGTTGGCCCGCCGGCTGGCACCCGCGAGCCGGATCGAGCTCGTGCCGGTCCCCGATTCCAGAGTCAACGAGGCAGATGAAGCCGCTTCGCACGAGGAAGAAAGCTCGACTGAACCAGCCATGGGGCCCGCCGGCCAGTTTGTCGTCGACGTCCCGTTGCGTTGCGGAGGTTCGGTGAGCGGTATGCTGCGCGTTCGCTCGCGGGTGCTCAGGAGCTCTCAGCTCACGGATGAGACAATAGGTCGGTTGACGACCATTTGCACGATGGCCGCGTGCGCGATCGAAAGCTTGGGCCGCCATCCGGCGTGGATCGGCGACGACGAGCAACGTCCGGGCGACGCGCGAAGTGCGCGTCTCGTTGCGCCGGCATCCGAATGCACCGATCCTCGTGAGCCGGCGAACTCGTTGCACGACGCGACTTTCTTGAATGCCGTGCTGCCGTTCGCCCTCAACCAGGCTCGGCGTCACCGCGAGCCTCTCTCCCTACTGTGCGTGGCGATCGACCGTCTGAGCGCGATCCAGGAATTGCTGGGGCGCGCCGAAGTGAAGAGCCTGGTCCGCCACGTGGGTGAGACGGTAGGCTCGCTCATCCGTGCCAGCGACATCGTCGCCCGGCTTGATGACGACCGCGTCGTTGCCGTCTTGCCCCGCGCCCCGCGGAGGCGCGCTTCAAGTGGCCGAGAAGCTTTGCCGCGTCCTCGCCGAGAAGAGCCCGGCCGATTGCTCGACGCCGCACATCACGGTCTCGATCGGCGTCGCGACATTTCCGTCCTGCGCGGATAACGTGTATTCGCTGTTTGACGCTGCCGACGAGGCCCAGGCCTCGGCGCAGAAGCACGGTCGTAACCAGGCGATTCTGGCGCCTCCACTGCGGGCGCCGGCACCGACTTGCGATAGCGGGCCGCAATCCTGAGCTGAACCACCGGTGCCGACGCAGAATCGTGCAAACCGCGATGCCGGCGCGGCCGTTACCAATCCATGACCGACCCGTCGTCCGCGTCGTACGACTCGCGATTCTTCCAGTCGTGGCCGATCTTGTCGGCCAGCGCGTTCTCGTCGAGCTCGATGCCGAGGCCGGGCCCGGTGGGCAAGTCGAGAAAGCCCTGCCGCAGCGTGAACGGTGCCTTCAGGTAGCCATCGCCCAGGCTTACCTGCTCCTGGCAGAGGAAGTTGGGGATCGACGCGGCGATCTGGACTCCGGCGGCCAGCGAGATCGGTCCCAGCGGATTATGGGGCGCGATGGCCGCATAGTACGCCTCGGCCATGCCGGCAATTAGCCGGACCTCCGTGATCCCACCGGCGTGGCACAGGTCAGGCTGCAAGATTGTCGCCGCCCGCTTTTCCAGCACTTCGCGAAATCCCCACTTGGTGAATACTCGCTCGCCGGTCGCGATCGGCAGATGTGTTCCGCGGGCGAGCTCCGCCATCACATCGTGGTTTTGAGCCTGGCAGGGCTCCTCGACGAACATCGGCTGGTGCGGCTCGAGCGCTTTGATCAAGAGCTTGGCAGTCGCTGGGCTGATCGCGCCGTGGAAGTCGATGGCAATATCGACGTCGTCACCGGCGGCGCGGCGCAGCTCGGCGAAACGGTCCGCCGCGTAGTGCACTTCGGCCGGGGTCTCGACGTACCTCGCCGGCCGGCGCCGGCGGGAACCGTCTTGAACGCCGTGAAGCCGCGGGCGAGTCCCTGCTTGAGCCGGTCGACCGTGCCCGCGTGCGCATACACCCGGATCCGATCCCGCGTGGGCCCCCCCAGCAGTTCGTAGACGGGCACCCCGAGCGCTTTCCCTTTGATGTCCCAGAGGGCCATGTCGATTCCGCTCAAGGCGCTGGTCAGAATCGGGCCGCCGCGATAAAAGGCGTGCCGGTAGATCGCTTGCCAGTGGTGCACCACCTGTCGGGGATCCTTGCCCAGCAAGTATGGCTCGATCTCTTTGACCGCCGCGGCGACCGTGAAGCGCACGGCCTTCCACGATCGGCTCGCCCAGGCCGATGATGCCCGCATCGGTGTGGACCTTCAGAAAAAGCCAGCGTGGCTTGATCGGGATCGTCTCGAGTTTCGTGATCTTCAGCTTGCTGTTAGCACCGACGGGAGCCCCCCGCCCTGCACGCTCCTGAGCAACCGCATCGGACTTGCCAAAGCCAGCCCAGCCGAGCGCCGCGGCCGCGCCGCCCAAGGCCGATCGTCGACTCAATTCCCCGCCCACATCGCGCGGTGTCTGCATGAATTGGACCTCAAGACGGACCGGTGTTCGAGGGAAACGCGTGGCTCGAGCCAGGGCGGGCGGAAGGCGGATTTCGCGAGACGGCCGGATTGAGGAGTGGCCGAAAACGAACTCGAATCTGATCGTGACGACGCGGCTTGGTCGTCACGCGCTCCCGAGCCCCGGCATTATCGCGTCGATACCCGTCGAGGATCAAGCGCCTGGGGGACGCACTTCGCGAACGTAGCCGGTCACGGCCCGGATAGCTCGATCGTCGCCTGAATATCGCGGATGCGGAGACGGGTCGGCTTGATGCGAGCCGTGGCCATCCTTCCTTGCGACGGCCTGCGGCAGCAGTATGATGAATGAGAAGAGGAATCCGCTCGGGTGGCACGAAACCAGCGCGGGAGAGTCCGGCAGCATCGGGGTTCGGCCCGACGCATGTCCGCCGGACAAGGGCCAAGGTGTGCGAATCAATATCCCCTTAATCCCGGTTTACATCGAGATCCGATGGCGGCCCCTGGGGCCGTTTCGGTTCTCGATGCGCAGCCTGATGCTCGCGGTGGCCATTGCGGGCCTCTTCTTCTCGCTTTGGGCCTACAGCGTACGACTGCGCACGGTCGGCTCATACCACGCCCAGCAGTCCGTATTGGCCACCGAGATTCGGTCGGAGTCACCTCCCTATGGGCTCACTCCGCTCGTGAACTGGCATGTGAAGATGTCACACCATTACCATGATGCCGCTTCTCGGATCGAATGGATCATGGCGATCAGCTTGCTGACGCTGGTTGCCATGGGAGTGGTCGCGGTACTCGTTCGCGTGTTCCAAAATGTCGTGCCGGCGACCAGTCGTTCCGCCCCGGGAATGAGCACGCCTCCACGGCCTCGATGAATCCCGGTCGAGAGCACCGGCTAAATTCAACGTCGTTTGCATCAATCCGACCGTCGTCCGACATCCCTGCCTAGGGCGATTTGTGTCCGAACTGGATGACTGTGCCCCCCAAAACCACGATCGCCAGGCCCAGCCAGGTCGTGGCGGGTATGCTTTCCTTGAACACAAATCGGCCTGTCAACACGCTGACCACTGCAAAGAAGGCGACGTACACCCCGAGCAACCTCGAGAAGTCCCATCGCACCAGGTTCACGACCACGCCGTAGCACGCGAGCGCAACACAGCCGGCCAGAACCACAGGCAGGCCGCTGCCTCTCAAGCCCTTGCGAATGATCGCATCTCCTCCCACTTCCAGTGCCGCCGCGGCCAGCAAGAAGAGCCACGCCCAGATGGTCATGTTAGTCCTCAATTCGTGTGACCGATCGCCGAAAATGATAGATTCGGTACATCCCGGCGGATTGTCCTGCACGGCCCATCCGGTTCGAAGGCGGCGCGCGATCTTGATCCGGACCTAGGCTTTGTTGATGGGGGCGGCACGCCGAAGCTCGAGAGACCTGAGGACGGGGTTACCGAACGTGAATACCAGGATGAGACTACCCGAGATCAATCGCTATCACGACCGCACGGCCCCGACGCCTCTGGTTCCGGTGCGGCTCGACGAATCGGGCCCGACGATCTGGTGCAAGCTCGAGTTCCTGAATCCAAGCGGCTCGACCAAGGACCGGATCGCCACCTACATCCTCGGCGAAGGCGCTGCGGCGCGGCGAGATCCGCCCGGGGGGGACCGTGGTCGAGGCATCGAGCGGCTCGACGAGCATCGCGATGGCTCTGGCGTCCGCGCAGCTCGGCCTCCACTTCGTCGCCGTGATGCCCGAGGGAGTCAGCCAGGAGCGGCGCCTGATCATCGAGTCGTACGGCGGCGAGGTGATCTTCTCGCCGCGCGACCAGGGAATCCGTGGTGCCCTGGCCAGCGCCGAGCGCGAGGCGTGCGAGCGGGGCGGGTTCTATCCGCGCCAGTTCTCTAACCCCGATAACGCCGGTGCGCACCGCCATCAGACGGCGCAGGAAATCATCACCCAGGTTCCCGGCGGGTGCGTCGATGCCGTCGTCAGCGGGGTTGGCACCGGCGGCACGCTGGTCGGGCTCTGCCAGGGATTCGCCGACGCGGGATGCGCGATCACCGCCTTTGCCGCTCGGCCCGTGGCCGGCACCGCCCTCGACGGAGCCGAGTGCTGCTCGTTCAGCGGCCGCATTCCGGGCGTCGTCGACGGACTCTCGAGCATCTACAGCGCGTATCGGGCGGAAGCAGACTCGCTCCACGAGATCGACGTGCCCGACGAGGAAGCCCTCGACGTATGCCGGCGACTGATCCGCAGAGGGTTTCCAGTCGGCCCCAGCTCGGGGCTCAACTTCCGCGCCGCGATGATGGCTGCGACGCGCTTGGCCCCGAGGCGCACATCGTCACCGTATTCCCCGACCGGATGGAGCGCTACTTTTCAACCGAGCTCTTCTCCTGCGGCTGAGCGTGGTGGCAATGCTCGACCGGCCGGCTCCCGTCAGTGCACTTCGTACACTTCAATCTCATTGTGGGTCGGGTCATCCGGAACCGAACCGCGGATGCGGACGACGCGATCGCCCGACCTGATCAGGCCCTGCTCGCGGCACCATTCCATGACAAACGCGCGGATCTCGCGCGCGAGGGCAGGTCCGGCATGGGAAGCGGGGTCACTCCCCAGAACAGGCACATGGCACGCGCCGTCGCGACATCGTGGGCCAGGGCGAGGGTGGGCGCGCGGTTGCGCTGCTTCGACAGTGCGAGAGCCGTGCGGCCGGAATGAGTATTGACGATCAGGAGGGCTGCGCCCAGTCGATGCGAGATCAGGCTGGCCGCCTCGACCACGCTCTCGGTGATCGGCTGGACCTGGGCGGCCCGCGCGACGCCGGGCCCCGGCCCTTGGCTGGCGGCATTGAGCCAGTTCGAAACGGACCAGGTCCAAGGCGCCCCCGAGCTCAGCCGGGTAAAGACCAGCTTTTCGGCCTCACCGACGATCTGGCTCATCATTGTCACCGATTCGACCGGGTACTGGCCGATTGCCGTCTCACCCGAGAGCATCACGGCATCGGTCCCGTCGAGGACGGCGTTGAACACGTCGCTCGCCTCGGCGCGGGTCGGCCGGCTGCTTGATTCCATGCTGTTGAGCATCTGGGTCGCCGTGATCACCGGCACCCGCGCACGATGGCAGGTATCGATGATCTGCTTCTGGATGGCCGGCACGCGCGTCACGTCCAGCTCGACCCCCAGATCGCCGCGGGCGACCATCACCGCGTCGGCCTCGGCAACGATCGCCTCCAGGTTGTCCACGGCTTGCGGCTTCTCGATCTTGGCGACGATCCGGCTGCGGATGCCTCGGCGCTCGAGCTCGCCGCGAAGCAGAGCGATATCGGACGCTCGTCGCACGAACGACAGCCCGACGTAATCGACTTCGTGCGTGGCCGTCCACTCCAGGTCCGCGAGGTCCTTGTCGGTGAGCGCCTGCACGCTCAAGCCCGCTCGAGGGACGTTGATCCCCTGGCGAGAACGGATATGCCCCGGCAGGGATACTTTCAGACGCACCTCGCCCTTACCCCGCTCGATCACCTCCATCGCGACCGTTCCATCGGCAAACAGCACGCTTTGGCCCACGTCCAGATCGCCGGCCAGACCAGGATAGGTCGACGTCAGGCGATGAGGATCGCCGTCGCCGGCCGGCTCGTCGGTGAGGAGGAATTCCGCGCCTTGATCGCACACAACCATCTCTCCGGGAAGCTTGCCGAGCCGGATCTTGGGGCCGCACAGGTCCTGCAGAACGGCGATTGGCCGCTGCGCCGCTCGGCGATCCGGCGGATCGACTCGAGCGCGGCCGTATGCTCGTCGTGCGTGCCGTGCGAAAAGTTGATCCGGAAGACGTCGACGCCCGCCTCCATCAATTCCTGGAGGACGTGCGGCTCGCGCGAGGCAGGACCGACCGTCGCCACGATCTTGGTCCTCACCTTGCCAGCCTGTTCTCGATGTTTCAATGTGGTCTTTCGCGCGAAGCGCTCGTGCAATCCTTCGTTCATCCAGGAATCCCGGCACGCCGGCCGACGCGGTAGCGAACGACTCCCGTGGAGGAGGTTCGGGCCCATTCTCCCCACCGCCAGACGGCCCAGCCCAGACCTGCGCCCGCGGCCGCCGAGACAGCGTCGCTGATATCCACGGTCCGCGGCACGAAGAGCTGCCCGATCTCCAGCAGCGTGCCCAGCGCCAACCCGGCGAGGACCGCGCCAGGAAAGACTGCCGCCAGGAGCGCGCGGCCAGGAGCGCGCCCAGCGGCGCAAAGACGATCGCCTGCCCGACCACGTCCGCCAGGTCTGCCAGAGTGCGGCTGCCGAAATAGGACCAGAATGGAACCAGCCGCTCTGTGCGCCATAAAGGCGGGGTGGGCCACGCAAACGTCGGGGGGTTCCACGCGGACACGGCGACGGCCAGTCCCCAGATCATGAGAGCCGGAGCGATCCAGCGGCGAGTGTCTGTTGCTTCGGGCGCGCACGACCAGCCAGGCGCCGAGCGCCGACCCGAAGAGCGCGAGCGCGACCGACGTCATGTCAACCTCGCGTTCCGGGACCAGGACCTGGATCGCCTCGATCGCCAGGCCAAGACCGCCGGCTGCGGCGACCGACTCGCCGATCGCCGCCAGACCACGCCTGCCCGACTCTCGCGCCGCGAGCCCGAACAGGCCGCCTGCGAGCGTCCATGTCAGCAATTCGGCCGCCCACGATCGGCGCTCCGGCGGCAACGCCGATCGCGATAGCGGCCGTCCAAACGGGATCGGCCGTGCCGCTTTGAGCGAGGCTTTCACCGCCGCCGGAGCCAGGGTGACGTGAAAGGGAGCCATTCCCGCGATGAGCAACAGCGCGGATGTGGCGACCGCGCAGCCCATCACGGGACGCGCCAAGAGCAACTGGCGGATGTACACCGACAGGCGCGGCCATCCCCATCGCGCCCACGGCCAACCAAAAAACGCCCCAACGCTCGAGCCAAACGTATTGGTGATCAGATCGATGATAGACGCGTTGCGGTGCGGCGCGAACAACTGGATCAGCTCGACCGTCGCGCTCAAGAGTGCCCCGCTGAAAAGCCCCAGTGCGAGCGCCACCAGGTAACTCGTGCCTCGCCGCGCCGCCAGATGGCAAGGAGAAGACCCCACGGCACGAACAGGAGCACGTTACTGTACACATCGCCCCATGACCCCCCTTTGAGCGGGTATTGCCACAGGCGCGCGAGCCTCTTCTGGATCAAATTCCCGCCGGCTGAGAAATCAAACGGCAGCATCGTCCCATAGACGATGAACAGCCCCCAGAGCACCAGCAAGACGAGCGCGAGATCCGGGCAGCCAGTTTGACCGAATCCAACGAAACCTGGCCAGGTTGGCTGACACGATGTGACCATGCCCAGTTCGAGGTAATGCGCAGGACGGGCCACGTCCCGTCCGAACATAACTTATCGCGAATCAACGATTCCCGTCGAGCCGACCTCGGCTAAGCCGCCCTTCGCGCACCCGACTGGCAGACTCTTTTCAAAATGCCGCGCCGGGGAGTAATGGCGCTTAAACGATGAGCGCGACCTTCCATTCTTCCGGAAATCGCCGCAACGCGGTCATTTTCCCCGTTAGAATTAGCCGTGGAGAGCGAAGAGCACCCGGAAGGCCACGCGATCGACCCGATTTCGCCCATTTGGCCGGTGCCGCCCGACAACTTCATGCCAAGTTAGGACGATTGATGAAGCGATCCTTGGCGGTACTTGCGTTCCTGCTCGCGCTCGGAACGCTGTTCAAGCTGGCGACCAAGCCGGCCGGTCCCGCCGATTCGGCGGCCCAAGGGCCGCCCGCCGCGTCGCGTTCCGTCACCTCAGACCGTCCCGACGTCGTCTCGGACCCCAAGACGCAATTGCTCTCGAAATATGAAGCGGGCTCGCCGGAAGTGCGCGAGCTGGTCGCTCGCACGGCCGACCGCTTCGGGCGAAACGCCGCAGGCCGTCGAGCGCACCGACGGATTGCGCGGCCTGATGCTGCTCGACCGCCTGGATGTCGAAGCGATCTTTCTCTACGAAAAGCATCCGTCGGAATTCCACCGGCTGCGCGATGCTCTCGGCAGCGATGCAGCTGCCGATCTGCTGCTGCACTGGCGAGAATACTTCGGACTCAAGCGCGCCGACACAACGGATCGCGAGATCCTGATCGCCGAGATCGCCCACCTCACGCCCACACAGAAGCAACTGGCGGCGCGGTACCCGAGCGCGCTTCCCTTGATCCTGGCAGATCCGCCCGGCGTGACGGAGATGGTGCGGCGGATGGCTGGCGACGAGACCGCCGCGTCCGACGTCGCTCTCGATGCTCAGCTTCATCGACCTGGAGCACGGGGCCTCGAACCTGCGGGCCGCCCTGAAGACATTTCGAAAAGCACGGGCCGATCGCCGTCCAGGCATTTCGGCGGCATGGGCTCGAGGGCTTCGCGCTCGTCGGACTCTACGGGTCGGTTCTCGAGGCATTAGGCGATGCTCTTCCGCTCGACGAGAGCTTGATCCTACTGCGGGTCAATGCGGAATACCTCGACGAGCTGCTGCAAACCCACCGGCCCGAAACGGTCGCCGGCCACATCCGGCACGTGGCTGCGGCGGGATTGACCGAAGCGATCGGCGGGAGCCCGATCGCCCTGCGCCTTGCTGTCGAGTTCGGCCAGAACGGTGAGCGCGCGCTCCGCCAGGCCGGCCCCGACGCGGCGGATGTCGTGTATGGCGATTTCGCGGACGCGAGCCTGCGCCGTCAGGCGGTGGACGCCCTGGCGGCGCACGGCTCGATGGCGCTGGCAATGCTTGATAAGTACGCCGCCGACCCGGACTTCCGCGATATCCTTCGGACCAAGGGCGCCGCGGTGATCCCGCCGGTCGCCCAGGCAGACGCCGGGCCGGAGACGCTGACTTACCTCGAGAGCAAGACCCGGCGGTCGTTCACCGAGTCGCTGGCACTGGCGGCCGTTTTCGCCGCGGGGGAGAACGGACAAGCGACGATTCGCACCATCAAGAACGACGGCCTGGAGCGCGTCGCTCAATTGAATCAGAGCGGAGTGCGGTTTTATCAGTTCCTCCCGCTGTATGACCTGATTCACCTCGGGAACGTCTTGGGGCGCGGTTACGCGCCAACCTCCGGCGAGATGACCTGGGCGCTCGTCGACGGCTGTTTCGTCGTCACCGACGTTCTGAGCCTGGCGGCCGTTCAGCCCGCGGGGGCCCTCGCCTCCGAGGCGGTTCACGGTGAGCTCAAGGCCGCGGTACGCGAGGGCGCCAGATCCACGGCTCGCAAGCTCGCGGCACAGGGCGGCGATTCGGCAGGCGCGGCCATCGCCCGGCACGAGGCAGGCGCGGTCTGGAGCACGCCGCGGGCGCCGGTGCCGCGGCCGTCTCGGGGCGGTTGGCGCGATGGTGGACGGTGCGCTCGGCCGGTGGCGTCTACCAGGTCCTCAGGCGAATCCCCGAAGCACTCCCGCACCTGAGCGTCGAACAGATGTCCCAGATGGCAGCCCCGCTCTGCGCCAAGGCCGGCATGCGATTGAGTGCGAGGCGACCGATCCGGCTGCTGCGCGATGGTGCGGAAGTCGTGCTGCGCATTCCTCCGCAACGCGGCCTCAAATACGTGGCTGCGCAGGCCGTTCAAGCCGGTGTCGGGGTGATCGGCTTCCACAAGATGGAAGAGCACCTGGCGTCGCGACGGGCGCACCCGCGCCTCGACTAGCGATCGAGCGAATGCCGCCTCAGCTTGTCTTGCTCCTCGCCCGCCGCCATCGCCATCTGCAGATCGGCGAGCATTTGCTGATCCAGCGCGAGGTCTACCGCGGCTGTCTGTGCCCGCGGCTCCGGTCGAGACAGCCAAGGCGGGCGTGGCCAGTGTGACCCCCTTCTTTCGGATCACGGCGATCGCTGCGCCCCCCGCCGCGCCGTTGTCGTCGCCGTCGATCAACCGCCCGATACTGTCCTCCAGGCTCCCGCTCACCTGGAGCTGGACCGGCTTGCCCAGCGCAAACGCCTTCTTCGGAGTCAGCGTGACCATGTTGTCCGCCGCGTCGACGACCGCCGATTTCAGCTTGATCTTGACCGCATTCTTTGCCGTGAACGATCCCTTCTTACCGGGATAGGCCAGACGGTACGTTCCGGTTGCATGCGCCTCGGTTGCGTTCACCACACCGCTGAAAAACACCTCGATTCGGGTCACGAGATGTCGCTTGTTGAGAACGGGAACGACCTCCGTCAGGGTCACAAGGGGCACGACCGGCGCCGGAGCGCTCACTGCGAGCGCCATCGAGCCCGTGACACCATTGAGCGTGGCCGAGATCGCCGAGGAGCCTGGCGCCAGTCCGCTTGCTAACCCCGTGGTGCTGATCGATGCCACCGCGGGATCGCTCGACGCCCACGTCACGCCACTGGTCAAGTCGGCGGTCGACCTGTCGGAAAATGTCCCGGTCGCGGTGAACTGGTCGGTCGTTCCCTCGAGGATGCTCGACTGGGCCTCGGACACGGCGATCGAAACCAGCACCGCGGGGCTGACGGTGAAGACCGTCGAGCCACTCACTCCGTCGAGCGAGGCGCTGATGACCGACGTCCCGACGGCCAGGCCGCTGGCCAGGCCTTGCGAGCCCGCCGCGCTCGAGATGCTCGCCACGGCGGTGGTCGCCGAGGACCACGAGACCTGGCCGGTGAGGTCTTCGGTCGTTCCATCCGAGAGCGTGCCGGTGGCCGTGAATGGCTCGGTTTCTCCGCTGGGCACCGTCGGATTCGCGGGCTTCACCGCGATCGACACGAGCGCGGCCGTGACCGTGAACACCGTCGAGCCGGTGACCCCGTCGAAGGCCACGCTGATGGTCGAGGTGCCCTTCGCAACACTACTCGCGAGTCCCTTGGAGCCCGTGGCGTTGGAAATTGTCGCCACCGAAGTCGTCCCGGAAGCCCATGTCACCTGACTCGTCAGGTTCTGGGTCGAATTGTCGGAGAACGTGCCCATGGCGGTGAACTGCTGGTTGACTCCGTCCGGCACGCTCGGATTGGCCGGGGTGAGCGCGATCGACTGCAGGACAGCCGGGCTGACTGTCAGAACGGTCGAGGCCGTGACAGCGCCCGAGACGGCGCTGATGGTCGATGTACCCGTCGCCAGTGCGGCCGCCAGTCCGTGCGAGCCGGCCGTATTCGAGATCGTCGCCACTGAAGTCGTGGACGAAGCCCACGTCACGTCGCCGGTCACGTCCTTCGTCGAGTGGTCGGAAAACGTCCCCATGGCCGTGAACTGCTCGGTCTCACCTGCGGGCACGCTCGGGGTCAGTGGCGACAGGACGATCGACTGCAAGGCCGCGGGCGTGACCGTGAGCACCGACGACCCCTGGATTCCGCCAAGA
The DNA here is from genome assembly GCA_963806595.1 of uncultured Isosphaeraceae bacterium. Classification (GTDB taxonomy): domain Bacteria; phylum Planctomycetota; class Planctomycetia; order Isosphaerales; family Isosphaeraceae; genus CAWDZZ01. The sequence continues at coordinate 486,989 of CAWDZZ010000024.1, read as the reverse complement.
GTCGCCGTGATCGTCGATGGCCCGGGGCTCACGGCAGTGGCCAGCCCGGCCGCGCTCACCGTGGCCCACGTGGTATCAGACGAGGTCCACGTCACTGACGACGTCAAGTCTTCGGTCGACCTGTCTGAAAGGACTCCCGTCGCCGTGAATTGCTCGGTATCACCGACCGGCAAGTTCGGATTGACCGGCGTCACGTTGATTGACTCGAGCACGGCGGGGCTGACGGTCAAGAGCGTCGAACCAGTAATGCCGTCGAGGGTGGCGCTGATCGTCGAGCTGCCCGGTGCCAGCGCGGTGGCCAGGCCCTGCGAGCCGCTGGTGTTGGAGACGGAGGCCACCGTGGTTGTCGCCGACGCCCAGCTCACCGTGCTCGTGAGGTCCTGTGTTGAGCCATCGGAGAACGTTCCGACCGCGTCGAACTGCTCGGTGTTGCCCGCGGGGACACTCGGGTTGGCCGGCGTGACCGCAATCGAGCTCAGGGTCGCCGCGGCCTTCGCCACCACGAACTGGTGGCCGGCATCGCTGAACGGAGCCGTCGGATAAACGTACGACGTTCCCACCGGCGTACCCGGGAAAAACACCGAGTTGCCGTTCACAGACGCGGGGGTATCCGCGCTCGTGAATTTGAAATCCAGCGTGCTTCCCGGCTGCACGTAATACGCGGAGCTGCTCGCGGTGAACAAGATGGCGAAGCCGTCACCCGCGCCCATGTTCGTGACCGAGTCGGTCCACCCGGTGGGAGGCGCGACGGAGACCGGGGTGGTCGCAAGAAAATCCTCACCGGGAACCCACGCGTACCAGAACGTCCCGGCGGAAGAATCGCTCGCTGAGGAGTTCGTTAGCGCGATCGTGTAGTCGAAGTTCGCTCCGTCGGCGGTCGAGCTGATCACTCCGCTGGGAATGATGTTGGCGAGCAGCACACGCTCTTCCAGGCTTTCGACCCGCGGGATTGATCCCGCTCGGGCAGGGCGCCGGGCCCGCGGCACCCTGCTGGTCCAGGTCCCGAACTCCTGATCGACTCGCGGCCCGACGTGAAATCGCGGCATGATATGATCCTCGGGTTGTGGCTAAACCCAGTAAAAATTCGTCGAGTGATCGTGATTCGCGTCGCTGCCGGTTCAAGAGCGTGCGGTGGCCCGCACGCAGAGACCCGGCTCAGCGAGCCGCGCGTCCTGAATCGGCAGTGGACTTCCGGAGCGAATGAGGGATGTAACGGATTGCTGATGTCAGAGCCGAGATCTTCGTCACGACCGAGGTCGCCGATCTCGTCAAACGGCGCAGCTCACCCGCCGACTCGCCGACGCGTGTGCGCGCCATTTCGCCGTGCCCGGGAAGAGCCCGCTCGTTGCGCCCACTGCTGCGGATGCGCGCTCCCCGTAAGGCTGGCTCCGCGGGGACACGTCGCCCGCAAGGGCGCCAACTACTTTTCTAGTGCTGGGAACGGGGCGGTCGGTTTGCACTTTTTCGGGGAAAATGCCGGACCTGAAGCGCTTCGAAGCAGGCCGCGCCAGAATGCCTGATCTACGATACGAACGACTCTGTAGTGTCAGCTTGCGCGAATTTGGCCTCGATTTTCGGCCGCCAGTGCTGACGCGACACGAACAGGAAGGGCAGCGATATCCCGAGAATCAGGAGGAGAAACGACCCCGGCTCCGGAACGGTGGTGGCGGCGGGGCCCAGAAAATCGGTCGCGTTGTTCGAATTGCCCACAACAGCCGAGAAGTTGCCTGTGTCGAGCAGATTGAGCTGCGCGTTCGAGAAAACTGCGACGGGTATTGAAATCGATAGAGTGCTCTGATTCGCGCCCGATGCACTGAGGTAGCTCACCGCAGCAACGTCGACAGTCGAGAATCCATTGGTCGTGACGAGGTCGACAAATCCGGGTCCGGGATGGACGAACGGAAATCCTTCGCTGCTCAGACTGATGAAGGCGTCGATTCCCAGGCTGCTGGGGGAAAACTGACCGAAACCAGATTCGTAGCTGTGCGAGTTCAGAAACGAGCCGGTGACGCCCGTGGCTGCATTCTTGTCCGTGTCGAGATTGATGAATCCGTAGACGGCGTCGCTGTTGTTCGAGGAAGGGCCCTCGATCGTCGGATTGAAGAACTTGAGAGTGAATGTATAGCTGGCACCGTCGTTGGTACCAGTAATCGATGCCAGCGTGATCGCCGGACCGAGGGCCCCTGGGAGTGCGGAGGCGTCGTGCGAATAGGTCAGGCTGCCGGCTTTCGTGTTGGCGACGCCGGCAAGTACGGCGGCGCAGAAGACAGAATACCGCCAAAAGTCTCTTGATCGCATCGCGGTGGCCTCACTGTTGGGTCGGGAACAGTTCCGCTCCCGTGTGCCTCGACAAACCTGTCGCGGAGAAGGATCCTCGTCGCCGTGCGGCTGCGGACATCGGCGCCATCCGGCGACGGCGGGCGACACCGCCCGTAACGCGGCGACTGCGTGTTCGCGGGAATAGTCTGAATCCGTCATCACTTCGCGTGGTGCCTCGTGGAGTGTTTTGCACTGGCGATTCGTTCACGAGCCAATCGCTCGACCAATGCCTCGTGAGCCTGCTGACGTTGCTTTGCCTGGATTTTGCGCAGCGCTCGTTCGGCCAGTTTCAAGTTCTTCCCGTGGGCCGATTTGCTGGCGGACCCGTCGGTCGACGAGACGTTCGCATCATTGACCGCCGCAGAAGTCGCCGGAACAGTGGTTCCGATCGATGTCGCAACCGGGACCGATACCGCGGCGGGAGCCGTGAAATTTGCAACCGGGCCCGCCGGAGACGGCCCGGACGCACTCACCGTTCCCAGTGGCCCGCTCGGCACGGATGACATCGGCCCGGCACTGGCGGCAGCGGCCAGGGCGGCCGTCGCCGGCGCGACGCTCGGCACCACCAGGATCCCGTCGGCGACGACGTTGCCATTGGCGCCGCTGGCGCTCAAGGCAACCGTCAGCCGCCCGTTGGTGACGGTAAACGTCCCGAGCTTCATCCAGGACACTCCGCCAAACTGACCGCCGCCCGGCGCGAGTTGCTGGTTGACTTCAGGAGCGCCTAGCTTGTTGAATCCATCAAACACGGAATAAGTCGAGTTGCTCGCATTGGTCCCGGCGCTCACCCACGTCGCCCAGATGTCGTAGCTGCCCGCCGGCAACACGACCTGCCACAGAGCGCTCGCGGAACTCGAGGTTGTGGGGTTGGCGACGCTGTAACTGCCCCCGTAGCCTCCCGTGGCGGCGGACCACACCCCGTACTGCAAGTAGCCCGCCGCACTGTTGTCCTTCACTGCCATCGGGCTGAGTTCCTGTGAGCTGACCGTCAAAACGGTCGACCCGGTGAACCCTTCAAATTTCGCGCTGATCGTCGACGTGCCGGCGGCAAGCGACGTCGCCAGTCCTGTCTCGCTGATCGTGGCCGTCGCCGGCGTGCCGGAGGCCCACGTCACTTCGCTGGTCAGATCCTCGGTCGAGTTGTCGGAGAGCGTGCCGGTGGCCGTGAACTGCTGAGTCGATCCCGCCACGATCGTCGTGTTCGCCGGCGTCACGGCGATCGATTCCAGAACCGCGGCACTCACGGTCAGCTTCGCCGACCCGGAAATACCGTCGAACTTCGCACTGATCGTCGTGGTGCCGGTCGCGAGCGCCGTCGCCAACCCGGTGGCCGAGATGCTCGCGATGGTGGACTTGCTCGAGGACCAGGCCGCGGCGCTCGACAAGTCCTCGGTCGTGCCGTCAGACAGCGTCCCTGTGGCCGTGAACTGCTGCGTCGTACCCTTCGCGATTGTGGGGTTGCCCGGCGTCACGGCGATCGATTCCAGAGCGGCGGCGCTCACCGTCAGCACGGTCGAGCCGGTGATGGCATCGAGCTTGGCACTGATTGTCGTTGTGCCGGTCGCCAGCCCCGTCGCCAGGCCGGTCGCCGTGATGCTGGCGGTGGCGGCCGTTCCAGAGGTCCACGTCACCTCGCTCGTCAAATCTTCCGTGGTCTTGTCGGAAAGTGTGCCCGTGGCTGTGAACTGCTGAGTCTGACCCTTCGAGATCGTCGGGCTGGCCGGCGTCACCGCGATCGATTGCAACACCGCCGCCGTGACCGTCAGCCCCGTCGACCCGGTGATCCCGTCGAGCGCCGCCGAGATCGTCACTGGCCCCTGGCCCACCGCCGTCGCCAGACCCGTGCTGTTGATCGTCGCCCACGTGATGTCCGAAGACTTCCAGCTCACCTGCGACGTCAAGTCCTCTGTCGACTTGTCGGACAACGTCCCCGTCGCCGTGAACTGCTCGGTCTCTCCCACCGGCAAACTCGTGTTCACAGGCGTCACCGCGATCGATTGCAACACTGCCGCGCTCACCGTCAAAACCGTCGACCCGGTGATCCCGTCGAAACTCGCGCTGATCTTTGATGTGCCGGTCGCCAGGGCCGTCGCCAACCCACTCTTGCTGATGCTGGCCGTGGCCGCGGTCCCGGAAGACCATGTCACCTCGCTCGTCAAATCCTCCGTCGACTTGTCGGAAAGCGTGCCCGTGGCCGTGAACTGCTGAGTCTGACCCTTCGAGATCGTCGGACTGGCCGGCGTCACCGCGATCGATTGCAACACCGCCGCCGTCACCGTCAGACCCGTCGACCCGGTGATACCGTCGAGCGTCGCCGAGATCGTCACTGGCCCCTGGCCCACCGCCGTCGCCAGACCCGTGCTGTTGATCGTCGCCCACGTGATGTCCGAAGACTTCCAGCTCGCCTGCGATGTCAGGTCCTCTGTCGACTTGTCGGACAGTGTCCCCGTGGCCGTGAACTGCTCGGTCTCGCCCACCGGCAAGCTCGTGTTCACAGGCGTCACCGCGATCGATTGCAACACCGCCGCGCGTCACGGTCAAAACCGTGGACCCGGTGATCCCGTCGAACGTCGCCGAGATCTTCGACCGTGCCGGTCGCGCACGCGCCGTCGCCAGCCCGGTCTTGCTGATCGCTCGCCGTGGCCGCGGTCCCGGAAGACCATGTCACCTCGCTCGTCAGGATCCTCCGTCGACTTGTCGGAAAGCGTGCCCGTGGCTGTGAACTGCTGAGTCTGACCCTTCGAGATCGTCGGGCTGGCCGGCGTCACCGCGATCGATTGCAACACCGCCGCCGTCACCGTCAGCCCCGTCGACCCGGTGATCCCGTCGAACGTCGCCGAGATCGTCACTGGCCCCTGGCCCACCGCCGTCGCCAGACCCGTGCTGTTGATCGTCGCCCACGTGATGTCCGAAGACTTCCAGCTCACCTGCGACGTCAAGTCCTCTGTCGACTTGTCGGACAGTGTCCCCGTCGCCGTGAACTGCTCGGTCTCGCCCACCGGCAAGCTCGTGTTCACAGGCGTCACCGCGATCGATTGCAACACCGCCGCCGTCACCGTCAGACCCGTCGACCCGGTGATCCCGTCGAACGCCGCCGAGATCGTCACTGGCCCCTGCCCCACCGCCGTCGCCAGACCCGTGCTGTTGATCGTCGCCCACGTGATGTCCGAAGACTTCCAGCTCACCTGCGACGTCAAGTCCTCTGTCGACTTGTCGGACAACGTCCCCGTCGCCGTGAACTGCTCGGTCTCGCCCACCGGCAAGCTCGTGTTCACAGGCGTCACCGCGATCGATTGCAACACCGCCGCCGTCACCGTCAGACCCGTCGACCCGGTGATCCAGTCGAACGCCGCCGAGATCGTCACTGGCCCCTGCCCCACCGCCGTCGCCAGACCCGTGCTGTTGATCGTCGCCCACGTGATGTCCGAAGATTTCCAGCTCACCTGCGACGTCAGGTCTTCCGTCGAATTGTCCGAGAATGTCCCCGTCGCCGTGAATTGCTCGGTCTCGCCCACCGGCAAGCTCGTGTTGACGGGCGTCACCGCGATCGATTTCAAGGTGGCGGCGCTCACGGTCAAGACCGTCGAACCTGTGATGCCATCGAGCGACTGCGCTGATCGTCGATGTGCCCGTCCCCACGGCGGTAGCCAGGCCCTGAGAGCCGCTCGTGTTGGAGATCGTCGCGACCGTGGTCGTCGCCGACGACCAGTTGACCGCGGTCGTGAGATCCTGCGTCGAGCCATCCGAGAAGGTGCCGACCGCGTCGAACTGCTCGGTGCCCCCCTTGGATACACTCGGGTTGGCCGGCGTGACGGCGATCGAGCTCAGCGATGCCGCCGCAGGCTGCACCACGAATACGTGACCGCCATCGCTGAACGGACCCACCGGATAGACATAAGACGTTCCTACCGGCGTAGTCGGGTAGAATACCGAGTTGCCGTTAATTTCATCGGGTGTATCAGCGCTCGTGAAATTGAATGCCAGCGTGCTGCCCGGCTGCACGTTATCGGCTGACGCGCCGGAAGTGAAAAGGATGGCATATCCATCGCCCGGACCCATGTTCGTGACCGAGTCGGTCCAGCCCGACGGCGGGGTCTCGGAAATCGGGCTGGTCGCCATGAAGTCTTCACCGGGCACCCACGAGTACCAGAAGGTTCCGATGGAAGCGTCGCTCGAGCTCGAATTCGTCAGTTGAATCGTATAGTCGAAATTAGCGCCGTCGGGCTTCGAGCTGATGACCGCGCTGGGAATGATATTGGCGAGCAGGACGCGGCCTTCCAGGATCTCCAGCCATGGGAGCGAATCCGCGCAGAACCGGCGCTGTGCGCGGCGGACATTTCTCATCGAGGTAACGAAAACCCGATCAGCCCGCGTCCCGAAGCGAAACGGCCGCATAGTATGATCCTCTGGTTGTGCTTCAACCGGGCATGCGCTCGTCGTGGAATTCGGCCCCGCACCCGTTCTCGCTCGTCGGACTGAAGTTGATCGTGCGGAACCTTCAATGTGTCGAGCGACGCACCCTCATCGGTTGCTGCTCGAATTCAGCAATAAATGGACACAATGATCCCTCGCCCGCTGCGCCGAGAGGTTGATTGCACTGACACGGCTTGTCGGCGAACGAATGAAGTTCTCGGGATGTCCGTTGAATGTTCGACTGTCAGAGTGGCGAGCAAAGTGCGTGCGTCAGCCCGGCGCTCGAAACGGCTCTACGGGTCGAAGTGCCGGCTTTCAAACGGCAGAATCCGCTCAAAAATGAATCAATGCGATTCCACCGCTCCTTACACGTGTGGCGAATCCGATCGTTGGTTACACGTTCTTGGAAAAAAAGGCGCCGAATTGACCGAGGGCAATCAAGCCGGCCCGGCACGCGCGGCTCGGGCTGCGTGGCTACCGCCGCGTCGAGCGCTCGGCCGCCGTCAATTCATGCGAGCCGGCGCGTCACGCCTCTGCGATCTCGCGGTCTATCCCGTCCTTGGTTTGGTCTTCGGCGGTGGAGACACGACCGACGGCATCGAGTCGGAAGCAGCAACGAGGTCCGCGACCGCGCTGCGCCCGCGGCTTCCTGCGCCCTCGAACCACGACTCGACGAGGCCAGCGCTGACGCGCTATCGCTGACACCGCCGCGGCGAATGACCGCTGTCGCGTTTCCTCCCGCCTGGCCATCGCGATTGCCGTCGATCACGCGGCCGTCTGCGTCCTCGAGACCACCGGGAAGCGACCCGTTTACCTGGAGCTGCACCGCCTTTGTGAGCGCCAAGGGACGCTTGAGCGACAGCGTCACCTCGTCGCCCGCCGCGCTCAAGACAGCCGACTTCAGCTTGACGACGACCGAGTTCTTCGCTTCGAAGGAGCCTCTCTTTCCCTGCGTCGCCAGCCGATACGTTCCCAGATTATCGGCCCCGGCCTGGCTCACGGCGCCGCTGAAATCAACGACAAGTTGTGTGACCATGTGCTTCTTCTGAACGACCCGGACACCCTCAAGGACAACCAGAGGAGGAGGTGGGGTGACCGTCAGGTCCGCGGAGGCAGTCATACCATCCTCCGTCGCCGTGATCGTGGCAGTGCCCGCGGCCACGCCGGTGACCATTCCCTGAGAGCCCGCCGCGTTCGAGACGGTCGCCACCGCCGTGTTGGACGAGGTCCAGACGACGTCGCCCGATATGTCCTCGGTCGTGTTGTCGGCAAAGTTGCCCATGGCCATGTATTGCTGAGCGGCGCCGGCACCGACAGTGAAATTGACGGGCATCACCATGATCATGGCCAAGGGCGACGCCGGAAGGACCGTCACGGTGCCCGACATGCCGCTTGCCGTCCCGTCCCCGTTATCCACGCCTTGACTCATAGAGTAATACGTGAATGTCCCGATGTGTGTGAACGTGTGATCGAACATGGCGCCATTATTGAGGACGCCGGAGTTCCACGATTCCAGGCTTCCGGCCACCGAAGTCGTGCCGTGATCATCAGCGTCCCAGGCCCACTCGACGCTGTCGCCGACGTGGATCGTCACCGCGGCGGGTGTGAATGAAGAGTTGATGACATCAACGCCGACCATGGCCAGGAGAGCGCGGCCTTCGAGCCTATCGAAGCCCGAGGTGCAAAAGGCCCTGCATGCGCGAGCGCCTCTAGGGCGCGCCATTGAAGGTGACTTCCGAGCCCGGAAGCCCCACGCGCCGAGCTGAGGTCGTTCCATCGAAACTTCTCCGGTCGCCGTGAAATCCTGAACCGGCCAGCGCCGCGACTTGTGTCGCCCTTTACCAGATCACTCGCGGCTCCAAGCCGGCGCGTGCCTCCCAGCTACCAAGCCGATTCGCTGCGCGAGCCCTTCTCATCAAAGTTTTGGCTTTTCCCGGGCTCCGATACCGTCGCGCGAAGGGATGAAGACAGAGGCGCCGCGCAGAGGCGACACTGCTCCCAACTCATGGAGAGGCTGATGCAGGGGCTTCGGTTACGATTTTTAGGGAAATCGTCTACGTTCGCTGGCCGGCGTCAGTGCTCGACACTGCCGCGGTCTCGCAGCGATCCGGTCATGCGCCGGCGATCCAGCATCGCGTGGCCGTCGATATCGGAACAATTGCGAGAAATCTTGAACTCGCCGCGCGCGTGCCGTCGCCCGAGGGTGTGGTGACGCAAGCGATGCCGGTTGCAGCGGAAACAGCAGGGCGCTGTCGCGAGTACTTTGCCGCAGCGTCAGTTCGCGGACACCCCGTCCGGCTGCGTCAGAATGCGTCGGGCGAGAAGACCTCGCCGGATTGGCGGGTCGTCGCAACAAACGCGCCGCGCTTGCCGGCGCGGCATACGCTGGTTCAGAACGAGCCCATGGGCGGGATGTGGGAGCGCACGAATTGGATCGTGCGTTCGACCAGCTCATCTGGGACAAGCGCCGGCCGGATCACGATATGGGACAAAGCGCCGAACAGACGGAACTCCGACAAGCCAGCACGACGCTGCGGCGTCCCGCGGCGTTTGGAAAGCCGACGGCGGCAGATACGTGTTACGGACATCCGCCGCCAGGAGTTGGAAACCGGCGTACGATTGAGTTCTTCGCACCGGCTCGGTAGTGCCGCAACCGGGGGATTCTCAGCCGCTCGCTCGGCGACGGCATGAGGCGCCGGCCCCGACATCGACCCAGACGTGTCCGGTTCCTGCATCTGCCGCTCGTCGTTGGTTTAGAGGCCATCGCTCGCACAAAAGTGCGTGCGACTCAGGCACGATTGCAGAGCCGCCCGATCGAGATCGCCCACTCCCAGGCGCTCAATCGAGGCGTCCGCCGTTGCAATTCTATTCAGGAAGGCCAAGCCGTGTCCGAACACCCGACGGCTAAAGATCAACTCGAGCTCGGATCAGTAGCCCGCGCAAAACGTCTACGAGCGGCCTGACATCGGCAAGACCGATGAGCCCCCGGTGAAGCACTTGTCGTTCTGGTGAGCGCGGGCGCACAAAGTTCCTGTCGCATCGCCGCACGATTCCGATTCCCAATCGAAATCAGCGGGATCGACCGTTCACGCTTTCTCAACTTTCTGCGATTTAAACGTTCCCCCGCACCGGCATTTGGTTACAACGAATCAAGAATGGCAAGAGAACTACCAGATGCGGATATTCGTGAATCTAGCATTCCTGGAAATAACACGTCTGAGCAAACATTGGCTCGAAGACGCGGCGGAACCGCGTCCGAACCCACGAGTAGCCACTGCCGCAGCAGCCACGGAATGTGTCACGCTCATGCCGGAGAATGTAGCACGCCGGAAAACTGAACGACTGACCAGTTGCGCGACGCAATTCGCTGGTGCGAAGTCTCGCTGGCGGTTCGCGAGAATCCGTTTAGCGACCGAGATTTCCGCAACCGATTGTTGTGGCGCCGGCACTTGGTTCTGGCGGGTAAGCTAGCCAGATTGTCGGTGCGCAGCCGTGCGATCGGTGCCTCTGCGGGCGGCAGCTCACCGCGTTGCGCTGTGTCACCCCCATCGCGTCACCGCTCAGATCGGACGGGCGGAGGCGATGAACGTCTAATCGGCCGGCCGTTCTGCCTGCAAGCATTGATGGGGTCGCGAGCAGGGCGATTGGTGGTGCTGCGGCGTCACGGAAGGCGATTATGAGACGGCAGTGGCAGGCCGGGGAATTCTCGCTTCGGGCGACGGTTCCCTTGGGGCACGATCGGCTTGGTGATTAAACTGTCCCCGCGCCGTGCGGGATAGAAAAGCAATATCCGCAACCGTTCGGCATCCGATCCAAGATAGGGACTTTCGTGGCCGTTCATGCCGGATGAGACCGCGTTTGCAGCAGAGCGGGGCGGTCATGAGCGGCCATGTCGATCGGCTCCCACGATCGCACGCCCGGTCGGTGTCGAATTAGTCAGTCAGTCAGTCAGATCGCTCAGGGATGGAATTCGCCGCGCGGCGGCATGACTGGATCGAGAATTCGCGTCGAGCGCTAGAGAGCAGCGGACCGGCCTCTATGTCTCAACGGAGCGGGATGGAAGGGCGGGTCTCGGGGCAGGCCTCCGCGCATTTGATTCCTGTTGCCGCAGCGCGAAAGAAAAGGCAAAGGGACTTCGGTTTATGAGCTGGATTCCTGGACTGTATCGCGAGGGGCGGCCGCGCCGGAGCTTCCCGGCAGCCGCCATCATCGAGAGCTTGGAAAACCGCTCGCTCCTCGCCACCTTCACCGTCGACGTGATCAATTTCTCCTTCAACCCGACTCCGCTCACGATCCACGTTGGCGATACGGTGCACTGGGTGTGGGACGCCGACGATCATAGCACCACCTCGGTTGCCGGGAGCATCGAGTCGTGGGATTCAGGCGTGCTGAATACCGGCGCCACGTTTGATCACACGTTTACTGATGCCGGCACGTTCGTGTACTACTGCAAGATCCACGGGTTTGATAACGGCAACGGGACGGCCAGCGGCATGGCGGCCTCAATTGTCGTGCTACCGACGCCCACACCGACTCCAACCCCCACACCGACGCCGACTCCCACACCGACACCGACTCCCACGCCGACACCGACTCCGACGTTCCCACCGTCGATCGGTAAATTCAAGATCAAGCCGATGAACGCGCAAGCGACGCAGTTCAAGACTTTTTTTGGAGAAATTGCGACTTTCGTGGAGCCGCATACATCAAAACCCCAGCAGTTCCACGCGATGATCGATTGGGGCGACGGCTCCCGGAAAACACCCGGGCATATTGACTACCGCGGCAACGGTCGGTTCGTGATCATCAGTCAGCACCGCTACGTGCATCGTGGCGTGTTTCACATTACCATCAAGCTCCGTGACCCGATCGGCCGAAAGGTCGAAACGCAAAGCCTGGTACGAGTGATCCGCTGATGCAATCGTCGTAGGGCGCTGGCAGTGATCCGAACGAATCGCCTATGATTCCAGAGGTTGCCAAGATCGCTCGGTTGGTCCCGGTCGCGGGGGGCTCGTTTGAATTCCATGCGGGCCCGATCCGGCCGGGCGATCGGGCATCGTGAACCGTTCCGGCTCGGATTTCCGATCGACGCCGGCGCCAGTGCGGGAGGTGACTCGGTCATGCCAAGAACAGGTTCAAGGCCGGTGGTCGCCGTGGTGGTCGGTCTCACGCTCTGTTCCGCGCAGGCGGGAGTCGGCAAGTGCGCTGCCCTGGGCCACATGGCATGGGCGGGGATCGCGACAACCGGCCTCATCCCGGGACGAGCCGCGGTTCCGCAGGACCCGACGGCGCCGCGCACGCCGCCGCCGGGCCAAACCGTGCCTCCCGCGGGCCAGCCGGAACTCTTGGGACCGGAGTCCGCGTTGCCAGGCACAGGGCCGGCGACAGCGATCGACATCTACAGAAACTCGTGTGTTGATTGCCACGACCATGACGGCAAGGGAGGCCTGGTCCGCGATGTCTTTCCGAAGGTTCCGGATTTCACCGATGTCCGCTGGCACGCCATGAAGAGTGATGCGGAACTGAGTCGTTCAATCCTCGAGGGCAAGGGAAAGTCGATGCCCCGGATGAAAGAAAAGCTGGGTACCGTGAGCGTGCAGCAGATGATCGCGTTCGTTCGAGCGTTTCGCGGAGGCAAGCAGATCGTCGCCGATCTGGCGGAGACGTCCGAGGTTGCGGCTCTGGCCGATCGGCCCCCGACTGCCGGCGAGCCGCGCGGGAAAGCTCCGGCGTCTCCGCGGAACGACCAGAGAATTGCGGCTGGCGCCAGGTTGTTCCGCCGGCATTGCGCGATGTGCCACAGTTCCGACGGCAAGGGGACGGAAACCAGAAGCAGTCTGCCGGCGATACCGGATTTCACCCGTTTGCAATGGCAAGAAAGTCGAACTGATCCCCAGCTCACCGTGAGTGTGCTCGACGGCAAGGGGACCGGTATGCCGCCCTTCCAGAGCAAGTTGACGCGGCAGCAAGCGCGTGACATTGTGCGCTTCATTCGCACGTTCGCGCCGGGATATACAGTTCAGTCCGTCGCCGGGTCGAGTGCATTCGACGCAGAATTCGGTAGGCTGACCCGCGAATTCGAGGACCTTCGCCAGCAACTGCGGTCTTTGAGCGCGCCGTGCGCGGCTGAGCCGGCGTCGCCACCGACCGCGCCCCCGCCCAAGGAAATCCGTCGTTGAAGGCCGCTACCCCGCTACTCGATCGGAGCGGGAAGAGCCGAAGGCACGGAGTCGGGCGCGGGCTTGGCGCCCCGCCGGCCGCGCCGCTGGGGCTTGCCCGGGCGGCTCGGGCGGTGCGCCTGGCCTTGCAGCTTGGTCGAATGCGCCGTTTGCCGCTGAAGGAGGCGGCGCCGGCCCCTTGCGATGAGAATTTGCCCCTGAGCTCCGAGATCGGCTGCGAGAAGATCTTTCGCTTCGGGCCGGGCTCCGTGGGGGCCGTGGCCGGACCGACGTCATCCCAGCGCCGCAGGAACATGATGATCTGGCGATACTCCTTGCCCGTCAGATAGGCCTGGTCGCGCATATGCGCGACTGCAACGCTGTACTTGTTGAACGGGCGCTCGCCCAGCGGGCGAGCGTTGTGGCACGAGCCGCAATAAAGCTTGAACAAGCGGCCCCCTTCCGCACGATCGTCCTCGTAATTCGCGGGCGACTTGGGCGGGTCGACCGGGACGTCGGGCCTCAAACCGTAGTTTCGGCTGATCGTGTGGGCCGACGGAGTTCCACATCCGGCCACCGCGGCAAAGGCCACGATGAGATAGCCGATCGAAAGCGATCGGCAGCGGCGTGCGAGACGATACATCGTGCTCGCTCCGGTCATTGTCAGAACCCCCAAACCAGTTGACCGATGAAGCCGTTGTCCCGCAGCGACGGGACGCCCAGCTCGGTATTGAACTCGATCGCGAGCTTGAGGGCCAGCGACGGGTAGAACCAGTAATTGACGCCGAATCGTGTAGCGATTCCGGTCGAGCGGCATGCGGGCGTATGGAAGCCCGTAACCGCCGAAATTGATCCCGGTCTGTGCGAGGTTGATCCCGTCGAACTGGACGTGGTCGAAGCGGAAGACCCCCTCCAGTTTCTGCAGGATCGGGTTCGGGTTGTCGTACTGGCGGTAGGCCACCTGGGCGTAGAAGCCGAATCGATGGATCGGCTTGGACGGCGTCTACTGGTCGGTCTTCGCCAGCTCGAACCGCGCATCCCAGTTGCCCCGGTGATAGTTCGCGTCGACGTCCCAGAGGTTCAGGTTGTGGCCGGCCTGTGTCGTAGGCCTGGTTGGCCAGGCCCGAGAGCCCGGCGATGAAGCCGATGGCGGGGATCGACAGACCGAGCCGGCCGCCGAACGCCTTGGCGCCGTTGACGTCGACGGTCGTATCGGTGAAGTTGCTGAGGTCCGAGTAGACTCGCGGCGACAGCTTGGAGCCCGGCACCGACAGCCCGTTGGCGACGAAGCCGACGTACTCCAGCTTGACCGGGCTGTCGACCAGGTACCTCGCTCCGCGGAACTGCACGCCGTCGAAGTAAAGCTGCTGCGGGTAGACCTGGTTGAACATCAAGGGCGGGTCCGGGGTCTTGAGCACCCAGTCCAGCCGCAGCCGCTCGGTGTAAAAGCCGATCGGCGAGTAGAAGCGGCCGGCCACGAACGTCAGGTTGTCGTTGATGAACCACTCGGCCTGCATCCGGCAGATCTGCAGCGAGCTGCTCAGGAAGATCAAGTTGGCGCTCATCATCCACCGCTCATTCAAGAGCAGGTAGGGATGAAGCTGGAGCGTCGGGGGGCGAAACGTCGTGTTCTGCTTGCTGAAGGCGTCGAACTCCTGCGACAGCATGCCGTAGATGGCCAGCGGCGATTCGTTGTTCCGGGACGGACTGAACAGCTCCCGGAGGGTCGCCGGCAGCGACTGGTTCGACTTTAGCTGCGCATCGATCTGCTCCATCGCCAGGTCGTGCGCCTGCGCCAGCTCGGATCGCGCTCCGCCCCGCGTTCGATGCTGGCTCCCTGGGTCGCAACCTGCTCCTCCAGCTTCTCGATCGCGCCACCGGCGGCCGGCTCTTGCCCGCCTGGTCGGCGAGCAGCTGCGTCATCCTGAGCAGGACGTCGATCTGCTTCTGCTGCAGCTCGAGCTGGGCTTTCAGCCGGTCAATCTCTTGCCCTTCGCCCGGCTTGCCCGCGGCTTGCTGCTGCAAACCGCTGAGCTCCGTGGCGATGCGGGTCAGCTCTTCCTGTCGTTTCACCTCGGCACTCGGGCGGCTGCCGCCACCAGCGTCGTCCGCCTGCGCCGCATCTTCCGCCGGGCTCTGGGCCCGCGCGGTATCTGTGGCAAAGCAGCACGCCAATAACAAGATGAAAACGGCCGCGACAGATCTAATTAACAAAGTATGATCTCCGCGAATATTAATTTGATATCAGCGGTATCAAGCAGCAGCCGAATTGAGCAATGCGAAAATAGCTGCCGCGCGCGGTCGACTCGCTCAGACTGACTCGGCCGGTCGCGCTAACCCGCGGCCTAGCCCGTGGCTACGATCCGTCGAAGCGAGAGTATCTCCGCGACGAGCAAGGTCCTCTCAGGATTATCGGCTAAACAGAATGGAAAGGATTTGCCGAATTTGACGATAGAGAGGTTTCTAACGATCCTCGCGCCCGCGCCCGGCCGACATCCGGCGATCTCGAACAGCCGTCGCCCCGCCGGTGGGACAGGCTCTGTGATCCGCACGTGTCGATGACCCGCGTTGGAAGGTCGGTTCCTGCCGCTTGCAATGACCGCGGCGGAAGTGTTCACGCACAGATCCAAAATCAGTGAATCGCGGGCCGTGGCCCGGCTGGTTTCAGCGGGCCGGCGCGAACGGGCGAGGAGCCGGCAACGGCGGCGCGGACTGCTCGGCGGCGCTGGCAGCCGGCGCGGCCTGCCGAGGAGCCGGCAACGACGGCGCGGACTGCTCGGGCGCGCTGGTAGCCGGCGCGGAAACAGCGCGGCCGACCTCCGGGCGGGCGGCCTCGGTGCCGGGCACGAACGTTCGAAGATAGATGCGCCATCGCCCACGCCTCCTCGAGGTTCAGCGTTCCCCGAAACATCGGCATGACAGCGCCACGGCCTTCCATGACGATGTTGACGATCTGCGATCGGGCCGCGATGCCTGCCAGCGCGTGTCGGTGAAATCAGGTACGTCGGGGATGTCCCAGACGCCTCGGCCATCCACGCCGTGGCATCGGATGCAGTAGCGATTATAGAGCGACATCACCACACGCTGTTCCTGGTCAGGGCTCCGCACCCAGTACCACTGACCGCCCCAGCCTGCCGGTGCGAGGCAGTGATTGGGTGTGCAGCCCGGATGTCCGCAGGCAGCATGAGCCTTCCTGGTTCTCCAGGGCCACCCCGCGTAGGCTGCCGTCGGTACGACAAGCGACGCAGCAAGCGACATGACCAGCACCCCGCACAAGCCCCCGATCACGGCGGCCCGCTGCTTTGAATAGCGACTCGCTTCCATGCGCACCCCCAATCGGGTTCCGTCCCCAGATCCGTCCCACGATCACGGCTCGGGCATTCCAATCCGTATCTTTGGAGTTATCGGCACTTTGTCCGCACATTCGCGAGTCGAGCCGCATTGACCGCCGTTTTCACGCGGCCGGTTCGGACCAGCTCCGGGACGCGCAATTTTCCGTTGGCGCGCACCACACCGCCCGACGCGAACCGCCCGACCCCGGCCTGAGACAGGCTTGATCCGAAAATCCAGCGCACTCAACCGCGCAAAGCCGGCGGCAATCCCCGACGACGAATGCCTGTGCCGCAGCCCCAACTCGCCCGCGCGCCATCCAGCCGCTGCGGGCACCTAGACGTGAACGTACCTTCAAAGTGCTTCGCCGAGAGCTCTCGGTTACGAGCGCCCCTGCGAAAAGTTCCTAAAACCCGTTCCCGGTGCAGGTTGTGCTTGCTGCACGTCGATCGCAGAGTTCCAGCAAGAAAGCACCGCCGATGACCGCCTCTGAATCGTCTCGAACGTGCTCGCCTCAATGGATCGGTGCGCGACGCTCAAAGTCTCGCCCACGCCCGTAACCGCTGCCGTCGACACTTTCATTCGATTCCGAGACGTTGAATCGCTGCTCCAAGGGGGCTGAGCGTACATAATATTTGAGGAGCGCAACGGACGCCCCGGGACTTCGACGACCGCCTGACTGCGCGTTTGCCGGCGATCCATTCATCAATCGGGCTGCACGGATTCAGAATGGTTGGCCAATAAGCCGCATGCCGCATCGAAGAAACTGGGGAAGACGGAGAACACCGGCATCTGGCATTGCGCCCCGGCTCATCGGAGAAAGGTCCCCAATGACTTCCTCGGTCCAATCCGGATCGACTTGGCGATCGCGCTTTCCGCGCACGGTCGCAATGATCTTCGCGGCCCTCGCTCTCCAACCGACGCTCGCCCAAGCAGGCAAGCTGTCATGGTTGGACGATTTTGTGCAGGAAGTGATCGTCGAAGCGAAGGCCGGAGGTAAACAACTGGTTCGAGGCGGGGACGGTGCGCGGGCCGAGGCGCGCGGCGCCGGCCGGCTTTTTCTCAGCCATCATGCCGACGAAACGCTCGAGAGCCTGGTGCGACAGTCCGACGAGCTGGCCCGCGCCGGCCGGCGAGTGGAACAGCCGGCCGAGGCGCTGCTTCAAGCTCGCTTTTCCCGGCTGCTCAAACAAGATCCGCAATCACTCCGGGCGTTCTCGGCGCTCGAGCCGGCCGAGAAACGGCTGGTCGTCGAGCTGGGTGAAACCGCGCAACAGCTCGCGAAGCGGTACCCCAGGGATGCCGAGACGATGGTCCGGCGGCTCGGTCCCGATGGCTTGACCGCCGTCCGTGTCTTCGGCGATGACGTGGCGGAGGTCCTGGTCAAAGAAGGGCCGGAGAGTCTGAGCGTCCTGCGGAAGGCCGGCCGCGGTGGCTGGTCCTTCTTCACGCGCCACGTGCTCCCGAACAAGAAGAAACTGGCCGCGGCCGGCGTGCTGGCCGCATTCCTGGCCAATCCCGAGAAGTTTGTCGATTACGCCGGCCAGGCGACGGAATTCGCGGTCCGTGAATTTGCCAGAGCCGGGATTCAACTCGCAACGGCCGTCGGTGGCGGCGCGGCCCGTGGGCTGGAAACGTCGATCGGGCAAACCCTTGCCGCGTATGGACTCGACTTTCCGGCGTTCCGCCGCCTCGGCGTGGTCGTGGCGGGGCTCGTCACTCTCGTCTCGCTCCTGGTGATCCTGGGGTTGCCCGTCCGCTGGATCTTTCGCCCGTTCGCCTTTTGTTTCCGCCCGTTTCGATATCTCGTCCAAAAAATGACCGGGAGCCGCCAGCTCGTGCAGTCGCCGCGAGCCTGAGGCGCCGGGCGCCGGGCGGGCCCGTCACGACGACGAGGGGAGGAACGCGTGTCCAAGACCATCGGCCGCACCAGCCGGCTCGACGCGTTGGAATCTCGACTGACCGGCCCGAAGCGCATTGCGCTCTTCGGTCATCGGAACGTCGGAAAAACAACGCTGCTGGCGATGCTTTACCGCCAGGCCTCAAGCGGCCGAGTTCCCGGCCTGAGGATGGCGGCGGCCGACGCGCACAGCGCCTTGTATCTCTCGGAAAAAATCGCACAGCTCGAGTCGGGCCAGCCCATGGCCGGTTCGCTGGCCGAAACCGATTTGAATCTTCGACTTTATCACGGCCCGGCGCGGTTCGAGTTGATCATCAAGGATTACCAGGGAGAGCACGTCGCGCTCGGCGCCGACGAGCCGATCCAGGAATTCTTTGCGGGTTGCGACGCGGTGTTCCTGTGCCTGGATCCGGAGGGCTCCGCCGATGCCTCGCAGCGCAGGTGCAGGCAGCAGGAAGTCGAAATCCTGCTGGAGCGTTACATCGATCGGTCCGAAGACCTCAGCACCGGCCGTCCGGTCGCGCTGCTCTTGACCAGGTTTGACCGGGTTCTGGCGAGCACGATGGGTTCGGAAGCGGGCGCTGGCAGTGACGCTGGGCTTCGGCGCAGCTCGTCGAACGGCTGCTGGACGAGCGCTACGGGATGACGCGGCATGCCTTGGCGCAGCACGCGCCCGACGGAGCGGTGTTCGCCGTCAGCTCGTTCGGTCCTGGCGCCGTCGACAACCGGCCCCCGGCGGAGCTCGAGCCCATGGGACTGGAGGGGCCCCTGGGCTGGGTGGCCCAGCAGCTCGAAGCCGGCGATCGCGCCGCGATGAGCCGGCTGTGGGAGCTGGCGCCTCGCGACCTGCCCCGGCTCAGGCGATGCGTGGCGGTGTACGAGCGCCGCTATCCCCGCTCGAATCGTTCTTATGAGTTCCGCGCGAAACTCACGAAGCTCGAGCGGACCGGCCGGTGGCGGCGCAGGCGCGATTCGCGGCCGCCGGCCTCGTGAGCTTGAGCGCGCTCGCCGGTTCCGATCTGCTTGCCTTCCATCGCACGTCGGCCTTTGAGCGCGCCGAAGACAGCGCCGCGCCGGCCGTCGCCCAGCGGTGGTCCGAGCTCCTGCAATGGCACCCATCGCTCCCCTTGTTCTGGCCGGCGCTCGGCCGCGAGGCCCGGCTGAAGCAGGCCGAGTGGGAGGTCAAGGCCGCCGGCGTTCGGGTCGCCAACGGAACCGCGCCGGCCGACCTGGACGCCCGCCTCGGTCAGCTCAAGGACCAGGCGCCTCGGCTTTCGTCGGCGATCCATGAGGTCGAGGCCGCGCAACACGAGGTCAGGCATACCGAGCGCTGGAAGGCCGTGCAGTCGGAGGCGCTTTCGCTCGCAGCCACTGACGACCCCGCCACCCCGCTGGCGAGGATCGACGAGTTCCTTCGCGAATATCCCGAAACACCACGCCGCGCTGACGCGCTCGCGCTGGCCCATTCTCTTAAAGGCGAGCTTTTCAAGCGACGCACGGCCAAGGAACGCGAATTCGTCGAGGATCTCATCCGCTCCGAGTCGCTTCCGGCGGTTTCGCTCTCCGAGCAGATCGAGCGCGCACGCCAGTTCCTTGCCGACCATCCCGAGAGTCCGGCACGGTCGGAGGTGCAGTCCCGGCTGGAGATCTACTTGAGACGGCTCGACGAGCGCGACATCGAGCAGGCTCGCGACTACTCGCGCCAGAACCCGAAACAGTTCGCGGCCCGCATCGAGCGCTACCAGGATTATCTGAAGCGCGCACCAGACGGGCGGCCGTTTCATCAGCGAGGCGATGGAGGCGAAGGACCACATCCTTCGAGAGTGGGACAGCTACGCTTTTCGCCAGGCCTACGACCACGCCACCGCCCACCCGGACGATGTCGCCGAGGTCGCCCGCCGCCTCCGCGAGTATCTACGCGATCACGCCGACGGACGATTCGCCGCCGACGCTTCGCACTACCTCGACTGGTGGGACAAGATCTCCGTGCCCGGCCAGTATCGCGTCACCCTGCGTCGCGGCGAGGTCGAGACCGCGGTCGGTAAGTATCTCGCCGGAGGAGCCCCCGACCTGGGCGTCGTCATCGAGGTCGCGGGCGCGATGTATGGGCCGTCGTCGGTGATTCGCGACTCGCGGCGGCCGATCTGGGATTACACGTTTCCCCAGCCAATCACGTGGAAGCTCGGCGACCCGATCACGATCCGGATCATTGACTACGACTGGTCGGCCAGCGAAGTCTACGTGCTCCACAGCAAGCAGGGCGATCCCCTGGCGATGCGCATTCTCTCGGGCACGATCAAGCCGACCAAGGGAGGGAAGACCACCCTGGTCTTCGCCTCCGATTTCACCGTTCCCACCCTGGGACGGCCCGACTGAGCACCGCGGCATTCGTTCGAGCTCGCCAAGATCATGCCGATGGCCAACGTCCGATACGAGCAAGCGGTATACGGCAGCTTCTCGTTCTGGCATCGCGGTTACGGCCTGCTGGCCCACTCCGCGGGATGCCGGCCTGAATGGCTCGCCGATCTCCGTGCAGTCTGCCAGCGCTATGGCGAGCTTCCCGCCGGCGCGACGTTCGCCGACAGCCTCTTTGCGCTGCGGATCAAGAGTGGCGCCTGGATGATCGTGGGAGTCTTTCCTCAGGGATGCGACGACCACAATCGTCCCGGCGCCCTGGCGTTTCACGCCCTGTTTCTGAACCCGTGGGCGTATCGGTGGGCCGGCGCCGATCCCTTTGCCTATTCAAATGTGATTCGCGGCAACTGGCGCCCGGAAGACCTGGATCGAACCCTGCCGACCGGGAATTTGCGGGTGCGAAAGCCGTGGCTCGCGGGCTTGGCGACCGGATCCACGGCGGCGCACGACGACACCCCGATTGGCGCGATCGTGGCGGCATCTCGCGGAAGCGCCGCGTGCTCATTCAATCGAGCGTTCCGATTGATGCCCTGGCGCGCAGCGTATGGCTCGCTTTACCTGGCCGTGTCCGGCGTCGGTCGTCGGTCGCCACCTGGATCTTCGACGGCGCCAGCCTTTTCGATCTGGTCGCGCTGCCCAGGCTGGCGGGCGTCGACCTGAGCGGCTTTGAATTAGTGCTGACGCACGCATAGCATCGCTGGTCTCGCGAGCCGCCCGTTCCGGGACGGCGAGAATCACTGGGCGGAATGAGGACTGGCCAATCGGTCGTTCGCCTGGCATGCTGGATCTCGATCAGAAATCGGGACGCGCCCGAGCGCCTGTTCGAGCATTTCTCTCGCTGCGTCTTGCCGGGCGAGATTCCTCTGCACACCCGCGGATTTGGTTGAGGCCGAGCACAACCAGTCATGATTGTTTTGTTGAAATTCCAGGTCCGTTGGCTCGCAAAGCTCGCCGGCCTGGGAATTCTCGCGTCGAGCTTCGGATGCGCCGGCGGCCGGGAGGTCACCCCCGAGGCCCTCAATTCGGCCAAAGACCTGTGGGCGCGAGCCGCGATTCGTGATTACGAGCTCGAATGGACCACCAGCGGAATGAACAGCGCGCGGTATCTCGCCACCGTGCACGGGGGTCTGGTCCACAAGGTTGAGTCGATTCAGCCGGATGGCGGCCGGATTCCGGTCACCGGCGAAGCCCGCTACTACGGCGTGGACGGTCTCTTTCTCACGATCGCGAGCGAGCTCGCCCAGCTCAACTCCGAGAACCCATTCGGCCAGCCCAAGGGAACCAAGGTGGTGATGCGTTTCGAGCCCGATCCCAAGCTGGGTTACCCGCACTGGTACCGGCGCGACGTGATGGGCACATTGCGAGGAGTACGGATCGAAGTGACCCGGCTCGTGCCTCTGGCGCCGGCGTCGATACCTCTCGAGGCCGATCACTGAGTCGCTGGCGGCGACAGACTGAAGACAGCAACTCGGTTTCCGGAGGCGGGCCAGCCACGGGCGGAGATCCGGGCCGAGCAAACTCGAGACGAGCGGAGCATGGTTTAGCCTTTGCGTGCCAACGAGCTTCACATCCAGTCTCGCCATTGGAGCCGCCGCGCGGCGCAGTACGACGAGCTATTTCTCGATCCGTACGGCCCGACCGTCGAGAATCCGCTCTGGGACGCGCTCGCGGCCGTGCCCGGCTCGGCGAATAAAACGGCCGCCGATCTCGGCTGTGGCACCGGACCCCTTTTGCCCTATCTCAGCCGGCATTTCGGCCGAGTGATCGCGCTGGACTTCGCGCTCGAGATGCTCAAGCGCACCGCACACCGGCTCGGCCCCGACGCCGCGGCCCGCGTCAGTTTCTTCGAGCGTCCCATGCACGACCTTGAGGAATTCACCGGCCAGTTCGATGTGGCCGTCGCCGTGAATTCGTTGATCATGCCCGATATTCGGGTGATCGACCAAACGCTGCGCACCATCCGTCAGAGCCTCAAACCCGGCGGCCAGTTCCTCGGCGTGGTGCCGTCGATCGACGCGATCTCCTACCACATCATGCTCCTCATGGATCAGTCACTCGATCAGGGATCCGGGCCCAAGGAAGCGGAGCGGCTCGCGGCTCTGCACGTCGAGCGACGACATTACGACTTCGCCTTCGGCTATTTTCAGTACGAGGGGCTGCGGCAGAAATTCTGGTGGCCATTCGAGCTGGAATATCGCCTCGCCAAGGCCGGGTTCACCGGCACGACGCTGGGCAAGGTTCTTTATCCGTGGGATGACAACCTGGCCGGCGGCGCGGTCTTGTCGGGTCTCCCACCGAGCTGGGACTGGTTTTTCATCTCGCGTGTCTGACACGTGCGACGCAGGCGCCGCCGGAACGGGCCGGCGCTCTGAGCTTGGCGGTCCCGCTCGCGCCCAGGGCGGCTCCGCCAGAGATCCCGCTTCCGCTCCGGCCCTCGTCGATCCAGGACACCGAATGCGAGCCCCCCGAGGTTGCACTCCCAAATAGCCGTCGCGGCTGCTACCGTAGAAGGCAAATCGCGATCGGACGTGACATACGTTCCGGCCGGCCTTTCTTCCGTGCTGCCGAGGAAACGGCGCCATGCCTTCCGAATCCCGCAACCTGTCCGAGCAGGATAAGTCGATCAAGGCACGCGCACACGAGGTCTACGTCGAGCGGTCGCGGCCGGATTCCCAGCGTTCGGGCAAGCCGTTTCCCGTCATGTTGCGTGAGACACCCGCGCGCCCCCTTCAGCGCCCACGAAAGTGATGCTCTGGATCGTGGGCGCCATCGTTGCCATGCTCTTCCTGGCTGCGCTCTGGCGAGTTTCGACCCGCCACGCGCCCGAGCAGCGGACCGGAGACGCGCGGCGCACGGCGAAGACGGCTCTGGTCCCGACCCGCCCGATGTTCGATCCCTCCGCTCAGGGAACGGCGGAGCCGGTCGCGCGGCGCGCGGCGATCCGGTACATGTGAACGCCGTGAGCAGGAAAAAGATCGGAAAACTGACCGCGAGCGATCGCAAGGCGCCGGTCCTCGCCCAGCTCGTGAGCGGTTGCACGCTCCGGCAAGCCTTTCAGCGTGAACGAGCCCCGCGCCGGCCGGTTCCGCATCCCGACCGCAAAGAGATACGTTGCCTCGGGCATGCGCTTGACCATCAGATCAATGGGTGCCTCGAGATCCGACGTCCGGACCGTGGCGATGTCCGGCACGGTCGGCGCATTCAGCACGCGCGCCAGGCCGCGAATCTGCCCGTTGATGGCCGTCACCGCAGCTAGCATCTCAGGATCCTCGAGCAGCGCGGCTTCGATGAACCGCGGCTTGAACTGGTGCACGAAATAGATCAGCCCGCGCGAGCCGTGCACCAGCGCCATCCATACCTCCGACTTGACCTGCGCCGGCGTTGCCTTGGCCGCCGGATTGTGAATGCGCGTGCACTCGATGCAGTTCCACACCGGTTTCTTGCCGCCGGTCCAGTTGATCAGTCGATCGACACCCTTGGAGACATACCACAGGAAGTCGGAACCATTCGGTCGATCGAGATCGGCAACCGGGTAAACGTCGAATGACACGATGTCGGCACCGACGACATAGCGAGGGTAGTCTTCCAGGCTGGCGCCGGGGCCTCGACCTTTCCAGTCGTCATTGGCAACGCCCTGGCCAAGATTCAGCATCACCGGGCGCGTTGGATCGGCGGTTCGCAATCGCTCGTAGCCGGCGACGATTCGTTCCGGGGCGATCGGCGGCCCGTAGCGGCGCCGACCGGTCTGCTCGTCGCGGATCTCCTGGGCATTATCCGGCTCGTCGCCGTGCATCCAGCCGATGATCGTCGGGTCGTCTCGATGGGCAAGCCCCAATCGGTTCTGGTGGCAGATCACGCGCATTCCGGCCGCTTTGAGCGCGGCGAGCTGGGCGTCCGTCGGACCCTCCCAGAGTGCAACGTAAAGGTTAATGCCCGCCTGCTTGTACCGCTCGGCATTGCGGGGATCCTGGAGCCAGACCGCGATCGGAAAATAATCGGGATCAGCCGGGGGTCCATGCTCCCAGCGCATAGGGCGACGATCGCGCCGGGGTAAACGCAATCGCGCCGGCCTGTTCACGAGGCGCGGTCGGCCCGGGAGACATCATTGCGACCAGAAAGAGCGGAATGAGGCCCATGGCGTGGCTCGCAGGTGTGATGACGGGCGGGCGGGTGTAATCGAACGGTCGCGCTTTCAGTATACGCCCGAGCCAGCAGCGACCCAAGATTACAGAAAATCAAAGCTTGATTCGCGATGCGCCGCAACAAGCGGACCCGCAGCGATGCCCGCGCGGACCAGGTCGGATGAACGCGGATGTGGGATCTCTGTCGCTGAAACGCAACGCGGAAGCGCGCTGGCGGACTCGCGAGCAAAACGATATTCGGGTATCGTGGTCTTCCTTGGAAGCAGACGCCAAACGTTCTCTTCGAGGGTCGCAACGACCATGACCGCATCGCGGATCGCTCTCTTCGGCTTGGCTCTCGCCGCCATTCTCGCAACGATAGGTCCGCCCGCCGTCCTGGCTCAGGCTGGCCTCGCCAAGGACGACGAAGCTCAGCCCAAGCCGAAAGTCTTGACTCCGGGCGGTGCGGGCGCAGATCTACAATCGATCAGCGACGACTACAACCGACAGCTCCTCGAGCTCGAGCGGCAGCGGCTTCGAGCGCCTGGCCGGGCTCGCCTTGCGGCAGTCGCCCAAGGATGCCTCCGAGACCTATGAGCAGCTCTTTCGTCTCGCGATCATGAACAACCTGTTCCGCGAAGCCGAACCTGCCGCCAAGCAAGCCGTGAAAACCCCGAATCTCGCGCCGGTCGTCGTCTTCCTGGCGCATACGATTGACGTCATCGCGTCGGCCGACCAAGGCGACTACGATGCGTCGCTCGCCGAGCTGCGCCGCCTCATCACGGAGGGGTCGTCACGCGGCAATCCGCCGGGCGCAGCCGCGCCGCGGCTTCTGGATTCAGTGTCATTGCGCTGGATCTGCGAAGCGTACTACCAGCGTCTCCTCCAGCGAGGCCGCTTTGATGCGGCACGCGCGGCATTTCGCCTCGTGCTCAAGGACTCCGACAACCCCGTAGTGCAGGGATTCTGCACCAGCAGGCTCAATCAGCTCGACATGATCGGCAAGCCCGCGCCGGCGATCCAGGGAACCGATCTGGATGGCAAGCCGGTGAGCCTCGCCGAGTTGAAAGGCAACTTGGTCCTTGTGGTGTTCTGGGCAAGCTGGTGCCTACCGAGCTCGGCGGAGATCGCCTGGATTGATCAGGTCTACACTGCGAACGAGAGGGCTGGCTTCCGCGTGTTAGGTATCAACGTCGACGCCCTTCAAAGCAATGGCCCGAAGATCGAGTCCTTGCTTCCCGGCATCCGGCGTTTTCTGCTGGACCATAACGTCCGCTGGCCCAACCTGATTAACGGCAACGGTGCAACCGACTACGCCAAAGCGTACGGCGTCGCCGAGATTCCGACCAACGTGCTGATCGGACGTGACGGGACTGTCATCCACCTCGACCTTTCGCGGAAAAACCTGGAATCCACCGTCGCCCGGGCACTGAACCCGTGATCGAAACGCACGCGGCCCACGCCAGCGCGGGTCCGCGCCCGTGCGGAAGGGGACGAACGTGTGCGAGTCAGGATGCGCGGCGCGGGTTGAGCGGTCGCCGGTGCCGGCGGGTTGACCGCCTGCGCTAACGACTCGTACAGCGACAGGAGAAACATGTGATAGGTATCGGCGATGCGGGGTGTATCGTGGGCGCGGACATATTGGAGTCCCGGTCGCCCGTAATCGAGTAGTTTCTGCCGCGCCTCCGTGACCGTGGCCATCGACGCGACTCCATTCTTCCTCGTCTCGGCCAGCACTGCCTCACCCGCGTGATCGAAGATCGTGCGCTTTTCGATGAGCTCTCCGGCCGTCGGGGCATCGCCGGGCCAGACTAGCCGGTTCTGGTCGTTGAAAAAGCTGGCAAGGGGCAAGACCGGCATCTGCGGCGCAACGGTCATTGCCGTGGGCGTCGTGGGCGGCGTAGGCCGGGGTGCATAGTCGTAGCGGGCCGGCTCTCTTCGCGCGACGGGATAGCGCTCGACAAACCCATTGTCGCGCAGGTGGTTGATATAGGAATTCGGGTTGTTGGCGTAAACGTCTCGGGACGGAATATGGGTGTCGCGCCCGGCATCAACCAGCGCCTTCGAATAGAGGAAGGTCTCAGGCTTCGGCACCTGGCTGAAGCCGCCGAATCCCCATCCCATGCCCCCCCCGAATCCGAAGCCGAATTGCGCGCGCCTGCCCCGGGTACAGGCCGATCGCCGCCGCAGCCACGATGACGCCCAGGATGACGTTGCTACGCCCCGCTGTGGATTTCATCGCACGTACCTCAATTGGGGCTCTGACTCGCGCGGCGGTCCGTCGGGGCGGCTGTCCTCCTGTGACTTCAACTCACTATCTTATTCTACATCCTGCTGGGTCAAGAGCCAATGGCCACGCGTCAAACGCACGAGACCGTCCCCGCGGCCTGGGCGAGTTCGCCGCAAGCCGCGGGGACGGTCAATTGAAGGTCAGTATTCGTGCTCGCATCCCTTGCCGCGCTCGCAGCCGGCTTCAGGTGCCAAACTCGGGCCGCCGTGTCGAGAGCTGCGATTGCAGCCTTTGAATGATCGACGAATGCATCTGTGAAACGCGAGATTCGCTCAGGTCGAGTGTCGCGCCGATTTCTTTCATCGTCAATTCTTCATAGTAATACAATATGATTATGAGACGTTCATTCCGGCTCAGTCCCTTCGTTACCATACGCATCAAGTCTTTGCGCTGCAGCCGCCGCGTCGGGTCTTCGCCTTTCTTGTCCTCGAGGATGTCGATCTCGCGCACATCCTTGTAGCTGTCGGTCTCGTACCATTTCTTGTTCAGGCTGATCAGCCCTACGGCGTTGGCATCCAGCGCCATCTTTTCAAATTCTTCCATCGGCAAGCCCAGAACTTCGGCCAGCTCGACGTCCGTGGGGGGACGGCCATGCCTGGCTTCGAGCGCTTTGCGAGCCTCTTCCATCTTCGTAGCCTTGGACCGGACCAGCCGCGGAACCCAATCCATCGTGCGAAGCTCGTCGAGCATGGCGCCTCGGATGCGCGGGACACAGTAGGTCTCGAACTTGACTCCCCGGCTCAGATCAAACGCATCGATCGCATCCATCAGGCCGAATACCCCCGCTGAGATCAGATCGTCGAGATCGACCCCTTCGGGGAGGCGCTGCCAGATCCGCTCGGCGTTGTACTTCACCAGGGGCAAGTAACGCTCGACGAGGTGATTTCGCATTTCCGTGGTGGGGTGTTCCTTGAACTCCCGCCAGAGTTCGGTTACATCCACATCCACCTTTGTTGACATCCTGACCTCCATGTCGGCTCCGCAAGAGGCGGCACATCCTGTGCAAAGGGCTTCCGCTCCACGTCGCGAGCCGACCGGCGCTTGGTTTCGCCGTCGGTCGCCCCGCCGTGTCGCCTCGCTCGACCCTCAAAGCATCGAGAATCGGCGCGTTCCGCCCTTCCCCTCTTGCCGTTCAAGGAACTCCAACCTAATCCTGTATCGGACCGTCCGCTCAATCGGCTTGAGTGATACCATCACAACAACCCGAAAAATCCGCCCGAAAGGCACCTTCTCCGGCTTAATTAAATCGTTCCAATCGACGTTCGGGGCTTCGATTCCGGCCGTCCGGGCGCGGCCGGATCGCACGATTGCTTCGTCCTTCCCCGAACACCGCTCGCGTCGTCCCGCGATTCCCCATGTCTGGCGTCAGCCAATCGCCACCAGTGAGAGAGCCCACCGTGCCGCCAAGGCTGCGAAGAAGCCGGCGCGGCGGGTGCGGACCGGTGGATGATGTTCGTTCACCAGTGCGCGGGCCAACCGTCGTACCCCGCGCGACGCAGTCGAGTTCGGGAACGCCGTCAGGAACGGCCGGCGGCGACGGACCGCCGCCGGCACGTGCGAGTCGGCTCGTACCGATCCCGGTCCCAGCGGGGAAACCACAGCGCCTTGAAAATGCCGGCTCGCTGCCACCAGGCGGTCGAGGACGTCCGTCGCCTCGGCGGCCGAGGTGGCCTGGTTGACCAGCACTCGCAGTCGTGGAGCGGCGGGCAGCCTGCCGAACCGGCTGATGGCAGCGTGTGCGTCGGCGATTGATGTCGGCTCGGGAGTGCTGACGATGACGGCTTGATCGGCCGCGGCCGCCAGCATGGCGACCCCCGCTCCGATCCCCGAGCCGGCGTCGACCAGAATAAAGTCGGACTCCGATTCGAGCTCGCCCATCTCGGCGATGAGCCGGCCTGGCCCGTCGCCGAAGTCATCCCCGGCGGTCCGAACGGCATGCGCTCCCGGTACGATCCGGATGTCGCCGGGACCTGTGACAATGGCATCAAGCAGCCGGCATCGACCCGCCCATACGTCTCCAAGGTCGTATCGTGGCACCAGCCCGCACAGGAGATCGAGATTCGCCAGTCCGAGATCCGCGTCGACCACCAGGACTCGCTGATCCATCTCCCCCAGCGCGATGGCCAGGTTCAAAACCAGATTTGACGTCCCGACCCCCCCCTTGCCGCTCGTGAACAGCAGCGATTGGGTCGTTCTGAGACTGTGCGCTCGTGGCGAAACGCCGGCCTCGTACGGCTCTTGGTCGGCAAGCGCCGTCGCCGACGACGTCATGGCCCGGCTCGCGCCAACGAGCTGTCTGAGCCTGTCAGCCTGGTCGGACATGATGATTCCTTTCGTTCAAAGGACATCCTCCTGTCGGAGGATCAGCCGCGCCAGCCGCTTGCGGTCGGCCGGCTCGATGTCGTCCGGAACCGCCTGACCGGTCGTCAGGTAGCTCACAGGGCGATTTGAGAGACCCAGGACGGCCAGCACACCACCCAGGCTGTCCGCCTCATCGAGTTTCGTCAGGATCAATCGGTCGACCTGGACTAAAGCGAATCGCTCGAGCGCGGCACGGAGGCTGCGGTGGCCTGCCACGGCGCTCAAGACGAGGTGAACCTCGTCCGGCCGCGCCTGCAGAAGAAACTCTCCGAGCTCGCGGATCTTGACCTCGTCGCGCGGGCTGCGGCCCGCGGTGTCGATGAATACGAGGTCGAGCGCCCCGAGCTCGTCCAGGGCCCGCGGCATTTCGACGGGGTCGTTGACGACCGCGAGCGGCAGGTCGATGATCTCGGCATACGTCTTGAGCTGCTCGACCGCGGCAATGCGGTAGGTGTCGACAGTGATGAGGCCGACCCGCACGCCGTGCGCCAGCTTGAAATTGGCTGCGAGCTTCGCAACAGTCGTCGTCTTGCCCACGCCGGTCGGACCCACCAGGGCCACCACGCGGCGCGTCCCGGCGACCGCGCGGATCGGGGGCGCGACGGAGATGCATTGCTCGACCGCTTCGCGAAGCGCTGCTCGAACCGACTCGGCCTGATCGAGCTGATCCGGCTCGAGGGTCTCGTCGATGTACCGCATCAGCCGGCGGGTCAATACCTCCGGCACATCGGCCTCGATCAGCTGCGAGTAGGTCGGAACCAACGCGCTGGGAACGTCTGGAAGCAGGTGATCAATATGCCCATGGCGGCTCAGCGTCTGGACCATCGAGTGCAGGCGACCGAGCTCTTCGCCAAACCGCGCAGGCAGCACCGTGGTAAGAACAGCCGACGACGCCGCGGCTGTGACGGGCGCAGCCGCACCGGCCAGCGGTGCATCCTGCAGTTCGCGGCCGGTCACCGTCAACTCTCCCGGCATTGTGTCCGTGGCCGTGACCTCGACCACCGACCGCGGGCCCATGCCGAAGAGACGACGACGACGGACCTCGCGCGCGAGAGGATCACGGCATCGCCGCCTAAGTCCCTGCGCACTCGCGTCAGGGCCTCCTTCATCGATTTAGCGCGGTAGGTTTTCGGTCGCATCGATCCTGCCTTCTCTCAATGACAACCGCCGGTTGGCAACATTCCCGACCTCGGGCGAATTCGCGCAGGCGCCCGATTTGTCGGGCGGGCGCGTCCCCCGTGGCTCATGCGATCGCCTCCGTCGTGGTGTACGTGGTTAGGGGCTCGGGCTCTTCCTCGACCACGCTGCCCAGGACCTCCACCGCTGTATCGCGCGGGATCTCGCGCTGGCTCAAGACGACAAGCCGGGGTAAGTCCGCTCGCGTCAAGTCCTTGAGGACAGCGCGAGCGCCCGGAGTGGTGAGGATGACCGGCGGATGCCCGTTGTCGACCAGGGTTCCGACAGCCACGGCCACCGCACGGACAACGCTTCGGCACGTATCGTCGCCCAGGGCCTCGGCCAGGCGCAATTCCGCGTGTGCCGCGGCGGCAAGCCGGTCATCCAGCCGCCGGCCCAGGGTCGCGACGCGGAGCCGCCCGTCAATGCCTCGATAGCTCTCGGCGATCTGGCGCGCCAGGCTTCGCCGCACCTGTTCGGTCAAAAGATCGAGGTCCTTGGTCTTGCCGGCATGCACGGCCAGCGTTTCCAGAATCGTCTCGAGATCACGGATGCTGACGCGCTCGCGCAGCAGGTTTTGCAGCACGCGCTGCAGCTCGCCGGCGCGGAGCAGCCCCGGAACAACCTCGCCCACGAGCGTTGGCGCAGTGGCACGGACCCGGTCGAGCAACCTTTCCACCTGTTCGCGCGTCAAGAGCTCGTCGGCATGGCTGGCCACGATCTCGCCGAAGTGGCCGGCCACCACTGCCGAGGTCTCGAGCACGCGGCATCCCGCCAGCTCGGCGACCTCGCGCCCGTCGGCATGGATCCAGACCGCGGCATGGCCCGTCACCGGGTCGACGCCGTCCCGGCCGTCCGGTCGGCTCACAAGGCCCGCCGGCGGCACGGCCATCAGCCGCCCCGCGTATGCAATGCCCTGCCCCACCATCGTGCCGCGAATCTTTACCCGATACTCATGAGGAGGCAATCCGATCTCGTCATGAATCCGTACTTGAGGCACGATCAGCCCCAGCTCGCGCGCCACATTCTGTCGCACAGTCTTGAGCCGGCCAAGCAGGTCTCCGCCGCGAATCGGATCGGCCAGCGCGATCAACCGGAATCCGATCTCCAGCTCCAGCGGGTCGACGTGCAACAACTCCTCCATCTGGTCCGTGGCGGGCTCGGCCAGCGCCCCGGCCGCCGCGATCGCCCCCTGTGATTTCCTGGCGCGTGATGCCGCGCCGGCCGCGGGCCCCTCGTCCGACCGAGCGGGGGGATGGGCTGGTATGCCGACAGCTTCGCGTTCGTGCTGCGCAAGGTCGGGTCTGCCTTCGCCCTCTCCGCGCG
Organism: uncultured Isosphaeraceae bacterium; assembly: GCA_963806595.1. Classification (GTDB taxonomy): domain Bacteria; phylum Planctomycetota; class Planctomycetia; order Isosphaerales; family Isosphaeraceae; genus CAWDZZ01. Next base: position 455,180 of record CAWDZZ010000024.1, on the reverse strand, counting down.
AGCTCCAAAAGAATGCGCCAGCTCCCAGAGCACCACACAGCGTCAATAGTGGAAGTTTCGGAAGCGGCGTGAGTGCCATCAGGCCCAGGAACACCGCGGCAGTCCCCAGCACCCCAGGGCGCGAAAACAGTTGAGTGACCACGTCGCGGTTGAGGTCGGTCGATGACGACGAGCGGGTCACGACCAGCCCCGCGGCCAGCGAGATCAAGAATGCGGGAACCTGGCTGACCAGACCGTCGCCGATCGTGAGCTTCGTGAAGACACTGACCGCCTCGCTCGGGCTCATGCCGTAATTCACCACTCCCAGGAACAATCCGCCGAGGACGTTCACCAGCAAGATCACGACTCCCGCGATCGCGTCGCCGCGGACAAACCGGCTCGCACCGTCCATCGCCCCGAAGAAATCCGCCTGGCGATAAACAGAGTCGCGGCGGCGATGGGCTTCGTGCTGATCGATCACCCCGGCATGCAGGTCGGCGTCGATCGCCATCTGGCGCCCGGGCAGACCGTCGAGCGTGAACCGCGCGGCCACCTCGCTGATGCGCGTAGCCCCCTGAGTGATCACGACAAACTGGATAACTACCAGGATCGAAAACAGGATCACGCCGATCAACACTTGGTCTCCGGCGACGAACGAGCCGAAGGCTCGGATCACACCGCCGGCCGCGTCCAGCCGGTCCTCGCCGCCGCGGGTCAACACCAGACGGGCCGTCGCGACATTCAAGACAAGCCTGGTCAGGGTCGTCGTCAGGAGGATCGTCGGGAACGCACTGAATTCCTGCGGCGAACGAATCGCCAGGGTCGTCAGGAGCACGATCACCGCGAGCACAGATTGACGGATAACAGAACATCGAGCATCGCCGCCGGTATCGGCACGACGAACACAAGAATCGCGCCGACAATGGTGATCGGCAGCACCAGCCCCCGGAGAAATCCTCCGCCGGTGCCGGATCCGATCGGGCTCGACGTTGTGGGAGGCATCCTCTCCCCTCCACAAACCTCTGAAAGGGCGCGAGCATCCGTGCTCACGCCGAGACCGGCACGGGCGAGACACCCGCACCAGAAGTCACAAGAAAGGGCTAACGGTTCTTTCGACCCGAACCGACTCGCGGCTCTGATTCCGGGCCGTGGCTTCCGACAGTGAACAACGCAACCGGCACGCGCGAGGCACTCCGCGGCACACCGCCCACACGCACCAGCCTTCCGGCGATCTGAACGGACCAGTCGTTCGACTGAACCCGTTTGAGTCGCAGCGGCTCGTCGTGTGCGTCCTCGCTCCGGTCCCAGTACCGACCCGGGAGAAAAACCGGGAATGATCCAAAGAGAGCGATAGGGTAAATTCTTGAGACGTGTGCGGAGACGATACCGCCGACCAGGATGTCTGTCCAGAGCGAAACCGGGCAGCCGCCGGATCCGGGCGCACGACATGGTTTGCCCTGCCAAGGGGACCGATGGTATCGTGCGGATCGAAGTCTGTCGTTTACAGTCGTCTTCACCCTCACCTTGGAGAGGACCGCGAAAATGGGCAAGGATGCCACCCAAATTCGGACGGAATTTCACTCTCGTTTGGGCCGGATGGCTCGGGAACTCGCGAAGGAACTTTACCCGGATGGCCTTCCTAGAGGCACCAAGTTCTCGGAGTTGGAGACTATTGCCGGGCGCTGGGCGATGAGATGGCCCGGCAACTGATCGAGATCAACGTTCAGGAGCAGGCCGACGACTGGCCCGAGGAGGAACTGGGCGAGTGCCCGGTCTGCGGAGGGGCTGCCCGCAAGGCTCCCGACGAGCCCCGCGTGCTAGTGACCACGCGGGGAGACGTGGCCTGGAAACAACGAGTTTTCAATTGCCCTCGCTGTCGGCGGGCTTTTTTTCCCTCAAAATCAAGCATTGGGCCTTGACCATACCGGTTTTAGCCCACGCGTGCAGCAGAAAATTGTCCATGCCGGCGTCAACAGTTCTTCCTATCAGCAGGGGTCCCGCGATCTGGCCGAACTGTCAGACTTGAAAATCGCCCCCAAACCGGTCGAGCGGATCGTACGCAAGATCGGCCAAGAGCGGATCGATCAACGTGACATGGCCGTCGCGGCGTACAAGCGGGTCCCCCTGATGGCTAAGGATGTCGTTGCCAACGCAAAGCGTCCCTCACCGTCTGTGGCGATGGTGTCGGTGGATGGTGGCCGGCTGCAAATCCGATCGGACCCGTCGGAGCCGAAGCAAGACAGTCATTGGCGAGAGTCCAAAGTCTCCGTCTTGGAAACCTATCAAAGCGACGTCCATGAAGCTGACCCCGATCCCGATGTGCCGCGCTGTTTTCTTGACCTGAAGCGGACCAAAGAGATGGTGCGAGGCTTGGGTCATCCTCTTCCGGTCGGCTTGGAGTTCGAGAGCGAATGCCCGCCGCACAAGCAGGACAAGGCGACGGGAGAGGGGCGTGGACGCAAGCCCCGTCCAGGCCGTCCTAAACGTCTGGTCCGCAGTGTCTTGGCCAGCCGAAAAGTGCGCGGAAGAATTCGGCCCGATGGTGCATCAGGCGGCCTGGGAGCGGAACTTCTTCGGGGCGAAGCGAGAGGCTTTTTTGGGAGATGGTCTACCGGTGAACTGGACGATCCAGCGCCGGCACTTTGCATCCTTCACGCCGATTCTCGATTTCGTGCACGCCCTGAGTTACGTGTTCTCAGCGGCGTTCGCCGGGCGTCCCCAAGCCGAGGGGACGGAGGTCTATAAGCGCTGGATTCAAACCGTCTGGTCGGGTCAGGTGACGACAATCCTGACTGAGTTGGAAGAACGATCCGCGGCCATTGGTATGCCACCGTCGGAGTGCGCCGACAGCGACCCTCGAAAGCTCGTCTTCGAGTCGTTGCGTTACCTGAAGAACAATGCCGACCGAATGCGTTATGACGACTACCGTCGCCAAGGATTGCCCATCATGACCAGCGCGGTGGAGTCGGTGATCAAGATGATCAACAAACGCGTTAAGGGGAGCGAGAAGTTCTGGTCGGAACAGGGCGCCGAGGCAATCCTTCAACTGCGAGCGGACCATCTGAGCGAGACCGAGACCATGAACCGGTTCTGGGAGGCGCGGGAGGCGCAGTGTAGCGCCGGACGCGGCTACCGCCGAGCGTCGTGAACAATTGTTAACTCAATCGATGTCGTGCGCCCCGGATCCCCGGCTAGGGCGGCGTCATACCGCCGGCCAGATCGCGGCCAGCTCGGCAAACAGCTCCGCGGCGATCGGCGACCCGGCCACCGGACGGCGAGCCAGCCGCCTTGCCAGTTCGGGTGCGTCCACCCGCGGAACCTGGCTGGCCTCGGGCGACCGGCGCAGTCGCAGGCCGCCACCTCCCTTGACGATCGATCGCACGGTCACGCGCCGTGGTGGCGGACCGCCGGCCAGCACCAGCGTCAATCCGCTCGCCCCGGTCAACAGCAGACTGGCACCGGCGAGCAAATCCGGCACATCGCTCCGGATTGTCTTCGCCACTCGCCGCCGCTGCGCCTGCGTGGCCGGGTCGCCTTCCATCACGCGCTGGTCTTCGCGCTGCTGTTCGGTCGTCGTCCGGAGCATCGACTCGAAACGCCGATGGCGCACCACGTAGTCCACCACGCCCAGGACCACGAGCACCGCGGCAAAGACGCGGGAAAGATGGAGGACAACCGCTCCTGCCGCTCGCGCCAGGTTCGGTCCCTCGAGGCTGCTCTGTCGCAACAGGTCTCCCCAGCCTGCGCTGATCGTCCAGGCCGCGGCCGCCAGCAGCACGGCCGCCTTGATTGTCGACCACGCCGAGTTCTGTGCTCGAACCGCGAGCCCCGGGCCGGTGGAAAAGGCCCAGAGCCGCGCCGGATCGGGAACAACGAGCGACGTCGCCCATAACCCGCGGACCTGCAACTGGTGGGCCACGAGCGCCCCGCCGGAGAAAGCCGCCAGGATCGCCAGCAGCGGCCAGGCTAGCTCGAGGACCACGCTCCGCACGTGCGACACCACCGCGGCGGGATCAGCCGCGACCGTCGGTACGCCATCAAGCGTTCCTCGGACTAGCTGGGTCAGACCATTGGCCAGGTCGTCGCCGAGAACACCGAGCAAGAGCACAGCGGAGAGCCAGCCCGCGGCCGCCGTGAGCTCCGGACTGTGTGCCGCCTGCCCCCGTTCTCGCGCGAGCTGGCGACGACGCTTCGATGGCGGTTGCGTCCGATCGTCGGACATGAAAGGCCCTTCATCATCCTCGCCAGAGAAACATGCTCCACGCTCGGTTGAGCGTGACGACCAGCGTGGCCGCGCTCAGGATCACCAGCACAACACCCAGCAGACTGCGGATCGGCAGTGCAAGCGCCACGAAAGGAAGCGACGAGGCAGCGCGCGATAGCCAGCAAATGACGATGCCGCTCAATGCCAGTGCGATGGCCGCAGGCGCGGCCGCCTGGAGCGCAAGCTCCAGCGTCCAACCGAGCTGGACGAACGCCAGGTTGACCGTCTCCTGCGAGATCAAGAAGCCTCCCGCCGGGACGACCTGATAGCTCTCCACCAGCGCTCGGATCAAGAGAAATGGTCCTTCCAGCGCAGGAACACGACCAGCGCGATCCAGCCGTACAATCGGCCCAGCGGCGCAAGCTCCTCACCGGTTTCAGGATCAACGAGACCCGCGGTCGCCAGGCCCGCCTGCGCGCGACCAGCTCACCCGCCAGTCGTGCGCCCGCCACGACCAGCGCGGCCGACCACCCGATCAGTCCGCCGGTGAATACCTCGAGCAGCACAACCCGCGCCATGCTCATCCAGCCTGCGGGCAAAGTCACGAGCGGTTCGACAACCGGAATCAATATCGCGCACAAGAGCGCCGCCAACCCCAGCCGCATGCGCCAGTCCAGCTCTGGAACCGCGAGCGCCGGGGCCGTCAGGCATAGACCCAGCACGCGCGCCAGCACGAGCGCCCACACGCCGGCATGGCTCAGCAACCACGCCCAGTTCCAGTCGCCGCTTTCCCACGGCATCGCCATGACCCGTGCCCATTCTAAGACAGCAAGTCGGGGATCGATCCGATCAGATCCACGGCGAATGCCACCCAGCGGGTGACCATCCACGGCAAGATCATGAGCAGTACCACCGCCACCGCGAGCAGGCGCGGGACCAGTCCGACCACCGGCTCATGCAGCTGGGTCAAGGTTTGGCCGACGTTGACCAGAAGACCGATCAAGAGCGCCGCCGCCAGCAGCGGTCCGCCTAGCAAAAGCGCCATCCGCAGCGCCTCGCGCGACCAATCGATTGCATGGCTTACGTCCATGAACGGCTCTCCTCTTCCTCGCCTTCGCAAGCGCGATCGCCCGGAAGGATTCAGGGGCCGCCGGTGGTGCCGGTGAAGCTCGACAAGAGCATCGTCGCCACCAGCAGCCAACCGTCCGCCAGCACGAACACGATCAGCTTGATCGGCGTTGCAACCAGCGCAGGCGGCAGCATGAACAGTCCAGTGGCCGCCAGCACCGACGACACGACGAGGTCGATCACCAGAAACGGCAGATACACGTAAAAGCCCATGAGGAGCGCCGTCGTGAGCTCGCTGAGCAGGTACGCCGGCGCCACCACGCGCAGCGGATAGTCCAGTGGCGCTCCGGGTTCGAATCGACGCGGCCGGGACTGGCAGGCACCGTGTACTCGTAGAGCGCCTGGAGGTAATCCTGATGCTTGGTCCACACGATCTGCTGGACCATGAATGTTTTGATGGGTCGCGTGCCGGCGTCCCATGCGCTGGCCGCAGAAATGCGGCCGGCGGCAAACGGCTCGATGGCTTTCTGGTAGACCTCCTCGGCATGCGGACGCATCACGAGCCCCGTCAAGAGTAGTGCGAGCGCCGTCAGGATCTGGTTGCCGGGAACTTGCGGGCTGCCCAGTGCCTGTCGCAGGAGAATCAGCACAATGTTGATCCGCACGAAGGCCGTGACCATGAGCAACCCGATCGGCGCCAGCGAGACCAGACCGAAGAGCACGACGTTTTGCATCGTCCGCATCAATTCGGGCCGATCCAGAGGCGCCCCTCGCAGCAGCCCACTCGACGGCGGCTCGACATCCGCCGGCCGATTGACCCCGATCGCCGTGGGGCTGTCCGTCTTCTTCGACTCAAGCGCTTTGCGGGCCGGATCGTCTTTCGCGCTGGCAACTGAACTGACCGATTGTGATGGCGGCTCGTCGGCCCTGGTCCTTGTGTTGAAGACCAGGAGGATCGCCGCCAAAGCCACCACAGCGGCCGCCAGCGTCGCCCCGCGCTTCCGGCGCAGACGCCGCCAGTCCGAATGGCTCATGGCTCTCCTCCTGGGTGCGCGCCCGGCTCGCTCTCGTCAGGATCGTCCAGCTCGCTGATGAGCGCGGGAGGCCCCTGCGGCCCCGCCCCGACGAGCAACACGCGCCGGCCGATTCGCAGCATGTAAACGGTATGCTTGGGGGAGAGGCTCACTCGCGAGACGATCTGCACGCCCGCGCCCGCCGCCTGAGGGAAAAATCGGCGCGCCGAAGCGACGAGCCCACCACAGACGGCCAGTGCCAGCGTGATTCCCACCATTCCCAGGTACCAGCCGTCCGAGCTCCCCTGCCGAGCCGCGCTGGAGAGTCGTCTCAAAACCAACGACCGCGACGGCCGGGACCCGTCGTCTTCGCTGCGCGGCATCACGGGCGAAGGTGATGGCTCGCCGGCCCGCGCTTCCGTTGCGGGATCGGGCGCGGCGATCCCCGCCCCCTTGGCTGCTGGCGACCCGGTCGCGTCCTTGCCGGCCCGCGCGTTTTTTGGAAGCAGTGCCCCCAGCATGAGTCCGACGACCAAGAGCGCGGAGAGCGCCAGCCCATTTCGGGGTGCTCGATCTTGACGACAAGTTTGGGACATTGGCGGTCCCTCCCCCAATCCTCGGTTCGAGATTTGGCTTGCAGCGCCTGGCCCAGCGCTCTTTTCCAGCGGCCGCGGCATCTTGTCCGCAGCGCCTTTCACACGAGGACTTCGTCGCGCCCACTCGGTTCGGGGAGGCCGATGCGCCCCAGGTCGTACAACCGGCGCAGCCGTTCGGCAATCTCGAGCTGGGCGGCTTCGGCGTCTGAAAGCCGGAACGGGCCCAGGTGGTCCAGAGAGCGTTGCAGTCGTTCCCGCAGCAGAGCCGACAGGGCCCCGAGCACCTTCATCCGCGCCGGTGCCGCTGCGCCGGCAAGTGCCAGTGCCCAGCTCTCGATCTCCTCGTCGTCGAACGCAGCCCGGATGTCGGCGTCGCTTAACTTGACCAGGTCGTCAAACACGAAACACAGCCTGCGCAGCCCAAGGCCGTAGAATTCCTCGAGCACCGCCGCGCGTTCGTCCGGATCGACGCGCTCGAGCCGGGCAATTTCCCAGGTCACGGCTTCGACCGCCGGCCGGTCGAGGTGCGACAAGAGCTGCGACGCCAGCGACTGTTCCAGGCTCACGAGCACGATCGCCGCTTTCCGCACCGGCGCGATCGCGTCCAGCGCGGGCGTCCGGTCGATCTCCCGCGGCGCGCCAGACAATGCCGCGGTTTCGGTGTCAATCGCCGCTTCGCTCGCCTCGTACTCGTCAGTCGGCGGCCCGTGCAGCCGGGAAGTCGCGGCCTCACCGCGCGTCATGGTCATGAGCCGTGTCCCCCCTGGGCCGTCCAGCGCTGGAGCACGCTCGCCGCGGCCTCCGGACTACGGCGGATCAGCTCTCGAACCCGCTCCGATGGGCCGGGTTCGGAGGCAGAATCCACATGGAATCGGCGGGTCTGGACCGCCTGCTCAGGTTGCCGGCCGGGGCGGCGCGCCACCTGGATCCACGACCCGACGGCGGCCAGAATCGACACCACCGCCAGGCTGGCGCCCACGATGCCCCAATCCAGGAACTTGCGCCGCGAATCGGCTGATGAGGCATGGACTGGCGGACGATAAGACGACACATCGTCGGGGATCGTATCGACATCAATCTTCCATGCGTCCGCATTGGCGACGACAAGACCGACTGCGGTCCGAATCTGCCGTTCGGTCCGCTCGGCCATCAAGAGCATCTCTTCGCGAGTTGGCTCGCGGTCGTAAGTCATGTCCGCGTTGTAGTAGAAGCTGCGCGGAACATAGACGAGAACGCGACCGTGCTCTCCTTCATGCTCGTTCGGCTTGGAAACCGCGGCGGAGCCTGGTCCGCCTTTCTGGCCCGTAATCGCCGGCGCCAGGGGCGCCACTGGCTTGGCAGGCGACCCGTGATCCGGCTCGAGGTCCAGCGGCTGATTGAGTGCGAATTTCGGAGGCAAGCCGTCGGTTCGGGAGGGATGCGCCCTGGGCCGGAGGGTCCGGGCGTCGCTTGATCGGCCGCCGCGTGCGGTCTGAGAGCGTCGCTGCCGCCGGCCGCGGCGATCGGGCGCTCTTCGGGCCGCTCGAAGACGACCTGAACTTGCACCCGCACTCCCTTGATCCAATCCAGCTTCTCCAGGATTTCGTGCGTCATCTCCTCTTCCCGCGCACGGTGGCGCGAGCTGTCCCCGAGCGCTGGGTTGCCGGAATCAAAATAACGATTGCCGCGCGTGTCCATCACCGTGATCGACGACGGTGCCAGCTCGGGTTCCAACCCCGCCAGAATCGCCGGAATCGACTGGACCGTTCGCGACGGGAGAACGCGCCCCCCCTCGGTCTCGATGTAGACAAACGCCGAGGGCTTCGATTGCGATCGCTGAAATGGCGAAGAACGCGGTCGATGGAGCGACACCAGCGACCACGCGACCCCCTCTTGCTCGCCAATCAAGCGCTCGACAACCTTTTCGCGCGTCAACTGCGCTTTCTGCTCCCGCTCGCTCGGCAGATCCCAGAAGCTCCCGTGCCCGGTCTCGTTGCGGAGATCGTCGATCGGGAGCTGTCCCAGGTCGAGCTTGGCGAGCACGTCGACAGCCTGGTCGAATTGATCGGCCGCAACCTCGACCCGCCGTTGCTCATCGACCTGATAGACAATCCGCTGCTTGTTGAGCGCGCGACAGATCTTGATGAGGTCGTCGGAGGAAAACTGCCGCTTTGAGGGCAGATATCGTGCGCCGAGGGTCGAAAAGGAAGTCATGGCCCAGTAGCTGATCGCCGACATTGCGAGCAGCGTGCCCAGGGCCAGCCCCCATCGCACCGCCGGCCGTTGCGCCATGACCGATCGCCGCAGGCGATCCAGCAGCGTCCGCAGCCGGACGAAGGCCACGGTGGGAGACAGGCGATCTTCCGTCCGCATCAACCCTCCTCCTGAGGATGATTACAATCCCTTGTCTCCATAGACCGCGATGCGCCGCGCCGCGGGGGGTGAGTTATCCACAATCGGCCGGTTTTGTCAATTGCGCCGCACGCTGCACGGCCGTTTTTCTTGGCGTGAAACTGGTGCGATCGGCGGCGATGTTCGCACCAGCCATCAGTGCGGCGCCGCGCAAAAAAAAACGCCCCTCCCGCCGCCCACTGGCGATGCGAGGGTCGTGTTCGTGGATGCCGATTGGACCGCGGACCGCAACCACGCGGGCAAGCCGCGCTGCGACTTTCGTCCGGAGGTCGGCGCAATGCGCGTCGCTGCTGCCGGGCGACTCATGGTCCGTAAAAGCCGGAATCCCGAGTTGCTGGTTCGCTCTGATCTGAATCGCTTCAGATCAGAGCGGAGCCAACACCTCGGGACCACCAGCTTGACTTCACGTCAACTCACACGAAGTACGGCATCGCTCGAGCTCAGTTGCCCGAAGGCGTGGGCAGGAGCAAGCCGTTCGGAGAGCCGATCGCCGACGTCTCTTTGACTTCGGGGGCAGGCGGAGCTTCTTCGCCGCCAGCGATCGCCGGGGTCATCTCGGCGGGAACCGCTGCGAGCGAAGTCGCCGGCTTCCCAGGCTGGAAAGCATGCTGGCCGGCACCGTAGACCTGCGGGGATCCAACCTGGCCCGACGGAGCGATGCCACCCTGACCGCTCCCGTACACCGGAGAGGCGCACGCAGCGGCCTTGGGCGCGTGCTGCAGCGAGAAGCAGTGCTTCTTCTTCAGCACCCACTCATAGTTCACCGTGTGGCAAAGCTTCGGCAGGTTGCAGTGGATCTTCGGCATGTGGAAATTGAAGTGATGCTTCTTGGGGGCACAGGGCGAGTCGCAACCCTGGCCACTGGCGTACGGACCGCCCTGAGGCGATGCCAGACCGCAGGTCGTGCAATTCTGATCATACCCGCCCGCCTTGCTCACGCTGCACATTCCGAGAGCGACGGCAAGGCTGAGGCTCAACGTCAAGGGCTTCAACATGGGAGAAAACTCTCCTTGGCTAACAATAATCGAGGGTAGCGATTCCGGCCGGCCGTCTCGCTCGACCCTGTTTTCGTATCGGTCGTCCATGGCATCGATTCGTCAGCGCGGTCTTCCCGGGACCTGAGGCCTGCTGGCCCCTCCGACAAACAATGCCACCAGTTCGGTACTCCCGTGTCCTCGCCGTGGCATGACCATTGGCGAGCCAGTCGGATATATCGTCTGCCAGACCCCCTTGCTTGAATTCGTTTCATCTTTTACATCAACACGTTAGGGCGACAAACCTACCGGTCGTCGCGGTCAGGTAAATCGGGGTATTTGCACAAAAAGAGCTGCCCACACAATTGGCGTAACCGCACTTTCTCCCACCGGGCGTCTTCGCTGATCGCTAGTAACGTTGCGGTCGATATTGCGACGCCGCATCCAAAAATCGCGGCGCGTAATCGGCCGGCACCGACATCGGCTTTCGGGGAAGAGTTGGGCTGGCGAACATGTGCCGCTCACAGGGAACTCTCGGGATGCGAGCGGGCACGCCGTGCGAGCCGATGCTCGCGGTCGCGGCGACTCTCCGAGTGCCGTTCGCATGAACGCCCTTGTAGCCGGGCTTGTTCCGTGGCGCCTGTTTAACGCCGGGTTGGAAGGTCGCCAACGGCCGTCTCGACAGCTGGCCGATTGCCGGCCACCTCGAGGAGGATCAGTTCGTTTCGCTTCAGGCCTGTTTCCCGAAACAGCGGAGTGACTCGGCCTGCCAGGTCCGCGGACATGAGATCGAAAAGATGGCTGCGTATCAGGAGGTATGATCTTCGTTCGCCGTTGTGATCGAGCCAGTCGACGAGCGTGTGCTTCTCGTGCGCCTGGCGCTTGGCCTCGAGGTCGGCGAGGGTCTCTCTCGGCAGACGTTCGGTGAGGTAGCTGTGCGCAAGGTCGTACGCTGTGTTGTATCGAGGATGGCTACCGGGCACGGGAGTGAGCACGAGCCCGTCGCCGTAGAACCAGAGCCCTTCGTCGATCTCGTTGAAGAACATGATCTGTCGGGCGCCGGGCGGCAGCACGGTTCGCAGCCTCTGTGCCAGCGCACGATGGCTGTGCGCATCGTTTTCAACGGGGGCGATCAGACCGTATGCGATCAGGATTCCGAACGCACATGCTGCCGTGATTGGTGCGAGGCAGAGTGCATCGCCGCCGCGCCGCCAGATATAGATGCTGACGACAACCGCCGCCACCAGCGACCACGCGATTGCCACGGCGTAGGGCCAAAGCTGGTCCGGCATCCATCCTCGAACGACCAGCGGGGACACCGTCGCCGCGACGAACACCAGCACCCACTGCGCTTGCAAGATTCCGCGGGCGGCCACCGCAGCCCGACCGCGGCCGCGGGCCGCGCGGGCCAGGTAAACCCACGCCGTCCCGATCAACAGCGCCATACCCGGCACGCATGGAACGTAGTAGTTCGGCTTTGCGACCGACCACACGCTAAAAACCAACAGGTTGCCGACACCCCACCACCATGCAAACCACACAAAGGACCATCGCCGCGGTCCACCCATCGGCACGCCGGAGCCGGTTCGGCCTGCGTTCGTCATCGATAAGTACGGCGGCAACATCACCGCGACCAGCGCAATCAACGTCCACGGCAGCACCATCGCGGGCCACTCGCCCAGGAGCGGAGTGTGATGCCGATGCTCGAGGATGTGCGAGAAACCGGTCTTTTCCGAGATCTCGAGCGACCAGACGCGAAGGGCGCTCGGATCGTTCGCCAGCACCGCCAGGGGCCAGCAAAGTGCGAGCCCGGCAAACAGCAAGAAGCCGTAGCCGCCGGCAAGCCGACGCAGACCCCATCCGAGCCGCCGAGCGAATGCAAGGTAGGGTACGATCGCCACCGACACCAGCAAGAGGATGACGGGGCCCTTCGTCAAGAAACCGAGCCCGAGCGCGGCGTGGAGCACCAGTTGCCACTTTGTCGCGTCGGATAATCTGAAGACGCCTGCCAGCGGCGTCTTGTGCGTATCCACCCTCGGGTCGTCGTCCTCGCCGTGCAATCGCCGCCAGCATGCATACAGCGCCAGCGTGGTAAACAGCACGAGCGGTCCGTCGTTGCTGGCCTGACGCATTTCGCCGACGAAGAAACCGAGCGAGCTGAGAACGAGCGCCGACGCCAGTCCGACCGCACGGCCTCCAATGCGCCGCCCCAGGGCATAGACAAGCGCCACCGTCAGAAGCGCCGATATCGCGCCCGGCAGACGGACGATCAGCTCGTCCCGGCGGCCGGTGAGCATCATCAGGCCGGCGATCGTCCACCGCGGAAGCGGCGGTTTTTCCAGGCGAGGACGCCCCTGAATCTGCGCAACGAGCCAGTGGTCGTGGTCGATCGTGTCGATGGCTTCGGCCGAGGCACGCTGCTCTCGTTTGCCCCAAAGGTCGACCGAGCCAAGGCAGCCCAGGAACACCGCCCCGGCCAGGGCGGCCAGCACGACCTCGGGCAAACATCGGTGCCGCGACAGGCCCGCGTGGCTTGTCGCCACCAGCGTCTCTGTGGGCATCCTTCTCCTCCTCGAGACCCACACCCGGCAGATCGTCCACCGGGCTCGTGCGGCCCGCGCCGTGCGCACTTTTCTCGGCGACCGCACGATTGAGGCGGCAAGCTAACCGAATCATCCACTCACGGCAATGTCGGTATGGGCCTGGCTCACGGGCGCGATTGGAGTGCGAAATACATCTGGAGCGAGGGTGGAGCGGTCGTCCGATCGTACATGAGCCCGAGGAAGAGTCCGGGGGCAACCTGGCGGATCTCGTCGCGATTGTCGGCGTAGATGCGCGACGTCTGGCTGTAGTCAAGCACGAGCGAAGCCTGACCGTCGAGCCAGCTCGGCCCTTCGTAGACCTGGGCTCGGACCAGCCGCATCCCGAAGAACCGGTTGACAGCCGTGGTCTGGCCGGGCTCGAACACCTTGCCCTGCCAGATCAGTCGTGCGCCGCGCGACATGACCCGTGCCCGCCTCGTCCCCGGTGATAAAAGCGCCGTCCCGCGAATCGGTCCCTCGGGTATCGCTGTTGCTGTCCCTTGGCGATACACCGCCTCGATCTCCGCGGCGCTCATCTGCCGCAATCGATCCAGCGTCACCGGGGCCGCGGCCTCAGGCGTTTGTGCGCGCGTCCAGGGCCACGAGCGGCCCGCAGCAGATTCCAATCGCGAGCCCACAGCATAATTCCCAAGCGCTCCTTCGGAGCGTGGCCCGTCGTCGTTGCATGAACATGGCTAGGGTCTCCGCATCTTGTTGCGAGTCAACTTCGCCGCGAATACAGCGCGAATCGATCTGTGATTGCGCACAGCGAACCGTATCTCCATAGATCGGACGACCGGGGCCCCTGACTTCACTTCGCGTCTTTTTTCTTGAGCTCGAACGAGAATGCCGTGCCGAAGTCGGTCTTGAATTCCTTGGGCCGACTCGCGTCGGGACCGCCGAAGCAAATCAAGAGCTTGCCGTCATCGGTCAGCTTGTAGATGCCAAGGGCCTTGCTCCCACTCGCGTTCGGCGAGTCTTCGAGCACCGTGAAATCCATGTGCTTCTCGGGCTCGGCTTTCGAGTCGAGCTTGATCGTGATCTCGTAGCTGCGGCCCGGGGCCTTGATCGAAACGCGGTCGTCCTTGAAGATCCACGAGCTCTCCCCCATGTCGTCCTTGGACACCCACTCGCCCTGGATCTTCTTGAGGTCCCCTTCGATATTGGCTCCCTTGGTCTTGGTGTCGTCGGCATGGGCACGCCCATCGCTCTGAACGGCGAGCGCAAGCGAGAATCCGAAAGCCAAACCCAGGATCATGTGCTTGCATCGTTGATTGATCATTGATTGGTATCCTTGAGTTGATGGGATGACGTCGCCCCGACAGGGCGATCGCTCGGCGAATTCCTCGGGAACGATCTGGCTCATGGCGCATGGTCAACTTCGGGAGGCCGCCGCCGCGGCCGGCTCCACCACCGCCACATGAGTGCCAGACCCAGGACCCACGCGACCAGCATCGCGTGGAACAGCTCGCGGCGCCGCAGCTCACCATAGGTGAGCGTCTGCCCGCAGCCGCAGGCCGTGCCCAGGACCACGACCGCGATGATCGCAGGCACCGCCCGGGGGTCGAAGAAATAGCTCCGCCACCAAGAAGTGGCTGCCCAGAAGCTCCCGAACAGCGACCCGAGAAAACCCAGAGCGACGGCCATGCCGCGGTAAAATGCGTGGCCAAGCCGCGAAATCCGCGCTGCCCTCCGCAGCGATGCCCATGCCGTCCAGAGCCATCCATAAGCCAGTGTCGCGACGAGAAGTACACCGAAGATCCAGCCGATTGCCGGCTCGACCCAGGTCCCTTTGAGCGCTCTCGGTAAGTCGATGTTCCAGAGCGACGGAGCGCGCTGCGCGAGGAATATGAAGCCAAAGAATATTCCCGCGCAGATCAAGAAGCCATACCACGGACCCATCGCCACCCAGACCGCTCGTTTCCTCACCAGGCGGCTGAGCAAACGGCGCGACGTGCCGGATTCGTCGGGTATGTCTGAGGTCGCACCGGCCAGGAAGCTGTAGCCCAGGAGCGGGCCTACCATGATGACCCACGTCAGCCACGGCCACGTGCGCGGATCGGGACCGAAGCTGGATTGGCCGCCATTCGCATTGTTGCAGCTCTGATAGTAAAGGTCTTCCAGAACGACCGGCACCAGCGGAAACACCAGCCAGGCGACGATAAGCCCAGCCTCCCTCCGGAACCGGTTAGCCACCCTTCACTCCTCCCCCGGTGCCAGCGCCCTTGCTGATAGAGCCGCAGCAATCAAAGTCAGCGTCGCCACCGATGAATGGCGTCAGGATACTCAACAGGGCAGCCTGCGTAAACCAGCAAAGGAAGCCGTCGTGCCGCGGCGTCGGTCATCGTCCGCACGCGGCGGCCAGTACGAAAGCGAACATCCCATCTGGGCTCCGTCGCGTCGATCGAGTGGGTGAGACCGACGGCGACTTGATGCCTACTCGAATTTTTCAAAAAAAATCTTGGAGGAGATTCGCCCGAACATCATGTCGCTCCCTCGCGTTCGCCATCACCCGCGTCTGGCGGGCTGATCAGTCGGGTTGACAGGCTCGTGGCAGATCGGTTATATCGCGGGGGTCATTGGGGGGAACACTGCGATCGTTGGGCTTTGACTCATGGGTCCTCACCCGTGAATGGGAGTGTTTTCGCGCCTTTGAAAGACGCTCCCCTTCACCCGACCCTGGGTGTCTCTCCTCTATTGACGACCAAACGAACCAGCACGCGGCGACATTGACCGTAATTGCAGGCGTATCAAGGATGGCGCGGCCGCAGCGGGGAAATCACCGGTTCACGGAGGAACCGGCCCCCGCAGTCTTGCCCGGCACAGAACAATTTCAAGCACTCCACGTCTGGCCTCCACCCATCCGAAGCGCCCGTCCCGTAACGATCCGCACGTTGCCGTGAGTTGAATAATCGTCATGAGCCGCCGGAAACGGCTGGCATCGACTCTGGGTGTGTACAACCCAGCTTCCCAGAGCGATGCACGAGCTGTGCCGCCGGCAAAACTGGCCCGACCGCGGCGAACAGCGCACCGCCCGTGGATCTCTTGAGCCGAGAGGGGGCGGACCCATGGGACCAGACACGACAAACTCGGTCGCTCCAAAGACCAGGCGAGCGCTGCATCAACAGTTCCTGCCGCCCTTGCCCTCGGCAGAAGAGCCCGCAGAGCGCCCAGACGTCGGCCTCTATCCCGGTGAGCCCGAAACCTGTCGTCGTAGCGTCCGCCCGTTCTTGCGCAACCTTTTGTTTCTCGGACTGCTCCTGGTCATCTTCAGAGTCTACAGAATCGAGGAACGGGCGTTTCAAGGACTGCGCGTTCCAGATGCTGACGACCATCGCGTTTCTCGCACTTCCCTTGCACTACCTGGCCCCCTTCCGCTGGAAAAAACCCCTCTTCGTCGCCATCTCGATGACCGGCATCTTCTGGGTGTTCGGCACGCCGGTCGCCGCTGTTGTCCTGCTCGTGGCCGCCGTGCTCATCGGAACCTGCTTCCTCCCCATACACTGGATCGGCCGCGCCGCGATCATCGCGCTGGTCGCAGCGGCGCTCGCCGTCGCGCGGCAAGGCCTCGCGCAGCCGATTGTGCCGGATAACGTCTGGCCTATCGTGGCATCGATGTTTATGTTCCGATTAATCGTTTATCTTTATGAGTTGAAGCATGTCAAAAAACCCGAATCCCTGGTCGACACGCTGAGTTATTTCTTCCTGCTGCCGAACTACTGCTTCATGCATTTTCCGGTGGTGGATTACCGCACGATGCAGCGGGGGTTCTTCGCCGCTGACGTCCACGAGATGCAGCGGCGCGGCCTGGCAATGATGTTCCGCGGGACGATTCATCTACTCTGTTACCGCCTGGTCTATCACGAGCTCTTGATTTCCCCGTCGAAGGTCCACGACCTCGCGAGCCTCGGTGGGTATCTGGCCTGCAACTATCTCCTCTATCTTCAGGTGTCGGGCCAGTTCCACATGGCCTGCGGCATGCTGCACCTCTTCGGCTTCCAGCTTCCTGCAACCCATCACCGCTACCTGCTGGCAACCGGCTTTACCGACTACTGGCGCCGCATCAACATCTACTGGAAAGATTTCATGGTGCGGCTTGTGTTCAATCCGGTCGTGTTTCGGCTCAAACGCTACCCGCAGCCGCTCGCGCTCGCGGTCGCCACGGTGATGGTTTTCCTGGCCACGTGGTTCTTCCACGCCTACCAGTCGTACTGGCTGCGCGGGACCTGGGGCTTTACCGTTCCCGACGCGATGTTCTGGGGAATCCTGGGCGGACTCGTGCTCGTCAACGTGCAGCTCGATGCCCGCCGGACCCGCGTGCGCAAGCCGAGCCAACACACGTCGCGGCGAGCGCTCAACGAGCTCTCCCTGCGGTCTCTGAAGGTCGCTGGCACATTCACCGCGGTCGCTCTGCTCTGGTCGCTCTGGTCAAGCCCCAGCCTCGAAGCCTGGCTCGACTTGCTGCGTCGAGGTGTCTATGGGTCATGATACGATCTCGAGCAGCCACCTGCTCGCCACTCTCGTGATCCTTGCGTGCGGGCTGGTGCCGGACCGGCTCTATGGCGACGCTCCGTCACGGCTGCGCGAGAGCCTTCAGAGCAATCTGTTCAACCGCGCCGACCTCGAGCGAGTGGAGAGCGGATATTACGAGCGTTTGCTCGAGGCCGGCCGGCGCCTTGACGACCTCGCCGATCTGCCGAGCTTGCGCATCCGCCGGCGCAAGGGCAGCACATGGTCGATCCCCGTCGAGGAAGCGCCTCTGCTCGTCCGTGTCGACGATCTGCGCGAGGTGGCCTTGAAGCCAGGTGATGCCACCACGCGGTGGGGCCTGGAATGGCGCACCAACGCCCAGGGAATGCGCGACCGCGAGTATGCAAGAGACAAACCGGCCGGCACGTTCCGGATCGCTCTCGTGGGCGACTCGATCGGAGCCGGCTGGGGAGTGAACGTCCGCGACAGGTTTGAATCCATCCTGGAGACCGTCTGGGACCGCCGTGCCCGACGACATGACCGGACAGAAGGTCGAGATCATCAACTGTGCAGTCCCCGGCCATTCCCCCGGACAGCGCTGGTATCACTTCAGCCAGATCGGATGGCCGATGGATCCAGACCTGGTGATCTACGAGTCGACGGCCGCGGATGTCGGCTGGGACGAGCGGCGGCTGCGCTTCCTGCTCGCGCGGGGGCTGGCCTGGGATTGTCCCATTTACAGCCAAGCACTCGTCGAATCCGGCGTACAGCGCCACGGGAGCCCGGACGACTACAAGCGGGCACTTCGTCCCAGGCACCGAGACATCCTGGCCCGCGTGTACCAGAGCATGGCCGCCGACTGCCGGTCGCGGAATATCCCGATCGTCTGGGTGCTGGTCCCCCGCGTCGGCCGCAAGAGCGACTCGTCGGAAACACCGGCACTCGTGCAAACCGCGCGCAGCCGGATTCTCGCAGGTCATCGACGTCACCGATGCGTATGACGGTCTCGACGCGTCGATTCTGGCCATCGACTCCGACGACTACCATCCCAATACAAGAGGTCACGACCGCCTTGCGCAGCGGCTCGATCACGCCTTGAGCCAGCTGCCCGAGCTGCGAGTGCTCTGGGAAAAAAGCCCCGCGACCGGCCGGCCTCCCGGTCTCGTACCAGGCCGGAATCTCGCTGACGCGGCGGGGCAACAGGGGCACGAAACCGCGGTTCGCTGCTCTCCGTGCGCAGGAGAGGAGCAATGACCAGCATGACCGCGAGAGACTCTGCCTCCGTCGCCACGGCCCGAATCGGGATCGTGCAGTCGCTCTTCCTTGTGGTCGTGGCTCTCGTTCCATGGCCCGCCGATTGGGACAAGATCCGCAGCATGGTCGATAGCGCTCGCTCGCCCGAGCTGACTCGCTCGGAGCGCGACGGTGCAGCCGGCTACTACGAAGACTTGCTCGCCGGTGGGGAACCCTCGGACATTCCGCGCGGAGAGCCGTCGCTGAGGCTAATCGGCAAACCAAGCGGCTGGGTGCGCTTTCAAGACGCCGACGTCGTTCACTACCTCGAGGACGACTTCCTCCAGTTCGAGCTGAAGCCTCTGGTCGAGCGTTGTTTGTTCGGCCAGAAGTTCTCGACCAATGCCTTCGGCATGCACGACGATCCCGTCGCGATCGAGAAGCCGCAAACAACGATTCGAATTGCCGTGCTGGGATCCTCGATGGACATGGGGTGGGGTGTCAAGTCCAAGGATACTTACGTCAATCAGCTCCAGGATTGGCTCGCGATGCACGCGTCCCGCCAGGGGCTTTCTCCCGATCGAAGGTTTGAGGTGCTGAACTTCGCCGTCGCGGCCTACAGCCCCATGCAAAGGCTCGAAACGCTGCGCCGCAAGGTCCTGAAGTTCCATCCTGACCTGGTGATCTATTCGGCGACTACGCTCGACCTCCGCCTGATGGAGATCCATCTCTGCGAAATGCTCCGAAAGAAGGTCGATCTGAAATACGATTTTCTCCGCGACGCGACGGCGGTTGCCGCGGTCGACGACGACGATGTTCGGGTCGACGGCGCGAGACGATTGCTCAACAAGGACCGGCTCAAGAACAAGCTGCGGCCGTATTACTGGGAGCTCTACGATATGACCTTCGGCGCGATCGCCGCGGAGTGCCGGATTGCAAACGTGCCGCTCATGTTCGTGGTGATCCCCCGCGTCGGCAAGGCCGACGCCCCGGCCGTCCGTGCCGAGCCCGTGGCGCGGCTCAAGGCCATCGCTGCTCATTACGGCCTGGCCGCCGTCGATCTCTCCGGCACCTTCGATCAACTCGACCCGACAACGCTCGAGATCGCCGCCTGGGACGACCACCCCAATGCGCTGGGCCATCATCGCCTGTTCCTGGCGCTGGCCCGCGCGATGGTCAAGGATCATGACCTGTACCGGCTCCTGTTTGTGCCAAAGTCCGAGCGACCTCTCGAGGCCATTGCGGGCGCTCCGCGCTCGACCCCGTCCGCGCCGCGGAACGGACCGATAAAGCGCGCCGGAATTCACGGCAGCCGGCGGGAGACGGTTGTGGACCAGAAAAAATCGTCGTGCGTGACCAGGACCACTGATCTTGTAGCCATTACGCGATAGGTTCGACGCCCATGGATGGACGCCACTTAACCCAGTTACTCGATGCGGCCGCCGCGCGACGGCCCGATCATCCGGCCGTCGAGGACGAGCACGGCCGCTGTCTGAGCTACGCTTCGCTCGCACGCGACGCCGACCGGCTGGCGACGCGGCTGGCGCGCTGGGGCGTCGACCGCGGCGACCGAGTCGGGCTCTGGTTGCCAAAAAGTCTGGAGGCCGTGACCGCGATTCACGGCATCCTGCGCACCGGCGCGTTGTACGTGCCGATCGATCCAACCGGCCCGGCAATCCGAGCCGCAAGCATCCTTGGGTCCAGCGGCGTCAAGGCCGCCGTGGTCTCGGCCGAGCTGGCGCCGGCGCTTTGCGCGGCTTGGCCGGAGTGCGGCTCGCTGCCGCGCTTGATCGTGGTTGGAAGCGCCCCGCGCGGCCGACCTTGCGCCTGCGGCCGCCGAAGTCGAAGGCACCTCGAATTCGATTTCGCCTGGCGACGCTTCCTGGGCCGAGGTCATTGCCGACGGTGCGCCCGCGCCGCTTCGGCCATCGTGCGCAGCGACCGACCTGGCGTATATCCTGTTCACGTCGGGGTCGACCGGGCAGCCCAAGGGGGTGATGCTTTCGCATGCGAGCGCCTTCTGCTTTCTCGACTGGTGCAAGGGTGCGCTGGGGCCCTGGGAGGAGAACGATCGATTCGCCTCTCACGCTCCGTTCCACTTCGACCTCTCCGTCTTCGACATCTTCGCGGCCTGCCGAAACGGCGCGACCCTGGTGCTGATCGGTGAGAACCTGGGCAGAGACCCTGCCCGGCTCGGCGATTTCCTGGCAACGCGGCCAATCAGCGTGTGGTACTCGGCGCCCACGATTCTGTCGCTTCTGACCGAGCACGGCCGGCTCGATCGTCCCGGCTTCGTCGCCCCGCGATTGGTGCTGTTCGCCGGCGAAGTTTTTCCGATCGCGGCGCTGAAGCGGCTCAGAACGCTTTGGCCTGCTTCGGCGATGTGGAATCTCTACGGGCCGACCGAAACCAACGTTTGTACCGCCTGCCCGATTCCCTCGACCATTCCCGCGGATCGCGCTTCGCCTTACCCGATCGGCCCGGTGTGCAGCCCGCTGTGTGCCCGGGTCGTCGACGAGCAAGGCCACGATGTGCGACCAGGCGCGCAGGGAGAGCTGGTGATCGCCGGCCCCGGCGTGATGCGCGGCTACTTCGGCCAGCCCGAGCTCACCGCCGCGGCGTTCTTCGTCGAAAACGGCATCCGCTGGTATCGCACCGGCGACGTCGTTCACGACCTGGGCGATGGCGTATTCGAATTCCACGGGCGTCGCGACCGGATGGTGAAGAAGCGCGGGTACCGCATCGAGCTGGGCGAGATCGAATCCGCCCTCTATCGCCATGACGGAATTGACCGGGCCGGGGTCGTGGCTCAGGCGGATGACATCGGAGTCTCGATCGCCGCGTTCATTTCCCTCAAGACGAATCAGAAAAAGTCCGTCATCGCCATGAAGCGGCATTGCATGCACCACCTGCCGCCTTACATGGTTCCCGACACCATCACTTTTCTCGACAATCTGCCGACAACCTCGACGGACAAGGTCGATTATCAGCGTCTAAATTCGTTGGCGGCCGAAGTAGGACCAAGCTCGTGAGGCGACGTAGCATGTTCCGGAGAAATCGATTCTCACTGAGCACAACAAGGCTGCGCCGCATCCTTAGCTGGAAATTCCTGTTCTACGACCTGCTCTTGCCCGTTTTTGCGCGGACTCGGGCCGGCGCGCGGCGACACGATACTCGCACTCTTCGGCCGGCTGGCCATGTCGCTGCGCCCACGACGACGCAGGCGGCTACGCGCCGCGCTGGTGCGGGCAGCGCCGCCCTCGACGCGGACTGGACGATCGAATCGACCTGGCCGGGCTCGCGGCCAATACGGCGAGATTTCTGGGTCGCGACTATCCCCTGGATCGCTTGCCCGACGAGGCAGTTCTCAGTCGATTCGACGTACGTGGATATGAGCGCCTGCGCCGACTCTGGCTGACGGGCGCGGCGCGATCTTGGTCGGCAGCCACCTGGGCGCCCATATTGCGGGCGTCCACTGGCTGTTCCGCCGCGGGGTTCCGCTGCGCCTGCTCGTGCAGCGTCCCCGACATGTCTCGAGCGAGCTGAATCGCCGGTTCGACGCGGTCGGCCCGCACCCCCAGCGCGAGATGTTCCTGCGCCGTGATCTCTCCCCGGCCGTGGCCGTCGAGCGCGTGTTCCGTGCCCGAGCCGCGCTCCGCGATGGCCTGGCGATCTACTTGAACGGCGACATCCCCTGGTCCGGCCCCAATACCTGCTCGGGCGTATTGCTCGGCCGGTCGTTGCGATTGCTGGCGATCTGGACGGAGCTGGCGATCCTCACCGGCGCCCCCGTCTTCCTCGTGTTCTGCACCCATTTGACCGGTGGTCGATTCGCGCTCGACATCGAGGCGATCGGCCACTTGCGGCCCGGGGAAGAAGAGACCGCCGTGGCCGATTACCTCAAGCAGCTTGAAGCGCGCATTGCAACGTCGCCCGCCGATGCCGTTGCCCACCTCGCGTGGCCGTGCTACGAATCGCCCCCCTCCCCTACCCCCCAGACTCGCAGAAAGACAAGAGCAAGCAGCCGGCAGCTAAAGTCTATCTGAGTGATCGGCCGGCGGCCCGATCATCGTACGGCATGCGTGCGCCGCAGCCGCGAATCACTTTTTACTGGCCGCTCGAATACCGCTGCTGCTGCGCAAATGGTGAGAGGTTGAGGGTTCCGGCGGCATGTTCCAGCCCGGAATCTGGGCTAGAGACGGGTTGCGCCCTTCCTCGATCGCGGCGCTGGCCCGCAGATAAGCGTCCTTCCGCTCGTTGCGGAACTTGGGGTCGAAGCGAATGTAGGCGACGGCTTCGAAGAACCGAGCCTCGCGGCGACAGACCTCGGCCCATCGTGCCGCGCTCAGGCCGAAGCGAATCGCGCATGCCTCTGGCACGACGACCGGGATCGGTGTCGCCGCCGGCCAGCCGAAGGCTGCGCCGGGCACCAAGCTGATTGATCAAGTCCTCCGCCAGCGCGGCGTAACCGTGAAGGTTTGGATGCTGAGCGTCGTGAAAGAAATGGTCGTCCACGATGCCGTGCAGGCTCTTCGCCTCGAGCACCTTCGGACCATCCACCAGCAAGACCGCCGGGTGCCGAGCCGATACATCCCGATAGGCCTGCCGAAGGACGCCAGGGCAGCGCAACGGCATGGCATCCAGCTCACGGGCTTCTATGTAATGATCCCGCGCCTCGGTCCAGCAGGCTGTTCGTTCCAGCAGCCGGGCGAGACGAAAGTGAGCCTCGGCAAACTCGGGATGGCTCGCGATCAGCTCGCGGTTGCGACGAACGGCTTCCACAGGATCGGTGTCTTCCACGTCGCGCGCGGCCGCGACTGCCAAGGCAAACGCATCCCGTTCGCGCCGCGATGTTTCGGGCGCCAGAATTGAGCGGCTGGGATCGAAGCCGCCGTCATTTGAGGCAGGGATGATGAAGATTGGTAGCGTGCCGATCCGTTCGCAATAAGAGGCGATCTCTTCGAGTCGTCGGCCGAAGTCGGCAAAGATGACCGTGGCTTCCGCCGCGGTACAGGCGGGGCCATCGACGACCCGGCGCGTGACTTCCAAGGGCGGCATGACGTCGAGCCGTTGTCGCTCCTTGGTCTCCATGACCAGCCGGCAGAACGGCGAAAATCGCTGCGCATTCGCTCTCTCCAGGATCGAGGGAACCGGCAGTGGCGGCCCTCGATCACGGTCGCGGTAGTAGTCGACGTCGCGCATCCACGCATACCGGCTCTGGAATTCATTGTGACCGACGTAAACGACGAGGGCATCGGGACGATAGGACAGAGCGGCCAGCTTGTTGTGCATCACCGCGAGGGTGGCTCCGCCGGTGGCCCACATATCAACCTCGATCTTGCGGCCGGGAAATACCTTTTCGAGGCGCCAGGCAACAATGTCTGCAACCGAAAGCCAGGGGTTGTATGGCTCGCCTCGGCCGCTTGACTCGCCGATCACAAGGATCCGCAAGGGCGGCGCCTGACGCGGTGGACGTCACGGCTTGGTCCGGAAACGATCGCGAAAGGTCCGGCGACTTTTCCGTGGACGGGACGACCGTCCCGGCGGCGTTTGCCTCATTCCCGGGCGCGACAGGCTGCGGGAGCCGAGGACTCGACTCGAGCCAGACCCGCCATGCCGCGGCGCCGGCCTCGAGCGCCAGTAGACTGACGAGCGTCGAAGCGCACAGCAATAACAATCGCGACTGCACGCGGCTTGTCCGATTCGCGGAGCTGCGCGCTCGGCGCGAAGCCGAAGCGAGAGCAAGACCGCGGTGCCGATCACGGCGCCGATCATCGCGACAGGATAGATGACAAGCGCCATATCCAGGAACGCGAGGACAGTGTTCCGGCGGAGCCAGCGCGGCACGCTGCTCAGCAAGACCCCGAGCCAGGGAGGCACGATCGCCAGCGCGATGAATCCCGTCACCGCCAGGGCAACAGGCCAGGCATAGCGTCGCAGCACCGGCCACAGCGACCGACTTGTCACTTGAGAGAGCCCCAGGCGCAGATGGGCGCGTTCCTCGACACTCGATCGCTCGCGGGCCGAACTCTGCGCCTTGGTGCTGGAGGAAACACCAAGGCCTTGATCGCGACGGAGAGATTCTATCCTATCTTGCTTACGCGGCGCCGTTTCGAGAAGATCGCAGTTCCAGGCACCGACGGCAGCGTGCGCGACATCAATCCAAAACTCCCTCGACTTGCACATCGCTCATGCCCAGCATCCCCAGGCTCACTCGCTTCGAGGCCGACGATCCGTTCGCGCCTTTGTTCCTGTCGGTCTCCGAATTGACCGAGGGGATTCGCCGCACCCTCGAGGCAAACTTCGCCGAGGTCGCCGTGCAAGGCGAGCTGTCCAACGTGGCGCGGCCCCGGTCGGGCCATGTCTACTTCACGCTCAAAGATGAGTCGGCTTCGATTCGTGGCGTGATGTGGAAGAACGACGCCCGGCGACTTGCGTTCGAGCTGACCGATGGACTTTCCGTGCGATCCCTCGGACGGTTGACGGTCTACCCGCCGCGCGGCGAATATCAAGTCGTAGTCCACCAGATCGAGCCCGAGGGTATCGGGGCCCTCGAGCTCGCGTTTCGCCAGCGCTATGCCCGCTTGTTGCAGGAAGGGCTGTTCGACCCCTCGCGGAAACGCGCGCTGCCGCGGTTCCCGCGGTTATTGATCGTGGTCACGAGCCCCACCGGCGCGGCGGTGCACGACCTGCTGAAGGTGACCGGCCGCCGCTGGCCGTGCGCAGGTCTTGATCGCCCCGACTCGAGTTCAAGGCGCGGGTGCAGATCAGGACGTCGTCGCTGCGATCGAGCTGGCCAATCGCGTCGACGGCGCCGACCTGATCGTCGTCGCACGCGGAGGCGGAAGCCTGGAAGACCTCTGGACGTTCAACGAGGAATCCGTGGTGCGCGCCATCGCTGGGTCGCGGTTGCCGGTCGTCTCTGCGGTGGGACACGAGATCGACGTCACGCTGGCCGATCTTGCCGCCGACAAACGCGCCTTGACCCCCAGCGAAGCCGGCGAGCTGTGCGTGCCCGATGCATGCGAGGTCAGCCTCCACCTCGATCGGCTCGCCGAGCGATTGCGGCTCTCAAGCGCCCTTCAGCTTCGCGACGCCCGCGCCAGGCTCGACCAGCTCGCCCAGCGCGCTCGCCAGGCGCTCGAGCACAACATCCTCGCCCGCCGACACAAGCTCACCAGGCTTGGTGCCAGCCTCGAGGCACTCAGCCCGCTCGCCGTTCTCGCGCGGCTATAGCCTGACATTCAGGGTTGATGACAGTTCCTTGATACGCGACGCGAGCGCTCTCCAGAACGGCGACCTTATTCAAACGCGCGTTGCATCCGGACTGGTCGCGAGCCGGGTGCTGTCAACGAGTGCAGCACCCTGATCGAACATCGTCAATCTCGCAGGCCGGTCGAGTCAGGGCGCCACCGGCGAGTTTCAGTCTCAGAAGAGCACCATGCCCGGAGTGACGAGATCGCCATGTCCGACGAACCCGAACGCGAACCCAGCTTCGAGCAAGCGCTCGAGCAGCTCGAGCGTATTGTCGCGAGTCTCGAGCGCGGCGAGCCCGAGCTCACCACCGCACTCGCCAGTTACGAAAAAGGAGTGCGGCTGCTGGCGCTCTGCCAGCGTCACATCGACCAGGCCGAGCAGTCGGTGGCGCTCTTGACCGGTGTCGACGACAGCGGCAATCCACTCACGGCGCCATTTGATGCCGCGCCTCCGATCGCACGGGACTCCGCTGCCAGCGGCCCCCGAGCCGCCGACCCCGCCCCCGCCGAGCGTGAATCGAAATCGCCCCAGCGCTCAAAGGCTCGCGCCAGCCGACCCATTCCGCCCGGCGACCCGCAGGGAACTTCCGATCTTCCCTTTTGATCGTGGGCAACCGGCAACTCGATTTCTCACCCAGTCCACAGGCTGAAAATGGATCAAAACCTGCTCGCGATGCGGTCCGGGCGAATACTGGAGGTCAGGGAATACGGCGATCCCGCGGGACATCCCGTGTTCTTCTTCCACGGATTGATCGGATCCCACCATCAGGCCTCGTACATCGCGGACTGTGCGCGAGAAAAGGGCCTGCGGATCATCTCCCCAAACCGGCCCGGCGTGGGTCGCTCTGAATTCACGCAACGTCAAACTGCACTCGAATCGGCCAGCGACGTGCAGGATATCGCGGCGGCTCTCGAGCTTGACGACTTCAGCCTCATCGGGATTTCCGGGGGCACGCCTTATGCGCTCGCGGCCCTTATTCGTCAGCCGGAGCGAGTGCGAACAGTCACCTTGATCAGCGGCATGGGGCCGATGCAGCTCTCAGGCGCATTGAGCGGCATGGGCCGGCGCCGGCGTACAATCCTGGAGCTCGGCTCCCGCTCCTCTGGATTCGCAAGCAGGGCATTCCGAAAAGCCGCCGACGAGTTCCGTTCCGACCCGGAGCGGCTCCTCGATCACCTGATCACCACCTGGTCTGTGCCCGACCAAAAAGCCTTTGAGCGCAAGGCAATCTACGATCTCTTCATGCTGGATCTTCACGAGGTGTTCACGAAGGGCCGCGGCCCCGAGACCCTGGCCCACGAACTGAGGATCTACAGAAACTTTGGATTCTCCCTGGGAGAGTTGCCGCCAGAGACGCGCGTGACGCTCTGGCAAGGGCTCTCCGACAATATCGTGCCGCCGGCGATGGCGTGGAGGATGGCTCGATCCCTTCCCAATTGCGAAGCGCATTTCGTTCCTGGCGGCCATTTCGTGGCTGTCGATATCGCGGGCCAGATCGTTGCCCGGCTCAGGCAATTGCTCGACAACCAGGCTGAAATCGCGTCGAGAGGCACAAGCCAGCGATCGTGACCAGCCTGTGTCGGCCGAGTGGCCGTCGATCACGATCCGTCCGACCCGGACCGGCGAAGAGAGACGACGAACGGCCCGATGCGCCCGTTGCGATCCGTGGGCGACCACGCCCTCGGCACGTTCTCGGCTGGCAACCTTGACGACCGCGCCCGTAGAGCGCGATCATACCGAAAACGCGACGCACATGGTTCACGGAACGCAGCACATGAGTTTCAAGGACAAAGACCATTTCTCCGGACACGCCGACCGTTACGAGGCGTTTCGTCCCAGCTACCCGGAAAGCCTGTTTGCCTACCTCGCTTCGCTGTGCCTCACGCGTGAGCTCGCCTGGGATTGCGCAACCGGCAACGGCCAGGCGGCGGTGGCGCTGGCCCCGTATTTCCGAAACGTCGTCGCCACTGACGCCAGCCGGAAGCAGATCGACCAGGCGCGCCAGCGCGAGCACATCCGCTACCTCGTTGCCCCCGCGGAGGACGTTCCTCTCGAGAGTGCCTCGGTCGACCTGGTGAGCGTCGCACAGGCGCTCCACTGGCTCGACCTGCCGCGCTTCTACGCGGAAGTCAGGCGCGTCGTTCGTCCGGGAGGAATCCTTGCCGTCTGGTGCTACGAGCTTCACTCGATCACGCCGGAAGTCGACGCGGTCATTCGGCGCTTCTATACCGACATCGTCGGTTCCTACTGGCCACCGGAATGCCGGCTGGTCGAGGAAGGCTATCAAACCCTGCCGTTTCCTTTCGACGAGCTGACGCCGCCCGGTTTCCAGATGACCCAATCCTGGGATCTGGCCCACTTGATGGGTTACCTCGACTCCTGGTCAGCGACGCAGCGCTACCGCGCGGATATGGCGAGGATCCGCGCGACTTGATCAAGGATGAGCTCACAGCAGCCTGGGGCGATCCGGCCAAACCGCGCGTCGTGACCTGGCCGCTCAACGTTCGAGCCGGCAGGGTCTGATCGATTCCGTGACGCGCAGAGCCGGCGGAACATCGATCAAGAACGAGTCAATCCAGCGTCTTGATCGACACATTGCGAAGCTCGACCGGATCGTCGTGGCCGGCAAAACCAAAATACCCGGAAGTCCGGTCCTTCCCCGGATGGGGTGAGCCCTTCATGAAATCCTTGACCTTGCTGAGATCCGCGTCGAGGATCACCGAGCCGTTGAGCTCGACCTTGACCCTCGAGCCCTTGACGGTGACTTCCTGGAAGTTCCAATCTCCGACCGGCCTCAGATAACCTTTCTGAGCCGCAACCATGCCATACGCAGAACCGTGGGCCTGGCGGGGATCGAGCGACGTGGCGTACTTCGGCGAGCTGTCATCGAGGATCTGAAGCTCGCACATGCCCACGTAAGCCGTGTCTCCGCGGCCCGGATAGCGAATGGCCAGTCCGTTGTTGCCCCCGGGCGGCAGCTTGAATTCGAGCCTGGCCGCAAAGTCGCTGAGCTCGCGGTTGTGATAGATCGTGCCTCCGGAATGCGGCTTGCACCGGAGCACGCCATCCTTGACCTCGTAGTTCTCGATCGGGCCAGCCCAGTCGGAGAGGCTGTGGCCATTGAAGATCGACTGGAACCCCTTGCGCCGTGCTGGGCCAGGATCGCGTTGGCTTCGGCCGGGGGGATCTCGCGAACGGCGATGTTCCGCCAGCGGATTTCGTGATCATGCGTTTGAAGCTGGATCGGACCGCGGGGCGGAATCGGGATCGCGTGGTTCCAGAAGTTTTCCAGGATCGCGTGATCCACGATGAGCTTGTCGTTCAGGTAGATTGTCGTGCGCGCACCCACCTGGATCATCCGGAAGGTGTTCCACTGGCCGATCGGGTTGTCTGCTCGAGTCAGCGGATCCTTGCCCGGCGCGCCGGCGCTGTTGTTCCACAGCCCGCCCGAGCCTTTGTCAGCCCCCATCCGCCATAGCGAGGTTCGGTGAAATCCCAGATCTGCACTTGCGGCGTCCCACGGAGGTAAACCCCGCTGTCGCCCTGGGGACCGATCTTGAAATCGATCAAGAGCTCGACGTCGCCATAGTCTTTGTCGGCGGTCAGGTAAGCCCCTTGTCCGTCGTTGACGATCACTCCGTCCTCGACCCGCCAATGCTTTTTCAAGTCCGCGGCACCGTCGGCGAGCGCCTTGCTCTTTCCCTCGGCACTCAGGGCCTCAAACTTGCGCGGATCCATCGTCTTGAGCCCATGCCATCCGGTGAAGTCCTTTCCGTTGAAGAGCGCCGTGAATCCCGCAGGCTGCCGGACCGGCTGAAACCGCTCTGGCTCTGCGCCTCTGGCCGCGGCCGCCGTCACGGCCACGATGACAACGATCGGAATTCGCGCGTGCATGGTGTCGATCTCTCCAAGCGTGAGCAATTGGCGGGAAAAAGGCGGGGCCGGCACGTGACCGCCCACGAGACCGCCCAACATCATCGGCGGATCGGGCGCTCGGATCAACGGTGGTGTGTCAGGGCGCGCGTCGCCGCGATCCTGCGCGGCCGCGCGCCTACGCCAGGCTCCAGCCCTTGCGATAATCGCGGCGAATAAATGGCTCGGCGTCGGGGGCGTTGGGTGCGTACAGCTTGGCGGCGTCCCATTCGAGCTTCCGGCCGGCTCGAAAAGCGACGTTGCCCAGGTGGTTTGCCTCGGTGAGCCAGCCCGCGTACTCGAAGTTGCAAGTCGTCGGCGCGCCGGTTTTGCAGGCGTGGATCCACTCCGCGTAATGGCCCAGTGACTTCGGGATGGTGCGCGCCGGCGGGACAAAATCGCGAAAATCCTTCTCGGGCAACAGAATTCTCTTGCTGTAGTCGGCCAGGAGCATCCCCTTGTCGCCGACAAACAGCACGCCGCTATCCCACTTGGGAATTGCGCCCGTCTGCCACGGCTCGGGCTTGTCTTCCCCCTGATACCAGTGCATTTTCACGGGCGGCATATCACCGCGCTGCCCGTATTCGTACGTGACGCGCATCGATGCCGGTGCAATCTCTGGATGCGGCGGCGGACCCGCCGCCTCGACAGTCCGCGGAACCTGGAGCTTCAGTGCCCAGAACGGCAGGTCGTTCCAGTGGCTTCCCAGGTCGCTCATGGTGCCATTGCCAAAATCCCACCAGCGGTACCACTTGGGCCCGGGAAAGTACACTTCGTGAAACGGCCGCTCAGGCGCAGGGCCGAGCCACAAATCCCAGTCTAGCCCCTTGGGAAGCGGCGACGGGCTCTCGGGCCGCTCGCTGGCAAACACGATATCTCGGTGTTGTAGGGCGGCCTCCTTCGGCTGCCGGCCCCAGGCACGCCCCACCCACACGTGCGCGGCACGCACCGGCCCGATCGCGCCGCTCTGGATCAGCTCGACCACGCGTCGATAATTGTCGGTGGCGTGGACCTGCGTACCCATCTGCGTGGCCACCTTGGCTTTCGCCGCGGCATCGCGAATGACGCGCGCTTCCCAGATGTCGTGCGAGAGCGGTTTTTCGCAGTAGACGTGCTTGCCGAGCTGTAGTGCCGGCAACGTGGCAAAGGCGTGAGTGTGCTCCGTCGTGCTGACGACGACGGCGTCAAACTCTCGCGCGCTTTCATAGAGCCTCCGGAAGTCGCTGCAGCGGCGCGCCTGACGATACTTCGTTGCCGCGCGTGCAACCGCCGGCTCATAGACGTCGCAGAGCGCGACAATGTTCTCCGAGTCGACGCCTTCCAGATTGGCCTCGCCCCGGCCTCCAACGCCGATCACGGCGATATTCAGTTTTTCGTTCAGATTTCTCCCGCGCACGACCGCAGGCGCAGCAAATATGCCGGCGGCTGCGCTCACCACGGCCCGCCCGAACTGGCGGCGCGACGGCCGAAATGCCGGATGACCGCCGGTGGAAGAAGACGAATTATCGCTCATGGAACCGTCTCCCGTGTTGAGGATCTCGATCCGTCCGTCGTGCCGCGAACACACCTCACGCGCCCCGTGCCCGTGCGTGAACCAACCAACAACGTTCGCACCTTGAAGGTACGAAGGTCAATACCCCTGGCCGCCAACCCTCCCATGCAAGAAATTCCAGCATCGCTCTCGCCAGGGAGTGGACGCCGCTCGGGATGGACCCGCCGGCCGGTTCTCGAGAGCGCGAGCCGCCGAAACCGCCGTCAGATCCTCAGAAATCAAACGCGTCGATATTGTCCTTGGTGAACAGGAACGGCTGTCCCAGCAGGATGTTGTCGTCCTTGATCTCGACCGAGCCCAGCCGCCCGGCGGCGAACTGCGTGGCGCCCGGCCGCAGCGACCCTTCCTTGAGCGCGGGGCGGCGTGGACCGTCAGGTAACCCAGGTCCATGGTATTCCAGAGGATGACGCAATCAGTAATTCCGTCATGAACATACCGTTTATTGTCGTTCGGAAGTCCCAGACCGATCACCTTGACGTCGGTTCGCCCCGACTGCTTGACGGCCTCGGCGGCGCCGGGGACCGCCGGCGTGCAGATCGCCATGATGAGCCGGACGTCGGGATTGGAGCTCAAGACCGTGTTCGTCTCGTCAAACGCTTTTTTGTGAAGGTCGTCGCACGGCCGCAAGGCCGCCATCTTGATCTGTGGGTACTTCTCCGCCCGGCGCGCCTCGATGGTCTTTTGCCAGGCGATCATGTTGGCCGCGGTGAGCGATGCGGTGATGATCGCGAACGACCCTTTGCCGCCCAGGATTCGCGCCGCGTTGTCCATCAGCGTCTGACCAATCCCCTCGGGCGTCGCCTGGTTCACAAAGAACTCCCGCGCGTCCGGGTCGGCATCCGCGTCCCACGTCAGTACCTTGATTCCGCGCTCGCGAGCCT
Source organism: uncultured Isosphaeraceae bacterium (assembly GCA_963806595.1). GTDB lineage: Bacteria > Planctomycetota > Planctomycetia > Isosphaerales > Isosphaeraceae > CAWDZZ01. The sequence continues at coordinate 423,068 of CAWDZZ010000024.1, read as the reverse complement.
TGCGCAATACCGACGAGATCCCCTCGCGATTCTCGACCGCAACGGCGATCACGTCCACTCCGCGTGTGATCCAGGTGTCGATCACTTCGTTCTGTTTCGCCGGGTCGGGATCGGTCGGTCCGTCCCAGATCAGCTTGATACCAAGCTCGCGGGCCGCTTCCTCGGCCCCCTTGCGACACGCGATGAAGTACGCGTTTCCCTTGCTCTTGGGCATCATTGCCACGGTGATCTGGGGAGCGCCGTGCCGCCGGCGCCAGTGTGTCGCGGCCGGGTTGCTCATTCCTCAGCGATTTGACCAGGGCGAAGTTGCTGATCGCGTTGATCGCGGCCCCGGCAAGAATCGCGGCGCAGATCACGGCCACCTGAGAGTTCTTCACGTTCATCACCTCCAATGACGAATCAGCACGAGGCGCAAGTCGGAAGGGCGACGGTTGGCGGTCCAGGCCGATCGCGACCAGCAGCAATGCTCCGGTCAACACGCCGGCCAGCTCGGCGGGCAAATCGGCCAGACGGAGCCCGTTTTGCAGGACCGCGATCGCGAATAGCCCGAGCACGGTTCCGGGCACGCTGCCCCGGCCGCCAAAGATCGACGTGCCGCCCAGCACCACGGCCGTGATCGCCGCCAGCTCGTACCCAGTGCCGGCGTCGGCCTTGGCTTGACCCAGGTGAGCCACATAAATCACCGCCGCCAGGCTCGCGACCAGGCCCGAGAGCAGGTACACCGATCCCACGATCCGCGCGACGGGCAGTCCGGCGTATCGGGCGCCTTCGGGCGAGAATCCGATCGCGACGATGCCGCGCCCCATGGTGGTCCGGTGCAAGAGCAGCCAGAACCCCAGGGCGACAACCACGAAGATCGGCACCTGGGTGGGAACCCCGCCCACGGAATAACCCTGACCCAGGAACAGGAATCGCTCGGGGAAGTCGGTGAAATTATCCACTCCGCCCGTCAACCCTTCCGCCAGACCGCGGTAGAGCGAAAACGCGCCTAAGGTCACGATCAAGGGAGGAATCCGGCCCCGCGTGATGAGTATGCCGTTGAGCGTGCCCGCAAGGGCGCCGACCAGGAGAGTCAGCATGACGGCGGCGCTGATCGGCAGCCCCCCATCGCGCCACAGCTTGCCGAAGATGACGGCCGAAAGTCCCATCAATGAGCCAACCGATAAGTCGATGCCGCCGCTAGTGATCACCGGCGTGAGCGCCAGCGCCAGGAGTCCGATCTCAACACTCAACCTCAATACTTCGAAGGCGTTGGCGACCGACAAGAAATTGGTGCCGATCACCGAAAAGACCACGACCTCCAGAGCCAGAAGCCACGCCAGGATGACCTGGGCGGGCTCGAGCCGGAGCCGGCGAGGATTCGCGCTTGTGATCGCCGTCTCAGCCGCCGTCGCCATCATGAGCGTCGTCGTCCTTCCGGCTGCAGAGCATCGCCGGCAACGGCCAGCAGGATGATCAGCCCTTGGATCGCTTTTTCCCACTGCGGCTTGCCCAGCCACGCGAGCCCGTCGGGCAGATTGGTGCCGATGAATACCAGAGCCGGTCCGATCGTGCCCAGGAGCGCGACGCCGACAGCGGTGCCTGCCAGCGTGCCGCGCCCGCCCGAGACCGCGACGCCCCCCACCACGACGGCGGCAATCACTTGCAGCTCGAGCCCTGACCCGGCATTGGGGTCAACGTCGGCGAACCGGACGGCGTTGAGTAAGGCCGCCAGGGCCGACAATGCGCCCATCACGACAAAAACACCGAAAACGACGCGGCGCGGCCGGATGCCGGCGAGCCGTGCGGCCTCTGGGTCCGAGCCGGTGGCGTACACCGACCGTCCCACCGCGAGATGGCGCAGGCTCCACGCAAAAACCGCAAACACCGCAACCGCGATCGCCACCACCAGCCATTGCCCAACCCCTTGCCCCGCCCCGAACCATTGAAACCCGGGCGGTAGATTCCGTACGAACTCGCCCTCCCTGGCATAGCGCAGCGACTCGCGTCCGATGACCAGGGTCGCGAGAGTCACCACGATCGACGGCAGTCCCATGCGCGCGACGAACACGCCGTTGATTGCCCCCAGGAGGCCGCCGGCTGTGAGCGTGCCGATCCCGACGAGCGCCATCGGCGCGCCCGCTCGCGCCAGCAAACCGGCAACCACCCCGCATATGCTGAAAATCGAGCCGATCGAGATGTCGATCTGACGGCAAAGGATCACGAGCGTCATCCCCACCGCGGCCACCAGTACCGCCGCATTGCTCACCGCAAACGCTCGCAATTGATCGGCCCGGTAGAAGCGGGGGGCCGCAACCGCGAGTAGCGCGAGCAGCGCCACGTAGGCTGCCGCCACCGAAAGCTCGCGCCGATACGAGCCCATCATGAGGGCACTCCGAGAACGGCCGCGTGGCCAAGCGCCGCTCTATGATCGCTTCCTGGCTCGCCTGGTCGCGGTCCAGGATCCCGACAATCTTCCCCGCGTGCATCACGGCGATCCGGTCGCTCATGCCCAGGACCTCGGGCAGCTCGGATGAAATCATGAGGATGGCGAGCCCGCGCCCGGCCAGCTCGCTCATGAGCCGGTGGATCTCGGCTTTCGCGCCGACGTCGACCCCCTGTGTCGGTTCGTCGAGAATCAAGAGCGCGGGTCGGGCGGCCAGCCAGCGCACCAGCGCGACTTTCTGCTGATTGCCACCGGAAAGGTATCCCGCGGGTGTCTCGAGTGACGCGGTCTTGATCGCGAGCTGCCGCACGAGCTCGCCCGCGGTGGCACACTCGCGGCGGAAGTCGACCAGCCCCAGCCGCGAGATGGCCTGCAGCGTCGCCAGAGTGATGTTGGCCGCTGTTGTCATCTCCAGGATCACTCCATGGCGGCGGCGGTCCTCGGGCACGTACGCGATCCCCATTTTCACCGCCTGTGCCGGAGAATCGATCGCCGCGCGCCGGCCGTGCAGCCAGATCTCGCCGCCGTCGGCCGGCGTCAGTCCGAACAACACCCGCGCGAGCTCGGTCCGGCCGGCCCCGACCAGGCCTGCCAATCCCACGATCTCGCCGGCTCGAATGCTCAGTCCGATATCCTGCACACCACTGTTCTTGCAGGAGAGACCGCGCACCTCGAGCACAACCTTGCCGGGCGCGACCGGGACCTTGGGAAACACCGCCGACAGCTCGCGGCCGACCATCATGCGGATCAACTCGCCGCGCGAGACCTCTTCCATCCGCCGAGTTCCAACCAAGATCCCGTCGCGCAGCGCCGTCACGCGGTCGGCGACTTCGGGAAGCTCTTCCAGCCGGTGGGAAATATAGATGATGCCGGTGCCCCGCGGTTTCAGATCGCGGATCACCCGGAACAGCCGCTCCACCTCGGTCTCGCCGAGCGCGGCGGTGGGCTCATCCATGATCAGGATGCGAGCAGAGGCGCCGAGCGCCGCGCGATCTCGACGAGCTGCTGCTCGGGCATCGACAGCCGCCGCACTTCCGTTTCTGGATCGATCGCCGCACCGACGCGGCCGAGCAGCTCGCCCGCCCAGGCCCGCCGCCGTTTCCAGCGCACGCGCCGCCATAGTGATCCCGGCTCCTGCCCCAGCGCGATATTCTCAGCGACCGTCAGGTCCGGAAACAGCGCCGGCTGCTGATAGATCGCGGCAATTCCCAGTTCACGCGCCCGCAGCGGATCCAGGTCAAAAACCGGGCGGCCCTGGATCTCGATCGTCCCTTCGTCGGGACTGTGGGCGCCGGTGATCACCTTGATCAACGTCGATTTGCCCGCCCCGTTTTCCCCCACCAGGGCGTGCACCTCGCCGGCCCGGAGGTCCAGCGATACCCGCTGGAGCGCCTGTACGCCCGAAAATGCCTTGCTGATGCCCCAAAGCGCGAGCAATGTTGCAGATCCGTGGTCCATTTCCACCGCCATCACGATCGATGAGCCGGCTGCCCGGAGCGCGCGAGAGCACATCATGCTCATAGGCCTTCACCTCCGCCAGCCAATCCCGCCCGGCCGGCACGTCGCAGCGACGGCAGTAATGATCCCAGTAGAGCGCCGTAAGGCAGCGTCTTCAGCTCCTCGAGGATCGCCAGCCGCGCCGTGGTGTCCCCCTCGGCCTCGAGCCGCCGCAGCACGTCGGTCGGCTCCAGGAGCGCGAGCAAGAGCGCTTTGAGCATGCACCGCGCGCCGATGACCCAGGCCGCGACCCGATTGATGCTGGCATCGAAGAAGTCGAGCCCGATGTGGACCCGCTCGAGGTAGTCGCCGCGAACCAGCTCCTGGGCAATCGCCTGCAGTTCGTCGGTGAAGAGCACCACATGGTCGCTATCCCAGCGCACCCCGCGGCTGACGTGCAGCAGGATCTCGTCGAGATGCATGAGCACTGCCGAGATCTTGTCGGAAACTTGCTCGGTGGGATGGTAGTGGCCGGCATCCAGGCACAGTAGCTTGCGCCGCGAGATCGCATAGCCCAGGTAAAACTCATGTGAGCCGGCGACGTAGCTTTCTGATCCGATGCCAAACAACTTGCCCTCGACCGCGTCGCGGTTGTAGCGCGCGTCGATCTCCTCTGCGAAAATCGCGTCCAGCGATTGGGCGAGACGCTGCCGCGGCCCGCCCCGATCGATGGGACTGTCCTTGGATCCATCGGGGATCCAGACGTTGGTCACACACGGCGTTCCCAGGGCCTTTCCGATCGCACCGCCGATGCGCCGGCATGCGATGCCATGCTCGATCCAGAAGCCGCGGACTGACTGAAGGGCATGGGTCAGCGTGAGCCCGTCGGCTGCCAGAGGGTGGGCGAAGAACGTCGGGTTGAAGTCGAGGCCGATCCGCCTCGACTTCGCCCATTCAATCCAGTTCTGGAAGTGCTCGGGCCCGAGCTCGTTGCGCTTGACCTTCCTGCCGCCGGTCTCGGCATAGCTGGCGTGCAGGTTGACACGGTGTGACCCGGGCAGGAGTGCCATCGTCTTGTCGAGGTCGCAGCGCAGTTCAGTCGCCGTGCGGGCCTTCCCTGGATAGCGGCCGGTGACGGCCAGCCCGCCCCCGAGCTCCGCGCCGGTTCCCTCGAATCCGCCCACGTCGTCCCCCTGCCAGCAGTGCAGTGAGATCGCGATCGCGGACAATCGCCCGAGGGCGGCCTCGACGTCGACGCCCCATTCCGCGTATTGTTCCCTCGCCAGCTCGAAGTCCTGTGCCACGCTTCCACCCCGAGAACTCATGAAACTGCCCCGCCGGACGCCCTGGCGCGGGCCTGAAATCCACCCTTCGTGAATTCTGCCCGAACCATCCCGACGGATCAATCTCGATGTGCACGCATGAATGTCGCCGGTTCATCTGGTGATCCCTTCGACTAATGTCCGGTATCTCCTTGCGGTTTGTGCGCGATTCAATAGGATAGGACTGAGGGCAATGCTAAACTCCGATCCTTTCTCGTAGTTGGGACCGGAGTCGGTTAAATTCAGCAGTAAGCCGGTTTGATAAGCGAGGCAAACTCAGTCATCCAGGCCCACTGAGAGATGCATCGGGTCGAACCGAGTTGGAGCAGTCGATCAAACGTCTTGCGAACCCGAAAGGGGGATTCACGTGCGAACTCGCCGAGGCTTCACGCTCATCGAGTTGCTGGTCGTTATCGCGATCATCGCTATTCTCATCGCCTTGCTGTTGCCCGCAGTCCAGACGGCGCGCGAGGCTGCGCGGCGAGCCCAGTGCACGAACAACCTGAAGCAACTGGGGCTTGCTGCACACAACTACCAGTCTCAGATGCAGACTTTCCCGCCTCTGGTCCAGAACGGGAGCTTCAACGTCTGGGGAAACACCTTCGGAACCAATGGGTTTTATTACGATCCGTGGCCGCTCGACTGGACGGCTTCCCTCCTGGGTCAGCTCGAGCAGAATGTGCTGTTTAACCAGTTGAATTGGTACGTGAGCTCGGGATGGCTTGGCCCGACATCGGCCGGGTGGGACCCGCAGAATACGACCGTCCTGGCCACCCAGGTCGCGGTGTTGATCTGCCCCTCGGACGATAAGAAAGTGACGGACATCGGGCCTGGCACCCGCAAGAACTACATGGCCAACGTCGGCGGGCCGGCTAATTTCATGGCCTGGACCGGCATGCTCGTCCCGCTCAAGGACGATCCGCCGCTGAGCTACTCCGGCGTCTATACCAACGGCAACAGCGGCAGCACTTTCGGCTTCGAGGGTATCACCGACGGCAGCTCGAACACGGCGCTCTTCAGCGAATCCTTGATCGGGTCGGGTCCCGTCGGGCCGATCGCGCTGGCCGCAACCACGCGTCAGGGAACGTACGAGTGGCTCGTTCCGTTCAATAATTTATGGGACCAGGGCCCTCAGGGCGGGGTCTCGGCCCTGCTGTTCATGCAGGCCTGCAAGGCTCTTCCCGGTACGTATCTCTCCGTGGGAGTTCTCCCTCCGGCCAATGGCAACATCTGGCTCGCCGGCAATCCCGGATCCAGCCTGAGCTGGGACGCGTACAACCACTTCATGCCGCCCAACGGCACGAGCTGCGCGGCCCTGAACGATCCCAACATCAACCCGGGCGGCCTGGGCGGTCCCAGCCTGGGCACGACGACCGGCGGCGGCTGGGGCAGCTTCATGGACGCCCTTCCCCCCTCGTCCAATCATCCCAACGGTGTCAACATCTGCTTTGCCGATGGCTCGGTCCGTTTCATCAAAAACCAGATCAACTACCAGCCCTGGTGGGCGATCGGCACTCGCAATGGCTCAGAAGCCTTGAGCTCCGACGCCTATTAACGAGCCGCATGCCCGGGGGCGACCGAAGCCCCCGGGCATGAATCCTGCGCGGCGGGCGGCATTGCTTTATCGATTGCTCACGTGTCACTGGAATGCCTTGCTGATTCTTGAACGCCCTTGGGAGCAGACACCGATGCGACGTTTATGCTCGGGTATCGCGGGAGTCGTCCTGGCCCTCGGCCTCGCTGGATGCGGCGAAACCGTGCCCGAAGGGCCCGGTGAATTCAAGGCGAGCAATTCCGAAGCGATCAACAAATTCAGAGATAACATGTCTGCAAATGCCAAAAACAAGGTTTATTTGAAAAAGCCCGTTGAGACCAGTCCGGCCGACAGCAAGACGGCGGACAAGAAGAAATAACACCGTTTGCTCCCGGCAGCGCAGCGCTTCCTCCGGACGCAGGAGCGCCAGTGGCGAGCCGCCCGAATTCAAGTGCAGGCACCGACGGTGTTGCCGCTGCCTTGGTCCCCTGATGAATCACGCCCAGCCCGCGGGGCCGGAAACCGTGATTCCCGGGCTGTTTTGACAGCGGAATTGCGCGGCGTCACTTCGTCTGCGGGCTCGAGGGATGCTCGGGGCCGATTTCAGGCTAGCCAGAAATGCGACGAGGTCGCGAAGCTCCATCTTTGAGAGCTTCTTCGCCAGGTCGGCAGGCATCGCCGACGGGCCACGCTTCCGCTCTTCGATCGTCGCTTTCTCCAGCGTGATCGGCTTGCCAAGGGCGGTCATCAGCCGGACCTCCCGTTCATCCTCGCCGCGCAGGATGCCGGTCTCTACCTTGCCGTCGGTGGTGGCCACGACGATCGATTCGAAGCCCTGAGCGATCTGCTTGTTGGGGTCGACGATCGATTCGAGCAGATACGCGGGCGTCTGGCGGGCGCCGACGTCGGAAAGCTCGGGGCCCACGTCGCCGCCGGCCGGCTCGGCCGTCGCGCCTTTGACCTTGTGACAGCGGACGCATTCCAGGTCGGTCCTGGTCATGAAGATCGTCATCCCGCGCTGCGAGTCGCCGCCGGTCAAGACCTCGCGATAGGGTGCCATCACGTCGCCCCGCGGCTTGGACGACTCGTAGTCCTTCAGCTTGCCCCGAAACTCGGCCTCCGGGCGTTTGGCCGCGGCCTCGATGAGGTCGAGCTGGATCTCCGCGGGAACCTGGCCGGCGATCAACCGATTGAGCCAGCCGAGAAGCGCCTTCCGTGGCTCGTCCCCGGGCATCGCGGCCAGGACCATGACGGCCCCCTGGCGCTCGGCCGTTGAGCCATGCGCAATTCGATCCTCCAGCGGTGCGATCGCCGCGGCCGGATCGAGCTTTGCAAGCACCCGAAGTGCCTCGGTGCGGCTCTTGGCACCGGGCAGCACGAGCGCCCGGTGCGTGGCCGCGATCCGTCGCGGATCCTCCAGGAGGTCGAGCGCCTTGATCGCCTCGGCGCGGATCCGGTCGGGCTGTTCGCGATCGACGGCCAGCAGCGCAAGCGGCTCGCCGGCCTCTTTGAGACGAAGCGCTGCGGCGGCGAGCACCGCGGCGCCGCGAACCGCGGCGGGTCCCGAGGTCAAAAGCTTCACGACGTTGGGTCCAAGCGCGGCGGCCGCCGGCTCGGCCGATCGCTCCGGCAACGGCCGCCAGAGACCCATCACCATATCGAGCCCGGGCGGTTTGGCCCATTTTGCGAGCATGTCCAGTGCCAGGGCGCGCGCGGCGTCGGGCAAGTCTTGTCGGCTGGCGGCCGCGGCCAGCGCGGCCGCGTGCTCGCTCCCGCCCAGTCGGAAATTGGCATTGAGCACGCGGCGCAGTAGCGGCAAAGGCGCGCTTGATTCGAGGCGAACCGCCGCGAGCGCGGCGACCGCGCCCGTGATCGGCAAATCGTTGATCGCCCGCGCGGCTTCCAGCACGAGCCGCGGGTCGGGATCATTCAGGAACTGCGCGACCTCTGGATCCTCGAGCCGCCGCAGTGCCAGCAAGATCGCCATCCTCGCCGCCGGCGAGCGGTCGTGGATCGCGTCCTTCCAGGCCGCTTGCTTGCCGGCACCGGCCAGGCCCATCACACCGGCATGGCGCAGGTATGGATCCTTGTCGTCGCTCGCGCGCAGCATCCGCAACAGCGGCTCGACCGATTCCGGACGCCCCAGCTTGCCCAGCGCGATCGCCGCGAAGAATCGAACGCGCGGGCTGGCGTCGTCGACCAGCTTGCTGAGTCCGCCGAGGCGCCTGCGGTTCGTTCACGTCTCCCAGCACCTTGGCCGCCTGGGCACGGACTTCAGGGTCGGCATCGCTCAGCAAGGGCCCAAGCGCGCCCCACTGGCTCTCGCGACGTCCGTCGATCGTGGTCCGGGCGGCCTGGCCCAGGCCCCAGATCGCGTGGATCCTGGCGAGCGTGGTCCCCTTGGACCCGGCCACTCGGGCCAGGGCCTGCCATGCTTCGCGGCCGCGGGCGGCGAGGGCGAATTGAGCCTCCTGGCGGACCCGCATGTCGGGATGGCCGAGCAGCCGGACGAGCGCGTCGACTCGACCGGCCGTCCATTCCCTGCGCCAGCAGCGACTGCACTTCCCGGACGTCCGCTCGGTCGCGACGCGTTGCGTCGAGCACCCGGTAGATCCGTCCCTTTTTCGGCTTCGACCAGCCCTCGACCCAGTCGCTGAAATACAGGGCTCCGTCTGGCCCGAAATCGACGTCGGTCGCCAGCACCGACCACACGAACTGCTGAGGGTTGGTCAGCCGGAATGACGCTCCGCTGGGCTCGAGGTCGAAGCTGCGGATCCCGCTCGAGTCGCTCGAGCCGCGAAAGTCGACCAGGAAGAAGTGGTTCTTGTACTCGGCGGGAAGCAGGCTCACTCCCGGGTCGTAAGTGAGCCCGGACGGACCGTCGGCGATGTTGGCGATCGGCGGGACGATATAAGCCGCCTGGCCAGGAAACGCCGGATTCCAGAGCTTTTCCTCGTTCCACGGCCCTCGGCTGCGCGGCGATTCGATGAATTGATAGCCGATCCGCCAGGCGCTGTCGCCCCCTTCGACGACGTAGACCCAGCGCGCGCGATCGCCGCTATCGGAATTATTATCGCCGGTGAAGAGATTCCCAAATTGATCAAAAGCCAGCTCCTGCGGATTGCGCAGCCCGGTGGCAAAAACCTCAAGTGCGCTGCCGTCGGGGTTGCAGCGCAGGACCGAGCCTGTGTCCGGTACGGCCAGCTTCCGGCCTTCGCGCGTCGTCACGTTGAACCCGCGGTCGCCGATGCTGAAATACAGCTTTCCATCCGGGCCAAACCGCAGCCCGTGCAAGTCGTGGCCCAGAAAACCGACGTGTACGCCGTACCCCTCGTGCAACAGCTCGCGCTGCTCCGCGCGCCCGTCTCCGTTCTGGTCGCGCAGCTTCCACAGCCACGGGATGCATGCATACCAGACGTCCCCCTTGCGCGCCAGCAGGCCCGCGCCGATCCCGGCGGCTGGATCGTTGAATCCGTCGGCAAACACGGTCGCCGTATCCCCGCGGCCGTCGCCGTCGCGGTCCACGATGCGCCGTACACGCTCGTGCTCGATCTCGTAGCTCGCAAATCCTTTCCCGAAAAACTTCCTGTACATCGCCACGCGGTCAGCGACCGTCCGGCAGGCGAGGTCATCGTCGAGCCAGTCCATGTGCTCGCGCGTGTCGGTCACCCCGTCGCCGTGGCGAAACGTCTCTGCGACGAACACGCCACCTTTTTCATCGATACAGAAAGCGACAGGGTTGGCCAGTAGCGGCTCGGCCGCATAAAGCTCGACCGTCAGTCCGGCCGGCACCCGAAATGATCGGATCGCTCGTTGCCCCTCGTCCGACGCACCCGCAATCGGCGGGTCGTAGCGTTTGTTCCTGCGCGGCGGCATCGGCTACCTTGGCCCCGTCGTCGGCGAGGCCCGCTCGAGCCAGGCTTGCGATGATTGCAATTACGTATGTAAGCACCTTATACTTCGTAGATACTAAACGTCGATTCATGCTTTTATCCGGGTTCAACCAGGAATTGACGAGGCGGGTTTGCCGGCCTTGTAGACTTTACTTGAGGGATTTCAGGCCGTGTAATTGACCAGGATACGATGGGCTCACGCGGATTGGGAAGACGAATGTCATACCGCTCTTATTCCGGGAAAACCAGAATCATGTTCGACGTTCGCGCACGTTCAAACCGCCGGCTGGGCCTGGCTGCGGTGCTTGGCCTGGCCTTGTTTTCAGTCCTTGGCTCCCCTCGTGCAGCCCTCGCGGAGTTTGCGTTGCGAGACGGCGACACCGTCGTATTTCTCGGAGACAGCATCACCGCGGCGCGAACCTACGGCAAGATCGTCGAGAATTACACGTTGCTGCGGTTCCCCGATCGAAAGGTCCGTTTCGTCAATGCCGGCTGGGGTGGCGACACCGCCGCCGGCGGCCTCGCGCGGTTCAGTCGCGACGTCCTCCCGCATCGGCCGACCGTGCTTATCGTCGCGTACGGGGTCAACGACATCGGCTGGGGCGCGAAGGCGGATGCCGAGCATAAGCGCATCTATCTGGACGCTGTCCGCGGCTTGGTCGAGCAAGGCAAGCAGCATGGCGTACGGGTATTCATCGCCTCGGCGGCTGTGACCGCCGAGAATCCGGACACCGCCGAACACGGGTTTCTCCAGGTCATGTGCGACGAAGGGATGGCGCTGGCTCGGTCCCTGGGCGAGCACTCCATCGACGTCGCGCGCACCATGGCGCGCAGTTCAGCGCAAGGTCATCGCCGTCAATGCCAGCGCCAAGCCCCAGGATCAGACCGCGCTGCACGCCGCCGACGGCATTCACTTGACCGAGCTCGGACAGCTCGCGATGGCGTATGCGATCTTGAAGGGCCTGAATGCCCCCACCGAGGTCACGGCGGTCGCCGTCGACGCGAGCAAACCCGCCGTGATTTCGTCCTCCGGCTGTCGCGTCGCCAACCTTTCCGGGCGGGTCGATCCCGACGGCGGCCAGCTCGAGTTTGATCGGCTCGACGATGGTCTGCCGGTCAACTTCGGTCTCTTCGGCGCCTTGCAGTTTCGGTTCGTCCCGATCCCCGACGAGCTGAACCGCTACATGCTGACCCTGGCAAACCTGCCCACCGGGCGATACGAGGTGAAGGTCGACGGTCGATCGTTGGGTGCTTTCACCGACAAACAGCTCGCAGCCAGTCTCAACATCGCGTCGGCCACGGCCGACGGGTGGGAGCCCGGCGGTCCCTGGGATGCCGAGGCTAGCGTGCTCGTCCAGCTCACCGACGCCCGGAGCCAGCTCGCCCAGGGCCTGCGCTTCCTCGACCACTTCCTGCCGTCACACCCAGAGAGCGCGGCGCTCCATTCGCAGTCCCAGGAAATCGACACTCGCATCGAGGCACTGCAGCGCGCACTGCTGAAGCCCCGTCCATTCCATTACGTGGTGCGGTCGTGCCGCCAAGTAGGACCGGCGGCCCCGGCTCGAGCGCAGCGAATCCTGTCGACGGCTGCTTCCGGGCGCGGGTCACCAGCGCTCGGCCTCGGCCTTGCTGAGCCTGACCCTGATCACATGCGGGTGACCGGCGAGGTCGGTCGGGACCACCTCGGTTTCGATCTGGCGCTCCGACAGCAGGGCCGCGACCTCGGGAAGGGCCGCGACCGCATCCGTGAGGATCAGGTCGCCGTCGTGCGCGTGGCGGAGAATCCCCGCGGCCTGCCGGGCTGTCCTGCCGAAGTAATCGAGTTGATCGTTGAAGGTGGCGGCCAGCGTGGTGCCGCGGTGCACACCCAAGCGCACCCGCAGCAACGGGGTCGCCGCGCCGCGCGCGAGTTGTTGCGGCAATTCGAGTGCCGTGCGCACGGCCGCGCTGACATCGCCGAACGAGGCGAGCACGCCCTCGCCCATGTTCTTGATCACCGCTCCGCCGCCGCGGCGGATCGCCTCGCCCAGGCACTCGAAATGCTTGTGGATCACGTTGAAGGCGCGGGCATCACCCAGGTCGTCGTACAGCGAATCTGCCTGGGCGGGGTCGAGTGCGGTCACGAGCAAGGTCACGGTCGCGACCGTGGCGAGCTGGCCCGGAGCCAGAAGCTCGCGGGGGAACAGCTCGCGAAACAGTGGCAGCGATGCGGCGCGGGCCGCAGTCAGCGCGTCGTGCCGCTGCGCGGTTCGCTCGACACGGACGAGCAGCTCGCGCGGATGGGGGTTGCAGAGGAGGAGATACTGTTTGCCGGCACGCAGCGGTGCAGGGCGCTCCGGCGCGTCGGCGGCACCCAGGTCGATGTCCCAGCGGCGCAGCATCGCTGTGCCGCTCACCTGGAACTCCGCCGACCACGGAAGCTGCGGGCCGCGCAGCCGGTACCAACCCTCGGTCAGCTCGAGCTCCACTTCAATTCGCTCATCGGGTGCGATCCGGAGCTGAGCCAGCACGTGCCGCGAATGCGCCGGCCCGCCGATGCAGTACGTGCCGAGGTCGGCCTCGCGTATTTCCGGATGCACGCGGAAGAAAAGCTCGATCGAGCCGGCAAAGTCAAGCTGAAAGTCGAGATGGCACGCTTCGCAGTGAGCATGCTCGGCAATCGCGCGCAGCGTGTCCGTGACCTGGCACGAAATGCGGCAGACCGGGCAAAGCAGATCCCAGTGCAGCTCGAGCAACCCCTCGCTCGCGCCATGCAGACACGCGACGATGACCTGGTCGGGATCCAGCCGGAATCGCTCCGCGAGCGCGATCGGCCGGATCCGGCCGATCTCCTGCGCCGACCCCCGGGTCACGTGCTCGCCCAGGCGCTCGACCACGCCTGGGTCGACACCGTGCGCGGCCAGCCGGTCCAGCAACCGCTCCAGTCGCTCGCGGCGCACCACCGGCAGCCGCTCCGGTTCCTCAAACGGATCCGTCGCCGTCGAAATCGAGTCGTGCTGCTGGCTCATCACGGTCGCGTCGATGCGCTCGTAAACGCGACCCAGGCTTTTTCGCAGGCTGACCCCGACGCCCCAGCGCGATCCAACGCGAATCGTCCAGGTGCTCGGCTCGAGCCGGAGCTGGTGGATCAAGGTCGTGCCGCCCTTTTGCCCGGGCAAAAGCTCGACCACGCTCACCAGCCAGCGGAACGGGCCCTGGCTGTACTCCCGCAGCACGCTCATGCGGCGCGGCTCGATCCATTCGTACGCGTGCTCCTCGCCCGCCTCGACCATGCCCGCCTTGCGTCCTTCGATGAAATTCCGTACGCCTCGCTCCGGCTCGTAACGGGTCGTGTGCTTGACCGGCGGAAACCCGATCGCTCGGTCCAGCCGATCGGTATTGGTGACGAGCGGCCAGAGCTGCCGCGGTGACGACTGCAGCTCCCATCGCCATTCGAATTGCAGCACTTTTTGCGGGTCGCACTCCGGTAGCCGCGGATGGATCGCCAGGTCGGTCGGCTTGCCGTGCAGCAATGCCTCGATGTCGCGCAGCATCTCGCCGGCGTCGACATACCGGTCCTCTGGCTGCTTCCGCAGGCGCACGCGCCACCACCTGCGCGACCCCGTCGCTCACCGACGGAACCAATGTCGGCAGCAACGGCGGTGTTTGATTGCAGTGCTGCGCGCATAGCTCGTCCCGCGTCTCCGCGATGAACGGAGGCCGGCCGGCCAGCAGGTGAAACAGCGTCGCGCCCATCGCATAAACGTCCGTCCGCGGGTCGACCGCGCGCCCGGTCCATTGTTCCGGCGCCATGTAGTGAGGCGTTCCCAGCAGCGACCCGGCCGCCGTCAGGGCCAGCGATTCGCTATCCACGACGTGCCGGGCTAGCCCGAAATCCGAGATCTTGACGCGAGGTCTAGCGGCGTCGGGATTGGCGGTCGCTTCCAGCGTCGATGCGGCGGTGGCAGCGAGCCCGTCGACGTGGCCCCCGCCGAGAAATCCGTCGGTGCCGGTGACGGCATGAATGCCGGGGGGCCCGGAATCCAGCAGCAGGATGTTGCTGGGCTTGATGTCCCGGTGGACGATCCCGCGGTCGTGGGCCGCAGTCAAGCCGCGGGCCGTGGCCGCGATCAGCGAGAGGGCCTCGCTCTCCTCGAGCCGGCGCCGGTCCACGAGCAACTGGCCCAGGCTCACGCCGGCCACGAATTCCAGGACCATGTACGGGATTCCGTCGTCCTCGTTGAACTCCAGCAAGTTGACCACGTGGGGATTGTTGGCCTCCGCCATCAGGCGGGCCTCCTTGCGGAACCGCCTCAGGACCGCGGGATTGTCGAGCCTGTCCGACCGCAAGACCTTGATCGCGACGATCGAGCCGTCGCAAGGATCAAGGGCCCGGTGTACGATCCCCTGCCCCCCCTCGCCCAGTTTCTCCAGCAGCCGATAGCGCCCCAGCCGCGGAACGCCGGCATCGAGCACGACCGTGCCAAAGTCGCCGCTCGCTCCCAGCGGTTGCGAATCGCCGGGTCGCGGCGTCGAGACCAAGAACGCCAAATTGTCTCCGGGCTTGCTCCACTCGCCGGTGGCATCCATCGGGGCCAACCGCCCGGCCAGCGTTTCAACCTCCCGCGCCGTCGGGCGCTCGGCGGGATCGTCAACGAGTAGTCTCTTCACCAGGTCGGAGAGCAACGACCCGGCCTCCCGGTCGCTGACCCATTCTCCGTCGCCCGCAGGCTCGGTCCCACGTTTGACCAACCAGTCGACCAGCCGGCCAAGGTTTTGCAGGTCGGCCGCTCGCGCCGCCGCCAGGTGAATCCCCGGCCCGAATTCCGGCGCGCGTCCCCGGGCGACGCCTCGGTCTTCTGCTCCGGCGGAAACCCCGCAAGCACGCCGGTGAAGTCGAGCTTCGGCTGATTTCCGTCGACCAGAAACACGCCCGCCGGTCCGATCCTGCCGTGAGGCAGCCCGACACGATGGGCCGCGGCAAGCACGCCGGCTAGCGCACGGACAAGCTCGATCACCTCCGAAGGCCGCCGCAGCGCCCCGGCATTCCAGGCCTCGGCAATGCTCGTATCTCCGACCCACTCGAGCACCGCGTACGGGCGAGGCTCGACAAGCTCGAGCTCGAGCACGCGAATCGCCAGCGGGTGTTCAAATCCGGCCGCCAGCCGCAGCCGCAGCGCAAGCCCCTGCCAGCGGCGAGCGTCGCCCCGCGCGGGCCAGGTCAAGAACCAGCGCGGTCGTGGTCGTCAGGTCGGATAGACGCGGTACGCCACTCCGTCGGGCCCGGCTCCGAGCTGCGTCAGAAGCCGGTAACCGTCGAGACTCATCGCCAACCCCGATCTCACCCGGCACGAATCGCTCTGCAGCAGTTCTGCGAGATGATACCGTGCACATGCTACGATCAATCAAGGCCCCAAGGCGCCCCTACCGCGCGAGCAACCCCGCGTCGAGAACGAATTCCGACCCGGTGATCGACCGCGCGTGGCGAGAGGCCAGAAACACGACGGCAGCGCCGACGTCGGCCGGCTCGATCCACGGCATCGCCAGCAAGTTTCCCGCCGACCGCTCGGCGATTGCCTGAGGGGTGGTTCCTTCGAGCATCGCCAGGCCGTCGTTCATCGGCGTGTTCACGCCGGTCGGACACAAGGCCACCACACGGATGTTAAACGGAGCCAGCTCGATCGCCCACGATTTGGTCAATCCCACCAGCCCCCACTTCGACGCGGCGTAATGACTGAGCCGGGCCATCCCGCGCAGCCCGGCCACCGATGAATTATTGATGATCACTCCTCGGCGCCCTTCCATCATGACCGGCATCACCCGCCGCGCGACGATCCAGGCCCCTTTCAGGTTGATGTCGAGCATCGTGTCCCACGCATCCTCGGTGAGCTCGTGCGCCAGGCCATATCCGCAGATGCCGGCGTTGTTGAACAGGATGTCGATGCCGCCAAATCGCTCGGTCGCGCTCCGTACGCCCGCACTCACAGCCTGATCGTCACGCACGTCGGCGACCACGCTCAAACAATCCACGCCCAGCGCATGGCATTCCTCCGACAGGCTCGCAAGTTCTTCCGACGACCCCATCGCGTAACCGGGATACGCCAGCGATCCCGCGATGTCGAGCGCGACAATCCGCACCCCCTCTTTCGCCAGGGCCAGCGCCGCCGCGCGCCCCTGCCCGTGCGCGGCACCCGTGATCAGGGCCGTCTGCCCTGCCAGATCAAACGACATCGTCCCGCCGGCGCTTGTACCCATGCTCACGAACGTCGCTCCTTGCGATAGAACTGGAGGTAATCGTCCAGGTCGATCTGGAGCGCGTTGTTGAAAATGTTGGTTGCGACCATCAGACCGCCAAACACCGTCAGCGCCACTATCTGCTCGGGCCGCAGACGCTCCGCCAGGCGCGCGAACAGCTCGTCCGACACGCCATGCGGGTCCGCCGCCAGTTGCCGGCCGTACGCGACGACCACTTCGTCCCAGTCGTCCAGTCGCAGGGCCTCCGGGTCTTCTCCCGACTCGATGAGCATGCGACGGAAGAACGTCGAACACACCAGGCAGTCCGTACCGGCCGAGATCGCGTGCGCGAACAGAATCGTGAGCCGCTCGCCCAGGAACGGGACAACTTCATCTCGCAGGTCGTACCAGGTCATGAGGGCCCGCAGCGCAACCGGAGCGCGGGCCAGCGTGCGCTTCATATTGGTGACCCGCCCGTGCTGCGCGGTAATGGCGTCCAGCTCGGCACGAGCTTCCGGTAGATGCACAGCCTCATCGTCGTGAAGGGGCGGAATCCGGGCCACGGTTCGCTGGCTCCCTGTTTGCTGAAACTCCGTGCGACCAGAGGGGAACATTATCGCCGCTGGCTCTCTGGACATCCAGGACGGGTCCGCCTGGATGCCCGAGCACGCGCGTCGCCCCGGACTGGCGGCTCGCCACGCCATCCAGCCCCGAAAGTCCGCGGGGCCCATGAGAATCGTCCTCTGCCAGGAAAAGCGTGATTCGCGAAGCTTCAGACGCGTGAGAGATTCCGCGGCGATCAGCGCCCCACCGCGTTTGCCGGCGAGTAGTCCGAGACTTCACGCCAGTTTTGAGCCGAAGCCCGGCCACCCGTACCTACACGCTTTTTTTGACTTTTTTTCTTGCCCGCGATCGATCGGCCTTGTCCAATGGTTTAAGGCCTCCGGTCCCGGTGACGCCGATCGTCCGGGAGCCGCATCTCCGGCGTGGGTCGGCAAATGTTTGCCGTGAACATGAAGGTGAGCGATGACACTCACGGAAACCGACACCAGCCCCGTCGGCGGGGCTTCGTGGCTGGCGCCGTTGCAGCCTGACCTGCTCCCGGGTGAAGTCCGGAAACTGACGGTTCCCGAGGAAACCGCGCTCTGGCGGCTCTTCGTTCAGATCGGAATGAACTGGAGAAACGTCGACAAGGACGATTTGGGCTCGACCAGGCTCAAGAGCTCATGGCTCGAGTTCATCGATTGCAAGACCACGGTCGCCCCGAGCTACGTCGCCGAGTATACGAACGCCATCGCGGTGATTGACGAATTGATCGTCATGTACGGCGAAACGGATGCGTACCGCTTCTTGTTCTTCGGAAGCGGCGTCTCCGAGGGGCCTCCCCGGACTCGCCTGGCGCACGCCAAGAAGTTCGTCGTCGACGAATTCATCCGCGTGCAGGTCGTCGCCAGCGGCTTCCGAGGGTTCTTCAATGTCTGGAAGAACCGAGGTAAGAACTACAATGGCTTCCTGCGCGGTTCGCGCTACAACTGGACGGAGCGCGTGCGCTGCGTACAAGCCGGGCGGAGAGAAGAAGTGACCGCCGAGCAAGTGGAATATCTTTTCATCGGATCCGGCGTCGCCGGTGCGACGGTCGCCAGGCGGCTGCTCGAGCATGATCACGGCACTTCGATCCTCATGCTCGAGGCGGGACCGGAGATCGCCGCCAAGAATCGGCGCCACTGGTGGGACTACGTCGTCCACAATCGTAGGCCCTATGATCACACCTACGATCAAGCAAACGAAACCGAATCGGTCGGGAACACCCGGTGGGATTTCGCCGGGAACCGCGTCGTCGCCTACGGCGGTTCCACCCTGCACTGGGGGGGCTGGTGCCTGAGGCTGCAGCCGGAGGACTTCCACCTCCTGGAAAACACAGGCGAGGGGGGAAACTGGCCGTTCGAGTACGACGACCTCGCCCCTTTTTACGACCGCGCGGAAGACTTTCTCTCGGTGTGCGGCAACCACAACGAAACCTGGAATGCCAGGCGCGCCGACAAGCCCTACCCTCTTCCCCCATTCGAATGGACGGCCGCCGACGGCGAGATGATCCGGGCATTCGAATCGCTCAAGATCGAGCCCGGCAGGATGCCGATTGCGCGTTATCGCAAGTGCATGGCGACCGGCACCTGCAAGTATTGCCCCATCGGGGGCCGCTTTACAGCCCAGTACGTGCTCGAGGATCTGCGCCACGACAACCGTTACGAAAACTTCAAGGTCCGTTGCGAAGCACCCGTGACCAGGATCCTTTTCAACTCCAAGAAACAGGCGCGCGGCGCCGAATTCATCGACCCCGTAACCCACGAAGCCCGGCAGGTGCATGCCCAGACAGTGATCGTGTGCTCTGGCGCCTACGAGTCTCCAAAGCTTCTCATGCTCTCGGGTGACACGTACTGGCCCAGCGGGGTCGGTGAGGGTCATGCGCTCCTCGGCCGCTATCTCGTCACGCACTCGATCCTCGTCGTGCGCGGCGTGAATACCGGCAACGAAGAATGTTGGTTCCAGGAATACGATTTTCCCACGCTCATGTCGCGCACGTACGACTCACCGCGATACCAGAAGGAAGGAAAGCTCTTCCTGTTCAAGAACCGCGCTCTTCCGAACGTCGATTTCGCCGACTTGATGATCAAGGGTAAGTCGCGCTCCGAGATCAAGGCGATCCTCACCGGCCCCAGGATCATGGAGCTGCAGGCATTCCTGGAGGAAAAAGGTCGAAAGGACAACCGCGTGATGCTCGGCAGCGGCAAGCGCAGCTTTGGGCTCCCCTGCACCAAGGTTGATTTCAATCGCAACGCCCAGGATGTCGCCGACGTGCGCAAGCATCTCGAGCCGCATGGAAAAGGTCATCCTCCAGATGAAGTACCAGGTCAAGTTCAAGCGCGTTGACGATCCCGGCGGCCACCACGCAAGCGGGACCTGCCGGATGGGCAAGTCGCCCGAGATCGGCGTCGTTGATGAAAACCTCCGAGTTCACGGCGTCGACAATCTCTACGTCTGCTCGAATGCGGTCTTTCCCAGCGGCTCGGCCGTCAACCCCACGCTCACGCTGACGGCGCTGGCGCTGCGATTGGGCGACCATTTCTGCGGCGGTCCGCCAGATTCCCTTTCGACGGTTTCCCACGAGGTTGCGCAAAGAGCCCATGCGATCGAAATCTAAGACCAATCCGGGCCAGCCGCTCCAGGTGGCAAAGCCGTCGATGCAGCAGATCGTGCTGGGCTGGAAGCAGCTCCTTGCCCACCCTCCCGAGGCCAGGAAACAGGCGGCGCCGCCGCGCAAGCCGAAGGACTACCTGCCCTGGCTCAAGGAATCGCTGCAAGCGGCGATCACGCTGGAATTCGCCACCATTCCTCCGTACCTCTGCCCTCTGGTCGATCAAGGACGAGCTGCACGAAGTGGCCCGGTCGATCCGCGAGATCGTCCAGGAAGAAATGCTGCACATGGCCCTCGACTGCAACATGCTCGCTGCGATCGGGGGCACACCCAGGATCTGCCGGCCCGCCACCTTCGTCCCCACCTATCCCGGCCATCTGCCTCGCGACGTCCATCCCGGCCTCCTGGTGGGGCTCTCGGGCTTGAACGAGGAATCGCTCGAGACCTTTCTGACAATCGAGCGGCCCGCCGTGTTTCCCAAGAATGTCGAGCGCGACGGCCCTCTCCCCGCACCGGAGCGCACAATCGGGGAGGTTTACGAGTGTATCCTCGAAGCCTTCAAAGAATTCGATCCGCCCATGTCCCCCGATCATCAGATCGCAGGCCCCTTGTCCTGGAAGGTGATCTCGACCGTCAAGGACGTCGAAAAGGCAATTCGCATGATCCAGGAGCAAGGCGAGGGTAGCTCCGAGCCAGTGAGCAAGCACAAGCGCAACCGCGCACCCGTCGAGTGGGCGCACGACAACCACGCCCACTACTATCGCTTCAGCCAGATTCGCAAGCGGAAGAAACTCGTTTACGATGCAGACAATAACAAGTATGTCTATACGGATTCGATCCCATTCCCGGACACCTGGCCCATGGCAACGGTTCCGAAGGGAGGGTACCGAAAAAAAGACGTCACGCCGGAGGTGTGGTGCCTGATCGATCGGTTCGACGACACCTATTCCGAGCTGCTGCGGCTGCTCCAGAATGCGTGGCGAGGCGATCCCGCGGACTCCAGCCGGCCGCACGGCCAGGCCGCACTCGTGCGTGCCATCGACACCATGTTCGAGCTCGAGCGCTACGCGAAGCCGCTCATGCGCACCCCGATTCCCGGCAAGAACGGGCAGACCTATGGCCCGTGCTTCCGATTTAAACCGGCACCGGAATCCTGATATCGCGGACTTTCGTGGCTCTTTGCCGCGCCCACCCGCCAAAGAACCGATGGCGACGTGATCCGGCCGAGGGCCGCCGACCAGAGGAAATCCATGGGAAGCTATCTGGAAATCAACGACACGCTTCAGCTCACCACCGAACAAGGATTCCCGGCGCGGCTGCTCGACCACGCAAAGCACTGCAAGCGGCCGGTGCGGCTCGAGGCCGTGGCCGGCCGTATCTTCAAGTTTCACGATAAGCCGAGCGCTCGCATCTTCCAGCTCGATCCGGTGCGCGTGTACTTCGTTCATAATATCGGCGGCAAGTGGCTGTTCTGGGGACGCGTCTTCATTCAAAGCCTGACGATCACCAAGAAACTTGATTCCAAGGGAGCCTGGAAGGAGGGCGAGTGGATCACCGCGGGTACTTATAAAATTATTGATATCTACGATCCCGATTACCAGAAGTCGTTCACATCGCACGAGGCACCGCCGGACAAAAATTATTTTCTAAAATAAACATATTTGTATCTAATTGTTACCGCACATTCACTGCTGCGCCGAGAGCGGGTCTCGAGGTATCGAGACAAAGCCGTGGACCGACGCCGGTCCCGAGCCGTCACCTCCCGCTGACAGCAACGCTTTTTGACCGCCCGCCGGCCGATCCCGACGTTCGTTCGCTCGCGATCCGTCCCCCTCTCGACGAGCGCTGTACAATATCGCGTGATACAGAGTTTTTATTGATGACGAGGCCGATTGCGATCATGAATGCAGTCACCACGCTGACGAAGAAAGAACAACGCGGATTCGGTCTCCTGCCGGGCGACTGGCAGGAGCAGCTCGCGTTCATCGTGGAAGCGATGGGCGAGATGAGTCTGCAAAGCGATCCCCAGGCAATGGTTCGGTCGTACGGCGCGGATTCGCCAGTTGATGCCGGCCGACCGCTGGATCTCGATCAGCCGGCGGGACCTCGAGTCGCCCCGATACCGGATCACGCGCTCCAGTACCTGGAACGACGTGATCAATCCCTGGAAAGAGAAGGATCGCCTGCCCCTGCTTGAAGGCGGGCTGCTGGGCGACCTCATCTATGGTGATGAGCCTCGTCTCATCGACGACATCAGTCCGCTGCTGTTGCCCGACGACCCCGCGATCGAGTACCTGGAGGGATTCCGCTCGTTGATGGCGGTCCCCACCTACGACCGGGGAATGGCGCTCAACATGGTCATCCTGCTGCGGCAGGGGCCGGCGGCTTTTGACCATGCAAAGTTCCCCGAATGGGTCTGGGTCAGCAGCCTGTTCGGCCGGGCAACGCACAACCTCGTCTTGGGAGATGAGTTAAAGCATGCTTACGAGATCGTCGAGCGCGAGCTCAAGGTCGTTGCCGATATTCAGCGATCGCTCCTGCCCCAGGTGAACCCCAGGATCCCCAACTTCGAGCTGGCCACGTATTATCGCACGTCGCGCTGGGCCGGCGGCGATTACTACGACTTTTTCCCGTTGCCCGACGGCCGCTGGGGAATCCTGATCGCCGATGTCAGCGGCCACGGAACGCCCGCCGCCGTCATGATGGCGATCACACACAGCCTGGCGCACAGCATTCCCGGTCCGGCCGACCCGCCGGCCAAGTTGCTGGATTACGTCAATCAGCAGTTGTCGGGCCACTACACCGTCGCCAATGAAATCTTCGTCACGGCGTTCTATGGCATCTTTGACCCGGAACGACGCACCCTCACCTATTCGAGTGCAGGACACAATCCGCCGCGTCTGAAGCGCTGTGGCGACGGCTCGGTTCACTCGCTCGAGGAGATCGGCGGCCCCCCGCTGGGCCTCTTTGACGACCTGGAATACGAGCAGACCACCCTGCAGCTTCGGCCGGGCGACATCCTGGCGTTCTACACCGACGGCATCACCGAGACCATGGATCCCGATAACAAGCAGTTCGGAGTCGAGCGTCTCGACGAGGTTTTGAAAAGCTGCGGCCTCGATGCGACCGCCATCATCGAGCGCGTCGTTGAGGCTGTCGGCCGATTCGCCAGCGATCAGGCGCCCGTGGACGACCAGACCCTGCTGGTGGCCAAGGTATCGTGAGCGCAGCGCCCGGTGCCAGGGCGCTCGGGCGCAGCGATGGCCGCGAACAATGAACGACGGATACCCAGCAATGCCCATCGCACCGGAACAAATCAAGCTTGCTCCTTCGATCCTGGCGGCCGACATGGCGCACCTCGCCGACCAGGTGGCCCAGGTCGTTTCCGCCGGCGCCGACCGGATTCATGTCGACGTGATGGACGGCCACTTCGTGCCCAATATCACGTTTGGACCGGTGATCGTCCGCTGGCTGAAGCCGGTTTGCCCGGTCGCGGTCGAAGTCCACTTGATGATCGAAGAGCCGGACCGCTACCTCGACGCCTTCGCCGCAGCCGGCGCCGACACGTTGATCGTGCATCAAGAAGGGGCCGTGCATCTGAACCGGACCGTTCAGGCGATCCACGCGCTGGGCAAGCGGGCCGGCGTCGCGATCAACCCGGCGACGCCGGCGTCGCTGCTCGAGGAAATCTTGCCCGATCTCGACCTGGTGCTCGTGATGACGGTCAATCCCGGCTTCGGCGGGCAGACGTTCCTCTCTGGCACGCTCGAAAAAATCCGACGCGTGCGACGAATGATCGATCTGAGCAAAAAGGATTGCGAGCTGGAAGTCGATGGCGGGATCGAGCCGCATACGGCGCCTCTGGTCGTCGAGGCGGCGCCACGGTGCTCGTCGCCGGCTCGGCCGTCTTTGCCGTCCCCGGCGGACCCGCCGCCGGCATCCGGAGGCTCAAGGATGGACTATCCCACGCGCCTGGCCGCGGCAGCTAATCTGTCGGAATCGATCTCGACGCGCCCCGTTTTCTTGCCTATCTTCAGCATTCGTCTGCTGGTCCGCAATAATCACCGGCCGACGGCGAAAGCATCTTGAGCTCAGAATCCCGGTAACGGTTTCCGGGAAGCGCGCTCTTCCAAACTCTCAAATCACTTCACGGATGTGAAATGCCGCTCGACCTGCCCGCCCAAGCGACGGATCTGGAATCGACCGTGCTGGATACCGAGCCTGATTCGCGCGAGCCGTCTTCCCGCGCGACGGAAGCGGAGCTCGATTCCGTCGGACAGCCACGAGTCGAACCGGTGTCAGCCTCCGAGCGTTTCCTCGCCGTGGATGTGCTCCGCGGTTTTGCGCTCCTCGGCATTCTGGCGATGAACATCGTCGCGTTCGCCTGGCCGATGGCCGCGTACGGCAATCCGATGCGCGGCGCTGGATTCGAGGGCCTGGACCGCGCGATCTGGTTCACGAATCACCTCGTCTTCGAAGCGAAGATGATGACCATCTTCTCGATGCTCTTTGGTGCAGGGCTCGTGCTGATGGACCACCGCGCCCTGGCGCGGCGCCCTGGTGCGCGGCGTCTACTATCGCCGGATCCTCTGGCTGCTGGCAATTGGTTTGGTCCATTCCTACTTGATCTGGAGCGGCGACATCTTGGTGCTCTACGCCGAGTGCGGGTTATTCCTCTACTTCTTCCGCAACTTGAAGCCCAAGACCCTGATCATCCTCGGGGTCTCCGCCACGTTCATTCTTGTGCCGCTGGTCCTGGGCTTCGGTGCGGCGATCGATTACATGAAAGCCACAACCGCAAGGGTCATAGCCCAGACCAAGGCCGGTGAGAAACCGACCCGGCGCGACCAGCGCGTGCATGACTTCTGGACCAAGAATCTCCAGCAGGAACTCATGCCGACGCCCGAGCAGCAAACCAAGTCGTGGAACGAAGAGATGGCCGCCTATCGCGGACGTTATCTCGGAATCGTCAAGCATCGGGCGATTGAAAACCTGGTATCTCAGACGCTCGGTTTTTTGCTGGGAGGCGGATTCTTCACGTTCAGCCGCATGTTCCTGGGAATGGGACTGATGAAGCTCGGGGTCTTTTCCGCCCAACGATCTCGGCGGTTTTACCTGTGGATGCTCGGGCTGGGCTATGGCATCGGCCTGCCCCTGATTGCGTTCGATGCAGTGGAGCTGATCCGGCACAGCTTCGCAGCCGAGTACGAGCAGCACGGCGGTATTTTCTACAATTTGATTGGCAGCCTGATCGTGGCATTAGGTCACGTTGGCTTGCTGATGCTGATCGTGCAGTCAGGCGCGCTTCGCTGGCTCACGCACCGGCTCGCGGCCGTCGGCCGCATGGCGCTGAGCAACTACCTGACCCACTCCATCGTCTGCACGACAATCTTCTACGGCTATGGTCTTGGCCTCTTCGGCCAGATCAACCGCACCGGCCTCGCGGCGATCGTGCTCACCATCTGGATCGTTCAGCTCATCGTGAGTCCAATCTGGTTGAGCCACTTCCGATTCGGCCCGGCGGAATGGCTCTGGCGGTCCTTGACCTACTGGCGCCCCCAGCCAATGAGACTCGATCCATTGAAGCGTTCGCCGGTACCGGCTTGAGACGTCGAGATCAAAAGCAGTAGCGCCCCCACGTCCCGCGCACGTCAAGTTCGGCGCGGGTCTTCCGACCTCGCCGATCCCCTTCGAATCCGAGGCTCAACCGCGCCAGCGCAATTCGCGGCCCGTTGTCGTTGTGCGTCAATCGGAGCCTGGTGTTGATTCGAGAGCGGCCCGGAAGGCGGCGATGTTCTGGATGATGCCGGGAAGCTCGTCGAGGGCGAACTGGGCCTTGATGGCGCCTTCGAGAAAGGCGGCCTTGTTCATGCCGTAGACGACGGAGGTGGCCTCGTCCTGGCCGAGGGTGAGCCCTCCGCCGGCGAGGATCGCCTTGCAGCCCTCGACGCCGTCGCGGCCCATGCCGGTCATCAAGAGGCCGACGACGGCGGACTGATACGCCTTGCCGCGGACTGGAAGAGCACGTCGATCGACGGCCGGTGGCCGCTGACGGGCGGCTCGTCGGAGAGCGCGACCCGCACCCGCGGCGGATGTCCGACCAGCACCATGTGCCGGCCGCCCGGGGCGATCAAGACCTGGTCAGGGAGCACCAGGTCTCCCTCCTCGGCCTGCTTGACCGTCAGGGCGCTGTAGCGATTGAGCCGCTCGGCGAAGACGCCGGTGAACTGCGCCGGCATGTGCTGGACGACCAGGATCGGCGGCAGTGGCGGGGCCAGGAGCGGGAAGACCTGGCTGAGCGCCTGCGGGCCGCCCGTGGAGATGCCGATGACCAGGCACAGCGGGCTCTGGCCAGTCGCTGTCGCCGTCGCCGACGCCGGACCGGCGACAGTCTTCCGGCTCTGCCTGACCGCGCTGCGGAGTGAGCTCGCACTCGGCGCGGCCGAGCCCGTTGACGTCGTCGTCGGCGGCGCAGCAGCCCGCCGCGGACGGCGGACGCGGCTCTGCGCGGCCGCCAGCACCTTGGCGACCAGCAGGTCGCGGCTGGCGCGCATCTCGGCGAGCTGGTTCCGCTCGGGCTTGGGCATGAAATCGACTGCGCCGAGCTCCAGGGCCTGCAAGGTGACCTCGGCCCCTTCCTGCGTCAGGGCGCTGACCATCACCACCGGCGCCTCGTGCACGGCCAGGAGCGCCGGCAGTGCCTCCAGGCCCGAGACCTCCGGCATCTCGACGTCGAGCGTGATCACGTCCGGCTTGAGCCGCACGGCCTGAACGCACCGCCTCACGGCCGTCGCGCGCCGTGCCGACGACCTCGATCTCCGGCGCCGAGCTCAAGCAGGTCCGACAGCAGCCGGCGCATCGAGCGCCGAGTCGTCCACGATCAGGACGCGGACCCGGCTCGACCCTTCGCTCCGGCTCATGCTCTCGCTCTTGGTCGGGCATCGCCACGGCGGGCCTCGTTGAATTCACTCAGTGTGAGAGCCGAGCGGACGGAGACCGGACCAGACCACGATGCAACACTGCAACACTCTAGCCGGGTGCCCGAGCGGACGCCGCGCCCCCCAGCTTGGCAAGCAAGTGCGAGCACCCGCTGGCGCTCGAACGGCTTGACGATGAAGTCAATGGCGCCGTCGCGGATCGAGTCCATCAGTGCCTGCTTCTGGTCGAGCGCGGTGACCACGACGACCCTGGCCTCGGGATCGATGGCGCGGATCTGGCGCAATGCCTCGAGGCCGCCCATCACCGGCATGACCAGGTCCATCGTCACCAGGTCGGGCCGGTGCTGCTGGTAAAGCGTGACGGCCTCCGCGCCGTTGCCGGCCTCGCCGACGACCTCCCAGCCGGCCTCGGCCGCCACGCCGCAGATCAGTTTCCGCATGAACAGGGCGTCGTCAACAACCAGGAGACGCTTCATTGTGATCTCTCGCGGTCGTCGTCGTCAGTCGCCTCGGAACGCGTCTGACACATGTGCCGCTCGATTGCGAATCAGCTCCGACGCAGACTCCGGATTTCACGCGACGATTCCCAATCGAGGATTCGGCGTGCTCGATCTCAGATCTCATAATCCGCGCCTCCCGGGACCTTGATTGTGACGATGCCCGAGGCGGTGTCCAGGGTCAACCGCCGGCCGGCAGGTTCCGCCCAGGTCGCGGGCCAGGACGGGAATCGTCAGCTCGGCGAGGATCTGTTCGATGGCCTCCTGGTTCCGCTGGCCGATGTTCAGCCCGGATTCGCGGCGACTCGGGATCGACCTGGAACATGCTGGCCCCGCCCACGAGCTTGGCGGTCAGGCGCGACCGGGCCTTGCCCCCGAGCCGCCGCTCGAAGTCGGCGATCATGGCGGGGATCGCCGTGTCGGCGTACTTGCCGGGGTGGTCGACCGCCCCGCGCGCCGAGGGCAGTACGATGTGGGCCAGGCCCCCGAGCTTGGCGGCCCGATCGTAGAGCACGACCCCCACGCACGAGCCCAGCAGCGTCCGGATCTTGGCCGGCGCGGCGGCGACGGCCCATTGCCCGATCGCCACCGAGACGATCGCGACGGAATCCGGCGAATCGGTCGTGGTCAGGGATCGGCACGGTCGACACCTCATTCACTCCGATCCGCGCGATTCGAGCTGCGCCAGCGACGCGGCCAGCGCATGCAGCGACTCGCGGCTCGGGATAAAGAGCAGCGTCCAGTTGAGGTTCAGCCCCTGCCGGCCCGCCGCGAACTCGCTGTGGATCAGCAGCACCTGGTCCAGCTCCAGGGCCTGCTCCATCAGGGCGAACTCGAGCAGGCTGCCGGCGAACTCGTGGACGAACGTCGGCGGCGTGGGGACCAGCTCGTCGCCGCGACTCGGTCCGATCGCCGCCGGCTGGCGATCGACGATGCCGGGCAGGTGCGTGGCCAGGGCGTTGACATAGGCGCAGCCGACGATGTTGGTCGTCTCCTTGGCGGCCGACTGCTCGAGCTCGCCCCAGGCCGTTGTGGTTCCGACCGGCTGTTGCATGAGCAGGTCGACCAGGGCCAGCCCCGAGCGGTCCTCGAAGACCAGGAGGATCAAGCCGGTCAGCCGGCCGGTCAGCCCCATGGTGCAGGCGGCCACCAGGGACTCCTCCGGGCCGAGCAGCTCGGCCGCCTCGCGCCAGCTCGACCAGCTCGACCTCGCTGACCGCCAGGCGGACCTCCTGGCCCAGCCACTTCGAGAGTGCCTGCGAAGCACCCTCGGCGCCGCGGTCGAAGATCATCCGCAACAGATGCCGCTGCGCGTCGGTCAGGATGGGTTCCATGGACCGGCTGCCTTGGTCAAGAGGTCACGTCAAGAAGCAGTCCGATCGACGTGCATTCACGCGATTCTCGCCGATCCGATGGCGGTGTCGACACACTCTCATTCGCGGCGGTGCCGGCTGCCGCGCCACCAGGTCGATGACCGCGTCGAGGTCGAGGATCAGCGAGACGCGGCCGTCGCCCAGGATGCTCGCCCCCGACAGTCCGGGGATCGTCCGGAAGTTCTTCTCCAGCGACTTGAGCACGACTTCCTGCATGCCGATCAACTGGTCGACCAGAAGGCCGATGGTGGTCTCGCCGTTCTGGACGACGACGACGGTGCGCTTGTCGGAGGCTTCCTCGGCCGCGGCGTGGGCCGTCGCCGGCCGGTCTGGCACCGTTGCGCGCCGACGGGTGCTCTTTGCCTCCCCAGCGGAAGACGTCGCCCAGGGCGACCAGCGCGACGATCTTCTTGCGGATCTCGATGGCCGGCCGGCCCTGGACCCGGTAGATCTGGCTGGGCCGGACCTCGACGATCTCGTCGATGTGGTCCAGCGGGATCGCGTAGACCTCGTCGTAGATCCGCACCAGCAGGCTGGACATGATCGCCAGCGTCAAGCGGAAGCCGGATGGTGAACGTGGTTCCCTGGCCGAGGACGGAGCGGACGTCGACGGTGCCGCTCAGGTTCTCGATCCGGCTCTTGACGATGTCCATGCCGACGCCGCGCCCGGAGATCTCGGTGATGGTCTCGGCGGTGCTCAGCCCCGGGTGCCAGATGAAGGCGATCAGCTCGCGGTCGGACAGTTCGCGGGCCTCGGCCTTGCTCGACGAGCCCCTTGGCGACGATCTTCGTGCGGATTCGCTCGCAGTCGATGCCGCGGCCGTCGTCGCTGACGGTGATCACCACGCTGTTGCCGCGGTGCGAGGCCAGGAGCGATACGGTGCCGGCACGCGGCTTGCCGGCGGCCTCGCGCTCGCCGGGCGGCTCGAGCCCGTGGTCGACCGCGTTGCGGACCATGTGGATCAAGGGGTCGGAGAGCTCGTCGATCATCCGCTTGTCGAGCTCGGTCTTCTCGCCGCCGATCTGGAGGGTCACCTCCTTGCCCGAGGAGAGGCTCAGGTCGCGGATGACCCGCCGGAACCGCTCGAACAGCGGGCCGATCGGCACCATCCGGGTGTCGAGCACGCCCTTTTGCAGCCCGTCGGAGACCCGGCCCAGGCTGTGGATCGCCTCGGAGAGCGCCTTGAGCTGCTCGCGCGCCTCGCGGATCAGGTCGAGCTCGTCCTGGATCGCGCGGAAGTTGTCGCGGAGCCGGCGGACGTGAACCGACCAGCGGTCGAGCGAGCCGCCGGACGAACCGCTCTTGATCTCGGCCAGCCCCTCGAGCCCACGCGTGATGCTCTCGAGCCGCTCGCGGGTGTCGGAGGTCAGCGCATGGGCGTTCGAGCCGCGGAACAGCTCCTCCAGTCCGCGGGCGATGGCGACGAATCGGGCCTTGGTGATCACCAGCTCGCCGGCCAGGTTCATCAGGTGGTCGAGCCGGTCGCTGTCGACGCGGATCGTCTCGGCGATCTTGGCCTTTCTCCGGCCGCCGGCCGGCTTTGGCGACGCCGGGTTCCGCAGCCGGCTCGTGCGTCGCGAGCGCCGGGCCCGCCGGCGACGGTCCGCGGCGCCGCGACCGTCGGCTCTCCTCGATGCGATCGACCCGGGCTGCGGCTCGCGGCCTGCAGGCCGATCACCTCGCGGCGACTGGCTCGGGCGGCCGCGGCCGTGGGCGGCTTGGCTTCCGCTGTCGGCGACGGCCTGCGTCTCGTGGCGCTCGGACCGGTCGAGACGCCGGCTCGAGCCGGATCTCGGCCACTCCTTCGACGTCGGCCAGGGCTGCGCAGCTCGTCGGCGTCGCAGTCGGCGGTCAGGTAGACGGTGAACCGCGTCAGCGGGTCGACCTCGTCGAGCCGCTCCGCGGGCGGGTCGGTCGAGAGGATCCGCGCCTTGGAGGACAACCGGTTCAACACCAGCCGGGCCTTCATGTCGGCCAGCGGCAGATTGGGCTCGAAGATGACGATCAGCGCGATCCCGCCTGGCTCCTCGAACGGCACCGGCGCCGCGGGCGATTCCGCAGCTGCCGGGGCGGCCGGTTGCCGGTGGCTGGCGGTCGGGTGGCCGGCTCGGCGGTTGCCGCCGCGGGCGGTGACTGCCGGCGCAGCCTGGCGACTCGCCTTGTCAGCCGCCGGCGTCGGTCGCGTGCAGATAGTCGATGACCTGAGTCGGTCAGCCCCGAGAGATCGACGGCACTCTGCCCTGGGCACGCAGGTCGCGGTGGTAGTCGCGCAGCTCGTCCAGGCAGCGGAACGTCAGGTCCAGCGTCGGCCGGTCGAGCGATCGCTTCTTGCTCCGGAGCTGCTCGAACAGGCTCTCGAGGTGATGCGTCAACTGATTGACCGGCTTGAACCCCATGACGACCGAAGCGCCCTTGATGCTGTGAAACATCCGGAACGCTTCCTGGAGGGCCTTGACGTCGGTCGGGTCTTGCTCCAGCCGCAACAGCGCGTCGTTGAGCGCCGGCGATGTGCTCGTCGGTCTCGTCGAGATAGAACGGCAGCAGCTCGGCCAGGTTGAAGCCCGACATCGCCGTCTCCACAACTGGGCGGGCTTGAAGCCGCCCCTACGGAGACCATCGGCGGGTTCGAAACCCGCCCCTACGATCAGGCAGGCCGCTGGTACAGCCAGGGCTTGAGCTTACTGAGCGGGTCCAGCATCGTGTAGATCCCCTCGGTGGGGCCGACCACCAGGTATCCTCCCTTGGCCAGGGCGTCGATCAGGTTCCGGACCACGATCTGTTTGGATTCCGTGTCGAAATAGATCAGCACATTCTTGAGAAAGATGCAATCGAACGGGTCTTCCTTGAGTGGAGACAGCAGGTTGTGCTGCTTCCAGGTGACGAGCGCCTTGACCTCGGGCTTGACGGTCCAGCGCTCGGTCTGCGGGTCCTCGTCGAAGAAGGTCTGGCGCTGGGCCGGCTCGATCAAGCGGACGGCCCGGGCGTCGTAGCTGCCGGCGCGGGCGGCGTCCAGGACCGCGCCGCTCAAGTCGGTCCCGAGGATCGTGGTCTCGCCAGCCGGCGAACAGCGGACTTCTTGCCCAGGACCTTGAGGGCGATCGAGTAGGGCTCCTCGCCGGTGCTGCACGCCGCCGACCAGATCCGCAGGCTCTTGGGCCGTTTCCGCAGAGCGGCCTGCTGGCTGATCTCGGGGAGGAACGTGTCGCCCAGCCAGTCGTAATGCTGGGTGTCGCGGAAGAAGTAGGTCTCGTTGGTCGTGATCGCGTCGAGGAACAGCGGCATCTCGCCGTTGCCGGCGGGCGAGGTCAGGAAGGCGTAGTACTCCGCGAAGCTCGCGATCCCGGTCGCCCGCAGCCGGCGGCGCACGCGGTTGCTCACCATCACCCGCTTGTTCTCGGCGATCCGGATGCCGGCGACGCGGTAGATCAGCTCGCAGAACTTCTGGTATTCCTCGTCGGTCAGCTCGGCGTGGTTCATGAGTTTGCATGAGCCGCATGACCGCCTTAGACCTTGAATCCGGAGATCACGTTCTTGAGCGCGCTGGCCTGGGCGCCCAGTTCCTCGGCAGCTGGCCGAGAGCTCCTCGGAGCTGGAGGCGTTGGTCTCGGTGAGGCTCGAGACGCTCTGGATGGCCTTGTTGACCTCGGCGGAGGACTCGGTCTGTTCCTTGGTGGCCTGGGCGATCTTGGCGATGCTGGCGGCGGTTTCCTCGACGCCCTGGACGATCTTGGCCAGCGACTCGCCGGCCTTTTCCGAGAGCTGGGCGCCGTCGGCGACGCGGCGGGTCGATTCCTTGATCAGCGCGGTGATCTCCTTGGCCGCGGCGCTGGAGCGTTCGGCCAGCTTGCGGACCTCGTCGGCGACGACGGCGAAGCCCAGCCCGTGCTCGCCGGCCCGCGCCGCCTCGATCGCGGCGTTCAAGGCCAGGAGGTTGGTCTGGCTGGCGATCTCGCTGATGACCTGGATGATGTCGCTGACCTGCTCGCTCGACTTCTTGATCAGGACCATGGCCTCGATGGCCTGCTCGACGGATTCGCCCCCCTGCTTGGCCAGTTGCGAGGTCTTGCTCGGCCTGGGTGCTGGCGGCCGCGGCGTTCTGGTTGATCTCGACGATCGAATGCGAGAGCTGCTGGATCGAGGCGGACATCTCCTCGACGGTGGCCGCCTGGTTCTGGGCCGACTCGCTCAGGTAGTTGGCGCTTTCGGCGACGACCCGCGAGCCCTCGGCGAACTGGCTGGCCGATTCGATGACCTGGCTGATGATGTTCTTCAGGTCGTCGATCATGCGGCCCAGGGCCTCACCCAGCCGGCCCATGTCGTCGTCGCCGCGGACATCGACGGCGACGGTCAGGTCTCCCTCGGAGGCGGCCTTGGCCACCTTCATGAGCTGGTTGACCTTGGTCTCCAGGTCTTTCTTGGCCTGGTCGATCCGCGTCTGCTGGTCGACCCGCTCGAGCGCCGAGGAGACCAGCCGGCCCACGTTGCGCAGGGCGTCGAGCCGGCTCTCCGACGGGGTGATCCGCTCTTCGGTGAAGAAGTCCATGGTGCCGAAGACCCGGCTGCCCAGGATGATCGGGAAGCAGACGCCCGACTTCAGCCCGCTCCGGCGGGCGACCGGGGCGCGCGAGCAGGTCTTCATCTCGCCCAGGTCGGGGACGAAGACCAGGTCGCGGGTCTGCCAGGCCTGGCCGTTGAGTCCCTCTCCCTCGCGGAACCGTGCCTCGGCGGTCACGCGGCGAAATTCCTCGCTGACCGAGCCCGAGTCGTGGGCGAACCGCAGCGCCTGCTCCTCGGCGTTGACCTCCCAGAACGACCCGTACGACCAGCCGAACGCCTCGCGCACCGACGACAAGCGCCGCGGTGATCACGTCGCGGATCGTGCGGCTGCGCCCAAGCGCCAGCAGCAACTGGTTGACCGCCCGGATGTCGGCGGCCGTCTCGGCCTCGCGCTTCGCGGTCTCGACCTTCTCGGTCACCACCTCCCAGGTGATCATCGGCCCGATGTACTTGCCGTTCTGGTCGAGCATCGCGCTGATGTTCAGCTCGAAGAGCTCGGGGCCGACGTTGATCGTCGCCGTGCGCGGCAGGTTGCGGGGGTCGGCCAGGATCCGCCGCTGATGCTCGGGGGCCTTGTGAAACATGTCGATCGAGTGGCCGATCATCTGGTCGACCTTGATCGGCAGGTGAGCCTCGAGCCGCTTGAGCGTCTGCTCGGCCTTGCGGGTTCATGTACTGGATCTTCAAGTCGAGGTCGGCGTACATCAGGTTGACCGGCGCGTTCTCGACCATCTGCTTGATCCGGTTCAGGTCGCCCTGCCGGGCCAGCTTGGAGACCTTGTCGGAGGCGAGCTGGCCGATCGATCCGCAGCGCGGCCAGCCGCGCCTGGGAGATCTCCACGGACTGGGTCGAGAAGAAGTCCAGGGTGCCGATCACCTGGCCGTCGCGCATGATCGGCAGGGCGATCGCCGTCTTGATCCCGGCGCGGCGAGCCAGAGGTGCGCGGCAGCAGTCGTGCAGCTCGCCCAGGTCGGCGATGTGAACCAGGTCGCGGAGCCGCCAGGACCGCCCGTTGAGGCCCTCCCCCTCGCGGAACCGCGCGGTCCGCGTCAGCCGCTGAAACTCGTCGTCGACCCGCCCCGACTCCAGTCGAGAAGACCAGCACGTTCTCCACCGGGTCGACCGTCCAGTACGACGCGTAGACCCAGCCGAACTCCTTGCGGATCGTGTCCAGCGTCGCCCGGACGATGTCGTCGATCGTCTCGGCCCGGATGATCGCGCTGATCGTGTCGATCATCGCCTGGGTGTTGGCGTTGGCCTCCGTGAGCAGGGTCTGGGCCTCCTCGGCGATGGCAAGCCCCGCGGGCGTGCTCATGGTGCCCGGGTTGTTGACGATGCTCATGGCGGCTTTCCTCTTCACTTTCGCTTTGACTCCCGGCCGAGGACGACTTGCCGACCGATGGCGAGAGGCTCGGCCTGCTGCGACGTCGTCGGACGATCGTCGATGCTCGGCTCCGGACTCGTCGTCGCCGGGCCGTCGCTGGACTTGTGATCTTTCGGTTCGTAACGCATGGCTTCTCGTCGCTGCTCAGAGAGTCAGTGAAACCGTCTGTTATGGCTGAATCCGGACTCGAGTCTCGTTATTTTCCGTGGCTGGCCGAGCCTTGTCGTTCGCCCGCTTTTCCTGCCCACTGGCCGCTGACCACGCGAACTCTGCTCGTCGAAGAGCCGCTCGATGTCCAGGATGATCAGCAGCCGGTCGTCGAGCCGGGCCAGGCCGGCGATGTATTGATGGGCGACCGCCAGGACCGACAGCGGCGGCGGCTGGATCTGGTCGCGGTTGATCCGCATCACCTGGGTCACCGCATCGACGATGCAGCCGACCGTCTTGTCGTGGATGTTGACCACGATCGTGCGGGTCTCGTCGTCGACCTCGCGGGTCGGCAAGCCGAACCGCTTGCGCAGGTTGACGATCGGGATCACCGACCCGCGCAGGTTGATCAGCCCCTCGATGAAGTCCGGCACCTGGGGAATCCGCGTGATCGGCTTCATCAAGATGATCTCCTGGATCTTGGTGATGGCGATCGCGTAGTCCTCGTTGTCCAGCCGGAAGCCCACGAGCTGAATGATCGGGTTGTCGCCGCGGCGGGAAGCCCCTTCCGCGGATTGGACCTTCCGAGATCCGGAGAACATAGCAGCACGCCTTGATGTAAAAACAAGAGGATTCGGCAAGAAAGCGACAGCGGCGTTGCAGGTGATCTCTCTGCGCGAAGCCCACCCCGATTAGCGATCGTCGCCGAAAATTGACGCGAGCGGGCAATGCACGACTTGGCGAACCAGAAGCCGGCTGCACCTGATCACAGGTCCACGCTGACTGGCGGCTCCCGGCTAATCTGAGTAGTTCATCGTCGGACCTTGATCTTTTATCTTACCGCGCGTTTTCCCGTTTTGCATTCGTTCTGCCGGTAACTTGGTCAGACGAATTTGCCGCCGTGAGCGGTGCACCCACCGATTTCGATCGCGGAGCGCCGGCTGGTCGTCGTGTTCAGGGCCGCCGCGGGTCGCATCCCGCGCCGATCGCCACTGGTCAAAACCGGCACGGCGTTTGCACATGCGACGACCGACTTCCACGCCAGATCCTCGGTTGGCGGGCGCCCCGAGGGGCTATCAGGCCGGGTATGTGAAATTGTTGAAAAGACTTTACCGTAGAGCGCTGACCGAGCGCGTGATGGGATCCCGCGTCCTTGCGTCCCGATCGTCTACCCGGGCGATTCCGGCGTCCCCGCGTGCGTGCGGCTCGCAATGGTTGTTTCACCCCCCAGCCGGCCCGCCAGGAACGCGAGCGCGCACATTGCGGCCAGGCTGGCTGTCCCCTGCCCGATCTGATCGACGCGGTCGCTCGACGTGACGACAAAGTAGCCAAACAGCATCACCGGCGGCAAAGCGCCCAGAACCAGCGCCAGTCGATGGCGAGGGGTCCAGCCGGCGCCCCGATGCGCCCATCGCCCGATCAGGCCAAAAGTCCCTGTGCAAAGAGCCACCCCCGCCGACATCGTCAGCAAAACCGGCAGCCCCGTCTTGAGCGAAGCGGGCAACCGCAGCAACAACAACCAGGCAAAGGCCGCCAGTAACGCGAACGCGCCGACCAGCCACGGCGATGGCACGCCAGGCGATGGCTCCGGCGAGCCTCGGTCGCGGCGGCGATCCGGCCAGCACAGTGCGGTCGCTACCAGGATGATCGCCAGCGACACCGCCGCGATGATCTGCGGCAGAGGCGTGCGAAAGCTCGGGGCGATGATGCGCCGGAACGCGATCCCGATCACCATGGCACTCAACACGTAGCCAACGCACACGGCCGCCAGCGCCTTCCAGCCGAGCCACGGCTCTGCCTTCACGGCCGGAAACAATAGCTCAGTCAGCAGGATCGGGATGCTGATGCTGTACATGACGTGATACCCGATCGTCCACTCGCTCCAGACCCAGTTGACGCCCGCGGCACGCCCGCCGATCAGCCCCGCGTTGAATAGCTCCGGATTGAACATCGATTGCGTGGCCAATCCTTCCTCGACGATGCCATAGGCCATCGCCAGGACGACAATCCGCCCCCAGCCCGGCCCATGCCGCCGCGCGAGGTCCCGAATGATGACCGCACCGCCGCCGTAAAAGAAGATGAGCGGCAACGCCGTCGCCAGGCGGCTCACCGTGGTCGCCCCGAGGAAGATCTCGCCTACCAGCGGGGATAAAAAGAGCAAGACGAGCACGGGCAAGTAATGCGGCCGCATGGACCCCCCTTCGGTCGCGTTGGTTGTGCGAGCACACCGGCGAAGGGGATTCGTGAGACAAAGACGGAGATTGGAAATGGAAATCTGCCCGCGGCACTCACACACTCACACAATGCCCTCACCACCTTGACCGACACGCCGGCCGAGCCGTTGCGAGGCGCTTGCGTGAGCGGCGTCGTGCCCCACGGCTCGCC
The DNA here is from genome assembly GCA_963806595.1 of uncultured Isosphaeraceae bacterium. Taxonomy (GTDB): domain Bacteria; phylum Planctomycetota; class Planctomycetia; order Isosphaerales; family Isosphaeraceae; genus CAWDZZ01. Next base: position 385,768 of record CAWDZZ010000024.1, on the reverse strand, counting down.
TGTGGTCGTCCGCCGCCGTCACACCGTCACCACGACCTTGCCAATCTGCGCGTTCGACTCCAGATAGCGGTGCGCCTCGACGATCTCCTTGAGCGGGAAGGTCTTGGCGATGACCGGCTTGAAGCTGCCGTCGCCGAGGCCGTCGTTGATGAACTGCTTGGCGCGATCGAGGCGTTTGGGATCGCTCGTGATCTCCATCATCACGTAGCCGCGGATCGTGAGCCATCCGCCCAGCACGTCGAACAGCGGCAGCGGGGTGGGCTCGGTGCTCAGTGCACCGTAGAGAAACAGCGTGCCCAGCCTGGCGGTCGCCTTGGCAAGCTCGGCAAAGGTCGGGCCGCCCACGGGGTCAAAGACGATGCGCGCCCTTTTCCCCCCGTGAGCCGGTGAATCTCCTTGACCAGGTCTTGCTCGCCCGTCGCGACCACGTGAGCCGCGCCGGCATCCAGGAGGGCCTGCCGCTTCGAGCTCCCCCGCGAAAGCGCGATCGGCACCGCCCCGACCTTGTTCGCGATCTGGATCGCCGCCAGGCCGACGCTGCTCGACGCCGCGGGAATCACTACCGTCTCGTCTTTGCTTAGCCGTCCGATGTCGATCAAGGCGCCGTAGGCAGTCACATACTGCATCCACACCGCCGCCGCGTCGACCCACGAAAGCGACGCGGGGTGATGCGTCACCGCATGGACTGGTGCGTTGGCCAGCTCGCCGTAGAGGCCATAGTCGTTGAGCGAAAAGCTCGGTATCGTGCTCACTGTGTCGCCGACCTGAAATCCCGTGACGCCGGGCCCAAGAGCGGCGACAGTCCCCGCCGCCTCGTATCCCAGGCGGGCAGGAAGCTTGGGCTGCTCCAGGTATTGCCCGCTGCGAAACATCGACTCGGCGCGATTCAGACCCAGCGCGTGGATGCGAATCTGCACTTCGCCCTTGCCCGGCGGCGGAACGTCGACCTCGTCGATCTTCAGAACCTCGGGGCCGCCCGTCTTGTGAAGCGCACAACCTTGGCCATGCCGTTCTCCTCGTGGAATCCGTTAAATTCAAGGCCACCGCCGCCATTGTAGCAGGCCAGGCAACCTCGCCGTCCGCGCCCGCGCAGCAGCACCGTGAAAGGCCCATGCTCTTGAAAATCCACATCCTTGAACCGGGCGACGCGCCCATGCTCGACCGCGTCTCGCCCGATGTCTTCGACAACCCCATCGATCCCCGCTGGACGGCCGAGTTTCTGTCCGATTCGCGGCACCACCTGGCGGTCGCGCTCGACGGTGATCTCGTGGTCGGCATGGCCTCGGCGGTCCATTACGTCCACCCCGACAAGCCGCCCGAGCTCTGGATCAACGAGGTCGCGGTGGCCAGCCGCGCACCGCGCCCAGGGGATCGGCAAACGGCTGCTCGCCGCCCTCTTCGACCGCGGCCGCGCACTGGGTTGCCGGCAGGCGTGGGTGGCCACCGAGCCGGCCAATTTCCCCGCCAGGCGCCTTTATGCGGCCTGCGGCGGTGAGGAAGCTCCCGAGCCCGCGGTGATCGTCGAGTTTCACCTGGCGCCGGCCACGTGAGCACATGTCGCTTCCGGATGCGCAGCCGGCGAGACCGCCGAGCATTCCCCTTCAATCGCTGAGGTCGCCACCACCGGCTCGGCAACGTGGGAGCAACAAACAATCTTTTGCTCGCGGGAACGACCCGCTCTTGCGGCAATCCGGCCGGGCCGCCATCATCCGTCGTTGCGCCGTGCGTGTGCCGCCCTGTCGAATCTGTCTTGCGAGTGACCGTTTGTCATCCAGGAGTCGAGTCGTGGAAGCCAACGACCCTTACCAGCCCCCCGCCACGGAAAACCTCAAGCCGCTCGGCAGCCTGGCCCAGGCAGCCCGGGGAAACGAGCTCAAGCAGGCCCAGCGGATCCTGATCGTCATCGGTGCTCACGCTGGCTGTGAACGGTTTCTTTCTCTTCAACCTCCCGAACGAGATCCAGCAGGCAATCCAGCAAAACGGGATCGCTCCCGATGAAGTCGAGCAGGTGCGCCAGGACGCCATGATTTCCGGCTACTTGATTTACGGCCTACCTGCCCTCCTGGGCGCCTTGTTCGTGGTCTTCGGCTTGATCATCAAGCAATATCCTGTTCCGATCACGATCACGAGTCTGGTCCTCTACATCCTTGCAATGGCGGCGTTTGGACTCCTGGAGCCGGCATCGCTGGCCACCGGAATCGTGATCAAGATCATCGTCATCTTCGGCTTGTATCGGGCGATCAAGGCTGCCCGGGCCTACCAGGCCCACACACAGAAACCCGACCCTTCCGAGGAACTCTTCGGATGATCGGGGAACGGCTCGAGTCGCGCCGTGGTCTTCGCTGGGGGCCGCTCGTGCTGCTGGCCGTTGGTCTGGGTCTCGTGTCCGCCGGTCTGATCTGCGGCATCAGCGAGATGGTGACTGGATCGGTGCTGCCCCTGTCGCTCGGCGGAGCATTGCTCGTACTGGGCCGAGAGCGGGCTTTTGCCGCGACACTCCGCGAGCAAGGGCTTGAAATCGAACAGGCGGGTGAGCCGTTCCTCGTGCCGTACGCGAGCATCCAGAATATCAAGGTTGGCGGGCGCATCGCCGACCCCGCGAAATTCCGAAAGACGTCGTGTGCCATCGACGTCTTGCACGAGCGCGGGCTGATCCGCATCCCTGGCACTTGAATTTCCCCTCCCACGAGGTCTTCCGGTTCCTTGCCTCGCGAGTTCCCGATTGCGGCGGCCGCGACGTGAACCCCAACCTGGTCGAGTATCTCGAACGCCAGGAGCACCACTTCGGGCCGGATCACGTCGCAACCTTCCGCGCGGCAAGCCGCCGCCTGACCGGGGATCGCGTTCTCTATCGGGCGTTTTGCATCGGCCTCGTCGTGGCCGGGCTCGCCTGGTCGGTCATCGGGTTCTCAGGCATGGCCGAGACCGGATGGGGCATGGGCGGGATTCTTTCTATCGTAACCGGTGCGCTCCGTACTCGGTCAGCTTCGCCGAGGCGGTCGGGACAGGGACGCACCTCAAGAACTGGAAAAACGCGAGCCTCGTGATTGGCCCCCACGGGATGGCGATGGTCCAGGGCGACATCCAGGGCGAAGTGCGCGTGGCCGGAGCTTCTGGACATCCGCTTGAGCGCACAGTCCCGCGGCTTCGACTTCGGCAACCAGAGCGCCATGATCCCGGGGATTCAGCTCCGCGTCAAAGGTGCCAGTATCCTGATCGCCGACATCTACGATCGTCCCCTCTGCGTCATCTACAACCGCATCCTGGCCGCCTCCGGCCGAGCCACACCGGTGGATTTCGAATGACGTATCGCGGCGCCCGGACCCCGCGATCGATCGAGCATCCCGATTCGCGGGTGATGCGTCGGCGCGCACAGCGATACGCCGCGGATATTCCCCTACTGGCCGTCGCCCCGAACGCGGGCGAAGACCACGAATCCATTGGCCGGGATGACGATGGTCGCCGAGCACGGCAGGCCGTGCATCGGTGGGCCGTCAGCACTGACGCCGGACCCGTTGCCGGCGACGATCGGGTTGACCCAGTGGTCGTAAACGTCACTGTTGAAGACTTCCAGCCAGGGCCCGGGGCCCGGAAAACCAATGTCATACGACCAGTAGGTCGATTCGCTCAGACTGGCGGCGACAACGACGTCTCTTCCCGCGCCGGCAACCCAGCGCTGGAATGCGATCACCCGATTGCCGTTGTGCACGTGGAACACGTTCAACCCTTCACCGCGGAGCGCAGGCTGGTGGTTCCTCAGCCCGATCAGCTCGCGAGTGAACCGCAAGTGATCCTGAAGAACCTCGTCGGTCTTCAGCTCGTCCCAGGAGATCAGGAGATTCTTGTCGCTGTCGCTCCACTGTTTGTCCTCGAGAAACTCCTGGCCCATGAACAGGAGCGGGATTCCAGGGGCCGCGAGCAAGAGGCCGGTCGCCACCCGCGGCGGCTGCGGGCGTACCAGGAACGACTGTCGCTCGCGTCGCTGAGCGTGGCGACCCGGGGACCGTTGCCGGCGAAGACAATGTCGTGGTTCTCGACGCAGTGGACCGACCGCCAGGCTGCTGGGAAGCCGTCAGGAGCGTAGAGACCATCGCGGACGGCATCGAGTGAGACGAACGCGCCGGCCCCGCCGGACGCTTCACCGATCGCCGCGCGCACTGCGTCCCGGAGCCGGGGCGACCAGACCCCATCGAAGCCCGCGCCGCCGGCTGACGTCGGCCGGATCACCCAGGACTGGTCGCTCATCCAGTACTCGGCGATATGAATGCTCCGGTCCTTCTCGAAGTGCGCCGTGTCCGTGAGGTTCTGGCAGAAGCTCCAGCCGCCGTGCTGGTCGATCACGGTGACCTCGTCGTAGCGAAAACCGTCGACGTGATACTCGCTCAGATAAAAGGTGGCGTTATCGATCAGAAACTGCCGGACGCCTTCATTCCAGTACGCAAAGATCAGCCCGCCCACATACCCCTGGTCGGTGAAGTACAAGCTGCGGTTGTTGTCGCCCGTCGGCTGCCGGTCGAGGAAATAAATGCTAGAATCGTCGAAGCCCCCGCCGGCGTGGTTGTAAACGACATCAAGCAGAACGGCGATCCCGTAGACATGGAACACGTCGACCAGGGCTTTGAGCTGGTTGATCTCGGAATCGAGTGTCCCCGGCGCCAGAGGCGCGCAGCCGCGCGCAGCCAGCAACTGGTTGACCCGGCTGAAATAGCGCTCGAGCCGGGCCCCGGGGGGAATCGTGTACGCCATCTCGGGCGAGTAATAGTCGACCCCGTTATAGCCCTCGCTCGTCTCGCTGGGAAACTCGACGATCGGCAGCGGCTCGATCGCGCTGATCCCCAGGTCGGCCAGGTATTCGAGTCGATCGATCACGTCGAGGAATGTGCACATGCGGCCAGAGCGATCGTCATTCCCCTGGGCGTCGGTTCCAAAAAACGTACCTACATGGAATTGATAGATGATCAAATCATTGAAGGCCGCCATCTGAAATCCATGGTCGTGCCAGGGGTAGCTCACGGGGTTCCGGACCACGCAGTTGCTCTGGGGAAACTGCGGAAGGGCGGTGAGCTCGCGGGCGCGGGGTCGCGCTTGTACCCTGTTGTGCCGGCCCCCTTGATGTAGAACTTGTACAGCGCGCCTTCATCGACACCCGGGATGAACCCCGTCCAGTGACCCTGACCGATGTTGACGAGTTGACCCGTAGCCTGCTGCGCCCAGCCGTTGAAGTCGCCGCTCACATAGACCTCGAGCGCTTCGGCGCCCACACCCGAAACGTCACCCCCTGGCCAGGCACGATTTCAGCCCCCATCGGCGTCGTTGCACTGATGTTTTTTTGTGACGTTGGCATGATGTATTTATTAATTCGGATGGATAGTTCACCGTCCCCGCGCCGCTGTATCGTCCCACGCCGGAGGACCCGCGCCAACAACCGGGAAAAGGTGTCAGGTACCGTTGTTGATATCCTGCGCCCTGCGCCAATCTGAATCGCACGGGACGACCTCGGCGTGCCCCGATCGACACCAAAGCGAGACAAGCTCTGATTTCTTGTAGACAGAAAAAAAATCCCGGGGGCACTTGCCTAATTCCAGCAGGTCAACGACAATCGTACCGGGACGTGCCTAGCGATCTTGGCGGAACGGAAGATCGCTGAACTCAAGAAACGGATCAAGAACCATCGAAGTGGCTCGCTGGTTGCGGCTCGACCGCATGGTCAGAGAACCCTACGACGAAGTTGTCCTGACGGGCGTCGCCCGGCAATGGATCCAGCTTGAGCATGGAAGAGTTCCAGAGAAGCCTCTCGACCGCCAATGAGGGGGCTCGCAGTCAAGTCACCTTCTTCACGCACCTGAGAATACCGACTCAACGGAGAGAACCCGCACCATGCCGACACCCACAGGCTCTTCGCGCGCTCGACGGCGCTCCACGTTGCGGCCCCGCCTGGACGACCTTGAGAATCGGTGCCTGCTGTCTGCCTCGATCTACACGGTCAATTCGACGGCCAACGGCACGTCGGGCTCGGGCGACTCGGGTACGTTGCCTTACGTCATCGGGCTGGCCAACACCGACCCCAACGTCGACGGCAGCGAGATCCAGTTTTCCCCGGCTGTCTTCTCCTCGCCCCAGACCATCACCTTGGCCAATACGCTGGCGCTGCTCGAATCGCCAGGACCAGAGCGTGATCGAGGGGCCCGCGGCGGCGCTGACGATCTCGGGCGGCGGGCCATCGTCGAACTTCAGCGACTTTTCCGTAGGGTCCGGTGTGACCGCGACGCATCACCGGTCTGACGATCGCCAACGGAAACACGACCGGCGGCGGCGGCGGTGTCTACAACGACGGCGAGCTCACGCTCGCCGACGTCACCCTCAGCGGGAACTCGGCGCACGACGGCGGCGGTCTCTTGAACTTGGGCGAGGCGACCCTGACCAATGACACATTTTTTGGGAATTCGGCGACCTACGGCGGCGGAATCGGCAACCACGCCACGGTGGTGCTGACCAACGTCACGATCTCGGGGAACTCGGCGGTCAACGGCGGCGGCGGCATCGCCGACGGCGGCACGGCGACGCTGAACAACACGCCTCTTGGCCAGCAACAGCGGAGGTGACATCGATTTTGGAACCGTGAGCGGCTCTAACAACCTCGATCGACGACGCGGCGAACGCGGGCGGGTTGACGCAACGGCAGCAACGGCAACATCGTGGGCGTCAACCCGCTCTCTGGCTGCGCCGGGCAACTTCGGCGGGCCGACGCAGACGATGGCCCTTTTGCCCGGCAGCCCTGCGCTCGATGCCGGTAACACTGCGCTGGCTGTCGACGGTGAAGGCAACCCCTTGACCACCGACCAGCGCGGCATGCCGCGGGTGGTGGGCGCCGCCGTCGACATCGGCGCATTCGAGTCATCGGGGTTCACCCTGGCCATCGTCGCCGGCAACAACCAGTCGACGCCCGCCAATGCGGTGTTCCCGACGGCGCTCGAGGTCAGCGTGACGCCGAACAACCCCGGCGACCCGGTCGATGGCGGCGTCGTGACCTTCACCGCGCCGGCGAGCGGCACCTCGGCGACGTTCATTCCGTCGGGGCCGGTCACGATCGCCTCGGGCACAGCCACAGTGACCGCGACGGCCAATGGCATTCTGGGCGGACCGTACTCCGTCACGGCAGCGACCGCCGGGGCCTCGCCGGTGTCGTTCTCCCTGAGCAACGGGCCGCCTGCCGTTGTCGTGACCACGTTGGCCGATTCGCCGACACCGGGTTTCACAACCCTGCGCGATGCGCTCGCCTTGGCCGCGAGCCTGGGAGGGAGCCAGACCATCGTCTTCGCACCGGGCCTCACTGGCACGATCAGCCTGGGGGCAGGCCTCGAGATCAGCTCGTCCGTCACCATCGAAGGCCCTGGGGCGTCGTTGCTGACGGTCTCGGGCGGCGGGCCTTCGTCGAACTTCAGCGACTTCACCGTGGACTCCGGAGTGACCGCGACCATCTCCGGGCTGACAATTGCCAACGGCTTTACGTCCAGCAACGGTGGCGGCGTCTCCAACTTCGGCGACCTCACGCTCGTCAAACGCCACCGTCACTGGAAACTCGGCGGACCGCTGGCGGCGGGATCTACGACGCAGGCACGGCGACGCTCGAGAACGACACGTTCTCCGACAACTCGGCGTTCGATGGCGGCGCTGTCTTGAGCCAGGGCATCGTGACGCTGATCAATTCCACGCTTTTCGGGAATTCCGCGACCTACGGCGGCGGAATCGGCAACCACGCCACGGTGGTGCTGACCAACGTCACGATCTCGGGGAACTCGGCGGTCAACGGCGGCGGCGGCATCGCCAACGGCGGCACGGCGACGCTGAACAATACCCTCTTGGCCAGCAACAGCGGGGGTGACATCGATTTCGGAACCGTCAGCGGCTCCAACAACCTCATCGACGACGCGGCGAACGCGGGCGGGTTGACGCAGCGGCAGCAACGGCAACATCGTGGGCGTCAACCCGCTTTTGGCTGCGCCGGGCAACTACGGCGGGCCGACGCAGACGATCGCCCTCTTGCCCGGCAGCCCCGCGCTCGATGCCGGTGACACTGCGCTGGCTGTCGACGGTGAAGGCAACCCCTTGACCACCGACCAGCGCGGCATGCCGCGGGTGGTCGGCGCCGCCGTCGACATCGGCGCATTCGAGTCATCGGGGTTCACCCTGGCCATCGTCGCCGGCAACAACCAGTCGACACTCGTCACGACGGCGTTCCCGACGCCGCTTGAGGTCAGCGTGACGCCAAACAACCCCGGCGACCCGGTCGATGGCGGCGTGGTGACCTTCACCGCGCCGGCCAGCGGCGCCTCGGCGACGTTCATTCCGTCGGGGCCGGTCACGATCGCCTCGGGCACCGCCACTGCGACCGCGACGGCCAATGGAATTGCGGGCGGACCGTACTCCGTCACGGCAGCGACCGCCGGGGCCTCGCCGGTGTCGTTCTCCCTGACCAATACCGGCCAGACGACCCTCACCAGCCTCAGCTCGTCCCTCAACCCGTCGACCTACGGCCAGTCGGTGAAGTTCACGGCCACCGTCGGCAACGCCAGCGGCGGCGGCGGAGCCCCCACCGGCACCGTCACGTTCATGGATGGTTCGACGGCTCTGAGTACCGTCCAGCTCGTTCGAGGGAAGGCGACCTACACGACCGGCGGACTTCCCGCTGGGCCCGAACTCAATCACGGCAGTCTACAACGGCGACTCCACGCACGCGCCGAGCACCTCGGCGGTTTTGACGGAGACCGTCAATCAAGATGGAACCGCCACGACGGTCAAGTCTTCCCATGACCCGTCGACCTACGGCCAGTTGTTGACCTTCACCGCGATCGTGAAAGCCGCTGCGCCGGGCAACGGTACGCCCACGGGCACCGTCACGTTCATGGATGGTTCGACCAGTTTGGACACTGCGACATTGAGTAGCGGAAAGGCCACCTTTGCGACGAACTTACTTGGTAGCGGCTCGCATATCATCACCGTCGTCTATAACGGCGACGGCAACTTTGTGACCAGCACGTCGGCTCCTCTGAACCAGACGGTCACGCAGGCCAGCACGACGACGAAGGTGGCCTCTTCGTTAAATCCCTCCGTTTATGGCGAGGATGTGACCTTCACGGCCACGGTCAAGGCGAACGCGCCGGGGGGCGGAACACCGACGGGGACGGTGAGTTTCATGGATGGCTCGGCTGTGCTGGAGACGGGGCCTCTCAGCGGTGGCGTGGCCACGTTTTCAACATCGACGCTGTCCGTGGGAGTCCACTCGATCACCGCCGTTTACAGCGGAGATGCCAACTTCACGGCCAGCACGTCTGCGGTTCTGAACCAGAAAGTGAAACAAGGCTCGGCATGCGTCGCCTGCCGTCTCGACGGTCGATCTGTCGAGCATGGGTTGGTCCGTCACGACTGGCAGCGATGACAGACGTCACCGCGAGCAGGTCCACATCCGCCGGCCAACCGACCCGAGGATCGGCTGTCCTCTCCGCGGCTGGCTCGGCGGGCCCCTTGGTCGACCTGGCGATTGGCACACTTCAGGACGATGGCCCGAAGCATATCACCGCTCGACGATCTGGCTGGCGATCTGATCGCGGTACGTTCCCGGCGTCGTGTCCGCTGACGGCAAGGAGAATGTCGGTTCAGTTCACAGCGGCCCCGCGGCGACCACCGCCGACCGCGCGCCCCCGAGCACACGGGCGTCGGGTGTGCCGGACCGACACGCGCCAGCGCAAGGAAAGACGGCGCTCGACCGACCGCTCGGGGACGTACTCGTCGCAGTACGTCGCGCAGGCCTTCCGCTGCGCCTCGGCGCTCGCCGGGAAAGCGAATGTCTGGAGAGTCTCGAACCCCGGTCACTGGGCTTTCGGGGCAGCGTTCAGGTCGCGGGCCGCTTCGGCCTTCGCATGGCGAGGGGAAGTCGTCGCCGCCCAGAAAAAACGCCCGGATATTCTTGAGCACGAGCCTCCCGCCCTGCGCGGCCTTCCGACCGATCGAGCATGGAGTCACGCTTGGTCGAGGAATAGACTAGCAGAATAGTCTATTGATTTTCCGACAGATGTGACCGGACCAGGAACAGCCCGATGAACCAGTCAAACCTCGAACGCAGTGTCCTGTTCGGGATCCTGTCGGTTCAGGTGGATCTGATCGACGGTAGCCAGTTCGTCGCCGCCATGACGAAATGCGCATCGGAGAAGGCCCGGCCTCTCGGCGAGATCCTGGTCGAACAAGGCGATCTGACGACAATCCTCCGCGATGCCCTGGAACCGATGGTTGCCGCGCACGTCGAGCGGCACGGTGGCGATCCCGGCCGCAGCCTGGCCGCCCTCTCGTCCACGGAGCAAGTCCGCGGCATGCTCCATCGCCTGGCCGGCGCCGCCCCCGAGCTCCCGGCGAGCGTGACCCGTCTGGGCGCGGAGACCGTCGAGTACGTCGCGGCTAATGACGCCACGATCGATTTTCGCGCGGATCGAGCGACGGCCGATCGGTCGGCCAGCGGGGCGTCCGGCCGCTTCCGTGTGCTACGTCCTCATGCGCGCGGAGGGCTCGGTCAAGTCTACGTCGCTCGCGACAACGAGCTGGGGCGGCAGGTCGCCCTCAAGGAGATCCTCGCCGACAAGGCCGCCAATCCCGTTCTCCGTTCTCGGTTCGTGCTCGAGGCCGAGATCAACGGAAACCTGGAGCATCCGGGAATCGTGCCCGTCTACGGCCTGGGCTCGTATCCGGACGGTCGTCCCTTCTATGCCATGCGTTTCATCGAGGGGGATTCGCTCAAGGAGGCGATCGAGCGGTTCCACGCCGCCCGACGGGCGGGCGAGGCCGCGTCCAAGCGGCCGTTCGACTCGCTGGAGTTCCGCCGGCTCCTGCGGCGGTTCATCGACGTCTGCAACGCGATCGCCTACGCCCACAGTCGCGGCGTCTTGCACCGCGACCTCAAGCCGGCCAACGTCATGCTCGGCCAGTACGGCGAGACGCTCATCATCGACTGGGGGCTGGCCAAGGCGACCGGCCGGGCCGATCCCGGCCGCGGCGAGTCCGAGGGGACGCCGCTGCTGACCACCTCCGGCAGCTCGATCGAACAGACCGAGGCTGGGACCGCGCTCGGCACACCCGCCTACATGAGCCCGGAGCAGGCCGCCGGACGCATCGCCGAACTCGGCCCGGCCAGCGATATCTACGGCCTGGGAGCGACGCTCTTCGCCGTCTTCACCGGTCGTCCCCCGGTGGAGGGCCCCGATGTCATCGAGATCCTGACTCGCGTCCGATCCGGCGCCATCGATCCTCCGCGGTCGCTCGTGCCGGACTTGCCCCGGCCGCTGGAGGCCATCTGCCTGAAGGCGCTGGCCACGCGCCCCGAAGACCGCTATCCCCGGGCCAAGGAACTTGCCGACGACGTCGAGCGATGGCTGGCCGACGAGCCCGTCTCCGCCGATCGCGAGCCCTGGACCGACCGCCTGCGCCGCTGGGGACGACGCAACCGCACCCTGGCGGCGACGGCCGCGACCGCCGCCCTGGCGGCCCTGGCCGGGCTCGCCGTCGTAGCCGCGGTCCAGGCCCAGGGGAGGCAGCAGCTCTCGATCAAGAATGAGCAGCTCACTTCCGCGAACCAGGCCCGCGGCCGGGCCCTCGACAAGGCCAACACACGCGTCGAGCTGGCGCTGCAGGCGCTGGGGAAGTTCCGCGAGACCGTCGATGCCAATCTCGACGTCAAGAACCGGCCCGAGAACGCCCCCCTCCGCAACGAGCTGCTCCAGACGCCCCTGGCCTTCTTCCGCACCCTCCGGGATGACCTCCGCAACGATCCGGCCGCGCGGCCCGAAGATGGCCTGAAGCTCGCCGAGGCCCAGCTCGAGCTGGCCCGGCTGACCGGCGGCATCGGCGACCAGGCGGCGGCCCTGGACGCCGCGGGCGAGGCCGTGGCCATCCTGGAGGCCCTGGCGACCGATCGCGGGACGACCGCCCTGCCGGACCAGGCGCGCGGGAAATCCTGGGGGCGCTCCGCTTGCGCGCGGCACTCCAGCTCAACAACGGCCGGCGGGATGAGGGCCGGAAGACGCTCGACCGCGGCGTGCGACTCGGGGAAACACTCGTGAGCGAGACGGCCGATCCCGAGACCCGGCTCGATCTCGCGCGGTTGCTCTCGGACTCGGCGTCGGCCGAGTCCGCCGCCCAGCGAAGCGACGTCGCCCTGGCCGCGCTGGCGCGAGCCCGCTCGCTCCTCGACGGCGGCGACGCCGCCCGGGAAGGGCGTCCGGACGTCGAGCGGCTCCGGGCCCGGTTGCTCGAGCAAACCGCCGACCTGCTGGTGACCTCCGGGAAGCCCGGGGAAGCGATCGCGGCCTTGAAGGCGGCGGTCCGGGTGCTCCAGCCCCTCACCGTGGGTCCCAGCCCGGACTGGGAATCGCGTGGCCTCCTGGGCGACGTTCACATCACCGTCGGCAGGAACCGAATCGCCCTGGGACAGGCGACCGAGGCGATGGAGGATTACAGGCGGGCGCTGGGAGTTCGTCGAGGGATGCTCGCGGATCGCCCCGCGGACCTGGCCAACCGATTCCGCACGGTCCGATGTCTGCGTTTGATCGCCGAGATCCAAGCCGACATAGGACAGGGCGAGACGTCGCTCGAGGGCTTGCGCGAGGCCCGCGGTCTGCTGGAATCGGCCCGCCTCGAGAACCCGCGCAGCGTCCGCGTGCTCAAGGGCCTGAAGGAAGTGTACAGCGCGGTGGGTACCTCGCTTTACGGGCTCGGTCGTGTCGAGGAGAGCCTGGCGAGCATCGAGCAGGGGGTCCCGATCGAAGAGGAGGTGGTCCGGATCGAGCCGCAGGTGATCGACAATCGCGCCGACCTGGCCGGCAGCCTCTACAACATCGCTGTCCTTCGGAATAACCTGGGCCGCTACCAATCCTCACTCGAGGCGGACCTCGCGGCCCTGGCGATCCGCCGGAAGCTCGCGACGGAATTTCCCGCCGTGCCGAGTCATCGCCTGGAGATCGCCGCGTCGCTGGGCAACATCGGCGCGACCATCACCGTGTGGAAGAAGGACTACGCGGCGGGCCTGGCGTACTATCCGCGAGGCCAGTACCGTGCTCGAGGAGCTGACGCGTTCGCACCCGGACGTGATGGAGTATCACGAGTACCTCTCGCGCAGCCACACGAATCTCGCCAGCATCCTCTCCAAGCTAGGCCGGTTCGAGGAAGCCCTGGCCGTCGGCCAGGCCGCCGGGTCTTACCTCGAGGGCCGCGTGCGGGCCGAGCCCAAACTCCTGCTGGTGCGGCTCGACTTCGCTACCAATCTCGATCAACGGGCCCAGGCTTGCCTCCGGCTCCGGCGTTACGCGGAGGCCGATCGGCTCAATCGCCGGGCGATCGAGAACGTCCTGGCGATCCCCGAGAGCAGTCGAGCCACCATACGCAAGCCGTGAGATCGCTCGCGAATTGCTTCGGTGGCCTCGGCGTCTCGGCCGCGTTTCGAGGCAGGCTCGAGGAGGCCGTGGAGCAATTTAGCCGGTCGATCGCGGCCGCGCAACCCGATGGGAAGGCGCCGCCCGTGGATACCCAGGTCCGCGGAAGGCTCCAGAACGCGCTTGAAGGCCGTGCCGAGGCCCATGCGCGCCTCGGCCGTCTCGACGCCGCCCGGGCCGACTGGTCCCGTCTCGCCTCGATCCGCGAGCCGGGCGAGCCCGATCTGGCCCCGCTGGGGCCGATCCTGATCCGCGCCTGGTCGGGCGACGCGGCCGGCTTCCTGGCCGATGCCCAGGCGGCCGTCGCCGCCGGGTCCGTCACCAAGGACCAGCTCGTCACCCTGGCGAGGGCCGCATGCCTGGCCATCTCGAATGTCGGGTCGAATGCCACCCTGACCGATCGACTGGGTGCCACCGCCATGGCCTGGCTCCGGTCCGCCCAGGCCGATGGCGTCTTCGCGAGCCAGGGAGCCTGGAAAGTCCTCATCGATCCCCGCTTCGACACGATCGCGCTACGCCCTGAGTTCCGCGACCTCAAGGCCGACCTGACCTTTCCCACCCAACCTTTTGCATCGGAGACGACGGCTCCCTAGCGTCGATCCCATCGCGGAGAGTGCTTGAGGTGTCATCAAGTCCTCACCGGGCATTGTCCCGCGAACTCCATGGGAGCAAACGGGGACATTACTGATCTCTTGCGCGTCGGTCACATCGACGAATGGCAGTTAGTGCCCCGCGTGGCGTTCCTGCACAGCGCGGTGCACCGCGGTAGCCCCGCCTTCCGCAGATATCGTCGATCAGCGCCGCAAGAGGGGCCCCGGCGGGTAACGCCTGGGATGAGCACGTACGTCCCGCCGCGCTGCTTGACAACTATGGCGGACGACACGCGCGCAGTGGGCACGTAAGTGATGATGCACGACCACGAGATACATGTCTCAGAAGGCCTATTGCCGATGGCGCTGCTCCTTCCGGATCAACAAGGGCGATGACTCATCGGCCATCAAGGCACCGATCGCCGCGTCGATCACACGGCCGGCGGCGGGTCGGGCCATCGGCCGGGCCATGCTGATGACGCCCCGAGCGCCCAGCGTGGCGACGAAGTTGCCGCCGGCCAGTCCGTCGTGGTTGCCGTCCAGCGGTTGCCCCGCCGCGTCCCGCACCAGATCCGCGCTGATGGTCAGTTGTGCCTGCTGCTTCGGCTTCTGGCCCCGGAGCAAGAGCGTCACGGCGTGGTTCGCGGAGCTGTACGCCGCCGAGGCCAGCGGCAATGCCTTGGAGTAGACCAGCCCGCGCTTCCTGACTCGCTTCGCCCCGTCCAGCACATACGCGGCCCGGTCATCCGCCGTTCCGGGGTCGAGCGCGCCGCTGAAGTCGATCACCAGCTCCGTGCGGGCCTTCCCGTGCTTCGGCTTCACGGTATGCCACTGAAGGCCTGTCACGGTGACAGGCGTCGAATTCGACGGCGTGACGACGAGCGTGCCGGCGACGAACTGGATCGCGTAGTTCGGCGATGACAGACCGCCCGGGACGACCGGATAGGACCCGGCCGGGCTCGCGGACGTGGCCGGCGTGCTGAAGCCGAGCGTACCACTCAGGTCGCCGGGTCCCTGGCCCAGGACGAACCCGCTGTACCCGGCGGCGAACGCGGGATCGGGCTGGCCCGCGGCCCTGGTGGCATCGTTGGCGGCGATCGTCAGCGTCGCCTTCGCGACGGCGAGGTCGCCGGTCCCGCTGGTACCTCCATAGGTGGAATCGCCCGCGAAGCTGGCACCGACGTGGCCGACATACGTCCCCGCCCCGATGGCGCCGAGGCCGACACCGGCCAGGGTCGCGATGCCATCGCCATCCGTCGTGGCCGATCCGACCGTCGTCACGGTGCCGCCGCTCACGAAGCTGAAAGCGACCAGCTCGTTCGGAATCCCCGCACCGCCGGCGGTGAGGGTCGCCGTCAGCACCGACGTGCCGCCATAGGTGCCACTGCCCGAAATCGCGGAGAGACTCGTCGCCTGCACGGAATGCACTGTTGTCGTCGCCTGGGCGGCCGTCGGTGTCTCCTGGACGTTGCCGACCTGGTCGGTGGCGACGCTGTAGAAACCGTAAGTATGTCCGACCTGGCCTGTGAACACGGCCGAAGTCGCGGTCGTCGCGGTCTGAAACGCCGTGTAAGACCCCCCGTCATCCGACACATAGACGCTGTAAGAGGCGACGCCGGAGCCGCCCGGGTCGTCGGCGCCAGACCACGCCACGGTGAAACTCGGCGGCGCGGTCGCCGGCAGCGGGTCCACGTGGCTCGTGGGCAGGCCGTTGTCGATGGTGTTGATGATCTGCACGGTCGATATCGGGGCGTTCTGATCGAACACCACGGTGGCCTGGGCGCCAATCGTGTTGCCCGTGACCACGTTGGCCATCGGCTGGATCGTGTAGTCGACGAAGCCCAGCCCCTCCCCGTTGGCCTGATCGGGCGGCAGGAAGCCGGCCAGGGGGTCGGCGGGAACGTCCTTCGTGGCCGGATCGATCGACGTGAACGTCCACGTCGCCAGCCCGGTCAGGGTGTTGAAACTGGCCGTGATGTCCACGTCGATGCCCAGGGTCGCGGTGAGATCCACCTGCGCGCTGTACGAGGTCAGGCCGGATGGCACGCTGACCACCGTGTTGCCGAAGGCGATGTTGCCGAACTGGAACGTGCTCCAGTCCAGCTTGGCGTCGAGCTGCTGCGTCACGACGACAGCCTGAGCCGGTGCGCGTCGCGGTGGGCTGGTTCTCGAACTCGATGCCGTAGGAGAACAGCTCGGGCTCGACGAAGCCGCCGGGGCCGAAACCGGAAGGACCCTGGATGTTGTTGGGGTCGACCGACCCCACGAGTGTGACCAGTCAGGTATCGGCCGGCTGGCGACCATAGGGGACGGGCGCCCCGGGGACGCCCCCTCCTCCGCCACCGCCGCCACCCCCGCCCCCTCCTCCGCCGCCCCCTCCGCCGCCGCCCCCGCCTCCGGGGTCCCCGTCGGGACCGGTCGGCTTGCTACCCTCACCTCCATTGTCGTCCGAGCACGCGGCGAGACAATCCTCGTAGTTGAGGAGGTCGTCCTCGGCCTGCGCGACGGTTTGCTGGTAAGCGGTCAACGCCTGGTCGTAGCGCTCCTGGACCTGGATCACGTTGTCCAGGCCGTCATTGAGCTGATTGAGGTGAGAGTTAACAAAATCATATGCCTTGCTTAGATATTCTACACCGATGCGCAATTTCATCGGCGAGGCCGAAGTAATGGGCGACCGCGGGCAGCTGCATGGCCTTCAAGGCCAGGCTCACCGCGCCCGTGAAGGCGCCGACGCCCTCGGCCCACTGAGCGACGGCCTCGCCCGTCTCGGAGTCCGCCTGCTCGGCTGAGCCCGAGGAGCCATCGTCAAGGAGTGCCTTCAGACCAACCGTTATCGCATTGTAGAGTTCTCTGAGAGACTCGACGGTCTCGACCAGCTCGGGAACGGTCGCCTCGAGGTACTCCAGGCCTGCCAACACGCCCCCGACGACCGGCGCTGATGAGGTAGAGGGTATAGCCGGCGATCGCCGCTTCCGAAGCGATCTGGCCGCCGATGCCGACGACGGCATCCTGAAGGGCGCCCCAGTCGTCCACGACGCTTCCCCAGGCGTCCGCCTCGAGGAGGGTGTCATTGAGCGCGATCGCGTACAACCCCTGGCAGTCCGTACAATCGCCGAAATCAGGGACCATCGTGAAGCCGACGTCGCGGGGATCGCGTTGCGGCGTGTTGTTCAGGATAGCATCCACCCACGTCGGGCTATCAGCGGCCGTCACCGCGCGCTCGCGTGCGTCGCAGCGTTCGCGTGACTGAACACGGTCCCGCTCGCACTGGACACGCTCACGGGCTGGTAATTGGCACCATATTGATATTGGAAGACCTGGTTCTGCTGATCCACGATGAGTCCCGGCCGGCGAAACTCCTCGTAGAGGATCGTGGTCTTCTCGCCCGACGGGGTGGTCATGGTGACTCCGCCCACCGAGGGATAGCCGTACTGGGTATCGTCGGTCGTTCCATCCCCCGATTTCCGGATCAGACGGCCCTCGCCGTCGTACGAGTAGTACTGGTGGGTCCCGTCCGGGAAGGTCATTGACGCCAGGGCGTATTGCCCGGCGATCCCCTGCCCGCTGACGTAGGTGTAGCTGGTCGTCCCCTGGGGACCGGCCACGCTCAACAGCAATTCGTTGCTGGCATCGTACGTGTAGGTCGTGACTTGCCCTGCCGGGTCCGTGACCTGATGGATGCGGCCCGCGACGTCGTACGCGATTCTGATGACCTCGCCATCCGAGCTGGAGAGCGACGTCAGCAAGCCGCCGGTGTAGCCCGCCGTGACCGTGTCGCCGCTCGGATTCTCGATCGAGGCCAGGTTTCCCTGGGCGTTGAAATTCAGGGTCGTTCCATCCGTCTCCCGCAGCGCGTAGACACCGCCGCTCTCCATGAGCTGTCCCGAGTCTCCGACCCCGCCCTGGTAGGAGCCATCCGCGTTCTTGGTGAAGAAGCGATCCTGGCCGGCCTCGGTGACGAGCACGTTGCCCTGGCCGTCAACCGACAGCGAGACCTCCCAGTTGTCCACCCAGCCGCGCCCCAGGGGGCCGAGCTGATATCGGCCGGAGATCGGCTGCAAGTACTGCCGGCTGAAGACCAGGGAGATGCCCGGCGTCGAGGAGCTCGCGTCCACCACGCTCGCGAGCGTGGCAACCGGCTGAGAATCGTTCGCCCAGGCTAATTCGAACGCGACCAGCTTGGCGATGTCGTATTCCCATTCGCCGAACTGGCTCAGATCGCTCGCGTCGATGTCCATGCGGATGTGAAACTGGGCTACATTCGATCCGACCGAGTCCAGGAAGTTGCTCCAGATCGCGTCCCACGCGTCGACCGGCGTCGAGCTGGGCCGGTACTGGTCCTTCACCGAGGCCCAGTCCATCGGGAATTGCGTCTGGCCCGCATCGCCGGTATTGAAGTAGTCGAGCGACGGATAGAGGTTGAAGAACACGCCGGTCGTCGGGTCGGTCACGTCGACCTGGAAGAAGATGGTGAGCTGACCTTCGGCCCCCGGAGTCAGGATGCCCGCGGGCCCGCTGGGGTTGATGCCGAGAAACTGGACCACGTTGCTGCCGAAGGACGCCTGATCGGGCAGGCGGACCAGGGCGTTGTTGGCCGTGACGTTCAACAGCGGGGCGGGGATGTCGTGGCCGGTCTCGTTGGAGTACGAGATGGTGATGAATCCGTAGGAATTGGTGCGCACGTACTGCGGTGCGCTCATCGAGAAGGTGGCCTGCGCGCTGTTTGGCTGGGTACTGGCCGTGATCGCGCTGGCGAGGGTCGATGTGAGACCCCCCTGCTGCACCTGGACGCCGTAGACCCCATCGTCGAACAGCGGCACCTCGAAGGTGGCGTAGAGCGTGTTGCGACTGATGTAGGTGACGGTTTGGGCGGCGATCTTCGCGCCGGTGCTGCTGACAAGCGACGCCGTCGTCTGGGGAGTGAAGAGGAAGCCGTTGAGGACCACGGTGAACGGCTCGCCTGTGTCGGCCTGGCTCACCGAGACGCCATGGATGCTGAACGGCTCGTCGTGGACGCTGAGCGTCAGCGAGTGGCCAGACCCGGCCGCCGCCTGGCCTTGGACGAGGATGTAGTAGGTGCCCGCAGTCGCACCGGACAGGTCGATCTCGTCGGTCGGGCTGCCCGGGTCGAAGGCAAACTGCTCGTAGTCGCTCGGGCTCACGATGCCGGCATACTGGACGTACAACGCGGCCGCCCCGGCCGCATCCGCAGCGATGCTGAAGGCGACATCGTGGCCGGCCGGGATGGCGACGCTGTAGTAGACGCTCTGACCGGCGGCGACCGTCAGGGGCACCGAGCCGCCCAGACCCACGGACGGCACGGCGACCTGGATCGTGCTACTGGAGACCAGCAGGTTGTTGCTCCGGTGCGCATCGGGCAGGAGGCCCCGGCTATCCACGAACAGGATCGGATAATACGGGCCCGGCAACAGGCCGGGGAGCGGCACACTGAGCGTGACCGTGTAGCTGCCGTTCGCGGCGATCGTCGACGTCCTCTCCACCCGCGTGAGCAGGACCGCGGTCGAGTCGAGTGTGGTGTGCTGGGTCAAATAGACGGAGTCGAACCAGTCGCCGCTCACCGCGATATTGCTCAGGTTATCGACGGTATACGTCACATCGATATCCTGGCCGGCCGTGCCGGACGCGCCGACGGCAAGCGATGACGCCGCCAGGTCCTCGGAAGTCGCCGACGTCGTGAGCGTGACGGCGGTGTCACCCAGGGTCTCCACGAAGAACAAGTACCGGCCCGCGCCGGTTCCCGTGACGTTGACGAAGTTCTCGGTCGCGCTCGTGAAAGTCATGACCTGGATGGCATCGCCGGCGCTCCACGTGACGCCCGCACCCGACAGCACATTCAGCGTCCCGTTCAGAGCGGCGCTCCCCGAGACCGCGATCAATCCGAAAGATCCCGGCGTCGTTCCGGTCACTTCGACATTGACCTGGCTGGTCGGAGAGAGCGTCGCGGCGCCGCCGATCTTGATGACGCTGCCGCTGTCCGCCTCCATGGTGCCCTGGCTGGTCCAGGTGGTCCCCGTAAAGGTCAGATCATCTCCATTACTGGCCTCGATCGTGCCCTGGTTCGTGAAGGTGGCGGCGTTGACCGTGATCGTTCCGCCGGCCAGCTCGCCGCAGTTGATCGCCTGCACCACCGTGCCCCCCGAGTCCACCTCGATCCCATTGACCAGCGGCGTAGCCGGCCGCCCCCTGCGAGAAGGCGATCGTCAGCCGGCCAAGCGCGTCGGCCGTGGCCGTGAGCGACTCGACCACCGCCTGATCCTGTCCCCCGGCGGCGGCGAAGATGTCGAAGTTGGTCAGTGCGGCGGCGCCGTTGACGCTGACGTCGAACTGCCGTTGACCGGCCGCCGTCGATGCCGGGTCGGCGAAGTGCAGCCCCACGGTGTAGGAGGCCGAGGGGGTCAGGCCGGCCAGGGTGTAGGAGAACGAGTAGCCGTAGCGGTAGGTCTGGTAGACGGCCTGGGACGCCGCGTCGTTGACGCCGGTGACGGCGATGGCGTCGGCCGTGCTGCCGGCGCCGCCGCCGCTGAAGCCGGTGTCGTAGACGAAGGGGGCGGCCGCCCCGCCGCTGTCGTCGGCCGCGATCGTCCCCTGGTTGACCACCGCGTCGCTGGAATAGTAGCCGCCGATGCCGCCGGCGCTGCCGCGGACGGCGACGCCCGCCGCGATGGTCAGCGTGGCGGCGGGGGCCGACTCGTCGAGCACGTTGCCGGCCGACTTGCCGAACAGCACGGTCCCGGAGCCGGCGAGCGACTGCGTGCCGCTGAAGAGGAGCGAGCCGGAGGTCGAGCCGGCGGCGTTGCCCAGGTGCGCGGTGGCGCCGTCGGCCAGCGTCAATCCGCCGGTGACCGTGGCACTGGCCCCGCTGACCGAGGCCAGGTCGAGGTCGTTGTCGAAGGTGACGCCGGCGAGCGTGCCGCCATAGTTGGTGAAGGCCAGCTCGGCGCCACCCGCCTCGGTGACTGTGCCGCCCTTGAGTGCGCCCCCCAGGAGGTTCCAGGTGCCGGTGAGTAGCCGACAGGGCGAGGGTGCTTCCCGTGTTGTCGAGCGTGCCGGTCAGGTTGATCGTTCCCCCGGGACAGACGATCGTACCGAAGCCGAACGTGGTGAACGAGCCGCCCAGGTTGAGCGTGCCGCCATTGACGGAAATGGTCGAGTGCGTCCCGTTGGTCCAGGTACCATTGAGCGTCAAGGTCTGCCCGTCGGCGACCGAGAGGCCGCCATTGATCACGTAACTGGTCCCGCCGAGACTCAGGCTCGAGCCGCTTCCGCTGATCGTGGCCGCGCCCAGGTTGCCCACCAGGCCATTGACGCTGAGGGCGCCGCCGTTGGCAGCCCGGAGCGTCCCCTGATTGGTGAAAGTACCAGGGTTGACCGTGATCGTGCCCCCGGCCATCTCGCCGCAGTTGACCCCCTGCACCACCGAGCCCCCCGCGTCCACCTCGATCCCATTGACCAGCGGCGTCCCCGCCGACCCGTAGGCGAAGCCCACCGTGATCTGCCCCTGCGCGTCGGCCGTCGCATGAAGCGACTCAACCACCGCCTTGTCCTTACCCCCCGCCGCCGCGTAGATGTCAAACCCCGCCAGCACATTGGTCCCGTTGACGCTCACGTCGAAGAGCCGCTGGCCCGCCGCCGTCGACGACGGGTCAGCGAAGTGCAGCCGGAGGGTGTACGGCGCCGACGGAGTCAGGCCGGCGAGCGTGTACGTGAAGCTACCCTGGCGATACGTCTGGTAAACGGCCTGAGGCGCCGGGTTCGACACGCCCGAGACGTCGATGGCGTCGGCCGTGCTGCCGGCGCCGCCGCCGCTGAAGCCGGTGTCGTAGGCGAACGGGGCCGCGGCGCCGCCGCTGTCGTCCGCCACGATCGTCCCCTGGTTCACCACCGCGCTGCTGGAGTAGTAGCCGCCGATGCCGCCCGCGCTGCCGCGGACAGCGATGCCCGCCGCGATGGTCAGCGTGGCGGCGGGGGCCGACTCGTCGAGCACGTTGCCGGCCGATTTGCCGAACAAGACGGTCCCGGAGCCGGCGAGCGACTCCGTGCCGCTGAAGAGGAGCGAGCCCGAGGTCGAGCCGGCGGCGTTGCCCAGCCGGACGGTCGCGCCGCCGGCAAGCGTCAACCCGCCGGTGACCGTGGCACTGCCGCCGATGACCGAGGCCAGGTCGAGGTCGTTGTCGAAGGTGACGCCGGCGAGCGTCCCGCCGTAGTTGGTGAAGGCCAGCTCGGCGCCCCCCGCCTCCGTGACCGTCCCCCCCTTGATCGTGCCCCCCAGGAGGTTCCATGTGCCGGTGGCCGCGGTCAGGGCCAGCGTGGCCCCGGTGTCATCCAGCGTGCCGGTCAGGTTGACTGTCCCGCCGGCGTAGGTCATCTTGCCGATGGCGGCCTTGGTGAACGAGCCGCCGAGGTTCCATGTGCCGCCGTTGACGGCGATGGTCGAGCCGGCGGCGTTGCGCCACGTGCCGCCGAGCGTCAGCGTCTGCCCGGCGGTTACGATGAGCCCCCGGTCGACCACGTAGTTGGCCCCGGCCAGGCTGAGGGCAGAGCCACCGCTGATTGTGGCCGCGCCCAGGTTGCCCACCAGGCCGCTGATCGAGCAGCGCTCGCCGTTGGCAGCCTGGAGCGTTCCCTGATTGGTGAAAGTGCCGGGGTTGACCGTGATCGTGCCCCCGGCCATCTCGCCGCAGTTGACCGCCTGCACCACCGTGCCCCCCGCGTCCACCTCGATCCCATTGACCAGCGGCGTCCCCGCCGACCCGTAGGCGAAGCCCACCGCGATCTGCCCCTGCGCGTCGGCCGTCGCATGAAGGGACTCAACCACCGCCTTGTCCTTACCCCCCGCCGCCGCGTAGATGTCAAACCCCGCCAGCACATTGGTCCCGTTGACGCTCACGTCGAAGAGCCGCTGGCCCGCCGCCGTCGACGACGGGTCGGCGAAGTGCAGCCGGAGGGTGTACGGCGCCGACGGAGTCAGGCCGGCGAGCGTGTACGTGAAGCTACCCTGGCGATACGTCTGGTAAACGGCCTGAGGCGCCGGGTTCGACACGCCCGAGACGTCGATGGCGTCGGCCGTGCTGCCGGCGCCGCCGCCGCTGAAGCCGGTGTCGTAGGCGAACGGGGCCGCGGCGCCGCCGCTGTCGTCCGCCACGATCGTCCCCTGGTTCACCACCGCGTTGCTGGAGTAGTAGCCGCCGATGCCGCCGGCGCTGCCGCGGACAGCGATGCCCGCCGCGATGGTCAGCGTGGCGGCGGGGGCCGACTCGTCGAGCACGTTGCCGGCCGATTTGCCGAACAAGACGGTCCCGGAGCCGGCGAGCGACTCCGTGCCGCTGAAGAGGAGCGAGCCCGAGGTCGAGCCGGCGGCGTTGCCGAGCCGCACGGTGGCGCCGCCGGCAAGCGTCAACCCGCCGGTGACCGTGGCACTGCCGCCGATGACCGAGGCCAGGTCGAGGTCGTTGTCGAAGGTGACGCCGGCGAGCGTCCCGCTGTAGTTGGTGAATGCCAGCTCGGCGCCCCCCGCCTCGGTGACCGTCCCACCCTTGATCGTGCCCCCCAGGAGATTCCACGTGCCGGTGGCCGCGGTCAGGGCAAGGGTCCTCGCCGTAGCGTCGAGCGTGCCCGTGAGATTGACCGTGCCCCCGGAGCGCGTGAACGAGCCGAGGCCGGCCAGCGTGAAGTCGCCGCCCATCGCCACCGTGCTATTGGTCGCCGTGATCGTCCCCTGGTTGCTCCAGGCGTTGGTCGAATTGCCCAGATTCAGGGTGGAGTTGATCGCGCTGACCTCGCTGCCGCCGGCCAGAGTAAATGCTCCGCCCAGCTCCAGGGTCGCCCCGGAATTCACCTTGAAGGTGCCGGCCTCGCTCCCGCCGCCGGTAAAGTTCACGGTACCCGCCTGCAACGAGGTCGACGCAGCGGCGGCCTGGTTGAAGGTGACGCCGATCTCGCTCGTGCCGGTGCCGCCCGACTTCGCGAGCGTTCCTTCATTCGCGAAGGTGCCTCCGCTCGGCGCGCCGCCGCCGTTGAGGATCGACGCGTCGGTGGCGAAGGTGAACGTGGCTCCCGCTTGGTTGTCGAGCTTGGCGCCGAAGCTGAGATACAGCCCTTGGCCGGCATAGTCGCTCGAGAGTGTGGCGGCACCGGTGTTGTCGAGCGTACGTCCCGACAGGTATTCGTAATAAGACGTGCTCGCGGCCGTGCCGCCAAGTTCCAGCCCCCCCTGGGCGATCGTGGTCCCGGCGCCCGACATCGTCCCGCCGGTCCAGTCGAGCGCCCCGGCGACCGTCACGGTCCCGGCCCCCGTCAGCGTCCCGCCGGAAATCGTCAGATTGCCCGGGATCGTCGAGGCCGCGGCGATCGTCAGCGTGCCGGCCGACAGGTTCAAGGTCGCCCCGCCCGCGACCGACAGGCCGTTGACGGCATCCAGCGCATTCGAGGAGTGCGTGACCGTGATCCCAGCGGTATTGATCTGTGCGTCATCGGCCGAGGTCGGCACGTGGTGATCCGACGAATTCGACTGATTCACCCAGCTCGCGGCAACGTCCCAGTCGCCGCCGGCGCCGTTGTCCCAGATCATCGTCGCCAGCAGGGTCCGATCTTCCATGCGCTCCGTCTGCGGGCGGAAGAGCCAGTCGGTGCACCGCGCCCCCCGGCAGCGGCTCCGCCCGATCGTCTTCACCCGGCGCCTTGGGAGATTGCAGGTGGACCTGGGGTACGCTGACATGGCTCGCGTCCTCGACAAGGGTGACATGCTCGGTCGCGGGGAGATACGCCGGAAGGGTGCGGACGACGAGACGTCGCGGCTCTCTACCGCGCCGCATCGGATCCGGTGGGACTGGCTCCCCGGCTCAGGTGTAACGGGCACGACCAGCGGCCGGCCCGCCGATCTCAAGTCGATGCCAGACTTCGTCGAAAGATCGGCACCGCAACGACTACACTCACCGACTCGGTCGATCGCGCCGGAAATGCAGAGGCGGTCGGGATCGGGCGCGCATCCCGGGCGGGCCCGCCGGGAGCCGGTCCCATCCGGCCGGCGAGCCTCCCCTCTGGAAGTGAACTCACCACTCCGCGAAGAAATGCAGCGCGCGGCGCGGCGGATTTTTTCGGAATGGGCCGCCGGGGCACCTCGCCGCGGGGTTGCTGCCGGCCGCCATCGCGGTGCGAATACGATTGCGAACCGATACCCCGGGGTCTTAGACTCGAGTCCGAATCCTTGATCGTGAGAACCACGGAGATCGGCCGATCATGGCACCGGAGCTGTCGGTCACCCGCCTGATCGGCATGCTCAAGGATGGCGACCGCGAGGCCGCTCAGCATCTCTGGGAGGCCTACTTCGGGCGCCTCGTGGCGCTGGCCCGCGCCAGGCTCCGCGGCGTCGCGACGCGCGCCGCCGACGAGGAGGATGTGGCGCTCAGCCGCCTTCGACAGCCTCTGCCGTCGCGCCGAGGCCGGCCGCTTTCCTCGACTGGAGGACCGCGGCGATCTCTGGCAACTCCTGTTCGTCATCACCGTGCGCAAGGCCCTGAACCTCGCACGCCACGAGGGTCGCGCGTCCCGCGGCCGGGGCCGGGTCTTCAGCCTTTCGGACCTGCCCGGATCCGAGGTCGATCGGCTCCTCGGCGCCGGGCCCACCCCCGAGCTGGCCGCCCAGATGACGGAAGAATGCCGGCGCCTCCTCGACGGCTTGGGCGATGACACGCTGAGGTCGGTGGCCCTGTGGAAGATGGAGGGCTACACCGACCTTGAGATCGCCGGGCGGCTCGGCTGCATCCGGCAGACGGTCGGGCGCAAGCTGAAGCTCATCCGCGACCTCTGGTCCGAGGAAGGTTCCCCATGAGCGAGCCGTCCGCGGGCATCACGGGCCCCCTCCCGTCGGCGCTGGCCAGGCGGGCGGATGCGGCTTGCGACCACTTCGAGTCCGCCTGGCGGGCGGGCCGGCGGCCGCGGATCGAGGAAATCCTCAACGAGTTCCCCGAAGCGGCCCGGCCCGCTCTGCTCCGGGACCTCCTCGGCCTGGAGCTGGCCTACCGCCGCCTGGCCGGCGAGGTCCCGGACGCGGAGGAGTATCGGACGCGCTTCCCGGATCACCCCGCGGAGGTCCACGATGCCCTCGAGGCCGCAGCCACATCGCCCGACGGGATCGACGGACCCCCGGCGGCCGGCGATGACGCCGGCGCCGCAGGAGAGCCCGGCCCCCCCGGCGTCGCGATACCGTATCCTGCGGCCACACGCCCGCGGCGGTCTTGGCGAGGTGTACCTGGCGCGCGACGAGCAGCTCCGCCGCGTGGTCGCCCTCAAGCAGATCCAGGCCCCGCAGGCCGACTGCGCCGACAGCCGGGCCCGGTTCGTCCGCGAGGCCGAGATCACCGGCGGCCTGGAGCACCCGGGCATCGTCCCGGTCTATGAGCTTGGCCGCCACGGCGACGGCCGCCCCTACTACGCCATGCGCTTCATCGAGGGGGAAAGCCTCAGGCAGGCCATCGAGCGCCATCACGCCGAGGACCGCACGCACGCCGCCGGTGAGCGAACGCTCCGCCTCCGCGAACTCCTCGGGCGGTTCGTGGCCGCCTGCAACGCGGTGGCGTACGCGCACAGCCGGGGCGTGATCCACCGCGACCTCAAGCCCGCGAACATCATGCTCGGGCCCTTCGGCGAAACCCTCGTCGTCGACTGGGGCCTGGCCAAGCCATCCGCCTCGACGGATCCAGCCGGCTCCTCCGAGGTCGCGCCTGGCCCCTCGCCCGCCGGCGGCGACGAGGCCACGCTGCCCGGAGCGCCGCTCGGCACGCCGCAGTACATGAGCCCGGAACAGGCGGCGGGCCAGCCCGCCAGGCTCGGCCCGGCGTGCGATGTCTACGGCCTGGGGGCGACCCTCTATTGCCTCCTGACGGGCCGCCCCCCCTACGAGGACCGCGACGTCACGACGGTCTTGCAGCGCGTGGTCCGCGGCGACTTCCGCGCGCCGCGGCAGGTCCGCCGCGAGGTCCCCCGCGCCCTCGAGGCGATCTGCGTGAAGGCGATGGCGGCGCGGCCCGAGGACCGCTACGAGTCGGTGCAGGCTCTGGCCGCCGACGTCGAGGGCTGGCTGGCCGGGGAGCCGGTGTCGGCCTGGCGCGAGCCGCCGTGGATGCGACTGGATCGCTGGGCCCGGCGCCACCGTACGGGGACAGCCGTCGCGGCCGCGACGATCCTGGTCGCGCTCGCGGCCGTCACGATCGCCTATCGCCGCGAGGCCGCCATCAACGAGCAGCTCCGGCTGGCGAAGGCCGAGTCGGACCGGTGGCTCGACCAGACGCTCGGTGCGATCGAAGACTACTACACCGGCGTGGGCAGGGAAGTTCTGCTGGGTCGTGGCGAGTTCCAGGGGTTGCGGCAGCGCCTGCTGGAGCGGCCGCTGCAGTTTTACGAACGACTCGCATCGGAGCTCAGCGCGGCGTCACCCCGGGACGAGCGAGGACGAGCCCTGCTCGCGCGCGGCCATCTCGGACTCGGTGTGATCATGAATCTCATCGGGAGGCACGATGAAGCACGACTTCAGCTCCAGGATGCGGTAGAGCTCTACGATGCCCTGGTCTCGGCCCGGCCCGGCGTACCCGACTATCAAGAAGGGCTGGCCAGCGGCTTTCGCCATCTCGGTTCCGTGCAAGAGCAGATGGGGAGTGCGGGTGTCGCGGCCGATTCCTTCCGCCGAGCGATTGTGATCCACACTCGACTGGTTTCAGACCGGTTTCACCTCCCGAATACCCAGGTCGAGCTCGCCGTGAGTTACTCCGGCCTCGGCAACGCACTCCATACCGCCGGCGACCTGCCGGGGGCCGCCGACGCCCAGCGCAATGCCATCGATCTCTGCGAGCGGCTGTTGTCAGCCCAACCGGGCCTCGACCAGATCCGATCGGTACTCGTGGAATGCTACACGCGACTCGGCCTTGCGCTCTCAAACGAGGGCGATGCGTTCGGGGCCATCGAAATCCATCGCAAGGCCGTTGCTGTCTCCAGTCAGCTCGTGTCGGACCAGCCCGACGTCTCCGAGCATCGTCACCGACTGGCCAATTGCTACGGCAAGCTCGGATATGCCTATGCGATCACAAGTCAGGCGAAAGAGGCCGCCGACTCGTTCCGCCAGGGCGTCGACAACTATGCCAAGCTCGTGTCGTCCCAGCCCAATGTCCCCGCGTATCTCCACGGCCTGGCCGGTTGTCTTAACGACCTGAGTATCGTGCTGTCCGACATGGGCGATCTGGGCGGGGCCGCCGATGCCTCCCGAAGCGCCGTCGCGCATTCGACCAGGTTGGCGTCATCCCATCCCAACGTCCCCGTCTACCAGGAAACGCTCGCGGCCAGTCATGTGAACCTCGCCAATTCGCTGCAGGCAGCAGGTGACATGAAAGCGGCGGTCGAGGCCTATCGCAGGGCCGTCGACATTTCCGGCGCTGTCGCGTCGTCCCAGCCGGATGCGCCCAATTACCAGGATGGTCTGGCGAGATGCCTTGGCAATCTCGCGACACTGCTTCAGGCGACCCGTGATGCCCAGGGAGCGATTGACGCTTATCGCAGGGCCGTCGACATTTCTACCAGATTGGTATCGGCCTATCCCCGCGCTGCCCATTACAAGTTGACCCTGGCCATGAGTTATCTCGGTTTCGGGGAAGTGCTCAATGATACGGGTGACGTGCGAGGGGCCGGCGATTCCAACCGCAAGGCTGTCGGTCTCTACGCCGAGCTCATGTCGGCGCACCCTGGCATCCTCGATTATCAGGACGGGCTGGCCGCGGCCCATGCCGATCTCGCGGGCGTGTTGCATACGATGGGAGACACCCGAGGCGAGATAGACGCCCTCGGGAAAGCGATCGATCTTCGTTCAAAGCTGGTAACGGCGCAGCCGAAACTCCTTCGCTACCAATCCGCGCTCGCGAGGAACTACCTTTTCCTGGGCGAAGCACTCGGTACCGCGGGCGACCCGCGAAGTTCGGCCGATGCGTACGACAAGGCCATCGACCTCTACACCAAGCTGGTTTCGACCTCCCCGGGCGATCTTGAGTATCGGAGTGGCCTGGGCGAAGCGCTCGAGCGCGTTGGTACTACTCTGCACATGCAGGGTCGCGATCAAGAGGCGATCAGCGTGATCCAGCGAGCGATCGATTCCCAGCGGATCGCGCTCGAGAAAGCTCCGCAGGTGAACCAGTATCGCCGGCTCTTAAGTAGCCATTATCATAAGCTGGCCCAATCCCTGCGGTCGCTGGGTCGAGTCGACGAGGCGATCGCCGCGACCCGGCGGCGCCGAGCGTCGTGGCCGGGCGACTCGACCGAGCTCTACGACGTGGCCTGCGAGTTGTCGCTCTGCGTGCCGATCGTGAGCGCCGCACAGAAGGAGTCGGTTGCCGCCGAAGCGATCGTCGCGTTGCGGGCAGCGGTGAGCGCCGGGTGGTCGAGCGCTTGCCACACCGCTCAGGACTCCACCCTCAGCCCGCTCCGCGACCGCGCCGACTTCCAGCAGATTCTCGCCGACCTTTTCGACCGCGGCTTCCCGAAAGACCCCTTCGAGCGACCAGATGGTGGTCCATGACATCGTGGTCCATGACACCGATCGCAGCGGCGATAGTCCGGTGTACGTATCAAACTGCGTTAGAATCTTCCTCGGTGCCATCTGTGCACGGTGCGAGCCTTTCTGGCGCTCTCGGACCGGCTCAAGCCGGTACTCCAACAAGGGCGTGGGCCAGTTCCCGCTGGAATCCCGGCTTGAGTCAGTCTTCGATCATCTGACTTGAGTACCGCACCACATCGCCCGGTGGCGTTGCGGATCTGCCGCGTCCGGTGAAGGGTATCGAAGTCGCCTCCGCGAACCCCTCGCCGCTGATCGGTCTTCGTGATAAACTCATATCCAAGCCGGTTCTTCGTCTTGGTCAACCCGACCATCCTCCTCCAGAAGTCGTACGGTTTCGCGATTCGCCAGCGTGGGCGAGGCTTGTTCGCATCGCGGAGGCTTCTTATATTCAACTAGGCCGATTGACAAAGTCGACTTTAGTGCGAGAACCAATGCTCTGCGATCCATGTTGAGGATCGGATTGAACCGGTTCCGGCTTTGAGACTGCCATCGCCGTTGGTCGGCTCGCACGGTCGCGGGATTGGTGCACGACGGGAGGGTCTCGCCGATGACACGCTCCACGACGCACGACGGCGCTAATTTCGCCACCGTGGCGGGGAACGGCCAAGATGACCATGAAGACCAGGGCCGATCGCGCGCTAACCAATCCCGGACGGGGAGTGGATCACTCGACACCGGGGGCGACTCGTTCGCCGGCGATCTCGATCCGATACTGGCCGTGATGAGCGACGAGTTTTCGCGGCGAGCGCTTGCCGGCGAGACGGTCGACGTGGATCAGCTTGTGTCCGCGCATCCCGAGCAGGCCGAGGCCTTCCGGAAGATCGCACCGATCCTGCGCGGCTCGCCGCGCTGCATTCGGTTGAGAGCGGCGACGGCGCCGAGGCCGACGTCGGCAAATCCGGGCCAGTCGAAGGAAGGGTCTTCGCCGACTTTCAGATCGTCCGCGAAATCGGCCGCGGCGGCATGGGGGTCGTGTATGAGGCGCGTCAGGTTGCGTTGGGGCGTCGGGTCGCGTTGAAGGTCCTGCCGTTGGCCGCCGCGATGGACCCGAAGGCGCTGCGGCGGTTTCAGCTCGAGGCGCAGGTCGCGGGCCTCCTCCAACATCCGCACATCGTGCCGGTGCATGCCGTGGGGACCGTCGACGAGGTCCCCTACTTCGCCATGCAATACATCGAGGGGGGGAGCCTGGCCGGACTGATCGCCGAGCTGCGCGGGCTCGTCGAACGCGGCGCCGATATGTCGTCAGCCCATCCTCCGGCGACAGCCCCAGCGCCCTGGCGCTTGGCCTCCTGACGGGCCGATTCGAGCCGCTCGGTCGCGAGACGGATAGCGGGCGTCACCGCGGAATCCATGACCGCCGGCGACCACGTCAGCCCGACGGCGCCCCAGTCGATTCGCGGGAGAACGTTTCACAGGACCGTTGCCCGACTGGGTATCCAGACAGCCGAGGCGCTCGGGCTATGCCCACGACCAGGGGATCGTGCACCGCGACGTCAAGCCGGCCAACTTGCTGCTGGATCGGCGCGGCGACCTGTGGGTCGCCGACTTCGGCATGGCCGACGTGCAGGGCGACGCGGGGCTGACGATGACGGGCGACCTGCCGGGGACGCTGCGTTACATGAGCCCCGAGCAGGCGGCCGGCAAGCGGGCCCTGATCGACCGCCGCACCGACATTTACTCGCTGGGCGCGACGCTCTACGAACTGTTGACCCTGCAACCGGCCATCGTCGGCTCGGACCGGGCGGAAATCGTCCGGCGCATCGCCGAGGAAGAACCCGAGCCGGCTGCGCCGGCTCAATCCGGCGGTGCCCGTGGACCTGGCGACCATCGTGACCAAGGCCCTTTCCAAGGAGCCGTCGCGCCGTTACGAGACGGCCTGGCAGCTCGCCGAGGACCTGGAGCAATTCCTGGATGGCCGGCCGATCGCGGCCCGGCCGGTCGGTCCGCTGGCGCGAAGCTGGCGCTGGTGCCGGCGCAAGCCGACGCCGGCGAGCCTGGCGGCCGCCTTGGTGCTCGCGCTGGTCGTCGGCTTCAGCGGGATCACCTGGAACTGGTGGAAAGCCCAGGCCGCCGAGAAGCGAGCCCTGGCGCAAGCCGCCAAGGCCGACGCGATCAACAGCTTCCTGATCGACAAGCTGCTGGGGCAGGCATCGCCCATGAAGAACCCTGATGCCACTCGCGTCACGCTGCGCGACGCCCTCGACCGTGCCGTGGCCGGCATGAGTTCCTCGTTCCGCGACCAGCCCGACATCGAAGCGGCTCTTCGCGATGGCGATGGGCAAAGCCTATCACGACCTGGGCGACTACTCAAAGTGTGAGGGTCTCTATCGTCGAGCCTTCGATATTTCGAAAGAACCAGCCCGAGGGGCCGGGAAAAGAGGGGATCGAGGCCATGTCTCAGGTGGGGCATGCGCTCGTTTCATCTCAAGCACTATGACGCCGCCGATCCACTCATCGTCGAGGCGCTCGACCAGGTGCGCCGTGTGCTGGGGCCCGACCACGCCGTCACGTTGCTCGCGACCGAACACCTTGCCCATCTGCGGCAGCATACGGGCAAGATCGACGAGGCGGAGGGGCTGTTCCGAACAGTCATCAAGGACTACAGACGCGTTCGTGGACCGACGGACACCGCCGACTCTGGCTTCCCTGAACAACCTGGGCACGCTGCTCGGGGTCGCAGGTAAGAGCGAAGAGGCCGAGGGGCTGTTTCGCGAGTGCGCTCGAAGGGCAATGCGAGGTCAATGGGCCGGAGCACCCATACACGCTGATCATGACCGGCAATCTGGCCCAGGTGCTGGCCGTTCAAAAGCGTTTCGATGATGCCGAGCCAATCTACCGTGAATGCCTCGAGGCACAGCGCCGGGTCATGGGGCCTGACCACCCCGAAACATTGCGGACGGCCCTCGGACTTGCCAATGTCCTCGGTCAGAACGGCCGGCTTGACGAGGCCGAGGGTCTGTACCTCAGCTGTCTGGAAGCGCAGCGGCGTGCGCTGGGCGCCGATCATGCCGACACGCTGAAGACAGCCGCGGCGCTGGAAGTGATTCGCAAGGAACGCAGCCAGGCGAATGCGCGGAAGCAGTGATTCGGGCCAAGGGGCTCGACTTGATCGGCGCGGGTCGAACCGGCCCGACAGGTCCGGGCGCCGTGCGTCGCCCGGTATTGAGCCGACGATGCCGACAGCACCCGCCTAGGTCAGACTTTCCAGCCTGCCGTCCGCCCGGAAAGGCTGACCTATTTCTGACTCGCCATCATTTGGCGGTTTTCATATTCGCTCAAAGTATTTCTCTGCTAGTCATTTACAACAATCCGAACTCTCTCGTGTCGCATTTTTCCGCGTGCGTGCCAGTTACTCATACTATGAGGAGGCGACACCACGATGACCGAATCGCGACGAGCAACTCAAGTCCTGGTCGCACTAGCTGGGCAGGGCGACGACGACGCCCGGCACGAGCTGCTCGAGCGCTATCGCGACTACCTCCGCCGCATGGTCGCGACACGGCTCGATCGGCGGTTGGCGTCACGTCTCGACCCGTCGGATATCGTCCAGGACACATTGGCCGAAGCGGCCGGGCGGATGGACGACTTCCTGCGGGACCAGACGCTCCCGTTTTTTGGCTGGCTAAGGCTGATCGCCAACGAGCACATCCGCGACGCCCACCGCCGCCACCTGTTTGCCCAGCGGCGCAGCATCACACGTGAAAGCCGTGTGCCCGAATTCACGGACGAATCGGCCGTTGATCTCGTCGGCCAGTTGATGGCGCACGACACCAGCCCGAGCAACCGCCTGGTGCGCCAGGAGCGTTGTGAGCAGGTCAAGGAGGCAATGGCAACCCTCTCGCCTCACGACCGAGAGGTCCTGGCGATGAAGTACGTCGAGCGCCTGAACACACCCGAGATGGCCGAAGCACTCGGCGTTAACGAAAACGCTGTCCGTGCTCGCCACCTCCGCGCCGTCATCCGCCTGAGGGGCCTGCTGGAGGCCGACACATGATCGATCCGGATGACGTCGTTCCGGCCGGCGTCGAGCCCGACCCGGCGTTCCTCGAGCTAACCGACCAGATCACCGAGCGGCTCCAGGCCGGCGATGAGGTCGACGCTCGCGACTACCTCCGTCGCTACCCCGAATGGGCGGGCGCGATTCGCAAGCTGCTGCCGACCATGAACGATCTCGTCGACTACGGCCGGGCCGTGGACCGCGATCGCCGGCGTGGACAACGGCAGATCGACGCGGAAAACGTCAAAGACTGCGAATGCTGAATGAAGGGAGGTCGTGCCTTGACTCGGAGAGTTGGATTCAAGTGTTCGCCGTTGCTTGCCGCTCCGCTGGTGGCGCTCGTGTTGCTAGCCGCCACG
This sequence comes from uncultured Isosphaeraceae bacterium, assembly GCA_963806595.1. Classification (GTDB taxonomy): domain Bacteria; phylum Planctomycetota; class Planctomycetia; order Isosphaerales; family Isosphaeraceae; genus CAWDZZ01. The sequence continues at coordinate 351,737 of CAWDZZ010000024.1, read as the reverse complement.
GGTTGCTCCGGGGAGCCGAAGGCAGCCGTTTCCGCCGCCGATCAACACCTGAGTCCTGAGGAAATCGCCGCGCTGCGGAAGTCCGCCAAGAGCCCGGTTGAGTTCCGTGAGTTGTTGAGGATGAAGCTAGCGGAACGTAAGGGAGCCGTCGTGACGACGAAGTCCTCCGCGGGCAAGCGGAAATCGAAAAAGGATTAGGAATTGATTGTCGCTGAACCACGGTCTGCGGTTTCCGGTCGACCCAAGCGGCCACCCCGTGCTGCGCCCGCGGGTTCCAGACCGGCCCACGCAGCCGATCAAATCCTATACGTTCCCGTTATCGCCATTGCTGTCGTTCCCGTTGCTCGTCACGATCGACGATCAATGCCATCCCCGAAGAGGTACCAGGCCATGACCGCGGATCGTTCCCTTTCCGCGCCCCGCCGCCACGGTGGCTTCACGCTCATCGAGCTGCTGGTCGTTATCGCTATCATCGCCGTGTTGATCGCGCTCTTGCTGCCAGCGGTGCAATCAGCCCGTGAGGCGGCCCGCCGCATCCAATGCACAAACAACCTCAAGCAACTGTCCCTGGCCGCCATGAACTACGAGAGCGCCAACGACTGCTACCCACCGGACGCGAACTTTTTCACATCGCTGGTGACCGTGGCGAGCCCAAACTCGGGGTCGGACATGAGCGTTTTTGTGCGCATGCTCCCCTTCTACGAGCAGGCGTCGCTTTACAACGCCTACAATAGCTCAACCAACGCAAACGATCCGAGCAACATCACGATCGCCGGGTGTGGGCGCTCACCACACTGTGGTGCCCCAGTGACGCCTCCGTCACGACTGCAATCAACTTATCGGGACCGGACCCTTCCGGATACTATCCCAATCTGGGAGGCCAATTCGGTTATTACAACTTGCCTGCCGGAACGTGGTATCAAAGGCAGTCCAACTACGCAGCTATGGTTGGGCCGATCGCCGATCTCGCACCGGGAGCGCTCGGGATCATTTACAGAAACGGCATCACCACGATTGCCGCTGTGACCGATGGCACAAGCAATACCATGCTCTTCGCCGAAAAGGCGTTCGCGTGGGCGCCACCAGCCACGATATTGCACGGGTGACGGGAACAACGGCCTGGAATCTGCCGTTCAACGTGGAAACTGACAGTCAGTATGCGCCCAACCCCCGCCGTTATATGCCGGTAAGCTATGACGCGATCGCGTTATACGCCGCATCCAGCATGCATCCGGGCGGTTTGAACGTATCTTTCGGCGACGGCTCGGTCAGGTTTATCAAGGAGACGATCACCTCGTGGCCGAATACCGCAGCAAGCTTTTACGGTGCGCCGTCCAATTATTATATCGAGCAAACGTCGCTGTCTTTCAATCCCTTCACCGTCAAATACACCCTCACGTTTACTGGGGCCGCTCGGCTCGGCGTCTGGCAGGCCCTGTCCACTCGCAGCAACGGCGAGGTGATCAGCGCCGACTCGTACTGATGCGATGTTGGACGAGCGCCGGCCGCCTCGGAACCTTGCGGCCGGCTCCTACCCCGGCGACCGCGCCCTTGCCATCCAGTTGACTCAAGAAGAAAACCAAATGAACATCACGCGACTGATCCGGACTGTCTTCGCGATCGTGGCTCTTCCTGCCTCCTGTGTTCTGGCTCAAGAAAAGCCGGCGGCTCAGGCCCCCCAGGGCGCGAGTCGTTCGAGACGGTGAAGAAGGAATACCTGGACGCCGCGAAGGCTTGGTCCACGGAGCTTCGGGCCGCGTACGACGAGGCGAAGAAGAACGGCAAGGAGAAAGACTTCAAGTTCGACCAGCCATCGCCGGCGCGCGCTGTTCTCGCCGCGCTTCCTGGCGATCGCCGAGAGCGAACCCCGAAGGCCCGGAGGCGATCGATGCCCTCAAGATGACGCTCCGGACCAGCTACGGCCCCAAGGGTGGCTCGCGCTGGAAACCCGGGGCAAAGCCGTCAAGATCCTCCAGGACTACTATGTCGCCAAGCCGTCGATCAAGGACTCTCAACCTGCTGACCAGCTACGACGACGACGATTCCAAGGCACTGGTCGCCCAAGTGATCGCCCGCAATCCCGACCGCAAGATCCAGGCCGCGGCCTACAAGGGACAGATCGCCCAACGCGAGATGGACTGCCCGGTTCGCCGAAATCGGTCAAGGACCCCAAGCGGCTCGAGTCGATCGAGAAGTCGCAAGGCAAGGATTTCGTCAAGGAGCGGCTCGCCAAGGCCGAGAAGGCGAAGATCGAGCTCGAGGGGCTGAAGAAGACGCTCCGCGAAAGTTATGGCGATCTGTGTCACCGACCTGTCCATCGGCAATGCGGCCCCCGAGATCAAGATCCAGGCCGTCGACGGCAACGAGGCGAGACTCTCGGCCCTCAAAGGCAAGGTGGTCGTGCTCGACATCTGGGCGACCTGGTGCGGTCCCTGCAAGGCGATGATCCCCCACGAGCGCGAGATGGTCGAGCGGCTCAAGGACAAACCGTTCGCCCTGGTGAGCATCAGCGCCGACGAAAAGAAGGAGACGCTGACCGACTTCCTCGCCAAGGAAAAGATGCCCTGGACGCACTGGTGGAACGGCAGCGAGGGGGGCATCATCGAAGATTGGGACGTGAGGTACTTCCCGACGATCTACGTCCTCGACGCCGAGGGCGTGATCCGCCACAAGGACCTGCGCGGCGAGGAGCTCGAAAAAGCGGTGAAAGCGTTGCTTGAGGAACCAAAGGCCAAGCCGGGTGCGTGATCGAATTCGGAGATTCACCGCAGAGCACGCAGAGAAGAATTGAGAGAGATCTGTATCCAGGGTGTCAGAACAACTTTCCAGGGTGTCTCCAGGGTGTCAGACCTAGTCCAGGGTGTCAGACCTAGTCCAGGGTGTCAGACCTTCCAGGGTGTCAGACCTAGTTTGAAGTTAATTGGAATGATCCGGATTCATCCAATTTCTCCTCCAGTCCCCTCAACTGCTTGCGAACTTTCGCATCTGTTGCTAACCAGGCCGCGAAGCGTCGCGTCAAGTTGGGCACGCTTTCCGCACGCGATAACCCGAGCAATGTCGCCAGCTCCGCATTGGTCGCCATTGTCCGGCTCCGCGCGAGATAGGCCAGGGCCGCTCGCGCAGGATGTCGGCTCCCGCGACGGCTCAGCTCTGCGCGCTCGATCCCGTAAAAGGCACAGACGACGTCACTGATTCGTGACAAGGGGTAGACTCAGTAACAGTCGCGATTCCCGTCGCCGCTCCGCGCGGGGTTCTCCGCGCACCATCGCCCTGACTCGATCGATGAATGCTCCACTCCCGAGAATCCATCCCTGGTACGCCTCCTTCCAGGGCGACTCCGGCGGCTCCGCTAACCCCGCGGTCACATATCGCCGGTAGGCCCCGGCGGGACTGGGCCCGCCGAACGCACCGTCCCACGACGCCATCAGCTCGTCGTAAGCCACCCACTCCAGGCGGCGGCCGCGATGGGCATACCCGGGATAACTCGACCAGGCCCACGCCGCCGGATGGTCCACCATTCGGCCTCGGACCGGGTTGAAATGCACGTATCGCGTCACCGGCCAGAAGTACGTCTCATCTTCCACCAACTCCGTACGATAGCGGCCCTGGAAGACATGCCCGGAAAAGCCGTGGCGGCGCGACCAGACATTGGCGTAGCCGGAGAGAAACGCCTGCATACCGCTGGCGAGGTTGGGCTGGGGCGTCTTGAGGACGACATGCAGGTGGTTGGACATGATGGCGAAAGCGTACACGCGCCAGGAGCAGCGAACCGCGGCACGACCGAGGTATTCTTGAAGCCGATCCCGGTCCTCGTCATCACAGACGATGTCCTGACGCCCGTTGCCCCGGGCCATGAGGTCGTAGATCGCGCCATGGTACCGGAGGCGTAAGCGTCGTGGCATACTCTCGATGAAAACATGATCGCGGTCGCACGGCAAGATAGAAATAGAACTTGATCCTAGATCTGACCCCCTGGACACCCGGTTCATGGAGTTCCTCACTTGCAACCGATTCAATATCATGCATATCATCTATCAATTTTTTGACAATACATTCGGCTAAGTCTTCCTCGTGGTCTTCTGGCAAGCAATTTCACCTGCGTTAACGCCGGACATTTCTATTGTCACACAGCAATTCATTGTTTTTGACTTGCGAAGGGCGGCGGGAAGCCCGATACTCCTTTGTCTCAGCGTTCGGGCTCAATCAGAGTCTCCAATCGGCAAATACAAGTGAATATGAAAGGACCATTCAAATGCCAAAGATATCGCACGCGCGAGAAATGTGGCAGTGGGGGAAAAAGAATGCTCTCAATCTTGACAAGACGAACAAGGACCACAAAGCCAAGAGTGAGAGTGCTCTGAAGGGGTTCGACGAAGGCTTCGGACCGACTCTGGACAAATTGACAAAGGCTCTGAAGGACGCCGACACCTCCAACAAACCAGCAGACAACCAACTCGCCAAGCAGCGCGCCAGCGAGGCAATCAAGATCTGTGATAGCTACAAAGTGAAAGTGGCGGAAGCCCGGAAAAAGGGCGACACGCCAGGACTGAAATGGTTGCACGACGTTGGCTTGCCGAAAATGCATGCGACTCTGAAGCAGTATGTGGATAAGGGCAAGGATGCGGGTTGGCCGGACCTCTAATAAGGGTTCTTGTTTACCGCTCAGGCAATCCCGTCGATCAAATTGCGGCGATCACCGACGACGCTGTACTTGTGCAGGGATGTTTTGGATGCGAAGCGGTCCGACGACGGGTCGAAGTGCTGGAGCAGCAAATCGCCAAGCCGGCCGCGCCTGCAGGGTGTTCGTCCGGTCAACCGCACGCTCTAGATCAGAGCGACCACTATGCCACACGAAAGGGCCAGGGAGCCAAACCAGCTATCTCTGCCGGCGTTCCCATCAGCGGGGCTCGTGTTGCATCACCGAGTGCCCGCTTGCTGCTCGATTCGTGCGGCAAAGCCTCTTGGGCCTCGACCATGATCTGATGGCGTCGTAACTGCTGGGCCATCACCTCAATTGTCGACTCGTGTAAATGCTTATCGATCAGTGGATCTGAGCTTTTGGCCGTGAACGACTTCCAGTCAGCGGCAACTTCTCGCAGCGGTTGGGTCAGCCGCTCGGAGTCCTCGTGATGCACATTCGCAAGTTTGCCCCATGCTTCCGACTCCAGTCCAGGGTGTCAGACCTGGTTTGAAGTTAATTGGAATGTCCGGATTCATCCAATTCCTCCTCCAATCCCCTCGACTGCTTGCGAACTTTCCCGTCTGATGCTAGCCAGGCCGCGAAGCGTCGCGTTAAGTTGGGCACGCTCTCCGCACGCGACAACTTGAGCAATGTCGCCAGCTCCGCATTGGTCGCCATCGTCCGGCTCCGCGCAGGTAGGCCACGGCCGCTCGCGCAGGAGATGGCTAAACTCTGCGCCTCGATCCCGTAAAAGGCACAGACGACGTCACTGATTCGTGACAAGGGGAGACTGAGTAACAGCCGCGCTTCCGAGTCAGCCGGATCGGGCGGCGACTCGCTCATCGCGGATCGCTGCGCTCGCGGGCCGCCGCAAACTCCGAGCCGTTTCTGCTGCTGATTCCTGTAAGGTTAGCCGCGCGGGCCGCGTATCAACGGCAAGGGGAGAATTCCGTCGGCCGGGAGGTCGGACGCTCAGAATGATGATTGATGTGGAATTGACGTTGTGAGCGGAGTATGGTCTGAGGAGAGCCTCGGCTGGGAAACGGGCCTCTCAACATCCGGTCCGCTGGAACGGACCTTCGACGGGTCCGGGCGAGGGTGTCAGCCTCGTCGCTCGGCGCGTATCCCCGAGCGGTCATCGTCCCCAACCACGGGGGCCCACGAGCCGCGGCACTCGGCTCTCACTGATCACCGTCAGTCTCCCCTCGACGAGCACTCGTGCCATGGGTGATCCCGCCGCGAGTCGAATTCCTTCGGGCCGGGCTCTCGCCTCCCTGGCGTTCCTGGTCGTTGTCGCTCCCGGCCTGTTCTCACCGGCGGCGCGCACGCACGACCCGACCGAGCAGCCGACGAACGAGCAGCGCCAGGAGTTGCAGCACCAGGCCGTCGAGCTTAACAACGCGAGTCTCCAGGCCGCCCAGCGTGGCGACCTGACGACGGCTCTTGAGAAGGCCAGGCAGCTCCTCCGGATCATGGAACGTCTCTATCCCAAGGACGGCTACCCGCAGGGACACCCCGACCTGGCCGCCAGCCTGAACAACCTGGGCTATCTGCTTCATGCCCAGGGGGACTACGGCGAGGGCGCGGGCGTACTTCGAGCGGGCGCTGACGATGTTCGAGGCCATCTACCCCAAGGACCGCCACCCGCAGGGACACCCCGCTCTGGCCCACAGTCTCAACGACCTGGGCGTCTGCTCGCGGCCCAGGGCGACTACGGCGGGGCGCAAGGTACTACGAGCGGGCGCTGGCGATGAAAGAGGCCCTCTACCCCAAGGACCGCTACCCGAAGGGCCACCCCGATCTGGCCACCAGCCTGAACAACCTGGGTCATCTGCTCGCGACCCAGGGCGACTACGGCGGGGCGCGGGGGTACCTCGACCGGGCGCTGGCGATGTGCGAGTCCCTCTACCCCACGGACCGCTACCCGCAGGGCCACCCCGAACTGGCCCGGAGCCTGCACAACCTGGGCGCTCTGCTCCAGGACCAGGGGGATTACGACGGGCGCGGGGATACCTCGAGCGGGCGCTGGCGATGTACGAGTCCCTCTACCCCAAGGACCGCCACCCCCAGGGGTACCCCGCACTGGCCAGCAGCCTGAACAGCCTGGGCAACCTGCTCCGGGTCCAGGGGGACCTCGGCAGGGCGCGGGAGTACCTCGAGCGGGCGCTCGCGATGAGAGAGGCCCTCTACCCCCGAGGGCACCCCGACCTGGCCTTGAGCCTCAACAGCCTGGGCATACTGATCGGAGCACAGGGGGACTACAGCAGGGCGCGGAGTGTTTCGAGCGGCGCTGGCGATGAGAGAGTCCCTCTACCCCAAGGACCGCTACCCGCGGGGGCACCCCGACCTGGCCACCAGCCTGAACAACCTCGGCGATCTACTCCGAGCCCAGGGGGACTACGGCGGCGCGCGGGGTACTACCAGCGGGCACTGGCGATGTTCGAGGCCCTCTACCTCAGGGAGGGCTACCCGCAGGGGCACCCCGACCTCGCCACGAGCCTGAATAGCCTGGGCCATCTGCTCCATGACCGGGGGGACTACGGCGGAGCGCGGCGCTACTTCGAGCGGGCGCTGGCGATGTACGAGGCCCTCTACCCCAAGGACCGCTACCCGCAGGGCCACCCCCACCTGGCCCAAAGCCTGCACAACCTGGGCACTCTGCTCGGGGCCCAGGTGGACTACGGCGGGGCGCGCGGGTACCTCGAGCGGGCGCTGGCGATGCTCGAGGCCCTCTACCCCAAGGTCCGCTACCCGCAGGGCCACCGCGACCTGGCCACCAGCCTCGACAACCTGGGCACTCTGCTCGGGGCCCAGGGGGACTACGGCCGGGCGCGGGGCTACCTCGAGCGGGCGCTGGCGATGAGACGAGGCCCTCTACCCCGAGGGCCGCTTCCCCCAAGGGCACCCCGACCTGCCCACCAGCCTGAACAACCTGGGGGCTCTACTCAAGGACCAGGGGGACTACCGCGGTGCGTGGCTCTACTACGAGCGGGCGCTGGCGATGACCGAGGCCCTCTACCCCAGGAACCGCTACCCGCAGGGGCATCCCGATCTGGCCGGCAGCCTGAACAACCTGGGCTCTCTGCTCGGGGCTCAGGGGGACTACGGCGGGGCGCGGGAGTACTTCGAGCGGGCGCTGGCGATGAGAGAGGCCCTCTACCCCAAGGAGGGCTACCCGCAGGGCCACCCCGACCTGGCCGGCAGCCTGCACAGCCTGGGCTTCTTGCTCGGAGAGGACGGGCAGCTCACCGCCGCCTGGCCCCTCCTTCAGCGAGCCGCGGATATGTATCAAGATGAGGCCGAGCTCCTCCAGGAGGCGTCCTCCGAGGCCGAGAGCCAGGATTACCTGGCCAGTCTCCCCGGGACGATCCACCGCTTGCTCTCGGTCTCCTGCCGCCTGCCCGACCAGGCCGAAGCGACCTATGCCCGGGTCTGGCGGTACAAGGCCGCCGTCGCCCGCAGCCTCCGCCACCGCCAGGCCACCCTGACCCTCCGCGCCGGGGCCGACCCCGACACCCGCGCGAGCGCTCGAGTCCTGGCGCGACGCCCGCCGCCAGCTCGCCCGCCTCCTGCTGGCCACCGCCGACGGCCGTGACGATCCCGGCCGGGTCCAGCGGCTCCGCAGCCTGACCGCCGAGAAGGAGCGGCTCGAGCGCGTCGCTGGCCGCGGCGGTCCCCGAGTTCGCCCGCGAGCGGTCGCTCGCGCAGAGCCCGCCCACCCGGCTGATCGACGCCCTCCCCGCCGGCACCGTCGTCCTCGACCTGGTCGCGTTCGACCGCCCCGAGCACGACCCGAAGGTCCGGGGAGAGAAGGGCTGGCGCTGGACGCCCTGCTACGTAGGCTTCGTGCTGGCCAGGGGCCGGCCAGTGCATGCAGGTCGACCTGGGACCAGCCGGGCCGATCGACGAGGCGGTGCAGACATGGCGGTCGGACATCGAGCACCGGCGAGCCAGCCCGGCCGCCGAGGTCCTCCGCCGCACGGCCTGGGAGCCGCTGGCGCGCCACTTCCCCTCCGGGACGACGACCGTGCTCATCGCCCCCGATGGGCCCATGACCGGAGTCCCCTGGGGAGCCTTGCCCGGCGACCGGCCCGAGCACAGTGCTGCTGGAGCAGTACGCGCTGGCCACCGTCCCCCACGCGCCGTTCCTCCTCGACCGCCTGACGGCGCCGCCGCGGTCGTCGGGCGCGAGCGACCTCGTCCTGGCCGTCGGGCGGCGGTGGATTACGACGGGCTACCCAAGCCGCTCGGCGACCCGGCGGCAGGGACCGACCTGCTGGCCCTGCGGCCGGCCGAGACCGCGCGCGGCCGCGGGCCCGCGCGGCGACGGCTGGAAGGGCCTGCCGGGCACCGCCCGCGAGGTCGAGGCTGTGGCGAAGCTCGCCGCGCCGCGATCGCTGCTGCGGCTCGATGGGACCGAGGCCGGCACGGCCCGGCTGCTCCGCGAGCTGCCCAGAGCCCGCTGGGCCCACATCGCCACCCACGGCTTCTTCGCCGACCCGAATATCCGCTCGATCCTCCAGCCCGATCCCAGGCTGTTCGCCTTCGAGGGCCGCCAGCGCGCGGCCGGGCTGCGCAACCCGCTGGTCCTCTCGGGCCTGGTCCTGGCCGGGGCCAACCGGCCCGCAGGCCGCGCAGGCGGACCGGGCCGCGGACGACCTGGGGATCGTCACCGCCGAGGCCATCGCCGGCCTCCCCTTGCCGGACCTCGAGCTGGTCGTCCTCTCGGCCTGCGAGACCGGTCTCGGGCTGGTCGGCGGCGGCGAGGGCGTCTTCGGCCTGCAGCGCGCCTTCCACCTGGCCGGCGCCCATAACATCGTGGCCAGCCTCTGGAAGGTGGACGACGAGGCCACCGCGGCCCTGATGGCCCTCTTCTACGACCAGCTCTGGCGACAGGACAAGCCGCCGATCGAGGCGCTGCGGGCGGCGCAGTTGGCCCTCTACCGCCACCCCGAGCTGGCCGGCGAGCTGGCCAGGCGCGGGGCACGCCCGACTTCGACAAGCTGGTGCAACGGCCTGAGCCGGTCGCGGTCAGCAGCGGCCCGGGACGGCACCGCGCCGACGCGAACGACTGGGCGGCGTTCGTCCTCTCGGGATGGGGGCGGTGAGCATGGCCTGGAAGATCCCGCCGGGCGACCCGGGCCTCGAGTCGGTCGTCCTGCTGGTACGCCAGCAGTGCCCTTTGCCGCGGGACGTCGAACCGGCCAAGCTCCTGGCCGGACTCTCGGTGTGAGGTGAATGGTGGACGACTCGGCGGGGCAAGCCTTGAGCGAGCTGGTGACGAAACATGGCCAGGGTCTCTGCGACGACCCGCGCCTGTTGCGCTCGCTGTTGAACGACTACTGCCCAGAGCTGACTCGGGAAGTGAACGTCCTGGTGACGGCGGCCGATCACAGGCTGGTTGCTGAGCTACGGAACTCTTCGACGGGACTTCCCTGGTCCGTGGTGTCGGGGCGTCTGGTGCGGCGGATGGTGGACGAGCTGGGCGTCGATGAGCCGGCCGCCCGATGGGCCATCGAAACCTGGGGCATCGCCTTGGGGCGGCGGCCGGCACCGGCGGCCGGGCCCTCTCCAGGCGGGCCAAGCCCGGCCGGAACCGGCCAGCCGCTCTCCCCTCGACCGAGCCCGAGCTCGTCACCGACCGAGGAGGGGCCGCCCACACCTGTGGCCCCCCAAGGTCTTGGCCGTCGCGTCCTTCATCTTGTCTGGCCGACGTTCTGGTTCTTCTTCCGCGCCGTGGCGGTGCTGCTGACCTTGGGCTTCGACGTCGGTTTCTGGTTGGAGTTGTTGCGACAGGGCACGCCCTCGGACCGGTCCGCTGTCCGGTTCACGAGGATCTTCATCCTGATGCATCTTGTCGTACTCGGCGTGATCCTCGCGACCTTCAAGGAGGACCTGCGCCGCCTCTATAACTCCTGGACCGGCCACCCGCCGCCGATAGCCGAGGGACAAACAGCCGTGTCCTGGCTGCGGGCTTTCTGGAGGGGTTTCCGCACGCGGACGGGCCGTTTCCTGGGCCTGTTCGAACGGTGGGTGGTCCTGCCCAGCACTGTGGCCCTGTCCCTCCTTTACATTTACTTTCTCATCACCGAGCCCCCTCCCTTGAAGACGCTCGCGGAAGCCTACTTTCTCACCGTGCTTCTGTTCCTGGTTCCGTTCCTGGTATTGGCCGCCCAGGTCCGTCACCTCCTGCAAACCAGGCCGCCTGGTCATCGCCTACCGCAACCCGCCTTTTGGGCCGTTGGATGCGGAGTCTTGATGCTCCTCTATGGTTCCTTCGGCTGGCCGTTCAACAAGGGCCCGGTCGCAGCGATCAGGATGACCGGGCCCAAGAGAATCAGCGATCTCGCCTTCAGCCACGATGGGAAGAGACTCGCCGCAGTCGGCGATCAGGAGGGGGAGGAGAAGCGGGCTCGGCGACGGTTGGTGATCTGGGACCTGGAATCGCAACAAGCGATCGTCAACCACCACTTTGACTCCGAGGGAGCGAAGGCTGCAGCAGGCGCCACAAAAGTTTCCTTCCACCCCAATAATCGCGTTCTCGCTGTGTCCTTCGACTCCCTCGAAGTCCTCGAGTCCTCTTACATCCCTTACATCCTCGTCTGGGACATCCCCGGCGGGACGGAGATTCGCCGCATCCCCGGGACGCAGGCTGTGTTCAGCCCGGACGGAGCCCATCTCGCAGTGGTCTCCCGGGGATACCCGACGTCCGTCATCCGGATGCTCGAGACCTCAACCTTGAGTGCCAGCCGCGACGATCGCACGATCTCGGTCCCATGGTCTGATGTACGGGCCGGCCTTTTCCCCCAACGGCGATCACCTCGCCGCGATCGTCCTCGAAAGGGTCCTGGACGTCGGAAAAGAAAGCATTGTGCAGACACTCGCCATCTGGGACGTCGCGACCGGGGTGGAGACGACCAGGATCCGGGTGAAGGACGCTGACAAGATTCCCCGATTCGCCTGGAGTCCTGATGGGACTCGGGTGGCACTCGGCACCGCAGGCGACGGTGCGGTCCGCATCTGGGATTGGAGAACGCACCAGGAACTCAAAAAGATCGCCTTCGGGAGCAGGCCATCGGATCATGCTTTCGTCTTTCTACCCGATGGCAAACGGCTGGCCGTCGTTGGAGCCGACTACGAACTCGTTGCCTATGACATCCAGAGCGACCGGGCGGTCCCCCTCCGGACCAGGGCATTCAGCGAAGACCCGCTCTCCGCCTACATTGCTCATCTGACCGTCAGCGCCTCCGGCAAGCTCGCGGCCAATGATGGGACGACCATTTATGTATGGGATTTGCAGTAAGGCGATCGAGCCTGGAGCCGGTTGTTGACTTACCGTGAGAGCGTTGCTCATGTGGTGGCATGAACACGACACGAAAGTCGTATCCAAGCGACGCCTCGGATGCCGAATGTGAGTTTCAACCCGTCGGCGCGGCCGGGCCGTTATGAAACGCTGCGGAATTCCTGCATTCGAGGTGCAGGCGCCCGAGATTGTGCGGGTGCGGCGCGCGTGCCCGCGCCGAGGGTTGTCCCGAGCGCACTTGACAGCAGTTGGGCTCCGTCAATTCTCCCCCGAGAAACCCTCTCACGCCACAATTCCCAAGAACCTCGAGCAATACAAACGTCTTGAGTCAAGCCGAGATCTGGTGGCCGCCCCGATTCTCACATGGCAGTCGTAACCGCAATCACCCAGGCACCACCGGCTACGCCGGTCGCGCGCTCACGGGGTCCGCTTCGCTCGCGTGCCCTTTGCGCTGCGTCAGGCCCGCGATCGGGACCCACTACATCGCGCCGCCATCGCTATGCATGTCCTATTATCTTCGAGTTGCCGTGCACGACCGACCTCACACTGTTCCTTCCTGAACTTCATTGCCTTTCTCTTCGCGCTCTTCGCGCCCTTTGCGGTGAACAATTCAGTCTTCTTGATATCTCGTATCGTGCTATTCATCGTCCCTCTGCCCGTCGCGCTCATTGCGTCGTCGCGGTGAATAATTCCGTCGCCGTGGTGGGACCGGCGCTCGCACCCGAGCTCTGCGGCCACCATGGTTGTCGTTTTTCGCATCCATCAGCCTCTGCGGTTTGATCCGCGTGAATCCGCGTGCATCAGCGGCCAAAATACTCCTGGCGGTATTCGACTTCTCCCCGCAAACGAAAACATGATTAGCCGCGGATGAAGATGATGAACGCGGATCAAGACAGTGGGAACGTCATCCGGGTCGCCGAGCCGGGTTGGACGTGCGGTTCGACTTCGACACGCCGCGGTCGCCTGTCGAGCGGCACTCGCGTGCGAGCCTGGTGGACTGCCAATGTGTCGTTTGTCGCATCCATCATATTGTGAGATTTAAGCCGTGTACATCCGTATGTATTTGTGGCCGAAAACTCTTCGCAGTATTTGTCTTCTCCCGGCAAGCGAAAACACGATTAGCCACAGATAAAGATGATGAACACGGATAAAAACAATGGGATCGTCGGCAGAGTCATCATGGGCTTTGGCTCGGCTGGACCTGAATCACCCGATCGCGAACGAAGCTACCATCCGTCCTCGCGAGCAACCTTAAAAATGACGACGCGCAAGGCCCGTCTCACTCTTCGGCATGCAGAATCTCGTCCGTTTCCGTGTCGTTCCGCGCCTTCCGTGGTTAGAGATCTTCCTCTTGAGTCCGCTGGAGATCATCTGCCCGCGTCGGTAGCCGGAACAGGAACGCCAAAATGCGCCATTTTGCACCACGGAAATGAAAACGTGCTCATCGTACAACACCACAATGCTGTTGAGGTTAGGGCGAATCCCCTGGTGGATCCGGGCCTTGATGATCTGCGCCACAATTCCGAGGAAGCGATGAGGTCGGGGCGCGGCTACCGATTCCCCGGCTTCCTCCGACTTTCCCGATCATTCCGATTGCCGACTCCAGGAATTCTGGGAAAACCGTGCGCTCCCCGGCGGAACGGTGTATAGTTCTTGAGGAGGGTAGTTCTGCGCGCATGGTGGCGCAACTTTGTAAAGCACCTCGCCTTCGTTGATGAAACTGAAATGAATGGGGCAGCGTAAGACAGTTCATCGGCTCGACTGGCGAGGCGGCCAGCGCGCAAATCAAGGGCATCATCAACGCGGATGGTCAATGAATCATCAGACAGCCCGCCTCATTTCTTTGCGCGCTTCGCGAACCTTGCGGTGAAACTCTGCAATCAGCTCCCGGACGGCGATCTCCGCACCGCCACTTCGCGTTGTAGCCAACCCCCACGAGGTCAGCACCACGCCGACGACATTGATCCTTCGAAGCGGTGAGCTCCGTGGTGCGGCGCGCGCTCGAGGTACGTTCCCCGCTGATCGCAGCCAGCAGCCGCTGATGACGGACGTAGCGATTGTCCGCGTTGCATGAACTCGGAGGGCGAGACCGTGGGAATTCCGATCAATCGAACAATTCTCATGCAACAAGCTTGCGATCTCTGCGGATCGTCTCAGCAAGCGAACGCTGGGCGACTGTCTGTGCTCGGCAATCTGGCAACGATGAAACCTTCTCTCTTTTTCAACTGGACCAACAACGATGACATCCCAGGCGAAGATCGACGCCAACCGGCGGAACTGCCTGAAATCGACTGGGCCAAAAACGCCCGAGGGCCGCGAGCGGTCGTCGATGAACTCGCTCAAGCACGGCATGCGGTCGAAAAAAATGGCGCTGCGCCGCGAGGACTCGTATGCGTTTGAAAATCGGCTGCGGAAGTGGACCGCACGCTTGGATCCCGAGGACGACATCGGCGAATTCCTCATTTATCGCACCGTCTTCTACTCCTTCGAGATCGAGTACGCCGAGCGTGCGCACATCGAAAGGCTCGACGCGCGGATCGAGAATTCCGAGGAGGAATTGTTCGAGGAAGTTCTCGAGCTGGGCAAGCGCCTCTTCTTCGACCCGTCCGGACCGACCCAGCTATACGGCAACGAGCCCGACTGCCGCGGCAAGGTGAGGACGTCGTGGACCGGCGAGGCCATCAACCCGAACGACCCCGGCGTGCTGGTGCGCAAGCTCGAATCCACCGCCCTCGGGTGTTGCTGGATGCGGGATCGCTGGGAGGAGCTGCGCCACTGCTCGAGCCGGGCAAATTCTGGCAATCCCACGATCGCTTCAAGGTCATCCGGCTCCTGGGCCGGCAGCCGCTCGACGCCGACGAAGATAAATGGGTCGCCGAGGTCTTCGTGGCCAGCCACGCCTTGAATCCCGGCAAAGTCAGCGCCTTCTACGACATCCAGAGCGACATGGGGCGGTTGTCTCACGGCCTGTTTCGCAAGACCATCGCCGCGCGGTGGCCCGAGCTTGACATCCTCGCCAAGAGCCCCGAGTGCCGGGAGATGCTGCTCGAGCTCGTCGATCAAAACATCGAGTGCCTCAACGAGAAAATCGAGGAGTACAAAGCCAACTCCGACGCCAGGGCCGAACAGGAGGTCACCCGCCTCAAATTCGACCCGAGCCCCATCGCCAAGCAAATGCGCGAGCACCACTTCAAATGCTCGAACGCGTTCCACCGAGAGTTCGAGAAATTCCAAAAATACGAAAAAACCGGCAAAGCCGGGCGAGAGCGCATCGCACCCAGGGTCGACGAGCGTTTACCCCGCGTGCCGGACCCCCGTCCCCGCATCGCCGACTACCAAGTGTGGGCGCCGGCAGCCCCTGCCTCAGATAACTGTTCCCGTGGCTCGTTCGCCTCGCAGGCCGACCATCGGGAAGCCGTCCAACGGGACGCTTTCGCGGTGCGGGAGAGGGGGCCGGAAGGCGACAATCAGACGAGCGAAGCCAAACTCAGTGAAAACATGATCACAACACAAAACAAAAATAGTGAGCGAGTTCCGGCGAATTCCGCGGTCGCTCCGCGACTTGACAACCAGGGAGCAAAGCCAGCGGTAGCGGCGCGACGATCGCAGGACGATTCCAACGCATCGTCGGCAGTGGCGGCCGACAAGCAAGGACGCCG
Source organism: uncultured Isosphaeraceae bacterium (assembly GCA_963806595.1). Lineage (GTDB taxonomy): Bacteria > Planctomycetota > Planctomycetia > Isosphaerales > Isosphaeraceae > CAWDZZ01. The sequence goes on along the minus strand of CAWDZZ010000024.1, from coordinate 336,094 downwards.
CGAGCCGTCACTCGAGCCAGTCGCCCACCCTCACCGGCCAGAAGCCCCCGACCGCAACAATCAGGCGAGCAAAGCCAACCGCGATGAAAACGTGATCATCGCAAAAAACCAAGACCCCGTTTGAGTTGCGGCGAATTCTGTGGTCGCCCCGGGACTTGACAAGCCGGGCCCGACGCCTGACGAAGCCAAAGGATGCGGGAGGTCGCCCATGGGTCTTCCTCTGGAACCGTCGCCGGTGGATGTAGAGTTGCTTCCGCCGAAACTTCACGGTCGTGATGAGCCGACGGCCGGCGCTCGGAGACGTCATCGTCGATTCCGCAAGGTCGACCTCCGCCGCCGTGATCGATGACGCGCTCGATGCGCGCACGTCGAGAGTCTCCGCAGTGATACCCGGGATGAAGCCCCGCCAGTTTGACGTCGCGATTCGCCAAGCTGCGGCTGGCTTTGATTCGGTTGATGATTCGTTTCACGACGGCGCGGGACTGCTACCCGTGGCGCTCAGGCCGGCGAGTGCGATCTTGCCGCGCCACTTATCCGGTCGCAGGCGAGGCGCATGCCTATCAGGAACAAGCGTTCTAACCACGGAAAGCTCGGAATCTCACGGAAAAAACGCGCTTCGGATGATTCGTTCGACATGGGTGCCGGCTCGACTGGTCCTGAATCGCCCAACATCACACGAACCCCTGATTCGTTGTCACGGTTAACTCCAATAATGGCCCCACGCAGGGAACGTCTCTCTCGTCGGCATGCAGAATCCGGTCCGTTTCCGTGTCGTTCCGAGCCTTCCGTGGTTAAATTCTTCGTATTGAATCCCCTGGAGATCATCTCGGCAACTGCGATGTTCGAGCCGGCCCCGAGCCAGACGCTCGGCCGCTCCGGTTGCCGGACACGGGAGCTCCAAATCAGAGGAGCAAAGCCAACCGCGATGAAAACGTGATCACAACAAAAATCCAAGAGCCAGTTCGAGTTGCGACGAATTCCGAGGTCGATTCGCGACTTGACAAGCAGGCCTCAAAGCCCGACCAACCCAAAGGTAGGACGGTGTGGTTCATCGATCGTCGCGATGAAAGCTTTCTCAATTCGATCTCTTCCTTCGTCCCTCTTCCCGTCGCGCTCGTCGCGTCGTCGCGGTGAAAAAATTCAGTCGCCGCGGCGGGACCGGCACACGCGGCCGAGTTCGGCGGACAGCAAGGTTGTGGTTTCTCGCATCGATCATCTTCTGCGGTTTGATCCGCGTGAATCCGCGTTTATCAGCGGCCAAAATCTCTCTGCGGTATTTGTCTTCTCCCAGCAACCGAAATCATGATCGGCCGCGGATGAAGATGATGAACGCGGATCAAGACAGCGGGAACGCTGGCGGAGTCATCATGGGCGTTGGCTCGGCTAGTCTCAATCGTCTGATGGCATACCAACCCAAGATCTGTTCTCGCGAGCAACCTCGCAAATGGCCCCGCCGATCGCTAGTCTCCTGCGTGATTTGTCCATTCGGAGAATCCGGCCGGGTTCCTCCGCTTCGTTTTCTTCGATAACTTCTGTTCAAAATCCCGTTTGTTCAAGTCTTGTTCGTAGCAGGAACAAGCCTGGTCTCGCGGAGACTGCGATGTTCGAGCCGGCTCCGAGTCCGGTGCTGGCCCGCTCCGGAAGCCGGACCCGCGAGATCAAAAGACGAGGTCGACAGGCATTGCAAGCGCGGCTTGATCCCGGACGTGAACAGCGAGGGCAGTCCAGGTCTCTCATCTTGCGACCGCGTGCTCGTTGCAATCCGCAAATCCAGCGTCCCGGTGAGAATACTTCCGGCATGCCTTCTCCGGCCGAATCCAAAAAATCGGAAAACCTGGGCCATCCGCGATCATGGCGGTCCCGTCGTTGGATTCAGCGGGAGCCGCCGTGTACGGGACACCGTGGCAGGCGAGCACGAGTGCGCTCTAACCATCGCCAACCACAGTGCACAAGAGCTTGGGGCGCAACTCCCCTGCCGGCCTCGATATCCGCGCTTCCGGACCGACGGAAAGCGCACGCCGCATGGCGCTCGCGTGATATATAGGGCACGAGGATCGCGAACGATGAGCATTGAAGAGTCCCCACGCCGGCGCCGGCGATCCAGACTCAGCGCGGCCGGAAAACGCGGAAGATCGGCGGGACGCTCCAGCGCGTTCGGACGTCCCACCGCATCGGTCCGCCGCCCCCCGGCCCCCCTTCGCGCGGGGGGAAAACCGCGCAACAGAGCGGAAGGGAGCGTGCGCGACAACCCCGACATTGAGGGTCCAGGTACGACGAAATTACCGGTGGCACAGCGAGGGCCGAAATGGCACACCGCGCCGCAGCGGCGTTGGCTGTTTCTGGCCCTACGAAACCAGGCTATTCGACACTTTCGGTCAGTGCCAAAATGGCACCAACACCATGACCCAAAAGTTGCCACTTTGTGCCAAATCGTTGCATTCTTTCATGATGATGCGACAAGCCATCCGAGGGCTGCCTGCCAGCCTGGGCCCCGGGCTGAGAACCGCGAGCTGGGCGTGCATCAGCGGCCAAAAACTTTTCGCGGGATTCGTCTTCTCCCGGCAATCGAAAACATGATAAGCCGCGGATCAAGATGATGAACGCGGTTCAAGACAGCGGAAACTTGGGCGGAGTTGCCAAGCCCGGTTCGGCGTGACTCTGTAATGATGGTGACGATGAATAACGGTGTTCTGCGCGCTAGCCGCCCGCCAGCGCTTACCGCATTTCCAGTAGATAATTCATTGTGATATCATTTTGTTCATATGCGACGATTGTTCCGGCCGCCGGGCTCGCCGGCTGCCCCGACCGGATCACGAGACCGCGCGGAGTGTACATTCCGGAAGACTTTCAAGCGGCGCCGGTACGCGGTTCGGCGGGCTCCCACAGCCATTCATGCACGTTTCCCCAACTTTGGTGGTTTTTTCAGGACACGCGCCGCCGGGCTGCCGCTATACTATGAAGAGACATACTGCGCTCCTGGGCCCGCGGCGCCGCCCCCCGGCCGCGCAAGACGAGTCGTCATCCCTCGGTCCCGCAAGCGTCCGGCGTCCCGCTGGCCGGCCACGCAAACCACACCGGCAAACTGCATACGAAGTGAAAGGGTTTCTCTTGCGTTGCTCCGCCCGCCGAGTCGCCGCGAGCCTTCGCCGCCGCCTCGCCCTGGCAATGGCCGGCTTGCTGGCATTCGCTGGCCTCGGCTCGGCGGTTTCAAAAGCAGGCGACCAGGCGGAACGACAATTTGCCGAGCGCATCCAGCCGATCCTCGAAGATCGCTGCTTCACCTGTCACGGCAATGGGATCAAGAAGGGTGGGGTCGACCTGGAACATGCGGTCTCAGGCGATCAAAAGCTCTGGTGGGCCGTGCTCAAGAACGTGCGGTCGGGCATCATGCCACCGGCCGGCGAGCCGCGTCCCACCGATCCGGAGCGCCGGCTCCTGGAAGACTGGATCAAATATGGCGCCTTCGGGATCGACCCGGCCGACCCCGATCCCGGCCGCGTGACTGTCCGCCGGCTCAACCGCGTCGAGTATCGCAACACGATCCGCGACTTGATCGGCGTCGATTACGACACCAGCGCCGAGTTCCCGCCCGACGACACGGGGCACGGGTTCGACAACATCGGCGAGGTGCTCACGCTCTCGCCGCTGTTGCTCGAGAAATACCTGGCCGCCGCCAATGCGATCATCTCCCGGGCCGTGCCGGTCGTACCAAAAGTTGTGGCGGAGACATCGATCCCCGGCGAGCGTTTTCGCCGCTCGGGCGACGACAAGGCGGCCAAGGGCGCGCCGTCCTTATCGTACTACGAGCCGGCGACCGTCTCGGCAATTGTTCCCGTCGAGCACGACGGCCGTTACCACCTGATCCTGGATCTGACGGCAAACGAGCGCTATGTCGACGGCGTCAATGATTACAATCGATGCCGGCTGCTGTTCCGGGCCGACGACGCGGAGCTCCTCCAGCGCGACTTCGTGCGGCAGGACGGCAAGCCGTTTCGATTCGAGTTCGATCGCGACTGGAAGGCCGGGCCGCACACGCTCGCGGTCGAGGTAAAGCCGCTCACTCCCGGCGAAGAGCAGGTCCGGTCGCTGTCACTGCGCGTCCAGTCGGCGACGCTCGTAGGCCCGATGGACGAGCGGTACTGGGTGCGGCCGGCGGCTCACGAGAAATTCTTCCCCGGAGGCGTCCCTGCTGACCCGGCCGCGCGCCGGCAGTACGTGCGTAAGCTCCTGGGAGATTTCGCCGACCGTGCTTTCCGCCGTCCCGTCGACGACGCCACCCGCGACCGGCTCGCGGCGCTGGCCGAGGCCGTCTCGGCCCAGGAGGGGCAAACCGCGGAGGCCGGCGTCGCGCAGGCGATGAAGGCCGTGCTCACCTCACCCCGGTTCCTGTTCCGCGAAGAGCCGGCCGAGTCCGGGGCGCCCGGCGCTATCCCTTGATCGACGAGTACGCCTTGGCCTCCCGGCTATCGTACTTTCTGTGGTCGTCCATGCCCGACGCCGAGCTGCTCCGGAAAGCCGGCGAGCGAAAGCTCGCGCCAGCCTCAAAGCCCAGGTCGATCGCATGCTCGCGGACCCTCGCTCCGCCGAGTTCGTCCGCAACTTCGTCGGGCAGTGGCTCCAGGCGCGCGACATCGAGACCGTGATCATCAACACGTTTGCCGTGATCACCCGCGACCAGGTGCCCGACCCCGAGGCGGATCGCCGGCGGGCGCGGTTCCGGGCGCTCTTCCGCAAGCCGCCGGAACAGCTCACCGCCGCCGAGAAGAAAGAGCTGCAAGAAGCCCGCGCGTCGTTCGCCGGCTCGTTTCGCCGCTTCCGCGAATTTGATCTGACTCGCGAGCTGCGGCAGGCGATGCGCCGCGAATCGGAGATGTGTTTCGAGCACGTCGTCCGGGGCGACCGCAGCCTGCTCGAGCTTCTCGACTGCAACTACACCTTTCTCAACGAACGGCTGGCGAAGCACTACGGAATTGAGGGGATCCGCGGCGACGAGATGCGCCGCGTGGATCTGCCGCCGGGCAGCCCGCGCGGCGGTGTGCTGACGCAGGGCACGGCACTCGCTGTTACCTCAAATCCCGACCGGACCTCGCCGGTGAAGCGCGGCTTGTACATCCTCGACAACATCCTGGGCTCGCCCCCTGCCCCTCCTCCGCCTAATATCCCCGCGCTCGAGCTGGCCGCCAAGGCCAAGGCCGGAAGGGCCCCGACCGGGCGCGAGTTGATGGTTCTGCACCGCAGCGAGGCCTCGTGCGCCGCCTGCCACGCCCGGATGGACCCCTTGGGCCTTGCCCTGGAAAACTTCAACGCGCTGGGGCGCTGGCGCGAGACCGAGCGCACCGACCGCGTCGACGCATCGGGAAAGCTCATCACGGGCGAATCGTTCGGGAATGTCCGCGATCTCAAGCGCGTCCTCGTCGACCAGCACCGCCGCGAATTCTACCGCTGCCTGACCGAGAAGCTGCTCACCTACAGCCTGGGTCGCGGCCTCGAAGCGATCGACGTGCACACCGTCGACGCGATTGTCGAAAAGATCGAACGAGCGGATGGCCGTGCCTCCGCGCTCGTCGCCGGCATCATCGAGTCCGCCCCGTTCCAGGCGCGCCGGCAGTCGATTACATTGAACACCGCAGACCTCTCGAAACCGCATAGAGCGCAGCCGCCGGACTCCGGCAAGTAAAGGACCTGATCATGACCGCGGGATTCGATCCCCGTTTTTCGCAGCCTCCGAATGGCCCCAGCCGCCGGCAGTTCCTTCACGGCCTTGGTGCCACGATCGCGCTGCCGGCGTTCGCATCGTGGACCGCGCGCGGCGTGCTCGCCGCCGACCCCGCCGGCGCTCTGGCCACCACTCTTTCCGGCGCGCCGTTGCGGGCGGCCTTTGTCTACTTTCCCAATGGCGCCATACCGGCCTCCTGGTGGCCCGGCGGCCAGGGAGCCGATTTCCGCTTCAGTCGGACCCTCGAGCCACTCGCGCCGCAGAAGGAGATGGTCCAGGTGCTGGGCGGGCTCGACCATCGCACGGCCGAGGCCGGCCGCGATGGCGCCGGCGATCACGCCGCGCGGCAACGGCACGTTCCTGACCGGCGTCCGCTTGAACAAGAGCGCCACCAACGTGCGCGCCGGGACCTCGATCGACCAGGTGATCGCGCGGGATCGGACACCTCACGCGGTTCCCGTCGCTCGAGCTGGCGTGCGACGCGGGGCGGAAGGCCGGGGCCTGCGATTCCGGCTATTCCTGCGCGTACCAGTACAACATCTCCTGGAGCTCGCCCACGACGCCGATGCCGCCTGAGTCCAACCCGCGGCTCGCCTTCGAGCGCCTCTTCGGCACCGGCGCGCTGGGCCAGCGCCGCGCCAACCTCGAGCGCCGTCGCCACGAACAACGCTCGATCCTCGATTTTGCCCTGGAAGACGCGCGACTGATGCAGCGCCGGCTCGGGGCCGAAGACGCGAAGAAGCTGGATCAGTATTTAGGCGGCGTCCGCGAGATCGAATCCCGCATCGAAAAGGCGGAGCGGCTCGGCGACGCGCGCGATCCATCAGTGGAAACGCCGCCGGGCGTCCCTGTCGACTACGCCGATTATGTTCAGCTCATGTTCGATATCCTGATCCTCGCGCTCCAGACCGATTCCACGCGGGTGGCGACCTTCATGCTCGCCCACGACGGCAGCAACCGCTCTTTCGAACAGATCGGGATCTCCGAGGGGCACCACGACCTCAGCCACCACAGCAATCGGCCGGACTGGGTCCAGAAGGTCGCCGACATCGACCTGTGGTACGTCCGTCAGTTTGCCGCGGTTCCTCGAGAAGCTCAAGGCCGTCAAGGACATCGACGGCCAATCATTGCTCCACAACTCGATGATCGTCTACGGCAGCGGCAACGCCGACGGCAACCGCCACACTCATGACAACCTGCCGGTCGTGCTTGCAGGCAAAGGGGGCGGGCTCCTGGCGCTCGGGCGCTACGTCAAGCACGGCTCCAAGCCAATGACAAATCTTTATCTGAGCATGGCCGAACGGCTCGGGCTCCGGGACCTCGACCGCTTCGGCGATTCCACCGGCCGGCTCGGCGACCTGTGAGCTCAGGCGGGGATCTCTCCACCGTCATCATCGATCGGAGCCGGACGATGATCGCCGCGATCCTCGGCCCCGCCAAAGGTACGCGATAAGGCCATCGGCCGAACCCTCGATCCCTTGACCGGCGCGCTCTTGCTTCCGTCCAAACGGTCGCCCCCCGCCCTCTCGTGCCTCGCCCGGAAACCCCAACCATGCTGCCGATTGCGCCAAAAGCCTATCTAAATCTCACGCCTGCCTTATAATTAGAGTGGGCTCGGTCGACCCCCACCTTGGGAACGCCCCCCCCGGCCAGTCGGCCGCCTACCTCCAGCCACCGAATTCCGCTGCGGCTTTCTCGACGGGTGAAGGAATGGCATCTCCTCTGCGAATCGTGCTGGCATGCTTGATACTCGGCGGCGCGATCACTGCGCGGAGATGCCTCCGACACCCCGAGCGCCTCGACCGCGCCGAACGCCCTTTCATCACGCGCGGTCAATCTCGCGCGACGTCCGGCCGATCCTTTCGGACAACTGTTTCGCCTGTCACGGCCCCGACCATCAAAAACGCAAAGCCGGCCTGCGGCTCGACACCAAGCAAGGAGCCTTCGACAAGCTCGAGAGCGGCGAAGCGGCGATCGTGCCGGGCAAGCCGGATGAGAGCTCGCTCATCGACCGGATCGAGAATGAGGACCCAGAGCTGCGGATGCCGCCCCGGAAGAGCGGCAAGCACCTGACAGCCTCGCAAATCACAACACTACGGCGCTGGGTCGAGCAAGGGGCCGTGATGGCGACGCACTGGGCGTTCGAGCCGCCGCGCAAACCCCCTGTGCCCACCGTCAAGAAACCAGGCTGGCCCGTCACCGAGATCGACCGCTTTATCTTGGCCCGGCTCGACGCAGAGAACCTTTCTCCCGAGTCCCCTGCCGACAAGACAACCCTGCTCCGGCGCGTCTCACTCGACCTCATCGGCCTGCCTCCGTCACCGGCAGACGTCGACAGCTTCCTCGCCGATTCGTCGGCCGACGCCTTCGACAAGGTCGTCGATCGACTGCTCAGCTCGCCCCGCTATGGCGAGCACATGGCTCGCTTCTGGCTGGACGCAGCTCGGTATGGCGATACGCATGGCTTGCACCTGGACAACTATCGTGAGATGTGGCCCTACCGCGAATGGGTCGTCCGCGCGTTCAACGCCAACAAGCCGTTCGACCGATTCATCGTCGAGCAGCTCGCCGGCGACCTGCTTCCGCACCCGACCGCCGACCAGATCATCGCCACCGGCTATAACCGCTGCCATGTATCCACGAACGAAGGCGGCTCGATCGAGGAGGAGGTCTACGTCCGCAACGTCGTCGACCAGGTCGACACCAACGGCACCGTCTTTCTCGGCCTGACGACCGGCTGCGCCCGCTGCCATGACCATAAGTACGACCCGATCCGGATGAAGGAGTACTACCAGCTTTTTGCCTTCTTCAACAACATCGACGGTCCCGCGCTGGACGGGAACGTCTCCAAGTGGGAACCAGTCGCGCAGGTCCCCACGCGAGACCAAGCACTCGCGCGTGCGTGTCAAAGAGGCCACGATCGCCGGCCTGCGACAGACGATCGCGGCCACCGCGGCCAAGCTGGCCGGCGACACGCAGCTCGACGACGACACCGGCGAGACCACGCCGCCAGTACGAGCAGACTACGTCTGGATTGATGACGCCCTCCCCGAAGCGGCGACTCCGCAGGGAGACGGCTCCTGGGACTTCGTGGGAAAGCCCGATCATCCGGTCTTCAGCGGCCGTGTCGCCTTGCGTAATGTCGCCGAGGGTCGCAAGCAGAGGTTCTTCGATAACGCCGGGCGCAAGCTCCGTGTGGGCGCAGGCGATACCTTGTTCGCTTACGCGTACACGCTCGCGACACGCCCTCCTCGCGAGCTGATGCTCCAGTGGCACACTCAGGGCGGCTGGACGCACCGGGCCTACTGGGGTGAAAACTTGATCGATTGGGGGCGCGACGGTACGCCGGAGCGTCTCCGGATCGGCGACTTGCCTCCGGCGGGCCGATGGATCCGGCTGGCGGTGCCGGTGTCCAGGCTCAACCTGGTGCCCGGCACGGTGATCGACGGCTGGGCATTCACCCAGCACGACGGCACGACCTACTGGGACAACGCCGGAATCGAAACCGAGACGCGCCAGGATGGGCAGCTCTACGATTCGCTGCCCGCATGGGTTCGCGCCGAGCGCGCTCACACCAGCGCGGGCCTCCCGGATAACGTCAAGAAGCTGGTCGCCCTCGAGCCCCTGAAACGAAGCTCGGAACAAACCAAAGAGCTGCGCGCCTACTTCGTCGACCACGCCTCGACCAAGGCCCACGCGATCCTTGCGCCCGTCCGAACAAAGCTGGCGGTTGCCGAGCAAGACCGGAAGCACCTCGAGGACAAGCTCGCGACGACACTGGTCTATCGCGAGAAACCCGGCGACCCCAAGCCCGCGTTCATGCTCAAACGCGGCGAATACGACCAGAAGGGAGAGAAGGTCGAACGATCGGTGCCGGCCTTCCTGCCCCCCTTGGCTCCCGGCGCCCCCCTCAACCGGCTGGGTCTGGCCGAATGGCTGATCGCCCCGAGCCATCCCCTGACGGCGCGCGTGGCGGTCAATCGCCTCTGGCTCCAGCTCTTCGGCGCCGGGCTGGTCAGGACGGCCGAGGATTTCGGCGCGCAGGGCGAGCCGCCCAGTCACCCCGAGCTGCTCGACTGGCTGGCCGTGCAGTTCCGCGACGACGGATGGGACGTCAAGCGATTCATGAAGCGAATGGTGAGCTCGGCGGCGTACCGGCAGTCGTCGCGCACGACGCCGGAAACCTTGGGCAAAGACCCGGCCAATCGATTGCTGGCGCGCGGCCCGCGGTTCCGGCTCGACGCCGAAACGCTGCGCGACCAGGCTTTCTTTACCGGCGGGCTCCTGGTCGAGCACATCGGAGGACCGAGCGTCAAGCCGCCGCAGCCCTCCGGGCTCTGGGAAGCGGTCGGCTATACCGACAGCAACACGGCGCATTTCAACGCTGACACCGGCCTGGACAAGATCCATCGCCGCAGCTTGTACACCTTCTGGAAGCGCACCGCGCCGCCGCCGCAGATGACGACCTTCGACGCCCCTTCGCGCGAGTCGTGCCAGGTGCGCCGCGAGCGCACCAACACCCCGCTGCAGGCGCTGCTGCTCATGAATGAATCGCAGTTTTTCGAGGCAGCGCGCGGTCTGGCCGGACGAACCCTCCACTCGGCCGGCCCGGCGACAGGCGACCGCTTGACTTACATGTTCCGCCTGGTGACCGCCCGATCCCCCGGTGCCACCGAGCTCTCCGAGCTCGCGAGCGCCCTTCGAGACTTGACGGCACACTACGCCAGCCACCCAGACGACGCCAGGCAGCTGATCGCGGCTGCGGAATTTCCGCCCGCTCCGCACGAGTCGCCGGCCGAGCTGGCGGCGTGGACGATGATCGGAAATGTGATCTTGAACCTCGACGAAGCCATCAGCAAGGGCTGATCGAATCCTCGGAGCCACGCCGATGGACCCGTTTCGCGAACAGATCGAACGGCTGACCCGCCGCCACTTCTTCGGCCGCGCTGGATTGAGCCTGGGGACAGCGGCCCTCTCGTCCCTGCTTGCCGAGGATTCGCGAGCCGCTCTCTCGCCGAGCGACGCACCCGCCGCCACGGGCGGTCTGGCGGGCTTACCGCATTTCCCGCCCCGAGCCAGGCGCGCGATCTACCTGCATATGAACGGCGGCCCCTCGCAGATGGATCTATTTGACTACAAACCCAAGATGGGCCGCACAGTTCGACAAGGACCTTCCCGACTCGATCCGCATGGGCCAGCGGCTGACAACGATGACCAGCGGCCAGGCGCGGTTTCCGATTGCCCCCTCGAAGTACCGGTTCGCGCAGCATGGCGAGGCCGGTATGTGGTTCAGCGAGCTCTTGCCCTGGACCTCCCGGCTCGCCGACCAGATCGCGATGGTCAAGACGGTCTGGACCGAGGCGATTAACCACGACCCGGCGGTCACCTATATTTGCACCGGCCATCAGCTGCCGGGCAGGCCGAGCCTGGGCGCCTGGCTCAGCTATGGCCTCGGCACGATGAATCAGAACCTGCCGGCGTTCGTGGTGATGACCGCATCCTGGACAAGCAAGGCCGCCGCGCAGGCGATCTACAACCGCCTCTGGGGCTCGGGCTATCTGCCCACCAAGCACCAGGGCGTGGCCATCCGCTCCAGCGGCGACCCGGTCCTCTTCCTCTCGAATCCTCCCGGCGTTGACGCAGTCGCTCGCAAGCAGCACCCTCGACGCGATCGTTCGCCTTAACAACAGTGAATTCCAGCAGATCGCCGACCCTGAGACTCAGACCCGGATCGCCCAGTACGAAATGGCCTTCCGCATGCAGACCGCGGTCCCCGAGCTGGCCGACATCTCGAGCGAGCCCAGGCACGTGCTCGAACTGTACGGTCCGGATGTGCACACGCCGGGGACCTTCGCCCGCTGCTGCCTCTTGGCCCGCCGTCTGGCCGAGCGCGACGTTCGCTTTGTTCAGATCTTTCACCGCGGCTGGGACCAGCACGGCAATCTCGCCGGCGACCTCCCGCGCCAGTGCAAGGACGTCGACCAGGCAACGTTTGCGCTGGTCACCGACTTGAAACAACGTGGCCTGCTCGACGACACGCTGGTGATCTGGGGTGGTGAGTTCGGCCGGACGATCTATTGTCAGGGCGGCTCACCCGCGATAACTACGGGCGCGACCATCACCCCAAGTGCTTCCCACTCTGGATGGCAGGCGCCGGGATCAAGCCCGGCATCGTCTACGGCGAGACCGACGATTTCAGCTACAACGTCGTCGCCAACCCGGTACACATTCACGACTTGAACGCCACGATCCTCCACTGTCTGGGTATCGACCACCGGCGTCTCAGCTTCAAATTCCAGGGCTTGGACGTACGATTGACCGGCGTCGAAGAGCACCACCCGGTCACCGGAATCCTGGCCTGACTCACGCACAGCGGCGAGGCCGCGCAACAGCAACCCAAACCCGGTCTGCCCAGGCCCCGATAGGACAGAGTTTCAACCCGTTTTTTTCGCGCTTCCCGCGGGCGCTCTTGCGATTGACGGTTGTCTGGCTTTGGCTTACAATTCGTGCGCGAATTGGTCGCCATCGCGGCGGGCATGGAGAGCCCGTTCGTCTCGAACCCGCGGAAGAGAGCGCAGCGAAGGGAGTGGCCGCGCATGGACGAGCCGACCCCTCCGGATTCCGTTTGCGCCGGCACGGACACGCGCCAGGCGAAGTGCGTTCGTCGCGCTCGCATCACTGGCCTTGCTGCTGGAGTTCTCGCTGCGCGCTGCGCATCGTGGCCGCTGATCTTGTCGACCTGTACGTGAGGCGCACCGGAGCGGATCGCCTATGCCTGTTCCCCGACACCCGGGTCTATTGGGAGCTGGCGCGAACGATTCGCGCGGGCGAGCCCTATCAGATCGTGGAGTGGACTGACATTCCCCATTTCGCGCTTCCGCACGCCGGGTTATCCGCTATTCCTCGCCGCGTGCCAGACCGCCTTCGGTGAGCGAACGCTGCCGATCCGGCTGGTCCAGGCGGCGCTCGGAACAGTGAGCGTCTATCTTGTCTTCCAGCTCACTCGGCAATTCGCCGCGGCCGGCCAGCACGGCGCCCCTCCGCGCCTCGCGGCTGGACAGCGCCCTTGCCGCCGCCGCAATGGCCGCGCTCAATCCGTATTACGTAGTCATGTCGTCGTTGCTCTTATCCGAGGCGGTTTTCGAGCCGCTCATGCTGCTGGCGATCTGTGGGCTGGCTGCGCTGTGGCGCCGGTCCGACGACGATCGTCCGGCCGCCGGCAGGAACGGCCTGCTGATCGCACTCTCGAGCGGCGCGGCGGCCGGCGCCGCGATCCTGGTGCGGCCGTCGTGGGGCCTGTTCGTGCCGCTTGTGCTGGTGGTCTGGGTGCTCTCGAAAGCGCGCGAGGCCGCGCGATGGGCGGGGCGGCGCGCGGCGCGATTGTCTCGCGCTCGGCGTCGCGCTCGTGATGGGGCCCTGGTGGATCCGCAATCACCGAATCTACGACCGGTTTGTTCCCACGGCCCTCTGGCTCGGAGCCAGTCTCTACGATGGACTGAGCCCCACGGCCACCGGCGCAAGCGACATGGCATTCCTGGGCGACCGCGACATCTGGCCCCTGGGCGAACAGGATCAGGATGCCGAGTTGACCCGGCGCACCATTGCCTTCGCCCTGTCGGAGCCTGGCCGCGCACTCGAGCTGGCACTCGTGAAATTCGGCCGTTTCTGGAGCCCCTGGCCCAATGCCGAGGGGTTTCGGTCGCCATACCTTGCGATTGCCGGCGCCGCGATCGAGCTGCCGATCTTCGCGCTATTGCTCCTCGGCGCCTGGGACCGCCGCCGCGATTTGCGCGCCTCACGCTGCTGGGAGGGCCGTTGCTGTATTTCTGCGCGTTGCACGTGGCGTTTGCGAGCTCGGTGCGCTATCGCATCCCCGGCGAGATACCAGCACTTGGGCTGGCGGCGTTTGGCTGGATGCGCACGCTCAGCCGGTGGCAAGGTGACGAGCTTATTCGAGCAACGGAGGCAATCGAAAGCAAACGGACGCAGCCCCCGCCGAAATCGGTAACGTGAGCTGGTCTTGCGTGCGAGCGGACTCTGCCGGCGGCCGATCATGAAGGCCTTATGGCTCCAGGGATGGAGGTCCGGACGGATGCGCATCGGACGACGCGCGGTGAAAGTCTTCATCTGGGGACTGCTTCTTGTCGTGTTGATCTCAGCCGGCGGGCTCTGGTTCGCTTACTGGTACATCACCGACAGCGAAACAGCAGCGAAATTGATCCGCGAGCACGCGGTCCGATATTTCCCAACGGCTAGCCTCGAGCCGGGACGTGTACGGATCCGTCCGTTCGCCGGCGAGGTGGTGGTGCGCGACTTGAAGCTGCGCCAATCGATCGACGGCTCGTTTCTCGAGACGCTACGGATCCCCTGGCTGCACGTTCGGATCGACCAGCAGAAACTGGGCAAGGGTCATCTCGAGGCACGCGAAGTCGTCGTGGTTCAGCCGACCTTACGCCTGCGGCGCCGTCGGGACGGCACCTGGAACCTGCAGGGTCTGCTCGCCGACCCCTGGCCGGTCCCGTGGATCGACACTCCGCCGATCCTGATCCGGGATGCCACTCTCGAGCTGATCCCGGAGGATGAGCTGGCTGCTCCAGCCGCCGCGCCGGCCGTCTCGCTCGCATCGGACACGGCGGCCGGGGTACCTGTGAGCCCCACCGCCGCGCCAGCGGCCGTGCCGGTGGCCGTGTTTGCTGCCTTGCCCGCGGCACCCGTGAAATCCCCAGCCGTCGCCGGCCGCGGACCTGCTCTGCTGCGTGACGTCGCGCTCAAGATCGAGTCGGCTGGGCCTGGCAGCACTGTGCTCAAGTTCGACGGCTCGGCCCGCGGGGATGTGTTCGACCGCCTGGCGCTCAATGGGACCATTGATCTGGGCACCGGCGCGATCACGCTTGCGGGCGAGCTCTCCGGCCTCAATCTCTCCGAGAGCCTGCGCGACGGATTCCGAGGGAAGCACGCCCGTACGTCAAAGCACTGGGCTCAACTCGGGGTGGTCGATCTCGAGCTGAATCGGTGTCACTACACCCCGGCCGCACCGGCCGGCGCGGCTGCATTATCAGGCGATGGCCCGGCTTCGGGAGGGCGTCTGGGAGTGTCCAAAGCTCCCGTTCCCGGTCGACGACCTCTCGGCAGTGATTCAGCTCCAGGATGGGGTGCTGTCCCTGAAGCACGCACAGGGATCCAACGGCCAGACATCCTTGCGCGCCGAAGGGATCATCGCTCTGGGCGACCCCGCGCACCCCACTGGATCTGCACATCGAGCTATTCGACCTCGAGCTCGATCCCCGGCTGCGGAAATGGACGCCCCATGAATACGACGACCTCTGGGATGTGTTCAAGCCGCGCGGGCGCGTCAGCGCTGCACTCCACGTGCTTCGGCCCAGCGACGGCCGGCCAATTGACGTGAGCGCGACGGTGCTCTGCCGCGATGTCTCGGCCGAGTATCGCCACTTTCCCTACGCGCTCGACCACCTGACCGGGAGCCTCGTGCTGGAAAAGAACGTGCTGGCCGTCGACCTGAGAACGCTGCTGGGCGGCAAGGATATGCACTTGAACGGAACAATCCAGAACCCCGGCGTCGACGCCGTGGTCCGGCTCGACATCAATGCCGAGTCGGTGCCGATCGACGACGCGATCAAGAAAGCGATGCGCCCCGACGTGCGCAAGGTCGTCGATTCGTTCAATCCCAGCGGGTTTGTCAAGCTTCACGCGACGGTCGACCGCACCCCGATGTTCGGACCCGGGCGCTCCCCGAGGGAAATCTGAAGATCAACGCCGAGATCGATCTGAACGAACGGTGCGAGATCACCTGGGAACGCCTGCCGTACCCGATCCGCAACCTGACGGGCCGGCTGGAGATCCACCCCGACAAGTGGACCTTCAAGAACATGCGTGGCAGCAACGGCCATGCGCGGATCACTGCCAGCGGGAGCGTGCAAAAGATCGGGCACCTCAAGCTGCCAAACGGCGACGATCCCCTCAAGATCGACGTGTACCTGCAAGCCCAGAACCTGCCCTTCAACGGCGAGCTGCGCGAGGCGTTGCCCAAAGCATGGAAGAAGACCTGGCCCACGATCAATCCGTCGGGAGCCAGCGACATTGAAGCTCAAGTGCACGTCGAGCCGTTTCGCCCGGAGCACGTCAATATCTTGATCGTGCCCAGGCGCGAGTCGAACGTGCGGCTCGTGATCACCCGGTCGCCGCAGCCGGGAATCGACCCCGGCGGCACCATCGATCTGCCGATGGAGGACGTGCGAGGCCGGTTTGTCTTCGACGACGGCAAGGTCACGATGCACGACGTGAGCTTCAAGTTTCGCGGCGCCGGTCAAGTTCTCGGCCGGCACCGTCTTCCTCGAGGAGAGCGGCGCGTTCAAGCTAGGCGTGAACGACCTCTGGGTCGAGGAACTGCGATTCGACCTTGACCTGCGCAAGCGGATGCCCCCCCTCATGCAACAGTTTGCGCTTCGGCTTGACGACGGCCACACGTTCCGTGCCCGCGGAAACCTTGAGATCGGCTGGTCGGGTGATGAGCGCGACCTGGCCTGGTGCCGCTGGAGGAACACGCTCGTCGTGTTCATCGACAACACCGTCAAGACCGGAATCCCGCTAGAGCACATTCAAGGACAGCTCGACAACGTCGGCGGTTGGTCTGACGGCCGTTCGCTCGAGGTTCAAGGGGTGATGAAGCTTGCCAGCGTCAGCCTTCTGGGTCAGCAGATCACCGAGCTTGAATCCCCGTTTCAAGTCAAGGATGGGGTCGCGCGGCTTGAGAGCGTCCGCGGCCGCTTCCTTGGGGGAGATCTCCTCGGTGACGACCCCTGCTGGATCGAGCTCGACGCCATGCCACGCTACCACGCGGCCCTCTCGCTTCGCGGCGCCTTGCTCCAGGAATACGCGCGGACGATCTCGGGCCGTCAGCCCTACCGCGGCGATATCAATGCGCGGGTCGAGCTCAACGGCAAGGGGACCGACGTTCGCAACCTCTACGGCGGCGGTGACGCTCATATCAGCCAGGGCGACCTGGGTGAGCTTCCCCCCGTACTCCGAATCGCCAAGGTCATCAACTCGCTCCCTAACATCAACCTTGCGCCGGCCGATCGGCCGCGCTCCCCCGGCAAGACGGCGTTTGACTCGGCCGACGTCGTCTTCACGATCTCGCACGGGTTGACAACGTTTGACTCGATCAAGTTCACGGGCAATGCGTTCAGCCTGCTGGGCCAAGGCACGATGAACCCGCAGGGCACCCTCGACCTCCGGCTCAACGTGCTGTGGGGCCGCGACCGGTTTCATTTCCCGGTCGTGAGCGACCTCACTCGCGAAGCCAGTAATCGGTTCTTCATCTTCCGCGTGCAGGGAACGCCGTCGTCGCCGCAGTACAGCCTCGATGCGCTTCCTTTGTTCACAGAGTTTTTCAAAGCGATGGGCGCAACCGCGCGGACAGGCAGCAGTGATCGGCACTGATCGCGCCATGGCGGCGTCGGGAGCCATGCGGACGAACAACTGCCGAATCGCTGACAGGTTGCCGCAACTCTGACCACATCCCAGTGCTTCAATGGGAGTACGTCGCGGCGATTCCTCATTCCATTCAACCCTTATACGACACCACCGCCTGTTGCGTAGTCGGCGGAAGCGGGTGGAATTCGCTGCGTAGGAATCCGGCCCGGGCAAAAATCGCCTGTAGTTCCGCAAACGTGTAAGCGTCGCCGTGGGCTGTGGTGGCGAGCATCACGAGCGCGAAGTTGGCCGTCGATAGTGGCGTGATGCGATCGGGCTCGGGAATGAATTCCAGTGTAAGGGCTCGGCCACCCGGTGCGAGAGCCGCGTAAGCTTTTGCCGCCAACTGCTCGCAGGTCGGTACGTCGAAGTCATGCAGAAAATTTGTCAGCAGAACGATGTCATAGGGACCACCCCAAGCAACGTCGAAGGCACTGCCTGGACGCAACGCATACCGCTCGGCAACATTTGCCCGACGGCCATTCTCCGCTGCGACCGACAGCACGTTCGGCCAATCCAGCGCGGTCACGTGAGCTTGGCGGTAGCGATCCGCGATCGTGATGCCAAATAATCCGTGCCCCGCGGCGACATCGAGCACGCGCAACGGTTGCCCGGTGTCTCCGCCGACCAGTCCCGCAAGCAGCTGGGCCGGCATCTGCATGAGCGGCGCCATTGCACGAGCGAACTCAACCCAAATCGGGTTGTCGTGGGAGACGATTCCCTCGTCGGAAACCGCCGTGCCGCCCCGCCGTACGGCCGCCGTCAGTTGGTGAAAGCTCTCCCGCAATCCGGGCGCGAGCAGGAAACTCAGCGTGCCGCCCAGATAGGCCGGCGACTTGCGATCGAGAAACACCTTTGCATCGGCGGTGAGTTCGTAACGGTCGCCGTGCTTGTGAAGGAAGCCGACAATCGCGAGAAAGTCTGCCAGTATGCGGATGCCACGCGGTGCGGCCGGGCACGTATCGGCTAGCTCGGTCGCCGTCTGTCGCCCTGCAGCCACGAGTGAGAACAAATCGAGTTCGATGGCCGCCCGGAGAGCTTCGGTACGCTGATAGGCGCTGATCGTGTCGAAAAACAACGCAGGGGATGGTCCTTGGGGAGGCATTGTCTCTCCTCAGTGAATGTTTGACCGCGAACGGCGGTCGAAAACTTGTCAAACCTTGTGATCTGGCGCCGCGACGGGCAATGCCCCCCAGCCCAGCTTATCGCGCAGCGTTCGATAGAAGCTGTGGCCTGGGAGGCGGACCATGGGGAACGGCGTCTTTCCCCGGCGGATCGTCACGCGATCGCCGCACCGCAACGGCGTCTGGACCTGGCCATCAACGACGAGCACCGTCGAAACGCCCGCGACCTGAGGTGTGATCTCGTAGACCTTGTGCGCGCTGTCGACCAGGGGGCGCTGGGTGAGCGTGTGCGGGCATATGGGCGTGACCACGAACATGTGGGCATTCGGCGGAAGGATCGGTCCGCCTGCCGAAAGACTGTGCGCCGTCGAGCCGACCGGAGTTGCGATGATCAGGCCGTCGCCGCGGTAGGTCATCACACTTTCGCCATCGATCGACAGGCCGACCTCGACCAGATGAAACACCGGCGCCGCCCGGACCACGGCATCGTTCAAGCCGCGGAACGAACGAGTCGGACCGCTCCGAGGGTTCAGAACACACGCCAGCGTCATCAAGTTTTCGATTGTGAACCTGCGTGCCGCCAGATCTTCCAGGCGGTCTCGAAACGCGACGGGGGTCAGGTCGGCCAGGAATCCGAGCCGGCCCATGTTCACGCCGAGGACCGGCGTGGGATGGTCTTCCATCCGCCGCGCCGCGTGCAGCACGGTGCCGTCGCCACCGAGCACGACGGCTACTTCGGCCGGCAGCGCCGAGAGGTTGGAATCCTCCGAAAGATCGACCCCCACGAGCTCAATGCCTACCGACTGCGACAAGGTCGCCGAGAGCGACCGGGCCAGGGTATGGACCTCAGCTTTGATCCCGTTGCCGAGGATGACGACCTTCAGCGGACCGGACGTCGCCGCCGTGGCGCCGCGGGCATCCGTCGCTTCGTCATGACACGGTACGTCCGATTCGCTCAGCCGGGTTGGCGACGCCGCGGCGGGGCCTCTCGCTGCGTTCTCTGATGCGCCAAGGCCCGCGGGAAGTAATCCGGGTGTGGGTCGAGGGGTGGAGTCTGCAGGTCCCATGAGTTCGATCACCGCAGAGACGCAAAGCTGTTCGTAGCCTCGGTGCCCGCCGAGCGGCTGGACCGATCCGACGGGCAGTAACCCCTGGCGGTCCTGGCTGCCGTCCTCGCCGTCGCCGAAAAACAGGCCGTGCTCCCGACAGCGGGCGGGGCGGAGACAGCCTAGCGTGCGCAGGAGGGCCCGTTGCCCGCCAGGATGCCTCGCTGCAATCCGGGGCCGGAAGAACGGCCCAGCATGGCTCCGGTCTTGCCGTCGGTTTCCAGCTCGCGACGCGTCCAGCCGACCGCGGTGGCCAGCGCCACCGCCGACTGCGTGATGCTCTCGACGTCCAGCCCCACTTCGGCGAGCTGTTCGTCGCGCTCGGCATGCATCACATATCGATCCGGAAGACCCAGCCTGCGCACGTGGGACGTGGGCAGACCGGCGTCATTGGCCGCCTCGAGCACCGCCGAGCCAAACCCGCCCATAAGCGAGCTTTCTTCGACCGTCAGCACAAAGCCGCACTCCTCGATCGCCTTGCCGATGGTCAGGCGATCCAGCGGCTTGATGAACCGGGCATTGATCACACCGACCCGCAGCCCGTACAGGCGGCGCAGCCGCTCGGCGACTCGTAGGCAAGGCCCCACCATCGAGCCGCAGGCAACCAGCATCCCGTCGGTCTCCCACTCGAGGATCTCTGCCTGGCCGAGCTCGATCGGTTGCACCTCACGCTCGATCGTATCGAGGTTGGCCCTCGGGTAGCGGATCGCAACCGGCGACGTGTGTCCGAGCGCAAACTCGAACATCGGTGCAATGTCCTCTTCATCTCCCGGCGCCATGATGACCATGTTGGGCAGAACGCGCAAGTATCCCAGATCATAAGCGCCGTGGTGAGTCGGGCCGTCGGCGCCAACCAGCCCGGCGCGGTCGAGGCAGAAGGCGACCGGCAGGTCCTGGAGAGCGACTTCCTGGAAAATCTGGTCGTAAGACCTCTGCAGG
This sequence comes from uncultured Isosphaeraceae bacterium, assembly GCA_963806595.1. Taxonomy (GTDB): domain Bacteria; phylum Planctomycetota; class Planctomycetia; order Isosphaerales; family Isosphaeraceae; genus CAWDZZ01. The sequence goes on along the minus strand of CAWDZZ010000024.1, from coordinate 315,716 downwards.
AAGGTGCTGTAGATGTCCACGACCGGCCGAGCGCCCGCCTTGGCCATGCCGGCGGCAAATGCGACGGCGTGGCTCTCGCAAATCCCCACGTCGAAGAACTGGCCGGGTAGTGTCTCGCGGATCTTTTGCAGCTTGTTGCCTTCACACATCGCGGCCGTGATCACCGCGACCTTGGGGTTGCGGCGGCACGAATCCAGGAGCACGTCGCTCACGGCATCGGTGTAGGTGCGGCTCGACGACGTCTTGAGCGGGACAACGCCGTTGCCGGCCTTTTGGAACGGAGCTGGGGCGTGAAACTTGACCGGGTCTTTCATTGCCGGCTCGAACCCGTGTCCCTTGTTCGTCAAGATGTGGAGCAACACCGGCCCATCCAGGCTTTGACCCGCTCGAGGTAGACGCGCAAGGTCTTGAGGTCGTGGCCGTCGATCGGGCCGAGGTAAACAAATCCCAGCTCCTCGAACAGCATGCCGTGGCGCAGCGAAGCCTTGATCGCGTCCTTGAACTGTTGAAGCCAGCGCTCGGCATGCTCCCCCACGAGCGGGATGTTCGGCAGCAGCGACTTCACCCGCCTGTTCCAGTCGTTGTACGTGCTCGACATCCGGCGCGGTCGAGATAGTCGGCCAGTCCGCCAACCCGCGGGCAGATCGACATCTTGTTATCGTTGAGAACCACCAGCAGCTTCTTCCTCAGTCCGCTGGCATGGTTGAACGCCTCGAACACGATCCCCGACGGCAACGCGCCGTCGCCGATCACCGCGACCGCGTGCTGGTCAGCGTTTCCGACGATCTCGTCGCCTACCTTCAGCCCCAGCGCCGTCGACGGGCGCAGCCAGCGTGCCCGGTCATGAACAGGTCAAACGGGCTTTCGGCTGGGTTGGGATACCCCATCAAACCGCCCTTGGTGCGGATCGTGTGCAGCCGGGCGGCCCGGCCCGTGATCAGTTTGTGGGGATAGATCTGGTGGCCCGTGTCCCAGATCAGGCGGTCGCGCGTGAAGTCGAACGTCAAGTGCAGCGCCAGGCAGAGCTCGACCACCCCGAGGTTGCTTGCGAAATGCGCCGATCGTCGCACCACGACGCCGATTAACTCGGTGCGTATCTCGGCCGCAAGCTGCTCCAGATCGGCCTCCGACAATTCCTTCAGATCCGCCGGCGATTGAATTCTCCCTAGCACCGAGTCCGATTGGTTCATCAACGATCCCTTTCCAAAAGAGCCAGCGCGAGGTCCTTCAAGAGTTCGCCGCGCGGACCGAACGGCTCAAGCGCCGCCACGGCCTCGTCAGCCAACTGCCGGGCGCGGCGGCGGCTGCCGTCTACGCCCAGAAACCTGGGGTACGTCCATTTGCCCAGCCCGGAATCCTTACCGACTCGCTTGCCCAGCTTGGTCTCGTCGCCCTGCACATCGAGCAGGTCGTCGACGATCTGGAATGCCAATCCCACCGCTTTGCCGTATCGGTCGAGCGCATCGACGCACGCCTCGCTCGCTCCGGCGATCACCGCGCCCATCCGCAACGGCGCGCGAAACAACGCGCCGGTTTTGCGGCGATGGATCGCCTCGAGCGCCGCGAGTGTCGCCGCCGGCTCGACCACGGTCCCATCGTGCCGAAGCTCGTTCCCACTTTCAGCCCGCCCTTCTGCCTGGAGGTCCGCCATCTGGCCGGCCACCATGCCCGATGGGCCCGCTGCCTCGGCAAGGATCGCCACGCAAAGTCAGCGCCGCCGGCACCGGCCTGACTTCCCTGGCGACGACTTCAAATGCCAGCGTCAAGAGTCCGTCGCCCGCCAGGATCGCCGTCGCCTCGTCGAATTCGCGGTGGCACGTGGAACGACCACGACGTAGGTCGTCGTCGTCCATCGCCGGCAGATCATCGTGGATCAACGAATAGGTGTGCACCATCTCGAGCGCACAAGCCGCCGGCAACGCCGCTCTGCTGCCGGCACCGCACGCTTCGGCGGCCATCAGGCAGAGCACCGGTCGCAGCCGCTTGCCCCCCCCGAAAACGCTGTACCGCATCGCCGAGGCCAGCCGCGGCGGACACGCCGCATCAGGGTCCGCGTCAACCTCCGGCAAATATCCGCTCAAGGCCTCTTCGATGCGATGCGAAGCCTGCTCCAGATACTCGCCCAGCGCTGACACCTCGATCGATGCCGTGGGAGAACTCGTCATGTTTCATCCGCTCCCGGCGCCGCGCCGGGAGAACTCGGCAATTTTTCAAGCTGCGGACCGATGGCACGGCATCCCCCCGCTCGCGGAAACAGACGCCGATCGGGTTTTCCATACCACGCGCCACCAAGTACGCCACGCTATTGTTGACATAAGTGCCGGGAAAGTCTACAGAAGACCTCAAAAAACTTTGCAATGCAAAGTTGCAGCGCGCTGCGGCGACGATCCGCTCTAAATCATCGCACCGGCTGACCAACCGGCTGCGGGCGCCGAAGCACGCACCCAGTCGATCGGCCCTACGCCAACCCCGCGAGCACCCGTAGACCCAGGAGCCGCGTTGTCGCGGCGGTGCGCTTGATCCGATCGCAGATCCGGTGGCCCACTACCCAGATGATCCCGGCTTGGTCGCACAGCAGCGCCGTCGAGCCGCGGCGATCGCGCGGCACACCCCGTCCGCGTAAGAAATCCGCCAGTGGCATGCCTTTGCCACTCATGCCCAGCGGATGGAACCGATCGCCTAGGCGTGCGCGCGAACGCATAGCGGGCCGGCCAGCCGCGTAAAGTCGACCAGCTCGTCATGAGGCCACTCTGGGGTGGGGTCGATCTGTGCTTCGATCTGGCAATCCGCCCATGGCACAAGTGTGCGGCCTGCTAGAATCAACGGAATCGGCTCGTGGGCAGCTCCAAAAGCGAGCGTGCCTGCCCCAGACTCCGCTACAGGGCGCAGGACCAATCGACCTCCATCCATCGCGACTTCGACGCCCGCGCCGACGACGACGCGCGGAACTTTGTCCCTGCGGCAGAGTGCGGCCAGCCGGTGCCAGCGGCGTGCCGACATGCTCGCCTCGGGCCAACCGACCCCGCGCAAGATACGGCGCAAGACTTCGGACCGAAGATAGCCGGAGGCCGATTGCAACGGCCGGTGATCGAGGACGATGCGATCTGGCGATTCCGTGATCACCACGCTCCGCACCAACCGCCGCAGCTCGGCGTCGATGGCACTTTCTAATGATGCGGCCAGCGCACCAGCCGAGCTAAAGCCTCCCTAGCGCGTGGGTTGTAGTCCAAAACCAGCTTGGGCAGTAGGTCGTGCCGGATGCGGGTGCGGGTGCGGGTCCGATCGGCATTGGTCTCATCCTCTCGAAACGGCTGTGCAAGGGCAGCCAGATGCTCGCGAATCGCGGCATGCGAGACTCTCAGGAGTGGCCGCACGAGTGCGATAGGGGGGTCGGTGGTCAGTTGCCTCCGTGAGGGCATGCCAGCTAAGCCCCGTAGCCCGGTGCCTCGCACGATGCGGTGCAGGATCGTCTCAGCCTGATCGTCGCAGGTGTGCCCCACGGCCACGGCCGACGCGCCGCGGGCGCGGGCGACTTCCGTCAACCAAGCGTAACGCGCGCACCGAGCGTCCGACTCAAAGTGTCCGGCCCGTTTTGGCCGCCACTGCCCGAGATCAAACGGCAGGCCAAGCGACGTGGCCAGCTCGGCCACGAAGTCCGCGTCGGCCCGTCCGGCCTCACCCCGCGCCCCGTGGTCGAGATGCGCCACCGATAATCGCAGGCCCGCCGATTCGGACAGCCCGCACAACGTGCGCAGCAAGCCTACGCTGTCGCCTCCGCCGGAAACAGCGACCACCCATCCTCCGCCAAGGCCACGCGAACGCCACCGTCGAATCCGTCCCTCGACTTCATTGATCCATGATTGCATTATCGCCGATCTCCGATCGCCAAATACACTCGACGTCCCGCGATCAAGCGAAGTGGAGCCATCTTGGCTTAACGTGGACGCGGAGCATGACATAAAGTCGGAGCGGCGACCGTGCGCAATCCCGCTGTTGGCCCTTCCTCCCGCGCCGCTTCCTCGTCATCATAGCCGTGGAGAAAGCTGCACGCGAACGTGGCGCATCGCTCCTTAGGCGCGTCCCGAATTGAGAATATTCCCGCCTCAGTCGCACACCGGAGTGCAAAACGATGGCAATCGCCCATCCGAAGATTACAACAAAGGATTAAACGATGTTTGGACTACAGTCGTTCACCATCAAAGCGGCGGTTATCAGCTTGGTCAGCCTCGGTGTGGGCGGGTCGGCGGGCGCAACGGCCGGGGAGATCGACTTCAGCCGCGCGGTGGTCGTCGTGCCGGACGGGCTTAACGGCCCGGAGAACAAGGCGGTCCGGATGTTGGTCGAGGAAGTCCGGAAGCGATCGCGAATTGGCTGGGACGTCATCATTCGCTGGCCCAATGAAGAGCTGCCGGTCATCGTGATCGGTCCGGCCCGATTGCTTGAGTCGTTTCCCGGCCGCGTGCGGCCCCAGGTGCAACCCCTGGCGGCCGGCATCCAGCGCGAAGGCTTCCGTGTCCGGACCGTCGGGGACTCCGGTGAAGTGCCCGTGGTTTTGGTCGTGGCCGACGATGCCCGCGGCGTGCTGTTCGGCGTAGGCCGTCTGCTGCGTGAGCTGCGAACGTCGGCCGGCCGTGTTTCGCTGCCGGGATCACTTGATATCGCGTCTTCCCCGAGATATCCGCTCCGCGGGCACCAGCTTGGGTATCGGCCCAAGACCAATTCCTACGACGCTTGGGATTTGCCGCAATGGCAGCAGTATATTCGTGATCTGGCCGTCTTCGGGACCAACGCCGTCGAGCTGATCCCGCCCCGCTCCGACGACGCGGCCGATAGCCCTCACTTCCCCTTGCCTCCCCTCGAGATGATGACCGAGATGTCGAAGGTCTGCGCCGATTATGACTTGAACGTCTGGATCTGGTATCCGGCCATGGATGCCGACTACGCCGATGCGAAGACTGTCGAACACGCGCTGGCCGAATGGGCCGTGGTGTTCCAGAAGCTGACGCGTATCGACGCAGTCTTTGTGCCCGGCGGCGACCCCGGTCACACGCGACCCAAGGTATTGTTTAGGCTGCTGGAAAGGCAAGCCGCCAGCCTGCGCCGCTTTCATCCGTCCGCCCAGATGTGGGTCTCGCCACAGAGTTTCTCGCAAGAATGGCTCGACGAATTCCTCGCGCTCGTGCGGGCCGAGCCCCCGTGGCTCGGCGGCGTCGTGTATGGCCCGCAGGTGCGAATCAGCCTGCCCGAGTTGAGGAAGGCCGTGCCGGCGAAGTACCCTATCCGCGACTATCCGGATATCACCCACAGCCTGCGCTGCCAGTATCCTGTACCCGACTGGGACGTCGCGTACTCGCTGACCGAAGGCCGCGAGGTGATCAACCCCCGCCCGCGAGATGAGTCGGCGATCTTTCATGCGTTTGCCGACCAGACGATTGGCTTCATCACCTATTCCGAAGGGTGCAACGACGACGTCAACAAGTTCGTCTGGAGTGCGCTGGGCTGGGACTCGGATGCCAATCTCCTGGAGATTCTGCGGCAGTACGCCCGCGCTTTCCTCCATGCAACGCCCGCCCTTGCGGATGATTTTGCCCACGGCTTGATGGCGCTCGAGCAAAACTGGCGCGGATCGTTGATTTCCAACGGCTCGGTCATGAAGACCCTGCAGCAGTTTCGCGATCTGGAACGGCACGCTCCGCCCGAACTGCTCCAGAACTGGCGATTTCAGCAAGCGCTCTACCGCGCCTATTACGATGCCTTCGAGCGCAGCCGCCTGCTCTACGAGACCGATCTCGAGGAGCAGGCGCTCTCACGGCTGAGGACGGCACGCGAAGCGGGCTCGCTCCTGGCCATGAACGAGGCCGAGGCCATCCTCGACCGCGCGTGGACGCATCCGGTCGCCGGCGATATTCGGGCACGTGTCTTCACCCTTGCGGAAGCCCTATTCCAGAGTATACAGATGCAGCTCAGCGTGCCTCGCTACAAGGCCATCTCCGTGGGCCGGGGCGCAACTCTCGACACGATCGATGCACCGCTTAACAACCGCAACTGGCTGAAGTCTCGCTTTGACGTGATCCGAAAGCTCGCCAGTGAGGAATCGCGGCTGAGCGAGCTCGATTTGATCCTCAACTGGACCAATCCTGGACCAGGCGGTTTCTACGACGACCTCGGCGACCCGCGTCAGAGGCCACATCTGGTCATGGGCCGGTCCTATGACCAAGACCCTGCCTTCCTGCACGCCCCCCAGACGGGCTTCGACCAGGAACCGAACTGGCGTCGCTCCTGGTGCCGCCACTCTGCCGCGCTTTACGATCAGCCGTTGCGACTGCGATATACGGGTCTCGATCGCGATGCTTTTTACAAGCTTCGTGCGGTCTACACCGGCGACATGTTTCAGGCAAAGCTGCGGCTAACAGCCGGCGAATCGATCCAAGTTCACCCGTTTCTGACCAAGCCGCGCGACATGCGGCCGCTGGAATTCGACATCCCGCACGAGGCGACGCGAACCGGAAGCCTGGATCTGAGCTGGTTTGCCGAGGCTGGCCGCGGCGGCAACGGGCGTGGCTGCCAGATCGCCGAGGTTTGGCTGATCAAGAAACATTGATGTCATCGCTTCCCCAAGGCATTCTGCCGATACGGCACTCCCCTCCATGACTGCCCGAGAGCTTCAAAACCAGTTGCGCGGCCTGAGCAGCCCGGAAGCCGCAGCACTCGCGGCTCGCTTCTTCAAAACCGCTCCGGGCCAGTACAGCGAGGGCGACATCTTCCTGGGTCTTCGCGCCGCCGAGATGCACCGGCTTGCCAGAGAGCATCGCGAGCTCTCCTTCGACGACCTGCGCCTTCTGTTGCGGTCGCCCGTCCACGAAGATCGCATGATGGCCCTGCTGATCCTGGTTCGTCAGACGCAGGCAGGCGGCTCCGCCGTCAGGAAGCGGATTTACACGCTTTACCTTTCGAACTGTACTTTCCGCGATTCACTCCACTCTACGCCGCCAAGCTGAGCAGCCGGTCGGCGGTCGCCTGGATTTCTGCCTTTGAGAGTCCGGGTCTCAGAACCTCACGTAATTCCTCGCGCAGCAGCTCGCGGCGCCAGGCGTTGCGCTTATCCGCGTGACTCGGCCGCCGTGTCGCGACATCCCAAGGCGAAGCCGATCGGTCCACCAGATCTTCTTGCGAGCGTCCCCACGCCCAGACCTCGGTCATGGTAAAAGTCCAAAGGCACATGTGGAATGACCCCACATTGGCCCACACGTGCCGGACCTGCTGCTGCCCCGCCCCGACGACATCCTTGCAGTCCCGGAACGCGATCTCGAGCGAGAACCGGTCGGCGACTGCGCCGAGGATCTCGGCCACCGTCACATTCGGGTCAGTGCAGAAGAACGCGACCCAGCCCGTCGGCTCGTCGACGAGGACCACCCGGATCACGCCACCGGCTGGTCGCCAGGTGGCCAGGAACGTCTTGTACCGTTTCTCGGTCGCCTCGCCGTAGAGGTGGAACACACCGGTGCTCCAGCCGCGACGTTGTCCAGCCCGCTTGGCCAGGTCGATCCGCTGCTCGCCGTAGATCCGCGGCCGGCCTCGCCGACCGGGCTGGCGTGGACCGGGCACGATCCACAGGGCCGCGTCCTTGCGAAGCCGACTGACGACAGTGAACCCCAGCGAAATCGCAGGCGAGAGGAACGGAGCCTTGGCATACGCCCCATCGACCACCACCCAGAGCGGCTTGCGCAGCGGCTTCACCCACCGCGCTACCCACTCGAGCAACTCGACCGCCATCTCGAGCTTGGTCCGGAACTCGGGCCGGTGATTAGGCGGGATGCCGATCAGGTTCTTCTTCCTCACGTAGAGTTGAGCCAGCAGCGGCAAGGCGATCACACCCCAGGCTGGGTGCACGACCAGGAGACCAAGCACGACCCAGACGTGGCCGTAGACGTAGGGCGCCCCCGCCGGTCCAGGCGTTGGGTTGTGATGGATGCCGGCCCCCTGTACGTGCGGCCCGTAGCGTTGCGTCGGGGTATCGTCGAGTGCGAAGGTCAGGCGTGCCTGATCGCCAAGGAGGGGCCCGACCACCTTCGCGAGCAACCGGGCCGCGATTGACTCGGCCTTTTTGCCGGCGGCAGCGATGGTCGTGTAACACGGCCGGAACTGGTCGCTGAGCTTCGCGGCGCGGATCCAGGAAGTGACGGTCCGGCGGCCGCGCGCAACAGGGCGCCGAAGAAGAGGAGCGCGAGCCGAGCCGCGGACCTGCGGTCGAGCGGGCCAACAAGTTGGGCGAACCACTGGCGAGAAGGGGCATCCTGCCGCAAAGATGACATTGGCCGGTTCCTTCCGGGGTGAGAGGCACTGTGGTAAGCGCCATCGTCCCGGACGGACCGGCCTTTGTCTGCGCGAATGGCTCAGGAGCTTCTACGGGCAAATTGCGGAAAGTGCAGTTTCGAACACACGGTATATCAACAACTGGGACTTGGTCGATGCGTCCGCGCGAGATCGTGGGGGGCTATTTGGCTGACAAGCCCCGCGCGCCGCTCGTGAGCCTGGCGCAATCAAAGAGCCTGTGGGAGCGACGGATCAGCATCGTCGCGACCCATTTTTTCATCCGTCACAACGATTTCGCCGACACGATCCGGATCGCCGAGCTGCTGCTGCGCGACAAGGAAGACCTGTTGCACAAGGCCGTCGGCTGGATGCTCCGCGAGGTCGGCAAGAAAGACAGTCCGATCCTCGAGGCTTTCTTGCGACGCCATGGCAGGGTCATGCCACGGACTATGCTGCGATATGCCATTGAGCGGTTTCCGCCAGAGGTTCGGCTCGCCTACCTCAAGGGGACGGCCTGTGATGACCAGGCCGGTGGATAACGCGCTTCGATCAGCGGTCTTCGTCGGCCCGCGAGTACTTCACTTGGCTGGCCGCGACTCGCGCCGAAAGGTTCGCAGCGTGCAGGTACTTCCCTTCTCGGCCTTGAATTCGCCGGGCCGGGATTCGCCGGCGGCGGCCATGCAGATCGTGAGCGTGTCGTCATCGAGCTTGTAGATCCCCAGCACGCGCTCGCCCCGGTTCGGGCCGCCGTCGGGAATCACGTCGATCGACTTTGGCTCCCGGGTCGGGTCCAGCTCGATCCTCGATCCGGCGAACCGCTTGCCGTCGCGCTCCCATACGACTTGATCGCCGCTGGCGATTCGCTTGATCGAGCTTATGACGTCCTTTGACGCACTCTCACCGTCATACTTCGACGAAGTTGCGATCCACGTGCCTTCATGCCGCTTCAGCTCGTCGCTGCGCGGTATTGCCCTGTGGAAGTGTGGCCGCGCACAACGCCAGCGCGATCAGACCGATGACCAGATGGCCGGCTCGTTGCGACGGCAAGCTTGAGTGACCCTCACGAGCCCAATGGCTTCTCGATCGCTATCAGAGCGGATGTACCAAGGCCTTCGTTCGGCCCACCCTTCGGGGTCGGCGACGCCCTCGATCGCCGCGGGCCGGGCGACTCGCGTCGGTCACGCAAAGAGTGCGCGAAGCGCGTCGGCCTTGACCAGCTCGCGAGGCTGGTTCAGGTGGTTATAGACGATCGTCGCCGGGTCGATGCCGAACGCGTGGTAAATCGTGGCGAGCAGCTCGCCCGGATGGACCGGGTCTGAGAGCGGCGCCGAGCCCGTCTTATCGGACCGGCCGTGAATGTGTCCGCGGCGAATGCCGGCTCCGGCGAGCACCGCCGTGTAACAGTACGGCCAGTGGTCGCGGCCGTCGGCGCTGTTGCCGTTGCCGGACGTGCTGATCCCCTTCTGCGGGCTGCGGCCAAATTCGCCGACGGCGACAACCAGCGTTTGATCCAACAGTCCCCGCTGATCCATGTCGACCAGCAGGCCGGTCAGCCCTTGGTCGAGCATCGGGCCCGACCGGTCGCGCATCCGGGTCGTCAAGTCGACGTGGTGGTCCCACGAATGGTTGTCCGAGTTGGCCACCTTCGGCCAGATGACTTCGACCACTTTCGTACCGGCTTCGATCAGACGCCGCGCCAGCAGGCAGCTCTGGCCGAACGTGTTGCGGCCGTAAAGGTCGCGGGTTTGAGGCGACTCCTCCTTGATGTTGAATGCATCGCGCGCCTTGCCCGAAACGATCAGGCTTAGTGCCCGGTCGTAATATTCCTTGAGCTTGAAGTCGGCAACCGCCTCGTCAATCTTCGGCATCTGGGCGTTCAGCGCCTCGCGGAGCTTGGCTCGGCGCTGCAGCCGCAACGCAAACACCTCGGGCCGTAGCTGGAGATCGTCCACATTGATCCGATCCAATTTGGCCATGTCCATGTCGTCGCCGTCGGGGTAAAGCGTGTACGGGTCGTACGCTTTGCCCAGGAATCCCGCTGCACCCCCCTTGCCGACGACGCCGCTCTCCTGCAACGGCCGAGGCAGCATCACAAACGGCAGCATCGGCACGTCCGATGGCTGAAGCCGGATGAGCTGTGATCCGAAGTTCGGAAAATCCTTAGGACTTGGCGGCTCGAGCTGGCCAGACGGGCTGACCTTGTCCGTCGTATACCCCGTCATCATCTGGTAGATCGCAGCTGTGTGATTAAACAAGCCATTCGGCGTGTAGCTCATCGATCGGATAAATGTGAACTTGTCGGTGATCTGCGCCAATTTGGGCAGAACCTCGGTCACCTGGATGCCGGGCACCTTGGTCGCGATCGGCTTGAACGCGCTGCGGACGTTGTCAGGGACGTTCTCCTTGGGATCCCAGAGGTCAAGATGGCTCGGACCTCCTTGCAGGTAAACCATGATGATGCTCTTGGCCTTGCCCCAGCCCCGTCCGCGGCTTGCCTGCGCGGTGCCGGACGCTAAAGCTTGCAGCTCGAGCATCGAGCCGAGACCGAGACCCAGCAGTCCCGAACCCCCAACCCGCAGGATGTCCCGCCGCGTAACTCCCAGTTGCGGATCGCACAGATCTTTGCCGGATCGTCCGGGTACGATGATCATCAGTCGCTCCTTATCTGGCCGGGACAGGTCGTAAGCTTTAACACTTACTGCTCCCATGTCAAACAAATATTGTATCGCCTGCGAATCGCTTTGTCCCGAGGCAATTTCGATAAAGTTCGGCATCCCCGGTCAGGAAGTAACAAAAAACGACTCACTGCGGGTACTCTCGCGGCGGCGACCGTGTGGACGCCGTGAGCGATCTGAAGTTAGCCAGCCGACCGAGCTCGGTTGGCGAGCGCTCGACTCCCGGCGGATTTTCCCGCAAGCCCGACCTTTTCGACCGAAGATGGCAATTCTATGCACGCGAGGGCGCCAGATCCACGGGCGCACGACATCGTTTGAGTTAACAATTGTTCACGACGCGCGGCGGTAGCCGCGACCGCTGCTGGCTTGCGCCTCGCGCGCCTCCCAGAATCGGCTCATGGTCTCGGTCTCGCTCAGGTGGTCCGCTCGCAGTTGGAGGATCGCCTCGGCGCCCGGCTCCGACCAGAACTTCTCGCTCCCCTTCACGCGTTTGTTGATCATCTTGATCACCGACTCCACCGCGCTGGTCATGATTGGCAAACCTTGGCGACGGTAGTCGTCATATCGCATTCGGTCGGCGTTGTTCTTCAGGTAACGCAACGACTCGAAGACCAGCTTCCGAGGGTCGCTGTCGGCGCACTCCGACGGCGGCATACCAATGGCCGCGGAACGTTCTTCCAACTCAGTCAGGATCGTCGCCACTTGACCCGACCAGACGGCTTGAATCCATCGCTTGTAAATCTCCGTCCCCTCGGCCTGGGGACGCCCCGCGAACGCCGCCGAGAACACGTAACTCAGGGCGTGCACGAAGTCGAGAATCGGCGTGAAGGAAGCAAAGTGCCGGCGCTGGATCGTCCAGTTCACCGGCAGGCCGTCTCCCAAGAAAGCCTCGTCGCTTCGCCCCGAAGAAGTTCCGCTCCCAGGCCGCCTGATGCACCATCGGGCCGAATTCTTCGGCGCACTTTCGGCTGGCCAAGACACTGCGGACCAGACGCTTGGGACGGCCCGGACGGGGCTTGCGTCCACGCCCTTTTTCCGTCGCCTTGTCCTGCTTCTGCGGTCGGGCATTCGCCCTCGAACTCCAAGCCGACCGGAAGAGGATGACCCAAGCCACGCACCATCTCTTTGGTCCGCTTCAGGTCAAGAAAACAGCGCGGCACGTCGGGATCGGGATCGGCTTCATGGACGTCGCTTTGATAGGTTTCCAAGACGGAGACTTTGGACTCTCGCCAGTGACTGTCTTGCTTCGGCTCCGACGGGTCCGATCGGATCTGCAGCCGGCCCCCGTCGACCGACACCATCGCCACCGACGGGGAGGAACGCTTTGGGTTGGCGACGACATCCTTGGCCATCAGGGGGAGCCGCTTGTGCGCCGCGACGGCCGCGTCACGTTGGTCGATCCGCTCTTGGCCGATCTTTCTGACGATCCGCTCGACCGGCTTGGGCGCGACTTTCAAGTCCGACAGTTCGGCCAGATCGCGGGACCCCTGCTGATAGGAAGGACTGTTGACGCCGGCATGGACAATTTTCTGCTGCACGCGTGGGCTGAAGCCGGAATGGTCAACGCCCAACGCTTGATTCTGAGGGAAAAAAAGCCCGCCGACAGCGGGGGCAATTGCCGACGCGTTGTTTCCAGGCCACGTCTCCCCGCGTGGTCATGAGCACGCGGGGTTCGTCGGGAGCCTTGCGGGCCGCCCCCCCGCAGACCGGGCATTCGCCCAGTTCCTCCTCGGGCCAGTCGTCCGCCTGCTCCTGAACGTTGATCTCGATCAGTTGCCGGGCCATCTCGTCGCCCAGCGCACCGGCGATGGTTTCCAACTCCGAGAACTTGGTGCCTCGAGGAAGACCTCGGGGTAAAGTTCCTTCGCGAGTTCCCGAGCGATCTGGCCCAAACGGGAGTGAAATTCCGTCCGAATTTCGGCGGCATCCTTGCCCATTTTCGCAGTCCTCTCCAAATTGCAGGGTGAAGTCGACGGAAAACGACAGACTTCGATCGGTACGATAACATCGATCCCCTTGGCAGTGCAAACCATGTCGTGCGCCCAGATCCACCGAATGGGCAAGGCAATATTGACCCGAGGCCCCCCTTGCGATTAGGAATTGCGCGTTTATTGCCGATCTCGTGCGCCGGATGGAGTATCCCGCGAACCGATGAATAAAACTTCTCGACTCCTCGACGACACGGGCCCGAATATCGACCGCCAGGCCAAATTGTTTGTCCTGCTTTATTCCGCGAATGAAGTTGAGGCTCGAGTCGGCCGTATCTACCAGGCGATGCTCGCCCAGTCTCCGCAGATCCGTGAGTCCAACTTCCGTTTGATGGGCACCGACGACCTCGAGCGGCTTTTCGTCTGGTACGACCGCGAGTTTTTTCGCGGCCGGCTTGGCGAGATGCTGCTTGAGGACTGCGCACATCCGATCACATTTCGCCTGTCGCGGCGCCTGGCGAGCGCCGCGGGCCAGACGATCCGACGGGTCCACCGCGTGTGGCGGCACGGAAGTCCAGCCGGATGCATTGACTACGAGATCACCGTGTCGGCGACGCTGCTTTACAACACGTTTCATGACGTCGAGCGCACTGTCACCGTCGGCGGCCGCGTCTGCCGTGACCGGCTCGAGGCGCTGCAACGGATCTTCGAGCACGAGTTGCTGCACCTCGCCGAGTTCCTCGGCTGGGGTCGCTCCAATTGCCGGGCCGACAACTTCCACGCGCTCTCGCGGCGAATCTTTGCGCACGAGGGGGCTTTTCACGACCTCATCACCCCCCGCGAAATCGCAAAAGCTGCCTTCGATATCCACATCGGCGATCACGTGAGGTTTGAGCTGGACGGCGTGCCGCATATGGACGCGTCAAGCGGATCACTCGCCGCGCGACGGTTCTGGTCGAAGACCCGCGAGGCATCCTTTATACCGACGGCAAGCACTACCTCACATTCTACGTGCCGCTGCCGAACTTGCGGAAACCTCAGCCAGGCATGAAGCCCGGCCGCGCGACGCCGCGCGGGTGCCCGCGGCGGACCCTTGCCATTGCCGCCGATTCGGGCCATCATGACGCACGCTCGTGCGACGGTGTGCTCGCCCGGCATCCTCCCGCGTTGATTCACCTGTTCTTCTATATCGAGGAAAATTTATGTTCAAGAGAAACTGCCTTTCCATTTTCGGCGTCTCGGTCATCGCTGTGGCCGTCGCGTTCACCGGCACGCGCGGCGTCGGGCAGACCAAGGCTGACGCCGAACCACAACTTGCTCATCTCGTTTATTTCAAGCTCAAGGACAGCTCCGGCGCCAGCCGCGCAAAATTCGTCGCCACTTGCAAGCTGCTGCTCTCCAACCACCCGGGAACAGTCTACTTCGCGACCGGGACACTCGCCGGCGACTTGAACGGCCAGGCCAACGACCGCGACTTCGACGTGTCGCTATTGGTCGTTTTTGCCAGCAAGCAAGCCCACGACGACTACCAGAAGCACCCGAAGCACTTGAAATTCATTGAGGAGAATCTCGAGAACATGGAGAAGGTCCGTGTTTTCGACTCATACCTCTCGCCGTCGAGTTCCAGTATCCCCGCCAAACGTGAGAGCGACTGATCGCCGCGCCGGACGGCGCAGCCAATCCGTTGAAGTTGTCGCCGGGCGCCACACTCAGGCTCTCCACGCCGACGTCGGCCAGTCCCTCCTTGCCCCCATTTCGAATTGAATCGCCGCTGAGGGTGCGCCATGTCGTAGGCTAAGGCGCGCCGGCTGGCATCGCCTCGCGCACAGTGGGGCTCGGGCGCGCCCGATTCCAAGCCGATCGGCCAGATCGGCAACACCATGCCCCTGACTCGCGGAGCGCGTTTGCTGGCCGCGACCACAATCCGCAAGGCAGCGCCGGCGGGCCACGCCCCAGCCCATTGCGGAAAATCGGGAACGCCCTGAGGTGATTTGGGCCGAATCGTCGCATATCAGGCAGCAGCAACTCGCCATGACACAACCGCGGCCGGGCCTGAACAATTAGCGGCAACGTGGTCGCGACCAGCGATGGCAACGTGGTCGGCACGTTCCAGACCTGACCGCCAGCTTGCGTGTCGCTCACAGCTTGTTGCGCGCCACTCACCGCCGGCGCGGGTCAATCCTTCAACGAGCCGCGCCGACGGCAGTCGTGCTGACGCGGGCTTCGGCGCGAACGCGAACCGGGAACGGCGGCCGAGCCGGAGGCGCGCGGCGGCGGATTCTTAGCCAATTCGTCAAGCGCGTAGCTCGATGGCTCGATCCAGTTGCGGATCCTTGCCAGCGGCGACGGCGGCCGGATCCTGCTCGACTTCGACGTCAGGCGCCACACCCACGTTTTCGACGACCCAGCCGTCCTCCGTAAAAATGGCCAGGTCGGGCGCCGTCACGAATCCGCCGTCCATCAAGCTCGGGAAGCCCAGGATGCCCACCAAGCCGCCCCAGGTCCTTTTGCCAACCAACTTCCCGACCGCGAATTTGCGGAACATCCATGGCAGCAAGTCGCCCCCGGAGCCGGCGGTCTCGTCGATGATCATCACCTTAGGGCCGAGGATCGCGGCGTTCGGGGTTCGAATCGGCTCGCCGTGCCGGGTCGCCCAGTAGCTCACCAGCGGCCGGCGCAACAGCTCGATGTAATAGTCGGCGACCTGCCCGCCGCCGTTGAACCGCTCGTCAACGATGATCGCCTCCTTGTCGGCCTGGGGGAAGAAATAGCGTTTGAAGTAGTCGTACCCGACGTCGGCCGTGTTGGGCACGTAGACGTAGGCGACGCGGCCCTTGGTTCGCTCGTGGACCTTGCGGAGGTTGCCTTCGACCCAGGCCCGATTGCGCAGGCCGCTCTCGTCGGCGATCGGCTCGACGATGATGGTGCGTGCGCCGGAGCCGTCGGGATTGGGGCCGACCTTCAGCTCGACGCGCTTGCCGACGGTGCCCTCGAAGGCCCGATAGACCTCGCTGTCGGCCTTGATCTCCTTGCCGTCAACGGCCAGCAGGAAGTCGCCCGGCTTGACGTCGACGCCCGGCGCGACGAGCGGCGCGCGGAGGCTCGGGTCCCAGTACGCCCCGCCGTAGATCTTCTTGAAGCGGATACCGGCCCTGATCGATCTCGTAGTCGGCACCGAGCAGGCCGACGGGGACCGGCTTCGGCTCGTACAGCCGCTCGCCGCCGCAGAGGAAGCTGTGGCCCGACGGCCAGCTCGCTGAGCATCATCCGGATCACGCGGTTCAGATCGCCGCGGTTGGCGACGTGGGGAAGGATTTCCTCGTACTTTTTCCGCATCGCCTTCCAGTCGGCCCCGTGCATGTTCGGTGCGTAAAAGTAATCGCGGTTGATCCGCCAGGCCTCGCGGAAGATCTGCGCCCATTCCGCCCGCGGCTCGACCCGCACCGAGATCGCGTCCAGCTTGAGCGCGCCGTCGCCCTTGTTGAACTTGCCCGGCGTCGACGATGCCCACCACGGGTGCGCTGCCTCGGGTCCGCCGGGCAGACCGCCGCCTCCCAGATCGCCGGAAACGATAGATCATCTTCTTGCCGTCGGCCGACAGGCGGAAGTCGTCGATCCCCTCGGCGAGCGTCTCCTCCTCGCGGGTCTTGAGGTCGAACCGCCTCAGCGTCGGCTTGCCGTGCCCGGCCGGGCCCTGGGCCGGGACGGACGTCGCGCGGCGGATGTAGAAGATCTGCCCTTCCGCTGCCGGCCGCCAGGGCCTGGATGTGTCCCCGCCGCGATCGGCAGCGCGACGACCCGCCCGGCGATTCCGTCGAGGTCGATCGCGACCGGCGGCTTCGCCTTCTCGCATCCTTGCTCTCCGCTTCTGCTGTCGTCGTCCTTCGCGGCGCTCCGGCTTTCGCGTTATTGTCGCTCTGAATCTTGGGATCGGGTCTCTCTGGGCTTTGGATTCCTTGTCGCGCGGCTCGGCGGCTCCCTCTTCGTCGCTTTCCTTCAATAGTGGGTTGGGCGTCGCCTTGGCGAGCGCGACCAAGTAGACCGAGGAGGTCGGCAGCATGTCGGTGTTGGATTGGTCGAACCAGTTCTTGACCGGGCCCGGGTCGGTCGAGGCGAGGAAGTAGAGATACTTTGCCGCCGCGGTCAAAGACCGGCTCGCCAGACTCAATGAGCCCGTCGGTGAGCGGGCGAGAGTTGTCCGACGCGAGTCGAATAGAGCCTGATGGTCTGAAATCCGGCCCGGTTGGTGAGGGTATAGGCCAGCCACTTCGAGTCGGGCGACCAAGAGTAGCTCATATGTGCTGACCGGGCTCGTAGATCGGCTCGGCGTCGATTCGCTTGACGCTGCCCGTGTCCAGGTCGACCAGGTACAAGGCGTCCGCGCATTGTCGATTGAAGGCGATCTTTTGGCTGTCGGGCGACCAGACCGGCTTGCTCGTAGAACCCGGCTCCCTTGAGGCCGATACGAGCGGCCGTCGCCCTTGCCGTCCTGCGGTCGAATCGACCAGCATATATTCGCCCGAGGCGTCGGAGAAGTACGCGATCGACTTGCCATCGGGCGACCAGGCCGGCGAGCGCTCATGTGCTCCGGGCGTGTGGGTGAGGTTGTGCGGATCTCCCTTCTTCACCGGAACAGTCACAATCTCGCCGCGAAATTCGAGCACCGCCCGCTTACCGCTGGGCGAGATGTCCGCGCTCCGCAAATGCTTTGCTCCCGTGGCATAGCGAGGCCGCGTTTCGGAAAGGTCGGCCGCCACGCCGATCTTGAGCCGCCGCGGCTCGCCCGCTGCAGGATCGAAGACATGAATCCAGCCCGCCTGCTCGTAGATGACCTTGCCTGCGCCGGCCGAGGCGCTCACGATCGGAAACGCGTCGTGGTGCGTGCAGCGCGTCACCTTGTTCGAGTCTGGGTAGATACGAGTACAGATTGAATTCGCCGTCGCGATCCGAGAGAAAGTAGACGATCTTGCCGATCCACATTGGCCTGGTGTCGTTGCATCCGTCGGCCGGCTTCGGGATCTCCACGTGCGACAGATCGCCGAGCTTCAAGACCCAGATTCGCGACGCCGTCCCGCCCCGGTAGTTTTTCCACTGCCGGAACGACTCACCCAGTGGTGTGTAGGCCAGGAATTCCCCATCGTGCGAGATGGCCCCCTGATCGGCGGTTGGAATCGGCATCGGCTTGGGAACGCCGCCCGAGACTCCCGACGGTGAAGAACTGCGAGTGCCGCCGCGAGAAGACCTCACGCTGCGAGCTGAAGAGGACCTGGCCATCCGGCGTGAAGCCGCGGACGACGTCTTCGCCGGGATGCCAGGTCAATCGCGTCGGCTCGCCGCCGGCGGTGGGGATAACGTAGACATCCACGTTGCCGTCGTAGCTGGCCGTGAACGCAATGTGTTTACCATCGGGCGAAAAATAGGGATTTCGTTCCTCGCCGGCGTGCGACGTCACCCGTCGCGGGTTCGAACCGTCGGAGTCTGCGACCCAGATGTCGTCGGCATAGACAAACGCGATCTTCCCCTCGGCGATCGCGGGATTGGAGAGCAGCCGCGTGTCCGAAGAGTCCAGTGCCAGCGCCGCTCCTGGAAAACCGGCCATCCCGGACATGAGGGCCAGCGTCGTGAGTAGCGTTTGATACTTCGCTTTCATCGGAGCTCCCTCGTTGACACTGGTGCACCCGCAGACGGCGTCACTTTGTAGGTCAGGCTTTCCGGCGCGACGATATAGAAGGAAAGGCTGGCCCGCGACACATGCGATTCTGCGGTTTCACGAGATTGATCGGAATCGGTTTTCAGTTCCGCGCGGCTCTGAGCGTCGACTGTGGCGAGTCGCTGGCATGAATCGAGACCTCACGCCCGAGGTCCACACACGCGATAATCAAGTCACCATCGGATCACACAAGGCGCCGCCGGAAATCTTCCGGCCGGCGCCGTATGCGTGATCGTGCGCCGGTGATCATGGCTCAAGTCTCGCTTCACCAATTGGCAATTCACCCTGCTTCAGCTCCCCATGCTGGTTGGCCTGCCAGACGTGACCGCTATCGACGTCTAGCGCCAGTCAGCCAGCCGCCGCCGTGGCAGAACGTGTCGATGCACACCAGATGACCTTGGTCGAGGATTTCGCCGCTCTCCTGGGCAGTGTGACCGGCGACAGCCCGTTTGCTCGAAACATGCAGGCCGGGAACGCCATGCTTGAGCGACTCCCAGCGCAACAGCCAGGCGGGTTGCCGGTCCATGGGCAGATCGGGCCGGTACTTGGCGTGCACGAAAATGTGTGTCTCCGTCTCGTGGTACGCCGGGCAGCGCTCGAGAAATGACACGTGCTCCTCGGGGATTCGCGTGATCTCCGTCGCGGTCACTCGACCGGCCGAGCTGTCGTAGGAAAGCAGCGTGGAACCGCCCCCCATGTCGCATCCAGTCGGAAAACGCCTGCGGTCGCCCCGCCACCGCATCCAGCAGCATCTGGTCGTGGTCGCCCAGAAGCGGAACCAGCTTGCACTGCTTCTCGAGAATCGATCAACCGCTCGATCACGCCGCGCGCTATCGGGACCGAGGTTGACGTGGTCACCCAGCGCGACGATCACATCCTCGAGCTCGGGCCCGATTGCTGCTAGTAAAGTCTCGAGCGCTGCGCGAGCAGCCGTGGATATCGCCGATGGCAAGGGTTCGAGCTGGCATGACCTCTCCTAGACTCCGGGATCGGTGCGTGGGTCTCCCATCATACACGCGGCGATTCTCATCGCGAATGGAAGCGCCGCCCGCGCCAGGAGCGTGCCCGCAATCGGCCGGTCTTTTACTTTCCTTGGATATTCGAGCGGCCGCTGTATAATCGATGTTGAATAAATGGAAGCCGAGGGCATGACGCCGCAGAGAACGTCCGCGGAGGCTCGATGGCGCCTGGTTATTCCGGTAGTTCGTTGACGGTGCCCCCTGCCCTCTCAGGTCGGTCGCGACGGCATACTCGCGTGCTCGCGGCGACGACGCTAATTTGCCTGCTGCTGGCGATCAAGATACCAGCGGCCGATGCGGCGGACGCTTCGCGCAACGATCGCCCCCGGAAGACGATCGACTTTAACTTCCAGGTCCGGCCGATCTTATCGGACAAGTGCTTCAACTGCCACGGCCCCGACCCGAGGAACCGCAAAGTCGGTCTGCGGCTCGACACCAAGGAGGGGGCCTTTGGTGCCACTCCGTCCGGCGCCGTGCCATCGTTCCGGGCAACCTCGAGGCCAGTGAGCTGGTCGGGCGAATCACCGCCGCAGACGAAACCGAAAGGATGCCGCCCAAATCGCTGGGCCGATCGCTGTCTGCCACCGAGATCGACATCCTGAAGCACTGGATCGAGCAGGGAGCACAGTGGGAGGCGCACTGGTCGTTCCTGCCGCCAGTCGCGAAGCTAGCCCCTGAGACCACGAACCCGGGCTGGCCCAGAAATCCGATTGACCGCTTCATCCTGGCCAGTCTGGACGCCGAGCGGTTGACCCCCGCGGCCGAGGCCGGCAAGGAAAGATTGATCCGCCGCGTCACACTCGACCTGACCGGGCTACCGCCGACCCTCAGCGAAATCGATCGCTTCCTCGCCGAGAGTGCCCCGGGCGCCTATGAAGACCTGGTCGAACGTCTCCTGGCGTCGCCGCGTTTCGGCGAACGGATGGCCGTCGACTGGCTCGACCTCGCCCGCTATGCCGACACCTACGGATACCAGGCCGACGTCTATCGAGCCATGTGGCCCTGGCGGGATTGGGTGGTCCGCGCCTTCAACGCCAACTTACCGTACGACCGGTTCATCACGTGGCAGCTCGCCGGCGACCTTTTGCCGCAGCCCAGCCGCGAGCAGATTCTCGCCACCGCGTTCAACCGGCACCATCGTCAAACCAACGAGGGGGGAAGCATCGAGGAAGAGTTTCGCGTAGAGTACGTCGCGGACCGCACCAACACGTTTGCCACCGCATTCCTTGGCCTCACACTCGAGTGCGCCCGCTGCCACAGCCACAAGTATGACCCGATCACTCAAAAAGAATATTATCAAATCTTTAGTTTTTTTAACAGCATCGACGAGTCCGGGCTATACTCTCACTTCACAAGCGCGGTTCCGACTCCGACGTTGCCCCTTCCCTCGACCGCGCAGGAGCGATTCACAACCGCAATCGAAGCCTCGATAAAGGCTGCCGAGGCCGAGCTCGATCTCATCGCCGAGCGCGAGCACCCGGCTTTCTGCGCCTGGCTCGAGTCGGGGCGGCGCAGCGCAGGCCCTGACCGGCTTGATCGGTGACTTCCCGCTCGACGCCAAAACCGGCGGCAGCGTCACCAACCGCGCAAATCCCGCAAAGCCAGGCCGGCTCGCCGAGGATCCCGAGCTTGTCGTCGGGCACAAGGGCAAGGCGCTTCGCATGAGCGGCGAAAACAGCGTGACGCTGCCGCTGGGCAACTTCGACCGCTTCGAGCCGTTTTCGCTTTCGCTCTGGATCAAGACCCCAGATTTCAAGGACCGCGCGGTTATCATCCATCGCTCGATGGCCTGGACCGACGCCGGCAGCAGGGGCTATCAACTCATGATCGAGGACGGCAAGCTGAGCGCCGGCTTGATTCATTTCTGGCCGGGCAATGCGATCGCAATTCAGGCCCGCGACCCGGTGCCCTTGGACCGGTGGGCTCATGTCGCGATCACCTACGATGGATCAAGCCGGGCCGGCGGCCTGGTCCTCTACGTGGACGGCCGCCGCGCACCCTGCGAGGTCGTGCGCGACCGGTTGACGAAAAATATCACCGGCGGGGGCAATGACCATCTCACCGTCGGCCAGCGGTTCCGCGACCGCGGATTCAAGAACGGGATGGTCGATGAGATCAAGGTCTTCAACCGCGCACTCACCCCACTCGAGGCTGCTTCTCTTCACGACGAGACCGCGCTTGCGCATGCGCTGGCGCCGGATCACATCAAGCTGACGGGCGCCGTGCGCGAAGACCTCTTCGCCTATTTTCTGGCGACAGAAAGCGCCCCGTTCAAGACCGGCCTGGCCCTGCTTCTGGAACTGCGAAAACGCGCGAGCGAACTCGTGGATTCGGTCCCCGAGATCATGGTCATGACAGAGCTTCAAAAGCCCCGGCCGACCTTCGTGTTGAAGCGCGGTGCCTATGACGTGCCAGCTGAGCGCGTCGAGCCCGCGACACCAGCTAGCCTTCCGTCCTTTGCCGCCTCGTGGCCACGCAATCGGCTCGGGCTGGTGCGCTGGCTGCTCGAGCCCAATCATCCTCTGACGGCGCGCGTTGCCGTGAATCGCTGGTGGCAGGCTTTTTTCGGCCGCGGCATTGTCGCCACGCCGGAGGACTTCGGTAGCCAGGGCCAGCTTCCCTCACACCCCGAAATGCTCGACTGGTTGGCGCGTACGCTCATCGACTCGGGCTGGGACACCAAGCGACTCGTGCGCTTGCTCGTGACCTCGGCAACCTACCGCCAGAGCTCAGTCGCAACGGCCGACCTACTGGCGAAAGACCCGGACAACCTGCTCCTGGCACGCGGGCCGCGGTTCCGGCTGCCTGCAGAGATGATCCGGGATTCGGCCCTGGCCGCCGGAGGACTCCTGGTCGGCGCCATCGGCGGGCCGCCGGTCAAGCCCTACCAGCCGCCGGGCCTCTGGGAGGAAAAGTCCGGCCTGACTTACGAGCGCGACGAGGGAAGCGGTAGCCACCGACGCAGTCTCTATTCCTTCTGGAAGCGGGCCTCGCCGCCTCCTTCGATGCTGACGTTCGATGCCACCACGCGAGAGTTCTGCGCTGTCAAGCGACAGACAACCGCGACGCCGCTTCAGGCACTTGTGCTCCTCAACGACCCCCAGTTTGTCGAGGCGGCGCGGGCCCTCGCAGAGCGTGCCATGAAAGCCGACTGTGCCTCGCTCGCGGATCGAATCACGTTCGTCGTTCGCGCTCTAACCGGCCGCCGACCCAGCGAGCGCGAGCTTGCCACGCTCCTATCCCTCTATCACGAACAGCACGAAGAATTCAGGACCGGCCGCGCCGATCCTCGGAAGCTGCTCGCCGTCGGCGACGCTCCCCTCGAATCCGGGCTCGATCCCGCGGAATGCGCTGCCATGACCGTGCTGTCACAGGCGATCCTGAATCACGACGAGACGATCATGA
The DNA here is from genome assembly GCA_963806595.1 of uncultured Isosphaeraceae bacterium. Taxonomy (GTDB): domain Bacteria; phylum Planctomycetota; class Planctomycetia; order Isosphaerales; family Isosphaeraceae; genus CAWDZZ01. The sequence continues at coordinate 292,666 of CAWDZZ010000024.1, read as the reverse complement.
ACCGTTGAGAAGAGCATGCCCGTAAAGCACGCGAGTCCTCAAGTGAGCAACGAGCTCAGCAGGATGGCCGGATGAACCGCCTTCCGGCCGGTGAAATGCCCGACTTGGAGCCGGCATGAAAACCCCGGCGCGACGATGATGTCGTCCGGCCTAGCGTCGCGCACCGCCGGCAGCAGGCGATGTTCGCCGACCTGCCGCGAGATCTCGTAGTGCTCCACTTCGTAGCCGAACGACCCGGCCATTCCGCAGCAGCCGGCGTCGAGATCGATCACGTTGGTTTCGGGAATCGATCGCAGTAGCCTGAGCATCCCCGCGGTGCCAACGAGAGAACGCTGGTGGCAATGCGGCTGCACCAAGATCCTCGCCGGCGCTGGCTTACAGCGCAGCGGAGCAGCTGACTCCGGCACCAGTATCGAGGCGAGAAATTCCTCGAACGTACAGCAAGCCCGTCCGACCGCGTGGGCCTGCGCCCGCTGCCGGCCCTTGAGCAGCGCGGGATAGTCATCCAGAATCGTGAGGATGCAGCTCGGCTCGCAGGCGATGATACGACCGCCCTGTCGCGACCAATCATGGAGCGCCGCCACGTTGTGCTGGGCGTTTGCCACGGCTTGGTCGAGAAGACCGCTGGAGATCAGCGGGCGGCCGCAGCAGCGCAGCCCTGGTGGTCCAAGCGAGACCTCGCATCCCGCCCGGTGCAATAGTGAAATCGCGGCTGCGCCGATCTCCGGCTCAAAATAGTTTGTAAACGTATCGGGAAACAAGAGCACTCGCGGTCCCGGCGGATTGGAGTTAGTCCCGCTGTGCAAACTCGGGAATCGCTGTCGCAGCGTTTGGCGAGCAAACGCCGGAGGCACGCGGCGACAGTCGATCCCCAGCAGCTTATCCTGCAACCAGCGGATGGAATGCCGGCGTAAGAGCCAGCTCGATACCGGCGCCGTGGCACACCCGAATTTCCCCAGCGCGGCGGCATGGCCAAAAACGCGGTTGCGCCAGGGCAAGCCCCGCTCGCGATAGAACTGATGCAAGAATTCCGCCTTGAGCCGCGCCATGTCAACGTTGGTGGGACACTCGCTCTTGCACGCCTTGCATTCGAGGCAGAGATCGAGCACCTCGTGAACGCGAGGATCGGTGAATCCCTCAAAGCCAAGCTGTCGCGTGATCGCCAGCCGCAGCAGATTGGCGCGGCCCCGCGTGCTGTCTTTTTCGTCGCGGGTGGCCTGGAACGAAGGGCACATCGTCCCTTCGCGTGCTTTCCGGCACGCGCCGACGCCTGCGCATAGTTCGGCGGCTTGCAGCAAGCCGCCGTCAGCCGTGAAATCGAAGGTGGTCGGTACCACGGGTGCAGTGTAGCCTGCCCCGTAGCGCAGGTTTGATTCCAGCGGTGGCGCATTTACGATCTTCCCTGGGTTCAGCAGGTCTTGCGGGTCGAACGCTTGCTTCAGTTCGCGGAACGCTTGGTACAGCACGGGGCCATACATCTTCTCCTGGAACGGACTGCGCACCAGGCCATCGCCGTGTTCGCCGAGAGTGCACCTCCATACTTGAGCACTAGATTCGAGACCTCGTCCGCGATCGCCGCAAACTTCCGCACTCCGTCCTCGCTCTTGAGGTTGACCACGGGGCGGACGTGCAAGCAGCCGACGGAGGCATGCGCGTACACCCCTGCCCGTATCCCGAATCGAGCGATGAGCGCAAGAAACTCGGCGATGTAGTCGCGCAGGTGCTCGGGGGCGACCGCGGTGTCCTCAACGAATGAAATGGCCTTGGCGTCACCTTTCTCGGCCATCGAGAGTCCCAGCGCCATTCTGCGCAGCTTCCAGACTCGCGCCTGGGTGGCCGTATCGGTCACGGCCAGATGACGGTAGCCCAGCCGTTGCCGCTGCAATTCGCCAGCGAGCGCGGCGAGCCGGGCCGGTAAGAGGTCAACCCTTTCGTCGTGAAGCTCGATCAACAGGATGGCCGACGGATCACCGAGCAGGAAGTCGCGAAGCCGGCTCGCCTCGGGATTCAAGAGCGTGGAGTCGAGCACATATTTATCGACGACTTCGACCGCGGCCGGCCCGTGCCGCAAGATCAATGGAGTCGCCTCGAGGGCCTCGAGCAGCTCGGCAAACTCCACGACCAGCGTGGCACGTGCGCGCGGCAGCTCGACCAGCTTGAGCTTGGCCTCGACAGTCACTCCCAGCGTCCCTTCCGAGCCGACCAGCACGCGAGAGAGATTGAAGCGAAAGCCGCCTTCGCCCTGCACCCGGCCCGGGACGAACTCGTCAAGATTGTAACCCCCCACGCGACGCAGGATCCTGGGGAACCGCCGGTCGATCTCTTCGGCATGTTCGGAAGCCAGACGCCATGTCGCGCGGTAGCAGGCGCCTTCCCGGTCATCCTGGTCACACTTGGCCTCGAGCTGCGACTCCGTGAGCGGCGCGAGATGAGCGATGCTGCCATCGGAAAGCGCGGTCTTTAGCTCGAGCACATGATCAATCGTCTTGCCGTAGCAGACCGACCGCGCGCCGCATGAATTATTGGCGATCATGCCCCCGAGGGTCGCGCGATCCGAGGTTGATACATCCGGCGCAAACACGAGGCCGTGCGGCGCGACTGATAGGTTCAGCTCATCGAGCACGCAGCCCGGCTCGACACGTACCCAGCGCTCAATCGGATTGATCTCGAGCACACGGCCAAAATGCTTTGAGCAATCGAGGATCACCCCCGGCGCCAATCGACTGGCCGGCCTGCGACGTCCCGCCGCCCCGGGCCGTGACCGGCACCCGAAATCTGCGCAGATCTCGAGAGCCGCGGCTACGTCGGCCGGGCTGGCGGGAAACGCGACCAAGAGCGGTACGATTTGGTAGACGCTGGCGTCGGTCGCGTACAGCGCCCGGCTGACACGATCGTACCGGACGTCGTGCGTGCTCACGGCCAAGGCGAGCGCAGAATGCAGCTCGCGCAAGTCCACGGTTGCGGGGCGATTTTGATCGATCACCGGCAGTGCTGTCACGTTAGCGTTGAAACTCCGCGGAGGCCTCGTCCAAGGGGAGTGCTCCTGCGGCGAGCCGCAACAGCCCTTCGCGCAGGGCTCCAGGCCGCGCTCGAGCGCCTCGCCTCCAGCCGCGAATGACACGCGCAAAAACCCCTCGCCTCCAGCGCCGAAGGCTGCGCCGTGGAGCACAACGACGCCCGCCTCGCGTAACAGAAACCGCCGGACCACGTCCGACGGCCGGCCCAGGCCGCGCACGTCGACCATCACGAATAACCCCCCTTCGGGCACAAGCGGCATGACACCCGGTATGCCGCGAAGCCATTCCACCACTCGATCGCGCCGGACCTGATACTCCGTTGCCATCCGCCGCACCGACTCTTGATTCGAATTCAACGCGCAGGCGGCGGCGTCTTGCACGAAAGTGGCCGGCCCGCGGCTCGACTGCTGCAAGATCAAGAGCATCGAGCGGATGATCTCCGCGGGGCCGGCACAATAGCCGACGCGCCAGCCCGTCATCGCGTATGTCTTCGAGAAACTGTTGATGATAACCGTCCGCTCGCGGGCGTCTGCCGAGACGGATGGCACCGAGACGTGCCGATGGTCATCGTAAACCAGCGACTCGTAGATCTCGTCGCTGATCACCGTGCAATTGTGCGCCTGGGCGAGTTCCATGATGCCGGCAAGCTCTGCTCGCGAGAGGACGGTCCCGACGGGATTCCATGGCGAATTCAGCAAGATGAGTTTCGCGTCAGCGACCCATGCGTTCTCGAACGAGCGTTGGTCGAGGGTAAATCGCCCTCGGCGCACTGTCGCCGCGACCGGCATTGGACAGCCCCCCCAGAGTGCGATCGGTGCTTGATAAGCATCGTAAATCGGATCAGGCAATAGCATGGGCGTGCCAGTATCCACGAGCGCCCCGAGCGCGGCGTAGACTCCAAGTGTCGCTCCGTCGGTGACGAGGATCTCGCGGCCGGGGTCATAGCTGGCCCCGTGCTCGCGCGCGATCTTTGCGGCGACGGCTTCGCGCAGGCTGGGCTCCCCCTGGTTATCCGCGTAGCCGGTGCGCCCGTCGCAGAGCGCCCTTTGCGCCGCCTCGACAATGTGCTCGGGCGTTGGCGAATCGGGCTGCCCGCGCATCAGCGAGATGACCGAGCGCCCCTGCGCCTGGAGTTGCCGCGCGTCCTGCAACACGCGATTGACGGCCGTTGGCCACAATTGCGTCAAACGGCGGGGCGAATGTGTAATAGCCATGGCACGCGCTCACCGGAATGAAGTCCCGATTTCCGCTCGACAACGCTTACACACACAACCATCATCGAAAAACCACGTAGCAACCGGCCGCCGCGGCAACCGACATCGACAATCCCCATGCCAGTGCCTGCCTGAACAACCGCCGCCGGTCGGCCGCCAGAGGCACCGATGCAATACAGAGCGCCCCGATCGTCGACAGCGGCGACACGTCGACCAGATGGCCCCCGATCAAGATTGACGAGGCGATTGCGAGCGGATTGGCACCGCTCACCTTGGCAACGAGTCCCGGCACCAGCGGCAGAAACGCCGGCAGCACCACCCCCGAGGTACTGCTGAACACCGAGACCACACCCGTCACAAAGGCGACCAGGCCCGCGATCGATCGTTCGGTCGCCACCAGCGCGAGGCTCGATGTGAACAAGTCGATTCCGCCGGTCTTTTCCACGAGCGTCGTCAAGACCGTCACACCTGAGACCATCATGATCACGCTCCAGGGAAGCGAAAGCATCGCGGGCTTCTCGTCCGCGACCCTGGCCAGGATCAGCACCACCGCCGCCATGAAAGCGCCCATGCCGACGTGCATCCCGAAGCCGATGACCCCAACCACCAAGACCACAATCGTCGCAAGCGTCACCCAGTGCTCTACGGCCATCGCCGATACGGATTGGTCTCCGCCCTGCTTGACATCCCTCTCTTCATCGATCTGGCCAAAGAGCCGCCAGCCGCCAAAGCACAGATAGCCCGTGAGCGCGGCGATCGCGTTGGCCAGCAGGTTGTAAACGTAGTTCTGCCGCTCAAAACCCGACATCCCCATGCGGGCCATCACGCCATTGGCAATAATCCCCGTCGGAGCAATCGGGGAAAGGGCCCCCGCGATACAACCGTGCGCCACCATGATCGTCATCAAGAATGGGGGAACCCTCGCTCGCTCTCCGACCGCCATCGCCAGGGGTGCGATCAACGCGGCGGCGGCGATGTTCCCCGCCCCGATCGAGCCGATGCTCAGCGCAAGTCCGAAAAACGCGATCGGCATCAGGCCGACGTTCCCTCGGCATGCCAGAAGCGCGATCCGAACCAGCCGATCGAGCGTGCCGTTGCCGCGCCAGCGTGAAAAGCAACGTCACGCCGACCAGCGTCAAGAACAGGTCCGTGGGAAAACCGGCCAGTAGCTCGCTGTTGGTGAGGCCGCAGCCCCAGTGAGGGGCCAGGACAACCCCGACGAGCCAGGCCAGAGCCAGGGATAGGAACCCCGGATTCACGTTGGTCGTGCAGCTCAAGACCAGCACGACCAGCAATGCCACCAGTGAAATCTCAGCGAGGTCGATCATCACGACAGACGGGAGTTCCTCAGCGTAAGTGATCTGTTGCGGCAGGGTTTGAAAACGCGCTCGACTACAGCGAGGCCGTTCTTGTCTCCCAGAGCTGGATGCTTCGTCCACGGCCGGCCACGGCGACGATCGGCAATCCTACCATCAAACGACGGATCGCGCCTGCGCCCGCGGTTGCGGCGTGGTGCAAACCGCCAACCGAGGACCACCGGCGGTCTCGTTCCACTTCAGCATGGCCCAGGGAGGCGGCGCCGGCAAGCTGTTCCCGAAGCTCGCGCCGCATCACCTCGCCCATGGCATTTCGCGGAAGCGTCGCAACGAAGACGACCTCGGATGGCCGCTGGTAATTCACCAATCGCTCGCCCAGATAGATCCGAAGCGCGGGTGCGGATAGGGCTTCGTCGCTGCGAACCACGACCGTAGCGACCGGCTCGCCGCGCATTCGATCGGGCAGACCAATCACGGCGGATTCTTGCACGCCCGGGCACCCATCGATCACACGCTCGACAACCTGGGGGTAAACGTTGAAGCCGCTCGTGATGATCAAGTCGAGCTTCCGCCCGACCAGTGTCAAGAACCCTGCGAGGTCGCGAATGCCCAGATCCGCGGTGTCAAACCAGCCCGATGCAAACGCCTGCCGTGTGGCGTCCGGATTCCGCCAATACTCCCGGAACAAGTTCGGCCCGTGCAGCAACACCGAGCCAACCTCGCCCGCGGGCATGCCATCATCCTTGATCACGCGCAGCTCGACGCCTGGCAGTCCTACCGAGCCGGGCGGCCACGGGCCATCAAGCGGCAAGCTGGTGACGACGTGCGCTTCGGTCATCCCGTAGCGTTTGACGACGGAACGCCCGAGCAATTCCTCGAGCCGGGGAAGCACCGCCGGCCGGATCGGTGCAGAGCTGCAGTTGCAGAGCCGCAGGCGTGGGCAATCCCGCAGCACCGCCCGCAGCTCGGTCCGCTCGAGGAAGCTGTAATAAAAGGTGGGGATTCCCATGAACGCGGTCGCTGCTCGCAGCAGCTCGAGGGTTTTGAGCGGATGAAACGATGGCTCGATGCGCATCTGGCCGCCGCTTGAGAGACTCAATAGAGTCGCGAACGAAAGCCCATGGATGTGGAAAAGCGGCAGGGCGTTCACCAGCACGTCGTCGGGCGTGAACCGCCAGCACTCTCTTAGTGCCCGCAGCGCGGCGGCGAGGTTCGCGTGCGTGTGCAGCACTCCCTTGGGCCAGCCCGTGGTGCCTGAGCTGTAAAGCATTAGACATGCAGCGTCATGATCAACCGTTGGCTCGGCGTGCCGGCTCGCGGCGGTGCTCGACGGATGACTGTCGGGCAAGACCGCGCAGAGCTCAGGCAAGTCGTCCCGCAAAGACGCGACGACCACTTGCTGATCGGCCACGATCGCCGCCGCTCTGCTGTCGCGCAGAGCGTAGCGCAGCTCCTCACGAGTGAGCCGGGGATTGAGCGGGAGCGAAATGCCCGCTGCGTACAGCGCCCCGAGATGGGCCCCCAGGAACTCGAGCTTTCTCGGAGTCATGATGGCCACGCGATCGCCCGGCCCGACCCCGGCATCTTGTAACGCGCGCAACCAGCACTGCGCCAACACGTCAAGCTCTCCGTAAGTAAGCGAGCCGTCGTGCCAGAGAATCGCCGGCTGAGTTGCGCGAGCAGCGAATGTCGCGCGCAGCTCACCCAGGAAATGCCCAGACTCGCCGGAGGTTACTCCTCGCTCAGTCTCGGCCATCGTCTCACTTCGCCTCGATGCCGCGTCGCGATTGTGCTGAGCCCATCGCGGCGATGTTACCAGGCGTCAACCATCAGCCCAATCAGACCGACGAAGAAGGCGCGTGCCGCGCCCTCCACAACGATCGCGCGCTCGGTTTCACCGAGACTCAGGTTGTGCTACAATTTGTACACGCGAATTCAAAAGGCTAGGTAGCGGCGTAATCATGAACAATCCGGCGCATTTGATCATTGATCCGAGATTGCGCCTCAACCGGCGGCATTTCTTTTCCCAAAGCAGCCGGGGCTTGGGCGGCGCGGCGCTCGCGGCGCTTTTGTCGACTCGGCAAGCGCGTGGCGGGCCAGGCGCAATGCTCGCGGCGGCGTCCGCTGGCCCGGATACAGCCGCCACCCCGGTTGATCCGGCCGCGGGAGGGATCCTCAGGGAGTTTCACGTCGCGCCGAGGGCGAAGCGCGTCATTTACTTGTTCATGAGTGGGGGGCCGTCGCAGCTCGACCTGTTTGACTACAAGCCAGCCCTCAACCGGAAAAACGGCGAGGACTTGCCCGAGTCGGTCCGGATGGGCCAGCGGCTCACGGGGATGTCGGCCAATCAGGCGACTCTGCCCCTGGCCGGCTCGATATTCAAGTTTGCGCAGCACGGCGCGTCGGGCACGTGGGCCAGCGAGCTTTTGCCCCACTTGGCGGGCGTGGTCGATGAGCTGTGCGTCATCAGGTCGCTCTACACCGAGGCGATCAACCACGACCCGGCGATCACGTTCTTCCAGACCGGCGCGTCCATCGCCGGTCGTCCCTCGATGGGCTCGTGGCTCAGCTATGGTCTGGGCTCGGCAAACCAGAACCTGCCGACGTTCTGCGTGTTGCTCAGCCAGAAGCGGCCCGATCAGCCACTCTATTCCCGGCTCTGGGGCAATGGTTTTTTACCCTCGGTGCACCAAGGAGTGCAATTTCGCTCGGGCGCAGACCCGGTCTTGTATCTCGACAATCCGGCTGGCGTGTCGGCGGCCGGCCGACGCAAGATGCTCGACCGCCTGCGCGAGCTGCATCAGATCGAGTACGACTCGGTGCTCGACCCAGCCATCCAGGCGCGGGTCGCCCAGTACGAGATGGCGTACCGAATGCAAACGTCCGTGCCCGAAGTGACGCGCCTCACCGGTGAGCCCGAGCACGTGTTTCGGCGTACGGGCCCGACTCGCGCAAACCCGGCACCTTTGCCGCCAACTGCCTGCTCGCCCGCCGTCTAGCCGAGCGCGGTGTTCGATTCATCCAGCTCTATCACCCCGGCTGGGACCACCACGGCGGCTTGCCGGCGGGCATCCGCCGCAGTGCCGCGAAACCGACCAGGCCTGTGCGGCCCTGATTCAGGACTTGAAACAGCGGGGCATGCTCGATGAGACGCTCGTACTGTGGGGAGGTGAATTCGGTCGCACCAATTATAGCCAGGGGAAACTGACGGCCACCGACTACGGCCGCGACCATCACCCGCGCTGCTTCACTGTCTGGGCCGCCGGAGGCGGAATCAAGCCCGGTATCACCTACGGCGCGACTGACCCGCTCGGTTACAACGTCGCCGATGACGGCGTTCACGTCCACGATTTTCACGCCACCATGCTTCACCTGCTGGGAATTGACCACGAACGGCTCACGTACAAGCACCAGGGTCGCTACTACCGCCTCACCGACGTTTTTGGCAAAGTGATCAAGGGGATTCTTGCCTGAGGCGAGGGATGCGCGGCATGCCGAAATCGTTGGCTCGGGTTCCGGGTCGGCGGGCACGTCTGGTCGCCGTGCTGGCCATGATGACGCTTGCCTTCGCCGCCCTGGCGGGATACCGATGGTATCCGACCGGCCGGGAATCCACGCGATTCGCCGCCAGCGTGCCACGCCTTGGCCACTATACCGCCGCGCTCTTGCCGGGCGTTTACCTTCTGGGAGGATTATCCCCCTCGGCGGCTTACGCACTCGAGACTCCGGAAGGGATCGTCCTCATCGACTCGGGTCTCGATGACGACGCGGGCCTCCTCAAGGCGCAGATGACGGAGCTACACCTCGACTGGAATCGCGTGCGCGCGATCCTGTTGACGCACGCGCACGGCGATCATACCGCGGGGGCCGAGGCACTGCGGACGGCAACCGGAGCCAAGGTCTACGCTGGCAAGGGCGACACCGCGGTCCTGCGGGCCGGGCAGCCGCGCGAGGCGTTTTTCAGCACGTTCTACATGCCTGACCACGCTCCCCACCCGACGACCGTGGATGTCGCGCTCGAGGGGGGTGAAACCATCACGCTCGGGGACATCCGCATCCAGGCCCTCGCCGCACCCGGCCACACCCCCGGAAGCATCTGTTACTTGCTCGAGCGAAACCAGCGTCGCTTGCTGTTCACCGGCGACGTGATCATGATGCTGCGCGGTGACGAGAAGCCCCGCATCGAGCTCCGCAAGCCCCTGGGCACGTATTCAGCCTACCTGGCGCCCCGGTATCGGGGCGACGTCAAGGATTCGCTTGCCTCGCTGCGCCGCCTGCCGCGCTGCCCGTGCCTGATCTGCTATTGCCCGGCCATCCTGCCGCGGACGTCTTCCCCCAAAGCCCCTGCCTCTCTCAACAGCGCTGGGAATCTATGCTCGATCAGGGCATCCGCGACATGGAGACACTTAACGCCCGCTACCGGGCCGACGGCGCCCTTTTCCTGGACGAAGTTCCCAAGCTGCTCCTTCCCGATTTTTACTATCTGGGAGATTTCCAAGGCATCGCGGTCTATGGCTTCTTTTCGTCGTCCCGGTTCTTCATCGTCGATGCGCCGGGGGGCCCGGGCTTCGTCGAATTCCTGCACGCGAGTCTCCGCCAGCTAGGCCGGGATCCGGTCGCCCCGGCCGCGGTCTTGCTCACTTCGTGCGGTTCGACTGAAACCGCAGGGCTCAATGACCTGCTCGAGAAGTACCACATCCCGGTTGTGGCCTCTCCCGCAGCTCTTGATCGCCTCAAAGAGTCCTGCCCGGCCGGGACCGCATTTGTGCCAGCGACCGACTTGTCCCAGAAGGGCTGGTTCTCGGTCTCGCCGATTCCACTGGCGGGGCGCGGCTTCGCGCCTATGGCCTATCTCATTACCTGGGGTGCGAAGAACGTGCTTCTGTCCGGCCGAATTCCCGCCAAGATCAATCGCGTGTCGGGAACCACGTTGATGTCGGACCTCAACAGTTCTCGGGGAAGCCTTCGCGACTACTTCGCCTCGATCAACCGGCTGCATAGTGTATACCCCGACCTCTGGCTCCCCGCGGTCCCAACGGATGCACAGAACGCCAACCTGTACGATAACGATTGGGAAACGGCGATCAGCGATAATCTGATTATTATAAAATGGTTTATCGACAGAAAATAAAATTACCGATCGTTTAGCGATCTCATCGCGACGATTCCCTTGAAGGGCTGGCTCCTCAGAAGTAAAGTGACTCGCTTGCCGTCTCGCAACGCGCGGTTGGTTCGCCCGCCCCGGGGGCCGGTTTGGTCGATCGTGGCGACCAGCGCGATCGCGTGACAGGCGAGCCCGCGAGCGTCTGGCCCGTCCTCAGCCGCCTGGAGCGCAATACTGGCCCGTTGAGCCGTGACAACCGATGCGATCGCCGAAACGAGTCTTCCTGGCCGCGCTATTCTGCGTCGGCGTGGCCGCGGCCGCGGTGGTGTGGCTACTGGACCTGACCCCAGTGGCCTGGCGGCGGGCGGGCGGGCGGGCGCGGGCCAGTGCGGCGAGCGGGTCTGCGCAGGCGAGCCACGACACGCTTGTGTCGCCAGGCGCGGAAAGCCGCAGTGCGGTTTATGACGTTATCCTGGATAAGTTTGAAGACGGCGGTTACGCCACAGCCGTTCGGTACATGGCCCCGATCCGCGATCTTGGGTCGCTCGAAGAGCTGCGCGACGCGGTCCGAGGCCGCGGCCGCCGGGGGCTGGCGGCGTTGCGATCGCAATACAAGCGGCTTCACATTGACACTCCCGCGACGCGAGAGCAAACGCTCGAGAAGGTGTCACTCGAACAGTCGATCGGCTTCGTGCACATGTACGAAGGCAAGTTCTCCGAGGCTGCCGTCTGGCTGGAGCGGGCGCTCGAGTCGAGCCGGTTGCCGGCCGTTCCCGCCCCGGTGCGGAACCGTTTGGTGGCAGTGCTGGGCATCATTGCAATGCGCAGGGGCGAAATTGAAAACTGCCTGGACTGTATCGGCCCCTCAAGCTGCATCTTTCCAATCAGGCGCGAGGCCGTCCAACGCAATCAGGCGGGCTCGCGCGAGGCCATTCGGTGGTTCACCACCTTCCTCGAGCAGTCGCCCCGCGACCTGAGGATCCTCTGGCTCTTGAACCTTGTCTACATGACGCTCGGCGAATATCCGGACAAGGTACCGCGAGATTATCTGCTTCGCATCCCCCTCGATCGCTCGTCGGGCGGCGTTGGTAGGTTCACAAACGTTGCGATACCCGCCGGCCTGGGAGTGCGCGGGGCCAACCTCGCCGGCGGCAGCGTTTTCGACGACTTCGACGGCGATTCCCTGCCCGACCTCTTGACCACGTCGCTGGACGCCGACCTCGGGGCTTCGCTATACATCAACCGGAATGACGGCACGTTCGAGGATCGGTCGGCCCGCGCTGGCCTGACCGGCCAAGCGTACGCGTTGAATGCCACTCGGGCGGATTTCGACAACGACGGCGATCTCGACGTGCTGCTGCTGCGCGGCGCCTGGGAGACACCACTGCGGCTATCCCTGTTGCGAAACAACGGTGACGGCTCCTTCGAGGACGTCACGGTTTTTAGCGGCCTGGCCGAACCGATCGCCTCCGAGTCAGCCGCCTGGGGCGATTACGATAACGACGGCCTCGTCGACCTCTTCGTATGCGGCGAGTATCTCCCCCCCGGCAGCGCCCCTCGCGCGAGCCGCGCGATCCGCGCAATCGTTGCCGGCTCTACCGAAACCTAGGCAACGGCACCTTCCAAAACGTCGCGGACGCAACCGGCCTCGCCAACGAGCGCTGCGCCAAGGGCTCGGCGTGGGGCGACTATGATGGCGATGGCCGGCTCGACCTCTTTGTGTCCAATATGGGCCAGCCGTGCCGCCTCTACCATAATGAAGGCGGCGGCAAGTTTCGCGACGTCGCATCTGAGCTTGGCGTCACCGGTCCCGATTTCAGCTTTGCTTGCTGGTTTTGGGACTACGACAACGACGGGCTCATCGATCTCTACGTCAACGACTACCGCGCTCGGGTCGCCGAGGTTCTCACGAGCGCGATGGGCCTCAAGATCGAAGGGTCGAGCCGGCCCCGGCTCTACCGCAACCTCGGTCCGGCTGGCTTCCGCGACGTCTCGCGGGAGGTCGGCCTTGATCGGGCGATGGCGCCCATGGGCTCGAATTTCGGCGACATCGACAACGACGGGTTCCTCGACATCTACCTCGGCACCGGCGACATGTCGTACGAGGGATTGGACGTCAACCTCATGTTCCGAAACGTTGCGGGCGCGCGTTTCGACGACGTCACTGTTACGTCCGGCACCGGCCACCTTCAAAAGGGGCATGGTGTTTCCTTCGCCGACTGGGATTGCGACGGCGACCTGGACCTGTTCGTGGAGCTCGGCGGCGCAACGCCCGGCGACCAGTCTTTCAACGCGTTGTTTCAAAACCCGCTGCGGGGACGTCATTGGTTGAAGATCAAGCTCGTCGGCACCACGACGAATCGCGCGGCCCTTGGTGCCGGGATCCGCGTCGATCTCAAAGCGTCCGACGGCCATCCGCTGCGCCATCCACCGCACCGTCGGCAACAATTCCAGCTTCGGCGGCAATAGCCTCGTGGAGATGATCGGGCTGGGTGACTCGATGCGCGTTGACGCCCTCACAATCTCGTGGCCGGCCAGCAAATCGACCCAGACGTTTCGCGACCTCGCGCCCGACCAGGCGATCGAAATCACCGAGGGCTCAAGCGCCGTCAAAACGCTGCGCCAGACTCCGCTGGCACCGCCGGATCGATGACAGCCGGCGGCGGCCCGCGTTTCTACCCTGCTATCGCGCCGGGCCATCCCCTTCGATCCACTCGAGCGTCGTGTTGACCGGCAGGTTCAAACGCTCCTCGACTTTCCCTGAGGGCCAGCGAACCTCCACTCGGTCGACCGCGGTCGCTGCACCCAAACCGAAGTGCACGCGCATATCGCTCGCGGAGAGATAGCTGCCGCCGCCGTCGATCGTGCGGAGCAACTTCCGCCCGACGACCTGTGCGATCACACGGGCACCGATGGCATCGCGATTGGCGCGGCGGCCTCGCAGCTTGAGCATCAGGTAGCTCCCACTGCGGGGTGAATCGTTCCACAGAACGGCACTGTTGCCGTGATAATGGACGACGACTAGGTCGAGATCACCGTCACCGTCGAGGTCGCCGCACGCCAGCCCTCGACCCATGTGCCGTGCCTGGAAATACGCCCCGGCGCCTAGGTTAACGTTCACGAATCGACCGCTTCCGTTGTTACGCCAGACGATCGGCGGGTTCTCGTACGGATAGAGTTGTGCCGGCTCGCGGCGGATGTGTCCATTAGTCGCCGCCAGATCGAGATGGCCGTCCAGGTCCAGATCGGCCAGGACCGTGCCCCAGCCGGTCAACGGCCGGCTGTCCATGGCCAGGCCCGCCTCGTAGGTCTCGTCTTGATAGAGAACTTGGCCGTTTGGCCCCGTGTACGCTCGCCATAGCGTCTCGTGCTCACCGAAGAAATGCGTGATCAAGACGTCCGCGAGGCAGTCGCCGTCGGTGTCGCCATACGCGATTCCCATGTTGGCCTCGGCAAGCCCTTGGCCGTTGACGGCCACGCCAAGCTGGTCGGCGATGTCCTCGAATGTGCCGTCGCCGCGGTTACGCCACAGGGCATTGTCGTGCGCATCATTGGCGACCAGCCAATCGATGCGCCCGTCGCCGTCCAGATCGGACGCCAGCACACCCATGCCGCGGCCTTTGCCCGCGACGCCTGCGGCGGCCGTGACGTTGCGGAAGCGCCCGTTACCTTCATTGCGGTAGAGCACATCCGGCAACCCGACGAAGTCCTGCGGCAATCCATAGTCCGGCGCACCGGTCGCCGGATCGCGATGAAACGGAGCTTTCTTGGGGTCAAAGTCGAAGTAGTTCGCGACGAACAGGTCGAGGTCACCGTCATCGTCGTAGTCGGCAAACGCAGCGCCTAGGCTCCAGCTTCCGCAGCCGACCTCTGCTTGATCGGTCACGTCTATGAACCGGCCGTGTTCGCGATCGTTCCGCCAGAGCGTATTTCGTCCGTAGCGGGTCACGTAGACGTCGGGATCACCATCACCATCGTAGTCGGCCACAGCGACACCCTGCCCATATCCCGCGGGAGTGAGGCCTGCGCTCGCAGAGACATCTTCGAAGCGGCCCTCGCCCAAATTCCTTAAGAGCACGTCGGCCGAAGGCACGGCCGCCGTGTTTCCCTCGGGTTTCAATGGTCCCCCCTGCGAAAGAATAGATCGAGCCGGCCATCGCCGTCGTAGTCGAGCACGCCGACTCCGCCTCCGGTGGTCTCCACCGGCCAGGCAGCACCGGTTTCACCTCGGTCGTAGTGGAAGGGCAAATCATGGGCGCGAAACACCAGGGATTGGGCAGCCGCAGCGATGTCAGGCTCGGATTGTACACCGCGCCTGCCGCATCCCGCCTCGCTCCGATCAAAATGCCTAGCCCCGCGACGATGCCGGCGCGACCAAATCCTATCCTCAAGCCTGTGTGCACGAAAAACTACCCTGATCTCGCCCCAGTTCGGTCAATCGCACGATTTCAAGCTCGACCCATCCTAACCGCAATCGCTTTATGGATGCCGCATTCATCGGCGTCCATTGGAGTTGACATCCGCGGACGACAACTGTCTGATCATCCGCCCGCGCCACCTACCCCGCATGTTTCACTCGGACCTTTAAAAATATAGTTGCGCGATGGCCTTACTTGTAGCCGTTCACGGGGTGGGAGAGGCGGAATCAAGCGACTTTGGGTCGCTTGCTAGGAACCGGCAAGAGGGAAGGCAGCGCTTGGCCACGGCGATGCCCTTCAAAGCACGAGGTAAGGTAATCCAGAACGTTACGGCCCTGTTGCCGACAGGTTGTCACCGCAGTCAGCATTCGCTCCACGAATCGGCTGCCATACACACTATCGGTCTCGCCGCTTATCTGCCTCCAGATCACTGCATGGCGCAACGCTCGTTCGACCGTGTTGTTCGTCGGCGCGATTCCCTCGACGCATGCGAAGCTCCAAAGACCTTCCTCGACCTTGAGAAGCTCGAAGCACGTCGCCGCCGTCTTCGCGCACGGGCACCTCGACCCTTCCTGAAGGGTTTGCTTCACCTTGCGCCGCAAGCTGCGCATCCGCTTTTGAAACGCACTCCAAGGCAGCGTTCCGTCGCGTACTCTGTGCCAGTGGTGGAACAACCGGTTCGACAACGAAAGCAGCCGCTTTCCAATTGTCTCACCGTTGCCACCCCGGTCGATCATTGCCTGAAAGTCTCGGCGGAGATGAGCCCAGCAGACTTGTCGGCAGGATGCCTTGATCCACTCATACGCGCTGAATCGGTCGTCGCCGACTACCTGGTCCTCTTTGCTCCCCAACAGAGCCGCGGCGATTTCGCCGCTACGGCTCTTGGCGATTGTGAAGACTGTGCGCAAGCTGGTCACTGTGGCCTATAACCAAGCCTTGATGCGATTCTCGGCCAAGACGTCTCGTTGATATTGACTACCTCGGACCGATGCACTGACATCGCGCGTTCGTTGTAAGGGGCTTCAAGGGTGCTGGCCGACTGCCGTTCCAGCTTGGCGACCATCCCGGTGGAGATCGAAAGGGTAAACAGGTCGCCTACCAACTGCTGGATCTGTCGCTTGCTGCGGCGATGCCCCCGCGAGCATAGCCAGCACGGCTTGGAGGTAAGGGCCGAAGCATCCAGTAGGGATACCCTGCGGTAACGCGCCGCAGGTCGTCTCGCCGCAGCCAGAGCAGGTCAGGCGATGGAGCCGATACTCATCGACGATCGGTTCGATCTTGGGCAATTCAGCGACTTGATGAACCGAGGGTTCGGGGTCGTTGCCAGCGAGCTCCTGACCGCATCGGCGGCAAGTGGCCGGTTTACAGTGGATCGCCTCGCGGATCTTCTCGGGCGGTACCAGAGCGCGGTGAGCCTTGCGACGTCCTGGTTGCACGCCGCGTTTCCTTCCAGTAGAACGAGCTGGAGGCTTACGCTTCAGCCCGATCGGATCAGAGGACGGGGGCTTGGACGAGTTGGTGGAGTTGAGCTTGAGCCGGTTCTCAAGATCATCGACGCGCGCTTCAAGTTGGGCAATGCGCTGTTCGTAGACCGCAACGAGCGCAAGAATCGCCGCCTGGAGTTCAGGCGACGCCGTGTTCCATAACGGTTCTGGTATCGGAGGCGTCCATGCCAAGACGGTAGCATAGTTACGTCATTCGCAAACGACAATCCCAGGCTGTGAACGGCTACTTGCGCTGAAGCTGCGCGAGACAAAACGGATCGGACTGGCGGAACGCTGGCCAAACAACCATCTCTCGTGACCGATAACAGATCGTCGTTCGTGGCCCGCCGGTTCGCGGATTTCGTCCTCGAGCCATACAGCCCGTTACTAAGTTCAGGTTTCGCACATTTCTCGGGGATCGTTCACGTATACGTTGATGTCTGATTCGGCCGCTTCGCGTCGCTCCCCAGGGCGGGCGTGCAACAGGCGTCGAGGTGAATGACGTCGGCTTCCTTGCCCATTTTTGGCATCCTGTCTGGGCCAAACAATCCAAATAGGCACCAAGGCAAGGAAGCCGACCCATGGAACTTACAGCCTCGTTCGTCGACCTGCTACAGCATTTTGTTCCCGTCTTTACGGCCCCAACTTTTCAGACCTTTCTACAGGTCGCCACTGGTTGGGTTCTTTCTCATCGACACCGCTATCTGACCGAGGTCATCTTCGCGGGCGGCAACGTGGGCAACGGCCATTCGTGCCGATTCCATCGCTTCTTCAGCCATGCCGCCTGGGATATCGACATCTTGGGTCTGTTCCTGGCTAAATTGGTCGGCACAATTCTGGCTCCCGGTTCCACTTTGTTTTGGGCCGTCGATGATACCCTCTGTCGCAAACGAGGGCTGACTCTCTACGGTGCCGGCATGCACTACGATCCGCTGATTTCCAGCCGCGCCAAGTCCTTGGTCAGTTGGGGTCATGACTGGGTCGTGCTCTGCCTGATCATCGTGAAACCGTTCTGGGCGCCCACGAAGGTCTTTGCCTTGCCGATCGCCGTGCGGCTGTACCGCAATCGTCAAGGACTCACCAAGGGAAGAAGGGGCGGGGCAGAGCCCTCAAACCCAATCCCGATCATCGCACTCGACCCCAACTGGCCCTCGAGCTCATTCAGTTGGTGGCTCAGTGGTACCCTGACGACGAGATTATGCTCACTGGTGACAGCGCCTATGGAGGCAAGAGCATTCTCTCGCATCTGCCGGCCAACGTTCACCTCATCAGCCATGTTCATCCCAAGGGCGCAGCTTTACCAACGTGCCCCCATCAAGAAGGTGGGAAGCAAGGGACCGCCTCGAAAGAAAGGGGCCCGTCTCCCTGGGATGGAGCAGTGGGCCAAAGATCCGGCCCAACCCTGGACTCGGCTTAAATTCAACCAGTTCGGGTTGCATGCCACGCTCGCCGTCAAAACCATCAAGGCTCTGTACTACAAGGCAGGCGGAGACTGCGAGCTGATGATCGTCCTGGTGCACGACCTGGACGGCAAACGTCCCGATCAGATGTTCTACTGCACCAAGCTGAATTGGAACGCGGACAGATCCTGACAGCATATTCCTACCGCTGGGCAATTAATTCTACAGCGCTAACTTGATCTTCCATTTGTCGGGGTTTTGAGCGAAACTGTGCCTTGCCAAGGATTTCCGGAGGGCAAGGCATGGATGTCGATCAGATCCGTCAGCTGGAGCCGAAGTTGAGCGAGTTCCTCGATTACTTCGGCGTCACCTTCCGTCGTAAGGACACTCGTGCGCATCTTGGATTCTATGTTCGCGGGCAGCTCTCGGACCTGCCCGAGAAAAGTGTCGAGCCGATCGCGCTGGACGCTGACGTTGCCCCGCGCACGTTGCAGGAATTCCTCGCCCAGCATCGATGGCCCGAGGATGATCTCCTCGAGCGACTCCAGAGACTTGTCGCGGCGGAACATCAAGGGCCGCACACCATCGGCGTCTTCGACGAGACGAGCGACCCCAAGAAAGGGGACAAAACACCCGGCGTGCAGAAGCAGTGGTGCGGCCGGCTGGGCAAGACCGAAAACTGCATGGTCACCGTCCACTTGGGGTTCGCATGCGGCGAGTTCCACTGCTTGCTCGACGGTGAGTTGTATCTGCCGGAGAGCTGGGCCGCCGACCGTGACCGCTGTCGCGAGGCCGGTATTCCCGACACCATGGTGTATCGGCCCAAATGGGTGATCGCCCTGGAACTCTATGATCGAGCCGTGCAGAGCGGCATCCGATTCGACTGGCTGACCTTCGACGAGGGCTATGGAAGCAAGCCCGAGTTGCTGCGGGAACTGACCGCACGGAAGCAGCGATACGTCGCCGAAGTACCGCGGAGCTTCACGGGCTGGCTTGACCCACCTCGGGTCGTGAGCCGGCCATACCATAAGAACCGTCGCGGCCGAGGCCGCAAAACTCCTCGCCTTGCTAGCGGCAGCCAGGCCGCTCGCCGTGTCGACGGATTGCTGCACGATCCGAAGCTCCGGGATCAGCCGTGGCAACGATTCCGCGTCAAGGACGGGCAGAAAGGACCGATGGTCTGGGAATGCAAGCGCGTGCTCCTGACGGTCAAGGGAGCCGACGGTTTGCCCGGCGAAACGCTCCACCTGCTTGTGGCTCGCAACGTGCTGAGCCCAGAAGAGTTGAAGTTCTTCGTCAGCAATGCGCCGCCCGGTACGAGCATTGAACCTCTGCTGCTGGTTGCTTTCTCGCGCTGGAGAGTCGAACGCTGCTTCGAGGATCAAAAGAGCGAGATCGGGCTGGATCAGTATGAGGGGCGACGGTACCTGGGCTTGAAACGTCACCTGATCCTCAGTTGTGTGAGCTACCTGTTCCTGTCGCGGGTGCGGCAGGAATGGGCGGGGGAAAAATCCAGAGCTAACGGTCTGCCAGCTCCAGACAGCCGTAGCCGCCTTGGTCCAGGCCCGGGGATTAGTATCACGCCGATCAGAGGAGAAGCTGCTGGCCAAGGCAGCAAGAAAGATCACATGGGCCGAGAAGCGAAATGCCAAGGCTCGGAAGTCCCACTTCAAACGCACACGGCAAAGGCTTCGCGATCTTGGCATCAGGCTTTCCAAGCTGAAACGATGTCAGTGGGATACCACTTCAGCGCTGTAGAATTAAATGTACCTTCGAAAACTGCAAGCAGCTCCTGGGACTGGAGGACCCGGCCAATCGTCTTCCCAAAGCCGTCGAGCGGACCGCGCCCTTTGCGTTGTTGCTCTATAGTCTGGTCGTAGTGTGGTTCCACAAGACGGGCCATCAATTCGTCCGTTTTCCGAACCGGCCATGGTATTCGCGCAAGGAAGAACCGTCGTTTGCTGATCTCCTGACCACACTACGCCATGTCAGCCTGGTGGAGAAAACCGGCACAGCGCTTTCGGATCACAGTCGGATAAAAACCTGGCTTGCACAGATCACCGATCTTTTCAGCCGAGCAGGGTGATCGTCGTTCGAGACGCGAATCTGTACTCAGATCGCTACGCCACGAGCAACCGACCGGTCAAAAATGACCGGCCGTCCCGCTCGCGGAACGGTGCCAGAATGTGCGAAACTTGAACTAAGGTCGTGTGGACATTCAACGTTAGCGAAATAGTTGAGGCGAACTGAACGAAACCCAAGAAGGTCGCCGCCAGTTTGTCGTAGCCGGTTGCTACGCGGCGGCAATGCTTCAGTCGGTTGATGAATCGTTCGACCACGTTGCGGAGCTTGTACCTTTGGCGATCGTGACGGCGTTTGCGACAATTGCGGCGCAATGGGATGACCGGCTTAGCGCCAGCAGATCGAATCTTTCGGCGCAGCGGATCGCTGTCGTATCCCTTGTCGGCAATCACGTGTTTGGGTTCGAGGCCTTCCAACAAGATTTCGGCACAGGTCACGTCGTGGCGTTCTCCTTCGGTCAGATGCAACTTGACCGGCTGGCCCTCGCCAGTGACCGCGATGTGGATCTTGGTGCTGAAGCCCCCACGGGAACGTCCCAATCCTTGTGAGTCTTGCCCCCTTTTGCACCCGCCGAATGTTGGTGGGCTCGAACGATCGTCGAGTCGAGCAATAGGTTCGCGAGATCCCTGTCTCCCCCGAGTGTTTCGAGCACTCGTCCCCAGACCCCGCTTTTGCACCAACGGTAGAATCGTCCGTAGACCGTATTCCACAACCCGAACCGTTCGGGCAAGTCCCGCCACGGAGCGCCAGTCCTTGCAATCCAGAACACGGCATTCACGAACGACCGGTTGTCCTGGCCCGTTCTTCCAGGGTCGCCGGCCTTGCCAGGTAGGTGACGCTCGATCGCACTCCATTGCTCATCCGAGACTTCGTGTCGCCGCATCGTTCTGCTCCTCCATGAGCCAAATGATGCAGTAGTCATTACCGTAAAACGGAAAACCGCTCAAGACGAATGTCCACAGGCCCTAATTCAGTACCGGACACCGCAGCACTTGGGGCTCCTGAAACGGTTTCACCAGACTTTGAATACACGGGACAATCAACTCGCGTTTCGTTTTTGACAATCGAGCCTGCGGAGCGCATAACCTTATGACTGGTGGAATGCGTGGCTTGTTGACTCCTCGATTATGCCAGCGCATTCGGATGAATCGGTCAATTCTGGGCGATGCATCCTAGCGGGACGGTCCGCCCCAGTCAACGAGGTCGCGACGGTGTAGGCACAGCCGTTGTGCGTGCTCGTCGCGAGAAAAGTCGTCATGACGGGGCAGGCTCCAGAGCACGACAGCAAAACAAACACGCGAGTCGGGGATCGGGGTCCGGCAGTCGTGGAGTCAGCACTCCGAGCCGCGATTTACGAACGGCTCGGAGAGGCGCGATTTGGACTCTGGTTTGGCGACGGTGTGCGACTGAACCTAAGCGGCGATGGAGATGTGCTGGAAGTCCATGTACCGGACACGTTTTTCAGGGAATGGATCCAGAGTCACTACACAACGAGTCTGATTGAGGCGGCAGAAGCGGTGGTGGGCCGACCACTGCGAGTGTTGATTCAGCTCTCCGACCAGACTGAAATTCCTTCCGCCAACGTCATTGAGTCCGTTACAGGCAGGATCGTTCCCGATTCCGCGACCAAATGTGGCCGCACGACTTTGATCCCCGCACCGGGCATTCCTGCGGATCGAGCCTCTCTCCCCTCAACGACTTCAACTGCTCTTGACCGCACCTTGTGCCCGAAACCGCGTCTGCATCATGACAGCGATCGGCCACCATGGCCAAGGCACACCGATCAAACGTCGGCGAATAATGCTGTCTCCACGGCTAGACCACTGACTGGCCAATTGCGCCGACTCGAAGATTTTGTGACAGGGCCGGGCAACAGGCTTGCGCACGCGGCCGCGATTGAAATGGCCGAGTCAAGAGGGACGTCGTTCAATCCACTTTTGATCCATCGCGCAATTGGTCTCGGTAAGACGCATCTGCTTGAGGGCATTGGCCACAGGCTGAAGCACGTGCACCCAACCCTTCAGATTATCCAACTCACCGCTGAGGCATTTACCAACAGCTTTCTTGAATCGATGCGAGCCGGTAGCCTAAAGGTCTTTCGGACCCGTCTGCGAAACAGCGGTGGGCTTATCATCGACGACGCTCATTTTTTGGCCGCGAAGCGGGCCACAATGTTGGAGTTTCTCCATACATTTAATGCCCTTTTCGAGAAGGGTTCGCCGATCGTGCTTGCGGCTGATCAGCACCCACGACTAATTTCGCGCCTTTCGGACGAGTTGGTGACGCGCTTCCTCGGAGGCGTCGTTGTTAAGATTGAGCCGCCTGATTTGGCGACCCGACGGGCAATTGTCCAAGCCCGAGCAACAGTGCAAGGGATATTTATACCCGAGGACGTCATCACATACATCGCCGAGAACTTAGCCGCGAGCGTCCGCGAACTGGAGGGCGCGGTTTACTCGCTGATCGCGCATGCGAAATTCGCTGGCAAGCGAATTGACTTGAATCTCGCCAAGACAGCATTTCGGGATACCATTCGCCATACTGAACGGACCGTTGCTCTGCGCGACGTCGAACACGCCGTCTGCCGACTGTTTCAGATCAGCGCCGATGCACTCAAGTCTGACAGCCGCACCCGCGCCCTCACATATCCCCGGATGTTGGCTATGTACCTCGCCCGCAAGCACACTGGCGCACCGTTCAGTGAGATTGGCCGTTACTTTGGTGGCCGCGATCACTCCACGGTCATCTCGTCAGAGAAAAAAGTTCAGCGGTGGCTACGAGACGAGGAAAAAAGCACCCTTCTTCCGGGATTCACAACCGTTGCCGAACTATTGTCTGATCTCGAACGCACGTTGAAGGCGTGATCGGCCACCTGTTGTGATTTCAACGTCGCCATCGAACCTAACCATCGCTGCACTTCCTCACGCGGGTTGGGCCGATTCGTCGTCGACCAATGGCCACATCTTCTGTCTAACTGCAATGCCATTCAGTATTTGGGCACGAACTGTGAACGCTCATAATACTTTGGGTTGTGAGACCACTCATCGAGCTGCACAGAGAGGCCACGGTTGAGCGTATCCTGCGCTAGGTCGGCCCAGGGAGTTTTAGGGTGACGGATGACGACTTCCTTGAGCCGCCGTTCTGCTTCGGCGTACTTTTTCGCGGTCTCATTTAGAGGCGCCAGACGCTTCGTCGAGTGATTGACGGCCCAAGTGATCACTTGGTCGGGTCCTGGACTTCGCTTGGGAATCGGCGGTGCACTTACAATCGAGGCCATCAACGCGCGATACTCGTAAGCCTTGACCTGGAAGGCAACGGTCTGAGCCAACGTCAGATCGTAATGCGCTTGCCACCGTTTCTCGGGCTCGCGATCGCGAAGATTGGCAACCGCCTCGAGCCGCTTCTGGATTTCCAGGAGCGCGTTTAATCTGATAGTAGCCTTTTGGGCCTCCTCTAAGGAATCCTTCACCAACTCCGGCGGTTCGATCGGGAAGTCACGCCGACATAGAAACGATTTGCCTTCTACCACGATCGTGTGGAGTAATTGTCTTAACGTTGAACTGTTGCGATTCTCGACGTAAGCTAGGCGGTTGTCATATTCGGGAAGATACTCCTTCAGTTTGGTGATCGAGTAGGCCTGCTCGCGCTGGCGGACTCGCATGAATTCTTCGCTTGGCAAAAGGAAGTATATGCCGCCGGAATCTTTTGTTAAGCGAGCTAGCTCATACGGAGCGAATCCGGACGGTTGTTCGTCCCATCGGTCGTATAGGCCATCCCATTGGTAAATCTCGACGTCGGCCGTCTCAGGGCCGCGCCTGATCAAGGGGTGGTAGACGTCTTTGGTCACGGGGTCAACGTAGCGGTGGTGGGCAAAGGGGTATCCAAACAGCGATTGTCGGCCGATGACGTACAGGGGCACCTTGTGTTTCTTCAGAGACTGCCGGGCTTCTTCAACATCAGCGCCGTCGTCTCCCGACTCGTCCGTTACCAGAACGACGAGGAGTCGCCGATCCTTACGAATCACGCTCGCATAATGTTCAACAACATCGCGAATGGCGTGCATGGAGTTTTCAATACCTGTCGAGTCGATCTTAAGGCGTTTGATGGCACGACCGATCTGATCAATTTCTTCGCGCGGTTTCTCGAGTATATAATCGATTCCTTGGCCGAAGCCAACGATTGCGTGATTGAGAGCTCCTGTTGATTTTTTGCCAACCTCCACGTTTATTTTCAACTCGCTAGATACCCGATCAAATTTCTGCAAAATGGTTCGCTGGTCGTCTTGCATGCTAGTCGATTCATCGAAGAGCCAGATAACGGTGATCTTATGATTTTGGAGATGGCGGAGAATCTCGCGAGCGAGTTGATCAAGCGCGACGCCAATTTCCTGGACGTCGAAAAGTGGATCGCCTGCGATCCTACCACCGCCGCTCAAGTCGGCGGCTGGCGCAGCGGGAAGTAAAGTCAAGGGTGAACCACCAAGCCCGTCGACCTTGAGCCCAGGAAGGCTAGAACTTTCGTTAATGCGTCCCTTGCCGACACCCCGAACCCGTGGTGCATTCGATGGCTGATTGGAACCCAGGCCCCCGGCGATGATCACGCCATTGCCGTCGTGATCGCCGCCCTCACCGGCGACCGCTGTGGCGATATCGCCGTGGTTATTCGCATGTTCGTCCCCGATTGCCTTATCCCGAAGGACGTTGTCTGGATCCGCGTAAATTGGTAGAGACTCAACTTCTCCGTCGCGGTACGGCGCCAGTGCCGAGTCGAAGTTAATGATCTTCTTGAGTGCTTCGCGAGACGAGAAAGTCGCGGCTGCGAGCGCGGACAAGATTGCCACATGCACTAGCAGCGAAACGGCCCATGCCTGCATTAGATATCGCATCCGGACGCGGCGACGTCGCCTGGGCCGCAGTTTGGACGCAAGCACGCCGAAACCGGGCGTTATGCCGGTCCCTCCGGAGCGTGATGCGTTCGTCGTCCGTGTCTTGCCCGGCGAGAAGTCGCACGCAGATCCTCACGCTGGTCACTTGGGCAGTCCAGCGCAGTCGTTGATTGTGCTGTCGAGTCCGCAGACGCGACGCTTGAACCGGCGAAACCCACGATCACGGGCTCCGCCACCACCGTCCGACCTGAAGACGCGGACGGCGCGTCAGGCACGCTAGAGTCGAGACTCTCCTGGTTTGTCGTCGCCGATGAAGAAATCGCAAATGTCGCGGACGGTTCGCGCCCTGCCAGTTTGCGATTCTCCGCGGCGGACGGTGGTGACGGACCATCTAACTTCATTTCGCGCGCTCCTCGCCGCGGACTCCATATGCGTCACCCGCGTCTTGAAAGCCGCCTGCGCTTGCCAACGGCCATCTACTCGACGCGACTGACGAAAGTTTGGTAGACGATTCAACGCTGACACGTCGCCGTCTCATTCGGGAGTTTTCCCTCGCGTAAATCCGACCGTGGGCAAACAATATTCACGAGCTAGTTGACGACTTTGGGGACGCAGCTATTTGCCTTCAGGTCTTGCTCCAATTCGAAATCTACAGCACTAAACGACGGGACCAAGGTACGAGTCGCTCAGGGGAGCAATTCTGCGTTTGGTCAAAATCGAAAGAACGTCCGCTGTAGGG
Source organism: uncultured Isosphaeraceae bacterium (assembly GCA_963806595.1). GTDB lineage: Bacteria > Planctomycetota > Planctomycetia > Isosphaerales > Isosphaeraceae > CAWDZZ01. The sequence continues at coordinate 267,007 of CAWDZZ010000024.1, read as the reverse complement.
TAAGACGCAATCTCTACAATTTGGGAACTTCCAACCGAGTTTTGGAGGTCGCGGGCTTTTTCTTGGGTTGAACGGGTGCGTTCTCGTTATTGCGGAGCCGAGGGGGAACGTACGTTTCGACCCACTTGAAACCGAACGGGTCTTTTAGCTCGCGCTGCGCGAGCAGGGCCCATGGTGTCATTGGATGTTCACGGATTACGCGATCCAAGAGCGCATGGGCTTCCCGACTGGCCGCCTCCGCTTTTTCACTATACTGGATCGCTTCGTCCGGGACGAGCCGCCAAGCGTTGTACTTGGGATTGCTGAACTTGGGGGGGTCTTTTTTCAAACGAGCGCATGCCCAGTTGTACTCATAGCAACGCACTTTCATCGCGAGGAGCCTGCCGCGCATCAGATCGAAGTGGGCCTGCCAGCGCCGCGATGTTTCGCGGTCACGGAGCTTTACAACGGCATTGATGGAAGCAAGAGCCTCGTCGACGGTGTAGGCGGTCCTTTCGGCCACGGCTTGACTGGCCGACATCAGCTCCTTGAACTCGGGAGCATCGGCTGGCGGAAAGAACAAAGAGGGCATTTGCGGTAGTTTTTGTTGGGTGATCTGCGCGGCGTTGATGACCGCATGGCGCAATGGCGAGTGGACAATCTGCGACTCGTACTCGACACGACGAACCCAGTCTGGCTTGTATTCGCGCATCCGAGCTGGATCGAAGCTTATGCGACGCGTATCGAACCGCGTGACAAAGTAAATTCCTCCCGTTGCACTGGCCAAGCGGCTGAGTGCGAATGGTCCGAAACCGGCTTCGACGATCTGGTATTGCGGTCCACCATGCCAGAATGGCAGCGTGATCTGTTCGAGCATCACGCTTTCTGGACCCTGTCGTACCGGCACTCCGCGAAAGACCTGTTTGGTCTTTGGATCGACATAGTCCATGTATCCTTCGATACGACCGAAAACGGCCTGCGAGCCCAGCACGTACACAGGAACCTTGGCTCGCTGAGAGAGAGCGATCGCATTCTCAAGATTCTCTTCGTCGTCGCCGACCTCATCGGTCACCACGATGATCATCGTGTGATAGAAATGGTTGTGCGCATCTTTATATCTTCCCCAGCGACTGACGATCTCGGCGACCGTGGTGAAGGTCGTCTCGATACCACTCGTATCCAGAGGCACTCCATTAATTGCCTCGATGATCTCAGATCGCTCGGCTGTTGGCTTCACGAGCATAGGTTGTCGGTCACGGCCAAACCCGACGACCATTGTCAAGAGCCCGCTTTCGTGCGACAGGCGGTTGTCATCGAGCTGATCGATGTGGCTGTAGATCGACTCGATATGCTTGCCGAGCTTTTGACGTTCAGCCTCGAGGCTACCCGATGCATCGAACGCCCAGACGACCAATGTGCGCCCCTGCTCGAGCCGGCGAACGATCTCGACGGCAATGCGGTCAACTGCGCCTTCAACGCCGCCGACAAGTTCAACGCCATTTCCGCGGATCGAAACAGTCTGCCCGAGCATCATCGCCGTAGGGACGATGAGCTCCGTTGCCCGGCGCATGTCAAGTTTCACCAATTCTGGCATCATTCCGCCGGTCGGAGCCTCGGGCGCCGCCGCTATCGGTACGGCCCCCGCCGAACTGGGCGCTGAGGTGACCGCAGATGCGAGCGTCTGCGCAAACGACCCTGCTGCGGTGATCGGCGCAGGCAAACTGTTCGTCTGGTCTAAGTCCTGAAACGTCGAATAGACGGCGACGGTGTTATCGACCACCAGACCACTCTGAAACTCGCGACCAGCCTCGTGGTGCACGCGGTATCCTGCGATCGCCAGACTGACGAGCAAGAGCCCGTGCATAGTGAGACTTATCAGCAGGGCAGGTAGATCGATCTCTAGTCGCTCCCCAACCAAGGATGACAGCCAGGGAAATTGCGCCGCTAGCTCTCGAACAACATCCGCCACCATTCATGCTCCTTAGAGCTCAATCCGGCCGAACATGCCTTTTTCACGCTCGTGCGAATCTGAATAATCGCTGCTGCGTGGCGCGGCCAGACTCAATCAGAGAACGCGGAAGTCTATCAGCAAGAGAAAACCTCCCTCTCAGAATACTCTTAGAATCTAGCTTGGTGACAGCTCAATTGTGTGCGCTCAGTGAACTTAGGCGCCGCGTCCGAATAAGTTGATGCAGGCGGTCGCCGTGAATCTCAGTATCTCGGGGCTACACGGCAAAAAAATCGTCGACTTAATCCGACGCGAGCCGTTAGCGGACCGCGCGACCGGCACGATGCCAATCCGGAATCGGCGAGAAGCTTTGAACTACTTCGCCATCATTTTTGAGAACCGACTGCCGGCGCCGGCCCGGAGCTGAGCTCGCAAACTTCGCTCGCAACTGCGCTGACACGAAAAGTCTAAACGCCCCAATCCGAAATATAGTGTGAGGGATCACGATTTATTCGCACCCCCACGACCGACTGGGCTACGTGCGTGTCACCGACTATTTCCCGTCCCGTTCATGAATGATGCATTCAAAGCATTCCAGATGACTGACAAGCCGCCAATCTCGCAGCCCGCACCGACCACCCGAGCAGCCGCAGCCTGGGTCGACCGAACGGAACTGGCAGGCCTTCATGCGCTCGAGCAGGTGCAGCGACGTCGCAGCCGGGATCGGATCCGCCGGTTGACGGGACCGGCGCAGGATGACGTCGACGTAACGCGAGTCGTATTTCGCGTGGGCCGGGTCGATGAGCTTGCAGTACCGGCGGACGTCGAGGCCCCGGCAGTGCACATCCGCCGAGACCGGGCAGCGGGCGCAGCGGTCGGTCATGACGTAATCGTTAAGCTAGTGTAGCCGAGGCCGCTGAGCGTGGCGCACTGGCAGCCGCCGACGCCGGAGCAGGTCCACGTGACGTCAAACGGATCGCACTCGGTCGCCGAAAGTATAAGGCATTTCGGCGTACCTTCCAGGTTGGAGCAGTATTCGCTGGTGCCGGTCGGGCAAGCGCCGGAGGTGAAATAAGTCGCTCGCAGCTCGAGCGTATCGCTGGTGCAGCGCAGCTCGAAAATGAGGTTGTCGCCGTTGCCGGAGCAGGTGGCGGTTTTCCAGCTCGACGGGCCGGTGAATAGCAACGTATCCGAGCCGGGTCCAATAAGGACATTCGTCCACGAGATCGTCAAATCTTCTTTGGGGATCGCGCACGGCATGCATTCGGCTGCCAACTGCGCACAGGTCGATATCCGTGAAGGTCTCTCCGCAAGTGAGCGCCGACGACTGGGAATAGGTCCCAAAGCCGGTGGCCGTCACCGTGACGGTGTACGTCCCGGCTGATCCGAGATCGAGCGTGATCTGGCCGGAGCTGTTCGTCGCGCCGGTTGCGATCGCCAGGCCACCGCTTGTGATCGTGACCGTTGCGCCCGGGATCGCTGTAGTGTCACACTTGACGTCGAACTTGACCGCGCATCCCCCCTTCTTCTCGCCCACCCATCGGCCGCCAACCGTGTACGCCGGTAGGTAATCATTGACGGCCGGCACACCGCGCAGCACTACGACCGGCACTGAGACGGTGTCGTCGACCGTCAGCACCGCGGCCCCGCCCTCGACCTCCGTCCCGGTGACCAGGACAGGGTGACCGAGGTAGTACAGCTCGGCTGCGGCGCCTATCGCGCCACCGTTATAGATCTGAAGAAGCTGGCGAGCGGAGGTGAATCGGCGAGAAGCAGGTTCGCGGTCGAACTTCCGGGCGGTGCCGTCTTGGCGTTCCCGAATCACCCGGCTCTCGCTTTTGATCAACGCTCGTCGGTTGAAATTCCCCCGGGGCGTGATGAGGTATTGGTCAGCCATCGTAGCAGAATACCCAGCGGCCCCCGACGGCGTGGATCACGAGCTTGGTCCCGTTGGGAGGGATCTGGCTGCCGACGTTGTACGCGTAGATCACAAATGTATTGTCGGGCGTGAACGTGGCGTTACCCCCCTCGGTCTCCGTCCCGGTGACGAGCTCCAGGCTGCATGCATAGAACGCGCCGGCGACGGAGGGGTACGCGGTAACCGTCGTGGTGATCACGCACAGGGAGTCATTGCCGAAACTGTCCCAGTCACCGGAGCGGTCGGTGGCGTCCATGCTGTAGATCTGGCGCTCCCGCAGCACACGGAGTTCGCTCATAGGTTGGTTCGCTCCGCGCGGCGGTCACTAAGCTGCAGCACGGTCTGCTGGCCGGTGTTGTCAATTTGCCAGGAGAACGCTGTGACCCACGGGAACGTTGGTGCCTCGCCTTGCGGTATACCGACGTTGATCTGGAGACTTGCATTGCGGCCGGAGATCAGGCTGACCCGGTCTGCGATCTGGTAGTAATCGGTGATAAACGGGACCGTTGCCGAACCGGCTAGCAGCGGAAATTCATGCGCCGATCGGAGCTGGTTGGCGTGGGTCTGCGCAGAGGCCGTGTCGTCGCGCAGCACGACCGAGCTAACTCCGTTGCCGCCGGCCCGGACATAGTTGAGCGAGCCGACTGAGATCGACGCGAACTGGAAAGCGTCCTGGCCGTCGGCAGCCCGCCACCGCGGGAACGCGGTCGGGCTCGCGATCCGCATCGGCGCCGTGATCGGCAGCCGCTGGTCGGCCTCGATCACAGTGGTTAGCCGCAAAGCGAAGGTTGTGGCGTCGGTCGGGACCGATTGCCAGCTCACACCACGGATGTGCGGCAGCTTTCGGTTGCCCGTACTCCATTCCTCGGGATTCTCAATCGTCAATTCGATCCCCAGCCGATCGTCGAGGAGCTGCCAGCCGTGGGGAATCGTGTACCAGGTCGAGCCGATGGGTGGCGCGCTGTTCAGATCGCCGGCGACGAACGGTTCGCCAGTGACAACCCCGGGCGCGATCTCCAGCACGGCCTTCAGCGGTTTCCCCTGGGCATCCTTAGCAATTAACGTCCTGCTACCTGGCCGGTACCGCTGGACGTAAAGCGGGTTTCCGAACTCGTCCGGCGGAAAGATTGGCGATAGATCTAGCGAAGCGTTCGAGATGGCCTGGGAGACGTTATTGAAATGGCCGTCCCCACATTCGTCGGCGATGTACCACCGGTACTGTCGCCGCTGGGTATTTACGGCGTTGGTCAGATTGGACGAGAACCACTGTGCGATGTTGGTGGACGTCTCATCACCGGCGGACGGAATAAATCCTGGCGCCAGGTAGACTGTGATCTCCACCTGCTGGAGCTGTGTCTCGACGTACCAGGCATTGGCTATCGAGTTACAGTCGTGCGCCAGATGCAGGGTCGCGACGTTGTTGGCGGCCGGGTTCGCGCCAGCACCGGCCGGTGCGAGGAAGACCGGTTTCGGTGCGATCGCGGCGAAGGCGTCGCGCCGCAGGATCTCAGCGGTCGTTTGGGGAACCCCGTCGGGATCTTGCGTCGTCCGGAAATTCAGGATGAATCCGCCGTACGCGAGTAGCTCTGCCATCGCGTCGACCAATGATTTGTTCGAAGCGTCATAGTCCCGGATGAGGATGTTGCTCGAGTCAGCCGTCTCGGGATTGAGTGTGCCGGTGCCGGGCGGTGGCGCATAGTTGGCCAGGATGGCGTCGAGGGTGCCAAAGCTGGGCCAGATGACGAACGGATTGCCCGCACTGTCCAACGGCTTAGGGAGCGCGATTAGGTACTTGAGGGTATCGGAAAGAAACCAGTAACTGCTTTGCGCGGGGCCGGAGTTGCGCTGAACGACCAAAGGGTCGATAAATACGGGGTAGGTCAGCGCGGGGCCGATTGTGAAAAATTGTGTGCCCACGCAGTTCCCGATGTACCCAGCGTAGGCCGACACGGAGTCGTCCGACGGGTTGAATCTGCACGGAATGTCCGTCAGGACGTCGGAGTCTCCGGAAGTATCGAAAGGACTATCGGCTCGCCGTTGGTAGCGACCAACGATCGGCGCGTCCCACAGCCGGACCGCAACGCCGACAGCGGCAAAAGTTACCCCCTGATCACTCGACCCGACGTCAGCCTGAGGGATTTGCGCGAACCCATCGAATAGTACCTTGAGACTGTTGGACGGCGTGACTGTAAGCACCACCAAACGGTCGTCGATCTGGACGACGTAATTCCCCTGCGCGTCGACCGGCCAAAGCTGCTGGAACTGAGAGGGCCAGCCCAGATTGGCTCCGAGCAGATCTGCGGTCAGGTACTGGAACCGCGCGGTCGGTGGCTCCGGCCCCTCACGGTAGTTTATCTGCGAGCAACGCAGGTTGGGAAGTATGGTGTAGACGTTGGTCGCGGTGGGATCGTACAGGCAGACGAAGATTGGCAGAGCCTGGTCGGTGAGCACCGTGGCCGTTGGGCTCAAATCAAAACTCCCCGGCACGGATCAGCTCCCCAGCCCGAGGGCCCGGACGGCGTTGTAGACGGCTTGGAGCATTGCTTGTTCCGTCGACGTATAGCTGGAGCCGGCCGTTGCGGAACCCATCGTGGGCTGAACGGCCGGGATCCTACCGAAGAAGCCCAGCTTTTGAGTACTGGCCGTCCCGATCTGGAGACCCGACGATGTCCCGACTGTCCACTGGGTACCGTCCAGGATCGAGCCCACCACCTCGAAGGCGACGCGGGAATCAACGATTGACGTGACCGTTCCCGCTCCCGTCCCGACAACGGCGAGACGGACATGGGCCGTGATTGGAAAACCGGTAGTGTTCACCACCAGTGTGCCGGAATTGGTTACGTCCAGGTACACGTAGTTCGTGGTGCTGGCGCCCATCGCCCGGGAGGAAACCCCGGCGAACGTGGCGATTGTTCCGTCTTGTTTCAGATAGTTGCCGCCGGCGATCGCCACGTTCAGCGATGCCGATGGTACCTCCTTGACCGATACCGCCAGGCCGCCGACCGGGGCTTGGCCGTCGATCGACGTACAGTTGCCGTTAACGGCGACGTTCCAGTTTGGGTCGCCCGGTCCCGGCATGGCCAGTTTAACGTTTGGGGTGTAAGTGGTAGACATGGGAAATCAGGATGGGCTGGCGTTCCAGTTAAGAGTGCCCTGGTGGCTAATGGAAGAATAGGCGTACTTCAACCTTATCGGTGTCCCCGGAAACGGCGCGGGTTCCTGGGGCGGGGCAAGGATCGTAACCACTCCGGTTTGCGCTGGCCCCTCGTTCCCCGCTTTGTCGAACGGCTTGATGGCAAAAGTCCACAGGCCGGCGTCCAGGGACTTGGAGACCCAAGAATACGCGCCCGAGGCCAGTCCGAAGCCGCCGAGGCCAAACCCACCCATCCCGAAACCGTCGGTGGGGATTCCCCCGGGATAAGCGGTGATTGCCTCCAGCTGGGTCGTGAAATCGATCGGGCCGCCAGGCTGATCGGACCCGTAGACGTGGAAGCCAGCCAGGTCCAAGGCCTCGAACGTCCCCCCCAGCCACGTCACCTGCGCGCGACGTTTCGGTGACGCGGGAAGGAACCGGCTGTAATCGGTCCACTCATCCCCCGCGGGCACCGATCCAATGTCAATCCGGACTGGACCGCATTGCGGGACCGGCAGCGTGACGGACGTGGTCTGACCGGCCCACACGAGTTGATCCTCGAGGTATACCTGGAACCACGAGTCGTCCGGCGCGTTTGATTGCCAGGAGATGAAGACTTGGCCACCGCGGTACTGCGGCGGATAGACCTGGACAATCGATCCCTGGGTAAATGGTATTGAGATCGCCGGGCCAGCGGTCGGCAGCCAGATCCGGCCACGCCGATGTCGCGTCGCCGACCGGTTGGGCATTAGTGGAAAGAGTGATGGCATAGGTCACGTCAGTCCGTGCATCGTCATGCGGTACGGAAGACACCATCCGGCGGGCGTCGGCCGCGGGCCTATCGGATCGAGTTGGAATTCGTCGAGGAAAACCACGTTGGGCCAGATGTTTCCCCGCGTGTCGACAAGCGTGCGGGCGAACCCATCAGCAAACGAATGGATCAGCCCCTCGTTGGAGTTTAGCGACGGGATATCAATGTCCACCAGTACGCCGGAGATCAAAAATCTTCGACCACGCGAACCGCCAAAAAGTGAAATAATTCCGCCGACACCAAAAAACGAGTCTCGCTGCTGAGGCACGGGTTGGGGCAGTGGACCATCGACGTTACCACGCCGAAGATCTGCAGCCCGTCGTATGTCGGAATTTGAAACGGCATCGCTTAGCCCTCAGTGCGCGGCGTAGTCGGCTAGGTATTCGCCGACCAGTTCAAAATACATTCTCCTCGATCAGATCGTCGAACTCGTACAACGGCCGCCGCGCGCTCGATGGCCCCTGGCCGGTGTGGGCAAACACCACCTTGTCGACGTCGGTATTCCGGTTGTCGTAATTCCCGAGCGCATCGTCATGCAGGACCTGGTTCGACGAGTCGGAGCAGTCGGTCATCCGTCTGGTTCGGTCCTGAATTGTGATCTGGTGCGCCTTGAATCGGTTTTCCCCCCTGCAGATTCGCTGTCAAGAGCATTAATTTCTTCCAGATCTTGGCCATCGCATCGGTGTACCAGGATTTGCTTTTTCCAGCCCGCGTTGCGGTGGTTCATCGGAGATTTCGTCCCACTTGTCGTCGGCGCTGATCCTGAGAGGACCATTGCCCGATCCTTCGAGCGATTGTATCGACGACATGGCGGCCCAGGGATTTATCCTTGCCGGCGCGTTTGAAGTGGAAGTTTATCACTTGAAAGAGCGCTCGATCCATTGAACCACTCCATCGATGTTGGACTCTCGTTCATGGTGGCTCTTTTCACGGGCCACCTTGGCGGGCGCCGTTGCCCCCTGGCGGCGGCGCCGAAAGCGGAGCGGAGGCGATTTTTTCTAGCAGTCGTTTGATCTCTTGGTTGACCTCCAGCTGTGAGATGAAGGCCGTGCCTAACTCGACTTTGCCGCCCTCGTTGGCCGCGCTGGTCCTCTTCCGCAAATCTTGGATCGCCTCGGCGTCGGCGAACTGTTCTTTCGCTTCATGCATACCCACGAAATCAGTGAGGGGACGTCGCAGAGGTTCCAACGACAGCTTGTCAAGCTTGGCGGAATTCGTCACGCGGAAACGGGCCGTCTGGAACGCCTGCAGCAAACTCTGGTTCTTTGCGCTTGTCTCCGCCTCCGCGATCGCCTCATTGCCGTCAAGGCCGGTGTGAATGCCGGTATCGCTCGTCTCGTAATCTTTGAGCGAATTCTCGGCGAAATCATTGGGCGTGCTGGCGACGTAACCGGCTGCGTGACCAAAGCCGCTAGCTTGTAGGCCGCGCGTAATTAATCCTTTCGTGTTCTGAATCTCCGAGAGGTCGGGGAAGTACTCGTGCGGTACCCTATTCAAGCCCTTGCCTCTGGATTCTCGCTCTTGGCGCGCCGCCGCTTCGATTTTCTCCAGCGGCGTCATTCCCGCTTTCTGTCCGAACTCCTCGCCGTTGTCCTCAAGCCGGGCACTTGTGATTGCCTTCAGCGTGTTCAGAATGCCGGTCTCCTCCTTCCCAGGCATCGCTTCGCTCATCAGGCCCAGAAGCTGGGCCGCCTCCTCGGGGCTCGCGCCTTGCGCCATCACGCGCGTCATTTCTGGCAGCAAGTGCGACACAGGCGTCGCCGACAGCTCGGGTGCCCTGAAGACTTTGCCGAACCGCGATATCAATCCCTCGGTCGTCTGCGGTCCTTCCGAGAACTGGAGCAGTCCGCCGCCGAGCTGGGCCGCCTCGTCGGCCGAGATCCCGCGGGCCTTCGCGAACTCGGCGATCTGTTGCTGGTACTTCTGCGCTTGCTGGCCGGCCGATCCGCTGGCGTTGTCCTTGAATCGGGCCTGGTCGCCTTCGAGGTACGCGCCGCCGTAAGACTGGAACTGTTCCTGAAATGACTTCCATTCCTGCGGCATGAGTCGAGCGGCCGCCGCGGACTTGACCTCGTTCAGCGTGAACTTGTTGGAATTCGATTCACCCTTGAGCGCGGCGACCTGCTGCATCGCTTGCCGCAATGCCGTGAACTCTTTCGCCATCGTCTGAACGCGATCGGCGGCGCGGTGAAATTCGTCGCCGATCGCCTGGGCGACCTGTTTCGCGGCGGCGAGTGACATCTGGGCTTTCATCAGACCGGCGACCGAATCCCTGAAAGTGTCGGCGCCTTTCTTGCCGTCTTCCATTCCCTTCTTGACGTCGGAGCCGGCTTGCTTGCCGGCCAGGCCCATTTTCCCGAGCTGCGCAATCGCCTTGTCGACGTCGAAGCGGACCGGGATCACGAGATCGGGTTTGTCAGCCACGGTATAGACTCAGAAGAAAGACTCGGCGAGCGAGTCGGCGATCGCCGCGATATCCTCGTCGCACCACTTCGAGCGGGCGATCGTGCGACCGGTCGCCGCGAGAAACGAGCAGATGTCGTTCGCATCCTCGAGCAGCATGATCGGCGGGACGTTTTGCGCTAGCAGCGTCAGTCGCCGCCAGCGCTCCCGACTTTTGGGCCGTTGCGTCCGGTCGCGATTCGGAGGATCGCATTGACCCAGGCCTGGGAGTCGACGTCCGCGCGACGGAACGCGAGTAGTCGATCGAGCTCGAGGTCCTCGAGATAGTAATGCCAGCGCAGCAAATAGGCCGCGAGCGTCGCGACGCCGACGAGCTGGTCGCAAACCCCCTCCGCGCTCGAGATCGCCTCGATCAGGTCGTCGAGCTCGCGGCCGTAGGTGAAGACGGGATAATTGTTGACCGCCTTCCCGTCCTGAAAGACCGGTCGGATCTCGAGCCAGGGTTTCGGTATCCACCAGGTTTGACCATCGGCTAGGGCGACGGCCGTCGAATTGCGTTCCTCGAAGTTCGGTTTTCGCTTCGAGAATTCGTCAAGCTTCATCGATGAGGTATCCCAGTTCCGCGCCGTTGGGGCCCGGCGCCCAGCGGTACCGCGGCTGGCCCGCTCGACGGTGCTCGAGCGTGTGCAGGAGCGTGTCGCTTTTCTCGCGCGTGACGAACAATCGCCCGTGCGGCTGCTGCCTGATCCACGCGCGCTCGCCGCCGGCGAAGTTGACGCCGAGGAGCGGCTCGGCGATCTCGCAGATCGAGCGCACGCGATCGGACATTCGTGCGCCGGATTTCAAGCCGGCCGGGAGCATGATCGCGTCGGGACGGTCGGGCACGATTAAACTCGCGTGAATGAAAGCGGGTTCGTCTGGCCGTCGGTGCTGTACGCTTGCCAGGTTCCGCTCACCGAACCGAAAGCCGCGTGCGCCGCCTGCGTATCGGCGTTCTCGAAAACAGCATTCGCCATCACGAACGCGACGGCGCCGCCCGAGGCGCCCTTGGCGTCGTTCAAGGTGGCCTGCAGCGTGCTCGAGGTACCGGGCACGAAACCCATGAGCGTTCCGACGTCGGCGGTCGTCACGGAGAAGTGCGGCTCGTTATTCACGTTCGCGATGATGGTCGGGTAAAGGTCGGTGTCGGCCTTGAACTTGATGAGCTGTCCGCCCTGGCCGATGCTCGCGTTCGTGACCCGCGTGATCGCCGTGGAATTCCAGGTGACCCCGGTCCAGTTGATTTGGGCTTTCGTTGGCATGAATGCCTCCGCTTATTGAGTGGTGTCGTAATTACCCCAGCCGTCGATTTCGTACTGGTATTCGAATGTCGCCGAGATTCGCCGCTCCGGCGGGGCCGCCGGCTGCCAGCTCCAGGAACGGAAGCGCGACATATCCGGCAGCACAAAGCCCGGGACGAAATTCTGCCCGTTGAGTGCGTTCGCCGCGACGTCGAGCAATTGTTCGACGCCTTCGTCGCGAAGCTGCGGATCGTCGTTGCGATACAGGAGCGTGATCGAGACGCGACTCGTAACGACGAGGCCCGTCTCGCCGGCTCCGTCCCACTTGTCCTCTTGCGTGCTCGAGGCCGGCTCGATCGCCGCCGCCGCGAGCTGGCTCGCGCCGGTGCCGTAATCCTCGGGGAGTCCCCAGATCCAGACGCCGTCGAAGGCGCCGGTCGCGACGAGCAATGTCTGGATCGCGTTGCGGACGTCGCGGTCGCGTGCCATTTAGCCGTACCTCAGATATCGCTCTCGCTGGAACATGGCCCGGCCTGCCTGCTGGGCCTTGAATGCCGTGATCGCTTTCGGCGGCGCGTTGGCCGAATCGATCCAGTCGAGCCATGCGCGCAGAGCCCAGGAGTCGTTCGTTACGTCGTGCGCGAGACCGTCGCCGGTACCGCCGCCCTGCAGGGTGCAGTAGACCTGCGGCGTCGCGGTTTCGCCGGCCGCGTTCGGGAACGTTCCGCCGGCCGGATTCGGCAGCGCGAACGTCGTCGTGTTCGTGTTGCCCACGTTGCCGATCGTGCCCGGCTGCTGGCCGGCCCAGATCGATTTCGCGTAGACGAACTGCAGGAGGACGCCGCCGTCCCATCCCCCGGTGAACAGAAACGCATTGACCTCGGTGAACCCGGAGCCGGGGTTGTACGGGTTGCCGTCTTGTAGCGAGGCATAGTACGCGCGTTCGACGTCGTACCACTGCGGCGAATAATAACAGTCGCGGGTTAGCGGCGTGAGGTTCGAGACCTGCGACGGCGGCCCCGGCTTGCCCGGGATCGGATTCTCGAGCGACGCCTCGTAACTGCAGTAGGCCGGCTTGCCGCCGATCTGCCGGCTGATCGGTGCGCCGGCGAGGCCCGTCGTCGGTCCCGTGTACCCTTGGATCAGCGTTTTCTGACTCGAGAAAATCGCGGGGACCGTCGCGTTGTACTTCACCTCATGCTTGAACGATTCGCAGATCCAGGCCGCCGGCCAGTTGCCGGCGGCGGGATCGCACGATGCGACCGCCGTCACATTGTTGACCCGTCCGTAGTACGGAGCTCCGCGGACGATGCCGGCCGGAATCTGGTAGGTGTTGAGCGCGTTCATGATCCCGCCGGTCGGGATGCTGCCGTTGGCCCACTGGCCCTCGAAGTTACGCACGAAGGCCGCCTCGCCGAACACCGCCGCCGCGAGGTCGTGAACACTCGCGGTCTTGATCGTCTGCGCGGCGTAGGTCCCGACCGCGGTAGATGTCGAGGTGAAATATTGGTTGACGACGGTCCCGGGGTGATACGCCCACACTTTGGCGGCCACGTTGGCAAAGGCGAACGACTCAAAGTAGACGGTCGAGTTCCACAGCTCGTTGACCCAGGCCACGATGCACTTCAATGCCGGGTTGGTCAAATGAGCCTTGATCCGATTGAAAACATTGGTTTGCAGTGTGTCCGACATATAAGCCGGAATGGTGCAGTAAAAGTCGCACCCCAGTTGATTACAAAGGTCGGCGTACGCTTCCCAGGGGACGTGCTGAATGTCGACAACGGTCCCGGTGAAACTGACCGATATGGGGGTGGTACTGTTGACGGTCTGAACGGTGGTCTGGCCCGACGACGCGGTCGCGAATTGCTGGTAAATAAACGTGTTCAGCCCGGTGACGAAAATCCCGCCGCCGGCGTTGGAGATGTTCAGGTCGGTTGTACTGCCGGTCCAGGGGATGTGAGTCGTGATCCCCGCCGGGAATTTGACGTTGAATCCGCTGGTCAGGCCGTGGGGGGCGCCGCAGTCAACCTCCGCGACAAACCAGGGGTCGTTGACCGTTCCGGGATTGAAGTCAAAGAGTGCGCCGTTGTCTGTCGCCGGTAGATTGCGGTACGGGCCCAGCGTCGGGTCGGTACCGTCGACCCCGAACGCCGCCGTGTAGAGCTTGGTACTCGCCGGCCAGTTGTAGGTTCCATCGCCGCCGCTGGCGATCGACCCCTTCGAGGGGTCGGTGTTGAAGTAGCGAACGGCGACGACCGGAAACGTCGGGGACGGGGTTACTAGCTGGAACGTGAAATTCGTCGCGAGCCTTTCGTCGCCCGGATTGACGACGCTGAGGATCCCGCTGCCGAAATCGAGCACGGGCCGGAGACATGACGGGACCTGGCCGGTCGCCGAGACGATCGACCGTCGGAAGTTCTCGTCGATGTCGAGCCCGGTCGCGATGTTCGATATCGTGTTGTCCTCGTTGCCGGGCCCGAAGATGCAGAGGTTTTGGCCGATCGTCCAGTTGCCCGCCGGCTGGCTCGCGTACAGACCCAGGCCGAACTCGAGATTTGTTGCCGCGAGCCTGCGGATGTGCGGGTAGGTGATCGTGACGGTTTGATTGTCGGGAGCGATCGTCTTCGTCGGCCTTGTTCCGGCGTCGGGATATGTGCCGCCGCTGACAACGCCGAGCCCGCTGGTCGGTGAGTCGACGTTGACGGCTTTTCCGTTCTTCGACCCGATCCAGATCTGCATCGCGAGCGACGGGTTGGTCGCGTTGGGGTCGATGTAGACGACCGAGTACTGGCCACACATCCCGGGCGTGCCGGTACTGTCGAGCCCGTTGTTTGACGTCGTGGTGGCGAACTGGCTGGTGATGATGCCGCTGGTACCCGTGAACGGCGTCCAAGAGATCGGCTGGCCGTCGGCGGTCGAACTGGTGATCGGATTGCTGGTCGCCTGGAATATCCAGGGATTGTCCATCCGATAGCGCCAGTTTTTGAAACAGAAGGCGCCTGTACGGACGGCTTCTCGAGCCCGAAATAACTGACGTTGGTGCCCAGCGGCAACGTCGGGGTCGCGCCGAAGTTGCTGTAACCTCCCTGGCCGAGCTCGTCGGTCCCGACGTGGTTGGCGACCGGGGCCGTCGTCGCCGCCGTGGCGTTCCCGCTGCCGGTCGTGAACCAGCCCGCCGGCGCCGAGTAAGTGACGGTCTGGCCGGCGGTCACGGGCGTTGCGAGGCTGTAATAAGTCATCGGCATGTCGAGCGTGTGATCGCCCCACACACCGGTAAGCTGCGCGTTCGCGACGGCTCCGGCCCCGCCGCCGGAGTCCGCGATCGTGACCGAGACGGAATCGGTCGCGAGATAACCCCAGCCCGCCGTCGTGATCGTGATCGACGTCACTTTGCCCGAGGTGACGACGGGCGTCAGGGTGACGCCGGAGCCAGCCCCGCCGGACACCGAAGCCGTGGTCGTCGCCTGCGTGTAGCCGGTGCCCTGCGACGTCACATTGATCTTGCCGACGCACAGGCCCAGCGGGACGGCCGACCCTCCGACGAAAACCGTCGGGATCCCGGCAATGCCGGTGATCGGCACGAGCTGCGTGGTGGACGCGCTCTGCGCGAAGAAGTAGACGAGACCTCCGCCCTTGCCGACGTAGGCCGTGGTTGTGACTGACATTTAGTCGGCCCAGATCCGCATGCCGGAGTTGGTCGTTTCGCGCACGAGCGGGACGCGCGAGAGCTGGATCTTCGAGAACTGGGCCAGGCTGGTTAGCGGGAGCGGGCCGCTGAAGATCCCCCAGGGGTTATAGGACCAGACCGCGATTTCGCCGGCCGCCAGCACGCGGTTATAGACCGCCGCGAACGTGATCGTCGCGTTTACCGTGCGCGCCGTTCCGCCGCTGACTTGACCGATACAGATCTGCGAACCCGATACCCAATTACTCGACGCGGATGCGGTAATCTGGCTCTGCGCGACGCCGTTGATGTAGGGATTGGTCGTCGTTCCGGTGGAAGTCAGGACGATGATCGAATCGACGTTCGCGGTCAACGATCCGAGCACCGACGAGGCACTGCCGCCCGCGTTGTATTCGACAATCATCTGACTCGAGGTACCGTTGAAGCGGAGCTGATACGACGGCTGGGTCGAACTGGTACCGACAAGCCCGAAGATCGGGGCGGGCGCCGACGGGGTCGATCCGTTCCAGCGGATTCCGACGACTATGCTGATATTCGTCACGGCCCAGCTCGATTTCGGCACCGATGTATTCGCCGCACCAAAGCCGGAGCCGTTGCAGTTGAGGCCGCAGCCGAGCCACGGCGAGCCGCTCGGGCCCCAGGCCGTGGTGCTTTCGAGTGTGAGGTTCGTGCCGGTGATCAGGTCACAGACCTTGGAGCCGCCGCCCTCCCAGCACGGAGTGAAGAAGACGAGACCATTCGTGAGGAACGACCCGCAATCAAGGGGGGTTCCGATCGGAGGTTTTGACAGTCGTGGCCAGCCTTTACGCATCGCGTCCTCCGATCAACCAACCGGGGCCGTGGTCGCCTCGACGGTGATGGCGTTGGTGACGTCAAGGTTGGTCAGTTTGATCTGGTACTTTCCGGTCGGCAGAAACACTGACTGGCGGGCCGCCGTCGATACAACGGTCGTGATGACGAAGTTGACGCCGCTGAAAGCGACGGTGTCGTAATTGGGGGTGGTGTCCGCGGTCGCGAACGCCTGGACCTGGCAGCCGTTGGTCCCCGCGACAGTACCGCCGCCCGTGTTCCAGACCTGGAGAAACCCACCGATTGTGTTGGTGGAAAAATCCACAGTAAACGTCGTCGACGTGTTTGCGGCCAGCGACCCGGACGCGAGCGCGTTCCCGGCCGTGTTGAAGGTGACTGAGGGATCGCTTGCAAGGCCCATAGTGGAGCTCCGTTGGTTAGCGCATGCGGCGGCGGTTCAAGCCCGGGAACCATTTCAGGTGTTTTCGCACGTTGCTGGAGATCGTGATCGACGTCGTTCTGGATCCGTCGCCGACCGTGGCGGTGCCGGTGGTCGCGCCGGTCTTGACGAGCAGGGTCGCCGATGTCGCGCTGTGAAAGACCTGGCCGACCTTCGACGTGCCCGAGCCGGTGACGGTGAAGACGGTCCCCGAGGTCCAGTTGGTCCCCGTGCCGACCAGCGCCAGGTTGTACGGTGAAGTCTGGCATGTCGGTACCGTCGAGGGCACCGCGACGAAGCTGCCGGTGACGCTCGACAGGAACGTGGTGCGCCCGAATTCTGAAAGACGCGGCGCCGTCGGTGGACTTGCAGCGGCATGGCGGGCTCCTACGCGATCGCGGTGACCGTGAACATCGAAACGGGAGCCGGCCCGGTGGCATCGGCGGTGACGAGTACGATGACGTCGTTGGGATCCTCGCCGGAGGCGTTGTAGGCCCGGACGACAACCTCGTAGGTCTGCCCATCCAGGAGTCCGGGGATGTTCGCGACGAAGCTGCCGCCGATCGACGAGGAATACGGCACCGTCGCCGTCGGTGCGCCGAAGCTGATTCCTTGCGCGGCGACGGCCGGGACCCACCGCTGCCGGCGGTAGCCTCGGCGGACCGCCGAGGTCGGTGCCAGGATCCCGGAATCAAGCGCGCCGCCAGAGACGTAGACGTGGAAGCCGAGCGGGGCTTTGTTCGGCTGGATGCCCGTCGGGTAGGCCCATTCGGCGCGGATGGCCGCGTTCGCCATCGGGAAGACGCGGAGAGCGATCGGCGACAATGGCCGGTCGGTGATGTCCTTGCCGGTCGCGTCGAGGATGATATCGACCGCGCAGTCGAGGTTCTGCTCCTCGCCGTATGAGTCGAAGGCCCGGACGCCAAACTTCCAGTCGCCGGGATAGCTGAGCGGGCCCAGGGTCCAAGTCAGGCCGGCGGTCGTGCCGACCGGCGTGATGTAATTAATCGGGTCGCCGCCGCCCGTGTTCGAGTAGATGTGATAGGAGACGTCCAGGACGACCGGCTCGCTCGCAGCCGTCTGGGCGAACGCGATCCCGCGGCGCTGCCGTAGCCGATCCTCGCCAAAGCGGCGGACCATCCTCGGCAGCCCGAGGGTCCGCGGAGCCGGCACCGAGAACAGCAGCCGCGGATAAACCATGGCGCCGTGGCGGAGCTGGCCGGGGCCAGCTCGGCGGACCAGGGCAGCTTGACCGAGCCGGACGACCGGCGGAGCGGTCCCGAACGTCCGGCCGATCTTGGGATTGGCGATCGCCCGGGCTCGATCGCTGGCCGGCCGCCGGACTGGAACGACGGACGAGAGCACCCGCAAGGGCGGCTGAATGATCCGGCCGACCAGGAGCACGGCGCGATGGTGCGCCCCCGCGTCGCTTCGGCGGCGGACCGGCGACAGT
Source organism: uncultured Isosphaeraceae bacterium (assembly GCA_963806595.1). Lineage (GTDB taxonomy): Bacteria > Planctomycetota > Planctomycetia > Isosphaerales > Isosphaeraceae > CAWDZZ01. The sequence continues at coordinate 249,169 of CAWDZZ010000024.1, read as the reverse complement.
GCCGGGTGGATCTGAAGCGGGCGAACGAAGCTGACCTGCGGTGATCCGCAGGCGCGACCGCAATGTCCCCACAGCCGCAAGGACGGAGGCAGCGGCCGGACCAGGAGCCCCGCCGGCATGCGCGGGGGCGGCGACGAGCTTGGTCCACGCGGGAGCCAGAGCCGCCCGGAACTGCGTGATGCCGGTATCGGTGTCACGCGGGCACAGAGGATCGCTCCGGTGCCCGACGCGGCCACGCCCGGTGAACCCGAGCCGGCGAACCCGAGCCCAAACTTGACCGCGTGCCGGCGCCGTACGACGTTCCATTGTAGCGGTCCCCTGAAGTTGGGCGAGCCGCCGGTTTGCGGGATCGCGGCGAATCCGAGCGCGAACTTGACCCGCGGCAGCCAGCGCACCACGTTCCACGCGAGCGGTCCGAACTCCGTCGGCAGCGGACCAGCCGGGAACGGTACCCAGACCCGGCCGCCGTAGGTGCGCGGGGGCATAGGTCGACCCGACCATGTAACCGGCCGGGCCGTTCCGAGGGATCCAGTGGTGCTTGAGGATGATCCGCCAGCCACAGGTCATCGGTCCGTTGTCCGTGCTTATTCTTCGACCATCACATAGCCGCGAATGTCGACCGTGGCCGGTGCGTTGACCGAAACGCACCAGGTTTTGCCGCCGGCGACGATTCGCTCCTGGCCCAGCGGTGCGAGGAATTCATAGCCGAGCTGCGGGTGCACGGTGATCGTCTTGTACGTATTCGCGGCCGAGAGTGTCGGCTGCGACGACGCGGCGATCCCGTAGGTGGCCTGGATCGTCTCGGTGAGCTCCGGTTCGTTGAGCTGCGCGTTCGAACCGGACGTGAAGGTGCCAGTGGTCGGCGTGGCCAGCTTGATTTCGACCGGCTGGGCCGAGTTCAAGGTGCCGTCGAAATAGAAGCCGTAACCGAGCACTTTGAGGCGCTGGTTCGTCGGTGCCGTTACGAACGCGCACACGGTCGGCGTGGTCGCGCTCAGGCTGGTCGACGGGATGTTGATCGTATAGGCAAGTGCGGACATGGGCGAGGCTCCTGGGGTGAATGGTTAGCGCGAGATTTTGCAGTTGAAGACAGTTGCCGGCTCCGCCGAATTTCCGAACGGTCCCCACCGGACCTGCACGCGATCGATGATCGCGTCGAGCTGCCGGCGGATCTGAGTGATCTTCTGGAAGAAGTCCCCGCGGTTCGACCGGTTCTCGGCCGAGTAACGGTCCTGCAGCACCGACAGGACAACGGCCATCCGCAGGTCCCGCTGGTCGTAGATCCAGGTCGAGTCGCGGAAGGTGATGTTCTCGTCGATGCCGAACCTGCGCTTGATGTCGAAGGTGGCCTCCTCGATCTGCGGATCCAGCGTGTTGATCGCGAACTGGACGCCGAGGATGCCCGCAGCCGGCGCGGGCGGCTGCCCGACATTCAAGTCTTTGTGCAGCCGCCGCAGCGTGACCGTGTTGCCCGAGACCGAATCGACCGCCAGGAGCTGGCCGCCGCCGGGGAACTGCGTCTTCGGCGCCGTCAGTTGGACGACCTGGTTCGGCGCGACCCCGTTGGTTTCGAAGTTGACCGCGGTCGAGTTCAAGACCCACGGGATGCCGGCGGAGAAGAACCCGTCGGCACCGGCGGCCATCTGCTGCCATTGCGGGCAGAGCGTGACGAAGTCGCCGCCGGCCCGGACGGCGATGTCCTCGTCGGTGGCGTAGACCGGCAGCGATTGGGCGGGGAGGTTGCTCATTGGCTGTCATCCCTTGAGTCGTTCCGACCGTAGGAAGGCCGTGAATTCCTCGAGCGTCATCCGCGGATTGGACGGGTCGGCCTGGTAGGCCTCCCAGGCTTCGCGGATCTTCTTCTCTTCGTCCGCATTGAGATCACGCGGAAGCTTTGCGCCGGCCGGCGGACGGCCGAGACCGATGCCGAGGCCGAGGAACTTCGCCAGCTCGTCGCCGTGGTGCCCGCCCGAGCCGGGCAGACGACTGCCGAGCCACGCCGGCGAACCGAGCGCCTCCTTCCGGCGATCCGGGAGGAGGCGGCTGAAGAGGTCCCGGGGCGATCGTCACGCCGCCCGTGATCCGCGACGTCAGCTCCTGGACGAGCTTCTCATGGCTGACTCCCGCGCCGGTCAGCTTCTGCACCAGCTCCTTGCGGGTCTGGTCGGCAAGCTGGTGCGCGGCCGTGTTGACCGACCGGTGCGCCTCCTGGGCGATCACCGGCTTCACGCCGGCATCGACCATCGTCTTGACCGAGAGCTTCTTGATCGAGACCACTTCCCGCAGATCCCGTACGCGGGAGGGAGTGACGACGTCTTTCCATTCGACGACGCCCTCCTTGATCAGCCGGTAGTTGCTCTTGCCGACGGCCTTCGCCCGCTCTTCCGGCGGCATCTTGTCGAGCAGCTCGCGGAAGTCGACAAACGGATCCGGCGCCGTCTGCCCGGCCGGGATCTCCACGTTGTTGCAGTTGCAGCCGAAGTGCAGCGGGATCGGCCAGCGACCGCCGATTTTTCCGTGGTACTGCAGGCATGCGCCGCAGGTGTTGTGCAGCGAGGCCTGGAACTGGTACTGCAGCTTCGGGGTGGTGTTGGTCCAGACCGTCCCGGGCGGTCCGTCGTAGATGATGCGGTCGGCCACGTTATCGCCCGGTGTACGTTAGGTTGTCGCGCTCGGATTCGATGTCCGCCCAATAGGACGGGACCAGGAGAACGTCGTCGTCCTCCTCGTCGCCGTCGTGGTCGCCTTTCAGCAGCCTTTCTTGCCGCCGCCCTTGCCGCCCATGGGCTTGGAACCGCCGGGCGGTTTGTTGACCGAGGACGGTTTCGGACCGCTGCCCGGGTTGACCGGGCCGCCTTTCTTCGACATCGTGCACCTCGCGCAAAAGGAATCGGACGGGCGGACCGGCCGGCCCCTCCATAGTTATCGGAGGTCCGGCTTGATCCGGATGTAAGAAATTGCCTCGGAGAGTGCGACCTGGGCATCGGAGAGGTTCCGCCTGGTTTGCGCGATCAGCCGTTCTCGCTCCCGCCGCTCCCAGTCCACGAGCTGCTCCGGCGTCCCGCCGGCCGCCGTCAATCGCTTGAGCGATTCGGCCGTCTGGTCGACCGCGGCCCGGAGGTCCGCGTACTGATTGCGGCCCAGGATCTCCGCGTACTGGGCGACCAGCTCGCCCTCCGGTTGCGCATGCACGACCTGGTGGATCGCCGGATCATGTGGCCGGTGCCGAAACGCCGAGCGGTAGAACGCCGCCCGGGCATTCGACAGGATGCTCCCGCGCCCCTTCGGATCGCCGACCAGGCCGGTCTGCAGCTCCTCGAGCCGCTGCCCCGCCTCGGTGATCCGGCCGTCCCGCGCATGGGCTCGAGCATCAGCGACCCGGTCCCAGATCAGGACCGTCGCGTGAGCGACCCACGGACGGAGCTCCCGCTCACGGATGTCGCTGACCGTATCGGTTGCGGCCGTTTGCACCGGGGCTCCTTAGCGAGGCTTGGCCATGTCTGAGATAGGCAGCGACCTGGCCGCCGCACCGCCGGGCAGGAACGGATTGACGGGCACGTCGCCGCGGCCGGGCTCGATCGCCGACTCGGGCTGCGGCATCTTCACCATGCCCACGTCGAACCGGTGGTTGGGCGGCTGGACGGCGCCCATGCTCTCCGACAGCGGGAACGATCCGCTGCGGCGATCGCCGCCGACCCTGGCCTCATTCGCGGGATGGACGGTCGAGGCACCCCCCGCAAGCGGGAGGAAGCCGTTGTTCCGGTCGTCGCCGCCGGGGCCTTCTTTGTTCGATCCCTTCACGACGCCTCGTTCGACGTTGGCCATGGTTATGACTCCGCTGAAAAGATTGGTTCATACTCGGTCGTGAGCTCGTGGAAGTAGTGCATCGTCTCGGCGAGGTTGTCGCCCCACGTGACCGCGATCACGATCGACGTCGGGCGGATGTGAAAGCCGGTGATGATGCCGGCGACCTTGTCCTCGCGGACGCGGTGGTAAACGACGTCGCCGAACGCGAACGGCAGACGGACGGTGCGGCGCGAGCTGTCTTCCATCGGTCAGTCCAGTGAAGGAGGAACGGCCAGCTCCGGATCACCGGGGCCGAGTCGTGTCGGGTGATATTCGACGTTGCGCATCCGCTGAACGTAATGGCCGCAAGCTTCCTCGGGCCCGTACGGATAACCGCCGATGTGATAGATCCGAAACGACGTGTCGGCATGCGGCGTGATGCCGGCCTGGTGACAGCGCCACGAGAACGCGTAATCCTCGCCGAGGTAGCGAGTCTCGCCGTCCTCCTGGACGATCACCGGCTGGAAGAACGGCCAGGCGAACCGCTCCGCCATCCGGCAGTACGGCAGCTCGAGCTTGCGGACGATCTCCTTGAGCGCCCAGGTCTTGATCCGCAGGAAACCGCCCGGCAGTTTCCGCATCGGGTACGGCTTCGTCGCCCACGGCCCGATCCGCACCGCGTCGGTGCCGTCGGCCCAGTCGCAATTCATCTGTCCGTTGCCGAGCTTCTTGGCCGGGTAGACTCCGCCGATCACCGGGTACGGAGATTTGAAAAGCTTGATGGCATCGAGCGGATCGAACAGCACGTCGGAATCGACGAACAGGACGGACTCGAATCCTTGGCGGACCGAATCGGTCGCACGGAGGTTCCGTGCGATGTCGATCGCCGAGGAGCCTTTCGAGCGGTCGACGCGGATCCCGTGCCGTTCGAGCCCGCGCAAACAATGGTCGGTGTCCAGCTCGATGTAGCTCGCCACCGGCACGTGCACGATGTGCTCGTTCGGGTCGAACTGCGGCTGCGGCAGCTCATCGGCCGCCGCCGGCTCGGGCGAGACGTCGATCGACTCGTGATCGTCCGACGGCCGGCCGCGGCGGAAGAGATGCTTCGGTTGTTTCATGGCCACCCGCGGAACGAGGTCGGCAGCCCGATGCCGTTTGTGCCCGACTTGAGTGTGCCGGGATTGGAGTCGATCAAGCGTGCCCATTTCCGAGCACAAGGTCGACAGCATGGCAAACACGACGTGAGCGTGGCGGAGCTTCTGCGTGACGCCGTTGAACGTCTGCGGCTCACCCTCGATTGAAGTCGGCGATCACTTTCCGGAAATAGCGGTAGGCGTTCTCGAGGTTGCCGTCCTTGCAGGACCGCAAGAGCGCGAGCGGTTCGTTGTGCGCGTTGCCGGCGGCATCGGTCCAGGTCAGGCCGGTTGTGTTGACTCGTCGGCGGCTGGACGAGGAACGAGTTCGTCGGGGCCGCGGTCGGAGGTCGTACGTCGAGGTCGTGATGCCGGTCGCGTACAGGTAGTACGGGCCGCCGGTCGACCCGTTGACGGCGCCGAGGTAGAGGTTGCGGGCCGTGTTGCCGGATCTTCAGCGTCGGGAACGTGATCTGCGGCTTGTTGCCGGCGCCGACGGTGAGCTGAGTTTGCTCGCTCGATTCTTCGTCTCGCCGATGCCGTTGGTCTCGGTGACGACGAAGTAATACGTGCCGGCCGCCAGCAGGCCGCCGGACGAACCGCCGCCGGTCGCCGCAGGTCGCCGCGGTCGTCGGATTCGCGGTCGCGGCCTGAGCCGTGATCAGGTTCTCGAGGTGACCGGATGCGCCGCCCGCCTGGAACTGGGCGAACGTCGTGCCCCACGCCGTGACAGAGGGTGCGTGTAGGCCATGGATGTTCCGCCTTATGACTGTGTTGGACGCCGGTAAGCTCGAGCCCGACGGTCCCGTCACCGAGCGGGAGGACGGGACGTCGGCGGATCGTAATCGCAGAGGACGGCGTAGTGGCGATCGGCGGCGGCAGGCCGAACGCCGTCCAGGCCTCGTCGAGCATCGGCCGACGCGCGCCGCCAGGGCGTGGAGCTTCGCGCACTCCTGCTCGCACTGCTCGAGCGTGCCCGCGGATCTGGGCCGAGCTCCGGCCGCGGAAGCACGGGCCTGCCGTCCTCCTTGCGGGCCTGGTGGTACCGCTCGCAGAGCTGGGCCAGCAGGACCGAGACCCGGTAGATCTCCGGGTTGTTGCCGGGCCCGGTCGGCCAGGACCTGGGTGATGCCCGAGCCGGTCGGCCTGCTGGCCGAGGTAGTGCGGAGTGCCGCGGAATCGCCACATGATGGTTCCTCGGAGGTGGTTTGGTACGGTGCGGCAGGCGATCTTCATCGCTCCGGCAGGTTGTCAGCCGCCGCCCGAGGTCAATCGACGCTGGGCACCGTGATTCGCGATGGTTAGTTGCGCCGAGAAGGCCGTGATCCCCTCGACCCAGGCGTGGTGGCTCTCGTTGACGACCTCGATCGCCATCTCGGCGATCCAGTCGCCCTCGACCATGTCGCCGCGGTTCCCGCGGAGGTTCCAGTACGGGTTCCGCTTGTTGCGGATGTAGACCTCGGATCGAGGTCAGGGCGATGGCGGTGTACGGCCGCAGCAGCGGCGCTTCGACGATCGTCACGCCGTGCAGGAACGGGGCCTCGAGCACGTTGATCGGCGTGCCGAAGACCGTCTCGCCGGCCGGGATGCGCTGGATCGGCCTGGCCCCAGGTCGCGAACCCGCTCATGAAGTTGGTCGAGACGACCAGCAGGTCGGGCTCGCCGCCGCCGGACCGGGCCGCCTGGAGCGTGTCGCGGATCAGGTCGGTCGAGCCGTAGGCCGACGGCGTTGGTCGGCGTGGTCGACGTCAAGCTGGAGATGTTGTTGGTCGGGAGGATCGACCGCAGCCCGTTCATCTTGGCCGTGGTCGTCGCAGGTCGAGTCGACCGGGCGCCTGGGCGATGCCGTAGTAGCAGCGAGTTCTCGATGTCGTCGACCATGTTCTGGAGCTGGACGGTCATGTTGAAGTCGAACGGCGTCTGGATGCCGCCCGGCATGCACCTGGGCCCGGGCCGTCTGGGCCGAGCCGCCGATCTGCACCGGGAACTGGAAGGTCTGGCAATACTGGGTCCGGCGGCATGCCGACCGTGGTCAGGCCGGTCTGATTGACCTCGGCACCGGTCCGGCTGTTGCCGATCAGGTTGACCGTCGAGCCGCTGGCGACCGACGGTCGGGTCGCACGGCTGGTGCCGGACCACGCCGCGGATGCACGGTGATCGTGTTGCGTGCCCGTCGGGTCGCCGTTGATCTGGACGCGCTCGATGTTGCCGGCTCGCGATGTCGACGACCTCGAGCACGTCGTGGTTCATCAGGAACGTCGCGTCGGCGAGCGGTGAGGCCGGTCGTGGTCGAGGCCGACACCGCCGCACCGAGCGTGGTCGACCGGGCCCGGTACTTGTGCGTGTACATCAGGAAGTCGACCCGCTCGACCGGCACGTAGGGCAGCCGGGTCACGAGCGGGTTGCGGTTGGCGAACCAGTTGCGGACCGCGACGGTGACGTCATTGCGGGCTTCGACGCCGGCTTGCTGGGTGCCGAGGAACCCTTGAAGGAAATCGGCCATGGGAGGAATTCTCAGGGCAGCGTTCGCGGTTCTCGTGGCGCTGCTAGCCACGGCCGGCTTGCCCTCGGGGGCGGAAATTGGAGAGACAAGATCTAAGCGTGCTTTGCGATCGGCCTCAGCCCGAACGCTTCGGCCTTGGAACGGATGACAGTGCCGTCGGCGTTCATGACCGAGCTTCCGGAGAGCCGCGGATCCGCCTGGGACCGCTGAATGTTCTGCATGTGCAGGAATCACGGCCTCGGAGAAATTCTTCGGCTCCGGTGTGCCGCCCGCATTCGCGGCCGCTGTCGGTGCGGCCTGACTGGCCGGTGACTGACCGCCGGTACCGCCCCCGGGATTCTGGGCCCGGACGAAATGGGCGTACTCGGCCGGCCGAGCTGGGCCGCGATGAAGTCGCCGACGGACTGGAACGTCGGCGTGCGGACCTTGAACGTGTCGCCCTGCGGCTCGACGACGAACTGGTGCCGCCAGAGCTGGGTGAGCTGCTCCGCGCCGCCGGGAACCAGCGGCTGGCTGGCCAGGGCGCGGGCAGAGCTCGCCGTCGAGCGCGTACCGCTTGGCCCGCTCCTCGATCTGGGCCAGTTTCATCCGCTCGGCCTGCACGGCCTGGTCGGATTGCTGACGGAGCTGCTGGAGCGCCGATTCGAGCTCGCCCTTTTTCGCCAGGGCCTCGGTCTCACGCCGCTGGGTCTCGGCAGTGTCGCGCTGGCGGTCTTCCTCGATCTTCGCCAGTCGAGCCTGCATCGACGTAAACGCGTTGAGTTGATCGAGCGGAATCGTTACAGTCTGTGCCGGCGCGGCGACCGCGACCGGCACGACGGCCGGAGCGGTCGCGGTCGTCGTTGCCGACTGTGCGGCCGCAGGAGCGGTCGTGGTTGCTTCAACGGACATAGGAGGTTCCTGTGGCAGAGAAATCGATCGGTAAGTGGCGGATCCTGTGCAAGGGCGACAACGTTCTCGGGACGTTCGTGTCGCGGTCGCGTGAGCTACTGAATCGCTTCATGGCGACGATGCCGAAGATCCACAACGCAAACACCGTGCTGCAGTACCAGTACAAGGGCGCGGATCGGTGGATTAATTACGACGCCGACGGAACGATCGCAACGACAGGCAAGACCATCGGCAAGCGGATGTCTGGCACGACCCGGGGTTACACCACGACTACCGGCCGCAAGCCGGCGACGGCACGGCGACGAACGACGAGCAGTAGCAAATAAAGTCGTTGCCCAATATGTTCGGAGAACGGGACGGGGAGGTGCCGCCCCCGTTCGTCCCATCGTCTGATTCTTCTGCCCTCTCACTTCCGGATTCGACAGGCACCAGATAGGACCGCCGTCGTCGAGCATGACGACCCAGATCAAGTGATGCTCCGGCCCGTAGTCGATGACGCCGTGCGCGAGGCCAGGCCCGCGGCCAGGGCAGAACATCGGGATCGGGGGGTTGAGCTGGACGAATATCAGGCCTAGTCCGGCCAGCTAGGCCAATGGCAATGGTGATGGTGGCGCCGGTGCTTGTGGTGATGGTCCGGCTTCCGGTGTGCGGGGGTGGACGAGTTTGACGGTCCGAACCGCGGAGTCGTCCGCCCCTTCCAGTTGTGCCCAGCTCCGAGGCCGCCGAGTCGAGGTGCAGGACGATCGCTTCGGGCAGGACCTGGCGGTGCCGTCGGTCCCATTGCAGCGCGAACTGGACGTCGGTCCGCGCCGCGTCACCGTGCTCGAGCAGGTACTTCCGCACGTGGTAGCCGTTCTGCACCATCGCCGAGCCGTGGAATAACTGGAAGAACCCGATCGGCACGTAGCCGTGAATCGACGAGACCCAGCGGGAGCCGGCCGGGAACGTCGGGTGGAACCAGTGCCCGCATTCGTGGGCGTGGTTGTCCCAGGCCCCGACGTGCTGCTTGAGGCGGGCCCAGTCGTTCCAGCCGGTCAGGTTGCAGCGATCGGCGCCGTAGATCGTCCGCTCGTCGAGGTGACCCCACGTCGCGAGCTGGCGGAATTTACGCGGTAGAACGACGTCGGCGTCGAGGTGCAGAATCCAGTCGCAACCGCCGATCTGATCGAACCCGCGCTGGATCAGCCGCGCTTTGTTGAATGGGCCGTCGCGAGTATGATCCTCCGTCAGGACGTGATGCACGGAGTGCTTCCGGCAAACCTGGCGCGTCTCATGGTCGTCAGGCGACGTGACGACAATTAGGTTATCCACGAGCGGGAGATTCTCGGGGAGCGACGCAGCAAGGAAGTCGCCGTAACCGACGCAAACGGTGACTACTTCGATTTTCAAGTGTGGACCTCGGGAGCTAGCGCGATGGAACACGATGCAAAATACTGGAAGGAGCGCCTCATCCTTTGCACGTCACACGTTCGCGGCGTCCGGAATCGATGCCAGGAGCTCGCCGAGGATCGAGCCGATCCGATCTTCGGGTTCCTCTCGTCATCTCACCGAAGGGATCGGCGTGGGGAGCCTCTAGTGAGCCGAGAGCCATAGGTGTCCAACCAGGAGGCCGACCCAAAACACCGCCGCAATGAACAGCGTAGGCCACCGTAGCAGCAGCCGGCCGACGACCCGCGAGATCGACGCGTCGGCGCCGAACCGCAGAATGATCACAGCCGTCGAAGCCGAGGATCCCCGCGGTGACCGCGACGACGAACGCCAGGGTAAGCCACTGGGCCTGCACGACGGTCATTCAAACGGTTCCTTGATCCAGGCGGTCCCAGCTCCGCCGCACGACAGGCACGGGCCCGGCGACTCGGGGTGTCCCCAGCTCCACCGGCCACAAATCCGACAGCCCTCGTTCTCCGGTCCGATCGGCCGGAACTCGTAGCAGAGGCCGCGGCCTTCGCAGTCGCCGCAGCGGGTCAGGTTCCGTAGGATGCTGTTCGATCGGAGCTGGATCTCCGGGTCTCTCGATGCCGACCCCAAAACAGCCAGCGGACGTCCGCCCGGCTCCCCTCGGTCAACCGGCGGTCCGCCCGGACCCGGCATCCGTAACAGTCCTGCCCGAGGTCCTCGAGCATCGTCCGGAACGGTTCCGGCGGCCGTGCCGACGGCAGCTCGGCGACGAACTCTTCGACCGCGGCAGCCATCACCAGGTCGGCGCGGATGCCCGACGTGTCGGGCGGCGGCGCCAGCAGGGCGGAGTACACCAAGACGGCGAACATCAAACCACCGACGGAATCATGTTGCTGACTCATCGTCCCGCCGCTCTGGCCGGTCGGATCCTCGCCGCCGGCCTGCTCGGCCGAGCCGTCGCCCTGCATCGCCTCCGCGCGGCTGCCGATCGCGGCCGGCGGCATCTCGCGGATCTGCTCCTTGAGCCGCGACTTGGTCTCGACCAGGAGCTCGATCTCGTCGTCGAGGCCTTGTATTCGTCGTCGTCGAGGCCGACCAGGAGCTGGCGGATCGTCGCCTGGATCAGCTCCCGCTCGGTGTTCGGGGCGTTGCCGGCGGCGCCGAGGACGAGCTGGAGCTGGGTCGTTCCGTCGATCAGCGTCGCGGCGTCGTTCAGCTCGAACCGGGCCGGGTAGAGCGACCCGGATCTGCTCCCGATCCGCTGGCGTCGAGCGGCGTTGCCGCGAAGCACCAGCAGCGCATACTCGGCGATGAACCGCTCGGCCTTCGCCAGCGACTTGGCGATCGAGACCAGCAGCTTGTGCCCGGTGTCGGCGTCGAGCTGCTTGGAGACCCCGACTGTGACGACGGTCGCCGCCGCCGGCCGCCGGCGACGCCGGCCGGCTTGGTCAGGCAGGCCCGGCGGTCCTTCATGTCGACCATGTCCTCCTTGTTCTTCCGCAGCGACTCGGCCGGGTCCTTGGGCGGGCTGACGAACTCCCAGCCCTGGTAGGCGCCGCTCTCCGGGTTCTTCTTCATCGGCAGGACGTAGCCCGGCCCGACCGACAGCGTGTTGTCGGCCTTGCAGAAGTCCTCGGCGCCCGAGAGGAACGGGTGGGCCTGCAGCGTGTCGGAGAGGATCAGCTCGCTAGTCGCGGTTGTAGATACTCGCGCTGGAGCTCGGCGATCGCCTCGTACCGGCTCTTGCCGATGGTCGGCGTCCGGTGCTTCTTGAGGTCGATCAGCCGGACGATCGGCACGCGGCCGAACTTGTGCGGGACCCGCTCGAGGATCTTGTCGCCGTCGTAGCTGTACAGGATCGACTCGTCGGACCGCCAGAGCCGGTAGCGGACGTAATTCCGCCGCCACGGCTTCGCCGACCTGGCCGGTGTCCTCGGGGTCGATCGCGTTGCCGTTCTTGTCGTAGTCGACGCGGTCGGACGGGTCCTGGTACTCGCGGACCAGGCACTCGATGTACCGGCCGGCGGCGTCGCAGCGCCACCAGACCATGTTCTCGGGCAGGATGTAGCGGCGACGCACCTTGTCGAGCCCGAGCCGCATGCTCGTCGGCCCGCGTCTCGATCTTCTCGCCGGGCGGCGCCTTCGGGTGGTCGAGGCAGATGTCGAGGCAGCCCAGCACGAGCAAGAGCGGCGCGACGGTCTCCCGCATCCAGTCGTCGATCGGCGTCCCGCGGCCGTCCACGTCGTCCCACCAGGCCGTCGAGGTCGGTCGGGCCCTTCGCGGGCGACCTCCTGGTCGTAGACCTTGCCGAGGTGGATCTCGACCGCCTCGGCGACGAACTCCGGGACCGGGCGTCCGGGACCGCCGCAGCTCGTAATCGTCGTCCTGGGCGGTCGCCGCCGGGTCGGCCCCGAGCATGCCCGGGTACGGGCCGTACCCGACGTCCTGGGTCTGCGTGTTGACCATGCCCAGGAACCCGCGCGAAGCCCTGGTAGACCTGCGGGTACTGCTGCGGGTCGGGGTACTCCCGCCGGTGCCGGAACAGGTTCCGGCACGGCAGGCCCTTGCGGTCCGGGCCGTAGACGGCGTTACGGTACCGGTCGCCGCCCTCGTAGGAGTCGAGCAGCCAGCGCCAGCGGATCTGGTGCTCGAGCCAGTCGACGTGCCGGCGCTCGACGACGACCTTGCCGTCCAGGCCCTTGTCCTGGCTGACGACACGCGCGGTCGGGTTGTATACGTCGCCGGTGACCATCGCCCCGTCCCGGCCGACACCGAAGCCGGCTGCCGGAGCAGTCTTTTGAAAGAAGTTGGAAGCCATTGTTTAACTGTGGACAACGAACGTGATCGGGGTACGCGGCTGCTTGCTTGCTTGTGCCTGGGACGGCGGAATAAGTCTTACCGCTGCATGACCGTGACGGGTAGTCGTTGACGGTTTGCAACACAATTGGTGTGTCCGGAAGCTTGAGACACGGTTCCGTCCCAGCCAGTCCACCAGCAATCACCTCCCGGTATTGCGGTCTGCCTTAAGCGGTATGAACCCGCAACTGTGAATTCATCGCTGATCGCTGCCACAGCGCCGACATCAGCCCGGTTCTGTTCAACTTTGGGGACGTTACAAAGTTTGGCGCGATCCTTCGTCAATCACTCAAAGGCCTTTGTCAGGGCGTCGATCCACATGAACGCAATCGGTAGCAGAAGGATCATGGCTAGCAGCCAGATCGTTAGGTCGACCCACGACGCTTTCATGATTCTCAGCCCTTGGTTCTCGCAGCGCCGTTTCCAATATCTGACGCCGATACTCGGAGATGATGGAATCAGATATGGCGTGGCCGTCTCCGCTCTGTGTTTCCCGGTGGCCGGCTGGCTAGCTCCCGCTCGCGGGCGCTGATGTCCAACTTGACCATTCGCCACTGTTTGTACAGTTGGAGTGCCGTTCCACCGACGGTTGTGACAACCAATGCGACGACAGCAAGCATTGCTGCCCAGTTGATCTGGGCGAGCCAAGCTGACAGCCCGCTACCGGTGACAGCGAGCATCGCTTCACTGTTGGATGTACGCAGGTTGTCGTGGACGGCTCGGCCAAGACTGAGCTGCGCGAGGATATAGAGTTGGTTCATGGTCCTGGCCCCCATCAAATGCCGGTCGGAACGGGCGGGTTTAGCGGCGGCAGACATCTTGACGAAAGTCCGCCGATAGTCGGCGGACGGCGGTGTGCAGTTGTACGACCGATGTGCCAGCTGCGAGGACCAGCAGGGCCTGAAGAATCTCAGTGAATCCGGGACCATACTGCTGCGCAATGATCAGACCAACTCCACTGGCGATTGCGGTGACAGTCGGGCCGTGGGTTTTGACCCATACAGCGACGGACTGTAAGATGGCGGCAATGTTAACCATAGGTGGCTCCGTTAAGAGGTGACTTCAGCCAGGTCGGCCTCGAGCGAGGCCATGTCAAAACCGGAAGGCGATGTTCCAGCCCGGCGGATCCAGTCCTGGTCAACTAAGGCATAAGCCTCCTCACAGTGGCGGGTGAGGAATTCCCAGGCGACAAGCTGGACTTGGCCCCATGTGACGACGTTAACGTACTGATCGTCGTATCCAACGGCAGGCACGGCGTGCCCACCGACGATCGGACTGTACCAGACGCTGATCCAAGGTTTACCGCTGACTGTTTGCTGCTCAGCCGATTGTGGTAAAACCAACCCAAGGTACAGCCCACCGAAGAGCCAGATCGCCTGCCGAATATGATCAGCATTTGTTGGGTCAACCGCTGTGTACGCAGCTAGCCGATTACCCGCAATCCCGATCTGTCGCCAGAAATTGAGTACATCAAGTTCGACCGCACCGTTGTCGTTCGCACCAGTTGCTGGGTCGTAATGAGCCACAGCACTGTATGCAGTCACAACCTCATCATCAGTCGGTACGGTTGCCCTCTCGGCGGCATTGGCCGTCCAGCACTGGATTAGATGGCCAGCCGCGGCGCACGTGCAATCACCAATGCGGTCGTTGAGCATCATGGGCCAGTTGTCCACCGCCTTTGACCAGTTGACTGCGGGTGGTGGTTCCACCACATTCGCGGCATAGGTGGAATAATTGAGCGTACGGGTATCGAGCTTCGCTGGTAGCTTGCCGTATTTCATACCAGTCCTTTCGCACTTACGAACGCTATCTTCGATATTTCTCAGCAGCCCCTAGATCTGTCTCACCGTGATCTTCGTACGAGTTGCTTCCTCATTAGACGACGATCGAACACGCTCCTTTTCACACCACGGCATTTTTTGATCACTCAGCGGTTGGTCGATACAAGACGGGGCGTATCTGATCCCTCAAACGATCCAGCTGCGCTGGACGGTTCTTGGCCCCCATCATGCCAAGCGAAGCCGGAGCGACGCAGAAATGACTACTTGACCAGGCTAGTGATATGCCACAGACGCAATGTGCTGACCGCTTCGAATTTGAGGCTAATGCGAAATCAAGGCCCATCGAAGAGAATGTCAGTTATCTTATGCACAAAGACAATTTGCGCCTGCTGGCCAGTCCTTGGGCCTGAAATGCGATTGTGACCTTGGGTGTGTGCCGGTTCACGTCGAAATGGGACTAACCGCTTGCTCGAATGAAGTGCTATTTCAAGCGGAGGTTTACCCATCTCCAAGCAAATCCGGAAACCGTTCGCGACGCAGGAGAAGGTTTCGATTCTTCGCCTTCACCTCCCCGAAGGCACTCCGGCCTCCGACCTGTGTGACAAATGCGGCGTCGGTCCTTCGATGTTCTATCGCTGGCGAAAGGACTTCTTCGAGAACGAGGTCGCTACCTTTGTACTGCGTTAGCTCAAATAGCACGTCGGCTACGTTAATAAACGGCCTCCTCTGGAGTGCTATGAAACGAAGCTGCAGGATCAAGCACAAGCCGGAATGAGAAGCAGCGAAATTGGAGTGGCGCGGGCAAGCAGTTCACTGTTCTAGGTACCGCGCAGCGCGGTGTGGAGGTCTCCGATTTCAATCCGCGCGAGGGGGTCAATCCAGTGCTCTTCTAGAATCGGAAGAAGCCGCTTTTCGGGTCGGCTAGTCGTGCCTTCAACGAACGCAGCTCCATACCACGAGCGCAGGAGCAGCGACACGAGGCTGAACTTTAATGGCTTAGAGCTGTGGTTGCCGAAATCATGGCCGAGAGCGTCAAGTAAGAAAGGGCTCTCGGGCTAGAGAACCAAGGCCAGTTATCCCCCTAGCTGCAGAAGCGCGTGCACCAAGAGATTGAACAGACGAAGCATCGCAGTGGCTGGCGAGCGAAGCGAACGCTGGCCGTATTAGATTCTACGTTTGCAACTTCTCCGCGCAGTGCGCGCATCTTCTGACTGAAGTACGCGGCTGTACCGAGAGCGGCTGGAATGCCACGGTGATAAAGTTGTATTAGAGCTTGGAGCACTCGATGTCCTTTAGGACCGACGTGCCAGCGGTGGCTACGCGGCACTTTTCGGAATCAGTCCGCGCACATGAAGCCATTTCAACAAACGGCCGACTGCAGCGCTTTGACGACGACGTTCCACTTGATCGGCCGTTGTTCTATACAGTGCCTCCTGGATGTCGGCGTTTCGGAAGCCACGCACCACATGGTTGCCATCCAAGACGGCCTCGAACAGTTTGACGTCCGAGCGGCTCGCCGGCTTGAATCCCGCATGACTTCGGCCGGCTTTCACCACCGGCTCGGCGATCGCTTCAGCCTGTCGGAAAGCCGGCACCGGATTCTCGACCATGGACAATACCGCTAGGCAGCGTTCGTTGACGGCTAAGGCAATCTCGCGGTAGCAGTACAGGTTGATCACCTCTTTATTCATCGGGCACCACGCCATCTCGCAGCGGCCCTCACGAGTCCGCCAATTCTGGACGCAAAACTCTCCAGGGTTGTTGATGACGGTCTCGATCCGCAAGACCAGGCCGAACTTGTCGTACATCTTTAGCCAGTTATTCTTCATCCGATGTTTGACTTTGGCGCCGGGTCAGCGATCTTTCTGGCAACTGGTGAGCACTTCCCCGTCAAACCGGGGATGGAAGCGTCGGCCCAAGAAAGTCAGGATGTCCTGGGCCGAGAAGTTGATCGCGGCGTGGTCCAAGAGCCGCGGGTAGAGACCAGCCTCGGCTTGGTCAATGACCCAATAATAACTGTAGCCGCGAAACCATCGCTCTTTCATCAAGGGGCTAACCTGGCGAACCAAACGGTTGAGGATTTCTCGCCACTTCAGATGGCCGAACGAAGCGGCCAACTTTTGAGCGGCCTTTGGATTGTCCAGGGCCATAAAAGCGTTGTCTTGGTGGTTGAATCCGATATGCCGCTTGAGCATCTGCTTTTCCAGCCAAGAGTGACCGTTGACATAGATCTGGACGGTGAACGGGAACCAAGTGGTCAGGCGGACGTAGATCTGGCCCAGTTCTGGATCCAGGAAATAGAAGTAGAGCACGCGCTGAGGCCGGCGTGCGTTTACCAGCCGAGCATGCCCCTTGCCGTAGATGAGCTTGAAGCTGGGGCAGGTCTCCATGCAGCAGAGGCGGATCAGACCATCGAGGATGGGCCGCTGTCGCAGGACCTCTTTGACAAGCTTGTCCTTGTGGTGATGGCCTTGAAGGAATCGGTATTCAGCGCCGGCTTCTTGGGCCAGTCACTTAGCATAGGCAACGCGAGTCCTGGACTGTTCCTCGGCGAAGGCCATGAAGTCACATCGCCGGATCTTAAGGATGTGATCGACAAAACCCTTCAGCGCCAGCCCGTTGGTGATGGGCAAGTAGCGCTTGAATATGAAGCGGTCAAAGCAAGAGAGCACAGCGACGATCAGGCTAGTAAACTTGATGACCAAGCACGAAAGCGTCTTCATGGCGTTCTGCTCCAGAGTGGGTCTCTAGACAACACCATTTTGGCTGCAGAACGCCGATTTTGCTTATTCTCTTTGGTTGCGGCTCCGCCGCGTTAGAGTCTACGTCGGCACTTTCTCTGCGCAGTGCGCACATGTTGTTCAGTAGTGCACGGCGAACGCCGAAAGCATGGATGTTTCAGAGGGCTCTTGTGATCAAGATGGCCGTCATGGTGGTGTAGAGCTTTTTGGTTGCGCCTTCGCCGCGTTAGGGCATTGCGCGACGAAGCTACGATCGCTGGCTAAGGGAGGGGACCCACACCGAGGAGTCACCGGTACAGCCATGTGAAGCGCTGTCGGAGGCACATCAAGCAGAATTCACCTACGCTTGTAAGAACCCCGAGCCGCAGCAGAGGGAGCTATCCTGGCGAATGGTTGACGAGTACATCATGTATATGAGCCGCTACACGGTGTACCGCATTCGCCGAGACGCAAAGCTGGTCTGCCCATAGCGCGTTGGCTGAAGCAAAAGAGAACCGAGATGGATGAGCCAGCACGCCTTGACCAGTGCTCGGCGACCAACTTTGGTGCCGCGTCTGATTCAGTTGATGCAGGCAGTCGCCGTGAATCTCAGTATCTCAAGGCTACGCTGCAAAACAATCGTCGACTTATTCCGACGCGGCACCTGAGTGGACGTCCCGGCCGGGGATTGGGTTTACTTCGTGATCAGCTCCCAAGTGATCCGTCAATCTACGGTTGACAGGTGAAGTTTGCGGAGTTTTTGCCGTGCAACAGCCAGAGTAAAGCTCCAGTGGATGCGTGCCTTCCTGACGTTGCGAGCGTTTTCCCACCCGGCTACTTCCTCCGCCATCAAGCTTCGATTGTCCAGTCGGCGGTTGAGACATTGGCGGCCCATGATGTTGATCTCCGTCTCCGCCATGTTCAGCCAACTGCCGTGTTTGGGTGTGTAATGAAACTCGATCTTGTCCACGATCCGACGCGCCTCCGCCGGACGAAAGGTCTCATAGACACTTGCTCCGTCGTGGGTGTTCAAGTTGTCTTGGACCAACCGAATCTTCGTCGCACGTGGGTATTGACGGTCCACCAAATCGCGGGTGCAGCGAGCGTAATCTTGGCGGGTACGTCGGTCGGTGACTATGACATGCCGCCAGCCCCGCAATGGTTCGCACATCATGAGCTGGCAGCATACCCCTTTCCGTTCGTATTCATAGTCCACAACAGCGGGCAAGCCACGACGGGTTGGTTGACGCGGTCGCACTTCGCCGAAGAGTTGTCTGCTGGCTTCATCGAAACAGATCACTGGCCACTTGGGATCGTAGGAGAGCACATAGGTTTGAATCACGTCCTCCATTCGCCAGACGAACTCAGCGTTGGCCTTGGGAGGAATACACCATGACCGAACAATCCAGGGCTGAATGTCGTTTTTTTCAGCGCTCGACGCACCGTTTCGGTGCTGATCGAATCGACGAGGCCGACGACCGCCATCTCGTCAGCCAGCAATTGCAACGTCCAATGGCATCGGCCACGGGGCGGGTCCGTGCAGGCCAATCGGGTCAATTTCTGCTCAATGTTCCCTCTGATCTTGATCTTGTCTGAGCGTGCCGGTTGCGGCCTGTGATCAATCGCCGCCTTCAGTCCTTCGATGACAAATGGTTTTCGGACCCGAGCGATCGTTTTCAAACTGGTGCCCAGAGCTGCGGCGATCTCATCATCGGAGTGGCCAGCCCCATGCACCCCATCTGCCAGCAGCAGGATTCGGGCATGAGTCAGCTTACGACTGGCCGACCGCCCACTGCGAACCAGGTGTTCCAAGGCCGCAAGTTCCTCAGGAACCAGCGTGACACGATGCTTTTCCATCACAGTGCTCCTTCACTTGATGTGCATCCTGCGAGCGAATGCCCTCAAGAAACAGGAGCTTGCGTGACCCGTCAATTGGAGATTGACCGGTCGTCCACGCCAACTCCCAGTCCTTCATTGCGATCGGTTTTCCAGCGTCGTTTAGCAAAACTACCCGTCAGTCGAAGATTGACGGAACACTAGACGATCATTCGCACTACGTCGTCCACCAGGAAGTCTTATTGGGTCTGGACGGCTTGAACATGAGCCTCACCGCACGGAAAGCGATCAAAATGCTGCCGAAAGGTGCCCATTGTAAACCTCTAACATCTCCCGAAATCCGTCCCGCCAATGTCTGTGGCTACAGCAGCACTACGGAGTTCCGGCGCTGCTCAAGAAGTATAGACTGACGCATCGGCCAGCCGCATTGCCCTTACAAAAACGGCCTCATCGAGCGAGCCAGCCGCACCCTCGGAGAAGGCCCTGGGGAAGAAGACCCTTCAAATTACCGGAGTAATTGCACATGTTCAAGAAGCTCGCCAAGCGTTGCAACGATCGGCGCCTTTAAAGCGCCCTAGGCTACTTGCCGCCGTGCGAATTCTCCCGTCGAAATCCGTCTGTACAAAGTGCGACATCGCTCCTGTAAGAAGAACCTTGAACTGCGGCTGCCCACGTCACCCTTGGAGAGTGGGGCGGCTGTTTTGGCTGACTGATCCGGATATGTGCCATTATCGTCGACACGCTTCAACATTTCGGTGACCAGCGAGTGAGCATTGGATAACACTAACGCTCTTCTTCGTGAACTGTGTCGTCGTCTCTTGTTACCTCGCGCGCTGGATCGAGACTTTCGCGACGGCATGTCTGAGGCTCATTATACTAGCACCGCCGAACACCACGGCTATTGCTCGAAAGACTTTAGGACAACGTCGGCTATAGCCCGTGAAGAGGAACATGGCCAAAGACATCATTATAGTACTAAATACATAGATGAATAAATTATGTTCCTTCGATACTCGATGACCTGCAAGCAATTTCATGTCATGTGCTCCTTCAAGAGCTGGAGTGATGCCTCGTCGGAATGTTTGGCTAACACTAATTGTACAAACTGTCCAGGTTCCATTCGCGTCAGCCTATGAAGTCCGTGGACGGGCGATTAGTCGCAGGTGGCGACCGTGGTGGCAGAGAGCCACATCTGCGAGCCATATAACTGAGTATAATAATAATTATAAATGATTACATCTATTAACTAGATGCGCCGGATGTGACGATTGTTCGATTAGCAAGCTGTCCGCAGGCAGGCTAGGCTACTCGTGTCGGCGGGCAACGCTGTGGACAGAAGCAAGAAGCTGCGTGGAGGGCGATGAGCAAAGCAAGGGCCACTATGTTTGCAATCTGCCGTGGCGAATTGCGGAATAGACCAGCCACAAGGGATCCGCTGTGCCGGTGTCAACGGGAGATGTTAACCGCGCTTATGTGGCTCTAAACTCGCTCGGCGCAAGCCGAGGCAAGTTTCGTCTTTGCTTGGAACAAAAAGGATGCCGCACGTTCGCACAACTCACTGGGCGTCGCGGGAGCGGGCGTGCAGTAGTGAAAAGGACACAGCGAACGTTTGTGAGCACCTCCTCCAAGAGCGTTCCTTCTTCGCGACTTCGCCAAGCTGTCATGCGTCTCGGCCGTTCGCAGTCGACAAGTTGTCGATGGTGCCGTGCAGCAGATACGGTTCTGCGAATGTTGAGTACCGAACTAGCCGGCGGACGCTGTACGCCCACGTTGGCATTATAATATGCAACCCATGATCATGCTATGGCTTCTTTTGGCGCTCCCCAGTTCTGCGCTTCAGGATCCGCCGTCAATGTGCGCAGAACAAACTCCAGAACACCCGATGAGCCTGAGATCAACGAAATCAAACAATCGGACGATCAACGAATTATCCGCCAGCCATAATGTTCAGTCGTACATAAAACTGGAATGTCACGCTGATTAGCCTAACAGCACGCCAATCGGAAGCAAGTTTCATGACCCAATCGCGCCGTCATCTCGCCGCGTCCCTATAAGGGCAGATGGTCTATTGCTGGCGCTCGGTACGATATTGCCATGTTAGCGGCAAAGAGGCAGTTTCTAAAACTGCCCAATGACTTGGTTCAAGTTTCGCACATTCTGGCACCGTTCCGCGAGCGGGACGGCCGGTCATTTTTGACCGGTCGGTTGCTCGTGGCGTAGCGATCTGAGTACAGATTCGCGTCTCGAACGACGATCACCCTGCTCGGCTGAAAAGATCGGTGATCTGTGCAAGCCAGGTTTTTATCCGACTGTGATCCGAAAGCGCTGTGCCGGTTTTCTCCACCAGGCTGACATGGCGTAGTGTGGTCAGGAGATCAGCAAACGACGGTTCTTCCTTGCGCGAATACCATGGCCGGTTCGGAAAACGGACGAATTGATGGCCCGTCTTGTGGAACCACACTACGACCAGACTATAGAGCAACAACGCAAAGGGCGCGGTCCGCTCGACGGCTTTGGGCAGACGATTGGCCGGGTCCTCCAGTCCCAGGAGCTGCTTGCAGTTTTCGAAGGTACATTTAATTGCCCAGCGGTAGGAATATGCTGTCAGGATCTGTCGCGCGTTCCAATTCAGCTTGGTGCAGTAGAACATCTGATCGGGACGTTTGCCGTCCAGGTCGTGCACCAGGACGATCATCAGCTCGCGGTCTCCGCCTGCCTTGTAGTACAGAGCCTTGATGGTTTTGACGGCGAGCGTGGCATGCAACCCGAACTGGTTGAATTTAAGCCGAGTCCAGGGTTGGGCCGGATCTTTGGCCCACTGCTCCATCCCAGGGAGACGGGCCCCTTTCTTTCGAGGCGGTCCCTTGCTTCCCACCTTCTTGATGGGGGCACGTTGGTAAAGCGCGCCCTTGGGATGAACATGGCTGATGAGGTGAACGTTGGCCGGCAGATGCGAGAGAATGCTCTTGCCTCCATAGGCGCTGTCACCAGTGAGCATAATCTCGTCGTCAGGGTACCACTGAGCCACCAACTGAATGAGCTCGAGGGCCAGTTGGGGTCGAGTGCGATGATCGGGATTGGGTTTGAGGGCTCTGCCCCGCCCCTTCTTCCCTTGGTGAGTCCTTGACGATTGCGGTACAGCCGCACGGCGATCGGCAAGGCAAAGACCTTCGTGGGCGCCCAGAACGGTTTCACGATGATCAGGCAGAGCACGACCCAGTCATGACCCCAACTGACCAAGGACTTGGCGCGGCTGGAAATCAGCGGATCGTAGTGCATGCCGGCACCGTAGAGGCCGGGTAGACCTGGGTGGTCACCCACCCAGGCCCCCCACAGATCCGGGCGTGCACGTTAAATGCACCCGGCTCTTCATCTCATGACTTCGCTACGCTGCTCTGCAGGTCGTGGACCACACGGGCTCGGGGAAGACTGTAATACTTCTCCAGACGAAGGAACTGGGCCCACGTCACATCACCGTCTCGGCGTCGCCGAGACAGCTTGCGTCGCCAGATCTTTCGCGTTCCCTCCCGGAATTCCTAGAGGCTGTAGAAGTTGCCAATAATCCCGTAATACCCGTAGTGGCCCCGCAGCTTTTGCACGAGCTTCTGGTGCTGTTCCTTGATCGGAGCGTGCAGATTTTTTCGGCACCATTCCGACAACGCGTTTAACGCTCGCTTGAGTCGGCTACTCGCCGTCTTCCGTTTGACAACTCATACGCCTCGTTGGGATCGTCCCCAGTAATGAGTAAATCCCAGAAAGTCGAATGTCGTTGGTCCGGGTGGGTCCCGGTCCTCGGTTTCGGAGTTGTCTGCTTGCGGCGGTTCAAACCGCACCAAGCGTGTCTTCTCCGGGTG
Organism: uncultured Isosphaeraceae bacterium; assembly: GCA_963806595.1. Classification (GTDB taxonomy): domain Bacteria; phylum Planctomycetota; class Planctomycetia; order Isosphaerales; family Isosphaeraceae; genus CAWDZZ01. Next base: position 226,410 of record CAWDZZ010000024.1, on the reverse strand, counting down.
GACCGTCAGGCCGTACTTGCTCATCCGCTTGGGCAAGACCTCCATGATTCGCTGGGCGTCATCTTCTCGGGCTACCCCGATCACGAAGTCGTCCCCATAACGGATCACGAAGGCTTCTCCTTTCAGGCGGGGGCGAACTTCCTTCTCGAACCATTCGTCCAGCACGTAGTGCAGGAAGATGTTGGCCAGGAGAGGACTAATCACGCCCCCAACAATGTTGCAAAACCGTCCCTGATTCCGGACACTGCCATCAGCAGAGCGCAGCTTCGACCGAAGTACGGGCAAGGATGGCAGCCCCGTCTCGGTTTTCTCGCCAGGCAGGGCGACATCCGCGATCTCGGCAAGGAGGAGTCACCATGATCGCGTTTTCACGGAAGTCCACGCTCAGCCCACCTGTTACCCGCCACTTCGAGTTCACTCGGCTTCAAAGCCAGCTGATCGCGCTTGCATATCAAGCGTTAATCCCCGTCATCTCTTGTCCCGTGAAAAGACAACGGGGTCGGCCAGGCCGTAACCAGCCGACCACGATCCAGCGTGCCCAATCCAAGGCCGGGGGAGCGTGACCAGCCATGACAAACGACGATCCCCATGTGGGGCTCTATGGCCGAGTGTCCGGGGAACAGCAGGAGAAGGAGGACACAATCGCCAGTCAGCTTGAGGCACTCGCGCAGCGGATTGCGAGTGACGGCTTCAAGTGCGAACCGAGCCTTTACTTCGTGGACGACGGTTACAGCGGGTACATCCTGGCACGCCCCGGCCTCGAACGGCTCCGGGACCAAGCCGCAGCGGGTGTCATCGATCGCCTTTACGTGCTCGATCCCGATCGCTTGTCTCGCAAATATGCCTATCAAGTGCTGATACTTGAGGAACTCACCCGCTGCGGCGTTGAAGTAGTCTTTCTGCGCAATCCTCCGGGCCGCGGACCCGAGGAGAACCTATTGCTGCAGGTCCAGGGCATGTTCGCCGAGTATGAGCGCCGCAAGATCATGGATCGCTACCGCCGAGGCAAGCAGTACGCTGCCCGCCGCGGCTCGGTCAACGTCCTCAGCGGCGCCCCCTACGGCTATCGTTACGTCAGCAAGCACGAAGGGGAAGGCGAGGCGCGTTACCAAGTCCTCGCCGAAGAGGCTCGCGTCGTGCGGAAGATCTTTGAGTGGTTTGGCCAGAAGCGTTGCTCAATCGGCGAAGTGTGCCGACGTCTCCGACGCGACGGGATTCCCACACGGACTGGCAAATCAGCCTGGGATCGCTCGGTGGTCTGGCTGATCCTCAAGAACCCCGCCTACAAGGGGACGGCGGCCTTCGGCAAGACCCGCTCCGGCGACCTTAAGCCGAAGCGCCTCCGCCCGCAACGCGGCCGACCCGACCAGCCGTGGCGAACTGTCTCACGAGTGGATACATCCTCTGAAGATCAAATCTTCATCGACGTTCCAGCGCTGGTGAGTGAGGAACTGTTCGGGGCGGTTCAGTCTCAACTGGAGGAGAATCGGCAACGCCGCCGCGATCGGCCCGGTGGTGCCCGTTACCTGCTTCAGGGCTTGGTCGTCTGCAAGCGGTGCGGCTACGGCTGCTATGGCAAGCCAGTCAGCCGAGCCTCGGCCCACGGCAAAGTCCAGTATGCCTATTAACGCTGCACAGGCTCCGACGCCTATCGGTTTGGTGGCCAGCGCCTGTGCTGGAACAAGCAGCTCCGCACCGATATCTTGGACTCCTCAGTCTGGGAAGACGTAAGCCGGCTCTTGTCTGAGCCCGAGCGGGTATGGGCGGAGTACCAGCGGCGGCTGCAGACAACGGGAACGAACCAAAGCCATGAGCTAGAGCATATCAACAAAATGCGAAAGAGTACCAAGAAGTTGATTTCACGCCTCATCGACGCCTACGGCGATGGGATGCTTGACAAATCGGAATTCGAGCCGCGGATCTTGGCCGCAAAGGAGCGGCTGGCCAAGTGGGAGGGTGAGCACCGCAGACAAATGAACGAGGCGGCTCAGGAGGATGAACTCCGGCTGGTGATCGGACAGCTGGAAAAGTTCGCCCGCCGGGTTTCCGAAGAGCTGCAAGAGCCGAGCTGGGAGACGCGACGGGAAATTGTTCGGGCGTTGGTCAAGAAGGTCGAGATCGACGACCAGGAGGTTCGCATCGTGTATCGGGTCAGTCCGTCCCCTTTTGAGCGAGGCCCCCAACAAGCTAGTTTGCAACATTGTTGGGGGCGTGGCTACTCCGCCTTGAGGTGTGCCGTCGTCGGGGATTGTTAAGACCCCCTCCTCGAGCACTCCGGCGTTGAGCCATTTGCCGATCAGTCGCAGGATTACACCATCGCGCACCCGACGCTTGAGGAACTCCCGTAAATGGCCATGGTTGATCGTGTCGAAAAACTTTCGAAGATCGACGTCCACGATCCAGCCGCCTCCCAGCTTCATCTCCTGTTTCCACAGTGAGTCCAACGCTCCATGAGCACCGCGTCCGGGCCGAAACCCGTGTGAGACGTCCAAGAAGTCCGTCTCGTACACCGGTTCCAGCACCATCAGCACCGCACGTTGGAGGATTTTATCCTCATATGTGGGTATCCCCAGCGGGCGAGTCTCGTTGGGCGAGCCCGCCTTGGGAATGTGTACTCGACGCACGGGCGGTGCCACGTACGTGCCGGATTTGGCGCGGTTGAGGAGGTTCTGGAGGTTGGCCTCCAGGTTGACCTCATATTCGTCCGCGGTTTGTCCGTCCACGCCGACGGCCCCGTCTCTGCGTGTATGGCCATGGGCTGTGAGCATCCATTCGATGTCGATGTGATGCGCTAAGTTCGTGAAGGACATATCAGGGCAGTTCCTGGCGCGTTCCGCGATCCGCTGTTGTTTCGTGGACACGTAAACAGGTCTCGGCGTACCCGGCATGTTTCCCTCCAGCGGTTCATAAGATGGCGCCTCCTTCCCTCCCCAGAGTCCCTCGGGTGGTTCCCCTGGATCAGCGGTACTGTGAGACGCTCCGAATTCCTAACGCGGCGGAGCCGCAACTAAAAAGAATGAACAAAAGTGGCGTTCTGCAGCCAAAATGGTGTTGTCGAGACACCCGCCCTGGAGCAGAACGCCATGAAGACGCTCTCGCGCTTCGTTTCCAAGTTTACCAGCCTGATCGTCACCGTGCTCTCTTGCTTTGACCGCGTCATATTCAAGGGCTACCTGCCCATTACCAACGGGCCGGCGCTGGAAGGCTTTGTCGATCACGTCCTCAAGATCCGGCGATGTGACTTCATGGCCTTTGCCGAGGAACAGTCCAACGCCGTTGTCGACTATGCCAAGCGACTTGCCCAAAAGGCCGGCACCGAATACCAATTCCTTCAGGGCCATCACCGCAAAGACAAGTTGGTCGAAGAGATTCTGCGGCAGCGGCCCATCGCCGATGGGTTGATTTGCGTCCTCTGCTGCATGGAGACGTGCCCCAGCTTCAGGCTGGCCTACGGCAAGGGACGCCCCCGACTGGTCAACGCACGCCGAGCCCAGCGCGTGCTCTACTTCTATTTCCTGGATCCCGAACTCGGCCTGATCTACATCCGCCTGACCACTTGGTTCCCGTTCACCGTCCAGATTTATGTCAACGGTCACTCCTGGCTGGAAAAGCAAATGCTCAAGCGGCGCATCGGATTTGACCTCCGAGACAACGCCTTTACGACCTTGAACAATCAAGAAGCCGCTCAGAAGTTGGCCAATTCGTTCACCCATCTCAACTGGCGCAAGATCCTCAACCGTCTGGTTCGCCAGGTTAACCCTTTGATGAAAGAGCGATGGCTTCACGGCTACAGCTATTATTGGGTCATTGACCAAGCCGAGTACGCCACCGATCTGATCTTCTCCAGCCGCGAGGCACTGGCTGGTCTCTATCCGCGGCTCTTGGACCACGCCGCGATCAACTTCTCGGCCAAGGACATCCTGACTTTCTTGGGCCGACGCTTCCATCCCCGGTTTGACGGGGAGGTGCTCACCAGTTGCCAGAAAGATCGCTGGCCTGGCGCCAGGATCAAACATCGGATGAAGAACAACTGGCTGAAGATGTACGACAAGTTCGGTCTGGTCTTGCGGATTGAGACCGTCATCAACAATCCCAGAGAGTTTCGAGTTCGGCGGTGGCGGACTCGTGAGGGCCGCCGCGAGATAGCTTGGTGCCCGATGAACAAAGGTGTGATCAATCTGTACCGCTACCGCGAGATTTCCTTGGCCGCCAACGAACGGTACCTGGAGGCATTGTCTGTGGTCGAGAATCCGGCGCCGGCTTATCGCCAGGTCGAAAGAATCACCGAGCCCGTGGTGAAAGCGGGTCGGAGTTATGCGGGCTTCAACTTGGCCAGCGGCCCAGACGTCAAATTGTTCGGGGCGGTCTTGGATGGCGACCATGTGGTGCGGGGCTTCCGAAACGCCGACATCCGGGAGGCACTGTATGGAACAACAGCCGATCAAGTGGAACGTCGTCGTCAAAGCGCTGCAGTCGGCCGTTTGTTGAAACGGCTTCATGTGCGCGGACTGATTCGAAAAGTGCCGCGTAGCCGCCGTTGGCACGTCGGTCCGAAAGGACATCGAGTGCTCCAAGCTCTAATACAACTCTATCACCGTGGCATTCCAGCCGCTCTTGGTACAGCCGCGTAGTTCAGTCAGAAGATGCGCGCACTGCGCGGAGAAGTCGCAGACGTAGAATCTAACAGCCTTTTCGCCGCACTTCGTTTCCTTCGCTTGGCGATACCTTGAAGCGCCCGCATTTCGTCCCCGTTCGGCCGCGGACGCGAAGCCGACGGATCGTCCCGGAGTTTGCTGTACCGGTTGCTCCCGGTCCGGTCTCCTTCAAGGAGCTGCCAGGATCTCCCACGTTCCCGTAAAACCCGTGCGATCATTCGCCATGTTCCTCCGACCCCGGTGTGACCAGGCAGCTCATCTGGACCAAGGTCAAGACTGCCTGGCGCGGCCCCCGCGACTGACCACGACGAAGGCTCACGACAAGGAGATTTCGGGGCTCAATCACACAGCGTTTGATCTCGCTGTCTACGCTTCGCGGTGACGGTCACCCGTCCCTACGCAAGACTCGCTTCCCGGCTGCTGGCCCAGCTCTGCCGGACCGGATTGGTTACCCGCAGGGTTTCAATGAAAGGTTTCACATTTTTGAGGTGATTCTCCTTTCCCGAGCTTCGTGGCGCAAGGTCAGCCCTCGTTTGCGACAGAGGGTATCATCGACGGCCCAAAACAAAGTGGAACCGGGAGCCAGAATTGTGCCGACCAATTTAGCCAGGAACAGACCCAAGATGTCGATATCCCAGGCGGCATGGCTGAAGAAGCGATGGAATCGGCACGAATGGCCGTTGCCCACGTTGCCGCCCGCGAAGATGACCTCGGTCAGATAGCGGTGTCGATGAGAAAGAACCCAACCAGTGGCGACCTGTAGAAAGGTCTGAAAAGTTGGGGCCGTAAAGACGGGAACAAAATGCTGTAGCAGGTCGACGAACGAGGCTGTAAGTTCCATGGGTCGGCTTCCTTGCCTTGGTGCCTATTTGGATTGTTTGGCCCAGACAGGATGCCAAAAATGGGCAAGGAAGCCGACGTCATTCACCTCGACGCCTGTTGCACGCCCGCCCTGGGGAGCGACGCGAAGCGGCCGAATCAGACATCAACGTATACGTGAACGATCCCCGAGAAATGTGCGAAACCTGAACTTAGGCGTTGGACGCAGCGAGATCCGCACTTCGATCAAGCAGCGGCGAGGCCAGCGACCTCCAATGACCAACGTTACACGAGGCATCAAATAACTGGTATATCACAACATTCAAGAAATTACTCGGCGAAATTTAGATCTTGTTGGGCATTGCCGCGATGGGATCGGTCAAGAGTCACGCTGCTTCCCGATCGTTAGAATCTCCGGCCAGCGCGGCGTGATGTAATTGAGCCGCGCAAAACCGCTAAATTCTACGGTCGACTTGCGAGCCGAAGAGTTTTCGCCTTCGTAAGATACGTGTCTCAGACGGACCTTTTCGAGCTGAAGCCGCGACTTTATGCTCTGGTGCTGGAAGAGTTGTGCGATCAAGACAAAGTGCTGGGTGACCGTCCATCCCGGAACTGTGACAAACCATACAACATAGTACCGAGCCGATTTCAATTGGCCGATGGTGTGCACACACAGAGTGGGGAGAATACCCGCCTATCGGAAATAGCGGGATCAATCGCGGCGGATGAAGGTCTCTCGCTGCCCGCGACCGATACTCTTGCCGGGCTGCCCGGGCTGCCGCAATGTGAATATGGCGGACATTGACGCCGGAACGCGACGCAACTGCTTTTGCGCTTAGACCATGGCGAAGATCCCATAGCCACAAGTACTCCTTTGCCGTAGCTTCCAAAGTAATGGTTTGTAGAAGGTTTTCCGAATATCTTTCGGGCTTCTCAATTGAGTTGTCGTTAGGTTTTAGACCATACCGCTCGGTCGTAATAGCACTTCTTTCGGAGGTTTCGATACTGCCAAAGCAGTTGTCATCTTCTGCATTGGTACCCTTGCTGCTGTTGGGTATAACACCAACCCGATTTGAATCCATCAATCCGCGCTTGCCGACAATTCTCGCCATCGTACCGCTCCCTTATCGTGTCTCTATGGCTTGCGGCTTTCTAGTGTTTAGTTTCGCTACATACACTATAGGACGTTTCTCAAATTTTGTTAGCGGATCAACGTCAAGATCTTGAAGAAGATGTCCCGGAGGATCGTGGCGGGATTATAGATACAGTACTTTGAAGAAATTCTTATGCCAATCAATACGCCCGCCAAGAAGTTCGGCTTGTACTGATTCTAACGCCATGCAAGTGGAGGTAAGAAGTAAGCGTTCAAAACTCTCAGGGCGTTGGCGCGGCGACTTACTTCTGGCATCAGGCTAAGTCGTTGTGCCCCCACCGTATTTATTGCACTAACCGGGCGTCAAATGACCGGAGTAATTCGCCTCCTCGTCACGTGAAGGAGACCGAGCTGTTCCAGGACGGGCTGCGCCGCGATGCGCTCGATCTCGGTTTGAGTGTAATGCGGGAGCGGGGCTGCCGCGTCGATCTGTCGCTCGTCCAGGACAGCACTGATCCCGCTTCTCAGATGGTGCCACATATTTTTGCGCTTGTCCAGCGACAAGATGCGGCGCGCGTTCCACCGCTCTTGCGGCGTCGGACCGGACTGGCCCCACGGCCGGCTCAGCCGATTCGCGCGCAGCCGCGCGACCAGCAGGTCGTCGCTCGTCCAGAAGCCCGCGCGGCCGGCTTGGTCCGCGAGGTGCGCGGTCAACTCCTTGAGCGTGCGGTTGGCCCGTTCGCAGGTGCCGTTGTACCGAGCACAGTAGGGCGGCGAGTACAAGGCGAAGATTTCACGGTCGCGCAAGAAACGCTTGGTGGCCTGGGCGCAAAACGCCGGGCCGTTGTCGCATTTCATCACCAAGGGCGCGCCATGCTCCGCAAACAAATCGGCGAGCGCTTCCATGACCGTCGCCCCGTCTTCGCAGTCGACCGCGAGCCAGAGCAACTGCTCATGACTGGCCAGGTCAAGCACGTTGAGAATCGCACAAAAGACGCCGTCGATCCGGTGGGGCGGATGCGTGAAGTCCATCGCCCAGACGCTGCCGGCGTCCAGCCACTCCAGCCGGCATTGCTCCTGGGCGTGCGCCCGCGCCAGTCCGCGCGATACTTCGCGCAACTCGGATAATTCAGCCTGAGCAACATCGGGATACACGGCCCCGAGCGCCGAGAGGCTGATGCTGGGACCATGCTGCTCCAGGAAGGCAGTGACCGCTGCTTGGCGCTCCGCCGAGGCAATCCGCGGCGGCCTCCCCTGCGGGTGCGCTGGCAGCCGATCCGTCTCCCAGCTCTGACCCCAGTGCCACAACGTGCGCGGTGAGAAATCGAGCACTTCGGCTGCCGCGTGGATTGACCAGCCTGACGCACGCGCATCACGACAGAACTCGACCGACCGTTTGCGAAACTCGCGTTCGTTCCACCGGCGCTGCGCCTGACGATCCCAGCCGCGTCGTGGTTGGTCGCGATCCAGGGGACTCGGTAGGCAGTCCCCCGCATAGGCACCTTCATCAACTGGGGAAGACCCGCTCACGCGTGACGCGATCGCCGCTCGCTCCACCGACGTCCGGCGCGCCGGATTCTCCGGTCGCCCGAAGCCGCAGGCTGGCGGTGGCTCGGCGCCGCAGCCGCCCTTGATCGTGCCGCGCACGATCGGGGTCGCGATCGACAATAGTGCGGCGCCATCGCCGCCCATCCAAGGCCGCGCAACTCGGCACTGGTATTGACCAACCGGATCGGCGGGCTCGTCCAAGACGACCCGCGCCAGTCCGATCGGAATCGCACGCGTGCTGAAAGCAGGCGACCGCGGTCGCCTTCCCCAACGGCTCCAAATCCGTGGACGCTTTCCTGACTTCCCTGTCGTGGTGAGGGGTATCACCGGCTCGTCCAACCTCGTGCCTCACCGAGTTGCTTTTTTTGCGGCATGCTTCCCGCGCCTTGGGTCGAGACAGACCCTTGGCGCGCAGCTCCTCCCGCAACAGAGAGGCCTTCAGCTCCAGTTCCAGGCGCCGAGCTCGTGCTTCCAGCTCGGCGATCCGTTGTTGCTCGGGCGTTCGCTCTTCCTTTGGGCGCCGGCCGGGTGACCCCGGTTCCAGCGTTTTCACCCAGCGCTCGAGGCTCTCGTGCTTCAAATCAAAAAACCAGGACTCCTCGATCCCCAGCTCGTGGCAGGCATCGGCAATGCCGATCTCGCCCGCGAGATTGGCCAGGATCACGCGCAGCCGCGCTTTCGCCGCGGGTGATCCCGGCAGACGACTGACTTGATCAGCAATGGTCAATGGCTTTCGGCCGGCCGGCATGATTGCATCCTCCTTGATCGGCCTGCGCTTCAGGAACGGGCCGCCTCCCGCGCCGCCGGGCGGATCACATTGGCAGCGGAGCCCGCCGTAGCGGGGCTCTCGACCGCTTCTTGTACCGTGGCCGACGCCCCGCCGCCAGGTGAATCCGCGCCCCGCAGCAGCCGTGCGGCCCGAAGCGCTCGCGTCGCCGGCTTCCGCCGCCGCTGTTGCTTGCTGCCGTTCGACGCTCCCCGCGTCTTGCCGGTTGCCGCCGCGGGCTGGCTCGGCGGAGGCGCCAGCCCCAGCGCGCTGCGTGGTTCGGGCCAGCGCCTGGTGGCGGGCCAGCTCACGCTGACTGACAGCCAGCTCGCGCTCCAATCGGGCAAGTCGCCGATCGGCCGAAACGGTGCGTCCACGCGAGCGCGGCTCGCACGCGGCGATCAGTCCTGCGATGGCGCCTGCTCCAGCAGATAGTAGCGCGGCAGCCGGATCCCCAGCACGCCGGCGGCGCCGCCGGGAGTCCGCACTCCGGCCAGCACCTCGAGGACCACAACCGCCGCGCGTCTGGCTTCAGGCCCGATGGTCGGCGCTCCCGGCCGAGCCGTGGTCAACTGCCGCCGGTAGGCCTCTCGCGAACGCTTTGCCGTGGCTCGCTCGCTGGAAGACGCCGAGCTTTCCGGCCGGGCCGAGGAAGGGTTCCGCGTCATGGCTTGCCTCCTTCCTGCCCCGCGGCGTCCTCGGGCGACACTGAAGGAAGCTCGTCCGGTGACACCGCATCATGCGGCTCCGCCGGCACGCCCGGGGCGAGCCCGGCGGCTGGTGACCCGTCCGGGCAGATCGCCCGGGGTATCTCTGCTGCTTCCGCCGCCGAGGCTGGTGCTGCGAGATCCACTTCCTGCCGCAGGCCGTCCTGGCGCGGTCAGGAACACGCGCTCGCCCTCGGCGTGCAGGCTGAAATTCTTGCCACCCAGTTGACCTGTCATATAGAACGGCGGCTTGGGAAGGCCGTTGCGGGCCAGCTCCAGCGCATTGGCAGCCACACGGTCCTTGAGGGCGAGCAAGACCTCCGGAGCCGCCCCAAAGAACCGGTCCGCGGGTACTAGTCCGCCGATCCCGCTGTGGGTGCGCTGGAAGTTGTACCAGTCGATGAAGTGGCCGATCCGCGCGCGGGCGTCGGCCAAGTCGAGGAACACGGCGGTCTCCAGGCACTCGCGCCAGAGCGTTCCCCAAAACCGCTCGATCTTGCCCAGGGTCTGGGGATGCCGCGGTGCGGCCACGATCTGGCGGATGCCGCGCTGCGTGAGCTCCTTGTGAAAGGCGCTCTCGCCCCGCCAGGTCACGTACTGAGCGCCATTGTCGGTGAGCACCTCCTCGGGGGCACCGTAGGCGGCGATGCCCGCGCAGGAGGACCTCCAGCACCAGTGCCGTCGACTGGCTGGCGTGCAAGCCGAAGCTGACGAGAAACCGGCTGTGATCATCAAGGAACGCGACCAGGTAGACCCGCCGGTTCTGCCGCTTGAGCACGAAGGTGAAGAGGTCGGTTTGCCAGAGCTGGCTGGGCCTGGCCCGCTCGAAGAACCGGATCTTATCGGGGTGGGGCCGCGTGGGGGACTCGTGCAGCTCATAACCTGCCTCACGCAGCACGCGCACCACGGCTGGCGGACTGGCCGGCAGTGCCGGCCCGCGCACGAGCATCTGGCTGATCCGTTCGCACCCCCAGTCGGGATGCGCCTGCTTGAGCAAAAGAATCGTGCGCTGGGTCAGGTCGGGCAGCCGGCTTCCCTCGCGGGCACCTCGATGTTGTTCCAAGAGGCCGGCCGGCCCCTGCTGGGTGAACCGCTGCTTCCAGGCATAGAGCGTGTGCTTGGAGATGCCCACGAGTGTTGCAAAATCCTTCGCAGGCAAGCCGCTGCGTTGCCAGCAATCGAGGATCATGAGTCGTTGCTGGGGGTTGTACGCCGGGGTCTTTAGCTCCTCCGGTCGAGCCAGCCGGCGACCGCGGCGCGCACGGCCGTTCCCGGTCGGCACGCAGAGCCCCTGCCGACTGAGCTCCGCGACCGGATCGAGCCCAGCGAACGGACTTTTAGAGTCGTTCGCTGCTGGGAACCCAGCGGGCTCATCCGCACCGAGATCGTCCCTGGGACGTGACGGCGGAGCTTGCGCAGTCTCCGGGACCGTCTCCTCCGCGGAATCGGTCACCTCATCAGGCTCGTGCGCGCGTCCGACTGCTGGCACCGTTTCCGAAACCGACGCGTCCGCATTCTTCAATTGCGACGGGATCGCACCCGGGGCCGCATCGCAGTCGTTCTGCGATTCAACGGGACTTTCTTCTTCCGACACCTCCCTTTCATTCTCCGATTTCGACGTCGGGACGACAGTTTCCTCAGGCAGCACTTCGTCCGGCGCGCCTCGTCCGCTCCACCACCGGTTCCACTCGTTCCACATTTGCTCCTCGCCTCTGCGGCATCGCCGCGGTTGGGAGGAGACGTGATTTGCTCCGGTCAATTCTCCCAGTTATGCTGCAAAAGTTTTGAGTGGGAGGACAGGCATGCTGCGCGAACTGGCTTGCGAGCCTCCGAGCATTCTGGGGCACCGCAGTCAGGTCCTCGATGATCACCATCCGTCCCACTCCACATTTCGGACAGAGGGTCGCGCACCGCATCTCAGTCACCCCCACTTCGAGGCTGAGAGGCGTGGCCAACGCCAGGGCCTCGGGAGATATGACCTCGGGCGATGCTGCGGCACCGAGCAACTTGCGGCAGTCCGCCAGCTTCTCCCGACGGTGCCGGTTGGACAGCAGTCCGTAATGGCGGATCCGGACGAATCCCGTCGGCAGCACGTGGAGAAGGAACCGCCGGAGGAACTCGGTCGCCGCCAGTTCCATCGTCCGTCGCTTGCAACCCTGGGCGTAGTCTTTGTACCGGAACCGCACTCGTCCGTCCTTCATCCCGACCAGCCGACGATTGCTGATCGCCACCCGGTGAGTGTACCGGGCCAGGTACTTCAGCACTTGGCCCGGGCCATCGAACGGCGGCTTGGCGTAGACAACCCACTCGGTCTTGACCGCATCGACGAGAAGGCGATCGAACCGATCTGCGTCGGCGAGCCGAGCCAACCGGCCACGGAACTTGAGCCGGCCCCCGCTCGAAGGCCGTCCGGAGGCCCGCCAGGAACTTGCCCCGGAAGACACAGCTCAGGACTCGGACCGGCAGGAAGAAGTTGTCGGGACAAGCGACCCACCGCGAGCCGTCGGCAGACAGCCCGCCGCCAGGCACCACGCAGTGCACGTGGGGGTGGTGCTGGAGGTTCTGCCCCCAGGTGTGGAGGACGGTCAGGAAGCCGATCTTCGCCCCGAGGTGTCTGGGATCGGCCGCGATCTGCTGCAAGGTCTCCGCGGCGGCCCGGAACAGCAAGTCGTAGACGACTCGCGGGTTCTGCAGGGCCAGCGGGCCGAGGGCCGCTCGCAGGGTGAAGATGACATGGAAATACTCGACGGGGAGCAACTCGGCCGCCTGGGCCTCGACCCACCGCGCCGCCTCGGTGGCTTGACACTTCGAGCAGTGGCGATTGCGGCACGAGTTATACGCGATCTGCTGGTATCCGCATCGGTCGCACGCCTCGACATGCCCGCCCAGGGACGCCGTGCGACAGCGCCAGGTCGCCCAGGGCACGGCGTTGCTCTGGGGAGAGGGTATCCCCGTACGCCTCGAGAAAGGCGTCGCCATGAGTCCTGATGACGTCGGCGACCTCGATCCGTGGCCGGCTCATGGCCGGAGCCTCAGGTCCAGCCGGTCCAATGGGCTGGACGTGGTCCGCAGCGCGTCGGGTGAGACGTGGGTGTAGATAGCGGTGGTACGCGGGCTGTCGTGGCCGAGCAGGACCTGGATGGTCCGCAGGTTGGTGCCGGCCTCGAGTAGGTGGGTGGCGAAGCTGTGCCGCAGCGCGTGGACGGTGACGTGTTTCTCCAGGCCCGAGGCGCGCCGGGCCTGGCGACAGACCTTCATCACAGCCTGGGCGGAGATTGGCCCATCGGGGTTGCGTCCGGGGACCAGCCAGGTCTTGGGGCGAGCCACCTTCCAGTAGGCCCGGAGCAGCTCGAGCAGCTTGGGCGAGAGCATGACGTAGCGATCCTTGCGGCCCTTGCCCTGGCGGACGCGGAGGACCATACGTTGGCTGTCGATGTCCTCGACCCTCAAGGTGGCGACCTCGGAGACCCGGAGCCCGGCAGCGTAAGCCGTGATCAGCAGGGCGCGGTGATTGAGCCGCACGACGGCGGCGAAGAAGCGGGTCACTTCCTCGGGGCTGAGGACGACGGGGAGACACTTGAGCCGCTTGGGGCAAGGAAGGTGCGCGAGGACCTCGGGCCGCCCCAGGGTGACGTTGTAGAGGAACCGTAGGGCCTGGAGGTTGAGGTTGTAGTAGGCCCAGGACTGTCGCCGCTGCTCGATCATGTCGAAGAGGAAGGCGCGTACGTCGTCTGGTCCGAGGAGTTCGGGGGACCTGCCGAAATGCCTGGCGAAGCGTACGACGCAGTTGACATAGACGATGATGGTGCGCGGGGCGAAGTTGCGCAGCTGCATATCTTCGATCATGCGGCGACGAAGCGGAGTCATGGTGAGCTCCCTTGCTGAGGTCAGGCGAAGAAAGGAAGGAGACGCGCCTGATGATGTCTCAGCGGGAGCGGGGAGTGGAGGCGGCGGGCGAGGGAAATGGGACGATCAGGGCCAGCCGAGGCTCGAGGGCAACGTAGGGTCGGAGGCGGAGTGGCGGCCGGTGGTCAAACGAGGAGCTTCGCTTCGGGCCTCTACCGCGCAGCGGTTTCGTTCAACGGTCGATTGAGTTCTGTTGTGATGTGCGCGCATCAGGCTGGTCAATCCACGCGGCAGCCGAAGTGCTTGATTTCTCACCGCGCACGTTATGGCACTGGAGTCAGAGCTGCGAGACAGACTGGCTGCTGGCGCACCCGTAGGGGAGGTCGCCGCGAATTGCCCTGGCCGAGCACCAAGCAGAGGTCACTGCGTTTCTGGAACAGCATGGTCCCAGCACCAGCCTCTCGGCGCTCGGGGCCGCGTATCCCGATGTTACTCGGGTTGAATTATCTGAGTTGCGCGTGAGTATCGCGCGACTGGCACAGGGAGGACGCCTAGGAGCGATGCCGGTTGGGGTGGCTGGGCGCCGGCTGCGTATGGGCGATGGACTTCGCGCATCCGCCCCACCGGGCCGACGGTGTCTTTTCTGCGATTCTCAATGTGCTTGAGCTGGCCAGTCATGAGCAGTTGCTCTGGCTCACGGTAGACCGTGACGACGGGGCAACGGTCGTGAGCGCCCTCGCCGATTAGTCCGAAGTTCGACAGCCGTTTTTGACGTAACGTCTCAGCTCGCCGGAGGTTAACCTCGATTCTGGCTCTGAAATGTAGCCACTAAAAACTGCGAAGTTATCTTGACATAGACCATACACTGCGCAAAATGCCCGCATGCCAGCACGACGCGGCTCCGTTCATGTGGCCACGACCAGGAGGGTCTACAAGGGTAGGACCTATGTCACGCATTTGCTTCGGCGTTCCATTCGTAACGGAAAGAACGTCACTCACGAGACACTCGGCAACCTCTCCCATCTTCCCGACCACGTCATCGATCTGATCAAGCGGTTGTCTTGGGACGGGGTTCCAGTGGAATTTTTCGGCCCGCTTTTGTGAGAGGAATTTCTCGGCCATCAAGTATTAGAGTTTTCACGGAACAGAGAGAGGCTAGCCTGGGGTGCAGGGGGCGGCAATGAGCAGCCCCGCTCGCCGGCACGAAGCCGGCGAAATTCCCAACCGGACGTTGGGCTCATGCTACGTCCTCCAGCAACGTCTCCAGCCTCGCGCTTGCGGCGCGAGCCCAGTCCTGCCAACGGGGAATCTGGATCGATCGAGTGCCCGCATAAACCTCAGCGGGCACGAGCGGGTCACCTCCTTCTTCGGGCACCAAGGCCCAGTGGGGACGCAGGGTGTTGTAGCGGACATGAAACTCTGCCAGACACGCACGGGCGTGCTGGGGATTTTCATATAATCTCCAGTAGACCTCCTCGGTTTTCAGGGTCTGGTGAAACCGCTCCAATAGCCCCAATTGCTGGGGCGTTCGGTACTGAATTCGCACGTGGCTGTAGGGCTCACGGACGAACTCGGTGAACCGCCGAGCAATGAAGGACGGTCCGTTGTCGGTTACCAAGAACGGCCGTTTCACCAGCGGTCCTACCACTCGCTCTGCTTCCTCACGCGCCAGCTTCAGCGCGTACATGACTTCGCTAGCGCTGTAACTGAACGTCAGATGACAGGCCAACAGGTAACGCGAGTAGTAGTCGATCGCCGTGACTGCGTACCACCAGCCGTGTCCGGGGATGTGAATGTAGGTGACGTCCATCTGCCAAAGATCGTTCGGCTGCTGCGGCAGGAGCTCGAATAGCCGTGCTGCCTGATAAACCTCGGCTGCTCGCTCGCGGGGCTTCTGAAGCAGTCGATTATCCCGCATGACGATGTACGCCTCTCGATCCTTCACGGCGTGGCCGGCGCGACGGCACATTACTGCGATCCGCTTGTAGCCGTACCAGGGATTCTGAGTCGCCATCGTTACCACGGCTTGGACCACCTCGTCGGCAATCGGCTTCGGCGGAGGACCAGGACGTTTCCGCAAGCCCTCGTCCGTTGATGGTCGATACCAACTGCTCACGGCGATGCCTAGATGAGCGAGAACCCGGCCAAGTCGCAGTATGCGCGCGGTCTGGGTCTCGGTGATCTCGTCTGTAATCACGTGGCGCGTCTCCGTGGTCAGCGGGACTGCGCCGAGAGTTTTTTTAAAACTCGATTGGCGACCGTCAACTCCCCAATGACCTGGTCTCGGCTCTCAAGCTGGCGTTCGAACTCGGCGATCTGCCGGTCGCGCGAGCTGCCGCCGTTTTGGGTGCCGCCAGCCAACGCGGCCTCTCCACCGGCGAGGAAGTCATCTCGCCATCGGTACAACGTCGCCTCGGCAACGCCGCAGCGACGTGCGATCGCCGCTGCTGGTTCTTCCCGGCGCAATAAACTCAATACAGCTTGCCGCCGCTCGTTTACTGGTACGTCACTGCGCTTTCCCATCGAATTCAGCTCCTCGGGGTATGCGGTCATGACGGCGTGGCTGCCACGACCTAACCTATTCTGCCCCGAGAAACCCTCTCACGCCACGATTCCCAAGAACCTCGAGCAATACACGGTCCCTCAAGGGGGAGACGTTTGTCCCCGCTGCCGATGCCTTCCGCATCACTCGCACACTGCCGCACGGGCATGTCGAAGCGGTCCTGAAAATGATCCACAAACTCGGACTCGAGAACCTCATCGCCTCCGAACCTTCCCCGTGGCGGAATCTGGTCGTTGCCATGATTGTCGAACGTCTGGTATTTCCCAGCTCCAAACTTGCCAACACCAGACACTGGCACGACTCCACATTGGCCGAGGAGTTGGACGTCGCCGACGCAACCGAGAATCAGCTCTACAACGCCATGGACTGGCTGCTCCAGCGACAGTCAGCGATCGAGAAGAAGTTGGCGAAACGGCACCTCAGTGATCGGGCGCTAGTGCTCTACGATGTCACCAGCAGCTATTACGAGGGAAGGACTTGCCCGCTTGCCCGGTTCGGGCACGACCGCGACGGCAAGACCGGTCTGCCAATCATCGTCTACGGCGTGCTCACCGACGCCGATGGCCGGCCCGTTGCCGTACAAGTTTATCCCGGCAACACCGGCGATCCCAAGACCGTGCCCGACCAGGTCGAGACGCTCACAAAGCGGTTCGGCCTGTCGCGCGTCGTACTCGTCGGTGACCGTGGCATGCTCACGCAAACACAGATTGACACGCTCAAGAAACACCCGGGCTTGGGCTGGATCTCGGCCCTGAGAAGCGGAGCGATTCGCCGCTTGTTGGCCGATGGTCTACTGGTCAGGAAGGATCTGGAAGCCCAACGCCTGGCGGAGATCACTTCTCCAGAGTTCCCCGGCGAACGATTGGTGGCCTGCTATAATCCGCAGTTGGCCGAGCAACGACGACAGAAGCGTCAAGACCTGCTCGCGGCAACTCAAGCCGAACTGGAGGCGCTGGCGGCGAGTGTGGCAAAAGCATCGAAACGACCCGAGACAGCGGCCGAGATCGGTGTGAGGGCGGGCAAGATCATCAGTCACTATAAGGTCGCCAAACACTTCAACCTCACGATTCGAGACGGCCATCTGAGTTGGGCTCGCAAGGTCTCCGCGATCACGAATGAAGAGATGCTCGATGGAATCTACGTTATCAGGACGAGTGAACCGGCCAAGCGGCTGACGGCGGCTGATTCGGTGCGATCGTACAAGCGGCTCGGATTGGTAGAGCAAGCATTCCGAAGCCTAAAAGGAATCGACTTGTTGGTGCGTCCGATTCACCACCGTACAGCCGACCGCGTCCGGGCACACATCTTACTATGCCTGCTGGCGTACTACGTGGAATGGCACTTGCGTCAGGCGTGGGAATCACTGCTGTTCGAGGACGAGGAACTGAACCTGGAACAACAGTGGCGTGACCCTGTCGCGCCAGCCCAAGCGTCGACTTCAGCGCGGCAGAAGAAGAAGACGCACAAGACGCCGGATGGCTTGCCAGTTCAGAGCTTCCGCACGTTGATCGCTCATCTGGGAACGCGCTGCCGCAATACCTGCATCGCAAGTGCCGACTCCAGCGAGACCACCTTCGATCAACTGACGGAGGCCGATCCGTTACAGGCAGCAGCACTGAAACTAATCGAAATGTAGCCAGAAACGGGAAATCGGATTCGACGCAAACTGTTACCCCTCGTAGGAATTCCCGTCTTTGCCCGCTCGAACTTCGGATTAGTTTGCAGAGCATGGCGCGCCTTATAGTGATGAAATGCGACAACGGCTTGGCGTTTCGCTCCTACGTCACCAAGCGTTTCTTGTGGGACCGTGAGATCTTCACCTTGTACTCGCCGCCCTACTGTGCTCGGTACAACGGCACCTGCGAACGGGCCAACCGCACGCTCAAGGAGTTGACAGCGCACCTCGCGGACCAAGCCGGCCGTCTGGGCTTCTGAACGAGCGAAGACCTGTTCGGCGCGCGGCTGCGCGAATCGGCTGAGCCGGCCGTAGGGCCCGTCCAGTCTGATGCCGTAAGAGTGCTGGAACGTGCGCCGCATCTTGTCGCTGGACAAGCGCAAAAATATGTGGCACCATCTGAGAAGCGGGATCAGTGCTGTCCAGAACGAGCGATAGATCGACGCGGCAGCCCCGCTCCCACATTACACTCAAACCGGGATCGAGCGCATTGCGGCGCAGCCCGTCCTGGAACAACTCAGTCTCCTTCACGTGACGACGAGGCGAATTACTCCGGGCATTTGATGCCCACTTCGTGCAATAAATAAGGTGGGGGCACAACATTAGACATGGCCTGTAGTTCCGCTCTGAAGGATAGGTGAGAGTAGTCACGATAATTGACAGCGTTTCGATCACGATAATTGATTCAAAGCGAGCATGGAGGCGGGGCCGCGAGGACCGTTCCGTTCCCCCTCTCGGGAAGGGGAACGGAACGGTCCTCGCTTTCCGGTTCAGCAAACGCGCTGCCAACCTTTCGGCGTGTGGATAATTTGACCGGCCCGCTCCAGTGACTCGAGCACCGCGCCGAGCCGCTCATTTTTGACCGCCAGTGACTCGCGCAGGCTTGTCCGCGTTAGCACCTGGCCCGGAGCCAAGAGGTCGAGCAAGTGCCCCCGCAGGTCGCGCTCGGTTTCGCTGGAACACGCGGCTTGACTGAGCTCGCCGAAGTCCGCAACCACCTCCAGGTGGGCCACACGTTCATCCGCCGCCACCAACTCCAGACAGACCGGCGCCGATGCACGTGCCGACCTGTGCTCGCTCGAGAGTATCAACTGGTCCTTGGTTCGCTGGAGATACAGGTTCGAGTCACCGAACGCGTGGATGTCGCTGGAGCCACGCAGTCCCTGACCAGCGATAACGGCATCTCCAGCATTCTTGCGCGTGTGATGCACCAACAGAACTGAGAGACCAAGCTCACGCTGCACTGAGCGAAAATACGCCAACAACTCGGCCACGTCGCCAGCGCGGTTTTCGTCGATGCCGTGAAGTCTCACCAGGGGATCCAGTACCAGCAATCTCGGCCGCAGACGTCTGGTTGTCTCCCACAACCGATCGCGGTCACGCTCTTGATCGAGCCGGAGTACCGGCGCGGTGATCACGTGAACTTCCACCTCATCGAGATCGAGACCGCGATGCCGGACCATTCCTTCAATCCGCTCGCGCACGACCACAAGCGCGTCCTCGGCCAGGTAGATCAAGACAGGTCCCGCTTCCGGCACAGCGTACTTGCCCAGACACGGCGTGCCCGTGGCTACGGAGAGGGCCATGTCCAGCCCCAGCCACGTCTTGGCGCATTTGGGAGCACCACCGATCACACCCACTGAGTTGGCACACCAGAGTTGTTCGACCAGCCAGCGCTCGGCGATCTTGTCGTCCGCAAGCTCGGCCATGCGCACCACCGGAAGTACTTGCTCCTCACTGATCGCCATCGTCACCCCCTCGCTTTCTTCTTGAGCGCGGGGCGTGTGCTCCTCGGCTGATAGACCTCGAGGTAACACTTCTCGTCAAGCTCGGCCATTTCGTGCGCCATGCCATAGGCCAACAGCTCACTGCCCATGATCATCAACGACTGGTAATTGCCAGCGCTGTGGTCGACCAGTGTCTCCATGAGCTCGGCGGTCATCAGCGAGCCATTGCCGGCCTTGGCCAGCGCGTGCCCAAGCAACTCCAGGAGATCCTCGCGCGTGGCGGGCTCCGTGACAAGTCGCGTGCGGATCCGGGTCCCCAAGGGGACCAGATCCTCGTGCCGCAGCAGCTCCAGGAGCCGCCCGTCTCCCGAGAGGACCACCGTCAAGAGCGAGGTGGCGTCGAAGTCGGCGCTGGAGAGGATCCGCAGCTCGCAAAGGACGTCGGGGCTCATTTCCTGCGCTTTGTCGATCAAGAGTACAGGGCGGATTCGCGCCGAGGCCACGTGGGCTTTCCAACGCTCGCGCAGCGCTTTGAATCCGCACCAGCGATTGTGCGGCGCGAGCTTCACCGCGAAGATGTCCCCCCAGCTCACGATAGAAGTCGGGACTCTTCGATTGAGGCCTTTCGATCACACCGACCGTGACGTCGCGCAGCGCAGACAGTCGTCCGGCGACAATCCGCAGTGCCACGGACTTGCCGGTGCCGGACTCACCCGTGATCAAGGCGAACCCACCCTCCTGGAGCAACTGGTCGACTCGCCAGGCGAAATTCTCGAGCTTGGGGGTCGCCAGCAGTGCTTCACTGGGAAGCTCGGGTGAAAACGGGTTCCATTTCAGCCCGTACAGAGCCAGCAGTTTCTTGCTGTTCATGATGGTTCTCCGTTGCTTTCTGGGGATGTCTTGGGCAAATAGGCCGGTGGCATTCCTGTGGCCGAGTGCTCTTGCAGGATGCGTTTCAAGAGGGGGGGCAGCTCGCCGGCGGCGCGCCGCCGCTCTGGGGACGGCACGTCGGTGCCACTCGACTCGATCAAGGCACGTCACCCATCGGCGTTGGCGGTTTTGTCGAGGGGGTAAATCGGAGCCAGCACACTCCCACTGCGCCCGTCGACGAGGTCGATCCGGCCCAGGTCCCAGCGGGCATAACGGACGGTCACTTCGCGGAAGTGGCGGTACCTTGCCGGAATCTCAAAGCGCACTCCCTCCAGCGAGATCGTGCCGTCGCTTTGACGCTGACTCCTCTTGGTTTGCAAGCGAAAGGCGTCGCGCAGCGATTCGCTGGATGGGCTCAAACGGAGCACATTGGGCCCCTGCGCGAAGCGATCGACCGGCGAGCAGGAGGTCTCGCGGTGCATGGCGCGGTTGTACTCGATTTCCACCCACCCCTGGGTTGCTTTGTTCAAGAACTCCAACGTCAACTCCGCCACTCCGTCGAGCATCTTCATGAGCCGCCCCTCGAGCGTTCCCCAGAACGCCTCTTGCTTACCGTTCTGGTAGGGGCTGTACGGCAACGTCCGCTCATGGACGATGCCCAGGCGCAACAGACCCTCGGTGACTTCCTCGGCCACCATCGCGGAGCTGTTGTCGGTCAAGAGGGCACGCGGCAGACCACGTTTCTGGATCGCCTGGGAGAGTCCGTGCACCAGGTCCTCGGCAGTCTCCGTGAGATACCACTGGACGTGGCAGCACAGTCGCGAGTGGTCGTCAAGGATGGCCAGCGCGATGGGGCGTTGCCACTGGCCGCCGGAAGTGAGCACTTTCGTCGATCCATGATGGAAATCGAGATGCCAGAGCGCTCCGACGTGGGTGGATTCATAGCTGCGGATTTCGCGCGTCTGCCTCCTACGTTCGGCGTGGGCTTCGCCGGGGCGAGTGTGCGACAAAACTCTGGGCTTCTTGAGCAAACCGTGCGCGTGCATGTAACGCTTGACCGTGGAATATGACCGCAACGGCCCCAGTGAGGGATCGGCCTTTACCAAGGCGGCGAGGTTGTCGTAGTGCAGTTGGACGCTCCAGTCCGGATGATTGCGATACTGAAGCTGGAGTCGCTCGGCGAGGGCTGCCGAAAGCGAGATTTTGCCACAGTCTTTGCGCACGGCGCGGCGCAAGGCACCAACCGGGTCGTCAGGCTGGCGGAGCGCCGCGTAGTACCAAAGCGCGATGGTGCCGGCCGCGATGTGGACATCGTGGCCGGTCACCGGATGCGACCAGGTCTTCTCGGCAAGCGAGCGGATTGCGCGCCCAAGCGATCTGCGCAGGGGGAGAGCTCAAAAGCGAGCCCACCACGGAGAACCGAAACCGCGCCCACAAGGCGCCGGTTGAACAGGGGTGTGTTTGCGTCATCACATCTCCTCACAAGTTGAGTGAAGGGACTGTGACAACCTGTATAATCCGGCTGATCAAAATCGACGACGAGCATCTTCTGCGGGCCGAAAGTGATCATCGCGAGACCTCGATCCGCAGGCCACCGGGGATTGTGATCGGTGAGAGAAACCGGAGCAGGAGCGTCCAGCCCCTGCAAATGCGATGGCGGGAGCGGAAGGCATCCACCAGCGAGTACGGCAGGGAGATGATCGTGACGATTGGCACTAGCCGGGCGCGTGCGATTTTCCAGAAGGGCGTCTGGGGAAAGCGTTCGCGCCAGAATACCTGCCAGTGAGCGATCGTCTGGCGGTCGGCGCCGAAACGTGCCGAAAGCTCACGGACCCGGCGCGGTGACGGCCCTTGCCGTAGGGCGCTGATGAGGATGACCACGACGCCGAGGTAGACCTTGGGACCGAGGAAGCGCACCGACGGCGGTGTGACTCTCTTCCTGCAACCGTCGCGGTCGCAGCAGAAGCTCAATCTGAGGCATTCTTGCTCGGGTAGCTGGACTGGAGTGCCGCGCGGCTTGTGAAGGTAGTTGGCGGAGTGCAGGCGTCCGCCGCAGGGACACGCATTCTTGCGGGCTGTCTCGGCAAGATCCTGGTCAATGGCACGAAGGACCGACCAGAATCTGGCGGCACGAGGCAAGTCGTGATACATGGTTGAGTACTCCGCAGTCGTGATAAACCACGGAGTACACCCCTCGGAAAGCTTGATCCAGTGATCAGGCTCTTCGAGGGGAATTTTCTTGGTTGCCTCAGCGATCTTGCTCAGAAATCGAGAATTTCGCGCCGATTATCTTGCTCACGCACACTTGTGGGGCGTCTGCACGGTAGCTTGCTGTGCTGAAGGAGTTCAACCCCGAAGTCGGAGTCTGGGCGCTCCGATCCGCATAGGCCGCCGAGCAAAGAGGCGAAAACCGATGATAGAACAGAAAGTCGGGCGGTAAGATACGGAGGACGAAGTCTCCGGGGAGGAGACAGTACGTCTAAAGAAAACTCATACGACTACGTCCTATTTTTACAGCCTCGATCAATATATCACGCTTGTTTTGGGCCTAGATGTCACGGCCTTGATCTATTTTGCGCCGAGAAATCCTCTCACGCCACGATTCCCAAGATTCTTGAGCAATACAAAGAAGCACTTAATCTTCCCAGTTCCACGCACGAAGTTGAGGAATTGCTTCATATCGTGTGAGGTCAAACTGGAGCGGCGTAACGGTGATATAACCTTCACTCAGACTTGTGATGTCAGTCTCGGACCCTTCGAAGCTATAAGGAGGGTCATACGTCATCCAGTAGTACGTCCGCCCCCTAGGGTCTTGTCGGCGCTCGAAGCCCTCGCCGTAACGACCTAATCCTAAGGGCACAATGCGAATACCCCGCGGCTCACCTCTAGAGTGCGCAGGGAGATTAACATTGAATAGCGAACCGTTGGCCGGCTGGTTTCGCAGGATTTTCTCTACGACACGTACTGCGTGCTGCGCTGCATAGGGGAAATCAAAGTGTTCTGATAGTTCTAATGACAGCGCAATGCTGGTAATTTTGAAAAACGCCCCCTCGATGGCCGCAGCGACTGTTCCTGAGTAGAGCACATTGATGCCGGCGTTAGAGCCGGAGTTAATCCCAGAGATGATAACATCCGGTGGTTTCGACATAAGCTCGCAGATGCCCAATTTGACACTGTCCGCGGGACTCCCCTCAACCTTCCAACCCAGAGTAGTGCCGTCGACGTCTTCTACTTGCTTGACGACTAAAGGAGAAAGCAGGGTTATCGAGTGAGCAACACCACTCTGCTCAACGGCAGGCGCTACGACTGTTACCTCCCCCAATCGCCGTAATTCCTTGCGTAATGCTCGCAAGCCAGGGGCAAACACGCCATCATCGTTCGTCAAAAGGATTTGCATCGGCACCGTACTACCTTGCCATCGTGGGTTTAGGCTACATTCTCGCAAATCGGCTGCACCAATCGTAACGGGATGAGCTGACCAGCGTCAATCTAAGTGTGTAGTATTCGTTGCATCCACACGGCAGAATTCAGCAAACAGACAGCTCTCGGGGTACGATGATGATATGAGGGATCACTAGCGAGCGCTAATGGGAAGTGCCGGTGTTGGTGCGCGTCTGCGGAACTGTGGTGCCTCGTACCATAGAGGCTTGCTCAAGACGGGTGTAGATGGGGATGAAAGCCTGTTGCTCCCGCTGCAAAACGATTGCGGCGCATACCCTGGTGAAGGTCAAACCTATCTGTGCGAGAGCAAGATAATCGGCGCGAAATTCTCGATTTCTGAGCAAGATCGCTGAGGCAACCAAGAAAATTCCCCTCGAAGAGCCTGATCACTGGATCAAGCTTTCCGAGGGGTGTACTCCGTGGTTTATCACGACTGCGGAGTACTCGACCATGTATCATTATTTGCCTCGGACCGCCAGGTTCTGGTCGTTCCTTCTGGCGGTCGACCAAGATCTCGCAGCGGAAGCCCGCAAGAAGGCGTGCCCTTGTGGCGGACACCTGCACTCCGCCAATTACCCGCGGAAGCCGCGTGGCACCCCTGCCCAGCTACCCGAGCCAGAGTGCCTCAGACTGAGCTTCTGCTGCGACCGCGACGGCTGCAGGAAGAGAGTCACGCCGCCATCGGTGCGCTTCCTCGGGCCAAAGGTCTACTTGGGTGCCGTCGTCATCCTGATCAGCGCCATGCGGCAAGGGCCGTCACCACGCCGCGTCCGTGAGCTTTCCACACACTTCGGCGCCGACCGCCGGACGATCGCTCGCTGGCAGGTATTCTGGCGCGAACGCTTTCCCCAGACGCCCTTCTGGAAAATCGCACGCGCCCGGCTAGTGCCAATCGTCACGATCATCTCCCTGCCGTACTCGCTGGTGGATGCCTTCCGCTCCCGCCATCGCATTTGCAGGGGCTGGACGCTCCTGCTCCGGTTTCTCTCACCGATCACAATCCCCGGTGGCCTGCGGATCGAGGTCTCGCGATGATCACTTTCGGCCCGCAGAAGATGCTCGTCGTCGATTTTGATCAGCCGGATTATACAGGTTGTCACAGTCCCTTCACTCAACTTGTGAGGAGATGTGATGACGCAAACACACCCCTGTTCAACCGGCGCCTTGTGGGCGCGGTTTCGGTTCTCCGTGGTGGGCTCGCTTTTGAGCTCTCCCCCTGCGCGCAGATCGCTTCGGCGCGCAATCCGCTCGCTTGCCGAGAAGACCTGGTCGCATCCGGTGACCGGCCACGATGTCCACATCGCGGCCGGCACCATCGCGCTTTGGTACTACGCGGCGCTCCGCCAGCCTGACGACCCGGTTGGTGCCTTGCGCCGCGCCGTGCGCAAAGACTGTGGCAAAATCTCGCTTTCGGCAGCCCTCGCCGAGCGACTCCAGCTTCAGTATCGCAATCATCCGGACTGGAGCGTCCAACTGCACTACGACAACCTCGCCGCCTTGGTAAAGGCCGATCCCTCACTGGGGCCGTTGCGGTCATATTCCACGGTCAAGCGTTACATGCACGCGCACGGTTTGCTCAAGAAGCCCAGAGTTTTGTCGCACACTCGCCCCGGCGAAGCCCACGCCGAACGTAGGAGGCAGACGCGCGAAATCCGCAGCTATGAATCCACCCACGTCGGAGCGCTCTGGCATCTCGATTTCCATCATGGATCGACGAAAGTGCTCACTTCCGGCGGCCAGTGGCAACGCCCCATCGCGCTGGCCATCCTTGACGACCACTCGCGACTGTGCTGCCACGTCCAGTGGTATCTCACGGAGACTGCCGAGGACCTGGTGCACGGACTCTCCCAGGCGATCCAGAAACGTGGTCTGCCGCGTGCCCTCTTGACCGACAACAGCTCCGCGATGGTGGCCGAGGAAGTCACCGAGGGTCTGTTGCGCCTGGGCATCGTCCATGAGCGGACGTTGCCGTACAGCCCCTACCAGAACGGTAAGCAAGAGGCGTTCTGGGGAACGCTCGAGGGGCGGCTCATGAAGATGCTCGACGGAGTGGCGGAGTTGACGTTGGAGTTCTTGAACAAAGCAACCCAGGGGTGGGTGGAAATCGAGTACAACCGCGCCATGCACCGCGAGACCTCCTGCTCGCCGGTCGATCGCTTCGCGCAGGGGCCCAATGTGCTCCGTTTGAGCCCATCCAGCGAATCGCTGCGCGACGCCTTTCGCTTGCAAACCAAGAGGAGTCAGCGTCAAAGCGACGGCACGATCTCGCTGGAGGGAGTGCGCTTTGAGATTCCGGCAAGGTACCGCCACTTCCGCGAAGTGACCGTCCGTTATGCCCGCTGGGACCTGGGCCGGATCGACCTCGTCGACGGGCGCAGTGGGAGTGTGCTGGCTCCGATTTACCCCCTCGACAAAACCGCCAACGCCGATGGGTGACGTGCCTTGATCGAGTCGAGTGGCACCGACGTGCCGTCCCCAGAGCGGCGGCGCGCTGCCGGCGAGCTGCCCCCCCTCTTGAAACGCATCCTGCAAGAGCACTCGGCCACAGGAATGCCACCGGCCTATTTGCCCAAGACATCCCCAGAAAGCAACGGAGAACCATCATGAACAGCAAGAAACTGCTGGCTCTGTACGGGCTGAAATGGAACCCGTTTTCACCCGAGCTTCCCAGTGAAGCACTGCTGGCGACCCCCAAGCTCGAGAATTTCGCCTGGCGAGTCGACCAGTTGCTCCAGGAGGGTGGGTTCGCCTTGATCACGGGTGAGTCCGGCACCGGCAAGTCCGTGGCACTGCGGATTGTCGCCGGACGACTGTCTGCGCTGCGCGACGTCACGGTCGGTGTGATCGAAAGGCCTCAATCGAAGAGTCCCGACTTCTATCGTGAGCTGGGGGGACATCTTCGCGGTGAAGCTCGCGCCGCACAATCGCTGGTGCGGATTCAAAGCGCTGCGCGAGCGTTGGAAAGCCCACGTGGCCTCGGCGCGAATCCGCCCTGTACTCTTGATCGACGAAGCGCAGGAAATGAGCCCCGACGTCCTTTGCGAGCTGCGGATCCTCTCCAGCGCCGACTTCGACGCCACCTCGCTCTTGACGGTGGTCCTCTCGGGAGACGGGCGGCTCCTGGAGCTGCTGCGGCACGAGGATCTGGTCCCCTTGGGGACCCGGATCCGCACGCGACTTGTCACGGAGCCCGCCACGCGCGAGGATCTCCTGGAGTTGCTTGGGCACGCGCTGGCCAAGGCCGGCAATGGCTCGCTGATGACCGCCGAGCTCATGGAGACACTGGTCGACCACAGTGCTGGCAATTACCAGTCGTTGATGATCATGGGCAGTGAGCTGTTGGCCTATGGCATGGCGCACGAAATTGCGCAGCTTGACGAGAAGTGTTACCTCGAGGTCTATCAGCCGAGGAGCACACGCCCCGCGCTCAAGAAGAAAGCGAGGGGGTGACGATGGCGATCAGTGAGGAGCAAGTACTTCCGGTGGTGCGCGTGGCCGAGCTTGCGGACGACAAGATCGCCGAGCGCTGGCTGGTCGAACAACTCTGGTGTGCCAACTCAGTGGGTGTGATCGGTGGTGCTCCCAAATGCGCGAAGACGTGGCTGGGGCTGGACATGGCCCTCTCCGTAGCCACGGGCACGCCGTGTCTGGGCAAGTACGCTGTGCCGGAAGCGGGACCTGTCTTGATCTACCTGGCCGAGGACGCGCTTGTGGTCGTGCGCGAGCGGATTGAAGGAATGGTCCGGCATCGCGGTCTCGATCTCGATGAGGTGGAAGTTCACGTGATCACCGCGCCGGTACTCCGGCTCGATCAAGAGCGTGACCGCGCTCGGTTGTGGGAGACAACCAGACGTCTGCGGCCGAGATTGCTGGTACTGGATCCCCTGGTGAGACTTCACGGCATCGACGAAAACCGCGCTGGCGACGTGGCCGAGTTGTTGGCGTATTTTCGCTCAGTGCAGCGTGAGCTTGGTCTCTCAGTTCTGTTGGTGCATCACACGCGCAAGAATGCTGGAGATGCCGTTATCGCTGGTCAGGGACTGCGTGGCTCCAGCGACATCCACGCGTTCGGTGACTCGAACCTGTATCTCCAGCGAACCAAGGACCAGTTGATACTCTCGAGCGAGCACAGGTCGGCACGTGCATCGGCGCCGGTCTGTCTGGAGTTGGTGGCGG
This sequence comes from uncultured Isosphaeraceae bacterium, assembly GCA_963806595.1. Classification (GTDB taxonomy): domain Bacteria; phylum Planctomycetota; class Planctomycetia; order Isosphaerales; family Isosphaeraceae; genus CAWDZZ01. Next base: position 198,524 of record CAWDZZ010000024.1, on the reverse strand, counting down.
CGGATGAACGTGTGGCCCACCTGGAGGTGGTTGCGGACTTCGGCGAGCTCAGTCAAGCCGCGTGTTCCAGCGAAACCGAGCGCGACCTGCGGGGGCACTTGCTCGACCTCTTGGCTCCGGGCCAGGTGCTAACGCGGACAAGCCTGCGCGAGTCACTGGCGGTCAAAAATGAGCGGCTCGGCGCGGTGCTCGAGTCACTGGAGCGGGCCGGTCAAATTATCCACACGCCGAAAGGTTGGCAGCGCGTTTGCTGAACCGGAAAGCGAGGACCGTTCCGTTCCCCTTCCCGAGAGGGGGAACGGAACGGTCCTCGCGGCCCCGCCTCCATGCTCGCTTTGAATCAATTATCGTGATCGAAACGCTGTCAATTATCGTGACTACTCTCAATCATTGTACGCATGGGCCTTGAGAAGGCCGCTGTGCCTCCAGTCGTGAACCGTCGACAGATGGATTCCCACTTCATCGGCGATTTCAGCTTGGGTCTGCGTCCCGGTTTCCCTGAGGCGGTCAAACCGGCTCCGGAGCCGGTACTGGTCCCGAATTCGGGCGATGATACGCCTCGTAAACCTTTCTCCTTTGCCTGAGTGCCAGCCTTTCTCGTTCAACAGCGCGGCGATCCGGCCATCGATGTGGTCCTCGAGCAGCCGGTCCACCTCGGCGATAACTTGAGGGTTCATCTGCCAAATTGCCCAGGCCGGTTGCGGTAAAGACAAGGTTAATGTCCGTGCCGCCCCGCCTTTGAACCGGACTTGAACGGTGACCTGTTCGTCCTTTGTCAGCGTGATGTCCTCGATCTAGAGTCGTGCCATCCGTTTCCGCTCCCGTTGGGCGGTCCTAGGGTTCTTCCAAAGTTTGGGGAAGTCGGTCGTTAGCGCCAAGATCCTGCTTTGGCTCTCCTGGTCCAGTACGGCACGATCGGCTTGACGTTGTCGCTCATACTACTCTTGGGCCTCGGTCAACCCACGCAGCTTCTCGTTGCAATCCGCTTCCAGGGCATCGGCCACCAGGCGGTTCTTAGGGTCAACTTGCAGAAATCGCTCCCGAGCCAAATCGGCCTCGTAGCGGGCATGCTCGATGTGTTACCGCCATAGACGATCCGCCTCGTCCAACTGTTGCTGCAACTCGCGCTGGACCGCCAAGGCGACCTCCAAGGTGACGGGTGTGAGCGTCTCAAGGAGCAAGGTACCGATCGCCGCATCAATGTCTGAACCCGCAATGCACTGGCAGACCCGTTCGGCGTGCTCGATGCTCTCTTTCTGGCACATGTAGTCGGGGGCTGGCCCAGCCTTTCGCAAGTGATAGCGGACGGTCAGCCGCTGCCCGCAGAACCCACGCAACACCAATCTTTGGAGCGACGCCGGGCCTTCTCCCGGCGGACCCTTGCGCCGCTCGCGGCCACAGGCCTGGGCATCTTGCTGCAGCGCCCGCTGGTTGCGCTGGTACTGGTCCCAGGTGATGTATCCGACATGTGCCTGGGGCAACAGTGCGTGCCATTGGTCAGGCGGCAGCCGCTTACAAGTGATGCCACCATCCCGACTCCGGCACCAGCGGGTGCGGCCGTGGAAGAAGGTGCCGGCATACCTTGGGTTGTGCAGCACTTAGAGCACGCGAGAATGGACGAGCATCCCCCAGACGAGTTTACCTTTGCGGAGCCCGCGTCGCAACCGCCGTGGGAACAACAGGCTCTGTTCTCGGAAGTACCTGACCGTTGCACAGGCCGAGCCGGTACGTTCAAAAGTGGTGAATACGGCCCGCAGCGAGTCCTGGACCTGGCGATCTGGATCCTGGACGACCTGCCCCTGCGGGTCATAGACCATTCCGACGGGTAGCGGCGTCCGGAGTTCTCCCCGCCGGGCCTTGTTCAGGATGCCGCGGCGGAGCCGCGCCCGTAGAACGTGCAGCTCCGCCTCCGAGATCGTCCCCTTCAACCCGAGTAATAAACGATCGTGAATTGACCGGGATCGTAGAGGCCGTCCTCATCGAGGATCAAGGTACCGGTCAAGGCACAGATCTCCAGCAGGCGATGCACCCGATTGGCCTTGGTCGCAGTCAATCACCTGGACCCGTTCGATGGGTCAACCCAGGGCGATCGCCCGCTCTCGCAGCGCGTATTACCGCTGGGTGCTCTCGGTGTTTTCCACGACCTGACGAAGCGTTGATTAACGAACATACAAATAGGCGTCGCGATCAAGATGGTTGGGGGAGACCCTCGTAGCGTCGCTGTTTATTGGGTAAGCGTCCGAGATAACCATTCTTGCGGCGTCGGGTAGCCTGAGAAGCGGACCAACCCGTCACTTCTCAGGAGCCGAAACCGTGCCGAGAATCGCTGACCCAAAGCTCCATACGCTCTGGCGCGATCGCATCCACCGCCAGGTGGAAAGCGGTCTGAGTATCGCGCAGTTCTGTACCCAAGAGCGTCTTTCCGTCGCGTCGTTTCACGCTTGGAAACGCCGACACCGGCTTATAGACCTCGCAGATCGTCGCCCGGGATTGCCCGCCCCATCGGCTTTCCTCCCCGTTACCGTGCGCGTCGTCGAGCGCCCGTCCGACGCGCCAATGCCAATCGAGGCCGACCTACCAAATGGAGTCCGCCTTCGGATCCCAACCGCGAACGCCCGACTGGCCTGTCACCTCGTCCGCGCGATCGCTGAAGCCAGGACCAACTCCGGAGGTTCGCGATGATAAACCTTCCCCACCTCGTGCGGGTGTTCCTCCACGCTCCACCGACCGATCTTCGCAAAGGTTTCGACGCCCTTTCCGGTTTGGTGATCGCAGCCTTTTCGCAGGATCCGACGTCCGGCCATCTTTTCTTGTTCGTGAACCGACGCCGCGATCGCCTCAAGATCCTCTACTGGGACCGCGACGGACTGGCCATCTGGTACAAACGACTCGAAACACCAGGCTCGTTCCAGATTCCCGTAGCCCCGCGCGATGCAGTATCGATCGAAATGACCCCGACCCAACTGGCACTGATCCTCTCCGGCATCGACTTGAGATCTGTTCGGCAATGCAAACGGTATGAGCGTCCGACGTCGGAAGCCGAAAAATCGATCGGTGCCCCCTTGTAAGATCGCATGTTCGCGCTATAATCCAGGCCATGATTCATCCAGAGTCGTGGCCGACTGATCCTCGCGAATGTCATGACCTGCTGCAACGATTCACCCAGCAGGTTGACGACCTCCAAGCGGCGCTTGATCAAGCCGCGAAGCTGCACGATCAGGTTCTCCAAGAGCACGAGCTAACCGTCCAAGGGCTGCGTCATCAGCTGGAGCTCTACCGCCGCTACGTCTTTGGCCCGCGACGGGAACGGTTGGTGGAAGCCCCGGGACAAGGACATCTCTTTGAGCTCGACCTGATCGAGACCATCACCACGCCCTTGCCCGAGCCGCCGGCCGGCGACCCAGGCGCTGCGCCTCGACACCGCCGTTCACGCAAGCCGGATTATGATCGACTACCTCAAGTCCGCATCGAGCACGACATACCCGAGGCCGAGAAGGTCTGCACGCATTGCGGAGAAGCCAAGGCACGCATCGGCGAGGATGAGGCACGCGTGCTGGAGTTCATCCCCGCCCGCTTTGAGCTCCAGGTCCATGTGCTCCCCAAGTATGCTTGCTCCCGCTGCCGTGATGGAGTCGTGGCTCCTGAGGTTCCCGCGCGTCCTGTGAGTGGCTGTATTGCCGGTGCGGGCGTACTTGCCGAGGTGGTCGTCTCCAAATTCGCGGAACACATGCCGCTGTATCGGTTCGAAGACATCTCGAGCCGTTATGGTCTGCATTTGCCCCGCAGCACCCTTTGCGACTGGGTCCGCAATGTCGCTGACTTGCTGAAGCCGCTCTACGAGTTTCAGAAGGACTTGGTGCAGTCGGCACCGGTGATCTGGACTGACGACACGCACGTGACAGTCTTGGGCGGCGATCAGCCAGGCAGCCGCAAGGGGCGGTTCTGGGTTTACATCGGTCCCACGACGATCCCCTATGACGTGTACGACTTCACGGAGGATCGCAAGCGCGACGGACCCGCCCGGTTCCTGGCGAACTTCACGGGATACTTACAGGCCGACGCCTTCAGCGGGTACGACGCCATTTATGCGGGGTCCGACGGCAAGATTCGCGAAGTCGCGTGCTGGGCACATGCGCGTTGGAAGTTCTTCGATGCACGATTGTCGGCTCCCGCGGAAGCTTCGCTGGTTTTGCAGATGATCTGGCGGCTCTACAAAGTCGAGGATCGGGTTCGGCCACTCGATGACGATGCGCGACGTGCAATGCGCCAGACGGAAGCAGTGCCGATCTTGGAGCGGCTCCGCGAGGAATTGGATCGCTTGTCATCGAAGTTGTTGCCCAAGTCGGCGCTGTGCAAGCGGTGACTTACGCGTCCAACCAATGGCAAGCGTTGTGCCGGTACACGGAAGACGGCCGGCTGACGATCGACAATAACATGTCGGAGCGTCGGGTTCGGGATCAGGCAATCGGGCGCAAGAATTGGATGTTCCTCGGGAGTGTCGAGGCCGGGCCGCGAGCGGCCGTGCTGTGCACGATCCTTGCAGGAGCGAAGCGCCATCGGCTTGAACCTTGGGCCTACTTGCATGACGTGATCCTGCAGCTCGCGGTCGACGCGAGTCCGGAGTTCTTGGCCGGCTTGCTGCCGGATCGTTGGGCGCTGTGCATCCCGAGCACATCCTGACGTATCGGCTTGAGGAATCCCGACAGAAGGCACAACGTCGGGATCAGCGCCGGCGCAAAGGTCCTGGCCGAAGTGAAACCGGGTGAGGCGACGACGCCTCGCCTCACTGCTCTCTCATCTCGCTGCGCACCCAACGCTGCCGTGCGCGACGCCCTGGAAATCTCGGACGCTTACTTTATTGGGAACCTCCGTTGGGTTGCCGAGGGAAAGGATCATGTTGACCAACACAGAGGCGGCTGAGTGGAGGAAATGCGAGGGGATTGTGAGCGCGCGGCTCGGGAGCCAGACCCGAAGTCGCAGGTTGGCTCCTGTGCGGGCCGAGGCCAGGCCTTCATCCAGGCAACCAGGCCCCGGCGAATCAAGAGAGCATATTCATGTGCACGATCAAGCGAAGACGATTTCGCCATGGCCCGCTCTCGCATCTCTTCGTAGCGAGTGGTCCAGAGCTGGTCGGGCAGGACCGGGACCTGGTCCCGCGCAGCGTCTGGGGTCATCGTGGGACTTTTTTTTTGCCTGCGCTCTCAGGGCGCGTTCGATGCTGCGGGGATGGACCGCCAGACCGAAGTGCTCTCGAACTAACTCCGAGAGCGCGGGGCCTCGGAGCAATGGATCACGCAGCCGATGTTGGACGAGGAAATCGACCACGCGCTCGGAGAGCCTGTGGGCCTAACGAGGTCCGGGTCGTTGGGGAATCAGACCCGGCAGGCTGGCGCGGTGATAAAGCACCTGGGCCTGATAGAAGACGGGACGGGAGAACCCGAACGCCTGAGTAACCTCGGTGACAGAAGCTCCCTCGACCCGAACGCGGCGCAGCATCTCGTACTTGACCTGCACTAGGTCGCGCGGGTCGAAGAACTCACTGTGGAGGAACAAGGAATCGGCCACCTTCTGGGAATGGGGGTTCAAGACACCTTGCTGACGGAGTGCTTCACCCTTGGAGTCCGGGGGTTGGGGCATGAGGATCTCCGGGGACCCAGTCTTTGTAAATCTAATTATGTCACATGCAGGTCGCCTGTCAAGGGCCTGATGTCGCGAATCTTCGGTAACTATAGGGATAATTCCCCGGGACCAGGCTACGATCGCGAGGGTGTCGCACTCGTGTATCGGCAAAATCTCCTTGACACTTGCGGTAAAATTCCCTTGACACATTCCCGCTCTGGGCGAGTGGCTCATGAAGCTCCTCCTTGGCGAGTTCGAGCAATGAGTTGGGACAGTTCGAGCAAGTCTTGGACGCGAAAGGGCGCGCGGCCCGCAGCGACCACGACATAGGGATCGGCGGGGAAAACGCTGGTCCATTGAGCGGGCAGCAAGACCAGCTGACCAGTGTTATCGTGGAAGTACACGCGGTGTTCGCCCCAATTGTGGCGATACGTCACCAGCGTGAACTCACGTCCGCGGAGTGGGTGGAAGGGATGGGTGACCTGGAAGGTGTGGCCATCAGCGCTCAGATCGGGTGCACTTGACGGTTTCGTGTAACGGCCTCATTGAGCGAGCCAACCGGACCCTCCGAGAAGGTCTTGAGGACGATGACCCTTCGAACCATCTGGAGTTACTGCGCGTGCTTGCGAAGCTGACCAAGCATTACAACGAGGAACGCCTTCACAGTGCCTTGGGCTACATGCCGCCGTGAGAGTTTTACTGTGGAGATCCGTTGCGAAGGTTCGAGGAGCAGCGGATCAAATTGTTCCAAGCGCGGCATCGCCGCCGGGAGAAAAACCTCGAACTGCGTCAGCCAACTTTACCCTTGGACAGTGGGGAGACTGTTTCATCTGACTGACCCCGATTTGTGCCACTTCCGTTGAAACGCTTCAAATCTAAGCGTCGACCGAGGTCCACGACCAGAAGGGTAGCAAAAAGCCGCCCAAATAGCGACTCTAGGATTGGCGCCAAAGCGATAAATCCATTCACAGTCTTTGTGTTGTTCCGACTCTTTTGACGAGTAGAACTGTTTGTTCCATTCACGCCGAACCAACACAGCACTGACAGAAATTGGAGACCTCGACACCGGGTTACATAGCGTCCAGCATAATGTACAGCTTGTCCGCACCCCTCCAGTTTCAATGCTTCCCATTCCGGCTCATCGTTCTTCCTCCAAGTTCGTTTCACAATACGCTGGAGGAGGCTGTTTATTAACTTAGCCGATATGCCATTTGGGCGGAAACAGTGCAATTCCGCATTCTACGAATCTCTTTGGAAGAACCTCATTGCCGAATTTGCTCGCCACTCAGGCAAGTATTATAGTCCCGGCATTTTTGCGTGCCTTTGCACTCTAGCGTCAATGCTGGGTTTCGCAACGAAGTGTGCCGAATTGCGTTACCGTTCATCAGAATAGCGCATCCTGTGCGCCAAACCGGGTCATACACCGCCGCATCCTTGATTAAAAAGAGTTGCTCTTGCCACTTGTCGTCCGAGCACGTTTAATGTGTAGGGAAAGGCCCCTGCTAGTTGGCTAGACCAAATTGATCCTGTGCTATGGACCCTTCGATGCTGCCCATCAGTTCGGCAGTCTGATCGAACCTTATATTGTGTCCATAGCGCGCCAGGTCGGAAATGGAGCTTTTCCCGATGTATGATCGCATCACCTACCAAGGCATCACGTTCGATGACGTGCTCCTCGAGCCTGGGTATTCTGATATCCTCCCGCATCAAGTCGACACAAAATCGCAACTTTCGCGACGGATTGCCATTAACATCCCGATCGTCTCGTCACCAATGGATACAGTCACCGAGGCTGAATTGGCGATTGCGCTGGCACAAGAGGGAGGTCTGGGAGTTATACATAAAAATATGTCAGTGGAAGAGCAAATGCGCGAGGTCGACAAAGTCAAGCGGTCAGAGAACGGAATCATCGTAGACCCCATTACACTTCCGCCAGACGCCAATGTGGGCGAGGCCCGCAAAATCATGAGAGGGCATAACATCTCCGGTGTCCCAATCACGGTGGGCGGGTTCTTGCGAGGTATTCTCACACGGCGCGACCTGCGTTTCCTTGAGTCAAACGATCTTCGGATTGAAGAAGTTATGACGAAGGAAAACCTTGTCACCGCGCCGGCGAATACAAGCCTTGAGGAAGCTGACCGGATTTTAACGAAAAATAAGGTCGAGAAACTCTTGCTGGTTGACGATGAATATCGACTGAAAGGGTTAATCACGATCAAGGATATCGATAAACTACATCGTTATCCTAACGCGTGCAAAGACTTGCGCGGTCGGCTGCGAGTTGGTGCCGCAGTCGGGGTTCTCGACTACGAGCGGATCGACTCATTACTGAATGCTGGTGTGGATGTATTGGTAGTTGATTCGGCACATGGCCACAGCAAAAACGTGATGGAGACAGTTCGACATGTCAAGCATAAGTTTGACATTGAGGTTGTAGCCGGCAACGTAGCGACTGCTGAGGGAACTCGAGCCTTGATCCAAGCCGGAGCCGACGCCATCAAGGTAGGCATTGGGCCGGGCTCAATCTGCACGACGAGAGTGGTCTCTGGTGTAGGGGTGCCACAAATCACAGCAATCTACCAAGCCGCCAAAGCCGCGGCAGCTAAGGTGCCAATCATCGCTGACGGTGGTATCCGTTACTCAGGCGATATCACAAAGGCGATCGCTGCTGGCGCCAATGTAGTTATGATCGGCGGACTTTTCGCAGGCTTGGCTGAAAGCCCTGGCGATACGATCATCTACCGCGGTCGTAGCTTTAAGACTTATCGAGGTATGGGCTCGATCGGTGCTATGGCCAGAGGTTCCCACGAGCGATATCGCCAGGAAACCAATGTGCGGATCCAAGACAAAGACGACAACACGGCTCTTAACCAGAAGCTTGTCCCCGAGGGGGTCGAGGGAAGGGTCCCGTACAAAGGACCGCTGGCTGAGTTCGTCTTTCAGCTTGTCGGTGGCCTACGGGCTGGTATGGGCTATTGCGGCACCCGCACTGTCGAAGAACTTCGCACTAAAACCCGCTTCATTGAGGTTACCGCTGCCTCAGTTCAGGAAAGCCATCCACACGATGTAGTGATTACCCAGGAGGCCCCTAACTATTCAAGTTACAGTGGGGAAAACGATGTCGGTCGTGGTCCAAGCTGAATCTACGCAACACATCGAGGTTAAAGTAATAGCGATAGATCGCTTTAGCACGATTCGATGAGAAAGACAAGAAAGCGGATCGGGAAGAATCAGTTATCGTTATCGTTGTTGCTGTTGGCAGAAGAGTACCTTCATGTACAGCGACAGTTCGTTAACGCTTTCGGGCAGCACTGGTCGGAAACTATGCCGTGCTTCCGGTAAGGAAGAGGCTCTTGCCGAGTAAACATGTCGGATGCTAGCAGGAACGATTCTCGCCAAACTCGTTATCCTAGCCTTGCGAGAAAACAGCGGCGATTTCTTCGCGCACTCGCGATAAGGATATCGGAAACTCATGTCCTGAGTTACTGTTGGCAAACCGAGTTTTCGCAAAACAAGGAGGCATAGTTTGCGTCCCAAAATTTTGGCATTAGGCAGTGCGGTTTTTTGGGCTGTATCTCTGGCCTCAGCGGTCTCGGGTCAGCAGTTACCCGCGCTGGATGAATCGCGAACTCGACCACCTAACCCCACGTTGATGACAAAAGCTGCGATTACCGCTGGCGCAGCTAGTGAAACGCCCTATGAAATGTCAGCCGCGCGAGGAGCCCGGTACTTACTGCGAAATGGGTTAGACTACATCAATTACCAGCAGTACGAGCGGGCACTCAAGTTTTTCCGCGAGGCGGAGATTAGAAGTAACGAACTCAGCAATGCTGAGAAGATTGCGCTCCAGAAAGGCATTGAACATGCTCAGCGCGGACTACGCGAAGCGGCCGATGCAAGTGCTTCCTATGCTCTTAGCGAACAGTCGCGCCATCGCAACGGATTCAACCCAGCCCATCCCGAGACCCGAACTGCGTCGGACCTAACCCAGCCAAGTTTAATAGCTCTTAGACCAAAGAGGACTCAATCGGGCGGAACGAGTCTCGTTGAAAGCGATGGTGACAATCAAGGAGGTCCCATCAGACTTACGAGCGGCGACTCAGCTAGTACTTCTACCTCTCCGGAAACTCGTGTCGATGGTCGCTCATCTGTGATTAAGAACACGCTTGCTATTCGCAATCATTTACTAGTAAAGCCTAATATGCCGGATCAGCTAGGTAGGTTTGCTTTTAACACTAATAAGAGTATAACATTAGATGATACCACGCCGATTATGGATCAGAGAAATACACTTGCAAAGACACTGGCCGAGCAAACCATGCCGGTTACAAAGCAAGCGGACACACTTCAATCTGGAAGTCAAGATGCGAGTTTAGCTATTGGTCTCCCGAATCAGGCGGCAAAGGAACTGAAGGGGTCTCTACCTCCACAGCTACCAAGTGATCTAAAACATTCCACCCTAGATCGCGCTTCGCGTGAGCAAAGTGACGAGGAAACTCAACCTGATTTGCTCAAAATTCTGCCTCCTCTCTTACCCGCAGTTGAAGCTACACGCGCGTTGAGCGGTCCGGACCATGCTCGAGTTGCAGTACTTCAGACATCCACGGCAAAAATATCCGATTTGTACCGAGTGAAGTCGCAGGTTACAGCTGCGGCATCGGTATCTAGCACCTACCTCGAAAGGGGCCAGGCACCTGCACCTGCGCTGACCATACAGTCAGCTGGTGATAATGCACTTGTGCGCGAGAGAAGTACGCATGCAAGCTCTACACCAAGTCCCGACAGAAACAACCAAACTATCAGCGTAATGAGTACTTCCCCTGTCACACTCTCACAGTTTGTACCTGCGGGGAAAGGTTTCGCCGACCCATCAGACGTGAACATTGCTTCCAAGATATCCCAGAATTCTGTGCAAGTTAATGTCGAAACGATATCAGCTCCCACTTTGGCACCTTCTGCTATGCAGCCAAATAACGCTGATCCGATTGCCCACAAAGAAACCGAAGATGCGATGCCTCTAGTGATGTCAAAGGCATCGTCAGATCCCAAACGCACGATGCCAAATCGATCTACACGTCAGTCAAAACTAACCACCGTTTCTGATGAGTTCCCACCGCTGCCAGCGGATTTAGAGCGGAACGCGATGCCTGATTTTGGTGCAGAGATTGCACCTACAATAAGCCCAAGAGCTACTTCCCTGGTACCTTCACCAGTTATGTCCGATAATCCTTCGCCTTTATCGGCTAGCTTGGGTGACACCATGACGTCCAAGAGCTCACGAGATACTTTAGCTGCACCCAATCCTGAGATTGATTGTAGAACAATCTTACCAACGCCGGAGCAGAATCGGGATTCTCTATCGGCCAACAAGGATTCTAAAATGGTATCTCCCTCGACTGTGGATGTCCTGCAACCATCGAGTACTGCGCTTGCTTCTACGGTTGTGCTTCCAAGTTCTGCCAGTGAGTGTCAGCCTACTGGCAGATACTCTCGATCCAAAAACGTGGCTCTACCGCGATGCTTCGACGAAAACGGACTAAGTTCCAGGCCGGTATCTGCACAGACACCCAACCCGATACTACGGACAGAACCCGTCAATGAGACTGCGCATCAAGCCGTTGACACAGCCATTACAAGAGCACCCACTAGACCCGCATATTTGTTAGTAAGTGGTGTTCCCCCGCTGGACGCAGCGGCGCGACCAAGAATAGATGATGAAGTCACTCAGTCCCCAGATATAGTCGCACGGATTCCTATGAATCAACAGCCAACAGCGTTGAACTTAGATGCCTTGCTCCCCAACCTACCAAAGCCAGTCTCGACACTTAGCCCAGAGCTTCAGCGCGAGGTTGAGACGATCGCTCGTACGCAAGAGGATGAATTGCGCCGTCTCGCGCAGAATCGAGAACAGCCGCTGGCCGCTCAAGTAAACAGCGTTGGCTCAGACCTACGAACGCAAACACAATTGGATATCAGTCGGGCGCCTAGTCCGGCTGAAGCACGGCCTATTAAGGCTATTCCGGTACCTGAGGACTGGGTTCCTTTGCCCCCTCGCAATTGGTCGCCACAGCGAAAGTACTGGGCCGCCGCAGCTACTTGTCACCTTCCTCTCTACTTCCAAGATCCTGTACTCGAGCGCTACGGGCACAGCGTCGAACAGTTTGTTGGACCAGTCGGAAGGTACTTGACATATCCGGTTGACGATCCGACCCAGTCGACGCAACGCAATCAACTTCTTCAACCGTTCTTCTCAGCAGGTTTGTTTAGCCTGCAAATCATCACGTGGCCCTATAACCTTATTATGGATGTCCCGTGGGAGGCCCAGTATGATTTGGGCTACTATCGTCCCGGTGATAATATTCCAAGTGACACATACTGGCTCCCGTTGCATGGATATGGCCCACCGCTGCGAGGTAGTCGCTACTGAGCCAGATAATAAATGACTACAATAGTCTAACTGAGTGCTTCAAGCCGGATTTACCGCATTTTCGATGATCGATGCCGTACTCTGGGCGATGGACGTCGTTATCATCGATCCCGATCGTGCGCTGTTGGCTACCCTCAGTTGCAGGAGTGGACAGCTAGTCCTCTTGCAGTGTCAACCAATGGATTTCTCCCCGGTTGACGTACTAATGTGATCCGGCCTTCGTTGTCACGTGACGTTGAGTACACGTGCCCACAGCGCCCCGCGGTGGCCGGTTCTGAGCACCCGCTGACAGTAGCTTCTGGATCATGACAGTAGCCATTTTACGCAGATTCGATATGCTGAGTCTCCTCGAGCAAAGGTCTTACTCTTAAGCTTGGCCGGCGAATGGCACCGATCTTCAGATCGGGACCAATACCGATCATCTGAATTGAGCCACCGGGTTAGTCATCGATCCAGGCGTCTCGTTCTGAGGCGCATCTCTAACTTTGTTTCGCTCTTTGTCTGGTTCAGCGCGTGCCGATGAGTACCGCGAGCGTTTTCTTGGTTCGCGTTTTGATAGCGCTCGGGGCGAATGGTTGCACACTCGCCCCGAGCTTTCCCTTGGGAGATCTAACCTCCCGTGGTGCTTGCCAGGGTACGAGAACTCACCGCTGCCAGTCTAGTCCTGCGCTACCGGCGTGTCGTACGACAATAGAAATGTCCGGTCTTAACGCAATAGAAATGTCCGGTTCCAATCGACCCAACATGGCCAAGCGCCAAGGAGGGTCTTATGGAGAACCGGATCTCGATGAGCCAACGAGAGCGAGACGTCTTGAAGGTCATGAGTGCCGTTCTACGCGGTGAGCGGACACAGGTTGAGGCAGCAAGGTTGTTGCGCAAGAGCGAGCGGCAAGTGCGGCGGCTACAACAACGATTGGAAGCCGAAGGCGATGCTGGAGTTGTTCATCGCCTGAAAGGGCGAGCATCAAATCGACAGTTGAGCCAGGAATTGCGGACGAAAGCCTTGGAAGTCTACCAGAAGGAGCTCGCCGACTTTGGGCCGACACTCGCCAGTCAGGTTATGGCAGAGCGTGGCCTGGACGTCTCGGCGGACACGCTGAGGCGTTGGTTGATGGGTAAGCGTCCGAGATTTCCAGGGCGTCGCGCGCGGCAGCGTTGGGTGCGCAGCGAGATGAGAGAGCAGTGAGGCGAGGCGTCGTCGCCTCACCCGGTTTCACTTCGGCCAGGACCTTTGCGCCCGGCGCTGATCCCGACGTTGTGCCTTCTGTCGGGATTCCTCAAGCCGATACGTCAGGATGTGCTCGGGATGCGCAGCGCCCAACGATCCGGCAGCAAGCCGGCCAAGAACTCCGGACTCGCGTCGACCGCGAGCTGCAGGATCACGTCATGCAAGTAGGCCCAAGGTTCAAGCCGATGGCGCTTCGCTCCTGCAAGGATCGTGCACAGCACGGCCGCTCGCGGCCCGGCCTCGACACTCCCGAGGAACATCCAATTCTTGCGCCCGATTGCCTGATCCCGAACCCGACGCTCCGACATGTTATTGTCGATCGTCAGCCGGCCGTCTTCCGTGTACCGGCACAACGCTTGCCATTGGTTGGACGCGTAAGTCACCGCTTGCGCCAGCGCCGACTTGGGCAACAACTTCGATGACAAGCGATCCAATTCCTCGCGGAGCCGCTCCAAGATCGGCACTGCTTCCGTCTGGCGCATTGCACGTTGCGCATCGTCATCGAGTGGCCGAACCCGATCCTCGACTTTGTAGAGCCGCCAGATCATCTGCAAAACCAGCGAAGCTTCCGCGGGAGCCGACAATCGTGCATCGAAGAACTTCCGACGCGCATGTGCCCAGCACGCGACTTCGCGAATCTTGCCGTCGGACCCCGCATAAATGGCGTCGTACCCGCTGAAGGCGTCGGCCTGTAAGTATCCCGTGAAGTTCGCCAGGAACCGGGCGGGTCCGTCGCGCTTGCGATCCTCCGTGAAGTCGTACACGTCATAGGGGATCGTCGTGGGACCGATGTAAACCCAGAACCGCCCCTTGCGGCTGCCTGGCTGATCGCCGCCCAAGACTGTCACGTGCGTGTCGTCAGTCCAGATCACCGGTGCCGACTGCACCAAGTCCTTCTGAAACTCGTAGAGCGGCTTCAGCAAGTCAGCGACATTGCGGACCCAGTCGCAAAGGGTGCTGCGGGGCAAATGCAGACCATAACGGCTCGAGATGTCTTCGAACCGATACAGCGGCATGTGTTCCGCGAATTTGGAGACGACCACCTCGGCAAGTACGCCCGCACCGGCAATACAGCCACTCACAGGACGCGCGGGAACCTCAGGAGCCACGACTCCATCACGGCAGCGGGAGCAAGCATACTTGGGGAGCACATGGACCTGGAGCTCAAAGCGGGCGGGGATGAACTCCAGCACGCGTGCCTCATCCTCGCCGATGCGTGCCTTGGCTTCTCCGCAATGCGTGCAGACCTTCTCGGCCTCGGGTATGTCGTGCTCGATGCGGACTTGAGGTAGTCGATCATAATCCGGCTTGCGTGAACGGCGCTGTCGAGGCGCAGCGCCTGGGTCGCCGGCCGGCGGCTCGGGCAAGGGCGTGGTGATGGTCTCGATCAGGTCGAGCTCAAAGAGATGTCCTTGTCCCGGGGCTTCCACCAACCGTTCCCGTCGCGGGCCAAAGACGTAGCGGCGGTAGAGCTCCAGCTGATGACGCAGCCCTTGGACGGTTAGCTCGTGCTCTTGGAGAACCTGATCGTGCAGCTTCGCGGCTTGATCAAGCGCCGCTTGGAGGTCGTCAACCTGCTGGGTGAATCGTTGCAGCAGGTCATGACATTCGCGAGGATCAGTCGGCCACGACTCTGGATGAATCATGGCCTGGATTATAGCGCGAACATGCGATCTTACAAGGGGGCACCGATCGATTTTTCGGCTTCCGACGTCGGACGCTCATACCGTTTGCATTGCCGAACAGATCTCAAGTCGATGCCGGAGAGGATCAGTGCCAGTTGGGTCGGGGTCATTTCGATCGATACTGCATCGCGCGGGGCTACGGGAATCTGGAACGAGCCTGGTGTTTCGAGTCGTTTGTACCAGATGGCCAGTCCGTCGCGGTCCCAGTAGAGGATCTTGAGGCGATCGCGGCGTCGGTTCACGAACAAGAAAAGATGGCCGGACGTCGGATCCTGCGAAAAGGCTGCGATCACCAAACCGGAAAGGGCGTCGAAACCTTTGCGAAGATCGGTCGGTGGAGCGTGGAGGAACACCCGCACGAGGTGGGGAAGGTTTATCATCGCGAACCTCCGGAGTTGGTCCTGGCTTCAGCGATCGCGCGGACGAGGTGACAGGCCAGTCGGGCGTTCGCGGTTGGGATCCGAAGGCGGACTCCATTTGGTAGGTCGGCCTCGATTGGCATTGGCGCGTCGGACGGGCGCTCGACGACGCGCACGGTAACGGGGAGGAAAGCCGATGGGGCGGGCAATCCCGGGCGACGATCTGCGAGGTCTATAAGCCGGTGTCGGCGTTTCCAAGCGTGAAACGACGCGACGGAAAGATGCTCTTGGGTACAGAACTGCGCGATACTCAGACCGCTTTCCACCTGGCGGTGGATGCGATCGCGCCAGAGCGTATGGAGCTTTGGGTCAGCGATTCTCGGCACGGTTTCGGCTCCTGAGAAGTGACGGGTTGGTCCGCTTCTCAGGCTACCCGACGCCGCAAGAATGGTTATCTCGGACGCTTACGTTGATGGCTGATGGAGTCTGGCAGCGACAACGGCAACGAGACCAGCATCGAAGCCGCCGGCCCCGACGGTGTTGCTTTGGAGAGCTGGTCCAAATGGACGCGTCGATTCACTCCTGGCTTGAAGGTCGTGGGGAACAGATGGTGCTAGTCTGCATGATCGACGATGCGACTAATCGGGTCATGGCGAGGTTCTATGCCGGCGAGACAGTAGAGGCGTACTTTGACCTGGTGGGGCGTTGGCTGGCGAAGTACGGCCGTCCTGTGGCGTTCTACACCGACCACGATAGCATCTTCGAGATCGCATCTCCTGGGGAACAGACAAAGGCGATGACGCAGTTCGGACGAGCGATGTCAGAGCTGGGCATCGAGTTGATCTTGGCAGGGAGTCCTCAGGCCAAAGGGCGAGTAGAACGCTCACACGGGACGATGCAGGATCGATGGGTGAAACTACTGCGCCTGGCCGGCGTGACGACCCGGAAGGTGGCGAATGATTACGTGGACAAGAAGCTCTTGCCCGACCATAACCGCCGATTCTCTAGGCCACCTGTTAGTCCTAATGACTCGCATCGACCACTAGGCCCGCGGCAAAATCCGGCGGCGATCCTGAGCATCCAGGAAAATCGTGTGGTTGCAAATGATTACACGCTTCGATTCAAGAATCATGTGTACCAGTTGAATAAACCAGCTTACCCCGGTCTTCGTGGCGGTCGTGTCATCCTCGAGCAACGTTTGGATAGCACTCTCGCCATCCGATTCGGCGAACGCTATTTGGACTATAAGGACTTGGTGACTCTGCCCCCAAACCCCCGGAGTTTACCGCATTGGCAGCACCCGGCAGTCGTCAGGGACCGAGCCCCCGAAGAGACTCGGTCCCCGGCCGTAATGCTGGCCGACGGCTGCTCGGGTCGCACTCCTGCGGAGCCCTATCCTTCCGCCGACAACAACGAGCCTAGCACCAGTGTGCCCCATCGGCCACGGACTGATCATCCATGGAGACGAAAGTTCCTTTGACCAGATGTACACCGGACATTTCTATTGCGGAGAACTACCGGACATTTCTATTGCGGTTTGACAGTCCGCGCTACCGGCGCCGCCCGCGTCCGCGGACGTGTCTGCGCATCGGGTGCACACGCAAATACCGGCCTCGTTGTTACCACCAGCGCTACTGTCAGCATCCGGATTGTCAGCGCGAGCTGAACCGCTGGCGCAGCGCCCGACGCCAGGCCAATCGTCGCGAGGCCCTCAACATCAAAGTCCAGCACGCCCAGGCCGAACAGGCGCGCCGCCAGCGAGTGAAGTCCCGGCCTCAGCCCGTTGAAAAACCAGAGCTTGCACCGCCGCGTGGTCACACAGCTCGGACTTTTTTTCCCTGGCCATTGTGCGATCGGCCGGGCTGCTACAGGCACCCCGCCACCTCGATCCGCAACCAAGCGCGCTACTGCTGTGCCGCCTGCCGGCAGGCCGTGCGCAATGCCCTGGATCGGGAACGCAAGTGGCGATCCCGTGGAACCTTGGACGGCCGGAAGAAGCGAGCCATCGAATATCAGGCGGCCCAGCGCCGCCGCGCCTTTCGACACGCCCCCGTCGCCAACCCGCCGCCGTCGCGGCCACCGCCCGAGTGACCGTTCCTCTCCCCGCCTCGCTGGTCGTCAATTATCGAGGTCCCCCCTGCGCGCTGGTTTGCTGGAGCAGCCTCTTAACCCCTGAGGAGCTCTCGCATGCCACGGACACCCATTCTCGTTCCCGCGCGACTGCGGTGTCCGCCGAAAACAGGTTGGTCTTGGGTGGATCGTGGCTTTCTGCGCGAACACGCCGCGCACCTGTCGCGCGACGCCGTGCTCTTGTATTTCGTCCTCTGCGCCGTGGCCGACAAGCACGGGCTGTCGTTCTATGGCGACGGCACGATGGCCACCCTGGTGCGGATCAATCTGCCGGCCTTGATGGCTGCCCGCGACGAATTACTGGCCCGTGATCTGATCGCTCATGAGACGCGCTTTACCCAGGTGCTCGCCTTGCCGCCCCCTGGCCAGCGCCGCTGCCACGAGCCCGGCGGCGGGCTGATACAACTGGGCGAGTTGTTGCACCGAGCCAGCGGGCTAGCACAGGCCGACGGCCAAAGGAATGCGCCATGAAAATCGGATTCTGGGCTGAGATTCGCCGTCTGGCCGAGATCGAGAAGCTCTCCAGGCGGGCCATCGTGCGCCGACTGCGATGCTCGCGATACCTCGTGACCGCAGCGCTCGAGCTGGATCAGCTCCATACGCATCCGGTCGCGCGCCGCTCGAGTCGCCTGGACCCGTACAAGGCCAAAATCGACGCATTGCTGACCAAGTATCCCGATCTCTCGGCGGTGCGCATCCACGAGGAAATTGCTCGCGGCCCCGACGGCTACACCGGCAGCGCGATTACCGTTCGCCGCTACGTCCGGTCAATTCGGCCCACGCGTGGTCGCGTCTATCAGGAGGTCCACTACGAACCGGCGCAGGCGATGCAGGTCGACTGGGGCGAGTGCGGCCGCATCACAGTGGGAAACACGACACGCAAAGTCTCGGTCTTGGTCGCCGTACTCTGCTACAGCCGGATGACCTATATCGAGTTCACACTCTCGCAGCGCACGGCAGAGTTCTATCGCTGCCTGGTGCATGCTCTGGAGTTCTTTGAAGCCAGTCCTCGCGCCATCATCTTCGACAACTTGAAAACGGCCGTGATCAATGGCTCGGGCCGCGCAGCATGCTTCCATCCCGAGTTCCTGGCGATGTGTGGCCACTACTACCTGCAGCCGATCGCCTGCGAACGGCGTGATCCCGAATCAAAAGGAATCGTCGAGGCGAAGGTGCGCTACGTGAAGCACAATGCCCTGGCCGGTCGTGGCGAGGAGCTCGTCCGCTTCTAGGACTACGTCGCGTTCGCGCCCCGGTGGCGCGACGAGGTTGCCAACGTCAGGACGCATGAGACGACTCGAGAACGGCCGGTAGACCGTTTCCAGCAGGAGCGATCGCTGCTGCGCCACTTCCCACAATCCCCTTCGACACCGACGAGATCGTGCCTGCTGTTGTCAGTCCTCATGCACGGATCGAGTTCGACGCGAATCGCTACTCGGTGCCGCCGCACCTGGTGCGGCAGACGGTCACGATTCGCGCCGACAGTAATGAAGTCCGCATCGTGCACCAGGGCCAGATCGTTGCCCGGCATTCACGCTGCTACGAGCGACGGCAACTGATCGTGCTACCGGAACACCGCACAGCGGCGCTGAATATGAGCCGGCGGTCGCGGAGCACCTCGCTGGAACTGGCTTTTGATGCCCTGGGTCCCGAGGCTCGCCAGTTCCACCTCTGCCTGAGACGCCAGCCGGTGAAGACCGGCGTCCATCTGCGTCGCTTGATGGGTCTGGCGCGAGTCTACGGTTCGACCGAGGTGGTTTCGGCGATCGCCAAGGCACTGGAATTCGCGGCCTACGACGCCGCCTACGTCGAGAACCTTCTGCTGGCGGAACGCCGGCGCCGGCAGCTTCCCACGCCCACTCTGCCGACTCCCAGACGGCGTGAATTGATTGACGAGATCGATCTGGAGCCCACCGATCCTGCTATTTACGACCGTTTCTGTAACACCACCGACGAGGACTCTGATGGCACGGCGTGATGACAATCTCCAGGCACGGCTCGACCGTGACCTGGTCGAACTGAAGCTCTTGGAGATCGCCAAGAGCTACCGCGAGGTTCTCGATGAAGCCGCTCGCAAAGGAAGCTCCTTCTTGGAGGTTCTGGCGATCCTGATCGGGCTTGAACAGGCGGCCCGCGACCAACGAGCTCTCCAGCGGCGGCTGCGTGCGGCGCGGCTTCCCAAGCAAAAGACACTGGCTGATTACGACTTCAGGTTCCCCAAGCGAATCCCCAAGGCCGCGATTCTCCGTTTGTTCGACTGCGACTTCATCGAGCAGCACGGCTGTGCCGTTCTGATTGGGCCAACCGGAACTGGAAAATCGCATCTTCTCGCAGCATTGGGTTACACGGCGGTTGAGCGTGGCCATTCGGTTCGCCATACGCGTGTCGTGGACATGATCAATCATCTGACCGCGGCCCAGTTGAGTGGGTTGTTAGGCACAACACTCAGAAGTTATGTCCGTCCCAGTCTTCTCCTCCTCGATGAGCTGGGCTATCTGCCCATCGACAAGCGTGGTGCCGATTTGTTGTTCCAGGTTGTCGCCGCCCGTTATGAAGTGGGCTCGATCGTGATCACCACGAATCGACCCTTCCGGGAATGGGGCAAACTCTTTGACGTGGACAACACCCTGGCCACGGCCTTGATCGACCGGCTGATGCATCACGGTGAGGGGATTGTTATTCAAGGAGAGAGTTATCGCATGAAAGACAAAGCTCCCGATTCGACCGGCGAGTGACCAGAGTAAAGTACGTGAGCGTCCGGATCGGGTGTTCAAAGCGAAAAGAGTCGTCATGGCGTGAGCGGCAGAGACCGTCCAGCCCACCCTCGAGCGAGCCCAACCAACGTACTGGGTTGTTCGAGCGGCCAGTTCTTTGAAGAGCGGGCTCACATTGGCCCCAGGCTCTGATCCAGAATCCGCGAGCAGCTTCCCGAGGGGGGCTTCGCCTCGGCGGCCTGGTCATCCTGTTTGTGGCTCGCGACGGTCCGCGGCAAGGAATTGGCGGTGGCCCTGTCCACCACGCCGGACTCGACAAGCGCGAACGCCTGGCCGGCCCGTCCGTGCCTAGCTTTGCCACGCCAAATTCCTGGTTCGACCCGGCTCCGCGCCTTTCGGAGCGTGCTGAGTAGCGTTCGCCCGCGCGCGGGGATCAATCCGCCGTACCGCCGCACCGCTGGTGGCTCAGTCCAGATGATCGAAAATGGCTCGAACTCCGAGATCGGCACCAGGCGAATCTCGATCTCCTCAAAGTGGCCAGTTTTCAAGCGTCCCTCGGTGGCCGGTTTTGAGGTTCTCCCGCACTTTTATTAGCAGCGGCCAAGAATTGAGCCATTATCGCAGAGCCACCTGAGCCATTCCGCGATCTGTCGATCGCGGCATTGGCCTTGCCTCACTACTATACCCCTGCATGCCCTCGCACCTGTGAAATGCTGCAAGTAAGCTGGCATGTGTCTGCTGCCGGAGCCTGGACGAGCAGCGTCTATGTCGTCGGCGCAAGTGGCGGCGGGAAGTACCACCTTCCCGCCGCCTGACCGCTCGGGAGCTAGTCGTCCCGTGGGCCCATCTGAGTGTCCCCGCGCGCTGGCATCGGGTCAACCAGGCAACTTTCGCCGTTGGCACCCTTGCTGTCGCCGGTGCCTGCTTAAAGATTGCGAACGCTGGTTCCTGCCGCCTTGGCCCCAAGCTCGTTATTGCAGCCCGACTTGTCAGGAAGCCGCACAGCACTGGCGGTCCTGGCATGCCGGTCAAACTTATAGAGCAACCATCCAAGGCAAGGAACGCCGTCGCGAACAGGCCCGACGCCACCGCGAGCGTGCACAGCAGCGATCAGGTCTTGCCGAGCCGGCGTCCCCAACACCTCTCAGCGAGCCGGCTTTGCCGGCGATCGAAGCCCAGACCACGTCCGATTCGATACCGATTATCCCAGCAGGCAACCAGAGCGTAGGCCAGCGCCCAGCCGAAATTCTCCCGAAATCTTGCGGTTTGCCGTGAAGCAGACCGGGCTGCTACGTCCTGTTTCTGCCCTCGCCTTGTTCTCCCGATCAACATTTCTGTTCCGGCTCATGCCGCCTGGCATTACGGCGAGTTCGCCAGCGGGAAACCCGACTCAGACGGCGGCGCCGACGTGGCATCCTTGGTCATTACCTCCGTCATCGTGGACCACCACCAAACCAACTCGGTCATGTTGGGCTGCTCCCCGTTTTTTGGTCCACTTCTTATGGGAGTTTCGCCATAGGAATTTAGAGATGAAAGAACCCTCACTCGATCTTGTTCTCAATGGTCTTTCCCGTGATCGCAAGCTGCGCTGAACTCCTTTGGCGTCGCGTAGTCCAACGAGCTGTGTGGTCGCACCGCATTGTATTCCCGCCGGAACCACGCCCCCTTTTCCCGAGCGTCGCTTACATCCTCAAATTCCACGCGCTCCAGAAACTCGTCCCGTAGCCGACTGTGAAACGATTCGATAAAGCCGTTCTCCCAGGGGCTCGCCGCGGCTACTGGGATTGGCCTTGCCCCGATTCCCGGTAACCAATCCACCAGCGCTGCCCAAATGAACTCGGAACTGTTGTCGCTCCGTATTCGCGTCGGTGCGCCGCGTCGCCCAATCACTCTGGCTAAGATCCTCCGTACGTCGGGCCCAGTCAGCGATCCTGACGCGTGCAGCACCAAGCACTCTCGAGTATATTCGTCCACCAACGTCAGCCACTTGAGCGGACGGCCTCCCGCTGTCTGGTCGTGAATGAAGTCGCAAGTCCATATGTCGTTCTTGAACCGGGCCAGCTGTTGAACACAGCTGTTCGCGCTGGTCCCGGGCTTGGAGCCAAGTTTCCTGAGTTTTCTCAGCCTTACGCGTCGTCTCAGCCCTAGGTCGTTCCAAAGCCTTCGTACCCGCTTGATGTTCACTGACCAGCCCCGCCGGACCAGAAGTGCATGAATACGCCGATAGCCAAAACGCGGATGGCGTCGAGCCAACCGTTTGATCTCCCGGACCAATGGGTGATCATCAGCCGTCCGGGTTCGGCGATATCGCAGGATCGACCGCGGCCTGGCCATGACGCGGCTGATCCGCCGTTGCGAGACCGCGTACCGTTCGCTCAGGTAACTGGCGGCGGCCCGCTGCTGGTCTGGGGTCACCACTTTTTTTTGCGATGTCCTGGAGCATTTGCTTGTCCAGGAGCAGTTCAGCGACAAGCCGCTTGAGGCGTTCCACCTCGAGCTCCAGTTCGCGTGCTCGGCGATCCGAGTCGACTTTTTCGGGAGCGTGCTGTTGCCGCCATCGGTAATAAGTCGTCTCAGCAATACCCACCTTGCGGCAGATATCCGAAACGGTCAGCCCTTTGGCCAGATCGCGGTCCGCTTCGCGCAGTACCCGCGCGATCTCCTCGGCGTTCCTTCGCCTTCTCATGAATCCCTCCGTGGTTCATCCTACAGAGAGACTCCCATTTCCGCTGGACCAGTTTTTGGGGAGCAGTCCAATTTCGCCACGTATTGAGCATGCCGTCCTCCAGGAATAAGTTTCTCTCGCCCCCCAAAACCGAGGAGGAAGCGGGTGGGCCGGGTCTTCCGGTCCCCCGTTTCCTTGCTCGGAATTGGGGGTGTGGTGGCGAGGTCCCCCATGGCTCGATTGGCACGCCAGCGACGTCCGCTTCCTGACCCTTGCTCAACTGGGCGAGCGCTATCGACGCTATCGATTGCCTGATCCCAACGCCGAGGCTGCCATGGCTGGATCGTTCCAGCGCGATGGACAACTTACTCCCGTGGTCGTTTGCCTCCGAGAGGAGACGCACGAGGTCCTCGACGGCTTCAAGCGTCTCGCCGCCGCGAGGGCCCTCGGCCTAAAGGCTCTCAGTACCCGGCTACTGGAAGCCGATGAGCGTGTGGCCAAGGCGGCTATCTACGGGCTGAACCAGACCGGCCGTCGCCCCCAGGAGTGGGAAGAAGCCTGGATTGTCCACGCCTTGGTACGTGAAGATGGCATGACGCAAGTCGAGGTCGCCGAGCTCTTGGGCCGGCACAAGAGCTGGGTCTGCCGGCGACTGGCTCTGGTCGAGAAGCTGACCAACGAAGCTCGGGAAGACCTACGCCTGGGGCTCTTGTCCACCACCGCCGCGCGGGCGCTGGTGCGGTTGCCGGCCGGCAACCAAGTCGACGTACTGGCGACACTGCACCGTGACGAATTGACGGCCGCCGAGCTCGAGGGCGTGGTGGATCTGGTGCTCGCCGCGCGCAGCCAGTCGCAAGAGGAGTACATTCTGGCCCAACCGCGCCCTGCCTTGCAGCAAGCGCGGCAACAGGAGGGCTGGGCCTGGGACCCTCGACTCAGCCTTGCCGGCAATCGCATTGCGCGACGCCTTGCCGGCGTGTTGGACGGCTTGGGCTGCATGGAGATCTGGCTTCACAGTCAGGGCCGCGCCGGCTTGACCCCCTGTGATCGTTTGGTGCTGACGCCGGCCTTTTCCCGGCTAGCTCGCGATGCTCACAACGTGGCCACTCTTGCGGAAGACCTCATCGGAGAGCTCCAGACTCACGACCGAGCCCAAGCGCAATGAAATCATCAGTCGCTGGCGAGCCGGTTCTTCGATCAGTAAGATCGCTCGTGAAATGGGACTGGCCCGGAACACCGTCAGCAATGTGCTAGCTCAGATCGAAGCCCAGCGGACCGGTCATGAACGCTCGCCCATTCGGAGGCGGCGCAGCCGCCTCGGTCCTTTTGTATTGCTCGAGGTTCTTGGGAATCGTGGCGTGAGAGGGTTTCTCGGGGCAGAATAGGTTAGGTCGTGGCAGCCACGCCGTCATGACCGCATACCCCGAGGAGCTGAATTCGATGGGAAAGCGCAGTGACGTACCAGTAAACGAGCGGCGGCAAGCTGTATTGAGTTTATTGCG
This sequence comes from uncultured Isosphaeraceae bacterium, assembly GCA_963806595.1. Taxonomy (GTDB): domain Bacteria; phylum Planctomycetota; class Planctomycetia; order Isosphaerales; family Isosphaeraceae; genus CAWDZZ01. The sequence continues at coordinate 174,195 of CAWDZZ010000024.1, read as the reverse complement.
CCGGGAAGAACCAGCAGCGGCGATCGCACGTCGCTGCGGCGTTGCCGAGGCGACGTTGTACCGATGGCGAGATGACTTCCTCGCCGGTGGAGAGGCCGCGTTGGCTGGCGGCACCCAAAACGGCGGCAGCTCGCGCGACCGGCAGATCGCCGAGTTCGAACGCCAGCTTGAGAGCCGAGACCAGGTCATTGGGGAGTTGACGGTCGCCAATCGAGTTTTAAAAAAACTCTCGGCGCAGTCCCGCTGACCACGGAGACGCGCCACGTGATTACAGACGAGATCACCGAGACCCAGACCGCGCAGCATACTGCGACTTGGCCGGGTTCTCGCTCATCTAGGCATCGCCGTGAGCAGTTGGTATCGACCATCAACGGACGAGGGCTTGCGGAAACGTCCTGGTCCTCCGCCGAAGCCGATTGCCGACGAGGTGGTCCAAGCCGTGGTAACGATGGCGACTCAGAATCCCTGGTACGGCTACAAGCGGATCGCAGTAATGTGCCGTCGCGCCGGCCACGCCGTGAAGGATCGAGAGGCGTACATCGTCATGCGGGATAATCGACTGCTTCAGAAGCCCCGCGAGCGAGCAGCCGAGGTTTATCAGGCAGCACGGCTATTCGAGCTCCTGCCGCAGCAGCCGAACGATCTTTGGCAGATGGACGTCACCTACATTCACATCCCCGGACACGGCTGGTGGTACGCAGTCACGGCGATCGACTACTACTCGCGTTACCTGTTGGCCTGTCATCTGACGTTCAGTTACAGCGCTAGCGAAGTCATGTACGTGCTGAAGCTGGCGCGTGAGGAAGCTGAGCGAATGGTGGGACCGCTGGTGAAACGGCCGTTCCTGGTAACCGACAACGGACCGTCCTTCATTGCTCGGCGGTTCACCGAGTTCGTCCGTGAGCCCTACAGCCACGTGTGAATTCAGTACCGGACGCCCCAGCAATTGGGACTTTTAGAGCGGTTTCACCAGACCCTGAAAACCGAGGAGGTCTACTGGAGATTATATGAAAATCCCCAGCACGCCCGTGCGTGTCTGGCAGAGTTCCATGTCCGCTACAACACCCTGCGTCCCCACTGGGCCCTGGTGCCCGAAGAGGGAGGTGACCCGCTCGTGCCCGCTGAGGTTTATGCGGGCACTCGATCGATCCAGATTCCCCGTTGGCAGGACTGGGCTCGCGCCGCAAGCGCGAGGCTGGAGACGTTGCTGGAGGACGTAGCATGAGCCCAACGTCCGGTTGGGAATTTCGCCGGCTTCGTGCCGGCGAGCGGGGCTGCTCATTGCCGCCCCCTGCACCCCAGGCTAGCCTCTCTCTGTTCCGTGAAAACTCTAATACTTGATGGCCGAGAAATTCCTCTCACAAAAGCGGGCCGAAAAATTCCACTGGAACCCCGTCCCAAGACACTTTTGAGCCGATCATCCAGGAACTGCTGGGCCGATACCCTGATCTGACCGCCGTGCGGCTCCTGGAAGAGCTGCGCGAGCGAGGCTTCACGGGCGGGTATACCGTGGTCCGTCGGCGGCTCGGCACGTGGCGTCCCTGCTCGGCGCCCTGGCCGGTGGTCCGCTTCGAGACGGCACCGGGTACACAGACTCAGATGGACTACGCCGTCTACGACCTCGACTTCACCAGCGAGGGCCGGCGCCGCGTTAATCCGAAGTTCGACAGCCGTTTTTGACGTAACGTCTCAGCTCGCCGGAGGTTAACCTCGATTCTGGCTCTGAAATGTAGCCAGTAAAAACTGGGAAGTTATCTTGACATACTTCATGTGCTGCGCAAAATGCCCGCATGCCAGCACGACGCGGCGCCGTTCATGTGGCCACGACCAAGAGGGTCTACAAGGGTAGCACCTATGTCACCCATCTGCTTCGGCGTTCCATTCGTAATGGAAAGAGCGTCGCTCACGAGACACTCGGCAACCTCTCCCATCTTCCCGACCACGTCATCGATCTGATCAAGCGATCCCTCAAGGGGGAGACGTTTGTCCCCGCTGCCGATGCCTTCCGCATCACTCGCACACTGCCGCACGGGCATGTCGAAGCGGTCCTGAAAATGATCCACAAACTCGGACTCGAGAACCTCATCGCCTCCGAACCTTCCCCGTGGCGGAATCTGGTCGTTGCCATGATTGTCGAACGTCTGGTATTTCCCAGCTCCAAACTCGCCAACACCAGACACTGGCACGACTCCACATTGGCCGAGGAGTTGGACGTCGCCGACGCAACCGAGAATCAGCTCTACAACGCCATGGACTGGCTGCTCCAGCGACAGTCAGCGATCGAGAAGAAGTTGGCGAAACGGCACCTCAGTGATCGGGCGCTAGTGTCCTGAGTCAGAAGTTCGTTCACAAATTGCCTTAACCCGGCCCAGAATCAGGTCGGCGTCCGCTGTCCAAACGAAAGGCCGAGGTTTGCGGTTATGGTCTTCCAAGTACTCTTTGATCGCTTGCTCCAGCGCCGCGACACTCCGAAAAGCCCCTCGGCGGATTCGCTTCTCGGTGATCTCCGCGAAGAACGGTTCCTTGGACACACTTGCGTCGATCTCGTTCAGGAACTTGAGCAACTCTTGATGTCGGTGCCGGCGAAGGCAGCGACCGATCACTTCACCGGTCGCCACATTCAGGGCCACGAACAGCGAGGTCGTGCCGTGCCGAGCGTAGTCATGCGTCCGACGTTCGGTCTGTCCGGGCTGCATGGGCAACAGGGGTTGCGTACGGTCCAAGGCCTGGATCTGGCTCTTCTCGTCGATGCAGAGCACGATCGCTCGGTCCGGCGGGTTCATGTACAGGCCGACAACATCGCGAACCTTCTCGATGAAGAACGGGTCGTTGGAGAGCTTGAACGTCTCGGTACGGTGGGGCTTCAATCCAAACGCGCGCCAGATCCGACTGATGCTGGACTGGGACATGCCGGTGGCTTCGGCCATTCCCCGGGTGCTCCAGTGGGTGGCGCTTTTGGGCTTGGTCTCGAGCGTCTTGGAGATGACCTCCTCGACGTCCTTGTCGGTGATCTTGCGCGGAGCCCCGGGCCGCTCCTGATCTGTCAGCCCATCGACACGTCGCTCAAGGAATCGTCTGCGCCATTTGCCGACGGTCTGGACGGTGACACTGAGTTTGGCTGCGACCTGCTTGTTATCCATGCCGTCGGCGCAGGCCAGCACGATCCTAGCGCGCTGGGCCAATTGTTGCGTACTCTTGGGTCGGGAAGCCCAGGTCTTCAAGGTCTGCCTCTCGTCGTCGGTCAGGATCAATTCGGCTTTGCGTCGGCCTTTGGACATCGGTGGTCTCCTTTGGAGGAGACTGTACCGTCCCGAGACCCAGGGCGCAATACTTGTTTAACGTATTTCTGACTCAGGACACTAGCTGGACGGAAATGGCCAGCTGATGCCTCTCCTGCGACGACCCGTCATCGAAAGTGCGGGAGAACCGTTTTACAGCGCCCGGTGATAAGAAGAACCTCGAAATGCCTCAGCTGACATTACCATTGGAGTTCGGCGAGGCTGTTTCCTCTGACTGACCCTGATTTCTGCGGTTTCCGTTGAAACGCTTCAAGTTGAATCCGACCGTGTTCCGAATCACTCGCGATGAGCCCGAATGAAATGATCGGTGAAACGCGAGTGGGGGAAAACATTACTAATTATGGGCATATGACAATCTGTACATTTGTCGACCGGATTCACGGGACATTTTTTCGCTTCTGACGGTTTGAATGATCGAGTCTGCATCCATGGGGCTGGCGAACCACCCGTGAGGGCTGTACTGTTATGGCACGGCAGGCACTTGGAGTCGTAGTACGTGCGCGATGTTTCGACGTCGCTATGCGGGTCGTGGCATGTAACGCAGTGGAGTGTGTCTTTACTCTGCTTAAAGCACCGGCTCCAAGTCAAAGTCGTTGCCTGAAACCTTATTGACATGGGGTCAGCAGGCATAACATTCAGCCCGCGCGGGCTATGGCACTGTGCACATAAATTCACGATGACCGAACCCGAACTCATTAAAGGATCAGCAATTGCGAGGTCGGGAAAGTCAGCCTCGACCGCGAGCACGTGATTTCCCCCCGGTCCATGACATTTCTCACAGCCGATTCCCCGATCAAGCGCTACAGAACCGGATGACTCCAGCACGGCTCGGGCATCAGTAACGTGGCAAAGAAAGCAACGGCGGACTCCATCCTTGGTTAACGGCCGGCCTAAGAACACTCCGTCGTCGGTCGGGTCGGCCGGATGCCCCAACGTCACATCCCAGTGGGCCTTTTTCCCATTGGAATAGAGAGAGAGCCGAAGCTCACACATCCGACCTTGATCGTCATGCCCAACTAGCGTCACACCTTGGTGCCCGGACCCGAAGGCGTATTTGATCACAGCCCGATAGGCCTGCCCAGAGACGTCAGTTTCCTGCTCGATCCCGTTCCTTTCGACTCGCCGGAGCGTGTGGGTCACCGTTGGTTTGGTTGGATCGGGAAACCTTGAAGGAGGCAACACCAAATGGCTGAGCTCAGAAACATGTTTGAAGGACCGAGCGTGCCTGGAGCCCTGCTGGCGAATGTAGATGGAAGAATGGCATTTCGCACATCGCTTAGAACCGATGAAGGGTGACGGCTCGGGAAGGAGCGGGTTTTCGTTCCGAAAGGAAGAGGCTCTTTCTCCAGCGACGGCGGCGTCATTCATTGCTCCTTCCTGCAGAAATGCACGGCTCAAGAGCCAGAATCCCTCAGGATCAGGCGCAGAGGCTAACACTTGCTTCAACTCTTGCCTCGCGTCAGACGGGCGATGAACTTGCAGCAAAGCACGTGCAAGTTCCTTTCGCGGAACGATCGAGATCAATGTGTTGTCTTGATTTGACATCTCGTGCTCGAGCGCATGTTGCCAAGCTACAACGGCGCTGGCAGGATCGTTGCGTGCCAAATGAATTACGCCGAGTAGTGCTGCTGCCCGTGCCTCCCAGCCGGAACACCGCGCCAAGCGGCCGTTTACCTCAGCGGCCGCGGCAGGGCGGTCTCCAGCTAGATGAGCCACAGTTAGCTCGAAAAGTGTCTCGGCGTGATCCGGCTCTATGGACTGCGCGATCCCATACTTCAATCGCAGTTCCGTTATTGCCGGTTCTGTTCAAGGCGATGCCAAGGAGACAGAGATCATCCGGTAACATTGCGGGAGGCCCAAGACGACGAAACACTGCAATTGCGGTAGGATCGCGCCTCAGCCGAACTGATGCTCGGGCCATCAGTCTCAACCATGAGGCGTCAGCATTATCCACCTTGAGCGCATCGTGCGCCAGCTCGGCGGCCTCAGTCCATCCACCACTTGCGTAAGCGTCAAGGCCCATCCGGAGCGGATCGGTGGATGACCAGCGCTTAGTCCACACGAGAACAGCCAAGCCCGCGAGTGCCGCCAGGCGCGATCATTTCCAATAAACGACCGTGTGCCGAACCGTAGTGCATAATCTTATTGTAATCCCGTCTCCGGTCTTACCGTCGGGGACGGAAGCGGTGTACAGCGTGAGTCCGGCGACGATCGCCCGTTGCCGGCATCGTAGTCTGTGCAGGAACCACTTCCTACCTGGGGATGCCTCTAACAGAATTCAGAGCGACGATAGCGCGATACGACTCCACGATTGCGCCGCCCGGTACCATCCCATCGTTTCGCAGATTGCAGCGAGCTTGTTGCAAGCAGCAGCCAAATTTGGTGCATTTGGTTTGTCCGCCGTACGTGCGGCAAAATAATCCGAGCACGCAGCGGGCAACAAAGCTCGTGCCGAGTTGATCTCTTTCGTCCGCCTGCGGTGGGCGAGAGCTTGCTCGCGCAATCCAAGCCGTTCTTCGGCCATCGCCAACCTGTAGTAATAATTCGGTTTAAAGGGATTCAGCGTGATCGCCTCGCGAAAGTTCTCGGCAGCACCTAGCCAATCCCTGGCATACTCACGAGCAACACCTCTGAATGCCCAGGTTTCAGGCTCGTACTCAGACGACCTTGGAGCATGCTCAAGAACAGAAAGGAAGGCATCCTGATTTCCCTGCTCTACAAGCATGGAAAGATAATCGTGCCAGGCGCGGACATCGTCAGGGCGGCCCTCGATGCAAGATTGAAAGTGTTTCGCTGCTTGCGCATGGAGTCCGAGCGCCTGCTCGGCCCGAGCCAGAGCTCGTAGTGCTTCCCAGTCGTCGGCTCCAGCCTCTGTGTAGCGTCTCAGTAGCTCGATCGACTTGTTAGGCGCAATGCGCTCCAGTTCCGCGCGATCCTCATAGCAAGCAGAGCTGGTTGATCAGTTGGCTCGGCGTGTTCGTAGGCTATCCACATCACAGGGTAAGCGTCCTCCCAGCGGTCTTCGACGGCGTACAGGTTTAGCAATTGTTGGCAGACGTCGTGAAGAAGTTCCCAGGCGACAGGATGGAGAGGATCCTCGTTGAGCGCGTCCAGCCATGCGGCCTCGGCATCCTTTGCGCGGTCGATAATGAGATACGATTGGCCCTCGCGGTAGAGTGCCTCGGCCTTTGTCGGATACCAGAAAGGGACTTCGTGTAGCTGCTTTGCGCAGCCCAGCAGATTGTTTTGGGCAGCCAGCACACGCGACAGAATCATCCGCGCCTCGCCATTCCAAGGTGACTGACGCAAATAATCGCTAAGTGCGGATTCTGCCGGAGAATATTGTTCCTGCCGCATCCAACCTTTAATCGTGTTGAGATCAGGTGCAGGACGCGTGTCGCGCCAGAGCCACCACGCGTTCAAGACAAACATGACGGCAAAGGTTGCTGCCGCAGCCCAGTTGCTCACCAGCAAGCCGGTATCACGGAGTGTCGTCTTGACCATTCGCACAGTTTCTCCCGCAACGCGACGCCGTTAACTAGAGGTAGCTACCTGAGAAACCATGGTCGTGGCCAAACAATCATTGCGCCGTAGCACAAATGTCTTTCTATCCGTCAATGATGCGTTACTTGAGCCGCTCCAAGGCCGCGACGCTAAGCGAATTGTCGGGGGAGTCACGCAACACTAAGCGATGCCAAGCTCGCGCCTCGTCTAGCCGGCCCATCTTCTCGCGCAGGTCGGCTAGGCGATGGTACAAATCTGGGTGGGGCACAAGACCGAGTGTTTTAATCGACAGAGTTTCGTAGTAAGCCCCGCGTTGTTGTGTGAAATCCTCTTCTGGGAAGCCAGACGTCTCGCCTGGTCGAAACCTTTCATAATACGATCCGCGCATCTGCTTGTAAGCCAGTCTGTACACGGCGTAGATTCGGTCGACGCGTTCGAGTTCGCTGGTCTCACCGGCTTGGCGCAGAACAAAACGAAACCGGCTGCACACTCCCCAGTTGTACGGCTCGAAGGTCAAGGCGCGTCGATATGCCCGAACGGCTGCTGACCAGCATTCAGTAAGTTGTGCGATCATCCCTTCATGCTTCGCAAATCGAGGGTCTGCAAGCAGGTCTTTGGGTAAGCGGGCAAATTCCTTGACCAGCTTGTCTATCTCCGAAGCATGGTATAAACCGCTGAGCCAGGCGTCCCAAGCATCGGGGGAGTCAGAGTTCCTGTCTAAGACTGCGTGGAGAATCTGCAGTCCTTCTGCGCTCCGGTTCACGCGGATCAAAGCTAGGCCGAACATTAGACGCAGTGGCTGCGATTCGGTTTGCTGCGTGACCAATTGCTCGAAAAGCTCAACCTGAGACAGAGGGTCGGGAGTTTCAATGTCCAATCGAGACATTTCAAGCAGGATCTTAACTCGGTCGCGCGGGTCAGGCTCAACCTCGTGTAGCCGAATACCCAGGCCATGAGCTTCCTCTGTGCGCCCTTCCTTATCCAGAAGATCGAGAAGCGCCCAGCCGGCTTCCGGGACGATAGGATCAAGACACAGCGCTTCGGTCCAGGACAACTCCGCCAAATCGTATCTCCCTTGGTGGTAAAACGCTTTCCCCTCCAGAAACTTGACCAATGCGGACTGCTTGACAGAAACTGGTCGAAATGCGCGGAGATGCTCGAGTGCAAATTCTGGATGTGAGTTGGTCGACTCAGTCGTGAGCTGGGCCATGAGCAGGTGGGCTCGGATATTTCCAGGATGAGCTTCAAGATATCCATCTAGGAGTGCTTGTGCGCGATTGAACTGTCCGGCGCGTGCCAAGGCATGTATCTCATCGAGGGTTGGTGTCCTCGGGATCGCACGCCACAAGGCCGGCGCGGTGATTCCGCTCAACAGAAGCGCTACGATTGCCATGACCAGAATCTGAGCTCGAAACCTAGTCATTAGAATTGGGTGACGTTTGGCTAGAACCACAGTTTAGTCGTGTCATGCAGCGGGAAACTTGCGGAGGAAACGGCATCTTTGAGCTGTTGGCTGCGCTGACCAATCGAACTGAGACCACGTCGAATTTTACCTCTTGTTTGTGGCGTGGAAGCACGCGATCTTTAATCAATGTTCAGCCAGGAATACACTATCTTGAAACAATCAATCGGTTAACGGCTTCTTTGAGTTTGCGGGAGGTGCATTTGTCTCGTTGGTGGCTTATTACCGTCGCGGGTGTGCTGCTGCTTATCTTGGCGATCATGGCGGGCTTGCACTGGCGGGAAATAACTCTCGTTGGCCACGATCTGCAAATCGCCAGTAAGGCTTTCGGAGACGGACGGATGGAGGACGCCACGCTCGCTGTGGATCGCTCGCTGCGACTATTGCCTAATTCAGCTGAGGCTCACTATCTTAAAGCCCGTATCGCATGGGCGCAAAACGACCTCTTTACGGCAGAGCAGGAACTGGCCCGAGCACGTGCGATTGGATACGAATGGGCACCATTCGTGCGCCTGAGCGGACTTCTCCTGGCGCGGGCCAAAAAGACCTCGGAGGCCGAAACTCTTCTGCGCCAAGCTCTTGTCAGTTCCTCCGATCCCGATCCCGAGGTAAAGAACGCGCTGACTCGCCTTTATCTGGAAACGTTTCAGCTGGGCGAGGCTGCCGCCTTGCTGGATCAATGGATGCACGAATTGCCGCACGATGCTCGGCCCTATCTGCTTCGAGTCGAGATTGACAAACGGAGTCAAGCACAACCTGAAGTCATTATCGCGCGGTATCGTGCAGCGCTTGATCGCGATCCGAGCCTGCATCAGGCGCGATTTGGTCTGGCCGGACAGCTTAGGCTCATGAATCGTTATGTGGAAGCGGCAGTCGAGTATAACGCTTATCTTTCTGTCAAACCCGATGATCCACTGGGTCTTTCGGGGGCAGGGCAAAATGCCTTGGAGCTGGGCGACCTCGGGGAGGCCATCCGCTTGCTCGACCGGGCTTTGTCGTTCGCGGCTCATGATCCCGAGATTTTGGCCGCCCGCGCGACAATCGAATTGCGGCAGAGTCGGTGGGAGGCAGCGCTCGATTACATTAATCAGGCGGTGGCAGCCGATCCGTTCGATCATGGGAATCGATATCAGCGAATGTTGATATTTTCTAGACTGGGGAAAAAGGACGAAGCCGTTCTTGAGCGTCAAGCCGTGGACAAACTAAAGACGGAGCAGGCGCGATTCAGTCAAATCCGCAGCGATTTGCTCCGAAATCCGCTCGACCCAAAACTTCGGAGCGAGGCAGGCGCTGGCTTATGGAACATGGTCACGAGGATGAGGCAATCGAGTGGGCGAATTTGGTCCTTTGTTTAGATCCCGCGCACCCTGCGATGAATCGCCTGCTTGCTGATTACTATCGGAAGAGGAGTCAATTTGGCCTCGCTAACCTTCACGAGGCCCATGTTGAATCATTTTCTCCACAGTCGGATCCAAATCCGTGAAATTAGACGCTCTTGATTCGCGCCGTGCTCAGATCTGACTTAAGGCGATCAAAGCGCATGTCGGGGCCAACGTGGGTTTGATCGCAGCAGAGGCTCCGCTGGCTTCTCTCTGCGCAGTAGTCTGATGCTTTCCTGAATGCGCACCGCATCAATCGCTCGACCGAGCTGTCGGTAAACAGAGGCTAGGCTGTACAGAACGGACAACTCCTGCGGAGCCAAATGCCTGGCTTGTTCTAAATGCGTTAAGGCTTGCTCAGGTCGACGGCGTTGAAGTGCAAGTTTGGATAGCTCCAAATGCGGGCTGTAGTCAGTTGGGACCCAATCGGCCGCTTGCTGGAAACACTCCTCGGCATCGACAAATGCTCCCAACAGAAAATACACATGGCCGAGTCGCTTGACTAAGTCGGCATCAGGCGCGGTTTCTAGGGCTTCGCTCAATCTACGTCGTGCGTCATCGGTGTGTCCGCTCGCGATCAAGTCATCAGCAAAATGCGCCAGAATAGGCCGCGCGATAATGGCATTTCACTTAGCTGGGGATCCAATTCCAGAACGTGTTCAAAGCAAATCACAGCTTTTTGGGAATTGTTTTCGTTGTGGTATACAACGCCGCGGAGAGTTTCGCCGATCACGGCGCCGGTCGGAGTGCGATCAAGGCGATCTGCTAAAGCTAGTATCCCTTCTGTGTTGTTTTGCGCGAGCTCTACGGCGGCAAGCCGGCGAAGAGCGGTAATATTGTCGGGCCCCTGGCTCAAGATCTCGTTGTACGCAGGTATTGCCCGATCGGGATGCGGCCCGCGCGAGACCATAGGCTCGAATCTGTTTGTCACTTACTGCCAAGTGACCCGCGCGGCGAAAATAGCCCTCGGCTTCGTCGGCGTAATCGAGACGGCTGAGGCATCGTGCCGCAAAAACTGCTGCCTCGTAACTCCACGGCTGCCGATCGAGGTGATTAAGAGCGGACTCCAGACTCTGAGTCAGATCTCCGCGAGTATATGTTCGCCGCGCGTCCGCAAGCGCAGCAGAGCGCGTGAGGTTCCACGCGGTCAAGAGCATAGCTGCAACCGAGGCCGAGAAGAAAAACAGGCTGTTTCGCCAGCCACGGCGACGGGACCTAGAGAAACGTGCTTGCTCCATGTTCGACAGGAGAGAAAGGCGGATGAAGAACTTAGCCGGCCGACTCAAGAACGCCACCCAACTGCCCGATCCATGACGGTTGTAGGCCGTCTCCACCTCGAATGACGATCCAACCAAGTAGCTGCATATCTCAAAGTTGATCTTGGCTCACCGCCTCACCGAGATCCGGAGTCGCGATTGCAATCCACGGTTGGTAGGCAACGCTGCTTTTGATGAACCTTACGGAACCGTCCATGAACAGCACGTTGACTCCACCTGGGTGGTTTGAGCTGGCGTTGATCAGAGTCATGAACGCCCGGCCGTCTTCCGCGTTGTCTGAGTAGTCACAAGCAAAGCGGTTCGGCAAGTTTGTGTGCGAGTATACCATAGTGCCACCGAAAGCCCACCATTCTCCCTTCCAGCCCCAACTCTGACTGCCGGGAGGCTGATGTTGGTTATTGCCAGCCGTACTGAGGAGGGTTATTCCCTGGCAAGCCTGGGAGAACTGGAAATCGGTCGGAAAAGCAGCGGCGGGCTGACCGAGATTGTATACCATGCCCAGTCCGTTCTTCCCAGGACTGGCGGCAGGACCTTTGACCCACTCACTGAAGATGGCCGTTGTGCTCGTTCCGTCGGTGAATGAATTGATGCTTGTAATCCGAACCGCCGCGCCGTCCCAGGTTGAGAGGACATAGTTCGGACCGTTCATCTGCCAGTTCCCGGCAGCGGTTCCAGCGGGTGCTCCGTTGATTCGCCGGTTCAACCCAACGTTTGACGGATAGTTCGTTGCACCCACCAACTTATTGAAACCACCAAGATTCTCGGTCGATGAAGACCCAGGATTTATCTGGTCGGAAGGACACAACAAGTACGAGATCTGCATTACGAGTACCGTCGCTTGGAATGCGTCTTGGTAAATGCCTCCTGATCCGTCAGCCCAACGCGCTCCGAACACGTGATTCCATGCATTGAATGCACCCGATTGCTCGAGGTATGGAAGCAAACGAACATGTTGTGAGTAGTTCTGGTGGGGTTCGTAATTCCAAGTAGCTGTCGTCGGGCCCCACTGCTGATCGACACACGTCGGAGGCAAAAAGGTGTGGACACTAATATAATTGTGCATCCCCAGGCCGATTTGCTTGAGATTGTTGGTGCATTGCGACCGCCGTGCCGCTTCTCGCGCGGCTTGTACGGCCGGCAAAAGCAGCGCTATGAGAACTGCGATGATGGCAATAACCACGAGCAATTCGATGAGCGTGAATCCCCGACGATTTCGGACCATGGTCGGTTCCCTTCAGGAGACGGACGAAAAGAAAGGCACACCACGACGATGTGCGATAACACAAACGACCAATGACTTCTAGTGGCGTGTGCGCATCCACTTGCGCGAGCGAAGACCTACTTTGCCTTGGAGGGTGGGAGACTGGATCCCATAACCTTCTTTTGTTGTTTGAACCACTCCTCTTGGGTCTTCGGAACGGGCAAGGCGGGCTCATCCGTTGATGCCTTCGTGATTGGCGTCCCAGGATCGCCGGCATTTTTCCCGAGCTTCTCGGCGTCTGTCTCGTTGTCCGTACAGCCGGCCACAGTCAAAACGCTGACGGCTAGCAAGGCTAGAGTCAATCCACGGTTAAGCGGGTTCACGGTTAGCGCTCTCCTCTTGAGAAACCGATGGGCTGCAGTGAATAACGAGTGCGAGCGTTAGCTGTTGAATTCACCGATCCACTGAATCAGCTTTACTGGCTGGGAAGCGACCTTCGCGGTGAAGTAGTCGTCTCGGTTGGCTTATGGACCGCAGCGTCATTTGTCGCAGGCCTAGAGCCTGTTATTGACTTATTGTGAGATCTTTGCTCATGTTGTGGCATGAACACGACACGGAAGTCGTATCCAAGCGACGTCTCGGACGCCGAGTGGGAGTTTCTTCTCCCATACATGACCTTGATGCGCGAGGATGCTCCACAACGCGAACATTCTCTGCGCGATCTGTTCAACGCGATACGTTACGTGGTCAGGACGGGCTGTCAGTGGCGATTCCTGCCACACGATCTGCCGCCTTGGACCGCAGTCTACCAACAAGCCCGGCGCTGGATGCAGGCCGGTGTCTTCGAGCAAATCGCGCACGACTTGCGAGCGATCGTTCGATTTCTTGCCGAGCGGGATCCCGAGCCGACGGCAACGATCTTTGATGGACGCACGCTTCAATCGACGCCCGAGAGCGGTGAGCGGGCTGGCTACGACGGGGCCAAGAAGAAGAAGGGATCGAAGGTACATGCGGCTGTGGGTACCCTGGGAAATCTGTTGGCTTTGAAGATAACCGCGGCGAACGAACAGGAACGTGCGCAGGTTGCCGAGTTGGCCGACAAAGTGCAAGAAGTCACTGGAAGCACTATTGAGATTGCGTACGTCGATCAGGGCTACACCGGCGAAGACGCGGCTCAACAAGCAGAGCAAGCAGGAATCAAGCTGACTGTGGTCAAGCATAAGGAAGCAAAAAGGGGGTTCGTGCTGCTGCCGCGACGCTGGGTCGTGGAGCGAACCTTTGGATGGCTCGGACGCTTTCGACGATTGGCACGTGACTACGAACGACTGACCCAAACGCTCGAGGGCTGGCATTGGCTCGCGTTCGTCGCTCTCCTACTCGCAAACGCGGGGTTGAAAAGTGCATAACAGGCTCTAGTAAAGTACGGTCGTGAATCGCCAAGAATATGTACGAATACACACGGATTCGAAAAGAAACATCAAACATGCATCGTCGTTGCCCCGACGGTTTATTCGGGCAAAACACCTGTCTCTAGCCGCCGACCTCAATTCGCCGCGGAGAACGCAGAAGACAGAGTTTCGGAAAGGTTATGCGAAGCAATAATCTCGTGTCAACAGAAATCTTTTTTATCTACATGTCCTAAACACCTAGGAGAGCGATGGCGTGTGAGTCGTATATGATTAGAACAACCAGAAGGACCGCTGCGTCTCGATTGTCGTCATTATAGGGACAACCATCCATTCGTGGGTGCTGAGTAGTCGTTTTAACTCCCGCGGAATCCGACCATGAGCACCTTGCGCGAAGGAACATGCCCGCAGCACGGCGCTGTTCCAGCGCTGGCAATCATCGATCGCTCGATTTCGCCGCGTGATTCTGCCATGATGCACTCAGGTCTACAGGCCTGTCGGGGACGGACTGAAGCCAAGTGATTCGCCGGAAGACGGACTTGCACAATCCGATCGAACGGCGCAGGTCCCTCCATAAACGTGCTGAGCGTCTTCGTGGTGACGCGTGGTTGTTTTCAAGGGAATCTGTGGCGATGCGGGCTGCACTGCGAATTACTGGTGTGGGGATATCGTGCGTTGCGGTCGCAATCAGCGTGGTCGGCTGGATGACTGGCCTCAATGGCTGGTGGGAACCAGCTCCGGCTGCGATTACAAGCTCGGCGGCTTCCGAGCCCGTGCGGCACATTGGTATACAAAAGTTCCCTGATCCGAATGCACCTGGAACGCGGCGGCAGGTTTTTGCCGGTCAGGGGTTTCCTGATACCGGCATCTTCGAAACGGCGTATCCCTATACCGGAACGATTCGCGATACCAATTCCCTCGACGAGTTGCGCGAGGCTGTTCGGGGTCGCGGCCGCCGCGGACTCATTGCGCTCCGCACTCAGTACGATCAGCTCTCAGTCGACTCGCCGCCGACCCTGGCCCAGTTGTCTGAGGTGATTCCGCTTGCGCGGTCCATAGCCTTTCTTTACATGTACGAAGGTAAATTCTCCGAGGCTGCCTCCTGGCTCGGACGGGCATTGGAGCTAAGCCGAAGGCCAGGGATCTCGCCGGACGTTCAGGCCAACATGCATGTCCTTATGGGCATTGCCGCACTGCGGCGGGGCGAGATCGAGAACTGCCTCGAGTGCGTGGGCCCGTCGAGTTGCATATTTCCAATCGACCGCGAGGCTGTCCATCTCCAGCAAGCGGGCTCGCGCGAGGCGGTCAAGCATTTCCTGGCATGCCTGGAACTCTCGCCCGGCGATCTGCATGTCCGCTGGCTCTTAAATATTGCATATATGACGCTGGGTGAATATCCCGGAAAAGTCCCAGGCGCATATCTCATTGCCCCTGGACTCTTCGGTTCGACGCTCGAGTCCTTCCGGTTCGAAAACATTGCAACTCGCGTTGGTCTGGGAGCGCGGGGCCAACCTCGCTGGTGGTAGCATTTTCGACGATTTTAATGGCGACGGCCTGGTCGATCTCTTAACGACGTCAATTGATGCTGACCTAGGCGCGTCGCTGTTCGTCAACCGCAATGATGGCACATTCGAAGACCACTCGGCCGCGTCGAGTCTCAGCCAGCAGATCTATGCACTTAACCTTTCACACGCCGACTTCGACAATGATGGCAACCCCGACGTGCTCCTGCTTCGCGGTGCCTGGGAACATCCGCTACGGCTCTCGCTGCTCCGAAACAAAGGTAGAGGAGTTTTCGTCGCCGTGACGATCGCGGGTGGGATGAGCGTACCAATCTCATCGGAGTCCGCTGTCTGGGGTGACTACGACAACGATGGACTCGTCGACCTGTTCGTCTGCGGAGAGCACCACGGGGACGCGACGCTGGCCGGCGAGCATCGCGGAGATCCGTCCAAAGACAGCGACCGAAGCCGGCTGTACCGTAACCAGGGCAATGGCACTTTCAAGGATGTTGCCGTCCAGGCCGGCATCGTCAACAATCGCGTGGCCAAGGGGTCAGCCTGGGGTGACTACGACGCGGACGGCTGGCTAGACCTGTTCGTTTCGAACATGGATGGCCCATGCCGGCTCTATCGCAACGAGGGGAACGGCCGTTTCAAGGACGTCGCCCGAGTTGGGTGTCGCCGGGCTCTCCACCGACCACTCGTTTGCATGCTGGTTTTGGGACTTCGACAATGACGGCCGGCTCGACCTCTTCGTGGTCAATTACAATCAAGACTTGGCCACCGTGGTGGCCAATTACATGGGTCTGCATGTGAGCGAACCCGGCTTCTCCCATCTCTACCGCAACGTTGGGCCCGATGGTTTCCGGGACGTCACCACCCAGGCCGGCTTCACTTGGTCGCTCTCGGCGATGGGGGCTAACTTCGGCGATATCGACAACGATGGCTATCTCGATGCGTACTTCGGGACCGGCTGGATGTCTTACTCAGGATTGATCCCTAACATCATGGTCAAGAACATCGACGGTAGTCGTTTTGCGGACATCACCTCAGGCTCCGGCACCGGCCACCTTCAAAAGGGGCACGGGATCTCATTCGCCGACTGGGACAATGATGGCGACCTCGACCTCTTCGCCGTACTCGGCGGTGCCTACCCTGGCGACCAAGCCTACAACGTTCTCTTCCAGAACCCGGGGCACAACCGGCACTGGCTGAAGGTGAAACTGATCGGCACCAAAACCAACCGTTCGGCGCTCGGTGCCAAGATCCAAGTCGAGCTTAAAGACGCCTCTGGCGGTTCGCGGTCGGTCTATCGGACGGTTGGCAACAACGGCAGCTTCGGCGGCAATTCCTTGGTCGAGCTCGTCGGCTTGCGCGACGCCAAGGTTGTTGATCGTTTGACGGTGAGTTGGCCGACCAGCCATTCGACGCAGACCTTCCGCAACATCGACGCCGACCAATCGATTGAGATCACCGAAGGTTCTGATTTCTTCAAGGTACTTCACCAGCGGCCGATCACGCCGCCCCCCGCAAAACCGTGAGACAAGTGCACTACCCGCGCCAGAGAGATGCGCGCCTGATCGTCATCGGCGTAGTGTCATGCCACGCAGAGCGCACTAGAGTTGGGACACACTCGGTAGGTTGGGCACGTGCTGATGGCAATACCGCACTCGTCGGGATGCCGCTTATTCTTGATGCCGCCAGCGGCCTAACCCGAAGTTCGAGCGGGCAACGACGGGAATTTCTACGAGGGGTAACAGTTTGCGTCGAATCCGTTTTCTCGTTTCTGACTCGGTTCAAAGTCAGGTAACAGGAGATTGAGTTGAGAGGGATTTTCTGAAATGCCCGTTTCGTCCATATTGGTGCTGGGGCTCACAATCCCACACCATCACAAAGGTGACAGGCATGGACGCCCAAGCTACGTTCTCGTGCTCGTTCACGCAATCTGATCTAGGCCTGGATGCCCGATTGCGGAACTGCCTAGCCTCCTTCCTTTGCCAGCGCAGAGGCTGCGACCCGAGGTACGGCAGGCGCTGGCTACCCAGGTCCTTGCAGGGGCTCAACCCGTCTCAGATCTGGCCCGGAAGAATGGGGTCAGCCGTAAGTTCCTCTGCCACCAAACCTACACCACCCAGGATGCTCTGACTCGCGCCTTTACCCTCGAACCCAAAACTGAGAAGGTCCGCTTCTACCTCCCGGTGACCAAGGCTTGGTTGCGGCAGCTCGTCCTAGCCTTGGTGATGATCGGCCACGTCCCGTACCAAGCCGTCATCGAATTACTCCGCGACGTCTTCGACTAGCGTATCTCGCTCGGTACGGTCCACAACATCGTCGCCCGTGCTGTCGAACCGGCTTGGGCGATTAGCCGCAATTGCGATCTGGGCGGTGCGCGCATCGGTGCCGTGACGAGATCTTTCAGGCCGGTCAACTAGTGCTCAGGGGCGTCGATACCGCATCGACCTATTGCTACCTGCTTAGCCAAGAGGATCATCGCGACGCCGAGACCTGGGGTGTGCATCTGCTGCAATTGGTCGATCAGGGCTTCAACCCTGATGCCAGTGTCGCCGACGCAGGCACGGGACCGCGCGTTGGCCAAGCCTTGGCCCTGCCTAAGTGGTCCATTTCACAATTAACGGTGGGGTTAGACCCGATGCCTCGCGCCGGCGCTGTGGCGTTATTGGACCGATGTCTACGACACGAGTTCGTGTTTGGCTTCCAGTTTTGCAAGGATCTTGAGCAGAGCAGCACGGTCGAATTTCCATTGAAACGGGCGAGGCTCTCGATTGCTCAGCTCTTCGTACAATCGCAGTCGCTGCTCAACTTCCTCCGAGCTGGCGAAGTCGTTCGGGGTCAAAACCTTCCTCTGGATGATCGAAAAATAGATTTCCACCTGATTGAGCCAACTGGCGTGCACGGGCGTATGAACCAGGACTGCCTTACGGTAAGCCTTCCGCAGTCGCCGGATCGCTGCTTGACCGCGGTGAGAGAAGCCGTTGTCCACGACCCAGAAAACACGGCTGGCCGATCGGTATGGCTCACTCCGCATCACGTGATCGACCAATCGGCCGAACGAATCGATTCCGGTCTTGTCTTCGCATCGACCCAGGACTCGGCCGCGGCGAACGTCCCAAGCGGCCAGGTACTGCAATGCGCCTCCTCGCTCGTACTCATGTTCCACTCGCATGGGACGTGCCGGCCCGGTCGGCAGAGTCGCGTGACATCGGATGCGCGCCTGGATGCTCGTCTTCTCATCCGAGCTGATGATGTAGTCCCGGCGGCCCAGCGGTTTGCCCTCCCACGAGCCAGCGTACAGGTCCAGAACCCGCCCAGCTTTTTCGGAGAACTTCGGGTCGCGTGGAAAGATCCAGTACTGATACCGCCAGGGTTTGATCGCGTCCGTGTGCAGGATTCGCCAAACGGTGCTGGGACTGATCGATCGGCCCAAGGCCATCGAAGTTCTGTCGGCCAAGTCAGAAGTCGACAGCCGACTCAGTGGCAACTTGGTCTGGCACACGGTCTCACAAGCGACCGCCTTGACGATTGCCCGGTCGCGAGGGGGAAAAAGCGGGCTTGCGTTCGCGGCCCGCTTTATCGGCCAAGGAGAAGTTGCCGCATGCCCACCGGTGACACCAGCGTTGGACGGAATTGGCGTGCAGTTCAACCAGAGCCCCGACTGCGACGTTCGATAAGTCCGGCGATTCGTGGAGCAAGAGAACCAACCGAGCCCTCTGGCGCCGGCCGTGCTGGACCGTTCGCCTGCGAACGAGGCTCCGACATTCATCAAGGAACTGGTCAGGGAAAGTGGGTCGGCCGACAGGCGCGGGGCCAGGCATGGTGCGACTCCATTCGCAAGAGGCGATCGGCTTTCCGGCCGAACGCTCCGAGAATAGGTCAGACCGCGAGACATCGCAACCCCACCGTTAATTGTGAATAGGGACCACTAAGGTCCGTTGCCAAAGTGACATCTTCCACATTCTTTGCGATCTCAAGCAGCTTGTCGCGTTCCTGGTGAACCGTGCCTTTGAGGCGGTGCACTGTGCCGAACAATGTCGACGGCAGTGTGAAGCCGCCGGGCGGTACAACCCGCACGGACGTGCTGAGTCGACAAGAGCTGCGGGTCGGCGATTGTATCGAGCCCGTGAGTTAACTCTACAGCGCCAAGTTGATCTTGCCCTAATTCCTATTCGAGACGAAGCTGTGTCTTGCCAAGGACTTCCGGAGGGCAGGACACGGATGTCGACCAGATTCGTCGGCTGGAGCCGAAACTCGCCAAGTTCATCGATCTCATTCACGATTGCTTCGATCGTAAGGACACTCGTGCGCACTTGGGCGTGTATGTCCGAGGTCAGCTTTCGGACCTCCCGGAAAAGAGCGTGGAGCCGATTGCACTCGACGCGGGCGTCCCGCCGCGCACCTTGCAGGAGTTTCTCAGCCAACACCGCTGGCAAGAGGATCGGCTGTGTGAACGGCTCCAACAACTCGTCGCCGCTGAGCATGAAGGTCCCCATATCATTGGGAGCTTCGACGAAACCAGCGACCCGAAAAAGGGTGACAAGACACCCGGCGTCCAGAAGCAGTGGTGTGGTCGGCTGGGCAAGACCGAGAACTGCGTTGTTACCGTCCACTTGAGCTTCGCGCGTGAGGATTTCCACTGCCTCCTCGACGGCGAGTTGTACCTCCCCGAAAGCTGGGATGCCGATCGCGACCGCTGTCGAGAAGCTGGGATCCCCGACACTGTGACTTATCGGCCCAAGTGGAAGATCGCCTTGGAGCTGTATGACCGCGCTATCGGCAACGGACTCCGCTTTGATTGGCTGACGTTCGATGAGGGCTACGGCAGTAAGCGGCTGCTTTGGCGGTTCGGAACTGCTGGCGAACTTGGCGGCGGGTGCCGTAGCACTTGCGCAGTCGGTGTTCAGGGCTTCCGCCAATTGCGGGGAACGAGTTGGTAACCATGCAGCCAGGCGTCGGCCGCCAGTGTGACGACATACAGCGTGCCGGACACGTAGATGAAACTATCGATGCCCCAGATGATGGGGATGAAGGTGGAGAGCAGCGCTCCCCAGGCTGCACCGACGGCATCGAGAGCAAACACGGCCACCGGATTTCGCGAAGCTAGCTCGAATCGCGCCGGGAACAGCATTCCGGCCGTGAGCGTGATCGGTACAGCAAGAGTGATGGCAAGCAGCGGTGGTCGCGCGCCGCTCGCCAGGAAGATGATCATTGCGGCCGCGCCGGCGACCAGGAAAACCGGGCGAGCTCGCCTTCCAGCGAAAAGGCTCCCGACGCCAGAGAACGTCAGAAATCCGATCGCGCCCATCCCTAGGGCGTCGTCGTAAACATAGAGTCGGCGGAACAAGACCAGAATGAGGCTGTGCTCAACCATCAGGAAGTTCGCGCCGATCAGGAGGGCAAGCATGGCCACGGTGGCGAACGACCGACCCTCGACTTGCTCTTTCCCGCAGGAGCGTACCCCCCACCACACTACCATTCCCGCGAGCCCGAGGACAGCGGCGCCGAGCGCGAAGAGTTTCGAGACTTGGGTCATCGATAGGATATAGCGGACGTTGCCCGCTAAGAATGGCTTCGCGTCCGTGATCGGCAAGAAATCAGGATCGTCCCTAACGGTATGGCTTCTGGCCCGAAAGGTGCCGAACTCAGGCGCGCTGGCAATCGCTGGATCCCCCATTGTTAGGTATTGGTCGAGGTCAGTGGCCCGGGGAATAGTTGCGCTTGGATCGTGGAAAGCCAGAATCAGGAATTCGTGATCGTTTTCGTATGCTTCTGTCTTGAGTCCCAGGACACGAAGCGTTTGGACATACTGGTCGGTGAGAATGCCCTTGGAATCAAGCCCTCGCGGGTACCAGATCGCGAGGATTCCGTGTACAGTCAGGTGCTCGCGAAGAGTCTGGTAAGCCTCGAAGGTGCGTATCATATTTCCCGGCTCGATCATCATCTGGGGGTAACCACCGACGCTGGGCAGGTAGATCAGATCAAACGCTTCTCGGCTTTGCTCGAAGTATCCGCGCGCTTCCGCTCGAACCGGCGTGACCGCCGGCACATCGTAGACCCGGCCGAACGCAGCAAGAAGATGACGCGGAGTGCGCACGGCCTCGAAGATGGCCGGCTCAAGTTCGATGGCGACGATCGAGCGGCCTCCGAGGCGCTCAGCAAGGCGCACCTGCCGGCCGCCCCCCGAGCCGATTATCGCGAGCCGCTGGCCAGGCCGGGAAAGGAGAATTGGAACAGCCCCCAGTGATGCCTCGGAAAAGCCTAACATTGGGGCGTATTCCCACTGGAAGACATCGTTGTAGAAGCCGTAGTAAACCCTGCGGTCGGGAGCGGCCAAGATCTCGCAAAGGCTGAACCGCCCCCATTTCTGAAACACGGTCTGGAATCCCTGATTGACCTGGTAGTCTGATGTTGAACGCGCGCCTCGACCCTTGTAGAGCGCGAGGAATTCTCCCTCGAGGCCCGGCCGACAACAACTCGCCAGAAGGACAGTCATCTCAAGCGCCATGGCCCATCGTGCCCATCGGCCACCCAAGGCCAAGATTGCCGTCGATAGTGCGATGAAGGCGACAGCAAGCAGACGAGCCATTCCCAGGGCCGGGAGAAACTCCTTCAGGGACACGTACGCCGCGGCTGCACCAAATAGCACGAGGGCATAGACAAGTCGCATCCGACCCCGAAGGCTGCGGCGGCCAAGCTGGTAACCTAGATACTCGCAGAGCCCGTAAAGGGCGAAAAAGGGCAAAAACATTACCACGAAAACTGCGAGTTGGACCACAAGGCGCGAAAGCACGATGTCGAACAGGTGTGCTCGTAGGTAATCAAACCGTTTGGCCGTCATGCAGGCAGCGACTGAAGCCCACATAACCAGCTGCAGCAACCAGAGACACCGAAAGAAATGACGTCGGTCGGCCGGAATGAATCGGGCGCCGAGCCAGGCGCCCAGCGGGAAACCAATAAAGAGCATATCAATGAAGAGCGACGGCATGATAAAAAAGCTGAGAAGCTTGAACATCGACAACGTAAAGAGTGCCGTCGCGTATGAAAGGGCGAAAAGACAAGCCCCTATCTGCCATGGACCGAGACTCCCGATCGCCGTCGCGCTAATCGACGGTTTGCGCTCGAAGCGGAGCTTAACTGTCATTCGAGTTGCCTGTCCAATCGCGCGAATTGCCCCAGCGTTGCTTACGATCAGAGTACATCACTGATCCGCCGCACTCCAAAGCTCCAAAGTCCGATAAATGCCGAGCTTTCCCCGCAATCGCCTAGATGAGTAACGCTATGAGGAGGGTGCCCCGGTCCTAGTTGAAAATTGAAAGAGACGGTTCCTCCCGTCCGGTCGCTAGACTGGACGTGGAAATTTCCCTTGAATGGAGGAGGAACCGCCTTGAAACGAGCCTATGCAAACCGTGTCAAATCCCGCAAGCGGATTGGGCAAAAACGTCGGACCCAAGCCAAGGCAGCAGCCCGTGAAATCCAATTGCCTCTAGATCGGGATGACCTCCTGAACTTGATGCAGGATTCTCTGGAGACGCTTGCCACTGAATTGGGCCTCATGGTCGCCTTGGGTCTGATGGAGGAGAAGGTGACCCGATTGTGCGGCCGACGCTACGAGCGTCAGCCCGAGCGCGTTCACACGCGGTATGGCCATCAGCAGGGCATAGCAACCCTGGCTGGGCAGAAGGTGTCGATTACACGTCCCCGAGTGCGACAAGCTGCTGGCGGCGGGGAAGTGCCCTTGGAAATGCATGCAAGGCTCCAGTCCCCCGATGCCATGCCCAGTGCCGTGCTGCGGCGCATGGTGCGTGGTGTAAGCACGCGCGAGTATGAGCAGGTCATTGACATGGCTCGCGATGGTTTTGGCGTGGCGAAATCGAGCGTCAGCCGCGATTTCGTCCGGGCTTCACTCGCCCAAGTCAAGGCGCTGGCCGAACGTCGCTTCGATGGCCAGCGATTTCCTGTGGTGATGATCGACGGCGTGGAGTACGCGGGTGAGACGATGGTGGTGGCGATGGGTATCACGCAGGACGGTACAAAGCGGATCCTCGGCCTGCGGCAAGGTGCAACTGAGAACGCCGTCGTTTGCACGGAGCTCCTGGAGAACCTGCGAGAACAGGGCCTGGACACGACGCAGCCGACGCTCTTGGTGCTCGATGGCTCCAAAGCGCTACATGCAGCAGCAAGTCGGGTCTGGGGCCACAATGCCGTGATCCAGCGGTGCCAGATCCACACCATCCGGCGCAATCCACAATCTGGAAGCTCCGAGTTCGATCCCGTAGGCAACTGGCCGCGCAAGGGAATCACGTGGCGGATCTCCAACGTCTCCTCCCCCACAATCACCCGATCGATTAGTAACTGCAATATCGCTTGCTTTTCCTCCAAACTCGCCCCATTCAGGCGGTTGCGGATTCGGTCGCAGAAAGTGCTCAGGTCGCTCAAGACGTTTTGGGCATGGGCTGACTCTCGCGCCAACCTCAGTTGTTGCTCATACTGCTCGGACAGCACGACGCGGCGTTCGGCGAGCCGCCGCCGCCGTTGATCCAAGTCGTCCAGGCTGATGATGTCGGCTTGGTACGCGTCGACGAGCCGTCCTGCCTCCCGATCCAGTCGCCTGAGCTGGGCCTGCAGCTTGTCGGCTTCGGTCTGTTGGCTCACGTTTCCTCCTTCGGTGGTGCTGGGCCGTATCACGGAACTGGGCAAGCAACACCTCTGGATCGCTGAGGAGTTGCTGAATATGGCCCCAGACTGCTGCCTCTAGCGTCTCCGCTAGTGTCATCCGCTGAGAACAGCGGTGCTCCCGCGAGCTGCTCGTGCAATCCTTGCCGCTGCACCGGTAATAGCGGGGGAGTGACCGACCTTGAGTGGATGTGGGGCTGATGCCGAACATCCTTAGGCCGCAAGTCCGGCACGTCAACAAGCAGCGCAGTAGGTAGGAATGTCGCGTGTTATTGCGGAACGAGAGTGTTGCGTTCCGTGCCAACTGGTCTTGGGCGCGGCGATAAGTCTCCTGATCGATCAGGGCTGGTACCGGGATGCCGATCCATTCCTCACGGGGGCGGGGCTGCCGGCACGTGTTCTCGCCTCGGCCAAGTGCTCGGGATCGTGGCTTCTTCGGTGGGACAAAGCGATACCGGTTGGTGCTGCGCCATACCGGCGTAGGTCTCGTCGTAGAGGATCCGGTGCACGACGGATGACGACCAGGGATGTCGACCCGAACGCGGCCACCACGGTCCTTCGTTGAGCCGCTTGACGATCTGGCGAATCGTCATTCGCTCCTCTACCAGCCAGGTAAACAATTGTCGCACGAAGATCGCCTCATCCTCGTTGACAACCAGATAGCCTGGCACTCCGTCCCGCTTGGGAATGTAGCGATATCCGTAAGGCGCCCTACCTCCAAGCCAGTGGCCTTCACGAGCCTTCTGAAGCTTGCCACGGCGGAAGCGCTCGCCGATCACGGCTCGCTCGTATTCAGCCACGGCCCCCTGAATCTGAAGGAGCAACTGGTCCTGCGGGTCGTCCGTGATCGGCCGGTGGAGAAAGACGACTTCACAACCAGCCTTGCGAAGTTCCTCGAGCAGCAGTACCTGGTAAGCGTACTTGCGCGAGACGGTCTGGGCTCAAAACCGCGATGACGTCAATGGCGCCCAACTGCACTGCGTCGCGTAAAAAGTCCAGTGCGGGACGGTCCAGCCGAGTGCCCGTGTATCCCTCGTCGACGTAGATGTGTTCTGGCGACAGTTCGTGGTGCTGCTCATCTGCCCATCGACGGAGGCTCTCCACTTGGCTGTCGACCGTTTGCTCTCTGCCCTGCCTCTCGGTGGATACTCTGGCATAGATCGCGGCGCGCATCGGACACCTCCGTTTCACAGGCCGTTCGACACTGGTCCTTAGGGTCTTCTTGGAGCAGGATTCGGTACACTTGACGGAGCCGATGCAGACCGTCACGTGGCCGCACCGTCACCGACTTGATCACCCATGGTGCAATTGCACTCGCCCGTCTCCTCCGTGCCATGGCTGTGCCCTCCTCAGCTCGCAGGATGAGAAGGGCTGACTGAGACGGTCACGCGAAATTATTTACGGGGCTGTGATTGCGGGTTCAGACGCACGAAAGGCAGGATAATCGTGGCCCGCCATTCTGCG
The DNA here is from genome assembly GCA_963806595.1 of uncultured Isosphaeraceae bacterium. Classification (GTDB taxonomy): domain Bacteria; phylum Planctomycetota; class Planctomycetia; order Isosphaerales; family Isosphaeraceae; genus CAWDZZ01. The sequence continues at coordinate 149,013 of CAWDZZ010000024.1, read as the reverse complement.
ATTGCGTCCGGATGGTGCAAGAAACGCAATGTGAAGGCTCACGTTCCGGAGAAACACTTGCCGGAGCTGGACCAGCGGCTCGGTGCGGCCTACCAGGAGAACGACTATGAGGCCGCCAAGCAGTCCCTGGAAGGCACGGGCAAATGGCTGAGCCGGATCAATCCCGACGCGGCAGCGAGCCTGCGAGAAGGGCTGCTGGAGACGTTGACGGTGGTGCGATTGGGCGTATCAGTCGCGCTGCGTCTCACGTTGGCTACGACGAATCCGATCGAATCTGCCTTGAGCGTCACCCGACGCGTAACCGCTCGCGTGACTCGATGGCGTGATGGTAATATGCGAAAGCGCTGGTGCGCAGCCGGTCTGCTCCGAGCCGAGTCCAAGTTCCGACGACTCAAAGGCTGCCGAGCCATGCCAACCTTTGTCAAGGCTCTTGAGTCTTTGGTGCGCGAACAACGGGCTGGAAGCAAGCAACGCGTGGCATGAAAATGTGTGTAGGGGACCGCCGCTCATTTCAACTACGGTTGGGACAATCTCAACGCTATCGCCACTTGATTCTGTACTTAAGCTCGTTTCCAAACAGACGGGCGACCAAGTTTACTACGTCGTGGTGATGCTCAGCTAGGCAAACCGCCTCCTTGAGAGTGGTCAAAGCCGATCAATACGTCAGCTGTTGGCCGTTTCGCACAGATTTTTCAATTCATGAGAAGGTTTTTCTAAATATAATGCCGGCCCGAGCATCGGTCATGTTTGTAAGTGCGCGTGAACAGAATCCGCAAACCGTCCCTTTGCGTAAATAGAGGGTTTGTGCAAATGACGACACGATTCTGTTCCACTACGCTCGTTGTGCGCCTGTGCGCGACGAAAGTACCTTGTGCGAATCCGGTTCGTGCTAACTCCTGCGGTACCGTTTCCGTGGTGACAATTGATTGCCTAAATTGACCACGTGATCGGATGGCGAGCGCACCGTGATTGCCATCTGGAATGAGCCCTTCCGAAATGTCACTGTCCCTCGGCAGTGCGCTACACAGCGCGCTCCTCATCCGAAACCTCTGCGGCTAAGGGCAAACAGCACGATCTCGGAAATGGTTACACGTTGCTGCTAGCGCGCGTCATGTTGAAGAGCCGTTTGCTATGCACATCGCGCATCTGCTTCTATCGTAAAAACGTAATATTTGCGTTAATATTCAAATTATAATGATTAATATATTTCCTAATGATGTTGTCATTGCCCCTGTGTTCTTGCTAATCTTGACGAATTCGTTGGTTTCAACGACTTGTGCCGGCTGGATGACTCGTTGGTGTGGCAGCGCCGTAAAAGCGTCAGAACCCTCCGTGATCTCGATCAACTGATCTGCGGCGATGTTGTAGAAGGTCTGAGTTGTACGACTCGTCGGCCAGACAATCGTGAGTTCAGCGACTTGGGTTGCGTCCAGGAGACCGATTGATTCAACCAGGCTGTTGCCTCCGAAGCTGCCATTGTTGCCAACCGTGCGGTGGATCGATCTTGAGGCTCTTTGGGGGCTGGCCACAACGGCTGTGATTTTGGCCCCGAGCGCCTGCGCGGTTACTCTTGATCCCGATGAGCTTGACCTTTAGCCAGTGGCGGCCGTGGCCGGGATTGGAGAAGAGAAGGTTAAACGACTTGTCTCCGGGAACGGCTCCCCCAGCTTCGACGAACAAATCGAGGTCGCCATCGCAGTCCCAATCGGCAAACGAGATGCCATGCCCTTTCTGGAGGTGGCCGGTGCCCGAGGAGACGGTTACGTCCACAAACCGGTGCCCCTCGACGTTCTTGAACATGAGGTTCGGCACGAGACCGGAGAAGGACATCCAACCGGTACCGAGGTAGAAATCGAGAAAGCCGTCGTTGTCGATGTCACCGAAGTTACAGCCCATTGGGGCCATCGGTCGGTCTAGGCCAACCTCGCGCGTGACGTCGCGAAAACCCGAAGCGCCGAGGTTACGATAGAGCCGGGGCCTACCAGACCTTTCCACAGAGATGCCCATGGCGATTGCTGCCGTCTCGGCTAGGCTCGTTTGGTTTTCGTTGACATAGAGGTCCAGATGCCCGTCGTTGTCATAGTCCCAGAACCAGCAAGCAAAGCTAACATCCGCGCCCATGACATCAAGCTTCGGGGCAACATCCCGGAATGTACCGTCCCCCTCGTTGTGATAAAGGCGGCACTGTCCGCGCATGTTTGAGACATAGAGATCGGGACGCCCGTCGTCGTCGTAGTCACCCCATATCGAGCCTTTCGCGCAGCGTTCGTTGGTAACGCCGGCCTTTGCCGCCTTGTCGACGAATCTCCCATTTCCAAGGTTATGATACAGTCGGCATCGATTGCGTAGGTCGGAGTGAGAAATCGCCGGATCACCGGACGGCGAGACGTATTCGCCACAGACGAACACGTCCACCAGCCCGTCGTTATCGTAATCGCCCCAAGCAGCCGATTCGGTCGCGATCGGCTCATCCATACCTGTGAGGATGGTCACGTCGTCAAAACGGCCACCTCCTGTGTTTCGCAACAACGACAGCCGAAGCGGATTCTCCCAACCGCCGCGCAAGAGCAGCACGTCAAGATGGCCATCGTTGTCGAAATCCGCGCGTGTGACGTTCAAAGCATAAACCTGATCAGCAAGACCGGACGCGGTCGACCGCTCAGCAAATGTTCCATCACCTCGATTGACGAAGAGGGAAGCTCCAGTATCAGCGGCAAGTGAGGTTGTAAAAAGGTCTAGCAGGCCGTCACCAGTAAAGTCGTCGAATACGCTCCCGCCGGCCAAGTTTGGCCCGCGAGCGGTCAAGCCGACTGACGGCGCAATGTTCTCAAACCGTCCCACGTCGAGACCAGATCGGAACGTATCGAGTGGGATCAAGTACGGCACCGGCACCTTCTCGGGATACTCACCCAGTGTCATGTAGGCAATGTTCAGCAGCCAGCGAACGCGAAGGTCTCCTGGTCGCTCCGCGAGGTACGTCGCGAAACGTTGAATCGCTTCGCGCGAGCCAATTTGGCGTGTGTGAACAGCCTCTCGCGCGATTGGAAAGATGCAACTCGAAGGACCTGCGCATGCAATGCAATTGTCGACTTCGCCCTGTCGCATGGCAACGATGCCTAGGAGCACCATCAAGTCACTCTGGACTCGCATTGGAATACCAAACGAGCGGCCAATCTCCAGTGATCTCTGGAACGACGAACTGGCGTCGGAGAAGCGACCTTCGTACATCTCGAGCAAGCCGCGCTCGTAGAAAATCCGTCCTGCACGGGCCGCTTCTGTCGGAGATGATTGGGGACCAACGTGTAACTTTTCGCACTCAGCCTCCAACACGGCGAGCCCTACACGTCCCCTTGCTTGGATTGCCTCGCTTAGCTCGCGCAGTGATCGGTGATCTCGAATCACACCAGTGTATTCACTAGCTATGCCGAACCCTCCGTCCTCGATCTTGTCCAAGTCGAGAAAAATCGCCTCCGACTTTCTTTGCATCTCACTGTCTTCGCGTGCACGTGGACGGCTTGTGGACTCAATATCTTTGGATGAACGCAGGGACGACAGCCTGCCGCGATAGCTTGTCTGCCGCTGCAGACTGATTACTGATAGCACGAAATAGACCGCACTCGTCGCTACGACCAGGCAGAATAGTCCAACGGCAGCGATCCGGATCGGCGTACTCATCGAACGACCTCGCCTCTGAACTAGCGAATGCGACGTAAGCGTCCGAGATTTCCAGGGCGTCGTGCGCGGCAGCGTTGGGTGCGCAGCGAGATGAGAGAGCAGTGAGGCGAGGCGTCGTCGCCTCACCCGGTTTCACTTCGGCCAGGACCTTTGCGCCCGGCGCTGATCCCGACGTTGTGCCTTCTGTCGGGATTCCTCAAGCCGATACGTCAGGATGTGCTCGGGATGCGCCAGTGCCCAACGATCCGGCAGCAAGCCGGCCAAGAACTCCGGACTCGCGTCGACCGCGAGCTGCAGGATCACGTCATGCAAGTAGGCCCAAGGTTCAAGCCGATGGCGCTTCGCTCCTGCAAGGATCGTGCACAGCACGGCCGCTCGCGGCCCGGCCTCGACACTCCCGAGGAACATCCAATTCTTGCGCCCGATTGCCTGATCCCGAACCCGACGCTCCGACATGTTATTGTCGATCGTCAGCCGGCCGTCTTCCGTGTACCGGCACAACGCTTGCCATTGGTTGGACGCGTAAGTCACCGCTTGCGCCAGCGCCGACTTGGGCAACAACTTCGATGACAAGCGATCCAATTCCTCGCGGAGCCGCTCCAAGATCGGCACTGCTTCCGTCTGGCGCATTGCACGTCGCGCATCGTCATCGAGTGGCCGAACCCGATCCTTGACTTTGTAGAGCCGCCAGATCATCTGCAAAACCAGCGAAGCTTCCGCGGGAGCCGACAATCGTGCATCGAAGAACTTCCGACGCGCATGTGCCCAGCACGCGACTTCGCGAATCTTGCCGTCGGACCCCGCATAAATGGCGTCGTACCCGCTGAAGGCGTCGGCCTGTAAGTATCCCGTGAAGTTCGCCAGGAACCGGGCGGGTCCGTCGCGCTTGCGATCCTCCGTGAAGTCGTACACGTCATAGGGGATCGTCGTGGGACCGATGTAAACCCAGAACCGCCCCTTGCGGCTGCCTGGCTGATCGCCGCCCAAGACTGTCACGTGCGTGTCGTCAGTCCAGATCACCGGTGCCGACTGCACCAAGTCCTTCTGAAACTCGTAGAGCGGCTTCAGCAAGTCAGCGACATTGCGGACCCAGTCGCAAAGGGTGCTGCGGGGCAAATGCAGACCATAACGGCTCGAGATGTCTTCGAACCGATACAGCGGCATGTGTTCCGCGAATTTGGAGACGACCACCTCGGCAAGTACGCCCGCACCGGCAATACAGCCACTCACAGGACGCGCGGGAACCTCAGGAGCCACGACTCCATCACGGCAGCGGGAGCAAGCATACTTGGGGAGCACATGGACCTGGAGCTCAAAGCGGGCGGGGATGAACTCCAGCACGCGTGCCTCATCCTCGCCGATGCGTGCCTTGGCTTCTCCGCAATGCGTGCAGACCTTCTCGGCCTCGGGTATGTCGTGCTCGATGCGGACTTGAGGTAGTCGATCATAATCCGGCTTGCGTGAACGGCGCTGTCGAGGCGCAGTGCCTGGGTCGCCGGCCGGCGGCTCGGGCAAGGGCGTGGTGATGGTCTCGATCAGGTCGAGCTCAAAGAGATGTCCTTGTCCCGGGGCTTCCACCAACCGTTCCCGTCGCGGGCCAAAGACGTAGCGGCGGTAGAGCTCCAGCTGATGACGCAGCCCTTGGACGGTTAGCTCGTGCTCTTGGAGAACCTGATCGTGCAGCTTCGCGGCTTGATCAAGCGCCGCTTGGAGGTCGTCAACCTGCTGGGTGAATCGTTGCAGCAGGTCATGACATTCGCGAGGATCAGTCGGCCACGACTCTGGATGAATCATGGCCTGGATTATAGCGCGAACATGCGATCTTACAAGGGGGCACCGATCGATTTTTCGGCTTCCGACGTCGGACGCTCATACCGTTTGCATTGCCGAACAGATCTCAAGTCGATGCCGGAGAGGATCAGTGCCAGTTGGGTCGGGGTCATTTCGATCGATACTGCATCGCGCGGGGCTACGGGAATCTGGAACGAGCCTGGTGTTTCGAGTCGTTTGTACCAGATGGCCAGTCCGTCGCGGTCCCAGTAGAGGATCTTGAGGCGATCGCGGCGTCGGTTCACGAACAAGAAAAGATGGCCGGACGTCGGATCCTGCGAAAAGGCTGCGATCACCAAACCGGAAAGGGCGTCGAAACCTTTGCGAAGATCGGTCGGTGGAGCGTGGAGGAACACCCGCACGAGGTGGGGAAGGTTTATCATCGCGAACCTCCGGAGTTGGTCCTGGCTTCAGCGATCGCGCGGACGAGGTGACAGGCCAGTCGGGCGTTCGCGGTTGGGATCCGAAGGCGGACTCCATTTGGTAGGTCGGCCTCGATTGGCATTGGCGCGTCGGACGGGCGCTCGACGATGCGCACGGTAACGGGGAGGAAAGCCGATGGGGCGGGCAATCCCGGGCGACGATCTGCGAGGTCTATAAGCCGGTGTCGGCGTTTCCAAGCGTGAAACGACGCGACGGAAAGACGCTCTTGGGTACAGAACTGCGCGATACTCAGACCGCTTTCCACTTGGCGGTGGATGCGATCGCGCCAGAGCGTATGGAGCTTTGGGTCAGCGATTCTCGGCACGGTTTCGGCTCCTGAGAAGTGACGGGTTGGTCCGCTTCTCAGGCTACCCGACGCCGCAAGAATGGTTATCTCGGACGCTTACAATGCGACGCCCACCCAAATAGATAAGCAAGGCAACGACGTGCTGCCGGTTGCGATCGCGCGACCCGTCCGTGCCGTTGAACGGATCGACCATCGGATGATGATGGTCGAAACTCACAAGTCGGGTCAAGGGAACAACCAACAGCCGTTGGACATCTTACGTTACGTTGCCGATGCCGTCGCACGTCCGCAAGAATAAAATGGCAAACAATCTGAGTACGAATCTTAGGGACGGGCGTACAATGCGATGTCGCTACAGCTACAAAGGGACCGGAATACTAACGAGGCTCTGCCTCAGACCGACGAGATGTAAACAAGATGGCTCCGGTCGTGCCTAAGACGGGGTATGCTCGAAAGCATCCCCAATTTGAACCGCAGAGCGGTTGGTTGACCCCGAGGGGTCGTGACGACCGGAGCCACTCATGAGTTTACCACGTACTGTTGCCGAAGTGCTCAGTGAACACGTGACACTCGAGGTTGAAGGCATCGACCGTATGTATCTCAACGTCTATCAGCCCGCGTTGCAGACTGACCGGGGTGTCGCCGCCTTCTTCCGTTTCCACCGTGGTGAGACTTTCGCTTCCTCGGCTCTCATGGACCCCATGAGCAAATCGTTCATCGCCGCAGTCAATCGCTTCGTCCTTGAGGAGCAGATTCCCCTGATTACGTTCGCCAAGGGGCAACGCAAGGATGATGTCGCCAAGGAGTACCATTCTCAATTCCATGGCGCCGAGGGAATCGTCTTCGTCGGGAAAGCCCAAGAGAAGACGCCGGTCTTCCGCACTGAGAAGCGCCGCAATCCCGAGACCGGCCACACGTATCCTTGGATCGTTCGAACTACGGCCATGGTCAACCACTTTTACTTCTATGGGCGTGACGAAGATTTCGGTCCGTTCTTCATCAAGTTTTGCACGTATTTCCCATACAATGCCAAGCTCTGCATCAACGGGCATGAATACGTCAAATGCCAACTGGCGAAGGAAGGGATCGCTTTCGAGGCTCTGGACAACGGCATTCTGAGCTGCGCCGATTCCCGACGACTGCAACAGCTCTGCGACGGACTCTCAGCCGCCAAGATCGACAAGCTGCTACGGAAATGGCTGGCACGTCTTCCGCATCCATTCACACGCCAAGATCGCGCGGCCGGCTATCGCTACGACGTGTCGATCCTCCAGGCCGAGTTTTCATTGACCCAAGTCTTGGATCGGCCCCTCAGTGGCCGCGTTTTCTTCGAGGAGGTAATCCGCGAGAACCTCGACATCGGTCGCCCGGATCAGGTGCAACTGATCTTCAACCGGCGAGTCAACAGGCGAACGCCTGGGCGGTTCCGGACGCGCGTGCTTACCGAAGGGGTCACGCCGTCACTTCATATCGACTACAAGCGTTCACGGATCAAGCAGTATCACAAAGAGGGCCGCGCCCTTCGGACCGAGACCACGATCAACGACCCGCGCGACTTCGCCATTGGCAAACGGCTGTCCAACCTGCCCGCCTTGCGGCGGCTCGGCTTCCAAGCCAACCGACGTCTACTGGACGTCCAACGGATCAGCCAGGACTGCGCCATCGGTGAAGACGCGTTCCGAGGGGTCAATGGACCGGTCGAGGTTGATGGGCAACGGGCCAGCGCCTTGCGTTTCGCCGACATGGTCGTGCAAGCATTATTCGGCGCTTTGCTGGTGTTTCGTCTGTTACCCCGTGGTTTTTCCAACCGCGACTTGCGGAACCATTGTGCTCCCCTCTTGGGGATCGCCCCTGACGACATGACCGCGGGACAGATGACTTACCACCTGCGCCGACTGCGCCTACACGGCTTGATCGAGCGGATCCCCGGAACGCACCGCTATGAGGTGACGGTACAGGGTGCCCGAACCGCGCTGTTCTGCACTCGTATCTACAATCGACTTCTGCGGCCCGGCCTCGCGCAAGTCGTTCCAGACGAAGCTCGGGATAATTCGGAGTTACGCAGAGCGTTTGATCAATTCGATGAAAAGATCGATCAGTGGATCAAGAATGAAAAAGTGCCCGCGTGAAACTTGACTCAAACGCTATGAGTTTTCAGCTTCAAGTGACCTAGACCCGGTGAAGCTCTAATGTGCTGCTTCAGTCGAAATGGGACAAACTGCTTGCTCGAATAAGGTACTATTTCGAGCGGAGGTTTGCCCATGTCCAAGTGAATCCGGAAACGGTTCACGTCACAGGAGAAGGTTGCAATTCTTCGCCTTCACCTCCTGGAAGGCACGCCTGTCTCCGACCTGTGTGACAAACACGGCATCGGTCCTTCCATGTTCTATCGCTGGCAGAAGGATTTCTTCGAGAACGGGGTCGCTGCCTTCGAGGCCCGCGCCCGACGTGCCACGGATGGCAAAGATCGCAAGATCGCCCTCCTGGAACAGAAACTCCAACGCAAGCACGAGGTGCTCTCGGAGCTGATGGAGGAGCACGTCAAGCTAAAAAAAGAGTTTGGGGAGCTTTGAACGGCAGGTGGGTTCCCCACGCGACCCGCGATTTGGTCGTCGTCCAGTTCGTCCAGCACTGGACCAGCCGAACCGGCCTATCAGTATTGCTCTTAATCGGGTGGCTGGAGATCGCACGCAGCAATTTCAACCGCTGGAGTTGCCGGCTGGGCAATTCCAACCAGCACAACGCCGCCGTCCCTCGTGATTTCTGGCTGGAGGACTGGGAAACAGTCGCGATCATCGCCTTCCATGATGTCTACTCTTCGGAGGGATACCGGCGGTTGACCTACATAATGCTCGACGCTAACGTCGTGGCGGTCAGCCCCTCTAGCGTCTATCGTGTGCTCAAAGCGGCTGGCAAACTGCATCCGCGCTGGGGAAAGCCCTCCAGGAGGGGGAAGGGCTTCGAGCAGCCGGCACAGCCGCATGAGCATTGGCACATCGATGTCTCATACATCAACATCTGCGGGACGTTCTACTTCCTTTGCAGCATCCTCGACGGTCACAGCCGGTTCGTCATCCACTGGGAGATCCGCGACACCATGAAAGCATTCGAGGTGGAGACGGTCATTCAGCGGGCCCGAGAGCAGTTTCCCGGCGAGCGACCCCGTATCATTTCCGACAACGGGCCGCAATTCGTCGCCAAGGATTTCAAGGAGTTCATCCGCCTATGCGGCATGACTCACGTGAGAACATCGTTCTATCATCCCCAGAGCAACGGGAACATGGAGCGATGGTACAAAACCCTGAAAACAGGCTGCATCCGCGTAGCGACCCCGTTGAGTTTGGAAGACGCTCGACGGCTCATTGCCGAGTTCGTGACCTATTACAACACGGTCCGGTTACACAGCGCAATTGCCTACATTACTCCGGCGGACAAGCTGGCAGGTAGTGCTGGGGCAATCTGGGCGGCAAGGCGACAAAAACTGGCAGCGGCCGCTGCCAGGAGGCGAGCCAAGGTTAACGAGAAGGAAGTGGACCAGTTATGCTGCCGCGATGTACCCTGACAGAGCCTGGGCGGAGGATAGGGCAACGCGGGGACGCGACCTAAGCGCTGACCCAGGGCCAAGACCGGAAGGGCGGCACGAAGCCGCCCGAATACCGGCTCCGGGATTGGCTCCAAAGCGATGAATCCATTTACAGTTTTTGTGTTGTTCCGACTCCCTTAACGAGCAGAGCCGTTTGTCCCATTCACGCTGAACCAACACACTAATCGCTGCGAGACCGAAATGCGGCACTGCTGAGGAAAAGGAATGCGCGTCCTCCATTTCACGCCTAGACGGTCAAGCGCATTGCGATCAAAACGGCGGTCTTTCTGTATAGCTGAAGGTTCTTGGGAATCGTGGCGTGAGAGGGTTTCTCGGGGCAGAATAGGTCAGGTCGTGGCAGCCACGCCGTCATGACCGCATACCCCGAGGAGCTGAATTCGATGGGAAAGCGCAGTGAGGTACCAGTCAACGAGCGGCGGCAAGCCGTATTGAGTTTATTGCGCCGGGAAGAACCAGCAGCGGTGATCGCACGTCGCTGCGGCGTTGCCGAGGCAACGTTGTACCGTTGGCGAGATGACTTCCTCGCCGGTGGAGAGGCCGCGTTGGCTGGCGGCACCCCAAACGGCGGCAGCTTGCGCGACCGGCAGATCGCCGAGTTCGAACGCCAGCTTGAGAGCCGAGGCCAGGTCATTGGGGAGTTGACGGTCGCCGTTCGAGTTTTAAAAAAACTCTCGGCGCAGTCCCGCTGACACCGCTGACCACGGAGACGCGCCACGTGATTACAGAAGAGATCGCCGAGACCCAGATCGGTCGCATACTGCGACTTGGCCGGGTTCTCAGTCATCTAGGCATCGCCGTGAGCAGTTGGTATCGACCTTCAACGGACCAGGGCTTGCGGAAACGTCCTGGTCCTCCGCCGAAGCCAATTGCCGAACGGGTGGTCCAAGCTGTGGTAACGATGGCGACTCAGAATCCCTGGTATGGCTACAAGCGGATCGCAGTAATGTGCCGTCGCGCCGGCCACGCCGTGAAGGATCGAGAGGCGTACATCGTCATGCGGGATCATCGACTGCTTCAGAAGCCCCGCGAGCGAGCAGCTGAGGTTTATCAGGCAGCACGGCTCTTCGAGCTCCTGCCCCAGCAGCCGAACGATCTGTGGCAGATGGATGTCACCTACATTCACATCCCCGGCCACGGCTGGTGGTACGCAGTCACGGCGATCGACTACTACTTGCGTTACCTATTGGCCTGTCACCTGACGTTCAGTTACAGCGCGAGCGAAGTCATGTACGTGCTGAAGCTGGCGCGTGAGGAAGCTGAGCGAATGGTGGGACCGCTGGTGAAACGGCCGTTCCTGGTAACCGACAACGGACCGTCCTTCATTGCTCGGCGGTTCACCGAGTTCGTCCGTGAGCCCTACAGCCACGTGTGAATTCAGTACCGGACGCCCCAGCAATTGGGACTTTTAGAGCGGTTTCACCAGACCCTGAAAACCGAGGAGGTCTACTGGAGATTATATGAAAATCCCCAGCACGCCCGTGCGTGTCTGGCAGAGTTCCATGTCCGCTACAACACCCTGCGTCCCCACTGGGCCCTGGTGCCCGAAGAGGGAGGTGACCCGCTCGTGCCCGCTGAGGTTTATGCGGGCACTCGATCGATCCAGATTCCCCGTTGGCAGGACTGGGCTCGCGCCGCAAGCGCGAGGCTGGAGACGTTGCTGGAGGACGTAGCATGAGCCCAACGTCCGGTTGGGAATTTCGCCGGCTTCGTGCCGGCGAGCGGGGCTGCTCATTGCCGCCCCCTGCACCCCAGGCTAGCCTCTCTCTGTTCCGTGAAAACTCTAATACTTGATGGCCGAGAAATTCCTCTCACAAAAGCGGGCCGAAAAATTCCACTGGAACCCCGTCCCAAGACAAAATTCCTCGCACAAAACCGGGCGAAACAATTCCACTGGAACCCCGTCCCAAGATATGCGCCAGCGCCGAAGCAACCACTATCTTCACATCATCTGTCAGTCTCTATCTGCTCAAAACCGGCCCGGATTCCGTACTCGGTTCCATTTTGCGTGTTCACAACTATGTAGTAGGATATTCGGGCGGCGCCAGATGCAAATGAAATCTGAGATATCCTGTCACCACTCACGTAGAGTTCGAACATAGTCGTTCTCGGCAGGTCCAGTCGTCGAAGTTCGGAAAAATTTCCCGTGTTCGCGATAAACTCGGCGGGTCGAAGCGTGCCTTTGCCTCAATCCATGCGAAGCTCAATGGACCGGCATCAGCTTTGGCCAGTGGATGTGCTCATGCTGTCGGCCTGGTCTGGTCTGGCTAGCGGCCTTCTGGAGGTGGGGGCGAGGCTGTTGTGTCGGGGTATTGACCCAACGAACCGGCTTTATATGCTAAGCCGGCATTTCGTCTGGTTGGTGCCACTATCAACACTCTTGCTGTTTGGTGCAGTCGGACTGTCATTAGCGATTGCGACAAAATCTTGGCCTCGTCGCGGCGCTTGGTTTTCGTCGCGCTTCATCTGTTTCTGGGCCGTTCTGCCAGTACTCATCGTGACAGATTCGCGAATCTATCCTGCTGCATGGGTGGTTTTGGCTCTCGGGATCGCATGTTGTCTGGCCTCAATTCTGGAAGCCCACGTAACCATATTGCGCCAGTGGCTGCTCCTGACTTTTCCGGCCCTGTTGGGATTGGTCTTGATCGTGGCGCTTCTTGTATTCGGGGGAGACTGGCTTAAGGAGTGGCGGGAGGGAGGCAGGCCGTTCCCGTCCGCCGACTCGCCGAACATCTTGTTAATCGTTCTCGACACTGTTCGGGCTGATCGTTTGAGCCTTTACGGCTATGAGCGTCGCACGTCACCGGCACTCGAAACAGTGGCAAAGCGGGGAATTCGTTTTGACGAGGCACGCGCAACAGCTCCCTGGACGTTAGCATCGCACGCCAGCTTTTTCACAGGCCGCTTACCTCATGAACTCGGCGTTAAGTGGTTGACGCCGCTCACCGGGAGCTTTCCAACACTCGCGGATTACTTGGGCTCTCGTGGTTATGCGACGGCGGGATTTGTCGCCAACACCCTCTATTGCTCATACGAAACTGGGCTGAACCGCGGTTTTACCCACTATGAGGATTATGTTCTTGAGCATTTAATGCCGCTTCGGACGGCCTGGCTCGTCGACCATGCCTTGCAGCTGATTTCGGATTGCGGTGTCTTCTTCGGTCGGACATTCGACGTCGGCCCGTTCCGTCCGCTACGAGAGTCCTGGTTTGCGTCACTCTTTGTCGTGGAGCGGAGAAAGGATGCCAAGACCATTTGTCAGGGGTTCATCGACTGGTTGGAGCGACGTCGTGAGCCATCGCGACCGTTTTTTGCATTCCTAAACTTCTATGACGCTCATGCGCCGTACGTGCTGCCTAGTGGCGCCGCCTATCCATTCGGGTTTAAACCGAAAAGACCCGCCGAATTCATATTCCTCACGGAATACTGGGAATCATTCGATAAGTTGCAGTTACGGGAGAACTATCGGAGACTGGCACTAGACTCCTATGACAATTGCCTGACCTACTTGGACAAGAACTTAGACAAGCTGTTTGTCGAGCTGCAACGCCACGGAGTGCTAGGTCAGACGTTGGTCATAGTCACGTCCGATCATGGAGAGGGATTTGGAGAGCACCGACTGTTTGACCACGGGGAGAGCCTTTACCGCAATGAGGTCCGAGTACCCCTTCTGTTCGTACTGCCCGCGCACGAAGAATTCCATGGGATTGTGCAAGACACAGTCAGCCTCCGTGATCTGCCGGCCACAATCGTAGAATTGGTCGGATTAAGCGATGGGGCGCCGTTCTCCGGCAATTCACTGTCGCGTCTATGGCGAGAGTCGTCCCCGGAGGCTCACTTGTTTGTGACTGGGGAAGCGATCTCGGAGCTACCGAAGCCCAACCCATCCAACCCGAGCCACGGTAGGTCGCCTGCGCACCGGGGCGGGCTTTTGTCTGTGACCGAAGGAGACTTTGTTTATATTCGCAACGACGGAGATGGGAGTGAGGAGTTGTTCAACAGCCGCGATGACCCGAACGAGTTGCAGAATCAAGCGCATGCAAAATCCATGCAGCCATTGCTAGATCGCTTTCGCCGACGTGTCGCGCGGATGAAAACAGATTCTGCGAAATCGTTTCCATGAGTGCCTCGCTCGGCCTTGTTCAGTCAATTGCGTGTTCCTCATTCAGTCCCCAAGACGCTAGCTAGGTTTCCGAGACGACTTCAGGACGCCCGGTTCGTCGCGGGTTGCACTAACGGCTTGGGTCCACTCGTCAAACGCGTAAACGCGCAAAAGGTCGATCCCGTGTCTCTGAATTGCGAAGACGGGATGGCCATTTCGTTCCAGCCACCAATCCTGTGGGGCATAAATGCCTCGCGTACGCTGCAGAACATAGTACGGACACGTCGTGGCTTCAAGGTCGACGACCTTTACGCTCGCGGGAAAGATGCCCCAGTGGCGCAAACAGAATAATGTTCATTAACCCGAGCGGAAATCTAAGCTCGAGAGGCTCCAGAAGAGATTGTTGACGGACCCAAATAAGAAACTCCGGTCCCAACGTCTCCCAGTAGTAAGTCTCTTCAAAGCCGAGCTGTTCGGCGCCACGGAGCCCTCCTACGGCAAAGTTATAGTATGAAAGGTTATAAGGATAAGTCTGCGAGATGCCCACGATACACTCTCCGATGGCCAAGATCGCGACCGCCGAAGCGACAAACGCAAACCGGAGCCGAGTAAATTGATCGGCTAAGAAGCCTACGCCGAATCCTGCGAGTACCGAAAGGCTGGCCAAGCTGGGAAGGATCAGACGCTCCACGTCATGGCCAGGGACGTTCGGCAAAGCCCGGACAATCATCAGTACAGACCAACTTAGGCACCAGATCAGTTCTTCAGGGGTAGATCGTGCCCTGCAGACGGTCGTGCCGATGCCAAGAACCCCGAGGACCACGACGAAAACAGGCGTCGTGACCGCCGTCAAAACCAGCGTGTTATGCCAGGGCAGCGCGAATCGATAAATAGCACCAAGATATAGCGATGTAACGGGGACCGTCTTTTCGCGAGAAAGGTTTGACGCAAGAAAGCGCTCGAACCCCAGAATTGGTGCCGACCACCAAGCAGGTTGAATGGCGTACAGCGTCAATGCGGCCAGCGGTATTCCCAAAGCCAACGCGAGAGTAGCCGGCAGTTTTAGTGGAGAGGATTTCGCGATAGCTCGGGTCTGGCCATCAAACGCGACGTTCTGGATCAACCGACGAGCAATTGGGAATCCTTCATGGATGGTCCACCATACTAGTGGAGGAACCAACGCAAACCAACCGGTAAGCTTCGTTCCGGCCGCGAGCCCAAGCAAGACTCCAAATGGACCGATCCATCGGACCAAGCGAAGGCTCTTGAGAAACGCAGCCTGTGTCAACAGCCAGAGGCAAGTGACCGGCATATCATAGTGAGCGTAGTGGGCGTGTGCGAATGTCCTTGGCAGGAGCATGAATGCCAAGGCAGCGGTCAGTCCCGCGAGTCGGCCGCGCCGCCTCGCCAAAAACAAAAAGACTAATCCTGCTGTCGCCGCGTTTAGGGCTATTGGGCCAAGACGATAGGACGTGAGCGGATCGACCCACCTCCGAGATAGCCAGTAGCCTGCAAGGCCCAGCAAAGCGTAGAACGGGGGGTGTCCGTCGGGTTCTTCGCGGCTAAACCTCCAGTACGTTTCAATCATCTCCCGAGTGAAGAAATCCGAACGATTAGAATCACGCGCTGGTGTCAGAATACCGCTAAACCAGTGAGCCAGCGTTATCTCGCGGTCGACCGTGAACGCTTCGTCGAAAACCATCGCATAGTCGTGGCTTGTGCCCAGAAGCACGAAGGCACTCACAACTGAAATCGACACGGCAATCAGAGCGTCAATTGAGTTGCGCCGCAATTGCATGACAGTAAACTATCCTTAATATCTCAACTCATGTAATATAAATATATTGTCACTCATAGTTAGTGTTAGCCGCGATCGCATTGTATATATATATTATAATTGTACAATATGTTTCGCATCCGCTGCGGGGAAATTGTGACATTAGGTCTGTTTAGGCTGATGGGGACGCAGTGCAAGCGGCTCCGCGGACCCACAAAACCTGGGCCAATTGTCAAATCAAGCGTAATCCTCGCTTTCTCGGTTAGATGACGGTTGTCTCGCGAGAGCGCCTTCGCTTTACTGCGCCTGTTCGGTCACCTGAACGTCGGACGCTGAAATCGGTGCTAGAAATCAATGGTTTCCCGGGACAAGAGATTGGAGCCGTTGTCTATAATTCCTTAAGTAAGCAGTCCCCACCTCGCTTGAGGCACGGTGATTGTTTAATTCTTCAAGGAGCATTTTCCGGAAGTTTTGCACGTACTGCGTACATTCCTCGGAATCAATTAAATTTACGATTTCAAGTGAGTCCTTGCTCAAATCATAAAGCTCCTCGAATCCAAAGCCATCCCTCATGTAATGCTTTCCTGCGGACACCAAGGACATTTGAATTCCCGTCTGGCCGAGGTTTCGAAGTACCTTAGGCCTAAAGGCGGTCAGAGTCGTGAACTCCGAAAACGCGGGACTGCTTTCCTGCGGTTTTTCGCCTGGAGCCATCTTCCAGTGAGCCGCCAACGAGCGACCGGGGAACGGCGAGCCTGCCGAGAGGCCTAACTGGTCCATAACAGTGGCTGGCAAATCGCGTAGGCTAACGGGATCGGCGACAATACGGTCGGCAGGTGCACTCGGGCCAAGGATCACTAGTGGGACACCGGTCTCCTCAAGGTAGAGGCCGTTGCCATGGAGAAACGACCGATGATCGCCGAACGATTCCCCGTGATCGGCGGTGATAATCACCAGCGTGCTGTCGAGAAGCCCTTGGTCTTCGAGTTCGTCGAGGAATTGCCCGACGTGGTCGTCGAGATAGGCAATGCAATCGTCATAGCAGTCGTGCGCCATCAGGATGTCTCGTTCCTGCATACTTCTCCATCCTGGCGTCGAATACTCAAGCAAGAAACGGTAGTCCTCCGGTGAATTTGGACGAATTCCGAAACGGCCCGCGTATGCATTAGGTGGCATATAGGGGTCATGGGCATCGAAGTAGTTGAGATACGCAAAAAAGGGGCGACCTTTTTTCCGGTACCGTAACCAATTGAAGAAAGAGCCGTTGATCGCGCTCGCATTGCGGGATTGCAAGCGGATCCATTTCGATTCGTACCAATCATTGCGATAGAGGATGTACTCAAGGATCCAGCTTCCTGCCACCGTTCGGCTTAGAAAGGAGCGCAGCGTGAGTGGGAAGTCTTCGAAGTGAGTAAATCCTCGATCCAGCTTTGTTTCGTAAGTGAGGACTTTGGTATTCGCTGCAAATCCCGCAGTCAGATACCCTCGTGACGCCAGGTGTTCCGCAAGCGTTGGCATTGGAGCGTCGAGTGTGAATTTCCGCTGCGAGATCAGCTGGAACGGCCAGTAGCCAGTGAAGAAGGATGTGTGTGAGGGGTACGTCCAAGGGGCCGGCGCGATCGCCAGATTGTATCGAACTCCTTTACGCGCCCACTTCGCCAGATTGGGAGTGGTGTTCCGCGGATATCCGTAAACGCTCAGATTAGCAGCACGAACTGTGTCCCACACGATTAGAACAACGTTTCGTGCGTTCGAAGGAGGTCGAGGAAGAGTTGCGGTGGCGCAATAATCTCGAACCGCACGCCAACCCGATGAATGGGCCGCCAAAATACTCAACAGACTGAGGAGCGATAGCAGGGTTCGCCGCACCAACTGAGGATGTTGGACAACGGCTGCGGCACGGCGGCTGATCTGCAAACCGGCACCAGCAGCCAACAGTAGCGATGAAGGACCGTAAAACGGCATCCGCAGTAGAGCTGACGAGAGAGCAAGTGTCGCGAAAAACCAGCACCCCGCGTGCATTGACAGGGGTCTTGGCCTGAGCCAGCACACTAACGCCAGAAGCAGGCCAGGTATCAACAACAATAAGACGTGCCCAAGCGGAACGATCCAAGGGAAGTCCACTCCATTTCCATAATGTCTCTGACCGTCACCAAAGACCTTCTTGAAGAAAATGATTGCCAGATCGAGATAACCGCCGGCAAGACCGCAGCAGATTGCCAGCAGGATTGCGGCCTTCGGCGAAAGCGTTGCACTGCGCAGCGGACGACACGCGTCGGGTGGGTTCAAAAGCAGATCCATCAAGTCCGCAGCTCCATGTAACTGTCAAGGCACATTTCCGGGTCGGCGAGAATCGCTACATCATCCACGTCGCTCGACACGACACTAAACTATTGGTTCGGCAGAAACGATGATGCTGAGAACGGAACTTGACCCACAACGTAACAAGTTGTCGGAGCCATTTCGAGTGGTTTCGACCTTGGCGATCCGGTGGCATTCTAGACTCCAGGCTAGCGCTTGATGGTGTCATTGAACCCCCTCGTCACCAAGCCGCGGTCAGCCGGGCTCGGGGCCAGGGTTCCGCGACCGATCCCCACTTCGCTATGCTTACGCTGGATCGCCAGCCCTCCAGCGATCTCGTAGCCAATGTTTGGGGCAAAAAAGGCAATAGCGTTTCGAACTATACGTGCGAACGTCTATTTTTCCAGGCTCTGCGCCGGGGCTCTCGCAAATTGTTGTAAGGCGTAGCGACAATTTATACTGATGTATACATACAATTTGCCGAAAATTGACCTTGAATCCGTGGCAGATTGTCGTGATAGATGATGTGATGCCTGGCCGGACGAATCCGCTCCGCCAGTGAGGCTCGCGCTCGTTCGTGTATCCCAGAACTGTGAGAATTCGCTCCAGCAATGCCGCCGTCAACGAATACATCCGCATTGTAGAAGCCTACCGCGAGCAGGACAAAGTCAAGCAACGAGTGGTCGCCAACCTTAGCCGGAAAGACACACTCCTGGCGGTGCTTCCGATACTTCAGCGCCTGCGTGGTGATTTCAAGCTGGGTCAAGACGGCTCGAGAGAGCTGAAGGCAGTCAATGCCTCGACGTGGCGACCCGTACTCGCTGTCCACACTCTGTTCGAGCAGCTTGGCCTCTGGACAATCCTCGACCGATACCTTGTATAGCTCAAGGTTCTTGGGAATCGCGGCGTGAGAGGGTTTCTCGGGGCAAAATAGGTCAGGTCGTGGCAGCCACGCCGTCATGACCGCATACCCCGAGGAGCTGAATTCGATGGGAAAGCGCAGTGAGGTACCAGTCAACGAGCGGCGGCAAGCTGTATTGAGTTTATTGCGCCGGGAAGAACCAGCTGCGGTGATCGCACGTCGCTGCGGCGTTGCCAAGGCAACGTTGTACCGTTGGCGAGATGACTTCCTCGCCGGTGGAGAGGCCGCGTTGGCTGGCAGCACCTAAAACGGCGGCAGATCGCCGAGTTTGAACGCCAGCTTGAGAGCCGAGGCCAGGTCATTGGGGAGTTGACGGTCGCCGTGTATTGCTCGAGGTTCTTGGGAATCGTGGCGTGAGAGGGTTTCTCGGGGCAGAATTGATCAGGTCGTGACAGCCGCGGCGTCATGACCGCATACCCCGAGGAGCTGAATTCGATGGGAAAGCGCAGTGAGGTACCAGTCAACGAGCGGCGGCAAGCTGTATTGAGTTTATTGCGCCGAGAAGAACCAGCAGCGGCGATTGCGCGTCGCTGCGGTGTTGCCGAGGCGACGTTGTACCGTTGGCGGGATGACTTCATCGCTGCTGGAGAGGCCGCGTTGGCAGGCGGCACCCAAAACGGCAGCAGCGCTCGCGACCGTCAGGTCGCTGAGCTCGAACGCCAGCTTGAGAGCCGAGACCAAGTCATTGGCGAGTTGACGGTCGCCGTTCGAGTTTTAAAAAAACTCTCGGCGCAGTCCCGCTGACCACGGAGACGCGCCACGTGATTACAGAAGAGATCGCCGAGACCCAGATCGCTCGCATACTGCGACTTGGACGGGTTCTCGGTCATCTAGGCATCGCCGTGAGCAGTTGGTATCGACCATCAACGGACGAGGGCTTGCGGAAACGTCCTGGTCCTCCGCCGAAGCCAATTGCCGAACGGGTGGTCCAAGCCGTGGTAACGATAGCGACTCAGAATCCCTGGTACGGCTACAAGCGGATCGCAGTCATGTGCCGTCGTGCCGGCCATGCCGTGAAGGATCGAGAGGCGTACATCGTCATGCGGGATCATCGACTGCTTCAGAAGCCCCGCGAGCGAGCAGCTGAGGTTTATCAGGCAGCACGGCTCTTCGAGCTCCTGCCCCAGCAGCCGAACGATCTGTGGCAGATGGATGTCACCTACATTCACATCCCCGGCCACGGCTGGTGGTACGCAGTCACGGCGATCGACTACTACTTGCGTTACCTATTGGCCTGTCACCTGACGTTCAGTTACAGCGCGAGCGAAGTCATGTACGCGCTGAAGCTGGCGCGTGAGGAAGCTGAGCGAATGGTGGGACCGCTGGTGAAACGGCCGTTCCTGGTAACCGACAACGGACCGTCCTTCATTGCTCGGCGGTTCACCGAGTTCGTCCGTGAGCCCTACAGCCACGTGTGAATTCAGTACCGGACGCCCCAGCAATTGGGACTTTTAGAGCGGTTTCACCAGACCCTGAAAACCGAGGAGGTCTACTGGAGATTATATGAAAATCCCCAGCACGCCCGTGCGTGTCTGGCAGAGTTCCATGTCCGCTACAACACCCTGCGTCCCCACTGGGCCCTGGTGCCCGAAGAGGGAGGTGACTCGCTCGTGCCCGCTGAGGTTTATGCGGGCACTCGATCGATCCAGATCCCCCGTTGGCAGGACTGGGCTCGCGCCGCAAGCGCGAGGCTGGAGACGCTGCTGGAGGACGTAGCATAAGCCCAACGTCCGGTTGGGAATTTCGCCGGCTTCGTGCCGGCGAGCGGGGCTGCTCATTGCCGCCCCCTGCACCCCAGGCTAGCCTCTCTCTGTTCCGTGAAAACTCTAATACTTGATGGCCGAGAAATTCCTCGCACAAAACCGGGCGAAACAATTCCACTGGAACCCCGTCCCAAGACATTCTCAGCCAGTGCGTAGCTCTTACGGGGCTTTCGCATCGAAGAAACTCCTCCCGAGTATTCTATAACTCGGGCGTGGTGTTTCTCCATTTCCAGCTGAAGCAGGACACATTGGTGGGGGGGCACACGTAGGCCAGCCATCGAGCTGCAAAATCAGGTCGTCCCAGGGTGCCGATGCGGCTAAGCGACGTAGAAGGCTACACTGAGAACGGCGCCATCGGCAAGTCGCCGTCAGACCTCGCGCAGTCAGAGACCCTGTGCATACGTGGAAACTCTTCGCACGGGAAACGGGAGATCCCATGAGTACCCGCTGGTGGTATGGCGGGTCGGCCGGACAAGGTCTTTGACCGCACATCTGGCATGCACGCTCATGGGAAGTCGGACGATCGCGTAATACCAGAGAAGCCGCTGAACAAGGGTGTGCATGAGGCACCTGAGGAGGTAGTGGAGGGAAGGCGATCGGCTAAGGGGAACACGATGCGGGCGACCGCAACCCGGACACAGAGCCGGCTAAATGCGATGCTCGCTCTGGATCGTGTGCGAGAAGCAGCATGCCGCAATCGGCGTGCACGGTTCACCGCCCTGTTGCACCATGTGACCTTCGAGCGACTCAAGGAAGGCTTCTACGCGCTCAAGCACGAAGCGGCCCCCGGGGTCGATGGCCTAACATGGGAGCAACACGATAACAACCTCGAAGAGCGGCTCCGCGATCTCCATCGCCGGATCCACAGGGGGACCTACCGGGCGCGACCATCCCATCGCGGCTTCATTCCGAAGGCGGACCGACGGCAGCGGCCGTTGGGCATCGCGGCTCTGGAGGACAAGATTGTCCAACAGGCCGTGCTGCGGGTGCTCAACCAAATCTACGAGGTCGATTTCCTGGGGTTCTCCTAAGGATTCCGTCCCCGGCGCAGCCAGCATGATGCATTGGACGCGCTCTGGGTGGGACTCATGAGGAGGAAGGTGAACTGGGTGCTTGATGCGGACATCCGAGGGTTCTTTGACAACATCGACCGCGGATGGCTACTGAAGTTCCTCGAGCACCGGATCGCCGACCGAAGGATTCTACGCTTGGTCCAGCAATGGCTCGAGGCGGGAGTCATCGAGGACGGCCAGTGGACGAAGACCGAAGTTGGCACGCCGCGAGGCGCGGTGATCACGCCCCCAACAATGTTGCAAAACCGTCCCTGATTCTGGACACTGCCATCAGCAGAGCGCAGCTTCGACCGAAGTACGGGCAAGGATGGCAGCCCCGTCTCGGTTTTCTCACCAGGCAGGGCGACATCCGCGATCTCGGCAAGGAGGAGTCACCATGATCGCGTTTTCACGGAAGTCCACGCTCAGCCCACCTGTTACCCGCCACTTCGAGTTCACTCGGCTTCAAAGCCAGCTGATCGCGCTTGCATATCAAGCGTTAATCCCCGTTATCTCTTGTCCCGTGAAAAGACAACGGGGTCGGCCAGGCCGTAACCAGCCGACCACGATCCAGCGTGCCCAATCCAAGGCCGGGGGAGCGTGACCAGCCATGACAAACGACGATCCCCATGTGGGGCTCTATGGCCGAGTGTCCGGGGAACAGCAGGAGAAGGAGGACACAATCGCCAGTCAGCTTGAGGCACTCGCGCAGCGGATTGCGAGTGACGGCTTCAAGTACGAACCGAGCCTTTACTTCGTGGACGACGGTTACAGCGGGTACATCCTGGCACGCCCCGGCCTCGAACGGCTCCGGGACCAAGCCGCAGCGGGTGTCATCGATCGCCTTTACGTGCTCGATCCCGATCGCTTGTCTCGCAAATATGCCTATCAAGTGCTGATACTTGAGGAACTCACCCGCTGCGGCGTTGAAGTAGTCTTTCTGCGCAATCCTCCGGGCCGCGGACCCGAGGAGAACCTATTGCTGCAGGTCCAGGGCATGTTCGCCGAGTATGAGCGCGCGCAAGATCATGGATCGCTACCGCCGAGGCAAGCAGTACGCTGCCCGCCGCGGCTCGGTCAACGTCCTCAGCGGCGCCCCCTACGGCTATCGTTACGTCAGCAAGCACGAAGGGGAAGGCGAGGCGCGTTACCAAGTCCTCGCCGAAGAGGCTCGCGTCGTGCGGAAGATCTTTGAGTGGTTTGGCCAGAAGCGTTGCTCAATCGGCGAAGTGTGCCGACGTCTCCGACGCGACGGGATTCCCACACGGACTGGCAAATCAGCCTGGGATCGCTCGGTGGTCTGGCTGATCCTCAAGAACCCCGCCTACAAGGGGACGGCGGCCTTCGGCAAGACCCGCTCCGGCAACCTTAAGCCGAAGCGCCTCCGCCCGCAACGCGGCCGACCCGACCAGCCGTGGCGAACTGTCTCACGAGTGGATACATCCTCTGAAGATCAAATCTTCATCGACGTTCCAGGCGCTGGTGAGTGAGGAACTGTTCGGGGCGGTTCAGTCTCAACTGGAGGAGAATCGGCAACGCCGCGATCGGCCCGGTGGTGCCCGTTACCTGCTTCAGGGCTTGGTCGTCTGCAAGCGGTGCGGCTACGGCTGCTATGGCAAGCCAGTCAGCCGAGCCTCGGCCCACGGCAAAGTCCAGTATGCCTATTAACGCTGCACAGGCTCCGACGCCTATCGGTTTGGTGGCCAGCGCCTGTGCTGGAACAAGCAGCTCCGCACCGATATCTTGGACTCCTCAGTCTGGGAAGACGTAAGCCGGCTCTTGTCTGAGCCCGAGCGGGTATGGGCGGAGTACCAGCGGCGGCTGCAGACAACGGGAACGAACCAAAGCCATGAGCTAGAGCATATCAACAAAATGCGAAAGAGTACCAAGAAGTTGATTTCACGCCTCATCGACGCCTACGGCGATGGGATGCTTGACAAATCGGAATTCGAGCCGCGGATCTTGGCCGCAAAGGAGCGGCTGGCCAAGTGGGAGGGTGAGCACCGCAGACAAATGAACGAGGCGGCTCAGGAGGATGAACTCTGGCTGGTGATCGGACAGCTGGAAAAGTTCGCCCGCCGGGTTTCCGAAGAGCTGCAAGAGCCGAGCTGGGAGACGCGACGGGAAATTGTTCGGGCGTTGGTCAAGAAGGTCGAGATCGACGACCAGGAGGTTCGCATCGTGTATCGGGTCAGTCCGTCCCCTTTTGAGCGAGGCCCCCAACAAGCTAGTTTGCAACATTGTTGGGGGCGTGGCCTCACCGCTCCTGGCCAACATGTTCCTTCATTACGTCTTCGACCTGTGGGTTCAACAGTGGCGGACCAAGTCCGCGACCGGCGACGTGCTCGTCATGCACTATGGCGACGATTTCGTCATGTGGAAATGAGCGCGTAAGCGGGGACCACCTTTAGCACGTAAGCGGGGACCACCTGGGTCTTAAAATAGCCGCTCTGGGCAAGAACGGCGGATCTGTTCACTCGGGCTTTCGGCCTTTCTTCGTTTTCATCGACTCGCGGAAACGAT
Organism: uncultured Isosphaeraceae bacterium; assembly: GCA_963806595.1. Classification (GTDB taxonomy): domain Bacteria; phylum Planctomycetota; class Planctomycetia; order Isosphaerales; family Isosphaeraceae; genus CAWDZZ01. Next base: position 124,737 of record CAWDZZ010000024.1, on the reverse strand, counting down.
AGCTCTCACCATTCATCTCGAAAATATGCGCATGATGGGTCAATCGGTCCAAAAGTGCAGCCGTCATGCGCTCTCCCTGGAAGATCTGGCCCCACTCGCTGAAAGGTAGGTTGCTCGTCACCAAGATGCTGCCGCGTTCATAGCGGTCGGCAAAAACGCGGAACAAGAGCTCCACGCCGCCGCGGCTTATCGTGACGTAGCCCAGCTCGTCGCAGATCAACAGGTGCGCCCGCTCAAGCTGGCCCAGGAAGCGGTCCAGTGTGTACTGCTTTTGCTCCGTCTCGAGTCGGCTCACCAGTTCGGCCGCCGTGAAGAACCGCACCCGCAGGCCCGCTCGACACGCTGCAAGGCCGAGTCCAATCGAAATATGAGTTTTCCCAGTGCCATGACTTCCCACCAGGCAGCAGTTCGATTTCTGGGCGATCCATTCGCAACGTGCCAGCTCCAATATCTTCGGCTTGGAGAGCTGGGGCATCGCACTGAAATCGAAGGTGTCGAAGTCTTTGTCCACGGGAAAACCGGCGTCCTTGATTCTCGTCGTGACCGCGTTGGCGGCGCGGGTGCCAAGCTCCAGCTCGGTCAGGCGGAGCAAGAACTGGGTGAAAGTTTGATTGGCACCGGCGGCATCGCGCGCCAGTTTCTCGAACTCTCGGCCCATTGTCGGCAAACGAAGTTGTCGCAACTGATTCTTGAGCAACTCGATAGTGGCATCAGCCATCGGCAGGTTCCTTTCCGATAAGCGATTGAAGGGATCGGATCAGGCAAAGATGACACTGATGGGGTTGTCAGCATCGGGGCTGCTCAGAAGTTGATTGAAGCGGCCGAGGTCGGGGAGCGGGACGTCAACACGAGGCGCAGCGGGCTCGTCGGAAGGAGTCCCCGCGCCACCGCGTTTCGTGGCCTCGATCGCCGTGAGCGATCGGGTCCGCTGGATCACGGCCTCGGCGCTCTGGAGATGATCACGCTGACAGGCTTCGATCGCCCGATTCACGCGCGACATCGGATGTTCGCCCAGCAGTTGTAAGACTCGCACGAACCGGCGTGAGCCGCCCAACGTGCCGTGGATCCGTTCCAGTTCAGCACGAAAGCCAGCGAAGCACCCGGGGAGCTTCCAGTCGCGAAATACCGGGGAATGGTCGAGGCGCCGGGCTTCTTGCCGAGGGTCGCGAGATAGTGGATCGGGTCGAGAATCATCGTGTGTTTCTCCAAGGATCGTTCGTGAGTGGCGACGACCTGACCGTGCGCCACGATCACGACCTTGGCGACGTAGGCCTTGACCTTCACCATCTGGAAAGCGAACGGCCGCGGGACGCTGTAGCGATTGCTGTCAAAGGCGACGGTCTGGAATTTGTCGACCGCGACCGCCGGACGAATCACGCACGGGTCGAATCGATACTTGGGTAGCGTGGTCGCTCCGGCCAGGTTCTCGACGAGCCGGTCCTTGATCGTGAACGGACCGAGCAGCGACTGCACGACGCGGTCGCGCTCGGCCTCGCAACGCTTGCGAAAGAGAGTGTTCAACTCATCAAGGCTCGCGACACAAGGCACGGGCGTGGCAAACCGCTTCTGGACCGCCTTGACGGTTCCTTCGGCGTCGGGCTTTTCGTTGCCGGCGCCGGCATGCAGAAGTGCGGGGCGAAGACGTAGTGGCTGGCCAACGCTTTGTAGCTCGGATGGCACTGGCGTTCGCGTCCCGGGAGGATCAGCGTGGCGACGGTCCGCGGGTTGTCCCACCAGACTTCCTTGGGAACGGCGCCGAAGAACTTGAAGGCGGCGACCATCCCTTCGAGGATCGCCTCGGTGCGCTCAAAGGGGAGCGCCAGGACGAAGGGGGCATTCGAGTAGGCCCAAGCCGTGACCAGGAATGGCACGAGTCTGCGGCCCACGGGGAAATCGATGTGGATGTGTCCGAAGTCGGCTTCGAGGCGTTGTCCCGGGAGATGTCCCAGCGGAATGAATGTTTCCTCATGCCGACGTCGGTGCTTACGCAGATGGCGTTGTACCTGGGCATACCCTCCGCGGTAGTGCTGTTCGTCGCGGAGGCGCCGGAAGATCTGGGCGGCGGTGCGCCGCTGCTTGGGCGGAGCGGTTTCGTCATCGACCAAGATCTGGTCGATGACCGCCTGGAAGGGCCCGAGCCGGGGGGCCAAACGGTTACGGGTCAATGGCTCGGGATGGGGGTCCGCATGCACGAGAGCGTGCCGTACGGTCCTTCGAGAGTGTCCAAACTGTCGGGCGATCTGCCGGATGGACAAACCATCGCGCAAGGCTCGCCGAATCGCGCCATAATCATCCACGGTAACCACGTCCTCATCCTCCGTGCAGGTGATCGATCCATGTAGGAACGTTCACCATACCGAAGGTGGCTGGGGTGGGTCCCGCTTACGCGCTCATTTCGCCCCCAGGTGGGTCCCGCTTATGCGCTCAGTTCCAGTCATGGAGCTCCAACACCGTCATGAGGCCGAGCGGTTCCTCCGCGAACTGGGGGAACGCTTCGGTAAGTTCGGCCTGGCCTTGTACCCCGATAAGACGCGACTGATCGAATTCGGGCGGTTCATCACCGAGAACCAGCGGAAGCGTGGCGAACGCAAGCCGGAGACCTTCACGTTTCTGGGATTCACCCACATCTGTGGGCAAATCCGCGGAAATAAAGGGTTCATCGTGAAGCGGGAGACTGCGACCAAACGGCTCCGAGCCAAGCTGACCGAGGTGAAGTGCGAATTGGCGCTCCGTTCCATCCGGCGTCATGAGCCAATCTCGCAGCAAGGCAAATGGCTGCGCAGGCGTGGTGCGCGGGTACTTCGATTACCACGGAGTGCCAGGCGACACGGCGGCTCTGGAAGCGTTTAGCACGGAGATCACGCGAAGCTGGCTGCGCACACTGCGAAGACGTAAACAGCGGCGCCGGATCACGTGGCAACGGTTTCGGCCGCACGCAGATCGCTGGATCCTCCGACCCAAGATCATGCACCCGTTCCCAGACGCGCGTTTCGACGCCAAACACCCGAGGTAAGAGCCGTGTTTGGTAACTCCGCTCGCACGGATCTGTGCGCGGGGACGCCCGCAAGGGCGTTCCCTACCGCGACCGAAACGGTTACCGGCCGCAAAACCTAAGTTCACGAAAGAAGGAACTCAAGATCCTCACGCGATAGGTTTTGGATAACGCCACGATTTCCGGCGCTTAAGATTGCATCAGCCAAATCGCGCTTTTTCTGCTGCAGTTCTAGGATTTTCTCTTCGACTGTGCCCCGGCAGATCAGCCGGTAAGCAAATACGTGCTGGGTCTGGCCAATGCGATGTGAACGGTCAATCGCTTGAGCCTCGACGGCTGGGTTCCACCAAGGGTCGAGCAAGTAAACATATTCGGCGGCAGTTAAGTTCAGGCCAAGGCCACCAGCCTTGAGGCTGATCAGAAAGACCGAACAGTATGGGTCGGTCTGGAACCGCTCAACCTTTGCGGCCCGGTTACGGGTCCGTCCATCAAGATATTCATAGACGATCTTTTCCCGATCGAGTCGCTCGCGAACAATCGCTAAGAAACTGGTGAACTGTGAAAAAACCAAGACCTTGTGTCCTTCCTCGACAACTTCGGAAACTGACGGCAGGAGCACTTCGAGTTTAGCACTGGGTTCACCGGTAAGCTCGGGGTTAATCAACCCAGGATGACATGCTGATTGGCGAAGCCGCAGCAGGGCTTCCAGAACCTCAATCTTGGAACGGTTAAGTTCTGTCGCATCCTTGCGGAGCAGCACGCCTCGGTAGTGTGCTCGCAAATCGTCATAGCACCGCTTTTGCTCTGCCTCCATATCACAGTACAGTGTTTGCTCAGTCTTTTCGGGGAGGTCCTCAACAACCTCTTGCTTAGTACGGCGCAGAATAAATGGCCTAAGAGCCTTGGCCAAGAGAACATGGTCAGTTTGATCTAGAGTAGTACCGGTTCCAAGGTACTTCTTGAAGACCGTATCGCTGCCGAGCATGCCTGGGTTCAGGAACTCAAAGATTGACCAGAGTTCCCCCAGATGGTTCTCGATCGGCGTTCCGCTGATGGCCAGCTTATGCCGACTACGTAAGAGCCTAGCGGCTTTAGCTGACTGGCTGTCGGCATTCTTGATTGCCTGTGCCTCATCGAGAAGCGCGTAGTCGAACCGGAATTGTGTCAGCTCAGCGATGTCGGTACGCACGGTGCCATAAGTGGTGATGATCAGGTCGTATTGGGCAAACGCCTCGCGAAGGATATGCCGTCCAGGCCCAGTGTAGTCGAGCACGCGGAGGCGCGGCGTAAATTTCGCGGCTTCCTGAATCCAGTTGAATACCAAAGAGCGTGGAACGACGGCCAGTGATGGCTCTTTGGCTTGTCGGTGAGCTCGTCGCCGTTGTAAGAGTGCCAAGACTTGGATTGTCTTGCCTAAGCCCATGTCGTCGGCTAAGATACCGCCGAATGCGAACCGTTGTAGGTAGTCAAGCCAGCCTAATCCGTCGCGTTGATAGGGACGTAGCTCGCCATGGAAGCCTGGAGGGGAGTCCAAGGGTATAATTCCTTGGAACTGCCGCAGATTTTGCCGGACTTTCTCAAACGCCACATCAACTTCAATCTCCGGTTGGACGGCCAAAAGGGCGTCGAGAATACCCGCCTGTGCCGAACTGAAGCGGAGACCTCCGTTAGCTGCTGTGGCTAAGTCAGCGAACATGCCATACTTTTTGAGCCACTCCTCGGGAAGCATTCCCATCGAGCCGTCTCCCAGTTCGATCATTGACTCACCGCGACGGGCAGCAGCCAATAAGGCCGGAAGACTTACCTTCTGATCGCCATATTCCACCCCACCTTCAAGCTCGAACCAGTCGATGCCGGTGGCCAGCGATAGCTTGAACTCACCCGCTGGGCGTATTAGCTTTCCCTCTGCCTCGACGCGCCAGCCGACTGCAACTAGATCTTTGGTTACCTGGGATATCCGCTTGGCCGATAACTCGAGCGTGCCTGGATCAAGTCTTGGATCCTTCGCTTCCCTGAAGCCCAACTCAAAGAGCTTTACATCGGCGGCGCTTTCAGTTCGTGGATCTCGCCGGATAACCAACCCCAACTCTGTCGAAACGGCTAATGGCGTGGTCCGCCCCGCCGGAATTACAGCACCATCATAGTCGAATTCCAGTTCGCCAATCAGCTTATCAGACGCTAGGCCCCAATTTTGCCGCGGAGTGCGCAAAGTCAGGCATGGTCGAGGCTTAGCATTGATTTCTTCAAGATTAAGCGACTCTACCAATTCAAGTGGGGGAACTCGGGTTTCGGCCAAGACTCGACCTAACATAAGATCTTGTTGGGGCTCGACGAACGTGATCTCTTTTTCGTAGCGGAGCCGTAGGATCCAGGGCATGATTCCTAAGTCGTCGAACCGGGCAGCGCGACCGACTCCCAGGACCAGTAGGCCTGGCAACAGAACCAAGGGTTCGGAAAGGTCCATTCGGCTGTCACCACGACGGAGCGATCCACGCCACGCCCAGCGTTTTCCCCCTAACTCTGGGCGCACCTCAAGCAAAAACCGCCACGGTTGGCCATCATCCCAACGGACCGTCGGCGGGTCTTCTTCGCCATCAGTGCGCCGAAGCCGAAGCCGATTGGTCCTCGCGAGCCTTTCGACTAATGCCGCTTGGTCCTTTCGTAGCACGAACCGGCGTATCCCACGCGCTGCGCGTTCACCGGCAGAGCGCTTTCGAAATTGAACTGTAAGACCCTGCTGGTCGTGACACCTCATCTGCCCCATTGGTTATACCGCGAGCTGGCACCACCGGCGGTGGTGCTGGTGCAGTACCCAAGCCCGAAGCTGCTGAATACCCACCGTGAGTTGTGATCCCTTGAGCCTCGTCAAGAAGAGCCAGAATCAGACCGTCCTCTGGATCGTATTTGACGTGCGCGGCATGTGGGGCGTAATACCAAGGCCGCAGTGGTCCCCACTCTCCAGTTGTCCGTCGCTGACGGCGGGCTAAGTCAACTATGATTTGGTTTTGCGCCAGCGTTGCTGTAACATCTAGCACATACACCAATAGCCGCTTTGCATTACGATTGATAGCCCTTGTGCGACTTGGTCCTGAGCCTCGATCTACGCCAGGAGCCTTGATCTTCGAACGACCCCTAGCCCCACCGCGATAGTTCCGAGGTGATTGGCCTGACTTGCTCCAATTCGGCGGTTCGCCCGACACATCGCGCCGAGCCCGACGGTCTTTACCCTTGGCTCCACTAGCATCGTGCCTAACTGGTCCAGTCGGACGAGATGGCCCTAGACCGATCATTTCCATGCCTAGATCTAATCCTGCTGTCTCAGATGGTTCGCTGGCTTCGTGTAGCGGAGGCTCGTTCCGTATGTCAGGCAATCCACCCAATCCACCAGTTCTGACGCGGCGGGGATTCTCTGTCACCAAATGCACTGGGAAAACCGGTGGCGACTCCAGGAATCCTCGCCCTTCGGCTAAGAGCAACGTCGCCCAGAGATGCTTGCATGGCTCTCCCTGAGGGTTAAAATAGGGACATGTGCATGATACCAAAAGCTTTGAACCCCGCATGCGCAACCGCACCCGATATTTCGCGGTTCCCCTGACCCGAGCGATAACCTCACCGGCCCTAGCCGCTATAACGGTCACGCGACCTTTCATGAAATACGACTGGCCTCGTGAACGAACACCGTCGCTAAAATGCCGCGCAACTTTCTCAGCAATCCCCATCATCTGTTCCCGCTCGGGACGGACCCCAAAATCAGACCGACGATAGCGTGTCGAAATTACAACGAGTCTTGAGCATTATGACGGCGAATTGTGCATTGTCCTTATGTTATCGAAAACCCTTGTAGACTTCGCATGCCCCTTTTGCTGCGCCAAGCACAGTCCGCCGACTGATCGATATGTCGTCTCTGGCAGATACTCCAACGAAAGTAGCCTTTACGTTCTCACAGTTTCTGACAGTTGCACCGGCGCCGGTCGCTTCACGGTGAGAATGCAAGAGTTGTTCATTTGCCAAAGGATACAGCCGCTTTGCATTTGTGCGCTTTTGGCGTCCAAGTTTCAGCAGCGTGCCTGCTCAACACAGGCCAAAACGGTCGCTTAGTCTTTCTTTGCGTCGTGGCCTGTGTGAGCTAAACACTGCTTTTCTTCATAGCTTGAAAACACTGGATCTGCTGGAACAACGCGGACAATCGTATGGGTAGTCATGACAGACGACGCGGATCACCAACATTTATCGCGATTTCAGCAAACTAATGCGGCTGTTATTAAGGAATACATCGGGCTTTTTAAGCAAAAAGCGTTAAAGTCCTTGCGGACTTTCTCCGTACGGGAGTTTTGAGTAGGCGAAATGTATGATACAAGATCCATCCGAAGCCAAGCCTCTCACATCGTGCAGAACACGGGCAAAATTCCCGTGACGACAACAGCGCTCGCTACCATCCGGATAGGCCTAATTCTGGAACGCGCTACTGCACCGGAGGATTTTTCACAGGTGTAATTCTTTGGGGCGCTTGCTATCCTCGTCGGGGCGTAATAAACCTTGACTTGGTACGCACTCGGAAAGGTTCTCATTGGCTGTGTGCTACTGGACGAGAATTTGAGGCGTCTTTCTCGTCATATCGCGCCTCTTCGAGCATAGTTATGCGGGAGACTTGTTCTAATTTTTAGATAAGCAGCTCCCTAGTACCTCAAACATCGAGGTTCTTCGCCTCAAGTGCATGTTTTTCAATGAACTCCCGGCGAGGTTCGACATCATCACCCATGAGGGTGGCGAACAAATCGTTGGCAGCAGCGGTGTCCTCAAGACGTACTTGCAGTAACGTACGGCGCGCCGGATCCATCGTTGTTTCCCACAGTTGTTCGGCATCCATTTCCCCCAAGCCTTTGAATCGGGTGATCTTCATCTCTTTTTCACCGATTCTGCGCACGGTCGGGATTAGCATCCGCAGATCCAAGAGAGGATGAGAATCACCGTCACGGTTGAGTAAAAACCGTGGGGCTGGATCATCGCCCGTCACCTCTTGGGCCAATAGGACTTCAGCCCGCAGGTTGAACTCGTCGCGGAGTCGGGTCAAGTGCTTGTTGAGCATTTTGACCTCGTGCAATTCAGTCTCGCGCACCAGCTGATTGGCAGCAGGGGGAACGAGAGAGGATTCAATGTCCGCGGAAGGGTGATTGTCTATTGCCGGCGAATCTGGCGTTGGGCTTAGCCCGAATTTAGTTTCGGGCGCTGACTTGCAAGTCGTGCACCGAAAAGTAGTCTTGGCGTTCCTTCTCACTGTAGAACCGTTCTTCTTTCCCGTTGTGCTCGACTAAGAATAGGGGGAGCAACCCATCTCGGCAGTCTGGCGCCGTGGCGGCATCCGGTTTGGGTGTGTAGGCCATTGCCAAAAACTCCCGGAGAGAGCGGTTGCGACGGCCAAAAGCCCGCAACCCTTGCTCGATTCCGGCAAGTAAGTTGAGCAAACTTCGTAGCCGCGTACCCGTGATCTCGTCCGTCTGATCCTCACGCCCAACTCTGTGTAAGGAAGCGCCAGCTAGTCCAGAATCGATAAGAATTGCCTGCATTTGATCCTCAGCGTGCACGTATCGCCGTTCTTTCTTGCCGCTCTGGATCATGTACAAAGGAGGTTGGGCGATGTAAAGATGCCCTTCGCAGACAAGCCTTGGCATCTGCCGGTAGAAAAAGGTCATCAAGAGGGTTCGGATGTGAGAACCGTCGACGTCAGCGTCACTCATCATCACAATCTTGCCATACCGCCGTTTGGCAGGGTCTTCTTCTTCGCCGATGCTGTTACCGACAGCAGTGATGATATTGCGGATTTCTTCGTTGCTCAAGACGCGGTCGAGCCTGGCGCGCTCCACATTGAGGATTTTGCCTCGCAATGGAAGAATCGCTTGATAGATCCGATCACGGCCCCCCTCAGCTGTTCCGCCTGCCGAATCTCCCTCGACCAGAAAAAGTTCGCTAGAATCTTGGTCGTGGGTAGAGCAATCCATTAGCTTACCTGGCAGTCCTCCACCTGAAAGAATTCCCTTACGGTTGCGGACTAATTCTCTCGCCTTTCGGGCTGCCTCGCGCGCCTCCGCAGCGAGCTGCGCCTTGACGATGATTCTCTTGGCCACGCTTGGGCTAGTCTCGAGGAATTCGGCTAGTCGTTCGTTCACAATGCGGACAACGATTCCTTCGACCTCGCTGTTGCCGAGCTTCGTTTTCGTCTGACCCTCAAACTGTGGATCGGGTACCCGTACGTTGATGATCGCCGTGAGCCCTTCCTTAAAGTCCTCACCGGTAATCGTCAGGTCCCTAGTCTTTGCCGGGGCAACGGTTTTTGCATACTGATTCAGCGTGCGGGTCAAGGCTGTGCGGAATCCTGTTAAGTGTGTACCGCCCTCAACAGTATTGATGTTGTTGCAAAATGAAACTACCATCTCACTGATAGAATCGTTGTACTGCAAAGCAATCTCGACTTCAACAGCGCGCTCATCATCGCGCCCCGAGAAGATGATCGGCGGATGCAGAACTGTCTGAGCGCGATTCAGATAAGCAACGAACTCACTCAAACCTGCCGACGAGAAGAATTCCACGTTTTTTGGCTCATCAGTTCGCTCATCAATGAGGCGTATTCGGATCCCCTTGTTGAGGAAAGCCAATTCGCGAAGCCGCTTCTCCAAAATATCAAAATCGAACTCGATCCGAGGAAAAATCTCGCTGTCAGGCAGGAAGCGGATTGTGGTACCAGTCGTCTTGGTAAAACCCTCAGCGCTGATGTTTCCCTGCGATTGCCCCTTTTGATAGGATTGCCGCCAGATTTGTCCCTCGCGGCGCACCTCGGCCTCCAGCCACTCTGAGAGCGCGTTAACAACTGTTATCCCGACACCGTGCAGTCCCCCGGAAACCTTATAAGTATCGTGGTCGAACTTGCCGCCGGCATGGACTTTGGTCAAGACGACTTCCAAGGCGCTTTTGCCGCTGTCGGCATGGACATCAACCGGTATGCCGCGCCCGTCGTCAACAACTGAAACGGAGCCGTCAGTATGCAGCGTCACCACAATGTTGAGGCAGTAACCAGCCATTGCCTCATCAATCGAGTTGTCGACTACCTCATATACCAAATGGTGCAGACCGCGGGGTGTTGTGTCGCCAATGTACATCCCGGGGCGAAGTCGGACAGCCTCGATTCCCTCCAATACCCTAATTTTCGCTCCGGTGTAGGCTGATTGTAGCGTCTGATCTGCCTCGACATCGCATTCTCCCTGGCCGTTATCTATCTCTTCATTTGCATCGACGTTTCGAGGCATGGGGTTTGACATCTCAATAGAGTGATCTCTGAAATTGCTCGAATCCAGCATCGTGAGCTTACCTCCCGGGAATCACTCAGTGAGAACCTCCTCCAGACGAAGATCTATTCGAAAGACTAATGACTCTAGCGGAGTCTAGGCGTAACTGGAGTTGGTGGAAGTCTTACTTTCCCTTCCATCGTTTCCGTTCTCAGCCGTTTCCCTTTTCTTTCCTTCTCCTTTGGGCCGCTGACCGGCTATCTATTCACCCGTGGGCTAGGTGGGAGCGTAACCGGAACAACGAGCCGGCTTATTCCCTATCCCGAACTGAGTGCGCGGCAACGAGTGCAGGTTGATTAGATTGAGTAGACACAGCCTCTTGGGCGAGAGACAAAGCCATTACGGGAGGAAACGTATCTTCGATAGCAATTGCACCAACCCGAAAGTGAATATCGCTAATCGTCGCTGCCGGAACACATGAGTGCAACACTTTTAATAATATTGCTTTACGGAAGGATGCTAATTCTTCTAACAGTGTAGAATGGGCGACCGTCACGTTCAGTACGCCGCGCCGCACCTCGCCGAGCGATGTCTGACGGCAGTACGGCTCACCTACTGCCTTGTTCCATGCGTCCTCCAATTCTTCACGCGTCCACAACCGCCTATAACCCCGTAGAGTAAACAGTTCGGCCAAGATGTCGGTTAATGGTCTTGGCGCACGGATTAGCATTAACCTACCTGCTCAACAAGACTGGAAACGCAAACCATTTGGATTAATCGAAACTTTCATTTGCTAACACTGGCTCGTGCTTGAGTAGGCGCATCAAGGTCGCTCGCGCGTTAAGGGCATGACCACGTAAGTATATTGATCATTGGTCCGAAAGATGGCAGCGTTTTTCGAGTCAATCAGCTCAGCGGTAATAGAAACTGTATCGTCCAGCGTTTTGAGCGCGTCGATCAAGTACCGAGGATCGAAGGTAATCTCAAGAGCGTTGCCGTCATAGGCTATGGGGAGTTCAACATGGGAACTACCAAAGTCGGCAGACTGGCTTGTAAGCCGTAACATCCCCAAGCCGAAATGAAAATCCACACCACGACTTTCTTCGCTGGTGACAATCGCAGCTTGTTCAACGGCCATCCGTAGCGTTCCAGATTCAAGGGGAATCTTCACGTCGATATTGGGTGGAAAGACATCCTGGTAACGCGGAAACCGTCCTTCTACTAGCCGACTGTAGATCACCGCATTTTCGCTCCGCATCAGCACGGCAACCCCTGCCTGGATAGCTAAGTGCACAGGCGGATCATCGTCGGCTAAGTTACGCTCGATCACTTTAAGAGCCTTGACAGGAATCACAGGTGAGCCGACCTGTACCGGCGGTTGATTCGCCGTATCGGCTACGGCTGACATCCGTGCAAGTCGGCGGCCATCAGTACCAACCATCGCAATTGACTCTGGTGTCAATTCAACCAAAACACCGCCGAGTGCATATCGAGTGCTTTCTACATCAGTGGCAAAAATTGTCCGCCGAATCAATTTCTTCAGATCCGCGGTCGCTATAATGTGATAACTTTGTGCAGCAAAATCCGGCACCTCTGGAAATAAACTAACATCCTCTAGCGGTAAAGTGAACTGTGAATGTATACCTTGTACAACTAACCGCTCACCATCGGTCTCGATAGCTAACTCTATGTCAGTGCTGGTCCGGAGGATTGATCCAACCTGCGCTGTCGGCAAGATCACAGAACCTGGTTGTTCGACTTTAATACCTAGCACCCGATGCCGGATTCCAACCTCAAGGTCTGTTCCCATGAGTACTGAACTACCGTCGGCATTTGCGACAAACTTAACGCTTTGAAGGATCGGCTTCACACCTCGCGTTGGAATAACACCGCTAGTCATTCCAAATGCCGCGAACAGTGCTTCACGGTTGCACAACGCCCTCATTGGCATCCCAGTTCAACTATTTGAGCACTCTTTTGTAGCTTGATTTTACCCGCATGGAGTGGTGGTGTTTTATCCATATTGCTATGACATCGCGTAATCCCGCTAGATTAGATGGAATATGCTGTTTTTGCCGGTCTTACGCAGATTCGTTGATTTCGAAATATCTAAATACAATGCGAAGAATATTACCGTGTTGCCAAGATTTACTTGGATTACTTGCCGTTATACTCAAGCCGATAAAGTGAATTCTCATATGCCGTAGTAACATTACTAGATTTCCGCAGGAAATCGCAGCAAGTGGCAGAATAAACCAATGATACCAAAGATCTTAGCAACCCACAACATGGCTTAGGCAGAAACGAGAAGTTGTGGATAACTATGTTTGTCATTTAAGCACGAGCAGAAAAATAACTTTCACCTTGCGACTTTCGCGCGTTATCACCCTCGATAAATTCTTTTGTCTACGAGTGCTCAATATCGCGTCAACAGCTTTTCCACCGTCGAGCCGTAACTGCTTCGTCAAATTAGACGATCAGCTGGCACGCCTGATACACTGCACCAACCATGATGTTAGATGCCTAGAGCTTATCGCGATCGGTCTTACACGCCTTGAAGCGGCTTTCGGTGTTGAACAAGGTTTTGGCGCGACATCAGCGTTCAGTTTTGCCGCGGCGCGCTCAGCGCCTGTACATGCACCGTCATTCTTGCGTTAGTCCGATGGCAAGAGCCCGGCGTAATCCACTTTCTCCTGACGTGACGGAGTCTAGAGCCAGTTATTGACGTATTGTAGGCCTTTGGCTGATGTTATGGCATGGATACGACACGAAGGTCGGCTTGCGCCAAATTTGGCGTTTCTTGGTAACGGGATGGACAGCAAGCACAACCTCACGGTGTAAGGTTCACCGGATGTCGCGCTGATGATTATCTCAGGCACAGCGAAAGAGGGTGGAGCCAAGTGTTTACAGCCAATATAGGTGCGATTGCCCGGTCCGTAGTTCAGCTTAGGCTGGATTCCCATGTAGATGAAAGATGAGGTCTTCTTCCCGCAAGAGCTCCAAAAGTCGGCCGTCTCCCGCGAGGATCACGGTCAGAAGCGAGGTGGTGTAGAGGTCGGCGCTCGAGAGAATCCACAGCTCGCAGAGGACATCGGGGCTCATCTGATGCGCCTCGTCGATTAAGAGGATGGGGCGGCTTCGCAAGGAGGCCACGTGGGCTTTCCAGCACTCGTGGAGCGATTTGAATCCGCACCAGCGATTGTACGGCGCCAGCTTCACTGCGAAGAGATGCCCTAGGTCTCGATAAAGTCGGGGCTCTTCGATTGGGGCTTCTCAATCACCTCGGGAGATTGGTCGAGTAGCTCAGCCATTCGGCTTTTGCGCTCACAGATCCGTACGTACGGCTTTCCCGCATACGGCTCCTCTCAAAGGTGACCCAAGTCAGTTGAGGCGTGGTAACGAAGGATGAGTGATCATCGGACGAGGCAGCGGGAATCGCTCCAGTAGAGTCCGGAATCTGTCCCACGATAGGCCGCGCTGGCTGCGGCGTTGTAGAGCACGATACCACAGCTGATGGACTTGCTCGTGGAACTTCTTCAGCATGCGGAAGTTGCTTGGCAGGCCGTAATACACATAGTGGCCTCGCAGCACCTGGCTCAGTCACGTGTGTTGGACCACTACTGGCGTATGGCGGCACTTCTGGGCTTCTTGCCGCAGGTCCTGAAGCTTCTTCGATAGCCGTTTGCTCTGCGTCTGTCGCTTCACCACGAAGCGACCATCCCGAGTCCGACCGCAATAGTGCGTCCATCTCAGGAAGGCGAATGTCGCGCAACGCCGCAGCCCACTGCGTTCTCGCGCCAGGCTTGGAAGCCGGCCGAACTCGATCAGTCGGGTCTTTTCTTCGTGGAGAGTGAGGGAAAACTCGCTCACGCGTCTACGAAGTGCCTCCGTCATCGCACGTGCGTCGTCAGGATATTGAAAGCCCATCACGAAGTCATCGGCATAGCGCACGATGATCACTCGACCACGCGCGTGCCACCGCCGCCATTGATGGACCCACAAATCCAGGACGTAGTGTAGGAAGACGTTAGCGAGTAACGGGCTAATGCTCGAACCCTGTGGGGTTCCCTCACCTGTCGAAAACCATTGTCCTTCTTCGAGCACGCCGGCCTCGAGCCACAGGCGGATCAGCCTGAGAATCCGTTGGTCAGCGATGCGATGTGCGACTATCCGCAGGAGCTACTCGTGGTTGACCGAGTCGAAGAACTTGCGGAAGTCGGTATCCAAGACCCAATTCACGTACTGCGTTACCAGCGCCGTGTGCAGCGCGTTCAGTGCTTGGTGGAGGTTGCGTCCCGGGCGGAACCCGTACGAAAACCCCAGGAAGTCGACCTCATACACGGCGGACAGCACCTCGGCAACTGCACTCTGAATAAGCTTGTCTTCGAGCGTAGGGACGCCCACAGCGCACCACCCCTTCATCCCGACAAGCCTCGGGATTTGTGACCGTTATCCATCCGCATCATCCCCTTCAGGGTCAGCGCGTCGAGATCGTCCGGATTCGCCGGGGGAACGATCCTGACCTCATTGTCGTGGCCCCCGACGGGCGCCACACTGCCATCGCCCTGAGCAGCACGGACTACGATTCATCTCCAGAGATTCCACCGACAGCATCAACAGAGCATCTGCTCGACCTCGACGGCTTGCGGCGGGTCATCCAACTGCTTGATCGTCTGGCTCAGGCGGACAACGCCAGCCCGACCTGCGGCGATCGCGTCCAGACGAAACAATCCAAACCGCAGTAGCATCACCTCACCAGCCCCGCATGTCGGGTATCCGGGATTAAGGAGATGCTTCTATGCGAGCACGGATCGCTCACGGGACTTCCATCCCGCCCAGTCAGGTCTGGTCCGGTCTCACCGCCGAATGCCAGGCCCGTGTCATTCAGTTCCTGGCGCGTCTCGCGTCCATGGTTGTCACCGAAGAACCAATTTCAACCCCGCAGAGGGCTTCCGATGATGACGCAGTCTTTCGCCTCGAAGATCCGACCGGATCATCTCGACCGCCTGGCCCAGGTATACGTCCGCCAATCCACTATGATTCAGGTGCGCGAAAACACCGCCAGCGGCGCCCGGCAATATGACCTGACCGGTCGCGCGAGCGAGCTGGGATGGCCCCCGGAGCGAATCGAGGTTGTCGATCAGGATCAGGGGCATTCCGGAGCGTCGTCGGCCGGTCGTGATGGGTTTCAGTACCTTGTCGCGCAGGTTGGCCTGGGCCGGACCGGAGCTGTTCTGAGCCTCGAAGCCTCCCGCCTGGCACGATCTTGCAGTGATTGGTACCGTCTCATCGAGATCTGTGCCCTTACCAATACCTTGGTCATCGACGAAGACGGAGTCTACGACCCCACTCTGTACTCCGACCGTCTTCTCCTGGGATTCCTGGGGACCATGAGCGAGGCCGAACTCCACTTGATTCGCTCCCGCCTTGTGGGCGGCAAACTGAAGAAGGCGTCCGACGGCCAGCTCCGATTCCGGCCACCTACGGGACTGGTCTACGATCTCGAGCGACGGATCGTCTTCGATCCCGACGAACAAGTCCAGCAGGCCGTCCGCCTGATCTTCGACCTGTTCGACCAATCGCCGTCAGCTTTGGCCGTCGTCAAACACTTCGCCGACCATCACCTCCTATTTCCCACGCGGCTGTGGGGCGGCAGCCAGCACGGCCAAGTGATTTGGAGACCGCTAAGCCATTCCCGTGTCCTCGGCATCCTGCACAACCCCGAGTACGCGGGTGCCTATGTGTATGGCCGCACCAAGACTCGCATTGCGTGCTTGCCTGGTGAAGAGCCGAGGGTCAAGGGCCGAACCCGCCGCGTCCGTCCCGAGGACTGGCCGTTCCTCATCCCCGGGCATCATCCCGGTTACATCACGTGGGACCAGTTCC
This sequence comes from uncultured Isosphaeraceae bacterium, assembly GCA_963806595.1. Taxonomy (GTDB): domain Bacteria; phylum Planctomycetota; class Planctomycetia; order Isosphaerales; family Isosphaeraceae; genus CAWDZZ01. The sequence goes on along the minus strand of CAWDZZ010000024.1, from coordinate 108,582 downwards.
AGCGGAATCAACAGCGGCTTGATGACAACCGGACGTTACCCAACCACGATCGCCGCGGAGCCCCGCGAGAAGGACGTGCTTTGCTCTAGGGGATCGTTCGGTGTGGACGGTGCGGGCGGCGGATGTCCGTCCGCTACATCAATAATGCTTCGATACCCTCGTATGAGTGTAATTCGGAGCATACTCATTTCGCGGCTAAAACCTGCCAGACGATCCGTGGTGATGAGATTGATGCAGCGGTCGCGCGGGCCTCCTTGAGGCCATGAAACCGGCCGAGCTCGAGGTCTCGATGGCCGCCTTTGATCAGGTCACAACCCAGGCCCGCCAGCTCGATCGCCAATGGCAATTGAGTCTGGAGCGCGCCCGTTACGAGGCCGAATTAGCCCGTCGCCGATTCGTTGCCGTGGACCCGGAGAACCGGTTGGTAGCTCGCACTTTAGAGCGAGAGTGGAACGAAAGGTTGGTTGAGATCGAACGTATGGAACGGGACCAAACTCTCCGCCCTCAATTAGCGAGCCGGTTGGTCGATGTAAAAGAACGACGTCGGATCATCGCGCTGGCTCAGGATCTTTCGAAGGTCTGGCATGCCCCGACAACGCCTCAGACGGCTCGAAAACAATTGCTGGTATATTTGATCAAAGATGTAGCTCTCTCTCGGGGAGAGAAGCTCGTCCGGGTAGCCATCCGGTGGCAGACGGAGGCGTGCACGGTGCTTGAGGTTCCTCGCCCCGAGCGCTCTTGGGAGCTGCGCCGGACTGATCCGGTGATCGTTGATCGGATCAAGGCTCTGGCGACGGAACACACCGACCGCCAGATTGCCGCGCTGCTCGATCAAGATGGATTCCGATCAGGTACCGGAAGTCGATTTACTCGACAGATCGTTGCACAACTTCGATATAGTTATTCAATTACAACTTTCTGTCCCGAAACACCGGCGGCATGCGCCGAGGGTTACCGAGCGGATGGACGATGTTCGGCGAAAACTGCCGCAGACTTGCTCAACTTGAATGTGTCTACAATTGCGGATTGGTGCCAGTCCGGCATTCTAGACGGGATCCAGTCGGCGCCTTACGCCCCATGGTGGATCAAGCTCACACCGGAGATCATCACTGAGTTGCGTAAGCCAACCCGGCGCACTTGGTCTCGGAGATCAGCTTCATCAGAGAAATAACGCCCCTGTGTTGGGCGAGACCTCCTCAATCAATCCCCAACGCCGTTGGAAAGAGGTGCAGTATGAACGACAGATCGGTACGCTCAAGGGCCGTTGTCCCCCGTCTGCCTTCGGGATAAACACCCGTCGCACCGGTTGCGGCCGGTATCGGCCGGCGTGAATCCGTCGGCACAGATCTTTCAGGTTGCCCCATACGTTTTGCTCGTAGTGTGGACTGCTCCCCAAAAACTGGTCCAGCGGAAATGGGAGTCTCTCTGTAGGATGAACCACGGAGGGATTCATGAGAAGGCGAAGGAACGCCGAGGAGATCGCGCGGGTACTGCGCGAAGCGGACCGCGATCTGGCCAAAGGGCTGACCGTTTCGGATATCTGCCGCAAGGTGGGTATTGCTGAGACGACTTATTACCGATGGCGGCAACAGCACGCTCCCGAAAAAGTCGACTCGGATCGCCGAGCACGCGAACTGGAGCTCGAGGTGGAACGCCTCAAGCGGCTTGTCGCTGAACTGCTCCTGGACAAGCAAATGCTCCAGGACATCGCAAAAAAAAGGTTCATCCGGGATTTCCGGGGAAGGCAGCTCGGATTTTTAGGAAGAAGTAGACGTCGTCGCGGAATCCGTATGCCATCCGCTTGATGACTTTGATGCGGTTGTTAATTCCCTCCAAGAGGCTGGTGTGTAGACGCTAATGGCAATGCGCCAGGACACCTCGAACGCGTGCCTTGAGATTGCGGGCAAATCGCTGGAGCGGCTCGATTCGACTCCGAATTGCACGTTGGTACCACTCTTTCCAGAATCGCACCGCAGCGCCTTCGTAGCGGTAATCCCAGAGGTGTTTGAGATCGTCCTTGAGCATGTATACAGTGGCCAGACGCTTGTTAGCCGACAGCAGTTCGTTAAGCCTTATGCGGTCCTCTCTCTTCTCGATGTTCTCGCGATTTCTGAGCAAGAGCCAACGAGCACCCTTGACGACCTTGCGAGCAGGCTTGTCATGGCGGAGCCGATTGGCTTCGTCAACACGCACGCGATCGATCACCTCCCGGCCGTACTTGGCGACGGCGTGGAACAAATCGTAGACGATCTCGACCAATGGGCACTGGTATCGAACCTCCTCCTCGTAGGGGCCGCTCATGTCCATTGCCACCGCACGAAGGCGACGTCGGCCCTCGGCGCCAAGTATCTCGAAAAACGGCCGAACGTCCTCACGCCCCCGTCCTCGGCCCACCCAAAGAACGCGCTTGGTTTTCGAGTCCAGGATCACGGTCGCGTAGCGGTGCCCCTTCTGGATGGCGAACTCATCCATAACGATGGATTCAACGCCACTGAGGTCAACTGGCCCGAGAGTTTTTTCCAGGTACTCCCGGTCAATTTGCTTCACAGCGTCCCATCCCATTCCCAGGTAGTCAGCGACGTGCTTGATCGCCAAGACCGCACAGAGGCGTACGACGTTATTTGCGAGGCGCCGAGTGACGCGAGCGTAAGGGGCCAGCCAATCAAGCTGCTCGAGCCTTGGGCCGCAACGAGGGCAGTTCAGTGAGCGTGAGCAAGATAATCGGCGCGAAATTCTCGATTTCTGAGCAAGATCGCTGAGGCAACCAAGAAAATTCCCCTCGAAGAGCCTGATCACTGGATCAAGCTTTCCGAGGGGTGTACTCCGTGGTTTATCACGACTGCGGAGTACTCGACCATGTATCATTATTTGCCTCGGACCGCCAGGTTCTGGTCGTTCCTTCTGGCGGTCGACCAAGATCTCGCAGCGGAAGCCCGCAAGAAGGCGTGCCCTTGTGGCGGACACCTGCACTCCGCCAATTACCCGCGGAAGCCGCGTGGCACCCCTGCCCAGCTACCCGAGCCAGAGTGCCTCAGACTGAGCTTCTGCTGCGACCGCGACGGCTGCAGGAAGAGAGTCACGCCGCCATCGGTGCGCTTCCTCGGGCCAAAGGTCTACTTGGGTGCCGTCGTCATCCTGATCAGCGCCATGCGGCAAGGGCCGTCACCACGCCGCGTCCGTGAGCTTTCCACACACTTCGGCGCCGACCGCCGGACGATCGCTCGCTGGCAGGTATTCTGGCGCGAACGCTTTCCCCAGACGCCCTTCTGGAAAATCGCACGCGCCCGGCTAGTGCCAATCGTCACGATCATCTCCCTGCCGTACTCGCTGGTGGATGCCTTCCGCTCCCGCCATCGCATTTGCAGGGGCTGGACGCTCCTGCTCCGGTTTCTCTCACCGATCACAATCCCCGGTGGCCTGCGGATCGAGGTCTCGCGATGATCACTTTCGGCCCGCAGAAGATGCTCGTCGTCGATTTTGATCAGCCGGATTATACAGGTTGTCACAGTCCCTTCACTCAACTTGTGAGGAGATGTGATGACGCAAACACACCCCTGTTCAACCGGCGCCTTGTGGGCGCGGTTTCGGTTCTCCGTGGTGGGCTCGCTTTTGAGCTCTCCCCCTGCGCAGATCGCTTCGGCGCGCAATCCGCTCGCTTGCCGAGAAGACCTGGTCGCATCCGGTGACCGGCCACGATGTCCACATCGCGGCCGGCACCATCGCGCTTTGGTACTACGCGGCGCTCCGCCAGCCTGACGACCCGGTTGGTGCCTTGCGCCGCGCCGTGCGCAAAGACTGTGGCAAAATCTCGCTTTCGGCAGCCCTCGCCGAGCGACTCCAGCTTCAGTATCGCAATCATCCGGACTGGAGCGTCCAACTGCACTACGACAACCTCGCCGCCTTGGTAAAGGCCGATCCCTCACTGGGGCCGTTGCGGTCATATTCCACGGTCAAGCGTTACATGCACGCGCACGGTTTGCTCAAGAAGCCCAGAGTTTTGTCGCACACTCGCCCCGGCGAAGCCCACGCCGAACGTAGGAGGCAGACGCGCGAAATCCGCAGCTATGAATCCACCCACGTCGGAGCGCTCTGGCATCTCGATTTCCATCATGGATCGACGAAAGTGCTCACTTCCGGCGGCCAGTGGCAACGCCCCATCGCGCTGGCCATCCTTGACGACCACTCGCGACTGTGCTGCCACGTCCAGTGGTATCTCACGGAGACTGCCGAGGACCTGGTGCACGGACTCTCCCAGGCGATCCAGAAACGTGGTCTGCCGCGTGCCCTCTTGACCGACAACAGCTCCGCGATGGTGGCCGAGGAAGTCACCGAGGGTCTGTTGCGCCTGGGCATCGTCCATGAGCGGACGTTGCCGTACAGCCCCTACCAGAACGGTAAGCAAGAGGCGTTCTGGGGAACGCTCGAGGGGCGGCTCATGAAGATGCTCGACGGAGTGGCGGAGTTGACGTTGGAGTTCTTGAACAAAGCAACCCAGGGGTGGGTGGAAATCGAGTACAACCGCGCCATGCACCGCGAGACCTCCTGCTCGCCGGTCGATCGCTTCGCGCAGGGGCCCAATGTGCTCCGTTTGAGCCCATCCAGCGAATCGCTGCGCGACGCCTTTCGCTTGCAAACCAAGAGGAGTCAGCGTCAAAGCGACGGCACGATCTCGCTGGAGGGAGTGCGCTTTGAGATTCCGGCAAGGTACCGCCACTTCCGCGAAGTGACCGTCCGTTATGCCCGCTGGGACCTGGGCCGGATCGACCTCGTCGACGGGCGCAGTGGGAGTGTGCTGGCTCCGATTTACCCCCTCGACAAAACCGCCAACGCCGATGGGTGACGTGCCTTGATCGAGTCGAGTGGCACCGACGTGCCGTCCCCAGAGCGGCGGCGCGCCGCCGGCGAGCTGCCCCCCCTCTTGAAACGCATCCTGCAAGAGCACTCGGCCACAGGAATGCCACCGGCCTATTTGCCCAAGACATCCCCAGAAAGCAACGGAGAACCATCATGAACAGCAAGAAACTGCTGGCTCTGTACGGGCTGAAATGGAACCCGTTTTCACCCGAGCTTCCCAGTGAAGCACTGCTGGCGACCCCCAAGCTCGAGAATTTCGCCTGGCGAGTCGACCAGTTGCTCCAGGAGGGTGGGTTCGCCTTGATCACGGGTGAGTCCGGCACCGGCAAGTCCGTGGCACTGCGGATTGTCGCCGGACGACTGTCTGCGCTGCGCGACGTCACGGTCGGTGTGATCGAAAGGCCTCAATCGAAGAGTCCCGACTTCTATCGTGAGCTGGGGGGACATCTTCGCGGTGAAGCTCGCGCCGCACAATCGCTGGTGCGGATTCAAAGCGCTGCGCGAGCGTTGGAAAGCCCACGTGGCCTCGGCGCGAATCCGCCCTGTACTCTTGATCGACGAAGCGCAGGAAATGAGCCCCGACGTCCTTTGCGAGCTGCGGATCCTCTCCAGTGCCGACTTCGACGCCACCTCGCTCTTGACGGTGGTCCTCTCGGGAGACGGGCGGCTCCTGGAGCTGCTGCGGCACGAGGATCTGGTCCCCTTGGGGACCCGGATCCGCACGCGACTTGTCACGGAGCCCGCCACGCGCGAGGATCTCCTGGAGTTGCTTGGGCACGCGCTGGCCAAGGCCGGCAATGGCTCGCTGATGACCGCCGAGCTCATGGAGACACTGGTCGACCACAGCGCTGGCAATTACCAGTCGTTGATGATCATGGGCAGTGAGCTGTTGGCCTATGGCATGGCGCACGAAATTGCGCAGCTTGACGAGAAGTGTTACCTCGAGGTCTATCAGCCGAGGAGCACACGCCCCGCGCTCAAGAAGAAAGCGAGGGGGTGACGATGGCGATCAGTGAGGAGCAAGTACTTCCGGTGGTGCGCGTGGCCGAGCTTGCGGACGACAAGATCGCCGAGCGCTGGCTGGTCGAACAACTCTGGTGTGCCAACTCAGTGGGTGTGATCGGTGGTGCTCCCAAATGCGCCAAGACGTGGCTGGGGCTGGACATGGCCCTCTCCGTAGCCACGGGCACGCCGTGTCTGGGCAAGTACGCTGTGCCGGAAGCGGGACCTGTCTTGATCTACCTGGCCGAGGACGCGCTTGTGGTCGTGCGCGAGCGGATTGAAGGAATGGTCCGGCATCGCGGTCTCGATCTCGATGAGGTGGAAGTTCACGTGATCACCGCGCCGGTACTCCGGCTCGATCAAGAGCGTGACCGCGCTCGGTTGTGGGAGACAACCAGACGTCTGCGGCCGAGATTGCTGGTACTGGATCCCCTGGTGAGACTTCACGGCATCGACGAAAACCGCGCTGGCGACGTGGCCGAGTTGTTGGCGTATTTTCGCTCAGTGCAGCGTGAGCTTGGTCTCTCAGTTCTGTTGGTGCATCACACGCGCAAGAATGCTGGAGATGCCGTTATCGCTGGTCAGGGACTGCGTGGCTCCAGCGACATCCACGCGTTCGGTGACTCGAACCTGTATCTCCAGCGAACCAAGGACCAGTTGATACTCTCGAGCGAGCACAGGTCGGCACGTGCATCGGCGCCGGTCTGTCTGGAGTTGGTGGCGGCGGATGAACGTGTGGCCCACCTGGAGGTGGTTGCGGACTTCGGCGAGCTCAGTCAAGCCGCGTGTTCCAGCGAAACCGAGCGCGACCTGCGGGGGCACTTGCTCGACCTCTTGGCTCCGGGCCAGGTGCTAACGCGGACAAGCCTGCGCGAGTCACTGGCGGTCAAAAATGAGCGGCTCGGCGCGGTGCTCGAGTCACTGGAGCGGGCCGGTCAAATTATCCACACGCCGAAAGGTTGGCAGCGCGTTTGCTGAACCGGAAAGCGAGGACCGTTCCGTTCCCCTTCCCGAGAGGGGGAACGGAACGGTCCTCGCGGCCCCGCCTCCATGCTCGCTTTGAATCAATTATCGTGATCGAAACGCTATCAATTATCGTGGCTACTCTCATTCAGTCGGCATCGTGGAATGATCAAGATGGTCCTTGCATCGAGGATGTTCAAATCGCGGACTCTGCGTACAGCAACGTCGTGGACTTGGTCCACCTCCTGGAGACAGCCGCTGCATCGCTTGACGCGACCGGCACACGGTTCCAACTCGATCTCGATCACTGGATGCGCCTCGCTGTACTCCGGATCAACGCCGAGACGTCGCATGTCAAGGAGTTGGTAGCCTTCCCAGCCGCCGAGGACTGCCGTAAGTTCTTCTTTGGTCAACGGTGGATCTCCTGTCTATCCGGCCTGGAAATGGGTAATCACCAAGCAGGATAGCGGCTCCGCCGTTGACCTTACTCACTCAAAAACCTCCCCGGAATTCCCGGAAGAACCAAAAAAAAGTGGTGACCCCAGACCAGCAGCGGGCCGCCGCCAGTTACCTGAGCGAACGGTACGCGGTCTCGCAACGGCGGATCAGCCGCGTCATGGCCAGGCCGTGGTCGATCCTGCGATATCGCCGAACCCGGACGGCTGATGATCACCCATTGGTCCGGGAGATCAAACGGTTGGCTCGACGCCATCCGCGTTTTGGCTATCGGCGTATTCATGCACTTCTGGTCCGGCGGGGCTGGTCAGTGAACATCAAGCGGGTACGAAGGCTTTGGAACGACCTAGGGCTGAGACGACGCGTAAGGCTGAGAAAACTCAGGAAACTTGGCTCCAAGCCCGGGACCAGCGCGAACAGCTGTGTTCAACAGCTGGCCCGGTTCAAGAACGACATATGGACTTGCGACTTCATTCACGACCAGACAGCGGGAGGCCGTCCGCTCAAGTGGCTGACGTTGGTGGACGAATATACTCGAGAGTGCTTGGTGCTGCACGCGTCAGGATCGCTGACTGGGCCCGACGTACGGAGGATCTTAGCCAGAGTGATTGGGCGACGCGGCGCACCGACGCGAATACGGAGCGACAACAGTTCCGAGTTCATTTGGGCAGCGCTGGTGGATTGGTTACCGGGAATCGGGGCAAGGCCAATCCCAGTAGCCGCGGCGAGCCCCTGGGAGAACGGCTTTATCGAATCGTTTCACAGTCGGCTACGGGACGAGTTTCTGGAGCGCGTGGAATTTGAGGATGTAAGCGACGCTCGGGAAAAGGGGGCGTGGTTCCGGCGGGAATACAATACGGTGCGACCACACAGCTCGTTGGACTACGCGACGCCGAAGGAGTTCAGCGCAGCTTGCGATCACGGGAAAGACCATTGAGAATAAGATCGAGTGAGGGTTCTTTCATCTCTAAATTCCTATGGCGAAACTCCCATAAGAAGTGGACCAAAAAACGGGGAGCAGCCCACGGACCTGTGCTTTCCCCTGCGAGTTCCCCTTGAGCTGGTCCCTTCCCTCCACCGGTTCGTTTCCTTCGGTGCGCCAGGCTAAGTCTCGTTGATCTCGTCAGTTGAAAGGTACTGACCATGGCACTTGCTCGTTCACCATGAAGCCGACTCGGCGGCGACGCGGGTAACCTCGTCGTCGGAGCCCGCGAAGGCGAAGACGTCAGCCGTAGCGTAAGCGAACCCGTTTCGGCCTCGTTAAACCAGTGGTAGTGGTCAACCCTCCGAAGGTGTCGAAACCTGACACCACCCGTGAAGCAACGAGCACGCGCAGCGGGTGGACTGCCCGGGGTGAGAGGGGACGGCGGGCGTCGACAGATCAATGAGGAACCTGGGAGACCCGGCCCGGCGGCCGGACGGCGGGCGTGCCGTCCAGCCAACGAGATATGGGAACGCATAACCACATCTCGGCCGAGTCGGGAGTCGGAGAGGGTCGTATTAGCTTTGAAGCGGGGTAACTCCCGTGGAGCGAAGGACCCTTGCCGAACTTTGCGATCCATCAGACGTGAGGAGATCCGCTTGGATAACGATCCCACTACGGAACGGCGACTGGAGAAGCCCGAGAACCTTGAAGCTCTGGCCATGCCAGAATTCAAATCCGGGCTACCCCTGCCGCCAAAAATCTCTGAGCTGAGATGGAACATAGGCCGCAAGGCCAAGCAAGAGCCAAAGTTTCGGTTTCACGCCTTGTACGACCGAATCTATCGGCTCGACGTTTTGTGGACTGCGTGGTGCCTGGTTGCAGCCAACGACGGTGCTCCTGGAGTGGACGGAATCTCGTGCCAGCACATCCGTGATGGGCTTGACCCGGAACGCTTCATCGAGGAACTCCGTGAAGAACTGCGTACCAAGCGCTACAAGCCCCAACCCGTCAAGCGTGTGTACATACCCAAGCCGGACGGCCGCCTGCGACCGTTGGGAATTCCCACCGTCAAAGACCGGATCGTTCAAACGGCTGCGATGCTTGTACTCGAGCCAATCTTTGAGGCGGACTTCCTGGACAGCTCGTATGGGTTTCGTCCAGGAAAGAACGCACATCAAGCGATCGACTCGATCCGCGAACATCTGCAAGCTGGGCGACAGGAGGTATACGACGCTGACCTCAAATCCTACTTCGACACAATTCCACATGACCAGTTGATGGCCTGTCTGCAGAGGCGGATCACCGATCGCTCGGTGTTGACGCTGATCCGGATGTGGCTGGAAGCCCCCGTGGTTGAGACCGACGATAACGGGCAGACGACCACGACTTGGCCCAAGCAGGGGACACCGCAAGGAGGGGTCATCACGCCCCCAACAATGTTGCAAAATCATCTCTGATTCCAGACACTCTCATCAACAGAGCGCAGCTTCGACCGCAGTACGGGCGAGGATGGGAGCCCCGTCTCGGTTTGCGTCCAAGGCTGCACGACATCCGCGATCTCGGCAAGGAGGAGTCACCATGATCGCGTCTTCACGGAGGTCCACTTTCGGACCGCTGCCGATTACCCGGCATTTCGAGTTCACTCGACTTCAGGATCAGTTGATCGCGCTTGCGTATCAAGCCTTGATCCCCGTCATGTCTTGTCCGCTGAAGCGACACGGAGGTCAGCGGGGCTGTACCCAACCGACCAAGATCCAGCCTTTCCAGTCCAAGGCCCGGGGAGCCTGACCAGCCATGACCAAGAACGATCTCCGTGTGGGGTTCTAGAGCCTGTTATGCACTTTTCAACCCCGCGTTTGCGAGTAGGAGTGCGACGAACGCGAGCCAATGCCATCCCTCGAGCGTTTGGGTCAGTCGTTCGTAGTCGCGTGCCAATCGTCGAAAGCGTCCGAGCCATCCAAAGGTTCGCTCCACGACCCAGCGTCGCGGCAGCAGCACAAACCCCCGTTTTGCTTCCTTATGCTTGACCACTGTCAGTTTGATTCCTGCTTGCTCTGCTTGGTGAGCCGCGTCTTCGCCGGTATAGCCCTGATCGACGTACGCAATCTCAACGGTGCTTCCAGTGACTTCTTGCACTTTGTCGGCCAACTCGGCAACCTGCGCACGTTCTTGTACGTTCGCCGCGGTTATCTTCAAAGCCAACAGATTTCCCAGGGTATCCACAGCCGCATGTACCTTCGATCCCTTCTTCTTCTTGGCCCCGTCGTAGCCTGCCCGCTCACCGCTCTCGGGCGTCGATTGAAGCGTGCGTCCATCAAAGATCGTCGCCGTCGGCTCGGGATCCCGCTCGGCGAGAAATCGAACGATCGCTCGCAAATCGTGCGCGATTTGCTCGAAGACACCGGCCTGCATCCAGCGTCGGGCTTGTTGGTAGACTGCGGTCCAAGGAGGAAAATCGTGTGGCAGGAATCGCCACTGACAGCCCGTCCTGACCACGTAACGTATCGCGTTGAACAGATCGCGCAGAGAATGTTCGCGTTGTGGAGCATCCTCGCGCATCAAGGTCAGGTACGGGAGAAGAAACTCCCACTCGGCGTCCGAAACGTCGCTTGGATACGACTTCCGTGTCGTGTTCATGCCACAACATGAGCAAAGCTCTCACAATAAGTCAATAACAGGCTCTACGGCCGAGTATCTGGGGAACAGCAGGAGAAGGAGGACACAATCGCCAGCCAGCTCGACGCGATCATGCAGCGAATTGCCAATGACGGCCTGGAATGCGATTCGGATCTTCGCTTCGTGGACGACGGCTACAGCGGGTACATCTTGGCCCGCCCAGGCCTCGAACGGCTCCGGGACCAAGCCGCAGCTGGCGTCATCGATCGCCTCTACGTCCTCGATCCCGATCGCTTTTCACGCAAATATGCTTATCAGGTGCTGATACTTGAAGAGCTCATTCGTTGCGGCGTTGAAGTCGTCTTTCTGCGCAATCCTCCTGGTCACGGACCCGAGGAGAATCTATTGCTGCAGGTACAGGGCATGATCGCCGAGTACGAGCGTGCCAAGATCATGGAGCGCTGCCGCCGGGGCAAGCAGTACGCTGCCCGCCACGGATCGGTCAACGTACTCAGTGGCGCGCACCTACGGCTATCGTTACGTTGGTAAGCACGAAGGAGGAGGCGAGGCGCGTTATCAGGTCTTGGCTGAGGAAGCTAGGGTCGTGCGGAGGATCTTCCGATGGATCGGCCAGGAGCGTTGCTCGATCGGCGAGGTGTGTCGCCGTCTTCGGCGTGAGAATACCCCCACGCGGACCGGCAAGCCAGCTTGGGACCGCGCGACGATCTGGCTGATGCTCAAGAACCCTGCGTACAAGGGAAAGGCCGCGTTTGGCAAGACACGCGCGGGCCCTGTCAAGCCGCAGCGTGTTCGTCCGCAGCGCGGCCGTCCTGAACAGCCTCGGCGACCTGTCTCACGCGTCGATACATCATCGCAAGATCAAATCCTCATCGACGTTCCTGGCTTGGTGAGCGAAGAACTTTTCGAGGTTGTTCAGGCTCAACTCGAAGAGAACCGGCAACGCCGCCGCGACCGCCCTTGTGGCCGCAGTTACCTCCTGCAGGGCTTGGTTGTCTGCAAACGTTGCGGCTACGGCTGCTATGGCAAACCAGTGAGCCGAGCCTCGGCCAAAGGGAAGATTCCCTACGCCTACTATCGCTGCACTGGCTCCGACGCTTATCGCTTTGGAGGACAGCGCCTGTGCTGGAACAAACAGATCCGGACTGACATGTTGGATGCTACGGTCTGGAAAGACTTGAGTCAGCTTTTGTCGGAGCCCGAGCGAGTACGGGCTGAGTACGAACGCCGCCTGCAGAGAACGCCAACGGGCCCGAGCCACGAACTGGAGCAGACCGACAAAATCATCAAGAATCTGAAAAGGTTGATTTCACGATTGATCGACGCCTATGGCGATAGGTTGCTCGACAAATCGGAATTCGAGCCAAGGATCGTGGCGGCAAGGGAGCGGCTGGCCAAGTGGGAAGATGAGCACCGGCGACAAGCGATCGAGGCCACCCAAGAGGCGGAGCTCCGGCTGGTGATCGGCCAATTGGAGGAGTTCGCCAAACGCGTTTCCGAGGAATTGCAAGAGCCGAGCTGGGAGACGCGACGGGAAATCGTTCGGGCGTTGATCAAGAAGGTCGAGATCGACGACCAAGAGGTTCGCATCGTGTATCGGGTCAGTCCGTCCCCTTTTGAGCGAGGCCCCCAACAAGGTAGTTTGCTACATTGTTGGGGGCGTGATTAGCCCACTACTTGCGAATATCTATCTGCATTGGTTCGAAGTCGCGTTCAACCGGAAAGACAATCCGGGCACGTGGGCCAACGCGAAGCTGGTGCAGTACGCGGATGACTTCGTCATCTTGGCCCGATACCAGTCCAAGCGACTGACCCAGTGGATCGAGGAGCTGCTTGAGGGACAGTTCAAGCTGACGGTCAACCGTGAGAAAACACGGATTGTGAGTCTTCATCACCCGAGTGAGAGTCTCAACTTTCTAGGGTTCACGCTCAGGTACAACCGCGACCTCCTTGGTCGCGGACATCGATACCTCAACGTGACACCCTCCGAGAAGGCATTGGCTCGAGCCTGAGACAAGGTACGAGAGCTGACGGACTCCAGGTATAATTGCCTTCCCATCGCCGATGTGGTGGGAATGGTCAATAGCTGGCTAAAAAGCTGGGCGACTTACTATCGCCACGGCTACCCCCGCCACGCTTTCCGCCGGATGAATCACTATGTGCTGCTTCGGCTGACACGCCACTTGCGACGTCGGAGTCAACGCCCCTTCCGTCCCCCGGAAGGGAAATCGTTCTACGCCGCGCTTCGAGCCCTGGGCTTGGAGCCTTTATGAGCGATACCGTCTGACTCCGTGTGCATGCCCGCGGCTAATGAGGTTCGGGTAAGCCGGATGCGGGAAATCTGCACGTCCGGTTTGAAGAGGGCGGAGGTTGCGATAATCGCAGGGCCAGCGGATATTGAGCCACGAACGGGGAAACCCTGACACGGACGTAAGCCGACACCTAAACGATCCCGCAGCCTCCGCTACTCGACCGGTTTCCGCGGTACTATGGACCAGTCCGACTCCCGAGCTCAGCTCGGTGCGCCGCTCCAGTCGTCCCTCGCGACAACGCCCCCCGCAACGCGAACGCCACGGGACCCGGTCGGGTCTCCTGTGTTCCGAAGATAACCCTTCGTACGTGAATCGGTCCTCGACCCCGGCGGAGCGAGATCGTCTTGCGTAGTGACGATCTCAATGCTGCCTTCGTTGTTGGGGACAAACTCGGCCTCCGCGACAATCTACCTTTCGGGGCTGGCTTGCCGCTCCTCGCACGACCCCTGTCTACGCTTCGGACCCCACGTTGCCGCGACGCCCGCAAGACTCGGTCCCGGCTCGCTTGCTAGAGCCTGTTATTGACTTATTGTGAGATCTTTGCTCATGTTGTGGCATGAACACGACACGGAGGTCGTATCCAAGCGACATCTCGGACGCCGAGTGGGAGTTTCTTCTCTCATACCTGACCTTGATGCGCGAGGATGCTCCACAACGCGAACATTCTCTGCGCGATCTGTTCAACGCGATACGTTACGTGGTCAGGACGGGCTGTCAGTGGCGATTCCTGCCACACGATCTGCCGCCTTGGACCGCAGTCTAAGCCCGGCGCTGGATGCAGGCCGGTGTCTTCGAGCAAATCGCGCACGACTTGCGAGCGATCGTTCGATTTCTCGCCGAGCGGGATCCCGAGCCGACGGCAACGATCTTTGATGGACGCACGCTTCAATCGACGCCCGAGAGCGGTGAGCGGGCTGGCTACGACGGGGCCAAGAAGAAGAAGGGATCGAAGTTGCGCCAAGAAGCTCGGGAGAGGAGGAGATGCTCATGATCTAAACCTTTCGTAGGAACCCTGCGGGTGCGAATCCCGTCCGGTAGAGCTTGCGGACCAGCAACCGGAAGCGAGTCTTGCGTGGTGGCGGGCGACTTCCACTGCGAGGCGTAGACAGCGAGACCAAATGCCGTGTGATAGAGCCCCGAAATCCTACTCGTGGCGAGCCTCCGTCGTCTTCGTATGCGGGGGCCATGCCGGATCCGTTGACACGGGGTCCGCTCCCGCGGATTCGGTCGCACCGGGGTCCGAGAGCAGGGCGAATGGTCATGTGGGTTCCCCGGGAACTTGGGAGATCCTGACAGTTCTTCGAAGACGACCGGCTCGGGAGCAACCGGTACAGCAAACTCCGGGATGATCCGACGGCTCAGCGTCTGGGGCCGTGCGGGGACGAATCGCAGACGATCCGAGGTATCGCCGAGCGAAGGAAACGAAGCGAAGCGAAAAGGCTTTCAGGAGGTCGCAGCACTCCATAGTACCGATGAACCAGGGGAACCACCCGAGGGACCCTGGGGAGGGAAGGGGGTGCCATTTCACGAACCGCTGGAGGGAAACATGCCAGGTACGCCGAGACCTGATCCGGTGTCAACAAAACGCCAGCGGATAGCGGAACTCGCTCGGAATTGCCGCGACATGGCCTTCACGACTCTATCGCACCACATTGACATCGCCTGGCTACGCAAAGCCTATGACCTGACTCGCAAAGACGGGGCGGTCGGCGTGGACGGACAAACCGCGGCGGAATACAAGGCAAACCTGATGGGTAACCTTCAGGACCTACTCAACCGCGCCAAATCCGGCACGTACGTGGCCCCACCGGTGCGACGAACGTATATCCCCAAGGCAGGCTCGCCCAACGAGACCCGCCCGCTAGGGATACCCACGTTTGAGGACAAGATCCTCCAACGTGCGGTGCTGATGGTGCTCGAGCCAGTGTATGAGGCGGACTTTCAGGACGTCTCTCACGGATTCCGGCCCGGACGCGGCGCTCACACGGCCATCGGCTCTCTGTGGAAGCAGGCGATGAAGCTGGGCGGCGACTGGATCGTGGACGTCGATCTTCGAAAATTCTTCGACACGATCGACCATGGCCATTTACGGGAGTTCCTCAAGCGTCGGGTACGCGACGGTGTGATCCTGCGTCTGATCGGTAAATGGCTCAAAGCTGGGGTGCTCGAAGAAGGGGTGCACACGACCCTGGAAGTGGGCACGCCTCAAGGTGGGGTGATCAGCCCCTTGCTGGCCAACATCTTCCTACACTATGTGCTGGACGAATGGTTCGAGCAGGAGGTCCGCCCGCGTCTGAAGGGACAAGCCTTCCTGATCCGTTATGCGGACGACTTCGTCATCGGGGTAGCCCGCGAAGACGACGCTTGGCGGATTCTGGAGGTCCTGCCCATGCGAATGAGCAAGTACGGCTTGACGGTTCACCCGGAGAAGACACGCCTGGTGCGGTTTACCCCGCCCGAGGATGACGACTCTGTGCCCACGGCTCGGCAACCTTCCGAACCGCGGACCTTCGACTTTCTGGGTTTCACCCATTACTGGGATCGAACCCGACAAGCCGGATGGGTGATCAAGCGTCAGACGGCGAAAGGCCGATTTCGACGCGCGTTGCACGCGGTCTGGGAATGGTGCCGGAAACACCTGCACGACCCCGTCCGGAATCAACACCGACAACTCACACTCAAACTCCGAGGCCATTACGCGTACTACGGGATCACGGGGAACAGCGGTCGCCTCTCTGCCTATCAGCGAGGTGTGCACAGGATATGGAAGCACTGGCTCGACCGACGTGACAACGCTGGCTCGATGACCTGGGCTGACTATACACGCCTGTCCCGCCAATACCCGCTCCCCAACGCGCGGATTGTCCATCGGATTTGATCGGAGCCGCGTAGCGAATTCGTGACTTGACGAACCGGATGCGGGAAATCTGCACGTCCGGATCTGTGGGAGCCCTGGGGACTCAATCCCCAGGGCGACCCGGCGTACATGCGGCTGTGGATACCCTGGGAAATCTGTTGGCTTTGAAGATAACCGCGGCGAACGAACAGGAACGTGCGCAGGTTGCCGAGTTGGCCGACAAAGTGCAAGAAGTCACTGGACGCACTGTTGAGATTGCGTACGTCGATCAGGGCTACACCGGCAAAGACGCGGCTCACCAAGCGGAGCAAGCAGGAATCAAGCTCACCGTGGTCAAGCATAAGGAAGCAAAACGGGGGTTTGTGCTGCTGCCGCGACGCTGGGTCGTGGAGCGAACCTTTGGATGGCTCGGACGCTTTCGACGATTGGCACGCGACTACGAACGACTGACACAAACGCTCGAGGGCTGGCACTGGCTCGTGTTCGTCGCACTCCTACTCGCAAACGCGGGGTTGAAAAGTGCATAACAGGCTCTAAGCTTTGGCCGGACAGGACTTTCACCTGCAAGTGATCTTCAGCTTTGCACAGTGCACCCCCAGCCGTAGTTGAAATATTGGCGGTTCCTCGGGGACATTGTCACGCCACGCGTTGCTTGCTTCCAGCCCGTTGTTCGCGCACCAGAGACTCAAGAGCCTTGAGAAGGGTTGGCATGGCTCGACAGCCTCTGAGTCGTCAGAACTTGGACTCGGCTTGGAGCAGACCGGCTGCGCACCAGCGACAGCCTCTGAGTCGTCGGAACTTGGACTCGGCTCGGAGCAGACCGGCTGCGCACCAGCGCTTTCGCATATTACCATCACGCCATCGAGTCACGCGAGCGGTTACGCGTCGGGTGACGCTCAAGGCAGATTCGATCGGATTCGTCGTAGCCAACGTGAGACGCAGCGCGACTGATACGCCCAATCGCACCACCGTCAACGTCTCCAGCAGCCCTTCTCGCAGGCTCGCTGCCGCGTCGGGATTGATCCGGCTCAGCCATTTGCCCGTGCCTTCCAGGGACTGCTTGGCGGCCTCATAGTCGTTCTCCTGGTAGGCCGCACCGAGCCGCTGGTCCAGCTCCGGCAAGTGTTTCTCCGGAACGTGAGCCTTCACATTGCGTTTCTTGTGCACCATCCGGACGCAATCGCAGAATGGCGGGCCACGATTATCCTGCCTTTCGTGCGTCTGAACCCGCAATCACAGCCCCGTAAATAATTTCGCGTGACCGTCTCAGTCAGCCCTTCTCATCCTGCGAGCTGAGGAGGGCACAGCCATGGCACGGAGGAGACGGGCGAGTGCAATTGCACCATGGGTGATCAAGTCGGTGACGGTGCGGCCACGTGACGGTCTGCATCGGCTCCGTCAAGTGTACCGAATCCTGCTCCAAGAAGACCCTAAGGACCAGTGTCGAACGGCCTGTGAAACGGAGGTGTCCGATGCGCGCCGCGATCTATGCCAGAGTATCCACCGAGAGGCAGGGCAGAGAGCAAACGGTCGACAGCCAAGTGGAGAGCCTCCGTCGATGGGCAGATGAGCAGCACCACGAACTGTCGCCAGAACACATCTACGTCGACGAGGGATACACGGGCACTCGGCTGGACCGTCCCGCACTGGACTTTTTACGCGACGCAGTGTAGTTGGGCGCCATTGACGTCATCGCGGTTTTGAGCCCAGACCGTCTCGCGCAAGTACGCTTACCAGGTACTGCTGCTCGAGGAACTTCGCAAGGCTGGTTGTGAAGTCGTCTTTCTCCACCGGCCGATCACGGACGACCCGCAGGACCAGTTGCTCCTTCAGATTCAGGGGGCCGTGGCTGAATACGAGCGAGCCGTGATCGGCGAGCGCTTCCGCCGTGGCAAGCTTCAGAAGGCTCGTGAAGGCCACTGGCTTGGAGGTCAGGGCGCCTTACGGATATCGCTACATTCCCAAGCGGGACGGAGTGCCAGGCTATCTGGTTGTCAACGAGGATGAGGCGATCTTCGTGCGACAATTGTTTACCTGGCTGGTAGAGGAGCGAATGACGATTCGCCAGATCGTCAAGCGGCTCAACGAAGGACCGTGGTGGCCGCGTTCGGGTCGACATCCCTGGTCGTCATCCGTCGTGCACCGGATCCTCTACGACGAGACCTACGCCGGTATGGCGCACACCAACCGGTATCGCTTTGTCCCACCGAAGAAGCCACGATCCCGAGCACTTGGCCGAGGCGAGAACACGTGCCGGCAGCCCCGCCCCCGTGAGGAATGGATCGGCATCCCGGTACCAGCCCTGATCGATCAGGAGACTTATCGCCGCGCCCAAGACCAGTTGGCACGGAACGCAACACTCTCGTTCCGCAATAACACGCGACATTCCTACCTACTGCGCTGCTTGTTGACGTGCCGGACTTGCGGCCTAAGGATGTTCGGCATCAGCCCCACATCCACTCAAGGTCGGTCACTCCCCCGCTATTACCGGTGCAGCGGCAAGGATTGCACGAGCAGCTCGCGGGAGCACCGCTGTTCTCAGCGGATGACACTAGCGGAGACGCTAGAGGCAGCAGTCTGGGGCCATATTCAGCAACTCCTCAGCGATCCAGAGGTGTTGCTTGCCCAGTTCCGTGATACGGCCCAGCGACCGAAGGAGGAAACGTGAGCCAACAGACCGAAGCCGACAAGCTGCAGGCCCAGCTCAGGCGACTGGATCGGGAGGCAGGACGGCTCGTCGACGCGTACCAAGCCGACATCATCAGCCTGGACGACTTGGATCAACGGCGGCGGCGGCTCGCCGAACGCCGCGTCGTGCTGTCCGAGCAGTATGAGCAACAACTGAGGTTGGCGCGAGAGTCAGCCCATGCCCAAAACGTCTTGAGCGACCTGAGCGCTTTCTGCGACCGAATCCGCAACCGCCTGAATGGGGCGAGTTTGGAGGAAAAGCAAGCGATATTGCAGTTACTAATCGATCGGGTGATTGTGGGGGAGGAGACGTTGGAGATCCGCCACGTGATTCCCTTGCGCGGCCAGTTGCCTACGGGATCGAACTCGGAGCTTCCAGATTGTGGATTGCGCCGGATGGTGTGGATCTGGCACCGCTGGATCACGGCATTGTGGCCCCAGACCCGACTTGCTGCTGCATGTAGCGCTTTGGAGCCATCGAGCACCAAGAGCGTCGGCTGCGTCGTGTCCAGGCCCTGTTCTCGCAGGTTCTCCAGGAGCTCCGTGCAAACGACGGCGTTCTCAGTTGCACCTTACCGCAGGCCGAGGATCCGCTTTGTACCGTCCTGCGTGATACCCATCGCTGTAATGTTTCAGCCCAAATGGCACATCGGCTAAGTTAATAAACAGCCTCCTCCAGAGTACGATGAAACGAACTTGGAGGATCAACCATGAGCCGGAATGGGAAGCACCGAAAGTGGAGCGGCGCGGACGAGCTGCGCATTGTGCTGGGCGCCATGCAGCCCGGTGTCGAGGTCTCCGATTTCTGTCGGCGCGAGGGGGTCAATCCAGTGCTATTCTACAAACAGAAGAAGCAGCTTTTGGGATCTATCAGTCGCATCTTCGAGGACAAGACGGCGCAGCCGAGTTCACAGGAAGAGCAGTGTGAGGCGGAGCTTTAGAGTCTACGTCAGCAACTTCTCCGCGCGGTGTGCGCATCTTCTGACTGAACTACGCGGCTGAAGCGAGAGCGGCTGGAATGCCGCGGTGGTATAGCTGTAATACACCTTGGAGCACTCGATGTCCTTTCGCACTGACGTGCCAACGGCGGCTACGCGGCAGTTTTCTAATCAATCCGCGCACATGAAGCCGCTTCAACAAATGGCCGACCGCCGTGCTTTGCCGGCGACGTTCCACGGGATCGGCGGTCGTTCCATACAGTCCCTCTCAGATGTCGGCGTTTCGGAAGCCGCGCACCACATGATTGCCATCCAGGACGGTCTCGAACAGGTTGACGTCCAGGCGGCTTGCCGGATTGAAGCCCGCATAACTTCGACCGGCTTTCACCACCGGCTCGGTGAGTTTTTCGGTCTGCCGATAAGTCGGCGCTGGATTCTCGACCACGGACAACGCCTCCAGATAGCGTTCGTTGGCAGCCAAGGCGACCTCGCGGTAGCAGTACAGATTGATCACGCTCTTGTTCATCGGGCACCACGCTTTCTCGCGGCGCCCCTCATGAGTCCGCCATCGCCGGATGCGAAATTCTCTGGGATTGTTGATGACGGTCTCGATCCGCAAGACAAGGCCGAACTTGTCGTACATCTTCAGCCAGCTGTTCTTCATTCGATGCTTGACCCTGGCGCCGGGCCAGCAATCTTTCTGGCAACTGGTGAGCACTTCTCCGTCAAACCGGGGATGGAAGTCACACCGCCGGATCTTAAGGATGTGATCGACAAAACCCGCCAGCGCCAGCCCGTTGGTGATGGGCAGATAGCCTTTGAAAATGACGCGATCAAAACAAGAAAGCACTGCGACGACCAGGCTGGTAAACTTGATGACGAAGCGCAAAAGCGTCTTCATGGCGTTCTGCTCTAGGGTGGGTGTCTAGACAACACCATTTTGGCTGCAGAACGCCGCTTTTACTTATCCTTTTTGGTTGTGGCTTTGCCGTATTAGGGATTGGTACGAAAGCGGTAAATCGACTCGACATTCACCGGTTCAGTTTACTCCGTTTCTCGCGACACGAGTTTCTCCATTCCACGGTGAACCAGTACACGCTGACTGATCCCGATTTGTGCCATTTCCGCTGAAACGCCTCACAATTTCCTCGGGCATTGACGACCCCCAGTTGTTTGGTGTGTCTACATTCTATAGACTAAGTCGTGTCGACATCGGCCTTGAGCAGTTGTGTTGCGGGCAATATTGCCGCGCCAATTGGCTCACGGAGGAGCTTGAGATGCGCCGCCGCGAAATTGCGGATTAGCGATGGATAGTCATCAAGCCGCTTCTGCCGGGCAAATCCAGCGACTCGAGACGAACGGCCCATGACGATCAGTTGTTCATGAATGCCGTGTTCTGGGTCACACGCACGGGCGCACCGTAGCCGGACTTGCACGAACGATTCAGGCAATGAAATACGGCCTACAACCGTTTCAACCATTGGAGCAAACGCCGGGCGAGTGCTTAAATCCCTCGGGGGGCAGCGCCAAATTATCCAACTTCCTGCTCCACTCGACGATCATTCGTGCCTACCAACATGCGGCAGGCGCAAAATGAGGCAAGACTCCCAAGCATTGAAACGTTCTCTTGGCGGTTTCAGCACTAAAATCCACACTGTGGTTGATGGTGAAGGCCTGTTGGGTAAATGGCATTTCACCGTAGGGAAACACCACAAAGAAATCGGCGCTGAAATCTTGTTGGACGGTGCAAACCTAGGTTTGTGATTTGCGACTAGGAATACTATAGCAACCCATTGCGCAACAGAATTTGCTCCATCGGCGCGAAGCCGCTGGTTCCATCGCGTTGCAATCACCGTACCAGCCGCCACGATCCCTAAAAGTACAACCTCCGTGTAGTCAAACGCCTCATCAACCGGATTAAGAACTGTCGTCGCGTCGTAACTTGCTACGACAAATTGGCGGTGACTTTCTTGGGCTTTGTTCAGCGTGCCTCGTTCCTCGCTCTACTGATATATGCCCATACGACCTAGTACTAAAGTTGTAACTAATCAGGGGGCTCGGCACCGCGCTTCTTGTAATGGCATCTCCCAACATGGGCTTGGTGCGCCCGACGCGAACGCGACTATTCGAGAACCCTATCGGGATCGAGCAGGCGGCTCCAGGGCAGATGTACCAGCATGTAGCGCACTTCCAGGGACGACAGACGGATCAATTCCGGCTCGTCGGCCGGCATTTGGGGGAAGGTTCGCCAGCCGACTTGCGGATCGCCGTCAGGATTGCGTAAGCCGTCAGGCAAAGCTCGACATGGTGATGCCAGCCTGTCGAGCTCCGCACCTCGTAGTGGGCCAAGCCGACCTCCTGTTTGGCCGACTCAAAACCGCCCTCGATCCACCAACACAAACCGGCGGTTCAGGCCACATGACTCAACGTCGTGCAAGCAGCATCCGCCGCCGGGTAGAAAGCCAACTCGTCGTCCTCGTCCAAGCCCTTGCGGACTGGCACCCAGCGCCGCCATCCCGGCCCAACGTCGTGGTTGATCGGCGCCCATACCCAAGCATAGCACCACGGTCCCACGGTCCCTGCGGCGATCGTAATAATCCGCGAGGCTCACCGCAGGAGCATTCTGATCAACGACCCGATCCGGACCTATCGGAATCCCAACCAGACCGCCTAGTTGCTGCGGATGGCAAGCACGTAGGGGCAACTCTGCCGCTCCACCCACTGCTTTCGCTTGTTCTTGCCGCGGTAGACCTCATCACCGGTGAGCCACGACGCTGGGACGCTGACTTGGACTGCCTACTTGAGCAGCTGCTTGGCCGCCCAAGGCTTGGTGCCAAAGACCGTTCGCTCTGGAATACCCACCTAGTGGTGCTGTTTGAGATCGTTGGTCCACTCCTTCGGCAAGTAGAGAGCCCGGTCGAGGAATGCCGTGCAGTGCCGCGAGCCGTAGGCAAGGAAGACACCAACCTAGGCGTTCTCGATCCAGCGAGCGGTGCTCGTGAACTGCCGCGCCACCCTAGCGGAGCAGGTGCCCTTCTTGAGGAACTCGGTTTCGTCGATCACGAGCACAGCCTTGGCGTCGCTGACAGTTTCCACAACGTAATCCCGCAGGTCGTCACGGACTTCATCGGGGTCCTAGTCAGACCGCCCCATCAGGTAGTGAACACCGTACCGGTCGGTCTCCCCGATCTGCTCGGCATTCTGCCAGGCGTTCTTTTGCTGCACCGCGCCGAGCAAGCGCATGAGGTAGTCCCGCACCACCTGTCTGGTCTCGTTGCGCGGGAATCTCGCCGCGCTGTGCGTAACAAGCGCAATCAGCTCAAGGCCCCAGTCGTAAACATCTTGGAGCCCGACGCTAGCCGTGGCGACCCTCCTTGGTCTTACCGTGACCAGCTCAACCGAGCCCGATGGTAGTTACATCTGTAGTACTAAAAGCGTGCTGCTAGCACAGGAACGAAACAAAGTGAGTTCTGACTGGGATGATAAACGCGTCACTGTGGGCCGGAGCTTTCTCCGAGACATGGAAGGGCTCTGGTCTGACATCCTTAAGCTCGCCGCCGTTGTAGAGGACACATTGAATCAGAGTATCCATGCACTCTGTGATGGTCGCGTTCAGTTGGCCGCCAATCTTAAGCACCGGAAGCTAGCCGTAGATCACTGGGAGGTTCAGATTGAGCGTGAATGTGTACGAGTCCTCGCATTGCACCAGCCAGTCGCGTCTGACCTCCGGCGGGTTGCTGCTGTGCTTAAGATCAACAGGGAACTCGAGCGGCTTTGCGATCTTGCACGACACATTGCCAAGCGAATCAAAAAGCTTGCAGACGATCCGCAGGCCTTTCCGATTCCCCAAACACTCGAAATCCTTGCACTCGATGCTCTAGGACAGATTCGTGCTAGTCTGGACGCGCTTACTCAATCCGATGTTTTACGGGCGCAAGCCGTTATGATGACTGATCACTGTGTCGACACCGAATACCGTTCCGTGCGGGAGTTGCTAAAACTTGAGATTATCCGAAATCCGGAGCGGATTAACACCTGGCTTCGACTTATGAATACGGCGCGAAACCTCGAGCGGATCGCCAATCATGCTGTGAAGATTGCCGAGTCGGTTATCTACCTCGAGGCGGGTAAGATGTTAGGGTCTCAGCCAGCGGATTCGTCAAAGGGCCATAGCATTCAGTCACGTCCTTCGTCGCCACGGCTGCTCGAGTAGGTCTGCTAATTTGTTTTCGTTGGCGCGGGCTAACGCCTACAGCATTCCGGCGCAGAGTTCACCGTAGGGGTAACCTAACGCGGCGAAGCCGCAACCAAAAATTATAAGCAAAAGCGGCGTTCTGCAGCCAAAATGGTGTTGTCTAGACACGCACCCTGGAGCAGAACGCCATGAAGACGCTTTCGCGCTTCGTCATCAAGTTTACCAGCCTGATCATCGCAGTGCTTTCTTGTTTTGATCGCGTCATTTTCAAAGGCTATCTGCCCATCACCAACGGGCTGGCGCTGGCGGGTTTTGTCAATCACATCCTCAAGATCCGGCGGTGTGACTTCATGGCCTTTGCCGAGGAACAGTCCAAGACTCTTGTTGACTATGCCAAGCGGCTTGCCCAAAAGGCCTGCGCCGAATACCGATTTCTTTAGGGCCATCACCGCAAGGACAAGCTTGTCGAAGCGATCCTGCGGCAGCGGCCCATCATTGATGGTCTGATCTGCGTCCTCTGCTGCATGGAGACCTGCCCTAGCTTCAAGCTCGTCTACGGCAAGGGGCGCCCTCAACTGGTCAACGCACGCCGACCTCAGCGCGTGCTCTACTTCTACTTCATGGATACAGAGCTGGGCCAGATCTACGTCCGCCTGACCACTTGGTTCTCGTTCACCGTCCAGATCTATGTCAACGGTCACTCTTGGTTGGAAAAGCAACTGCTCAAACGGCGCATCGGATTCAACCTCCGAGACAACGCTTTTACGGCCTTGGACGATCCAGCGGCTGCTCAAGAGTTGGCTGATTCGTTCGGCCATCTGAGATGGCGCAAGATCCTCAACCGCCTAGTTCATAAGGTTAACCCTTTGATGAAAGAGCGATGGTTTCGCGGCTACAATTATTATTGGGTCGTCGACCAAGCTGAGTACGCCACCGATCTGATCTTCACCAGCCGGGAGTTGTTGGCTAGTCTCTACTTGCGGCTATCGGACTACGCCGCGATCAACTTCTCGGCCAAGGACATCCTGACTTTCTTGGGCCGACGGTTCCATCCCCGGTTTGATGGGGAAGTGCTCACCAGTTGCCAGAAAGATCGCTGGCCCGGTGCCAGGGTCAAGCATCGAATGAAGAACAACTGGCTGAGGATGTACGACAAGTTCGGCCTTGTCTTGCGGATCGAGACCGTCATCAACAATCCCAGAGAATTTCGCGTCCGGCGATGGCGGACTCATGAGGGGCGCCGCGAGAAAGCGTGGTGCCCGATGAACAAGAGCGTGATCAATCTGTACCGCTACCGCGAGGTCGCTTTGGCTGCCAACGAACGCTATCTGGAGGCGTTGTCCGTGGTCGAGAATCCAGCGCCGACTTATCGGCAGACCGAAAAACTCACCGAGCCGGTGGTGAAAGCCGGTCGAAGTTATGCGGGCTTCAATCCGGCAAGCCGCCTGGACGTCAACCTGTTCGAGACCGTCCTGGATGGCAATCATGTGGTGCGCGGCTTCCGAAACGCCGACATCTGAGAGGGACTGTATGGAACGACCGCCGATCCCGTGGAACGTCGCCGGCAAAGCACGGCGGTCGGCCATTTGTTGAAGCGGCTTCATGTGCGCGGATTGATTAGAAAACTGCCGCGTAGCCGCCGTTGGCACGTCAGTGCGAAAGGACATCGAGTGCTCCAAGGTGTATTACAGCTATACCACCGCGGCATTCCAGCCGCTCTCGCTTCAGCCGCGTAGTTCAGTCAGAAGATGCGCACACCGCGCGGAGAAGTTGCTGACGTAGACTCTAACATTCTGTTGGGAATTTCAGCGGCTTCGTGCCGTCGAGTACAGGCGCTTGTTACCACCGCCTGCACCCCCGGCTAACGTTGTTCTCGTCCTGTAAAATAAAATTCCGACTGGTCGAGGAATCCTTTCGTAAAACCGAGCAAAAAAACTCCACTGGAACCTCGTCCCAAACAACCGCTCTGACATCAGCCTCCGGCAAGGCAGACAACACGTAATTTGCGATTGTTGATCGTTGTGATAGACCTTAAGATGAACGAAGAGGAGATTTGCAAAGGATCTATGCTCTGGCCGTAAAAAACAACGAGCAGAAGGAGACACGATGCGAGGCCGATATAAGACGTTGGCCTGGGGATCCTGCTTGGCACTAACAATAGTTACTATGGCGCTCGCACAGGCACCCCGGCAAGGGCGAAACGTGCGGCGGCAAGTTCGGAACGAAGATGCTGTGCCTCTAAGGAAAGCCCGCCCGGAAGCGGCCGACCCACTGGCAAAAATCGCCGGGCGCTCCGGGAAGACAAACCGCAAGTGGTTTTCACTATAATTTTCGGCTTCGATCATTCGACGGCACACCGCTAGCTGCGTCGTTTTACCCGTCAAGGGCTAGTTCCTACCCGCCGGTTGTTATACTCATCCATGAGTCAGGCCGTTCGCGCAAAGACTTTGAGGATGCCATTCTTGAGCTCAAGGGACAGGGGCTTGCTGAACATCTTCAGGAGATAGGTTATGCGGTCTTCAGTATGGATCTGCGCTGGCAGGGCCAAAACCCGCGCGAACTCCTGACGACTGACGAGCAGCCGAAATTAATCGAAGACCTCCAAGCTGGCTACTTTTTTCTCGTCGACCGCCACAATCGTGGTGACGTGAACCTCGCAAAGCTAGGCGTTATTGCCTTGGGTGACGGTGCCAACCTTGTTGCTGCTTGGGCATCTCAACCCGGTGCCGCGGTTACAATTGAGGGCCGCCCTGGCGACTTGAGCGCTCTCGTATTGATGTCACCCAATCCAGAAGGTTTTGGTTATAAACTGGGGCATGTTGTGGCCTCTCTTGCTCCACGGGTTCCTCTTTTGTTTTTAGCCGGCGAACGTGACAATCCCTCGAAAGATGCTGTGCAATCCATCCGCCAAATTGTGCAGCGAGCACGGCTCAACAAAGTTGAGCTGTTCCCGTCGCTTCTCCACGGCTACAAACTCCTGCGACTTGAGCCCAAAGTCACCTCGACACTTCTTCACTTTCTCGAGACGACCCTCAAGAACCGACCTATTGAGTGGGAACCGCTGTATAACCTGACGCCAGTGACATTTGGCGATCTCCAAGTCGTTCAGGGTAACAAACCAGCGGACAAACCGAACACAAAGGCCAAATCTAAGGTGCCCCCCAAAGATCAGAGGGCCAAGGACCTGAAGGAACAGCCAAAAGAACGCGAAGCGCCGGGCAAGCCGCAGCAATAGCGTGCTGAACACCGCTGCGATCATGGGGGCTAAAGCTTGCACAAGCCACTTCCGATCTGTTCGGAAAGGCTCAGCAGCGATTCGGTCGATAAAAGAACAAGCAGGACCGGCGGCGGGGCGCCAGGGCATTACGACCGGTCATCACGGCGAACTTCCTTGTGCAGTTTGATCCTATTGCACCCGGGTTCGCCGCCCCTCGCACGTCAACTAGAGTCGGGACAGTCTCACGGAGGAAATGGTGGCGTTTTCGACTCTGATGGAGAAAGCTTCTGATGATTCTCTTTCTCATCAGGGTCGGCGTCGCTGATAGTACCATTGCTGTAACGGTTGCCGGGGCTATCACTACCTATGCCTTCTTCTACAGAGTCCAGGCGATATTCGGAAAGCTTCTTATGCAACGTGTTGCGATTAATCCCCAGTCGAGCAGCAGCCTTAATCTGAACACGGTCGCAAGCTTGAAGTATTTGCTGAATTAGCTCGCGCTCGACTTGCCCAACTATACGGTTGTATAAGTCAGTTGCTGTTGGCTCAGCGGTGCTAATGCCTTGACGCACCAGTTCTGTGCAGAGGGCACTCAGGTCATTACCACTAGCTCGTGGACGGATCGGCCGCGGCGCCGCCTGTCCCCGAAGCTGCGGTGGGAGATGTTCAATTAATAACTCCGGCCCCCTGCCAAGAATCACTGCCCGCTCAACATAATTTTGCAGCTCTCGTACATTCCCCGGCCAGTCATGTTCGCGTAGCAGTCGCATTGCCGCTGGGTGCACTCGACTCATGTCACGACGGTTTTGTTCGGCGTATCGTTTGAGAAAGAACAACACCAGTGGTTCAACGTCCTCGCGGCGTTCGCGCAAGGGAGGAAGGTAAATAGGTACCACGTTGAGACGATAATATAAGTCTTCACGGAAGCGATCGCCTTCAATTTCCTCGAGCAGGTCGCGGTTAGTTGCCGCAATAATCCGGGTGTCTACCTTCTTCGTATTGTTATCACCGACCCGTTCGAATTCTCCTTCCTGCAAGACACGGAGCAGCTTAACCTGGAGCTTGGGCGACGTACTGTTGATCTCGTCGAGAAAAATACTGCCAGCGTGCGCGGCTTCGAAACGGCCTGTCCGATTGTCAACGGCACCAGTGAATGAGCCCTTTACGTGGCCAAACAGTTCGCTCTCCAGGAGGCTTTCGGTCAAAGCCCCACAGTTGACGCGAATATAAGGGCCAGTGGAGCGGGGACTAAGGTCATGGATTGCCCGCGCAATCAGTTCCTTGCCAGTTCCAGTCTCGCCGACGATCAATACACAAGCGCGCGACGGCGCAACCTCGCGCGTGATTTGAACAACTTCACGCAACCCTTGGCTGGAGCCTACAACACCTGTGAGCGTCAGCTCGCTGTCAGCTCGATGACCTGATGCATTGGCTTTCGAATTGACTGCCATACCCGGGCATCCTAAGCCTGTGACTGATATGAACAATGTCTGCGCACGACGCAAGTGCGTAGCGGTTCAGATGCTTGTCCTGTGAGAGGGCTTGGCAGTTCCAAAAAAGCGTAACATCATCAATTCGCTCCTCTTTCAGATGGTGTCATCGGCTTCCTTCGTGGTGGTTGTATCGAAGTTGAGGATCGCGTTGGCAAAGTACTGACCGGCGTCGTCGGACGAAGAGCGCGAAAGATAGTTGATAGATCACTCTGAGCGTCGGTGTTTTCTTCCTCACGGAGGCGTGTTGCGAATCGGGCTTCTTGTTCAGTAGTGATTAGTGCTCCAAACCGCTCGATGCTTCGAACTAGCTGAGTAGACGCTTCTTTCCGCACTGCCAGGCTTCGAGACGGATCGAGGACTAGCTCAGCCAGACTGCGCTGGGCGTCAGGGTCTGGCAGATGACCCAAGGCCGTTGCCGCAGTAGGAGTGTTTTCCGCCCCATTAAGCGACACCGCAAGAGCAGGCTCAGCTGCTGCTAGACTACCTGCGATCGGGCTCTTACGATCCTCAGCAATCCGAGCGAGCATCGCCGCTGCGTCGCGGGCATAGGCGGTGCGCTCCTGTTCTCCGAAGGGGGCAAAAGGTCCCTGAAGCTGCTGTTTCAACGTAGCAGCATCGACCGGATGAACGATGAACCTGATTCTCGGATGGTCATGGACCAGATTAGGATGTCTGAGCTGCGCATCGAGCGGACCGTAAATGAAGATAGGAATAGCTGCAGTGCGTGCATCGGCATCAAGGTTGGCGAGGGTATCGTTCACGCTCCAACCTTGTCGAAAGAGGTCGTAACTCATCAAGATAAGGTCGACATCCGTTGAAGCAGCCGCGGCGAGAAAGCCCTCGGTACCAGTCAGCTCAAGCTCAGAGTCATAGCCGAGGTCAAGAAGAAAGCCCGTAAGTTGACTTCCACGGTTGGGGTTGCTGTCAATCACAACTGCACGTGGCAGCGGTTGGTTGATCAGAAAGCGAGCGAGCGTCGGGACAACTCGGCTGGAACCGGGAAATGGCCGCTCAGGTGCCATCGTTACCAGTGCCTTAGCGGCGGCGAACTGAACACGGCGTCCAGGAGCGTAAAGAGCCTCAACCAGTGGATGTGGCCGCCCAGAGCCGGACAGCGCATTGCGATCGGTGACTTGTCCAAGTGCTGTAGCGGCAACCGCGGCCAAGTCGAACTTCCCATCAGCGATTGCAGTCTTCAGCACATTGCTTAGCAGGGTAGGCCCGCCGCCTACCGCTATATCAAACGTCTTCTTCTCCTGAGTTGGGAACGAGGTGAAACCGTCACGCTCAATAGCTTTTTCGAGCGCTAAACTAAGCTGGACAATCTGAGCCTCGAGGTTGTTCGGCGAGAGTTCGAGTGCTTCACGTGCAAGCCGTAGGCCGAAAAAGGCCTCTGCTGCGGTGCGCGATAGTTCTCGCCGCACTGGAGCCTTCCGATCCTTGTCCCAAACCCATACGACAACCGGATCACCAGGAAACTGAACCTGATGTCGGTGGTAACTCCAGGCGGCAGCCGTCAAGACCTTTGTTGGTGCTCGGGGCTGTGAAGTAAATGGCTGTCCGCTAAGGTGGGCGATCGCTGTCTGCGCAGCGCTGCGCAGAATCGGTGCTGCTGCAGCCGACGCAGCAGGAAACGTCAAATAAGGTATGGCTAGCTTGTCGCCAATTAACCCGAGTGCGGTCGCTGCATCAGCCGCGAGCGCTGGATCCGGACTGTCAAGTACGGCAATCAGCGCCGGGATTGCCGACCGGTCAAGTTGGCCTATGCTCTGGACAATGAGTTGCCGGTCGGGCGTAGGAAGCCCAGGTCGAGACAATGCTTCAACCAGAAACGGCACTGCATCCGGTCCCGCTTCGCGGAGATGCCGAACAGCATAAGATTGTTCCTGAGGAGTCTTGGTCAGCTCTGCAATGAACTGCCCGATTCGTTCAGGCCGGGTAGCGTGTTTTTGCGCAGCGGCCACCATTAGCTCGGCAACCGGCTTCGCGAACGATCGCGTTGCCGGGTCATCGTTCAACCGCAGGATTGACCCTGGTCCATACCGGTTGCGGATTGCAATTAGAATTGCATCGTCAGGTTGGCTCTTGATGAATTTGTCAAGATAAGGCACGGCTTTTTTAGCTTGATCGGTTCTCAGTAGATAGTCGACTACGTCCCAAAGCTCAAGTGGTGTTTGCGGCTGCTTTGCGAATAACTCAGGCCCTGGGGCCTGCGCTGAAGCTACTGGTATAAACTTCGCGAAGACCGGCAAAACTAGTAGCAACGTCCCGATCAATCGTACCGAGGCCCACAGCTGGCCACTGCCGGCGGTGCGATTCGATCGCATGTCACTGCCTGTGCTTGGCATCGGTGGTATCCCACTTGCCTGGAATAGAAGCGTTGGTAAACAGTTCAAATCCAGAGGCTAACTTGGCTAGATCTGCTCTTTGCAGTCAACTATGCCTGGAGGTTTATAACGTCTGTGCCCTCTGGCGTCATGTGATTTCCAGTTCCTGTCGAACGAGATCCTCATAAGTTTCACGGCGTCGCACTAAACGGGCTCGAGTGGAATTGACGAGGACTTCAGGTGCGCGGGGGCGACTGTTGTAATTGGATGCCATGACCATCCCATAGGCGCCAGCAGAGAACGTGGCAATCAGCGCGCCGCGGTCGAGACGCGGTAAAGGACGATCCTTGGCCAAGAAATCGCCGCTTTCACATATCGGCCCGACAACGTCACAAAGCTCGTCGGCCAGCATTGCGCTATCTGAGTCATCACGTGGTGCCAGTGACTTGGGCGAAGCAACAACAGGCCAGATTCGATGAAACGACTCGTAAAGCGCCGGGCGCAGAAGATCATTCATCGCGGCATCTTGGATCAGAAACCGCTTTTCCCCCGACTGCTTGGTATATACCACACGACTGACCAAAATGCCCGCATTCCCGACAATGATGCGCCCAGGCTCAATGATCAGCCGGCAGTTTGCGTCCTTGACCCCCGGAACGATGACCTGAGCAAAATCGTCAACAGGTTTGGCTTCGTCGGCGCGATAATTGATTCCATATCCCCCGCCCATGTTATACCAAGTGATTGGATGACCCATTCGGCGCAACCGATGAATCAGTTCAATTCCCTTGGCAACAGCGCTCGCGTAAGGCTCAGTAGTGGTTATTTGTGAGCCGATGTGCATGTGCATGCCGATCATTTGGATGGAAGAGAGTCTTGCGGCAGCCGCGGCGACCCGCAAGGTGCGCTCGATGTCCATGCCAAATTTCGACTCTTTCTTTCCAGTCGAGATGTAACGGTGTGTATTGGGGTCGACATCGGGATTGACGCGTAACGCCACTGGTGCAGTCTTGCCGATCCCTGCGGCTATTCGTGCAATGGTGTCGAGCTCAGCCTCGCTCTCGACGTTGAACATCAAAACTCCGGCGTCAAGCCCG
Organism: uncultured Isosphaeraceae bacterium; assembly: GCA_963806595.1. Taxonomy (GTDB): domain Bacteria; phylum Planctomycetota; class Planctomycetia; order Isosphaerales; family Isosphaeraceae; genus CAWDZZ01. The sequence continues at coordinate 76,624 of CAWDZZ010000024.1, read as the reverse complement.
GTGCGAATTTCTTCATCGGTTTTGCCAACGCCTGCGAAAACGGTCTTTTCAGGCGCGCCGCCAGCCAGCTGCACGCGGTACAGCTCGCCTGCCGAGACCACATCAAACGCGCTACCGTGCTCAGCTAACAACCTGAGAATTGCAAGGTTCGAGTTTGCCTTGACTGAGTAGCAGATCAGCGGATCGACCGCGGCGAACGCATTTCTTAAAGCTTCCAACGTTTCCAGGATCGAGTTCTGGCTGTATATATAAAGTGGCGTGCCAAACTGATTGGCCAACTCGGCCACCGCGACTTCCTCACAAAAAAGCTGTCCGTCTCGATAATGAAATCGTTCCATAGATCCAACCCGGTGTCTGGCAGGGCTATGCCTGCATGTTGCGTTGAATTGGTCGATCCGAAGAGACCCGGCGGTCATTCAGGAGGCCACAGCTACAGACTCAAGTGATCGACGTCATGGAAGGCGCGCTGTGTCCGTTCTTACACGCACTGGAATTCCTCAATAGTGGTCCGGCACCAAAATCAAGGATTTAACTCATGACATTGGGTTTCCGGCGACTCGTGGTCGCCATCGCGAGTTCGTACAGACCTCGAAAATTAGGGGATATCTGAGAAGATTTGTTGCCACTTATTCAGTTGCTTATCCACCTCTTTTGGCGCCGTTGAACCGTAGGATCGAAATGCCTTGATGGCATTTTCCACGCCAAGCACGCCTCGTGCGTTCGCACCGAGTTGGCTGTGAGCGGCAGCTAGCTCGGCGTCAGTAAGGTCACTCAGGTGTTTGAGACCACGACGGTGACATAGGCCCACGAGTTGACCGATCACCTCATGGGCAGTGCGCTGGGGAACATCTCGCTGGATCAGGAACTCCATGAGCGTGGTCGCATCGAGGAATCCCTCCTCAATGTGTTCTGCGATTCTGCCGGCGCGAAGGGTTGCACCATCAGCAACCATCACGGCAAGGTCCAGCGAAGCCGAAACCGTATCAAAGGAGTCAAAGAGAGGCTCTTTATCCTCTTGCAGGTCGCGGTTGTAGGCCAAGGGCAGCCCTTTCAGGAGCACCAGCAATGTCATCAAGCTCCCCACGACACGTGCAGTCCGTCCGCGAATTAACTCCAGAACGTCAGGGTTCTTCTTCTGAGGCATGATGCTGCTGCCGGTGCAGATCGCATCCGGTAGCGTGAGAAAGCTGAACTCCTGCGTGTTCCATAAGATCCACTCTTCGGCCCAGCCGGACAGATGTTCGGCAATCAAGCTAAGCACAAATACCGATTCTATCACGAAGTCGCGGTCGCTCGAAACGTCGAGACTATTAGCCGCGACGTCATCGAAGCCGAGTTGCTTTGCAACAAATTGGCGGTCGATTTGAAAACTCGTGCCTGCGAGCGCGGCAGCGCCCAACGGCAGAATGTTAAGCCGCTTCCGGCAATCAGCCAGCCGCGATCGGTCGCGCTCGAGCTTTTCCATGTATGCCAGGAAAATATGCGGCGCCAAGACAGGCTGCGCACGCTGCATATGAGTATAGCCCGGCAGAATGATTTCCCGGTGCCGCAGGGCGCAGGCCAGAAAAGCGCGCTGAAGTGCGATGACCTTCGTGTCAATGCCGTCAAGGGCATGGCGAGCCCATAGCTTGACATCGGTAGCAACTTGGTCGTTACGGCTCCGTGCCGTGTGAAGCTTCCGACCGATGTCTCCTAGCTTACTCACCAAGGCCGCCTCTATATTCATATGTACGTCTTCATACTCCAATAGAAGCGGCAGTCGACCCGCTTCAAATTCAGCCTGAATTTCGACCAGAGCTCGCATAATTTGCTGGCACTCATCGCTTGTCAGCAGGCCACACCGCTCGAGCATGCACGCATGAGCGATAGAGCCATCGATATCGTGCTTGAAAAGACGCTGGTCGAAGGAGATCGACGCGGTGAACTCCTCAACGCGATGGTCCATCTCCTCACCAAACCGTCCACTCCAGGGTTTACTGGCCACTCGTAGCGCTCCGGAATCGCAACCTTGTCGATGCACAAGATTTTAGCAGTGCGTGACTGAGTCTAAGCACAGTGTGGACGACCTGTCAATTCAGAACGGGGCACGCTGAATCGTCCTATATCTACACGTTTTTGCGAAAGTATTTTGGTTATAAACCGGTCTGTGATCTTCCTGCTTGTAAGAATACTGCTAATACACAACGTGAGTCCGACGGGCGCTTTGGACGTCAGATCACTGGTGCAGTTTATCCCATTTGGCGGTAGCTGATTCGGTCACGAAATCTTGACCGGATGAGGCCCAATCTGGTTCGCTAGTGAAGGCATATGTTGGACCATCCCATTCAGCCGGCCACAAACTCGGTTGTCAATCAGGAGAAACGCGTGACAGATAATATATACTCGTATGTAGATGGTGAAGTTGAAGGTGTCGTGGTGCGAGTGCTGAAGTTTTACAATGATGCTCGTGGCTGGCTTGTGGAGTTGTTCCGCCAGGATGAGGTAGTTGCAGAATGGTGGCCGGTGATGACTTACGTTTCACAGACATTTCCCGGCGTAACTCGCGGTCCGCATGAGCACATAGACCAAACCGACGGTTTCGCATTCATTGGCCCCTCAGATTTCAAGCTCGTCCTATGGGATATTCGAGCTGGCAGTCCAACAGAAGGCCGACGCATGGTCGTGAAAGTTGGCGCATCAAATCCAGCGGCGGTCTGGATCCCGCCCGGCATTGTTCATGCTTATCGTAACGTCGGAGAAGTTCCGGGCTTGGTGTTCAACGCGCCCAATCGCCTCTTTGGCGGTTGGGGCAAAAAAACGGCCGTTGATGAGATTCGTCACGAAGATGGCGACCCTCTGCGCTTTCCGATGGATTGAGAGTTCTTGAGTACCAGTCGCAAAAACAAGCGAGCTCAAAAGATCGGTTCTCCCCTATCTATTAGCTGATGTAAGTACCGTGATTCCGCGCGGTGCAGCCTGTTTCCTCCGTCCGCTGGTGAGTGTGTGGTTGCCCCTTACCGCATGTGGTGTCGTCACTGGAAAGCTCAAATGGGCTGCATACGTCGTCGTGTTGCTTCAAGCATGTCCTGCGGCCTGTGCCCAAGCAGTCCATCGACAATCATGGTGTGCGCCGGCGGGCGTACGGCATGAAGCAGCGAGTTTCACACACTGGCCGGGTGCTCGCGGCGCCCGTGAGGAATTCGGCTGTAAAAACTCAGCTCCCGTCGATGACTCCAGCATCTCTCGAAACTTCTACTACTTTCGGCTGCTTCTTCTGGACTTGTGCGCTGCTTGTCAAGTCCTGCGTCGACACAGAATTTGCCGTAACTCAAGGAGGCTCCTGCTTCTTGCCGCTGATCACGCTTTTGTCGATTCTGGCTCCGCTCGTCTGATTTCGATTTTTAGGGTGTGGCCCTAGAGGCGGCCAAGCGTCCAGTTCGATCGTTGCCCGGTCACTGTCGTACACCGCGAAAGGATCAGTGGCCATGGTACGACACCCGATGTTGAAATGGTCGCTCTCCGTTCACCCCGGCATGGTGCTCCGGCCACTGTCGCGCGAGCGGCTCGGCCTGCTACAGCAACGGCTCCGGAGTCCTGGTGAACAGCACCTTGTTTTGGCGAAATTCGGGCGCAGATCGTTAAGGCCTCGATCGCGCATTGGATTTCCCTAACATCAGCAAGGTCATAGTGCTACACGATGAGCACGCTTTCACAATCGCGGCGCAAAGTGTGCTTCCCGTTCTTGCACTCAAAGCGGGTAGGCGCCTGGTTTAATAGACAAAGCGCGAGTTTCCCAGTCAGCGTGACTGCGGCGGACTCGGCGGACGGGGCTCAATGCCCAACAGCGGCTTTAAAGGATCCGGGTGCCATACCGGCGTGGCCTTGGGTTCGTCGGGCTTTGAGGCCCGTTCGTCAAGTGTCGGAGGGACCGCAGAATTCGCCGCAACTCGAACGGGGTCTTGGCTTTTTGCGATGATCACGTTTTCATCGCGGTTGGCTTCACTCGTCTGATTTTGATGTCGCGGCGCCGGCTTCGTGAGCGGGCGAGCATCTGGATCGGGGACGGCTCGATCATCGCAGTCGCCGAGATGATCTCCAGGGGATTCACGAGGAAGAGCTTTGACCGCGGAATGCGCGGACCGACGCGGAAACGGAAGGGGTTCTGCGTGGCGACGAGAGGGAGTTGCGATGCGTGGAGTCATTTTTGAGGTTGCTCGCGAGAACGAACGAATACCGGGAAGAGTTTTTGGCCACAGATGCACACTGTCTTGGGACGGGGTTCCAGTGGAATTTTTCGGCCCGCTTTTGTGAGAGGAATTTCTCGGCCATCAAGTATTAGAGTTTTCACGGAACAGAGAGAGGCTAGCCTGGGGTGCAGGGGGCGGCAATGAGCAGCCCCGCTCGCCGGCACGAAGCCGGCGAAATTCCCAACCGGACGTTGGGCTCATGCTACGTCCTCCAGCAACGTCTCCAGCCTCGCGCTTGCGGCGCGAGCCCAGTCCTGCCAACGGGGAATCTGGATCGATCGAGTGCCCGCATAAACCTCAGCGGGCACGAGCGGGTCACCTCCTTCTTCGGGCACCAAGGCCCAGTGGGGACGCAGGGTGTTGTAGCGGACATGAAACTCTGCCAGACACGCACGGGCGTGCTGGGGATTTTCATATAATCTCCAGTAGACCTCCTCGGTTTTCAGGGTCTGGTGAAACCGCTCCAATAGCCCCAATTGCTGGGGCGTCCGGTACTGAATTCGCACGTGGCTGTAGGGCTCACGGACGAACTCGGTGAACCGCCGAGCAATGAAGGACGGTCCGTTGTCGGTTACCAAGAACGGCCGTTTCACCAGCGGTCCTACCACTCGCTCTGCTTCCTCACGCGCCAGCTTCAGCGCGTACATGACTTCGCTAGCGCTGTAACTGAACGTCAGATGACAGGCCAACAGGTAACGCGAGTAGTAGTCGATCGCCGTGACTGCGTACCACCAGCCGTGTCCGGGGATGTGAATGTAGGTGACGTCCATCTGCCAAAGATCGTTCGGCTGCTGCGGCAGGAGCTCGAATAGCCGTGCTGCCTGATAAACCTCGGCTGCTCGCTCGCGGGGCTTCTGAAGCAGTCGATTATCCCGCATGACGATGTACGCCTCTCGATCCTTCACGGCGTGGCCGGCGCGACGGCACATTACTGCGATCCGCTTGTAGCCGTACCAGGGATTCTGAGTCGCCATCGTTACCACGGCTTGGACCACCTCGTCGGCAATCGGCTTCGGCGGAGGACCAGGACGTTTCCGCAAGCCCTCGTCCGTTGATGGTCGATACCAACTGCTCACGGCGATGCCTAGATGAGCGAGAACCCGGCCAAGTCGCAGTATGCGCGCGGTCTGGGTCTCGGTGATCTCGTCTGTAATCACGTGGCGCGTCTCCGTGGTCAGCGGGACTTCGCCGAGAGTTTTTTTAAAACTCGATTGGCGACCGTCAACTCCCCAATGACCTGGTCTCGGCTCTCAAGCTGGCGTTCGAACTCGGCGATCTGCCGGTCGCGAGAGCTGCCGCCGTTTTGGGTGCCGCCAGCCAACGCGGCCTCTCCACCGGCGAGGAAGTCATCTCGCCATCGGTACAACGTCGCCTCGGCAACGCCGCAGCGACGTGCGATCGCCGCTGCTGGTTCTTCCCGGCGCAATAAACTCAATACAGCTTGCCGCCGCTCGTTTACTGGTACGTCACTGCGCTTTCCCATCGAATTCAGCTCCTCGGGGTATGCGGTCATGACGGCGTGGCTGCCACGACCTAACCTATTCTGCCCCGAGAAACCCTCTCACGCCACGATTCCCAAGAACCTCGAGCAATACAACACAGATAAAACTGCGGAAGGTGATGGATGCGAAAAACGAGAGATCGTCAGTGCGCCAATCTCAGCTGCGAGGACCGCTCGACGGGCAGCAGCGGATTGTCCAAGTCACGCGGCACGCCGAATCCGGTTCACGTTCCCACAGCATTTATCCGTGTTCATCACCTTTATCTGTGGCTAATCAAGTTTTCGTGTGCCGGGAGAAGACGAATACCGCGAAGAGTTTTTGGCCGCTGATGCACGCGCCCCAGCTCCCGGTTCTCAGCCCGGGGCCCAGGCTGGCCGGCAGCCCTCGAAGGGTTTGTCACATCGTCATGAAAGAATGCCATGATTTGGCACAAAGTGGCAACTTTTGGGTCATGGTCTTGGTGCCATTTTGGCACTGACCGAAAGTGCCGCATAGCCTGGTTTCGTAGGACTAGAACGAGCCAACGCCGCTGCGGCGCGGTGTGCCATTTCGGCCCTCGCTGTGCCACCGGCAATTTCGGCGTACCGGGACATTCAAAGTCGGGGTTGTAGCGTGCGCTTCCTTCCGCTGCGTTGCGCGGTTTCCCCCCCCCGTGCGAAGGGAGGCCAGGGGGTGGCGGACCGATGCGGTGGGATGTCCAAATGCGCTGGAGCGTCCCGCCGATCTTCCGCGTTTTCCGGCCGCGCTGAGTCTGGATCGACGGGCCCCGGCGCGGAAACTCTTCAAGACTCATCGTTCGCGATCCTCCTGCTCCCTATAGATCACGCGAGCGCCATGCGGCGTGCGCTTTCCGTCGGCCCGGCTGCGCGGAAATCGAGGCCGGCAGGGAAGTTGCGCCCCAAGCTCTTGTGCACTGTGGTTGGCAATGGTTAGAGCGCCCTCGTGCTCCCCTCCCACCGTCTCCCGTACAAGTCGGCTCCCGCTGAATCCAACGACGGGACCGCGATGATCGAGGATGTCCCAGGTTTTCCGATTTTGGATTCTGCCGGAGAAGCATGCCGGGAGGATTCTCATCGGGACGCTGGATTTGCGGAGTGCAACGAGCACGCGGTCGCAAGATGAGAGACCTGGACTGCCCTCGCCGTTCACCTCCGGGATCAAGCGGCGCTTGCAGTGCCTGTCGACCTCGTCTTTTGATCTCGCGGGTCCGGCTTCCGGAGCGGGCCAGCACCGGACTCGGGGCCGGCTTGAACATCGCAGTCTCCGCGATACCAGGCTTGTTCCTGCTACGAACAAGACTTGAACAAACGGGATTTTGAACAGAAGTTATCAAAGGAAACGAAAGGGAAGAGCCCGGCCGAATTCTGCGGATGGACAAATCACGGAAGAGACCTTCGATCCGCGGGGCCATTTACGAGGTTGCTGGCGAGAACAGATCTTGGGTTGGTATGCCATCAGACGATTGAGACTCGCCGAGCCAACGCCCATGATGACTCTGCCAGCGTTCCGGCTGTCTTGATCCGCGTTCATCATCTTCATCCGCAGCCGATCATGATTTCGGTTGCTGGGAGAAGACAAATACCGCAGAGAGATTTTGGCCGCTGATAAACGCGGATTCACGCGGATCAAACCGCAGAAGATGATCGATGCGAAAAACCACAACCTTGCTGTTCGCCGAACTCGGCTGTGTGTGCCGCGGCGACTGAATTTTTTCACCGCGACGGCGCGAGTTTGCCGCTCACGGCGACTGCGGCGAACGAGGCGGACGGGACTCGGCGCCCGGAGGCGGCTTCGGGGGATCCAGGTACCACGCCAGCTTGGCCTTGGGTTCGTCGGGCTTTGAGGCCGGCTTGTCAAGTCCCGGAGCGGCCACGGAATTCGCCGCAACTCGAACAGGCTCTTAGTTTTTTGCGGTGATCACGTTTTCATCGCGGTTGGCTTTGCTCGTCTGATTGTCGCGGTCGGGCGTGTCTGCCGGACGAGACTGCGCAACGGGCTCGAGTGATGGCTCGCGGCGTCCCCGCCCGTCGGCTGCCACGGCCGACGATCTGTTGGAATCATCATCGGTTCGTTCCGCCGCTTCCGCTGGCTTTGCTCCCTGGTTGTCAAGTCCCGGAACGACCACGGAATTCGCTGGAACTCGTTCGCGCTCTTGATTTTGTATTGTGATCACGTTTTCACTGAGTTTGGCTTCGCTCGTCTGATTGTCGCCTTTCGGCTCCCTCGCCCGAGCGGAGTACTCGTCCCGTTGGGCAGCTTCCCGGTGGTCGGCCTGCGAGGCGAACGAGCCACCGGAATGATTATCCGGGGCATGGGTTACCGGCTCACGCCGCAGGTAGTCTTCGATACGGGGACGGGAGTCGGACATGCGCGGTAGACGTTCGTCGATCCTGGATGCGATGCGCTCTCGCTCGGCTTTGCCGGATTTTTCGTATTTTTTAAATCTCTCGAACTCTCGGTGGAACGTGTTCGAGCATTTGAACTGGTGGTCGCGCATTTGCTTGCCCATGGGGCTCGGGTCGAATTTGAGGCGAGTGACCTCCTGTTCGGCCCGGGCGTCGGAGTTAACTTTGTACTCTTCGATTTTCTCCTTCAGGCGCTCGATGTTCTGATCGACGAGCTCGAGCAGCATCTCCCGGCACTCGGGGCTCTTGGGGAGGATGTCAAGCTCGGGCCACCGCGCGGCGATGGTCTTGCGAAACAGGCCGTGAGACAACCGCCCCATGTCGCTCTGGATGTCGTAGAAGGCGCTGACTTTGCCGGGATTCAAGGCGTGGCTGGCCAGGAAGATCTCGGCGACCCATTTATCTTCGTCGGCGTCGAGCGGCTGCCGGCTCAGGAGCCGGATGACCTCGAAGCGATCGTGGGATTGCCAGAATTTACCCGGCTCGAGCAGTGGCGCAGCTCCTCCCAGCGATCGCGCATCCAGCAGCACCCGAGGGCGGTGGATTCGAGCTTGCGCACCAGCACGTCGGGGTCGTTTGGGTTAATGGCCTCGCCGGTCCACGACGTCCTCACCTTGCCGCAGCAGTCGGGCTCGTTGCCGTATAGCTGGGTCGGTCCGGACGGGTCGAAGAAGAGGCGTTTGCCCAGCTCGAGAACTTCTTCGAACAGTTCTTCCTCGGAGTTCTCGATCCGCGCGTCGAGCCGTTCGATGTGCGCACGCTCGGCGTACTCGATCTCGAAGGAGAAGAAGACGGTGCGATAAATCAGAAATTCGCCGATGTCGTCCTCCGAATCGAGGCGTGCGGTCCACTTCCGCAGCCGGTTTTCAAACGCATACGAATCCTCGCGGCGCAGCGCCATCTTCTTCGACCGCATGCCGTGCTTGAGCGAGTTCATCGACGACCGCTCGCGGCCCTCGGACGTTTTTGGCCCGGTCGATTTCAGGCTGTTCTGCCGGTTGGCATCGATCTTGGCTTGCGACGTCATGTTGACCTCCAGTTCGAAGCAAGAAGAAGTTTCATAGCTCCCAGATTGCCGAGCACAGGCAATCGCTCAGCATTCGCTAAATTAGACAATCCGCAGTAGCCCGAAACTTGTTGCATGAGAATTGTCCGATTGGTCGAAATTCTCAGGGGTGCGCCGTCCAAGCCCCTACAAGGCGTGTAACCGCTGCGACCGTTGTCAACGGCCTCAGGTTGCGATCAGCGGGGAACGTACCGCGAGCGCGAGCCGATTACCGGATCTGGTCCGAATGGCATGGTAATCGCCCCGAAGCCGTAGTCCTTCGGCGCTCGCGTGCCTCACGATATGGAACGGCGAACAGGCGAAAATGTCTTAGTTGCCGCTGCTGACATGTCGTTCGAGCAACGTACAGCGTCGCACGACCAAGGACGATCTCGAATGGATGGAGAATTCTTCACTTGCGTTGCCGCAAGATTGTTAGCGATGGCCGATTAGCGGCCGTCGTAATCAGATGGAATTCTTGTTTATCTGTATTAACACATGTAAAATACATTGGCTGGGAGTGCTGGGGATTTAACCAGCAACAGTTTTGGTTATGAGAGAGCTGAAGCCGCCGGATCTAAGGTTGGGCGCGAGCCCCGACGGCATGGGGGGCATGAATTCGTTACGCCCCGTGCCAGGCAGACAACAGTAACTTGGCGGTCGCAACAGGCAAGCTATGGGCGCGGGGAGGGGGAGTTCAGATTTGGGGTGGCCAGAGGGACAGGCTGCGTTGCTGAAAATGGAACCGGCTGGGGAATAGTACTAGCGGACGCGGCTGCGGACGTCGACGGTGTAGTGGAGACTTCACTGCGTTCCGCACGGTTGAGCATTGCATTAATCAACGTCGGCATGCCCAATGCCAAAAGAAGATCAGCCTGCGCCGTGGTGGCCTGCCATACGGCATCCAGTCGAGAATTCTCCAGTTGAATCAGACGCTGACGAGCCTGCATCAATTTGGTCAGATCGGCTTGGCCTGCCTCGAATAGCCGATCCAGATTGCCAACCTCCTGATTGAGCTCCTGCGTGAGTCCGGAGGATTCGTTCACCAATTCGGTTGCGCCATTCCATTTAGCGACGGCTGCACGGACCTGGGCAATAGCACGCTGCTGCGTTTGCTCATAGGCAACAACCGCCCGTCGATGCTCAGCCTCCCGTTGGAGAACCAAGGGCTTGCCGCTGTTCCAGACGGGTAGCGGCGTGATCAATACAAATCCGATATACTGTACGCCTGCTTCATCCATTTCGTATTGGGGACCGACGACAGGAGTTGGAATTCGATCTCCCTTTGCCAAGCTAACAGATGAATGAGTGGCGGCGATCTGAGCATGAGCTGCGCGGATATCCGGGCGGTTTTGGAGCGCTTCCTGGATCATATCCGTTTCTTGAATCGGTGGGATGTAAGGAGGTAAGGTGAACGCGCCAAGCGGCTCGACCGCACCAGCCTCCTCGGGTATGCCAATCTGATTGCGCAGGTCTGTGAGTGCAGTGAGATAATCCTGTCGGGCTGCCTTGACCTGCTGCCTAGTTGCCCTGCTTTCAACTCGCGCTAGTGCAACATCCGCCGCCTGAACCTGGTTCGCTTCCATTCGGCGCTGCAGTGACTCAATCAGGCGGTCATTGAAATCGGCCAGCTCTTCGGCCAAACGATACTTTTCACGGCGATAAGCAGCGGTCTGAAAGAAGCGGTAGGTCTGGACAAGGGCAGTTAGTTCGGCTTGAACGACAATCCATTTTTGCTGATCGTAAGCAGCCTGAGCAATGTGATAACGGTGCGTGGTCTGGTGGCCAAGCTCGATTGGCTGGCGAAGAGAGATGTAAAAAAAGTCCTGCCCAAAGTGATAGAATCCCCCTCCCCCGCCTGCGGCGCGTCCCCCGGGCGTCCCTGTTCCGAATGTGCCATTAGGTACGAGCGTGATTGGTCGATAGTCGATCCATAGCGTTGGGTTAAGGGTGGTCGGGAAATGCCTGGCGACTTCGACCGCCTCGGCGGAAACTGCGATGGCATTGCCCTGACGCAATGTAACGAGGTCAGGGTTGCTCGTGATAGCTCCATAGAGAGCTGCCTGGAGGCTGATTGGATGTCCACCTGTGGATGGCATCGGTGTCGGCACAATGTTCGGTGCAGGGAGTGCACCGAGATCGCCCGGCGTTGCTTGCGCGCGCGTACCGGACTGTCGCTCCTGAGCTTGTTTATCACGGAAGACTGGTTCGTGGCAGACGAATCATCGGGTTGCGGGGATGAGGAAGCGGCATTCGGAGTGGACAGATTGCTCGGAGTGCCCGCTGAGAGTTGCTCAGAACGCAGAATGGGATCCCGGTGTATGCCGCTTGGAATGGCACGGGTTGAAGATTGGCCAAGCCGCGCCGCTCCGGTAGAGCTCGACAGATTATAAGTGTAGCGCTGGGCCGTACTGGCGGTTTCTGGTCCGCGCGCTGTGGCCGACGTTACGACGCCAGCTGAATTGTCATTGGTGACGGCGGCCGGTTTCGGACGACGGAACCAACTCCAAGGATTTTTTTGTTTTGGCGAGGCGGGAATTGGAATTACCGGACCGGCTGGTTTGGAAGATCGAATCGGCACGTCTTCCTGTGTGCTGACGGCCGTCGGCGGAGGCTCAGCGCGGACAGAGTGTCCACCGAGGTCTAATATCGCTACCAGCAGCCAGATCCGCGAAAGTCGCTGCATGAATTAGCGCTTCTTGCTCAGGGATTTGAAAGATGTCGCCTCTGCATTTCCCGAAGTCGGTCACCAGACCTGTCGGTCAATGCGCAACCGAACTTCAAACGGCAATCTCGTTATCGGCGCCAATAGCCGCATTATCCCACTGTTAAGGGGAATTAACCGAACTCCCAATGCTGCGAGCAGAATCCGTGGTTAGATTAAAGTTCCTGACCTGCTCGTTCAACGCGCGGTGCAATGCCGTCTCGCCGCGAACTGATTGCGTGTACGTCTGAGCCAATGCAGTCGTTACGTGAGCCTTTGCCTCAGGCTGAATCCGCAAAGCGCCCGTATTTTCAAATCGCGATATTGGGAAACCGCGCAGATGTGCCCCGTTAGTCGTTAACTTTGGCGGCTCCGGGAAGAGTCAATGTTAGGCGACCGCCGAGTCAGGTGCGGCGAGTTGACGCAGATGGTACACCCGGGTTCCGTGCATCGAGAGCACTCCGGTTAATGTGCAGGGAGCTGACGATGGCAGGTGTTCTTGTTGTCGAAGACCAGAAACGACACTTAGACAGCTTACGGCGCGGTTTGGAGGCTGAGGGTTACGACGTTGCTGCAGCCTCCACGGGCGAAATGGGATTTGCGCTTGCAACCAGCGAGGCAATCGACGTCGTCGTGCTGGATCTCATGTTGCCGGGGCGGGATGGGATGAGCATTCTCCGGGATCTTCGGTCGGGGGGTTTCGTCAAACCTATCCTGATCCTGACAGCTCGTGACGCCGTTGAGGACCGTGTGCGGGGGCTAGACGAGGGAGCAAACGACTACCTGGTCAAGCCGTTTGCCTTTGCTGAGCTTCTTGCTCGTCTACGAGTTCTGCTCCGTCCAACTCCTCTTGCCAATCAAGTCGTCCTGCGGATAGGTGACCTGGAAATGGACTTATTGGGACATCGGGCAACCCGCTCTGGCATTGAGCTCGATCTTACGGGACGAGAATACGAATTGCTTGAATATCTGCTCCGCCATAAGAACGAGGCTGTCACTCGCGATATGATCGCCCTGGACGTTTGGAAAGAGAGCACAGGGGCAATGACGAGGGTCATCGACGTCTACATCAATGCACTTCGTAAGAAAGTCGATCGGATCGGCCGACCAGCTCTGATCCAGACGGTGCGGGGGGTGGGATACGCTTTGAGGGAAACCCCGTGAGACGCCTGAGCATTCGCTGGCGACTAACCTTGTGGTACGGAATCGTGCTTTCGGCGATCCTCATCGGTTTCAGTGTGGCCGTCTATCTGCTAATGCAGCGTCACCTGCTGAGCTTGACCGAGGCCGCAATGCGGGAGGAGCTTGACGAAGTTGCTGATGAGGTCAAAAGAGCCACGAGCCTTTCCGAGTTACCAGAGCTATTGAAACTACGATTTCCAGGCCATGAAGGTTACGAATTGCAGGTTGATACTGTTGCGGGAAAGCACCTTTTCCGCAGTGCGGGCGTCAGATCCGGAGGCTTGCCCGGCTGTGATATCGAGCGAGTCAGTACAAGCGGTACCGTTTACGAAAATGCCATCTTGGAGGAACTCGGGCCAGTTCGGCTGGGAAGCCGCTTGGTCCCTGCTGCCTCGGGTCAGCTATTGATCCAGGTAGCGGTTACTCTAACTCCAAATGCGCGCGCTCTCGAAGAGCTGATGACAGTTCTGCTCACGATTGGGCCGCTTGCGCTTTTCTGTGCCCTTGGAGGCGGCTACTGGCTCGCGCGCAAGCGCTTGCCCCGGTCGATCAGATGGCTGCCACGGTAGACGCAATCACGGCCACACGACTGGACCGTCGCTTGCCTGAGCCACTGGCAGACGATGAATTGGGTTACTTGACCAGAACCTTCAACGCGATGATCGAGCGACTTCAGCGATCGTTCGACGAAGTCCGGAGGTTTACTGCAGATGCTGCACACGAGCTCCGAACCCCGCTGGCCGCACTGCGGACGGAAGCCGAGGTCGCGCTGCGGTCGGCGCGATCTCCCGAACGGGATGAACGGATGCTGGAAAACTTGCTTGAAGAGATTGAGCGACTGACCCGCCTCGTCTCGCAGTTGATGTTTCTCTGCCGCGAAGATACGGGCATCGAAAGGAAAAATCTCAAGCAGGTCCGTCTCGACGACCTCGTGCGCGAGGTCGGAGACCACATGCAAGTCGCAGCTCAAGAAAAGGCGGTAAGCTTGACGCTCGATCTCCAGGAATCCTGTGAGGTCGTAGGAGACTCAGACCGACTTCGCCAATTATTTTTCAATCTGCTCGACAATGCGATCAAGTACACGCCAAGTGGCGGAGGGGTGCTCATCAAGGGTGAACCTGCGAATGGAGAGACCTGCATCACCGTCACCGACACTGGAATCGGCATACCGCTCGATCATTTACCGCACGTCTTTGAACGTTTTTATCGAGTCGATCCATCTAGGAGCCCGGAGAGTGAAGGAACCGGCCTTGGCCTGGCCATTTGCCGCTCGATTGCTGAGGCTCACTCTGGTCGGATCGAAATCGACAGCACCGTCGGGAGCGGTACGCGCAGTTACCGTCACCCTCCCAAAACATCGGACGCACGGGTCAACTCAGATCATCCGTCGAGTGCGACAGCGGTGCCGAGAGAACACGATCGCGCTGCGCCGAACCAGCCGCCGGAATAATCGGTGTCGAACCGGGCTACAATCGTAATTGCGATTGCGAAAACGTGGAGCGGGACGAGCATGGCCTGGACGTTCAACAACAGATAGAAATATTTTGAGAATTAAGTGTGCTAGTGCTGTATCTAATGGAGGGAAATGAGGGACATGATCCGATATCGACTGAAATGCCAAACGCACGCCTTCGTGCTACCCGGTCTGCTAATGCTCGCCTGCGCCCTCGGGTCGGGGTGCCAGCCAGCAAATCCCAAGCTTTCAGCCACGACCGTGGCGCCGAAAGCTGGCTCTGCGCCGGCGGGACCTTCGCGAGTAGTCGGCGGCATCAAGGAAGCAGACCTGACGAGAGTGGAATTGACGGAAGATGCCGAAAAGCGTCTGGGGATCGTCGAGGCCGCAGGAGGTTTGGCCACGGTCGAGCGTAAGGCAGTCCCGCGCGCGTAAGTTACGGTGGTGAAGTTATCATTCCCCCAGGCTGCCTGATCAGTGTGACCTCTCCCTTCGCAGCCACGCTGAAGGCTCCTGCAGGTCGTCCCGTTCCCCAGCCGGGGGCGACCGTGACCCTTGGACAGCCTATTTTCCTCGTTGAGCCAAACCTTACGCCTGGGGAACGTGCCAACATGGCGGACGCGCTCATCAATGTAGAAGGGCAGGTCAAGCAGGCCGAGAAACAGCTCAATATCGCGAAGATTAACCTGAACCGCCAGGAGGATCTGGTCCAAAAACACCTTGCCGGCGCTGCTGCTTTGGTCGATGCCAAGGCGATGTATGATTCGGCACAGACCGCCTTGAGCGTGCCGAGGAACGCCGTGATGTGATTCTGAAAATGGCGGCTGGTGGAGTGAAGGCGATGCCTGCCACGTCGCCCGTCAACGGAGTTCTTCAGAACTTGCATTCTCAGGTTGATCAACAGGTGGCAGCAGGGGCAATCCTCTTTGACGTCGCCAAGATGGACCCAATCTGGGTCAAGGTGCCAGTATACGTGGGTGACCTTGATCGGCTGGCAACCGATCGCCCAGCAGGAATCGGGAGCCTCGCGGATCCCCCTGGTGTCCGCGTACGAACCGCACAGCCCGTGATTGCACCCGGCTCGGGTGATCCGCTCGCGGCGACGGTCCATCTTTACTATCAAGTGGAGAACCACAACCACGCTTTGCGCCCGGCCAACGGGTCGGAGTGACGCTCCCCTTGACCGGAGAAGAAACAAGCCTGGTCGTGCCACGCTCGGCCCTGATCCGCGATACTCACGGCGGAACCTGGGTCTATGAGAAGATCGCGGCGCATTCCTATGCGCGGCATCGCGTTTTCGTCGAACGAGTTGTCGGCGAATTTGCAGCGCTTTCCACAGGACCGAAACTCGGTGCAAAGGTTGTCGCAATGGGTGCGGCTGAGCTATACGGTGCCGAGTTCGGCGGGCTGAAGTGAACTTGTGCCATGGAAAAGCGTCTGGCTCGAGCGCTCTCGGGAGTGTGTTCTCGGCGAGCCACCGCAATAGCGCAATCGATCTCAAGTACTCAGGCAGATGTAACAACCGTGATAATTAATCATTTTTATATTCCTGTTCATGCCAATAACCGCAGCAGGAATCCTGGATTCTTGAAACCTGTGAGTGGGGCTGACATCTGATGATGAATTGGATTGTCTCAACTGCGCTGCGGCTTCGGGTGCTGGTCCTAGCGCTTTCGGTCGTTCTCATGATTGTGGGTCTTCAGAGGGCCCGGAATGCGCCCCTCGATGTCTTCCCTGAGTTTGCGCCGCCTCTGATCGAAGTTCAAACGGAAGCTCCCGGACTTTCGACCGAGGAGGTAGAGAGCCTTGTAAGCGTCCCACTGGAGAATGCTCTTAACGGCACGATCGGGCTGAAGACAATCCGGTCGAAATCGGTGTTAGGCTTGTCGTCGGTCGTCTTGATCCTCAAAGAAGGATCCGACTTGATGGCTGCGCGCCAGGTTGTGCAGGAACGGCTAGCGGTTGAAGCCGCTCGCTTACCTGCCGCGGCCAAGCAGCCCGTGATCCTCTCTCCACTGTCCTCAACCAGCCGGTTGCTCAAGATTGGCGTCTCGTCGCAGACGCTCTCGCAGATGGATTTAACAGTGCTGGCCAAGTGGACAATTCGCCCGCGTTTGATGTCAATCCCTGGTGTCGCGAATGTCGCGATCTGGGGTCAACGCGACCGGCAGTACCAGGTACTGATTGACCCGGAGCGGCTTCGCCTCAATGGTGTGACGCTGGACACGGTGGTGAAGTCGGTAACCGACACAGCCGCCGTGGCTGGTGGCGGGTTCATCGATATGCCGAACCAGCGGATAGCAGTCCGCCATCGTTCCTCGCTTGAAGCGCCCGAAGACCTGGCGAAGATGACGGTTGCGTTTCGCAATGGCGCCCCCTTGCGTTTGGGAGACATCGCCCAGGTCACGATCGGCTTTCCTCCACCAATCGGTGATGCGGTGATCAACGACGGGGAGGGGTTGCTCCTGATTGTCGAGAAGCAACCCACTGGCAATACGCTCGAAGTCACGAGGGACGTCGAGAAGGCCATCAAGGAACTCGAGCCTGGGCTGAAGGGCGTGAATCTCGATCCGACCATCTTTCGACCAGCGACCTTCATCGAACGGTCGCTCGAGAATCTATCCGAAGCAATGATGGTGGGATGCATACTGGTGATTGTCATCCTGCTGACGTTCCTCTATGACTGGCGCACTGCGGTGATCAGCCTCACTGCGATTCCGCTCTCATTGATCAGCGCGACGCTGGTCCTGACGGCGCTGGGCGCGACGCTCAACACGATGGTGATTGCAGGCCTCGTGATCGCAATGGGTGAAGTCGTAGACGACGCGATCATCGACGTTGAGAACATCGTGCGCCGGCTCAGGCTCAATCGGAGTGCTGGCCGGCCGCGGTCGGCATTCCGCGTTGTTCTCGAGGCTTCACTTGAGGTAAGAAGCGCCGTGGTGTACGCCAGCCTCGTTGTGATCTTGGTGTTCGTGCCCGTCTTCTTCCTGGAGGGGCTTTCTGGTTCGTTCTTTCGGCCGCTTGCGCTTGCCTATGTGCTTGCGATTGTAGCCTCACTTATCGTAGCGCTGACGGTCACGCCTGCGCTTTCGCTCTTGCTCTTGACCGGCGCGTCGGAGCGACGGCACGAGTCGCCGCTGGTGCGGATCCTCAAGAAGACGTATCGCAAGGTCTTACCGCCTCTGGCGCAGCGACCTGGTTGGGCAGTGAGCATCTTGGTGGCGGCCTTCGCCGCGACGGCCTGGGCGGTTACTGGCCTGGGCGAAGAGTTTCTCCCCGACTTCCAGGAGAACGACTTCTTGATGCACTGGATCGAGAAGCCAGGCACTTCTTTAGAGGCAATGCGCCGTATTACCGTAAACGTGAGCAAGGAACTGCGCGGCGTCAAGGAAGTGCGTAATTTTGGCTCTCACATTGGCCGGGCTGAAGTCGCCGACGAGGTTGTCGGCCCAAACTTCACCGAGCTGTGGATCAGTGTCGATCCCAAGGCTGATCACGCTCCAACCTTGAAAAAGATTGAGAAAATCGTCGCCGGCTATCCGGGCATCTACCAAGACGTGTTGACATACTTGAAAGAACGTATCAAGGAGGTCTTGACCGGTGCTGGCGCCACGGTCGTGGTCCGAGTTTTTGGTCCAGACATGGATGTGCTGCGCAGCAAGGCGCAGGAGATCGCCAAGGTGATGGAGCCGATCCCGGGGGTCACGAGCCTGAAGGTCGAACAGCAGTTGCTGGTTCCGCAGCTAGACGTGATGCTTCGCCCCGAGGCATCGGCGCGCCTGGGTTTAACAGCAGGCGATGTGCGTCGTGCGGCAACCACGCTGGTGAAAGGTTTGAAAGTTGGCGAACTGTACCGTGACCAGAAAATCCTCGACGTATTTGTCTGGGGAGTTGAGGGAGTGCGCAACGACATCTCAAAGTTGAGTAACTTGCCGATCGAGACGCCGCTAGGCACACACGTGCCGCTTTCGGATGCGGCTGAGGTGGCCGTGGTTCCAGCCCCGAATGAGATCAAACGTGAAGGTGCTTCGCGAAAGATCGACGTCACATGCAATGTCCAGGGACGTGACCTGGGCAGCGTAGCGCGCGAGATCGAAAAACGCGTCTTGGAACTACAGTTCGACCGTGAGTACCACCCTGAATTTCTAGGCGAGTATGCCGCGCGTGAGGAATCTCGCCGGCGACTGATGGGACTCTCGGCGCTATCGCTTCTGGGCATATTGTTAATCATTCACGCCGATTTCCGCTCGCTACGGCTGACGGCACTAGTTGCCTTGACATTACCCTTTGCCCTGATTGGTGGGGTCGTGGGAGCGATGCTGAGTGGGGGAGTGCTCTCCCTCGGCTCGCTGGTGGGATTTGTGACGGTCCTGGGAATTGCCGCGCGCAACGGCATCATGTTAGTCAGCCATTACCGACATCTTGAGCTCGAGGAGGGCGAGCCGTTTGGCCTGGGGCTAGTGGTGCGCGGCTCGGAGGAGCGGCTGGCCCCGATCTTGATGACCGCCTTGGCGACCGGGCTGGCGCTGGTCCCACTAGCCTGGGCGGGAAACAAGCCGGGCCACGAGATCGAGCACCCCATGGCCGTGGTCATCCTTGGTGGACTCGTTACCTCGACACTTCTGAACCTGTGCCTGATGCCGGCCTTGTACCTCGCCTTCGGCCGCACGCGTAACGAGCCCGAGGAAGAGCTTTCCTCAGTCAGTATGCCTGGCGAAGGCTGGGAAACCGATCGGTCTGAGCCGGTTCATTCCGCGTCGTCAATGCCTCTTGGTTCCGGCGGTTGATCGATGGTCTGATTGCCGAGCCGCGGCATCCGGATGAACGGACGCGATGATCATCAGATCGTCACAGACTGAGGTGACCCGGGAACAGGCAGGATTTTTCGACCAATCAATCGGGCCGGAGACTCAAGTCGGCAGATCGATCGCGGTATTGGTAGCGATCGATCTGCTCGTGCTTCGTCGCAGGTTTTTGGTTTCGAACGAGATTCACGGCTTGGCCACGCCGATGATGCCAACGGCCAATCGTGCTCCCGCGTTGCCTGCTGGCTGAGATTTGAGGTCATCAGCTTTCTCGTGGACCACAAGACCTCGACCGAGGATCGAAGCACCACCATGAAAACTCATATGCGGGTCGTCCACGTCGAGCGTGGCGTGGCCGTTCGCATTGGCATTGATGTTTCCAAGGTCGCCAACATGGCGCATTCTTGCTTTCGGGTCCGGCGTGCGGCTCTTGAGTGGGATTAAAATGACCTCCGGTGGACATGCCGTTCTCCGACCAGACGCCATATTCATGGACATGGAAGCCGTGCTCGCCTGGCGTGAGGCCACTGAGCTCTGCATGGACGTGAATCCCGCCCCCGGTGGATTTTGTGAATGTCACCGTGCCTTTGACGCTGCTCCCAGTCGTTGGAATCAGTTGAGCGACCGCTTTGGTGACGGCGTCTCCTTTTTCTTCATGCTGGGCGACGGCTTGCGTCCTGAGTACGATCACGCCGATGCAAACGAGTGAGCCAATCGCGAGCACGGCCCGACCCTTCTGGATGAACATGTGATTTCTCCTTGGTTGATTACTTCTCGATTCAACATCACCCCACGAGTAACGCCTGATGCACCTTAGCCTGCCGGATCTTGGGTCTCAAGGGGCTTCTCGTAGCCCAGCTTTGTGACCGTGCAATTCACCGTGTATGGGTCTTCCGTGATTTGGCAGCCCTCAGTTCAGCGGTATGCGGCAGATTGCCGCCAGCACAGCCCGGAGACTGCGGCAAATTCGGTAGCCCGTGCACGACGAAGTGGACAGTCGCACATCAAACGGGAGAGAATGGCGCTTGTTGCCAGGCGCCGGCTGGGGGTTAGCCTGCTACCAGAATTGAAGCACGCTGCCGCTCGCCGCGTGGCCCTCGCTCCCCTTTGAGGGCAAGTCATGGGCCAATCTCATGCCCTACCACGACAGTGCCTTGCCAGACCACGACGGCAAGGGTATCAAGACCGGCTGGCTTTGCGTTTCCATCGGCGATCTCGACTATGCCTGCACGTCCATCCCTACGCCAGACCGTAGTGCCACCGGACCACGAGAGATTCTCTAGGGCTTCCAGGGTTATCTCCAGGCTAACACCTACCCGGCCTACGCCGAGCTCGTGCCAATTGCTGGCTTGTGAGCTCTAGTGGTCAATGTCATCGTCGATCATGGTATCGAAACGGAATGTCATCATGGCGTATGCTTGTTGAGATCGATCCTACCGAGCACGCTCGCGGAATATTAGAAATTCAAGATAGAATGGGATTTCTTTGTGTCGTTGGTCTCGTTACAGCAAGTCGTTGAGCGGTTGGAAGCCTGGTATGGTGCGCCGAAGCCCTTGGCCGCTTCTGACCCGTGGGAGATGATTGTCTGGGAGAACATCGCTTACCTCATCGACGACGAGCGCAGGCGTGAGACAATGACAGCATTGCGGTCACAGATCGGTGACAGACCCGAGCAGATACTCAACGCAACGAAAGCTCAATTGTTAAAGGTGGCGGTCCGCGGCATAGTGCCGGAACAAAGCGTGGAGAAACTACTCCTGAGCGCGAAGATCGCACTGCAAGAGTTCAACGGTGACTTACGACCGATACTCGAGCGCCCACTGGCGCAGGCCAAAAAGGCGCTCAAGCAATTTCCATCGATTGGTGATCCTGGCGCCGAGAAAATCTTGCTCTTCTGTCGCGCCTACCCGATCATGGCGCTCGAATCAAACGGTCTGAGAGTACTGGTTCGTCTGGGGTTCGGCGAGGAGAAATCGAATTATTCAGCGACCTACCGACTCGTGCAAGCAGCGATCGAGGATGAGCTAGTGAGGGAGTTCCCCTGGCTCATCAAGACGTATCAATTACTGCGACGCCATGGGCAGGAACTGTGTCGACGCGTAAAACCAGAATGCGGCAGCTGTCCTCTTCTGAAAGAGTGTCCTTGGCCCACCGCCAGCGCGCAACTGAACCGCCAACACACGTTTGTTATCTATGCTTTAAACAGCGATGCAAGCCACAGTACGTTTGTTTCAAATCATACTTGATTAACAATCACGCCGTCGGTTCCGGCGGAAGCAAAGCGCGGACTGACTCGATCGAATCCGCCTCTGAAGGTGCCTTGTCATGACGGCGCCCTAGAATTCGTGGAAATCGCACGGCGATTCCTGACTTATGGCGGCGCGAGCGGTTCAGTCCCTCGAACGCTAACTCAAACACAAGCTGAGGTTTAACCGTCCGCACCGGGCCGAATTTCTCGATCATGTTGTTGCGGATAAACAGGTCGACCTCGCGGATCTCGGCGTCTGTCAGACCTGAATACGCTTTCGCGATCGGAACAAGCGTGTCGTTGTCCCAGATGCCGAAAGTATAGTCCGTGTACAGGCTGGCTCGCTTGCCGCTGCCGCGCTGTGCCGCAATGAGTACGGCATCAATTGAATGTGGCAGAACCTTCCACTTCCACCAGTCACCACGGCGCCGACCTATGCCGTATTCGGAGTCGATTCGTTTGAGCATGAGGCCCTCTGCCGAAACGCTGCGGCTGGACGACCAGGCTTGCGTTAATTCGAGCCAGTCAGATGCGCAGACGATCGGGGAGAGCCGAAACCGCTCTGCGAGTGAAGGGAATTCGCGGTGCAGTGTTGCGGTTAGCTCGGCAAGGCTGCGGCGTCTCCGGGCTAGTGGCCAAGAGCGGATATCCTCTTGTCGATACTCCAGCAGATCATAGGCCATCAGTACCACAGGAACGTCGGCAAGGATTGCACGCGTTACTGCCTTGCGCCCGATGCGCCGTTGCAGTTGTGCAAATGGAAGTGGAGCAGCTCCTTTCCATGGAAGTATCTCGCCGTCGATGGCCGTGCCCGCTGGGAGGGCGTCACCCACCAAGAGCAGTTCAGGATATCGGTCGGTGACCAGCTCTTCGCCTCGCGACCACAAAAACGTCTGCGCACTTCTCCGGATAAGCTGACATCGGATACCGTCCCACTTCCATTCGGCTTGCCAAAGGGAGCGGTCGCCGAGGTCCGCGGGCGGTTGGTCGAGGGCATAGGCGAGGAAAAAGGGATACGGCCGGCTCGGGTCGGCGTCGGCAGCATCATGAGCCAGCAGTTCAGTCAGGAAGACCGGTGAAGGTTGCCAGTCACCCATCAGCCGGTGAGCGATCGTGGCAGGTTCAATGCCGGCGGATTTAGCAAGGGCCCGTGTCACGAGCTGCTGCGAAACACCGACGCGAAAACCACCGCTGATGAGTTTATTCCAGAGGAACCGCTCGCGATCATTCAGCTCGCGCCAGGCGTGGAGCATAACGTCGCGTTGATCGTGCTCATTTTTTCCTCGCAAGCCAAGGAGCCGCTGTTCGATCCAGTGACTTAGCGGAAAATCGCTCGAGCGGTCAGCCGGCGGCAGAAGTAAGGCAATCGTTTCGGCCAGATCTCCGACAGCATCGTACGATTCCTGGAACAGCCAGCCAGGAATACCGGCTTCCTCGGCGGCCCAGATCCGAAGCTTGGCCGACGGGACCACCTGGCGCGGCTTGCGACCGATCAGGAAATAAATAGCCCATGCGGCGTCCTCGGGCGGCACGCGCGCAAAATAGTCCTTGAGCGCCTTGACCTTTGCGCTGGTCTTTGTCGTCTCATCAAGCAGCGCGTAGAGGTTTGCAAAGGCCTTCATTGCATGCGAGCAGCCAAAATCGTAGGGAGCCAAGCCGATGAATGATCATGGTTCGGCCGCACAAACCTCATCCGATGGACTTTCAAGGGTGTCGGCTACGTCTTCGCTTTCTTCGGTGTAGCGCAATTCGACCGGATATGCGTTCTTTCCATTCTCGCGGAGCCAGCGGGCAACCACAGCGGTGTATCCATGCGTCAGCCACACGGTCTCCGCGCCAGTAGCAGTGATCGAGGACAGCAGCCCTGGCCAGTCGACGTGGTCGGAGAGAACAAAACCCCGATCGACCGTTCTGCGTCTCTTCATCCCACGGATGCGCATCCAACCCGAGGCAAACGCCGTCGAGGCTGGTCCAAATCGCCGTGTCCAGGGTGTAGCATGTGCCGATGGGGGCGCGACGACCAGGGCAGCAGACCAGTTGTTCACTGGGTCGGCGTCTCCAACATAAATAGTCGAGGGTAGATCGATCCCCTCCCGGCGATAGGCCCGATTCATCGCCTCGACCGCACCATGTGTATAGATCGATCCGGGCAGCCCGCGCGTGTTTGCGGCTGTTTGAGCGATACCAGCCAGCAGTCGTTGCGCCTTACCAAGTGCATAGGCGTAAAGCAGACTTGCGCGACCGGCTGCTTGGTTGTCTTCCCACCATGCCACCACGTCGGCGAAGACGTCTTCTGGTTTCGGCCATTGATAGATTGGCAACCCGAACGTGCATTCACTGATGAAGACATCACAAGCGAGCGATTCGAATTGCCTGCACGTCGCGTCGGCTGCGGTCTTGTAGTCCCCTGAGAAAACCCAGGTCGAGGCTCCGTGCTCCAACCGTACTTGCGCTGATCCAAGGATGTGACCAGCCGGATGAAGCGAGACGTGCACCCCGTTCAATTCAAGCTGCTCGCCGTAGGCGACGGTGGTGATTGAGACATCATCGCCAAGTCGGGTGCGAGCAACGGCGAGCCCATCCCGTGCCATCAAGTAGTTGCGGCATCCCCGGCAAAGATGGTCAGCGTGGGCGTGGGTTATGACTGCGTGATCAACCGGTCGCCACGGATCGATGAAGAAGCCACCTCGTTCACAATACAAGCCTGCGCCTGTCGCCTGGAGGAGCGGTTTTACAGTTGCGCTCATCAGGTATTGCTCAGGCGCGATTGGATTCGCTCGGGGTTCGTGGCGGCAAAATGCGTGGATGGAAAACCAAATCCGAAGCGTGGCGAAACGCACGCCTGCGAGCGCGCGAGCACTTGCTGCTCACACACCCGGTGGCGCACCGGAGGCAGGTAACGATGTCACCGCCGGCACGTGCATCCGCGCATATTGAAGCTAAGTCGAGTCTGCGCGAAAAACTGGTGGCAAGAATACCAACCCGCGACTCGAGCTGCTCGACCTGGCCGTGTGGACTGGACCGTTAGCGGCCCCCACTACCTCGATATCCTCCGCGACCCCCTCCTCCGCCTCCTCCTCCGCCACGGTCCTCCCGAGGCTTTGCCTCGTTAACCGTCAGGCGACGGCCGCCGTGCTCCTGGTCGTGAAGGGCGTCGATTGCCGCGAGCGCCTCGGCATCGGCTCCCATTTCGACGAAGCCAAATCCGCGGCTCCGACCTGTCTGGCGGTCGACAACCACTTGTGCGCTTCTCACCTCGCCAAATGGGGCGAACAAGTCTTCCAGGTCGGCATCGGTGACTGAGAATGAAAGATTGCCGACATACAGCTTCTTGCCCACCTTCAAACCCCCCGGGATCTGAGATCTGTCATGTTGACCCGCCTTTGACTCTCCGGGTCAAAAGAAAGAGGCCGGACGGCCCAAAGGGTGGATAAGACGATCGAGGTCAATGATCGATGATCCCAACCCCGACCACGCCGAAAAAACCACCCCGAGCTCATTCGACGAACCGACCCCGGTGAGTTTAACTCGGTTCAAGCAAAATTGATACCAGCCTCCGTGGCTGATTTTTGCTGCCCTAGAGCTCGATGCTCCGCTCTGCCGTACTCATCGCGGAGAGGGTGGGCTCGGTTTTCGTCCAATTCTCTTTGATCGCGACGCCGCTCGTTGCTTGTCGGATCATCTGATCAGCGAGCTGTGCGATTCGATGCGCTCCTTGCTCGGGAGAAACACCGTGCGCGTGGATATTCGAGACCAGGTTTCTTCGGGAGTCGTCGTGCTCAGCACGCGGACGATAGGCCATGTAGGCCGACAGGCTCTTAGCCGTCGCCAGTCCTGGGCGCTCGCCGATCAGAAGCACCACAACGGCCGGATCAAGGATTTCTCCGATGTCGTTAAGGATTCCAACGCGACCGTGGCGAACAAAAAAGGGCTGGCCGAAACGCCAGTTTCGACGCTGGGCTTCATTGGCAAGCAAGGGAATGATCGCCGGAACTTGTGCCTGCACGGCTGCAGCTGACAGTCCATCAACGATTGCCACCTGGAGATCAGCCCCAGCTGGACAGCGGCGGGCGAGCACAGCTTTAGCGTCCGTGTCAAGTGACCGCCCCAGGTGAGGCTGCAGCAGGAATTCCTGCTTTGATTGAGCCAGGGTGGCCACCTCGAATAGTCCCCATCTGGCCACGAATTCCACACCGAGATCATCATTGAGATTGACCTCGGCGCAGACGGCATCCCTGGCTGCAGCATGATCCCTGCGTAACTCTAGCCAGGTCGCCGTCCGATAAGATGCGCCAGCACGTCCGGTCAAGATACGTGCAGGTGATCGGGCTCGTGCCTGATCCAGTATTGTCTGGAGCGGCAACACTGGTACGGGCTCAAATTCGAGTTCTTGCTTGCGCCTTTCAGCTACGTGGTGTTCGTCGCTCAATTTCGTGGTCCCAGGATCATCTCACAGCGCGGGGACGACGTATGTCGCTCACTAGCTGCGCTGGATTCTACCCGATGCGTTTCGGGTCGCCCAACGACGTGGATTTTACTCTGGAGTATTAACCAAGGCTTGCCACTCGGCCAGTAGTCATCCGAGACCTTGATTTGCCAACTCAGGTATTCGTTGTTCTCCTTTCCGGGATCGTGGCATGATGTGGGGATAAGCGGATCAGGTCCGGTGGCCTCTGGCGCTGCGGACCGGGTTTAGCAGGAGTGCGGGGCAACGCCCATGGGAAGGATATCGCCGCGCGGGAGAGTCTTGTGATTGAAGGCAAGCAGCATCCGATAAATCTTCATATTTGGTATTCCAACCAGCTCGAGAGACTGACCGCGCGATTAATCGAGAATCTCGAGACAACTGATGCTTCGCCGACCTCGGCGCTGTTTGCGCGACGGCCAATCATCGTGCCGAATCAGAACATCGAAGCATATCTCAAGTACGAGATCGCCCGCGGTGCCGGGATTGCAGCAGCGCAGAACTTTCGAGCGCCCGGAAACATTTCTGACCAGGCTGGTCGCCAAGGGTGATCGGCCACCCAAGTTGCTCAGTCATAATCAGCTCCGGGCCATTTTTCTTGACGTATTGTCCGCGGAATCCGCCGCCCATCCGTTGCCGGCAGCGGTGCAGAGCTATCTTTCCAGTTCGTCCGCAGATGCAGGCACGCGCGATGTGCGGCGGTTCCAGCTTGCATCTCGCCTGGCGGGGCTGGCGCGGCAATACGGTGATACTCGCCCAGAGCTCCTTCGGGCTTGGGCCAAGGGCCAGGCGACGCTCAGCGGAGACCCGCTGCAGACGATCGAAGAATGGCAGCGCGATCTCTGGGCGCGGGTGATCGAAGTTGTCGGCCAAGCGTCACGGATCGATGTAAACGGGGAGACCCGATGGATCCTGCCTCAGGAACTGTTTGGATTTCTGGAAAGCGAAGGTGCGGAGGCACCCGGCGAGATCCACCTTTTCGGCTTCTCGTACATGTGGCATGGGCTACGTGACATGATCGTGAAGCTCGTAGAGGCATCGACGGTCCATATCTACACGCTAGCGCCATTCATCGAGTTCCGGGAGGACCTGCGATCTCTCGGGCCAGTGATGGAAGCTGGTTCTGGCAACTCGCCACGAGCGAAGGCGCAGTCGACGCGAGCCGATCACAACGATGCCATGATGGTAGATAACTTGCCCTTGGTCGCGCACTGGGGTCGACCAAGTCACGAGTTCTTCAGCATGCTCGCTGAATTCTCAGGTGCGCGGTTCCATCCCGACTTTGTGAAAGCCCGTTCCGAAACAGTGCTGGGACGTCTTCAGAACGAAATTCTCGAGCGCGCGGTCGTCAATGAAGCACTGTTGCAGCCGGACTCAAGTCTGGTGTTTCTAGGTTGCGCCGGCATTCGGCGCGAGGCCGAAGCCGTTGCCAACGAGATCTGGAAGTTGATCTCTGAGGGCGACGAGCCCCAGAGGATCGCGCCCGACCGACTGCGATTCTGCGATGTCGCTGTCCTCCTGGCTGACCGAACCAATCAGGCAGCCTATCAGGCCCATTTTCGTGCGGTGTTCGAGGACCTGCATGGCATCCCTTTCAATATGGTGGACGTGCCGCTCGCCGGCGAATGCCAGGTGATCGCGGCAATGCTGCTGCTCTTGGACTTACCACTCGGGGAATTCACGCGACCTGAGGTATTGAGGGTTTTAGGCCACCCTGCGGTTCGCGCCCGGTTTCCCGAAACCGATCATGGGCGCTGGCGCGACTGGTGTCTGCAACTGGAGATCATCCACGGCGCCGATCAAAGCGATCATGACGGCACATACATCGATCGAGATCTTTTCCACTGGGAGCAGGGGCTGCGTCGGTTGGTCCTCGGCGTATTCATGACCGGACCACAGAGCGGCGATGAGAGAGTGTTCCACATCGGAACGCAAGACTATGCACCGCATGATCAGCCGCCGGATACGTTGGCCTCGATTGCAAGGCTACTTGTCCTGGTTCGATCACTGATCGCGGATGCTCGATTCGCGAGCACTGCCCGGTTGACGATGACACAGTGGTCCGACTTTTTCTGGCGGATGATGAATGCATATCTTGCCGCGGACTCGGAAGCGGAACAGCGGGCGTTCGCGCAGTGTCTCGATGAGGTTTACGCCTTGCGGGATCTCGATGTCACCGGCCGCCCAGTTGGTTTCCGGATAGCATCGCTCAGCTTGCGCAGAGCGCTCGAGAGCTTGACCGTCGCGCGGGGGCATTATCTTGCTGACGGAGTCGTGATCTCTCCCGTGCTCGAGATGCGATCACTACCGTTCCGGATCATATTTCTCTGCGGGCTGGGCGAGGGTCGATTTCCCGCGGCTGACGGACCCGACCCCCTCGATCTGGCGCTGGTACAACACCGCGTTGGAGACGTCTCGTCCCATGAGCGCGACAAATACCTTTTTCTCGAGACCCTGATCTGCCGCGTGACCGGCTCTACATTTCCTATGTCAATCGAGATTCACAGACAGGCGATGCGCTGGAACCATCTCCGGTTGTCAGCGAACTCTTGCGGCATCTTCGTCATGGGCAAAGCGGTCTCTCGCAGGAGTTCCTGGTCAAAATACAGCCGTTGCAGCGATTTGACGAGTCATATTTTTCTGCGGAAGCAAGCGATCAGCCACAAGTCCCCGTGGCGCCCAATTACTCAGTTGCTGCGAGGTTGGAATTTCGTTCGCGCCGCCTCCGAGCGTCGCTGCGCGCTCACATGGGAAAGGATCCACAGATCGCATGGGACGAGGTACGGCGGCTCAAGCCATCTCTCGCCTACTGGTTGGGCCTGTGCCCGATCGAGGCCACGGCAGGTAGCAGCAGGCAGCCACGCCGGCGGTCAATCACAATTCGGAGCCTGCGAGGCTTCCTGGAGTGTCCGCTCCAAGGCTGGGCGAGGCATATGCTGCAGCTTCCAGAGGATGAAGCGGAGGATGAAACCGCTCGGGAAGATGAGCGTTTCGCGACGACAAGGTTCGACGAAACGATCTTGTTGCGCGAGATCTTTTTCGACGCGATCAACGAACGACCGCCGAAGGATAATACCGTGCTCTTCGAGGCGCTCTACGACCGTTATGCCGCGTTGCGGGTTCAGCGCGGGCTGGCTCCGATCGGCATCTTCGGTGAGGTCGAGCGGCGCCGGCATCTCGCCTGCCTTGAGGCCTGGTATGCGGAGGTTCAGAAGCGAGGATTACTCGATCGACGCCCGTTTCATGTCCATCAATTTGGCCGCGCCCATGAGTCTGAACGCGTTGACCGGCTGGAAAACGCAGTTGCGCTCGATGTTTTGCTCGAAGACGGTAGACCTCCAATCTCCGTTGACCTGGTCGGTCGCACGCAGCTGGTGTCGCGAGACTTACCAGGGTCAGTGACGCTTGTTCTGCGTGACAAGCCGAGAGACAAAGACTTCCTCGCAGGCTTCCTCGATGCCGTGGTCTTCTGCGTGCTTTCCGATCGATCCTTGGCTGGCTACGAAGCCCACGTCATTCTATCCACTCCCGGCGGCGATGCCGCAAAATCCTGCCGCAGTTTTCGGGGAATCGACCGAGACAGCGCCCGGAGATTCCTGGCCGACCTCATCGCCGATCTGCTACGTGGTCCACACGCGTATCTGCTACCCTGCGAGGCCGTATTCGACTATCTCAGAGCGAACATCCCAGTCGAGGTGAGCGTGGAGCGGATGATTGAAAACGAACAAGCACCATGCAGTTCCCGATACGGACCTGTGCCCGGGTTTGAGCGATTCGCTCCGCCTGTGGAGACGCATGCGCGGGAAATCATCGAGTGGCGATTTGGATTGTTCCGTGATGCCGGAGGAATGGGCGAATGACAGGCCGCTATGCGCGCCCGCCACTGCTGGCGGATATACCGCTTGATCGTCACGCGGTAATCGAAGCATCTGCCGGAACAGGTAAGACTTTCACGATCGAGAATATGGTTGTCGAGATTCTACTCAATAAGCGAATCGCGCTGAGCGAGATCCTTGTCCTGACTTACACCGAGCGCGCGGCCACCGAGCTTCGTCGCCGCATCCGAACCAAGATCGAAGAGATCCTTTTCAATGCCTCGCGTGAAAGCGACTCTGAAAACGAAGAATCTGAAGACAACTGGCGAATCGATGATGAGGCGACGCAAAGGCTGAGCCGTGCGCTGTTTTCGTTCGACAGCGCATCGATTGGCACCATCCACGGCTTTTTCAGGCGGGTGTTGGTCGAGCAGGCGTTTGACAACGGCCATCTTTTTGAGGCGAAGCTGGTCGATGGACGTGCGCTCTTCAGTCGCGCCTTCAAGACCGTGTTGCGCCGTGTCCTGGCATGCCGGCCGAGTGATTCGTCCGATCTGCTTGCACTCTGGCTGGAACAAACGAGTAGCGGTGTAGAAGGCTTGGAAGAACTTCTATGGCGCTGTCACACGTCGCATCGACAGATCCTTCCTCCATTCTCGATGGAGGCGATTCAACGTGAGCTGGAAGCCAATCCGCTGTTCAATCTCGATTTGACGAGTGCAGGTGACTGGTTCGGAGCGGCACTCAAATCGGCGAAGATTCATGGCAACACCAGCAAGGCGATCATGTGCCGGCTTACGACTGTTTCGGATCGGATCCGCGACTTCGGTCGCGAATGGAAAACTCTGATGGATGGTAGCTTTCAGGAAGCCGTCTGTTACATCGACGAAGGATTAAAAGACCATGATCTAGCCGATGGACGAGCGAAAGCGATCGTTGAAAACCTCAGGTGCCTGCGAACGGTCTTGGTCCCGCTGAAAGCCGCGATCGTTCAGACTGCCGTGCCGCTTGTGCGCGACAGCCTTGCGCATCAGAAGCTGGCGCGAGGCGAGTATAATTATGACGACATGATCTCGGGTGTCGTGCGAGCCCTCGACAGCGGACGAGGCGAGGAGCTAGTCCGAGTGATGCGAGCGCGATATCGGTTTGCTTTGATTGACGAATTTCAGGATACCGACAGACAGCAATGGAAGTTTTTCCGGCAAGTGTTCATCGAGAGTGTGGGCCGGAACCTCCTTTACCTGATCGGGGACCCGAAACAAGCGATCTATGGGTTCCGTGGAGCCGACGTCGCTACCTATCTCAATGCGCGTAACTACGTGGGAAAGAAAGGAAGTTCCCTCGTATCACTTTCGCGGAACTTCCGATCGACGGCTGCGATGATCGACGCTTATAACCACATTCTGGACCAGTCAGCCGATCCGCCGTTTTTTGGTGGTCGCGAGATTCAGTATGCCATACCCGTTGAGCCAGGCCACGACTTGTTTGCTCAGGAGGCTGACGGCTCCGCGTGCATTCCGGTCTGTTTACTCAAGGTGGAACCACAGGGCGAGAAGCTCGGAATGGCCGAGCTGCGCCGCGGGTTAACACGGCAAATCGCGCGGGAGGTGCGAAGGCTTCTGTCCGACGATTACAGTCTCCGGTTCGGACGAAATGGCAACGCCGAACGCATCAAGCCCAGCGATATTTTCATTCTGACTGGGAAGAACAGAGAGGCCCTGGAGATTTCGCAGGCGCTGCGCGAAGCAAGCGTGCCGTTCGCGTTTTACAAGCTGGATGGCTTGTTCCAAACCAACGAGGCCCGGGAGATCCGTGATTTGCTTGCGGCGATTGATACACCTAACGATTGCGAACGGCAAGCGCGTGCGTGGATCACGCCGTTCTTCGCAGTTCCTCTCTCAGCACTGCCCGGCTTATCAGATCTGCCTGCCTCTCATCCCCTCGTCAAGCGGCTGTACGATTGGAAGGAATTGGCTGTCAGGCGTCGATTTGAGGCTCTCTTTTCAAGGATTCTCGACGAAAGCGGGATCATCCGGCGCGAGCTGTTTCAAAACGACGATGAGCGGGCACTCACGAATATCTTGCATCTCTTCGAGATCTTGCTCGAAGAAGTGCGCACGACTGGCGGCGATCTGGGCGACTTGATCGCAACCCTGACTGCCTACATGCAGGAGACGCGCGAACCGAGCACCGAGGATGGCAACGTGCAGCGCCTCGACAGCGACCGTGCCGCCGTGCAGATCATGACGATCCATAAGAGCAAAGGTCTCGAAGCAGCCGTTGTGTTCGTTTACGGCGGCTTCACCGCTTTTCCCTCCGACGGACTGCGGCATTTTCACCAGGCAGATGGAGAGCCCGTGCTCTCTATTGGCGACGACGAGGACGCAAAGCGTGCCGCCGAAAGAGAGCAAGACGACGAGTCGGAGCGACTCTACTACGTGGCTATCACACGGGCCAAAGCGCGGCTTTACCTGCCGTATATCGCTCCGGAGCACTGGGACAAATGGCGGGGTGGTTATCGCAAAGTCAACCAGCGGTTAGCGAAGATTGTCGGCGATCTTGCGACCTCGGGAAAAGGCACACTGTTCGAGATCGTGCCGGTCCAGACCAAATGGATCGGACCCGAATCCTGCGCTCCAAAGGAATACGATGGTGATTTTGCTTCGTGGGAACCAGTGATGGTTCTGCTGGACACCGATGACGATTCTGGTGGATTCGCAGGCCGTCGAAAGCGGCACGCAGGATATGAGGTATCGTCATATTCGCGAATGAAGCAAGCCGTCAGCGGTGAGCTCAATCCGCTTACCCGGGAAGAGTTTTGTACTGACCCAGGACGAATAGTATCTGAGGTCGAAGCGCTGGAGGAGAAGCTACCAGGTGGAACCGCGGCAGGATTGATGTTGCACGAAATCCTTGAGAATGTCTCATTGGACTCGCCGGCGTTGGCGGCGAGTGTTAGCTCTTGGTGCGCCGTCAAGCAGGTTGCCGACGTGATCTCCAGCGCGATGGATCGCAATGGAATCGATCGTGCTTATCGCGGTCAAGTGGAGTCCATGGTCTACCTTGCCCTGACGCTCGAGATTCCCGTCGGTCTCGGTACATCAATCCCTGGACTTTACCGTTGCCGCAATTGTCTACGCGAGATGGAGTTTCTCTTCCCTTTTCCCGAGGATGGCCACCCACGTCTCTGGGATCCGCGGCCGCCTCAGCTTTCCATTGAGCGCGGGTTTATCAAAGGATTTGTCGATCTGGTCGTCGAGCACGAGGAGCTGGTCTATTTCGCCGATTGGAAGAGCGACGTTCTTCTCAATTACGACGCGGAAACGATCACCAAACACGTTTCCGAACGATATGAACTGCAGGCCAGGCTCTATTCACTCGCACTCGTCAAGGCATTGCGGATTCGGTCGGATACCGAGTATCAGCGATGTTTCGGCGGTTTGTTCTACGTCTTTCTGCGCGGGCCTGCGCCACAGGACGGCCGGAGCGTCAGGTATTTATTTCAAGCGGCCGAGCTGGGCCGACATTCTGTCGTACGAGCGCGAGCTCAAGCAGTTTAACTCGCGGTAGCACGGAGAATGCTGTTGAAAAAGCAGGTTGATCTCTTACCGGTGGGAACGGCGCTACAAGCCATTGCAACGGGGGATACTGCATCTATGCAGCAAGCTGCCTCCACGGCCGGCGCAGACATTGCACTTTTTGACTGGCTCACGCGACTCGGTAAGAGGCTCAGGACGCGGTACAACCTGGAGCAAGAGACCGTTTTTGTCGCCTGGGAACTCGCGCAATTAGTGCCCGGGCTTGAGCTCGCAGAGCGCCAGGCCGTGATTCTTCTGATTCTGTCGATGCTTGTCCACCTGCGCTATGGGAGCACGCGGATCGCGATTCGGGACGAAGAAGGGCAGCCGCTATTTCAGAGTTTGGCGAACGAGTTACTGGCGGAGGTTGAGCCATCGCCAGCACACAGCGATTTCCCAGCCGTTCTGCTGGCTGCGCTCATGGAGAATCTGATCGGCTCGGGCCGATTGAGCACGATCGTCGGCAGCGATCACGAATTCAAACCACTGATCGTGTCCGGGCGCCACCTTTATTTCCAGAAAATGCTGCATCTCGAGGATCGATTTGTACAAACACTCCGCCGGCGGCTCGCGGTCAGAGCAGAAGAGTGGTCGGAGCTTGCGATTGATCAGGCATTGGGCGACGTACTTGCTCGACCAGTGTGTCGCAATGGTGAATCGATCGAGCTGAATCGCGAGCAGCAGGAGGCCATTCGCGCATCACTGTATAATCCCGTCACGATTATTTCGGGCGGGCCAGGCACCGGCAAGACGACGATCGTGGTATCCATCCTCCGCGTCCTGCGCCGGATCGGGGTCACTTGCGAGCAGATTGCGCCGGCCGCGCCTACCGGCAAAGCGGCCAATCGCATTGGCGAGACAGTGCGGGCAAATTGTGACGCGATCTCACAGCCGGAGCCTGCCGACCGCGATCTGATGAACCTCGCCGAGCCCCGCACACTTCACCGCTTGCTGGGATTCTCGCCGCGTACCGGGCGTTTCATTCATCATGAAAACAACCGACTCGCTGAGCGAGTTGTGATCGTGGACGAAGCCTCGATGATCGATCTGCGGATGATGGAGCGGCTCGTCCGCTCGCTGCGCGACGATTCGTTGTTCATCCTGCTGGGTGATGCTCACCAGCTTCCGTCCGTGGACGCAGGTGCGGTGCTGCGCGATCTGCTCGGCGAGGATCGGGCTCGTTCGAGCAGAACGGGCCAGGTTCCGGGGATCCATTTGCGACATAGTCATCGGATGCGCAGCGAGGACGACGACGGGCGAAATATTCTTACGGTCGCCCAGGCTATCGACCGAGGGACTGTTCCCGAATTCGCGCCGACCAGGAACAACGACGCGGTGATCGTGGAACGTTCGTCGATTTCGAACATCAAGTTTCAGGGAGTCGAGTTCTTCTCGATGGAACAGCGCTCAGCCGTTGCCGATCAGTTTCTCGCGCACTGGCAGAAGGCAATCGTGCGGCAGCGAGCAGATCTTCATGAACTGTTCAACCGCAATTACACAATTCTCGATGAGGGTTTCGACCCGAATAACCAATACCTGCTCGGTGAGCTGTTTGCGCACTGGGAACGATTCCGCGTCCTTTGTGTCACTCGCGTCTCTACCGGATCGGACCGGGTGAACGCGATTCTACACCAGCACGCGTTGGACCAGCGCCAGCACGATCTCGCTGCGTCAGGCCTTGCTGCCCTTACGGGTGACGACACCATGATCCCGGGAGAACCGGTGGTGATGCAGGTCAATGACTACGACAGGATGCTGTTCAACGGTGATCAGGGTCTGGTTCTGAGGGTTACCGAAAGAGGTAGAACTCAGCCAATGGCGGTTTTTCGCCGAAGTGGAGGTTTTGCCGCGTTTCAGCTGGAATCGCTCCGGCCAGTACTTGTGCACTCTTATGCCATGACCGTCCACAAGGCGCAGGGCTCGGAGTTCGATAACGTGGCACTGTTCCTGCCTGAAAGTAACCTTCCGATCAACACTCGCGAGATTCTGTACACGGCTTTGACCCGTAGCCGCGCGAGCGTGATCATCATTGGCGACCGCGTGGTATTCGAGTCGGGAATCGCAAGGACAATCTCTCGCGATTCCGGGATTGCCAAGAAGCTTCAAGGTGGGCTGCGCTCGGCGTAATCGATGGCCGATCCCGGTCGCCGCGGTGCCGCGATGACTGGCACTCGCGGCGGTCCTGCGAAGTGATGTCGCATGATGCCGAACCAGAATACCAGCAGCAAGACCACGGACCCACCCACGATCCACGCTGATTGTTCGTGAGGAGGCTGTATCCCAATGACGATCAGCGCAGCACATCCAGTTATGCTCAGAATGGCGAGCGGCCGATACCAGCTCCCGAGGTCCCATGGACCCATCGCAGTCCAGCTTCGGCCGTATGCCCATGCGCCCAAGGCCGTCGGCAGTACATATGAGACATAAAGAAAGATAGTGCAGACGGCAGTGATTGTCGCGTAGACGGGAGTGTAGAGTGTAAACAGGACCGACGTCACGGCGACGCTCCAAATTGCGATTGCCGGCGAGCGTCGGCGGGGACAAATCCAGCGCACTGCTTGTGAGAATGGGAGTCCACCGTCGCGGGCGAAAGCGAACGCCATCCGCGAGGCCGACGTCACCGTCGCCAGTCCACAGAGGTACTGGGCCAGCACAATGCCGGCGATCAGGCCGATGGCCAGCCCTCTGGGAAGCACACCGTTCATGATGGCCACGAATGCGCTTTCACCATGAGCGGCGGCCTCCATCAGGCTGGGGGCAGCGAGAACTGCCGCACTGAGCAAGACCCAGCCCGAGAGCCCTGAAACGAGGACTGAACGAACAATCGTGCGCGGCACTGTCATGGCGGCTCCGATCGTTTCCTCGGCGATGTGTGCCGAAGCATCGAACCCGGTGATCGTGTACGCGGGCAGGAGCGCGCCCAAGGCGAAAAGCAAGGCGAGCTGGTCAGTTTCCGGCCAAACAGTTCCGCCCGCCGCGCCGCTGTAATTCTCAAACGTCACGAGACGTGTCAGGTCCAAACCAGGGGCGAAAACCAGCAGGGAAACTGTCAGGACCGCAGCGATCAGCAGGATCCAATACCCGCTGAGATCGGTCAAAAACGCTGTGACGCCGATGCCCATATGGTTGATCGCCGCTTGCGAGGCAGTGATGAGCACGACACACACAGCCTGCGCGGCGAGCGCGACGTCCGGCTCGAGCGTGTCCGGAAAAAGCGCAACCAGGGCAAAACGATAGGTTCCCACATTGATCGCGGCAAGCACGGTGACGAGGCCCGCGAGGTTAAACCACGCCGTGGCCCAGCCCCAGCCCCGTCCCCCCAGGATCGCGGCCCAGTGGTAGAGCCCACCCGCGGTGGGAAAGGTCGAAGCAAGCTGTCCCATCGTGGCCGCAACTGCTAGCGCAAAGGCCGCCACAAGTGGCCATCCAAGGCCGATTGACGCTCCCCCGACACTACAGAGGCCCAAGTGGAATGACGTAACCCCACCCGCCAGGATGCAGATGATCGAGAAGGAGAGCGCGAAGTTTGAAAATTCGCCGAGGCGCCTGGCTAGCTCCTGGGCATACCCCAAGGCACGAAGGCGCTGGATGTCGTCGGCGACTGGGTCAAAATCAGGGGGCGGCTCGATCTCTCCGGGCATCAAGAGATCTTCTCCGCTTTCGCAAGGACTGTTCCCAGTTGCTGGAGCATTCGCCCACGGGCAGGATCGTCGTGGAGGAGGTCGCCGGAAGCTGTTGTCACGCCATGCGTGAAAAGCCAGTCCATGAACTCTGGCGCTGGCCGCAGCCCACTCAGCCGCCGCACGGCCAGTGCGTCATGAAAACTGGTGGACTGGTAATTGAGCATCACGTCGTCGGTACACGGCACACCCATGACATAGTTACATCCGGCCAAGGCCAAGAGCAACAAGAGGTTATCGGCCGAGTTCTGGTCAGCCGCCGCGTGATTGGTGTAGCAGACGTCGACTCCCATGGGTAAGCCCAGCAGCTTGCCCATGAAGTGATCTTCAAGACCGGCGCGGATGATCTGGCGCTCGTCAAAGAGATACTCAGGTCCGATGAAGCCGACCACGCTGTTGACGAGAAAGGGGTCAAAGGCCCGAGCCACGCCATAGGCCCGCGCTTCAAGCGTGAGCTGGTCAATATCATGATGGGCACCGGAGGAGAGGGCGCTCCCCTGCCCTGTCTCAAAATACATCGCCTGATCGCCCAGCCAGGCGACATCGCGACGACGGTGGTGCTCGAGCACGCGATCACGCCCCTCGCGCAGCAGCGCCAAGCTGATTCCGAAACTCGCATTGGCCGACTCGGTGCCAGCGAGTGACTGGAACAAAAGATCAACCGGCGCGCCCCGGTCGAGACACTCGAGCTGGGTTGTGATGTGGGCCAGGCAGCAAGCCTGCGTAGGAATCGCGAATGCCTCGATCAAGTGGTCGAGAGCGTAAAGAATGCCCATGGCGACCTCGACCGACTCGGCAGCAGGATTGACGCCGATCATGGCGTCGCCACAACCGTAAAGTAAACCATCGGCCGCGGAGAGCAGTATTCCCGCGATCGCATCGCTCGGATGGTTCGGCTGGATGCGAATTCCGAGCACTCCGCGCTGGCCCATCGTATTGCGGCATCGCGTCACGACGCGGACCTTGCTGGCAGCGAGTACGAGGTCTTTGTTGCTCATGAGCTTGGCGACCGCCGCCACGAGCTCCGGCGTCAGCCCTGGAGAGATTGAGATCATCATGCTCTCAGTTGTAACATCGTCGAGAATCCATTCGCGAAATTCGCCAACCGTCAATCCGTGCAAGCGGTTGAAGACATCGCGGTCGTGCGAATCAAGAATCAACCGACTGACCTCGTCGCGATCGGGATCAATCAGAGGATGGTCTATGATCTCGTCAAGAGTGAGGTCGGCGAGGACGAGCTTGGCAGCAACGCGCTCGCGTTCCGTTCGCGCGGCGAGCCCAGCGAGCTGGTCACCCGACTTCTCCTCGTTCGATTTTGCGAGGACTTCACGCAGGTCGGCAAACGCGAATCGTTCGCTTCGGATCACGGTTGAAAAGTTCACATATCCGCTCCCGATGGAACGAAGGATGCAGGTGGTGGCTAGATGCTCGATGCCTTCAATAGCCGCTGTCATCTTCGCCGATCAGAAGCGAGGCAGCTACTCGATTGTTCTCGGTTCGAGCCAGCAGCCTGATCGACGACCAAGACTGCCGCATGCAGCCCGCCCAGTATCAGAACACGCGGTGATGCTCGCCACGATCGGCCAGATGCAGTCTCGCCACACGCGCGGAGCACCACGTCTGATATAGATAGAAATATATATAATAATAAAATACACAATACTTAGACGCATCGAGACCGCGCCGGCAACGAGCGTCCACCGCCGTCCAGACACCGCTGGCGAGAAGGGCGAGCGCCGTTCATCCCGAGACATGAAATGGCCAGATGTGGGGAATGAGCAAGATTGCAGCGATCCACATCAGTAGATTCAAGGGAATGCCAACGCGCATGAAGTCTGTGAAACGGTAGCCGCCGGGCCCAAAGACCATCATGTGGGTCTGGTATCCGACGGGGGAAGCAAAGGCATAGGAAGCCGCAAGGGTCACGGCCATTATGAATGGGCGCTCGCTGACACCGAGGAGACGAGCCGACTCGAGGCAGAATGGA
Source organism: uncultured Isosphaeraceae bacterium (assembly GCA_963806595.1). Classification (GTDB taxonomy): domain Bacteria; phylum Planctomycetota; class Planctomycetia; order Isosphaerales; family Isosphaeraceae; genus CAWDZZ01. Next base: position 37,526 of record CAWDZZ010000024.1, on the reverse strand, counting down.
AACGAGAGCGCGGCCGCGGCATTATTGCTGATCAGCTCGTTGAGAACCATTGTTCCCAGGTAGATTGCCGCCAGCGTCGCCGTGGGTCCCCAGGATCGCGTCGTTTCCACAAGTAGCCCTGCAAACAGTTTCGCGACACCCGATTGCTCGAGCGCCTTGCCGACACCGAACGAGGCAGCAATGGCGATCAGCACCGGCAAGTCAATTGATTTCCGGGCATCCGTCGGTGAGATACATCGAGCGGCGATCATTGCGCCGGCAGCCAGAAACGCCGCGGGCATCACGTCGATCGCGCCGGTGACAAATGCCATGATCATGGCAAAGAAGATAATGGCCGCCGGCCACGCGCGGTTGAACCGAACCGGGCGCGAGTCCTCGACGTCGCTCACCAGATAGAAGTCGGGGTTATTGCGGAAAGCCCTGCTGAAATTGGGACCGACCTGCAAGAGCAGCGTATCGCCGGCGTGCAGGTGGATGTCACCGATCTTATTTGTCAGCCGGGCTCCGTTGCGGTGAATGGCAACGATCGCCGCGTCATACAACGAGCGGAAGTCAGCCTCGCGCACCGCTTCGCCGACCAAGGGAGAAGTGGGGCTGATGACTGCCTCGCAGAGTTGCCGGCCCCATTTTGTGGCTGGCGAGACCTCGTAGTGCGCATCAGCCGCCGGCACCAGCCCCGGGATCTTCTCGAGGTCGACAATCGTGTTAACAACACCGGTGAATACCAATCGGTCGTTGGCCTGGATTACCTCGTCCGGACCGGCGGGTCCGATCACAGTCCCGTCGCGGTCGATCTCGATCAAGAACAAGCCGGGTAACTGTCGCAACCCTGCCTCGGCGACCTTCTTGCCCACCAGGCGGCAAGTTGGTTGCACAAGCATCTCGACCAGGTACTCCCGGCGCGTTTCTTCGAGCTGTTCGATCAACTCCTTGCGGTCGGGCAGCAGCTTGCGCCCGATCGTCAGAAGGTAAACGGCACCCAGGAGTGCGCCAGGGTAGTCCGACGGAACCGATCTCGAAGAAGCTCATCGGGCGGAGACCGCTCTTGATGACCAAACCCTGGACGACCAGGTTTGTACTCGTGCCGATCAGGGAACACGTGCCTCCGAGGATCGACAGGAATGAGAGAGGCATCAACAGCCGTGACGGGGAGATGCGGCGCTTGCGGCACCAGCCGATCAGCACAGGCACGAGGAGAGCCACTTTGGGTGTGTTGTTTAATACCATGGCGGAGGGAATCAGGACAACCGCCATGTAGAGCAGAGCTCTTGCCTCGGTTTCGACGTGCCCCAGAAAACGGTCGCCTACATACTCCATCACTCCGGTCTCGCGCAGGCCTGCGGCGACAACGAACAAGGCAGCGACGATCAGCATCCCTGAGTTGGCGAACCCGGAAAACGCCTCGTCGGGAGAAATGACACCGAAAACTGCCAGGAGAACGACGGCGCCAACGAAAAGCAGGTCGGCAGGTTTGTCTTTCACCAAGCCATAGAGCAGCCCGGCCAGAACCGCAAACGTCACGCCCATCTCGAATGTAATATTTGCCTTCACCAATATTGATTCCTGTGACGACGCAGCGATCGACCGTTCAGTGGATGTTCAGTGCGCTGGCGTTCCTGTGCCCGTCAAGTTTTCCGACGCGACCTGACAGTCTCGACGATGTGACGTGCAACTCACTGGTGATCATGTGTGTCGGGGCGAGTTCGGTCGCACAGCGTCCTCGAGCGGCTGAATTAGTGTCTAACATTAACAGCGCGTTATTGAATGAAACAAGAGCCGGGCCGAACCAGTGCGAAGATGGGTGCGGGCACCGGGACGGAGTTCTCACGCGGTTCGACGGGAGATGGTTGTGTCGGTCAACATCGTGAGCTTGGCCACCGGTGCGTACTAACACCACGGAACGAGGTTCATCGTGGTGGTGATGAATCAGGCTCTAGCTTCGTCGTCGGTTGCAGCGGCTTGAGCTTGACGTTCTTGTACCAGCACGCTGAGCCGTGGTCCTGAAGGCCGATGTAGCCGAAACGGGGATGGTTTTTGTAGACGACATCGAATTTGTGCCCGGAGCCATCCGGCCGCAGATTGGGCGACGTCCACTCATCGAGATTCATTCTGGTCACGAGCATGCCGTTCAGTGCGACGGAGAGCTTTGGGCCGTTGCACGTGATCACCACATGGTTCCATTCACCGGGGGGTTTCATGGCGTTTTGCGAGGGTTGCACCAGGTCGTAGAACGCCCCTGAGTCGTGATAACCAGCAGTTGTTGTGTCGTCGATCGCGACCTCGATGCCGTTGAAGCCAACGTCCTTGCCTGGGCGCAGCGTGAGGGGGTATGTCCGTACGAATATGCCACTGTTGCAACCCTTGCTGATCTTGAAATCACACGAGAGTTCAAAGTCCGCCCAAGTCTTCTGGTGAATCATCATGTAGCCACCGCACCCGTGCGGGTTGATGCTGTTATTCTGGACCGGCACCTTACTCGCCTGGCCGCTATTGGTCTTCCAACCGTCCAGGCTTTTGCCATCAAAGAGCAGGATCCAGCCGGCCTTTTTCTCTTCGGCAGTCAGCATGTTGTCGGCAGATTCGTCGTGCTGACGCTCAATCGCGACCATCAGGAAAAGCGCAACGAAGGGAACTGACCGAAGAGACCAGAACCCAGTCATTTGATCGCTCCGTTGCCTGTGGCGTGATTGAAGTTGGGGATCGCGCCGGTCATCATACGTGTTATGAGACTGAGCGAGAATGCGCGACTGTGGAAATCCAATTGCGCCCCGTCGACCTGCACACCTGAAATAGACCAACGCTGACCAGCTTTCGGCCCAGCGGCCCACATATCGAAATATGTTTGTGTTATTATAAACAGCGGCTTGTAGTTTTTCGGCAGGAGCCAGGTAATGGTGCTCCATAATCAAAGATTGATCGTGATCACCGGGGTTACACGTGGGCTAGGCCGAGCGCTTGCTGAGGGGATGTCGCAGATGGGACACACTGTTCTCGGTTGCGGGCGCTCCCATGATGCGATCATACAACTCTCTCGCGATCTCGGGCGACCTCATGAATTCGTGCAACTGGACGTGACGCAGGAGACCGCGGTCCGAGCTTGGGCCCAACGAGTGCTGACTGAGCACAGAGCCCGATCTGCTCGTGAACAACGCCGCCCTCATCAACAGAAACGCGGTGCTCTGGGAAATTCCGGGTGTGGAATTCGACCGTGTGATTGACGTGAACATCAAAGGCGTGGTCAACGTGATCCGCCATTTTTTACCTGGAATGATCGCGCGTGGCACGGGCGTGATTGCGAATTTCAGCTCGGGATGGGGGCGTTCGGCGTCCGCTGAAGTGGCACCTTATTGCGCAAGCAAGTGGGCTATCGAGGGGCTGACCCGGGCACTGGCCGCCGAGCTGCCGCACGGATTGGCTGCCATTCCAGTCAATCCCGGTATCGTGGACACGGACATGCTACGCAGCTGCTTCGGTAAGTCGGCATCAGCGTACCCGACGGCAGAGCGTTGGGCACAAACCGCGATTCCGTTTTTACTGTCGCTGGGTCCCAGCGACAACGGAAAGCAACTCTCGATCGAGTGACGCGGTTTTCCGGCTGGTTCAACTTTGATGCCCGGCGGTGTATGATGCAGCTTGCGGTAACGTTTGAGATCGCAACTGAGAAACTCTAAGTGAGCGAATAATAATATTAGCGTTCTGATCGGACCTTAGATTAGGGCAACATGAATCCGAGTAATGTCGTATCGGTGAAAATCATCCGACCGAGGCCGAACCTGTGATTGAGGCCAAGTTATTCTCATCAAAATAGAAGCGTGAGAGATGACCATGACGCCAGCGCTCGAGCGCCTTGCGGAGTTAGTCCGCCAGGCTGAGGCGAAGACCCGTGCACGTAAGATTGAAGGAGAAACGCAGCATGCGGCCGAGCAGTTCCGGGGTTCCGAGCTGCGTGCACGGCGCCAGTAGAGCGATTGAGAACAAGTCGTCCGGCGGCCCTTCGGGCTTTGGAGCAAGCCGACTCCGATGAGCAGATGCTCAAAGACCTGGTGCGCAAGCTCGCCCTTTACAAGTCATCGCTTGGCTCGGAGGCCGACGCGGAGCGGCTGATCGCGGCATCGCAGACCGAGATCGAGCGAACGCGCCGGCAGGCGCGCACCGAGATTGAGGAAGTCACACGTGAGGTTGACGAAGCAAGGCGCGAATTGCGGGTGGCCACCGATTCGTACCGACAACTCCGCCGTGAACTGGACCGGCTCCAGCCCGAGCTCGCGGCACAGTTCGTGACCGAGGATCGCCTTCTCTGGGACGCAGAGTCACATTTCCCGGGCGGTCAGCTCCAGCTTCTTTCTCACGAGGTCGACGCCGCACTCGAGCGCCTACGGCACGCTGAGCAAAATTGAGCAATACGCCCGGCTCAAAGTCTGGATTGGCCGTTTCCGGTTTTACCAGGCATCGCATGACAAAGATTTCGAGCTCACTGAAGATCTCCAAACGTTGTCGCATCGGGTTTTCCATCAGCTCAAGTGGCTCTCGCGGCAGTATGAGCCCGGGTACATCGAAGCATTCCGCCAGGATTTCTCGACTGACTGGTCCGCCTATGTGACAGAAGCCCAGGAGCAATTGCTTCAAGCAATCGAAGCCGCACGTCGTGTCCGAGACACTGAATCACACCGCGATTGCGCGGCAGCCGAGGAGCAAACTGCCTCAGCAGCGTTGCTCGTGGCGAACCGCACCAGCACGGCATCAGAGCCGATGTCAGCCGTGACCGCGGCTGCTCCGCACTATGCATCGTCCCCATCACTGGCTGGGCTGAAGGCGATCGTCGCACGGGGTGGACTCCCGGCTGAAGGACTCGACCAGTTCCTCGCCACCGTGCGACAGGCCATCAGTGACGTAGGTACTTCTCATCCTGAGCTGCTTCGACTCGTTCTGCCGTACCGCGAATTGATCGTCGGCGACGACGGGCTGGGCGCTCTGCGGAGAAACCTCGAGCGCATCTTGGCCCGGCGCGACGATGTACAAGTGCACGACGCATCGTGAACGGAACGCCCGAAGGCATCGCGTCGGCTCATCAACCGAAATCACACGAATACTGGTCGGCCAACAATGCCTGGGGCCGATCCACATTGCATTCGGCCGTCCGTGATCACAGTGCTGTCGGCAAACTTGCCGCGGGTACGTTCTTCATATAGGATGTGTGTCGATCCGCAGAGGCGATGGCTCAATCACATCTATACGTTTAGCCCTTCTCGGGGTGATCCGCGTCGCTTCTTGTGTCTCACCGGGAGTAGCACTGCGATGGGATCTGATAACGAGGGGTCCGTCTCGTTCTGGATGGACCAGGTGAAGGGGGCGGACGAAGAGGCCGCGCGCGAGCTCTGGCGACGATTCTTCGAATCGATGGTAGAGCTAACGCGCCGCACGCTGCGGCGCATGGTCGCGGCGCATCCGACCACGATGAGGAGGATCTGGCACTCTCTGCTTTCAACAGTGTCTGCGCCGGGATGGCCGAAGGTCGTTTCCCCGACCTGGCCGATCGGGACCAGCTCTGGCGCCTGCTCGTGGCCATCACTGCCCGCAAGACTGTCGGCCGTGACGTGTCGGAGGCGCAGCTTGATCATCATGGTGAAAGCATCCCTGACAATTCGGACGAAAGTGCCATACCGCATCACAATGCCGGCGCGTTGAGGCTCTTCGGCGGCAACGACCCGAGCCCCGAATTTGCAACGACGTTTGTTGAGGAGTGCCGGCACAGGCTCAACGATCTCCCAGATGATTCGCTGCGCACCATTGCCCTGCTAAAACTCGAGGGACACAGCAACCAGGAGATCGCTCTGCTGTTCGGATGTGGCCTCAGAAGCGTCGCGCGAAGACTTGAGATGATCGAGAAAGCCTGGTCGATAGAGGTGTTGCTATGAACGTCAAATCTGTACCCGGGGTTGGCACGCTCCCCTTGCTCTTGGCCTACCGCGTCAATCTGTCGTGCGACCGCTATGAAGAGGCCTGGCGGAATGGACCACGGCCGCGCTCGAAGAGTACCTCACCGTCGAATCAGGGAGCGGCCACAAGGTGCTGTTGCGTGAATTGCTGGCCGCCGAGCTTCATGCCAGGAGGGGCCGGAAAGAGGAACCGAACCCGGAGGAGTACCTCGCTCGCTTTCCGGATGATGCCGAGCTGATCGAGGCCGTGTTCGCCGAGGCTGATGCAGAAAAGTCAACTTGGGACCCGGCACCCGCCCCTGCGACACCGGCGGCGTTTGGCGAGGAAGACTGCGGTGCGAACGGCCCGCGTCCTCGCCCGGGCGACGCCACGATGGACATCCAGGCCGCCGAAAGGACCCGAACGTGGGATGACAGGCAGATCAACATATCCCGAGCCGGTGGCTTGATGCCGTCATCCGGTTGGGCATCCGGGTCGGTCCGCTCCGGCAAATTGGAACGCGGAAGGTCGGAATCCGGCCGGTACCGGATTCTGCGCCCCCATGCCCAGGGGGGTCTTGGAGAGGTCTTTGTCGCTTATGACCACGAGCTTCGCCGCGAGGTGGCTCTCAAGGAGATCCAGCGGAGGCACGCGGGGGATACGCAGAATCGGGCGCGGTTCGTACTCGAGGCAGAGATCACCGGCGGGCTGGAGCACCCGGGAATCGTCCCTATCTATGGCATGGGCAAGTACCCTGACGGCCGGCCCTTCTACGCCATGAGGTTTGTCCGCGGTGACAATTTGAAAGAGCTGATCGCTCAATTCCACCGGTCCGGCAATAACGGCGATCCCGGCGCGAGGGCCCTGGCACTGCGCCAATTGTTGCGGCGATTCCTGGATGTCTGTAATGCGCTGGCCTATGCCCACAGCCGGGGTGTGCTTCACCGCGACGTCAAGCCGGCGAATATTCTGCTGGGTCCCTACGGCGAGACACTGGTGGTGGACTGGGGCCTGGCCAAGGTGATCGGAAGGCCAAGCAATGCCGAGGCGAGCGCTGAGCAGGAGCTGATGCTATCATCCGACGATACGGGCCTATCGCTCACGCAAGAGGGTTCCACCCTGGGCACGCCCGCTTATATGAGCCCCGAGCAGGCCCGCGGCGAGATTGACCAGATCGGGCCGCGCTCGGACGTCTACAACCTGGGAGCGACGCTTTACTGCTTGCTTACCGGCAGGGCGCCAGTGGAAGGTGATCTCGCGCAGGTGATCGGGGCCGTCCGCAGGGGTGAGTTTGAGCCACCGCGCCGGCACGACCCTTCGATTGACAAGGCCCTCGAGGCTATCTGTCTCAAGGCCATGTCCAGGCAACCGGACGACCGGTATTCGTCGCCGAAGGCGCTCGCCGACGATATCGAGTGCTGGATGGCCGACGAGCCGGTGTCGGCCTGGCGGGAGCCATGGGCCAGGACGTTGGTGCGGTGGCTAACGCGCCATCGCACCGGAGTGACGGCCGCTGGCGCCGCAATGCTGGTCGGGCTGGCTGCACTCATGGCAGTCGCGGCCGTGCAGGCCAAGGCCAACGGCGATTTGACCGCTGCCAACGACGCCAAGGGGAAGGCACTGTTGAAGGCACGAGAGGCCGAGGCCAATGCTCGAACCGAGGCTGACAAGGCCCAGGCCATCAACAGCTTCCTCACCGACGACTTGCTGGCCCAAGCGGAGCCCGAAAACAACGCCGCCGCCAACCGGATCACTCTACTTGAGGTGCTCGACCTTGCCGCCTTGAAGGTTGGCCTGAGGTTCAAGGGTCGCCCGGAACTGGAGGATACTGTCCGCCGCACTATCGCCCGGACTTATCTCGAGCTTGGCGCGGCGGACAAGTCGGTGATTCAATGGCGCGCTGCGCTGGCGCTGTCACGCAGCCACCCCAGGGCGGGCGAGGTGGATAGACTCACCGCCAGTGAAGGTCTAGGCCATGCCCTCTATCATCTTGGACAGTTCAAAGAGTCGATCGAGCTCGAGGAAGCCGCCGTCGCCGGATTGACCCGCCTGCTCGGGCCCGACCATCCGGACACACTTCGAAGCCGCGAGAGCCTCGGTGTGGCGCTTGGGTATTCGGGCCGAACACCCGAGGCCGTTGTGCTTCTCGAGGCAAACTTGAAGCTTAGCGAGTCGAGGCTGGGGCCTGACCATCGCCAGACGCTCAATGCCCGGAATTATCTTGCCAACGCGTACGAGTTCGCCGGGCGCACCACCGACGCCGTCGGTGTGCTCAAGGCGAATCTTCAGCGAGCCGAGTCCGGCCTGGGGACGGACCATCCGGACACGCTCATGACCCGCATCATTCTTGCCCGCAGCTACGTCTCTGCCGGCCGGCCGGCCGACGCAGTCGCCCTGCTCGAGTCTAATACCCGGCTTTGCGAGGCCCGGTTCGGGGCTGACCACCCCGGTACGCTTAGCAGTCGCAATGATCTGGCAGGTGCCTACAAGTCTGCCGGGCGAATGGCCGAGGCGATCGCACTCTACGAGTCGACGTTGAAGCTGAGGGAATCCAGGCTCGGCGTGGATCATCCTGACACACTCACGTGCCGCAGCGGGCTCGCAGGCTCGTACGCGGATACTGGCAGGGAGGCCGAAGCGATCCGGCTGCACGAGATGAACCTGGGGATGTACGTGACCCGATTCGGGCTTGACCATCCCGAGACGCTCACCTGTCGTTCCAACCTCGCCACAGAGTACAGATCAGCGGGACGTACGGCCGACGCGATCGCGCAGATGGAGCCGATCCTCGCGGCCCGGAAATCATTGCAGGGGCCCGATCATCCCAAGACGCTCAGCGCCATGAACAATCTTGCCGTTTTCTACCTATCCGCCGGGAGAGTCGACGAAGGGCTGCCACTACTGGAGACGGCGCTGCGGATGCGGGAGGCCAAGCTCGGTGCCGATCATCCCAGCACGCTCGAAACCCGAGGTAATCTGGGCGCGGCTTACATGGCATTCGGGAGGAGAGCCGAAGCGATTCCATTGCTCGAGGCCACGACGAAGACCCATGAATCGAAGCTCGGCCCCTCGCACCCCGACACGCTCTACTGGCGCGCCTCGCTCGCGACGGCCTACCAGATGGTGGGACGGCTCGACGAGTCTGAGGCGCTTTTGCGACAAAACCTGGCCAGCCGGCGCGAGGTGGAGAAGCCTGGAAGCCCACTCCTAGCCAATGACCTCGCCGGACTGGGGACGGTGCTTCTGAGTCGGAATAAATGGTCCGAGGCCGAGTCACTTCTCAGTGAAGCACTCGCAATCCGCGAACAGTCGGCTCCTGACGACTGGCGGCGATTCAGCACGATGAGCAAGCTCGGGAGTGCGCAGACGCGCCTGGGCCGGTACGCAGAGGCCGAGTCACTCGTCGTATCGGGCTTTGAGGGACTGAAGGCCCGCGCTGATCGCATCCCCTCCTCGGCGAAGTCTGAAATTGGCGACGCCGGCCGACGGATCCCGCGGCTCTACAAATTGTGGGGCAAGCCGGGCAAAGCCACGGATTGGAAGGCCAAGCTGGGAATCCTCGATCTTCCTCCCAATCCGTTCTCGAGTAGCGACTGAGTTCGCCGGAATGGGCGGCCGAATCAATTGAACCAGCTGTGCCGCTCGTCATGGCGAGCCTACGGCCGCCCCGTCGACACATTTTGCCAAGACGCGGCGGCCTGTTCGATCGTCAAGCGGAATTCTATCCCGCAGCTTGGAGGAATATGGTATGGTTCGCGACCAGAGGGGGGGCAGGACGCGCCCGGCAAAGTTCTATAGGCCATTCGGTCTGGTTGCGGGGGATCTGGGCATATGGATCCGGATCTGTCGCTGCGGGAATGGAAGGCGACGCAAGTCGTTTGGGATCAGCCTCAAACGGCTTCCGCCAGTATTTCCCGGCAGAAGTTGATGGCAGCGCGGCCGCTGGTCCGACCGGCGCCACGGTCGGCAATGGTTTTGCCATTGGTCGTGCTCATCGCGGTGTTGCCAGGCCTGGCCGCTTTGAACGCGTGGGACTTGACGCCGCCGGGGCCAATGTGGGGATTGCGTGGCCTGGCGGTGCTCGATGGTCTGCTGATCGACCAGACACCTGCCGCGGACGAGATCAAACCCAGCCAGGAAGCGGCGGCGTTCCGGGCGGTAGCCTATCAGCCGCCCTTGTACGCATGGCTGGAGGCATTAGGATTCTGGCTGAGTGCCGAACGAGATCCGCTTGCCAGTGTTTTGCCGAGTTATATCGCAGGTGCGCTCGCAGTTGTGGTTGTCTACTTGCACGGCCGGCTCTGGCGTGGTGCAGGTTTGGGCTTGACCGCGGCGATCTTGGTCGGTTTCAACCAGAACCTGTTGCTGCGGATGCAGGAGGCGACGCCAACCACACTTGCGGTCGCCGGATTGTTAGCCACCTTGCTGTGCTATGGGTGGCATGAGCGCGTTATGACGGAGTCGGTACGGCCGTGGCGATGGGCGGGACCATTAATATGGGCGATAGCCGGCGGGGTGGCGCTCGGCTTGGCCATGATGGCCTTTGGGGGTCTGGCGCTGATTGCGGTACCGGTGGTCCTGCTGCACCAGTTCTATCTGCGCGATATCATTCTCGTCAACACATCGCGCTCGGGCCTGGTGGTTCAATTGGCGGGACCGCCCGAGCTTCGTCGACGGCTTGTTGGCGCTGGCTATCGCAGTGGCGGTTTCGGCACCCTGGCTCGCGCTTATGGTTGCGTCGCATGGTTGGGACGTGCTGGCAGCAATGATGGCTCCTCCCGGCGGACTATTAGGCGACCGGCCATCCAGCTTGTTGCCGCGACTCATCGAGCTGGCGCCGGTTACGCTGCCGCTGGGTCTTTATGGGGCAGTGCGGGCAATTCGGTCCGCGCTCGTGGACGAATTCAACACGCTCGAGACCACTGGCGGCTCGTTCTGGGTAATCTGGCTGGCGGTCGCGGCACTGACTCCGGCCGTCTGGGTGAGCGGGCCAGAGAGCGCCTTTGATCTGGTGGTACTTGTGCCGCTGAGCCTACTGGCAGCACAGACGATCGCCGACCTGGCCAATCGCCGCGTTTCCGTCCGTGCCTTGATCGGACTGGCACCAGCGACCGCGATGTCGATCGCTTGGTGGGCAAGCAAAGACCTGAGCAAAGCCGTAGACGACCTGATGCACTACCGGGCTGACGCCGCGACTGCGCTGGGTCTTCATTTGTCGCTCGATCTGGTTGTGGCCTCCGTTTGGATCATCGGCGCGCTGTATCGCTGGGCCCGCCGACGTGATGATCGCCAACGCTCGATCCTGGTCGTCTTCCTGCTGGTGATGTCGGTCATCACCGTCCTCGTCGGGCTCCGCGAGGTTCTATTCCGCCACAGCGAGACACACGACCTGCTCTCGCTTCGCACCATGATCCTCCGCCGCAACCGCGACGTCCCTTTTGAGATGGTGGCCGTTGTCAGCTCACTTTGGTCAGGCCCAGCGCGCAGCGGTGCTGACCTATATGCCGGTCGGCCGGTACCCGGCGGGCGTCTCCGGTTCATCCTGAAAACGGCTTTGCCCCAGGTACCCCAGCGTGACTTGAATGCCATCGACGAGCTCACCAGCCTTCCGGAAGGCCAGCGATTGATCGTGCTCGCCGGCAAGGAGCAACGTCTCTCGTCCGCCGACCAAGTGAGCCTGGGAATGGAGACCATCCACCCCGGGCGCACCGGAGTGCTCGACGCTTACGCGACGGCGCGCAATCGACTTCCGCGCCGGTAAGCCAGCGTGCACGCAGACAACGAAGCAACTCTCTCTCGCGTCGAAGACGATTCTGGTCCGATCCGCTGCTGAGTCTGCGACTCGAGTGGCTTGTCAGTGATCATCGGACTCGATAGACTCCGAATCGCAACATCGCGATTCAACGAGATCGCGCAAGGATGGGCTCAAATCGTCCTCGACAGGGAGGTAACCGGCGATGTTGATTGGCCTCGCCACACCGCACTCGCGCCAGCGCGGCGCGTTGAGCAGCATCGCTCTGAATGCGGGCGTAACCTGCGTCGCGATCACTCCCGTCGCCGCGACCCGGGCGCAGAGATCTGCACGCACAGTCTGTCGCGTGGATCGGCCCCCCGAGTCACACGAGCGTCCAATTTGACGTCAGCATCGGCACCTCGCAAAACCGCTTGCAATCACGGCTTTGACGAGGCCAGCACGTTGCTGAGCGTTAATCGCGCCGTCCGACGACATTCAGGCAATTCTTTGACTGCTACTCTGTTCGCGTAGCGCCGATGCTACGCAGCCCGGGAAAGGGAGAAACGGGTTGGCTGACGGGCCGGTTGGAGCCGGCTTGTGCTCTCAATCCGAGCCGACAAGGTGTGGATCGGAAAGGAAGCCGCGATGAACAAGCGAAGCGACCGTGAGTCTTCAGTGGCGTCGAGATGGGCCGCAAGTCTGTCCGAAACAGCGAGCTCGTCACAAGCGAGCAGGAAGGCAGGGTCGTCCAGCAACACACAGACCGTGCCGGGCGCCCGGCGCTCGGCTTCGTCGGCAAGATCACTACGAGATCGCGACCAATCCGATCCGTATCGTCGAACCGTTGAGCTCGCGCAGCGCGGACGGCTGATTCTGGACGTGTCGTCGGCCGACCTGGAAGCGGCGGAAGAAACGTTTGGACCGTTCCACCCCACGACGTGGCACTTTCGCAACTCTTTGAACGAGGCTCGCCAATCCTGGGAGCGACTGCGCGCCGAATTCGGCACAAAGGCGCTCGAATCCGCACTGCAAGAGCCGCCGCTAGCCGTCCTGACGCTGAACGGTCCAGGGAACGGATCACTGCCGGTGAAACTAGTGTTAATCGCGGGCCAGACTTACCGCATCCACCAAGTCGCGGGTACGGAACTGGCTCCTGTTCAGTGGCGGCTGACGCGCCTTCAGCCACCGCTCGACGATGGTCCGTACTATGTTTGCCGGCTCGCCGATGGCTCGATTCAATGCGACTGCGCCCAGTGGACTTATCGGATCGCCGAGACGGACTGCTGCCTCGAGATTCATTGCAAGCACCAGGCCGCGCTCGCGGCCCTCGGCTGGATTTGACCAGGGTGCATCGGCTGTGCGACAATGCCCCGACGAGGAGGCCATCCATGCCGGACTGGTCGGCCGTCTGTGCGGATGCTTTGCCATATGCGTCGTTCCTTGAGCAATGCGCCACGCCGCTGCAAAAGGCGCGATGGGATGCAATGCACGTGCGCGTTTCGCTCACGGTTGAGCAACGCAATCGGCTCGCTGGCTTTGTACGGCGCATGCCCGTGCTTTGCCTGGCGGGTGCGTGGTGCGGCGATTGCGTTAACCAGTGCCCGGCCTTCGATCACTTCGCACAGGCTTCGGCCACAATCGACCTTCGATTTCTTGATCGCGACCTCAATGCTGGTGTACGCGACGAGCTTGCCATCAACGGTGGTCATCGCGTTCCGGTGGTGGTCTTTCTGAGCGAGGATTGGTTTGAAGTGGCGCGGTACGGTGAGCGGACGCTCTCGACGTATCGACGGATCGCCGCCGAACAACTCGGTCCCGCTTGTTCGACAGGGCTTGTGCATCCCGGAGACGATGCGGTCGCCGTCAACACGGCCGAATGGCTGGGTGAATTCGAGCGCAGCCAGTTGATCCTGCGGCTCTCGCCGCGTCTACGAAGTAAGCATGGTGATTGAGTCGAACGATCACTACGGACGCATGCGTTGATCGCGGGCTTCATGCCGTCAAAGTAAATGGGCTCGGAGCGGCGTGCTTCCAGCGCTCTTAAGCGCGCTCGGCGATCGAGCGTGGTTGTTATCCGATCTCCCTCATACCTCGTAGCATTGGCCCTGCCGCAGCGGCTCGATGGTGCTCGAATTCATGTCAAAGTCGTCCGGGTAGTGAGTCAGACGAATTCTCGAGCGGAGCGATTCGGGCAAGGCAGCGAGCTTATGGTAAGGCGTGTGCACTCCGCTGTGAGTCAACGTGGTTGCTTCGTGAACGATCAGGTTGGCGGGAGCGAGCCAGTCGATCAAGTTGGGGTCGTAGGCCGAATCGGCGCTGTAGCCGAGCACTCGCTCGCCTGCTGTGATGCGCAAGGCGTAGGTCGGCACAGTGTGGATTGTCCGCCGGCACTCGATCGCGAAGGGCCCGCATTTCACCGGCTGAGATAGGTTCAGATCGAGCAGCTCGAAAAAGTCGCCCAGCTGTTTCTGACCTGGCGGCTCATCCGGCTCTGTCTGGACGAGCTCCATACCTGCGGCCAGTAGCCCGTTCCAGAGCCGCGCCGATGCAGTCGGATGCATCAACAGCTTCGCCCGGCGGCTCAGTGCGAAGAAGTCGAAATAACCGAGATCCTCGAGCCCACAGCAATGATCAGCATGCAAGTGACTGACCGCGACGGCGAAAACCTGGTCGAGATCCAACGGTCGTTGGAGACGTGCTGTGATCGACGCCTCGCGCAGCATCTTCCGCACGGGGTGTGGACAGTCGATCAACAGCCATTCTCCGTTGACGCCAAACGCCAGGCACGACGTGTAATACTTTGAAGTAAACGCATCGCCAACGCCCGCCGGGATCAGCAAGACCGTACTCATGTTACGACTCATGCAGAGAGCCCAGCGCGCCCCTGACGGATAGCGACTGGAAAAATCGCACGGTTCCAGGTCGGCTTTCAGAGCGCGTCGCCGGAAACAACCTCACCATTGGCGCGAGTGGAAACCGATCGCCAGATGGCGAGACTGATCATATCTTTGACGAACGCAACGTGGCCGTCGCAATAGAGAGCATTGACTCCGCCTGGATGAAGGCTTCGCGCAGCTTTCCAGCCTGGATTGTGATAGACGATGCAGTCCGGCCGGTCGGCGTTCGGAGGCAGGTAGTGGTTATACAAGGCATTCTGGTAATTCCCGTCCCACCAGCCAGCTCCCTTATTGAGCATCCAGCCATCGCTGGCGAGCGCGCAGCCTGAATCGGTCAGCGGACCGGCGGCCACACGAGCCATCGCGCGCGTCCAGGGAGTGGGGACAGGCGCCGGAGTGGTCTGCGAGTAGGGGCCGGCAATACCTAGCAGTTGCTCGGAAGCAGCGACGGTCTGGCTTGTGCCGTCCGTCACGCTTGCCACAGACTCGGGAAGTCCCAGAATAAATGTGCCGTTGGCATTGGTCGCATCGCCGCCGTTGGATCCGTCGCCGGAGCAAAAGGCGTAGTTCGTCGGCCCCGAGTTGGCCGTGGGCGGCGGGGCGCTGTCACTCGGGCAGCGGAACAGCGCGACCTGGGTCGCCATTGCGGTCGTATTCGCTGGAAAGTAAGGCCAGAAAAGCGATCCGGTGCCGGTCGGCTGATGTGCGATTGGAAAATCGAAATTAAGGGCGTTATACAGGTTGGCCTGCTCCATCTGAGGGGCCATCTGCGCCAGTGCCGACCAGCGATATTGCAATGGAGAGGATATCGGCAAGACTCCCTGGTAGGCATACAGGAACCCCACAGGGAAGCTGTTCCACGACGCGTGATAGTTGTGGAGGGCCAGGCCAATCTGCTTGAGGTTGTTGGTGCACTGTATCCGACGCGCAGCCTCACGTGCCGCCTGGACCGCGGGCAAGAGCAATGCGATCAGGACCGCAATAATCGCGATGACAACCAGCAACTCGATCAGCGTGAAGCCGAAGTGACGCTGACGGAGTGTCCGTATCTTCATTGATCGAGCTCCTCCACAGGCTGTGCTGGCTGGTTGAGACCCAGGATTATTCCTTACAAGAGTTTCATTATGGTCTGGTCGGGTGCGAGCGGCGAGATGGAACCCGATCGGCTTTGCCGGCTTGCGCGTGGAAATCTCCCGCTTCTTTCGATCGGAGGCGACAGAAAAAACGCGGCGCAGGCAGGCTGTTTCATGATCGCTGCAGTTAGATTTCGATCCACCATTGAGATTCCCGGCCGTGCATCACGCACCGACTTGGGGCAAGCAGCGATCACCCTGCCTTCTGTTCCTTGACTGCCCTCGCATTCTCAGTATGATGAGCCCTTGGCTGGGTCGGCCGAAGCTATTGAATTCGCTCGCAAATTTGAACTCCACAACGCTTCTGAAGGCGCGTGAGACAACTCGAGACCTCGGGTTCGGCGTTCTCGACCTCCCTCAGGCGCTTCCGCATTTTAAGCGAGGCAGCCGCCGTGACCAATCCGCATGAGCTTCCCAACGGCCGCGCGCACAAGGCCACGCGCGCGCTATCTGGTTTGTCGCATTGTCGAGTCTGCTGATCTGGCCCGGCCCGGGCCGTTGGCAGCTCTGCGCAGCGAGCCAGTCGCGAAGACCGAGCGGCAAGCGGCTGAGCCCGTCGGCGCGGTCGACGAGAATGATCTCCTCAAGGCGGCTTCCAATGAAGCGAACTGGCTCATGTATGGCCGCACCTACGATGTGCCACCGCTTCAGCCCGCTCAAAGAGATCAACACCAAGAACGTCAACCGCCTGATTCCGGTGTGGACCTTCCAGACCGGTGTGCTTGACGGTTTTGAATGTTCGCCGCTGGTGATAGACGGAATCATGTACCTGACGACGCCGTGGAATCACGCCTACGCGGTTGATTGCAAGACCGGCTCGCAGCTCTGGCATTACCAGAAATCGCTGCCTGAGAACCTCGCGCTGTGCTGCGACGCCGTCAATCGTGGATTTGGTGCCTGGGGCGACCGGCTCTACATGGCAACACTCGACGCCCACCTTGTCTGTCTCGATCGCAATACCGGCGCCGAAATCTGGGACATCCCGATCACTGTTCCGGGTGAGAACGACAAGGAGATCGGCGATATCTACAAGATGGCTTACAGCGCGACGGTCGCGCCCCTACTGGTCAAGGGGAAAGTGATCATCGGCATCAGCGGAGCCGAGTACGGAATACGCGGTTTCATCGACGCCTACGATGCCAAGTCCGGCAAGCGACTCTGGCGGTTCTACACCGTCCCCAGCGCGGATGACAAGTCGCCACATGCCCAGAAGGCGCGGCGACCTGGGAAGGCAACTCGTGGCTTACCGGCGGCGGCTCCGCCTGGGTCACCGGAACGTACGACCCTGAGCTGAACACGTTGTACTGGGGCATTGGCAACCCGTCACCGGACTTCAACGGCGAAGTACGTAAGGGTGATAATCTCTACACTTGCTCGATCTTGGCCCTCAACCCGGATGACGGAACCTACAAGTGGCACTTTCAGAATAGTCCGCATGACGTCTGGGACTATGACGGCGTCAACGAGCCTGTGCTGGTGGACATCACCCGCGACGGCAAGCCGGTCAAGGCGCTTGTGCAGGCACATCGTAACGGCTACTTCTACTGTCTGAACCGGGAGAACGGCGAATTCCTGTATGGCAAGCCGTTCTGTGAGGTCACGTGGACCGACCGTACGAAGGGGGTCGACGGCCTCGACCCCAAGACCGGCCGCCCGTTTGTCAGCCCGGCCGCGCTGCCGACGGAGGCAGGTGTCCGTGTTTGCCCGGGGGCCGCCGGCGGCAAGGAGTGGAACCCGATGGCGTATGACCCCGCGACCGGCTCCGCCTTCGTGTCGGTGATCAACAACTGCGCCAAATTCACTGCGGGCAAGGCCTTCTTCATCAAGGGGCAGCCGTACTGGGGCAGTTCTTTGACGCTGATCGACAACCAGGCCTCCGGTGCGTTCAAGGCGATCGACGTGACGACGGGGCGGATCAAGTGGGATGTCGCGACGCGCTCGCCAATGGTCGCGGGGGTGCTGGCCACAGCCGGCGGACTTGTTTTTACCGGAGACGCGGAGGGATTTTTCACCGCCTATGACGGCCAGACCGGAAATGTCCTCTGGACTTTCCAGTGTGGCTCAGGACATCACTCCGGCCCGATCACGTATCGCCTGGACGGTCGGCAATACATCGCCGTATGCGTGGGCTGGGGAGGCTGGACCGCCGGATTCGCCGGCGACGGCGCACCGTGGCTTCGCAACGCCCGCCGCGGTAACACCATGTTTGTGTTCGCGCTCCCGGAAGAAACCAAGTGAGGAATCACGGCCCATCACGCGGTCTGGAAGCCAACTTGATCACGCCATTTCGCACCGCCCTCGTTGTGAAAGGCCTCACATGACTGCCACGGCCCGATCGGGACGGGTAATTCATTTGTACGCGACGGTGCTGTTCGTTTTTGGTGCTTTGGCCGTGCTGTCGCGCGGCGAACAGGCGGAAAAGGTCGCCGGCTCGACCACAAGAGCATTGACGGTCTGTGCCACACCCGCGTCAATGCCGCGGACCGGCAGAGCCCCCGATGGATCCTCCCAGGGCCTGGATATAGCCGTGGCGCAGGCTGTGGGCCGAGTGCTGGGGCGGACGGTCGAATTCCACTGGTGTGCAAATGCGGAATGTGCATGGCACTGCCTGCCAGAGGGCCGCTGTGACGTGGTTGCGGGGCAGCCGGCCGAAGTCGGGCCGCCGGGCAACGTGGCCTGGAGCGTGCCTTATGCCGGTGCCCGGTTCGGGCTGGTAGTCGCGAGCAATTTACAAGGTGTCCGTTCTCTGGCGGACCTTCGCGGCAATCGTGTGGGGATCGTCGCGGGCACCGTTGCGATCTCTGAGAAAGACCACGTTGTCGAACACTTCCGGTCGCGCGAGGAACTGCTCGGCGGATTTCAGTCCAGGCGGCTGGACGCGGCGTTCCTGGACGCCGACTTCGCCGCATGGTTTCTGGACGGGCATCCGCAGCTCTCACTGCGGCTTGTGCCGGAGTACGTGCCGCGCGAGCACTGGAACATGGCCCTGGCGGTGCGGGCCAAGGACTCCCAGCTTTTAGTCGAGATCAACCGCGCCTTGGCCCAACTCGCGGAATCGGGAGAGCTGCGGAGAATTTACGCGGGCCTCGGCGTGCCGTTTCGTCCTCCCTTTTCCGGGACGATGCGGAAACTGAACGCACCAGACACGTGGCGCCGCGTTCGCGAGCGGGGAGAGCTCGTCGTCAGCATGGACCCTGCGAACCTACCCTATTCGAGTGCCAAGGATGATCGGCCGGGATTTGACCTTGAGCTGGCGCGTGCCCTGGCGCAGCGGCTGCAGGTAAAGCTTCGCGTCGATTGGCTCGACATTCAACGAGATACGCCGATCGGGAAGCTGCTTGACCACCAATGCGATCTGGTATTCGGGGAGCCGATCGCCGCCAACATCATCGCCGATGAGGAAGAGCTCGCGGGAAAGGTACTGTACTCGCAGCCGTACTATGGTACCGGCTACATGCTCGTCGAGCGCAAGAACGGTCCACACGCCGGATCGCTGGCTGAGTTGAAGGGAGCAAAATCGCAACGCCTGGGCACCGAAGCCGGCTCGGTCGCCGATTACGCATTACGACGGCGCGGCTACCTGCGCCTGCTTTACCGCAACCAGCTGGCCACGCTCAAGGCCTTGAACGACGGCGAGATCGACTATGCGTATCTCTGGGCCAATGTGGGCTGGACCCTGCACGTTTCCCCTGACCTGAACCTGGAGCTCGCGCGAAAGTACGTTCCGGAAGAGCGCTGGAATATCGCAGTTGCAATGGTTCGCGGCGACGACGAGCTGAAGCGTCATGTTGACGCGGCGCTCGAGACGCTCAAGGGAAACGGGACGGTCATCCGCGCCCTCGGCCGCTATCAAATGCCTTATTTCAACCCGTTTTCGGAACCGGCCGCCAGCGTGCACGGCAGTGCTGAGGAAGCGATCCATCACGGTGTCGCCGATCGCGGTATCGAGCCGCGGATGCAAAAGGTCGAAACATCCAAGCACGGTTATACGGGCCTGGCTCGAATTCGTTCGGCCGGAGAGCTCGTGGTCGGGCTCGATCAGAACAATTTGCCGTTTTCGACGGCCCATCCCGCGCCGTCAGGCCTCGATTATGAAATCGCCGCCTTGCTCGCGAAGGAGCTCGGCGTCCGGCTGCGTGCCTACTGGGCTTTTTCGTCACACGACTCGTATCCTGCAAAACTGGCGGCCAAAGGTCTGTGCGACGTGATTTTGGGAATCATGCCGGATGACCGATTCCGGGGTAGAGTCCTTTACTCGCGGCCTTATCAACGTCGCCGTCTATCAGCGCGTTCGTGCGCCGAGATAGCCTCGATCGCTCGGAGGCAGAGCCGCTGGCTGCGGAACAAGGGGTCGCAGTGCGCGGGCTAGAGGGCCGCGTCGTGAAGAGCTTTCCAAGTACTGAGGCGATCCTCGAAGCCGTCGCGGACCGGCGAGTGAGCAGTGGCTACGTCATCTCCACCCGCGGCCCTTGGCTGGCTGAGAAGCGGTGGCCCGGCCAGCTTGTGTTCCTCCCCTGCTCCACGTCCGTGGACAGTTTTGCCATCTGCGCGGCCGTGCGCAAGACAGATCCCGATTTGAAGGACGCGATTGATCGCGCTTGGGAAAAGCTGGACCGATCGGGCAGCTCGCGCAGGTGTATGCCCGCTGGAGCATTCCGTATTTCGCCGGGGCAGCACGCGATGCGTCGCAAGAGCAACGACCGTGAGGAGACCGGTAACACAGATCGACCGGTGTCGCAGCGCCGCCTGCCATGGCGCGGCACTCGCTGCTGTCATTCTGGGCGGGGCCGGGGTCATATTTGTCGCCGGCTGCCGTCCTGCGCTCATGGTTCCAACCGCACCCAACGGTGAATCGTCGCGCTGGACAGCAGAAGCCTGCAGTCGCTGGTTCGAGCGACGGATCGACGGCTGCGGTAGGCAAAGGAAACGTTACTGCCGAGCCAGCCTCCCTGACGGAAGGCCGGACCTTGTTCCGTGGCCTATGCAGCGGCTGTCACGGCGGGGCTGGCCGCGGCGGCAAAGGTCCGGACCTGACTGACAATCGGTGGATTCACGGCGGCACCGACCAGGAGATCGCACTGGTCATCCAGAACGGCGTGCCGAGGACCACCATGAAAAAGTTGGGCGACGCCCTCAAGCCCGACCAGGTTCAAAAGCTGATCGCGTACATCCGCAGCCTGGCACGCGCGCGGGCGAAAGCAACTGGAAGCCGTATGTGCCGGGTGATCCTGAGCTCGGTCGCAAGCTCTTTTTCGATCCTCAAGGCAAGACCCAGTGCGAAATGCCATACTGTCGGGGGTGAAGGAGGCCGGATCGGTCCTGCGCTTGATCGCATCGCAAGCCGCCGCTCCGCCGAGTTTCTGATGGAGTCGATCCTGCAACCCTCCAAGGAAATTGCCCCGGAGTACGAGGCGGTCGCGATCGCCGGCAAAGATGGTCGCGTGATCACCGGTCTGCGCGTTAATGAGACGAATTTCAGCATCCAGCTCACAGAAGAGAATGGCCGTTTTCACTCGTTCATGAAACGCGACCTCGACGACCTCAAGGTCCTGAAGAAATCGCTGATGCCCGAGAATTTCGGTGAGCTGCTGACCGTCAAAGAGTTGCACGACCTCTTTGCTTTTCTGATGACGTTGGAGTAAGCATGGCGGTTTGTTCCGTCGATGTGGTTCGGGAACGGCCTTTTATCGGATCTTCGCGCGCGGGCGGAGGATAGGGCAACGCGGGAACGTGACCAGATGCCGACCCAGGGCCAAGACCGGAAAGCGGGTAGGAAGCCGCCCGAACACCGGCGCCCGGATTGGCTCCAAAGCAATGAATCCAGTCACACTTTTTTTGTGCTGTTCCGACTCCATCAATGAGCAGAGCCGTTTGTCCCATTCACGCTGAACCAATACACCGCAGCAGGCTTCACGCAAGCGGCTTGGCGAGCGCCAGCGGATCGCCGTCTCCGTCACTCGGGCTCAATTGCTTCGTCGTCACCGCCAGTATCTTTCTCAATGCCTAATTCCGCAGCCAGAACGCTGTGAACGTCGCGGGCACCGTGCAGGACGCGAATGACCTCGATGCCGTCGGCAGCGGCTCGGTAGAAGACAACGTATTTTCGAAAGCGGGAGACAGGAAAATAACGAAGATCGGCGTAGAGGGGCTCCTCGGCTTCGTAGCGGTGGCCCATGCCGGGCGTACCGGCCAAGCGGGCGAACGTCGCTTCCGCTTCCCGAAAGAAACAGTCTGCAACCGGCAGTCCCGCCTCACGAGCGTAATAGCGGAAGATCGCGACCAAGTCGGCGTCTGCCAGTGGGCGGCGGAGGATACGACTCACGGGCGGATCGCTTCACCCGCCGGTCCGTCAACCGCCTCTGCCCGCAAGCCAACCCAATCTTTTCGGCTCATGGCAGTGGCAGGTCCGCTCTCCAGCCCCTCGCGAAATTTAGCCTCGAGCTGGCATTTGGCCTGCCGTTTTTGGGCTTCGCGGATGAGGGCGCGTAGATACTCGCTGGCGGACGCGAATCCTTGTTCTGTCATCTGGGCCTCGACAAATGCCTTCATTTCTTCAGGTACGGAGATATTCATCGTGGTCATTCTGGTGATCCTCCTCAACCGCCATTCTAGCCCGGATGGCAAATTTTGCCAAGCGATAGCCACAGGCCACGCCTGTGTCCTGGCGTCCAGTCGACGGGAGCTTCGCATCGGCGTGTAACTACTTGGAAAATAGCGATTTGTGACGATCTCGTTCAACCGCTTTGTGTTTCTCGAGCGAGGGGTGCGCGCCCTTGAACGCGTCAGGTCAAGCGGTAAGCTGACGCGGCGGCAGTTCTCGCCTTGTTCGACGCCAGCGAGGTTCGCGTGGCTTTCATCGCTGAGTCCGCTGCGCAGAGGCCGCGGCAATCGACCAAGCCGAGCCCTATCGCTCGGACGGTTTCGACGCCCGGTCCTTGTCTGGTCTTCAGCGTCCCCGCTAGCCCGCACGATCGCGCATTTGCCACAGGATCAGCTCGGTCGCGTCGAGCATGCAGTCCCGCTATGGCTCGGATTGTGAGCGTTTCCAAATGCATTGCAACGAAAGCACCATCTTGGACTGGTGTCCCTGGTCCCTCGCGTAAGGCCAATAAAAAAACCCGGCCTCCAACGAGGAGGCCGGGTACAGCCAGGGAGAACGACGCTTGCTCGTGATTCGGTAGATGCGGTATCAATTTGCGCCGGCAAGATGCCAAACGGATAAGAGCTTCGAGATTCGACTCCTGAGTAGTTGTTCCGAAGTCGGCTTTGATGTTGTTGGAAATAGCAGCCTGCGTGCCGTTCGTGCGGCACGTCGGCAAGACTTTCCGACGTTTTTTCTAAGTCTATAATTTTGAAACATTTAAACCACGTCTCGGTTGCGATCGTTCCGCCGAGTCTGCCGGGCAAGATTGTATTCAGGCCGAATTCTTGGGCGATTTTGCTGCATTTCCGGGCGGCAAGGATGTGGATTGCGGAATGAGAGTTGCTTCCACGTCCTGAAGATGCTGGCACATGCGCGAGCTGAAACTGTCCAACGCCGCTTCTCGCCGGTGTCGAAAGTTCGCGCTGTCGTGGGCACGGTTTCTCAATACAATCCGGCTCGGTTGCAAAACAGGGGCTTTACGCGGTGACGTAGCGGCTTTGACCCACAACAGCGTTTGTATTCCGCGTGCCACGGTGCGCATCGCGCAAAAGACTCTCTCGGGCTTCATCGAGACGGCACGGTCACCGATCGCCTCGATCCCTTGTTTTTCCCGCGAAGCGATCGTTGCTCCGAACGGTGACTGGCAACTTGCGGATCTCGGACGGGGGCACCCAGTCGCAAAACTTGCGGGCTCTGGATAAAATGGGTGCCCAGGGTCAATGACAGAAACGGATCCAATTTGCAGGGAACGCTTGGTTTCTCCTGCGGATTGAGCAAGCCGTTGGAGAAGGGATTTCACCACGATGAAAGTCTTCGTGCTTGGCCTGGATGGCGCGACCTGGGATGTCCTGGAGCCGCTTCTTCAGGACGGATTGATGCCGAACATGGCCCGGCTGCGCGAGCAGGGGGTCTCGGGCTCGCTGCGCTCGGTGTTTCCGCCACTCAGTCCGGTCGCCTGGACGGGGGTGATGACGGGCAAGAACTCGGGCAAGCACGGGATCTTCGAGTTCGTGGAGCACGGGCACAATCCGCTCGGGGGAAAAGTCAACTCGTCGCGGGCCATCCAGTCTGAGTTGGTCTGGGAGATTGCAGAGCGGTCGGGCAAGACGACGGTAGCCGGGGGCATACCCATGAGTTACCCTGCACGTCCCGCGAGGTTTCCTGGGTTTTTCCTGGGCGATTTTCTGAGTCCGGCGTCGCGCCCGATTTCGCCAGCGATCCGGCAATTTTTGCGGAGCTCGAGAAAGCTGTCGGTCGGTACCAGCCCTGGTCGACGTCCATCCATGACGGTGGCAATGAAGCCGCCGTGCTCGAGGATCTGCACGCCTTCCTGGACCAGCATCTCAAAGCCATTCAGTTCTTGATGAACCGGTGCGACTGGGATCTCTTCATTTTCGACCTGATGGCCACTGACCGGCTGCAACACGAGCTCTGGCACGTCTGGGACTTGACGCACCGGGCAGCGCGGGGTCGCGAGCGCGAGTTGAGAGCCCTGCAGCCAAAGCTGCTCGAATTCTGGCAGCGCCTTGATCGCGGCATCGGCGCGATCGAGGCCGACCTGCCCTCCGACGCCGCGTTTTTGATCATCAGCGACCATGGATTCGGGCCGATCGAGCATTACGTCAACTTCAACGTCTGGTTGCTCGAGCAGGGTTACATCGCGCTTCAAGATTCGTTCTACGTGAAGCAAAAGCACTGGTTTTACCGCCGGGGAGCCACACCTGAGTGGATCTACGGTGTGATGAGCCGACTCGGGTTGGGCAATCATCGGGTCAGCCGATTTCGAGGTAAGCAAGACTGCTTGGTGGATCGCCTGGCCGAGTCGCTCTTCTTGTCGCGGCGTCACATCGACTGGGCGCGAACGCGGGCCTATGCACAGGGAAACTTCGGGCAGATCTTCTTGAACCTCAAGGGTCGTCAGCCGAATGGGTGTGTTGCTCCCGAGGATGCACGTCCGCTGCTCGACGAGCTGAAGACCGCTCTGCGCACGAATCCCGCATCCCGAGACAGGCCAGCCGCTGGTCGAGCATGTTTACGAGCGCGACGAGCTCTACCATGGGCCGCACGCCGAGATGGCTCCGGACCTGACGGTGGTGCTGACCGACTGGCGGTATCGGACGATCGGCCTTCACGACTTCACGACAAACCACATGATCTCCCCGGCATTCGGACCCACTGGCGACCATCGGCTGGACGGGATCCTGATTGCGTCTGGGCCGGCATTCCGGACAGGGGCTGAGCCTCGCGACGCGTGCCTGCTCGACATTGCGCCGACCGTTCTCCACTTGCTGGGCGTTCCTGTCCCGGACGACCTGGACGGCCGCATACTGACGGAATTGCTCGACCCCGCGGCTTCCGTGGCAGCGCCAGAGCCCGTTCTCGCTCCGGCGTTCGCCGCTGCCAATGGCAGCACGCGCACTGCCGATCGACTCGCCTTACACCGCTGAGGAAGACGCCGCGATCCAGCAGCGGCTGGCCGACCTCGGATACTTGTGAGCTCCCGCAATCCGTGTGAGATCTCCGCGCCGAATCGCCCGCCCACGACGTTCGATCGGCCGCTGTTTGGCCCCTCGCTGCCGTTGCGAACGCCATTCCGCGTCTGCCTGTTGACGTCGGACAGGATTGTCGGAAAGATCGGGAGAGTCAGCTAATTTTGACAAGAAACTGATGCTGCGCGATCCTCGCGACTGCGCGTGGGGCGAAGCACGCTCGAACTCCCGCGATTCACCTCGCCGCCACGACCGGCCGACGATGCGGAGAACGGATGAATGACACAATCTACGGACAAGCACCAAGACGCCAAGGCGCACGATCAGCCTGGATTGGAAACTTGTCCGCGTTGCCGCGTGCTGGAGGCACGGATCGCCGAGCTCGAAACCGCGGCCGCGCGTCCCTGCAGCACGCAGCCCCTGGCCATCGAACTCCCATTTCTGGAATTCAAGGCCCTTCGACTGCTTCCGTACGGCTGGGGTGAGGGATGGCAGCTGCGCCCTTCACCGGCGCGGCGACACTGGATGGACGAGCTGCCCCACGCCTACAAGTGTCTTCCCTTGCTCGTGGCCAATCAGTGGGGCTGGCAGATCCTTTGCCCGACGGATGTCGTCGTTACCTGGGACGGAACGCCGGCCCTGGCGGGCCTGCACGTCGAGGTCGCACCGTCAGTTCGTTCCGGCGATCAAGAGCCAGTTCGGCGAAGGGATCGTCACGTTTTCACCCCCGTGGCTGTTCCGTACTCCGCCGGGCTGGGACCTGTACCTCAAGGGGCCGAGTAACCGCTGGAAACCCAACTGTACACCTCTGGAGGGCGTGATCGAGACTTGGTGGCTCAACTACACCTTCACGCTCAACTGGAAGCTGATCGAGCCCGGAACGGTGTTCTTCGCGCGCGGCGAAAGCCTCGGACAGCTCGTGCCGGTGCCGCACTCGACGCTTCCAGGACGCCAAGGCGATCGAAGCCCCGATCGGGCTGCTCGAACCCGACGCGGCCGAGGAGCTCTCGAAATGGCAGGAAAGGCGGCGGCTCATCGCCGGGCAGAAAGATAACGTCCATCATCTCTATCGCAAGGCCGAAGGAGTCGAGGAGCACCTCGACGCGCATCAACGTCCCTCCGATACAGACGATCGACGGCAACGGGTACGGTCGAGCTTCAAGTCGGCACCTAGCATCGTGGCTACTCGGACGACCCGGTCGGCTGAGCGCTGCGACAATGACGGAGACGCCGTCCGGAGAGTCGGCTCGATGAGTACTGGGGGACGGTCAGTCGTCACCCAAACCGCTCGAGGTCTTCGCCCTTGGCGACGACGACGATGCCGTCGTCGGTGACTGTGAATCCCCGCGCGAGGTCAGCGTCGCGGTTCCAGCCGATCTCGAAGCCGGTCGGGAATTCGCACGTCCTTGTCGATGATCGTGCGGCGGATCCGCGCACGGCGGCCGACGACCACCCCGTCGAACAAGATCGCGTCTTCGACCAGGGCGATAGCTATTGATCCGCACGCCGGGCGAGACGATGCTGCGATAGACTTGGCCGCCGGAGATGATCGCTCCCTGGCACACGATCGAGTTGAATGCCGCACCGCGGCGGTCACCCTCGGTATGCACGAACTTCGGGGGCGGGTAGGCCGGCTGATGGGTGTGGATCGGCCATTCCTGGTCGTAGAGATTCAAGAATCGGGTCGATCTGGATCAGGTCCATGCTGGTCTGGAAATAGGCGTCCAGGGTGCCGACGTCGCGCCAGTAGGCAGCCGTCCTTGCGGTTCTCGTCGCGGAATGGATAGGCGAAGACGCGTGACCCGCCCGCGATCATTGCCGGGATGATGTCCTGGCCAAAGTCGTGATTGCTCGCCTCCTTCCTGGCGGCGTCCTGAAACAGCAACTCGTACATCACGTCGGTGTTGAAAACGTAGATGCCCATCGAGCCCAGGACCTTGTCGGGTTGGTCGGGCATTCCCTGGGATCCTTGGGCTTCTCCACGAAAGCTGGTTACGCGGTGATCGCCGTTGATCCCCATCACGCCGAAGTCGCGTGCCTGCAAGTCGCGATACCGGCAGGCAGGCGATCGTCAGGTCCGCCCGATTGTCGCGATGATAGTCGATCATCCGGGCGTAGTTCATCTTGTAGATGTGGTCGCCGGCCAGGATCAATGTGTCGCGCGGTGCGGCCTTCTCAATCGTGTAGACATTCTGGTAGATCGCATCGGCCGTCCCCTGATACCACATCTCGGCGATGCGCTGCTGGGGAGGTGTCACCTCGATGTACTCACCCAGCTCGCGGCAGAGAAACCTCCACCCTTCGTCGAGGTGGCGATTCAGGCTGGTGGCCTTGTACTGCGTCAGCACCAGGATCTTGCGCAGATCGGAATTGATGCAATTCGACAGGGTGAAATCGATGATTCGGTAAATGCCGCCGAACGGAACCGCCGGCTTGGCACGATCCCGGGTCAAGGGCTCCAGACGCGATCCTCGGCCCCCTGCCAAGACGATGGCCAACACGTCACGATACACCACAAGACCTCCGCTGGACGCTCCACTGTAGAACGCATTCCACGATCGGCATGGCAAACCCCTCATCATTGTGCCCGCGAACCGGAGTCAAGCCAACGGGTTGACGCGGGCGGCCGCGAACGGAACCTGACGGTTTCCGTCTCAGCGGCCGTGCAACCGTGCTGCTGCGAGGACCCTAGTATCACCTGCGCGTTCCGGCGGCCCTGGCCGCGATTTGCGTGTTTCGCTTTTGGCCGATCTCTTGGTAAAGTTTTCATAAAACCCGGCGATGATCAATCCACGTTGCGGATGTAAACCATCGGCCCTCGCCCCGATGAATGGGAGAATTTTCATCGATTTGGGAGGACGGACGGCCTATGCATTGCGGTATTTGGGTCTCGGCGTCAACGGTATTAATGAGAATCTGGGCTAATCCTATCACGGTCCTGGCCGGTGATCGGACCAGCACACAAATCACTGATCATCGTGGTTCTCTCACTTGCGATCGGGCTTGCTGGCGGTGCGGGGTACGCAGCGCCGGGCGATCATCCCGACCGGCTCAAGGAGCTTCAGACGGATTATGTCTCCAATGCCAGCCTGAAGCTGCCGCGCGCCTATCACTTCGGGTCGCAAGGGCCGGGAGACGTCTTCTCCAACCATACCAGCCATTCCAACCGTCTGGTACCGGTGTACGTATTTGGTCGGAAGGCCGACATCGCGGCCGTCACGG
Source organism: uncultured Isosphaeraceae bacterium (assembly GCA_963806595.1). Lineage (GTDB taxonomy): Bacteria > Planctomycetota > Planctomycetia > Isosphaerales > Isosphaeraceae > CAWDZZ01. Next base: position 8,991 of record CAWDZZ010000024.1, on the reverse strand, counting down.
GCGGAAACAGTGTTTATCGCGACCCGCAAAGTATCAAGGCTCTGTACGGATTTCTGCCCGAGAATACGGTCAATCCCCGTGCGGTGTACGCCGATCAGAGCGACCTGTATCGAGTGCAGAAGGAAGCGGTCACTCGCGGCGTGAAGCACCTGTTCATCGTCTGGTTTGATGGCCTCGATTGGCCCACGACCCAGGCTGCTGCGATCGTCAAGACGGGACGAGTGTACGTCGAAGGCAAAGGCTCAGGCCTCGTGTTTCAGGATTACGAGGCGGCGGGAACGGCGCAGTACGGATTCGTCGTCACCAGCCCGACGCATGACCAGAGCCGCTACGATGTCAACGCACAAACCGTGGTTATTCCTCCGACGAGCCTGGGTGGCGGCTACGATGCGCGCATCGCCGGTCCCAATCCCTGGACGCTCGGCCCCTTGGGCTCCAAGGCCAGCGGTTATTTCAAGGGACAGTCGGCGAGCCCGGTCGATCTGGCGGGTGTACGAGACGTCGGGGCTGTGCTTCACGCTTATACGGATTCCTCGCAGAGCGCCGCCGAATTCATCAGCGGGGTCAAGTCATACAACAATGGCGTCAACGTCACTGATGACGGTCGCCTGGTCTCAACGCTATTTCACGAGCTCCAGGCCGAAGGCTGGAAGCTCGGAACAGTGACCAGCGTGCCGTTTAACCATGTTTCACCAGCCGCGATGTATGCACAAGATGTCCATCGCGACGATTATCAGGACATTGCCCGCGTCATGCTGGGCCGACCAGGAATCATCCAGGAGGCACGCCACGCCCCACTTCGGAGCGGCCTCGATGTCGTGATCGGGACCGGCTACGGCATCGCAACCAATCCGACGTCGCTGGCGATCCAGGGCCGCAATGCCGTGTTCAGGCAGCCTGTTTATCACCGATCAAGATCTGGCGGCAATCGATGTCCGGAACGGGGGCAGGTACGTCGTCGTTCACACTGAGCCGGGGACGAGTGGCGCCCAGTCGCTGAAGGAAGCCGCTACCCGAGCGGCCCGGCGCTCCGGGCGGTTATTCGGCTTTTTCGGCCGCGATGGCCTCGATCATCTCCCGTTTCAGACCGCCGACGGCCGCTACGATCCGGCCCCCAGTCTCACGACCAGCCTCGAGCTCCGCCCGGCGGAGTCATACCAGCCGGCCGACCGCATCGAACAGCCGACGCTGGCTCAGATGACCGAGGCGGCGCTCACTGTCCTGACCACCGGGCACGACGAGCCGTTCGCTCTTTTCATCGAGGCCGGCGACGTTGATTTTGCCCTTCATGCGAACAATCTGGACAACGCCGTCGGCGCAATTTACAGCGGTGAGGAAGCCGTAAACGCCGTGATCCACTGGGTCGAATCCCACAGCAACTGGGACGATTCGGTCTTGATCGTAACGTCAGACCATGGGCACTACCTGGTCGTGGACGACCCGCAAGCCCTTGCCGCAGCAAGGTGAGTCCTGAAATCTCAAGGCGAGTTGGAGACAAACTTCGGGCGACGATTGATTGGCGGCCGATGGCTTCGCCCTCGCGTAGGTTTCCATCGCGGGCGAGATCACGCCATCCGGGCTTTACTCCTTTCCCGACTCGACGACCAGTAGCATGGGATGGTGGTTAGCCCATTCATTTGCCCCTTCGCGACTGACGAAATCGTAACCAGAAATGCTGGATTCGTTCATCGCCTCTTCGCTGAGGAACCGCAGCAGGATGCCGTGGCTGGTTCGGCCGGCCCTGGTCTGGGCACGGACGAGGGGAGTGATGTCAAACAGCTTCCAGCCGTCGCCGGGCTCGAACTTATAGGTCGCTGCTGGCTCGACGTCATGTCTCGGCCGGGTTTTCCAGGATGTTCGCTCGCGCCAGCCCTCGAAGAGCTCGAAGGCATAGATCGGTCCGTCCGGCGGGTGCGACGTGGATTTGCGTGCGTAGAGCGCGATCAAGAATTGCCGGTCCGGCAGCTTGGTCTCCTCAGCAGGGATGCTCGGCCAGTCGATCAAGACGCGAGCTCCGGTGTTCTGAAGTCCGAGGTTGTCTACGTTGCCGAAATCCCAGTCAGGCATGTAAGTCATAAACATGCAATCTTGAGTAACCGCGACTGCCCGGACGATCTTACCGGAGACGCGCTTCTGCAAGTCGGGGTGGATCTCGACTGACTGCCCTGTTCCCCGCCTTTTCCCTTGCCCTTTTCCTTGTGTGCGACTGGCCTTTTTGGTTCACCGTCCTGGGCAGGCTCCAACGATGAAATCGCGATCGCTGGTGGCCGTTCGTCGTTGGCCTGCTGAGCTTGGAGGCGTGCTTCAGCCGCCGGGTGTATGACGAGGGAAACCCCCGCCGCCAAGATGCCGGCGACCACCCCCACCGCCGCAAACGTTCTGAGCGAATGAATCCACATCGTAGAAAGGACTCCGGTGGCGATCTCTTGCGCCGTCGCCGAGACGGCGCCGTCGGTCGTCGTACCCCGTCTTAGAAAACGAATTGCCGCGCCGGCCGTGGAATGTGCAATCGATACAGGCAATCGCTGGATCGGCGCGCTGGCGACGCTACTGTGTGCAAACAGGCCGGTCGAAAGCGCGACACCTCGACGAACGAGCCGTTTTCTGAGCAGCTTTCGAGCCCTCGCAAGCCTGCCCCGAATGGTGCTCTCGGCCTCGCGAAGCTGTGTGGCCGCCTGTGACTGCGAGATCCCCTGGAGGTAGCAAACCACAACCACTTCGCGATACGAGCGAGGTAATCTGTCGATCTCCTCGTGCAAGACCCGATCCAGGTCGTCGATTCCCGCGTCCCGCGGCGGTTCGACGACCGCGGCGCTTCGGCGACACGCCGCCTCGTGCTCGCGGGCGTGCCGGTGCGCATTGATCGCTCTTGTCTTACGGGCCGTGCGAGCGGCGACGCCGTACAGCCAGTTGCATAGAAGCTCGCGCGACCTGAGAGTCCGCGCTTTGCGGGCGAGCACCAAAAACGTAGCCTGAAACGCGTCCTCGGCCGCGTGTGTGTCGCGAAGTACGAGCCGGCAGACCCGAAGAACCATCGGGCCATGGCGATTGAGGATCACCTCAAACGCGAGGCTCGCTGATTCGTCGTCCCCCGCAGCAAACCGTTCCAGCAGTTGCGAATCGGTCAGTCCCCCGATCGTTCCCAACCGCATCAGCCGATCGAGGTTTCCCCGGACGCCTGCGAGTTCCTTGCTCATGATCCCCTGTCATGCCCCCCGGCCCGAGTCTTCGCTTTCTGGTAGTACTGCCCGATCGTGGGATGTTGCTCACGCGAGTTTGAGCGAATCTGGTGAAGATCGATGCGAGCCAGCCCTGGAACGCGTGCTTTCCCATTCACGCCGGGATTGTATGATGGTCATAACGGCACTATACCAGAGCCTTGGCCGGCTTGGTCCTCAACTCTTGTGATGAATCAAAGGCAACCATGATGGTTCTTCTGCGCCTCATCAACGGGCGATTGCTAGCCGGATTGAAATTCGTCGTTGCCGCAGTTGGTCCAATGACATTTGGCGCCGATTCGGCCGGCTTAGCCGATCCACCATCGGCCACAGACAGCCCCGCAACGTCACGTATTCTTCGGCGTGGGGATCCTCATGCGCATGGCCTGACCGATCTTGACCTCGATTCACTTCGCGTCATTCTGCGGAAGGCTGTCAACGACCGAACCGTACCGGGTGTCTCGCTGCTCTTGGCACATCAAGGCGAGGTAATCTTCAAGGAAGGCTTCGGAAACCTTGCGGTCGATCAGAAGGTGTTGATGGCCTCGAGCGCGAAGCCGGTCACGGCGACGCTGCTCATGATCCTTGTGGACCACGGAAAACTCGCACTCGACGACCCGATCGAGAAATACTTGCCGGAGTTCAAGGGGATTTCCATCAAGGGCAAACTGCCGGCGAGTTTGCCCACGGTGCGACAGCTCCTGTGTAATATGTCCGGTTTACCGGGGGATTTTCTCGCCAATTCGCTGCTTAATCGGCGCGTAAGGGGGTGGCTAACGCGGAAGAGCACAACCCGTAAGCTCGAGGATGACAACGGGAAATCGCAATCTCGATTATTCTCGCTTCAAAACCGGTCCCTGGCAGATTCAGTACGCGCATTTGCCAGGGGCGGCTTGGCGACCGAACCAGGTTCAGGGTTTCACTACTGCACAATGGGATTCAACGTCGCGGCCCGAGTGGCTGAGGTGGCGGCCAAACGACCGTTCGAGGAACTGGTCCGCACCGAGTTGCTCGAGCCGATGGGAATGAGCAATACCCGCTATACGCCCATTGGACTGCGAGCGCTCAATGCCAGCCCGACGCTCCCGAATGGGGAGAGCCGATTCATCATGGCCGGTGGAGGTATGACCTCGACGCTCGACGACTTCGCAGCCTTCTACCTGCTCCACGCTAATGGCGGTACGTACCGCGGGCATCGCATCCTTTCGGAGCAGGCCGTGGCGACGATGCATACGCGTCAAGCCAAGCTAGAGCTGCTGATGGCCGGGCCGTACGGAAACGACTACGGGCTCGCGTTCTTTCTCGACCGGCTCGACGAGCGCGGCCAGGCCCGCTTGATCACCCATCCCGGGCTCTTCGGCACCACGCCTTGGCTTGACAAGGATCGCGAGCTGATTGGTGTGCTGTTCGTCCAGTCCAACTTCTTGAAAGTGATGTCTCTCGTCCGCGAGGTCCAGGCGAAATCGCGTGTATTATTCCCAGCGAAGAAATGACCCGCCAGCTACGGCTGACTGACGCCTGATGAAGCAGCGACGAGTCCCGTTCGGAGCTCAGCAAGGAGGCGGACAGCACGGCGTAAGTGGCACGTAAGGTATCAACCAGGTGCCTTAAAGGCTGTTGTGCACTTTTCAACTCCGCGCTCGCGAGCAGGAGTAGCAGCGAATGCGAGCCAACGCGGAAGCAAACAGAGGCTGGCCCGCAGCCCTCGAATAGATTGCCACATCGTCATAAAAAAATGCCTAGATTTGGCACAAAGTGGCAACTTTTGGGTCATGGTTTTGGTGCCATTTTGGCACTGACCGAAAGTGTCGAATAGCCTGTTTTCGTAGGGCCGGAGCCAGCAAACGCCGCAGCGGCGAAGTGTGCCATTTCGGCCCTCGATGTGCCACCGCCAATTTCGGCCTACCGGGACACGTAAACTCGGGGTTGTCGCGCTGCATTCCGAAGAGAAAAACGTCCTCGCTGGGTCATTGTTGAAGTTGATTCATCTTTTCCGTGCGGTTCCGTGTTTTCACTGGTTAGAACGCTTTGTCCTCTTCGACATGCGGCTCGCCTGCGACGGCATTACGTGGCGCCGCACTCCCCGGCCTGATCACCAGAGGTCGCGTGGCGCAATGAATGCGTCAACGATCACGACCGCGAAATCTCGGCGGAAGCAACTCGACCTCCGCCGGCTTCGTCAGGCGTCGGGCCCCGCTTGTCAAGTCCCACCGAGCCCACCGAATTCGCCACAACTCGAACGGGCTCTTAGTTTTTGCGTGATGATCATGTTTTCATCAAGTTTGGCTTTGCTCGTCGGATTCTCCGTGAAGAACGACCGAAGTCATCACCGCGACGACGAGACGAGCGCGGCGGGAAGGGGGACGATCGAACAGATCGAGAAGACTGAATGCTATCACCGCGAAGAACGCCAAGAGCGCGAAGGGAAGAGGGACGATCGAACAGATCGAGAAGACTGAATGCTATCACCGCGAAGAACGCCAAGAGCGCGAAGGGAAGAGGGACGAAGAAAGAGGCCGAGCAATCTGATGAACTGGTGGTTGACGCCATTTTTAAGGTGCACCGTACGTTGGGGCCCGGCCGGTTGAGCGGACAGTCGATGTCCTATCAGCGGTTTCATTGGCTTTCTTCGCGCTCTTCGCATTGCAAACGCGTCAGAACTTGTCATTTTGGCAAGAAGTTCAGGCTGGGATCTGCGCAACGTCAAGGTCTCTAATGCGCAACGCGGTGGTCATTACGTGATGTCCCTTCGGAGTGATTCGGTAGTAACTGGTACTGGAAACTTTTCGGATCAGCCCGTGAGCGCGGAGCAATCGCATTTGTCGGGTGATGCGGCCCGAAGCTCGACGGCGCTTGACGGGGTCGGTCTCGTCACGCGAGTTCAAAATGTGGCGCAGGTCCTGGTTACGAAACCCCTTCAATAAGTGCTCACCGCGCAGGACAGCTCGGAACAAGCCAGCGTCCTCCGGGGTGATAGGTCGCAAGCCACGATAAGGACGGTTCTCCTTGATCATGGGCCGGCTCACCGGGTCGAGGACACTTTGTGTCGGCGCCGGTTTTTTCACCACCGACAGCGCCTCTAAGTAGCGCTGATTCGCCGCCCGGCTCACTTCCACACGCCGGGCGATGTCGGCCAATCCCTTGCGCATGGGGACCCACCCCAAGCTGACTTGGCCTTTCCGGGTCCTCTCCCGAAATACATGGAACATTCGGGGATTGTTGATCGTCGTCTCGATCCTGAGTACAGACCCTTGTTTGTCGTACATCTTGATCGAATTGCTGTCGACCCGGTGCTTGATCCGAACTCCTTCGGTTCGATCCAGATAACTGGTCGTGACCTGGCCGCTGAACCGCGCATTGACGCGACGGCCCAGGAATCGCAGTACGTCCTGACAAGCGAACTGGCTCATGGCGTGAGCGATCAAAGAGGGATAGAGAGCGGCCAGGTCCGCAGCGCTGCTGAACATCACGTCGGTGGCGTATTCGGACTCGCCGATCGTCCAGTAATAGTTCCGCAGACTCACGCCGGAGCGAGGGTCCAGCAGGGGATTGACGCGATCAGCCAGCGCGGTGAGAAATCGCCCCCACTTGCGCGTGATCAGAGCGTCAAGCATCCGCTGCGCCTCGGGGACGTTGTCGATTCGGCTGAAGGTGTTGTCGCGCTGCTCAAAGCCGATCCCGGCTTTGGCCATCCGGCGGGCCAGGTATTCACGCCCATTGAGGCAGACCTGCACGGAGAACGGGAACCATGTTTGCAGTCGGATGTGCATCAGCCCGAACTCACGGTCCATGTAGTAGAAGTACAAATGCAGACATTTGCGCAGAGCCGAGACCAATTCGATCTGCTTGGTCTTGGCGTTTTTCCTGATCTGATAGCTTTGGCAAGGTTCGACACAGCTCAGAACGCAGATCAACCCTTCGGTGACGTGATCAACGTTCATGATGCGGTGGGCGAAGGCCTCCTTATCGACATCGGACGAGTTCAGGTAAATGTAGGGGCGGTGTTTGGTTTCTGCCAAAGTGCGAGCGTGGTCGGTGATTCGGCCGGTGAGGTCTTCGCTGAACTTATTAAAATCGCGGTAAAGCACATGGTGAGCACCAAGAAACCGGTCCATGCCCTTGCTATAGCAAATTGACCGGAGTGTGCCGCGGAAGAGAATTCGATCAAACCCCGACAGTGTTCCGATGATGCGCTCCCGATGCTGCTCCAAGAATCGCTCCATGGTTAACCTCCAGTGCCTGCACCAAAACGACCTTGAGGTGAATGCCCTGGATTATAAGTATTCGTTTGGTTGCGGCCGAGAGGCCGCGTCAGGTTCTTCGCGGTGAGTCGCTTTCCTCACGCTGACCGGGAAGATACGGTTCTCACCGCGACGAGCCGTGAGCCTCTCCTGTCTGTCCGACCGCTTCCGCTGTCATGGCTGCCTGCTTGTCAAGTCCCGGCGAGCCCACGGAATTTGCCACAACTCGAACAGGCTCTTGGGTTTTTGCGGTGATCATGTTCTCATCGAGTTTGGGTTTGTTCGTCAAATTCCGATGTCGTGGTCCCGGCTTCCTGAGCGGGCGAGTGTCTGGCTCGGGGGCGGCTCGTTCATCGCAGTCGCCGAGATGATCTCCAGGGGATTCAATACGAAGAATTTAACCACGGAAGGCTCGGAACGACACGGAAACGGACCGGATTCTGCGTGGCGCCGAGATGGAAACCATGCGCACGTCATGACCTCCTGCCTATCTATCCGGTGAGGTGATCGGCGCCGCGACGGAGGTGCACAGGATCATAAGGCCAGGATTGTTCCTGCTACGAACAAGACTGGAACAAACGGGATTTTGAACAGAAGTCAACGAAGGAAACTAAGGGGAGGAACCCGGCCGAATTCTCCGGATGATTGGACCAATATCCCAAAGAGTTTTTTGGCCACAGATCCACACAGATTCACATGGATAAAACCGCAGAAGATGATGGGTGCGAAAAACGAGAGATCTTCAGTCCGTCAATCTCGGCGGCGAGCGCCGCTCGACGGGCAGCGGCGGACTGTCCACGTCACGGTGTGCGCCAAACCCCGCTCGGGGCTCTTCCAACTTTCCGACTGTCTTGATCCGCATTCATCATCTTCATCCGCGGCCAAACATGATTTCGATTGCTGGGAGAAGACAAATACCGCAGAGAGATTTTGGCCGCTGATGAACGCGGATTCACGCGGATAAAACCGCAGAAGATGATGGATGCGAAAAATGACAACCGTTCTGTGCGCCGGATGCGCCTGCGAGTGCCGGTCCGACTGGGGCGAGTGACTTCCCGCCGCGACGATCGCTGAACCCCTCCTGCCTGTCCCGCCGCGTGCTGTAGCTTTGCTCAGCGGTTGTCAAGTCCCGAATCGACCACAGACTTCGGCGCAAGTCTAACGGGCCCTTGGTTTTTTGTGGCGATCACGTTTTCACCGCGGTTGGCTGGTGAACTCGAGCCCGAAATGGACGGGGCTCTTCTCCCGGATGCCCGCAACACAAAATCTGCACCGCCTCGCTCGACACCGGCCCCTCATCGATGGGTTCGTTCGTCCGACTTTCGCTTTCCGACGGCGATTGGTAAAATGCCTCGAAGCGGCAGGCTGTTCGCACTCCACCGGCTGGGTATTCTTCACAACGAAGGACCGATCGGGAACTTGATCCGATGACTGCATCTCCACCAGCGGGCGTCGGAAATCCCCACCCTGAGCCGACTGTCGTCCGGCGCCGGTCCTCGGTCGGGGATGCTCGGGCGTGCCCTTGCGGTGCT
>CAWDZZ010000023.1:0-64525 GCA_963806595.1 uncultured Isosphaeraceae bacterium | reverse complement strand
ACGTTGATCGACTCGAATCCCATGCCAGTCGGTGGGTCCTGACTGTTGACCGGAAACTGCGGAGGGTTAGATGCGATGCCGGAAACGAGAGAGATGTCGAGAGGCATAGTGGGGAGCGGGGTACCCCCTGAAACAGAGCATTGAGCACGTCAATCACCACCGGGCCATGGTATCCTTGATAGTCAACCAGGCCGTCGAGGTCGGATCCAAGATTCTCATGGTTTATCCCGACCTGAAATTGGAACGTCAAAGCCGGGGTCCCGGACGTTGATGGACACGCCGTGTCTCCTTGCCATCCGACACAGAGTACCTGCAGCTGCTCGCTCCAGGTTGGGAATACCCGGCCACCGATCGCGGTGCACGGCGTCAACAAAAAGAACGCCAGACAAATCATCCGCAAGCCAACGTTGTTGTGTGACAAATTCGTCGTTCCTTTCCGCAGTTCAGTAGCTGCATTGCTACGAGTGGTTCTGAGGCATTGAGGCCACGTCCCGCCGAGTATGCGGGAGCGCAGGGGCCTTCGCAAGTAGCCGCGACGGGCAATTCCGTGAAGCCAATATGAAGCCAATAGCGTGGACATTCCCGGATTCTGGCGGACAGCGGCGGAATCCGGCAAGCTTCCCTAAGCCTATACTCTGAGACATCCTAGGACAGACGCAGACAGACATGGAAACATGCCGGAACGCTTTCGTAAAGCTGAAGTCCAGGGTTCGAGTCCCTGAGGTGGCTTCGAACGCAAACGCCACAATCATCGCGACTTGTGGCGTTTTTCGTTTCGGTGTTTGGCGGTGGTTTGGGGCTCACTTGTAGCCAATTTCAACCGAGCATCCGATCGAGGCCATCGGCGAGCGCGGCATCGTCGGTCGGGAGGACGTGCGCGTAGACCTTCAATGTGATCTCGATCGAGGCATGGCCAAGGCGCTGGGACACCGCTTTGATGGAGTGGCCACGGGCGAGGAGAGTCGTCGCGTGCGTGTGCCTGAGATCGTGGAAGCGCGGCTCTGGCAGCACCATAGCCTCCGTCTTACGACGAAAAGCCGCTGGTAGTGGCGCAAAGCAGGGTTGGCGCACCATGCTGCTCTGGTGGCTCCTCCTGGCCGAGGTCGAACCGTGGGACAAACATGCATCGGCTTTGGGACAGCGACATGATCGCGCGGGCCGGCGACTCGGAGGACTTCTGTGGCGTGACCTTGAACTCATCGATAAGACGCTGGGTCATGCGCCGGCGGCCCCCCTCGCTCTCCTCAGACTCCAGATCCCGATACACGCTGTCGAGGTGCTGACTCTCCTCCATGCACGAACGCATAAAATTACTTCGGAACTCCTCGGTCCATTCGGTTCCCTCCCGGTGAGTGACGAATGCCTCCGAATGGATTCCGTCGGTTAGTTCGCCTCTTATCAACGTCAGCTGTTCTTGGTGCGGATCCAACTGAAAAAGCATGTACACAGTCCTGCGAAATTGATCCGTTTTGTTTGGATGAACTGGCTTTCGTTGTATTAGCGCCCACGCCTCCCAGAGCCTGGGAAACTTGCGCGGGTCTTGGATTCGGTTGGCCTCGACGTAAGCTACGCAAAAACGATCCTGCTTGTGTGCATATTCCAGCGCGAACTCGACGCCGTTACGGACGAATTGCTCGGCGGCGGTCTGAGCAAGCTCCGGTGTTGGCGTCCAGTATCTCCGCAATCCGCCACCACGCCAAGTGAGCAGCGGATACCAGCAGGATAAGGGCAGGTACCGCTGTCCCGATGACGACAATCGGATCGAGAAAGAATGCCCATGAGGCCGCAGTAGTTTCCCGCTGCTCAGGCATGTCGTCGATGAACCGGCCGGCCGTTTCTGGCGACTGCACGACTTCGTGGAAAACTGGAATCCCTTGACGCGGAAAACTGAATTCCCGGCGACACGAAGGGCAGATCGCACGTCGACCTTCATGTTCGTCCTCTGCGCGGAAGTGTTTTCCGCATTCGCACGTCACGGTGATCGGCATCGATCTGGCTCATCCGAAGGCATCTGTGTTGCGCTGCCCATCCGTCGTATCGCAGCGTTTCGCGGACGCAATGCCGTGGTTACAAGCGCTCGATCGGCATGACGGTCTTAACCAGCGTTTTCCGACCACGGATCGGGCTCAATCGCCACGGAACCATTCGGGCGCCTGATCCCGACTCCCCAGCGGCGCGATGTGTGGCCACGAGGGAGCGGGTCGATGCTGATCTCGTCTATGTGGTAAACGCCCGGTTTGCTCGTCCGTAGCGCTGGCTCAATTGCGTCGACCTGGGCGACGTCGACAACCGGCTTGTGGCGCTTGCGGGAGATTCGGTAGCTCGATGGCATGGGGTGCTTCCCGGTAAGAAAGTCGGGGCGGATGGGCCATCGCAAGTAGCCGCGGCCGGCGGCAACTTTCCCATAGCGGATTCGTAATCCATTGAAAACGACTCTGATTTGCCACCCTCGCAATGACCAGGTAGCGATCCTGGTATCACCGAAAGGATAAACATAAATAAGTACGTCGATTCTTAGTCCTACGGCCACAGCGATCGACTGCAGCGGTGGTGCCGGCGGCGCCGGCGGAAGTGACCGCACTCCTCGAACGGGAGACGGACGGCCGTTTATCGCCATGGAATTCATCAAAGGGGGGGTAGCTGGACTCGGTTCTGAAGAAACGACGGCTCGAGATCGCCCGAAGGAAATGGCATCGCCGAGAGGTTCATACGCACCCGCATAAAGAACTTGCTCTGGGTGAATTCTTTTGCCACCGTCACGGAGCTGATCGAGGCGTTGAGGCAGTTTCGGCGTCAGTACAACGAGCAGTGGCTGATCGAGCGCCACGGCTTCCGACCTCCCGCGCAGGTCCGAAGCGATATCGGCGGATCCGTGTCGGCGGTCGCATGACGGCTCGCGCCAGGCCGGCGCCACACGCTGCCTGAGGAGCGGCCGAGAATCCGGTTTCTCTCGAAATGTGTTGGTGGGTCCCATCCTCGTATGGGACAATCTTCGCAACGGACCAGGCCGTCAGCGGCACGCTCGCCGCGCACGGTCTCGGCCGATGGGGCCGGCGTCTGGAGCTTCCACGGCGGCGGCTTCGAGCCCCGGGCCGGCGACCGGCGGAGCCAACCGCAAAGGCATACCGGCGCACCCCGGCCCTTCCAGGAAGTCTGCGAGTACCTCCGGAAAGTCCCGGGGATCGATGCGGCCGAGGCGATCGCGTTTCCGGTCATCACCCCGAAGTGAGGGACGCCGCGGTAGGGAAACGGCCGAGAAGGCGCGTGAGAGCCAAACAGTCGGAACCCCACCAGAGAGGAGACTCTCATGTCTGAGGGCACAAGCCGGATCTCGTGGGGGTGTTTCCTGTTCATGATGGCGGTCACCGTTGCCGAGCTCTTGGGGATCCAGCCTGCCGGGGCGCGGGCCCAAGCCGTGAAGCAATCGGAGCCGCAATCCGGCCCGGCGGCTAAGCCTCCCTGGCAGCGTCTCCTGAAGGGCGACGACGCCCGGAAAGTCGAGTCGCTGGAAAAGCAGGTCGTGGACCTCGAGAAGCAAGGTCAATTCGCTGCGGCCGTCACGCCGGCGCATGATGTCCTGGAGATCCGTCGCCACCTGCAAGGCGAGGACCATTGGCAAACGATCGACGCCCGCAACGAGGAACAGATCTGCAAGCGCCGGTTGCTCTGCCCCGTGAAGCGCAATCCGACCTCGCCAACGCGATTCGCAGATGCGACCAGGCTAACGAGCTCCGCGGAAGGGGACGCTTCGCCGAGGCGGAGCCGTTGTATCGTGAGGCCCTGATCAGCGTACTCCGAGTCCTGGGCGAAGACGATCGGGCGACGGCCGCGCGGTATTACGATCTCGCGGTGAATCTGAACTACCAGTATCGGGACGCGGAGGCTCAGGCGTACTACGAAGCAGCGCTGGCGATTGACCGTCGCGTGCTCGGCACGGACCACCCCTCTACGGCCTTGGCTCGCGTCGGTATCGCCTACAGCATCCAGCAGCAATACGGGTACGCCGATGCCGAGCCGCGTTATCGCGAAGCGCTCGAGATAACGCGCCGAACGATGGGTGAGGAGGACCTCTACACTGCCGTCGCGTTGAACCAACTTGCAATCAACTTGGCCCATCAGAGAAAGCTCGTCGAGGCCGAGCTGCTCCTGCAAAAGTCCTTGAGTATTCGCCGCAAATTGAGTGGTGATCAGGACCCGGGCACGGCCCAGAGCTGGAACAATCTCGCCAACGTCCTGAACATGCAGGGGAACCATGCGGAAACCGAACGGATGCAGCGTGAGGCCCTGGACGTCCGACGCCGCGGGCTGGGCGAGGACCATCCCGATACAGTCCTGTCGTATTCGCACCTAGCCTCAACGCTCCGGATTCAAGGCAAGTACGCGGACGCTGAAGTGATGGGACTGGCAGCGGCCAAGGGTTTTGAGACCGCGCGACTCCGGATCGGTCGGACCGGCCCCTCCCGGGCTTCATACGCGGATGAACAATCCCCTTTATATATTCTGGCGGTGCTCCGAGCCCGGCGAGGGCGCGCGGTCGACGCCTGGGGCAACTGGGAGGCGTGCCTCGGGCGCGGCTTGCTGGATGACATGACGACGCGCCGCCACAATTCCCTCGAGCGCGAGCAGCAGCGTCGCCGCGACGAGCTCGTCGGCCAGCTCAGCAAACTCGACAACCGGATCGCGGCGATCCGGCGTGCCCGTCCCCTTTCCGACAAGCCGCAGGATCACCTCGATGGTCTCGAGAAACAACGGCTGGAATTCCAGGGCCGGCTCGCGGAACTCGAGGCTGAGGTCGTCAGGGGACTCCAGCTTCCCACCGGCACTGTCTCGGGGTTGGAGCAGGTCCAGTCCCATCTGCGGGCCGATGTCGCATTGGTCGGCTGGGTCGACATCCTGGACTGGCCGAACGCCGCTGATCCCCAGGGCGATCATTGGGCCTGCGTCCTCCGCCGCATCGGGGCGCCGAAGTGGATCAGGATCCCAGGTACCGGGCCAAACCAGGTCTGGACCAAGGCCGACGAAGACCGACCGGGGCAGGTCCGGAAACGGCTCGGTGAACCCAGCTCTCAAGACTGGCTGACGGCTCTCACTGAGCTGGCTGAGCAACGGCTGGGCCCACTTCAAGGCGCTTTCCAGGCCCAGGGAGAGTTACCGCGGGTGCAACACCTGATCATCTTGCCCTCAGCAGCCCTGGCCGGCATCCCGATCGAGGCTCTCCTCGAGGCGCGACCGGGAGGGCCTCCGCGGCCAGTCGTCAGCTACGTTCCGTCGGGGACCATGTTCGCCTGGCTCCAGGAGCGGCGCCGCGACGCCGCGGCTCGACCGGAGCAACCCCGGCGATTGCTCGCGTTCGGCGACCCCGTCCCACTCCCACCCAACCCGCCAGGCCCGAAGCCACCCGATCAGGGCGTACTGGTTCAATGGGTCGGAGCCCGGTCCATTGCCGAGGACGCCGGGATCAGGGCGGGCGATGTCCTCCTGGAGTATGCGGGGACCAAGGTTGGCAGTCGCGAAGATCTCACTCGGAAGATCCAAGCCGCTCCTCAGGAGGAGAAGGTCGCGCTCCGGTTTTGGCGCGAAGGAACAACTAGGGCCGCGACCATCCGCCCAGGTCCGCTGGGCGTCCTCTTCGACCCCGCGTCACCGGCCTCGGCTATCCTCGCCCGGCGAGAGGCTGACGCCTCGCTCCACCGCTCGCGGGGCGCGGTTTGAGGCTCTCCCCGGCACTCGCGTCGAGGTCCGCGCGATTGCCGACCTTTTTGAGCAGAAGGACGTCTACTTCGGCTCAGACGCTAGCGAGCAGACACTTGCCCGGTTGCCTCCAGCGGAGAACTGGCCCGCTTCCGCGTCATTCACCTGGCGACCCATGGAATGATGGACGATTCCGCTCCGATGAACTCGCGACTCCTCCTGTCACAGGATCGGCTCTCCGACTCGATAGCCTCCTCGGACGGAGGTCCGGCCTTCGATGGCCTCCTGACCGCCGGGGAGGTCATGAACACCTGGAGGCTCAACGCCGAGCTGGTGACCTTGAGCGCCTGCCAGAGCGGGCTGGGCCGTAGCAGCCAAGGCGAAGGCTTCCTCGGATTCGCCCAGGCTATGTTCCTGGCCGGCGGCCGGAGCCTGGTGCTCAGCCTCTGGGAGGTGGACGATCGGGCGACCGCGTTGTTGATGACGCGGTTCTACGAGAACTGGCTGGGAAAGCGCGACGGGCTGGCCCAGCCGCTGCCGAAGGCCGAGCGCTGGGCGAGGCGAAGCAATGGTGGCGGATTGACCTCCGAAGCGGTTGAGGCGGAGTTGTCGCAGACCGCGCGCGGTTTTCCCCACGCCAAGCGGGGCCAGCCGGTTGTCGGGCACCCGTTCGAGCATCCCCACTACTGGGCTGGGTTCATCCTGATGGGTGATCCCTATTAGTACTGCTATGAGAATAGAGGGTCCCGCCGTCTCATCCCGTGGTTCGGGTGTGACTCAACGGCCGAGCTTCCTCGGTCGTTTGACCAGGTGCCGGGTCAGTCGATCCGGGTCGAGGCGGTCCAAGAAGTCGGCCCCCAGCTCGATATAGGTCGTCTGCCGCTTCACCGCGCGATAGACGATGATCAACAGGGCATGTCCCAGACGCCCCGATCGCTCGCTTCTTGCCCCGCAGCAAACTTTAGCGAGATCGCGGGTCCAAGGTATTCCCACGGGCCGGAGCATTTAGCTGTTCGTATGGCTGCTGAACTCAGCCATTGGGAGCTGCCCGTGCGATCCCATCCCACGCTTTCGATCGTGGTTCTCCGCGTCGCGGGCGGTGAGAATTCGGGATTACGTCCCCGGAACCGCCACCTACCGCCGGTCGACGATGACCCATCCGCCCGGCAGGTGGCCTTCGTGGACGCGCAGGCCCCGCACCGCAAGACGGCCTTCGGGGCCTTTGACCTCTGACGCCATCCCGAGCGGATTCGGGCTTGTCGAGCGCTTCGAGCACCCCGATCAATCCGGGTCGCCGGCCAGCACGAACGCGGCCCAGAAGTGCGGGGACGCGTACGGCCGGTCGTTGTCCCCGCCGGCGGGGACCGCGGCGGCGAGCTCGGCCGGCTGGCGGGCCTTGGCACCTTTGCCTCGCTCGACGCCGCCCGACAGCTCCGCGGTCAGCGCCAGCACCTCCGCGCGGCGCAGCCCGCGCAGCCAGGCCTTCGCCTCGCGCAGGGCCTCGGCCTTGGGCATCGGGCCGGCGAGCCCGGGGCGTCGGCCCAGCAGGTTGGCGTAGAACCGCTGCATCAAGAGCGCCGTCGCCGTGTCGTCGACCTTCCAGAGCGACAGGCAGACGCTCCGCGTGCCCGACATCAAGAGCGCCTGGGTGAACCCCACGAAGCCCTCGCCGCCGGCGTCGCGGCCCAGGGCCGTCTCGCACGCCGAGAGCGTCACCAGCTCGGCCTTCAGGTCCCAGCCGCGCTGGATCTCGCGGACCGAGAGCCGGCCGTCGAAGACCGGCTTGTGGTTCAGGACCTGCTCGAGCGGGTCGGGCAGGCCGGTCTGGGTCAGGATCACCGCCGAGCGGGCGGGAACGCCTTCGTCGATCACCCCGTGCGTCGCCAGGTGGATGAAGCCGAACCGCCCCAGCTCGCCCGAGGCGGCCAGGCGGTCCAGCTCGGGCTCGCTCGCGTCGGCCCCGAGCAGGATCCGGGTCGGGCCGATCGTCGGACTTGAAGAGCCGGGCGAGCGCCTCGACCTCGTATCGCGTGCCCGGCAAGGGGGCGAAGTCCTCGTCGCCGCCCCGCGCCGCCACGAGCACCTTGTTGCAGCTTGCGATTCTCGGCGATCGCTTCCGGTGCCGGCCGGGGGTCGAGCACGACGCCGAGCTTGCCGGGGGCCAGATCGCGCCGGGACGACCGGCCGTCTCGCCAGACCTCGACGGCGATCGGCTTGTCGCCCTCGGCGACGACCTTGAGGTCGTCCTTCTTGTTCAGCGCGGTGCCGTTGTAGGCCAGCAAGACATCCCCCGGCTTCAGGCCGTGGGTCGCGGCGTTGGAGCCGGGTACGACCACGTTGACCAGCAGGCCGTGGTCGGGCAGCGGCTTGGGCTCGCTCGACTTGTCGGGACGCTCGTAGACCGGGTCGCCCAGGGCCAGCAGGCCGGCATGGCGGTCGGGCCGGGGCTGCTCGCGCAGGTACTTGAACACGGTGGCCGAGGGGGCGTAGCTCACCGTCCGGGTGTCGTCGGGGGCGAGCAGCGCCTCGACCGGGATGCCCGCCATGGCCCGGGAGGGAAGGACGATCAGCCTCCGGGCCGGCGGCAGGCCGTCGGCCGTGGCGCCCAGGGCCTTGGCCAGCGGCTCGAGGCGCTGGGTGCGTAATCTCTCGACCAGGGGCCGCAGGTCCGCCGAGCCGGCGCCGGGCCGCTCCGCAGCTCCGTCCGGACTCGGCCCGCGAGCCCGGTGTCGTCTTTGGTCCACAGCCCGTCCGGACCGGTCCCCGCGATCGGGACCCAGGCCGGGATGCCCCGGGAGCGGACGACCACGCCCCAGTGCTCGCCGTCGGGGTCGGCCGCGTTCGGTCCCGCGGGTGGGATATCGACCCAGGCGACCAGGGCGGCATCGGCGGGCAGCGCGGCCTGGATTTCGTTCAGCCTGGCGACCTGGCCCGCCAGCGGGCCGTGATCCTGGACGAGCTTGGTCTGGAACTCACCCAGGGCGATGCTGGCCAGCTCGCGCTGGCGCTTCAGGTCCTCGAACCGCTTCGCCCGCTCGGCCTGGTCGAGGTCCTTGGGCGTGGTTTCCACCAGCCTGTCGAGCCGTTCCAGTTCGGCGGTCAATTCGCGGAGGCGGGCTCGCTCGGCGGGTGTGAGCCGCCGGTCCTGGCGGGCGGCCAGCTCGTCGAGCAGGCCGCGGCCCAGGTCTTCCTCCAGCGGCTGCCACGCCTCGGCCGGCTGACCGAGCCGGGCCAGCACGGCGGCCAGGGCGGGGCGCATCGGACTCCTTGGTCCCGGCGCGTTCCAGGCCGGTGAAGGCGACCCGGAGCCGGGCCGCATCCAGGCTCTTCACCGCACGCAGCCATCGGTCTCGCGCCTCGAGGTACTTCCCCTGGGCGTTGAGGTTGGCCGCCAGGTTGTTGTAGCTGCTGGCGGTGTCGGGGTGGTCGTCGGTGAGCAGGCGGCGGCGGATCTCCAGCGCCTTCTCGAACAGCGGCTGGGCCTGCGGCGTACTTCCCCTGGGCGTTGAGGTTGTCCGCCAGGTTGTTGTAGCTTGTGGCGGTGTCGGGGTGGTCGTCGGTGAGCAGGCGGCGGTGGATCTCCAGCGCCTTCTCGTACAGCGGCTGGGCCTGGGCGTACTTCCCCTGGGCGTTGAGGTTGGCCGCCAGGTTGTTGTAGCTGTCGGCGGTGTCGGGGTGGTCGTCGGTGAGCAGGCGGCGGTGGATCTCCAGCGCCTTCTCGAACAGCGGCTGGGCCTGGGCGTACTTCCCCTGGGCGTTGAGGTTGGACGCCAGGTTGTTGTAGCTGACGGCGGTGTCGGGGTGGTCGTCGGTGAGCAGGCGGCGGTGGATCTCCAGCGCCTTCTCGTAGAGCGGCTGGGCCTGGGCGTACTTCCCCTGGGCGTTGAGGTTGGACGCCACGTTGTTGTAGCTGTTGGCGGTGTCGGGGTGGTCGTCGGTGAGCAGGCGGCGGCGGATCTCCAGCGCCTTCTCGTAGAGCGGCTGGGCCTGCGGCGTACTTCCCCTGGGCGTTGAGGTTGCACGCCAGGTTGTTGTAGCTGATGGCGGTGTCGGGGTGGTCGTCGGTGAGCAGGCGGCGGCGGATCTCCAGCGCCTTCTCGAACAGCGGCTGGGCCTGGGCGTACTTCCCCTGGGCGTTGAGGTTGGTCGCCAGGTTGTTGTAGCTGGTGGCGGTGTCGGGGTGGTCGTCGGTGAGCAGGCGGCGGTGGATCTCCAGCGCCTTCTCGTACAGCGGCTGGGCCTGGGCGTACTTCCCCTGGGCGTTGAGGTTGACCGCCAGGTTGTTGTAGCTGGTGGCGGTGTCGGGGTGGTCGTCGGTGAGCAGGCGGCGGCGGATCTCCAGCGCCTTCTCGTAGCAGCGGCTGGGCCTCGGCGTACTTCCCCTGGGCGTTGAGGTTGTCCGCCAGGTTGTTGTAGCTTTGCGGCGGTGTCGGGGTGGTCGTCGGTGAGCAGGCGGCGGCGGATCTCCAGCGCCTTCTCGAACAGCGGCTGGGCCTGGGCGTACTTCCCCTGGGCGTTGAGGTTGAACGCCAGGTTGTTGTAGCTGTCGGCGGTGTCGGGGTGGTCGTCGGTGAGCAGGCGGCGGCGGATCTCCAGCGCCTTCTCGAACAGCGGCTGGGCCTGGGCGTACTTCCCCTGGGCGTCGAGGGCTTCCGCTTGCTCATTCATGGTATTGGCCGATTGGTAGGCGACTCGATCCTCGTGCGGCATCGGGGCCACCCGGCGCAACGTCTTGAGACGCCACTCCGCGTTCACCGTCTCGAAGTGCTTCGGCCCCTGGACCCGCGTCCGCAAGGCGAGCAGTTCCTCTGCCCTCGCAATCGCCTCGTCCCAGCGATCGGCCTTCAGCGCCGCCTCGATGGCCTTGTCCAGCTCCTCCGCCCGCTTGGCGTCGTCGCCGGTCAGCTTTCGCAATCCCGGCGCTGGGGGCTGCGCTTCCTTCGGAGACGTGGTCTGGGCGGTCGTGGGCAAGCCCGGGATTTCGATCCCTAACCCGATCAGCAGCCCCAACCGGAACACGACGCGAAGAGCTTTCATGATGGGCCTCATTCTGAGTCGGCTACTGCGTCGGATGTTTGAAATGATACCGATTTTCGCCACGCGAAGATATGCTGCTGCCGCTTCCTCCCGATCGTCGACCAATTCGCCACTGACTGGCAGGTGCTCTCCGAGGATGCCAAAACTCGGACTCCCTGGACGTTCGAGAGTTTCGGGCTTGGTTACGCCCTCATGTTGAGGACCGGTAGCGCGTCAATCACGACCTGCCTCGATCTCAACATGGATGAACAAGAATTCCACGGCCCTCGAGCCGATATGATGCTCATCCATTCGTGGCTGATCTGGCTGAAGGCCGCAAACCTACTGGTACTCGTATGGCTGCGCTTCACCGTGATCAGACGCTAATATCCGCGGAGCAAATTGTACTGAGGCTGCCGACCGGGTTACTGTCGTGACCTGATCCATCACGACGGGTCATACCCGTTTCATCGAAGTGGTAACCCATTGATTCGTTGCCGTTTCGGCCTGCCTGCGACTGTTCCTGTCGGATCGCCAGGCGTCGGGGCGTGCGACCAATTGACTCGACTTCTTGATATGATGTGAGTCGAAGGCGTGAATCGTCTCGAAAGGGTCCCGATTCTCGGAGACTGGCCACGGTGCCCGCCGGACCCGCCTTGCAGTTCTGGCGAAGATACCTGCGCGTCAGCGTGCGAGGTTTGATCGTCGTTGTGCTGGCGGTCGGAATGCTGGCTCGGATGGATTGTCCACCAAGCCCACGTCCAGCGCGACGCTGTGGTCGCGATCGAGAGAGCCGGCGGATCGGTGGTGTATGACTGGGAGTGGAGTAACGGGAAGCCCATTCCGGGAGCGAAGTCGCCTGCACCTGGCTGGCTGATCGATCTCATTGGTGGCGACAATTTCGGCCACGTCACGCGTCTGATTCTCACCACTCCGAGTGCGACCGATGCTACGCTCGCAGACGTCGGGCGTCTCACACGACTTCAGGAACTCTATGTCAGCTCACCATCCGTGAGCGACGCCGGGCTGGAACATCTGACGGGGCTGACCAATCTCTCCGTCATCTGGCTTTATCGCACTCAGGTCACCGACGCGGGACTGGCCCACCTGAAAGGGCTCACCCATCTCTCCTATCTCCGCCTCCATGGCACTCGCGTCACCGACGCCGGGCTGTCGCATCTGAACGGGCTGACAAAGCTCTAGGACCTCTACCTTCGCAGCACTCAGGTCACCGACGCCGGAGTGAAAGAGCTGACGCGGGCTTTACCAAGCCTGCGGATCATTCGCTGATTTGGTATGCATCCGAGTGGCTGGCGACTTCAGGCTTGACGGTGCGAATCACGCAAAGATGCTGGCTTGAGCACGGCAGTCCGGTCCGCCCGTTTCATCCGACGCCCCAGCGTCTCGAAGTGAGACCACTCGGCAGCGTTTAGCGCTGATCGCATCCACGTGCTAGCGGCCCGCCGGTCAACGACGTCCGGTCGGCCCGGGATGCCCACTACGGCGATTTTTCGGGCTGCTTGAGATAGGGCTCCACCGAACCACCCGGGCGCCTGATCGCGAAACCCAGGCGGCGCGACATGTGACCGGCAGGCAGGGGATGTCGTTCGGTCTGATCGACCTGCTAACGGCCGGTCGTGGCTTGGCTCTGAGTCGACTCGATCTGATCAGCGTCGTGGACTTGGACGATGGACTGTCGTGTCCATCGCGACTGCTGCGGTACATGGTCGATCGACTGAAGGAAATTGCCGCGGCTCGGACTGCCAAACCAAAGCGCCAAATCGACCCGGACGCTTCTGCGGTGGCTTGACTCTTCTATGCGAACGTAACCGCCCGGCATTTTCCCTCATCACTTCGGGCCCATGTGCTCGAATCGGACCGTCAGCTCCAACTTTCGGGCAAGCGCTCCGCCGATCAGGGCCAAGAGCAACTGCGGCAGCGAGAAGACGACGATCTCGAACCCTATCTCAACAAATGGTTGAGCCCAGACCGGAAGACTTTTGAGCGAATAAATGAGGAACGGTCTGATCGGTTGGACGATCGCTTCGACGTAGCCCAAGACCGCGTACATGGCGATCGAGTACCAGGAGAGGAATGCGAAGACCACCAGCCAACCGACGGCCTCGAAACCGAAGACGAACGGGGAGAGCCGCTCCCCCCGCAGTAGGCTCGGGTGCAGAAAAAGCCGACCGTGATCAACACGCTTGCGAACGGAAAGACGCCGTGGGCATAGAAAAACGCCGGTTGTGAAAAGGTTCCGCTGCCGTAGATTGACCGCAAGACCGCGGCATTGAGGGCGACTGCGGCCACGGCAGCCATTAACCCGGCGATCGACACGCGGTGGCGCTGCATGAAAACCTCCTTGAGTGCGGGACGTGCTCTTGGCTCCGGAGATCGTACTGGACCGCATCCGGCCGGTCGACTTCAGTTCCGTTGCAGACGGCCAATGCCCTTCAGGTGTTCCAGCCCCGCGTTCGTCACCCAGGGGTAACCGAGGTTCAACCACCATAGTCTGGACAGTCTCTTGAGGTGGGGCAGTCCGGCGTCGCTCAATTCAAGCCCTCGGTCGGGCCGTGAGGACTTTCGACGACAACCTGGGTTGATAGTAGTGTTAAGCATATATTGGATGATCGACAAATCGCCCTTAGCATCGTCGCGACTCGATCTCTGGGCCGCGATTGTTGATGAGTCAGCGGCCCAGTGCCGCGGGTGCAAAATGCCGATCTTGAGGTTAATATCTGACTTTACTCACCACCGAGAACGAACTCCAACCCAGCAACAAGGACCAGCAGAACCAGGCACGCAATAGCGGCACCTCGGCTCACCCGGCCGCTAGCCTTGCCAAGTCCGAAATACAGCCCCAATCGGTGCCAAAGTAACAAACCCAATGGGATAGTGACGGCCCCAAAGAGCCACAGGTGCCAGGTCTGACTGCCATGACGAAGCAAATCGCCCGCATCCGCAATCCTCTCGATGGAACCAACACCGATATAGGCCCCGTTGGCAATCAAGCAGAACCCGGCGAAGAAACGCAGCAAGTAGGCACCGGGCATTCGTATGCCGGCCGCGACGCCAAAGGCCACAAGCGGAATCAAGACACCGATCACCGGACCAGCCCAGGTGACGAGCAGAGGATATGGGTTGTGGGATAGGACGGTGCAGGAGATCTTGAGCGGATGGAGGACAACCACTTTGATAGTGCCGCCTGTCAGGAAGGCCCCTAGAACGTGGCCAGCTTCGTGGACGGCCATCATCGCCAGCCAAGCAAGCGGAACGGCTGAGCCGATCAGGACAAACTGGTCAGCTCGCCGCATGGCCAAAGGGATTCGGCAAAAACAGATTGGTGAAATACTCCGAAGTATGTTTAGTTCGTGGTTCATCCCGTGAGGAAAGATCCATGAGCTTCCGACGTGACAGTGAAGGGCAGCGGGCGTGGCAGGTATGGGTAGGTCAACATAGAGACGCCCTCCGCAGGTGCGGCTTGCCCGAGTTCGTACTTTCGGATGAACCGAGGTGGTTCCGATTCGTCGAGCACGACGGATGGGACCAGGAGTCGGGCTGGAGAATCTCGATGCTTTCGCCAGACCAAGCCTCGGCCCTCTACGACTTCATCACGAGTGAGTACGGCAGCGTCAAGTATCGCCACCTCCTACGGATCTTGGATGGGTCCCGTTGCAAGGCTCATCGGCCTGATGACGCCGATCATGGCGGACCGGATCACCCTCAGTGAACAGCCTTATGGCGGAGCCGCCACTGGTCGAGAGCATCCGCAGAAAGTACATGTCCCTCGACCGAGGGCTCCGTCGACCGTCGTCAACGCCGAGGCACTTTTGATGATAGCCTGAACCCAGCGCTTCGAGAATCCCGCGGCAGGACGAGAGTGACCGCCGCGGCTGGCGGAGCTAGTCGGCCTACCGACGGGTCCGTTGATACGGAAGGTTTCGCCGACGAGCCCGCACAGCCTGACACCACCGCCGCGTCGCGCGGCTGGGCGTGCTTTCAGGAGCTTTCCATAAAGTGTCTTGGAAAGGTTGCGTTCGCCGTAGCTCTCAATCGGGGGCACGAGTCATCTTGTGGGCCACCCGCGGCGCCACTAAAGTCGACCGCAGCACGAGATCCACTCGCGCCGGAGTCCGCGGAGATGGAGCCAGACACGAACGTCAACCCACCATCCGCATCGCTGCGCCGCGCCCGTCGGATCGTCTTCGGGATCGTGCGCTCGACCGTCGTGCTTGCGGGGCTGCTGATCGCGACCCTGGCCTACATCGGCGGGCTGCTGCCCATGGTCCTCCAGGTGGCGCTCGCGGCGGGCGCCGTCTGGGGGTCCGGCACCCGCCTGGTCGCCGTCTTTCGAGGCAAGCTGACCCTCGCGCCTGGCGCCGGCCGCTCGAGCGAGCGTCTGCGGCCCGCCCGGCTACAGGCCGTGAACCGTGCGCTGTTCTGGGCGGCGGCGGGCCTGATGCTGATCTGGATCATGCCCGCGGCCCTGATCGGGCCGGAGGCTTACCGGGGCGTGGTCGTTGGCATCGCGGTGTTGACCGTCGTCGATGTGGTGCTGGCCCTGGTGCCGACCGGCGGTGCCGTGCGGCCGGCCTGGAATGCGTCCCGCTACTGGGCTGGCTGTTCCTCGGGGTAGAGGTCCTGCGGATCCTTACCGGGCCGCTGGGTCCGGCCGTGGAGCTGGCGGCGCCTTTCGACGGCGAGTGGGTGGTCGGCCAGGGCGCCTCCCTGCTGAATCACCACTACCCGATCCCGGGCCAGAGCCACGTGCTCGACCTGATCAAGCTCGATGGCGGCCGCGCCCGCACGGGCGACTCGCAGCGGTTGGAGTCGTACCCCGCTTTCGGCGCCGTCTTCGCGCGCGCCGGCCGGCAGGTGGTCCGCGCCGTCGATAGTAACGCCGACATGGCGATCGGCCAGACCGACGCGGAGTCGCCGGTGGGAAACCATGTCGTGATCGAGATCTATCCCACGCGGTACTTCCTGCTGGCGACCTGCGGCGCGGGAGTGCCGTGGTCAGTGAAGGGGAGTTCGTCCGGGCGGGAGACCCGGTCGGTCGGTGCGGGAACTCAGGCAACACCACGCAGCCGCACCTGCACTTGCAGGTCCAGAGCCGAGCGGACTTCCGGGCCGGGGATCTGAGGACCTATCCGATCGTCTTCCCGGGGGCGCGGCTGACCCGCGCCATGGGACCGCGACCGGGTCGCCACGTCGTAACGATCGGATCACGTCGACGTTCGGCGGCTCTTCGTCGCGGTCAGCCGAGGCGGGGGCGAGTCAGGTCGGAGGAGCAGCGGCTCGCGACGGCGGAGACGCTCAAACCGGGGCGGATTCGCCCTGAACGAGGTGGCCCTCCTGGCGCTTCCGTTTCGGAGAGGCCCGACTCGGGCCGATGAACGGGTCGTTGCGGTCCGTCGGTGGGGTGAGAGACATGGATTTGAATCGCACGGCCGATTACCTCCTGTTCCGGACGTGGTGGGCCTACAGAGCCGGGAATCCCTCCTGGATCGAGACCTCATTGCACGTCTTCAACCTGTTCGAAGGGATGGCGTGGGTCGTCCTCTCGGGACTCGTGCTGCTTCGCTTCCTCAGGCATCGCCGCTCGGCCATCGAGATTGTGTACGCCTTGGCCTTCTTCACATTCGGTCTGACGGACTTCAGGGAGGCCTACGCACTCCAGTCGTGGCTGATCTGGCTGAAGGCCGCAAACCTGCTGCTGCTCGTCTGGCTCCGTTTCATCGTGATCAGACGCTATTATCCCCAGAGCAAGTTGTACTGAGAGGATCGATTGGGTTACAGGCTTGACGTGAGCCGTCAAACCGTGGTCATTCCCGTTTCCTGTCGGCTACTCACCGGTGGCGTCGTTGGAACCCCGCTTGATCACCTTTAGCTGAGAACAGATTCGGATTGGTCTTTCGTCTCTGTCTGATGGCACCGCTGTACTTTGAGATGGAGCGTTGGGCGACGATCGGAACATCAGGCTTTTGCAGGTAGTGCCGTCAGTGGCTCTCCAACGCTGCTCCGGCGATGACTGCCGCGGCCGCACGGCGGTTGGAGGCGAGGCTCTGGAACCAATGGCAGATCCTGTTGTCTGCGCGTGAAAGATGTCACGGCCGGCTCCGTACGGGTGATCGATTCGGTTGGTAACCCCGATCGTTCCGAACAGTCCGGCATTTGTCTACGTGAGATCCCTTTGCGACTTGGGGAAGGAATCTCCGGGAAGTACAGTTATCTATTTTACAATTCAATAATGTCCAATTCTGGAGACAGTGTTTCGGCCATCCACGTGAGGAACCCCTCGACCGCTGCCGGGTCGGCGAGTTGATAGCGAGCGAGGCTCGACGATGTCGATTGGCCAACCTTGACTGTTATGCCATCGGGCATGCTGGCGAAGGCGTCTTCGTCGGTGCGATCGTCTCCGAAATAGAAGACGAGTCGGTCGGTGCGGTCGTTGAGAGTTTGAAGAACCCAATTGATGGCATGGCCCTTGTGCCAGGCGACCACGAGGGCGGACCTCCCAGACCCGATCGCCCTCAGTCACAACGAAACGATCCGGGTCACTCGCAACGACGTCACGGACCACTTCGGCGAGCTCCTCGCAGCGATTGGCTGGAACATTGCGGTAGTGGACGCTCGTGGTCAAGCCCTTTGGTTCCACCAGAGCATCCAGGCACGTCCGTGAGCAGTTCCATCAGGCGGTTTGTGAGCTCCTCCAGACGATCAGCGAGGGCGGCCGCCGTCGGTTCGACGAAGACAAGGCCCGCGTCCCCGGATCTCCAGCCCGTGGTTGCCCGAGTAGATCAGGTTCCGGCAATCCGACTCGATCGCTCACGTCCGCGAGACTGCGACCGCTGACGATCATCAAAGTCACCCGCGGCAGACTCGCCAGGCGGGCCAAAACGGCGCGGACGGATTCGGGCGAGAGCGACCTCGTCGGGCCGGGAGCGGATGGGTGTCAGAGTGCCATCGAAATCGAGTCCCAGGAGGATACTCCTGGCTCGATCGATCCGGCGGGCAATCTCGGGCAGACTTTCCATCAGGCTGAGGGTCGTCATGCACCGTTGCCGTTGGAACCTCGGGGAAATCGAACTTGAGCAGGATGGAGAGAATCCGCCCTGCCCATCGGTAGACGTTGTTCGTCTCCACCTGTGCCCGCATCCGCTGCATCCGCCGTCGGCGCTCGTCCTCGGGCATCGATCAGCGCACCATGAATTGCCTCGGCCATCTCTTCGATCGAGATACGGATTGACCAGCAGTGCGTCGCCGAGTTCACGGGCGGAGCCAGTGAAATCGGCTCAAGATCAGAACACCGTCTTCATCGTGTCGACTGGCTACGAACTCCTTTGCCACGAGATTCATGCCGTCGTGGAGCGAGCTGACGATGCAGAACTGGGAGAGGCGATGCAAAGCCATCATGTCCACCGGGCCCTGGTGCTGCTTGATGTACGTGACTGGCTCCCAATCGTCGGTTCGCCATCGATCATTGATCGCGCGGACGGCTTCATCGACCTCCTGATCGATCTGTTGATATGCGGGGACGTGGATTCGACTGGGCACGGCGACCTGGATGAACCGGAGCCGGCCCCGGTACTCGGGATGGCTCTCGAGCAAGTAATCGAGCCCTCGAAGGCGGTCGGGGATTCCCTTGGTGTAGTCCAGGCGTTCGATCCCCACGCCGAGTAGCTCATCCCGCACGTTCAGCTCGCGACGCCAGCGTTCCATGGCGACGTCAACCTCACTGCGACGGGCGGCCCGGTCATGCGCCTCGAAGTCGATGCTGATCGGGAACGGCCGGACCAGAGTGCCATGACCACCCCTGTGGACCTCGAACCGATCGATCGTCGACCCGCGCTTCGATTCTCACGATCAACCGTGTCCAGGAAGTTCTGGCAGTGATAGTGCACGTGGAAGCCGAGCAGGTCGTTGCCCAGCAATCCATCGAGCAAGCTCCTCGCCCCAAGGGAAAGTGCGGAAGACCTCGCGATTTGGCCAGGGGATGTGCCAGAACTGGGCGATGATCAGTCGTGGGTGTGCGTTCTTCAGCATCCGTGGCAGCAAGCAGAAATGGAAGTCCTGGATGAAGACGAACGCCGGCTCGCTGCCCACTTCCTCGAGCACCGCGTCGGCGAAGAGGCGGTTGACTTCGCGATACGATTCCCAGTCGCTGGGGTCAAAGTGGGGACGGGTGAATGTGATGTGGCACAGCGGCCAGAGCCCGCTGTTGGCGAGCCCGTAGTAGTATCCCTCCTCCTGCTCCGGAGTGAGCCAGACCCGACGAAGTGTGTAGCGCGGGTCTTCCGGCGGCACGCGGACGCGGTCGTGATCGTCGACCACCGCGCGATCGGCGTCGCCGCTGCCATGGCCCACCCAGGTCCCGTCGCAAGCGAGCATTACCGGGTGCAGGGCCGATGCCATTCCGCTGGCCGGGCGGATCACCGTGATTCCCGTTTTTTCGTATTTGTGGATGAACGGCTCTCGATTCGCCACGACGACGAAATGGTAGCCACTCATCTTTTCTCTGATAAGCTCTTGAAGGTCGCTTCGAGAAAACACCATTTTTAGGCTCTCCACGCGCTCGGTGAATCCTGCCCGCGGTCGAGCCCCTGATCCCTCAGGGCACCATCCGGTTCTATTCGGGCAAATCCGATGCCAACGCGATTGGTGTCGACCGGTCTGGGGCGCGACTTCAGAAATGCCATAGCGAGTCGGTGGGGTCGGCTCGAGCAACCGAACCGCCCCCCGCAATGGGATCTCAACCCAGTGGAGACGTTCGGTCAGCTCGGCATCGATTTCGAGGAAGGCTTCTTCCAGCAGGAGAAGTTCGAGGAGATTCTGGCTGGCCGTCAGCGTGCGAGGGAGTAGCCCGGCTGGCTGGATCGCCTCGAAGTAGGCCGAAAAGAATTCTCGGGTCACGTGTTCGTACCAGCCGATTGGCCCAGCTTCGCAGGGCTGGCCGATCCTCGGGCCGAATCATCCCGGGCGGGCGCCCGCGAACGTCGGTCAGGCCCAAGCAGGACGCTCTGGACGGCGTAGTCCAGCGAGCGAACCATGCTGGCAACGTCCGACAGAGGCGACCGCTTGACGCGCCGTTCACCGATTGTGCGCGACGTGTCCCCTTCGAAGTCAATGATGACGAAATCCTTGCCGGTGAAGAGCAATTGACCGAGGTGGTAATCGCCGTGGCAACGGATCCGCTGTCCGGCGAACGAGGGGATCGAGGATGCCACGGAACCGCTCGAGAATCGTCTCTTCTTTCGCGATGATCTGCTCAGCCAGAGGTCTTGCGCGGGTTGCGGAGATCTCGTGCCGCAGTCGGGATATCCGCTCGCACAGCCGGCCCGTCAAGTTGCGAAGCGACTGGTAGAGAGACCGCTGGTAAAGCTTGCCGAACGGCTCCGGGGCGAAGGACGGGGTCGGCCTCGTTCGCGGCGAGTGTCCGATGCATCTCGGCCGTTCGTGCGCCCAACAAACGCAGCGGTGTCCAGATATCCGCCGATCAGTTCACGCCAGGGATCGCCCGGCAGGCCGGAAGACCCCGGCTCGCTTTGCGCGGCCGGCGACCGCGGCGGTCGAATGCCAGGGCGGCCACCCGCTCGAAATACTGGCTCAAGTGATCGACGGTGAACTGCCAAGCAGTCCCTTGGTTGGGAACATAGCGATGAAGGATGCCGAGCGTGATCGGCTCTGCCCCTCGACGTCGGTATTCGATGAAGCCGACCACCGGGGCAACCCAGTGATAGTCTGTCCGCTCGCTCAGGTAACGTCCGATTTCGAGGTCCGGGTTGATACCCTCCTCGACCCGACGAAACATCTTGAGAATGAACGATTCCCCGTAGATGACGGCTGGTGTTGATTGCGCTCGCTACGGCGGAGCACCAGCGGCAGCTCCGCCACGGTCTCCGGGTCCACCGCGTCCTGGCCGGAAAGCGGTACCGCCTCGATCTCGCCATCCTCGACCTGTCGCGACCGGCCGACGAGGATGCCACGGAGCAAACCCCGGCAGCAGGCGGGCACGGCCAGAGCGTCGCAGAGCACGCCAGGCTCCCGGCCCGAGATCCGGGCAAATCCCGCCATTTCCGGGGGCACCAGGAGCTGGTCGAGCTGATCCTCCGGGACAAAGGCTAGTCCCAGCGAGACCGTCTCGCTGGTCCCGCCTCGCGAGCTCGACGCGAACGATCAGGATACCAGACCTCGATCCCGCCAACCTCGATCGGAGCGACGTGGACGATCTCGCACGTCCTGACGGCGTCTCGGCTCAAGATGAGCTCGTTCCGATCAAGGTACTGCGGCAGCAGTGCCTCGATCTCATCCCAATGACGTCGGCTGAAACCGCATCGGGGAGTGGCCGTTGTCCGCGGAGCAGCGGCAGCTCGACCTTGCGCTGTGACGTGCGATTCCGTCCCGTCATCCGCCGATCGACGCTGGGAGGACCAGCGAGAACCAGATGAACCCGTGAGGCCCGATCGTCAGCAGGTAGGGTGCGTCCGTGACCTGGGGAAACACGCGTTCGGCCGAGCACTTCCTCGGGGATGCACCCCGCATAGTCCTTCAGATCCAAGCTGGACGTACTGGACGAAACGGGACAGGTTGGCGACCACGAGGACACGTTCATCCTGGTATTCGCGGATGAAAGCCAGGACCTTGGTGTTCTCCGGACGGCAACAGCCGAAACGAGCCGCGGCCGAAGGCCCGAAACGTCTTGCGCAAGGTAATCAGCCGCTTGACCCACCACAGCAGCGACGACGGGTTTCCCTGCTGCGCCTCGACGTTCACCGTCTCGTAGTGGTATTCCGGGTCGATGACGACCGGCAGGTAGAGCCTCTGCGGATTGGCCCGGCTAAAACCGGCGTTGCGGTCGGCCGACCACTGCATCGGCGTGCGCACGCCGTCGCGATCGCCCAGGTAGATGTTGTCCCCCATGCCGATCTCGTCGCCGTAATAGATGACCGGCGTTCCCGGCAGCGAGAACAGCAAGGCGAACATCAGCTCGATCCGGCGGCGATCGTTGCGGAGCAACGGGGCGAGCCGGTGACGAATGCCGAGGTTGATGCGGGCATGACGTTCGCGGGCGTAGGCCCGGTACATGTAGTCGCGTTCCTCATCGGTCACCATCTCGAGGGTCAGCTCGTCGTGGTTCCGCAGGAACAGGCACCACTGGCAGGTCTCCGGGATGGCCGGCGTCTGGGCCATGATGTCCTGGATCGGGAACCGGTCCTCTTGATGGAGGGCCATGAACAATCGCGGCATCAGCGGGAAATGGAACGCCATGTGGCATTCGTCCCCCTCGCCGAAGTAGGCGACGGCGTCCTCGGGCCACTGGTTGGCCTCGGCCAGGAACATCCGTTCGGGATAGCGGGCATCGACGTGTTTGCGGAGAGCCTTGAGGAACTGATGGGTCTCGGGAAGATTCTCGCAGTTGGTGCCCTCGCGCTCGTACAGATAGGGAACGGCGTCGAGCCGCAGCCCGTCGACTCCCAGATCGAGCCAGAAGTCGACGACCGGGAAAATCGCCTGCCAGACGGCGGGATTGTCGAAGTTGAGGTCGGGTTGATGGGAGTAGAAGCGATGCCAATAGTAGGCCTTGGCGATCGGATCCCAGCTCCAGTTCGAGGGCTCGAAGTCCTGGAAGATCACCCGGGCGTCCTGGTACTTCTCGGGCGAGTCACTCCACACGTAGAAATCGCGCTCTGGGCTTCCGGGCGGAGCATGCCGAGCCCGCTGAAACCATGGGTGCTGGTCCGACGTGTGATTCAGCACCAGCTCGGTGATGACTCGAAGTCCCTCGCTCATGGGCGGCATCGAGGAACGCCGTGAAATCTTCGAGCTTTCCATACTGCGGATGAATGCTTGTGTAGTCGGCGATGTCGTATCCGTCATCCCTCAGATGGCGACGGATAGAAGGGCAGCAGCCAGATCGCCGTGATGCCCAGATCCTGGAGGTAATCCAGCTTCTGGGTCAGGCCCCGAAAGTTCCCATGCCCGTCCCCGACGCTGTCGAAGAATGCGCGGACATGCACCTCGTAGATGATCGCATCCTTGTACCAGAGCGGATTCTCCTCGGGCATGGCGAAGATCCCCGATACGGTCCATCTGATGGGATTCTGGTCAATTGCGTGACGGGAATGATGAGCGGCACATGGTCCGGTCCGCGCCGCTCTGGTGCTCTTTGGCATCCCGCGGTGACGATCTCGTGCCCACACCTAAGTCGGCCGATTTCGCTTTGCCAGTTGTCGGGCATCGCTCACGCATTCACGCAGCCTACCCCACGCCAGCGACCTCGACAGTCGTCCAGGCATTCATGAATGTGTGGCCGTGGGGCTCAATGATGCGAACGACAGGGCCACGTGCAAATGAGGCGCAGATCCAAACCGCCCCCAAGGCTAGCCGGCGCGGGGAGAACGCGACTTCCAGTTCAGCTTTTCGCTCGAGAATCCCATGAGAAATCTGGTTCATCCGACTAATTCTACCGTGTCTGGCCACGATTGATACTCAAGCCATCTGATATTTTGAACTTATCAAGATTTACCGGATTGTCCGCCATTGGCTCGCCGGTTACGCGGGTGCCCTGAAGTGCGAAGTTAACCGGCCGAGCGCAGGACACGATGACCCAGCGACCGCGGCACGGTGGTTGGCGCTTGACCGGCCCTGGAGCGTGCGCGACAATTGTCGGACACTCGGGGTCAGTGTACGACCTCTGGCCGAATCCTCACCCAGCTTTCCTGTCAGGCGATCGCGGCGCTGGGTCGCCGGTGTCAGACTGGTCAGAGACTGCTGTCTGGTCAGACTGTCGGGAGCTACGCAATGGGTTTGTTCGTGTTGTCGACCGGGAAGCGTCGATCGCCGATCCACGACCCGGTCAACATCGCCAGCCCGGAATTCAAGGCGAACCCGTACCCGTTCTACGCACGGCTGC
Organism: uncultured Isosphaeraceae bacterium; assembly: GCA_963806595.1. Lineage (GTDB taxonomy): Bacteria > Planctomycetota > Planctomycetia > Isosphaerales > Isosphaeraceae > CAWDZZ01. Next base: position 40,905 of record CAWDZZ010000023.1, on the reverse strand, counting down.
GCGCGGAAGCGCCGGTCTACCGCATGACCTTGCCGACCAAGGAAACAGCCTGGCTCATCACCCGCTACGACGATGTGGCCATGGTCTTGAAGGACGAGCGCTTCGTCAAGGACACGTCGAACGCCTTGACGCCGGAACAGACCGCCAGGCAGCCCTGGTTTCGCAAGGTGTTCAAGTCGCTGAAGCGCAACATGCTCAATCTGGATCCCCCCGATCATCCGCGACTCCGGGCGCTCGTACACAAGGCGTTCACGCCCCGGCTGATCGAGCAGATGCGCGAGCGCGTCCAGGGGCTTACCGACGAGCTTCTCGACGGCGTTCAAGACCGGGGTCGCATGGATTTGATCCGCGACTACGCCCTGCCCCTGCCGACGACGATCATCGCGGAAATGCTGGGCGTGCCGGTGGAAGACCGCCATGCGTTCCACCGCTGGTCGAACGCCTTCATGTCGGCCGCCGCTTCCACTTGGGGACTGGTGAAGGCCGTCCCGAACGGCTGGGCGCTCATGCGCTACATCCGCAAGATCATCAAGAAGCGCCGGGCCGATCCCCAGGACGATCTGGTGAGCGCCCTGGTCCGGGCCGAGGAAGCCGGCGACACGTTGAGCGAAGACGAACTGCTCGGCGATGGTCTTCCTGCTGCTGGTCGCCGGGCATGAAACCACCGTCAATCTGATCGGCAACGGCACGCTGGCGCTCCTGGAACATCCCGACCAGATGGAAATGCTGCGGAACGACCCGCGCTCATCAAGCCGGCGCTCGAGGAACTGCTCCGCTACACCAGCCCGGTGGAAATGGCCACCGAGCGCTACGCGCGCGAGGACGTGACGATTGCCGGCGTTACGATCCCGCGCGGGGAAATGGTCTTCGCGGTGCTCGCCTCCGCCAACCGGGACGAACGGCAGTTTCCGAGTCCGGATTCGCTCGACATCACGCGCGAGCCGAACAAACACCTGTCTTTCGGGCTTGGGGCTCACTTCTGTCTCGGTGCACCGCTCGCCCGGCTGGAGGGGCAGATCGCGATCAGCACGCTATTGCGCCGCGTCGCCGGATCTGCGGCTGACGGTCGCGCCGGAAGCGCTGCGCTGGCGGCGTGGGCTGCTGTTGCGCGGTCTGGAATCACTGCCGGTGGCGTTTAGCAAGTGCGCGGGCAAAGGTGAAGGCCGGTGCGTTCGAGAGATCGGAGTCGGGTAACGAGGAAAGGAAAGGAGGCAAGCATGGGCATGGATTCGCGCACGACGGTCTTTATACCCGTTCACTGCACGCCCGAGTCCGTCCAGACCCCGCTCGCTCATCGCCCGTCCGACTCTTCGACCGCAGGAATCTCCCGGTCGTGGTACACGCGGAAACGCTGCTTGGCATCTTGCACGGGCGAGTTATACGGGATCACCGGGGCGGTGAACACTTCCTCGCCTGTGCGCCGCACCACGAGACCGAGATCGGTCAATCGGCAGACGGCGTAGTCCCAGACGGGTGCATCGGCGGTGCTCGGTTTGCGTGCCTCGATGTCCAGTAGGGCCTCGGGATCTGTGGATGTGACGAATGCGAAGAGTGCGCCGTCGACGACGTCGGGATCGGTGCTTTCATAGCGATAGATGGGCTGGGGCAACAGGCGCAGCTCGAGGCGCCTGTCCGAGCGGTCGGTAGTCGAGGCCGAGAATTCACGGGTGAGCGCGCGCATCTGCGAGAGCCGCTGCGCGGCGGATTGGGCGGGAGCAGCCGCGCCCGTGAGCGCCGCCAGCTCGATGCCCGGGGCCAAGGGCGTCCACGTCGAAGCATGCGTCCCGGCTCGCGAGACGTCGAGCACCGACAATGAGAGCGAATGAAACTCGTGGTAAAGCTGGCGCGGCCCGATCGTGGGGAACGAAAAGAGGGTGGCGATGACCTCGGCGCGGCCCTGGCACGTCCACACAAAGACCGCGCCGTCCCCGCCTTCCCGCGTCGGATTTGAGCAGACAAGCACCGGCTTCCGTCGCAGCTCTAGCTTTTCCTTGCGGCTCGAGTCGCGGTAGATGGTATATTCGTCCGCATCGCTCGTATAGATCTTGAGAATCCGTTCGTGCCTGCTCCGGGCGGCCTCTTGAGACGCGGCATCGTCCTTCACCTGCATGGTGGCAGCGAAGACGAGAATCAACGGCGCCACAGCATTCATCGGGCACCCGCCTTCGACAGCGGTTGGAGAATCCGAAGAGGCTCTCGGGCAGTTTACGAATCGAGTCGTATGACTACAAATATCGCCGCCGCGGGGAGTGTGTCAACGAAATTCCTCAGCCATCGAATCGGGCACTCTGCGGTTGCCGCGTGGAGCAGGATTGGGGTGTTTTGTGGAAGCCAGATCCGCAAAAGTGGGGCAAACGGATCGGGCCGGAGCGGGCGATCGCTGTCAGACTCCGGCCCTGGCTGGATATCACTTTCTCGACCGCTTGTTGGCACAGGATTGGTCCGTCCGGAACACGGAACCGGAGTTGCCCAACAGTTGAGCGGCTCAAGCGGAGGGCATCGTGGGCATCCTCACCGACGACATGAAGCGAGTTGTGCAAGAGCAGCGTCTCGCATTTGTCGCAACGGTGTGTGCAGACAACACGCCGAACCTTTCACCAAAAGGCACGATCACCGTCTGGGACGACGATCATCTCGTGTTCGCGAACATCCGCTCGCCGGGAACGGTCGCGAACCTTCGTCGGAACTCTGCCATCGAGATCAACGTCGTGGATCCCATGGTCCGCAAGGGCTATCGCTTCAAGGGCACGGCCACCGTTCTGGAAGCTGGCGCTCGATTCGAAGAGGTGACGGCGTTCTTCCGAGCACGGGGCGTCACGAATCCGATCCGAGATGTGGTGGTTATCAAGGTTGAGCATGCGCTGCCCGTGACATCGCCTGCCTACGACCTGGGCCTGTCGGAGGCGGAGATTCGGGCGCGGTGGGAGCGTCATCATGAGGCGCTCAAGCGGGGTTCGGAGGAGTCCACCGGTGAGTAGCCGAAGGAGAGTTTTTGAGTAACCGATCGTTCACGAGAAGGACTGCCAGGAAAGATCGTTGGTTTTTGCTCCCTGCGATCGGAAGCCCGAGGACGACCGCGTCTATGAGCTCGATTCAAGGGGCCTTCGCCTCAAGAGCATTGGCGGAGTGCCCTGAAGAGCGAAGTTAGCCCTTGCCCTTCGCAGCCCGCGCCGCGTCACTCACCCATCCCGCGATGAAGCCCACGGTCGCGGCGGCCAGTGCGGCGCGGGGACCGAGACCGAGCCCAAAAAAGATTGCTCCCGCGACCCATGCGTCAGCCGGCCGGCTGTCGGAATTGGGGTTGGTCAGGGCGCCGATCTCGAAAAAAACGGCCCCGAACAGGGCAGCCGCGACGAAAGCCAACGCCGCACCGTACAAGGCCCAATTGAGCGCGCGCATGTTGGCTCCAGGTTGAAGTGCACTGACCTAGGAGCCCGGCGGACCGCCGAGCTTCGCCTATGATCACACCTTGAACCCACTCGCGGCAAGAACGAAGCGCCCGGCGAAAGGACCTGCGCCGCTGCGGCTGGTCGGCTTGAGCGACTGCCAATCGGAGGCGTGCCGAATCTCGGCAAGCCGGCCCGGCCTGCCACTCGCGCCTCGTCGCACGGCTGCGCCCGCCGCCGGCGAAAGGCAGTGCGGACTGGTGTTTTCCTGCTCCTGTTCACCAGCACCACAACGCGGCGCGGACAATCCACGAATCCGGCGATTCCGTGGAAATCCATAGGAACTATGCCGATCAAAGCCTAGAATATGCTTCGATTTCCAGCACGGCCAACGGGCGGTCCACCTTACGACAGAGGGAGCATTCGATGCCGAGCAAGAAGAACGCGAAAGGCGTCCTGGGGCGAATCGGCGATGCGGCGACATCGGCCGCGCAAGTCGTGATCAATGCCGGCTCGAAGGCCATTCACGCGGTCGGGGACATGATGCCGACGGGATCCGCGCAAAACACGGCGAAGGCATCGCCGAAGAGTGTCAAGGCGAAGCCCCGAAAGGCGGCCTCCAAGACCGTGAAGTCTGGATCGAAAACGATCGCGAAGGTTTCCAAGGCCAAGAAAAATATGGCAGCCAAACCCAAGGCCGCGGCGCCGAAGGCCAAGAAAGCTGCCATCAAGAAAGCAGTGCCGGCCAGGTCTGCGAAGCTTGCGCCTACGCCCACACCGAAGCGAAAGTCGGCCAAGAAGCGCTGAACCGCGCAGCGGGTCCCAAGCGGACTCGCCTCGAGCCGTTCGAGCCCCCGGAGGTCACACGGCGTCATCGACCGGTCGGAGGCGGGCATATGCCAGATCTTTGCAATCGCTCGGAAAGACGCTTCGCCCTGCGCAGCCGAACCGAGCCGGACGAGCTGCGGCTCGCACGTGGACTGACAGCGATCAGTAATCGCCCGCGTCAGAGAGCGCCGCGAAGCGCGGCGCGCGACCAACAATCTCGAAAGACTTCGCAGTCAACCGCGCATCATGCGTCGAAGCGACGAAGCAGCCCAAGGCGCCGCCGTGGGCGTCGACCCGCCAAACGCAAATCCCAGAGCAACCCTATGCGCACGGAAATGACCGAATCCCAACTGAGCGCCGTCCAGGAACAACACCAGAAGGCGATGGAGTTCTGCGACAGGGCACTCGAAGCGCGATGTCGCGGCAATCAGCGGGACGCAAAAAGTTTGCTGAGTAAGGCATTCGAGCACGAGCGCAAAGCCGCCGCGGCTGTTGAAAAAGCGACCAATCTCGAGCCCACGAGAGCAGTCCTTCACCGAAGCGCCGCCGCGCTGGCAATCGAGTGCGGCGAGTACCGCGCAGCCGAGAAGCTTATCGCGACAGCGCTCTTGGGCAATCCTCCCCCAGAGATCGCCGATGAACTGAGAGACCTGTTTGACAAGGCCAACTTTGAAAGACGATCGAACATTCACCGCTCTCCATTGCGTCCTACGGTTGGTTCTCTGCCCGCGCGTGTTCTCACTACGACTGACGCCCTACAGGCACGTGCATGGACCAACACTGGAAATACAAGCTCTCCCGAGGTGACGGTGATTTCTCCCGAGAATCGGTCTTTGTTCCATGTAGCGGATGCATAGACCATGCCAACACCTGTCTATCTCATCTGCAGCGAATCCGGTTGCGAGGACAAGGAGACCGGACTGGCGAGCGTGTTCAATATCATCGATCGGATCGTGGCGAAGAAGCGTCGCACCGGAACGACCGAGGACAGAGATACCGTCCTGGCCGAATCGCTATCGCTGCGGATTGTTGCGGTTTGGCGGACCGACGAAGAATCTGAGTTTGAGACAGATTTTGAGAGCGAGCTGAGAGCGATTCTGCTACCTGCCAATCAACAAGTAACGCTCCTCGCAGACAGATTTCGTTTCTTGCGAGAACAGCCGAAGCATCGGATCACCGTAATCGTCGGGCGATTTCAGCTCGAGCAAAGCGGGCAACTCGTGTTCGAGAGCAGGATCCGGCGAACCGGCGACTCGGCGTGGCTCACGCAGAGGTATATCGTGGATGTTCTCGTGCAAGCCGCCCTTGGGCAGTCGCAATCGCGGCAAACGACGGACGATGCGGACTCCAACGGGGGAACGCAGGGGTCGAATCGGAAACGAAAGCGGACGCGGCCTCGAGCGTGAAGTGTTCACGCATCGCGCTGGTCGGTCACGGATCGATCACCGGGCGGGGCCGTGGGCCGGCGTCCAGACCGCCATCTGCGACTCTCATCAGGCAACAACGACCTCGCTACTTGCTGATCCCCGCCTGCCGCATCAGCCAGGCGTACTCGAATGCCGTTTCCTTGAGATGATCGTAACGGCCCGAGGCGCCGCCGTGGCCGGCGCCCATGTTGCACTTGAGCAAGAGCGGGTTGCTGTCCGTCTTCAGCGTCCTGAGCTTGGCCACGTACTTCGCTGGCTCCCAGTACATCACCTGGCTGTCGTTCAAGCTCGTCGTCACCAGCATTGCCGGGTACGACTTGCGCTCGAGGTTGTCGTACGGGCTGTAGGACCGCATGTAGTCGAACGCCGGCTTGGAGCTGGGATCGCCCCACTCCAGAAACTCGGTGGACGTCAAGGGCACGCTCGCGTCCAGCATCGTGTTGATCACATCCACAAACGGCACGCCCACGTGCACCGCCTTGAACAGGTCGGGCCGGAGATTGGCCACGGCACCCATCAACAATCCACCCGCGCTCGCCCCTTCGATCAACAGGCGGTCCTTGCTGGTCCAGCCGCTTGCGATCAGCCACTCGGCACTATCGATGAAGTCGTGAAACGTGTTCTTCTTCTTCATGAGCATGCCGTCGTCGTGCCAGGCCTCGCCCATCTCGTCGCCGCCGCGGATGTGCGCGATCACGTAGACGACCCCGCGGTCCATCAAACTCAGGGCACTGCTGTCAAAGGCCGCCTGCGTTCCCGATCCGTACGACCCGTAACCGTAGAGGTAGAGCGGCGCACTGCCGTCTTTCTTGACTCCCTTCCTGAAGGCGATCGAGAGGGGCACCTTGGTGCCGTCCCGCGCACGCCCAGCCGCGCTCGGTCGCGTACAGCGCGGCATCGTAGCCGGGGACTTCCTTCGCTTTCCGCAGCACAGACTTTCTCGTGGCCATGTTGTAATCGAAGACCCGCTCGGGCGTGACCAGGCTCTCGTAATGAAACCGGAAGCTGTCGGATTTGAACTCGGGTGTCTCCACGGCGAAGGCGGTGTACACGCTCTCGGGGAAATTCACCGCGTGCCACGCGACCGAGCGGAAGTCGAGCACCCGGAACAACTCGGTCGCCGCCTTTTTCTCGGTCGCAACCAGGTAATCCTGGAACACCTCCACGTCTTGCAGCAACACGTCGTCGCGGTGCGGCAGCAAGTCTTTCCAGGATGGTGGCGACGGGCTCGAAGAGGCGCGGTCACGAGTCGAAAGTTCTTCGCGCCGCGGTTGGTCCGGATGTAAAAGAGGCCGTCTCGGTGGTCAATGCTGTATTTGTGTCCCTTCTCACGCGGGAGCACGACCTTGAATTCGCCATTCGGCTCGCTGCGCTCCAGAAATCTTGTCTCCCAGGTGTCTGTGCTGCGGCAGTGCAGAAACATCAACTTCTTGTCTTTGCTGCGCAAAGCCCGAGCGAGTACAGCCGGTCTTTCTCCTGAAAAATGAGCTCGGTCTCGTCGCCCAGCGTGTGGCGCCACAGCATATTCGAGCGTTTCGTGATCGGATCCTCGGTGGTGTAAAAGAGCGTCCGGCCATCCGCGCCTCCACTCGACCGAGGTGACCCGCTCGGCACGATCGGGCAGGATGCGGCCGGTGGCGAGGTCCTTGACGTACAGCCGGTGCTGCCGAAAGCCCGTGTCGTCTGTGCTGTAGGCAAGCAGATCCGCGGCGTCGCTGACCTCGAAGGCGTCGAGCTCGAAAAACTTTGACCCGCCGGCCAGCTCGTTGGAGTCCAGCAAGATCTCTTCCGCGGCGCTCGCCGCGAACGAACCGTCGGCGCCGGCCCGCTTGCGGCAGTGGATGGAATACTGCTTTCCTTCTTGCGTCCGCCGGTAGTAATAGTAGCCGCCGCGCCGAACTGGAACGCTCAGGTCCGTTTGCTTGACGTGGCCGAGCATTTCCCGATACAGGGCATCGACAAACGGTCGAAGGTCGGCGGTCATGGCCTCGGTGTACGCGTTTTCCGCCTCCAGGTACTTGATGACCTCGGGATTGCTCTTGTCCCGAAGCCAGTGATAGGGGTCATTGACCTTCTCGCCGTGCCAGACCGAGATGTGCTCCATCTGCTTGACCACAGGCGCGGACGGCGCGGTCTGGGCAGCGATTGGAGGTGCGAAAATGCAGAGACCGAAAACGACGATGAGCCGGCGTGACGACACGAGAATCTCCAGGTGAGACGCGGGAGCCTTCGGGAGCCGCGAAACGTCCTGGATCTCAGTGTACCTGTGTGGTCGCGGCCGGGCACTACCGCGGTGTACCCGGGCGCGCGGGAATCGTCCGGTCGTGCCGGCGGTCCACCACAGCCGCACAATCGACGCGGGCTGCATCCGCCGGGCCGCCACGAGCGATTTGCCCGAATCGGGCGACGCTCGCAAGCAGTCCGTCGCGCACGGATGCGGCCGCGCGACTTCGTCACGTCTCGCCATGCCGGGGGCGCCATCGCCCCCAGCACGGCGGCCTGCTGGCGCACCGGGCGGTAGCGGACGCGGATGATGCCATCGCTGACTTCGCTCTGCACGAAGTCGTGCACGTCGCTCAGAGCGCGCTGAGCGCCGCCCCGGACCGGCCGGGGGACTCCGGTGGCGGCGTCATTCCGCATTTGCTGAACTTCGGATTCGATCACCGTCAGCAATCCGTCACGCTTGTTGAACGGGACGCGATTGACGGCGCTCGCCAGGCTGATCTCGAGCCGCTTCACGTTTTGCCCGTGATTCATGTACTGGTTGAACGCCTTCTGGACCATGCTGTACGTGGTGTTGAGGGCGTGCGTCGTCAAGATCGCGTGGCCGTTGCTGAACTGCGGCCCACCAGACAGCGCGATCCGGCTCTCGAGCTGATCAGCTTTGGGAACGAACGTTGGCTTCTTCATCGGTTGCTCCTTCGACTCAAGATGTGTAGAGATGCTCCGCTTACCGTCTTCCCGGACTCTTCCAGGGAGCTAGACCCTTCCTCCTCCCGTCGCAAGCACCCGTTTCCTTGGCTGCTCTACCGTGCTAGGCTCGTCATCGCGCGGTTCGGGACAAAAAAGTTTGAAAAAAACCGGATTTGTTGAGCTGGTGACGAACGTTCATTACGATGAAGGACGTGTGGGGTCGTCCGGGCCCCAATCGGCCGCCGTCGTCACATCAGCTTGAATCACCTCGTCGACTGGTATCCCTGACGTGGCGGATAACACTTCGGCCGACCTGCAAGATCTGATCGATCGCCTCGGTCGGGGAGATCAAGCGGCCAGGATCGAGTTGCTGTCACGGGCTTACAACCGGCTGCTGAAGATCGCCGGCAGGATCTACCACGATGACTTTTCCGCGCTGGAGGGCCGACACGCCCTCGAGAGTGTCGTGAGCGAAACGTGGATGCGCCTGGTCGGGGCCCTCGAGAAGACGCAGCCGCAGACGGTCGATGGCTTTTTCGGCCTGGTCTTTCACAAGGTGCGCCAGGTTTTGCTCGACATGGCCGGCGACCAGCGCCGCGACGACCGGAGGAGGCGCGACCGGCAACAGGGCGGAATCGATCCCTCGACTCCGGAAGCGATCGACCGGACCGACACCACCCACGATCCCCAGCGGCTGGCGATCCTCACCGAGTTTCACGAACAGGTCGAGAAACTGCCGGCGGGCGAGCGGACCGTATTCGAGCTGCACTACTACGGTGATTTCTCCCAGGTCGAGATTGCACAAATGCTGGGGCTGCAACGTAAGCAGGTGAGCCGGCTCTGGCTGGCCGCGGTGGGGCGGCTGGCGCGTGGCTGGATGGGGTCGACGCACCGTTCTGACCGGCCGGAGGAGGGAGTCAAGCGCCCGATGCAAGATCGCAACACGAGCTCGCAGCCCGAGACCCGGCTCGCGACCGGGCTCCCGACCGGTGACGACCGCAAGGCGCTGGGACCGCGCGACGGAGAAGACGACCCGCTGCTCGACCCGCTGGAAGCCTGGGACGAGCGGTTTCGGCGCGGCGAAGACGCATCCCCGGAAGTCGCTCGGCGTCGTCGATTCCGCCTCGGCGGAAGCGCTGCGCCGCGGGTCGGTGCGATCAAGCGGTTCTACCGCTTTCTCAAGCTGCCGCCATCGTGCGCCGACCAAGAAAAGGCCGGAGCCAGCGCGCGCTCCAGGTCGGCCGGGGACGCGGACGAGCATCCCGCGGGGTGCCGCGAGCCAGACGAGCGCGTGGCTACCGCTGGAGTCGAAGCCAAACCACGTTATATCGGGCGTTACCCGGTCAAATCCGTCCTCGGCCAGGGGGGCTTCGGCAGGGTCTTCCTCGCGCACGATCCCACGCTCGACCGGGATGTCGCAATCAAGGTTCCCACCGAGGCACACGCGTCACGAATACTGGACGTCGAGGCGTACCTGGCCGAAGCGCGGATCCTCGCCCGGCTGTCGCACCCGAACATCGTGCCGGTATACGACGTGGGGCAAACCGAGGACGGTCGCTATTACGTCGTCTCCAAGTACATGGAAGGGGGCGACCTGACTCGCAAGCTGGGCGGCGGCCGGCCTTCGTTCGTCGAATCCGCGAGCATGATCGCCGTTCTGTGCGACGCCCTGCACTACACGCACACCAAGGACCTGTTCCATCGCGATATCAAGCCAGCCAATATCCTGCTCGACTCGGGCGGCGTCCCGTCGCTGGCCGACTTTGGGCTGGCGCTTCGCGACGAAAACCTGGGGCAGGGCTCGCGGTTCGCCGGGACGGCCGCCTACATGAGCCCCGAGCAGGCGCGCGGCGAGGGGCATCTGGTCGACGGACGCTCGGACATCTTCAGCATCGGCATCGTGTTCTACGAGCTACTCACCGGCCGCCGGCCGTTTCGCGGCGGGCCGAACCAGCGCGTGCTGCGACAGATCGTCAAATCCGAGCCGCGGCCGCCGCGGCAGATCGACGATACGATTCCTCGCGAGCTGGAACGGATCTGCCTGAAGGCACTCTCGAAGCGGGCCTCCGAGCGGTACTCCACGGCCCGCGACCTCGCCGCCGACTTGCGGCACTTCTTGGCGGGAGCCGCGTTGCCGTCTCACGCAGAGATCCCGGCGGCGGCCGTTCCATCCGCCACCACGCCCGATCCCACGCCGGATCCCGTCTCAGCGCCATCGGAATCGAGCGGCCGCTCGATCAGGATCATCCCCAAGGGGATCGGATCCTTCGACGAGAACGACGCCAACTTTTTCCCGGAGCTCTTGCCCGGCCCGCGCGACCGTGACGGCCTGCCCGACGGCCTGCGGTTCTGGAAGACGAGGATCGAGGCCACCGACCCGGACAGAACCTTTCGCGTCGGCTTCATTTACGGACCTTCCGGCTGTGGCAAGTCTTCGCTGGTCAAGGCAGGCCTCTTGCCGCGCCTTTGCCGGCGCGTCATGCCCGTTTACCTGGAGGCAACCGCCAAGGATACGGAGGCTCGATTGCTCCGGGGCGTCCGGAAGCTCTGGCCCGAGCTTCCCGCGAGCGCCGGCCTGGTGGGGTCGCTCACGATCCTGCGCCGCGGCCAGTTGCTGCCGCCGGGGCACAAGGCACTCCTGGTACTCGACCAGTTCGAGCAATGGCTCTTCGCGCGACAGGACGCGCAGGGCACCGAGCTGGTCGCCTCGCTGCGGCAGTGCGACGGCGAGCACCTCCAGGCCCTTTGCCTCTTGCGCGACGATTTCTGGATGGCGGCGACCCGATTCATGCGGGATCTCGACATCGACCTCGTCCCCGACCGCAACGTCGCCGCCGTCGACCTCTTCGACACGAACCATGCTCGGAAAGTCCTCGCAGCCTACGGGCGCGCCTACGAAGCCCTCTTGCCCTCCGGCACCAAGCTCACCAGGGAACAGACGGCGTTCCTCGACCAGGCGGTCGCCGGACTGGCCCAGGATGGCCGTGTCGTCCCGGTGCGGCTTGCACTGTTTGCCGAGATGGTCAAGAGCAAGCCGTGGACACCCGCGACGCTGAAAGAGCAAGGCGGAATGGATGGGGTTGGCGTGAAATTCCTGGAAGAAACGTTCAGCTCGCCACGGTCTTCGCCGAAGCACCACTTTCACCAGAAGGCCGCGCAGGGGGTATTGAAGGCGCTGTTGCCGGAGACGAGCGCCGACATCAAGGGAAGCATGCGGTCGATCGAGGATCTGCGCCAGGCCTCGGGCTACGTCGAGCGTCCCGGCGACTTCATTGACCTGATCCGCACGCTCGATGGCGACCTGCGGCTGATCACACCGGTCGACCCTGAGGGCTCGATCGACGACGATGAACCCGCCGCGGCCCCGCCCGCAGGCCGGTTCTACCAGCTCACCCACGATTACCTGGTCCATTCATTGCGCGACTGGCTGACGCGCAAGCAGCGCGAGACTCGCCGCGGACGTGCCGAGCTGCTGCTGGCGGACGCGCGGCCCTCTGGAGCGCTAGGCCCGAGGACCGATACCTGCCCTCGGCCGCGGAATGGCTGTCTGTCCGGCTGTTCACACATCGCACCAATTACACCGAGCCCGAGCGGCGGATGATGAAGCGGGCGGGGCGCGTGCTCGGACTGCGAGCGGCGGCGGTGGCCGCGCTGCTGGCGGGCCTCGTCGCCGCCGGCCTCACGATTCAACACCTCGTCGTCGAGGCCAGCAACGCAACCCGCTCGAACCTCCTGGTCCAGCAGCTCTTGAGCGCCGAGACGGCCAGGGTGCCGGGGCTCGTCGAGAAGATGCGACGCTTTCGGCGGTGGACCGAGCCGCAATTACGCCGCGTCATTCACGAGTCGGCCGATGGCTCGAAGCAGAAACTGCACGCCAGCCTCGCGCTCCTGCCGGACGACGGTGATCAGGTCGACTACCTATGCGAGCGCCTGCCTGGTGCGGACCCGACCCAGACCTCGGTGCTGAGAGTCAGCCTGGAGCCATACCAGGACAAATTGGTCGACAGGTTCTGGACCAAGCTCCGATCGACGGGCTCGGGCGACAAGGTCGTCCTCCCCGTGGCCAGCTTCCTGGCACGCTACGACCCGGCAAATACGGCCTGGAGCGAGGTCGGCGACAAGGTCGCAAACGCGATGGTCAAGGCCAAGCTCGACGATGTGAACGGGTGGCTGCTTGCGATGTTAAACGTTCGCGCGTCGCTCTCGGATCCGCTCGCAAAGATCTGCCGGGACCCAAGCTATGAGCTCGACGAGCGCAAGCAAGCGTCCGCGTTCCTGGCCCATTACGCCGCGGACAATCCCAGGCTCGTCGTCGGTCTCTTGCTCGATGCCGACCCCAAGTCATTCGAAACCTTGTTTCGCGTCGTCCAGGAGCACCGGGAACAGGTCGTCAGCGAGCTGCGCGCCGCGGTCGATTCTGCCCAGGACATCACGACCGGCCTCGCGGCGGGGACGACCGCGGTCGCCGGCCTGGACCCGGTCGCCGCCGACAAGATGGAATCGGCGAAGGACCTGCGCGCTGCGCGTGGCGCGGGCGGCGGTTGCCTTGATCCGCCTGGGCTATGCCGCCGAGATCTGGCCCTTGCTCGAGCTCAGCCCCGACTCGCGGTCTCGCAGCGCGCTCATTAATGCGATTGGTACCCTCGGTGTTGACCCCGCGGTGCTGGCCGTCGAGCTTGCACGGATTTCGCAGCTACCCAGGAACGCACCAGACGGCGCCCCGTCGGCCGACGTCAAGAACGCCTATCTCTTCGACCCGGTGACCTCGATGCAACGAGCGCTGATCATGGCGCTAGCGGGCTGCCCAAAACCGGATCTCGAGCGGCTCGACCTGGTCGAGGGAATCCCGAAATTCGCAGATACGCTGGCCGAGCTCTATCGCAACAGTCCCGACGCCGGAGTCCACTCGGCGGCCGAGCTGGCGCTACGGCGATGTGGAAAGCTCGATCGTCCGAGTACCGGGCAAGCGCCGCGCCGGCGAGACCCGAACGCGGCGGTGGTACGTCAACTCGTCGGGTCAGGCGATGGTCGTCATCGATGGACCGCTCGTGTTCGACATGGGCGCGCGGCGGCCGATCCCGATCGGGACGACGAAGAGCCGTTTCATCGACGGCGCATCCCCCGCCGGTATGCGATCTCATCGAAGAAGGTCACGATCGAAGAATTTCAGCGCTACGCGCTCGAGAAGCTGGGAGCGCCCCACAAATACAAGAAGGCCCACAGTCCGGACGAAGACGGACCCCAGGTCAATGTGAGCTGGGTCGAATCGGCCGCGTTTTGCAACTGGCTCAGCAAGCAAGAAGGCTTCCCGGAATGTTACGTCGGCGTTGACAACAAGGAGAATCCGGCAGGGATGCGGCTCGACGTCCTGGCTGTCGCCAAGGGAGCGTACCGGCTTCCGACCGACGCGGAATGGGAATATGCGTGCCGCGCCGGTACGATCACCAGCCGCTACTACGGGCACTCTCTCGACCTGCTCGGAGCTTATGAATGGTATGTCATCAACTCGGGATATCGAGCGCATACGTGCGGCGAGCTGCTTCCTAACGATCTCGGCCTCTTCGACATGCTGGGCAACGTGATGGAGTGGTGCCACGATCGCTATTCGGAAAGCCAGCCTGATTTCAAAACGATTGTCGATGACAATATCATGAGCGAGAACTTCGGAACCGACAAACGCATCCTCCGCAGTAGCAAGTACAACGCCATTCCACTGGAACTTCGCTCGGCGGGCCGAGGCTGGTTTGACTCGTGGGATCGCCGGCACGACCTTGGATTCCGCGTCGCGCGCACGTTGCCGTGACTCACGCGGGCGAGGTCGCGAGGGCTCAGTCGGCAGGCTTCGGCTGTGCTGAGATCAGATTCTGGTGTGGGCCGTTTGCTTGCGATTAAGCCACATCGGGAGCACTTGGTTGAAAGCCCTTCGTTGCTCGCGTATAGTCTCGTCGTCGGAAATGGCACACCCGTGTTCCGTCGCTCGGTCAGGCTCATTCGGCTCGTCGCGTGAGCTGGGGAGTCCGTCATGGCAGATTCAACCGGCTCAAGCAAGAACGCCCCGCGTGCGGCATTCGCGCTCAACCCGGTGATCGCGCAGATCGTACCGGATCCCGACAACCCTCCGAAGACGGCCATCGTGAGCGGATTCCTCGGCGCGTCGACACGGGTCGGCTTCCTCCGGATCTACCTTGGTCTGGATTTGCAGCGCTACATCGAGCTTCCGTCGACCGCGCTCCTCTATGCCGAGGACCCTGATCCAACCGACGAGCTGTCCCCGACCACGATGATCATCGACGCGACCGCGAACGTCAGTCTCGTCCAGGTGCTCGCGGGCTCGTATCTGAGCGGCGCCATCGCATCGGCGTATTCAATCAGCACGGGCACGGGCGAGGGTGAGTGCTTTCCAGCGCCAACCTGGGTGAAATGCTCGGTTGTGCAGGGGCATCCGAAAACCAAGTGCTTTGAGGATTGCGATCCCCCGGCACAGTCTGACCCGGATGGAGGATCGCAAAAAGCGTCCCCTCCGCCGCCCGGGCATGAGAGTCGAATTCGCTGCGTGGTCCAGGGCGAACCGCACACCAGACCTTGATGAAAGCCGGCGGGAATTCGGCCGGTATTTGACTCACCGACCGGGCAGCCTCCCAGCCCGTTTCCATGCCGTGGTCGGCCTGCCCGGGGGACCGAGGGATCGCTCGTTCGCGAGGTCGTGCGGTTTCATCCCGATGAGGGTCAATCGATCCTCGCGAGGCACCCATCGATGCTCGACGTCGACAGCGTCGCGCCGTTCTTGCTCGACCGCGGGCTGATCGACGTCGACTGGATCATCGGCGGCGAGCTCACCATTCGCAGCGCCCTGCGGCGGAACCGGAACCTGAAGGTCGAGGGACCAGACGGCGCAGGCCTGTTCCTCAAGCAGCCGGATCTCGCGACTGAGCGGGGCCGCGAGACGCTCCGCATCGAAGGGGCTTTCCATGAGTTTTGCCGGCGCGAGCTATCCCTCGCCGAGTTGTGCCGGATCATTCCTCGCCTCTGTCACCACAGCGAGGAAGACGCGGTTCTGATCTTCGACCTGATCACGAATGCCGCGCCGCTATGGTCGCACGCCGAATCGCGCGACGGCCAGGGGATTTTCGTCGAGGGGGCGCGGGCGTGCGGGCACGGCCTCGGGACTCTCCACCGAGCCTTCGAAAGGGCGGAGCCGTCGCGCGGTCCCCGGCTGGAATGGCTTCCGCAAGGCATCCCATGGGTGATGACGGTCCACACGCCCGAACCCTGGCGGCTGGCCGGTATGAGCCCCGCCAACCTCGAAATACTGCGCGTGCTGCAGACGCACGCGACTCTGGGCGAGGGGCTCGACCGGATACGCGGGCAGTGGCTGCCCTCGTCGCTCATCCACGGAGACATCCGGTTTGACAATCTTCTGGTCCGGCCCGGCGCTACGGGGCCGGCGGTCGAGATATGGATCACGGATTGGGAGCTGGTCCAGTTTGGCGATCCCGCATGGGACCTGGCGGGGGCCTTGCAGGACTTTCTGGCATTCTGGGTGTACTCGATGCCGCTTTCCGACGAGCGCTCGGCCGAGGAGCTGACCGACCTGGCGCGGATACCACTTGACGACTTGAAGGCGGCGGCGCGTGCGCTCTGGGCGGGCTATCGAGTCGGCGCCGGCCTCGGACGCGTAGAAGCCGAGCGGCTGCTCACGCGGGCCGTCGAGTTTTCGGCGGCCCGCCTCGTCCAGACCGCGTTTGAATACGCGGACGGCGCGGAGCAACTGCCGGGCCCGTCGGTGATCCTTCTGCAATTGAGCGCCAACTTGCTGGAGGATCCCGAACGTGGGCGGGCCCAGCTTTACGGAATTCCGCCGGGTAATCGGCCGTCATGAACAGAGTTCACGATGACTTGCTGAGCATTCTCGACGCGGTGCTGATCGAGTCTCCCTCGCGCTACCTGCTGCACGGCCAGGCCCGTGAGGTTTCGGAGAGCCGTCCAAGCGGAATCCATCGGGAGTCCGAGCCGAACCGCCTCGTCGTCTCGCTCGCCGTGGATCTCTACGATCGTTTCTACATTCGGCCGCCGCGGCACGTTCAACGTGCTTTCGATCCCGTCGCGCGGCGCGACCTGATCGGTGCGCTTTCGGCGGCAAACACCGGCCGAGGGAGCTGGGAGCCCGGCTGGACGGTCCGCCGGATCCAGGACGACGGGCAGGTCGTCGTCTCCAAGGGCGACGTCGAGTTCTGCGGCGCGCCGAAGGGAGTGCGGAAGAGCGGTGATCGCATCCGGCCGGACGAGCATTGCCAGGTCTGGGTCGCCAAGGAGCTACGCGAGCTGGTCCCGGGCTTCTACCTCGCCATCGGCGACGGGCCGACGCACAGCGATGACGACGCCGGCACAGACCGGGCGCTCGGGCGATACTACTGGCACCTGACCGCCCTTGCAGCCGTTCCGTTCATGGCGATGGCCACATCATTGCTCAACGACGCCCAGGTCGCATTTCGCGCCAAGGTGCTCAGCGATCCGGGCGCGTTTCACCGGGCCGACGCGGGCGTGCTCTACATCCGGCCGCGCGACTACGCCCGGGTCGAGCCGATCATCGCCGGACTGCACGCGGCGGTCGTCACCAGCCTTCGCCCCGAGGTTCCGCTCTTCACCAAGCGGCTCGCCGACGGCCTCGGTTTCGCCGAGGATCCAATCAGCTCGATGAGCTTCGGCCAGCACCGATGCAAGGTCGCCGCCCGGGCCCTCTGGCAATCGTTTGAGAAAGCACGAGTCGATCGCGACTCGCGCATCAGCGCGCTCGCGGCGGCGTTTTTCGAGCTGAACCTTGATCCTCTGCTTCCGTACCTTGGACCCGGCTCGCGCGACGAATCGGTCCCGCAGCCGCTGCACGTTCATGCTCCCTCGGCGACGGGCCGCGATGAGATCGCTGCGATCGCGGGTGGGAACTCGGTCAGGGCGCCATCACTATTACTGCGCGCGGCGGTGATCGAAATCGGCCGGACGCTGTGCCGGACGGCCTTCTGGGACCGCGGCGGGCGCCTTTGCAACTGGGTGAGCCGCTCGTCCGACGAAATCACCGAGCGCGGTGGTCCGATCACGCCGACCGCCAAGGCGCTGGGCCCTGACCTCTATTGCGGCTCGGCCGGCATCGCCTTGTTTCTGGCACAGCTCTACGAGCTTGGCGGCGACGATGATTGCCGGCGCACCGCGCTGGGGGCCATCGAGCGATGTGTCCAGCAGTACGGCCGGTTTCCGCCGAAGCCGCCCCTTTCGCCGCTCTCTTTTTTCTCCGGAACCCTGGGCGCGGCCTGGGTCGCGCATCGGGTCGCCGCGTTGACCGGCGAAACCGGGCTCGATGCGCACATCAAATCGCTGCTCGACCAGGTCGCCCTGGCGGTCGACTCGCCGCACTTGCTCGACGTGATCGGCGGGAACGCCGGCGCGATTCCCGTGCTGCTGGCGATGGGTCGCGCTCCCGGCCTGGAACGTTGCCGGGAGCTGGCGATCACGCTCGGAGAAGAGCTCTGCCGGGAGGGCGCTGGGGGCTCTCCCACTCGCCCCCGGGACGCGGACGCGATGTCCGCTACCGCGACAGCCGAACCCTTCTCCAGCGGCTTTGCGCACGGCGCGGCCGGGATCGGATTGGCCCTCTTCGAGCTTCACGCGGCCACGGGCCGGCTTGACTTCCGCGACGCGGCTCGTCGATGGTTCGAATGCGAAGACGATCTCTTCGACGCCCGCGAGGGAAACTGGGTTAACACGAGAAACGATTCGGTGCACGCGAGATTCGACCTTGCCTGGTGCAACGGCGCGCCGGAATCGGACTGTCCCGGGTGCGAGCCGCCGTGCTCGACCCCGATCGCCGCGACAACTACATCGCCATGGCCCGGATCGCTCTCACGACCACGCTGGGAGAGATCGAGCAAAACCTCGCGTCGCCGATGTCGGATGCGTCACCGTGCCATGGTGTGGCCGGATTGCTGGAAATCGTCATGATCGCCGGCCAGTTGCTGAACGAGCCGTCGTATTGCAGCCGCGCCTCGGCGGGGCGCGGATCCTGATCGACCGCCATGGGGCGTCCGGCGATTGGCCGTCCGGCCTTTATTCATGCGCTCGCAATTCTACGCTGATGTTAGGAACCGCGGGGATCGGCTACACCTTGCTGCGGCTGCTCGAGCCGGACCGGGTTCCGTCGGTGCTCTTGCTCACGAGTTCCTCGTCAGCGGCGGTTCGATGCGACGTGTCATCTGATCCTGGATATCGCCAGTCAAGAACCAAGGAGTCCGCGTGAGCTCTCCAGCACCCTCCCTCGGCAAGCTCTGCGTGGCGGAATTCGCCGGAACGTACCTGCTCGTGTTCCTGGGCTGTGGGGCCGTGCATGCCTCGGTGCTCACGGGAGCCCAGAGTGGGCTCTGGCAAGTGGCGATCGTGTGGGGCGTCGCCATCATGCTGGCGATCTACGCAGTCGGCGCGACGAGCGGGGCGCACATCAATCCGGCGATCACGATCGCATTCGCCGCCTGGGGCGATTCCCGTGGCGATTGGTGCTTCCCTACGTGATCTCACAGCTCGCGGGCGCCTTCGTCGCCGCGGCGACACTGTTCGTCCTGTTTAACCCGTATTTGAAGGCCCGCGAACAGGAAAAGAATGTCGTCCGCGGCTCTGCCGGCAGTGAGATCACCGCGATGTGTTACGGCGAGTACTTTCCCAGTCCCGGGCCACTCTCCAATGCGTCTGGTCCCTACTCGATCGACGCTCACACCCGCCTGAATTCGCTGGTTTCAGAGCCGGCTGCGTTCCTCGCCGAGCTGCTGGGGACGATGGTGCTGGCACTGGTCGTGTTCGCGGTCTCCGACACACGCAATTCCGCGGCCCCTCCCGTCGGTCTTGCCGGGGTATTCATCGGCCTGGCGGTCGCGGCCTTGATCTCGGTGATCGCGCCCTTGACCCAGGCTTGTTTCAACCCGGCACGCGACTTCGGCCCCCGGCTGTTCGCGTTTGTCGCCGGTTGGGGACCGATCGCCTTGCCCGGCCCACGCGGCGCGGGCTTTCTCACAGTCTACATCGTCGCCCCCATCCTGGGTGCTCTCGTCGGCGCTGCGCTCTACAGCCTCGTACTCGCCCCGCCGCGGTCAGCGGAATCCCCGTAGAATCCCGACGCCGGCAAGGCCATTGGCCGATCGACGTAACCGTATTCGCTACATTAGTATACATGAATTCACTGAACTTTCGGCGAACACTCAGGCGCGGGCGTGAGTCGTCGATCAGTCAAACGCGCTCCGCAACGCCGCAGAAGTGCTCGCTTGGGCCGGCGGCGCCCTGATGGTTCAGAAAATGCTGACGATTATTCGCCGACAAAAGACAAAAGCGAGAACGCACTCGGAAGTCTCGTCGTACAATGAAATAGGGGTACGGAATGAAACGGACCGGGGGCCGGTCCGAGCGTTGCGAACAACGGCAGAATTCGTCAGAAAACGCCGGCCGCGTGGCCCCAGAAGTCATCACTCCAGATGCGCGAGGACTCCGCCTCGCGTGTTGCGACATGAAACCGGAGGGAGTCATGAGAAACCGCTTCAAGACCGTTGGAATCCTGTTCACGATCGTGGCGGCGTTTCTCGTCGCAGGCCCTGACGCGGCGGCCCACGGCGGGGGTGGCCATGGTGGAGGCGGCCATGGTGGGGGCGGCCACGGCGGTGGCGGCTTTCATGGCGGTGGTGGCGGCGGTTTCCGCGGCGGCGGGGGCGGCGGTTTCCGCGGCGGCGGAGGTTTCCGTGGCGGTGGTGCTCGATTCGGCGGCGCTCCCATGGGTGGATATCGCGGTGGTTTCGGCGGCGTGTCTCGAGGATATGGCGGAGGGGCTGCCTTCCGCTCGCCCTCGATGGGTGCGGGTCGTTCGTTTGCGGCGCCCATGGCGTCGCGCGGCTTTGGTGCAAATCAAGGGATGCGGGCCCGCAGCATCGCGCCGAACGGCGGCGCCGCAATGGCACGCAACGGCTTCGGCGGTGGCGGCCGCCCGGCGGTGAACGGTGGTGCCCGGTCGTTCGCGCAAGCCGGTGCCGGGCGCGGCGGGTGGGCGCCGGCGGTTTCGGGATGGCGCGAACAACTCGTTCGGCCTCGGCGCGCGGGCACCGATCAATTCCGGCAGCCGGTTCGGCACCGCCGGTCTTGGCGGCGCCGGGTTCGGTAACCGCTCGGTAGCCGGCTTGACCTCGACGTCCTTGAATCGAGCGTCGCTCGGGAATCGCTCCGTCAACATCAACCGGACTAGCTCATTCAACTCGTTCAACAACGCAAGATTTGCGAACGGGTCGTTCGGACGAGGCGGCGGTTTCAATCGGTTCGGCGGGTTCGGACGCGGCGGATTTGGCTTTCCGGGGTACGGATTCGGCTATCCGGGGTTTGGCTTCGGCCTCGGTGGCTTCGGCCTCGGCTTCGGGCTCGGCAGCCTGTTCGGATTTGGGCTCGGCGGCTTTGGCTACGGCGGATACGGTGGGTGGGGTTATCCGGGATATGGATATGGCGGTTATGGTGGATACGGCGGTTATGGTGGATACGGCGACTATGGTGGATACGGCGGGTACGGGCTGTCGTCCATGTACGGACCGATGCTCTACGACTGGGGATACTCAAGCTACAACAACCCCTACTACCTGGGTGGTAACCTAGGGGTCGGCGGAAACGCGGCTCGTCGTGGACCCCACGTCCTATGACTACTCGCAGCCGATCAACACCCAGGCGCCGCGCCGGCGGCGACGGTGACCGATCAAGCGGGCGCCGACTTCGATGTCGCCCGCGCGGCGTTCAAGTCGGGCGAGTACGCCCGAGGCGCTCGACCTGACCGACCAGGCGATCCGCCAGTTACCCAACGACGCGTCCCTGCACGAATTCCGTGGGGTGACCCTGTTTGCACTTGGCCGCTATGCCGACGCCGCGGCGCCCTTGTACGCCGTGCTGGCGGTCGGTCCCGGGTGGGACTGGCCAACCTTCATCGGCCTTTATCCCAACGTGTCGGTGTACACCGAGCAACTACGGGCGCTCGAGAGCTACTGCCGCGAGAATGCCGGCTCAGCACCCGCTCGGTTCGTGCTTTCGTACCTGTACCTGACGCAAGGACACTCGGACGCTGCCCTGGAACAATTGAAGCGCGTCGTGGCGCTTCAGCCCACCGACACGATTGCGGCCGGGTTAATCCAGCGGCTGGGCGGCTCGGTTGCGACCCCCGGAGGGGCGACGGCCCAGCCCCCGCGCCCGGCTCCGTGCCGCCGGCTCGGCCAGCAGTGACAGCGCCCGGCAGGGAGGGGCGGTTCGAGGGTACATTCAGCGCCCAGCCAGAACAGGACACTACGATCACGCTCACGTTTCCCGACCACGGACGTTTCCACTGGAAGGTCACGCACAAGGGCCAGGACCGCCAGATCGAGGGAAAAATGACGTCTGGCAACGGCCTGCTGACGCTGGCCCAGGAGCAAGGTCCGCCCATGGTCGGCAACGTGACGTGGCAGGACGAGTCGCACTTCAGCTTCAAGGTGCCCGGCGGCGGTCCGGACGATCCCGGATTGAGCTTCGCAAAGTCTCAATGAGCGCACCTGCCGGCGCCTGCAAATCCCCGACCGAAGGTCACCGGCAAGCTCTGCTCTCCAGGTTCGGCGTGGGTCTTGCGACCCCGCCGAATCTCGGACGCAAGGCGTCCCACCAAGTTCCCACGCGCCGCACGCGCACCGATTCCGCCGCTTTTTTCATTGCCCACTGTTCGCCGCCGGCTGATCCCCCATGTCGTGTTGCCAGTGGGTGAACATCTCGAAGTCCTCGAGCCGGAAGACCCAGAACGGTCCGCCGCCCAGGACGTTGTACTTGACCAGTTGCGGCGACTCCTCGCCGGCGAGGTTCAGCCGGACCGTGAACTGCCGGGCGTACTCGATTTCCGTTTGCCCCAGGATCTGAAACGACAGCAGGCGCTGATCGGGCCTGCGCGTCTTGTCAACGAACTGGACCGATGGGACGTCGAACGACGCGGGCAGGGGCGCGGACGCCGGCGCATCCCGCCACCGTGACAAGGTCGATTCCAGCACTTCCCGGGCCTGTTCCCATCCGGGCACGAAGGCCGGAGTGGGCACATCGTCATTCCGCGCCTCACATCCCGGCATGCCCACGACGACCACAGCCCAGCCGCAAAGGACGCCCACCCAGCCGCAAGCATTGTTGACGATTCGAACACTCATGCTTGCGATTCTGACTGCGCCCGGCTAAATTTGGTAGACTGAGTGACCGACCGTCTCGCAATTCCGAATCGCGAAATCAGTTTCGACCTGTCCCACGGAAGGTGAACGAATGCCGCTGGTCCTTGATCGTCGGGGTACCCAACCGCGATGACGCGCGTCTCTCGCTGGCGATGGGCAGCTTCCACCGGCGCGGCATGCCTCGTGCTCGCGGTGTTGAATTGCATTTTGCCCGCGCAAGCCAGAGCCGACTGCAATCACCCCTGGGTCAAAGGCAGCGACCTTCGCAATTCCCTCGTCGATCTGGTGCAATTCGACCGTGGCCAGCGAGGGTTGGCGGCACGAGCCCGGGCTTCCCGAGCCGCAGAATCCGCGCAGTCCATGCGCCGGCGGGAGTTGCTCCGGCGCCTCCAGACCTCCCTGCAAGCTCGACCGTCCCCAGTGCCACCCGCGTCACGATCTGGGGCGACCTGACGGCCGGCCCGCAACCGCTGTTCCCCGAATCCCATCGTTTCGCGGGCGAGAGCCGGCATTTCCGTCCGGCGCGGTTTCACACCCCCATCGAACGGCCTCCGCGCGCTATACTTGCTCGCTGAGACGACCGCCGGCCGGCTCGCAATTTGACTGGCAACTCGCGGGTCCCTTCCGTCGTCGGGCAAGCGCGTGGCGTCGCGCTGGCCGCCGTCGGCTGCGAGCATTGGCGAACTCTCGAGCGCGTTTACTCGGGCAACGCCGGTCGATCGCGGGATGCGGGCGGCCGCCGGCACGAAGCGCGTCGCGCCGTCCTGTACCTCGCGGCGCTCTCGCGAACAATATTCTAAAACTCCCGATCGGGAACGCGGACGCGCGTGGTCCGCTTGAACTCGCATAATCTAAACGTACTCATATTTATCTTGATCGCTAGTTCACTCTCCAGCAAGGGGCGGATCCCATGAGAAGAATTCGGTACGGTTTCACCTTGATCGAGCTGCTCGTCGTCATCGCTATCATCGCGGTCCTGATCGCGCTGTTGCTCCCCGCCGTGCAGTCCGCACGCGAGGCAGCCCGCCGGTCTCAGTGCCTGAACAATCTGAAGCAGATCGGGCTGGCCATCGCCAACTACGAAAGCGCATTACGAGTGTATCCCTTCGCCAAGGGGCTGTCGTACAACCCGGTGGCCATTCCGCTGGCGGCGGCCTATGCCCGCTGGTCGGCACTGAGTCAACTGCTGATGTTCATCGAGCAGGGAAACTTGTTCAACAGTATCAACTTCAGCCTGCCGCCCGAGACGCCTGGCATGGCCGGCGCCGGGCGATTTCATGCCGGCCTACATTGATCCCAACCGCGAGAACATGACGGCTGCTCTGACGCAGATCGCGGTTTTCCTGTGCCCGTCGGATCAGCCGCCGATCCCCACGTGGCCTGGCGCAACGAACTATCTGGGCAATCAGCAGACCTGGGCGTGCGACCTGAGTGAAAACTTCCCGAACACCAACCCCGCCGAGGTTCCCCGCGGAATCTTCTACTACAACAGTTCGGTCCAGGTCGCGCACGTCACTGACGGCACCAGCAACACCGCTTACTTCAGCGAGAAGCTCCGAGGCCAAGGCGTCCCCAATCCTCAGCACCGACCTCTTGATGATGGCCAATCAGACGTCGCTGGATGCGACGTATCAGACCTGCCAGTCAATCAACATCCTCACCGCCCCGCCGCTCACCAGCGCGCCAGGGGATGAGCTGGGTCATGGGCGAGATGTGCTGCAGCGCTGTACAACCACGTCGCGCCGCCGAATTCGACAAGCTGCGCGGGGCGCCGTTCCCCGGCACCATGGCCAACATGGCGATGCAGGTTCCCCCTTCCAGCAATCACCCGGGCGGAGTGAACGTCCTCATGGGTGACGCGTCGGGGCGCTTCATCAAGACCAGCGTTGACCTGACGACGTGGCGGGCGCTCGGCACGCGAAATCTGCGGCGAAGTCATCTCGGCCGACGCTTATTGAACAACGAGAACAAGCGCGCCGGCTCCGCGGCTGGCCACGGAGCCCGGCTCGCTCGTTTATCTCCACTGCTAGAGAAGCCTGGGAACGAGGACACGACCCATGAAAATAGCCAACGAACTGCGACGAACCGGCCTGGCCGCCGCGCTCGTCATCGCTGGCCTTTGCACCGGATGTGGCGATGGACTTGCACGGTACACGCCGACGGCCGACGAGGCACGCACATCCCTTGAGGCCGCCTTGACCGCCTGGCGCGATGGCAAGCCGTTCGGTGAAGTCGAATCGAAGCAGCCGGTTCGCGCCGTCGACTCGATCTGGCAAGCGGGGCGAGCAGCTCGAGTCGTTCCAGATCGGCGAAGAGGAAGCGGGCGACGACGGCACCAAGCAGTTCGCCGTCAAGCTGACCATGAAGAAGAGCAAGACGTCCGAGGACGTCCGCTATATCGTCCACGGCCGCGACCCGGTCTGGGTCTTCCGCGAGGAAGACTACAAGCGAACACTCAACATGGAAAACAACCCGGAACCGGCTCCCAAGTCGAAGCCGTCCTCCACGCGGTCCAGCAGGGCGAGATGACGAGACTTCGCGCCTGGTTCACTGTCCAATGGCTCGACCGCGCGCCAGTTTCGCGGCGGGATCTGGCCGCGAGCTGCGCCAGCACTCCTCTTGGTGCAGGTCCGGCTGCGCATGCCGATTGTGCTCGTGCTCGCGGCGCTCGTCGTCGGCCGCTGGGACGTGATTCGCAACTACTGGGACAGGCTCACCCGGCGGCTCGAGGTCGGAGAGCATGCCCTGCACGCGCGATCTCGAGCGACACCGAGTATTTCTGCCCGATGGACCCGGGCATCGTCTCGGACTGGCCGGGCAAGTGCGGGATCTGCAACATGGCCCTGGTGCGCCGCAAGCGCGGCGAGGCCGTCGCGCTGCCCGACGGGGTCATCGCGCGGATGCAGCTCTCGCCGTACCGGATCCAGCTCGCCGGAATCCAGACGTCGCCGGCAGTCGTTCCGGCCGCTTGTGCGCGAGCTGGAATCATCCGGGAACCGTGTCGCGGCAGGGCGAGTCCGCGACCGTGATGCTGGAAGTGCCGGCGCGGCAGGCGCCCTGGATCGCCGAGGGTCAGGTCGCCGACATTACCTGTGCCGAGCTTGCCGGGCCACGAGCCGTTCGCCGGCCACGTCCGGGCGGTGGTCGCGCACGCACCGAGGGCGGCTGGGAATATTTGCGCACCACGGTCGCGATCGACGACCCGCCGCGTGAGATCAAGGCCGGGATGATCGCGGTCGTCCACTTCAAGGCTCCCATGGCCGCGCTCGAGCCGTTTCGCTCGTTGCCGTAGAGCCGGGGCCCGTTGCACCCGGCGAGCCGCGACGAGTCTATGTCTGCCCCGAGCATCCGGATTCGGTCGCGACCGGGCCGGGCCGTTGCCCGCTCGACCAGCTCGAGCGTGAAGCGCGGCCGCTGGCCGACCACCAGCGGCTGCGCTGGCTGGTGTCCCGATGCACCCGGCCGTCACGGCGGAAAAGCCGGCTCAACCTGTCGCGAATGCGGCGGGATGGAGCTCGCGGCCCCGCGTGGTCTCGTATCGGCCGCCGGGCCAGGTCCTGGCCGTGCCGCAGTCGGCGGTCGTCGATACCGGCGCGCGCAAGGTCGTCTTCGTCGAGAGCATGCCCGGGATGTTCGACGGCGTCGAGGTCGTCCTCGGCCCGCGCTGCGGCGATTTCTACCCGGTCGTCCGCGGGCTGGAGGCAGGCCAGAAGGTCGCGACCGCCGGCGCGTTTCTGCTCGACGCCGAGACGCGGCTGAATCCCGAGCCTCGCCGCCGGCTATTTCGGCGCGGCCGGGGCGAGCGCGGCGACCGCGCCCGACCGCGTCAAAACCGCGGCCGACCGCAGACGATCGCGGCAGCAGCCGCTTCAAGGGCTCTCCCCCGAGGACCGCCGGTCGCCGAAGCGCCAGAAAGCTCTGCCCCGTGACCGGCAAGCCGCTGGGCTCGATGGGGACGCCCAGCGCCGCGTGGTCGCCGGCCGAGTCGTCTTCCTCTGCTGCGACGGCTGCGAGGTTCAAGCTGAAGCAAGAGCCCGCGAAGTATCTGGCGAAGCTTCCCAGGCCCCCAAAGCCCATGATCGACGCGATCATCACCTTCTCGATCCGCAACCGCGCCCTGGTCTCGGCGCCGAGCCTGGCCCTGGCGGTGCTGGGCGCTTGGGCCGCCTGGGAAACTCCCGTCGACGCCATCCCCGACCTCTCGGAAAACCAGGTCATCGTCTTCACCGATGGAAAGGGCACGGCCCGCGCGAGATCGAGGACCAGGTGACCTATCCGCTGACCCTGGGTCTGCGCGGGCTGCGCGGCGTCCGGGTGGTGCGTTCCTCGAGCGACGTCGGCTTCTCGATGATCAGCGTGATCTTCGACGACGGGGTCGTCCTCGGCCGAGGGCGCCGGCGCGTGGCCGAGCGGCTCGCCTGCCTCGGAGGGCAACTGCCCGCCGGCGCCACGCCCGAGCTGGCGCCGGACGCGCCGGCGACCGGCCAGATCTTCTGGTACACCGTCGAAGGCAGGGGATTCGACCTGGGCCGGCTGCGCGCATCCAGGACTGGTACGTCCGCCCCAGCTCGGCTCCGTCCCCGGCGTGGCCGACGTCGTCGAGCGTCGGCGGGTTCCCGATCGAGTACCAGGTCGCCCCCGACCCCGACCGGCTGCGCGCTCTGGGCGTGTCGCTCGCGCGATGTTGTTCGGGCCGTGTCCGGCTCGAACGCCGCGTCCGGCGGACACCTGCTCCACAAGGGCAATGCCGAATACGTGGTGCGGGGCGTCGCGCTGGCTGGGCGCGTCGCCCACGCCCGGTGACGAGACGTTCGACTCCGCCCGCGCGCTGCGCGACCTGGAGAACGTGGTCGTTGCCGCTGCCGGCGGGGGCACGATCCGGCTGGCCGAAGTCGCGGAAGATCGCGATCGGCCCGGGCTTTCGCCGCGGCGTCCTCGAGAAGGACGGCAACGAGGTCACCGGCGGCGTCGTCTTGATGGCCACATGGCGAAAACCCGCTGGAAGTGACGCGCCGCATCAAGGCCAAGATCCGCGAGCTCAGACCGGCTTGCCGCGCGGCGTTCGAATCGTCCCGTTCTACGACCGCACGCCGCTGATCGAGGGGGCGATCGCCACCGTCACCGCGCACCGTCGTCGAAGCGATCGTGTCGGCCTCGCTCTGCGTGCTGCTCGTGCTGCTGCACGTGCGCACCTCGCTGATCATCGCCAGCACGATCCCGCTGGCCGCGCTGTCGTCGTTCCTCATCATGGCGGTGCTGCGCCGGCTGGGCATGGTCGACATCCAGGCCAACGCCATGTCGCTGGCGGGCATCGCCATCTCGATCGGCGTGCTGGTCGACTCGTCGGTCGTGATGGCCGAAAACGTCATGCACCGGCTCAGGGAGCAGTTCGGCACGCGGGCCGTGCGCGGCGACGTGCGGCGCATCGTGCTGCCGGCGTGCCTGGCCGTGGGCCGGCCCATCGTCTTCTCGGTGGCGATCATGGTGCTGTCGTTCCTGCCCGTCTTCGCGCTCGGCGGCATCGAGGGCAAGATGTTCCACCCCCTGGCCTACACCAAGACGTTCGCGCTCGCGGCTGTCGCCGTGCTGGCGATCACGCTGGTGCCGGCCCTGTGCACGATCTTCATCCGCGGCCGGCTGCGGTCGGAGCTGGAGAACCCGCTGATCCGCAGCGTGATCGAGGTGTACCGGCCTGTGCTTTCCTACCTGATGGACCGCCCCGCCGCGCTGGCCTGGGTGCTGGGTGTGACGCTCCTGCTGGGGTTTGCCCCGCTGGGAAGCCGGCCCGTTCTGCTCGCGACGCTGTTTCTGGCGATGACTCGCAACGCGCGTACTCGCCGCGGCGCCGCTGGATCGCGATCGCTGCCCCCGCCAGCCTGCTGGTCGTGGCCCTGATCGCCGAGCAGAAGATGCAGCCGCTGGCGCGCGAGTTCATGACGCCGCTCGACGAGGGGATGGTCATGGACATGCCGATCACCGTTCCTCGCGCGTCGGTGACCGAGTCGGTCGACGACCTGAAGGCGCGCGACATGGTCCTCTGCCGGTTCCCCGAGGTCGACATGGTCGTGGGCAAGGCCGGCCGGGCCGAGACGCCGACCGACCCTGCGCCGATGGACATGATCGAGACCATGGTCAACTTCCGCCCGCGCGAGTTCTGGCCTCGCCGCAAGCTGCGGGCCGCCGACGCCGCCGGCCACGGCCGCGCCGTCTACGATGCCCTGGTCGCCCGCGGCGTGATCCGCGCCCGCCGAGTCGGCGGCCGCGCGCGACGCGCTGGTCGACAGCAGCGGTGGCGGCCGCGCTGCCCCTCTTCGACGTCGCCAGCCGCGAATATGCCTACCACCGCAACCAGGAGATGCTCCGCGACACCGGCGGGCTTTCTCCCGTCCTCGAGCAGCCCCACTGATCCCGAGGAAGCCGCGTCGTTGCCGCTCTGGCGCGGGCACGTCGCAAAAGCTCGACGGCGAGCTGATCGCCCGCGCCGCGCCGATCTTTACGAGGCTGTGCATGGAGCAGCTCCTCGACCGCGCGACGATCATCGATCCCGCCGTCGCGGCCTATCGCGAGGCGTCGCGGCGGTCCGCGCGGCGGGCATTGCGGCGGCGACCCGCCACACATCAGCCGCCGGCCGCCGGCCATCACCATGGCACCGGAGCGCGCCGGCCGGCCTCGAGCCCGCTGGTCGAGCCGCAGCCGGTACTCGACGCGCATCCAGGACGAGCTCTCTCGCGCCGCTTCGGCCGCCGCGCTCTTGCTCTGGAAGGTCGATCGCGACGAGCTGGCGGCCTTCGGCGGCGAGCTCGACCTGGCGGTCCAGATGCCGGGCTGGACCAACGTCTGGACGATGCCGATCCAGAATCGGGTCGACATGCTGGCCACCGGAGTCAACACGCCGATCGGCATCCGGGTGCTGGGCCGCAACCTGGACGACGTGATCCGCGGCTCGGAGGAAGTCGCCCGGGTCGTCAAGCCGCTGCGCCGGCGCGGTCGACGTGGTGGCCGATCCGATCCGGGGCAAGCCCTACATCGAGATCCGCCTGGACCGCGACCGGGCCGCCAAGCTCGGCGTGAGTGCCGGCGACGTGAACGACGTGATCGAGACCGCCCTGGCCGGCAAGGTGGTCACGTCGACCGTCGAGGGCCGCGAGCGGCACCCGGTCGTCGTCCGCTATAGCCGGGCCTGGCGCGACGACGAAGAGTCGGTCCGGAACCTGCCCGTGCCGGCCCGCGGGCGGCGCAGCGGGCCCGGCTCGGGTCGGACACAGCCCAGCCCAGCCGCGGCAGGTGCCGCTGGCCGAGGTCGCCGACGTCGCAGGTCGTCGAGGGCCCCGCGTCGATCAAGAGCGAAAACGGGCTCTTGCGCAATTACGTGCGGCTGAATGTCCGGGGCCGCGATGCGGCCGAACTGGTCGCCGAGGCAAAGGCGGCCGTCGCCAGCGACGCCAAGCTTCCGCACGGCGTCTTCGTCGAATGGACCGGCCAGTTCGAGCACGCGATCCGCGCGCGGCGGACGCTCACCGTCGTGGTGCCGATCGTGGTCGCCCTGATCTTCCTGATCCTCTACCTGACCTACCACGACCTGGCCGATGCCGCGCTCATGATGCTGGCGGTGCCGGGAGCGATCGCCGGCGGGCTGTTCTTCCAGTGGCTCCTGGGGCTGAAGCTGTCGGTGACGGTCTGGATCGGCTACATCGCCTGTTTCGGCATGGCGACCTCGACGGGAATCATCATGCTGGTCTATCTGCGCGAGGCGGTCGCCAGGGCCGGCGGGCTGGAGCGCGATCGACCTCGAGCGAGCTGCGCCTGGCGGTCATGAACGGGGCGGTCCACCGGCTGCGGCCCAAGCTCCTGACCGAGGGGACGGTCGTCCTCGGCCTGGCCCCGATGCTCTGGGCCAGCGGCGTCGCCTCCGAGATCATCCGGCCGATGGCCGCACCCGTCCTGGGCGGCATCCTCGTCGCCGACGAGGTGATCGACCTGTTCCTGCCCGTGCTCTTCTACTGGGTCCGCCGCCGCCGCTGGAACCGGCTGCATCGCGCCGGCGCCGTCCCGGCTCCGACGCCCGCTGCTCACGCCGTTCCGGCGTCTTAGTCGCAATAGCGTGCCGCAGGCTGTCTCCGCGCCCGCGGACGCATTCTTTTCCGCACCCGATATTCCGGCGCTATAATTGACGCAGAGGGCGTGTCTCGAGCCGGGGGCTCCGCGTGAAACCCCGGCGAGCCGAGCTCTCATTGGAGGAGGCTCATCATGCGTCGGCTCCAGAAACGCCTCGGCGGCTCGATTGCGATCATGACCCTCGCCCTGGCGATCCTGCTGGGATCGTCCGGGAACGCGGAAGCTCAGTTCCCCGCGTACGGCGGCGGCGGCTGGGCCGTCGGCTATCCTGGCTTCGGATATGGCTTCGGCGGGTTCGGCGGATTCGGCGGTATGGGCTATCCCGGGATGGGCTATGGCTTTGGCTACGGCATGCCGGGGATGGGATACGGCATGGGGGGGATGGGATACGGCATGGGGGGGATGGGATACGGCATGGGGGGGATGGGATACGGCATGCCGGGGATGGGCTACGGCATGGCGGGGATGGGTTACGGCATGGCGGGGATGGGCTACGGATTTCCTGGCTACGGCTTCGGAGGCATCTATTCCTATTCGTCGCCGCTCTATAACCCCCTCTTCGGCGTCGGCCTCACACCGCTCGGCGCCCAGAGCTATATCGCCGAGACCCGCCTGTTCGGCCGGCGATCCGCTCGTTAAATCGGCGACTCAGAGGACAAAACGGCTCACCAGCCACGCGACCAGAACCACGACCAGCGTCAGGAAGCTGTACCCGAAGATTCGCATGACTCGCGCAATGCGAGTGGTGTGCTTCCGGAATTCGGCAGCGTCGTTCAGATGGGGAAACGGCTTGCCGTCCGGAATCGGCATGCCCAGAAACGTGCACAAGGGCGCCCATCCCTCGCGGACCTGAAAGACGAGTAGCCGGTCGCGTGGAACCCTGCGCTGCACGTTTTCGTTGTGCCGGGCGAAAACGTCGATCGCGTACGGCTTGTCGGCAAACCTGCCATGGAACGTACCGTCCCAGATCACACGATCGAGCATCGCGGTGAAGCGCCGTATCCGCGGGAGGACCAGCCTGAGCCAGGCGCGGATACGTCTGCCGCACGAAGAAGATGGTCTGCCGGGCGTCTCGTACCATGACTCGGCGTCCCGCGTGGTGAGGATCACCTTGGCATCAGGATAGCATCCATGAGCTGCTCGTAGAAGGCACAGCCCGGCCAGTCGACGGTCGCCCGATAACCCTGAAACAGCACGTCCCAGTCGACGCGCTGGCCGGTTGCGGCCGCGTCCCAGACCGCGGCGTGCTCGAGATGGGCGATCACTTCGGTCATGTGATAGCATCGCGCGAAGCCAAGCTCCTCGAGGGCGGCTTTCAGCGAGAGCGTGCCCGTTCGTCCCAGCCCGGCGCCGATCACCTTGATTGACATCGCGCCCTCTGACGAAGGTGGACCCGCCCGATCCGATCATGCCAGCTCGTCCAGGAACTTGAGCAGCTCGAGGTGAAACGCCGCCGGATCCGACATGTAGGGCGCGTGGCTGCCCCCCGTGATGACCACCTTGCGGCCGTGTTTCACACTGCGCACCAGCAAATCGGCCTGCTCCAGTGGAACGATATCGTCGTGCTCGCCCCAGATCGCCAGGACCGGGACGCTGATCTGGCCAAGCTGCTTGCGATAGCTCGAGATCCCGACGGGTGCGACTGCCACGAACCCGGCCGCCCGCTCGGGTGATTCGATAATAAAAGGTAAAGCGTACCGGCCGCTCATCGACGGCGAGACCACCACCGGCCGATCGATCGCGAGCCCGTCGAGCACGCGCCGCAGCCAGCCGCGCGGAGAGCCCTCGAGCGACGCCGAATCTCCGAAACCGGGCAGGTCGATCGCACACGCCCGCCAGCCTGCCTCTGAAACCGCGGTCAAGGTCCCGATCGTGCGCCAGGTGAGCGCATTGAAACTGGCTCCATGCAGCAGCACGACCTTCGGTCTGTCCTCCGGGCCCTCGACCAGGTAATGGACACGGCCGCCGTCGACGTCGATCCAAAGCGGCGGGTTCTCGGTCATAACGGTGGTCCTCCCGATCGTCCCTTGTCGCATTTCACGGGCGGTTTCAGCCGATTCATCGGCGGACGCCGCTGGCCTGTGCGGCTGCCCGCGATACAATGCGACCGCGGGCACTTGCCCGTACTGCTCACGTCATGCGATCCTCATCGCCCGGTGAGATCGTCATGCTCGGGCCGGGCCGGGTGGCGCGCCAGAACATCGTTCGTTGCGGAGGGTCGCTGTCATGCCAAGGATTTCTCGCCGCGGATTTCTGCAGGCCACCGGTGCCGGACTGGGGATGGGGCTCGCGCTGGATCAAGCCCGGCGGCCGCCAATCAGCAGCCCGGCACTATTTCAGCAGCCCGGCGCGAGGCCGGCGAAACCGCCGGGCGGCGTCACGGTGATTAACCCCCGCGATCGGGTGCCCGTCAGCTTGATCATCGACGACTCCACGTGCCTGGTCAACCTCGCTCATTTCTGCATTCCCCAGTTCCACGAGGTGTTTCCCCAGGAGTACCCTCAGCCCTGGCAAAAACTGCCGCGCAAATCCCCGACGCATTCGTCCGCAAGTTCGGCGAGTGGTGCGGCTCACGAGGAATCAAGGGGAAATACAGCCTGATTCCGCATCCAGCCTGCGTGGGCTGGCTCGATCGTGATCTGCCGGGCTGGTCGAAGCAAGAGCTCGATGCCAGCCTCGACCTCGTGCGCTCGCTCATGATGCCCAACTGGGATATTCACCCGGAGATGATCAGCCACACCTGGGTGATCGACACCAAGACCGGCCGGCCGTTCCCGGAGCGGAGCGCCAACTTCATGGAAAACTGGGGTTGGAGCGCGACAAATCGGCCGACGAGCTCACAAACTACATCGCCTACGCTCTCTCGATCCTCAAGAACGCCGGCATCGCCTGCTCCGGGGTCACGACGCCCGGCGGCTTTGGCACGCGCGGCGCTGCCGGCGCTCGCCCAGGGCGCGCTAAGGGCCTGCCGCGACGTGTTTCAGACCGAGATTCCCCACTACTTCCGACACCTCTTCACCGACGACCGCAGCGTCGCTCCGCGCGTCGAGTACGCCACCGGCTTGAACACTCCCAACCCCGAATGCGTCGTCTCGATCGTCGGCTGCACGGGCGACTGGTTCGGAGGCTGGGATGGACTCACGCCCGGCACCGTCGACCAGTTCATCACCGCCGACCTGAAACACGGCCGACTGACCGAGGTGATCGCCCGCGGCGAGCCGGCCATCTTGGTCTGCCACTGGCCCGGCATTTATTTCAACGGTGAAGAGGTGGGATTCAAGATCTTCCAGGAGATCGTCAGCCGCCTGCACGACGCCTACGACCATCTGCTCTGGATGAAGCTGAGCGAGATCGCTCGATACTGGGCCGCGCGCGAGCTGACCCGGATCGAATGCCCGGAGCCGGGTCTCGTCGCATTCGATGCACCCTTCGCTTGCCCCCAGTTCACGATCAAGCTCGAGCTCGCCGCCCAGGTTGCCCAGCCCACCAGCCGCGTGCGGATGAAGGCCGGACAGACCGAGACGGCTCTTTCACCTGTCTCGACCCCGCGCAAGCTCGCGGCCGGCATGTTCCATCTCCAGGATCGCACGCTCATCGCCTGCTTCGACCTTCCCAGGGGAAGCTCTCGGCTGTACCTGGGATAGATTCCGGCGACCGCGATCGCGCCGGCGCCCCTGCGGTCGAGTGAGGCCGCCCGCCGCGCTATGGTCACCTTGCCGGTGACTCGAGCGCCGGCGCAGACGATGCCGGCGCGGGCACGGCCCGGGTCCGGACAGCGCCCGGACGAGAGCCGGTCGCGATCGCCATCGTGGCCAGGGCGGCGACCCAGAGGACATAAACAGCCACCGCCGCGCCAAAGACAGCACGCGCCGATTTTGCGTTCAACACTCGCCTCCTTTCGCCGCGGATCGCCTACAGCTCGTCCTCGTCGCCCGTCGTGGTCGACTGGGGTTTCAGGGCTGCCTCGAAGTCAAACACGTTCTCGAAGTCCTCGCGCGAATCTTTCGGGGTTTTCTCGAGGTCGCCGGCGGCGATCAGGTTGTACACGATCTCACCGATGTCGGACGTGGAACGGACGCCCCATTCCGACAGCACGGTCGACGCCAGCAATCCAAACTGGCGAAGCGCCAATCGCCGGGCAGCCTCGCACAGCTCGCGGCCGCTGACGTGCCCTGCGGCCCGAGGAGTCTTGGCTTGGCGCGAGGCAGCGCGCCCTCCAGCCGCCGACTGCACGCTGCGGTCCTGGCCCCGATCGCGCGCTTTGCCCTTCAACTTCTGCTGCCGCGCGAGGTTGAGCGCCTCCAGAACGAACGCATACGCGTCGATCGAATAACGCGGATCTCTGGCAATGATCTGCGCCAGCTCGTCGCGGAAGCTCATGACAGCGACTGTCCTCCGCTGGCATCCTATGAGCTCGGTCCGAATCCGAAGTCTTCCTGATCGGGCTCCCGCCGGGGCCCTCTGCTTCCGGAAGGTCGATCTCGCGGGTGTTCGCCCTCGGATCCGAATCGCCCGGCGGGCGGCATGTCGTCGACCTCATCGTCCTCGAGCGGCGCTGCTGGGCGCCCCTTGGGGGCCTCGACGCTCAAGAGGTCGGCCCGCCCCACGATGATCCGCCGATGGTCCTCGAACTCGACCACCACCTTCTCGGCGAGAATCTCCTGCGCGATCACGCGGCCCTTTCCCTTCGGCGTCACCACCCGGGAACCGATCGCCGGCAGCGTCCGCTCGAGCTCGCGATAGTTGTCATACTCATAGCGCAGGCAACACTTGAGGCGGCCGCACCGCCCCGAGATCTTGGCCGGGTCGAGCGTCGTCTTCTGGATCTTCGCCATCTTCATGGACACCGGCGGCATCCGCGAGAGATGCGTGTTGCAGCAGACCGGCTTGCCGCAATCGCCATAGTCGGCGAGGAGCTTCGCTTCGTCGCGCACCCCGATCTGGCGCATCTCGATGCGAGTCCGCAGCACGCGGGCCAGGTCCTTCACCAGCTCGCGGAAGTCGACGCGCTTCTCGGCCAGGTAATAGAAGATGACCCGCTCGCGGCCATGGATCATCTCCAGGTCGACGAGGTTCATCTGAAGCCGGCGCTTCGCGATCAGCTCCTGGCAGCTCGCGAATACAGGATCGCGGTCCGCTGCCAACCGGGATTCCTGCTCCCGGTCTTCGTGCGTGACCATCCGGAGGATCTCCCCGTGCGCCGCATTCGACAAGAATCGCGAGGTCCGTTCCGACACCGGGCACAGCAGCTCGCCCAGCTCCGTACCCCGATCGCTGCGCACCACGACCTGCTCTCCCCGCGTGTGATCGTGATCGGGAAGGCCGGAGAACTCGCCCAGGAATCGCATCCGACCATATCGAACGACGTAAGTGCCGACCATCCTGAAACATCCGTTCGGCGGCCATCAACCGCCTCATACACCGGAATCACAGGTTGCGAGACGCTTGCGATCCTCGTTCGCCTCGAATCGATCTGCCGCGGCTTCTCGTCGCGAACACCGCCAGGAACCGGGCGACACCCAGGCAATGGCCTCTCGTCAAGTCCGTGACTCGGTGAAGCCGTCTTCAATCGTTTGCCCGCCGACAGCATAATACACCCTGAGGCTCGCGTAGCCATCATGGATCTCTCAAAAAATCGGG
This sequence comes from uncultured Isosphaeraceae bacterium, assembly GCA_963806595.1. Lineage (GTDB taxonomy): Bacteria > Planctomycetota > Planctomycetia > Isosphaerales > Isosphaeraceae > CAWDZZ01. The sequence continues at coordinate 4,365 of CAWDZZ010000023.1, read as the reverse complement.
CAGGCGTGCCCGCGGATCAACGCCGATCGGATCGGCTCAAGCACCGATGGGAAGGAGGACCCGGCGCATGGTGAACGAGGCTCTGCTTTCACTCTTGGTTTGTCCGCTGGGGAAGGCACCGCTGCGCCACGAGGGAAATACCCTGGTTTGCACCCGCTGCGGACCGCGGTTTTCCATCGACGACGACATCCCCAACATGCTGATCGAGGAGGCGGAATTGCCAGCCGATTGCCGCATCCTGGCCGCACTGCCCTGCGTGAAGGAAGGCGACGCAAAGCTCGATTGATCAGGCTCACGCGATCACCACACTTCGCGCACTGCCTTCAATCGAAATCGTGTCGCCAGCCTTGATCTGGCAGCGCTTTCGCAGCTCCGCCTGGCCGTTCACGCGCACCTGGCCCGCGGCGATCAGCGCCTTCGCCGCCCCGCCGCTCTCGACACATCCCGCGCGCTTCAATACCTGCGTCAAGTTGATCGGCCGCTCATCCAGTGTGAGCGTGACCTGCGTCTCCTCTTTCATCGCTGAGCCCACTCTCTGATACGATTAAGACTATTTTCCCCCAAACATCTTCGTCGCTCGTATCTTGTGCCGTTACCCCGAACGACGATCAGCCGCGCAGTCGGTTTCATTTCGCTGCGTGCCCAAGGTGGACAGCGCAACGGCAAGCAGCGCGACGGGAATTGCCCCTGACAATTCTCGCGCGGGACGATAGATTCTGGCAGATCGCAACGGAATGACTCGAGCATTTCCACGAGTCTCCACGGAAGGTTGATCCCATGAAACGATCCGTTCCCGTCGGTGAAGTGGTCACGTTCGTGATGAACACCGGGCTGACCAGCGAGGGCATTGTCGTCGAGCGCATCGCCGAACGGCGGCAGCCGGTGATCCTGTTGATCGAGCAAGCCAACGGCTGGCGCTGCTTCCGGTTCGAGGACGAAGTCGGCAGTACTGTCTCGGAGTCGCTGGCGACATCGAGCGTTTGATCCACATCGCTCGGTATGAAAGCAGGAACGGCATGCCCGGGGCGGCTGCCCTGGCCCTAGTGGAAGCCCCGCCGCCGGTGCTCGCTGTAGCGCTGCAGCGAATCCTCGATGACCGGTAACGCGGTCGCCGACGCTTGAAACTCGTCGACCTCGACCGACTTGCCCTCGAGCATCTTGTAATCCTGGAAGAAGCGGCGGAGCATCATCAGCCGGTGGGCGGGCAGCTCCGAGGCCTCGTGGAAGCTGTTGAATTCGGGGTCGTCAACCGCCACCGACAGGATCTTGTGGTCGCGCTTGCCGCCGTCGATCATCGTCATGAGCCCGATCGCACGCGCGGTCACCAGGGTCAGCGGCGACAGCGGCTCCTGGCACAGCACCAGCACGTCCAGAGGGTCGTCGTCCTCGGCGTAGGTCTGGGGGATGAACCCGTAGTTCGCAGGGTAATAAACCGCCGAGTACAGCACACGATCGAGGCGAAGCAGCCCCGTCTTCTTGTCCAGCTCGTACTTCACGCTCGACCCCATGGGGATCTCCACGAGCGCGTTGAACTCGGTCGGCAAGTGCTCGCCGGGGGTCACGTCATGCCAGGGATGGATCATTGGGATCGCTCAGGTCCAACCCGACGCGCGAGCCGGCGGGAACGAGTGCGGTGCGTCAAGATGGGGAACCGTCCATGCCGGGGTGAAAATTCACACGACGCCTTGCGGCTCGGCATGCAGGCTAGAGTATAATCGACCCCGTCCTTCCTCGAAAGCAACAACCGAAATCCGCAACTAGTGAGGTGGGAACGTGAGCACCTTGAATCTGCTTCGCTCTGCGCGTCGGGCTCGAAACGCGTCACCCCGCGCGGCGATCATCGCGCTTTGATCTTCAGTGTGAGCCGCTGGAGCTTCGTCAGCTCCTGTCGACGGCCCAGGTTGGCGCTGCGGCCAGCTCGGTCCTCAGCCAGATCATCGCCCAGCCCAACGTGTCGCCGTTTCGAAACTCGTTCAACCCGACGCCGACCGGCTATACGCCGAGCCAGATCCGGTCGGCCTACGGGGTGAATCTGCTCGGCAATTTTGGAAGCACACCGGCCAACGGAACCGGTCAAACGATCGCGATCATCGACGCCTACTACGATCCGAACATCAGCGCCGACCTCGCCACCTTCGACTCGCAATACAAGCTTTCGGCGCCGCCTACGTTCACGCAGTATGTCGAAACGGGTCTGCGGCAGGATAACGCAGGATGGGCGATGGAGACCGCGCTCGACGTGGAATGGGCGCATGCGATCGCGCCCGGGGCCAATATCGCGCTGGTCGAAGCCCAGCCCGACCTGTCCGACCTCTTCAGCGCGGTCACGTTCGCCAGCGGTTTATCCGGCGTCTCGGTGGTCTCGATGAGCTGGGGCTCTGGCGAGTTCTCCGGTGAGACGAGTTATGACAGCGTCTTCACCACGCCGACGGGCCACAACGGGGTCACGTTCGTCGCGTCCTCGGGCGATTCCTCGACGGTCGAGTACCCGTCGGTATCGCCGAATGTCCTGGCCGTCGGCGGGACGAGCCTGGTCGCCAACAGCGCGGGGACTTACGTCTCCGAAACCGGCTGGTCGTCCAGCGGAGGCGGGACCAGCCTTTACGAGCCCAAGCCGGCGTGGCAAACCAACGGGCTCAGCTCCACCGCGCGCACCACGCCCGACGTCGCCTGGGACGCCGCCATCACGGCTCCGACTGGAAACTCCCCGGGCGTCTCCGTCTACGACTCCGTGCCCGACTCCGGCCAGTACGGCTGGTTTGCCGTGGGCGGGACCAGCGTGGCGCCCCCTCGGTTTCCGGCCTGATCGCCATCGTCGACCAGGGGCTGGCGGCCAACCACGTCGGCTCGCTCGCAAACGCCCAGACCAGCGTGTATCAATTGCAGTCGGGCGGCACGAACTACCACGATATCACGAGCGGAAAGAGCGGGTCCAATAAAGCCGGTCCCGGCTACGACCTGGTGACCGGCCTGGGCAGCCCGATCGCCAATAACCTCGTCCCCGCGCTCATCACGCTCAATACGCCCCCCGCACCGGCGAAATCGACGGGGGCACCCGCGGGCGTCGCGACCGCGTCTCATCTATCCGCGAGCATATCCCTGGTGATCACGAGCGATCCGTCGACCGGGGCCACCACGATCGCCACCACCACGGGCTCGACTTCGACCACGACGTCCACGTCGATCACGCCCTTGAATCCGAATTCAACCTCGGCGACGTCGACCTCGAGCGTGGTGACGGTCTTCATCGTTCCGCCCCCCTTGGCCCCGATCGTCATCCACCTGGGCTCAAGCGCATCACCGGTCACCTTGCAGGCGATCAACTCGCCGTTAGCAGCCCTCGAGGAACAGCCGACGGCACTGACGCATTTCGGGCAGAGCCTCGAGACCGAGCTTCAGAAACTGTTCCTGCCGCGTCTCGCGCCCGAGCCCTCGGTCGCGCCATGGATCGACGTCGTCGAACCATTCCAGCCGCTGGATCCGGCCGAGGCGCCGAAGGATGATCTCGCACCCGCCAAGGGCGCGTCGCGGACGTGGTCGGCACCGCTATTGCTTGAGCCCGATTCCGAGCTGACCGGGCGCGGCGGGCTGCCAGGCGCAGCCGCCGCGCCTGCCGACCGGGATGGCGCCAGGGCCGCCACCGGATTCTCGATGCTCGTGGGAGTCGCCGCCGTCGCCGCGGGCGGATATCAGTTCGCAATGCGCGAGTCCGACCGCTTCCGGGTCCGCTGGCTGCCGCGGCGGACTTCGTCCGACCGATCGGCACGGCCGCGGATCCCGTCGCGCTGAAATCCCGAACACCGATTCCCCGCCGGTCCTGGCGACCGGCGGGGAAACAGTCTTCCGCTACGGAACCGGCCGGGAATTACTTCCCGGTTTCATGATTTGCTGGGGATCGCGCGGTAGTTCCATTTGGCAACACCTTGTCGAAGGCGATCGTCATTGACTCCTTGAATCCCTCCGCGCACTTGCGGCCCGTCTCGTAGACCTTCTCAAGCATCGTCACCGTCACGGTCAAGCCGGCTTGCGTGCTTGCCTTCGCCATGTAGTAACGTGCTGTTTCCAGCGTTCGAAATGTCACGCCGCGGCAGGCACGCGTCACGTGCGGGAACAGCCGGTGTTCTATCGGGTTGTACTTTGAGCAGTAGCGACCAGTGTCCAGGTCGTCCGTGCACTCCAACTCCGCCTGTCCTTGGCGGATTGTCTTGGGGTCGCAGCCCAAGAGACCGGCGATGTACTCAATCCCACCGTGGCCCAGCTTCGTAGCCTCAACCGCCGCATAGCGCCGCCGATCCTTCTCAGCCAAGGAATCGAACAATCGCTTCATCACGCGCTCGACCACCGTCCCGTAGGCGTCCATGCCAT